>CAXXFH010000004.1:0-5496679 GCA_963677085.2 Thermoguttaceae bacterium
ACCGTGAGACCTTCGATCACCTCGCCATTCGGTCCGCGAAGCTGTAGACCCGTCTGCAGCGTCTCATCCGGGGCAACTAGAAGAGTGAGCGTCTGCACCGCCTGCAATTCGATTGGGTAGTGATGGCGTTGTCCGGCCGAAGCGACCGTTCCCTCATGGGCACAGCCAACGCGTCATACTTCCCAACGGTTCGATGCGACGCAATGGCCTAAGGTATTCAATAGGATTTCGTCCGCGTTCTTGCAGCCGAAATCCACCTGGGTCACCGAACAACTAACAGTCACGGTAACCTCCTGGATCATCGGATATAGCTGACCGATCTCCTGAAGGAACACATCTTCCCAACCATTAACATCGTCGGCTACCAGGTCGGAATCAGAAGCAACCAACACACAGTCTTTGTCCGTCATCACTGATGGAGGCAACGCGATTTCGCCCCATGCGCCCTGGCACCTTCAGGAGTAACGAGCGTGCAATGGACGATGTCCAACTCCCGATCGTAGAGAAATCCCTTTCTAATACCCCCTTCGGTAATCAAGGCAGAAGTTCGTGGCTATCGAACTGAAGGCTATGAATCGACCATCCGCGCTGATTACGGGATTGTAGCTATCGCCATTGGGCTCTAGGCCATCATAGGTTGGCGCAATTCTCTCTATGGTCTGGGTTTGGCGGTCGAAGACGAAGACATCCGACAGACCATTCTCATCACCAGCACCCAGATTACTTGCCAACGAAGAGAAAACTATGAAACGTCCGTTACCGCTGATCGCCGGATTCGACACATGACCACCGTCACCACCTAAATTGCCTCGGCTAACGCACTGCATGTTGCCTGTCGGAACGTCATACAGGAACACATCACGAAATGTATTCGTGTCATCCGCCACGAGATTGCTGGCGTGCGAGCAAAACACGATGGCTTGCCCGTCCGCGCTGATTGACGCCCCGTTGGAATAACCATCGGCCTCCTCTCCATTCCAGCCAACGGAAATTCGCCTAGTACGCCTTCCATGAAATTGTTTCCGGTGGTATAAGCACCGGCATGAAGGAACACATTGTACGCCTCAAGGACGAGGCCCGACAGCATTTGCAGGAGTTGGTGCATACCGGCACGCGATCCGTGCGTGTGGTTCGGCGTGCCTTGATTCTGCTGAAATCAGATGAAGGATTCACGGATGAGGAGATTGCCGAACACGTTGGTTGCACGGATCGAACTGTTCGCAGTATGCGTAAACGGTTCTGTACCGGGAGTTTAGAGGAAGCGTTGTACGACGCCCCTCGATCCGGTGCTCCGCCCACGTTTACGCCACGGCAGAAGCAGCAAGTCGTGGCGTTGGCTTGCAGCGATCCGCCGGAGGGCCGCGTCCGCTGGACGCTGGAACTACTCTGCGTGCACGCCGTGAAACGAGGCTTCGTCGATTCGATCAGCAAGAGCGAGGTTGCGTTGTGGCTGAAAGAGCACGACATGAAGCCATGGCGAAAAAAACATGGTGCATTCCGAGACTCACCGAAGAGTTTCGCGACAGAATGGAGGACGTCCTCGACCAGTATGAAAAGGCGTTCAACCCGAGAGAACCGTTGATTTGCATGGACGAGCAGCCGTATCAACTCCTGGACGATACGTGTCCCTTCAAGCCTGCCGTACCAGGCAAGGCGGCTAAGCAGGACTACGAGTATCGTCGTTGCGGCACGTGCAGTATCTTTGTCGCCGTTGAGCCGAATGGTGGCAAACGCTTCGTCCAGGCTCGGCGTCATCGCAAACGGGCCGATTTCGCACGATTCGTGCGTGATCTGCTTCAGCGTTATCCCAAGGCTCGTCGGATTCATTTGGTTCTCGACAACCTCAACACGCACAACGAAAAGTCCCTCATCGAAACGTTTGACGCCACGAAAGCGAAGCAATCTCTGCGACGCATCGTATGGCACTACACACCCAAGCACGCCAGTTGGCTGAACATGGCAGAAATTGAAATCTCCGTGTTGACCAAGCAATGCCTCGGGCGACGGATTCCTACAATCGAAGAAGTTCAACGTCATGCGGCGACTTGGGCCCGCGACCGAAATCGCCGCAAAGCCATAATCGACTGGACCTTCAATAACAACGACGCCCGCCGAGTGTTCCCGGAACTATACCGGAAGAAACTTGCTGGATGACGTACTAGTAATATTCTCCACGCGGTCGCGCAGATAGATTTCCTCTTGATGACTAATGTATCCCGTTCCCGCCGGAAAAGCGGGATCCAAATTGGACGCATTAGAGGAAAACACCACGTAACGGCCATCTTCGCTAATGCAATCCGATCCCGCGTAGCATGGCCTGCTGTTGTAATCGCTCTGCTCACCACTGGTGGCAACGCTGATCAGTTCGGTATCTCCCGTAAGCCGGTCCCGCAGAAAGACGTCCGTTTTTCCGTTAGTATCCCCCTCAATGAGATTGCTGGCGAACGACTCGAAGACGACGTAGCGGCCATCCTGACTCAACGTCGGGTAGCGTCCCGATCCATTTGCCGGGCTACCATCGAACCCTACATCAATTCGTTCGGTCACCCCCGTCACCCGATCGTAGACATACACCCCGGTGCCCGACGAAGTATCGTCGCCTTCCACGAGGTTGGTGGCAAAACTGGTGTATGCCACATACCGCCCGTCGCCGCTGATACTGCCGCCGGTGTGAATACTCCCGTCGGCCAGCGACCCATCGTAGCTCTTGGAAATCAACTCCGTGGTAATCTCCGACGAGTTGGGCGAGGTCTGCCACCAGCCGTCGGGCAGGACCATGGCTACCTGGTGCGTACCGACCGGCACGCCCGTGATCGTGTAGCTGCCCGATTCATTTGCGGCGGTCGCCGGATCGTCGGCTCGCGTGGTGGCGTACGGCTCCTCGGCGTCGAACTCACCGTTCTCGTTGAGGTCGACATAGACCACGCGATCGGCCAGCAGTTCTTCCCGCGCGTCGAGCGTCTGGTTGCCGTTGAGATCGAACCACACCGTGCCGGAGATCGTGCCCGAGTCGGTCGCTGCCTCTTCGATCAAGATGCCGCCCTCGCCGAGCGGCTGAATCGACAGCAACTCTCGACGCTCCAACTGCTCGGTCAGCAGGCGGCGGTGGGACGGCTGCGAGGTCGGCCGGGCCTGGCGACGAGCGGAGGAACGTGCAACGGTCGACGAAAAGATGCCTCGATACCACATGGCGGGAGTCTCTCTGGGATGTCGTCTTCAATCGAGGAAAACGCCGCTGGCGCCACACCCGAGAAGACCACGGCCCAAGGACCACACCTGCCCCCCCGTGCAGCGTCGCTATTCAATCATCGACGGTTTCGCAACGGCCGTCAAGGATGGTCCATCAAAGAAGACTCCCGGCCTTAGCCCTGCCGGGTGGGTACAGGTGCAGTCGTTACGATTACAGCCAACGAAGACGCGGCTGAGCACTTTGGGCGATGTGCCGTGTTTGCCTCGTGTGGCGATCGCTATTGCTTCGCTCCTCATAGAACCGTTGATGCTCCGAATAGGAGCCTCGTTGGTCGATCAACGCCGCCTCGCTCGCCAGCTTCGTCGGACCGATTCTCGCATCGAGGCGGAACTACCTCGGGCAGCACGAGTACCACCTGCAGGTCATCGTGGAAATGACACCACGACTCGGCTAGTTCTTGATGTCCAACACCGGCGTATCGGCGAAGGCATCGATCCCCTCGATCTCGATGACATTTGCTTTCACCGAAATCACCTTGCATCGGGTCATGGCGATCAGATTGGGACGCACCGGCGAGTGCGTGGCAAACACACCTCGAATCGGATTGGCGGGATTGCCACGAGGGTGAACCTGGAGTATGGACCGCTTTTCCGGCGTGTCATTGCGGTCGAACCACCACAGTACCCAAATCTCGCTTAGCTCTTCGACGCCCAGCAGGGCAGGCCGATACTTCTCCTCCACGACAATCGTCGTCCGTCCTTCCGCTTTTCGCACGTAGCCAATCGGGTACACCGTGAACTCCTTGGTCGCCTGCGGCTGCGAATCGGCGGCTTGGGAAGGTCGAATCGGACAGACGCCAACCACCAGGAACACAAGAATAGCGAGGATTAGGCGTGTCATGGTTTGGGGCTCCAAATGATAGGTGGGATGTGGGTGCCGTGAACACGTATTGTATCAGCATTGGTTGTTGGTGAAAAACTCCTGGCGGGGCAACGGGATTCCTGATGGCAGGTAAGGAACATCTCCTCCTGGACGACAACGTGGGAGACAAGCTATGATCTATACAGGCGGCTTCGATCACGAAAATGGTTTCTAACGGCGAGGGACTTTTCCCATGTCATCGCCACGTCGCACACGAATACCGAAGCGGTTAATAACCGTGCTGATGGTTCTTGCCGTCATCATCGTAGGTTTGGGCGGTGCGGGCTATGCCTGGTATCGCCACGCCTTTCCGTATGGCCCGTCCCACTGCTGCCTGAAAGCCTTGGGGCTGACTTTACTCTGCTATGCGGAACATCATGATGGTCATTTCCCGACAGGGGGCGATTGCCCGGAAGCGTCCTTGAGCTTGCTCTACAGAAGCGACTACGGAATCGACGGTTACATTCTTTGTGGGAAAACGAAATCGGCTGAAGTGGCGCAAGCGATTCTTGAACGGGGCGAACTTCTTGGTCCCGACACGTGCGACTGGCACTATGTGGAGGGCCTCACGCTAAACGACGATTATCGCATTGCCATTGTCTGGGACAAGGTCGGCCTCGGCCACAACGGACAAAGACTGCCACACGGTGGTCACTCGGTACTCCGAATCAGTGGCATGGAGGAAGTGATTCCGGCTTCGGAATGGCAACATTTTCTTGAGGAACAAAAGCAACTCCTGGCAGCCAGGACAGAAGCCGCCCGAAAAGGACTACCTGTCTTGACGGCCAAGGTCCGATTGCCATCTGGTGAAATCGTCGATCACTACGATGGGTCCTACTCGCTTCACAACGCCCAAAAGAGTGCTCATGGAAGCGGAGGAGGAACCTCTTCTGGCGGAACGCTCCATGCCTGTGTGTTGCAGTGGCACAAATTGCAGGACGGAGTTCACACCTTTCGGCTTTCACTAAATGGTTGGGATTCCAAGCCCGTGGAAGTCATTGTATCGGACGGGACGGCAACTCCGCCGTCGATTCTGTTCGAGATGCGGTAGAGGAGAGTAGCTACCGGGGGAGCAGAACAGGTTGTCGACATGACCCTAAGCCATCTTGTTCTGGTTGGAATACTGGTCCTTGTAGCGGCGAATATCGCCTGGAATTCGTGGCGAAGTGGCCGAGCTTTCTGCCCTCCGTTGCCTCAACCCTACCGAAACCGGGAGTCCCTGGAGAACGTGTGGCAACAGCGATTCTCAGATGAGAAGACGAGGCAGGAAGCCGACGCCGTGTTGACGATGCTCTGCGATGCTTTTTCGTTCAATTCGGACGACCGATACAGGTTCGTCCCCGACAATCACCTTCACGACATCTACCGAGGTTGCTATCCTCGTTGGAAGCTGTGGAAACTCGGCGACAACATAGAATTGGAATCGTTCTCCCTGGTACTTCGCAAAGAGTTCGGTGTCGACCTCTCGGAACGGTATCCCGAAGGTACACTGGATGAAATCGTTGAAATGGTCATCAACAACAGGCCGACGAAAGGTTGAAGCTATAGGCGTAACCTCCCTTCATTACCTTCGAGCAGCTACTTCCTCGGCAACGTCTCGACAAACTCGACCGCCCGTTCGATCCACGCCCTCAACTGCTGGTCCGTTTCCATACCTTCGGCTTCCACCATGGCCCAACCCTTCATCGGGCGGCCCGTAATGTTGAATTCAACAACATGGGGTTCCTTCAATGCTGCCTCGGCTTGTTCTGGACCAAGACGAACGATCAGCGAGGTCTGCCAGACGCCCACGCACAGGTTGCCGTGAAGCATGAACCCGACGCCGCCAAACATCTTTTTCTCGGTGATCCCACGGCGACCAGCGAACGCATCACGAACACGGCAGCTGAGGGATTCGCTGTAGGCCATGTGTTAGTCCCTCCTCGTGCAGTCGGCCCCCAGTGCCGTCCTGAGCGGACATCCTTCCCCGACCGCCTCCCCACGGCGATACCGCCCGAGCAACTCTTGGGATCGCTGGGCCAGCATCCGTCGCACTTCCCTCCGTTTGCCGTTGATCCTTGGGATCACCATCGACTCGTAGGCGGTGGTCTGGTGCCGCATCCACGCAATGACCGCTGCTTCGGCACGCTGCTCGACCGGGATTCGCTTTGTTCGGGCAACCGTGCCGCTGCCGACTGGGGTGGCATGTTCGGCCACGACACGGGCAAGTCGGCCGGCGATTTCAGCATGGTGGGCATGGAAGGCCAGAAACGTTGTCACTGCTTCGTAGAAGTCTTCGACGTATTCGGCCTGGGCCTTCTCCCGCCGCCGGGCATCGGCCTCCCTACGCTTGGCATACTGCTCGGTCGAACGCTTGGCCGCCAGTTCAGCGCGAATTCGCTCAATGGTCGCTGCCGCTGCCCAGACGCCGCGAGAAAAAGTCTTTCGGCCCCTCTTCTCTTGGACGACCCAATGCAAGCCCGCCGCCTTGACCCGACGAGTCAAGGCCGCATCGCCGGGCGGAAGCAGCGTCCAGCCCTCTGGTACTGCCAGCACCTTTCCATCGGCAGAGCAAACGGAATTCGCAGTGGGGCCAGGGGAAAAGGTGTTGCTGTTCATCGTGTTTTTCGGTTCCCCTATATTTATATTCACAGGCACAAGCGACTTTTTCCAGGCCCGATATCCACAAGTGATGCGCTGTCCGAAATGTTCCGATCCGAGGTGCCGACTATGGTGCCGAGATTTTGCAGAAGGGTACCGAAATGGGTGCCCGCGTAATGTCCGCGATCTGCATCGATCTGCCGCAATCTGCAACGAAAGCTGACCCAAGCGTGGGGGTTTCGGCCGATCAGGGGGTCGTCGCAAGGCTTTGACAATTGGCGACTTGCGTGACGTAAGCGCATAAGAGAAGGGCGTTTACGTCGATGCGCAAACGCCCTTGCAGAAAGTACACCCCAGAGGGCTCGAACCTCTAACCTTCGGTTCCGTAGCCTGATGCCCCGGTTCACTATCTCTTGACATATTCAAGAGATACGACGCAAGCAGAAAACGGGGTGCCGACAGTGGTGCCCGCTAGTCTTCCGCGTAGGGGTACAATCTGCATCGATCTGCCGCGAAAACAAGCGTCAGTGGCCTTCTTGAGATCGAAACTCATCTTTCGCTGAGCTGTCGTGTCGGGCTTGTGTTCTTGCCCTGCGCGCCGCCGTTTTCTCGCCTTTCTTCGAGAACAATAGGCCCAAACCGGTTGTCGCACCTTTCCGCCCGGTAGAGGGAAGGCACGTTTGGCCACGAGGCGCGACACGGCGGCCCGTGTCGCGAAGGTGGGGCGTGGCGACCAGGTTGGCCGCCTACAATAAGCGACGCGGCAGTCGCCGCGTGTCAAATGGTGGTGCGATCGTGCTATTCAGGAGAAAAGGATTGTGGTAAGCCCATTGGAACCAGAAGCAGTTTTCTTTGAACCGGCCCAACGTTTTGAGTGGGGTACCATTCGACGTCACCCGTTGTTTTACGACCGGCTGTGAGAATTGTATCAAAGTGAAGTGGTTCATTCACCCGCTGTTGGTTCTGATTGCGAATGCGACAGAATCGGAATTGGCGAAGTATGTCGAGTACCTGAAGGTCGAGAGCCAGGTCTTGCGGGACCGGTTGCCCAAGAAAATCGACACGACCGAGGCCGAGCGTACAATGCAAGTCCAGAGGCCGAGCGACCAGCAACCGAAAACTCTCAATGGCGGCAATCGCAAGCCGGACGAGATCCATGAACTGGTGCTGGCGATCCGCAAGGAAACCGGTTGGGGCGGCGGTCGTATCAAGGGCGAACTCTATCGGCTCGGCTACCGCACGATCGGCCGCACGACGATCAACAACATCCTCCGCAAGCACGGCTTCAAGCCCGAGCCGTTGGGCGATCCCGACAACACCTGGGCCAGCTTCCTGCGTCGCTATGCCTCGACGCTCTGGGCCTGCGACTTCTTCACCAAGCCGGTGCTCACGATGCACGGCTGGGTCGACTACTACGTGCTGTTTTTCATCCACCTGGAAACGCGAAAGGTCCACATCCTGGGCATGACGCCCAATCCGGACGGCGAATGGATGAAGCAGCAAGCCCGCAATCTGTGCATCTTCTTTGGCGAAATCGATACGCCGCCGAAGTACATCATCCACGACGCCGACACGAAGTTCACCTGGGATTTTCGCAAAATACTCAAGTCGGAAGGCATAAAACCGGTCCGCATTGGGCCTCGGCGGCCGAATCAAAACGCCATCGCCGAAAGGTGTGTCGGCACAATAAAACGAGAATGCCTCGATCGATTCCTGGTCTTCGGTGAGGACCACTTGCGCTACCTCACTGTCCGGTTCGTCGATTATTATCACACGAAGCGCACGCATCGCGGCTTGGACTACCACACGCCACGGCAGGTTGACACGAGCACGAAGACGGCGACCATCCCGTTGCTCTCAAGGGGCGATCTGGTCCGTCGCGAGTCGCTGGGCGGGGCGCTAAAGTGGTACGAGCGGAAGGCAGGCTAGGGCGGTTGCTGCGCACTCGCTATTATCGCAAATATTCTCGCACGCACCGGGGGCCGGCCACACGTGGCATGCGGATTTGACGGCCGTGCCGATTAGCGGCGGTTTCTGGACCTGTTGGGTTCCGTACGCAATCTGGCAACGCTGGCCCGTATGTTGGTGGCTGCTGAACATCGTGGACCACTATTCTCGGCGTTCGATGGGCTTCGCGGTCTTCAAGTCAAAACCCTCATCGGAAGAAGTGACCGCGGCCTTCGACCGCATCCTTCTCAAGGAAAGAACCAGCCCGAAACACCTTATCGTCGATCAGGGCTCTCAATTCAAGTGCGCGAACTTCGAGCAATGGTGCAAGGCGATGAACATCCTGCCGCGATTCGGTGCCGTCAGCCGGCACGGCAGCATTGCCGTCGTCGAGCGTTTTCATCGGACCATCAAAGAGTTTGTTGGCGATGATCACGGTGCCGGAGGGCCAGACGCAGTTCGAGCGGGAGGTCGAACTGATTACCGATTGGTACAACGAGCACCGCCCCCACGACACGCTCGGTGGCCGTACGCCCAATGAAGTCTTCTTCTCTCGTCCGCCAGCCAACGAGTAGCCCCGTCTCGAGCCACGCCCGCGTTGGCCACGCGGCTCGCCTTGTACGGCACCACACGTCAACATCGACGGCAAACCGGGCGATCCGTTCGTCCTCACGATCGATCACCTGTCAGGCCGGCGCCACCTGCCCATTATTCATGTCCAGCGAGCAGCATAATCGCTGATTCCCGTCGGGCACTTGCGCTACCGGTCTGCGCGAAGGTTGTTCTTCGTGCTGTTTTCGGTCAAGTTGTAGAGTCGGGAGGTGGCGCGGTGGTTTAGGTGGGGCCTATCTGTTACCGACCCTTTCGGTTGCCGGTGCCTCAGTATCCCTACCATACTCCGTTTCCACTCTCCCGCTCATCGAACCGGACGTGCGGTTTTCCCGCATCCGGCTCTCGGACAAGACATCACACGTTCGCACACGCAGCGCGGCGTGGCCGGTCGCGCAACCGGGTGAGCCCCAGCCCATACACATATTCGTTGGAGAAGCGTGCATCTCTCCGATTGCGTACGGTGTGCTTGGCACACCACCATTGACGGAGCCGCTGGAAGACATAGGCGTCCAAGCTACTGTAGCTCCTCCGGACCGTGCCCACCGAGAAGTAGTTCGCCCAGCCCGCGAGCAAGCGGTTGATCACGAACGCGCGATTCTCCCCGGATGTCCACAGCCACCGACGCGTGGTCTCCTTATGGATGCGGCGTCGCAGCCGCTTCATCGATTTCAGCGACGGGCGGCCACCGTAGTAGGCATGTCCCGTCCGTCGATCGCGTAAGCGGCCAAAGGTGAACCCCAGAAAGTCGAAAGTGTCTTCCGGCAGCCGGGCGAGTCGCGTCTTCTGCTCGTTGGCCGTCAGTTTCAGCCGCTTCATCATGTCCCGCATCGCAATCATGGCATCGTCTGCCCGACTGCGACGACAAAGGATCACGAAATCGTCGGCATAGTTGACGATTCTCCCAGCAAACCGTTTCTCATGCCCTAACGCTTTCCAACCCAGTACGAAACGACGCATATAGAGGTTACTCAATAGCGGTGAGATCGGGGTCCCTTGGGGTGTTCCCCGAACTTCATCCTTGTTGCGGGTCGTCCGACACGTATGCCCGCGCTTGTCGGTTTCTGCCACCGGGGCCACCAGCCACATCTTGATCAGGTGCAGCAGATGTCGGTCGCTCACGCGACGTGCCACCGATTTCATGAGTTCCGCGTGCGGGATTGTGTCAAAATACCCGGATAAGTCGCCATCGATCACTTCCGTATGTCCGTGTTGCAGCTCCGCCACCTCGCACGGCCGGATTCGGTTCCTCGCGGAACATCCGTTGGCGGTCACGCGCCGCCACCGCCGAGGCTCCCCGTGTTGCAAATGATCTCCTTGTACATGCATGCCGCCGCCAAATACCCCGGCGGAATCCTGCGGTGCAAGCGTCGCTCGCTTCCCGCAGAACGGCGGCCTTCCCCGCTTTGACGTCGGGTCGGCTTCCGCGACAGCCGTTTCGAGGCCTGCTCGGCGTTCACTGCACGTTGCGGCCTGCATGCTCGCTGAGTCCCCAAGGGACCCTTTTCTGGAAGTGCTTCAGTCGAAGTCGTTACCTCCTTCCACCGCTCCCAGGGCTACCGGCCGGAGCGACAGAGGCCGGATGGGAATCTCACCCACTGAAAATCATTGCCTTATCACGGCACACGTCAAAGATCAAACTTCTACTCGCCGCGTGTCGAGTCCGTCCGAAGACCTTCTGGTCTGCGACTTCGGTGTAAATGCGTTCACGGCGAAAGTCGGTAGTCCAATTCACCTCTGTGTCGAGGCCTGCCGCTGGCGCCGCATCGCCCAGATCAAGGCCACCGACGTGCAGCGTTTTTTGGCCAACCTGCGCGACGAAGGGCTCAGCGTGCAGACGAGCAACCACTACCTGCGAGCGATCAAATGTTTTACGCGCTGGCTGACGATCAACCGCCGCCTGCGCAGCAACCCGCTCGACGGCCTGGCGATGCTCAACGTCCGCGTCGATCGCCGCCACGACCGGCGGGCCCTTTCCCGCGACGAGTTCTGGCGTCTGGTCGATGCCGCCAACTCGGGCCCGGTCGTCGAGTCGATTCCCGGCATCGATCGGGCCATGCTCTACGTGCTGGCCGCCTGGACCGGCTTGCGCAAAGGCGAGATCGGCAGTCTCACGCCCGCCAGTTTTCGGTTTACGGACGACCCGCCCACGGTCACCGTCGCCGCCGCCTACAGCAAGCATCGCCGTGAAGACACCCAGGTATTGCATCCCGAGGTGGTCACGCGTCTGCGCGAGTGGCTGCAGCTTCGCCAGCCGGCCGACGACGAAATCCTCTTCCCCATCTCGAAACGGACCTGCGGCCTCGACCGCAAGACGGCCAAGATGATGCGCGAAGACCTGGCCGCCGCCCGACGCGTGTGGCTCGCTGAGACCGACGACCCGGCCGAGCGCCGTCGCCGTCTGCAAAGCGACTTTTTGAAGTACAAAGACTCCCAAAACCGCTTCGCCGACTTCCACGCCAACCGCCACACCTTCATCACCAACCTCTGCCTCGTCGACCAATCGGCCGCCATCGCAAGGCTGCCGGGGGTTGGTGGGAATCATGGCGTCCGCGGGGCAAGGTCGGGGATAACTTTCGCACCCCCGAGCGACGGTACACACGAGTTGTGCAATCTTGCGAATCGGTTTGTGTGCCTGGTTCGTCGCTATCAGTCCGCAAGTAAATGGCAGAATCGGCTGATCTGTGCGGGAATCTGCGGCTCTTCGTGAGCATTTTCCCGACCGGCAACTGCTTTTTGCGCGTGGCCAAACGCCCACGATTATTGCCGGATGGAGCTTTTGGGAGGGACAGGATCACGCCTTGGGAGATTCCCTATCGACGTGAGCCGCTCGTGCCGATGTCATAGGTGACGAATACTCCCCAAACCACCTAAACGATATGTCTTCGCTAGACTAACCAACAAAGGCAGGCAATGTCGTCCATTTCCAACCTCATCGGCAGGTGGCGCAATCGTAAGCATCGCCATAATCGCTCCCACGCGCGGACCTCGACGACCCGGCTGAGATTCGAGCCGCTGGAAAGCCGGGAGATGCTCAGTGCTTCGGGCAACGTCACCACGTTGCACTTCAATATCCCGCCGGAGACAGCCAACCTTGGAGTCCAGGCAGGGCTTTATAGCAACTCGAGCAAAGTCTACCTTGATCCGACTTCGCAGACGTTCGAGGCGCTCAGCGCCGAGCTGTCGCAATTGCCACTGTTTTCACTCGCCGCTCCGGCCACCGAGGATCACGCGCACACCGAACCGGTTCAATACGAGCTGGCCATTCCGTCGGGGCAAGACGTGAAGTCGGGCGAGCTATTCCTCTTCGTCGGTGAAATCCACGCCGGCCTGGTAATTTCCGTGGACGGCACCGTTGCTGCTCCCAAGGCGGCTGCCAGTCCCGCGGTAGCCGATGTGCCCGACAACTTCGCGCAGTTCGAGTTCAACTACCAATCGACCGGATCGGGCGCCGGGCTCGATATTGACATCTCGGCGGTCGATTCAACGGGCTTTCCCTTCACGTTGGTGTATCCGGAGAGCGCGAATCTGTCGTTTCCGCTGAACCCACTTGGAATCACACTCGACCAGACCGACCTGAACACCGGTTTCCGCGAGGCCTTCGAGGACGGCGGCCAGTACGCGGCCTATCCAGAGTTCGCGCAATGCGCCACCTTTGCCCAGCAGCAAGACCCAGAAAGCCTGCAGGTGGTGGCGCCCCAAGACATCCTCTCGTTGGAGTCGACCGCGCCGATCCTCAAATCGGTGACGCCGACCGCCGACACGGAGAGCCAATTGGCGGCGGGGGCCAGCTATTCGTATTGCATCACGGCCTTCAGCGACAACCTCATTGCCAATTCCGACGGCGTCGCCGGGGAAACGTTGCTGAGCAACTCGTTCACCGTGTCGGGCCAGGCCGAGGGCACCAGCAACACGCTTACGTGGACTCAATACTACGACCCGAACACGGCCGGCTACAACATCTATCGCTACAGCACGTCTGACGGGACCACGCCGACCGATTCGACCGCCTACAGCTTCATCGCGACTGTCTACGGGGCAACGACGACGACCTACGTCGATCAAGGGGCGATTCCGCAGGCGAAGCAGATCTCCGTCGACACGCACAGTTGCTACGGGTTCAATCCGCTCAGCGAGTACTACACGCAGGAGCTCTTGGATTTCTTCTCGTACTACACGGCCCCGAATTCCTTCTCGATCGAGCGAAACGGGGCCTTGTGGGTGGGAAACACGGTAAGCTACACGCCCAGCGCGAGTTGGAACGAAACCGGGGCCACCTACACCGTGCTGCAGCTCACGGCCCAAAACGATGTTGCCGGGAAGAGCATCAAGCAAGGCGACGTGATCAACATCTATCAGCCGATCTTCTCGTCGAATACGCGATATGTGTCGACCAGTGCGCCGCCCATGCCGAGCTGGATGGTCGCGGCCGCCAGCGCCCAGGAGACGCCGGCCCAAATGGTATTTGGATGCGATGCGGCGTTTGCCTCCGATCAGCACGATCCCGACGTTGCCGACAACACCGATCTGGCCACGGCGTTGGCCGCGATCGAGAATTCGATCGTTTCGGCCTTCAATCGCGGGATTGCAACCCAGCACGATATCCCGCCGGACAACTGGGCCAGCTTCCCCCAGATGCTCGACTACCCCACGGTCGCCACCAACTCGCAAAGCCAGGTCACGTCGACCACCACGTACTATTACGCGGTCACGGCCGTGAACGTGTACGGCGAGACGACGCCCAGCATGAGCGTCGCCGCCACGCTGAACGCCGGTGAAGCGGCCACGCTGAACTGGGCCAACGGAACAGAAGCCGCGCCGGCGACCGGCTACAAGATCTATCGAGGGACCTCGCCGTACGATCTGAAACTGCTTGACACCATCTCGGACGGTCAACAGACCTCGTACACCGACCTCGGAGGAGCAACGGTCGGCTCCGCGCCGCCGAACCAGTATTTTGCTCTGGGTACGCAGTCGAACCGGTATGCGGCGGTGGTACAAACGAACAGCCTGGTCGATCCTGAGAACGGCGTGAGTATCAACGGCCTCTCCTATGGTTTCCCGTACTCGGACCAGGGCGGCACGTCGACCAACATTCTATTCCCGCCCGGCGACATTCCGGAAACCATCACGGTGAATCTTGGCTCGCCGACAGCGCCTGGCTTTGTCACGCAGAGCCTGCCCGATGCCCTCGTGAACAGCCCGTATTCTCAGACCATCGTCGCCAGCGGAAGCGGGACCGGCTTGAAGTTCGCCGTCATCGAGGGAAGTCTCCCCTCTTGGCTCGCGTTGAACGAGGATACCGGGGTCCTCCAGGGAACGGCGCCCAGTAGTGCAACGTCCTCGCCCTACAGTTTTGTCATCCAGATCACCGATAGTACCGGCTCCACTTCGTCGATGCCCTTCGAGTTCGACGTGATCGACGCCGAGCCGGTCGCGCCGGTCACGGTCGCCGGGCTAAGCGGCACGACGCTGACTCTCACGGCGGCCGACGTCAATTTGGCCTACACCACGCAAATTCAGGCGACCGGCGGCGTCGGGCCCTACACGCTGGCCCTGGCATGCCCACAGGTATCGCTTCCCACGGGCATTGAGCTCGGTACGCTCGGCACGAGCGACATGACCAGTTCGACAGGCGTCTTCACGTTCGGCGGCACGCAGACCTCGGTCAGCTCGGCCGTCGGTTTCGACGTCATCGTAACCGATTCGACCGTCGCGAAGGCAACCGCGGTGATCGGGATCAGCGTGAAGACCGTGGAGATCAACGCCGCGGGCACCGGCTATGCCGTGGACGATCGGTTTTCGGTCACCGGCGGAGGCGGGTCCGGGGCGGTGGTCGAAGTGGCCACGGTCGGTACAAGCGGCGAGATCCTGACGTTGAGCGTCGTCGACGCCGGCAGCGGGTTCACGGGCGCACCCACTTCGGTCACTCCGATTTCCGTCAGCGGGACCGGTGCCGTACTCGGGGCGCGAGGCGACCGCTTCGTGATCACCGGGTATTCCATCACGAACTCCGGCAGCGGTTATGCGGAGTCCCCGAGCGTCAAGATCTGGGGCGGGGGCGCCGCCCAGCAGACCGTCACCGCAAGCCTCGGTACTGGAACCCAGGCGGGCCAGGTGATCGACATCAATATTCCCGAGGACACCAGTGTTCCCGGAGACCCCGTCTACTACACGCCCGCCGCGGGGCTGCCGCAGGTTCAGGTCGATCCGCCGTCGGCCGATGCCCAGTGCAGTTTCACGATGAACATCACGGTCAATCCGACGCTCGCCATCGGCACCGCGACCCTTCCCAACGCGGTCAAGGGCCAAGCGTACTGCCAGACCATTACCACGAATCAAGTGACCAATGGCGTGCAGTACGCCGTGACCAACGGCAGTTTGCCCGCCGGGCTCACGCTCGAGCCCTGGGGCATGCTGTGCGGCACGCCGACCGCCGCCGGATCGTTTTCGTTCACGGTCACGGCAACCGACGTTGCCGGCTCCACGGCGTCGAAGACGCACAACAGCTTCGAAGTGGTCACCACCAGTCCCGCGGCGCTGACGATCACCACGACGGCTTTGCCCTCGGCCGTGTCGGGCACCGCCTATTCGCAAACGATCAGCACCATCGGCGGAAGCTCGGGTGGGATCACGTTCCGCCTGGTCAACGGGGCACTTCTCGACGGCCTGAGTCTTTCCAGCAGTGGGCAAATCACCGGCACGCCGACAGGTGCCGAGGGGAACGTCGCCCTGTTTACGGTCCGCGCCACCGACAGTGCCGGCAATGCGGCGTTCCAGGGCTACGAACTCAGCATACTTTCGGTCACGCCCGCAACGACGAACCTTGCCGCCAATGCCACGACGCTGGTCATCGAGGGGGCGGGCTTCGATACGACTCCGGGCAACAACACCGTCGCGCTGCCGGGCTCCGGCGCAACCAACATCACCGTTACCTCGGCCACGTCGACTCGTTTGGAAGTGAGCTTCGACGGACCGCTGGCGACCGGCGCCCTGCAAGCCACCGTCACCGTCAATGGAGTCACCAGCCAGGCACAACAGGTTGCCACCGTCACGGCCTCGTCGACGCCGACCATCACCGCCAGCACCAACCGGGTTGCCGCCAATGTCACGGAACTCGTGATCAACGGCACCGGTTTCGACACGAGCAGCCAAGGCACCAATACCGTATCGCTTTCCTCGGGCACGGTGAAATCGGTAACGGTGAACTCCGCCACCCAGCTTACCCTCGCAGTCGAGGGCCCGCTTACCATCGGGACACTCACGGCCACCGTGACCACCAACGGCGTCAGCAGCGCCAGCCAGCAGGTCGCCAACGTGGTGGCCGCCAACGTTCCCGCCATTGATGCTAATTCGCGTAACCTCTTCGAAAACGCGGGCACCGTCGTGATTTACGGAATCGGCTTCGATACGAGCGCCGAGGCAACGACCCAAGTGGAGCTGAAGCTGCCGAGTCAATCGGTAACCTTCAGCTCGATTACCGTGAATTCCGCCACTATGATGACCGTCAACGGTGTGTCGCTCCCGCAGCCCGGGGTTCTCACCGCCAAAGTGACCGTCAATGGAATCGAGAGCGAGGAAACGACGGTCGCCAACGTCTTGCCCGACGCGGTCCCGGTGCTGGTAGTACCGTCGACCCTGCCCAACGTGGCCCCCAACGCGACCAGCCTCACGTTGTACGGCTGGGGATTCACCTCGGGCTCTTCCGTGGTCCTGCAATACAACGATGGAGCGGGATGGGTAGCCATCTCCGGCTTCACAACGACGGTCGACTCGCCGAATCAGATCACAATCACCGATTTGAGCATTCCCACGCCGACCAGCGGCACGGGAACCCTTGCGGCGATCGTCAACGACCCGACCAACAGCACCTCAGGCGGTATCCAAGCCGTGGGAACAATTTTGACGACGGCATCCTCGGCGCCGACGATCGTGTCCAATTCGAGCGTGATATCCTCCGAAACGGCCACGCTTACGATCCAAGGCACCGGGTTCGATCCGAGCGGCACGAACGTGGTTTCCTTGTTCGTCGACGGCGTCGCGTTGCCCGCGGCGGTCATCAAAGCGACGGCTGCTGGAGCCGGGCAAGAGGTGACCGCCAGCTCCGATGCAACGTCGCTGACCGTCACGCTTGCTGGGCCACTGCCCCTGGGCGATCTGACGGCTTCGGTCGTCACCGACGGCGTTGCGATGGCGGGAAATCCGGTTCAAGTGGCCACCGTAGCCGGTCTGTCGATCACCGAAGCGACCACCAAGATCTCGGACAGCCCCACGCTCCTCACGATCGAAGGCAACGGGTTCGACCCGAACGGAGTCAATCTCGTCACGTTGTACACGGGCACGGGGACGACGGAGCTTCCGGCCAGCACCATCGAGTCGGTCGTTGCCGACTCCGCCACACAATTGACCGTGATCCTGAATACCAGCAGCCCGTTGCCGGTGGGGGAATTGTTTACCACGGTCTCGGTGAACGGCATATCGAGCGGCACGCCGGTTCAAATTGCGGAAGTGGTCGCCCAAGGTCCGCAGATCGAGATGTCGGCAAACCAGCTGTCGGATGACGGGACCACCCTGGTCATCAACGGCTTGCATTTCGGCACGGCCGCCGGAAGCAACCAGTTGGTCCTATCCACGGTCGACGGTCCGGTCGGGGGCGCGGTGAAGGAAGTGACGGTCAATTCCGACTCGCGGATCACCGTCACCTTGGTTCCCGGCGAGTTGAAGGCGGGAGAACTCTATGCCAGCATCGAAACCACCAGCGCAACGAGCGCCACGGTTCTGGTTGCCGATGTCGTACCGGCAACGGCATCGACCGAAACCTCGGTCATAAGCGTTGCCAGCCGCTTCCTTCCCTGCGGCGAAACAACTCGGGTGACCTTGCAGGCCAACGACAGCCTGGGCCGGAGTGTCACGGCTTATAAGCTCGAAGTCACCTTCGCGCTGGCACCGGGATCGGCGGGCGGAGTTATTGGTCCCGTCACCGACAACGGCGATGGCACTTACACCACCACGTTCACCAGCTACGTCGACAGCAACAACATCCTCATTGCCAGCATCAATGGTCACGAGGTGGCTTCCACCGGTACGGTGACCTTCTACGGGAATCTCCCTTGGTATCACCCCGTGACTCGAACAACTACGCAATCGATCGTTCTCCCGGTCACCCAACCCAGCCCGCGATTCTCGATCCAGTCGAACATTTTCCGGCCAACGAGAACGACCAGCAACTATCATCCATGGCAGACGATCGGAACCAGCATCCCGGTGTTGAACGTCTTTGGGCTGTCGTTTCGATCTGGCGGCGGCGGGCTTCCCCAAAACGGGGAGGATAACGGACTCGACATCGAGCCGGAAGACGCCAGGATAAACGTGCACGGCGATGAGTCCGTCGAGCCGGAGGCCACGGCCTCGCCACTAAACGAGGAAGAAAGCACCGAGGAACCGCAGGGACCCGGCAGCAATTCCACTTCGCAGGAAACCGCTGAACAAGACCAGTCGCACGGCTAGGTCAGTCCAAACGCCGGATACCCTGATGCCCTGCGAAATGCCGCACGGTGAAAGACGCCCCCCTTCGGTTCGGTAGCCTGAGGCTCTGCCTCTCTATCTTTCGACGTGCCCAAGAGATACGACGCAAACAGAAAACAGGGTGCCGGTATTGGTGCCCGCAAGTCTTCCGCGTAGGGGTACGATCTGCATCGATCTGCCGGAATAGGCCCCAACCCGCTGTCGCACGTTTCGCCCGCAGAGCGAAGACCGTCTTGGCCACGAGACGCCCCACGGCGGCCCGTGTCGCGAAGTGGGAACGTGTCGCCTACATTGGTCGCCCTTAGGAAGCGACGCGACAGTCGCCACGTGCCCACGATGAATTCGCCCGGCGACTTTCCAGCCGCTCTCTTGGGATACACCGCCCGCACGACACGCTCAACGGAAAAACGCCCAACGAGGTCTTCTTCTCACGTCCGGCGGCCAACGAGCAACCACGTATCGAGCCACGCCCAGGCTGGCCACGCGGCTCGCCTTGTGCAGCGCCGCGCGTCGACATCGATGGCGAACCGGGTGATCCGTTCGTCCTCACGATCGATCACCTTGCGGGCCGGCGCCATCTGCCCATTGTTCGTCGCCGACGAGCTGCATAAGTGCTGCCTCTCGTCGGGAACGTGCGCTACCGGTCTGCGAGACGGCCATTCCTTGCGTCGCTTTCGTTCAGGTTGTCAATGATCGAGTCGCAGATTGCGGCGTCGCGAATCCTTCCGGTGACCTTCCGGCCTGCGATTTCGGTGTAAATGCGTTCACGGCGAAAGTCGCTGGTCCGCTTCACCGAGGGCTTCAGTGGACGGCTTCGCCCTCAGTTCTCGCGCAATTTCTCTTTCTGGGGGGCGTTTACAGTTGCTCTTCTCACGTCTCCCACTCCAAGGGTTAAAGCAACGGATCGACCTCGAAGCGTCCCCCGACATCGGTTTTGCTCGGGGCTGCCTCGGCTTCGAGACGGACCGAGAGTTTTTCGCGCGGCGGCCAGCGGGGAACCTCAAGATTGGCCTCAATTTTTTCGCCGGGCGCAAGCGTTTTGGCAATCTCGTCGCTCGATATCACGCGGTCGCCTTCCAGCAAGCTGACGCGAACGACCTTGAGGGTATCCTTGCCTTCTTTGTGAATGATGCGCAGGCAATACTTGCCGGCATGATCAAACGTTTTCGGCACAATGCCGTAGGTGAAATTCCAAACGTTCGCGCCGGGCTTCACGTGACAGGGCGCCCAACCGTAGGAAAACCCCACCGGCTCGGGCGTTTTGTTGAACATCGACAGATAGCCAATGGCGCCGAGACCCCAGAACGTGTCGGGGTCGAACTTGTATATCTCGCGTTGCACGTCGAACCGTTGCTCCTCGTGACCCGGCCAGCGGCGGTAGATGTTGAACTTTCCGAGCATGATCCGCTGGATGTGTTCGTGCGAAAGCCTTTGGTTGGCCTGGGTATTTTTTAGCTCAGCGTTGATCTTGGCGAGGGCCTCTTGGTACTTCTTCTGGTCGACGAGCTTGTAGGCCTCGGCCACGAAAGGCGGCACGTTGCGGTAGTCCGGCGGAAACTGCAATCGGCGAAAGCAGCCGGCCTCGTTTTCCGGGTCGGCGGCGCGGATTTCATCTTGAATCGGCTTGTAGGCGCCGTGGAAGGCGATCTCATTGCCCATCGCCAGCAGGCCGTCGAGATATTCCTCGGCCCGCTTCGCGCCGGTTTCCTTTTCGGCCTTGGCCCAAAGCTCGTCGCGCCGCATCCTGATTTTTTGCATTTTTTCGAGGAGCCGGGCCGTCGAGGCGGGCGTCAAGTTTTGACGCGGGCGGTCCTCGCACGCCACGGGCCGGCCGGCCTTGTCGAGATACGCGATACGCGGCGTACAAACGTCGCGCCAGTTGAATGGAGCATTGTCGGCGATTTCGCGGTTCGCGCGATCGACCGCTTTGATGTCGTCCTTGAGGGTCGGCGAGGCGAAAAGTGAGGCCGAAATACAGCCGGGCACATGCTGGCCCCACTGCGACTTGCAGATCAGCCGAACCAAGAGCTGCTTTCCGACCGGTGCCGGTTTGTCCAACACCACCAACAAGGTTCGCTGGCGATGGTGATGCGCGAGGGCGTTCCACCCGTCGTTCGGCTTGTCAACGACGCCATCGATCGCCTTCGCCGCGGTCATCGCGCCTTCGGCCGCGTTGGCCCAGGCAACCATCGGTTTCATGCCGACGATTTCAATCTCGGAAACGACGAAATTTCCAGCGTCGGCGCGGCCGGGACCGCGGCCAGGTAAACGATCGTCAAGCGGAAAATCGAGCCGCAGAACGTTACCCTCCTGTTTGGGCTTGAGGATCAGCGTCAACACTTCTTGATTCGGATTGGGACCGGCCGCCACGAAGCAGCCGTCGGCTCGCTTGTTGAAGCGCGTGCCGTTGGCGCAGGTGATTCTGAATATCTCGCTTTTCGGCCGCGGTTTGTTTTCATCCGCCAGATCGAGCAACCGCGTCGGCACCGAAGACGCCCGCTTGCCATAGGAAGGCTGCGCGTCGGCCGGGGCCGTCTCGCTCGTCGGCGGACTGCCGGGCACTTCGGGGTTGTCCACCACGACGAGGATCACGTTGTCGCCAACCGCCTGCAAAAACTCGGGCTGGCTCCACACCTTCGCATAAAGATATTCGCCGAGATGGTTCCAATCGCTGCCGCGCTGGAAGACCGCGATGTCGGCGCCCGTTTGCTTGGCTCGTTCGAGGGCCGCCTTGTAGTTGGCCGCACGCTCGGCGGCCACGGCTTCGCCAAAAACCGACGAGACGAAAATAATGACGGCAATCGTCAGTAATCGGATCGTATTCTTCGTCATCAGTAGAGTTTCTTTCCGTAAATCAGGATGGAGCGGAGGTGGAAAGGATCGCGGCGGCCGGGTATTTTGGTGCGTTCCACCCGAACGAATTTCGCCTCGGTGTTTTTTCCGGCCAAATCGGCACGGAACATGTTTTCCGCCTTGTCAAAGGTTGCCACGGGCGTCCACGCCGCGCCGTCTTTCGAGACGGAAATCTTCAGCGGAACCTGCCGCCCGGAATCAGCTTCGTAGCGGTTGACCACGACGATTCCTGAGATCGAGGCGTTGCCGGGCAATTGCACCTGGGCCCAGGGATTTTCCTCGGAGTGGGTGTGGAAAAATCCGCCGAAACCGGTTCCTTGCAGAATAGCGCGATAGGAAAGCGGACGGTCGTTGCCGTCGGCCGAACTAGTACGCAGGATGCCGGCAGCCGAAAGCAGTTGGCCGGGAAACGGTTCGACCTTCGGGAACGCCTTGAGCTGCTCCGGCGAGAGAAAGACGTCGGCGGGCCGTAGCTTGGGCAGCAATTCCTGCCCCAATCTCGTCCAAACCTGGGTCGATTCCATGTCGCCGCGTTCGATGGCGACGCGGATTCCGTTCCGGAACTGGTTGCGCAGCAGGTCTTTATTCGCGCCGCTTTGTCGGCGGAAGAAGTTGCCGATGCCTTGGGCGAATTGCGTGGCGATCTTGGGGTCGCCCCTGGAGAAGCGATTTTGGCCCCATTGCATCAGCGTGCTGAAGTTCCAGTCGTTAGGCGGTACACTGTTGTAAAGAGGCAGCAGGTGGTTGAAAAACTTGATCGGCAGCGACGGGTCGCCCAACCGGTCGGCCTGCCAATTCAGAATGTTGTCGAACCGGTAGCCGCCGATCTGTTTCATGCCTGCCTTGGCGATGTTCTTGTGACAGGCAACGAAGAAGGCCAGGCGTTCCTCGGGCTTCATCGCGGGCAGTGCGTTCTGCGCCGCGCGATCGGCCAAGGCCCAGGCCGCGCCGTGATAGGCTGAAAAAGCCTTCAAGGCGTAACTCGCCAACTTGCGCCATGCCGCCGGCGAAATCCCCGGGGTGTTCTCGAATTCCTTGACGCATTCAATCCACGTACCGTAATTCAACGGCTGGGCCTTGATGGCCTGGCTATAGACCGACTGCCACTCGCCGGGAACGTTGACGCCCCGGAACTCGACCTCGATATAGGCGTGACCGCCGCCCTGGCAATACTCCACGCGCAGCGGATGCTGCCCGGCCGTCAGCTTGACGACCTTCTCTTCCCGCCTGCAACTGAGGTCCAGAATCGTTTGACCGTCGATGATGACGCGACTCTGGTCGTCGGAACGGAGAATGACCTTGACGTCGCCTTCGCGGGCCACTTCGAGGCCGCCGGTCCAGACGACGCCGAAGTTGACTCGTGAGCCGGGAATGACCGCTTCGAGGTCGATCGCCGTCGCCGAGCCTTCGGCGTCGGCCTTAAGCTTGGAGAAATCGGGCAGTTTGTCGCCGACGCCGGGGCGGTAGAGCGCGTAACGCAAGTCGGTAAGAACACGCGTCTCCGCCCGGGTTTCCGAGCTCAAGAGCCGGGCGATCATGGCCAGGCGATTGGCCGCCAGGAAATGCGCCCGGTCGTGCTGCACGTGCTCGTAGAGCCAAGTGGCCGAGATATAACCGGTGCCGTCCCAGCCGGGAACCGTGAAGTAGGTGTTCGCCGGTCCGTGGCAATCGTAAGCGATCGGCCACCTCTCGCCGATGCGAACGATGTATGCCGCGTGCCCCGGTTGACCCACAACGCTCGCCATCACGCCGTGCGCCCGGGCGGCGGCGCAACCGAACAGCGAGAGGTTTTCGCATTGGCCGCCGAGGATGCGGGCAATTTCGTGACCATCAAAGCAGTGGTGCCAAGGCCGATAGAAATGTGGCCCCTGAAGCCAATCGCCGTAAGGATTCCAGTGGAGCCATGCAACGGCCCAGCAGGCACCCATGTAATCGCCGATTTTTTGCTGCCGTTCATTAAGGAGATATTGGAATTCGGCGTGGTCACCGTCGAGGTGGAGCGCCCAACGCATCTTGCGGACGTCCAGCGTGTCGAAAGAGGCATGCAGCAACCCTTGCCGATGCGCCGCCTGAATATCCTTCAGTCGCTCCACTATTCGATATGGCACGCCTCCATATTGCATGGCCAGCGCCGTAGCCAACCGGCGATACAAAGGCTTGTCCAAATCCTCGCCGTAACGATGCAGATAATAGAGGTTGCTCAACGCTTTCGGGTAGCTGATTGTGGGCAGATAATGTCGGTGCGCCGGCGGATCGGAGACCAAAAAGGATTCGATCCCGTCGGGATCGGTCAAAAATGCCTTGAGAAAAGCGGCCCCGCCCTCGCGCGCGGCGATTTCCTCGATCATGTTCTTCCCGACACAGCGAATCAACTCTTGCTGTACCAGGCTTGCGCGAACGCGCGGGTTGCCGAGCACAGGCAACAGGTCGTCGGTCTGGCCGGCCTTTTCGATGCCTTGCAATACAATGTCGCGTAGCTTGTGTTCGAGCCCCGCGATGTCCCCCGCTTGAAGCGACGACTCGACGAGCGAAGCATTTGCCCCAACAGGCCCGGCCGACAAGAAGTCTGGAGAATCGACTACGGACGGCCCGGCCGAACACTCGGCGACGCCGAGCGACATCCAGCAGGAAATCAACAAAAGACTTAGGACGGCCCGAAAAATAACTTGCCGTTTTCCAAGGCGAAACGCGAGGGCCGTCGCGAAGCACGGGCCGGTGAATCGGCAAGTTATTTTTCGGTCGATCTTTATGCCGGCCGAAAAACGCTCGGCCACACGTCGGAAATGAATACTGAATGCTTCCATAGTGGTCTTTAGATGCGTTCTCGTTTGAAATAGCGAGTCCATGTGCGGAAAACCAGCGTGATTTTCCAAAGGGTAATCACACAACCGAGTACGATTTCGAGTTGTCATTGATATTATTTGTTGAACACGTCGTTGGATCAAGAAGAAACCGCCATTGTTGTCGGATCGAGTTTTTCGAAGAAACAGGGCGTGAGAAGGTCGTGTGATCGTGCTATCCCGAAGAAGACGACCGCCGCCGCCCATTGAATCCGGATCGGAATGAAGGCAAACCGGGCGATCCGTTCGTCCGCAGATCGATCACCTTGCCAGTCGACGCCATCTGCCCATCATTCGTGTCTGGCGAGCAGCATAAGTGTTGATTCTCGTCGGGCAGTTGTGCTACCGGTCTGCACGAACGTCATTTTTTGCGTCTCTTGCGTTCAAGTTTCCAATAATCAGGCCGTATAGATTGCTGCGTCGCAAATTCGTTTGTTGACTTTCCGGCCCGCGACTTCTGGTGTAACTGTGTTCACGGGGAAAGTCGGTGGTCCATTTCAGTCCGCTTTAGTCGGCCCCAGGAAATCCGCGTTGACGCCACGAGGTGGGCGTCAGCCCAACCTTATTCTTGAAGACCTTCGAGAAGTGGAAGACGCTGCAAAACCCCAGCGTCCGGGCGATTTGCTGGATGGAAATGGACGAGTCGCGTAGCATATGGCGAGCGCGAGCGAGTCTTGCTTCCATATAATACTGATAGGGTGAATATCCTGTGGCTTCTTTGAAGACACGAAAAAAGCGAGCACGGCTTAGATTCAGCTTGGTCGCAATGTCTTCCATGCAAGGCACTCCTTCCACGTCTTCTTCTAAGAACACCTTGGCCTGTTGCACCAACACGTCAACTTGACGGTCCCTTCCGTAGTTGCCGGCCGCGGCCAGAACGGCCGCGAGGATTTCCAGAGTGTCAGCAGCGATCATATGTTGGAAACCGAACGACTGCATCCGCAAACGATCCAAAAGTCGCACGAACGGGCGAATAATGGCGTCGTCCAGGCCAACCGTCAACACGGCTTCTTCACACCGGATGAACCCCCGTTGTTGGAGCTGCCGCACGTTTTCTCCCTGGAAATGCACCCAGTAGACTTCCCAGCCGGTCTCACTTCCGGGGCGATAGCGGTGCCAAACCCCGGGAAACACCAGAATGACGTTGCCCGCACCGACGTCGATGAGACCTGTCGACTTCGAGTCGAATTCACCGCAATCGCGGACAACGTAGATGATGCCGTACTCGTCGAGCACGCGACCGCGCATCCAATCAAAGGCGTGTGTCGGCGGGTGCCCAGGGGGAGTATAACGAGCGCCCGGCAACACCGCCTGAAAACCAGCAGCGGTCACATACAGTCCCCATTGCTGATCGCGGGGCCTTATCGGCAGATAGCGGAATGTTTCCTGCGAACGATTGTTCATCACCGCCGACTTTCCGTGACCGAGGGTGACACGGGCAATACATCTGACCCAAAACTCTACTCCCACAGCACTTACTTATAGCTATAGCATGTGGTACCAATCGTGTCCAGAGGATCGTTTGGGTCATGACACGAGACGAACGTGCAAAAGATTAGACTATTGCACATTGCGATTGTGTCGGTGGCAGTTAGTATGAATTGTGGTCAAATGACAATCCTAAGTCCGCTGGGAAATTCGCCAGGAGAATCCTCCGGTGCGGCAACGACGCGATCTGCATCGAGCGGGAATATCAGGCGGAGCGTGACAAGCACAGACTTCGATGAAGTCGAGGAGTATCAGTTATCGACCGAGCTTAGGACAACTACCCTGCGTTTACAGCCCAGAGCCCGCCGCGAGGCGAAATCCAACCAACATAAAAGCCCCATCTGGGGCTCCTACATGACAACACAATCATCTCTAACGAGACCACGAATCATGCCGCTTCGCGGGAAATCCACACAGAATGGTTCTGGGAACCGTGAACGGTTGCGTTTTAGGAGACATCCCATGAGACCAGGAATCGTGACTCTCTGTCTGTTTGCGCTGACCCTGTTCACCACTCCGGCAAACGCGGATTTGATTCGTCACTGAGATTTCGACGGCGACTTCGTCGATAATGTCGCCAGCGACACCGGGACCGGCAACAACGGCGCCGGCTTCGGCACCGACAGAAACGGCAACGCCAACAGCGCTTTGTCCGTCACTGGCAGTTCATCGCAATCGGTCTCGTTTGCCGATGGCAGCGCCCTGAACAATTTGCAGACTGGATCCATTGCCATGTGGGTTGCCTGGTCGGGAACGCAAGACGGAGGAGTTGGGGGCTCCTTCGGCGCTGTCACGGGCCGCCAATGGAATGGCGTGGCCTCAAACCAGATTCTCGGACTCAGTGGCAGCGATCCGGATACCGCGGTCGTCAACTGGAGGCCATATTCGCCTGATGTCACATTGACCGGAGTCACGGCTGTTGGTGATGGTACGTGGCGGCACGTTGTCATCACATACACCAGTGGTGAACACAAACTCTACGTAGACGGAAAGCTCGAAGCCAGCGATACGACGACCGGCACGACAACTGATAACGCAACCGGCTCCATGCCGTTGTACCTCGGCGCCTGGGGCGGAGATGGGGGGGCATACTCGACAGCATTGATCGACGACGTGAGAGTGTATGACCACGTGCTCACAGAAGGGGAAGTGAAGGCACTGGTGCCCGAGCCGTCCACCGTTGTGCTCTCGGTTTTTGGCCTGCTGGGGTTGGCGATCGCCGGCGGTCGGCGACGGAAGAGATAGTGCCGCGAGAGCGGCTGTCAAGCAACCAAACGCTGTCTATCTTTACGTGCGGGCAAAGATTCGCTGTGCCGTGGGAAAACCGTCGATCCACGGGAAGTTATTGTCGTATCGGGTGTAGCGTATGCCTTTTTCGTCCATGCGTCGGGCAAGCCACTCCCGACCGTTCATGTACATCTGGAGGGAAAAAGGAAACTAGGCCTGAACTCGCGCCGCATGAAGCCGAACCGCCGGCTGTCCAGTGTCAGGAGCAATCCCCCTTACACCAGAGGTGAGGACGTGCAGTCGTCGACAGTCTTGTTTCGGATGTGCCCGAAATACCATCGCAACCCATTACTAAGAAACATGTTGCGCTACACGGCAGTTCCACGAACAGAGGATGACGTCAACATACTATGAAATGTTTTGGCAACTTGGGTCAAGTATAATTGGTGCTAGCGTTGTGTCCTGAGCCCTACTTCAGGTTACTTCCTTGACGACAGACCACGACATTCCGATGAACGAACGGTTAGCTATGTTGTGGGTCAGAGCCCAACCAGTCGTTTGGGCTTACGTCCAGTCTGCAATCCGCGACCACCACCAGGCCGAGGACGTGCTCCAGCGGGTGGCCCAGCAGACCGTGGTGAGTTTCGGCGAGTACGATCCACAACGTTCGTTTGCGACGTGGGCGATTGGCATTGCCAAGAACAAGATCCGCGAGCAGTACCGCCGGTTGTCACGCGACAAGCTGGTGTTTTCCGAGCGTGCCCTGGAGATGATCGGTGACGGATTCGCCGATGACAGCGAGTACCTCGCTAATCTCCGGCGTGCGCTCGCTTGGTGTCTGGCGCAGTTGAACGAGCGTGCCCGCGAGTTGCTCGGTTTGCGGTACACGTCAGATCTCAAGCCGGCCATGATCGCCAAACGGCTTAACCTGAACGCCAATACGGTGAGGATTCGTCTCCACCGTTACCGGTCTGCCCTGGCCGACTGTGTCAGCAGCCACGTTACCAAAGCAGAGAACGCATGACTCCCGACCAGTTGATCGACGCCTACCTCGACGATGAGGTCACGCCGTCCCAGATGGGTCAGCTGGACGCGTGGATTCGCGAAGATGCGGAGAATGTCTGGTTGTTTTGTCGAAAAGCCATGGTACATAACGCCATCGATGAGCAGATGCGCACCTTCGATGTGAACGGCAAGTCACATCAGTTGAACGAGGCGTCCTCACGCTCTCCCATCCTCCACTTTCTGGGCGACGTGGCCGAGGGGATCAACTGGCACATGTACCCGGCGCGGTTCGTCACGATTGTCCTCCTGCTGACACTGCTGGGTTGGGTAGGCGTCTATTTCCTCGTTCGACCGGCGTTTTTTGCTGAGCGCGAAGTCGCTGAACAGGCCGGGAACACACGGCTGCCATTTGTGGCCAAGCTGGATGCTGTGGTCGACGCCGAGTGGGTAGCCGATAGGGCCTCCACTCCGATCTCCGGCCTCTTCCTCGAGCAACGGCGGACGCTCAAGCTGAAGTCGGGCCTTGCGAAGATTCGCTTTCGTAGCGAAGCCTACGTGATCCTGGAAGGCCCGTGCGTGTTCACGCTTGTCGGCAAGAACGCAGGCCATCTTCAGTCTGGCAAGCTCTCCGCCCGCGTCCCGGAAGCGGCAACCGGCTTTCGGGTCGAAACGCCGTTTGCCTTGATCACCGATCTCGGCACGGAGTTCGGTGTCGAGGTGGGCAACTCGGGCGAAACGGAATCGCACGTTTTCAGCGGCACCGTGGAAGTACGCATCGTGAGTGGCAGCAGCAAATCCGGCAAAAACGTTGTGCGGCTCGGCGTAAATGAATCGGCGCGGGTAGCGTTCGATCCGGCGGGAAAAGAACTCGTCATCAACACGGTCCGCGCTTCCGACCAGAAACCGGTCGCCGCGTTCGTGCGGGGAATGCCGAAGCGGACACCCATCAAGTTGTTCAACACGGGCGTCGGTTTGAAAAAAGGCGACACCGATCCGCATTGGCAGATCGTCGCGGTAAGCAACGATCCGAAATTCAAGCCGCACCAAGCCGTCGTAACGTACGACCCGGTGTGGATGCCCACCAACTCGGCTCGAGCAAATTGGATTTCGATCGCCGACAATAGCACAGATCTTCCTCACGGCGTGTTCTACACATTCCGCACGACGTTCGACCTTACGGGGCTTGATCCTAAGGCGGCCATCCTGGATTTGCGGCTCGCGGTCGACAATCATGTGGAAGCAATCCGACTAAATGGACGAAATATGTCCGGGTTCACCCATGAATATGAGGCGTTCCATTTTTTGCATCCCTGCAAAACGATCCGCCATGGATTCGTGGCCGGCGTCAATGTTTTGGATATCCAGGTGGGGAACGGATCGCCAGGCTCTGGGTTGACGGCTAGTCCCATGGGGATTTTGGTAGAACTCGAGGGGTTCGCGCGTTCGCAAGTGAAAACACCAGCGGGCGCCGAAAATGGTGACGTCCCAAAGGAACGCAAAAAGGAGGTTCCGACAGGCAGTGAATGACATATACGTTTCGTGTGGGAAAACCAAGGTGTGTTTTGATGGTATGGGATGCCCAGGCCGGCCAGGGCTCGCCAGACTAGTTTTGCCCCTGTGGCAGAAGGAGTGACTGCAATGCTTACGAAGAAATGTGGATTGATGTTGTTGGCGGCCGTATTGGTCGTTGGTATCCAGGCGATCGCGACCGCTGATTATATCACCGGCGTGACGGCGACCGCGTCGAGTGAAGAGATCGGCGTGATAAACTTTGATCGCGTCGCAGCTAATTTGGTGAGCGATAACGGGTTCAACGTCAACGGTCCCGGAACGGTTGACATGAACCCCGACGGTGATTGGAACACTATGGGTGATGGCGTAATGTGGCAATCCGCTGATCGCGCCAGTATTCCCGGTTATAACGTCATTGCCGAACAATGGTTGGAGTTTGACCTTGGCGCCACGTACTCTCTCGCCTCGATGAAAGTCTGGAACTATAACGGAGATCCCGGAACCAGTTACACCCACCGCGGCGTAAAGGACATGATCGTCAAGGTCAGCGCGGATCGCGCCAATTGGACGTCGCTGGGCACGACAACGTTGACCGAGTCGCCCCATAGCGACACCGTGGATTTTGGGCAAACGATTTCATTGGCTGGAGCGAATAATGTTCGCTACGTGCTCTTTGATATCGAGACTGCGATCAACTCAGACTCCGACTACGTCGTTGGACTATCCAAAGTACGGTTTGCCGCTGTTCCCGAACCGGCGACTTGGTTACTTCTGCTCGTCGGCGGTATGGCGTTGGTCGCGCACCAAGGACTTGGCCGGCACGGACGCAAGTGATTCGATTCTTTCCCTGGTTTCCAGGCTCCAGCTTGGAAACCAGGGCGGCGGAAGCTTGAGGGTTTTGAGAAGAGGCCGAAGTCTCTGAACCTCAAGAATACTTGCAAGAGAGTGTAACTATGCGTTACCGTCGTGGTTTCACATTGGTCGAATTGTTGGTGGTGATTGCCATCATCGGCATCTTGATCGGGCTGCTCCTGCCGGCCGTGCAAGCCGCTCGCGAGGCAGCGAGACGACTTCAATGCACCAATAATCTCAAGCAACTTGCTCTGGGTTGCTTGAACCACGAAAGCGCGGTCGGCCGGTTTCCCACCAGCGGCTGGGGCTGGCACTGGATCGGCGATCCCGACCGAGGGAACGATTGGAGACAGCCGGGCGGCTGGATCTACAACGTCTTGCCGTACATCGAGCAACAGGTTTTGCACGATCTTCAGTCTGGCAAGATAGGAACCGCCCGATTGGACGCGGCCGCGCAGATGCTTTCGACACCGCTTGCAATGACAATCTGCCCGAGCCGTCGGCAAGCCACACTCCACCCGGTGTGGGACGACCCGTTCGGCAAGAGGCCAAATTACTCGTCGGAGATTACCATGTCGGGAAAAACCGACTACGCCGGCAATGGTGGCGATATCTACAATGATTCGTCAACAGGCTTCTCGACGATTTGGGGACCGAACAGCCACCACGAGGCCGAGGTGTCGCCCGGGAAAAGTGGTTGGGAAAAAATCGCGGCAAATTCCAACGGTATCTTCTACCCCGGAAGCGAGGTCTGCATGGTGCATATCAAGGATGGAGTGAGCAATACCTATATGCTTGGCGAAAAGTATCTCAATCCCGACTGTTACGACGTCGCCGACGACGGCGGCGACAACGAGAGCCTCTACATTGGCGACAACGCGGACAACGTTCGCTGGGGCGGCGATCGCGGGAAGGCCCCCCGGCAAGACCAACCAGGACAAACCGACTGGTACAGTTTTGGCAGCGCGCACTCCACAGGGCTGAACATGGCCTTCTGCGACGGATCGGTGCATCATATCAGCTACTCGATTGCGAGTGAAATTCATCAGGCTCTCAGTAATCGCAAGGATGGAAAGGCTATTAGCGCAACGGCATTTTGAAGATGCCCGCAACCCTCGCCGATCGGCTGCGGACCACCCTCGGATAAAGACACCCCGGAAGCCATTCAATGAAGAATAACCAGCTCCATTCTCGCTTGCGCGGCGACTTCGCTCGAGTTTCGCGCTTTTCTCGAACACTCGCATGCTGGATAGGCGTATGTGCAAGCGGTTTTGCGCTGATCCATTGGGGTACGGGTTCGCCCGCTTTGGGTGAAAAGCTTTCGAGGGAACGTTTCCTGGAGCCGCCGATCGAAGCGAGGCCGGGCGCCTATTGGGCGTGGCTCAACGGCTGCGTCGATCTCAACCAGATCACCCGCGAACTGGAGGAAATGAAGGACAAGGGAATGAGCGGCGCCGAGATTTGGGACATGGCCTGTATCTCGAACCAATCGCACGTCGTTCCGGCCGGACCGACCTTCCTTGGTCCGGAATCTGTCAAAGCCATCTCGCATGCCATCGACGAGGCCAATCGGCTCGGACTGCGTCTTGGACTGATCGCCTCGAGCAGTTGGAACGCCGGCGGCAGTTGGGTTAGGCCCGACTGGGCGCTGAAAGGGCTTTCCCACACCGAAACGGTAGTCCGAGGACCATCTGCGATAGAAATGGCACTGCCCTGTCCGACGGCCGATTACTACAAGGACACTGCCGTTCTGGCGTTGCCTCGAACTGAGAGCAAGACGATCGAAGACGCCGCGACCGTTGTCGATCTGGCCAACCGAATGGACTCGAAAGGAGTGTTGCGATGGAATGTGCCTGCCGGCGAGTGGACTGTCATGCGGTTCGGTTGCGTCAATACCGGCCAACCTCTGGTCGCTCCCAGTCCCAATTCCAGGGGCCTGATGATCGACCACATGGACCCCGAGGCCGCCGAACGGCACTTCGAGCATATCATCGGAAAAATACTTGAAGTTCGAAAGAGCCTCGATTCGCTGAAGTACATGGAAATCGATAGCATCGAAGTCCACGCGGATGCCAAGTGGACGGACGACTTCGTGCGGGAGTTTCGAATCCGGCGCGGTTATGATCCGACTCCCTACTTGCCCTTACTGAAAGGCTGGAAGCTGGCCGACGCCGACGTAACGCAGCGGTTTCTATACGACTTCAAACGGACGGTCAGCGACCTGTGGATCGACTACCACTATCGCAAGAGCACCGAGGTATTGAACCAGCACGGCCTGCAATTGGCGGCCGAGGCAGGGCACGGCGGCCAGCCGATGGTGGAGCCGCTGAAAGCACTCGGGATGGTCGACATACCTCGCGGCGAGTTTTGGAACAAGGAGGCGTTCTGGGTGGTCAAGGAAGCCGCTTCGGCCGCCCATACCTACGGCCGGCGCATTGTCGATGCCGAGTCCTTGACCAGTTTTCGCCACTGGCAAGAGGGCCCCGCGGAGTACAAACAGTTGGCCGATATTGCCTTTTGCTCGGGCTTGAACCGGCTGACCTACCACAACTTCGCCCACAATCCTCCGCAGGCCGGTTTGCCCGGCTGGGTAATGTCGTGCGGTGAGCATATCAACGTCAACACGACATGGTGGCCGGTCTCGAAGCCGTTCCATTACTATCTGGCCCGCTGCTGCTATCTGCTTCAACAAGGCCTGCCCGTGGCCGACGTCTGCTACTATTACGGCGACCAGGCGCCGAATCTGGTAGCGCCGTCGCGCATCGACCCGGCGCTGGGCAAAGTGAATCCGAACTTTTGCGCACACTGTAGCCGCGGCGCAATGGCCCCGCTCGACGGCCGGAATCCCGCACCCAGCGACGCACTTGGCCCAGGCTACGACTACGACGTCGTGAATACCGACGTGATTGTAAATCGAATGAAAGTCAAGAACGGTCGCATCGTCTTACCCGACGGAATGAGCTACGCCGTGCTGGTTTTGCCGGACCGGCCGGACATGCCTGTGGCACTCCTGGAAAAGTTGGACGAGATGGTCCGTGACGGCGCTGCGATTCTTGGCCCCAAGCCTACACGCACCGCCACGCTCGCTGATTATCCGCGATGCGACCAACAGGTCAAGGAATTGGCCGATCGGCTTTGGGGCGATTGCGACGGCAAACATGTTTTGGAACGGGCCTGCGGCAAAGGCCGTATCGTTTGGGACCGCAATCGCGTGCGACAAGTGCTCGCCGAGATGAAGATCGCGCCGGACTGCACGCTGACAAGCACGGACATCCATGACGGACTCGACTATATTCACCGCCGTACCGGTCACGAAGACATCTATTTCCTTAGCAATTCCAATAATTCATGGGCCAATGTCGACGCTGTCTTTCGCGTTTTCGGCAAACAACCGGAATTGTGGATGCCCGAAACGGGCGACGTCGCTCTTTATCCGGTCTTTGAGAACGTATCTGGCGGCGTCAAGCTGCCGATTCGCTTGCCGCCGTACGGTTCGGCATTCGTCGTGTTTCGTGACCCCCCAGGAAAGAATCACTGGACCGCACGGCCCAGATGTAGGGAAGATGATTCTTCATGGTCCAATTATCCAACGCATTCCGACCATCCGGAAAAGACCATGTGGTTAAGTGATGGAAAACCGAAATCTGTCGCCAACCAATGGTTGATTTTCGACTTGGGCGTCGTGCAGAAGATCAACTCCACGCAAATCTGGAATTACAACGAGTCGGGCCTGACGGATCGGGGCGTGAAGGATATGGAGGTGCTCTTGTCGAACGACCGGAAGACCTTCCGGCCTCTCGGAACATTCCATCTCCGTGAAGCCAGCGGATCGACAATCGGACCGTCCCGGCAGGAATGCCGCCTCGACGGCAATGCCGCCCGATACGTCAAGTTCCAGATTCAATCCAATCATTCGAGGCGTGGGGAAGATTACGTTGGGCTTTCGGAAGTGAAGTTCTACGGCGACCGGGAAATCGCCGGCGTGAAGATCGTGGTTTGTTCGAGCGAATTGGTCCGAGGCTCTTTCGACCGCCGCGCGATATACCTTGTTGATCAAAGCGGGCTTCACCGTTCGGCCGAACCGGTCGAACTCATGCCCGATCGGCACGGCAAACTGACAATGCTGGCTTGGAGGAACGGCACTTATTCTCTGCGCCACAGCGATGGAACGACAAGAGAGATGCAGGTGAAATCCCTCCTGCCACCGCGCGAGCTTGTAGGTTCGTGGGACGTGCGATTCCAAGAAGATCGCGGCGCGCCGGAGTCGAAAGTCTTCGATAGCCTCCACTCATGGAGCAAGGATCCCGATGACGGCGTAAAATATTTTTCTGGAACGGCCGGCTATCGAAAGCAATTCGACGTTCCTGCCAAGTGGTTTCAAAGCGATGATCGCCTCTTCCTCGACCTGGGGCGCGTACGCAACGTGGCCAAGGTAACGCTCAACGGCACATCGCTTGGCATCTGCTGGACCGCGCCTTGGTGTCTCGACGTCACCGGCCTGCTCCAGCCCGGCCGCAATACGCTCGTTGTCGAGGTTACGAACACTTGGGCGAATCGCATGATTGGCGACGGAAAGCTGCCGCAGGAGAAGCGAGTCTGCAGGAGCTCGGAGTACCCATTAGGCGGTGAACCCCTCGTGTCAGGCCTGCTCGGTCCTGTGCGACTTCTGAACGCTCGCGACCTTCGCCTAGACAATCCGCAACCCTCACCGTGAACGGCCATCTTCGGAGACCTGAACCATTCATTCTCCGCCAGGTGGTGGCGCTAACAGCCGTGTTTGCATGTGCAGTAGAATTCGATCCTCGCGACACAGTCACTGGCCCTTGCCGTGGCAGATCCTCTTTACGTCACCCCCCCATTGGCGACTAAGCCTTCTCGGTGTTTCGCAACTTGTTCATCAAACGTGAGTACGATCCATGAAAGCCAATAATATCGTCAAATCAACGCTTCTTCTTTTGGCATTCGGTTGCCTTAGTGGCGAATTCGCAGCGGAAGCGGCTGAACGAAACGCCGCCACAAACGATCTCGAACGTCAATTCCGAACACTGCCGATGGAATCTCGACGTCTGACCGGGCCACTATTCTGGTTGCACGGCGACGAAACACCGGAGCGATTGCAGGGGTATGTCGCCAAGGTCGCCGAAGGCGGCAACGGCTGTTTCACGGCGGAATCGCGCCCCCATTCCGAGTGGCTCGGGCCGGGCTGGTTTCGCGATTTGTCGATTTGCCTGGATGCAGCGAAAGAGCACAATCTGCAAATGTGGATTTTCGACGAGCGGATGTGGCCCAGCCAAAGCATCGGCGGCACCGTGCCCCCGCGCTATGCCGCCAAGCGGCTGGCGGCATCGGCCGTTGATGTGGAAGGCTCTTGTACATTTGAAGCCGGAGACTATGCCGGCAATCGCTACGTCGCAGCCGTGGCCGGCCGCGTAAACGTCGACGGGAAACTCGATGGCGATTCCCTGATAGACTTGGCCCCTTTCGTCCGTGACGGCAACGTCTCCTGGCGAGTGCCCGCCGGCAAGTGGAAGGTGATGAAGTTCATACACGTTCAAGCCCCGCCCCTTGGCCAAGACTCCTTCGGCCGTGACCAATTGAGTGTGGACGGCGCCAGCAAGGATTGCGTCGAATGGTTCCTGGAAACTACCTATCAGCCACACTATGAGCACCTCAAGGCCGATTTCGGCAAGACCATCCGTGGCTTCTTCTACGACGAGCCGGAAACTCGTGGCGACTGGGGCACGGAGCTAAATGCTGTCCTGGCCGAGTGGAACGTCGATTGGAAGAAGGCCTACGTCGCCTATAAATTCGAGTTGGCCGGTGAGGAGCAGACGGCCGCGCGCTATCAATACCTCGACGCCTTCGCCGAAACCTGGGGCCGCATCATGTACGGCGGCATGACGAAATGGTGCGAGGAACGCGGTGTGAAATCGATCGGCCACTTCATGGAACAATCCAGGTTCTATACCTATCGCAATTTTTGCGCCGGCGATGTAATGCGATTGATGAAGTACAGCAGTATGGGTGGCATCGACGCCGTCCTCGACCAATTTGTCATGGGGCGCCGTGTTGGCAGCGACCCGCCGTGTTGGCAAACCACCAAACTGGCCAGCTCCATTTCTCATGTGTTCAACAAGCCCGACGACGTGGCGATGGTGGAGTTTTTTGGCGGGAAGGGAAATCGAACCCAAAACTTCACCTATTCCGACATGAAGTGGTGTACCGATCATATGCAAGTGTCGGGCATAAACTTTTTGATCCCGCATTCGTTTAATCCCCGCGCGCCCTACGACAACGACTGGCCGCCCTATTACTACAACGGCGGCTTCGATCCGCGCTGGCCGCTGTACCGCGTCTTTGCCGACTACACGAGCCGGCTTAGTCTCATGCTCACCGGCGGCCGGCACGTCTGTCCCGTGGCCATCTTGTGGGGCACCCTCACGGGGCAGATGGGCAAGGCCGTCACGCCTGAGGACTTGACCTCGGCGCTGCAAGACGCCCAGTTCGACAGCGACTGGCTGCCCTTCGAGGTTTTCGAGAAAAACGCTTCGCTCGATGGCCATGTCGTCAAACTCTACGGCGAGCGCTATCGCGTTTTGGTATTACCGCCCGTCGAAGTGATTCCCTATGCCACACTGGCCAAGGCGAAGGAGTTTTTCGACGGCGGCGGCGTGGTCGTCGGCTACGGTTTCCTACCGTCGAAGTCGGCAACCATCGGAAAGGGCGGCAAGGACATCGTTGCTCTGTGCCACGACATTTGGGGCGACAGCCCGAAACCCGGCACAACCGCGTGCAAGACCAACGCGGTCGGCGGACGGTCGTATTTGCTTTCGCAGAGTCCGCCCCGAAACGAGGTCACGGCGGCTCTGGCCGCCGATGCCAACGTCCATCCGACGCTCGAAGTTATCGAAGGAAAGACGGACGGCTGGCTTCATGTGCTGCATCGCGTGAAGGATGGAAAGGACGTGTTCTTCGTGTGCAATCAGAACTGGCAAGGCTCGCCAAGGCGATTCAAGTTTCGGGCAATCGCTTCAGGCACGCCGGAGTGTTGGGACGCTATGCGAAACGAAATCACGGCGATCTCGTTCCAACGGATCGACGCCAACACCGTCGAATTCGTGTTGCCGATGGAGCCGTCGGAATCCGTGCTGCTGGTTTTTCAGCCGAAGCAAGTCTCTCGGCCCGTGCGAATTGAGCCGGGCATGAAACCGATCCGCGATCCGATCGTTCTCGTGCGTGATCCAAATCCGCCGACAACACCCCTTGTACCACAGCCGCAAGCTGGCCGTCTGCTGAATCTTAGCCCCGTCAAAACCGCCGATCCGTTTCGCAGTCGCTTGACAGTTCCGGCCGATCTAGACCTGACCCAATGCCGGCTCTTCCTAGAGATGGATGATCTGCCGGACAACGCAGCGGTGGTGACGGTCAATGGTAAACATGCCGGCGGCACCATTGGCAGGCCGACTTCGCTCGACATCACGCGGCAGGTCAAACCGGGTGAGAATACAATCCTGATCGAGCCGCTTGCGCCCGACTCGGCGCGTTGCGTGCTTTACAAATAAACGTTCATCGCGGCTGGTGGCGGATAGGAACATGACATTGGTATAGCCCATGTGTCGGCCATCGAAGCGAAACGACACACGAAGTGTGTCGACTAGATTACGGTTTTCTCCACGTCATCTTTGAGGAAAGAACAATGAACAGCAACTTCCGGGCCACGCGGCGCGAGTTTCTCGAGGCAGCCGGTGCAGCCTTCGCCGCGCCCTACGTGATCACCTCTTCCGCCTTGGGCAACGAGGATCGTGCGCCGGCCAGCGAACGGATCGTGATGGGCGGCATCGGCCTCGGCAATATGGGTGGGGGCGACATGGGGGCCTTCGTTGGTCGCAAGGACGTGCAGTATGTGGCCGTCTGCGACGTACGGCGGGGCGTCCGCGACTCGGCCAAGGAGAAGGTCGACGGCCGCTACGGCAACTCTGACTGCAAAGCCTACAACGATTTCCGCGAGCTGATCGGCCGCGACGACATCGACGCGGTGCATGTCGCCACACCCGACCATTGGCACGCAATCATCGTCATCGAGGCCTGCCGTCACGGCAAGGACGCGTTCTGCCAGAAGCCCGAGACGCGCACCCTCCGCGAAGGCCGCTTGATGGTCGAGGCCGCTCGTCGCTACGCTCGCGTGGTCTCTGGCGGCAGCCAACGGGTGTTGGAAGACTACCGGGGCGTGGTCAACCAGTGCTGGGACGGCAAGCTGGGCACCATCAAGTCGGTCAACGTGAACGTCGGTCCCCTCTCGCAGCCCTGCAACCTGCCGGCCCAACCGATTCCCGACGGCATGGACTGGGACATGTGGCTCGGTCCGGCCCCCTGGGCACCCTACAACGGCGCCCGTTGCGATGGTAACTTCGGCACGAGCGGCGGAAGCTGGCGTTCGTACATTGACTACTCGGGTGGCGGTATGACCGACTGGGGCGCACACCATTTCGGTGGTGCCATCTTCGCCGTCGACGCCCGCGAGATGCAACCCGTGGAAGTTACCTACCACGACGAGCCGGAAGGCAAGTACCTGACCTACCGCTACCCCAATGGGTTGCTGTTGTACCACAACCGTCCGAAAACGGGCAACTTGCACGTGGAAGGGACGCCGGGCGAAACGCGCGATCCCAAGCCTGTGCCCTCCTACAAGGGCCAGGGAGGCATCTACGGCGACTTTATCGAATGCGTCAAGATCCGCGAGAAGCCGTTCCGCGACATCGAGCTGGCGGTCAACACGATGTCCGTGCCACTCTTGGGCATCATCGCCTACCAGTTGAAACGGTCGCTGAAGTGGGACCCAGCCAAGCAGGAGTTCCCTGGCGACGAAGAGGCCAATCGGTTTGTCGATCGCGCCCGCCGCGAGCCGTGGCAACTGTAGACTCGGCGGTTCTTGACTTACCGAAGCGAATCTAACCTGAACAAGGAAATCTGATATGTCGAATGAAGCCTTTGATGCCCTGAAGACCTACGATTGGGGCACTGATCCGAGCGTCCTTAATCTGATCAACGACGCGGTCGTCGCGACACACGGCAACGCAGCCGCCCGACACGAGTTGGAAGTCCGCCTAGTCGAGGTGCTCAAGAGCGGTGTATCCCGCGCGGCCAAAGATTACGTTTGCCGCACGCTGACGGTGATCGGCACGGCCGAATCGGTCCCCGCGTTGGCCGCCTTGTTGGCCGACAAGGATCTCTCCCACATGGCCCGCTACGCCCTGGAACGTATCCCCGCAGCCGAAGCCGCCCAGGCGATGCGCGACGCGCTGCCGAAGCTCTCCGGTACGCTGAAGGTGGGCATCATCGGATCGCTCGGCGTGCGCGGCGACACGGCCAGCGTGCCGGCCCTGGCTACGCTGCTCGGCGCCGCCGACCCCGCAGTCGCCCGGTCGGCGGCGATAGCGCTCGGCATGATCGGTAACGCGGAGGCCGCCAAGACCTTAACCGAGGTCAAGCCGGCCGACGCCGACGTGAAGCTGATCGTGGTCGACGCTCGCCTGGCTTGCGCCGAACGGTACGTGGTTGCTGGCAAGAAGGCCGAGGCGGCAGCGATCTACGAAGCCCTGGTCGGCAGCGGCCAGCCCAAGCATGTGCGGGTGGCGGCCACGCACGGCATGCTCCAGTGTGCGGGTAACTAGGTCGTCATGTCGCCTGCACACGTCGTGTGCCGCATACATTAGGAGGTATTGCTGTGAGGTATCTGCTTCTGTCGTTTGGCTTTTTGGCCGGATCGCTGGTCTTGGAATGGACCGTCGCCACAGAGCCCGAGGCGGCCGACGACGCAGTGGTCCAGATGGTCGTCGAGCTGTTGGGCGACAAGGACAAGGAACTCCGCGCCCTCGGGCAGACACAAGTGCGAGAGGGTGTTAAGGGTCAGGCGGCCACCAAGAAGTTTGTGGCCCTGCTGCCGAAGCTGACGCCCGAGGCCCAGATCGGCCTGCTCAGCGCCCTAGCCGATCGGGGCGACACGGCGGCCCGGCCGGCCGTGTCGGATATGCTCCAAAGCGATTCCGAAGAAGTCCGCATTGCGGCAATTCGAGCCTTGGGAAAATTGGGCGAAACGGCCAACGTGCGATCGCTGATCGCGCGGCTGTCGGCGGCCTCCGAGGCCGAAAAGACAGCCGCGCGGGCAAGCCTGATTTGCCTCTCGGGGCAGCCCGTGCCGGCAGCCATCGCCGCCGAGATGAAGACCGCCCGCCCGCCGCTCCGGGTGACGCTGATCGAAATCCTGTCGTCGCGCCGTGCCACCGAGGTCCTGCCCGATCTGCTCGCCGCTGCCGTGGACGCCGATCCCAAGGTCCGCACGGCGGCGATGACCGCGCTGGGCGCACTGGCCGACCCGCAGCATATCGGCGACATGGTTCCGGGAGTTCTCAAGGCCGAGAAGGGAGCGGAACGCGAGACAGCGGAAAAGGCGGTGATGTTCGCCTGCAACCGGATAGCTGATCCAGAGAAGCGGGCAGAACCGCTTATGGCCGCGATGGCTAAACTGTCGGCGGCCGACCGGATCACCATGCTTCCAACCGTCGGGCGAATCGGCGGCGTCACGGTCCTCAAGATCGTTGACGCAGCGATCGCCGACCCGACTCCCTCGATTCACGAGGCTGGCCTGCGTGCGTTGTGCCGCTGGCCGTCCGCGTCAATCGCCCCTCGGCTGATTGAACTGGCCGAAAAGGATCCGCACCGCAAGCATCGCGCGATGGCCCTGGCCGCCTTGATCCGCGTCGCTCCTCTGCCTGATCAGCGTTCAGCCAAACAGAAGCTCGAGTTGATCGAACAGGTCCTGGCCATGTGCTTGCGGGACAAGGACCGCAACCAGATGCTCAGGCGAACCCCGGCGGTTCGCGACATTCAGACGCTCCGCCTCCTGGTAAGCTACCTCGACAAGCCGGCCCACGCGCAGGCAGCCTGCGAGGGGATCGTCGAGTTGGCCCATCACCGCGGGCTCCGCGAGCCGGACAAGGACGAGTTCGACAAGGCGCTCGATCGGGTGATCAAGACGAGCAAGAATGTCACGGTCGTTGAGCGCGCTCGTCGCTACAAAAAGGGGCAGACCTGGGTCCGCCCCGCCACGCCTGAACGTTGATCGTCTGCTTTGGTTATATCGGACCTCCCCTTCGGTTCCGTAGCCTGATGCCCCGATTCTCTATCTCTCGACGTGTTCGAGAGATACGACACAAGCAGAAAACGGGGTGCCGACAGTGGTGCCCGCAGGTCTGCCGCGTATAGGTACGATCTGGATCGATCTGCCGCAATACGCCCCAACCGGCTGTCGCACGCTTCCGACCGGTAGAGCGAAGGCAGGGTTGGCTACGAGACGCCACACGGCAGCCCGTGTCGCGAAGTGGGAACGCGCGGCCAGCACTAGCCGCCCTTTGAAAGCGACGCGACAGTCGCCGCGTGGCACGATGAATTCGTCCGGCGACGTTCCAGCCGCTCTCTTGTGATGCGCCACCCCCCTGACATGCTCAACGGCCGCACGCCCAACGAGGTCTTCTTCTCACGCCCGGCGGCCAACGAGCAACCACGCATCGAGCCACGCTCAGGCGGGCCACGCGGCTCGCCTTGTGCAGCGCCGCGCGTCGACATCGACGGTGAGCCGGGTGATCCGTTCGTCTTGCAGATCGATCACCTTGCCGGCCGGCGCCATCTAACCATCCTTCGCGTTCGCCGAGCAGCACAAGTGTTGCCTCTCGTCGAGAATCTGCGATACCCGTCTGCACGAAGGGTACTCTTCGCGTCGCTTTCGTTCAGGTTTTCAATGATCGAGCCTCTACTCGCAACGTGTCGAGTCCGTCCGACGACCTTCTGGCCTGCGATTTCGGTGCAAATGCGTTCACGGCGAAAGTCGGTGGTCCGTTTCACCGAACTCGATACTTCTCAAACAGAGGTCGACAGCGTCTGATCTGCCGTCTCTCCTTCGCTTTCGCAGACTTGCATGGCCGTTTTTTGCGAGATGCGACCAGCCTTGACGAGTTCGTGAAGCGATTGTACCAGAGTCCTCATGCCAGATTCGAAGTTGGTTTGAATGACGGTTCTGATCTGGTGAGTTTTCTCGTCGCGAATCATGGCGCGAACCGCTGGCGTAATTCCGAGCACCTCGGCGACCAACGATCGGCCTTTGCCGTTATCCCAGGGAACAAGTCGCTGGCAAATAACGTAGCGAAGCGTCGAGGCGAGTTGTACGCGTGCCTGTGCCTGTTGAGCGGCGGGATAAGCGCTGATGATGCGGGAGATGGTTTGGGCCGCATTCGACGTGTGGAGTGTGGCGAACGTAAGGTGCCCGGTTTCGGCGAGCGTCATCGCGGCCGACATCGTGTCCAGATCGCGCATTTCGCCGATCACGATCACGTCGGGGTCTTCTCGCATCGAACGCCGTAAGGCTTCGGCGAAGCTCGCCGTGTCGCGTCCCACCTCGCGCTGCGTGACAAAAGATTTCAGGCTCTCGTGCCGGTACTCGACTGGGTCTTCGATGGTGTGAATATGGCACGCCCGGGTCTTGTTGATCTGATGGACGACGCTGGCGATGGTCGTCGACTTTCCGGAACTCGTGGCCCCGGTTACCAGCACCAAACCGGAACTCAACCGGCACATTTGTTCGAGAACGGTCATCGGCAATCCGAGTTCCGATAACGAGAAGAAACGATTGGGCAACAACCGAAGCGCAGCGGCGAAGCTATCTTGTTGGCGATAGGCGTTAATACGCAGACGGTACCCGCCGTCGAGCGAGATGGCCGAGTCGTGTTCCCAGGTGCGTTCGAGTTCCTCGAACGCGGCCTCGCCGATCATCTCGCGGATCAGTTTGCTTGACGCGGCCGCGTCGAGCACTTCCGTGCCGGGCACGGGCACCAGAAGTCCATGTAGACGGATCAACGGCTGAGAACCGGCGGCCAAATGCAGGTCGGATCCGTTTAATCGGACCAATTCCAGTAGGAGATTTTTTGCCTGGTCGTTCATCATGTGGCGGGTTGCGTGGAGGCGGTCATTTCATGGTGGCCCATTTCTTGCCGGGCGGCAGGTATTGGCCCAACGGCGCCGGCTTGAACGGAGCATACTGCCGGAGCACGGCGCAGAGATCGTCGCTTAACCGTTGGGCTCGCTCGGCGGCGATTCGATCGCCCCGGAGGCGGAACAAATGGGCGGCAAAGTCATAGAGTACCGCGGCCTTTTCGGGCTTGTCGTTGCGCAAATAGGCATAACCCAAGTTAGCGCAGCAGCCGGGCAGCCAGTGGGGAACCATTGCCGCGTTTGCCATCATCGGCGCGCCGCGCGGGTCGAGTGAAGGCGACAAGGCGTCCACTGCCGTGGTCGGCTTCGGCGACGACGGATTGCGGATCGGCGTGCCGGGCGGAATGATCTCGGTCGCCTGGCTTTTCGGCTGTGCCTCGGGCGACGCGTCGAAGCTGGCCGCAATCACCGCGTCGGCTCCTTGCGGGTTGCCGTTCTTCGTACAACGCGCGAGCAGCATTTCGAGCGGACAGGCGTCCAAGGCGAGTTCGAGGCAGCTTTCGGCCTCCTTCGTTCGATTCTCGCGCAGATAGACTTCGCCGGCCACGGCAAGCTTTCTCGCGTCGATCGACGACGCGGGCGCGGTGGGCAGCGGACCCAACGCGACGATGGCGGCAGGAAACTTCTTCAGCTCGACCAACGACTTGGCGGCCCCAATTCGCGCTTCCTCGCGTTGCCATTCGTCGGCGGGGCATTCAACGACCTTGCGGTATTCCATGGCGGCCGCAACATAATCGCCCTGCGAGAAAAGCAGTTCCGCCCGTTCGAGGCTGCTTAGCTGCGGACTCATCGCCAACGCGTTGGGAGCTTTTCCCCACAATGGACGCAACGGACGGTGAAGCGAGCATCCGGCACACAGAACGTATCCGCTTCATAAACCGCATTGGATTTCGCGGCGGGGTTTAGGGGGCTGAGGGATCAGCGGGACCAGGGGCGGTAGGCATTGGGGTTGGACTTCAGCCAGAGGTCGGGCAGTAGCGAGGTGAGGGTGGTCTGGGAATGGCCTTCGGTGTTGCGCAGCTCGGCCATCCGTTGAATGACGTCGCGGAGATAGGCGAACGGCTCTGCCTGATTGGCTTTGCAGCTTGCCGTGAAGCTGTAGAGGATCGCCGCGACCCGGCCGCCGTGATCGTTGCCCAGGAAGGTCCAATTCTTCCGCCCGATCGCGCATGCTCGCAACGTTCGTTCGGCCAGATTGTTGTCGATCGACAGTTCGCCCTCTTCGCAGTACCGCTTGAGGCCTTCCCAACGCGGCAGCACGTAACCGATTGCTTGGCCCATGGGACTCTTCGGCAACACGCGATGCCGGGCCCCTTCGAGCCACGCGTGAAACTGGTCGAGGATCGGCAGTGAACTTTCGCGACGCCTTTTCCATCGCAGGGCGTGCCAACGCTCGCGATCGGCCGGGTTGCCGAAGTCGAATTGTCCGGTGTGCTGTTTCACCTCGCGTTCGACGCGGTACAATCGTCCCACGTAAGCCAACGCCACTTGCGCCTCCTCCGGTTTGGAAGTCTGGGCGTCAAAGAATTTTCGCCGCGCATGCGCCCAGCAGAGCACTTGCCGTACCTGGCCGTCGGCATAGATCCCGTCGTAGCCGGAAAACGCATCTGCCTGAAGATAACCGCGATAGCTTTCCAGAAACCTGACCGGGCCGTCGCGTTTTCGGCTGGCCGTGTACTCGTAGATCGAGTACGGATTGCACCCGTCGCCGCAATAGACCCAGAACCGGCCCGTGCGACAGTGGGGCAATGCCGGATCGAGAACCTTCACCGGCGTGTCGTCGGTCCAAATCACGTGCGAGGATCGCACCCGTTCGACCATCAGGTCATACAGGGGCGAAAGCAACTCGGCGGTGGCGGCCGCCCAGCGGCAGAGCGTGCCCCGGGAGATTTCCGCGCCGTGCCGAAAAAACACGTCCTCCAGCCGATACAGCGAGAGGTGATCGGACCACTTGCCCACCACCAAGGCACTGAGCAGCCCGGGCCCGGCGGCGCTCTTGGGGATCGGCTTGGCCGGCGGCGGAGCGATTGACACGTGCTCCTGGCAGTGACAGCAGGCGTATTTGTAGCGGATGTGCTCGATCACCTTCAGCGACGCCGGCACGAACTCCCATTGCTCGCTCGTTTCGCTGCCGATTCGCTGCCGAACTTCCCCGCAGCAGGGACAGGGCTTTTCGTCTTCCGCCAGATCGTGTTCGACTTGTTCACGCGGCAGATCCGCAGGCAATGGCTTCCGCTTGCCGCGCCGACGCACGTGTCCCCTGGCGGGCGTTTCGCATGCCTCGCTTTGCTCGGGCACTTCTTGCCCGAGGTCGCCGCCGTCGAACAGCTCCAACTGGTTCGGGGCGCACTTCTCGCCACGCGGCCCGTAGCGGCTTCGCAGCAACTGGGCCGTATAGTGCCTTAGTTGTTCGAGCTCGCGCCGCAGCTCGATGATCGTGGCGTGTTGCTGCGAGGCAAGCTCCTTCAAGGTCGCCACGTCGTTCGGAAGAGAAGGGACATCCGTGCTCATGTTTCTCTAGACGTAGCGACTCGCAAAATGGTTCCCCGGGATTCTGCCGCAAGGGAGGGATTTTTCCGCAAGGGGATCGTGAAAACCACCACGTGCCAATCATGGCTCAGCCACGCCTCGATAGCGTCTTCGGCGCCTGACACTGGCCAGATCGATGCCTCCCAGCAGCAACGCCAGATCGGTGGGCGAAAGCCTGACCTGTTGCGTTGCTGCGTCGACGGCAGGCAATTGATAGGTTCCCTCTTCGAGCCGCTTGTACCAGATGGCCGGTCCGTCGGTGTCGAAGTAGAGCAGTTTGACGCGGTCGCGTCGCTTGTTGAGAAACACGTACAGCCCGCCGCGCAGCGGATCGCGCCCGAGATGTTCTTCGGCCATGCGAATCAGGCCGTCGAAGCTTCGCCGCATATCGGCCGACGGCACGCAGAGGTACACGTCCAACGGCAAGGAGAGACTCAACATGCGCGTCGTTCCAGATCGGCCACCAACGCGGCAACCCGGGGCAGGTCGGTTGTCGCCGGCAGACGCAACACGACACCGCTTGGCAAGACGAGTTCGATGGCGGCGGTCGCGGGCGGATCGGCGAGCGCCACCGGCACGAACGTCGGACGGGGCAAGGGCTCTGCAGCCCGGCGCGGTTCGCTCTCTTGGCGACGGAGTTTCAATTCGCGCCGCCAGGCGTAGAACGACGCCTCGCTAAGCCGTTTTTGCCGACAAAACTCCCGAACCGTCTCTCCGCTTCGCACCTGTTGACGCACCAACTCCCTCCACATCGTCTCCTTTCGCAGGTCCCTGCGATCCTTCCTCGCACTCATGACAAGTCTCCTGAAGTTCGGTAATCATGCCCGACTTCAGATTATCACACGCGCCAAGATGCGGTTTGTGGAACGGATACGATGGTCGTCCCGTCGTTCAGCACGATCTCGATCGACGTTGCCGCCAACGATCTTGTCGTCGCCAGCAATCCGGTCGCCGCCGATCTTGGCGTCGGCTGACCGGTCGCCTCATTGACTACCACTACCGGTGCCAGCACGGGCGTGCCATCCTTGCCCGCCGTCTCCCGATCCCGGAGCCGGATTTCTCGTCGCCAATGATAAAACGATGCCTCCCGTAAGCCCCGTTTCCGGCAAAACTCGCGAATCGACTCGCCCCTGCCTTGCTGATCGGCAACCCTCTCCCGCCAAACCCGCTCCTTATCCTCACTCCGCCTCGCCACACTCCTCGACCTCAAAACACCTCCCAGGGTTGAATCACAAACAACCCCAGCATACCCCACCCGTCAACAACGCGCTTCGCCGGACGGTTACCTCGATCGAGAGCTGAAGAAGGCTTCATGCGATAACCTTTCCCCACATCCGGATCCGTGGAACGTTGTCAGCGCGGGAAACGATTGCCTCGCGGCCGAGATTGCCTGCGTCGAGAACCGGGTTCAACCGCAGCCGACGTTCCTTCGCGTGCGCCACGCGCAGGCGATCAGGCCGAACAGGCCGATCGCCAACAGCGTCAGAACACTGGGTTCGGGTACGTCAAGAATCGACAACTCTCCGGTCGACTCGTAAAAGATGGCCACGCCAGACGCATTGCCGAGCGACCAGACGCCGAGCAACGTTTCCATGGCGTCGTATCCGTTGAAAGTCACGGCAAAATCGTCGTCGTACGTCGTGGCCAAACTGCTGGACACGATGTCCCACACGCCGTACGCGGTGACGCCGGAAAGGTCGAAGGCGAGCGTTCCGTCGAGAACCAGCGAGCCGGTTCCCAAGAACTGCGTCGAGTCGATATGCGCCGTCTTCAAGAACAGCACAGGCCAGACCCCCGGACAATACAGGGCAGGAGGGCAAGACGCCGTTGGTCATTCGTGAAGTCTTCGGGCCCCTTCTGTTCCGCCCGCCTCTACTTGCCAGGAGGTCCCTTGTCCGGAGAAGCGTCCGGGGCACCCAGCGCGTCCAGGGAGACTCCCATCTGGTCGAACTGGGCGGCAGCGTTGAGGAAGTGAGCCGTCATCCAGAAGACAGTCCAGTCCTCGCGGTAGGTGCCGCGCATCTGGTGCACGTCCTGAATGTGATCCATGCCTTGCACGAAGTTGGTGTGGTTGAGCTGTTCGCCTTGGCTGCCTTCCGGGTCGAGCATCTGGCCGCAGGTGCGATACATCACGACCGCCAGCTTCTTCAGGTCGTCCCGTCTGAGATACTCGCCCATGCGATAGATCTCGGGCGTGTAGAGGACGCCGAAGACGTCGAGGTGTTGGTTCTGCGCGGAGACGACGGTCCAGCCGCGGGTTTTCAAGCCGTGATCGCGCAGCCGGCCCGGCGGCATGTCGATGTCCCAGACCACCGTGTAGGTCAGGGTCACGTCCATCGCGTGCTCGGCCCACCTGAGGTACTTGGGGGCTTTGGTCATCTCGTAGACGGACAGGAAGGCCTGGAAACCGGCCAAAGCGCCTTCCTTGTCCTCGCAGCGTGCATCCAACGTGCCACCCCAGTAGGGCTCGCTCATGTCCAGGTGGCGATCGGCGTAGTGTTCGGCGGCCTTCAGCGCGGCATTCCGGTACGATGGCTCGCCGAACAGCCGGTGCGCCTTGCAGAGAGGAGATACCAGGAAGCCCTCGTTGGTCGACTTGGGGCGCCAGCCCTTGTCCAAGATCCGCGCCGCGTGAAGGTCGCACGCCTTGCGCAGGAAGCCTTCCCACTTCGACGTATCGACCGATGGCATCTTGCGACCGGCCAGTATCGCCCGCGCGACGTTCTCCATCGCCTGCCCCTGGGAGACCGGGTCCTGTCCGTGCCACTTGTCCCGGTCGAGGTCGTAGCGGACCAGGAAGCCGTGTTGATTCATCGGAGCGGTCGCCAGGTAATCCATCGCCCGTTGGGCCATGGCCACGGCGTCGGGGGCGTGCAGCCTTCGAGCCAGCACCAGGAGGGCATAGCCGGGAGCGCCCGCCTGGCCGCACCAGCCCATCACGTACTCGTTGTTGTGCGGGTACATCCGGAAACCGGCCGACCGGGCGCCTTCGTGCCAACGCGACAGGGTGAAACGGTACTTCGCGTCGAGAATCTCTTTGAGCGTCGGCAGGCCGTCGGAGCAGAAGGGGCGGTACAGGTCGAGTGTTTCTCGCAGTGGGACGCGGAACCCCGAGCCCTTCCGCTCGACCGGATACGCCTGAAGGTAGAAGGTCTTCTCGATGACGGCACCGGCAGGGACCGTCAGGTACGTGTCGGTGTACGGGAACAGCTTCGACTGGTTGGCCTTGACAAAGCCACGTCGGCCATTGACCGAACAGGGCCCGGAGAGCAGGGACAGCTCGGTGGACCGATCGTGTGCGACTAGTCCCAGCGACCACCACTGATCGGCCTGGTTCGCATGGGACGCCAGCGAGGGGAGCGTGTGCAGCGCCGCGCCGCAGAGCCGCTGCCCGTGCTCCCACTCCAGCGCGACAAAGGGCATCGTCAGGCGGTGCTCTTCGCAAAACAGCTCTTCGCCCGGTTTGCCCGTGTACCTGGCGACCCGGTCGGTTCCCGAGGCGCTACCCGACGGATTGCCGTAGCAGCAGACCCCCGGCAGCATGGCCGGGACGCCGGATCGCGGCGCCCGCCAGCGCACCGAGAGTGTGACATTCCGGGCGGGTTGCTCGCCCTTCCACTCCCAGCGACGGACACAGCGGACCCGCCGACCCTCGGCGATGTACGCGTCTCGCAAGAGCCAGGCCCCTTGGTCGGTGGGCACGGTGCCGGAAAGCACCAGCCACGGACCCAAGCGTTGACACCTCTGCGCCTGACCGTGCTTCCAGTTTGCAGGCCAGTCGTTCTCCCAGGCCATGGCAACGGACCAAAGCCCCTCGTTCGGCTGTGCCAGTTTCCCGCCTTCTTCGTTACAAAAGCTCACTCGATACGCCTGGCCCTTCGGCGTCACCTCAAGGCGGCCGGCGGCAGAGTCGAGAGTCTGCCCGTGCAGCGCGCGGCCCGACACGCCCGCACCAGGGGCCCGGCCCGGATCAGCGCGAGGCGCCATGGCATCGGCCCACACGCCTCCAGTCAGCAGTGCCACGGCGATCCCGGCGCACGCGTAGATGAAGACTTTCACAGCTCCCATCCCTTGCGGTACTTCCGCTTGGTAACCGTTCACACGTTTTCAGGGCTCTCCGAACCTTACCGAGAAGGATTGCCCTGAAGCGAATATCTTGATCTTGAGCGGGCCTATTCGACTTGTCAAGGTCCCCCCAAGAAATTTCAAAAAATCGGCAAGCAAAATCTCTGCGAATATCAGGAGTTTTCGGCGGATCACGCGTGTGAGTTGATATTGATCCATGGCGCACGAGTGCATATGCTTTCGCACCATGAAAGCGCGACAAACACACGAGTGTCCGAACTGTAAAGGCCTGGCGAAGAAGCTTGCTCGCCAAGACGCTGAAATTGCCGACCTGAAGAGGCAACTCGCTACGGCGATTCAACGCATCGACAAGCTGGAGCAGGAAAACGCGCGGTTGCGCGAGGAAAACGGTCAGCTCAAACAGCAGTTGGCTGCGGCACGCAAGGACTCCTCGACCTCCTCCAAGCCGCCCTCGAGCGACATCGTCAAACCGCCAAAGAGGCCGCCGAAGGATCGCAAGAAACGCGAGCGCGGCGGGCAGCCGGGGCACCCGCGCCACGAGCGGCCCGAATTCCCCCTGGATAGGATCAACCAAACCCTGCGTTACACACTCGACTGCTGCCCGGATTGCGGCGGCGAGCTGCTGATTTCGCGCCAAACGGAACCACGAATCATCCAACAGGCAGAACTGATCGCCACACCGTTGGGGATCGCCGAGCATCGGGCCTTGGCTTACTGGTGCCCGAAGTGCCGCAAGCTGCATTACGCCCCGCTGCCCGCGGTGGTCGAGAAAACCGGGCTGTTCGGCCCGCAGCTCACGACCTTGGTGGCCTTCATGAAAGGCGTTTGCCACGCCTCGTTCTCTACGATCCGCAAGTTCCTCCGTGATGTCGTGGGCATCAAGGTCTCGCGCGGCTACCTGGCCAAAGTGATCGCCAAGGTAACCGGGTGGTTGAGGCCGGCCTACGAGGAACTGCTCGCGCGGTTGCCGGGCGAGGCCTTCCTGAACGTCGACGAAACGGGCCACAAGGAAAACGCCAAGAAGTTCTGGACGTGGTGCTTTCGTGCCGAGCTTTACACGCTGTTTCGCATCGAGCCGTCGCGCAGCTCGGATGTCTTGATTGACACGCTGGGTGAAGAGTTCAACGGCGTGCTGGGCTGCGACTACTTTGGCGCCTACCGCAAGTACATGCGCAAGTTCGACGTGCTCGTCCAGTTCTGCCTGGCCCACCTGATCCGCGACGTGAAGTTCCTCACCACGTTGCCGGACAAGAAGCAGAAGGCCTACGGCAAGCGGGTCCGCGAGGCGCTGCGGGAACTGTTCGCCGTGATCCACCGGCGCGAGAAGCTCAGCGAAACCGGGTTCGCGAGAAAGCTGGAAGCCGCCCGAGCGGATGTCTTTCGCATGGCGACCACCCGGGTGCCGCCAGGCAAGCACGCCTTGCGGGCTTGTTTCAGGCCCGCGTGATCGTCGGAGGCGATCAACTGCACGCCGTGAAGACCTCGATCGATCAGGCTTTTCAAAAAGTCGCGCCAGTGGACTTCCGCTTCGGATAATGAAACACTGACGCCCAGGACGCTTCGCCGGCCGTTGTCGAGCACTCCGATCGCAATCAGCACGGCGCAGTCGCGTACGCTGCCGCCGTGGCGCACTTTCTCGTAGCGGGCATCCAAGATAAGGTAGGGCGTTCTTGCTAATGGTCGGTTGCGCCACGCCTCCAGTTCTTCGTCGAGCAGCCCGGCGGCGCGGCTCACTTGGCTGCTGCTCACGTCCAGACCGCACAGTTCCTTCGTGATTTCCGCCACCTTTCGCGTGGACACGCCTTGGACGTACATCTCGGCCACGGCCAGCTTCAACGCCCGTTCGCTGCGTTCGCCTCGCTCGAGCGCGGAGGGGTAAAACTCGACGTCCCGCGTCTGGGGCACCTTCAGATTCAGGCGGCCGAGGCGACTGTGGACCGTCTTGGGCTTGAACCCGTTGGCATAGCCCCGCCGCGACTCGCTGCGCTGGTAGGGCATCGCCCCCAAGGCGTCGGCACGCTGGAGCTTCATCGCCTCGTTCATCAGGATCTCAATCGCTTCGGCCATTCCGTCGAACCCGTGCTCGCTGAGCAGTTGGAGCAATTCCTCGAAACAGGTAGAATGATCGTCGTGGGCCAGCCGTGGGCGCGCAACACGGCCCGCACGTCGCCGCGTGTGTCGAAGTCGTCGCCGGGGCGGTGTTGTTCGCCGAAGGGCAACGCGGCGCCGTTGTAGACCGGTGTCGGCAACGGCTCGGACCAGTACTCGTTCAACTCCCACGCCGCCCGCAGAACGGTTTCTCGCTCAGCCTCGGTGAGCACGGGCAGTTGCGCAAAATCCCCCTGCACCAGTTCATAGCCTGGTGTCGGACAGCATAGGAACAGGCCACCCTCGCCCCGGGTTTCGATGAGCGTGACGAGAACGTACTTCGTGCCGTCTTGATCCGTTCGTACCTGACACTTCTTGCCACATTGTTCCACGTATTCCTTCTCCTGCTCAACAAGGATCTCCTCGGCGGCATCGCCCGGCTGCCGGGGGTCGGTGGGAATCATGGCGTCCGCGGGGCAAGGTAGGAGATAACTTTCGCACCTCCGAGCGACGGTGCGCACGAGTTGCGCAATCTTGCGAATCGGTTTGTGTGCCTGGTTCGTCGCTATCGATCCACACGTAATGGCAAAATGGGCCGATCTATGCAGGAATCTGCCGCGCTTCGCGAGCATTTTCCCGGCCGGCAACTGCTTCGATGCGTGACCAAGCTATCGCCATTATCGCCGGACGGAGTTTGCAGGAGGGACAAGGGACAGGCGATAATCCGTTGGTGTCATTCCCGTGATTCGTTGAAAGACGAGTCGGAAGTTTTTCGCGTCGCAGAATCCACATGCCTCAGCAATGGTGCTGAGTGTCTGTTTCTTCGGCTCGGCCAAGAGTTGTTTAGCCCGCTCGATACGTTTGCGGCAGATGTATTCGTAGGGTGTGCAGTTCAGACACCGCCTGAAACGATGCTCGAACCACCGGCGGGAAAACGGCATTCTTCTCATCAACATTTCGACACCAAAGGATTCTCCGATGTTCTCCTCAATGAAATGTACGGCTTTGGCCACGTATTCATCTTCAATCGCCATCACCTCGGTGGAACGGCGTGTGACAACGCCATTGGGTCGAATGAGCACCTCATGTTCCGGCAACCGTTTGCCTGCCATTAACTGATCCAGCATACATGCCGCTTGGTAACCGATTTCCTCACCGTTGAGGGAAACGCTCGTCAGCGGAACGCTGGAGAAGTCACAAATGATCTCGTCGTTGTTAGTACCGATGACAGCAACGTCTTGGGGTACCCGTAAGCCAATCGCCGCACAGGCTTCTACCACCAACTGAGCACGCCGATCGTGCGAGGCCATGACTCCCACAGGCGGTTCGAGCGTCTTAAGCCAGCATTCCAGTTCCTCGCCTCGAGCATACCATGCGCCGCGATGGGAAATGCTGCTCACCGCTTCCAGGACCGAGCAAATTCGGCCTTCCTGTTCGACCCGTTCGATGAATCCTCGCCCGCGTTCGAAGGCATACCAAACGTTTCGCAAACCGTAGTAGCCGAATCGTTGGAATCCACGATCGAGGAGATGCTCGGCGGCTAACCGACCAACCACCAATTGATCTTCGGTAACGCGTGGAACTTTCGCTCTATGAAGAGACCCCAGAACGTTGACGACGGGAAGTCCCAATTGTTGCGCAGCTCGCTCTTGCGCACGGGTTGAAATGGTTGCGACAACTCCATCGCCAGGCCAACCTTTGAGGTCCTTGAGCGAGAGGATCGCCGTCTCGGGACTACTGGCAAACGTCCAATTCCCGCGTTCCCGTGCATACTTAACCAGCCCCTGGGCTATTCGGTCGCGATGAGTTCCGCCGATCGAAAATGCTAGGGCAACCTTCACTTGACGCATGTTCGTCCTTCCTTGTCAATCGCCGCTTCACGCCGGATGAGGATGGCAACATCTATCTCATTATAGCTTTCCGGTGTTCGCAAACAGCCCCCTTTTTTCCGCAAATCGCCTCTTGATCGAACAGCCGCTTACAATCTAAGGTTGAAGAAGGGTGAACCGAGTGCGTTTGCCCATAAAGCAACTGCCTCTGAAGCAGAAGGAGCACGTCATGGTCGAAGTACGTCGTTGTCGAACAGGTTACGCGAAATGGGTCGCATTGGTGGCCTTGTGGTCCGTGCTGCAACTGCTATGCACCGGCATCGTCAGCGCCGAGGTCCTCGCTCACTGGAGCTTTAACGAAGGTAGTGGCACTTCGACCAACAGCTCCGTGGGCGGCTACACAGGCACGTTGGTCGATTTTGCCGACACCAGCACGGGCGCCGGAAACGCCGTGGGAAGCAGCGGGTGGACCAACAGTGGCAGCCTGAATTTCGACAACACGGGCGGCCACGTCGAAACCGACTTCTCGCTGGCCGTGTTGCAGAACCAGAGTTTCTCCGTGGAGTTCATCGCCACTCACAATGACGCCAGTCTCGGCTGGAGCTCGGTTACGGGACGAGACAGTGGCAAGATTTTCTTCCTGGGCAAGGAAGGCAATTCCACCAGGCTGCACGCCAACCTGGATGCTGTGGACAGTCCCAGCCAAGGTTTGGGTCGGCAGTTCAGCGACAGTGCCACTTCAATCTGCGATGGCGCATTGCATCACGTGGCGGTCGTTTTTGACGACGTAAATAACACTCAGAAACTCTACTTCGATTATGAGTTGGTGGGCACACTCGCTGATGTGACAGGCACGTTGCGTTGCGACGGGAATCTTTGGATCGGCCGCGATGCGTTAAACGGGTTCGGATGGGATGGTTATGTGAGCGAACTCCGCATCTCCCAAGGTGTGTTGACGACGGACGATTTCCTTCAGGAAGTCCCGGAACCGTCAGCATTCGTTTTACTCGGTTTCGGCGCATTTTGCCTGATTGCAAGACGACGGCTAAAGAGATAGTCGGCGTTTACGTCTCCCATTGGCCGCGCGGCCCATTGCAGGCACCAGCCAGCCCGACGATCTGACGGTCCCGCAACAAAGGCGAATAGTCCGTCGTTTTCAAAGCCTGTTTGGGTGAATGTGCTGTGGACAGAATCAGGTCTTCCTGGTTCCACGAATTGGAGTGTTTGATGGGAAACAGAAAAACGAGTCGTGCCTTTACGCTAGTCGAGCTTCTGGTCGTGATCGCGATCATCGGTATATTGATTGCGCTGTTGTTGCCGGCGGTGCAAAGTGCCCGAGAAGCTGCGCGGCGTGCACAATGCCTAAATCACCTCAAACAAATCGGCCTCGGTTGGTTGAACCATGAAACGGTACATGGACACTACCCGACGGGCGGCTGGGGATGGCGGTGGGTCGGCGAACCAGATCGTGGTTTCGACGAAGACCAACCCGGCGGCTGGGTCTACAATATCCTTCCGTTTATTGAGCAGCAGAGTCTTCGCGATCTCGGCTCGGGAATGGATACGGCGGATCGACGATTGGCGCTTTCGGAGTTGACTCAAACACCGATCGCAACTTTCAACTGCCCAAGCCGACGTGCGGCGCAAGCCTATCCTCTCGATCCTTCCCACCAGTGGCCGCCCTACAATGCCGAGCAGTCGCCAGCCGAGGCACGGACCGACTACGCGGCCAACGGCGGTGACATCCTTTGCGACATAGGCACGGGACCAACGAGTCTGGCGGCAGGTGACTCGCCCAGCTATGCGTGGCAATGCAGCGACGTCTCGTTCACCGGTGTCTCCTTTCGTCGCAGCACGGTGAAGGTGGCAGCCGTTCGGGATGGTACCAGCAATACGTATCTGGTGGGTGAGAAATGCATCGCTCCGGATCAGTACTCCTCCGGGGCCAATGAGAACGAGAGCATGTACCAAGGCGACGATTACGGTGTGATTCGTTATACGTGGAATAACGGTTCACTTCTGCCCATCCAGGACAGTTCGGAAATGTCTAGCTGGTGGCATCGGTTTGGTAGTACCCATCACGCAGGCTGCAATTTTCTATTTGGCGACGGCTCGGTCCGGATGATCGGTTACAGCATTGATCCCGAAGTGCATAGGGCGTTAGGTAACCGATCTGACGGTGAAACCGTCAGCGGTAAGTTTTGATGAGAAAGTCGAGTTTCAAGCGATCGACCACCAACGCCAACAATTGACATGATTCGAACGATATTCCTAGCCGCGTCTGTATTTTTCGCTTCCGTTGACACCGGGGCAGCCGTAGGCAGCAGTCCAACAGTGCTGCTCGACTGGCGGTTCGCGGTCGATGCCGACGGAAATCCGGTGCGACACGGCCAGCAAATCGGTCCTGGGCAAGCCGGTGTCCATCGCGACATTCGTCTTCACGATCATTCCGGAAACCAACTCCTTGGAACGGCAGTGCACTGTCCGCACTATGCTACGTACGATCCCAAGGAAGTCGCCCAACCAGGCGCCGACGGCTTTGCCGTGCGAACGGGCCCCTGGTCGACTGGCCAGGGGAACCTTGCCAGCTTGGACGACATGACGCACTTCAACACCGACTTCAGTGTGTGGGCGCGAGTCAAACTCCTGGGCAAAGGCGAGGAAGGCGATGACGTGATTTTGGGAAGACCCCGCCGATGGTCCCTCGAACGTAAGGCAAAAACGCACCGGCTTGTGGTCCACTTCGGCGGAAGGCTCTCGGATATCATTCCGCTCGATCGCCCGGTGATCGAGGATGGCAAGTGGTACGACGTAGGGTTTTCTTTTCGGGGAACGGGCGACGATCGCGAATCAGATACCGTCTGCGTCTATCTCAACGGGAAATTAATCGACGTTATCGAGGGCGTTGCGCAGTTCGATACCCAGGATTTTTTCCATGTCGGTGCTTCTGGAATGAACCGTCTTGCTGCCGACGCGCTTTTCGATCGTGTGGTTTTCTGGAAAGGAGTTGCCGACGAACGTGTCTTTGCCGCGCTTTCCGGCCTTCCTGAACAGGATATTATCAACGCAGACGATACGAGATTCGCCGCCTTCGGAGCATTGCGTAGGAACCTGGCCAATGTACTGGCCGGATACTACTTCCAGCCGCAACCCACGCCGTTGTTCCAATTGGTTGAAAAGACGCTTTCGCCCGAGGCAAGAACCTACCTGGCACGGCTTAATGAGTTCGACGTCCGCGGCAGCCAACTCGAAGAGCGTCTCGCGGCCGGAACTTCGATCGAGAAAGAAGTCGTTCAAGCGTTCTGCACGGAAATGGATAGTTTCTGGAAGCAGCAGGTCAACCGGCTTGGGCCAATCGCCTTCTTCACGCGTCATCCATTATCTCGGCCGAACGCCGCCAACTGCTATATCTGGCAGAGCGTGCCGGAGGATTGGGGCTGTGCGATCAAAATCCTCGATCCTGGCCACCCGGACGAAACACCAAAGACGATCTTTCAAGATCCTGACGGTTCGATTTTTGACATGAATCTGTCCTTCGACGGCACGACACTATTTTTCTCCTTTCGAAAAAAGGAAGAGCCATATTGGCAAATCTACGAGATCGGGATTGATGGGCAAGGGCTTAGGAAGATTAGCCGATGCCCACAGTACCACGACACCAGTGCCAACGAGTTGCCCAACGGCGATCTCGTTTTTATTTCGACACGGCGAGAAGGTTTTACCGTGTGCCAGCCTGGCCCGACGTCGAATGTTCACTTGATGAATCGGGACGGCACGAATGTCCGTTGCGTCAGCCAAAATACGCTGGCCGACTTTTCTCCCCATCTCCTGCCAGACGGCAGGGTCCTTTTCACTCGCTGGGAATACGTCGACCGAGACTTGACCTATCGGCAGAGCCTCTGGACACAGAACCCGGATGGACGGCAGTACCAACTCTTCTTCGGCAATACCATCCGGGAAGTAGCCACGTTCTGGCAAACCCGGCCTGTACCTGGACAGGGCAACCTTCTGGTGGCAACGTTTGCGCCCCACCACGGTTGGCCCCACGGTGCCATCGGCCTGATCGATAATCGACTCGGTGTGGAAGCAACACGGGACGTCGGCTATACCTGGTTGACTCGGCAATACACACATATCGCCGACAGGTCCTACCGCTGGTCGTATCGCGATCCGACGCCAGTCAATGACTATCAGTTCCTTGTCACGTATGGTGGCGGAAGTTCCAACAATGCACCCGGCAAATTCGTTCTGTATTTGTTGGACTTGTGTGGCAATCGACTGTTCGTCCATGAAGATCCTGAAATGGGTTGTTACAATCCCTTGCTCGTGCAACCGCGCGAGATCCCACCGACGCTAACGACTACACAACAGGAGTTGGCATCGCGTGAAGAAGACTTGGCGTGGGGTACGGCCTTTGTGGCAGACGTCTACCGGGGGTTGTCCGGAATTGAACGAGGACGTGTGAAATACATCCAGATTATGGAACAACTTCCCAAATTGTCCGATTTGAAACAACGGGCCTATGACCAATTTCCGTTGATGAGCTATGGAACGTACTATGCGAAAAAGTGCTGGGGGCGAGTGCCGGTCGAGGCTGACGGATCCGCCCATTTCCAGGTACCGGCCCTCCGAGAGGTCTATTTTCAAGTGCTCGACAGCGAGGGTCGGGAACTACAGCGGATGACCTCAGCCGTGCAGATAATGCCCGGCGAGAGACGCGGTTGCATCGGTTGCCATGAGCCGAGAAATACGGCTCCGCCCACCGTGTCAGAAAACGTGCCGTTAGCTTTGTATCGCGCACCAGATCGTCCAAAGCTACCACATTGGGGAAACGACGGCGTTGTCGATTTTGCGAAAGTCGTTCAACCAGTGCTCGATAAGTATTGTGTCGAATGTCACAGCGGAGTAAATCCTGACGGCGGTTACGATTTCTCAGGTGATAAGACTCGTTTTTTCAACATGGCTTACGACAACCTTCTTGGCCGCAGTCAATCGTATCGCCAGCACGACATGCGTACCGGCGAGATGCTGCCAGAAGAACGAGCAAAGCAACGCCCGTTGATCCATTTCTATTGGCTGTTGCGTACACCAACGGCAGTGAACCAGCCGCTACTCACGGGTTCACACGCTAGCCGTCTGCTGGACTACATCGATACGGACCATTGCGGCCAAAAGATTCCATTGGAGAACCGGCAGACGATCTACACATGGATCGACGCCAACGTACCTTACTACAGTTCCTATGCCCCTAGTCGTCCTCAATCGCCAGGCGGGCGGGACCTCTGTACCGACCCTGTAACGGGTAAGGAATCGGACTGGTTTGCTCAACAGTTTCTGACGGTCTATCAAAACCGTTGTGCATCCTGTCACGGCAGTTTCCCGCTCCCTAACGATCATCAGCACATCTGGACAGGTCGCTTTGCCTGGCTCAACTTTTCGCACCCTGAATGGAGTCTGGCACTGACAGCCCATCTTGCCAAGGAGGCCGGTGGGCGTGGGTTGAAGATCGAGAACGGCGACGGAGGCCAAACACTTTTTCTCGACAAGCAAGACCCCGATTGGGTGAACATGTTCGAAGCCATCCAGGAAGGCCACCGTCAGATGCTGGCCCATCCCCGGAAAGACATGCCTGAATGATGCAACGCCAACATCCACCCCGAAGGACCCCAAACGTGAGTTGCCGAAGTCGCGCTTTTCGGAAATGGTGCCACTCGTTCGCACTGTTCACCATCGTCGCAGTTTTTGCCCAAGGACGCACGACTTGTGGCCAGCAGGTGCCCCATCCCCTGCGAACGCCACGATTGCTGACCAGATTGCCGGAGATCTGTCCCACGCCGGACGGCATGGCCCTGGACGGGCGGGGGAATATCATTCTGGCCTGCCCCAACTTCGCCGATCAGAGTCATCCGGCCGTGCTGATGAAGATTGACCGGGAGAGTCGGGTACGGTTGCTGTGTTGCGTACCTGTCCATCCGGAAACAGGAGTCGCCTGCCCAATGGGTGTTGCCGCTGGCCCAGACGGACAGTTGTATGTTGCCGACAACCAAGGTTGGGTGAAACCTAATAACAAGGGTCGCGTATTGCGGTTGCGGGTTGAGAAGGGCCAAGTGATCGAGACAATTGTGATCGCTCATGGGATGTGCCATCCGAATGGCGTTCGTATCCACGGCAATCATCTCTATGTCACCCAAAGCATCTTGGTGAAACACGACAACGAACCTTTGGTTAGTGGCGTTTATCGATTCAGGCTGGACGATCGAGATGTAAGGGTCAACAATAACTTGGCGGATTTCAATCTTCTGGCAACATTCCGGACGGACAACCCTGACTGCCCGTACGGCGCAGACGGCCTCGTCTTCGACAGCCATGGCAACCTTTTTATTGGCAACTTCGGCGATGCCACGTTGCACAGAATCACTTTCGACGACAAGGGCCAAGTGGTCTCGAATACGGTTTTCGCCCGCGACGAGTGCATGAAAAGCATCGACGGCATATGCGTCGATAATCGCGACAACATCTACGTCGCCGACTTCTCCAACAACGCGATCTGTGTTGTCTCACCGCAAGGTACGGTCCGCCTGCTCGCCAAGAGCCCCGACTGCGACGGTTCCAACGGCGGGTTCGATCAACCCGGAGAACCGCTGGTTCGTGGCCAGGAATTGATCGTCTCCAATTTCGACATGGTGACTGGCCCCAACATAGTCAACTCACAGCGCGATGAGCTGAGCACGTTGTCGTTCCTCACATTGACACCCCTTGATCTTGCACAAGAGACAATGAAAGGACGCCATGAATAAGATCGGCATCTTTTACGCCTACTGGGTCCATAACTGGGATGTCGATTGCCTTCCATTCATTGAAAAGGCCGCCCATCTTGGTTTCGACATTCTGGAACTCAATTCGGGCGTCCTCGTCGACATGAACGATTCCGAAAAGGACAGACTCAAGGGGGCGACGGAAAAGGCCGGAATCGAACTCACGTTCTGTACGGGCTTGACACCACAACAAGACATCGCCGCCGAGGACGTCTTAACACGGCGCAACGGGATCGCATTGCTGAAGAAAACGGCCGAAACGATGAAGTACATGGGAGTGAAGCAACTCAGCGGCATCGTTTTTGGTTGTTGGCCGACCTCGCTACCGCCGGATGCACCCGACAAACGCCCGTATTTCGAGCGTAGTGTGGAAAGCATGAAGGAGGCAATCAAGACGGCCGAAGACTGCGACGTGTTTTTCAATGTGGAGGCAGTTAATCGGTTTGAGCACTACATGCTGAATACCTGCGACGAGGCGCTCGATTACGTCGAGCAGGTAGGGAGCGACCACTGTAAAATCCTGCTCGACACGTTCCATATGAACATTGAGGAGGACAGCCTCCACGACGCCATCACCAAAGCGGACGGCAAACTGGGCCACTTCCATGTGGGCGAAACAAACCGAAGAGCTCCGGGACGCGGTCGCATTCCTTGGGACGAGGTCACCTCCACACTGAAGGCTATAGCCTACCAAGGCTCGGTGGTAATGGAACCTTTTTTGATGCCGGGCGGCGAAATCGGCAAAGCCGTTTCTGTTCATCGAGATCTCCGCGCAGGATTGGATCTCGACATGGAAGCAAAAAGGGCGCTAGAATTCATGCGACAAAAGCTTGCGTGACGCGTGGGAGAATACCGGTCTGCTGCCTGTGAGATGGATACGTCGCTTCGCTTTCTTAACGCCGTCACCAAGCACCAACGCCATTTCCAGGCTTCCGGAGCGGCAGTTGGCGATTCCTGGGAAATGGACCAGCATTCTGCCAAGACGAGGCGTTAATTGACGTTATTACTTCTCTGGACGTTGTGCGCGATCGTTCGACTTCTGGGCGAACACGCACGCTGGATGAGACATCTTTTGATGGTGAGGAGAAGCCATGTCGGACTTGTCGTTGTTTGATCTTTCGGGCAAGAAGGCTCTGGTTACTGGTGGGGCGGTGGGGATTGGACGTGGGTATGCGCTCGCCCTGGCGCAGGCCGGTGCCGATGTGGCGGTCGTTGACCTGGACGACAAGACGGGTCCCAAGACGGCTGCCGAGATCGAGGCCTTGGGACGTGACTCGCTGTTTGTCCGGTGCGATGTGACCAGCCAGCAGCAAGTTCAGGATATGGTTGCCCAGGTGGTCGAGCGGTTTGGCCGCTTGGACATCGGCGTGAACAACGCGGGCATCGGCATCCTGGGTGCCGATGAAGACTTCTCCCAGCAGGCGTGGGACAAGGTGATCGCCGTCAATTTGACCGGCACCTATTTGTGTGCCCAGGCCGAGTGCCGGCAGATGCTTCGTCAGCAGCCGGTCGAGGGAAAGATCATCAATACGGCCTCGATGTCGGCCACGATCTGCAACTGTAATGCGTCGTACAACGCCTCGAAGGCCGGCGTTGTGCAAATGACCCGGATGTTGGCGGCCGAATGGGGGCAGTACAATATCAACGTCAACTGCATCAGCCCCAGCTACATTCTCAGCCCGATGCACGCCTCGACGCCGGTGGAAGTGCGGCAGCGGATTCGCGAGTTGACCCCGCTGGGCTACGTTCAACGGCCCGAGGATCTCTACGGTGCTGTGGTGTTCCTGGCCTCGGCCGCTTCGGACTTCGTGACTGGCCACGACCTGGTGGTCGACGGCGGCCACACACTCAACGCCTGGCTAACGCCCTTGGGCCGCAGCGTTCCGCCCCGCGTGAGTCCTGAGCAGGAGGTTCGGCAATTGAAGCACGACCTCGACGCGATGGGGCTGACATACGACCAAGACGGCATCAACGCCGAACTGCACCCCGAAATCGCCGAGGCTTTCAAGGCGGCGTTTGGATTGGAGAAGGAGAAACCATGAAGCTCAACGTATCGCAGATTGCCCGAATGATGGATCTCAGCGCCGTGCGGACGGAAGTCGACGCGGCTGAGTTGAAGAAACTGGCTGAGACGGCCAAAAAGTACAACTGCATTTGTGCCTTCGCCATGCCTTGTGCGGTGAGCGAACTCCGCGACCTGCTGGCTGATGCGCCCGAGGTTGGCGTTGGCGGTGTCGTGGGTTTTCCCTCCGGCGCCCACGCGACGGCGACCAAGGTGGCCGAAGCCCGGCAGGTGCTCGCCGACGGGGCAGTCGAGGTCGATATGGTGATCAACGTCGGCTGGCTCCGCTCGGGCCGTTACGACCAAGTGCGGGAGGATATCCGCCAAGTGGTCGCTGCGGTTGGGCAAACGCCGCTGAAAGTGATCTTGGAGTGCCACTTCTTGACCGACGATCAGATCCGCCGCGGGGCCGAGCTTTGCGTCGAGGCCGGGGCGGCGTTCGTCAAGACGGGCACCGGCTGGGCCCCGTCGGGCGCGACGCTGCACAACATCGCGCTGATCAAATCAGTCGTCGGCGATACCGCCCAAGTCAAAGCGGCCGGCGGCGTTCGCGACCTGGAAACGCTGGTTGAGATGGTCCGCCGCGGAGCCACGCGCTTCGGCAACGGCATCGCCTCCGGCACCGCCATCCTCGAACAATGTGCCGCATTGCCCGGCGGCGAGATCGAGTTCTGAGAACTCAGCGTCCCTCTCCCGCCGAGCGGGAGAGGGTGGCGGCACAGCCGCCGGGTGAGGGCGGTTTGCAGCGGCGAACGCGTTGCGTTCAGGGCAGTCCACGCTCCGCGCTGCTTCGGCAAGGCAGTTGATAATGCAAAAACCCCTCACCCCCGGCCCCTCTCCCCGGAGGGGAGAGGGGAGGATGTATTGGAAACACGTTTCAAGTGAGTGACACTTCTCATGCCTCCAACAATCCTCGCCCACGATCTTGGCACGGGCGGCAATAAGGCGTCGCTCTACGATGTCGAAGGCCGCTGCCTCGATGCGGTCTTCGTACCCTACGAAACGCTCTATCCACAAGCCGGCTGGCACGAGCAACGTCCGACGGACTGGTGGGACGCCGTCGTTCAAAGCACGAGGCGTTTGCTCGCCCAGGGCGCGGCGCCCGCGGAATCGGTGGCGTGCCTGGCCGTCTCCGGACACAGCCTGGGGTGTGTACCCCTCGACGCTCATAGAAACCTGCTGCGTGAAAGCACACCCATCTGGTCCGACAAACGGGCGACCGTCGAGGCCGACGCGTTCTTCGAGAACGTCGATCCGACGCACTGGTACCGCATCACCGGCAACGGCTTTCCGCCGGCCCACTACACGGCCTTCAAGATGGCCTGGTACCGCGACAACGAGCCGGAGCTTTTCGCTAAGCTCGACAAGGTGATCGGCACCAAGGATTACATCAACTACAAGCTCACTGGCGAGATCTGCACCGACTACTCCTACGCCTCCGGCTCGGGTGTTTACGACCTGCTGGCGTGGGACTACAGCGAGCCGTTGCTCGCGGCGGCGGGACTCGACCGGAGGCTATTTCCGCGGATCGTTCCTTCGACGCAGATCCTTGGCGAACTGACCCCGGAGGCCGCCGAGCAGTTGGGCCTGCCACGCAGCGTGAAAGTGGCCAGCGGCGGGGTCGACAACTCGTGCATGGCCTTGGGGGCGGGCGCTATCGCCGAAGGTCGGGTGTACACGTCGCTCGGCTCCTCGGCTTGGATCGCCGTTTCCTCGGATCGACCATTGCTGGACGATGCCGCGAAGCCCTACGTCTTCACCCACGTGATCCCCGGCATGTTCGCCTCGGCCGTGGCGATTTTTTCCTCGGGCACGTCGTTCCGTTGGGTCCGCGACCAGTGCTGCGCGAACCTCGTGGCCGAGGCCGAGAAACAAGGGATCGACCCTTATGAACTGATGACAATCCGGGCGGCCCAGTCGCCGGTGGGAGCCAATAAACTTCTCTTCAACCCGAGCCTGGCGGGCGGGTCGTCGCTCGACGCCAGCGCCCACATCCGGGGAGCCTTCTTGGGTCTGACGCTTGGCCATACGCAGGCCGATTTGATCCGTTCGGCCATGGAGGGCATCGCGTTGAACCTTCGGCTGGTGCTCGACTGCCTACGAGGGCTTTGCCCGATGTGCGAGGAGATGGTCGCCGTCGGTGGCAGCAGCCGGAGCGAACTGTGGCGCCAGATCTTCGCCGACGCCTGGAACATCCGGCTGCTGAAGACCAATGTTGGGCAACAGGCCGGATCGCTCGGCGCCGCCGCGGTAGCCGCCGTCGGCGCGGGACTATGGGATGATTTCACGAAAATCGACGCAGTTCACCAATGCGAGCACGTAGCCCAACCGGTAGCGAAACACGTAGCGATCTACGAAAAGCTCCTCCCCGTGTTCCGCGAAGCCAGCCAACAACAAAGCCGCTTGGGCGACGCACTGGCTGCGCTCGCGTGAGCGGTCAGTGCGATGCCAGTTCAAAAGGCAAATCGATTCTTCCCCTTCGATTCCGCTGTGCCACGACGCCTTGTAGATAGATTTCGGGGCCCTTCATGCGCCGGACAAACCAGGGGCTCGTTGATGCGTTTTCACTTGAACCCGACGAGCCAAACGGCAAAAGTCGATACCAGTTTGTGAAGTGTCACCCCGACTACCGCCCAGCGACCCAAATTTGCACCTGGAATGTCCCCCAAGAATGCTTCCCACGGTGGTGCCGACTAGGGTGCCGAGCTTCTGCAGAAGGGTGCCGAAATGGGTGCCTGCGTAATGTCCGCGATCTGCATCGATCTGCCACGATATGCAACGAAAGCGGACCCAAGCGTGGGGGTTTTGGCCGGCCGGGGGGCGTCGCAAGGCTTTGGCAATTGGCGACTTACGCGACGTAAGCGCATAAGAAAAGGGCGTTTACGTCGATGCGCAAACGCCCTTATTGGAAGTACACCCCAGAGGGTTCGAACCTCTAACCTTCGGTTCCGTAGCCTGACGCTCTGTTTCTCTATCTCTCGACGTCCTCAAGGGATACGACGCAAACAGAAAACGGGGTGCCGACAGTGGTGCCCGCGGGTTTGCCGCGTAGGGGTACGATCTGCATCGAATTGCCGTGAAAACGGGTGTCTTCCGCCTTCTTGAGATCTGAACTCATCCTGCAATGAACCGTCGTGGCTTGGCGGTATTCTTGATCTGCGCACCGCCGACTTGGCGACTTTGGCCGAGAAAAATAGGCCCAAACTGGTTGTCGCACCTTTCCACCCGGTAGAGGGAAAGCAGACCTAGCCACGAGGCGCCACACGGCGGCCCGTGTCGCGAAGTGGGGCGTGGCGGCCAGGGTTGGTCGTTTTTGAGAAGCGACGCGGCCGCGTGTGAAACGGTGGTGCGATCGTGCTGTTCGGAAGAAAACGATCGACGCCGGCCTGTTGAAGCCAGAAACGCGTTTCTTCGAACCGGCCTAACATTTTCAGTGGGGTACCATTCGACGTCACCCGTTGTTTTACGACCGGCTGTGAGGATTGTATCAAAGTGAAGTGGTTCATGCACCCGCTGTTGGTTCTCATCGCCAACGCAACGGAGTCGGAACTGGCAAAGTATGTCGAGTACCTGAAGGTCGAGAACCAAGTCCTGCAGGCCCGGTTGCCCAAGAAGATCGATACGACCGAAGCCGAGCGGGCGAAGCTCTTGAGGGTCGGCAAGCCGTTGGGGGCAAAGATCAAGGGCCTGATCACCATCGTCACGCCTCGCACGTTTCAGCGGTGGGGCGAGGCCGAACGTGAGGGGTGTTCCCAAAACCCGGAAATGGGAACCAAGACCAAGGTTCCCAAAGGCGGCAACCGCAAGCCAGACGAGATCCATGAACTGGTGCTGGCGATCCGCAAAGAAACCGGCTGGGGCGCCGGTCGCATCAAGGGCGAGCTCTATCGGCTCGGCTATCGCACGATCGGCCGCACGACGATCAACAACATCCTCCGCAAGCACGGCTTCAAGCCCGAGCCGTTGGGCGATCCCAACAACACCTGGGCCAGCTTCCTGCGTCGCCACGCCTCGACCCTTTGGGCCTGCGACTTTTTCACCAAGCCCGTGCTCACGATGCGCGGCTGGGTCGACTACTACGTGCTGTTTTTCATCCACTTGGAAACGCGAAAGGTCCACATCCTGGGAATGACGCCCAATCCGGACGGCGAGTGGATGAAACAACAGGCCCGCAATCTGTGCATCTTTTTTGGCGAACTCGATACGCCGCCGAAGTACATCATCCACGACGCCGACACGAAGTTCACACGCGACTTCCGCAAGATACTCAAGTCGGAAGGCATCAAGCCGGTCCGCATTGGGCCTCGGCGGCCTAATCAAAATTCCGTCGCCGAAAGGTACGTGGGTACGATAAAACGAGAATGCCTCGATCGATTTCTGGCCTTCGGTGAGGACCACTTGCGCTACCTGATCACCCAGTTCGTCGACTATTATCACACGAAACGCACGTATCGCGGCTTGGACTACCACACGCCACGGCAGGTTGACACGAGCACGAAGACAGAAGCGATCCCGCTGCTCTCACGAAGCGATCTGGTTCGCCGCGAGTCGCTCGGCGGGGCGCTTAAGTGGTATGAGCGGAAAGTGGCGTAGCGTGGCTGCCGCACACAGGCCACTTGCGCCGTTTTCCTGGCACGCGTCGGGGAACAGCCAGACTGTCGAGGCCAAGCATTCGCACCAGCCACGTCCGATCCTGCCCGCGAGGTCTTGTCAGTGGCAAGCTGCTATAATGGCCGCTTTGCCATCGACTGCCATTGAGCGACACCATGGGCGACGAACTCTGCGAACACGATCTTGGGACCTTGCCATTGCCGAAGGGCTGGGCCCAAAACGTCCGCCACGCCGTGTTGAACATCATCGGCATCGTGCGGATTGCCATGCTCGCCGGCCGCGAGTTTCTTATCGAGGAAGGCCATATCCTTCAGGCGAGAATCCATCGGCTGGAAACGGAAGTTGCCGTGTTGCGTGAGGAACTGCGAATCAACGGCGCCCGGATGCGACGGATTGACCCGCACCGTCGGCTGCAGTTTTCGCCGGTCGAGCGGATGGCCATTCTTGAACTCCGCACGATGTGCGGCTGGAGCAAAGCCGAGACGGCTCGGCGGTTTTTTGTCTCGGATGCCACGATCCGGGCATGGCTTCGGCGCGCCGACGACGACTCGTTGCTTCGAACGAACGCGCCGGTGAATCGCTTTCCTGATCTGGTTCGCTACGCGGTCCAGCAGATCAAGCTGTTCTGCCCGGCGCTGGGCAAGGTGAAAATCTCCCAAACGCTGGCTCGGGCCGGCATTCATCTCGGCCGATCAACCGTGCAACGAATCCTCAGGGAAGAACCAGCCGAGATGCCAGAGCCGCCATCAGACGCTTCCGGCGGACGCTGCCGCATCGTGGCCAAATACGCCGGCCACACGTGGCATGCCGACTTGACGGCCGTGCCGATCAGCGGCGGTTTTTGGACTTATTGGGTTCCCCACGCCATCCGGCAGCGCTGGCCCGTTTGCTGGTGGCTGTTGAACACCGTGGACCACTATTCCCGCCGTTCGATGGGCTTCGCGGTCTTCAGGTCGAAGCCATCGTCGGAAGAAGTAACCGCGGCCTTCGACCACATCCTTCGCAAGGAAGGAACCAAACCAAAGCACCTGATCGTCGATCAGGGCTCTCAATTCAAGTGCGAACACTTCGAACAATGGTGCGAGACGGCAAACATCCTGCCACGATTCGGTGCCGTCGGCCGGCACGGCAGCATTGCCGTCGTCGAACGTTTTCATCGGACCGCCAAAGAACTTTTGGCGATGATCACGGTGCCGGAGGACCAAACACAGTTCGAGCGGGAGGTCAAACTGATTACCGAGTGGTACAACGAGCACCGCCCGCACGACACGCTCAACGGAAAGACGCCCAACGAGGTCTTCTTCTCACGTCCGGCGGCCAACGAGCAACCACGTATCGAGCCACGCCCGCGTTGGCCACGCGGCTCGCCTTGTGCAGCGCCACACGTCGGCATCGAAGGCGAACCAGGCGATCCGTTCGTCCTCACGATCGATCACCTTGCCGGCCGGCGCCATCTGCCCATCATTCGCGTTTGCCGAGCAGCATAAGCACTGATTCTCGTCGGGAACACGCGCTACCCGTCTGCGCGAAGGCCATTCCTCGCGTCTCTTTTGTTCAAGTTGTCAAAGATCAAACTTCTATTCGCAGCGTGTCGAGTCCGTCTGAAGATATTCAGGCCTGCGACTTCGGTGTAAATGCGTTCACGGCGAAAGTCGGTGGGCCGTTTCAGCGGAAAGTAGTCTGATCCGACGTCGCCGGTGTGCCCCGATCTGTATCATGCTTGCACCACGCCCGCACCGTACATTGAGGCGACGATCTGCTGCAATCGCGGCTCGGCATAGCTCAGAAAGCGTTTGATGCCCGAGCAGAGATAGTTGAGCCCGGGTTGGCCGTCGGGTGTCGTGAGGAACCGATTTTTGGGGCACTCGCCGTTGCAGGCGAAATTGTACCGGCACCGCCTGCAATAGTCCGGCAGCGAGTTGCGCTTGTTCATGCCGAACCGTCGTTGTCGATCGGAATAAACGACGTCGGCAAGCTGGCAATTCTCGTCATTCAGATTCCCAAGCCGGTACTCCGGGTAGACGAAATGGTCGCAGCAGTACAGGCTGCCGTCCGTTTCCAATGTTACCAGCGACCTGCCGCAGACGGGTGCCAATGTGCAAATCTGCGAAGGCTTCCCCATCCAGTGGCCCAACAACGACTCGAACCAATTGACGAACACCCTTCCACGATCATTCTTGAACCACAGATCGAATGTCTGGCAGAGGAAATCGCCCCAGTCATCGGGATCAACCGACCAGTCCGTGACCAACCCGCCACCCGGCTTGGCTTCCGGGCTTCCGATTACGGGCATCCGCTTCCAATGGCCGGGCGCGGTGGTCTGGAAATCCTTGTAGCCCACGCAAGGGAGCCATTGCAGCCGCCGACAGCCCAAATCTTTGGTGAGAAACTCGTACACTTCGGCGGGATGTTTTGCGTTGACACGATTGATGACGACCAATGGGTTGAAATGAACCTCGAATTGCCGCAACAACCTTGCGGCTCGATAGACCTGATCGAACGAGGACGTTCCCCCGTCGGCCAATCGGTACCGGTCGTGCAGATGCTTGGGACCGTCGATGCTCAGGCCGACGTAGAAGCCGTGTTCCTTGAAGAACTCGCACCAGGCTTCGTCCAGCAGCACGCCATTGGTTTGAAAATCGTTCTCGATGCGGCGTCCTTCGGCATACTTCTGCTCAAGTTCCACCACCTTGCGGAAGAAATCCAGGCCCAACAGGGCCGGTTCGCCGCCGTGCCAGTTGAAGACCACCGGGTCTTCTTCCTGTCCGGCGATGCACTGGCGGATGAACTTTTCGAGCAGGCCGTCGGCGATGCGGTTCCGACTGGTCTCCTTGCAGCGGTAGTAGCAATAGGCACAGTCGAGGTTGCAGCTCGACCCGATGGGCTTGACGACGACGTGGAACGAGCGGGGATACCTAGGCTGATCGGTCATGCGGAGTTTTTTGTCTCCAGAGGCTGGTTCGTGGCGGTTGTCAGATCACTGACCTTAACGCGTGTGTAGTCGCTGGCTGGTTTGCCTGGCTTATTCACCCTGATGTCTTGCCAACTACCAGCGAGCAATTTGCGCTAAGACGGCTGCCGTTGTACGCTCTCGCAGCAAGAGACCAACACGTGGAACAACCGGGTATAACGGCGAGGTGGGGCTGCGGAGGTTTGGCAGGAGCCCCCGTTGAGCAAAGGGTTTTGGTGTCACCAGGGCGTGGTCTGCCGTCGCGTTGACATCCAACCATCCTGGCGAACCAAGGTGCTAAACAGAACCTCCTGGGGCTACGCCCCACCGTTTAAAACTGGTGCCACCCACGATGTATCAAGCATTGAGGTTCAGTCACGCGTACGACAGGGAAAACCGACGCAGCAGCCGATCCGTGTTCCGTGTACGTGCAAAGCACGTGCGCTACTCGGTTTCGTCATCGACGGAGGGGTTCCTTGTGGCTTCCTTCGCCTTCTCATTAGGATACCACATGCCGTCGGTAAGGACACCAACGAATCCGTCAGACGAGGCGTTTATCCGAGTGCCTTCCACAAGGACCACCTTCAACGAGGGCATCGCCACTAGGATGCGCAGACATGAATTGGTGACGCAGGTCCACTGTATGTCGAGCGCCGCCAATCGGGGCAGTTTGGATAGGTGTTCCAGTCCTGCGTCACCTATTTTCGTTTTTCCGAGTGACAATCGTGAGAGGTTTGTGAGTTTTCCGAGCGATGCCATGCCGTCGTCGGTAATAGCCGTCAGGCCCAAGTAGAGTGTTGTTAGTCGCTTCAGGCCGGCCAAGTGCTTCATACCTTCGTCGTCAAATGGCATTTTGACGATGACAAGTTCCTCAAGTTTACTTAGTCGTGCGAGCGCCGGCCCAAACTTCGAGTCGATTTCAACACCGTGAAGCTGCAGCATCGTCAGTCCGTTCATACGAGCCAGGGAGTCGGCTGCACCGCCTGATAGGTCTCCGTTGTTCAGATTGACGTACTTGAGTTCCGGCAGCTCGGAGACGCACTGCAACCAGTCGCCCTCCAAGCCCGTTCCATCGAGGGTTAGGCTCTCAAGGTGCTTAAGCCGCGACATGCTGTGCAGGGCATTGATCGTAACAGGAGTGCTCCGAAACGTGAGTTCTTTCAAGCAACCAAGGCTTGCCAAACGAGACTCAACGGCGGGTTCGATCCGACAGTTCTGGAAGGCAAGCCCCTCCAAATAGCGAAAAGCAGCCAATTGCTCCAAAGCCTGCTGGTCAACAGTGGTGTCGTGGAACCCGACACGTTCCACCGGAACATACAAGCGACCGTGCCGAAGCTCTCGTAGATCAATGTGGGGTTTCCAGCTGGGCTTGGTGCTGGATATGAGATGGGCAAGAACGCTTGCGTGGTAGTCACGTTTTAATACAGTCACGGCCTGCTGTTCCTGCCGAAGGGAACACCACTCGCACGCAATCCAGTTGGAGAGGCACAACGCGGCTGTTACCACCACGTCGATGGCGGCGATGCGACGGCGACACCCTTGCGACGCTCGGTTAACCCGAAGGCCAAAGGAAGCGGCTATGTTCGGCATGGTCCAAACCCTTTCATCTCCTACAAACAGTTCTTCTTTTCGGGATGCTTGCTAAGCTTGTGAAGCTCTTTGAGCATATCCAACGATTCCTTACTTGGTAAGCCTGGGATACGGGTGCCATCGGGGGCCACTCCGTATTTTAGGAGTTTTGATATGTGCTTATCGTATTTTACGCCTATTTCGACACTATCACAGCGTTGGTTGCTCGCACCGCAGTTGTACCGCTGAGGCGTACCATCGTCACAAAACTCTTTGCGGTTCTCGCATAGTTGGTCCGCGAAAGCTCTGGCCCTGTCCAACGCCATTTTTAGCATACCAAATACCTCGCTCCCATTTAGGAGGTTTGGCATGGGAGGGAATCCTGGTATCTGCTGCTGCCCGGGAACACTGGGTAAAGCGGATAAATCTCCGCCGGGCCCGAAGACGCCACACCCCACGAAGCCGAAGTATTGTGACGGGCAAATTTTGTTCCCCTTGTAGGTGTTTTTACCTGTTTGACTGTCGTAGAAATCCACCAAACTGCTCTTGCTGTATAGTGTGTCGCCAGCCCAAATATTAATCCGGCATGGGCCCGTTACTCTGGAATCCAGTCCTAACGGGTCTGTGAGGAGCAACGGACTACCATACACATACCGATAAAGGTTCATGTCATCAGCGTCATAGGCCATCGGATCGCGGCTGATAAAGGTTCCCAACTCCGCACTATAGTACCGCGCCCGATAATAGTACAGCTTTGTCGCCAGATCAAGCTCACGACCGGTATAGAGCGTCGTGTTGTCGGCCAGCGAAGCGGTCCGGGTGGCCGACCAGTCGGGCGTGTAGATCGTTGCTTCGCCGTAGGCGGAGTAGGCGTAACGCTCGACCACGTTGCCGGCGGCGTCGACCAACGCGGTGACGTTGTAGTTGGCATCGGCCAGGTAGTAGAGGCGGCCGTCGTCGCAGGTTCCGTCGGTGTCGGTGTTCTCGTCGCGGAGGATCAGCGAGTCGACGTAGCGCGGGCTCCAGACGTTCTGGTACTTCGGCTGCAACGTCTCGGCCTCGGCGGGCGTGGTACCCGTACCCTCGCGGGTCTCGATCACCTGCTGGCCGCTTAAGAAGATGTGTTCGTAGGTGTCGAGCCCGTCGGGGGTGCCGGGGCTCTGGCTGTCGAACATTTTCAGGATTCGGCGGCCGGTGCCGTCGTAGGCGAACTTGGCCACCAGGATGCCGCCGTCGGAGACCTCGACGAGGTGGTTCCAGGCGTCGTACTTGCCGGCCAGCGTGTGGCTCGGATCGGCGTCGGTCGGCGAGGGGATCGTTGTCATATTGCCCGCCCGATCGTAGGCGGGCGTGGCGATGCCGGTGGTCGAGGTGATCTCGTTGGCGGCGTTCGTGTCGCGGGTCTGCGCGGTGCCGTCGTCGTCGAACGCCGACCAGTTACCCAGCGCATCGAGATCCCACGACTGGTCGAAGCCGTCGTTGCGGATCGTCGAGATCAACTCGTCGAGGTCGTTGTAGTCGTAGGTCTCGCTCAAGACGGTGTTCAGCGCGTTCGCCTTGCCCGTGCGGTTGCCGGCCCGATCGTAGGTGTACGTGTAGCGATCGAGCACGATGTCGGGATCGGCGCCGTAGTCGGTCCAGAGCTGGTCCACCACCCGGCCGAAGCGGTCGAAGCCGGCCAGGTTGTCGTGGGCGTAGTCGAGTTTTACTTGGGCCTCTACGTAATCCTCGGTGACCACCGTGTCGGCACCCAGGTAGGTGTAGGCGGCCAGGGTGCCGCCGGCGTCGCTGATCGTGGCCAGGCGGGACATGATGTCGTCGATCGCGCCGGCGGTGCCGTAGCCGTATTGGACCTCGCGGCCGTTGGGGTAGGTCACCTCCGCCAGCCGTACGTACTTGGCCACGCCGCCGGTGGCGCCGTCGGCGTAGTCGTACTGGACGAAGAGCGTGGCGGCATCGACCGCGCCGTCGTGCTCCTGGTACTCGCGGTAGACTTGGCCCCAGCCGTTGTACTCGTAGCGGACCTCGTTGACCGCCGTTGTGCCGGCGGTATCGCTGTAGTTGGCGACCGCACGGACGCGGCCCATATCGTCGTAGGTGGTGCCGACGCGGAGGACGGCGTCGTCCACCAGGCCCGTGGTGCCCAGGTCGGTGACCGTGTCGGCGGCGAGCCGGCCGGCCGAGTCGAAGCTGTACGCGTGGACTACACCCCGCTGGTCGGTGGTGGCGGTAGTACGGCCGGTGCGGTCGTAGGCGGTCGAGACGTGGTCGCCGTTGTCGGTGGTAATCGTCCAGATCTTGGTCACCGCATCCTGCGTGAGGACGTCGGTAGTGTCGGAATAGACGACGCCGGTTTGCCAGGAGGCGTTGATCGCCGACTCGTAGAGGTATTTGGTGGCCTGGGCCTCGACGTTTTCGGTGCCGGGATCGCTATCGTCACCCTTGGCGTTGTAGGCGGTCATGGTGACGAGCCGGCCGGCGGCGTCGTACTCGTAGTCGACGGTGATGTCGGTCTCCGTGTCGGTCTCCTCGACGGTGCCGTTGTCGTAGTTCTGGATGGTGCGGACGGTGCGCCCGGCGTCGTCGAACTGGGTTTCGTCAATCCGGCCGAGGTCGTCGATCGTGCGATAGGCGCGACCAGCGGCGTTGTACTCGACGCACTGAAGCTGGAAGTCGATGCCCGCCAGAGAACTGGGGTTGGCTGTGGTGTAGGGCTGCGGGGCGGCGGCTTCGGCGACGTCTGGGATGCCGTTGGTGTCGGCGTCGATCACCGCGCCGCTGGTGCCGTCGAAGAAGTAGTGGGTCAGCCCAGAGGCGACGTCCTCGCGACCGTAGTCGGCCGTGGCCACCAGTCGGCCGAGCCCGTCGTACCAGGCAACCGAGGTGGTGGCGTAGCTGTTGGCCGCCGTCAGTTCGCCGGTAGTAGTCGTGTCGTCGGGCAGCCGCTCGAAAGTGGCCGAGGCGACGATCCTTCCGGCCTGATCATACCACCAGGCGTTCTGCTCGATCACTGTGTCGCCGTCGACCGAGAGGGCGGCCGCGTAGTCGGTGGCGGCCTCGTCGACATCGTAACCGAGGTAGGAGGCGACCTGCCCGCCGAGGCCGTCGTACTCGTACTTCTGGAACAGCCCGTTGGCCGTGGCCGTTTTGACGATGTAGCCGCGGGCGTCGTACCAGGTGTTGCTGGGCAGGTAGTCGCCCACGGTACCGTCGGCCGGATCGACCTCGTAGGTCCGCGACTCATAGATGCGGCCTAGGTCGTCGCGAAGGGTTTCGGTTTGGGCGCGGAGTTCGCCGGCCGCCAGCACGAAATCATCGCTGGCGTAGGTCTTGCTCCAGACGGTGCGGCCGAGGTTGTCGTACTCGTAGTGGGTCACCGTGTCGGCCGCCGTGAGGACGTCGGTGAGGCGATTCCGCCAGTCGTACTGGTACTCGGTGGCGTAGTAGTCGCTTGCACCGGTGTCGAAGTAGGTTCGCGATTCGAGGAGGTTGCCGGCGGCGTCGTAGGTGTTGCTGGCCGTTTGGACCATGTTGTTGCCGGGCGTCTGGGCCCCGGTGGGGTCGGCGTCGGTGGCCCCGGTGTCGTCGGTGCCGGTCCAGGTTTCTAGGACGTTGCCCTGGGCGTCGAGGACCACGCGGGTGATCGTGCCGTCGGCGGCGACCGTCTTGTTTTGCCGGCCCATGGCGCCGGGGCCGTAGTCTTCGTAGCCGTAGCTCGTCTGGCTGTAGTTGACGCCCGAGGTCCCAGCGCCGCTGGTCGGGATGTCGTGATACACGCGGGTGGAGACCAACCGGGTTTTGACATACTGGTAGGTCGTCCAGGAGACGAATGAGGTCTGGTCGATGGTGGCCGTGGCCAGGTCCTCCAGCGTGCCGGTGTAGTCGGCCTCGATACGATCGGTGACACGGCTGTCGCGATCGGTCCGGGTGATCGACACCGGGCCGACGATCGTGGCCGCGGCTGTGGACACCACGACGTAGCCGCTGGCGGAGCGCGTTTCGTGGGTGGCATCGTTGTAGAACGTCCAGGTGGCGGTGCGGACGGCGGTCGCCGTGCCGCCGAGATCGACGGTGTGCTCGGGACCCAGGACCTCGACGATGCGGCCGAAGGCGTCGTATCGATAGTCGGACGTCTCGCTGGCGCCGTCGGCGGCCGGCAGCGTCCAGCTGGTCGGCGGCGTGAGACTCAGGCCGCTGGCCGTGGCGGCGTCGATGTCGTCGATCGAGCGGGCAAGCTCGCCGGTGAGGACGTCGTACTGATAATAGGAAACCCGGCCCAACTCATCCATCGACCAGGTAAGATGGCCTTCCGCGTCGTACCACTGCCGGGTGACAGTGCTCAAGCCCGAGCCGTTTTGATCGGTCGCGATGGCGGGCAACGTGACGGTCTGTTGCTGGACCTGGAACGTGTCGGTGTACCAGGTGTAGGCATATTCGGTCGTTGCCGCGCCGGTACCGTCCTCGTTGCTGTACGTGGTGTAGGAGGCCGTCGGATAGATTGTCTGGCCATCGACCGTGTGGGCGAAATACGTGTAATCGGAAGACAGGATGGGGCCGCCCGTAGCGCCGACCGTCAATCGCGCCGCCGTCTCGCCGTGGGCCACGGCCCTTTGGTGGGTGTAGCCCTCCACACCGCCGTCGGTGTCCTCGTCGATGCCCAGCGCTGTCGAGGCGTAGTAGGTAGCGATTTGGAACAGCCCGTCGCTATTGCTCAGATACGGCGAGTCGCTGGCATAATCAACCAGGTCGGGCAGCGAATCGTCGTAGTATTTGCCGCCCCAGAGAACGAAGGCGGACGGATCAACGGTCAGGATCAGGTGGCCGTCGTCGTCATAGCGGTTGTAGGTGATTGTGTGCGTCCCTGCCGTCGAATCATACACGTCCGTCAGCAGCGTCTGCCCGATGTAGTTGGTGTAGGTGGTGATGGTCGTGCCATCGAGACGCTCTTCCACACACTTGCGATACCACGAATTGTAGCCATCGCTGTTGCCGCTTAGCGTATGGGTGAACTCGGTTTCGTTGCTTTGCCCGAAGACGACCTCTTTGCTGACCCGGCGGTCGGCGTCGTATTCGTAGTAGAAGCAAGTGTAGTCGGCGATCGTCGACTCGCTGACGGTAAACGGATTGCCCTGGTCGGCACAGAGCTTGGCGTAGGTGTTCGGCAATAAGACGCGTTTCAGGCTGTGCGCATAGCCGGGGTTCGTCGCCGAATCGTACTGGCTGGTGTAATAGCGATAGTAGTAGGTGTCATCGCCGGTCCACGCCGCGCCGTCCCAGTGCTGCGTGACGACCGTCTTCAGGTCGCCCATCGCTCCATAGGACTCGGAGTCGCCATAGTAGTCGTAGGTGATCTGGCGGAGATTGGTCCAGTTCGCTCCGTCGTATTCGGAGAGCGTGATGGTATGGACATGCCCACGGCGCCCCGGTTCGCTCTCGATATCCCAGTAGGTGAACTCCCGTTGCTGATAGGCTTGGCCGCTCTCGGTCGTTTTGTATAGCACCCGGAGAAGCTTGCCGTCGTCGCTCCAGCCGTTGTCTTCGCTGTCGGCGGGAACTTCGATGGTGGCTCCACTGGGGAACACAACCCGACACAAGCCGTATTGCGGATGCGCAGGGTCTTCTGGGGCAGCAGCCGAGTCGTAAAACTCGTATCGCGTGCCGTCAGTCTCGGTGAAGACGAACAGGCCATAAACCGTGTCGTGGACAAGGGTTTGTTGGTCGCCATAACGAGTCGTGTAGCTGCCACCATCCTCGTCAAACCAGACCGCCGCTTCCGCACCGAAGCGGACGACAAAGTTCTGGCCACCGCCCAACAGCGTCGGAAATTCGTCGGCATCGCTCCAGCCGGGCCCGAAACCGGTGTCCGAGTACGCGCGGCTGTTGTAGGTCAGGCCGCCGTTGGCGGTGCCGCAAGCGGAACATCCGCCGGCGCTGGCAACGCCATTTGTGGAGGTGCCGCCGGCACCGGTGGCACCGCTGACATCCTCAGCTGGCGGGCTGCCGCCACTAGTGTCGGCATCCGGGCCGCCGCAACCACAAGGATCGGTACAAGGCGGAGGGCCGGGCGTAACAGGGATGTCGTAAGGATCGTAGCGCCACACATCGCTATAGCCGCCAGAAGGGCATCGGCCGAGGTCGAAGGTCCAGAAATCCTCAGTAACAGGATAGTCCGGATAAGTGTAGAGCCTCACATGGTACACGGTGGCCGCCCCATCGACAACGGTTGGCGTGGAGCCGTCTGTAACCAAGCCCTGCAATGCCTGCAGGACGGCGCTTTCCGGTGAGCTTGCGTGTATCCATGACGTGTCGAGGTTAAAGGCCGATTCTGAACCCAACGGCAGCGAACCGGTCCCTCCAGAGACGTGAACACTTGCATCCGAAAGCCACGCCGGTCTCTCCGGGACGAGTTCGGTAGTCGCGAAATAGGGCGTCCAAGTTTCGCTGGTTGCCGGAACCAAGGTGGTGCCCCAAGGCACTTCGTCGGTGATAGGGATCAGGTGATAATCGGTATCAAGTTGATACGAACCAGAACACGTAATGTCACCGACGCGATACCACCCCGAACTATCGTCGGGGACATTGGGGTCGGTGACATCCAGGGTCGTTACCTTACCGGCTTCATAGACTTCCGTGGCCGTGCCGTCTGTCGCTACAATTCTAACGTAATAGGATTCGCCAGAGTCCAGACCCGAGAGCATGAAGGTCGATGGTGTATCGTCGTCCACACCTTCGCGGGTGGCGACGGTGAAGTATTCGTCGGGGATGTTGTCCTCGTTGGCATCAAGCGATGCCTCGATGGTGTACGTCCACTCGCCGCCAGTAAAGCCGTCCCACGAAAGCGCCACTTCGGTACCCGAGAGAGCCGAACTGCTTCCCCACAGGTAACCTTCCCAAGGAGTCAGGTAATCATGATGATACCCTGAAGACCGACCATCCTCCGCGAGGATGCCAGCCCCCACGGCCGCAAACGTCCCCGCGTTGGTCCAAAACGGTTCGTCGTTCGGCAGCCCCAGTGCCAACTCCTTGCCTGCCGCATCGGCTTGGATCGTTCCCTCGTTGTACAAGCTGTCACTGGAGCAATGTTGAGTGATCATCCCGAATCCGTGAATCAGCACGTTCGACCCGACCGTCAGCGTCGTTGGCGATGATTCGCCCGAACCGCCCACATAGATGAGGCAATAATCTCCCTGCAGCAAGATCTCGCCAGTTCCCGTCAGACTTTGGGTGTCGGTAAACCCGAGGCTCGCGTAGTCGTTCACGGTGATCTTGCCCGTATAGGTGAGATCGAAGCCGTCCTCGATATTCAGATAGCCATCGTTGACCGTTGTTTCGCCGGTATACTGCTTGGCATTGGCGCCCGCCAATGTCAGCGTGCCGAAGCCGGACTTCGTCAAGCCGGCCGTGCCGGCCAAGGTAGCGGTTACCGTGCCATACTGCCCGTCATAAGCGTTGCCCGACTTGACAATCGTGCCGTTCTGGACGGTGCCGCCCTGGAAGTGGACCGCGCCGGAAACTTCCTGAGTGTTGCCTCCCAGATCGAGCGTGCCGCTGGTGATGGTAATGTCGCCGGTAGTGGCCAGGGCATCACCGCCGCTTCTTTCGAGTGATAACGTGCCGTTGGTGATGGTCGTGCCGCCGGTGTACGTGTTGGCGCCTGTGAGGATCAGCGTGCCTGAGCCGACTATTCTCAGCGCGCCACTGCCGGTGAGCGGCATAGCCAGAGTGACCGTGTTGCCGTTGACATCAAGGATGGCCGTTTTACCACTATCGATCTCGGCGATCTGGCTGGAAATGTCTTCGGTATTGCCGGAGACCCATCGGAGTGTGCCGCCACCGAAGGTGATGCCCGACGTAGTATCAAGGCTGTCTTCGTCGAAAGCCAAGACACCGGCGTTGATCGCCGTCTCGCCAGTATAGGTGTTGGCACCACGGATGGTCAGCGTACTACTGCCGGACTTCGTCAAGCCGGCGGTGCCGGCCAAGGTAGCGGTTACCGTGCCATACTGCCCGTCATAGGCGTCGCCCGACTTGACAATCGTGCCGTTCTGGACGGTGCCGCCCTGAAAATGAACTGCTCCTGAGGTGTGCTGGGTATTGCCCCCCAGATCAAGCGTGCCGCTGGTGATGGTAATGTCGCCGGTAGTGGCCAGGGTATCACCGCCGCTTCTTTCGAGTGATAACGTGCCGCTGGTGATGGTGGTCCCGCCGGTGTACGTATTGGCACTCGTGAGAATCAGCGTACCCCAGGTAGGTATTTTCAGCCCGCCGCTGCCAGTGAGCGGCGTAGCCAGAGTGACCGTGTTGCCGTTGACATCAAGGATGGCCGTTTTGCCACTATCAATCTCGGCGATCCGGCTGGAAATGTCTTCGGTGTTGCCGGAGACCCATCGGAGTGTGCCGCCACCGAAGGTGATGCCCGACGTAGTATCAAGGCTGTCTTCGTCGAAAGCCAAGACACCGGCGTTGATCGCCGTCTCGCCAGTATAGGTGTTGGCACCACGGATGGTCAGCGTACCACTGCCGGACTTCGCCAAGCCGGCGGTGCCGGCCAAGGTAGCGGTTACCGTGCCATACTGCCCGTCATAGGCGTCGCCCGACTTGGAAATCTCCCCGTTCTGTACGGTACCGCCCCGAAATTGGACGGCTCCGGAAATCTGCTGCGTTTTGCCGTCCAGATCGAGCGTGCCGCCGGTAATCGTAAGATCACCCGCAGGAGCAAGCGTGTTGCCGCCGGCTCTCTGGAGTTCCAATCGGCCGGCGCTAATGGTGGTTCCGCCGGTGTACGTGTTGGCGCCCGTGAGAATCAGTGTACCTGAGCTAGCCTTGACCACGGCCCCCGTACCTGAGATCACATTGTTGACCACCACTTCGTTACTGCGGTAGAAGCTCAATGTGGCATTATTTACCACCGCGCCGGTCCCCAGCGTGCCCGTGGTCGTCGAATTGCCCACTCTTAGCGTGCCTTCACTGATCGTCGTCAAACCACTGTAGTCGTTGGTGCCTGTGAGAATCAACGTGCCCGTCCCCGCTTGAGTAAGGGCGCCAGTGCCCGAGATCGAACTGGACACAATCAGCGTGGCGCTGCGGTCAAATAATAATGTAGCGTCGTTCACCACATCGCCCGACCCTAACGTTCCGCTGTATCCGGAGTTGCCGATTTGCAGCGTGCCCTGGTTGATCGTGGTTCCGCCGCTGTAGTTGTTGGTGCTAGTGACGATCAGCGTGCCGGCACCCACCTTGGTGAGTCCCATGGAACCAAGGATCTGAGACGCGATCGTATTGGCGCCATCTGTCGTCGAGATATAGCCACCGACACCTGTCAGCGTTATGGACGCACCACTTAGCGTGTGCGAGGAGCTAACGAAGGCGATCTGGTCGACGTTCACGGCAGAGGACAAGGTCACTGTGCTCGCGCTGCCCGCGAACACGGCTACGTGGCTGCTGGTATTGTCCCACGTCGTGTTGGCACCTGTCGAAGCGTCGTACCAGCACGCAGCATTCATCCATTGGCCATCGCCACCCAAGCCAGCACCGGTGCTAATGTCGTTGTTGAGCGGGTTTCCATCCGGATCCCAATACAAGACGTCGACGACTGTGATCGAAAGCGACGCCGTATCGTCGGGCGTCGCACCCACAGTCGCATCATCCACCTCCACCGTCACTTCCAACAACGGGTTGGTTTGGTAGTCAATCGTCGTTCCGGCCTTCAGGTAGAGTTCCGTACCGTCGATCTCGAACAAGGCGGCATCGGAGCCTGAAAGCGTCAGGGAGTTGCTGCCCAGGGCGTCATCGCTGACCAGAATATCGGCGACCTTGATGCGTTGGGTGGTATCGGCGTCTTCCCGCAAAACCGATACGACGCTGTCGAGGCTGACTGTTGGAACCTCGTTGACGTCGATCAGGTTGATGGTAACTGTGGCCGTGTCGTTCTGCACGGGCGAGCCGTTGTCGGTGACCCGGACGGTGAGCGAGTAAGGCAGGGTGGTCTCGTAGTTCAGGGCGTTCGGGTTGGCAACGGTGATCTGACCGGTCGTCGGATTGATGGCGAAGGCGCCGTCCGCGTTGCCGTCGATGATCGCGTAGGTGAGCGTCTGCCCGGCATCGACGTCTGTGGCGGTGACCTGGCCGACGACGGTGTCCACCACCGAATTCTCGTCGACGGAGAAGGTGTAGGGGGCGTCTTGGAAGGCGGGCTCCTCGTTGACGTCGATCAGGTTGATGGTAACTGTGGCCGTGTCGTTCTGCACGGGCGAACCGTTGTCGGTGACCCGGACGGTGAGCGAGTAAGGCAGGGTGGTCTCGTAGTCCAGCGCGTTCGGGTTGGCAACGGTGATCTGGCCGGTCGTCGGATTGATGGCAAAGGCGCCGTCCGTGTTGCCGTCGGTGATTGTGTAGGTGAGCGACTGCGCCGGGAGGTCCTCATCCGTTGCGGTGACCTGGCCGACGATGGTGCCTACCTCCGAGTTCTCGTCGACCGAGAAGGTGTAGGGCTCGTTCTGGAAGTCCGGGGCGTCGTTGACGTCGTTGAGGTTCACCGTCACCGTGGTCGTGTCGTTCAGCACGGGCGAACCGTTGTCGGTGACCCGGACGGTGAGCGAGTAAGGCAGGGTGGTCTCGTAGTTCAGGGCGTTCGGGTTGGCAACGGTGATCTGACCGGTCGTCGGATTGATGGCGAAGGCGCCGTCCGTGTTGCCGTCGATGATCGCGTAGGTGAGCGTCTGCGCCGGGAGGTCCTCATCCGTTGCGGTGACCTGGCCGACGACGGTGTCCACCACCGAATTCTCGTCGACGGAGAAGCTGTAGGGCTCGTCCTGGAAGACGGGGGCGTCGTTGACTGGAGTAATGTTCACATTACGTGTCATTACATTCGAGTCGAGTTCGCCGTCATTGACCGTGAAGCTGATCTGGGTACTCGGGTGGGGATTGTTCGAGGTATTTTCGTAAGTAACACTCCGCAAGGCAGCCTGGTACTCCGAAACATACGCTGCCCCGCTGAGATTGAGTGTACCCGTCGCCGAATCCCAAGTGCTGGTAATCGCCGGCGTATCGGCAAAGGCCAGGATCTCTTGGCCCTGTTGGTAATCGCCACTGATCCAGATAGTAGCCGATCCTAGAAAGATTCCGTCCACGTCTGCAACAACCAACTCCCCAGTAACTGCGAGGGGTCCCTGATTCTCAGTGTACGACAGAGCGGTGGTTTCAATAGCGCTTAGTTCCGGTGGATCATTCACCGAGTTGATCGTGATGGTAAAGGTTTCTGTTCCCGAAAGGTTCTGGCCGCCGTTGGCGGTGCCGCCGTCGTCGTGCAAGCGGACCGTGACCGTAGCAGTGCCGTGGACATTGTCTGCCGGGGTGAAGGTGAGGTTGCCGGTAGCGTCGATTACCGGTTCGACATCGAACAGCGCGGCAGCGTTATTGCTGACGAGGAAGTCAACCGCCTGACCACTCTCGTTGCTCGGCCCTGGCGAGATGGCGGTCGCCCAGCCGGTGACCGTCTGTGCCCCGGCGTCCTCGTTGACCGTGATGTTCGGACCCTTGGTGAAACTCGGCGCGTCGTTCACCGAATTGATGGTAATGCTGGCCGTGTCGGAGGCCAAACTAAACGCTGTGGTGCCGCCCGTGGATGCCGTGCTGACAGCTTGCCCCTGCGCGCTGATAGTCTGATCCCACGCTCGGAAGGTGAAATTGGCCGAGCCGTTGTAGTTGGCGTCGGGGACGAAGCGGATTTTGTCCGCAGCGCTCAACAGTCGTGAGGCAGACGTGGAGGCGGAAAACGTCGTCCAGGTACTCGTTCCGGCCAACTGGTACTGCCAATACCCATTGGCGTTGTCCACCGACGTAATCGCGATCGCTTCCGGGGCCGTCGCCACATCGGGATCGGTGATCGAACCGTTGACCACGATCTCGGCTACCGTGTTGCCTGCCGACGTGGTAACGTCCTCGTTGATCGCCGTCAACACGGGCGAGTACGCCGTATTCAAGACGGGCGCGTCGTTCACGGCATTGACGGTAATACTGGCTGTGTCGGAGGCCAAACTAAACGCTGTGGTGCCGCCGGTGGACGCCGTGCTGACGGCTTGGCCGTGCGTGCCGGTAGTCTGATCCCACGCGCGGAATGTGAAACTCGCCGAGCCGTTGTAGTTGGCGTCGGGTACGAAACGGATCTTGTCCGTGACGCTCAACAACCGCGAGGCGGCCGTGGTAGCGGTAAACGTGGTCCACGTGCTCGTGCCCGACAATTGGTACTGCCAATCGCCATTGGCGTTGTCCACCGCGGTAATCGCGATCGCCTCGGGGGCCGGGGTGACGTCGGGGTCGGTGATCGAGCCGTTGACCACGATCGAGGCCACCGTGTTGCCCGCCGACGTGGTGTCGTCCTCGTCGATCGCCGTCAACACGGGCGAATAGGATGCATTCAGCACGGGTGCATCGTTCACGGCCGTGACCGTAATCGTCGCCGTATCAGCGACCGAACTGAAGGCCGTGGTGCCGCCGGTCGACGCCGTGCTGGCGGTTTGGCCGTGCGTGCCGGTGGTTTGGTCCCACGCTCGGAAGGTGAAACTGGCCGAGCCGTTGTAGTTGGCGTCGGGGACGAAGCGAACCTTGTCGTTGGCGCTCAACAGCCGTGAGGCGGCCGTGGTAGCGGTAAACGTGGTCCACGTACTTGTTCCCGACAACTGGTACTGCCAGTCGCCATTGGCGTTGTCCACCGACGTAATCGCGATCGCCTCGGGGGCCGGGGTGACGTCGGGGTCGGTGATCGAGCCATCGACGACGATCGAAGCCACCGTGTTGCCCGCCGACGTGGTGACGTCTTCGTCGATCGCCGTCAACACGGGCGAGTACGCCGCGTTCAAGACGGGTGCGTCGTTCACCGCATTGACAGTGATATATGCCGAATCGTAAGTCGCGCTGAAGGCCGTCGTGCCGCCGGTCGACGTCGTGTTGGCGGTTTGACCGTGTGTACCAGTGGTTTGGTCCCACGCCCGGAAGGTGAAACGGGTGGAACCGTTGTAGTCGGGATCGGGTACGAAGCGGACCCTGTCGGTGGCATTCAACAGCCGCGAGTACCTCGTGGAGGCGGTGAACGTTGTCCAGGTGCTCGTGCCGGCCAATTGGTATTGCCAGTCACCGTAGGTGCTTGCCACCCAAGTGATGGCGATCGCTTCCGGGACCGTCGTCACATCGACGTCGGTGATCGAGCCGTTGGCCACGATCTCGGCCACCGTGTTGCCCGCTGGGCTGGTGATGTCTTCGTTGATCGACGTCAACACGGGCGAGTACGCCGCGTTCAAGACGGGCGCATCGTTGACCGCCGCCACCGAGACACCAAAACTTCGATAGACGCGGTCGCTGCCTTGCACGCCGCGGACGGCGATGGTGGCGTTGCCGTATTGGTTGTTTTGGTAGTCGAGCGTCACCTGGGCGCCGCTGTAGCTGGGGGCGACCAGCGTCGGGTTGCTGTTGTAGGCCGTTTGGAAGGTGGGGCTCGTGAAGGTGCCCGTGAGGTTGAAGACGTCGTTGGCGTCGTCTTCGTTGGCCGTCACATTGGCGATCGCATTCAGCGCCATCGTGCCCACGCCCGCCTTGCTTGCCTGGACGTAGTCGAAGTCGTTGGCCACGAAGTTGCGTGTGGTGTTTTGCCACTCGACCCAGTTGTCGCCGCCCGACCAACCGTCGGTGATGCTGGCCGTGGCGTCGTTGCCCCAGAGTTGCGCCGTGTCGGTGCCGCCGGTGGCGTAAGCGATTACCTGCTCGAACGCCTTGGCGCGGTTGTAGTAGCCCGTGCCCGTGAGGGCACCATCGTCGAGGTTGCTGCTGCCGTCGTTGTAGAGTCGAGCGACGAACGTGTCGTTGCCCGTCGTGTCGTACAGCAGGGCCACGTCCTCGCCGCCACTGGTTGCCGTGGCGTAGGCGTGAACGGCGTCGAAGCCCTGGGCCTTGACATCCCACGGTTCCGTGCCCGAGGACATCGCGACGACGCTGGACAACTGCACCTCTTGCGCGGCGAGTGCCGAGTCGCTGCCGGTCGTTCGCGTGAGTTGATCGGTGGGCGATTCGTTCTCAGCTTCGCTCTCGGATTGTTTTGCCGCCGCGATTTCCTTCGGGCTCTTCTCGAAGAAGTCCTGCGGATCGAGCGTGCGGCCTTTAAACTTCGTCTCCAACGACTTCAGGTAGTCCTGCCAGTGTTCGAAACCGATCTTCCAGAGCCGTTCTTCGTCGTTCAGCTTCTTCTGGCTGGCGGAAGTGTTCTCCTTCGTGGTGGCCGTCGCCGTCAACGCGGTTTCGGTCGCCGTGAGTTCAACGCTGCCGACGGCCGAAGTCTCCGCCGCCACGGCCATCAGCGCGCCCACCGAGGCGTCGAACTCGATGGTGGCGTAGGTGCTGTAACCCTCGAAGAGGTCGACGTCGGTCGAATCGTAGAACTCCGCCGTATCGGTGCCCGTGCTGGCGTCGAGCGTGACCGTCTCGAAGTTTTTGGCGCGATTGTAGTAACTCGTCCCGTAGAGCGATGCTTCGCTGGGCGAGGCGTAGCCCGTGTCGTTGCCCGTGGAGTCATACAAGAAGGCCGTGTCGCTGCCACCGTAGTTGGCGTAGGCGTGCGTGGCCTCGAAATCATTGGCCGTGTAGTTCTGTTCGTTGCTCAGACCATCCCGTAGCGAAAGGGTGGCCGTGGTGGGTTCGGCCGTATACGTGTCGTCGCCCGAGGAATCGTAGAGCTTGGCGACGTCCAAGCCGCCGTTGTCGGCGTGGGCGACAATCGTATCGAATCCTTCGGCACGGTTCGAGAAGGCCTTGCTCGACGTGGCACTGTCCTCCAAAAGGGCCCAGCCGTCCTGGGTGGTAAAATTGTCGTCCGTCGTGCCGTCGTAGAGATTGCCCGTGTCGGTGCCGCCGGCGGTAGCGTAGGACGTCACGCTCTCGAACGATTTGGCGCGGTTGTAGTAACCCGAGCCATAGAGGGCCGTTTCCGTGGCCGATCCGTAGAGCGTGTCGTTGCCCGTCGAATCGGAGAGATACGCCGTGTCGGTGCCGCCGGCCGTGGCGTAGGAGTGGATTGCCTCGAAGTTTTCGACCGAAATCGTCGTGCCGCTCGCGTAGTCGATTTGTCCCTCGCCGGGCGAGGCGGTGAATGTGTCGTTGCCAGCGGAGTCGTAGAGCTTGGCCGTGTCGCTTCCGCCGGCGCCGTCGACGGTGATTGTCTCGGCGTTTCGTACTTCGACCGAATAGCTGCTGTCCCAAATCGTTCCGCTGGCTGATCCGGTGGACCACGTTTCGTTGGTGTTGAGACCAGTGATTGTGACCGTGTCGTTGCCCGTGCCACAATCAATGATGACATAAGGACTTATGGAAGTATTGGTTTCCCACTGACTGCTCCCCGACCTCAGAATTCGCACCTCATGTGCGCCCGAGCCATCTACCGTGATCTCAAAAAAATCATCACCCGTAGTTCCAGAGAACGTCTGCGCCAGCATCTCCCGCGGCTCCAGCGCCTCGCAGGTCATCCGCCGCGACGTGAGCGGCTTGCTCCGCGACGCCTTCTTCACACGACGAAATCCCAGACGTTGCAGCGTGTTGTCCCAGCTCCAAAATGGCTTTCGCATGGCGGTCCTGCCTTACGTTGGATGGCCCACGGGTTTTCTGAAAGCGCGCAGCAGTCCACGGGCAAGGGAGCAGCGCACACCCTCCCCGCCACGCCTAAAGCGCACGTTTCAGATAGATTTTAAGGAATGAGAGAGATTTATCGGAAACACCAAAAAGTGTCAACACCCCAGCGCAAGGGGTTTTTCTCCCGACGCAGCGCAAGTAATTTTCCGAAAAACCATCCAGGGGGTGACAACAAGTTGTCACCGCGCGGCGGAGAATCGCCTGCATACTGGCCGCGAGGACGAAACCGCTAGGGGAACGCAAGTCGTTGATTCATTGCGTCTTACCACACTAACCAGGTGGCATTTACGCACAATGTCGCAGCAGGTAATACGATCACATCGCGACGGCCCAATTCCGACCACCACAGCACCATACCCCGCTACAGAAATTCTCGGTTAAAAATTTGTTTGCAGAGAAAGTGACCAAGCCGAAAACGAACGGCTCATCCGGCACACGTCACAACCGGATTGCCTGAAGGGTTTTCCTATACCACGCTCCTTCTCCACTCCACTACTCACACCAGCCTTCGGCATTGCCTCGCCCAACGCTGCCGTTCAGCAAACCCGTCATCACCGGAATGCGAAATGTAGCACTTTCGGTTCAGCAACTTGCTACTCTGTTTCTTCAGTTTTCCACATCTCCCAAGAACGACGTCTCTCAATCACCCCAACCGCCAATACCCACTCCGCGCACTCCCCTCAAACACAATCCAACCCTCATCACGAAGCTTAGCCAACGCACGGCGCACCGTGGCATCGCTCCAGCCGGTGCGCGCGATGATCTGACACTTACGAAGCCGGCCGTGCTTTTTGAGTTCCGCCAGGATCCAACGCCCGCGGGGATCGTTGCCGGCCACATCTGCTTCGGCGCCCTGCGGATCCTTGCGCTTCTGAAAAACTTTGTCGTCAAAGCCTTGCTGCACATCGGTCACCGGCAGGGCAGGGCGATCCACCACGGTGATCTTCTCCGAAAACCGATAGCCGTGGCGACGGTTGTTGACGATCAGGTCGGTGTTCGGATCGAGCTGGACGTTCGCCTCGACGAGCAGCATCCGTTTTACGCGGTTGCGGAAGTTGCGAATCGTCCCCGCGATGGCCGTCGGCCCGCCCTCGGCGCCGATCATCTCGGCCAATTCCTCGCCGCTGTAGGCACGTCGCCAGGCGTGGGCCTGTTTGAGCAGGTCGAGGATCGGCCGAATCAGGCCGCACGCCCGATCGCCGCAGATCTTCACACCGCACAACTCGACCCGGGTTGGATAGAACACCAATTCGCCCCGTTCAAATGGGCGTGGTGCCGCGACGGCCCGGCCGACGCTGGACCGGGGACGCCCACCGGATTGTGCCATTTCGTTAACCGCTTCATCCAACGCCTGGCCGGCCGGCGTGTCGTGATGATTCGGCAGGCCAAACATGATCATCGGGACCGCGGGCATCTGCTCTGGCACTTTCTGCCCACCCAGTTGGTTATCGCGCCCAAGCAAGATATCAATCGCTTGCCGGACCATTGCCAAAGCAAGCGTCTCGTTGGCAACTCGGGTATCGCTGTTGCAGTTCGATCCATCCAGCTGCACATCGCCCAAAAAACCGCCAACGACGGTAATCGAATTCAGGCAAGGCATATTCATCGGGAAAGGCATGGAATGCGTCGGGTTCTTTCGGGGGAAATCCTGTGATGTGGCTCGCATGGGCGCGCACTCCCTTCGTAGCGGTAGATTCAAAGATGCGGAGGCGTTCGGCGCGCACGGCGATCGCAGAATCCAGCCGTAGCGGCGAACGCGGGGGGAACGAACGGCGGCGAGCAAACCGCCTTCCGGGAAGCCAACAGGGCTCAAGAATCGAGGAGCCATTACTGTGGCCCCAACAGGCCGCCCCCAGGGCGGACAATGGAGAGAAACGTCTCAGCGACGCGTGTGGGATGTAGTATACATATGTCCATTTTTATTTCAAGAGGCGCACCGGAGATTTTTGGAAAATGTCGGTGTGGTAGGGGGCGATTTTGCCCCTTCATTCGACTTGCGTTTCTGACACACGCAGTCGGCAACCCGCGCCGTTCGATCCTCGCCATTTGCGCGGCAGTCGCATGCTTGGACAAACGCGCCGCCGATTTTTTCGACATTCCTGTTCAGGCCGGACAGGATCTGTCCCGGCGTACCGGTATGTTGAGTGGAGTCGCACCCACTGTGGCCAGTGGGTGGGGTGGTTTCGCTATTCTGCCAATTCGCCAGAAGCATGAGCAGTGGCATGGGAATGCACAAGAGACCATTACGCGACCCCACTTCAGATACTTGTGGCTACCCACAGAGTTGCTATTCTGTCAGGGCGGCATTTATTTACATCATCGGTAGAGGTGGTTTTGTGGACGAAACGCCACTTTTACGTCAGTGGATCGTGCTCCGAACGCTTTGTGCCCGACACTATGGGGTCACACTGGCCGAGTTAGCGGCGGAGCGGGGGGTATCGGAGAAGACGATCCGCCGCGACTTGGAAACCTTCCGCCAGGCAGGTTTTCCCTTGCTCGAAACGACCGAGGACCACGGGCGGAAGAAGTGGCAGATCGACACGACCAAGTACCAGCCCGGGCTGGCGTTCGCCTTCGATGAGGCGATCGCCCTCTATCTCGCCCGGCACCTGGTCGAGCCCTTGGCGGGCACGCCCTTACCGCCGAAGGACGGCACCTTCACCAGCGCACCCACGATTCGCGCCGAAGCGAATCTCGCCCCGGCGTGCGGATCACGCGCTCGCTCGAACTGCGGTCCTACGGGCATGGCCTGTGCGGCAAGGCCGATGTGGTCGAGTTCCACGGCGCCGCTACGGCATCCCCTAAGCCCGAGAAGATCGTCATCGTCGAGTATAAACGGGGCCGTCCCAAGCCCAGCCGCAACGAGGAATTCCGCGTGCAACTCTGTGCGCAGGCCCTCTGCCTGGAAGAAATGCTCGGCACGCACATCCACCAGGGGGCCATTTTCTTCGGGGCAACACGCCATCGCCACGAAGTTCCTTTCGATCAGGCCCTTCGCGACCGTACCTTGCGGGCGATCTCCGATCTCCACGAACTTATCCGCGACGGCCGTACGCCCACGGCCCGCTACTCCCAGAAATGCCGCCGCTGCTCCCTACGAAATCTCTGCATACCCAAGGCCCTCCGTCCTCGGGCTACAGCAGTACGCTACTTGGCCACGATCGTCGACGAAGCAGACACCTAACGCATCTATCTCCTTTCCCCAGGCACTTGCGTTCACGGTTGCCCCATGAAACAACACCTCAACACCCTGTTCGTCACCACGCAAGGCGCCTACCTCTTCAAACACGGCGAAGCGGTAATGGTCCGCATCAACAAAGAGAACCGCCTGCGCGTACCGCTGAACAATCTCGGTTCCATCGCTTGCTTCGGCCGTGTTTCCTGCAGCCCACCGTTGCTTGGCGCCTGTGGACAACGAGGAATCAGTGTGTCGCTCTTGACCGAGCGGGGCCGTTTCCTGGCAGCGGTCAACGGCTTCACGCCCGGCAATGTCCTTTTGCGCCGCGAACAATACCGGCGGGCCGACGACGAACAGGCCACGGCCGACATCGCCCGGGCGTGCGTCATCGGCAAGCTCGTCAACAGCCGCACCGTACTGCGGCGCGCCGCACGCGAACAGAAGTCGCCCGATGCCGTTGCCGCGCTCACCCGCGCTGCCGATCACATCGGCCACGCCCTGCAACTGCTTGATCGCCCCATGGCGGCCGACGTCGTACGCGGCATGGAAGGAGAATCGAGTGCCACGTACTTCGAGGTCTTCGATCACCTGATCACCGCCCAGAAAGATGGCTTCCACTTCGCCAAACGGAGCCGCCGGCCGCCGCTCGATCCGGTCAACGCCGTGTTGTCGTTTCTCTACAGCATGTTGGCTCTCGACGCCCGAGCGGCCTGCGAGGCCGCGGGTCTCGATGCCGCCGTCGGTTTTCTTCATCGCGATCGACCGGGGCGCCCCAGCCTGGCCCTCGATCTGATGGAAGAATTGCGAAGCGTGCTGGCCGACCGGCTGGCACTCTCCTTGATCAATCGCCAGCAGATCAAGGCCTCCGGTTTTCAGGTAGAACCCACCGGCGGCGTACTCATGGACGACGCGACTCGCCGCGCCGTCATCGCGGCCTATCAGAAACGCAAGCAAGAAACGGTGACGCATCCCTTCCTGGACGAGAAAGTTACTCTCGGATTAGTCGTCCACCTTCAAGCCAGGCTTCTCGCCAGGCATTTGCGCGGCGATCTCGATGCCTATCCGCCGTTCGTCTGGAAATAGGAGTGTCCTCGCATGATGGTACTGGTAACCTACGATGTGTCGACCAAAACCCGCGAGGGCCAACGCCGTCTTGCCCGTGTCGCCAAAACGTGTCTCGACTACGGACAGCGAGTGCAGAACTCGGTCTTCGAGTGTTCCGTCACGCCGGCCCAGTGGATCGACTTGCGCAATACACTGGAAGCCACAATCGATCCTGAACAAGACAGTCTGCGCTACTATTTTCTCGGAAAGCACTGGCGGCGCCGTGTCGAACACGTTGGTGCCAAAGAAACCGTCGACTTAGACGGGCCTCTGCTGATATAATCGCAGAAACAACAGGCCGTCTTTGAGGTTCCGCGAACCCTATGCGCGCAGCGAAACCCGGCGAGGTTCGCGGTTGCTGTAACCGGTTGTCTTTCTGGCAGTTGCGCCAAGACGCCCACTCTTTTCACTGTCCACGATGCCCGCAATACGCCACGTTCGCGATTCCCGCCTTCTAACTCCTGTGGACACAAACAGTTATACTGAGAGGGGTCGCCCCTTCACCGGGGCGCGGATTGAAACGCGCTGCTCGTCGGCGGTCAGTGGCGGCGCGAGTCGCCCCTTCACCGGGGCGCGGATTGAAACATCGTCGCCGGCAACGGCACCCACCTGGCCGCGCAGTCGCCCCTTCACCGGGGCGCGGATTGAAACGCGCGAAGGTCAACTGCACAGGCAAGAGGTCACTAAGTCGCCCCTTCACCGGGGCGCGGATTGAAACAAGCAGTACGACGCCCGCGATGCCGACGGCTTTGTCGCCCCTTCACCGGGGCGCGGATTGAAACTTCCAGGTTGGCGTGCTGCGGATCGAAGGCACGATGTCGCCCCTTCACCGGGGCGCGGATTGAAACTTGTCTGGTCCTGTCATGTCCTGTCATGTCGTGTCGTCGCCCCTTCACCGGGGCGCGGATTGAAACTTGCGCGCCGGGTTGGGTTGACTACGTCACGGGGTCGCCCCTTCACCGGGGCGCGGATTGAAACGCATTGGCCCACGACAAATACGCCGTGATCGACGTCGCCCCTTCACCGGGGCGCGGATTGAAACGACTTCATCGGGCGACAGCCCCGGTAACCAACGGGTCGCCCCTTCACCGGGGCGCGGATTGAAACTCATACACACGCTTGTCGCCGTACTTCACGCGGGGTCGCCCCTTCACCGGGGCGCGGATTGAAACATGATCCAGCACCATGCCACCTTCGTCAGCGAAGGTCGCCCCTTCACCGGGGCGCGGATTGAAACTTCGTAATTCCACCCAAGTTCGGTTGCAGACCAAGTCGCCCCTTCACCGGGGCGCGGATTGAAACAAGATTGCCCTAGAAACGCTCGATGCGCAGATGGTCGCCCCTTCACCGGGGCGCGGATTGAAACACGTTCACCGAACAGCAAAAAGAGCAAATCAAAACGTCGCCCCTTCACCGGGGCGCGGATTGAAACCAGAAGAGTTTGCGGTTTCATTTGAAGGGTGGGTAGTCGCCCCTTCACCGGGGCGCGGATTGAAACCATCTACCGATGTAAGGCGAAAATGTTCCAACCGTGTCGCCCCTTCACCGGGGCGCGGATTGAAACGAGGTGTGCGTCGGCGATCTTGTTTTTCAGCGCGTCGCCCCTTCACCGGGGCGCGGATTGAAACAAGTCGTGGCCGCCAGGCTATGGAATAGGGTGCGTCGCCCCTTCACCGGGGCGCGGATTGAAACGATTCCGATCTTCACTACGTGTTCGCCATTTCGGTGTCGCCCCTTCACCGGGGCGCGGATTGAAACTTGACTTTTTCTTTGGCGTCAGCATCGCCGACAGCGTCGCCCCTTCACCGGGGCGCGGATTGAAACGTACTGGAACGCCTGATTACATTTTGGCATTTAGAGTCGCCCCTTCACCGGGGCGCGGATTGAAACCTTAACTGATAAAGACTTGTCCGCTGTGATTAAGGGTCGCCCCTTCACCGGGGCGCGGATTGAAACCCGATGAGAATTACATTTTGGAAATGAGCTATCGTCGCCCCTTCACCGGGGCGCGGATTGAAACACCGAGACGATGGCCACGATTCACGCCGTCGTAATGTCGCCCCTTCACCGGGGCGCGGATTGAAACGCAATCACCGCAGCCACAGTACTCTGGGTTGGGGTCGCCCCTTCACCGGGGCGCGGATTGAAACGATCTCCGCATCGGTCGCCTCGTAGATGGCGAGTCGCCCCTTCACCGGGGCGCGGATTGAAACCTCCTCGGGAAGATGGTAACGACATCTTCCCGAGCGTCGCCCCTTCACCGGGGCGCGGATTGAAACGTGTCATCCCACGAGAACGCCAAAGCCTCACTCGTCGCCCCTTCACCGGGGCGCGGATTGAAACTGCCTGACCGTGTGGCTCGCGACGTATGGCTCTCGTCGCCCCTTCACCGGGGCGCGGATTGAAACTGGGAATTGGATCTACACACAAGGAACAATTTGGATGTCGCCCCTTCACCGGGGCGCGGATTGAAACATTGTCCGAGGGACGAGATCACTGTTGAAGTACGTCGCCCCTTCACCGGGGCGCGGATTGAAACCAACCTATTAGCCCTATCTGGTACTCCACTGAGTCGCCCCTTCACCGGGGCGCGGATTGAAACAGGTTACTACGATCGCGGAGGCGAAGACACTCGTTGTCGCCCCTTCACCGGGGCGCGGATTGAAACACAACCTTCAGTGGAATTGGAACACCTCCAAATGGTCGCCCCTTCACCGGGGCGCGGATTGAAACATACCACAAACCATCGTTTGCGCCGTATCCAACCGTCGCCCCTTCACCGGGGCGCGGATTGAAACAAATTTGCGATTCGTGAGAATTGCGGGACGGTGGTCGCCCCTTCACCGGGGCGCGGATTGAAACATTGTAGATAAACTCTTCGTTAGTCTTAGCTGTCGTCGCCCCTTCACCGGGGCGCGGATTGAAACGTAATGGCACTCGCGTCTGTAGATAATGTACCGTGTCGCCCCTTCACCGGGGCGCGGATTGAAACACTACCTTGTGTGGTACGCCACCGGACACCATAGTCGCCCCTTCACCGGGGCGCGGATTGAAACATAATTCCATGTATTAGGTTATATGCCCTTATCCAGTCGCCCCTTCACCGGGGCGCGGATTGAAACATCCCGTCAACGGTTGCCGTCGTCTGGCAGGTGGTCGCCCCTTCACCGGGGCGCGGATTGAAACCCTCCGACCGCATCGATATTGCCCAGGGTAATGGTCGCCCCTTCACCGGGGCGCGGATTGAAACAGCCTTGTATTGCTCTTCGATCTTGGCCAGTTCCGCGTCGCCCCTTCACCGGGGCGCGGATTGAAACGTGCAAGTACCGCGACCCGCCGCCGCCGCTGCGTCGCCCCTTCACCGGGGCGCGGATTGAAACGTAGTAGTCGATCGCCCAACGTTTCTGCTCGGGTCGCCCCTTCACCGGGGCGCGGATTGAAACGCACTATCTCATTTTCATAGGTTCCAAATACAGCGTCGCCCCTTCACCGGGGCGCGGATTGAAACACCGAACCGACCGTTTCGCCGGCCGGGTTGATCGTCGCCCCTTCACCGGGGCGCGGATTGAAACGCCATGTTTGTCGACGGCCGTCTCCTGGGCCGACGTCGCCCCTTCACCGGGGCGCGGATTGAAACTTTGCATTGCGAGTCACGCCACGACTAAGTCGCGTCGCCCCTTCACCGGGGCGCGGATTGAAACTTTGCTCCACCCCTCACCGTTGAACCATCGTAAGTCGCCCCTTCACCGGGGCGCGGATTGAAACTGATGCGTCGAAGAAAACTGTACTCACGGCCATCGTCGCCCCTTCACCGGGGCGCGGATTGAAACATGTCCTCCGTTGAGATTGCGCCACACGATCGTGTCGCCCCTTCACCGGGGCGCGGATTGAAACGCGTCCTGGTTAACCATACAGCCCATCCGCAAAGTCGCCCCTTCACCGGGGCGCGGATTGAAACAGTATGTCGAACGGGCGTCGGAACCTTAACGCGTCGCCCCTTCACCGGGGCGCGGATTGAAACCTAATTCTAACAGCACTTCACTGATATCGACGAGTCGCCCCTTCACCGGGGCGCGGATTGAAACTCTGATGTTGGCCGAGTCGCTCCAATTTGCTGATCGTCGCCCCTTCACCGGGGCGCGGATTGAAACGCTATGGCACAGCCAAAACCCGCAGTGGAAGCCGTCGCCCCTTCACCGGGGCGCGGATTGAAACTCGTAGCGGCGGCAGTGCCAGAGCACTTGGATACGTCGCCCCTTCACCGGGGCGCGGATTGAAACAGGAATCGCGCTCGATCCTTCGAGTTCAACCGCGTGTCGCCCCTTCAACAACCACTGGCAGCGAAGATGTAGCACTCCCTGTTGCTGTGTCCGAAGTGACTCGACGAGCCGCTCCAGCAGCGAAGACCATAGTTGCTCGATGGCCTCGCCATGGGTCGTTGCCTCGTCCAAAATTCGGCTCACCTGAAACGTGGGCCTTGCGCGGCAGGCAGTAATGCGTTCGTCTCGTTCGCCAAGAAGTTGCGCCCAACGCCGATTGATCTCCGGGCCAAATCGGGCCGGCAAGGAAGCACGGTCCAATTGAAACACCTGGCCAACGGTGGTAATTCCCAGGCGTTTCAGCGCCCGAACGTTGGCGGCCGACAACCGCAGGCCCTCGACCGGCAACGGCCACAGCACCTCGGGCCGGCCCGGGGGAACAATCGCGACGGGCTGTTGCCGCTGCGTCAAAAAATGCACCGCGGCCCAGGCGGCTCCCACGCTGTCGGCCAGGGCAAGCCGCACGCTGGGGTATTGTTCCGCCACGTCGCGTTCGACTTGTGCAACAAACGACGCTTCGCCCGAGAACAGATGGGCGACACCGGTGACCTCCAACAAAACACTCTCGGCATGCTCCGATTCTTCCAGACCAACGCACGGACTGAAGCGTTCGCACCGCAAGGCCAACTGCGTTAATGCCTGACGGTCGGCATCCGGTCGCCAGGGCATCGCCTGGAGCGTTTCATGACGAGGCAGCAACGTTCGGGCTTCGGAGACCGGCATCCCCGGATCAATACCACGCCGTCGCGCCCGCTCGTTGCGCGCCGAAACGACCTCGCCACGCCCCGGCACCTCGCTGGTAAGAACAACGATCCGACGTTCAAGTGCCGGCTCGGCAACCAGAAATCGCTGGATCGGCCAGTTCGGCAACCACAGGCACAGCACGCGTCTCATCGGTTTGACACACTTCGCTTAAGGTTCCACGCACCTCGTCGATGGCAAGGTCCGCCGTCACACGCCGCGGTTGCCCCCGGCTGTAGGCCACCTGGACGCAAAACTGTGCGGAAGATTTTCCTGCGGGCCGTGGTTCCACCAGCAAACGCACCTCGGCCCAGGACGGCTGCGACAACGCTCGTCGCGACCGAACCAGCAGACCAATCGCCTCCGACTCCTCGGCCGCCAGTTGCAGGCGGCGAAAGGCCACCGGCCGGAGCCTTTCGATCCGCCCCCAGACCCCGGCCACCGCCTCGCATCGCAACGCCTGTTCGTAAGCCCAAAGGGCCTCGCCTTCGTCGCCGGGCCGGACAATCACCAACGCCGAAAGATCGAACCCCAACGCGGCCAGCGCCGGCGGATAGACCTCCCGCCGCGTGTCGACAACAACCCACGGCCGAGCCTCGACACTGTTTATCTGCCGAGCCACCAGCAGCGACAACGTTCCCGCCCCACTTGCCCGGCCATCGCCAATCCACTCCACCAAACCGCCACGCCGAATCCCCCCCTCGGGAAACAACGCATCCAACGCCCCACACCCCGTGGAAACACCACACCCCGCATCGCCCGGGCCGTACCGCCCGCAAGTCCGAAGCCGACGCCGCAACTCGGCAATCACCTGCACCCGGTCGGTATTTCGCGGCTTGGCGGTCATGGCTGTTGTTCATCGTGGTTCGCGCCAAGTATACTATACAAATATACACCACGTCAAGCGTGAGTCGAACAACAAAAAGATGACAAAACTACGGAGAAAAACGCGACCGAACGCCGCCTATTCTGTGCCCCCATCTTGCACCTGGAACGACTCCCAAGATGCATCCCCCAGTGGTGCCGACTATGGTGCCAAGCTTTTGCAGAAGGGTGCCGAAATGGGTGCCCGTGTAATGTCCGCGATCTGCATTGATCTGCCGTAATCTGCAACGAAAACGCGCCAAAGTGTCGGGTTCTGGCCGGCCAGAGAGACGCCGCAAGGCTTTGACAGATAGTGACTTCGCAACGTAAGCGCATAAGAGAAGGGCGTTTACGTCGATGCGTAAACGCCCTCGCTGGAAGTACACCCCAGAGGGCTCGAACCTCTAACCTTCGGTTCCGTAGACCGATGCTCTATCCAATTGAGCTAGGGGTGCTTGTCGCATTTTTGATCACGGCCGCCATTACACCGAGCATCGCAAAGGACTACATCGGCACTTCGCATCCATCAACCAAAACAGAAATCATATCACAGGCTGCGGAGTCAGGGAAGGGGCCCATTGGTGCTATTGATGCACTATCTCCAAGGACTACATGGAAGTCGACTGCTGTCCCACGCACGCCTTGGCGATAACGTTCGCGACATCCTTGTTTTCTGGTCGAAAACGTGCTGTTTGTTGGCCGAACGGCCTGCTTGGTAGGGTGCTTTTCTCGGTACACAGACTGCACTACTCTTGCCGTACAGTGGCTACTTCGCTGCCGTTTCTGCGGCAGTGGCAGGCAGGCCGTTGCCCCCCCAGCGGATCTGAGCGGCCAGTTGACCGTTTCGCCCAACCCCCTCTATAATAGTATTTCGTGCCATTCGGCGGCCGTGTTGCACGCTTTCTCTGAATATGAGCGTGGCGTGCGAGCGAAACGTGGCTTTTCGGAGATTCGTTGCCTCCTGGTTCACGGCCGTGCCTGAGTTCTGTTTTGGGAGACTCGTTGGTAATGACGTCTTACGGAGACGAGGCAATCCGTTCACTCCGCGATGCCCTGAAATTGTCGCCCGACAATACTCCCCTGCGAAAGCATCTGGCTCAGACTCTCATGGGGCTGGGACGTTTTGACGAAGCCGAGCAGGAACTTCGCGATGCGCTGAAGATGGCACCAGACGCTGCCGATCTCAAGACATCGTTGGCCGAGGTGTACTGGCAGCAGGGCAAGACGAGCCAAGCCGTGGTGATTGTCGAAGATCTGGCTCGACGCGGCGGTGCGCCGGCGGCCGCGCACGTGCTTTATGCGCGGCTTCTGCTCAAGGAGGGTGATGTGCCACGAGCGGTGGCCCAGTATAAGCTGGCCGTGGAGATCGACGCTGAAGCCGGTGACGAGGATCTTGCCGAACGTTTGGGAATCGTTCCCGAGGAAGAGGCTGGCGAGGTATTCGAGGGCCGCGTGCGCGAGTCGTGGCAAGACATGGGCTCCGAGCCGACGGCCGAAATCGAGCACCCTAAAACCACCTTTGCCGATGTCGGCGGAATGGATGCCGTCAAGGAAGAAATCGGCATGAAAATCATCTACCCATTGAAACATCCCGAGATGTACAAAACGTACGGGATGGCAGTGGGTGGTGGCATTTTGATGTACGGTCCCCCGGGTTGCGGCAAGACCTATCTGGCTCGGGCAACGGCTGGGGAGATCGACGCGGGTTTCCTTTCCGTGGGAATCAGCGATGTGCTCGACATGTGGATGGGCAACAGCGAACGCAACCTGCACGAACTGTTTCAGCAGGCCCGATACAATCGCCCTTGCGTGGTGTTTTTCGATGAAGTCGACGCCTTGGGCGGTCGCCGTTCGGACATGAACAGCGGGTCGGCTCGCCAGTTGATCAACCAGTTTCTATCGGAGCTCGACGGGGTGGAATCGTCGAACGAAGGAATTCTCGTGCTGGCCGCCACCAACGCCCCATGGCACGTGGACCCGGCCTTCCGTCGCCCAGGGCGATTCGACCAGGTATTATTCGTGCCACCACCCGACCGCGACGCCCGCGCAGCGATTTTGCGGCTGCACTGTCGGGAAAAACCCCAAGACAATATCGACTTTGATCGGCTAGCCAAGAAGCTCGACCATTTTTCCGGCGCCGATCTGAAGGCCGTGGTCGACGCGGCCGTGTCGGAAAAACTGCGTGAAGCAATGAAAACCGGAGTGCCCAAACCGTTGAACACACGCGACCTGTTGTCAGCCGCCAAGACATTGCGGCCTACCACCCGCGAATGGTTCGCCACGGCGCGAAACCATGCCCTGTATTCGAATCAGGGTGGCATGTACGACGAGGTCCTGAAGTTCCTGAAACTGCAATGAGCGCACATTTCGAACGAGCCCTTTTGCTGTTTCAGCAAAGGCGCTTCGACCTTGCCGAAAAGGAAGTCCGCATGGGCTTGGCCCAAGAGCCGGACCATCCTTTGGCGCATGCGCTGTTGGCACTCTGTTTGGTACAACGCGAAGAATACGAAGCGGCCACGGGCGAGGCCCAACGTGCCATAGGCTTGGCCCCCGAACTCGGCTTCGCCCATGCTACATTGGCCCGGGTATTGTTGGCTCGCAATCGCTTCGACGACGCGGAACAATCGGTAAATGAGGCCATCGCGTTGGATGCCGAATCGGCCGACCATCGGGTGCTGAAGGGACAGATTGCGTTATGTCGGGAAGACTGGCAACACGCCCGACGGCTTGCCGAAGAAGCCCTCGCCCTGGAGCCGGAGAATGTCGATGCCCAAAACGTTCGCGCGACGGCGCTGCGCAAGCTGAGCCAGGGTGGATCGGCCGAACAACAACTGCTCGCCGCGTTGGCCATCGATCCGGACGACGCCTACACCCACGCCAATCTCGGGTGGCTGTATCTCGAAAAGGGCGACCGCGAAAAAGCCACGCTCCATTTTCGCGAATCACTGCGGCTGAATCCCGAATTGGAAACGGCTCGCCAAGGCGTGGTCGCTACGCTGAAGGCCAAAAGCCCGATCTATCGGCTGTTTCTTAAGTACATCTTCTGGATGCAGAAGTTGGGCTCCCAAGGGCGTTGGACCGTGATCCTCGGCGCATGGTTCGCCTTTGTAATTGCCCGCCGTCTGAGTTTGCTCAATCACACGCTTGCCACAATACTCTGGCCGTTGATCATCGGCTACATTGCATTCGTGTTCTTCACATGGCTGGCCGAACCGCTGGCAAATTTTGCCTTACGATTGCACCCTTTCGGGCGTCTTGCGCTTTCGCGCGACGAAACCATGGCCGCCAATTGCACGGGCGTGTGCGTTGCAGGATTTGCAGTGGCCGGGATCGGATACCTTGCCGTCGGTGGAGCCTTGCTGGGCAGCCTGGCCGTCTTCTTTGGACTGATGCTGATGCCGGTAGCCGCCACCTTTGGGCAGGAATATCCTTGGCCCCGCAAACCAATGATCATCTACACGGCCGTTTTGGCCGCCTTGGGTTTCGGCTGGGTGTTTGTCCTTTCGGCGCCCCCGGGCACGTTTTCCAACGAGGCTGCCAAGGCACCTTTGTCGCTCACGCTGCTTCTTCGACTGGTGTTGGTCGGTTTTCCGATCGGCGCACTGCTGTCGACCTTCGCGGCCAACATCCTTATGACGATCCGCTGGCGGCGGTAGCTCGACGTCGCCTCAAGGCGAACCCGCTGGCGACTCCACGTCGCCCACGTCGAACTGAAACGCGTAGAGCTTGGCGTTGCAGAAGCTGAAAAAGAGTCGGACGGGCTGGGAAATTGCGCCCAGGTCCGACTTGCCGTGGAACGTCACGGGCACATCCACTTCGTTGAGACCAATCGGATCGCAATCCGCGAGTGTGTAGCCAGGAATGGGCCTGTTTTGGGCATCACGGATTTCCACCCGTCCTGTTCCCGAAGCCGCACAATCGACGTTCAGCAGCAGACGATTGCCGGAAAAGGCCAACGACGGCGTTAGAAGCGTTCCGCCGGAGTAGTCGAAATCGGCGCTAACGAAGCCGTCGACGCGTTGCACGGTTCGATAGACGCTGCTGAGATTGCGGACATCCTTCAACGACATGTAGCTCTGGTGCGTGACATTCATCCCGACGTAGTATTGGTAGATGACCTTTCCGTCGCGAATCATACCGGGAACGTGGTAGATCCCACCCCAATCGCCGTCTTGACCGCGGATGCCCAACCCGACGTACGGCCGACGGTCTGGACGCGAAAAGTCGATCCCGTCGCGACTGACGGCCAACTGCAACTCGAGTGGACCGTCGTTACCGTGCTTCCGATCGTCGTGGCGGTAAAGGGAGAAGAGGGATAGATAGACGCTGTCGGCCCAGGGATACAGTTCGACGGCAGGAGTATAGATGTCGGTCTCCGGCGGATCCTTCTCGTCAAGCTGGAGAACGACGGGATACTCATCGCGCAAACTCGGCGGATGATCCTTTTTCCACATGAAATTCGAGTTATTGTCAACCGGCTTGACCGGCCAAGACGCGAGGACGTCGTCGAGCTCCGTTCGAGCCACCACGCGTTTCCGCACCGGATGCCAGGCTCTCACGTAGGCAACGTACTTGTCCAACTGAGGATCGAAGAGGACGACGTTGTGGCTGTCGCAGGCGTAGGGCAGTTGGCGTGTGGCCGTGTGCTCCCAGTGCAAACCGTCCCGGGAATACCCCACCCAAATGCCACCCTTATCGCGCGAGTGGAAATGGCGCGATTCGTGAACCACTTTGTAACGCTCCGCGGCCGGGGCCTTTGGATCGAGAAACACATGACCATGCTCTCCGTGGCCGAGCGCCACGATGTTGTTTTGTTTCGAGCCACGGTACTTGACCAATCCCAAGTCAGGCTTTTCCCAGTGTAACCCGTCCTTCGAGGTAGCCAGACAGAACGAGGCCGCTCCAAGCTTGCCGTTCTCGCCAGCGTCGGAAGCGTAGTAGTAGAGCCGATACGTGCCCTCTTCATCTTGCACGATCGATGGGTAGATAATCCGTCCGGCATCCCACTCTCTGTCCGTTCGAAGGACGACGCCGGCCTTTCGCGGAGGATTCACGGACAAGGTAACGTTGTCCGATTCGGCGATGAATTTCGTATCGATGAAAAACTGTTTGCGACTTCCGATGTCCAGTGCAGCCTCCACGTTGCTGCCCGACGGCTCTGCTAAACAGAAATCAACTGCCCCCCAACATACTACTGCACTCAGCAGAATTCTGGAAGCAACATACGTTAATCGGGCGAATGAACGTGTCATGATGCAAAGCCTTATTGTCAGCGAGCAAGAAGTCATCACCGGAACATTATTCTCTTTGTGCCACTAGGCCAAAATCACCGCCGTGTGCCACTAGTGCCTTTGTCCTCTGGCGACTCTGCACTGGCGGAGCCAGTGGCACACAAGCGTGGCGGTTTCCATGCTTCTAGAGTGAATATCGATCGTTGGTGGCCGAAGCCACCGCGAGTCAGCCGCGGCGGCGTGCCCAGACGGCCACTCCAACAACAGCCAATGTCAACAGTACCATACTAGCCGGTTCGGGTACGGCGTCGACGTAAAATCGGGAATCGTGATCCGTGCTGGAAAACGAGAGCCGGTCAAGCGTCGTTGTATCGCTGTTGTTGAACGCCAATCCGCTAACCTTTGCTCCATCGAGCGTGAAATCAAACGTCTTGTTAGTAAGATCAACGTCGATCTCCCACTTCTGCCAGGTGCCAGGGGTGACCTTCAGACCGGTGTTGCCATAGACGTCGCTGCCATTCTTGTACCGGATATCCAGGTCGTCTGAGTCCGTCGCAAGCACACTGCGGTTTCCGTCGGTGGAATGCCCCATGATGACCACCGAGGTGTAGTCGAGGTCCACGCCCATGGCGCCAAAGTACATCATGAACTCGGCATGAACCACGCCCTCGCTCTGTTCGGCGAACGTGGCATATGCCCTAGGCCCGCTACCGCTCTCCCGGATGAAACGAAGATAGTTGTTGCCTTCGAAAGCACCCGGATCGGGCGAGGTCGTGGAATTGGTTACCTGCAAGAGATAGCTGGGATTCTCGCTGACCGACCACGCCCCCGAACTGGCGCGATTGGGATCGGCATCAACCGTCGCGTCCGGCGCGGGCAAGGTCGAAAGCTCTGAGGCCGACTCGAAATCGTCGTAAAACAACGTGGTGGATCCGCTAGTTATGAGTGTCGCGTTGGCCGTATTCGCCAAGACAATCACCACACACGCCAAAGCCAGCAGTCGAAGTACGGATGCCATCGTTCCCTCCCTCACCGTTGGGATCAAATTACCTTGCTGCAACGCCTTGCAGCATACGAGAACGATTCTACCGCCCCTCGCGTGAAATATCAAGGAGAAATATCACAAACTTTTCTGCCGGATATTCCGCTGTAACCTATCTTGGAATAAGTCTTTACAACAACGTCCTTGCGGAAGTTGCCAGTCCGCGTGCCATGGGCAGCTTGTCTGCCCTTGTTTCAGCAACGGCGGGCGAGCCGCCACTGGCACTCAACTGTCACAAACAAGAATCACACGGTGCTAGCGTGTCCCCTCGGGCCAGGCGAAGCGATACGTCCCGGATTCGGCCGAGAAGACGGCCCGGGCGCCATCCATTTGCTTGAAGACCACCTGTGAAACGGCGCCAACCGGTTGCCCGCCCTCAGTAACCCGATCAGGGTTAGCAGCCGGCAGGCTCACTTCGGCCGTCGCGTTGGCGGGAATCGCCACACAGAGTTCATAGCGGCCCTCGTTGCTCTTGTGGTAGTCGACCAGCACCGGCCCTCGGATGGTCGGCAATCGCAACGAAGCCTCGGTCAGGCTGCCGGGCTGAGGACAAATGCGAATTTTGCCGAAGCCCGGCTCCAGTGGCTCCACGCCCATCAACTTGCGCGGAATGATGTTCGCCGGCGCGGCTCCCCAGGCGTGGTTCCAGTCCTGGTTCGGTTTATACTTGTTGTCCCACGCTTCAAGCGTGATCGTGGTACCCACGTCGTACACCATGTGCGGCCAAGAGCGATCCGTGTCGGTGTCGGTCATCAGATGAAAGGCATGTTCGTCGGCCGCCGCTTCGTAGAGGGACTCCAACAGGTATTGCGCACCATAAACGCTGCAGGCCATGCCTTTGCTGGCGAGAAACTTGCCAATAACCGCCTGTCGCTCGTGAGGCACTACACCCATGGCCAACGGAAACATGTTGGCATGCAATGCGCTGTGGCTAGCTCCCTCGCCGTCGACGTAGACGCCCGTCTTGCGGTCGAACAATTTCTCGTTCACCGATCGGGCGACCAGCGCCGCGCGTTTTCGGAAATCGCGTGCCTCGTCGCCGTGTTGCAGAGCTTCTGCCAGTTCGGCCATGATAACCAGTGTGCGAAAATGCATCGCGTTGACCACCGTGTTGATCGGCCGGAAAACGTACCCGTCACGCTCGCCGAGCGGCCAATCGACAATGTCCTCCAACCGGCGTTCGTAGATCGAGCGCAAAACCTCCGGCGTGACGAGCCCAGTGCGAGTGCTTATCAGGCCGTCATCGCGAGCCAGTGCGATGAGTGTTTTGGCTTTCAAGTCCTCGTAGAACTCCTCGGCCGATTCCTGGTCGCCCGTGTGCAGGTAGTCGGCCCAAGCCATCAGCACCGAATGCAGCGGCCATTCCGTAGGCCATGTGGGATGTAGAATAAGATACTCGTGGCTGTAACGCGCCAACGTGAATTCGCGATCGGTGCAGTAATGCCCTAGTTGATTGATGTAAGCATCGGCCTCATAGGGAATGCGTTCACGATCGCCGTCGACATACACACCGCAGAAACTCGTGGCCTTCATCGAATACTTGCACAGTTGCCAAACGTCGTTAAGCACCTTGCTAGACGAATGGAATTCCGATGCGTTGTCGTCGAACGGATAATGCACGCATATTTGGCGAATCGCCGACGGCTGCAACTCGCCCGGGTAGTCGACGACTTCGCAATAACGAAATGGCAGCACCTCGCCCACCTCGGCCGGTATCTTGATGGCCGCCGCGCCTGTGTTTCGCTTGTCGGGCGGAATCGTGGCACGGTACGTGTGCGTGCCCTGGCGAAGAGCGACGTTTGTGGCACGATAGCGAATTGTGCCGCCCGGCTTGCGGTCGACCATGTCATTCGGCCCTGGATGCTCACCCAGATGCAAAGTCACTCGCCGCCCGTCGCTTTCCGCACTAGCCGTGAGCTGAATAGTACCGTAGGCCGCACGGCCAAAGTCGACGAACCAATGGCCTGGGCCTTTCTTAACCAAACGAACTGGGGCTACCTCTGTTTGCACCAGGGGATAACGGGGAGTGGTGTAACGAGGGATCCTGCTATCGGTCGGCTTGACCGTGTCGCGCAGCGTGCCCGTGCGAAAACACTGCGGATCCGACCATCCGCTCGGCCGGCCGTCGCGATTCCACGTGCGCACCTTCCAATAGTACGTCTGCTGCGACGCAAGCGGTTTGCCCTGGTACTCGACCGCAACGCTTTCCGACGATTCGACCTTGCCCGAGTCCCAGGCATCGGCCGCGTTGCCAACGAGTTGCTCTCGGCTCGTGGCAACGAGAATCTGATAAGCCGTTTGGCGATCTCCGCGACACGCCAAAGGCACTACCCAGGTGAACTCGGGTTGCGGATCGAAGATTTCCGTGCGACTTGGCTCGGCCAGCAATTCACACATAAGCCCGGTCGGACGCGGCCCTTCGGACGCAACGCCAGGATCGACACGATCTTGAGCCACGACCACAGCCGGTTGTGCGACGTGTAGCAGCAAAACGATCAGTCCAAGGATGACTACTGTACTACTAACCGCAAAGATCGTTGAGTTTTTGACAAAGATTAGCGACCAACGGGAGCGAATTCTTGCCTGGGTACGGCAGCACCGATTTGGTTGGCGGCCTTGCCGCCCTGGGTAACAAGAGATACGTCGCACGTGCTGTTGCTCCTTCCGATGCTATGCGTGCCTTATGACTCTACTGGTACCATGCCCGCGTTTGCGTGGGCGTGCGGAAATCCCGACAAACATGCCCACACAAGCGTGGACATGGCACCCAACGTGTAGTCTTCTGATTGAGAAAGCGATGGTGCAAAACATCCCCAACTCGCACGTTAACACATGCGTTATAAGGGAGCAACAAACGCGCCAATTCTGCGGTAAATATCCGGCCAATCTTGACACTTTTCGCGAAATTGGCTATGTTCAATCCCACCTACACATGGGATGCGAGGCGCAAGATCGCTTCCCATCGGATTCCCACCCGGCGTTTTGCGCCGCTTGCCCATCACACCTCCAGGGGCGAAGCTATGGTTATCCACTCCTGTCGGCTGGCTGCGGTCACCGCGATTCTTCTCGCGACCATTTCTTCGACCCTCTCTGCCGCCGTCACCAGTTATACGGTCCGCACATTGGGACCGAACACTGAGTTGACGAGTATTACCGCAGAGCGTGACGGCCGCGTGGCCGTATTCGACGCCTCGAAGTTAATCGGCATCGACGTGGTGTCGTTCCGCTCGCTCGGCAGCAGCAAGGTAGTCGTGTCGTCAGGTTCGTCGCTGCCCCGGACAGGTACACGCTCGGGCGTGCTCGAATACGATCTGGCGATCAACAGTGGGTTTGCGAATCTCGGCGGGAGTGTCGCTCCGCTGGCGACAACGCCCGTGTTGTCCGGCCCGCAGGCCACGCCGGGAATGGCCGTGCGTTTCCGCCAGCCGGTTCTCAACCTGCCGGGCGACGATGTGGTGTTTTTCGAGGTTCAACGCGGCGAGGGTAGCCCTTTGACGGGCGATGCCATCCACGTCAGTCCGTTGCGGTTCGAACCCGGGCTGAAATCGACGACCATCGAGGGGTACGACATCGACTTCAACCACCCTCGCGCACAGGCGACCGGCCAGTTCGTCTGCTACGGGTTCGCAAAGTCACCGCAATCGTTACACGACCTGGAACACGAGTCGTGCCAGCCGTCGGAAACGGGTGCCGATTTCAAGGCGTTGGCCGTGGCAGTCGATCTTTCGGCGCTCGGCTACCCGGAGGGTGCGTCTGTGGAAGGCCTTTTCTTCCAGAACCGCGGGACCACCGGTTCGATCGTCGATCCGGTATTGATCGCCGGCCTCCCGGTACCCGATCGGCTGAACCTGCTGCCCGCTGAGCCAACCACCGAGTCGCCGCAACTGCTGCACCACGCACTCAACGGTCCGATGGCCGGCGTGGAAGATGTCATCTTCGCCGTACGGGCCCCGGGACGCGACCACTGGTACGCCAATTTCGGATACTATTGCTGCGGCCGAGGGGAATATCCCCCGCAGCGTCTGCCTGAAGAGGCGAAACCGGACCCTATCTTCAGACCCGGCGGTCGGCTTTGCCGTTTAAATCTACGCGATCGGCAGGTTACTACACTGCTAGACGATCCCCAGGGCGGTGTGCGCGATCCGCAGGTACATTACGATGGCCAGAAGATTCTCTTCGCGTATCGCAAAGGCGGCGACTCGTATTACCATCTCTACGAAATCCAGGCCGACGGCACTGGTTTACATCAGTTGACCGATGGCCCTTACGACGACATCGAGCCGACCTATCTGCCCGACGGGCAAATCATGTTCGTTTCGAGCCGCTGTCAACGGATCGTCAATTGCTGGCGCACGCCGGTGGCCATTCTGTATCGTTGCGATGGCGACGGCTGCAACATTCGCATGGTTTCCACGAACATCGAACACGACAACACACCCTGGCCGTTGCCCGACGGACGGCTGCTTTACATGCGGTGGGAGTACGTCGACCGAAGCCAAGGAGCTTTCCACCATCTGTGGACGACCAACCCGGACGGCACGGGCCAGATGGTCTTCTACGGCAATCAACGCCCCGGCTACGCGATGCTCGATGCCAAGCCGATTCCCGGTTCGCGAAGCATCGTGGCCTCGTTCTCACCAGGGCATGGCCGCCCCGAACACGCCGGTGAGGTAGCGATCGTCGATCCGCGACTCGGTCCCGACAACCCTCGGGCCGTACAACGCATTAGTCCACCCCGTAAGTTTTATCGAGACCCGTATGCCTTCTCGGAAGATTGCTTCCTGCTGGCCGATCCGACGGGAATCTTGGTAATGGACGGGGCAGGGGAGACCGAATTGGTTTACGGCTTGCCGAAGAGCGATCGTCCCCTGGAGTGCCACGAACCGCGCCCGTTGCGAGCACGACCGCGAGAACGAATCATTCCGGCGCGAATCGAAAACACCGAGACCACCGGTCGGCTGGTTTTGGCCGACATCTACCACGGTCGCAATATGAAGGGAGTCGAGCGGGGAGACATCAAGAAACTGCTTGTCTTGGAGCAGCTTCCCAAACCGGTAAACTTCTCGGGCGGGATGTGGCCGATCAGCGTCGGCGGCAGCTTCACGCTGGCCCGGGTGTTGGGTACCGTGCCGGTGGAACCCGACGGCTCCGCTTACATGGAATTGCCCGCCATGCGGTCGTTGTTTTTTGTCGCCCTGGACAAAGACGACCTCTCGGTCAAACGGATGCAAAGCTTTCTTACCGTGGAACCAGGCGAAACAACCAGTTGCGTGGGCTGCCATGAGCAACGGATGCGTACCCCGTTGTCTACCCATACAACGCTTGCCGCAATGGGACGTTCGCCCAGCCGGATTAAACCGGTCGCCGGGGCGCCAGACGTTTTTGATTTTCCTCGCGACATCCAACCGCTTCTCGACCGATACTGCGTCGAGTGTCATTCTCCGAAGCGTTACGAAGGACACGTTGACTTGACGGGCGACCATACGCCTTTGTTCTCTCAAAGTTATTGGACGGTGGTCCAGAAGGGCCTGTTTTCCGACGGTCGCAACGAAAGCCGCAACAATCGCCCCCCGCGAACCATCGGCAGTTCGGCTAGCCGGTTGTTAACGATGCTCGACGGAAGCCACTATAACGTAAAAGTCTCGGCGCAAGACAAGACGCTTCTTCGCCTGTGGATCGAGTCGAGTGCACCCTATGCGGGCACCTACGCGGCATTGGGATCGGGCATGGCACCGGTAGAATTTCCCATTGAAGCCATCGAACGCCGCTGCGGCTCATGTCACGCCGAAGAACCGACCGCCAAAACGCGCATCGGCCCAAGCATGCTCTTCCGGTTTGGAGGACATGGGCCGGCACTACCGTTGATCCACGACTTCATGGATTTGATGTACATGCGGGTGAAATTCGGCTACTTCAAATTTGGACGTACCCGCACTCCACAGTCGTTCTGTAACATCACGCAACCGGAGAAATCGGTTCTGCTTCGAGCACCCTTGTCGCAAGAGGCTGGCGGATTGGGAATTTGTACCCCTAACGTCTTCGCCGACACGGCTGATGCCGATTATCAGGCGATTCTGACGGCAATTCGGCAAGCTGCCGCGAAACACAAGGAAGAGAAGCGGTTCGATATGCCCGGCTTCCGTCCCAACGACTACTACATCCGCAACATGCAGCGTTACGGCATTTTGCCTGAGGACCTGAAGCCGGAAGACCCGATCGACGTTTACGCCACCGATCAAGCCTATTGGAAGTCGTTCCATTAAGGAAAACGGTTAAGTCTGATTCCGCGATCCAACGGACGAGTGGGTTTTGCAGAAACCGAGAGGCCACGTAGGGTGGTTGCTTGGGTTTTCGGTTTCACGGGACAGCAGGGCCACCAACCAAATCGGCGCTACCGCAACAAGACAAGAACCCGCTCCCGTTGGTCGCTAAAATTCTTGCTCGAAAAACAGACTTCTACAGGTTGGTAATTCGGAGAAGTCTGGCATGGTTCATTCCGCATCTCCCAATTGCATGGTGTCTTTTTGGATTCGACAGTTCTCCGTATCCTTTGCGATATTTCGTAGTTTTTTTTCGATTGAACGTAACCACGAAATAGCACAACGTCGTGTAGCTGACCGTGGCATTTTTGCCCAACGTCATGGCGACTCCGGTTTTTCCGGGATCTTTGGAAGCTGGCGGCCGAAAGCGTGTTAATTGGCGTCTCGTTTTTCACCGTCCACCATCCCGACCTCTCCCTAGGATAGTTCTTGCTACGACGTATGTCGTATGCCACGATAATTGAACCATGGGCGAACATTCTGTCCTTCCATGAAAAAACGTTGTTAGCGCCTTCGCGACAGGCTATGCTGAAAGTTCCTGCAAAAGCCTCCGGATTCGGCGTTTTCGATGTTCCGCCCGGTTCATTCCCAATCCTCAACTTGGTAGCCAACCATGAAACACTCACGACGCCGCTTCCTGAAGACATCAGCCGTGGCCGCCTCAGCCGTTGCGGCCCCCTACTTCCCCTGGACCGAAAAAGCATTTGCCAACAACGACAAGAACGATCGGCCCACGATCGGTTGCATCGGCGTGGGCAGCATGGGTTCAGGCGATGCCCGCGCACACAGCGGGCATGGCGATATCGTGGCCGTCTGCGACGTCGACAGTTCGCACGCCGACCGAGCCAAAAACGATCCCAACATCGGCAAAGGCAAGGCCGACGTCTACGGAGACTATCGCAAGGTGCTCGACCGAAACGACATCGACGTGGTGAGTATCGTCACACCCGACCACTGGCACATCAAGATCGCCGTCGAAGCGTTGCAGGCCGGTAAGCACATCTTCATCCAGAAACCGCTGACGCTCACTCTGGAAGAGAACCAGATCATCCGCGCGGCATGCAAGAAGTACAACAAGCAAGCTTTCCAGGTGGGTACCCAACAGCGCAGCACGCGGCACCTCTTCATGACGGCCGTGGCCATGATTCACAAGGGCATGTTAGGCGATATTCAGAAGATTACCGTAGGCATCAACGGCAGCCCCACGGGCGGACCGTTCCAGGTTGAGCAACCGCCGAAAGAACTCAATTGGGAAATGTGGCTCGGCCAGGCTCCCAAGGTCGACTACATGAAACGCCGCTGTCACTACGAGTTCCGCTGGTGGTACGAATACTCGGGCGGCAAGTTCACCGACTGGGGAGCCCACCACGTGGACATCGCCACTTGGGCCATCAAGCACGACAAAGAGGGTATGGGCCCGGTGGAATTCGACGGCACCGACGCCAAGCATCCCGTACCGTTTGAGAACGGTTACCCCACCGTCGACAACTGCTACAACACGTCGCACGACTTCGCCGTGAACTGCAAATATGCCAATGGCATCGAGATGACCGTGACCAGCCGGGGCGACAACGGCGTGACCTTCGAAGGCACCCAGGGCCGCATCTTCGTCAACCGTGGAAAACTCGTTGGCAAGCCCATTGAAGACGGCCTGCACAAACAGCTTACTGAAGACGACTTCGTGGCGCTCTACAAGGGCAAGCCGTACGAAGGCCACAAGAACAACTTCTTCCGTTGCATTCGCGAGGGCGGACTGCCGGTTTCCGACGTGTTCAGCCACGTGCAGGCGATGAACACCTGCCACCTCTGCGGGATCGCCGCCCGATTGGGCCGCACGATCCGCTGGGACCCCAAGGCAGAAAAGATCGTCGGCGATGATCAGGCTGCCGCATTCTTCGCCCGCAAGCGACGCGAGGGCTACGACATCGCGAAAGTATAGCGGCCAAGGTAACGCAGCCGACAAATCCAACCGCGCAAACCACGGCCCCTGGGCGCCCTTGTGTGTCCGGGGGCTGTGGTGCGTTGGTTGGAAATTGAACTGCCGCTGTGTGCCACTGGCTCGACCAGTGCGGTAGCTTCTACGACCAAAGACACTGGCACACAAACCCGACGGAAAATGCGATCCCTCGACGAGGACGTGCCCACACGAATCTCCTCGATTCCAACAAAAAAGGTGGCCGGATCACGCGGACAGTGTGCTGTAGGCATCACCACTGCCCGGCATCTCCGGCCACCGGTCCCTCTTTGCTTCCTTCTTGCGAGGCCAATGTGAAGCTTTGGCCTGTTTCATCTAATCGAGTCAACCACGGAGACACGGAGGGCACTGAGAAGGTTGCGTGGAATAACTTCCGAAGGTAGTCCCGCAATTGTCCGTTCATCAAACAAGCGGCTACGCTCTGAGAAAATTCTTCTCCGTGGCCTCCGTGGTGCAAAAATACGCAGGTTAATCCTTCTTCGACTCGCTGGCGAATTCCACCACGCGGGCGCGAAGTTCCCGATAGGCTTCGCGGACCTTCTCATCGGCACCGTCGAAATCGATGATCAGTTGCGTGCCCTCGATCCGCGGCTTGACCAACGAGGTCAGCTCTTCGACCTCGGGAAATTTCTCTCGCACCTCTTTGGTCTTGGCAACGGCCTTCGCCACATCGCCCCACTTCGCCTGGGCCTTCGCGGCGTATTGCTTGTCTTCCGACTGAACAACCACTCGCGCGGTGAGTTTCGGCGGACCACTCAGTCCTACGGCACCCCAAAGAAAACCACGAGTCAGCGAAGTAGTGGCACCGCCGCCAATTGCCTCGGGCAGTTCCGGAAGAATCTCTTCGACCACGCGCTGCGTGTGCTTCGGCGGCAACACCAAAAGCTGAATCGTGGTATCGCCGGTAGCCTCGAAGGCCGGAGCCAGCCCGGGACGACAATCCGGCTCGATGGCCTTCACCCGTTCGATAACCTCTTTGCGTCCGGCAATCAACGCGTCGCCGCACCGCTCTACCACTGGCAACTGTGCCTGCATGAGCATCGACTTGACCATCGCTTCGTTGGTCTTCTCGTACAACGGCACGACCACCAGCAACGGTTCACGCGGTACATCGGCCAGGCTGACCACGGCGTAAACGTCCTTACCGCCGGCGCTGACGAACATTTCACGAATCATATTGGCCGTCATCTGAGCGGTCAGGATTTCCGGAGCCCGATCGGGCACCAAACTGCACGCTTCATCGAAAATTGGATCGAGCTTCAACTGCGAGATATCCACCCGAGCCACGGCCACGGTCAGTTCGTCGATAAACGGGGCGATGGTCTTCGCACGCAAGGTCGCGGCCGATGGCTCCTCGGCCTGCACCCGCGCCACGGCGGCCACCAATACGATGAGCGACAAACAAAGCATCTTGGTGCGCATTTCACTTCTCCTTAAGGATGTTGTTAATCAAAACGTTTACCCGGTAGACGGAAGAAACGACATCGCCGCTGCAGTCGGCAATCGTCCGTCCCCATCGTCCAAAACCGCAAAACTTACTCGCCTCTCGTTCCTCAATTCACTTTTTGGTACCAACCAAAGTGATTTCGAATCGTCCTTCCAGCGGCTGTACCGATCGGCCTTCGACCTTTGCCACGTTAATCACCGCTCGATCACCCTGGACCTCATAGGAAAACCGCTTTCCGGTCACCGGGTCGATGGGCAACGGCACGGCTTCGATCGCATCGAGTGTCGCCGGAAGTTTGCCCGTGCGGGCAGCATGCATCCGAATCGCTTCCAGCGTCCGCAACAGGGCGATCTCACGATCATTACGGGCCTCGGCCAGCTTGGCGCTTCCTACGGCCGGCAACAGCAGTTGTGCCAGCGGGAGCATCTCCATGCGACGGCCCTTCCCGCGTAGTTCTTTCTCAGCCCGTTCGATCCCCTGGTTACCTTGCCAATAGGGAACATAGAACCATTTGAACATCTCATCGCGATACTCGTCGTAAGTGCCCAAAGTATACAGGACCAACGTCTTCACGACGGGCATTGCCTCGACCTGCTCGGGTGTATGGCCGCGTGCAATCAGGTAACGCTTCGCCGCCGGGTAGAACTTAATTCCCAAGGCCGCCACTGCGGCACGTGGCACACCAGCAGACGCCTCGGGTGTGCCCAACTTGCGGAGATCATCCAATACGTCGAAAGCTTCTAACTCACCGAAGAATTCGTCCAAAAAGCTCCGCCACTCAGCCGGCGTCAAGTCCTTACCTTCGATCGACTGCAACCGGGGATAACTGAGGTAGAGCACGGCACCTTCGACTTCGAATGCCTTGCGTAAGTCGATCATCGGACGCGGCAGTGCCGTCAGCGTCCAATACAGATTCGGCGCGTCGGGTTGGCGGATTAATTCGAACATTTGGGCCGACATCACTCTGCATATGGCGATACCCACTAGACCGTTGACCAGCGTAGGGCCACAGGCCACGTGTCGGCCCATCGCGTAGCCGGTTTGCAGTGTGTGAACGGCCTCATCGTAACGCCGCTCGGCGATGGCCAGCCGAACTTTCACGCCGACCATGCGGGCCATGTTGCGCACCTTCTGCAACTCGGGCAACAGGATGCTCCAAGTTTGCTGCTCCCGCAACGGCAACTGCCAATCGCACGTTTCACGTCGCGCGGCCAACTCAAGCTCACCCAACACCGCCCGATATTTCTTCAGTGCCGCCCCAATTTCGTCGCGTGGCAACTCGTCAAGCGGCATTTCCTGCCATTGGGCCATTTTTTCGAGAATCTGGTCGCCCTGCTCCCCAACCGGCTCAAACAATAATGCCGCTTTGTAGTACCCAAGCGCCGCATTGCCCGGCGTACGCTCCAGCAAGGGCGGCAAAAGCGTGTAGTGCAGCGCACATCGGCCTTCGTCAGCCGGCGTCAACTGGATCGAAACCGTCTCCGACGTTTCATCCTGGGCGACAACGGGCAACACACCAAACGACGCTGCTGCCAACAACACCAATCCGGCAATCAACATGACGTTTCGTCGTTTCACGATTCCACTCCTCGGTCCCCCATCGTCGCGTCCTCTTCACCATCCGTATTTGCGTCGTCGGGCAATGGGGCTTCCAACAACGAATCCAGCATTTCGCGGTACCCTCGCGGTACGTGCCTCTGCGGCACGGCGGCCGTGGGAGTATCGTCGGAGACTACCGTCGCCGGCGACTCGGTGAAGTCGAGACCGTTGAGCAGTACATCGTCGAGCATCTTGGCGCTAGGAAGCTGACTGCGAAGTTCGGCCTCGTCGGGCTGCGGAAACCAACTAACGGCAGCCAGGGCCATGCGACCGTACCAGGGCGTCTCCGAGATGGCATTCGGCCGATTCTCGTCGTTCGCGAGCGTCCGCGAATCGGCCATGCCGCGATCCGGCTGCCGTTCGGCAAGCTGCACGGCAAAATCCTTGTCGGCCATCCGTGGCACCGGTACCTCAACAACGCGTTCCACCACCTGGGGTTCTGACGGCCAAACCACCATGACCAGCAACCCGGCGGCGATGATGGTCGTCAGCGCCGTCGCTGCCTGCCAAATGCGTTCGCGGCTGAGCCGGCTGGGTGTCGTATTCGTATTCGGCGTTGGTCGCAAATCGTCTTCGGGCACCTCAGGCACCGACGTTCGCGCAGCCGCCGCCTGTCCGGCCAAGTACATCAGCCGGTCGCGATCCAGGCGGTCGCCGCGCGGTACAAGGCCGACCAACTGGCTTTCGATGTCTTTCAAACCGGGATCTACTCCCGGATCAGGTCTTTTCGATTTGGATTCTTCTTGGGACATGACACTTCAAACCTTTCCCTCAGCGCCCGAAGTCCAGCTTCGTAGCGACGATGGGCCGTGCTGGTCGAGGTTTCGGTCAGCGCGGCGATGTCGTCGAACGAAAGGCCTCCCCAAAGTCGGGCGACGATCGTTTCGCGCTGCTCGATGGGCAATTCACGCATGGCGTCGGTGGCCGCGGCAGCGTCGAGCCGGGTTTCGTCGGTGGCCACGAACCAAGGCTCGCCACGTTTGGCCGCCTGGGCCTCGCGGCGCCGCCGGCGACTGGCCGAGCGCAAAGCACTGACCGCCCCGTTGCGAACCACCCGATAGAGCCACCCCACGACGTTGGCCGGAAGTCCATCGAGTTGGACCAAGCCGAGGAAAGCCTCCTGGACCACGTCTTCCGGAACCTCACACCACTGCTGCGCGTAGAGCACCAGCGCAGGCGCGTGCTCGTCGAGCAATTCTGACAACAATTCCGGGCCGATTCGCGTCATCGAGCTAATCTCATCGCGTCGTTTAACCAATAGACGCCACCGAAGCTCTATTTTCCCACACGATCGCGGAATTTCCCAATGGACAGACCAACTTTCGCCAGAATCGCAGGAGGCACGGCAATCCAGGAAGAGGCAAAATGCTCCCTGCTGGTAAAAAAACAGGGTGGCTTCACACGGCTCCGACCGCCAAAGGACTGTGCAAACACCCGCAAACCCACCCAAAGCGGGGCGCGAGAGGATCGGTCTGGCGCGAGACGGGATGGATGTGTACGGAACGCCCTACGCTGGCGATGGATCATGCGAGCCATTCTTACGTTACGGCGGATCCGCAGGCCACGCAGGGCTTCTGGCGGTGGATGGCAAGGAAGGGCAGTTAGACCCCACCGCATTCCCGGGTCGAGTGCAGTAGATGACGGCGTTGGTTACATTCCGAGTTACCTTGCCAAGAAAACCTCCGATATCCCACCCCAAGAAACGACGAAAGCCCTTATGAAACAAGGGCTTCCAAAGTGGACAGGGCCGGGCTTGAACCGGCGACACCTGGATTTTCAGACAAGGGGAAACCCCACGATTTGCCGGGAAAAACAGGGGGCGTCTCCGAAAAGTGCACCTGTAGTTGCACCTGCAACGCGGCGGGAATTGGCGAAACGCAGACCTCCGATACCACCCTCGCCAACCTGATCGACGACGCACAAGAGTTGGAACGGCAAGCCCAACTCCGCGCAAAGCAGACCGCCCGAACTCCGATGGCCGATCCTACCAGCGAACTGGCGGAAGTCGTCACGGCTTGGCCAACGTTGCCCGAAGCCATCAAAGCAGCAATCCTCACGATGATACGAACAACAGCAGAACGATGTCGCTGAAAAGACGAGTGCCATGGATACGGCGCTGGATGGCATCGCTTGACCGCTTTGCCAACGTTGCCCCACCAGACGGAGACAACCATTCTGATGAGGATGCGAGCAAAAGGCGACATGGTCGATTCTCCATGCGTTCCAGTTTCAATGCCCCGCGAAACATCCGCCGCAGTCGGTGATTATCTACGTTTTGCCCGGCAAATGCGAAATTAACAAAAAATTCTACAGCGGGGTATAGGTGCCAAATTGGTTTGTTTTTTGTGATGCGCGGGGCTTGGTTCACGGACGTACGGGCCGCATATCTACCGGCAGGAAATGCCGCCACTCAACTGCGGTAAGCCGCAGCGACACAATGACTTACTGCACCATGCCCTGGTGCCCCTGTGGTGACTACGCCAGCACCGCCGAACGAGGACCGTTACCACCCCTTTTCACCCCCACGATGGATTCGTGAGGATTCACCTTGCACCGCAATAGGAGGAACACCCCTTTTTCTGGGGTATTGACACGTCGCGATCGTGTCGGCTAAACCTGCCATCACTAATCTTTACAGGTCTATCTGGAAAACGTGCTTTGCACGGCGGGGAATGTGCGCGATGTTCCTCAGCCCGTGGATTGCTGCGCGCCGCTGGATCTGAAGGATCGTCACCCGCAGTCCCATCAACCTTGGCAGAACAGTCATGAGAAAGCCCTTTTGGAGCTGGGATACTACGTTGCGTCGCCTTGGGTTCCGTCGAGTGCAAAAGTCGACTGGGCGCAAATCACTTCCTGGACGGCGAATGACCTACGAGGCGCTCGAGACACGGGAAATGCTGGCGCTATCCGTTCCCGGAACGGAAGCCGACGACCTGATTTCCGTGGTGGTCAACAGCAATCTGACCCTGGACGTTACGGTCAGCGAACCGGACGGAAGCAATCCCGTTACGCAACAATACACGATCGATCCAAATGGCACCGTCTTCAACATCGACGGGCTGGGCGGCAACGACACGGTGACCGTCACGGGCACAGACGCCGCTGAATTCGCGGTTTCTAAGTCTGACGGACTCACATTTTCGGACGACGAAGACCTGAGCTTGAGCGATCCGTTGCATTCGGGAACCTACTACCTTGTCGTTGGCGATACAGCAGAGGAAGTGAGGGTTTTCGGTGGGGGTGGCAACGACTTCGCAAAATTCTACGATTCGTCCGGCGATGATGTCTTCAAGGCATCGCCTGGTGCGGGCGAAATGCTTTACGGAGATCTGACGCACGTCACCGTAGAAGGTTTTTGCTGGGTTTACGGCTACGCATCGACCGGAGCCTACGACGATTTCACGTCTGTCGGAGGAAATGACACGGTCATTTTCTCCGACTCTGGCGGCGACGACACCTTCGGCGTCCAGCTGATTGATAACACCTACACACACGACTGGACTCACGCGGTAATTTACGATCCCGGTGTATACGACAATTCTGCCAAGTTCTTCGAACACGTCGTAGTAAATGCCTCGGAGGGCGACGATCATGCCCAGCTCTTCGGTGAGGGAACGGGCAACGAGATTACCGACGGCTGGGACACAGGTGAGAATTCGGTCCGCTGGCAGGATGCCTCGCACGATTTTCAGGTCAACGGCTTCGACTACGTCCAGGCAAGCACCGCCGGCACGGGCACGCTCGACGTGGATGCCATCGCCGACGTAAACGCGACCGAGGACGACGCCAGCGACACCTTCAACGTTACCGGCACCTTCACCAGCCCGCTCCTCCAAACCGCCTACAACAGCAATCCAACCCTGGTTGTCCCCAGCTTCGATGACACCCAGGCAACTCTCGACTATCGTCAGGATGCGTACGGCGAAGCCCAGATCGCAGTGCGCGCCATCGAGGGGAGCGACCGCGCGTACCGCCTCTTCGACGTCTCGGTGGCGGCGGTGAACGATGCTCCGCAGTTTCAAGAAGATCCCTACGCATTTGGTGTTGGCGAAAACGCGGAACCCGGCACACCGGTCGGTCAGGTGACTGCGGACGACGTGGATACACTTACCGAGCCCGAGGTAGCGCAGAACAATCTCGATCAAGTCGTCCGTTCGGTCGATGCCGAGGGCAACGTTACCACGTACGAATACGACCATCTCGGCCGGTTGATTCGCATCACCGAGCCCGATCCCGACGGCACCGGGCCGTTGCCCGCTTCGGTCACCGAATACACCTACGATGCCCTCGGCCAACTCGTCACCACCACCGAAACGACCGAACCGGCCACCGACGCCCTGGTGGGCTACTGGAAACTCGACGACGCGGAAGGCGAAAGCGTCCGCGACATCTCCGGCCAGGGCAACGACGGTATGTTGATGAACGTGGAAACCGCCACCGACTTCGTCGAGGGCCAGATTGCTGGCGCCTTGGAACTGGACGGTACTCAGGAATGGGTGGAAATCGACAACGTGCCCGTCGACACTACAGCGGGAGCCAAGAATACCGTGGCCTTCTGGATGAAGTGGGACGGCTACAACTACGACATGCCGTTCTGCTGGGGCGAAAACAAATACGCCCTGTATTTCAGCGCCGGTTACTTCGGCTTCAACACGGGCGAGGGCAACATTATTGGAGCCGCCTCCAGCGGACTAGCTAATCGTTGGGTTCACGTTACCGCCGTCTTTCACAACTCCGGTCAGGAATTGATCACCAAGGATGATCTGAAGCTCTACATCGACGGCGTCGAGCAGAACATCGATTACGCCGTCGGTAGTGCTCCACAGTCGAAGAAAACGGTTACGCAAAACGTTCACCTGGGGGCCTTCACCACCACGACACTAAACTTCGATGGCTCGCTCGACGATGTACGCATCTACAACCGCGAACTCTCGTCCGCCGAGGTTGCCGAGCTTGTCGGCCAGGAACGGAGTGTTACCCGATACGAGTACGACAGCCTTGGGCGACAGACGAAGTTCATCGAACCTGATCCTGATGGTGCCGGCCCGCTGTACGGCAAAACCACGGACTACAGTTACGACACCAAAGGACAGCTAACCAAGGCGGTCGAAACCGAAGGCGTGCCGCAGGACGGACTCGTGGGGCATTGGAGACTGGATGAAGGTACCGGAACACTGGCCATCGACAGTTCCGGTGAACAGAACGATGGCAGTCTTAAATATATGGAGTCAGTTGCCGACTGGTGCAGTGGCCAACTTGAGGGGGGGCTGGAGTTTGATGGTAGCCACGAGTGGGTTGAAATCGATAATGTACCTGTCGACACCACTGCCGGGGCCCAAAATACCGTGGCCTTTTGGATGAAGTGGGATGGCACATACGGCACTTACGGCGTAATGCCGTTCAGCTGGGGCGATGACGTCTACGACCTGTTCTTCGTTGCAGGCAGCTTCGGTTTCAACACGGGCCAAGGTAACCTATTGGGTTTCTCGGTCAATGACGTCCCCGGTGGGATGGCCAATCAGTGGGTACACGTCACGGCTGTGTTCTATAACGGCGCGGTCTCGCCAAGCACAGTGAAGATCTACATAAACGGGCAAGAGATGGTGTTAACCGATCGCATCTCCAGTCAGCCTACGACCAACAGCCGTTCAGTTACTCCAAACATCCACCTCGGTGCATACACCAACACCTATTACAACTTCGACGGAACTCTGGACGACGTCCGTATCTACAACCGCGGACTCTCCGCCGACGAGGTTGCCGAGCTTGTCAACCAGGAACGAAGCATTACCCAGTACGAGTACGACAGTCTTGGCCGCCAGACCAAAGTAATCGAACCCGACCCCGACGGCGATGGGTCACTACCGGCTCCGGTCACCGAGTACATCTATAACGCGGCTGGACAGATGGTGACCTCGGTCGAGACCGCGTATGTATCCGACGAAGGTCTTGTCGGATACTGGAAACTCGATGAAGAGGATGGCAACGTCGCGGTGGATGCCTCGGGCAACGACACTGATGGCACGTTGGTCAATATGGATCCTCCCGATTGGGAAACGGGAGTCATTGGGAATTCGCTTCACTTCGACAGTAGTAACGATACCGTCACCATCAACAACCTGAACGTTGACACCACGGCGGGCGCCCACAATACCGTCTCCTTCTGGATGAAGTGGGACGGAAGCTACGGTGAAATGCCCATAGGATGGGGATCGCAATACGATCTCTATCTTGGTGCATCCTTCGGTTTTAACACGGCTGAAAGCAACGTGTTGGGCATACAAGTTGCCGACATTCCGGGGGGACTCGTTGATCGTTGGGTCCACGTTGCCGCGGTGTTCTATAATGGGGTGCCCTCTGTCGACACCGTGAAACTCTACATCGATGGACAGTTGATGGAGATAGAGGACATTGATCCAAATTACCCGACGACTGCATCGCGAAGCGTTACCGAGCAACTCGTGCTTTCTGGCTGGGGTTACAGCAGCTACTACAAATTCGGCGGGTCTTTGGATGAAGTCCGCGTCTATAACCGTGAACTCTCGGCCGATGACGTCGCCACCTTGGCCAATGTCCGTCCAACGCATTACGAGTACGACGATTTGGGCCGGTTGGTCCGAGAGATTGAAAACCCTCATGATCCGTTTGCGACGGTCGAACAACTCGATCAGTACCAGGAGGTCGACCTCAACAATCGAGTGGCCATCAACGGCAACGAGGTTAGCTACTCGGCCCTTACCTGCAACGAAGACGCCTATGTCTACAGGGACTTCGGCGAGGACTATTTCACGGGAGAATTCGAGCACCAGGTGGAAGTAACCTGCACCGATCTTGAGGGCACCACTACTAGTGTTGCATATTGCTGGATGCTCTCCAATGACATCGATGACGGTTACCGTCTCAGTAGCAATGACAAGTCCTTCCTGGGAGTTGACATCTATCACGGTGGTGGAATGCTCCAACTGGTAGCCGTAGAATGTCATCTTGGCGATTCATCCACCGACACCTACTCCATCTCGGAGGGCCAAACGTATTACCTTTCCATATCGCGGACCACAATCGGTGGGGAGTACGGCTACGGCAATCTAATTTGCAAGGTTTTCAGCGATGCTGATCGCACTAACCTCCTGAGTACACTGTCGGTCAACCTTCGTGCGAGTATTGACTACCGGTATTTGTTTGCCCTGAACACCTACGATAGAGACCATGCTGATTGGATCCAATCCGGCACCTTCCGCAACCTCGCAATCGGCCCACCCATCACACGTTACGGCTACAACGAGGCTGGCCAACTCGCCAGTGTCACTGACCCAAGGGGCAATGTAACCCAATACGAGTACGACCACCTCGGTCACCAGACCAAGATGATCGAGCCCGATCCTGACGGTGATGATCCGTTGCCCGCTCCGGTCACCGAGTACATCTACAACATGGCCGGACAACTCGTCACGTCGGTCGAGACGGAATACGTTTCCGACGAAGACCTCGTTGGCTACTGGAAACTCGATGAAGAAGATGGCACCGTCGCCGTGGATGCCTCCGGCAATGACAACGACGGCACGTTGGTCAATATGGATCCGACTACCGACTGGGATAAGGGGATCGTTGGCAACGCCTTAGCCTTCGATGGCATGGACGACGGTGTAGACACCAACATTACCATTGACCAAAGCAGCAGTTCGTCTGGCGCCACCTTTGCAGCATGGGTTAAGCCAACCGGTGATGGAACAAGCAAACAGCAAGTCATCAGTTCCGACAACGGAGGCTGTGACTGGTCGGTGCTGCGCGTCGGCAGCCAGTGGTGTGTCTTCAATGGCGTGACAGCGACCCAAGGTACGGGCGTACAAATCGATTTGGATACCTGGCAGCACATTGCCGTTGTGTTCGATCCCACGACGAATGCGACCCGCTTTTACATAAACGGCCTGGAGGCGGCGACATTCGGCTTGGATTTCGACGACAACAGCAACATCGTGGCGTTGGGGCACAATCCGGACTCCAGATATGATGAGGTTTTTGAGGGCCTTATCGACGAAGCCTGCGTATACGAACGACCGCTGACGGCCAACGAAGTTGCCATATTGGCCGGTGCCCAATCGACCCAGCACGAGTATGCCACTCAGGGCGAACAGGTCGCCGTAGACACCTATCCGAGTGATGGCTTAGTCGGCAATTGGGACTTCGCACAACCCAGCAATACAGTGGCCATCGACCACAGCGACAACGGCAACGACGGCACTCTACGCGGCAATTCGCGGGTTGCCGACAACGTCCTCTATCTCGATGGTACCGATGGTGCTGTGGAGGTCGCTCACGACGACTCGATCGACCTGACCGGTGACCTGACGATCGCCGCACGGGTGTACGCCAATGTGCTCGAAGAGTCGTACATCTTGACCAAACGCGAGGTCACTGAGGTTCAATATGGCCTCTCGGTCATGCCGTCGGGAGAGCTGCGTTTCTACTCGAGTGTTGATCCGGATACGTATGCCACCAGCCAGAGCGGTGTAATTTCGGCCGGGCAATGGCATGACGTCGTGGTCAGCTACAACGCCACGACCAACCAGGTAACTTTCTACGTCGACGGAGAAGATGTCACCGCAGACGCTACCTGTGCCCCGGTCACTTCGGTCGATTGCCCACTGTACATCGGTGCCCGTGGCGATGGGAGCGGCGGCGTTGCTCGAAATTGGAACGGACAGATTGCGGAACTCCGCCTCTACGATCGCCAACTGACGGCGTCTGAAGTAGACACTTCACAGACGCTCACCTACGCGATCACGGGAGGCAATGATGACAATGCATTCGTCATCGACCCCCAAACTGGCCTGATTACGATCAATGATTCGACAACCCTCGATTTCGAAACCGCGTCCACTCGGGATTTGATAATTCAGGTCACCGATGACGGCAACACCGCGCTGAACGCCACGACGACGGTCACTATCAACATCAACGATGCCAACGACGCGCCAATTGCCGTCGATGACACCTATCAGGTGGATGAAGATGGTGTGCTGACGGTAGAAGCTGGAGGCTTCAACAGCCACACCATTTCAGACCACAACAACAACCCCCGGTCGGTGCGGACGGGGGATTTCGATAGTGACGGCGACATGGACGTCGCTGCCGGTTCCTACTTCGACAACACCATCGCCTGGTATGAAAACAACGGCACGGGAGACTTCGTCGAGCACATCATCACCACGTCGGCCAATGGTTTTCAGCATCTTCGCGTTGCCGACATCGATGGCGACGGTCATTTGGATGTGATCGCGACTTCCTATGGCGATGATACGGTTGCCTGGTACAAAAACGATGGAACAGGTGTATTTAGCGCAAAGAACGTTATTTCTGACTCTCTCGATGGCGCGGCCACCTTGTCCACAGCCGACGTTGACGGAGATGGTGACACAGATGTATTTGCCGGGTCCTTCCGTGCGGACAAAGTGCTCTGGTTCGAGAACTGCGGCGTAGGTGGCTTTACGGAGCATCTTATCGCAAGTAACGTGGGTGGTCCTGCAATGCTTTGTGCCGCGGATTTCGACGACAATGGTCATGTTGACCTACTGGTGTCATTAGTGACCGCGGGGACAATTGTCTGCTTTGAAAACGACGGGGCACAGGTCTTCAACCAGCGGGAAATTGCCACCGGAAGTCAATTCAACAGTGTGTACGCTGCGGACGTCGACGGGGATGGCAACCTTGATGTGCTATCGACCTTGTGGGACAGTGACACAGTTGCGTGGCATCGAAACGACGGGGACAATACATTCACGACTCTGCCCATTGCCGTCACAGCTAGTGGGCCTCATGATGTCTATGCAACGGACATTGATGGCGATGGCGATACGGATGTTCTTTCCGTCTCCCTAAACGGAAATACCGTCAACTGGTATGAAAATGACGGTTTGGAGTTTTTCACCCAACATGTGATTGCCACCAATGCCGCTCAAACCTGCTGCGTCTACGCTGAAGATCTTGACGGCGATGGCGACCCTGACGTCCTTTCTGCATTGCGGGAAAGCAACAAGGTGGCGTGGTACGAAAATGTGGGGCTGCCCGTGCTCGCCAACGACACGGACGCCGACGGCGACTCCCTCACGGCAATCCTTGTCAGCGGCCCTGATCACGGCACGCTGACACTCAATGTCGATGGTACTTTCACCTACACGCCGGACGCCGACTTCAACGGCACCGACAGCTTCACCTACAAGGCCAACGACGGCGCGCTCGACTCGAACGTTGCCACGGTAACGATCACGGTCAATCCGGTTAACGACACCCCCAGCTTCACCAAGGGAGCGGACATCGCGGTCGACGAGGACGCCGGAACGCAGACGGTCAGCGGCTGGGCAACGGCCATCTCGCCGGGGCCGAGCAACGAGAGCGGCCAAGCGGTCGACTTCCTCGTCAGCAACGACAACGCCGCCTTGTTCGACGTCGCACCGGTGATCGACGCCAGCGGCAACCTCACCTTCACCCCCGCGGCCAACGCCTTCGGCACGGCCGTGGTCACCGTGCAACTGCACGACGACGGCGGCACGGCCAACGGCGGTCAGGACACCTCGACCGCCCAAACCTTCACGATCACCGTCACCCCGCAGCCCGACGCCCCGCTGGCAGTGGACGACGTGGCGACGGTCGACGAGGACGATTCCGTAATCGTCAGCGTGTTGGCCAACGACGAAGACGTAGATCCGGATGACGTTCTCGCCATCCAGGCGTTCACCCAAGGTTCCCACGGCACGGTCACCGACAACGGCGATGGCACGCTGACCTACGAGCCCGACGACGACTACAACGGCCCAGACAGCTTCACCTACACCGTTGTCGACGGCGACGGTCTCACCGACACGGCCACCGTCAGCATCACCGTCACCCCACAGCCCGACGCCCCGCTGGCAGTGGACGACGTGACGACGGTCGACGAGGACGATTCCGTAATCGTCAGCGTGTTGGCCAACGACGAAGATGTGGATCCGGATGACGTTCTCGCCATCCAGTCGTTCACCCAAGGCTCCCACGGCACGGTCACCGACAACGGCGATGGCACGCTGACCTACGAGCCCGACGACGACTACAACGGCCCAGACAGCTTCACCTACACCGTGGTCGACGGCGACGGCCTCACCGACACGGCCACCGTCAGCATCACCGTCACCCCACAACCCGACGCCCCTGCCTTCCAGAACGCGCCTTACACATTCTCGGTCGACGAGAACTCCCTGGTGAGCACAGCGGTCGGCCAAGTCACCGCGAGCGACGCCGATGTGGGACAGACGCTCAATTACGCCATCTTCGCAGGCAACGACGACAACGCCTTCGCCGTCGACCCGGCCACCGGCCAGATCACCGTCGCTAACCAGAACGCACTGGACTACGAAAGCACCTCGTCCTACACGCTCATCGTCGAAGTTTCCGACGATGACGATCCCGCGCTGAGTACCACGGCCACCGTCACCATCAACATCGTCGACGTCGACGAGTTGACGTTTTCGGCCACGGCCGATGCCTACGTCCGCAGCGGCGACTATGCCGATGAGAATTACGGGCAGGTCGAGGATTTGATGTTGAAGATGTCGGACACGTCCGACCGCGATGCGTACCTGCAATTCGACTACACGGCTGTCGGATCGACCGTGTCGCAAGCTCTCCTCTGGCTGACACCGCTTGGCCTGGGTCTGGCGCCCGAGACGATGCAGTTCTCGGTGAACCTGCTGGACGACGCGGCCGACGGTTGGCTGGAAGATCAAATCACCTGGAACAACCGCAGCCTTGGCTCGGGCTTGTCGGTGACCTTTAGCGGTAGCGAACTGGTGGTCGGGCAGCCGTTCGCGATCGACGTGACCTCGCTGCTCGCCCAAGCCTCGAACACCAACCGGATCGCCAGTTTCCAGATCGACGTGATCGCCGGCGACGGCGCCGCCAGCTACGTCTACTTCGCCAGCCAGGAGTTCAGCGACATTCCCGCTTGGCAACCGCAACTCGAACTGTCGCTGCCTGAGAATCAGGCGCCGGTTGCATCCTCGCCGATCGCCGACTTCGCCGTGAACGAAGGCACCGCCAACACGGTGATCGACCTGGCGACCGTTTTCTCCGATCCCAACGGTGATCTGCTTACCTATCGGCTAATCGACCCGAGTTCCAGCAAGCTCATGGCCACGCTTGACGGCAGTACGCTTACGCTTGACTACCACGACGGCCCACACGGTCCAGTCGACCTGATCGTTGAAGCGGTCGACCCAGCCGGTCGCGTCGGTCAGGACGTGTTCGCGATCACGATCAACGACGTCGTCCCCACGATTGCCCTCTCGGGCGACGCCAGTGTGGATGAGGGGAGCGAGTACACCCTCACGCTGGGCGACGTCGTCGACCCGGGCGATGACACGGTCACCGACTACACGATCGACTGGGGCGACGGCACGGTTACGCCTTACACCGTGGCCACCGATAGCGGCCCCGCCGGCACCCACACCCACACCTACGCCGACAATGGCGACTACACGATCGCCGTCACGGTGACCGACGAGGACGGCACCTTCGACGCCGGGTCGATGGCCGTCACCGTCAACAACGTCGCCCCGACGGTTGCCCTCTCGGGCGACGCCAGCGTGGACGAGGGCACCGAATACACTCTCACCCTGGGCGACGTCGTCGACCCGGGCGATGATACGGTCACCGGTTACACGATCGACTGGGGCGACGGCCACACTACTCCCTACACCGTGGCCACCGACGGCGGACCGGCCGGCACCTACACCCACACCTACGCCGACAACGGCGACCACACGATCGCCGTCACGGTGACCGACGAGGACGGCACCTTCGACGCCGGGTCGATGACCGTCACCGTCAACAACGTGGCCCCGCAGATCGCCTTCGAAACTGCGATTGGCGAATGGAAGCTGGACGAGGGAAGCGGTACGGTCGCGGCGGATTCGAGCGGCAATGGACACGACGGCACGCTGATCAATGGGCCGACGTGGAGTAGCGAGGGACAGTTCGGTGGGGCCTTGTCCTTCAATGGCCTCAATTCGTATGTCTCGGTCCCCGCAACCGGGGATTCGCCGCTGAAGTACCAAGGTGGAGAGCTGACGCTGAGTACGTGGGTTTATGTCAACTCCACGGAAACCAGCGGGGGTTATCTCATCTCCAAGCCGTGGAATGGCTGTGGCGAATACAACTATCGGTTGGGATTAACAACGGATAAAAGAGCCTACCTCCATCTTCCAGGCCAATCGCTCACCTCCCCGAATCCCTTATCGACAGAAACTTGGCACCATGTCGCGACAACCGTCGATAGCTCCAACGTGATGACCCTATACGTCGACGGGGTCAGTGTGGCCACGCGGACACATACGATTACCAATTGGACACCCATCTACGGCGATGGAAACAGACCTCTAGTTTTTGGAACGCTTTTCAATTACGGCACCAGTTGGGAAGGGAATACAACCTTCAGCTTCGACGGCAAACTTGACGAGGTGCAGTTCCGCGATCGGGGCCTCTCGACCGACGAAATCGTCGCCTTGGTCCACGGCGACATCAACACGGCCTTCGAAGGGTTGCCTTATACCGTCAGGTTGGGCGACGTGGTCGACCCGGGCAACGACACGCTCACCTATAGTTGGAACGTCTTCAAAGACGGCGGCGCCGAGGCCTTTGCCAGCGGGGTGGGGATCGATCTGACGAGCTTCACCTTCACGCCCGACGACAACGGCAGCTACCGCGTGGTGGTCACCGTCGACGACGGGGACGGCGGCAGTACGACGATTGAAAAGACGATCACCGCCGTCAACCTTCGACCCACCCTGGCTGTCGACAACGCCACTGTCACCGTCGACGAAGGCAGCCAAGCCACCAACACCGGCTCCTTCGGCGATGTGCCCGCCGACACGGTGACGCTCTCCGCCTCCGTCGGCAACGTCACCAACAACCTCGACGGTACCTGGACCTGGACCTTCGACACGACCGACGGACCGCAGCAGACCGACACGGTAACGGTCACCGCCACCGACGACGATGGCGGCCAGACGGAGGTCATTTTCGAACTGACGGTCAACAACGTGGTACCCACGCTGACGGTAACAGGCGATTTGACCGCCATCGTGGATGAAGAGTATACCCTCACGCTGAGTGATTTGGTCGACCCGGGCGACGATGCCATTACAGCGTACACGATCAACTGGGACGACGGTACGGTCACTTCCTACAACGTGGCAACCGACGGCGGTCCCGCCGGCAGCTACACCCACGCCTACGAAACGCCTGGCACCTATGCGATTACCGTCACCCTAACCGACGAAGACGGCACGCACGCGCTGGAGCCCTTCGTGGTGGAGGTCGTGCGAACGATCGATGCCACCCTGGGGCACTGGAAGCTAGATGAGACGACCGGCACGGTGGCGGCCGATAGCTCGGGGAATGGGCACGATGGGACGGTATCGGTGGATATTGGCGGATTGGCGACCAACGGAAAGTTGAACGGGGCGTTTACATTGTCGGGCAGTCACGTGGCGATCCCCCACACGCAGGAGTTGGACCTCGAAGGCGCTTTTGCGATATCATGTTGGGTGAAGTTGTCCACGAATTCAGACATTCAATATCGTGGTATTGTCACAAAATCCACAGGAGGTTCCGCGGGTGGTGGCTGGGCTTTAGCTCAGCAGGGCCTGGACGGTGGGGCCGACCGAATCGTGTTCACCACATTTGATGGCAGCGTTCCGTCGCCGCGTCTGACGACTGTTGCGCCAATCCCACTCGACGAGTGGGTACATGTTACGGTAACTGGCAACAATCCACTAGAAGGTGGAAATGCGACAATCTACTTCAATGGTGTACCCCAGGAGGCGGTGGAGACGAATTACGGTACACCGATGTTGGCAAATGATTTGGATGTAACAATCGGTGCATCATATGGTGGAGCTCACGGGATCCAGGGATTGATCGATGATGTCCGCATTTACGATCGTAATCTGACTACGGAAGCGGTCAAGCAGCTATACATCGACAGCGACCTGGCCGCATCCACTGTCGCCTGCTATCGACTGGACGACAACGCCACCTCGACAGCGGTTGTCGACGCGTCGGGAAATGGAAACCACGGCGTGGCGAACGTCGACACCGACACACTTCACACCCCCGGCCAATTAGGCGGCGCCTTCGAGTTCACCGGCAACCAATGGATCGACCTGTCCTCGGTAGAAACGGATCTCCAGATTGGCAACGAATCCTTCTCGTTTGCCAGTTGGGTGAAGCTGTCCGATACCGATACGCACCATACGATATTCTCGAAGGGAAATGACAACAGTCTCCCCGGGAGTATCTACTTGCGTTACAGTATATTGTCCAGCAGTTTCTCTTTGGTGCTTACGGCTGACGACCTTGCGACCGAGATGCTTATTTCATCCGTACCAGTGACAGCCGGAACCTATTACCACGTTGCCGCGACGTATGATGCAACCACCGGGACGGCCAAACTCTTCGTTAACGGGGTAGAGGACGGATCTGGTGTTGTGTCCGGAACCTTCTCTGCCAATTATTCATTACGGCTGGGAACCCAGGGGAACGGCTATTACGGCCTAAGAGGCACGCTGGACGATGTCCACATCTTCGACCGTGCCTTGACTTCGTCCGAAATCGGTCACCTCATCGCCGACATCAACGAACCGCCGACGGTGAGCCTCACGAACGTAGTAACCAGCCTGCCGGAAGGCACCGATACCATTGCGCGGATCAAGGTCGCCGACATTCTCGTCAGCGACGATGACCTGGGCGCCAACTCCCTAGTGCTTGCCGGCTCGGACGCCGCCAAGTTCGAGATCGACGGCACCGAGCTTTACCTCAGGGCCGGCATCGCGCTCGACTACGAAGCCCAAGACACGCTCAATGTAACGGTCACGGTCGACGACACCACCATCGGCACCACCCCGGACGACACGGCCGAACTGGTACTCAACATCACGGACGTAGCCCCACGGATCGAGCTGTCGGGCAACTCCAGCATCAACGAAGGCGGCACGTATACGCTCACGCTAAGCAACGTGCTCGAGCCGGGCACCAACGCAATCACGAGCTACACGATCGACTGGGGGGATGAAGAAAGCACTTCCTATACCGTGGCCATCGACGGCGGCCCCACCGGCAGTTACACCCACACCTACGACGACGGCGACGCCTCGCACCTGATCACAGTCACGTTCAGCGACGGCACGACAACCTACGACGCCTATTTACCCGGTGCGGGGCAGGCCGGCGAACTGGACTCACGGTTTGGCGCCGACGGCACGGTGACTACCGAATCGGGCAAGGCCAACGCCATCGCCGTGCAACCCGACGGAAAACTCCTCGTCGGAGGATACCAAGACGGGCCCAATGGCTATGACTTCGTGCTGGCGCGTTACGAGGCAAATGGTAGCCTGGACACGAGTTTCAACAGCACCGGCACGGTCGTTCTCGATTTCGAGGGCTACAATGACGTAATCAACGCCGTGTTGATCCAGTCCGACGGCAAGATCGTCGTCGCCGGATACTCTTATGACGACGAGGGTGAATCCAACTTCGCGCTGGCTCGTTACGACCAGTACGGAAACCTCGACACCACGACGTTCGGCAGCGGCGGCAAGCTGACCACCGACTTCGAAGGCGGCCACGCCGGTGCGTGGTCGGTGGCACTTCAGTCGGACGACAAAATCGTCGTTGCCGGCTACGCCATCGGCACCGATGGAAAGTCCAACTTCGCCCTGGCACGTTACGACGAGAATGGCAACCTCGACGAAACCTTCGATGCCGACGGCACGTTAATCGCCGACTTCGCCGGCGAATCGGGGCGTGCCTACGCGCTGGCCATTCAGCCGGACGACAAGATTGTTGTTGCCGGCTACACGGAAGACACCACGGGCGGCGACAACTTCGCCCTGATCCGTTACAACGCAAATGGCACCCTCGACACCACGACGTTCGGCACCGACGGCAAACTTGCCACCGATTTCGCCGAATTCGATGATCGGGCCTATGCCTTGAGCATCCAGCAGGATGGAAAGATCGTCGTGGCGGGGCGTGCGGGGGATGGTCAGGGCGGAGTGGACTTCGCCCTAGTCCGTTACAACGCAAATGGCACGCTCGACGCGGAACACTTCGGCAACGGCGGCAAGCTCACCACCGACTTCGGCGGTAACGAGAACTACGCCTATTCGCTGGCGATTCAGGCCGACGGCAAGATTGTCGTCGCCGGTTACACGAACGAAACCATCGGCGGCGACAACTTCGCCCTGGCACGTTACGAGGAAAACGGCACGCTGGACACGGCGTTCGGCAACGGCGGCAAGCTGACCACCGACTTCGGCGGCACTTCCGACCGCGCCAACGCGCTGGCCATTTTACCTGACGGACAAATCCTCGCTGCCGGCGAAGACGGCTCGTCCAACTTCGCGCTCGCACGCTACCACGCCGGGCCCGGGCGGCCGGTTGTCGTGGAAAACATCGGCCCCACAATCACCCTCTCCGGCAACGCCAGTATCGACGAAGGCAGCACCTACACCCTCACACTGGGCGACGTCGTCGATCCCGGCGACGACACGGTCACCGGTTACACGATCGACTGGGGTGATGGTTCAGATCCCGGGGACTACTCGGCTGCGGAAATCACGGCACTCGCTCGCCAAGTGACGCACATCTACGCCGACGGACCAAGCAACCGAACGATCTCGGTTGTCGTTAGCGACGATGATGGCACACACAATACGGCCACCATCGACGTGACAATCAACAACGTCGCGCCGACGTTAACGCTCGTCGCCGATCAAACGGTCGACGAAGATGTGTTGCTTGCCCTGTCGGATCTCGGAACGTTCACCGATCCGGGCTTCAACAATCCGTTGGGCGATCCCACAACGGTCGAAACGTTTACGTACAGCATCGACTGGGGTGATGGTACAAGCGTCAACACCGGCGCAGCAACGATTGATACCGCGGGAGGTCCCGGTACCGTTACGCAAGGTTCGTTCGACGGCAGCCATACGTACACAGCAGGCGGAACCTATACCGTCACCGTCACGGTTACCGACGACAACGGCGGGCAAGACGTCCAAACCTTCGGTGTAACGGTCACCCCGATCAACGACCCGCCCGAAGACCTGGTCCTCTCCAACAACACTGTCGAAGAAGGACAGCCCGTGGGAACGGTCGTAGGCACGTTCACCACGACGGACCCGGACATTGGCGACAGCCATGTATATACCTTGGTCTCCGGCACGGGTGACGACGACAACGCCGCGTTCGAAATCGTCGGCAACGAGCTGAGAACCAATGCGGTATTCGACTTCGAAGCCAAGTCTTGTTACACGGTTCGAGTGCGCACCGAGGATCTAGCGCACGCTTCGTATGAAGAGACGTTTTCGATCGTCGTGACGGACTATAATCCGAACCCGGCGGTGATCGCTTCGGGCCAACACATCGACTTCGTCTTCACGGCCACGCCAGACTCCAACGGCTTCATCGCACCAGAAGCGGGACTGAAAGTCGGTACGATTTCGGCGACCCACTCCGATCCGAGTGCGCTCCAAGATTGGCAATTCGTCGCCTTCAACGCGCGCGACGCCTTCCGCATCGAACCGGGCACCGATCCCGGTACGGCTGATATCTATATCAACGACGCCGAAGTCCTAGGGTTTGTGAAGGAGACCGCGGAGCACGGAACCACGAAGGCGATGACCTACGTGCTGGAGGTAACCGCCTCCGATGGCGAGAGCACGTCGGCCCCCGAGACGATCACCATCCGGCTCATCGACGAGGACTTCGCCTATCTTTATTTGCCCGAGGAATACAACCACGCGCCGACGCTCGAAGCCAAAACGATCGTGACCGGAGGAATGTCCACGAGTTTCCCCTGGCTGCTTACCGACGAAATCGACAAGAAATTGGTGGCACAGGACGTGGATCGCGACACGGTCTTCCACTGGGAGATCACCAACGGCAACGAGGACGGCCGATTCTCGATCGACCCGAACACGGGTGATTTGTATATGGTCTACGATGGCTTGACACCGCACGGAGGACGGTGCGACGGGTTTTTGACCGTCGCGGTGTCCGATGGATTTGAGGAGACTTCGGCAACCATAAATATCGACCTCCCAACGAAAGCGGTGATTGTGCTGGAGGAGTTTCATATCGGATTTGAGGAACAGGTGGACTTCGGCGAACTTACCATTGAAGGAAACTACGCAGCACCCTTGGGCGACTGGCGAATCGTATCCGGTGATACCGTGTGGAGCTACTTCGATAATGATGGTCATTTCTGCTCGGGGCCGTGGACTCACGAAGATGGCTATGGCAACCGCTCGGTAGCGTTGGATGTTCGGATCACGGACGCTCAAGGGTACGAGATAGGTGGGGATGTAGTCCTTTTTGTAGGAGAGGCAATGGATTGGTCCCCCGCAAGTGGATACGATCTTCATTGCCACACGACATACCACGGAATTCCGTGTGGCGCATTGAATCTGCCTCTGGCGGGCAGTCAAACGCCGATTGAAGATTGGATTGGGTGGTTCTCGCACCCAACCCAATCCCTGTGTAACTCGGCATCGACTGCATACGACAGTTGGTGTGACATTGAAACGACCGGTTACCCCAGTAGTCCAGGATCTCCACCTACCTACTCAATAACCTACAACGACGACGGCTATGGAACGCTTGCACATAATCCAGGGGCCGTCCAAATCCTTTGGGTAGAACCAGACGGTACTTTTGCATACCCCCTTTCCCGACGCGTAATAATGTCTCCTGTCAAGCCCTGGTTATCTTGTATGTACGAAACAGGACCAGCGCATCTGGAAGATTTTCCACTTTCGGGCGACGTCATTTCTCCCCAGGAAATCATCACACCACCGGACGTGTACGTCGAAGAAGACGCCGGGTTTACTCGTGTTTCTCGAAACGGATGGACTAGGTCCTATGGACGAACTGACCCAGACCATTTCGAGCCGATCATGCTCATGCCCAAGGTGATCGATTATGGCAATAAGGGGCTGTTTGCCAGTCCGCCAGCAATCGACCTCGACGGCACTGGCGCATTCCTGTTTGAGCCCAAGCCGGACGCTTGCGGCGTATCGGAGGTTACGGTGGCATGGTTGTTAATCGGAGGCTGCGAGGAAGCAAGGGGTTTTAGCCTCGCGGTCCCGGAGGGCGCAGACGAGTGTTTAGGGGCGTGGTTCTCCGTCACGTTCAACGTCTATGTTGGCGCGGTCAACGACATCCCCGTAGCCGACGCCGGGGGGCCGTACTATGTGCGTCGCGGGCAGGCGATTCGGCTCGATGGGTCCGGCTCGTACGACGTGGAAGACGAGAACCTTTCGTTCGAGTGGGACCTGGACGGCGACAACATCTTTGGCGAGACCGGCAGCGATGCCGCCCGCGGCGACGAGGTCGGTATGTACCCGACCTTCTTCGCCACGGCCGACGACTTGGATGCGCCGCAGGAAATAACGGTCTCGTTGAACGTCTATGACAGCGAAGGAGCGTGCTCGGAAGGCCCCGCAACCGCCACAATCTACGTGGTCAACGATGCACCACGGATCGAGCCGGTGAGCGATATGACCGCCGATGAAGGGGCGGCCTTTGTCGCCACAATCCCGTTCATCGATCTCACTCCCGGCCCCTGGACGGCAACCGTCGATTACGGTGACGGCAGCGGCAGTGAGACGATTTCGATCGACGCCTCACAGCAGTTGCTCATGCTGCAACACGTGTACGGCGACAACGGGACCTACTCGGTCAGCGTCACGATAGCCGACAACATTGCCGCACCGCACACCGGCCAGAGCGACCCCTGTACGTTCGACGTGACGGTCACTAACGTGGCTCCCACGTTGACGGTCGTCGGGAATCAGACACTCGATGAAGACAATACTCTGAGCCTGTCCGATCTGGGACTTTTTACCGACCCGGCGTTCGCGGCCACGGAGACTTTTTCATACGAGATCGACTGGGGCGACGGGCAAGTTACTACCACGCCGCCCGCGGCGGTGACGCTGGGCAGTGCCGGCGCGGTAACCGTCGGATCGTTCGGAGGCATTCACTCCTATGCAGAAGGCGGTGAATACGTCGTTTCGGTGACCGTATACGACGACGACGGCGGCAGCGACACGGCCACGTTCGGCGTAGCCTCGTCTCCGATCAACCACGCGCCGATCATCATTTCGGATCCGTCCCGGAAGCATTATCTACCGATCTTGCCAAGTCCGTCGGTGAATCCGGTCAGCCCCACCTCGCTGGCGTTAAGCCTCGCGGATGGCCAGGTTTCGGAGCCGGTGGAGGTGTCTATCACTCGCGATGCCGCGGAAAGGGCGGTCGATATTGTCTTTGTTGTCGACGAGTCGAGTTCGATGAGCCATGCACATGATTGGCTGAAGCAGGGCATAGCACTGACAATCCAGGCAGAACTGGAGGAAGAGGGGTTCACCGACATAGCCTACGGGCTGGTTGGCTTTGGCAGTGCGGCTCCCGCGCCCCACCAGATCAGCGTAGGTGATGGTTTTGGAACAGCGGAACAGTTCACCCAGGCGGCCACCTCTCTTCTTCTAAATGGCGGCACAGAGGATGGCTACGAGGGCATTGACTACGCGATGGATCTCGGCTTACGAGAAGATGCAATTACGTGTTTCGTTCTGGTAACGGACGAAGACCGCGATGTTTTGGATTCTTCGGCAGGTCTGACATTCGATGGCGTGCTCAACGATCTCTTGCGGGACGCAAATCTGCACAGCGATGACGTGATGCTACACGCCATTGTTAACGGCCGGCTTTACACTGATTACAGTGGCGACACCGGAGATACTACGTTTACTGTCCAAGAGGGCGCATGGATAGTGACCCCCCTTGCCTACACAGGCTCGGGTGATTTGGCATTGTCTCTCGCGACTCCGGATCTATCAGCCTACTCTCAGAAGTCGCTCGAAACATCGATCACCTTCCCCGAGGGCGCGGGTGACGTTGGCCTTGGTTTTGTTGCGTTCGATTATGAAGAAACCGTTGGCAACAAGAGCTTCAAATTCGCGGGAATCGATTTGGCCACCGACAGTTGGATCATTGGCACCTACGACGACACCGACACCACGAAGTGGAACACGCTCGCCTCCACGGCGGTCCCGTTAGGTGTGGATTTTCGGCCGGGTGAGACGTATGAGGTGTCGCTTTTCTGCGATTACTCTGCGCTAGACACGGAAGTAACGCTCTTTGTCGATGGTCACGAAGTGGCAACGCATGAATTCGCCGGTGAAAACGCTGGTGATGGTAGTGTCGGCGTCGGCACAAAGAATGGTAGCGCGTCTTTTGGATTCTATCGCGTCACAGATGGCTTCAGCGCCCTGTTGCTGGAAGACTTTGGTGACCCTACGTCAGCATTAGGCGTCTCCTACGATCACGAGGGGTATGTCGTCGAGTCTGCCGGCAGCTACGAGACCGGTGTCCACGGCGAATTCCTGAGTGGCGCTGGAACCACTTGGCGAGACTATGCTCTGCTCGCGTGGGAGACCGGAGGCGCCGTTTGGGATGTTGAGATATTGCGTTATGCAACGGACGACCAGAAGGCATCATTCTCGGCGGCCTTCGGCGAAGTCCTGAGTGCGCACATCGCCGAACACCGTGGTATCGGTCTAATTGCCTCGGAGAACGGAACAAGTTTTTCGTACGAGGCCGGTATACCCACCACGGATCAGGCTACCGGGGAAGTGACCTACCCATTTACCGTCTATTTCACGGGTGACGGGGAGCATCACAATTTCGACCTGGATTTCCAGGGCCCCGACGGTTTCTCGTATGGTGCAATCCCCGTGGCCGTCGACGGGCCGTACTACTATCAACTCCAGGCGATCGATCCGGACGGGGATTCGCCCCTGTACTTCGAATGGACGCCCGGCAGCGACAACCATGAGGCGGTCCTTCAAGACGGCGTGATCACATGGACCCCCGCGGCGGTCGGCTCGTACGAGTTCAGCGTGATTGCCAAAGACGGTCGTGGCGGCGTGTCCTCGCCCCAGGTCTGGACCGTTGAAGTGGCCGACGACAGCGACGGGAACCAGGCGCCAACGGTTGCTTTGGCAACGCCGCCGGATGCGAAGGTTCGCCAACAATGGGCCTTCCTCGTCGATGCCGAAGATTCCGACGATGAAGTGTTGTCCTTCGACCTGATTGCGAATCCGAACAACGGCGACGCAATCCCGTCCGGCATGGTGATGGATCGTGCCACTGGCGAGATTCGCTGGACACCGACGCTGGGCCAAGAAGGCACGCACACGTTTTGGGTACAGGTCAAGGACAAGCGGGGCGGAGTAACCCAACAAGAGTTCTCCGTGACGGTGAATCCCCAGGATCCGGTGAATAACCGCCCGAACGTCAGCACCGATGCGTTCCCGTTCGCCCTCGTGGGCGAAGCGTACACCTGCACGATCTTCGCCAATGACCCCGACGGTCATCCCTTGGAGTTCGAGCTGATCGCAGCACCCGACGGTGTTGGAATTCGCCAGCTCGATGCGGCAACTGCCAAAATCTCATGGGTGCCCAGCAGCGACCAGCTTGGTTTATTGACAAACATCGTCGTACAGGTGAACGACGGTTACGGAGGAACAAACCAGTGTGTCATCGACGTGGCCGTTGGCGAAGCGAATGAACCGCCCGTGATCGAATCGCTGTCGGATGACGCCGCGACCGTTGGCATGGCGTGGTCCTGCCAGGTGATCGCGTCGGACCTCAATTACAGCAGTTCGTTGACCTATCGCCTTGATGCCATCTCGCAGAATCTCGGCATGACCATTGGCAATGAGGAGTGGAACGCGGGATTGATCGAGTGGACCCCGACCACTTCCGGCAATTATCCGATAACCGTTTACGTTTTCGACGAGTACGGCGCATGGGATGAAGAAGAATTCGTGCTTTCGGTTTACGACCTCGTGCTGCCCGAATTCGCAGGTGAAATCCCGAAATACTGGTTTGTCGGCGAGGAGGGTCAACAGGGCACCTTCACTGTTGTCACGGCCCAACCCATTGCTGATCTAGCCAACGATGTTTCGCTCTCTTCCTCTTCCCTCGCACAAGGCTTTGCGTTGGTTGCTCCGGCTAGTGGTTCGTTTGAAGACGATCGTTACGAATATGAATACGTTTTGACTTGGACACCGAAGTCGGTGGGGAACTTCACCGCCCAAATCACTGTGGTCGACAGCGCCGGAGCTACCAGAATTGCCGAATTCCGTCCCGAAGCCATCATGAGGCCGGAGCCACCCGAGTTGGCGGAAGGCCCGACGGCGGTGGCCATCGTTGGCGAACAATGGCAATGCGAGTTGAAGGGATACGACCCGGACGGCGACAGTTCGAAAATCACGTTCGAGTTGCTCGACGGACCATCGGGCATGGAGTTGAACGGCAACACGTTGCTATGGACTCCCACGGAGGTCCCGGTAGATGGTTGCGTACGCATCGAGATTATGCTTACCGACGAGAGTGGAATCGCGCGTCCCTGGACGTTCGATCTGCCGGTCGTCAACGTTCCGTCGTCAAGCGTTCCCTCGCTTGAAACGTTCCCTTACGGCCCGGCTTTCGTTGGCGAGCAATGGGTGTATGAAGTCGAGGCAACCGACCCGGACGGAAACGACAATGCTTTGACGTACGCACTGGTCGAAGGTCAGTACCCCGAGGGGATGAGCATCGAGACAATCGATAGCGATCCGACGCGAGGACGATATGCCAGAATCACTTGGACTCCAACCGAAGCATCGGCCCCCGGGGCGCTCGGTGTTCTGTTCCAGTTTTCGGTAACCGACGGAGTGAATGAAATAACCCCGGGTTTCTATCTACCAGTCGTCGCCATTCCCGCGTCGAATGCTCCGCCCATCTTCCAGACCACCCAACTGGCCACGGCGGATCGCGGGATCGAGTTTGATTTCCAGCTTGCTATCGACGATCCCGACGGAGACGCGATCACTGCCGTTGAAGTGGTGGCCGACAAGACAACGGCTCCGGGCTTCGATGACACGTGCATCGACGCGACGGGAAGAATTCGCTGGACGCCTACGTATGGTGGTTTTTTCAATATCGTCCTTCGCGCTTCGGACGAACACGGTGCGTGGCGGGAAATCGCCTATCCGATTTGGGTACGCGAGAATCTGAGTCCAGACGTTCAATGGGGGCTTGTTGTCTCCGCCGTTGTGACCGAGGAGACGTTCGTGTACTCGTTCACGGTAACGGATCCGAATGGCGATCTCAACATTGAGGCCCGTCTGAATCCAGAGGCGATCAGTGCCGGCATCCAGATCGAACAAAACGCTGACTCACCTGGCACATGGGAACTGACGTGGGATGTTCCTGCTTGGGACGACACCGACTTCACAACGCTTCGGCAAAACTGGAATGTCCCAGCCTGGGGTAGTGCGGAGTTCGCCACCGAGGTTCCCATCTCGATTACGGTGACAGACAACCACGGCGGCGTTTCGCGTCTCCACTTCCCGGTTCTTGCGGTTGTGGACCATGATTGTCCCATGGGACAGCTTTTTGTCGCACCAAACGACCTCACAACAATTCCCACGGAAAGAAAATTTCGGTACCGGATTGACACCCACCATCCCGATCCCACCGCGCTCTCCTTCTCGCTGGCAATGAGTGATGGCAGTAGCCTTCCTACAGGGCTTAAATTTGATGCGACTACTGGTGAGATTGCTTGGACACCGACGAGGGAACAGGTAGGTCCGACCTACAGCTTCGTGTTGACCATCAACGGTGCCGGAAGCCCGATCGTTGAGTCTTTCCAGTTGCAGGTGGTCACACTCGAAGACTTCGAGTTCGGTTCGACCGAACTGGAGATCACCTCCGATTCTCCACGGTTGGCCACAGCCAACCAGACGCTCGTCTATGAGCCAAAAACCGAGTCTTCATCGACGGCCGGCCTGCGGTGGTACTTGGATGCGGGACCGGACACGATGGACATCGAGACATCGACCGGAAAACTTATCTGGACACCTACTGCGGACCTTATTGGGGACCGTGTGTACGTAGAGCTTCGCGTTGTCGATCCGATTGGAGCCGGTTGGGTACAGAAGTTCTGGCTCGAGGTAAGCGCGGACAATAAGGCCCCGACCATCGACTCGAACTTCCCTGACGTTTGGCAGACAGGCAAACCGTTCGAGTTCAGTGTTGTGGCCAGTGATCCCGAGGGACACGCGTTGGGCTATCAGTTGTTGACAAGTACCGGGGAACCGCTGCCCGACGGATCGCCAATCAACATTTCGGAAGACGGTGTCATCCACTGGGACTCCCCTACCGAGGGCACACACACATACTACGTGCGCGTGTTCGAAAAGCACACGCCCGATTCCTTCGCGGATAAGACGCTCGAACTCGACGTGGTCAGCCACCCGGTCAATTCGAAACCGATCGTCGAGATCCCCCAGGGGGCACAGTATGCGAGTATCGACCAACCGTTTGTATACCAGGTTTCGGCAACTGACCTTGACAATCACAGCTTGACCTACCAGATCACCGGCGGGAAAACCGGCGACATGACTATTGACGGGACCGGGAGAATTACCTGGACGCCCACGGAGGCCGAGTCAGGCCGGAAGACCATCACCATTGCCGTCACCGACAATCCCACGAATGGTTTGGGAGCTGCAACTACATACGTGCCGCTGACGATTCAAACGGTGACCAACAAATCCCCCGAACTGCTCTCGGCGACGACATTCAACACCATCATCGGTGCGCACTTCGCGTATGAGATCGAGGTGGCCGACCCGGAAGGAGGGCAACTAACCTTTGCCATCGACCACAGTCGTGGCTCAGCCCCCGAAGGAATGACCATCGATCCGGAGTCAGGTCTCCTGTCATGGCAGGTTCCCACGGACGCGGCCGGCCAGGTATGCGATGTCTACGTTTCGGCAACCGACAAGTATGGCGCTACGGCGACGTATGCATTCCAGATTGATGTTGCGGCTACCGACACGATTGCACCGACGATTAGCAGCCGCGTGGTCGACGGCGATGGCAATCTTATCCTGCCGGGCGAGGAACTCGCCGTGGATGGCCAGTATTTTCTCGTCGTCGACATTGCCGACAACCTAGGGAAAGAGAGTCTCTGGAACGACGCCACGCAGTCTTTCGACAAGGTGGGTACTCTCACCGTCGTAGACGTAGCTGCCTTTGAAGTGTCTGAATACTCGCCGATTGGTGCAGATCTCGACTACGGCTGCACATGGATCGAATTCACTATCGGGGAAGATGGCGAATCTGGCACGGGCGACGACGGTCTCAACCAAGGAAACATACACTTTGAGATTGTCGCCACGGACGTCGCAGGAAATACGACCTCGTCCGAATTCACCTACTACGCCGCCGATACCTCGGAAGCACCGCCCGCCAAAATTACCGAATTCCGTGACAGCGAACAGGCCCTTGTCGACGTGGGCAGCGTGGTCAGCGAAGCAGTCGACGTGATCGGCATTGCGAACATGGGAACCTATTCCTATGAACTGATCCTCTACACCCTTGACAACGATTTTGAAGTCGTCGCGCAACCGGACGACGGTGGATCGGGCTATGTACTCCAGAGCGATTCTGAACACGTCGTCATTACGAGTGGCACGGCCAACACCGATGCAGAACGTTACCTGGGAACTCTCGATCCCACTCTCTACGGTTCCGGAATGTACCGGCTCGTGCTGGCGATTATCTGTGACTGCGAGGGCCATCACTACAAGGCCATCGACGAGCGGATCATCGAAATTCGCAACGAAGCGAGGCCGGGCAACCTCGATTTGTCGTTCACCGATCTCCAAGTCGATCTCGGCGGCATCCCCATCTCGCTCACACGAAGCTACAGTTCGGCCGAGGCCGACCTGAGCCGCGGCGATTTCGGCCCCGGTTGGTCGCTCGACTTCCTTGCTGCGGATATCCAGGTCGCCCATTACGATCGAGCAACCAACAGCCTAAGCGAGGCAATCTCGCGAGGCACGCGGGTGTTTGTGACACTGCCCGACGGCAGTATCCAACGCTTCACCTTCGATCCCGAACCCGTCGGCGATGGCCAACACTGCCGGCCATATTTCCGACCAGACGCCGATTGTTCTGCTACGTTGGAAATCGCTGGACTCGACGACAATCTCTTACTCTTGCCGCTCGGCGAACAGGAGGTTGCCTACGCCGGTCCCTATGTCACCGCAAACACCAACGAAAGCTTCGTCTCGCACCGCTTCGGCAGCGCATTTGTCCTTCAAACGCAGGACGGCCTCGAATATCACTACGACATGGAGTCGGGACAACTCGCTGCAATCCAGAACGATAGCGGCCAGCGAATCGACATTAGCCGGGAGACGGATAGCGATGCCACAACCACCGTGCAGACAATCCATGCGGTCGGCAGCGAGCAATTCATTACGATCCGGCGCAACAAGGAGACCGGGAACATCGTGGAGATTGTTCCACCCAAGCAGTCGGAAGCAGACGAACACGGGATCTGTTACCAATACGGACAATTCGAGTCTAACGGCAACCCTGTCGCGACCAATGACAACCTCGGCAAAGTCATTCTCCGTGACGACACGTACACCGTTTATCAATACAACCAGTCCGATTTCCTCCACCACCTCACCGACATCTACGACACCGAGCAAATCGACGTCCTAATCGCCGAGTTCGACGCCGACGGCCATCTCGCAAGCTTAACAGATGCCAGCGGTGCAAGCACCAATCTTGCGCTCGACCTGGCCCTGGGCGACGGTCGCACCGTGCGAACGCTCACCCCCGACAACGGACCGGTCACCAAACAGGTCTTCAACAACCGCGGCGATCTGCTTCGCACCGTCCAACCGCTCGACACCGACACAACCCCCGCCGCCGAGCAGCGATTCCTCGTCACCGTTTACCAATACGATCTTGCCGGCCGGCTTGTCCGCGAGAGTACCCCCTTCGTGGTCACCGGGGCCGACAATCAATACGACGAAAACCCAGCCGAGCCAACAGCTGACCCAGCAGCCTGGGCCCGCCTCCTCAAATACGACACCGAAGGCCGGGCCATCCGTTCGACCGACGCGCTGGGCAACGTCACCACCTTCGAGTACGACGACCAGGACCGTGTCATCGCCACCACCGATCCGCTCGGCAACGTTACCCATAACGTCTACCATCCGCAAACCGGCAACCTGCTGGAAACCTACCTCACCGAGGGCCGCGACGGAACGAAGTACAATTACTCCCGCTACGAGTACGAAAACGGCCGACTCATCGCCACCTACCAACTCTCCGAAGACGGTAGCCAGGAGATCCTTGTCTCCTCGTCCGAGTACGACAACTGGGGTCGCCTCAGCAGCACGACCGACGTCACGGGACTCACTCGCTACTTCGCCTACGACCTGAATGGAAACCAAACCCACTCTTGGCACAACTGGGTCGACCCCGAAGGAACGCTGCCGGCGGTAACCATTGTCACGGTCACCACCTACGACGCCAACGACCGCGTGACCGACACCGCGGAGTACGAGTTGATTCGCACCTCGCCCACCGACAAGATCACCGATTTCGCCACCCTCACCACCGCATTAAGCAGCGCCACCCCGCTATTCACCACCGAAACGCATTACAACAGCCGCGGGCAAATCGATTGGTCCGAGGACCGTTACGGTTCACGTACTTGCTACGTCTACGACGTCCTCGGCAACACCATCGAGACCCACACTCAGACCTCCGACGAATCCGGCAACGCCGGCTGGCTCATCACCAGGACCCTCTACGACGACCAAGGCCGCGTCGAATTCACCACCGATTCCTACTTCGTGCTGGAAGCCAATTACCCGACGGCTGCCGACGTCGCTTGGCTCGGCACCCGCAATGTCTACGATCGCCTCGGCCGCGTGATCCGCACCGAACGGTACGACGGCGTTACTATTGAACTGATCGACGATTCCGAGCACGCCAACCAGAAGGCAACCGCGTTGCCCAGCGGCGTCGACTGGGACACGTACAGCACCCAAAAACTCTCCGACAGCCAAACCTCCTACGACGCCCTCGGCCGCGTCGAGTCCACGATCAACGAGTACGGCACCCAGACCGAGTACACCTACGATACCGTCGGGCGCGAGATCGAAGTGCGATACCAAGCCAAGGACGAAAACGGCAACCTCCAGTGGGTTGCCACGCGCACGGTCTACGATCCCCTGGGACAGCCGATCATCACGTCCGATCCCTTCGTCCTCGAAGCCGACGGAACGATGCCCACCTGGTCGGGCACCAGCACGACCTACGATTCGCTGGGCCGTGCCGTCAAGACCGAACGCCTCGAAGGGCTGGTAATCGACATCGACGAAACGTCCCTGGAGGTCACGTGGAGGGCGACCGGCGTAACGTGGTCGACCGATAACGTCTACAACACGCTCGGCCAGGTGGTCCAATCGATCGGGCGACACGCGCCGGACGAGGCCGGACCGGTGACCAATTACGTCTACGATGCACAGGGCCGGCAGATTGCCGTGATCGAACCGGTCGTCGAGGACGAGATGACCGGCGAGTTGGTTCGTCTCCGCAGCGAAACGCACTACGACAGCCAAGGCCGGGTGGCTTACACCACCACCAACATCCGCATCGTGGTCGACGCCCAGGGCGAGATCCAGTCGACCAGCGACGCCGATGCCCAACAGACGCACTATCAATACGATGCCCGAGGCAATACGATCCGTACTACGTACACCGACGGTAGCTTCGTCACCCAGACCTACAACACCCTTGGTCAACTGTGGAAGCAGAGCTACCAAACGGCCGCTGGCGACACGCCGCTGGAAAAGGAATTCGCCTACGACGACTTCCAGCGACTGATAACCGTCACGCTCCCCGAGGTCTACGACCCGGCCACCGGCCAAAACGTCCAGCCGGTCTACCAGTACGGCTACGACGCCTTCGGCAACCAGACGTCGATCATCGACCCGTTGGGCCACGAAACGCGGTTCGCCTACAATGCCCGACAGCAGGAAACCTCCCGCACGCTGCCGATCGGCGTCAGCACGACCGGCGATTCGACCGACTTCGTCGAGGCCAAATCCTACGATGCCCGCGGACGGTTGCTCTACGAGGTATCGTTCGAGGGCCTGGTCACGGCCTACGTCTACGACGACTCCGCCGGGGCCGACGGCCGCCTGGTCGAAAAGCGATTCTACACCGATCTGGCAACCTACAACGGCGGCGCCGGCACCCCCAGCGAAGCCGTCGCCTATGCCTACGATGTCTTCGGGCGGCAAGTCGAGACAGTCCAGGACGCCGACGGCGACCTGGCGACCACCGCCGACCAACGGACGGTGACCAACACCTACGACGACGAAGGCCAACTCGTCACCGTGGTCGCGCCCGAGGGGATTCTGCACTACGAATACGACACCGTCACCGGCCTGCACACCCGGACCTGGACGGCCGACGCCATCGAAACCACCGACGACGACGCCACGACCGACACGCACTATGCCTACGACACCCTCGGCCGGCTCGACTCGGTCACCCTCGCCCGCCGCAACGGCACCAGCATTGCCGCCGAGACGACCGACTATGTCTACGATCTGCTGGGCAATCTCCGTCAAGAGCGGCTGCCGTGCGGCGTGGTCAGCGACTACCAATACGACGAACTGAACCGGCTCGAAACGCTCGCGCAGTTCAACGACACCGACGGAGACGGCGTCTTCGACGCGGGCGAGAACCTGCTGGCCGAGTACGAGTACGATCTGCTGGCCGACGGACGGCGCAGCGGCGTTACCGAAACCGACGACGCCGACAACACGACCCGGATCGACTGGGTCTACGACCACCTCGGCCGGCTCACGCGCGAGGTCTACGACAGTTCCGACGACGCGCTCGACTTCGTCGCCGACTACGTGCTCGACCTCGCGGGCAACCGCCTGGAGAAGAAGACCGACCAAACGCCCAGTTCCGCCGAGATGGCCGCCTACCATACCGATGCCGCCGACGGCGTGGCCGACGCGCCGCTCGTCGAGGTCAACGAGCAGACCTCCTCGACCTTCGACGCCAACGACCGGCTCTTGACCGAAACGAAGGACACCGACGGCACCGCCGACGATCGCTTCACGGTCTACGCCTACGGCCCGGGCAACGCCGGCACGCAGCAAACCGCCAAAACGGTCCACGAGGGCTTGAACGACTCGGGCGACGTGGTCGAGTCAACGACCTATGCCTATAACATGCAAGGCCGGATGTGGCAGTCGAGCGTCGACGCCGATGGCGACGGCCCGGGCGCGGCGGTGGTCACCGAGTATGCCTATGACGACGAAGGCGTCCGCGTGAGCCAAACGGAAGACGGTGTCGAAACCGTCTACCTCAATGACAAACAGAACCCCACTGGCTACAGCCAAGTTCTTGAAGAGAAGGACGCCGCCGGTACGGTCACGAAGACCTATACGCTGGGCAACGATGTGATCGCCCAGTGGGATCCGACCAACGGCCAATTGTGTTTCCTCCGCGACGGCCACGGCTCGACCCGCGGGCTGGTCGACGCCACCGGCCAGCCGCTCGCCGGCCAGGTCTTCCGCTACGACGCCTTCGGCAACCACCTCGACACGTCCGACGCCTTGACCACGCTGCTCTACTCCGGCGAGCAGACCGACGCCACCGGCCTGCAATACCTACGAGCCCGCTACTACGACCCGGCCAGCGGACGGTTCAATCGGCTGGATCCGTTTGGGGGCGACTTCGAGGATCCGCAGAGTTTGCATAAGTATTTGTATGTGCATGCAGATCCAATAAATGGAGTTGACCCAACTGGCAGGTTTTGGGCAATGCTCGGTTACTCCGCAATGGTAGGAGCGAGTGTGGGCGCTGTAGCTGGGGGAGGTATAGGATTTGTTGATGCACTGCTTGCGAATGCGTCAATCTATGAAGCGTCGATTGCAGCATTGAGCGGAGCGGCACAGGGCGCGGTTGCTGGTGCGCTAATCGGGGCCACTTGGCATATCGCCGTGGCGGGAAGTGCGGCCGCAAGCGCTTCTGCCGTCACTGCACTGGTATTCGAGCGAGCTCTTGGCATCGCTTATGGAGCCTACTCTGCTTCTCAGGCAGCCAATACCCAACAGGCCGCTTTTCGGTGGGGGGTGACTATCACGAGCGCATTTATGGGAACGCGTGCCTTCGCTCGAGGCTTACCACAAAGCGCCAACTACGCAGGCGCCGGATCAGGTGCCGCTCCCGTTGGACTTCGTTCGGAATCCCACGCGGTCCAAACCGTACGGGGGGCAGCGGCTCAGGAACTTGAGGCCTGGAACATATATCAAGGCGCGAGGAAAAATCGACCGGCCATTTCCGCAGTGGCCTATGACGCCAATACAGGCGAGATAATCGTCGCTCGTACCGGCTCCAACTTTGCACCAACGGAATGGGATCCTCGCGTCAATCTTTTTCTGCCTACAAAGCAGCTAGGAGAGTACCCCCTCCAGAGATGCGCTGAGCAGCGTTTGATCAATGCCCTCCTCCTCAATGGTAATAGGATCGGTTCAAACATCTACGTGAAAATCATCGGTGTAGCAGGAACACGACGATTTCCAACTGGATGCGACGCATCACCATGTGCAAGCTGTGATACAATGCTCAGAGGCACGTCAGTCAACGTCGTCAAATGAGTTAACCTCAATCCACATGCTACGGTTTCTTCCTGGAATGGGAATTGCTGCTCCGAGATCGTCTGTTTGATTCCGCTTGAAAGGCCAACGATGAATTCGATTCTGTCGACTGTCGCATGCGAGCACTTGCAGCGTAAAGCAACTCGCTATTGTTCCCTTACTTTAGGTGAAATTCAGACTTCGTTCCAGTCACTGACAAACCCGCCCGATGCGCCGGAGGCCTTCATAAACCACCTGCTTAATTTCAGCGGCTACGACATCAGTTCTCTTCATGACAGTATCTACATTGTCCCAGACAGCCTTCGTGGACCATCCCCCACAGGCACGGGTGATTTCTCCCTGGAAACCCTCCTTGAACATCATCAAGGCGAATGGTGGATGGAGTGCATTCAGTCGTACCTGGGCATAGAACCGTATTACATGAACTCCTCTGGTGCGGTGTTCTGGTCCTACGATCCGGCAACGTGCCTCGCCAGTTCTGTCGCAAAGTTCATTGAAGGCGTCGTAGCCGTTGACACCGTGACCACGTGGGATTCACCATGGTATCAAATGATCGAGAACTTCGATGGCAAACGCCTCGACGAAATTTGCCTGCGTATCGATGTTCCCGAATACACTCCCGCATCCGATGAATACCGGAAGTATTGGATAGATTCGGAACGCATAATACGGCTGGCACGTTTACCTCATGATCCACAAAGAGCTCTCTTCATGTGGGGTTTCGCTCGAGACCTTAATTACCTCAAAACTCTGAACCAGCGACTCAGTGAGTTCCGTACCCAGAAAACAGACGCCATCTACATGGATGACGTCACTGTACGCCAGACGTATCGGCGCCAAGAATAATGTGGTTTGGCTGCGGAAAGCGGGCGGCGCCGGGTGCCACTTCTATGAAAGTTCGTCGGGTGTCAAGGCTTGGTTGGTGGTGTATTCGTCGGATTTTTTGTTGGTCCGCGTTCAACGCAACCGAACAGCAGAAGAGGCTAGCCGGGGGTCCAGGGGGTGGCAATGAACGCCCCTGGTCGGCGGAGGGAGCCGCCGAAACTTCGGCAGGGATGCTTTCTGTGGCGTCGATTGATGCGTGCATTGAAAATGATCGTTTCGGAAAACCGAACACTTGGAGCTCCAGGTTCCTGTTGGTCGCCTTCGTTTCATTGGTTATGCAGGCGTCAACAAGGGAATTCGGGGCGCCGGGTGCCACTGCTGGCTTGTCCAGCAGTGCCGGGCTGGGGTAAAATTCAGGGAGGTGAAACGGGACCAGCCACATCGCAGGCGAGTTCGACATTTCAACGATCCGGGCTACTTTCACGAACTAACATTTTCATGCTATCGTCGGCTTCCGCTACTGACCGACGATGCCTGGCGGAAAGAACTCAGCCGGAGTGTCGACCGGGCCATGGCCGCCCAGGGCCACCCAGGGCCACCGACGACGACCGCTACAGCGTCTACAGCTACAGCCCGAACGCCGACAACGACTGTCACGACGACCGCACGCAGCAGACCGCCAAGACGGTCCACGAGGGCTTGAACGACTCGGGTGACCTGGTCGAGTCAACAACTTACCCGTACAACCGCCAAGGCCGCATGAGCCAAACCCTCGTCGACGAGGACGGCGACGGCGAGCAAGACACGAAGTGCACTCTCACTTCGAGTGTCCGCCAAGCGTAGGGCACCTCAATCTCACTCCCTACACGGTCACCCCGCTGTAATTCCAGCCCCCCACCGGCAGCCACTGGCAGGTGGAAACGGCCCACACTCCGCCGAGGATCGCTGGCGGGACAAGGACTGTCATTGCCTCAAACATTCCCGTCCGGCGGAAGCCTTCGCCTTACCGTCCAAGAGGGCGTTCTCTACGCGGTGCCTGAGCAGCAGAGTCCTTCGGCTCTCGCCCGCAGGTCGCAACCCCGTTGCCGCCCCGGCTTGCGGGTGGTAGGATAAAACGATAATCCGATCGGACGCCTCTGGGCGTCTGGCTGCTTCCAGCAAAACCGCCAACCTGGGCCGATGGCCCTTGACAGACGAAGCAGTGCAAGAAAGCCCGTTCCTTTAGAAGGGAACGCCGGCCTTGTGCTGTTCGTCTGTGCCCCTTGGCGGGGGTTGCTGGAGCAGTGCTCGGTTCGGCGTTCCCTTTTTTCTCGCTTGGGGAGATTCGTACCACGACACTCCCAGCGACGGACCAACACGGGTGAAACGAATGTATCCGTTCCACAAACCGCATCTTGGCGCGTGTGATAATCTGAAGTCGGGCATGATTACCGAACTTCAGGAGACTTGTCATGAGTGCGAGGAAGGATCGCAGGGACCTGCGAAAGGAGACGATGTGGAGGGAGTTGGTGCGTCAACAGGTGCGAAGCGGAGAGACGGTTCGGGAGTTTTGTCGGCAAAAACGGCTTAGCGAGGCGTCGTTCTACGCCTGGCGGCGCGAATTGAAACTCCGTCGCCAAGAGAGCGAACCGCGCCGGGCTGCAGAGCCCTTGCCCCGTCCGACGTTCGTGCCGGTGGCGCTCGCCGATCCGCCCGCGACCGCCGCCATCGAACTCGTCTTGCCAAGCGGTGTCGTGTTGCGTCTGCCGGCGACAACCGACCTGCCCCGGGTTGCCGCGTTGGTGGCCGATCTGGAACGACGCGCATGTTGAGTCTCTCCTTGCCGTTGGACGTGTACCTCTGCGTGCCGTCGGCCGATATGCGGCGAAGCTTCGACGGCCTGATTCGCATGGCCGAAGAACATCTCGGGCGCGATCCGCTGCGCGGCGGGCTGTACGTGTTTCTCAACAAGCGACGCGACCGCGTCAAACTGCTCTACTTCGACACCGACGGACCGGCCATCTGGTACAAGCGGCTCGAAGAGGGAACCTATCAATTGCCGGCCGTCGACGCAGCAACGCAACAGGTCAGGCTTTCGCCCACCGATCTGGCGTTGCTGCTGGGAGGCATCGATCTGGCCAGTGTCAGGCGCCGAAGACGCTATCGAGGCGTGGCTGAGCCATGATTGGCACGTGGTGGTTTTCACGATCCCCTTGCGGAAAAATCCCTCCCTTGCGGCAGAATCCCGGGGAACCATTTTGCGAGTCGCTACGTCTAGAGAAACATGAGCACGGATGTCCCTTCTCTTCCGAACGACGTGGCGACCTTGAAGGAGCTTGCCTCGCAGCAACACGCCACGATCATCGAGCTGCGGCGCGAGCTCGAACAACTAAGGCACTATACGGCCCAGTTGCTGCGAAGCCGCTACGGGCCGCGTGGCGAGAAGTGCGCCCCGAACCAGTTGGAGCTGTTCGACGGCGGCGACCTCGGGCAAGAAGTGCCCGAGCAAAGCGAGGCATGCGAAACGCCCGCCAGGGGACACGTGCGTCGGCGCGGCAAGCGGAAGCCATTGCCTGCGGATCTGCCGCGTGAACAAGTCGAACACGATCTGGCGGAAGACGAAAAGCCCTGTCCCTGCTGCGGGGAAGTTCGGCAGCGAATCGGCAGCGAAACGAGCGAGCAATGGGAGTTCGTGCCGGCGTCGCTGAAGGTGATCGAGCACATCCGCTACAAATACGCCTGCTGTCACTGCCAGGAGCACGTGTCAATCGCTCCGCCGCCGGCCAAGCCGATCCCCAAGAGCGCCGCCGGGCCCGGGCTGCTCAGTGCCTTGGTGGTGGGCAAGTGGTCCGATCACCTCTCGCTGTATCGGCTGGAGGACGTGTTTTTTCGGCACGGCGCGGAAATCTCCCGGGGCACGCTCTGCCGCTGGGCGGCCGCCACCGCCGAGTTGCTTTCGCCCCTGTATGACCTGATGGTCGAACGGGTGCGATCCTCGCACGTGATTTGGACCGACGACACGCCGGTGAAGGTTCTCGATCCGGCATTGCCCCACTGTCGCACGGGCCGGTTCTGGGTCTATTGCGGCGACGGGTGCAATCCGTACTCGATCTACGAGTACACGGCCAGCCGAAAACGCGACGGCCCGGTCAGGTTTCTGGAAAGCTATCGCGGTTATCTTCAGGCAGATGCGTTTTCCGGCTACGACGGGATCTATGCCGACGGCCAGGTACGGCAAGTGCTCTGCTGGGCGCATGCGCGGCGAAAATTCTTTGACGCCCAGACTTCCAAACCGGAGGAGGCGCAAGTGGCGTTGGCTTACGTGGGACGATTGTACCGCGTCGAACGCGAGGTGAAACAGCACACCGGACAATTCGACTTCGGCAACCCGGCCGATCGCGAGCGTTGGCACGCCCTGCGATGGAAAAGGCGTCGCGAAAGTTCACTGCCGATCCTCGACCAGTTTCACGCGTGGCTCGAAGGGGCCCGGCATCGCGTGTTGCCGAAGAGTCCCATGGGCCAAGCAATCGGTTACGTGCTGCCGCGTTGGGAAGGCCTCAAGCGGTACTGCGAAGAGGGCGAACTGTCGATCGACAACAATCTGGCCGAACGAACGTTGCGAGCATGCGCGATCGGGCGGAAGAATTGGACCTTCCTGGGCAACGATCACGGCGGCCGGGTCGCGGCGATCCTCTACAGCTTCACGGCAAGCTGCAAAGCCAATCAGGCAGAGCCGTTCGCCTATCTCCGCGACGTCATTCAACGGATGGCCGAGCTGCGCAACACCGAAGGCCATTCCCAGACCACCCTCACCTCGCTACTGCCCGACCTCTGGCTGAAGTCCAACCCCAATGCCTACCGCCCCTGGTCCCGCTGATCCCTCAGCCCCCTAAACCCCGCCGCGAAATCCAATGCGGTTTATGAAGCGGATACAAACGAATGACGACCGACGACAAAGCACTGCTGGTTGCCCGTTACGAACGGCTGCGACGCCTGCTGGGTGACCTGGATCTGCAAACCCACCTGATCGACCGCGAACTGCTCCGGATCGAAGGGCGGCTGCCGGCAGATTACCTCCACCCCGACGACCCACCCCAGGCCTCAGCGCAAACGGACGACAACCCTCATTTTTGAGAACCGCCGCGTTGGATGGATGAAGGAACAGCGGATAGCCCCGACAGCTCCGCTATCGGGGTGTCGAAGGCACAAGAGGCCTTTCGACACGACATAGTTTGACCCGATCGGCTTTCGACCGCCCGGATGACGCACGGTGGTTTTCCCTGGGCCGACGGAAGACGCCCACACGGAACCGATCGCGTATTCCGCGTGCCTGCTGAGGCCTGCATCCTATTGTGGAAATGGCGGGTCGCTGGGAAACCGGTAGTCGTCTGGCAATAGTCGTTGCGGCTCGACAAACCGGGCGTCGACCTGTTCGCTTCGCTGGTCCAATTCGTCTGCTTCGTGCCGAAGGCGTTCGTCCTCGGCGATTGAAGAGCCAAGAATCGACATCTATGAAGGCCCGGCCCGGCCGGAGGCGTCCCCCGTTCGGGTCCTCCCTGTCCGATCGAAACCCGGCCGCCCGCGGGAACACCTGCAATAGACCACTGACTAACGATCGGCGCAAACTGCTTCATGGTAACGTGTTCGGGAATTCGGCATGTGGCGGGGTCGCTCGTAGGTCGACCGGGTCGAGTAGACCGCTAACCTCGGCATGGCAGCGGGCGAGTCACCTGGAAAGAGTCCGGCATTTCGTTACAATAGTCGGCCCGGCGGGGCTTCAGCCTCAGTGGTCCTCCAGAAGTAAGCAATTGATCGAACGATTACTTTTGGACCAACCGGTAAAAACAATCGAACCCGAGCGGGGCGGCTGACTTCCATCTACTTTCACCGGCCCTCGCGTCGGGACAGGCCAATTGAGGGAGAGAGTTCTCGATGAGCGTCCACACGTCTGATTCTTTGGGACGAAGGCTTGATGACTTCTACAAAAAGGTTCGCCGTGAACGGCAAAGGCTTTGCGATTCGCCGCGACCAGAAACCGGCGAACCTAATGAGAACGCTCACGACGTGCTGCGGGACGAGGCGGAAAACTTGTGGTGCCCAGAACTACCCGAATTGCTCCCGAAACAGGCATATCCGCCCAAGGAGATCGAAGCACTCTACCGATGGGTCGTGTCATGCCTTATCGGAATTGGGGAATTGACGGACGAAGGCCGAAGCCCCGATAACGACGACTACCGAACCGTCGGCGATTTGGCTGCGAGACTTAGGCAGCACGGACAAGTGGCTGACGAGAGGGATGCTGAAGCACGGATAAAGCATTTTGCGGAAATTCGCGCACAGGTGGGGGCGTTCAGGTTCGATCTGGCCCACGAATTGAGGGAACCCGCGAATGCGATGGAACGCGATCTTCGCGACCATGCATGCAACCTTGCGACGGACGAGGAAATCAAAGCGAGGCACCACCGTCCTGTCGACGAAGAGATGATCATCACCTTTTTTGACACCTACATGGATAGGTTGAAGGCCTACGCGGGAATGCGGCAAACGATCGTCGAGATCGCTATGAACCAGACGGAGCTCGACGCCTGGAGACGGCTGGAACCTTCGGTGGACGGCTATGTCGTCCGTATGGGAAGGGACTTGCCGATGTGGAATACCGAGGTCAGTACGGTCATCCAGTTTTTGACAGAGTTGCGAGCCGAGAAACACGGCATACCGGTAAAGGTTGGCAACCATGTGGGGCCAAATGCTCATCAACTCCTGCAACACGTATTGAATCTCTCCGCCGAAAACTGGGAACTCAACAAGGAGACGGCAGAACGGAGTCGGACCGATTCAAGATATATCCGTTCGACGACTGCCTCGCACCTTGCCTTTGAGGCTTGGGTCCAGGACTTCCCAAGCCCGCAAGAGCTGGTTTCGTTTTTGGAGTTGGAGCAAAACCAAGCCTTGAAGGAACTGCGGCAACGGCAAGAACGGGCGGCAGTCGCTGGCAAGTCAAAATCTGTTGAAGGGCACGATTCAGGTGGAAACCACCACCCAGACAGACCAAAAGACTCAACACGGCATACCGTTGCAGCGGTGCTACCCCAGATCCGCGAATACCTCGAAGACAATCCAGGACTGACCCAACGTGACCTAGCGAAATTGATGGGTTGTTCACTCGGCCTCGTCAACAAAGCAGTGGCGCAATTACGGAAGAGAACCGTGCCTTATGCGCAGGGAGGGACGCCTGAGACCGTAGCGGACTACCGTTTGGAGAATGCAAGGAGAGAACTTGAAGGGTTGAATGCACGGTTTGAAGCCGCATGCTCCGTTCCCAAGAGTCCGAGAGGGCAACTTAAGGCCTCCCAAGCCCTATTGGAAGAATATAGGCAGTTGGCCGAAGCTTATCCAGGTTGCCAAGAGGCAACGCTACGGTGGGACGAGGTAAAACAGATCGTCCAACAGATGCAAGCCCAGCAGTCGGAAGTGATCGAACAACGCAACCGAAGGAAGGTTGGTGAGCGTTCATGAACGTTCATGGCCACTTCGGCGCAAAAAACTGCGATTCTGCAAAATTCGCAATTCCTTGATACACAATACTATCGAACACACAGAAGACGCCCACGGCTCGCCGGTGGGCGTTTTTTCGTGAACGCCAAGCGTTAAGGGCAGAGGCCTCGCCAAGGTGACGAGCCAAGAACATCCCTGCACAAGGATATGACCATGCCCAACGCCCCCCTACGATTGCTCACCGTGGGTGTGATTGCCGATGAACTCGGCACAACACCGGAACGAGTGGCGTACCTGATCCGAACCCGTCGCATTCAGCCGAAGGCGACGGCCGGCAACTCGCGGTTGTTTAGCCTCCAAGACATGGCCCGGCTACGACACGAGGTCAACAAGTTGGACGCCAGAAAGGGAGGCTACAACGATGAAGGCTGACACACTGCCCCAATTGTTGGACAAGAAGGCGGCCGCCCGATTTTGTGGCCTCGGTGTGCGAACGCTCGAACGCTACAGCGCCACTGGCATCATGCCGCGCCCGGTTCGAATCGGTCGCGGCCCTCGGCCATCCGTGCGGTGGCGCCGCGATGACCTTGAGGCGTGGATCGCGGACGGATGCATGCCAGTCGACGCACACAGGAGGGCCCGCCAATGAGCGACAACACTGACTATGGCTATCACGAGGCCGAGAAACGGAAACTCTCCGCCCATACAAACTTCGAGGCCACGCGGGACCAGCTGCTACTCTCGGCCCGGCGTTCGATACTCAGGCTCTTGCTCGACGGTGCCCCGGCCGTGACGGCCGACGATATTCGCGAAACCACCGATAATCTACCCCCAAGCTGCCCGGGCCCACCGAATCCGGTGGATCAATTGGATCTGCCGTTTTAGGACCACCAGCCCATGAACAGCACACCGATCGCGCACAATGGACTCTCGCCGTTCTTCGTCAAATCCCACTTCGACGAATACAACTCAATCGCATTCGAAGATCCTGTCACGTGGAAGTTGTGGAGCTGGATAAAAAAATCTATCGCACAAGCTAATTGCGTCGTGTCCTGGAGATCGGGCCGCGGGACAATCGCCGTCCCTCTCAAGCCGGGGCAATGCGTCTTCGGACGCAACCAATGGGAGGCTGTTTTGAGGTGTCCAGGCAAAACGCTTGAACGACACTTGAAACGCCTGCAAAATGCAGGTTTTCTGACCATCCAACCGACCAGGCAATATACGATCATAACCCTTTGCCATGTGAATCGTTACGTCTGGTCTCACCATGACCGTGACCAACCAAGCGGCCCACCGGCGACCCAGCAACGACCCAGCAACGGCCCACCGGTAGCCACATATAAAGATAGTAGATCATTAGAGGCCAAATCTCAGAGTGAGGACCATTCTTGTGTGTCCTTGGAAAGCACAAGAACCAGCTCTGCTCTTGCGCTTAGTAGTCCAACCGTCGAAAACGCAAGCAGCCCCTTCGTTCATCCTTCGTGGCGTGATAACGAAAGCGAGGTGTGGCGACGTTATCGCAAGTTGAAAAGGCAGGTCCCCCCCAGCCACAACGCAAAAGACAGGCCTCATGACAAATGGCTCCTCCTGAGAACGGCGTTTCTTTGGGCCATCGGAGTGATTTCCGAAAACTGCATTGTCAACACCACCGAAGCCATCAAACACAGCACATCCGACGTGAGGCGGCCAGTAGGTTACCTGTACATGCTTTTGCGAAAGGATCGTGGGGATGCCGAGTTGAAACAACTTCTCTCCCAGGCGAACACCATCATTCCATCAGAAATCTACCAGCAGGTGTTTGGGCAGGTTGAAAACGGTACTTCCGGTAACAACCGAGGCGGCTGACGGCCGGGAAAACACCAGTAAGGGCAACGCAAGAACAGTTACCATAACGACAAGCAATCGATAGAATGACAGGCACCCCAGGATACCGCAAAAAACCAGGCAGTCGCATGGCACCAAAACGAAAGACGAAACAGAAACCCATTTCCGACCAAATTCGCGAAGCGATCGATGGCTGCGAAATGTCGCGATACGAAATCGCCAAGCGGACCGGTGTGTCCCAGTCCACGCTTAGCCGGTTCATGGACGGCAGCCGTGGCATCGGACTGGCAGGTCTCGACAAGGTAGCAGCGTGCATCGGGCAGCGTGTGACGGTCAGAAGCGAGGACAACTCCAATGGCTAGCATCTTCCGACGAACACACAAGAAGCCAATTCCAGACGGTGCAGTGATCGAGACGAAACGCGATAAGCGGTTCGCGGTCTGGAGTGGTCGGAACGGAGCGAAACGCCGAGCCGAGGTCGCACTCGACGGCAAAAACATCCTCGTGCAATCGCGGACCTACTACGCCAAATGGTACGTCGACAACGTCGAGCAGATCGAAAACACCAAACTGACCGACCGTACGGCCGCCATGCAATTCGCCTCGATGCGAGAAACACGAGCGAAGGCCGAAGCCAACGGCACCATCGACGTAGCAGCCGAACGATTCGCGATCGAGGCAAACCGGTCAATCACGGATCACCTGGACGACTACGCTGACTTTCTACGCAGCCAAAAGAAATCTCCCTACCACATCGAGGTGACTATCCGTCACATCAAGGAAGCGATTGCGTTCTGTCATTTCCGGCGGCTGGCCGACATGAACCCCGATGCCGTGACGCAATTCATCAAGCATTTGGGGGAGGAGCAGCTCGAAGGCCAACGAAGACTTCACGGTGCCGACCACCGGAGCCCTCGGACATTGAACGCCTACCTCGTCTCATGCAAAGCATTTTCGCGATGGGCCTACACATCGCGTCGGGCGAATTCGCATGTCCTGGTCGGCTTGTCCCGATTGAACGAAACGTCCGACCGCAGGCACGATCGGCGTGCCTTGACGGCAACCGAATTCGGTCGGCTGATCGCCGCGGCCGAGACGGGACCCGTGGTCCAGGGGGTCGACGGGCTGACACGTGCCGCTGTCTATGTTTTAGCGGGCGCCACCGGCTTCCGGAGACGAGAGTTGGCATCCTTGACCCTCCGAGACTTCGACTTGACCACCACCCCCGCAAAAGTGAGAGTGTGCGGATCATACTCCAAGAACAAGCGTTCGGACGAACTCCCCCTCCACCCGGTGGCTATGGAACGGCTACGGGCATGGATGCGAACCCAAGACGAGATCGCCGCCGGCCAGCCTCTCTTTCCGCTCCGCACATCGACGGGAAAACTCCGTCAGACTGCGAAGATGATGCAGGCCGACTGCAAGAAGGCAGGAATTGCCTACCAGGATGACCAGGGTCGCTTCGTCGACTTCCACGCCCTACGGCACACCTTCGTGTCCGCGCTTTGCCGCTCGGGGGCCCCCCTGGCGACAGCGCAGCGACTGGCACGACACAGCGACCCACGGTTAACCACGAACATCTACAACCACGTTGAGATGGAAGAGAAAGCGACAGCGATTCAAGCGGTTTCTCTGCCGGAGCCGCTAGGTTGCACCTGTAGTTGCACCTACGAACTGGCGGAATGTGCCGAAAACGGGGCGGAACCCGGCGAACGTCCCCCCCGAGCGACGCCCGGCGACAACGAACGTAACTCCTTACAAAATAAGCCACTTGGCACGACCTGGCACCAAGTGGCTTTAGTGGACAGGGCCGGGCTTGAACCGGCGACACCTGGATTTTCAGTCCAGTGCTCTACCAACTGAGCTACCTGTCCGCCGCCTGACGATGCAGGCGAAAACGTCATAGTATACGTCGTAACCAAATGCTGTCAATTCGGTATCGGCATGGCAGACGATGAAAGTCATTGAAACCGCACCAACTTGGTGTCTTTTGGCGGAAATTGCCACCAACAATTCATCCGGCGCCAAGGCAAGAAGAATGGCAAAGTGGGAGTGGTGGCGGCACTTTGCTGTGCTGCGGATTTCGGGGGCCGAATCCTTGACAGTCGCGCAGTACCCCACTATCATCGCGCCAGGGTAACAACTTGTCGAATCCCCACCCGACAGGCGGGGTGAAGACATCCGCAATTTTCCCCTGGGGCGTCGGAACACCCCTCTTTTTGCCGCTTCGATCTTGAGAAGTCGGGGAAGGTTGTGGCAGTGAGATGCGAAATCCATGAGTCGGGCAAGACGCTGCGCTGCGGCATCTTGGCTCGCGTTTCTCGGTCATACCGAGTGGAATGTCCATGTCCTGGTGCAGCCGAAGAAAAGGTCTGCCACAAGTGAACGAAACGCGCTCGCCCGTTGTCGTGCGGCGCACTTCGGTTGTGGCGTTCTTGTCCCAGGTAGTCTGTCTCGCGTTGGTTTCGCCCTGCTTGGCCTTCAATCCGAATAGTCCCGAGGTGCAGGCGCTTGTTTCCCGGGGCATAGCCTACCTGGAGTCGGACGCCAATCCCGACTCGCGGATGGGGGCCCTGGCCCTGGAAGGCCTAGCCATCTTCAAGCACACCGGCCGAGCCGACCATCGCAACGTGGTGAAGGCCATCGAAGACACCCAAAAGATGTTGCAGGGCAAGAAGCCTGAAAAATTTGGCATGGGCAGCGACGCCATTTACAGTACGGGCCTGGCAGCGATCTTCCTGATTTCGGTCGACTCCAGCCAATACGCCCCCGAAATTCAATTTCTGCTGGACTACCTCCAGTTGAAACAGAAACCACACGGTGGTTGGGGCTACGAGAACAAGCACACGGGCGACACGTCGATGACCCAATACGGTGTGCTCAGCAGTTGGGAAGCAACCCAGGCTGGGTTTCGCGTGCCGCACGAGTCGGTCGAAACGGTCGCCACATGGCTTTTGAAGACTCAGGATCCCAGCGGTGCGTTTGGGTACCAGGGCACGATTTCCGACACATTTGAGCCGGTCAGGCAGACGGGTTGCAGGTTGAGTCTGTCGGCGGCCGGCCTGGGAAGTACCTATATCTGCGCCGATTTACTAGGTTTCACGCGCCAGACAGCCGAGCGAAGCGATGGTTTGCCGGCCGCCTTGCGAGAAGTGGCCGACAACGGTCAACCGACACAGCGGCAGAAAACCCGCCTGCCGGGCAGACTGTTTCAAACCGTTCAGCAGCGCGGCACCCAGTGGCTAACGGAAAACTACAAGATCGACCCACCCGAGTGGCCCTACTACTATATGTATGCCCTGGAGCGTTACATGAGCTTCCGGGAGTTGGCCGAGGGACGCACAGGCAACTCGACGCGGCAAGGCCCGGACGTCACGTGGTACGACGATGGTGTTCGCTTTCTTGCCCAAAAACAAGCCGTCAATGGCAGTTGGGGTGACACCAGCTATCTGCGTGTAAACACGTCGTTCGCCATTCTCTTCCTGCTTCGCTCTACGCAGCAGAGCATCAAAAAATCTCGCAGCTTCGGTGCGGGCGTGCTCGTAGGTGGCCGAGGGCTTCCCAAGCAGACCTCGCACGTGAAGATACGAGAGGGCAAGGTAGTTCCGTCACAAGTGGCGGGATCGCTCGACGACCTGTTGACAGCAGCGGAAGACGCCGACAGCACCGATTTCGACGCCGCGGTCGAATCGCTCGCCGCAATTCCGCCCGAAGAAGCCAACGCGCTGAACGACAAACAGGCGGATCAACTGCGCCGGTTGGCCGGCGCCTCGTCGGCCGAAGCCCGGGCGGCAGCCGTGCAGGTACTCAGCAATTCACGCGATCTGGACAACACCCCGGTTTTGATTTTTGCATTGACCGACCCCGACCGGCAAGTGCAGCGTTTGGCTCGCGACGGTCTGCGACGGCTCAGCCGCAAGCCCGAGGGTTTTGGACTGTCGGACAAGGCCAACGAGTCCGATGTCGCGCGTGCCGTCGACCAATGGAAGGCCTGGTACCGGGCAGTACGTCCCGAAGCCGAGTTCATTAATCCCGAAAACGTGTCCCCGTGAAAGGATAGAAGGCAATAGAGACTAGAGGTTAGGGGTAGGGGACAGGAGAGAAAGTCAGCCGCCCCTATTCCCTATTTCCTGTCCCCTGTCTATGGCAAGTCCCACCTCCACCACGACATTGCCGGACTACCGGCTACAGATCTCGCGGTACGATCGGGTGTCGAGCCTGCTGATCGCGCTGTTGATATTGCTCGGTCTGGCGGTGCTCATCCTGTTGATTATTTGGCTGACCAACCGGATCTTTCTAGGCCAAGCAGCCGTGCCGGTTGAGTTGGTCCAGTTGGGCGACGGTACGGGCGGATTGGGCGGCGGAATGGAACTTGAACAACCGCCGGCCGAAGAGATCGGACTGGAAACCGATCTGCCTGAGCCGGCCGTGGAAGAGACTCTGGCGGCGATCAGCGAGGCCGTTGGCACCCGAGCGGCCATGCTCGACAACCCGGCCTTCAGCGAACAGCTTACCGGCGGCAAAAGTGGCGGAAGCCATGGCGACGGGCGAATGCCGGGCAACGGCTCGGGCGGCAGCGGCGTGCGCCGGCACTGGGAACTGCATTTCCTCGAAGGCAACACCCTGAAAAGCTACGCAAAACAACTCGACTATTTCGGCATCGAATTGGGAGTGCTGCTGCCGGAGGGCCAAGTGGCCTACGCCTCGCAACTCGCTCAGAACACGCCCACGACGCGTATCGGACCGGCCGACGCCGAACAACGTTACTACCTCACTTGGCGTGACGGAGAACTCCAACGAGCCGACCGCGAGTTGCTCGGCCGGGCGGAAATCCAGACAGCGGGGCGTGTTGTGCTGAAGTTTCTGCCGCCGAAAGTTGAAACGCATTTAGCCGGCCTGGAAAAGGCCTACGCCGGCGATCGGGCCGATTCGATCCGCAAAACCGAATTCGCCATTCGTCCGGACGGCGACGGCTATCAGTTCTACGTTCTGAAACAATCGTACCAACACTAATCTCTCGCGTAAAACCCCGTATCCTCGAAGAGCTTCAGCATGGATCTTGCCCCAGTCACTGCCATCGTCAGTAAGATCATTTACCTCGCCCTGGCGTTGATCGCCCTGTGGGGAGCGTTCTGTGTGATCGTGGTTTTGCGGCGCGTATCGCAGATTCGTTTCCGCAACGAAGCCGCGCAGGACGACTTTCTCGACACAGTTGAGGCTAACCTCGAGGCCGAAGACTTCGACACGATCATTGAAACATGCCACGAAGATCCCCGCGCGATGCCGCAGCTCGTGTTGTTGGCGGTCGCCAATCGGAATTTGAGCTACCCAAAGATTCGGGCGTTGCTGGCCGACCGCTTCCAACGTGATGTGCTTTCGGATCTCGAATATCGGCTGAGCTGGGTTTCGACGGTCATCAAGAGCGCGCCTATGGTAGGACTGTTCGGTACGGTAATGGGGATGATGGGAGCGTTCGGCAAGCTGGCCAGTCAGGCTCAAGACAAAATCAGCCCGACAATTTTGGCCGACGACATCAGCCTGGCCTTGATTACCACGGCCTGTGGGCTGGCCATCGCTATTCCGCTGGTTCTCTGCACGGCAAGCATCAATGTACAAATTCGCAAGTTCGAAGACCTCGTTAGCGCCGGGCTAACGCGTTTTCTGGAAGTATTCAAAGCAACCGTTTCGAGCAAGGCAAAGGAAGAGAGGCTAGAGACTAGAGGCTAGAGATTGGAAACATGAACGCGGCTTTGCCGCTTCGCAAGTAGCCTTCTTCTTCGGTTTACACGACCATGAACAACACCATCATCCCCAACACGGACGACAACACCAACGGTTGGGACACCGACGATTGGGAAGACGTCGGTCCGGTGCTACCACGGCGTCGACTTGCCGAATCGAGCGAGTTAGACATTACACCAATGATCGACATCACGTTTTTATTGTTGATCTTTTTCCTGGTGGCCTCGACGCCCGACATGGAAACCGCCGTGGCATTGCCTGCGGCGCGGCATGGCCAAGGAGTCAACTCGCGTACCTCGACCATCATCACCATTGCCGAACGCGGCTCGGGCGCACCGGCCATTTACCTGGCCGACGGCACCATCGGCTCGCCCTTGCCCGACAATCCGGAACTGCAAACCGAAGCCATCATCGAGTACGTACAGAAAGGCCTCCATCAAGGAAAACCCAGCGTGCTGCTGAAGGCCGAGAAGGGCGTGTTGCACCGCGATGTCGCCCAGGTTACCGCGGCCATCGGGCAGGTCGAGGGAGTTGAGCTTTACCTGGCCGTATTTGAAGTCGAATGACCAACGCACCGCACTGAAAAAATCGACCGATGCGAAAAACGTTTGAAATTCCCGAAGCCGACACGACCGGTCGTTCCGGACCGCTTCGGTTGCGCATGCATGCCGAGTCGACCGACAACGACCTGGACATGACCCCCATGGTCGACGTCACTTTTTTGTTGTTGATTTTTTTCATGGTCACGGCCGCATTCAGTCTTCAAAAATCGATCGAAGCGCCTACCCCCGACCCACAAGACCGTGCCACCCAGTCCCCCACGCTCGAAGAGTTGGAAGAAAACGACGACTATATTATCGTGCATATCGACCGCGACAACACGCTTTGGGTAAACGACAACGAGGCATTGAGCGAACAGGACCTGCTGGTGAAGCTTCGCGAGGCGAAGCAGGGAGCGTCGGGACTTGCAGGCCCGGGCCCCACAAGCCTGTTGGTGCTTGCCCATGGCGATTGTCGCCACGAGACCGTGGTAAGGGCGCTCGACGCAGGCAACGCCGCGGGCATGGAAAACGTCCGGCTGGCCACGGAGGATGAGTTTTGAAGGGGCTAGAGGCTAGAAACTAGAGGCGAGGGGCGAGTAGACCAGATTGCCCAATAACATTACATAAAGCCGCGACCGTTGGTCGCGCCGGACATCACTCAACGCGAAGACAAAACGACTCCCCTATGGCCGAAAACTTCGACCCTTATCTTCAGTGGTTAGACATTCCGACGGACGAGCGGCCGCCGGATCACTACCAATTGCTGGGGCTGAAGCGATTCGAAGACGACCGCGACGTCGTCGAAGCGGCCGCCGAGCAACAAATTGGTCTGCTGTTTGCCTTTCGTACGGGAGAACACGCCGCCTTGTGCCAGCAGTTGCTCGACGAAGTCAACGCGGCCAAGGAATGTTTGCTCAACGAAAACCGCAAGACGGGTTACGACCGCGGCTTGCGGCGTCGTCTTCAATTGGAGAGTCCCAAACTAGAACCGCCCCAGCCAGACACGCCCGCACCGAAAGCCCCACCAACAAGTCCGACGGAACAGCCAGCTTCGCCTTCCGCCAACCAAGAACGCCTGACCGCCGGTCCGTTGCTCGACATCATCGAAGCGCGCAAGTTGCTGCCGGTCGACTTGATGCGGAAGCTCCGAAAACAGGTCGACCTGGCCGAAAAAACACCCTCGGCGGCGGCGGTTGCCAAGGCGCTCGTCGCTCAGGGCCACTTAACCGCTCCATTGGCCAAACGCCTGTTGGCCGACGCCCCAAACGCCGTCAGGGCCAACGACAAGCGGCCGCCGGCAGACGAACTGCCAGGGTTGGTCCCCATCGACAGTCCCAACGACGAACCGCTTGGGCTCGTGCCGATCGACAAGCCCGACGACGAGCCGCTTGGCTTGGCTCCGATCGACGGCTCCAACGAGGAACCACTTGGTTTGGTGCCGATCGACGAACCGGCCGACGAAGAAATGGGGTTGGTACCGCTGCCCGAGAAGTCGTCGGAGACATCATCCCCACCCGCCAAGAAGTCGAACGGCGACGCGGCGACCAAGAAAAAGAAATCGAAAAGTAAAACGCCATCGGGCAAATCATCAACCGGGGCGTCGAGTACTCCCTCCGGTTCGTCGTTGAACGATGAGTTGATATCGAGCACCACCGGGCTAGGCGGTCCTTTGGATGGGCTGATGGACGACCAGGCACAATGGAATGCCGCCGCCGACCCATTGATGCCCGCGCCGAGAAAACGGGGGCTGTCGGGCCTCTTCTCCCGATCGAAGAAACCCAAAAAGACCGACCACTGGGATTCCTCGCTGATGATGGTCGGCGGCGGAGCCTTGCTGGTGACTGTGATTCTCGGAGGTTTTCTCGTCTGGTCGCTTACCCGGCAAACGGGCGACGAAGCCCTGCGGCTGGCCAGCCAAGCCTATCACGACGGCTCCTACACCGACGCCATCCACAAATACACCAAGTATCTTGAGAAGTTCCCCGGCCACAAGGGCGAAAGCATCGCTCGCGTGCATCGCGGCCTGGCCCAGTTGCGGCAGGCGACCTCAGGCACGCACGATTGGAGCGCGTCGCTCGACACGGCCAAGAACGTCTTGAAACAGATCGAATCCGAGCCGGAGTTCCAGCAAGCCCACGCCGACCTCTCGGCCATGCTGCTAGACATCGCCGAAGGCCTCGCCACCGACGCCCGAAAGGCCCAAGACACGGCGCTAGTGGCCAAGTCGCGAGAGTCGCTCGCGCTGCTGGAGAAACACGTCCCGCGTTCGTTGTGGCGCGCCACCAAGATGGACGAGGTCCGCACGTCGCTGGCCCAAACCGAGCATTCCATCGCCCAGGACGACGAACTGCGCAACGCCCTGGCCGCCATCGCCCAGGCAACGACCAAAGGCAACGCTAACGAGGCCTACCGGATTCGCCGCCAGTTGCTCAGCCAATACCCGACGGTGGCGAATGATCAGCAACTCAGCGCCGCAATTGCCAAAACGTCGCAAACGCAACAGGCGGCCGTCCATTGGGTCGACGAAGCCCGTGCAGCCTCGACCACCGACACCCCAACCACGGTGCTCTCGACCACAATCGTTGCCCAACGCTTCACCCATCAAACGGTGCCCCAGGTCGAAGGACACATTGTCTTTGCCAAGGCCAAAGGGGCCTGCTACAGTTTGGACGCCGCCTCGGGCAAAGTGCTTTGGAGTCGCTACCAGGGACTTGACAGCAACACGGTCGGCGCCGGTTTCCCGCCCCAGGCGTTCACCTCGGAGGCTGGCGGCGACGTACTGTTGGTCGCCTCGGAGACCAACGAATTGCAGCGTATCGAGGGCACCACGGGCAGACTGCTCTGGCGGCAAACGATCGGCGAACGCTTCACCGCGAGACCCGTCATCGCCGAGGGCCGTATCTACGTGGCGGCTCCTTCGGGCAAGCTCGTCGTGCTCGACGCTGCCTCCGGCGCCACGATCGGATACGTGCAGTTTCCGCAACCGCTGCGCGTGGCTCCGGCCGTCGACGTGAACCACCGCCTGATTTTCCAACTGGCCGATCAGTTCAACCTGTTCGTCCTTCGACTCGACGGTGTCGCCGAAACGACCCGCGACCAAACAATGCCTTGTATCACCGTCGTTCACGTCGGCCACGAGTTGGGTAGCATTACCGCGCCGCCGGTGGTCGCCCGCGACGTACTACTGGTCGCCGTCAACGACTTGGCCTCGGATTGTACGCTTCAGTTCTTCACCATCGAAGAAGGACACGGGGGCGAAGAAGGGCAGGGGGGCACTGCCACATTAACGCCCGTCTATCGCACGCGACTTCAAGGCCGCGTCGACGAGGCGGCGGCTGTCGACGACCGCTATCTGGCCGTGGCCACCGATCTCGGATCGTTAGCCGTTTTCCAGGCAGGCAGTGCAGAAACCAACCCGCCTTTGAAAACGGTGGCCAGCCGGAAAATCGGCGGCGAACCCCATTTGATTCGATTTCCGTTTCTCTCGGAGAGTCGTGTGTGGCTCGCGGACAACGGCGTAACGGCTTTCGACATCCAAGCGTCGACAAGTCGTTTAGTACCCAAATGGACCACCCACCAGTCCTCGCCCGTCACCCAACCGCTCGTTCAATTGGGCACGGCACTGTATTACGTTCGCCACGATCCCAAGACGACCGGACTGGTGGTGTCGGCCATCCGCATGGACGACTCGACCGAGTTTTGGGAAACCTACCTGGCGGTTCCGTTGCCTTCCGAACCACGGGTGGCCGACGACGGCACGACGGTGACCGTCGTCAATGCAATCGGCGGCCTCTTCCCGCTCAACGCGGCGGACGTTGTCGCGGGCCAGGTGGTCGACACACCGCTGGTGGCCATCGACCCAGCCCAACTGCCCGGCCCCGTTCGTTGCGTCGTCGACTTAGGCTCGGGCGTAGTGGCCTTAAGCGTGGGCGAAGCGTCGAGGCAAGTGGCCGTTTACGATCCGCAGCAACGTCCTATCCGATTTCGTTGGCTGCTGTTGCCCGACGACCTGGCCTGTTGCCCCATCGCGTTTCAGTCTGGCCTGCTGGCCCCGTCGAAACCGGGCAGCGTGTTTCTGGTCGACCCGAACACCAGCGCCATGCAATGCGATCCGTTCCAACCGCGGCTCAACGGCGATAGCACGGTCCTCTGGCGACGGCCGACCGCCACATCCGACGCCGCACTTCTGGCCGACGGCCGCGGAGCGATCTACCGCGTGGCCATCGAACCGAAACCGCGACCACATCTGGCCGTTTCGGCCCAAGCGACCACGCAGACGCCGCTCGTCTCCCCGTTGGTATCGTTTGCCGACGCGGTAGCGATCGTCGACGCCGAAAACGTCATTCAAGTATTCTCGGCCGATGAGCTCAAACCTGTCGGCCGCCAGTCGCTCGACTCAGCCTGTGTTTGGGGACCGGTGTCTCTCGGCCAATCGGCCCTGCTGGCGACCGAACAGGGCACGCTCGTGTGTCTCGACCCGCAAGGTGGGCTTCGTTGGAAGCAGACGCTCTCGACCGGCCCATTGGTCGGCACGCCATGGCTCGAAGGCGAGAGCTTCCTTGTAGCCGCGACCGACGGCACCATCGTTCGCCATTCGCTGGCAACCGGCCAGGTCTATAACCGGTCGACCGTCGGACGTCCCTTGGGCACCGGCCCGGTAAAACTCGGCGAACGGTTGCTCGTCGGCGGCCACGACGGCACACTGTATGTCATCTCCCAGCCCGACTGAGCCTTGTCCCTGTGAACACCCGGCCGCGCGATCCCCGCTTCGACGTCTCGTTCCCATGCTTCGCGTGGGAACGCGCGATCCGACGCTTCGCGTCGCGATTGGCCAAAAAACGCGTCGGCTCACACTGCGGGGACGCAAAGCGTCCGACGCCTGGGTTCCCACGCTGTAGCGTGGGAACCAGGAATGGGGCGGTGGTGTTCATTCTAGGATTACTAACCATTGGTCTGCTCAGTTCGCCCGTGCTGGGCGACGAACCAGTGCCGTTGTACAAGCAAGTGCCGTTCGATCGTCTCACGCTCAACGCGCAAAACGAAAACGCGGTGCTCGACGTGCAACCGCTGAACCTGCCCGATCGGCGGCGGCCGATTACTCCCCGTACGACGGGCAAACTGCTGGTCGAACTGACGGACGTACCTGGCAAGACGTACGAAATCTCGTGGCGTGCCATCGAAAAGGTAGAACTGTTCGAGCACATGGTCCTGACCGAAGCGCGTCGGTTGGTCGAAGCCGGCCAACTCGACGAGGCCTACGACTATTTCGAATTTCTGAAGACCGAACACCCTCAACTACCCGATCTAGCCCCAGCCTTCCAGGACTACTTGTTCGAGGAGGCCAAACGCGCTTATCGCCAAGGGCAATACGACATGGCCCTCGCGATGCTTCGTGAGCTTCACCAACGCAACCCGAATCGCGACGGCCTCGAACGGGTAATTCAGGCAGCCACCGACAAACTGGTCGCCAAATACCTGGCCCAACAGGCCTATCTGCCGACCCAAGCGTTGATCGACAACCTCGCCGCCTGGTATCCGGAGAACACGTTGGTCATTCAACGGCGTAAGGAGTTCGACGATCGCGTTGCCTCGCTGTTGGCCGCGGCCCAAACGGCTTCCACCTCCGGTGATTACCGCCAGGCCGATCAGCTCGTGCGTCAACTAAGCGCGATGGCCCCCAAGCACCGAGAGGGCAAGGAACTGGCCCAATCGATTCACGCCCACTACCGGCGCATGGTCGTGGGCGTAAACTACCCATTGCTCGTCGACCATCCCAACCCGGCGTCACTTGCCGACACGACCGCACGGCGTTGTGGGCGGTTGCTGTATCGCATGGTAACCGAGTTCGCCGCGCCGGGCACCGACGGCGGTGACTACGATTGTCCGCTGGGCCAACTCGACGTCACGTCGTTCTCCCCACGGCTCACGCTACAACTTCGCCCCGACCAGCGCTGGGCCGAAGGCGACATTTTATTGAACGACACCGTATTGACCGGTGCCGACGTTGCCCGAGAGCTGCTGTCGATGGCCAATCCGCGTTCGGCCGACTATCGGCCCGTTTGGGCGGCCTTGAATCCGACCATTGCGGTCGACGACGTTTACCACGCGGAAGTCGACTTCGCACGTCCCCACGTGCGACCCGACGCCCTGCTGCAAGTGCGCGTGTGCCCTTACACTATCGCGACGGCGGCCGAACGCCAAACCGTTTCGCCACCGCCAAACGGCCCCTATGTGCTCGAATCGCGCAGCGACACCGAAGCGGTCTTCGTGGCCAACGCTCGCTACGGCCTGGCGGGCGCGACGCAACCCAGCGAAATCGTCGAGCGGTTTTTTTCCGAAGGTGGCCAAGCGGTTCGCGCATTGCGGCAAGGCAAATTCGATCTGCTCGCACGCGTTATGCCGTGGTCGATCGAACTGTTGCGCAGCGATCGCGACGTACGCGTCGAACCCTACGGCGTCCCGTTGATCCACTGTTTGATTCCCAACGTGAAGCGACCTTGGACCTCGCGGCGAGATTTCCGTCGTGCGTTGGTCTACGGCATCCACCGAGAGGCGATTCTTGAGCAATTATTGGCCAGCCAGTCTCTGCCGGGCAGCCAGGTTGTCAGTGGTCCGTTTCCCGCCGGCCGCGACCACACCGATCCGTTAGGCTACGCCTACAACGAAGACGTCGTCGCCCGCGGCTACGAACCGCGACTAGCCATGGCCCTGGTGGCGGTTGCCTTGAAGGACGAAGCCAAAAAGACGGCGGCCGACTCGTCGAAAGCGTCGTCCGACGTAGCTGGTCCGACACTCGTTCTCGCGCACCCGGCCGAGGAACTTGCCCGGGTGACCTGCCAGTCGATCCGGCGCCAACTCGAGTTGATCGGCGTAAAGGTCGAGTTGCGGCCGCTCACCGAACGGCTGCCGCGACAAGTTCCGGAAGACGTCGATCTGCTCTACGCCGAGTTGGCCGTTTGGGAGCCAGCCGTCGACGCCCGGACGTTGCTCGACATCGACGGCCCCTCACGCGGATGCAGTCCCTACATGAGTCTGGCACTGCGACAACTCGATCAGGCGACCGATTGGAGAGATACCCGCGCGGTCTTGCGCCGCATCCACCGGATCGCGCACGACGACGTGGCCATCGTCCCCTTGTGGCAGATGCAGCACTATCTTGCTTACCGCCGACACGTCGACGCGATCGCGCAGCAGCCGCCCACACTGTACTACAACGTCGAGCAATGGAACCCCGGCTTCGTTTACCCGCGAGAGCCCTGATGCTACGGTGTATCGTTCAAAAAACCGCTGTCGCCGCTGGCGTCCCGCACTGCGAGAACGCCCGACCGTCGCATGCGCGAAGAACATACGCCACAGCACGGCGTGGGCTGAATCTACTCGCGTCGGTCGCTCTTGCGCTGTCTCTCGGCGGTACGACAGCCGCGCAAGGGGTTTACGAAATGACACCCTATCGCGTCGAGCTGCTGGTGGCTTTCGACTCCTCGCCGCGGATCACGCAGCCGATGCGTGAGCAGTTGCCGGGGCAAATCGCCGAACGTATCGAGACGCTTGTCGGCGCTACCTGGACACTCACCGTGGGCGACGTGCCTGCCGAGCTTCAGCGAACCCTGGTGGCTGACATCGAAACCCTCATCACACCCTCGACGCTTCCAGCCGACGCATCGCTCGACAAACGCATACTGTTGGTGGTCTCGTTCGAGCGGGACCATTATCGCGTGGCCGGTCGGGAGTTCGATGTTCACACCCAGACCTTCGGCACGCCGCTCGCTTTGCCCGTATGGCACGCGGGCAAACTGCGCGATGTGGCCGTCGACGTGGCCATTCGCTGCTTCGCCCCGTTGGCTCGTATCGAGAAGGTACAAGACCGGCAGGTTCTGCTTCGGGTCAAGGGCTCTGGCTTGCCGGTGCGTGATCCTTCCCTGCGTTGGATTCGCCCGGGCATGGTGTTTCGGCCCATGATTCGCTTCAACGAACGTACCGGCAAGCTGCTTCGGGTGACACCCATCCCGTGGACCTTTTGCGTCGTCGACGACGCAGCATCGTCCGACGATGTGCCGCCGGGGCTGACCGCGACCCAGTTGATTACCGGACTAAGAAGTCCGTTAAGCAGTCGACGCCGGGGGCGGGTCGAGCCGTTGGCCTTGGCGGTCGCTGCCCCGTCGCAACCGAGCACGCTGGTGTTACAGGCCAACACCCAGCCACATATTCCGTTGGGTGGCTACGACATCTTTGCTCACCCGCCCGACGTGAAAACTACCACGTGGCTAGGGCGAACCGACTTGCTGGGACGAATCACCATTGCCCCGAGCGAATCGCCCATTCGCGTGCTGATCGTCCGTAGCGGCAACGAATCGCTCGCCCGATTGCCGGTAATGCCGGGCCTGGAAAGTGAACTCCTTGCTCGCGTGTCAAACGACGACGCACGATTGCAGGCCGAAGGGATCGTCACCGGCTTGCAGGAGGAACTTGTCGACCTGGTAACGCGGCGCGAAGTCCTTATTGCCCGGGCGGAAACCCAGTTGGCCGAAAACCATCTCGACAAGGCGGCCGAACTGGTCACCGAGCTACAGCGTCTTCCCACGCGACTTCAATTCCAGCATCGGATCACCCAAGCCCAAAAACGTTTGACGACCGATGACCCGCTGGTGCAACGCAAAATCGACGCCCTGTTCAGCCACACGGCGAAGATGGTCGACGAATACCTCAAACCCGAACCAATCGAGCAGTTGTGGCAAACGCTGCGCAAGGCAAGGACAGAAGGAAATCAGTAACCGATCCCGCAACGACCGACGGGTGCCATGCCCGTGTCGTCGTGTCACCACAGCAAGCTTGCCAGCCACCAGATCAGCAGCACCAGGGCGACGACGACCAGGGGCAAAACAACCAACACGGCAAGCGGCCGAAGTATCGCCATCAGTTCGCCGGGGCCCACCGAGTCGGTCGGCACGATCAGGCTCGAACTCTCCTCGCTCGAACTTGCATCGTTAAGATCGTCAAGCGTATCGCGAAGCACAGAGACCTCGGGCCTCCGCTTGCGGCGAGCAGGCAACGGACGAGGACGGGGCGGCGATGCCAACGGTGGAACCACGGGCGGCGGCGTGGGGCTCTCGTTCGGCTTCGGCTGGGGCATGGCCCGATCGGTCCAGGTTCTTAACCGCGACATCACTTCGGTGGCCGACTGAATCCGCTCGGCCGGATTCTTCGCCATCATGTCGGCCATCACCTCGACAAACTCGTCGCTGAGATTCTTGTTCAGCCGTCTTGGATCCAAAGGACGCAGCTCGCAATGCGCCCGGGCCTTGTCGGCCGTGGTTCCCCCAGGAAACGGCACCTTGCCGGTTACCGCGTAATAAAACGTGCAGCCCAACGAGTAGATGTCCCAAGCGGGTGTCGGCTCCCAGGGTGCTTTGACGTGGTCGGGCGACAGGTAATCGGCCGTGCCCACGATTTTGCCGTAGCGAGGGTCGGTCTCGGCATCGCCGTTAAGTGGTCCCGCCAGCCCGAGGTCCGAAAGCTTGGCCTCACCTTCCGGCGTGACCAACACGTTGCCCGGCTTCACGTCGCGATGTATCAACCCGCGCTGATGGGCATGGCGTAAACCCTCGGCCACCTGAAAGATGATGTCCGAGGCCTTCTGCATGTCGAGTGGTCCATCACGACGCACGAGCTTTCGCAAGTCGCAACCCGGCACGTATTCGGTGACCAGGTAGTAGACGTTTCCGTCGTGCCCAGCGTCCAACGCACGAACCAATCGCGGATGATCCAAACTGGCCAACGCGCGGATCTCGCGTGTAAAATTGGCAACAGCGTCCGGCGTCGACTTATTCAAAGGCAAAACCTTAATCGCCACGACGCGCCCCATCACACTGTGCTCGGCCTTGAACACCTGCCCCATGCCGCCCTGGCCGATCGAATCGACAATCAGGTAGGGGCCCAGGTTGAACTTGGTCCGTCCATCGAGCAACTGTTTCGCCTGCCAGGGGTTGAGGTGTCCCATGGCCACCAGCCGGTCGGCCAGTTGCTGTTCGGTCTGTGGCGTATCGTCGTCGGGTTCGTCACTCTCGGACCACCCTACCGCAGCCCGAGCTTCCTCGATTTGCTCATCGGAAAGCAAACCGCTGGCCAGGGCACATTGCTCAAATTTTGGACGAGGAGATTCGCTCACCGCGAAGTATTACCGAGCAGAGGGATGAAGAGCTTGACGAGCCATCGGACGAATGAGCAACGCTACCACAAATGGCGTCAGCATCGCTATTGAGCTTTGCCTATCGAAAAAACGGAGGGCGACCATCGGGAGCCCGGTTTCAAGGCGTTTGGTCTTTGTCCGCCCGTTCAACGAATACGCAAAAATCAATAACTCTAAATTAACCGCCGTATCGTGCCACATCAAGCGGCCAGTAGCTCGGCACGGGGGCGTCGAGCGTCAACGGTTCGTGTCGTACCGGGTGGTCGACCACCAACCGTCGGGCATGCAACGCGATGCCCAACGGCCAACGACGCGGGCTGCCATACTTCCGATCCCCCACGATTGGATACCCATGATGGGCAAGCTGCAGGCGAATCTGATGTTTACGGCCGGTAATCGGGAGGACTTCAACGAGACTGTCGCCTTGAACCTGCAGTAAATGCCGGAAATGAAGCCGTGCCCGTTTGGCCCCGGGCAACCTCGGCCCCACAATGTGCATTCGCCGATGCCGCTCGTCTTGCCCCAGCCAGTCGTCCAACTCACCTTCGAGAGGGTAGAAATCTCCGCCGACCAGGGCCCAATACACCTTCTGCACTGTATGCTCGCGGAACTGTTCGGTCAGACGTCGGGCAGCCTTCGAAGTTCGCGCAAGCACGACGATCCCCGTCACGGGTGCATCCAACCGGCTAACGACCCCCAGGTATACTTTGCCCGGTTTGTCGTATTTCACCTTAATGTACCGCTTCGCCCGATCCAACAGCGTCTCAACCCCCTCGGGCGTGCCCATCGTGGCCAGCCCAGCAGGTTTCGACACGGCCAGCAGGTGGTTGTCTTCGTACAAGATTTCGAGGTCGTTTCGATCCATGTTGCCTACACCAAGATTGTGTCACGCTGCCAATCGCCGTGCCGTGCCGCAAGGTTGTCTTGCCGCGGTGCCATCTTGTAGGTTGTACTTCAGCAACCGCCCCGGCTACAATCGGTCGGATCATCACGAAATGCTTCGGAACCCACAAAAGACTCTTTTTTCATGCCCCATCAACCCTCCCGATTGATTTTGGCCAGCCGTTCCCCACGTCGGCGGGAGCTGCTGACAGCAGCCGGCTACCAATTCGCGGTCGTTCCACCTGCCGAGTCGGCCGAGTGCGGGCTGTGTAGCGGGGAGAATCCCGCCCAGCTCGTCGCACGGCTGGCTCGCCAGAAGGCGGCGGACGTCGCCCGACGTGTCGACAACGCCGTGATCCTCGGCTGCGACACGGTAGCCGAGTGCAACGGCCAGATCCTTGGCAAGCCGGAGGATGAAGCCCACGCTCGGCAAATGCTCGAAGCCCTGCGGGGACGCGAACATCGGGTATTCAGCGGACTCTGTGTGTGGCCAGTCCCCAACGGCGAGCCGCTTTCTCGCGTGGCAACCACCACTCTGCGGATGGATCTCCTGAGCGACGAACAGCTAGACGACTATTTGGCCAGCGGTCAATGGGAAGGCAAAGCAGGCGCTTTTGGCTACCAGGACCGTTTGGGATGGGTCCACGTACTCGAAGGTAGTGAGTCGAACGTCGTGGGATTGCCCATGGAATTGCTGGCCGACATGCTCGCCAGCCATCCAGCGGTCCAAGCCTGACAAGCACGGCGGATCGCCGGCGCAAAAAAAGGCCGCTCTCCAGCAACCACCTGAGTGCCCGTGGTGGGCATAGCGTCAGGCAATTGCAGTGAGCGGCTTTTTTCGCCAATCAAGGTCTATTTCAGACCATGTCCTTCAGCGCCTTCAGCGGTCGGACGGTCACCTTGTTGTAGGCCGGCCGAGCTTTGACATCCATCAACTCACCAGGTTTGAAGGGGTTGGGAACACCCTTCTTGGCCGGTCGGGCCGGCACCTTCTTCTTCTGGATCTTGATCAATCCAGGAATCGCAAACGCACCGGGACCACGCGCGCCAAGATTCTTCTTGACTTCCGCGCTCAACGCATCGAGAACGGCGGCCACCTGCTTCTTCGTCAGGTCCGTAGCGTTAGCGACGTTGGTTAGGATCTCGGTCTTGGTAGGGGGCTTCTTCGCTGCTTTGGCCATAATGGCTACCCTCCATGAGAGGTTACAGAAGATACGACAAATTGTCCGTCCGCCAATGTGGACGCGATGATTAGAGTGATTTTATCGAGAAATGCAAGACGAGAAACGCAGAAAACCCTTGAAAAAAAGGGAAAAACCTTGTTTTGAGACGATTTTCCCCGGTCTTTTTGCCGTTTGGGACGTTTCACACGGGTCAGAAGGCGGTTTTGCTAGGTTTTTCTCGCCGCCGGTTCCGATTCCGCCGGCTGATAGATCACGTTGCGTCCATCAGGCGATATTCGTCACAGCGGAAATTTCTGGGAGCATTTTTTTCGTAACTTTACTCCTATAATTATGCAGGCAAACTCCGGCCATGCTGAGGGCGACAAAATACCCCACAATGGGTAAAACGCGAAAAGTCGGGTAATCCGCGGTAGTGCTCCGGCGTAAACAAGCGGTCTTGCCCGGCCGGAACGATACCCCTAAGATATTTCGTTGTAAAAGCTTACGATTTACTTAGGAGGGCTATTGGAACCAGGACAGAGCCGGAAAGCTACACTGATGCAGCACAGACAAGAAGGTTCGCCAGTTTGGATCCATGGCACCTTAATCCTGTGACGCTGCTTGAAGCTTTGAACTTATCGAGGCTACAAGCATACTAAAGGAATGCGGTACACGCGTTGCGGCAACAATGGGGAATCATTCGGCTCTCCATTGTCCTGCGGTCGGGGTACCGCGTTTCGGACAAGAGAGGCTTCTGCCATGAATTCCCATTGGAGACGGATTCTCCCATTCGCCGCCGGCTTGCTCACGGTTGTTGGCTACGTGGCCTGTCCAGGGCCAACGTACGGCCAGTTCCAAATTCAGGCTGCGGTTCCCCAGGTCGACGACAACTCTCGCCCAGACCTAGGGCAGAACATTTTCACGCCCCCCCCACGTGAGCTGATCCGCCGTCTCGCCAATGCTCGTTACCTCGTTGAGCAGCAACGCTATGTCGAGGCCGCCCGGCTGTTGGGAAGTCTCCTGTTGGACCCCGACGATGCGGGAGGTCCGGAGGAAGACTACTTCTTCCAACCCGATCGGAAAAACTCCCCGCAACTGCACCGCAGCCTGAAGAGCGAAGCGTTGCTGTTGATCGGGTCGATGCCGCGTGCAGGTCGCGCGGCTTACGAGTTGGAATTCGGGCATCGCGCCCGCCGGCTCCTCGACGAAGCACTTTCCGAAGGCAATCCCGCCAAGCTGGCCAAGGTCTCGCGGTGTTTCTTCCACACCGAAGCGGGCTACGAAGCCACGATGCTCTTGGGGTTGTATCACCTCGACCAAGGGCGGCCCTTGGCTGCAGCACTGACGTTGCGCCACTTGCGCGACGACGCGTCGAATGTCGACCGTTTTGAGCCCACGCTTTCTTTGGCGATGGCCACGGGCTGGCTCCAGACGGGTGTGCCCGACCAAGCGGAAGAAGCCTTGCAGGAACTCAAGACGCGGCAGCCCGACATTTCCACCACGTTGGCGGGTAAAACGGTTCGCCTCTTCGACAATCGCAGCGGCCACGTCGCCCGACTGCTGAGCATCGTGGGCACGTTGGGCCCAAGAGAGCCAACCGAAGCCGACCGGTGGACCATGTTCGGTGGCAGCCCCACGCGCAATGCTTCGGCAGCCGGCGGTGCTCCCCTGCTGAACATGCGCTGGCGCGTCCCGGCCACGGACGACCCGCTTCTGGAAGGTGTCGTGCAACGCATTGTCCACGAAAACGACGCCCAAGGCACATTGGCCATTCCGGTGCTGCATCCGCTGGCCGTGGGCAACGTCGTCCTGATGCGCACGGCAACCAACCTGTTGGCCGTTGATTTTTCGAGCGGAAAACGCCTCTGGGAAGTTCCTGTCGACGAGCAATTCGAGTACTGGCGCGGCAATCTTCAGCAGAACAAATCGGTTCAGAAGGACCTGCGCCAACTTGAAGGGGCCATCACCTTCCGCCTCATGCACGACACCACCTACGGTGGCCTGAGCAGCAACGGCAAGCTTGTCTTCAGCATCGAAGACCTCAAACTGGGATTGGGCGACCAGCTAACCAGCAACGTTCGTCGGCAGGTACTCATCGGAGGACAACCGCAAGGCAAAACGTATCATACCCCGTGCAACCGGCTGGCTGCCCACGATATTCATACAGGCAAACTGCGGTGGCACTTGGGTGGGCCGGCCGACCAGTTCGCCCTGCGGCAATCCGAAACGTTTTTCCTTGGACCTCCGCTGCCCCTGATGGGCCGGCTCTACGTGCTGGGTGAAACCAAGGGCGAAGTACGGGTTATTTCGCTCGACGCCGCCACGGGTGATGAACTCTGGTCGCAACAGCTTTGCATGGGTTCTACGCCGTCTCGATACAACAACGATAACGACTCCGTGAGTCCGCTGCGGCGAGCGGCCGGCAGTTCACCATCGTATGCCGACGGGATTCTCGTGTGCCCCACTGGCAGTGGAGCCGTTATCGCCGTCGACCTCGCCACCCGCTCGCTGCTTTGGGCCTATCGCTACGAACGCACCAACGAACAACTAATTCAGCAGCAACTCAACGTGATGCTTTCCGGCAGTGCCTCGTCGCAAGGAAAGACCGGCATTTGGCAGGGCAATGTCGCCACGATCGCCGAGGGATGTGTTCTACTTACCCCCGTCGACTCCGACGGCCTGCACTGCCTCGACCTGATCGACGGAAAACCGCTTTGGAAGCGACCGCTTCCGCAGGAAAACCGCCTGTATCTGGCCTGCGTACACCAGGGCAAAGCGATCGTGGTGGGCAACGAAAACGTTCAGGCCTGGCACCTGAAAAAACTCGACGAAACGGGCTTTCCCAAGCCGGCCTGGAATGGTAAGGCGATCGCCTTGCCCGAAGGAGCTGCCCCCAGCGGCCGCGGGTTCCTCAGCGGTAACACCTACTTCCTCCCTTTGAACTCCGCCGAAGTATTGGGGATCGATCTCACGGCGGGAGAAATCACCCATCGCGCGAAGTCGCGCAAGGGGCAGGTCCCGGGAAACCTGATCTGCTACCAAGGCAAGGTGATTTCGCAAGGCGTGGGAGAACTAGAAACCTTTTATCAACTCGATACCGCTCGGGTCGAAGTCCAGCGACGTCTGGCAGCCAATCCCACGGACCCGGAAGCCTTGGCCTTGCAGGGTGAGATTCTCTGCGACGACAGCAAGCTTGCCGAAGGAATCGACCACTTTCGGCGTTCCTTTGCAGCCCTCGACGATCCACGCACGAAAAGCCTACTGCGCGACGCCCTACTCGAAGGGCTTCGACGACAATTCACCCTCTATCGCGATCGCACCGACGAAATCGAACCGCTGCTGGAGGACCCCAGCCAACGCGTGGTCTATCTGCGGCTGATGGCCGAAGGGTTACGTGAATCGCGAGAATGGGTAGCCGCCTTTGAGCATTGCCTGAAACTCGCCGAGCTCGACGACACCCGGCCCATGGAGCCGATCGACAAAGTCTATTCCGTGCGGTTGGATCGCTGGGTCCAATCCCAGATAGCCGGACTGCGTCGCGAGGCAGACGGCGAAGCGGTGAAGGTCATCGACCAAACGATCCAACAGCAATTAGCAGCCTCGCTTAGCACCAACGGCCCCGATGCGCTACGACGCTTCGTCGAACGCTTTGGCACCCACCCTCAGGCAACCGAAGCCCGGCAGGTACTCGCCAAACGATTGCGTCAGGAAGGACGATTGTTGCAGGCCGAAATGGTGTTAACCTCCCTGCAACAGTCGAACGATCCAACGGTCGCGGGTCGTGCGGTCGCCGAATTGGCCTCGCTGCTTCGCGAAACCGACCGACCGGACGATGCGGCCTATTGCTACGGCAGGCTCCGCGACGAATTTGCCGACGTCGAAGTTGCCGACGGCAAGACGGGCCGCCAGTTCGTCGAAGATCTTGACGACGACCTCGTGGCCCAGGCAATGGACACCTCCGATCCGTGGCCCGTCGGCAAAGTTGAAAAGGGACCCCACAAGACCACAACAACAAACAGCCAACACTACAACCGCTACGCCCTGACCTGTCGCGGAAACACGGGGCCGTTCTTCGACGGCCACTGCTTGCGGGTCGATCGTAATCGACGACTTCTGGTCGCCTACGACCGGCTGGGCCATCAAAAATGGGAACTGTCGCTCGCGGAACCGAACTCCACCAACCAGTTCTTCAACTACTTCAACTACAGCAAGAATCGCGTTCAGGTTCAAGGCCACCTGCTAATCCTTCCCGTCGGTTACAAGCTGATCGCCATCGACACGTTGGGTAGCCACGAGTCGCCATCGCCCCGGGTTGTCTGGTCGCAGGACCTGACCGACTCGACGGCCGATCTCAACTCGCGACTGGCCATCCAGATCGGCAACCTCCCGTGGCAACTCCAGCAATTCCAACTCGCGCGACGCGGTTATCAGACCAACGAAATCGGTCCACTCACCAATCACTACGTCTGTTTTCAGCGTTACCGAAATCTGGTCGTGGTCGATCCGCTTACGGGCCAAACGCTTTGGAGCCGAACCGGTATGGCCCCGGGTAGCCTTTTGTTTGGTGACGACCAATCGATCTGCAGCATGGATGGCGACGGCCACGATATCTTGGTATATCGCGCCCTCGACGGCGAACTGATAACCACGGCCACCCTTCCCGATCTGCAAAACCGGCAAACGCTACCCGACGGAACCGAGCAAATTACCTCGATCCCCGTACGCCAAGCACATTTAACGAGCGTGGGTAGCCGGCTGGTGCTATGGTACCTCACCGGGGGTAAACGACAGCTTCGGGTGTTCGATCCGCACGAGAACAAGTTCGTTTGGCCTGACCGTGAATTCAGCGCCGAGGCGCAAACCTGCCTACTCGAGGACGACGCCCTGGGCGTGTTCGAGCCCGACGGCCGTTTCGTCCTCTTCGACCTGCACGACGGCCGCATCATCGTGGAAAAGCAACTCGAGCCCGAAGAAGACCTCGCCCGAGTACACCTTCTGCGCAGCGATGATCTCTATGTGCTGGTCACCGGCCAGCGAAACAATCCCCAACCCAACGTTCAGATCTCGATGCAACAACTGCCGGGCATGCGGAGCTACCCGATCTACAAGGGTCGGGTATACGCTTTCCACCGCGACGGCCAAACCGCCTGGCCGCAGCCTGTGGAAATCGAAAATCAGCAGGTACTCCTGACGCAACCGGATCGGCTACCCGTGATCACCTTCGCTTCGCAGATCTACGACCGGAGCAAACAGGGAACCCAACGTTATCGTGTCACGGTTCTTTGCATCGACAAACGGACAGGCAAGGTCGTGTTTGGCGACGATCCAAAGGAAGACTCTTTCACCAACTCGACCATCACCCTCGACCTTAACGGCGATCCCAAGGCCCATACGGTGGCCATTGCCACGACACGAGACCGGGCGAGTCTGTTGTTTACCGACCGGCCCGAAAACTCTTCGGCCGACGACGAGTCGGACGAAACCGATAACGTGTCGTCTGACGGCTCTTCGGCCAAGCACGATAACCCGAATTCCGACAAGGCACAGGCCGGCATCGCCAAGGCATTGCTCAAAGCGGTGGGCAAAGCCATCACTCCCCGGGAAGAGGTCCCAAAAGAGAAAACGATGCAGGAAGAGGAAGAGAAAGAGGAGGAGATTGAGGCTGAAGAATTTATCGAACAACCGCTAGAGCAACTGGTCGAGTAACTTGCGGCCGCCGGTCAAAAGCAGGTACCGACCACGACCTTCACGGTTTTTGCGGCACACAACATTCTCGTCTGAGGACGGCCCGAAAAGTAACTTACCGTTTTCCAAGGCGAAGCCCGAGGGCCGTCGCGAAGCACGGCCCGGCGAATCGGCAAGTTATTTGTCGGCCGATCCCAAAACAAATCGGAAACTCCATGAGTAGCGTTTACCGTCGTTCCCGAGGGCCACGGCAGCAACAGCCGTGTGCTATCTGTCCCGTCGCACCCGAGGTTGTCGCAGACGACCACGATGCGTTACGTGGCAGTGGTGTGCGTTGCAGCGACCAACAGGGCACCAGCCTGCCGAGCAGGGCGCTGGTAGTGGGTCTGCTCCTGGGGGTGCTATTCAGCCTGCTACCCAATCGCGGCACGGCCGACGAACTCAATCGGGCCGAGGTCCGCCGGGTAACCGCCAAGGGACTCGACTGGCTGGCCAGCCGGCAGACTCGGGCGGGAAGTTGGTCGGCCAACGGCAACCGTTATCCTGCCGCCATGACGGCGTTGTCCGGCATCGCGCTGCTTTGCGAGGGCTCCACTACGACGCAAGGCAAATACAGCAAAAACCTCCAGCAAGCGGTCGATTATCTGGTGGGCCAAAGCCGCAGCAACGGCCTGATCGGCGACCCCACGCGCGACGATCGTTACACCTACGGCCACGGCTTCTCGATGCTCTTCCTCTCCCAGGTTCTCGGCGAGGAAGAAGACGCCGAACGCCGCGAACAATTGATCGACGTGCTCACCCGGGCTGTCGTCTTTACCGGCCGTGCACAAACCGATGCCGGGGGCTGGGGCTACGTGAGCGCCAAAGATGGCAACGACTTCGACGAGGGTTCGACCACGATTACCCAAGTGCAAGGCCTGCGAGGCTGTCGCAACGCGGGCATTCCGGTCCCCAAAGAAATCATCGACAAGGCCATTACCTACATCAAAGAAGGCACCGGCCCCGACGGCGGCGTGCGTTACAGCTCGCGAAGTGGTGGAGGCGGGCGCCCGGCCATAACGGCCGCGGCCATCGCCTGCCTGTATAACGCCGGCGACTACGACAGCGAGTACGTACCCCGCATTCTCAAGTACTGCCAAGACAAGTTGGCCAATATCTCCAACTCTGGCTTCGGCCACTGGCACTACGCCCATTACTACTACTCCCAGGTGATGTACCGCGAAGGCAACACAACCTGGGAAGGCTATCGCGACAAGATCTACGCCAAAATCGTCTCGGAAGCAAGTCCCGACGGTTCCTGGACTCAAGGCTATATCGGGGCCGTGTACACCACGGCAATTAACCTGACGGTACTGCAACTGGAAAATGCCGCACTGCCGATTTATCAGCAGTAGAGGCTAAGACCTAGATGCTAGGGTCTATTGCGTCCTGCATTGCTTGTGGAACGAGGGCGACCGGCGGAAGCCCGGTTTTCCTGGCCGGAACGCAAGGAAGTGTTCCACAATCAAACCAGGAACCAATAGATGCCAGAGGCGTGGTTGCCTCAGCAACCACCGTTTCGAACTGCAAACGACATGTTTCAACCTCGGTCCCAAAGCCGGAGTCTGGAACCGAGCGGATAACAACTGATAACTGACAACTACCCACTCCCAACTCCAAGGGAACCACCATGACAGAAGAAGGTCTCACCACCCAAGATGCTGCTGCAATCGAGAAGCTCCGCAACGCCCGGCAGAGAATCATGGATGAGTTGGGCCAAGTGATCGTGGGCCAAACCCAGGTGATCGAAGAGTTGCTGATCTCGCTGTTCAGCCGTGGCCACTGCCTGTTGGAAGGTGTGCCCGGGCTGGCGAAAACGCTGATGATCAGCACACTCAGCCGCACGCTGAACCTTTCGTTCAGCCGTATCCAGTTCACCCCGGACCTGATGCCGGCCGACATCACGGGCACCGACGTGATCGAAGAGAACCGCACGACCGGCGCTCGCGATTTCCGCTTCCTGGAAGGCCCGCTATTCAGCAACGTGATTCTGGCCGACGAAATCAACCGCACGCCGCCCAAAACCCAGGCGGCCCTGCTCGAAGCCATGCAAGAACGGCAGGTTACCGTCGGCCGTGTACGCCACGCACTGAGCGATCCGTTCTTCGTGCTCGCCACACAAAACCCGATCGAACAGGAAGGTACCTACCCTCTGCCGGAAGCCCAGCAAGACCGCTTCATGTTCAAGGTGTTTGTCGACTACCCGAGTTTCCAGGAAGAATTCGAGGTTGCCCGACGTACGACGACCACGATGACCGACACCATCGAACCGGTGATGACGGCCGAAGAAATCCTCGATCTTCAGCGAATCGTTCGCGAAGTGCCGGCTTCCGACCACGTCATCCGTTACGCCCTGGCGCTGGTGCGGCAGACGCGGGTTCATGAAGTCGGCGCACCGGATTTCGTCAAGGAGCAACTCGGTTGGGGTGCAGGCCCTCGGGCGGTGCAGTTCTTGATTATCGGTGCCAAGGCCCGGGCGTTGCTGCAAGGTCGCACGCACGTCATGTGCGACGACGTGAAGGCGTTGACCAAGCCCGTGCTACGCCACCGCATCGTATTGAGTTTCACGGCCGAAAGCGATGGAGTTACCCCCGACGAAGTGATCGAAAAGTTGCTGGCCAATACCCCCATGAAGGAAGACGAGCTGACCAACGATGCCCGATTCCAAAAGATTTTTGCATCCTGAGGCGCTGAAGCGCATCACGCGGCTCGATTTGCGTGCGCGGCACATTGTCGAAGGCTTTTTGTCGGGCATGCACCGCAGCCCGTACTTCGGGCAGTCGATTGAGTTTTTGCAACACCGCGAATACACGTTCGGCGACGACCTGCGCCACGTCGACTGGAAGGTCTGGGCCAAGCAGGACCGCTTCTACGTCAAGCAGTACGAAGAAGACACCAACATGCGGTGTACGCTGCTGACCGACGTGTCGGCTAGCATGCGTTACGGCAATCAGGCCATGAACAAGTATGAATACGGCAGCACGATTGCCGTAAGCCTGGCGTATCTGGTGCTGAAGCAACAGGACTCGGTCGGTTGTGTTTCGTTCGACGACGACGTCCGCATGACCGTCCCGCAGCGCACCCGGCGCAACCACCTCGATTCGATCATCCAGGCGCTCGACGTCAGTAAACCTGAGCAGAAAACCGATATTTACCAGGTCCTCCGCCACGTAACCGAAACCTATCCGCGCCGCGGACTGATTGTGTTGATCTCCGACTTGCTGGTCGACCGCAAAGGACTGTTTCGCGGCCTACGGCTATTGCGCAGCCGAGGGCATGATGTCATGGTTTTCCACGTGATGGACGACGATGAGTTGAACTTTCCTTTTACCGGCCCAACTCGATTCGAAGGGCTGGAGATTCCCGACCAATTGCGCTGCAATCCCCGCGCACTGCGTGAGGGTTACCTTGAAGCGCTCAACGCATACCTGGACGAGGTCCGACGGGGTTGCGTGCGACACAACGTAGACTACGCCTTGGTGCGAACCAGCGAACCGCTCGACGCCGCCCTGGCAACTTACTTGAGTAACCGCCTAGGAACACATCATCGAAATTGACACGTGTCAAGAGTTGAGAGTTCGGTGCAGAGAGGCCCGAGCCCAAAGCCGCTATTCCACCCGGACTCCCAAAACCTAACCCCAAACGCCTAACTCCACTTCTATGCCGTCCTTTGTTTATCCAGCTCTGCTCACCGGATTATGGATCGTTGCGATTCCGATCGTAATCCACCTGATCAACATGCTGCGTCATCGACGTGTGCAATGGGCGGCCATGGAGTTTTTGCTCCAAAGCCAGAAGAAGAATCGCACGTGGATCGTGATGAAGCAACTGCTACTTCTGCTGTTGCGAATGGCCGTTGTCGCCCTGATTGTTCTGATGGTGGCGCGCCCCAAGCTACCCAACAAGTTTGGTCATCTGTTCGGCAGCACGAAAACGCATCACGTGGTGCTACTGGACGACAGTTTTTCCATGTCGGACCGTTGGGCCGACACCAACGCCTTCGACGAAGCCAAGCTGGTGATCGAACGGATCGGCACTGAAGCCGCCCGACGGATCGAGCCGCAAACCTTTACGCTGCTGCGGTTTTCCCAAGCCCGACGAGTAGGGCAGGGCACCGACGCCGATCTGCTCGAACAACCAGTCGGAAGCCAATTCAGTGAACAACTCGAAGAAAAGCTTCGCGAAATGACGGTCTCCCAGATGGCAGCCGGGCCAAGCCAAGCGCTGGAAGCCGTCCGGCAACTGGTCGGCGAGGATGAAGAAGAACGACGCATCGTTTATATCATCTCCGACTTCCGCACCCGGCAATGGGACGATCCTACCGACATCCAACAACTGCTGCTTAAGCTCAATGAAGCCAACGCAGAAATCCATTTGATCAACTGCATCGAAAACGAGCGGCCCAATCTGGCGATCACGTCGCTGAAACCGGCCGAGGGGATTCGTGCCGCGGGCGTGCCGATGTTCATGGAAGTCGCCGTGAAAAACTTCGGCACCAACACGGCGAAAGAAGTTTCCGTGCAGCTTGAAGAAGACGGTCACGGCCGCCCGGCGGTGAAGATCCCCACGATCCCCCCAGGGCAAACCGTTACGGAACGTTTTCTCGTGCTCTTCCCCACCGAGGGTCAACATCAGGCCACCGCACGGCTGCAGAGCGATGCCATCGAGGTCGACAACGCCCGTTACCGTGCTCTGAGTCTGCCGCCCGAGATTTCCGTGCTGCTGGTCGACGGTTCGCCCGGTGGCAACGACGCCCGATTCATTCAGATGGCCGCGTCGCCCGGGGGCGCCATTCGCACGGGCCTACGTGCGCAGATCGAATCGCCCCGTTTCCTTTCGCTCAACCCACTCGACAAGTTTCGTGCCGTGGGTCTGTTGAACATCGACCGGTTGGACCAGTCGTCGATCACCTCACTGCAAACCTACGTCGAGGGCGGCGGAGGATTGCTGGTTTTCCTCGGCGAGCAAACCGACACGCGTTTCTTCAACAACCAGCTATACCGCAACGGCGAGGGCCTGTTCCCTGTGCCCTTGACTGGCATCGAGACAATGCTCATCGACCGGATCGAGAAAGCGCCCGACATCGAAGTCGACGACCACTTCATCTTTCGCGTCTTTGCAGGCAAGCGGAATACGTTTTTGAAAACGGTGCTCGTCGAGCGGTATTTCGGCGTTGCGCCCGACTGGAAACCGGCACCCGACTCGGGCGTTCGTGTAATCGCACGTCTCCGCAACGGCGCACCGTTGGTCGTAGAACGTCGCGTGGGCGAAGGTCGCGTTCTGGCCGTACTCACGACGGCTGCCCCGACATTCAACAATTGGGCGCGCAACCCCAGCTTTGTGATCGTCGTGCAAGACATGCTGGCTTATCTGACCAGTCGCGACAAAAGCGATACGAGCCACGCCGTGGGCGTGCCCTGGAAACTGCAATTTGATCCGGAACAATACCTGCCCGACGTGCAATTCACCCCGCCGGCCGAAGGAGCCGTGGCAAGCCTGCCCGGCAAAGCCGTGCGAACGGCCAAAGGCCTGCTTACAACCGAATTCACCCAGACCGACACGGCCGGCATTTACGAAGCCCGGCTGACGCAAACCAACGGTGCCACGGAGACGCTGCGTTTGGCGGTCAACGTAAATCCCGAAGAGGGCGATCTGAAAGCCGTCTCTGGCCCTCAACTGGCAACGCGTCTGGAGGGAGTGAAATTCAACTACAAACAGGCTTCGATGTTCCAATACACCGCGGGGGAAACCGAAGGTAGCAACGTCTGGGAATGGCTGCTCGGCCTGCTGGTGCTGGCGCTGATCGCCGAACAGATTCTCGCTTGGTCGGCCAGTTATCATCCGCCTGTGAAAACTGCGGCCATGTTGGCCCGAGGAGGTGCTCGATGATTGCCACCTCCTTCCCACTTCTGGCCGTCGCCGGCGACGCCGCAACCGCTGCCGCTGAAGGCGTCACACGAACCACCTTCGAATGGGGACGCATCCAGCAGAATTCCGATTGGATTCTCCCGATCGCCGTTGTCGTGGCCCTGTTGTTTTTCGTCCGCTATATGTACCGGCGCGACGCCGTCGAGCTGCCGCGTCTGGTGAGTTGGCTGCTAACCTTTCTGCGTGCGGCGACCATCCTGGCCCTGTTGGTCCTTTATCTGCAACCGCAGTGGCGAACCGAACAAGAACGGACCATCAACTCGCGAGCGTTGTTGCTGGTCGACACCAGCCTAAGCATGGGCCTGACCGACGCCCCGGCTACCACCGACGGCGGAACATCCAGCCGCGTGCAGCAGGTGAGCACCATGCTGGGCCAAACCGAACTGATCGACCAACTCCGGAAGGTCCACGACGTTTCCGTGTATCAGTTCAACGAGAGTCTCGACCACGATCGGGTCCAGACCTTGCTGAAACGCGAGCAGCGGGAAGACGGAACCACCGACGACGTTGAAAATGGTTCCAACGATGAAGACACTCAGAACGCAACGAGCGCGGCCGACATCAATTGGAGCGAGTTTCTCGCCCCCGGCGGTGCGTCGACGCAAATTGGTTCGGCGCTGCGCCAACTGATCAACGACGAGAGTAATTCGCCCGTTTCCGGCATCATCGTCTTCAGCGACGGTGGCCAAAACGCGGGAGTCGCCCCGGAAGCCGCCGTGGAACTGGCCCGACGTGCCAATATCCCGCTGTTCACTGTGGGAATCGGCTCCGATCAGAAGCCCTCCAACGTGCGCGTTAGCGATCTGGTAGCGCCCGCCCGCGCCTACCCGGGCGACGACTACGTGGTGACCGGCTATGTCCAAGCCCAACAGATGGCGGGCAAGGTGGTCGAAGTGCAACTGCTCTCCCGCGAGGCCCAACCGGGAACTTCCGGCGAACCGGGCACGGGCCAGATCGAACAAAGCCAACAAATCACCCTCGGCGACGACGGCGAAGTGATTCCCGTCAAATTCGAACTCACACCGGACGAAACGGGACGCCGCACGCTCTGCTTCCGTATCAACGCACCCGCGGGCGACGGTAACCCGAGCGACAACCTCCGCGAAGTGGATATCGACATCATCGATCGTAAGAGCCGCGTACTGTTGTTCGCCGGCGGCCCGATGCGCGACTACCGCTTCCTCCGCTCGTTGTTATTCCGCGACAAAGCCACCACGCTGGACATCTACCTGCAAACCGCGCAGCCGGGCATCTCCCAGGAAGCCGACACTCTGTTGGACGACTTCCCTGCCACACGTGAAGAAATGTTTCAATACGATTGCGTTATCGCCTTCGATCCCGACTGGCAGAAGCTCAGCGGTGCCCAACTTTCGCTTTTGGAAAACTGGGTGGCAGAACAAGGCGGAGGACTGATCCTGGTAGCCGGTCATGTCTACACCGGTCAGGCCATTGCCGGATGGATCGAAGACGAAGCGATGGCCACCGTGCGTGCCCTGTATCCGGTGGAGTTCTACCGGCGATTTTCGACGGTCAACGCCGACATGTACACGACCGACGAGCCCTGGCCGCTCGACTTCACCCGCGAAGGCTTCGAGGCCGAATACCTTTGGCTGGAGGACACGGCCAGTGCCGCACGCGAGGCCTGGGCCGGCTTCGAGGGTGTGTATAGCTTCTGTCCCGTTCGGGGTCCCAAACCGGCGGCCAGCGTGTTGGCGCGGTTTTCCGATCCCCGTACGGGCGAAGGTGATTCGGCACCCGTATTTTTCGCCGAACAGTTCTACGGCTCCGGACGCGTGTTCTACATCGGTAGCGGCGAAATGTGGCGATTGCGGAAGCACGATCCGGCCTACTTCGAACGCTTCTACACGAAGTTGGTGCGCCACGTGTCGCAGGGGCGACTGCTGCGCGGCTCCAGTCGTGGCGTGTTGTTGGTCGGCCAGGACCGCTACTTGCTCGGCAGCACCGTGGAGATTCGTGCCCAATTGACCAATGCCCGTTTGGAACCGCTGACCGATCCCAGCGTCGACCTGCAAGTGATCCTCCCTAACAGCAGCGTGCAAACGGTGCGACTACAACCCGACCCGGCCCGCGAAGGCACCTACGTGGGCCGTTTTCAGGTGCTCGACGAAGGCTCCTACCGGCTCGAACTGGCCATCCCCGAAAGTGAAGACGAACGGTTGACGCGCCGCCTTCAGGTTCGCGTTCCCGATCTAGAGCGGGAAAATCCCCAGCGCAACGACGCCGTGTTGAGCCGTTTGGCGGTCGCCACGGGAGGAAAGTACTTCGTCGGGCTCAACGAACTGCTTACCGGTGCCGAATTGCCGATCGTCAAGATGCTGAAAGACCGCACCAAAACCATCATCCTCACCGCTCCGCCCGACAAACTCTGGGAACAAACGTGGCTGAAATGGATGATGCTTACGTTGTGTGGATTACTTTGTCTGGAATGGTTGATCCGGCGACTATTGAAATTGGCGTAACGACTTACTCGAACATACGCTGGTATGGCAACAACGAGCATTAAACCACCGACCGAACTGGCTCCGGCGATTACGTCGCTTCTGGCGACGCTCCGCGCCCGCGTGCGACGCTACGTCTGGCTCGAAGGTATTTGTACGAGCATCACCTGGCTGGGTATCGCGTTTTGGGCCAGCCTGATGATCGACTATCTCTTCGAACCGCCGCCGGCCGTTCGCGTGCTGATGCTTTTGGGCATACTGGCAGTGCTGGTGGGTATTGTCGTTCGGTTGATCGGACGTCGAGCCTTCGTTCCGCTGACCGACTCCAACATGGCCACCGTGCTCGAACGCCGCTTTGGTGGCCTGGAAGACTACCTGCTAACTTCCGTGGTGCTAAACGACGGCTGCCACGATCGCGAGATCTTCAACGAGCAAATGCTCGACCGCACTAGCCGTGAAGCCGCCCAACGAGTCGGCATGGTCAATCTCGACGACGTTTTCGACGATGTCCCCCTGCGCCGCGTAATGGCTTCGGCCATCCTGTTGAGCGCCACCATTGTAACCCTGGGGGCGTTGGCGCCCTCGGCTTTCGGTATGTGGGCGAAACGCACCTTGTTGATGTCCAACGAACTCTGGCCGCGGCAGTGCACTCTACTAATCGATGGGTTCGACGAAGACTCCCGCGTGAAAAAGGTCGCCCGCGGTGCCGACTTGGAAATCATCGCCCGGGCCGATACCGGTGCCCCGCTCGTTCCCCAGGTGGTGCAGGTGCGTTACCGGACCGAAGGCGGTGCCCGAGGGCGTGCCACGATGAACCGCTTAGGCGACGCATTGGCCTCCGGCGAGCCGTTTCAGGAATATTCCCACACGTTCCAGGGCATCCTGGCACCGATCGATTTCGACGTATACGGCGGCGACGACTCGGTCCGCGACCTGCGGATCGAGGTCGTCGACAGCCCCACGATCGTCGACATGCAGTTGGAATGCCACTATCCCGAATACACCAACCACCCGACGCGCGCCCTGCCGGTGACCGGCGTGATGCAAATTCCGCAGGGCACGAAGATCACCGTGCGGTCGAAGTCGAACAAAGACCTCCTTCGCGTTCAGATCGACAACGTCGAGCAAGAAGAAGTTACGCCGCGCACGGTGCTCGACTCCAGCCGGCTGGCCGCCACGCCGCGCGAGTTCGCCTACACCATTGCCGCCTTGGCCAAAGACACCACGCTCATGTTCACGCTCTCCGACACCGACGGCATCACGAGCCGCGAACCGGTGCGATTGAATCTCGTGGCCGTGGCCGACCAACCGCCCTCGCTCGACGTACAGCTTCGCGGCATCGGTACGGCAGTTACACCCGAGGTTCGGATTCCCGTCGCCGGAACCGTGTCCGACGATTTCGGCGTCGACAAGGTCTGGTTCGAGTACGCCCTGGAAGACTTCCCGCCGAAGACACACGCCCTGAGCATCCCGGCCGGCTATCCCACCGAGTTTGAACTGAACGACGCCGTCTTGGATCTTGGCAACAAGGGTTTTCGCCCAGGCCAGAAGCTATTGGTGAACCTCAAGGCGGTCGACCGCTACAACCTAACGCCTGCCGAAAACGTCGGTAGCAGCGAACGGTGGCTGCTGGACGTAGTCACGGCCGACGAACTCCGCCAGATGCTCGAGATGCGCGAAGTGGTGTTGCGACAGCGGTTTGAGACAATCATCAACGAAGTGGCCGAAACACGCGACCTGCTGTTGGATATCAACCTCGACGACGCTGCCGCCGACGGCGAAAACGCCGTGGAAGATGACGAGGCGAACGACGCCGAGGCAACACCCGACGGGCAACCGCCCCACGACGGCTCCGAACCGGGCGATACCAAACCAACGCCTGACGGCAACGAGCCGGGCGACACGGCCGGCACTCAACCGGGCACCACTCCCATGCAACAGCTTGCCCTACGCACGCTGAAAGTGGAGCGAGCGTTGACGAACGCGCGTAAAAGTACGCACGAAACCCAAGGAGTCGCCGACGCGTTCGACGACATCCACCAGCAGATGATCAACAACAGCATCGACACCGAGGAACTCAACCGCCGGTTGCACGACGGGATTGTCGAGCCGTTGAATTTCGTCGCCCAACAGATGTTTCCCGAGTTGGAACGGCGTCTGGTGGATCTGGAGAAGAACCTCAACAATCCCGCGTTGGCGGCCCCAAAACGTGAAGCGGCTCGTCAGCAGGCCAGCGATTTGCTGCTGGCCATGCAAAAGGTACTAGACCGCATGATTGAGCTCCGCGACTACAAGGAACTCGTCGAACTGCTCCGCACAATTATCGATCTGCAAGAGGACCTCAGCGAGCAGACGAAGAAACGTCAACAAGACAAACTTCGTGAACTCCTGGAGGACTAACCAATGCAACGCCTCATTTCTCAAATACCCCGGGCACCCGGCCTCGGCTGGTTGCTGATTACCGTGGCCTTCGGCTGTTTGTGTTTTGGGCCGCTGGGTTCGGGGCCTCTCAAGGCCGACGACACCGACATCGGTGCAGAAGCCGCCGGTGAAAACTCCGAATCGCCAAAGGATTTCAGCCCAGAAGAACAACTTGCGTTGGAACAGGAGCAACTGGCCGAACGGTATCGGCATCTCGATCGGATGCTCCAACGGATGCACGATTTGACCAAGGGCACCGATCCACATCGGGCCGCGTTGATCTTCAAAGCCCGAGAACTCGGCAACAAACAGCTCATCGATCAACAGTTTCTTGCGCTGGTCGAACTGCTCAAAAAAGACCAGTTGTCGCGAGCCGCCGAAAACCAACAAGACCTGGTGAAAGACCTCAAGGGCCTGCTCGAACTGCTCACCAGCGACGACCGAGCAAAACGCCTGGCCAGCCAGAAAGCACGGCTCCGGCAGTACATCAAGCAGGTCAACCGTCTGATCAAGCAGCAGAAAGACGTCCAAGGCCGCACGGCCGGCGGCGACGATGCCGGTCGTCTGGCCGGTGAACAAGGAAAACTAGCCAAAAACACGGGCGACCTGGCCGACAAAGTCCGCCAAACCGAAGAAGGCGCCGCCCCCCAGGGCCAAGCTGAAAGCAAGGACCAAGCCAAGGGCGAAGGTAAGGGCGAAGGTAAGGGCGAAGGTAAGGGCGAAGGTAAGGGCGAAGGTAAGGGCGAGGGTCAAGGCGAGGGTCAGGGTCAAGGCGAGGGTCAGGGTCAGGGTCAGGGTCAGGGTCAGGGTCAGGGTCAGGGTCAGGGTCAGGGTCAGGGTCAGGGTCAGGGTCAAGGTCAGGGTCAAGGTCAGGGTCAAGGTCAAGGTCAAGGTCAGGGTCAAGGTCAGGGTCAAGGTCAAGGTCAGGGCCAAGGTCAAGGACAAGGTCAAGGTCAGGACCAGGGTCAACAGGAACAACAAGAGTCGAATCCTGCTCGTCAGCGACTTGAAGAAGCCCAAAAGCGCATGGAGGAAGCCCAGAAAAAACTCGAGGAGGCCCAACGCGATGGTGCCGAAGACGCCCAACAACGTGCACTCGACGAACTGCAAGCCGCCAAGGCCGAACTGGAACGAATCCTCCGCCAACTGCGTGAGGAGGAAATCGAGCGAATGCTGGCCATGCTCGAAGCGCGTTTCCGCAAAATGCTCCAAATGCAGCGCGAGGTTTACGACGGCACCGTCCTGCTGGGCAAAGTCCCTGAGGCCGACCGCTCCCATAACCACGACATTCAGGCTCGTCGTTTAAGCAACAAGGAAACCAAGATCGTTGTCGAAGTCGACAAGGCACTGCTTCTGCTCCGCGAAGACGGCACGGCCGTCGCCTTTCCCGAAGCGGTCGACCAACTCCGCGAAGACATGCAACAGGTCGTCCTCCGGCTGGCTCAAACCAAGGTGGACAACATCACTCAGGCTATCGAAGAAGACATCATCGCCGCCCTGGAAGAAATGATCGACGCGCTCGAAAAGGCCCAAAAGGACAACGAGGAAAAGAAACAACAGCAAGGACAAGGCCAGGGCGAGCAGCAGGATCCGGCCCTGGTCGATATGCTGGCCGAAGTGAAAATGATCAGGGCGTTACAGATGCGCGTCAATCGGCGCACCCAACGCTACGCCAAACTGCTGACGAAAGACGAAAACCAAGCAGATACGGCCGATCTTGTTTCGGCACTTCAGCGTTTGGCCGAACGGGAACAACGGATTTACCGCGTCACTCGCGATCTGGAATTAGGGAAGAACAAATGATCCGCTCAAAATCTTTCCGACTCACAACGTGCACAAAGAAACGTCTCCCCTCTCCCTCAGGGAGAGGGGCCGGAGGTGAGGGCATTTTCGTGACAATGCGCCGTGTTGCGGCAGCCTTTCTCGTGGCCATCGTATCAAGCGCCGCCACGGCCCAGACCGAGCAACCCGCATGGAAGACACCCACCGTCGAACAAATTGGCGAACAACTCGTCGGTTGGCTCGACGAAACCCAGGCCGACGAAACAACTCGCACTCGGGTGACGACGTTCTGGCAGAGCGTTCCGGAGGAAACCGAGAGCGGGGAATTGCTCTCACGGCTGGCCGACGCCTTTGCCCTGGTCGACCAGCGTGCGGATGCCCTGGTACAGCTCTGCTCGCGTCCGAAGACCGAGTTCCTGCTGCCAGACCAGTCGTGGCTTACTGGCGAGCAAACCCCGGCACTGCTATCGAACAACCTGCGGCTCTTCTACGCCCGATGGCTTGCCCAGGAAGAACTGTTCGACGAGGCGTTAGAGCAAATCCGAGACCTTAAGCCGGCCGACGTCGTCGCTCCGTCCACACTGTTGTTCTACCAGAGCGTGGCACACCACTGGCTGCTCGATCGTGAAGCCAGCCAACAGGCTATCGGCAAGCTTCTTCAAGACAAGGAGGCAAGTCCTGTTCGCTACGTGGCCTTGGCGCGGTTGATGCAACAAGACATCGAGGGTTTACAGGAAGACTCGCTCGACCACATCGCCCGGCGGATGGGCGACATCCAACGCCGCCTCGACTTGGGTCGCGCCGGCAAACGGGTGCAAAACGTGGAAGATGGCGTAATCAAATCGCTCGACAAGTTGATCAAGAAGCTCGAAGACCAAGCGGCGGCTGCCGCAGCGGCCGCGGCCCAAAGCAACAACATCCAGTCGAAATCGCCAGCACAAGACAGTACGCCCATGGGCGGACGCGGACCGGGCAACGTCGCCAAGCGAAACATCGGCTCCGATTCCGGTTGGGGTAATCTTCCCGAGAAACAACGCGAAGAGGCCCTGCAAGACATCGGGCGTGAATTCCCCTCGCACTACCGCGAGGTCATTGAACAGTATTTTCGCCGCCTGGCCGCCGAAGAGAACCGCTGAAGCGGTAAGGGGCTAGAAACTGGAGTCTAGAGACGAGGAACGAGAGGCGTGGCCGCTTCAGCGGCCACGGTTTTCCATAACAACGAAAACTTCAACGACCCAACACACTGCACCATGACGCACTTCCTGCTTGCCGTCGTCCTGCTATCGGCCGGTCCGGCCTTCGACGCCCACACGCTCGACGGCGAGACCGTTTCCGGAGAGCTTGTGTCGCTAGACAGCAAGGGACTCATCCTGCAAACCAGCGACGGCCCCAGTACACTGACGATGAAACAACTCCTCGGCCTGTCGCCAGAGACCAAGCCGCAGAAGCTCGACACCAAGCCCAACCTGTGGATCGACCTGCTCGACGGCTCGACCATCGGCGCCAAGCAATACCTGGTTACCGACCGCAAGGTGACCGTTACCTTGTTGGACAACCGCACCGTGCAGCTTACCACGGCTGCCGTGGCCGCCGTTCGATTTCAGGAAGACGGCGACGCGATTAACGAAGAGTGGAACCGTTTGCTTAGCAGGAAGGCCGACAACGACCTGCTCGTCGTGCGCAAAGGCAACGCCCTCGATTTCCATAAGGGAGCCCTGTTCGACGTTACCGACGAACGCGTAAAATTCGACCTTGGCGGCGACCTGTTGCCGGTGAAACGCTCCAAAGTGTTCGGGCTGGTCTACTATCATCCGCCCAACGGCGACCTTCCCCCGGCCATTTGCCGGATCATCGACAACACGGGCTCCTCCTGGGCGGCCAGCACAATTACCTGGCAAGACGACCTGCAATGGACCACGCCCACCGGCAGCGAAGTCCGCTGCCCCTTGGCGGCCATTCGCCATATCGATTTTTCTGGCGGCAAGGTGATCTTCCTCAGCGACCTGCAGCCTGAAAATGTCAGCTTTATGCCATTCTTTGGTTCGGCCGACGATATCCCCGGCCTCGACCGCATGTTCTCCCTGCGGACCGACACCAACCTGCAAGCCCAACCTCTCGTGCTCGGCGGCAAGAAGTACAGCAAGGGTCTGGCGATGCGAAGTCGCACGGAAGTGGTTTACCGCTTGCCCGGGCGGTTCAGCCGCTTTAAGGCCACCGCCGGCATCGACGACCAGGTTCGCCCCAACGGTCACGTCGTGTTGACGATCTCGGGTGACGATAAGCAGCTTGCCCAACTGGTTCTCACTGGAAGCACACCGCCGACGCCGATCGACGTGGACATCAGCGGAGTGCGCCGTCTGACAATACTCAGCGACTTCGGCGAGAACCTCGACATCGGCGACCACCTTGACCTTTGCGAAGCAAGGATTTTGAAATGAGACGTGCTGTAATTGCAGCCACCGCACTCCTTCTGACGGCGCCCATGGTGCTCCGGGCCGAGGTCCACCCCAAGGTCCTCCAGGCCGAGGCCCAACGCGTGGCCGCCATGGAAAAGGCGAAGAAATCGGTGTTGGCCGTCTTCGGCGTAACCGGCAAGGGAGGCGGCTCCGGCGTGGTAATTTCGTCCGACGGCTACGCCCTGACGAACTTCCACGTCGTCAAGCCGTGCGGTAACGCCATGAAATGCGGCATGGCCGACGGCAAGGCCTACGACGCCGTCGTGGTAGGCGTCGATCCGGTCGGCGATGTTGCGCTGATCAAACTCTTCGGCCGCGACGAATTCCCCTACGCCGAGTTGGCCGACAGCGACAAGGTTCGGCCAGGCGACTGGTGTTTCGCCATGGGCAACCCCTTCCTGCTGGCCACCGATTTTCAGCCAACCGTTACGTACGGCATCGTCTCGGGTGTGAATCGCTACCAGTATCCGGCCGGCACGTTGCTGGAATATGCCGACTGTATTCAGACCGACGCCTCGATCAACCCGGGCAACTCGGGCGGGCCGTTGTTCGACATGCAATCGCGGGTAATAGGGATCAACGGTCGCGGTTCCTTCGAGAAACGCGGACGAGTGAACGTGGGCGTGGCCTACGCCATTTCTATCAACCAGATCAAAAACTTTCTCGGCTACCTGCACAGCGGGCGGATCGTCGATCACGCTACGCTGGGCGCCGTGGTCGTCACGTCGCCCGACGGCGAGGTCGTCGTGAACGACATTCTCGACACGTCCGACGCCTACCGTCGCGGCCTGCGGTTCGACGACGAAATCGTCGCCTTCGGCGGACGCGTTATCACCACGACCAACGGCCTGAAAAACGCCCTGGGCATCTTTCCCAAGGGTTGGCGCGTCCCGCTGAGCTTCCGCCGCGACGGAAATCGCTACGACGTCCTGGTCCGCCTCGCGGGTGTTCACGGCGAAGGAGAACTGCTCGAAAAACTCGGCGGCCGGCGGCGTCAAATCATGCCCATGCCGCTTCCAGAGAAAGACAAAGACGGCGACAAGCCGGACAACGAGAAAAGGGATGACGACGATAACGACAAACCCAAAGAAGCCGAGCAACCGAAGTCGGACCGCCCCGGCCGGCTGCCACATGGTATCCCGGCGCGGTTGCTGAAGCGCGAACCACCCATGGCCGAGATCGTCAAGCAGCACTTCGAAGAGAAAAAGAGATTCGCCAACTACTACTTCAACAAACTGCATCGCGATCGAGTCCTGAAAGCGTGGAAATCGTTGGGCGACTTCTCTCAACTCGGCGGTCGCTGGATTCTCGCGGGCGAGTTGGCCGGCGGAGGTGGCGCCTTTTCCTTTGAACTCACCGACAACCAAGGCACGCTGAAGCTGCCCGTCGGCGAACCGAAACGCTGGACTGCCACCGACAACTACGCCGAAAACCTGCTGCCGGAAATGAGCGGCGGCCTGCTGCCGACGCTGAACCTCTGGCGGCGGCTGGCCACGGTCGTCCCGGGCAAGTTCGGCGACCTCACCTACCTGGGTACCGCGCCATTGGTCGGCTACGACCAACACTGCGACGTGCTCGTGGGGCTCTATAAGGGCGTGGAATGCCACTTCTACTTCGACCCGACGACAGGCCACCTGCTGGCTCTGGAAATGTTTTCCGACGAATCGAGCGATCCCTGCGAGGTTTATTTCCGCAACTATCGCGAGGTGGACGGTCGTCAAATGCCGGGCGAGATGGAAGTCCGTTTCGGCGACGATCTCTACGGGATGTTCAACTTCCAGACAATCGAGACATATCGATGACGGGTATTCGTAGCGCATTGACGATCTTGCCCCTGCTTTGGGCGACGACAGTGTTCGTCGCGACCGAGGCCGCCGCGCGCACGGTCGACGACACCATTCACGCCGTTCAACCCAAGATGGTCAAGATCTATGGAGCCGGCGGGTTTCGCGGGATGGAAGCCTATCAGAGCGGCGCGCTGATCTCGCCCGAGGGCCATATCCTGACCGTGTTCAGCTACGTGCTCGACACCGACGAATTGAGCGTCGTGCTCCACGACGGCTCGCGTCATCCGGCCAAGCTGCTGGGAGCCGACCCTCGGCTGGAAATCGCCGTGCTGAAGATCGACGTGTTGAATATCGAGGCCGAGAACCTGCCTTACTTCGACCTCACGAAGGCCGTCGATGCGGAGGCCGGTACCCGGGTGTTGGCCTTCAGCAATCTGTTCGGCGTGGCCGCCGGCAACGAACCGGTAAGCGTGCAGCATGGCGTCGTCTCGGTGAAAACCAACTTGGCCGCTCGACGCGGCGTGTTCGAAACCACGTACCACGGTCCTGTCTACGTGCTCGACGCCGGAACGAACAACCCAGGCGCGGCCGGCGGGATCCTGGTCACCCGACACGGCCAGTTGTTGGGCATGTTGGGCAAGGAACTGCGCAACACGTTGACCAGCACATGGCTCAACTACGCGGTGCCAGTGGCCGAATTGCGGCCCTCGGTCGAAGCCATTCGCGAAGGCCGCTTCATCGCTCAGCGAGATTCCGACGACCCCAAGCCCGAGCGTTCACTTGAACTGCACATCGTCGGCATAACGCTGGTGCCCGACATCCTCGACCGCACGCCGCCGTACGTCGATCGGGTGCAACCTGGCTCACCCGCCAGCCAAGTGGGCTTGAAACCCGACGACCTCGTTCTGTTGGTCGGTGACCGGCTCGTGCAATCGTGCAAGGCATTGCGTGACGAACTTCAATACATCGACTTCGAAGACCCGGTGAAGCTGACCGTGTTGCGAGGCCAGCAACTCATCGAAGTCACCCTGCAAACGCGTCTTCCTGCTGCGAGCAATCCATGAATATCCGTGCAATACGTTTTCGCTGGCTGGCCGTTGCGGCGACCGTTTCGTTGGCTGTTGGTGCGATAGCATTTTCGCCCCCTACGACCACCTACGCCGGCGAGGATCTCGACCTGCTCGAACAACAGGCCATCCAGGCCGCCGTAGCTCGCGTGGCTCCTTCCGTGCTTCGGGTGGAGACGGTCGGTGGATTGCAGCGAGTGGGCAAGGTGCTGTTTGGTACCGGCCCGACCACGGCCCTGGTCGTCTCGGCCGACGGCTACCTCGTTTCCAGTTCGTTCAATTTCGCCAACCAACCCAGTTCGATCCTGGTCACCCTGCCCGACGGTTCCCGCAAGGCGGCCCAACTGGTGGCCACCGACCACAATCGCAAGATCGCCCTGCTAAAGGTCGACATCGACAAACCGCTCGCCGTCCCCCAGACGTCGCCTCGCGACCAACTCCGCATCGGCCAATGGGCGATTGCCGTGGGCCGCTCCTTCGTGGCCGAAAAACCCAATGTCGCCGTCGGTGTGCTCAGCGCCGTCGACCGCATCTGGGGTAAAGCAGTGCAGACCGACGCCGCCGTATCGCCAAGCAACTACGGTGGACCACTGATCGACATTCACGGCCGCGTGATCGGGGTGCTCGTTCCCCAGTCACCCGAGGCTGCCGGCGACGTAGCCGGCTACGAATGGTACGACTCGGGCATTGGGTTCGCCGTGAACATCGACGATCTTCTGAAAGTGCTTCCGCGACTCAAAGAAGGCAAGGACCTGCATCCCGGCCTGGTAGGCATTAGTCTCGAAGGCGAAAACATGGCGATCTCCGAGCCCGTGATCGCAAACTGCCGCCCCGGCTCGCCTGCCCAAAAAGGCGGCATCAAGAAAGACGACCGCATCGTGGCGATCGACGGTCAACCGATTCTCACGGCTGCCGACGTGAAAAAGCGAATCTCCCAGGCGTATGCCGGCGACACGCTCCGCATGGTCGTCAAACGCGGCGATCAGCAGATTCCCTGCGACGTGCAACTGGTCGACAAACTCGTGCCTTTCCAACACGGCATGTTCGGCATCCTTCCGCGCCGCACGCCCGGTGGCCCGGAAGGCGTGGAGGTGCGCTACGTCTATCCGGAAAGCCCCGCCGCCAAGGCGGGTATCAAGCCGGGCGACATCCTGCTGAAGCTCGGCGAGGAGGCCGTCGCCGACCGCTACGACCTGATCGCGAAGATCGGCGCGATGCAGCCGGGCGACACGGCGCGTTTTGCTATCCGCCACGGCGAGAAAGCTCGCGAGGTTTCGGCCGTGTTGGTGCCGCTACCCGAGGCGCTACCTCCGGCCGAGTTGCCCGCAGCCCGAGCATCGGTCCCAGCGGCTGAAGGCGAGTTGCCTGAGGTAGGCTCCGTAGCTCTAAAAATCCCCGAGATGGCCAACGAAGCGATGGCCTACGTGCCCGAGGACTACAACCCGGCTGTCACCCATGGTGTGGTGGTATGGCTCCACGGCCCCGGCGGTTACGTATGGCCCGACTTGCTCGCCCAATGGAAATCGCTCTGCGACGCCAACGACCTGATTCTGCTGGCGCCCAAGTCGGCCGACCCGGAGAAATGGACGCCCAACGAGATGGTCTTCGCCCAGAAGGTTCTCGAACAACTGGTCGCCGACTACCAAGTGGATCCCACGCGAATCGTCGCCCATGGGTACGAAAAGGGGGCGACGATTGCCACGCTATTGGCTTACCGCAATCGCGATCTGGTTCGCGCGTTGGCACTGGTCGACGCCCCGCTGGCCGGCCCTCCGCCGGAGAACGAGCCGCTCGAGCGTTTGGCCGTCTACCTGACCAAGGCCACGGAAGCCGCCAACGCCCCGCTGATCGAACGTTCGATCAAGGCCTGTCAGGAGCGAAAGATTCCGGTCACAGTAAAACCCCAATACGGCGAACCGCGCCCGCTAGACGCCAAAGAACGCGCCGAACTGGTCCGCTGGATCGACATACTCGACAGGATTTAACCCACTCTCTCCCCTCTCCCGTTTCGGGAGAGGGGCCGGGGGTGAGGGCGACACACTTTTCGTTCTGTAGTACCATTGATTTTGCGGAACAGGTGATGTTATTGCGCGGCCGTTCGCGGCGATTCGTTGTCTTCGACAAGACAACGGAAACGAGGGGACGACTCGTGACGCTGCTCGGCCCTGTTGACCAACTCCACTCGAACTCGGACAATTCGAAGTGGGGGAAACGGCTGAGCGCTCCACTTCGCAATCCAGCGACCGGTCGTTGGCGCGATGCCACAGTCTCCGCCATCACGTTGCTGATAGTTATTGATGCTTGCATTGAAAATGATCCTCTTCGGAAAGCCGAACGCCTGGAAACCCAGGCTCCCGTTGGTCGCCTTCGGCTCATTAGCTATGCAAGCGTCAATAGAGAAAAAAACATGAGATCATAATTGTCTTGTTGACCAATTTCCTCGGCAAAGAATATTAGACAGGATATTCAGGATAAAGACCACGACAAGGGGAAATCGTTCGGTAGGTTTCGCTTGAATCTTGTCGATCCTTTTGCCGGCGAAGGCCGCTGCCAAGGGGCTACGGAAGTGCAACCACGGCGTGGACCACCGACACCGGCGGTGTTTGTCAGGTTCCAGGCGTTCGCGGAAGCCCGCCGACGTCCGAGCCTCAGGCCCACGGCAAGGGACTCAACGAAACACTTGGCCTGTCCAACGATAGACCGAAGCGTGCCAAACACCAGCCAGGACAATAGCAACAGCAGGAACATCAACAATCATTTCCAGGGCGTGAACTTTCGGCCTTTGGCGAACCGAAGATCGTGAACCTTCGATAGTTCTTCGTTTCTGCCTCGCCAATGGTTCGAAAGCTGAAAAGAATTTTCCGGATGAACCGGATGACACGAAAACATCCCGTCAATCCTGTTCATCCTGTCTAAACTGAACTTGTGGATCGCAGTTGTTCGATAAGGCCGATCATAATTGTCTTATTCGGGGCACTGAAAACCATGAAGATCGTCGTCTTGAACGGAAGCCCGAAAGGGATGAACAGCGTCACGATGCAGTACGTTCTTTGGCTCAAGAAAAAGCTGCCGCAGCACGAGTTCACCATCCTCAACGTCTGCCAAGAGGTCAGGAAGCTGGAAGACGACGAGCAGGCGTTTCAGACAGTCCTTGATTCCGTGGCGACATCGGATGGCGTGCTTTGGGCGTTTCCGGTCTACTACATGTTGGCGCACGCCCATTACAAGCGGTTTATCGAACTCGTGCTTGCCAGGGACGGCGATGCGTTTAAGGGCAAATATGCAGCAATATTGACCACTTCGATCCACTTTTTCGACCACACGGCCCACGACTACGTGAACGGCATCTGCGACGACCTGGGAATGAAGTTCGTGGGGTCATATTCGGCTGCGATGGACGACCTGTTGAAGAAGGAAGAACGAGACCGGCTCCTTCTTTTCGCCGACGGCTTCTTCCATGCCATCGAAAATGGTGTCGCTACTCCGAGGAAATTTCCACCTGTCGTTCATAATCCACTTGCGTATAACGCCAGTTTGCCTGCCGAAAACTATGATTCCGTCGGTAAGAACATCGTCATCGTCAGTGACGCAGACGATCCAACTAGCAATCTTGCCAAGATGGTCAGCCGGTTGCAGGACTGCCTGCAAGTCAAAGCCGCCGTCATCAACTTGCACGAAATCAACATCAAAGGTGCGTGCCTGGGATGCTGCCAGTGTGGATTAGACAACGTCTGCGTCTATAAGAACGCCGACGACGTATACGAAGTCTACCAAAAGCTGATGGCGGCTGACGTGGTGATTGTGGCCGGATCGGTTCATGACCGTTGGCTTTCGTCTTGTTGGAAGCTGTTCATGGATCGTGGCTTTTTCATGAATCACATCCCGTTATTTTCAGGCAAGCAGATGGGCTGTCTCGTGTCAGGCCCCTTGGGACAACTTGCCACGCTACGGCAGGTCCTCGAAGCCTATGCAGAGGGTCACGAGGCCAACCTGGTTGACATTGTGGCCGACGAATGTGCCAGTTCGCAGGAGCTAGACCGCCTGCTGGACGGCTTTGCCGGTCGGCTGGTCGATTGTGCGGCCACTGGCTACGTGCGACCGCCGACTTTCATTAGCGTGGCAGGCCGAAAGCTTATGCGAGACGAGATTTGGGCCGAATTACGCTTTGTCTTCAAAAAAGACCATCGATATTTCAAGACCCACGGCCTGTACGATTTTCCGAAAAGAAGCCTCAGAACCAGACTTTTCGAGCTGTATATATCCGTGTTGCTCCTGATTCCCGCCTTCCGCCGCGAATTCCGCAAACGTATCAAAGAGGAGATGGTCAAACCGTTACAGAAGGTCGTCGAAAAAGCGTGACGCTTGACCACTGTAATCAGTCTGCCAACGCAACGTAGATGTTCGTCAGCAAGTCTTCGGGCCGGGTTGTTACCGGATCGTTGTCGTACACTTCAAAACACGGAAGCGACCGGCGTTCCCGCCCGCGCGTCGGCACCCACTCCCGAAACAACTGGTGCTAGCGGGTAGCACCGATGATTTTGCGGAGCAGGCGATATCCTTGTTTTGGCCCGAATCGCAAAATCGTCGGTGTTGCCGTCGGCAACAAGAGGAATTCCTGACAAAAGACAAGAACCAAAACGGCGGCAGAATGTACGGCCCTCACGCCTTCAACCCGGTTAGATCGGCCGCAATCCGCTTGTTCTCTTTGAGTAATCCGTCCATGGTCATCCGGCTACCCCGAGCAGCCGCCTCACGCCCAAGGATGCAGGTCAACGTGCTGTCGACAGCGCGGGGAACGGTGTTGTTCTCGAACTGGCCAGTAGTGACTGCATTGTAGAACGACGCAATGTTGCGTTGGGCGCCGGCCTTGTAGAGGTCTACCACTTCGGCGCTGAAAGGTTTTTTGTGCCGGCGGTGGTAGTGCGCGTCGTGCCAATATTGGACAACGGCGTGGCCCACCTGACCGTAGAAACGGCAGCTCAGTTCACTATCGGCCGCATTCGGCAACCCAACGCCGGAATTCTCGTGGAGCAGTCCATCGGCATATTCGTAGATCACCGAGTTGACATCGGTACTATCCCCGTGCGGATCGTCGCGGCAAATCCGCGAATTGCCTACCGCGGCAATCGGACGTTGCCCAAGGACCCAAAGCGCGCCGTCAATCGCGTGAATATCGAAGATCGTAATGTACCCACCCCCTAACGCAATGTCGTTGTCCCACGTGTTGTTTCGCAGTCGGCTTTCGATGGTGGCCGTCAGCGGTGGATCGACGTGGCCGCCGAAAACGCCCGTGGTTACGACCTTGGCGAGTTTCCCCATCTCGCCGCCGCGAATCCACTCGGCGACCTCGATGTTCGCCGGATCGGTGGGAATCTGGAAGTCGACGAAAAGCACTCGCTCCTTTGCCGTCGCTTGCTTGGCCAGTTCCGCGACTTGCAGACAACTGGGTACATCCACTCCGACCGGCTTGGCCATGTATACATGCACTCCGGCCGCCACCGCCGCACGGGCGTGCTCGGCGAAAAAACACGGCGGCGTCTGCAAGACGATCGCATCCACCCCGCTGTCGATCACCTTCTGGTAACCCGACAACCCAGAAAACCGACGACGTTTGTCAACCCCCAACGCATCGCCGCACTTGTCGGCCGCCTCTTGAAAATAGTCGGCCACGGCGAGTATCTCGTAACCACCATGCCCTTGAAACAGCGGGGCGATCCAGCGTCCCCGGCCGCCACAACCGACAAGCCCGATCTTTAGTTTTCGCCTTAGTACTTTCACCTCTGACTCCGCCGCGGCAACCAAACCAGCCATCGGTCCCAACAACGGCACAGCGGCGGCCGTGCCCAGCGCACCGCCAAGGAACTGCCGGCGGGAGCCAATGGTTGTCTCGATACGTGGCAAGGAACGTTCTTCGGACATCGCATTCTCCTTGTTCGCTGGATGTTGGCATTGCTGGACCAAAAGACCGGCAGTACGCCGTTAACCGACAACCGACGAACGCCAGCGGCTCTCGTCCGCACCCACACGTTTGTCTGAGTATGACAACCCGGGACCGGTCAAGTCTTGTAATTTTTCCGCACACAGTGGTATTATGTGCGCACGGCAACTGGCACTGAATGACTTGACACGGCTGGCAATGCGATTGCTTCGGCACGGATCTCACGATTGCCGGTGTTTCTATCGGCAACGAGAGAAGCGTTTAGCACAGAAACCCCAACGCGAATATCCTCCCGTGACTGCGCCGCCCCGACGTTTCCCCGACAACGCCATTTGAGGCATCAACGCGAATAACGGGAAGGCATTGGGCCACTCGCGTTTGTCACATCCGGCCGCGTGGGATTGGCATTCCACCAGAATTCCGCATGGCCGAGGTATTATCCTTTTTGAGGAACCAACAACCGCAGGCCAAGAAGCATGAGAACTGAACCGGATCCAATCCTGATTCTTCTTGCGAGATTTTTCCTTGCCCTCAGCCAGACCCCGACGCCCCCGGCAAACACACCCAGAGTTACAAGGAACACCACTGTCATTGCGGCAAAGACCAAGCCAAGACCGATCATATGAAAGCTCTGATGTGGGTTGACTTCGCTCACAAATTGCGGAAGAAATGCAACGAAAAACAACGCAACCTTGGGATTCAGGACATTTGACCAGAACCCTTGGATAAAGCATCTCCTGAGATCGAAGCTGCTTCGACAAGTGACAACTTCAAGTGCTTTCTTGTTCTTAATCATTTGCCAACCAAGGTGCATCAGGTAAACACCGCCCGCTATCTTGAGCGCCCAAAACATCATCGTGGATGTCCTTAATAGCACAGCAAGGCCCAACGATGCGGTCACGGTATGGACCAGAATCCCTGTCGTCACTCCGATCGCCGATGCTACCCCAGCCCATTTCCCGTCGGCAATGCCGCGTGTGAGGACGTAGATAAGGTCAGGGCCCGGAGTTACGATGAGTGCAATGGACGCCAATAAAAACCAGGGAAGGGATTCCATTTTGTACTCCTTTTTTGTTGGTTGGACGTTGGGTTCAAACTCCGCCTCTCAACACACCGCGTAGCCTCGTCACCGGAGTTGATTTCGAATCGCTGCCGCCCTTGCCTCGGCGGCGTCGGCTTCCTCGGAACGTTCCAGTTTTCGCAACACCGACGCATAACGATCAAGAATTTTGGCAATCGTCAGATCCCACGGGCGCAGGCCGCGTTCGTAGACTGTTAGACTATGCCGAAGGTTCGCCTCCGCGATCTCATACTCGTCGTACGCAATGTTCACCTCAGCCAGATTGGCGAGGCATGCAGCCATAACCGGAGACTGTTGTTGCCTAGACGCCTCGGCCGCGGATATCGCTTGCAGGCATAACGCTTCCGCCTCAGGATACCTTTTCTTCGCGATCATTACCAAGGACAACTTTTCCAAACCATTCACATAATCCCCGTGTTTGGTGCCGAAAACCTTCCGAAGTCTATTCAAACAGTCGCGCAGGATTGGCTCCGCTTCATCGAACTCCTCCGCTTCGAGATGTGCGACAGCGATCCATCTCAACTCGTACGCATAGGCTGGGTGGTCTTCCCCAACAATCGCCTTCCAAATGGCCAGGCTACGCAGGAAGTGTTCCTTGGCCTTTGCGATGTTTCCTCGCTTCAGATCGACCGTGCCGAGCTTTTCCGACGCAACGGCCACGAAACTGCAATTCTCGCCAAAGGCTCCCACAAAACCGTCCAACGCCTTGTCGAACAAATCCTGAGCGTTGTCATAGTCCTCGATGGCCATTCGCTGACCGCCCGAGACCAACCTGCGATGCGCCACGAAAAACCGATTCCGTTGTTCTTCGGAAAGCTCCGGCAGTCGCGATAGTTCCGTTAAGTAGACCTGTTCAATCTCTGTTCGCCAGTTCGTTTTTCCAACCAGCTCTTCAATCATCGGTACCACTTGACGCTGGGCTTTCAGAACTCCTTCGATATCGCCGTCTTCGAGAGACTGGGTAACATTGTTCCACAGGGCTTTTATACCGATCTCCGTTGTTGCTCCATTTGTACAGCGACAGGAAGGCGATTGGTCTTGCGATGGCGTCTCGGCACTTTCGGGCGTTCGGTCAGGAGTTGAACCATCCTCGCATGCCGCAGTTGCACAAAGACCGCCAAAGGCTAGAACAATCGCAAGAAGACCTTTCCCAAAACCTTCCACGATCTTCAACCGCGACAGGAGAGTCATCACGATCGGTTGGCGTTTCATTGCTTCAATCCTTTCAAGCGGTAATGACATCCTACAAGCAAGAGACGCAAGAACGCGGACAACAATGCACTTGGGGTGGCACCGATGATTTTACGGCGCCGGCAATATCCTTGCACAGCCGTTCGCGGTGATTGGTTTTTTTGACAGGATAACAGGATCGACGGGATGGTTCGTGACATAGCGCTGCCAATCCTGTTATCCTCTCAAAAAAGCACCCTTTGACGCAGCTATCCTGGCCCCAGTCGGAGCGGGATTTTCGTCGCCGCGGGTTAGTATAGCCCGAAGTGCAGTAGGACTCCATAAGTGGCAACCCTACAGCTCACTAACGCGCGAACGCATGAATGCCATTTCATGCTGAACCAAGGCACTTCTGCTTGCCGCAGTGTCCTCTTGCCGATGGTCTTCCGCGAAGCGAAGCTGTTCACGATGCGAAACTGGACTCAGCCTGTATAATCACCAGGAATGTGGGAAATACCTTTCCTGGCGAGGGCATACACATGAAGACAGTAGCAATCTACTCCGGTCTCTTGTTCGTGGGGCTCCTCGCGTCGCAGGTTCTGCCAGGCATGCTTGGAGAAAACTATGCCGTTATCGGAACGCTTATTCGTGTGCTGACGATGACCGGCCTGGCATTCATCATGATCCATGTCGGTTTTGAGTTTCACATCGACAAATCGAACCTCAAGCAGTACGGATGGGACTACATCGTCGCGGTAACGGCTGCTTCATTCCCCTGGATATTCGTCGCTTTCTATTTCGTGTTCGTGATGCTGCCGGCCGAAGTATGGGGAGAATCCGACGCGTGGAAAGAAACCCTGCTAGCCGGTCGCTTTGCCGCCCCGACATCGGCGGGAGTACTTTTCTCCATGCTTGCTGCCGCGGGCCTCAGCGCGACCTGGTTGTTTCGCAAAGCTCGCATCCTTGCAATCTTCGACGACCTCGACACCGTCCTGCTAATGATTCCGCTGAAGATGCTGATGGTCGGCTTGGCGTGGCAACTCGGCGCAATCGTGTTTGTGATCACCGTCATGCTTCTTGTTGCGTACGTATATCTCCACCGCGTGACAATGCCGGTCACCTGGCGCTGGGTACTCGGGTATTCCTTCGCTATCACGCTTATAAGCGAGTTGATATATGCCGGCTCGAAGCTGGTCGATTCCTCCGTGCCAATCCATATCGAGGTTCTGTTGCCCGCCTTCATGCTTGGCTGCATCGCCCGTCCCCACGGAGTCGATTCCGACTCCGCACACTTAGTGGAAACTGCGTTGCACAAGACGCTCGAGCAGCCCGAAGAAAGAAAAGCCGCCACGATCATCTCCGCACTGTTCATGGTGTTCGTGGGTCTCTCGATGCCCTCGATGTCCGAAGGAGGAGAGGGCGATGTATCCGATCATCAGCACTTGGATTACGCCGGCCATTCCCTGGACGCCGCCGCTCCGTATGCTGCCGCCGAGGAAATCCGCGCCGAGGCGCTGTCCGAGTCGGAGCGAACCGGGCAGCCAGTCGGGACAATCACCAACTCGCAACCTTCGTTGGGCTGGGGCCTGATTGCGCTGCACGTCGTGGCAGTGACAATTCTTTCCAATCTCGGCAAGATGTTCCCCGCCTTTTGCTACCGTCGGGAAGCACATTGGCGTCACCGTCTTGCGGTGGCAATCGGCATGTGGCCGCGTGGCGAAGTGGGAGCCGGGGTGCTTGTGCTGTCGCTGAGCTACGGGATCGGCGGGCCAATCGTCACCGTGGCGATGTTGTCGTTAGCCCTGAATCTCGCCCTCACTGGCGTATTCATCGTAATCGTCAAACGACTGCTCAAGGGAGTCGAAGAGCAACCTGCGTAAGTTCCCGAAACGAAACGCCCCTTCTCCGTTTTGCCACGACTATGTGTCACCTGCGTCGGCCGCAAGGCTTCGCAGCTTCTCTTGGCAGATGACCTCCGTCAATTCCAGCAGTCGCCGAACGCGGTCGGCGAAATAGTTCAGATCCTCCTCCGACATCTCGTAGGCAGGGTCGTACCGGGCGCCAATGTAGGCGTAGTCGAAACGTTTGAAACGCTTTCGTTCCGCTTCGGTCGCTTGCGGAAACACCCCTGCCAGGCGACCGTCCTGCTCCTCGGCCATTAGGCCCAACACGCCGAGGTAGTGTTCGTGAGGGCAGTAGTTGGTCAACACCAGAAGGATCGTTTTGTAGGCCGATTCGACCGATTGATGGAGTTGGAACGCGGCGCCCGTGAAGTCTTTTTCCTCAACCCCCACTTCAAAGTATCTATAAAACCTTGTCGATTTCTTGAACCAGTGCTCATAGTACTTCTGCGCAATGTCATGCCGTTGCTCGGGAGTCATTTGCTCTTCTTCGGCCAGGGCGAAGCTACCAGAGTCGTAAAGCAAACAACCTTCGCGCCGGATATCTTTGAAAAAGTACTGCCCCTCGGCTAATCGACTATTTACGAAACCGATATCGTGGGCAATGATCCGCACATGGGCGCTGAGGCCCAACCGCCGGCACTCCAGCGCGGCGTCTTCCCAAAGCACCGTGTCGTAGGCGGTCTCCCCCTGGCAGGTTACCACCAGGATGTCATAGTCTGAGACGTGCCCCGACTTGCGATCCGGCGCCAAATCGGCCGCTTCCTTCCAATCGTTCCGCGCGTAGGAACCGAACAGAATGACCATCTCCACGTCCTCGCTGGCCGCGCGAATCACCTCGACGACACGAGCGAGTTCGTCCTGTTTACGCTGGGGAAGAAAGACCGGCAAGTTCTTCATAAGTCGTCCTGTCTGGGTACACACTTTGTCCGCACGCGCTCTGCAAATCATCGTTCGGTATGCCATCGGAAACAAGAGGATTTCCTGGTCCGAAACCCCATACAACGAATATCCTTCCGCGACTGCATCTACTCCGCAAAATTGTTGCCGCCACCTGTAGTGTCAGCCGAAAGGCTCCGCAGCTTCTCTTGGCAGATGACCTCCGTCAGTTCCAGCAGTCGCCGGACGCGGTCGGCGAAATAGTTCAAATCCGCCGCCGACATCTCGTAGGCGGGATCGTAACGGGCGCCGATGTAGGCGTAGTCGAAACGCTTGAAACGCTTGCGTTCGGCTTCGGTCGCTTGCGGCAATACACCCGTCAGGCGGTCGTCCTGCTCTTCCGCCATGAGGCCCAGCACGCCGAGATAGTGTTCGTGAGGGCAGTAGTTGGTCAACACCAGTAGGATCGTCTTGTAGGCCGATTCGACCGATTGATGGAGTTGGAACGCGGCGCCCGTGAAGTCCTCGTCCCGAACGTCCATTTCAAAGTGTTTGAAGAACCTTGTCGATCTCTTGAACCAATAATCGTAGTGCCGCCGCGCAACCGTGTACCGTTGCTCGGCAGTCATTTGCTCTTCTTCGGCCAGGGCAAAGCGGCCCGAGTCGTAGAGCAGACAACCTTCGCGCCGGATGTCGGTGAAAAAGTACTGGCCCTCGGCCAGTCGACTGTTGACGAAGCTGATATCGTGGGCAATGATTCGCACATGGGCACTGAGGCCCAACCGTCGGCACTCCAGCGCGGCGTCTTCCCAAAGCACCGTGTCGTAGGCGGTCTCCCCCTGGCCGGTTACCACCAGGATGTCATAATCCGAGACGTGACCCGACTTGCGGTCCGGCGCCAAATCGGCCGCTTCCTTCCAATCGTTCCGCGCGTAGGAACCGAACAGAATGACCATTTCCACGTCCTCGCTGGCCGCGCGAATCACCTCGACGACGCGAGCCAGTTCGTCCTGTTTACGCTGGGGAAGAAAGACCGGCGAATTCTTCATAAGTCGTCCTGCTTGGGTACGCACTTTGTCTGCACAAGTTCTGCAAATCATCGTTCTTTGGTGGCAACGAATGGCCATTGTTGGGTTTGCTGCGCCGCTTACGGGCGCCGCTGGCCGCTGAGGCGACCAGCCCGGAGAATACACCCCGGGGGGGCAGGTGCCAGTCGTTTTTATGGATTATTGCACGGTCCGCGCGGGCATGCAAGGACACGCACCCAGCGACCGCCCCAATCATCAATCAGAAATCCCAAATCATAAATCGTTTCCGCCCTGTCACTTCAGGCCGAGGCCGTTTAGGATAGAGTCTATGTCACACCCCAACTCAACATCGCCTAATACCGAGCCCACGTCGGCGGAATCATCCTCGTCGATTCGCCGGCACCTTGTGGGGTTGGTGTCGCTGGCGTTGCTGGCAGGAGCCGTCTGGTACATCTTCTGGCCGCCGGCGGGGAACTCCGACTGGCAGGTCCAGCTTGAGGCGGCCTGCTGGCGACTGGGAGCCTTGCTGGCCGTGCTGTGGTTGGCGTGGCCGCAGGTGTGCCGGATTCCACCCTGGCTGGTGGGCAGCGTGGTCGCGCCGCTGGTGATCCTGGCCGTCAAACCCAAGCTGATCGTGCTGGCCGTGCCGATCATCATCGCGCTGGCCATTCTGAAACCGCGCTTCGGGCGAAAGTAGCTTCCATTTTGCCAACGGATTGACCGTTGGAAAGACCTCTCGTAATAGGCACAACCACGGAGATAAGCCATGAGCATGGAGCAACGGTTGAGCGTAGTGACCCTTGGCGTCGCCGATCTTGATCGGTCGAAGCGGTTCTACGCGGAAGGCTTGGGGTGGAAGGCAGGCAATGCCGACGCGCAGATTGTCTTCTTCCAACTCAACGGAATTATCTTCGCACTATACCCACGCGATGAACTAGCGAAAGATGCACTGGTACCGAGTGACGGCGGTGGATTCTCGGGTGTCACGCTCGCCTACTGCGCACGCTCCAAGGAAGAAGTCGACAAGATAATCGCTTTGGCGGAGGCTGCCGGCGCCCGTATTGTGAAGCAACCTCAAGATGTCTTCTGGGGAGGTTACTCGGGCTACTTCGCCGATCTTGACGGCCATCTTTGGGAGGTGGCATGGAATCCCTACTGGAAGCTTGACGAACAAGGAAACGTGTTTCTCGCAAGCAGTTGAGGCACGGAATGTTTTCAAAGGATGAATTCTAAAGGCCGCGTTCATACTTCATCCTTTAGAATTCATCCTTCAAAAAACTCCGTGCCTCCGTGGTGAAAAACCCGTCTTACCCCGGCGAGTCGAGATAGGGGTCCTGCCCCATCTGGCGCTGCATCTTCTTGCGTTCCTTCTCGAAGTACATCATCGCCTTGCGCTGGCGGAAGTAGCGACGTTCGACTTTGTGCTGGGCCTTCTGAAAGAGCTTGCCCAGTTGATCGAACTGGTCGCTGACCTCGACTCCCATTTCTTTGTACTTGCGGGCCTTGTCCGGCCCTAAGCCGCTCAACAGTAGTTCGTCGTCGAGCGCCAGATACTGGCGAAAGGTGCCGGGATCGCCTTGCCGCCCGCAACGGCCGATCAACTGCCGGTCGATGCGGCTGGAGTCGTGCATCTCGGTGCAAATCACATGCAGACCGCCCAACTCCTGGATAGTGTCGTTGAGCTTGATATCGGTTCCGCGACCGGCCATGTTGGTCGACACGGTGACCTTTCGCGGTAATCCCGCTCGGGCAACAATATCGGCCTCCGTCTCGATGTGATTGGCGTTGAGCACCTGATGCTCGATTCCCCGCTCGTTGAGCAGGCGGGAAAGGATTTCCGACTTGTCGATCGATCGGGTACCAATCAACACGGGCCGGCCCTCGGCGTGCATCTCGCACACCTCCTCGACGATGGCCTCCCACTTGGCCATTTCGTGGCCGAACACCCGCCCGGGCAATTGCTGCCGGATGGCAGGGCGGTTGGTGGGAATGGGCAATACGTGGCAGCGGTAGATTTTCCGCAACTCCCGCGCGGAACCCATCGCGGTACCGGTCATGCCGCCGAGGTTGTCGTAGAGCAGGAAGAAGTCCTGCACAGTCACCCGGGCGGCCTGGCCGGTGGCCACCGTAACTTCCACCCCTTGCTTGGCCTCGACGGCCTGATGGATGCCCTCGCGCCATTTGCGTCCCTCGGCCAGTCGGCCGGTGAACTCGTCGACGATCACGATCTCCCCGTCACGGACAACATACTGCCGATCGTGATGGTATTCGTGGTCGACCAGGATCGCCCGTTCCAGGTATTGGTAAATATTGACCATCCCGACGCGATCCATCGCCTCGGGCTTGGGAAGCTGCCGGACTTTTTGCCGCCCAACCCGGGTGAGTTCCACGGTCTTCTTTTCGTGGTCGTACTCGTAGTCTTCGTCCTCGACGAACTGGGTAATGGCCTCAGCACTCCACTTGTAGCACTCCACCTCAAGCTGTTGCTCTTCGGTGGGCAGCGCGCTGATGATCAACGGCGTTCGGGCCTCGTCGATGAGAATACTATCGGCCTCGTCGACCAGGGCGAAGTAGTGATCGCGCTGTACCGGCTTTTCGTTGTTGGCTCCCGGACCTTTATTGAGCATTCCGCCGATCAGGTCGTTTTGTCCTTCGCTGATTCGCCGCAACAGCAGCCGATCGCGGAGAAAGTCGAAGCCAAACTCTTTGGCCGTGCCGTAAGTGACATCGCACTCGTAGGCCTTGCGGCGCTGGGGCTGCGACATTTGGGTTTCGACCACACCAATCGTAAGCCCTAGGGCTTTGTAGAGCGGCTCCATCAACTGGGCATCGCGCTGGGCCAGATAGTCGTTCACCGTGGCCAGGTGGCATCCCTTGCCGACGAGTGCGTGCAAGTAGAGCGGCAATGTGGCGGTGAGCGTCTTGCCCTCGCCGGTCTGCATTTCGACGATCGAGCGGTTGAAGATGGCGATGCCACCCAGCAATTGCACATCGAAGTGGCGCATGCCGAGAGTTCGCCGCCCGGCCTCACGCACCAGGGCATAGCCCTCGACGAGTAGCCGGCTGAGCGGTTCGCCGCTTTTTGCCCGATAACGCAACGAAAGGCTCTGTTTGCGCAACTGGTAATCGGTGAGCTCTTGCAGTTGCGGCTCCAAGGCGGCGATTTTTGGCAACAGCGATGCCCAACGAGGCAACCGCCAACCGCCCGGCATCCGAACGGTGGCCCAAATCTGCGACTGTAAACGTTTCGAGATGCTGCTCAAGACAAACGCCTGGCTCAATACCGAGTCGACAACCACAACATGCGGCGTCCGACTTCACAATTATAGGGTACAATGCGGCACGACCACCCACGAAACCGGTGCTAAGGACAGCTCGAAAAACAACTTACCCTTTTCCAAGGTGAAACGCGAGGGACGTTGCGAAGCACGGCCCGGTGAATCGGCAAGTAATTTTTTCGGTCGATCCTATTGAGGCCTACATAGCCAATCAGCCGAAGGCGACCAACGGGAGCCTGGATTTCCAGGCGTTCGGCTTTCCGAAGCGATCATTTAATGCAGGTATCAATAACACGGCCCGGCAAGCACCGGTTTCCGGCGGCGCCAATCGATGTCTGCGTGCAGGTTGATGTCACCGGGCGAGGCGGCGGATTTCGACCACGTCGTACGGCGGGGCGAAATTCGAGCTGGCCTCACGCTTTCCGATGTGGCCGCACACCTCGACAAAGTCGCCCCGTTCGTAGCCGCTGAGCAACTTCGGATCTGAAAGCACGACGCTACCGCCGTAATTATCGGTATCGCCGTCGATGGGAATGTAGCGCAGTTTCCATTGCTGCTGCGTCTGCGAATATTCCAGACGCCCGTGAAGCCAGGAGTAGTCGTCGGCACGGCTATAGCGAGCAGTTCGCGACGACGAGGCCGACACGGTTGTCGTAGCCACGGCCGGTTTGACCTGGCCGGTGGCCGAGTCGTCCTCTTCGGCCGAAACAAGGCGGAATCCGCTGTCTTGCCGTGGCCCGCTCTGGGCACCCCGAGTCGCCGTGGCTCGCTGCGGTTGTGGTAGTTCCGAAATATCGATCGGTTGGCCTGTCTGCAACGGCTGGCGGCTTGCTGGCGTAGGGACTGCCCCTTGCTGCGTTGCCGACGACGTGGGAGAACTCGACGCAACGGCTGCCCGCGGCTGAATCACTCGTACCACACGTTGTCGGCCAGCCAAGGTAGCGGCACCGAGGTCCCGGGCAGCCAACTGGGTGCCGGCCGGGGTCGGCGTGAGCGTTGCCACGCTGCCAGACGCCGGAGCCGTCGACGCCCCGGAGTTGGCTCCATTGCGAAAATTAAAGGTTCCGCCGGGTGGCGTGTACTGCGGTGGCGTGTACTGAGGCGTGACGTTTTGCGGTGCAGTGTTTTGCGGCGCGGTGTTTTGTGGTGGCGTGTATTGCGGCGACGACGGCCGAGTGGGATTGGTATATGTGCCGGGCGTCTGGTAGGGGGCCGTGTAATTATTATTGGCCGAAGACGGCGGCGAATACCCCCCGGAACTCGCTGCGCCTGCGTTAGGCACTGTTGTACCGGAGTAGGGCGTCGCCGGTGTAATGGGCGACCCCGAAAGCGGCGCAGTAGTGGCGCCTGGAGCCCCATAACCGCCAGCCGCCGCACCGGAATACGATGGCGCACCATTCGACGGCACGACACCAGGAGCAAATGTGCTTGGTGCGGTTCCCGCGGGCGCCGGTTGGTAGTAAGGGTCAACCGCTTGTCCGGAAATACTCCCGGTGCCCGGCGGTGGTACTTGCGTGTTTCCGAAAAACGGATCCGTCAACGGCCGGCATTGATTGCAACCACCAGAGAAGACCAAAGCGGCCGTCGCCCATGCGAGCAGGCGCTTCATCAGGCAGACTCCTTTCTACCTTGCGAGACAGCAACACCTCATTAGGACAGACCGACAAGTAACTTGCCGATTTGCCGGACCGTGCTTCTTGCCGGACCGTGCTTCGCGACGGCCCTCGGGTTCCGCCTTGAAAAGCGTTAATTAATCTTCGGGCCGTCCCTACCGACCTGAACAAAAATCTCACACACCGGCCGGAGGGGTCGGTAGTTTAACGAACTGCCCGACTGTGTCCAGAGCGATTTTGCTAGCACACCCCGATTTAGTACGAAACGGCCTGTTGGACGCCGCCAACCGCCGGCGGGAATGCAAGCTCTGGCTCGGCAGCGGGTTGCGGCTTGGGAATCTCTTCCGGCAACTCAGCCGACAGACTCATTTTTTTGGGGGGTGTCGCAATGGATGAATCGGCCGATTGCACCACGTAGGGATTGAGGATCCGCAACGGCTTGCTGCCGGACTCATCTGCCACCTGGACGACGTAGGGGTTCTGAATCGTCACGGGTGCGGGAGCAACCTTCGCTTGGGCCTCGAAGTACGGATAAGGAAACTCGCCGTAGGTCCTGGCGACCGGGCGACTGTAATAGACGGGCGGATACACGGCGAAATAGGGGCGTGTCTCGGGTGCGTAGTGCTGGCGCAGCCCATAGTAGGCTCCCCACCACCCATAGCCATCGCAGCCATAAGACCCGTACCAGGCCATCGCATTGCCCGCCGCCCCGAAAACTCCGGCCAACACCAAGCCCAGCACCACTAGGTACTTCGCGTACATCGCTGTCTCCTCATCGGAAAAAAGTCTCGCCGCTTCTACGAAGCTCTAGGCTAATCCGATCCCACGCCAATGCAAGCAATCTCCCCGCCAGACGAAAAAAACGCCCACCCAAGCGGCCCGCAGCGATTTCATTCCGGGGGGGACGACAGAGTGAGTGGGGGGATGGGGGGATACGAGCAAACATCGTTTGGCCGAAGCCCCGAAACGCTGCCCTACGGGTTCGCCTGCTCGGCCGGGGTGTCCGGCTCCCCAACAAGGCCCGGGATGTCGACCGGCTCGTTTGCACCGGGAACCTCGGGCAATTCCGTGACGATCGTACCCAATTCCTCGGGCGTAGGACGCTGTTGGCACCCCCACAGCCCCGGAGCCGTGAAGACAGCCAGCAATACCATTCGGAACACGCGCGACATAGCAGACCTCCCGCCGAACTTCACATGGACAAACGCTTAGGAAGTGATTCTACTACGATGGTCATGAATGAATGAAGCCCCCCGAGAGGTTACCGAGGGGAATTTCTGACAGTCGTGAGGCCAATGGTGGCGCCGCTGGCCGCTGAAGCGACCAGCCCTTCAAATCCCAAATCCCTGGCCCCTAGCCCCTCCTAATGTCCCCTGCCGAACTGACCGCCGCTTTGACGCAAGAAGCCGTTCGGCTGGGGTTCGCCCTGGCTCGGGCGACTCCGGCCGTGGCACCTTCCGGCATAAACCACCTATGCGACTGGCTCGACGCCGGATACGCCGGCCAAATGCGTTACCTGGGCGACCGCCTGGAGGCCTACGCCGATCCGCGGCATGTGCTCGACGGCGTCGGCAGCCTGCTCTTACTGGCCACCGCGTACCGAACGGAAGAACCCGTCGAACCGCAGCCGGGACAGGGCAGGGTGTCGCGTTTTGGCTGGGGGCAAGACTATCACGACGTGATTCATGGGCGGCTCAAAAGGCTGGCCGCGTTGCATCGCCAATTGGTACCCGAGGCCGCCGTTCGGGGCGTCGTCGACACGGCCCCGTTGCTCGAACGCGAGTTTGCCCAACGCGCGGGACTGGGTTGGATCGGCAAAAACACCATGCTGCTGAACCGCAGTCACGGCAGTTGGCTGTTTCTGGCAGCCTTGCTGACCACGGAACCGCTCGAGTACGCCGCGTCGCCCGAGGACAACCATTGCGGAAGTTGCCGGGCGTGTCTCGACGCCTGCCCGACCGGCGCGCTGGTCGGCCCCTATCAGCTCGATGCGCGGCAGTGCATTAGCTATCTGACCATCGAGTTGCGCGAATCCATTCCCAGCGAATTACGAGAGTCAATTGGCGATCGGGTTTTTGGTTGCGATGCCTGCCAGGATGCCTGCCCTTGGAATCGTCGAGCGGCGGGCACGACCGAGCAGTCGTTTCACCCGGCCGATGGGACGAATCCTTTGGACCTTTGCCAACTTTTCACGCTCGACGAGGAGGCTTTTCGCCAACGATTCCGCCATACGCCATTTTGGCGTTCGCGACGCCGAGGTCTGCTACGCAACGCCGCCATTGTGCTCGGCAACCAGAAGGCCGCAGCGGCCGTGCCCTGGTTGATCCGTGGGCTTGAGGATTGCGAGCCGCTAATCCGTGGCGCATGCGCCTGGGCGCTGGGAAGATGCGTGACCGACGAGACCGTAGCCGCATTGAAAAAACGTTTGCCGCACGAGCCGGATCTCGATGTGAAAGCAGAAATCGAAACGGTTCTTGCTGGCTGCTGAAGCGACCTGTCCTCCAGATCCCAAACCTCTAGCCCCTAGCCTCGAACCTCTCGCCCCTCGCCATACCACCGATCGAGAACCTTTTGCCAGTCGCCGGGGTTAGTGACAGCTACGAAGTCTTTGCGCACCTGTTCAAACTCCGGGTGAAGTCGGGCGTATTTGATACCGAACTTCCTCATTAGCCGACAACTTCGATTCCGCCCGTAGGTCTCTTCACAGAGCCGGTAATGTTCGGCTATCACCTCGCGTTGCTCGGCCAGACTCGGCTCGTATGGCTTTCGGCCTTCGGCCAAGTCGCGTGCTTGTCGAAAAATCCAAGGGTTACCGATCGCACCGCGTGCAGCAGTAACGCCGTCGACGCCCGTCTGCGCCATCATCGCCAAACAATTTTCGGCGGTGAACAGATCGCCGCTTCCGAGCACGGCTCGTGAGCCGGCGTGCTGCTTGACCTCCCGAAGGAACTCCCACGAACAGCGGCCCTCGTAGCGCTGGCGCACCGTGCGCCCGTGTACGGTAATGGCCGCCACACCACGTGCGAACGCCCCATCGAAGATCTCGAAGAATTTTTCGCGGCTCTCGGGGGTGTCGTCCATGCCGCGGCGCATTTTCACCGTCAACGGCACATCGGGCGGAAGCACGTCGCGCACGCGGTCGACGATTTGCAGGGCTTCCATCGGCCGACTCAACAGATAACCGCCGCGACATTTGCCCACCACCTTTTTCACCGGGCAACCGAAGTTGATGTCGATCACGTCGAACCCAGCGTCGACCATCGTCAATGCGGCCGCCGAGAATTCATCGGCCGAACTACCCATTAGCTGCGCACCACACGGCCGGTCGTCGATCGTACGAATGTACCGCCCGGCCCGGCGGCCGCGGCTCACGTTGACCACGAACTGGTCGAGCATCACCTCAGCATAGGTAAACGGCGCCCCGAGCCGCGTGGCGATCTGGCGCATGGGCCAGTCGCTGTAACCGGCCAGGGCGGCTTGGACCACGGGAAAATCGATCGGCACACAACCGAGCTGCAATGAAGGCAGGGTCACGTCAACACCGGGCACGTATCAAACCATTCGCGATTCTGCCGCGTCATCCATTCGTTTGCACTGGGAGGCCCCCAGCCGCCGGCTTCGTACAGAGCGATGGGAGGCCAGCCGGGGTTGTCCCAAACGGCCTGGATCGGGTCGACAATGCCCCAGGCCAGTTCCACTTCGTCGCTGCGTGAGAACAGGCTGGCGTCACCCTGCATCACATCCAACAGCAACCGCTGGTAGGCTTCCGGCATCACGCCCTGGAATTTTTCGCGGAAGGTGAAGCCCAAATCGGTGAGCCGAAGCTTCATGCCCGCATCGGGTACCTTAGTGTGGAAGTGCAACTGAATACCCTCGGCCGGCTGCACCTGGATGACCAGGCGATTGCCCTCGCGGTCGTCGACGGCCCTCGGCTTGAAGAGCATGTGCGGCGGCTGACGAAACTGAATTACAATCTGCGTGGTCCGACACGACATGGCTTTTCCGCTGCGGAGGAAAAACGGCACGCCCTGCCACCGCCAGTTGTCGATGTAGAGTTTCACCACGCCGAAGGTGGCCGTTTCGCTGTCCGGGGCCACGTTGGGTTCGTCGCGATACTTGCGATATTGTCCGCGTAACGTGTTGTTGAAGACGTCGTCCCGTTGCATCGGCCGAATGGAACGCAAAACCTTGACCTTCTCGTCGCGAATGGCATCGGCCTCGTACTGGGCCGGGGCCTCCATCGCCGTGAGTGACAGCAACTGCAAAAGGTGATTCTGGAACATGTCGCGGAGGATACCTACGCCGTCGTAGTATCCGGCCCGATGCCCGATCACCACTTCTTCGGCCGCGGTGATCTGCACATGGTCCACGTAGTTGCGGTTCCAGACCGGTTCGAAGATTCCGTTGGCGAATCGCAGGACCAACAGGTTCTGCACCGTTTCTTTGCCCAGGTAATGGTCGATCCGATAGACCTGGCTCTCCTGAAACACCTGATGCACGGCCCGGTTGAGTGCCTGGGCCGATTCCAGGTCGGTGCCAAACGGTTTCTCGATCACCAGCCGGCGGTACGCCTGCGATTGCTCGGCCATGCCGCAGGCGCCCAGGTGTGCGACGGCCGGCTCGTAGAACTGCGGGGCGGTCGACAGGTAGTAGACACGGCCCACCGCTTTGTCCCCTTCGAGTTCGCCCAGACGCTGCTTGAGCGACTCGAAATCCTCGACCTTACCGATGTCGCCCGGCTGATAGTGAATCGACTGGGAGAAATCATTCCAGAGATTTCTGTCGAATCGGTCGCCGATAAATTCGGCCGTTGTCTCGCCCAATTTCGCCCGCCAAGCGTCGTCCGAGTAGGGCGTACGCGAAAAACCGACGATGCGAACCTGCTCGGGCAACCGCCCCTTGCGACGTAATTCGTACAGTGCGGGAATCAGCTTTCGACTCGTCAAATCGCCTGAAGCGCCAAAAATGACAACCGTGTAGGCCATGTTTCGATCCTTGCCGACCGGAAAACCTCGTTAGTCACTCCAGAGGTGGTGCAACTCCACTGTCAGTTTATCGGAACTCGGTGGCAGGACAAGCGCGGATTGTGGAATCTGGGGCGGTCGTTGCTTTTCCGACACCGGTGGTGCAGGAGACTGCGGGAACAATAGCGGAAGCAAAAAAAGACCCACCGGCTGCAACCGGTGGGCTTGGAATCGTAAAACTCGCGATGGGCCTATCAAACCCCCAGTCACTCGTACACGACACTAAACCCAGGGGTTGCAACCCCTGGGACATACGCCGAATGACCAGTTCTATTTGCAGCTCTAAAACCAAGCCGCCGTGAAACCACCGTCGACGTTGACGTGCGTCCCCGTAACGAAGCTGCCGGCCTTAGAGGAAACCAGCAGCAACAGGGCGCCGATCAACTCGTCGGGCTCGCCAAAACGCTTCATCGGCGTGCCCCCCATGATGTCGTCGATCCGCTTCTGGTCCAACAGCTTGCGGTTCTGCTCAGCGGGAAAGAAGCCGGGACAGATCGCGTTTACACGCACCCCGTCAGTGCCGAACTCCTGAGCCACGTTGCGGGTAAGATTCAATACGGCCGCTTTGGAGGCCGAATAAGCGAACACGCGCGACAACGGCAGGTGAGACGTGACGCTGCCGATGTTGACAATCGCACCACCACCGGCCTCGACCATGTGGCGACCGAAAATCTGGCAGGCCTGAAATACGGCCCGCAGGTTGATCGCCATCACGCGTTCCCAGGCCTCGTCGGTCGCTTCCAGGTAAGTAGAACCGGCATTCACCCCGGCACTGTTGACCAGGATGTCGACACGGCTGTTTTGCTCCACGGCTGTCTTTAGCACGTTTTCGATGGCCTCGCGTCGGGTAACGTCGACCGTGCAATAACTGGCTTTGCCGCCGAGTTGTTCGAGTTCTTCCACTCGAGCCTTGCAACCGTCTTCGGTCAAGTCGGCCACCACGACATGGGCCCCTGCCTTCACAAGCCCCCGGCACAGGGCCCCGCCAAGCACGCCGGCCCCACCGATGACCACGGCGGTCTGGCCTTCAAGCCCAAACATTTCTTTGAGGTAATCAGTAGACATGATGTTGTTTTTCTATTGAGGGAACTAAGGGACGAGAGACGAGCAAACACGCAATAGCCCGCAAAACCTAAACAAACGGGTGCCATGCCCACGAAAAGCGTGGGCATGTTCATCGAGGTTCCAGCATGCCCACGTTTTTTCGTGGGCATGGCACCCAACTCGCCATTTTTAAATACATCAAAGCCGTAGGCAAGATCGTGACCTTGCCTACGACCACCAGTTGTCATCCTACGAAGGCTGCTTTCGCAAACGAATCCAGTCGCTGTGGAACGGGCCCTCGCCGGGCTTGTCCACTCGCTGATACGTGTGGGCCCCAAAATAGTCGCGTTGGGCCTGCAACAAATTGGCCGGCAGACACTCGCTGCGGTAGCTGTCGTAGTAACCCAAGGCAGCACTAAACGCCGGAGTCGGGATACCCAAGTTGACCGCCGTGACCACCACGTTTCGCCACGCTTCCTGTGCCCCTTCGACCTCTTGTTGGAAGTAAGGATCCAACAGCAGATTTTCGAGATTTGCAGCCTTGTCGAAGGCCTCCTTGATGCGTTCCAGGAACACGGCACGAATGATGCAGCCGCCACGCCACAACAGGGCGATGGGCCCGAAGTTCAAGTCCCAATCGTGCTCTTTGGCGGCCGCCTGCATCTGCACGTAGCCCTGCGCATAGCTGCAAATCTTCGAGGCGTATAGCGCTTTGCGAATCTGCTCAATGAATTCCTTCTTGTCGCCCGTATACGTCCCCGACGGACCACCGAGTACCTTGCTTGCGCGAACTCGGGCGTCTTTCATGGCCGAAATGCATCGGGCGTAAACGGCCGTGGTAACCAACGTGCTGGGCGCACCCAGGTCCAATGCCAATTGGCTCATCCACTTGCCCGTCCCCTTCGCCCCCGCCGTGTCGAGGATCAGGTCGACCAGGAACTTGCCCGTCTCTTCGTCTTTCACGCTGAAGATGTCGCGGGTGATCTCGATGAGGTAGCTATCCAATTCGCCCTGGTTCCACTCGGCGAAGACCTCGTAGATTTCGTCGTTCGACATACCTAGGGCCAGCTTCAACATCCAGTAGGCCTCGCAGATCAACTGCATGTCGCCGTACTCGATGCCGTTGTGAACCATCTTCACGTAATGACCGGCACCCCGAGCACCAACCCATTCGCAGCAAGGAATGTCGGCGTTGGGACCGACCTTGGCGGCAATCGCTTGGAAGATGGGCTTCACCAGCGGCCAAGCCTTTTCGCTGCCGCCAGGCATCATGCTCGGTCCAAATCGGGCACCCTCTTCGCCCCCCGACACGCCCGTGCCGATGTACAACAGACCCTTCGACTCAACAACCTTGGTGCGTCGCTCCGTGTCGCGGAACTGCGTGTTGCCGCCGTCGATAATCACATCGCCCGGCTCAAGCAATTCGATGAGCTGCTCGATCACCGAGTCGATGGCCGAAATCTCCGGATACAGCTTTTCCTCGGGAGCAGGCACCGCGTCGGGTGATTTGATCATCAACATCACCTTGCGCGGCTTGGCCAAGCTGTCGACCAACTCCTTGAGCGAATGGCAACCGACGATCTTGCGATCCTTACCCTTCACTTCGTCGGAGTTGACGAAATCGTCGACCTTGCTGGTCGTACGGTTGTAAACCGCCACGCTGTAGCCATGGTCCTCGATATTGAGCACCAGATTTTGTCCCATCACGGCCAAGCCCATCAGGCCGATATCACACTTGTCTGCCATCGATCATATCCTTGTGTTAGTGATTTATGTTTTGCAAAATGCTCCCCTCTCCCTGTGGGAGAGGGGCCGGGGGTGAGGGCACCGGTGCGCGAGTGCCATGTCCTCGCACGCGCGGAAACGTTGCTAGCCAACTTCAGCATGCCCACGCTTCTCGTGGGCATGACACCCAGCCTTTGCACTCCCACGCTTTGCCCCACTTATTCCTCCACCGGCCAGGGCGGCTTCTCCGGCAGGTAGGTATCGAACTCGTCAAGCAGTTTCTGCTGATATTCGCCGGCGAAGGTGCCGTCGAAGAACCGATCGAGCCCTTCCTCGTAGAATCGCTTCCAACTGGCCTCTTCCGCGCCGGGATTGATCGGAAAGAACAGGGCGTCGTTGGCCACCGCCGCCTGGTAGTCGCCCGGAGCATCGCCGACCATGAGCGTATGATCCTTGGCGTACTTCGAAGCGTTAACCAACGTCTCCTTCTTCGTGCCGTGTTCCTGGCCGCATATTTCTTCGACGTACTTGTCGATGCCGTGCTCTTCCCACTCCCGGGTGAGCGCTTCGTTGGGCGTAGCCGAAACGACAAGCACATCGGCCTTGCCCTGCATCTTTTCCAAACACTCGCGCACATACGGAAACGGCGGAACGCCCTCGACCATCTCGGTAACCGTGTCGTTGATGGCCTTCGACCATTCGAGGGTTTGCGTCAAACCAGGGTCACCCGTGCGTGCCACTTCGGCCTCGAGCGCCGGGTTGCCGAGTTTCGTCTCGCGATTCATCCACTCGATCAACGATGCGGGAATCTCGATCTTAACACCACGAGCCTTCACCTCGGGCCGCTTCTTGAGCCACTCGAGAACCTCGACCATGGCCGGGAAACGGTTGATCCCACGGCTTTTCGAGTAGAGGTTCACAAACTCGGCCGCCTCGCGAGCATACTTGCTAATGCCCTGCAACTTCCAGTATTTGATATGGTTGGGCACAAAGCACTCTTTGTGCTTTAACTCCATCGTGTCGAATGCGCACCCGTCGGAATCGATGCCGATCAGGAATTCATGTTTTGGCGTAATTTCGTACATGCTTTGCTGCTAACCTCAAAGATCGTTAACGTTTCTTCTCGTTCCCAAGCTCCAGCTTAGAAACGCACTTCCTAGAAGCTCTGCTTGCCACTCGTTCTCAAGCTCAGGCTTGGGAACGCCTATCCGAGAAGCTCTGCTTCGAATGCCCCACTATCGAGCTTCCTTCGGTTGTCTACTCCGCCCCGGTGTTTGCGAAGCGGAGCTTCGCGAAAGTGGGTTCCCAAGCTGGAGCTTGGGAACCAGTATGGGAAATTGGGCTTAGCACCCGTACTTCCGTGGAACCTTTTCCATCAAGGCCCCCACTACTACTTGCGTTCCGCTTGAGGCACATACTTCGCGAGCTTCTGTTCGGCGTAGATGGGCTCAAACCGCGTCAGTCGCTGACGACCGTCGATCGTCGGCAGGCTGATCATGTTGTCGCCGATCAGCGGTTTGGCATACCGAACGAACTCGTCGGTCACGTCGCATCCGTTTTCGGTGATCCAGCTTTTGGGGAACGTCCGCTCGCTGTTGGCCACCTCGGACAAGGGAACCTTGTCGTAGCGAACACTGTAGGCTGGTCCCGGATTGCGGAGCGTGGTGGCCATAAAGCCACTTTCACCGTCGGCCGCCAACTGGGCCGCCTTCTGCCCGACACAGTAGGCCTCGTCCAGGTCGACGTACGACGCATAGGCCATCGCGTGCCGTTGATCGGTACCCGGCACATTTCCTCGCGCCGCGCCCTTGGTAGCTAGGCCTTTTTCGTTCAGGTAGTTGACCACCATTTGCGCGACGGTCAGCTTGCTGGAGCCAAACGAGGTGTGGCCAAACGAGTCTTTCACTTCGCCCAACGAACCGACATCGAAACCCTCGCTGACCACCACGATGCACCGGCCGCGGTCGCGCAGCTGAGCGTTGACCTGGTCGGCCAACTGCTCCAACGAGCAAGGACTTTCGGCCAGGTAAATCTGCAACGGCATCTCGCGTCCCGGGTCGGCCAATCGGGCAGCCGCCGGGATGAAGCCGATCTTGCGGCCCATCGCCTGCAATACCAACACCGGGTCGGCCGGGCAGGAGCCGGCGTTCTCCTCGTTGGCATTCTGGACCATGTGCATCCAGTAGCGAGCCACCGAGCCATAGCCGGGCGTGTGGTCGATCAGCTTGAACTCGCTATCGCCTACATCGTTGTCGATCGTCTTCGGCACACCGACGCCGACAAGGTCCAAACCTCGGCTATGCGCCAGTTGGGCTACCTTGTTGGCGGTGTCCATCGAATCGTTGCCGCCGATGTACAGAAAGTAGCCCACATTGTGGGCCTTGAGCACTTCGATCACCCGCTCGAAGTCCTCGTCCTGCCCCGACTTGAGTTTGTAGCGGCAAGTTCCGATCGACCCGGCCGCCGGTGTATAACGCAGCAGCGCCACCTCTTCAGGCGACTGGGCCGAAAGATCGAGAAGTTCCTCTTTGAGCACGCCCTCGATGCCGTGCCGAGCACCATAGACGGTACCGATCGTGTCGAGATCCCAAGCGGCCTCAATAATGCCTCGCAGACTGCTGTTGATCACAGGTGTCGGACCACCGCTCTGCGCGACAACCAGATTCTTCGCGTTTCCCATGGCTCTCAATTTTCCCAGCTAGTTGCGCACTAAAAACCGCGCATTGTACTGGGTGATATGGCAAAACGCAATGAGCCCCCACCAATACCGAACACCCCGTTCAGGGAGCACGCCTGAAGGTCCCCAACAACCCTGTGCCTGGTTGATGCCCCGGGAGTGCGAGAAAAACGGCGGGTATGTGCGGCCCGGCTGGCCTCAACCAACCCCCGCAACCCTCCGTCTTAAAAAAGCCTAACGGCCCCATCTCCCAGCGATTCGTGGAAGGACAGGCTGGCAGATCGCCATGTCATTCTCTTTTCAGGAAACCCCGGCTATCGGTCGAGTTGACCGCAAACGCCAATCAACCGCACCATGCTTCGCTTGACGCCAATGGTGTTGTTGGGCCGGCTCGCTTCTTCGCACACACGATGAGCCATGGCACTCACTGCCCGATAACCCATGCCACGCCCCTGTTCGACCAATTGGCCACTCAACTGCTGAACTTTTGGCCAGTCCTCCCCGGCAACGGCAGCAGCAAGTTCGTCGACACGCGTCGTAATTGCATCAATACACCCAACAACTTTGGCGTTATTGGCTGCGAGTTGTGCCGAGACGTTCGCTAGAGTTGGCAAACGGCGGTCTGTCATGCTCTCTGTTCCTTCAAAACGAATGATACCCATTCCCGACGGGAAACGTGCGTCGCCGCCCGTTCGCTCCACAACCGGGCCATCGCGAATTCCTGCAATTAACACTAGCTCAACAATTGGCGTCGATCGACCATCTCCCCCTCGCCAGCGCCGCCGGCGAACACCACACCTACGAAGGGGTGCTACTAGGCAACCCCAGCAAGCCGGCTCCCGCCACCTGCCGGTTTCAACCGTCGCATGAGGAGTTCCACGCCCCCTTCCGCAACCTTCTCACGAAGAGCGGCAGCTAAGTGAAAACGGCTCATCGTAGCGACGAGCACGTGCGTCACCTCCTCGCGTGCGATCGCTCTTACATAGCCAGTTGCTTGTGCCGCTGACAACGCGTTTGCGCGCTGCCACGTTTTGCTCTGGACGGGCGAAACGCACTGGGCAGCCAACCAGGCAGCAGCCATTTGCACCTGACTATCTTCCGACCGTGAACGGCCCCACAACCACGGAAATCTCATCTCGATCACCCATTAACCCATTGGTGCCCGCGTTTTCGTTGAACGATTGGCCACGCGCCGGTCGCCTTCGGACGACTCGAAAAACAACTTACCGAATTTATTGATGCTTGCATTGAAAATGATCTGCTTCGGAAAGCCGAGCGTCTGAAAACCCAGGCTCCCGTTGGTCGCCTTCCGCTCATTGGCTATGCAAGCGTCAATAATGCGTAACCCGAGGGCCGTCGCAAAGCACGGCCCGGCAAATCGGCAAGAGTTAGTTCGTCGGTCTGTCCTTCGACCCGCCTGTACGGCATCTGCCGCACCTCATGCGCGCACCGCCGACATGTTGCAGGCATCGTACCGCATCGCTTACACACTGAAACAACAATTGCCGGATACCCCTGGTCATCGCTGCCCAGCAAAACCGCCTATTCCTCAGAATGCAAACCCCCATCCCCACGACAGCAGGGCCGCCAGCCAAACCGGTGCTACCGCGTCCCGGCAAGAACGGCTCCCCTTGGCTACAAACCACCGACTTCGCAGTTCCCCGGTTCATTTCCCCCGCCCATTGACCATGCTGGACCGCGCCGCTAGACTTCAAAAAGCTGTTTCTGATTGGAGTGGCTACCCCGAGCCTGCCGATGAAAGGCGTGTTCCTGATTGCAGGCTGTGGCGCGATCAGGGAAATTGTTCCGGAGTTTGCCCGGGCAAAGCAGTTCGGGTTGCGACCGCTGGTTATATCTCGGCACGCGACCCCCGAAGCCCTTGCGGTTTTCGCATAGACCAACAACACTTTCGGCGCCGTAGCCAAGCGGCTAAGGCAGCGGATTGCAAATCCGCCATCCCCGGTTCGAATCCGGGCGGCGCCTCTCTTCGCCACCTCTCGCCAGAGGTGGCTTTTTTTGTGCAAATTCCGCCATATCAAGGGTTTGCGTTTCGTCTACTTCGGCGGTAACCTTAGTCGTGTTTTCGCCACGTTCCGCCACTTCCTGCCCCAAATTGCCGCTGCACTGCTGACCATAATGCGACACACCACCCCCATAGTGCCTAGGGGGTCAACGCCATGGGCCACGGCGTCGTCTGTGCCCGTCGCCCGGAGGACGTTCTGCTGGGCCTCGGCCTCGGTGGTATCGTCGGGATTTCCAACCGCTGGGAGTGCCTCCAGGGCCCCGGCCATGTCGTGTAGCCGGGTGTGGCTGTAGCGGTCGATCGTCAGCCGAGCCGTCGAGTGCCGGGCCAACTGCTGGGCCTCCTTCGCTGAGGCACCACCCGCGACCAGCATGGAAATGTACGTGTGCCGCTGGGAGTGGAAGTCGGCCACCCGACCGGCCGAATCCTCGTACGTCAGAAAGTCGGCCTTTTCGCGGTCTTCCTTCTGCTGGGTGGTCTTCGCCTCGTCGATCCACGCCTTCCGTGCCGCCGCCAGATCGCCGCGAAGCATCCGGGCCGTGTGTTGGGGCAGGGAACCGAAAACCGGCTGGGCGAAACAGCGCAGTGACATCGGCACTGAGGTACGCAATGCGATAATCGAAGGTCGTCGCCTCAGGTGTTGCCTGACGGCCGGATGTGGACAGGCATCCAAAAGAAAGTCGACCATGGGTGCCGAAACGCAACAGGGCGCAATCCGGGCGACCGTCTTCGTGGTCGCTCGGTGGAAATCGTCGGGCGGGTAGCATCAACGGCCGAAATTCCGCAGTTGGTGTTTCGTCTGCCCTTTCCACACTTTGGTGGGTGCCGAGAATCGAAAGTATCGGCCACGCTGATTCGTTGCGCCATGATAATTTCATTTCACGACATTGGTACGTGCTGTTTGGCAAGCAGGAATGTCGTTTGCTCGATCCCATGCGCCCTTTTTGTCAGCGAGTCGCAACACGTCTGCCAACCATAGGTTAGGGATGCTCTTCGGACATACACGCAATCCCGACGGCTGGTTGCGCGACAATTCTGGCAGCAGATGCAAAACCGCCTGGATCGCATAATCTTGAATCGTGGCGCTTTTCGCCATGACTATGCCTCTCGGTGACGACGACTCTTCGACATCGCCACAAGTGCTTGCCGGACCACGATAAAACGTCTGTCGGGTGTCTCTTCCAACGCGGCGGTTCTCGCGATCTTAGGGCGGCGACGCGGCGTTTCCCTCTCGATAAACTGCGCACTGGCACGAAGCTTGCATTCACACGTTGCGACATTCCTGAGGAAACCGAGGTGGCAACATGAAAGCAGTCTTTGTTGGAGTATGCATCGCATTAACCACGACGTTGGTGGCGGCAGAGAAACCAGACTTGCCGCCAGAGCTTCAGGAGGAAGCCAACGTGGAATCAGGCGGTCTCGTCATCGAAAACGTTCGACAAAAAAAGGTCGTTACGCTCTCGGTCGCCGAACTGGCAAAGCTGCCTCACGCCGAAGTAGAGGCAGAAGTGAAAGGTATTCGCCGAAAGTATTCAGGCGTGCCGTTGTCTGATCTGTTGCCTAAAGTCGACGTGGATTGGAGCGGGCAATGCTCGCCTCTGCTGACGTGTTACGTTCTCGTCGAAGGTGCCGACGGCTACCGTGTCTTGTTCTCGATTCCAGAAATCGATCCAGGACAACGTCATCAGTTGGTAATCCTTGCCGATCGTTGTGAAGGCGAGCCGCTGCCCAGCAAGGACGGACCATACCAGGTCATCGAGGAAGGGGCAAAACATTCTGGCCGCTTCGTGCGACAAGTTCAACGAATTGCGCTGTATCGGATCGGTCGCCAGTGGCCCGGCTCGCGTTAACGTTTACCACCGCGATTTTCGTCCGAAAGAGTTATTTTTCGCGACTTCTGCGCACGGCGTGCGCTCGGTCGCGACCAACGAGAACGAATCGTCCATAGGTCAGCGTGCCCAACTCGCTTTTGGTCATGCCGCATCAGGAGAACATCGATGAGAGATTTTCCACCCCAATGCAGAATTCGTCCGATTGGCTTCGGCTTGGCCATCGTTCTGATGATGTCTGCGATTGCCTGTGACTCCAACGCCATCGCAGCCGACGCACCGAGCGCACGAGGAAGCGTGTACCTGGTAGGCATGGGACCTGGCGACCGAGAGCTTGTTACTCTCAAGGCAGCACGCGTGCTTAAGGAAGCGGACCACGTTTTCTGCTTTGGTTACCTTGAGCAGGAAGTCGCTCGATTCGTTCCCGTGGGAAAGATCACAGTGGCCTCGCCGTTTCTGATGGGCAGGTTTCGTGGCCAGTGCTTCGAGGATCTTCCGCCCCAATACCGCGAGCGTGCTCGGAAGAGCGTCGAGGCGGCGTCGAAGTTTCTGCCCAAAGTCCGGGAACTGGTGGCTGGTGGAAATTCGGTTGCCTTCGCCGCCGCGGGCGACCCCACACTCTATTGTCCCTGGTCGTGGATTGTCGAGGACCTGATCGATCTGGACCCGACGGTGGTGCCCGGCCTCAGTTCGTTCAACGCAGCGAATGCCGCCCTACGGCAAAGCCTGACGAAGCGAGGCGGTTCCGTGCTCCTGTCGGCCGGCAACGACTTGGGCACTCCCGACGAACATGGCCGGCTAAAGATGATGCTCGTGCTATTCACTCACAGCAAGAAACTCGATGAACTGCTGCCACAACTCCAATCGCGCTATCCGGCCGATACGCCCATCGCCATCGTCGGCGAGGCTGGTTACCGGCAACAGCGGACCATTTTCGCCACGTTGGAAACAATCTCCAAGGAGTTGGAAAGCAAGACGGTACCCAAGCTACATCTGCTTTACGTCGGCGACGGATTGACACTGCCGACCGTTACCGAAGCGGTGCCTGCGCGTCCGTAATCAATAGTCGTAAGGCAAGAACGTTCCATAGCGTCCGATCATTGTTGGAAAAAAATCCAATGCATCTTCTGAGCCAACGAACGAAAACGATTCCAACCCAGCGAGTCTCAGCGGCGGCGTTCACGCTGGTTGAGTTGCTCGTCGTGATCGCCATCATCGGCATCTTGATTGGATTGCTGCTGCCGGCCGTTCAGGCGGCGCGTGAGGCGGGGCGACGGCTGCAATGCGCTAACCGGCTGAGGCAACTCGCACTTGCCACGCACAATTACCATGCGACCTGGAAAAGCTTTTCGCCGGGCGTTGACCGAAACGACACATCCCAAAAAAGCTCCCTATTTATCTTTTTGCTTCCGTATATGGAAATCGGCGACTTCTACGACCGCTGGAGTGCGCCGGACGCCGATCGTGAAACGCTTGCCGCCACGGTGATCGCCGGCTTCGTCTGCCCGTCCGACCTGATTCCCAACAATCCGGTAGCACACGGTGCCGACTATTACGGCCTCACCAGCTACGGCGGTAACGGCGGGACGCGATCGTTCAGCCCATGTTATGCGAGCAGTTCGTCCTGCAAATTGAAGGCCGACGGCGTGTTTTTCGAGGCTGGCCGATACTCACGTCCCGCCAACAATCAAAAGGCCGTGAGCATGGACGACATCGCAGACGGCACAAGCCACACATTCTTGTTGGGTGAACGAAGCCATTACGATCCGAACTTCGATTCATTCACGAGTCATCGTTGGGGCAAGACGCAGACGCTCGGCGAATACGGCTTCTGGACCGGCTCGTGCGGCAACTTCGCGTTGGCTGATGCCACGTTGAGCAGTTACGCCCCGCTGAACTATCGCGTGCCCGGGTCCTATGCGGACCGTATGGCAATGGCCCCTGCCGTGGGTTCGTCGTCGGCATTCACCTATTACGAGGATTTGCGGCTCTGCTCCTTCGGCAGCCAACATCCTGGCGGAGCAAACTTCGCCACGGCCGATGGCGCGATTCATTTTGTGAATGAGAATATTCCCCCAGAGATTTTTCAGGCGTTGAGCACCCGGCGCGGAAAGGAGGTGGCAATGCTGCCGTAAGCACGCCATTGCACGTTTGTGCCCGCCAAGCCGTCTGCTTCTCTCCACCACGCAGAAAGCCAAACGGCAGATACGGGAAATGTCAGATAACTCTCCATGTGTTTACCCCCATTTTCCACAGAGGAAGAATCATGCGAAACTGTCTTTTGAGTGTTAACGCGAATTTTGGCAAGATGGCGTTTGCCGCCAACAACCCTGACTCGCCAAGTCGCCAAGAGATTACGCCGTTTTCGGCAGGAAAATGTCGGAATTTTATTCAAGCCGCGAATGTTTACTTCGCCGTCTGGGTTATGGCGGTTGCGGCTTGGACGGGCTTTGAAAACGCCGCCGTAGCAGAAACGATTGAGTATGCAATCACCGAGGACACCCGCATCGATAGCGACCGCACCACAAACAACTACGGCGACGAAAGCTTAAAGATGATCATCAACTCCGCAGACCATTATGACGGCAGTTACGTTCGTTTGTTGGTGGATTTACCCGACGCCTCTTCCCCGATCATTTCAACGGCGACCGCCAACGGCACGTTGTCCAACGCAAAACTGTGGATGAATTTCTGGTGGATTAGCGTCGCTTCTGGCGAGGAGTTCGAAGATCGCAGTGTTGTGGCACACCCTCTCACACAAAGCTTCGCTGAATACAGCGCAACATTTCTGACCTACGACGGGACAAACACCTGGGCGAACCCTGGCGGCGACTATGATTCATCGGTCTCGATCGAATGGACACCCTTGGAGGAAGGGCAGCAAGCAGGCTGGTATTGCTTCGACCTGACCAGTCTCTATGCAAGCGGCTATGACCTTTCCAATGGATTGATTCTGATGCTCGATTCGGAAACACCTCCCGCAGAATCCAATAGTTGGTGTACCTATTGCGCCGACCAGTCTGAATCTGGTGTAGGTCCCTATCTCGAAGTTACGACCGTGCCGGAGCCGGGAACTTGGATGTTGTTGGCAACCGGGTTGATTGGCGGGGCCTTTACTCTGATTTATCGCCGTAACATCAACCGGAAAGGCACGGCGGATATAGCCAAAACTTGACGGGCCGACAAAAAATCGGCCGACCTACCTGCCGGGGTTGCATGGAGGCGGCCTCGCGCTGAACTGGTCGACAAGCTGAAGCCACGTCAAGCAGTCGACGGCGTTTTCCGCCGCCCAGCCACGAAATCGGCCACCCAGATTGCGCCGTGTTGCGTCCTGACGCCATCGATCGGTCTTCAGGCACCTTCCCGGCACCCGGCCGTCAAACGGCGCCCTGGGCGACCGACGTTGTACTCCTTGACAACACGGTCGGCAGTTGCGTCGGCCTCCAAGCATGTATCGTTTTGATCCTTGCTTGAGCCGCTCTCCACACCCGCCTCTGCCTTAGTCTTCTTCTCCAACTCATGCCTCAATCCCTGGCAGTACGCAATCTGCTCCTTCGTAAGATTCCGCCTAACCGTTTTTGGTTCGTTCGGCTTGTCGGTATTCGAGCGGCGTCATGCCGGTCACGCGTTTGAAGGCCAGACGCATTTGCTCGACGCTAGAAAACCCGCAATCGGCGGCCAGTTTTGGGAACTTGATTTTTTCCGGCGTGGCAAGCAACTGCTGGGCCTGTTCAACTCGCTTACGACTCAGATAGTCAAGCGGAGTGCAGTCGAGCACTCGACGGAAACGGGCCTCTAGTTGCCGGCGCGAAATCGAAGTGGCTTCCACGATCTGATCGATCCCCAAAGGCGTATCGAGGTGGTCGTGGATAAAATGCAAGGCATCTGTCAAATGGGGATCCTCTACAGCGATGGTATCGGTCGATTGTCGGGCAACAACGCCATCGGATGGGACTACCACGTCGCTCGGTGTCGGGAGGCCATCCATGAGGCGATCGAGCACGGTCGCGGTTTCAAACCCCAACTGCCAGGAGTTGCGAGAAACGCTGCTAAGTGTCGGATGGCAGAATTCGCAGAGCGTTGGATCATTCTCCATACCAATCACGGCCACGTCGTGAGGAATATGCAGGTCAAGGCGTTCGCATTCTTCAATCACTGTGCGGGCACGGTAGTCTTGAACTGCCAGAATTCCGACCGGTGGGCGGAGTTGCTTGAGCCAATGGACGAGCAAGGTGGTTCGCTTGTGTAGCTTGGCCCAAGCTCCCTCTTTTCGTGGCAGTTCCAGCACTTTGCACGTCACGCCCGCTCGCTTGGCGCACTCAATGAACCCACGCCCGCGCTCCTTGGAAAACCAAAATCCCTCGATGCCGTAATAGGCTAGTCGTCGCAGTCCGTGTTCCAGAAGATGCTCGGCCGCCAGACGGCCCATGGCGTAGTGGTCGGGCATGACTCGGTGAATTCCCTCCGTGCCGCGCAGTGTTGCCGCCAGGTTGACGACGGGGATGCCCAATCGATGGGCCGCGCGAACGTCTTTCTTGTTGAGAATCGCTGTGATCACGCCATGGCCCGGCCAGCCGCGGAGTTCGTCGAGCGTCAGTGGCACTTCGCCAGCCCCGATCAACGACGGAGGACTGGTCGTCAATGACCAGCCGCCATGTTGTTGGCCATAGTCCATGATTCCTCGGACATACATCGTCATCCAAGGCACCGCCAACGGGTAGACCAGCGCGACCCGTCGCCGCGGTTTGGTCGAATCGCAATATGCCATCGTGTTGCTCCCTAGGCGTCACAAACGCCGCCATTGCATGAGGAATACACCCCCAGGAACGACCCGTTGAGGGGGGTCGCAAATGTTCGTTGGATTGCGCAATACAACTGTTGTTTGCATGGCCAGGACATTTATACTAGTTAGAAGAATGTGCACATGGAAGAGTACAGCCCCCGTTTCGGCGACCTGAGGTACGTCTCGTGCGGGAAGTTTTTGGCCCAAAGCAGGAACGCAATCCGTTGTCTTTCCCCCGGAGGTGAGTCATGTCATTTTTTGAAAACCATGCTACGTACTTTCTCGCCGTCTGCCTCGTGGCAGTCAACAGTGAATCGGTCGTGGCCGAGCTGATCGAGAACGGCGGTTTTGAAGATGTTACTGCGGGCAAGTTCGATTCGTGGGGTTATTCCGGTTCCGGAGCCGTCGCCGCGGTGTCCACGTCACCGTCGGTTATCGAAGGGACCTACAGCGCGGAGTTGCTCGAGGGCAGTTCCAATGGCGGCGTGCTCTATCAGAAAGTTAGTGACATCGGGCTTGCCGACTTTTCGTATGAGTTCGACTTCGCGATTTTGCCGGGCGCTAGCGCAAGACCGATTCACGTTTCCACCTACTATACAAGTAGCGTCTCGACCTCCGGCTACCTGGACGCTTTGAAGGTGAACCAGGACAACTACATCGAATTCTTCGACTACTTTTCGGGCGCCTACACCAAGACCACGTTGCTTGCCAAAACGACCGACGACACAGGTGTGGCGGGAGTGTTCGATGGCGAGACACCGACGGTCAATCACCTGAAAGTCGTGGGAACCGGATACGGCAACCCTACGCAGCAAGTGAGCATTACACTCAGTCACGCGGATTACGAAGAGACCTACGTAGGCACGTATCACAACAAACAGAAATTGACCATCTTCGGCTTCAACAACGGCATATGCCAGAAAAACGCCCTGGTCGACAATGTGTCCTTTTCGACTATTCCCGAGCCTTCGAGCTGGATCTTGCTCGCCGGAGGGTTGCTGGGTCTTTGGGCTTGCGTCTGTCGGCGAGGACGCGGCTAATTATAGATGGCGGATTCACGGAAGACGGCGGGGCTTCCTGCCCTGCACTCGATCTACCCTGTACGCAGTCCGGCCGCTGGCTCGTGGAGCGAGAAATGAGAACAAGAGTCGTACCGCTTGTCCTGTCGATGTTCTTGTTGGCCTCTCCGCTGTTGGCGGCGGAATTCCAGCCGGTTTTTGTGTGGACGGATACGGAGTGTTACCCAAATCCTCCGGGAAAGTATGCTGCGGGAAAGATGATCGACGGTGACTTGGGCACCTACGCCTGCCTGCTGGACGACACACGCACCGGTAAGGACACGAAGGTCTGTCCGTCCAAGGCGGCGTCGCCGGTGACCGCCAATTTCGTGCTCGACTTGGGAGAGGAACGGCCTGTCTCGGGGATGCGTTTCGTGGCACGCAACGCCTGGGTCTACGTGCTGGCAAAGAACGTGAGCATTTCCGCCTGTGCCGACGCCCAGGGCCGCGAGCACATCCGACCGTTGGCGGAGAGCCAGGAGTTGCCCGCGACGTCCAACTCCAACTCCGCTTTCGTGGAGTGGGCCCCGGTCACCACGCGTTACCTGAAGGTCCGCGTCAACGACTCCTATCAGAAGCGGTATCCCGGGCCGTGGATGCCTCAGGCGCAGCTCCCCTGGTGCCGCAAGGTGGGGCTGCCCACGGCGGGTGACGGGAAGAACTTGAACATCCAGATCGCAGAAATCACTTGCTATGATGCCCGTCCAGCCGATTTCCTTGTCAAAAATCCACCGGACGTTGCGTTCCCCCGCCAACGCCTCGAGCGCGACTGGCTCTATCAGGACGCCGGGCTCGACATTGCCCATGTCTTCACGTCAACCAGCGACTGTGAAAAAGAACGTTCCATGGTGCAGCGAGTCTTGGGCCGGGTCGCCGATGACGAACCCGGGTTGAACCTCTTGTGGCAGCGGTTGAACGAGCTTGTCAAGGCGGCAGCGCCCGCATGCGATCCGCGCTGGCGCTCGCTCTATTGCGACGCCTGCACGGCGCGGCGCAAAACGCGCCTCCAAGCCCTTCGCGCGAAGGCCACGCAGTTTGTCTATGCCAAGCACGGCATTTTCGGTTGTATGCAGGGGTTGGCCGGCAAATACGACATCCCCGACGAACAGGTCCACGACTACACGTACGGTTTCAAGAAGGGTGGGCAGCTTTGCCTGGCAACTCTGCTTGAAGACGGTACGGTCAAGCATGACGTGCTTTTGGAAAAGCCCGAGGGGGCGATCTGTTACCCAAGTCTTTCCTGGGACGCGCGGACGTTGGTCTTCTCGATGCGTGACAATTTTGAGACCGACTCCTACTACCTCTACGCGATGGACATGGCCTCGCGCCGGGTGAAGCAGCTTACCTTCCCCGTCCTCCAAGATGGCACGCCGCTGCCGGTGGCCGACTGCGAGCCGTCGTTCCTGCCCGACGGCCGGATCGTCTTCACCTCTACCCGCGACGTGCATATCAGCGACTGCTGGTATCGCGCTGGTGGAAACATCTACTGCTGCGATGCCGACGGCCGGAATATCCGCCGGCTGACGTTCGACCAGCTCATGACGAACAACCCGCAGGTATTGGCAGACGGCCGGATTGTCTTCACTCGCTGGGAATATAACGACCGCAGCGCACTGTTCAACCATCCGCTCATTGCGATGAACCCGGACGGCACGGCCCAGAACGAGTACTACGGCAACAACAGCATGTTCCCGGCGGCCATTATCCATGCACGCGGCATCCCGGGATCGCAGAAGGCAATCGCCGTGATCGCCGGGCACCATTCGATCTACAAGGGAAAGCTCGGCCTGATCGACCGGGCCAAGGGGATCCAGGCCGGCAAGGGGATCGAGTTCGTCAACACGCGGCTCGATGGCGAGCCGGGACGCGAGTCGGCCGATTTCATCAAGCCCGAGCCGCCCGACCGGTCAAGGCCGTACCTCGATTTCAAGATCGACATTTTCGGCCAGTTCGGGCCGCAGTATTCGCATCCGTATGCGTTCGACGAGGAGAACTACCTTTGTTCGTTCTGTCCGGAAGGATATCTGCCGCCCTACGGCCCGTTCAACCCTCCGTTGGGCGTCTATTACATGACGGGCGATGGTGCACGCGAGTTGCTGGCGTTTGACGCCTGGCAAGGCACGGGGCAGGTCGTTCCAGTCATGCCCCGTACGCCGCCTTTCCAGCGAGCATCGGTCGTACAACCGCACGACAACAACGGCGTCTTCACGATCCAGGACGTCTACGATGGCCCGGGGTTGGCAGGTGTTGCTCGCGGCACGGCCAAGAAGATTCGCGTCGTGGCGTTGGAGTATCGTGTCTGCCGCATGGGCTACGGGCAGAACGGAGGCGAGTGCGAGATGGGGCTTTGTCAGACGCCGATCTCGCTCAACAGCGGCAGTTGGGACGTCAAGCATGTGCTCGGCGAGGTCAACATCGAGGCCGATGGCAGTTGCAGTTTCGAGGTACCCGCGCGCACGCCGGTCTACTTCCAGGTGCTCGACGCCAAGGGTTACACGATCCAGACCATGCGAAGCTGGGCGACGCTCCAAAACGGCGAGCACTTCTCCTGCATCGGTTGTCACGAGCATAAAACGGACGCGGGAGCGCAGATATCGACCACCCGAAAAACCACGATCGCGCTTTCCAAACGGGTTCAGAAACTGAAACCCTTTGCGGACAAAGAGCATCCGCTGGTCCGCCGGCTTAAGTCTAAATCGTGGCTCGACAGTGTGGAAAACTTTCTCGGCGTCAACGCCCCGCGTTCGCTCGACCCCGACGCGCCGGTCGACGGATTCAGCTTCGTCCAGGAAATACAGCCCATCTTCGATCGCCACTGCGTGAGCTGCCACAAGGCGGCGAACGTCGAAAAGTGCAAAATCAGCCTAACCAGTGAGTTGGCCAAGCCGGAAACCGTGAAGTTGATCGGCGCAGGCCAGGTGGATCCCAAGCGGGCCTATACGCAGTCTTACGTCACGATCACCACCTCGGGCAATCCCGACAATAACCCGTGGATGACGTGGCTGAAACCCCGCAGCCGTGCCGTGATGCTTCCGCCCTACCACACCGGGGCGAGCAAGAGCAAGATCATGGATTACTTCGAGCCCGTCCATTACGGAGTGGAGGTCAGCGAGAACGAAAAACGCACGTTCGCCTGTTGGCTGGATTTGCTCGTTCCCTTCTGTGGCTCCTATACGCAGCACAACACGTGGACGGAGGCGGAAAAAGTCGAATATAGCTACTTTCAGGAAAAACGCCGTGCCTATGCCGCCGCCGAGTTGAAATCGCTTCGCCAATCTTTGGGTTTTTGAGCCGCGGGGTGCGCATTAGAACCAGTCTGATCGACTGCGGCGACCCCCTGGCCTTCGGCAAATGCGAGGGGAGGAAGACAGTCTGATTCTTCATTGTCCGGGAGGCCGACATGGAATTGCTGATTCGTCCGGGGTGCAAAGATGATGCCGAAGCAAATCGGAAATCGGTAGTCTATCATCCGCAATTCGGTTTTACGCTGGTCGAACTTTTGGTCGTGATTGCGATCATCGGCATTCTGATCGCGCTGTTGCTACCGGCCGTCCAGACGGCCAGAGAGGCGGCGCGACGGATGCAGTGCGCCAACAACTTGAAGCAGTTGGGGTTGGCTTGCCTGTTGCACGAGGAGGTGCATGGGTTCTTGCCCGCCGGCGGGTGGGGGTACTCTTGGGTGGGCGATCCCGACCAGGGCTTCGGCAGGAACCAACCCGGCGGGTGGATGTTCAGCGTGCTCCCCTTCATCGAGCAGACAGCCCTGCACCAGTTGGGCGCCGGCGGCACGGGCGCCAAAAAGAAAAAGGCCTGCGTCGAACTGACCACGACGCCGCTTCAGGTCTTCAATTGCCCCAGCCGACGCACGGCAAAACTCTATAAGTGCACGGTCCGTTCTCTCTACAGCCCCGGCGTCGATGGCGAGCAGATGGGTTCAGCCGATCTGACCAACGTGGCCAAAAGCTGTTACTGCATGAACTCCGGTACGGTCGTCGTCCAATGCACTAGCGGGCCCTCGACCCTGGCCGGCGCCAAAACCTACTCGTGGCCCGACTGCACGAACACGAACGGACTCGCCTGCTACCGTAGCGAGACGACGATCGCCAGCATCCGCGACGGCACCAGCAACACATACCTGCTGGGCGAGAAGAACCTCGACGTGGACTACTACAACAGCGGACTGTCGGGCGGCGATTCCCAGTGCATGTACGTCGGGCACGACCCGGACAGCATTCGCTACGCCAGCCGGTCCTATCCCCCGACGGAGGACCGGCCGGGTGTTAACGCCGACCGTTGTTTCGGCGGTCCGCATCCCGGCGGCTCCATGTTCGTGTTCTGTGACGGTTCGGTCCGCTTGATCAGCTTTTCTATCGACCTCGACATCCATGGCCGCTTCGGAAATAGAAAGGACGGCGAGGTAACTGACGCCGGCCATATGTGAGTTGAAAGTTGGTGTCCTTCCGGCAAGCGTGAAGAATCTGTGCGGGCGGCGGAGCCGGGGGCGGTGTGCAACAGCTCGACCAACGTCGACATCGGTGAACCGCTTGGCCCGATTGTGGAAAGACGTTGCCTTTCGTGCCACGGTTCGGTCGCTCATTTGGGGCAACGTGTCGAAAAGATTCGGGTTAACCCTCTGTATTCCTCATCGCCAGCCAACGCGTGGAAAGGGCGGACGAACTTGCCCAAGCATTGCTGGAACCTTTACAACCTCTCGTATCCCGAGAAGTCGATGATCCTGCTCGCTCCGCTTTCCAAAGAGGCGGGCGGATACGAATGGTGCAAGGACAGCGATGGCCAGCCTGCCCGGGTCTTCTCCAACATCAACGCCCCCGACTACCAGACCACATTGCGGGCCATTCAGGCGGCAAAGGTGCGTCAGGAGAGAATCGGACGTATTGACATGCCAGGCTGGCGTCCTCCGACACACTACGTTTACTGGATGAAGCGTTTCGGGCTCCTCCCCCAGAACTTCGATCCGGCCAAGGATTTTTTCGATCCCTACAAGACGGACCAAGCATACTGGCGTTCGCTGTGGTACGGCCCGCCCGCTGCAGAAGCCGGCTCGATGCGTGTTGGCGTATCCGGGGAAACGGGGCCATGACCCCACGCAGACCAAACTCCGGTACTTGCCTTCGATGTGTCACCCCTTTCGATGTGAATATCCTTAACCGGCAACATGGTTTTTGGTCGGTGTGTTGGCCAGCATGGCGCCGATATCGTTTGACCTCGCCAGTGATCATCCGACCGTGAACGTCGAAGCGGGTTACACAAAACGGAAGCGGCGTGACACGCGGCCGCTGCCACCCTAGCTGGCCGGTCAGTTGCGGCCGTGGTTAGCCACTCGGCCCGTGGAAAAAGCCAAAGTATGGCCGGGCAGGTGGCCGGAAAAGGCAGTCAAGATGCTGCGCGACGATTTGGAGATGGCAGAGGTTCCGTAGACCGACGAAACGGGCCGCGTGTTCGACTTCCACTCGCTGCGCCATCAGTTCATTTCGGACCTGGCTGCAGCAGGGGTTCATCCGAAGGTGACGTAGCAGTGGTATAGGGGTACACGGTTCCACCGTCTTCTTCATGCGCCATGCGCCCGCCGTTGGTGGGGCCGGAGACACTTTCTCGGTCAAAAATCCGGAGGGACGAAGGTAACGGTAATCGTGCCGCCATTGGGTCCACCCCCCGGGCACCCCAGGGGTCGGCTGGAAACGTCGGCAATTCCATGGCTGTCGTACACCCGATCCAAATGGCCAGCACGGCGTCCAGGTCGGCAAGCCGGTGTAGTCCATCGCCCGGTCGCCACCGCAGCACCCACTACAGCTTGCTGGTCACCGAACCATGGCCGCCTGGACGAACGCCACAGCCGCACCACGTTCCCCGCTGCTCAGATGCGGCCACCTTTAACGATCAGCCCCCGTTCCGGATCGACGGCCACCCGATCGGCTTCCACGTCGCCGTGGTCGACCAGTCGCAGTGCAGTGGCCTCACTTTCCCTTTGGCGTAATCAGGCATCCTTCGCCGGCCAATCGCACCACAGCGGCACGCACGACCGCCAGGACGGCGGTACGCTCATGTTCGTCGAGGTGGGGCCATTTGCTGGCAATCAGGCCCAACTCGGGATCATCGGCCATCTGGTCGGCGTCCCGGTCACCTGCTACGCCCTGGTCAGCTAGCCGCAAAGTGGCGTTGGAGTCGCACGAATTTCCTTCCGACTGCTAACCATAATGCGACGCCCGCCCCGACGAACCTTCATTTTCCCCGGGTTTTTCGTCGCTTGACGTCTGACTGCAAATCCGCCATCCCCGGTTCGAATCCGGGCGGCGCCTCTTGTGGGCCATCCTTTTTGGGGTGCTTTTTTTGTTTTTCTGCTATGAAAATCTCATCACCGCCGCCCCGAGGAACACCACCCGATGGAGCTATTTGTTTCATTGGCAAGTCGGAAATTATTGGGTATTCTTTGAATTAACGGCAAAAAACGGCCGGACTCCCCCAAATTTCTATTAAGGGGCTCCCCCCCGCCAGCTTTCCTGCTATGATATCAGTAGTAAGGGCTGTTGGTCATGTTGGGGGGCAACGCGTGGGGAATTCGCCGCACCCTCTGCAGTCCGCCAAGCCGGTGTGGTGCGAATTGCAGTCACACGTCGGTGGCAGTTCTGCCCCGAGCCAGTCCTGTTTGGTTCCTTGAGTTTTTGCCCAAGTGGCGCGCTCCACTATGACGGCCGTCACCAATTCCGATAAGCCCGCAGGGGGACGAACCATTATGGTGGATCCTCTTCGACGCTGTAGCACGCCATCGGGCGGTGAGTCACCGAGGAAAACGTGCGCTAACGTGAACGCTAGCAGTGGCGCGGCAATCGTCATGCTGCTGGATCATGCCGGTGTTGTTACCTCGGCAGGTGGGCAGGAGGCCGTGACCATTCTCGGTCGTACGGCAGCCGACTATGTGGGCCAATCCACCCTCGACCTCTTCGGAGACGACTCGAAGACCAAGCGAAAAATCGCCCGTGCGCTGGGTGGTGAAGCAGTGTCGCTGGAGATTACGCATCGCGGGACGACAGCCGAGTTGCGACTATTCCCTCTGAAAGATCGAAACGGAGAAACCATCAGTCTAAGTGGCGTATTGTGCGACGCCACCCACACGCGTGCGCTGGAGGGTGCCCTGCAAGGGGAAAAAACGTTGCTGGAGCAAATGCTGAGCGTTCACGAACGCGACCGCAAGCTGCTGGCCTACGAGATTCACGACGGCTTGGTACAAGAAGCTACTGGGGCCCGTCTTCAATTGCAGTCGCTCTTGGAAAGCCAGCACGTAGCCTCGGCGGTGGCAAAAGAACGAATTCAACTGGCATCCGACATGATGGCGGCCGCTGTGCGCGAGGCAAGGCAGTTGATCAGTGGCCTTCGACCGCCCGTGCTCGACGAACGCGGCGTCGTGCCGGCAATCCACTACATGATCGAGAATCGTAGCAGTGGAATAGGCGGCCCGAGGATCAGTTTCACGACCCACGTGCAATTCGATCGCTTAGACACCCAACTAGAAAACACTATTTATCGGATTGCTCAAGAAGCCTTGACGAATGCAATCCGTTACAGCGAGTCCGATCGTGTCGAGATCCGGTTGCGGCAGCTACACGACGTGGCGGAACTCGAAATTGAGGATTGGGGCATTGGTTTTAATCCGATGCGTGTATCCAAAGACCGTTACGGCCTGCTGGGCATTAAGGAACGTGCCCGACTGTTGCATGGCCGAGCCGAGATTTATAGTTCGCCAGGCAAAGGCACGCGGGTTCGCGTGAAGTTGCCCATAACAGAAGCCCACGAAAAAACGTCTATCATCAACGAAGGGAGTATCGAATGAGTGATAAAATTCGCTTGCTGATCGCCGACGACCACGAAGTCGTTCGCAGTGGTTTGAAGGCATTAGTGGCCGACACCGAGATCGAAGTGGTGGTGGCATTATCTACCGGCAACAGTGCCGTGAAGTACCTGCTGGAAAACGATGTCGACGTGGCGATGCTCGACATCCGCATGCCGGATGGCGATGGTCTAACCGCCTTGGGCCGTATCAAGCTCGACAAACCCGACCTGCCGATCCTGATGTTGTCGACATTTGACAACCCCACGTACATCGCCCGGGCAGTCGCGTTAGGCGCCAGCGGTTATCTGCTGAAGGGTTGCAGCCGCGAGCACCTGCTCGCATCAATCCGCACGGCAGCGGCCGGCGAAAGTGCTTGGACCCGCGACGAGTTGCGCCGCGTCACCGGAGCGTTGGCCACTCCAAGACTGGCCGCCGACGTCGAGGTTCCGCTAACCCAACGCGAGAGCGAAGTGCTGCGTCAGTTGGCCTACGGGCTGACCAACAAGGAAATTGCCCAGGCGCTGCACATCAGCTACGAAACGGTCAAAGAGCACGTGCAACACATCCTCCGCAAGATCGGGGTTTCGGACCGCACGCAAGCTGCCGTTTGGGCGGTGCGCAAAGAACTGGTGTAATTCTACCGGTCACCCGAATCCTCTGAGCGGAAATTGAGAACGGGCTACTTGGCGCCGTGTCGTGTTTTAGCGCGACCGCCGCTAAGTGGCCCGTTTTGTTTAGAAAGGCGTTTCAGCCGTTTGAAAAACCATCGGACCGCCACAGCCGTTATTGGGAATCGCTCTTCTCTGTGCGTATCCCGCGAATGGCCTCGGCCAGCGATTTCGCATCGTCGCGGGCAGCATTGCCCCACTGCTTGCGGAATGAAGTAAGGAATTTATTGGCCGCCGCCGTTTCGCCCATGGCGACCAGTTCCTTCAGTTCGGCGACTTGCTCGTCGTATTCTGCGCGAATCGCGAGACATTGCTGTTTGGCATCCTCGGCCCACGGCAAACCGTAGCCATGGGCCGCTGCCTGCGCGAAGGCCAACATAGCATCGCCCTGCCTTCCTCGTTCGACGAGTTGCTTGGCCTGTTCAAATGTTTCCTCGGCTGCCGTTTGCAGGGGTGCGTCAAGCGCCGCAAGTCCTTTCTCGAACCATTCGGGCGGCGGAACGCTGTGGCCCATCCCGGGCACCTGCAGATACGTCACAAAGCGAAACCCGTCGCGCTGCGCACCCTGGAAGATCGTTTGCATCTGTTCTCGATTGAAGTCGGTATCGCCCGTGATGTAGACATAGCGACCCGTCTGCCGAGCTTTGTTGAAATGCTGCGGGGAAGGAACGTGCATCGTCTTGTAGTCGTTGGCACCTACATGAAACTGTCCGCCGGCAAACACATCGGCATACCCCATGGCCGCCCAACTTGCCGCACGCCCACCACCGGAATTGCCCGAAATATAGATTCGCTGGGGATCGATCGAATAGGTCTTGCTGAGATTATGTACCGCGTCGACCGCCATCGGCACCCGCTTGAAGATCACATCTTTTTCATTGCCCGAGTTGTTCGCTCCGACGAAAATCAAGCGATGCTTCTTCAAGGCCGGCAGCCAGCCACCTTGTAGCCCACTGTCGTCGCCCGAGTTGATGAACGCAAACAGGCCGTAGGGAATCCCCGGCTCGTAGTCCTCGGGTACATAAACATCCCAGGTCTCTTCGGCCATCTTGTAGCAAACCGCCGGCATCGGCTTCCCCTGCAAACCTTGCCGAAGTTTCGTCGCCACCTCGTTTGCCTTGCGAGGGCTGAGCATTCGCGTTAACGCGTTCTGCGGGCTGGTCGAGGGGGAGTGCTCGGTAAACGTCGTGGTGAATCGCCCCGTCTGGGTTTCCGACGAACGAGCGTCTGTTTGCTGGTCGCCGGTCGACGCACTGTCTGCCAACAGGCGAGCCCGCCGGCGGACATGGGCTTGGTCGATCTTGCTGAGTTTTTCGACCGGAAGCGAGATCAGGCTGCCGTCGCTCTTCTTCAGTCTCACCCAACCCGCCTTGGCGGCCACGAACTGGGCCTCGATCGTGTGCTTGCCGGTGGCGTCGGTCCAGGTTCTTGCGGTCGCGGTTTTCGTGCCCACGCTCACCAGCAAGGCAAACGCCACCCCGATCGCCGCGATTCCCCCGACTTTTCGCAGCCGTGAAACCAGACGCATTGCGACTTCTCCTTGCACAGGAAAATCTTGCTTCGTGGAAGCCCGTTCATGGTAGCTGAAGCGACCACGCCTTGCAGGTATTGTTGATGTCACACGTATTGATGTGATGCAAATATTCATATCTTACCAAAGTTTGCTTCTCGCGGCACACTTGCCTGTCATCAACCACATAAGGTAGCATGGTGGATTCTATAAATGCTGTCCCTATGTGTCGCCGTCGTCCTCCGGTGCCCTCGAAGGAGAATTCCATGCCCAAACCCACCGACATTCGCCTACTCGACGTTTCCTGCAACACGGAGAATTTCGCGTACCGCACGCCGATGAAATTCGGTGGCCGCGTAGTAACCGACGTGGTGCTGCTGCACGTAACGGCCCGAGTGGAAACCCGCGACGGCCGGCGTGGTGAAGGTTTCGGCTCGATGCCCATGGGCAACGTCTGGGGATGGCCCAGCCAGAAGGTCTCCGGTGAGCAAACCCTGGCGGCTATGATCGCCCTGGGACAAAAACTCGTCGAACGGGCAAGCGCCTACCAAGGCATGGGCCACCCGCTGGAGATCACGCACCAACTGAGCGCCGACTACCAAACCGCAGCCGACGAGGTCACCACCGCCGCCAGACTAGCGGAGGCGATGCCGCGATTGGCCCAACTGGTCTCGACCAGCCCCTTGGAAGCGGCCATTCACGATGCCTACGGAAAAACGCTCGGCCAGAACTCCTACAACCTGCTGGGCGAGGAGTTCGTCAACACCGATCTAGCGGCCTACTTGCCCGACGAGTTCGCCGGCGAATACCTCGATCGCTACACCCTGCGGGAACCGAAGCCGTCGATGCCCTTGTATCACTTGGTCGGCGCCTTGGACCCGCTGACCGATGGCGATATTGCCGAACGCCTCGACGACGGGCTGCCCGAAACCCTGCCCGAATGGATTGCCGCCGATGGTCTCACCCACCTGAAGATCAAGCTCAACGGCGACGACCTGGCCTGGGACGTGGACCGCGTGGTGTCGATCGACCGTGTGACCGGCGAGGCTCAGGCCGCCCGCGGATGCACGCAATGGTTCTACTCGGCCGACTTCAACGAGAAATGTGCCAACGTGGAGTATGTCCTCGATTTTCTGGCCAAAGTGGGCGAGAAGTCGCCCGCGGCGCTCGATCGGTTACAATACATTGAGCAGCCCACCAGTCGCGACCTGAGGGCGAACCCCGAAAACCGTATGCACAAAGCGGCAAAAATCAAGCCGGTGGTAATCGACGAGGCGTTGGTCGACTTCGAGAGCCTCTTGTTGAGCCGCGAGCAGGGTTACTCGGGCGTAGCGTTGAAAGCCTGCAAAGGACACAGCGAAGCGTTGCTAATGGGCGCCGCCGCGCAGAAGTACAACATGTTTCTGTGCGTCCAGGATTTGACGTGTCCCGGCGCGTCGTTCCTGCACTCAGCTTCACTGTCGGCTCGAATCCCGACGGTGGCTGCCATCGAGGGCAACGGGCGCCAATACTGCCCGGCCGCCAATCGTGGTTGGGACGAACGTTTCCCCAGCATGTTCCGCATCACCGACGGCACCCTCGGAACCGCCACCTTAAACGGGCCAGGGCTGGGCTTCTGACCCGAATTGTCACGTGATTCTTGACGGGATAACAGGATGGATAGGATCAGAAAGATGGCAGACCGTCTCATCCATCCTGTCGATCCTGTTCATCCTGTCAAAAAAATGGGGTGCCATGAAACGCTGCCATCCATCGCGTTGCTAGGCATGGTCGCCTTGTGTTTTGGCGGGTTGTCCACATCGACCGCGGCCGGCGTGATCGTGCTGGCAAATCGTAATGATGAGGGCGTCGATTTTTCCGTTGTCGGCGAGGGATATCCTGCGACCGCCCACCGCCTGTCACCGCACGAGTTGATTTCGCTCGACATCTTCCAACCGGTCGCTATCACGTTCGACGACCGAACGGGTCAGCATCGCTACCGTCTCGACCCCAACACGATACACGTGTTCGTCGGCCAGGGCGACGCGTTCGATCTGCGGCAAATGGTGCTGCAACAAGCGAAATCGCCTGAAAAAGAATCGCTGCCAAAACAAGAAACCCCAAGGCTCGCCCGGCTTTGCATCATTCCCGTGAAACTACTGGTCGACGACGAAGAGCCCATGGTCCGGCGCCTCTGGGAGAAGAAACTGCGAGACCGTTTGGCGGCCGCGTCAGAGATTTTCGAGCGACACTGCCGCGTGCGGTTCGAGGTGGCGGCCGTCGATACGTGGGATACCGATGATCGGGTCAACGACTTTCCCGAATCGCTAGGGGAATTCGAGCGAGAAGTGCGCCCGGCACCGGGGCGAATCGCGATCGGTTTCACCAGCCAGTACAAACTGCCCGAGCGTCGAACACATCTCGGCGGCACGCGGGGACCGCTACACAGCCACGTGTTGATCCGCGAGTGGTCCCAACACATCAGCCCAAGCGAACGCCTGGAAGTGCTTGTACACGAACTGGCCCACGTCCTGGGGGCCGCTCACTCGGCCGAGGCCGACTCGGTAATGCGCCCCGTCTTGGGCGATCGACGATCCAATGCCCGAGAGTTCCGCATCGGCTTCGATCCGATCAACACGTTGATCATGTCGCTTATGTCGGAGGAGTTGCGGCGGGGAACATTCCGAGGTTTCTCGCGAATGGCACCCTCGACGCGGGCAACGTTGATCGGCGTCTACCGAACGCTCAACACGGCCCAACCCGACGATCCGGCCGCGAAGAATTACCTTCGTCTATTGGGTGCCACGATCGAGGGACCGTTAGACGGCAATTGAAAACGAAGAGTCTCCAACGGCTACCGCGTCTACTCGACATTGCCGAAAACGACCTGCCCGCCGACGATCGTCGCTCGCACGCGAAATTCCTCGTCGAGGTCGAACAACACGAGATCGGCCGGTGCGCCGGGCTCAAGAATGGGCGTTTCAAGCCCCAGCAACTGCGCGGGTTGCTCGCTGGCCAACGCAACCGCCTCGGCCAGTGAAAGGCCGGCAAACCGCATGACGTTGGCCACACCGTCGCCCAAGGGAAACGACGCGCCCGCCATGAATTCGGTCTGACCGGCCACGACCAAACGCCCGTCGGCCAAGATTTCCACATCGCAGAGATTGCCCGGATAGCGCCCCGGCGGAAGCCCGGCTTGCCCTGCCATGTCGCTGACCAGGACACATCGCTGGGGCGTTTTCGCCCGCAGGTACGTTTGCACCAACCCCGGCGGGAGGTGATGACCGTCGACAATCAACCCCGCGGTAAGCCGGTCGTCGGCCAGTTGCTCCCACAGGTAGCTGCGATGCCGCGGCAACACGGCGTGGCATCCGTTGCCCAAATGGGTACTCATGCGGGCTCCGGCGTCGGCCGCCGCACGGATCTGCTCCGGCGTGGCCGCCGTGTGACCGAGCGACACGATCACGCCCTGTTCGGTCACCTTGCAGATAAACGGCGGTGCCGTGTCGTACTCGGGCGAAAGCGTGAGAATGCGAATCCGCCCACCGGCTGCTTCCTGCAATCGCTCGAACTCCTCAAAGTCGGGCGCACGGCAATGCTCCAAAGGATGGGCGCCGCGGGGACCGTCTTCACGCGAGATGTACGGACCTTCCAGATGAATGCCACAAATCTGGTGCGCCAGTTCCGGCGATTCAGCGCATGCCGTGGCGATGGTTTTCAGCGCGTGATGAATGACATCGAAGCTTTGGGTGGTGACCGTCGGGCAGAACCGCGTTACCCCAAAACGGTTAATCGCCGCGACAATGGCAGCCACTTTGGGCACATCGAGATTCGGCGAGCTAAACTCCTGGCCGGCATAGCCGTTTACCTGCAGATCGATCAATCCCCCAGCGATGTACGGCAAACGCTCGTCCGCGTCTCCTTGCGGCGCATCGGCCAACGAGACAATTCGGCCGTCGGCCAATTCGAGAACAACTGGTTTCCCGGTGCGGTAATGTCTTGCTGTGAGTCTCATGCCGCCAGTTTAGCCTGTCGGCCCCTGGTGAGCAAAGATACCTGCGACCCGGGAGAGCTACAAAGTCGATTCTCCCCCCTGGGTGCGCAGAAAAAAGGCCGGAGGCAGTGGCTTCGCTGAACCCCTCCGGCTTGACTCTTCGAGGCGATTTCGAAATCCGGCCTCGGATTCGTACGTCGGCTGAACGAACGACCTCGGCACCGCTTCTGAAACGGCTTCCTGGAAACCCGAACCGTCTGCCCCGCAAGCGGCTCGACCCACAGAGTCCTACGAGCGGTATGAATCTCAATGGCCCGACCACTCGCAGTTGGGCAAGCAGGCCTACGGTTGGGCTGTCTCAATAGGTCTTTGTCTGCGTCGGCTGCAAGACCACTGTTGCACGTCCCACACCCGTCCAACGGTTTGGATAGGTTGTGTTATTCGACGTCCACTTGGGAGCATAGTCGCCGTTGTACGGATCGGTCGCAGTAATCGGACGCTGGTTCGAGAAACCAAACCACTTCATCGAAGCCAACCGATGTTGCCGCTGCTGCGACCGGAATTCGGCCTTGCGGCGCACCGCCAACTGCGGATCACGGTAGTCGGCCTGGTACTGCTCGTAGAACCACATCTCGGGCGTGGCCTGAATCTCACTGGAAGCCACGCCAACCTTCGGGGTGAAGGAGTTGGCCTCAGGCTTCTGGGCCATCGCCGGCACGGCTGCCATCGCCACAAGTGCCAGTGTCAAAATAGTCAATCTGCTCATCGTCTATCCTCCTTGGCAGTCCAAGCCGCTGCGTGCTGGACCATAGCAATGCGTGTCATGCCGAAGATAAGGTACCTCCCCACCTATCTAGCAATTCGGTCTGTAGCGGCGGACGGGATTAGACCGATTCAGCAAACTCTGCCGATCGAGGAGGACCAAAAAGAAAAGCCAGCGAAGCCAGGCAAACAAGGAAGGGGAAAGTCGACAGACGACAGGCGATAACCAAAGCGACCAAGTCGCAATGACAAGGGAAACACCAAGCACGAATGCCCAACGTTAAGCTATGTCCTCGGTCCGCCCCCAAAAACCAAGTATTGAGATTTGGTCATTGGAACTTCATTGGCCATTGAGACTCGGACATTGCTCGACAGCCGGTCGCGGTTACCGGTCGGGTGCCGTGTGCGGCTTGCCCACCCTTGCAGACGAAGGGCACGCTTTTCTGCTACTGGCATTCGTGAAGCCAAAGTAGCCAGACCACTAGGTAATGGGCCCCTCGCGACCATCGATTAGCGCCCGATAGTCGGCACGGCTGCCACGGACGACGAGCACATAAAGCAGCCCGTCTTCCTGCCACGCCGAGACACACCACCCCCCAGTCTGGTGCATAGGACGACGCTGTGGCATCGCCGGCAAACCGGCAACCGTTTCTTCCACCACATAAAGCGTGGCGGAACCTCGCAGCCCTGGCAAGTCGTAGGCCACGCCCTTTTGCCCGAGAAATCCAGCAACTTCCCGCCAGCGAATCTGCCGCACTTGGGCAACCGCTTCGCTAAACGGAAACGCTCGGGGAGGAGCCACCTGTGCTACGAGCATCCCCTCGCCAGCCGGCTCCTCAAGCTGAAATTGCATGGCCTCTTCGACGACCATCTGAGGCGAGAGCGAGGGCACTTGGCGTAGCCCGAGCCAAACCATGGCCGCAGCGGCCACCAGAGAAGCCGAAATAGCCGCCATCGCCCAACGGCGAGCGTGTCTCGGATGGTACTCAGTCGCAGGCGTCGCGGGTTCGCTCGTTCCGAGTGAAGCCGGTGGGGGTGATGGCAGTGCCACATCAGATAACGGTGCCACATCCGACGGCGGTGCTTGATCCGCGTCGGCCGGCTGCTCGGCCTGCGAAGCGGCGAGCCGTGCTAAAACCCGCTGCTGAAGTCCCTCAGGCACCGATACCTCGCGAAAAACACCAGCCAGCCGAGCATCGAACTTCCGCAACCGTTCGTACTGCGTGCGAAGCTGCGGGTCCTGCTTAAGCTGGTCCGCCAGCGACGGCCCCCCCAACTCGTCGGCCCATTCGCCTTCCGACCGACAGACTTCGATCGCCTCGATCAGCCGCTGCTGGCGCCTGAGTTCGCCATTAGCTTCGGGCTCGTCGTTGGTCTTGTGCTTATCGGCCACAGGTCACCCTTGGGCAACAACAGTTCGCAACCCCGACCTCGTCGAGTCTGAGGCCAGCAGCTTGGAACGCAAATGGGACTTTGCCCTGGCCAAACGGCTCATCACCGTCCCCAAGGGCAGATTCAACGCCTCGGCGATCTCGCGATACGAGGCCTCTTCAAAATAAAACATGACCACCACCAGACGAAACGTTTCCGGCAAGTCGTTTATCGCTTGCTGAAGACGCTCCCGGTCGATGTCGTCTTCGTCGGGCACTTTGGCCGGGATGTCGTCGAGGCTCATCTCCGCGCCGGCAACAGCAACGCGCTTGCGGTCCTGTAACCAACGCATAAACAGGTTACGCAAAATGGTGAACAGCCACGCCCGTGCACTGCTCGGATCCCGCAATTGCCCCAGCTTCTGCTGAGCCACCAGGAAAACCTGTTGCGTAAGATCCTCCGCGTCGGGCTCACAGCCACACAAACGGTACGCGTACGCATAAACGGCTGCGTGCTGCTCGGCCACCAGTTGGGCAATATCTAGGGTGTTTGCTCCGTTGGCCATTGCCAACCTTCTATTAAGAGACAGTTCGCCGGCAAAATATTCCCCAATTCTCCCAATCATGCATCCCAGCAACGGCAAACCGCGTTAGAAAGCCGTTCCATCCGGCGAAATTGGATGCACCCTATCAATCCATTCGCAACTTTCCCCAACAAAATTGTATTCCTTCGGGAATAAATTCCCAGGGGGCAGTATCTATTCTTTAGGAGTCGTGGGTTAGGTTTCCCTCGACACGACGGACCCCCTGACATTTCTAAAAAGGTGGATCGATGAAGTACTTTGCTATGTTCCTGATGCTGTTGAGTCTTTCTGTGGTTTCGATCGGCTGCCAGAAGCCGGCCGAAAAACCGGCCGAAACGCCCGCCGCTGGCGCTGGCGAGGAAGCTGGCACCGAGACCACCGACGAAGGCGCTGCCGCCCCCGAGGCTGGCGAAAAGGCCGAAGCTCCGGCCGATGCCCCCGCTCCCGCGGGTGGCACCGAATAGCAACAGCTCCGCACTGCCCGGAATTTTTCCGGTCAGTCTGGCTGAATATTCGCTTAAGGGGCGACACATTTCATGGGTCGCCCCTTTGTTTTTGCGCGGGGGGTTCCCGCAAAATCAAATCTTTTTCGGCTTGGGGACTCGTGCGGCCTTCTTGCGGCGTTTCTGACGTCGCCCCCGCTGCTGTCGGGTAGCGTGGTCGACTTCAGCCTCGGCCAACGGCTTGCCCATTTGGTCCTGCATCTGAGCAATCCGGTCGCGCAACGCGGCCGCCCGTTCAAACTCCAAAGACTCGGCCGCGGCAAGCATCTCGGCCTCGAGTTCGGCGAGATACTCTTCGGTAATGTACTGCTTCTCGTCGGTTCGCCCCACGGCCGCATTCGATTGGGCATGCGCCGCCGCATCGGCCTCGATCCCGCTGCGAATCGCCTTGCGAATCGTCTCCGGCGTGATGCCGTGTTCTTCATTGTAGCGATGCTGCAATGCCCGACGTCGGTTGGTCTCTTCAATCGACCGCTGCATCGAGTCGGTAACCTGGTCGGCATAGAGAATTACCTTGGCGTTCACATTTCGGGCACTACGGCCGATCGTCTGCATCAACGACGTCTCGCTGCGGAGGAATCCCTCCTTGTCGGCATCGAGAATGGCCACCAGCGAGACTTCCGGCAAGTCAAGACCTTCGCGCAGCAGGTTCACGCCCACCAACACGTCGAAGTGCCCCTGGCGCAAGTCTCGCAAAAGCTCCACACGTTCGAAGGCGTCGAGGTCGCTGTGCAACCACTTGCAGCGGACATTCTGTTGACCGAAATACGCGGCCAGATCTTCGGCCAGCCGTTTGGTCAGCGTGGTCACCAAAACGCGTTCGTTCACGGCCGCCCGTTGACGGATTTGTTCCGTGAGATGAGGCACTTGGCTCTTTGCCGGCGCCACCTCGATCACCGGATCGAGAAGCCCCGTCGGCCGGATCACTTGTTCGATCACCTTGCCGCCGGTCTTCTCCAACTCGTAAGGCCCGGGAGTTGCCGAAACGTAGATCACCTGGTTTACGCGTTCTTCCCACTCCTCGAATCGCAAGGGCCGGTTATCCAACGCGCTAGGTAACCGAAAACCGTGATCGACGAGTGTCACCTTGCGGTTGTGGTCGCCGGCGTACATCCCACGAACCTGAGGAACGGTAACGTGCGATTCGTCGACGAAAACCAGAAAATCGTCGGGAAAGAAGCTGAAAAGGGTGTCCGGCGGCGATCCTGGCGGACGCCCGCTCAGCGGCCGGCTGTAGTTCTCGATGCCCGGGCAATACCCTACTTCCTGGATCATCTCCAGATCGAACCGGGTGCGCGCATTGAGCCGTTGGGCCTCGAGCAGCTTGCCCTGGGTCTTGAACTTTTCGAGCTGTCCGGTCAACTCCTTGCGGATATCGGCCACCGCGTTCTCGATGCGTTCTTCCGGCAACACGAAATGCTTGGCCGGATAGATAAACAACTGAGATTGCCGCTCGATCACCTCGCCGCTGGTGGGATTGATCAACGAAAGCTGCTCGACCTCGTCGCCCCAGAACTCAATTCGCAGGGCAAACTGCTCGTAGCTGGGCCACACCTCAACGCAGTCGCCGCGGACGCGAAACTTGCCGGGCACGAACTCGATGTCGTTCCGCTCGTACTGGATGTCGACCAGTTTCGAAAGCATGTAATCGCGCTCGATCTCTTTGCCCACCTCCAGCGAGACCATCATCGCACGGTAGTCCTCGGGCGACCCCAAGCCATAGATACAGGAGACGCTGGCCACGATAATCACATCGCGCCGGCTCACTAGCGAACTGGTAGTGGCCAATCGCAAACGGTCGATCTCCTGGTTGATCGAGGCATCCTTCTCAATGTAAATGTCTCGCTGCGGAATATAGGCCTCGGGCTGATAGTAATCGTAGTAGCTCACGAAGTAGCAGACCGCATTATTCGGAAAGAAGTCCTTGAACTCACCGTATAACTGAGCCGCCAGTGTTTTGTTGTGCGACATCACCAGCGTGGGCCGTTGGACCTGCTGAATCACGTTGGCCATGGTAAATGTCTTGCCCGAGCCGGTCACGCCCATCAAGACCTGGCCTTTTTTTTTCTTGCGCAGTCCGTCGACCAAGGCTTCGATGGCCTGAGGCTGATCGCCGGCCGGTTGAAAAGGGCTGACAAGCTGAAACACTGCGGTGGTCTCCGTTACCGGTTAAGACTCCCAGGACGGACCTAATCTTCTTATTGTAGGCGTTCTGCGGGGCAACACGTAGGGGCCACCCCGTCCGTGGAGTTTGCGTCTGCTATAGTTGATACGTGGACGGCTACCGCGCCACCACCCGCGAGCGGGGCAGAGCAGAACACCGGATGATGAGTCCGTGGTCGCTGAAGCGACCACGCCTTGAGGCCATGAGAAACCTTACCCAATACGTTCAGACCTCCGTAGCCGCCGCAGTTTGCGGAGTAGTCATCCTATGGTTGGCGGGTCATGCGCTAGCCGACGAGACCTTGCCGCCCGAGCCGGGCCCGTTCGAGCGACTGCTCAACGAGCAACATCTAGTACAACCGGGAATCGTGTCGCTGGGCGATTTACCGCCTTCGGACTATCGGTTGCCCGGCGATTTCGAACCGCTGCTGGCGATCATCCTTGCCGGCGACCGGTTGGCCGCCCAACATCCGGAAGTCCTTCAGGCAATACTCGGCCAGTTGCCAGACAACGTAAAAGCCTACCTGCTTGTCGACCAATCGTCTCCCTCGGCTCCGCTACGGCGGATAATACGCAACGTCCAACTGCCGACCGAGCGTCTTCGGTTTATCGAATGCCCGACCGACACGATCTGGATTCGCGACTTCGGGCCGGCATTCGTCGCTAATCCTCACGGCCGTCTTGTGGCAGTCGACGCCGAATACCAGCGCCGCTCGGAAGGCAAACGTCTTCGTACAAACGACAACCGCGCCGCCGCGGCCATAGCTCGCGATCTCGACGTGCCGTTGCGCAAGCTTCCGCTGATCCTCGACGGCGGCAATGTATTGAGCAATGGCCGCGGCCTGCTCGTAACCACCACCGCATCGATCAATCGCAACATCGCCGGGGGCGTCAAACCGCAAACCATCTACCGGCTGCTCCGCGACCACTTCGGCGTCGAGCAACTCGTACTGCTCGAACCGCTCGGCGGCGAAATCACGGGCCACGTCGATATGTTCGCCTGCTTCACCGATCCACAAACCATCGTCGTTGGGCAGTATGCCGAAGACGACGACTCGATCAATCGTCTCGTCCTTCAACGCAACGTCGCTTTGCTCCGAAAAGTTCGCACAGGGCAGGGGGTGTTGCGCGTGGTGCCCATCGCCATGCCGCAAAACGATGGTGGAATCTGGCGAACCTTCACCAACGCTGTTTTCGCTAACGACATCTTGCTGATGCCCAACTACAGCGGCACCGTCCCGGATGTCCAACGGCAGACGACGCAGACCTTCGCCGAGCTGATGCCCAAACGCAAAATCGTCGGGCAACCGGTCGACCGACTCATTAAGGACGAAGGAGCACTGCGCTGCATCACGCTCGGTCTGCCTCGCGTATCTTCTGCTGACTAATGCTTGGTCAAACCTATATCTGGGTGCCATGCCCACGCAAGCGAGGGCATGGCACCCCAACCCCTGGTTTGAGAGTCGCCAAGGCAGTTCTCAGCACCCACTCTACCCATTGCCGGCTCAATTATTAGTGCTACGTGTCCTGAATGTTAGGATATGGCAAGGCATCGCTTTCTAACGAGTTCTTACATTGCTTTCGCTGCAGGTCGTTGGTTTAATCCATACGTGGGTCGCTTCAATCCGCGTTGTTTTTCTCTCCCGGTCAACGACCTGCAACACCGACAGTGTGAAACGCTCGGGAAACGGTTGCTATGCCCCATCATGGCCAACAAGGTTCACTCCCCAAAGGTTGGCAACGCTTCAACCAGCGGTGCGGCGCCGTTCGCCTGCAACTGGTCGTTAGCGTGGTGTTCGTGGCTTGCCTACCCCTGGCCAGTATCCTGGCCTGGTACCTCTACACCCAAGCGTCTTCCTCCGCCGCCGAACGCCAAATTATAGCGGCCAAGCCGGTGGGCTTCGAGCGGCCATCGGCTCAATCTGAGGCGACGTCTGCTCGGCCAACGCCATCGCCCACAACAGTTCCAGCGCGCGCGCCGTCGGCGCCACCTGCCTTGCCGTCCCCGCTCTCGGGCGCGTCATCGGTGCCCGCACCACCCGCCACGGCAGCCATGGCAAATGCTGCGCCACCGCCCAGTGCGTCCACGTCCTCTTCCGCCACAGCACATGGCACCCCGCTTTCCGATAAGCCGGAAGACGATACGGCAGCGCCGGCCGACAACGTAACAGAGATTGGCGCGGCCTACGGTACCGAGAAGCGACATTGGCTCAACTGGGCCGTCGAGGAGTTCGCCCGTACGGAAGAAGGCAAGACGATCCGCGTCAAGCTGATTCCCATGGGCTCGTTGGAAAGTGCGCACGCGATTGTCGACGGCGACGAACGAATCCACGTTTGGGCTCCCGCCAGCAAGCTGTATCGCGAGACGTTTCTGCGCGAATGGGAGGCCAAACACCGCGATAACCTGGAGTACCGCGACAGCCCTATTGCCAAGGGAGAAGCTCTGGCGTTGACGCCCATGGTCATCGTGATGTGGAAGAACCGGTACGACGCCTTCCTCACCAAGGCGCCTGAGGTCTCCATGCGGATGATTTACTATGCCATGACGACTCGCACCGGCTGGCGCATCATCGCCGATCGGCCGGAGTGGGGACATTTCAAGTTTGGACACACCCATCCCAACCAGTCCAACTCCGGGTTGGTGACGCTCATCGCGCTAGCTTACGATTTCAACGAGAAGACCTCGGGCCTGACGGTCGGCAACATCATGTCGCCGGAATTCCAATCGTATCTGATTCAATTCGAGCGCGGCGTCAGCGGGTTGTCGAACTCCACCGGCAACCTAATGCGTGAGATGATTTTCAAAGGCCCCCAGAGCTTCGACGCCCTGATGGTCTACGAATCGGTGGCTATCGATTTCCTGAAGAAGGCCGAGGGCCGCTGGGGAAAACTGCACGTCGCGTATCCGAAGTACAACCTCTGGAACGACAACCCCTATTACATCCTCAATACGCCCTGGACAACGCTGAAGACGCAGCGAGCGGCAGATATTTTTCTTCAATTCTTGATGAGTGAACCGATCCAGTTGCGGGCGTTGGACCATGGCTTCCGGCCAGGCAACCCTTCGGTGCCCGTTAGGGGCCCGGACAGCCCCTTTGTCCGTTACGCCGACTGCGGTCTGAGCATCGAGATCCCGGCCGTCTGCGAACCGCCGTCGCCCGAGGTGATCGAAAATCTTCAACAAAGTTGGATTCGCAACGCCGTACCTCGCTGACAGGATGAATGATGAGCAGAAGTACGCGTTCCGAGGTTTACCAAAGAGTACTGGGAATTCCGCCCGAGGAGCAGCCACCGCATCATTATCGGCTGCTCGGCTTGGTTCCCTACGAGGACGACGCCGCGTTGATCAAGGACCGGCTGGAACAACGGAGTCGGTTGATAACGGCCCACCGCAAGGGTGAATATGCTAAAGCCTGTGACGAGATTCTTTACCAGATCAACACCGCGAAAACGTGCTTATTAAATCCGCGTCTGAAGGCCGCCTACGACCGAAAGTTGCTAGCCGACCGTTCGACGGCAACGGCCGCGGCCGCGCGCACTAGCGGCAACTCGATGGCGGCCTCGAAGTCGACCACCTCCACTGCCACCTCGCAGACAACGCAAGCCGCCCACGCCGCGGACGGCCGGCAAGATCACGACGACGACTTGTCGCTGGCTCCCTTGCCCGAAGATGTTCCTTTGCTCGAAGATCGCATCGCCGAGGACGACGACCCGTCGACCAATGTTCTGGGCGATCTCGAACAGTTTCTTAACGACAACTTCGTCCAGCAAGACGACACGCCGCGTGATCCGACCGAGGAACTCGACCTGATTCTGGACAGCGACATTTTTTCGCTCGACGCCGGCGCAACGACCAAGAAAGAGACGCGTGAAGTCGATACGGTTATCAATGGAACCTTGGGTTTGTCGGATTTAAGCGAACTCGATCGCAGCCTAATCACGGAAACACCCGACGCCAAACCAACTCCAACGTCGGAACCAACCACCGAGCAAGCAACCACGCCCGTCCCCTCCTTGAAAGATACGCAACTCTCGGACGCACAACCCTCAGATACGAATGTCCAACAGCCTTTGTCCACCGACGACATGCCGGCCGTCGACTTGCTGATCCCCGAAAACGCTGGCTACGAAGTGGTCGATCCGGAAGAACTCGCCAACGAGGGCTTCGACCTATTGGATGCACACGACTTCGCCTCCGACAACGACGCCGAGCACGCCAACGCGGCGTCTGAGGCGGCGGATCCCGCGGAATTGGCAGTTCGAGAACTGGCCGACCAAGAGAAGCCGCAGCAGCCGGATCCTCCGCCCGCCGAATACCTCGCGCAATCCACGTCCACCGATTCCCCCAAGGAAAGATTCCCTGGCGATCAGCTTGCCGCATCTGCCGACGAACCGGTCGATTTGTTGGCCTCGGTCGGCGCTGTCGATTCACCGGCGTCCACAGACGACACCGAAAACCTTGGGGACATCGAGGACGCCGACAATATCGAAGCCACCGAAACGGACAACCAATTCCAAGACGCCCCCTCTGAAGCCTCCTCGTCTTCCTGGTTACGCCGCCCGGTGCTGCTGGCGGGTGTGGTCCTCATGGGCTGCTTGCCGTTGGTCGGATTGCTCTTGTGGAACACGGGGTCCAGCGCCAGTTCGTCGTCGTTCGACCAACCGATACCACGGCCGCAAACCGCGCAGCGTCGCCCGATGGAACCCTCTCCGGAAACACGGCCCACTCCTGCGGTTAATCAGCCCACCGCAACACTCCAGCCGAAACCAACATCCAAAGAACCCGACCTGCCGCCGCTGGCTCCCATGCCGGCCGAACTCGCCAACGAGTCGGCCGATGCGCCGGCAGCCAACGCGGGTGTGCCGCTGGAACGCGAAGTCGAAATCGGCGTTGCCTGCAGCACGGAAAAGGTCCCCTGGTTGACCTGGGCGGCACAACAGTTTGCCTCGACAGAAACCGGTCGACAAATCCATGTCGAAATCGTTGCCATCGACTCGCAGGCCAGCGCACGTGCGATTATCGGCGGCGACACGCACATCCACGTCTGGGCGCCCGCCAGCACCTTTTATCGCGACACCTTCCTCCGCGAGTGGCAGGCCAAGTATTACGCGGAAAAAAACGTGCCCGACAATCCGCTCATCAAGAGCGAAATTCTCGCGATCACCCCCATGGTCCTCGTGATGTGGAAGAGTCGCTACGAAGCCTTCACGGCCAAGGTTCCCGAGGTTACCTTCACGAACCTCGGCCATGCCATGCACCTGAAAACCGGGTGGGAGACAATCGCCGGCAAGCCACAGTGGGGACGCTTCAAGTTTGGGCACACGCATCCGGCACGCTCCAACTCGGGCTTAATGACGCTGATTCTTCTGGCCTACGACTTCCACAACAAGACGTCGGGCCTCGAAGTCAACGATGTCATGTCTCGCGAATTCCTCGATCACTTCGAATGGTTCGGCGACGGGGTTGCCGAAGTAACCGAATCGGCCGACGGGCTGATGAAACAAATGATCCTGATGGGCCCCTCGGTCGTCGACGCGTTGATGGTCTACGAGGTCGTAGCGATCGACTACCTGCCGAAAGCGGAAGGACGCTGGGGACAGCTTCAGGTAATTTACCCCAAGTACAACGCGTGGAACGACAACCCTTACTACGTGCTCAACACACCGTGGACCACTCGAAGCCATCAAAGGGCCGCTGAACGTTTCTTGAAGTTTTTGCTGGACGAACCAAGCCAACGCAAGGCGCTGGAGTTCGGTTTTCGGCCCGGCAATCCTGCGATACCGCTCAACGGCCCGGACAGCCCGTTTACCCGTTTCGCGAAAAACGGTTTGCGTCTCGAAGTGCCGACCGTCTGCAAGCCGCCGTCGCCAACGGTGATTGAGAATCTGCAACAAACCTGGCTTCGTAATGCGGCGCGCCGTTGAGTGATTTTCGTACAACGCGATGAAGACTCCGGCTAATCATCCGTCGGTCTGGGCATCGTTTTCTGCAGCCGCGTTATTTCGACCACGCGTGATCTGCCCCCCGCCAGGCATCGGTCGCAGGTAGGGGCGCATCGTATCGAGCGTCTTCGGGCCAATACCGCGGATGCGCAGTAGGTCGTCGTGGTCGACAAACGGGCCGACGGTCTGTCGCGAGTCGACAATACGCCGGGCGAGGTTCGGCCCAATGCCCGGAATCTGGATCAGCTCGGGCCATTCGGCCTCGTTCACGTCGACCTGAAACTGGGCCGAAAGGGGCCCGGCCTGCTCTACTTCAATCAGCCGCCCACGCAATCCGCCCTGCCACACCCACCACCCAACGGTCGATGCCAAACCGGCTGCGACAAGCACGGCCACGACCAACTGATCGGCTGTCCGCAGCCACCAGTGCGAAAACGCGTCGCGCTTTTCCGACTTGTTCGACATCGAAACATTGGGAGATACGGGAACCAGACAACCAACAGCAACCACCACTACGGACTGGAACACACCCCTAAACCATACCACACTAGAGTCGAACTACATACCCAACAAGAGCTACCACCTGGGCACTAAAAGATCATGCCGTTCCGATTGCGACAACATCGGCGGTGTGTTCCAATGGTGGCTGATTGGTCCGTTGTGCAACGCCACCCCACAACCCACAAGAACGAGGGGGTCGCAGCGAGCCGTTTTCTGGCCGATCACGTCGCCCGAACGACTTCAATGTCCCGAACGATTCAGGCGAAACGGTTTCCCTCGGCAACCAGAATCCCGGTCCACCGCAGTGCCACCCATCTCCCCTTTTTGCCATGACCAAGATCCCGGGCAGCAGAATCCTCATCACGGGCGGAGCGAGCGGCATTGGACGCAAAATGGCAGTTCATCTGGCCCGGAGGGGTGCTCAGGTGGTAATCTGGGATATCGACGCCCAGGGTATCGACCGCGTGATCGACGAGCTACGGCAAGCCACTGACCAGCAGCCCGTCGACCACCAAGCCACCGCGAAACCACCCCGCGGTTACGTGTGCGACATCGCCGATCGTCAGGCCGTGTATCGAACGGCGCAAGCCGTCGTCAGAGACGTGGGCCCGATCGACATCCTGATCAACAACGCAGGAATCGTCTCCGGCCAACGCTTTTTGGATTGTTCCGACGAACAGATCGAGCGGTCGCTGAAGGTAAACACGATGGCCCTCTTCTGGACGGCCAAAGCCTTTCTGCCGGCCATGATCGAAAGCGGCCAGGGCCACGTGGTTACGGTGGCCTCGGCGGCCGGCACAATCGGCGTCGCGCGGCTGGCCGACTACGCCGCCAGCAAATGGGCGGCCGTGGGATTCGACGAATCGTTGCGTATGGAATTGCGCCGGCTTGCCCCGGGCGTGCGGACGACGGTCGCTTGCCCTTATTATATCGACACGGGCATGTTCCACGGTGTGCGGACGCGGTGGCCCTGGCTCTTGCCGATCCTGCAAGAAGACATCGTCGCGAAAAAGATCGTTCGCGCCATCGAACGCAACCAAGCCCGACTGATGATGCCGCCGCTGGTATACCTCGTCCCGGCTCTTCGGCTTCTGCCCACGCGATGGTTCGACGCGGCCGCCGACCTATTGGGAATCAACGCGACGATGGACCACTTCGTAGGCCGTCGCAAAGAACCCGTCGACGAGCCCACCGCCATTCGCGGGACCCCCACGGCCAACCCCGAAGATTGCCCTCACCCCCGGCAGAATCTCCGATGAACCAGGGCCATGAAACCGTTTGCATCAACCCGGCCACGGGCGAAACGCTGGGCCGCTGGCCACAAACTTCGCCCGACGAGGTGCAAGAGATGCTCTGCCACGCCCGGGCCGCGCAACCGGCATGGGCCGAATTGCCGCTACGCCAGCGTGCCAAGGCGATCCTCCGGGTACGTAACTATCTGGTGGAACACCTCGACCACCTGGCCGAAACCATTAGCCGTGACAACGGCAAAACGCGTACCGACGCGGTGGCCACAGAGCTTTTGCCGGCCGCGATGGCCGCAGACTACTACGCCCGACACGCTGGGCGTTTTGTTCGCAGGCGTCGCCTTCGCCCAGGCAGTTGGCTGCTGGCCAACAAGCGAAGCTACATTCGCCAGGTTCCTTGGGGCGTGGTCGGAATCGTCTCGCCGTGGAATTACCCTTTGGCCATTCCCTTTTCCGAAGTGGCAATGGCGCTGCTGGCTGGCAATGCCGTGGTGTTGAAGGTGGCCAGCGAAACGCAAATGGTCGGCCACGCGCTTAAGCAATGTTTTCGTGATGCCGGTTTGCCGGACGGCGTGTTTTCCTACCTCAATATGCCCGGCCGATTGGCTGGCGACGCGCTGCTGACCGTCGGCATCGACAAGTTGTTCTTCACCGGTTCGGTGGCGGTGGGCAAGGAGTTGATGGGCAAGGCGGCCCAGACACTCACGCCCGTCTGCTTGGAACTCGGCGGCAACGACGCCATGCTCGTCTGTCCCGACGCCAATCTGCATCGAGCCGTTGCCGGGGCCATTTGGGCCGGGCTGCAAAACTGCGGTCAATCGTGCGGCGGGGTCGAACGCATCTATGTCCACCGCGACGTGTACCAACCGTTTTTGGACCTGCTGGGCGAGAAGGTCTGCGCGTTGCGCATGGGAATCGACACCGACTATCAGGTCGACCTGGGAGCCGTCACCACCCGGCGGCAACTCGATACGATCCGCCAACACGTCGACGAGGCCCTAGCGGCCGGAGCCACGCTGTTCGCCCAATCGCCGTACCCCGAAAACACCCAAGGGCTTTTCTACCCGGCCACCGTGTTGACCGACGTCGACCACTCGATGCGAGTGATGCGAGAAGAGACGTTTGGCCCCGTGCTGGCCGTCATGCCGGTCGACGACATGCAACAAGCCGTCCGCCTGGCAAACGACAGCGACCTGGGACTGACCGGCTCCGTCTGGTCGCGCAACCGCCGCATGGCTTGCCGCCTGGCCGAACAGATCCAGGCCGGCGTGGTTACGATCAACGACCACCTGATGAGCCACGGCTTGCCGGAAACGCCATGGGGAGGCTTCAAACAGTCGGGCATCGGCCGCACTCACGGCGCGCTCGGTTTCGCCGAAATGACCCAACCGCAGTGCATCGTCGACGACCTGCTCGGCGGTACGCCGCGGAATCTCTGGTGGCACCCCCACGGGCCAGGCGTCTACCGGGGGCTTGCCGGATTGATCGACATGCTCTACGCTCGAAAGCTTGGGCGCCGGCTGCAAGGTGCCGCCCGGGCCATGCGAATGCTGCCGCGAGTCTTTCGTCGAGGGTAGTGCCTCGTGGCCAGTAAGGGTGTACGCACAAGGGTGCCATGCCCACGTGAACGTGGGCATGGCACCCAACACGCAAATCGAGAAAAAGACCCGCTTCGAGGTATCACCGTTGAAACACGACTTCCAGCAAATCGATTGGGATGAACAACTCCAAAGCGACTGGGGAGAAATCCTGCAGTTGGCGATCAACGAAGATCTGGCCCATGCCGGTGACCTGACGACCGCGGCACTCGTGCCGGAAGATGCTCCTGGCCGGGCGGCAATCGTTGCACGCCAGTCGGGCGTAATCGCGGGACTGGCAGGCGTGCCGGCCATCCTGGCGGCCATCGACCACCGGCTTCACCTGAACCCCAAGATCGACGACGGGCATGCGGTCGAGCCAGGCGACACCGTGGCCGTGCTGGAAGGCCCCGCCCGGGGAATTCTCATGGCCGAGCGTCTGACGTTGAACCTGTTGGGTCGCATGTCGGGCATTGCCACGCTCACCCGACGCTACGTCGAGGCCACCTCTGGTACCAACGCGCGCATCTACGACACCCGCAAGACTACGCCCGGCTGGCGTCGCCTGGAGAAATACGCGGTACGTTGCGGCGGCGGCTATAACCATCGCACGGGCCTGTTCGAAGCCGTGTTGATCAAAGACAACCATTTGGCCCTGGGCGCCACCGTGCCGGGCGCGGCCCGTTTCACCCCGGCCGAAGCCGTCGAGCGAACACGTCAGTACGCCGTCGAGCATGGGTTGGCCACCTCGGGCAAAAGCACCATCGTGGAAATCGAGGTCGACACACTCGAGCAACTCGACGAGGTGTTACCGGCCGCGCCCGACATCGTGCTCTTGGACAACATGTCAACGGACGAACTGCGTGCCGCCGTAAGCCGGCGCAATGCGGTCAATCCGGAGATCGATCTGGAAGCCTCCGGCGGCGTGAATCTCGACACCGTGGCGGCAATTGCCCGAACGGGCGTCGATCGAATCAGCGTCGGTGCGCTGACCCATTCTGCCGTCTGCCTGGATCTAGGCCTCGACTGGCTATAATCTCCCCTCGCCCCTCCGGGGAGAGGGGCCGGGGGTGAGGGGGCTGCGTGGCAGTAATGCGTAAGCTCGCAGCAGATATCGCTCTAAAGATAACGCATGAGCAGGCAACGCCCCAATCACTGCAACCCGCCCTCACCCGGCGGCTTCGCCGCCACCCTCTCCCGCACGGCGGGAGAGGGTACGCCGTGTTCAAACACGTTCTAATCGGCCCCCATGCCCGGACAATCCGGGCAATCGGAACCGGCGGCTTCTCGATTGGTTTGACACCCCCTAGGCCCGGCCTATATTTCTCTTGTACCCGCGCCTCGGGGAGGGGCGTTGGTCAACGACGCGGCAGGGAAAGCTGGGAGCTAGAGGGGACCCTGCCGCGTCTTTTTTCTTGCCCGAGGTGTCCGCGTCACCATGATCCGCACCAAAACAACGCTCACGCGACCCGGCCGCTCTTGCCGCCATGGCTCACCTAGTGGTTTCACGCTTGTTGAGGCTCTGGTGTCGATTTCAATCACCGCACTTGCCGCGGCGGCTCTTTTGTTGGGCTCCCATGCGTCGCTCGAAACCACGAACGAGGCGCTCAAGCAAACCATTGCCCAGGGCATGGCCCAGCAGTTGATGGACGAAATTGTCGGTTGCCGTTACATGGCCGTGGGAGCAGATCCGCAACAGGTCTCTTTGTGTCCCAGTTCCTGGGAGAAGGCAACTGGAACGCGAGAACGCTTTGACGACATTGACGATTTCGTCGACATCGAAAGCAAGCCGCCCACCGACCAGTACGGTGTACCTCTCGGCACCGACGACGGCGAGGGCGACACCCGTGCGCCCAACTTCCAGGTTCCCACGTCGATGTTCAACAACTGGCGTCAAGAAGCTCGGGTTTACTACGTTCGCGAATCCAATCTGCAAACCGAACTACCGTACGGTCAGACCACCGATTATCGAGCCGTCGAGGTTCGCATCATCGAAGACATCCCTGGCCGCGGCGACCGCGAATTGGCGCGTTTGCGCAGGATTGTAACCTATGTACCGTCCTATGCCCCCTAACAACCCGTTGGAAAAGTGGCAGGCCAATTTGGGTGCCACTGGCTGGCGAGCAGCCAGTGGTACCCGGATACGTTGCCGCAGCACCCATGCACCATCCCGTGCTACCCATGCGCGTCGCGGGCTGACGCTGGTCGAACTGTTGATCGCTATGTCGTTGATGGTTGTCGTGGCCGCCGCCATGGGCACGTTAGCCAACGGCGTGCAACAATCGTACGACTACTGCCAAGGCCGCTCCGAAGCGACTCAACACGCAAGGGTGGTACTCGATCGCATCGCGAGCAACGTTCGCGATGCCACGGCCAACGACCAGTTTCCTGGCGTGCTCGTGGTTGCCGAAGACGACGGCGGCTGGCGTTTTCCCGATACGTTGGTCATTTGGCATCCCAGCGGTACACCTGCCGACCCCGACGGGCTTCCCCGCTATAACGAGCTGCTGATTTACTCCCCCCACCCCACGGTCCCCAACCGCCTGGTCGAGATCGTCCCGCCGAGTTCCGACACCCGAGTCGTTCCGGCAACATCCGACACAACGCAGTGGCACACTCAGATTGCCAGCATCAAATCCAGTTCGGGTTCGAAGATCACCACGCTTACGAACCTTGTGCGATCCTGCCCGGTGACCGACAACTCGTCGAACGACATCCGTGGTGCGGTTCGTTTTGAGGTCCGACTGCGACCTTCTGCCGATGAGTGGGAGGACTATCAGAACAACAGCCTCTCGTGGGACGAACTCGCCTGGGTTCAGGGCATCTGTGGTTCGAACACCGGGTTGCGGCAGGTTTGGCTTCGCACGGAATTACAGCTCCTGCCGGGCGACAACGCCGTCGCTTCGGATCTCGATAATCAGGCCATTGCGTTCTTCGGCTCCGCCGCCCTGTATTACGAGATGCACCGATGAATGCCACACCTTGGACAACTTACGCGCCCCGCCCAACCGACAAGCGCCGACCGGCTGGTCGCCATGGCCGATATCGCTGTGGCCGCCGCGGAATGTCGCTGCTGATCGTTATCCTGCTGCTGGCGATGACCCTGGGCCTGTCCTACGCAGCGGTGCGCAGTCAGCACACGGCCGTGATGATCCATCACAATTTCGACCGCCGCGAGGCCGCCCGCCAGGCCGCCGTGACGGGCATGACGTTGGCCATCAAAAAGATGCACACCGCGAAATGGGCCGGAGTCGACACCACGCTGACCGGAACCGTCGGCGACTACGAAAGCTACGCGGTCACCTACACCACGGGCGATCCGGCCTTTTACGACCGCGAGACTACCCTCGACGACTGGGAAAACCCCGACTACGACGACCCGTACTTCGACGAGCCGTACCGTGTTACCTTGGAGGCCACCGGCTACGCACAGGATCGCGATAATCCTTCGGCGATTGCAACGTACAAGATCCGTGCCGTTATGCGTCTGATTCCCCGGGCGATACCCGACGAACCAAACGGTTTCGACGACCTGACCAACTACACGCTCTGCCAGTGGACGCTGAGTTTTGTAGGCATCTTGAACGGCCCCTTTCAAGTGAAAGGGCCAACCCGGCTACGGAGTCCGTTGGAACTGAGCCGCGAGATCAACTGGAACTCCGAACGTTGGGAGTATTCCGAAGACCTGACAGAGCTGCAAGCTGGCGGCGGCCCGGATTGGCGCCCGTTCACCGACAATGTGTATCTCCCGTCGTTACTGCAATATTTCGATTCCATCTATAAGTTACAGTCGAAACTAGGGGTCTCGTTCATAAACAAATCCTACTGGGGTGAATATAGCTGGCAGAGCCTCAACAGCTTAACCACGTACCAGCTTTATCCTGGCGGAAAAAAGTACCAGATCACAGAACTTCCGCAAGCACTCGTAAACACGCAATATCTCCCCGACCCACAGACTAATCCGTTAGGCATTTTCCATCGCGAAAACGAATTGCATATTCATGAGAACGTCACCATCTGTGGAATGCTGGTGACGGAAGGTTCGTCGTCCGGCGATCTCGAGTTCTTTGCCGACAACATCAAGCTTCATCCCTTGGTACTGCCAACGCTCGACGGCAGTAGCGATACGGTCCGCCTGCCTACGGCCGTGGTGGGCGACGATATTCAAGTGCACAACGGCGCCAAAGCCAGCTTGGTCGGCACGATAATCGGATACGACGAATTTGAAGTCGATGCGGCCGCACAAGACGCCATCGAGTTTGCGGTCGCGGGCCACGTGGCCGCAAGGGCTCTAAAGCTTCACGCCCGATCCGATTGGGTAAAAAGCAACTCGTGGTGGTCCGACTGTTGGGATGATTTCGACGACCAACGCCATCTGCCTGGTGGAATCACAAATTTCGCCACATGGTTGGCCCACGCGCGGGGCCTCGACCCCGCTCCGAAAATCGTCCTGCAACCCGATCCTGACACGGCCAACATCCGCTACCACTGGCACAACCCGAATAACACGGTCTTCGTGGTCCATGAGGACGACGACGGACTGCGATGGAACCTCCTCGAGTGGAAAGAAAACCCCTAGACTTTTGGGAGTAAAACCATGTCACGCCGCACTGGTTGGTTATTGCTGATTACCGCGAATGTCCTAACGTATTGCGTGCTAAGCTTTTATCAGACAAGCGATGCCGCCGTAACGCCGTTTGCCAATTCGGTGGAACAGCGTTTCGAGATTGTCACAGCACTGCACGAGATTAGAGACTTGCTGAAAGAACAAAACCAGTTGCTTCGCAGCGGCAAGCTGCACGTCGTGGTTGAACAGAACCAGGAACCGTAATCATGAAATCCCGCCACCTGCATGCCGGCTTCTCGCTGCTGGAAGTGCTGATCGTGGTGGCCATCATGGGAATTCTGGCAGCGCTGGTGCTACCCAGTTCGGAACCCAGCTTGAACGACCAGTTGCGCGGAGCCGCGCAAGTGCTGAAAACCGATTTGGCGTACGCCCAAAGCCTGGCAATCAGCAACAACAGCACCTATGAAGTAACGTTTGATTTCCAAAACAACAGCTACACGATCCAACACAGCGGGAGTAACCCCGCGCTGGACACCTTACCCCATTCGCCGTTCAGCAATCCCGACGATCCGCCGGAGGCCCATATCGTGCGGCTGGCAGACATGCCACACATCGGCCCCCCGGTAAAACTCGTAACCGCGGTCAATTTCGAGAATTTTGCGACGCCGGTCGACAAAGTCGAATTCGGTCCCCTGGGCGAAACGACGCAACCGGGTTACACGCTGATCTGGCTATCGGCGGGCAACGGTACCGACACACGCTACCTGTGGTTTGTCATCAACCCAATAACGGGCTTGGTCGAAATGCAATACGACACCACCTCGGCACCACCGGCCTCGCTGATGCCTGCAACCAAAACGCCGGCTGCGCCCGTGGCTCCTTGACAAAAACCTTCTCGAAATCAACGAACTCCACAAACCCGAAATCCCATGGTTCCCTGGCTCAGCAAAACACGATGCGGTCCGATCGGCATCGATATCGGTAGCCGCTCGGTGAAGCTGCTTCAGCTCAGTGCCGACCGCACGCGGCTCTGCGAAGCGGCCTGTTGGGATTTACCGGCCGAACCGGCCGCCAACCCCGGCCGGCAAGACGAACTTCTCGTCGAGGCCATCGAGCACGCCCGAGAAGGTCGGAATTTCCGTGGGCGCGACGCCGTGTTTTGCCTCAGCGACAAACAGCTCTTCGTACAAAACATTCGTGTGGCGCAGGCCAATGGCGACGAACTGAAGAAGATCGTCCACTTCGAAGCGGCCGGCCGGCTTCCCTTCAGTAGCGAAGAAGCCGAGATCCGCTTCATCGATGCAGCCGACGTTCGACAGGGCGACTCCGTCCGCCGCGAGGTGATTTTGCTGGCTTCCCACCGTCCGGCCATCGATCGGCTGATGGGGATCGTCGAGAAGACCAATCTCCGTCCGGTGGCGATCGACGCCGAACCGGCAGCGTTGCTGCGTTGCTACAGCAAGCAATTTCGCCGAGACGACGATCAGCACCGTCGCATGATGTTCGTCAACATCGGAGGCTCCACCACGTGCGTGGTCATCGCACGAGGTTCCGATGCCATGTTTATCAAGTACGTCGACCTCGGTGGTCGCCATCTCGATCAGGCCGTAGCTCGCCACCTGAAAATGTCGGACGAAGATGCCTCGGCACTGCGGCGTCACAACGGCGACCGGCGTGCCGACCAGCGTGATCCCGAGATCAGTCAGAGCATTCGCGAATCGGTTCGTCCCGTGCTCGACAAACTCACCTCAGAGCTATCCCTTTGCCTGCGGTACTACAGCGTAACCTTTCGCGGCCAACCGTTGGATCAGGTGGTGGTTGGCGGTGGCGAAGCCAACTCCGTGTTGGTCGAGTGGATCGGCAAACGTCTGGATTTGCCCTGCGAGTTGGGCAACCCGCTGCGGGCCTTCGAAGGAGTTAGCCTGCCCGGCCACCTCGGCCAATGGGATATCGCCACCGGTTTGGCGCTACGAGAAACTGGTTAATAGCGGCGGAAAACACCATGCAGAATATCGACTTCCTGCCCACCCATTATCGTCAGCAAGCCGCCCAACGGCAATCGAAGCCCTGGCGTGTGGCGGTGATCGCTGTGTTCGTCGCCGTTCTGGCCGCCGCATCGCTGAGCCAAACGTATGGCATGCGGCAGGTCAAGGCGGAGCTTTCCTTGTTGGAGCCAACCTACCAAACGGCCCAACAGCAGAATCAGGCCCTGCAAAAGGTGCAGGCAGAACTGAAGAACACCCGCGATGTCGCGGAACTTTACACCTACCTGCAACATCCTTGGCCACGTACGCAGTTGCTTGCCGCGCTGTTGCGTCCACTGCCGCCACAGATCACGCTCGAACAATTGCAGATAACGCGTGAAACGCTCCGCAATCCAAATGTCAAACAGCCCAAAACTGCTTCGGCCTTGGCACGACGTCGGGAGTCGGAAAAAGACCTCACCCAGGCACCGCTGGCCGTCCAGGATCTGAAAAGCATGCGTGCCCAATTCGATACGATGCAAACCGTCATCCACCTGAAAGGGATCAGCACCGAAGCCAGCGCACTGCACAAGTATCTTGGGCAGTTGGGAAAGCTGGATTTGATGCAAAAGGCCGAACTCGATTCGAGCCAAGTGCTCGAAGGAGAGCAGGGGGGGGTAATCCAGTTTGAGGCCACATTATTTGTTCGCCCAGGTTATGGCCACGCCAAAGGCCCTCGGACTCCGCCCCACAAGAACCTCGCACACACGCGTTCCCAAGATCGACGTGACGATTGACTTACCGTTTTCCAAGACGACACCCAAGGGCCGTCGCGAAGCACGGCCCGTTGAATCGGCAGATTTTTTCGGTCGTCCCTAAAAGCCCGTAAGGCAACAGACGATGGCTCCCAAGAAACTACAACGCGGCAACTGGCTCATTACCGCACCTTTGGTGTGCGTGGCGCTGGCCTATTTGCTCCTCATCTTCTTGCCCGGCCACCATTCCACCACCGAAACCCGAACACAAATCCAGGAGCAAGAACAGTACATCAGCCAGGCCCAAATGACGGTTGCCGCCCTGCAAGCAGCCCAATCCGAGTTATCCAAGGCCATCGAGTACACCACCCAATGGGAGAAGGACGCCCCGACTTCCGATTCTCTGGCCCAACTCTACGGCAAGATCAACGAGTTGGCCAAGGCCACCGGAGTCACCCCAACTCGCTTCGATCCCGAGCCGGTGTTGCAGCGCGCCTTGATACGCGAGATTCCCATTTCCATGGCATGCACGGGGACTTTTTCCCAGATTTACAGCTTCCTCTCCCGGCTGGAGAGTCTCCCGGAGACAACCTGGGTAACTTCCGTCGTGTTTGAGAAAATAGACCAGAAAAGCCAACGTATAGCGTGCGAGCTAAAATTGGTGGTATTTGCCGGTAATTCCGAAAATTCTGGTTACGCGAAAGACACAGACTAACCGATACAGCGAAGGAGCAGGATCAGAGCGCAACGCTGCGCCCAGCCTGCCGAAGAACCGTGAACTATCAGAGACTAATCCGACAGCTCCGCCGTGAGGCCGTGGGCAACCCGAAGAAGGCTGCAATCCTGGGATTGCTTGCGTTGGTCGCGCTATGGTTTTGGGCACCGCTAGTATGGGGCTGGGTGGCACCTAAAAAGAAGGCGACGGCATCCAGCGCCACGAAGACGGTTGCCGTAGCCACACCAGAATCCCAGGCTAGTACCCATCGAGAATACAGCGACACGGAAGAGTCTGCCCAGCAAGCACTGCCTGCATGGCACGAAATCGCGAAGTGGAGGAAGAACGACCCCCGAAGCCTGGCCGCCACATGGACTGCGACACAACGCGACCCCTTTACGCCCGTGGAAAACAAATCGGCCGAAAATCTCGACAACCTGGACAACGACCTTACGCCCGAACGTTTAGGAATGGTCCTCAGTAGCACAATTGTCGGCCCACAGCATAGCGTTGCCGTTATCAATGGAGAGACCTATAGCCCCGGAGCAACCGTTACGGTCACGAGCAACGGCAAGACGATCCAATTCGTCCTGGCCGAAATCCATCCGCGTCGGATCGTCCTGATGCGTGGAGGACAACGTTTTGAATTGCACAGCGGTACTGTGAACCAGCGGATTCAGATGTTCAGCGCTGCAAACTGAATTCGAGAGTTCGCCTACTTTCATAATTGATCATCGAGACAACCTATTGATGCTTGCATTGAAAATGATCCGCTTCGGAAAGCCGAGCGCCTGGAACCCCAGGCTCCCGTTGGTCGCCTTCCGCTCATTAGCTATGTAAGCGTCAATAGAGGTAATTTCAAAACCCGACTTCGAGTTCGTACGTCGGCTGAACGAACGACCTCGGCACTAGTTTTGAAATGGTTTCTACTCACTCTTGGCGTCACGGAAGACCCATGCATACGCTTCGCCGTCTCACGCTGCTAGGCTTATTTGCCGCTGTGGGTGTGGCCACAGCCATTGGTGTCGGCTACTCCACACCGCAGCCTCTCGATCACCAAGCCGCTGTCGTAACCAGCGCTGCTTCGGCGAGCCAGCCTGAAACTCCGCCGCGGCCGAAATCTATCGTCATTGCGCCCAGCGGTCCGCAGCGCGCGCCCATTCATCCTGCACATCGGCAACAGTTCCGCCCCACGGCGATCAAGGATGCCACTCAGCCGACCGACGACCCGTTGGCCGACGATCCATTGGCCGACAAAGCGAAGCCGGTCTCCCAGCCCTCGAAATCTACGTTGCGTCAACCTTCGTCGGCAGTTTCCCCGTCGTCTTCGGGCAGGACGTTTGCACAGGCTCCAGGCGAAATTCTGTCCTCGCCCAGCCCGGCTCAGCCACCACTGCCACCGACATCCCCACGGCCTCCCCACGCCACCGCGCCCTCCAACGGTGCCGCCGCCCACGTTGAAGGCGAGGGCGACGACCGCTTTACGATCGACCTGCAAGATGCCGACATTCGCGACGTTCTTCTTTCGCTGGGCGAACAGGGAAACCTTAACATTCTGCTCAACGATAGCGTCACCGGTAAGGTATCGGCCACTTTGAAAAACGTCGATATCGAACAGGCATTGAACGCCGTTTTGAAGTCAACAGGCTTCGCCGCACGCCACGAAGGGGATTTTATTCTGATCGGCAAACGAACGGAATTGGAGGATCCCGCAGGCAAACTGCGCACCCAGGTATTCCACGCGCGCCACGTCAACGTTCAGGACCTGCGGCGGCTGATCGAATGGCTTACCACGCCCGAAGTCGGGGTCGTAAGTGTCTGGAAATCCGACTCGCAATTGCATGAGCCAGGCACCGACGCCCAGGCGCCCGATCCCTCGACTACCGACGGTGTGTTGCTAGTACGCGACTACGAAAGCGTGCTGAAGGAGATCGGCGAGATGGTCAAGAAGCTCGACGAAGCCGCCGCCGATAGCCAGACCCTGCAAGCCGCAACAGCAAAGGCCCAAGCCACGGCGGACGGTTTGGCCAACGTGAAGGGAAGCCTCGCCAAGAATTCCACCGGCGAAGGCGACGATCGGCTGTCGATGAGCTTCCACGACGAAGACATCCGCAAGGTACTGCGATTGCTGGGCGAACAGACAAACACGAACATCCTGGCCAGCGCAAACGTGCAAGGCACGGTCTCCGCCCAGTTGCACGACGTCGATCTCGACAGTGCTCTGAACGCGATTCTCAAGTCGAACGGCTTCAATTCGAAACGCGAAGGCGATTTCGTCTATGTGGGCACCACCCAAGACTTTCAGCAACTTGAACAAGCGCTCGACAATCTTGCCACCCGAGTCTACCGGCCCAACTACGTCACGGCGGCGGAGCTAGAGGCCCTGGTCAAACCGCTGCTGACGCCTGAAGTTGGCGTGGTGAGCGTCTCCACGCCGGCCGAGGTGGGTATCGGCTCCGATGAGGCGGCGGTCGGAGGTGACAACTACGCCGGCTCCGATGTGCTCGTGGTCCGCGACTACCAAGCCACCCTGGCTCAGATCGATCAGATGGTGCGAGAAGTCGATATCCGGCCTATCCAAATCCACATTGAGGCCATGATCCTCAGTGTGAAACTCAAGGACACCGACAAATACGGTGTGAGCTTCCAGCTTCTGCGGCAGAACAACAACCTGAAATTCGGCATCGGCGATCCGGCCTCCACGTTGGCCGACTTCAAGTTCGAAAACGGCGCCTTGAAGGTCGGCTTCCTCGACAGCACGCTGGGAGCCTTCCTCGAAGCACTCGAAACCGTGGGCGACACCAACCTCGTGGCCGCCCCCAGCGTAATGGTGCTCAACAAGCATCGGGCCGAGATCCAAATCGGCGATCAGAAGGGCTATATCAGCACCACGGTGACCGAAACCACGGCCACGCAAACCGTCGAATTCCTCGAACTCGGCACCATCTTGCGGCTTCGGCCGTTTGTCTCCAGCGACGGCCTCATCCGCATGGAAATCCACCCCGAACTGTCGACCGGTGATGTTCGTGTCGAAGGCGATTTTACTATTCCGGAAAAATCGCTCACCCAGGTGACGAGCAACATCATGGTTCGCGACGGTGCTACCGTGGTCATCGGCGGACTGATTCGCGAAGAATTGGAGACAAAGGTCAACCAGGTGCCGCTGGTCGGTAACCTTCCGTGGTTGGGGATGCTCTTCCGCGACTCGGAGGAGATTACCAGCCGCAACGAAATCCTGGTCGTCATCACACCGCACATCGTCTACGACCCCGACAAGCAAGCCGAAGGGGATCGTGCCACGTGTGAGTTCCTTCGTCGCCAAAGCGTGGCGCTCGATAAAACCAACTGGCTCAACAAGCGAAACCTGGGACGGCGTTACTTCCGGCTGGCGCAAAACGCCTGGGCCGCCGGCGACCGTACGACCGCCCTGCGAATGGCCGAGTGGGCCGTCCAATATGACCCACTCAATCGCCGCGCGATCGATCTGCGGGCCGATATCTGGCAGGGCAACTGCTACGGCGCCCACACGGCATGCCCTCCGCCCACCATGCCGGCAGGCGTAAATCCACTCGACGGCAACGCGATGCCCGACTGGTTATTGAGCGAACTGGAACAGGGCTCTACCGTCCAGGGCTCCACCGCCCAGGGCGCCCCGCTACATCCCTTCGATCCCGGACAACCCGGCCGGCAGCTTGATCTTGAGCAACCGAGGAAGCTGCAATGAACACGTCACGACAGCACCACCTGCTTCTACAAGGCGATTTCGAAACCCAGTTCCAGGCTCGCACATTCGTTGAACGCGCGACCTTGACGCTGGTTTTAACGGTTCTGGCATCGCTGTTCCTTATGCCCGGCTGCGCCCATTTCTCCATGCCGCGTCAGCCCGTTGAAGACATCACCAAACCCCGCCAGCAGCGCGCCCAGCAATTGGCGGAAACCCTCGACGAAAAACGCGATGCGGCCGAGTTTCAGTCAGCCGTTGATCGCTGGAATCGTAATGACCTGGTCGGCGCCGAAAAGACTCTCTGCCGCCTAGTAGACCGTAATCCCAACCATCGCGACTCGCGATTGTTGCTTTCGGAGCTTTATCTCACCACGAACCGGCAACAGGAAGCGATGAGCCAGATGGAAGCAGCCCTGGCTGCCCATCCCCAAGACGCCCAGGTTCAGTACGCCATGGGGCTACTGCTCGACGCCGTAGGCCAACCCACCGCGGCTTTGGCTCATTACCACCAGACAGCCGTGCTAGACCCACACTATGGCTCTTCGGCCGAGATGTCGTCAAACGCGTCCCAAGCCACCGCGGCGCCCGGCTTCAGCATGGCCGATGACTCGATGGTCTGGGCGAACGACGACCCGAACGGCCACACGGTATCCCCACCCGACGCTTCTCGCCTCGTGGCCGCTGCCTATCGGGACGATTCCAACCAGCAAGCGTCCCTAGCATCACATCCCGCATTTTCCGAACAATCCGCCGGGGAAGCGGTCTGCGCGCCACTCGCGCCCAGCACTACCTTGCTCGCCGAGGGTTATTCCGCACTCGCCGAGGGTGCCACGGACACGGCCGTAGCCTTTTTCCAGGAGGCTATCGCCAGTGAACCGAATAATCCGCAAATCCCGATTTCTGCGGCCGTCTCTCTGCTACGATACAATCAACCCGCACAAGCGGTTGAACTTCTCACCTCGACTCAGCGTCAGCACCCCAACTCAGCGGCTCTTTTCCGCACGCTGGGCGTAGCGCACTACCGCGTGAGCGACTACCAATCTTCTCAAGTTGCTCTGCGGCAAGCACTTTCCTTGGACAAATCGAGTGCGCTGACCTATTTTTTGATGGGGTCCACGTTGACAAAGCTTGGACAGCGCGAGGCTGCGGAGGGCTATTTCCTCCAGGCCCAAACGTTGAATCCAGAGTACTCTGTCCAACGTTAGTGCTCCGCCAAGCGGTCAATCTTCGAGTCACGACCTGAGTGGTGCTAGTGGCGGCTTGTCCGCCGCTGCTGAAGCAAGGGCAGGCAAGCTGTCCATGGCATCCACGTCGTCCAATCGAAGTTTGAGGAACACTTGCAGTTCCGTAGCTATATCTATCTCGCAAATGTTGCACAATGGTTGACATGGCGCTTACCAAGGACAACAAACTGATCTGGACAGTCCTCCTCGGGCTTGCCATCGGCATGGTCGTCGCGATTGTCGGCGGCGGCCTGATCGGTGCCGGCCTGTGGCTGCTGGGAAGCGTTCTGTTTGCCGCAGGACTTACCGTCCTCGCTGCGACCACCGGACTGACGCTCTACCGAACCACGAACGACGTCGAGGCCGTGGTCCGCCATTTCAACGTACTCACCAGCCTGAATCCTCGCGACATCCAAAGCGACAACACCTCAGGCAAAATCCCTCCGATTGCCGAATCGAATCCCTTGGCTCAAGTTGCGGCACGGGTGCGGCAATGCCTATATGAACAATGCCACCAGATCCAGGATCTGGAGCATGCGCGAACCGCCGCCGAGATTCGATGCCGCCGGGCAACGGAAAAAGTGGAACAAATCAAACGCATCTTTGCCGAACTCGGCGATCCGATCATTGCCATCGACGGATTCGACGAACTGCTCCTGACCAACCACAGCGCCCAGCAGCTCTTCCATTTCGACGATGACAGCCTGGAGCACCGTCTGCTGCAAGAAGTCGTCGACTGCCAGCAATTGGCCAACCTGCTAACCGCCACCTCGCAGCGAAAAACGACGGCCGCGCGCACCGAAGAACTTGAACTCACCGACCCCAACGGAAACAAACGCTGGTTCCGTGTGACGGCCAGCAAACTGACCGGCGACGAGCCTGGCGAAGAAGACTCCGGCAACACCGGCGCCGTAGCCGTGCTTCGCGATATCGGCGACCAGAAGGCGCTGCAAAAACGAAACGCCGAATTCGTCTCGTCCGTAAGCCACGAAATGAAAACTCCGCTGGCCGGTATCAAGGCCTACGTCGAGTTGCTCGTCGATGGCGATGCAGAAGACGAAGAAACAAAGGAAGAATTCCTCGGCGTGATCAACAGCCAGGCCGACCGTCTTAAACGTCTGGTCGACAACCTGCTCAACTTGTCGCGAATTGAAGCGGGTGTGGTAAAAGTCAGCAAAAAACCGCAGTCGCTCAACGAGCTTCTCGAAGAAGCGATCCATGTGGTTCAGCCGGCGGCCGAGGCTAAAAACATCGCGCTGAAGTCGGACCTCAGCCCGATGTATCTTGGCGTGCTGGCCGACCGCGATATGCTCTCGCAGGCAGCCATCAATCTACTGAGCAATGCGATCAAATACACCCCCAACGATGGTCAAGTGACACTCCGCAGTCGAACGGAAGACAACCAAGTTCGGTTTGAAGTGGAAGACACCGGCGTAGGCCTCAGCGAAGACGACAGCCAAAAGGTCTTCGAAAAGTTCTATCGTGTCAAAAAAGATAAAACCATGGCGGCAGGTACCGGCCTGGGACTGCCGCTGGCCAAACATATCGTCGAGGACGTTCACGGGGGATCCCTTACGGTGAAAAGCAAGCTTGGCGAAGGTAGCACGTTTACCATCACTTTGCCGAGCGCTGGTCAGTTAACCCACACGTAAAGCAACTAAGGACGGCCCGGCAAATCGGTAAGTTATTTGTCGGTCGATCATAAAAACGGTACGAGGATCAATACGATGGGCAAGCGCGTATTACTCTGCGACGATGAAATCCACATCCTGCGAGCAGCCGAGTTCAAACTCAAGAAAGCCGGCTACGACGTGACGATCGCTGGCGACGGACAAGAAGGCTGGGAAGCTATCGAAGCCCAGCGCCCCGACATCCTGATCACCGACTGCCAAATGCCGCGTCTCGACGGCTTTGGCCTAGTACAGCGTTGCCGGGAGAATGCCGAAACCAAGGACTTGCCTGTTTTCATGCTTACGGCCAAGGGTTTCGAAATCAGCCACGAAGATGCCACCGCCAAGTGGAACATCCTCAAGGTTATCGCCAAACCCTTTAGTCCGCGAGAACTGAAACAGATGGTCGACGACGTCCTGTCCGAGGATTCTCTCGACGAAAAGCCGGAGCCGTGCGAGGTGTAGTTCAGAGAGACATATTTTCCTGGTCGCTGAAGCGACCACGCCTCTCTCGCTCCCCCCTACTCCACTCCCTCGAACCATGCATCTACCTAGTGAAATTTTTGGTACCGTGATCGTGGTTCACACGCCCGAGGAACTCGGCGCCGACCAGGCCGAGGACTTCGTGGGTTACGTCCCCAGCCTGGACCGCGCCAACGTGGTGCTCGATGTCGACAACACGGAAATCCTCGACAGCCGAGGCTTAACCGCCATCCTCGATGTCCAGGACGCGCTGCGTGAGACGGGAGGCGACGTGAAGATCGCCGCCACCAACAGCTCAAACCGCAAAATATTCGAAATCACACGTCTCGACCAGCAACTCGAAGTGTTCGACAGCGTGATTGACGCCGTGAAGAGTTTCCAATAACCGCTCGCGGTCGCACCCTTGTTAGCGATCGGCCGCCTTGTTCAACCACCCCAGCCGCCATGACCACCAGCAGCCTCGTCCCTCGCCGTCTTGGTGACCTCTTGGTCGACAAGGGCTACTTGTCGGCTGAGAATCTCCAGGCTGCGCTTCAGAAGCAGAAGCAGGGCAACCGCGGCAAACTGCTGGGCGAACTGCTCGTTGCCGAAGAATTCTGCACGGAAGATCAGGTTGTCGAGTGCCTGGCTACCGAATACGGCGTTCCCTATGCCAAACTCGAAGCACGACTTCACGATCCGCGAATCATCGACATCCTGCCGCGTGACTACGTCGAGCAGAACCTCGTTCTGCCCTTGTTCTTAGTCCGCGACACGCTAACGATCGCCGTCTCGGAGCCTTCGAATCTGTTTCTGATCGACGAGATCCGCAGTCTCTCGAAAAAACAGGTCCAGATCGTGGCCGCCACGCCGAAGGACATTCGGCGAATGATTACGGCGCTTCCCAACTCCAAGGTCTTCGTGATCGACGATATCATCGAGGACTCGGATGATGCCGACGTCACGCTGATCGAAGATGCCATCGAGGACATCGGCGACGTTGAAGAAATTGCCGGCCAGTCGCCCGTCATTCGGCTGGTCAACTACATCATCTTCAACGCCGTGAAAGAAGGGGCCAGCGACATCCACATCGAACCGGCCGAACGCTGCACCCGAGTGCGATATCGCATCGACGGCCGCCTCTACAAGTCGCTCGAAGTGCCGCAACACCTGCTGGCCGCGGTGACCAGTCGTATCAAGATTATGGGCGGCATGGACATCAGCGAACGCCGGTTGCCGCAAGACGGCCGCATCCACGTGATGCTTGAAGGGCGCAAGATCGACCTCCGCGTGAGTACCTTCCCTTCGACCCAGGGCGAAAAAACCGTCATCCGGGTACTCGACACTCGAAGCGTCTCGCTCAATTTGGAAGACCTTGGCTTCGCGGAAGACATCCTGGGTGATTTCCAACACAACATCCATGCCCCTAACGGCATCGTGCTCGTCACCGGTCCCACAGGTAGTGGTAAGTCGACCACGTTATACGCCGCGTTGAACGCCATCAGTTCGATGGAAAACAACGTCTGCACGGTGGAAGATCCCATCGAATACCACTTGCCGCTGATCAACCAGTTTCAAGTGCAGGCCAAGATCGGCATGACCTTCTCGGCGGCCCTGCGGACGTTGCTGCGACAAGACCCCGACGTGATCATGATCGGTGAAGTCCGCGACGAAGAAACCGCGAGAATGGCCATCCAGGCCGCTCTGACCGGGCACTTGGTGTTCAGCACGTTGCACACCAACGACGCCTGTTCGGCCATCACGCGGTTGATCAACATGGGCGTGGAACCCTACCTGATCGGTGCCGCCTTGAACATGGTGCTAGCTCAACGCTTGGTACGACGCATCTGTGCCAAGTGCCGCGAACCCTACGAACCGGCCCGAACTATCCGCAAGGCCCTGGAGAAAATGGGCTTCGAGTTCAAAGAGTTCTACCGGGGCGTGGGGTGCAAGGTTTGCCGCAATACGGGCTTCAAAGGACGACTCGGCGTACACGAGTTGCTGGTCATCACCGACGACCTGCGAGACGCCATCGTCTCCGACGCTACCATCGGAAACATCCGCCGCATCGGCGCCAGCCATAACATGGTCACCCTGGCCCGCGACGGCTTCCGCAAAGTGCGCGAAGGTATTACCACGGTGGAAGAGATTTTCCATATCGTGGGCGACACGGGCACGAGCGGGTAACCCACCTCCCACGCAGGGCGGCAGAGCCGCCAACCAAACGGTGCTACCGCACCCAGTCAGGAACCCGCTCCCGTTGATCGCTAATCTTTGCCAAAAACTCAACAATCTTCGAGGTTAATAGTGCAAGGTAAAACAGCAGCATGAGCTACCAATACCGCGCCAAGGACCCGCTGGGGACTATTCACGACGGCACGCTGGAAGCCTCCAGCCAAGACGACGCCGCGCAACAACTCCGCCGCGACGGGTTTCAAGTTCTCGAAATCTACGAAAGCGATAGCGACGGTGGGCTGTTGCCCAAGCGAGTCTCGAAAAACGACATCATCTATGTGACGGCCCAGTTGGCAATCATGGTCGACACGGGCATCACCCTGTCGTCGGCCCTAGCCGGCATCGTCGAACAAGAAACAAATCCCACGCTACGCAAGATCCTCAGCGACCTGCAAAGCTCGGTCGAAGCGGGCGAAGATTTTTCCGCCGCCCTGGCTCGCCACCCCAAATACTTCGACAAAACCTACGTTTCGCTGATCAAAGCCAGTGAAGCCACGGGTTCGCTCGGTCCGATGCTCGAACGCATCTCCGACTACCTCCGCAAAGAGCTCGAAACACGAGGAAAAGTCCGTGCGGCAATGGCGTACCCGGGCGTGATGATGGTTTTGGCCGTCGGGGTAACCATCTTCCTGCTCACGTATATCCTGCCCAAATTCACCCCGCTATTCGCCTCCAAAGGCACACATCTGCCCGGCCCCACAGTGCTCATGATGACATTGTCCGACGCCATGCTGGGCTACTGGTATCTTTGGATCGTCGGAGCCGTGGCTCTGATCGCCGGGTTTCTGTACGTGAAACGCACCGGACCGGGACGCAAAGCCATCGACTACCTCCGCATCAGCACACCGATCATCGGGCCCATGTCGCGCAAGGTAACGATCAGCCGTAGCATCCGCACTCTGGGAACGATGCTCGCAAGCGGCGTGCCGATCATCGAATCGATCAGGCTAGCCGGAGAGGTCTCGGGCAACTACTACTACGAGCAACTATGGCAGAAAGTGCTCGACGGTGTGACAACCGGAAAACGCGTCTGCGAGGTACTCACGGGCGAACCGCTCTTTCCTCGCGTGCTGGTACAGATGATTGCCGCCGGAGAAGAAACCGGCCGACTAGACGACGTGCTCCAACGGGTAAGCACCTATTACGACCGCGAAGTGGATACGTCGATCAAGGCCACCACGAGCATGATCGAGCCCATCATGATCAGCGTGATGGGCGTAGTCATCGGCACTATCGGCCTCGGACTGCTGTTGCCGATTTTCAGTCTCAGCAAGCAACCGTGAGAAACAATCCTTAGCGGGCGCGCACTCTCAACGCAGTGGCACCAAAGAACTGATATCGGCGCAGACTTCTAGCGCGACAGAGATAATCCCGATGGGACTCAGCCCCCCCAGCCGCTGACGGTTAGAGACCGCCGGCCAGCATGCGAGTGCGGCGGGACCGGCGCTCCGCACGAAGCCTCGCACGCCGCTTGATTTCGCTAGGCTTCTCGTAATATTCGCGACGGCGCATTTCCTTCTTAATTCCGCTTCGCTCGACCAACTTACGGAAGCGGCGCACCGCCTCTTGAATCGACTCGCGCTCACGCAGCGTCAGTTTGACCACTCACTCCTCCTTTTTTCTTTCCCACCGATTCTTCCGGTTATTCACCGAATTTCCGGTTCCCACTGAGTTGACGTTGGTTGTTTCGATACGTGTAAGGACGGAACGAAAAACAACTTACCCTTTACCGAGGCCGAAAACCAAAGGATGGTGCGAAGCACGGCCCGGCAAATCGGCAAGTCACTTATCGGTCGATCCTAAACCAAGGCTGCACAACATTGTGCAGCCCTATAATTTACACAACGCTACCGGCCCCTGTCCACCCATATCGGCCACTACCGGAGCATTTTTCCAGTCATGCCGAGCTTTCCTTACACGCATTTTCAGTTTCCAGGCCGGTTTTACCGTATCGGCCTGCCGACAATGGCCGCCAAGCCACCGCAATCAGGCCGCACAATCGTAACATCTTACCCAAACTCCACTTGCGGTACAATCCGCCGACAACTGTGCTGAATCTTACGGCCGGAACGATCCGATCAGGAAAGAGGCCACCTTGTTGATTACACCACGAATGCGGAAGCCCACCGTCTCCTGGCCTCCACCGTCTCCTGGCCTCCACCTTCCCTAGCCATGCCGCTGGACATCTGACGTCTTTCGCCAAACGACAACACGCCCAGACAATCGGTCGCACCTCCGGAATACGCCATGCACGAGCAGCACGCTGACTCTCTCCAACTACTCCTCGACCTGGAGGCTCGCCACGAAGACCTCCTGCGCGAGCTTGACGATCTCGACAAACGGATCGTCACGGTGCTGAATGAGCACACGGGAAACCGCAAGCCGGAAACCTCCGACAACGCGGCGACCGAGACCGAGCAGCCGTCGCAGGGCAGGGGAGAGCGTCCCGAGCGGCGAGAAGCCGCCTGAGCGGACAGTTTATTGCGGCTTTCTTGCCCCACACGAGACAATTCGCAACGTCCTACTTGCGCCGGTCGAGGTGCCCCGACTTATTGATCGCCCGCCAAAGCCGTAGCCCCAGGGCGACAGCCGTGAACCCGCCGGCCGCTCCAAACGCGGAAATATCGTGCATTCCCAGAAACGGTATATCGAACGTCGGCGGTACGTTACGGCTAAGCATCAGCGACGACCCCAAAAAAAGCGCGCTGGCCAACATCCCCAACACCAGCCGGTTGACCGAGGGTTCCAATCCGCGGTGATCCAGGTGGACGTCGAAACTACCGCTTTGCACCTGCTCCACGATATCGACTACGCCACGGGGTAAAACCGACGCCATATGCTCAAGTTCCGAAAAAAGACGCCGCAGCTTGCGAATCCGTCGCCGGGGCGACAAACGCTGCCAGAGAAGCGTCGATCGATAGGGTGCCATCACTTCGATCAAACTAAACTTGGGGCTCAAAAATCGAGTCGTCCCCTCCAACGTGACCAGTGCCTTCAACAGCATGGCAATCCGCGCCGGCAACATGATGTTATAGCGGCGGATCATTTCGGTCATCTCGTTCAGGGCACCGCTTAGATCGAAGCGTTCCAGCGACTGGCTCCCATAGTGCGAGACGAAGTCGGTCACGTCGATACTCAGTGCCGATCGGTCCAGCCCCGGCGGCACGGCCCCGATTCGCATGATAATCGACGTCAGATGCTCCGAATCCTGATTGCCGATGGCCATGAGCATCTCGCCGATTTGCTCATGCATTTGCTCGTCGATCCGCCCGACCATGCCGAAGTCGAGCAAACCGATCACGTTGCCCTCCATCAGCACGATATTGCCCGGATGGGGGTCGGCATGATAGAAGCCATTGGTGAAAATCATCTTCAGGCAAACGTTCGCTCCCCGACGAGCAACCTCGACCCGATCGATGCCCGCCGCGTCTAACCGTTCGGTGTCGTACAGCTTGATCCCCTCGATCAACTCCATCGTCAGCACACGATTCGTCGAGAGGTCGGGAAACACCTCGGGAATATGGACCGTGGGGTCATCTTCGAAGTCTCGGGCGAACTGCAGGATATTTCGCAACTCGCGACCGAAGTCCATTTCGCGGCGGATCGCCCGATGAAATTCGGCCACGATCGCCCGAGGTCGGTAGTTGTGGAACTCGGGAATCCGCTCGGCCAATTGAGCCAGTCCGGCCAAAATATCGAGGTCCACATTGACCTTTTTCTCGATCTTGGCGTGCTGTACCTTCAACACCACCGCCTCGCCCGTTTTGAGTCGGGCACGATGCACTTGCCCGATCGAAGCCGAGGCCATCGCCACCTCGTCGAACTCGGCAAACAGCTCGTCGACCGGACATCCCAACTCCTCTTCGATGGTCGCGCGAACCACCTCGGGATCATCGGCCGGCACGTCCGTCTGAAGGTGCTGCAATTCCTCGGCCAGGTCGACCCCCACCAGGTCGGGGCGCGTACTGAGCACCTGCCCCAGCTTGATGAACGTGGGCCCCAGCTCCGCCATGGCCATGCGAATCCGGGTAACCCAGCAGTGCCGGGCAATCGAATCCCCTCCTGAGGCCTTCAGCAAATCCTTGGCAAAATCGGGCCCCACCCGGCCAATCCAATTGGCCAGTTCATACTTGCTCAGCACCGCCAGGATATCGGCCCAGCGGTTCATATGGCGGTAGATTTGGGGGATGGAGCTGATCTTCATATTGATCAACTATACCATAACGCGGCAGGGCCGGAGCCAACCCAAACCACGGGCTCAGCCGGCAGTACACCCCCGGAATGAGCTACGCCAAGAATTTACCACGCCGGTCGACCAATCAGCCACGGACGGTGCCATGGAGCAACACCCTACCGGTCGTCGGTTAGCTCAAGAAGCAGGTCGTCCTTCGCCCCGGTGATTTCGCAGGTTAAGCCCGAGGTTTTTGGATTGGCGTACCGTTTGGGAAGCAACCACTCGTCGCGAAGGCCGCCAGCGGCCACGGGGCCGGAAAGACCGTCGGCATCGGCCTGGATGCCGGTGGTTTTTTTCTTCGACACGGAGACGGCGTGGCGTCCCAAGACGACGCCATCGCCCGATTCGAAGGTGGTTAACTCAAAGGCCCCTCGCTCGTCGGTCACGGCGTGTGCCCGTCGTCCGCCGGCCTCGGGAACAAGCATTACCGAAGCCCCCGCTACGGGCTTAGCGTTCAACGTGACAACCCCGCTTACGCGAGCGGTCTCCGGTCCCGAACGCCCGCAGCCGATTGTCGCGAGCACCACCGCGGAAAGAAGACTGATACATATCACTGAGGGCCGGATAGACAACATAAAACTCCCCATCGCTCATCAAGGCATTTCGACGGGCTTTCCGTCGGCCTTGGCTCCAAGATACTGGTAGTTCTGATGGTCGATTGTCTCGTTGAAGAAGTGGACCGAGCCGTCGCCCAACAAAAAGTTCGCTCCTCCGCTGTGCTGCGACTTGAAGCCCATCTCAGTATTCCAATTACACGGCTGATTGCAGGGCGATGCGCCGCCATCCGAGTCGCATGTATCGTAGTTGATGGGGATCAATGTGCCGGCCAACCCGTTACCGTTATTGGTCGCCGCCCAACCGTTGTTGACGTGATTAGAACACTCGGGCCGAACCTCGCCAAAAAAGATTGTATTCGATAAACCGTCGCGGCAATCAGCCACCCGGGTGCAAACCGGATGACGGCAAAAAGGCCCAGCGGCATTGCTGCTATACGGTGCCATTGCGTAGCCGGCCTCCCAATCCTCGCCGCAAAGACAATTCGGGTTATTTCCCGAAGGCGTGGGCCCGTGGGACGCGACGTAGTTGTGATACGCCCGTCCGCTGGTCGATACTCCGCCGTGCGTATCGCTAGGGCAAACATAAGTCGGCACCACGACCGAGGCGATTTTCTCGCTGGAACCGCCCAAGGTTTGCGAGTCGGTGACTGTCTCATCGAAGTCGAAGGCATCGTAGAGTGCCTGCTGTTCGAGAAAAGGCAACAGACGAATCAAAATCGACCCGCGACGATAGTCTTCCTCCGGCCCAGACCACACCATGTAAGCCCCAAATGGGTACACGCCGTAGTTGTTCTCGTAGTTTTGCAGAGCCAGCCCGACCTGCTTCAGATGGTTCGTACACTGCATCCGCCGCGCCGCCTCGCGAGCCGACTGTACAGCTGGCAACAGCAAGCCGATCAGGATGCCAATAATGGCAATCACTACGAGTAGTTCAACCAGGGTGAAGCCTGTATCTGTCCTTCGCACGCCAAAACCTCCGGGATTTAGAGGCAAGTACCTCATCCAAAAACGGCCCTCACCAATAACCTGCGAAGTAACTGGCGAAGGCGGGCAATACCCGGTGCCACCGTGTCACGGGTCTCTTGTGCGAACACGAGTCAAGACCGCTACTGTTGCCTCGACCACATTCCGCGTGTGCGACGAAGCATACACACTTGGCGTTCAGCGACGGCGATACCAACCAAATAACGCCGCAAACGCAGCCACCGCAAGCAACGTCGCGGCCGACGGTTCAGGTACGACAGTAAGGGCAACTTCGTCTACCTGGGCCCTAATCCATTGACTCGAAGCGCCCGCCGGTTCCGTCAACTGCCGAAATACGACGCGCACATCCGTCCCAAAATCACTTAGAATGAGATTCGAGACACTCGTATCCCAAGCCTTGGTCAGATGATCAGGATTCCACACCGTTGCCATCACACCGTTACCGTCAACGGCGAGGTTCCAATCACGCAAGAATTCGAAATTACTATGCCACCGTGGACTCATGGCCGAGTTGCCTTCGCTGTCGGCATAGATCATGACCCAGTCGTACGTTGTATCATCACCCGTATCGTAGGCCCCTGGATTCGCCGTACCCCGCATACTGGCCCACTTGCCCGAGGAACCGAGCAACGTCAACTCGAACGACGCCAAGCTTTCGCCATCGTGATCCACTTCCACACGGGCACCCAAGTCGACCGACGTAGTGCCCGCCGCAATAGCGAACGCATTGCTCGTCTCAATGCCGCGCCACTCATCGGGAGTGAGAGTGCTGTCGGACCCCAGTTCCAGAGACTTCCCGTCGGTCGCCGCCGCATGATCAACCACTTCAAGCCTCTGTGGCACACCAGTGGCCCCTCCAAAGCTGGTCGCTTGCCACGTCGTTCCCAGGCTGAACGAGGTGAAATTGTCCTGCAAAAGGATCGTCTCGGCCGTTGCCACCGCGGGCAAACACACAACCGCGCCCAACGCCACAAGCACCGCAACAACCGAGCACAAAACTTCGCACCAGGGCCTGTTACTTTTTCTCATGAGAACACTCCTTGGAAATACTGATGATCTTTTCATGTTCGCAGCACCGTGTCCTTTATCGCGTGTCCTTTGTTCGTTCGTGACGGCCGATTACTTTTCCAATCGCACGTCCCCTCCGGAAGCCTCACTATTGCCGACGTCCGTGGGTTGTTTGTCGACCGCCGTAAGTGTCACCTGATCGACTCTCGCCGTAATCCACTCGTTCGTCTCCTCCGCCGGATTCGTCAGTTGCCTAAGTGCGATCCGAACGCTTGACCCGAGTTCCGCCAAGGTGAGATCAGAGACTCGCGTGCCCCAGTTTTTCTGGGGATCAGTATCGATGACCGTCGCGTTCACACCGCGGTCGTCAACCGTGAGAACCCAATCGCGGTAGGCAGTGAAATCACCCTGCCAGCGTTCGCTCCGAGTGGAGTTTCCGTTGCTGTCGGTATAAACCAGAACCCAATCGTACGTGGTGGCCACCGGCCCCGGATTGGCCGTTCCCCGCAAACTCATCCATTTACCCGAGGAACCCAGCAACACCAATTCAAGCGACGCTAAACTTTGGCCGTCGTGATCCACCTGTACGCAGCCACTTAACTGCAACGACGCAGCATTGTGCGGAACGGCAAAGGCCTTGACGGTTTCGATGCCGCGCCATTGGTCGGGAGTCGCCCCTTGATCGGACTTCAATTCCAGAACCTTTCCGTCGTTGGCGGCTGGCTCTGCGATCACGGCAAGGATTTGCGGCGCACCAGTAGCCCCGCCAAAACTAGTCGGCCGCCAGCCGGTTAGGCGACGAACCACACAGAAATGATCTTCGAATAAAAGGCCGTCTGATTTCGGCGGTGCGCCCGGCATTTGGCGAACGAAATGGATTGCGCCGGCAGCCTGCTGGACAACTGCCCTCTGCTTCGCATCGATCCGCACGACCTGATTCTTAACAACACGATGCGCCGGCGCAAAACCTCCCCGCCCATCGGCAAGCATGACCTCGACCAGGCCCTGAAACACGTGAAGTTCGGCATTGCTCCGCGGATCGACATCCACACCGAACTCCGTCCCCCGGTCGACAATCTTGGCCGTCGGTGTGTCAACCGTGAACCCAACGGCCGCCGGCGGCACCCAAGCCGTTAGCTTGCCGGCCTGTATCGCCGCTGCGTTTTCGCTGTTCACTTGGCACTTTGCGGGCCCCTCGACAATCACTCGCGCGCCCGTGTCGTAGGTGATTTCCACAACGCCACCGACTAGTTCGAATTCTCGTCCCGCGCGGAGATTCGCCGTGTACTCTGGACGCCAACTCCCCTTGCCCCACTCACACTGATGCTGACCGGTAACTCGGGCAATCGTCGGCGACACGTTTTCCCGCAACGATCGCGCTACCTCCGCTTCCGGCCCCCGCTTGCGAACCAGCACAACCAGTGCAGCCAGGAAGCACACCGTCAGCACGGTCACGGCCGTCCAGAATCGGGTGTTACGGTAGCTGGGATCAACCCATCGAAGACATTCGGCCAGCTTGCCCACTGGAACCGATCGAGGGCGTTGCGCTATCTCGTTGCCAGTAGCGTTTTGTTCCGCCAGCACCTCAACAAGTATGCGACGCTCTGCCAGCGGCTCTTTCTCTTTGCCATCGGGCGCGACCCGCTTTTTAACGTCGTACTCCCACTGCAACTGCCCCACGAGGAAAACGCGTTCGAGGTAGTAGCGACGCAAGGAGATGTCGTCGGCTACCAGCCGCTCGAGACGAGCGTCTTCCTCTGGCTTAAGTTCCCGGTCGGCCATCGTGTCGACCAGGGCCCCCAGCTCGGCAAATCGATCGGGCGTAGCAATCATTGGCTGCCCTCCGAGGCCATTTGCCGATTGATGCAATGAAACAACGCTTCATGAATGCGAGAAAGGGCCCGGTAAATCGCATGCACCGATCGCCCGAGCGTACCCGCCACCTCCTTGGTCGTAGAATTCGACTTGTAGCGCAGGCGGACGATTTCTCGATCCTTGACCGGCAGTTTCTCGACACAATATTGCAGGGCCACCAGTCGGGCATCGAGCTTGTCGGCCATCACCACCGCCTCTTCGTCCACCCGTTCGAAAAACAGGTCGGAAAACGCCAATGGAGCCTTCTTCTGGCGTTCGCGAAATTTCAGGGCCTTGTAATGGGCAATGCGACACGCCCAGGCCCGAAACTCGGTGCCCGGCTGGTATTGATCGAACTTCTCCCAGCACACGCTGGCCGTCTGTTGAAGGACCTCTTCCGCATCGCCCGGCCGGCGTAGCAACGAAAGCAGATAGCTGTACAGCCATGGCGCACACTGATCGAAGAGACCGGCGAACTGGCGATGCTGGAACTCGACCGTGGTCATTCGTCATTCAACACAGCGAAAAGAAACGCCCCGCCCAACTGCGAGCAAGGAAACCCTATCTACTCATCCTAAAATCGCCGCGATTTTCGCGCGCCAGGAAAATCCCAGAATATCCACACATTTTCCATTCCCCAACGGCAACCAACTGCCCCACTAAGCCACGCACCACCCCCCATCCGAAAAAAGTAAAAAAACAATCGCCTCGGCCCTGGCCGCCACTTGACAGATCGCCCGCGATCTGGAGAATCAGTGCTTCTTCAGTGTTGGCAACATGTTTGCGACACCGGAGTCGTGCTGACGCAAGGCATTGTCGCTGGTCTGTTTGGCCCTGACGGGAATTCCAAAATTCTGGTGGCTTGCCGCGGGCTGAGTATCCGATATAATGAACTCATGCCTGGGGACGTGGCGAACCGCTTCCCGGGCATTTTCAACTTTCGGAACACAGCACAAGTCAACAGCGAGCGGCCGGGTGGTTTTGCGAGATTTGGTCTCAACGAAAAAATCTCACCTGCCGACATAAAGCCTGTTGACAGCACTGATGCCAAGTGCTAAATTAGAATCTTTCGCACTTCGCGGAAGCGAGTTGAGGTAACAGTTGGACAGGGGATGCACTCCTCGGGGCATCCAGGGAGTTTGCCCCCTGTCGAATTGACAGTCGAAGTCGACGTAGCCGCGAGGCTGCAAGACTTCGGAATGTTCTTTGGCAATTTGGTTGTGGTAAAAGTGGCATCTAACGAGTTGCGTTGGTGTAGCCTTCGGGCAAGCCGACGGAACTCACATGATAGAGCACTTAGACGAGCAAAGAATCGTTACTGAGGTTTGGCCATTATTATGCTGGCCAAACCCAGTAGCAAACCGCGTGAGTTCGGGCTATTTTTTTGGAGCCTTGAATTCATGTGGCCAAGCTACTAAGGGCACATGGGGAATGTCTTGGTGTCAGGAGGCGACGAAGGGCGTGGAAGTCTGCGATAAGCCCGGGGGAGTTGACAAACGAGCGTTGATCCCGGGATTCCTGAATTGATATACGCTGAATTCATAGGCGTATATGGCCAATGCGGTGAACTGAAACATCTAAGTAACCGCTAGAAAAGAAAGAAAAATCGATTTCCTGAGTAGCGGCGAGCGAAACGGAAATAGCCCAAACCGCGGGGGTTTTCCCCTGCGGGGTTGTAGGGCCTCTTACATGGGAGTTACCAAGCTACCTGCTAACAGAATGTTCTGGAAAGTTCAACCATAGAGGGTGACAGTCCCGTACGTGAAAGTAGTGTAGCCTCCCGAGGGGTACCTGAGTAGGTCGGGTCACGTGGAACCCCGACTGAATCTACGGGGACCATCCCGTAAGGCTAAATACTCCCTGACGACCGATAGTGAACTCAGTAGGGTGACTGAAAGATGGGAAGAACCCCTGCTAGGGGAGGACACTGAACCTGAAACCATGTGCCTACAAGCGGTCGGAGCACTATGGCCTTTTGGCAATGTGTGACGGCGTGCCTTTTGCATAATGATCCGGCGAGTTACCGTCCGTGGCTCGGTTAAGACCTTACGGGTCGAAGCCACAGGGAAACCGAGTCTTAATAGGGCGTTTGTCATTGGCGGTAGACGCGAAACTGGGTGATCTACCCATGAGCAGGTTGAAGCGCGGGTTATACTGCGTGGAGGACCGAACCCACCTGGGTTGAAAACCGGGGGGATGACTTGTGGGGAGGAGTGAAAGTCTAATCAAACCCAGAGATAGCTCGTTCTCTCCGAAATAGCTTTCGGGCTAGCCTTGAGCCACTACGTGTCGGGGGTAGAGATACTGAATCGGTTTGGGGCCCTTCCCGGGGTACCCTGCTGAACCAAACTCCGAATACCGACACGACTATCTCAGGAGTCAGTCCGCGAGGGATAAGCTTCGCGGTCGAGAGGGAAACAACCCAGACCATCTGCTAAGGTCCCCAAGTTGGGCTTAGTCACTAAGGAAGTTGGGTTGCTGAGACAACCAGGATGTTGGCTTAGAAGCAGCCACCATTTAAAAAGTGCGTAACAGCTTACTGGTCGAGCAACCCTGCGCCGATAATGAACGGGAGTAAGCCTAACACCGAAGCAGTGGATCGTCTTCGGACGATGGTAGGAGAGCGCTGTAGATCAGATACAAGCCGTACCGTAAGGAGCGGTGTCGGGGTCTACAGGTGATTATGCCGGAATGAGTAACGATAAAGCAGGTGAGAATCCTGCTCGCCGAAAGCCTAAGGTTTCCTGGGGAAGGTAATTCCGCCCAGGGTTAGCCGGTCCCTTAGTCGAGGCCGAAAGGCGTAGACGATGGATAGCAGGTCAACATTCCTGCGCCACCAAAGTGGACTGATGGAGGGACGGCGTCTCGATGGTGAGCGGTACGAGTAGAAATGTCCGTGGACTGCCGTGAGGTGGAGGGATAGGAAAATCCGCCCTCAGAATCCAAGCGACAGGACCGAGCGCGTTTACGTTCGCGAAGTCATCGGAGGGACGTCCAAGAAAAGCTTCTAAAGGTTGAAGCTTTGGTGACCGTACTAAAACTGACACAGGTAGGCGAGACGAGTAGTCTAAGGCGCTCGGGAGAACACTGGTTAAGGAACTCTGCAAAATGACCCCGTAAGTTCGCGATAAGGGGTACCCTCGGTGGTTCACGCTGCTGGGGGTCACAGTAAATCGGCTTCTGCGACTGTTTATCAAAAACACAGGACCCTGCTAACTCGTAAGAGGATGTATAGGGTCTGACGCCTGCCCGGTGCCGGTAGGTTAAGGAAGACGGTTAGCCTTCGGGCGAAGCTGGCGACCGAAGCCCCGGTAAACGGCGGCCGTAACTATGACGGTCCTAAGGTAGCGAAGTTCCTTGTCGGGTAAGTTCCGACCTGCATGAAAGGCGTAACGACAGAAGCACTGTCTCAACCAGTGACCCGGTGAAATTGTAGTCGTGGTGAAGATGCCACGTACCCGCAGTAAGACGGAAAGACCCCGTGAACCTTTACTGTAGGCTGATATTGGGCTGTGGTATATTTTGTGTAGGATAGGTGGGAGGCGTTGAAGTCGGAACGCAAGTTTCGGCGGAGCCATCCTTGAAATACCACCCTGGATATACTTTAGTTCTAACGCTGATTCCCTTGAAACAGGGCAGCGGACAGTGTCAGTTGGGCAGTTTGACTGGGGCGGTCTCCTCCCAAAGAGTAACGGAGGAGTGCAATGGTACCCTCAGCCTGGTTGGCAATCAGGCGTCGAGCGTAAAGGTAGAAGGGTGCTTGACTGCGAGACTTATAAGTCGAGCAGGTACGAAAGTAGGTCTTAGTGATCCGGTGGTCCCGTATGGAAGGGCCATCGCTCATCAGATAAAAGGTACTCCGGGGATAACAGGCTTATCGCCCCCGAGCGTCCATAGCGGCGGGGCGGTTTGGCACCTCGATGTCGGCTCATCACATCCTGGGGGTGGAGAAGCTCCCAAGGGTTTGGCTGTTCGCCAATGAAAGTGGTACGTGAGCTGGGTTCAGACCGTCGTGAGACAGGTCGGTCCCTATCTGCTGTGGGCGTACGAAACTTGAGGAGGTTCTTCTTTAGTACGAGAGGATTTGGAAGGACGTTCCTCTGGTGTTCCAGTTGTCGCGCTAGCGGCACGGCTGGGTAGCTAAGAACGGAAAGGATAAACGCTGAAAGCATATAAGCGTGAAGCCCTCTCCAAGATCAGGTTTCGTAGGACTTTGTCCGAGAGCCCCCTGGAAGACGACCAGGTTGATAGGCCGGATGTGTAAGCACAGTAATGTGTTCAGCTAACCGGTACTAATGGGCAAATGCTTGGCCGCATGTATTCAATGCTCCAAGAAGTGCTATAGGAGTCAGCATCAAACGATCGCTGATGACTCCGCTTTTACCGCAACCAAAATATACCGGCGGCGCTCGTGGACACGCGAGCGCCGTCGCTTTCCGGTGGCTATATCCGAAAGGCTACACCCGTTCCCATCCCGAACACGGTAGTTAAGCTTTTGGAGCCGATGGTAGTACTACAAGTGCGAGAGTAGGTGCTGCCGGATTTATTACATCGCCCCCTGGATCGTCAGATCCAGGGGGTTTTTTTATTGCCGCGCATTTTCTTTCGGCATCCCACTCCGTAGTGAGCGGCGTGCAACCTTCTACGTCGCTCTCCCGCCAACTCCCTTGCCTCTAGCGTCCCACCCTCCATAGAATGCCACACGTTGCGGTTTCCCATCAGGGAAAAACAACACCACCACACTACAGAGGGAGACTCTGCGATGACTATCACGGGCGTTCTCACTTGGATCGTGTTCGGAATCGTGATCGGAGCCATTGCCCGCTTCCTGATGCCTGGCCGCCAGGAGATGAGCTTACTGATGACCATGGCGTTGGGAATCATTGGCTCGTTTGTCGGAGGAGCAATCGCCTCGCTATTCTCGCCCGCGCCACAAGGGTTTGTTCATCCCAGCGGTTGGATCATGTCTGTCCTCGGCGCGCTGATCGTGCTATTTCTCTATTCACGGTTTAAAATGGCCCCGCGACATTAGTGGTTTGCTCTCCAAGTTTTGAACTATCTGTTGGAAGAGTCCAGCGTTTCGAGGCGAGCAAGGACGAATCCTGGGGAAGCGGAAGAGAACCTTGCCGCTGCACAAGAAACTATATGGCAGAATTGCAGCAGCTACTCTGGAAAACGGCGGCCGCCTTGGTCCTATGCGTGGTTTTGGTGCTGCTTTGCTACTGCTTCATTGATCGCCCGTTTGCCTTTTACGTTCACAACCATCGATCCGCCTACGATTTCCTCTTCAAATGGCTGACTTACCCACCGCCTATTCTTCAGGCATGGGCGCCAGTGTTGCTGACGGCACTCATGGTCCGACGGGCTTGGGGTCCATTCCGCCGGTGGGAGCAGACACTGCTGGCGGCCTGCGTGGGCGTGGTCCTGGCGGATCAATTCCGAGAGACCCTTTCCTACGCCTTCGGTCGCTACTGGCCGGAAACCTGGATCGACGACAACCCATCGTTGATCGGTAGCGGGGCTTACGGATTTCATCCGTTTCACAGCGGTCGCGCCTACGAAAGTTTTCCCTCTGGCCACGCCACTCGGACGCTGGCCATCGCTGCCGTGTTCTGGATTGCCTACCCAAAATGGCGTTGGGCCTGCGTGGTGGCTTCAATCGCCGTGGCTGTGGGCCTGCTGGGAATGGACTACCATTTCGTGGGCGATGTGATCGCAGGCGCGTTCGTCGGCGGAATTGTCGGCACGTACACGGCACGTTTTTGCGGGCTTGGGGCGCAATGGCCTCCCCCACCGAATGTGGTGCATGCAGCATGACGAGAGCCGCCGGTAGAGCGAAGAGGGCTCTCGATGTCGCAACAGACGCGACACAATTCGGCGCCGGTTGTCCAGGGCTTCGGAATACCGGCGCCATATTGGCAGGACCTTTCCCACAGAATAACTCTTTTTTCTTGCCTTCCCTGCGATTTTCTGCCTGACTCTTCCCCGTTCACGTCCACTAACCATTGGGGGAGTGTGCGCGGTCGTTTCGCGTCCCCCAACGACACCCCACTTCCAGGGAGCAGTCACAGCGAGGAATTACAATGTCTAGGCAACGTCTCACTTCCCGCTTCGCCGTTTTGGCAGTCTTGTTCATTGCGTACAGCACGGCCGCGCCCGCCACTGCCGACACCATCTTGCCCGGCCTGGTGGGTAACGATCTGACCACCCAATATTCAGGCACGGTGACCTATTCGGTCCAAAAAGACGACGTCGAAGGAGCCGCGAAAGCGTTTGACGACTCTGTTTCGACCAAATGGTACACCGGTTCGGGCATTGCTCCCTACCTCATCCAGTACGACTTTGACGGCACCGATCTCTATGAAGTGACATCCTACACGATTACCTCGGCCAACGATGATTACGGTCGCGACCCCCACGTATGGCAGTTATTAGGCTCCAACAATGGAATCGACTGGACGGTCTTAGACGACCGTACGGCAGCCGAAGCCCCAGTTACCGACGGGTGGTGGACTACTATCCAACGTCATACCACACGCCAATTTGTCCCAGAAAGCACCGGGACGTTCAATATCTACCGTTTCCAGTTCACGCAAACCGAAGGAACCACCCAATTGCAGTTGAGCGAGATCGAACTGATCGGTGCGGTAGTCCCCGAACCTTCCAGCCTGCTGCTAGCCACCATCGGCCTGTTGGGCCTCGGCTTCTTCGTCCGACATCGCAAACGATAAAGGCCCAGTCGGAGCACTACTTGGGTTATCGCCGCCCGTTCGATCCACCGATCGGACGGGCATTTTTTGTCCCGATACCGCAAGCGCGTCGCATTGAGGCACTATTGATTTTGAAACAAAACGAGGTATGTTTTCTATACTATCCAGCCCAACTGGGGAGGCCGCGAAACGCCCCTACGCCCCTGAACTTCCGCGTCCGAGGAGACACACCATGACGAAATCGAACCAACCCTCGCTCACCCGCCGCGTTTTCCTCAGCACGACCGCAGCCGCCGGTGGCGCGATGGCCGCCAGCGCGATCTTGCCAAAATCTCAGGCGGCTGCCGCCGAGAAGACCGAGTTGAAATCGGGCAGCGTTGTTTTGTTCCAAGGCGACTCGATCACCGATGCCGGGCGAAGCCGGAAGAACACTGGCCCCAACAACCCGGCCGGCCTGGGCCACGGCTACCCGTTCCTGCTGGGCGGGGCCCTATTGGCCGACCACGCCAAGCTGCAACTGCAAGTCTACAATCGTGGTATCAGCGGCAACAAGGTTCCCGACCTGGCCGCTCGTTGGCAGCAAGATGCCCTGGATCTGAAGCCAGCGGTTCTGAGCATTCTCATCGGCGTAAACGACATCTGGCACAAACTGGCCGGCCGCTACAACGGCACCGTGGAAGACTACGAGACGGGCTACCGCGACTTGCTGCAAAACACGCTGAAAGCGTTGCCCGAGGTAAAGCTAGTACGTCATCCAGCAAGTTTCTTCCGGTATAGTTCCGGGAACACTCGGCGGGCGTCGTTGTTATTGAAGGTCCAGTCGATTATGGCTTTGCGGCGATTTCGGTCGCGGGCCCAAGTCGCCGCATGACGTTGAACTTCTTCGATTGTAGGAATCCGTCGCCCGAGGCATTGCTTGGTCAACACGGAGATTTCAATTTCTGCCATGTTCAGCCAACTGGCGTGCTTGGGTGTGTAGTGCCATACGATGCGTCGCAGAGATTGCTTCGCTTTCGTGGCGTCAAACGTTTCGATGAGGGACTTTTCGTTGTGCGTGTTGAGGTTGTCGAGAACCAAATGAATCCGACGAGCCTTGGGATAACGCTGAAGCAGATCACGCACGAATCGTGCGAAATCGGCCCGTTTGCGATGACGCCGAGCCTGGACGAAGCGTTTGCCACCTTTCGGCTCAACGGCGACAAAGATACTGCACGTGCCGCAACGACGATACTCGTAGTCCTGCTTAGCCGCCTTGCCTGGTACGGCAGGCTTGAAGGGACACGTATCGTCCAGGAGTTGATACGGCTGCTCGTCCATGCAAATCAACGGTTCTCTCGGATTGAACGCCTTTTCATACTGGTCGAGGACGTCCTCCATTCTGTCGCGAAACTCTTCGGTGAGTCTCGGAATGCACCATGTTTTTTTCGCCATGGCTTCATGTCGTGCTCTTTCAGCCACAACGCAACCTCGCTCTTGCTGATCGAATCGACGAAGCCTCGTTTCACGGCGTGCACGCAGAGTAGTTCCAGCGTCCAGCGGACGCGGCCCTCCGGCGGATCGCTGCAAGCCAACGTCACGACTTGCTGCTTCTGCCGTGGCGTAAACGTGGGCGGAGCACCGGATCGAGGGGCGTCGTACAACGCTTCCTCTAAACTCCCGGTACAGAACCGTTTACGCATACTGCGAACAGTTCGATCCGTGCAACCAACGTGTTCGGCAATCTCCTCATCCGTGAATCCTTCATCTGATTTCAGCAGAATCAAGGCACGCCGAACCACACGCACGGATCGCGTGCCGGTATGCACCAACTCCTGCAAATGCTGTCGGGCCTCGTCCTTGAGGCGTACAATGTGTTCCTTCATGCCGGTGCTTATACCACCGGAAACAATTTCATGGAAGGCGTACTAGTCGTTTGCGAACCGTTTGTACTCCGCTGCGGCGCGGTCAACGACAGTTGGTTCCCCGAGTTCGAGCAACGTCGCGCGGTAGCCGAGAAACTGGCCGTCGAGCTGAAACTCACCTTCGTGCCGTTTCAACAGATGTTCAACGAAGCGTTGAAGCAGGCCCCGGCCAACTACTGGGCCGGCGACGGCGTCCACCCCACCCTGGCCGGCCACGCCCTGATGGCGAAGACGTGGCGCGAAGTGGTGGGGATTTAGTCATCTCACGGCTCAGGCCTGGCTTGAGCCAGCCACTTCTCCGTCCGCACGGCACAATTGCCGTTGCGAAGCGATAAACGCGAAAAATGCTTGCGTTTATCGCCCGGCCGAAGATTCAAGCGCGAAGTCGGCATGACTCGTGCCCTCGGGGGGAACCGCAAAGGTCAACGCCGAAGTATCATGATAACGGGCAGGAAGCATCTCTTCGTGGATGACCACTTCCTCTCCGCTTGCGCCCGCCTTGACGTTTCGTGTTCGGATGGAAACGTGGTGGACACCCACGACCGCGCCTGCCCGACCGTCGAGTGAGACCAACTCGAAGTGTCCTTCTGCGTCGGTTGTGCCGTACGAACCGGGGCCGGCGTCAATTTGTTTGCGGCGACGTTGGGGTTCGAAGCTGATACGGGCTCCGGCCAGCGGTCGACCGTTGAGCGTAACCGTTCCACAGACGGGAACAATAGAATAGTCGGCGCCATCGCAACCACCAAATGCGAGCAGAACCACCAGACCGAGTAGTCTCACGGCAATCTGCGGTTGGGTGCAGAGATATGCCTTCATTCCGTCATCCCTCGTTACGGCAATTGCACGACCTCGCCGCCGGCGATCGTGCCGAGGTGTTCGAACAACTCACCGTCGATATTCTGGCTGATGCCGTGGACTGAACCATCGCACATCACGAAGTTGATCACACCCCCGGCATGCAAGGCCGCGAACGCCCGTTGGCAGTAGGCAAACGACGGAGCCAGCGCTTCGCAAGCGTCGAAGTCGGGCAGTCGAGCATAGGAGGGGCGCTGCACGCTACCAAGGTTGCGAAACGAATTGGTCGCAGCCCAAAACGCCTTACGAGGCGCGTTAGTGCTGGTGTGATACTCGCCGACCAGGAAGGTGTTCGTTGTCCCGTCGCGAATATCAGAAACGGAGACCGGCCCAAACGCTCCCAGTCCTACCAAATGTAGGGGGCCACGGTAGTCGGCCGTGCGATTGGCGTTGTTAGCTTGGCCTGGATAATCGAAGAAGATGCCATTATTCACGGCGCCTGCTACCCCTTTATACGAGCCAGGAGCGATTTTTTCGGTGAAAACAAACTCCGGCACGATAAGCTCTTCGGTGTTTATGTCGGTCGGACAGATCATCTCGGGCAAGAGAGTTTGCAGCACCGGCAGGTTGTCGGCATGCGTGTTGACGACATTAGGATTGTACGCGTCGAAGAGGGCCTGCTGTTCCAGATAGGGGAGAATGCCGATGGCCCAATTCGACCATTCTTCGGCGGCTGCTTGCGACGTCCAGTTCGAACTCACTCCCGAATGGATTCCTCCTGGGGGAAAACATCCACAGGCCGCGTGATAGCTCTGAATGGCCAATCCGATTTGCTTCAGATTGTTACTACACTGCATCCGTCGTGCCGCTTCCCGGGCCGACTGCACGGCAGGTAACAACAAAGCAATTAGGATGCCTATAATCGCAATCACCACCAAAAGTTCCACGAGGGTGAAAGCCGTGGGCGATAACTGGCGGTTGCATCGAGCAGATCGCAAGCGAAAAACGCGCATGGTTCCCACTCCGTTGCTACCGACGGTCCGTGGCAAGCCCGACGGCAACGGCAATTGGACGTCTGAATTTACAATGCATTGATCGTCAACGACGCATAGGACAGCCAAGCAAACCGGTAATGCCACACCCAGGCAAAACACCGCTTCTGCTGGTTGCTCGTTCTTGTGCAAAAAGTTTACGATCCCTTAAGTGTTGGTCGTGCAACTAACGTCGCCGCCAACCGTACCAGGCCAAACCAAGCAGACCAGCAATACCCAACACAAGGCTACTGGGTTCCGGCACGGCAGTCGCGACAAAGCCGAAATCGTCGAGGACCAATCGTGCCTGGAGATCGAGCGAATGGCTCGTTGTGTTGTTCGTGAATGTCAACGAATCAATCGTTTCACCCTCGGATGCGGCGAAGTAGAAGAACGTGTCGTCGGCACCGGCGGTTTTTCCAATGGTGGTATTCAACGAGAGAGAACTACCACCACTTAAGTTGGCGGTTACTGTCACATCGTCGCCACCGGAGGTAAACGTTGTTCGGGAGAGAAGCGTGGCCCCAACCTCGGTGAGGTCGGCCCCAGCGAAGGTCATCGTGAAGGCACGCGCATCTCCACTGTTGCCGACGAGGATGGAATTAGCCCGATCGGTTTCGGCCGATACAACGCTCACTTGACCGGCAACATTGTTCGTGTACAACTCCATCTGTCGGCCAAAGCCGATCGAAAGCGATTCCGTTGCCGACGCACCGTAAGCAACGTTGATGTTCTGCAGTGAGTTGTTTGAAGCACCGACAACGCTTGCAGTACTGGTAACGCCGGTTTCCCAATCGATCACGCCACCCGCGTTAACGTTGTAGGCGGCGAGCACATCGGTCTTGAATTGGGCCAGCGACTTGGTTCCCAATTCCACGTCGACGGTATTGGTAGCCACCGCGTTTTCGTCGTAGATACCCGTGGTACCGACAACGGAAATCGTACCGGCGGAGACGGGGCTGCCGCATGCAAAGATTACCGCCAAAACAACAGAGATTCTCCATGTCGCGTTCATTAGATACTCTCCCTTTCTAGGCTTACGACAGATCAACTCAATTTCGGATAGAAGCACTACTTTCCGGAGTAGTCTGCTTTTCACGTTTCGTCTCGGCAGCGGTGTGTTTTTCGAAGTGGTCGCCAGCGGTCACCGACTCCCACGTACGGCCAATTCGTAATTCGTCGAATTCCCAAGTCCGTGGTGCTTCACCACCCCAGACCTGTAGGTGGTTAATCGTGGCATTGCAGTCCATCGTTGCGGCAACAGTCCACTGCTCGGGCTCGTGGGTTTCCAACCGCATGGGAGCTTCGCCGTCGACGGCGTAGACCTTCATGTAGAGACGATCCTCAGTACTCGCGGGATTGGCGTCGATCTTGCCGACAATGAAGTAAGTGGTGCCGGGTACGAAGTCGTGAGGGCTGTGTTTTAGAACCATGTCCGCATTCAGCCGAAGCAAATTATGGCAAGTCAGGGCAAACGCCACACGAAGCTTCTGGGAATCCCAAAGCTGAAGAGCGGCCGAAAGCGGGCCCGGGTTTTCCGGAGATCGCCGCAGAAGAAAGCTTACGAAGTACGTCTCGTCGGCATCGAAGTAGAGGCGGGATTCGGGCGGCAATTTTCGTTCCGCGTGCCCGTTGCCCGTATCAAACAAACGTTGCGGTGTGGCCCGAAGTTTGCAACCAGAAGGATACAACAAAGCAACCTCGGGAGTAGCGGCCAGGCCGACACCTGGAGCATTCCAGGGATAACGACCAAAACCGATTCCACCCCGTCGGCCATGCAACGACTTGGCCGTTCCATAGTCGAACCCCTCGTAAACCATTAGTTCTCGTCGTGGTTGCATGGTCGTCGCCAATCGGCGGAATTTCTGGGCCACGAAATCTATCTCGACTAGGGTAGTCGAATCCGCTGCGATTCGAACAGCCGTTCCCGCCTGCAACAGACGCGTACCCTTTGTCTCACCCGTTCGGTCATGCCATTGCACTTCGACCATGCCGTCAAGCACGCTGATTTCTGTCCCGCTTCGCGGTTCGGTACGAACACCAAACTCCGTGCCAAGGTCAACGACCTGACTGTGGGGAGTTGCTAGAGTGAAGCCAATCGCCTGCTTGGGCACGTTGGCCATCAGGGTACCGCGATGTAGGAGGGCCGCGTTTTGCCCCTTGGCAACGAACGTCGCTGGGCCCTGGATGACGAGCGTGGCTCCCTGGGAAAACTCAAGCTGGATCAGGCCTTCAGTCAGTTCGAGCGGCACATCTTGCACGACGCCGTCGCCTAAACTTCCCGAAACATCGCGATGGTTCCATTGCGCGTCGACAGCTCCGGTCACTCGGGCGACGTATTGAACCTCCGTTGCAGTCGCTGGACCATCTATCATCCACCGGCGGAAACTTGGCGCTGTCCCAAAGGCTAGTAAGGTGAGTAACGTAACCATCACCAGGGCACTAACGAGAACCGAGAACAAACCTGACCGCGAATAGTAGTCCTCGACCGCTCGCCAAGTGCTACCCAGCGCCGACACCCATGGTAGTCCATCGATCTTCTCGGCATCCTGTCGCACCGAGGTCGACCTGTTCGTCGGCGACGTACCTACGCCGGTCTCGTGGGACTCGTGCTCCGCCAGTTCGCTCGGCAGCCACTCCGCAACACCAACCGCCCCATCCCAACGCATGGCCCCGTCGAGATACAGGTAGCCAAGAAACCGACGTTTCGCTTCGCGATCTTCCAGCAGCAGAGTCTCCAGCCGCGCGGCTTGTTCGGCGTCGAGCGTGTTCTCCGAGTACGCTTCAGTCAATACGTCCAACTCGCGCCAGCGGGGCAATTCGTTCCATGGAGCACAGAGGCGGCTCATGGCTGGACCTCCCGTGCGAGGCGTTTGCTGGTGCAATCGAACAACGCTTTGCGGATTCGCGAAAGCGACTTGTAGACCGACTTGACCGGCCGGCCAAGCTGCTTGGCCACGCTCTCGGAAGTCGCGCCCGGCTCGTAACGGCGGTCCAGCATCTCACGATCGGCTGGGCGGAGCTTCTCGCGACAATACTCCAGCGCGCGAGTACGCGCTTCCAGAATGGCCGCATCCTCCATGGTCACTTCGGCCAGATCGTGGATTACGGCGTCGCTGAAGAGCACTTCGCCCCGATTTCGAATCGATCGATGGTTATAGACTTCATAGCGAGCGATCTTGCAGGCCCACGCACGGAAGTTTGTGCCCAGTTCGAACTGGTCGAACTTCTCCCACAGCACCAGGTTGGTGCGTTGCAGCACCTCCTCGGCTTCGTCGGGCTTGGGGATAAGCGACCGAATGAAGTAGTAGACATACCGCTGGTGCAACGTGAAGAGTCGCATGAACTCTTTCGTGCGAGACGATTCGACGACTTCGGTATTTTTCTGGTCCTGCATCCGCTCGTGCTCAGTGGCCTGGGGGCCTGTTTGCCGCGCGTAACCTCGTAAGTTCTACGGTAGTTGCGACGAATCCTACCCTCCATCATTAACACTGAGTGAAGCCCGGAACCTTCCCTCGGAAAACCTCGCGATTTTCCGAAAATGTCGATCGACCGGCCCGAAGCCACCCTGTTGAGTGGGGTGATGACGCTGTGTTGCAGGGCCACGCATGAAACAGAACCGCTGGAGAAATGACCCAATGCCCCATACTCCCAACTCCTAACTCCACCCTAACCACGCGTCGTTAAAATGCTTCGACGTTGCCTACCATCATCAGAGCCATTTCCCGTGATACGATCTTCCACGGACAATCGGCCTCAATCGACCTAACGCTACGGCCGCGACATGTCGACCGACGACACAACGCAACCAACCACCTGCCAGCCCTTGGCCAGCAGGTCGCCAGCTAAGAGCGGCGTACGGATTCTCCTGCTATTGGGGATGTTGATCGTGTCGGGCAGCGCGGTTCTCGCCGCAGTCACTTGGGCGTATTGGCCACGCCCCACGGCCGGTGCATTTGATTCAGAACAATTGTCGCAATTGGCAACACACCGGCACCGTGAAGCCTCGACCTCGGCTCCCGCCGGGCCGATTGTCGTTGAGCCGGGGCCAGCCTACGGTCGTGCGCTCGGCACGTTGTCCGACTCAGCCGACTCGCCCGGCTGGCCGTGCTATCTCGGACCTACCCATAACAGCATGTCGGAAGAAACCGGCGTGGTGCTCGATTGGTCCGACGAGGGGCCGCCGGTACGTTGGCGTCGTCCGTTGGGCGAAGGCTACAGTGCGCCGGTGGCCGTCGGCAATCGCCTAATCGTGATGCATCGTTGGGACAATCGAGAAATCGTCGAGTGCCTCGACCCGGCAACAGGCGAACGGCAATGGACATTCGACCGGCCGACGAACTACCAGTGTGAATACAACTACACCAACGGCCCGATCAGCACTCCGGCGATCGATGGCGACAGGGTTTTTGCATTAGGAATCAAAGGCAACCTCTATTGCCTGAGTTGCGACAGCGGCAGCCTCCTTTGGTCGCGAGAGCTTGCCACGGACTACGAGGCCGACCTGGGAATGTTCGGCATCGGTGCCAGCCCTTTGGTGGAAGGCGAGCGGCTGATCGTCAACCTAGGCGGTCAGTCGCCGCCGGCCGGCATTGTCGCGCTCGATAAGCAATCGGGCGAAACCCTATGGACGGCTACCTCCGACCCGGCCGGCTACGCCACGCCGGTAGCCGCCACGATTGGCAACACGCGGTATCTCTTTGTCTTCAACGACGTGGGCCTGGCCTGCCTCGCCCCAGACGACGGTACGGTCCACTGGCGCGTGCCGTTTCGTTCGATGAAGGTCGAGTCGCCCAACGCCACCACGCCCATGGTCGTCGACGATCTCGTCTTCGTCTCGGCCCACATGAAGGGGAGCCTCTGCCTAAGGATACTGCCCGACGGCAGCTATGAAGAAGTGTGGCAAGACCGCCGAGTACTCGACTGCCAGTATAACAACCTCCTCTGCATTGATGGCTATCTCTACGGCTTTTCGGCCTTTGAACGTAGCCGCAGCTTCCGCTGCCTGGAGTTGGCCACCGGCAAGCTTTGTTGGCGATGGAAGTCGAAGGTGCTGCACGGCGTCGCCCTGGCCGTCGACGACCGGTTTTTGTTGCTTGGCGAGCGGGGGCATCTATTCTCGATGGACATTGATCCTCGCCAGCCCCGCCCACGGGCCGAGACGAGCAAGCCAGTTATCGACCAACCCTGCTACACTGTGCCCACCTTACACCATGGCTTGCTCTATCTGCGCAATGAGAAGGAACTGGTTTGCTTTGACTTGCGAGAGTAGGGTTTTCCTCGTTTCCACGCAAAGCATGGAAACCAGGAACAAAACGTACAGCCTGCTCTACGTTGGCCAAGGGCCGATCAAGTTGAGTTCGAAATCCAAAACCGCCTCGCCGCGTTCGATCCGATTCGTCTCGTCGCTGGCAGTAGCCGACACCTTCGCGAAGTGCTCGGCATTGAGGACGAAACCCAACATATCGCTCGATAGCGACACTTGATCGTCTTCGACCTTCAAGAGATCGTCTGCCACGGAATCGTAGAGTTCGGCCACGTCGTCGCCTCCGGCCGACGCCTGGGCGTGGACCTCCTCGAAGTATTTCACTCGATTGTAGAAACCGGTGCCGAACAGCGCGGCTTGGACGGACGATCCGTACAAGCGGTCGTCGCCCTCCGAATCGTAGAGCTGCGCTACGTCGTGGCCACCGTAAAGGGCGTAGGCGTTGACGCCCTCGAAGAATTTCGCCCGATTGTAAAACCCCGATCCGTAGAGGGCGGCCTGCTTCGAGTCGCCATAGAAGACGTCGTCGTCGGCCGAATCGATCAGCTTGGCTCCGTCGATTCCACCGGCCGTCGCGTAGGCGATGTTCGCCTCGAAAAACTTCGTCCGATTATAAAATCCTTCGCCGTATAAAATGGCTTCAATCGGACTCGCGTAAAACAAGTCGTCGCCCGGAGAATCATACATCTTGGCCGCATCCAAACCGCCGGCCGTCGCGTAGGCCAGCACGCTCTCGAAACCGACGGCCTCGATGGCAAAACCGCTGCCTTCAAGTCGGGCGAAACCGGGGGTGGTGACCAACAGGTCGTCGCCCGGTGAGTCGTAGAGTTTGACAACATCGTTGCCGGCTCCCGCGTCAAGCCGTACGGTTTCCACCTCAGCAACCGTGACCGTCACGCCCGAGGCCACCATTACCCCTTGGTGCGGACCGAAGCAGGCCCAATCGTCGCCGGCGGAACTGACGATCGATACCGTATCGCAACCGTCGCCCAGGTCCAACGACAATTGGGTGACCGTGTCGAAAAGATAGGTTTTCCCGTTGACCTCGATTTGCAGATTCGCCCCTATCGAGACAGCAATGTAATCGTCACCGTCGGTTCCGCGAATGGTCGCCTGGGAACCGTCGTCGCTTATCGTCACTAGGCTACTGCCGACCAAATTGACGATACTCTCCGCCCAACGTGCCGCGTGTTCCCTTAGCCCCGCTTCGTTGAAGTGGATGCCGTCGTGGCGCCAGTCGGTGCCGACTAGATCGTCTGTCGCTGCGCCTTGGAAGACGTCAGGCAACGTATCGATCACTTGCTGCTGACCGGCGACAACTGCCGCTTGGCCTTCCGTCGTCCCATACGGATAGTAGCCAGCCACAGCCACGCCCCAGGGCACCTGCCAACCGGCGTCGACTCGCGATTGCTCGATCAGCGTCGTGAGTTGTGCGGCGTACTCCTCGGACGAGGTGCCTGCGTAGTTGTCGGCCTCACCCTGATGCCACAACACGGCCCGGCAACCTCCCGGTCCCAGCTCCTCGAGCGTTGTCTGCAACGTCTCATACAGACAAGTACCCGGCAGCCATTGGTCGACGCGTTTTCCTCCTTGCGCCAACGAGATGAATCCGACCGGCACATCGTATTCGTCCACCAGCAAATCGCCCAGTGCTGGCCAGGGCGATCCACCCATTCCGTCGGCGCCCGGCTGTGGGTCGGTCGCCAGTTGCCAACCGTCGGGCCCGTAGGCCGAAACCCGTTCGTCCTCCGGTTCCAGCGTGGGCGATCCCCAGTTTGCCGCGTTCGACTGCCCCACGATCACGAACACTTCGCCCACGCCCACTTGGGCAACCGAGGTCTCGTCGACCAGGGTCGAACCGACGTAAGCGCGGACTTCAATCGTGTACCAACCGCCTTCGAGTTCAAGCGTGCCGGAAAACTCTCCGTCGTCCATTGTAGTATCGATTACGCACCACTCGGTCGACGTTCCCGAGTAACCGTCGATGACCACGGCCCGGGCTTCGATCTGCGTGACCAACGACGACGCCACATCGCCGGCCACCGTCACGTCGGCCTGATTCTGGTCGTCACGCTGGAAGATGGCCCGCCCGGTGGGCGCATCGATCGTGATCACCTCCAGGTCGGTCGCGTTGAGTGTCGCGACTTCCGACGTGGTGTCCAAGGTGTCCGCTGCCAACGCGCCGTCGTCGGTCGAATCCAGTCCGTCGCCGCTGAGCATCGCTCGACATTCGAGCGTCTCGAAAGCAAAACGACGGCCGCCACACGACGACCGACTCCGCACCGCTGAAGTACGGGAACCCTCGTTGAACGACCTTCGTGAAAACCGAGGTGTGTTTCCCCACGGACTGAATGCCATTGCGGTGCTCGCGTCACGGTTCGATGGGCCAGGTCAGCGACGGTCTTTCGTTCGCAAGACCTATGCCCAAGTCGAACCGGGCCGTTTGGGGCCGCCGAAGAGACCTTCGGCAAAGATGCGGCAGACGCGGTTCCGGCCCGATTGGCAGCGCCCCATTTCCGCCATCCGCAGGGTGTGACGCGGTCGCCAAAAAACGGCGCAACTTCCTACGCACCAGCGAGTAACGTCACCCCAAGGACGTAGCCGATCGAGCCTGCGCAGCAGACTTTCGGGAAGGCCTTTTGCGACACCAGGGCGCTGAGAACAGCCCCAAAACACACACGTCGAAGCCGCGTGCGGAGGCTAGTCGTCGTGTTGCCACCGTGCAACATGAGCGACAGCATGATGCCGTTTCACCACATCGGCCTGCCTGCAACGCCGAGGTAGCGGCAAAGTGCCAAGGTCGCGATAAACGGCCAGGAGAGGCGATAACGGTCTGTCAGCCCGAAACCCCGTCGGCCATCGGAGCAAGCCCAACCGGCGTAGTGCGACGGGCCTTCCAGGTGCGGTAACGATCGCGGAACCATGAGTTGGCCGGACGTTCCACGAGGAAGGTAAGAGCAACAGCCAACGCCAAAGAAACCGCCATGGCAATGAGAATCGACCAGTTGCCGTTGATCCCGCGAGAATAGCCGAAGCGGATGATGATGTGGCCGATGTTCTGGTGAACCAAATAAAGCGAGTACGAGATGGTTCCCAGGAACACCAACACCGGGTTGCGCAACAGAGCAAACGGATACTTCGTGGCAACGAACATCAGCAGGGCATTACCTGCGATGATCACCAGATGCTGCCAGGCACCATGGGATGAAGCCCCCAATAGGGCCGCGGCCAACCAGCCGGCATACGACCATTTCCATCCGGATCGCATCTGATAAAACACGATCCCCATGAAAAACGAATAGAGGAACTCCAGCGGCAGGCAGCGATAGACAAGCCACCAGCCAGGCAGCGACGAGAACGCCCCGAACGTCGTATGCCCCCAATCGAGAAGCACCAGAACGGCAATCATCTGGTTGAGCCGTTGACGCTGCCCGGTGAACACGATTGTCCCCATCAGCATGTAGAAACAGAGTTCTACATGCAAGGTCCAGTAAGACGGATCGACCAACGGCAGGTTGAAAAACCCCTGGCACATAGTAATATTGGCCAACGCCGTAAGGGGATCGACTTCGCGTCCCGGAAGCCCGCACCACGTGACCACGGCAAACGTAAGCAAACCGGCCGCCCAATAGATCGGATATAGTCGGGAGAACCGAGCACACGCAAAGTCGAGAACCGTCTTCGTACGATCCAACGTCATCAGGATCACGAAGCCGCTAATCATGAAAAACAGGTGAACGCCGATCCGACCATTGGGCAACGAGAACCAGGGGGTATCGGCATGGCCGAATTCGAGGCCGTAGTATCGCGTGAAGTGATACACGACGACCGACAGTGCGGCTATTCCCCGCAGAGCGTCGAGTTCCAAGAGCCGCCCTGTTCGAGCAGCCGTGCCGTCTGTGTGCGAGCCCATCAGTGCCACTAACCTCAAAGATTGTTAAGTTTTTGACAAAGATTAGCGACCAACGGAAGCGGGTTCTTGTCCGGGTGCGGTAGCACCGTTTGGTTGGCGACCCTGCCGCCCTGTACTGCCAAATTCGAAGATCGTACTGTTTTTTTCCATAGTGGGTGCCATGCTCACGCTTGCGTGGGCATGTTTCGGGCGATTCCAGCATGGTCACGCAAGCGTAGCCATGACATCCATTATTCGCCGGGAATCTGTATCAAGCCGGGCCAAAAGAGCTGCCGCAGGATACGGATTCGTACTACCCAAGGCAAGAGAGAAGTGGCCCACCCGTGAGAAGCTAGCAAAACCACACAAACCAGCGAAACCGCTGCGAAAACCGACTGGTCCCCCGACCATCAGTCGTCCGCCGGACGAATCTCGACTTCGGTTCCGTGCCGCGAGTATTGCAGCTTGGTGTCGTGGACTACCGCGTTGAAGAGATCGTCGACCGTGGCATCCTTCACGTTGACCGAAACCAGTTGGTCCAACGAAACGCCTGCCTGCCGGATTGCCTCGCGATCGATGTCCAGCTGCAACTGAAACCGTTTGGCAAGGTGTTCTAGCAGTGGACCGACAGGTACGTTGGCTACCGCCATTTTGTCGATTCGCAAGCGATCCAGGGCAGTGGCCTGCGCGGGTTGCTGGTCGGCCGACGGACGCAACGACGGCGCCGACCGCCTGCCAGCCAGCCGCTCATGGTCTTCTAGCAGGCCTTTGACGTAGACCTTGTCGCCAACCACCTTAGTCCTGGCATCCGGGGCCAGCGCGGCAAATCGCTTCGCCGTGGCTTGGGGATCGGCCCCGCCCGGATAGCTGCGCACGATGCCCAGGTCGTCGGGCAAGGGCACCAGGGCAATCGCGTCTCCCTCGGGCGAAATCCGAAATGTCAGATCGAACTGGATAGCGATGAGCGAAAGTCGCTCGAACAAGGGCAGGGGGGGCAAATCGACAGCCGCCCACAGATCGTGCGGTACGCGTCCAAGCCCCGACAGCCGCAGGCCGTTCTGGTCGGCCAACTGCTGAAGCAGATCGCGCGGCGTGGCAAAATCTTCCCAGTGCAAAGACTTGGAGGCAAAGAACACCGACCTCGCTTTCGACGGCAACTTACGTGCATCCAACCGCCGCCGCTCGATCACCGTACGCAGACGACTCGCCGACGGCGCAGGGCCGAAGTAGGCGACCGGCCCCACCCAGCAACACCGGGCGTCGACGGCTTGGGCAATCTTCGAGAATGCTTCTTCAAGTGGCGTATCGGTAAGTACCAGCTCGATCGACCGCCCCGGGTCGAGCCGTCGATCGATGAGCACGGCCACCCGTTGCGCTTGGGCAAGCCCCTCAATGGCTGACCGCAGGGGCGTATCGGACCAGGTAACACCGATTCGCTGGTTGCTCAATTGCTGTGCGGTAGCCCAAGGGTTCTCGGCCCCCTCGGCCAGGGCAAGCCCCTCGACCAAGCAAAAACTGCCGACCACAACGGCTGCCCACGCCACCACATCCCAGGGCGTCCGGACTCGAGCAACTAAGGACGGGACGAAAAACCACTTTCCGTTTTTCAAGGCCAAACGCGACGGCCGTCGCGAAGCACGGGCCGGTGAAGCGGCAGGTTGTTTTTCGGTCAATCCTAAACACCTTGCCAATTCGCTGAACTGTGCGGATTTGCCAAGCCGTGCTTCACGATGCCCCTCGGGATGCACCGCGGAAAACGGTAAGTTGTTTTTTAGCCGGTCCTTAAGAACAACCACACCCCCATCCTCCTCCAAGTGGAAGAACTCCTTACGTAGCCCTATTTTCCGTCAAAAAGCGGCGCACGAAAAGGGCACACTTTGGCGACCACCGCAGTTTTTGCTTGGATGATAATCGCCTCGGCAATTACAATCGAACCTATCGCAGCAACCCTACGGCTTGTTGCCGACAGACCGCAGGCCTTCGGCGGCCCCAAACCGCCGCGGAGCCACCATCGGCGATGAATTGTGAGATTTTCCACAAGAACTAGCCACCAGCGGGAGCGGGTTCTTGACTGGGTGCGGAAGCACCGGTTTGATTGGCGGTGAGAGCCGCCTAGACTACTGACGGGAGATTCCGAGGTGAGCAATCCCACGCGAGTTCCTTCCTTGTCGATGCTTTACGAGCAGTACCTCGACAATCAGGATTCGGCCGGTTTCATCAGCAAGGTGTCGCGCACCTATACGCCCGGCACGCTCGAACGCTTGGCTACCCACCAAAATCGTGAGGTGCGCCGCGCCGCCGTATTGGCCCTGGGATTCGTCGGCGACTACTCCTGCAACCACACGATGGGTCGCGCCCTGATCGACGACGACCGCACCGTGCGCATGATCGCCGAAAACGGCATCCGCTCCGTTTGGACACGTGCCGGCAACGAAGAAGAACGCCAATTGCTGACGATTCTCTGTCGCTACAATGCAGCCAAACAGTACGACGAAGCTATCCGCCGCGCCACCGAACTAATCGAACGCGCCCAGTGGTTTGCCGAAGCCTGGAATCAACGTGCAACCGCCTGCTTCAGCAAGGGTAAATTTGCCGACGCCATTCGCGACTGCCACCAAGCCCTGGAAATCAACCCCTATCATTTCGTGGCTGCCACGAGCATGGGCCAAGCCTATCTGGAGCTGCAAAATCCCGTTTCGGCGTTGGAGTGCTTCCGTCGAGCATTGCGGCTAAACCCCGACCTCGAAGGCGTTCGCGCACAGGTCGTACGTCTGGCACGCATGGTGGAAGACGCCTAACTGGCGTCTCGTAAGGTCATCCCAACCGACCAGCGCTACGTCACGTTTTGATGGCGAGTTGGAACCACTACCGGCTTGCCGCCTAGCGATGAGCACGCCCTGCCCCCGTGTTCACCGTCGCTGATAGCTTGGCACGGCTCGCGTGCGCATTGCTTGGCTTGCACGATCGGCGTAGTAGTTCGGATTGCGGCTGAATCGCTCCAGCGACGCCTCGCTGCTGAACAGAAACACGCGTCCTCCGAAAAAGACACCGTGTGCTCGGGCACCTGGCTTCGTGGTCTGTTCGTCAAACGCCAACACCACGTCGTTGCCCGACAGCACCGGAGCGTAACGCTCGGGATTCGCCAGGAAATCGCGTTGTGCTTCCGGGCTGGCAAATAGATAGGTGTATCCTTCGTGGCGTGCGCCCCAACGTCGATCGCCCGGGTTCCACACGGCCTTCTCGGTGAGTGTGACAGGGCAGTAGCCGTCGAGTGCCAACGCTGGATTCGCGACGGGAGACGGGGCAACTGATGGACTTCTCGGAGGCGCCGCCTGAGCCGGATTGGGAGCCATGTTGCCATAACGGCTGTCAATCGGCGCCTGGGGCGGCATCTGCTGCGTCATCTGGGGCGGACGATTCGCGGCTGCACCAACCTGTGGGTTCCCCGGTATCGGCCCCATCGAGCGATCCACCGGACCGGAGCCAGCCGGAGCATACGGAGCCGCCGGATTGCCGCCCATCGGAAGATTGTTCACCATCGGATTGCCCGGCATGGTCGGCGGCACGGACGGTGATCCGGCTGCCGCCATCATCGGAGGCTGGGCCGTGGGCGGTTGGAAATGCGTCGCATACCGATCGTTCGTCGCCGGAGGCGCGACGGCCGACGGCATTGCGCCTGGCATCGGCCCCCTGACGGTAGCATTGCCATTGGGTATCGCAGCACCAGCCACCCCAGACGAGGGAGCCACGGCAAGTCCCTGCGTTGGCCCTACCGGTGGCACAGCATTACCTTGCGCGTACATGCCTTGTGGCGTTTGCCGTCGGGCAGCGTTGGCCACTTCGTTTAGCTGCGCAGCGTACTGGTTGGCAGGCGCCGCACCACGGAATTGATGGAGCACCTGCCCCTGCGGCGTAATAACCACGTCGGTCGGTAAAGCGGTAACTCCAAACTGTTGCGTGGTGGCCGGAAAATGGTCGGCGTTGACTTTCACCGGCACATAATTGGCCTCGATTATCTGCGCCACCTGGGGCTGATTGAACACCTGGAAGTCCATCCGCTTGCAGGCGCCACACCAGTCGGCCCAGAAATGGATGAGAACCAACCGATTCGTTTGGGCAGCCGTTTGCTTGGCAATCTCCAGGGTGTTGTGCTGCCAGCGAACGGGCGCTTGTGCCTCTGCTATTCCGGTCGCCAATAGGACGCCGAAAACGGCCAGTGCAACCCCGCAACCTTTCCGCATTTTACCCATCCTCGCGCATGCCCGAACGGAAAAAGCGCCTCAGCGAATGTGATTCCTTATCGGACGCTCAGAAGTGGAAATGGTGTTAAAATCTGCGGACTGCGGGAATTCCGCCTATTTACGCGAAAAGTCGGAAGAAAACCAAGATTTCGACTTGAAAGGGCGGCACTGATAGTGTATATCGAAATAGAAAGCTGATAGAAGCAACCCGGTCCGATGAAATACATTAGTGGGTATCATCGGCTCTTTTGCGGAAACGAACCGGGATTTGGGGCGATCCAATCCATCCGGCACACGAAGGCCCGACCTCCAGGAAAACACACCCTGCAGGAGGCAAGCTGGACCCTATCGACGCTTCCCGACATGTTTCACGTGCCGTTAAGTGTCACCCTAGCGTGCGATAATGATCGTTGCAGTTGTTATACCTTGCCACGATCATTTGCCCGAGACATCGTTTCGCAAGAAGAATACCAGGTGGCAGGTTGACATACACCAACTCATGGTTAAGATGGCGTTAGCTTAAGTTCTGCGTGGCAGGCAGGCGCTCTTGGCCCGCGGCTTTTGTTCGCAGGGCCACCCCGCAGGTGAAGACCAATCGCAGCCGGGGATGAGACGCTTCTCAACCTGAGTTTCCTGCTAGAACTCCAGTGGGAGTTCAAAACGCCGGGTTAGCCAACGGTGGCAAACAACCCGGTCGTAAGTAAGCAGACTCCTGTGCGGTCACCAGCGACGGCGCTCAGTACGCTGTACGTACATGGTCTGCGTTGTGACATAGCGATTCCCATCGGGGGATGGGAATTGACTTCTTAGTTGAGGATGCTTTGCTCATCCGGCGAACATCCGATCTTTAGCCCGGGGTTCCGGTAAATCAGGTTGCGCCTTAACACAACCGAAACCGACAAGAAACCCCGATAGGTGGATTATGGCGAAAAGGAAGAAAAGCCGTTCCCGCGGTCGAGGTGGTTCCCAGGGGCAGAACCAAGGGCGAGGTGGTTCCCAGGGGCAGAACCAAAATGCACGAGGCAGAACCCGCCCCCAGAGCAACACCCGCTCTAACCGACCCCAAAACAATCGCGTCCCAGACACCTCGGACAACGGCGAACCCGGCCCCGTCGAACCCGGCGGTGGAGTGCTCGAAATGCACCCCAATGGATACGGCTTCCTCCGGAATACGAGTAACAACTACTCCCGGGAAATGACCGACCCGTTCGTCCCCGGCAGCATGATCGATAAGTTCGGTCTCCGCGAGGGCGTCTTCATCAACGGCATGGTCCAGCCGGGCCGAAAACAACAGGGACCGCGACTGAAGGAAATCACCGACGTCGATGGCCTCCCACCCGAGGAGTACAAGGACGTCAAAACCTTCGACTCCCTCACTCCCATCAATCCCGAATACTGGCTGAAGCTCGAAACCGGGCCCGAACCGATCAGCACGCGGGTGATGGACTTGCTCACGCCCCTGGGCAAGGGCCAGCGAGCCCTGATCGTCGCCCCGCCACGCACTGGAAAAACCGTGCTGCTACAGCATATCAGCAAAGGCATCTCGACGAACTTCCCCGGCGTGAAGCTGATCGTCCTGCTGATCGACGAACGCCCCGAGGAAGTGACCGACATGTCGCGTGCCGTCGACGGCGAGGTCGTCGCCAGTAGCCTCGACCGCGACATCGAAAGCCACGTGCGACTCTCCCAGCTCGTAATCGAACGCTGCAAGCGACTGGCCGAGATGGGCAAAGATGTCGTCCTGCTGCTCGACTCCATCACCCGGCTCGCCCGAGCGTTCAATAAATGGGTGGGCAACACGGGCCGTACGATGTCAGGCGGCGTCGACATCAAGGCCATGGACATCCCCAAAAAGCTCTTCGCCACGGCCCGGCTGTTCGAAGAAGGCGGTTCGCTCACCATCGTCGGCACCGCGCTGATCGACACCGGCAGCCGCATGGACGAACTGATCTTCCAGGAGTTCAAAGGCACGGGTAATATGGAGTTGGTCCTCGACCGCAAGTTGGCCGACCGGCGCATCTGGCCGGCGATCGACATCAGCCAGTCGGGCACCCGTCGCGAGGAAAAGCTGCTGCCGCCGGAAACTCTCCACGCGGTGACCATGCTGCGGCGAACGCTGTCGACCATGCATCACGTCGACGCCATGGAACAGTTGACCTCGAAGCTCGGTAAGTTCGACTCGAACCAGAAGTTCATCGATCTGATCAGCGGCGCCAAGGTCCTGGACTAAGGACGCCCTGAAAAATAACCGACGCTTTAACAAGGCGGAAACCGAGGGACGCTGCAAAGCAGGGCCCGGCAAATCGGCAAGTGATTTTTCGGTCGATTCTAATGACTTCCCTTGGATTGAACTTCCAGCGTTGGATGGTAAACTTAGGCGTCTCCCGACCGAGCTTCCCTAGCTGAGTTTCCCGACCGGGCTTCCCGGCCCAAAACTCCCTGCCAAGCCTCGGCGGCTACAACCGCCGAACACAAAACGCCCTGTTCGCACCGAAATCCGACGACAGGAGAAAAGGTAGCGACAAGAAAAGCCGAAGACACCGTTGGTCCTTGTACCAACCGGAGGGTAAGCGAATGGCTAGCGGCCTCACTGGAAATGAGGTGCCCCGTTCCGGGGTTGCGAGTTCGAATCTCGTGCCCTCCGCTCATAACTCGTTGCCATACAAGGGCTTCGAGCAACTCCTCTCGAAGTCTTTTTTGTGGCCCTGGGCCTCAGGTTGGTCAATGGTACCCAAACCTTGATTTTCCGGGGTCGATTCACTCTGGTGCTGAGCCCAAAGGTCAGCCGCTACCTCGTCGGCATCCATTTCCACGTAGTACCGCATCGTTGTGTCGACCGACGAGTGCCGCATCAGCAGTTTCAACGTGGCCGGCATCACCCGCTTCGCCCACCTGCTTCCGAAGCTCCGTCTCAGATCATGCGCGGATGCCGGTTTGGCAACCTCCCGCTCAACCAGCTTGGTCCGCCCGGTGGGATGGCCGTACTTGTCGAGAACGTCCTCTTTGACCTTCTTCATTTCGCGGTTGACCACGACGCCGGCCTTTCTCCCGATCTTGGTGACAATCCGCGAAACCCGCTTCGGCGTGATCGGCTGGCCGGTCTGCAACCCGATGAGTCGGAAGACTGGCCCCTCTCGTTCGCTCTCTGGGGTCCGTAGAAGCCACTCGGCGAAATCCGGCGTCATCGGCAAGAGCTGGTGCTTGCCGATCAGTTGCGGCTCGAACGTGCCGTCGCGGTCGCGAGGCGTGGCGATCGTCAGCTCGCCCGTTTCGCTGCGGACCGTCTTTTTCGATCGGCCGTTGCGGCGATTGGGAGCCTTCTTCGGCCTCGTGGCCGGAGCGTTCTCGGCTGGCGACGGATCGTTCGGGAGCGTCGTTTCCGCAGCCGATTCCTCGGTCGGACCTGCTGCCGGCCGGCGCCCCAGGTGGACGTCCATCTCGGTATTGAGCATCCGCTCGATCGCCGACTTCATCATCAGCCGCATCAGGCCGTTGAGGTCCTCGATCGTCCGGGCCTCGCCCGCCATCTCGCTTGCTAGCTGTTCCGCCCGTGCCTGCAAAGAAGCGTCCATGCGTGTGTCTCCTATCCAAAAAAAGGTTGTCAAAAACTACCCGTTTCTGCTAGCTGACACAATATTTCTTACAGGCCCTCATCAGGTATCAAAGAGAGATCTCTGCAGAAGTGTGCAGAAACGCCTGCAACAGCAAAAGCTTGAGGATATCGAACAACTCGTTTTCCTTCGGCTAAGAACTCGTAACGAAATTACTTCCGGAAATCTGGGCGTGGCTTGATCGAGTAGTTCCAATCGGGGCAAGTTGTATGTCGGTGTAGGCTTAGCGCTTTCATCTCTCGGTCCTTTACTTTGAGTTTCTTCGGATACTGACGATGATCGAATTCTGCGGTAACACGGAGGCCACCGTCGTTCGTTGTCCCGCGGATCGCGCCGAGCATCAGGTTAAGGCTTCTGAGCGGTTGCCCTGCCCAGTTGTTGGAAATGGGGCCGAAGAGCCGATGTTCAATATCGTTCCATTTGGAAGCTCCGCGAGGGTAATGACAAACCGTTATCGTGAGGCCCTCTTCGTCGGCCCATCGTTGCAGTTCCCGTTTCCAGAGTCGCGGACGATGCCCGTTGCTTCCTCCACTGTCGGCCGTGATCAACAGTTCGGTTGCGTCGGGGTACTGTTTTCGTCCCGATCGCTTCCACCAGCTTCGAATGGAACGCACGGCGAATTGCGACGTGTCGGCCGACGTCCCAACGCAGACGTGTCCTTGCTTGCGAGTCAGGTCGTAAATGCCGTACGGAATTGCTCGGCATTCGGCATCGCCCGGAAAGTCGTACATGGAGACTTCGTCCGGCAGCCGCCGCCACAGTCTTCCTTCGTTCTTGAAATTGCCGATCAATTCGGTGTTTTTGGTGTCGACACTGATTGCTGCCAAGCCTTCTCTCGAGAAGCGCCGCTTCTGCCGTTGGATATATCGAAACTGCTTGTCACGATCGGGGTGCGGAGGCCCCGACAGTCGTTTCACGTTGGCACGAAGCGAATAGCCGAGTTTTCGCAACAACCGGCCGATCGTCGTATGCGAGAGGGTTTTCACCCGGGTTGCCAGCGAGCGCAAACTACAACGCACGTATTTCCGTCTTCCCGTTGGGTCGCCACCGACATGCTCGCGGACCAATGCTTTCAGGCGGTCTTCGATGCCAGGAACTTTTTTTCGACAGGAGGCCGCCCCGCGCCTTCGCGACGGATGCGGTCCCTCGGACAATCCTCCAAACCATCATCCAGTTCGTCACGACCTCGCTTGATCGTCTTGGGATCCAAGCCGGTGACCTGCGCGATCTCGGTATCGCCACCCCATCCCGCCGCCTTGGACAATAGCCCAGCGACCCATCGTCGCTGCTGCTCGTTCAACCGCGTAAACACCAAACGCGCCTGCTCTTCCCAACGATCCACATCCTGCATAACTTGTCCTCCACCTCAATCCATTGAAAAACGAAGGATCCCTTATACCGCAAAACCGGATTTCAGGAAATAAAACTCTTACGAGTTCTAAGTGGAACAAAACGTGTTTGGGGAATCCGGCACCAACGCATTCTTCGTCTGCTTTGGTGGGACCCAAAGCACGAAGTATGTCCCAGCACGAAAAAGCACACATAGTAGCTGCCCGGTGAGTTTTCTTTGGCCATTCCGAAGCCAGATGACCTGTGACGAATCTTCAGGGAAGCAACCGCGGCTTTTCGGGTGCTTCGTCCATGGGCGCCGTCGCTTCGGATCCCACCTTGCTGCAGTAGTCACCCAGCACATCCGCCATACTCTTGGTCGACGACGCATGAAGAAATCCCGACGCTGCATTGACGCCAGAGTTGATTGTCCAACCAGGAATCTTCCCAGTTAATCACCACCCAGCAAACCGACTGGGGGTTTCCCCAGTTGACGGCGATTTCCACAGTCCGAAAAAGAAGTGCCGGGTGAGGTAAGGGACTCACCCGGCGAAACCGACGCCGATTGATCGGCGTCACTCCTGGGGTACGATCTTGGGTCCTTAGCGTGCGATTGCTGCTACCTCACGTACATTCCAAGTTTCCGTAGGTGCTCTTTTGCCGCTGCCGCCCTGGCCTCCATCTCCGCAGAGGTGGGTTCTGTGGATGGCGTGGCATTGGTTCGTCGGATGAACTCGATAACATCTTGCCTGCTGACTGCGGTGCGGCAACCAATCTTGCTGGCCCCCAGCTTCACCCGCTGCCCGTGCACCAAGATCCCAACCCGGATCCAGCGGCTAACAGTGTGCGCGCACGGATGGCGGCCGTTAATCGGCGGGAAAAGCTTACAAGCCTCCTTGATCGTGAAATGTCCGTCGACCTGCGGTACCATGGAATCCCCAAATCTTCCCCAATGTTTTCCCATGATCTTCCCAGAATTTCCCCAAAGTGTTTTCGCTATTGTACGATCATTTTCAAATCATTTAATTGTCATTGTTTCGTGGCGCAATTTTCATATCATCATGAGTAAGTGTATTCGCCCTACATCTTAAGGTCGCATTATCCATGGCTACTACATCGGTGTCAAGAGTTTTGCACCGAAAACTCTGCCTCGCGAATTGACTGGTGGTGGAAACGCCGCGCCATGCATTCCACCTGTAACAGATGCAAGTGGTCGACACTTATGTGGAGAAATTCCCCACCACGCCCGTTCAGTGGTCCCGGGTGGAGGAATTTCCGCTTCTTGCAGATATCAATGGTCGACCCACCGCCGGCGAACGGGTCCACCACCACGCCGAATGGTTCGATGTAGAGGTACAAGAGGTTGCCTAGCCAGCGGACTTCTGAGTTGCCGAAGTGGCTGGAGCCGGCGGTCTTCTCTTGCTGCTTCCAGACGTTATAGATTGGTGCGACGAAGTCAGTCGCATGGGTGGCGTTGTCGCGGTTCTCTTCGGCAATGACCGCCATCCGCTCCTTTTCGTCGTCGATCTCGGCGTGGTCGCCAAGTTCTGCAACAAATTCAAAACTTGGAATCTGTTGCAGAACTTTCGATACTCCTTGGTGGGACATGCCAACTGCCTGTGCGGTCTCCTCTTGCGTATAGCACGCGAAGTACAGTTTGACGATTTCCGACTCCCGCTTTTCCTTGTTGTCCTTGTCGATCCGCGACAGCCAGTCTTGAACGGTTCTTGGTGTAACGGAAAGAATCTCCGCCAGCCGTGCTTTCTTCTCCCCCTGCTCGGCAAGCGGCGTCCCTTGGTAGATTTTCCTCGCCATGTCCCGCTTGTTCGCTTGGCTCAACTGCAACCCGTGCGTGGCATTCCGCTCGATAGCCAATTCCAGTAGGTGAGTGTCGCTGGTCGTCTCGGTGACCGTGGCTTCGATCTCTTCGACGTTGGCCTTCTTGTGTGCCGTCCAGTGGTGCCACCGCGTTCATCACCCACTCTTTCGGCAGGCTCGGGAGTCCTCCTTGCGCTCCACCAAAGGCATGCGGACGATCCGGTTTGCATCGGTTTTTGCGATAAATCCGAGGAAAGTCCCTTTTGCTGGTATGCCGAAGATAGCAAAAAGGGGAGGTGTGGGGCCTGCCGTTTTATTTCGTGGGTCGAAGTATGGCCATTATTCGATGTGGTTTGGCACTATTATTCATTGTTGCCGGACTGGTTTTCGTGCCAGTGCGTGACCATCTCGCTTCGGCCCAACAGCTCCCCCCCAACGGGCAGCAGGCTCATCGTTTGTTTGGCACTGCTGAAGCATCGATTCCGCCGGTCGCCCGACGTGATACGGCGTTTCCACTGAACACACTGCCGCTCGTGCTTGCCCGGCAACCGGAGGATCGTTTCGCCGGTCCTACGGCCGTCGAGCGTTTGGTCGACTACGCGCTGGCCAACAATCCCGAGATCCAAGCCGCGCGGTTCCAAGCCCGGGCGATGGGGGCGCGAGTACCGCAGGCAAGGTCCTTGCCCGACCCGATGCTTGTTACCACGGCGTTTCTCCAAGAGATTCAAACGGCCGCCGGGCCGCAACAACTGGCGATGAGCCTTTCACAGCAGTTTCCTTGGCTGGGAAAACGAGCGATTCGGAGTCAGGTGGCCTACTACGATGCAATGGCGGCCTACTCTCGCGTTGCCGTGATGGAACTGAAGATTGTTGAAGAAGTCAAGCGGGCGTACTTCGATCTGTACTTCGTCCAGGCAGCAACCGACGAGAACCGCCGATTGCAGAAACCCTTGGAAGATGTAATCGCGGTTGCCCGAACGAAATACGAAACCAGTGCCGGCAAAGTAGGTCTGGAAAACGTTCTGCAAGCTCAGGTCGAGTTGTCCCAGTTGAAGATCGATCTGATCCGGCTGGAGGAGACCCAGCGTCAAGCCCAAGCAAGACTCGCAGGCGTGCTTCATCTGTCGCCGCAGACGACTATCGAAGCCGTCGGATCGATTCACCGGCGTCGTGTGGAAGACACGGTGAACAATCTCGTGGGCTTGGCGGAAAGATGCCAGCCCGAGTTGCAGGCGTACCGCCGCGAGATGGCACGCGACCGATCGGCCGTCGATCTGGCCGACCGTGACTATTGGCCCGACGTAACGTTGAGCTTCAATTGGTACGAGATGGGCAATCACGGGATCAGTCCGGTAGCCAATGGGCAAGATGCCTATTCGATGGGCGTTGGCGTGAATCTGCCAATCCACCGAGACCGGCTGGATGCCGCGGTTCGCGAGGCGGAAAACAAGGTTTGTGCGACCGCCCGACGCTACGCCGCCGCAAAAGACCGATTCCGAGCCGAAGTGCAATCGCTCTATTCGCAGTTCAACGAACACCATCGAATTCGCGGAGTTTTGGAAACCGAGATTGTGCCTCGCGCCGAAGAGACCCTGAAGCTAACGCTGCAGTCGTACCGAGTAGGTCGGGCAGATTTCGAGCAACTCATCGACGTCTATCGCACATTGCTTCGTTACCGTATCGACCTGCATCGCCGCGTGGCCCTGAGCGAACAGGTATTGGCCTCGCTGGAACGTGCTGTCGGATGCGTGGTCACGTCACCCGATGACAAAGCGGCAGAACAACCGCAAAACTCTCTCCCCACCCGGCTTCCGCCTCGCTGATGTTTTGGCAAACGATGATTCGCGGGCTCTCCCTTGTTCCCAAGCTCCGGTTTGGGAGCCAGAAGATGGTTGCTAAGGCGCAATCGGAGCCGCTCTGCAAAAGTCCCCACCATTGGCCTCTCGCTCTTGCGGCGTATACTTCAGTAGACGCCTTCGTCTTTGACGAAACGGTGAGTTATGAAGCAGTTCGCAATGGTCACGCTGATCGTCGGGTTTCTCTTTGGCAGCACGCCGCACGTGCTGTGCGTGGCCCGAAGTACGTTCAGTGCCAAGGTAGGCGAGTTGCCCAAGTGTCCACACTGCCAGAAGACCCAGCGAACTGTTCCCACCCCCGGACCCTGCACGCCGTCAGACGAGCGGTCACCGTGTTGCGAGGGTGTCGACGCCGTGCTCGTCGATTCCCCAACGGTGGACACGTCGCTACCCTTGATTGGCAGCGTCGTCGACGCCGGCACAGTGTCCTCAGTGGCCGCGATTATCGATCCGTGCGGTGATCTTTCAGGGTCGGTCAATCTTTCTGCGCTTCCGCTGCGCTCGGGCCGCGCGCTGACATTGTTGCTCGGCCATCTTTTGTTCTAAACCGTTTCACACTTTTTTGGCGGTTATTCCTTGGTGTTTGATGCTGCGCCCGCGCCGTTGTTGCCGGTTCGCACGGGCGACTCAAACAGGGAACGTCTATCCCGGCGTTTTCCCATTTCCTGAGGTGAAACGATGAGCAAAGAAGACACATCATCTCGTTCGCAAAACCAAGACAACGCCGAACAACCCGATAGTCCCGTCGAGACGGCATCTAGGCGACCATACCGTAGAAGGTTGAATACCAAGCTGTTGGCGATTTTGATCGCAGGCGTTTCGGGCCTCGTAATACTTGGCGTTGGTTTCGGGGTCGGCTACTTCGTCGCTCCGCATGGCGGTGGTGCGGGTGGCGGTCGCGTGTCATCTGGACCAGCCGCCAGTAGCGACTCGGGGCCCACCATCTGGACCTGCTCGATGCACCCACAGATCAAGCTGCCCAAGCCTGGCAAGTGTCCAATCTGCTTCATGGACCTGATTCCCTTGGAGCATGAAAGCAGCGATGAACTTGGGCCGCGGCAACTTAGAATGTCGGAAACAGCCGCACGGTTGGCCGAAATCGAGACCTCGCTGGTCAAGCGGCAGTACGTCGACAACCCGGTGCGCATGGTCGGCAAGGTCGAATTCGATGAAACCCGGGTGGCCGACATCACGGCATGGGCCCCCGGGCGCCTCGACCGACTCTTTGTCGATTACACGGGCGTGACGGTCCGCAAGGGTGACCATTTGGTCGAGATGTATAGCCCGGAGTTGATCGTTGCCCAAAGGGAATTGATCGAAGCGATGAAGTCGGCCGATCGACTCGGCAGCTTCGACCGCGAGTTGGCCATGTCGACACGCGAGAGCGCGGCCGAGAAACTGCGGCTATTGGGCCTTCTTCCGAAGCAAATTGCCGAAATCAAACACCGTGGCCAGCCGACCGATCAGCTTACGATTTACTCGCCAATTGGCGGTGTCGTGATCGAAAAGCTGGCCAACGAGGGCATGTATGTGAAGACGGGTACGACGATCTACCGAATCGCCGACCTCTCGACCGTTTGGGTATTCCTTGAAGCCTACGAGTCCGATTTGCCTTGGCTTCGCTACGGGCAACAGGTGGAGTTCACCACGGAAGCCTACCCGGGCGAAACCTTCCACGGGCGGATAGCGTTTATCGATCCACTGCTGGACGACGCCACTCGGACGGTGCAGGTCCGCGTGAACGTACCCAACGCCGATGGACGACTCAAGCCGGGAATGTTCGTTCGCGCGATCGTACGGAGCCACATCGCCGCTGGAGGTAAGGTCTTCGATTCGTCGCTTGCCGGCAAGTGGATTTCTCCCATGCACCCGGAGATCATAAAAAACGGCCCCGGCAAGTGCGACATCTGCGGCATGGACCTCGTGCCCGCCGAACAGTTGGGTTACGTGATTTCAGAAAAAGCACCCGAGATGCCGCTGGTTATTCCGGCCACTGCCCCATTGATCACGGGCAAACGAGCGGTGGTCTACGTACAACTCCCCGACCGCAAACAGCCGACGTTCGAAGGGCGCGAGGTTCTGCTCGGCCCACGCGCCGGTGACTTCTACCTCGTCCGTCAGGGTCTCGAACAAGGCGACCGCGTGGTAACCAACGGCAACTTCAAGATCGACAGCGCCCTGCAAATCCTGGCCAAACCGAGTATGATGAATCCAACGGGCGGTGTTGCCGCTGCGGAGCACCAGCATGGCGGCATATCAATGGCCCCGATGGATGATCGCCACGCGGCGCACGGCGCTAAAGACCTTGCCATCCCGCCCGGTTTTCAAGCTAAGCTGAAGCCCGTCTACGAGAGCTACCTCAGCGCGGCTGCCGCCCTGGCCGACGACCAGTTGACCGACACTCGGCGGTCGTTCGGTGCATTGCGACAAGCGGTCGACCGAGTTGATGCCTCTGTCCTGCAAGGCTCGGCACGCAAGGCATGGCAGTCGGCCGTCGATCAGGTTAACTCGGCCTTTGCCGGCGATTGGCAGAAAGCCGACATCAAGGATCTCCGCAAACGGTTCGAACTCATCTCCGACGCGATGCTCGCGACGATCGACGCATTTGGCCACGCTGGCGACGCGACGCTTCATCGGGCCTTTTGTCCCATGGCGTTTGGAAACAAGGGCGCCGTGTGGTTGCAGGCGGGCGAGAAGATCGCCAATCCCTACTTCGGCCACAAGATGCTCCGCTGTGGGGAGATTCAACGCGACTTCCCGCCGGTCGACATGGCCACGGCGAACGAGCCCACCAAGGAGGCCCATCATGAGCACTGATCGGCCCACCGAAGAGAGGCAGAATCGGCGCGATCTGATTGGCAATACCATCGACGCCATTATCCGCTTCTGCCTGGAGAATAAGCTGGTGGTCATCTTGATTCTTACGGCCGTGGTGGGTTGGGGGATCATGGTGATGCCGTTCGACTACGACCCGGGCATTATTCCCCGCGATCCAGTGCCCGTCGACGCGATACCCGACATCGGCGAGAACCAACAGATTGTCTTCACCGAGTGGATGGGCCGCTCGCCACAGGACGTGGAGGACCAGATCACCTACCCGTTGACCGTCTCGCTGTTGGGCGTGCCGGGCGTAAAAACGATCCGCAGCTACTCCTACTTCGGGTTTTCGTCGGTTTATGTCGTCTTCAAGGAAGACGTCGACTTCTATTGGTCGCGTTCTCGCATTCTGGAGCGGCTCAGTGTGGCCCAACAGGATTTGCCCGAGGGAGTGACGCCGCAGCTTGGCCCCGACGCAACGGCACTGGGGCAGGTTTTTTGGTACACTCTAGAAGGCCGCGATGTGAAGACCGGCGAGCCGACCGGCGGCTGGGATCTAGACGAACTGCGGAGCATCCAGGACTGGTACGTTCGCTACGCATTGCAGTCGGCCGAAGGTGTCAGCGAAGTGGCCTCCGTGGGCAGCTTCGTGAGGGAGTACCAGGTCGACGTCGACCCCGACGCCATGCGAGCCGCCGGCGTGACCTTGCCGGAGGTGTTCAACGCCGTGCGCAACTCGAACATCGACGTAGGCGCGCGGACAATCGAAGTCAACCGCGTGGAATACGTGATCCGTGGTGTCGGGTTCGTCAAAAAAGTTTCGGACCTTGAGAATACGGTCATCAAGTCGAACAACAACGTGCCCATTTACGTTAAGAACGTCGCTCACGTGACCACCGGTCCGGCCTTGCGGCGCGGGGCGCTCGACAAGGGCGGCACTGAGGTGGTCGGCGGCGTGATCGTCGTTCGCTATGGCGAAAACCCTTTGTCGTCGATCAAGAACGTTCAGCAGAAGATTGCCGAGGTGGCCCCCGGCTTACCCAAGAAAACGCTCGACGACGGCCGCGTTTCGCAAGTAACGATCGTGCCGTTCTACGATCGCACGCAACTCATCCAGGAAACACTCGGCACGCTGCAAACGGCCATTTCGCAGCAAATCCTCGTGACCATTATCGTCGTCCTGGTGATGGTGATGCACCTGCGCAGCAGCCTGTTGATTTCCAGCCTGTTGCCGTTAGCCGTGATGATGGCGTTCATCGCCATGAAACAGTTTGGCGTCGATTCCAACATCATGTCGCTCTCGGGCATCGCGATCGCCATCGGCACGATGGTCGACATGGGCGTAATCCTTTGCGAGAACATGCTAAAACACCTGGACGAAGCCGATCCGAAGGAAAGCCGCCTGGAGGTGATTTTCCGCGCGGCCAGCGAAGTAGGGCGACCCGTGTTGACGGCCATCCTGACCACGGTCATCAGCTTCTTGCCCGTGTTCGCTATGGTCGGGCCGGAGGGTAAACTCTTTCGTCCGCTGGCGTTCACCAAAACGTTCGCCTTGCTGGCTTCGGTGATCGTGGCGCTGACGTTGCTTCCTGCCATCGCCCACATTCTATTTCGTGAACCGAAAAACAAACGACTGGTTCGCTACGTGGCTGCACCGTTGCTGTTCTGCGCCGGCATCGTGGGCGGGACGTACTTTTCGTGGTGGATTGCGTTGACCGTGACGGTTCTGGCCGTTTATTTGCTGGCTCAAAGGTGGTTGCCTCTTCGTGTGACGAAGTGGGGGCCCTATGCGTTCAACGGCATTATCGTTCTCGTCGTGCTGGTAATCCTCTCTCGCGATTGGATGCCGCTGGGAATCGAACTTGGCCAGGTTCGCAACTTCGTTTTCATCTTCACGCTAATCGCTTCGTTGCTCGCCGTGTTTCTCCTTTTCATGTGGTTCTACGAGCCGCTACTGCGGTTTTTCCTGCGGTTCAAAGCGGTTTTCTATCTACTACCCACCATCAGCGTGCTGCTGGGACTGGTCATCTGGCTTGGTTTCGACACGGTGTTTGGTTTCATTCCCCGCGCGGCGGCCAGCTTGAGGCTCGACGCCCGGCACATTCGTGCAACTGGCGTCTGGGTGTGGGCATCGCACGAGTTCCCCGGCTTGGGTAAGGAGTTCATGCCGTCGTTGGACGAAGGATCGTTCCTGTTGATGCCCACCACGATGCCACACGCCTCGATCGGCGAGGCCCTCGACGTATTGCACAAGCAGGACATGGCCATCAATGCGATTCCTGAGGTCGAGTCGGCCGTCGGCAAGATAGGTCGGGCGGACAGCCCCTTGGATCCCGCTCCGATCTCCATGATCGAAACGATTATCAACTACAAGCCGGAGTACAAAATCGACGAACACGGCAACCGGCTGACATTTGCGTACGAACAGCGAGACGGCGAAGTCGTGTTCCTTCGTGATGACCAGGGAGAACTGATTTCGGACCCAGTCGGACGCCCGTTTCGACAATGGCGCCCCGAGATTCGCACGCCGGACGACATCTGGAAGGCCATCGAAAAGGCCGCTCGCGTGCCGGGCACCACGAGTGCACCAAAGCTCCAACCCATCGCCGCGCGGATCGTGATGCTTCAAAGTGGCGTCCGTGCGCCGATGGCCGTACGCATTCGTGGCAAGAGTCTTGAAGAGATAGAAAAGGTGGGCTTCGCCGTCGAATCGCTGCTTAAGGAGGTGCCAAGCGTCAGCCCTGACACGGTAGTGGCCGACCGTATCGTCGGCAAACCTTATCTGGAGATCGACGTCAACCGCGAAGCCATCGCCCGTTACGGCATGAGCGTCGCCCAGGTCCAACACGTCATCGAAACGGCCATCGGCGGCCAGCGAATCACCACCGCGGTGGAAGGACGCGAGCGGTATCCGATTCGTGTTCGCTATCAGCGGGAATTGCGAGACTCAATCGAGCAACTCGGCAACATCCTCGTGGCCAGTTCGCGCGGCGCACAGGTGCCGCTGAGGCAATTGGCCGACATTCACTACACCCGCGGGCCGATGGTCGTCAAGTCGGAAGACACGAAGCTCGTCGGCTATGTGATCTTCGACAAACGCGACGGTTACGCCGAAGTGGACGTGGTCGAAGCGTGTCGCGACTACCTCGACCAGAAGATCCAAAGCGGTGAGCTTCAGTTGCCGTCGGGCACGGAGAAACCCAGCTTCATCGGCAGTTATCAGAACCAAGTCCGTTCGGCAAAAACACTGGCCGTGGTCGTGCCGTTGGCCCTGTTCTTGATCTTCCTGATTCTCTATCTCCAGTTCCGTAGCGTGTCGACGACGCTGTTGATTTTTGCCGGGGTGTTTGTTGCCTGCTCGGGCGGGTTCATCCTCATTTGGCTCTACGGCGAACCATGGTTTGCCGACTTCGAGGTTTTCGGCCGCAACATGCGCGACCTATTCCAGATGGGCACGGTCAACCTGAGCGTGGCAGTATGGGTAGGATTCATCGCCCTGCTGGGAATCGCCACCGACGACGGCGTAATCGTGGCATCGTATCTCGACCAGTCGTTTGCCGACCGCCGCACCCGCACTAAGCAACAGATTCGCGAGGCCACCGTACAGGCCGGGCTGCGACGGATTCGCCCCTGTTTGATGACCACAGCCACGACGATCCTCGCCCTTCTGCCGGTGCTCACGAGCACTGGCCGCGGAGCCGACGTCATGGTGCCAATGGCCATTCCCAGTTTCGGTGGAATGCTGATCGAACTGATGACGTTGTTCGTCGTGCCGGTAACCTTTTGCCTGATTCAGGAATTGAAGCGAACGGTCGGTCTGGAAACAGACACGCCCGCCGCATCGTAAGCGAAGTGTTATGTTTCTCGTTTCCTTAAGGAGGAATTGTGATGTCGAAGTTGCTTAGCTACTTGTTTGGTGCTTTGTTGATTCCCGTTGCCGTCGTGTTAGCCGGTTGTGGGCAGTCTGCCGAACAAGGCCCGACGTCCGAGCCGAGCCAACCCGCCGCCGAAGAGCCCCAACATGACCACGATCATGGCGACCACGATGGCCACGATGGCCACGATCACGACAGCCACGCCGGCCACTCTCACAACGGCCATGCCATGCATAGCGAGTACGAGGGGGAGTTGTCCAAGCTGCCGCCCGAGGATCACGTCTTGGCCGAACGGCAGAAGGTTTGCCCTGTGAGCGGCGACCCCCTGGGTTCGATGGGCGTGCCGTACAAGGTCACCGTACAGGGCCGCAAGGTACTGCTCTGCTGCCAAGGCTGCGAGGATGCGATCAAGAAGAACCCCGAGAAGTATCTGGCAAAGTTGCCCAGGTAGTGGAGGGCTATCCGGGGATTTTCCCCAGATGCGGGCCGAGACGGGGAAGACTCTTCCACGTCGCACGCCAAGCCGAGGAGGTGGGGAATTCCCCACGTCTCAGCAGGTGGCTCACTTGAAATGGTTTCAAGTCGTAGCGTCAGGTGGAATTTCTTCCACCTGAGCATGCGTCCGCCGTTGGTGGGGTCGGGGACTTTTTCGGTTAAAAATCCGGAGGGACGAAGGTAACAGTAACCGTGCCGCCATTGGGTCCACCCACCCCGGGTACCCGGGGCTGGTCGGTGACGCCGACGATTTCTTTTCAGTTGTCGTGCCCCGCTGCAGCGGCTTGACTGGACACGCAAGAAAACGGGACATGGCCGGTTTTCGATTCGGCGGGCAACACGACAAACGACGGCTCGAATCGTACCCAAAACGGTACCCAACCGAAGCGCGAAGCTGTAATCGACCCTCCACAACGTCGACGGTACCCGAAGCGGTACCCAATCGACGACTACCCCGTAAAAACAAGGGCGCAGGCCACCTTTGCGATGGCCCACGCCCTACAATTTCTGAACAGTCTTTGAACAGGTATTCCCCCCTCCTTAAGCACTGGAAATGAGGTGCCCCGTTCCGGGGTTGCGAGTTCGAATCTCGTGCCCTCCGCTTGTAAGGCGTTACCAGGCAAGCGGCTTAGTCGATTCATCGGCTGGGCCGCTTGTTGCTTTCTTGGCTGTGCCGACAGTCTGGGCGTGTTTTGCCGATTCTAACCCAACCCACACGGTCAAGCCGTAGCTCTTGTGCTTGCCCGGAGGCGTCGGAACAATACGCTGAACAGGTAGACCGCGCCAGCAGCCAGCACGATGGCCGATTCGGGACTGATGCGCGTGGTGTAAACCGCCACCCGGGGAATGGTGGTTAATAGCGCGCAAAGTAGCGTGGAGCCCCAGATGATCGACGCCACCCGGGCGGCGTGATGCGAGGCCGTAGCCGCGGGGAGTGTCAACAGGGCGATGACTAGGATGAGGCCAACGACCCGAGTCAGGCAGACTACGGCCAACGCCACCAGACACAGCAGCAGAATGTTGACCGCCAACACGTTGATCCCTTGCAACTCGGCCTGTTGCTGGTCGAGGCAAACGGCCAGCAACCGCTTATGGAACACGAGCACCGTGGCCAGGATGACCGCGTCGATGACCAGCATCAGCCAGATTTGATCCCAGGCCACGTACTTGATGCTGCCGAACAAGTAGCTCATCAGTTCGGTCTGGTAGCCTGGGGTGTACTTGATCAGCAAGATTCCTACTGCCATGCCGATTGCCCAAAGGGCGCCGATGAGCGTGTCGATGCGTTCGCGTGCCCGATCGTGGATCACTCCGATCAATACGGCCGCAGCCAACGCAGCCACCGTGGCGCCGTGGATCGGCTGGAGCCAGTCGAACCACTGCGGGTAAACGGCCCGCATCCAGACGGCCGTTCCGATACCTCCGATCGCGATATGCGCGATGGCACCGGTGAGAAACACGATTCGCCGTGTGATGACATAAGGGCCGATTACCCCGCAGGCGACGCTGGCCAGTAGACCTGCCAGTAGCCCGGTAACTAAGAACGGGTTATCGCCCATGTCGAGGAAGAACTGGATCATCCGCCTGCGTTTCCGTCGTGGGTCGTGTTGTCGGCGTCGTGGTGGTGGTGGTTTGACGGGCTATCTGGTGCCATGCCATGGCACTGCGGTGTTCGGCTGCAACCCTCGCTACAACCGGGGTCGGACAACGGGCACGTAGCTTCGTGGTGCAACGCCCGAACGTCGTCGTGATAGAGGTGTGCGATGGTCTCGGCCGAAATCTGGTCGGCCCGATGGCAAGTCAGTCGACGGTTCAGACAGGCCACCCGTTTTAGGTGAACCGAGACGAACGAGACGTCGTGACTCACCAGCACAATCGGTAGTCGCTGGTTAAGCCGATGCAGCAGGTCGGTCAGCCCTTGTTCCGAATGGGGATCGACGCCGGCGGTGGGTTCGTCGAGCAAGAGCAATCGCGGCTCGGCGGCCAACGCCCGGGCGATCAACACCCGTTGCCGTTGCCCACCGGAAATCGCACCGATCGGTCGTTTGGCCAAGTCGGCCGTTGCCGTCGCTTCGAGGGCTTGCATGGCCTTGTCGATGTCGTTCTTACGATAGCGGAACCCCCACGATGAATGCGCTAGCCGGCCGGTAAGCACGACGTCGAGCACATCGGCGGCCACAGTCGGGTCGACCCGGGCGTGCTGTGGTACATAGCCCACGAAACGGCGCATCTCGCTGGGACGACGGCCCAACACGGTAACGCTTCCCTGCTGTGGCCGCAACAGGCCCAGCATGAGCTTCAGCAGTGTGGTCTTGCCGCCTCCGTTGGGGCCGATGATGCCAAGAAAGTCGAGCGGTTCGGCGGCCAACGACACGTCTTCCAGCACGACGTCGGAGCTTCGCAGCGGCGGATAGGCGAAGGTCACGCCATGCAGTTCAATCACAGGCGGTGCATCGGTCATTGGCCAGCCCTCGCCGGTTGCGTGGCCTGCGGCGAACCGTTGGGCTGCATTGCTTTGCACAGCGCATCGGCCACCTTTTGCAGATTGGCCAAAACGTCGCCGGCCAGAGGGTCGAGCGTTTCCACCCGGCCGCCGATCGCTTGGGCGACGGCTTCGGCCGAACGACTGGAAATCTGCGGCTGCACGAAGACGACCGTAGCCTGGGCCGCCCGGGCTTGCTGCTGAAGGGCCGTCATCTCTTGGTCGCTAGGCTCCTTACCTTGAATTTCCACGGGCACCTGCTTCAAGCCGTATTCGTCGGCGAAGTATCCCCACGCCGGATGGAACACGAAGAACGATCGGCCCGCAAACGGTTTCAGCTTCTCACGCAATACAGCGTCTGCTTCGTCGACTCGTCGGCGGAATGCCTTGAGGTTGGCCTCGTACTCTGGTTGATGTTCGGGATCGATCTGACCGAGAGTCTCGGCGACCACCTGGGCCTGGACTTTCAACAACCGGGGGCTTAGCCAGATATGAGGGTCTTGTTCGCTGGCATGATGGGTGTGGTCATCGTGACCGTGGTTGTTATGGCCATGGTCGTCGTGCACGTGCCCGCCATGCTCGTGCTCGTCGTGGTGTACGTGGAAAGGCAGCTCGCAGAGGGTAATGCCGCGACGCATGTCGACCACCGGCACCTTGCCCGTGGCCTGCAAGGCGTGGAACCACTGCCCATCCTCGAACGGCACTCCCACGCGAAAAAAGACGGCCGAGCGCATCAGGCGACTGACTTGGGCTTCGGCGGGAGAGTACGTATGGGGGCTCTGCCCGGGCTCGACCACGGTGAGCACGTCAGCCCGATCGCCGGCGATCTGCTCGACGAGCCATGCCTGGGGCGCCACACTGACGGCCACGGCCAACTTGCCTGAGGTTGCATTGCTGCCGTCGCGACACCCCAGCCCAACAACCAGGGGCAACGCGATAACCACGACCAACCGCCACGCGAATTCCATCGGCGACTCACTCTCCGACAACGGAGCACAAAAGGAACAACAGGGCAATGTCATGCGAATCGTGGATTGATGAGTCGGGTGCCCGTGGCGGCTTGTCCGCCACTGCTGCAGCAAGGGCAGGCAAGCTGCTCAGGGCACCCATCGATCCACAATTGCCAGAAACAGTAGGGCAGGGGGGATGCCGGAAGATAGCCTCCCCCTACAGTCGTACTGATGATATGCAATTGCAGTTAACTTGCAATAGCGACGCCCATTACCCCGTATTTCCCCGCATTCCCAGCCAGAAGCACCATCAGCACTCCTCTGGACACTTCGACGGAGCCCACTGTGCCACTATTGGCAAGGATCGTTAAGTTTTTGCCAAAGATTAGCGACCAACGGGAGCGGGTTCTCGACTGGGTGCGGCAGCATCGTTTGGTTGGCGGCCCTGCCACCCTGTACTACTAGCCTCAAAGATCGTTAAGTTTTTGCCAAAAATTAGCGACCAACGGGAGCGGGTTCTCGGCTGGGTGCGGCAGCATCGTTTGGTTGGCGGCCCTGCCGCCCTGTGGAAAATCTGCCTGTTTCTTGACATCAGGGCCGCGGTCGTTCATCCTAGTAGCATTCGGCCGTCAGGACCAATGACTCTCCATACCGCGTGGCCTGCAGCAAAAATGTCTGCCGCCACCGACCGTTTCGCCTGTCCGCACCACGGCTGTATTACGGCTCTGAAAAAGTTTGCTGTTTTCGAGGTAGTTTCTCAACACGGCATCCGGCTCGTGCATCCGCTGAACGAACCGTTGCGTCACTGGTTTTGATACTGCTTCTTAGCAAACTTTTCGAGCGACCAACGAAGGTGGCTTCCTGCTTGGACATGGAAACACCGTTTGGTTGGCGGCGAAAGCCGCCCCGCGATACGCGTTGTTCTGGGTGGTGCTGCGCTTACTGCGTACGTTCTTAGCGAAACGGTTTCCGAATATATCACTGGAGAAGTACTATGGTACCGAGACACGTCTCTTTGCTCCTTTTGCTGCTCGTTGCGACGTTGTTGCCCATCGAAAACGCCTCTTCCGCCGACGTAGCGTCTTCGACACTCAACGGCAACGAATCGTTGCCCTGTATCAGTGGGCGGTATCCTCATTTGGCCATGTTCAACCCCAGCGGCGAGTGCGGAATTGGGGCCGTGGTACCTTGGGCCGGCCGACTTTGGGCGATTACCTACCCGCCACACCAACCGTTTGGCAGCAAGGACTTTCTCTACGAGATCGACGAATCGTTGCGCATGACGATCCGCCCGGAGAGCATTGGCGGAACGCCCGCCGACCGCATGATCCATCGCGAATCGAACCAGTTGATCATCGGACCGTATTTCATCGACACGCAACGCAACGTTCGTGTTATCCCCTACAAGAAGATGCCGGGCCGCCCGACGGCCGTCGCCCGACATTTGACCGACCCGGCCCACAAAGTCTATTTCTACTCGATGGAAGAGGGTCTGTATGAGGTCGACGTCGACACGCTCGACGTGACGACGCTACACAAAGACGCTCATGTGAAGGGCTTTACCGACGACTTGCCCGGCTACCACGGCAAAGGAGGATACAGCGGCCAGGGCCGACTCGTCGTGGCCAACAATGGCGAAAGAAAAAGCCCCCATTTGCCGTTCTACGATACCTCGGGCTGCCTGGCCGAGTTCAACGGCAAGGACTGGACCACGATCGAAACCAACCAGTTTTGCGAAGTGACCGGACCGGGTGGAATCTATGGAAACGCTAAGACCACTGACCCGCTCTGGGCCACCGGGTGGGACAAACGCTCGGTGCTACTGAAACTGCTCGATAAGGGACAGTGGCATACCTTCCGGCTACCGATCGCCGACTACTCCTATGTCGCCCATCACGGTTGGTACACCGAGTGGCCGCGAATTCGCGAGGTGGTGCCGGCTACCAACGGCCAACCGGCCAAGCTGCTGATGAACATGCACGGGCAATTCTTCGATTTTCCCAAAACGTTCTCGGTCGGCAACACGGCGGGCCTGCGGCCGTTGAGCAGCTACCTGAAAATCACGGGCGACTACTGCAACTGGCGAGGACAGATCGTCGTTGCCTGTGATGATACGTCGATTATGGACAACCCCTTGGCCGGGCAATCGCAGTCGAACCTTTGGTTCACCTCCTGGGACACACTGGCCAACTTGAGCAAACCGGTCGGCTACGGTGGCCCCTGGTGGAAAGACGACCTGACGGCCGACCACCTGTCCTCCGAACCGTATCTTTTCGACGGCTATGAAAAACGCGTAGTCCACTTGGCGCATCAGTCCGACTACCCGGTGAAGTTCACGTTGCAACTCGATCGCCAGGGCAATGGCCAGTGGGAAACCTACAAAACGGTTGAAGTGCCGGCCAAAGGTTATGTCTATCACATTTTCCCGGCGGATCTTTCGGCCACGTGGGTTCGGGTACAAGCCGACAAGCCGTGCGCGGCGGCGACCGCCTACTTCCACTACGGTCCTTCCGGCGGAACCGAGGAAGACGTCGCGATGTTTGCCGGCCTTGCTCGAATCGACGCCGACGGCGCTCATTCGGTGGGCGTCATTCGTCCGCGTGGCGGCAATTTGGGCACGCTACAGTTTCTCGCCCAATCGGTCGACGCCCAGGGCAACGTCACCCCGGCGGCCTACTACGAAATCGACAAAGACATGCGGCTGACGGCCTCGTCCAACAGCACCAAGGAGCAAGGCTACATGCAGAAGAAGGCCGTGGTCACCAAGGCCGACTTCTCGGTCGATCGGGCGTCGGTCGTAATCACCGAGGGACAAAACCACTGGCGATTGCCGAAGAGCCACTCCGATTACGATCAGGCTTGGCCAGCTGGATGGCCACGTGGCATTCGCGAGGTCGCCACGGAGCGCAATTTGCTGAACTGCCACGGTACGTTTTACGTGCTGCCACGTGCCACCGCCGGCGGATTTTGCGCGATCAAGCCCGTCTGTACTCACAACCGCCGCATTACCGACTTCTGTACGTGGCGAGGCCTGCTGGTGCTAGCCGGTTGCCGCAGCGACGCGCCGTCCGACGGCCATCTGGTCAAATCGGACGACGGCCAAGCGGCGCTCTGGTTCGGCGATATCGACGACCTTTGGCATCTCGGTAAACCGCGTGGCATCGGCGGTCCCTGGCTCGACACGGCAGTGAAGGCCGGGCAACCATCGGATCCGTACCTTATGACCGGCTACGACGAGAAGACGCTCGCCCTGCGACATGACGCCGATGCCGAGGTCACCTTCACCGTCGAAGTCGACTTCCTTCGCGACGGCACGTGGACACCGTACGCAACATTCCGCGCAGCCCCGGGCCAAACCGTCGAACACGCCTTTCCCGACGGGTTCAGTGCCCATTGGGTCCGTGTGACGGCCGACCGCGACTGTACGGCCACGGCCCAGTTAACGTACCGCTAGACATTCGTTTTTCCCCTCTCCCTGTCACCGATTTCCCCTCTCCCCGTCACCGAGAGGGGCCGCAACCGCGTCTCCCCTCTCCCTTCGAGGGAGAGGGGCCGGGGGTGAGGGTGTTTGCGCCAGAATGGTCGCAGGACGGCCAGCCAAGCGTGACCCAAATCGACAAACACTTTGACCGACACTGTCATTGTCGTATCGGACAGTTTGCTTACGATTAAGTGTGGCAGAGGCGGGAGGGGCGTGCGCATCACAACTTCCTGCCTCTCGATGTCTGATTGCTAATGGTTTGCTGCGACTCACGCCACATTCCACTTCGGTTACGGCGGTGTCGTTTGACTTGTCTGTCATAAGGAGCCGCATATCATGGTCTCCGTTCGCACCTCTGCGATTCACTCACTTGCTGTCGTTCTTGTGTTGGCCGCTTCTTGCTCGTACGCAGCGGCCGACGTGATTGTCGACTACTTCAACGGCTATGGTGCGACCGACACGGCATTGGCTGGAAACGGAACCGCCGGCAGCGGTTGGGCCGGTGTCTGGACGGCGCAAACATCCGGCGGGACTCCGCTGAACGACGTAGATTATGTCGCTGGCGCCAGTCTATCGTTCAGCAACCCCGGTTACAGCAACGCGGGAAACTTGACGGGCAGCGCCGACGGAACGGCCGGCGAACTCACCGGGGCCAGCAGCCCCAGTAGTGCCACCTATCGCCAGTTCGCCACGCCGCTTACCGGGACGATTTGGGTAAGCGCTCTGGCTCGAATCGACAGCCCGAATGATGCGGCCCTCCTGTGGTTCGACTGCAACACAAGCAGCAGTAGCGGAAATAACGCCATCGGCCTCTTCGGTACGTCGGATACGGCGACTAGTCCCTTTTTCAAGTACGCCGGCAGCGCCAGTTGGACGTCGGATTCATTTGCCGTAAACCAGACTTATCTCTACCTGGCAAAAATCGTCATCGACCAGAGCGGTACCAACGATTCCATCGAGTATTGGATCAAATCCTCAGGCGATACCACACCGATCACCGAGTCCACCCTGGGGACTCCGATTGCCAGCCGCAACACGGCCGACGCCCTGGGAACCGCGCTGGAACGCATCGGCGTTTCGTTCGATCAGTCAAGCGGCGGTCAGCAATTGGACAACCTTCGGATCAGCAACGGACCGAACGGATTCGACGACGTGATGGGCGTGCCCGAGCCGTCGACCCTGGTCTTGGCACTATTGGCGTCGATCACCATCGTCGGAATCGTTCGGCTGCGTCGTCTGGCGTAAACACAACGCACGCGTCTTGACTATTCCATCTCATTCACGGGCGTGGCATGACCGGATTTACTCGCAATCCCATCTCTCGCATGTGTGCCACTGGCTCTGCCAGTGCAGAGCAAAAAGCACTGGCGAAGCGAGTGGCACGACTACGTGGCTTCACCCTAGTCGAGCTTCTGGTGGTCATCGCGATCATCGGCATTCTGATCGCGCTGCTTCTGCCGGCCGTGCAAACCGCGAGGGAAGCCGCCCGGCGAATGCAATGCTCGAACAACCTGCGGCAGATGGGCCTCGCCATCCACAACTACATGGCACAACACAACGAGTGCCTCCCGCTGGGCAATCCCGGCGTGCAACGCCACGGTCTGTTCACGCAGATGCTGCCGTACTTGGAACAGACGGCCATTTACGACGATATCGATATCAACGGCAATACGTTCGATTCGGCCGTAGAAATCTACCGCTACACCTCCATCCCTGCCTACTTCTGCCCTAGTTACCCCGGCGACCCGGTTGTTGAAAACGCGTCGAATACGTACATGGATGGCGCTTCCTGTACGTACCAGGGCGTAGCGGGCGTCCTGCGCGATGGCGAGCCAACAACTACTCCGGCGGCCGGCCCGAATGCGGGCGACATTCCGCTTAATGGCCTATTCGGATGGGACCTGGTGCGACGGGCACGCCAAGTGACCGACGGGCTGAGCAACACCCTGGCTATCGGCGAATATGTTCACCACGACGAGACGGGCGAATTCGGCGGTTTTCCGGGCAATGTGCGGCCGTGGATTCTCGGCGGGCTGAGCGACAAGTCGAGCTACGTCTTTCGCGTGCTCGAATATCCGATCAATTCCCCGGTGCAACGCAAGGCCGACGGCATTCCCTTCAATCATCTCCCGCTGGGAAGCATGCACCCGGGCGGGGCCAATTTCCTAGTGGCCGACGGGAGTGTCGCCTTTCTCTCGGAAACACTCGATCTGGACGCCTACAAGGCCCTGGGCACCATCGACGGCGGCGAGCTTGAAGGGCATTTGCCGGAGTGATTTGGTACCTAACCTGGATTTCTCACCATGACGATCAAGAATGAATTATGAATGATGAAGTATAACCTTGGCCTTTATACTTTAGAATTCATCCTTGTGTTCGTTCCGAATTCCATGGACTCCGTGGCTGCGTGGTTAATTCGGTTGTAAGACACTCAGGCCAACACCCTCACCCCCGGCCCCTCTCCCTCAAAGGGAGAGGGGGGACGCGCTGGTTTTCAGCCCGCGTATTCGTTCGTGGGCATTCCCTTTACGCCCGGTCGTAGGGCGAAAATGCCGCCTGAATGTGGATAGCGTTGGAGTGTCTCGTCGTCCAACCCGCGTTGGGCCGTCGTGATGTAGAGCACGTCGAGTTGCTCGCCACCAAAGGCACACGACGTGACGCGCTGGGCAGGCAACGAAACCGTGTCGAGCAGTTCGCCCTCGGGGCTCCATCGGGTTACGCGTGCACCGTCCCAATGGGCAATCCAGAGCGCCCCTTCGGCGTCGACGGTCATCCCGTCGGGCACACCCGCATCGGCGTCGATACGAATCAATACCCGGCGGTTAGAAATCTCGCCCGTCTCGCGGCAGTAGTCGAACGCCACGACCTCGCGGGTTGGCGAGTCGATGTGGTACATCGTCTTCGCGTCGGGGCTCCAGTCGAGGCCGTTGGAGACCGTCACCCCTTCGAACAGCTTGCGCAGCGTACCGTCGACTTCGAAGCAATAAAAGCTACCGGCTTTGGGTTCCTTCTGCATGCTCATCGTACCGGCCCAGAAGCGGCCGGCCGGGTCGACTTTGCCGTCGTTGAACCGGTTGTTGGGCAAGTCGCTCTCGGGATCGCAAACGACCTCATGTTCGCCGGAGTCCACGGAAAACGTCTCCAAGCCGCGTTCGGTCGCCAGCATCAATCCGCCGGCCGCCCGGGGCACCGCCGCGCCGACCTGGCAGCCGATCTCAAAGACCTTGTCGTCCGAACCGTCGGGCTCGTGGATGTGGACTTTTCCCTCGGTAATGTCGATCCAGTAGAGCCGCTGCTCGCGCGGATGCCAAAATGGACCTTCGGCCAGGGTTGCTTTAGCGTCGATGTAGAGTTCAACGTTCAATGGTTTCCTCCGTCTCCCGCGATCTTGCCCCTCAATACAACGTCGCGTTCACCGGCATGGTAAGCCGCTCGGACGAAAGGTTCTTCGCGCCGTTCTCGTTTTTATAGATCCAAACCGCCGTACCAGGAACGGTGCTGACAACCAGATCGGGACGGCCGTTGCCCGTGACGTCGGCCAAGTGGATCATATAGCGGAGCGTCCCGGCACTGTCCTTCCCCGCAACATCTTCCGGCAGGGGCGTCTCGAAGCGTGCCCGCTTGTTACCCTTCGCGTCCAGCAGTGCCCGAGTTTGACCACAGTAGATCAAATCTTCGCTGGTACCAAACCAATCGATCAGCCGGTGCTGTCGGCTTCGCATCGTCGTGTAACGACCTATCAAGTTACCGTTTTCGTCGAGGACGAGCAAGGGTTGCTTTCCCCACGGCTGGTGGCACACATCGACCACGATTTCCCGGCCCGGCCGCTGCCGGTCGAGTTCGCCGAAGAACACCGACTCGAAGTGCAATCCGGTTACGCTCCAATAGACCGTGCCGTCGCCGTCGAGCATATCCATGCGGTTACCGCCGCAGTGGGTTAACAGCAGACGTTTATCGGACGCCCGTTTCCCGTCGCGAAACAATCGAATCGAGTCGGCGTGGCCGCCGCGGCAGATTGCCTCGGGCAAACGCCAGCGGAGCGAACCGTCGAAGTTTAAAGCCGCGAATCCGGCGATAATCTCGTCGCGGCCGTCGCCGTCGAGGTCGATCGGAAACGGCTGATGCGACGTTCGATACCCGCCCGGCTTCTCGACGGTCCAGAGCAACTTTCCATCGACATCATACGCCCATATCTGTCCATACCGTGTCTTGACCAACATATCGGTGGCCCGATCGCCGCCCGACAGGTTGCAGAACGTGATACAATCCGAAGCGTTGGCCGGAATCTCGAACTGGCGCAATTCGCGGCCCGTTGCCCCTTCGAGCACCACGACGCGGCGGTCGCCCGCCAGTACGACTTCGTTGCGCCCGTCGCCGTCGATGTCGTAGATCTGGCAGGCTACGTCGTGATGAATGGCGTTTCGGGCGTCGGGATTCCCCCATTTCCACAGCACCGAACCGTCGAGCCGTTGCGCGACGACGGAGGCCGTGAAGTGGATATCGCGACCCGGCACGCCGTTTTTCGCACTGACGATTTCGGCCGTACCGTCGCCCGTCAAATCGCCGACAACGATCCAGCCGCCGCAATACTCGGGATCGAGCTTGATGGTCTTCCACGGCTCGATGACTGGCACGCCGTCGTTCGACAGATCGTTGACGTGGAAATCAAACTGCGACGGTACGACCTCTGCCAAGTTTTTCGTAGGGAAGTCTGGCTGATCGGCCGCCGCACTTTTTTTCCAGGGGAGGACTCCTGCCGAGCCAATGGCGGACGAAGCTGCAGCATACTTTAAGAGATGTCGTCGCGTGAGTTTCATCGCAGTGTCCTCCCGTCGAGTTCAATTCGGAGTGCCACGGGCAGCTTGTATGCCCGTGATCGCCACTGGCTGGCAAGCAGCCAGTGGCACCCACCCACCACAATCGGAAGCTTGACGGAACCTTAGGTTCCTCCGACCGTCGGATACCAGTCAGGCCGCCTTGGGTCCTGGTGGAATCGGGCGTAGTAGTCGCCCATCTCTTCGTAATACTTTTCGTATTGGGCCATTTTTTCTTCATCGAGCTCGACGCCAAGCCCCGGCCCCTCGGGCACCTTGATGGCCCCGTCGACGTATTGGAGTTTCCCGCCGACGATGATGTCGTCCTTGAGAAAATGATAATGCGCATCGCCCGCCATGTTCATCACCGGAATGGTCGACGCCGTATGCAGCATGGCGGCCAACTCGATGCCGAACTCGGCGCCGGAGTGCATAGCCACGCCCAAGTTGAACGTGCGGCACACGGCGCACAGGTCCTTCACTCCGCGTGGGCCTTCCCAGTAGTGCAGGTCGGTGAGGATGATGTCGATCGAATTCATTCGGATGGCCGGACCCAGGTCGTCGAACTTGTTGGGATACATGTTCGTGGCTAGCGGAATGCGAATTTGCTCGCGGACTGCTCGCATTCCTTCGAGTCCCCAGGCTGGGTCTTCGAAGTACTGAAGGTCGTAGTCTTCCAACGCGCGACCGACGCGCACCGCGGTGGCCACCGACCAAGTGCCGTTCGGGTCGATTCGCAGTCCGAACTCTTCACCCAGTCGCTCGCGGCAGAGCATCAACACCCGGGCTTCTTCCATGGGCGGCAGCACGCCGGCCTTCAGTTTCATGGAGTTCACGCCGAGCGTTTCGTGCAGTTCCACGCAGAAATCGGCCATATCCTCAGCACACGTGTCGTCGCCGCCACCGGGGCGGTCGTAGCGCCAGAACAAATAGGCGATCATCGGCACGGCATCGCGCACCTTGCCGCCGAGCAAGGAGCACACGGGCACGCCCGCGGCCTTACCCTGGATGTCGAGACACGCAATCTCGATGGCCCCGTAGAGCCGCGAGTTGGAAAGGTAGTAGATCGCCCGAAGGACCTTCAACTTGATGGCCTCCAGGTCGAAGGGGTTCATGCCGATCAACCGAGGTTTCAGCCGCAACAGGGCTGCCCGCTGATCGCCCCCACCCACTTCGCCAAGGCCGACGATTCCCTCGTCGGTGATGATTTCCAACACGGTCCGCATCAAGTAACCAGGGTGAACGCCCGTATTGTGTCGCAACATTCCTTCGGTGGGAATCGCTACGGTTCGGGCACGCAGATCAACAATCTTCATCGTAAAAAACTCCGTCAGTTACTTCTTCAACCCGAAAACGGAAGGAAGCCGCAGATGAACACAGATCACGCAAATGAAGACAACGCTTCAGAAAGATTATCACACCAGATAGTCCGTTCGATGCCAGAACCCTTTTCTGTCTGCGTTTATCTGTGTCCATCCGCGGCTGCGATCGTCAGAATCGTTTTCAGTTTGAATAATTTATCGCACAACCAGTCTCCGTGGCTGGCCGGCATCGTTTACCTCGATATCAAATGTCTTTTGACCGTTGGGCGTTTCGACGCTCAGTTGGTATTTTCCCTTGAACCCTCGAAAGTTGAAGCGGCCGCTTTCGTCGGTTTTTCCGGAAAGCCGCGTTTTCCATTCCTCGTTGATCAAGCGATCGAGAGCCCGATAGGCTGCCTTCGGTTCCATGTCGCCGTTCATCAGGCCACCCATCAAGCGGTTTTCGTTCTTGTAAGCCGTCTTGTCGCCCAAGTTCCACCAGGTAATTCCCGCCATTTTCGGCACACTGAACCAAAGCCGGTAGTAATTCTCCGTAACCAAAGCCTGCAACTGCTCACTGTCGTTCCAGTCGGCCGGCATCGGCACGGTGATTTCCGTAATGTACAACGGCAAATCGAACTCGCCAAATGCGTCGTACATCGCCAACAAATCCTGGGGCTTGTGTGCCTTTCCTACGAGTACCGATTTCAGCGCCCCTTCGGAAAATACGTGGAACTGCAGCCCGATGCCGTCGCATCGGGCTCCGGTGGCCCTCAGTTCGGTAATTTCCTTGAGGTATTTCGGATATTGCGACTGCGAAGTAAAACGCCCGCCTTCGTTAATCAACAGCACGCTATCCGCCGGATACACTTTGGCCGCCTTCTGAAAACACTTGGCCAAAAAGTCCTCAGGCACGGGCAACCACTGCTTTGGACTCGCTTGCCGCGACAGTTCCTCGTTCACTACGTCCCAGATCGGAATGCTGTCGCCGTAGCGTTCGGCAAGTTGATCGATGTGCTGCTTAACGAGGGCTTCGACTTCGGCAGCGCTTTTGTCGGCAGTCCAGTCGGGCATGAACATTCGCTTCACGTAAACCATCGGATGGCCTTTGAGCTTCAGCCCGTGTTTCTTGCCAAACTCCACAACGGGGTCCGGCGGAGGCCGACGCCAGATGGGTTCCGAGTTTTTGTCGAAACGCATCCGGCCGGGCTCCGGTTCGATGGCCCTCCAGTAAAACGGCACCGTGGCAAAGTTGAACAACCGAACAAATCCTTCTTCGTATTTTTGGTTGAGTTCCGGCGTCTCCAATTGTCCGAGCACAAAGATGTTGCAGCCGAAGAGAAACTCGTGCGTTTGCTGTTCGACACAAAGCGTCGCATCGGCCAGCGGTTTGCCCTGGGCGTCAACGATTTCGACCGTCGCGTCGGCCTTGCGGTATCGCTCCGTGTTTTCACGGATCTTCTCTTGCACTGCCGAGTCGTTCCAGAGCTGCCGATAGGCCTCCACGTCGGGTGCCGCAGCGAGGGTTGTCATTGGCCAGAGTACCAGGGCTACAACGGCGAGCAACCCCAACAACGTGGACCGCCGCCCCGTGCCAATCCAGGAGACTGTTGCCATGATATATTCTCCTTGGGTTCAAATGCTGTTCGAGCAAGTCGAATCTTGTGAGAGCGCGTGTTCTCCCCTCTCCCTTTTGGGGAGAGGGGGTTTCGCACTGCGGTTTTCCAAGAACAATGCCTTCGCCGCTACAAGCCGCCCTCACCCGGCGGCTGCGCCGCCACCCTCTCCCGCTCGGCGGGAGAGGGTACGCTTGTGTGCCACTGGCTCCGCCAGTGCCTTCAGCACTACGGCATCGCCAACGTTTGCGCCGCGGCGCCGTCGGGGCCGACGGTTACCTCAAACTTTTTCGTTTTACCGCCGGCGGCAACTTCGATTTCGTAGGTTCCCTTGAACCCACGGAATTTCACATTGCCCTGGGCATCCGATTTCACCGCAAGGTTGGTCTTCCAATCGTGGTTGATCAGTTGATCGAGGGCCTTGTAGGACAGTTTCGGATTGAGGTTTATGTCGGTCAGGCCGCCACCGGCAACGTTTTCGCCACCGTGAGCCGTGCCGTCGCCAAGATTCCACCACGTGATGCCTGCCATGCTCGGCGCCGCAAACCAAAGGCGATAGATATCGTGAACCACGCGGCCTTGAATCTCCGGGCCGTCGTCGCCGGCCGAGCCGATCGTGATTTCCGTGATCCAAAGCGGCAGACCCAGCTTGGCGAACATTTCATAGGTATCCAGAAGTTTGCCCGGATCGCATCGGTCGCCGCCCAGGAAACCATCGAGCGATTTTCGGTTGAAATAGTGAAACTGAAAACCGATGCCCTGGATGCCGACACCGTTTTCGAGCAACTTGGTGCATTGCTGATAGTATCGGTTCTTGTCGTTCGCGGGCCAGTTGAACGTGGTCACGTCGTTGATCATCAGCGTGTTTTCCGACCCAAAAACCTTATGTTCCTCCTCGAATGCCCATGGCACGTAGGGCGGGTAATTGCGATCCTCGGCCGAGTAGAACGGATAGTTTTTGTTGCACACGAGCGATTCGTTCACGCCGTCCCAAATCGGAATATCCTTGGCGTAACGATCGGCGATTTCCTTGAACCGCTTGATGTAACGCTGCTTGAGTTGGTCGGGGTCTTTCGGCATCCACCCAGGATTGAAGGCATGCCACAGCAATGGATGCCCCTTGAGCGTCAATCCGTGCTTCTTGCCGAAAGCGACAATACGATCCGGCGGCGGTCGGCGCCAAAAATAAGGACTCCCCTCGGCAAACCGAAGTTTGTCCTCTTCGGGTTCAAGGCCGCTCCAATAGAACGGGACCGTGGCGAAATTGAAGAGTTTGAGGAAGGCATCTTCGTAGGCCTTGTCCTTTTCCTTCATCTGCCCGAGCACAAAAATGTTGCAGCCGAAGAGGAACTCGTGCGATTTCTGCTCGATTTTGACCTCAGCGTCGGCAACCGGCTTTCCCGTCGCGTCGACGATCGCGAGCACCGCATCGGCCTTGCGATTCTTCTCGATGCCGTCGTCGATTCGCTTCTGAACGGCCGGATCGTCCCAGCGTTTCAGATAATTCTCGGGCAAACCGGCATTCGCGGGCCGGCCGCCAACAGCGACCGCGACCAACAGGCCGGCGACCACTAGACAAGTTCGCACATTCATGATGCTCTCCTTTAGGGTGAAGGTGTGGGGTAGGACTTGTGAGGTGAGTTTGTTCGAAGTCGGTGTTTGATATGGCACCCGAACAGCCGAACACCGGCACGACTTCTTTCGTGGTTTCGCCTTTTCGTCTTTTCACAATCCCCTTTTTCACGGAACTTTTTGTTTTTGATCGCGAAAATGTGAAAGGACGAAAGAACGAAATAGATGTAACCGTTCACGGGTAGCTTAGCCGTTTTTCCCGCTGCATACGCACTACAGGCTCAACCCACCGTCGACGAACAACGAAGCTCCGGTGATGTACCGCGCGGCATCGGAGGCAAGGAACGTGACCAGGTGGGCGACGTCATCGGTATCACCGATGAAATGGGCGGGAATCTTGTTGATTACTTTGGCTTCGTACTGCGGATCGGCAAGCACTTCGCGGTTGATGTCAGTACGAATGGCTCCCGGAGCGACGTTGTTCACCGTGATACCGTAACGGCTGTACTCCAAGGCCAACTCGCGCATCATCAGCACGGTGCCGCTTTTGCTCATCGAGTAGACGGCACAGAAGCCGGTCGCCGTTAGCTCGTGGACCGACGAGATGTTGATCACCCGCCCCCAACCCTTCTCCTTCATGGGCTCCAATGCGCGTTGTGCACAGAAGAAGGACCCTTTGAGGTTGGTGTCCATGATGGCGTCGTAGTCTTCCTCGCGACACTCCCGGGCTGGCCAGCGTTGTTCGATGCCGGCATTATTGACCAGGATATCGACCGGTCCCCAGGCAGCTTCGATCTCGTCGAACATGCGCTGGATTTGCTGGTAGTCGCTCACGTCGGCCTGAACCGTCATCGCCCGAGAGCCCAATCCTTCGATAGTCTTTTGGACCTCGGCCGCCCGGGCCTCGCTCCGGCAGTAGTTGACCACCACATCGACACCCGATCGGGCCAGATCGACCGCAATGGCAGCCCCAATCCCCCGACCGGCACCGGTTACCAGAGCGATTCTCTTCTGAGGTACATTCATAGTTGTGCTTCCTTTTTGTTTGCTATCATAGCAGTGGTCCAGGACGTCTGGGAGGCAAAACACCTGTAAAATGCGCCATATTCCCTATACGATGCGACACTTGCTGTAGCCGTGGGAGGGGGACCGTTATTAGAATGGAGTTTACGACATGTTTGGAGAATAGCGTACCCTCTTCCGCTCGGCGGGAGAGGAGGAAAGTTTTCAAGACACGCTCTTCGTAACGTCTTATCAAGAACGATCCTTTCGGGACCGAACCGCCGTAAGCCCAGGCTTCCGTCGAACGTCTTCCGCCTCATTGGCCAATCAAGCGTCCAAAATGAACAACTCACGTCCGCATCGCCGCGTTGCTTTGCTAATCGAGGCCTCTCGGGTTTACGCGCGGGGCTTGGTCCGCGGGATTGCCCGTTACAATGCGGAGCACGGCGACTGGTCGGTTTATTACACGCCCCACGATCCCCACGATCCGCCGCCCGCCTGGCTGAAGAACTGGCAGGGCGACGGTATTCTCGTCCGTATGCAAAATCGGGCGTTGGCCGATGCCGTGTTGGATCTGAACGTACCGGTCGTCGAATTGCGACGCGCCATGCCGCAACTTGACCTGCCCACCATCGGGCCGGACGACCAGGCAGTGGCCGAAATCGCCGTGCAACACCTGCTCGAACGCGGCCTGGAACATTTCGGCTTCCTCGCCGCGCCAACAGGTTGGCATCCGTCGATGGACGTGCGGGCCGATCACTTTCGCCAACGGATTGCGGAGACGGGCTTCGAGTGTCATGTATTCCAGTTGAAACGTAAACGCGGCGCGGGCGACAGTTTCGAGGCCCAGCGGGAAGAAATCGTCGACTGGGTGCAAACGCTACCCAAACCGATTGGGGTAATGACCTGCAACGACGACCAGGGCCTCCAGGTGCTCGACGCCTGTCGCCAGGCCGGTGTTCTGGTACCCGACGAAATCGCCGTCGTCGGCGTTGGCAACGACGATTGCCTCTGCAATCTGTCCGTGCCGCCGTTGACAAGTATCGACCTGAATTCTCACCGCATCGGCTACGAAGCGGCCGCGTTGTTGGCCCGCATGATGGACGGCGATCCACCGCCAGACGGCCCCATCCTCATCGAGCCCCGGGCGATCATTACGCGGATGTCGACCGACGTTCTCGCTACCGAAGATCAGAGCGTGGTGCGTGCCGTCCGTTTCATTCGAGAACACGCCTGCGATCGCATCCAGGTGGCCGACGTCCTGCAACACGTCAAGATGTCGCGGGCAGCCCTGGAACCCCGCGTGAAGAAAGTGCTGGGACGGACCATCTACCAGGAAATCCAGCGGGTGCAGATCGACCGAGTGAAAGAATTGCTGCTAGGCACCGATCTGCCCATCAAGCAAATTGCCCATCGCACCGGTTTTCGCTACGTGGAGTACATGATGCGGGTATTCCGCCGCGCCACGGGCGAAACTGCCAAGAACTACCGGGCAAAGATGAAGGGGTGATACCCCCCGCAACAGGGTGCCACACCCACGCTCGCGCGGGCATTCTTGCCGTAGGTTTCGGCGGCCCCGCCGTGCGTGGCGAGGGCTTCGTATCTCGCCGCCACGAACTCGTTGCAGCAGCAACACCCCAGCCGGAGACGCCCCCCCGCTGTCGAGTGTAGTACCATCTGCGCCGCCGCAAGGCCCCGCGATCCGCCGTCAACAGATCGACCGCCCGAAACTCGGGGCAGATTCCGGCTGTGGAACGCCTCCGTCGCACTTCCAACCGTCGACGCCAAACGGATTGTACAGCAAATGCGGCAGATGTTACCGTGTTTTCAAGAACCCGCGCTCCCAAGGTGCTGCTAGGATAGCAGTTACGAAGCGACGGATTGGCCGAAATAGGTGAAACGGCCCGCTGAAGCCCGTGACTCTTTTCGGCTTTGATGCCGCACGCCATTTTCTTTGGGAGCAACGCGCCATGTCCAAGTGGAAAATCGGGTTCCGCCCGTTCGTTCTTGCCGTCACCACACTGGGGTTATCGTCCCTCGTTGTCTCGCCGAGACTCGCAGCCGCCGCAGAGAATTCGACACCGGACGAGGCCGCCGCGGCTACCGTGTTCGAGCACTTCATCACCCGTGATGGCGACCAACTGGTCGACGGCGACAAACCGTTTCGTTTCGTCGGAGCCAACATGCCGGGGCTGGTGCTGCCGTACGACTACTGGCTGGGCATTCCCGAGCGAATGGTTTTGCCCACGCCGTGGGAGCAAGAAGACGGGCTGAAATCGCTGCGACAAATGGGTGCCGGTTGTGTGCGCACCTGGAACCTGCCGATTCGCGAACCCAATGAAAAGAAGGCCGCATGGCACTACGTGTGGGGCCCCGGCGAATTCAACGAAGAGGCCTTTAAGACGATCGACCACCTGCTGGCACTGGCCAACAAACAGGGCGTCCGCGTAATGCTCGATCTGACGGCCGATTGCGGCGATTACCTGGGCGGCGTAGGTACATACGCGGCGCACCGCGGCAAGCCCCGCGCAGCGTTCTTCACCGATCCACAAATCAAGAAAGATTTCAAGGCCACCATCCAACACGTTCTCACCCGAGTGAACACGGTTTCTGGCGTGCCGTACAAAAACGATAAAGCGATTCTCGCGTGGCAGTTCGGCAACGAAATGGATCGCACGGCACGGATCAAAGGTTTCAACGTTGTCGACCAGACTGCCTGGCAGGCCGAGATGGCGGCCTACATGAAAGAGCTCGACCCGAACCACCTGATCGCCTACGGCAAACGTTTCTTCCCGGAAAACCCCGATCCGAACATCGACATCATCACCTACCATTACTACGGCAACGTAAAGAATTGGGCCAAGATGTGCGACGATCATCGCAGTCGTACCAAGGGCAAACGTCCCTTCGTAATTGGCGAGTTCGGACTGACTTCCGACGTGGGGGCCGTCCGTGCGATGCTCGACACGGCGGTGGCCAACGGCACGGCCGGCGCCATGGTCTGGAGTATGTACTTCCACCATCGCGACGGCGGGTTCTGGTGGCACGCCATTCCCACGGACGGTGCCGGCTTCGTCTTCTCGTACCATTGGCCCGGTTTTCCCATCGGCGAGTCGATCAAGGAAGCCGGCATCCTGGCACTGCTGCGGGAAAAGGCCTTCGAGGTCCAGGGCCGCACGGTGCCGCCGCTCGAAAAGCCCGAGGCGTCCGAATTGCTGCCGTTCGAAGACCTTCCGATGTTCTCGTGGCGGGGTTCCGCGGGAGCCGAAGCTTACGACGTGCAACGTGCCGCCAAAACTAATGGGCCCTGGTCGACAATCGCCGAAAACCTCAACGACTCCGACATCGCGTACCGTCCGCTGTTCAGCGACACCACGGTCCGTCCCGGCGAGACGTGGTTCTATCGCGTAATTGCCCGAAATGCCGCAGGCGAGTCGTCGGCCTCGAACGTCGTCGGCCCGGTAGCAGTCAAGCAGGTTTGCATGGTCGACGAATTGAAGGATTTCTCGGTTGCTGCCCACCACTCCGACGGCCTGAAGCCGGTCAACGTGGCCAACTCCTATTTCGGCGAATATCTCTATCGAGCGCTGGGCGATACCGGCGAGTCACTCGTGTATGAGTTGCCTTTGGAAATCACCAGCGTAAAGCTATGGACCTGGGGTGCCCCCGGCAAGGCACCGCTGGCGTTGTACGTTTCCCGCGACGGCGAAAACTATGAACCGCTGGCCACCGACAGCGAAGAAAGACACTACACATCGAACAAAGGCGGCCGTAAGGCCACCGAGATTCAGGTCCAGGCCAACATCGGCCCAGGCTTTCGTTTTCTCAAGTGTGAGTGGCTGGCAAAGAGCGAATTGGACCGCGTGGAGATTGTTTGTGGCTCGAATTCAGACCGTCTTCCTCTGGCTCAATCGGCCGCTAAGCACGCTCAACGCTCGCCATGAGGTCATCTTTCCCTAACGCCGTTTTTTGACGACGTTCGTTTGTTGAGGAGTTTTAGTGATGCAATCCAAGACATTCATTTGCCTCGAAACGATCGTGGTGTTGCTTGCGTTTTGCACAACAGTATGCCAGGCCGAGTTGTTGTTGTACGAACCGTTCAGCTATTCGGGCACCAGTCTCGACGGCCAGGGCGGCAGCGAACTGGGACTGACGGGCACTTGGGACGACAACGTTTCGGGCGCATCCGGTGCCGTAGGCACGGCCGGTCCTGTGTCACTTTCGAATGACGATACCAGCCTGAGTCATCCTGGGCTGATCGCATCGCTCGGCGCCCGTGTTGCGGATACCGGGGCCGGAACCGCGCGACGTTCACTCGACGGGTTTTCCATCAACTTGGCTACCGGCGGTCAAACGTACTACATCAGTGCCCTGTTTCGTGGCGAAACGTTACTGCAGTTTGAAGGGCCCCACACGGACAACGTCAATTACACTCGAGCGATGACGGGTATCAATTCCAGTGGTCAGTTCCTTGTCGGTTCTTTCGGTACTTCAACAAGCACTAGCAGTACGTACAGCGGCGGAACCTACAGTTCCGACGAAACGTATTTGCTGGTCGCTCGGATTCAAACAAATATGGCTTCCGCAGACGGCAAGGACACCTTCGCCCTAAAGGTTTACGACACGTCGATGGCGATCGACTCTGCGGAACCGGCTAGTTTTGACTTACAGGCCACCAACGCCAGCAGCGTCGATCTCACTCGCATGTTCCTGGGCCGAACCGACGACAACGGCGAAATCGACGAAATCCGCATCGGCACCACCTGGAATGATGTCACTCCGCAGACGATACCCGAACCGTCGACTTGGCTGTTGCTGGTTGTCGGAGCGGTCGGCCTGCTGCCCGTTGCGATTCGCCGTCGACACCTGCTTTCAATACGTCGTTGACAAGTTCAAGAAACTCTCACACAAGACTTTCCTATCACACACTGTTGTTCAGGAGGTATTTCGATGTTCGGTTCTTCTCTCGTTCCAAAGATTGCACACAACTGTCTCTCAGCAATGGCATTGGTCGGCCTGCTGCTAGCTACCACTCCGGCCTGGGCGTCGTTCATCGTAGTCGACACCTACGACGCAAACACCAACACCAACGTCGTTGACCAATCGGCGACAACCGATGCCACAACGTACGAAATCGGCCTGGACACATTCAAAACCAAGGTGGCTAATGCCTATGCCGAAGGCATGGGTGGTGTCTTCGATTTCGACAACGGGTCGCAAGCCAATGGCACGACTTCCATGATTGTCGACTACGGGGATACCGGCAGCGGCACAACGAAAAGTCTCACCATCACCAACGACATTCCCGATGGCGACCCCAGCACTACTGGTGCCCCTTACTATGAACTTCCCTTCAATGGTAGTGGGCGTACGCCAATATCCGGCGAAAGCATGTTGGGACGGTCTCAGGCTGGCGACTTCATTTTCAACTTTGCCGACATCGCCGGCAGCGACCAGGACGAAAAGGTAGTCGCATTCGGCATTACCGTTCTCTCACGCGCACAGAACGATGGCACCAGCACAGCAACCGTCACCACCTACTTCAGCGGTGGCGGAGCGGTTTTTAAAAGCGCTACCATCGACGACGCGGAAGCCACCGACGACACCTTCTTCGGGTTCGAGGCACCCGAGGGGCAATACTTGACTTATGCCCGGGTAAATCTGGTGGATGATGACACAACTGGCGATGCTACCACCGCGCTCGACGACCTGGGGTTTGTTACGGCAGCCGTACCCGAACCGGGCACGCTGGCGTTGCTGGGCATTGGTCTATTGGCCCTGGTACCAGTCACGCGGCGATTATCCAAAGTGACAAACTCTGGAAAGTAACGCCATTTCTAAAGGAGAAATTTCCATGTTGGTTTTCGCAGTGACAAAACGTTTTGCCATGTTGCTTGGATTGACGGCAGTTCTTGGCGTAACCGCCACCACCGCTAAGGCCGAGTTGTTGGCCTACGAAGGGTTCAACTACTCGGGCACGGCAATCAATGGGCAGTCGGGTGGTGGATCAACCGGTTTCAGCGGTGCTTGGAGCGATACGGACGGCGACTTCGCCCACCTGAGCAACGACGGGGTGAGCCTCGACTCGAACGTCTTTCCCTTCGCGACCAGCGGCAGTCGTGTCAGTGGTGTCAACGGCTCGGCGACACGGAATTTGGATTTCAGCTTCGACATGGCCAGCGAGGGCGAACTCTACATCAGCGTGCTGCTTCAGAAAAACTCGACGAGCAATTCATCTTCGGAGTACGTTCAAGCTCAGCTTGGAAACACCTCTGGTGCCGTAGCCGTCCGATTCGGGCTCAGCAGTCCTGACACGACCTGGGCCGGTTTGGGTTCCTCGGCCGTAACCAATAGTGATTTCTCGATCGCGGCAGACACGGCGTACTTCCTGGTCGGAAAGCTTGTGACACATGCCACGGCGAACGACGAGTTCTACCTGAACTGTTATGGAACGAGCGACAGTCTGCCGACAGCCGAGCCAACTACCTGGGATTTTTCCGCTTCGCCCGCGGATCTCACCGTCTCGATAAACCAGCTATCATTCAGCATCGGCGGTGGCGTCGCCCAAGGAGGAGAAATCGACGAGCTTCGCATCGGCAGCACGTGGAATAGCGTCGTTCCAGAGCCCTCGTCTTGGGCGCTTCTATTGGGAGTTGCGGCAGCCTGTTTGTTTGGCCACCGTTGGCGAAGGATCAAGGCAAACTGAAGCGAAGGTCAACGGAAAAGAAAGTGGTTCCTACCCGCGTGGATGAAACTCGATGCCGACGCATTCAGGTTCATCCACGTCACAGATTACCGCTGAACCCTCGCATATGGCGTGCAATGGTGGCTGACTAGAGGAAAAAGCGATGAAAAGACTTCGCTTTGGTTTTACATTAGTCGAGCTTCTCGTGATCATCGCGATCATCGGTGTTCTGATCGCCCTGTTGCTGCCGGCTGTGCAATCGGCGCGGGAAGCGGCCCGCCGGATGCAGTGCGCGAACAATCTCAAGCAGATGGGATTGGCAGTCCACAGTTACATCACCCAGCACAACGGTTGCTTGCCGTTGGGGAGCCTTGGCGACCATCGTCATGGTCTTTTCACCCATTTGCTTCCTTTTCTGGAGCTTTCGACGATCTACGACAACATCGATATCGACGGCGATACGTCTCTGTCTGATCATCGCTTCACGGCGATTGCCACTTACTTCTGCCCCAGTTACCCAGTTGGTCCGGTGGTGAATCCGTCTCCTCCCTATAGCGTGTCCGGGGCCTTGTGTACGTACCAGGCCGTCGCCGGGGTACTCCGCGCGGGCGAACCGGTCACTGCCGGTTGTGGCGACACGCCGCATAACGGGCTTTTCGACTGGAATACGGTGCGTCGCGCACGGCAGGTCACCGATGGGCTGAGCAACACGTTGGCCATCGGGGAGTACGTTCATCGCGACGAAACGGGCAATTACGGGCACTACCCCGGCAACGTTCGCCCCTGGATTCTCGGAGGCTTGGCAGGCAACTGCAGCTACGTTTACCGGGTCCTGGAATTCCCGATCAACGCGGGCGTGCAACGAGACGCCGACCGAACCCCTTTCAATCACCTGCCGCTGGGCAGCATGCACCCCGGGGGCGCGCATTTCCTCGTGGGCGACGGAAGCGTCACGTTCTTATCGGAAAACATCGACATGATCGTCTATCAGGGCTTGGGAACTATCAATGGCAACGAGATCGAGGGTCGCCTACCCGACTATTGACGCTTGCATAGCTAATGAGTGAAAGGCGACCAACGGGAGCCTGGGTTTCCAGACGTTCAGCTTTCCGAAGCGGATCATTTTCAATGCAAGCATCAATAAACCCACATAATCTCAACAGCGGCCGATGATGGCCCAAAGTCTATGAACATTGAGCCCCATTTTCATTGAGAGGGTAATGCGTTTGTGTTAGCTTGACGAGCAGCGTTGCAGGATCTTTTCGTGCCATCCCGTGATAAGCGCTCGTCTCAAATGGCAGAAGGAAACTCCATGTCGCATCCTGGCAACAAGTCGCTTCTTCCGCGGCAGGACCACGTGGGTCGCGGTTTCACGCTCGTCGAACTTCTCGTGGTAATTGCCATCATCGGCATTCTGATCGCCCTGCTGCTACCCGCCGTGCAATCGGCTCGGGAAGCGGCGAGACGGCTTCAGTGCACCAATAAACTGAAACAAATCGGCTTGGCCACGCACAACTACGCCACGGCCAACAGCGAGCATTTCCCCATCGGTTGCGTAGGCGATGCCAAACACGGGCTGTTCACCACCCTGCTTTCCTACTTGGAGCTACAGACCCTCTACGACGACATCGACTTTTCCCAAAGCACATTCGACAGCCCTCACCGTTACACACCAGTTGACGCCTATATCTGCCCGTCTTACCCGCACGAGATCATCACTCGCGGCAAGAGTAATACCTACATGAACGGTGCCGCCACGACCTACCAGGCTACGGCCGGGACGATCCGCGATCCCGACGACGTGACGACCTGCCAAGACGGCGATGTCCCGTATAACGGTCTTTTCGGCTGGCAACTTCTGCGGCGTTTCGGCGACGTGCGCGACGGTTTGAGCAACACCCTGGCGATGGGTGAGTTTGTCCAACGCGATCGAATTGCCGGCAGCGGCTCGACAAACAACTTCCAAGAGGTTCCCGGCAACGTCCGTGCATGGATCCTTGGTGCCACCGACACGGGCTCGCGCGGCTCGTATGCCTACAAAGTGATCATGCACCCGATCAACGCCCAGTTGGACCGCGTAAACGACGGCGTGAAGTTCAACCATCTGCCGATGGGTAGTTATCACGCCGGTGGAGCCAATTTTCTGCTAGGCGATGGAAGCGTACGCTTCTTGTCCGAGACGTTGGACCTAACAGCGTATCGAAATCTGGCAACGTGTAATGGGGGTGAACTTGTTGAACTACCAGAATGATCCTCACGTTTATTGTTGGACGTGGCGTGGTGTTCCTCAATGGAGGGTAGGCATTGCACCGCTGGTGCTCGTCGCCTTGTTGCTGGGGTGTGGCAGCGACGTGGAACTGGCTCCCATCCGCGGCAAAGTGCTCTACAATGGTCAGCCGTTGAAGTTTGGAGGTGTTACCTTTCAACCCATCGCCGGGGAGCCGGCCACAGGGACGATCCAGTCGGACGGTTCGTTTACTCTGACCACGTTCGACGAAGGGCAGGGGGCCACGGTAGGGAAAAACCAAGTTCGGGTGACCTGCTACGAACGTCAGGACCCGAATGCCCCGCCGGCGAAGCTTGGCGAGGACGTACTCGGCAAACTCCTAATCCCGCAACGTTACACGAGCTACGACACCAGTGGGTTGACGATCGTGGTGTCGCCGGAGGGCAAGGACGACGTGGTGCTCGAACTCGTCGACTAATAATCCAATGCGGATTGAGGCAAACGGTCAGAACCAGGCGCAGGCCCCCATCCCCAAAAGTGTCCCCCCGAAATCCGCAGAGAATTTACCAGGCTTCCCGTGGCATCGCCCAAGCGATGGGCAGGGCACTTGCTTGCTGTTTCTGCGTCGTTCCTCCTCTATGGCCTCTCGGAGACTTTTGTGGCGATAAGCCGGCAAAGCTAGGCAGTCTCCGCTAGCATTCTCCAGGCCGTTGGCTGCCGTTGGAGAAGACTTGGAAATTGCGACCCTACGGGCATCCCCCCCAGTGCCAATGGGGTACTTCTTTCCTGCGGTGTCGCCACGTATATTATTTGCGGGCCAAGTGGGCATTTCACGATTGCGTAGCGGCTTCGGCACCATGGCCACGCAAGCACGAGTGCCCATGGATCCAGGGGCACTTGTGGGATACTTGCACGAGAACACTCTGCCCGAACGACTTTCTGCCCGGATCGTGCTTTTCAATGGGCCAACCGACGAAGACATCTTCCGTCGGATGTGAGGGATTGAATGGCGGCAACCTTGCCACGAATGGGTTAGTTGGACGCGGACACGAGGAACCGACTATGTGCCAGAAAGCCACGCTCACGCTCAATGACAAGGCCTTGGAGCTTCCCGTAGAAATCGGAAGCGAAGGCAAGTGCGCGATCGACATCAGTAAGCTCTACAGCACGACCGGCTGCATCACGCTGGACGACGGTTACGCCAATACGGGTTCAACCCGCAGTGCAGTCACGTTTCTCGACGGCGAGGCCGGCATTCTCCGCTATCGCGGTTACCCGGTGGAAATCCTCGCCGAACGGTGCGACTTCACGGAGACGGCCTACCTGCTGATCTACGGTGAACTACCCAGCAGTGAACACCTCGAAGAATTCCGCCGCAACATTCGGGTTCACACGCTTCTGCACGAGGGCATGAAGCAGATTTTTGCCGGCTTTCCGCCGGATGCCCATCCGATGGCCATCCTTAGTTCGGTCGTCGGAGCATTGGCCATTTACTGCAAGGATTCCCTCGATCCTCGTGATCCGAAGCAGCAAGAGTTGGCCATTTTCCGCATGCTGGCCAAGATGCCGACCATCGCGGCGTTCAGCTACAAGCAGTCGATCGGGCAGCCGTTCATCTATCCGGAAAACCATTTGACGTATTGCCAGAATTTCCTCCACATGATGTTCGCTCTTCCCAGCGAACGCTACAAGATGGACCCGGACTTCGTCGATGCGTTGAACTTGCTGCTGATTCTCCACGCCGACCACGGCCAGAATTGCAGCACGTCGACCGTCCGCATGGTGGGCTCCAGCAATGTGAACTTATTCTCCAGCATCTCGGCCGGAATCTGTGCCTTGTGGGGAATCTTGCACGGCGGGGCCAACGAAGCGTGTATCGATATGCTCGAGATGATCCTGGCCGACAACCGCAACCTGGGCAAGTACATCGATCGCGCCAAGGACTCCAACGATGAGTTCCGCCTGATGGGATTCGGCCACCGTGTCTACAAGAATTACGATCCGCGTGCCAAGGTCATCAAAGCCATGTGCGACCGCTTGCTGCGGAAACATGGCGTCGACGATCCCCTGTTTGTCCTAGCTCAGGAACTCGAAAAAGTTGCTCTGAAAGATCCGTACTTCGTCGACCGCAAGCTGTACCCGAACGTCGACTTTTACTCGGGCATCATCTACCGGATCATAGGCATTCCGAAGAACATGTTCACGGTGCTTTTCTCGCTAGGACGTTTGCCCGGCTGGGTCGCCCATTGGCGCGAAATGCATCAGGCCGAAGGCAAATCGATCCACCGTCCGCGCGAATTGTATATCGGCCACACCGAGCGGGATTTCATCCCGTTGATTAAGCGGTGAGTTGCTCAAACTGAAGACGTCTGGCGAAGCACACAGCGTTAATTAAAGCCATACCAAGAGATTAGAGACGAGGGACGAGAACATTCAGATCAAAACGGCCCACGCTCGCCCCTAACCCCTCGTCTCTCGCCCCTTTAGAGCAAAACTCGGATCATTGCTTTCGGTTTGAGTAAGTCACCGATCGAACCATTGCTTTAAGGTGTGCCACGTGGCGGATCGTCCGGCCCGGGCGATGGCCGTGGTCAGCGGGATTTCCTTAGGGCACACTTTGACGCAATTCTGAGCGTTGCCGCACGTTTGAATGCCGCCTTCCGCGATGAGAGCGTCGAGACGCTCGCTGGCGTTCATCTGGCCGATCGGATTCGAGTTGAACAACTCCACCTGGGCAATGGCGTGGGCACCCATGAACGAACGCATGTAGGCCTCGTGTTCTCGGGCGTGGAAATCCTCTTCCGTCTCGCCTTCGCGGCGAACCAGTTCGATTTTGAGAAACTGAGGGCATGCCTCCAGGCAGCAACCGCAACTCATGCACTTGCTGTAGAGATAGGCCAACTGTTGATTCTCCTGCGACTGCTTTTGGCCTGGGCCTAGGTCGAGGTAGCTGTCGACCGGCACCCAAGCCTGAATTTTCTTCAACGTGGCAAAGATCCGCGCCCGATCGACCATCAGGTCGCGCAACACGGGGAATTTCGTCATCGGGCGCAATTCGATCTCGCCCGGCCGGTCAGCCAGCAGCTTGTCGACCAGGGCCGTACAAGCCTGACGCACCCGGCCGTTGATGATCATCGTACAAGCCCCACAAACCTCTTCCAGGCAACTGCATTCCCACGCGACAGGAGCCACCTGTTTGCCGTCGACCGTTACCGGGTTTTCGGCGATCTTCTGCAACACGCTGATGCAGTTCATATCGGCTTCGTACGGCACACGGAACCGCTGCCAGTAGCTAGGCTGCTGCGGACCGTTTTGGCGAAGTACGGTTACGTCGAACGACTTGTCCGATGAACCATTGCCCGATGAAGGTGTTGGCTTGTTCATTGTTTGGTCGCTTGTTTCCGCTGACGCGCATTGTGGTCATGGTCGCTGAAGCGACCAAGGCTCGTATCTCGCTTCGCAATTCCGTTCCCTAGCCCCTAGCCCCTAGCCCCTGCTCCTGCCGCTGTTTCCACACTTCTTCAATCGCATCGCCTCCGACGACGCCGTACAAGCGTGGTCGCGGAGGGATGAGCGAGGTGTCAACCTCCTCGTAGCTGATCTGCGGCTCGCCCTCTTTGTCGAACGTGGCGATCGTCGACTTCAACCACTTGCGGTTGTTCGCCTCGAACCGCTCGCACCAGGCTTCTGCCTGTTTTCGACGTTCGGCCGGATCGGTGGCCTCGATGTGCGGCATGGCAAACTCCGGCTTGTAGTGGGCCCCACGGCATTCGTCGCGTAACAAGGCCCCCTTGAGGATCGCCTTGGCCAACGGAAACATGTCCTTCAGTGCCCGAGCGAAAACCACGTTCTGATTGGCCCAGGTGCTCTTGTCGACAATCGCACACTGCCGAACCTGTTGATGAAGTTCGCTGACCTTGCCGTAGGCCTCTTCCAGTTCCTTGTTATGACGCACGACGGTGGCCGATCGCGTCATGATCTCGCCAAGTCGCAGATGAATCTGGTAGGGGTTTGGACCTTTCGGATCCCGAGCGAGCAATTCCTTGTAGTCGGCCAAATGCTTCTGTGCCTCGCGATCCCTTAGCGACGACGGTACGGCCGACGGTAGCTTGCCACCGAAACTCTCAATGTAGCTCATTACAGACGGTGCCACAGTCATTCCGCTGAAAATGCAGGCAACCAACGAATTGGCACCCAAGCGATTGGCCCCGTGAAACTGATAGTCGCACTCGCCAATAGCGAACACGCCCGGCAGGTTGGTCTGTTGGTTTGGCGGTGCGCCGGCTGCCAAACTTCCGTCATACGTTCGATCGTAGCTGCACCACATACCGCCCATCGAGTAATGCACGGCCGGGAAGATCTTCATGGCCGTTTTTCGCGGATCCACGCCCTGGAACTTTTCGTAAATTTCCAGAATGCCCGCCAGCTTGCGGTCGAGCAATTCGACGGGCAGATGGCTCACGTCGAGATACACACACATCCGATCCGCCTGCACACTGTGATGTTCGTTGATGCAGACGTTGAAGATCTCTCGGGTGGCGATATCGCGCGGTACCAAGTTGCCGTACTTCGGGTATCGTTCTTCGAGGAAGTAGTAACGCTCTTTCTCGGGAATATCGTGCGGCGGGCGGGGATCCTGCGGCGTGCGAGGCACCCACACCCGCCCACCTTCACCCCGGGCGCTCTCGCTGATCAACCGCAATTTATCGGCGCCTGGAATGGCCGTCGGATGAACCTGGACGAATTCGCCGTTGGCATATCTTGCGCCGGCCTGTACTGTCCGACTCACGGCGCTGCCCGTGCAGGCGGTCGAGTTGGTCGACCGTCCGAAGATCAGTCCACACCCTCCGCTGGCGATCACTAGGGCATCGGTGGCAAACGCCCGAATCTCCATTGTGACCATATCCTGGGCGACGCACCCGCAGCAACGGCCGTTTTCGTCGAGCACGGGCCCGAGGTAGTCCCAGAACTCGTACTTCTTGATATGTCCGGTCACTTCCCAACGTCGCACCTGCTCGTCCAACGCGTAGAGCAACTGCTGCCCAGTGGTGGCTCCGGCGAACGACGTTCGCGCGTAAAGCGTGCCGCCGAAACGGCGCTGGTCGCGAAAGCCCTCGGGCGTGCGATTGAACGTGACGCCCAAACGGTCCATCAGGTCGATGATCTTGGGTGCCCAATTGGCCAACTCTTTGACCGGCGGCTGATGCTACAAAAAATCGCCGCCGTAGACCGTGTCGTCGAAGTGCTTGTATTCATTGTCACCCAACTGGCGAGTGAGGTTGTTTACGCTGTTGATCCCGCCTTGGGCGCAAGCGCTGTGAGAACGTTTCAGCGGTTGTAGGGACATAATCCCCACATCACAATCCAGTTCGGCCAATTTCATGGCGGCAGCCAACCCGGCGAGCCCCCCTCCGACGATCATCACGCGCGGCTTTGCCATGGTTTAGGCTCCTTTTTGATGATCGGACGCGGAAAAAACTCGCGGCGATGGCGTGGGGGCGTCACGTCGCGACGGGATGGTTCGCTCAACCAAGCCCAGGGGCCGTGTCCCCTGGGATGAAGCGGCAACCCGCTCCGCAATCATCCCGACGCTTGATTGTCCCAGGGGGTACAACCCCTGGGCTTGGTGTTTTGGCGCCATGTCATTTAGCGGCGAAGTTCGCGGAGAATCTTGCGTCTGGCGGTTTACTTCGATCGTTTCTGGCGGCAACTCGACGCGTTCCATACCGAACAGGGCCGAAAGCCCGATCACTGCCAGAATGACCCCAAAGCCGCCGCAGGGGATGTTGGCCCAACGCTGAGCGTTCTTGCTGGTCCACACGCCCCAGGTGATGCCCATCGTCCACAGACCGTTGGCCAGGTGATACACGGCGGCCAGAATGCCCACGGCGTAGATAATGCCTATGATCGGCGACGCCTGAATGGCCTCGGCAGCCGTCGCGGTGGCGTGGTGGTGATCGAACTGCGCGCCTCCGAGCGGTCTGGCGACGTGCTCGGTCCACCAGGCAAACTTGAACCAACCGTGCATGTGAAACACGTGCCATATGATGAAGAGAAACGCGATCACGCCCGTCGCTCGTTGCAACGTGTAACGCCAATTCTCGCCATAAGGGTAGCTGGCCAGATTGCGTTTTCCCCGGGTGACAATAATCAAGCCGATCAGTCCATGAAACAGAATCGGCAGGAAGATAAAAGCCCATTCGAGGAAAAACAACGACACCGGTCCGATGCTATGGATCATGTCGACCCGGCGTTGGAACGTCTCCGGGCCGTCGAGAATACTGGCGTTGGTTGCCAAGTGGATGACCAGAAATCCGCCCACGGGCACCAAACCGGTGAGCGAATGCAGACGGCGAACGAAAAACTCGTGCCGTCCGAAAATCGAAGCCCAAAATGGAATGTCCATGATTTCGTTTCGCTACAGTTCCTTCGATCGAATCACCGTGAGCTTCTGTACCTGCATGTCGTGCATCGTAAACGGAATTCCGCCCACCCCGAGCCCCGACTCTTTCAGCCCGGCAAACGGCATCCAGTCCACCCGAAACGCGGTATGGTCGTTGATCATCACGGCCGATGCGTCCAACCGCCGGTTCACTCGCAACGCCGTATCCAGATCACGAGTAAACACGGCCGCCTGGAAGGCGTAGGGCAAACCGTTCGACGCGGTTATGGCCTCGTCGATCTGTTCGAAGGGACTCACGCAAACTACCGGCCCGAAGACTTCATGCGTCATTACCCGAGAGTCGGCCGCCGGATTGAACAGTACGGTGGGAGCGTAGCAGGTCGACGAAACGGGCTTGCCTCCGCAAAGCACCTCCGCTCCGCCGTCAACCGCCTCTTTCACCCACTCGTCCACCCGGGTGACCTCACTTTCACGGATCAGCGGCCCCACTTCCGTTTCCGGCAGTGTCGGATCACCCACGACAAGCTTGTCAGCCATTGCGGCCAGGCGTTCGGCCAGTTGTCGGGCAATGGCCTCGTCGGCGTACACCCGTTGCACCGACACACACACCTGGCCCGCGTGATAAAACCCTCCTTTGGCAATCAAAGGTAGGGCATGGTCGAGGTCGGCATCCTTGGCCACGATCACCGGTGCCACGCCGCCGTGTTCCAGTGCACAACGCGTGCCGGGAGCCAGTTTCGATCGCAGTTGCCATCCCACCGCGCCGCTACCGATGAAGCTGAGAAACGCCACGCGCGCGTCGGCAACCATTTCGGCGGCCAAATCGCGATCGGCCGTCAACAACACTTGGCACCAGGGCTCCGGCAAACCGGCTTCGCGAAGAATCCGTACGAAACGCCAGCAACTCAGCGGCGTGGCCTTGGCCGGTTTCACAATGCTGGGGCAGCCGGCCGCCAGCGCCGGCCCGACTTGGTGGACGATCAGGTTCAGCGGATGGTTGAACGCGCTGAACGCCACGACCACGCCGATCGGCTCGAATCGGGTGAACGCCAAGCGGCCGGCCGACGACGTCGTGAGGTCCATCGGCACCTCGCTTCCCGCCTGGGTTCGCAGGTGCTCGATACAGAGCTTCATTCCGTCGACGGCACGATCCGCTTCGACCAGCGAGTCGGCCAACGGTTTGCCACCTTCACGAGCAGCCTCGACGGCCAATTCCTCGCGGCGCTCTTGCATGATGGCAGCCGCACGGTGAAGAATCGCAATCCGCTGGGTAGGACTGAGCCACGCGTCGCGATTTCGATACAGCTCGTAGGCCGTTTGCAAGGCCTGTTCGACGGCTGGCCGGTCGGCCTGGCCCACCGTGGCGATCAACGAGTTGTCGAAAGGCGCCCGGACCTCCGCGCGTTGTTGAGCCTCTGTTGCACCTGGAACCATTTGCGGAAAGTGTTCAACCACGGGCGGCTCTCCTCTCGGTTTGGCGTTTGTACTCCGTCCACGGTTGCGTGGGCATGCGTCCGTCAGCAAGTCTCAATGACCAAACGTCGAAGCTATCCGCTGACGTAGAACCAGTGATTGAGACTTGGAAATTGGGATTTCATTGGTCATTGTAGTAGCTTGGCCATTGGACATTCACTACACCGAAAGCATGCCCACGCAAGCGTGGGCATGGCACCCGAAATGTTTGAGTCCAACAAAATGCTAGATCGGACAAACCAGATTGCCTAGCTTCTCGGTCAGTTTCATGTTCTCCGAGTAGTCGACCGGGCAATCGATTACGGCTACCGTGTTTGATTCTATGGCATCGCGCAGAACAGGCAACAACTCGTCGGCCGCTTCCACCCGATACCCCTTCGCTCCAAAGCTGTCGGCAAGTTTTACGAAATCGGGGTTTTTGAAATCGACGTAACTGGTCCGGCCAAAGCGACGCAGTTGGTGCCACTCGATCAGCCCGTACTTGCTGTCGTTCCAGATCAACACGACCAGCGGCGTACCGATTCGCAGAGCCGTTTCCAACTCTTGGCAGTTCATCAGGAACCCGCCGTCACCGGTTACCGCCACCGCAGTCCGATTGGGATAGGCCACCTTGGCGGCGATCGCTCCCGGCAGTCCAATTCCCATCGCGGCAAACCCATTGGAAATAATGCAGGTATTCGGCTGCTCGGCTTGGTACATGCGGGCCATCCACATTTTATGGGCACCCACATCGCAGACGACGATCGCATCGGGATCCAACACTTGGCGCAAATCCCAGGCGATCTTCTGCGGTTTCAACGGAAAGCCCGTATCGAAAGCGTGTTCCTCCATCTCATCGACAATCTTCTGTCGCAAGATCGAGGCGTGGTAATCTTCGTGCGGCCGAGCAATACCACCGATCCGCTCCAACGCCTCGCCAATGTCGCCGAGCACTTCGGCCGCCAGGGCGTAGTGCTCATCCACTTCGGCCACCGAGGCGTCGATGTGGATGATCTTCCGTTTGCCATCGGGATGCCAAGGATGCGGGTGGTATTCGACCATATCGTAGCCAACACAAACGATCACATCGGCCCGGTCGAAACCACAGGTCACATAGTCGCGAGCTTGCAGCCCGACCGCCCCCAAACACAACGAGTGTGAAAACGGAATCGCCCCCTTCGCCATGAAGGTGGTCGCCACGGGAATATTCAAACGTTCTGCAAATTCGACGAGTTCGGCCGACGCCTGGGCACGAATTACCCCGTTGCCCGCCATGATCAACGGAAACTTCGCCTTGGAGATGATCTCGGCCGCTTCGTGGATTTTCGAGGGCGGCGGTACCGGAGGTACCGGAGTACGCCAACTCAAGGGCTCCTTGCCCACGACGTCCATCTTGGCGATGTTCTCCGGAAAATCGATGAAGCTAACGCCCGGCTTCTCTGCCTGCGACTGCTTAAACGCTTTGCGCACCACCTCGTGGACTGTGTCGGGCTGAATCACCTGGGTGCAGTACTTGGAGATCGGCCGAAAGAGATTCACCAAGTCGAGATGCTGATGGCTCTCTTTGTGCATTCGCGTGGTCGACGACTGCCCGGAGATGGCCACGACCGGCGAGTGATCCATATTGGCGTCGGCCACCCCAGTCACCAGATTCGTGGCTCCCGGCCCCAGCGTGGCCAAGCAAACTCCTGCCCGACCCGTCAAACGGCCATAGACATCGGCCATGAAAGCCGCGCCCTGCTCGTGCCGCGTGGTAATGAACTGAATCGAACTGTCGTGAAGGACATCGAGAATATCGATGTTCTCCTCTCCCGGCAGACCGAAAATATATTCCACCCCCTCGGTTTCAAGACTCCGGACGAATAATTCGGCCGCTTTCATCGCAGTCCCTCAATAGGATTCCGTCCCGAAAATCGGGACAAATGAATGGTACCGCAACCCATGCACAAGAAAGAGCCAACTAGGAAGGATAGGTAAGAACGAGTCAGAAATGACCCCACCGAACGCAGTCATGTTGCATCCCGCAAGCATCAATGCGTGCCTCACGCTTCTGTTGCGAGTATCGGTCTTGGAGTCAATCTAACAGCAGGGCTCTTGCAGGTCCACACTCGGGCGAAAGTGACCATCCGCTATAGTAGCCGTCTGCCACTACCCGGACCTCTCGCCTCGGACTTGCCAGCAAAACATGCTCACCGTCTTGCCGACTGTGAACGACCTGCAATGCTACCGCTGCAGTAGTCCGCCAAGCATGGTCGTTGCCTGACGGTTTCAGACCCCTCTTAGGAAAGGTAATCATGGCGGCAAATTATAAGAACCATGCCAGGGGACGGCAAGAGTTCCCCGGATGATGCCAACAAGAGCAAGTACATGTCGGCTAACGATCTGCGACACGCATCGCCAATGAGCGCGCGGTCTGTGGCTGCAAACAACACCCCACAGAACGAGGGGATTTTGAGGCGATTCCATGGAATCGTACGATATGCCAAAGCACGTTTCACGTGAATATGATTGCAATACTACCGTTTTCTCGAAAATTGCAGCACCAGAGGCAACCACCAGAGGCACTGCCACCCCGTCCACAACACACCCATTCCCAACTCCGAGACACGCCTTTTCTGCGTCTCGCCCAACCTATGTCGCTCTGCCCTGAGTTGACAACATCCCCAACCGAAATCGCTCGGCCCTTCGGCAAACCAAGTGGACATTTAGGAGCAACAAGCTGGCAGTTCACCAGCCCACTCCCCCGGGGCCATAGCACACCGCCGCGCACACGCTACAATTACCGACTGACAGCCTCACGGCTCTTCACAACCGCAACCATAGCGCGGCAACCACGACACGGCCGGCATTCCGCCAACCTTTGGAATTCTGCCAAGCGGGGGCAGGAAGTGAGTGGCGAAACACTCACGACTCAGCAAATCGACCCGACAGACATCTCGGGGGAGTTCTGCAAGCGTTCCCCATCCAGTTCAGCCGCACATCCGTTTTCGCCGACACAAAGCCTGCACCAGCCGACTTCAAGGATGGCCACATGACCAAGCTTACCGAACGCCCCGAATTCATCGCCGTCGAGGAACACTACCGCCAGATGGCTGGCATCCACTTGAGGGATCTGTTCAAAGACGACCCTAACCGCGCAGCCACGTTTTCGCTCGAAACCAAGGGCATCCTCCTCGATTATTCCAAGAACCGCATCACTGCCGAGACGATGACCAGACTGCTAGCCCTGGCCGAAGCCGTGGGCCTGCCGGACGCCATCCAACGGATGTTCTCGGGCGAGAAAATCAACCATACCGAAAACCGCGCCGTGCTGCACACGGCCCTGCGAAACCGGTCGGACCGAGCCGTGCTCGTCGACGGCCAAGATGTGATGCCCGAGGTGAAGGCCGTCCTTAAGCAAATGGCCCACTTCGCCGACAAGGTTCGCTCGGGCCAGTGGAAGGGCTACACGGGCAAGCGAATCCGCAATGTGGTGAACATCGGTATCGGCGGCTCCGATCTTGGACCGGTGATGGCCTACGAAGCGTTGAAGCCCTACAGCGATCGCAACCTGACCGTGCGATTCGTCTCGAACATCGACGGTACGCACCTAGCCGAGGCCACCCGGGATCTCGACCCGGCCGAAACGCTGTTCATCGTGGCCAGCAAGACGTTTACCACGCTGGAGACGATGACCAACGCTCACTCGGCCCGGCGTTGGTTGCTCGAAGCCCTGGAAGACGATCAGGCGGTTGCCCGGCACTTCGTGGCCCTGTCGACCAACGCCAAAGGCGTAGCGGGTTTCGGGATCGATGCCGAAAACAACATGTTCGAGTTCTGGGATTGGGTTGGGGGACGCTACAGCTTGCCGTCGGCCATCGGGTTGCCGTTGATGATCGCCATCGGGTCGGAAAACTTTTTCCGCTTGCTCGATGGCTATCACGCTATGGATGAACATTTCCGCTCAGCGCCGCTGAGTCGCAACATGCCCGTGCTGCTGGGGCTGCTCGGCATTTGGTACAACAACTTTTTCGGCGCCGCGAGCCACGCTATCCTGCCCTACGATCAGTACCTCAGCCGATTCGCCGCCTACTTCCAGCAGGGCGACATGGAATCGAACGGCAAATCAACCACGATCGACGGCACCCCAGTCCAATGGCAAACTGGCCCAATCATCTGGGGTGAGCCGGGCACCAACGGCCAGCATGCCTTCTATCAACTGCTGCACCAGGGGACCAAGCTGGTACCGTGCGACTTCATCGGCTTCGCTCGAACCCACAATCCCGTGGGCGATCACCATGTGAAGCTGATGGCCAACTTCTTCGCCCAGACCGAAGCCCTGGCGTTCGGCAAGACACGCGAAGAGGTCGTCGCCGAGGGCGTGCCCGCCGAGTTGGTCCCACACAAGGTCTTCGAAGGCGACCGCCCCACGAATACCCTCGTGGCCGAACTGCTCGACCCGGAAACGCTTGGAAAACTGATCGCTCTGTACGAACACAAGATTTTCGTGCAAGGTATCGTCTGGAACATCAACAGTTTCGACCAATGGGGCGTCGAGCTGGGCAAAGTCCTGGCCATGCGCATCATACCCGAGTTGGAAGCCGAAACCGAGCCAGAACTGAAGCACGACAGCTCGACGAACACCCTGATCGCCTGGTTCCGAAAGCATCGGTAAAGGAGACTCATCGGTAAAGGAGACTGACACCAGGACTCTGGACTCAGGAACATCGGGCATGCCTGGATTCAGGAAAATGGGCCATTGAACGTTGTCCATTTAAGCCACGAAGGGCTGGTCGCTTCAGCGACCAGCAACTCACCCCCGAGCGCCCGATCCAATTCAGCCGTATTCGACCAAAGGAGCACCACCGTGACTGACGAGAAGCAGTCCAACCCCACCTCGGACTCGGAGCAGGGCAAACGGGTCCTGGGCATCGACATCGGAGGCTCGGGCATTAAGGGATGCCTCGTCGATCTCGACAAGGGCGACTTCGCCACCGAACGCCATCGCATTCCCACACCGCAGCCCTGCACCCCGGAAACGTTGGTCGCGACGATCAAACAAATCACCGATCATTTCTCGTGGAACGGTCCCGTCGGCGTCGGCTTCCCCGGTGTGATTCAACAACAGAAAATCCTGACTGCCGTCAACCTGGGCGAAGGGCTCGTCGAGCTCGAACTAGGTAAGCTCATCCAAGAGACAACCGGCTGTGCCGCTTACGTCCTTAACGATGCCGACGCCGCCGGTTTCGCAGAGATCGCTTTCGGCGCCGGCCGGGACGTTCCGGGTGTGGTGCTCATGGTGACCATCGGTACCGGCCTGGGGACCGCACTGTTCACCGACGGCCACCTGCTACCCAACACCGAGTTGGGCCACCTGCGAGTGCGAGACAAGGCCACGGAAAAAATGGTCGACGCCGAATGGCTCGCTTCCGACGCCGCACGAAAACGCGACGGCCTTTCCTGGGAAGCCTGGGCAAAGCATTTCGACCGGTTCCTACGGCACATGCATCGCTACTTCTGGCCCGACTTGATCATCATCGGCGGCGGCGCGGCCAAGAAGAGCGAAAAGTTCTTCAAGTACCTGACCGTACCCACCAAGATCGCACCGGCCCAACTGGAAAACCGGGCGGGCATCGTCGGAGCCGCCGCCGCGGCCGAAGCGTATCTTTCCGGGACTGCGTAGGGCACCGTTCAGAACTTGCTCCTTTCGTTCCTCCCCGCTTTGCCCTTTTCCCCTCGTCCAAAGCACATCCCGCCGCCCGGCCCCCGGCCGAAACTAGTGCCAAAAACCTATTGGTGAGCATTTCTTTCAACGATATAATCGGCCTCGAGTTGCTTGCTCGACACGATTCTACTCTCGATGTCCATTCCAGCTACACTCATGACCATCTTGGTAACGGGAGCTACCGGCTTAGTTGGCAACAACGTGGTCCGTTTGTTGCTTGATCGGGGCGAACAGGTTCGGGTATTGGTTCGCGTCAACAGCGACCCGCGACCACTCGACGGCCTCGATGTGGAACGCGTCGTGGGCGACGTGCGCGATGCCGAATCCGTCGCCCAAGCCTGCTGCGGCGCTAGCGCCATCATTCACGCGGCCGGCTACGTCCGCTACGGCTGGAGCGAGGCCAAAAACCACGAGGAAATCAACGTCGGCGGGGCCTGCCATGTGGCCGACGCGGCCAAGGCGGCGGGCGTGCGGTTGGCATACGTCTCGACAGCCGACACAGTGGCCGTGGCGACCAACCACCAACCGGTTGCCGAAGACACCCCGGGTGGCGATCCCGTGCCTTGCCCCTACGTGTTGAGCAAGCGTCGGGCGGAACACGAGGTGCTGGGTCGGGCGAGCGAAGGGCTCGACGTGGTCGTCGTCAATCCCACCTTCATGCTCGGCCCTTGGGATTGGAAACCCTCGTCCGGCAAGATTCTCTTGGCCGCCGCCCGATGCTGGTCGCCATTGGCTCCCAGCGGCGCAAAGAATTTCTGCGACGTACGCGACGTGGCCGCAGGCGCTTTCGCGGCACTCCAACACGGCACGGCCGGGCGACGTTACCTGCTGGGTGGCGAAAACCTCGAATTCATCGACGCCTGGCGGCTCTTCTGCGATGTGACCGGACAACACCGCCCTTGGCTTCGCTCCGGCCCCTTACTCAGCGAAGCCGGTGGCCGCTTGGGCGATTTCTGGGGCCGCCTCACCGGTAACGAACCCGACCTGAACTCGGCCGCCTGTGGCCGCATCACGTCAATGCCACTGGTACGACAGCTCACGGGCTATCCAGGAACTCGGCTACCAAACCCGGCCGTTACGTAAAACGGTCGAAGACGCCTGGGCTTGGTTTAGAGAATACGGGTACGCGTAACAGAGCTTCTCCCCTCTCCCCGTGGGGAGAGGGGCCGGGGGTGAGGGGTTTTTCATAGTAAGTGCTTTCCTGAAGCCAAAGCCTTCGCCATTGCGAACCGTCCTCACCCGGCGCTTGCGCCGGCCACCCTCTCCCGCCGAGCGGGAGAGGGTACGCGTCTCAAACCGTACTACTGCGATCCTCCGGCCGCAGCGTGCGGATGCAACGACTGGTTGAGCGTGTCGAAGAACCGACGGTGATGGTGCGAGCGGCCTTCGACCATGCGGTACGTTGCCAGCTTGGCAAAGTCTTGCACAAACATCCAAATCAGGTTGTACCCCCAAACCACGCCGATCAGTGTCCACGGCAACTGCGGTACCAGCCAGCCGAAACCGCACATTAGGATAGCAAACACCTGGGTGCCCACCAGGGCCGAAAACAGCGGCAGCGACGGATACGGAGGACGCAGGAAAGAGTGACGCGTTCGAGTCACAAACAGCATCAGATGGCCGCCAGCGACCAACTGCAAAAACAGCATCGACTGTAGGTGCTGTTGGTCCATCGCCACCCACTGCTGCAACGACGGGCTGTCGAGCCAGGCAAAGCCGATTAGCAGCAGGCCAAATGTCTCGGCCAATGCCAGGCCGCCCAACACCGAAGCCACCGATAACACACGATGCAAATCCCAGCGGACCGGCTTGCGATCGATGCGTGTGTTGTCGTAGGCAATCGTCATGATGGGAACGTCGTCCAGCAAGGCTAAAACGATAATCATCACGGCGGTGAGGGGGCGGAAATTGAAAATCAGCATCGATAATACGACAAACACCATGATGTCGATCGTCATCGCGATACGGTAAATCGTGTAGCTCATCATCCGCTCGAAAATCTGCCGAGCAACGTCTACCGCCTGCGTAATGACCGAAAGGCCGGGAGCCGTAAGGATAAGATCGGCGGCCGCCCGAGCGGCGTCAGTGGCACCCGAAACGGCAATGCCCACGTCGGCCTGTTTCAGGGCCGGCGCGTCGTTCACCCCGTCGCCAGTCATGGCAACTAGGTGGCCGCGTCCCTGAAGCGCCTTGACGATTCCGTATTTATGTTCGGGAAACACTTGGGCAAACCCTTCGGCCCGTTCGATCTGAAACGCCACTTGGGAGCCCAGATGTTCCGGATCGGTGCCGTCGGCGAAAAGTTGATCGGCCGGCTGAATATGGGTACCCAAGCCTAACTGACCTGAAATCTCCGCAGCAATGGCCGTATTGTCGCCGGTGACCATTTTGACCTGGATGCCATGCTCCTTGGCGTTGGCGATCGTTTCCGCCGAGTCGTCGCGCGGCGGGTCGAACATGGGCAACAGGCCCAGGAAATGCCACGTTTGACCGTCGTCGTCCGAGCGAGCGATGCCCAACGTGCGATAGCCCTTGCCGGCCATTTCGTCGACCACGTGTTCCGCCCGGGCGTGTTCCGATTCGTCCATCCCGCACAGCCCGAGGATCACTTGCGGGGCACCCTTCGTGTAATGGCTCGTTTGACCCTGGGCGTCGCGCACGGTGCCTTCGGTCCGCTTGCCCACCGGATCGAACGGCATGAATTTGGTTTGCTCGTAGGCGTCTAGCGCCGCGTGATCCTTCAGCCCACCGATTACGGCCAGGTCGATGGCGTCTTCGTCTTCGGCCTTCGAGGCCAGGGCTCCGCCGAGGATACACTCCTGGACGTCTTTGGCCTCGAACAACACAGGATCGCCAAGGGTCAACTGGTTTTTCGTGAGCGTGCCCGTTTTATCGCTACAAAGGATGTCGATTCCGGCCATTTCTTCGATGGCTTGCAGCCGGGAGACGATGGCCTTGTATTTCGACAAGGTTAACGCCCCCAGCGCCATGGTAACCGACAACACGGCCGGCATGGCTACCGGAATCGAGGCAATCACCAGGATGAGGACGAACTTGACCAGATCGAGCACCGGTTCGCCACGGTATAATTCCACCGTGGTGAGCACGATACTCAGCGCGACGGCCAGAATGATCAAGAAGTTGCCGATCCGCATCACGGCTTTTTGGAAGTGTGATTCGGCCCCCGCCCCGGCAACCAGCTTGGCGGTGCGACCAAAAAACGTATTGGAACCCGTCTTGGTGACCATGGCCACCATTTCCCCCTGCTTGGCCACCGAACCGGAGTAGACTTCGTCGCCCAATTGCTTCGCCACCGGCAGCGACTCACCGGTCAGTGCGGCCTGGTCGATGCTCAGGTAGTCACCCTCGATCAACGTGGCGTCGGCCGGCACGATGTCGCCCAGCCGCAGGCGAACCACGTCGCCGGGCACCAAATCGGCCGCGTCGACACCCGACCATTGTCCACCGCGCAACGCCCGGGCTTTCAACGCCAACTGGTCCTTCAAGGCGTCCAACGCATTCGAGGCCTTATACTCTTCCCAGAAGCCGATCAACGCGTTGAAGACCAGCATAAACATGATGATCGCCAGGTCTTTCCAGTCCTGGGCAACCAGCGAAAGAATGGCCGCCACCTCAATCATCCAGGGGATAGGACCCCAGAAGTACCGCAGAAACTGCATCACAGGGCTTACCCGCTTGGACTCCAAGGCGTTGGGTCCAAAGCGGCGAAGGCGGTCGGCCACCTCTTCGGGAGCCAGCCCTTTCGGGCTGCTGCCGAGCGAAGTGAACAGTTCGTCAAAACTGACCGGCTTGGTCGTTTTCTGGGCCGCGGTTTGTGTGGTGGTCGCCATTTTGGGACACTCCTTTGGTGGTTCCACAAATAGAAGTATTCAACTCTAGTTTGTTCTTACTCGCAGGAAACCGGATCGGCCGTAAAACTCCCCGGGCAAACCGAGACGCGCGGTATTACCCGCATATTCGTGTCCACATGCCCTAGCGTCTGACGACATTATTGCAACAAACACCCCGCCGCCCAGATGACTACGTTTTGGGTTTCACCTAACGGCGGGCGTTGGTACCCCGGGGCTGACACATCAACGCCCCCTGGGTATAGTAGCGAACTCGGACGAGAACCCAAGAAAACCAGAGTGAACCATGGCAATACACCCTCTGGCAGGAAAACCTGCTCCCGACGAGTTGTTGATCGATGTCGACCAGCTTTTGCGCGATTATTACGAGCGCGAACCCGACGTGGCCGATCCGCGCCAATTGGTCAGTTTTGGTACCAGCGGCCACCGCGGCACCTCGGGCAATGGCAGCTTCACCGAAGCTCACATTCTGGCAATCACCCAGGCCATCTGCGATTACCGTCACGCCCACGACATTTTTGGCCCGGTGATGATGGGCAAAGACACCCACGCGCTCTCGACCCCCGCCCAGGCAACCGCCTTGGAGGTGCTGGCGGCTAACGAAGTCGATGTGCTTATCCAACGCGACAACGGCTTCACGCCAACGCCAGTCATTTCGCACGCCATTTTGTGTCACAATCGCGACCGGACCGAACGCCTGGCCGACGGAATTGTCATCACCCCGTCGCACAATCCACCGGCCGACGGCGGCTTCAAGTACAACCCACCCAACGGCGGACCGGCCGACACCAACGTAACCCGATGGATTCAGGATCGGGCGAACACGATCCTCAAGGCGGGCAACGAAGAAGTCCGCCGCGTGTCGTACAAGCAAGCACAGCAAGCAAGCACCACGCATTTCACCGATTTCGTGCAGCCGTATGTCAATGACCTTGAAAACGTGGTCGACATGGAGGCAATCCGGCGTAGCGGGCTGAAACTGGGAATTGATCCGCTCGGCGGGGCTGGCGTTGGCTACTGGGAACCGATCGCCGAGACCTACGGCCTGGACCTGACCGTGGTGAATCCCGACTTCGACCCGAAGTTCGCCTTCATGACCGTCGACTACGACGGCAAGATCCGCATGGACTGCTCAAGCCCCTACGCCATGACGAACTTAGTGGGTTTGAAGGACCAATACGCCGTGGCCTGCGGCAACGACCCCGACGCTGACCGGCACGGAATCGTCACCCCGTCGGTAGGGCTAATGAACCCGAACCACTATTTGGCCGTGGCCATACGCTATCTGTTCAGTCACCGCCCCAAGTGGCCTACCCAGGCGACCGTCGGAAAGACCCTGGTCAGCAGCGGCATCATCGACCGCGTGGCGGCCGAGTTGGAACGCAAGCTGGTCGAGGTGCCCGTCGGGTTCAAGTGGTTCGTCGATGGCCTCTTTTCCGGCACCCTGGGCTTCGGCGGCGAAGAAAGTGCAGGAGCCAGCTTCCTACGCCACAACGGAAGTGTCTGGACCACCGACAAGGACGGTTTGATTCTCAACTTGCTAGCAGCCGAGATCACTGCGACGACCGGCAAAGACCCAGGCGAACACTTCCAGGAGATCGCCGCAAAATATGGCATGCCGCAGTACAAGCGGATCGACCAACCGGCCTCGCCCGAGCAAAAGGCCGTACTTGGGCGGCTCTCTCCCGAGTCGGTCGCGGCCGACACTTTGGCTGGCGAACCGATCGTGGCGAAACTCACCCGGGCACCCGGCAACGACGCCCCCATTGGCGGCCTGAAGGTGGCCACCGAGAACGGATGGTTTGCCGCAAGGCCCTCCGGCACGGAAAATATCTACAAGATCTATGCCGAAAGCTTCAAAGACACAGCGCATCTCGATGCGATTATTGACGAAGCCAGACAGATCGTAGACGGTGCGCTTTCGGCCAGTTGAGATCGATCATTGAACAACGGAAAAGGATTTCAGTAGGTTCCAGGATGTCATCTACCCGCACTAGCGGTATTCTTCTGCACCCTACGTCTCTACCGAGTCGTTTTGGGATCGGCGACCTTGGGCCCGAGGCCTATCGCTTTCTCGACTGGCTGGCCGGAGCCGAGCAACAGATGTGGCAGGTGCTGCCTTTGAGTCCTCCCGACGAGGACTGGTCGCCCTACCAGTCGTTCTCAGCGTTGGCCGGCAATCCGCTGTTGATCAGCCCCGAGCGGCTGGCCGACGAAGGGCTGTTGGCGGCCGAAGAAGTGGAACGAGCCTCCCAGTTGCTCCGCGGCGACGCAATACGTGTGAATTTCTCCCGCGTTGCCGCGATCAAGGGCTTGCTGCTGGACCGTGCCGCGGAGAACTTCCGTCGACTCGCTGCCAACCACCCGCTGCGAGACGCGTTTCAGGCATTCCGCCGCCGAGAGTCCGATTGGCTCAACGACTACGCCACGTTCATGGCCTTGCGAGAAGCCAACCAGGGCCGACCTTGGACGGAGTGGACCGTGTTGGTCAACGGTGTAAAACAGCCCGTTGCCAACGCAATTGCCATCCTCCACGAGCGGATCGAAGCCCACGAGCTATTCCAGTGGCTGTTTTACCGCCAGTGGACGGCGGTCGAACAATATGCCGGCCAGCGTGGCATTAAGATTATCGGCGATTTGCCGATCTACGTGGCGTCACAGAGTGCCGACGTCTGGGCCCATCGATCGTTGTTTCAACTCGATGGGCAGGGCAGGGCGACACACATGGCGGGTGTCCCTCCAGACTATTTTTCACGCACCGGCCAACTCTGGGGTAATCCACTCTACGATTGGCAGGCCATGCAACACGATGGCTATCGCTGGTGGATCACCCGCATCGAAACGGCCCTGGAAACGGCCGACCTGCTACGGCTGGATCACTTCCGCGGTTTCGAGGCCTATTGGTCGGTTCCGGCCGGAGACCTTACGGCCGAAAACGGTCAATGGGTTGACGGACCGGGCGATGCGTTTTTTGAAGCCATCGGCCAGGCATTGCGTGCCCACAATCCGTGCCGCCTGACATCCAGCGGCCGATTGCCGTTTATTGCCGAGGACCTCGGCCTCATCACAAAACCGGTCACCAAACTGCGCAAACATTTCGGCCTGCCAGGTATGATGGTTTTACAGTTCGTACTACTCGGCGAGACGGAGACTCCCTTCGTGGCCGACGAGGTCGACCCGAACACCCTCATTTGCACCGGCACGCACGACAACAACACGTCGGTCGGTTGGTATCGGCAGTTGCTCGCGGACAATCCCAAGGGCCACGTCCAACTCCGCGAACACCTGCCCCATGTCCCAAGCGATCCGACGCAGATCGCTTGGCAACTCATCGAGGTCGCCTGGCAATCGTCGGCCGACATGGCCGTGGCCCCGCTGCAAGATTTTCTCGCCCTCGATGCAAACGCCCGAATGAATGTGCCCGGCACGACCCAGGCTGGCTTCCCCAATTGGAGTTGGCGTTTTCGGGCGGAGGAACTTACCGAAGAGCTACAACGTCGGCTGGCCAAACTCACTCGGCACGCGGGCCGCGCGGCGTAGGGGGTTCACCTCGCGTGGGGTGTTTTCGTGACCGCTGAAGCCGCCACGCCTCGGCTCGCCCCACGACCTATACTTGCGTATGAACATCACGCAATGGCTAGGTCTGCTGGTTTCATTCGTCCTGGGGCTCGTCGCCGCACGGCTGACGTTCGGACTATAACCCATAGACCGACAACGAGTTACGCATTTCGCGCCTTCACACCAGCGCCTCGTCGATTTTGGATTGACGAGGCGCCATGGGCAGCTTGTCTGTCCGTGTTCAGCACCGGCTGACAAGCAGCCAGTGGCGCCCAATTTGCCGTTCAAAACTTGGCGCAACACCAAGAAACGTCCGACAGCCTCATCGCGCATACCAAGCAACGAGCCGTTGCAGATCCTCACTTCGGGCCAAGCCACCTACCCGAGTCCGATGGCGCCAGCCGGCCAACAACGGGTAGCGCTGCCCTCGGTCGATTACCCCAACCACGTCGATCATCGTTTTCCGATCCGGGGGGCTGCCCGTGCCGTAAAGCCGAAACAGCCACATCGATAGGGCGAAGCTAAGCCCGAGCATCTGGAAACTCTCGACCAACGACCAACCACGCCGGTCCCGAAAGGCATAGCTTTTCGACGCCGCAGCCGTCTCTAGAAAGCGTCCCAGCGGTTGTAGCACCTCGGCATCGAGAGGTCCCAATGGTTCCTCCAGCGCCTCGAAGGTAGTCGCCGCGGTGTCGGGCAAAATCTGCGGTACCGGCCCACGCCCTTTGGCAAACGCCCATGCCCAACGGATCAACCGCAATCGTTCGCGCCACGATCGTTCGATTTGAAGGCTGGGATGTAATCGCACGTATTCCAAGGCCGTTTGGCGAAACAGCTTCGCACCCATCAGGCGAGGCGGACGCCGATCGGTAAACCAGCGGCCGGCCTCTTCGATTGCCGCCGTGTGCAGCAAGCCGATTAGCTCCGCAAAACGGTCGCTGTCGAGCGCCCGCAACCGGCAACCGCTGAGTTGCCGGCAGAACTCTAAGCCATGCATGATCCGTCGAACGGGCGGAAACCGCTCGTCGCACATGATTCGCTCAAGGCACTCGGCCACTCGCAGCGTGTCTTTCCAGCCGCGACGATGACCGCGCACAACCGACGGCGGTTGACTGAGACGCACCAGACTTGGCCGTTTTTCGAGCAACTGCCGCACATACGGCACATGCTCGGAAAGTTCGCGTCCCTCGTCGGCAGCCGCCGTGGGGCAACTTCGCCGCAACGTGAGATAGGCGAACCTTTCGATCGGCACCAACTGCAAGGGGAACGTCTGGCAAATCAGAGGCTTCGCTTCGGAACCGAATTCTCCGTGAATCCGGCAGTGTCCTTCTTCCGAAAGAAACACACAATAACCGTCGCGCCGGTGAGCCAAACGATAACGGCGACCGAAAAGTTTCAACCGTTTGAAGAGCTTCACCCCTCGAAACTCGGGCCGCTTGTGCCAGCCTTGCGAACGAATTCGCTCAAGCTCCTCGTCGGTCAGCGGAATGCTCACCCCCCAGCAACAATCGCCGCATCCCCGGCAATCCCAACGTTCGACAATCGGCAGGGTTCGGATGGGAGGTAACATGGAGTAGCGGAAGGGGGACAGCGATTAGGGGACAGAAATTAGGGCACAGGGCGGCAGGGCCGCCAACCAAACCGGTGCTGCCGCACCCAGGCAGGAACCCGCTCCCGTCGGTCGCTAATCTTCGTGAAAAACTTAACGATCTTTGAGGTTAGTAGTACAGGGGATTGACTTGGGAGTTCGGTCGACAGGAACACTCTGCTCCCTACTCCCTAATGCGGTACGACCGCAACCGAATACAGGAAGCCGACTTATGAACGGCCCGCTCCCGTTGGTCGCTAACATGCGCGCACCGTGCGCGTACGCTGCAATGTAAGACTCTAACCCCTGTCCCCTCAACACGGCCAATATAGCGTGATTGGGCCGCGCGGCAAGGCGCCTTGTTGGTGCCAACCGATACCGAAACGGAGGGGAATTGTGCAACAACCGAAAAAAAAGCCCACCGGTTGCGGCCCGGTGGACTTCGTGACAATCGCTTGGGATCTTACGGCCGGCTACGGTAAGCCAGACCGACAGATCAACAACCGTGCTTTTCCAGTTTTTCGCGGAGCGTGTCCGCCGTAAACGGTTTGACGAGGTAATCGGAGACACCGGCCTGGATGGCCTGCATCACACGGCCCTTTTCCGCTTCGGTCGTGACCATGATGATGGGCACGTTGGCATCCTTCCCACGAATTTCCTGAACCACTTCCAACCCCGTTTTCCCCGGCATGTTCCAGTCGGTGAGAACGAGATCGAACTTCCCCGGTTCAAACAGCGAAACGGCCTCAGAACCGTCCTGGGCTTCGGTCGTGTCCGACACGCCAACCGCTTGCAGCGATCGCAAAATAATCTTCCGCATTGTGCTGGAATCGTCAGCGACGAGAACTCGCGTGCTCATGCTGTCTCCTAACTCATGTGTGGTCATGTAAGTGCCAACGATCAGCGGTGCCCCATGCTAGTGGCAGTCGCAGACCATGTAAGAAAACATAGGTCATCCGTACCGGTCGTCAAACGTAAAGATCGTGATGCCGGAACCGGAGGCCGTGATACCAGAGCCGGGAGGCGGAGCCGATTTTCTTGAGTCGCGGTATCTCGCCGGTTGCCGCCGACCCGCCGTTGGTTTTTCACCGCCTGCCGACGGGCAATTTCCATGGCAGCAACGACCATTTGGCCGGATTCCCAAAATCGGCGTCTGAGGTTCCGATTGTGACGTCGACACCGGTCATTTGGCAGTCACATCGCCAAACGACCCACCTTCCTGCGGTTGAATCGGCGGATCGCCGCAGGCGGCATCCATATCATCGCTAGATTCGCATCGGTCCGTGGCCATAAAACGTTGTGGTAAGTGGTGCTTTCGCGGCCTATCGTCGTCTGATTCAACTCCCGGCCGATAAACGTAACCTATAGTTACCGCAAGAGCGAAGTGCTGGCAGCATGGACACTGAAATCGCCATGGAAAGCTGCCGAAATACTGTAATGAGCGGTCCATGGACGGCAGACTAGTTTCGCAACCTCCTAAGACGAAGGAGTAGACCTGTGTCAACCGCACAAGAGACTCCGGTACAAGAGACAGGCTTTACCGAAAACACTGGCACCATGCAATTGGTGAGCTTCCGTCTCGCCCAAGAAGAATACGGGATCGAGATTACCAAGGTCCAGGAAATCATCCTGATGGGTGAAATCACCCGTGTCCCTCAGACACCCAATTACATCAAAGGGTTGATCAACCTTCGCAGCACGGTTATTCCGATTGTCGACCTGCGTTTGCGGTTCGGCCTATCGGAAGAAGGCACCACCGACGAAACGCGGATCATGGTCGTCAACGTGGCGGGCAAAACGATCGGCATTATCGTCGACGCCGTCAGCGAAGTGCTGCGAATCACCCAGGACCAGATCGCTCCGCCGCCGCCAACAGTTGCCGGCCTCGGACGTGAGTATCTGACCGGCCTGGTGAAACTCGATAATCGCCTGCTGATCCTGTTGGATATCGACAAGATCCTAGGCGCAGAAGACTTTGCGGCGACCGAGGCCTTCGCTGGTCTCTAAAGACTCGCAGCACGACAAAAAAGAGGACATCGGATAAGCCGGAAATGTTTTCCACCGAGACCGGACATGCCGCCTGACGGCGTCCTGCTCTCAGTCGCCACAACAACCGGTTTTTCGCTCGGTAGGTTGCTTTGGCAGCGCAATCCGAGGCCTTGTCCAACGACAGTCGGAGAACATCGCGGGGAGGCTCTATTGAAGATTGCCTATTGAAGATTGGTCCTGGCCGACCGTTCAACGAATACGCAAGCATCAATGTTCCTCCCCGCCCTCCGCCCGGAACCCGGGCGAACGACACGGGGCAGACATGAGCATCGAAGCACCATCCCGCGGCACTCCACATTCCGCCGCTCGCTCTGCACCAGTTGATCGTTCGCCCACCGATCGAGCTACGCGCCAACCACCTTTACCCACCAACTGCCCACCTCACAGCCAGCACTAACCCACCACGCTCGCAAGACGCAGCTAACAGAACGCCCCACGACCACGCGATTTCGCCCGCCGGTGAGAAAGCCGCACGACAATGACTGTCGGCAGTTTCGCGCCAGGGCGAACGAGCCCCCATTAACGTTTAATCCTCCAACCGGTGAATAGGGAAAAGGATCCATGCAGATTCCCGAATTGGAAATTGCCGCGATCACGGCAGCCAACTTGGAACAGGTCTCCGATAAGGAGTTAGCCAAGTTTGCCGATTTGATTTACTCGCGTACCGGCATTCGCGTGTCGCCGCAGAAGAAAACTCTTCTGTCGAATCGGTTGCGTCGGCGTCTTCGGAAAACGGGCATCACCAGCTTTGCCGACTACTACGACCACCTGAAACGCCTGCGGCCAAACGATCCCGAATGGGATGCCTTCCTCCAGGAAGTCACCACCCACGAAACCTACCTATTCCGCGACGAACAACAGTGGAAATGGTTTCGCAACACCTACCTGCCGGAATGCGTGGCAGCCGCCCGGGAAGGCAAAGCTAAACGTACCTTGCGCATCTGGTCGGCAGCTTGCAGTACGGGCGACGAAGCCACAACGATTGCCACATGTATCGCCGACTGTTTGCCGGACTACCGGCAATGGAACGTCGAAATCTTGGGGACCGACATCGGAATCGGCGCCGTCGAACAGGCACGCACCGCCGTGTTCGGCGAACGAGCCATGCGTCTGGTGCCCGAAAGCTACCGCCAACGCTTCTTCCAGAAGGCGAAAGACAGCAACATCTGGCAAGCGAAACCCATACTGACCGACATGTTGAAGTTTCGGCAGCACAACCTGATGGATCCCATGCGGGAACGCCCCTTTGACATGGTGTTTCTCAAGAACGTACTGATTTACTTCGATGCCAAATCGAAGGAAACCGTGATGAACCATATTCGTGCGGCCGTTCGCCCGCAAGGGTTACTGGTCGCAGGAGCTGCGGAAGGGATCGCCGACATGATTCGGGACTTCACGCGGATTCAGCCATGGCTTTACCGCAACCCGTTGATTTCGAAGTAACGTTAGAAACCCGGACCTTGCAGCTTTCCACGATGCTCCTGTTGAATGCCCTCCTTCATTAACCACTTGGCCCACAATAGTCGGAGTGAGCGATGAGCGAATCCGAAGCCGTCGCACGAGACGAATTCTTCGATAGCCTGTTAGGCGATTTTCTCGACGAGTCGGGACAACTCCTCGACCGTCTAAACGAAAATCTCCTGCAGCTTGACGAATGGGTACGCAGTCTCGACGACAACCACCATCAGCGCTGCGACGATGAGTTGATGAACGAAATGTTCCGCTCTGCCCATAGCCTCAAGGGGCTCTCGGCAATGCTGGGGCTAACCGACATCAACCAGCTTACCCATAAGATCGAAAACGTCTTCGACGCTGCCCGAAAAGACGAACTCTACATCAACGGTGATTGTGTCGAATTGATGTTCCAGGCGATCGACCGGCTGGTAAGCCAAGTCGATGTACTGAAGGATCCCGACGCAGAACCCATCGAGTGCGAGTCTATCGTTTCCAGCATCGGACAACTGCTCGAATCGGCCGGCGCCGCCCGCGAACAGACGTCCCAAGCGGACGCGGAAAAGGCATTGGGTGATCTCGTCGCGGAAGCTGCGGCTACGCCTACCGCACCGCTGGTCGAAAGCGCACCCGACGAAGCGGAAACCCCGGCCGAGGCATCGGTGCAACCCCTCGAACAACCGGTCGCTGCTGGAGCCGTAACGGAACCCGACGGTATCGCCGCGGATGACGCCGCCGGCAGCAATGCTGTCGTAAGTGACGCCGTCGTGAATGACGCAGTCGAAGGCGACGTCGACGAACATGGCTCCGACGACGTAGCGATGGCTGCTGACGACGTCGTCGAAATCGAGAATTTCTTTGACAACATCGAAGATGAAGTCGACCTTCGGTCGAAATACCTATCGATCTTCATTGACGAAGCCGACATCTCTATCGACCAACTCAACGAAACCCTTCTGGCAATCGAAGACGAGGGCGGTCCCGAAGCGGTCGAGATGCTTCTGGTCACCTCGCATCGCATCAAGGGTTCGGCAGCTTCGGTCGGACTGAACCGATCCGCGAAGCTTGCTCACATGATGGAGGACCTCCTCCAATACATGCGAGACAACTCACTTTCGTTAACACCGGAATTGACCGACGCTCTGCTGCAAGGCACCGACGCGCTGCGGCAGTTCTGTGAGGCGCTCAAGCAAGGGAACAATATCTCCACTGGATTCCAGGAAGCGGCCCAAACGCTCCTGCTGGCAGAAAAGTCCTTGATTTCGAGCCAAGAAAGTCCGCCGACTTCCAACTCGGAAGCGTCCCAAACCGAAACACCCACGGCTGAGCCTCTCGCGGCTGAGTCTCCCACAACTGAGTCTCCCACGGACGAGCTTACCACGCCCCAGCCGGCATCGGTACCCGATGCGCTGCGTCAGACCGTGGCGTCGATGACCGCCGACCCAGACTCCACCTTGGTCGGATGCGTGGTCTTCCAACATGACTTACCGCTTGTGGGTCTCAAAGCGCGTTTGGTCTTCGAGAAGCTCTCGAACCTGGGCGACGTGATCTACTTCGATCCCCCGGCCGAAACGCTCGACGACCTCGATACCATCGAAGCGATTCGCTTCGGCTTAGTAACTGAAAAGCCGATCGAACTGACTATCCAGCAGACACGCATCGCGGGGGTCAACGACACATGCATCGAACACCTGCACGCCAAGCGTGCGGCAAGCCCCTCGACAACTGCGAAACCCACAGCCAAACAACCGGCAGTCGAGCAACCCACCGCTAGCAACGCCACGCCCGCGGCTTCCACACCGGCGGCTCCCACCTCCCCGATCAAGCCCGCAGCTCCGGCCACCAAAGGTGCAGTCGCCAGGCCAGCCAAACGCGCAACCCCCGTCGCCGCCACAACCGGTTCGTCAAGCAAACCTACGGAAACGCTTCGCGTCGATATCGAACGTCTCGACCAGTTGATGAATCTGGCGGGCCAATTGGTGATTAACAAGGCGCGATTCACACAAATCGGCGACAGCTTGAAGTCCGTGTTGGCCAACAAGCAATCGTCACAAACGATCAACAATATCTTCAACACGCTGCAAAAGATCAGCAACGCCGACAATCGGCAAAGCACCGATCTCCAAGCCGAATTGGAGAACGTTCGTAGCCAGGCTCGTCGGATCCAAAACGATTTGGAAACGATCCGCCGCGACGTTGAAGTACTTAGCAAAGTCCGGGGGTCGGTGAACGACCTCTTCGAAACAATCCACCAACTGGACCGCGTTTCCGACGGAATCCAGCAAAGCGTGATGGACACGCGCATGGTACCCATCGGACCGCTGTTCACGCGGTTCAAACGCGTGGTCCGCGACATCACCCGCACCAACGGCAAGACCATCAACCTGGTCATCAACGGCGAGAAGACCGAGTTGGATAAACGGATGATCGACGAACTCGGCGATCCGTTGATTCACATGGTCCGCAACTCGGCCGACCACGGCATTGAACTGCCGGAAGTCCGGGAAGCCGCCGGAAAGCCGCGACAGGGTACGGTAACTCTGGACGCCTTCCACCGAGGTAACAGCATCATTATCCAGGTTCGCGATGACGGCAAGGGGCTCGATCCCGAAGGCATCAAACGCAAGGCCCTGGAAAAGGGAATCGTTACCGAAGCCGATCTGGAGAAGATGACCCGACAACAGGTCTTCCAGTTGATCTGGGAACCGGGACTCAGCACGGCGGAAAAGGTAACCGAAGTCTCCGGTCGCGGTATGGGTATGGACATTGTGAAGTCGAAGATCGAAGACATCAATGGAACCATCGATCTCGACAGCGAACCAGGCCGTGGGACCACGATCACCGTCAAACTGCCGCTCACCTTGGCGATCCTCCCCAGCCTGATGGTCGAAATCGACCGCGACACGTTCGCCATGCCGTTGGAGTCGGTCGTTGAAATCGTCAGTGTCGGCAAAGAAGACCTAAGTACGGTCCATGGTTGCTGGACTGCCCGCGTCCGTGGCCGCGTAATCTCGACCGTGCACCTGAGTGAAATCTTCACCTGGGCTCAAACCACCAATGGGGTCGAACGTACTAACATCGAAGAAACGACGCTGGTGATTGTCGGCGAAGAAGGTCGTGAGATCGGCTTGGCCGTTGATCGTGTTCTCGGAGAAGAAGATATTGTCATCAAATCGATGGCCGAGAACTATCGTAACGTGCCCGGCATCGCAGGAGCAAGCATCCTGGGTGACGGGAGAGTTTCATTGATCCTCGATTTGACCGCACTGATCGAAATGACTTCCGGCTCGTCGGCCAACGTCGTTTCCTAGGAGGCGAAAAATGAACAATTCACCAAGCACGACCAACCCAAAATTGAACGTGCTCCACCAACTCCTGACGTCCGCGACCCATGATGCCTCGGCAGCCATGTGCCGCTGGACCGATGGACTTATCACCCTCAGCCTAGACGAAGTCCGCGAGATTCCCCTCGAAGACGTCTGCAGCGAGCTCAACCTCGGCGATGATCTGCTCACGATGGTCGTGCTCAGCCTCGAGGGCGAACGGGGCGGGGAAATGATCCTGACCTTCGACGAAAAGAATGGCCGCCAGTTGGCAGCCTCTCTGCTGAGACGTCCCGTTTCCGATTCGCCCGAATGGTGCGATCTGGAAAAGTCGGCACTCACGGAAACCGGAAACATCCTGGGCTGCGCATACATGAACGCCATTACCCGGCTGATCGACCACGAACTGGTCCCTTCGCCGCCGTATTTTATTCAGGATTACGGGGCAAGCGTACTGCAGCAGGCCCTCATGGCTCAAGCGCTCACCAATGACGATGCGCTCGTCTGCCGAACCGGGTTCCACCGCGAAGGTGAAGAACTCAACTGGCGGGTACTGTTCGTTCCCACCGAAGGCATGCGTCGTGCCATGGAGTCGGCGCTGCACAGCTCGCCATAGTTTGTGTGACGACCGCTGCGATAAAGACACTCAAAGGTGACAATAAAATGGCATCCGTGCGCGTAGTCAAACCACCATGTGATACGTCGGTCGGAATGGGGCAAATCGCTGTCGCCAAAGGTCCCGCTCGTCTGACAGCCGTGTTGGGCTCCTGTATCGGTGTGGCCCTTTACCACGAAAGGCTGCACCTCGGTAGCTTGGCTCATGTTGTACTTCCCAAACCCAGCACGCGGGCGACCCCGCCGGGGAAGTTCGCCGAAACGGCCATTCCCGAAATGATTACTCTCCTGGAGAAACAGGGAGCGAATCGGGCCGGCCTGAAAGCTAAAATAACCGGCGGCGCCTGCATGTTCGGTACCACCGGACCTATGCAAATCGGTAACGCCAACACGGAAGCCGTTTTACAGGCCTTGCAGGCCGCTCGGATTCCCGTAGTTGCCCAAGAGACCGGCGGTAATAAAGGACGACGCATTCACCTGGACTGCCAAACCGGAGTCGTCACCGTCGATTGCGTCGGGGCCCCGTCAAAAACACTTTGACGTGCCCCCCTAGAATATAGCCACGAACAAAAAAACAGACGATATACTTGATCGTATGGGGCAAGGTCGCGTTAACCCGCTGCAAGCCGCGAGTTTATAACCTACCACGTTGTCCCTCGAAATCGCCAAACACTCTGGCACGAGGAGCCGCTTATCATGGCGAAAACGCTATTGGTTACCGACGATGCAATGATCATTCGGGAGCTGATCAAGGATGCAGCCACCGAAGCGGGGTGGGAAATTGTCGGGGAAGCCACCAACGGCCAAGAAGCCATCGACCGATATGAGCAACTCCGCCCCACCGCGGCCACGCTCGATCTGGTGATGCCACAATACGATGGACTACATGCCCTGCGGGGAATCCTTGCCGCCGACCCCGAGGCCAAGGTCGTCGTCGTCAGTGCCCTGGAACAAACTGCGGTACTCAAAGAGGCCTTCCACATCGGCGCCTCAGACTTCCTAGTGAAGCCCTTCGACAAAAAGGTGCTTATCGAGACGCTGGAAAACTTGCTCCACAAGGCGGTCGTCGGCAGCGACGTTTAAGCCGCGCGTTCTCAGGTCAACAGATTGCCGAACTCTTCGCGAATTCGCTGCTCGATAGCTCCCTTAAACATCATCGCAGCCAAGGGAAGACTGGCGTCGAGTTTCACGTGTTCTTCGCCCACCTCGACAGTACCAGCAACCTTCATCCCCATGGCCTTGAAGCCGAACGACAAGCTGCCGTCGTTCCATTGCTCATCGAAGTCGCTCACGTGGTCACCAAACTGAACGCGTGCCGCATTGAACTTCTTCTGGAGCCGTCGCCGCGCCTCGTCTTTGCCCAGGCTGTGTGTTGTCTCCATCACGAATTTCGGCATAACGCAATACCTCTCTCGCTCACCCTGTTGGAATTCTTACACAAAACGCACACAGCATCTGGCCCCCCTAGTTCAAGGTTGGCTGGTGCCACGGGCAGTTTGTATGCCCGCGTTCACCACTGGCTGACAAGCAGCCAGTGGCACCTAAACCGTCATTCGGGGTTTGACGCGGCACTGGTCGCTAATCCGTGCGTCGTGTGCGCACACGTTAACTACCGGCGAGACACCCAAGCACCGAAAAGCCCTGCCGCCTGCTCCTACAAATTCTAACGAACGCCGGCTTCCGTACCTAGTCCATACTCAACGTCACGTCGGGCAAACGGCACGGTCCGGCTGCCGAGGTTGCCCTACGCCAGGATCTTCGTCTTCAGATCGTTGAGTAGCTTGATCCCGCCGCCGATTTCTTCTTTTTGGCGCTCGCGATCCTGGGGAATCTCACGTTCGATGGTTAGCGGTCCGTCGTAGCCGATTTCCTTGAGCGTCGCCAGGAAGCTTTCGAAGCCCACATCCCCCTGCCCCAGCGGCACCTCTACCCCCCACTCCTCCCCAGGCTTACTTGCCCACTTGGCGTCTTTGCAGTGGACACTACGAACATATTTCCCCACTTTCTTGAGGGCTTCGATCGGTTCACCCGACCCGTAGAGGATCATGTTGGCGGGATCGAAATTCACAAACAGATTATCGCGGTCCACATCGGCCAGAAACTGCAGCAAGCCGTCGGCGGTCTCCTGCCCGGTTTCCAGGTGCAGACGCTGCCCATTGCCGCGGCAGTGGTCGCAAACGTCTTGAGTAACCGAAACCACATCGCGATAAAGCGAGCCAGGAGCGTCGTGAGAAATGAACCCTAGATGCAGCGCCACGGCGTCGACCCCAAGCAACCGTGCAAAGTCGGAAATCTCCGTCATCTCCCGCGCTCGGGCAGCCCGCGTCTCCGGCGGCACCAAGCCAATAGTCTTTGCCGTGGTCGGAATATCGGCGTAGCTTTCCCCTTCGAATCCGCCGAAGACCACCGAAATGGTAATCCCCAACTCCTTCAACCTGGCAAGGAACTCCTCAGCCTTTTCGGCCGTTCGTGTCGCTTGTTGGGGTGCATGGAGATGGACAGTTGGCACGCCCAACTCGTGTGCTACTTCCAAATGCACCCCCAAACCGGCATCGATACTCGCAAACACGCCAAGCGGCCATTTCTCCACGGCTCTCTCCTTCTTGTCAGGGAACTCACGTTGATGAATTCGGTGAATTACGACGGGTCACAGCAGCAAAGACGTTCACGGCACCGCCTCCCGCTCGCCCCCAGCGACAGGACGGCTCAACCCTTCCAGGATCACAAAAACCGATTTCGCCCGCCCCGTTTTTACCAGACCAGTCGCGGGGTGGTCAACCGACCCTATGGGAGCGTGGCTTCAGATGTCCCGCCCAACAGCCAACCGATCTACGGGCCTCGGCGTGGTGTCTGCGGCCACCCGAGGTTGGCAAATCGCTTACCAGAAGTCGATGTATGGCCCAACGTCGTCGTCTTCGCCCCCCCACAGGCTTGAAGGTCCCTAGGCCGATGCATACAATTTTTGGCGCTGAAGTGTATCATCGCGATGTTTCAGTGGCTTTCCATGGCACACTCGCAATAAGGGGGCACGGCCATGATTAAACGAATCCTCGTGGGACTGGGAGGCACCAGTTTCACACCCTCGGCCATTCAACGGGGGATCGAATTGGCCAAACACCACGACGCCCGGTTAACTGGCGTCACGATTCTCGACACGCGGCGTCTGGCCAGCGTCGGCGCAACATCGATCGGCGGCATGCATGCGGCGGTCGAACTGCGTGAACACCGGCTGGCGGTCTCGCACCAACGCGTGGAAAAGGCCGCCGAAGAATTTGAAACCGCTTGCGAAGAGGCCGGTGTCGACTACCTGATCGACAACGAAAAGGGCGACGCTTTTGAGCAAATGATCGCCCTGTCGCGTTTCCACGACCTGATGATTTTCGGGCTGCGGAGCGTGTTCGACTACGGCTTCGGCCTGGAGCCACCCGACATATTGGGACAACTGATCGACTGCGGTGTACGTCCCATTCTTGCTGAAGCACAACAGTATCGGCCCATTCGCAACGTATTGCTGTCTTACAGCGGTTCGGCCGAATCAGCCAAGATGATCAAACGATTCATGCAGATGCAACTTTGGCCCGACGTATCTTTCCGACTGTTGACTTGTGAATGCGACGAAACCGACTCCCGACGACGCCTGGTCGATGCAGCCGACTACCTGCGGTCGTACGGCTACGAACCGGAGCTAGTGCATTGCAACCAGCCTGCTCGCGAAGCCATTCTCAACGAAGCCGCTAAGTCGGATATCGATTTGATTGCCATCGGCAGCAGTGCCCGCAACTACCTGATGCGCAAAATTTTTGGCCGCAACATGTTCCACGTGGTCCAGCATGCCGATCGTCCGCTGTTCTTGGCGTACTGATTCTACGGGCTAGGTATTTCAGGCAAACGGCCGTGTCGCGTGATTCGGAGCGATGCCCGGAGTTCTCCGTGGCGAAGGCATTGCTTCGCGCTATAGGAGGTAGTCTCGCGTGTCTTTTTTGACAGGGTTTTCAGGCAAGGCTTTTTCGAGACAAGGCAAGTTCACCCCAACGTGAATATACCCCCGTATCCTCAGATCATAACGAACACGCACTGCGGCTTGCCGCAACATCGTTTTTTTGCCCGACACAGGCCCACGCGAGACCCCCGCAACACCCGATTCAGCAAAGCGTTAACATACTCCCCGCTGGCCAAGTTAGCGCGAATCCGCTAAGCTCAAACGGAAGCGTGGACATCTGCGGTTCGCGATCTGGTTCGCCCTATGGTTGTCGCCACAACCCATCGTGAGGGTTTAGTGGCCGCGTGGGGTGTGTGCCATTGGCTTCCGCGTGGCCGACAACGACAGCCCTCCCCGCGGAAACCCGTTTCCCACTGTCTTCAGGATTGTGCCCTTACGATTTCGACAACCCCCGACAATCTCGACAACAATGCTAAGCCGTTTGCTGTCAGCGGCAATGATCGTGTACGTTTTCGCAACCTCCAGCAGCCGACAAACCGGGTGATTCCTCAGCATCGCTTCGTTTGAAATCCCACCGCGCTGGGGTTCGTTTGATTGATGAACTTCGTTTCGTCTTCCACCGATTCAAAAATATCCGTGTCATATCAGAACATCACGACCGACAAGCAACTCGAAGACTACTGCCAACAACTCGCTCAGTGCGATTCGATTGCCTTCGATACGGAGTTTGTGGCCGAACACACTTATCGCCCTCAGCTCTGCCTGATTCAGGTGGCTGCCGCGGGTAAGCTGGCTGTGATCGACCCACTTACGATCAGTAGCATGATCCCCTTCTGGGAAGTGCTGGCGTCCCCAGGCCATGAAACGATTGTCCACGCTGCTCGTAGCGAAGTGGAGTTTTGCCTGCATGCAGTCGGGCAGCCTCCCGCCGGATTGGTCGATGTTCAACTGGCCGCAGGCATGGCTGGTATCGAGTTTCCGGCCGGTTACAGCACCCTGCTGAACAAACTCCTCGGCGAACCCCCGAAGAAGCAGGAAACGCGGACCGATTGGCGACGTCGCCCGCTGTCGGGCCGGCAAATCGACTACGCCCTGGACGACGTTCGCTTTCTTCATCCGCTGCGAGACAAGCTATTCGCCAAGCTCGATCAGCTTGGACGCACGGCGTGGCTGCAGGAAGAAATCACTTCCTGGCAAGCCATGGTACAAAATGCCTTTACCCAGGAACGGTGGCGGCGTGTCTCGGGAAACTCGGGGCTCAATGGCCGCAGCCTGGCCATCGTGCGCGAACTGTGGCGATGGCGGGAAGCGGAAGCCGAACGTCGCGACAAGCCGGCCCGCCGTATTCTGCGTGACGACCTGATTATCGAACTCGCCCGGCGGCAAACCTCCGACGTGCGCCGGATTAGCGCCGTTCGCGGCTTTGAACGAGGCGACCTGCAACGCCACTTGCCAGACCTGGCCGCCTGCGTACAACGTGGGCTCGAACTTCCCGAAGAAGAATGTCCCTCGGCCGCACCGCGCGAACGGCGTCCCCAATTGTCGGTCCTGGGACAATTCCTCTTCGCTGCCCTGGGAAGCATCTGCCGCCAGGCCCAACTGGCACCAAACCTGGTGGGTACTCCTAACGACATCCGCGATCTTATCCTCTACCGCGTCGACGGTGAAGAAAACGATCGGCGTGTCCCCCAGCTTGCCCAGGGATGGCGGGCTGAGTTCGTCGGCCACCTTTTCGACGACCTCCTGGCCGGCAAAAAAGCGATCCGCATCGACAACCCTGCGTCCGATCATCCGTTGGTGTTTGAGTCGCGAGAAGACGACTAGCGTTTTGCCAACCTGTAAACCAGAGATCGGGTACCCGTAGCGGCTGGCCTGCCGCAAGGGTAGACAACCTGCCCAGGGCACCCGACTTTTCGCCGCGAAAACGGCGAAAGGAGCCGCTTACCAAAGGTCGTCGACCGGCCTCAGAAGAACGCCCGAAGAGGGGCCCAGGTCGGGATGAAGCGGTGGGGTAAGCAGGGCAGGGGAGGAATCGTCTGAACCACCCGCTTGACCCTCGCCCTCCGAAATGTATTTTGGCGGCTGACCATCGGGATCTGCCACGTGGCCGTTGTCTTTCGCCGCTTCCGTGTGACTAGCCGGAACAACGGCCGACTTCGCCGGGCTTGCCTTGGTCGCCGGTTTCTTCTCGGCCAGTTTCTGCACGTCTTTCTTGCCGGCTTCGTCTTTGGCGGTCTTGTCTTTAGCGGTCTTTTCATCCTTCGCCAGAAGCTCGATCGGCTCGGCAAAGTAGGCTTCGTCGGTCACGCTGACCACACCCATCTTGGAATCGTGCTGCTCCTTGTCATCCAAATCGACCAGCGGAATCGAGAGCTTATCGCCCGCAAAATTCGTTCCCTCGTAGATATTCCCCCGCTGGAATGGTCCCGCACCTAAGACCCAGAGGTCTTTCGCCTTGCTTGCGATTGGCCGGGCACCCGACTGCCACACTGGACGTCCCGTTTCACGGTTGTACGCGAATACGGCAATCTTCGTCACGGCCGACTGTTCGGTCTTCTTGGCGAGTGCCATTTCAGGAATGCTACTAGGCACGCCCGGAAGCATGATTTCTCCAGGAATCTTTGTGGCCGGCACGCCGAAAAGCACCTCGCGTCGATCGGTACCGACGGCCCCGGAGCGAACCTCGACCACGTAATCGGCATCGTCACGCTTGTCCATCAACAGACATCCGCCGGCTAGCATGTGCTGTCGAATGGCGCTAACCAGATAGGCAGAATCGGTGGTGCCCTTCAGCGGTGTCGACTCGAGGAAAGTCTTTTTTCCGGCCAGTGCCCGAAAGTCTAACCGACTGACCGCCTGATCCATAGCGTCGGAAATCAGCAGTTGCTCGGTGGCCGTCCGCTTTGTATCAGACCACTTCGTCGTGCCACATCCACAGAGTCCGATGCAGCACACCAAGATGATCGGCAGACTATTTCGCATCACGAATGCCTCTATTTCAGTACCCCAAGTGAAGACGGTGGCGGAAAGGAAACTCACATTTCTTCACCTGGAGTTCATTACACAACGAGGGCGGCAGATTATAGGCGATTTCCTGCTTTCACGAAACACACATTCCACGGCCCCCACACCCACAAGACAATCGACGTAAACCTATACACAACAAAACATTACACCAACCACGCATAAACATTCGCAATGCCCTCGCAGCAAAGGCGATGCGACAGCAGGGGAAACGCCATTGGGTGGATGTCTTCCGGCAAGGCCAAAACCACCACCAGGGGTAATGCAAACCCACCGATTGCACTCAGGCCGTTGCCCACCGAATGCACCGATTTTGCCGGTAAGGCGGGTACCGCTTCGCACCGAGTAACCTAAAATTTCCAAAGGGCTGTTTGCTCGAAGTACGTAACCGACCAATACCTTACGGCGTAGAGACACAGGAAACCCACGGACAATTTGGCTGTTTTCGACTTCGACAACGGCCACCCAACTCCGACTGATCCCTCCCCCCACCAAGGCAAATGTCGTGCGCTAGCGGGGCGAAGTCTCGGGCCCGCGACACGCATTTCCAGCGTTTTCCACGGAGATACACCATGCCCTGGCGCGTGGCAACGAGATCATTACATCACCTTCCAATGATTCTGACAGTCGTCGGCCTGCTCGCCCTGGGAACGTCGCTGCTGGTGTACCTCGTTTTCACCAAGCCCGGCCCATCGGGCGAACACCACACGACGCCGGGACGCCTGGTTTGTGTGATCGACGTTGAGAAGGGAACCCACCGGATTGCGGTCGATTCCTACGGGACCTCGCGTTCGAGTGAGGTGTGGACGGCCATCGCGGAAGTCCAGGGCCGGGCCATCGAAGTCGCCCCCCGTTTCGAGCCCGGCGAGTTGCTCCCGAAAGACCTCGTTATCGTGCGGATCGATCCGACCGACTACCAATTAGCCATTACCCGATTGGAAGCCGAGGTCCGCGCCACGACCGAGCAACTCCGTGAATTCGACCAAAACGAAAAAAATCTGCGAGAGATCTTCCGACTTCAGGAACGTCAAACCAAGCTGGCGGCTGCCGAGTACGAACGACAACGACAGGTATTCGAGCGGAGCGCCGTATCGCGGACGGCGTTGGAGTCGGCGGAAAACGCTTATGTAACGACCCTGACCACCTTGCAGCAAACCCGCAATAGCCTGGCACTCATCCCCGTCCAACGCGACGTGACCACGGCTTCCTTGGAAGTTGCCCAAGCTCGACTAGCGGAAGCGCGACGCGATTTGGAGCGTTGCGAAATCCGCTTGCCGATGCCCGCCCGTTGTGCCTCAAAGTCCGTGGAAGACGACCAGTTTGTTTCGGTGGGTGAACGGCTGGGAACGTTTTTCTCGATCGAGACGGCCGAGGTCGTGGCCAAGGTGGAAACACGCAAGATGTTGGCCTTGTTTCCCAGCGGTATCAAGGAACTGGGCAAACTCGATCTGACCACTGAGAATCTCAGCCAGTCGATCTTTCGGCGTTTTCGTGTTCCGGCCGAAGTTCACTGGGGCTTGGGCGACCGACGCGTGAGTTGGTACGGACGACTCACGCGGCTGGGCGGTTCGCTCGATCCGGCCACGCAAACGGTTCTTGTGGTCATCGAAGTTCCCCATCCTTATCGCGACGTCATCCCGGGTGTTCGGCCGCCGCTGGTTCCCGATGTCTTCTGCGAAGTGACAATCTACGGCGAGACGGCCGCCGACGTGGCGGTGATCCCGCGCGACGCGGTACACGACGGTCGGGTTTACCTTTTCCGCGACGGAAAACTGCATATCCAACCAGTCGAGATTCTGGTGCTCGAAGAAGATCGGGCTGTGATTTCCGAAGGACTTGAGACGGGTGATCGTGTAATCCTCACCGATCTTTTTCCTGCCAGCGAAGCCATGGCCCTACGGGCCGAAACCGTGCCCAATCCGGTTAAACCGCGGCGTGAAGTTCCTTTACCCAAAGACTTGTTCGCCGATTGGGAAACCGACACCGCACATCCCACTACCGGTTCGCCTTCGTCCTCCCCACGATCCACAACCACACCCCCGGCGGCCGTCATGGATATTCGCCCGCCGACAACCCGCGATCACACGGCCGAGGTGCAACCGTGATCGCGTATTTCGCCAAGCATCCCACGGCGGCCAATCTCTTGATGGTCATCTTCATCCTGCTGGGAATATTGGGAGTCTCGACCATAAGACGCGAGGTCTTCCCCGACTTCGCTCCCACCTACATCAATGTGCAGGTAGTCTACCGAGGCGCTTCCGCTGAAGAAGTCGAGGAAACAATCTGTCAACGGATCGAAGAAGAGATCGAGGGCATCGAAGGAATCGAGGAAGTCGATTCGACGGCTCGAGAAGGCATGGCCCTGATGACGATCGAGGTAGCCGACGGTTACAACGTCGCCGATGTGCTGAAAGACATCGAAAACGCCGTCGACACGATCGACAACTTTCCCGAGGATGTCGAAGAGCCGATCATCTGGGAAGTCGACCGGATCGACAAGGTTTGCACCGTGACGGTCTGGGCCGACGACATGCTGGAAAAGGATCTCGTGGCTCTGGCCGACACCATCGAAAGCGACTTGCTGGCATTAGACGGCGTGAGCCTGATCGAACCTAACGGATATTCGGAACACCAGATTCGAATTGAGGTTCGCCAGAGCGAACTGCTGGCCCACGGCCTTACGATTGGCGATGTCGCCCAAGAGGTCCGCAGCCAAAGCATCGACCTGCCCACCGGTAGCGTGGAGTCGGACCAGCGCGAAATCAAGATTCGCGTGGTCGATCAGCGCCGTTGGGCCGAGGATTTTCGGGACATCACGGTGAAGGTCTCACCCGACGGCGCTCGCATTCCCCTGAGAGCCGTGGCCACCGTGACCGACACTTTCGAGGACGAATGGACCCAGGCGACGTTCCAGGGGCGACGCTGTGTGAATCTGGACGTCAACAAAACCGAAGAGGAAGACACGATCCGCGTGGCCGACATCGTACGGCAGTTCGTGGTCGACCGACAAGAAACGCTCCCGCCGGGGGTTCACATTACGATGTGGGGCGACTGGTCGAATTATGTCAAGGACCGCCTTGGCATGCTCATCGACAACGGCATCCTCGGCTTCATTCTCGTTTTCTTCACGCTTTGGTTCATGCTCAACGTGCGGTTGTCGTTTTGGGTGGCGATCGGTATCCCCATCTCGTTCCTCGGCACCCTTTTCGTCATGCAGCAGATGAACCTGACGCTGAACATGATTACCATGTTCAGCCTGATCCTCGCCGTCGGCATCATTGTGGACGATGCCATCGTGATCGGCGAAAACATCTTCGCCCATTTCAGCCACGGAAAGACGGCCATCGAAGCGGCGATCGACGGCACCAAGGAAGTGGCGACCGGCGTGGTGGCCTCGATGTTGACCACCGTGGCCATTTTCATGCCCCTGCTGATGATGGAAGGTGAGATCGGCAAGGTCATGCGTGTCATGCCCATCGGGGTGATTACCGCACTGATCGTGAGCCTGATCGAAGCGTTTTTCATTCTTCCCAACCACTTAACCCACTCGTTGGCCAAGATTCCTACCAAACCGAAAGGTCTTCGCGCCGTCATCAACCGGCTCGTACACTGGTTCACCTATCACGTTTACGGTCCCGTACTTCACTGGTCGATCCGGCGTCCGCTGGTCCCGGTAGCCGCCGTGATAATGATGTTTCTCATCGCCCTAGGGCTATTGCTTGGCGGACGTTTGAAGTTTCAGTTATTCCCCGAACTCGATGGCGATTTCCTGGTTGCCCAGGTGGAACTCCCGCAGGGAACCGACTTATCGCAAACCCAAGCGATTGTCAGACGGATTGAAAAAGGCCTGGAGAAGGTCAACGAGGAATTCCGCCCGCGACAGCCGAACCAGCAGGACCTGGTCCTCTACGTCAGCACCTCGTTCGGTTTTGGACGTACGATGGGACGCGAGCCGGGACAACCGGAAACCGGCAGCCACCTCGCCCAAGTGGTCGTCGAACTGCTCTCCGGCGACAAGCGCGACGCCCGATGCGACAGCATCCTAGCTGTGTGGCGCAACGCCGTCGGCGATGTCCCCGATGTCGTGCGACTGACCTACGAACAGATGCAGGTCACTCCGGGTGGAAAACCGGTGGATATCCAACTGCGGGGCAAGGACCTCAAGGTCCTACAGCGGGCCAGTTTCGAACTCCAAGAGAAGGTGGCCTCTTACCCCGGTATCCGCAACGCAACCGACAACCTTCGCCCCGGCAAACAGGAAGTGCTCGTGCGTCTGAAACCGGTCGGTCGGCCACTGGGCATCAGTTCATCTACCTTGGCCGTCCAGTTGCGTGAGGCCTTCTGGGGAAGCGTCGCCGAGGAATTCCAGCGTGGACCGGACAGCTTCGAAGTCGACGTTCTCTTCGCGCCGCAGGATCGCCGCTCTTTGGCCGATCTCGACGATTTCAAGATCCGCACGCCCGCCGGAATGATGGTGCCTTTCCATGAAGTGGCCACCGCCGAGATCCAACGCGGCTTCTCCCAGATCGTGCGCGTCAATCGCCAGCGCACCATCTCGGTGACAGCCGACCTGGACACACGCAAGGGCAACGCCACCGAAATCATGAACGACCTTCAGCAAAATTTCTTTCCCGGTTTTCTGCAGCGCAACCCGGGCGTAACCATCGACCTCGAAGGCCAAAGCAAAGAAGGCGCCAAGACGGGTAGAAGCGTCATCCGAGGTTTCATTATCGGCCTGTGCATCATCTTCATCTTGCTGTCGTTCGTGTTCCAGTCGTATATCGAACCAATCATTGTTATGGCGGCGATCCCGTTCGGGCTGGTCGGAGCTGTTGCCGGTCACCTCCTGCTGGGGCTCGACTGGACGATGCCCAGCACCATCGGCTTCATCTCGCTGGCCGGCATCGTCGTGAACGACTCCATCGTGCTGGTCAGCTTTGTGAAAATCCGCCTGGCCGAAGGTATGGCCGTCGAGAAAGCCGTGTATCGGGCGGGTACGCAACGTTTCCGTCCCGTATTCCTGACTTCCGCGACCACCGTAGCCGGCCTAATGCCAATGATTATGGAAACCAGCCTTCAGGCCCAATTCCTAATCCCTATGGCAGTCTCTATCGCCTTTGGGCTGATGTTCGCCACCGTCTTGGTGCTTCTGCTGGTCCCCTGCTTGTACCGGATTCTGGCGTGGCTCGGCTGGGCGCAGAAGATCGATGCCCGAGCTTAACGTGAAGCCCCCATTGCCTGGTTCCCACGCTGCAGCGTGGGAACCAGAGGCCCCAAGCAAATCGCCACGCTGCGATACCTAAACGCAAGCCAGGGCAAGAACTTGCGTTTCCGCCGCCGCCCAATTATTGTGGGTGTTTGGAGCAGAACACTCTCATTCCGCGCACGAGGACTCCCCATGCGATCTGGCGGTACTCGATTGATGCTTACCCTGGCAGTCTCTGGTTTGGTGTTGCTTGGCCTCGTGGCTGGCTTGGTCGTTGCGGCCGAGCACGACGACCTTCCTGCCAACGAGGATGCAAAACCGGAAATCTATGCAACCGGTTTCGAGTTCGCCGAAGGCCCCGCAGTCGATGTCGAGGGAAACCTTTTCGTCGTCAACTACCGCAGCAATGGAAACGTCGGGATCATCATGCCCGACGGCAAAGCGAGTGTCTTTTGTGACCTGCGAGAATTGGTCCCAGTCGAAGGTGGCCAACCGCAAGCCAACGGGCTGAAACTCGACAGCCAGGGCCGCCTGATTGCCGCGGACAGCGGTGCCGGGCGGTTACTGCGCATCGCGGCCGACGGTCGTAGCGTCTCCGTGCTGGCCGACCGCTGGGAAGGCAAACATTTCAGTAGCGTCAACGATGTGGCCCTCGACCCACAAGGCAACATCTTCTTCAGCGATCCCGGCGGCTCTAGCAAGGAGAAACCCATTGGGTCGATCTATCGCTACGACATCCGCACCAGCAAGGTCGCCCGGCTCGACACGGGCTTGGCCTTTCCCAACGGCCTGGGCCCCACACCCGATGGCAAACACCTTTGCCTATCGGAAAGCAACCGCAACCGTCTGTTGATTTACGATCTGGGTGCCGATGGGGAGTTGAGCAATCGCCGCGAGTTGATCGCCTTTGCGCCCCACCCTGACGATGCTCCGGGCGAGAATCGCAATATTCCCGATGGCTTCGTCTACGACGCCAAGGGCCGACTCTACGTGGGTACCTGGACCGGCGGAACGGTGAACGTGGTCGAGGTTCCTTCCGGCAAGCTCCTGCGAACGTACGACGCCGGAGGCAGCAAGGCAACGAACTGCCACTTCCACGACGGCTACCTCTATGTAACCGTTGCCGAAAAAGAAGCCGTCTTCCGGCTGAAACTGGGAGTCAAGGGCTTCGACTACAACGGCACGCTCAACGCTCGGTAAGCCTCGTTTGCCTGCCCGTTGAGGAATGGTGTTTTGCTGGGGTCACGGATTGAGTGCCATGCCTACACACTTGCGTGGGCATCTGAAGCCCTAAAAAAAAACATGCCCACGCAAGCGTGGGCATGGCACCTGTTAGTATGAGTTTGGTATCCGTTTCTGCGGTTTGCCAGGACCGCCGGCTCAACGTAGCGATTGCGGCGGTGCGCCCTGCATCACCCTGCCATGCTGATCCGCCGTATGGGCGGCGGAATTCTCTTCTTCGGAATAGCGATCCGTGGGCGGTTCCGCGTTCCCAAAACGGTTTGTCCCGGGCAATTCGGCGTAGTAGTGCGTTGTCTCTTCGCTCACCAGCCGGGTACCAAGCGGCTTGCAGTATACTTCCGCGCGGAACACATGATTGCCGGCCGTCTCGGCTCGTGCCCGAATCGTGAAGGTCAGGTCGCCATCGGGAGCCACGGTGGCAATCGGATTGAAGACAATCTGGCCCGGGCTGATGCGGTGTACGCCACCTTCGGCGGCTACCGGCTCGATACCACGGGAGAAGTACGCACGAATCTCGACATTCGATGCCTCTTTCGTACCCCGGTTGCGAATGCGCAACTTGTAGGTCGATTCACGCCCCACGGGCATCGGCCCACTCGGGTCTTCCACGTCGAGAACCAGGTCGGCCATCGCCTCAACCTGAGTCGTGGCGCCTGCGGTGGCGGTGAGGTCATCGTTGGCCGTCGAAACAATCTCCAACCGACTTATGCCGGCCACTCCCAACTCGCAATGGAACGTAAATACCTGTTCGGCACCGGGATTCAGGTCGGCCAATGTCCAACTCAGTTTCCGGCCATCGTCGGAAAGCGTGGCACCGTCGACACCCGATAGGTACTGAGCACCCGCGGGAATCTGAGCCACTACGTTCACGTTGCCAGCCTCGGCCGTGCCCGGGTTCCGCACGCGAACCTGGTAGGTCGCCTTTCCGCCCACATACTGCATCCGCGGCCCAAACACTTCGACCTGTAAGGCGGCCCGACGCACAAACACCTTTTCCGACATTTCGGCATGCACGCCGCCGTCGCCACGAACTTCCACGTTCACCGTAAGGTTGCCAATCTGCCGGGCGGTCAATTCCACCTCAATGGTCTTCTTTTCTCCAGCCGGCACGTTGCCCAACACCTGGGAAACCGGCCGATTGATGCCGGTGCCAATCGGCAGCAGCGAAATATTCACGTTCTCCGCCTCGCCGTTGCCGACGTTGGCCAAGTGCAGCCGATAAACCTCTTTTTTGCCGTAGAGGACCTCACGGGGTCCTTCCAACTCGAGCGTTAGCTTCGGTTCCTGCACCTCGATAAGCGTTTGCGAACTCACCGGCTGATAATCCCAGCGTACGGCCAAGTCGAACGGCCGGCTCTGGCGTGGAACGATCCGCAAACCAAGTTGTTCGCGTCCGTGCGCATCGAGACGTCCCACCCGCCACATGAACGAACCCTTTGAGTTGCCGGCCATCACATGGGTTGCTCCCGTGCTGGCACTGGCCCCGAGCACATCGGCCCACTCGGGCAAGCTCACGGAAACCGCAACTTCGTTGGCCGCCACATCGCCCGAGTTCTGAATGATAACCTGATAAGTCGACTCCTTGCCCACAGCAATCTTGCGCGGCCCCACGGTCTCGACACTCAAGATCGGACTCTTCCGCGTGAAGAGCACTGCCTCGCGAGGCCGGGCCGTCCGATCGGCTGGAGTGGTTAGCGTCCGTAGCCCTGTCGACGAAGCCTCTGGCACCGCCGGAGTGGGCGAAGCCATCTCGCGATTCGCCGAGGAAGGTATCGACGGCTGACCGTTCTGCGTTTCCACGGCGGGCTGCGGCACCTGCTGCGCCATCAACGGGGGATCACTGGCATGCCTCTGCTCTGTCGGAGCGGCGCCGGTGGCCGAACGGCGAAAACGTTCGAGTCGGGTGTGCAAGGGCCCAAGCAATTCCCGTGTCGACTGGGCCACATTGCCGCCGGTCGCAGCCGCCGAAATCTCGGAGTCGCTGGCCGGAACCTCAACTGTCGCGTCCGATCCCTCGGCCACGTTGGTCTGCTGGATCAACTCCGTCTCCGCCGCATGCTGCTCAATGGCGACCTCGGCATCGTCGTTCGGCCGTGCAACCGGTTTTCGAGCGGGCTGCGTGTCTAGCGAGCGACTGGCCGTCAGCGGCGTGTCGACCGGCACATAGGTGTTTGCTGGCACATGGGCCGGCGATGGCTCTGTCGATGTTCCGCCCAAATTGCTTCCGGACCGGCTCGCCGTAGCAGGGCGCCGGCCTTGTCGTTGCGGCGCCGACGACCGCGAATAGTCGGGCGCCGGCGAAGATCGCCGCTTGTCGCTGGGCAACAGGCCGCCGAACACCGTACGACCAAACTGGCCCACCTCGTCGAGAAACGACTTCGGAGCCGGCGACTTGGAATACCGCGACTTCGACGCCGTCGTCTGGGCCATCACAACAGAAGAACCGAACGCTACCAGCGCCAGTGCGAGTACGAGCGAGGTGAGTCGAGGGTTGGACATAGTCTATTACCTTGCGCAAGGAAAATTGGCATCCTGCTCAAACAGAACTCCATCACGCCCTATCGGACGTAGGATTCTCCGGGTTTAGCAATCTTTGAAGATTGTGCCGAAGCAACAATCTAGAGAATTTGCGCAAAACAGGCGCCGCGACAAGAAGGCGATATCCGGCGAATGGAGAACCCAGGACAAACAGGCAGACTCCACAAGAACCACAACAAGCGCCACCCGATCGTTGGACCGCGTGAGGCAAGCCCGGGCTGCGCGAACCCCTCGCTCAGGGCAGTGGCTGACCGTAAAACTTGCTCAGTGTTCGCACGCGATCGACCAGGTAGGCCACCATAATGCCCAATACCAACAGCGACAGGGCGAAAATAATGTGACGGTCGGCCTGAATGTCGAAGCCCCGCTGAAGCCCCGGCCGCCGCCAATAAAAATCGAGCACCAGAACCCCATAGGAAAGAAGCGAGGAAACAGTCATCAAGGTCACAAAACGTACCCGAAACCACAGGCCCGAGCCCACGACCAACAACGGATAACCCACAACCAACGGACTGGCGGCCCCGTCGGCGATCAACAGCACGGCAAGTAATAGCACCGAGTCGAGGGTTCCCCAAACGTATCGGGCAGGAATCGCCCAACGCTGGCGATTGAGGCATTGTTGGCAAACAATCGATACCACGGCCCATGCGGCCAGGACGATCGAAATCTTCCAGTGAAACGCCCAATCGACGCCCGCCGAACCGCTCAGGTAGTTTCCCCAGTCGACGGCGTAGAACACTCCCAACGCCCCCAATCGCGAGGCCAACGCCGGCTTGCGTCGGGCCCAACTCCACAAGCGTCGCATTGGCGTGGGAGGACGAACGCGGGGTGTCTCGCCTCGGGCGTAGCACTCCAACTCGTCGGCCAGCTCACCGGCCGTGGCGTATCGTTCGTCGGGCGATTTCGCCAAGCACTTCAGGCAGATCAACTCCAGCGTGCGTGGCACCTTTGGGTTGAGTTGCCGTGGCAACTCCGGGTCGCAACTGAGCACGTGCATCAGCGTGTCCAACGGATTTTCTTCCCGAAAGGGTGGCCGCCCGGTCAACAACTCATAGAAAATCGCACCTAAGCTGTAGACGTCGGCGGCTGGGCCGATATCGCGTGAGTTGCCCGAGGCCTGCTCGGGAGCCATGTAGCTGGGCGTGCCGGCAATGACACCGGTGGCCGTGGCTTCGGCCTCCGAGGTGAACACCTTCGCCAACCCAAAATCGGTCACATACGGCTGGTCCGTGGGATCGATGAGAATGTTCGACGGTTTCAGGTCGCGATGCACGATGCCCTGCTCGTGCAGATGCTCCACCGCCCGAGCTACGGTGGCCAACAGCCGCACGGCCGTGTCGATGTCGACGGGCCCAGTCGCCATCCGTTCGGCCAGACTCGTGCCTTCGATGAAATCCATTGCGAAGTAGTCTTGACCGTGCCATTGGCCGACCTCGTGGATGTCGACGATGTTTGGGTGTCGCACTCGAGCAGCAGCTTTGGCTTCGGCGTGAAACCGTCGGACGTGCTCGTCCGAAGCAAGGTGCCGGCCCAGGATCATCTTCAGCGCCACCACGCGATCGAGGCTAGCCTGTCGAGCCTTATAGACAACGCCCATGCCACCACGTCCCAATTCGCCGAGCAGTTCGTAGTCGCCGAACAGCCGGGGTGGTTCACCCAGGTTGGCCACATCAATGTCGGGCGCCAAGCCAGCCATGTCACCCACCACGTCAGACGGTAGCGCCAAACCGTCGAGTGCTTCAAGACACGCTAGGGCCGAGGCCAGTTGCGGATGCTCGCGCAACAGGGCCTCGCGATCGGGGTGCTCACCACGGTGCAGCCGTTCGAGGTAATCGTCGAGCAACTCCAGCTCGCGTTGCTCTTCGGGCGTCGGTTGTGGCGACGAATGCATGATACAACAACACCTGTAGATGCCAAGTTGGAGGCAACGTCTACGCCGGGTGCCATGCCCACGCTTGCGTGGGCATGTTTACTGGGATTTATGCCAATTCAATCGCCAAGTTCCCGCTCGAAAAAACCGCAAACGAAGCAGAGCTTCTAGGAATTGCGTTCCCAAGCCGGAGCTTGGCAACGAGAAAGACTCCCAACGCCTGACTCCCGTCTCCTTCATTACTCCCCGCCCAGCGTCTCCTGCAGTTTGCGAATCGCACGCATCCAGAGCATTTGTACGGCTGGTCGGCTGCGGCCCATTCGTTCGGCCACTTCGTTGAACGGCAGCCGTTGAAGATTACGCAACACGACCACTTCCTGATAATCCTCGGGCAACTCGGCCAGCGCGGCCGACACACGCAGTTCGTTGTCCAACAGCAAGAATTCCTGGCTGGGTGTACGATCGGGGGCCGCCGGCTCGGGTGCGCCGCGAGCAAGGCTGTCGTCGGCATCGCGAAACGACACCTCACGCCGGGCCTGACGTTTGGCTGTTCCTCGATATTGACGCACGAAGTCGGCCGCGTTGTGGCGCAAGATTCGTTTCAGCCAAGCGAGCCACTCCTTTTCGCTACGACCCTGAAACTTCTCGAAGTCGCGATGGGCTTCGAGCATCGTTTGCTGCACGACGTCCGAGGCGTCGACCTTCGCTTGCAGCCACGTTTCCACCTGCGATCGGGCCACGAAGCCCAGGTAGCTACGACAGAGGGCGAACAACCGGTCGCGGCAGGCTTCATCGCCAGCCCTGGCCCCTTCGATCAACTGAGTGACGGCGGGCAACTGAGAGGCATCGGACGGCAACACCGGCTCCGGATTTTGGGCCTCGTCCGCCATGGGGTTATTCTCCCTCAACGATTTCGAGTCCCAGTGCTTCGATCATGCGGTAATCATCTTCCGGCGGCTGGCCCCGCGTGGTCAGGTAGTCGCCCACGAAAATCGAGTTGGCCGGATATAGTCCCAAGGGCTGAAGCGGTCCCAGGTGACGCTCCCGACCGGCCGCAATCCGCAGTTCGCCCGTCGGATTGGCAAACCGCAATAGGGCTAATACTTTCAGGCAATAACGCGGATTCAACGTGTCCGAGTTGCTTGACAAGGGCGTGCCTTCGATGGGCAGCAGGAAGTTAATCGGCAAAGCCTCGACGGCCAACTCGCCCAACGTTCGGGCCATCTCGACCACGTCGACGTCTTCTTCGCCCATGCCTACGATCCCGCCCGAGCAAATCTCCAACCCGGCCGCCCGAACTGCGCGAAGCGTGGCCAGCCGATCGTCGTAGCTGTGGGTAGTGCAAATGTTCGGATAGAAGCGACGGCTGGTGTTCAGATTGTGGTTGATGCGGTCTACGCCGCAAGCCTTCAATTGGTCAACCTGCTCGGGCGAAAGAAGCCCTGGCGAAAAACAGACCTTCAGCTGATAGCGCTCTTTAATTTGGGGAACGATCTGAGCGATGGTTTCCAGGTCGCGCTGGCTCGGGCTGCGTCCGGAGATGGCCGTACAATACGTTCGGGCATGACGCTCGGCCGCCATCCGTGCCCCGTCGAGTATCTTTTCGGGATTCAAGAGGTTGTAGACCGGAATCTCGGCAACCGAAACCTTCGACTGCGAACAGTAGCCACAATCCTCGCCGCACTGGCCGCTCTTGGCGTTAATCAGAAAATTCAGATGAACCCGATTGCCGAAGTGATGATACCGCACCCGATAGGCGGCTGCCAGAAGGTCGAGCAATTCGTTGTCGCCGCTCCGCAAAACGGCCAAACCCTCGTCGGCGGTAATCATTTCGCCCGACAAAACCCGATCGGCCAGCGCCTGCCACGGCGAACTGGCACTACCTGCGATTTTCGTATCCTGTATATTCATCATGACACCCATTTTAGCGGAAATCTGGGCCGACGATAGCCGGACTGAAGCGGCTTCCTCGGCTCGATGGCTGAAGCAGAAAGCCCTAGGCAGAAAGGCAAGGTTGGCGTTCCCATGATTTTGCCAACGATCGCAGAAGCGGCCCGACGGATCCATGCCGGACAGACGACACCCAGCAAATTGCTCGAACAGTGTCTGGCGAACATCGACCGGTTCGAGGAAAGGATTCAGGCCTGGGTGTTGGTCGACGAGCAGGGAGCCCGACACGCGGCCGAGGCCCTCGCCCGGGAGAAACCCCGGAGCGCACTGCACGGCATTCCCCTGGGCATCAAGGACTTGATTGACGTAGCTGGGATGCCTACCGAGGCGGGTTCACCGCTGAGAACGGGTTGCGTTGCCGCCGCCGACGCCCCGCTGGTGGCCGCACTTCGCCGTGCCGGGGCGATCATCTTGGGCAAAACGGTGACAGTAGAGTTCGCTTGCTTCGACCCCTCGCCCACCCACAACCCCTGGAATTTCGCTCACACCCCAGGCGGAAGCAGCAGTGGATCGGCTGCGGCGGTGGCGGTCGGCATGTGTCCCGGGGCCGTGGGCACACAAACGGGCGGCTCACTCGTGCGGCCCTCCTCGTACTGCGGTATCACCACGTGCAAGCCAACGTTCGGGCGGATCTCGGTCGACGGCGTCGTGCCCGTCTCTTACCACCTCGACCATCCCGGCCCCATGGCACGCCGTGTGGCCGATTTGGCCGTGATGCTGGAATTCCTCAGCGAGAGTGAACTCGAACCTACCACCGCCCACGAGCCGACAAGTCTCGCTGGATTGGCCGATTGGGCCGTGGCTGTCGATGCCGGAGCACTCCCACCGCCACGGCTGGGTGTCGTTCGGCAGTTTTTCGCCGAGCAGGCCGACGAAGCGGTGGGCGGGGCCTTCGAGCGAACACTGGAGAAGCTCCGCGGCGCCGGCGCGGAACTCGTCGCCGTGAGCTACGACGAAGGCTTCGACGACGTCCAAACCATGCATCGGCGCATCATGGCTGCCGAGGCGGCGGCCTACCACCGGCGCGACTTTCGGGACCGTCGCGAAAGCTACGGCCCGATGATCACTGAACTGTTGGATCAGGGCCTTGCCTTGCCGGCCGTCGAGTATGTCGAGGCATTGGCCTGGCAGCGGCGTTTTCGGCGTCGGGTCCCCGCTATCCTCAAGGGCGTTGACGCGGTAATTATCCCCTCGACCCACACCACGGCCCCAGCCACCCGTTTGCACACCGGCACGCCGTTGTTTCAAGCTCCGTGGAGCATGTCGGGACTGCCGGTCGTCTCGATGCCCTGCGCGGTTGCCGACGACGGTTTGCCCGTGGCCGTGCAATTGGTCGCGCGACACTACCAAGAAAAGGCATTATTTCGCGCGGCCCTGTGGTGTGAACAGGCAATCGGTTTCGATCGGGTGCCGCCGATGGTCGAATCGGCATGACCCGTTCGACCGATTACGCACTGCCGTGGGCCTGTTCGTACTCGGAAATCTGGGGCTCGTGTCGTAGCGTCAGGGCAATGTCGTCCAATCCGCCCAACAGACACTCACGGCGGAAATCGTCGACCGTAAACGGCATCGACAACCCATGCTCGTCGGTGATAGTGCGTGCCTTGAGGTCGACGGTCAGTTGATAGCCTTCGTGCTTGGCCGCACGACGGAAAAGGTCGTCGATCGCCACGTCGTCGAGCTTGATCGGCAGGATACCGTTCTTGAAGCAGTTGTTGTAGAAGATGTCGGCAAAGCTGGGGGCGATGATTACGCGGAATCCGTAGTCTTCCAGCGACCAAGGCGCATGCTCCCGGCTGCTGCCGCAACCGAAGTTGCGCCGAGCCAGCAGCACAGTCGCGTTTTTGTATTGCGGCAGGTTGAGCTCGAACTCGGGATTGTCCGAGCCGTCGTCGAGAAAACGCCAATCGAAAAACAGATACTGGCCAAAGCCGGTCCGTTCGATCCGCTTGAGGAACTGCTTGGGGATAATCTGGTCGGTATCCACGTCGCTACGGTCCATCGGAACGACCAGGCCGGTATGTTGAGTGAAGGCTTTCATGGTGAGGGACTAGGGGCTAGGGACTGGGAGTTGGGGAAAAAATGTGCAAGGCTTGGTCGCTTCAGCGACCATGAGTGGCCAAGAGACGTTTACTTGTACTCCCACTCGCGGATATCGACAAAACGGCCCGCCACGGCGGCCGCGGCGGCCATGGCTGGCGACACGAGGTGCGTCCGCCCACCCTTGCCTTGCCGGCCCTCGAAGTTGCGGTTGCTCGTGGCGGCACAACGTTCCTGCGGTTCGAGCTTGTCGGGGTTCATGGCCAGACACATACTGCAGCCGGCCTCGCGCCACTCGGCGCCCGCCTCGGTGAAAATCTTGTCGAGCCCTTCGGCTTCGGCCTGTTTCTTTACCAACCCGCTGCCGGGCACAACCATGGCGTTAACCCCGTCGGCCACTCGATGTCCGCGAAACACCGTGGCGGCCGCCCTAAGGTCCTCGATCCGGCCGTTGGTACAGGAGCCGATGAACGCGCGATCGATAGTTACGTCGGTCATGGGCGTACCGGCCGTAAGCCCCATGTACTCCAATGCCTTGGCGACGGCTTTCTGGTCGGACGAGTCGTCGAAGTCGGCCGGATCGGGCACCTGACCGCCGATGCTGGTCACTTGGCCCGGCGTTGTTCCCCAGGTCACTTGGGGCTCGATATCGGCCGCGTTGAAGGTGATACTGCGGTCAAAGGTGGCGCCTTCGTCGGTGGGCAACTGCTTCCAACGCTCAACCGCGGCGTCGAAATCCTCGGGCGCGAACGGCCGGCCACGAAGGTACTCGTACGTGGTTTCGTCCGGCGCGATCAAGCCAGCTCGGGCACCGGCCTCGATCGACATGTTGCACACCGTCATCCGCTCTTCCATGCTCAAGGCGCGAATCGCTTCGCCGGCGTATTCGATGCAATAGCCCTGGCCGCCGCTGGTAGAAATTTGTCCGATGACGTAGAGGATCAGGTCCTTGGCGGTCACGCCATGTGACAACCGCCCGCCCAATCGAATCTCCAGCGTCTTGGGTTTGTGTTGCAGAAGCGTTTGCGTGGCCAGCACGTGCTCGACTTCACTGGTGCCAATACCGAAGGCCAGGGCCCCGAAGGCGCCATGGGTGGCCGTGTGGCTGTCGCCGCAGACGATCGTCATGCCCGGCTGCGTGAGCCCCAACTCGGGTCCGATCACGTGAACGATTCCCTGCTGCGGATGATCCAAATCGTAGAACTTCACCCCGAACTGTTTGCAGTTTTCCCGCAGGGTGTCGATCTGCTGCTTCGAGATGACATCGGCGATGGGCAACGAGCGGTCGGTCGTCGGCACGTTGTGGTCGGCCGTGGCTACGGTTCGCTCAGGGCGACGCACTTTGCGGCCGGCCAGCCGCAGACCCTCGAACGCCTGGGGGCTGGTCACTTCGTGGACGAGTTGCAGGTCGATGTAGAGAATTGTCTGTTTCCCCGGCTCGGCGACGACGACATGCTCGTCCCAGATCTTCTCAAACATCGTCCGCGGGGTAGTTTCTGCAGCCATGGTTGTCTTTGGGGGTCGGTTAGTTCCTGGGTTGCGTCCACACGATTGTCGCGCAGGCTATCGAAAAGACCCATTATAAGCGGTTTTGGTTCGGTGGGAACGGCCCCATACGACGGCAGTCGGCCAGAACATGGAGAAAGAACGTCGCTGGGTGCCGCTGGCGGCTGGCCAGCCAGTGCCAAACACGGGCATACAAGCTGCCCGTGGCACCCGCAAAGTCGATGGGGCCGGATCACGAGCCCCCTTACACCGTCAGCGCCTCGCGCCGGCGGTTCCACCAAGCGGCGGCCTCCTCGCGCGACCAGCCCCCGACATCGCTACACGCGGCCAGCGCCCTCTCAAGACTCGGCGCGTCGGGGAACCGGTCTTTCGGCGACTTGGCCAAACACCGCAGGATGACCTGCTCCAGGTCGGCCGGAATGGTCGGATTGTGCCGCGAGGGCGGTTCGACCTCCTGATGGGCGTGGGCAATCATCACCTTAATCGGCTTGTCGCCCTCGAACGGTGGACGGCCGGTCAACAGAAAGTAGGCCACGGCTCCCAGCGAGTAGATGTCGCTGCAAGGGCAAGGATCGGTCTCGCCCAAGGCCTGCTCCGGCGACATATAAAGCGGACTGCCGGTAATCGATCCGTCGGCCGTCAACTGAACCGACTCGGCCTCGATCATCGGCTTGACCAACCCGAAGTCGAGTACCTTGACCACGTCGTACACGCCGCCACGCTGGGCCGCAAAGACATTGCCGGGCTTGATATCGCGATGGACCAGTCCGGCGGCGTGGGCCTCGGCCAGGGCGTCGCAAGCTTGGCGCAACAGGTAGATCACTCGTCCCGGGGGCAGCGGACCGTCGCGTTCCACAAGTTCCTTCAGGCTCATGCCGGGCAGCAATTCCATGACGTAGTAAAACGTGCCGTCTTCCGTGCTGCCGTAGTCGAAAATCTCCACCGTATTCCAATGGGTGAGCTTCGCGGTAGCTCGCACCTCGCGCTGGAACCGGGCCAAAGTCTTCGGATCGCCCGCCTTGTCGGGCCGAATCAGCTTGACAACGCACGCCCGTTTCAACAACTGGTGCTCGGCCAAGTAAACCTCGCCCATGCCGCCGACACCGATCCGTTCTTTGAGACGATACTGTCCGAGTTGCCGGGCTTCGAAGGCCTCACGACGCAGAGTACCGATCGTATCGACACCAAATACGCCGGCAACCGCCGAAAGAACGATCATCAGCACGAACGAGGAATACTCTTCGACGGCTTCCACGTTGGCCAACTCGGGATAACGCACCAGCATCACCACCAGAAGCACAATCGGAACGGCCGCTATCACGCCAATTACAACCGTGGCACGGCGCAGCGTGTTGGGAATGAATAACGCATACAGGAAGATCAGCAACAACCACATTCCCGCCGGTGCGAAATAAAACCCTCGCCGACAAGACTCTAGGACAATGACATATTGCAGGCACAGGAACAAAACGCATGGCAAGCCAAACACAACCACTTCCAGTGTGCGTAGCCAGCCTAACGAAATGGGACACTGCCGGCAGAGTTTCCAGGCAATCAGCCCAATCACGCACGTCGTCACAAGATGGAACCAAGCCAGGCCAGGAAAGCCCTTGCCGGCAAACCCACCCGATTCGAGCAGGGCTTTCAGCAAAAAGGCACCAAACCCGCCCGCCAGAAGCATCGACGCCAATCGCAACCGACCACGTAGCAAGTTAACCGTTTCCTGGGTCAACTCCGGTCCGGTTCCCTCGACCAGCGCCACTTGGTGTATCGCAGAACACTGCGCAGCACTGCCCGACCCCGAATCTCCACTCTGCTGAATCCGCGGCGTGGCGTCGAGGGTGACTTCGGTGTGAGAGCTATCAAACGGCGTTGGGGAAGTCGAATCCATGATGAAACCTTTTTCCCATCATATACTGGGCCGCCGCGTGTGGCGACCGGGCGTCGCGGTGGTGCCCTGCCGCCTGTATTTCCCCCCACAGAGCATCACGTTTTTCACGAAGATCAGCGATCGACGGGAGCGGATTCTTGTAAGTCGCGAACACCCGCGGAAATCACTGTGGAGGAGGCGAAAAAATTTCTTTTTCCGCCGTTGTTGATCACTGCGCACACTTGGACTTGGGGGTATTTGTTCAACTTCCCCCCATCGCGTTAGTTCTTTTGCCGCAACGACTTGCGCCACCGCGCCCGGCTCCGTTTTTTGCCCGATCAAATCGCTGTTCAACAAGTTCGGGCATTTTCTTTGTAAGATCTTGGTACCAAACAACTTACGTTGCCGGCCAAAAATTGGTATCTGTGCGAAGTGCGCGCAACGAGAAAACGGCCTTCCCGTCTCCGTAAGTGTTGTGTTTCCAATCACTTAACTAACCACCACCCATTCGGATGGCCACCGACCAGCCCGACCCTGCAATTCGTCTTGACTCGCTTCCAGGGAGGGAGCGTGTGCTTGCACGCACGCGGAATCTCGGTAAGCTCTTGAGAGTGGTGTGATGCGCCACGGGAGAAGTGGTCGCGTGCCGATTGGCACCCGCGAAAAACTGCGGAGAGAGTGCCATTGGCTTTGCCCACGCCAGTTCGGGGTTCATGCCGCATTGTTGTGCTGTCGTCAAAATCGGGGGATCCATCCTGCAGTCACTTCTTGCTTGGAAAGGCTCGTCCTGCTGGCAGTCCCCAAAAAAGCACTGACAGAGCAGTGGCACACCGCAACAGTGCCACCCAGCCAAGTTGTCAGCTAGGAAAGGAAAATCTTTCACATGCTCAAATACCTGCTCATTGGGTTTGGCCTGCTTTGCGTCATCTGGCTTATCATGGCAATCCGAAGGATTTTGGCTGCCGTACAAAGCGGTGAATTCGAGCGTCAGCTTGACGCCAAGAGGACTCTGAGGGAACTCAATCGCGGCAGGGATCTTTCCCTAGAAGATGCCGAGAAATTCATGAACGAGTATGTTGCAGAGCAAACCGAAAAGGCCATGAGGCCAATCAACTCAACAGCGGACAAGCCGGAAGTGGCAGCTCGTTACAGCGCTTGGCTCGCCGTAAGCGCGGAATCGCCCGAGCACGTTCTGGCGGCACTTGATGTTTCGAATTCCACTCCCTGCAATTGGCAAAGTGGTTCAGAAATCATCTCAAGTGCGATGTCTAACATGACGTTCGCGGGTAGCTCCATCGACGGTTGGGTGTTGCTGTTCGGTCACCTGCCCGAGCCGCAAGCAGGGACACCCGAAGTTGGATTGTGGGACTTCTTGATTGAACTAAGCAAGCGGTTTGGACGCTCGCAGTATTTCAGCTGTTCAACGATTTCTGACTTCTACAGCTGGGCCAAAGCCGAGAATGGCCGCATGGCACGAGCATTCAGCATTGCCGGCGACACGATTGTGTGGAACCACGGTGATCGAACACCTGAGGAGACGAATGCAGGAATTGCGATTGCCACTGGGGTGCGTGGTCGAATTGACGGAGCACCTAACCCCAATCAGTTGTACGATGTCGACAATCCACTCACATTTTCGCGAGAGTGGTCCGTTTGCCCCGAAGATCTGTACGATCGCGAAGACCTGGCTCCCGGTTGCGGCGTGCTCTTCACCCTTGAGTCACTCGAAGTAAAACGATGGTAGTGCATCGGGATAGAGTGACGTAGACAAAATGGTTGGACCAGCCCGATTACCAGGGCGTTGCCCTTGGCTGGGAGAACGCCTGGGCCTTCGGCCCGTTGGGTGCCACTGGCTGCTTGTCAGCCAGTGGATGTGCGCCAACCCGTCTTGCCCGGTTGACTCACCATGGGCTGCCATCGATTGGGCGACAAGAGCAGGGAGAGATAGATCCCCGACAACACATCATCTCCCCAAAAACCTGTTCCGTGTGTGATCGCCGGGTGCCACTGCTGGCTTGTCCAGCAGTGCTCAGTGGAGCCTCAATCGTTTACCGAGTAGAACTCCCCTGACAGCTTCGGCGAGCTCTTGCCCGGTCGACACTCCGGCTGAGTTTTCCTCGCCAGACGTCGTTAGTCAGCAACGAAACCGACCGTAGCACGAAAACGTTAATTCGGGGAAGTAGCCTGTAACGTTGAAGTGCCGAACTCGCTTCCGATGTGACCGGTTCCGTTTCATGCCTCATCATCCTACACTCACCCAGCACTGCTGGACAAGCCGGCAGTGGCACCCTACATGGTTCTCAACCGTACGCCTTTTGTATTCCTCTCGCCAAGACGCAAAGCCGCAAAGGAAAGGACTTGACGGAGGCGGGGGGTGTGGTAAGATACGAGCGTCAAAGCGTCTCTTGCGTACTAGGAAAATCATGTCAAACGTTCTAGGAAGAAAGAGCGTCTCCCCGTGGAGGTGTCGGGTGCGCCGTAAGGACCCCGAGGCTGTTCCTAGCAGCCTGACAGCGCCTTTACGGGGAGACGCTTTCTTTGCGCGCCGTCACGCTGGCGGCGCGGGGAGGTTTCACAATGGCCGCGTCGCAACCCCGGGTGTCTGCACATCGCTTGTTGGCTGAGGCCGAAGGATCGTTTCACGCAGGCTTTTATCTGGCGGCCGCGATGGCCAGCCGGGCAGCCGTCGAGGCCGCACTATGGCGACTGACCAAGGATGACCCGGCCACGGCGGTCGACGACGAACCGGGCATCGCGGTATTCATCGGCCGTCTTCGCGAAGCCGGTCTTTTGACTTCGCAGCAGTGCGACCGGCTCAAGCGAGCAGTGAAACACGGCAGCCGCGCCGCCCACGGAAAACCGGTCAGCCGTAACGAGGCGGCCAGCATCTTGCAGGTCGCCCGGGTAGTGGTCGGCGGCGAACTCGACATCGACGACTATTCGTTGCGAATCGCCCTGGTCAACAACCCGCCGACGATCCGCGGGCTACTCCGCGCCAAGTGGCGCCGCGCCATGCTGGCGATTGCCTGATCGACTCTCGGTGTTTGTTTCTCTTGCCAAGACGCAAAGCCGCCAAGCAAGCCATTGCCTCTTTCGCAACCAGGGCGTTGCCCTTTGCCGGGAGAATGCCTGGGCCTTTGGCCCGCATGTTATCCGGCCTGCGTGGCTGGTTCGCCCGGAAGTGTTTGACAAGCCCAAAGTGGCACCCGGTGCGCGATGATTTGCCCAGTTTCTCTACCGGCCTAGGAATCGACGAGCCTACGGCAACACGGCCGTCTCGCCGCCGGCCATCGAGCCGATCGCGCCCCAGACGCCGTAGGGGCTTTTTTGGCTGCCCGTCGGTTGCGGCGATGCCAGGTTGCCGGTATCGATCGAGTCGCTGAAGAAATGCACGGAGCCGTCGACCATCAAGCCTTCGACTCCGCCGGGATGATAGCTGGTGGCGCTGAAGATTCCCCATTGCCAACTGCGATCGTCGTACAGGCACGACGGGGAGTTGGGCCCCAGGACCGTGGAAACGCCGTTCCAGTGGGGCCGCCCGTCGACCCAGTAGAGTCCCGTGCCGCTGGTCACAGCCTGGTTGCTGTTGTACTGGCCGGTCGTCTCGGTCGCCGTGGCCAGGCAAACGGTCGGGTCGCTGGCAATGGTGCTTCCTACCGAGTAGGCCGTGCCGCCACGAATCGACCGGCTGTCCTGGTGGATAGCCCGCTCGGCCAGTGCCAGCGTATTGCTCGTGCCATCGATGATCTGAGAGAATCGCGTGTAGCGGTAGCAGGCGAAAACCCCTCGTACGGTCTTGTCGTAGGCGTTGTTATTAATCGTGTCGCCGACGCTGAAATGGTAGTTGCTGCGACCTTGAGAGTTGGCCGGCTTATCGGGGCCGGCAGGATCGGAAGGGCAAAGCAAACCGGGTACCTGTTGGCAGAAGGGTGGGTAGTTCGTACGCCAGGCCGCCGGGCCAAAAGGTGGATAGGTTTTGCCGTTGTAGGTCCCACCGCCACTGATTTGGTCCCAAAGCGGCATTTGCTCCATGAAGGGGAGCAGAGGGATCCAGGCACTTAGCTGGCCGTTGTTGCCATCGTCCCACGGTTCAGTACCCCGGGTGCCGCCGTGCAAGGCGGGAAGACGGCTGAAAGTACTGTAATAGTTGTGCAGGGCCAGGCCGATCTGCTTGAGGTTGTTCGAGCACTGGGCGCGCCGCGCTGCTTCACGTGCGGACTGAACGGCCGGCAACAGCAGCGCGATCAAGATGCCGATAATCGCTATCACCACCAGCAGTTCCACAAGGGTGAAACCGCCCCTTCGCGATTGTTGAGCGAACCGGCATTTCTTGGCGAGGAGTTCGACGAGCGAAGCCCCAGCGCGCTGGCGTTTCCACACCATGTGACCGCCCCCTGCAAAACAAGTTGGAAAGATGATAACCCGCTAACTCCATGGTAGTTCCGGTTTTCAGGCTGGTCAACGTTGACGTTCCGGGACTTCGCGAGGGCATAGTCACGGCTTGTATTGACCGGACAAAACGGGGGGCTAACCCAACTCGGCAGTGGCACATTCACCCTCACAACCCACACGACCGGCATGGCTCCGCGATTGCGAGGAATATCGGACTGGCATAGAACCCCAGTGGCACACACAAAGAAAATCGCTGTCGTGCACACTGGAAGCCCCGTATGGCACTCCCTTTCCCTTTGCGTCAGGCTCCGGTAGAGTAGAAATCATGGAGAGCGGCAGGGAGACTTGTCGACGCGCACATAGCGACGCAAGCGGCGATCGTTCGGGCGGCGAGGTGCTGCCGATCCCAGCCAATCACGATCGAGGTATGAATCTTCCTAGGAGGTGTGTCATGTCGACGTGCGCGCAGGTTCTTGGTGCGAGTCTTCTCCTCGGAAGTCTCATCGGCTGCGGGCAAGACGACAACTTGCCACGTCGCGTGCCCGTGGAAGTGAGAGTGACCTACCAGACCAATCCGGTTGAAGGAGCGCACGTGACGTTCGTCCCCGCAGAGGGCGGCAAGCCGGCCTTTGGGACAACCGACGCCCAGGGCGTGGCCCAACTGACCACCTTCAAGTCCAACGACGGTGCGATTCCCGGCGAGTACCAAGTTACCATCCGCAAGACGAAGGTCGAGAATACCAAGTCCCTCGCCCCCGACGACCCGGGCGCCTTGGCGCCCGTCGAAAGGGCGACGGAGAGCAACACGACCCACCTCTTGCCCGAGAAGTACGGCTCAGCCGCCAACTCGGGCCTGCAGGCGAGCGTCAGCGAAAGCAGTGAGAACCGCTTCGACTTCGACCTGACAAATTGACCCTACCTGGGCTGTATGCCTCGGGGGAGAATTCCTGCGTCGTTTCTAAGAATCACACCTACTCCGCAAAACCATCGGTACCACCTGCGGTGCCATGCTGAAGCATAGCCTACCCACTTGGTTAGCGCACGACCGCGGCCGGGCGAAACGTGTTCGCCCGGCCGCGGTGTCGTTGTCTGGCTGGTGGAACTGCCCTTAGTTCCACCACCAATGTCCCGTCGGATTCCCTTCGGCCTTCGAGCGAACCGTCGCCGGTGCCGGGTCCTCCGTCGTCTTCTCGACCACGCCCCACGAGTGCAGCGCCACGCCACCCGACGCACTGATCACCCAGTTGCGGCCCTTCTTCAACACGCTCGCTTGGCTGGGTACCTGCTTCGGCGCCGGGAACTCCTCGACCGACACCTCGGCCGGGTCCATCAGCGTCGGCAGGCTGTAGCCCGCTTTCTCCGTCAGACCTTCCTTCTCCACCAACGCACCGACAACGGCCAACTCCATGCAGTTGCGAAGCTGCCCGAAAATCGGGTCCGCCACGGCCAACGCCGCGTACTTCTCCGTCATCAGCTTCGCCCAACGCTCGGCCATCGGGTTCGCCTTGCCCGTGTGCTCGCGCGTGCCCGTCGCCGTTAGAAAGTCTTCTTCGGTCAGCGTCTTCACGTTGCCGCCTCGTAGCTGATACGCCAAACCGTCGGCGCTCTTCAGCAACGGCTCGTAGTTCGGCTCCAGCCACCAACGAGGAAGCATGTTGTTCATCCCACGACCGCTCGACTTGATCATCGCCAGAAAACTCGGCAAACCCGCCACCGGCGACTGCTCGAAGTTCATCGCAATCCGCTTCATCCGGTAGTCGGCCGCCACCAACACCCGGGCGAAATGGCTCGAATCGGGTACCCCGCGAACCGAAATCTGCTGCATCCCCAGGGCCTCTTCGATACCCGACGCCGTTTGACGCGGATTGCCGATCGTCCGGAGCTTGCTCACATGCGCCCGCAGTTGCGTCAGCCCTTCGGCCGTCGGATCGATCGAACAACTGATGCCGCCCCGGGCCGCCTGACGCGCCGTTCGCAACGCCACCAACAGGTCGTCCAAAAGCAGCACCGGGCGGCCTGTCGTTACGCCAACCACGTAGCCACAGCTGTCCACCTTCCAACCTTCGCCCGGGCCCGCCAGGATGATGTCTCGCTGCTGCGGATAAACAAACACGTACTCGATCTGCTGCAGACCGGCCAGATACTTGATCTCGTCGGGCAACTCCTTGCCGCTGGCAAGGCTCGCGTCGATCGCCGCTTCCAGCTTACGCAACGAAACCTTTCGCAACGGTACCAGGCCATTCAACTCACTCGGAATCCCCTTAAGCGATCCCGTGCGCAACTCCGACAAACGGCCGCAAGCGTCCAAGGTCGCGTTGCTCAATACCCCCGAAGCGTCAATGTAAACACCGCCCACCGCGCGGGTGGTACTACTCGCAACCACTTGAGCAGAAACCATGGTTGTCTCAACCGACAGCAGTGTCACTGCCACCAGAAACAACGCCACGACTAGAGTAATAGCCATTGGCGGGCGGACAACGCCCCAAAAGGACATACGAGTCTGCATCAGACTACTCCTCGTTTGATGAAAGCGAAAACTCCCCAGTTCTCGCCTTCCACGATGGAACCTCTTCCACTGTTAAGCCGGGCGAACAACCGAGACGAACGACAAGAGCACGCAATAGGCCCCGTCGGCGCGCACTATTGATGCTTGCATTAAAAATGATCCGTTCGGAAAGCCGAACGCCGGGAAACCCAGGCTCCCGTTGGTCGCCTTCCGCTCATTAGCTAGGCAAGCGTCAACAAAGAACGAAGAATGTGCGCACTCAGGATGGAGTAAAGAGTAACCCAAACCCCGCTCTTTCACAAGAATTATCCATCCTCACAGCCCGGTTCTCGCGGTCTCGCCCAGACAAAACGCCCCAAAACCCACCCACCGGGCAATCAACGACCGCCGAAGGTCGGGACACAGCGAGACATCGGCGCACGACCGCGGCCGGGCGAAACGTGTTCGCCCGGCCGCGGTATCGTTGTCTGGCTGGTGGAACTGCCCTTAGTTCCACCACCAATGTCCCGTCGGATTCCCTTCGGCCTTCGAGCGAACCGTCGCCGGTGCCGGGTCCTCCGTCGTCTTCTCGACCACGCCCCACGAGTGCAGCGCCACGCCACCCGACGCACTGATCACCCAGTTGCGGCCCTTCTTCAACACGCTCGCTTGGCTGGGTACCTGCTTCGGCGCCGGGAACTCCTCGACCGACACCTCGGCCGGGTCCATCAGCGTCGGCAGGCTGTAGCCCGCTTTCTCCGTCAGACCTTCCTTCTCCACCAACGCACCGATAACGGCCAACTCCATGCAGTTGCGAAGTTGCCCGAAAATCGGGTCCGCCACGGCCAACGCCGCGTACTTCTCCGTCATCAGCTTCGCCCAACGCTCGGCCATCGGGTTCGCCTTGCCCGTGTGCTCGCGCGTGCCCGTCGCCGTTAGAAAGTCTTCTTCGGTCAGCGTCTTCACGTTGCCGCCTCGTAGCTGATACGCCAAACCGTCGGCGCTCTTCAGCAACGGCTCGTAGTTCGGCTCCAGCCACCAACGAGGAAGCATGTTGTTCATCCCACGACCGCTCGACTTGATCATCGCCAGAAAACTCGGCAAACCCGCCACCGGCGACTGCTCGAAGTTCATCGCAATCCGCTTCATCCGGTAGTCGGCCGCCACCAACACCCGGGCGAAATGGCTCGAATCGGGTACCCCGCGAACCGAAATCTGCTGCATCCCCAGGGCCTCTTCGATACCCGACGCCGTTTGACGCGGATTGCCGATCGTCCGGAGCTTGCTCACATGCGCCCGCAGTTGCGTCAGCCCTTCGGCCGTCGGATCGATCGAACAACTGATGCCGCCCCGGGCCGCCTGACGCGCCGTTCGCAACGCCACCAACAGGTCGTCCAAAAGCAGCACCGGGCGGCCTGTCGTTACGCCAACCACGTAGCCACGGCTGTCCACCTTCCAACCTTCGCCCGGGCCCGCCAGGATGATGTCTCGCTGCTGCGGATAAACAAACACGTACTCGATCTGCTGCAGACCGGCCAGATACTTGATCTCGTCGGGCAACTCCTTGCCGCTGGCAAGGCTCGCGTCGATCGCCGCTTCCAGCTTACGCAACGAAACCTTTCGCAACGGTACCAGGCCATTCAACTCACTCGGAATCCCCTTAAGCGATCCCGTGCGCAACTCCGACAAACGGCCGCAAGCGTCCAAGGTCGCGTTGCTCAATACCCCCGAAGCGTCAATGTAAACACCGCCCACCGCGCGAGATTCGGTGGTAACCACTTGCGCGGGGAGAGACTGGATGGCCAGCAACAGGAAGGTGGTTGTCATGGCTGCGAAAGTGAGTAAAGAAACGCTACTTCGCAGAAAATACACATGGCATCGCATGGGATACCTCCAAATGTTTCCGAGGCAGAAAACGCCAGAATCGATGAAAGTGCCAATCAAATTAAGTGTAATTCGCATTGCCCAAAACCACAAGCCAAAAGCACCCCCCATTATAACCCCCCAGGCGTATGGCGGCCTCCAGGGGCTAGGCGGTATATCCCCGGCAACCTGACTCGCCGCCGCGCGGCCGCGTCAAGCACCTATTTAATATGTATTCCCCTCGGTTTCGCCTCCTTGCGGAAAACCATCGCCCCACGCTAAGTTAGTGGTAGGGTGTAGTATGAAGTTATGCGTTTTTGGGCAGCCCGCGTCTTTTCCCGTGCTACGAACTTCCAAGATCGTTCACCTTTCGACGAAGATTAGCGCCCAACGGAAGCGGGTTTTGGGTGCGGGTGCGGTAGCACCGTTTGGTTGGCGGCCCTGCCGCCCCGTGCTTCTGGGGCCGTATGCGGCTTTTTTGAACACACCAGCCTGAGGAAGTGGCGGTGGCGCAGTTAGCGTATCTGGTGATCCGTGAAGGCTCGAAGTGGAGCGACGTGTTCCGGTTGGTACCGGGCCAGTCGGTCACTATTGGGCGTGCTCCGACAAACCAGATTGTCATCAAAGACGAGCGTTGCAGTCGAACGCATGTCGAAGTCTTTCTCTCGGCCGACCAATGGACACTTCGCGACCTGGACAGCCGCAATGGCACGGTCGTGGGCGATCAACTCGTTAAGGGTGACTGGCCGTTGCAGGCGGGCGACGTAATCCGCATCGGGCGTTCCCAATTGGTCTTCGTTTATCGACTGGCCGAAGCGTTTTCTGATTCGAGCACGATCGTAGCACGCAACAAGCTCAAGCACGACAACCAGGGCAAGTCCGCGATCGACGACGATTCGGCCGTGCTGGCCTCGTGCGATCCGACCACGATTACCCATCGTCGGGGACAAACGAAATTCCTGGCTCCCGGTGAAGAAGACGCCAGCGGAGTATCGAAAATCGGGCAAGCCGCGGCCAAGCTTTGCCGTTTGGCCTTCGAGTTGGCAAAGGCTCCCGATGTCGCCGCTCTGGCCGACTTGGCGTTGGACGGACTGTGTGAAAGTACCCGAACCGATGGCGCCGCCGTGTTGCTCTTGCCGCGCGAGTTGGAAAACACCCCAACAGGTGACGACCTGAAGGTGGTGGCTTCGCGCAGTTCGTCGCCGTCGCGTTACCATCGCGTCTCGAATGTGCTCGCCTCTACAGTAATGCGGGAAGGCGAAGCGGTGCTCGCACGCAACGTAATGGGCGATAGCACGCTCGGCAGCCGAGACAGCAAAGGAGAGATCCACACGACCAGCGTCATCTGCGCGCCGATTCGCCGCGGGCGACACGTCTTTGGTTTGATCCACCTTTACAGTACCGACGAAGCGCGGGTTCCCGACCCCGACGATCTGGAGTTCACCTTGGCGGTGGCCGATACGATGGCCGTGGCGCTGGTCAACCTCAACCGTCGCCAGGAGTTGGCCGAAAACCTCACCCAGGTGCGCACCGAAAACGTCCAGTTGCGACAGCAGTTGGGCGTGCAAAACGAAATCGTCGGTCACAGCCAGATCATGCGCCAGGTGCATGAACAGATCGCCCGAGCGGCCGAAGCCAACTCCACGGTACTGATCCGGGGAGAAAGCGGAGTGGGCAAAGAGTTGGTCGCCCGTGCCGTGCATTACTCGAGCATGCGAAGCGACAACGTATTCGTGTGTCTTAACTGCGCCGCGCTGGCCGAAGATTTATTGGCCAGCGAACTATTCGGCCACGAACGTGGAGCGTTCACCGGAGCGACCGATCGAAAAATCGGCAAGTTCGAAGCCGCCCACAAGGGCACTCTGATGCTCGATGAAATCGGAGAAATGAGCCCCGGTATCCAGGCCAAATTTCTCCGCGTGTTGGAAGGGCATTCCTTTGAAAGGGTAGGGGGCAATAAGCCGATTCGCGTCGATGTGCGCGTCATCGCTGCCACGAATCGCGATCTGGAGGCGGCCGTCGGCGAAGGGTTGTTCCGACGCGACCTGTACTTCCGCCTCCGCGTGCTGGAAATCGTCGTTCCGGCCTTACGCAAACGGCCCGACGACATCACCGAACTGGCCAATTACTTCCTCCAACGCTTCAAGGCCGAAACCGGCCGCAAGATCGAAGGCTTCACCCCCGAAGCCACCCGACAACTGCTCGATTATCGCTGGCCGGGCAACGTTCGTGAATTGAAGAACGTTGTCGAGCGCGCCGTGGTGCTGTGTCGTGGAAAGTGGATCGACCAGGAAGACCTGCTGCTCACCAAGCTTTCCACGGCTGGCGACACGGGCAGCCCCTTGCCGGCAGCCAACAACTTCGAGCCCAGTTCCTTGGCCGATATGGAACGCGACCATATCCTGGCCACGCTCTACCACACCAGTTGGAACAAGAGTCGGGCAGCCAGCATCTTGGGTATCGAACGCTCGACCCTGGACCGCAAGATCCGCCGCTACGAACTCACCGACGAAGCACCACCGCGACGCTAGGGCTGCGTCAAACCTAAGCTTTGTCAACTCTTAAACAGCGGTATCCGGCGTCCCTCGACCTGGCTCAACCGGGCTTGTTGCACGGCATGCAGCGCACGGTAGGCGTCTTCGAGATCGCAGGTGCGGCGCACTAAGCTGGTAACGGCCCGATGAAACTGGGTAAGAAGCTGCTCGCCCACAGGGCGTTCCGCTTCGAGGCTCTCCTGGTGGCGTCCTCCCGCCTCGTCGAACCAAACGAGGGTGCTGGGAAGATCGACAAACGCAATCCCGCGCTCGCACGATACTTGCAGACCGGCCAGCGGGCGATATGCGATGGCTTCTTCCCATCGCCCGGGGATGTAACGCCCACAACTGATCTGCGCAATGGGACCGCTTCCCGGAGACTCGGCATCCGAAAAATCGAGACTCATCATCTGATAGTCTTCGTTTTCGGCAGCGCAACCACTGGGATGCATTACACCAGTAACCCAACTCGGCGGCTGATCGACCACGTAACAGCACCAGTCGACCAACTCAATCAAGCTCCGCAGCGCAGAATGGTGTGAAGAACACCCCTTGAGATGATTCGACGGGCTTCGGGCCGCCAATCGGCGATGGCAAAATAAAAGCCGTGGCTCACCGAGGCGGGTGGCGATGAGCTCTCGCAGGCGAACGGTAGCCGGGGCATGACGCCGGGGAAATTCGGCCATGAAAGCCACCCCGGTCTCTTCGACGCGTTGTTTTACCCGTTGCGCTTGCTCCAGATCGAGATCCAACCCGGCCGCACAATAAATGGCCTTTCCCGATTCACATGCAGCCAAGATCGGCAAAGCCCCGTACCATTGGGGCGACAAAATGAGCACGGCATCGAGGTCCTCGCGCTGGGCCAAGGCACGATAACCGTCGACCGCTGTGGCGGAGAACTGCTGCGCTACGAGTTCCGCCCGGTGCGCTACCTGTTCGCATACCACTCTTACTTCAAATCGATCGGCCAACGCCCGCAGCGCCGGAGCGTGGCATCGTTGCCAAGCATCTCCCAGGCCAATCAACCCTACGCGCAGCTTCATTCACCGATTCCTTTCGACATACCCAGCCGCCCGATCCGGTCGCCTGGCAACCCCCGCTCATCGACACCTGGGGGGGAACTTCTCTGTTGCTAACCTCAAAGATTGTTGAGTTTGTCACAAAGATTAGCGACCAACGGGAGCAGGTTCCTGGTGAGGGTGCGGCAGCACCGGTTTGGTTGGCGATGAAAGCCGCCCTGCGTGCAGCCAGACAACCGACGGGTTGTCCGCCCATATATTTGGACTCCCGAGAGACACGTGCCTCTGCTGGCAGTCGTCAGCAGAGATTATAAGCCGCTCCAAGGGAAACACAATCGCGATTGGCAATAGGTCCCCCCCGGGGGGCTCTATCCTGGCTCTTCATACCTGACTTTCCCGGTACTATCGCGCTAATTGCTAACTCAATGAACTCAACCCTAAAGAGGTACACAAAGTACCCATATTTCCTGAGCCGCAGAATTCACAAGGACCAGCCTTGCGTACATTTTCCCCCCAAGTAAACTGGAACCATCCCCGCGTGGGAAAGTTACCGAAGTGGGTCCCCAAAGAAGCAATTCTTTTCCGCAACGATCCGGTTTTCCCGCCAATCTTGCCATCCCTACCCCGCCTTATGGACCAAGGAGCCAATTGATGTCTGCATTGACGCTCGCTACCTGTCTACACATGACGCTTGCTGTCTGCGGTGCCAACGGCTATGCCGAAGCCCACGACGATGCCATCGCAACGGGCAAGCCGCTGTTGATCATGGTTAGCACCGACTGGTGTGCACCTTGCCAGCGAATGAAAAAAGAGATCATCCCCGAGGTTCGCAAGCACGGCATCCTCGATCAGGTTAGCTTCGTCATCATCAATCCCGACCAGGAGGAGAAACTGGCGCAGAAGCTCATTGGCTCCGGCCCCATCCCTCAACTGCTCATGTATCGCCACACGCCGGATGGCTGGAAACGCCGCAAACTTGTTGGTGGGCAAACGACCACTGCGGTCGAAGAGTTCATCAACGGAGGCCTGACGTTGCAGCAGTCAGATCGAGTGAGTCTGCGGACCGATGGTTTTCACCAAACCGCGAGCACGGTCATCGCACATTAAGGCCAACCCTCGCTTGAGACGTTGCTCCGTCCGCTTTTGCTTGATGGGTACCCGTGGCGGCTTATTCGCCCGGCCGAAGCAAGAGCAGGCAAACGGCCCATGGCACCCCATTTTTGATTCGACAGGGCACTAGGCTCTGTCGCGTGGGTGCCTCGGGAAAAACACGCAAAGTGCAACGAAAAGACGGTTAACTCTCTCGCCGGAATGCGTGTCGCCGACTCGGCTAGCAGCCGTTTCGAAACTGCGTCGAGATCGTTCGTTCGGCGGATATACGAACCCGAAGCTGGGTTTTGAAACCGCCTTTACCGGGTCTTGCATTGCTTGTGGAACGAGGGCGACCGACGGGAGCCCGACTTCCCGGAATAGAACGTAACGAAGTGTTCCACAATCAACCACGGAATCAATAATCAAAGCCGGATGAGCGAGATGGCCACCTTGATGAGCCGGTCGTCGAGCATCAGGATGTCTTCGTTTTGATGCTCAAACGTGGCACAGAGATATTGCAGCCCGTTGGCATAGGCGATCTGATAGTTTTGCCCGACAATCACCGAGGGCACGGTCAACTGACTGAAGGCCCAAGGCGAGCCCGACACGCCGCCTTTGACGCTGCCGGCAATGATGTTGGTGATTTCTCCCACGCCGTCGATGACCTGGGAAGTAATCCGATCGTAGTGGTCTTGCAGCAGTCCGCCGACGGTCGATAAAGCCACGGCTTCCGCCAGATTCACGGTAATGAATCCCGATACCTGGCCATGAACGCCGATCAGGCCGGTGATGTTACCGGCATCGCGACTGGGCACAGAAGAAACCGCCACACATTTGACTCGTGCATCGCACATTGTCAACGCGCTATCAACGGCATTGGCAATAGCCGTCAACAAGACGGGCTCGGAAACAACGGCATTCATCGGCGATGCGTCGGCAACGGACATCAACTTCTCCTGCTTTCGTCGGGAGCGTGGCGAGGGAGTTTCCGAGTTGAACAGGGCGCGACGTCGCAATCCTAAAGGGCCACTCCCCACTTGCCCCTTCGCTTACATTACGCCCGCCGTCGACCGTCTGCCGTCGCATGCTGCCCCGTCTATAGGTTTCTGCAGCAGCATGCCAAAGACACCGAAAAATAGGCCGCGATGTCCGTGCAGTCGGCGTGTAGGAAAGAATGGGATACAATCCGGCACCGTGCCACCCCCCCAGCAGCGATTCCCGGGAGTTTTCCCTGCATCCAACCACACGCACGCAATCCGACTGTCCTAATCGATTCGAAACACGCAAACCGTGAACGTGCACGCCAACCCCCGGCAACCGTTCGCTGGCCGCACAACCGGTAGAATCGCTAAGGACGAACCAAAAAACAGCTTACCCTCTTTCTGATTCCCAAACTGCGTCTTGGGAACCCACCTTGAGCGGAGTTCCGAAGCGGCGGGAAAATCGGGTATCGGTCCACGGAGGCTCGTTTCTTGACGAGATAACAGGATCGACCGAATCAGCAAAGTTTTGCGCCAAATCGTCCTGTCGATCCGTTTTCGTTATGCCCTGGACAACGCAAACCAGGACACTGAGAACTCGTAATGAAATTACTTCCGGAAATCTGGGCGTGGCTTGATCGAGTAGTTCCAATCGGGGCAAGTTGTATGTCGGTGTAGGCTTAGCGTTTTCATCTCTCGGTCCTTTACTTTGAGTTTCTTCGGATACTGACGATGATCGAATTCTGCGGTAACACGGAGGCCACCGTCGTTCGTTGTCCCGCGGATCGCGCCGAGCATCAGGTTAAGGCTTCTGAGCGGTTGCCCTGCCCAGTTGTTGGAAATGGGGCCGAAGAGCCGATGTTCAATATCATTCCATTTGGAAGCTCCGCGAGGGTAATGACAAACCGTTATCGTGAGGCCCTCTTCGTCGGCCCATCGTTGCAGTTCCCGCTTCCAAAGTCGCGGACGATGCCCGTTGCTACCTCCACTGTCGGCCGTGATCAACAGTTCGGTTGCGTCGGGATACTGTTTTCGTCCCGATCGCTTCCACCAGCTTCGAATGGAACGCACGGCGAATTGCGACGTGTCGGCCGACGTCCCAACGCAGACGTGTCCTTGCTTGCGAGTCAGGTCGTAAATGCCGTACGGAATTGCTCGGCATTCGGCATCGCCCGGAAAGTCGTACATGGAGACTTCGTCCGGCAGCCGCCGCCACAGTCTTCCTTCGTTCTTGAAATTGCCGATCAATTCGGTGTTTTTGGTGTCGACACTGATTGCCGCCAAGCCTTCTCTCGAGAAGCGCCGCTTCTGCCGTTGGATATATCGAAACTGCTTGTCACGATCGGGGTGCGGAGGCCCCGACAGTCGTTTCACGTTGGCACGAAGCGAATAGCCGAGTTTTCGCAACAACCGGCCGATCGTCGTATGCGAGAGGGTTTTCACCCGGGTTGCCAGCGAGCGCAAACTACAACGCACGTATTTCCGTCTTCCCGTTGGGTCGCCACCGACATGCTCGCGGACCAATGCTTTCAGGCGGTCTTCGATGCCAGGAACTTTTTTTCGACAGGAGGCCGCCCCGCGCCTTCGCGACGGATGCGGTCCCTCGGACAATCCTCCAAACCATCATCCAGTTCGTCACGACCTCGCTTGATCGTCTTGGGATCCAAGCCGGTGACCTGCGCGATCTCGGTATCGCCACCCCATCCCGCCGCCTTGGACAATAGCCCAGCGACCCATCGTCGCTGCTGCTCGTTCAACCGCGTAAACACCAAACGCGCCTGCTCTTCCCAACGATCCACATCCTGCATAACTTGTCCTCCACCTCAATCCATTGAAAAACGAAGGATCCCTTATACCGCAAAACCGGATTTCAGGAAATAAAACTCTTACGAGTTCTAAGCAAACCAGGGCACCGACAACGGGCGCCGCGGCGAAATCGATGCCGCATTCGCAGGAAGCGGCCGAGACGCTAACGGACCGTCTCCCAGTCTTCCAACTCTTCGAGCCAGAGACGGATTTCGTTGTCGTATTCGGCGGCCAAATCACCCTTGATCAACTGGCGATGAAAACTGGCGGCCCCTTCCTTTACCAAGTCGGCCGCCTCGGCGCTGGGAAAACGCCGCATCGGGTCGGGAGCGACTAGCCCACGACAGAAGTTCATCAGCAATTCGTTGCAGACGACTTCTTCGGGCAAGATCTTGGGAAGCCGTTGAGCCAGGAACCGCTTGGCTTCGAGCAAGTCGCGGTAACCGTTGAGCCCTGCGAAGGGCGGCGTACCGGCAAGCATCTCGATGAGCACGTAGCCCAAGCTGGCCAAGTCGCTCCGCGGCGTACATTCGCCTCCTTCGAGCACTTCCGGCGCGGCATAGGTCGGCGTACAGGTGCGACGTGCCGGCGGCTGATCCAATTCGAAGGCCGAACCGATATCCACGATTTTTGCGTTGCCCGTCCGCTTGAGCATGATGTTCGACGGCTTCATGTCGCCGTGAACGATGCCGTTGCGATGCAGCGCCGCCAAAGCCGCCAGGCCGTCGCGCACAATGGCAATGGCAATCCCCGGCTTCACCCGGGGCTGCATGGGCCCGGCCGTGACGATCACCTGGTTGATGTACTTCCAGCGCCGATTACTGACGCGTTCCTGGAGCCGATCGAGCATGTGATGGGAGAGCAGACAGCCCAGGTCGTAACCGTCGACCCATTCCATCTCCATCAAACGGATGCGGCTGCGATCGACCCAGTTGTGCACATCCAGCAGGTTGTCTTGCTGGATTTGGGCGACATGGGCCGCCACTTGGGCCATACGTCCCATGGCCTCGTCGTAAGATCGCTCGTCTTCGTAGCGTTCCGGCGAGAAGATTTTCAGAGCGACCGGAAGGGTGAAGTTGTCGGTCCCTCGGCGTTCGCTCAAATAGACAACTCCCTGGCCCCCGGAACCCAACATCCGCGTCAGGCGGAGGTGTTCCGTCCAGCTTAGCCGCTGTTCATCCAGGATTGTCTTATAGCGAGAGAGCAGCTCATCGCTACAACGGGAGGCAACATGCCCACCCCAGGTCCGCGTTGCGCTACCCTCGAGAAACGTCGTTGTTGCCATGCCACGAGGATCCTATCATCCACCGCCTTACCACAGGGAACCCGATCGTGTCGGTTGGCGAGTGCCGCATCTCGGCACGGGCTTCCGGCAACCGCGCTACCGCGGCAGGCAGAGCACACCATCTTGATTGCTATAATACTAGTCTTTTTGTGCCCGACACGTCCAGAGCGATAACTTGTCACCTTCAGTGAAAACAGGCCAATGAAGTATTACTCGACCACTATACTTTGACCCGTTTGCAGCCTTTCCGCAAGCATCTGCCGTAGCATTTTTCGGCTTCCAGCGGTAATCCCGAACAGCTAACGCAAGAGTGGCACCCATCTGGGGTACCTCGGCGCGGGATTTGCCATGCCCAAAAAGCAGCAATCCGTTTGCATGCCCAACACCGCGGTACCCAACAAAAGTCGGGTAAACCCCCGCTTCATTGGTTGCTGGTGCTTTGTCAACTCTTAAACTAGGGGTTGTGGGTGCCATGTCCACGCTTGCGTGAACAAGGTGAAATCTCGAGGAACATGCCCACGCAAGCGTGGGCATGGCACCCCATTTTTTGGTTTGACAAAGCACTAGGCCTTCACGCGGGGCTTCACGCCCTCGGGCGTCTCATCGCTATTCGGATCGAACCATTCTTCCTTGAATTCGATCCGCTTGCCCTCGCGAGCGGCCATGTTGGTGGTCAATGCGATCACGGCATCGCCCATGGCTACCTTGGGATGACACTTGGGTTGGACTTCAGGATCGCTGACTTCCGGATTTTTCCGGATGCACCAAGCCCAGTGCTCGATTTGCTGCTGGTAACCGCGTTCGGCATCCTTCACACCCATCTGGCCCATGGCGGTCGATTCGGGGTCGCCATCGTCGTTGGTCGTCAGCACGGGCTTGCCTTGGCCACGACTGAAGACCAACTTGGTCTTACTGGCCGTGTCCGAGGTCTTCCAGAGCATGGCCTCGGTCTCCCGCAACAGACACAACGTGCCTTCAGTGCCCAACACGGTCTCGCCGTAGCCGCCGTAGCCGTTGCCGTTGATCGAGGCATATTGCACGCCGATCCGGTTCAGCGCCTTGTTCGGGTCCTTCGCATCGTAACCGGGAGCGGGGAACTCGAACAAGCAGTAAACGTGATCGTCCACGTCGCGATCGGCGGGGAAGACGGGCCGGTTGGCCGCTGCCGAGACGCTCAGCGGGTGTTGTTTTTGTCCACCATGCACGGCCGCAATGAAGATGCTCGCCGCGTCGAGCTGGTGGCTCCCCAATTCGGCCATCAAACCGCCGCCCGTACGGTCCCAAAGCCGCCAGCGAATGAGTTCTTCGATGGCCGGCCGGTCGTAAATCACGTTGCCGTTGGCGTCCTTGGTCTGTCGTGCTTCGTAGCCGTACTTCTCGGCCATGGTCTTGCCGTCGGCGCCCTTCTCGGCAAGGATTTCGTCGGCGATTTGGGCTTTGACTTGATCCACCCGGGTGGCCCAAAGATCGTAGTCGCCCTTACCCTTCGTCAGGGAGTTCAGCTTTCGGGTCCAGCTATCCAACTTCTTGGCGAGCGCGGCCGCCTGGACATCGCCGGGCTTGGCCTTCCCGGGCAACGGCTGTTGCCAACTGTCGGTCCCCGGCAGGTTGCCGCGGTGCCATTGGGCCCGGATGTAGTGCAACTTTCCCAACACGCCACGACGGATCAGATCGGTCGAGTTGGCGTAGAGGATGTTGTAGTGCCGCTGGTGACCGGTGGCCAGGTGCTTGTGCGTTTGCTTGGCCACGCGAGCCATTTCCTTGCACTCATGCACGCTATGGCCCATCAGCTTTTCGGTCAACACGTGTAGCCCGGCCTTCATGGCGGCAATGGCCGCCGGGGCATGCAGGTGCAAGGGCAGGGCGATGATCACCGCTTCGATGTCGTCGTCCTTGGCGTTGTCGATCAGTTCCTGGTACTCGCCATAGACCTTGACGTTTTTCTTCGCTTCGTCCTCGGTCTTCCAGCCATACTTTTTCATCAACCCCGGACGCACGGCCATGGCCGTCGGGCTATAGAGGTCGCCGTGGAAGGCCCGGTGCTGGTTGTAGGGGCGAATGTCGGCGATCGACTTGACCTCGATGAAATCGGGGTTCAAGGCACCGATCAACACGCTGCCTTCGTCGCCGGTGCCGATCACGCCGATCCGCAGGGGGCTGTCGACCGACTTCTCATAGCCGAAATAGGCATAGCCGGGAATGTCGCCCGAGGCGAGCGACTCGCCGATCCGCTCCTTGAGGAACGCCCGTTGGCTGGTCTTGATGCCTTTTGGCCCACGCACGTCGCTGCCGATCGTGGCGTAAAAATTCTCTTTCCCGATCGCTTGATCTTCGGGGGTGAGATGCATCGTATGGTCTCCCTGAGGGTATCGTCAGATCTTGTATTTTTGTCCCGCTTGCGACGCAAAGCGTGCGAACCGGGAGAGGATCGAGGATCAAATTTTGTACTCTTCACGATTTACGTTCGGGGCGGCGTCTTTCAGACCCAGCAGGTCGGCTTCCGGGGTGGCGTCGCTGTCGACGTCGAACCACTCCTTCTTGAACTCCACCCGCATACCCTTGTGGGCGGCGATGTTGGTGGTCAACGCGATCACCGCGTCGCCCAACGCCACCTTGGGATAGCAACGCGGTTTGTTCTCGGGAGCCGGATTGCGGATGCACCAGGCCCAGTGTTCTTCTTCCTCGGTGTAGCCACGACTGACATCCAACGAGGGACCGGCCGCCACGGCTTTCTGGGCCGGACCGCTGGCTTGGGTGTCCATCGTGGGGCCAGCCTTGACCTTGATTTTGCTGCTCGACTTGCTCCGCATGAGCATCGCATCCTTCTCGCGTTCGAGAATCAGCGTGCCGCCCGTGCCGTAAACCACTTCGCCGTAGCCGCCGAAGCCGTTGCCGTTGATCGAAGCGTATTGCACGCCGATCTTTCGCCGGCTGGCGATCGGGTCGGTCGGATCGTAGTCGGGAGCGGGGAACTCGAAGATGCAGTAGACGTGGTCGTTCACCTGGCGATCGATGTCGAACAACGGACGGTTGGCCGCGGCCGCCACGTTCAGCGGATACTGCTTCTCGCCGCCGTGAGCCGCTGCGATGAAGATGCTCGCTGCGTCGAGCTGATGGCTTCCCAACTCGGCCATCAGGCCGCCGCCCGTGCGATCCCACAGTCGCCAGCGAATGAGTTCTTCGATGGCAGGCCGGTCGTAGGTCTTGTCGCCCGGATAGGTGAAGGTCTCCGACTCGTAGCCGTATTTTTCGGCCATGGTCTTGCCGTCGGCGTCCTTCTCGGCAAGGATCTCGTCGGCGATTTGAGCCTCGACTTGGGCCACCTTGCGACGCCAGCTGTCGATATCCCGGCCACGAGCCTGGCTGAGCGCCCGTTTCCAACTTGCCAGTTTCTTGACAAGTTGATCCTTACTGACGTCCTCTTTTTTCACTCCCGGCGGCAACGGCTGTTGCCAGCTATCGTGCCCCGGCATATTGCCGCGGTGCCATTGGGCCTGGATGTAGTGCAGGTCGCCGAGCAGGCCGCGTTTGATCTGGTCGACGGCGTTCTCGTAGAGGATGTTGTAGTGTCGCTGGTGGCCGGTCACCAGGTGCTTGTGCGTTTCTTTGGACACCCGGGCCATTTCCTTGCAGTTGCCTACGCTGTGGCCCATCAGCTTTTCGGTCAGCACGTGCAGACCGTGTCGCATGGCAACGATGGCCGCCGGGGCGTGTAGGTGCAAGGGCAGGGCGATGATTACCGCTTCAATACCGTCGGCCTTGGCGTTTTTGATCAGGTCCTGCCACGGCCCGTAGACTTTCACGTGCTTGCGGGCTTCGTCTTCGCTGTTCCAGCCGTACTTGGTGATCAAGCCTGGCCGAACCGCCAGGGCAGCGTCACTGTAGACGTCGCCATGAAACGCGCGGTATTGGTTGTAGGGGCGGATGTCGGCGATCGATTTGACCTGGATGAAGTCTGGGTTGATCGCCCCGAGCAGGACGCTCCCTTCGTCGCCGGTGCCGATTACGCCCACGCGGACCGGGTCGGCCAAAACCGTTTCGTAGCCGAAGTAGAAGGCCCCCAGTCCACCAAAGGCTACTCCGCCAGCGATGGCGCTTTCCTTGAGGAAGTCGCGGCGCGAGACCGTGCCGGCCGGCCCGTGGACGAACTGATTGGCCGCGTTGACGAAATCCCACTTCGCGGCGGCACGTTGTTCGGGAGTCAGATTCATGCCGATATACCCTTCTTACTATCGAAATTGCGGAGAGCCCGAATCACTTGGACAGCCGGCGCCGGACCACCTCATGCCGGCCCCAATCCGCATTGCCTTCTATTAGTGTAACCTCATTTAGAATCGACCGATAAATAACTTGTCGCTTCGCCGGGCCATGCTTCGCGACGGCCCTTGGGGTTTCGCCTTGGAAAACGGCAAGTCTTTTTTTCCGGCCGTTCTTAGCTCTTGCCTTCGGCCCAGGAACGATAAACCCAGAGGACAAAGTTCTCGACGAAGTAATCCAACCCACCCCAGCGGCCTGCGGCCGTGGTGGCCAGCAGGAACAGGGTGACCATCTCGATGAAGTCCTTGTTGACCAGCAGCGAGTGTCCCACCACAGCCGGAGCGTGGGGGTAAATGGTCGGCCAGCCAGGCTGGGTCAGCACGACGAAAATCATGAAGCACCCGCCACCGATGGCGGCAAATCGCGTGCATAGCCCCAAGATCAGGCACAACCCGATGGCCGTCAGCCCGTAGGTCACGGCGAAGTTGATCAGGTCGGTCATCGTCCAACCGATCGGCAGCTTGCCCTTGGTTTTCTGTTCGTCGTCGAGCGTATTCCAGATGGCGACGGCGTAGTCGTCACCCATGCCTTCCAGTTCGCCGAGCCAAGCCTTGGCCTCGCCACGCAGCTTCTGCATTTCGCTCCAGGCACGCTCTTTCTGGAAGTCGGCCCCGTTGTTGCCAGCGGCCTTGGCCGCTTCGTAACGCTCGAGCGAACCGAAATGGGCTTCGATGTCTTCCAGGTTGTCGTCCAGATACTCTTTGACCGACGTCTTGTACAGGTGATACAGCCGGGCGACTTCATATTCCTGGTCGGGCGTAAGCACGTACTTGCGAACAACGTCTTCGGCCAGTTTGTCCCAAGAGTTCACGTAGCTGGAACCACGCACCCGATTCTCGACGGGGGCCACCTTGCCAAGCGTCACGGCATCGTCGCCCGGCGACACGATGGCCTTGGGCTCCAACGGCTTGGAGTCGATCACCTGGTTGTAAAGTTCCACGAGCTTTTCGTCGTATTGCTTTTCGATCTCGCGAAGTTCGTCGAGCCACTTTTGGGCCTTTTCATCGGCTCCTTCGGCCTTGGGATCGGCAAGCACCTTCTGCATGGCCTTTTCGTTCTTGGCCAAAAAGCTTTCGAGCTTCTCTTCGAATTGCCAAGTGAGCAGGCTGCTCTTCTGCTTGAATTCGGTGCGAATTTTTTCGCGTTCTTCGTCGGGCTTGTTCGACTTACCGACTTCCTTGCCGACTTGATCTTCGGCAGCGTCGCGCACTTTGTGCAAGGCGTCGATCAGATTGTCGCCGGCCACTACCTTTTCGACCTTCAAACGCTGGCGACCGTCGATGTCGGGCACCATCGCGTAGAAGATCGGCGCTGCCGGTCCTTTTGCGTTGACCAAGAACCCTTCGGCTGAAAACTCGGGATGCGTGATTTTCCACACACCCTCGTAGAGAAAGTGGCAACCAAGACATAGACGCAAAACGATCAACATCACCACGGTCGCCAAACTGATCTGGAACTTGGTGTATTTCAACAGAACCTCCTTCGCCATCGTCTAAGGACTTTGCAATCCTGAACGCTACCAGTACAAGGGGATAAAAGCGCGGCCAGTGGGTGGGAACTCTTCGACGCCGAGAAAGACATCGCCCGCTCGCAACGTTGTTCAGCCGCAACACGGCCGTTGCCCACGAACACCAAAACGTCTCGGCGAAAAGTACCAGAACAGCGGGCCGCACGAGGGTGGGAATCCGCCGCCTGCTCTCACCACATTCTAATCACCCTGAATGGAAATCACCAGGGCCTGGGAAATTCTGGCAAAAAATCGCCAAGCGACTCACCCAACCCCCAGGGGACATGCCACCACAACCGACCGCCCCGTTTCAAGCGGGGATCAGCCTGCCCTCGTCGACAACCCTGGAAAAACCGCGACCGGCCGGGCACAATAGACCGTTTTGCTTTCCACCAGTCCCCCTGCCACCATCGAGAGACCTCCTTCCATGCGAGTCGTTCTCTGCTACCCGGTCGAGTCCCATCACGTCGATCAAATCGCTGCCGCCATACCCGACGCCGAAATCGTCGACGCCGGCCAAGAGCACGTGGCAGAAGAGCTTTTCGCGGCCGACATCTTCTGCGGCCACGCCAAAGTGCCCGTCGACTGGCCTGCGGTCGTAAAAAAGGGCCGCTTGCAGTGGATTCAATCGTCGGCCGCGGGAATGGACCACTGTCTGGTGCCGGAAGTGATCGACTCGGAAATCGTGGTGACCAGCGCCTCGGGCGTGCTGGCCGATCAGGTGGCCGAGCATACGATCGCCCTGACCACCGGTTTTTGTCGGAGCCTGCCGACTTATTTCCGTGCCCAAGACGCCAAAGACTTCACTCGCCGCCCAACCCGCGACCTCACGCGAAGCACCGTGGGCATCGTGGGCTTTGGAGGCGTGGGACGGCGATTGGCACAAATCCTTGCGGCCTTCCGCACCCGCATCCTGGCCACCGACATGTTCCCGCTCGACAAGCCCGACTACGTCGAGGCCCTCTGGCCGGCCGACCGGCTTGCCGATCTGGCCGCCGAAGTCGACTTTCTGGTGCTCTGCGCCCCGTTGAACGACATGACGCGGGGAATGATCGACGGCACCGTGCTCGCCCGAATGAAACCCGACGCCCTGCTGGTCAACGTCGCCCGTGGGCCGTTGGTCGTCACCAAAGATCTGATCGGCACGCTGCAACGCGGCCACTTGGCCGGGGCCGTGATGGACGTGACCGACCCGGAACCGCTGCCGACCGACAACCCGCTGTGGGAAATGCCCAACGTGATCATCACGCCGCACGTCGGTGGGCAAAGCAGTTGGCGGATCGACAACATGACCCAGATGTTCTGCGAAAACCTGCGACGCTGGCAGGCCGGTGAACCGCTGATCAACCGGCTAACCGACAAGCGGCTGGGCTTCCCCATCCGCGGCACCGACGTGCCGCTTTACAGCTCGACGCTAGGGGCAACGGCTGGGGAGTAGCGTCGACGTCTTCTTCTTTCCTGGTTCCCAAGCCAGAGCTTGGGAACCAGGGAAAACACGGGGTGCCATGCCCACGCTTGCGTGGGCATGTTCGTCGCTTATTCAGTATGCCCACGGAAGCGTGGGCATGGCACCCAACCCGCTCACCCTACCCGATCAGAGGAACAACAAGGTCGTGATGATCAGCAACGGCAGCAGGATGCCGCAACTGTAGACCATGTAGCCGAAGAAGCTCGGCATGCGGATGCCCGACTTCTCGGCGATGGCTTTGACCATGAAGTTCGGCCCATTGCCGATATAGGTCATGGCCCCCATGAAGACAGCACCCAAGCTGATCGCCACCAACAGATTCTGCGGCACGCCGGCAATCGCTCGCATTCCCTCGGGTGTCGGTAAGGTTTTGGCCGTCTCGAAGAACACCACATAGGTCGGAGCATTGTCCAACACCGACGACAGGCAGCCGGTCGCCCAGAAAAACTGCATCGGCGAATGCAACCCCAGGTTAGGCCCCTCGACCCCCAGGATTTGCAGCGGCGGCTGCATACAAATGAAGATCCCGAAGAACAAGGCGGCCACCTCGATGATGGCGTGGTAGTTGAAGTTGTTTGCCCGACGTACGTTCTCGCTACCCAACCATAACGAGATACCAACCAGGGCCAACTGAACAATCTCTCGCAGATACATCCACGGGTGCCAGTCGGTACCAGGGAAGGCCTTGCTGGGATCGAGCAGGGCGACCGAAAAGATCACGCCAGCCAGCAGAAGCACGTTGGGCCAAAGGCCCGAAAATCGCAATCCGCTGGTTCGCGTCTCGTCTCGGGCAATGTCCTTGGTTTCTTCGTGCGGATAGCACCAGAAGTGGTCCCAAACAAAGTAGATCGCCACCAACGCCACGTTCACGAACAACCATTCCGGCCATAGCTGGAAGGTCCAGAGGAAATCAACCCCGCGCAGGTATCCCAAGAACAACGGCGGGTCGCCGATCGGCAACAAGCAGCCGCCACAGTTGCAGACCACGAAGATGAAGAAGATCACTGTATGCTTCACGTGCTTCCGCTCGGCGTTGGTTTCCAGCAGCGGCCGAATCAGCAACATGGCCGCTCCCGTCGTACCGATGAAACTGGCCAACAAGCCGCCGGCCGCAATGAAGGTCGCGTTGGTCAACGAATGGGCTTTGAGGTCACCTTCAATGCGAATCCCGCCGCTGATCGTGTAAAGCGAGAACAACAGCATGATGAAGGGGATGTATTCGCTGAGAATGGCATTGGCCAGCACGGTCCAACCGAGGACGAAACCACCCTCGGTGGCCTGTATCAGGCCGTGTACCGGCCAGTGGGCAACCACCGGCCCATCGTGTAGGAAGATGTAGTAGCCCAAGGTGAAGATTCCCAAAGCGGCCGCCACGTAGAACCGATGCAGGTTGCTTTCCCACCAGTGCTCGGTCGCCGGAATCAAAGGCAACAGGGCAATCGCTCCCAACAGCAAGGCAAACGGAATTACCATCCAATACGGTGGGTGGTGCCCCAAAGCTGCCTCGGCCTCCTCGTCGGCCTCGATAATTTTCTCCATCACGCCTTCCAGGGCGTGCTCGGCATCGTGTGAATGTCCATGATCATCGGCCGCGTGGTCGTGATCGGCATGATCGTGATCGGCTGCGTGCTCTGCAGCTTCGCCCTCGGCATGATGATGCTCAGCATCACCGTGAGCGGCTGCGTCATGGTGACCTTCGGCGATCAGTTGGGCACCGTGTTGCGGCCAGCCGGCAACTGCCGACAACCCGTAGACCGCCAAAATCACCACGATGGAGATTAGAAGCGTTTTACCAGAACCGGGGGAAGCGTGATCGTGACTCATACTACTGCCATTGCCTCTTCACAAGGATCGAGAGAGATACAATTCAGGGGAAATACTCCTGAACGGAAAAAACATAAGCTAGTTAGAAAAGCGTAAACCGGCCGAAGAATCAAGGCCCCATCGAATCAGGTTTCATAATTCCGCGAAGCCGATATCGGCTTGTAACCCAACGTTTCAAAGGAAGGAAGCGGAGGAAAATACTCAAAAAAATCAAGCGAATTGGCCACGAAATCGTGCGGTCGGTTTTCGTCGCCGAAGCCCCAACGGCCAACACATGGCCACGTTTTTGATATGCGGAATAATTTACCGAGCCTACACCGCGCCGGGCGGATTCTCGGCTAGTCCCAGCAAGACTACGTCACGGACCACGTTGGCGCGGAGCACGGCACCACCCCGCTCTACCTTTCAGGGCGACGGCGAACCACCAAGACCAGACAGCCTAACACCCAACTCAGCCTGGGTAGGACCCCTCCGCAACAGCCCGCGAAAAAGACGAGGCCGCCCCACCAGCACACAACCCAAAGCCACGACACACCCCACCTAGCCCAATTGCCGCACTCCACCACGATGGCAATTGCTACTACCCAGCCACCCCACGCAAGCCCACCCCAGAATGCCCAGTCACCCCATCCCATTGTTACGGTTTACCGTTACGGGCGCTTGCCCCGTCGCCCCCTAAGGCTTTCCGCGTGCGAATTGCAACTTTTGCTTGACAATTATTCGCAAACCTCAATACTCAGACAGTAATGTGCGTGAGCGTAAAACCAAGGTAGGAGTACTTGGTGGGTGTGTGCGACAGCCTTACGGGGTGACAACCTTACGGGGTGACAGGAGGACCGCAGCACGTCGAAACGTCATCAGGAAGGAGCGGTGTTTTGCCAAAGTCGATTCTGGATGCGATCAAGATGGGCGATTGGGACTACGAACCCGAGGAAGTCGCCGCCGATACGTTCTCAGCCTCCGATGCCATGCCAGGCACCAAAGAGAAGCTGCAAGCCCTTGCGCAACGCGTTGCTTGCGGCCTACCGCTATGGCATCAGGCAGATCGCCACGACATGGAAGCACCATCGCCACCGCGTCGTCCCCGGTAGAGGTAGGCGACTTCGCCAAACCGACGGCCAGATGTTCGGTTTCTCAGCCCTTGGCCCGGCGCGTAGCCTCCAGGCTCCGCATAAACCACCGCATTTGCAGGGCCATCAAAAACTCGGTGGCCTGCTGCCGACGCTCCGGAGTAGTCTGTTGCTGCCATTTGCCGACTTGGGCGAAGAATGTCGGCACGAACCCCTTCGTGGCACCGACAGAGGCAAGTGACTCGTCGTCGGCTCCCGGCGTCGCTTCCGGTCGTAAGATCTCGATCTTCCGCCAATGTTCGATCGTGTCGATCAGCCGCTCCAAGTAGGCCACCCGCTGATCGCTCTCTGTGGCAAGATAGCCCTGTAGCTTATCGATAAACCACGGCTCCATTAGCAGCTCGACGTTTCGCCACAGGCGTTGCCTGTGCTCGGGACTGAGGTTCTCACCCGTCGCCGCGAAATCGATCTCCCCGGTAGCGAACTCCTGATCGAGCCGGCACACGAGAACCGCTCGGGTTTCTTCACTCTCCTGGCTGAGATCCCGCAATACGAGCCAACGCAGCAGTTGGTCGCGGTTGGCCTGCTCCGGCGCAGGCAACGGTCGGTACAACATGGCCGCGGCCACGGCTCCAGCAACGATCATGGCTGCCGAAACCAATACCGTAAGGGTACCGCGATGTCGTCGAAGTACTCGCGTCAGTGCAAACACAGTCCAATCTCTCCCAACACTCGTCCGAGGTCGGTGGCGTCGACGGCCAGATTATTGAGCGTCGCATAAGTCGTAACACAAGGGCGACCAACGGGAACCCTGCCATTGCGGGAAAATCGGCTGCGTGGCCAATTCACTACTTTTGCGAATATCAATAATCACGGCAAAATCCCACCCAGCACACTTCCTTCCCCGAAACAGAATACTCTACCACACAAATGATATCCAGGGTCTGGCAAGGTATATGGCCCGCACCCCATGAACCCATACCCGGTGGTCGCGTCCTTCACCGCCAATCCAACGGAACCTCGCCACAATCCCAAGGACGGCCGGAAAAACGACTTGCCGTTTTCAAGGCGAAACCCGAGGGCCGTCGCCAAACACGGCCCGGCGAATCGGCAAGTTTTTTTCGGTCGGTCCCAGGGGGTTGCACTTCAACTTCGGATTGACGAAAAGGCCGGAACGTGTCACGTTATGACCACTGGGCGGTAGGGCTTTCGGGCAATGGGGATCGATGCTCTCGGCCCTCGACGCCCCCCCGCCTCACCACACTCCCTCCGCCCCAACAGACGATTCGTCCCGGAGATCGAACCATGGAAGTTTCTTCCCTCGTTTTGGCATGGGCGTTGATCACCCAGACATCGGCTGCCGCCCCGGCAACCGATCGTCTTAAATCGCCCCCACGGCGGGCAAACCCGGCGGCCATCGGTACCCCGACTTCGCCGGACGGCTCAACCGCAATTCCCCCCTCCCGGCCGCCTCACTCCCGAACGGGTAACCGCTACGGTGACCAGTTTCCTGCATCCGCTCTAACACCTCCCGCGACAACAACGCCGCCCGCAACGATGACGACGCCAAACGCGTCCTCGGATTCGAGATATGACATGGCCCCGGCCGACAACGTTTTTGGTCCGCCTACGGCAATTCCGTCGTCTGTCGACCCCGGCGCTCCAATGGAACCGATCGCATCGCCCCAGGACGGGTTTTCGCTGCCTCCGGTTGAAGCTGAATTGCCTAGTGAGGCACCCGCCCAACCGCCTGTAGCAGAAGGTTCATCGAACGGAAGCCACCAAGCCGCCCCGGTCGATCGTTACGCAGCTCCCCCAGCCGCATCCGCCGTCACAGCGCCAAACGATTCATCGCTTCTGCCCGAGGCCGATTCGCTCCGCCCCGAGGCAACCGTACCCACCAACACTCCATCCAACAACGCCACGGCCACCGAACGCGGCCCGTTAGTCCCCATCCAACGCGATCCGGCCACTGTGTCCGAGAATCGACCGTCCGAGGAGCGGCCGTCCATGGATCGGCCGTTGGCACAAACGCGACTCACCCCCCCGGAAATGGTCGCCGAGGCCTTGTCGCCACCGCCGGGAAGTCGGATCGCCGGTCGCCCCGTGTCGTTGGCCACCGCTTTGGCCTCAACGCCCGACCGCCAGCGGCGGTTTGAGATCACCGAAGCCTATTGGCAGCTCACCGAATTGCTGGCGATGTACCATTTTGCGTTCGACTACCAGGCCCAAATCCAAGCCATCGACGCCCAAGGTCCCCAGGCGACCGCATTGGAAACGGCCCGGGCTGCTGCCGACGCCATGGTCGGTGAAGCCGAAGTCCGCACCCGCACGGCCCAACACGAACTGGCCGCCTTGATCTTCCTGCCGACAGACGATGCCTCCTTGCCGATTCCCACTGATCGTCCGCACGTGGGACCCTATCGCACGCAGTTCGCCACACTGTTTGCCAACCGCGTAGCCCCGGGCAACGCCGTACGGATCGACCGAACGCTGCCGCTGTTGCGAGTGGCCATCGACCGTCGCGCCGATGCCGTTCACACAGCCAACGAAGCATGGCAAGCGGCGCTGGCCGCCAACAGCCAGGGTCAACTCGATGTTGCGGCCCTGCAAGACTACGCACGACGCCATCTGCTTCAACAGCAGGCGATGATCGGCACGATCGTCCGATACAACCGCGACATCGCCGATTACGCCCTTACCGTCGCCGGCCCGAACGCCAGGGCCGAAGATCTGGTTCGGATGATGATCAAACCAACCGACACCCCCATCCGTCCGCTGGCTTCTGAGATGCCGCTGGCTCCGGTTGCCAATCCCATGGACGCAGTACAGGGCGTAACCGGTTCGATGGCCATGCCGGCGACGCACCTTGTGCCGGTCCCCACACCTGCCCGGCGTCCGGGTGTTCCCACACCAGCCCGCCGCCCGCAGCAACTTCAGCCGACGCCCGCTCGACGGCCCGATTCGATGGTCCCCATGCCGGCCCGTCGCCCGGAAGCCGCCGCGCCCAGTGCGGAACTCCCCTCGACGGCCCCCGAGCTCCTCGATCCCCAGACGCCCACCCAGGCACGACCACTTGGCGAGAGTCGGCCCACACCGGCCCAACGGCCCCTCCCGAAGAAACAGGTCCCCACGCGTGCCGTACGACCCTCCGGTGCGATGTCTAGTGTCCAAAAGGGTAACATGCCGGTGGACGACGGTTGGTCGGCTTCTCCAGAGGTAATGCCCGAGCAGCCGCAACTGTTGCCCACAAGCGACTCGGTCTTGCCGAACCAGACGTCAACCAGTTTGGGGCGTTCGACGCCGCTAGCGCGCCACCATATCGCCGCGCAGCCGCGGCAAGTCAACCGGCAGCCCATCGAGCTTACGGCTGGCACCGAAACCGGCACGGCAGCCGACACTGCGACGATCGATCCTTCGGCACCCAACGCCGCGACGCCATCGGACAACGCCGCCGGGGCTTCCTACGCTGCGATGCTCGAGTTGGACGCGAACGCTCGTCCCAGGCAACTCGCCGCCACCCTGCATTGGGACCGTGCCTTGACCAGCGACATGGGCGAAGCGATCAACCTGCTCGACTGCCTTCGTGCCCGAACTGGTGGCGACCGTCGCGAATTGCTGCACAGCTACTGGTACGCTCGCCAACTGACGGCCCAGTATCAAGTGTTAGTCGACCAGCAACAACAACTCGACTCATTTGCCTCGTCGCTGGAACCCAACGCCCAGTTGCCGGGCGTTTTGCGAGTGAAGGCCGCCCAGGCCCAAACCCAGGCGACCCAGCAGGAGATTCATGCGTCGCTCGTCGAAGCCCAATACGATCTGGCCGCCCGCACCGGCCGGCTGGACGACCTCGTGTGGCCGTTGCCCAGCACGACCCCGCACGCGGGCCGATACGACCTGCGGCTCGACGCCCAAGCGGCCCAACTCCTGCAAACGTGGCCCATGCGGCGGCTGGTTTCCGCCATCCCCGGACTTGCGCGCTGCCTGCAACAATATGCAACCGTGGTGATCGAAACCGACGCACAGTGTGCCGCCACGATGAATACGGTCCGCACTACGGAAGACTCGATTGATCGCGTCATCGGAGCCATTGGCCAACAGACGGACGCGGCCATGGCCTTCCTGGAACTGCTGACCGAGTACAACCAGGCAATCGCCGACTATGTGCTCGCCGTGGCTCCCGCAAACACGGCCGATGAGACGCTCGTGGCCACACTCGTACTAAAACCCTAGACGCGAGTATGTCTGGCTCCGACAGTATTGATCAACCGTCGATTCGTCCGCTGCGTATCGGCCCGCTAAAGATTGATCCCCCCGTACTTCAGGCGCCGATGGCGGGTTACACAAACTTCGCCTACCGGCAGATCGTGCGTCGGCTGGGTGGCGTGGGCCTTCCGGCGACCGAAATGGTCAGCGCCCGGGGGTTCCTGGAGATCGACGCCCGCGACGGCGATTATCCCGACCGTCTCTGGGGTATCAAGGACGAACCGCGCCCGCTAGCCGTGCAGATCTGGGACAACGATCCCGACACGCTGGCGGCCGTCGGGCACCGGTTGGTCGAGGAATTCTCGGTCAGCGTGGTCGACATCAACTTCGGCTGCCCGGCACGCGACGTATCGGAAAAGGCGCGAAGCGGTTCCTACCTGCTGCGGTATCCCGACCGGATCGCTCGAATCGTCGCCCGGGTGGTCGACGCCTGCCGTCCGGTGCCCGTGACGGCCAAGATTCGGCTCGGCCCCGACCGGCAGCAGATCAACGCGATCGACGTGGCCCAAGCGATCGAGGGCGCCGGCGCGGCGGCCCTTACGGTACACGGCCGCACCACGGCCGAAAAATTCTCGGGCAACGCCAACTGGGATGAGATCGCCCGAATCAAACCTCACATGAAGTCGATTCCGCTGATCGGCAACGGCGACTTGACCACCGCCGAGGCGGTCGTCGACGTGTTTCACCGCTACGATATCGACGGGGTGATGATCGGCCGGGCGGGCCTGGGCCGGCCGTGGCTGTTTCGTCAGATCGAAGCGGCGCTGCGCGGCAAGCCGATTCCGCCCGAGCCCACGTTGGACGAGCAACACCACCTGCTCTTGGATCACTACGAGGCGGTCGTCGAGCGATTCGGTCCCGCGAAGGGCACCATGCTCATGCGTCGCTACGCCTGCAACTACGCCCAAGGTCACCGCGGCGCTCGGGCGTTTCGAGGGGAGGTGAGCGGTGTAAAGACGCCTGACGAGTTTCGGGCAGCCGTTCAGAAATTCTTTCTGGACGCGGGCGAAGCCGCGAGCGGCCACAACTCTAGTCCCTAGCCTCTAGCCCCTCCTTCGTCACGCCTTCAGCACCAGCACCGGACAATGGGCCAAGCGGACGACGCGTTCGGCTACGGAGCCGATTAGCAGGTGTTTCAGAGCTGATTTACCGTGGCTGGAGACGACCACCAACCCGGCTTCGGTCTCTTCGGCGTATTGGGCAATCTCGTGGCCCGGGTCGCCGAAGCGAATCGAAACCTGCAAGTCGCCGTAGCCACGTTGCCCAAGTTCTCGACGAAGGGCCTCGGTCGCGTGCTCGCTGCGGCTTTCGTCGTCGATCGTGTACCAGATCACGCCCGGGTCGCTGACCTCGAGAATCGGCAGCACGTGGATCAGGTGCAGATGCTTCGGATCGTCGACCATCTCCTGGGCAGCCGCCAGCGCGGCGAAGGAATCGTCGGAGAAGTCGATGGGAACAACAACCGTTTTCCGTGGCAGCCAGTTCATGCTTTTTCTCCCGTCGCTCAGTCGTCGTGAATGCCAGCGTTGTGAATGTCAGTCGCCGTAAAGGTCATTCGTCCTGGGTATCGGGCGTGATAATGTCGGCCTGAGTGTGCAGGTGCTTGGTCGATTCGGGCGTTGCTACGACCCGATAGATGCACCATCCCAACAGGCCGGTCATGCCGCCCACTGCTATGCACATTACCACCCATCCGCCAAGTGTCATGGCCACACCTCCTCTTGCTGCTCAAGCCGCCGCCAACGTTTGACCGACTGCGCGATCAACAACAGAAACAAGACGATAACAATCGCGATAAATCCAACCGCAGCTTGGGCCACCGGCTCGTTGGCGATTTGGCCAAGCCGCGTGACTTCGCCCGGATCGGGCGTCTTGAGAAACTGCTGATAGAACCAGAAACCAAAAATCGTCAGCAAGTACACGGGCGAAACATACTTGATAACGAATTTCACAAAGTTGGGAATGCGAATTTCAGCACCGCGGTTCAACTCGCGGAATCCTCGTTCCACGCCAAGTATCCAGGCAAACAATATCACTTGGAATGTCGCCAGGACGTAGATACAGAACGTGCCCACCCAAAAGTCGATGGTATCCAACGCCAGCAGGTTTTTCGAGAAGAACACGACGAACGCCGCTCCCATCGCGGTGATAAACCCCAACATGGACACCGAGGCCTTACGGCCCAGCCCCAAGCCTTCTTCGAGCAGGGCAATCGCCGGCTGGAGCATGGAGAGCGAACTGGTAACCGCTGCCAGGAAAAGCAGGAAGAAGAACAGGAACCCGAACAGACGTCCGGCAAACATCTGGTTGAACACATTCGGCAGCGCGACAAACCCCATTCCAAACGTGCCAGGCGGATCCTGCACGAACGCAACGCCCAGAAACACGAACGCCGCAGGAATGGTAATCAGGCCGCCTAAGGCCACCTCACAGAACCCGTTGCCTGCTGCTGCGGTAAGGCTGGAAAGTGCGACATCGTCGTCTTCTCGCAAATAACTCGCATATGTGATGATGATCCCAAAACCCACCGAGAGCGAAAAAAAGATTTGCCCTGCCGCCGCCAGCCAGATTTCCGGATTGCTCAACGACATAAGCAACGTCTTATCGGGAGTCGACGGATTCCACATGTATCCCAGGCCGTTGAGCACATTCTGGTCTGGCTTATCCGCAATCGGGGTACCCAACGTGAGAACACGAACCAAAACAACCAAGGCACACAAGACTAACGCCGGCATGGCCCACTTGCAGAACCACTCGATCCCTTTCGTCAGCCCTCGGTAAATCAAGACGAAATTGACAACAAAACAAATCACCAGGAAGAACACGGCCGAGCCGAGGAACGATCCACTAGATGTGTCCAACGCACTGCCGTTGTCGCCCATTCCGACAAAGGTGTTGAAGAAGTCGTTGTAACCCTCTGGGCCAGCATTCGCATCCCACGAACCCAGCAGGTATCGAAACGAATAGGCCAGGCACCACGCCTCGATATACACATAGTACATGTAAATCATCACCGGAATGACGATTGCCAGCACGCCGAGATACGGGGCCATGCGGTTCGACCAAATCGTGCGATAGATGCCCGGCGAGGAATTAAACCCGTGGCGCCCGCCATAGCGTCCCATCGACCATTCGACCCAAGCGATCGGAAGCCCCAGCAACAAGAAGGCGGTAGCATAGGGAATCATGAAGGCACCGCCGCCATATTGGGCGGCCAGCCCTGGAAAGCGTAGAAAGTTTCCCAACCCCACGGCACTGCCGGTTACGGCCAGAATCACACCAAATCGCGAAGCCCACGCTTCTTTGTTGCCATTGCCGTTGAGTTGATTCACTGCTGTGTTTCCCCCAATTGCCGCTTTGAAACGTGCCTTCGACCACCCCACTTCTCCCACCACTTACGCGATAGCCACCCGGGTACATTTGTCAATCTTCGATTGACGGGGGCCGCGGGCAGCTTGTATGCCTGTGTTCGGAACTGGCTGACAAGTGGCCATCGCCCCCCCTACGGCAGGGATATCTTCTTCGCCGGACAGCCTTCCCCGCCTCCATTGTGACCTTTCGCGCGACATTCGCCAGCCTGTCCTTGTCGCTAGCTTACACGGCACTCTGGCACTATTAGGTCATAAATGCTTTTTGTGTCAAGGTTTAACTTCAAGATCCCCCACCGGCATGTTATTTTTGACAGCCATTATTGCCAAAACAAGCTGCCCGACGTATCATTTCCCTCAGACCGAAATCGTACGACCGACGCCGAGGACCGCCAGCAAGTCGGAAACGCTCTGGAATCGGCTCCCGAGCTGTTGCAATACGAGCCGCAAAAACACGACCCCAATGCGAACTGACGCAATGACCGCCCACGCCATAACTAGCGACGCTGATCTGCTCGACCTGCTTCGGGTCGCTGGCTCGATGGGCGTCAACGATTTGGCCTCGGCCACCGAGGTAACCGCGACGGCCGTGCGGCAGCGTCTTACCCGGCTGATGGGCCAGCGTTTGATCCAGCGAGAGGCGGTCCGCTCGGGACGGGGGCGCCCGCACCACCTTTATCGGCTCACAGAAAAGGGGCTCCAGCAAACCGGATCGAATTTTACCGATTTAGCCCGGGCGCTGTGGCGAGAAATCAACCGGATCGAGGACCCTCAGCTTTGCCAGCAGATTCTTCGCCGGATCGCCAAGGCGTTGGCCGAGCAGTACGCGCAACGGATTACCGGCACTACCGCGGCCGAACGGATGCGTTCGCTGGCCGCGTTGTTTTCCGAGTGGCGGATTCCCGTTTCGCTCGACGAAAACACGCCGAACCCGGGCATTACCGCACATGCCTGCCCCTACCCGCGTCTGGCCGAAAACGATCGTAGCGTGTGTCTGATGGAACAAATGTTGTTTTCCGAACTGCTGGGCAGCGACGTTTCGCTAACTTGCTGCCGGCTCGACGGAGCAGAAAACTGCCAGTTCCACGCCCAACAACGGGCGAGTATACTGACCGGTTTGCATGTTTCCCTGAGCCAAACCAGCAGGAGTGAAACGGTTTGATGTCACAGCCCTGGATTGAAGGACGTTTTGAAGAAGGACCGCTGACCACCACAATCGAACAAGTCATCAACTGGGCTCGCCAGGCGAGCCTGTGGCCGATGACGTTCGGGGTGGCCTGTTGCGCCATTGAAATGATGTCGGCTGGTGCGGGCCGGTTCGATATGGACCGCTTTGGTGCCGGCGCGTTTCGTGCCAGTCCCCGGCAGAGCGATCTGATGATCGTGGCCGGAACCGTCACCTACAAAATGGCCAGCCGGATCCGCCGGTTGTACGACCTCATGCCGGAGCCCAAATACGTGATGGCTATGGGAGCGTGCACCATTGGTGGGGGTCCTTACTTCCAACACGGCTACCATGTGGTCAAGGGAGTGGATTTGGTCGTTCCGGTCGATGTATATGTTCCCGGTTGCCCCCCGCGGCCGGAATCGATGCTCGAAGGCCTGATGCGGCTGCAAGACAAAATCAAGGGACATCGAATTGCCAAGCGAACTCCGGTCGGCGGCAGCCGCTTGAGCCAATGGGGCCGAGCGAGCACCAAAGTCGAAGACGAATTGCCCCGGCCGCACCTATCGGGATTTGTTCGGGTGGAAGACGTTGAAACCGTATTTCACCACCAGAAAGAAGTTGAACCACCGGAAGAGAAGAAGTCCGACTGATGATCACTCCAGCCAGCTCACTAAAAATCACCGACCTGCGTGTAAGTGTTGCCGAAAAACCCATCCTTCGTGGTGTAAGCCTGGAGATTCGTGGTGGCGAAACCCACGCCCTGATGGGACCTAACGGCTCGGGCAAAAGCACTCTGGGATTTGCCATCATGGGCCATCCCGGCTACCAGGTGACCAAAGGAAAGATTGAGCTGGACGGGGTAGACCTGACGGAGTTGGAGCCAAACGAACGGGCGAGGGCCGGCATATTCATGGCCTTTCAACGCCCCGTCGCCATTCCTGGCGTCAAGATGGCCGACTTCCTCCGCCACGCCGCGACGAACTGCCGTCATCCCGAGCGCAAGGAGGGCGAGGACCTTCTCCCCATGCGGCAGTTCCGCAAAGAGCTCAAAGATCAGATGGGCCAATTGCGGATCGACGCCGAGTTCGCCCGTCGCTATGTCAACGATGGTTTTTCCGGCGGCGAGATGAAACGCGCCGAAATTCTCCAAATGGCCATGCTGCGGCCGAAGTACGCCATCCTCGACGAGACCGACAGTGGACTCGACGTAGACGCCGTCCGCCTGGCCAGCCAAAGCATCGCACAAATCGGCCGGCACCAGATGGGTATTCTCATCATCACCCATCACGAGCAACTGCTGGAACACAACCGACCCGAATTCACCCATGTGATGCTCGGCGGGCGCTTGGTCGAAACGGGCGGTCCCGAATTGGCCGCCGAACTGCACAAGCAGGGCTACGACCGGGTTCGCGCCCAGTATCCCGAGGCAGCCGCGATCGAAGAGGCCATGGAAGCCAACGCCAGCAGCCGTCCGACGGAAACGGCAGAGTCAACGATCACCGTAACGCCCTAATGCCCTTTGGGAACGTGTTTCGAACTCCCCTCACCCCTGTGGGGGAGAGGGGCCGGGGGTGACGGGCGGACGCGGCAAGGTTGTTCCTGAAGCCAACACCTGCGCCGCTGCAATCCACCCTCACCCGGCGGCTTCGCCGCCACCCTCTCCCGCCGAGCGGGAGAGGGTAAAAACATGACCTGACAAACCGATTTCCAAACGGGAGCCAGCTATGGCCACCGACAACAAAACTACGATGCGGGAAACCATCGGCGAAATCAATAAATACGATTTCCGCACCGAAGAAAAATACGTCTTCAAAGCCCGAAAGGGGCTCAGTGCCGAGGTCGTCTCCGAAATCTCGGAGATGAAGAACGAACCGGACTGGATGCGGCAGTTTCGTCTCGACGCGCTGAAAATCTTCGAGTCGAAACCAACTCCCCACTGGGGCGGCAATATCGACATCAAGTTCGACGACATCTACTACTATTTGAAGCCGACCGATGGCCAAAGTCGTTCCTGGGACGATGTGCCCGACGAAATCAAGACCACGTTCGACAAACTGGGCATTCCCGAGGCAGAGAAGAAATTCCTCGCCGGTGTGAAAGCCCAGTACGAAAGCGAAGTGGTCTACGGCTCGTTGCGCGAGGACCTGGGCAAGCAGGGGGTCATCTTCACAGACACCGACACGGCCGTCCGCGAGCACAGCGACCTGCTACGGCAGTATTTCGCCACGATCATCCCGCCGACCGACAACAAGTTTGCCGCGCTCAACTCGGCCGTGTGGTCGGGTGGATCGTTTATCTACGTCCCGCCCGGCGTGTCGATCGACTTCCCGCTGCAAGCCTATTTCCGCATCAACGCGGCCAACATGGGCCAATTCGAGCGGACGTTGATCATCGTCGACGAAGGCGCCCAGGTACACTATGTCGAGGGCTGCACCGCGCCGATGTACAGCACCGAAAGCCTCCACAGCGCCGTGGTCGAGGTCATCGCCATGCCTGGCTCCCGGGTGCGCTACACCACGATCCAGAACTGGGCCAACAACATCTATAACCTGGTAACCAAACGGGCGGTAGCTCGACGCGACGCCACCGTGGAATGGATCGACGGCAACTTGGGGAGCCGTCTGACAATGAAATACCCTTCGATCTACATGACGGAACCTGGCGCCCGCGGCGAGATTCTTTCGGTGGCGTTCGCCTCGGCCGGCCAACACCAAGACGCCGGGGCTAAGGTAGTCCACTGCGCGCCGCACACATCGAGCCGTATTACCTCGAAGTCGATCTCCAAAAACGGCGGCCGCGCCAGCTACCGGGGTTTGGTGCGTATGGAAAACGGCGCCAAAAAGTCGAAGTCGAACGTCGTTTGCGACGCATTGATTCTCGACCCGCAAAGCCGTAGCGACACATATCCTTACATCGAAATCGAAGAACAGGACGTTTCCGTGGGCCACGAGGCCAGCGTGTCGCGGATCGGCGAGGAACAGTTGTTCTACCTGATGAGCCGTGGGCTGACCGAGGCCGAAGCGTCGATGATGATCGTCAGCGGCTTCATCGAACCGCTGGTCAAGGAATTGCCCATGGAATACGCCGTAGAAATGAACCGCTTGATCGAACTCCAGATGGAAGGGTCGGTGGGATAAGCAATCATGACTACCTCCGTAACGCAATCCGGCTTCACGCAAGACGCATTCGACGCATTCATAAGCGAACGAAACGAACCGGCCTGGACGACCGAACTGCGCCGCCAGGCGTGGCGGATGTTTCAGCAGACGCCCATGCCCGACGGTCGCCAGGAAGAATGGCGGCGCACCGACATTCGGGCTTTGAAGCTCGATCGGTTTGGCTTTCCGCAGCCGTCGACGACGATGCAATTGCCGACGGCCTTGCTGGCCGAGGGTGTCGATCTGGCCGGGCGATTCGTCGGGCTGAATAGCCACGCGGTCACCACGGAACTCGACCCGGTCCTAGCCAGCCAGGGTGTCGTCTTCGGTAGCCTCGACGAAGTGCTGGCCGCCAACGGCGATCACTTACAGCGCCACCTGTTGTGTCGCGCCGTAGATCCCAGCTACGACCGTTTTGCCGCCCTGCACGCGGCCTGTTTCACGGGCGGAGCCGTTCTCTACGTCCCGCGAGGAGTAACTGTCGAGCGGCCGCTGCATATTCTTTCCGCATTGTCGCCCGGCGGCGTGGACCTTGGGCATACACTCGTCGTTTTGGAAGAAGGCGCCGAAGCCACTGTGCTTCAAGAGACGGCCAGTACCGACGCCGAGGCCACCGGTCTGCACTGCGGAGCCGTCGAATTGCTCGTGGCCCCTGGTGCGCGTCTGCGGTACGTAAACCTGCAAAACTGGGGAACCGGCGTGTGGCATTTCGCCCACCAAAAGGCGCTGGTCGACCGCGACGCCTCGCTGCAATGGACCATTGGTGCATTGGGAGCCAAACTGGCGAAGGTCAACCAACACGTGGCACTGGTCGGTGCCGGTGCCGATGTCCAGGTCAACGGGGCAATGTTCACCGAAGGCCGTCAACATCTCTCGTACCACACGCTGCAACACCACGAGCAGCCGTCGTGCCATAGCGACCTGCTCTACAAAGGCGCGCTTCAGGATCGCTCGCGGCTGGTGTGGCGGGGAATGATTAAGGTCGACCCCGAGGCCCAACAGACCGACGCCTACCAGCGCGACGATAACTTGGTGCTCTCCGAACATGCTCGAGCCGACTCGATCCCAGGCTTGGAGATTGAAGCTGACGATGTACGTTGCTCGCACGGCGCCACGGCCGGTCGGATCGACGACGAACCGATCTTTTACGCCATGACCCGCGGACTAACTCGACGCGAGGCCGTGCGAATGTACGTAACCGGTTTTTTCCAGCAAGTGTTCGACCGGATCACGATCGAAAGCGTCCGCAACGCCCTGGCCGAAGCCATTGGTCGGCGTGTTAGGGAGTATGAATAGAGAGAGGCTAGGGGCTAGAGACGAGGGACGAAAAAAAACGGGTGCCATTCCCACAGCAACGTGAGCATGCCGATTACGTCGTTAATGCCCAAAATCCCCAATCATAAATCCAAAGTTTGCCGCCTATGTCCGATCCATCCGACTCGACAACCCAAAACGGTTTCATCCCCCTGTGCAAGGTCGGCGACGTGGCCGACCCCGGCAAGGAATTGTTCGAAATCGACGACCGCTTCGTCGTGCTCTTTCACCTCGACGGAGAATGGCACGCGCTGGACGATTGTTGCACGCACGACGGCGGTCCCTTATGCGAAGGCCAGATCGAGGGCTTCCAGATCATCTGCCCTCGCCACGGTGCGCGGTTCGATATCCGCACCGGCCAAGCCATGACGATGCCGGCAGTCCACGCCACGTATTATCACCAAGTGAAGGTCGACGGCGACGACGTGTATATCCGACTATCGGAGCGCTGAGAACCGGGCGGCGAGCGCGAACATCGACACATTTCAGGAGCCGACGTTTATGCCCATCACTGAAGAAATCATCTTCGAAGCGTTACGCAATGTGGAAGATCCCGAGTTAATGGTCAACATCGTCGACCTGGGACTGATCTACGGAATTGGGGTCGACGACCTGGACGATGGCCGCGTAAATTTGCGAATCGTGATGACGATGACCACTCCGGCATGTCCCTTCGCGCCCCAGATGATCGAAGACGTGAAACAAGCCCTACTCGAATTGGAGCTCGTCAACGAGGTCGAAGTGGAGGTCACACTCTCCCCGCCCTGGACCCCCGACCGCATGACCGAAGACGCCCGGGATGAACTGGGAATGTTCTGACAAACGGGGCATTGTGCGATTTCGTTGCCGATGCTATCACGCCGCGCGGCGGGCGGCGGTGCTGGCGGCCAACTGCTCGATCTCTTCCAGGGCAAGCTGCTGCATCTGTAGCCGCCCTCCAGCGAGTATGCTCTCTTGCAGTACGACCGTCTTCTCGTGCAGCAGCCGGGGAACGTAGAACCACGCCCGGCTCAATTGTTCGCGGTCCAGGCGCGCGGAGACCACGATCAAGTCGACTTGCCGTAAGCTGTTGGCCGCCCGCGCGAGTCCCGAAAACGGATCGCCCGGGACAAGTTGCACCTTGGCCCCGGTGCCGTTGAGCATGCGGTAGGCCAACTTGAGATTCACCCCTGGCCCGTCGGCAGCCGTTCGCCCCTCGAACAGATCGATCCCGGCATAGCGGATCTCCTCGATGGGTGCATATTGGGCCGCCATCTCGATCATCCGTTGGGCACGACGTCCATCGCCAATCCCCAACTCTAACACCGTCCTGACACGGTGACGCCGAATCGCCCGGTAAACAGGGCGATCCGCCGCCGGCGAGGATAAATACAAAAGATACGGCGATTGCAGAAAGCTCGTTTTTGACACGTCGCCCTCCCTGGCGGCCGTCGCAGCGTGTTGCACCCGTCAAACAAACCGGCAGAAGTTTTTTCTCAGCAGACCTTTTGATCGACCAAACGCAGCGGATTCTTGCCTGGGTGCGTGGCCACGTTGTTACACGCAAATTGGTATGTGGAACAACGAGGTACGGTGGCACCGGTTTGGCTGGCGGCCCTGCCGCCTTCGACTACTGATACTGATTTCGACGCTGCCACCGGGACAATCCAATGGAAATTCGTTTCGTTGCGGGCCAACCCAAAAATTGGCCAACACGGCAACTCCGCCGCCATGCTCTGAGGCTGTGAAAAAATGCGACTGGCTCCCGGCCAGCTGCCAAGAAAACCCGAAGAATATCTCTCCCGCGAGGGTGCCTGGCCGGATTTTTTCACGGCCTTTCTGCTTCGGGCCGCTAGCATTGCCAGCGTTGCCTGAGATTCTTATCGCGACTTTGCAGTGTCGCTACAGAGTTTGTACCGATTATTCCGATCATACCGAAGGGGTGACATCCGGACGCCCTTTACCCCCTCATCACGAGGGGAGTGATACAGGAAAGCCCTATAAAAGAAACAACGACCGCCGACCGGGGGGATTTCTAGCACGGCACTCGCTGCCGGCCTGTCGACAACGATACCCGGTAGTACCTCCGGTCGCGGCGATTCAACGATCGAACCTGGCGCCATTCTCGCAACGCACGTTGTGCGAGGTGCCCTCGCAGTTGACCCTTGAAGTTGAACTACCATGTCACACTGGCGAAGTTTACGGTTAGAACACCTCGAAGACCGCCATTTGCTCTCGTTGAGCCCTTTGGACATTGAGTTTTCCGTGGGCTCGACGTTGGACGGAATCCAGAACTTGTCAGAACCGTCTCGCGCACCGGCAATGGCAGCCGATGCGGCCGGCAATTATGTGCTGGTGTGGTCCGTCGACCAGGACGACGGCAACGGCTACGATGTCTACGCCCAGCGGTTCAACAGCGCGGGCAGCCAACTGAGCAACGCCTTCCAGGTCAATACCACCGAGGCCGGCGATCAGAAGTTCGGAAGTGTTGCCTGCGACGATGCGGGCAACTTCGTCATCACCTGGTCGAGCGCGAAGCAAGACCACGACGGCTATGGCGTTTACGCCCGGCGTTACGACTCCTCGGGCAAGGCCCTGGACGACGAATTCCGAGTTAACACCACGATCGAAAACAACCAAGACTTCTCGGCCGTCGCCGTGGCGGCCGACGGCCACTTCGTCATCACCTGGACCAGCCAAGACCAAGACGGCAACGGCACCGGAATCTATGGCCAGTTGTATGCCTTCGACGGCACGGCTACCGGCGAGGAATTCCAGGTAAACTCCTACACTCTTTCAAATCAACGTTATTCGAACGTGGCGTTCGACGAGCAGGGCAACTTCATCGTCACCTGGAGCAGCTACCTACAAGACGATAGCAGCAACGCGGTGATCGCCCGGCGATTCAACGACCAGGGTGAAGCCCAAACCGACGACTTCATCGTGAACACCACCACCTTGGGCAACCAGCAGTTTTCGTCGGTGGTCGTCGATGCCACGGGCAACTTCATCGTCGCCTGGCAGGGTTACGATCTTACGACGGGTATGTGGAACGTGTACCTGCAACGTTTCGACCCCTTGGCCAACCCCTTGGGTGAAGAGCAGGTATTGGGCCAAGGCCGCTTCCCCACGGTCACCTGGGGCCCCAACGGCGACTTCATTGCCGCGTGGGAAACCTACGATCGCCTCGTTTCGGTACCCACCGACCTCGTCATCCAACACTTCGACCAGGTCGGCAATCTGGCCGGCGATCCGGTAGTCCTCTCGAACTACTACGGTTACGACCAGGAAGCTCCGGCACTGGCGGTGGCCGACGATCGGCTGTTGATTTTCTGGGCCAGCCAAGTGCCAGAAGGCGCCGAGGTGCTTGCCCTGATGGCCACCGTTTCCGAAGTGTCGCAGAGCAACCGCGCCCCCGTGTTGACAGCCGTGCCGAGCCAACGGGTGGTCGAAGGCGAAACGCTCTCGCTGCAACTCGAAGCCGTCGACACGGACGACCCGAGCGACCAACTCTTCTTCAGTCTCGGCTCGGGGGCGCCCGAGGGTCTGACGATCGACTCCTACACGGGCCTGATCACCTGGACGCCCACCGAGGAACAAGGGCCGGGCGTCTACTCGTTTGAGGTCCTGGTAATGGACGACGGCACCCCGCCGCTTGGCGATGCCACGGTCGTTTCTATTAGCGTCGAAGAAGGCAATCAAGCGCCCGTGCTGCCGACAATCATCGATTACAGCATTGGCGAGGGCGACACGGTATCGTTTTCGGCCGAGGCCACCGATGCCGACCAACCGGAAAACACGCTGGTTTACACACTCAAAGGAAATGTGCCCTCGGGCGCATCGATCGACCCTAGCACCGGAGAGTTCAACTTCACGGCCACCGAAAATCACGGCGGCCAAAGCTACACCATCACGATTCAGGCGACCGACAACGGTTCGCCCGCGCTGAGCGACACGGCCGAATTCACCATCACCGTGGCCGACACCAACACACCGCCCGTGCTGGCGGCGATCGACGATCAAACGATCGGCGAAGGCAACGAACTGTCGTTGTTGGTTACGGCCACCGACGCCGACGATCCCCCCAACACGCTGACTTTCCTGCTCGACAGCGGGGCGCCTGCTGGGGCCGCTATCGATCCGGAAAGCGGCTTGTTCACCTGGACACCCAGCGAATCGCAAGGGCCGGGAACCTACGAGATCACGGTGCGGGTGATCGACAACGGCTCGCCTCCGTTGAGCGATACGGCCACATTTCAAGTGACCGTGACCGACGTGAACAGCGCTCCCGTGTTCGAACCGGTCGACGACCAGACCATCGGCGAGGGCGAGTCGCTCTGGATGACACTTAAGGCGACCGACGCCGACGTACCGGCCAATGTTCTTACCTTCGCGTTGGACGTCAGTTCGCCAACCGGGGTGACCCTCGACCCGCAAAGCGGTATCCTTGTTTGGACACCGACCGAAGAACAAGGCCCGGGCGTCTACACGATCACCGCCTACGTCTACGACGACGCGAGCCCAACGGCCGTCGACTCGATCAGCTTCGACGTAACCGTCGAGGAAGTCAACCAGGCTCCGGTGTTCGATGCCATCGAAGATCAAATCATCGGCGAGCAGCAGACGCTCGCGTTTACGATCACCGCCACCGACGCGGACTCACCGGCCAACACGCTGACCTACTCGTTGGCACCGGGCGCCCCGACCGGCACGGCGATTGATTCGACCACCGGCGAATTCACCTGGACCCCCAGCGCGACGACCAGCCTGGGTACCTACGACATCACGGTAATCGTTACCGACGACGGTTCACCCGTCCTAAGCGACACGGCAACCTTTCAAGTGTCGGTGGTCGACGCCAACTACCCACCGCAGTTGAGCGACATCTCCGACCAGACTGCGGCCGAGGGCGAATTGTTTACGTTGACCGCCGTGGCCACCGATCCCGACGCTCGCGGCGATACGCTCACTTTCAGTCTTGATGCCGGGGCGCCAACCGGTGCGGCGATCGATCCGACCACGGGCGTATTCACCTGGACTCCGACGGAAGTGCAGGGGGGCTTCACTTACGAGGTGACCATTCGCGTTACCGACGATGGTTTGCCCAACTTGAGCGACGCGGTTACCTTCTCGATCACGGTCGAGGAAACCAATCAGGCGCCGATCATCCAGGCAATTGGTGATCAGACAATCACCGAAGGCAGTCTGTTGGCCCTGACGGTTCGGGCCAGCGATCCCGACGATCCGGCCAACAGCTTCACCTACAGCCTTGGCGCGGGTGCCCCGGCCGGCGCCGCCATCAATGCGTCCTCGGGGCTCTTCACGTTTACTCCGACCGAAAACCAGGGACCAGGGACCTACAGTGTCACGGTTCGGGTGACCGACGACGGTTCGCCCGCTCAAACGGCCGTTGCCACATTCTCGATCGAGGTGACCGAGGGCAACGGAGCACCATCGCTTGAAGATATCGACAACCAATACGTGCTGGAAGGACAGACGCTTTCGTTCAGCGCCACGGCCAGTGATCCCGACACCCCGGCCAACGTGTTGACTTTCTCGCTCGACGCCGGCGCTCCGGCAGGAGCGACAATCAACCCGAATACGGGCCTGTTTTCCTGGACACCCACGGAAGCCCAAGGCCCAGGATCGTACAGCATTACGGTGCGAGTCACCGACGACGGCGATCCGGCGTTGAGCGATACCACCACTTTCTCGATCGAAGTCGGCGAACAGAATCAACCGCCGGTTTTCGAGGCCGTGGACGATCAAACGGTGGGCGAAGGCCAAACGCTGTCGCTTACGCTTCGCGCCACCGACCCCGACCTGCCGGCCGCCACGTTGACCTACAGTTTCCTCGCCGCCGCGCCGACGGGTGCCACGTTGAATTCCAGTACGGGCGTCTTCCGCTGGACGCCGGCCGAGGGGCAAGTTGGCACGTACACCATCACCGTGCAGGTTGCCGACGACGGCAATCCCGCACTGACCGACTCGATGTCGTTCACCGTGACGGTTACCGAAACCAACTCGCCGCCGCAGTTGACGCCGATCGAGGATCAAACGGTTCGTCAAGGAGAGACCTTGTCGTTCTTGGTCGAGGCCACCGACCCCGACATCCCGGCCGACCAGCTCACCTTCAGTCTCGATGAAGCACCGCAGGGGGCGACCATCGATCCGGTCACCGGCCAGTTTCGCTGGGCACTCGGCACGAACCAACCGACCGGCTCCTATCCGGTGACTATTCGCGTGACCGACGACGGCGATCCAGCGCTCAGCAGCACTACGAGCTTCACTATCGTGGTCAACGATGTCAACTACGCTCCGGAACTCGTGGCGATTGCCGACAAGACGGTCGCCGAAGGATCGACGTTGTCGTTCGCCGTCGAGGCCAGCGATCCCGACACACCACCCGACCTACTTTCGTACCGTCTCCTGGAGGGTGCGCCCGCAGGTGCTGCGATCAATCCGACGACTGGTGTTTTCACATTTACACCTACCGAAGCGCAAGGTCCTGGCATCTACGAGGTCACCGTCGAGGTTTCCGACAATGTCGAGCCGACCGCGGCGGTCGATACGGCGACCTTTCGAATCCAGGTCACCGAGGTCAACAGCGCGCCCGTACTGGCCGCGATCGACGATGTGGAAGTCCAAGAAGGCGAGACGCTTTCGCTGACGGCTTCGGCCACCGATTCCGACCAGCCAGCCAACACGCTTTCCTACAGCCTGGCTTCGGATGCGCCGGACGGCATGACGATCGATTCGCAAACCGGCCAGATAACCTGGACGCCGCAAGAAGGCCAAGGGCCGGCACGCTACGACATCACGGTGCGAGTGTCCGACAACGGTTCGCCGCAGTTGACCGACGAAACCACATTCACGGTGCGAGTGGGTGAACAGAACACACCGCCGGTGGTCGAATCGATCGCCGACTATGTGATTAACGAGGGTGAGACGCTCGGACTGACTGCCGTGGCCACGGATTCGGACAATCCGGCCAACCAGATCACGTTTTCGCTCGACGCCGGCGCACCGGCCGGTGCGGTGATCAATCCGCAAACCGGCCAGTTCACCTGGACACCCACCGAAGCGCAAGGCCCTTGCACGTACGAAATCACGGTACGAGCTACCGACGATGGTTTTCCGGCCGAAAGCGGCACGGCCACGTTCACGGTGACCGTCATCGAAGTCAACACGGCCCCGCAACTAGCTGCCATCGGAAATCAGGTCGTTGCCGAGGGAAAAACCCTTGAGTTGACTGCCACCGTCGTGGACGCCGATCTGCCCGCGCAGCAGCTTACGTTTTCACTAGAATCGGGCGCACCCGAGGGGGCGACGATCGACCCCACCACCGGTGTTCTTCAGTTCACTCCCAATGAGGACCAAGGAGGCACCAACTACGAAGTCACCATCCGTGTTGACGACGACGGTTCGCCCGCACTTTTCGACACGGTAACCTTTACCATCAGCGTCGGCGAGATCAACCACCCGCCCGAAATGCCCCAGGTCGGCGATCAGACCATTTCCGAAGGCCAAACGCTGTCGCTGAGTTTTGCCGCCAGCGATCCTGATGGTTCGAGTGACGCAATCGTCTATTCGCTTGCAGCCGGCGCACCGGCCGGTGCCGTGCTCGACTCAAGCACGGGAGCTTTTAGCTGGACGCCCACCGAGGCCGACGGACCGGGCACCTACGAGATAACCGTGCGTGCTGCCGACGGCGGAACGCCGATTGCCAAAAGCGAGCAGACCATCACCATCACCGTCGAGGAAGTCAATCAGGCTCCCGTGTTGGCGCCGATCGAAGACTATTCGGTAGTGATCGGCCGGACCCTGACCATTGCCACGTCGGCTGCCGATGGTGATCAGCCAGCGAACAACCTGCGCTACAGTCTCGGCAGCGATGCCCCGGAGGGCGCCACCATCGACCCGATTACCGGGGTATTTAGTTGGACACCACCGGTCACCGCGACCTCGGGCAACTACGAGATCACCGTTCAAGTTACCGATAACGGTTCGCCCGCGCTGACCGCCACCCAGTCGTTCAATGTACAACTGTTTGGATTGACCGCGTTGGGCAACGTCGATTGGGGACGCGTCGACTACCTGAGATTCTACAACCACGATGTCCTGGACGGCGACCGCAACACACTGCAACCGGCCTACGACGGGCGTTTGACGATAGAGGCCTTCTTTGATCCCAGTCAGGGAGACGTCAGCTTCGTATTGGTTGACCCGGAAGGCAACACGGTGGGAACCTCGTCCACGTCGGACGGTTACGTGCGACTCGACGCCGTGGTCGAAGCCGGCGACATGTACGAGGTGCTGGCCGTTGGTGCCAATTCGAGTGTCGATTTCCGCGTGACCAACTTACTCAGCGAGTCGGGCGATCAGGCGATACTGCACGGTTCGTCCGGCAACGATAGTTTCTTCCTCAACCTGGCCTCAACCTACTATGTGAAGATCAACGGCGTCAACTACGAGATGGCGGCGTGGCAGATCAACGATATTCGAATTGAAGGCAACGGCGGCAACGATACGGCCGAAGTGGTTGGTTCGAAGTACAACGATACGGCCACCTTCTGGCCCACCTCGGCCGAGTTGGTAGGCGAAGGGCATCATGTCCAGGTGGTTGACGTCGCACAAATCGCGCTGCGGGGCGGCGGCGGTATCGACACGGCCTATTTCTACGATTCGGCCGGCGACGACGAATTCGTCGCCACGTCGGCCTACGGCTCGCTCAGCGGCGACGGCTACTACAACCAGGCCCGATGGTTCAACTACCTCTATGCCTACGCTAGCGAAGGCGTCGACGGCGCCAAACTCTACGACTCGTCCGGCGACGACGTGTTCGTGGCCACGCCCGAATACGGCGGCCTCTCGGGCGAGGGATTCAATAATCGTGTGGAAGGATTCGACGGCGTCTACGCCTACTCGACGCTCGGCGGCGAGGATGTCGCCCGGTTCTACGACTCGGCGGGCGACGACATCTTCTACATCGATCCGATCCAGGCGGCCATGTACGCCGACACGTACTACAACCGGGCCAAGTTCTTCTCTTCGGTCTACGGCTACGCGACTGAAGGCGGTGCCGACCGAGCCGAGCTGTTCGACTCGGCGGGCGACGACCACCTTACCGCTTCGCCCGGCGACGTAATCCTCTCCGGCGACGGTTATACCAGCCAGGCAAAACACTTCGAGGTGACCATCGCGCGGTCGAATTCCGGCGGCAACGACACGGCCGAACTCTACGATACCGAGGGCGACGACTCGCTCGTCACGACGTCGTATAGCGCCTGGATCAGCGGCGAGGGTTACTCGAACGACGCCCGAGGTTTCGACACAACCTATGTCTATGCCACTGAAGGCAACGATACCGCTACGTTCTACGATTCGGCGGGCAACGATGTCTTTGTGGCAACGCCGCAAACGGCCAGCATGCAAGGAAGCTCGTTCCTTAATTGGGCCAGTAACTTCGACGCCGTGTTGGCTTATGCCACGGCCGGCGGTGTCGATGCGGCCAAACTCTACGATTCGGCTGGCGACGATATCTTCATCGGCACGGACACCTACGGCACGCTCTACGGCGAAGGCTATTACAATCGTGCCAAAAACTTCGATGCCGTGTATGCCTTTGCCACGGCCGGCGGCAACGACACGGCCGAACTGTACGACTCGGTGGGCAACGATACGTTCTACACCGACGCCAACCAAGCCGCTCTCTACGGAGACGGCTTCTACAATCGGGCGAAGTTCTTCGACGCCGTCCATGCCTACGCCGAGTCGGGCGGACACGACATCATTGAGTTCAACGGCTCGACCGGCGACGACGATCTCTATGCCACGCCGACCTACGCCCGTTTTTCGGGAAGCAGCTTCTACTATGAAGCCGACCAGTTCGAGGAAATGCAGGCCACCGGCGGGGGCGGAAACGATCGGGCCGTACTGATCGACTCGGAACTGATTGACTACCTGGAAGCCGAGTCGAATTGGGCACGCCTGACGAACTCCGACCTGGGCTTCCTGCTCTCCGTGACCGACTTCGCTGAAGTAACCGTCCGATCGAACCACGGCCCCGACCTGAAGAGCATCGCGGCCGCCGTCGACTTCCTGCTGTTGGAAGGGACCTGGAAGTCGCCTTAGTGCTGTGTTCAATCCCCGATTGTGGGTTGAGTGCCACTGGCTGCTTGCCAGCCAGTGCTTCAACGGACTTCACCAGTGCCAACCCGCCACCGTCTGCATGAACACTGCTTGGCCGAAAACGAGCCACAGCAGCGGTCGCAGGCTTACCCCACGACGTATTTGGACCTGTAAATACACGGCCACGGGCAGCAGGAGATAAGGATAAATAAACAGACACGCTCGGGCCGTCTCCCCAGTGCGAAACGCTCCCGTGAGGAACATGGCCAACAAGGTTCCCACCCCAAGGGCCGTGAGCTTCATCAAGTCGCGGTGTTCGTCGTTTGCACGCATCGCCCGCCAGCCTCGCACGGCCAACACCAACAGGAATGGGCCAAAGAAGACCGCCAACTCGGCCACGTTTTCCAGCCGAGTCATCACGTAGGTGACCGGTTCGCTCAGCGGTAGAAAGCCCTCGGGATTCTCCAGGACCGAGGCTGTGCGGAAGGCGGCCAAGTAGTCGAAGCCGGAAGCCAGGTAAATGCCCAAGTAGACGGCTGCCACCAACGCGACGATGGTCGCACTGCGGCGAATCGTTCGACGTGCCCAAAGCTCGTAGCCGAACAGCACGGGCCCTAAGAACGTCGCACCAAACGTAAGAAAAGAACTCGCTAACAAACAGGCGACCGCTCCGAGCACACTAATCCAGCCACGGTGATGCTGCAGGAAATAAACCGAGCCCAACAGGCCGGTTGCCACCACTGCATCGAGCGATGAGCAGTAATAAATCTCAACGGCCGGAACCAACAGCAGAAGCAACACGAGCTGATGAAGTGCCGGACGATCAAAGGTCGGGCCGAGCAGGCCGACCATAAAAAACGTCGTCAGCACCACGGCCACGATCGTCAGCACCACGGAAATCGCGGCCGAGTTACTAAGCAAACGATCCAGCCCATAGAACAGCAGCACGGCGCCCGGCGGATGGGTACACGCGTGGATTCCAAGTTCCGGCTGGATCGCGTTGAATTGCTGCAGAAATGCGACGGCCGAGGTTACGTGGGCCGCATCGGCGGCATACTGTTCCTCGCCCTCGTGAGGTCGCGCCCAGCCGTAGGCCGGGCCGTGAATGAGATTCGAGCCCAACACCAACACAAGGCCTACCACGGCCACTCGCCACCAGCCGCCGCTTGTGCACCAGTTTCGGTAGTGAACCACCACGGCAAACAGTGCCAAGACAGCCAGTGCGGTCAAGGTGTCGTACCACGGCGCGTGCGTGCCGGGCATCAGAGGCTTGCAGATGCTAAACGGCCACTTCAAGGGAATGTCGGCCGCGATGTCGAACCGCCGGCAAACGAATGCCACCGCCTGTGCCGCCGCCCAAGCCACCGCAAAGGCCACCACAAACAGGCTCGAAATGGCCACGATCTCGCGCAGGCTGAACAATGATTCCGCGGTTTGTGTTTTCTGCGAATCGGTCAGACCGTGTGCGGTTCGTCGATCGTTCGACGAAACTCGCGACGGCGCATCGTGCGGCGATAGGGTTCTAGGCAGCGCGAGACTCATCGGCATAAACCTCGGTAGTCGCAGCGGCAACGACCTTCTCGATTGCCCGGGAGGTGTCGAGAATATGGCCCTCGTTGAGCGTGGGATGCACCTGAAACATGATGCTCGTTTCGCCTAGCGTGCGAGCCATCGGCAATCGGTGTTTCGGTACCAAGGCCGCCTCGACGTAGGCACCCTCACGGTAAATCTCCGGGCAAATCCCGCTACCACACGGGATACCTTCCGCTCGAATTGCTTCTACAATACGGTCTCGCGACCAGCCAGCGCGAAGGTACTCGGACCGGACAAATACGTAGTACTTGTAATAGGCGTGCTCGACGTCGTCTGGCGGCAAGGTTACTCGTAGCGGTTCAAGTTGGCTGAGCCGATCGTTGAGCATCGAGGCGTACGCGCGACGTTGAGCAACCCATCGCTCCAGCTTCGGCAAAATGGTCCGACCGATGGCCGCCTGCATTTCGGTCATTCGGGCGTTGGTGCCGAACGACTCATGTACGTAGCAAAATACACCGTGTGGATTGGGTTGCCCGAGCGCGCTCAGGCTCTTGCCATGGTCTTTGAAGCTCCAAAGGGCGTCGTAAACGGCCGGGTTGTTCGTGGTGACCAGACCGCCCTCGCCGCCGGTGGTCATAATCTTATCTTGGCAAAACGAAAAGGCCGCCACATGACCGAGCGATCCCACGGGCCGTCCTCGATACGTCGCCCCGTGGGCCTGGGCACAATCCTCGATTACTTTCAGCCGATGGACGTCGGCCAAACGCATGATGGCGTCCATCTCACACGGCCAACCCGCCAGATGCACAGCCACAATCGCCTTCGTTCGCGGGCCTATCAGCGGCGCGATCGTATCGGCCGTGACGTTTTGGCTAACGGGATCGACGTCGGCAAACACGGGCACCGCCCCGCGCAGCACACAACAAGTGGCCGAAGCTACGAAACTGCGGCACGTGACGATCACTTCGTCGCCCGGTTCCACGCCCACGGCAGCCAAAGCCGCTTCGAGTGCCACGGTGCCGTTGGATACGGCCACGCCGTAGCGACATCCGACCCGTTCGGCGAACTCCTGCTCGAACTGTTTGCCCTGCGACCCGGTGTGGTAGTTCACCCGACCCGAAGCTAGCACTTCGGCAGCCGCTTGGATTTCATCCTGGGCAAACGACGGCCACGGTGCCCAATCCTCCGAGCGTACGGGCGTACCGCCGTCGATGGCAAGTTTTGGTAAACGAAGGGGCATGGATTCGTTGGTGCTGGGGATATCTTGTATAAAACCACGACCACTGGTCGCGCGGGTGGTAAACGGGTGCCACGGGCAGCTTGCATGCCCGTGCTCAGCACTGGCTGACAAGCAGCCGGTGGCACCCAGCCCGTCGGGCTATCGGCAGGGCACTTCGAGCGACGAAGTGTAATCCGGCAGGGCCGCCGGGGTCCAGGCCATTCTCGGCCCGAAAAACTCAGGTTTTGCACGCCAACAGGGCCAGAATTTCGTCGAACGACGCGATTTCCAGGTCGGGAGCATATTCGGCCGACTCGGGTTCTTCTTCGACGTGCAAGCCGTCGGCGTGGCGGATTCGGATCGAGGCCATGCCAGCACGTCGGGCTCCGAGGAAATCCTTGGCCGGGTTGTCGGCCACGTAGACGCTCGCTTCGGCCACCGTGCCGAGCCGCCGCAACACCTCGGCAAACGGCCGGGGACTCGGCTTCCAGGCGTCGCGTCCCAACTCGTCGGAGTAGACCACCGCATCGACCAGCGGCTCCAGTCCCAAAGCGACCGCCTTGCGACGTTGCACGTCGAGGGGGCCGTCCGTCACGACGCCCAGGCGGTGGGTGGTCGCCAGTTGTCGCAGCATTTCGGCAGCGCCGTCGTGGAAGGCGATTTGCGGCTGATGCTCGCGATAAGCCGCAACCATGGCCGGGATGTACTCTTGCGGCTCGATGTCGTGCGCCGCCAGCCACTGGTTGAATGTGTCGCCTCGCACGCCCGCGGCGAACAACTCGTGCAACTCGTCGTAGCTGCGCTCTTCGGGCAACCCCAGCACGGAGGCGGCCCAAGCGGCCACTGCCCGAAACCCGCTGAGCACGAATTGCCGCTCGGGATAGAGTGTATCGTCGAGATCAAAGACGATGGTTTGCCATTTGCTCACGATCGTCCTCGCTCAGGAACATCGAATCGTCGAAACGCGAAAGGTATAAGCCGCGTTGGTAGGAACCGATCGGGGGAATCGCGACCTCGATTCCCGCCACAGAGGCCAGCAACCACTCGGCCGAGTTGGCGCCGGCAGCGATTCCCAACGGCAGACCGCCGCCCATTCGGGCGTTGATTTCGGTGAACTTCGGCAGCCCATCCTGCATCATGCACTGCACGGTGATCGGGCCGATCGCCGGCAGGACTCTGACGAGTTGGCCGCAGCCTTGGGCGATGGCGGCGTCGAACACCGTTTTGCCCACGATCACCTCACCCGCCCGAACGCGAATTCGCTGGCGAGAGACAATACCCAACAAATCGCCGTTGAGGTCGCAGATCACGTCGCTGGTGATCTCCGGGCCTGGCAGATACTCCTGGACGATGGCGTTGGGAACATATTGCTTGAAGAAGTCCAATTCGCGGCCATTGTCCACGCGAAACGTCTTTTCCGACGCGCTGCCGTGCCGCGGTTTCACGAACAACGGGTATTCGATCCCTTGGTAGCCAATCTGCTCGGGCAGCCACGAACGAGGAGTCGGCAGGCCCAGTTTGTGGAACAGTCCGCAAGTCGCCCATTTGTCGGCCGCAATGGCTGCCGCCCGTTCGCTTACCACGGCCACCCTCGCGCCGACTGCTTCGAGCGTTTGTCGATGAGCCGCCAGCACGGGAATATCGGGGTCGATCAGCGGAAAGATGGCCGCGACCTCTTCACGCTCAACGATCTTCTCAAGCGTGGGGATGAACTGCGGGTCGTTCAGTCGAGGAACAATATACGGACGATCAGCCAGACGCAACGCGGGAGCCAAAGGATCGACGTCGATGGCCACGATCCGCCCGGGAATCCCCAACGTCTCGTACGCCTTGCGAAACGCTCGCAGAAGTTCAACGCGACGTCCCACACTGGTGAAGAGAATGTTTGTGCTCATGGACTATCGGAAGTCGGAGGTTGAAAGTCGGAATGACCAATGAAGCACCAAATCACAAATCCCTATCCACTACCGAAAAATTCCGGCATCGTGGCGTCGCCTGCGTGGCTGATGCCCTCGGGACGGATTACTCGCCAGAAAGTCAACCATAACACGCGCAGATCGACGGCGAGGCTCTGGTGATCGACGTACCACACGTCGAGCCGGAATTTTTCTTCCCACGACAAGGCGTTGCGCCCATGGACTTGGGCCCAACCGGTAATGCCCGGCTTCACCTCGTGGCGCCGCGCCTGCTCCGCAGTGTAACGATCCAGGTACCGAACCAACAGCGGGCGAGGGCCGACCAAGCTCATGTCGCCACGCAACACGTTGAGCAACTGCGGCAGTTCGTCGAGACTCGTACGTCGCAACAGCCGGCCCAAGCGAGTCAACCGCTGGGCATCGTTTATCGGTTGATTGTCAAGCGACTGGCCATCACGCCCGGTGGCCTCGCGCATGGTGCGGAACTTCAATAACGTAAACCGGCGACCAAGATAACCGGCCCGGGCTTGCCGAAACAACACCGGGCGGCCCATCACCAGGGCAATGGCCACGGCCACAGCCAACATCACGGGCGCAGCAACCACTAGCAACAACAGAGCAACGATAATGTCGATCGTTCGTTTCAACATGGCATCATGTAAACACTCGTGTAACCACTCGTACCCTCGCCCGCTCGGCGGGAGAGGGTGGCGGCGAAGCCGCCGGGTGAGGGTGGGTTGTAGCGGCGAACGCATTGTTTTCGGGAAGATGCTTATTGCGAAAGTCCCCTCACCCCCGGCCCCTCTCCCCGAAGGGCGAGGGGAGAATGTTTTTCGTCACGCGGCCAGTAGTTCCTTTTCTCTTTTGTTTCGCACCGATTCTAACGCAGCCGGGCGTTGTTGCCCGGGCACGACGTCGTAGAGTATCGATTCGAACCGTTCGGCCATTCGATCGCGGTCGAACCGCTCTTGGCCCAAGCGCCACGCGGCGGCACTCGCCTGATCGAGCCACGAACGATTGCGCACCGCGCCGATGAGTTGTTCGGCTGAAGTGGTCGGGTTGTTTACATCGAGTACCAGCCCGCAATCGTGATCGCGGATCAACTCGGCCAGCCAACCTTCGTGGTTGATGGCAAACGGTCGGCTGCCGGCCATGGCATCGAACACCTTGGCTGCGTTGTTCGCCCACATTTCTTTCAGGTCGATAAAGACCGACGTGCAAATATCGGCCGCCGAGATCACGGCGGGGACTTCCTGCTTAGGGACGGGCGGCATCATGAAGAAGTTTTTGTTGAGTACCCCGAGTTGGGCGGCCGTCTGTCGTACTTTCTCTTCTTCGCGTCCACCGCCAACCACGAGGAACCGCACGTCCGGGTCGCGTTGCCATGCGGCAGCCGCAACCCGGGCAAGGTAATCGACCCCGTTGATCGGCCCCATCGTGCCCGTGTAAACCACCAACGGCCGGTCGCCGAACCACTCGTGCTGTGCGCGGAACTTTTCGCCTAGCCGGGCCGAAACCTGAAACCGCGCGGGATCGCAACTCGAAGGAATTACCGTGACCTTTTCGGACGGATAGCCGGTGGCCACGACCCCGTCTTTCACGCCGGGCGACTGGGCCACGATATGGGCCGCGTTGCGGTAGGCCAACTGTTCGAGCCATCGGGCCGTGCCGATCGAAATCGGATCTTTCAGCACGCCCATCGCGATGGGCAACTCGGGCCAAAGATCGGCGATTTCGAACACCATGGGAATGTTCTTCTTTCGTGCAACACGCACCCCGGGCAGCGCCATGGTCAACGGGGTACTCGTGGCAATGACCACGTCGCCGGGCAGTTTTGCCGCGCGACGAGCCGACGCCCAGGCGAATTCCATGAACGCCACAACCCTTCGCTTGAAATTCATGTGGTTCGAATACTTCACCGGTGCCCAGTGAACGTCGATTCCCGCCTCCCGGGTGCGGTACCAATGACGCACCTTGCCGGTACGCTCGGCAGCCACCATGTGGACTTCGTGTCCATGGTCGACCAGACGTCGGGCCCATTCGAACGAAAACGAACCACCCGCCATGCGTGGCGTGGAAAAGTGCATGTGGAGATAGATGATGTGCATTGGTTCTTTTCCTATGCGAAGCCGCAAGCGGCTTGGGTTTTTGATCCATTACGCGGCCCAGCGCCGGTAATGCTCGACGGTTTGCGCGGCCACCGTGGGCCAACTATATCGACCGGCGACCCAGCGACTCGCCCTGGCGCCAGCGTTTTCTATTTCCTTGGGATCCGTCTCGGCCAGCCTTTGCAGCGATTGGGCGATGCTTTCGGCTGTCGCTTCGACGCGCCAACCGGCTGCGGCGGCTTGTACCTCGTCGGCCACGTTCGTACCTGGAGTTAATAGGCAAGGAACACCGTGGGCCAGGGCTTCGAGCACGGACGTCGGATGGCCTTCGGTACGCGAGGTGTGCAGAAAGACGTCGGTGGTCCGCAGCACGTCGGCCTTCGCTCGACCGGTCACCGCTTCGTGTAAATGGACAATGTCGCCGACGCCGCGTGCCGCGATGCGCGCAGCCAGTAGACGGTGGCTTTGCCGATCGGCCGAACGGCCCGAACGACCCGGGCCGTAAAACTCGACGCTCGCTCCCTCATGCCGCAAAACTTGGGCAGCCAGACCACAGGCGTCGACCAACAGGTCGAGCCCCTTGATCTCCACGTGCAATCGACCAATGAAGACGAACCGTCGACCATGCCGGCGAGTAATACCGTTGCGGGTTTCTCGTTGCGTGCCGCCATCCTCGGGCAGGTCCACGCCATTGCCTGCAACAAACATGGGCCGTCGCCAGTCGCCGGTCGCCTCGGCTTCGCCAGCAGTCAAACACTGTAAGGCCTGGGCGTCGGTCACCATCTTGCGGAAGAACAACAGGTTGCCCAATCGTTTCTTCCACCAACGGTACCGCTGGGCGTAGTGCGTCATTCCGCCACGTGGACAGATGAGGTAGGGGATTCCCAGGCGGCGCAAGTCGGCGGCAATCACGGCGTGCACGGGAATGTACGTACTGTGAAACACAACGAGGTCTGGTCGATTGAACGGCGACGGCAGGGCAATAGGGCAGGGCACCGAAGTGTCCCCACTGGCCTGCGATTGGCGATACGAAAACACGGGCACGTCTAACGACGGCGCCCCACAACAACTGGGAACCGTCGTCCACACGGCAGCCGACACGCCGTCCAACCGGTTCTGCGCAGCCGCCAGTGCCGGAATGCTTACGGCCAGCCCACCAATTTCGTCCCAACAGATGGGTGCGGCGTGCAATACGATCACGACAGCCCTCCCGAACCGGCCATTTCGACCCCAACCGCAACGAGCAAAGCGGCGTCGCGATGGACTACTTGCCGCCGCCGAGCCACGGGCGAGTTGGCCGTAGTCACCGGCGTTTTACGCACTATCGGTGCCGGTTCGGAAAGCATCGCCAGAATTAGCGCTCCCGCGGAAATGAAAAACAGTTGATAGAAACTCACGTAGTTCATGCTCGTGAGGAAAAAGCACAACAGCAGCGCCCGGCGATTGAAAAAACCATCGCGATGGTCGAGTTGCACCGCTTTGTAAACCACGGCAACAACCAAGCAGATCCCCACCACAATACCCAACAACCCAAAAGAAAGTCCCCATTCGACAAACGTATTGTGAGTGTCGAGCGCGGCTGGAGTGACGCCGTCGGGCAGGGCAATTCGCAGGAAGTGTGCCAACGTTTCCGGAGCCACGCCCGCCCCCGTCCCCAACGTGAAGTACTGCCAGCTTGAGGTCCACGCACGAAAGGCATTCTTCCAGATTTCCAGTCGACCGGAAGCCTGCCACACATTGCCGCCGAGGTCGAACCGTGTTTGCAACGACTCCCAAGGGCTGAAACCGGTGGCGATGGCCATCAACAAGGCCAACGACATCATCAACCCGCCAGCCACGATGATATCGGTTTGCCGCCGTTGGCCCTGGGCATGAAGGCCGAAAAACAACAGCGTCCCAATGCCTGCAAACCATGCCAGAAACGCGCCGCGCGAAGCGGTAATCACGACGCCCAGCGAAAGAAACAAGGTCCACCCCAGGCTGAACGGCGGGCCCGACGTTTTCCACTGTCCATTGCGATTCAAACACAACCCGCCGCGCAGGAAAAGCATAAAAGCCAACACCGCGGCAAACGCAAGTTGCCCACCCACGATATTGGGATTAGAGAGCCGTTGCGTACCGTCTTCGCTCACTAAAAAGCCGAAGCGGTAGAACGCGCTCATCATGCTCGATCCTTCAATGCTGTACTCGAACCAAAGCGCCAGCCCCATGGCCAAAGCGTTTGCGATCACGTAAATCTTGGCACAATGCCACCAGCATCGATACCGCACAACAAGCGTTGCGATGGGCACAATAATAGTCAGGTAGGTAATAAACACCGCACTTCGGTTGACGTTCACCCCCGACACACGATACAGCCCGAACCACGCCACCGCCAAGCACAGCAACACAGGCCACGATTTGGCAAAGCTGCGGACCGAGAACCAAGCAATAGTTCCTAGCACGGCTGCCGGCAGACACAGGACCACGGCCACAACGCGCGGCGACTGTCCCTGCAACACATCGGCCAGCTTGGGAAGAATGAAATTCATCCCGGCCACGGCGAAAGCAAGACGCAAGGCAAGCTTATCCAACATGGGCGCCTCCTTGCGTTGCAGGTTGCCGACTATGTCCCCGCCGAGGGCGTGCGATCTGCGGTGCCGAAACACTGTCACCTTGCCAAATCCGACACAACCGCTCGATACAGCGGTCGACCGTGAACTCGCTGGCGGCAAAGTGTCGCAGTGCAACAGCCCGTTCTTCCTCGGAAGGCCGAAGCCTGGAAAGCCAACACGCACGCTCCGCCCAGACGGCGTTTGATTCGCTCAGCGGCAGCAATTCCACTCCGGCCAAACGCTGGGCAATTTCCCGGATGCTCGGCAAATCGCTAGTCAGCGACGGCGTGCCCGCCGCACAGGCTTCGAGCACCACATCGCCCAGCCCTTCCCAGAGCGAAGGAAACAGCAATACATCGGCCGCCTTCATCAACCGCGACACGTCCAACCGCTCGCCGGCAAGAATCACGCGGTCAGCAATGCCCAACTCGGCCAGCCGTACGCGCACACGACGTTCGATCGCATTGTCGTCGTAGCCAGTGGTCGTCCGCCCTACCAACATCAGTCGTGCGGTCGGCTGGCGCCGTAATATCTCGGCGAAAACTTCCACCAATCGCACGTGGTTCTTAGGCTCGGCCATGCGACCCACGTGAATGTAAAGCGACTCGTCGTGCTTCACGCCCAACTCATGACGAACGTCTTCACGGCTTTCGGATACGGCGAATTCCCGGGAGTTTAGGCCATCGTAGACCACGGAGCACCGCGGGTCCCCGGGCCACCGATCGTTCCAAGCCAAGTCCAAGGTCGATCGGCTCACCCCTACGATATTCGTGGCGTAACGGTCGAGCCACCGCCGCATCACCGCATCGCTGGCAAAACACGGCACAAACGGCGAAAGCACCGTTCGCACTGTTTGCCGCAGCAACGTCGTCGCCCGTTCATCGTGAGAACTGCGGAAATGGGCCACCCGAACCGGCGTTCCGTGGTCGGCCGCCAATCGCAACACATAGCCGGAGCCATAATGCAGATGCGAGTGGACCACGTCGATCTTTTCGTCGCGTAACAGGCGTTGAAACCGTCGGGCCATCCCCGGTGAACGCTCGCGCAGCAAATGAACCCGGCCACCGAGGCCACGAACCTCGTCGTCCAAATCTCCGGCACGCCCCGATAGAGCGCAAAATTGAAACTGATAGCGTCGCCGGTCGATGTGGCGATAGATCTCCACCGTACGGACTTGAATACCGCCGCGGATCAGACGTCCCAGTACGTGGAGGATCTTCAGAGGTTTTACCATGACGCGAAATCGGAATCTGGTTCCATTCAGACGATACAGTTTTTCCGGAATTCAGGAGATCACAACAGTCGACCGATCACCGACCCAACCAGATGCTGGCGATATCTTCGCTTGCCAAATCGCACAGTTTCGTTCGAGACACCGTTCGATCGTGAAGTCGCTCTCGGCAAATCGGGCTCGGGCCTGGTGGCGTGTGACCCTATCGCGGGGAACCACCAGCGCGGCCTCAATGGCCGCCGTCCACTGGGCGTCGGAACTTTCCAATGCGACGGTGCGGATGCCGTCGAGCTGAGTGGCGATTTCTCGTACGCCCGGCAAGTCGCTGGCCACCACCGGCAAACCGGCCATGGCCGCTTCTTGCACCACCCCGGGAAGCCCTTCCCAGCGCGAGGGCAATATCATCACATCGGCGGCCTGCAACAACCGGGGCACATCGGCTCTGCGGCCACAAATCACGACCCTATGGCCAAGCCCCAATTCCTCGATTCGCCGCTCTACTGCTCGCTCGGTCGTCACTTCGCCGGCCCCGACCAACAGCAGTCGCGCCGCCGGCTGGCAACGCAGTAGTTCGGCGAAAACGGCCAATAATCGCAGATGATTCTTTTGTGGCGTGAAGCTGCCCACGTGAATACAAAGCGGCGCGTCGTCGGACACACCGAACTCTTCTCGCACGGTAATCGGATCGACTACCGCGTCAAACGGCGCCGTCTCGACTCCGTTGTACACAACCTGACATCGCGGGTCGGCCGACCAATCGGGCCCCCAAATGCTCGACATCACGCCATCGCTGACGGCCACGATGTGCGTGGCACAGCGATCGATCCATCGCCGCATCCACGCTCGATACGCGCGACGCAGCCAACTTGAATCGCGGCCGTCGTGCGTGTTGTGCAGTTGGGCAACGCGGACGTGCGTGTTGCACCAAGCCGCTAAGCGGAGGATCCACCCGGAGTAATAAAGTACCTGACAATGCACCACGTCGAAGCGCTCGCGACGCAGCAACATACAGAAACGCCAAGCAAACGTCCACGAATTGCGACGCAAGTAGTGTATTCGTCCACCGAGGCTTCGGATTTCTTCATCTAACTCGCCGGACAGGCCGGAGAGGACACAGAAGTGGAACTCGTATTGCCGGCAATCCGCCCGGCGCATCAGTTCCACGGTGCGCATCTCGGCGCCACCTCGGTCCATGCGCCCCAATACGTGCAGCACTTTCACCGACGGCCCGACGATGCCGCGCAACTTCGGTCGTGTCAGCATCCAGAGGATCACGCCAAAACATCCCAGGGCGTTTGCCACACTACTTATCAGCATCGAGACGGCTGCCCCATACAGCCCCATGCTGGGAACCAGAATGGGCAAGGTTCCCAGCAGCAAAAGAACTCCCACGGCACGGATCGCCATGTGCGTACGGAACCGGCGCATCGACTCGAGGGCCATACCCAACAGGGCAGACAAATACATGACGGCGGCCGCCGTCATCACCAGCAGCGACAGCCCCCAGTACGGACGGAAGTCGGCGTCGTAGAGCGTTCCCAACACCCACTGCCCCAACAGCGCCACGGCGAATACGCCGGCGGTGCCCAAGCCGAGCACCAACAACACCAGTTGTCCCAGAAGCTGCCCAAAGGCACGCGTGTCATCGGCGGCGTAAAACTTAGCTAACCGAGGACCGGCCGACTGCCCCACCGTGTTGACCAGCTTGGTTCCGGCAATCGACAGGTAGTAGATCGAGACAAACACTCCCAGTGCATGATTGCCCAAGTAGTGGCTGATCGTGTAACGCGGAAGGCTCACGGCCAGCGCCGCCAAGGTAAGCACCACCCCCAGCGGCGCGGCGAGCACAGCCAACCGGACCAGCGACATCGGACGCCAGCAGGGCAACAAACGATTACCCAACGGGTCGCGGCGAGTGAGCCAAACGGCCATCGGAAGATCGAAAAACAGCAGCGTAAGCCCCATCGCGGCCGCGTAGCCCACCATTGCCCAAAACACGTCGCCGGTAAGCATGACACCAAGGCCCAACAACCCGAGCATCAACGGGCCACGGATCATCAGCGAGTAGCCCATGCGGTCCATCCGCTCGTACTGTTGCATCAGGCCGTGGAAGACATCGCTGATAGAGACAAACACCTCGGCCACGGCCACTACAACGATGATGGCGGCAGTCGTGCGGCTGTGGTCGCCAACCAACACCATGCCGACGATCACAGCCAAGGCCAACAGCGAGGTGAGCAGCCGCAGAGTCAGGTAGTCGGCAAAGGGATACTCGCGGCGCACGTCGGTTACTACCGCCGAGCGCAGGCCAAGCCCAGCCAGAGCGATCACGGGAGCACAGATGGCAAACGCCAAGGCCATCAGCCCGATCATTTCGAGATTTCCGAGGTGGGCAAGTACGACCACTTTACCCCACTGTGAGAAGACACTCACGGCGTTCCCGGCAGCGGCCCAGGCAAAGTTGCGGCGCAACGAAAGCGGACGCATCGCCGATGCGCTGGCCTGCCGAACTGCTGCTGCCGCAGTGGTTACCCCACTCAAGCCGGCACCTCCCGCTGCTGCGACGGCGTAGCATGCGATGGGGCAATGTCCGATTGGCCTTCGAGTGCCTCGAACACCTCGGGCCTTCGCCCATATCCATAGCGCCGCAGCACACTGCCGGCAATTGCCCAGCACAGCTTGCGGTCCCACGGCGAGAGGTTCTCGATCCACTGGGTGTCGGCCCGCAGCCGTACGGCACCACTCATCCGCATGTTGTTTCCGGCGATGGTGTGTCCGATACCCAACGGTTGCCCGGCCACAATCGCTTGAGCAACCTCGCTATAGTCGACGTCGGCGAGACCGCCGATCTGATCGAGAGCCTCGTGGGGTCGGGCGATTGAATCTTCGTAGCGCAGCCGGATCGACTTCCAAGCAGGTAGCCGTCCTCGCATCCACGAAGCCTGCATGTTGACAAACGTCCACAGCATGGCGGTGTGCCCCACCGATTTCACTCCGTAGTTCTTCGGCAAACCTGCTTGCACGGCGTTTTTCAGTCGCTTCTGTTCCGACCAAGCCACACCTCGCGCATCGCGTACCAAATGGATCAGCGTCATGTCGATGCCAGGAATTTTCGACAACAACAACGCGCGTGAGGGACGTTTCGACGAATCGACCAATACCGACTTGCCGCTGACGGTGCGAATCGCCTCGTACAGCGCCTTCGTTCGCTCGGAATATTCGCGCACGCGGGCGGAACCGTTGCGGGCTTCGGACTCGAGGCGTGGAAGCCACAGACGATGCTTCTCCAAACGGCGCACTAGGTCGCCATAGCCGGCCTCGTCGTCGGTCCCCGTAAGCCGGGCCCACTCCCGGCGAATTTCGCTCCAGAAAGGGCACTGAGTCGCCGTTTCGCCACAGGCACACATCCGCGACGAAACCCAGCCGTTTTCCGAGACGTTGCAGAGCTCCCCCACGCTCTCCACATCGGGGTGATTCCCCAAAATGGTATCCCACAACGTGGAACCACTGCGGACCGCTCCCATAATGTAAATCAACCGAATGGGTTCGCAGTCGCCTGCGGGCTCGCGGGAAACCGACGTGTTGTAAAGCACAAGATCCTCCTCGGCATCGCCAATGCCGCGGTCTCGGGATTTCATTGAAAAAGATGATCGCATGGCGGCAAAGCCGCCAATCCTGGCGGTGCTGCCGCACCCAGGGCGGGTCGCCTAACGCCCACTGGCTATGCGGGCGTCAATAGCTCTTCGGCGGGCGGCAGAGTGTGCCAAATCGGCCCAGGTGCGTCAAGACCAACCGCCGCAACCAGGAGGAATGGGCAAACGAGCGAAACTACTGAACGCCAAGGGCAAATCCGACTTTCCGTGTTTTGCGGTTTTCCCTAGAATCCCGCTCGCACGAGCCCAGATTTCTCACCACGGAGACACAGAGGGCACGGAATTAGGAAGTCGGCACGAACACAAGGATGAATTCGTGCCCTCCGTGCCTCGGTGGTTAATCTGGTTCTCCCGAGGCAAGAATCATCCTGTTTCCGCGAGGAGCCAGACCCGATGGCCGTTTCGCCAACCGTTCAAGGAACACTTCGCTGGCGCCTGCATTCTGTTTGGTGGTATTTGAAGCGTCCGGCGCTCTACGCCCATGCCGTGCGGATGGCGTCGAGCCGAATGCTGCAGCGCGAGCAGGAGAGCGACACGCGCCCAGAGGCCGAGGCTTGGTGCGCCGCATGCGCAGTCGACACTGAAGAGGCCCTCCGACAGCTCACCGGACGTGCTCAGCTAACGCCTCTGAGGACATTACACGCCGAAGCCTTCGCTACGGCCGAGACGGCCGCGGCAACGTGCCCGGTAGCTATGGGCGGAGCCGCCGGCTTGGACCTACTCTACTGGCTGGCCGAAGCCATCGAAGCCCGACGCGTTATCGAGACGGGCGTCGCCTACGGATGGTCGTCGCTGGCCCTGCTACTGTCGCTTTGCCAGCGCGACGGATCGCGATTGATCAGCACCGATATGCCCTACACCAATCGCGACAACGATTCGTACGTCGGGTGTGTCGTACCGGAGTCGCTTCGGGCCAACTGGCAAATCATCCGGTGCGCAGACCGAGACGGCCTACCCACCGCCCTGAAACGTTTACCCTCGATCGATCTCTGCCACTACGACAGCGACAAGAGCTACACCGGGCGCCGCTGGGCCTATCCGCGATTGTGGAAAGCGTTGCGCCCCGGCGGCGTGTTTCTCTCCGACGATGTTGGCGACAATCTCGCGTTACATGACTTTTGCCAGGAAATCGGCGTAGAGCCGCTGATTGTCGGCATCGACGGCAAATATATCGCCGTGATTCGTCGACCGAGCTGACGCTTCATCGCGGTTGAATTTCTTCTATGCATTAAGCGGCCGACGGATTCCTTCGGCCAGCATCTGCATTTAGCGCCCCGATTCGGCAACCACGCGCAGGCCGATTTTTCGGCGATCTTTCTACCCGGCAACTGCGTAATGTTGACAGACGTGTTGCAAAAAGCCCACGCTGTTGACCATTCGCCACTGTGCCGCTGCCAAGGGCAAACATCTGCCCCAATCTCAGCGTTTCTCCCAGACAAGAGCTGCCGCCCCCACAGTCTGGCCGCGCACAAATCCTCGGACTTGACCACCTCACGGAAAACCACGACCTATACTTGTGCGCCGGCGGATGGAATCGGCGGTAAGCGGGACGAGACGGAATCGACATCGTGCGGCGTTGCCAGACCACGAATCAACCGTGCCTAAAAACGCAATCGCACGATCGTCGCTCCCCTCGCTCCAAAACCCTATCAAGCATGATACCGGTTCCGGTATCGCGGCCTGTTTTCGGGCCACCAATGGACTAGCGTAATCCAGGGAGTAACGAGGCCTGCCATCGGCGGCAGCGCAAACATTGCGAGACTTGTTCTCCCTGAGCTGCGCAACCCTGATCCGAGATTCACAACCACAGACTAAACAACGACACCAGGGACACTACGAGCGATTTTCTGTGGTCCGTGTGCGTCACGTAATCCACAGTTGCTCTCCCGTATTGCAGCTCCATGCCAGGGGCCGCTCGGGACCCGATTGATTACTGTCTTGCCACGACGACCTAAGTTGCCCCGTCCGGCATCACACAAGCGAGCCGGCACCAACGACTTGGTTTCATCTGGCCAGCAGAAGTCAATAAGCAACAAAAGTGGGCGTGACGTCCATTCGACCTCCTTTTCAAAGAAATCGCCCGCAGTATAATGTCCGCGTCAGGAGGCGATTAGTTATGCGCCCTTCGCGCCAGCGCCGCGTAAAACGCGTCGCGCGATTCGAATCGGTCGAACCGCGATTGTATCTCTCGGGTGAACCGCTTGCTACGCTTTCGCCCGACTATTACGTCGAATCGCAAGAGCAATACGATATTGTTTATCCGATGCTTAGCGATGCCCATGCGCTCACTGGCCTGACGGACGCACTGAGCGAATACGGCTTCACCGGCACGGGCCAAACCGTGGCCGTCATCGACAGCGGCATCGCCTACGACCACTATGCTCTCGGGGGTGGTTACGGAAGCGACTACCGCGTGGTGGGTGGCTACGACTTCGCCGAACAAGACAACGATCCCTACGACACGGGCCCCTACGGCTCTCACGGCACCCACGTGGCCGGTATCGTTGGTAGCACTGATAGCACCGCCACGGGTGTGGCCTCCGGGGTCGACCTTGTGTCGCTGCGCGTGTTCGACGACCAGGGCCAGGGCTCCTTCGCCTGGGTCGAGCAAGCGCTGCAGTGGGTTCACGAGCATCAATACGACTTCGAAAATCCGATCACGGCCATCACCCTCTCGCTGGGTGTGAACTACAACGACGACGTCGTGCCCGACTGGGCCATGCTGGAAGACGAATTCGCTCAGATCGAGGCCGACGGCATCTTCATCGCCGCCGCCGCCGGCAATAGTTTTACGACCTACCAGGAACCGGGGCTCACGTACCCGGCCGTTTCCGAGTATGTCGTTCCCGTGGCTTCGGTCGACGACAACGGCGCACTGAGCTACTATTCGCAGCGCGACACGCGGGTAATCGCCGCGCCGGGTCGCGGCATCCTAAGCACCGTGCCCGACTACGTCGGCGATCGCGACGGAGTTACCGACGACTTCGCCCGATATTCCGGCACCAGTATGGCCACCCCCTACGTGGCCGGGGCCAGTGTCCTGCTTCGTCAGGCCTACGAGTTCGTCGGCGTTGAGAATGTCGACCAAGACATGCTCTACGATCTGATGATTACCACGGCCGACACCGTGTACGATTCCGTCACGGGCGAGAATTACTTCCGCCTGAATATCGACCGGGCGTTGGATACCATCATGCCGGCCGACGACTTCGGCTCGACGCTCGGCGCCGCTTACGGCCTGGGTACGGTGACCGATACCCTGTCGCTTGACGGCACGATCGGCACGCTGACCGACGTTGACTGGTTCAGCTTCACAGCCGGCGCGAGCGGGAATATCTCATTCGAGGTCACCGGTGATTACGACTTCGCGCCCGAGTGGCAAACGACCAGCGGCAGTGTCACGGGCTCGTCGTTTTCGATGGAAGTCGTAGCCGGCCAAACGTACACGCTCGGCTTGGCTAGCGACGGCTTGGCTCACTACTCGATCAACGCTAACCTCGAGGCTGAAGTAGCGGCCATCGACCTGGGAAGCATCGCTCAGGCGACCTTCGACGGCTACACCATCGACGCCACCGGCCAGTGGTTCAAGATTACCGCCGCGGCCGATGGTATCCTTTCGGTCGAAGCCCTGTTCGCCCACGCCAACGGCAACGTCGACCTGCAAGTCTACAACGCCAACCAGCAACTCGTCGGCAGCAGCCAGTCGGCTACCGACGGTGAGCGGATCGACCTGAACGTCAACGCGGGCGACACATTCTACGTCAAGGCCTACACCGGCAGTGGCGCGAATACCGACGTCGACTTGCGGATTACCAACCTCGTTTCGCAGGTTGGCACCACGTTGCGTGTCGTGGGAACCAACGGAGCCGATAGCTTCTCGGCCACCGCTACGGCGAACGAATATCACTTCACGATCAACGGCGTCGCCTACGACTTCGCCGCCAGTTCGGTCAGCACAGTGCAGTTCAATGGTCAAGGTGGCAGTGATTCGGCCGTGCTCACCGGCAGCAGTGGAAATGATCAGGTCGTTATGCGCCCCGGCTCGGCGGAAATGACCGGCTCGGGCTACGCCATGACGGTCGACGGCACCGAATCGATCACCGTTTACGGCGGTGGCGGCGACGACACGCTGGTGCTTTACGACTCGGCGGGCAATGATACGCTCGTCGCGGCCCGGGGGTATGCCGGGATGTACGCCGGGGCGTATGTCAACGTTGCTCACGGTTTCCTCTCGATGGAAGCCAGGGCGACCGCCGGCGGGCTCGACGCGGTGAAGTTCTACGACTCGGCCGGTGACGACCATTTTGTGGCTTCGCCCACTGAAGCCTCAATGTCGGGCAGCGATTTCACCAATCGAGCAACAGGCTTCTACGCCGTCCACGCCTATGCCACGGCTGGCGGAAACGACCTGGCGGAGCTTTCCGGCTCCACGGGCGACGACCTCTTCGTCGGCACGTCCACGATCAGCGTGTTCTACGGCACCGGCTTCTACAACCGCGCCAAGTTCTTCGAGCAGGTGCGGGCAGACGCTAGCGCCGGCGGATGCGACATGGCCAAGTTCTACGACTCGGTAGGAAACGACACCTTCGTGGCCACCGGCACTACGGCCATCATGTATGGCACCGGCTACCGCAATCAGGCAAGTTACTTTGCCGGCGTACATGCCTACGCCACGCAAGGCGGATACGATACGGCCACGCTCTACGATTCGTCCGGCAATGATCTCTTCGTCGGCACGGACACGGCGAGCGCGATGTTCAGCGACAACTACTACAATCGGGCGAAATTCTTCGAGACTGTCTACGCCCGAAAGCTGGCCGGCGGAAACGATCAGGCCTATCTCTACGACAGTTCGGTGGACGACTACTTCTCGGCCACCGGCGACGACGCCTCGCTCCAGTACGACCAAGCGACGATTTGGCTTTACGGCTTCGAGTACGTGCGAGCCCAATCGACCAACGGCGGAAACGACCGGACGGAAGTCGAGGCGGTCGACTTCGTGCTGGAGCTCGACGGGGCCTGGGACTAATGTCTCACGCCGGTTGAGTTTGCGAGGCCATGGGAAGAAACGCCTGCCGTTGCATCAGCAGCGGCAGGCAAGCCGCCACCAGTATCCGGCTGTCGGGACCAAGAGCCACGAGGTGCCGGTGTCCCATTCCTCCTCGGATTCGTCTTCCTCGGATTCGACAACGAGAACACGCCATGTGTGCCCTACCATCGGGCCACACACCTCTCCAGATGGGCTAGTGGACGCAAAACGGGCCACCCACGCAATCCCTGATTTTTGGCATACCAAAACACTTGGCATGCCAGAATTGCCGTTTATAGTAAGGGCAGTCTCCATGTGGTTCCGATCAGCCAAATTGGCTGTCAATGTGACAAAATACTAGTTAATTGCGAAAATCGGCCATCCGGTCGGCCGACACCGCCTTGTCCACCGAGGAGAACGTCATGCCCTTGTTGCGAGTCCTCTGCTGCACTATTGCCATTTCATGTCTGTCGCTATTTCCGGCGGCCATCCAGGCCGAACCGATCCTCAATGTGAACTTCGCGTTATCTGGCGGGAGCGCCCAATCGGGCTATTAAACGGCAACTGGCACCAGCGGCGTTGGGTTGGCATCGTGGAATCTGACGGCCACCAACGGCGACGAAGGCAACGGCATTTACATGCAGGTCGACTGGCATCGCTACCCCGGCCAGGAAATGAAGGAAAAACGCCGTTTCTGTGCTCGGTGGCGCCGCGAGAACGCAACAGAGCGTTACGGTGAAGACTTCTTCATGCTCGACGCCGATGGGCCTGGGCAGTTGGTGGGTTTCATCTATGGGGTTCGCCTCATCGACAACACCGACCGCTGGAGCCACGGCGGTGCCGAAAACATCTACCTCAATGGCGAGGGCGACTATCCGGCCTACATCCGAGGCATCGGGGGCGAAGATACCTTTGGCACTTCCTACGGTGGTGCGCAGCATCCGCCGGAAACGCACCTTTATGCAGGAATGCCTTACTATGTGCACGAAGACGTGGGCGAGGCCCGACCCGCGCAACGGCTGGTCGGTTACCGCTTTTTCGTAAAGGACAGTATCCCCTTCGAAAAGTCGATCCACATGCGTTTCGGCTGCATGGAAAACGACATCTGTTCGACCGTCTACTGGTATCAGGCTGGCGAGGTGCGCCCGATCAGCAAGTTGCCACCGTTCGCCAAACTGCTGGCCGGTACACCGCTGAAACGTGGCGAAATGGATCTGCCGCTGCCCAACGCAGGAAGCTGGCGCGTCGCCGGGCCGTTCGAAAACGCCCATTCGCAAGCCATTACGGCAGCAGCACAAGGCGCCGCGCTGCCGAACAACGTCAAATGGATCGAGCGTCCCAGCTATCACGGCTTCGTCGACTTCAACCACGCCTTCCGGCCGCATGCTCGAGGTGTTGGCATTCACTATCGCGGTAAGGCCGCCGTCGCGCAATGTGTGCTTAATGCCCCGGAAGATACCACGGCCACGCTGCGTTTCGCCTGGGACGACGATCTGGTCGTGCGGATAAACGACCAGCCGCCGGTCAAAATGGGACAGCACCCGATGTTTCGCCAGCGGAGCGTAGAAGTGCCGTTGAAGAAGGGCCGTAATGTGCTTCGGGCCACCTTGAGCAACAACCAAGGAACCAACCACGGCGGCTGGACCTTTGCCATGAAAGCCACCACGGCGGACGGAACCGTGTTGCAGCCGGATGTCGAATAGCAGGAATGCTTACGTGTTAAAATATTTCGCGCCAAGGTCGTTTCGAGTCTCTGACTGCGGTTACGGATTCAAGCTGCAGCACGCTTGTGCCATTGCATTGGTGTGCACAATCACGGCGAGCGGGGGTTGTGGCTCGCCTTATCCAACGTGTCCGGTTTCGGGCAAAGTCACCTTGCCTGACGGCACTCCTTTGGCTGGCGGCACGGTTACGTTCGAGCAGATCGACGCTGAAAAACCCATAAGTGCCACCGGACAGATTGACGACCAGGGAAACTTTCGGCTGGGTACGACCCGATCGGGAGACGGTGCCCTGGAAGGAACTTACGCAGTCGTGGTTGCGCCACCGTCGATTCTCGACGTCGATCGGCGTGGTCAGTCCGTCGCAATCGATCCCAAGTACCGACGTTTCGAGACTTCAGGCCTACGGTTCGAAGTCGGTCGTGAAAAAGAGAACATCTTCGAGATCGTCGTCACGCTGCCGGAAACCTCGCAACACTAAGGGAGTACATCAATCACAATTGGGAGATCAAGTCCTGTGTGTGCCACTGGCTCTGCCAGTGCGGAGAGTTCTGCGGCCAAGAGTACTAGCCGAGCTGAATCGGCCGAGGGCACGATCCGATAATCCAGGGCATCCCTGAAGGCGAGGTGGCCAAACCGCTATGCTGCCACGCGGCGGGGCAATGCGGTCGGGTTGCGAAATTCGGGCACGACACGCTGCAACCAGTCGGGCACGGTGTTGGGGTCTTCCGCGGCGAGTTCGACAAGATGCTCGATCTCGGCCACGATGGCCACGGCGTCGCGGCGAGGACAGTCGGCCACTGTGATCTTGGGATGCCGGGTGGGCAGACGCGTTTCACCCACCGTATGAAGCTCCTCGTAGAGTTTCTCGCCGGGCCGTAGACCGGTGAATTCGATCTCGATGTCGCGTCCCAATTCGAGGCCCGAGAGACGAATCATGTCGGCCGCCAGATCGACAATCCGCACAGGATCACCCATGTCGAGCACCAGGATCTGGCCGCCACGTCCCATGGCGCCGGCCTCGATCACGAGTCGGGCCGCCTCGGGAATCGTCATGAAATAGCGCTCGATCCGTGGGTCGGTTACCGTAACCGGACCACCATCGGCAATCTGTTGGCGGAACACTTGCACGACGCTACCGGCCGAATCGAGTACGTTGCCGAAACGCACGGTCACGAAGCGGCAGGTCGATAGTTCGGCCATCGACTGCACGTAGAGTTCTGCCACCCGTTTGCAGGCACCCATCACGCTGGTGGGATTCACCGCTTTGTCGGTCGAGATCAGTACGAACGACTCGACGCCGGTCTCCAAGGCCAAGTCGGCCAGTTGCCGGGTGGCCAGCACGATGTTTTTGACCGCTTCGCCCGGATGGGCTTCCATCAACGGAACATGCTTATAGGCGGCGGCATGGAAAATGATATCCGGCTGAACTTCTTCGAGGAGTCGCCGCATCCGCCGTTCGTCGAGTATGTCGGCCACCTGGACATCCAACGGCACACCAGTTGCCAATTGCTGTAATTCTCGTTCCAGGAAGAACTGGCCGTTTTCCGAACGATCGACCAGCACGATCCGCTGCGGCGAGAATTGCAGAAGTTGACGGCAGATTTCCGAGCCAATACTGCCGGCGCTGCCGGTCACCAGGAGCACGCGATCGTCGATCCACTGGCCGATGCTACTTAGGTCGAGCTGCACCGGTTCGCGGCGCAAGAGGTCGTTGATCGACACGGGCCGCGGTTGAACGGCCACTCGTCCGCTGATCAACTGCTCGACGCTGGGCAACACCTTCACCAGGACCGAGTGCTGCCGGGCGTCTTCCACCAGTCGGCGAATCTGCCGTCCGCTGAGTTTGCCGGTTGCGATGAGAATCTCGTGAACCCCGTGCCGCTCGGCGAGCATGCACACCTGATCGACAGTCCCCAGCACGGGCACACCGTTGAGGTACGTGCCCACGCGTTGGTTGTCGTCATCGACGAAACCTACGATGTGATACGATAGACTGTTGTTGCGTTGAATTGATCGTAGAAGCGATTCGCCCGTGTCGTTGGCGCCCACGATCAGCGCAGGAATTCTCCGGGACGCCGAAAGGATGGTCATCCAATTGCGCTCTCGCAGCGCGCGAAGGCAAGCACGGCATCCGCCCACGACGACGATCGTGGCTCCCCAATCGAGCAGAAATACGCTTCGGGGAATGATTGGTTCGGAAAGAAAAAAGCGATCGATGAGCACCGTCAACAGCAACGAGCAGGTGGCCGCTTGAACCAACGACACCAAGTCGTAGAACGTGACGTAGCGTCCCCAACTGCGATAGATCCGGAACCATCCGAACATCGCCATTTTGATGGCCACGACCCAACCGACGGTCATCGTGAACAACCGTAGCCGATGGTCGAAGAACTGGCCTTCGAAGCGCAGCCAGTAGCTCAGATAATAGGTCGCCACGAACAGCGGCAAGAGCGTCGCCATACTCGTCAACGGACGGTGCATGCGGCGCAGCCACCACTGGCTAGCTTCCTTATCCAGCGGCGCGTTCGAGGCTTCGGTTTGGACGATACGCAAGCTCACGGTACCTCAATGGGGCAAACGTCGGTTCCTACTTACCAGGGAAATTCGCCAGGGATCGACGAACTGGCCGCTGTGCGACTCTGTTGATCGATTCGCTGCTTGACGACTTCCCGCATCACGGTTTCGAGTTTTGGGTTGTCTGGACGTCGTTGTTGGCACCAGCGCAGATGATCTTCCGCCTGGTCAAATTGTCCGTTGGCGGCCAACGCCTTTGCCAAACTGTACTGAATTCGATAGCTGTTCGGATCACATTGATAAGCGTTATTGGCACATTGCAGCCAGCGAGCGCTTTCGCCCAAGTGTTGATATACCCAGCCGGCTTCAAGCCACACATCGGCAGCCTCATCGCCCGACATCGCCTGGGCTTCGACCACAGCCAACTGGCCGTGAACCCGACGAACTTCCGTCAATTCGTAGTCGAGCCATGCCCGGGCGGCGTGATAATCCGATGGCGGCAGGCCGTGAGTGCGGCACAACTCGTTGAACAAAGTCAGTAACTCAGGCGCGTGCTGGTCTTCGCCCAATCGTCGATAGGCTGCCTCCAACGCCCGAATACCAATCAGGTCGGGCTGAAATCGCTCCAGGATAAACGCCACGGAAACCCGGCCGGCCAGCAGATTGCATAACTGGCACTGTTGCTCGCGACTCACTTGAAACGCCTTCTGCCAGAACTCCAGCCCACGCTGGCAATCGCCGGCCATCCATGCCTCGCGCCCGGCTTCGAGCAAAACGGCCCCGTCACGAGGGCGCACCCGCAATGCCTGGTCGATAAATGCCTGCTTATTTTGATCGTCTCCCGCGGAAGTCAGAAAGCACAGTTGGGCCAAGTAAAGGTAGCCTTCGCCGGCAAGCGGGCAAAGACGGAGGCCCTTGCGGGTATGTTCCAGGGCGGCATCCAGGTAGCCACGACGTTCGCCCAGCGCGTGGGTCAACCATTGATCGACCTCTTCCGGCGTGGACTTGTTTCGGGCAACAATCGCCGCGTCGCGGATCTGCGTAAGCGGCATCGCATTGTCGGATATCGCTTGCGTCAACTCGAATCGCCGCAAATAGGCTGCAGCCAAGCGGAAGTGGGGCCGCGCCCGTTGCGGATCCCATCGCACCACCTCCTCCAACTCGTCAATCATCCGGCTGACTTCTTCGAGCGACGTATCGGCCGGTTCCTCATCCAAAAGACCGACCTCCTCGGCGTCATCACTGGTAGTTTCCGGTTGTTTCGAGGCCAAGCTCATCATTCGGTAGCGATCCCAGTGGGGTTCGGCCACCGTGGCGCCTGCCCGATTGAGAACCATCCAGCCCCCAGCAACGACCACCAATGCGGTCACTCCTACCGGGACAAGACGATGGGTTTGCCACTGCGGTGCGGCAACACCCTTCTGTTCGTGTGTTATCTGCCAAAGCCGACAAGCGCTGGCCGCGAGGATTGCTACCAGTACCATACAACCTGGCACGTACCACACGAAATCGGTGGTAGCGTGCATCACGTTGACCGCTAGCGCCGAGGCGATCGCTCCCAAACAGAGGGTAATTCGCTTTGAATCACTGGCACGAAGTCCTCGCAAACACCAATAGGCACAGAAGAGAATCCCAATGGCAATCAACGTGGCCCCGGTCACACCGGTTTCCAGCAGGGTCTGCAGCGGCCCGCTTTCGGCGTGTGTATATTCCATCTCCAGCGACCGTTCGAGGTACACGGGATAAACGGCCGAATGGCTTCCGACGCCCGCCCCGAGGATCGGAAAATCGGGAATCGCCCTGCACACGGTCGCCCAAATGGTGCGGCGTCCGGCGCCATGATCCATTTCTTCTACCGAACCGGAACTGATCTTGTCCAACCGGTCGCTCACCCGGTCGAACCCGTTAATCATCAACAGCGCGGCCAGCAGAACACTCACACCAGCCAACATGGCCACACTGCGAATTCCAAGGGCCTTCGTGCGAAAACACACGGCCAGCACGATTACCACCCCCAAGCCCATCGCCAACATGCCGGCGCGAGACAACGACAGCAATCCGGCGAACAGCACCACCCCCACAGCCAACCCTTTCATTCCCATGGTCTGGGTCAAACTGTTCCAGTCGTCCGACGGGCCAAAGCGTTGCTCACCCGACGACTTGCGATGGCTGTGCTGGTGTTGCATCCACCAGATCAACGGCCCGATACCCAGGGCCAGAAAATGTGCGAAATGATTCCGGTTGGTGAAACTCCCCTTGGCCATGTTATAGGTGTCGGTGAAGGGATGTTCGTAGAACCAGAAGAATTTGCCGTTACTGGTAAGCAACTGCAGAAGCCCGAACGAGGCCATTGCCAGGGCGGAAAGGGCAATCCAACGCATCAATCGCTCGACGTCGCTCACGGCATTGATACGCTGCACGGTTACCAAAAACACCAGGGCATAGGCCAAGAAAATGGCCAGGCCGTTTTGTGTTTCGCCCGGGGTCAGCGTGATGCAATCCCACACGTCGAGGTTCCCGGATGCCGGCCCCACGGCATTCCACAACGGCAACAGCCGCACGGTTTGCGGGGCCAACGTCTGGCGAATCGACACGGGCAGTGGTGCCAGTTGCAGAAGAATCAGGAGCACGCCGCCGAGAAGCAACAGTTCTGCTCCCGAGCGACGCCACGAGCAATGCTGACTCAAGCTTTGCCGCAACGTCCACGCCAAAGCAACAACCACCGCCAACACGATCAGAGCCAGTTGCCCGAGTGCTTGGCGGCCACCCATGATTAGCGGAACAGCAAAGATACAGCCCGCCAACCCCACGTCGACCGCCTTGAGCAGAAACTGCCCCAGCGGCGAATCTTCCTCGCGATGAGACAAGGAGTGCGATCTTCGGCGAACGTGCTTCTTCGACATCAACGGTTCTCTCCAGAGATGCGATGGTCCCAAAAGCTCCAGATGCGATCTCAACCAACACGACGGGGAACCTCACCGGTGCCCACGTTCGATTCCTGCTCTACCGAAATTGTCTCACCTGCCAACCGGTTGGTTTGCTTGGCAAGCGAACGGCCGGAAAGACTAACGATATCGCCAGCCTGCTTATCACCTGCCGGCCCATTGCCGGGTTGCCCATCGCCCGCCTGGTTGTCACCCGCCTGCTCGGCGAGGCAATCGCCGTCGAGCGCATCGGCGTCGTCTTCATCCGGGCTGTACTCGTAACCGTAGCCATATCCGTAACCGCTCTCGTAGCCGTAATATCCTCGATCGTTCTCCGCGCCCACTCGGTTGATCACGATTCCCAACAAAGGAATTTTCATCGCGATCAGACTATCCTTGGCGCGAATCACCGTACGACGACGGTTTTTGTCGGGCTGCACGACCATCACAACACCGTCGACCAGGCGGCCGATCACCACCGTATCACTTGTTGCCAGTGTGGGTGGGCTGTCGATGAGGATTTGATCGTACACCGTTTCCGCCCAGGCTAGCAGTTCGGCAAAGCGTGGGCTGGCCAGAAGTTCTGCCGGATTAGTCGGTCGCAGGCCCGAGGGGAGCACGTCGAGGCGATCTACCCCCGTCGCTCGAATGTTCGCGGTAGCCATCTGCACCACATCGCCATCGTCGCGAATAATGCTGGAAAGCCCGTCGACCCCGCGCATCCCCATCATGGCAGTCAGCCCCGGGCGACGCAGGTCGGCATCGATCAACAACGTTCGTTTATTCGACTGTGCATAAGCCACGGCCAGGTTGGCCAACATGGTGGTCTTCCCGTCGCCCGGCTCGGCACTAGAGACTACCAGTTGCCGGGCTTCACGGTCGGCCAGGGCCAAGGCTGTCCGCAAAGTGCGGAAGGCTTCGCACTCGGTGCTATTGGGAGCCACATGCATCTGCAGGGCTTCCGCACCACAGCAATCCGATGACGGCAACTGCCGAATCATGGTCAACACGGGAACGTTCAACTGCTGTTGGAGTTCCTCCACCGAACGGAATCGGTCGTCGAGAATGTCGAGCACATAGACCATCCCCATACCAGCGGCGACTCCACCCAACAATACCAGCGCGGCAATGCGTCGGGCACTTGGAGAGAAGGGAGCCTTCGCTTCCATGGGCTCCTGAACCACCGCCGTACGGATTTCCTGTCCACCCTGCTTGAGATTGATGTTGGCCAGCTTCTCCAGAAGAATGTCGTGGAGTTCCCGCAGCCACTTCAACTCGTGTTCGATCATATCGATATGAGCGAGACGCCCGTTGAGATTGATCGCCTGCTGCTGAGCGTCGTCGTACTGAGCCTGTAACGATTGCTCGCGGTGCCACATTTCGCTGAGCTTCTGCTGCACCATCTCCACCAGCATGGGACCAATCTGATTGTTGGTCATGGCCTTCAGCCGACTACTGATCCGCTGCCGGTAAGTAAGCAAATACTGCTCGGTCATGCGAATCCGATCGGTCTTGGCGATTACCTCGGGATGGTTCGGGCCCAAATGCTCCAGCAACGTTTTCAGGTCCGCCTTGCTTTCCAGTAGCTGGCGTTCCATTTCGGCCTGGGCGTAAGATCCACCAGGGCTGATACCCAAGGTTTGCAGCAACACTTCTTTGCCGACGACATCGGCCACGCTCATCACATGCTGCTGCAAATCCGCGCCGTTGCGAATGGCAACCTTGATGGCCGCCAACGACGCGTCTAGCTCGATTCGCTGCTTCTGGGTTTCGATGAGCGCTTCGTTGAAGGCTTTCGCCCGCTGGGCCAGGGGATGTACGACTTCGCCCTCGACGGTTGCGCCGATGACCATCGTCTGCGCCCGGGCGGCAAGCAATTCCTGATTCTTTGCGTCCAGCCGCAGGGTCAAATCAGCGCGCTCTTTAGTGAGTACCTGAGCCACTTCCTTGGCCGTACTTTGGTGCGTTTCGTCGAGAAACTCTCGATACGACTGGATCACGGCCTTGATTACGGAGACCGCCGCTTTGGGGTCCTTCGAGCGATAGCTCACTTCCAAAAGGTTTGTTCCCTGGATTGCCTGAGCGGAAAGATTGCGTTGCAGAATGCCCGGCCACGCCTCGGGCGGTGCGCCGGCAAAGTCGATGCGATCTTCGCGCCGCAGATAGGGCAACGCACCTTGAACCACCTTGGCACTGTCGAACAGATTCTCGAAAGTGAGCATCAAGTTGGTTTGCCGATTGCCTTCCAGCGGTCGGCCAATCGAGTCGCCGTCCTGCCCGGAACCCATCACCAGAATCCTGGCATTGGCCGCGAAGTAGGGCGTGGCAGTGAAATAGTAAACCGCCCCCAACACGCTGGCCACGGCCAAGGCCACCAAGACCACATGCTTGCGGTAGCGCACGGCCACAAGAAACTGCATCAGGGCGTGCACCACGTGGGTGGTCGTCGGCTGCTGGGCCGACTCGCTTTGAACGACGGTGGGTTCCTGCAACATAACTGTTACGTTCGCTTCCTCGAAGGGGCAGCCTCTCAGAGATCACTCGCGGCAGAGGTAAAACGCCACGGCCGGTAACGCCTATCGGCCCTTCAACGGAGTAATCACTTACGAGCGTCTCTCGAAATAACCTTTCGTGATTCAGGAAAAACTACAGCAACCTGTGACGATCCCCTCGGGATAGCGGCAGATCTGAATCTCCCCGAATCACGCAACTTGACTTAGAAGACCGTAAAACCACCTCCAACGCTAACTCGTATGACATCGGTGATCGTCCTGACAACGACCGTCGCCGGAGTCTCCTCGACGCTTACGATATCGCCCGGCGCCAAGATGATGTTTGCATTCCCCTTGCTCTTTGCCTCACGAATACTGACCTGAATATAGACCGGCTCTTCACGACCCGGCACCCGCCGAATAACCAACACGGTGTCGGCCACCTGAATCGTGCGCTCACCGGCCCTGGCCAGTGCATCCAACACCCGCATATCCTGATGCGGAGGCAACTCATACTCCCCAGGATTTTTGACCAAGCCAATCACGTACACCGGCTTGGGTTTTCGTTTGGTCACCATTACGACGTCGCCGTCGTGAAGATGCCCGCCACCGCTACCTTCCGCGGCAGCCTTGGCGAGATTGATCCGCGTAATAAGCGGGCCGGGCACTCCGCCAGCCACGGTTTTCTCGTGCGATGTCAAATGCACATTACCCGCCTCACCCGCCAACAACGGTGCAGACTGAATAACATCGGGAACGGCCTGCTGCAACACACTGCGGCGAATCTCGACCTCGGGACCAGCGTCCTCCGTCAAACCGCCAGCCGACACCAACGCAGCCAACAACGAACACGCCCCGCGGGGCAACTCAAACACCCCCGGCTCCTCCACCGCCCCAATGACCGTAATGCGATTGGTTCGCTGCCGTTTCATCGTGACGGTGACGTGAGGATTCTTGAACTTCCCCAACGAGATAGCCGTGGCCGCAATGGCTTGCTCGGCATCCTCCATCTCCAGGCCGGCCAGCGCCACCTGCCCCACCTGCGGAACATGAGCCATACCACTCTCGTTCACGCGCACCGGAGCCGTCAGCTCATCGAGATTACTCAAATCGGTGACAATCGTCACTTCGAGCACATCGCCGCGATCAATCAACTCACTATTAACCGAATAGTGAGCAAGCCGCGTAAGCTTGATTTCGTCTACATTGACACTAGGCTTGGCCGCGAACTCTGCCGGCAAATCAGCCACCCGATAGCGATTGCCCATACAGCCACCCAGCGCCAGCGCGAGCGTTGCCAAAGCAACCCCGGCCGCGTGCCTATATTTTATTGAGCTACAGACCCGTAGCGGTAGCGTCGTCATGTGCGCTCCGTCAGACGAGGCTCTCACGCCTTAAACCGATAAGACTGCGAGCGACGAAAGCCAACTCCGCAGGTGGTTCCGCGATACCCACACTGGCAGTCGCCGCACATCGAATGAGAGAAAGGAGTTCCGAAAAACGCGGGTGGGGTTATTACCAATAATAGGGCCTTGGCGTCAACCTCATTTTCGCGAGACCGGATCTCACACACCACCACGAATGGTGGGGGGCGAGGAATCAGAAAACGGTGCTACCGAAAGCAGAAAGCGGAAAGCGGAAGAATGTCCTCCGCCTTCCGCTTTCGACTTTCCGCTTTTCTCAACCGCTAGGGGCTACTGGGACGATGATTCGAATGCTGCACAGAAAGCGGCAGTGCAATGGCCGCACCCGCCATTGCTGCGATCACGAACTGATCCGATGCAAACACCCTCTCCAAAGGCAACAGTGGGCGCTGGCCGCGCACAACCTCGTCGCCAACCACAATCAGCGCCATATCCCGAGTCTTCGGCGGCGCCGTGTTGTTCGCCCAGGTGCGCAAGACGCGAACATACGGTCCCACAGCCACCACGTAGGTCCCACCCTGGAGCTCTCCGACAGCAAACCGGCCCAGCGCGTCGGTTTCTACGGTCGCCACCTGACGGCCCTCCCGCTGCAGAACTACCGATGCGCGCGACAACGGCACGCCCTGCACGTCGACCACCACACCGTAGAGGACACCCTGAGGCCCAAGCTGCACATCACTAGCCGGCACATCACTGGGCAACAGAATTGGCGCCGGCGCTGCCGCAAGGCTTACACCGGGAACCCACAAAAGCAGGGCAACGGCCAACAACGTCGGCTGAACATTTCTAATTTTTAGGACGGCCATCGAAACTCCTCCGCAAAATACCAACCCCCGCCAACCATCAGGGACTGGCACTGCGTTTTTCCCGGTTACTATGAACGGCCAAGGGAATCGCCACTGCAGCAGCCACCACCCCTGCGACCACCACGGGCTTATCCAACCAATAGGAAATCGGACTCTTACCTACCGGATCATTGGCACGTATTCCTTGACTCGTCGCAGCCACAAGAGCTCCCGCCTGAGCTGTCGGCGGTGCCGTATCAGTAGCCCAAAGCCGAAAGACGCCAAACGCCGGCCCGGCGGCAATCTCGTACACTCCACCCCGAAGCCCTCGCACGAGAAAATACCCCGAGTCGTCAGCCCGAGCGACAGCCACCCGGCATCCCGTCATGCACAGAACAACCTCAACGCCCGCCAGCGGACACCCCTGGAAATCGACGGCTTGCCCTAGCAACATACCACCGGGACGCAAGGCGACATCGCACGGCTCCGCATGCGAAGCCACTGCCGTCGACGGCGATACCGTTACTTCGGCCGACCGCTCTTCGTTGGGCTGCTGGCCAAACGCGAATGGCCCTGGCAGAAGAAGTGCCAAGCCTAACCAGAACGCCACAACACCTCGAAGGCATCTCATTGACGAAATCCTTTCCGACATGAGAACTGCACTCCCGCATATACCCAGAAGGAGGTGCCGCCCCGGCTCCGGCAACCGATCGTCGCACTTCGCCTCAACCTCGTCCTGCAAAACGTATGCACTCAAGGGTCCAATCCACATGAAAAGCCGCCAGGATGTTACCGAAAACCCATAATCCGGCAAACACCACGTCTGAGTGGTGCGGACAACAGGCTTTGCCAAGAGTCATCAAAAAGAGGCTCGCCGTTGGTTGGTTACCCAAAATCCCGACGAAATCCGGCCTGCAGGGACGCCGACCTCGACTCTTTCGTCCCACCAACCCGATGCTTCGCCGCCACACACCTGACTCATCCTGTTCTCACCCAAGAAACGCCGCACCCTTCCGCGGCAAAGATTGCGACCGGAGCCGGCCCGACACTCCGCCGCCGAAGGGCTGCAAACAATGAATCCTCCGGCTCTCCGGCCCCGGTCCTGGTAACAACACCAGAACCGAGAGGAAGGCCAAACGCTGGACGCGATCACGGACTGGCTGGCCGGCGACTTTGATGCACGCCCACGGGCACTGCCACGGCTGTGGCCACGATGCCACCAATCACCAGCGGATCTCCCAAGTAGAACCCAACCGCACCGGCACCGGGCACCTGACCGCGGAACACATCGCTACCGGCGACAACCAAGGCACCCTGCTGGCACGAAGGCGGTGCCGACTGGGAGTTCCAGAGCCGAAACGTGCCGATACCATCGGCCGCCACGACCTGATACACCCCGCCACTGAGCCCTCGCACGGCGAAGTAGCCCTCATCGTTGGTTGCCGTCCGAGCGACTTCGCGCTGCTGGCTCCGCAACGACACGACTGTTCTCATCACCGGCTGGCCCTCCACGTCGACCACCTGCCCGAGCAGTAACCCCTCGCCACGAAGAGCCACATCGACGTCTTTCGACGCACTCTGAGCCGGTGCATCGGCTGCCCAAACCGTTGACGGTAAGCAACAGCCCAACACGGCGAAACCAACCAACAGTCGTTTTGTGAGATCCACACCCTTCATCACTGACACCCCTTGATTGAGTCCTGCATTCGCTTGACGACGCGTTTTACCGGGCACCCCATAGGCTACCCTCATGTCGCTGCGCCCTCTGCTCATCATGCAGGTACCAGGAAATTGTCGGATAAGATAACGAGGCGCTCTCCAGCCAGCATCCGTTGCAAAACCGACGCAATACGACTGGGGTACACCACGATTGGGCAAGAGCCAAAGTCAGCCGGCTCCCGCCAAACGTTCGCCCAAACTACTCCACGACCACGATCGTGTGTGAAGCAACTCGAAGCCGAGCGCAATACAATCGCTTTAGCTATCGACGCCCTAATACCCGAGACTCAAGAAAGAAACGCCAATACAACTGGAATTTCCAGAAAAATCCCCCGCAACACCCCAAACAGCCCAAACGCGCATTTATCGCTTCCAGGCTTTGAAATGAGCGGCAAAACGGCGTCGACAATCCGGCACACGCTGAGCAAGACGCTGGCTCAAGAGGCCAGGAGGTGTGCTTTGGCGAAGATCGGCCAAATAGGCCACCAGCTCAGAATGGGCTTCGCGCGAACCATACAGCATGAAGTGAACCCAGGCCCAGGAATCGCGGTACTCGCCTTGCCCCATCTCAGACATATCTCCCATCGCCTCCAGCTCCTCTATTCGAGGAACTGCGCCGAAGAAGGCATTCCACCGCACCTTGCCGAGATGAGAATGACCATAGGCACGCTGGCTGGGAGCCATCTCAAAGTACTCGGCAAACCCTTCATCGAGCCACAGCGGCACCACAGGCAACACCGCATGTAATAGGGCGTGAGTACATTCGTGCCGCAGATCGATGGCCAAATCGTTGCTTTGGTAAGCAAAGACCATCCCCTTGCCCCGCTGCCGCACGTAAAGCGCCTGGCGAAAGGGCACATTGGGTAAATACCGACTGAGATACTGGCGATAGCTCTCACGATCAGCCAACAGATAGATATCGATCGCCTCCTCGGCTGGTGGGACCCCAAGATATCGAGTTAGTTCCTGTTGCAGTTGGCCCAACTGTCCCAGCAACTCATCGACCGAGTCCAGCGGAAATTCCGCGCGAACCACGAACGGCCCCACCACCTTCCAGGCCACCCAATCTTTTGCTTGCGCGTACTGGCCCTGCCCAAGCAACAATACGGCGACCACAATCGCAAGCCCCTCCCGAAAGAATCGCTCGCGACATTGGTGAATGAACTGCATTCGAGCGCATCTCACTTGCTTGTAGCGGCTTTTTCGCTTTCGGAACCGTGAAGACACGCCGCCTGAGACGCTGCAGTCACGTGCGACACGCATTAGCCTGCCTTGCGCCAACGGAACCAGTCGGCCAACCCAGATTTTCTGGGTTTCTGCCGTCGCACTTGGACCGTTTCGCCAGCGGCCACTGCGGCCGGGTTACGACAACAGAGATCGACCGCCGTTTCTTCATCGGTCAATTCCGCCACGCAATCAAATGCCCTGCCAAGCAGGGGGCGGCGAGAACGAGGGCCATGGGCATCGGTGCTGACAAAGTGCACCAGCCCTTGCTGGAGCATCCAATGCGCAAACTGCCGAACCTGCGGCCCACAACTGCCCGTAAACGACCCGCCTGTCACTTGCAGCAGGCAACCGGCATCGACCAGCGGGCCAAGCACCTGCGGTTGATGGAGGATACCCAAGTTACGTTCGGGATGGGCGAGAATGGCCACAATTCCGCGCGAGCGCAACTGCTCCAGCAGGCCACCCAGGGGCAAAAAGATCTCGGCCGGCAGTTCTAACAGCACATGGCGCCCCCGATCGGCCATGGTCATCAATTCGCCACGCTGAAGCTTGGCCAATAGATCGGGTTCGATTCGAATTTCCGCGCCCGGCAAAACCCGCAGCGAAACCTGCTGTTTCAGCAGAAAATCCTGCACTTGTGCCGTACGCTCGCGAATCTGAGTGGCCGTGACATCGCCATGCGCCCCGAGTTGATGCGGCGTAACGACGATCGCGCGCACACCTTCCTGGGTCGCCATCTGGGCCATCGCCAAAGTAGCCTGCCAATCGTTCGCCCCATCGTCGATGGACGGCAACAAATGACAGTGGATATCGGTCAGCGGGTAACGGCGTGTCACAGACAGACTCCTGGGCAATTGTGATTCTCCGGCCGTGTTTCGCACGACCGGAGCAAGTCTTCACGCTACATCGCAGGGCGGCAGGGCCGCCAGCCAAATCGGTGCTACCACACCCTTACCAGGAAACCGCTCCCGGTGGTCGCTAATCATCGTGAAAAAGTCAACGAGCTTCGAGGTTGGTAGTACAGCCATCAGGCAGCATCGGCCCTAAGTGTATCGACTTCCTGGCGTTCCCGGCGCGGGGCAAGATCGCCATAGCCAACCGTGTCCACTTCGGTCGCCCGTTTTGCCGCCTCACACTGGGCCGCATACGACGGGCCAGCCATTTGAGTTGCCGACGACAGTCGCGGCTTGGGTGGTTTCGTTTGCTTGCCAAACGTCGAAAACCAAGGAACAACAAACTTATGATAGCAGTGGTGACACTTCATCGGTTCGAGCAAAAGAAGTGCCAGAAAAACGCCTTTCCAACCTTTGACTTGCCGTATATAGGCTTTTTCCGCCCAGCACCTCGGACACTTCATATCCACTTCTTCCTTTCTGCACTTCCAGGAGTCGCATTCTCCGCATCGAACACACCTGAGGCAAAGCGAGAACCTGACCGCTGTAGTCCTTCAGCCGTGTGCCTTTCAACTGCCATGCGGCTGGCGGCAAACAGGACCACCGCCGCGAGGCAAGAACCTTCCTCAACAAGGACCAGAAAGAGGTCGCAAAGGTACGAACGCAATGGCGGTGAGTCAAGACCAGTCGAGAACACCCGGTGGCAGGGCCGCCAACCAAACGGTGCTACCGCACCTCGGCAAGACCCCGCTCCCGCTGTTCGTTGAACTTTGCCAAAAAATTGACGAGCTTTGAGGTTAGCAATTTCGCTATCGTCAACCCGGCCAACCTTATTGAGCGTCGCCTACGTAGTGACACGAGAGCGACCAACGGGAGCCCGGCAATTGCGGGAGAATCCACTGCGTGGCCAATTCACTATTTTTGCGAATATCAATAACATCCCAGCCGCAAGGAGCCCCACACCCCGCTGCATGCCCCCTTGACCCGCAACGAACAATCTAAACATGAGACCATACCATTGAGGCAACCGGCGTCCGGCGGCTTGGCCATCCTGCCGCCACTAAACCGACCCCGCAACGACACACCGGCACAGTGAAAGTAGGCCCCCCTCCGCAAGCACGCCAGAAAGCACTTTGCTGGGAATTCCGCTTGACGTTACGCCCAGAAGTTTGGTAGCCTCCCGCCCTCATTGGCGGTATGGTGCGCTAATGCTTGTTGAAACCCAGGGCGGCAGGGCCGCCAACCAAACGGTGCTACCGCACCCAGTTGGAGACCCGCTCCCGTTGGTCGCTAATCTTTGTGGAAGGTTAGTGGTACAGAGCGTTACGAAGAACGACCCGAAAAACAACTTACCCTTTGCCAAGGTGGAAACCGAGGGACGTTGCGAAGCACGGCCCGGTAAATCGGCAAGTTATTTATCGGTCGATCCCAAGAACCCTGCAACGTTTGGTCCGACGGTCTCCTCGGAGTCAGCAGTTCACCCACGCACTCGGCTGAAAGATGCAGCGATATCGGATATTCCCAGAGGAGTCGTCCATGCAATACGCGTCGATTGGTCCTATTGAAACCTACCTACCCGAAAAGGTGGAGAACAACGACCTGCTAGCGGCCGAATTCCCCCGCTGGGATATGAACCTAATCTACCAGAAGACGGGCATCCAGGCGCGGCACATCGCCGCCCCGCAGCAATGCGCGTCCGACCTAGGCGTCGCCGCCGCAGAACGGCTCTTCGAACGCCACGACATCGATCGCGAAAGCGTCGACTTTCTGTTGCTTTGCACCCAGTCGCCCGACTACGTACTGCCCACCACCGCTTGCCTGATGCAGGACCGGTTGGGCTTGCGAACCTCGATCGGGGCTTTGGATTTCAACCTTGGGTGCTCGGGATTCGTCTATGGCTTGTCCTTGGCCGATGGGTTGATTCGTAGCGGCGCCGCCCGGCGGATACTCCTGATCACGGCCGAAACTTACTCTCGCTACATCCACCCGACGGACCGATCGTTGCGGACGATTTTTGGCGACGGCGCAGCGGCCACCTTAATCGATGCCGCAAAAGAACCTTCGATGGGCTCCTTCTTCTTCGGCACCGACGGCCGAGGGGCCGACGCACTGATGGTCTGCGGTGGTGGGGCCCGCCCGGCCGCCGATGGCATCCAACCCCGCAAGCGAAAACGCTGGCCCAGCGACCTCTTCATGGACGGACCGGCCTTGGTGAAATTCACCCTGGATGTCGTCCCACCCCTGATAGATCAACTCCTGACCGACGCCAAATGGACACGCGACGATGTCGACATGTTCCTCATGCATCAAGCCACGTCGTTTATGCTCGAACACCTGCGGGAACGCATGGATCTTACCGAAGAGCTTCTTCCGACGGCCATGAAGCAATACGGCAATACGGTGTCGTCCACCATTCCCTTGCTGATGCAGGACTTGCGCAGTTCGGGCCGCCTAAAGCCGGGTAAGCAAACCGTGATGATCGGATTTGGCGTGGGCTTCTCTTGGGCCGGTTGCGCCTGGACGGAAACCTGGGAAGTTCGCCAGGCCCTGGGTGACTCGTCCGAAGACGTACGCGACGCCGCTTGATATGAACGCTCCGGCTACGCAAGCCAACGATCGACCGCCTATCGCCGTGGCGGCCGGCAGTACGCCCGGCGGTCGCCACACGATCAACGTCCTGTCGCTGCTTCGCTGGACAGCCGCACTTGTTGCCATCCTCTCCGTCGTGGCTATTCAGCTGACCATGCTGCTGCGCATCGGCTACCCCTACGAACTGGAGTGGATGGAAGGGGGCGTCTTGGAGCACATTGCGAGGCTTCGTGCAGGTGAAGCGATTTACGTGGAACCGAGCCTCGAGTTTGTGCCGTTCATCTACCCGCCGCTGTACTATTACCTGTCGGCAGGAATGCAGGCGATCGTCGGTCCTGGCTTCCTAGGGCCGCGTCTGGTCTCGCTCCTAGCTACGTTGGGCACCCTGGGACTGATTTTCGAGTTCGTTCGTCGCGAAACTCGAAACGCACTGGCCGCCGTGTGTGCCGTAGCTTTATACGCGGTCACGTTCGACGTGACGGGCCGCTGGTTCGACATCGCCCGAGTCGATACCTTGTTTCCTTTGTTCATCCTGGGCGGAGCTTACCTCATCCGGTTCGGGCGTCACTCGGCCGGACTGTTTTTGGCCGGCTTGTTGTTTACGTGTGCCTTCTTCACAAAACAGTCGTCGCTGCTGTTTGCCGCTCCCCTGGGGCTTTTCTGCCTGGCTTATCGGCCGCGTCAGTTTCTCTGGTTGTGCGCCGGCAGTATTCTGCCCTGCTTGGCGATCTCGGGATACCTCCACTGGCAAACCAACGGATGGTTCACCTACTACATTTTCAATCTACCTCGTCAGCATCCCATCGAGCTGCATAGCCACTGGCGATTCTGGGCGTGGGACATGGCGAAAAACATTCCTTTTGCCCTGGCATCGATCGGCATCTTCGCCTGGTATTACCTGCCGGGCCGAAGTCGTCGATCAACGACCGTATTCTATCTGGCATTGGGCGCGGGAGGACTGGCCACCTCGTGGATGTCGCGAATCCATACAGGCGCGTACGCCAACGTCTTGTTGCCCGTTTTCGCTGTAACGGCCATTCTCCTGGGCCTGGCCATCGCCGGACTGCCGGGATTGCTCGCCTCCAGACAACGTCGAACCAAAGAACACGCTCGTCCGGCGGTCACCGCCCAGTGGGCCGAAGCCGTTGTACTGTTGGTCGTAATCCTTCAATTGGGCATCCGGTGGTTCAACCCTTTGGCGACGATACCCTCGGCATCGGATCGTGCGGCAGGCGACGCCCTGGTGACCATGCTGCGTCAAATCGACGGCGACGTACTCATCCCCACCGCGCCCTATCTAGCCGAACGTGCAGGCAAGCCGTCGACGGCCCATTTGATGGCGGTCGCCGATATCCTTCGTGCCACAAAAAGCGACGACATCAAAGCCCAGTTGCTCGCGGACCTGAATCGGGAAGTAGCCGGCCCACGGTTTCAAGCGATCCTGCTTTATCAAAAGGAATGTTGCTTCGACAAGACACCCATTCCCGAGGATTTTCTCTACTTGGGTCGGATCTTCGACTCACCCGATGTTTTCCGCTTCAAGTCGGGGGCACCGCAATTCAGCCCCGACCACCTGTTTGTATGTCCGGCGATCGAACCCCAAGCACAAGACGCCCTGACACACTGCCGGCAATCCGCCCCCCCGGCCGTACTCCCCCAGGAATAGCGATATCACCGAAACCGGGATTGACTTGCGGGCATCCCAACCTCTAAAGTACCCCCCCATTTTAGGCTCGCGGCGTGGGGTGATCTTTTCGGACGATCCCAAGTGTTTCGGGATCGAACCCGTGCTGCCTTCGCGACATGGTCATGCATCGCTCCGACTGCGCAGGGACAACCCGAAGGCCACCACGCTTGATGACTGCGTGGCTGGCAAGCGTAGCAGGGATTCTTACCCTGGCTGTTATCGGCTGCGCGTCGCCTGGCATTTCGCTACGTTCGGTTCCCCAAAACCCGCTCAGCCAGCGACTGAACCTTACCAGTCGCCAGGGTCCCCAGCCCACGCAACGCACGCTTCAAGTGTTGCGCAGTCTGAATCTGGAGAACGAGTGGCAAGAGGACATCCGCCCGTTGCTCGAGCAGTTCCAGGATGTCGTCGAGAGAGCACCCTCGGCCGAACGTATCTACGCGATGGCCGAATTGGCCTACCTCGGCGCCAAACGACTAGAAGACAGCAAGCCCAAAATGGCCTCTGATCTCTACGGCGCCTCGGTACTTCACTCTTACCGCTATCTATTCGATCCACGCTTCGCACCCTATCGCAATCCCTACGACCCCCAGTTTCGCGGTGCCTGCGACTTATATAACAACGCTCTGGAAGGTGCACTTCGCATCAGCTGCAATCTCCGCGAATTGGTTCCCAACTCCACGGTCACCATCCGTACGACCGCCGGGCCATGCGACATTCGCGTCGTGCTGCACAACACCCGTTGGAAACCCGAGGATTTCCAACACTTCGAGTTTGTTTCCGACTACGAAATCCGTGGCCTGAAAAATCATTATCGCCGCTATGGCCTGGGCGTGCCGATGATGGCCGTACGCCACAGCTACCCGGGCGAGCCGGCGGTGGCCAAGTACTACCCCTCGGAATTGAGCTTCCCGGTCACAGCTTTCATGCGTCCCGACTTTCAGTCGAAGGATGCGCCAGGCCGGCTGAAGGCCGTGCTGGAACTCTACGATCCGTTGGCAACGGAAGATCTCGTGGTGGGCGATCGGTTAGTGTCGCTCGAAGCCGACTTGACGACGCCGTTGGCCTATTTCCTCTCGCGCACGCAAGGCGACACCCTAGCCACGATCGGGCTATTTCGTCCGGAGGAACTGCTGAAGATGCGGCCCGACCGCCCCGATCCCATCATGGGGCTTTATATGGCGCAGCCCTACGAGCCGGATAAAATCCCCGTGCTCTTGGTCCACGGGCTGTGGTCCAGTCCCATGACCTGGATGGAGATGTTCAACGACCTGCGCAGTTCGCCGGAAATCCGCCAGCATTACCAGATTTGGTTTTATCTCTACCCCACCGGTCAGCCATTCTGGCAGAGTGCGGCACAATTGCGGCGCGATCTGGCCGAAGCCCGGCACCTGCTAGACCCCTATCACCAAGAACCGGCGTTGGACGAAATGGTGCTGGTCGGCCACAGTATGGGAGGTCTGATCTCCCGCATGCAAACCCTTCAGAGCAAAGACGACTACTGGAAACTGGTCAGCCGTGCGCGACTTGATGAAATCAACGCCACCGCTGTCGAAAAAGCCCACCTGCGCGACACCTTCTTCTTTTTGCCCAATCCGTCGATCCGTCGGGTAGTGACGATCGGCACACCGCATCGCGGCAGCAAGTTCTCGAACATGACCACCCAATGGTTACTCAGCAAGCTGATCCGAATGCCACAAGCTTTGATCGCCGGACGCCAACGCATTCTAGCCAGTAACGAAAATCTACTGGCGAGAAACTCGTTGCTGGAGGTAGAAACCAGTATCGATTCTTTGTCGCCCGAGTCGCCGATCTTCCCCGTCATGCACGCTAGCGCAAAGCTACCTTGGGTAAAGTACCACAACGTGATGGGCGTTCTGCCCAAGGATTCGTGGATCACACGATTATCCGAAACGGGCGATGGTGTTGTTGGCCGCAGCAGTGCCCACATCGATGATGCCGTTTCGGAAATTACCGTACCGGCCGACCACACCACCGTGCATACGCATCCAGCCGCCGTATTGGAAGTGCGGCGCATCTTGCTCGAACACCTTGCCGAGTTGCAGGGCAGGGCGGTGGTTCCCTACGCAGGGCCCACCCAACACTCGGGCAACTTTTCCGACCCATTTGCGCAACGCAACGTCCCACCGCCGACCGCCAATTGGCGATAGCGCGACGTGCGGCCTTACGAGCATACTGCACCACCCCTCGCCCTGCTTGGTGGTAGCGGAAATCGGAAGCCGCATGCCATGACGTGTTGGCCCACGTCACTTGCATACCCACGCTTTCCGTTGGCATGCTGAAATCGCCCGGAACATGGCCACTCAAGCGTGGCCATGGCACCCCAAATCTTCGTTCTGACAAAGCACTAGGTCAGTGCCCCTTCCCTCGCCGCTCAATCTCGTCGCGGAGTTGTGCTGCTCGCTCGTATTGCTCAGCCGTGATGGCGTCGGTCAATTGCTCGGCCAAAGTGCGTCCCACTTGGTATTCCGTACGTAACGTTTCTTTCATTTCAACAAGTTGTCCGACCAATTCGTCATCTTCGAAACGGTCTTCCACTTCCATTGCTACGAACACCTCGCGGAGTCGATCCACCCCTCGGTTTATTTCCTCGATGGCGGCCTCCGGTCCATCGTCCTGCAATTCAGCCATCGCGGCCGACTGGATGCGATGGAAATTCACAAAGGGCCGATACTGCTCATGGGACACGGTCCATTCCTCGCTGGGAGAATGGTCGCGTGCAAAATCCATCAGCGCCAGGGTGTGGTCGGCATCGTCCACGGCGTGACGAAACTCCCGCAACGCCATCAGACAGATCCGCCGGTGGTAGAATTGCAGGAACTCACGATCGATCTCAAAACACTCATCTTCCGTCAACTTGAAATCTGCCTGCCGATTGAGCGACTCTTGTAGAAGGTAGTCGAGGTACGTGTCCATTCCCTCAGGACGCACACCATCGGGCCGCCCAGTGAGTTCCATCTGCAACACGCCCATCTCGATCCGCATTTGCACGACCTCGCGGTCGTTGGCCGTGCGCACCAGTCGTGCACTGAGCACTCCCGGCTGAAAGGGCCAGTTTTCGAAAACGTGATCGAGATCCTGGAATTCCGACATTCTTATCGCCCATCTGTACCATCTGTATCACTATTGTAATGGCATCCCACCAAACCAAACCCCAGGAATCTCCTGAAGGGCCGGTTGCGGCTTGTTGCCAAATTCCCATGGAAATGCGGACCCTAGGAGTGCGTCGAAAAGACTCGCTTGGTCCATGCAGCGGCTGGATATCTGCCCCGGATTATACCCCGAGTTACCACAGAACGACACCCCCACAACTACTGCTTAGCACCGCGAGAGCATTCTCGGGCCGAGAAATTTCCGACCATGGAATATCAATCGCGTGCATCGGAAATTCACCCTCTCTCCCTATCACCCCAGTGAATTCTGCCGGCTAACAACCGCCAGGCAACCGCCAACCATGTTTTTTTGCCAGGAAAAACCGGCGAGAAACGCAAGACGAGAGAATGCAAAGCTGAACCGACAACACTCGTCTCTAACGCCCCTTCGGGCCGCAAACTCGAATGGCCTTGTCGAACAATTGCCATCCAAAGGTTCCATTTGGACAGGATGAACAGGATTGACGGGATGCTTTCATGCCATCCGGTTTATCCGAGAAACTCCTTTCGGCCTGCGAACCATTTGTGGGGCGGAAACGAAGAACCATTGAGGATTCCTCATCTTCGGTTCGCGAAGAACTGACCGTTCATGCGCTGGAAGGGATCGCCGATGATCCAACTGCTTTTGTTGTTCTTGCTGGTGCTTGGCACGTTCCTGGCTTTCGTTGAGTCGTTTGTCACCGAGTTGAGGCTCCAACGCGAGTTGGCTTTCGAGAAAGGCCGGAACCTGACAAACGCCACCGGCGTCTTTGCGGCGCATGGTGGTTTCAGTTCGGCCGTCTGTTGGTTGCGGCGGTCGCAGACAAAAGGATCGACAGGATTCAAGCGAAATCCACCGAACGATCCTCCCTTGCGTAGGCCTTCATCCTGAATATCCTGTTATCCTGTCCGATTTTTTTGCCGAGGGAAAATTAGCTAACAAGGCCACCTCAAATCGTCGTTTTCAGTCTAGCAAATTAATTCCGATCGGCCACCGACCTGCCGTTTCCACTACAACAACACCCGCCTTGGTTTTCGGACGAGAATGAACGTATCGCCAGGAAAAAGGCCGGACGTGAAGCGTCTTCAAGCTGACACTCATGCACCGTCCAACGGCGAGCGGCGCCGCTGTTTTTTCTGCGACTGCCGGCGTTTGCCCTCTAGTCGGCGCTGCACCGCTCCACGTGTCGGGCGAGTGGGACGGCGACGTTTTGGCTCGACCGCCGCCTCGGCCACCATCTGCCGGAGCTTCTCCAGGCAGTCGGCCACGTTTCGGCCCGCATCGCGAAATCGCTGACTGCCGACCAGAAAATCGCCCTCGGCCGTCAGACGGCGGCCGTGCTTGGCAAGCAATCGCTGACGTACCGCGTCCGGCAAACTGGCACTGGCCAGTACCTTCCAACGCAGCAGCGCCTTGGTGTTGACCTTGTTGACATTTTGCCCTCCGGGACCGGCGCTGCGAGCAAACGTGAAGTGGAACTCCCGCAACGGAATTTTCAGCCGGTCATTAACGACAAGCATACATCTCTCCCCACACTTCACCTTTGACGCACGGCCACCGACGGCGGGCCAGTTGCCGTCACACGGCCTATCCCTCGACGACCAATTGTTGAAAGGCCTCTTTCGCGTGCGCAAGCAACTCTTGGTAGTCCGACGTCTCGAGTTCTTCGCCCAGAAGTTCGACGTCGTAATAGCCGTCGTAGCCGGCCGCCTTCAAAGCGGCTACGATTTCTCGCAACGGAATCGTTCCCTCGCCAAGCCGACAACGGTTTTGCTCGCCTTGCGGAGGATGACGGGCATCGCCGAGCTGAACGATCGCCACCTGGCCGACGATCTCGGCGATCCGTTCGACCAAGGCCGCATCCTGCCCCAGGTGGTAGGTATCCAGAACGAGCTTCACTTGCGGACTACCCACAGCGTCGAGCAAGGCCAACGCTTCGTCGAGCGTGGTAATGAACGTACACTCCGTCGCACAGCCGGGGTGCATCGGTTCGATAGCCAACGTCACCCCGAGTTCTGTCGCCTGAGGCAACAGTTCTTTCAGGGCGCTTTGAATCAGCCGTTTGGCATGATTAAACGTGTGCCCCGCCCGCGCGCCGCTGTAAACAACCAGGATATTCGTTTCCAAGTCGGCAGCCGTCTGGATGGCTTCGGAGGCGTCTTCCACGGCCTCGCGATAGCTTCGGCCATCGCTACCGGTAAACCCTCCGGCCCACAGCAAGTGCGACACTTTGAGGCCGTGGTGTCCAAGGAGTTCTGTCGCCCGGGTCGGCCCGTAGTCAGACAGTTTCTGGCGCCACACACCGATCGCAGGTATCCCTGCCGCGGCATACTTGGCCACATCTTCTTCAAACGACCAACGAAAGGTCGTCGTTTCATTCATCGAAAGCTCAGCCATCCGTGCCGCTCCTCCGCGCATTCGCCCCGAGATCTGAAGTAAACCATGGCCCCTCGCTCACACCAATACGCTTCGGGATTGCAGGGTCTTCCCCCAAGGTTACTCAGGGGTAGGAATAGACGCCCAAAGCTGCCGACATTCGGTCCAGCACCCATTCGGTCTAGTGCCGGCGTCTCCCCTGGCCAGCGGTTCTGACGCCCGGCGCGAGAGCGATGCCCCCCCAACAAGAGGAAAGCTACGAGACCCAGGACTTACCGTTGGCGCGTTCCCGCTCACCCCGACCTTTCACCCACTTCCCTCAGTAGGAAAGGCGTATTGTTTCAGGCGTGTTCTATTGACGCTTGCCTAGCCAATGAGCGGAAGGCGACCAACGGGAGCCTGGATTTTCAGGCGTTAGGCTTCCCCAAACGATCATTTTCAACGCAAGCATCAATAAGCTCCAATCGGCTTCGAGACCGATGCCACTTTGGCCCGACCCGCCCGACAAGGTACACAAAACTCGAACTATCGATACCTACATCAAAAAAACCAACTTCGGAACCAAAAACCCGAGAATCTAGGCCCCCGCTGGTCGCCTTTCCCTCGATGGCTCTGCAAGCGTCAATAAGACCCCAGAAGTATGGTGTATTCCGGCAGTTGTGTAAAGTGCGTGATCGGATACTCCCCGTTCGACTGATATTGACCCAAGCCGGTTTCAGCAGGACACTATGGACCTATGCGAATTCTGACCCGCTATGTCCTGATTGAGCTAACGAAGGTCTTTCTGGTTTCGCTGATTGCGCTGACCATGGTGATGCTTCTCGTGGGGGTGGTCCGTGAGGCATTGCAACAGAACCTTCCCGTGACTCAGGTACTCCAACTGTTACCCTACATCTTGCCCGACGCCCTTCGCGTTGCGGTTCCCGTTACCCTTCTGCTGGCGGCCACCACCGTATACGGTCGATTGTCGGGCACGAATGAAGTCCTGGCCATCAAATCGCAGGGAATCTCGCCCATGGTACTGCTGTGGCCGGCGTTCGTCGTCGCCACGATCTTGAGCGTATTTACGGTATGGCTGAATGACGTGGCGGTTTCCTGGGGGCGCGACGGTGCCCGGCGGGTGGTTGTCGAGGGGGTCGAAGAAATCGCCTATGGCATGTTGCGTGCTCAAAAGAGCTACAGTTCGTCGAGTTTTTCGATCACGGTACGCGATGTGGAAGGTCGACGCCTGATTGCCCCTACCCTCAGCCTGAGCGAACGAGGCAACTCACCCGCCATGACCGTAACGGCCGACGAGGCGGAGCTGAAAGCTGAGGTCCGTGAGGCAGAAGAACAGAGCGTGCTGAAGATCACCCTCTTCAATGCCACCTTGGATGTCGAAGGCAAGCTCACGGTTCAGTTCCCAGACGTCTACGTACAAGAGGTCCCTCTAACCGACGCGAGCAAGGTCCGGCACTCCAACACGCACCCCTCGACACAGCCGCTGGCCGACATTCCCCAACAGATGATTCAACAGGAAGAGCGAATTGCCCGTTACAAGCAGCAAATGGCCGTCGAGGCGGCCTATCAACTGCTCACGGGCGATTTCCATGCCTTGACCGGTTCGGAATGGGAACGACGCCAGGACCGGCTGGCCGGCCTGCAAACCCGCTTCCGCCGCCTGGAGGCCGAACCCCACCGCCGCTGCTCGGCAGGTTTCAGTTGCCTGTGTTTCGTCCTGGTGGGAGCCCCTATTGCCATGCGGCTGAGCAACCGCGATTTCCTCACCAGCTTCTTTCTCTGCTTCCTCCCCATCCTGATCGTCTACTACCCGTTGCTGGCTGCCAGTATCGACGGCGCCAAGTCGGGCACCCTACCCGCGTACAGCGTGTGGGCAGGAAACGTGCTACTGGCCCTGTGGGGCGTGTGGCTCATGCGACGAGTCATCCGCTACTGAACGCCACCTGAAGCGAACAAAACACCATCTTGGGCGAGTAGGTGCGCACGGCACCTCACACGAATAGCTCGCGTCTCAACCCCGATAAACCGCCTCAAGGCTCGTCTCGGAGATCCCAAGCCGTAATCCAGCGAGTGGAAATCGAGGTTAGTTCGAAACCCTCGCGCAGCCGGGTCTCGAAATCCGGCATGTGGGCAGCACCGTAGAAAATGGCGATTCGCTTCCGCCCTGCCCGAATCTGCTCTCGCAACACATCGAGGGCCACCTTGTTGCGTTCGCTGATCAATGTCGATCCGCCCGGCCCTTCAAAGGCTTGCATTGAACCTCCCACGCCTTCGAACTCCTCGGCCATGATCCGTTTCAATGCCAGGGCACGATTCTTGTCGAACATGGCGCCGAGAAAATCAGCATCCGAGGTTTCGCTGGCCTGTTGCTGCGACAGCGCGTAGCCGACCATCCGCAAAAACATCCCAACCGGCGATTCCCCCTTGCGCCGCATCGAGGCCGCAAAGGCCTCGGGCGACATGTCGGCATGCACCAGATTCGGTTGGGTATAGTCGATTTGCTCCAACTGGAATTCCAACTCCAACATGTTCTTCATGGCAATCTGCAGCGACGACACCGGCCCGCCGCTACGGCTGCCTCCGCCGCGTGGGATTCGGGTTCCCTCGGGCGCCACAATCTCAAAAAGTACAACATCGTACTTGCGAAACAAACGGTTTAGCTGCTCGTAGTACGCTCGCTCACCGATATGTACCGCTGCAATCAGATCGACCGACGGCCAATCCATACTGCAATCTCTCGGCACGCAACGCACCACGGCCGTCTCCAACGCCAAGGACGTACCACGCTTGTCGCGATTCACTCGTACATACTCGCGAGGCGCTGAATCCAGTTGTCGATTCGGCGTAACCGTAGTAGCCGACCCACGGTATCCCTTTTCTGCCTCGCTCTGCTGCTGCGCAACAGCCACCGGACAACTCGCCAACAATCCGGCCAGAAGCAACAGGAAAAGCTTTGCGATCTTCATGCCGATCTCCTTTGCCGCGCGCTTCTTCGAGCGATCGCGACACCGATCAACCGATTTGATGTTTGACAAACTCAGAGCGAAAACGATGTTTCGAGTTTACGGTCCAAAGGACGAGGGACGAGCGCTGCCGGCTCGGCTTTGCAGACTCGCGTCTCTCTCGCCTCAAAAACTCTTGGCATACCTTTGGCCAAACGCTTTGTACGTCGCCAAGCATTTTCAGTCCGAGTGATGTTATCAGTATACGGACCACTCATCCCACTGCAACAACGAGAGGGCCGCTGCAACAGCACGAGAGTCTGGCCACAAACGAATCGAAGCCGCGGTGAGACACACGTGGCCTCTAGCAGCCTCGCCACGGGTAATCCACAAGTCGCCCCCTACTAGTGCCATTGGGTGTGGGTGAAATATCTTTCGGTAGGGAACTTTGATTTAAGTAGCTTCCACAACAAATAAACCTCGCGATTGTGGCCATCCACAAACAAAGCCCTAAATCCTGGCTATACATCGAGTAAGCTTAACGATTGGCGCTTGCATTGGACGAAATCTGGAACATACTTGGAGCATCTGCGGGGCTTGTCCCCGTCAGACAGGCCTCCTCAGGTTCCTGCCCCACCTGTGGAGGCCCTATATTGGCTCCGACAGGGCAATGCCCTGATCTTCCGGCCTCCTCGGGTTCCTGCCCCACCTGAGGAGGCCGCTTTTTTGCGCCTCCAGCTTCATTCCCTGGCGAAGCGCGAACCGTTCCCCCCAAGCGTTCTAGAAGCCGGCCGTCCCCACGTTGCCGGCGAAGAACTCTGTTCGCTCAAGAGTGGGGTCGTTGGGCAGCTCAGAACTCACCCTTCTCGGGCACGCTTTGGCGGCTGTGAAAAAATCGGGACAAGCACCCGTGCGAGAGAGATATTCGTCGGGTTTTCTTTGCAGCTGGCCGGGAGCCAGTCCCATTTTTTCACAGCCCCTTTGGCCTGGCATTTTCGGGTGGCAGGCACTGTGATCGTCGTCACTCATGGCGGAAACCTGGTACCCGCCCGACACAACCACCCCTCTGTAGACCTATTCTGGCCCTACAACCACACCCCATGTCCCTCACACCATGGATTTATACGAATTAGTTCCTCCGGGTTATCAAGACAGCCTCTTGACGCCCCAAGTTGGGCCAATCATGATAAGATGGTCAACTTAAGCAATCCCGGGTATTCAGTAAGCCGCCGTGAATAACGTTGTCTACAACGAACACACAGGACCTTCTGTTTGACAAAACGTTCAAATCCGGTTTTCATGTGGGTATTGAGATGTGTGTTTACCGCGGCCTGGCAAGGAGACCGGGGTGGCCACCCATCAGGTAGGCACGGAATATGAGAAGAGTGGTTTGGGAACAACCGCTTACCTTCTGCCATCTGGCAGGACAGGGTGATTGCTTTCTGTCTGCGCGTTCCAACGACCGCACAGCGCATTGTGATCGCCCGAGCCGCTCGCCGAGTTTTTTTCACCCTGGCGACCGGCTTATCCAACCACCCTCTTGGTTTTCAGACTGGGCGAAGATGCTTTTCGAGCGTCTCGTGCCGTTGCTGCCGTCCCGAAAGCTTTGCCTGCAACCCATTCCGCTGGCCCCATGCCGCAGTTTGTCACGGCGTGCCCCTGAATTGAGTTTTGCACCTATTCGATTTCGTCGTCCGAACCACTCATGAACCAACCGGCCGCTGTTTGCGAATCGAGTTCAACCTGTGTATGGCATCGACGCCCTTTCGTCGGGCCCGACGCCACCTCAGGCGATTCGCTTCCGGCTTCTTTGGAAAACTGACACCGAGGAATGAAGAAGATGTCACTGCTCCGACTGCCGAAGTTTCGAGGCCTCACGTCAACTCTCGACGGTGTACGCAACCGGTTCTCTGGACGTACTCCCCAAAGCCTTCGCGAACGCGTCGAACGGCGTTTGCTGATCGATCCACTCGAAGAACGCCAGTTGTTGAGCCTTACGCCGGCCAACTACGACGACATCCGGGTAGAAGCGCCACTAACCCGCGAGCTCGATATCCCGGAGATTACCGCGGCGACATACCAAGGGCTGATTGACCAAGGGTATGTGTGGCAAACCAAGCCGGTCGACTATCTTCGCTACAACGAAACACAGTACACCGAAGAGCAGCAGTCGGTCGCCATCGACGACGACGGCGACTTCGTGGTCACCTGGACCTCGTACGACTACATCGCCGTGACGCTACCCGGCCAAACCGCCAACACGGTTGAAGTGCTCTTCGACTCCTCGGGCGCGGCGGTCACCGAAGCGAACATCTACGCCCGGTACTTCACCGACGAGGTCCAGGAGCTCGTCTTGCCGGAAGACGTTTTGGACGACAACGTCGCAGGCCAGTACGCTACCATGTCGTTGACCTACGGCGGCGATGAGGTCCAAAAGATCACCCTCACATCGGGTTACCAACCTGGCACGTCGGGGAGCCTGATCAGCGGCCAATACACCCTGGGGGTCGACACCGGTGGCGGCGTTATCGTTCCCACCACGGTCAACTACGACGAAACCGCCCCGATGGGAGACAACGTCGAGGAGCTTCGCTATGCCCTCTCGGGCATCCCCGGTTTGGGAGACGTGGTTGTCGAAGCCATTAACGCGCACGAATTCCTGATTCACTTCGAAGGAGATGTGTCCGGCCAAAACGTGCCCGAGCTAACGGTTACCGACACCAGTGGCCTTTCCGGCTTCCTGCCCACCGTTCTGGTAGAAACGGTAAATGAGCCGGTCGTGCTGAACAACATTCTTATCTCGCCGGACAATCCCGCGCTAACGGCCCTTTCGATTCAGCAGGCCTTTCTGCGCACCACGGATTCGGTTCCTTACGGACCGATCGACTTCCCGCCGCCGGATCGTGTTCCCTCGTTAGTAGAAGGTCCCTACACCGAGCCGGAGATTTTCACCAGCGCGATGCCACAGGTCTCGGTGCGCTCCGTAGCCACGCTCGACGATCCCGAGGGCTTGCTGCACTTCGAGATCACTTTTGTGGGCGATGCGGCCAAACAGGACCATCCCGAACTGGTCATCAACTCGATTACCGACGACCAAGGCAACACGGACGACGACCTGGGCAACTCGCTCGTCTCTCTGGCGTCGATTTCGACCATTAAAGAAACCTCGGCCGAGTTCCGAGTCAATCCGATCGAGGAGGACAATCCGTTCACTCTCAGTCTCGACCGGCTGGACCAGTACAGCGCCTCGGTGGCCATGGACTCCGATGGCGAATTTGTGATCGCCTGGGAGGGTGTCGCGGATTACCTGAACGAAGGAAGCGTTGTCGATGTGTACGCCCGCCGCTTCACGGCCACCGGCGTGGTCGCTGAGGCCGATGTGGAGTTTACCCAAGGTGTTCGTGCCCTGGTTTCGAGCGAAGCCGAAGTCGTCCAACTGCTAAGCTTTCAAGCGGCTGGCAGCACCCTGGAAGGCGTCTTCGCCCTGCGTATCGGGAATCGGGTGACCGACTCCATTACCTTCGACAGCAACGACCTGGAGGCCACGGCTGAAAACATCGCTTCGGCCCTGGAAGATGAAGGCTTTGAGGAAGTTTCGGTCACTGTCGCCTCGACCTCCAACCCGTATACGTTCGAGGTGAGCTACCTGACCACCTACGGTGAGCTCAACGGTTGGGACGATGCGTTGCTGGAGTATATTCCGGTAATCGATCCCGACACGAGTACGACGCTGGCCGCCACGGTCAACATCGTCGACCACTCGGAAGACCTCTACACCATCCAGGTGAACCAAGACATGACCAACGCACAGTACTCGCCTACGGTGGGTATGGATGCAGACGGTAATTTCGTGATCGCCTGGGCCAATGGCGGCCAGGATCTCAGTTACTTCAACGGTATCCGAGCACAGTGGTTCGACCGCCACGGCAACCGGATCGAGAACGAAGTGAACGTGAACGACGAGATCACGGCGATCAACATAGAACCGTACGTCGTCATGAGCGACGACGGTCACACGCTTATTACGTGGACAGAGACCGAGGATCCCAGCTACGTGGTATCCGCTGACTTCGCTAGCAGTGTTTTCGCCAAAGTCTACGATCCGGCCGGAAACGTACTTCTGAGCCAATTCGGCGTCGGTGGTGGTGGCGATTCGGCGGCGGCCTTCGACTACGACAACAACTTCGTCATCGTCTGGGATGCGATCGTCGACGTCGACAACTTCGTTCCCGATGGCTATGCGTCGGTAGGCGTTCGGGCAATCGAATACGACATTACGGGCACCATTCTCCGCGACGAATTCCGCGCCAACAGCGCAAGTACCAATCCCGACAGCGAAACTCCCCTTTGGCCTTTCGGTCAGTTTTCTGCCTCGGTCGCCATCGATGCCGACGGTGACATGGTGATTTCCTACGACGGCTACGGACCCGATACGTCGGAGAATGTCGCCATGGCGGGCGAGTATTTCTCTGCGTGGATCAACGACGACAAAAACGATGACCTGAAGCAATTCTTTTTCGACCCGGATTACGACATTCTGTCATCCCTCTATCCTATCGATAACAACGGCGATGTGGATGGCGTAATTGAGGCTTGGTTGATATATGCTGCCAATAACGGCGCTAACACGGACCAACTGGCCCGCCTGTCGGCCATCCTCAACGACGTAGCCAGCCTGTTGCGCGGTGAAGCCAACGGCATCATGTTCTCTACTTGGGATAGCGATCCCAATCTCAACAGCCAGTTGACTACGCTTTCCAGCGACAATGTGGCCAATAACACGCGGGATGGTCGCAACACACGGACGTTCCTGCAACTGGATCCCCAAATTACGGGCGGATCGTTCAACATCGTCATCAACCCCGGCTCCGATCTCGAAGAGGTCGTTACGGTGACGGTGGTGATGAATGACAACGATACCGTAAATCGGACAGAGACGGCGAATGCCATCGAGGACGCTCTGGAAGCAGCCATTATCACAGGAGTGAACTGGCCAGAAAATGAATATGAAGGTCCCGTCGAGGTGCGTTTGGTGGGCGATGCGGAAGTCACCGCCCGTGAAGGGACACCATGGGAACTGGATTGGGGTACGGAGAGCATAATTTACGAAATCACCTTCCAGGGTGAAGTCCATGATACTGAAATGTACATCGACTTGGCCGACAACGGCAACAATCTGGAAGGCGTGCGGGTGGAAGAAGTCCAAATATTGACAATCACGGACATCGCAGGAACACCGCCCAATGGAAATTTCATTCTCATCGTCGACGGCGAAGAAACCAATACCCTTTCTTTCAATGGTGGCAATCCCGGCGCGACTGCCAATAGTGTTCAAGGGGCTCTCGAAGCGCTCGGCTACGAGGTCACCGTGGAATACGACCCGCTGTCGACATGGTCGTACACGATTACCTTCGTTGGCGCCAGCGCCGGCGAGGACATTCCGCTGATCGAGTTCGAACTCGTCCTTGGAGAAGGCGAGACCGCCCAGATCACCGGCTCGGTAGCTCCCGATACCGATGGCGACATCCTCGACGCTCCCAATCCGGGCTTCCAGCAATACACGTATGGTTACGAGGGGACAACTCAATATAATTCGACCCTCGCCATGGAGCCCGACGGCGACTTCGTGCTGGTGTGGACCCAAGCCGACGAGTTGAGCTACGATTACAGCTACTCGAACGACACCATCTACTACCGTCGATCCGACGAAACGACCGATACGGCCGGGCCGCAGATTACCGACGTGGTAGCTCCTGATGGTTCCTTGGTCGACGACGGCGCCACGATCAGGGTCGGCTCCGATGGCCTGACCTATCTCGTGTTGACGTTCAGCGAAGACATGATGAAAAACGGTGACGATAGTGTCACCAACATCGAAAACTACGTGCTTCGCCAAAACGGTACCGAGTTGGACGGTGCCATCGTCAACGTGCAGTACGGCTTGAACATGGCTTCGCAGCTCGCGGGCCAGATCAACCCCCTCACCGGCGAAGCCTACGACTTGGATTCGACGGCCACGAACAAATGGGAAGTCGTCTTCACGCTTGACGGCGACTTGCTGGAGGATGGTGTCCAAGGCTTGAGCACGGGCCGGTATACGATCGAGGCTCTCACCCCGGTGCTGTCGACCGATCCGAACGAGGAACAAAGTGGACTGCGGGACGCCGCGGGCAACCCGTTGGGTTACACCGGCTACACCCCCGACGGCGCCAATTTCAGCAGCGAATTCGTGATTGCCTACGACAGCAGCGGCGACACGCCCGTCAATCCCGACGATCCGGACGATCCGAATCCGCCCACGACGATCGCCGTCAACGGCCAAACCTATCCGGAAACGCCTGGAGCGGTGGCCGTCGATGGCGATGGCGACCACGTTGCGGTGTGGACGGCCTACGACACGGTGGCCAACCGCGACCGCGTTTACGTGGCCATGTACGACGCCAACGGTTCGGTAGCCGATTTGGACACCAATGGCAACGGAGTGATCGACGCCAGCGAGGTCGATTCCTCGACGTTCTTCGCCGTCACCACGGATTCGGCGTTCGATGGCGACGATCAACGTTTCGCCAGCGTGGCCATGGACGCTGACGGCGATTTCGTCGTCACGTGGACCAACTACCACGAAGGCGAGGCCGACATTTACATGCGGCGATTCTCGTCCGACGGCACGGCGCTCGGCGAAGCCCAATTGGTCAACAGCTACACGACCGACGACCAGGTCTGGTCGAACGTGGCTATGGATGTTGATGGCGACATCGTGATCACTTGGTCGAGCCACGGCCAGGAAGACAACGGGCAAAATGGCTACGGCTACGGCGTGTACGCCCGCCGCTACGACTCCAACGGCCAAGCCCTGGCGCCCGAATTCCAGGTGAACGTCACCACGGCGGGCGATCAGCAGTTCTCCAGCGTGTCGATGGACGCCGAGGGCAACTTCGTGGTCGTCTGGCAGAGCGACCAGGGCGGCACGGGCGACAACATCTACGCCCGCGAGTTCAACGCCGACGGTTCACCACGCGTGAGCCCCTTGACCGGTGAAATCCGCGTGAACGACACGACGGCCGGCAACCAGACGTATCCGGACGTAGCCATGGATCTGGCCGGCGACAACTACGTCGTCACCTGGACCAGTACACAGAAGACCGACGACACCAGCGGCACGGCCGTCTACGCGAAATTGCTTACCACGGCGATCGCTGATAGCTCGGCCCCCAGCTCCGGCGAAACCCTCATCAACGATACGACCTCCGGCGATCAACGTTACTCGTCGGTGGCAATGAACTACGCCGGCGACTTCGTCATCACCTGGAGCGGCTATGGCAATCAGATCAACCAGGAAGACAAGTCGGAATCGGGCGTATTCGCCAAGACTTACGCGGCCGACTTCACCGAATTGACGAGCGAAACGCGACTGAACAGCACGGTTACCGGCCGGCAGTGGATCGCTTCGGTTGGCTGCGACGCCGAAGGCAACTTCGTGGCCGTTTGGACCGGCGACGGAGCCAGCCCGGGCACGACAGATGTCTATCGTTACGTATCGAGCAACGTACAGCCGGTAACAGACACCGCCGGCCCGATCATCACCGACGTCTTCCTTCCCGATGGCACTCGCGTTCTGGAAAACGGCTACTTGCCGACGGGCGTAACCCAACTGGTCGTGACCTTCAGCGAACAGCCGAATCTGTTTGGTGGCTCCGAGGGCCTCAACAGTGTTCTCGATCCGAGCAACTGGATTTTGGTACGCGACGGCGACGAGATTCCGCTCGGCGTCTCCGATGTCAGCTTCGAGTGGAATGTGCTGACCCGCAAGTACGAAGCAACGATCACCCTCGATTACAACGGTCCTTCGACTGGCATTATCGCGTTGCAGGACGGCAATTATACGCTTGTCGTCCGTGACCTGATCGACGACGGTATCAACGCACTCGACGGCGATTTCGACGGCGAAGCAGGTACGTCGGCCAGTGCCACCGGTTACGATGGCTATGCGTTCAATTTCACCGTGGGTGACTCAGCCCAGTCGGGCGCTGAAAAGTTGGTCAACGTGACCACCAGCACCGAGCAGCGGTTGGCCACTGGCGACGGCACGGCCCAAGCCCGCGAAGAGACTTCCCGCTCGGTCGCCGTCGACAACGACGGGGATTACGTGGTCGTGTGGACCACCTACAACGCCACGACCGGCGCCGACATCTACTATCGGGTGTTCGACAGAAACGACAACCCAATCACCGGCGAACTGCGTGCAAATACTACCACGATCGGCGACCAGGTGAACGCCTCAGTGGCCATCGATGCCGACGGCGACTTCGTGATCGTCTGGGAAAGCACGACCCAGGATATCGACGGCAGTAGCGGGATCTACGCCCGCCGCTTCGACGCGATGGGTAACGCGGTGGTCAGCGACACCAACTTCGACGACCGCATCGACGCCCGCGATACAACCGATGAGTTCCTCGTGCCGACCAATTACACCAACGATCAGGTGAACGCGTCGGTGACGATGAGTGACGGCGGAGCGTTTGTCATCGTCTGGGCCGGTTCCGGACAAGCGTTCAGCTGGGACAATAACGTCTACGGCCAGATGTTCGATAGCCGAGGCGTACAAGTGGGCGACGAGTTCCTCGTGAATAGTGGAACCGTCGTCGGTGCCAATTCCGCAATCGTGGGCGGCTTTGAAGTCAATCCGGATGTCACCTTCCTGGACAGCGGCAACTTCGTGGTCGCCTGGGATGTGGTTACCTCTCAGTCCAACGGGGTCATCACCGACACGGCGGTGGTGGCGCGGATGTTTAACAACGATGGCACGGCACAGGCCGACGAGTTCTGGGTCGACAACGCCGCGAACATCGGCGACGACACGGACCGTGCCGCTCGCAACCCGCAGTTGGCGTCCGATAACGATGGCAACTTCATCATTGTTTGGGAAGGATCCACGGGGACCGATTACGACATTTTCTACCAGTTGTACAATGCCAATGGTGCCACGCAGGCATCGGGCCAGGCCAACCAGACCCAACTGACGGGCGATCAGGTCAATCCCACGGTGGCCATGGATGCCGATGGCGACTTCGTGATCGCCTGGAACGGCACCGGCGGTCAACCCGATGCGCTCAATCCGTCGGATTCGGACTTGGTTTCCGACCAAGACGCCGCGGGCGTGTTCATCCGGTACTTCAACTCCGACGGCGATCCGGTATCGGTCCAAACGCGAGTGAACAGCACGACCAACGGCATCCAGCGGCTTCCGTCTGTAGCCATGGAACCCGATGGCGACGTGGTCGTTGTCTGGTGCGGTCAGGGCGTGGGCGACATGCACGGCATTTTCTCCCGCCGATACAACGAACCGACCGACACGGCCGGCCCGTTGCCTACCGAGTTGTGGGATGAAAACGGCAACCAGATCCACTATGGCGACAACATCTTCTTCAACCCACAGTCGTTGATCGCGGTGTTCGACGAAGCGATGTCAACCGTCGGTGGCACCACCGGCACCCACAGCGTGACCAACCCGAACAATTGGGCCCTGCTCGATTCCTCGGGTAACGAGATTTCCAACATCATCGACTACGTAACGTTCAGCTTCAACAATGCCACGAACAAGTGGGAAGCCGAAATCTACTTCGATGGCAACGGAGCGGGCGTGGGTACTACGCCGCTGGCCAACGGTACCTATACGCTGGTCGCCCGTAGTGCTTTGCAGGATGCCTCGGGCAATGCCCTGGCTCGTACGGGCGTCTGGCCGAGTGGCACCGCGCTGTTGAGCGACGGTTCCGATCCGGTCTTCCCGATCACCAGCCCCACCGGCGGTCTGGAAATCACCTTCCGGGTACACGACACGACCCCCGGCGACGCTTCCTACGACGACCTCGACACCCATGTCAACACCACGACCGACCTGGATCAGGACGACGTGGCCGTTGCCCGCAACTCCTGGGGCGACTACGTGGTGGTTTGGACGACGGAATCGACCGACGGCACCACCGACATCGTGGCCCAACGCTACGACGCGATGAGCCGCAAGATCGGTGGCGAGATCATCGTCAACAGCGTCACCACGGGCAACCAAGCGGAACCGGCGGTGGCCATCGATGACGACGGCAACTTCACTGTCGTCTGGTCGGGACAAGGCGTGAACGACGCCTACGGCATCTTCGCCCAGCGATTCGACGCCCAGGGCGAGTTGATCGGCGGCCAGTTCCAGGTTAACACCGAGGCCGACAATGTCCAGGACAAGCCCTCGATCGCCATGACCTCCGATGGTCGCTTCGTCATCAGCTACACGAGTGCGTCGCAGGACGGCTACGGCGACGGCATCTTCGCCCGAGTCTACAACGCCAACGCCCAACCCCTGGATGCGGAATTCCAGGTCAACACCCACACCAACAATTGGCAGGACGAATCCGATGTGGCCATCGACGAAGACGGCAACTTCGTGGTCGTCTGGCAAAGCGAATTGCAGGACGGTAGTTCCTGGGGTATCTACGCCCAACGCTTCGATGCCGCGGGCAACGCCGTCGGCAGCGAGTTCCGCGTGAACTCGTACACGTCCAACGATCAGATCGACCCGGCCGTGGCCATGGACGACGACGGCGACTTCGTCGTCGTCTGGTCGAGCCTCCTGCAGGACGGCAGCGGCTACGGTGTGTACGGCCAACGGTTCAACGCCAACGGCAAAGCCCAGGGCGCCGAGTTCCGCGCGAACGAGTACACCCAGGGCTACCAGTACCAACCCGACGTGTCGATGGATCCCGAAGGCAACTACGTGGTTACCTGGGCTTCCTTCGGCCAGGACGACAATCCCAGCGATAACAGCACCCTCACGGACTACGGCATCTACGCCCATATGTACAACGCCGACGGCAGCGAGTTCGAGGTCGACGGCACCGACGTGGGCGAGTTCCGTGTGAATTCCGAAACCGATGGTACCCAGACTGCCCCGGCGGTCTCGCGAGATGCCGACGGACATTATGTGATCGCCTGGACCGGCGTCGATCGTGACACCGACGGGAATATCCTCAGCAACACGGGCGTTTTCTCGCAGTTGCTCGATCCGCCCGTCGAGACCGTCGACGAAGACACCTACTGGGAAGTGTTCGCCACCACGGGCGACGATGCGATCGAGTTCATCGCCGGCGACGGTGCCGACAACTGGATCGTCCGGATTAACGGCGTCGAGCAGACGATTCCTTCGACCGTCGTCACCCTGGTGATCTACGGTCGGGCGGGCAATGATACGGTAACCTTCACGGGTACAGCCGGCGACGAAACGCTTGTGGCCGGTCTGGGAAGCTACGAATTCAGTGGCACCAACTTCACCGTGACCGTGACCGACGCCGAAGTCCTCCGTGCCAATGCCGGCAGCGGCAACGACACGGCCGTGTTGACCGGGACCGACGGTAACGACACGTTCATCGCCCGACCCACCAGCGTCAGTCTGGTCGGTCCGGGACTCGACATCATTACCACGGGCTTCGAGAGCACCACGGCCAATGCCGGCGAAGGTAACGACGTGGCGAAGCTCTTCGACTCGGCCGGCGATGACACGCTGGTTTCCCAGCAGTACTCGACGACACTTAGCGGTACGGGCTTCGAGCTGACCGCGAACAACTTCGATGCTGTCCACGGCTACGCCACGGCCGGTGGCAACGACGTTGCCTACCTGTATGATTCGGCCGGCAACGACCACTTCGATGCCTATCCAACCGACGCGGCGTTGTATGGCGATGGCTTCTACAATCGAGCAAAGAGCTTCGACAGCGTCTATGCCTACGCCAATAACGGCGGCCTTGATGAAGCCAAGCTATACGACTCGGAAGGCAACGACTACTTCCACGCCACCCCCGACCTGGGTGTCCTCCACGGCGATGGTTTCTTCAATCAGGCCGAGGGCTTCGACGGCGTCCACGCCTACGCCAAGGCCGGTGGCTACGACGAGGCTAAGCTGCTCGACTCGGAAGGCAACGACAAGTACTACGGCAACTGGTATGAAGGCATCCTTTACGGCGATGGCTTCTACAACCGGGCCAAATACTTTGAGGCCGTCCGTGGCTATGCCCTGTACGGCGGCGTCGACGAGGCTAAGCTGATCGACTCAAGCCAGGACGATACGTTCTACGCCTCGGCAACCGAAGCATCAATGTACAGCGATGCTTACTACCATCGGGCGAAGAACTTCGAAGGTGTCCATGCCTACGCTCTCTACGGCGGTATCGACACGGCTTTCTTCGTCGACTCCGAAGGCGATGACATGCTGGTCGCCGATTCGCAGGCAACCGCACTGTTTGGCAATGGCTTCTACAACCGGGCAAAGTTCTTCGAGAAGCAAGACGTCCAGGCAACCAATGGCGGAAACGACAAGGCCCTTTTGATTGGCAGCTCGCTGCTGGAGACTGGCAAAACGGATAAGTCGGTCGGCGAGGGCGCCGATTACGCCAAGGTGGCGTGGCTGTTCGATTTCGAGGAACTCGGCACCAAGGAAAACGCCAGCAGCGACGAAGTCGCCCAAAGCGTCGACGCCGTAATGACCGCCTATTGGTCGAACCTGTAATCACCTCGGGTTTCGACCCAGTAGATGCGATGAGAACCAACGTACCCCGTTGGTGACTACCCAAACACGAGACTTGCCTATGAAACGAACCTCCGTGAGCAAGTAATACTCCAGACAACCTGTCGCCCTGAGTTCGGTATGCTCAGGGGACCCCAAGGCTTCAGACCGCAGGATTCAGCCCCCCGCGGTATCTGAGGCCTTTTTTTTGGCGCACCGCATGGTGCGGCGGCCCAGGACTGGCGGATTCCTGGCGGGGCATGTTTTACGCCGCTACTGCCGGGGCGTTTTCGGCTTCAAAGGTGTCGGGGGAAAGATAGTGCAACGTCTCGTGTAATCGGACGGGATTGTAGAAGGTCTCGATGTACCTGAAGACGCTCAACCGCGCTTCCTCCAGATTAGCGTAGCACTCGTGATTCGTCCATTCGTGCTTCAACGACCAGAAGAATCGTTCCATCACCGCGTTGTCGTAACAGCAGCAGCCGCGACGACTCATCGAACAGGTGATGCCCAAGAGTTTTAACGTCCGTTGATAGGCGTCGCTGGTGTACTGGCAGCCGCGATCGGAATGATGCAGCAACCGCTTGCAGTCTGGTCGGCGACGTTCGATCGCGTTGCGCAACGCATCACTGACCAGTTCGGTGGCCAGCGACGTGCCGATCGACCAGCCCACCACCTTGCGGCTGAACAAATCGACCACCGCCGCCAGATACACCCAACCGGCCGCCGTCGCCAAGTAGGTAATATCCGTCACCCACTTGCGATTCGGCGTGTCGGCCGTGAAGTCGCGGTCGAGCTTGTTCGCGGCCGGTTGCTTCGTCGGATCGGCCTGCGTCGTGGTCGGCGTGAAATGCTTTGCAACGCGGCTTTTCAGGCCCATTTCACGCATCGCAACCGCCACGGTGTTTCGACAGGCCGACTCCAGCTCGTCGCGCTGTTGCAACACTTCAGCCACTTTCGTGCTGCCGTAAATGCCGTGCGATTCGGCGTGGATCTGCTCGACGGCCTGCTGGATTCGCTCGTGACGCTTCGCACGCTCGCTCGGCGGTCGCTCGATCGAATCGTAGTAGCCCGAGGGCGATACGCCGAGCACGTCGCACATCACGCGCACCGGAAACGAGTCGCGATGTTGGCTGATCCAGGCGTACTTCACAGCGACTCCTTCGCAAAATACGCCGTCGCTTTTTTTAGGATTTCACGCTCCAACTCGGCCCGCTTGAGCTGCCGCCGCAAACGTCTGTTTTCCTCGCGCAACTCATCGAGCGTGGCGTTCTCGCCGCAGGGCGTCGGCTCCGGGGCATACTTCTTGTGCCAATCGCGAAGGCTCCTCGTGCTGACGCCAACCGCCCGGGCGGCCGCCGCGAAGGTGTATTTCTCTTCGACGACCAGCCGCACCGCCTCGCGTTTGAAATCATCCAAAAACCGTCGCCGACAGGGGTGAACCGCTTGTTGCCGACCCAAGGAACTCTTCATTTTTTCCATCGCAAACTCCTGTGCGGGGAATCATTATCCCGCCCCCGCCAGGAATCCGCCAGTCCTGGGCCGCCGCACTGGAGGAGCTGCATCTACAACTTCACTCGGCGATTGCCCGTCTGCGTCAAAAGCCACGCCTGATGCGATCGTTCTTTCAAGGGGCCGGACTCCCGCTCTGAAAAACTTAACCTTTTTGCGCAACGCTCTGTAATAGGGGACATTCCACTTATTGAAGAAAAGTAGAATGTCCCCTTTTGGTTCAGAAACACGAGCGGCCGTTCGTCTAGCTCAACTGTTAGCCTAGCAGAACGTACGAGTATTACAATGAAAATGTCACCCGTGGCTTTGCCGTTTTGGACGCAACCGTATTGCATTTTTGGACATTCAGGTGGGGGGTGTGCATTATCCATGCCGGCGAGAGGTGCCGTAGGGAAGAAGGTGTCTCGCCAAGGCGCGAAGACGCCAAGAGAAGAGAAACACACCTGTCCTTTGCGTCTTCGCGCCTTGGCGAGACACGTTTCGACGCTTGCCGGGACTATCCAACGACTACTCCGATTGAACTACTCGTGTCTCAACGTCGTTCACACTGGGTTAAAAGACGCAGTTCCTCACGCTTTTCCTCGGGTAGGTAGTCTAGGGATGTTTGCATGGAAAATGATTATTGCTCTGGTTAGTGTTTTCATTCTGAGATAGGGTAGCATCGGCTATTCTGCGGTTTTGGGCGGTGTCTTTTCTGCCTCTAAACCGTCTTCCGAGTTCTTGATTTTTTGCATTAGTTCCTCGATGTCTTTCAGATGCTCTTTTTCTTCGACGTATTCAGCGCCCGGAATATTGAAAAGCTCTTTCGCCTTTTCAAAATCGCGTGCTGCTCCGGAAAAGTCTTTGTCGTCGTATTTCGCCACCCCACGAAAGAAACGTGCAGTGGCATTATCCGGTAATTTTTCAACCAGAAGATCCAATTGCTTCATCCTCTCTTCTTTTTCCTGATACCATGTCACACTAAACGCCCAATTCCAGAGCAGCCGAACGTCGTCCTTGCACAGCTTCTCCGCCGACCGCAAATACGACTTGATTTCATTCAGCCCCATAGGACCCCGCGTGACATGATCCGCAACCGCCATGGCTTCAGCAAGTGCAATGTATTTTCGATAATCGCGGATCTTCTTGTCGAGATGTTCGGGAACAAAACGATCGAACACCTGAAAACACGAACCAACATCTTCTTTCTTGATCCAACCTCGAGCCTGAATTCGCACAAACGTCACTTGGCAAACCGACAATTTCTCATCCTCCTTCGCTTCAATAAACAACATTTCGCCAAGAGGGAGGTCAACTGTCGTGCCATCGGCCAAATGCATTTTGGCCTTGTCGACAAGAACCCAGCATGCATCGAACGGAAAATCATCGGTCTCGACTTCCGGTTGAAGGTTCTGAACGACCGAAGCTAAGAAGAGTACAACCGTTAACATTTGCTTTCTCCATCGGGTGCCACCCGAGTTGATGGTTCTAATCTTTCCCGCTCTGCTAATTCACCACATTCCTCAGCGGCAACCCATCGAGGGCTCGGCGGCAGGCTTCGGCTGTTTTTGTCCGCATGTCGAGAAGGCCCTCTTCGCTGTAGAAGGCGGCATGCGGATTGAGGATCAGGCGGTGGTGGGCCGGGTGGCTCGGGTCGCGCCAGGCTTCGAGAAGCGGGGTGTCGGCGGCGGGCGGCTCTTGCGGGAGTACGTCGATCCCGGCGCCGGCCAGTTGGCCGCTGGCCAACGCGTCGGGCAGTGCGGTCGTGTCGACAATTCCCCCTCGCGCCGTGTTGATGAGGTACGTCGCCCGGGGCATCAACGCCAACGTCTCGGCGTTGATCATGTTCTGGGTTTCCTCGGTCAACGGGCAGTGCATGCTGACGACGTAAGCCTCGGCCAGCAGTTCGTCGAGCGTTTCCGCGCGGCGGACGCCCAGGGCCTTGTCATAGCCGTCGGGCTTGTAGGGGTCGTAGAAAACGACGTCCATGCCTAGGGCTTTCGCACGCAGAGCGGCGGCCGTGCCGATGCGTCCCAGGCCGACGACGGCAAACACCCGGCCTCGGAGTCGGGCCAAGGGTACCGCCTGCAAATAGGACCACTCGCCCTCGGCTGCCCTGAGCCGGGAATTAAGCACGTGGACGCCCCGCGCGAGGGTCATCATCATGGCGATGGCCGTGTCGGCCACTTCTTCGTTGCCGTAGTCGGGCACGTTGGCCACGGGAATACCCCGGCTGCGGGCGAACTGGCGATCGACATTGTCGTAGCCCACGCCACCACGGACGATGAGCTTGCAGTCGATGAGTCGCTCGATGGTCGCTCGGGTGAGCGCCAGTTCGTGGTAGAGAATAATGGCGGCGGCCTGTTCGATTCGGCCGCGTAGCTCGTCTTCGTGCCGGGCGGCCAGGGCGGTGACGTCCGCCAGCGGGCCGAGGATTTTCCGCTCGGGCGCCAGTTGATCGTTGATGAAGTCGGCGATGATGACCTGGTGTTTCGCGCTCATGACGGCCGGTTCTGCAAGAGGGTGTGCCTTGGGTGATAGGGCAAGAGGTGAACGGCGGCAGGCACACGCCAAGGTCACCGGTCGGGATGTTCGCGTTCGTAGCGTTCGACGTCGGCGATGCCCACACGGAACTGCCCTCGGATCTGCACGAAGGGGAGTTGCTGTTGGGCGAGCAGGTGGCGTATCTGCTTCGCCGAGGTTTGCCAGCGCCGAGCGAGTTGCGCGAGCGAGAGCGTGCCCGCCAGCTCTTCGACGCCGTGGCGAGCCGGAGGTTTCATGGGGGCCATGGCCAGACCTCCTTGGAAGTTGGGGTACGTGGACTGTTTACCCGGTGACTCGTGACTTGCCCGATTGGTTGGGCCAAGAGACAAATTGGTTGGGACCAAAAACCTAGACGGTCCGCGAGATCGACTATTGCCAGTGTACCACTAGCACCGACGCGCGAGGAGAGGGGTGTGCCCCCGAGATAGGGAGGGTAATTGGCGACGGTGGGACTGGTGTGTCACTCAGCACTATTCCGTATGTGCCGCTGGCTTCGCCAGTGCCGGGGGGCCGCAGCCATCTTCACACTGGCAAAGCCCCTGGCACCCGACCCCCAGCTTGAGTGCTGACAGACAAACTAGCGGCGTTGTCGCCGGCGTAGCAGGGCTAGCACGACGATGCCCGTGGCCAACAGGCCCAAGCTGTGGGGTTCCGGTGTGTCGATCGGATCGAACGCGAGTTCCGGGGTGGCGAAATCGGTGGTCATCTCCCACGGAAGCCGCCATACGCCCGTGCCATCTTTGTCGGTGAAATAGAGCGACGAGTCGGACGGCTCGAAGGCGTTGCCGTCGGCCCAGAGGGCGTAAAAGTCGTCGTCGGCGTTAACCGGCGCCCGGGCGTAGCCGTGGTTATACTCGGCGCCGGGCGTGAGCAGGCATTCGGTGTTCCAGGTTTGGCCGCCATCTTGGCTGATCCACATGACCATCTCGCCACCGGTGCCGCCTGCCTGGGGACCTTCGTCGGTCGGGGCGATGATGCGCCAGGTACCGTCGTCTTCGATGTAGAGCGAACCCTGGTCGTAGTTGTGGTCCGAGGTGAAGGCCTCTTGGATGACCCATTGGCTACCGTCCCAGTGGGCCGTGTTCCAGACGCGCAGCCCGCTGTCCGGCCCGGGTTGCCAACCGGCCGAGGTAATGTAGAGCAACACGGGATTACCCTGGGCGTCGTAACGAATGTCTTTGAGGTAAACCAACAGCCCCTCGGCCTGGTAGTCGTGGACCAGTGCCGCGTTGGAGATGGTGGTTACCGGGGTGGTCAACGAAGTGCCGTCGATCGTGCGCCAGGTTTGGCCCAGGTTGTCGGTCTCGATGTAATAAAGATTGGTCCGCGCGTTGACGTTTCCGCCGGGATGGTAGTTGAATGCTGTGCCGACGGTTTGGCCGAACACCTCGGCCATCTGGTATTGACCGCCGGGGATATCGGCCAGCATCGGACGGTCGTCCCATTCGTAATCCCAGTGGACGCCGTCGGCGCTGGTGTTGTAGTACAGCGCACGGCCGGTGCTGCCGTATTTCGTGTGCAGGAACAAGAAACCCTGACCGTTGACGTACGTAGGATTGCTGTAAGAAAAATTGTTGTCCGACGACAGGTAGAGGACCTCCTCGAATTCGTCGATCGAGTAGGGCTGCGTGCTGCGATGGATGTAGGTGGGCCGCGCCGTGCCGTGGGCGGCCGAGAATACGTAGAGATAACCCTCGTCGTCGAGCATCAATGTGGGATTGTCGTGGGCATCGGTCGTTTGCTTGTCGAGGAGGATCCGAGGCCGGGTAACCTGGCCGGTGGCGTGATCGTAGTAGGCCACCATGTGGTAGAGCGTCGAGTTGTTTTCATCGGTGCCGCCGAAAGTGAAGAATGTTTTGTCGGCCTCGGCGGCATAGTAGGCCTGGGGACGCATCTGTTGCGGGTACGTGGCGAAACCACCGGAGTATTTGTAGACGTAATCACCGCCGACGTATTGGTTGGCGTACCAGATTCCTTTGAACCCATCGGCCTGCCGCGGCTGAAACGCGGCACTACCGCCGGTGATTTCGACCGAATCCAAAGAAAACCCCTGGTGGACGTTGGTGTTGGCCGATTTGGTGCCGAAGTGCAGGTAGTCGACCCCGCCGGTGGCGTTGCGAAAGCTCAGGTTGTTTTGCTGGACCGTCGTGATGCCATCGGAGACGCTCGCGTTATAGGTGCCGACCGTGGGATTGACTGTTACGGAAAACGTGTAGGTGGTGCCCTGCTGGAGCGACATGCCTGTGTTGAAGGCGTTTTGCGTGGTGAACGACGTATCGGCCTGACGATCGTAGAAATACCAATTGTCGTAGCCCATCAGGTCGGGAGCCACGCCAATACACCAGGAGTTGCTGGCGCTGGTCGAAGCGGACGACTTCGTGCCGTCGGCGAAGAAGGCGATTCGATCGTAGGGTGAAGTGGCCTCGAACGGGTCGTCGAGCCGCCATTGCCACTGGACGGTGTGCGAGGAGTTGACACTGAAGCCGGGTACGCTGCCGTATTGGCGGATGACGTTGCGGTCGCCGCCCAGCAGATCGGTGCTCAGGTAGTTGCCACTGCCCGAGGAAAGAGGATTGGTGTCGATCACACTGGCCGTGCCAGTTGCCCCCGGCGACGTGGTCCAGGGAGTCAGCCAGATGTCGCCGGCCGTGCCCGAGAAGGCGTCGACAGCGGTCGAACTGTTGCCGCCATCGAAATTCAGCGAAACGGCAGCTTGGCTGTGCGAAGCCGTGGCCGTTGCGAGAATTACAAACAATGGCAGAAGCCGATGGCACGGGGGCTGAAGCAGTCTCACGGTCCCTCCTTGTGGCTGGGCGACGACGCCGAACGAACGAGGCCAGACGTCCACGCGATTCGAGATGTCACGGTGTAGGCGATCACCCGATGACGTGGCTCGCGCGGTCTACGACCGGTCGATGCGCAGAAGCTGTCATCTATTTACCTGTCGAGGGGTGAGAATTTGGAAGGGCAAAACGGCCATTGCGCGTGCTTCCGCCCCTTGCGAGGGGAGATGAGGGCTCAGCGGACGAGTTTTTGGGAAGTTTTTTCGTCCTCCGGCGCAGGAATGGGCTGAGATGGGGGTATCAAGGGTGGACGCGGAAATGTCGGGGGATAAAAGCCCCGGGAAGATTGTTCGCTTTCTTTCACGAATAGAACACAGGGCGGCAGGGCCGCCAGCCAAACGATGCTGCCGCACCAAGGCAAGAACCTGCTCCCGGTGGTCGCTGGTCTTTGTGGAGAAAGCGATCTTTAGGCTCAAACTAAAACCAGGCCAGGAGATTAGAGGCGAGAGATGAGGGACGAGAAAATGCAGGTCAAAACGGACCATACTCGCCTCTAACCCCTCGTCTCTCGCCCCTTTAGAGCGAAGACTTGGATCATTGTTTTCGGTTTGAGTTAAAGGTTATAAGTGGTTACAAGACGGGTCACTCGGGCGGCCCGCATCCAGGCCGTCGGGACATCTCCAATCTCGGCGGCCTGGTGTCTTTTTCCGAACGGAAGTGTTCGCCGGCAGTTCGGCGCTCTTCACGGTCTCGCACGTATTGCTGTCTCTCGCGCATTGTGCTTCTTTGGCGTCTGTCCCGACAACGCCTGTCGTCTACCTCTCTAGTAAGTGTGGTTACCCCGGCGTTTTTCCCGGGCTGGCTATTTCAGATGGTATTGCGTGCCATTTCGCGGTTACTCATTTCTAGCGGATTGAAGAGAGTGTCCGGTTGCGGATGTTCGCGGTTTTCCACAACGCAGTCGTGTGCGTCACGGTCGTATGAAGTCGGAAAGACGATGGACGTTGGCGTTGGAAATGACCGCTTCGGAGTACCGAAAACGCGGACACTCCAGATGTTTTGGGAGACGAAGTAGCTGTGTAGTTGAGGGAACCGCGAGAACACGGAAAAGGGGGAGAAAGGTGTGGAAACGGTTTTCCCTTCTCACTTGCACAGAATGGCAGGGCTATAAATCGAATTGGCACTACCGCACCCAGGCACCAATCCGCTCCCGTTGGCCGCTGTGGTTGTCTGACGTCAGGGGCGTCGATCATTTGCGTCGGTATGGAATTGCAGTATTCGCGGTGTCGTGTTTTTCCCAGATCGAAACGACAATGAAGGCATTGCACATATCCCGCACTCGCTCTATTGCCTGGCGTTTTGGCCGGTTTATAATTTCACGCCACCAGAAAAAAACGGGGCCCGTTGGCGGTAGGGAAGTTGCGGGGCCCGCCCACCAATGCGACGTGTTTTCCTGCTTCGCGCGAAATTGGGTTACCGCTGATTGCCTTCTTTCGCTTGAGAAATACAAAAGTACGATACGTTGGCCTAGTTCGTTTGTTTCCTGAGGAAGTGATTATCAGAGGAGGATGAAACGATGCGACGATGGGGATCGCTGATTGTGTGTGGTGTGGCTGCCGTGTTGCTCGTGGCGGACGCCGCGGATGCCTTTGGGTGGGGCGGCGGCCGGCGAGCGCGATGCGGGTGGGGTACGGCATGTTACACCACCTGCTGTGAGCCGGTTTGCGAGCCGGCCTGTTGTGAGACGACCTGCTGTGAGCCGGCCTATTGCGAAACAAGCTGCTGTGAAACAACCTGTTGTGAACCGGTGTGCTGCGAGCCAGTTTGTGGACGCAGGTGTGGCTTGCGCAGAGGATGTGGTTGGCGTGGCGGGTTTGGCTGGCGCGGCGGATATGGATGGGGTGGAGGCTGCTGCAGTTCCGTGTGCTGCGATTCCGCATGTTGCGACACTGTATGCGGGACGACCTCGTGTTGCGGCGATAGCTGTGCCGTGGGCGGGGAAACGGTAACGGCACAGAAGCCGATTGAAGAAGCCCTGCCGGAAGATGCTCCGCCGTTGCCAGAGGCTCCCGCGCCGGCCCAGGCTCCAATGGCTGAGGAGCCCCCGTCGTTGCCGGCTGAGCCTACGGCGCCAGCCGCTCCTAGCCCGTCGGCCCCCGCACCTTGACCCTGCTCCGCCGGCTACTTAAGCCGGTCGGTTGGGGGTGTGGCTAAGCCGATTTGGGCGAGAGAAAAACGGCCCATTGTGGTCTGAGTCTGTAATTGTCGGTGAAGACGGCAATAGTGCTTCGCCCCTCGTGCGACTTTCGGTGGCAGGGGGCGAAGCCTTTCAATTGCATCGTGCTTGCTCGGTGCAATCCGTGTCGCGGCAAAACTGCATGGACGCGGTGGAAAGAATTGCGGCGGGTTAGCGACCGGCCCACCACCGGTCGAGTTGGGCGTGCAGTTGGTCAGCCCGGGCGGGTTGGCTGCTGGCCAGATTCTGCTTTTCATGTGGGTCTTCGACGACATTGTATAGCTCGGTTACCCCATTAGGCACATTGACCTCGTCGGGGACAATGAGTTTCCACGGGCCGTTGATACACCAGCGATACATCAAGCTGGACGCTGGACGGTGAATGTCTACGGCGTTGTGTAGGTAGATGTCGCCGAAGATCGTATTGCGTTTTGCCGTTGTATCTCGGTCGAGCAAATTGATGCCCGGCATTGCCGCGGTAGGCTTGAGGCTGCAGGCTTCGAGGATCGTGGGGACCAGGTCGACACTGCTGACTAGGGTTTTCTCGTCGCGACAAGGTTTGATGCGATTGGGCCAGCGGAGCATGATGGGAGTGCGAATGCCGCCGTCGTATTGTGAACGCTTCGAACATTTTGCGTAGCCGGGGGCGTCGGGCTTCTGGATCCAACCGTTGTCGGTCACGAAGACGACCAGCGTGTTGTCGGTCAGTCCTCGCGTGTCGAGGTGATCGAACAACTGGCCGCACGTCTGATCGAACCATTCGCACATGGCCCAATATCGGGCGATGTGGATCGAGTCGGTTTTCTTCTGGTATTTTTCCAGCAGTGCCGCCGGTGGCGTGTGGGGGCGATGGGGCATGAAGGGAGCGTACCAGAGAAAGAACGGTTGATCCTGGCAGCCGTCGAGGAAATCGACGATCGGTTGCATGCCTTCGCGTCCGATTTTTAGGCCGACGTCGCCGTGGCGCCCGCCACGCTGAGGATCTCCGTGTGTCATCGCGGCGGTAAAACCACCGCGACTAGGATGACCTTCCCACCACTTGCCGGTCTGCATGCAACGGTATCCCTGCGCGGCCAACATCCGCGGCAAGGTGGGGACCTTGTCGATGTAGGCGATCATCTCCTGTCGTTGGCGCAGGAATTCGTCTTTTGGCAGGCTGGCCGGAGGATCGTTGCTCGTGATTTTGTGTTGGTGCGGAAAAAGGCCGGTCGCCAGCGTCGCCAGGCTGGGGCGGCAAAGGCTGGCCGGTACGTAGCCGCGAGTGAACGTCAGCCCTTCGGCGGCCAAACGGTCGAGGCTCGGCGTTTCGATGGCCGGATGGCCCATGAAACCGAAGTCGCCCCAGGCTTGGTCGTCGCTGAGGATCATTACCACGTTGGGACGTTCGGCCAGCGGGGCGGCGACACCACTTCGCGCCGCCAGCATCGAGAGCCCAACGACGACCAAACCAGCAAATCTGAAAGCCAAAGTGCGCATCGGGTACCTCACTGAGTGTTGTTGCATCGTTGCCAATGGAATCGTTGCCAGCGGGCCGGAGGAAAGGAAGTGGCCGGTTGCAGCCGATTTCGGCTTCCGTGGAGGCGATTGTCGGGAGGCTTGGTTTCCGCCGTCGCGACCGGCGGCACACACCGTTCGGATATTATAAGGCAGAAAGCGCGGAGATCTCATCCGGATTTTCTGAGTCTGCCGTTTGACAATATCCACAAGCGACCCACGGGGGGCTACCTTGCCCCGCTGTGCGGCTTGCGGCACAATCGTCCTTGAGTCGACTGCCTTCAAAGGTGGTGTGTCACGACTCTTGTTTCTGGCACCTGGGTGCCGCCAGTGGCGGCTTGCCCGCCGCTGCTGAAGCAAGAGCCGACGAAGCTGCCCATGGCATCCAAAAACTCGCCTCTCGTGGAACACTATCGATGCCTGCATTAAGAATGCCCGCTCTTGGAGACCGATAAGCCTGGAAATCCAAGCTCCCCTTGGTCGCCTTCCGTTCATTGGTCGTGCAGGCGTCAATAAGGGAGTGGTTGACAACGTCCGCGTCGGTTGGCTTCTCGTACTGCGTGAGCGGCTGTCGTAAACAAATCGCAACAGCAATAGCAGGAGTGGCAGCCCGTGGCGAAACCGTTTGTTGCCGAACAAATCGTAGCGGATTTCGGACGGCGGTCACCGTTGGCACAAACGCTGGTCGGCACGTTGGCCGAAGCCGCAAGGGCCCACGATGGTGTCGGCTACCGGCGTTGGCAGCGATTGTTCGGCAGTCTCTATGGGCATCAACCGGCCGACCAACGGGCATCGCTACGGGAACTGGTAAAACGTTACGCTCGCGACAACGAATCCATCGAACCCGGCCCCCTCGAGCCTGGCCCTATCGAGCCTGGCCCCCTCGAGCCTGGCAAAGTGTTGTTCGCACTGCAGACGTACTATGCCGTGTTGGTCAAGTTGCTGGGCGCGCAGGTGGCCGCGGGCCGGCGAACACAGCTTAGTCCAGCGGTGTTGCTGCGATCGGCATCTACAGCGGAAGAACGTCAGCGTGTTATCTGGCGGCTGGAGAACGGCGAACTGCTTGCGGCGTGCGGTGTCGCCGGCCATGTCGAACCGGATGTCTTCTCCTGGTATGCCGACATTTGGAGCCCGGCGCTGGACGACGCAATTGGTCGGCTCGCAACAACCTGGGCCGACTATGAAATCGTGCCCGAGGCAGACGGCATCCCGTCGCAAAATGGCGATTTGTCGCAGATCGATCGCCTGAAGGTCCTTTACCACGACGTGTTGCCTCGGGCCGTGCGACACGAATTGGGCGAATACTATACGCCCGACTGGCTTGCGGATCATGTACTCGACCAGGTGGCGTATCAGGGCGAACTCGATGGGCGACTGATCGATCCGGCCTGTGGTTCGGGCACGTTTTTGATGCTGGCCATTCGCAGGGCGACGAAGTGGTTTACGTCAAACAGCGGGTCAAACCGAAAGGCTGGCGACCCTAGCCGCCAGACGATCGAGCGGTTCTGTCGCCAGGTGTCGGATGCGATCGTCGGGGTGGATCTCAACCCGTTGGCCGTGGTCGCCGCGCGGACGAATTACCTCGTGGCCTTGGCCGACCTGTTGCCCGAGGTCGAGCATCTGACGATTCCCGTGCGCTGCGGCGACACGATTCTCGATTGCAGGGCTCTCGGTGCCAGCGATTCCCACAGTGACGCGGACACGGAAGCCGCCGTAGGGTCGAAGGGTTTCGACTGGGTCGTCGGCAATCCGCCGTGGATTGCGTGGGATCATTTGCCCGAGGCGTATCGCGAAGCCACTAAACCGCTTTGGCAGAAGTACGGGCTGTTTTCGCTGTCGGGCACTGCGGGACGCCATGGCGGAGGGAAAAAAGACCTCTCGGCGCTGATGACCTACGCCGTAGCCGATCGCCTACTGAACGATAAGGGGAAGCTGGGGTTCGTCGTCACGCAGACGCTCTTTCAGACCAAAGGGGCGGGCCACGGTTTCCGCCGTTTTCAGATCGGCGAAGACGGCCCTCGGTTGAAAGTTGTTCGAGTAGACGATCTGGCCGACCTGCGGCCGTTTGGCGAGGCTGCCAACTGGACGGCCACCGTGGTTCTGCAGAAAGGCCGCGCTACACACTATCCCGTGCCCTATGTGAAGTGGACGTCGGGCAATGGTGATGGCCACGGCAAACAGCGGCCGCTTGTGGCCGAACCGATCGACGCGGCCGATCCCTGCTCAGCATGGCTGGTGCATCCTGCGGCAGCCTCGAGCGACGTGCGGCAACTCGTCGGCCCCTCGGATTATCAGGCTTTTCTAGGCGCCAACACGGGCGGGGCCAACGGCGTTTATTGGCTCGAAGTGATCGAACGAACCGAACGGGGCGTGCGCGTCCGGAATCTTGCCGGCAAGGGCAAACGCACCGTCGAGTCGGTCGAGACTATCGTGGAGCCCGATTTGCTCTATCCGTTGCTGCGTTGGGGCAATGTGCAACGCTGGCGGGCAACGCCCTCGGCTTGGCTCTTGCTCGCGCAAGATCCCGTTACCCGATCGGGCATTGAGGAAACCCGCATGAAAATCCGTTGCCCGTTGAGCTATGCGTATCTCCGCCAGTTTGCCGAGTTGCTTCGATCGCGAGCGGCCTATCGTCGTTACCAGGGCGAGCAGGCGTTTTACTCGATGTACAACGTGGGCACGTATACGCTTGCTCCGCTGAAGGTGGTTTGGCGGCGGATGGATCGGCAAATCAATGCGGTTGTGGTTCCGTCGCTGGAGGATCCGGTGATTGGCTTGCGGCCGGTGGTGCCGCAGGAGACATGTGTTGTGTTGCCGGCGAGTTCTCTCGAAGAGGCTCATTACGTTTGTGCGGTGCTCAACAGCCGTGTGGTTCACGAGTTGGTTGCGGCGTGTAGCGTGCGTGGAGGAAAAGGGTTTGGTACGCCCGGCATGTTGGAGTTTGTGCGATTATTGCGATTCGTGCCCGAGGACCGCTTGCACCGCCGGTTGGGGACGCTCAGCCAGAAAGCCCACGATCAAGCGGCCATCGGGGCGGTGGACGACGATTTGGTACACGAGATCGACGAGCGGGCGATGGAACTCTAGTGCTCTGTCCAGATTTGCCTTAGGGGTTGAGGCAACATACTGTGGGTGCCACTGCTGGCTTGCCCAGCAGTGAGCGGGTGTGGGCGAAGGGTCTACGCTGCTGGACAAGCTAGCAGTAGCACCCAACTCCTACCTAACCTTGACACGGCACTAGTGTGTTACTGCCGGTGATCTGGCGGAGTGGTAGTCGGTGTTCATTAGGTAGTCGAGCACCTGGTCGGCGTTTTCCCATACCTCGCGCATGAAATGCTCTCGGATGAACTTCATTACGGCGACCTTTTGTTCTTTGCTGAGATGCCCTAAGCCGGTGACGGTTTTTAGTATCTTGTCGTCGCCCTTGACGAGTTGAAGCAGTGCCCAGTGATGAGCGAGTTGATACGAGGTGATCTGGCGGAGTCGCACTCCCTCGTCGGCCATCTGCATGGACAGTTCGATGAGTTTGAAGTCGCCCTGAACGGGAAGTTGATCTTGGTTGCGGTTGGCACTGATCATGCCAAAGTTGGTTTTCAGCATCCAGCCATTCCCGTTATTTTCCCACGCAGCCACCAGTTTATGGTTGTCGCAGATCAGATAGAAGTTCGATCGACTTAGGCTTTCGGGCAGGTGGAGGTGCGCAATAGCCGGTTGTTCCGCGGCCGGCGGATTGGCGTGAATGGTCGATTCTGGCCGGGAGGACACCTCTGGGACCCGGACCAGGGTAATCCGGATCGGATGGCCGCATTGGGGACAGTCGCGGACTTCCCCCAGGAGCTCATCCTTGACGTTGAGCTTGCAGTGACACCTCGGGCACGCGATGCGGATCATGACCGTGCTCCTTTCATCCTCGTCGACCGAGGATTGTTGGGCGGATCGTCACGCTGGGCATTTCACGCGGGTAGCAAGAAGAGATTAACAATTAGCCTACCGGTATCGGTGGGGGGGTGTCAAGCGCGAGTTGTCGGGCTGGTGTAGTTCTTCAGGGTGGTTCTTGTCGGCTTGTTGGGTGGTATAGTAGCAGTGCTGGCTCATTCGGTATTGAGCTTTGGCGACTGAAGTCACTAAAGTCTCACCCCCCGGTTTTCTATGGAGCCGTAACGGTCCTTACGGTATGGATTTATCTCATTCTCTAGGGGGTAATGATTGCGTAGTATACGTCGAGGAGGTAGTATGGTGGCTCTGTGGCGAATCGATGGAATTTGCCGGCCAAACTACTTCGGTTCCGCACAGACTGTAAAACCTACCGAAGCGATTTATGGGGTGTCATTGGTGTTGTCGTTACATCCTGGTAGAGGTTGTGGACATGGCGCTTGTGCCGTGTGCCACTGCATGAGGTGGCAGCGGCTTCCGATAGGTTGTGGAGGAAACCTGCCTGGGCTGAGGCTTTAGAAATGGCTGGCCCTGGCACGCAATGTCCCCCGGCAAGATCGTTGCCGGTCGCGCGGAGCGACCGACGCGGTCAACTTCGCAAGAAGACAACTTCTGCGCCGCCGCAGCTTTGGGAACGGAACTCAAAGACGGCAGTGCTTGCATGGTGATCAGCTCGGATTCGTCTAGCAGGAGTTTGACCCAGTGGTAGATCACGTGGAACCGGTAGGAACCTTTTTCGGCCCGGCTACGCTGGTTGAGTTGCTCAGGCACCGCGCTCGTTGTCAGCCCGACGATATCGCTTTCACCTATCTGGTGGATGGCGAGAGTGAGCAGATTCGCCTGAGTTATCAGGAGTTGGATCAGCAAGCTCGGGCGATCGCGGCGTGGTTAGAGTCGCGCAACCTGGTCGGTGAGCGTGCGCTGCTGTTATATCCAGCAGGGCTCGAATTTGTCGCCGCATTCTTTGGCTGCTTGTATGCCGGTGTGGTGGCGGTACCCGTCTACCCGCCGCGGCGAAACCGATCGATGAATCGCATCGAGGCGATTGCCGAAGATGCCCAAGCGCGAGTGGCACTGACGACCGATTCGGTGTTGCAGCGGGTGGAGCCGCTGATTGACGAAACGCCGCTATTGAAGCAACTCACTTGGCTGGCAACGTGCCACGTGGACGAAGGGATGGAGGCCAATTGGCGCCACCCGGGAATTCACGGCAAAACGTTGGCGTTCTTGCAGTACACGTCGGGTTCTACGGGCAAGCCCAAGGGAGTGATGCTCAATCACTCCAACCTATTGCACAATTCGGCCCTGATTGCCCACGCCTTCGAGCACACGCGAAGCGGCTCCGGGGTGTTTTGGCTGCCAAGCTATCACGACATGGGACTCATCGGTGGCATTCTGCAGCCGGTCTACGTGGGACGTCCCAATGTCCTCATGTCGCCGATGACCTTCCTGCAGAAGCCGTTTCGGTGGCTGTCGGCCATTTCTCGTTTTCGTTGTAGCACCAGTGGGGGGCCGAACTTCGCCTACGAGCTCTGTGTGGAAAAGGTAAGTCCGCAGCAGTGCGAGCAGCTCGATTTGAGCTGTTGGACAGTGGCCTTTAACGGGGCGGAACCGGTGCGGCCGGAAACGGTCGATCGGTTCTGCGAAAAGTTTGGGCCCTATGGATTTCGGCGCGAGGCCTTCTATCCTTGTTTCGGGCTGGCGGAAGCTACGCTGATCGTTTCCGGTGGCTACACAGGTCGGCCGCCGGTGGTCCGCTCGTTTGAGGCGGATTCGGTTCTCGAAGGTACGGTCAAGATGACCACCAAGGAGGTAGAGGGTTCGCGCGAGATGGTAGGCTGCGGAGGAGATCTACCTGACCAGAAAATTGTGATTGCCGATCCCGATACCCATGTCGTTTGCCAGGACATGCAGATTGGCGAAATCTGGGTGCGGGGGCCAAGCATTGCCCAAGGGTATTGGCGGCGACCCGAAGCCACTGAGACTACTTTTAGGGCACGGCTGGCGGATACAGGCGAAGGTCCTTTCCTGAGGACCGGCGACCTGGGTTTCTTGCAGGATGGCGAGCTTTTTGTCACCGGACGGGTTAAGGATTTGATCATCGTGCGGGGCGTAAACCACTACCCCCAGGATATCGAATTGACGGTTCAGTGTACCCACGAACGACTCCGTCGCGACTGTGGAGCGGCCTTCACCGTGGAGGTCGGGGGCCGCGAGAAACTGGTCGTCGTGCAGGAAGTGGGACGCCACAAAAATCTCGATCTGGCTACCGTTTTTGCCGACATACGCCGGGCTGTGGCCGCCGAGCACGATTTAATGTTGGACGCGATCCTGCTGCTCAAGGCGGGGAGCATTCCCAAGACTTCCAGTGGTAAGATTCAACGTCACGCCTGCCGCGATGGCTATACCCAAGGGACTTTGACCGTTGTCGAAAAGTGGCTTGCTACCGACGCCGATGTCACCCCACGATCCCGAGGCCAATCGGTCAAGCCGGTGGAGCGGGAATTAATGAGTGCCCGCAACGGAAAAAGCAAAAGCTCCAGTGGTGCGAATGGCCACTCCAACGGTGTTCAAAGTCGAGCCAACGGCCAAGTTCACGGTAAGGAGAAAGTCAACGCAGCGGCCAACGGCAAGCCTCGCGAGGCGGCCCATGCCAATGGGCAGTCGTCGTGTTCGGCGACCGAGCGGCAGAGTACCTCCGCGTCTGGTTCGAAAAAAGCGGAACTCGTTCAACGCGAGGAAGTGATGCAGGGCGTTTTAGAGGTGATCCAAGAGGTTGCCAAAGAGCGTGCCAAGGACCTGACGCTCGACACGCCCATCGTGGAGACGGGGCTCGATTCCCTCGAACGGATGGAGATTCTCGCTTCGCTCGAAGATCGCTTCGGGGGACGTTTGCCCGAGGAAATTTTCCCCGATTTGCACACCGCCCGGGATTTGATCGACGCGGTTCACGAGTATCTTGGCAACGAGTCCAAGCAGTCTCGGCGACAATCGGTCGAGGAGATTCCGACGAGCCATTATCGGTTTGGCGAGTTCCCCGAAAACGAGCGGTTGCAGCAGACGCTGGCGTTGGCGGACGCCACTGGATTGCGGAATCCGTTTTTCTCGGTACACGATGGTGTCATGAACGATACCACGCGAGTTGACGGTCGCGAACTGATCAATTTCTCCAGCTACAACTACATCGGGATGTCGGGTGACCTGGCGGTGCAGAAGGCTGCCAAGGAGGCGATCGACTATTTCGGGACCAGTGTCTCGGCAAGTCGGCTGGTCAGCGGCGAGAACCGGTTGCATGGTGAGTTGGAACAGGCCCTCGCGGAGTTCATGGGCACCGAAGACGCCATTGCATTGCTCGGCGGTCACGCGACCAATGAAACGGTCATCGGGCACCTGCTCGGACCGGGCGACCTAATCTTGCACGACGCCCTGTCGCACAACAGCATCGTGCAAGGGGCCATTCTGTCGGGGGCGCGGCGCCGTCCCTTCCCTCACAACGATTGGGAAGCGGCCGACCGCCTGTTGCGTCAGTACCGGGGCGACTATCGTCGGGTAATGTTTGTCATCGAAGGTGCCTATAGCATGGACGGTGACATTCCCGATTTGCCCCAGTTCATCGAGGTGAAGCGGCGTCACAAGGCCCTGCTGATGATCGATGAGGCCCACTCGCTGGGTACTCTCGGATCTACCGGGCGAGGGATTGGCGAACATTTTGCGGTCGATCGCGATGACGTGGACATCTGGATGGGAACGCTAAGCAAGTCGCTGGGTAATACGGGTGGTTTCATTGCCGGAAACCGCGACTTGGTACAACTGCTTCGCTATACCGTGCCCGGCTTCATCTTCAGTGTGGGGCTCTCGCCACCAGCAACGGCCGGGGCCTTGGCCGCCTTGAGACGCCTCCAGGATGAGCCGCAACGAGTTGCCAAGCTCCAGGAGAACTCGCGTTTGTTCTTAACCTTGGCAAAGGCCCAAGGGCTGGATACCGGTATGAGCGACGGTACGCCCGTCGTGCCGGTGATTCTCGGCAATTCGGTGGCGACGCTGAAGCTGTCCGGTGCCCTGGCCGATCGCGGGGTGAACGTGAAACCAATTCTTCACCCGGCGGTCGAAGAAAATGCGGCTCGGTTGCGATTCTTCCTCAGCTCACTACACACAGAGGAGCAAATTCGGTATACCATTGAGGTAATGGCCGAGGAGTTAGAAAAAATCGCGCCGGGGAAAATGGCAACACGCAAAGCTCAGGCCGCGGCTCGGTAGCCGCACGTGGCTTTCCTAGGGGCAACCGAAGGATACTTACCCGTTTTCCAAGGCGAAACCCCGAGGAGCGTCGCGAGGGACGGCCCGGCGAATTGGTAAGTCGTTTTATCGGTCGATCCTAGCAGGCATTGAAAAGAGACGAAGTCGAGTGGTGTGGGTTGTGTGATACGGCTGCCCGCAGGGGAATGCCACGGTGTCGAGGGGGCAAAAGCGACTTCAGCCCAACACGCAGAGAAATCACTGTTGCGTCGTGGCTGTTTGCAGATTAGAAAGGATATTGAGCGTAGTGCAGTGGGCCGGTGGCTAAAGACGGCCCGAAGACTGACTTGCCGTTTTCCAACGCGGAACCCGAGGCCGTCGCGAAGTAAGGCCCGGCGAATCGGCAAGTTATTTTTTGGTCGTTTCCAAAGCCAACTCGGAAAGTGCAACGTTGGTCGAATCGATGCTCGTGATGGCGGGCTCAAGGCTGCACTCGCATCTGTCTATTGTTTGTGTTTGTTTTCGCGTCTGGGGCAGCCCCGAAATGTGCGGGGCGGACGAGCATCGTTGGTTTTTGCGTCATGAGGTGATCCTTGCTTACGGAACACGAAATTTCTCGAACCTGGCGTCAGCTTTTTGCAGGCGCGGATTTTACTGAAGAGACCTTCGTCAAAGCGGAGACCTTGCTCGATGAGTTGCGACCGGAGAGTCCTCTGCGGCACCGGTTGGGTCTCGAACTGGACGAAATCCGCAAGCTCAAGCTCCAAGAGACTTGAGCCCGGGCGACGGCTTCCGGCTGCCTGGCGCTTTTCCCGGTTTCAATTCGAAACGGAAGAGGTGTGATTGGGGTGGCTTGGCGACGGCGCGTCTTTCAAATGCGTGTCGTTGTGTAAGAAGCTGCGCAGATCCTCGGCCACCCTTGTGGTGATCGAAAGACTACTGGCCTACCTTTCCTCCCTGCCCGTCTTTCCTTCCTGGTTGACTCTGCAATTGCGAGTCTCCGTGTGTGGATCGTTTGTTGTCTGCATTTTCAAGACACGGATGCTCAACGTTTTTTGGTGGCGGTGGAGCTGACGTGCGGTGGCCTTTTGCAGGTTCCGCGTTGTTCACTTGGTAGATGTAAGGACGGCCCGAAAAATAACTTTCCGTTTTCAAGGCGAAACCTGAGGGCCGTTGCGAAGCGCGGCCCGCGAATCGGCAAGTCATTTATCGGTCGATCCTAAATGTCACGCCGAGGCGAACTTGCCTCGGTGAGGTGTGGCAAAGGCGCATAAAAAACCGGCCCCGGTGTGGCATGGCTCGTTTTGCGAGCGATGCGACGCCGAGGGCCGGTTCGCTTTCTTGGTGGGCAGCAAGTGCTACCGGTTGAATTCGATACCGAGCGTGAGGCCGTGAATGAAGACCGATTCGTTGTCGGCCGCCAGAGCGAAGTCAGGCATCCGGTATTCGATCGAGGTTGACGCTCGGGCGATGTTGTCCATCCACATGCCAGTCCAGCCGCCGCGGATCGAGAACGCACGAGTGAGCTGGTAGTGCAACTCGGCTCGCAATTCAACTACGGGACTGAATTCCACTTCGAACTGCGAGTGGTTAAACGCCGTGGGGCCCATCAGCAGCGGTTGGTACTGTCCGCCGGGCGGATCGAGCTCGGTGCCGAGCGTACCTTGCATGCGGAGATTCTGGGAGTTGAAGCCGGCAACGAACCGACCCTCGGTGCTGAAACTCAGCCGGCCATGCTGTTTGGAGTAGCGGATGCCCAACTCCGGACCCACCACATGGTTCTCGGCCTTGGTGTCCCAGTAGCTATCGGCAAGGATCGACGGGATTTGGGCGAGTGTGTTATCGCCATGTGCCTCGTCATCGTCGTCGTCGTCATCATCGTCGTCGTCACTGCCGTCGTACCGCTGTTGGGGAGCGTTGACGAGGAACCGTTCGTCGACCGCCAGGTAACGGGCACCGAAGAAGAACTCCAGCACACCGCCGCAGTGCATCGGATGAGCACGCTTGATGTAGTTCAACTCGACGCTCCAATGGCTCACCGTGTTTTTGACGATCATCTGGTCGAAGTTCAAAGGCAACGCACCGATCACGGTGCCCGCTGCGTCGAGGTAGCCGTCGAGGTATTTGACATCGGTACCATTGACAGTGCCTGCAGTGACGTCCGTGACTGCCATGTCGACGCCGTCGGCCCAAATGTATTGGGTCTGGTTGTGCAGGTGGGTAATCGTGCATGACCAGCCGTTGTGACCGAAAATCCGCCCGAATTCAAAACGGTCGCCGCCGGTGAAATTCGACTTGAACGTGCTGTTGTCGAGGGTGCTCGATTGGGCGGTCGGTTGCGTCTGCGTGGAGGTGTAATAGACCGATCGGGGTGTATTTTCGCCGATGGTTGCTGTGTCTGGTTTGGAGATCGACCAGTAGATCCCGTCGTACGTGAAGAAGTAGCCCTCCTTCGGCTGTGGGCCTCCGCCGTACGGTCCCAATTCCGTGGGGGCAAAAATTTGCATGGTCTCCAGGTTTTGTCCCAGGGCGGGTATGCCCACCAGGAAGAAGACCAATCCTACTGCGAGGCCGAGGCTATTTCGGTTCAGCGACATCATTTCATTCCATTGCGGTCGGTATTGTACTACAAACCCCAAGCTTCGTGGGTCTGGTGACTCACGATGCCTAGTAACCAACGGAACCGGCGTCCGCTTGATACGGCTACACACGTTGGCTGGCGGCCCTGCCGCACTGCGATGGTTCATGTTGCTTGGTCCGTCCGCGCTCTCGGACCGAGCGCCATCCGTTCGTGACGTTAGTATCGGACGTGCTGGTCGCGTCAGTTGAGTAGAGTTGGTAAACCTTACTGAAAATGACGGTATTTACTTTCATATGGGGTCGAATGGGGTGCATAGGTAATGTGTGACCGGTGGTCGTCGGGCATACCTCACCTTGTGTATGGGACTGGATTTGCCCAGAATGGGGGTGTATGATGGGTAGTCGATTCCGCGACATTGCCACATTTCCGTCGAGGAGGGTACGCGTTCGGTGGAACACACGCTTGTCACGGGTGTTATTCTGAGGTCGTGGTTGAAATCATGACCCTAGGAGAACAGTGCCGTGGATGCAAAGCGATCAGGGCGGGATCCTGCGAAGGAACGGTTTTGGCGAGAGGCCGTCAGAGGGCAAACTCACAGCGGTCAGTCGATCCGGGAGTACTGTCGCGAGCGGCAGCTCGCCGAATCGGCGTTTTATTTCTGGCGGCGAGAGCTGCGACAACGTGATGCTGCGAGGCCGGCATCTCGAAACGGCGGGCGTCCGAGAACGGTGAAGAGGATGCCCGGCTCCAACGACCATGAGCTTTTCGTTCCGGTCTCTGTCGTAGAAACGAATGGCGCATGCTCCGCTCCGACGGCCGGCAAAGAGGGCGACGAAATAGCGATCGAGATGACCCTGCCCAGCGGCACGGTGCTACGATGGGCAGGTGGTAACGCGGACGCGGGGGCCGAGTGGATCGCCAGGCTGGAGGCCCGGCTATGCTGAATCTCTCCTTGCCGTTGGACGTGTACCTCTGCGTGCCGTCGGCCGATATGCGGCGAAGCTTCGACGGCCTGATTCGCATGGCCGAAGAACATCTCGGGCGCGATCCGCTGCGCGGCGGGCTGTACGTGTTCCTCAACAAGCGACGCGACCGCGTCAAACTGCTCTACTTCGACACCGACGGACCGGCCATCTGGTACAAGAAGCACGAGGAAGACTACCTCCAATGGTTCATCTTTACAGAAATCGGCGGCTGGTCCTATAATCTCGTTGGCTGGTCTGCTACGGCTGGTTGAGTGGATCGAAGTCCACCAGCAAGTGGTCCAAGGAGGTGACCCATGTCCAGAATCGTCGCACTCGTTGCTCCCCCCCGCGCCCACGGCTTGTCGAGCGGTCGTCGCTCGACCAGTTCTGGAACCAACTGACGGACGAACAGCGTCAACAGACGCTGGACACGCTCAGCGGCATTGTGCTTCGACAACTCGGCGCACCTCGCGGCGTCCAGGAGGTGCATGATGACCGCTCATGATTTGAGTGGCGTAGATCGCGACGAGCGACCGACGCCTATGTCTGCTGCCGCCACCAGTCCGCTGGGACTGCGAGCAACGTCGAAAATTCGCGACCTGCATCTGGATCGACTGGCGATGGTGTATGTGCGGCAGTCATCGCCGCAGCAAGTGCTGGAGAATCGTGAATCGCGCGAGCGGCAATACGCGCTCGCGCATTTCGCACAACGGCTGGGCTGGCCGGCGGAGCGTGTCGAAATTGTCGACCAGGATCAAGGTCAAAGCGGTAGGACAGCCGAGCATCGGACAGGCTTCCAACGCTTGATGACGGAGGTAAGCCTGAGCCACGTAGGTATGGTGTTGGGATTGGAACTCAGCCGGTTGTCGCGGTCCAACAAGGACTGGCATCAACTCATCGACGTGTGCGGCATTTTCAACACGTTGTTGTGCGAGCAGGACGGCGTCTATGATCCTGTGGACAGTAACGATCGTCTCCTGTTGGGCATGAAGTAACCTCCTTCATAAGGCACAAGGTTCAACTTTTGGCCTTGTGCGGCCTGCGCATCTTTCCTTTCCTGCGACTCCATCCTCGACTCCGCACAACGTATCCCACGGTTTGTCTGTTATACGGAAGCCCTTTGGCACTTTTGAAACCTTCCTTGTTGAGCATTTTGGCGATGTCTGCGTAGTCATGGGTGGGCAATAGCTCTTGGATACGTTTTACTGCCTTGGGGGGAGTTTTCGGCGCCCAGACTCCCACTTGCAGACGGTCGACCTTGATCGAACTGTGAGCTCCCGTGTACCATTCTACATCAATGAGAATTTTACCGGCGTCGCTTACGCCGTCCAAGTGAACCCGCCTGATGAGTAAGCGAAGCAGGGTCTTACGTTCTTCCATGGTGGTTGTTGACGCACCCCAGACGCGTTCCAAATTCTCAGATAGGTCTTGGATCACACGACGATCGTGGTCACAGACACAATGCCCGGATTGACGCTCGAAGGTGTCTCGCTGCTGCTGCAAATGCTCGCGTTGATGAAGGGCCGCTTCCCAGGCTGCTTCCAATTCTCCAGCTACCAGCCGGTTCTCAGGGTCGGCCGATTCGTAACGGCGGCGAGCCAGCTCGACGTCATAATCGGCCTGTTGAAGTTGAAGCTCCCACTGCCGAAGCGTTTCTTGCCTCTGGTCTTCCAACTCTTCCATCGCTCGAAGAGCGATTTCAATCTTCGCAGGTGAAACCGCGTTCAAGAACAATTCGGCTATGGCCTCGTCAATTCCACGAGTGCTCATCGGCTGGCATGGCGTTTGGCCATGGCGAACATACTCATAGACGCAGGCATACCCTGGGGCGCGATGCTCTTTGGTCGAGTAATGGTAAATGCGCATCTTCGCACCGCAGCGCCCGCAGAAGACGATCCCCTGCAGAAGAGCAGCCCCTTTGCGCGGTGCTCCGCAGCTTTCATGGCGATACCAGTTCGAGCGGAGTAGACGCTGGTTCTCCACAAATTCTTTCCAAGTAATGTAGGACGGATAGACTCCCTGAAGACACACGGTCCATTGCTCAATCGGCTTGGTATGTACCTTCGCCTTTCCTGTGGTCGGCGAACGGTTGAAGGAATCGTACTCATATTGTCCGTACACATAGGCTCCAGCATAGATGGGATTGTGGAGCGTACGCATAAGGTCCGAGAAGTCGGGTTCCTTCCAGATCGTCTGCCCGTGACGGGGTCCGCCCCAGATCTTCCCGGGGATTTTGAGCTTCTCATCCACCAACCGCCTCAAGACTCGTCGGGCCACTTTCAACTGCCTGAACAAACGGAAGATGTAATTCAGACGCGACTGGACTTGTCGATCAGGATGCTTCCGCACCTCTCCGGATTCCGTCCTTACGAAACCTACTGGAAGCGAACGGTTCAACTCGCCTCGCCGGGCCTTGTTCCATCGTCCCTCATGAAGACGACATCGTAGGGTAAACATCTCTGCCTCAGAAATCGTCCCTTTTACCCCAAGCAACAACCTGTCGTTAGGTTCGCGTGGGTCGTATATTGCCGTCTCGTCGCCGAGGAGTGTCTGGGTAATGACGCATATCTCGACCAGGCGATGCCAGTCGACGGAAGAGCGCGCCAAACGCGAGGCCTCCAACGCCAAGACGATGCCAACCTGACCTGCCGCAATCTCCGCCATCAACTTCTTGAACCCATGGCGATGCACTGAACCAGCGCCGCTTCGCCCTTGGTCCTCGTCGATTGTCTCCACGCTTTTGGCGGGCCATCCCAAGTCTTTGGCCCGTTCGATCAACGCATATTGACGCTGCCGACTCTCTTTATTGTTGCGCACCTGGTGAGAACCAGACTGTCGTACGTAGACGACAGCCTGGCGTCGCAAATGCTCCGGCTTGAGTTTGGAATAGACACTTCCTCCGATCATGGCTCACCTCCTTCTGTTCCATCAGCCTGGCATCTGAGAACTCGAAGGATCATCCGCGAGAAGCAGCCGCCGAAGCACGCTCGGTCCTTTTCCGAAAGTCGAAACCACAACTGAGGAGGGACTACTTCTTCTTGCGCGCTCTGTGAGTCGCCTTGGAGCGACGACATGCTGAACGCTTCTGAATTGCTCGGCTCAGATGGGCCACTTCGACCAACGCGGGTACAGTGACTTCCAGGGTGGTTGTCGCCGAAAGATCCTTGGTTGGCAGATCCGTTCAGGATGCCGGGACTACCGCCCGCAAGCCCGACAGCAGTGATAGCACTATCCATGGTTTTCCCTCCCTCCAAAACACATCACGAACCGATCCACAATTGCCACCCGCCTTGCGACGGTGCTTCAGAATTCTTACGTGATTCGGGAGAGAAGGTAGAACTTGTGTTTTATGAGCCACGTCTCAAGGGCGCCATGAGCGAGTTCGAGTTGGTGACGCTACGGAATCGCTTGCTTCGCGGCAGCCGCAACAAAGCGGAGCGGGGCGAGCTTTTTCTTTCCATTCCGGTGGGATACTTCAAGACGCCCGCAGGCGAGGTCATCCAGGAGCCCGACGAACAGGCGCGAGATATGATCCGCCTGGTGTTTGAGAAGTTCCAGGAACTCGGTACCGCCTACGCGGTCTTTCGTTACCTGATGCAAAACGATTTGCCCTTGGGCTTTCACCGTCAACGGGGCGGACTACCACCGTTTCCTGGCCAAGCTGCCAGAGACGCTCAGCAATGAGGATCACCAGCGTATTCGATCCCTGTCCGACAGCGTCGCGACACTCTGGCATGCCGCGGGTACGTCGGCGCTGGATCGCAAAGAGATCGTACGTTGCGTGGTGGAACGTGTGATCGTTGTGCCGGACAGAGCATCGGAACTGAACGAGGTGGCAATTGTCTGGCAGGGTGGCATGACGACCCGGCACCGCGTCGCTCGCCCCGTCGGCAGCTACGTGCAACTGAAGGACTACCGGCGTCTTACCAAACGAATCCGGCAACTCCATGGCGGCGGGCTCCACCTTGGGCAGATCGCCGAGAAACTCAATGCGGAGGGCTTCGTGCCGCCACGGCGACGCGGAGTCTTTACGAAGAACAGCGTCGGAACTCTAGTGCGGGATCTGGGACTTGTGGGAGAACTGTTTCGCGATGATCTCCTGAGGAAAGACGAGTGGTGGATTCCTGATTTGGCTCGCAGGCTTGGAGTTATCACGCAGAAGATCCACTACTGGGTGAAACAGGGATGGATCTCTTCGCGTCGCACCCCATCTGGAAAGCACTGGATTGTATGGGCGGACAGAGCCGAACTTCGTCGGCTTCAGCAACTGGCAACGCATAAGAACTCCTGGATCGCCGCCCGGCGTCCGGATCTAGTCATTCCCAAGAAGCGTTCCACACGATAACTTGAGAGGCGACAGACGATGGGCCCCGACCTCGTTTTGCCGCCCGGAATTCCTATAACGGGGTAAAAACGAGGGTATTGTGATGTCAAGCTCAAGCGATTGGAGGAAGGAACGTTTCGCCTGCCCCTGGTGGAGGACGACGTGACGGGCGCCACACTTTCAGGCGCCGACTTGACACTGTTGCTGCAAGGCCTCGACCTGAAGATCGCGCGTCGCCGAAAGCGTTATCGCCAGCCAGCGTGACAAAACGTTCTTTTCCTAGTCCGTGTCGGACTTAACTGTAGCGTCTCTGGCGGCATGTTTTCATAGTTTCTGAAGCGCGACGGACGCTGCAGATAAACTGGATGCGCTCTAAGCCTTGCTCTTGACGCCGATGTCCCAAGCGGTATAAGGGACGTCATGAGCATGGACGCAACTTCACTTACGAACGACGTGACGCTGTGCCACAAAATCATCGCCCAGCAGCAAGAGACGCTTGAGCAACTCGCTCGTCAGAATCAGCACCTCGAACATCGTCTCGATCAACTGTTGCGTCGTGACGAATCAGACGATTCCGAAAAGGCGCTTCGCGGTTACCTTCAGGCCGACACGTTTCCGGGTTACGATATCCTCTTCAAAAAGGGCGATATCATCGAGGTCGGCTGCTGGGCACACGCCCGTCGCAAGTTTTTCGAGGCGAAGGAGACGGACCTATCGCGAGGTATGGAGGCGTTCGCGAGAATCCGCCTGCTCTACGACGTGGAGCGCGAAGCCAAGGAGCAAGCCGGAGAGAAGGCGTCCGAGGAGCGTCTTGCCGAATGCCGACTCTCACTACGACGCGAAAAGTCCAAGCCGCTGCTCGACTCGTTCAAAATCTGGCTCGACGAACAGGTAACTTCGGCATTGCCGAAAAGCGCGATCGGTCAAGCGATTCGTTATGCCTTGTCGAACTGGGACACGCTGTGCCGCTATACCGAGGACGGCCATATCCCGCTCGACAACAACGCGGTCGAGCGGATGCTGCGAATCATCGCGCTGGGCAGGAAAAACTGGCGTGCGCCTGATGTACCGAGTTGGACTTCAAGAGGAAGTCGGGCTCGGGATGCCTTGTTGGCAATGTTCGCAAGAACCGTGGCCGTCTGGTCGGCCACCTGTATCTAGGGAGTAAGCTGGCGTGATGCGTGAGTACGTTGGCGAAATAGCTCTCCCGACAATGTGAGGCACAGGCGAAACCTCATAGCCGTGGTAGCCCTGCTAGATAGAATCCACACATGGTTACTGACAGAAATCGACGAACTCCTTCGGGAAATTGCGCCCTCATTCCTGTTAACACTGAGGTCGTCCGGGGTTGGAAGCCCGGAATAGGGGATGATTCGGAACGACCGAACGCCGTCGCCAGTGGCGGACAGTCCAAGCGATCGGTTACGATCGCGGCCGTCGTTCGAGCAACCAGTTATCGAACGATGTTCCGAAGGAGCAGCGGATCGCTGTTGGGAGTAAGTGCGTCGAAGCCTATTGCGTCCTGCATTGCTTGTGGAACGAGGGCGACCAGCGGGAGCCCGGTTTTCCGGGCCGGAACGCAATGAAGTGTTTTACAATCAAACCAGGAACCAATAAATGTGGATGTTGGAGTGCCAACAAGGGAACCAGGGAAGCTCATTCGAGTAGGGTGATCACGCAGCCATCCCAGAGATTACGGGGACAGGTTTCACCGATGAGGCGAATGGGTGGCGGAGTCGCCGTAGTAGTCCGAGGCTGGGAAAGCCAGCCACATGGCGAAGGGCGACAGGAGGTGTCGTTGGGGACGGCGGAAAGGTTCGCCAATCGAGAGGGTTCTCGATGAACGTGGAAGTGGTCCAAAGAAGATTGTGGGAACAGTCTCGGCAACACCGGGAGCATCGAGAGTCGGGCATGCCACTCTTCCCCGTGAATCGATACGACGGGCGGGTGCGCAACCTGATGGATCTCATGCATCAGCCGCAATGGATTGCGGCAGCGTGCGACCGAGTGCTGAAACGTTCTCGTGGCAAAGCAGCAGGCGTCGATCGAGTTACGGCATCGGAATTCCAACAGAATCGCCGAGCAGAACTCGAACGGCTACGTCTGGAATTGAAGCGTGGAATCTACCAACCTCAAGCGTTACGACGTGTGATGATTCCCAAGACCAAGGTCAACAACGCGGCTTGGGCATCCCGTGTATCTGCGATAAGATTGTTCAGGAAGCCGTGCGCATGGCTCTGGAGCCAATCTACGAGGTGGAATGTCACGACAATTCTTACGGGTTTCGGCCCAACCGGAGCGCGCACCACGCGGTGTCCCGATGTCAGCAGATGATGCAGAAAGGCTTCACCTGGACCATCGAAGGCGACGTCAAAGCGTGCTTCGACGAGATCTCGCACAAAGCCATTCTTGGCTGCTTGAGAGAGAAAGTGATGGACAATCGGTTCCTTGAACTCATTCGTCGCCTGCTCAAGGCCGGCGTCTTTGTCGAGGGCGTCGTCCATCCAACCGAGAAGGGAGTTCCACAAGGTGGTGTAGCCTCGCCGCTGTTGGCAAACGTGGTCCTCAACAAGCTGGACTGGTTCCTGCATGAACAGGGCCACTATGGCCTTGTCCAAGGCTACGCCTGGAAAAAGGGGATTCCCAATGTGCGATTCGCCCGATACGCGGACGACTGGTGCGTGTTTATCACCCGGGCCTCCAAGCGTTGCGCGGAGGGGCTACGCGATAGGATTCGAGAGTTCCTCGCTCGGCACTGCGGAGTGGAACTGTCGATGGAAAAGACTCGCATCACCCACGTCCGTGACGGATTCGAATTTCTCGGCTTTCACTTGCGGCTCAGGAATGGCCACCGTGGAAAACCTGTGCCCAAAATCAGAGTTCCCCGAAAAGCATTGACCAACGTCATACGCAGGCTCAACGAAGCCATGCGTTGGCAACCGACCCAGGAAAGCGGGGCGGCTCGTCTGGTTCAAGGATCAGCAGTCGTTGTTGGATGGGCCAACTATTACCGGATCGCTCATGACTTCAACCGCATGGCGAACCAGTTGGACTATCACGCATTCTGGATCGCTGTCAAGGCGTTGTGTCGCCGCTACGACATCACCACGGCCCAGTGTCTGCGCAAATACGGATGCGGCGAGGTGCGGCGGCCCAGGACTTAAGGATTCCGAGATTGCCCAGGCCCTAAACGTGACTCGGCGGACGGTCCAGCGGTACCTGAACGGATGAGCACTGCCTCAATGCCCCCCGAGAAGGTTAAATTCGCTACCGGTGACCAACTCTCTACAATCACCCCACCCCGCTGCTCTATCGAGACGGTTATCGGAACCAACACCACCATTGACGCGGCAGTAGACCCCACAGATTGCCCCCTGACGGCCACAAAAGGTTTAATGGTGAATTTCGACGGATTGGCCGGGAGGCCTCCAGGCGGCAGTCTGCGGCGCTTGGCGGCACCCTGGGAAAACAGGCCAATTGCACCATCGTCTTCGCAGCCGGCAGGACCGATGTCGCCGCCAGCCAATTGGTGCTACCACACCACGGCAAGAAATCCGCTCCCGCTCGCTATAATCTTCATGAAAAACTTCACCATCCTCGCCGACAACAATGCATAAACCCCACAGGGGTCAATTTACCATCTACCGCTGGCTCGCCTTGAACGGTAGTACCGATCGGCAAATGGGTTTTGGCGAAGAAAATGCAGGTCGGACGCGTCGAACCGTATTGAGCCGGATGGTAGACTTGAAAGAAGCAACACCCCGGGAGCCCGCATCATGTCGACCGTCGCCTATCTTCGCTGTTCCACCGACGCCCAAGACGCCCAGCGCCAACGGGAGGCAATCACCGCCCTGGGGATTCCGGTCGCCCAGTGGTTCGAGGACCACGAGTCGCGCGACAAGGCCGAGAAGCGTCCCGCCTTCCAGAACCTGCTTCGGGCCGTCAGGGCTCGGCAGGTCGACACGATCATCGTTGCCGCGTTGGATCGGTTCGGGGTGAAAGACGCCTGGGAACTCGGCAAGTTCTTCTCGCTGCTGAAGGAACACGGCTGCCGGCTGCTGGACGCCACGGGCAAGCAACTCAACGCCGATGACGACGCCACCGTCATCATGTCGACGGTCGGGGCATTAACCTCATCTCGCGAGCAGCGAGAGAAGGCCGGTCGCGTCATCAGCGGCAAGGTCACCAAGATCCGCGCCGGGGCCACCTTCCAAGGCGGCAAGCCGCCCTACGGCCTGGACGTGGTGTGTCTCGGGCCCGACTGCGAGAAGTGGTGGGTGGTTTACGAGGGTCACGATCGGCGCATCAAGATCTACCGCGACGGCCGGCAAGAACGATTCGACGGTCCCCGCAACCGACCGGCCAAGGAACTCCACGACGTGCTCTGCCTGCGGCCCTCCCTCGTCCAGGAAAGGCTGGAGACCGTCGCGAAGGTCTTCCGCTGGTTTGCCGACGAGTCGATCAGCCCCGGCCAGATCGCTGCTCGTCTGAACGAACTCGGCGTCTCGCCCGTGTATGGGCCGCAATGGCACCGGGGCGTGGTCCGCTACCTGTTGGAAAACCCCGTCTACCTCGGCCTGCCCACCTGGAACAAGGCCGGGAACAGCCGCTTCATGGAGTTCACCGCCGGGCAGGTCCAAGGCGTAAACGGCCGAAAAACCGGGCGGAAACGCGACGAATCCGACCTAGTCTCCTTGGAACAACCGGAGTTTCCACCGTTGGTCGACCAGGAAACCTGGGAGCGGGTGCAAGCCAAATTGGCCAAGAGCAAGGCCCGCGATCGGGCTCCCCGACGGGCATCGCGCACCGCGGAGTTGTGGCTGCGCGGCCTGGTCGTCTGCGGCAAGTGCGGCAGGCCGATGCGGGCGTACGCCGGGTCCGAGCGAAATTGCCAGCCGCCCGGCTACTCGTGTGCCACCTACATGCGATGGGGCGCCAAAAATCCAACCGGCTGCAAGCAACATCACATCCCGCACGACGTGCTGGAGAACCTCGTTCTCGACTACCTCACCGAAACGGCTCCTCAAGTGAGTTCCCTGCTGCAGGCAACCGAAGCCGACAGCCTCCACGACGCCAAGCCGTTGATCACCGCGTTGGCCCAAACCGACAACCGGCTGGGAGGTGTCTGGCTCGACATGCTCGCGTTCGTCGAGGAACACCTTCCGGACCAACATCTTCCGAACGAGGCGTGCCCAGAGTCCCCAACGCGGCGGATCGAGACAACTTACGGTCTCGTCTACGAAAAGGTCAAGCCGGAACTCGAACGGCGGATCGAGCACAAGGAAGCCGAACTGGAGGCCCTGCTTGACGGATTCGCCGGGCTTTCGCCCCAATTGAAACATCGGGCGAACCGCCGCGGCGAAGCGATCCAGCAGGAAATCGATGCCCTCCGACAAGAACTGGCCGACCTGCGCGTCCCCTGGGAGAACCTCAAGGCCGAACTGCTCGCCCGCAAGGAGGCCCTTGCCCGAACGCTCGACACCCTCAACCGCGAAGGCCACCACCGCCAAAAAGCCGGCACCCTACGATCCGCCATCGGCCAAATCATCTGCCACTTTAAACCCAAAGGCCGAGGAGCCCAACTGGAATCGGTCGACATCATCGCCGCGGAGGACGGGGCCATTCGGCCCCTCAACTTTCCCGGCATGACTCTCCAAACGGATTCCCGTCTTGGCGCCTTGGCGAGATACCTTCTTCTCTACGGCACCTCTCGCCGGCATGGATAATGTACACCCCCCACCTGAATGTCCAAAAATGCAATACGGTTGCGTCCAAAACGGCAAAGCCACGGGTGACATTTTCATTGTAATACTCGTACGTTCTGCTAGGCTAACAGTTGAGCTAGACGAACGGCCGCTCGTGTTTCTGCGCTGAAGATGGCATCGCGACATGTTCGCCGACGCGATTGTTTGTCGCAATCGGAAGTCACCCGGGATCGGTTCCTTTTCTCGTCGAAGGTGATCTCATGTACCGCGTCATCGGTTTCTCTGCCGTGCTGGCCATGTCATCGCTGTTGTTCGCCCAGGACTGCCTGGCCGATCTGCTGGCTGCCGACTATTTCGACTACGGCACTTCCACCGGCACAACACTCGGCGACCAGGGAACGGCAACCAACGGTTTCAGCGGCGCGTGGGTAGACACATCGACCAACGTGGCCGGCAGGAGTACTAGCTTCGACGGGAGCGCGGATGAGTTGTTGGAATATGTTCCCAACACCGCATTGACGTTTTCCAATGCAAATTACAACAACTCGTACAACGTCGGTGGCACGATCCAACAGGGCACCGGAAGTCAGTTGAACTACTGCACGACCTATCGGAGCTTTTCGTCTGGCTTGTCGGGCACAATCTGGATGAGCGCCTTGGTCGAATTCGCCGCCGATTCCACGTCCAACGACATGCTCATTTGGTTCGAGCCGTCAACGGCACACTGGAGTGGCGCCAACGCAGTAGGGACGTTCAGTTCTAACAGCAACGGCACCAATTCCGGTGCGGTTGTTAAGTACAATAACGTCTATTCGAATACCGCCGACTACTATGTCAGTCCCACCACCACCTACCTGCTGCTGGCAAAGCTCGACGTAACCTCGGGTGCCGATTCGATTACGTATTGGATGAAGACCGAAAGCGACGATCTGTCGAGCGAGGCGGCCCTCGGCACGGCCCTGTATTCGCTCAGCGGAACCGATATTCTCGGCGCCACCTTCGACCGGATCGGCATTTCGATGGGCAACGGGGCCGGGCAGTTCGACGCGTTGCGGATCGGCGAAACGTTGGTCGACGTGACCGCGGTGCCCGAGCCGTCGACCGTCGCGCTGATCTTGATGGGCTTGCTGGCCGTGGTCGTGTTCAGACGAAGGCGATAGCCGCTCGGGTGTCACTGGCTGCTCGTCAGCCAGAGGTACCCGACGTGCATCAGGAAACTCAGGCCCAGTCGAGGCCGGTTTCTTTTTTGATGCGTTCTTCGTAGTTGCCCAGCAGGCCGCCGATAACGTCCCAGTTGTTGGTTCGGCGAATTTCGATGTCGCCCTGGCGATTGATGCGCACCACGCTGTCTTGCTTCACCCCAGCGCGGGCCAATTCATCGGGGCTGAATTCGTCGTCGCTGACGATCTGCATCAACGTCTTGCCCGGCATCTCGATGAATTTCATCGCTTGGCTGCTCATAGAGGAGAAGGATTCTGCAAAGGCCCGCCCCGACGAGTCGGAAGCGTGTCCAGTAGGCTCATGGTCGCTGAAGCAACCATGCCTTGACGGCGTTGTTGAGGCCGTAGCCTTACGTTTGCCACCTCCTAGCATAGTCTCGCGGTACACCGCGCGTCAATCACCAGCTTCGGTTTGACACAACTGGCAGAGTTTCATCATGTCTTCCACGCTGAGTTCCTCTGCTCGTACGGTGCCGTTGAACTGCATCGCTTCGAGGATGGCATCGACCTGGGGTTTCTCGAAGCGTTTCTTGTAAGCGCTAAGCAGTTCGCTGCGCAAGAACTTGCGGCGATGGAAAAACATGGAGCGAACAAACTGGTGGAAGTAAGCCCGATCGGCAATTCGCGCCCGTTTGGCTTCGTTGAGTGTGATTCGCAGAATGGCGGAGGTTACTTTGGGCCGGGGCCAAAACACCTCGGGCGGCATCCGCCGCACGATCTCCACGTCGCACTGGCTCTGCACCCAGATGCTCAGCGCCCCGTAGTCCTTCGTCCTGGGGCTGGCCACGATCCGATCGGCCAACTCGTTTTGGATGGTCACGACCATCGTCGTCGGCGACCGGTCCAACGCCAGCAGGTTGGTCAATATGGGTGTGGCCACGTTGTAAGGCAGGTTGGCCACCAGCTTCCAGCGGCGCGACGGCTCGGCGGCCAGGGCCGTGTCGACTACGGCAAGCACGTCGGGGTTGAAGCAGTTTTTGTTCTTCAGGGCGTCGGCATGCAGTTGCACAACGTTGTCGAAGGCGATGAGTTCTTCGCTCGCCAGTTGGTACATCTGCGGATCGATTTCCACAGTCACCACGGCGGCCGCCCGAGCGGCCATCAACGCGGTGAGCGAGCCCGTGCCGGTCCCCACCTCCAGCACCACGTCGTCGGGGCTCAACTCCGCGGCATCCGCCAAAACGCGCAGCAGGTTCAGGTCGATAAGGAAGTTTTGCCCAAATTTCGTATGGGGACGGATACCTGCCTCCTTGAAGCGCCGCATCAAGAACGACAGCGTTTGATTCGCAGACGGCTCAGGCGTGGACACTACTGCCAGCCCTCCGCTTCCGCCAACCGTTGGACATACTTGGCAAGGATGTCGGTCTCCAGGTTGACCTTGTCGCCCACCTGCAAGCGGCCCAACGTGGTGACGGCCAGCGTATAGGGTATTAGCGCCACGCTGAACCGGTCGGGCTCGCTGGCGACAATCGTCAGGCTCACGCCGTCGATGGCGATCGAGCCCTTCGAGGCCATCTGGCGGGCGATGTCGGGGGTGATCTCGAACCAGAAGTCCGACCATTCGCCGTGGTCGTTTCGTTGCAGTAGTTCGCCGACGCCGTCGATGTGCCCGCTGACAAAGTGCCCCCCGAGCCGGTCGCCCACGGCCAATGCCCGCTCCAGGTTCACTTTTCCGCCGACCTCAAGGTCGCCCAGGTTGGTGCGTTGCAGCGTTTCGGGCCCTGCCTGAAAGGCCATCGTTTCGCTGTCGGTCTCGACCACCGTCAGGCAGCAGCCGTTGACCGAGATGCTGTCGGCCACATTTGTCTGGGCGGCTATCTTCGGCTCGCGAATCACCAGCGTGCACCCAGGCGGCTCGCTGCGAAGCTCTTGAACCTCCCCCAACGCTTCCACAATCCCAGAAAACATGCTGCTTTCCTCGTGGTTGTTCTGATTGATGTTACTCAGGCTGCGAACGGGTGCCATGCCCACGCTTGCGTGGGCATGGCACCCCGATGTTCAGGTGTGACAGCGCACTATGCACTATTATTCTCTTACCCGTCAAAACAACGGATCCTTCTGCTCCCGCCGTTGGACCACCTTTTCCCACACCAAACGGACGGGACCCGACAGAGCGAAGGCACCGCAGATAATCGGTACAGAATACCCTCGAATCACCATCACCGCTACCAGGGCAAAGACAACTGCCACCACGTGGCCAAAGGTCCGCTGTCCTCGAAAAACCTGGTTGACCACATGAGGGTAGGGGATCCGGGAGACCATTAGCAGGGCCACCATGACGGCGAAAAACGGCAAAATCGTCTGCAAAACTACATCAAGCTCGTTGGCGAAGATCAGCGGGTTGTCTTCCTTGCGGAGCGTGAAAAACATGATCGCAAACCCGGCAATCACGGCCGCCGCGGCCGGCGTGGGCAGGCCGCTGAAGCCCAGGTGTTCGTCTTCGTCGCTCGTTTCCACATTAAATCGGGCAAGCCGCAAAGCAGCACACGCGGCAAACGACGCCGCAATTACCCAAACCGCTTCCTTGTGCATATACGCAAACCGAGGGCACATCTTCACCAGCAGAAACGCCGGAGCCACGCCAAACGTGACCAGATCGCAAAGGCTGTCCAACTGGGCCCCAAAGTCGCTCGTGGTGTTCGACAGTCGGGCGACGTAGCCGTCGAGCGCGTCGAAAATCATCGCTAAGAAAATCAACCAGGCGCTGATCATCAGGTCAGTCGGATCGGTCGGGTCGCCCACGAGCCCTTCAGGAGCCGCTACCCGGGAGGCCACCACGATCGCAAAGAACCCACAGACCAGGTTCCCCAACGTGAACATCGTGGGAAACATCGCTATTGTTCGGATGGGGCGCATGGCAGGGGCAGGGGGCTAGGGAGGCAGGGGATTTATGACTGGGGATTTGGGATTTATGATTTAGGGGAGTGGATAGTGGTCAGTTTTCAGTTATCAGCGAGAAAAGCCGCTTGCGGCTTCGCACGGCCCTCCCACTTTCTGCTGTCAGTTTTTCGCTCTTGGCTTTCCGCTTTCAGTTTTCGGAATACCGCACCATCACCGTGCGGCCGGCCTTCACTCGTTGGCCCACGGTCACTTCAATCTGTAGGTCTTTCGTGTCCGGCACAACCAGTTCGGTCCGCGAACCCAACTTGATCATTCCAAATTTATGTCCTCGGGCAACCACTTCGCCAGGCCGAAGGTTGCAGACAATTCGTCGGGCGATGGCTCCCGAGATTTGCCGTACGATCACGCGCCGGTGCGGCGCGGCTTCTTCCTCGAAACCAATCCACGTATTCTCGTTCTTAATCGCACTTTCCGGCTTCAGTGCATTGAGAAATGCGCCCGGATTGTAGCGAAGCGCAATGATTCGCGACTCCGACGCCGCGCGATTGATATGAACATTGAAAATCGACAGAAAAATCCCAATCCGCACTGCCGGACCACCGATGAACTCGTCGTGGTCCAGTCGGGTAATCTCGGCAATCTTTCCGTCGGCCGGAGAGACCATCAGCCCGGGCTGCGTGGGAACCCGTCGCGGCGGATCGCGAAAGAAATACACAACCAAACCCAGGGCAACAGCCGAAGGTAGTGCCAAGTACCAAGAGAAATACCCCAGCACGAGCGTGACGGCCAGCAACGGGCCGCCCATCAACAGCAGTTCGGCCAGTCCCCAACGCGCAAAAGGGAGCCGGTCGCGCCAGCGAAACGGGTCGTCGGCCGCGTCCCAGTCGCACGCACACAAGTTGCGGCAGAACTTCAGGTCTCGCGGATCGAGGATTTCGTGGGGAGCCCCGTCGGGATCGCCATGGCGGCGTTCGGCCATTCGGGCGACATACCCCGGCCGAAAACGCTTCAGCCACCAGCGACGCCAACGTCCCCAGGCCAATTCGATACGATAACAGCGGCCCCCGCCGGGCTGTACGCCAGCGAAATTCTCGGGCAACGGCTCGACAGTGGCCCGATCGATATTGGCCCGATCGGCAGAGGCATCGGTAGTGCTCATCGATAGTTTACTCAACGACCAAGTAATCCTGCGGAAAGCCCCATATTGTAAGCCCAGAGTTAGCGGTTGAGAACCGTATGCCCGCAGTTTCCACGCATGGGCCGTGTGCTCGGCACTGGTGCTGTCCTTGTTTGCCGTCCCCCCGCTAGGCAACCAGCTGCGGATGGGGCACAATACGTCATTTTGGCGGCATTGTAAAAACTCGGCCAATACCCTGCCGGTTTTGGATTGACGGATTGGGTGCCACTGGCTGCTTGTCAGCCAGTGCCGAACACGGGCATTCTTTTCAGCTCGTGGCCCCCGCCACCCTAGATTTGGCGAAGCACTTGAGGCATTGCCGGAAAAGACACATTGTCAGGAACGGCAAACTCGCGCGAGTTTGTCCTACGGAATATCCAATCTCCCTGCATTTTTAAGGAAAGACTGACCCATGAGTTCGACGATTGTAGACATTCGCGCCCGACAGATCCTCGACAGCCGCGGCAACCCGACCGTGGAAGTCGATGTGGAAACCGCCGACGGCTCGTTTGGTCGTGCCGCAGTGCCCAGCGGTGCCAGCACCGGAGTGCACGAGGCTTGGGAACTTCGCGACGGCGACAAAGACAAATACCTCGGCAAGGGGGTCCTGCAGGCCGTTGAAAACGTCAACGACAAATTGGCCGACGAGCTCTGCGGAATGAACGCCCTAGATCAGGTCGGCATCGACTACCGGATGCTGGAGATCGACGGTTCGGAAAATAAGAAAAACTTAGGCGCCAACGCCATCCTGGGCGTTTCGCTCGCTGTGGCCCACGCGGCCGCCGATCACTGCGGCTTGCCGCTGTTCCGTTACCTCGGCGGTGCGGGCGCCCGACTGATCCCGGCCCCGATGATGAACGTCGTCAACGGCGGCGAGCATGCCGACAACGCGGTCGACATCCAAGAGTTCATGATCATGCCCTTGGGCCTGGACTGCTTCACCGACGCCATCCGCTGCGGCTGCGAAATCTTCCACAACCTGAAGAAGGTGCTGCAGTCGAAGAAGCTCTCGACCAACGTCGGCGACGAAGGCGGTTTCGCCCCCGATCTGAAGAGCAATAAGGAAGCCCTCGACCTGCTGATGGAAGCAGGCGAAAAGGCTGGCTACAAGATGGGCGAGCAGGTGTTCATCGCCATGGACGCCGCCGCCACCGAATTCTACAACGCCGACAAAAAGGTCTACACGATCGACGGCAAAGCGGTTGATGCCGCCGGCATGGTCGGGCTGCTCGAAGATTGGGTCTCGAACTACCCAATCTGCTCGATTGAAGACGGTTGCTCCGAAGACGACTGGGACGGCTGGAAGCTGATGACCGAAAAGTTGGGCGCCAAGATCCAGCTCGTCGGCGACGACCTGTTCGTGACCAACACCAAGCGTCTGCAGCGCGGCATCGACGACGGCATCGCCAACAGCATTCTCATCAAGGTCAACCAGATCGGCACGCTGACCGAGACGATCGAGGCCATCGAACTGGCCCGTCTCAACGGCTACACCAGCGTGACCAGCCACCGCAGCGGCGAGACCGAAGACTCGACCATCGCCGACTTGGCCGTCGCCCTGGGTACCGGCCAAATCAAGACCGGCTCGGCCTCGCGCACCGACCGCATGGCCAAGTACAACCAGTTGCTGCGGATCGAAGAGATGCTGGGCGATTCGGCCCTCTACGGCGGCAAAATCTTCCCGATGAAGGGTTGAGAAAACAACGTCCTCCCCTCTCCCTTGAGGGAGAGGGGCCGGGGGTGAGGGTTTTTGACCCCAGTTCTGACGAGAGCCACTTCCACTGCGACTTGTCAGTAGTGTGAGTGCCAACTCAACCCGGACTCGCCGTCAACCGTGGCGAAATTCGAAGCGGAGCTTCGAGGAAATGCGTTCCCAAGCCGGAGCTTGGGAACGAGTTGAACGAGCAAATCATCCATACTCGGGCGTCGCGGTCATCTCCCGATGGCCGCGACGCCCGTTTTTTGTTATCGTGTAATCAGGTGAGGCCAAGCCCCGCACACTGACGGCAGCCAGACTTTTCAGTTTTCCGCTTTTCAGGAGCCCCCTCGATGTTCACAACGCTGCTGGAAAACCCCATGCCGACAATCGTGATCGGTATCCTGCTGGTGGCAATCCTCGGAGCAATGCTGATTCGCACCGGCCGCGGAATTCTGCTCTGGGCCATCTTCGGCGTGATTGCTCTGGTGCTGGCGGGTGTCGGGCTGGAGTGGCTGATCGTCACCGACCGCGAGCGGGTCGAGGCCACCTTCGACGCCTGCACGGAGGCTATCGAAAACGAGGACCTTGACACGCTGCTGAGCTATTGCGAGCCGTTGGCGTTAGAAACCCGGGCGAAGGCTGCCTTGGCGTTGAACCTCTACGAGTTCGACGAAGTGCGAATCACCGATCTGAATATCACGATCATTCGCCACAGCAGCCCGGCCACGGCCAAGGCTCAGTTCACGGCCATGGTCACCGCCCAAGACCGAACCGGCCTGCTGGGGCGCTACACAAAGCCGATCGGATTCACCGTTACCCTGCGCGACCATGGCGACCGCTGGCTGGTCAGCGGCCACGAATTGCAGGGCGCACCGGCCGGGTTTTAGTACACATTTCGGACAAATGTAAACGGGCGCCATGCCCACGCTCGCGTGGGCATGCCCTGCTGGAAGTGGGCGGTTTCACCCGGAGATTCGCGACGTGGCCATGCAAGCGTGGCCATGGCACCCAAGCAGTAGTGACCATTCACCGCGACTCGTTCCTTCGTTTATTATCCCGCCAATCCTGTTATCCTGTCGACAAAACAGCGGCCGTGAACGGTTGCCTGTCGAAAAAATCGCCGACTGGCACCACCCAATCGGGTCAGTAGGCCACCGGTGCCTGGACAGGAGAGGGAGTCGCAGGCGTAGGATGTCCGCCTTGGGCATTTTGCGGCGGCGTGCCGTGCGGATGACCGCCGGGCCCGCTCTGCGGAGCCTGGGCGTATGGCATGCCTGCCGGAGTCGACGGCTCAACACCACCGTGTCCCCGTGGTATCTGCCCCATTGGTGCCTGCCCCATCGGTGCCTGCCCCATTGGCCCTGAACTCATCGGTCCGGCAGCGCCAGCAGGACCCAAGTAGGGTGAGGGTGCATAGGGATAGGGGGAGGGATACGGATAGCGATACCCATACGGAAAGCGATTCCACTGCCCGTAGGGATTCACCCACGAGTCGAAGGGCAGGGTCCACGGCCCCTGAGGATTTCCCCAAGGCCCATAGGGTGTCGCCCCAGCGCGGAACGGACGTTCCCATTCACCATACGGTCGAATGTATTCGCCCTCGCCCCACGTCTCAACCACGTGAACGCGGTCGGCGCTGCCGTCGGGGCCGCGGATGGCCGAACGAATGTGTCGATATCCGCTCTGCAAATATCGAGGATCCGACGGCGCATAGGACTCTGCCTTTGGCGCATACTGGGCCACCCGTTGTCCGGTGTACGGGGCATGGCTGTACGTCGAAGGGCGAAATACCCAACTCGCCTTTGCCGGCGAACAGTCGCAATCGGTCGCTGCCGTGGTGGCGGCGATAAGCAGCAATCCAAGGTGTTGGATCATGGTAGGCCTGCTTGAACTGAGGAGGAGTACCAACTCGCGTCTTCCGTTTGCACGGCGTTTGACGACGAATAGGCACACGACGCAAAGCGTCGAAGACGTGCGTTCCCACGCGAAGCGGGGGAACGAGAGACTGAACTACTATCCACCAACTACTAACTACTAAAAACTACTCACTCTCCGCATCCCACTCCACCATCAGCGGCGGATCGTTTGGATCGTACTGACTCATCTTGGCCGCCTTTTCGGCGTCGTAGACGTAGCGTTTGCCGGCCGGCAATTCCGGCAGCTTGAGGTGGTTCTTGCGGATAACCTCCTCCATGAACTCCTCGTGCGTTTTCGGGAAGTGCCCGTTGAGGGCGTGGTACATGTTCATTGGTTGGGCAACCTGCATGAAGGCCAGCCGCTCTTTGGTGCGAAAGTAGGACGCCACGGGCGTGGCAATCGGCCCGGTGCCGTAGCCGTGCCCCTTGCGCCCCACGCCCACGGTGGCCGCCTTCCGCTCGACCGGCTTTGGCTGGACGGTTTTCGACTCGCCTGCAGGCGGCGGGGGTGGTGGCGGGGGAGACGGTGCCCTTTTGACGGCCGGTTGCCCCTGCGACGCACCGCGTTCGGCCGCTGGTCGTCCGCCACATCCTGCCAGCAAGACCACGATCGTCACCAATACCCGCGATTCGCGACGCATACGTATTCCCTTTATGCTGCCAAAACAAACGGATGTCATCCGTTTATCAAATCGCCTGTGTGCCACTGGCACACTGCGTATTCTCCTACTCAACCTTCCTCGCTGTCGGGCACAATGACCTTCTGCATTTTTCGTGCCGCGCGAAACACCGGGGCACGGGGCTTTTCGTCATCTGTGTCCACTTCGCCCACTACCTCGTCGAGCTGAAACTTCCAGGACTCCATCTGTTCAAGGACCGGCTGTTGGGTAAGGTTATAACCCAACGGGCTGACGGTGATGTGTCCCTTGGCCAAGGCCGACAGGTCGGTTTCGTGTTCGGCCTGAGCTTCCGGCGGCCCGCCGCAGAGCCAGTAGTATTCGCGTCCCCAAGGATCGGTGCGTTTCTGATAACTGTCGCCGTAGCGATTCACATCCATCGGCACCACACTCACCGGCGGCACACCTTGCATGGCCGCCGTGGGTAAGTTCATGTTGTATAACTGCGGATTCGGCGACTTCTGTTCGAGGAGTTGCTCAATCACACCCCGGGCAAGCCGGGCTGCCGTGTCGAATTTGGCGTGTTCGTCGAACGCCAACGACACGGCCACGCTAGTGATGCCGAAAAAAGCACCTTCGATGGCCGCGGCCACCGTGCCCGAGTAAAGCACGTTAATGCCCGCGTTAAGTCCGCCGTTGATCCCGCTGACGATCAAGTCGGGCCGGCGAGGGCAGAGTTCGGTAATGCCGATCTTCACGCAGTCGGCCGGGCTGCCTTCAACGGCCCACCCCCAGCGATGGTCGTTGTGATACACCTCTTTGACGATCAGGGGCGTCAGGTATGTAATGGTGTGGCCCACGCCACTCTGTTCGGTGGCCGGAGCCACCACGTAGACTTCCCCCAGCCGGCGTAACTGTCGTTCGATAGCGGCCAAGCCGGGAGCGTATATTCCGTCGTCGTTGGTTAGCAGGATAAGCACGCGTTGTAGTCCTTCGGTTGACATCGACACACGCCGCCAAGCGCGCGTCTTCGGGGAGGACCACCGCAGGTGGCAGCGGCATACCGCCGGGAAATCCTCCATGCAAGTTCGATTCCGTCCGTGCCGCGGGACGATAGCCCCATGATAGTCGGGCATCGGGAAGCAATCAACGGCCGCAACGCTAAATCACTACCAGAACACAAGTTACACCAACCAACTTATTTTGCATTGCCACCATTTCTCTTTTGGGCGGACCCCGAAGCCGGCCGACCAGGTGTTGCCCAAAATCAACCGCGTGTGAAAAAACGCAACAGCTCTGCCCGCGCCACGCACCCTTGATTAGCCACCTCAGCGGCCCCTGGTGGAAATTCCGAGACCAACCTATAATGCGAGGTTTCGCTAGGAAGCCGCTTATGAGCAAGATTGCCGACGAAAAGGTCTTAGTACTGGATTTTGGGTCGCAGTACGCCCAATTGATCGCTCGACGTGTGCGTCAGCAGCAGGTCTACTGCGAGATTGTTCGCCACGACATCACCGCCGAGCGAATTCGCGAGATCGGCCCCATGGGCCTGATTCTCTCGGGAGGACCATCGAGCGTTTACGAACCGGGCGCCCCGAAATGCGATCCAAAGATTTTCGAGCTGGGGTTGCCCGTGCTCGGAATCTGCTACGGAATGCAGTTGGCCTGCGAGGCCCTCGGCGGCCGCGTGGAAAACACACCATCGAGGGAATACGGCCGTGCCCACTGCCAGATCCTTCCCGCCGGCCGCAACAGCGTGGGACTTTTTGAAGGGGTTCCGCCACAGACCGAAGTCTGGATGAGTCACGGCGATCAGGTGGCCCAAGTCTCCGACGACTTCGAGCCTCTGGCCGAAACCAGCACCTGTCCCGTGGCGGCGGTCCATCACCGCAAGCTGCCGGTCTTCGGCTTGCAGTTTCATCCCGAGGTGACGCACACGCCCCAGGGCAGCCGCATTCTCCGCAACTTCCTGACCTCCACCTGCAAGTGCTCGGGCACCTGGAAGCTGGGTGATTTTGCCCGGGAAACGATCGAGTCGGTCCGCAAACGGGTGGGCAAAAATCGGGTGATCTGTGGGCTCTCGGGCGGGGTCGATTCGTCGGTCACCGCAGCGCTGTTGTCGCAGGCGATCGGCCCCCAGTTGTCGTGCATCCTCGTCGACAACGGCCTATTGCGCAAGGGCGAACAAGAAGCGGTCATCGAGGAGTTCAGCGATCACTTCAAATCCGATCTGCATGTGGTACATGCCGAGGATCGTTTTTTGAAAACGCTGAAAGGTATCGTGGAACCTCAAGACAAGCGTCGCCGCATTGGCCACGCCTTTATCGAGTGTTTCGCCGATGAAGCGGCCAAGATTGAAGACGCCAAGTTCCTTGCCCAGGGCACGCTTTACCCCGACGTGATCGAAAGCGGCGGTTCCCAAGACGGCCCGGCGGCCACGATCAAGCTGCACCACAACGTGGGCGGCTTGCCGGAAGATTTGCAGTTCGAACTGATCGAACCCCTGCGCGACCTGTTTAAGGATGAGGTTCGCGACCTGGGCTTGGCGTTGGGGCTTCCCGAAGATATCGTCTGGCGGCACCCCTTCCCGGGCCCCGGCTTAGCGGTTCGCTGTCTGGGAGAAGTGTCCCGCAAGCGGCTCGACATTCTGCGCGAGGCCGACACCATTGTGGTCACCGAAATCAAAAATGCCGGACTCTACCGGCAGACTTCGCAGGCGTTCGCTGTGTTGCTGCCCGTGCAAAGTGTGGGAGTGATGGGCGACGCGCGAACTTATGCCGACGTGGTCGCTGTACGCTCGATCAACACGGAAGACTTCATGACGGCCGACTGGAGCCACCTGCCCTACGAGCTGCTGGCCCGCATTTCGACTCGGATCATCAACGAGGTCCAGGGCGTGAACCGCGTGGTCTACGACATCAGCAGCAAACCCCCGGCAACGATCGAGTGGGAGTAGGAGTTGGGAATTGGGTGGTCGCTCGCGGCTTCGCAATCTCCACCCTGGAGAATCGTACCATGGCGAAGAAAAAACCGGCGTCAGACTCAGCGCCATCGTCATCTTTTGAAGAGGCGCTCGGCCGGCTCGAAGAGATCGTCACGAACCTCGAACAGGGCGATCTCGGCCTGGAAAAGTCGTTGGCACAATACGAGGAGGGCGTTCGGCTGTTGCGTACGTCGTACGAAATCCTCCAACGGGCAGAACGCCGGATCGAATTGCTCAGCGGGGTCGACGCCCAGGGCAACCCGATTGCCGAGCCCTTCGATTCGGACGACGGCTTGTCGCTCGACGAGAAGGCCCAGCAACGGGGACGAAGACGCTCAACCCACTCCGGAACCCGGTCATCCGGCCCATCCGAGCGAGAGGACCACGTGGACACGGATAGCGGGTTGTTTTAGAATGGGGTAAATGACAGAAGCCCACACTACCATAGAAGTATTCTCCCAGAGTGCTGCCGAGCTTCGCGAGCTGATCGACCGCGAGTTGGCCGTTCGGTGCCAATTGTCGGAAGATTGTCCAGCAGGCCTCTCTCAGGCAATGGCCTATGCACTGTTGGCCCCGGGCAAACGACTTCGGCCGATGCTCGTGCTGCATGCTGCCGAGGCCTGCCAAGGGACTCTCGCCGCCGCCATGCCGGCCGCCTGCGCGGTGGAGATGGTCCATGCGTACTCCCTCGTACACGACGACCTACCGGCGATGGACGACGACGACCTCCGCCGGGGGTTGCCCACCTGTCATAAGAAGTTCGGCGAGGCCCTGGCCATTTTGGCAGGCGACGGCCTGCTGACCCAAGCCTTCGAGGTATTGGCCACTCAGATTCAACCACCCTCGGTCGCCGCGCGGTGCTGCGGCGTCTTGGCCCGGGCAGCCGGTCCCTGTAACATGGTAGGAGGGCAGGCCGACGACATGGATTCGCACCACGCCGGCGGCGACCTTGATGGGCTGTGTGCCATTCACCGCCGCAAGACCGGGGCCATGATCGAAGCCTCGCTCGAACTGGGCGGCCTTGCCGCCGACGCCGACGATGATCAACTTGCTGCCCTGCGAAACTATGGCCGGTGTCTCGGCTTGGCGTTTCAGATTACGGACGACCTGCTCGATGTGCGAAGCAATGCGCAGGCCGTCGGCAAACGGACGGGCAAAGATGCCCAGCGGGGGAAACTCACGTTTCCGGGCCTGCTCGGTATCGAACAGAGCGACCAACGTGCCCGACAACTTGTAGCCGAGGCGTGCACGGCGCTGGCCCCCTTCAATGGCCGTGCCGAACGCTTGGAAGCCCTCGCACGCTACGTCGTGGAAAGGAATCGATGATGGACAAGTTACTCGCCACGATCAGTTCTCCTCGCGACCTGGATGCCCTCAGCCAAGATGAACTGAAGCAACTGGCAGCCGAAATGCGCGAAGCGTTGTGCCGCTTGGCCAGCACCCGAACCGCACATTTCGCGTCGAACTTGGGCGTGGTCGAACTGACCTTGGCCCTGCACACCATGTTCGACTTCCGCCACGACCGGCTCATTTGGGACACCGGACACCAGGTATATCCCCACAAATTGATTACCGGCCGTTACGACGAGTTCTCGACCATGCGGACCAAGGGCGGGTTGATGGGCTACCCCAATCCGGCCGAAAGCGACTACGACCTCTTCATGACCGGTCACGCCGGTTGCAGCGTGGCCACCGCCTTGGGAATGCGCTGTGGCGACGAACTGGTCGACCCCAACGACCCTCGCCACGCGGTCGCCGTGATCGGCGACGGAGCCTTTCCCTCGGGCGTCGTGTTCGAAGCGATGAATAACGCCGGAGGACTGAAAAAGAACCTCATCGTGGTGCTCAACGACAATAAAATGTCGATCTGCCCGCGCACGGGCGGACTGGCCGAATCGCTCGATCGGTTGCGCACCGCCTCGTTCTACACCAGCCTGAAGGCCGACATCCAGGGCATCCTCAACCGTGTGCCCGTGCTGGGCGACCCGGTGGAGCGTTTCCTCAGCCAAATCAAAGACGCGGTGAAAGCCGGTCTGGTCGGCGGGATGTTTTTCGAGGAAATCGGCTTCCGCTACGTGGGACCGGTCGACGGCCACAACATCGGTCAGTTGCAGTCGTACCTGGCTCGGGTGAAAAAGCTCGATCGTCCCGTGTTGCTGCACGTCGTCACGGAAAAAGGCCACGGCTTCCAGCCGGCAGCCGAGGACCCCACGTCGTTCCACACGCCGGCGCCGTTTCATCGCAAGAACGGCTCCCAGGTGTCGTTTCGCGTAACGCGATCGACACCCTACACGCGCGTCGTCCGCGATTCAATCCAAAAACAAATGCGCAGCAACCCGCGCGTGGTGGCCATCACGGCGGCCATGTGTCAGGGCAACATGTTGGAACCGATTCGCGAAGAGTTTCCCGAACGGTTCTACGACGTGGGCATCTGCGAGTCGCACGCCGTGGCCTTTGCCGCCGGGCTGGCCAAGAGCGGCATGCGGCCGATCGTCGACATCTACAGCACATTCATGCAGCGGAGCTACGACCAGATTTTCCAGGAAGCGGCCCTGCAGAATTTGCCCGTGACGATGCTACTGGATCGCTCGGGCGTTGTGGGTCCCGACGGTCCCACGCATCACGGCGTGTTCGATCTAACTTACCTGCGACCGTTGCCGAACCTGGTCGTCATGGCCCCCGGCGACGCGCCCGACCTTTCGGCCATGCTCGATTTCGCTCTGAAGTTCGACGGGCCTACGGCAATCCGCTACCCGAAGGCGGCCGCTGAAACGATCCAGCGCGAGCCGGCTGAGGTGGAACTCGGCCGTGCCGAAGTGTTGCGCAGCGGAAGCGACGGCACGCTGGTCGCCTGCGGCACGCTGGTCTGCCGCTGCATGGACGCGGCCGAACGGCTGGCGCACGACGGCTTGGGCATCGGCGTGATCAACGCTCGATTCGTCAAGCCGCTGGACACGGCCACGATACTGGCCGCCGTCCAGGAAAGCCCCTTTGTAATCACAGTCGAAGAGGGCGCCTTGATGGGCGGTTTCGGCAGTGCGGTTTTGGAGGCCGCCTGCGATGCCGGACTCGACACCAGTCACATCCGCCGGCTGGGCATTCCCGACGCGTTTGTCGAACATGGCTGCCGCGACGAATTGCTGACCGGTCTGGGGCTCGACGAACACGGCATCGCCGCCACATGCCGGCAAATGGCTCACGACCACGTAGCCGGCCACCCCGCGCCGAACGACCGCGGTTGGATGGCGGGTTGAGGGCGATCGGACGCCCGTGGCGAGGAATTCGCCGCCGTCACCTTTTCTTGCGTGACTCTCGCCAACCCGGCGACATATGCTATCTGAAGGTGGGCTTCGCCCGAGAACCCCACTTTCGGTGGATATCGTCCAATCCCAGGATAGCACGTGGAAAGTCATTCCGAACAGGTTCGCGAAGACGTATTCCTCGATCTGTTTTCCTCGCATCAGGTACAGATCTATGCCTACGTGCGCGCGATTCTCCGCCACCGGGAGGATGCCGACGACCTGTTCCAGGAGATCAGCATCACCCTTTGGGAGAAGTTCGACGCATTCGAGCCGGGCACCAACTTCATCGCCTGGGCCTGCCAGATCGCCCGATTCCATATCGCTAACTTCGTACGGCGCAAGAGCCGCAGTCGGGTGTATTTTTCCGACGTCTTGCAGTTGCAGTTGGCCGAGGTCCAATCGCAGCAGGATTCCAAGGAGAGAACGGCCCGACGTGAGGCGCTTCGTGAGTGCGTCAAGAAACTCCGCCCGGCCGACCAGGAACTAATCACGCAACGCTACGCAAATCTGCTGAGCGTGAGTGAATTGGCGGAACGAATCGGCCGACCCGCCCGCGGCATCCACAACTCGCTGGCGCGAATTCGCCAGGCGCTGCTCGAATGCATCAACCGCACCCTGTTACAGGAGGAGCGGGCATGAGCAGTGCCTCGTGTGTTCCTCATGATGTTTGGCAGTTGATGACCGCGGCGTGCGACGAGGTCATCGACAGCCCGGGCGTGGAAAAACTCGAATCGCATTTGCTCGGTAATCATGAGGCATGTCGTCTGTACCTGGCGTGCATGGAATTAGACGCCGACCTGGAACTGGTGCTGGCCGCCGAACGGGCAGGCGAACAGGCCCAACAACACCTCTTCGGTCGTTCCAAGCAACAGACTTCCTGCGAAACGGCCCACGCAACCTCGAACGATAAGCCGGCCACGGGAATCGTCCTCCAGACGGCGCAGTACGTTTCCCAGGTTTTTTCAAACCTTACGCCCTTGTCGTTGCTCGTGGCCACGTTGGCCGTTGGCATGATTCTTACGGTTCTGGCCGTATGGACAGTGCCACTCCGCCGGCAACGCCTCGCAGACAATGCGGCACTGCAACCGTCAGCGGTGGCCGCCCGGCTGACAGCCGGACTCGATGCACAATGGCAACCCGGCGCCAAGTCGTCGCTGGTCGGCTCGCATCTGCGCGTGGGCGACGAGTTGCAGTTGCGGCAGGGCCTCGTCGAAATCCGATTTGAACGTGGAGCAAAAGCAACGATCGAAGGCCCCGCACGGTTGTGCATCGACTCGGACAACACGGCCACGCTGCGGCAAGGGCGACTCGTGGCTTGTGTCCCGCCGTCGGCGAGCGGGTTTGAGTTGAACACTCCCGAGTTGCGGTTTCGTGACCTGGGCACCGAGTTCGCCGTCGAGGTCGACGCGCAACGCAACGCGTCGGCCGTCGTTTTCGAGGGGCACGTTGAAGTGCGGAGGCTTGCCGCAATCCGGGGCAACCCTCAAGGCGGTGCGGACTGCACGCTTTCGGCAAACCAAAGTATCACTTTTGCTTCCGCCGGTACCCAATTGGCCGTCGACACCATCGAAAACGACACGCTCGACGCATTGAAGCGAATGCGCGGTAAACGAGTCGCGGTGGCCTTGGCATCGGCTACCTCAAACACCAAGTTGCCGGTGCCCGACGGCGCGATACCCGTGCTGTACGACGCCTTCGAAGGCGGCGGCCTCGAAGAAGGCGATGCCGGCAGCATTCGCGGCGGTTTTCTCGCGCACAAGAACCCTGCGGACGCCAACAACTCGACGGCAACCGAAGGCGTCAAACGCCCGGTCGCCCTTCTCAGCACGGGCAAGACGGGTGACACCTGTGCCGGCAACGCGATTGTAAGCCGCGCGAACTTCGATCCGGAAAACGTGACCGTTGTCTGGGTCATTGCCGGCGCGTGCTTCGCCGACAAGGCACCATCGGACGTCGATCGCATTCGGCTTTTCATCGGCGCGGCGAACGACTCTTTTGACAATGCGGTGAAGAAGAATACGTTTGTAATCACCCTGGAAAAGGCGGGACGGAAGCTTCACATGCCCGGGCGACAAGGCACGGTGGACTCACGCTGGAACGGTACCGGCATGCTGACCGTAACGCTCACCTTCGGCACCGAAGGCTACACACTCCAGCTAAGTTGCCGCGAGGAACCGTTCGTCGTCAAGCGGAAAGAATGGGGAGCTTATCTCAGACACGTGCGAAACCACGAGGGGATGTGTTACATCGGCGCTTCGATCCAGGGCGACCCGGGCGTTCCCGCCACGGCAATGGCGATCGACAAAATCGCCGTCTTCCACACTCCCCAACCTACCCAACAAAAAGCGAATTCCAACAAGCCCTAGAACGAAAGGGTAACCGACATGCGAACGTTCTATCTTGCCATCCTCGTAGCGACAGCCTTCGGCGCGGTCCGCTACTGCGACGGTTCCATCATCACACCCGACGCCTCGTTAAACGTCTCTGCCGACGGCGACCGCGACTGGCAGGGAACCGTAAGCATCAGTGGTATCGACCCCGGTACGTATTACATCCGAGAACGTGGTGTTTCCGACACCGACCCCAACGGGGCTGCTCGGCCTAGCCGTTCCGCGTTTGCGGCGACGCGGTGTTTGAAAGAGACAAGACCAAATACGCTTTCCTAATTCGAGACGACACGTCACGACGGACCTCACGCTTGGATCAATAGGAGATTTTCCCGATGAAACGAATCGGACGCCCTCTACATTGCGTACTGTCGATTGCCACCCTGGCCGTTGTAACATGCCTTACCGTGAACGCTACCGCGATGGGCGATCCAATTACAATCGTCGCTGAAAACGGCGCCCGGCTACTGGATACGAACGGCGACAACGTGGGCAACTCCGGCTTCAACGCCAACGGGGGCATGGCAGTGGGTGAGCCGGGCAACGGCAGCGAGACCGACGAGGGTCGTTCCGCCTTTTACTTCGCCCTCGACGCGGCGCAGCGGGAGGCGATCGAGCAATCCACGCAGGTGACATTCACCGTGACGCAAGAAAGAACTGCCGGCGACAAAACCGGTTTCCACGTCGACCTCTATGGCATTACCGATTCGACCAACACGGGAGCGGCGGCCTCGGATTTCCATGCACCTGCCAGCTTGTTGATCGATCAAGCGTTCACGGAGACCGACTCGGGTGTGTTACACCGAACCTTCGACGTGACCGACTTCGCTAAGCAGGAGGCCGCCCGATCGAGCAACTCGACGATCGTCCTTCGCCTGCAAGTCGATCCCGACACGCTACCGAACACTGATGGCAACAGCATCTACTGGGTATTCTCCGACTCCGGTGCGAGTGTCGCCGACGACAACAAACCCTTTCTGGAAATCACTGCCGTTCCAGAGCCTTCGACGTTTGCCCTGCTGGCCCTGGGGCTGCTGGGGCTGACCGTCGTGCGGCACCGTTTCCGATTTGGCGGCTGAGACTAGAAACTGTTTGAAAACAGTGCCAAGTTCATTCGTTCAGCGGATGCATAAATCCAAAGCCGGGTTTTGAAATCGTCGCGAAAAGGTTGCTTATGTTTTCAAGCTCCCGCATGGCAGAAGAAAAACAAGGATTTCTACAATGCGTTTTCCCCACTTTTTAAGGGCGTTTACCATGGTCTGTTCAACGTTGCCCGGCCGCGCGGTCTCCGCGGCGCTTGCAGTGCTCTGCTTAGCCTCTGTCGTAGCCGCCGAAATCTACACGTTCGATTCGGCCGCCGATCCAACACCCTGGCAGGACACACGCATTTTTCGGTCTAGCTCAAACTCTAACTACGGCGACCAAGTCTTGTCGAGTCGGGCAGATAACAACAGCCTCAGCCATAACCTGGTGCAAGTGGATACTTCCGGTATCCTCTCGACAGAAGTTGTAACTGGCGCGAGCCTCAAACTCACGACAGACTTTCAGCACCCCGATACCACCAGCGTCACCCTGACCGTACATCGTCTGTTACAGCCGTGGGACGAATTCGAAGCCACCTGGAACGAACGACTTAACGGCACGGCTTGGAGCACGCCGGGAATGCAGGCGGGCGTCGATTACAGCAGCACGGTGATCACTACCCAGACGCTCACTGCCAACGAGACCCACACGTTCGACCTCGGATCGCCCGCCGGGCTGGCCATGGTTCAGGACTGGATCAGCAATCCCACATCGAATTATGGTCTTGCGCTGGTGGCCACACCGTCGGGTGGGACCACGCGGGAACAGTTCAACTTCGTTCACTCCGAAAGCACGACGGCTGATTCAGGAGTCAAACCGATCCTGATCATTACCACGGTTCCCGAGCCCACCACGCTGTTGATGCTCGCCGTCGGCGCGCTGGGGTTTGTCATCTGTGGATACCGGCGGAAGAAATGAGGCACGCAACAGAGTTCGTCTGAATTCTCTCGCTCCAAACCTTCGCAACACACGATCAACGGGAGAAACGCTACCATGACGCGGCTTCAGAGCATCGTTCTGTCTATCGGTTTCATACTATGTCTGATGTCGTTCCATCCGGCAGCAAAGGCTGAGGAGCCGGCGGCAGAGCAAAACAAACCTGCGCGTCCCAATTTTGTTTTCGTCTTCGCCGACGACTGGGGCTGGGGCGATTTGGGCTGCTACGGCCACCAGCGCATCCGCACACCCAACCTCGATCGCCTCGCCCGACAGGGAACGCTGTTCACGCAGTTCTACGTCGCCTCGGGCGTTTGCTCGCCCAGCCGCACAGCCATCATGACCGGCCACTTCCCGGCCCGACACGCCATCCATGGGCATCTTTCGCGGCATGAACTCAACGAACGTCGGGCAATGCCCAACTTCCTCGATCCCGATGTGACCACCGTCACTGACTTGCTCAAGCAGGCTGGCTACGTCACGGGCCACTTCGGCAAATGGCACTTAGGCCCCAGCAAGGGAGATCCTTCGCCGGCCGAATATGGGCTCGATGAGTTCAAAACCACCTCCGGGTTCCACGAGAAGTACAACCTGTGGGGCAAGGAACTCCGCGCGCAGTCGACCCCGATGATCGTCGACGCCACGATCGATTTCATCGAACGCCATCGCGACGAGCCGTTTTACGTCCAAGCATGGCTCTTAGACACGCACGCCACGTTGATGCCCAACGAAGAACAGCAGAAGGCCTACCCGCGTGCCAAGGGGGCGTTGAAGGTTTACTACAGCGCGGCCACCGATGCCGACAAGCAGATCGGCCGCCTGATGACGAAGCTCGACGAGCTAGGACTGGCCGAAAACACCGTGTTCGTTTTCTCCAGCGACAACGGGCCGGAAGATATCGTTATTAGCAACGCATCGCACAGCGGCATAGGCAGCCCGGGACCTTTCCGGGGCCGCAAGCGAAGTCTCTACGAAGGTGGCGTGCGGGTGCCGTTTATCGTCCGTTGGCCAGCCGGAACACCGAAGGGTCAAGTCGACAACACGTCGGTCGTTGGCGGGGTCGATTGGCTTGCAACCGTCTGCTCGTTGGCTAGCGCGCCGTTGCCTGAAGGCTTGAACCTCGACGGCCAGGACATGTCGGCCGCATTGCGTGGTACTCCGACCGAGCGAACCAAACCGCTGATGTGGGAGTGGCAGTTCAAGATCTTCGGCCACACCCTACACCGCAGCCCCATGCTTTCGATCCGCGACGGCCAATGGAAGCTGCTGATGAACCCCGACCGCAGCCGTGTGGAACTCTACGACATCCCGGCCGACCCGAGCGAGTTGAACAACCTGGCCGCTGAGCATCCCGAAGTCGTCGACCGAATGGCCAAGACCGTACTCGCCTGGCAGAAAACGTTGCCGCCGGGGCCCGTCGAGCCGGAGGCAGGTAAGAACGATTACCGCTGGCCGCAAGCGACGGCGAAGTAAGCAGGGAGCACATCATGCCGAGAGCACGCCGAAAGGGTTTTACCCTAGTCGAACTGCTGGTGGTCATTGCGATCATCGGCATTTTGATCGCGTTGTTGTTGCCGGCCGTGCAATCGGCACGCGACGCCGCCCGGGCGGCTCAGTGTAGCAATAACCTTAAACAAATCGGCCTGGCCATTCACGCCTACGCATCGGGTTGGGGGACGTTGCCGCCGGGCTCAATCCACACGGAGTGCAACGGCAACCCTCAATACGCCTTCATGAATTGGGCCATCGCGATCCTGCCACACCTTGAGCAACAGGCACTGTTCGATCAGTACGATCCGACGCTCTACAATTCGCACCCCGACAACTTGCCCGTTCTGCAAACGCACCTTTCGACGATGATCTGCCCGGTCGACCCGCACGGCGGAGAACTCGTAAAACCGACCCAGGGAGGCTATTCCTCACCGGGCATCGCCACCGGGTCGTACAAGGCCGTCTCGGGCAAGCGGTGGAGCACCAGCAGTGGCTTTTTCGACTATGCTCCCACCTGTGAAGACAACGGCCGAACCGCCAACCGGCGCGGGGCTATGCACATGATCGGCCCAGGCAAGCTTTCCAGCACCGTCGCCTGGGCTAACATCCGCGATGGAACGTCGAACACCATGCTGGTGGGCGAAGCAATGACCGTGCCCAACAAGCAACAAAACGCCACAAGTATCGTGTTCTGGGCAAGTACCCATTCCTATCACAACGAGGGGACTCCGCAACCGGAGTCCTACACGCGAATCGCCGACTACGACAAGTGCATGGAACTGACCGGCAACTGGCACTACCAGTGCGATCGCTCGTACGGCTCGTTACACCTCGGCGGCACCATGCACTTCGTCTACTGCGACGGCTCGGTACGCGGAATCAACCCCAACATCGACGGCACGCTGTTCGAGGCCATGGCCACCATCGCCGGCGGAGAACTGGTGACGTTGCCGTGAGGCCGAAAAAATTGCCGCGGAGAACAAGATGAATCGTTGGCTGTCGCTGCTCCTGCTGGCTGCCGTAATCGGCTGCAGCAACTCGCCGTATCCTTTGGTGCCGGTATCCGGTGTGGTCACGCTCGACGGCCAGCCGCTTCCCAACGCCCGTGTGGCTTTCGAGCCGCAGTCGCAAGGACAAGGTCTCGACGTGGGTCCTGGCTCCTACGGAAAAACCGACACCGAAGGCCGGTACCATCTGACGACCATCGACGACCGACCGGGGGCCGTCGTCGGGCCACATCGGGTGACCATTAGCACGTTCCAGGGCGAAATGGTTTCCGGCGCCGATTTGAAAGTCCTCGTCGAAGAAAAAGTCCCCGCGTATTACCGCAAAACGGGTACGTTGACCTTCACGGTCGAGGCCGACGGCACCACGGCCGCCGATTTTCGACTCGATAGCGCTGCCCACTGACTTATGCGGGAGGTAACCGTTCACGGGAAAACGGAGAAAGGTACATCCTGTCGGTTTTCTTGGGCGTGGATTGATGTTGCCACAAAAAGCACAAGAAGGCACGAAAAACATACGTGCGAGGCATCATCCACCGGTTGCTTTTTGTGACTTATCGTGTTTTTTGTGGCCATCTTTTTCGCGGTCTTCCTTCGCCACGGTCTGTTGGTTTTCAAGGAATCATCTCGCCAAGGCGCCAAGACGCAAAGAAAAAAACCTCCCGTCCTTTGCGTCTTGGCGCCTTGGCGAGAGTTATTCCCTTTGCCTTTTCGCGTTCACCAGCAGACCTCGCGCTGCTTGCAGCCGTTTTTCCTATCCGTGAACGATTACTGCGGAAGAATGGGCCCCAATGTCGTGGCCCAATTGATCCGGCCGGGTCCGCTTTGCAACCGATCGGCAACCCGCTACGATGGGGGCATGAGTCTATCGCCCTGCAATCCTGAACCAAGCCACAAGCGTGCGCTGTACATGGGCTACGGCGGGCGGCCCGACATCGTGGCCGAATCGGAGCGTCTGCGGCCACTGGTCGAGCGGTACGCCGAGATCGTCGGCGAGGATTTCTCCGGTGAAATGGACATGGCCCAATTCGACGCCGACGTGGCGATCGTCTTCGGTGGCGATGGCTCCATCCTCCGGGCTGCCCACCAAATGGGGTCCCGGCAGCGCCCCGTGATTGCCGTCAACCTGGGGAAACTAGGATTTTTGGCCGACCTTTCCCCCGGCGAATTGCTCGACGTGCTCCGCGACTTCACCGCAGGCCGCACGGGCTTGGTCGAACACCTGATGTTCGAGTGCCAGATACTACGTCGGGGTGAGACGATCCGGCGCATTCTGGGGCTCAACGAGGTGGCCGTACAGACAGGCCCGCCCTTCTCAATCCTCGATGTCGATCTTTACGTTGACTCAGAATTGGCAACCTCTTATAGTTGCGATGGTTTGATCGTCAGCACGCCGGTAGGTTCGACCGCCCACGCGCTGTCGGCTGGCGGCCCGATCCTGCGAAAAGATCTCGACGCCTTCGTCATTGTGCCCATCAGCCCTCATACGCTGACGGTGCGGTCGGTCGTCGATTCGGCCGAACGGGTGTACGAATTGGCCGTCGAAGCCCCCAGGTCGGAAACCTCTGTTATTGTCGACGGTCGCGTGTTGTGTACGCTGCAACCGGGCGACCGGGTGCGAGTGACAAAGGCCGCCGAGCGATTCAAGCTGGTAACCGCCATCGGCCACAGCTACTACCGCACCTTGCGGGAAAAGCTGGGCTGGGGAGGGCGGTTCCAGTTGAACAACCGCTCGGCCCAAAAACACGAAACCACCGATTGATGGGTGCCACGGGCAGGTTGTGTGCCCGTGTTCGGCACTGGCTGGCAAGCAGCCAGTGGCACCCAGCGCCAACCGCAATCGCCCATTCATCCACTCGAAAGGACGCGAGTATGATGACCTCGCTTCGCCATCTATCGCTTGGCCTACTGCTCCTGGCCGTTGGCAACACGTCGGCTCAGGCCGAGGCCACGAAGTACACGTTGCGTTACCAATTTCAGCCCCAGGAAACGCTGCGTTGGCAGGTGACCCATCGGGCCAAGACAACCACCAGCGTGTCGGGCAGCACCCAAACGGCCGAAACGGTGACCACCTCGGAGAAGATTTGGAGGGTCGCCGAAGTCCAACCCGACGGCTCGGCAACCTTCGTCCACTCGGTCGAGCATGTCGACATGCGTCACAAGCTCACCGGCCGCCCGGAAGTTCGCTATAACAGCGATACCAACGCCCAGCCGCCCAAGGGTTTTGAAAACGTGGCCGAAACGGTCAACGAGCCCTTGGCCACGGTCACCATGGACGCCCAGGGAACGATTATCAAACGGCAACGCCACCAAACGGCTTCGACCAACCAGAACGAAGGCCCCATGACGATCCCCCTGCCCAAGCGTGCCGTGGCCGTGGGCGAATCCTGGTCGACGCCGCAGGAACTCCAGGTGCCGCTGCCCTCCGGCGGAATCCGAAAAATCAAGACCCTACAACGGTTCACCCTGAAAAGCGTGAAGACGGGCGTGGCTCGAATCAAAGTCGCCACCAAGATTCTCACCCCGATCAACGACCCGGCGATCGAGTCGCAGGTAATGCAGCGACAAAGCGAAGGGATTGTCCGCTTCGACCTCGACACGGGCCGTATCCTGAGCCAAGAGATGACCGTCGACAAACACGTGGTCGGCTTCCGCGGGGCGGCCAGCAGCCTGCACTACGCCACGAACTTCACCGAAGAACTTCTTCCTTCCACAACCAGCACGGCCCGGCACGACGAGAAGACGGCGCGCTAGCGATTTCACCGGCGCGACCGGCGGTCGCGGCTTCGTGGCTCCAGATCGCACGATCGTAACGATTCTGTGCCCTGTGTCGCTACATCGCGTTGGGCAATCCACGGCAATCCCCGCGAAGCTTCGCAAACCGGTTCTGCCAAGCGACCGATAATCACCGAAGACCGAGAGTCTTTCGGCAGCCCCTCGCCGGGCTCGGTGCATTACTCGTTCAAAGGGAGAAGACCGTGGGCATTGTCAGGACGATGGGCCTCAGTGCGATCGGGCTGGCGGTTGCTGCTGGTGGGCCCGCCATGTTTTATCGGGCAAACGACTACCTGGACGGCGCCAAAACCCAATGGTCCGCCAGTGTCGCCGAAACGGCCGACACAGAGCCAACGACCAACGCCCCCAACGGCCAGAACAACACCCTGCCGGCCGATGGCTTCAACCTCGCGACCGTCGGTCTCGAGGGCGTTCCCATTCGCCACATGAGCGAGGTCTTTCGGTTCGACGCCGTCACCGTGCGGTGGATCCTCCAACGCTGGCCGCGCGTCTCTACTCGACTGGCGCATCTCGAATTGCAGGGCTACCGCATCCCGCTGGTCACCGGCACGGCACCAACCGATATCGCCGGGTCGCTCACCTACTACTTCGACCCCAACCAACGGCTCAAGCGGATCACCTTCCGCGGCACGACGGCCGATGTCCGAGGCTTGGTCCAGATATTGGTTGCCCAACACCGATTCCAACGCCGCTTGACCAACATGCCGGGCGTATTCCTCTACGAACGACTCGACGAGTCGGGCAATCGCGACGGACTGCTACGAATCAACTCCGCCCAGGTCATTAAAGCAAACGATCCGTACCAGCGATTCAACGTGGATCTGGTAATCGACAGCCCAGCCTCGTCCGACGACGACCAAGTGGCGCTGCAACAGACCACCTCGGTCTTGCCCTAGGATCTACTTCCTATCAAGCTCCGGCTTGGGAACCAAGAAGAAAGCGGAAAACCCGACAGCGCGGAAAACGCTAGGAGGCCTCGGGTTTGCCTTTTGTCTCGGGCTTGCTCTTCAGATCGACGGGACGGGGCTCATAGTCGAACTCCTTCCAGACCATCGGGCGCCGCAGGTGGGGCTCGATGCGGAGCACGACCTCGCCGTTTTGAAAGATGCGGACCGTTCCGTTGCTATGGCTAACGGCCACGGCCACGGCGTTGGTCGCTCGGCTCACGGCGGCGGCCGCCCAATGCCGCGCTCCCAGCCCCTTCGAAAGGGTCACGTCGGCGGCCGAACAATCGAGATATCGGCACGCCGCTTCCACGGTACCATCCGCCGAAACGATGATCGCACCGTCCATCTGGGCTATTTCCTTAATGCCCTCGCGGACTCGAGGATCGCTCAGATTTCGTTCCTTGCGATTGTAGCCCTTGACCGGATCGAAACCAGCCGGCCGGCTGCTGGCGAGCACCTTGCGAGAATCGCCCACGACCATGAGCGTACCAACCGGCTTGCCTTCGCGGCCCTCGCGGCCGATCTCACACGCCAAATCGACCACGATTTTTAGCGTATCGAGCGGCACTCGGGTTTCCAACTGACGAAGGTCCCGGCCAGTCAAGCGGTTGAGGTGCTCGTCGAGATTGATCACGCTGATCGAGTCGATCGCACTGGCGTCGAAGCCCGCGTAGAGGGCGACCAGGCTGGAGCCGGGGGCGAACATGTCGTCGGCCACGGCCTCCAGCACGGCTTGTGTAAGGCGCTCGTAGACCGGACTGCCAACCATATCGAGACGCACCGAAGCCAAGCCGACTTCGCCGGCCCCTTCCAACTGCTCCGCCGTATCGGCAGCGACCACCACATTCTCGTAGCTCAGCAGATTCCGAACTCGTTGCCAGTCGGCCGGACCGTCGAGCAAAAGCAATATCCCTTCTGCTCCGGCCGACTCGGTCAACTGTTCAGCCAGCTGACACAACGACTTCAACTGTTCGGTGAAACGCAACGTTCGCATCCCCTTACCGCCCGTCTCCTCTCGCGACCTGCGTTCTGCGGGATGGTGTCGCCCCCCAGCAGAACCGCTACGATGTAGGTTGAACCACTGTTTGCCTCGAGAAACCATCACGGCCGAGCCCTTCTTTTATCGAGGCCACGCCCCACACCGAAAGGCATCCTACCCGGATAAATCGTCTCCGTAGTCGAGGCCTGCGGAAGCTTGCACTTCCGACAAACTCTTGAGTGACTTGCCCGCAGGGCTCTCTTGCCTCGCTACGGCAGCACTGGCTTGGCTGGCAACCCTGTCACTTTGCGCAAACCGTTCCTATGTTACGGCTTTTGCCAACACGTGACAACTGCAGACCTTCCGCCTTATTGGCCTTTGCCGATTGAATAAACGAAAGGCGACCATCGGGAGCCCGGCTTCAAGGCGTTTGGCCTTTTACCCGACCGTTCAATGAATAGGCAAGTGCCAATACGAATGGAATCGACTTTTCGCCAGGCGATTCCAGAGAAGAAATCGCCCCAAACACGATCCTGCCTCGGAAAGAGCCGCACGGGTTGTGAATTCAACCCGATCGCACCGAAATGGGCGGCTGCAATACGGAAAGTCAAAACGGCGGAAGATCAAAAACAGGGGACCCAGGCGCCGACGTCGTTCGACCACCTGACTCTTGATGCCTGCAACGAAGACGATCACTTGCGAGGACCGAAAGGCTGGAAAGAAAGGCCAGAGATTCAGAAGCCCATTGGTCGCCATTCACCGATTGACGAGGCCAAGGCCAATAAGATCAAAAGAACGGCACCCACCCCCGTAGCCGCTGGGCAACTGACGGCCCTTGCGGCTTGCTGGGCGTTTCGCCGCGAGCGTATTGCCGCCACGGCCCAACCTCGTTGCCCAAATCCTCGCCGGTGATCTCTTTCAACGCAAGAATGGCCCGATATTGCATCGCCGGGTCCTTGTCGTCGAGCACCTCACCCAACACGGGAATCGCGTTGCGGTCTCCAATGTTTCCCAACGCCCGAATGGCGGCCAGACGGACGTCGACATCGGGATCTTCCCGAACCACACCGGTAAGCGTCTCGACCGCGGTGGCTCCTCCGCGTTTGCCGAAGGCCTCGCAGGCCGTCGAGCGAACGTCGCAATCCGAGTCGTTCAGGGCCGCCCGAAGAACTCGGTCCGATTCCGCACAACGATACTCAGCCACCGCGCGGAGAATCTCCGCCCGAATCAGCGGATCTTTCTCGGCACGGATTTGTACTGTCAGGTCCTTGACCACTTGGCCACACCGGGCCGGATCGGTCGCGCTACCTTGGCTGGCCAACTGTTTGAACTGCTTGATCCGCTCGGCCGGGGTGGTCACGCCGGCAACGTGATCGGAATAGCCACCCCGAAACGGTACCCACGACGGTGGCGTCCCTAAATCGGCGCACCCACCCGCCAAACAGGCAATTGTTAAGAAAACCGCAAGCTGTCGATAGCGACAACGGGTCATACCGTAACCCCGCTAATATCGTTTTAGAGTCTTTATCCTGAAACATGCGCCGAGAAAAGACGCGGGACTATAGCATCGGCCCCCGTTCGTGCCAAGACGAGTCGGAGGCCCCTTCGCGGAAAACTGCGCAATCAGGGCAATCCAGAGAGGCGACTTTCGGTCGAGCCGGTACATCAACTAGCCCAGGTCGGCAATGGAAATCGCCATGAACACCGTCCCCCCCGCTGGCAACTCAATATCGGCCGACCGTCAACGAATACACAGCGGATTGCCGAAGCTGCCGACCACGCGCGACTCGGCACCAACCTCGACGCTGTTTAACCCGACGCTGTGTAACTCGATACCCGGGGAGGAGCCGTTGTGGCACTACTTTTCCCCCAACCGAACTTCGCTATCATGCAGGAACGCAAGAGACGGACTTCTACGGGGCGGCCAAAAAATAACTTGCCGTTTTCCAGGGCAGAACGTGAGGGTCGTCGCGAAGCACGGGCCGGCGAATCGGCAAGTTATTTGTCGGTCGATCCTATTGACGCTTTCATAGCTAATGAGCGGAAGGCGACCAACGGGAGCCTGGGTTTTCAGGCGTTCGACGTTCCGAAGTGGATCATTTCCAATGCAAGCATCAATTAAGGTGGCTGAAAACACGACCGCCTTCCGAAATCAAACAGTCGAATTTGCCAGTCGATCCTAAACAGTACCCCTACCGGAGCAAGCAAAGTCATGCCCGAGCCAAAAGACCACATCGAAAAACGGAATCTGGTAGAATCAATCCTTCGCCGGATTCCCGGTTTTCGTGGGTATTTAGAGAAGGAGTACCGCCGCGAAAGCGACGATCTACAGCGAGACTGGCTGGCCGACCGACTCCAACGCAGCAAACGCGTGCTGGACACCACGGCCCGATCATTGGCCGACGCGGCACAAATCGACGTTCTCCCCCAAGTCGACCGGTTTCGTGGTCGATTGGATACATTGATTGGCCGGATCCGCGGTGCCATGCAAGGTTACAGTGGTTTTTTCGACTTGGTCCGCGTCGATGAGGCATTGCTGGACGACCTCTACGAACACGATGTCGCCCTGATGAAGGAGATCGACGGCTTGGCCGATGCGGTCGAGCAACTGCCTTCGCAGTCCGGCGACATCGCCGCGGAACTGACCGAATTGAACGGAAAGGTCGACCAGTGTGAGCGGCTTTGGGATGTCCGCGAGGACATGCTCAAAGGAGTGGCGTGAGGAGTTGGGAATTAGGTGAGAGGAGTTGGGAGTTTACGGCACAGCCGCCGCTTGCGGCTTCGCACCGTACCCGAGAATCAAACGGAAGGGATCATCGAGATGGGCATACGCTTAGAAGTCATCCAGTTCTTCGACGAGGAGAATCGTTCGCTGGTCGAGCGGATTCCGCCCGAGGGTTCGGCCGATATCAAGCTCGGCGCCCAGTTGATCGTCCAGGAAAACCAGGAAGCGATCTTCTTCCGCGACGGCAAGGCGATGGACTGCTTCCAGCCGGGCCGCTACACGCTAACCACGCAGAATGTGCCCATTCTCACCCGAGTGCTGACCATCCCCTGGGAAAAATCGCCCTTCCAAGCCCAGGTCTACTACGTCGGCAAACAAACCTTTCTTGACCAGAAATGGGGTACCCGGCAGCCGATCGTCTTCCGCGACGCCGAATTCGGCATGGTTCGCCTACGGAGTTTCGGTAAGTATTCGTTCCGCGTAATCGACAGCGCCTTGCTGATCAACACGCTGGTCGGAACCCAAGGCAAGTACACCACCGACGAAGTCACCTCGTTCCTAAAAGACCTGGTCGTTGCCCGACTGACCGACTTGCTGGGCACCCTGGGAATCAGCATTCTCGACCTGCCGGCGAAGTACGACGAAATTGCCTCAGGCACCCGAGCCAAAGTAAGCGAGGAATTTGGCAAATACGGCCTGGAACTGGTCGACTTTTTTGTCAACGCGATCACGCCGCCCGAGGAAGTGCAAAAGGCCATCGACGCTCGCAGTGCCATGGGTGCCGTGGGCGATCTGAACGCTTTCATGAAATTCCAGGCGGCCAACAGCATGGCCCGATTGGCAGAGCAGGGCGGGGGAGGCAGCGCCGGCGGGGCGATGGGAATGGGAATGGGTGCCGGCTTCGGCATGATGATGCCCGGCATGATTCAGCAGGCGATGGCCGGCGTTCAGCCGGGCACCCCGGGCCTGCCGCCCCAGGCCTCGTCCGCACAACCACGAACTTCGCCCGCCGGCACCGCGGCGGCGAACATCTCGAGCGCCGGCGCAGCGGCCGGTCTCGATTTTGGGCAACTGGCCCCCGTGACCACCGACCCGAAGGCCATGGTTCGCAACGTGGCGGAAGCCGCCGGCTACAAGGTGGCCGAACCAGGCGAGGCCGTGCAGATTACCGTGCCGGTTGGCCCGCTGCGGAAACAGGTGGTCACCGTCGAGTTCACCCGAAGCGACCGCGAAGGCCACTCCATGGTCAGTTACTGGTCGGTTTGCGGACCAGTCACCGAAAAGAACGCGATGACCCTGCTTCGCTACAACAACCAGATGCTGCACGGTGCGTTCGCCGTACGCAAGGTCGATGGCACCGAACGTGTGGTGTTGCAGGCCAACCAGATGGCCGAAACAATCGACCCGCTGGAAATCAGCCGCGTACTGGCCGCCGTCGCCTGGCAGGCCGATCAAGTCGAGCAACAACTCGTCGGCGGCGACGAAAACTGAGCAAAGCGAAAAAACCGCAGCCCACATTGGTCGCCGACATTGCAAAGAATGCCTCCGCCCTGGAAGTTGCTGGCATAACCGTTACGACCCCGACGAAACCGCGCCCGTCGCATGCATTGGTACATGCCGACAGTAGCTGGCGCCCTCCGTTGCTGGGCATTCTGTCTCGGGGGACCGGCCTCGGTGTATAATGAAAGTCGTCATTTCCACCTGAAATCTCGAACCAGGTTATCGTGCCGATGGTTTCATTGCTCCGCCGGTCCTTCGTACGTTCGGCTGTCGCTAGCGTTCTTGTCCTGGGTACTGTCGCCAGCGTCTCTGCGCTAGACTACGTATCACTGAAACGCGACGAACGTGCACTGCACGTCGATGGCCGGCTGTTGGTCGAGGCCCAAGACGGTGGCTTGTTGATGCTTGCCCGCGACGGTGTGCTTTGGGCCGTAACGCCCGAAGAATTGGTCGCCCACCGCAACGACGCCGCACCGTTTCAGCCGTTGACCAACGAGGCAATGACCGAGCGTCTGCTGGCCGAGTTGCCTGCCGGATTCGACGTGCAGCCGACCGCCCACTATTTAATCTTCCACAACACGTCGCGTGCGTACGCCCAGTGGTGCGGTTCGTTGTTCGAGCGGCTTTATCTGGCGTTTACCAATTACTGGAGTCGCAAGGGCTTCAAGCTGAAGGAGCCCGAGTTCCCGTTGGTAGCCATCGTCTTCGCCGACAAGACGTCCTACCTGAAATTCACCCGAGACGAATTGGGGGACGCGGGCGAGTCGATCATCGGCTACTTCAGTTTGCGCACGAACCGGATGACGATGTACGACCTGACGGGCATCGAGGCAACCGCTCAGGCTCGGGGACGTAACACTTCGGCAGGGCAGATCAGTCGGATTCTTTCTCGGCCGGCAGCCAGTCAACAGGTCGCTACCATTGTCCACGAGGCCACCCATCAGATCGCCTTCAACTGCGGCCTGCACACGCGCTACAGCGACTGCCCCGTGTGGTTCAGTGAAGGGATCGCTATCTATTTCGAGACCCCAGACTTGAGCAGCTCCCGAGGATGGCGGGGAATTGGCGAGGTCAACCGCCCCCGGCTGGCGCGCTTTCGCGACTACCTCGGCAGCCGTCCCTCAACGTCGCTGAAGACCCTCATCACCGCCGACACCCGGTTCCGCGACACGCAGCAAAGCCTCGACGCTTACGCCGAGGCCTGGGCCTTGACCTACTACCTCATCCGACGCCACCCGAAGCAGTACGTCGCCTACTTGGAAACGCTCTCAAAGAAGAAACCGCTGATGAACGACGATCCCCAGAAGCGGCTCGATGAGTTCGTCGAGGCCTTCGGCGACCTCGAATCGCTCGATACCGAGTTCGTTCGCTACATGGACCGGATGCGGTAAAAGCGGAGGGCAGAGGGCGGAATAACCCATAAAATCATAAAGCCCCCAGTCTCTAGCCCCTCAAAATTTGCGGGCGCGACCGGATCGTCTTATAATGATCGCCAGAACATGCCAGCCAGAAGGCTGCGTCGGCAGGCGAACGTGACGCCCCACTCCCTCCCAATCGCCTGCCCATGTGCCAATCGTACAATGTCTTAGTCCAACACAAGTTCTGCCCGAAGGAGAGTCACTTATGTCGACACGCGCAAACGCTTCTCGATTGACCGAGTCGTCGCGTCGTAGCTTCCTGAAGGTTTCGGCCGCCACGGCCGTTGCCAGTACGCTTCCGCTCGCCCGAAGTGCTCACGCCGCGGGCGACGACACGCTGAAAATCGGGCTGATCGGTTGTGGTGGTCGTGGTACGGGCGCTGCGGCCAATGCCCTGGAAGCCGACCCCAATACTAAGCTGGTGGCGTTGGCCGATCTGTTCGAAGATCGTCTGCAAGGATGCCTGAAGTCTCTGCAAGCCCGCAACGATCCGCGTGTGGCAGTCGACTCCGAGCATTGCTTCGTAGGGTTCGACGCCTATCAGAAGTTGATCGACAGCGGGGTCGACGTCGTCCTGCTGGCCTCCACGCCCCACTTCCGTCCCCGACACTTGAAGGCCGCCATCGACGCCGGCAAACATGTCTTCTGCGAAAAACCGGTCGCCGTCGACGCACCGGGCGTGCGTAGCGTGTTGGCTAGTGCCGAAGAAGCCAAGAAGAAAAACCTCAGCCTGGTGTCGGGCCTCTGCTGGCGATACCACAACGGCGTTAAAGAAACGATGCAACGCATCCTCGACGGCGCCATCGGCGACGTGGTCACGATCCAAGAGACCTATAACACCGGTGCACTGTGGACCCGCGACCGCCAGCCCACGCAAACGGAAATCGAGTACCAGATTCGCAACTGGTACAACTTCACTTGGCTTTCCGGCGATCACAATACTGAGCAGCACGTGCACAGCCTCGACAAAACCTCCTGGGCCATGGGCGACGAGCCGCCGGTACTGGCCTGGGGGCTCGGCGGACGTCAGGCGCGTCGCGGTGCGGCCAAGTATGGCAACATCTTCGACCACCACGCCGTGGTCTACGAGTATGCCAACGGCTGTCGGGTGCATGCCTACTGCCGGCAACAAGCCGGTTGTGCTAACGACACGTCCGACAACTTCACCGGCACCAAGGGCACGGCCAACATTCTAAAACACCAGATCAAGGGCGAGAATCCCTGGCGTTTCAAGGGCAACGGCGGCAACATGTATGTGCTGGAGCACGAGGCCCTGTTCGGGTCGATCCGCAAAAGCGAACCGATCAACAACGGTCTTTACATGGCCCGCAGCACGATGCTGGCCATCCTCGGCCGCATGGTCAACTACACCGGCCAACGACTCACCTGGGATCAGGCCATCAACTCGAAAGAAGAGTTGATGCCCTCGAAATACAGCTTCGACGGTAAGCCGCCGATCCTGCCGGGCGAAGACGGCCTCTACGAGATCGCCGTGCCGGGCGTGACGAAGTTCGTGTAAGCGTTTTGACAACAACGCCATCGCGTGCGGGGACACTGCTGGACGAACCAGCCGTGGCATCCCCGCACGCGCGCAACTCGGCACGAAACTCATTGCCACTGCCCAAACGAAAAGGCATTCTGCCATGAACCGGTTGGAAGTCTATCTTTTTTTTGCAGTTAGCCTGTTTGTCGGTGTGATCAGAGCCGACGAATCAAGCACAATCCAGAGGTGGCCGGACTCCACTCCCCTGGCAAAACAAAACGTAGTCTTCGCGTTAGAAGGGGGAGGCTTCGTTCGTGTTGACGTGCTGGGCCAGCAACTCCTCCGCATCCGTCACAGCAAAACCAAGCAGTGGACGGAATCCGGACTCAACCGCTATGGCATTTTCGAAAGCGTTTTTTCTGAAGTTGCGTTTGAGCAGACGGAAACCGACGATGTTTATACGCTAACCACCAAGCAGGCAAAGCTTACCATCAACCGCAAAGACGGGGCGGTTGCCCTGATTGCCGCCGACGGGAAAGTGCTAACCCAACAGGCGGCTCCGGCCTACGAAACCAACGGGGGCTATAACGTCCGCTTTGCGTTGACCCCCAAAGAGCGAATCTATGGGTTGGGCGACGTCAGCCGCGAGAATATCATGCGACGAGGTGGCGTCTATGAGTGCTGGGTCCGCAACGTGAAATCCTATATCCCGATTCCCGTTGTGCTGAGTGACCGGGGATGGGGCCTGTTGATGAATACCACTTGGCGCAACACCATCGATGTCGGCAAGAGCAACCCGAGCCAAATCATCTGCACTGCTGCCCGAAGCGATCTCGACTACTACCTGTTTTGCGGTCCGGATTACCGGAGCCTGCTCGAAACATACACGTCGTTCAGCGGACGCCCCGCGTTGCTGCCGATCTGGGGATATGCATTTACGTACGTCTGCAACGAGAATATCGATGCGTTTCATATGATGAACGAGGCGCTCACGTTTCGCCGCGAGCGCATGCCGTGTGATGTCATCGGCCTGGAACCTGGCTGGATGTCGAAGAACTATGACTCCAGCATCGCCAAAGTGTGGCACCCTCAGCGTTTTCCCATTCCTAAATGGGCACCCAAGGGGCCGCACACCTTCATCGGCGCGCTTGCCCGCAAGGGGTTCAAGCTCAGCCTCTGGCTCTGTTGCGACTACGATTTGGGCGTGTACGAGGAACAGCGGTTAGCCGGACTGAAATCGAGTGCGACGTCGGAAAAGAAAGCGGTCGTCACCGAAGGTGACCCGGATGACTTCGAAAAAGATGAGCATCTGAATAAGCCGGCCGGCGTCAAGAAGAAAGACGACGTGGTCAAAACCGATGGCCAACAAGAACTGGAGCCGTGGTTCGAACATCTCAAGAAATTCGTCGACCAGGGCGTCTCGGCATTCAAGCTCGATGGCTGCGCTCAGGTTGTGGAACACCCCACACGCAAATGGGGCAACGGCATGACCGACGAGGAAATGCATAACCTCTATCCCGTGATTTATGCCAAGCAAATGGCTCGCGGGTTCGAAAGCCACGCCAAACGCCGCGCGATGGTCTACTCCGCCGGGGGTTACGCGGGCGTCCAGCAGTTCGTTGCCACTTGGGCCGGCGATACCGGAGGCGGCGCCAAACCGCTGGCCTCCATGCTGAACCTTGGGTTTTCAGGACATTCCAATCACTCCTGCGATATGAATGTTTTCAGCGCCGAAGGCATTCACTTCGGATTCTTGCAGACCTGGGCTCAGCAAAACAACTGGGCCTATTGGCGCCAGCCCTGGCTTCTGGAAGACGACCAGATGGCCATGTTCCGCGAGTATGGCCAACTCCGCTATAAGTTGCTGCCCTATCTTTACTCGACGGCAGCGGAAGCCGCCTTGACCGGTTATCCCGTCATGCGGGCGATGCCCATGGTGTACCCGGACGATCCGACGTGGGATACCAGCATGACGCAATATATGTTGGGCGACTTCTTCTTGGTCTCAGCTTTTTCCAAACAAGTCCGGGTGCCAAAAGGCACCTGGATCGACTTCTTCAGCGGCAAACGAGTGAACGGGCCGACGACGCTTCCCATCGAGATTACGCCCACCCGCGGTGGTTTGCTGCTGGTGAAAAATGGCGCCATCATTCCCACTTGGCCGGCCTGCGATCATGTCGAAAAAGGCTGGTCGCCTGAAGTCGGGTTACTCGTCTATCCGGCAGCACACAGCACCTTCACCCTGCACGAAGACGACGGCGAAAGCCTCGACTATCGCAAAGGCGAATTTGCACGCACACTTCTGACTTGCGAAACGGTCGGAAAGACGGTCAGACTGACTATCCACAGCCGACAAGGCAGCTATGCCGGTATGCCTGCGACACGCGACTTCACAGCGACAATCCATCTGCCAACCCGTCCGCAAACCGTGACGATTGACGGTACCGCTGTGACCGACTATCAGTGGAACGACACGGCCTCGGTCGCCACCATCAAGATTCCCGCTTGCGGCAAAGCGGCGAGGACCGTGGTGTGCGAATGACCTGAGTGGCGTAGGATGTGTGCTTTGCACGCACGCGACTGCGAGTGTAAGGTCACCGAGACGGTCCTTTTTCGCATGGGTGAACCTCAATGCGCCGGAACGCAATGTTCGACGTGGCCTCAGATACTCACGGACCCGTCCCCGCGGATCCTCCGTAGCATCTCGTCCTGGGCAAGGTTTCTCACGGCAGCGGTGAAACTCAACGACTCGTCGAGCACTTCGGCCCCCAGTGAAACTTGCTCGCAGTATTCCTTAGTCAACTCTAGAATCTCGACGGCCACCTTCAGGTGCAACTTTGCCATCGTGTCGGCATGGACGATGCTATCGATCTTCGCAGTGAGAAACGTGGCCTGTGTCACCCGCCTGTTGAATTCCTCCTCGTTGCTCGGCGACGGCTGAGCACAAAACCTTTCGGCAACCGCGAGTATCAGTTTGGCGAACTTGGCGTGGCAATGCTGAGCCGCCGTCTCGGCGTGCGCCCGGGCCTCGTTGCTGACCGTCGTCCAATTGCTTGCCCACATGGTGTCTGAAAGCTGTTGATTCATATCGCTGCCACCCGTGTTTTCCTGACACACTTCTATTACCAGGGATTGTCTCTACAAACTGGCGTCGTCCTGCTTGGGAAGGAGCGACTGCAGGTCCTCGGCCAACTCGTCGCGCAAGATACCGCCGCCGACGTGCCGGTTTTGGACTGAGCCGTCTTGGAAGATCAAGATCGTGGGAACCCCTTCCACACCATACGCTCGGCCCAGGCCGGGGTCTTTATCGATGTCCACCTGACGCACCAACGCCTTGCCTTCGAATTCCGCCGCCACCTGCTCGACCACCGGTTGAACCATCTTGCAGGGCCCACACCACGACGCGGTGAACTTCACAAGCACAGGCATCTTGCTGTCGAGGACGACGTGCACGAATTCGTCCTGGCCGACAAAGGGAACATCGGCCCGAGGGCCAGCGGGCGCCGACGTCTGCGCCGGACAACCGGCAACGCCAAGAACCAACAGCGCAAGTCCAAAAATTCGCAAGGCCATGGGTATTCCTCTCTGTTCGGGGGAGCCGGAAGCACGACGGCCTTCGTTTACCCCATTCAACAAGAGAGGGGGGAGGGTAGCCATGTGCAGACACTCCGCTCATTGGAGCACCTATTTTACGGTCCTAGCCAGAAACGGCTACCCCGCCTGCAACTGCTGCTCGACGCGACGGATAGCTTCGTCGATTTCCCAGTTACCCTCGGGCAGTTTCAGGGTGGTGCCGTGGGCACGCCAGTCGTCTACCCGGCGCTGGGCCGAAACCACCGTGCTGTGGCTACGGCGGCCGAAGTATTGACCGATTTCGCTTAAGGCCGCGCGGGTGTGCTTGCGAGCGAGCCACATGGCAAGCATGCGAGGGTAGCTGATCTGTTTCGCCTTGCGGCCAGACTGCAACCCACTGGGATCGAGGCCAAACACGTCGCACACCGCCCGTTCGATGTCGCCCAGTCGGACCACGCGACTGCATTGACGAATCATCTCGGCCAGCGACTGCTTGGCCATCGCCAGCGTAACCGGTGTACCCAGGGCCTCGCTGGTGGCCTGCAAGCGACACAGCGCGCCGGAAAGCTCTCGGGCATGGTTCGCTAGCCCGTTGGCGATGTACTGCTGAACGTCTTCGGACACCTTTATCCCAAGCCGCTCGCTCATTTGCCGGATGATTCCCAGCCGGGTGGCGTAGTCGGCCGGCTCGATCTGGCACACCATGCCCGACTGAAGCCGCGTGGTCAACTCGGGCCCGAGATCGGCCAAGGCGTTGGGCGGACGATCGGCCGCAAACACCAGTTGCCGTCCCTCGCGCATCAGGGTATCGACCGTGTGCAACAGTTCGACCTGCGTTGCCCGTTTGCCGGCCAGAAACTGCAGGTCGTCGATAATCAACAGATCGACCCCACGATACTTGCGGCGGAAGCTGGGCAAACCGCTGCCACGTAAGGCTTCGAGAAAGTAGCTGGTAAACTGTTCGGCCGAGAGAAACACGGTACTGAGACGGCGTTGGCTGCGGCGAGCCTCACACCAGATGCCTTCGAGCAGATGGGTTTTTCCGACCCCTGTGGGGCCGTACAACAACAACGGCGTTAGCTTGCCCGGCTGCCGCGCGACCATGCGTGCCGAAGCCAGTCCCAAGGCGTTTCCGTCGCCGGAGACGAAACTGTCGAACTTGGCGAACTTGCGGCGCGACGACTCACGGCCGTTTTCACCGCGTGCCGCCCCGATCGCTGAAGCCCCTAGCTTGACCACGCCCACGGAACCGGTGGAGGAAGAATCCGACGGCGAATCCGCCCGAGGCATTGCCGTTGGCGTGGCGTTGCTGCCGGCCACGACGGTTGCCTCCTCGGCAGCCGATTCCGGCGGAGTGTCTTCCACGCAGAAATGCAATGGCGGAACATGGCCCAAAACGTCCTCGCAAGCTCCCGTAAGGGCTTCGCGAAAGTTTGAGCGGATCCAGTCGAGCAGGAAGCGATTGGGTACACCGACCGTGAGCGCACAGCCGTCGAACCGCAAATGGGTACTTCCGCCGAACCAGAGTTCAAAACGTTTTTTTCCGACCCTGTCGACCAGCGATTGTTGCAATGTCGACACGATCTCCATATCGTCCTTGGTCACTTCCTAGGCACCCCGGCGCATACCGTCCTCTGCCAAACACACCATCGTGGTGTCGTCGGATTACTCCAGACCGTTGCGGAGTCGCGAGCAGAGTAGGCTGCAATTAGCGACGAATCCGATAGCCCCCAAGGGCCAAAGCTCCGCGGCCGAAAACCACCACCCAGGGTTGGTGAAGCATGACCTTGTCACAAACCGAACTGCGGAAACGGCAACCAGACTACGCTGCGTTGTCGCTTCGCCGTGCGGTAACGGCCAACCTTACCAAGATGCCCTCGCGTCAAATGGGCAGTGGCGATGTCGCGAATGGGGTTCAACCGGATCGTCATGTTTCCCTCGTTGTCACCCAAGTAGGCTCGATTTTAGCGTTGCTAGCGGTGCTGTCAAACGCTTACCGACCTCGGTTCAGAAGATTACGGGAATTGCTCGACCCACGCATCGGAATCACCGGAAAACGCGGCGACTCTTTCCTGTCCCTTGTGCTCGTCGTCGAACGCACATTTCGGTTTCCCACGTGGAAAACCTGTTGGGCGGCCGACCACCCCCCTGGATTATCTCCTGCCGATTTAACGCTTATCCGCTTGATTTATCGACATTTACCTAGCCGCCGGCCCCTTGGGCTTCCGTAAGACTCTTAATAAACACGCTGCGTCGATCCCAAGCACGAAAACCGACGGAAACATACATTTGGATGGCCGGGTGGTTTCCGGCGTCGACCGCCAGAACCAGACGCGAGCGACCGGCACGACGCGTAAGCCACTGCGCGTACTGGGTGATTTTCGCCCCCCATCCGTGCCCCCGGGCTGCAGCCACCACCCCCATGTAAACAAGCTCCCAGTTGTCGTACTCCGGGTGGTCCGTCAGCAGCAGACACCCTACGTCGTTGCGTCTGTGGCGTACAATCAACCACCGGCTCGGATCAAACACCCCCGTCTCCCGATATCCCGCGATGACATCTTCGATATCCCGCAATCCATCGAGCTTGGGGCAATCGAGCGTCTGCTGGTAGGTCGCCTCGACCACCTGAACCAAACGATCGTGTTGCGCGGGCGAATAGGGTTCGAACTCGAGTGCTGTCGGGGGGGAGCCGCTGGGAAACTCCTCGGCAAGGCTCACCAAGTACAACAAATCGGCCAGATACTGAAAACCGCACCGCACGAGCAACTGGCGTTCGGACTTTTCCACCTGGGGAGTCATGGCCTGCGCAAGCTCAACCCCCTTCTCGATAAGCCACTGCTCACAGGCTTCCAACAGATGTCGAGATAGGCCCTCGGCCGTTAGATCGGTCACTCGAGGCGGCCACACCAAAGCCGTGCGGCCGGGGTGGAGTTGGGCCATGATCGCCCCGACGACTTGCCCCTCGCAATGAGCCGCCCACAATCCCTCGGCCAATTGGGGGTCCGCCTCAAGAGCGGTCAAGCTTTGCTCCACCTGCCGTCGCTGCTCTTCAACCTCCAAACCTGCGTAAACCAGGTTGAGGGTCTCCCGACGTAGAGTCGGGGAAGCTACGGCGATGGTCGGTTTGTCGATTCCCCTATCCATGGCCCAAAGGATACCTGAATTCGACCCAAGCGGTCAGTCCCCCGACTGTCGAATTTTGTCGGGGCTAGCAGCCGATCGCCCGTGGCCTCGATATAATGCCCGGTAGATCGGTGTCGAAAGGCCCCGGTCTGAAGCGGATTGTACTTCCACCACATAACTCACCCCTTGTGAGGAGGTTCCGCCATGCGAAGAACCGTTACCGCCGCGATCTTAATGCTGGTCGGTTTGGCTACCACACAACCGGCTTCGGCCCAATCGGCATTGGAGCGATTGGAACAACAGATTCATCGACGTCTTGAACAACCGACTCCAAACGGGCCAACCTCGAAATCGTCGACTACGCCCAGCGTGCTAGAAGTAGTTGACCCGGTCACTCCACCAAACACGGTGCCGCTCGAAGAATCGGGGTACGCGGGGTTACTAGCCGACGATGCACGCGGCACCGGTCGAGGCGTACGCATCTTGGAAGTTCGGTCAGGTGGCCCTGCCGACAAGGGAGGCCTAAAACAGAGCGATCTGGTCGTCGGTGTCGACGGCAAGCGGATTGGCCGCATGGACGATTTGGCGGCCACCCTGTCTGCCTACCCTCCGGGGCGCCAAACCACGTTCGAAGTGCAACGCAACGACCAGCGGCTCCAGTTTCACGTCGTGCTGGGACATCGCGACCGTCTGGACGGCGGTTTGGTCGCCGAAGCACCCGATGCCACACCGTTTAATGCCACACCGTCTAATGCCGCACTGTCCGACGTTTTGGCGGACGGTGGTCCCGCGGTCACGCCCGCCAACGCTCCCGTAGATGCCGAACTACCGAAGGGCCCCGCACTGGTTTTTCGAGAAACACCGCCCCCCCAAGATGACGATAGTGGTAACTGGCAAGCCGAACTCGAGATGTTGCGCCGTCGGGTGGAACAACTCGAGCAGCGGGTAATCGAGCTGGAAAAAGCGAGCAGTAGTCCCGCAGAGGGAGGATAATCCCGCTACATTTCCGTCTTCGGCAGATAAACATTCGACATAGATTCTTAGGAAAGTTAGAATAGAACCAGCGGGACCGACACAATTCGTTGTTCGGCACTGCTGCGTAGTACGTCTGAACTCGAAGATCGTTGACTTAATCGCAAAATTGAATGGCCAACGGGAACACCATACCGCTCCGGGCAGCAGTATCCCCTTGGTTGGCGGCTCAGCCGCTCTGTGGCACTCTCGACATCTGTGGCCGATGGCTCCGGATTTGATCAACCGTACTCACACGGCCCGAATGGGGCAGAGTCGGTGTTGTCGGTAAATCGGTTTTGCTGTGGGTGCCTCCTACGTCTGCACGTCTGGGCCTTTTCTCAACCATGCCCATCGAAGACCGCGGCACAAATGTGAAAGACGCCTTCGCAACCGAGTTGTGGGACATTGAACCACAACAGGTTGACGACGGTGATTCCGCGCTCCGGCCGAACGGTCAGGCAAGTAGTGCGAATGGTTCAGCGCGCTCTGCCAACGGAATCTCGGGCAACGGCACTCTGTTCAGAGCCAAGCGAATCATTACGCCCAAGAGTAGGGCGCTGAACGACACAAACGGCACAGCCGCCAAGACGAACGCCATCGCGATCAAAACAGACGGAACGGCCGTCGAAACCGATCTTTCGGTCGATCACGTGGCGGGAACCAATGGACATACCAACGGCACCTCCAACGGAAGCAACGGCAACAAGAGTCACTCAAACGGCTTGGCGTCTCGGCTGAACGGCACATCGCGGACATTGCTGAGGGCCGTGCCGCTGGACGAGGTCCAGACGCGTGAAGAGTCAGAGACACTGCAGGAGGAGACATCGCAGGAAACGTCGTCGGCCGAGTCCTTTGCCGACATCGCGATTTGCGTTGATGACGGCGAAGAAGCTCGTCCCGACGTCCTCCCGGTAATCGACACCGAAGTCGAACTGGGGCCGCGGCCACGGCGTCGCGTGCGAAGCTTAAGCCTCTTTTCCAAGCGTAGTACCCGCGTCGCCGGTTCCTTTGTCTTCTCGATGTTGGCCCACGCTACGGCGCTCGTGGCATTGGGGCTCTGGTTGGTTCCGGAAGTCGTCACACAGGTACTTCCCACGTTAATCGTCGACACCTCGGTTATCGAAGAAGAGCTGGAGGTTGCCGAATTAGAGGAATCGACAGACGCCTCCACGGAATTGAATTTCTCGATGTCCGCCGCCGCGGCCGATTCGGCAGCAGCCGGCGCGCCCCAGTTGACCGATCCCACGCTGGACCAGGAGGTGGTGGCCCAAGATCCTTCGCTGCCCTCCGTCAGTCTCGGCGGCATGCTCGACATGGGCCCCGGCCGCGAACAAATGCTGACCGAAGCGCCCGAGGGCACCCTCGGCACCGCGAGGGCCGTGGTCGACAACTACGAGCAGGCGATCGACCGAATCACCCAAGAGATTATGTGGAACCTCGCCACGTCGAAGGTTCTGGTGGTTTGGTGTTTCGACCAGTCGGGAAGCATGAAGGATGATCAAGACGAGATTCGCGCCCGCATCGAACGAGTCTACAAGGAATTGGGGCTCAGCGGGGTTACCTCCAGCGATGCGTTGACGACGGCGGTTACCAGTTATGGCAGAGGCTTCTCCGTCGGCACGGAACTGCCGACTAGCAACTTGGAGGAGATCCAAGCCGCTATCGACGCAGTGCCAGTCGATCCTTCCGGCAAAGAGATGATGTGCCAGGCCGTGGGGCGGTCGATCGCCTACTTCCGCACGTATGCTAATCGAACCCAGCGGCGTATGGTATTGGTCCTGGTCACCGACGAAAGCGGCGATCGCCGGGACAACGTCCAGTATCTCGAGGCGGCCATCGCGGAGGCCAAAGCCGCACGCTGCAAGGTCTACGTTCTCGGACGCGAAGCCGTGTTTGGTTATCCCTACGGCTACATACACTGGCGTCATCCCCAAACGCAACGTCCCCACTGGCTGCGAATCGACCGTGGCCCCGAAACGGCCTTTGTCGAACAGGTGCAAACCAACGGCTTCGAACATCGCCACGATGCCTTCCCCAGCGGGTATGGACCGTACGCACAATCGCGTCTGGCACAGCAGACCAGCGGTATTTTCTTCCTGCTGCCAAGCGTTGAGTCGAATCTGGTCCGTGGCCAGAAGCGACGCTACGAGCTGGAAGCAATGCGCGGTTACACCCCCGATCTGCGCGCCCGTGTCGAAATCTTCCTTGACCGCGACAACAGCCCACTCCAAATGTTGATCTGGGGAATCATCAACGACCTAAGCCCCCACAACACGGAAGCCACCAAAGTTACGCAACTCCGGGTCCATTTCTCGCCGTACGTCGATGAATTTGCCAAACAGGTACCCAAGGAGTTGATGAAAATCGGCCCTTACACTACCTACCTGAGTCAAGCGATCGACGCGTTGGAAAAGCACCAACAACTGCGTTACGAAGAGAATTCATTGCGGTGGCAAGCCAACTACGACCTGTTGCTTGCCCAGTTGATGGCCTACAAGGTTCGGGCCATCGAGTACACCGCCTGTTTACAGGATTTTGTGAAGAATCCCCAGGTGATTCCCGCCTTCAAATCGCCCGACCGGTATTTCGTCTGTTGGGACATCACGACCCAGCGCGATACGCGCACGGGTGACTTGGTGAAGGCCGACATCGAACGGGCCAATGCGTTGTTTGCCCAGGTAATCAAAGAACACCCGGGAACCCCTTGGGCCGCTCGGGCACGCTGGGAATTGCGGCGCGGCTACGGTGTTCAGTTGCGTCCCTTCTACGACGTGAAATACGAGGACGTCGAGAAGCCGGATCCGGTTCCCAAACTCTAGAAGCCGTTTCAAAACTGGTGCCAAGGTCGTTCGTTCATCGGGCGTACGACCCCGAAGTCCGGTTTTGAAACCGCTTCTATTGATGCTTGCATTGAAAATGATCCGCTTCGGAAAGCCGAACGCCTGGAAACTCAGGCTCCCGTTGGTCGCCTTCCGCTCATTAGCTATGCAAGCGTCAATAAACAGATTCGGCACGCACGGCATCGACGATCTTTCGCGGGGCACCAATATCGAGCACTCGTACTTGCCCGACATAGGGTTGGGCTTCTGCTGCCGCGAAACCGATCTTCGCCGCGACAAACGTGCAGGTCATCGTTGCCCGAATCGTATGGGCCGACGGGCGTCCCGTGTCGCAGTCCAAGCCGCTGGGTAAATCGACAGCCAGCACGGGCACACCGGTCAGGTTCACCTGATCGATCACCGTGTCGAACGGCGGCCGTGGCTCACCGCGGGCCCCGGTACCCAGCAGGGCATCGACAATCCACGCCGCATTGCGCAGTTGCTCGGCAAGTCGTTCGGGATCGCAACGGTCGCCTAACACGTCGATCGGAACGTCCGTTTTTTGTAGGATACGGAAGTTGACCGCCGCATCACCCATAAGTTCCTCTGGATCGGCCCAAAGCAATACCCGGCATTCTATCCCGCGAAGTTCGAGATGCCGAGCGATTACAAAACCGTCGCCAGCGTTGTTCCCCTTGCCACAGCAGATCACCACGCGTCCGTCGACACCCTTGGCACCGAGTTGGTCGGTCACGCCACGTCCGGCGTTTTCCATCAACACCAGGCCATCGATGCCGTATTGCTCGATGGCGATTCGGTCGACCTGCCGTACTTGCGCCCGGGAAAGGGCAGGGGGGGGTGTCATTATGGTTTCTCCGGGTAGGGAATTGGGGGCGGGGATTTATGAGTTGGTAATTCTGGCGTCATTTCCACGGCCGATCTCGTCTGCCGTGGTTGATTTGGATGGGGAAAATCAGGACAACCCCACCACTACCCACCGCACGAGGGAGCAACGTAACTTCTCGTCGCGTGCCAGCATCGTATAATAAGAGAGCATGACCGCCAACCGAGTGGCCTTGCCGCCGATAAATTCACCAACCCACTCTTGCCGTTTCAGAGCAACCATGCCCATTTACGAATACATCTGCCAGGACTGCAACCAGGAATTCGAGTGGCTTTCGCGTGCCGACGAGCAGCCTGTCTGCCCCTCGTGCGGCAAGAGCCAACTTTCCAAAAAGTTCAGCGTTCCGGCCGCCCACACCAGCGGTTCGCCGGAAATGCCCTGCCGCGAGACGGGCACGTGCAATCCGGGCAACTGCTGCGGCCAAGGCTGCAACCTGCCGGGAATGATGTAGCCCTGTCGACGGTGCTTTGCCAAGTCTTGCCCTACAAGTCGCGTGCCAGCGGCGACTTGCTCGCCACCACTGAAGCAAGGACAGTCACGTTGCCCCTGGGGTAGCCTTCATCCCAGGTCGGACAAAGCCCTATAGCCGCTCGTGCATGTGGTAAGAGGAATGGCGGTGAGCGGGGGCTGCCCGGTTTAGGCCAAGCCAGTACTGGAGCGTTTCGCGCACCGCGCTGGTGAACTCCTCGTAGGAGAGGGGTTTGCGTATATAGCTCTGCGCTCCCAAGCGATACGCTTCGGTAATGTCGTCGTCGAGATCGGAGGACGTCAGCACCACGACGGGCGGAAACCGCAAGCTGTCGTCGCTGCGAACGCGACGGAGAATCTGAAGCACTTGAATCCCGTCGATCTTGGGCATCTTCAGGTCGAGCAAAATCAGATTGGGCATCTCGCGGGTGTCGCGATCCTTGTATTGGCCGACCCCGAACAGGTAGTCAATCGCCTCGGCTCCGTCGCAGACGACGTCAACTCGACAAGCCATCCCGCTCTTGCGCACCGCAACCTTGAAAAGGGCCACATGCTGCGGATCGTCTTCGGCAAGGAGGATTACCTTTTCCTGTACCATGGTCTGGGAACTTACATGGTCTACCGATTGCGTTTCAACCATTGGGTTCATTATCTCATAACGAGGGGTGTTCTTCCGTGCACCGCTTCGGTTACTGCTAAGCGATCGATCACTGCCAAGTAGATTGAAGACGACTCGTCGAGCCCGGCAGAGAGGATCAGACTATACCACCACTAATGTTTACCTTTTCATTGAACGGTTGGCAACGAATACGTGCCGTGACTGCGGGGTCCCGTTGGTCGCCCTCCGTTCATCTGAAAGACAAGGGCAACAAAACCCGCCCAGCTGGGTCAGGTGGGGTTTGCTAGCAGAGCAACAACACGTCGGCCGACGAGCAAGGTCGCAACACATCTTCCGATATTATCTTAGCGCTGAGGGAACCCCCCTGAAAACCGGTACGAAGTCGATACGACCGTCTCATGCCGAATTCCCATGCGTCAAGTAACGCATACGGTAGGTCGCAAGACAGTTGGGTCTTGGACAACCGCCTGGCAGCAAGGGATTCATGAGGAAACAGGGGTGCCAACCAAACCGGCGCTGCCGTACCCAGACAAGAAACCGCTCCCGATGGTCGCTGGAAGTTTTTTCCAAAAACCAACTTCTCCTGGTTTGCACTAGAGAGGACATCCTGGAACATGGCATACCGTTTGGGGACGTGGGAGTAGGTGCTGTCGGAAAGCCTGCTTGCAGTATTGCAGTGGCCAATACTCGTCCATCATCCCCGGCGAATCTGCCATGCGATAGCCCAGGCAGGATTTCCGGAATGGATATCCGTAGATCCAGCCGTGGGAACCACGCAAAGGGTGTCAAAAGTTGACAGTGCTAAGTGCGTGGTCTATTATCGAAACCCTACGTATAGTCTAGCCTTCTTGCGTTTGCCAGTGACTTTCCGCGTTGGAGTACTGCCATGAGCGATAGGATAACACGTCGTACGTTCACCAAGTCCACGGCTGCCGCCACGGTGGCGGCCACCGCGCTTTCGTCTCGCCGGGTACTGGGAGCCAACGAGCGGATCCGCGTGGGATTCATCGGCGTGGCCAACCGGGGTCGCCAGGTAATGGACGGGTTCCTCCAACAGGCCGATGCCGAGATCGTCGCCCTCTGCGATATCGACCAACCGACCTTGCAGAAGGCCAACAGCAAGCTGGACAACAAGGCCACGCTCTACACCGACTTCCGTAAGCTGATCGAACACCCGAATCTCGACGCCGTGGCCATCGCCACGCCCGACCACTGGCATGCTATCCAAACGATCGACGCTTGCGATGCCGGCAAAGACGTCTACGTGGAGAAACCGTTGTCGATCACCGTGTTCGAGGGACGGCGGATGGTGGAAGCGGCCCGGCGCAACGATCGCGTGGTGCAGGTCGGCACGCATCGCCGCAGTTCCAAGCTCTATGCCGAGCTGGCCGAAGTGATCGGCAGCGACACGATCGGCAAGGTAACCGTCTCTCGCGCCTATCGCCTCAGCAACATGTACCCCAACGGCATCGGCAAGGCAGCGCCCTCCGATCCGCCGGCCGGCTTCGATTGGGACATGTGGCTTGGCCCACGCCCCGAGCGACCCTTCCAGGCGACGATTGCTCCGTACAAATTCCGCTGGTGGCATTTGTATAGTTCGCAGATGGGCAACTGGGGCGTCCATTACCTGGACGCCATCCGCTGGCTGACGGGCGAGTTGGCCCCGGCCTCGATTTGTGCGATGGGTGGAAAATTTGCCGTCGACGACGACCGCACCATTCCCGACACGGCCGAGGCCGTGTTCCAATTCGCGTCGGGCCGATTGGCCGTTTTCGGTCAGTACGAAGCCAGCGGAAACCCGGCCCTGCGCAGCGGCGAAATCGAGCTGCGCGGCACCCAGGGCACTGCCTACGTGAGCGAACGAGCGTACGAGATCGTACCCGAGCGAGGAGGCCAGTTCCAAGATCGCAAGCCTCGCATGAAGCCAATCGAAAAGAGCGTCCAGGGCCGCAACGCCACGCTGACGGCCGATCACGCGAGAAACTTCCTCGACTGCATCAAGACTCGCGAGAAACCCAACGCCGACGTCGAAATCGGGCACCGCTCGACCACGTGCAGCCTGCTGGCCAACATCTCGCTGGCCGTCGGTAAACGTCTCGAGTGGGACGCCGAAAAGGAACAGATCACCAACTGCCCCGAAGCCAACGACATGCTGCACTACGAGTATCGCAAGCCCTGGGTGTTGCGGTAGAGGCGGACTTGGGTTTTCACCACGGAGGCACGGAGAACACGGAGTTTTTTCAGGAAGGATGAAGTATAAACTCGGTCTTTATACTTCATCCTTTAGAATTCATCCGTTCCCGTATTGCAGCATGGGGCCCCGAAACCTTCTCATCTCCGTGTTCTCTGTGTCTCCGTGGTAAATTCGTTCGCGAGAAATCCACGTCAACGTTCCGGCTCCACGGCCCGGTGCCAGAGTGATTGCCAGTACGCCCGGTCGGTGGCGTAAACGTCGACCGCCGCGTTTTCGGCCATGTCTTTCGGAAGAATGCCGAACCGCTTCATCTCGCGTAGGTACTGTGGGCGAGGGCTGAAGTCGGGCATGTCGAACCGCTTGATCTGTTCAAGATTCTTACGTCCAGCGGCAACCATGGCCAGTAGCTTCTGATAGTCGGGATCGCCCGTGTCGGCAAACACTGTGGCAGGTTGGTCGTCCTTGTCGCGACAAAGCTGCCACCCGCCGGCCTCTTTAGCCAGCGGTGCCAGTAGCAGCAGCGATTTTTCGGGGCGGCTCAAGTTGAACACCATGTGCCGACTGAACTTCAACCGGGGATCGTCGAGGCTGGGACGCCAGAACGAAATGCCCAACTCGTCGCTCAGCGAATTCGGCAACCGCGCGTTTCCCGGGTGGCAACCGGCGCAGCGACGCGCGATCGCATCGGCACCGGCCGTCGTCGTTGGCCAATCCGTGTCGGTATTGACCAACCGGTTTTGATGATAACCGCCAACCGACCCGGAGCCCAACGCGGCATATGTGCCCGGGTAAGGAGCACCGACCTCGATCCAAAGCCGCAGCGTCTTTTTTTCGTGCTCGGTGGCTTGCACGCCGAAGTGCGAGCCGTCGAGCATCTTGAGCACCCGGCTGGCCGACGACCCCAAGCTGCGCGGCCCGTAGTTGCTTACCGCCTTGTCGCGTCCGTCGGAAAACAACCGGTGCACGGTCATTGCGAAGTAGGCGTGCGAGAACATCGGGCCGTGGTCCGCCGTTAGCAGGAGCTTGCCGTCGTAGGGGCCGCCCCGGGCCGTTTTTTCGTAGCCGTGGCAATCGGTACACAAACGGTCGAGGATCGGCTGCACGTCGCGCGGGAAGTCGAATACCTCGGGGCAGTCGCCGATCGGACGAATCCGGCTCGGGCGGCGCTGCATCGCCAGCAAGTTGGCGTCGGGCAGAAAGCTTTGCGTGCGTTGTTCGTGGCAGCCCACGCAACCGGTGACCTCGCCCGGCTGAACGGTGAGAAAGCTTTGCATCCGCTTCACGGCCATGTCGTTTTCGTCCAAGGCGACAAAGAACAAGGCTCGCATGGCCGGCAATTCGATGTAAGCCGATCCGTCAGCCTCGACCGGCACGGTGCCCAACACGCGTTCCAGCGTGAACGACCCGCCGTAAGTCAATGGGTCCATCCCGCCGGTGAAGTTGACCGGCTTCGGCAGCGTTTCCAGCACCAAGAGCTTCTTGATTTCGCCAGGACGCACGCCGCCCATGTTGCGCCCTTCGTAAACATTGGCCAGCGCCACGTATCCATGGGACTGCCGCAGGTCGATTCGCGGAGGAATCACTCGCTCGCGCGGTCGAGCGACCAGCGGGCGTGGTTCGTGGCAATGTAGCCCGGCCTGCACGTCGCTTTCCGGCAGGCGGTAGATCGTTTGGGTTCGGCCCAGGTCGTCCAGCAATACGATTTGTGTACCACGGGCGGCGAGGAAAGCCTCTTCGGAGAACGCCCAGGGATCGCGCAGGTCGGCCGTGCGGCTGACCGGTCGGGCGAAACTGCGTTCGTCCGGCCCACCGGTCGGATCGACGACGGTGATCGTCCCGTCGTGTTCGCGCCGCCCGTGGCCGGGCGAGAAGACGGCTACGACCTTCTTCGTACCCGGGATCGGCTTCGCGTCGATCATCAACGTCCCGGGATGCATGTTGCCGTAGTAAACCATCTGGCCCGTGCCGTCGGGGTTGGTCGTCCAAAGATGGTGGTAGTCGACCTGGCTGCGGTCGACGTATTCCCAACGCTGGTAGAGCAAGCGTCCGTCGGGCAGCGGCCACGGCGTGTTATCGTGTTCCAGGTTGGCCGAAATCGCGCGGATGTTTTTGCCGTCGGCATCGCAACGATACAACACGGCCACGTGCGTCAGCCAGCAGTTAACCCAACGCTTGCAGCGACTCGAAACGAACACGATATGCCCGTCTGGCAAGTAACTAGGTTCGATGTCGTCGTACGGCCCGTCGGTCAACTGGCGCAGGCCGCTGCCGTCGACGTTGATTTCGTAAAGATGGTAGTTAAGGCTGCCGGCCTTGCGATACGAAAAAAGGATCTTTTGGGCGTCGTAGTGAACCTGCGGATCGCGGATGCCGCCCTGCGGATCGTCGAGCAACACGGTCGTCTGGCCGGTGGTCAGATTCAAGCGGCAAAGCCGGCCGCCCTGGCCGTAGGTAAGTCGCTGGTCGTCGTCGGCGTAGTAGCCGAAGTTGGCGTACCAGTGGCCGTCCTTGCCCGGCTGACGAGCAGCGAACACAATCTCGTCGACGCCGGCCATGGGGCCGTTGCGGAACTGGCGCAGAAGATCGGGGTCGGCAGGCGGGCCGATCTTCAGCGGTGCGCGTTCGCTGCGCATCGCCACGTAGTCGTAGAGGATCCAACTCTGATCGTCCAGCCGGATCGACACCGTGTTTTCACCCTGTTGTACCCAGCCCGGCGGAATCTCGAAGAGCATCGCATCGGGCTTGCCCTGGACCGAGGGGCGAAACACGACGTCCATCACGCCGCTGGGGGCCACTTGGATGGGCAAATCGCGGTCGTTCACCTCCACGGTTACCTTCGAGTGCTCCGTGGCGTGAGCACCTACGATGCCGATGACCAAGAACAACGGTTCGCCTTGGTCTCGCGGACTCTCGAAGCGAATCTCGAAGGTATACGCCCGGCTGCCGGCCCAACGATCGCGATGCGCCGGATGTACAAAGGGCCAATCGGCCGGCTTGCTTGTACCCACGGTGTAGACGACCGGGTTGGAGAACTTCTGTGGAAAGGCCGCGTAACCTTCTCGTACCAGGGCGAACTCCGAGGCGTACCCGTCGGGCGTACCGATGCAGAATAGCACATCGTCGGCCGTGTTTGCTGCCGCGGCTCGGGCCAATGCTCCTGGACCAGCGAATTCCACCGCGACAAACACGAGTCCCAGGGCGACAATACCTGCCGTGGTAAGCCTTGCGGACATGGTTTCGTCCTCTTCTTCTGGTTTGGTGGGGACGGCGCGTGCCTTCCTTTCCAGCGAAGTTCAATCTATCACAGGCCAAACGACTTGGCAAAATCGCCCGTTCGGCCGTCGATACCATGGGTCGGGCGCCAGCGGCTGCTTGTCGGCCAGTGCCGAATACAGCCAGACAACTGCACGTGGTGACCTGTCGCGGCGAACTGAAAACAGCAGGAGAAATGCAAAGTCTATTTTGCCAACCAAGGGGCGGGCTGGGTCGTAGAAACGGAAGGCCGTGGCGGAGTTGCGGCGGGAGTTTCCTACGAAAGCCGGTACTTCATCACCAGTCTGGAGCCCGAATCGGTCACGCCGCGTGAACTCCAGGCCACCATTCGTGACCACTGGCAGGTGGAAAACTGCCTTCATTTCGTCAAGGACCGCTGGTGGGACGAAGATCGCCACTACACCAAGCGGCCCGGCCTGGCCGAGGCGTTCGCTTCGCTGACCAACGCCGCTCTGGCCGTCCTCCGCCTGATCCACCCTCCAGGCGAACCCCTTCGGGCAACCGCCGAACGAATCCAATGGCGGCCCCGCTCCACCCTCTCCCGCCTCGGATTCAACCCGCCCAGGTGACTTTGCATTTCTCCTGGGGGGTCCGTCGGGAGGGCTGCGAAGTCGGAGTCTGGTCCATTCTCCCCTGGTTCCCGCGATGCAGCACGGGAACCCAAGGTCGGACGCTTTGCCTCTTTCGCGGTGTGAGCCGACGCTTCTTGGCTAGTCGCGACGCGAAGCGTGGGGACGCGCGTTCCCACGCGAAGCCTGGAAACGAGGGGTAATGGTGATTCTCAATGCAGACACCAATAAGTGGTTCTGCTGGAGGGTGCGAAGTTAACTCTCTGGCCGCACTCTACTGCGGGTTTTGGCCTCTCTGCCAGATTATCCTGGCAATGTGCCGTTGAAAAAAGAATAATGGGAGGAAATTGGAACAGGGCAGCCGGGGGGGCTCCGAAGGCACTCCGGCTGTGTTATAATGCCGAGCGATAGGGTGGGCCAGTTCACAGAGAAACGATGGCACGACAGGGCACCAAACTGGTCCGCCTGCGCCTGTCCTCCCTCCGGCGTTCCCACCCTGCAACGGAACTCCCCCGACACACCGGTCCCGCTGCACGAAGAGGTACATGCAATGAAGCGATCTCTGCCTTCCTGCGTCGGTTTTGTTTTGCTGGTTTTTCTCGGTTGTTTGGCTTCGTCGGCCGAACTCTTGGCCCAAGAGAAGTCGGCGGCCGCTACGCGCCAATACAACGCGGCGGTTGGCCTGCAAAACAGCGAGAGCTACGAACTGGCTGTCAAAGAATGGATTCTCTTTCTCAATAACCACAAGGCCGATCCCCGGATCGATCGCGCTTGGTTTTACATGGGTGTTTGTTATTCGCAACTCAACAAGCTGGACGATGCCGAAAAGGCCTTCAAGACGGTCATCGATTTCTTCCCGAAGTCGACGAAGCTCGAAGACGCTTACCTCAATCTTGGCCTAACGCAATACAACGAAGGCCATACCGGCAAGGCCGAGAAATACGACGAAGCAGCCGCTACGTTTGCCGCCATGGCAACGAAGTTTCCCGAGGGCAAACATCTGGCCGACGCCATCTTCTACAGTGGTGAAGCACTCTATAACCGCGACAAGCGAAAGGAAGCGGCCGAGAAGTATCAGCAGATCGTCGAAAAACACCCGGAAAGCCCCTTTGCCGCCCAGGCCCTATTTGCCTTGGGTGTCGCGCAAACGGAACTCGGCCAGCACGATGCGGCTATCGCCAGCTACGACGACTTCCTCAAAAAATATCCCGACAATCCCTTGGCCGCCGAAGCCGCCATGTGGCGCGGGGAATCGTTGTTTGGCAAGAAACAATACCAGGAAGCTGCCGCGGCCTATGCGGCTGCCGCGGCCAAGCCGGGCTTCGCCATGGCCGACTACGCCACCGTCCGCCAGGCCGATACGCTTGCCTTGCTGAAGCAATTCGCCGAGTCGGCGGCGCTCTACGCCTCGGTGCCGCAGAAGTTTCCCAAGTCGCAATACGTGGGCCTCTCGAATCTGGAAGCCGGCAAAAAATATTATGCCGCCGGCGATCTGGCCAAGTGCCAAGAGTATCTCAATAAGGTGATTGCCGCGGGCGGGGATACCGCACCCGAAGCGGCCCATTGGGTGGCACGGTGTTTACTGAAGGAAAAGAAACCGCAAGAGGCCCTGGCGGTTGTCGAAAAGATTCTCCCCTCGGCCGGCCAAAGCGCCTTTGCCGCCGCGTTGGCGATGGATCAGGCCGACGCCGTATTCGAGATTGCCGACCGCCGGCCTGAGTCGATCAAGCTCTACGCCGCCGTGGCCGAGAAGTATCCCGATGCGCCGGAAGCTCCCCAGGCACTCTACAACGCTGCCTACGGCGCGATGAACCAGAACGACTACCAGGCCGCCCTGAAGTACGGCGAGCAGTTTCTGGCAAAACACGCCAACCACGAACTGGCCGTGGGTGTGATGCACGTAATGGCCGAAAGTGATCTCGTGCTCGGCAAGGCCGCGGAGGCCGAGAAACTCTACCGACAGCTTCTCGAAAAGGCCCCCAAGGATCGCGACGCTGAAATCTGGAAAGTCCACCTCGGCACGGCCGTCTATCTGCAAAACCGCTACGCCGACGCCATCACGATGCTCGGACCGGTGATGCCGGAAATCAAGGCCAAGAACCTCCTGGCCGAAGGTTGGTATCGCATCGGTCGCAGCCAAGTGGCACTGAAGCAATACGAACCGGCTACTAAGTCGTTGGAAGCGGCCCTGCGGTTCGAGCCGAAGTGGAAGCTGGCCGACGACGCCCATCTGGCGGCCGCCTACGCTTATCAACAGACGGGCGACTACGCCAAGGCCAAAGAACACGCCCAAAAGGTCGTCAGCGACTTCCCCAACAGCAAGCTGCTCGACGTAGCCCACTACCGGCTTGGTGAATGTGCCCGCCTGACCAACGACACCAAATCGGCCGTCGCCGAGTACAAAACCGTATTAGACAAGTGGCCCGACAGCACGTTGTCGAAGTATGCCTTGTATGGGCTCGGTTGGGCCCAAATTGGCGAGAAAGACTACCAAGGTGCCGAAGCGACTTTCAGCGCGCTGATCGAAAAGCATCCGGATGACGGATTGATTCCCCGGGCGAAGTACGGCCGCGGGATCGCCCGACAGCAGCTTAAGAATTACGCTCCGGCCGTGGAAGACATCCAAGCATCGCTGGCAGCCAATCCCACGGGAGCCGACAAGATTCGGGCGTTGCACATCCTAGGCCTTTGCCAAAAGGGCCTCAATCAATTCGATCAGGCGGCCGCTACGTTCAGTAACCTCTTAAAGGAAAAACCCGACTACAAGGACGCCGACAGCGTTTACTACGAGTTGGGTTGGGCACAGAAGTCGCAAAAGAAAGACGCCGACGCCGTGGCCACCTTTCAGACGTTGGTCGAGAAGTTTCCCGACAGCAATCTAACGCCCGACGCCCAGTTTCTCATCGGCGATTTCCAGTACGACAAAAAAGACTTCGCCAAGGCGGCCGTGGCCTACCACGAGGCGATGACCAAGGCTGGCAAGTCGAAGTTGGGCGAAGAAGCAACCTACAAACTCGGGCTGACCTACTTCCTGCAGGATCAGTTCGAGAACGCACAGAAGACGTTCAACTACCAACAGGTTACCTGGCCCCAGGGGCCGCTGACCGCGGATGCCACGTTCTGGGAAGCGGAATCCCTGTTCAAGCAGAATAAATTTGCCGAGGCATTGCCTATCTACGAGAAGGTCACCAAGCCGAGCAGCAAGGAGATCACCGAATTGATGCTCCTGCATGCAGCCGATTCGGCGGGGCAAATTGACCAGTGGCAAAAGGCTCTTCAATTGGTCGAACGGCTTTTAACCGAGATGCCGGAGTCGAAGTACCTCTGCCAGGCCTTGTATCAGAAAGGTTGGACGCAGCAGAACCTCAACCAGTTGGACGAGGCCTTGAAGACCTACGAACAGGTCATCGGCAAGTGCGACGATGAATCGGCCGCCCGGGCACAATTCATGACGGGCGAAATCCTCTTCCAACAGAAGAAACACGACGAAGCAATTCGAGCGTATTTCCTGGTGATCGGAGGCTACAACTTGCCCTCGCTCCAGGCCGACGCCATCTACGAAGCGGCCCGCTGCTTCGAGGTCCTCGGAAAGAAACCCCAGGCAAAACGCCAGTATCAGCAGGTGATTTCCAGATTCCCGAAGAGCGACAAGGTACCGTTGGCGAAACAACGGCTGGAAGCCTTGGAAAAAGAATAGTTTTCCTGGTTCCCACGCTGCAGCGCGGGAACCCGCGGTCCTATGGGTATGAGTGAACGTTAGCACCTGCAAGGTCGCGACGCAAAGCGTCGCTGTCCGTGCGTTCCCGCACAAAACGTGGGAACGAGAAATCTGCGGCTCTGAACGAAGAGGTTTTCCGATGAACAATCGAAACGGCATGACGGGCCGAACGACGCGCTTGTGGTACCTAGCGATTCTTGCCCTGTTTGTGGTGGGCGGTTGGACTGTCTGGCCGGCCATGGCCCAGACCAACGGTGGCCCGCCCGCGCCCGGTGAAGACACCAACGGCGTGGCCGAACAAGGCCCGCAACCGATGGAAATGGGCGAAGAAGGTGCCGCGAAAGGCGACGAAGGCGAAGCCGGCGCGGAAGCCAGCGACGAGGTGGATGCTACCGGCATAGCTTCGCCCGACAGCCCCAAGAAGATCAACCTGCTGAAACTGCTGGTCCGTGGCGGGGGCCTGATGTGGCCGATTGCGTTGATGTCGTTTTTGGTGGTCACTTTTGGTGTCGAACGCTCCCTGGCCTTGCGTCGCCACAAGGTCTTGCCGCCCCAGTTGATCAACGGCCTCGGCAAGCTGGCCGCGCAAAAGGGTGGCCTCGATCCACGACAAGCCTACAAGTTGTGCCAACAGTATCCGTCGACGGCATCCACGGTAATCAAAACGATGTTGCTGAAGGTGGGCCGTCCGCATACGGAAGTCGAACATGCGGTGAGCGAGGCCAGCGAACGGGAAGCCGCTCGCTTGTACTCCAACGTCCGTTGGATTGGTCTGGCGGCCGGGATTAGTCCCTTGCTGGGTTTGTTGGGAACCGTCTGGGGAATGATCCAGGCGTTCTTCGCTACGGCCAACCTGCCGACCGGCGCCAACAAGGCCCAAATCTTGGCCGACGGCATTTACGTGGCGTTGGTCACCACCTTCGCCGGGCTGGCCGTGGCCATTCCGGCCGCCGTGTTGGCGCACTTGTTCGAGGGCCGCATTCAGTCGCTGTTCCGCGAACTCGACGAAGCCCTGCTCGGGCTGATGCCCCAGTTGGAGCGGTTCGAGGGTCGGCTCCGTGTGAGCCGCGAGCAAATGGACGAACCGGCCGCCGAGGCCGCCGCCGAAAAAACCGCCCCGGCGGCAGCACACCAGCCGGCTACGTCCTCGTAAACGCTCTCCTTGTGAACGTCGTTTTGTTGGGTAGGAGTAAACGCTGATGGCCGTAAAGATCAACAAAGGAACGGCGCTGGCCAACCTGAGCCTTACGCCGCTGATCGATATTGTCTTTCTGCTGCTGATCTTCTTCCTCGTCGCCACGCGGTTTGCCGAGGAGGAACGCGAGCTCGACGTGCTATTGCCCGACGCCAGCGAGGCCCAGCCGCTTACGAGCAAGCCCCGGGAGTTGTTCATCAATATCAACGAAAAGGGGCAATACTACGTGACCGGCAAGATCCTCACGATCGACGAGTTGCAGCCGATCCTCGAAGCCACTTGGGTTAACAACCCAGGCAGGGCGTCGGTCGTGATCCGCGCCGACCGGCGGTGCCGCTGGGAGTATGTCGTAGCCGCTATGAACGCCTGCAACAAAGCCAAGATTCGGGACTATCGCGTTACCACCCGGGACACCGGGAGTTGACCGCAAAGGACGCGCAATCATGGCCGCAACCCCACAACGCATCCGTAAGATCGAGACCAACAAGATCATCGATTTCGATGACCAGCTTTGGCCGATCAATGTGGCGATCTTGATTTTCGCCGGCTTCGTGGCGGGGATCGTGATTGCCATGAGCGATTTTCACGATCCGCGGCTGTTGTACAACGGTTGGGCCCGCCTGATCAGCGTGGGGCTCTTGGTGGGATTGCTCTTCTGGGCCGTGCTGCTATTGCAGGGGCGCATGCTCCGCCGTGTGCAGTTCTGTATCCTTATCAGTCTGTTGGTCCATCTCTGGCTGGCGATGTATCTGCACCAGAAGTACCTGGCGATGATGGCCATGCAGGAAAACGAGGCGGCGCAGCAGGTCACCGAGGTCTACAAGCAGATTACCATTCCCGACTACGACTACCACCAGCACGACCAACCCGAGGTCAAGCAACACTTCGAGAAGCCGATCGAAACGCAGGTTCCCAAGCCGGCCGATACCGACGCGGTCGAGCACGAGGCCGAGGAGCCCGAAGTGCCCACGGCTCCCGAGCCGGTCGAAGAACCCGAGCTACCGCAGCGTCAGCAGCCCAATCCGGCGATGCTTGAACGGGCCGATCTTTCGGCGCCGCGTCGGGCCGATCAGGCGGCCGGGGCTCAAGTGAGTCGGCAGGAGTGGCGGCATCGCCCCCAGCCCAACGAGCCCATTCCCCAGTCGGAAATTCAAACTCCCCAGCGCCAAGTGGCGGCGATGCCCAAAAGCACCCTAGCCCTACACGAGCAGACGGAAACACAGGTTCGTGTGCAACAGCGTGAGGCGTTCGAGGAACTATCGAGTACCGAGCAGCAGATTCAAGTGGCTATGGCACGTCGGGCGACCCAATCAGAGCGCCAACCAGATCGCCCTTCAACGCCGACGCCCAGTCGCCAGATCGTCCGTCCGGCCGAGATGCCAAGCACCGAAGCTGCTACGCCGGAACCGGTGAAAGTGGCGCGGCGTCGTCCCGAACGGGTAGAACCGAAGCCGGCCGACCGCATGATGGCCCGGCGTCAGACCGAGGCTCCCGAGGTGGTGCGCCAAGTAGCCGAGCCCACGCCCCAGCCCACACCCGACCGTCAGGTAACCCCGATCACGGCGCCGCAGCGTCAGCGCGACAGGGTGCCGCAACTGGCCGAAGCCCCGCGTCCGGCGCCTACGAAACGGAGTACGGCCGTGAAGATGCCGCTGCCGGAAGCCAACCCGCAGTCGGACGCCCTGGTGGCCGACACGGTAACCGCGCAGGCTCCCAGCAGCGCGTCGCAGATTCGGGCACCGCGCCGCACAACGGCGGCTGCCACCCGGGCTCCCACCTCGGTTGCCCAGAAGGCGACCGACGCCCCGCAGCAATCCGTGGCGACGGCCGTGGCCGAGAACACCTCGCGGCGAGCATCCACCGCGACACCAATGACCGTGCAGCGCAACGTGGACCGCCCCGCGCATATTGCTCGTCCGCAGAACGCACCACAAATTGCCGCCGCGCAGATTCGTCCCGAGGCGGTTACCGCGCAGTCGATGCCGTCCGATCAGCCCAATCTGCCGACGATCCAGCCGAGCACGGCGGCCACCGCCCGAGCAACGAGCCGTTCGCCGGAGGTTCCTCAGAATCAGCCGCCAGGACGCGCGCTTCCGGCGTTAACCCGCGAGGCCCAACTTCCCACGGCCATCGCACAGCGTCGTGACGCCAGCGCCACGCAAGAACCCGCCGGGGCCGAGGCCACGCCCTCGCGGCCGAGTTCGTTAGTCAAACAATCTCGCGGTGCGAAACTTCCGTCGACGGTTGTAGCCAGCGAGGCCGAACCGGTCTCGGTTCCCACGGCTACCGGCGGCACACTGCCCAGCCAGCTTGCCCAGGTAGGGCCGAGCGCGGCCGTACGGCAAACGGCTACCCAGCCGACGCAAGGAAACACCGAAGCGATTGCCGGAGCGGCCGAGTTTGCGGTGGGAACGACGCAAGTGGTTGCCCGAGCGGGCCAACCCCGTTTGACCGGCGCCAGCCAGCCTACCGTAACGGCCAACGCCCGTGTTCCACGGATTGCGCGAGCCACGGCCCCGGCCACCTCGGCAGCCGCCTCGGGGGTAGTCGAAGCCGTGCCCGACGCCACGGGTGCGGTGGCTTCGAATCGCCAAGGTCCGGTCACGCCTTCGTTTAACACCCAGGCATCGGCCGTACGTCGTGGCGGTACCGTACGCCCGGCGGCCGCCGAAGCAACGCCTGGCGCGGGCCCCAGTGGATCGAGCGGCACTCCGGCTCCCGTGCAAGTTGCCCAACGAGTTCGCGTGACGCGGCAAGAGTCGTTGGCCTCGTCGAGTGTGACCGGCGGGGGCACGCCACGTCCCAGCCGTACGCCGGGCGGAGCCGTTTCGCCGGCGGCAACTGCAGAAGCGGCTACCGTGGCCAGCGAGGCACCGCAGGGTGGACGAACCTCGCAAGCGATTCCCATGATGGCTGAAGTCAACGGCCCACGGCGCCAAGTTTCCGGTTTGCCTGGCGACATGCAAGCGGCGCCGATGGCCGGGGCCGCGGCTTCGCTTTCGCGCGAAGGTACTCCCGTGGTCGAGGCTATCGCACGCCGTGCGGCACCGGCAACCGCCGATCCAGGCCAAGCCGCCTCGGGCATAGCGCAAGATGTAACCCTGCAACGGTCGCCGGTGGGGACCAACGTGCCGGCGGCGGCCGTACCGGTCGAACGTTTGGCCGATACGGGGCCCGCAGGCGTGGCCATTTCGCAGGGTGCGGTGACCAGTACCTTGCCCGAGGCCTCCCGGGCAACTGTGCGACGGTCTGCGGCGAACGTGAGCGTTAGCCAACTGGCCACCAGCGGCTCGGCCGAAAGTTCGCTGGGGGCAGCTAACGTGGTGGCCATGGCGGGCCAGGTCCGCTCGACCGCCCAAAGTTTGCCCAATCCCACGGCTAGCGCTGCCACGCGAGAAATCGGTCGTCAAGCTTCGGCCGGACCGGCCATTGCCATGCAGGGTCCCCTCGATGCGGAACCCACGGCCGAATCGGAAGCCGGGGGGCCCACGACCGAGCCGGGTAGCGTGTTGCCGCCCTCGACGGCCATGGCCTCAAATGCTGCCGCCACCGAAGGTCGCACCGGCATAGCCGACGATCAACCCATTCAAGTCGAAGAAATCCCCGAAGGGGCCGCCGGTGGTGGAACCGTGGCCATGGCCGAAGCTCGGAAGTTCAACCGCGACGAAACCACGTTGGCCGCCGCGCCCGCCGGTGCCCTGGCTGCACCGCGACGCCGGCTGGGTACGCTCAGTACGCCGGGCGTGGGCACAGCCGCGCCGGAAGTGGCCGAAGCGGGCCCGGTGCCCAGTGGTGCGGAAGCCGCGCCGGAGGTGGCTTTCCAAGCGGGGCTCACCGGTCCACAACGTGAATACGCCGGACTGCCCGGCGAGTTGATCGACCGAACGGCGATTGACGCCGCCCACCAAGCGGGACCGTCGGCCACCACACTCGGCACGGCCATCGGGCAGCGTCGGCTGCCGCAGGGCGACCAGTCCGGACCGTCTATCGCTGCCGAGGTGGGGAGCGGACCGTTGCGCAAGACAAGCTCGCCCGGGCTGCCTCGTGGTCTGGCTGCCGAAGTGGATGAGCAACCCGTGGCCGTGGCCTCTGCCGCCGAAGCCGGCGATGCCCTGGTCATGGCTGAAGGCGTTGGCCTGGGCGACCCGGCTCGTCAAGCAGGCGGACTACCGGTGCAAATCGCGGCTGCCGTGGGCCCCGGGGGCCTCAGCACGAATCCTTCGCCGGAGATCGGCATTCCCAGTCGTCGAGCAAGGCCTGAAAGCGAGATCGTGCATACCATTGCCCGACGGTTCGTGGTCGAGCGTAGCGGAGGTCGATTGGCCATAGACGGCCGTGTGAACGAACCCACCGACGCCTATCGTCATCGCGATCGGGGACGTCGGGCCCAAATCATGCAGGGCGAAGGTGGGCCTACGGCCAGCACCGAACGGGCTGTGGAAATGGGGCTCGACTTCTTCGCCCGGCATCAGTTTCCCGATGGCCATTGGAGCTTGGACAAACTGCCGCCGGGACTTGAGTATGAAGACCCTGAACTGGGACAGTATAAGTCGGATACGGCCGCCACCGGCTTGGCACTGTTGACCTACCTTGGCGCCGGCTACACGCACTTAGACGACAAGCACCGCGCGGTGGTCAATCGGGGGATCGACTGGCTGATTCGCCATCAGCAAGAAGACGGCGACCTGTTTACCCCCAACGGCGGCAGCCGCTACGCTTGGCTCTACAGCCATGCCATTGCCTCGATTGCCTTGTGTGAGGCCTACGGGATGACGCAAGACCCCGAGTTGCGCGAGCCGGCCGCAAGGGCCATCGACTTCATCATCAAGGCACAGCACGCCACCAAGGGTGGTTGGCGCTATGAACCGCGGCGGGAAACCGACACGTCGGTTAGCGGATGGATGTTAATGGCGTTGAAAAGTGCGCAAATGGCCGGCCTGGAAGTACCCCAAGAGGTATTCGCCAAAGTCGGTCACTGGCTGGATTTGGCCAAGTCGACAAAAGAGCAAGGTCGCTATGCCTACAACCCGTACGCGGCCAACACGCTCGAACAGCGTGAGGGCCGTCAGCCCAGCTTGGCGATGACCTCGGAAGCCATGCTCATGCGGATGTACTTGGGCAAGCGCAATAATGCTTCGGAATTGGTGTTGGGTGCCAATTACCTGATGGAAAACCTGCCCGACGTCGGCACCAGAAGCCGTCCCACGCGCGACACCTACTACTGGTATTACGCTACGCAGGCCATGTTCCAGATGCGCGGCGATTACTGGACCGCTTGGAACGACCGCTTACGCCCCCTGGCCGAAAGCAGCCAGGACCAGTTTGGCCCGGCGGCCGGCAGTTGGCACCCGAAGAAGCCGGTGCCCGACCGCTGGGGGCACGCCGGCGGCCGCCTCTACGTAACGGCCATGCATTTGCTGATGCTGGAGGTCTACTACCGCCACCTGCCGCTGTTCCAGGAATTGGATCAGTAATTCGGGTGCCATGAGCAGCTTGTCTGCCACGTGCATTGAGCAGCGGCGGACAAGCCGCCACTCTGGGGCACTCGACTTTGGCGTTAACGGCAAGCACCCCTCCTTTGTATATGGCGGCGAAGGCGACCACCGCTTCCGTCGGCAATGGGGTTGTCGGCAATCGCCGCGAGGCAGTATAAGGTTGCTCGCGCGTTTTGTTCGGTTCATGCAGTGCTAGCTGCACTGTGTTTGTGTGGGCCCCAGTAGCCGAGGCCGGGCGGTAAGTCCTACCTCGTGAAGTATCATGGATGATTCTGGGCTACCGTTTTTTGGCCATCATACGGGGCGAAAGTGGCTCGCCCGAGTCCGCTTCGTTCGCCTGATGGTTCGCCGACTCTCGAATCTTGGGATGGGTGCCATGCCCACGCTCGCGTGGGCATGTTTGGCGCCGTTCTCGGCATACCCACGCGAGCGTGGGCATGGCACCCGGTTGGCGTACTTCGCCGTGCTAAGATTGTCTCTTTGCCTACTCTGTTTCGGCGGCAATTCCGCTTTGGCACAGAGCTCTGCCTTGGCACAGAGCGCTGTCGAGAAGTCGTCGATCGAGCAGGTGACGGTCGAAGACGTTCAGGCTCGGATCAAACAACTGGCCGAATTGCCGGAACTCGACGAAGCGGTCAAAAGCAAAGTCCAGGAACTTTACCAACAGGCCCTGCAGCAACTCGAGTCGGGCAAAACTTGGTCGGCCCAGGCCGAACGGTTCTTGCAGATGACGAACTCGGCCCAGCAGGAGCTTCAACAAACCAAAATCGCACTAGACGCCCTGCCGAGTCGTCCGGCGATGTTCGCTGCCGATGGCGACCGGGTTCAAGACCTGGTTCAACTCGAACGGACGTTGTCGGAAAAGGAAACGGAGTTCAGCAAAAAAAAGTCCTTGCTGGCCGAGCTCGAAACGGAGGCGAAACGCCGCGCGAGCCGCCGGCTGGAGATTCCCAAGCTCATGGTCGACGCACGGCAACGGCTGGCCGACGTCGAACGTCAACTGCAAACGGCGGCCGGGGCCGACGAGTTGTCCCAACTGACTCAGGCACGGCGGATGCTGGCGCTTGCGCGACGGCAGGCCGTTGAGCAGGAAATTCTGTCCTACGAACGGGAGCCGAAAGCCTACGAAACCCGGACTACGTTGTTGCCGTTGCGGCGCGACCTGATTGCTGCCGAGTTGGCGCTGGTCGAGCAGGAAGTCACCCGTTGGCAGCAGATCGTCAACCGGCGCCGCCAGCAGGAAACGGAAACGCAGCTAAAGCGCGCGCGGCGCGAGGCCAGCCAAGCCCATCCTGCGTTGGCCAAGCTCGTCGAGCAGAACGCCACATTGGCCGAACGCCGCAAGGAAATGGCCCAACTGATTGCCCAAACCACGTTGCAGTTGGAACAGACCAACAAAAAGCTTGCCACGCTGGAAGATCAGTTCACCCGCACTCGCGAAAAGGTCGACGCCGTAGGGCTTACCAACGTGATGGGGTTGTTGCTTCGCAAGCAGCGCGATGCGCTGCCCGATCTTCGTACCCATCACCACAACGTCAGTAGCCGCCAGACCATCATTCGCGAAGGCCAACTGGAACTGCTCGAGTTGGAAGACCGTCGATCCGAACTGGCTAATCTGGCCCAGCAGGTTCAAGCCGAACTGCAAACGATGGTGTCGGTCGACGACGAAGCGGTGCCGGGCGATCTAGAAACCGCATTGAAGGAAGCCCTGCAGACCGAAAAGGATTATCTCGACGCCCTGCTTGCCGACGCCAATAGCTACTTCGACCGCCTGGTCGACCTGGATACGGCCGAGCGCCAGTTGATCAAAGAGACCGAAGCCTACGCCAAGTATGCCGACGAGCGGATTCTCTGGATTCGCAGTGCCTCGACCTACGGCTTGGCCGAAATCCGTCACCTGGGCACGGCCCTGGCCTGGTTCGCGAATCCGGCACAATGGTCGCAGTTAGTTCGAAGTCTTCTGATAGACATTCGCGAGAATCCGCTGTATCTGGCCGTGGCGATTCTCGGTTTTGGGGCACTGGCTTACGGCCGTCGCCGGCTCAAAGACCTCATTGCCGACATCAGTGAAACGGCTGCCCGAGCCAGTTGTTGCCACATGTTTCCCACGGTCCAGGTACTCTTGGCAACGCTATTGCTCGCCGCGACCTGGCCGGGCCTGATGGCGTATCTGTCGTGGCGACTGAATGCCGCTGCCGACACCACGGACTTCACCAAATCGATCGCAGCCGGATTGCTCTACACGGCCAGTGTCTATCTCGTCTTGGAGTTGTTCCACCACTTATGCCGCAATCATGGGCTGGCCGACGCACATTTCGACTGGTCAACCGCCAGCCTGCGAACCGTACGGAAATACGTGCGTTTAGCCACCGCGCTGATCTTACCCTTCGTTTTCGTTGCCGCTACGGTGAATTCTCACACCAACGAGCGTTGGGCCGATTCGCTCGGCCGGTTGGGTTTTGTGATGGTCATGGTGTTCGGGGCGTTGCTTGTGAAGCGTGCGCTGCAACCGACGGGTGGTATTCTGCAGGGCATTCTCGGTTTGCGGCGTAACGGATGGCTCAGCCGCCTCAGCTTCGTTTGGTGTCCGGCGACTTGGATTGTGCCGCTGTTGTTAGCCGTCCTTGCGCTGGCCGGATACTATTACACCGCCCAGCAACTCGCGGGCTGTATGATCACGACCGCCTACTTGGTGCTCGGGTTGACCGTCGTCCGAAGTCTTCTCTTGCGTTGGGTTCTCGTAAGACGGCGTCACTTAGCCATCGAACAGGCACGCCAGCGCAGGGCTGTCGCCCGAACGGAGACGAAACCCGTCACCGATTCCGGGGTGATCTCGCTGTTGCCGCCAGCTTCTGACCCGAAGCTCGATCTGGCAGCCATCAACGCCCAGACGCGACACCTGATCGAATACTCCCTCGGAGTAGCCGGCTTCATCGGAGCTTGGCTCATTTGGGTCAATGTGCTGCCAGCCCTGCGAATCTTCGACGGAATCGAACTCTGGGCCGGTCTGGAACAGGCCGTCACCGTTGCCGATCTTGGCTTGGCCATCCTGGTCTTCACCACGGCCCTTATTGCCGCCAAAAACATCCCCGGGCTGCTGGAGATTACCCTCTTGCAGCGGCTGCCGATCGACGCCGGAATCCGCTACACCATTGGCACCGTCTCGCGCTATCTGGTCACCACGGTGGGCCTGGTGTTCGCTTGTCATATCGTGGGACTCGGTTGGGCGAAAGTCCAGTGGCTGATTGCCGCGATCAGTGTCGGGTTGGGCTTCGGGTTGCAGGAAATCTTTGCCAATTTTGTCTCCGGACTGATTATTCTCTTCGAGCGACCCGTCCGCGTGGGCGATGTGGTAACCGTCGACGAAGTCACCGGCGTGATTTCCCGAATCCACATGCGGGCCACCACGATCACCAATTGGGACCGTAAAGAGTTCATCGTTCCCAACAAGGAATTCATCACCGGGCGGATTCTGAACTGGACGCTCAGCGATCAGGTGAATCGGGTTATCGTCAACGTCGGGATTGCCTACGGCTCGGATACCACCCTCGCCACCAAGCTGCTCATGCAAGTGGCTCGCGACGACGCGCGTGTGCTGGACGACCCCGAACCCCGGGTGACATTCGAGAGTTTCGGCGAGAGCTCGCTCGACTTCGTCCTGCGGTGTTATCTGCCCGACATGGACAGCCGGCTGGACGTGATCCACGATCTACACATGGCGATCGATCGGGAATTCCGCACGGCCGGTATCGAGATTGCCTTTCCCCAGCGCGACATTCATGTCCGCGGCCTCACGGGCGCCGTGCCCTTGTTCGCCGATAATGCGTTTGCAGATAACGCGAAACGGCAGGCCGACGCGACCGGTCCCAACCACGCCGAGATGCAGGAAGACGCCGAGTCGCGTCGTGTGGCATAAGAGGCCGTGGAAAAATCGGGACTGGCTCCCGGCCCGTTGCAAAGAAAGCCCGGCGAATATCTCTCCCGCGAGGGTACCTGTCCCGATTTTTTCCAGCCTCACAAGGTCTGTCGCGTCGGTATGTCGGGTGCCAGTGGCGGCTTGTCTGCCGCTGCTGCAACAGAGGCGGCCTACCTGCTCAGGGGGGTGCAATAGCTCTTGCGGGTGAGCCTGCGTGGCCTTCGTCCCGGTGCCCACGCCGGTGACTCTTGATTTTCTGGAAATTTCCACCCGGCCGACGATCCTGTTGGGTCGCAACGGGGTTTAAGTGTCGGGAAGGTTTCTTTTTCGGAAGTCCTAGCTGAGGAGACTGCGTGGGTGCCAAGGGTAGAAAAGTCTGCCTCTGATTCGGCAAGGGCGGCAAGCCGCCCATGGCACCCGACCACGTAACCCCAATATGGACAGACCGCTAGTTGAGGAGACTGCACCATGACACGGGCCAGACGTCGTGGTTTTACCTTGGTTGAGTTGTTGGTCGTGATTGCCATTATCGGCATGCTCATTGCGCTGCTTCTGCCGGCGGTGCAGGCCTCGCGCGAGGCTGCCCGATCGAGCCAGTGCCTGTCCAACCTGCACCAAATCGGCATCGCCATGGAACGGTATCTCAACGACCAGGGCACCCGCGGCCGTTATCCGGATGCTGCCATTTGCCCCAGCGTGACTCCGGAAAAACCGAGCATTGCCACAGTGCTTGGTGGCTATATTGAAGACAACACGGCCGTGTTCGCCTGCCCGAGTGATACGAAGTATTACATCCAAGAAGGTCTCAGCTATGAGTACCCCCCAATGCTAGCAGGAAAAACCCGTCAACAGGCGCTTAAAAGACCGTCGGGAACCGTAATTAGTAGCACGGCATTAATGTGGATGTTCGACTACGAGGCTTGGCACGGAGGCGGCCGGTGTAACGCCTTATATGCCGATGGTCACGCTGATAGTTTCTGATTGGTGGTCTCGGCTCGGTTGGCATGGTACGTGTCGTGGACGTTCGCTAATAAAAAAAGGACAACCGCTATGAAGGGCAAGAAGAAGTGGTTTATCGTCCTGGGGGTTCTGTTGCTCGTTGGCGGGGTATCGGCCTGGGCGATGGGCTGGTTCCGCTCCGACCCGGCCAACGACCCCGAGGTAATTCGCCTCGAGCAGAAAATGGCGACCATGCATCAACAACGGTCCCAGGGTAAGCTTTCCGAGACAGATCGGACGCGGATGCGTGGAGAATTTCATCGCGAGGTCCAACAACTCTCGGAAGAGCAGCGCCGTGCCCTGTTTCACAAGGGCCACGAGGCGATGCGCGAGGCGATGCAAAGGCGGATCGACGAGTATTTCACTCTACCGCCCGAGAAACGTACGGCTGCCCTGGATCGGGCGATCGACGAAATGGAGCGGTTCCGCCGCGAGCGTGAGGCTCAAGGTCCCCCACCCGGCCGGGGACACCCCGGTGGCGGCCCGCCTGAGGGAGGTCCTCCCGGCGACGGCCCTCCCGGCGGACGCCCCCCTGGAGCAGGCGGCCGGCGTGGGCCGCGGCCGGCTGGAAGCCAGGACATGGCTGAACGCCGTCAACAACGCATGAAGCGGATGCTCGATTCGACGACGCCCGAGGGTCGGGCGAAAATGCACGCCTACCACGAGGCGATTCGCGAACGCCGCAAAGAGCGCGGTTTGCCGGAACACCCGTTTGGTCCGCCACGGCGACGATAGCCACGCTGCGTGTGTCACTGGCTCTGCCCAGGCTCTTTGGTCGTGCAAGCTGCCGCACTGGCACAGCCAGTGGCACACAGGCGGCGTCGGTTTTTGACTCGTCTCTTCGTAGAGAGTAACATGGCCAAAGCGTGAACCACGGGGCTTGTTACTGTTGCTACGGAGAGAGAGTATGGCCGTTTCCTGCGAGAACAATCGGACGAGTCGTCGTACCTTCCTTAAACGTGGAGCCCAGGCAGCGGCTGCTGCGTCGGCGTTGCCTTATTTCGTTCCGCGTCATGCCTTGGGCATGGACGGCACGCCCGGGCCCAACGAACAGATCGTGGTCGGCGTGATCGGGGTGGGCGTTCGCGGCAAGCAACTCATCCGAAACATCAAAAACACAAACGGCCGTGGTCGGGTTGCCGTTATTTGCGATGTCGATGCCCGGCAGATCGCCGAAACTCAGCAAGAACACCAAGCCGACTGGAAAGTCTACGAGGACTACCGCAAGCTGGTCGACGAGCGAAAAGACCTCGACGGGGTCTTGATCTGCACACCGCATCATCAGCACATTCATCCCGCCGTATTGGCCTGCCAAGCGGGGTTGGACGTTTACGTGGAAAAGCCGATGTCGAACTACGTCGCCGAAGGCCGGGTGTTGGTTCGGGCGGCGAGAAAGTACGGCCGCGTGGTACAGGTCGGCAGCCAGCAGCGCACGATGGAGATGGACCGCTTTGCCTGCGAGTTCGTCCGCGACGGCGGCATCGGGCGGGTGAAAGTGGTTGAAACGGTCCGTTTCGGAGGGCCTCGGCCGTATCCGTCGGAAGGACTTCCCGAAGAACCGATTCCGGCCGGATTCAATTGGGATCTGTTCCAGGGACCCGCTCCTTTTCATCCATTCAACCGCGACCTTGCTCGCCCGAAAGACAGCAAGGAACCGGGACACAAATGGATTTCCTGGCGCGACTACTCCGGCTCAGGAACGGACATGATGGCCCACTCGTTGGACATGGTGCAATATGCCATGGGGTACGACGGCACGGGCCCGGTCGAGTTCTGGCCCGTGGAAGGGGAAGGGCAGGGCATGAACGCTCGGATCGACTACCGCTACGCCAACGGCGTGGAGGTGCATTTCCGGTTTCCGGCGACCTGGAAAAAGCCCTATCGCGGCCCCTATTTGGGCGGCATTTTTGTGGGCGAAAAATGCAAGATCGAGATCAACCGCAATAAGTTCACGACCAACCCGCCTGATTTCATTAAAAACCCGCCCGAGGCGAAGCTGGCCGAGAAATGGGAGGGAGACGGTTGGGTTGCTATCGGCCACATCGAGAACTGGTTCGACTGCATCAAGTCCCGCGAGAAGCCCAACGCCGACGTAGAAATCGGCCACCGAACGGTGACGATTGGGCATTTGATCAACATCGCACGCGAGGTGGGCCGAGGGTTCCGCTGGGATCCGCAGACCGAGCAAATCGTCGGAGACGCGGAAGCCAATGCCTTGTTGGATCGGCCGCGCCGCAAGGGTTGGGAATTGCCGGAGGTCTGATCGGGCGGCAAATCCAGAACGGGGCGTATTCGTGGCCGCTGAAGCGGCCACGCCTCATTCTGGAATTGGGATTCGGAGACTATTGGGGCCTGCATTGCTTGCGGAACGAGGGCGACCAACGGGAGCCCGGTCTGCGGGGACAGGACGTAACGAAATGTTCCACAATTAACCGCGGAATCAATAGAAATCCCAAATCATCAATCCCGCTCCTCCCCTCACCCCCGGCCCCTCTCCCCGGAGGGGCGAGGGGAGAAGGCTCGCTTTTAGGCTCGCTGCCGCGAGGCGCGGCGCCGGTCAACTTCTTTGAGGATTACTTTGCGCAACCGGATCTCGCTGGGCGTTACTTCGACCAGTTCGTCGTCCTCGATGTACTCCAGGGCGGCTTCCAGCGAGAGCTCGCGCGGGGGTTTCAGCAGGATGTTACGGTCGCTGCCGGATGCCCGCATGTTGGTGAGCTTCTTCTCCTTCGTCGGGTTGACCGGCATGTCGCCCGTGCGGCTGTTCTCGCCGACGATCATTCCCTCGTAAACCACGTCGCCGGGGCCGACGAACATCTCGGCCCGTTCCTGCAAGCCGTCGAGGCCGAAGGCCACGGCCTTGCCGGCGGTCATCGAAACCAGCACGCCGTTCGGACGCCCAGGCACCTCGCCTTCCAGGGGCCGGTAACACTCGAAACGATGGTGAACGATGGCCGTTCCTTGCGTGGCGTTCAGCAGTCGGGTGCGCAGGCCGATGAGCCCTCGGGCGGGGATCGAGAAGACGACGTAGGCGTAGTCGTCGTGGTTAGTCATTTCGATGAGTTGCCCTCGCCTTGCACCGACCAGTTCCATCACAGGGCCCAGCTTGTCGTGCGGCACTTCGACCACGAGGCTCTCGAACGGTTCTTCGAGCACGCCATGGTTGTTGTGGACGATGACGCGGGGTTTGCCGATCGACATTTCGAACCCCTCGCGGCGCATGGTCTCGATCAACACGGCCAAGTGCAACACGCCGCGGCCGGAAACTTGCAGTGCGTCGGTCCCTTCAAGCGGCTCGACACGCAGAGCGACGTTGCGTTCCAGTTCCTTGGAAAGTCGGTCGCGAAGATGCCGGGTGGTGACGTATTTGCCCTCGCGCCCGGCCAACGGCGACGTATTGATGCTGAAGACCATCTGGATAGTCGGTTCGTCGACTTCCACTCGGGCCATCGCTCGTCGATGTTGTGGATCGCTGACCGTGTCGCCAATGGTGACCGATTCCAGCCCGACCAAGGCCGCGATATCGCCTGCCGTAGCCTCCTCGACCTGCACACGGCCCAGTTTGTCGAACAGATGGACCTCGGCCACTTTGGCAGTGAGGACTTCATCGTCGGCTTGCATCAGGGCGATCTGTTGTCCCTGGCGAATATTGCCCGAGTAGATTCGTCCCACGGCGATGCGGCCCACGTAGTCGGACCAGTCGAGGGTGGTCACCAGCATTTGCAGCGGTGCTTCGGCGTCGATCTCCGGGCCGGGAATCGTTTCCAGTACCAGGTCCAGCAGCGGCTTCATCGAATCGCCCGGTCGGTCGGGATCGTCGGTGGCATAGCCTTCTTTGCTGGTGGCGAAGATGTGGGGCAAGTCGCCAACCACGTCCTCGGCTCCCAGGTCCAGGAGCAGTTCCAGGGCCTCGTCGAGCACCTCGTGCGGTCGGGCGTCGGGCTTGTCGATCTTGTTGACTACCACGACCGGTTGCAGCCCACACTCCAAAGCCTTCGACAGCACGAACCGCGTTTGGGGCATGGGGCCTTCGGCTGCGTCGACCAGCAGCAGGGCACCATCGGCCATCCGTAGCACGCGTTCCACCTCGCCTCCGAAGTCGGCGTGGCCGGGCGTGTCGATGATGTTGATCTTTATACCCCGGTAGTGCAGGGCGATGTTTTTGGCCAGAATCGTAATCCCGCGTTCCCGTTCGAGGTCGTTCGAGTCGAGGATACAATCGCCGACCAATTGGCTGGCACGAAATTCGCCACTCTGGCGCAGCAGGCAGTCGACCAGCGTAGTCTTGCCGTGGTCGACGTGGGCAATGATCGCGATATTGCGGATGTCGTTGCGACGCATGGGGAGAGAAAGTGGGTCGTTGGTAGTGGGCAGTGGACAGTTGTTAGTGATCAATTGACGGTTTTCAAGTAATAGGGAGACGCTGTGGCTGGGGGTGCGGTAGGGCGTGGCGCCTTTTTGGGGCCGGTGGCCGGCAAGGAGCTCACAAAACGGAAACACTCAGGCGAGCGTCGATTCGGGAGACGAAAGTCCCTCAGTATACCATCCACCGGGGCTGCAAGGTAAGAGGGCTTTGCAGCCGACGGTCTAGAAAAGCCACCGTCGGGGAATTCGTGGCCGTTGAAGCGACCACGCCTCGCTACACCGGCTCGATTTACTTACCCCTCTTCCGGTAGGTCGATTTGGATTTCGTCGCCTTCGATACGCACGGGATAAGTTCGGGCTTGGAGTGCGGGAATGTCGGGGCAAACGCCGTCGGTCAGGCGGAATTCCCAGAGATGGCGGTCGCAGATTACGCAACCATTGCGCACATCGCCAAACGAGAGCGGGGCGCCCATGTGGGGACAAGGATCGTCCAGGGCGTAATATTGGCCGTCGACGAAGAACACGGCGATCCGACGGTCGGCTACCACGAACGCTTCGCCTTTGCCCTCGGATACCTGTCCGACCTTGGCCACGGTAACATAGTTCGCCATGATGGTTCCTTGGTACTGCTTGGAGCATCGTTTTATCCCGCTCTCGTCACATGATCGCTTCCGAAGCAGGATTGGTCAACAAGGCCGTCGTTTCGAGACGACCGTCTTCAACGGGCGGGGCGAGACAACTGCGAGGGCGTCGACTGGCCACATCTTTCAATTTTTCGGTTGCCGACGTACGATTGTGCCTATTGTCAAACGCTAACATGCCTCCTGGGAAAACACGCCATGAAGACTAACCTTGTCAAGCAAAAGCTCCGCGGCGGCGAACCTTCGATCGGTACGTGGCTCTCCTTGGGCAACCTGATTATTTCCCGCGTGTTGGCACGAAGTGGGTTCGAGTGGCTTACCGTGTGTCTGGAACATGGAGCCATCGACTTGGCCGACACGGCGGCCGCCGTGGGGGCGATCGCCGACGCCGGTTGTGTACCCTTGGTTCGCGTGCCCGAGGGCAACCACACCTGGATCAAACGGGTGCTCGACCTGGGAGCGTGGGGTATCGTCGTGCCGATGGTCGAGTCGGTCGAACAGGCCCGTGTGGCCATCGCGGCCGCGAAGTATCCGCCCCAGGGCAACCGCAGCGTGGGCGGAGGAAGCCATGCGATGAGTTTCGGCGGATCGGTAAACGAATACTTCGATCGGGCGAACGACGAAATTCTTGTGGTACTTCAAATCGAAAGCCCGCGCGGCATCGAAAACGCCCAACAGATTGCCCAACTGCCCGGGTGCGATGCCCTGTTCATCGGTCCGGCCGACCTGCGGCACCAAATGCGACAGGCCGACGGTACCTTTCCCACGCCCGAGGAACACGAAGCGGCCGTGCAGCAGGTGTTGCAGATTGGGAAACAAACGGGCACGCCCGTGGGCATTCACACGCTCGAACCGCGCGATGCCCTGCGCCGCGTCGAACAGGGGATGCAACTGGTGGCCGTGGGAAGCGAAGTGAGCATGCTGGTCAATGGGATGAACCAGATGGTCGAAGTTTTGTTTCCCGAGAAGGTCGGACGCGACGTGGCACGGTATTGATTATTGCGGGGGATTCGAGGTCTTCTGCAGGCGTTATCTTGGTCGCTGAAGCGACCAAGCCTCGGACAATTCATTCCCCCCTCCTCACTCACTCCTTCTTCCTCACGCCGTAATGCCTTGCGTTAGCGCCATGAAGGCCGTTTCCAGGTTGATTTCGTCTTCCTTGAATTCCACCAGCTTATAACCGGCTTCGATGAGCACGCCGGGCAGGTCACTGTAGTCCTCGACATCTTTACCTAACGTAACCAACATGCGGCCGTCTTGGATGTCGACGCTTTCGACGATCGATTGGGCGTCGAGCAGCTTGGCTGCCTCGTCGATATTCTCGCGCACGCCGACCTTCAGCAGCGTACGTTGGCGCACTTGCTTCATCACGTCGGAGACGTTCGCGCAGACGAGCAATTCGCCGCGTTCGATGATGCCCACTTTGTTGCAGATGTCGGCCAGCTCCGGCAGGATGTGACTAGAGACCATAATGGTCTTCTTCATGCCACGAAGTTGCTTCAAGAGGCCGCGAATTTCGATTCGGGCACGCGGGTCGAGGCCGCTGGCCGGTTCGTCGAGCAACAGGACCTGAGGATCGTGCAACAGCACTCGGGCAAGCCCCAGCCGCTGGGTCATGCCGCGCGAGAGGCTCGTCACGAAGGCATCGCGTTTGTAGCCCAACTCGACCATTTCGAGCGTCTCTTCGCAGAGCTTACGTCGCCGCGGCCCACGGATTCGGTAAGCGGCCGCAAAAAACTCGAGGTATTCGATCACTTTCATGTCGTCGTATACACCGAAGAAGTCAGGCATGTAGCCGATCAGCCGCCGGATCTCCTTGGGGTCGGCGTAGATCGAATGGCCGCAAACAGTGGCTTCACCCCAGCTAGGCTGAAGCAGCGTAGCGAGGATCTTCATCGTCGTCGTCTTGCCCGACCCGTTGGGACCAATAAACCCGAATAGATCACCCTCGTCTAACTCGAGATTGAGGTTATTGATCGCGTGCAACTTGCCGTAGACTTTCGTAAGGTCTTGCGTATGGATCATAAGGAGGGGCTAGGGACTAGGAGCTAGGGGCTAGTAATTCGAGGGCTGGCCGCTTCAGCGGCCTGCAATCTACTGGGTGTTTGGAAATCGTGTCCACTAATAGTCAACAGGTCGAGGAACGACAAACCGATAAAACGTATCGTGGCGGTCTTCGGCCGTAAGCAACGGTTTGCCGTCTCGGAGCAGCACCGCGCCGCTGCCACTCGTGCCAGCGCCACTCGCGTCGGGCTTGCTCTCGGCTCGTCCGACGAAAATGATGCGGTTCAGTTCGAGTTGTCGACTCAGATCGACAAACGGCTGATACTCGTTGCTCATCCCGGTGTACGTAGCTCCCCCGGCGGCCGAATAGAACATCATCGCGCGGAGAATGTAGGCCGGGTCATTACTCGTACGGTCGTACGGGGTCGATTCGGTCTCGTACTTGTCGCCGTCTTCATGGAAAACGATCTTGCGGCCGGTCAACACGGTCTTCAGATCGGCTCGCCGGCTGGTTGCCCCTACTGTAATCGCTTTGCCCGGCTCCAGGGTTCCCAGTTCGTATACCCAACGGTCGACCGCAAGCAGGCAGTCGTGCAGGGCGAAGTCGAAGGTGTTTTTCAGCGCGATCGTCTCGCCGTCGGAGGCGAATGCCGTTTCGAGTCCTTGGGTCGAACGCCCGTGCCATTGGCCGGTGAAGCTTCGACTCGACCACACCGCGATGGGCAATTCGCGGATCTCGCCCGAGTCGGCCGCCAGATCGTAGGCTTCCGACCAAAGCGTGGGGCTGGCGGCTCGTGGGTCCATCCCGCCGAGACCTCCGCCCGGCAAACCGAGCCACGCCAGCGAAACCGTGGCGTTGTCGACCGGTTTCGCGTCGGGCAACTGCGGGCGAAGATTGAGCGTAAAGGTTTCCGTCGCCGGGCTGAATATGTTGAACCACGTCGTTCCGCGAAGCTGCCAGGAGCCATCGTTGTCGGCCACCATGTCGACCAGGTCAGCTTGGGTGACGCGTACCTCGCGACCCTTGAAATGGTCGGCCAACAAGTAGGCAGCTACACAAAAGGCCAGTACCACGGTGGGAAACGTCACCCAGGTCCACTGCATTCGCTTGGCAAAGCGACGCAGCACGAGGTAGTCTAACGGACCAATCAACATTAGGTAAACGCCCAGCAGCACAATGACCAGCCAGAACGACACGGTTTGTACACCGGTGTAGTGATCCAGCGCGCTGCGCAATTGGCCCGACATGTTGCGGTAGCCAAGGTGCATTGCATCGCTTCGGTTTTCGGTGGCGTGCTCTTCGCCCGTGAGGTCGAGAAGCCGTACGACGAGTGCAGGCCGATCGGCCCAGGTGCTCAACGGCGGACGATCGAGGTCGGTAGCCAGGAAAGTCACCTGGCCGAAACCTCGCGGCGTGCGCACCACCAGCGGCACTTGCGACTCCTGGGCATCGACCACTCCGGCGACGTCGACAAGTTGTGGCACTTCCAGTCGGTCTTCCCGGCGGCGAACGCCTTGCGTCAAGGGCGTGGAACCGCCGACGTACGATTCCAACGCGGCCGTGCGGCGCAATGCAACCATACGCTCGAAACGTCCCGGGGCAAACCGGCTCAACGGGTACGACGACGCCAGAACTTGCTCGGCCTGCGCGCCGACACACCACACGAGCGTACCGCCCTGGCGAAGCCATGTATTGAGGGCATCGCATTGGCTGGGCTGAAAATGTTGTGCGTCGAACAGCTCCGGCTGGGAAGTCGAGACCAACAGAGCGTCGACCCCGTCGTATCCCTGGGCCACGTGCGGCAACGTGCCGACGTTGTCGAGGTGCACACACTCGGGCCGCTGCTCGGCCGGCATTGGCAGGCCGCGCAGGGCTTCGTCAACACCCAACGGCTCGGGCCCGACCGTAAGGATCAACTTCCGCGTGGCGACCAGGGCCGAAGGGTAGTCGGCCGCGGTGCCGGTCGAGGAAAACGTTCGCTCGGCGATGGTCTGTTCGCCCAACCGAAGTCGCACGGTCAACTGGTTGTCTACCCGACCGAAGCGGACCAGGGCACGCACGGCCGATTCGTCACCACTGACGGTCACGGTTACGCGACTGGGTACGCCTTCGCCGTCGGGAACGATTAGGTCCATTGCGTCGGCCGAACCCTTGGCGTCGGGCTCCAGCGCGATCGCAACCGGCGTCCACACGCCCACCTTGTAGCGTCCGTCGAAACCGACTTGCACGCCGGCGATGCGGGGCGCGTCGGACATCGTCGACGGTGCCGACACTTGTTCCTCGGCATTGGCGATTGCCACAGCCGGGCACAAGGAGAGCAAAAGCAGAACAGAAATACACACGACCTTCATGGCTTCCCCGCATCCGGGCAGTTGCACACAAAATGCCCACATCCGGGGCAGCCAGATCCGTACTTCCGCTGCACGGCCTCCGTGAGATCGACTCCCACGACGTTGGCGATCGTGGTTAGCCAAGCGAGCACGTCGGCGAATTCGCCCAATCGCTCCTCGTGGCTACCGTCGCGCAAAGCGGAGGCCAACTCGCCGATTTCCTCCATCAGCCACATGAACGTGCCGTCGACACCCCGGGCTTCGTCCTTCTCGAAATACATCTCGCGGATCAGCGACTGAAACTCGGCCAGGGTGATCGCCGGCGGCGTGGGGGTGCCCGCTTCTTGTCGGCCGGTGGCCGATGGCTGTTCGGCCTGCGGGGTTTGGTTACCGTCGTGGGTACTCAAGGTTTCTCGCTTTCGTGTTTTTCAACCGCCTCCATGAGCAGATCGGCTCCCGGGTAGTTCGGCACCCGGGCCAAAAGCTCGTGAAGCACTTCCTTCGCTCGGACGAATTGGCCCGCTTCAATACAAGCATCGGCCAGGGCGAAACGCCGATGGGGCTCGTCCGGTTTCAGCTCTACAGCGATCTCAAACCGCCGGATGGCAGAATCGTAATTATGCCGTCCGACCTCGGCTTCCGCAAACCACTTTTGGGCGTCGGCGTCGTTTACCTCGATGTGGAGGACCTCGCCGGCCCAACGGACGGCATCGTCGTAGGCCCGACGCTTCAGGGCCAGTTGGGCCAGCTTCTTGCGAATCGTCACATCGTCTGGGTCGGCTTCAGCCAATCGGGTGAGGGTGGTGCTCAAAGTCGCTTCGTTTTCGGCTAAAAGGTAGACTTTGGCCAGCGAACGCGTCCACCGCGGGTTGGTCGAATCGAGCTTTTCACCCAAGCGATACCATCGCGCCGCTTCGTCGAAACGGCCTGTCTTCAACTCCAAGCCGGCCAGCAGATTCAACACATTGGGCTGGGGACGCTCTTCGTTCAAACAAATTTCTAACAGCTTTTTAGCTTCGTCCACACGATTCTGCTTCAGCAAAAGCCGCGCGGCCACATAGCCGGCCAGCGGATGCGCGGGCTGATCCTTGCGAACCGTGTCGACCAACGCTTGCGATTCCTTCAGCATACCGCGGCGCAGGTAAGCGTTGGCTAACGCAACGGCAATCTCCGTGTCCTCGGGACGTTCGCGATGCGCGGTGAGCAGGTCGCCAAAGTCCTGTCTCGCTGGATATTCGAGTGTCGAGATGTCGTCGATCACCTGGCGGACAAACTCCCGGTAGCCACGCTCGAATTCTTCTTTCGACACGCCGAAGACGCGGTCGAGGGCCTGTTCGGTGGTGAGTCCCTCGGTGTAGGCCGCCAGCAGTTGCCGCTGCGGGGCAGAACCCCAACGCTGCAGCATGTACTCCACATAGAGTTCAGCCTGACAATAGGCAAGTTGCCAGTCGTCGCCGCTGTTGGGCAATGTGAAACCGACGTTGATCGTGTCGAGATCGAAAAGTTTGCCTTGGCCGAAGCGTTTCTTCAGCAGTTCGTTCCACTGTTGAGGACGAGGGCAATCTTCGCTGTAGACGGCCAGACCCTCGGTGTACCAGTGCGGAATGTTGAAGTTGGTCTGCTGGAGCGTGATGACGTGGACCAACTCATGGCGCAACACCCGGGCCCAATTGAAGCGGTGCCCTAATCCCGGGTCGGTCGGCGAAGCCATGGCCACCAGCGGGCCGGTGCAAGCGGCCACCGTACCCAGGTAAGGTAAACCAACTAGCCGCGTGCTGAACCACTGATGTCCGCCGGCCCCCTTGGCCTCGTTGAACATCTCGATGAGCGGTTTCTCCGACGGGGTAAAGCCAAACTGCTCGCAAAGCTCCGGGTAGATGCGATCGAGGTGTTCGGCGGCCTCGGCGCCCAAGAGCTTATCTCGCTGTGCGTCGAACTTCAGCACCACATGGTCGGTTTCCACGGTACGCATTCCGTCGAGCACTTCCAGCACGCTGAGCGTGTTGTGGACGCGGACGTTGAACGGGTCAGCCTCGAACGCCCGATCGAGCAGCTTGCGGCCGTCCGACTCTTTACCCGCTCGCATGCAAAGCAACCCTAAACCCGCGAGTGGACCGACCATTCGCGGCATTACCTCGATGGCCTGGCGATAGAACCGCTCGGCCTCGGGCAGCTTGTTGCGCAGTTCGAGTAGTTCGGCCAAGGTCAGGTAAAACTCGCCAGGGTGCGGGTTGCGCGCGGTGACTTGCTCGACCAACTGCGCGAAACGCAACGGCTCGTCGCCATTGTGTCTTTCGCCCGGATTGTCGGCTTCAGCAGGAGTGGTGGATTCAGCAGAATTCGCGGCATCAAGAAGCAGGTAACAGGCCGCCAGCCGGCCGAGTGTCGCCTCGTCGACAGGGTTCTCCGGCAAGGCATGTTCTTGCAGAAGCTTCAGCGTCTCGGCCGGTTGGAAGTTGATCCAGGCCAGATCGGCACGGCCCAACCAGGCTTCGACCAAGTGGGGATTCAACTCCAATGCACGAGCAATCGACGCCTTGGCACTTTTGATATCGCGTTGTTCGCCGGCCAATCTCGCCAAGGCCACATGGACTTCGGCCGCGCGGGGGTTGATCTCCATGGCGCGCTGCAACTGCCGAGCGGCGTCGGCCTTGTTGTGTTTTTCCAGAAACAACAGGGCCGCTTCGTAGTGGGCCGGCCAGTAGTCGGGCTCGGCCTTGAGTGCGTCGGGATACAGTTCGCCAACGAGGAATTGGAACTGGTCGGAGAGCCGATTCCATCGGGCATATTGAGCCGCTGCCAGGCCGATCCAGCGCAGCGACTCTGCGTCGGCCACGTCGTGGTCGTTGTAATAACTTATCAGCCAGCGGTAAGCCGTCTCGGCTTTGTCGAGCCGGCCGGACGTGCGATGCAGTTCGCCTTGCAGCCATCTGGCAAGAAGTTGGTTGCCGTCGAGTTTCAGGGCCTTGTCGACGCACCGCTGGGCCTGTTCGCGGTCGCCTCGACCGAATGCCAGCCGGGCTAATTCCGCTTCGACCGCCGCATGATCGCCAGCGACCGATTGCAGCCGCCGTAGGGCGTCGTCGTACTTGCCTTGCGCGGTCAAGCAACGGGCCAAACCAATGGCAGCCTGCGCGTCGCCCTTTTCCGCCAGCGGCGTGAAGATTTCGGCGGCCTCGGCGTAGTTGCCGCGCAGCAGCAAACGTCGGGCGTCCGACGGGTTGTCGTCCGCCCGGGCAGCCAGCAGAGGTACCAGCAGGACGCTGCCGAGCACCACTACGCTACGCCAAAACGCCATTGCGTACCTGGGGGCCCATAAGAAGTGCGAATCGGATATCTCGAAAGAAAGAGTAATCGTCGAGGAACTATTCTGTACGTTATCGGACGCCCTAGGGTTCATCAACCTGCACCCCCCCTGGACGGATGGCGTCGAAGCCGTATGGTGGAGCAAATGTTGTGATATCGGGGGGGAGACGCGTCGTGTTGGCCCCTCGTACGTCCGTTGAGCAAGAAAACCTAGTCCAGGAATCCAAGATCAGGAACCCAAGATTATGCCGAATAAGCCTGAAATCTCCTACGACGACTTTGCCAAGCTGGAACTTCGCGTGGCCACCGTGTTGGCCGCTCGCGAGCATCCCAATGCCGATAAGCTGCTGTTGCTGCAAATCCAGGTGGGCGACCAGCAGAAGCAGATCGTGGCTGGAATTCGAGGGCATTACCAGCCCGAGGACATGGTCGGCCGCCAAATCGTAGTGCTCAACAACCTGGAAGAGGCCATGCTGCGAGGCGAGGAATCGTGCGGCATGTTGCTGGCCGCCAAAGACGACCAGGGCGTGGTGCTGCTGAAACCCGATCGCGAGTGCCAATCGGGCGCCGAAGTGGGGTGAGTCAGAAAGCGGAAAACCTATTCACCATCCACGATCCACCGAACCACCTCGACCAACCCGTCGTCGCTTTGGCTGGGAGCGACACGATCGGCGGCGTCTTTCACTTCGGCCACGGCGTTGCCCATGGCTACTCCCAGGCCGGCGCCGCGGATCATGGGCAAATCGTTGACGTCGTCGCCCACGGCACAGATGGCCGCCGTGTCGATATCCCATTGGGCGGCCAGCCGGCGGATGGCCGACCACTTGTCGACGCCCCCGGCGGCCACCTCGCACATGAAGCCTTCGTAACGCGGACTGCGAAGCACGTGGGTGGAAAGTTTTTCGGGTAGGTTGCGGTGCAGTTCATCCTGTAGGGCCAACATTTGTGTCTTACTGCCGACAGCGAATAGGGTAAATATTCCCTCAGGCGGACTTTCGACAAGCTCCGGCCAAACTCGTCCGAAGGTTATGTTCTTGGTAACGTATTCCGCCAAAAGCGGACAGGCCACCTCGCGGCGGCCGAGGTAGAAGTCGAACCCTTCGTTGTACGTGTCGGCGAACACGACCGGCTCGTAGCCCACCTGGTCGATGATCGTGAGCGTCTCGCGCAGCAGCGCCGGTTCGATTGTTTCGCACAACAGCGTACGATGGTCAATCGGGTCTTTGATCAAAGCGCCGCTGGCGGTAATCAACGGCACATCGATGGCCAATGGATCGGCCAGATACACCGTCTGCCGATATCGTCGGCCCGTAGCCAACACGACCTGGATACCATGGGCGCCGGCACGCATCAGCGCCTCACGCGTCGGCGGCGAGAGTTCGTCGTCGACGTTGACCAGTGTTCCGTCGATGTCGATAGCAAGCAGGCGATAACGAGACATGGAATTTATGATTGCTGATTTGGGATTTATGATTTCTCGTTCTTGATACTCACTCGCCGCGGATGCCGCATTCACAGGCCAACTCGGTCAGTTGTTCGATCGACTGGCATTGCTCGCGACGCAAGTATTCGCGACCTTGGCGGATGGCGATGTGTTGCCAGGGCAGGGGGGCGTCGAGCGGGTAGGGGCGATGGGCGGTCGACTCGACGTCGATCCTCGCGTCGGCCAGGGCCTGCCACCAGCGCTGGGCGTCGAGCTGTTCGTTCCAGGCGTCGAATCGCGCGCCGCGTTGCCAGGCAATCTCGATGGCTTCGCCCGTGCGACGGTCGCCCCGAGTTAAAACGCCTTCCAACAAACTACTTTCCACGTCGTGGCAACGCAGTTGCACGCTCCGCATGCGTAACCGGTTTTTCAAATACTGTTGAGCCTCGTAGAAATACTCGCGCCGCTGCATGGCGTTCCACTGGTAGGGCGTTTGCGGCTTGGGTACGAAATTCGACACGTTGGCCACCACCGTGACGGTGCGGCCGCGCACCTCTCTGCCCAGTCGGGCGATATGTTCGGCCATGTCGACGATGCCGTCGAGATCGGTCTGCCGTTCGCCGGGCAGCCCACACATGAAGTAGAGCTTCACACGAGAAAACCCATTCTCGAAGGCACGCCGGCATCCGGCATACAGATCTTCGTTCGTAATGTGCTTGCCGATCTGGCGGCGCATGTCGTCGCAGGCGGCTTCCGGGGCCAGGGTCAGGCCGGAACGCCGATCGGTGTTCAATAGGTCGGCCGCCGTCTGCAATTGATCGTTCACTCGAAGACTGGGTACCGAAATACTAATACCCAACGGGCGAAACGTGTCTTGCAGCCGTTGGACTAGGTTGTGAAACTCCGGATAATCGCTGGTCGAAAGCGACAAGAGCGAGATTTCGTTGTAACCTGTGTTGCGATACGACTCTTCGGCCGCCCGGCAAAGGGTTTCGACATCGCGAAAACGCAACGGCCGCTTCAACGTCGTACTTTGACAAAAACGGCACCGCCCGGGACACCCACGCATGATCTCCAACGCGATGCGATCCTGTACGCACTCCACGTTGGGCACGATCGGCGAGGTTGGCAACGGCGCGGCTTCCAGGTCTTCGACGACGGCCGGCTCGATAACTTCGGGCACGTCGGACCGCAATCGCTCAAACGCCGTCAGCCGTTCGTTTTCATCGTACTGGGGTCGATAGAACCGCGGCACGTAGACGTAGGGGAGCTTGGTGGCCAGGTCGGCGAGGATGGTTTCCCGGTCGTCGCCTCGCTGCTTGCCTTGCAGCCAAAGGTCGCACACGGCCGGCAGGCTCTCTTCGCCGTCGCCAATGACAAACAGGTCGACGAACCGCGACATCGGCTCGGGATTGGCCGTACTAGGACCACCGGCGATTATCAGCGGATCGTCGCTCGTGCGGTTTTCGGCGGCCAGGGGGATGCCGGCCAGATCGAGAATCGTCAGTACGTTGGTGTAGCATAATTCGTATTGGAGCGTGAAACCGACGACGTCGAAATCGCCCAGCGGAGTGAACGATTCCAGCGAGTACAACGGCAGTTGCTCGCGGCGGAGCAACGCTTCGAAATCGGCCATTGGCGCGAAGACCCGTTCGCAGACCCAATCCGGCCGGGCGTTCATCGCCGCATAAAGCACTTGCAGGCCGTGGTGGCTCATACCGATCGTGTAGGCGTCGGGAAAGGCGAAGCACAGTTTGCCCTGCACGTGGCGATGATCCTTACTGACGGCGTTCAGCTCCCCGCCAACGTACTGTCCCGGAGTTTGCACCTGGGGTAGCAGGAAGTCGACAATTTGCGTTTTCAGGTCTTGGTTGAGCATCGTGTTACGGCAGCGATAAACGGGGAGGTTGTAACGAACGTCTCAATTATGACGCCTTGGTCGGCATGAAAACAGGGGCCTTCGGCTTGGGGGGCCGTAGCGAAGTGGAATATAATAAGGGATGAGGTGCCAATGGCAAGTCGGGAAGAGTAGAAGTAAAGGGATCGCCACCCATGAAACGTCCTACTGCTATCAACATCACACTGCTGGCAATCTTGGTTAGCTACGCGTTGCCCGTTGGAAATGCGGTCGGCCAGGTCAGTAGCGCTCCGCACGACATCTTCACCGAACCCCGCAACCGGATGGTCGATGAAGAGATTGTTGCCGCGGGCGTGAAGAATGAGCGGGTGATCGAATCGCTGCGCACCACACCCCGCCACGAGTTCGTTGCCTTGGCCCAACGGCGCTACGCCTACCTCGACATGGCGCTGCCCATCGGCGATTCACAGACCATCTCGCCGCCGTTCGTGGTGGCCTACATGACCGAAGCCCTCGACCCTCGTCCCATGGATAAAGTGCTGGAGATTGGCACCGGCAGCGGTTATCAGGCCGCGGTGCTCAGCCCCTTGGTTCGCGAGGTGTATTCGATCGAGATCGTTGCCCCACTCGGGCGCAAAGCTGCCCGTACACTAAAACGCTTGGGCTACGACAATGTGCATACGAAGGTGGGCGACGGCTACAAAGGCTGGCCGGAGCATGCGCCGTTCGACAAGATTATCGTAACCTGCTCGCCGGAGCGTGTGCCTACGCCGTTGGTCCAGCAGCTCAGAGAAGGCGGCCAGATGGTGATTCCCGTGGGCGAACGCTATCAGCAAAGCCTCTACCTGCTGCGCAAGGTCGATGGCCGCATGCAGGCCGAGGCATTGCGGCCCACGCTCTTCGTACCGATGACCGGTCACGCCGAGCAGGGGCGCCAGGTGTTGCCCGATCCGGCCAGCCCGACTATCGAAAACGGCGGCTTCGAGGCCACTATCGGCGATCCGCCGACGGCTGCCGGTTGGCACTATCAACGGCAGATGACGCTGGTTACCGAGGATGCGCCCGAGGGACGCCAATACGCCAAGTTTACGAACGAACAAGCGGGGCAGGGGTGCCGGGCGCTGCAGGGGCTTGCCGTCGACGGTCGCGAGGTCAAGCAGCTCGAAATCTCGTTCAAGGTCCGTGGCAAGGGGCTTCGCCCAGGTCAAAACGTTCGCCAGCAAGGCTTGCTCGCCGTGACGTTTTACGACGAAAACCGTGCGACCGTGGGACGAGGGGCAATTGGCCCCTGGCGCGATACGTTTCCCTGGCAGGCCGAACGTGCGCGGATCGACGTACCTGTCCGTGCCCGCGAAGCGATCATCCGCATCGGCCTGTTGGGCGGCACCGGCGAACTTTGTTTCGACGACCTGCAAATGAAGGCGGTGAAGTAACGGATTTTTGATGTCGGATTCGGGATCTGGGGATTTCCTTGTTCCCATGCTTTGCGTGGGAACACACGGATTGACGCTTCACGTCATGGGAGTGCAGATGCGTCATCCCCTTTCATGGTCGCTTCAGCGCCCAAGTTTCTCTAAGCTTTCGGTTTTCCTCTCGCTCATCCGACCGCGAAGCGAAACGGTTCTCGGGTGACTTCGTAGCCGGGGCGCATGCCGATGTTGATCAACAAGCCCACCGCGATCGCGTGGGCTAGCAGTCCGGAACCGCCGTAGCTGACCAATGGCAGCGAGAGCCCGGTGATCGGCAACAGGCCAACCGTCATGCCCGTGTTGATGAGCACCTGAATCGCGATCAATGTTACCAGGCCCACGGCCACCAGCCGGCCAAAAGGTTCTCGGGTGGCCGTGGCGATACGTAGCCCTTGCCAGACAAGCAACCCGTAAAGAACAAGTACCAAGGCCAAGCCCGGAAGCCCAAAACGCTCGCCGAGTACGCAAAAGATGAAGTCGGTGCGGGCCTCGGGCAGGTGGTAAGCGGCCGGGTCGTCGACCGCATCGCCCGCGGCGGCACTTCCCCAAACGCCTCCCAAAGCGAGCATCCGCTTGGCTTGATGCAGGTGATATGCATCGCCGTTGGGCCGCTCACCTGCCTGGGTCTGGTTTAGCAGCGACGTTACCCGCGACTTCTGTTCGGCACTCATCTGTGTCCACAGCAGGGGCGTGAGAAGAAGGCTTGCGGCCACGACGGCCGTCAAGTGAAGGCGGCGCGCCCCGGCGACAAACAACATGACAAACAGCAACGGCAGAAAAACGGCGGCGGTGCCTAGGTCGGGTTCGCGGAGGATCAACACCACCGGCAACACGGTGATCGCCAGCGGCGCAATCAGCCCTCGCAACGTGCGGTAGTTCTCGCGGTACATCAAGTAACGAGCCAGGGCAAGCACGTAAGCCACCTTGGCGAACTCCGAGGGCTGGATGCTCAACGGACCGAACCGGATCCAGCGATGGGCCCCGTTGACGGCCGGAAAGAAATAGACAGCCACCAGCAGCAACAGTGTTCCGCCGAGAATGGCGTAGCTGTGGCGGCAAAGCGCCCGGTAGCTCGGTACCATCACCAAGCCCAAGGCAATCAGGGCAATGGTCACATGAATCGCTTGACGCTCGGCGTGCCGTGCTATCCCGGTGGCGAACTGGTCGCTACGGTCAATGCCCAGGCATCCCAACGCCATCAGGGTTGCGGCTACGGCGATCAAGGGCCAGCGAACTCGTTGAAGCCATTGCGGTAAGGTCACGCAAACTCCTCCCGTTGCCCGCAACGTGTGGCTCGTGGATCGCACACGTACTGACTCTGCAGCGGCATTTAGCTAACCCGTCGTAGTTATTTTGGACACCTGAAGGGGCCCGTGTCCGTTTGTAATGGAAATCGGGATTATAGAGGACCAGCGTCATCGACCGCGAGATCGATTCATCCAGCCGCCTTTATGGTGAAGTGTGCGTGCGAAGGAGAATGGAGTCGGGCGAAACAACGCAATACGTTACCCAAAAGCAAGTTACGTTCGTTTCTGCCGTCGAGCTGCACCGAGTAGTCCACCGTAGGAGGCACGTACTTTGGGGTGATGACGCGTGGAGTTTCCCTAGTCTACCGAGGTTCTTTAAGTCGCTCATTCCGGTAAGGCTTGCCAAGCTGCTTGATTTTCGTCTGGTGCCTGCTATGTTATTTGGGTGATCGTTAGGTGGTCTGCTAGTCTCGTTCCAAGGAGCTCGAGTCTGATGTTTGCTAAAAACTGGAAAGCGTGGCTGGTTGGGATGGCCCTGGTGGCCATGTTACTTGGTGGTACATCGCAGGCTCAGGCCTTTGGTGGATGGGGTTGCGGTTGGGGTGGTTACTGGGGGGGCTGCTATAGCTCGTGTTATACGCCGTGTTACACGGTCTGCTGCACTCCCTGCTACACCTCCTGTTACACACCGTGTTACAGCCCGTGTTATTCGGGCTGGGGTTACGGCTGCTACCGCCCACGCTTTCGGTCCTGCGGCTATCGAAGCTGCTATCGTAGTTGCTACACCTCGTGTTGTTACTCTTGCGGATACGACCCATGCTGCTGCGAGGACGCTTGCGGCTGGGAAGACTCGTGTTGTGGCGGCGAGTCGTATACGACGGTGAATTCAACACCGGTGGTCGAAGATCCTACGCCCGCCCCGAAGGCTCCGGCCGAGCCCAAAGAGCCGCCGGCTGCACCCAAAGAGGCTCCTCCGCTGCCGCCTTCCGATACGACCGTTCCCGGGCTGGATTACGACATGCCGCGATCGGTCCCCGGTTTGGAGCCCGAGCCGGGTTTGCCCAGACCTACCAGCAAGGTGAATACGCGAAAGAATAGTGGCTTGCTGACGATTTATGTGCCCTACAATGCGCGGGTCACGATCAACGGTTTGGCCACCAAAACCAAGGGTAGCCGACGCGAGTACGTGTCGTACGGCTTGAAGCCTGGCTTCAGCTACAAATACGAGGTTCGGGCCGAGATAGTCCGCGATGGCGAAACAGTCAGCGATGTTCGTACCGTCGTGCTGACCGCCGGTGGTCGCGAAGCCGTGGCGTTTGGCTTCAACAGCGATGCGACCGAAGGCTTGGCTGCCAGTTGGTAACCGGCCACGGGTGCTCGGTCGTCGAGTGCCCAGTTATCGAGTACTATAAACAAAAACGTAATATTAGCGGCCCCCGTCCGGAAGATGCCGGTTCGGGGGTCGTTTTCTTTCCTGCCCTGGTGGTGTTTTCCTCGCCGGTCGAAAGCGGGGCGAAATGCGTCGCGCCTGCCAAACGTTAACGCCAGACCGCTGGGTAGCCGAAAGTATTTGGGGCTTCTGCCCAGGCGAGAGGTAGTTGAGGTTTCTCGCCCTCGATGCAATAATGTGGGTTTGTGAGCCTGTAAACTGGGAGGTTGGAGGAACAACTGTGTTCGAATCGATTGCCGTCGTAGGCGCTACGGGCGCCGTGGGAATGCTCATCCGTGATATGCTCATCGAGCGGAAGTTTCCGTACAAGAAAATCAAGTTCCTCGCCTCGGCCCGTTCGGCCGGAAAGCAGATCGCGTTTGGCGATCAGCAAATCACCGTCGAAGAGCTGAAACCGGAAGCTTTCGACGACGTGGACCTGGCCATCAGCAGCACGCCGGACGACACGGCTGCGGAGTTTATTCCCGAGGCTGTTAAACGCGGCTGTCTCGTGATCGACGAAAGCGGTTACTGGCGCATGGACCCCAAGGTGCCGTTGGTGGTGCCCGAGGTCAATCCCCAGGCCGTGGCCGATCACCAGGGCATTATCGCCAGTCCCAACTGTTCGACGACGCAAATGGTTCTGGCGATGAAGCCGTTGCACGACGCGGGACGAATCCGCCGGGTGATCGTCAGTACCTATCAGGCCACCAGTGGTGCCGGTGTGGCCGGCAACCGTGACCTGGAAAACGGTACGCGCGCCGCGCTAGCCGGTACAGAACACCAATACGAAGTCTTTCCCTACCCGATCGCGTTCAACTGCATTCCGCAGATCGGTTCTGCCAAGCACCAGGGCTACACCTCGGAAGAGATGAAGATGGTCTACGAGACCCGAAAGATTTTCGGCGACGACTCGATCCAGGTTTGCCCGACCTGCGTGCGTGTGCCGGTCTCGAACTGTCACAGTGAAAGTATCTTGGTCGAGACGGAGAAGAAGATCACGGCCGAGGAAGCACGCGAGTTGTTTGCCGCCACGCCTGGCATCGTGGTGATGGACGACATCGCCAACAAGGTGTACCCGATGCCGATCAACGGCGACGGTCGCGACGAAACGTTTATCGGCCGAATCCGCGAAGATCTGTCCTGCCCCAATGGTTTGGCTTTCTGGTGCGTGAGCGACAACCTCCGCAAGGGCGCGGCGACCAACGCCGTGCAAATTGCCGAATTGCTGCAGAAGCAGTAGTCAGCGAGGGGTAGGGACGAGAGGCGAGATTTTCTCTGGTTTCCCGGGTTCCCACGCTTCGCGTGGGAACCCGAGGGTGCGATGCTTTGCGTCGCTGGATCGTGAGAAGACGTGTTCCCGGCAATCCTCGACGCAAAGCGTCGGACCGTGCGTTCCCACGCGAAGCGTGGGAACGAGAATTGGCCTCTTCCCCTGGCCCCTGTTCGCTAGCCCCTTGCTCCATGCGTTTCCTGCGACTCACCCTGGCCTACGACGGCACCGCCTACGCTGGCTGGCAGGTTCAACCGGGGCAGCCCACGGTGCAACAAGCCCTCGAAGACGCCATCGAGAAGGTCACTGGCCAGCGCACCCGGGTGTTGGCCAGTGGGCGTACGGATGCGGGCGTGCACGCTTTGGGGCAAGTTGTGGGGTGGCGAACCGAGTCGCATTTGACCAACGAGGTGCTCCGCCGAGCGTTGAATGCCGAGCTGCCGCGCGACATCGCCATTTCGGACGTGGCAGATGCACCCGAGGGCTTTCATGCCATTCGCGATGCGCTACGAAAACGCTACCGCTACGTGATTCACGACGGCTCGATCCGCGATGTCTTTGCCCTGGGCTACTGCTGGCATTACCGCCACGGGCAACTCGATGTGTCGGCCATGCAACGGGCCGCCCGGTGCTTGGTCGGCAAACACGACTTCGCCAGCTTCCAAACCACCGGCTCCGAACGCGAGAGCACCGTGCGCACAGTGTTCGATCTGTCGATCGACAGGAAACGTCTCGGACAGAGCAGGGCAGGGCAGGGTATCGCGGGGAAGAGTGATTGCCTTGTCCTGGAAATCGAGGCCGACGGTTTCCTCTACAACATGGTCCGCGCAATCGTCGGAACCCTGGTCGAGGTCGGCCGTGGCGCCCAGCCGGAATCTTGGGTCGAACAAGTCCTCAATGCCACCGATCGCCGCAAAGCCGGTCCCAACGCACCGCCCGAGGGATTATACTTGGTGTGGGTGGAGTATGAGAGGAAAGCGGAAAGCTGAAAGCCGAAGGCGGAAAAGGATAAGCGGAAAGGCTTGGTCGCTTCAGCGACCATGGAGACAACGCATTTGGAGACAACGCATCCGCAGTCCTATGACGCGAAGCGTTGTGTCGTGTGTTCCCACGCAAAGCGTGGGAGCAAGAAAACGAGCGAGGGAGTGAAATGGAACGTGTAAACAGTATCCCTTGGTCACTGAAACGACCAAGCCTCGTCCCCAGCCCCTAGTCCCTCGCCCCTCCCACATGCGAATTGCTCACGTTATCACCCGACTGATCCTTGGCGGTGCTCAAGAGAACACCGTACTCTGTTGCGAGGATCTAATTCATCAGCATGGCGACGACGTGCTGTTGGTCACCGGGCCGCCGTTGGGTCCGGAGGGTAGCTTGATGGATCGGGCCAGGGCAGGGGGGATACCCATTGCACTGGTCGACGCCCTGCGTCGTCCGATCCACCCCTGGCGCGACGCGCAGAGCTATCGGGGCATCAAGCGGATCCTGCGCGACTTCCAGCCCGACGTCGTCCACACCCACAGCGCCAAAGGAGGCATCCTTGGCCGAGCGGCTGCATGGAATCTCAAGGTTCCGGCCATCGTACACACGGTCCACGGTGCTCCGTTTCATCCCTACCAGAACGCGGCGGCGAGGGCCTTATTTCGGGCGTGCGAACGATGGGCTGCCGACCGGTGCCACGCGTTGGTCAGCGTGGCCGACGCCATGACCGACCTGCTCGTCGACGCGCGGGTGGTTCCTCGCGAGAAGTTCACCACCATCTACAGTGGGATGGAAGTGGAGCCGTTTCTCGATGCCGAACGCCATCGAGACCGCGTGCGACGCGAGTTGGGCTACGCCCCGGAACACGTGGTCGTCGGAAAGGTCGCCCGGCTGTTCCATCTCAAGGGACATGCCGATGTGGTCCGTGCGGCCGAGCACGTAATTCGCCAATGCCCTCAGGTGCGGTTTCTTTTCGTCGGCGATGGGCTACTGCGCGATCGGCTCCAACAGCAGATCGACGCCGCGGGTCTTGCCGACTACTTCCAGTTCACGGGGCTCGTGCCGCCGGAGCAGATCCCGGGACTGATCGCGGGGATGGACATCGTGGTGCATGCCAGTCTGCGGGAGGGGTTGGCGAGGGTGCTTCCCCAGGCCCTGATTACCGGCCGACCAGCCGTAAGTTACGACATCGACGGTGCCCGCGAGGTGGTTGTTACGCAGAAAACCGGAGTGTTAGTTCCCCCGAAAGACGTAGGCCAGCTCGCCCATGGCATCAGGCAATTGGCCAGCGATGGTTCCTTGCGAGAGCGTCTAGGGGCCGAAGGCCGGCGCCGGTTTGCCCCGGTGTTCCGCCATCAGGCAATGACCGAGCAGCTCCGCGCTTTGTACGAGCGCGTCCTGGCGAATGGATAGGGCAGGGTAGGGCGGGGGGGAGTGGGTGGTTTGGGGTGTCTCTCTGGAAGGCTACGGTTGTCGCGAAAGGCCTCTCTCGTTAGACTAATGATGTTTGTATGCTGGCATGTTGGCACAAGCTCGGGGTGTGCCTTCAAGCTGTCTAGGGGGATCGACGGGCGCGGGGGTATTTGCGGAGGTGCCTGCCGACACCGAACGTTCCGAGGTGGCTGGCAGCAAACACGGAACACAGAACATCGGCGGTCGTTAGGGCTCGGCGTGGTGCCCATTTCGTCCGCAATGCAGGCCTCAATGAGTAAGTGAGTAGTCTTTCGTGGCTAGCCAAGCACTTAGCTACATCGGACCCTATCGACTGCTGAATTCCGTTCATACGAGCGGTCCTACGAAGATCTGGCAGGCGTTTCACGATGGCAAACAGGAAATGTTTGGCGTCAAAGCGGTCGTCAAAGAGCCGCGGAAACACCGTTCCCAGGTGGCATTGCTGCGCCGGGAATTCGACGTGGGACAGAAGGTGGGCCATGCGCGAATCATCCGCTTCTTCGAGTACGGCCTGGAACGCGGAATTCCCTACGTGGTGATGGAATGGTTTTCTGCGCCGAACATGAAACAGCGAATTCGCCAGGGAAACGACCAAATCGCCTACTTGGTTCCCACGATCGTGGAGCAGGCGGCCGAGGGTTTGGCTTACCTGCATCACCAGAAGTGGGTGCATCGCGATATCAAACCCGACAACTTCCTGGTGGCCGACGATGGCACCGTCAAGCTGATCGACTTGGGGCTGGCAGTCCGTGTGCGTCGCGGCCTGGGGCGGCTGTTCGCCCTACGCTCCAAAGTGCAGGGCACCCGGAGTTACATGTCGCCCGAACAAATCCGCGGCGAGGTGGTCGACGAACGGTCCGACGTTTACAGTTTCGGATGCACGATGTACGAGTTGCTTTCCGGGACGCCGCCATTTACGGGCGTCAGTGCCAACGAACTGCTCAACAAGCATCTGAAGACCTCGCCGCCCACCCTGGAAGCCATCGACGCCAATATTACGCCGCAGTTTGCCAAGCTCGTGCGACGTTGCATGGCCAAGGATCCCAACGCCCGTCCGGAGTCGCTCAACGAATTTCTGCGCGAGGTGCGAATGCATCGGGTATTCAAGAGTGTTCCGCCCCCCCCACAGCAGGCCCCGGCAAAATAACGGCGGCAAGGCCGCCAGCCAAACCGGTGCTACCGCACCGAGACAGGAACCCACTCCCGTTGGTCGCTGGTCTTTGTCAAAAAAGTTAACGGTCTTTTAGGTAATGCAGGGCGGCGGGATCGCCACCAAACTGGTGTCGCCCGACACTGCGGAGGTGGCGAGGAACTCCCTCCCGTAGCGGGGAATGCCGGGAATCGATATAATACAAGGAAATTCTGTAGCCCGAATTGCTGTAACCGGTCGCCTCATTGGCCGACGAATACAGAAGAGCGTGTGTTTTCGGCTTCGCGTTTTTTGAACTGCGCGTTCCCAGCCGTGCGATGAACGTGTTTTCCTGAAACGCGAGCACGTGGCGACGCGCTATTTCATATTGAGATTGGTACCTAAGGAAAAAGCAGGTATACGATGGCGGGAAGTGAACACCGACTGGCCTTTGAGCGCCCAATCTACGACCTCGAAGCCCGGCTGGATAAGCTCGAAGGCAAGCAACAGCAAACCCCGGAAGTCCGCAACGAGATCCAGCGTTTGCGGCGCGAAGTGGCCGCGCTGAAGAAGAAGATCTACAGCAATCTGAAACCTTGGGAAACGGTCGAGGTTGCCCGGCATCCCGATCGGCCCATGACGTGCGACTATCTCGACCTGGTCTTCGACGAATTCGTCGAACTGCACGGCGACAAGTTCTTCGGCGACGACCGCGCTATTCGCACAGGCTGGGCTAAGCTCGATACGCACAAGGTTTTGGTCGTCGGCCACCAGAAGGGTCGCAACGTCAAAGAACGGCTGGCCTGCAACTATGGATTCGCCCATCCCGAGGGCTACCGCAAGGCCATGGGTAAAATGCGATTGGCAGCCAAGTTCCATCTGCCCGTGATCTGCCTGATCGACACCGGCGGTGCCCATCCTGGCATCGGCGCCGAAGAGCGGGGCCAAGCGCAGGTGATTGCCAGTTCCATGTACGAAATGTCGCGGCTGCCCACGCCGATCATCTGCGTGGTGATCGGGGAAGGGGGGTCTGGCGGCGCGTTGGGCATTGGCGTCGGCGATCGCGTGTCGATGCTCGAACACGCCTACTATTCGGTCATCAGTCCCGAGGGCTGTGCCGGCATTCTCTGGAAGAGCCACACCTTCAAAGAGCAGGCAGCCGAAGCTCTGAAAATGACCTCCAAGCACCTGCTGAAGTTCGGCCTGATCGACGAAGTCATTCCCGAACCGCTCGGCGGCGCCCATCGCGATCATCACCAGATTGCCAGCCGGCTGAAACAACATCTTCGCAAGCAACTTCGCGAACTGGTAAGCGCGCCGGTCGATGAATTGCTTGCCAACCGCTATCAGAAGTTCCGCCAGATGGGCGTGTTCCTAGAAGCGGTCGCCGAAGAGCAGGCAAGCCAAGCCGCCGAAGAGACGTCCGACGCGGCCGATTCCGCCGTCTCGGCCTAGGGTGCATTTTTAGTAAGGTGTAGTAAGTGCCATGGCCACGCTCGCGTGGCCATGCTTCGGCTTGGGCATTGCCGATTGCGATCACGTGTCGCGCAAACCCCGAGTCGCCCGCCGCATCTCCAATGTTTCGACATATTCCCGTGGAGTTCCACGCCACGCCACGGCGATCCACGGAATCGGGACGTGACGGCAGCGATGCGATTTCTGGCGACTAAGGAATCGCCCTAAGTGTCGTCGGATCGATTAAGTCCCTCGGTTGCTTCTCTTTACGCATTCTGCGTTTGATTTTTGCCGACCGCCGGCCGTTAATTCGGCAAAGGTCTTCTTGGCGAGAATCGTTTTGCGCGCTCAGCACACGCGGTAACGATAACCCAAACCAGGAGAGCATTTGAGTGGAAGGCGACCAACGGGAGCCTGGATTTCCAGGCGTTCGGCTTTCCGAAGCGACCATTATTAATACAGGTATCAATAGAAGCCGTTTCAAATACCACTTTTCTCTTTGAAAACGGAGTCCCATCCATGTCACGATCTAGCTCATGTGTTTTCCTCGTAACGATCGCCGTAGGCACCGCGATGTTGCTCGGGCCAATTGCCGCGGAAGCCTTCTCGCAAGAGGCTGATTCCGCCACCGCGGCAACCACCGAATCGAGCGCAGATACCGAGTCGAGTGCAAACAACTCGACGACCGAGATCCACCATCATCATTATCACCACTATCCGCCGCACTGGTGGGGCGCACCGATGTATCCCAATCCCTATCCGTATCGTGTTCCTGGGATGCCCTACCCGATGTCGTACCGTCCCTTTGTACCAACCCCGGCGCAGCCTTACCCATCCTGGTACGTTCCCGGCCAAAACACGCCGATGCCGTTTCCCAACACAACGGCCGACAACGCCGAGCTCAGCGAGGGCATCATCCACGTCTTCGTTCCCAGCGCCGACGCCGAGGTCTTTCTCAACGGCCAGAAGATGCGAGGCTCGGGCAAAGATCGTCGCTTTGTCACGCCGCCGCTCGAGCCGAACCGGACGTACCAATACTTCGTTACCGCCAGATTCAAACGCGGCGACGAGCCAGTCACTGAGTACCGCAAGATCTTCCTCGACGCTGGCGGTTACAACGTGGCCGACTTCACGCGGCCTGCCAAAACGAGTCCGTTTGAAACACCCATGGACACACCCGTCCGATTCACCAGCGGCCCGGTGAATCAGAACGACGTGATTCACGATCAGGAAGAAGCTGTGGAGTAGTCGCGCTAGAAGTTCGCGCAACAGACGCTCGGCACCAAGCGACTTTCACGGTCGTTGAACCGCGCACGACTGAATCACTCAACGAACGTTTTAGCAACGAAGCGTTTCGGCAACGAAGCCGCTTGCCGGCAACCAGTCGGACAGCCCGGCGTCGATCTCTCCGCGAATCGGCGTCGGGCTGTTTTCGTCTCGGCTCAGCGGCCGTTGTCCGAGCAGTTCGGCACCGGTTTGCCCTTGCCGCAATCCCAGGATTCGCTGGCCAATGGATCTCTGCAACTCCGCTACGCCAACGTCCGATAATGTTTGTTATGTTCGGTTGGACCCCCAAAAACGCCCGGGAAAAACGCGAATCTTGAGTGCCGCACCCCTCATGGTGACTATCGTCCCCGTCCAACGGGCGACCATGAAAAAACACCAGCCGCCCATTACGTCTTCGCTGGGCTTGCTGGTGTCGGGATGTGCAGATAGAATTCTTCATCGTTGCAACTGGTTCTAGCAGTTGTAACCGCAGCCCGGGATGCTGATAACATCGCCGCGGTCAGCCTCAGGCGGTGCTTTGGTCGAGCACCGTTTGGGGCGTCTTTTACTCTCCGCCCTGCCCCTCGGTCAAGAGCAGTTTTGAAGACCCGAGACGGCCACCGTCGCTACGATTCTTGCCTCGTTGCGATGCTCACAACGGCGCCCGTCTGGTTCCTTGTCTTCGGCACTATAGCTGCACCCCCTTAAATCGTTTCAAACGCACCCCAGCGCTTTTCTGTCATTTCTAGCGCTTTCCTAACTCCGCCTACCCCTTGCGAACACCCCAGGAAACCGGCAAGCTAGCACCGTTGCCACTTTTCCGCCGGGGTTTCATTCGATGCTCCAAATGTTCGCCATAGTGTTCGCACTGGCCATCTTTGCCGGCGCCGTCGCGTTCGCCATCTACGCTTTCCGTTCCGGGCACAATGCCCCTGGCAATAATGCAGTTCCTGAATCAACCAATCGCCCTGGCTTTTATCCCTACCAACGACAGCCGTCATTGCTCACCCCGGCCGAGCGTTCTTTTTTCGGCGTACTCCAGCAGGCCCTCGGTTCGCAGTATCCCATCTTCGCCAAAGTTAACATGGCGGATATTCTCGAACCGCAACCCGATTTGACCAACAGCCAGAAGTCCGCCGCCCGCAGCCGAATCAGTCAGAAGCATGTCGACTTCGTTGTTTGCGACCCAGGCGATTTGTCCGTTCAACTTGCCATAGAACTAGATGACGCCAGCCACTCGCGACGCGATCGCCAGCAAGCCGACTTGGTGAAGGACCGTGCCTTCGCATCGGCCGGACTGCGTCTGCTACGTTTTCCGGCTCAGCAGGCATACAACGTCGACTACATCCGTCGGCAAGTCTTTGCGAACCATCAGCAAGCGAGGGCGGGGGGGAGAAGGGGGGGATGTCAGATCAATAACGGCCTACTACGCGACATGAAACATGACCACGGCAATTGATTTCACACGTGGTTTCTACCGTGCGCAATCTACCTGGGGTCTTTTCCGTTCCTTGACACCATTTCGACCCCGCAATACACTCCACCTTCCTTTTATCATCTTGAATTCTGGCCCTTCGTTTTGTGCAATCGACAGAAATCCATGGAGCTACGACTATGAAAACCTCAACCGTCATTGTCTTTGGGATCGTGCTACTCATGTTCTCTGTTTTCTGCCATGAAACACGTGGTGACTTTGTTGTATGTGGCACAGCAACCCTTGTTCCGGGGCCCGGGGCCCAGGACGCACGATTTTACTATGTAACACCCGACGCAAGCCAAATGTTTCTGGTTGCAGATGCACCAACTCACATCTATAGGTCTTACTTTGCCGCTGACTCACAAGAATGGACTTCCCGAGAGTCGCTGGGATTTCCCGATTGGGCGACGACTCCTTTTGTGGCCTCAAACGGAGACCTCTATTATGCCCAGCACATGCTATCACCCTATGAAACAAAGATATACCGCGCATCACCAACGGCGGGAGGATGGGCCGCAGGTGTACAAGTCGAAGGTCTGAATGGACCTCAGTTTGAACACAATCCGTATTTTGATGGGCAAGATCTTTACTTCGCCGACCACAGCGACGACATCATGATCGCAGACTACGACCCTATTTTGGACACGTTCTCGGAAGCAACGTATCTCGATTCGATTAACGATCCCACTGCGCATGACATCGCCCCGTGGGTATCTGCAGACGGCCTCACCATGCTTTTTGCATCCGACCGCGATGGCGGATACGGCGGCTATGATCTATATAGTGCAACACGTTCCTCCACGACTTCACGAATTTGGACCAACATCACCAACCTGGGTGCCTACGTAAACACACCTGACGATGAACTGAATCCGGTATACGCAAGCGGCACCCAGACCCTCTATTTCTCACGAGGTGAGGGCACAACAGAGGCACAGACAATGCAGGCACCAGTACCTGAACCCTCAATAACCACTCTATTTGTCACGGGTATTGCTGGACTCCTCCTAGCTGTTGGGCATCGCAAACGACGAATCGGCCAACGATAGCACGGTAGGGGCACACGCCCTACCCATCTCACACAAAACAAACGAAACAATTCGGCATCCGGCCGGTCGACGTCGCGGGCACCTTGCACGGCTGCGGTGCCCGCGACGTCGACCGGCCTTTTTTCGGCTTTCTGTCGCTGCACCAATTAAAGGAGACGAACCAATGGCTGACCGTTTATTGAAAGGTGAAAAACTGAATCGCGGAAGCGCTCTGACATCACCAAATGACCGTTATTCCCTTGTGATGCAGGACGATGGCAATCTGGTCATCTACATAACCGGCACGCCAATACCGATTTGGTCGTCACGCACACATGGAAACCCCTCTGTTGCATGGGCGGCAATGCAAGCGGATGGCAACTTTGTAATCTATAAATCCGATGGGACACCCATCTGGGACACAAATACTCACGGGGCGAACGACGTCGCTTGGCTGGCGATGCAAGATGATGGCAACCTCGTCATTTATCGCAGCAATGGTCAACCGATCTGGGCCTCCAATACGATTATACCAAATGAGTTCTTCGACGAAGTGCAAGTCGAGATTCCGGCTTCCGTTTGGCAACGAGCTCACGACCAGCCAGACACGGACGGTAGCGTTATTCTATTAGCAATCACATGTACGGCAACACCCGGGGGCGCGGTCGTCTGTGTCGGCGCTATGATTGTCATTGCAATCCTACTAGAAATCAGTTTTGGCGATCCACCGTTTGGTCCGAACAACGATATACGAGTAATTGGGGGCCACGTATCGGAACAAGCCAAAAGAGCCGCACGTGACGTTAGCACGTACGCAAAGGAACTTGGCGATAAGATATCTCAAGTTTTCAAAAGGTGGTTTTAGGCTTTCCTCGCCCAAGACACCACAGAGCCCAACCCATCGATTGCCCCCGCCACACAGCTGCATACGATTTCACCGACTCGCAACCACCTCCGCGTCTCGCACGCCGGGGGTATTCCACGATGCGGCCATCCTTGGTTGTGACTACAGGGTTGGGCGCCAAGCGTTGCGATTCCACCGGCCCGGGGTGCTGACAACACCGCCGGGCCTCATTTTTTTCGAGACGAAGGACGCTAGCTGTAATCGTTGCTCTCAACGAAACGATATGCGGCTTTGGGGAGATACCCGGCACAAGCCCTTTCCTATTGCCTTGCCATCTTACTCCACTGCAATAAGATTTCTTTGGGTTCAGACAAATTCACTTGGCAGGAATGCTTTAGTGGCATTCCCGGCATTGGTATGTCTTTCCACCCACATAAGCCATGTCACTTTTACACCATATCGAATATCTCAACCAAGCCTCCGCTAGGGCTATAGAGGAAGAACACCAGATCAAAAAAAAGTACCATATTGACACTACTTTCCCCATCGATCCACTTGCCTCACACGTTAAGAAATGGGTTCGTGCAGATAGACCCGAAGCGGCCAAAATCGAAAACTATCTGAACGAACTTGATTACGACACGCTTCTGACGATTCAGACGCTTATGTACTTTGGCCGCACGGGGCGATACGACGAACTCAACAACCGCAATTTTCACCTCGCCCACGTTGGTGAGCCCAAAGACCACATCATCCAAACGATCATACAAAACCGTGATATCTACCCTGACTACTTCCGGAGAGCTCTTGATAAACTCAAAAACCAAGGTGTCCACATTGATTCAGTTAAACAGCAATTTCCTAATTCGCACCAGAACCATTAACTAACCCAAAAGTGCTAAGAGGTGTTATTGTTCGTTTTGACGTCGCTCTTCGTCGCCCTCGCAACGCACGCGGCCCACCAGGACCAACGCCTTTTCGACACGCTCAAGCCGACTATCCACTGAAGACAAAAGCGAGTCGAGCCGGGCAATCACCCGCCGTTCCCACGCCAATAAATCCCGCATTCGGTGTGTACCCATCGCCGCTAACCTCCTGTTTCACGTATGCCCTTTGGAAGTCTTTTTTCACTTCCAAGGAAGTGTTCAGCAGGGACCGGCTTACCCGGCCGGGGCAACCACCGGCCCGCAGTCTTCCATAACGCGACAATCACCATTGACCGCGTAGGCCGTTCCCCACACCTGCAACACACGACGTTCCACCGAGTCTTTCGCCCCGACACGCAAAAACGTCTCTCGCCCCGTCTCGGTTTTGCAGCGTTCGAGCGATCCGAGGAGATAAACACCACCGGACCGAAGAAGAACCTTCGTCGCAAAACTTTCATCGCCGAGACGCGGGACCTGTTCATCAACGTAACCTTCTATCTCGTTACTGATGACATCGACCGACAACCAGGCCAGACCTGGCCCACGCTCTCGAAGGTTAACCCGGATCGTCAAACCGCTGTCCACGAAGGCATACGTTCGACTGGAAACGGTGCCTTCCTGGCTGACCATGTCTTGACGATAGGGCAAACGACTGCCACGACGAAAACGCGCCTCTTCGCCGTCGACCAAGAGGAACAACGGTTCGGCCAACACTTCCGAATCCCGGGCCTCGTCGACCGCTTGAAGAACCGCATCGATGCCCCCACGCAACGACGCTCCCGATAGTTCACCTACACCAAAACCCTGGGACGCCGCCGCGAAGGCCAAGGAGACATCCACGGCCGGGGCCACATCGAGTCCGAACTCTTGCAGATCGTCGACGGCCACGCTGACCACGTAGAGTTGCACGCACCACAACGGGCTGTCCGCCTGTTCGATGCCGTCGAGCAAGGAACCGACCTTTTCGAGTACCGACACACGGTCGCAGACCACGCAAAGACCGTCGCGATAGGCCACCGCTCGGCCATCGGCGCTCAGCTGACAGGCAACCGCCTTTTGCAGGTCCTCGGAGCCGAGACGACGGACACGACGTACCAGGACACCGCGAGCATCGGGCCGGACTTCACCGAGATAGAAAAGGTTCCCGTGGCGGTCCAACGACACGCCGACACGACCGGCCACCGCATCGAGAACGATGCCCCGGTATTGGCCCGTGAACGCCGCCAGGACCTCCAGATAATCGCCCAGGCGAATACCTAACAACGGCTCGTGTTTCTCATCCCAACGCGAAAGGCGGATTTCCCTATTGACCGCGCGTCGAAGATCGGCCGAAACTTGCATTCGGTTTTGGGTGATGAATTCCACCGTACAACCACGGTGCCGAACGTCCGCGATCCACTCCAGCAGGGCCTTACAACGCTTGTTGGCACCCTTCGCCGGCCAATACAGGTGAGACTCGTCTATCGCGATGTGGGCACCGTCCAAGTCGACATTCGCGAAGGTTGACCAGGGACCGAACTCCCCCGAATCACGCTCCCAGAGTGCCGTCTCTTCGGCAGGAATGACCTGGATGCGGTGACGGACCTCCTCTTCGGCCATCCCCAATCGGTCGACGGCTTCCGCGACCAGGCCCCGACCGCTTCGGCCCCATTCGTCCTCCCACGGTTCGAACCGGATGGGGAAATTCGAGTAATGAACGCCGTCGTTTTCCTTCAGCCACTCATCCCAAAGGAACCGGCCGCAACGAACGTAGGTCTTTCCCGTTCCCGTGGGAGCCGTTGTAAGTGTGATTACGCTATTGGCCATCCTTGACCCCTTTCCTTGTCACTGTCCAAGCCACACACGAAAAAGAACAATCACGACGGTGAACCCGCCGAACAAGCCCAGGCCCCAGAGGAACCCGCCCAAAAGTCGCTCAAAAAGCACACGCAGCACAGCACACCTCCTAACCCGTTGCCGGAATCGCCTTCCAAACGTATTTCGCCGCACAGAACGCCGCAACAAACGCCCAATAGGCCAACAACAAACCGACCGATTCGGAAATCGGTAACCATGAATTGGCTACCCCAATCCAGTGGCTTGCCGTGCCAAACCCACAACCAACGCTAGGCATTGCGGCCACAAACATCGCTATCAGTTTTTCCGACTCAATAATGATTCGCTTCCAAAGGTCTTCGAATTGGCCCATGCACCAAGCGAGCGTCCAATACAAAATCTTCATGCACCACAACAGAAACGCACCCCAGAAGAGGCGAAGAATCTCATAAAACATCGTTTGGAGTTTCTGAAACACACTTTTACCCCTTTCTAGTATTGCCGCAAGGTACGAAGAATGTTGCCGACCATCACCACCGAGACCATGACCAGAAGACAGGCACGCGCGATCCTGCGATATTCGGCAATTGTGTTAGACGCATCCGTTCCCGATAACGACGTATCCACCACCACATACTTGTTGGTGCCGCCGGGCAACGGAATATCGAGAGAAAAACTATGGTTCTCCGGGTTCGGGGCCTGCAAGCCCCATTGCCTGGAGAAACTATAAGAACTCGGCTTTTTCAGATCCCAATCACGTTCTTTGTACAACAACGGGCCTTGATCCAACCCGTCATCATCGGGCATCCGTTCACCGATATACTGTTTCAAATCATACATGGAATCCGTTCGGAGCTTCGTCAAGTTGTCTGCAAGCCACTCGTCGAGAATCTCGCCCTCCGAAGTCATGTTGTTAAAGGTCTCGTAAATCTCGTCGCCCATTTCGTTGACGGCCTCTTCTAGTCGACGTTCGAGCCATTCGTCGAGAATCTCACCGTCCGCCGTCATGTTGTTGAACGTCTCGTAAATCTCGTCGCCCATCTGATTGATAAGCGGGTTTTGTACGGTCGATTGAAACTCGGCCCAGATGCGTTGTGGCAGATCGGCCAACGCGGAATCCAACGCCGCCCGGAATTCCTGGCCGATATCCGATGCCAATTGCCCGGTGATGTAGTCGCAGCAGCCGGGGCATTCACACGTCGGGCAGTCGTCATCGTCATCGTCGCCACTGCCTGGGTCGTCGCCCTCGCCAAACAATGCGAAACCTTCCGCCGAACATTCCGACGTGTACGCCCCGTAGTCGCATTCTGGAACCGAAACCGTACCGCTGGCCGAGACACTTACCACCATGTAATAGCTGTCACCCCAACGAATCGTTAACCACGAACCGTGCCCCTCGACACTGTCGCCACGGGGAAACACTTCGTCCGGCACCACCACATAGTTCGCACCGTTCCACTCCATGATCGTACCAACGGGAATCGGCGTATACGTCGTGTCCCCAGGATGATAGCGCATCGTGAAGACTTCGATTTTCTGCCAGCCCCCGGGCGGATCACCCACGCCATACGTATCATCCGCATCGCTCGGCGCATCCGGTTGATAAGGCTCCGGTGGTGTCGTTGTGACAGTCCCGTGGGCGTCGCACGCTTCCCGGCATACCTCGCAGAAGCAGGAAAGACCGTGCGGTACCATGGCGGTCTCGATTTCTTCACCGCCCTTGAACTTCGGGCCATCCTGGAAGAAACCCCGGCTTGTGCTGTAGCGGTGAATCTGGCCTTCGAACCACATGACCCACTCAGGCCAGCCCTCTTCGGGAGCCTTGATGAGGTACTTGGTCGCATAGTTCGCCGCATGGGCCTTGCTGGAGAACTTCGGAGCCGAGAACCGCACACCGCCGAAGCCCGGCCGACCTTCTTTCACGGCTCCGGCTTCCTTCGGTCGGTTGCGGTTCCAGATTTCGCAGACGGTTTCAAACGGCACGAACGACGCATCGACCAGCAAATGGATATGGGGCCAACCGCTCTTGTGATACTCCCACACCGCGAAATACTGCTTCGAGTGCAGAAACCCCTTTTCGGCCAAGCGACGAATCAGGATGGCCACCACGCGTTTCTTTCGAGCGTAGCGGTAGCATTCTTCGGGTCCTTCGAACAACTCGGGATCGAAAGTCAACGTAAACATCATCACCGATTGCCATTTCTCGACGGCCTTGACGACACGCTTCCGCAGGCCCATGCCGAGGGTACGGCAGCAGTTGGGGCAAAACCACGACCGGCAGCCACAGGCCCGTAGCTCGTAATGCTCTGTCTTGAAGACCCGGTTTCTGGCCATTTGTCACAATCTTTTACTTGGTTTCAAGATAAAAGCCCCGCCGGGCTTACGCCCGGCGGGGCTCCCCAGCAATCACCCTACATCCTCGAACGGATGATTCGACACGACAGCATTCGACGCCCTACGCCACAACTCCGACACACCCTCTCCACCAATCTCCCGACGAACCACCGATTCCCGATCCATCTCGCGTTGCACCGCCTCAACAATTCGCCGATGCCCGGGCGTCCCGTACAACTCCTGCGGAACACCTACCACCGCCACCACGTTGCCCGAAGGCCCTTCAACCCACACCGGACGAAGGCCCTGCGCCCGCAACGCTTCGCGAGTACCACGCTTTTGAACCGCATCGACGTAACGCACCCTTACACCTCCTCGCAATCGACACCCGCCAGAAAATCCACCGCACGACAAGCCGACTCCAGGTTTTCCGAACACCCGATACGGCCGAACACCGACCAGCTACCGTTTTCGTGGTCCCACCACAAAAGCAAGTAGTCGCCCGTGAACTCAAACACTTCAACTTGAACGTGGGCGGAATAGGCACCCGTCACCCGACGCCCACCCAACATTTCGATATGCTCGACCAGCACGCCGACCCGTTCGTCAATCCGCCGAAAGTCTTTCGCTACGCCCATTGCCACGCCCTTTCTTTTCTCACCCACCAGGGGTTTCTTCGTCTCCAGCGGGTGCGTCCTGGCACAACCTGCTTTCCCGCAACACTGCCGCAACCGCCACCAAGGCATCCTCGACAGAACAACCGCTGACCGCCGCCACCCACGACACCGACACGGACCAATCCGGATATTCACCCACATACAGACGTGCCCGCCGCATGACATCCGCCCGCAGACTCCATCCTTCAACGTGAATCGGATTCGTCCCAACATCACTCATCACTACGCCCTTTATCAAAAGCCCACCGCGACCGCGTTAAGCCCGCCAGGGGCCGACCCCAAACCCGAAGGCACCAGGGCCGACCCAGCGGCGGGCATAGCGTATACCTCACGCCCCTTTTTTGGCCCCGACCGGATCGCCACCGAGCACCGACGACCCACGAGGAAGCCCCTGGGGTTTTTCTACTCCCAGGTACTTCAGGCCGAAACTCTTGTCGCCCGTCTTTTCGACCTTGAAAAGAAACGTCCCCTCTTCGCCCTCTTCGGGCAGTTCATCCCAGTCTTCGGCGTCAACCACAAACTTGTGGTAACCGCCCCGCCATTCCAGCCGAGCAAGACGAACTTGGCCATCACGGCCCGCAAAGCTCATCTTTTCCGACACCAAGCCGCTAATACGGCACATCGCATCGCACTTCAACGTTGACATTTTGACACCTCATAAAAGACTAACGATCCACCAGCCCGCCATGGGCTATATAACACTTTACGAAATGCACATCAGGTGAACTAACTAGACATGCCTAGTTTCATGCCCTCCTCCACGCGCGCACAAAAACGCCGTTCTCCCCGCTGTCATTGCGCGAAAAGAACGGCTGCGTCCGATAATGTATTGATTACGCCCTGAGTGCGAAAACCCCTTAACCTCTTTGCAGGCAAGGGCGTTAGAGGGGCTTTTACCCCGTCCGACACTGTTTGTTATGTTCGTTTCTGCCCCCAAAAAACCCGGGGGTTTTTGAGATCTCGACCAAGCCGATTTCCTATTTCAAAAACACCTCGACTACCGGCACTTCCACCGGCGGCTTGTCGGTGGGAAACGCGAGCGTCAAGTCGTTCGCGTTCGCGTCTTTGCCTTGGCTGACGAGGACCTCCGAGGCGTCGTGCAAAAATTGCGTGTAGGCCACCTTATCGGCCACGCCGGTCAACGTCAGTTTGCCGTCGGCCGGATACTTCAGCAGGTGTAAATAAACGCACTTCGTTTTGGGATTGTACGTGAGAAGCGTGTCGGTCGGGGCGGTGAACTTGGCGGGCGCTTCGGTGCAGCCGTAGATCGAACGGCTATTGTGGTGCATCCAATCGGCCAGGCGCTTCAGGCGATCTTTCGCTCGGTAGTCGAACTCGCCGCGGCCGGTCGGGCCGACGTTCAAAAGCAGGTTGCCGCCGCGGGCGACAGAGGTGATCAGCAGCCGCAGCAGTTGTTCGTTGGTCTTCCAGGTCTTTTCGTCGCGATAATAGCCCCACGAGCCGGAGAAGGTCTGGCACGTCTCCCAGTCTCGATAGGTTTCCCAACCGGTTTGGTTCCCTTTGGCCTTTTTCTGCAATTTGGCGGCCGACATTTGTTCCGGTGTGGCGAAATCGCCCTCGCCGGGCAGGTCAAGACGGTTGTCGACCAGGATGTGGGGCTGAAGCCCGCGGGCCAACTTCAATAGTCCTTCGGAATCCCAATCGTCGCGGCCCTTGCCAAACTTGCCGGGAAACGAGTAGTCGAACCAGATGACGCTGATTTCGCCGTAGTTGGTCAACAGCTCGCGAACTTGGTCCTTCATGTATTGCCGATACTTGGCCATGTCGCGACCTTCGTTCAGCTTAGCGAAGTTCTCCTCGGTGAAATCCTTTTTCTCCACCGGGCGTAGCGGGTGGGTGCGGTCGACGGTGTAGTCGGGGTGGTGCCAGTCGATCAGCGAATAGTAGAAGCCGACCTTGAGACCCTCGGCGCGAAACGCCTCGACGTACTCCTTCAGCAGGTCTTTCTTGCAGGGCGTGTTGGTCGATTTGTAATCGGTGAATTTCGAATCGAACAAACAGAAGCCTTCGTGATGCTTTGCCGTAAGGACGACATACTTCATGCCGGCTTCTTTCGCCATCTTCGCCCAATCGCGCGGATTGTAGAGATCGGGGTTGAAGTGGTCGAAGTATTTCTGATACTGCTCGTTGGTGATTCGTTCGCGATTACGCACCCATTCGTGGCGAGCCGGCAGCGCGTAGAGTCCCCAGTGAATAAACATGCCGAAGCGCGCGTCGCGCCACCATGCCATCCGCGCATCGCGCTGGGCCGGTGTTTCTGCCTGGACGGGTGTTTGCGAAAACGCCGTAGCAACGAGCAATGCGACCATAAAAAACGAACGCCAAAGGGTGCGGTACATCGTGAGGTTCTCCAGGGGAAAAGGAGTTCATTTGGGAGTTCCGAGGCAGCCTCCCAGCGAACGGCAGAAAGTCTATTGTCGACGACGGTTTTCGTGTTGTCAAATCTTTGTCGACGGCCGAACAGGGAAGGCGTTGGTGCTTTGCGCACGAGGGGTCTTTATGCTAGCATAGCGTGTCAGGATGTCGGGATCGTATCTTCGGCCGGTTTTGTGTGATACCGGCTCTGCCAGTGCCCTTGGCCACACGCAGAATAATGTCTCGTTTGAGTGACGCACTACGGCACAAGTTGCGGCAGTCCGGTGGCATCGTGTGAAATCGAGGCGAGCTATCGGGCACACCGCAGAGTTTCGCAAAAAACGACCTACTTCTGTGGCGATTCAACCGTTAGACTGACGATGCGGTTTTTGTGATTCAGGCCGAGGCCGTCTGAGCGATCGCCCAATGATCCCAAACGTTCGATGTGAAGGAAAATGACTGAATTCTTCCGATCCGAGTCGTTGATGCTCGCGCTTCTCAACCCGTTTCTCGTGATTATTTATCTGTTGGATTTGGTGCAGAAACTCGATCAAAAGGTATTCCGCCAAGTCTTAATTCGTGCCGGACTCATTGCTAGCGTGGTCTTCTGTTTTTTCGCGATTGTTGGCGACGCCGTGTTTTCGACCGTCATTCAGGCGGAGTTTGCTTCGTTTCAGATATTCGGCGGAGTGGTATTTCTGCTGATTGGATTGCAGTTTGTTTTTCGCGGTCCTACTGCAATTGAAATTCTCCGCGGCGAATCGGAGCATTTGGCCGGAGCCATTGCGATGCCCATACTCGTCGGCCCGGGCACGATCAGCGCCAGCGTCATCATCGGCGAGCGGCACGATCCGCTGGTCGCGTGCTCGGCTCTGGTGGCGGCCGTGGTGACTTCGGTGTTGATCATGCTCATTTTGAAGTCGGTACACGACTTCGTACGCCCACGGCGCGAGCCACTCATCGAGCGTTACATCGAGATCGCCGGACGTATCACGGCGTTGTACGTCGGGACCGTGTCGGTCGAGATGATCATGCAGGGTGCCCGAACGTGGGCAGATAAGTTCTGAGGACGATGCCTGGCCCTGCAACTCGTGTTTTGGCATCGCTCGCACTGGCTGGCAAGCAGGCCAGTGGCACACCTATCGCAGTTGGTTGTGGAAGTCGTCCAGCCGGCGGCCGAGGTCGTCGAGGTGCTCTTCGCTGCCGTCGAGGGCACCGTTGAGGGTGTCGCGTGTTTCCTCGGGTAGCAGGCCGCCGAGATTTTCGCCTTCGAGAATCTCATCGCTCTTTTGGCCGAAGTCTTGCAGTTCGCGGTTGGCGCCCTTCAGACGCTCTCGCAATCGCTGGCTGCCCTGGCGCAGACGCTCGAGCGCTTCCGATTCGAAGTGAAACGGCGTAGTCTCCGACCCAGTAGAAGGCGATGCCGGCGACAGCCCGGTGGACGATGGCCAGGAATCGGAACCCAGCGGAGGAGTCGCCAGAGTGTCGAGGCCGGTGGCCACGGGGTTCGATGGACCGTCGGGCGTGAGCTTTTCGTCGAGCTTATCGACGTAGCCGCCGATCACGTTGCGAACTTCCTCGGGTAAAACGGGCCCGGCTTCGCGCGACAGCGTGGCAACGTATTTGCCCGAGTAGGTTTTTAGCACCGCTAGGCGAAGCGGCTCGGAAAGAGTGACCGCAAAGAAGGTAATCACCACGCACAGCAGCAGGCCCTTGGCCAATCCAAACAGGGCGCCTACCTGGCGGTCGAACTCGCGCAGCCGCACGCGGTCGATGATGCCGGCAACCAGCCGGAAACTCACCCAAATGGCCAACGACGTGGCCAGGTACAACAGCAACATGGCTAGGAAGCGGTTCCAAGGCTCGTGCTCGCTGAGCAATGGGGCCAGTGGCCCGCTACAATGCACGGCCACGGCGGCACTGAGTACCAGCGACGCTAGCGATGCTAGCTGCCATGCCATGCCCTTCCAGGCACCAAACACGGTGGTGCCGACGAGCACGAGAATCATCAGAGCGTCGTACGGTTGCAGCGGCAGGTCCATCGCCGGTTTCTCCGCAGGCGGCTGGGGGGGCAATTAACGAGCGGAGGAGTATAGCCAGTGGTCACAGATTTGCGAAGAGCAGTCGGGGGAAGAGGGGCTAGAGGTTGGGGACTAGGGGTCAGGGGGGAGATGGGGCGATTGAGAATTGCCCCCCTGCCCTGCCCCATTGCTCCCGTCTTTAGTGTTGCATCAAGTTCGATTGGCGAAGTACCAGTCTCCAGCCCATAGCCCCTCTCGTCCAACTGGTCTTGGCCGAGGCGGCGGGCTCGGGTATTACTGCGTCCCCAGAATCACTATGCCTCAGGATCAAGGAGCAGACGCGGGTTGAGCAACGAAAATCCACCGCGCGGAGCTTCAACACTCGTCCCTCGTCTCTCGCCCCTGCCCTCTCAGCAACACGTGCTACTGCCATGGCCGACTTCAAAACGCATCTGACTTTCAGCAGTCTCATCGGGGCCGGCTACGGTACGGCGGCCTTTTTGTATTACGACGTGCCGTTGCCCACTTGCATCTTGGCCGGTGGGTTGTGTGGCGTGTCGGGGATGCTGCCCGACATCGACAGCGGCCCGGGCAAACCGTTGCGAGAGAGCCTCGCTTTTGCGGCCGCCGTTGTGCCCATGATGCTGGTGCCGCGGCTAGAACAACTGGGCTTGGCTACGGAGTACATCGTGCTGGCCGGAGCGGGCATTTATCTGTTCGTCCGCTTTGCGATTGCCAAAATGTTGAAGGCCTACACCGTTCACCGTGGTATGTTCCACAGCCTGCCGGCCGCGCTGATTTTTGGCGAGCTGGCATTCTTACTCGCATCGGGCGACGATGTAACGTTGCGCTACTACAAGGCGGGTGGCGTAGTGCTGGGGTATTTGTCTCATCTTCTGCTGGACGAGATCTACAGCATCGAGTGGTACCATGGACGCCTCCGGTTGAAATCGTCGTTCGGCACTGCATTGAAGGTGTTTGGTCGCGGCTGGTGGGCAAACATTTCGACCTACGCCAAGCTGGCCCTGCTGACTTACATCGTCATCCGCGAACCGATCTGGATGGAACAGTACGGCACGGCCCGGGCGATGCTGCGAGGTCGGCCGGCCGGCTTCGAGGTGGTCGACGACAACACGGCCTCGCACGACGAGGAAACCGTCGAGAAGGTCACGCAACCGGTCGAACGGCTCTCGCGGATACTTCATGAGACGGGCGATATGCTGCGGTAAGTGAGTGCTTCACTCGTTCACAAGCTTAGGCTTGGGGACGCACTTCCGCGAAGCTCTGCCTCGCCTGCGCTGCTCAATCGTATAGAAGAAGAATGTTAACCTCTTCACACGCGGCTTTCGACCAGCAGCGTCACGGGCCCGTCGTTGACTAGCTCGACTTGCATGTGTTGACGAAAGCGTCCGCTGGCGACCTCGATGCCCGCGGCGGCCACCTCGGCGGTGAAGACCTCGTAGAGTTCCTCGGCCTTTTTCGGCTCGGCGGCGGCCACGAAACTGGGACGGCGGCCCTTGCGGCAATCGCCCAGCAGGGTGAACTGGCTGACCACGAGCATGGCCCCCCCGATGTCGGCCAGGGCGAGGTTCATTTTGCCCTGCCCATCTTCGAAGATCCTCAGCCCGGCGATTTTTTGGGCGATCTGTCGGGCATCGGCCTCGGTGTCCCCCTCGGCAACACCCAGAAGCACAAGCATGCCGCAGGCGATTTTTCCGCAGACTTCGCTCGCTACGGTAACCTGGGCCCGACTGACACGTTGAATGCAAGCTTTCATGGCGGTACGATAAAGGATTCGGTGGCCGTGGACAAGCGGGGGGAGTTTTGGAGGATGAATTATGAAGGCTGGCTTCGCCTTGCATGGTTCATCATACTTCCCTCGTGCCCACGCTTTGCGTGGGAACGCACGCCCCGACGCTTTGCGTCGCGACTTGGCAAGAAGAGTATCCTCTCGTGTCTCCAGGACGCAAAACGTCCGGCAGTGGGTTCCCACGCTACAGCATGGGAACCAGGAGATCATGAAGACCGGCTTTGTCCTTCTCGATCCTTCAAGATTCATCCTTTTTCTCCACCAGTTTTCCATTCAAACAATCAGTCGCATATGGCAACTACGAAACCAACTGTAGCGTTGACACTGGGCGATCCGGCCGGTGTGGGGCCCGAAGTGGTCGCGGGAGCGTGGACCGAGACGGTAATGCACGAGCATTGTCGGCCGCTGGTCGTCGGGCATCCAGAGATCATGCGTCGAGCAGTCCACCTTTGGAAGACCGACGTGAAGGTCGTCGAGATCGACTCGCCGGAAGATGCTCGGCCCAGTGCCGGGGTGATCCCCTGCCTTGCTTGCGGCTCGGACGATGTCTTGGAAGTTGCGCCAGGCGCACTCGACGCCCGAGCCGGCCAGGCGGCCTACGATACGGTGGTCGTCGCTGCACGGTTGGCGCTGGATCGTCGGGTGGACGCCATCACCACGGCGCCGCTGCACAAGAAGGCCCTGCAACTGGCTGGCCACAAGTATCCCGGACATACCGAACTGTTGGCCGATTTGTGCGGTGTCGACGACTTCGCCATGATGCTCTATCTGGGCCCCACCGACGACTCGCCCCCCGGTTCTGCCGGATTGGCCGTGGTCCACGTGACGTTGCACACGGCACTGCGCACGGTCTTCGAGCAGTTGACCGAAGACGAAGTGCTGGCCAAGACTCGCCTGGCCGATAAGTTTATGTTCCGCTTGAAGGGCTCGCGCCCGAAGATTGCCCTTTGTGCGCTGAATCCGCACGGCGGCGAGGGAGGACTGTTTGGCGACGAAGAACAAACGATCATCCAGCCGGCCGTCGATCGTGGTCGGGCGGAAGGGCTCGACCTAGTCGGACCGTTGCCAACCGACACGCTGATGGTCCACGCCCGGGATGGGCGTTACGACGCGGTGGTGGCCATGTATCACGACCAGGGTCATATTGCGTTGAAGCTGATGGGAATGCACCGTGCGGTAAACGTAACGCTGGGACTGCCCATCATACGAACGAGTGTCGCCCACGGCACGGCCTTCGATATCGCCTGGCAGCGCAAGGTGGATATCGGCAGCATGCTGGAAGCTGTCTTCGTGGCAAGCCGTCTGGCGGAAACCAAATAGAGTGGGGAGTGAGGAGTCGGGGGTCGGGAGGACAGAGTGAAGTTGGTTAGCCGCGTCGGGTGCGACCAGCAGTCGCGGCCTTTTGTGCAATTCAATTCCAAGTAAAAATCAGAAATCAAAAATCCCATGCCCCCCTCCCCTGCCCCGCATACGTGTTGGTGTTACTTGATCCGCCATGGCGCAACGATTCATAACCTTGCCCGACCGGTACGGCTCCAGGGTCGCGGCACCGATGCCGAGTTGTCGGAAATCGGTCTACAGCAGGCTCAGCAGACAGGCCGCTGGTTGGCCGATCACCCGATTGCGGCCGTCTATGCCAGTCCGCTTTTAAGGGCAAAGCAGACGGCCGAAGCGGTGGCCGAACCTCATCGTCTTGCGGTCAATCTGGTCGACGACCTGGTGGAGGTCGACGTAGGCCAGTGGGAAGGACGCTGTTGGGACGAGATCGAACAGAACGACCCAGAGGGCTACCGCCGATTCATGGAAGACGCTGGTAAAAATCCTTACCAGGGCGGTGAGAACCTGGTCATGGTGCAGCAGCGCGTGGTACCGGTGCTCGATCGGCTGATGGCCGAGAACCTAGGGCGGTCGATTGCCGTGGTGGCGCACAACGTGGTCAATCGAGCGTACGTGGCACGGCTATTGGAGATCAACTTGCGCCACTACCGCAAGATCCCACAAGACAACTGTGGGGTGAACCTGCTTCGCTATCGCAACGGTGAGGTCAAGCTGATTACCGTCAATGCGCTGGAGCATCTGAACGGCTTGGGCTGACGGCAAAGACGTGGGCTGTATCGGGTTTTGCGCGTCGCCTCCCCGTGTGTTCACGGGAGGCTAAATACGGGAATGTGACTGGCGAGATTCTTTGAGCCCGTGGCCTTTTATCGCCGGTGCCGCCAGGTAAAGAGGGCCAACCCCAGCAGCCCCAGAATCAGCATCGTAAGCGTGTCTGGCTCGGGGACAGCGGCTGTCGGTAGTTCGTACGTGCCGTCGGCCAGTGCGGCGATGTCCGCTACCGATAATGCCCGGTTCCACATGGCGATATCGTCGAGCATGCCGTCGAACCATCGTTCTGTGCGAAAACCGGTGGCCGTATGGCCGCCGAAAATGACACTCACACTTTGATCCAAATTTAGATTGAAGTCGTCATCGGTGCCCACGAGAATGCCGTTGAGGAAGAGCGACATTTCGCCGCTATCGGCATCGTGGAGCACGGCCACGTGGTTCCACTCGCCACGCGTTGCGCCTGTGGTGGAAAGTTCGACATTGCGAACACTCGCCGGGTCTTCATTGTCGCCATTCGGATCGTAGAAATTATGCAACGCCAGGGAGTCGTCACCTGAAGCATAAACGTAAAGCTCATTGCCGCCGCCGAATCCGTCACCGCCGCCCATGTGCAAGATGAAATCGTCTCCGCTCTTGCCGACGTCGGTGTTTGCATCGCGGTTGAACCAACCGGAGAAGGTCCACGAATCGTTGTTCATGTCCAACTCATCGGCCGAAAATCGGTAGTTGAGATTGGCGGCGTTGTACGGGCCAGTACTCCCACCGGTCGAATTTTCCACGAGCAGCAGCGATTGGTTGCTATTGTTCAATACAGCCGGAGCGTTGCTAACGTAGGAGAAGGTTCCCTCGCCGATAGCGACCAGATTGCCGTCGCGACCGTTGAACGAGGCGTCGGTCGCCACGTTGTCGGCCGTCGTGTCGGGCGCTTCGAAGTTGTAGTAGACCACCGGGCCATTGTTTGACGAATTGGCCAGTGTCTCCAACTGCGAAGTACTCAAGTCGGTGACCCGGGAGAGCACGAACCGATCGGCAACAAACCCGTTTTCGCGCGGTCTGATAGCCAGATTGGCAGACTGAGCCACAAGTTGGGTGCTGTCAACCGTGTAGTTGGTTCCCGTGTTGCGCCAGCCGAAAACACCTTCCACATTACTGTAACTGAAGCCCGACTGGATCACATCCGGCGTGGCATCCAGCGTGGCCGGGCGGTAAAACGAATCTTCGTTGCCGTAATCTGCCAACACGCCGCCGTTCTCAAACAGGCTATAGCGAACGTACAGCCGATAGGTGCCCGGCGTGTCGAAGTGAAGGCGGTACGTGGCCACCGAGTTCTCCTGCTGACCGAAATCGTGTAGCAAGGCTGCGCCGCCGGAAACGTTGGCGGTCGCCGGAAGTACATCCACGCCGGTGGGCGAAGTGATCGGGCTGGCGGTGGTGACCATACGCCAGTCGTCCTCGGTCAGGGTGAAAAAGTCTTCTGCCTCGAAGGCGATCGAATCGGCCCCGTCCTGAGTAACCACGTTACGGGCCATGGCCGAAGACGTTAAAGCCAGAACCAACCCTACACCAGTCATCGCCATCGTCACGCGACGGGTGTCGGAAAAAAAGCGTTTCGTATGACTATCCACAGTTGACTCTCCGGAACGATCGCGGCAAAAACCGCTCAAATAGCATAGTTGTTAGTGTACCAGGGCGTGCCCGAAAAGCAATAAAACCGACACCTTCGGGCCGACCGTTTTGGTGGGTCTTGGGTGGTAAGTTGTCGCGAAAGGTAGGCTGGATGCCGGTGAGACAACGATGTCGGCCGGCATAGTATGACCGAGAAGAAGGTGTCTGCGGGAAACCGCTTTTGGGGGCCTACCCTGCCTGCGTAGCCGCTGACACTTTGCCGAGGCTTCGACGCGAGCGGCTAACTGGTGGCCGAGTTGACCCCCGCCTGCCGCATCTTGCTTCGAGCCCGCGATAGAATGGGGCCGATACTGTTCTCGGACAAACCAACTGCGGCGCCGATCTCCTGGTAGTTTTTGCCTTCCAGGTGATACAGTTGTACCACGCGGGCTTCCGTTTCTTGAAGGCCTTCGAGCAACCGTTCGACTTCTTCGCGGTTGGTAACCCGTTGCTCGTCGGCGCCGGCATGCGGGTCGGGGACGGTTTGGGCGGCGTGTGGCGTGTTTCCCTCGCCCAATTGAGCGGGCGCCCGCTGGGCAAGCAATCGCTTTACGACGACTCGGCGTGCGATCACCGTGAGATAGGTGGCCAGGCTGCTTTCGCCACGAAATCGGCGGAGCACGGCGAAATCGTCCTTCACGACGGCCAGGAAAACCTCGGCGCAGAGATCGTCTCGGTCTTCTTGAGTCAGGCGGACGCTACGCGCCTTGGCAGTGTGGTTGACCACGTGGACCACTAAACCCATGAAGCGGTCGACGAAATCTTCCCACGCTCTTGGTTTCTGCCCCAGGCAGCGTTCCAGCAAGTTGCGATCAATTTCGGAGAGTCCCACGCTGCACATCCTTCGTGAACGGCCTAAGCTCCGAAGGCCGGTGAGCCCGACAAGGGGAGCGTGCCAGCGGCGAGCGCTACCGGCGAACGCACCTCGCACCCCACTCGATTGTAAAACCGATTGCCGAAAGAAGCAAGTCTGAGGTGGGAAACAACCCTCGCTATTGCGGTCGATGCTTGCCTTGACGCTTGTCGGTCAGCGGCCTACGATGCGCCAAGGCTCTATGCCTTAGGGGAAAATACCGTGCGGTTTTCCATGGCCTCACCGGGTTTTCCGCTAGTGCCCAGGCCGATCAGGGCACCGTCCGAAAGGCAGACACAACGAAGGCGGACGGGGTCCGCTACCCCCCGTAGGGATTGCCTGTGGGAGAGGTGAAACCAGGCCGGGTTGCACCAGGCGATAGTAAGGACGGCCCGACGAAGCGGCAAGTTATTTGTCGGGCGATTCCAAGTGACTCCCTCGGGGTTGGCCGACGACGGAGGATGCCCACACCATGCCGCATGTAATTTGTGAGCCCTGTTACGGGTGCAAGTACACCGACTGTGTGGACGTATGCCCGGTGCCTTCGGGGTGCTTCCACGAAGGCGAGAAGCGGCTCTTCATTCATCCGGACAAGTGTATCGACTGCGAAGCCTGTGTGCCGCGATGTCCTGTGGAAGCGATTTACCTCGACGAAAACGTTCCAACTCAGTGGCAAGAGTATATCGAACTCAATGCCACCATGGCTCGAAAGTTGCCGGTAATCTTCGACAAGAAACCCCCGTTGGCCCAGCAGGATAAGCAAGAGCCAGGCGAACCGCGCGGGTCGTAAGATGCCCGCTGCTGTTGCGTCGACTGTCGATTGACGGATGGGTGTCACTTCTATGAAAGCTCGTCGGGTGTCAAGGCTTGGTTGGTGGTGTATTCGTCGAATTTTTTGGTGGTCCGTGTGGAACGCAACCGAGCAGAAGAAGAGGCTAGCCGGGGGTCCAGGGGGTGGCAATGAACGCCCCTGGTCGGCGGAGGGAGCCGCCGAAACTTCGGCAGGGATGCTTTCTGTGGCGTCGATTGATGCGTGCATTGAAAATGATCGTTTCGGAAAACCGAACGCTTGGAGATCCAGGTTCCCGTTGGTCGCCGTCGTTTCATTGGCTATGCAGGCGTCAATAAGGGAATTCGGGGCGCCCATACTTCTATCCGAGCATCGAGAATCGTCTCTAGCCCATGGTGGTTGTTTCGAGTTGGAGAGAACAGCCCCTACTGCTGTCGAGCGTTGAGCCCCTGGCACCTTCGAGCGAGTTCTCACCAATGTCGGGCCTCCGAATTTCGTTGATTCCACAGCTTCCGCGGTTCTACTGGTGTGCGTGATATTCCGTTTTCAGCATGCTAACTGGTCGGGCTGCATCTGGTGAAAAAGCCAACGAATCCAACGATTCGCCACGGCCGCCACGATCACGTTCGTGGGCTTCTTTCTTCGGCGCAGCCGGGCGCTGAACTTTCGCCATCGTGGCTCGCGTAACATCAAACGATGGGCCGCCTCGATCAAGATGCTCCGCAGTTGCGGATTGCCCGCTTTGATCAGGCCGCTGTCCGCCTGCCGCGTTCCACTCGACGCGTTGCGCGGCGAAAGACCGCAAAATCGGGCAAGCTGCTTGCCCTTGGCAAAGCGATCGAAACGCCCGATCTCCGCCCGCAGGGTAACCGCCGTGATCAACCCGATTCCGGCCAACTCCATCAACTTCAGGCAAAGGCGGTCCTCGTCGGCCCATGCCTGCAATTCCCGCTCGACCTGGCGAACCTCGTGATTGAATTGTTCCAGCCGGTCCAATTGTTGTTTCACGATCCATTGCGAGGTGGGCGAAAGCTTCGCCTCTTCCCGCACCCATTTCAGCCAAACACGCGTCCAGGGCCGGATGTCCGGAAGCACCACGCGCTCGTCCCGCAGGATCGCCCGCAGACGCAGTTTCGTGCGGCGACGGTCGTCGACCAACTGGCTGCGGTAGCGAACGAGCTTGCGCAACTCGCGAATCTGCTGCGGCGGAAGCCACACTTTCGGCAGGTAACCCACCCGAATCAGGTCGGCCAGCAGCCGCGCATCGCCGAAGTCCGTCTTGTCCGGACTTTGCTTGATCCGCGCCACGTAGCCCGGGTGCGCCAGGCTCACCGACCAGCCGGCCTTCTCGGCCAACTCCTGGGCCAGATCGGCTGCCCCGCAACAGGCCTCGATGGCCACCGACACCCGCTGCCGCCGTGCTCCCACGGCCTGCCGCACCTTGCGCCAATCGTTGGGGCAAGCCCGATTCTTGAGAATCTTGCCCTTCTGGTTCATCAAACACACCTGGACACTCTCCTGGTGGTAGTCCAGCCCTACGAAAACCTCTAAACTGGCAGACATGTCCGTTGCTCCTGGGTTGGGGAAACGTCGGATTCGTAAACACCAACGTTATACCCCAATCCCGAGCAACGGGCTCTCATACCAACTGCGGAAGCAAGGGCAGGCAAGCTGTCCACGACACGCGTCAATCGACAGTCGACACAACACTTCTTCCCTCGGGCTTCCGAGGAGAATCAGTGGCAACTATCGCCCACGTCCCACGATAGCCCTTCTAGCCAAGTGCGCCACATGGCGTACTTGGGGTTGTCTAGTTTGAGCTTGAGCATGGGATTTCTTTTGGGCCGGACAGGGTGGTGGATCAGCCGCATGCTGGCCTCTTGGGGCGTGCGTCCTCCCTTGCGGAGATTGCATTTCAGGCAGGCGCAAACGACATTTTCCCAGTTTGTCGCCCCGCCGCGGCTGCGGGGAATCACATGATCGATGCTTAGCTGGCTGACGGGCAACCGCCGGCCGCAATATTGGCAGACATGACCATCGCGGGCAAGCAACGTGCGCCGGTTCAGGTGGACATGCTGTCTGGGGATGCGGTCGAAAGCGAGCAGACGAATTACCCGAGGCACCTGGATCTCGAAGTTTACGGCCCGAATCCAGTCGTCGTGTGGTTTCTTCAAATCAGCACGTAGCTCGCTCATTTGTCGCCAGGTATCGAAATCGTAGTTGGCAAATATGGTTTCCTGACGGGGGCCTTCTTCCAGGTGGATCACTTCCGCACAATCACGGTAAAGCAGGGCGAAAGCGCGACGAACCCCGACCACATGGACCGCCATATACAGACGATTGAGGACGAGTACGCTGGCTTCAAGAGAATGCGAAATCGGAGGCGAGGTTGCAGAGCTAGCCTCCGCATCGCTCGTCGACGAATGTGCGGCAGAAGCCGGTCGTCGACGGCTGCGTGTCCTTGCACCGCGCTGGTTGATCACCATACGCCCAGACACAATCAACTCCTTGGCCGGCGTGGGAAGGGGACAATCCAACCTGGAGTGTCCCCTTGAACGTTCCGGCAGAAATCTCAGGTTATTTTAACCGATCTACACAGCCCGTGCCAGCCCCGCAACGTTGCATCGACGCAACCCCCGCATTCGATAGCCCGGCATTCGAGAAAGAAACTGTTCAGGCCGCAAGCATTTATGCCTTGTGCCACGAGTGGCGAAGATTATGAAGTTTTCACATAGATCAGCGACCAACGGGAGCGGTTTCCCGCCTCGGTGCGGTAGCGCCGGTCTGGCTGGCGGTTTGCTGTTTTGTGATACTCTACCGGTTACATGTGAGGGGCGTATTAGCGAGTCCCAAGGGATTCTGCGGTGGCTAAGCCGAAAAAACCACTCGCGATCTATGAAAAAGTGGGAAGGACGCCTTGCCACGCTTCGAGATTTCCCGGTAGGATTGATTTCTCGGTTGTGCTGGAGTATTTCGTGCGTCGGCTGTGAGCCGGAGGGTTTGGGGTCGATAGGGTATGGGAGCGGGCAAATGATTCGGTACACCTGCGATATGTGCAAGCGAGACCTGGACCCTGAAGAAGATCTGCGTTACGTGGTCAAAATGGAAGTCTTTGCCGCGTTTAATCCCGACGCGTGCGATGAAGACGAGAGTGACCGCGATCATCTTCAGGAAATTCAGGATATCCTCGAGCGAATGGATGATGCCGAGGACGACCAGATCGGCGACGATGTCTACAAGCAGCTTCGTTTCGATCTATGTCCCGAGTGTCGCCGGAAGTTTATGCAGAACCCGCTGGGACGCGAACTGGCGAAAGCCTTTGGGTTTAGCAGCAACTGACGATCTTCCGCGATAGAGAAACAAGATGTCTCTCGCCGGGTGCTACTGGCTACTTGCCAGCCAGTGCCGAACACGAGCAGGCAGGTTGTTTGTGTCACGCTACTCGCAACCTTTTCGTCGAATCCTTCAGGACTCATAGGATCATCCACAACCGTTTGCGACTTGCTGGCAGCGGATTTTGCCTTGGTGCGGTAACACCGGTTTCAGCGGCGGCTCTGCCGTCGTGCGTGTGGCATGGCTCACTCTCGTCGTCCTTCTCGCCGTCTGCCGTACCGCGTGCGGCGCCTCTTGATCTGGGGGCTGCTGCTGATCGTGGTGATTCTATTGCGGGAGCTCTCTGGCCCGCGTTTGGATCCGCCGCCCGAGTCGCTGGTCGAAGGCGTCTACCGCGTGGATCGCGTCGTCGACGGCGACACGCTTGTCGTGGAAGATTGCGGCCGGGTGCGGCTGATTGGGGCTGATACGCCCGAAACGGTTCGCCCCAACCATCCCGTGGAACCCTTTGGTCCGGAGGCGACCGACTTCACCCGCCAATTTCTCGTCGACGGCGACCAGCAGGTTCGGCTGCAATTCGACGGCCCGCGGACCGACAAATACGGTCGAGTCCTGGCCTATGTCTGGGTGGGGGATCAGATGTTGAACGAAGAGCTGATCCGCGCCGGATTGGCCCGTGTGCGAACCGATTTTCCCTATTCCGTGTCTATGAAAAGTCGCTTTCGGGCGGCACAGACCGAGGCCGAAGCCGCCGGTCGGGGTATCTGGTCGCTGCCTGGTGGCCGCTTGTGACGGCTTCATCGGGGTGGTAAAATTCAGAATTTCGCATTTCGCACACTAGAAGCCATTTCAGAACTCGGGCTGCGGTCGTTCGTTCAGCGAACGGACAAATCCGAAGCCGGCTTTTGAAACCGCCTCTAGTACTATTTGCACACCAACAGAAGGTCAAGACGAACGTGAGCAGCAACGACATCCTCAAGGTGGCCGTCCTCGGCGGCGACGGCACGGGCCCCGAAGTAGCGGCCGAAGGCGTCAAGGTACTCAAGGCGGTAGCCGAGCTTGAGGGCATTAAGTACGAATTGAAGGATTTCGACTACGGGGGCGACCGCTACCTGAAGACCGGCGAAATCCTTCCCGCCGGCGCGGTCGAAGAGCTTTCGCAATTCAATGCCATCCTGCTGGGAGCCATTGGACATCCCGACGTCGCCCCGGGCATTCTCGAACGTGGCCTGCTGCTCGACTTGCGGTTCCAGTTCGATCAGTACATCAATCTCCGGCCCGTTAAGCTTTACCCGGGCGTCGAGACTCCCTTGGCCGGTCGCAAGCCGGAGGATATCGACTTCGTTGTGGTTCGCGAGAACACCGAAGACCTTTACGCCGGTATCGGTGGGTTCCTCAAGAAGGGCACGCCCGACGAAGTGGCCACGCAAACGGCTATCTACACCCGCAAGGGCTGCGAACGTTGCATCCGTTGGGCCTTCGACTACACCCGCAAACGCAACAAGAAGAAGCAACTCACGCTGGTCGCGAAGACCAACGTGTTGACCTTTGGGCACGATCTCTGGTGGCGCACGTTCCAGGAAGTGGCCGAGGAGTATCCCGACATCAAGACCGATTACAACCACGTGGACGCTTGCTGCATGTGGATGGTCAAGAACCCCGAGTTCTACGACGTGATCGTGACGACCAACATGTTCGGCGACATCATCACCGATCTGGCCGGCATTCTGCAAGGCGGCATGGGTGTGGCGGCTGGCGGAAACATCAATCCCGAGCCCGGCGGCACCAGCATGTTTGAGCCCATGGGCGGGAGTGCTCCGAAGTATACCGGCAAGAACGTCATCAACCCGATCGCCACCATCGCGGCGGTAGCCATGCTGCTGGAGCAGTCGGGCTACGAGAAGGCTGGCCAACGTGTGAGCGATGCCATCCAGAAAGTGACCGGCACCAAGATGAAGAGTCAGGCCGCCGGTAAAATGGGGTACAGCACCACGGAGGTCGGCGACCTGGTCTGCGAAGCGCTGTAGAGGTCGGTCATGCTTTGATTGACGGGTGCCAGTGGCGGCTTGCCCGCCACTGCTGAAGCAAGGGCAGACAAGCTGCCCATGGCACCCGCAGAGGTCCCCGTAACGGGAAAAGGGAACGCAGCTCTCTATGCCCACCATGCAAAGCCCGCCCGGCGCGTACACGGTAATCGACGGCCGACGCTACCTGTACTTCGCCGGCACGGGCTACTTGGGCTTGCAGGGACATCCCGAGGTAATTCGCGCCGCCTGCGATGCCCTTCAGACGTACGGCATCGGAGCAGCGACTTCTCGCAGCGGGTTGGGCAACTCGCCCCCGGTCGTCGAAGCCGAACGCGAGGCCGCCCGGTTCTTCGGCGCCGACGACGCCTTCTACTTCGGTTCCGGCTATCTCGGCAACCACGCCCTGGCCACGCTGCTCGGTCACCACGCCGACGCGGTGTTCGTCGACTGCCGATCGCACTACTGCGTTATGGAAGCCGCGCGACTCGTCGGCAAACCGGTACATGAGTTCGAGCATCTTAATCCGCAGTCTTTGCACGATACGCTGCGAGCGCAACTCGCGCCACGGCAGGTTCCCCTGGTCCTCAGCGACGGTGTTTTCTCCGTGCGTGGCACGGTGACGCCCGTGAACGAATACCGTAACGTGCTGGCCGAGTATCCGGGAGCCATGCTTTGTCTGGACGACGCCCACGGCATGGGCGTGCTGGGGCAATGCGGACGGGGGACGTACGAGCAGGCCGGTTGTTCTGGCAGCGAGACAAATCATTCGCCCACGGGCTGCCAACTGCCAGACGATACCGGCTCGGGACAAGCCCCCCAGGGACCGAACCTATTCTTCTGCGGCACCCTCAGTAAAGCGTTAGGGGCCTACGGCGGCGTGATTCCCGGGAGTCGGGGGTTCGTGCAATTGCTCAAAGAGCAAACGCCCTATTATGCCGGATTGAATCCACCACCGGCCGCAATGGCGGCCGCCGCCACTCGGGCGATGGCGTTGGTACGTCAACAACCCGAGTTGCTGGAAACTTTGCGGCGAAATACGAGTCTGCTGCGTGACGGGTTGCGTGCGTTGGGGCTGGACGTCGAGCAATCGCCCACGCCCATCGTGTGCCTTGAGCTTGATAGTGCCGAGCAGATGCGGCACATCCAAACCGAGTTGGCCGCGAGGGAAATCATGATCGCTTTCTTTGCCACCTACGCCGGCTTGGGGCCCCAGGGAGCACTGCGAATCGCCGTGTTCGCCACGCATACCGAAACCATGATCGCACAACTGATCGAGCAGCTTGCAGCATTGCTTTGATCGCTAGAAGAAAGGAAAGCTCCATGAAGGGAACCATCTTCGATCTATCGGGCAAATCCGCCTTGATTACCGGCGGAAGTCGTGGGCTGGGCAAAGCCATGGCGAGAATCTTCGGCGAGGCGGGAGCCGATGTCTTCATCTGCAGCCGAAAAGAAGACGAACTGCAGAAGGCTACCCAGGACATTGCCAGGGGGCTCGATGTTCGGGTTGAATACTCGGTGGCCGATCTGACCAATCGCGCCGACGTGAAGCGTCTGGCCGACGAGGCCGTGGCCCGACTCGGCAAGGTCGATATCCTGGTGAACAACGCCGGTTGGAACGTGCCCCAGGCGATCGACCAAATCGAAGACGAAACCTGGGATACGCTCGTCGAGTTGAACCTCACCAGTTGCATGGCCCTAACCCGGGCGATTGTGCCCGGCATGAAAGAGCGTCGTTGGGGTCGGGTGATCCACACCTCGTCGATCATGGGGCTGGCTAGCACGGCCAAACGCAACGCCTATTCGGCGACCAAGGCAGCATTGATCGGTATGGCCCAGGCGAGCGCCCTGGATCTGGGGCCGTTCGGCATCACGGTCAACGCCATCGCACCAGGGCCGTTTGCCACGGAGATGCCCATGTCGATTCTCAGCAAGCAACAGCAAGACGCCCTGGCCGCACGCACGGCGTTGGGACGCTGGGGTCGCCCCGACGAATTGGCCGGCCCTGCCCTGCTGTTGGCCAGCAACGCCGGTAGCTATATTACGGGTACCGTGCTGGTGGTCGACGGCGGCACGCTGGCTCGGGTGTTTTAGGAAAGTGGAGAGCCGAATGGGCGAAGCCGCGAGCGGCTATTACTGAAAACTACCCACTACCCACTGACAACTACTACCATGTCCCGTCTCTCCACCGGTATTGATGCACTGGACCAGAAACTCGGCGGCGGTTTGTTGCCGGGTACACTTACCGTAATCGTCGGATCGACCGGCATTGGCAAAACGCAACTCGGCTTGCAGTTCGCCCATGCGGGCCGCGATCGCGAGGGCACGCCCGGGATTGTCTTCGACATGAGCTCTCGCGGCGATGCCCAGAATCATGTCGACTACGCCCAGCGGATGTTCGATTGGCAGATGCAGTGCGTGGAAGCGGAAGAACACGTTGACGTGGAAGGCTTCTTTGCGCCTGAGCGTCGCCATGGCGACTATCTGCAGGTTTTCGAGCAGAAGGGCCGCCGCGTAACGCGGCGCGATCTCGACTTCGACGGCTGGCACGACTGGCAGGCCGAGGTCTCGCGACGGTTGAATCGCTCGATCGCGTTTCTCTACGGCAACTTCGTCCGCGGTGCGCGGCGCGTGGTGATCGACGGGATTGAACCGGCCGATCGTCCCGGCGAGTCGATCCAGTTCGAACTGTTCGAGTACATCTACCACCAGATTTTGCGGAAGGATCCCGAGTGGGTCGCCCGGGATTTGTTTCGCGAACATTATCGGGCCCATGCCGAAGAAGCGGCCGCCTGCGGTTACGACCCCAGCCAGATCGGCTGCTTGTTGCTGGCCACCTCGCACGAGTCGACGCTCGACGCCCTGATCGAGCGACCGCTCGACGAAGGCGACGTGCTGTCGAACGCCAATACGCTCATCTACCTGGGCAAAATTCGCGAGGGCACGCGATTCCATCGGGCGATGTACGTAGCCAAGCATCGCGGCAGCGCCTGCCCCGACGAAATCCTTCCCTACGAGATCGACGATCAAGGGCTGCGGTTGGTCTAATTCAGTGGCACCCTTGGCTTTTTGCCAAATTCTCTACCGCAACGGATGCGCCTCGCTGTCGACCACATCGTCAGTCGCGGCAGCGTCGAGTTTCTCCGGCAATACGAGCACCGCGCGGCTCAGACTGATTGCCAGGTACACCAGCAGCCCGAGGAGATACGCCAGCAAAGGCAAGCCGGCGCTAAGGATGATTACGATCAGTGCGAAGGTCATCTCCATGGAAAGCAGTCCACTGGGCACGTCGGTAAACAGGCCGTAAAACGTGCCGATCAGGTGGATTAGCCCCCAGACGATTCCCACGCCGAAAGTCACCGGCACCATGCGCAGACAGGCGGCCAGCAGGAAAGTAAACACCCCGGTAGCCTCCTGCTGGGCGGTTGCCATAGGATCGAGTTCCACACCCAATGTCTTGGGGTTCAGTGCCACGAAGCCGAAGTATTCGTAGAGGATGAAAGCGGCAATGGCCGTGAGGATGAGCCAGTAGTCACCCGTCTCGACGGCTGTAAATGTGCGAGCCAGCAGCGCGGCGATTCCAGCGACGATGGCCAACAGGGCCGTGCAATCGGTCATCGCACGGGTAGCGATCTTGCCTCGCACCGCTTGTCCCAACCGATTCAGCCCTTGCCACATCCGGTTGGCGGCAAACTGCAGGGCGAATAATAGCAACGAAATGACGAGGCCGTGCTGGATACCGGTTGCTAGCGTTTCGGGCGTATCTTCTCGGTTGGAAATCATGACGGCCAACACGAAGTACGCGAGCATGGCCAAGTAAAGACCCCAGTGGCCGGCTGTGGTAAAGATCCGCGTCGTCGGCTGCACGAAGCCTGTGGCAAAATGCCTGCGTGCGGCGTCGAGCAAACGGTCCAGTGGGTGGCGTTGGGCCTGCACCTGCGGCTGGTCCGTTGCCGGCACCGTTTCGCCAAACGTGGCGGCCACTGAGCGAATCGGCTCAACCACCGTGTCGCTGATCTGCGATTGCCCGAGGTCGGCCTTTTCCGTGCTGGATTCGGCAGACGGTTGGGCAAGGCTTGGCTGAGCGACAACCGGCGGGGCAAGCGGCTCACTCGGCGATTGGGAAATAGACTCCGGCGGCGATTTCGATGTCGGAGCCTCCGAAGACGTCCCGCTGGCTGCGGTTGTGCTGGAAAGCTGTGCCGGGCTGCCTCCTTCACGCGACGGGCGTTGGGTCGCCAGTCGTAAGGGATTGACTTCGAACAATCCCTTGACGTTGCGAGCCTCGACCCAGTCGTCCATGCCTTCGCGCCAGACGAGATCGTCCGGACGCACCTCGCCGCGCGAGGCCAATTGCTTCAACTCGCCGGCAGAAACCGGGCCCTGCTGTTTGTCGTCGCGGGCGTAATACCATTCGACCGGTGGCATGGACGCGATCCTCTCCGAGGAACTGGATGTCTTGTGTGGGCGAAGCCGCAAGCGGCTCTTTTTGCTACCCACGATCCACTAACAACCAACCGACAACGTGAGAATGGCCAATGAACGATGCCAAATGACCAATGAAGCACCAAGCACGAATAACCAGATCACTCCCCTACCCTGCCCCAAAACCTCTCGCCCCTGCTCCCTGGCTCCCCAGCGTTTCGCCATTCTCTCATAGTGACTCGACGTGCCGTGGTTTGCAACCCCCTGTTGGCTGGCATAAGATAGAGGGGCGGCCGTTTTTTGGGGGGGCGTTCTATTTCTATTAGCAAAGTGCGCAGCAAGTACAAGTATTCGTTTTGGCTGTCGGCAAACACACAGCGGGAGAAGGATTCATGCAAAGGCCAATCGCTTTGGGATTTCTGTTTTGTCTGGGGATAACCTTGACTTTATCGCTGGCCGCCGGGGCCGCCGAACGCCCGAACTTCGTGGTTGTCCTCTGTGACGACCTTGGCTACGGCGACCTGGCCTGCTACGGCAACCCGACGATCAAAACCCCGTGTCTCGACAAGCTGGCCTCCGAAGGCATGCGGCTAACAGCCTGCTACGCCGCCGCGCCGGTGTGTTCGCCCTCGCGTGCCGGGATGCTCACCGGGCGGACCCCCAACCGCCTGGGCGTCTACGACTGGATCCCCCACGGCTCGCCCATGCACATGCAGCGCAAGGAAATCACCGTCGCCGAATTGCTCAAGGACGCGGGCTACGACACGTGTCACGTCGGCAAATGGCACTGCAACGGCCGATTCAACTCGCCCGAGCAACCGCAGCCTTGCGACCAGGGATTTGACCACTGGTTCTCGACGCAAAACAACGCCTCGCCCACGCACCGCAACCCGGTGAACTTCGTGCGCAACGGCGAGCCGGTTGGGCCGCTCGAAGGTTTTTCCAGTTCGATCGTTTGCAGCGAGGCCATCGACTGGCTCGAAAAACGAGCGAACAAGGACAACCCGTTCTATCTGTTCGTCTGCTTCCATGAACCCCACGAACCGATCGACTCGCCCGAGGAGTATCAGAAGCTCTACCCTCAGGCGACCAAACGGGGCGAAGCCCTGTACTACGCCAACGTTACCCAGATGGACTCCCAGGTGGGCCGGTTGATGGATGCCCTGGACCGGATGGGCTACCGCGACGACACGTTGGTGTTCTTCACCAGCGACAACGGCCCGGAGACGCTTGACCGCTACCGTGGTGCCTGGCGATCGCACGGCACGCCGGCGCCGCTGAAGGGCATGAAACTTTGGGTATACGAAGCGGGTTTCCGCGAGCCGGGTATCATCCGATGGCCGGGCAAGACGCAGCCCGGGCAGGTCTGCGACGAGGCCGTCTGTTCGCTCGATCTGCTGCCGACCGTTTGCGAAATTGTGGACATCGAACGGCCTGCGGATCGAGCGCTCGACGGAGCCAGTTTCCTGCCGATCTTCGACAGCAAACCGGTCAAGCGAACCCAACCGCTCTACTGGCAATACGATCGCGCTCTGGGTTGGGCCAAAGTGGCCATGCGCGACGGCGACTGGAAAATCCTTACCGATCAGAAGTTCAGCCGCTTCGAACTCTACGACGTGAAGACCGACATCCGCGAAGAACACGACCTGGCCACCGAACAGCCCGAGCGTGTAAAACGCATGGCCGCCACGATGCGGAAAATCTACGACGACGTAAAGGCCGAGGGCCCCACGTGGCCGAAGTTCAAGAAGGTTAAAAAGGAGTGACAGCGTGTTTGGAGAAGGCGTACCCTCTCCAGCTTGGCGGGGAGAGGGTGGCGGCGAAGTCGCCGGGTGAGGGCGAGTGGCAGTGGTGATCGTATTGGTTCCAGGAAGACTGTTTCCAGGGATGCCCCCTCACCTCCGGCCCCTCTCCCCGGAGGGGAGAAGAGAGGAGGCAGTTTTCCACATACGTCGTGAGAGTTGGCAAAGCACTACCGTATTGCCGTCGTGCTGAAGCACCACACCAGCCGGCCGAGCAGTCGGGCGTAGATCCACAGGCCGGCGACCAGCGTAGCGGCAGTGGGCGGCAGTCCCCATCCGCCCAACAACATGGGCCAACCTAGGGCAATCGCGAAAACCATGCCCACCAGAAAAGTGGCCGCCGCATAGAACCGCAGCCACGTCCACCAGGCGTCGACGACAGTCCGCAAGACGGTTGCCGAAAGCGGCTTCAGCGGCGACGCGTTGTCGAGCATCGACAAAAACAACAGCGGAAACAGCAACCATCCGCTGAGCGTCAGAAGGCCACTCGTCGCGGTTGGACTGCCCCCCAGCAACCATGCAGTCAGGCCGCCGGGCGCGAGGCTCAAGCCCGTTGCGAAGACGTAAAAGAGCGATTCGCCGGCCCAGTCGACAAACAGCGAGTCCGGCCAATCTTCCACCCGCCGATAACCGTAGGCCGTGGCGCGGACGATGGTAAGGCAATGGGCCGAGGTTGCTATTCCCCAGAGCGCGAATAGTACCACGGCAAATGACGTGAGCACCAGGCTTGTCGTCATGGCAGGAATCGTGGGAATCGCAGCCAATGCGATGGCAACGAGTGCCATGAACAGGATGATTGCCAACACCATCGAAGAGAGAATCCAACGTGGCCATACTTCTTGGGAAATCATTACGGTGTATATGCCCGAGGTGAAAGACCAACGCGGCGGCGCGGCCATTTCGTCGAAACCTTCCGTGTCTTCGAGTTCCTCGGCCGAGGTGCCCGGCCGCCGCAGATTGAACAGCGGTTCATACTCCGCTAGTTCCGCGACAGGTGCCACCTCGTAACCCTTGTCCGGCACTGGCTGATTCGGTTCCTTTCGGCCAATACGCTGCTTGGGCTTGGGTACGGTAAACGCCTTGCGGCAATCGGGACACGTGATCTTTTGGCCCACTTCGTCCAACAAAACGTGCAATCGCGTGCCGCACACCGGGCAGATGGCCGCGACGTGCGGCTGGTTGGCAACCGAATCGGGTGCCGGCGGCTCGCCTCCCGCAATGACGTTGTATTCGCCCTTGTCGCTGGGCACCACGGCCACGGTACCCAGCTTGCCGCTTCGTGGCTTGGGCGGCTCGACGAGGTTCAGCGTTTGGCAATCAGGGCAAGCGATCTGCCGGCCCACTTGATCCTCGGAAACGTGCATCAGAGTGTTGCACAGTTTGCAGTACAGCGCAAGGAGCTTCGGCCGATCGGCCAACGAGGCTTGCCAATTCGAATCGGCGATTTCCAGCAGCGGGTAATCGTCGATTTTCTTTGCCAGCGCCTCTGGCGTGTTGGTATCGGAGGCATTGGATTGCCCAGATGCTTTGGCCAACGGCACGGGACACGAGGTTCCACAATCAGGACACGTAACCTGCCCACCTTGTTCCTCAGCCGAGGCGACAATGCGAGTGTGGCACACACTGCAGATGAGAGCGATCTGGACGGTTGACGGCGGATGAGCCAACGAAGCGTCGGCGCTGACGAACTGATACGTTTCGACCTGGCTCAGCGGCGTGCTCTCGGTCGGCACGGTCATCACGAATTGGCAGCAAGGGCAGCGTCGCTTTGTGCCCGCCAAACGACGAGGCGCCCTCAGCCGCGAACAGCAGCGATGGCAATTGAAGTGGACCAATGTTTCATCGTTTGTCATCGAAGTTTTTCGTTGCCGCTAAATTTAGGATCGTGCTTACCGGACGGTCGTACTCCCGTTGGCCATCGGGCATGCATCCAGCGGATGACTTTCGGCCAGAGTTGTTCGTGGGCGTGGCGACCTACCAGCATTCCCAGGTGTTGAAGCACCACGCCCTTGTCGCCATGATACCAGATGACGGTCTTGTCGTCGCTGCCGACCGTTTCGTGAAACGGCAACACCGCCTCGGGCGGAACGATGCGGCAGCGCGGGTCGATAACGCTCAGCACGGGAGCCACGACCGATTGCGGCGTCGCCGGTCGACCGCCGACGGTCAGCGTTCCGCGAAGAAACCGGTCTTCGCGATACAGTAGTCTGCCCACCTCGTCGAACAGTCGCCGTGCCATGGCCGCTTCGGCGAGTGTCCAGCGTTCGACACGCAGGTGAGTTTGCATGGCGGAAGCGTCCGTCAAGCTCCGACACCAGTCGATCCAACGTGCGAAATCAAACTCGTCCGGAGCCGCCACGTAGCTGACGGAACTCAGTAGCGAGCCAGGCACATTGCGCAAAGCGCGTGTTGGTAAGCCAGTCTCGGACACCGCCGCAGCCAAAGGCCCAAACACACCCACTCGACAGCCAAAATGCAGCGGGGCACCGAGCAGCACCAAGCCGCGCACTCGCTCGGGATGCAGCGACGCAAAGATCGCCGACAATGTTCCCCCCAGCGAATGTCCTATAAGCATCACACCGGCCTCACCTGTTTCGGCGAGAATGGCGTCGAGACAATCGAGAACGAAACGATCGGCGTACTCGGCCAACCCAAACGACTGTTCTTTTTCGGTGGGCGGTTCCCAATGGACCAAATAAACCCGAAACCCGTTTTGCCGACACTGCCGAACGACGCTTGCCGTAGGCGTCAGATCCCAGAGAGAGGAGTTTTTGATGGGAGCCGGCACGAGAAGCAGAATCGGCCCCTCGGTGGAATCGTCGTCGTAGCGTCGAAGTGAAAAACCGGGCGTGGCAAAGACTGCGTGCGATGGCGTTGTTTGAGGTTCCAATCCCGCACGATCCAACAGCCGCCCCTGCCATCGGCGAAACTGATCGAGCTGCTCGAACACCACCCACTGCAATTCCCGCACCGGCTCAAGAGAATCGGACGAAACAACTCGCATGGCTCCTCCTATCGACCCCGGTTTCAAGCCGTAGCCTGGAAGAAAACCCACACAACACCCCGGATTTGTCGCCACGGAAGCCCGGAGTCTGCAGGGAAGGATGAATTCAAAAGGATGAAGCATAAAAGACTGAGTTCATACTTCATCCTTGCTTCCTTTCCGACTTCCGACTTGTCAACTCCATGGCTCCACGATTTATCTAGTTGTCTAGCTACAGGCCCCCCTGCCCTACTCGCGACTTCCGAGGGCCGTTTCATACTGCGTCCACAGTTCGTCGCCCAGTTCGGGCAGTTGATCGCAGAAGCGGCGGACCAACTCGTCCAGCGCCGGCCAATCGATCGACTCGAAGCGAAACGTCAGGGCCGGCTCGGTCACCGAAGGACGCATCAGGGCCCAGCCGGCCGGCGTATCGATTCGTACACCGTCGATCACCTGTTGCGGAAAATCTTTCCACGCTGCGCTGACCTGCTCGACGATGGCTGCCTGCTTCGCTGGGGCTACCGACACGCGAAGGTCCGGGGTCATGTAAACGCGGGGACAACGGCGACGCAATTCGCCGAGCGACACGTCGGCCTGGGCAAGAAACGCGATGATCCGGCACGCCGTGTACAGCCCGTCGTCGGCACCGTCCAATTCGCCGTAGAAGTAATGCCCGCTGATCTCCGCGCCAAACAGTGCCTGTTCCCGACGCATCCGCGTGCGAATGAAGGCATGCCCACTGCGTTCCACCTGGGGCATGGCGCCGTGCTGCATGGCCATCTCGCGAACGCAATCCGAAAACTTCAGATCGTAAACAAACGGCCGGTCGCTGAGCTCCTTGTTGAACGTCTGCAGCAGCACGCCGGTGGTCTCTTCGGCCGTTAGCGCAATGCCCGTTTCGTCGACCAGAGCCACGCGGTCGCCGTCGCCGTCGAAGGCCAAACCCAGGTCGGCTCGTTGATGGTACACAGCGTCGGTCAGGGCGTGGAGGTAGTCGGGCCGGGAGCAATCAGGCATTTGACCGCCGAAATCGTCTTCGGTCGTGTCGTGAATTGTCGAGAAGATGCACTGCGGAAAAATGGCGTGCAGGTAACGCCGCACCCGATTGGCCCAACCGCCGTACATCGGGTCGACGACCACGTGCATGTGGGCGTCGAGGCCGTCGACCCAACGCTCTTGAAGCCAAGCCACATAGTCGAACGTCACGTCGAGCGATCGGGCTTGGCTCCGCTTGCGTTTTTCCAGCGACTCTTCACCTGCCTTCGTTTTCGCTCGCAAGTGTTCAACTTCTTCGGGTGTCGGCGGGTTTTGGCCAATGGCCCATTTCAGACCGTTGATCTCGGCCGGGTTGTGTGAAGCGGTGACAATCGCGCAACCGGCCGACAACAACCGGCGATGGGCATAGTAGATCATCGGCGTAGGCATTTGACCCAACTCGACCACGTCGACATCCGCGTCGCACAGTCCGTCGACCAAGGCGGCCAGAAACCCGGGCGTTGAACCTCGTGTGTCCCCGCCCACCACGAACTTCTCCTGCGGATTGACCCGACGTCCCAAAATCTGGCCCCAACGCCGGTAGAGCTCTGGGGTTAGCTGTTCGTTGGCACTGCCTCGAATGTCGCACGGTTTGTAGATGCTCACAGGTAACCTCGTGTTTGCAGCTGATCGACAAACTCATTGTACCTTCCCTGATACGCCGAGGCTTGCTCCGAATTGGGGTGGAAGGACCGCGAAATACGAACCATCTGGGCGACCGCCTCGGGTGCCGTGCCGTAGTGCCCTGCGACGGCCGCCAGAACCGCCGCGCCGAAGGCCGACTGACCACACTTCGGCCGGTGGACGATCCGGCCCGTGGCATCGGAGCGACACTGCATCCAAACGTCGCTTTGACTGCCACCGCCCGTGCTGAAGATGGCCCCCAGGGTTCCGGCGTTTTCTGCTACGGCCGCCGGCGACCGGGCTTCTTCAGCCGCACGGTCGAGCACTTCGTAGGCCAGCCGTTCGACCAGGGCCACGCCTTGAAGGCAGGCCGCGTAACGCTCGGCCGGATTCGATGGCTCCGGCACCAGAAAACCCTCGGCCGCGTCGCACAGAAACGGAAACCGCTCGCCACGCCGCGCCAGCGGATAGGCCACTGTGGCCGAGGGCAAACGCTCGGCGGCGGCCGCGTCCATCTCGATCACATCGCACCCGGCGAACCATTCGGTCATCCAGTGGCAGCCTACGTTCCCGGCCGCCCCGGGCAGCCACAGGCCGCCTGGCAGTCTGTGGCAGTAGATCAATCCTTCGCCGTGGCGGCAGATTTCACGGCTAATGCCCTTGAAAACCAGTGTCGTGCCCAAGGTCGTGTTGTAGTCGCCCGGCCGATGGGCACCGGAGGCCAGGAAGGCGGCCGTTCCGTCGCTGGCTCCCGTGGCCACGGGCAAACCCTCGGGCAGGCCCGTCTCGGCAGCCGCAGTGGCCGAAATCGTCCCTATCTGAGTACCGGGGGCAACGACTTCCGGCAAACGCCCTACGATCGGCGCCACCTCGTCGATCCACGACGGCCAGCATTCGTCGACCAAGTCGTAGCCGGTCTTCAGGGCGTTGCTGTAATCGCTCACGGCCGTCCGGCCGGTCAATCGCTGTTGGATGAAGTCGGCCTGATGCACAAATCGAGCAGCCTTGCCGAACAGCGACGGTTCGTGGTTTTTCAGCCAGAGAATCTTGGCCAACGCAAACGACGACTTGAACCGGTAGCCCAACTTGTCGCAAAACGACCCAGCGGCCTCGTTCAACTCATCGGCTTCGGACGTCGGCCGGGGATCGTTGTACATCAGGGCCGGGCGAAGCGGGTTGCCCTTGGGATCGAGGACCACCAGCGTGCCCGAGGTCCCGTCGACCGCCACGGCCGCCAGTTGCCCGGAGCGAATGCGATGTTGCTGAAGCGTACCGACCAGCGACTTAGTTGCGCGGCAAACGGCCGCCCACCAAACCAGCGGCTGCTGCTCATGACGACCCGACTGGGGGGAAAGGATGTCGTCGGGCAACGGTTCCGATGCCTGGGCAAAGACCTGCCCGTCGTCGGAAACGGCCAGCGCGCGGACGCCACCGGTGCCCACGTCAATCCCCAGGAAGATGCTCCGGTCGGTTGCCATCCCCGTAGCGTATCACACCAGGGCAAGACCGCCAACGGAGGGCTGCGGCGGAGAGGATGGCCGTACTGACACCGTTTGGGCCGATGGGCGGTGTCCTGCGCAACCACTGGTCGCGGCTTTTCAGGGCCCTCTCGTTCCCGTCCTTCGCCCCTAATCTCTAGCCTCTAGCTCCTCGCTTCGTAAAGCACGATGAGCAGGATGTCGGAGGGCGGAAAACGGGAACGCGAGGAGCCACCCGACACTTCGCCCGGCTTTTCGCTTTGCGGAGCGATGTTGCCGCTGATGCTGATAACCTTTGCTCCGCTCTCACGGAGCCAGGCGTTTACCTCGCGTTCCAACTCGCTGACTTCCGACTCTAAGCCTTTGAACAGCTTGACTTGTTGCATGGATGCTCCTTCCTTGTGAGCCATTGACTTTGCAGGCCACGACCGAGGCGGCCGACCGTGGTTTTCAGCACTAATTTACTGTCTCGCGGCTGGAAAATCGAGGGCTTATCCCTGGTTCCCACATCGTGAGGCTGTGAAGAATTAGCATCTTGTCAGCAGATGGCTGAATGACTACCTCCGGCCTTCGTTTTTTTGATCGCGAAAACACAAAAGGATGAAATCACGAAAGGGGAGGAAGAGAAGGGTGATCGTAGTTTCCTTTGTCTGCCTCTTCGCCCTTTCGCGGTTTCGCGATGCTTCGGAAGCTGTTCCCCTGGTTTTGCAGACAAGTGCTTTACGAAGAACGGACCCAGCGGTACGATGAGCGGCGAGCTTTTCGGTCGGCTTGCTCCGAATCGGTTTTCCCAACAAACGTCAACAACGGAGGTAGCTCGTGATGTTTCGTCGACTCTTCTTTGGGCTTTTCGCGGTTGTTGCGTCGGCCTCGTTCATCGCGCTGCTCGTCGGTTGCGGCAATAGTGGTGAATTCCCCACCTACCCGGCTGGTGGCAAGGTGACGTTTTCCGACGGCACGCCGCTTACCCAAGGTTGGGTAACGTTCGAGTCGACCGATCCCGGCCGCGCCGTGAGCGCGCGGGGACCGTTGCAATCGGACGGCACATTCACACTGGGTACCTTCGAGCCGGGCGACGGAGCGATTGAAGGCGAACACCGCGTGCTGGTCGCCGTGCCCACGCCGGAGGGCGACGACCCGGTCGCCATGCGTGCGCCACCGCTGATCGACCCGAAGTTCAGCCGCTTCGAGACCTCGGGCCTTGAGTTCACTGTAAGCGACGACGGTGCGAAGAACCAGTTCGAGATCGTGGTGGAAAAGCCCGGGCGGTGACAATGAGATAGCAGGACCGCTTGTCGACTACCCTCGATTTTTGGGCTCAATTGTTGACCAGAGGCGATCAATCTCTATCGTCAGGTTTTTTGGGCGACGCAGGCAGCAACACCACAACGAGCTGCGCGATCGATGCCAGGATGATGATGCCCACGCGGAACGTGGCATCCTTCGCCGGTTCCGTGATGAAGCAGGTGAGATAGAAGCTGAGTACCACGGCCACCGCCACCGTCGCCAGGAAGGCAGCCGCCACACGTTTCTCCAACCGGTAGAGAAACCCGGCCGCGATGGCGACCGCGCCCATCACCAGGCAGAACCACAACGCATTAGGTTTGTAGGCCTTCGCTTCAATACTACGATGCAGGCCGGTCCAGATGGTTAGCAGTCCGTAGAGGATCGTTAGCAGCCATTTCATGTTGTATTCTTCTGGGGGCGGTGTAGTGTCGCTCTTATGCGTCATTTCGTGCTTGGCTATCGATTCTCATCCTCACACACTAATCTCCGCCTCCCCGCCCAGTGCCTCGGGATACTTTTGGCGGATTGGCTCGACCACTTCGGCCAAGAACTCGTCGACCTGCTCAGGCGAACGGCCGACGAACTGTGTCGGATCGAGTACGGCCTTCAGATCGACCTGGGCAAAGGCCTCGTCGTCGCTCAGTCGTTCGATCAGGTCGTTTCGCCCGCCCTCTTGCTTGACCATGGCCGCGGCTGCCTGGCTGTGCTGGCGGATTCGTTCGTGGAGATCTTGGCGGTCGCCACCGGCTGCCACAGCAGCCATGAGGATGTTTTCGGTGGCCATGAACGGCAGTTCGGCGTCGAGGTGTGAAGCGATTACCTTCGGATACACCACCAACCCATCGGTCACGTTCTGGTAGAGCAACAACACGGCGTCGGTTGCCAGGAAGGCTTGCGGGAGCACGAGCCGGCGGTTGGCGCTGTCGTCCAACGTGCGTTCGAGCCACTGCGTGGCCAGCGTGGCCGGGGGACTGGTCTGCAGGCTCATCACGAAACGACTCAACGAGCAAATACGCTCGCTCCGCATCGGGTTGCGCTTGTAGGCCATCGCTGAGGAACCGATTTGCTCTTTCTCGAACGGCTCTTCCAACTCCTTGCGATGGGCCAAAATTCGCAGGTCGGTGGCCGTCTTGTGGGCGCTTTGAGCGACGCCGGACAGCGCGTCGACCACCTGCGAGTCGATCTTTCGCGGATAGGTTTGCCCGGTGACGGCGTAGCTTTCCGCGAAGCCGATCTTCTCGCAGACGAGCTTCTCCAACTGGCGGACCTTGGCGTGGTCGCCGTTGAACAATTGCAGGAAGCTGGCTTGGGTGCCGGTTGTGCCTTTCGGACCGCGGGCACGAAGCGACGCGATGCGGTGTTCGATTTCGGCCAGGTCCAGCGCCAAGTCGTACGCCCAGAGACACGCCCGTTTGCCGACGGTCGTCGGCTGCGCCGGCTGCAAGTGGGTGAAGCCCAGGCAGGGCAAGTCGCGGTACTTGGCGGCGAATCGTCCCAGGGCGTCGATTACGGCTACCATCCGATTGCGGACCAGTTTCAGGGCGTCACGCAACAGGATCACATCGGTATTGTCGGTCACGAAGCAACTGGTGGCTCCCAGGTGAATGATCGCCCGGGCGTCGGGGCAGGCATCGCCGTACGTATGCACGTGGGCCATCACGTCGTGGCGCAAACGACGCTCGTAGGTTCGGGCCTTGTCGAAGTCGATGTCGTCGACGTGGTCCTTCAGTTGCGCGATTTGCGCGGCCGTGATCGGCAATCCCAGTTCGGCTTCGGCCTCAGCCAATGCCACCCAAAGCCGTCGCCAGGTGCTGAACTTCCGTTGCGGGCTGAAGATCTCGCTCATCTCGGGCGAGGCATATCGGGTAATCAGGGGATTTTGGTATTCGGTGTAGGACATGGGGGAGTTTTCAGTTATCAGTGATAAGTGGGTAATGGTCAGAAAGGATGAAGGATGAAGTATAAAGGATGACTTTGGCCTTCATACTTCATCCTTTAGAATTCATCCTTGCATTCATTCCGCTTTCCTTCACATATTCGTCAAATCATCGCCCCCCGAACCGGCCAATCGGTCCATGGCGGCGGCCAACGCGTGATCGTGTGCCCGATCTTGCGAGTACACCCGACAGATACGGTAACTCGCGGCAATTCGCCGGAACAACTCGCGGTTGTCCAATTGGAGGATTCTCTCGGTGGTTGGTTCGTAGAGGAAGTTCTGGCCGGCCGTGGGCATGTGGGCGCCGGGGCGGTGAACGTGTCGGGCCGTGTCGACCTGCAACGGGATATCCTTCAGTTCCGCAGGCAAGTTGCCGCGAATGGCTGCTTCAAAAACTTTCGGGTTGCTGAACACGCTGCTCTGCTCCGGCTCGCCTGGAGCGAAGAAGATGGTCCGCTCGGCCGCCATCTTCCAGGGAATCTCGCGACGCAAAAACCGTTGCCATCGCTGGCCCAGAGTGCGAATATTCCAATCGTCGCTCTCGTGCCATCGGGAAACCTCGGCCAGCAGCGACCATTCGGTCAGGTGTTGGTAGGCGTTGAGGTCATCCAACGGGTTGCTGTCCAAAAGATAACGCTTGCTGTCGGCAAACAGATCGAGCAACGTCAGGTCGATGGCACGAACCGTACGGTGGAAATAGATCGAGCGAAACAACTCTCCTCGGACCGAGATAAACTGCACCAGGGAAGAAAGTCCACGCTCGTGAATCGTCAGCCCTCGGTCGGTGAAGAAGCTGTAGTGCAACAGGCGTTGCAGGTCGAACGCCCGGGTGTTGTAGCCCGACATATACGCATCGCGCAACACGAAGTCCATGTTGTCGACCGTGTACAGTCCGCTGAACAAGGCCCGAAGAAACCGCAGCCACTTGGGAGCATCTTCGGCAGGTTCTTCCTTGTTGGAGGCGTCTTTCGGGCGTGTAATCAGGTAGCAGATTTGCTCGGGGTCGATCGCTTCGCCATCATCGAGCCGACTGTAGGGGTTGCGCCGAACTCGGGCGACCAAACTGGCCAACTCGCGGCGGATGATTTCGCCGCCGAGTGTTTCGTGAGTCAGGCCGTAGTCGGCCAGGAAATGGGCGTCGAAGAAGTGGCCAAACGGTCCGTGCCCTACGTCATGCAGCAGGGCCGCCAACCGCATGAGCGATTCGACATAGCCACGGCTCGGCACGTCGGCACAGACTTCCTGGAGGCTTTCATACAAAGCGGCCGTTGCCCGAGAGGCCAGATGCATCGCCCCGAGCACGTGTTGAAACCGGGTGTGCTCGGCCGTGGGAAAAACCCACCAGGCAGTTTGCAACTGGTGAATCTGGCGTAGACGTTGGAGCCACGGGTGGTCGACGATCTGGCGTTCGGAAACCTCGTCCTTCGGCATCCCCGCCGACGAGGTAAACGGAATATAGCCATGCAACGGATCGTGGCTAAGGCTTTCGCTAGGATAATCGCGCATGGCAGGCATTATCGCCGGGGAAACGTACGGTGTCTAGCCGCCTGAACACTTCGTGCGTGGCGAATTTGCGAGCAGCCCCGGCGGCTTGCCGGCCCTGGTTTTTTGGGCAAGTCGAACAAATCGCCCCGGGTCCCAAACCCGTCGCTGGATAGCCACCCAACCATTTCATTGGCCGGCATCCAAGCGTATGGCGCCCCCCGGCTGGTGGGCCGGCAAGTCACCCTGTGTTTGGCATTCGATCTGGCATAAGCTGGGCGAAACGACTAGAATCCGACCCTTTAGGCAAACTTTTCGCTCTGACCGAAACAGACGGCAAACGACTTGCCGTACATCAACCGAGGAGAATCCAACGTGCTACGCACTATCACCGCGTTGTGGATGGGAACAATCGCCCTGGTGCTGATCACCCCGGCGGCGCCCGCACGTGGCGCACGGCCCGTCGAAAACCTGTTGCCCGCGGCCACCAAGGGCCTTACTGCGGTTCCCGATATGCCGGCGCTGACGGAAAAATGGAACGCCACGCAGTGGGGACAACTGGTGGCCGATCCCATTATGAAGCCCTTTCGGGAAGATCTGCGAAAGCAGATCGACGCCCGCATGACTGGCAGTGTGCGGTTGGGTCTGAAACTGGAAGATTTTCGCGGCGTGGCCGGCGGCGAAGTCGGCGTAGCCCTGGTGGCTCCCCAAGGCATCACTCCCTCGCAGATTGTGGTGGCCGACGTAACCGGCCATCTGCCGCAGGCGGCGGCGCTGCTGGAGAAGATCGACAAGAACCTGGGCTCGCAAGGGGCCAAACGCTCGATGACCAAGGTTCCTGAGACCCAGGACCCGGTAATTCGTTTTGATGTGCCTGTGGCAGAAGAACAACGCCGTGCGCCGCGTAACGGAGTTACCCAGCCGGCGCCGGTAGACACCGAGCCGGTGTTTTACTGTTTGACCCAGAACTATCTGCTGGCCGCAGAGGATCTTCGCGTGTTGCGCGACACTCTCTCGCGTTTGCCGGCCGATCAGCCCGAGAGTCTGGCCGACTCGCCGGCCTTCAAGATGGTGATGGCTCGTTGTGCCCAGGACAACGGTGGCCGGGTGCCGCAACTCCGCTGGTTCATGGTTCCGTTGGACTATTTCGAGGCGTCGCAAGCAACCACGCCTGAATCGCAACGTCTGCCTCGCGTGACCCGGCGCAAGAAGAGCAACGTGGAGATCTTTCGCGAAAACGGTTTTGAGGCCATGCAAGGTGCGGGCGGCTACATGGACTTGCTCGAGGACGGCTACGAAATGTTGCACCGCACGGCCGTCTATGCACCGCAACCCTACCGAGATTCGATGCGGATGATGAAGTTTCCCAACGGCAAGGAATTTGCGCCGCAAAGTTGGGTGCCGCGCGATGTCTCGACTTACGCGACATTCTACATCGATGTGGTCAACGCTTTCGATCACGTCGGCCCGATGTTCGACGCCTACGTGGGCCAGGGTCAGGAGGGGATCTGGGAAGAGGTTCTCGCCGGGCTCAAAGAAGACCCCCAGGGGCCGAAGATCGACTTGCGCGAAGAGTTGGTCGTTCATCTCGGCAATCGTGTGACGATTTTGACCGACTACGTGACGCCCATCGCCGCGGACAGCGAACGCAACCTGTATGCCATTGAGGCCAAAGATCCCGCGCAGGTTCGCAAGGCCGTCAAGAAGATCATGGATGCCGATAAAACCGTCCGGCAACGGAAGGTTGGCAACGAGATCATCTGGGAAGTGGTGCAAACGGAGGGCGGAGGGCGACGGCAGCGAGTACGTATGGAAAACGTTCCCAAACTCGTGCCCGACGAGTTTGACGACGAGTTCGACGAGGAAGAAGAACAAGAGCGTATCTTTCCGAACGTCGCGGTCGGTGTGGTTCACGGCCAACTGATGATCGCTTCGCACCCGGATATGCTCATCAAAGTATTGCAGCCGCTGGAGGCTCGCGAAACGCTGGCTCGGGCCGTCGATTTCCGCATCGTCGACGCCGAACTGTCGAAACTCGGCTTGGCCGAACAGTGCGGTCGGGCCTTTTCCCGCACCGACGAAGAGCTTTACCCGTCCTACGAACTCTTCCGTCAGGGTAAGCTTCCCAGCGCACAAACGATGTTCGCCAAGCTGTTAAACAACGTGCTCAACGGAGGCAAGAATTCCGATGCGCCTCGCAAGGCCGAGTTCCAGGGCCAGCAACTGCCGGCCTTTGACGCCGTGCGCAACTACCTGGGCCCCGACGGCACTGCTATTGCCAGCGAACCCAACGGCTGGTTCTTCAAAGGCATCATGTTGAAAAAGCTATAATCGCGGGCCCGCTTCGGTTGCTCGAACGCAAATCCCGCGTTGCAGCCGAAGCGAGTTGCAACTGAAGCCACATCGCACTCCAAGCCCACCGGTTGCAGCCGGTGGGCTTTTTGCGTGATCGCGACGAACAAACCGCGACCACCGTGCCACTACTTGCATCTAGCGCAGCCGTTCTCTAGACTTCAGGCAACTCATCCGCCTCTTGTTCGTCATTTCCGACGGAGAACGCCGCAATGCTCGAATCTCTGCTCGTCTGGTTGACCAGTCCCTTGGTGATTTTGCTGCTGGGGCTGGTTACCGTCGTAGGATTGATCCTCGTCTTGCGGCTGAACGCTTTCCTGGCACTGATTTCGGCTGCGATGCTGGTGAGCCTGTTGTCGCCCGGCGAGATGTCGGAGAAGATTGCGCGCGTGGCCGAGGCCTTCGGCTCGGCGGCTGGCAGTATCGGCATTGTCATTGCCCTGGCGGCCATTATCGGCAAATGCCTGATGGACAGTGGCGCGGCTGACCGTATTGTGCGCTCATTTCTGAAATGGATGGGCGAAAAGCGAGCGGGCGCGGCCCTGTTCAGCGCCGGGTTTGTCCTTTCCGTGCCGGTGTTCATCGACACGGTGTTCTACCTGTTGATTCCCTTGGCCCGATCGCTCTGGCGACGCACGCACCACAATTACGTGCTCTATGTGACGGCCATTGCCGGCGGCGCCGTACTCACCCATACCTTGGTACCGCCCACGCCCGGTCCCCTGCTGATGGCCGAGAACCTGGGCGTCGACCTGGGCTTGATGATTCTCGTGGGGCTGGCGATCGGAATACCCAGCGCCGTAATCGGGCTGGTTGCGTGTGGTGTGATGAATCGAATGCTCGACATCCCCATGCGGCCGTACACGGCCGAAGATGAGCCCGAGCCGCTGGACGACGACCAGTTGCCCCGGCTCTGGATCTCGCTGATGCCCGTGCTGTTGCCGGTGGTCCTCATTTCGCTGAAGACGATCACCACGGCTTACGCCGCTGCGGAAACTGTCGGCAGTGGCCCCACGCTGGCGAAGACGCTTGCCGATATCGCTTCGGTCATCGGCAATGCCAATCTGGCTTTGCTCCTTTCCGCGGCAATCGCCATGATAACGCTTGTGCGCCAGCGTGGGTTGACTCTGAAGCAATTAGGAGCCACGACCGAAACCGCGCTGATGAGTGGGGGAGTGATTATCTTGATCACGTCCGGCGGCGGTGCTTTTGGCGCCATGCTCCGATTGGCCGGCATCAAAGATACGATCGAGGCCTTTGCTGGAACTGGCGGAAACAGTTCCGGTATGTTGCTACTGTTGATCGGCTTTGCCGTGGCCGCGCTGATGAAAGTCGCCCAGGGCTCGGGAACCGTGTCGATGATCACCACCTCGGCCATGGTGGCGGCCATGGGGGTCGAGCCGTCGCAGCTTGGCTTTCATCCGGTCTATCTGGCCACGGCCATTGGAGCGGGCTCGATGACCGGCTCCTGGATGAACGATTCCGGCTTCTGGATTTTCTCCCGCATGGGAGTAATGACCGAACTGGAAACGCTCAAGACGTGGTCGCTGATGCTAACGATCCTCTCGGTCACGGTTCTCGGCCTGACCCTCGTGGCAGCTTGGGCCGTGCCGTTGGTCTAGTAAATCGCCGGGAAAGGCGAGTGCCACGCCAAGCCCAGGGGTTACAACCCCTGGGCTTGAGTGCCGCGAAACGGCCAGTTTGCGAGCCCCAGTTTACGAGCCACTGACTCGACCGGTGGGCATTTCGAAGCGTGCCCAGAAGGGATGTTGCCGGTCGCCGCGGGTTCGGGCGTCTTCGAGCATCGTCTCCAGGCTCGGCTTGACGTACGGCTCGCGGTTGTTCATTCGCCGGCCGTTCACGACGATGCTTACCCGTTGTTTCAGGTCGACCATCGCGGGCGACAACCACACGCACACCCGGGTGCTGCCCGAGCGAACGTAGATACCGTTGTTCGGCGTAATTTTGGCCGACACTTCCACCGGCTGGGTACCTCGCGACGGCGGCCAATCGGCCGGATCGACCATCGACTTCGAAGGCATGCCGTCTAGTTCGATCCACCAGAAGAAATTGTCCCACGGCCGCATGGTTTTGCAGGTGAACTCCTTGGGGTAGAAATCGCGACGGAATCGGCTCATCCAGTCGAACATCCGCAGGATTTCGTCGTAGAAGTGCTCGTGGCCTCGCCCCAAATACTCGACGACCGTGCAGTTGAAACCGCGTTTCAGGTAGCGATCGAGTGTATCGGCGTTCTTGGTGAGTTGGGCGCCGTCGAGTTCGCCACAGACCACGTAGAACGGCACACGCTCGGCGTTTTCCCAATACAGGTCGCAATACTTTTCGGCTCGGGCAACGATCGGCAACACTCCGGCCCACAGATCCGGATGGGCCAGCCCCAGATCCCAGGCCGCGTCGCCCCCGATGGAATGGCCGGTCAAGAAGACCTGGTCGGTGTCGACGGAAAACCGCCGGCAGGCATCGCGCAACGAGTACAACACGCAGGCGTGCTCCCGCGGCGAGTACCGGTAGTTCTTCTGGTGCTCGACCATCCACTGTGGGGCGATTACGATGTAACCGCGCCGCGAGGCTTGGCCCGCCCGCCAACCGTCCTTCGTCCACTCCCCGGCCCACCAGTCGATTTGCTGTTCGGCCGTCGTACCTGAGCCGTGTAGGGTGACGATCGTCGGATAGCGACGATACGGATCATACTCGGGCGGCAGTTGGACGTAATAGGTGAAAGGCGGCTGCCCATCGAGTCCCTCGATTTCCACACGGTAGAAGCCCGGTTTGTCGGCGGCTACCGGTTCCGGGGCCGCCTCGGGTGGTTTCATGTGGGCCAACAGACCGGCCACGTAACTCGGCACGGCCCCTTCCTCGGAACCCAATAGCCCCAGGATCTTGGCTCTCCCGAGCTTCACCGGTTCGTTCATGTATTGCACGACCAGCTCGTGCACCCGATACAGCGACAACGCGACCGGAAGCTTTTCCTGGGCCGCATCGCTACCCAAGAGCCAACCGCTTACGGCCAGGGCCACCTTTTCGTTGGGCGTAAGCTGCTGATCGCCGACACTCTGCTCGAACGAGGTCAGTCGGCCCAAGGTGTTGATGTTCAGCTCGGCCACGATTTCATCGCGAATCGGACGAATCCTCTCGCGCGTGGCCGTGTCGGATATCTTGGCAATCTCTGCGTCGAGTTGTTCAATCACGTTTTGGCCGCGCGTCTTGTAGCCGGCGTATTCGTCGGCCATCTCGCGCACCGCCTGAAGGATCTCGCCGGCTACGTCTTCCGAAGGAAACGCGTCGAGCTTTCCATACACCAAGCGGTGTTGGCCTGCACGCCGACGCATCCGCAACTCGCTTAACAGCCGTTGGGCACTCAACTGACGTAGCGAGCGAATTGTCGGAGTAAGCTGCTGCTGCAACTCGGGACGCTCCGGAAAGTCCTTGATCAAGTCTTCCAATGTCTGCCGGGCTTCCGCGTAGCGTTCGGCCTGGAGATAGAACCGGGCGATCTTTTTGCGATGCTCGATGTTTTTCGGATCGATCTGCTTCAGGAGGATTTTGTGCAGCACCTCGTGCGGGATCGAACTGGTAGCAACGCGCATATCCCAGACGTGCGAAATCCCCTCGACCTGCGCCCAGCTAGGCGTCAGCAGAGAAATACCTTGGATCACGTCGACAGGCCCCTGCGCCGTGTTGAACGTGAAGATCCGGCGCCCGAACTCGTCGAACGGCCGAATTTCGACCACAGGCCCCACGCTGGCCACGCGGCGCCCGTAGCGCAACGTTCGCTGCCGGATGTTGAACTGCTCCTCGACCACCTGATCGATATTGGCTTGCCGGACCTCTTGGATCTGACGTTTGGAGACGAAGGTTCGCCGCAGATCGTCGTTCAGCAGGATGATCAGACGCAATGGGCCGACGCCATCGGTCGCCGAGGCCTGGGGTTGATCTGCCAAGCTGGCCACGGCGCCGAGAGCCCCCTTCACGATGCGTCCATCTTTCAGGAGAAGCTCCGCCGCAGCGCAATCTCTCTCGTGAATCAGTAATCCCCCCTGAAGTAGCGGGCAGACCACGAGCAGCGAGACAATGACCTGCCAAAAGTTGGCATCAGGTCCAAAGCGGCTCATAACGACCTCTTCTCCGTATAGAAACTAGACGAACACCCTCGTTTTGCATGCCCTCGAATGTCCGTGTTAACCGACCAGAAGGCCCACAGGGCGGCAGGGCCGCCAACCAAACCGGTGCTGCCGCACCCAGGCAGGAACCCGCTCCCGTCGGTCGCTAATCTTCGTGAAAAACTTAACGATCTTTGAGGTTAGTAGTACAGGGCAACAAAACCGGCATTTTTAATGTTCCGACACGCTCACCCTGGACCGGCCTTGCTCAGTTTCATTGTGGCCTACCCAGTGCATCTGTCAAGGAAATACGACCCTGTAGTGCTGCTTGATGTAGTGTAAGTAGAGGGGTAATCCGGGTAAGTAAACCAATTCTGGGGCCTGGGAGCCTTGACAGAAACCCTGTCGATTCGCAAAATTAGTGACTTTAGGGGAGTTGAGCATGAGTAATAAGCCGGTTCCGCCCGGAATCACACTTTCACTGATCGCCGTCGCTCTGGTCTTGCCGATTGCGATCTGCGTGATAGTCGCCGTCGCCTCTCTGCTGGGGGCGATGGGTGACACCCAAGGTGGCTACGTGCTCTACCGAATTGCCCTGGGTTGCGGCATTCTTTTCTCGGTCGACTTGGTGCTGTTGGTGCTTCTGCTGGGGATCAACAGCCTAGGCGACCGTGAGCCACCCGGCAAGTAGTGAAGTCATCTCGCGCCTTCTTGGCGCCCCGACTGTGTCCCGTTTGACTCTGGTCGTCACTGCGGCGGCGTGCTAGGCTAAATTGAGGCGATCGTTCACTGCATGCAACCGGGCGTTCGCTGCAATACGGGCGGTCCCATGGTGTCCTCTTGGCTTTCGTGTCCAAGCTTGAATAGGGGAACCAGAGGAAGGTCGCACTCGTTTCTATTTTTCTACGCACTGCACCGCGATGCCCATTCGATTCCACTGCAAGCGCTGTCATCAAATGCTCGGCATTGCCACGCGCAAGGCGGGAACGGAGATTGAATGCCCTAAGTGCGGTTTGAGCCAAATGGTTCCCGCGCCGGAAGCGGCAGCCGCGGCGTTGATGCTGGAACAATCGGATTCGGCCCAGGTTACCGTAGACGATCCCTCAGAGTTGGTTGTCTACGAGGATGAGCCGACGATGATTGGTCCCCGCCGTCAGCCGCCGGCACCTGCTACGGAGAATGCGACATCGGCCAGGACTCCGTCGCCGCCAGCCGACACATTGCCAGCGGACACATCGCCAGCCGACATGTTGCCACAATACGGCGAGCCATTGCCCTCGGGCATGATCCTGTTTCCCCGCCGAACCTTTTTCGTGCAGGGAATTCTCTGGGTTGTGTTCGGGGTGCTTGCGTTTGGGGCCGGCTACTTCATCGGCCGTGGCGACGTTGCCGAGGAGAAGTTGGCCCAACAGGAGGAAGCGGCTCGTGAACGGGTACTCGTCGAGGGACGCTTGATGTACGATCCCGGTGCAGGGCAACTTGCTCCAGACGAAGGGGCCGTTGTCATTGTTTTGCCTGAGGACCGAGTGCCCGAAACGCCCTTGAGCGTTTACGCCATCCGGCCGCAAGATCCACCGCCGAAGGAAACGCACAAAAGCGTTCGTCTCATTCAGAACTTGGGTGGCGTTTACACAAGAGCCGCAGCCGACGGAACGTTTTCGTTTGTCGTGCCCGACCAGGGCGAATACTACGTGTTGTTGATCTCGTCCCACGCCGCTCGCGCGAAGGACGCACCGCTGGACGAGGCCGACCAGATCGACATCCAGCGGTTTTTTGGCGACTCGGCCGAACATCTGATCAACCGCTTCAAGTATCGCTGGTCACTGGAAGAAATTCACAGCGGCTTCAATCCGATCGAAGTGGATTTCGGCACTGACGGCTAGCCCGTGTTTTTCACCACGGAGTCTCTGGAGGCGGCTGCAAAGCCTGGCATCGGGTTCATACGTCTGCTGGTGGCGGCCTTGCTGCTCTGTGACCACCGTGTCTCCGTGGTTAATATCGTTATGAAAAATCCATGCTGGCAATTCATCCTTATCGAAACTGCAGATCGGTCTCGGGCAGTTCGAGGATCAGGTTGGCCCCAAACGCTTTGGCTGGTGTGAAAAAGCCCGGGGCAATGCCGCCGTCGAGCAGCCGCCGAACACACTCCAACGCGGCGATAATCGTCAGGTGGTAGCCGTTGGGGGTTTCCAGGGTAGCCTCGACCTGGTTGCCCTGTTCATTGCTCACTTGGCCCCAGAACGATGCTCGTTGGTTGTGGCGTTCGTCGGCCGAAGGGCCGCGTACGTGTTTTGTGACCAACCGTCGTAAACCGGCACGCAACGGCCAGGTGCCCAACAGCCGCAGCAGCCAACGGCCTTTCCGTAGCAACCGGATCTGCGCCGGCTGCATGCTCATGTAGACCTCGATATTGGGTATGCCCGTCGTGTACCATGCCGAAGCCACATCGCCCCACGGTGCAATGGCCGACTCACGGACACCACTGCGGAAGGGGATTTCCCGCGTTTTCCACGCCAACGGAACTCGGGTAATCTTTCCGCCGATGCGCACGCGAGCACCCAGAGGCAGTTGCTCGAACATGGTTTTCGTCGTGCCAGGACTGAAACTCATTTCGGTGAAAAGGCCGAGTGTCAGCGACGACGCGTCGGGTAAACGTTGGGCCAGCAAGGCGGCCAAGCAGTCGCTGGGTACCACGTCGAATCCCACGGCGGGGATCAATCGCACGCCGGCCTGAACGGCCCGGTCGTGTCGCGCAGCAGCAGCCTCGATCACATCGACTTCGCCTGTCACGTCGAGGTAATCGACGTGCGAGTGCAAACAAGCGTCCATCATCGGTTCGCCAGTAGCGGAAAACGGCCCGGCACAATGCAGCACGGCGGCGACGCCCAACAGCGACTCGGCCGTACGGTCGGGATCGTCCAAATCGAAAACCCGGCTGGCGCACCCCAACTCCAGGGCCAAGGCCTCGATCGTTCGGCGATTGCGGCCGGCTAGCAGTGGTCGCATTCCCCGCGCGACGGCTTCCCGAGCAATCAACTCGCCCGTGTAACCATTGGCACCGTAAAGCATCCAGTTGGAATGACTCATGGTCGTTGCTTTCCTTACTTCTCCTGGAACTTATCGGACGCCGTGATTTTCATCTTTTTCATCCGGGAAGCCAAGGTGGTAGGCCGAATTCCCAGCAGCGAAGCGGCTCCGCCTGGGCCGTAGATCTTTCCGTTGGCCTTTTTGAGTGCCGCAAGGATGTTTTCCCGTTGGCGTCGCTGCATTTCCACCTCGGGCACAACCTCCATGTCGTTTTCCCATTTGTCCGACGAATTTCCCGGCAGAGTCGCCGGCCCGGCCACGGAAGTCTCGCTCGGAAGATCGAAACGCAGCAGGCCGTCGTGCGACGTGATTACCGCGCGTTCGATGACATTTTGCAGTTCGCGCACATTGCCCGGCCATTCGTAGGCCTGTAACTGAAAGATGTTCGCCTGGGTGATGCGCGGCAGCGGACGATTCACGCGCAAGGCCGCATGCTCGGCAAATCGCAAGGCCAGCAGCGGAATGTCTTCTTTGCGACGGCGGAGTGGGGCTACCTCGATGGGAAACACGTTGAGCCGATAGTAGAGATCCTGCCGGAACCTGCCGGCCTCGACTTCGGCCTTCAGGTCGCGATTCGTAGCGGCGAGAATTCGGACGTTGACCTTTCGGGTGCGCTCCTCGCCCACGCGTTCGAATTCGCCTTCCTGCAGCACCCGCAGCAGCTTGCCTTGCAGTTCCAAGGGAATCTCGCCGACTTCGTCGAGAAACAGCGTGCTGCGGTCGGCAAGTTCGAACCGTCCGGTCCGGTCTTTCAACGCGCCGGTAAAAGCTCCTCGCACGTGGCCGAAAAATTCGCTCTCGTAAAGTTCTCGGGGAATCGACGCACAGTTGACCTTGATCATCGGTTGCCCACGACGTTGACTCTGCTTGTGGATTTCGCGGGCGACCAGTTCCTTGCCCGTTCCCGACTCGCCAAGAATCAACACATTGGCGTCGGTGGGCGCTACCAGTTCGATTTGCTGCATGAGACGGGCCAGAGCCGGACTTTGCCCGACGATGTCGCCGAAGAAGTAGGCTTCGCTCACTTCCTCGCAGAGATAATCGCGTTGCTGTTCGAGACGCTCCTTGAGGCGTTGGATTTCTTCGAACGCCCGGGCGTTAGCGATGGCCGCTGCTCCCATATCGGCGACCATCCGCAACCACAAAATGCCCACGGGCCTTGGAGCCTGGTGCAACAACACAGCCAGCACGCCAAGCACCTCGCCGCTGTGGACCATGGGTTGTCCCAGGAAACCTGTTAACTCGGCGGTGGGCGCTTCGTTGAGTTGAAGCTCATCAAAAAGGGCCCGGTCCGGCAGGTCGATTTCGACGGCATCGCCACTGGCAGCGATTCGCCCGATGGTGCCGACGCGCAAGGGGACACGTTGCCGAGAATCGGCCGAATCGCTTGGCGTTAAGGGGGATTCTGGTTCGGTAGCGCTGGCGACCAGATGCAGGCAGGTCCCCACATCGGTACACAACGCTCCTGTCTCGCATGATTTGCCACAGCGGTCGCCCGGCTCGATGAGCCAGATTCGGGCCAGCGCAACGTTCGAGAGCGATGCCAAGCGTTGCACGATGGCCTTCAGGACGGCCTCGGGGCACCGCTGTCTCGCAATGTCGAGAACTAGCCCCTTGAGCTTGTCGAATTCGATCGGCGGCTGTTCGGCAGGTTTGTCCATGGTGGGGAATTATTTACGATATTTCGTGCTTGGTCAACGAATTGTCGTGAATAACGATTTTTCGTTGTCGCTGCCGTTGGTAGGTTGTTCGCTGTAACTCTTTGTTTTGAAGTCGTTTACGGAAAATGCTCGCCAGCGGCACGACATCTGCATCTCTTTGAGGTGGAACCTGGCCGTAGCGAACTTTCAGTGGCCGACGGGGTTCTATCCTCTGACACCAAAAAGGAGACTCGTGATGCCCCGGATTGAACCGATCCAGCGGGACGTCGCTCAGGCCAAGGCCGGTTTAATACTCGACATGGTCCAGGCCCAGTGGGGAATGGTCCCGAATATGATCCGAACGATGGCCCAATCGCCGGCTGCAACGGAGGGATTTCTTTCTCTGCAGCGGGCCCTTGCCGGCGGGCTCTTGGGTGGTCCGTTGCGCGAAAAAATTGCACTGACCGTTGCGGAAACGAACGGTTGCCGCTACGGCATCGCGGCGCACATGGCGATTGGACGCTCGATCGGCATCGGCGACGACGCCCTACGCGATGCTCGGCGGGGAACCTCGACGGATCATAGGGAAGACCGGATTCTGAGGTTTGTGAAGAAGATCGTCCAAGATCGCGGCGCGGCGACCGACGCCGACTTGACGCGGCTTCGGGATATCGGCGTTAGCAACGAAGAAATCGTCGAAATCATCGCCCATGTGGGGCTTAATCTGTTTGCCGACTACTTCACCCAGGTAGCCGACCCGACAATCGACTTCCCCATGACCGCAGAGATCGTATCAAGCTGAAAGTACGCGAGAGCAGTGAGCCTCAAACCATCCAGGAGACCCCAGCGTTTTTATATTTCCAGGGGCCGGAATCAGGGTGTTTTTCATCATGGAGTTAAACGGAGTTATTGATATTCGCAAGAGTAGTGAATTGGCCACGTAGCGGATTTTCCCGCAATTGTCGGGCTCCCGTCGGTCGCCCTCGTGTCACTACTTATGCGACGCTCAATAGATAGAAAAGAGGCAGTGATGAGAGTTGCAATTAGTACACCCACCGGCCACATTGGTCGGATGGTCGCCGAACGTGTGTTGGCCACCGGCGCCGACGTGCGACTGCTGGCTCGGTTTCCCGAAAAGGTGCTCGACCTGGCCGTCCACGGTGCCGAGGTCACGCAGGGTTCGTTGGACGACACCGATTTCGTGGTGGCGGCCACGCGCGACGTCGAAGCCCTGCTCTGGGTAACGCCTGCGAGTTTTCAGGCCGAGGATTTTCGTGGCGCGCAAATCCGCCACGCTCAAAACGCGGCCGAAGCGATCCGCGCGAACGGAATTGAACGTGTTGTGAACATTTCGTCGCTGGGGGCGCATCTCGGCTGGGGATGTGGGCCGATAACCGGCTTGCACGACGTCGAGCAGGTGCTCGATCGGGTTGTCTCGAGTGTAACTCACTTGAGGCCCGGCTACTTCTACGAAAACTTCCTTTGGCAACTTCCGGCGATTGCGGAAGCGGGCGCCATTCGGCTACCCATTTCCGGCGCGGTACAGCTTCCGATGATCGCCACGCGCGACATCGCGGCCATCGCCACGGAGCGGTTACTCGACGGAACCTGGTCGGGCTTCCTTACCCGCGAATTGCACGGCCCGGCCAACCTGACGTTTGGTCAGGCTGCCATGTTGATTTCGGAGGGGATTGGGCAGAAAGTGGTACACGAGAAGATCGCCCCCCACGAGTTCGTGGAGATTCTTCACCACCAGGGATTCAGCATCGATGCCGTGGAAACGATGCTCGAACTGTATCACGCGATCGAAACCGGCCTGCTACGAGCCGAAAAGGTGCGGTCGATGAACACCAGCACCGACACGAGCCTAACCCAGTTTGCACGTGAGGTGATCGCTCCGCGACTTCGAGCGACAGTGGCCCACCGACCCAAAGCTGGGTCGGTGTGACGGGCTCTACTGCGTCCTGTATTGCTTGTGGAACGAGGGCGACCAACGGGAGCCCGGTTTTCCGGGCCGGAACGCAATGAAGTGTTCCACAATCAAACCAGGAGCCAATAGTACTTCACGACTCTTGTTTCTGGCTGTTGGGTGCCAGTGGCGGCTTGCCCGCCGCTGCTGAAGCAAGAGGGGAAAACCGAATACACCGGACCCGCTAAACAACGGTGGATTCTCCGGCTACAATGGTTCGTATCGCTTGTCGGCCACGGCAATTGATCTCCCGAACCGAGAATACGCAATGTTTCGAGTCTTACCCTACAGCATGCGAGCACTCGACTCGCATGTTGGCGACCAGCGGGAGCGGGCCAGTTTTAGGTCGGTGTTGCCTTTTCGATTGTGGTCGTGCCACATTCGATTTGTTCGAGCCGGCTTGGTGGGAGCCGTAGTTCTTTGTGGCCTGGCGCAACTGGCCGGGGCCGAAGAGCTGTCGCCGAAGGCGCGCACGGCAATCCTGGAGTGGCTGCATCGTGCGGGCAGCTATGCGCTTGACATCCCTAGCGAGAAACAACGCGACTTCGCTTGGACCGGGATCGCCGCCGCCTTGGGACGTATGGGAGAGTTCGACCGGGCACACAAGGTGCTCGAGCAGATTCAAGACGAAGAACGTCGCCACGAGGCCCTGCGCTATGTCACCATACGCATTGCCCGAACGGGAGAGTTTTTGGCAGCTACACGTTTTGCCCGATCGATTTCCGATCACAATGTTCGGGCAGAGGCGTTGGCTTGGACCGCCCGTATCCAGGCGGAAGAACATTACTTCGGTGGAGCCCGGCGCACGGCCGACCTGATCGACAGCCTCGAACAACTTTCCTGGACGTGGTATCAACTTGCCTTGTCGATGGCACGGGCGGGAAATTACGATGCGGCCGAGGAAATGGCCGATAAGGTTGTCACTCCCACGAAGGAAGACGAACAGGCCAAGACCGATCTGTTGATCTTCATCAACGAAAGCCGCGACAGCAACCGCAAGGAGCCGCCACTGCGGCGAGTCACTACGGCCGCGGAGGAAGCACGTCAGATACTCGGACTGTGGTTGCAGATCCATGAGGCCCAGCAGGATCTTGCCCACGCAACGGAAGCGACCGAACAACAATCCGATCCATTGCGCAAGGCCGCCATGTGGCTGCCAATTGCGTGGGCCTATCAACAGCGCAACGAAATCGGCTCCTGCCGAAAGGCCCTGCGCGAGGTCTACGAGGAGAGCCGGTACATCGACAATCCCCTGGAGAAGGCGCTGCACTTCGCCTTGTCGGCCGACCTGCTCTTGGAGCTTGGCGAGAAGCGACCTGCCCAATTCCTGGTCGAGGAACAACACCTTGCCGCCAAAGGCCCCCTGCTAAGCGAAGGGCTTACTCGTTTCGACACGGCTCCCGTCATCGTGAGCACCTTGGTGCGAGCGGGCAATTTTGCGGCGGTCGTCGAGGCACTGACCGCCGCCGACGCCAAGCCGACGAAATCGGCCTGGTGGGCACTCGGTGTCTTCGGCGCGCTCGACGGCAAGTCCGACGAGCTAAAAGCCCTGCTTTCCCGGCTCCCCGATGACAAATGCCGGGTGGCTCTGTGCCTGGGAGTTGCCCAGGGTATCCAGCAACAGGCCACCAGCGGATCCTCTCCAGCATCGCCTGACTGACGGGCAGCCCGTGGCAGCCGGCATTTCCCAGGGGTTGCCGTTGGCCACCGTCAACGAAACCCGGAATTTCCCCTTTGGGCTGGAGGTTGCCCCCCTGTCCTTTCGTGGCCACGAAGAGTGCTGATTCCACGGTCGGGTGCCACACTGGGGGTTTCGCGCAGACTTGGCGGCCAAAGCTTGATATCATAACAATCTTACCGTTCACACCCCGTCCCTTTCTTGCTTGCCGGTCAACGCTATGCTCACCGACAATGTCCTCGATCTGATTGGAAACACCCCGCTGATTCGCTTGAAGGGCGAAAATGTTTTTGCCAAGGCCGAGTTTCTCAACCCGGGGGGGAGTATTAAGGATCGCGTCGCCCTGGCCATGCTCGAAGGGGCCGAACGCGACGGGCGACTGAAGCCGGATTCCATCATCGTCGAACCGACCAGCGGCAATACGGGCATCGGCGTGGCCCTGATCGGCCGGCTGAAGGGGTATCCCGTGAAAATCGTGATGCCCGAGGGCATGAGCGAGGAACGCAAGAAAATTATCAAGGCCCTGGGGGCCGAACTGGTGCTCACGCCCGACGAGGAGAGCATTCCAGGGGCCGTGCGGCGGGCGCAAGAGATCGCCGCGTCGGATCCGCGGGTGTTCATGCCGCAGCAGTTCGAGAATCCCGACAACCCGCGTTGCCACTACGAAGAAACGGCCCGCGAACTATGGCGCCAGATGGGCGGCGACATCGCGTGTTTTGTGGCAGGCGTCGGCAGTGGCGGCACGCTGCAAGGCGTCGGCCGGTTCCTACGTGAGCACAAGCCCGACGTCCACCTCGTGGCCGTCGAGCCGAAAAATGTTGCGGCCCTATTGGGACACGAGCCAGGTTTGCACCAGATTCAGGGCATCGGCGATGGTTTCGTACCGGCCGTGCTCGACGTCTCGTTGATCGACGAGGTGATCGAGGTAACCGACGAAGACGCCATTGAAACCACCCGGCAACTTGGCCGCGACATGGGCCTGCTGGTGGGTATCAGTTCGGGGGCCAATGTTTGGGCAGCCCGGCGACTGGCACAAAAACTTGATGCCCCCGTGGCAACGGTGCTTGCCGATCGGGCCGAGCGCTATTTCAGCACGGCCCTGCTTTAGGCCGGGCAGAAAACACCGAATGGGGTGCCATGCCCACGCTTACGTGGGCATGTTCTTCGCGATTTCAGCATGCCCACGTAAGCGTGGGCATGGCACCCGAAAAGTCGAAGTGGTCAGCAGGCCTCTACTTGCGTTTGCGGCATTTGGCACACAGCCCCGTAACGAACATTCGGTGGCTGAGCACCTCGAAGTCGTATTCCTTGGCCACGGCGTCACGCAGGCGTTCGATTTCCGGGCTGTGGAACTCGATAAGCTTATTGCACCGCTTGCAGTAGAGATGATCGTGGCTGGGGTAGCCGTAGTCGTGTTCGTAAATGCTGCGCCCACCTAAAGCCATGGTGCGCAGCATTCCCGCATCCACGAGTTCCGTCAGTGTGCGATACACCGTCGGGCGGCTGACCTGACGCTTGGCGATGAGCTCCTGGAGATGCTCCATAAGCTCATCGGCGTCGAAGTGGTCGTGGTGGCTGAAGACCGTTTCGACGATTACGCGACGCTGTCGCGTGATTCGCTTGCCACGACCTTGCAGAAATTGCGCGAATCGATCCAACGGCGACTGTTGAACACGAACCGATCCCAGCGCAAAGCTTTCCGCCATGATTTCATATCTTGCTGTGCTGCTAACTTCAGCTTAGGGCCATTTACCCGATCTCGTCGAGCAGCCGCTGCACGGCTGTGTTGAGCTTCTCGGATGTTTCGTAGGTGCCGTTGGCGATTTCGGCGCGAATCGCGCTGACGCGATCCTGGCGGATGTCGGGAACCTGCTTGGCTTCTTCCATCAGCCGTGCGGCGTCGGAAATCTGCAACTCATCGCTGATCGGAGCCGCATCGGTTCCGCCCGTGGACTGAGAAGCCCGAGAATTGTGCGGGGCACCAATGGCTTGAGGGCCGTGCAGATGTGCGGGGCCGTAGATATGCATTCTTGTTCTCCAGTCGAACTAAGCCACACGAGGCATCGTTGCGGGCAATTCCGTTTCTTGCAAGTATACCTCATCTCACCATCGCCGCGCTGGCCGTCGACCTTGACATCACGAGCGGGCACATCAAGTTTCGCACCCGTGTCATCGGCCGGTATTCCGTGGCAGATTCAATCAATCCGCCAGCGCCCGTTTGGTATGAAAACCGACCGCTTAACGACCTGTAGCGCCTTTAACGGTGAGGGGTTACGTTTGGTGATGCAAATCGGCAACACGCGAAGTTTTCCGAAGACATCAACCGGGAGGAATCACCACGCCCTGGTGCAACAACGCAGACTCTAGCGACCGTATAACTCGCAAGCGAAGCCGTATCCCGTCGATCCGGTGCTGGCGGTGGCCACCGCAGTTTTTGCCGTGCACGGCTGGGCAATCCCTCCTTGGTTATTGCTTCGCTGGGTATCTTCCCGATACACCTATTCTGCATCAACTCCATCCGACCGCCAAGGCAAACTGCCGGTTTTTTCCGGTGTTTGCCGACCGTCGAACTCTGCTCGCTATACGGAAACCCAGACCGGTTGGTTCCCCGATGACGCGGAATTTTCCCGTGGTAGCGACCATATGCTGGACCTGGGCTGGGATTATAGGCGGCCGCCGGAATCTGGACAAGATCGAACTTGCCGGTACCTGTGCCACAACCGAGTCAATCCGGTTAAGCGTAGGTTCCCCCCGATAGAAAAGCGGTTCTGGCTCAGCGGTGGGGTGTTAGCGGATTCCTTGATTTCGTGCGAAACCTCAGGCGGTTTGCATGGTTTATGTTGATTGGTTCATCCCTGTTCTGCCTTGTTCGGTTCCAAGTGGGCGGCGGGGTGGTCGGCCGGACGGAATGTTAACCGGTGTTCGACGGCAGGGAGGACCCGTTGCTAGGTCATGTCGACAGCGATTGAGTAACGGCATTCGCCCCCAAGGTCTTTGGGGAAGGTGACATTCATCGCCGAGCTGGTGCCTGGAATTTCGGTGCACAGAGAGTTCCGTGCACAGGGCTCTGCGATGACGTTTCCATCACATCTTGCGATGCTTCGCGGTATTGAGATGCTTTACGGCACAGAGAATCTTGAAATTTCGAATCTGGAAATTTTCCTCCCCATGTAAAGGAGATGTGTGATGCGCAGGGTAATTCCCTTCCTACTGGCGACTGCAGTGGTTGCCGTGCTTCCGCGCTGGGCGGCGGCCGAAGATGAAGCTCCACGGCCAAAGCGACCTGGCCCGGAGGCGATGTTCGAGCGATTGGACGCCAATAAAGACGGCAAGATCGCCCTCGACGAAATCCCCGAGCAGGCTCCGGAGCGTCTGAAGGAAATGCTCCGTCGAGTCGATGCCGATGGCGACAAAGCGGTAACTCTCGAGGAGCTTAAGGAAGCAGCTCAGCGTTTCCGTGAGCGACGCGGCGAAGGTCGCGGTCCCGAAGGCCGTCCTGCTGGACCGCCCGAAGGACGACGCGGTGGCGATCGTGGCCCCCGTGATTTCGATGGTCCGAAGGGTGATCGCGACGGTCGTTGGCACGACGGTCCCCCGCGTCACTGGGATGGCCCGCGCGATGGGCGTGGCCCGCGTGATTTCGACGGCCCGAAGGGTGACCGCGACGGTCGTTGGCACGATGGTCCTCCGCGTCACTGGGATGGCCCGCGCGACGGGCGTGGCCCCCGTGATTTCGATGGTCCGAAGGGTGATCGCGACGGTCGTTGGCACGACGGTCCCCCGCGTCACTGGGATGGCCCGCGCGATGGGCGTGGCCCGCGTGATTTCGACGGCCCGAAGGGTGACCGCGACGGTCGTTGGCACGATGGTCCTCCGCGTCACTGGGATGGCCCGCGCGATGGGCGTGGCCCCCGTGATTTCGACGGTCCGAAGGGTGATTGCGCCGGTCGTTGGCACGATGGTCCCCCGCGTCACTGGGATGGCCCGCGCGATGGGCGTGGCCCCCGTGATTTCGACGGCCCGAAGGGTGATCGCGACGGTCGTTGGCACGATGGTCCTCCGCGTCACTGGGATGGCCCGCGCGACGGGCGTGGCCCGCGCGATTTCGATGGCCCGAAGGGTGACCGCGACGGTCGTTGGCACGATGGTCCCCCGCGTCACTGGGATGGCCCGCGCGATGGGCGTGGCCCCCGTGATTTCGACGGCCCGAAGGGTGATCGCGACGGTCGTTGGCACGATGGTCCTCCGCGTCACTGGGATGGCCCGCGCGATGGGCGTGGCCCCCGTGATTTCGACGGCCCGCGCGATGGACGTCGGGACAAAGACTGTGGTCCGCGCGACTGCCCGGGCCCGAAAGATAAGAAGGGTCCCTCGAAGAGCATAGGTTGCAAGTATGATGGCCCGCCGAAGTTTCCCAAGGCCGAAGACATCTTCAAGCGACTCGACAAGGACGAAGACGGTCAGTTGAGCCTGGAAGAGTTCTCGGCAGGGGTTGAGCATGCCAAGAAGATAATGGCCAAGCATCATCGGATGGGACCGCCCGAGCACCGTCGTCCCGGCGGTCTCCCGAAGGGCGACCATGCGAAAAAAGGTCCCGGTAAGCCGCCTATCGGCAAGATTGTCGAGCACCTAAAGAAGGCCGATAAAGACGGCGACGGCAAGCTTTCCAAAGAGGAAGCGCCGGAGCGAATGAAGAAGCACTTCGACAAGATCGACAAGGACGACGACGGCTTCGTCGAGCCGAAAGAGATCAAAGCTTCGCTAATCGCACATGCCAAGAAACGGGCAGAAATGCACGGCAAGCTTGACGGCAAGAAGGGCGACAAGTGTTCGCCCAGGGACAAGAAGGCCGGCGAGAAGAAGCCCGACGGCAAAAAAAAGAAGTGCGATGGTCCGAAGAAGCCGAAGGCGGAGAAAAAGGCCAAGGTGAAGAAGGATACCAGCGTCGAGGAAATCCCCGAGGCGGCCGAAGTGCCCGAGGCTGCTGAAGAGGCTCCGATGTAGGCTGTCGTTTCTAAATAGGATTCCCCCCAATCCTGGTTCACGCCCGGCGTAGCGCGGTTTGCTTCGTCGGGCGTGTCGCTTTTCTTGGAGGAGCTGTTGTTTTCCGGGGCCAGTGCGTCGAGCGTATGGAGCGAAAAATCGATCGGCCACGCACAAAAAGCTGTCGCCGTGGGCCATTGGAGTTGCTCCACCTCGTAACCAAACTTACAGAAATCGCATCAAATCCTGATGTTACGGCAATACCCGTTTGGAAAAATCGAATAGCCTTTCGGAAGACGGGATTGAGTGGGTCGGCGAAGCGGGCTGCCGCAACAGTCGACCTGCAAGAAAGACGCCGGGGCGATTTCCGGGGGGGCTGTGGGCTCCCGTCGCCAGGCAACTCGCCTCGTCGCAACGCGAACCTGAACCGATTGTGCGTGTCAAACGTATTGTAAGCAGGGGGTGCGGCCGCAGGACGCCGCCCGACTGTCGGAACTACTGCCGGAGAGCAAGGGCCATGAAAAGCAACAAGAACCAAATGGCCGATGTGGTAACCATCTCACGAAGCCACTGGGACGTTCCGATCCGCGTTAGCTTGCGCTCGTATCTCGATTTCAACCGAGCGATCGACCGTGGGCTGCTGGGCCTGATGGCCCAATGGTCGCATACGGCGGCCCCCAACGCGAAACACGCCGGCGAACCCTCTGGGCGAGCACGGTTTGCATGATGCGAATCCAACGTTGCCTCCGCATCCGGCGTATTTGGGGGCTAATGCGACGTCAACCTTAATGATTCGGGTGCCATGGCCACGCTTGCGTGGCCATGTTTGTACGTATGTCAGCATGCCCACGCAAGCGTGAGCATGCATCCCAACCCGAATCATCGAAAATTCGACGTAGCACTAGCTTTCTTGTTGCTTTACAGGATTTCTCTCGGCTCGTCTCCGAGCTGCCCTCATGTGTTGAGGGTCGCCCGCAGCCCTCCGGGTTTGGCCGTTTTCTTGTCGCGGCACGAAGCCGACTTGCCAAAACCCCCTTCTCGGCGATACGATTGGCTAGTGTTTCGTCCGTTTTGAATTAACGGGTGGCACGGGCAACTTGTCTGCCCGTGTTCAGCACTGGCTGATGAACAGCCAGTGGCACCCAACTCGCTTCCCCGCGGTAGGACTCTGCTACGTCCATGAAGCAAACCGTCGTTTACAGTGCCCGAACTGCACAGGACGCCCATCTGTTGCGGAATCTCCTCGTCGACGAGGGGATCGAGGCTGTAGTGCTCAACGCCGCGCTGGCCGATGGAGCTGGTGTGGATGTGTTGGGATGGAGTACGGCAGCTCGTGTGGCCGTCGACGAAGCCGACGCCGTCCGTGCTCGAGTGATTGCGGCAGAGTTCGACGGTGGGGCCCCTGCCCTACCCTCTTCTACCAGTCATGTGTCGCCCGAGGAGACGACCGCCATGTTGCTTGAAGTTTGGCCCACCTGTCCCGAGTGCCAGAAGCGTCGCGTTACTCGGTGTTCGATCTGCGGCACGGCGGGCAGCGACTTCCCACCCGCCGACACGGGCTTTTCGGCCATTGCCGAACTCGACGCGGCCCTGGCAGCCGGCCCGGAGACGGGTTGTGGCCCCCAGGGGTGCTCGTCGGGCGGATGCGCGGGCGGTCATGATTCGACCATCTCCGAAGTCGACGACCCCAACCGTCCGCCGGAAACACCGCCGTCCGACGACGACACGCCCGAACCGCAGATGCTTATGTGTACCACCTGCGACGAGCCCTTTGTGCCGCAATATGCCGGGCAGTGTGAGTGGTGCGGCCACCGGTTCGACGACGGTTACGCGGTGGAAATCGACCGGCGTGAGCCCGAGCGTTTCAACGCCCGGATGATCGGCGTGCTAATCGGCCTGGCGGCTTTGGGGGGTGGGCTGGTGGTGTACTTCCTTTGGATCGTCTAGTGCTTCGCCCGTCGTGGATTGATGGCTTGGGTGCCACGGTCTGCTCGTCAGCCAGTGGTGAACGCGGGCATACGAGCGGCCCGCGGTACCCAACACTCTAGGTTTGACAACGCTCCAGGTGAATCACTTGCGCAAAGACACGCCCGACCGCGATCAACGGCCGGGCGTGGTGTTTTTCGTACGTTGTCGCGAGGCGGCCGCTACGAGCCGAATTCCGGTCGGCGGCGATGCAACTGGCTTTGCAGTCGTTGCACGATCGAGCTGTGCATTTGGCTCACACGGCTCTCGGAAAGATCGAGCGTGGCACCGATCTCTTTCATCGTCAACTCTTCGTAGTAGTAGAGGATGATGATCAGCCGTTCGTTTCGGTTGAGTCCCTTGGTCACCAATCGCATCAGGTCGTTTTTCTGAATGCGTTTGGTGGGATCTTCCCCCTTTTTGTCTTCGAGGATATCGATCTCGCGGACGTCTTTGTAGCTGTCGGTCTCGTACCACTTTTTGTTCAGGCTAACGAGGCCGACCGCGTTGGCGTCGAGAATCATCTTCTCCAACTCGGGTACGGTAATCCCCAGTTGCTCGGAAAGTTCGATTTCGTTGGGTGAGCGTCCCAGTCGGGCTTCGAGGGTCTTGATGGCCTCGTTCAGCTTGCTGGCCTTGGAACGCACCAACCGGGGAACCCAGTCCATGGTGCGCAATTCGTCGAGCATGGCTCCACGAATACGGGGAACGCAATAGGTTTCGAACTTCACGCCGCGCGAAAGGTCGAATGCGTCGATGGCATCCATCAACCCAAACACGCCAGCGGAGATCAAGTCGTCGAGCTCGACACCCTCGGGCAACCTTGCCCAAATGCGTTCGCCATTATACTTCACCAACGGCAGGTACCGTTCGACCAGCCGGTTGCGAAGCTCCTGGTTGCTCATGTCCGCTTTGAATTCAATCCAGAGTTGCTCGACTTCTTCGGGAGCGACTGTGGTTGCCATGCATTCCTCCGTGAAGGTGCGTCCTTGCACCGGTTTCTCTTACCGGAACGTTTGCGTGAGATCGGTCCAAGACATGTGCTTACCCAAAGGGTAAATGTCTCTACTCACCGATTAGTTCTCACAATGCGTTGTTCCAAACGAGTAGGTTCCATCCTCCGTTGAACGTGGCATGATCGCTATTGCCAAAGGCTCCGATCATCGTGCCACGACCAAGCTGCTGAATGCAACGGGTTGTCGCGAGTGTAGTTTGTGGGGTTCCTCGACTAGGCAGTTGCGGCAGTGGTCTCTCGGGAGATTTTCGCAGTCGATTCTTTGTCCTTACTGTCGGCCTGCAATTCGGTTTCAATACGTCCCTTAACGGCCTCTTCCACCAACCGGCCGGCCACGCCTCCAATCGCGTAGCCCAGCGGGGCGAAAACAAGCAAACTAAGCCAGGCCGAAAACAGGATCGTGATCGGCTCGCCGCCGTGAATCGCACCCCGGGCAATCGTGGTCAGAAACGCGATCGGACCGAGAATTCCGGCGTATAAATGAGCCACTGTATTGTCCCGAGACCGTTGCGATTGAGTCGGGGTCTGCCGAACTGACCGGGTATCCAGCAACGCGTCGACTTGGCATTGGCGTCCAATGCCGACCGCTCGTCTTGTCGACTGCTGCGGTAAACTTGCTGTAACCCGTACAGTTTAACAGACCATCGGCTACCGACAGTACTCAATCAATATCGGCCGGTGGTTGCTCGGAGTTGAGTCGATTTTTCCTTTTCTGCGAGGTGGATAACATTCTATGATTCTGCGGATTGCACTTGGCTGCTAATGGAGTGACAAACCATCACGCCAGCAGACGTGATGGCGCATTCTTCGAAGCGTTCTCGGCCAAGGCAGCCATGTTTTCGATTATATACTGAGCCACTCGACTCAGCGACTTCGCCACAGCGCTATCGGGTGCCGCCAAGACGACTGGCAAGCCGGCCTCGCTGGCCGAGGCCACCGCGGCGTCGGCCGGCAGCTTTCCCGCCTGAACCAATTCGATGCCTAGGAATCGTTGACACGCCTGGTCGAACCGCTGCAAGACCTCCTCGGCCTGTTCATTGTCGGACGTTTGATTCAGCATCGCGTGGATGGGCTTGCCGGCAGCGGCCGTCGCGCCGAGCTTGATGGCGGCGTAGGTATCGAGGATGGCGGCGTTGTCGGGAGTAGCCACGGCCAACACGGCGTCGGCGATTTCCCAAAAACAGTGGGCCACCTTGTTGGCGGTACTACCGGCGTCGACCAGCACCACATCGGCCCGATCGGCCAGGCACAAAACCTCGGTGATCAAATGCTCTGCCGCGGTTGCTTTGTAGTCGGAGAAACGCTCTAGGGGCCAAAGTCCGGCGGCTACCTCAATACCACCCGGCCCGGGCTGGAGGATCTTCCGCAACGTGCGACGTTCGGCCAACACGTCGGCCAGCGTGTACCGGTCGTTGAGGCTGCATTGGGTCGCTACGTTACCCCCGTTGGGGTCGGCGTCGATCAGTACTACTCGCAAGCCGCTTTGGGCGATAGCGACCGCCAGGTTGACGGCCACGGTCGTCGTGCCAACGCCACCCTTGCCACTGGTCAGCAGAACAACGCCCGCGCGCTGTGCGGCAGCCGACGGCTGGGAAGCGGCTTGACGGACAAGCTGTCGTAAGGGATCGGCCTGATCGTACACGGTTGGGGTAGAGGCTAGAGATTAGGGACTGGGAACTAGAGGCGTGGCCGCTTCAGCGACTATGAAACCCCACGTAAGGTTTCTCACGAGCGATTAATTCAGTAATCCCCCATCGCAGAACTCGCGGCGCCGAGGATCATCTGGCTAAGCCGATGGGCATCGGCCGTTTCGATGTCGTCGGGCACGTTCTGCCCATCGGTCAGATAACTCACCGGCAACCGACTGCTGCGCAACACCGACATCACATTGCCCAAACCGGTCGCTTCGTCGAGCTTTGTGAGCATCAAGGCGGTCGTTCCGACCGTGGCAAAACGTTCGGCCGTTTGCTGCAACGCTCGGCTGCCGGAAACACTACTGAGGACCAGGTGAATCTCATGGGCCTCGGCATCCTGCAGGAAGGCCTTGAGCTCCTGGATTTTCACCTCGTCGCGCGGACTGCGGCCGGCCGTGTCGATCAGCACCAGATCGAGGTGTTGCATTCGCTCTACGGCGGTGCGCATCTCTCGCGGTGTGGAAACGACCTCCATCGGCAGATCGATAATGTCGGCATATGTGCGAAGTTGCTCGACGGCGGCAATCCGATAGGTGTCGACCGTGATCAACCCGACGCGGTGTTTTTCGCGCAGGCGGTAGTTGGCGGCCAGCTTGGCGATGGTCGTGGTTTTGCCCACTCCGGTGGGGCCGACCAGGGCGACCAACCGACACTGTCCCGGTGTCACGGCAATTGGGCCCGTGGTATGAATATCGTCTTCCAGCATCCGCCCCACCCGGGCCTTCAGCAGCATGGGCTCGGCGAGTTCGGCATCGCCCACCTGGCAACGTACTCGCTCAACCAAGTTGCGTGCCAGCTCTTCGTTCACGTCGGCATCCAGCAAGCCGGTAAACAGTCGAAACAGCGGCTCGGGCCATTCGTTTTTCGATCCGCACTGCGATCGCCGGCATAGTTCGCCCACCATCTCCTGGAGGTGGTCGATTTGCGTTTGGAAGTGCTCCGGTACGGGGGCCGGCTGCTGTTGCCGGGTGACGGTTTGGGAAGTGGCCCACTCCGGCAAGGGCTCCGCCGAGGAAGGATTCGGAGGCATCGGTGTCTGGGGCATGGAAACAGGCCCGTCAAACGGCATCGTTTCGGAGCTCGGAAAAGCGGCTGGTGCCGGCGGCGAAAACGCTGGAGGAGACGGCGCGGGGGACGATGGTGCGGGAGAAAACGCCGCCGGCCTACTTGCAGCCGTCGAAACATTATTCGGCGGAAGCGCCGATCGCCCCATGGTTCCCCGCGAACCACTTAAACGGCTGGGAACGTTGACTTCGGCCGAAGCGGTCACCTCGATCTCCCGAGGCCCCGACACAAGGCCAAACAGCCGGCTTGAGCGGACCTCCCGCGTATGCAGCACCGCGGCATCGGGACCAAGTTCACGCCGCACGATGGCCAAGGCTTCGTGCATCGTACTGGCACGGTAGGTTTTGACTTGCATGGAAGGGGCTGGAGGCTAGAGGCTAGGGACGAGGAGCGAGAACGAGGGCTGGTCGCTTCAGCGACCAGTAATATCCCCTAAATTTCGTGTGATAATTCATGCAGCGGCAACCTACTTCGCATCGTTTACCATCGACACCGATTCAATGACCGTATCCCGGGTAATCTCGTTGTAGCTGAGCACGACCAGTTGCGGCAAATGCGAGGTGGTCATCTGTTTCAACGCTGCGCGAATCTGCGGGCTGACCAACACCACGGGCGAACGACCGGTCATCGTGAGTTTCTTCGCCGCATCGCCAATCTGACGGCAAATGACTTCTACGGCTTGCGGCGACATGCGCACGAACAGTCCGTGCTCGTTGTGCTCAAACCCGGCACGGATTCGATCTTCGATTGTAGGGTCGAGTGTTACCACGTGCAGGTGGTGTTCGGCGTCGCGATAGCGTGTGCAAATCGTTCGGGCAAGGCGATGACGAACATATTCCGTTAGCAGGATGGGATCCAAGCTCCGCGGAGCGTAGTCGCCCAATGTTTCCAGGATGGCACTGAGTTGCCGGATTGGCACACCCTCGCGCAGAAGCATCTGGAGAATCTGCTGCACACCCGAGAGTTTCATTACATTGGGAATCAGTTCGTCGACTACGGCCGGTGAGGTTTGCTTAAGCTCGTCGATCAAGTGCTTGCAGGCATCGCGTGTGAGGATTTCGTCGGCATGCCGGCGCACGGTCTCGGTCAGGTGTGTCGCCAGCACGCTGCCCGGCTCGACCACCGTGTAGCCGAACATTTCGGCCTGGTCGCGGACGTTCGCATCGATCCACAAGGCCGGAGTCCCAAAGGCCGGGTCGGTGGTCGCCGTGCCGCGTACTTTGCCGGTGGTCACTCCCGAGTCGATCGCCAGGTACATGCCCGGATAGACAATGCCCTCGGCGACCGGCATATCGGAGATTTTCACCCGATACTGGTTTTGGTCCAACCGCATGTTGTCGCGGATGCGGACCTTGGGCAGGATGATGCCGATATCGGCCGCCACGTTTTGCCGCACACGCTGGATTCGCTCCAGCAGATCGCCACCGCGTTTGGGATCGGCCAACCGGATCAACCCTACGCCGATCTCCATTTCCATGGGATCGACGGACAAGTAGTCTTCGATCCGTTCTTCGGCCGGCTTGGTTGCCTCGGCCTTCTTTTGTGCGTCGGCGACAGCGGTTTGCGTTTGCTTGGTCTTTCGGCTGAGCATCACCGCCATCGTGACGCAACTGGCACTGATAACAAGCAGGGGGATTTTCGGCATGCTGGTAAAAATCAACACGCCCAAAAACCCTCCGGCCACCGCCAGCGCTTGCGGACGGGAGAAAAGCTGCCTGAGAAACTCGGCCGGGAGGTTGGTTTTTTGGCTGCTTCGCGTAACCAACAAACCGGCGGCCAAAGAGATCAGAAACGCGGGAACCTGGCTCACCAGGCCATCGCCGATGGTTAGCTTGGTAAAGAGGTTACCTGCCTGAGTGAAGCTCATATCCGACTGGGCTACCCCGATAATCAAACCGCCTACGATATTGATGACCGTGATGACAATACCAGCGACGGCATCGCCGCGGACGAACTTACTGGCACCGTCCATGGCCCCGAAGAAGTCGGCCTGTTGGGTAATCTCGCCACGTCGCGTCTGGGCCTCGCGCTCGTCGATCAATCCGGCGTTTAAGTCGGCGTCGATCGCCATCTGGCGGCCCGGCATTCCGTCCAAGGCAAATCGGGCGGCCACTTCACTGATGCGCGTGGCACCTTTGGTGATCACCACGAACTGAATCAGCACGATGATGGAGAAAATAATCAGGCCGACGACAATGTTGCTGCCTGCCACGAAATCGCCAAAGGTCTCAATGACCCCGCCGGCTGCGTCCATACCGTGGGTGGCTGCCCGAGTAAGGATAAGCCGCGTGGTCGCGACGTTGAGCACCAAACGCGCCAGCGTGGTGGCTAACAGCAGTGAGGGGAAGATATTGAATTCCAGCGGCGTGCGGACGTAGATCGTCGTCAGCAACATGATCACGGCAACCGTGATGTTGATCGACAACAACAGGTCCATCAGCGCACTAGGCAACGGGACCATGATCACCAGCACGCTGGCGATGATCCCGATGGGCAAAATCAAATCTTGTATGCGAGCCAGGGGACCCGCGGTGGCCGTGCCGGAAGCCATTCGTTATCCCGACGAATGCGTCTTAGTGGGCTGGTCAGAGGCTAACAGAAGAGCGGGCGGACGGTACCGAAAAGTGGGTCTAGTGTCCAGGTCGGTTTGTTAGCGAACGGAAACATAGATGTTGAAATGCGATGGATGGGCAAAATGGGGTGGTGCGGCGTTGGCTGGCGACGTGGTAACCCGCGTCTTGGGTGACATTTTGCCACGTGACTGTGGAGCGGCATGCTAGCCGGGCGATTGTACCTCGGGCAAGCGACTTGTGGCCCAGTCCGATAGACAAGAGCCATGGCGAAAGGGTAACGAAACGCCGTGCTTTTCAGTACAGACTGAAGACTTTGCGCCATTTGCCCGACCAAAAGATGATGAGGAACCGTGCCGACTTACTGCACGACCACAAACCAATTGTCTTCACCAGCCTTCGCATGCTACGATGGCGTGCTGGCTTGGGGGGACTGCGCAATTCAAGAGGTTGAACCATGGCGTCGGACACGAACGGAACCCGGGTGAAAAGTTCCAACGGCTCGAAGGACCGTTTCTGGAATCCGCGGTTCTGGAACGGCATGGGCCCCGGGGCCTGGTTTTCACTGCTGGCGCGCAATCGCTTTGCCGTTTCCCCGATCAAGATTCCCATGGCCTTGATTAACACGGCCGTTGGGCCTGCCAACTTTGGCTTCGGGCTGTTGCAAAAGCTGGTGTATGGCCGGCAGATCGAACGTACCCAGATTGCCGACGACCCGATCTTTATCATTGGCCATTGGCGTTCGGGAACCACGCTGTTGCATGAGTTGCTTGTTCTCGATGAGCGGTTCACCTATCCCGACACCTACGATTGCTTCGCTCCCGGCCACTTCCTGGCTTCCGGGTGGATTGTCCGTCCAACGGTGGGGGTGTTGTTGCCCAAGCGGCGACCGATCGACAACATGGCCGCCGGTTGGGACCGTCCTCAGGAAGACGAGTTCGCTCTGTGTAATTTGGGAGCGCGCTCACCCTATTCGACGGTTGCTTTTCCGAACCGGCCGCCCCAGGACCAGGAGTACTTTGCGTTGCGCGATCTTGCGCCCGAGGCGCTCGACCGTTGGAAGCAATCATTGCATTACTTCCTCAAATGTCTGACCGTACGTCGGGCAAAGCGGATTGTGCTGAAGTCGCCGCCGCACACGTTTCGCGTTCGCACCTTGCTCGAGATGTATCCTCGTGCGCAATTCGTTCACATCGTGCGGGATCCCTACGTGGTCTACCCCTCCACGGTAAACCTTTGGAAACGACTCTACCGCGATCAGGGCTTCCAGGTTCCAAGGTACGAAGGGCTTAGCGAGCACATCGTGGAAACCTTCTGCCAAATGTACGAGACTTTTGAACGCGACCGTTCGCTGCTGTCGCCCGAGCAACTCTGCGAGGTGCGTTACGAAGATCTGATCGAAAACCCCGTCGAGCAAATCCGGAGCGTTTACGAGACGCTTGCCCTGGGGGAATTCGACCGCGCCACGCCAGCCCTGCAGGATTACTTCGCCAGCCACAAAGACTACAAGACGAACCGTTACGAAATCTCGCCACAGGTTCGCGCGATGATCCGACGCCGCTGGGGACCCCACATGCAACGTTATGGCTATGCGATGGAGACGGCCGAGGTGTAGGAGAGAGGGTAGAGATGAGGGGCTAGGGACGAGAAGCGACGGGGGTCGTACTTCGTTAGACGTAGAGGCAGGGCACGTCCATCCTACGCCGCGTTCTTCGGGGCGTTGGGGATCTTCTTGCCCTGCAGTTGGTACACGTAGGCCAACACTTCGGCCACGGCGGCGTATTTCTCTTCGGGCACAGGCTGATCGATTTCTACGTCGCGGTAGAGTGCTTGCGCCAGCGGTTTCCGTTCGACAATCGGAATGCCGTTTTCCAGGGCCAGCTTTCGAATTCGCTGGGCCACACCCCGGCACCTTTGGCCACGACGATAGGAGCAGGCATCTTCTCGGGGTCATACTGAATCGCGATGGCCAGTTCAGTGGGGTTGGTCACCACGACATCGGCCTTGGGTACCGCCGACGACAGACGGTTCATCGCCAACTGCCGTTGCACCTGACGGCGGCGGGCGGCCACCTCGGGATTGCCTTCGAGGTTCTTCATCTCCTCGCGAATCTCTTGGGTGGTCATCTTCAAGTCCTGTTCGTGTTTCCACCGCTGGAAACTGTAGTCGAACAGCGCCAGAATCAACAGCGCGATGCCTATTTTGATCGACGTCCACAAGAGGATTTGCAGCATGTAAACCGCAATCTGCGGCACGGCCAGAGCGGTTAAGCCAAGGATTTGCTCTCGCTCGCCATACAGGCTGAAAAACGCCACCGCGGCGATGATCAAGATTTTGAAAATCCCAAACACCAAGCGCATCGCGTTCGGCAGCGAAAAGATCCGGCCGAAACCCTTCAACGGGTCGAGCCGCGTGATATCGGGTGCCAACTTGTCGGGCAGAAGCAGAAAGCCCACTTGCGCCAGGTTAATGCCGATTGCCCCCACCAGCATCAACCCGAAGATGGGAAGCAAATACTGGGCAACTTGCCAGAGTGTGCGGTTCCACTCGGCCACGACAAACGTGGGGTCGGCCGAGATCCAAGGCGTTCCCCCGAGGTGCTCGTGAGAGAAACGCCCGAGAAATTTCACCAAGCCAGTGCCCAGCATCAACAGGATGATCAACCCCAGCAGCAGGAGCACGGCTGAGCCCAAATCCTGGCTCTTCGCCACCTGACCCTGCTCGCGGGCCTTCTGCCTGCGATGCGGCGTGGGATCCTGTGATTTTTCGCCGTCCTGGTCGGGCATGGAGTGTTGTTAGTTTGTAAGTAGTGTCGAGACTTGGTCGTTTCAGCACCAAGAGCCGAACATTCGACGTGAACAACGCCAATTATTATCCCATCCACTCCGTTTGCACGGGAGCGTGCAACGCATCGAGAATCGAGTAGAGAATCGGTTCCACCTGCTCCTGAAACGCCCAAACCGTGGCGCCCAAGGTAAGCGCCATCACGGCAAACGTAAGCATGGCATTCATACCAAACCCCAGCATGAGCACGTTCAACTGTGGCAGCGTTCGGCTGATGAGGCCCATCACGAGGGTCGAAAGCAGCAGGGCTGTGGCTACCGGGACAGATGCCCGAATGCCCAACCGAAAGCTTTCGGTGACTACCTCGACGAACGTGTTGGCAATCGACGTGGGAAAGGCGGCGCTGCCTGGCGGTATGGTGGCAAACGTGTCGAGCAAACCGGCCATCACCATACGATGTCCCCCAATGCACACGAACACCGCAATGGCAATGAAATACATCAGTTGGGCGAAGGTCGGTACCTCGCTTTCTGTATTGGGGTCGAAAACGTCGGCCAGCATGATTCCACCAATGCGACCCAAGATCAGACCGGCCAGGTGAATTCCCGTAAACAGAAGCTTGACGCCCAGCGCCAAGCTCAAGCCAATCAACAGTTCGCTACCGATGAACACCAAGTAGTTAATCATGGTACCTGGGTGTTCGACGGCCACGTTCCACTGGGTGGGTGCGATTAGCAGGGCCACGGTAACGGCCAGCAAGGCACGCACCTGCATGGGCGTGTCGTTGGTGCCGTAGATCGGCGCGCCGGTCATCAGCCCGCTCACCCGGCTCAGTACCAAGGTGAACAGCAAGAACTTTTCGGTGTCGAGTTGGCTTAGCCAGTCCATGAATTATTGATTCCGAGGTTGATTGTGGAACACTTCGTTGTGTTCTGCCCCCGCAATCCGGGCTCCCGTTGGTCGCCCTCGTTCCACAAGCAATGCAGGATCCAATAGTTCAAGCGAATCGGGCCCTGCGGCAAACTCGGCACCTGCTTTGCACCGAGCGTTACATTCGGGTGGGAATACTGGTGATCAACTCGGTTGAATACTGCAACATCCGCGCAATCAGCCATGGCAAGGCAACCGACAGAGCAAGCACCATGGCCACGATCTTGGGTACAAAGGCCACCGTCTGTTCTTGGATTTGTGTCAGCGCCTGCAACAAACCAATCAACAGGCCGACGAACATGCCTATCACCAGCACGGGCGAGCCGATTAGCAGGCCTGTCCACAGAGCTTGTCGTCCCAGGTCAATTGCTTCGTTTGGTTCCATGGCCGCAACTCGTTTGACTTCCAGATGCTCGGGCGGCTCTTCGCTCGCCCAACAGGATTTATTGATATTCGAAGAAGTAGTGAATTGGCCACGCAGCGGATTTTTCCGCAATTGCCGGGCTCCCGTTGATCGCCCTCGTGCCACTACTTATACGATGTTCAATACCTCGGGCAACTCGCGGAGCCCATTGCACGTCTTGAGCCGTTGATGACTTGAAACGTTGATGACCGCGCATGCGCGACCGCTCGTGAAACGTCAGGTAAATGGCTGGAAACTTTCCATCAACATGCCTACGATGAGGTACCAACCGTCGACTAAAACGAATAAAAGAATCTTAAACGGAAGTGAGATCAGCACCGGTGGCAGCATCATCATGCCCATCGACACCAACACCGAGGCGATCACCATGTCCAGGATTAGAAACGGCAGGTAAATCTGAAAGCCGATCAAGAACGCCGTCTTCAGTTCGCTAAGCATGAAGGCTGGCACCAGCGCTTGCAGCGGTACGTCGTCGTAGGTGCTGGGTGTCGGGTGGTTGGGCAGGTAATCCATGAACAACCACACGTCCTCGCTGTTGTCGGTCCTTTCGATCTGAAGGCTCATGAAACGGCGAATCGGCATGATGCCTCGATTCCAGGCTTCTTCGAGATCGACCTGTTTTTCCGTATACGGCACGATGGCCTCGGTGTAGACCTGCTTCCAAACCGGGGTCATGATGAGTAACGTTATAAATAGCGAAAGCGATGTAATCACTTGGCTGGGCGGAAGCTGTTGGGTACCGATCGCCTGACGTACCAAGCTCAATACCACGACGATCCGCACAAAACAGGTGGTCATCAGCAACACGGCCGGTGCCAAACTCAGCACCGTCAGCAGGAGCATCACCTGAATCGTGGAACTCAGGCCTTCCGGGCTGGTCCATGCCTTGGGGCCGGCGGCCAGACCGTCGGGCAACTCGACCGACAGGGGCTGGTTGGCGATGTCCTGGGCCGTTGCCGACCCGAACAGGCTCAAACACGCGAGGATCACGGCCACGGCCGCCAATACGCGTCGCATGGGGCTGCGCTGCCAGCGAGCTAACGATTCGGTGCGGGCAGCGGTGGTGTTGCATCGCTCAGCCATGGCGTTCCTCCATGGCGGCATGACGACCAAACAGACTCGCGCCGGGCAACGACGACAGGCCGAATTCGGCTTGGCCGGTCGCTTCCGCTGGCTGAGGCTCCGTGGCAAACTGCTGGAACACCTGGCGAAACGCTTGGGTGGAACTTCCCGAGACGGCCTGCCGGCAAAGACCTGCCAAACGATCGACCTCCATTGGGTCGGTGATTTCGGTCAACGTTTCGGCACCGTCCGGGGTGACATTCACTAACAGAAGCTTGCAACCGCAACGAATCAGGTGGGCTTGCTGACGCCCGGCCATCGGTGCCCGACCGAGCACCTCGAATACGGCGCTCGGCAACGGCTGCATCGCCTTCGGTGTGGCGCGACGCATTGCCCAGACCACGAGGAAAAAGAGCCCCAAGACAACCGCCAGGCTGCCGGCGACCGTGGTCATCGACGTTACGCCTGCTGTCGAACGCCCCTGCCCTGCCCCGCCAGGTCGTTTCAGTGGCGGCAGCGACGATTGCCGCTCGGTGGGCAAAGGTAATTCGATTGCCGTTGAATCGCGCCCGTCGTTGGCTGTAGCTTGTGGAGACAACGGCGGCGCTTGCGACATGGAAGCCAAACCGTCGGACGGTGTGTTCGCTTGCGTTGCGTCGGCCTGGTAGCTTGCAGGACGAATCATCCGGGCATCGGACGGTGGGTAGGACAATGGCTGATCGGCCTGCCAGCCTCCGGCCTGGACAACTCCGCTGGGAGCCGATGCCGGAACGGTCCACGAGAGTGCAGCGGACGCTTCGCAACAGGCCGGCGTCTGGTGGCCTGTCGATGCCGTTGGCATTCGGGGATCAAGAGGAGCCGGCGTGCCCGGGCCAAATGGCGCTTGGCCGTTGCGGTTGGGCAATTGTTGCGGGGGAACTGCTGCAGAGAACGCTTGACGGGCGGGAGACGAGTTGCTCCCGCCGTAGACCGACGCCCGGTCGCTGCTTGCCGCGTTGGTCGCGCCGTAGGGCGACATCGTTTGTGCCGATGTGCCAACGTAGCCACCCAATATGGCGGTGATTCCCAGCACCCAGGCAGAAATAATCCCGATCCAACGCATCCGTGCGATCTCGTGGTGGTTCTGGCGGTTCCAAGGCGTTTTAACGGCAGCGGGCGAACGACGGCAGCCGAGGGCTGCGTAGAGTCGAAAATTACCCGATTTCGGTCAAAATACCTCGAAAACCCTCAAGTCGGCGGCCATCCATGGCCGATATCGATACGGGAAGGTATGGCTTCAATTGGTGAGTGGTGGCGACAAGCAATTAACCTACACAACATGGTTTCACAACGTTCAACTACACTCCCACATTCACGCCGGCAATCAGTTCGGCAACACGCACGCAGAAGTTGTCGTTGAGCACAAGCACCTCACCGCGGGCGATCAACCGACCGTTGCAGTAGATGTCGACGGGATCGCCTGCCAGCTTGTCCAACGGCACGACGCACCCCTTGCGAAGCCTCAGCACGTCTTCCAAATACATGTGCGTTCGCCCTAACTCGATTTTCAGATCGAGTTCGACGTCGCGAATCAGGTCGAACGTGGCATTTTCGGTCGAGGCCGGGGCTCCGGAGAATTCCTCCAGCCGAAACGCCGACACGCCCTGCGGCAAGTCGTCGTCCGGATGGTTGATCGACTCCAACGCCGCTTCGGCTTGGTGGAGCAGGTATTCGATATCGCCCTGTGCCATTTCGCCCTCGCCCGGGAGCATGTCCTGGCGGTTTTCTTTCTTCGGTGGTGCGCTCGGCCGAGGTGCTGCAGCAGGGCTCTTGCCAGCCTGGTTGAGCAGCTTTTCGATGTCGTCTTGCCCGAGCAGTTTGTCTTCGTCGCCGCCAGCGGCTGCAGGAGGCTCGGCGCTCGCGCCGGACGCACCGCCACCGTTGAGCAACGATTCGATCGCGTCTTGGTCGAGGGCCTGGGCAGCACCGCCGTCTTGCGGAGGGGCCTTTGCTGGGGCCGGTTGCGGAGTTTCGCCGCCTGCCTGCCCTGCCTTTTGGCTGAGCAGTCGCTCGACCTCATCCTGATTCATCAGATTGTCGTCAGCCATTGGAATCCATTCCGGTGCCAGACGAGGAGATCCTGCTAATCGCAGGAAACTAGGGGGGATGGGTTCCTTTCCCAGCCCGCAATTACGCTCAAATCACTGCTCGATGAACGAAAAGTCACTGAAGATAACCACCCGAAGGAGGTTCTTCCCGAGGACTTTGTTTGTTTTCTCCAAAATCTGCCGTTTAAGCAACCCCAATCCGGCATCGGTGAGGTCGTTGATGTCGCTCGCACGGACCGTCACAATGACCTGTTCGCGAAAACGGTGGGCGTTTTCCTCGATCAGGGTGCGAAATTCCTGCTCGTCGTCGGCTGCCACCGTTCCAAACAGGTGAAAATCGATCCGCAATGTTGTGTTGGAAATGGGCTGGAACGAGGTAACCGAGAACTCACCCAGATCGACCTCGACTTGGTCACCCAGCTCGGAGTCGTCGAAGAAGTCCTCTTCTGCAGCTTCTTCTTTTTCAACCGGTTCGCTTATCCCCAAGGTGCCGCCGGCCATTGCCGCCGTCTCCGTGGGAGAGGGCAAATACCAATAGGCCGCAAGGCATTCGCCCAGCACGATGGCGACAACAACCACCAGAATCTGGAGCCTTGCCAGTAGCGAGGAGCCGGTTTTGTCCACCGTGTTTTGTGAGGTGCTTTCGTTGGTCGCCATAGGAGCAAACGAGGTAGTTCTGGGAGGCTGGTGACCAATGGTCGACGAATCGAATCCGCGGAATGAAGAGCCACCCCCATATGTGGAGGGGAATATGCTCTTCGCCATTCACACTTAAGCTTAGGACATCTTTTGCGGCCTAAACCAAAGATTGGTCGGTTCTCTGGCTCCCAGTCGAAAAAGAGTTGCAGCGTACAGCTCTCGCGATGGGGTAATGTTAGGGGTCTGACTCTGGGGCAAACAGTTTCTGTCGCTCGTCGTCCGCTCCCTTTCGGTCGGAAATCCATTCGTTCAGCATACTTATGTTCACGCGATCATTTTTTTTCTGCTCCAACGGATCGGTGCCCAGGTGCATTGGCTCGTTGTCGCCAGCAACCGCTATGCGTAGCCTTTTGGGGTTGATGCCGAGTTTCACCAGGAAGTCGCGGACATTTGCGCAGCGCGCATAGGCGAGCTCCCAGTGATCTTTATAGGGGCTATTCGGGCTGAGCGGGCGGGTTGAGGTGTGGCCGCGGATCTCGATTTTGGTGGGTTTCCCTCCTATTTCGAGCGCCGTGGCCTGGAGTAGCCGTTTGTCTTGCTCGGTCAGATCGGCCGTGCCGTAGGCAAAGAAGACCACCCCACCCACCGTCGATTCTTCGCCCTTACGAATCTGGCGCACACGGGGATGCTCTCCCACAGGCGCTTTGACCTTATCGCCGCCGTTCATGGTGTTAGCACGCCGGGCTCGCCCCATGGCGGCCAGCTTGGCCAAGTCGGAGTTTCGCGGACGCGCCGTCCCGGGGACTAACGCCAGGCTCGACAACTCATGGCCAAAGCGGCGTCGCAGGGCCTCAACCATTGCCTGATAACGTTGTTCCTCTTTGATTTCGCTCATCGAGAACAGCATGATGAAGAATGTCAGTAACAGCGACATCATGTCGCCGAACGTGACTACCCATTCTGGAATCCCAGCTTCTTCTTCTTCGTGTTTGATTGCCATGGCTTAGGCTGCCTCTCGGGAGTTGGAGCGAAGACGCGGTGGTACGAAGGTGCTGAGTTTCTGTTCAATCACGCGGGGATTGTCGCCCGACTGGATTCCCATAATTCCTCGCACCACGATCTCCATGATCAGCAATTCGTGCTTATTGATGAAGCTAAGCTTCTCGGCAAAGGGTAGGAAAAACAAGTTGGAGATAACGGCCCCGTAGAGCGTGGTCAGCAGGGCTACGGCCATACCGGCACCGATCGTGTCGGGGCTCATGTTGCCGAGCATGATGACCAGGCCGATGAGCGTACCGATCATTCCGAAAGCCGGCGCGAAACGGCCCATCTGATCGACCAGTGCCTTGCCGTTTTGGTGCCGGGTAGCCACCGCATCCATCTCGGTGCGGAGGACGTCCTCGATTACTTCCGGCCGCGTACCATCTACGGCCATTTGGATTCCCAATATGATAAACGGATTGCTGAGTTCTTCGAGTCGGTTCTCCAGGGCAAGCAAACCGTCGCGTCGAGCCGTTTCGGCCAGCGATACGATTTGCTCGATAAGCTCCGCAATATTCTCTTGTCTGTTGAAAACGACATTCTTCAGCACCCGGCCGGCGCTGAAGATGTTTCGCAACGGAAAGCAAATCAATACGGCAGCCACCGAACCACCCCCGACCACCAGAACCGAGGATAAGTCGAAGAACGCTCCCAGCGGCGATTTCACAATAATCGAAATCAGAAGCAGGAACGTTCCCAGTAACAGGCCAATAATGCTTGAGATGTCCATCGATTAACGTTCCTTATCCGACGAGGAATATGCGGCGGGTGCGGGAATCAAATGCTTGGCTTGTTGATAAACGACTGCCCGCCGCAATACCTCATCCATCGATTCGGTCACGACAATCCGTTCCCCGGAGTTAAGGGTAATGAACGTGTCGGGACGCGACTCCACGTAACGAATCAAGTCGGCGTTGAGAATAAAACGTTCGCCACCAAAACGGGTTAGCTTGATCATGGTTTTTTGGCGCCAAGCAACTAGCGGTTCAAGTTCAGCAATTCGTCGAACATTTCCTGGGCTGTGGTAATCACTCGGGTGTTGCCTCGATACATCGTCGAAGCCAGGATCAAGTCGATCAGGTTGCCGCCGATGTCGGTGTTCGACAATTCCACGGCTCCCGCAACGATCGATCCAATTCCCTGCTCGCCGGGGGAACCGATCACAGGCAAGCCGGAGTTTACTCCGGCACCGTAGAGGTTTTCGCCCTTCTGCTCCAAACCTTCGGGGTTGCCGAATCGTGCCAGAACGATCTGGCCAAGATCGCGGGTGATACCATTGCTGAAAACACCGCTAATCGTTCCATCTTCACCGACGATAAAGCTGGTCAACACGCCCGGTCCGGAGCCGTCCTGCCGGGAGACGTCCAGGGTGCTGTTGTCGGTGGCAAGGCCGGACAATTGTTCGAAATTCAGTTCGAATTCCAGCGGCGAAGCCGACGACACCCGACGTCGTTCAATCGAGATGGTATCTTCCGTAGCACCGATGAAGTTGCCTTCTCCGTCGAAGGTAATCAGCCCGGTGCCCACCGTGATATCAGCTCCCGTGCTCGGCGAATTGTCGGACGACGTCGCGTACCAGCGGTAGGTAGTCGAGACATTGTCACGCGATTCGAGAACTGTCGTGAGTCGGACAGGAATGGCGATGCCCAAGGAGTCGTAAACGATGAAGTCGGCCACCGCTCCGTCGCCAATCGCATTTTGTGCCGAGTTGAAGGGGAGATTGACGTTTTCTGTTCCCGACGCGGTAGTCAATTGAAGCCCCGAAAGGCCAATCTCCACGGCGTTGTCGGTACCGTTGTTGCTGACGAACTGGATTTTTCCGTCGGGCGTAATATAGCCACCGGGAGAGTCGCCCGAACCTTCGTCAATGGGAACGGGGTGCAACGGATCGGGGCCCGGCGAACTCTGGATGCCCATAGCCTGCTCCATGAAATTCACCAAATCGAGCACCGTGGTGGTGTCGGTGATTTCAAATTCCTTGTCCCCCAGAGCGCGGTCGCCTTTGCGGGCTGTAAACGAGAGCGTACCCTCCTCGAACATCTGTATGTAGGCGCCTTCGTCGCGTTGCTGGACATCGACCAACAGGGTACTTCCCGTGATCTTCGGGCCGTCTCGGTCGAGTGTGTCATGGGTGATTAGCTCGGCATCCTGCATGTTATCGGTGTAGTCAGTAATGCTAGCTGCCGCACTGAACTCGGTAACCTCATAGTACTCGCTCGTGTCGTTGGCGGCCGTGCGATAGATGCGCACCGTATCCCAACCAGCCGGATCGGCTGGGTCTGGCTGGGGAATATCACTTAGGTGAATACGGCCATCGAGCAGCGTGATCGAAGGCACGAGATTGCTGGGACGACTTTCCGTGTCGGTGTCGGTGTCGTAGAAGGTCACGTAGTAGCTGTAGCTCTCGGAGAGTGTATCCTCGTTGAGCGTTTGGTTCGCGGTCAACGTAGCGTCGTCGATTCCATCGACAACGGGACCACCACCCATGGGTACTTCGTCCACGTAGTAAAATTCCGTCGTCGGATCGGTCGGATCAGCACCGTTGGTAGTGCGGTAGATGCGGATGTACTGGTAGTCGGGGTTGTTGGGTAGGTTGTCCAGTTCAATGGCGTCAACTCCAACACCGAGGACATCTATCGTAATAGCGTCGGCCCGTGTCGACGGCGTAGCTTCCGAGCCGGTTTCGTCGGCTATGGGCTGGTCGGCAAACACGATCCGGTAGCTGTATCGCTCGCCCGGAGTCATACTGCCGCCTGCAGAGACTAATGAATCGGTAATGCCGCTAGTAGCCGCCGTGGCGGCTAGTGTGCGATTGGTGGTGTCGGTCGGGTAGGTGTACTGCGAATCGCCGAGGACGCCGGTTTCGATGATCTCCGCTTGCGTGGCTAGGTCGCCCGTCGGAGAGAGTGTGCCTTCGAGATACACATTAGACGTGGGCTGCGCGACAGCCGCGGCTCCCAGGGGAATTACCAACGGTTCCAGTTCCGTGGTTTGGATCTGGTATTCATCATCGACACCGTACCCCAACAACCGGTTACCGGTCATGGTGGTAAGTTCGTTGTCTTCGTTGAGTTTGAGCTGGCCGTTTCGCGTAAAGAGCTGCTCGCCCGACTGCCCTTGGACGATGAAGAACCCGTCGTCTTGAATGGCCAGGTCGGTCGGGCTCGAACTGATTTCGATGGTGCCTTGCTTGAAGTTTGGGGTGATGTCGGCCACCATGGTTCCCAAACCAATTTGGCGGGGGTTGGTTCCGCCATTGTAGTCGGTGGGCGACGACCCCAAACTTTGTGTTTGGGAGAACTGGGTCGCGAAGTTTGCCTCCGAGGCCTTGAACCCCACGGTATTGGAGTTGGCCAGGTTGTTGCCAATAACGTCGATCGTGGTTTCCGCGGCGGTCAAACCCGTCAGCGCGGTACTCATTGCAGATGCCAGACCCATCGTTAATCCCCTTCCTTTGAGAAATCGTTCCGTATATGCAAACTTGCGGGAGTTTGTGTTCTTGCAAAATTTCGACCGAATGCATGGTCGGCGTGCGAATGAGTTCGAGCGAGGAACTCCTCGTCGCCGGCCACTTATTCCGTCTCGGCTGCCATAATCGCCGAGACGTTGGTCAATGTCGCCTCGTAGTCGCCGATGTGCAACTTGGGTACGCCGTCGACCACCGTTACGCGATCGACCGTTCCGGTGACGTATTCGGCGTCGTCGGTGAGCGCTTCGACTTCCTTGCCGATCAGACTGGATGCGGTCGACATGGCCTGTCCCAACTGAACGGCTTCAAGCGTATCGTTGAGACGGTTGTTGGCCTCGATCGCCTGGATTTGCGTGAGTTGTTGCATCACCTCGGTGTTATCCATCGGATTGAGAGGATCTTGGCTCTGCATCTCGGTGATGAGCAGGCTAATGAACTCCTCCATATCCATGTCGGAATAGGCATCGTAGCCTGTCGACGTTGTCTGGTTTTTTGTTTCCGTGGAGGAACTGGTGCTGCCTACGGACATGTTCTGAAATCCTTTCGGGGAAATCGGTTAAAGACGAACCGAAAACATCTGACTCTTTGCCAAGGCGGAAACCAAGGGACGCTGCAAAGCACCGGCTGGCAAATGAGCAAGTAAGTATGTCGGTCGATCCTAAACAATCACATTCAATCGATTGCCGTCGCCCAATCCTGTCTCTAACACTGGGTTTAGTCGTTCCGCTTCAGCAGGAAAATCGGTTTCCCGGCCATCTCCGCTTGCTGCCGAACGGTGGCCCGAACGCTGATCGAACGATGCCTGCTGGTCGGCCGCCTGTTGGAATTGTCCATCGGGCGACCCGTCCATAAGGTCTACATCGAACTGCTGCACCTTGATGTCTTGTTGGGCCAAACGCTCTCGCAAGGCTGGCAGATTGTCGAGCAGAAGGCTGCGTGCCGTTTCCGTCTCCGCCTCAACCCGGGCAGTCATCGTGCCATCTCGCATGGTTACTTCCAGCCGGAGCGAACCGAGTTCCGGTGGGCTCAGCCGCAGACGAATTGTGCCGTCGCGGTTCGCGGCGGTTTGAAACGCCCTGGCGACACGTTGCACGAACCGGGCCCGGTCCACGGTAGAAGTGCCATCGTCTTGCTGGGTTTGTTGGGTCGTGCCTGTCCGTTTTGCCGCGGTGTCCGACGAACGTGCCACTCCCGCAACCGCTTGGTCCGACGCAGTATTGCCCGACGAAGGTTGACTAGTCTCTTGGGTTGTAGCAGTTGCCGTTGAAACGGTCGTCGTCGCAGTTGCTGTAGCAGCCGACACACCCTCGTGGGACGCGGCCGGCGGCGAGTTTGTTGAGGCCTCCGCAGCGGCAGACGCTTCGGCGGTGGGTTGCCCATGTGTCGGCACGCGACGGTGCCTGTTATGCGATTGGCCTTCGTCTTCCGAGACTTCCTCCATTGCGGCGTCTTCCGTCGTCGACTCGGCGGAAGCTTTCGATTCTTCGGAACCCTCGGTCACGTCAAATTGTTCGACGGCATTCGATTCAGACGACGAAGACTCGTCGTCCGACGTGCTGGTGCTGGTGCCGTCGTCCGAATCGGTCGAGGTTTCGGTTGCCACCGCTTTTAGTTCCTCGCCAGCGCCATCGGTCGAGTCAAGCAGTTGCGGCGAAACTTCATTTTCGTCAGTAGCGGCTTCCGTCGTTTCGTCGACGGAAACCACGGCCGCTTCCTGGGATTGCGTAGCTGCCGTATCCTCGACGGTCGTTTGGACCACCGCCGTTGCGTTTTCTGCGTCGGTCACTCCCTCGACCTCGGCAACCGTTTCGATGCCCTGTTCGATGGAGGTCGTATCTTCCACGGTTACGAGCGTTTCAGCGACCGCTGCCATCTCGGCAGCGAGTTGCAGTTCGGGTGCCGTGGGGTCTGTGGCGGAAACCTCCTCTTCGACGGCGTCATCTGTTGGCGACTCCTCTTCCGCCGACGCATCCTCGGCTGTATCTTCGCCGGTGTTGGTGCGCTGCACTTCGTTCGAGTCGTCGGAATCGCTGGCATTCGACGTCTGTTCGGTCGACGTGTCGTCTGTCGACGAAGCGGCGGAGGTGTCGTTCGGGTTGTTCGATCTTTCCGACGCAGTCGAGACGTTGTCTTCCGATTTTTTTCCGTCACGTGCCGAGTGGCTGGTCGGCTGCCGTGATGCCGAAGTAGCCGACTTGTCCGGTTCTGAAGCCTTCCTGGAATTCACCTGCTCCGGCTGCTGCTGGGCGCGTTGAAGGTGTTGATTAAAACTGTCACCCGCGACCGGCGTGAACTGAAAGAGGCTGGAGTCGGCGAACACCGCATCGATCGAGTTCCGCAACGAGTTGCGGTCGAATTGGATTTCGCTCATGGAAGTAGTCCTTGTATTGCGGCCAAACCGGCTTATGTCCCGGCGTTGCCAACTTGTTGGAGTTTTTGGCTGGTGTCCTCGGGAAGGCTGACGTTGGGATAGCCTTCGCGTATGCGTTTGAGCACTTCGCCAAGCTGTACCAGTTCGTTGGGCGTTTTGAATTCGCTCAAGATTTTTGCTCGTTTGACGTCGGGCATCCCAACCAACATCCGCACGACCGCGTCAGTCTCGTCGTTCTGGAGCATTTGAACGAGGAGTTCCTTCGACTGCTTGGGTTTGGCCGATTCCAGTATGCGGCGCACTTCATCCCGTCCGTTAGCAACTGCTCCCTCTTGCTGGGCAAGCAGTTGCTCCTCGAATACCTGACGCAATTGTTTGTAGCGTTTCTTTTCCTCGATCAGCTTCCGCTGTTCAAAACTCAGTTGTTCCAAACCGTCTCGTAGAGCCTGTTCGCGGAGTTGAAGGTGGTGTACGTTCTTTGCCCGTTGTTCCACGATCTGCTCGAAAGAAACCTGTTCCGGAGCGGAAATATCGTCGTCGTCCTTGGCTTCCTCTTTCAACGCGAAAAGGTCGACTCCCTGGGCAATGGCCAGCATCTGTACGAGACGAGTGCGATCGATTCCCCATGTCGACGCGAGATAGACAGCCAATGTGGTCTGGGCCAGCACCGTGGCTACGCAGAAGTACACGATAAGGGCGCCAAGTCCGCCGATCAGTCGTCGAATCATGAGACAACCTCCCGGGCGGCCCGCTGGCTGGCCACTTCATCCAAGTGTTTGACCTGTTGCCGATTCTCTTCGTCCTGGTGCCGCAGCGACTGTTTCTCGCGGAGTTTCTCCAAAACACGCACTTCACGATTGGCTTCAACCAAGAGCAGCCGGCGCCGCTCGATTTCTTCGGTCAAAAGCCGTTTTTGTTGGAGTAGCTGTTTCTCCTGCGTCTTCAGCAACAATTCGTGGCGTTGCGACTCGACAAGTCGGTCGACGTCAACCGTTCCTGGGCTGGCCTGCTTGCGATACGACTCCTGCAAATACTGCATCTGCTGCTTAGCCTGGTCGATTTGCTGCTGGAGCAGATCGTCGGCATGATAGGCTTCGGCAAGTTCGCTGCGCCGCTCGTCGCGAACCGATTCGCGGAGTTTCAAAAGCGGTGCCAAGCGGAACTTGAATTTTGCCATAACGATAACGGTCTTGTATCAGCCAAGCTGGTCTGGGATCTTTGCTCGATCGCTTCGTAGCGAACATTGCGCCGTCGAGCTACTTGGATCGACTCATTTCATAGTGAACGCACGTGGTCAACAGTTGTTTACGCTCGCCGTTTTCTCGCGGCAGCAGCCTGGGGTCTTGCGGCGGCTTGGGCCGCGGCCGTTGGTGGCTTCGGTGTTTGCGATGGTGCCGGAGCGGAAGCGCCCGCGGATGGTTTCAGCATGGTGTTGTATCGGGCAAGCAACTGCGTTAAACCCTGCTGGGCTTTATTCAAAGTGGATGGCTGTTCTACCGCCTGACGCAAGTACCCATTGATTTCATCGAGCATTTCGACCGCCGCATCGACGCGCCGGTTACTTCCCTTGCGATAGGCACCCACGGTGATCATGTCTTCGTTGTCGCGGTAGGCCGCCAGAAGATCGCGCAACGCAAAGGCGCCTTGGCGATGTTCCGGTGTGGTGATTTCCGGCATTAGCCGGCTGAGGCTTCCCAACACATCGATCGCCGGAAAATGGCCACGCGAGGCCAGATCGCGCGAAAGCCAGGTGTGGCCGTCAATCAGTCCACGCACCGTATCGGCAATGGGTTCGTTGTTGTCGTCGCCCTCGACCAACACGGTGTAGAAGGCCGTGATGCTGCCATGGGGACTACGGCCGGCCCTCTCCACCAGCTTCGGCAGCAGGGCAAACACCGAGGGCGGATAACCGCGTGTCGTCGGTGGTTCGCCGGCCGCCAAGCCAATTTCGCGTTGGGCGTGGGCATAGCGAGTGAGCGAGTCCATCATCAACAGCACATCTTTGCCTTGGTCGCGGAAATACTCGGCAACCGCAGTGGCCGTATCGGCTGCCTGGACACGAACCAGCGCCGGTTCGTCGCTCGTGGCGACCACCACGACGCTCTTGGCCAAGCCTTCGGGTCCGAGGTCGCGTTGGATAAATTCGTTGACTTCGCGACCGCGTTCGCCGATCAGCGAAATCACGATGATGTCGGCATTGGTGTAGCGTGCCATCATTCCTAACAACACGCTTTTTCCTACCCCCGACCCGGCAAAAATACCCATGCGCTGACCACGGCCGCAGGTGAGCAGGCCGTCGATCGCACGGACACCGGTCGTCAGCGGCTGGTCGATTCGCGGCCGGTCGCACGGATGAGGTGGGCATCGCGTGAAGCGGGTACGATCGCGCACGGCAGGCTGGGGCCGGTTGTCCACGGCTTCGCCCTGGGCGTTGATCACCCGCCCCAGCAATTCGGGGCCCACGCGAAGCCAGCGAGCGGTACGTGTCATGCGCACACGATTTCCTCGCCGAATGCCCGACAGTTCGCGATACGGATAGAGCAGCGTCAGTTCGTCGCGGAACCCGATCACCTCGGCCAGAAGCGAATCGCCCGAATCGCGTTGGATCTCCGCCACCGCACCCACGGGAGCCGGAAAGCCGGCCGCGGCCACGGTCATCCCCACGATGCGCGAAACGCTTCCGACCAATTCGGTCGGCTGGATGGTTTCAAGTTGTTCGGCAATGTCCAACATTTTTTCTAGGTCAATTCCTCTTCGATCCGCTTGAGTTGGGCTTCGAACTGTTGGTCGATGACGCCAAACTCGGTCTCTACACGGCAGCCACCCCGGCTGACGCTGTCGCTGGCAACGATCTCGGCTTCGGTCATGGTCGACAACTCTTGCACCAGCGATTCGACCTGCTGTGCAATCGCGCGATGGTCTTCCGTGTTCAGGTGAATCCGTATCCTCGCGTTGCCGGCGGCCAGTTGCAGGGCCTCGCGCACCAGGGCGACTGGAATTTGCGGATCCTGTTGAAGTTCGCGGCGGATGAGCCGTTGGGCGATGGCCGTGGCCACATGCACGGCACTCCCCTCCCAGTGTTTCAGCCACCCCTGCTTGGCATGTTCGATTTCTCCAACCGCGTTGCGAAGCGCGGGCAACACGTTCGTTAACTGCTTGGCCACCATCTGTTCGACAGCTTGCTGTCCGGCGGCTTTCCCTTCCTTTTCGGCGTTCTGCCGAATCGTTTGTGCTTCTTGAGCCGCTTTCTGGACGATCTGTTTGGCCTCGGCACGCACCTTGTCGAGGTATCCCTGCGCGCGGGCGGCCATGTCGTCGAAGTTAAAGGCCACCGTCTGCGAGGTGTGGTTGTGGTTCGATGCGCGAATGATGGTCGACATAGAAGCTGTCTTCAGGTATCAGAAGCGGGTGGTTGTTCGTTGGAAACAGTTGTTAGGCTGCCAGGAGCGTGCGTTGCCGTTCGGGAAGTTTGATGCGGCCTTCGATAATCAGACGTCGGGCAATTTGGGCTACAACCCGGCGGGCCTCCTCGATGTCGCTCAAACGCAACGGGCCGGGATGGTCCAGCTTGCGGCGAACCAGCTCGGCTTCCGCTGCCGGTAACTGGCGTAATAGCCGATCGACTATCGAGGGCGGAGCTCCTACCAGGGCCGTCATTGCCAGCGATGGTTCGACCGCCTGAAAAACCGTAATCAACGTGGCTTCGTCCGCGCCCAGCAAGTCGTCGAACTCAACCGGCGGAGGGCTCAGTCGTTCGGCCAGGTCGCGGTCGCGGGCAGCCAGGTTGTCGAGCACCCCCAATCGTGCTTGGTGCGTCGATGCTTGTAGGATGTCTTGAATCGCATCCGCTCCCACCACGCGCCGGCGTTCTATTGTCAACCGTTGTGTCAGCCGCGATTGCAGCACGCGTTCCACATCGCGGAGAATTTCGTGATCGGTTTCTTCCAGATGGGCCAGCCGGCGGACGACGTCGGGCTGCAATTCGGCGTCGAATCGCGCCAATATCTCGGCCGCTCGTTGCGGCGGCAAGTGTGACAATACCAGGGCAATCGTCTGCGGCCGTTCGTCCGACAGCACCCGGGCAAGTTCGTCGCTCTCGGTTTCGTGAAGGAATCCGAACGGCTGAGCTACCGGCCGAAGGGCATCGGCTGCTGGCGTCTGGAGGGTCGGCTTGCCCAACTTGCGTGCCAATTGGTCGTCGAGTTCCACACCGGCCGGTTGCTGTTGTGGAACGAGGGGGCCGATGCGGAAGAACTCATCGATTACCCGGCGCTGTTCCTGGGGGTCGATATCACCCAAGTCGACCATGGCCAGACGAATTTGTGCGGCCTGCTCGGGTGGAAACTGGTCGAGCATCTTGTCGGCCGTGGCCGTGTCGAGGCTGGCTACGAGAATAGCCGCTTTGCGAACGCCATCGGGCATGTTATTTGAAGAAGTGCTCATAGTCTGGTGTTTTTTCAACCTACGTTGCCAATCCATGTTTTCAGGATGTTAGCTGCCGTATCGGTGTCTTCCTGAACCAGTTCAGAAAGTTCATCTCGCAGCGACGGCCCACTCCCCGTAAATCGCGAGAGGCGTCGGGCGGCCGTTTCTTCGGGCGACAACTCGTCGTTTTCATCTTCACCGATGAGCTTCGATCCGGTAGGCGAAGCCACGATCGAAGGAACGGCTCGGATCATCGATCGCAAGATCAACAGGCTGAGCAGGGCCAAGCCGACCATCCCCACGCTCATCCAGTATTGTCCCAACCAGGTAACCGCCCGATCGGTAAGATTTGGGGTGGGAAGCGGCTCGGGTGTGAGATCCTGAAAGGTCTTCACGTCGACCAGTTCCGTGCGATCGGCCACGCCTTCGGCCACCGGCAGCAGATTGGCCACGTAGCTGCGAATGCTGCCGACAACCTCCTGCTCGACCTGTGCAAGGTCGTTTTTCTGCGGTTCCTTGGGTTCTTCGCCCTCTTTGGTCGGGTTCTGCTCGTGCCAGACCTTGGCGAAGTAGCTTGCCGGAATACCGATCGAGACCGACACCTTGGTGGGTGTCAAGCCGATCCGCTCCCGCTCGGTCTGTTCGGTATCGGGCAGGGAGACCACTTCACGTTTCGATTGCGACTCTTCGTTGTGCGACGCGCGCGAACGGCTTGGGGCGACCGAGGCCGGCCGATTGGCCGCGTTGGCCAAGTAGCCAGGTTCTCCGCCGGGGCCACCACCTTCGCTCGACGACTCTCGGCTTTCGTCTTTTTCCGAGACGGCCACCGGCTTGGGAGCGTATTTCACGCTGGTGCTACGTTGTTTGCGTTGGGGATCGAGGAGTACGTCGGCGGTTACCGTGACGCCGGGCACGTAGGAGAGGGCGTTGAGGATCTTCGTCCGCCAGTCCTGCTCGTGGATCCGCTTCAGCGATACGTAGGGATTGTCAGAGGCGCTACCGCCGCTCTCGGGTGAACCGTGGTGAACGCCGCCGTTGAGGTCGGCCACGGTGACGTTTTCCGGCTTCAACGAGGCCACGGCCCCGGCGACCAAGTGGCGGATCGCCGAAACCTGTTGGTCGTCGAGTTGGCCCGCACCGAGCGGTTTCACGCTGACCGAGGCCTTGGTGATTTCTTCACGCCGCAGGCCGCCGCGTTTCTCGGTATCGTAGAGAACGTAGGCGCTATCGATGTTCTGCATTTGGCCGATAATCATTGCCAGCATCTTCTGCTTGGCAATTTTCAGCAGGGCGTCGCGTTCCTTCTGGCTAGTGAAGGGGCTGGTGTCTTCGATCGACTTTTCCAGCACGGTGTTGATGTTCGGCGGCATGGCCTTGGCATCGGCCAGCGCACCCATGTAGGCTTCTTTCAGCCCACGGGGAACGTAAATCTGCGTGCCACGGACTTCATAACTGTTGAGCCCCGCCTTGGAGAAGGCCGCTTCCATCACGGGAATATGTGCCGGGGGTACCGGCACGCCGTTCATCAAATCGACCTGTGGCCCCGACGTTTCGTGGGTGAACAAATAACCCAAGCTCACCACCACGGCCACCAGCAACAGCCCGGTGGTCACCCGGGTTGCCGGCGTCATCGAGCGGAACAGATCGGTGAGTTGAGCGAAGGCTTTGTTAAGAAAATCCATCCGTATTGCAGACCTGTTGAAGTATGTTTTTTGAGCGGAATTTCAGCGACTAACGAACGACATCGATTACACCCGCAAGTTTTGTACTTCCTGGTAGGCTTGAACCATCTTATTGCGAACCTGCATCATCATGCGGAAGGCGATATCGGCCTTCTGCACGGCCGTGAGGACTTCGGCCGGGTTGACGTCGCCCGAGCCGGTAACCAACTGTTCGACCGCTTGGTCGGCGTCCTGTTGCATCGTATTAACTTCCTTGATCGAGTCGACCAGGTAGTCTTTAAACGTTTTCGTACCTTCGGTAACACCACTCGACTGGGCAGCAGTCGCTTGACCGGGCAGCGGAATCGGTGCTTGGATGCCTTGAATCGGGTTCATCAGGCGAGAATCCTCAGCGTCTGTTGTTCCATGTCTTTGGTGATTTCGATGGCACCCAGATTGGCCTCATACGAACGAGCGGCCTCCGTGGCATCGGTGAATTCAGTCAACATGCTGATATTGGGATAGGCCACGTAGCCTTGCTCGTTGGCGTCGGGGTTGTTCGGCTCGTAACGCAGCCGAGGGGCATCGTCGGCCTCCTGGACCGAGCTGACCGTGACGCCCGCCGCGCCGTTGGCACCGATGGAGTCGTCGGTCTGGAAGATCACGAAGCGACGCTGATAGGGTGCCCGTTCGCCCGCCTCGTTGTGCGTGGTCGAAATATTCGCCAGGTTGCTCGAACGCACGAGCATTCGCTGCCGTTGGGCGACCAATCCGCTGGTCGAGATATCCATGGCCGTAAACATGGCGAGGTCCTGGGGTAGGAGTTGGGAGTATGGAGCAGGGAGTATGGAGTTGGCGGTTGGATGTCAATTCATCGCGAGGCTCGATCGCTACGAGGCTCAGTCGCTTCAGCGACCATGAATCCGGGAACACTTCATCGTGGTTAAACCTTCTCGGAAATGGCCGTTTGAAGCAGTCGAAACTGGCTGGTCATGATTGTCAGCGCCAAGTTGTGTTGCATCTGGTTTTTGACCATTTCGGTCACTTCGTTTTCCAGCGAGACGTTACTCTTGTCGTGGTGGAGGATTGTGTGGGGGTGTTCGGCAATCTCGGCGACGGGGTCTTCGGCTGGTGGTGGCGAGGGATCACCCGGCGAACGAGATTGGGCGGGTTCGTCGCGCTGTCGGATCGCCTCCTGCAATCGTTGTTGAAAGTCCTCGACCGAAAGGTCCCGAAATTCGTAGCCCGGCGTGTCCACGTTGGCGATGTTTCCCGCCAGCACCGCGTGACGTTCCTCCGAAAAGTTGATTGTCTGCTGGAGCACGGGAATCGTCGTCGAGCGAAACAAACTGCCGTACAACGACATGGTTTCATCCTTTTCGGAACGCGCACGCTACCGTTTGCTATGCAAGCGGTGTGCCAGTTGGGCTCCGATACCTCCGAATATCCCGGGGGACGGAGTCTCTTGATATGTCCTAACTATCGATAAATTCTGCAACTTACGCCGCCGGCCAATCTTCCGCTGTTGTCGTTGTCGGCTGTAGAATGCTTCCTCAGGATTCGTGCTGATCGGCAGGTTTTGCGCCATCTCGACCGGCAGTTTTTGCCGATTACCCAAGTATTCCACACGCTCGATTTGTCGTCGTAGTGTTGTTGGTTACGCGTTGATTACGGAACGAATTGTTTCCTCGACCCAGGGGTTGCAACCCCTGGGCTTGGGGGAGGTGAATGTTCAACCGGGTGTTTGCTGGTCGCCCTCTCGATCTGCTGAAATCCCAAATCCAAAATCCCAGATCCGTCTCACCCTGCCTTGGCGAATGATTTTTCGCGGGGGGCGTAGCCGTATTGCCGGAGTTTTCCGGAAAGGGTTCGCACGCCGATTCCCAGGGCTTCGGCCGTCTTCGCCCGATGACCGCCGAATTGTTCCAAGGTGGCCTCGATTAGTCGACGTTCCATTTCCTGAAGGCTTAACCCCACGGGTATTCTGGCGTCGGCATCCAGGTCGGAATCCGCCGTGCCGATCAGCCAGCGGCGCAATTCATCGGCCGTAACGGTCTGGCCGTTGTTCAGCACACTCGCCCTGGTGACGATGTTCTCCAACTCCCGAACGTTGCCCGGCCAATCGTGGTGCATCAGCAAATCCATGGCCGAGACATCAACCGAAGCCGGATCTCGACCCAAGCGAGTCGCGCTGCGCCGGAAGAAGTGTTCGACCAAGTCGGGGATATCGTCGCGGCGTTCGCGCAACGGCGGCACCCAAAGCGGCAGCACGGCCAGCCGATAGTACAAGTCCTGGCGGAAGTTTCCCGCGTCGATCTCTTCGGTAAGATCGCGGTTCGTGGTGGCCAGCACACGGACGTCGACATGGACGGTCCGGCTGGAACCCACCCGCTCGAACGACTTTTCCTGCAACACCCTCAACAGCTTGGCCTGCAAGTTCAGATCGATTTCGGTGACCTCGTCGAGGAGGATCGAGCCGCCGTCGGCCATCTCGAAACGACCGGTGCGCGAGGCCTCGGCACCGGTGAACGCGCCTCGTTCGTGTCCGAACAGTTCACTTTCCATCAGTTGGGCCGAAAGCACAGGGCAATTGAGGCTCACCAACGGGGCCTGACAGCGGTCGCTGGCGGCATGCACGGCCCGGGCGACCAGTTCTTTGCCCGTGCCGCTTTCTCCGGTAATCAACACGGTTTCCGGCGTGGGCCCCACCTGGGCAATGCGTTGACGCAACGTATGCATCGCCGCGCTGGAGCCGACCATCACCGGGGAAATCTCCGGTTTGGTGTTCGTCTCGCCTCGCGACGGGTTGACGAGTTGGCCGTGGCGGATCGCTTCGCCCACGAGTCGCTCGAGTTGATCCACGTCGAACGGTTTTTCTATGTAGTCGAAGGCGCCGTGCCGCATGGCCTGGACCGCCGAACTGACCGTGGCGTGGGCCGTGACCATGACCACCTGCGAGCTATAGCGACGCTGCTCGATTTGAATGATGAATTCGAGTCCCGACATGCCGGGCATTTGCAGATCGGTGACCACGCAATCGTAGTCTTGCTGTTGGAGCACATTGAGTGCTTCGTGTGCGCTGGAGCGGCAATCTACCTGGTAGCCCGACTGGCGCAGCACGTCGGCCATCGACTCTCGGGCCTGGCGATGGTCGTCGACCACCAATACGCGACCGCGCGAAGAGCTTGGGGCGTTGGGTTTGTCGGCAACGTTCTTCATGCAGGAATCTCCAGGGCCTCGGCGACCGGTTGGGGAATTCGCAGGGTAAATGCGGCACCACCGTCGGGACAGTTGGCGGCGAGCACGTCGCCGCCGTGGACCTCGGAAATGCGATAGACGATAGCCAGCCCGAGTCCCGTGCCGCCTTGTTTGGTGGTGAAAAAGGGTTCGAACACGCGGCATTTCACCTCTTCCGAAAGACCGGGACCGCTGTCGGCCACTTCCAACTCTACGCGGTTGTCGGTGGTTACCCCGGTGACGACCAGCGAGCCGCCGTCGGGCATGGCGTCGATGGCGTTGAGCGTAAGATTCAGCACGGCACGGCGGAGCATGTCTTCGTCCGCGTGAATTTGCAGTCCGTCGACCATGTCGATTTCGGTGCTCACTCCCTGTGCCGAAAGCTGCGGCATCAGCGAGGCCTGAACGTCTTCTACCAACTTGCGCAACGAGAACGAGTGCGTCTTGGGATCGCGGTCCGACGTGAAATGCAACAGGTCGTTCACCGTGGCGTCCAACTCGGTGAACCCGCCGGCGATCTTGTCGAGCACTTCGAGGCTTCCCGAGTCGTCGGAAATCCGGCGTCGCAAGAGGCTCAGATACAAGGTGATGGGTACCAGACTGTTACGGACCTCGTGGGCGATATGCGAAGCCATTTGGCCGAGGTCGGCCAAACGATTCTTTCGAGCCAACTCGCGGTTCTTGACCTCCAGTTCGTCGGTCAGACGCCGGACCTCCGCACGCAGGGCTTCGTGCGTGTGTTCCAGTCGCAACGTGGCTTCATGCCAGGCGGCGAGCACGGTTTCCAGGTCGGCGTTGTTTTGCGGGAGTGCCGTGGTATCGCGATCGGGCGTTTCAGTCATGACACAGGTCCTGATGGTATCAAGCGTAGAAAAGAACAGCGACAGCGTGTTTGATTAGATGGCAGCGTCGAAAAGAGTTTCTTCTGAGATCCGAAAACTTGTGGTATCCAGACGTCCGTTGGTCGCCTTTCACTTCAGGGCGATGTCGGCGTCAATAGCGTTCCGAGGAAAGATCGAGTTGATGAACCTGTTGAACGGGCGCACTGACATAGGCTCCCCGGGTCATGCCGGCATGATGAACTCCCTGCAGGTCAGAGGCAGCCTGGTCGCGGCGCAAATGCATTAGGGTCTCGCACTGTTTCTCCTGGGCGACAATCTCACGAAGCAAACGATCGCACTGCTCGATCTGTGCGCCACACGCCAGGCGTGCTTCTTCCGTTGGCCAATGGCGATGCTCTGGCTTCTGGCCGCGGAACGGATCGAGTTTACGATCCAAGTTGCCCAATTCGAGAAGCGCTCGCTGTTTGATGGCCAGCAGGTCGAGCAAGGCCGTCATCCTGGTACCTTCGATAAGTTCCAGTTGCCGGTAACCCATGTCTCGCAGTTGTTCCAGGCACGTCAAACGACGCTGAACGAGTTCTGCCAGAATGTTGGTGTCAAGAGATGGCATGGTAGCGGACCGTTGTTGAGGAAAGTGGCCGTTGGGCGTTTTCCGTTTCCGTGCTGAGTGTGGCGACCAGGGTAATCTGTCGATCCCTAAAGTGCGGCGAGTGCATCGAGACGTTCAGACCATTGTTTACGTGTGTAATTCGTGGTTTCCGTGAATTTGGTGTCGGGTTTCATGCGGTCTAGCACAATACGTGCTTGTTCCAGTGTGCCTTTAGCCTTTGCCGGATCACCCAAGCGACGGTAGGCATTGGCGATTCGCACATAGGCTTCCAGCACTTCGGGATTATTTTGATAGCGGTTGGTGGCCGTCGAGTACGACTTGATGGATGCTTCGTATTTTCCCATCGCAAACTCGATGTCGCCGATTGCAAAGTAGCAGTTCCGAAGAACGGACTTTTCCAGCGAGGTAAGTTCGGCCGTTTCTTGTTTCCGGCTCAACGAGTCGCGAAGTAGGTGATACTGATCCAGGGCCTTGGTGTACATCTCGTGGATTCGTTTGGTGTGCGCAACCCGGGTAGCGCCGGCCAAATCGGCACGGAGTTTCTCCTGCACGTCTTTGGCGATCTGGTAGAAAGAATCGGCGATCAGGTACTTTGCCCCGAGGTTCAGGGGATCTTCGGGATACCGCGCTACGGCCTCTTCGAGCCGGCGAATTGCTTCCAGGTAATTCCCTTTGGTGTGCAGTAGTTCTCCCAAAGCGAAAAGGGAGTCGCGCCATTCTTTACTGGCTGGCGTGAGGTATTCGCCATTGAGGTTGTCGCGCAACAGGCCTTCGACCTTTTCGTAATCCCCTTTTTCCAGATAGGCCTTACTGGCAAAGAGGCGTGCCCGAAATGCCGCCGCATCGCGAGGGTGAAACTCAATGCACTCGCGGAATGCCTCCAAGGCCATGTTCACCTTGTTCAACGCCATCAAGGCCTCGCCGTAGTCGGTAAGCGCTTGGGGATGACGTTTGCGCGTGGTGTCTTTTAGGTACCGCCGCAAGGTCTTGGCGGCGCCGTAGTAGTCGCGGCCTGCCATCATCGCACTGGCCGCATCCCAGAGCCGCTCAGGATAGTCGCGAGTGGCTGCTTGCAGATCGGCCAGTCGCAGATAGACGCGTCCCGCCATTCGCATTTGGGTTCGGCCGTCTTCTTCGAGCGGTTGAGCTTCCTCACGCGGTAAATGCGACGCCCTCTCCAGCAGCGCCTCTCCCCACGCTCGATGCGATTGTGCCGTGAGCTGCAACGCACGGACTTTCGGGAACAGTGGGTAGAGCAACTTGCTCAACTGCAGGCACACGGCATAGTTGCCGCCGTTGAGGTAGTGCTGATAGGTAGTAAGCATCCGGGTCCGCAAATCGTCGAGCGTAAGCCAGGGGTTGCTGAAGTTTTTCGGATCGTCGATCGTGCGCAACGCATTGCGGTACGATGCCAAGGCGGCCGTGTCGCGTCCCACTTTCTGTGAGAGCTCGGCCTCCTGGAAACTGGCGGCAATACCTTCTGGCGTGTCGGCATGGAGTTTCACTGTGCGAGCAAACTGAGCCAAGGCTGCACGGTAATCGCCCAACTGCTGGTAGCACACGCCAATCAGATACATGGCCTTGCGCGTAGCCTGGGTGCTAAGCGTGTCGTGTCCCTGCGCTGCGCGAAAAACCTCGATGGCTTTCTGATACTTCTGGCGCGCCGCAATGCGATCTTCGGGGGTGGCATCGGCATCGTCGGCAAGCAGGTGGGCTTCGTGCATCAACACCTGGCCACGAACGACGATCGCATCGGCCCGGTTCTGAGAACTATCGGGAACCTTGGCCAAGGTGGCGAGACATTCGGGAATCCGATTCATCCGCAATAGGATCTGCGCCCGTTCGAGTAAACCTTCGTAACGCAACGGAGCTGGTAACCCACGATCGTTCACGTAGAGTGCGTTTTCCTCAAGCGCTTCCTCTAGTCGGGGATTGGCGTCCTGTAAAAACGCGCCGGCCAGCAACCGATGAATCTCTGGGGCCTTCTCCTGGTCGACGGCCAACGCATCGCGCAGTACCGGCCGGCTGGCCGGATACTGGCTGCTAAGATAAAGACAACGACCGAGGAGAAAGAGCCCCTCGGCTTTGCGGCCCGGCGGAAAACCTTGGTCGCGGGCTTCCTCAAGGTACCGAGCAGCCAGTCGATAAAGACTTGCTTTTTCCTTGCTCCAAGTTTCGTCGGTTTCGTAGGCCGTGGCCGCGCCCATGACGAACGCCGGGGCACCGGCTTCCTCGACCGTCAAGTTGGTTTGGGCCTTCAGACGCTGAGCCAGTTCCCGGGCGGTTACAAACGAACCGTTGTCGAGTGCCTGTAGAGCCATATCTACCGTAACCAGCTTCGGTGCGGTCTGTTTGGCTGCGATGAACACGCCGCCGAGAATCATGCCGAATACGGAAATCAAACATGCCACGCCAACGATCGCCGTTCGCAAGCGATTGGCCGTTGCCCATCGAACGACGGCGCGCAGCATCTGCGGCAACGACTTCATCTTCTGAATGAAGCCTGACGGCACGGCAGCCGATTCGGTGGAGTCCAATGTTTCCGCGGTCATCGCAATTTTTCCGAGAAAAAGGCGGGGCAGCTTGTACTCGAAACGGCAGGCCGATGTCAATGCTCGTTTCGCGTGGGGGTACGCAATGAAGGGCCAGTTGGAGGGATGCGGGGTAGTGTCGGCAGGCCTTGCCAAGGACGAAACCCGAGCCCGCCGATCGCCGCATGGAGGGCGCCCGGCTTGCCCGGGCGCCGCAGATTTCCAGGGCGTTCACCTGGCAATCCACGTTGCCCACTGGCTATGAGTGAAGAGGGGAAAGAGAGGTGTTCCGTGTTTCCTCAAACCTGAGGCGTCGGGTGTCACGGGCAGCCTGTTTGCCCCCGTGTTCGGCGCTGGCTGGCAAGTAGCCAGTGGCACCCGTGCATAGGTTTGACAGAGCGATAGCCCCCGATTTCCAGTTTTCAGCTAGACCACTTGGTGGCCCTGCTGGGATCTGTGGGGCGGCAGTATGGGAGAGATACGCAGAGAGCGTTAGTCTTCGTCGAGCCAGACTTGTTCGCGCTGCGAAGGGGTGGTATCGGTTGCGGTGATTTGCTCGATGATCCAACGGTCCACGTCGCCAAGCATCTGCGGCGACAATTCGTGGCCGCAGGGGTACTGGCGTAACGTCACCGAGAGACCTGCCGTGTGTAGAAGCTTCAGATTCTCACACACTTTATCCGAGGGATACGGCTCGCTGTCGCGTCCCACGGCAAGCAGAATAGGAACGCGACGAACATCTCCTAAATTTCCCAATACCCGCCGTCCCTCGGGAAACGATCCACACAGCGACAGCACGCCCGCAAAACGATGGGGGTGATTCATCGCCACGCGAAAGGCCATTGTGCCGCCATCGTCGAATCCGGCCAAAAAAATACGCCGCGGCGCGACATGCAATTTTGCAATGGCCGTGTCGATGCTGTCGAAAATTCGTTGTTCCGCTTCCTCAATGTTCTTTTCGCTTTGCGACCAACCGTAGCTCGGTTTTTCTCCCTCTTCGAGAAACACACCCCGGGGGGCTACTGCCACGTAGTTTCGCATGCTGATCATGGGCATGATCCGCATGAGTTGGCGTTCGTCATTTCGGGCGCCATGTAGCCATACGATCAAGGGGTAGGCGTAGCCCGACTCGTAGTGTAGCGGGGCAAACAGCGCGTGGGTCGAGTCCGGTGTGGCCGGAGAAAAGATTGCTGCTCGTAAGTCGATAGCCGGAGAGGATTTTGCCGAGGACGGATGACTCGCTTTGACGGGAGACTGAGGGCGATCCATAACGGCGGCCAACTCCAGAATGGGATGACGAAGAATGACGGGAATGAATGCGGTTGTGGGGCCAGACTGGGAATGCTAGCAAAGCCCTCGCAGACAGATAAACAGACTGTAACGAATCGTCCCGCGCAATGTCAACCGCAGGTCATGTTCCGCTTACCAAACGTTCCATGGAGGCGACCAGCGTTTTGACCGCTTCGACACTCTGTTGGAACGCGGCCCGTTCACCATCGGTAAGCTCCAGCTCGATGATCCGCTCTACGCCGCCGGCGCCGAGAATCACGGGAACGCCAACGTAATACCCCCCGACGCCATACTCCTTGTCGCAATAGGCGGCACAAGGAATCAGGCGTTTCTTGTCGCGGACGATCGCTTCGACCATTTGCGCCGAAGCGGCCGCCGGGGCATAATACGCACTGCCGGTCTTCAGCAACGACACGATCTCGGCACCGCCGGCTCGCGTTCGCTGGATGATCTCCTCCAAACGCTCTGGCGCGATGAGTTGGGTGACGGGGATGCCTCCAACCGACGTGCAACTGGGTAGCGGCACCATGGTGTCACCGTGGCCACCGAGCAGCATGGCGGAAATGTCTTCGACGCTCACTCCCAATTCCATCGCCAGGAAGGTGCGGAAACGGGCCGTATCGAGCACACCGGCCTGGCCCATCACTCGGCACGGCGCAAAGCCCGTTACCTGCAACGCCCGTTGCACCATCGCGTCCAGCGGATTGCTCACCACGATGATGAAGGCATCGGGGCTGGTCTGTTTGATTCGTTCGGCGACCGAGCCGACGATTTGGGCATTGGTGGTCAGCAGGTCGTCTCGGCTCATGCCGGGCTTGCGCGGGATGCCCGCCGTGATAACCACCACATCGCTACCGGCCGTGTCGTCGTAGGTGGTTGTGCCTGTGATGTTGGCATCGAATCCCATGATTGGCGATGCTTGCATCAGGTCCAAGGCCTTGCCCTTGGGCATGTCTTCGGTCTGAGGGATATCGAGCAACACAATATCACCCAACTCGGCGGCCGCACACCAATGGGCGGTGGTCGCGCCGACGTTACCGGCTCCGACAACGGTGATCTTTGCGCGTTTCATGGTCGGTTCCCTCAACTTTTTCGAGTCTTACCCTGCAATATACGCGTACCCAACGCGCGCCGTGACCAACTCCATCAGGCCAGTCTGCAGCCGAGTATGAGGGATTGCACCAGGACGTCAAGGGGGCCTCAAAGGTGGGGCATCTGTTGCAGTCAGAGGGCAATGCTGAGGTTGGCGTATCACCAAGTGATGGCAAATTCCAACAGACATTCCGCCTAACCGGTGCGATCCAATCCTGACTTGTCGTCTGACGCGTGGTCGGGTTGGTGTTGTCCCCTCCAGTGCAGGGTTGTCCGTGCAGTAGGTGCTTCCCAGCCTGAAGTTTTGTGAGTAAACTGTAATCACTCGCCAAACCGAACCTTCCCCCTTACCCACACCTTTTAGCTGCATTCCCCACGTGTTGTTCTCGGAGCAGAAGCGCTAGGGCGCCTCAACTACTGGTCCAGGACTCCCGGTCGAGCTTGCAGCGGATGCAAGAGACACTTGCAGACCGGAGAGGCTAATGCTTGTGTTCTATTGGATAGGACTTGTTGCACTTTTTTCTGCAGTTGCTTATCCCCTATCGATAATGTTGCGGTATCTTCCCAGGGCCAGTGGGGCGTTGGCGGAAATGCCCTGGCTGCCCGACGAATTGCACGAAGGTATCGAGGAGTTCGCTGCCGAGTCGGAACCGCAGCCAGAAGAGGTTACCTTGGTCACCGAGGATAAGCTCCGCCTCGGGGCGACCTATTTTCCGACGCCTCGCAGCAAGCGAAAAGGCGTCATCATCTTCTGCCACGAGTTGCGAGGTAGCCGTTGGAGTGCAATACCCTATGTGCGGGAACTCCGCCGCTGGGGTTTTGACGTCCTCACATTCGACTTCCGCAATCATGGCAACAGCGATCGGCTTTCCAGCTACGAGCCATTGCCCTGGGCAACCTCCTGCGAGCTGTTCGACCTGCGTGCCGCGATTGACTACTGCTGCACCCATCGAGGAGCCGAAGGACAATTGGGACTATTCGGTCTTAGCCGAGGGGCGACTTCGGCTTTGTGTGCGGCGGCGGACGACCGTCGGGTGATGGCGGTGGTGGCTGACAGTTTCGTTCCAACAGAACGCGTTCAGGACTACATGGTCCGGCGTTTCATGAACATTTATGTGCCCCGCATTCCCGAGACGTCGAAGTTGGCAACGGTTTGCCTGCCCATCTTCGTCAAGTGGGTACGGTTGGCAATCCAGTGGCGGCAAAAACGGCTATTGGCTCGTCCCGAGCAGGCCGTGCGCCGGCTCCGTCAGCCGGTATTGCTGATCCACGGGATGCGCGACGCCTACGTGCCTTTCGAGCTGGTGCGGGCCGTGTATCAGTTGATGCCCCTGTCGACGCGCCTTTGGTTGGTTCCCAAGGCCAAACACAACGCCAACGTAGTTGTTGGCGGCGAGGCGTATCAGCGCCGGGTAGTGCGATTCTTCGATCGTTACTTGCCGCCCGAAGATTGCTCCAGCAAGAAGGAAGGACGCCGCACGCGACACTTCCGTCCGCGCCGCCGGTTTCTTCAACGCCGTCGTCCGAGTAGCCTAATTGCCTCGTGACGCACTACGCGGGTGTTCCGGCAATCGAAGTTTGACCGAGCACCAGAAGATTGACGGTTTCACGTTTGCCGTCCGAAACGCGGCCGCGTGAAACGAGACGTTTCGCAGAACAAGGTCACGCACTGCCGTCCTTGACTTCGGTGCCGTCGTCGCTGTTGTCCATTTGGGCCAGACCGCTGAAGTCGGGTTCCGTTTCGGCGTTGAGTCCCAGCTCATTGAGGGAGACATCGGATTCGCCCGACAGCGCTCGCGAGAGTGTCTCCTGTTGGAATTTCTGGTCGCTACGGTTGTAGCGCCACACAGCGACCCAGATCCCCAGCAGCATCACGACGAACAGTCCTCCGGCGATGGCTCCGGCCAATGTATTGCGTGCTGGCGGTTCGCGGCGGTACCAGACAGGTTCCCGCCCGATGAGCAGCGGAGCAAGCTGGCGTTTGTGGACCGTTCCCTCGGGTGCGTCGTAGCCCTGGTCGACGCCATAGGCCCAACTCTTGAAGAAGAACCCGGCCACGCGGACTGTTTCAGCATACTGCGGGTCGTCGCCGATGGGCATGCCTTGCGGGAGATCACGCACGCAGAACACCAACGGGTTGTCTTGGGAGTCGTCGGTGTAGATAAACAGATTGTAGTAGTGGTCGATACCGAATCGGGCGATGATGTCTTCATCGGACACTCGCACTTTGACAACGCGTCGCGCAGTGCCCATCAGTTCGACGAGTTGCCCTCGCATTTCCGCCGGTTCGTTGAAAAGCGGGACCACGGAGAAATAGCGTTGGCCGTCTTTGTCGGTGCGAATCATTTCAGGAAGGTCTTCTTTAAGACGTTCGTCGGCGGCATGAATCAGTTGGCCCGGCTTTGCCCGACCTACGGCCGCAAGCATTTGGTAGAATGCCTCGCGGTCTTGGCCCGATAGTCGCGTGCGGTTTTCGACACTGTCGAAAAGCCCTACATCCATTCCCAATGTCCCCAGTAGTGTTGACGGGTACCAGGCTATTCGGCGAGCCACGAACACGGGTGTGGGATGCTCTGGGTCGTTGCTGGCAAATTTGAGAAACACGCCGAACGCTCCCGCCCTGGCATCCAACGGTTGTCCGTTTTGCCAGGCTTCGGGGACGCGGCGTGCGAAGACAATGGCCGGTTGGCCACTAGGTTCCAGTTGCATCACGCAACGGAAATAATGCTTCAGCTCGAATCGTTCGACCACCTCGGCGATGGGTTCGAGCTTCTCGATTCCGGTCACCCGACCGACCAAGTGATACACTTGGCCCTGGTTCGCGTCGCGATCTTTCACGAGCTCCGCGAGATTGGGATTGGGACGGGCCCACTGCTCCAGGTCGACTTCGCGGAAGTCGCGCAGTCGATACATAATCCGCATCAAGGTTTCGTCCTCGTTGCCGTCGATCGGTTCGCCGTCGACAAGCTTGGCGAAGAAACTATCGTCGATGCCAAAACGGTCGAGCAAGTCGCGGGGGCCAGTGATCGGACCATCGGCCGGTTCCGATTCGGTAGCTTCGTCGGCCGCAGCGGTAGCTTCCGCGGGCTCAACGGTTGATTTCGCGTCGTCCGTTGCCGTTGCATCCGCCGCATCAGGTGCGACGGACGTGTCTGATTTTTCAGGCATTTCGGCCGTTTCGGTCGCGCTTTCGACATCCGGTTTCGCTGAAGGCTGCTGCTCGGCCGGGCACCGGTCGCCGACCGTGATCCAACCAACCACGAGCAATAGTACGAAGGCCCATCGCAGGTTTGCCATCGAAGGAAGGAGAACACGTGTGTGATGTCTGGCCATGAAAAACCAATCCTTGTGTTCCAGGGGTATGTACCCCGTGTAAGCACCGTTGTCCCTGTTCGGTCCCAGTTTGGGACTCAGGAAAGTCATACTGTACAACTATTGGGGCTTGCATTGCTTGCGGAACGAGGGCGACCAACGGGAGCCCGGTCCGCGGGGACAAAACGTAACGAAATGTTCCACAATTAACCTCGGAATCAATAGTCGTCGGAAGCCGACTGTTTAAGATCTTCGACTACCTCGGCCAACGCGTCGGCATTGGGGAGTTCTTCGGGGGTTTCTTCGATTGCGGGCCGGGTTTGTTGATAAATGAACACGGCTACCAGCACGCTCAACAACAGGGCACCGCCAATAAGAATCGCCAGCGAGGTTGGATCCGTTGGTGCTTGCTCGGCCGGCGCCGGCGGCGCCTTTTGCCATTGAACCGTTTTCGTCAAAACCACGGGAGTTGTCCGCAGTCCGTCCTGCGCGCGGTAAACCCAACGTTTGAAAAAGAAGCCGGTCAGTTTTACCTCGGCCGCCACGTCCATGCCCGTCGGAAATCCTTGGGGTATTTCCAGGCAGTAGACCATGATCATCGAACGCCGGTCATCGCTCGGCTGGAGTACCATCTGGTAGTATTCCGCAATGCCGACGTCGTTCTTGGGGGGGGGGATTTTTACTGCCCGGCGAATCGTGCCCGCCAACTCGATCAAGTCGCCCCGATAGTCGGCCGATTGTTTGTAGAGTTGGGCGTAGCTCACCGAACCGATACAATACTTCTGCACCGTGGCCGGATCGGTCTTTTTCAGCAAGTCGAACATATTGAACCACGCCTCGCGTTCGACGCCGCGGAATGTCGAATCATCTTGGACTTTGTCCAACGCCTCGACGTTCAGCCCAGGGAGGTATTCGAGGGTGGATGCTTGGGTGTTTTCGTTGCTCGGAGGTTTTGCGGTCACGGCGACGAAAGCGTCGGTCGGCCCGTCGTCGCGACGCGATGGGCGAAAGCGGGTATCGACCGGCCCTGGGGGCTGGTCGGCCGCCGCGTCGTCCTTGGTCTTCGCAAAGTGGTCTTCCGCACCCAACTCCGTCAGCCAGGCCCAGTTATGGGGCTTGCGGGCTTCCGACATCAGGATAACCACCAAGCCTAACGTCATCACCAGCAGCAAAAGACGACGCTGCTCGCGGCGGCCCAAATAATTGCGGGGTTTCGGGGTGTTCCGTAGGTCCAACACGTCCGTTGTTCCTCGATACGCGTGCTAGGGTCGACGCGTGACAGGGTCGACCGGGAGTGGCCAACGAGATGAGAGGCAGTCCTGGGAATTCTACCCCCCGACGGGACTGTCTTCAAGCCGTTCGTGGCAATCTGGCCAGGATGCCGTTAATCTCTATTCGTGTTTGTCTACGTCAGAGTTCGACTTTGTCTGTCTTAGAGTTCGACCGGGTCGCGGCGATCTATTGCCAAACCGCCACGAGGACACCAATTAGTGGGGTTTTGCTGGTCAGGAGGCCATTGGCCTGGGGGGGGACACAACGGAAGCCGGGGTGTTTAGAATGGCAGGGGAACAACAGGTTTCGTCGCTCCGGGAATACTCTTTGCGGTGGAACCCGAAAATTAGGTGGGACGGTTGTCCGGTTACTCATCGGACGGCGAGGGAGCCGTGCCACGCTCGGGCGGAAAGGAGCATGAGCCTTGGCGCTCTCGCTGGCTGAATTTAACCGCATGGTGGCCGATCATGGTCCGACCCTCTACCGTATGGCGTTCCGTATGGTGGGCGATCGCCATGAAGCCGAGGATATTGTCCAAGAGGCCTTTCGTTCCGCCTGGAAGAGCCGCAAGCTGTTTCGGACGGGCTTGGGCGAACGAGCATGGCTGGCGTCGATCCTTCGGCGCCGCGTGGCCGACCACTGGCGCCGCCCTAAGCCACCGACCGTATTGGCCGGAGAATCCAACCTGGAGGTGGGCTACACGCCCGACGATCCGCTTCGCGACGATCTGACCGACGAAATGCAGCAGGCCCTCGGGCGCCTGCCCGACGAACTTCGCGAGACACTCCTGTTGGTGGTTGTCGGAGAACTGACGCACCAGGAGGCCGCCGATTTGTTGGAAGTCCCGCTGGGAACCGTGCTTTCCCGCGTGAGCCGTGCCCGAAAGCGGTTGCGAGAGTTTTTGATGGTTCCGAAATGAATGTGAATGGACGCTGTTTTGAAGCGATGCTGTGTTGATGACGCGACGCGGATTTCGCGGTCGCTGAAGCGGCCACGCCTTGGATTGACTGAAAACTGATCACTGACAACTTCCTCCTAACTCCCAACGCCAAACCCCTTACTTTCAAATCCCATGAGTTCGTCTGATCGACAACGCGAACGCGAAGTGGACGCTCGTCTTCGAGCCGTTCCCGTGCCGGACGGTCTTACCGCCCGATTGCGCAAGGTCGCCTTGGCCGACGACGAAGGGCTCGACGCCGCGCTGCGCGCGGTGCCCTTGCCGGAGGGCCTGGTCGATCGAGTGCGTTGGGCCGTTTGGGCCGACGATGAAGCGTTGGACGAAGCCGTGCGCGAGGTGTCCGTGCCACGGACGATGGCTGCTCGGGTGAAACGTCAGATGGTGGCTCAAGTCCTTGTCCCCCGCATGGCGCAATGGGCGGTGGCCGTGTCGTTGGTCATTGGCATTGGGCTTTCGTATATTGGGGCGATGAGTGGTCTGGTTTGGTCGACGTTTTCCGAGCAACAACCGAGCGGGCCGGCGCTAGTCAGTTGGACCGGTGAGATGGTCACTACCGTCGAGAGCGGGCCGGTAAAGATCGCCCCGGTGGGTTTTCCCGTGGCGCAGCGTACGCCGCGCGAGGGCGAATTTCCCGACCTGCTGCCGCGGATTTCGCTCACGCAGTTTCGCGAGCCGCGGAGTGTGCCGGTGTCGGAATGGAAGGCACTGTTCGATCCGACGAACATCGCCGCGGGCGCCGATCCCATGTTGGACGCCAACCTGTTTCGCTGGGGACCGGTGTTCGGCAAGGATCCGGTTTACGACGAGCAGCCTGAGTTGAAGAAGGTTGCCCACCCCAAGGCCCAAGGCATTCGTTTTCCGTTGGTTCCCGGCTACGACTGGGCGATTCAGCCGAAATACGGGGTGTATCCGTTCATGGCGCCGGTCGCCCACCCCGAACTTTGCAGTCACTACGTGCCACTGGGGGTTACGCCGGATAGTTACGAACTGCTGCGGCGCTATCTGGAGGACGGAGAACTGCCACCGCGCGAGCTACTTCATACCGAGGAGTTTTTGGCGGCCATTGATTATCACTATCGCAAACCGCAGCCGGGGGACATGGGCTTGCATCTGGCCGGAGCTCCATCGCCGTCGAAGCCCGGCATGTTGTTGTTGCAGGTGGGTGTGCAGGCGCCCGACGTGGCCGACTTGGCCCGGTCGGGAGTTAGCGTGACGCTGGCCGTCGATGTCTCGTCCAGCATGCGAATGGGGGGCCGACTGGCAATGGTCCGCAATGCCTTGAACCGGCTGGTCGATCGACTGGGACCCCAAGACCGTTGTTCCCTGGTGGCCTTCAGCGGGTACGCTGAGGTGCTGCTGGAAGATGTTGGGATCGACGAGGCCAAACACATCCGCACGGCTATCGATCGACTCAAGCCACGCTCGTCGACGAACATCGGAGAAGGTCTCCGGTTCGCTTACGCGGTGGCTCAAGAAACGGCCAAGCAGCAACACCCCAATAGCTGTGTGATATTAGTCACCGACGGTTTGGCAGACCTCGACTTGGGAACGTCGACGCGGATTGAAGACCAGTTGTCGCAAGCCGCCGGCGAAGGCATCCTTTTGCACGTCATCGACTTGTCGGCAGACACCGATCGAACGGTCCCCGAACGGCAACTGGTGAGTCTTGCTCAGGCCGGTGGCGGACGTGCCCGCCGGGCAGCCAGCACCGATCAAATCGATTGGGCGTTGCGTGAGATGGTCACGGACAAATCGCAGCAGGTGGCCGCCGACGTGCAACTGCAGATGACCTTCAATCCCAAGACGGTCCTGGCCTACCGTCTGTTGGGCTATGAACCCAATCTGAAAACGGCCGCCCTGAAGACCGACTTCTACTCGGGCCAATCGACCACGGTCCTTTACGAAGTGCGTTTACGGCCGTCTCGCAGCGGCGAGGGCGAAGTGGCCACCGCCGAATTGAGCTGGCGCCACGGCACCGTTTACCAACGGGCGGTACGGAAAATTAACCGGCAGCAGTTCGCGTCGCGGTTGATCGACGCTCCGTTGTCGGTCCAGGCGGCCGCCGTGGTCGCCGAAGTGGCCGAGTTGTTGCGGTATTCGCCTTACGCGGCGGAGGGAGCACGCCCGGCTTTGCTCGTTCGCGTGCGAGAAATGGCCGAGAACCTCGATACCCGCCTGTACGACTGGCCGTCGTTCACCGAGTTCCTCTCGGTTGTCGAGAAAGCGCAGCGAGCCAGGCAGTCCCGCGGAGGGGTTCGTGCTCCACCATAAAGCCGCCGCAGTTCCGGTTTTTACGGCAACGGCACAAACGAGGGAAGAAATCGGGGCAGGCCCAACGAGACAGTTCCTTGAAGGTTGGACGAGCATCGGATAAGCTGTAGCTATTGCAGTGGTCATTCACTCCCGGCGGTGCCGGAACCCGTCGTGGAGGCTTCCGCTCCCATAAGTCCTACCCTTCTCGGCTGTTCGTGGCCGACCGTTCGGACTTCCGTTGGATTTCCAGCGAGTTAGCAATCTATATGAACTTGCACGGTTTTGAGGTCTATCCTTTGCCGCCGCACACTCTCCAAGGATGCAACACGCAAGGCACACGATCTTCTAAATCGGGCAAACCTGTTTAGCTTTAGCGATCTTAGGATACAACCATGAAACGCTTCCATTCGTGTCGAGGGTCATGGGTTGCAGCGACGCTTGCGATCTTTCTGCTAACGATGGCGTCGTCAGCGATGGCCAAAGAAGATGCACGGAAATTTCTCGAAGCATTGCGCGAGGTTGGCTATTTCGATACGGCCTTGGAGTATCTCGAACAAGCGCGCACCAATCCGCTGATCGATGAGGCGTTTAAGCAGACCGTTGACTACGAGGCGGGGGTGACCTTGATCGCGTCGGCGCGGGGGGAACGTTCCACCTCGGCGAGCGAAAAGCAATTGGCCGAAGCCAAGGTCCTCTTCGATAAGTTTCTTACGGCCAATCCTTCTCATCCCTTGGCACCCAGCGGCCGCACCCAGTTGGCTAACTTGTTGGCCGAACGGGGAAGTATCAAGTTGAAGATGGCCGACAACAAAAACAAGTCGGACGCCGAAATAAAGGCCTATCGCGAAGAAGCACGTTCTCTTTTCAAGGAAGCTCAGAAGGTTTTCGCGACGCTGGAAAAAGAGTTTTCCGAAGCGCATAGCAAGTTCCCGAAATTCATCCCGCCAGAGGAAACCGCCCAGATCGAAGCACGCGATCAGGTGCGGCGCGATCTGTTGCAGGCCCGGCTGGCTTTGGCTTCGGCGACCAACGAGTTGGCCAATACCTACGAGCCGGATAGCGAAGACAACAAAAAACTGCTGAAAGAAGCGGCCGAAAAGTACAAGGTTCTCTACGAGAAATACGGCTCGCGGTTGGCAGGACTCTATGCACGGCTTTGGGAAGGCCGCTGCTATCGCGACCTGGGCGACGAGAAAAAAGCGTTCGAGTGTTTCGAGGAATTGCTCACTCTGCCCGACGATCCCCCGGCTTTTCGTTTGCTGAAAAACAAAACCGCTGTGATCGCTTTGGAGGCCGCTTTGCAACCGAAGGTTGCCAAATACCGACAAGCCATTGGGTTGTACGAGGTATGGAATAAGTCGGCCCGTGGTCCCGAAGAGCAAAGCATCGAGGGCTTGGCCATCAAGTTTCTTTCCGGCCAAGCGGCTCTGAAGTATTACGAGCAACTTCAGAAGTCCGACCCGGACAAGGCCCGCGACAATCTCAACCTGGCGCGAAAACTCTTCAAGTATGTGGCGAAATATCCGGGCGAATACCAGCGGGAATCCAAGGCGATTTTAGCCCAGGAGATCTTCGGCGGAGAGGATGAGGGCGAGCCGACGACCTATGTCGACGCCCGTGACCGCGGCAAAGACGCCTTGGATCGGATGCAAGTGGCCGGGCAGCCGGAAGAAGAGGTTGCCGAGGCCCGCGATGAAGCGATCAAGTACTACCGGATGGCGCTGGGGATGCGAAAGAGCGACGTTCCGGTCGAAGAAGTCAACGTGTTGCGGTACTACCTGACCTATCTTTACTGGCTTCGCGGCGACTTGTACGAAGCGGCCGTGATGGGGAATTTCCTCTCGCGGAAATACTCCGAAGCCACCGGTGCCCGGCAGGCCGCCAAAATCGCGATGGCAGCCTACGCCAAAGTGCTCGCCGGGGCGGAGCCCAACGAGGACACCACCTTTGAAAACGGGCAAATGGTTAGCATCGCCGAGTACATCGCCGGTCGTTGGGCTGGGGAGCCGGAGGCCGACGAAGCCTGGATGATGCTCATTCGCTTCGCCGTGGTCAACGGTGAGGCGGAAAAGGCCATGGAATATCTGAAGAACGTCCCGGAGGATTCGCCCCGTCGTGGGGAAGCCGATCTGATGACCGGGCAAGCCATGTGGGCGGCCTACTTGAAGGCCTCACGGCTGCCCGAGGATGAACGCCCTAGTGCGGAAGAACTCGACAAAATGGTTGCACAAACGCAAACGGTTCTCGAAGCGGGGATCCAGCGGTTGCGCAAGCCGGTCGATGAAGGGACGGCCCAGGTCAACTACACACTAGTCGCCTCAGTCCTTTCGCTGGCTCAGATTTGCATTGGATCGGGCGATGCGGCCAAGGCCGTCGAATGGCTCGACGATCCGAAGATCGGCGCCATGACGTTGGTCAAAGCCAATAGCTCGGCCACCCAACGCGGCAATTTCCCCAGGCAAACCTATATGGCGGCCCTGCGGGCGTATGTGTCGGTGCAGCAACTCGACAAAGCCGAAGAGGTCATGGCGAGTCTCGAAAAGATCAGCCCGGGTGCTGCCCTGACGCAAACCTATATCGCCTTGGGGCGGCAACTGGAGCAGAACCTCATCCAACTTCGTGAACAGAAGAAGGAAGAGCAACTGAAGAAAGTAGCCGCGGGCTTCGAGCTGTTTCTCGATAAGATTTCCCAGAGCAAACAGGGCAACACCTTCGCCTCGCTGAACTGGGTCGCCGAAACGTTCTTCGGCATGGGTGCCGGATTCTCACCCGACGGGGCCAGTTTGACCCCGCAAGCGAAAAAATACTACGAGAAGGCTGCCGCCACTTATCAGAAAATCCTCGATCGCATCGCCGCGAACGACACGAGCTTCGGTGCTCCCGCGGGCGCGGACGACAGCATCAAGATTCGCCTGGCCACCTGCCAGCGACGGCTGGGCGACTATGCCTCGGCCATGAAGCTTTTGCTAGGAATCTTGAAGGTCCGCGGAACGATGGTCACCGCCCAGGTGGAAGCGGCCTACACCTACCAGGCCTGGGGAGAAGAGAAGCCGCCCTACTACGAGTTGGCTATCAAGGGTAGCAGCAAATACAAGGAAATTTGGGGATGGGGTAAACTTGCCAAGCGGCTTGCCCGCAGCCCCAAGCACCGTTCGGTTTTCCACGAGGCCCGCTACAACCTGGCTCTCTGTCGCATGAAACTGGGGGCCACCCAGAAGGGCGCCGAGAAAAAAGAGACTCTGGAACGGGCGGAAAGAGACATTGTCATCGTGCAAAAGCTCTATCCCGCGATGGGTGGGGAAGAGTGGTATGGTAAATACGATACGTTGCTGAAGAAGGTCGAGCGCCTCTTAGGCAAAAATGCCACGGGCCTGAAAGGCCTGGAAAAAGAAAGCGCTAGTACGAAGTCTTAGTGGTTTGTCTGAAAGCAAACAAAGATGGTTCAAAAGTCAGTACCTCACCGCGTATAGGCAAAGGAGTTGACGATGAAGTCTCGTGTATTGATCCTGGCGCTCGCCCTGGGGGTCGCGGTATGTAGCGTGGCGACCGCGCTGGATACAATCAAAAAGACGCAAGGTACGGTCACCGGTCGTATTAAGGGGATGACCCCGAAAGACGTGACCATCGACATCGGTGGCGCGGAGACCAGCGTGCCGGTCAACGAGATCGCCACGATTTACTACGAAGGCGAACCGACGGCCGTGAAGACCGCTCGCACGAACCTCCTTAATGGTGCCTACGAAAACGCCGTCGAGGCCTTGGATCGAGTGAGTCCGGAAGATCTCAGCCGCGACATCATCAAGCAGGAAGTCGACTACTTCAAAGCCGTCTGTGCGGCCAAGCTGGCACTGGGTGGCTCCGGGTCGGTGAAAGACGCCGGATCGAAAATGGTTGCCTTCACGCGGGCGTATCCCAACAGTTACCACTACCTGGAAGCCTGCGAGATCCTCGGCGATCTGTTGGTGTCGATCGGAAGTTTCGGCCCCGCCGAGTCGTATTACAGCAAGCTAGCGGCCGCTCCTTGGCCGGCCTACAAGATGCGTGCCGGCGTGAAACTGGGGCGTGCCCAACTTGCCCAAAACAAGCCGGCCGATGCCATGCGGACGTTTGATGCTGTGCTTGGAATCAAGGCCGACGACGATGCCGCCAAGATCCAACGGTTGGCTGCCACCCTCGGTAAGGCCAGTTGCATGGCCGCCGAAGGCAAGCAGGAAGAAGCCATCACGATGATCACGAAAATCCTGCAAGACGCCGATCCCGAGGACACCGAACTGCACTCCCGGGCGTACAACACCCTGGGCACGGCACTCCGGAAAGCGGGACGCGACAAGGAAGCCCTGTTGGCCTTCCTGCACGTCGACCTGCTTTACTTCAGTCAACCGGAAGCCCACGCCGAAGCGCTCTACAATCTGGCCGATTTGTGGAATCAATTACACAAAACGGAACGAGCGGTTCGGGCGAGAAAACTATTGCAGGAGAACTACGCCAATAGCACCTGGGCGAGAAAGGGACAGTAAACGAGGTTGGGGTGCCGTCGCCCGGCCAAACACATCTCTCTGGACGCCAGATGTGACTGGGGGCGGGGCGAAAAAAGCACCCTCACTCGGGCGACTCCCGCGATTGGTGTGCCCGGAGCCGCCGGCTGGGTGGCGAGAAACGTATCCTGCGTCCTTTACGGAAACCTGACGGACATAGTACACTAGAGGTTCTGGGAATAGTCGCCCGCAGTCATCTGGCAGTCGACCGTTTCGCGGCAGGGCCGACTTCAGTAACAGCGATCGCGAGTGGAACGGTGCTCGCGGCGTTCGGAAAACAATCGACTCAACAACCGCAACGTTTTTTGGGAGGCTCACATGCGGCACCGGTTTCTTACGACATGGTTTGGAGCAGGTATTTTTTCGCTTGCAATTTTGTTCGCGTGCACCACGGTATTTACCGTGGTGACGATGGTCGACACCAACACGGCGGTCGCCCAGGCTGACGACGATGCCCCGGCAGACGATGTAGCCGATGAGGGTGGCGGTGAAGCGGCGGCTGCTCCCACGGGTTCTCAGAAGAGCACCCTTCGCTGGATGTACGACTCGCTGGGGTTGTTCTACAGTCTGGTGTTTCTCAGTCTGTCGTTCACCTTGGTTGCGTTGTTCGTAATGAATCTCTTGACCGCCCGGCGCGAGAACGTTGTGCCCGTTGCCTTGGTCGAAGGGTTCGAAGCACACCTGAACGAAAAACGTTATCAGGAAGCGTACGAGATGGCCAAGAACGACGAATCGTTCCTCGGCCAAGTGCTTTCGGCCGGCCTGGCCAAGCTCTCCTCGGGTTACGAGCAGGCGATCGAAGCCATGCAGGAAGTGGGCGAAGAAGAAAACATGAAGCTTGAGCACCGGCTCAGCTACATGGCCCTGATCGGCACGGTCAGCCCGATGGTCGGTCTGCTGGGAACGGTGCAGGGTATGATCGCGTCGTTTAGCGTGATCGCCAACAGCCCCACCACTCCGAAGCCTTCGGAACTGGCCAGCGGTATTTCGACGGCCTTGTTCACCACGCTCGTCGGACTGTTCATCGCGATTCCGGCCATTGCGGCCTACAACATTCTTCGCAACCGGGTTGCCCGACTCGTGCTCGAAGTGGGTATCCTCAGCGAAGGGCTGATGGGTCGCTTCTCCAATGTGGGCGGCGCCGGTGCCAAGAAGAAGTAAGGACGGCCCGAAAAACAACTTACCCTTTACCAAGGCGAAAACCGAGGGACGTTGCAAAGCACGCGGCCCGGTAAATCGGCAAGTTATTTATCGGTCGATCCTAAGGCTAGGTGAGAATACGGAGTATTGCGATCAGGAGTTGATCGATGAGAGTTAAAAAGAGCGGCAATAGCGGAATTGTCGAAGCGGACATGAGTCCGATGATCGACATGACCTTCCAGTTGATCGCCTTCTTCATGGTGTTGGTCAACTTCTCCGAGGCCGATCAGAACCAGCGAATTCGGCTGCCTTCGAGCGAGTTGGCCAAGCCGCCCGACAAGCCCCTCGAGTCGCCCATCACCTTGCAGCTTACTAACAAGGGAACGGTGATCCTGGGGGCCGATGAAACGGAAATCGACGGGCTGAAGAAGCTGTTGCAGCGGGAGAAGAGCATCATCAGCGCTACGCCGGGGCGAAGTGTGTCCGGCGCAACGGTGATCATCCGTGCCGACCGAGGCGCCAAGACCGGAAGGGTACAAAAGGTGATCAAGATATGTCAGGAAACGGGCTTTGAGAAGTTCGCCCTGCGCGCTAAACAGGAAGAAAGGACTTAGCCGATGAAAGTCCGTAACACCGGCAGAGAAGGCGAGAAAGTCGAACTGAATATGACGTCGATGATCGACATCGTATTCCAGTTGCTCGTCTTCTTCATTATGACGTTCAAGATCGTTTCGCCCGAGGGCGATTTCAATATCAAAATGCCCCTGGCCGCGCCGAGCGAAGGTCTGCCCGACGAAGACCAACTGCCGCCGATCAAGGTGCGGCTGCAGGCCGATAGTTCGGGGCGGTTGACCAACATCCGCATGGGCACCGTTGGGTTGGGGACCGACTTCCGCGCTTTGCGGATGCAGATCCGCGATATCGTGGGCGACGAGACGGGCCCCGGCTCGATCGCCGAAAGCACGGAAGTGGAACTCGATTGCGACTACCAGTTGAAGTTCGAGTATGTGATCGATGCCATCACGGCCGTCTCCGGATACGTCGATCCGTCTACTCGATCGGTGGTCAAAGTGATCGAAAAGATCAAGTTCGCCCCGCCCCGCGGTGGCGAATAACGACCACCAGAAAGCCTCCCAGGGCGGCTCCACAGTGGGCCGCCCTTTTTCGTTTCTTGCCCCCGCCCTCGTTATCCTTCTTCTACTTCGACGTTGTTGGTTTGTCGAATCGCTAGGAATAAAACCCCAGCGACTTCTCGAACAGTTGGGCGTGTGACGCAATCGCCACGCCGCGGCACGTGATGGCGTCTTGGCCGTTCCTCGTAGATTTTCCAACGGAGGGAGGTTGCCATGCGCCCCCAGACTGTTTCGTCCTGCGCCGTACTGTCGGTTTTCAGTATCGTCGCCATTCTTGCCGTGTTGCCTGCGGCGGCAACAGCCGGCGATAGCTTTTCCGATATGCCGGCCGTTCCTGCGGCAGCCAGCACAGATTCTGCGACTACAATTGGTCCACCCATCGATGAAAGCCTTCTGGGCTGGGTGTATCGTTCGCTGGGGCTCGGCTACAGCGGGGTGTTTCTCGCGTTGTCGATCGTTTTGGTGACCCTGTTCATAATGAACTCTCTAGCAGCACGCCGCAGTAATGTCACGCCGATGACATTCATCGACGAGTTTCAGAGTCACTTGCACCAGCGACAATATCAAGAGGCGTACCAGTGTGCGCGGCGTGACGCGTCGATCCTCGGTCGCGTGTTGGCCGCCGGGTTGGCAAAACTCTCTCGGGGCTACGATAGGGCCCTGGAAACCATGCAAGAGGTGGGCGAAGAAGAAGCCGTCAAACTCCAGCAACGGCTCAGCTACCTGGCCTTGGTTGGTTCGCTGGCGCCGATGATCGGTCTGTTGGGTACGGTCCACGGGATGATCGCTTCATTCAGTGTGATCGCCTCGCAGCCGACCACGCCCCCGCCCTGGCAACTGGCCGGCGGCATCTCCACGGCCCTGTTCACCACGCTGTTGGGCTTGGCCATCGCCATTCCCGCGATCGCCGGCTACAACATCCTTCGCAACCGCATCAACCGCTTGGTGCTCGAGATGGGCATTCTCAGCGAGAGCCTCATCGAGCGATTTTCCGACGTCCGCCAAGGGAGGTGACTTATGAACATCGGCAGAAATCGTCAGCCCAGCAAGCAAAGCACGGAACTGAAAATGACCTCGATGATCGACGTCGTGTTCCTCCTGCTGGTATTCTTCCTGCTCACCTTCAAGGTGCTCGCTCCGGAAGGAGATTTTCGAGTCGACATGTCGCAGGCGACCGTTGCCGCGAATCAGGTGAGCGCCGAAATAGATCGCTTGCCCTTGCGTGTTGAGCTCAAGGCCGACGAGCGAGGCCGATTGAGCTCGATCCGTTTGGGAGACCGCGTGCTACCCGACTTACATGCGTTACGGATGCATGTGCGTTCGATGGTAACCGGCGATGCCGGACCGACGCTCGGCGCCGACGAAGTGGAACTCGTGTGCGACGAGAATCTCCGCTACGAGCACACGGTTGACGCCATCACGGCCTTCCGCGGCTACGTCGATCGGGGACGAGTGGTCGAACTGATCGGGAAAATCCGCTTCGTGTCGGGGGATTGAGGGATGCACGCGGGAGGTCGTGGACGCTGCAACGTGGTCGCTGAAGCGACCACGCCCCAAATCCCAAATCATAAATCCCACGTCACGCTCGAGGGTGGAACTTCTTGTGGACGGCCTTCAGCCGCGAGTGGTCTACGTGGGTGTAAATCTGCGTGGTGGCGATGCTGGCGTGGCCGAGCATCTCCTGGACTTGCCGCAGATCGGCACCACCGGCCAGCAGGTGCGTGGCAAAGCTGTGACGCAACGTGTGAGGGCTTACTTCGGTCGGTGCTCCGATCCTTACCGCGTAGCGTTTCATCAGTTCCCAAATCCGTTCGCGTCGTAGCCGCTTACCTCGGGCGGAAAGCAACACCCAATCGGTGGTCTCGCCGCGTTTGGCGGCCAGCTTAGACCGTTCATGCTTCAGATAATTCTCGACCGCCTCAACCGCTTGACGCCCTAGCGGCACCATGCGCTGTTTGTCGCCCTTGCCTCGGCACATGCAAAAACGATCGTCGAGATGCAAATCGAGCATCCGCAAGCTTGAGATTTCCGACGCACGGCAACCCGTGGCGTAGAGCAACTCCAGCAAAGCTCGATCACGCCGCCACAGCGGATCGCACTTGGTCGGGGATCGCAACAGCGCGTCGACCTGCTTCGCGTTGAGCACCTTGGGTACCCGTTCCCAAAGCTTTCGGGCGCCCAGCAACTCAGCGCGGTTGTCGTCGATCACGCCTTCGAGTTGCAGATACCGCAGGAAAACCTTCAGCGACACCACGTGCCGAGAGATGCTGGCCGGGGCCAACTCTCGACGATGCAGCCAGGCGAGATATTCCGACAGGTCGCGAACCGTCAGTTCGGGAATGCTCCGGTTGCCGAGCCATTCGAAAAAGTGCTCTAAGTCGCGACGGTAGGCGGCCACCGTATTCTCGGCTAGATGGCACTCGCCCTTCGAGTAGTTCAGGAAGGAGTCGAACCAGGTGTCGGCCACGCTCCGCGCCTGGGGACGCTTCAATCGAGTTCGCCGACGAGGAGGCATAAGATTTATGGTTTGGGATTTATGGTTTGGGATTTATGGTTTGGGATTTGGTTCGCCAGGGCTTGTTCGCTTCAGCGACCATGGACCTGCCGCAAAACCATCCTTGGTAGCTGCACATCATCGCTGAACCGGCCGCCGACGCGAAATTCTCCCCACTCTGACCTTCGACGCTACGCTCCAAGATCTTCACCGCCACGTAACAATCGCGGCTCTGTGCCGACTGCGTCGACCTGGATGCCACCTTCGCTAGGGCTGCATAGCACGGCCTGAAGGTGCTATAATAGCTGGTATTGAACCCACCCGTTCGAGGAGGATTGCCGAATGTCCACCCGCTCAATGCCCATTCTGACTCTTGCCGAAATGACTCCCGATACCGAGGGCGACACGTTTCTGTTGCTGACATCGAAGGAGGAGCTGACCGCCAAAAACGGCCGGCCGTACTACCGCGTGGCCTTTCGCGACGCCACGCAGGAAGTGAGTTTCCCGATCTGGGACAACTCGCCCTGGTCCGTCGAGTGCCGGGACAACTGGTGCCCGGGCCAATTCTACAAGGTCAGGGCAACCTATCGCGAGACGAATTTCGGACCTCAGCTCGATATCCACCGCATTCGTGAGGTGACCGAAGCCGACGCGGCCGATGGTTTCGACCCTACGAGGTGCCAACCCGGTTCGCGTTTTGAGCCGGAAGGAATGTTCGAAACCCTAATAGAAGTCGTCAACGAGCGAATAACTCAACAGCCGCTACGACAGCTCGTTTCGACGATCCTCGAAACGCATCGTCAGGCGTTGCTGAACCATCCGGCGGCACGGCACAACCACCACGCGTTTGTGGCTGGCTTGTTGGAACACACGTTGAGCGTCACACGAACCTGTCTGTACCTGGCCGACAAGTATGCCGAGTACTACGACGACATGCAGCCGCCGCTGTGCGTCGACCTGGTCGTCGCCGGGGCCATTTTGCACGACATCGGCAAGGTCCGTGAACTCGAACACAACCCCCAAGGAGCCACCTACACGGCCGAGGGCAACCTGATCGGGCATCTGCTTCTCGGACGCGACATGGTCCGCGAGGCGGCCGCCCGGCAAAACGGCGACGCGACGGTCGACGAGGAAACGCTTTTGCGCTTGGAGCATATCCTGGTCGCTCATCAGCGGTTGCCCGAGTGGGGCTCGCCCAAGCCGCCGATGACGCCCGAGGCGCTGATCGTCCATTACGCCGATGACCTCGACGCGAAGTACCATATGATGTACGCGATCCTCCGCGACGACAAAAACCCCGGCCCGGTAACGTCGAAGAAGAACGTGCTCGTGCAACCCGTGTTTCGCGGAGGAGGGAGTAAGGAGTAAGGGAGCGAGGAGTAGGGAGTTCGACAAAAGGCGTGGCCGCTTCAACGGCCATGAATCCGCAATCCACCACAAACAACCATGCCCGAGAATTCCACCACGACCACCGACACCGTCGACACGCTCCGCAGACGCGTATCCCGACACAACCTCGCGTGCCTGCTATTGGGCAGTGCTTTGCTGCTGGGGTCCGTTTTTGCCTGGCTTCTCACGTGGGGCATGATCGAGGTTTTCCTCTTCACTACCCTAGCGACGCTCGATTCGTTCTTCAGTCTGCGTTGGCCTGTTGGCACCATTGTCCGCCTTGGCACATTTGTCGGTCTTGTCTTGGTGGCCGTGGCCGGTTTTCGTCGTACCACGGAACTGTTCGATTTACGGGGTTACCACGAGTCGTCTCTCGGCGGCGCTTTCAGTAGCCGTCGGGCGGTGGTGGGAAACTATATGCTTGGTGCTCCGGCCGCGAAGGCTTTTTTCTTCGTCGAGTGGTTGCTTCTCGCCCCGGTGGCAACGCGTGATGGGATCCGTCAACTGCGGCAAATCGTCTTTCCGAGTCCCGGTACGCTTGCGGCCGCTGCTGCCATTGAAACCGACTTGAAATCCCGCAGCGACTGGACCGTCCGAGGGCGATATCACGACCGACTCGACAGCGTCGATCTCCTGCTGAAGCTGCGCTTGATCTGGCAGAAAGACGAACGCGGCATTGCCCAACTCCGCGTGCCACCGGCGTAAACCAGGCAAGCCTTCATTTGGCGTGGTGCCGGAACGCACCCGAGGCATGCACCCGCTCGATCTCCGCCCCCAACCCTTGCAGTTTCTCGTCGAGTCGTTCATAGCCGCGGTCGAGGTGGTGGATTTCTCGCACAGTGGTCTGGCCTTCGGCGGCTAATCCGGCGATGACCAAGGCAGCACTTGCCCTGAGGTCGCAAGCCGTGACTGGGGCCCCGGCTAGTTGCGGCACGCCGTCGACCACGGCCGCACCGTTGCGAAGGCTAATCCGCGCCCCGAGACGTTTCATCTCGGCGACGTGTATGAAGCGATGGGGGAAGACGTGGTCGCGGATCGTGCTGCGGCCGGTCGCCACGGTGGCCAGAGCCGTGAGTTGAGCCTGCACGTCGGTCGGAATGCCGGGATACGGCTGGGCCGTCACGTCCAGCGCTCGCATCCGCCCGGCCGCGACCAGGGTGATGACCCCGTCGGCCGTTTCCACGCCACAACCGGCGCGTCGCAGAACGTCGACCACTGCAGAAAGATGCGAGGGGACCACGCCGCGTACCGTGGCCGAACCGCGTGTAATGGCCGCGGCCAATAACAGCGTGGCCGCTTCGATACGATCGCCGGCGATGGTGTACTCGCCGCCGTGTAGCCGCCGCACCCCTTCGACTCGCACGGTTGACGTGCCCAAGCCTTCGATCCGAGCACCCAGGCCGACAAAGAATTCGCCAAGCTGTACGATTTCCGGTTCGCAGGCGGCGCCGTTGATGGTGGTTTCGCCCTCGGCCAGCACGGCCGCACTGAGCACGTTGGCCGTGCCGGTGACGGTAGGCCCCTGAGGACCACGCAGATCGACCGTTGTCCCTCGCAGAAGTGCCGCCCGAGCGACGATGTAACCCCGGTGCAACCGAAACTGTGCCCCGAGGGCGGCCAGTCCTTTCAGGTGCAAGTTGACGGGCCGGTCGCCCAAGTTGCATCCGCCGGGCAACGATACCACGGCCCTGCCACGTCGTGCCAATAGCGGTCCCAGCACGCAGAAACTGGCTCTCATCCGGCGAACGAGTTCGTAGGGCGCCCGGACCGGCTGCGCGTCGACCGTGGCCAACTCCAGCGAACCGTCGCCTTGACGAGCAACGCGCATCCCCAAACGCTGAAGGACTTCAGCAAGCGTCGTCGTATCGGTCAACCACGGAACGCGACGCAGGCGGACCGGCTCGTCGGCCAGGATCGACGCCGCCATGATCGGCAACGCGGCGTTCTTCGACCCGCCAACCTCCACTTCGCCACGAAGCGGTATGCCGCCGGTGATTCGGAAGTACGACATGAGTTAAAGCGGAAAGCTGAAAGTGGAAAGCTGAAAGCGAGGCGTGGCCAATTCAGCGGCCATGAATTGGCCCCCTAACATCGTTCCGCATGTAGCGCCCGGGGGTGCCGGGCCAAGTCTTTGATCGTCGGTAACGCCCGCAAACGCGGTTCGGCCTCAACGATCTTCAACGCCGCATCGTGAACGATTGGGCTGACCTCGATCAGCAAATGTCCCGCGGGATTCAACCGCGCGGCCGCTTCGGGGACCAGCCGCTGGATAACCTCCGTCCCCTTCGGGCCCGCGTACAGCGCGGCGTGCGGCTCGAAGCGATGGACCTCCGCGTCGACGGTGCCTTGCTCCTGCTCGCCCACGTAAGGTGGATTGCTGACGATGAAGTCGAACGTACGCCCGTCCGGCACGGCCGCGAAGAGGTCGCTTTCGATAAACTCAACTCGATCGGCCACGCCATGGTCGGCCGCGTTTTGTTGAGCCACCATCAAGGCGTCGGCACTGATGTCGAGTGCCAAGACGCGGGCCATGGGTAAGTGTTTGGCCGCACACACGGCCAGAATTCCGCTGCCGGTGCCGATGTCGGCGATACTTACCGGCTCACTGCTCGCCCGTTCTTTGACCAAGTCGAGCAGGGTTACCACGAGCATTTCGGTTTCGGGCCGAGGAATCAGCACGGCCGGAGAAACACGGAAGTTGAGCGAGTAGAACTCGCGCCGGCCGACGAGGTAAGCTACCGGCATACCTTCTGCCCGACGACGCACCATTTCGCGGAAGCTGGTTTTGGTCTGCTCGTTGGGTTCTTCGTCGAATCGGGTGTAGAGTTCGATTCGACGGCAACCCAGAGCTTGAGCCAGGAGAATTTCGGCATCCAACCGAGGACTTTCGGCACCGTGCGACTGGAAATAGTCGGTCGTCCAGTTAAGCAACCGCCCGACAGTCCATTTCTCGGTAGCGCTCATGGTAACGATTGCGGTGGAGTGAAAGCAATTGACGAGGTAAAACCGACGAGTGGCCGACGCATTCGTCTGGATTCCCACAATCAAACTAACCACGGAGCCACGGAGGGCATGGAGTCTCTGAGAAACCAAAACAAGATGGGAAGTGTTCGAAAAAGGTGAACTATGAATGATGAAGTATGACCTTGGCCTTTATACTTCATCCTTTAGAATTCATCCTTACCTTGGCTCCGACTTCCTATCTCCGCGTCCTCCGTGTCTCCGTGGTGAAAATTCGCGTTAGTCGATGTTGCCGAATGCCACCCTTTGTTCCTGGCGTTCGTACTCGATCAGCCCGTCGACCACTGGCTGCAAGTTACCGGCCAAAATGGCGTCGAGTTTGTAGAGGGTAAGGTTGATACGGTGGTCGGTTACCCGATTTTCGGGGAAGTTATAGGTTCGGATGCGTTGGCTGCGATCGCCGGAGCCGATTTTACTTTTGCGTTCGTCGGCCCGTTTTTGGTGTTCCTGCTCTCGCAGGTGTTCGTACAAACGCGTCTTCAGCACGCGCAACGCCTTGGCCCGGTTTTTGTGCTGGCTTTTTTCGTCCTGGCAGTAGACCACCAAGCCGGTTTCGTAGTGAGTCAGGCGGATGGCCGAGGCGGTTTTGTTGACGTGCTGTCCGCCGGGTCCGCTGGCATGGGTGACGTCTTCGCGGTAATCCTCGGGCTTCAGGTCGACCTCGACGTCCTCCGGTTCCGCCATTACGGCCACGGTGGCCGCCGAGGTGTGGATGCGGCCCTTGGCTTCGGTTTCCGGCACACGCTGTACGCGGTGCCCACCGCTTTCGTACTGGAAATGCCGGTAGACGCCATCGCCTTCGAGGCCGAGGATGATTTCCTTGAACCCACCAAGTTCGGTAGGACTCATGTCTAAGATCTCGACCTTCCAGCCCCGGTCCTCGCAGTAGTGCTTGTACATTTCGTACAGGTCGCGAGCAAACAGAGCCGCCTCATCGCCTCCGGTACCAGCGCGGATTTCCATGATGCAGCGGCTGCGGTTGGCATCCTCGCCGCCGATCGTCAAGTCGAGCAATTCGTTCCAGAGCTTCTCGCGGTCTTCTTTTAGCTCGGGAATCTCGGCCTCGGCCAGCTCACGCATTTCGGGATCGCCCTCGTCGAGCAACTCGTTGGCTTCGACGATCTCGGCATTAAGTTCCTTGAAGCGGCGGTATTTGGTCGCCAGCTTGGCGAGCGAGCCATGTTCGCGTGCCGCGGCCGAGAGCCTTGCCGAGTTAGCGAGGACTTCAGGATCGACGAGCTGTTTTTCCAGCTCTACGAAACGGGCAAGTTTTTCTTCGAGCAGATCGCGCACGCCAAACGACCGAGGTTCGAGGTCTTGGGACGAGATAACCTCCGCAATCGCAACGCTTCCGCGGAGGGAGATTTATTGGTTCCTGGTTTGATTGTGGAACACTTCATAGCGTTCCGGCCCGGAAAACCGGGCTCCCGCTGGTCGTCCTTCGTTCCACAAGCAATGCAGGACGCAATAGAGCTGGTGTTGTGGCGACTCAATGATAGTGTCGACTCAGTAATGCGGGGCGCATAGGTGCCACTGGCTTTGCCGGTGTGAAGATGTCGGCGACCAAAAGCACTGGCAGAGCCAGTGGCACCCGTCCGCGCATACAACAGCGCGCAGCAGCCTACCCTGGCAAGGCGGTTAAGCCGGCCGCGTCCCCACCTGAAACCTAGCAGCTACTTCTCTTCGGCTGCCGCAGCCTTCTTCTTGCCGCGATTGAGGCTAGCGTAGCCCGTCGAAGCGAACTTCTTCTGGAACTTCTCGATGCGGCCGGCCGTGTCGACGTACTTCAGCTTGCCCGTATAAAACGGATGGCAAGCGTTGCAGATGTCGACCTTCAACTCGGGCTGGGTGCTACGCGTGACGAAACTGTTGCCACAGCCACACGTCACTTGTGTGGTAACATACCGCGGATGGATTTTTTCTTTCATACCAGACATCCTCGCGGCGGGAATCCTGCTTCCCGCGATTCCATGAATTCTTAGTACTCTGAACTCTGTTTATACGATGAATGACCCCGACGTTCCTTTTCGGAATCGCCGTGGCCAGCAGCTCGCGTCGCCCTGCAAACCCACCAATCTAGCAGCCAGATGCCTATTTGGCAAGGGCGGGTAACGGCCTGTCTGGGGTTTGCGGATGCCCCTCTGTGGTGAATCCCGCCAAAAAAGTCCAACTGGCGCCAGCGGAGCACATTGGAGTGATGATCGGCAGGTCGAGGCTCCCAGATTGAGGGGTTCTGGACGGGGGCCTCGCTTTCTTAACCCGGCAGAAGGTCTGAGTGGCTTGCCAGCCCTGGCTTGATCCAGTGCCGAGCAGGCCGACAACGGCTTGCCGTCATTCAGAAAAAGGCGGTGTCACGGTTGGTGTTTCGGTCATGTTTTGAATTTGAGATTGGGTACCGTTGTCGGGCGCGACCGCCGGTCGCGGCTTTGTGGACTAGTCGAACGACGGTTCCTCGATCGTCGGTTCTTTTGCTTCGCTGCCCGGTGTGGCCGGTTTGGTTTCCAGTGTCTTCAACTCCGGAACCAAACGGGAAAGCCAATTCGCGCGAACGAGGTTTCCGGCGTAACTGGGCGAGGTCGTATCGGACCGGAAGGTTTCGACCGCCTTGCGAGGTTCGGCCGTTTGTTCATAGACACGTCCCAGGTTGTAATACGCGCCATGAGTCCACGGGCCGTTCGGCCACGCCTGGATAGTCCGTTGCATGAAGTAATCGACGGCCGAAGCGTAGCTGTGATTCTCGGCAGCGATAAGCCCCAGCCAGTAGCTGGCGTCCTGCTTGGCTCGAACCCGAACCACGCCTTCCTGGCTGGCCAACTGGATGGCGGCCGCTTCTGCTCGGGCGGTAGCGGCCGGTTGCTGGGCCGCCGGGAGCTTTTGGATGGCGTCCATCGACATTTTGAAGTAGTTCTCTGCCAATACTCGAGCATTGGCTTCCAACTCGGCATTCGACGGACGCGCCAGTTGCAGGGCGCTGGCCGCTCCGTCCTGGCCCGAGATCGCGCCTCCCAGGTAAAGCATACGCCCCTTGCGCAGTGGAGCGGCCGGATCGGCGTAGAAGGGCATGAGCTCCATCAGCCGGCGAAATACCCCTTGCGAGTCGAGGTGAGACCGCCGCCGAATTGCTTCGTAGGGCCACTGCCAAAGCCGGACGTCGGCCAATTGAGCGAATTCCCGAAAACGCTTGGCTTGCTGGCTTGGCGCCGTTGTTAACACCATACGATGATCGCCCACCAGACGTGTCTCGACCAGCTTCATGCGTTTCGACAAGTAGCAGGGCGAAGCCTCGACAAGGGCTACGACGCGTTTCAAATCCGAAGGTTTCACCTCGTAGGGATTGGCGGCGGTAACGTCGAGCTGTTGCAGCAGATTTTCGTCTTCGACCACCTGAGCCAGCGTGGCCGGCGTTACGTCGAGTTGTCCGTTGGAATCGAGCTTCAGTCCGTCGGGAGCCGGGATGGGCACTCCCAGGGCCGGATCGAACAGGTAGAGCTTGTCTTCGTAAATTACCCCCACAGCCCACGGGCGCAAGGTTTCATCCGATTCGATCGCTAGCAGTGCGGCGTCGATGCCTTGCTGCCGCAACAGCAGCATAAACACCCACGCACGGTCCACCGCCGTGCCGTGGCCCGAAAACATGGTTTCCCACGGCAACTGAATGGTCCAATCGGTTTTAGGGTCCGGCTGCGGAGACGACGGGGGTGCGAGTTGAATATTGCGAACGGTCCAGTCGAAAAGCAGGCGGGCAACGGCCAAGTCGTCCAGTTCATCACCTCGGGCCCATTGCGATACGTCGCGCAGCCAAACAATCCCACGCAGCTCGAACCCGTCGTAACGGGTGAACTCCATCTCGCCGAGGTCCTGCAGCATGGGCAGTTGGGCAAGGTCTTTGGGCAAAGAAGCAACCATAGGGTCTAACTGCCACTCTGGCGGCGATTGCACGCTGGCCCATTGATTCAGCCGAGCGACGATCTGGCGAAGCATGTCGGGCTCCGGCCAGCAATCGCGCAACGGGTTGAGTTGCTCGGTCGAATTGCCACTTTGTATCTTGCCAAGACGATCCATCTGCGCAAGGATCTTTTGGATCATGTCGCCCGAATTGAAGTCTTCCAGCCGGTTGAGGTTATCGATCGCATGCTCGAAGAGTTGTTCCTGCCATTGACCGTCGGCAGCCGCCGGGCCTTGTTGGGTGCCGGTCGGCGACGATGTCGACGCGTCGCGGCAGCCGCTACAGGTGAACGTCGCACTCAGGGCGAGCACCAATAGACTGGCAACAAGACCTCGGACGCGGAAATCTGGGAAGCCACGCGAGCCGCTTCGATCAGACGGTTTGGCCGTCAAGGCAGTTCTTAAGGTCACTGGAGGTTCTCCACAGTTTCGCGTAAGGCAAGCAGACGTCGCAATAGAGGCTCAAAATCGTCGAGTGGCACCATGTTGGGGCCGTCGCTGAGGGCCTGGTCGGGATCGGGATGAGTTTCGAAAAACAGGGCGTCTACCCCGACGGCCACGGCTGCCCGGGTGAGCGTTTCGACCATTGCCCGATTCCCGCCGGTCGTGGTTCCCAAGCCACCCGGTTCCTGAACGCTGTGCGTGGCGTCGAACACCACCGGCGGTCCCAGTTGCTGCATCTGAGGGATAGCGCGCATGTCGCTAACCAAACGTCCGTAGCCGAAAAACGTTCCCCGTTCGCAGGTGAGCACATTGCGGCAACCACCCGACTCCAACTTGCCGACGACGTGTTTCATGTCCCAGGGGGCCATGAACTGTCCTTTCTTCACGTTGACGGCTTTGCCCGTTTGGGCGGCCGCCAAAAGAAGATCGGTTTGCCGGGCGAGGAAGGCGGGAATTTGCAGCAGGTCGCAGACTTCGGCAACCGGCGCGGCTTGCTGGGGTTCGTGAATATCGGTCGTCACCGGCAGGCCCGTGGCCTGCTTGGCACGGCTGAGGATTTCCAGTCCTCGCGCCATGCCCGGGCCGCGGTACGAATCGACGCTCGTGCGGTTGGCTTTGTCGAACGAGGCTTTGAAGACCAGCGGCACCAAGAGATGTTCGGCGATTTCCTTCAGCCGTTGGGCGATGGAAACGACGAGTTCTTCACTTTCGATCACGCACGGTCCGGCAATCACCAACAGCGGTTGCTGGCGGCCGCAACGATAGGGTCCGACGCTTGCAGGGTTTTCGAGCACGGCAGGTGGCTTTGTATTGGTAAAGGGTTCGCGATAGACAAACGGGTGTATTTGATGGCTGCACTTATTCTGTCGAAACCGGCGGCGTTAAGACGGTTAGCCGGCCGGGAAGCACTTCGACTTCCACGGGCAAGGTTCCGCCTGGATCGCCATCCAGTTGGTAGGGCACTTCATCGTCGGCCGCAATTCGCATCCGGCGCACCCTACCGGAAATGCAGTCGGCCAACCGCTGGTGCCGCCCGCAATATACCGCACCGGCGTAGCGTAGGCCGTGCCAGAGAGAACCACGACGAAAAGCACACACATCGAGCTGGCCATCGGAACCTACGGCGTTGGGGGTAAACTGCATTCCCCCCCCATAGCACGGTAGGTTGAAAACAAAGAGCCATCGGGCGGCCAGCGGCGATGGCAACGACATCTGCATGCCCGGGAGCGAATCGTCCGCTCCCGGCAAAAAGTAATCGTCGTGCTCGATCCGGATCTCTGGGTACTGGTATGTACGGATCGAAGACAGAATCGGTTTAATATAGTTTCGTGAGCGAACATGTCCGGTTTGTCGGTGGTTGGTCCGCCAATCGTGGACACGTCGTACGACCTCCGCATCGAACCCGACGCCAAGCATCAACAGGAAGACGCGGTCGTTTGCCCGGCTGGCATCGAGCTGAATCGGTTTTCCGAAGGCCACCACCCGCGCGACGTCTTCTGGGCTACGGCCGATGCCCAGATATTTGGCCAACAGATTCTCGTTGCCCGATGGCAGCAAGGTAATCGGTACCCCCGGTTGGGTGCGGTTGACCAGCTCTTGAGCCGTTCCGTCGCCGCCGACGGCAACCAGCGCTCGAAGATCCCCCGTTTGGTGTAGTTCGTTCGTCTTTTGTGCCACTACTTCGAGGTCGGTGAGCACCTCGGGTTCGAGGTCATGGGTTTTAAGTAACTCGACCAGCCGGTCTACTCGCGCGAGCGAACATCGAGATCCCGCAATGGGATTCACCGAGATGACCACGCTTTTGCCCGAGGGAGCAGCAGCACAACCAGATTCAGACGCCACAAGCTTCACCCTTTCCGCAAAACGACAAGGCCGCTAGCCAAAGGTTGAGAGTATCGGGAGTTCGGAGCGGGGCTTCGGGGTAACGGCTCCGCGAAGTCCGGCCCCCCTGCCCTTTCTACTGAAAGTCGACCACGGAAGCGGCCGGCGCCACAAGCGACATGCCCCGAGTATACGAGATCGCCGGGCAAATTGTAGCGTCATACTGCAGCGGCTGCAGCAGAATAACACAACACTCGACGGGCACTTCGGGTGCGTGCCGGTACAAGAATCAGAAACGGAATAAATCGCAAATGCCTTGATTAAAAAGACTTACAAATGGTTTGTTGAGTGATTTCCTGGACATTTTTGAGGCTTGGCACAGCAAATGCATCTAAAAAAGGCGAGCAAGCACAAGCTAGCTCCTAATTTGCGACTGGCCCGTGGGGCCTCTGACGGAATTTTGTCGGGCGGTTACCTTGCCCTTACCGTCCGACATGCCACTGTGGAAGGTGGCGCGACAGAGGCCCCCATTTTATTTCTTGGTGTCTCTCGATTGCACCTCGACCGATGATGGCCTCAGCTTCCTCTTCGTGGGGGGCCTGGTGTGCCCGGGCTGTTGTGGACTGCCACATCTCCGTGGGTGTCCACTTCTTAAGCCGCCATAACCGGCAATGACAGGTTGTGGCCCCCGGTGTGTCATCCGGAGCTCGAGTTACGGCACGCTGTTGCACCGTCTTTTGGTGGTGTCTGGCGCCACCACCTGCCGGCCACTGTGTGACACGAATTAACCATTTTGGGTGGAGTGTTATGGCGCGTTGATGGCGTTTCTTGTGTGGTTTATACGAACTGCTATATGGCACATAGAACTTGTGAATAAGAGGTGGTTGTGTTTTCGGGCAGCCCAGCACAGCAAACGATAAGCTAAGCTACACTTGCAACGAGTGCCGTCCAGCGTTTGGCGCCCCGGCAACGCGCGCGCCCAGGAAAACGCTCGTGAAAGGCTGCAAACTGCGTCTTGCACCCCAGCAGGCGTGGAAATCGCAAACCGTGGATGATCGCGGCACCGCAACCTCGGGAAGGTGGTGAAGCCATGGCCGAAAAGAAAGATTCGAACAAAAACGCGGAAACGCAAGATGCCCCACCCTCGCCTGGAAAGCCTCCTATCTGGCGACAATTGGCCGACCCCAGGGCGCTTGCTGCAATCCTGGTCGTTTCGCTGGTCATCAATGCGGTGGCAGTGACCGGGAGTTTCGGGCGAGGCGAAAAGGGAATCGCCGAAGAAAAGCTAAGCGAGATTCCCCTTGGCGAGTTCCATTTTCGGGCCAGCCCTGACGAGCGGGGACATATTGCCACGGCCGAGTTCTCGCTGCATGTCGCTTTGCTTCCGAAGGCAGAGCAAACGGCCAGGCAACGGCTGACCGAACAGAAGTATCGTGTCAAACAAGACATCGAGGAGCTTATTCGGCAGGCCCATAGCGGTGATTTCGAGGATCCCACGCTCAGCGGCCTGAAACGCCAACTGCAAGCGCAGATCAACGAGGCCTTGCGTCTTCGGGCGGTCGAGGCGGTGGTTATCACCGACCTGCGGACCACGCCCAACGAGCATCGTGCTGCGGCAGCCGAGCAAACGGCTCAACCCCGCGTGCCGTGGCTTGAAAAAAACACGGTGGAAGTGAAGGATCCCAGTCCGATCGCGCCAGTAGAAGCGGACCGAAATAGTGATCCAGAAGCGGTGGTCAGACATTGACCAAACGGTCGCCGTCAGGTAGCATACGACGTTTCGCCGTTCCCTCTGGAAAAATTTCTTTGGGATAGACTAGGGTGGAGTGTCCCGGCCGGCCGATCATTGCATGCGACGCCGAGCGGAATAGGACCACGGCGAGTACCCCATCGATCTGGGGGGTGTTGGCCAGCGTAGCTTCAATTGGCAGAGCGCCGCATTCGTAATGCGGGGGTTGTGGGTTCGAGTCCCACCGCTGGCTCTTAATCGCCTCTTTTCCCTCCAGCGATGTTGGTGGGCTCTGTAACCGCGGTTGCCAGGGCTTGTCGAAGGCTCTGATTCGGCTATACTTATCGGTTTAGGCTGAAGTATCAGCACGGCTCTTTCCCGGGGCTTGGTCGGATCGCTTGTCGGATCGACTGCATCTTCCCCGGGGACCGATTCCTTAGGAGAGATTCGGTGATGGCGCAAGGCCTCGATATCGATTTGAAACAAATTGTCGTATTGGGTGGATCGTTTGGCCCCCGTGAAATTACCCAGATTGCCGATGCAGTTTCGAGCGACTCAGCTCAACTGCAGACGTTCCGGGATGCGGTTAACGAACTGGCTACCAAGGAAGATCCTAGCCCCGCCAGTAACGTTCGCTTGGGGGTGTGCCAGTATCTGCTCGGGCAATTCTATCTAGCCATCGAGTCGCTCCGCCATGGCGACGGTGGGGCGCTGGCCCATTTCTACTTGGCCAAATGTTATTTCGCTCGGCAGCAGTACGCCGAGGCGTTGGCGAGTTTTGAGGCGGCAGCCAACGCAGGTTACAATGCCGACGACTGTGCTTTGCAGCGGACGCAAACTCTTCGTGCCCAGGGCGACGCCACGGCGGCTTTGGCTACTCTCGATGCTCTCTCCGGTGCCGTTGAACAGACGGCCGAGTACCTGTCGCAACGTGCCGCTACCGTGGCCGTGTTGGGTGGCAATCCCTCGGAAGTCGTTGCGCTGTTCGAGCGTGCGGTCGAGGCCGATCGAAGTCATGCCGGCGCCCTGTTCGGCTTGGCCCTGGAAAACGACCGCCGCGGAAACGATGAAACCGCGCTGGAACTCTACAAGCAAGCAGCCAATCGCTTTCCCACTCACATTGGCGCTTTACTTAATTTGGGGCTCTTGTACGAGGACCGCGAGCAGTATGGTCGGGCGGCCCAGTGCTACCAACGGATTCTCGACGTCCATCCCGGGCATCGGCGGGCTTTGCTGTTCCTCAAAGACACCGAAGCTTCGAGCGACCAGTACTACGACGAAGACGCCCAGAAGAAGCGCGACCGCATCAGTCAGGTGTTGGGTATCCCGGTCACCGATTTCGAGCTTTCCGTTCGCAGTCGCAACTGCTTGCAGAAGATGGGAATCGGCACGCTCGGCGATCTGTGCCGTTGTACGGAAACCGAGTTGCTCGCCAGCAAGAATTTCGGCGAAACCAGTCTCGTCGAGATCAGAGAGATGCTTGCCAGCAAAGGCCTGCGACTGGGCCAGTTTGCCCAGGAACGCCATACGGTGGAGGTGATGGACAGCGAGACCCTCTCGGCCGACGAGCAGGCGATGCTCAATCGCTCGATCTCCGAGTTGGGCCTCTCGGTTCGTGCTCGCAAGTGCATGATCCGCCTGGGCATCAATACGATTGGCGAGTTGCTGCGACGCACGGGCGACGATCTGCTGGAGTGCAAGAACTTCGGTGTTACCAGTCTGAACGAAGTGCGCGAGAAGTTGACTGTTCAGGGCCTCAAACTCCGCGGCGAATGACCCTTCCGACCGCCACGTTCGACGCACGAAAAAACCACGCCGTCCCAAAACGATGAGCCGATCGGTTCTTTTTGCGTTGATCGCTGCTCTGGTAATGGGAGGTTGGGCGTTTCGGCTCACCTGGACGCCCGACGCTATGCCCGTGAATCGTCGTGGGCCGTCGCAGTTGTCGCTCGACGAGGTGTCTGCGGAAGGGCCTCTTGCGCCGCGGACACCAGATTTGCGCGTACGGATTGCGGGAAGCGATTCCTCGCCGAGGCTTTCGATCCGTGTTGAGGGGCCTTACCGGGTTACCACGGTTGGCGGCTGGTATGTTCTCGCACAGGATTCCCGCCTTGATGACGTCGAGATTACCGCCAATGACGCCGGCTTGAAGATCGGGCCACGGGCATTCAACGGCGACAGCCTTCATCTCGAAGTAATTCGCCCTGGCACGCTATGGGTCGATGGGCGGAATTACCCGGGGCACCTGCAACTGATACGCCACGGCAAGGATCTCTGGTCGGCCGTAAATATTGTGTCGCTGGAAGACTACGTGGCCGAGACACTTCCCCATGCCCTGGCGTCTAATGCCCTGTTGTCGGGCCGTGTACTGGCGTCGGACCATGTCCTGACCTCGGAAACGTCTCAGCCTGTGCCGGACGAAGCCCTGGCTACGTTGGCGATTGTGATCCGCAGCCAAGCCATGTATCGTATGAAGACGGCCAGTGCGGCGAGCGATTGGGATATCGACGCCCAGCACGACGAGCGGCTGTACACGGGCACTGCAACGGCGGTTTCAACGGCGGAGCGTCCCGCAGTTTGCGAACCACCGCGCCTTCGAGCGGCCGTCTGTAAGACGCGCGGCGTGGTCGTCGCCTTTCACGGTCGGCTGATATGCACGTATCATACGGCGGCTTGCGGCGGACGCACGTTTGCCGGCAGCGACGTGTTTGCGGCAGCGGCGCCGCCGGTGATCGCCCGCGATTGTCCCGTGTGTGCCGGCGATCCCACGCTCCGCTGGCAGCGGAGCGTGGCCTACGGTGAGTTGCGAAAAAGTCTGCAACGTTACCTGAAAAGCCGCCCTCAAACCTTGGGCCAGATCAGGCAGATCGAGGTACTTCGCGACGACGACGCACGAATGCCTAGAGTGCGGATTCTCGGCAGTCGGGCGGAGATTCAGCTTACGGCCGAGCAATTCCGAAACCAAGTTGTTGGCGACGAGGTGCTGCCGAGCAACCGCTATACCCTGCAACAAGACGGTAATTCCCTTCGGCGAGACGGAGCGGAGTTGCTCTTCGAGGGCGTGGGGCAGGGCCACGGCGTGGGGTTGTGTCGGCGCGGCGCCATCGCTCGGGCACGACAAGGCCAGCACTGTTCGGAAATCGTTGAGCACTACTATCCCGGCACCGAATTGATTCGTGTGCAGTAGAAATGTGCAGTGGAAACCTGAGTTACTCAAACTGAAAACGATGATTCGAGTTTTCGCTCCGAAGGGGCGAGAGACGAGGGATTAGGGGCGAGTGTTGTCGGTTTCGACTTGCGTTTTCACGCCCCTCGTCTCTTGCCCCTAACCCCTTGACACGCATTTATTGATTCCGCGGTTAATTGTGGAACATTTCGTTACGTTTTGTCCCCGCGGACCGGGCTCCCGTTGGTCGCCCTCGTTCCGCAAGCAATGCAGGCCCCAATAGTTGACGTTTTTTCTTCGTCGGACGTTTTCAGTTTGAGTGAGTAGTAACCAGAGAATCGAGCGACCGCGAGCATGAGTGTCCCCTCCCCTGCCCCGTTTTGCTTTGAATTGCATCATCAAGACGCCCGATGTGCGGCTCGACGGAGCACATTTCACACCCCGCACGGTTCCGTTGAGATGCCGGCTTTCATGCCGGTGGGAACACTCGGCTCGGTAAAAGGTTTGGAGTTGGAGCAGGTTCGCGCCACGGGCGCCGAGATGGTGTTGGCCAACACCTATCACCTCGCACTTCGCCCGGGAGAAGACATCGTCGAATCGCTGGGTGGGCTGCATGGTTTTTCGGGCTGGCAGGGGCCGATCCTCACCGATAGCGGCGGTTTCCAGATCTTTAGTCTTGCCCATCGCACCAAAGTTACCGAAGAACACGCGGCGTTTCAGTCGCACATCGATGGTCGCCGCGTGGTGATTTCGCCGGAGCGCGCCGTGGCGATTCAAGAGGCCCTGGGGAGCGACGTGGCCATGGTACTCGATCACGTGGTGGCCTTGCCAAATCGACCGGAAGTGGTTCGCGACGCTGCCGAGCGAACGATCCGTTGGGCCCGGCGCTGCCAGCAGGCGGCCACCCGCTCGGATCAGGCCCTGTTTGCCATCGTCCAGGGAGGGCTCGATCCGGCGATGCGGGCAGACTGTGCTCATCGGCTGGCCGAGTTGGACTTCCCGGGTTATGCCGTGGGGGGATTGAGCGTAGGTGAGCCTCCCGAGCAGATGTATCGCACACTGGACGTTACCGTGCCCGAGCTGCCGGCCGACCGCCCTCGCTACCTCATGGGAGTGGGACGCCCGGAGGATTTGCTCGAAGCGATCCGTCGCGGGATCGACCTGTTCGACTGCGTTATGCCCACCCGAAATGGTCGCAACGCCCAGGCTTTCACCGATGAGGGGCCCCTGCGACTGCGTAACCTGAAATACGAACGGGACGAACGTCCACTTCAGCCGGGGTGTCCGTGTGCGGCATGCCGCCGCAGCCGAGGGTATATCCGACACCTTTTTATGGCCAAGGAGATGTTGGGCCCCATTTTGCTATCGATTCACAACCTTGCCTACTACCAACGCTTGGTGGCCGACGCTCGCCGGGCGATCGAACGCGATCAATTCGAGACGTTTCGCGAAGAGAAACTGCGGGGATGGGGTGTGGTTTGACGATTACGAGGTGATATCCCCCTTTGTGGCGGAGTTGCGGGCGCGAGGTCGTGCCTGGCGGCGATTGCACCGATTCGGTGGGCGGCCCTAGTGGTCTGTTCATCTTGAGGTTTGAAGTCATGGGTCGGGTGGCCATCGGTGGCTTGCCCACCCTTGCCGAATCAGGGGTAGGCAAGCTGTCCCTGGCACCCGTGAAGTCAACGTGATTGGACCGCTAGCATTGTGTTGCGCCGCGGAGGTCCCCTTGCTCGTTGGGGGGGAAGCGTTTATGATACCGGGCTACGACGACGCGGCAGGGCCCGGCACCAAGTAGCGGCCGGGCCGTTTGTGTTTTCCCAGGGCGGCAGGGCCGCCAACCAAACGGTGTTACCGCACCCAGGCAGGAAACCGCTCCCGTTGGTCGCCAATCTTTGTCAAAAATTTAACGATCTTTGATATTAGTAATCCAGAATGTGGATCGAGGTTTGACCGTGAACAGTATTTGGTTGATAGATTTGGCGCTGTTGGCACAGCAGGATAAAGGTGCGGCCGGTTTGGCTTCACTCATACTGCCATTCGTGGTGATTGGTGCTCTTTTCTACTTCCTGCTCGTGGTACCGCAGAAGCGCGACCAGAAACGCCGTCAGCAAATGCTCTCGGCCGTGAAGAAAAACGACCGCGTTCTGACCATCGGTGGTATTTATGGCGTGGTTACCAACGTGCAAGTCGATACGGATGAAATTACCATCAAAGTCGACGAAAACACCAACACCAAGCTTCGCCTTTCACTCGGTTCCATTGCCCGGGTACTCAACGAAGAGTCCGCCGAAGAAAAGAAATAGATATCACTTCCGAGGTTCAATCCGCGTAGCGTTCACTGTTTTGAACCGTAACCGCTAACCGTTTTCCTACGTGACCTTCAGGAACGAAGTCCCATGACTCTGCCCCCTTACGCCTATTTGCTCATCGCGGCATGTGTGTTCATCGTGCCGATCCTTCTCGGTAACTTTTTGGCGCGTCGCTTTCGCATGCCGGACTACGGCTGGAAAATCGCACTGATTCTCTTCTCCGTTCTTGCCGGTGTGGCGATCGTGAGTTTTGGCGGGGCGCCGAAGTTGGGAATCGACCTCAGCGGTGGTGTCATCCTGATCTACGAAGTGGCGCCCGAAGAAAAGTTGCCCGAACAGCCACAAGCCGAAAATGAGCAAGCAGGAGAGGGCGAAGAAGGAGCACCGGCGGCCGAAGGCGAACGCAAATCCATCGATATGGACAAACTGATCGCCGCGGTGAAGCTCCGCGTCGATCCGGGCGGCATCAAGGAAGTGACCATTCGGCCCTACGGTCCCGACCAGATCGAAATCATCATTCCGAACGTCGACGAGGCCGAACGCAAACGTATCGAAGAGAAGGTCAGTCAGGCCGGTACGCTGGAGTTCCGTATCCTGGCCAACAACCGAGACCACAAGCCGTTGATTGAAAAGGCCCAGGCCCTGAGTGAAAATCGCATGATCGTTCGCGATTCGAAGGGTGGGGTGCTGGGACGCTGGGTACCGGTGAAACAAGGCGAGGAAAAGAGTTTCGACTACGGCGAAATCGCCCGGCGTTTTAAGAAGCGGCGCGAACAGGAAATCATGGAAGTGCTGGTTGTCAAAGACAACATGGATGTGACCGGTGCGTTTCTGGACCGGGCATCTACCGGCACGGACCAAAAAGGACAACCCTGCGTCAACTTCATGTTCAATGCGGCGGGTGGTCAACTCTTCGGCGAGTTGACCAGCAGCAACCTGCCCGACGAAGTGCAGGATTTCTCCCGCAAGCTGGGCATCATCCTCGACGGCAATCTCTACTCGGCTCCGGCCATTCGCAGTACGATTTTCGACCGCGGCGAAATCACCGGTACGTTTACCGAAAAAGAAGTACAGGACTTGGTCGACGTGCTCAATGCGGGCAGCCTGCCTACGGCGTTGAACAAAGAGCCGATCAGCCGTTTGGTCACCGGCCCCACGCTGGGACGCGACACCATTATCAAGGGCAGTCGAGCGATTGCCGGCTCGATGGTGCTGGTATTGGCTTTCATGCTCGTCTACTATCGTTTTTCTGGGATAATAGCGTGTCTGGCGCTGCTGATGAACTTGCTGCTGATCATGGCCGTTATGATCACGGTTAAAGCGGCGTTCACTCTGCCGGGCTTGGCCGGTCTGGTGCTCACGGTCGGTATGGCGGTGGACGCCAACGTGCTGATTTTCGAGCGTATTCGCGAGGAACGCACCCGGGGTGCGGCTCTTCGGATGGCTATCCGCAACGGCTTCGGCCGCGCTACGACGGCCATCGTCGACGCCAACGTAACCACCCTGATTACGGCCATCGTGCTCTACGTGATTGGCACCGATCAAGTGAAAGGCTTTGCCGTTACCTTGCTGTTGGGTGTGGTGTTCAGTATGTACACCGCCATCTTCTGCTCTCGTGTGATATTCGACATCGCCGAGAAGCGTCGCTGGATTACCGAACTGAAAATGCTCCGGATAATCGGGGGTACCAACATCGATTTCCTCGGCATGCGTTACGCGGCCGCGTTCGTCTCGATCGTAGCAATTATCATCGGGCTGGTTTGCGTGGGTGCACGCGGCAAGGGCCTGTTGGATATCGACTTCACGGGCGGTGTCTCCGTGGAGATGGTCCTCACCGAACCGATGAGTACCAACGACGTGCGCAAGGCTTTGGAAGACCTAGATGACTTGGCGGTCAGCGACGTGCAGATTGAGGGTGAACCGCGTGGTCTGCGGTTCCGCATAAACACGTCGCAGGGTGATATAGTCAATTCCGAGGACCCCAACAAGGTGGAAAAGCCGGCGATCGTGGTTGTCGAGGAGAAGCTCCACGATGTGTTTGGCGACAAGTTGGCCACCAACGAAGTCACCTTGGGAGAGGTCAAGACCATTGGATCGTCAAAGGCGGCGATGCCCGAAACGCCCAAGAAAGAAAAAGAAACGCCGGCCAAGCCCGACGACAAGGCACAAAGCCGCAATGACCTGCCCGACGATTCCTACGTGGCCATGGTGGGGCCCGGTGCCCTGCTGCTAACGCAGACGGCACCGGCTGAAGGCGATTCGGCGAAAGCCTCGGAAGAGACGTCCGAGGAAAAGCCGGCTGCAAATGCCGACGAGAAATCGGCCGATAAGCCGGCTGAAAAACCAGCCGAAAAGCCGGCAGAGAAATCGGCTGCGGACAAAGCAAAGCCGGCAGAACAAGCTGCCGAAAAGGTGCAACCTGCCGAAAAGGCTCCCGCCGCTCAACCTGCGGAAGAGGAGGAGATCGTCGCGGCAGATCCCTTCGTGGGTGGAACGAGTACCACGATGACTTTCTCTCAAAATGTTAACCAACCGACGCTCATGAGCCTGTTCACCGACGAGTTTGGTGGTCCCGACGAAGTTCCGCTGTTGGAACTCTCAGACGAAAAGGGCAAGTATTTCCCGGGCGACAGCACTGCCTACCAAACCTGGAATGTGAAAATCGCATTGCCGCCGGCGGAAGCAACACCGCGGCTGCAGTCGCTCAAAAAACGCCTGGAAGACACGCCCTACTTCCCCTCCTCGAGCACGATTGGCGGCAAGGTGGCCGGCAGCATGCAGCGAGCGGCTATCGCCGCGTTGGTGGTCAGTCTGGTCTCCATCGTGGGATACCTCTGGATTCGGTTCCAGCGAGTCGTATTCGGTCTGGCGGCCGTCGTGGCCTTGGTGCACGATGTTCTGATTACCCTGGGAATGATCGCCGTCAGTGCCTATCTGGCCACGGTTCCCGGGATCCAAGAGCTTCTGTTGATCGATCCTTTCAAAATCGGTCTCTCGGCCTTGGCCGCGTTTCTGACGATCATCGGTTACTCGCTAAACGATACGATCGTGGTCTTCGACCGCATTCGTGAAGTTCGCGGCAAGTCGCCCCATTTGACAGGCGACATGATCAACGCCAGTATCAACCAAACCTTGGCCCGGACCTTGCTTACCTCGATCACGACGTTGATCGTGGTGGTGGTCCTCTACATGTTCGGTGGGCAAGGGATCCACAGCTTCGCCTTTGCGTTGGTTGTGGGCGTGGTGGTCGGTACCTACAGTTCGATCTTCGTGGCATCACCCGTCTTGCACTGGATGACCGAGTCGGCAGAGAACAAGTAGTCTGGCCGTGTCGTCGCTTTCAATTGAGGCAACCCACGTGTGTGCCAATCCGGCCTCGTGTGGGTGCGGCCTGCGTGGTGCGCGGTTTTGAGACGGTCGGCCTGTGGTGGAAATTCGCCGTCGTGGGGGCGGGCGTGCTACGGGGCTTTTGTCCGGCAAACTTTCGCTAATCGTTAAAGGCTATGGCGGCAGGAATCGGTACGACCGTCGAAAGCCTTTCGCTCGTCCTGTGGCACTGCCGGTATTGGCTGTTGGGCGAGGTTGGCGCGAACCGTTTTGCCGTGATGCCCGATAGTAAATAGGAGCGAGACAAACGGTCGACTTCAAGAGGTTCCGTTGGTACTTGCGTCCGCACTGAACGGTCGGTCAAGGCACGAAGCGGCACGAAATCGGGCTTCTGATGGTCGCCCTTCATTCGATTGGAAAAGGTCAATGGCTTAACGGCGGCAACGTCGTGAGGGACAGACGCGATGGGTGAAATGGATCCCCGAGTAAAAATCGCCGCTGCGTCCGGTGTGTTGTTGGGGGGCATTCTACTGGCGATGTTGTTTCGTCACGACACCCCACGTCGGCCTCAGGAGGCCTCCTCTCTAGGCGAGCGGCTTGAGCTGCGTAGCCAGACCGGGCGAGAATTCCGGGAAACACTCCCCGAGCACGCGCCGCGACGCTCCTTGGAACCGGCTGTGGTGGTGGCTACCCGACCGGAGCCCGAGCCGCCGGCCAGCGTGCGTCGCCCGATGAAGTCGGCCGCCCCGCCGCCCGCACTAGCTCACGCCTATCCCGATATGGCAGGCACCGGCGGCAGACGTGTGTTGGGGCCTATGAGGAAGGATCGAATACACACGATCGTCGACGGCGACACCCTGCCAGCCCTGGCTGAGCGTTACCTCGGTTCGGCCGATCGTTTCTGGGAACTCTACGAAGCCAATCGCAACGTATTACCCAGCCCAGAACTGTTGCCGATTGGCAAGAAGATCAAGATTCCCGCCGGGCAACCTACTCGCGAGACGGACGAGCAGAGTCTTCGATCGTCTCGGGCAGTTATTCCCGTTCACCCCACGCTATCCGGAGAGCCCTGGTGACACGGGGCGAATACGGTGTCTTGCCGTGTTTCGGTGACCGAACCGCCGGCGCGTTACCGGTACGGGTTTGTCCGTTCGCTCCACTGGAACGGCCGGTTGGCGGCACGATAGTGGATGAATTGGGCGATCGTCTTTTCCAGCCCAAGGCTTTGCACGCCCAGGAGTTTCGTGCCCTGTAAACTGGTGTCGAGGGCGCCGTAGAAGAGATCCTGCTTAGCCGCCCGCTCGTCTTCCGACGGTGTTGGGTGCAGCGGCTGTAGCATGCTGTGAAGTCGCTTGGCGTCGCGGACTGCCCGCGAGTTGTCCTTGCCTACCGTGATCAAAAACGATACTTCTCGGCGGAAGTCGAGGGCCACAGGCATACGGAAATCCATGGTTTCCGGTTCTTTGAACGCTTGCTTCAACTGCGGATCCCAAACTCGTATCGTCAGGTTCTGGCCGGTCAACGCGGTTCGTAGCGGCAAGCCTGTGGTGTTCCATTCTGGTGAGATAAGTACAACGGCCTTAACGTCTTGCCCCTGTTTGCGATTGCCTTCGGGCGGAAGATTCCAGTCGAGTCGGGCGAAGTTCATGGCCACCGAGGCGCCCATTTCGGCACCCACGAGAACTAGCTTTTCGATGTTCAGCTCGCCGTCGTTGTTCTTGTCGATTAGAAACTGCTTTGCTCGCAACACGTCGAATCGAACCATGTCGATGAAGTCCTGGCGTCCCAGGGTGCTTGCCTTCATCGGCACACTATAGCCACGGCGCGAAGTGCTTTCGCCATGTCCCCGCAAGTCGGGCACAAGTACCGCGTAGCCTTTTTGCTGCAGGTACGGAGCCAACTGGCGATAGTCGGCCCGGCTACCCTTGAACATATGCAGCAAAATGACGGGTACCGTCTCTTTGCTCGATGTGCCCGGGTAGTAGGTAGCCTCGAGCTTCACCCCGTCGCTTGTCGTCAGGGAGATATCTTCCGGAGGCGGTATCGCGGGGCCTTCGTTGTTTTGCGCCCACAAAGGCGAGGCCATCCAACTCGTAGCCAGCATCCCCACTACCCAAAGGGTTCCAACTCGCAACGGATCGACGATCGAGAAGATTTGGCGCACGTTCATGGTTGACTAGCTCTTGCTCTGGGCTACGAATGTCTGAGATCGAAAAGGGCTTGGCACCCCAGCCGAGGTGGAGCACCGAGGATCGAGCCCCAAGCGGCCCGCTCCTCCGCCTCCAGGGCGCAAGACCAGACTGGCGGACTCCTTCCCTAATCTCTATGGTAAGTACGATGTTACGACACGTCAATGTTTGCGACGGTTGGACCCTTGAGACGGGGGTGGGTCGCCTGGCGGCTGCGTTGGGTCCTGGCCCGAATTACTCGGCCAATCCCACGACGCACGGCTGCAAGGCTCTGCGGCAGGCCGTGAGCAAGCCGCGATGTGCCCCTCGCTGGGGTGTCAGCGACGGCTTGTCCGCCACGATGGAAGCAAGGCAGGTGAGCTTCCCTGGGCACTCGCCAACCGAAAGTAACGGATCGCCAGGGATTCCACGTGCCGCATGGGAACCAGGAAATAGACCAGTCCCCGACCATGGCCCCGTTACGCGTATTGAGAATTCGCGTTAGTCAAGAATGGTTGCGTCGGGGGCAAAGTTGTCGCGGGGATCGTGCGGGTAGAAGTGGCAGGCGATCTGCCGGGCGACGATACCGATGAAGCGGCGACGGAACTGTTTCTCAGGCATCGAAGAGCTTTCAACCCCGCCACTCGGCGGATAGAGTGACTGCGGCATGGGTTTCTCGAAAACCTCTTTGCCTCCCGCTTTGCAGTCGCAGACGGTGATCGTGGCGTCGGCCCTGCCCTGGTAGAGCGTTTGTCCTTGGTAAATTCCGAAGTCGCCCAGGTCGATTCCCACCACGAAATCCACGTCAAACGCCTCGCCGACTTCGGCGAATTCCGACCAATCGTAATTGTTATCAAGCCAGTCGGCCACCTTGCGATGCTCGATAACCTCGACCTTTTTGACGTTGGCTGCCAGCAGGCGTGAAACTTCGCGGGCAAGATCGCGTGCGACTTCGGAGTCCTGGAAGGTAAGGCTGGTCGCCGGGCGGCACACCACTAATACCTTCTTCTCTTCAAGCCCGCCGAAATCGGGATCGACATCCGTTCCTTTGATTAGGTAGGCGGCGGTGGTGGCAAGCGACGTGCAGCCAATACCCGACGTGATAACGGCAAGCAGGCCCAAGGCGGCCACGAGGTGTCCGTGCCTCCGAAACGCGCGATCCATCGTATTGCTTCCTTGCTTTGTTGATGTCGGCAACGTTATCGCTGCAATTAGCCTATCGCCAGTCGAATGACCCAAACGACGAGCGTGATCACAGCAATACCCAACGCGGGGTAACCGATCGTGGCGCTATTGGGAATCCATCCCCACCAACGCCCTCGAACCGCGGAAATTAGCAACCAAGGCACAGCGCCCATTGCCACCATTGCCAATAAGGCCCCGCCCACATTGGTCCGCATGGCCGCGACGACTTGACCTCGCACCATATGGGCCCAGGCCGTGGTCATCCCACACGTGGGACACGGCCGATGGAACAACACCCGAAACGTACACGGCGGCAGTCCAAACTGTTGGTGCGTTCCCAGTCCTCGCGGATCGGGACGAACCGAGCGGGCTGCCAGCAGCACCCCCGACAAGCCAATGGCCAGCGCAATCACCAAAAACCGCTCGCGCCGAGACAAAGTCGAGGGGGAGGCAGGGTAGGCCTCCGGTACGCAAAATCCACGAAGAGCGGGCGGAGAATAGTCGGAAGACTCCGGGCCTGCAATATCAATTTTGGGGCTCTGTTCGTTCATACGCCCAGTTGCTTAGCCGCCCTTGCCCAACTTGGCCAGGCTGTCGGCTCGGGCCTCGTCGACACAAATCCGGCGAATTGCTGTGGCCTTGCCCGTGGTCGGGTCGACATCGACGATTGTCCCGTGGATGCGGACATCGTCGCTGGCAACCTCGAAATGCGTCGGGCGAAACGTGCGTGTCGTTTCCAGAACACGATCGATGCGCCGCCCAAGAATGCTTTCGTGGGGGCCGGTCATGCCCACGTCGCACTGAAACGCGGTGCCGCCGGGAAGAATCGTTTCGTCGGCGGTGGGAACGTGCGTGTGGGTACCCAGTACGGCACTGACACGTCCGTCCAGGTGACGCCCCATCAGTTGCATGTCGCTGGTCGCCTCGGCATGGAAATCCATCAGGACCACCCGAATGTCTGTTGGCAGCGTCTGCAGCACGCGGTCGGCGGCGTGAAACGGGCAATCGACCGGCGACATAAAAACACGTCCCAGGCACGCAAACACCGCGACATGCACATTACCCCGCGCGCGGAGGATGATGTGATCGCGCCCGGGCGCCTCGGCCGGGTAGTTGGCCGGGCGGACGATCCGTCGCTCGGTTTGCAGGATGGGAAAAATCTCGCGACGGCGAAAGGCGTGATCGCCCAGCGTAATGCCGTCGACCCCGGCGGCCGTCAACTCTCGGTAGATCGCCGGCGTCAAGCCGGAGCCACCCGCCGCGTTCTCCGCATTGACCACCACCAGATCGAGTTCTTCTTCGGCCCGCAGGCCGCGCAGCGCACGCTCGATAATTTGTCGTCCGGGTTTTCCGACAACGTCGCCTATCAGAAGTAGCCGCACAGGCCTGTCTTTCTATGCTGGTGCCAGTTTGTTTCGGCGGGAACGGAGGTTAACGAGCCATTTCCACGTGGCGTGTTTCTCGCAACACAGTAACTTTGATTTCTCCCGGGTAGGTCAGTTGTTGCTCGAAAGCCTTGACGATATCGCGGCAAACCTTGGCCGCGGTTTCGTCGGTTGTCTCTTTGGCGTTGACCAACACACGCAATTCGCGCCCCGCCTGAATGGCATAGGCTTGCTCGACCCCGGCAAAGTGTGAGGCGATCGATTCGAGTTCCTCCATCCGCTTGACGTAGCGTTCGAGCGTTTCGCGACGCGCACCCGGCCGCGACGCGCTACAAGCATCGGCCGCCGAGACAATCACCGTGTAAGGATTCTCCACCCGGAGATCGTCGTGGTGCCCGGCCGCGGCATGGATTACCTCGGGGGCTTCGCCGTAGCGTTTCAGCAGGTCGGCACCGATCTTCGGGTGGCCACCTTCGGCCTCGTGGTCGGCCGCCTTGCCGATGTCGTGCAACAGGCCACATCGCCGGGCCAGCTTGCCGTCGAGTCCCATCTCGTCGGCCAGTGCTCCCGCGATGAAAGCGACTTCGATGCAGTGACGAAGTACGTTTTGGCTGTAGCTTGTGCGGAAATGCAGGCGTCCGAGCAAGTGGATCAACCGCTCGTGCAGCCCGTGGGTCTCGACCTCCTGGCAAGCTTCCTCGCCGAGCTTCTGAATGTGTTTTTCGAGTTCCCGCTGGGTCTGGGCGACGATTTCTTCGATCCGTGCCGGGTGGATTCGGCCGTCGGTGATCAGCTTGGTCAGGGAGAGCCGAGCCACCTCGCGGCGGATCATGTCGAAGGCACTCACCACGACGACGCCGGGTGTGTCGTCGATGATCACATCCACGCCGGTAGCCTTCTCGAACGCCCGGATGTTCCGGCCTTCTCGACCGATAATACGCCCCTTCATTTCGTCGTTGGGGATGCCGACCGTGCTGGTGGTCGTCTCGGCCGTATGGGCGGCGGCGAACCGTTGGAGCGACGTCAGCAGCGTTTCGCGAGCTTTTTCCTCGCACGTCTCGGCCACTAGCTTCTCGTGCTTCATGATGACCGCCCCGGTCTCGTGCTGCAGTTGGGTATCCAGCAGTTCGAGTAGCCGTTCGGTCGCCTCTTCGTGGCTGAGTCCGCTGAGTTCATGCAGCGTTTGACGCTGAAGATCCAGCAGCTTCGAAAGTTCTTCCTTGCGGCGATTCGCGTCTTGAATCCGCTCGGTAAGCTTTCGCTGCGTGCTCTCCACAATCTTCTCCTGTTTGCGGAGCTGTTCGGCCTGTTCTTCCAAGGCGTCTTGGCGTTTGTCGAGCAGGCGTTCGCGTTCGTGCAGTTCTGCTCGCACCCGGCGCAGTTCTTTCTCGCTCTCCCCCTGCTGCTTGAGGATCATCTCCTTGATTTCGAGTTCCGCTTCACGACGCCGGTTGTCGACCTCCTGGCCGGCGCGACGAAGGATCTCTCGGGCTTCGGTTTCCGCGTCACGACGACGCAGCCGGTCCAACAACTTCACCAATACAAAGGTCATGCCAGCAGAGAGCAAGACCGCTACGACTATGGCAATCGCGGTAGATGGGTCCACAATAAATACCTCGCGAGGTTTAATTGGATCGGACCGTGCATCCGCCGGATTGGCCTGCGGCAGGCGACGAAGTGGCACTCCGCGACGATTGCAGAGCAGGTCCCCGCTTTGGGGTGCTTCCGCGCAATAAGATGCAATCATCCGGCAGATTTACTTCGCCAAGCCCGGCGCTGTTTCCAGCGACGGTCGTTCAGCGAGGCAATTCAAGAGCCGAACCGCAGCTCCACTCACAAGAGGGGTGGCGCCGTTTTCGAGAGGACTGTATCGTTCCCATGCCGCGTCCGAGCAGGTCGGACGACAACAGGGGACCGAACTGGGCAGAGTTGCATGCCTCGGCATAATTGTCGAACCATGCTGGCGCCCGGCGCGGTACCACCGGGTGGGGCCCCCAATGCTTCCAGGATACGGCGAATCGTCATCCAACCACCTCGCGATGGCCACCGTGCATGCGACGGCCACCGTGGATACCGGGTCGCGCACGCCGGATCTACCCAGATCCGGCGCACGATCCACTCTTGCGGTCTGCGAGCAAATGCTGACATGCCGAGAATGAATCGGACCAAGCACCGCAGTAGGGTCATCAGTAGATGCATCAGCCCTACAACTCCCGAGGTTGGTTTGCGTTTGATTGTTGCCTGATACAGATCCTGTCGAAAACCTGCGGGTAGCTACGCTTCGACTTCGATTACCTCACCGACAACCGAAGGCACGCGCGATCCAATACTTGGCTAGCGTCTCAAGTATTCGAATCCGACAACACCAGCGGTTTGCCACGGCACAGCCCGGATCGCTCCGGTTTCTTCTGTCGCCGCAGGATAATAACCGCTGACACTTTCATGCACACAATCTTAACAGAGATTCTGCAAACTGCAACTCGGATTCGCGCGACCGGCCGAAGATAAACCTCTATTGTAGCAAGGGTTTATAGAAATGCGATTTGGGGCGACTGCGCAGAATGGGGGGGGGGGGGGGTGGAATGCGAGGAAGCGGCCCCCCTGGCAAAAGGGGCGCCGGTGCGGCAATCCCACCAACACGATGGGTGGTAAACTGTATCGATGCGCGGCATAAACGGGGGCTGGCTCAACACGCCGTTGCGTTGGCGCCCCCGCACAAATGGTAACACCGGACACCGCGAATTCGTTGCCGCCGGTCCCGAGTCCCGCGACATAATTGGATTTCTGTCACTAAATTTCCCGTGCAAAACGCGCAAAACCAGACAACCAACGCAAACCCATCGAACTGCATGGCGTCTTTCCATCCGCTTGAAACACAACTTGCCGAAGCCTGGCCGCCGGACGACTTCAGCGACGTTACCGTGTTGTTGGCCGTTTCCGGTGGGGCCGACAGCGTGGCCATGCTCCGCGCTTTACACGCCTTGAAGACCGGTGGCGTGGGACGCCTCGTGGTGGGCCATGTTAACCACGGTCTCCGCGGGAACGAGTCGGACGAGGACGAGCGGTTCGTGGTGGGGTTGGCCAAGCGACACGGTTTGGCGTGCGAGGTCAGCACGGCGCACGTCCGCGAACTGGCGGCAATCGAGGGCGACGGGCTGGAGGCCGCCGCTCGAACGTTGCGCTATGAACGACTACGCATCATGGCCGAGCACGTGGGCGCCCGCTATTTGGTCACCGCTCACACGGCCGACGATCAGGCCGAAACCGTCATGCATCGGATTGTGCGCGGCACGGGCATTCGAGGTTTGGCCGGGATTCCGCGTCTCCGCATGCTTAGTGCGGCCACCACGTTAATCCGTCCCATGCTACGATTTCGTCGCGCCGAACTTCTGTCGTACCTGAAAGATCTGGGCCAGCCCTATCGTGTCGACGCGAGCAACGCCGACCCTCGGTTCACCCGAAACCGCATTCGCCACGAATTGCTCCCCCTGCTTGCACGGCAGTTCAACGAAAATGTCGTCGACGCCCTGCTGCGGCTGGCCACGTTGGCCGACGAAATTCATGGCGTGACCGACGCCCTGATCGTGGATCTCCTGGAGCAATGCGTCGAAGGGCTTGATCGCGTCACCGGACCGGTACGAATCTGCACGAATCGCTTGGTCGGGCAACCGCGTTACCTGGTGCGCGAAGTGGCGATCGCCGTTTGGCGGCTCCGAGAATGGCCCCAGCAGGCCATGGGCTTTCCCGAGTGGGACCACTTGGCCACGATGATCGACGAAGCGGCCAATCGGGCGGCCGACGTGCCGAAGGCCTGCACCTTCCCGGGCAAAGTGCAAGCCGAGATTTTCGACAGCGTGCTCGTGCTCAGAAGGCTTCGCTGATCGTTCGCAGTTGCCGGTCGTAGGGCACCTTGGGGCCGTTTATCCCAAAGTGTCTCAGTCTGTTTTTTCGGTGGCACCCGAAGAAACCACGTTCGATTGGCCATAAACCTCGGCTCGTGAAATCGCCAGTTTTGTTGGCTACGTCGGCCGCTGGTGTGGCTGTTGGATCACGTGAGATCCTCCAAAGCCGATGGGGTTTACCCATCTTGTGAGATCGCGGTTTGGATTGGGGGTCACACACGGCGAATTTCGGGCATCGACCGTGCAAAACCGTTTGGTGGTTTTTCAGCAACCGCTTCACCAAGACCGTGCCGCCCCGGAAGCGTGAATGTTCTGCGGCCAAGGCATTGAACTGCCTTCGCCCAATGCGAGTATTTGTTGATGCTTGCATATTCATTGAACGGTTGAGTAAGGTCAAACGCCTTGAAACCGGGCTCCCGATGGTCGCCCTCATTCCGCAGGCAATGCAGGACGCAATAGTAGATGTGCATGATTTCGGGAAAGACTCGAACCGGCCGCCATCCTTCGTGAGGTGGCTCCAAGCCGCTGTAATCTTCTCTGTATCGTCGTGGGTCCTCCAAGGTAGACATCGGTCAAAAGGAGATGCGATCATGTTCGGTAGATCGAAATTGGTTGTTGCCCTGCCAATGTTGTTGGTCTTTGGGTTTCTCGTACCCCAGCCGGTCGAGGCCCAGGTGAACTGGGGAGACGTGTTCGGCGGCAACAAAAACCGCAGCAATCAGAACGCGCGCCAACAAAACCGTGACGGCGGTCGCCAGAGGCCACAGAACGAGGGGCAAAGAAAATGGACCGGTCGAGACACGAGAAATGTTGTCGAAGGGATCATTGGCATTGGCGAAGGCATTATTCGCGCCAACGAAGGATACTATCCCGATCGACCTCGCCCACCCTACGATCGCCCACCGTATTATCGCCCTCCTTACAACCGCCCACCCTATTATCCTTCCACGGGACCGACGATTATTTACCGCGACCGGCCAACCGTCGTACAACCCCAACCACAGCCGGCGTTGGTCCAGCCTCAGCCTGCACCAACCACGGTCAATAAGGTCGAGATGATTCCGGCACGGATCATGGTCAATGCCACGCCGTTTTCGGCCTTTGCCGCTCTGACGGCGAACCAGATCGACGATGAGATCGACGGCCGGCTAAGCGACATCGAAGACACCAAGGAAGAGCTGGAAGACCTCGTCAAGGACAAGGCCAAGCAGGATGTCGACAATCTCGTCGGCTACGATGCGGCCACGAAACAGAAAATCAAAGATCGGATTGAGAAAGGGCAGGCTTTCGGCGATCTGCTCACCGGGGCCGATCCGGCCGGGGAGAAAAAGCTTGGCCAGCATGCCGATGCCCTGGACGCGATCGCCGACGCGGCCGACGACGCAGGCAAGGGGAAATTCGACGCCGGCGACGCGGCCAAACTTAGTAAGGTGCTGGAACCCTACGTCCAAGGCGACCCGAAACTCGAAGCCGATATCTCCGATGCCCTGGTTGGTCTGGCGGTCGACAGCTCGGTTATCGACGTGCTCGACCATGCCCGACCTGGTGTCGTCGTAATTCCAGTTGGCTTCAATACCCCTATTATCCTCGTGGGTACATTGCCAGCTGGAGAGGTTGTTTCGTTGGGCAATGGCACCGTGTTGATTGGCACGGGTAATCCCGACGACGGCGTCCTGTTTGGCCGAGGAAACGCCGCCCAACTGGCCGGGCTGCCGGTGGGAATCGGTGAGCCGATTCCCGACACCGATGCCAAGCTGGTCACCGATGGAGTCCTGTTGCTCAACGGCGGTGGCGTCAAGATTTTCTACAATATCGATAATCAACAATATGAAATGATGCCCGGCTATCGACAACACCTGCCCACGGGAAAGACGTGGAAGGTAGAGTTCGATCGCGGCGGTACTCACGGCAAACAGGCTTACGGCCTTACCGAGGGCACCTATAAATTCACTCCCACACCGGATCGTGGTTGGGAACTGTACAAGCACACGTTCAATGTGACCATTGACAACTCCGGTAACCCGGTCGATTTTCACTATGTGTTAGACAACGTGCAACAAACCGTGTTGGCGGGCGGCCAAAATCGACACACCGGCGCGTACCCATTGATTGTTCGCTTCGACAACGGGGCTGGTGCCGAGAAGAAAAAACGCTTGGAAGGCGGTGAATATCGCATCGCCCTGTCGTCCGATGGTTCCTACAACCTTTATGGCGAAGACGACGTTGCGCCTCCGGTGAAGATTGCCGACGTGATCCCCAGCCCCGGTCGGAAAACGACGATTTTCGACGATCCCCGTCGGGTGACCTCACGGATCTTCGACAACCAGTTCACCCGTGCCGACGATCGCCAGCGTCCGAATCTGCAGGGCTCGCGGTCGAGCCACGGCAGTCTCTTCGGACGATGATTTGTTTTACCGGCAAGGGAGCAGGCATCGTGCCGAAGCCTCGTTCCCTTGCTAGTGCTTTGTCAAACCTAAAAAATGGGGTGCCATGCCCACGCTTGCGTGGGCATGTTCCTTGGGATTTCAGCATGGCCACGCAAGCGTGGACATGGCACCCACGACCCCTGGTTTCAAAGTCGACAAAGCACTGGTTGTCGTTTTCGCTTGGAGAATAAAAAACGCGGCCCGCCACGATTCGGCGAGCCGCGTTTTGCTGTTGGTTGTCTATGGCGTTATTGGCAGGCCGGGAGTTGGGTACCATAGACAGCTTATCTGCCCTTGCTTTGGCAGTGGCGGACAAGCCGTCGCTGGCACCCAAGCCGACGTCGAAAAATCGACGCATTACTCGGCCGAGGGCATTTCCAGCGTCTTGCTTTGCAGACCCGCTTTAGCCAGCACGAGGTAGAGCACAAAGCCGACGACGAAGGCAGCCAACGGCGGAATCGGCACCACGCCGGGCATGTAGAAGTCGGCAGCCCCCACGGCGAAACCCAGGACCCAGGAAATCCATCCCGCCGGGTTGAAGCCGGCTCGCGGCCCCGCCCATTTCTTACCGGATAACAGGTAGTCGGCTGCCATGGCACCGCAGATCGGGCCGAACGATGCACCGATCACGGAGAACACTTGCACTACGTTGCCCGCCCAACCGGTAACGGCCAGCAGGATACTCACGGCAGTACCAATACCCACGGTGACAAACGGATTGACGTTGGGCAACGTGGTTTTGAAGCTGTTGGCCGCGATAAACGCGGAGAAGCACGCAGGCGGAAACGCGGCAATCGCCAGCAGGTACATGAACGTGGCACCCACGCTGGTGCTGCCCATGATGTCGCTCATGAGCACGGTGGGATTCATCATTGCCGGGTCGGCCGCTTTGCCTGACCCGTGGGCACCAGCTACGATGAGCAACGCCAAACCGCCGGCGAAAATGGTGGCGCCCGCAATACCGACCAGGCCGCCAAGTTGCACGTCCTTGCCGTCACGGTTGTTCATGCCAAAGTCGCAACCCGCCGCACCGGCCGTTGCAAAGAAGCCGATGATGTAGGTCAACGTGATGGCAAATACGCCCCAGGTGCTCAACGCTTGCGGTGCTTCGGCGGCTTGATCACCGGCCGTTGCAGCGGCAACGGCGGCATCCACCGGCGCGGCCGGGTCGAAATTTCCCACGCCGCCGATTGACGAGACACACAGCACAATCAGGATGATCAAGGGAATCGCCGGCAAGAAGCTTGCCACCTTGGCGACGTACTGAATCCCCTTGAGGCCCATGAACGCCGCCACAATCGCCCACACGGTAGCCACGGCCATATGAGCGGGTGTGCCGATCGACTCCAGAACTCCCACACCCAAAACAGGTGCCACGAGAAGAGCTGCTGAAAAACACGCGTTCACGCCCAACCAGCCAAACTGCAACAACCCCATCAAAAAGCCGGGCATCAGGAAGCCACCCTGCACGCCGTAGGTCGAAGTGCCCACGATGTACAGCGGCAAACCGGTCTTCAAACCAAGCATGCCGGGCACAAGGTAATAAAGGAAGTGGCACAAAAGGGCGGCGACCACCAACGCCAAGAGGGCAATCCCCAGGCCATGCGAAAGGGTTCCGCCGGGAGCTCCACCGGCGGTCGGTACGTCTTGCCAGAAAACGAACCACAGCATAATGCCGGCATACGTCTGAGCCGTGCTGCTAAACCACGCCACGCGGGCGTTTTGGGGCACCGGCTTGGCGGCCGCTACGTAAGAGGGTAAGGACGACATGAGCTTCTCCTGATGACTACACAGCGGAATTCAGAACCGACCGGGCGTCCTGCCAGACCGACGATGCTGCTAGCAGTGCTACCCTCACGCAAAGCTTGCAGTATACAAGCTAGCACCACAATGTAAACTGCCCGGGGGGTGCGCGACTGGGCAAAACGCTGAAAAGGGGCGAGGGTGGGGTGCGAAGGCGGCACAGAACCCCAACGCTACCCAATGCACCCAGAACGTCAGGGCTCACTGTGTTAACGCCGAGCAAAGAGAACGCCCTGCTCGGGCAAGACATGGCCGCTGAAGCGGCCACGCCTCGATGCACAGGTTGAGCGCGGGGGGATTAGAGCCGCTCTCTGGCCGCTCATTGGTTCACCACCTCAGAACCCCCCTGACCACTATCCACTGTCCACTGACCACTACTCGGCCTTGCCATTGACTTTCCAAGCCCACCCAGAGTACCATGGTTCACTTGTTTTTCTCGGACGAAAGGGACGTCGCCGAGGTTGCGCTCATGGATCGACGACGGCGCATTCAGTTTGCGCTCTTGCTAACCGCCGCGCTGGCGATGCGCTTGGTCGTGAGCGCCATGTGGCAAGCCCATCTTCCTGGGCGTTTCGGTCTTGGCGACAGCGAGAGCTATTGGTCGCTCGGCCAGACGATCGCCGCCGGCGAACCATATCGCTTTGGGCCCGACGGTCCCCAGGTTTTTCGCACGCCCGGCTATCCCCTGTTGTTGGCGCCGATCTTCTTGCTGGCGGGCGACGACGCTCCGGTGTGCTACGGGCGGCTTCTCAGCGCGGTGTTGGGTACACTAACGTTGCTGCCCATCTACTGGTTGACATGCCGATTGTTCGACGCCAGCGCCGGCATGTTGGCCGTATTGGCAGCCGCCTTTTATCCGGGAGCCGTGGCCGTTGGTGCCCTGGTGCTCACCGAATCGCCCTTCAGCTTATTGATGCTTGTGCAACTTGCTTTGTGGGCGGCCGCCTGCTGGGCACCGTCGCCCGGGCGGAGCGGATTGCTTGCCTTGCTGGCCGGGATTGTCGCCGCCGCGGCCACGCTGGTTCGTCCAAGTTGGTTGTTATTCACTCCAATGGCTGCTGTGGTTGGTGTATTGATTGGCCCGGGCAAGATGGGTTCAGGCAACGCGTCGCGCCGCAAGTCTCTGGGCATCGCCACCGTGATGCTCGTGGGACTCGTGCTCACGATGTCGCCCTGGTGGATTCGCAACGCGCGGCTCGCCGGGCGTTTTATCCCCACGACACTGCAAGTGGGCGCTAGTCTATACGATGGCCTGAATCCCACGGCGACGGGTGCCAGCGACATGCGTTTTGTCGGGCCGTTTACGGAGCAATTTTGGCGAACGGCGCCGGCCGACGCCCGAGAGGGCATCGCGTTGGAAGTGCAACTAAACGACGCGTTTCGTCGAGCGTCGATCGACTGGGCTCGGAGTCATCCCGGTCGGGTGGCTCAACTGGTCGGTGTGAAACTGTTGCGTATGTGGAACCTTTGGCCCAACGAACCGAGCCTGGCGCGGTGGCCGATTCGGTTGGTTGTGGCCATTACGTTTCTGCCCGTCTTTGCGCTGGGAGTATTCGGCGCCTGGAAAACATTCGGCCGAGGGTGGCCGTACATAATTTGCTGGTTGCCGGCCGTGTATTTCACCTTGTTGCACGTGGTGTTTGTCAGCTCGATTCGTTATCGACAACCGGCCATGCTGGGGCTGATGATACTGGCCGCCGGCGCGGCGACGAACTGGAAACAAAGCGGAAAACAGGAAGAGAAAGCTGAAAACGGAGGCGGCGAAGCCTCAAGCGGCTGATCCTGCGGACAACTGAAAACTAACAACGGATTACTAACAACTAACTACTGAGAACTAAAAAATCATCGGTCGTATCGTCAACTTCTGTTGGTTCTTCTTCAAATGGGGCCTGCTGCTGGGTGTGCCGGTGGCAGCGGTCGGTTGGTACTACTTGCAGGATCGGGTGGATGAAGAAATCCGCTGCGATTTGGTCAAGCGGCTGACCGAACACTACCCCAACTTGAAGGTTACCGTCCGCTCTGCGGAACTGATTCCCGGCGAAGGGATTCGCATTCGCGATCTGAAGATCGTCGAACCGGGAGCGGAAGGTCCGCGCGCCGAGTTGATCCGTTACGACGAAATCCACGTGGCCTGTAATACCCAACTAAATGAACTTGCGACTGGGCAACTCCACGTGAGCGAGGTGGTCGTTCAACGGCCGACACTTCGGGTTACCCGGCGTCCCGACGGTAGCTGGAGCGCCGCCAAACTGCTGCCGATGCCCGAGCTTAGCGACACACCGCCCCGCATGCGGTTGGAGCATGGCACGATTGAAATCTTCGATCCGCTGAAGAATCCTTCCAGCACGCTCACCCTGCGCGACGTGACCCTTACGCTCGATCCTCCCGATCCCACCGGTCCCACTCCCACGTTGCGGGCGTTTCGAGGAACTGTCAGCGGCGACTATCTGCGGCATGTAGCGATCCAGGGCACGGTAGACACGAAGCAGGGGACGTGGTCGGTTGCCGGATTGGCCGAAGGCATGGACATTTCGCCCGATTTGTGTAATGCCTTGCCTGGGCCGGTAGCCGAGAAACTGACGATGCTCGGCGAATTGCGAGGGCAAGGAACGCTCAGTTTTCGTCTGGCTTACGATGCAGCGGCTGCCTCTGCTTTGCAGTTCGATCTGGTCGGGCGTTTGCAGCGAGGACGTATCGACGACCCGCGACTACCTTATCCGCTGACCGATCTGCGGGCGTCGGTGCGGATGAACAACGCTGGTTTTGCCATCGACGAATTCTCCGCCCGAAGCGGCCAAGCCACGGTACGCATGACACTGCATCAGGCCGGTTTTGCGTGGGGCACCAGCCCGGTGGCACTTTGGGCGGAAGTGCGAGGATTGCAGCTCGACGCAAAGTATCTCCGGCTGTTCCCTGCCCGATACCAGGAGCATTGGTACAAATACCGGCCGGCGGGCGAAGTCGATATCGATTTGAAGTTGGCTTTCGACCAACGGCGCTGGCGTCCCGAGGCGCAGGTCCGCTGTGTCAACGTGTCGTTCACGCACCACAAGTTTCCCTACCGCCTGGAAGGTGGTAAAGGCAGCCTTACGCTCAAGGATGACACGCTGCAATTGCATCTGATCGCCGACGGCAACAGCCAGCCGATTCGGGTGGATGCGGAATTGCAGAACGTGCAATCGCAGCCATACGGTTGGGTCGAGGTGAAGGGCGATCAAGTACCGCTCGACAAAAAGCTCCTCATGGCCGTGCCCGAGCAGTCTCGGCCCGTGCTGCAGTCGTTGAATCCATCAGGAACGATTGGGTTCTATTTTCGTTCATGGCGTAAGGCGGCCGAGCAGCCGATGCGCAAACACCTTGTGGTGGATGTGCGGCGTTGTGCCCTGCGTTACGAGAAGTTTCCGTACGTACTGCAAAACATCCGCGGCACGATCGAGATGATCGACGACAATTGGAGCTTCCGGCAACTCGAAGGTTCCAACGATACGGCGCGTGTAACCTGCGAGGGATATTTCGAACCGGTTTCGACCGGCAAGGAGTTGTTTCTGCGGTTCGTTGGCACCGATGTGCCCTTGGATACCGAACTCCGCGATGCGCTGCAACCCAACGTGCAACGCGTATGGACTGGCCTGAAGCCGCGTGGCACGGCGGATCTCGTGGCCGAGGTGCGGTACCTGACCGAATCGAAGCAGCTTAGCGTGGGGGTTCGTGCCGAACCGAATAGCGAAACTGCCTCGGTCGAGCCCGAGCAGTTTCCGTATCGCTTGGAGAATCTTCAGGGCGTGATGATCTATCGCGACGGTCTTGTCGAGTTAAAGGACTTGCGGGCCGAACATGGCGCTGTGCGGCTGGCGGCCAACGGTCGTGCCCGGTTTCTCCCCGACGGTACGTGGGACCTTCGCTTAACCAACCTCACGGCCGATCGCTTACATCTGGGACGCGATCGCGAGTTAACGCAGGCGATGCCGGTGCGGTTGCGGCGGGCGCTGACCGATATGAACGCCACCGGGCCCGTTCAACTACGCGGTACGCTCAGCCTGGAAGGGGCCGCCGTTCCGAGCGACCCCCTGCTTGTTCGCTGGGATGTGGCCGTGGGATTCCAGCAGGCACACTTGGAGTGTGGTGTGCTTCTGGAGAATGTCAGTGGAGAAATGACCCTGATTGGCCAAGCCCGAGGGTCACGATTTTTCTCCCAGGGCGAACTTGCCATCGACTCGTTGACTTACCAGGACTATCAGGTAACCCAAATCGGTGGGCCGATATGGATTGACGACCAGCGGGTGTTGTTGGGGTCGTGGGTGGCTCAACGCAACAGCAGCACGTCGAAAAGTAAGCAAGCCGCTGCTTCGCAACCGGCCGAGCAACCGCGACCGTTGACCGGGCGGCTCTTCGATGGAGCCGTAATGGCCGACGGTTGGGTGGCCTTAGGAACGATACCCCGGTATCGTTTTACGGCGCGATTGGTTCAGGCCGATCTGAGCCGCTGCGCCCAGGAGGTGATGACCGGCCGGCAGAACCTGCGTGGTAAGGTCTTCGCTTCGGTCGATCTCCGCGGCAGCGGGCGAAGCATCAACGGGCTGGGAGGTGTCGGCCGCATTCAACTCCGCGACGCCGACATTTACGAACTGCCCGTGATGATCTCCCTACTAAAAATTCTCAGTATTCGCGAACCCGATCGCACGGCCTTCAGCGAGGCCGACATCGGTTTTCGTATCGACCGCAATCACCTGATCTTCAACCAGATTAATTTTTCTGGCGACGCCATCAGCCTGGAGGGTTGGGGCGAGTTGAGTTTGCCGTCGGAGGTCGATCTTACGTTTCGTGCCCAGTTGGGGCGTCCCCGGGTGAACTTGCCCGTGTTGCGAGAAGTCATGGGCGGGGCCAGCGAGCAGATCATGCTGATCCACGTCGATGGCACCCTGCACGATCCGCAAACCCGCAAGGAGGCCTTCCCGGGCGTCAACCAGGCCTTGCAGCAGCTCCAACGCGATCTTCAGCTTGGGCCCAGCCAATCGGCCCCCGCGGTACCGCCAGTTCAGCAGGCATTGCCCAGCCGATCGGGCGCCGTGCGAATCCGCTAACAGAAAAGCGACAATACAGACAAATGTGTCAGTTCTCACAACTGTCACTTTCGTAATCTAGACTTTACGAGGAGGCCAACTCAAGTCGCTCAACCGTGATCGTTGAACACCGTGAACTCCGCGACGTGAGACCGGGAAGCCCACGTTTGGCTGACTTTTTGTTTCTCCCACCCGATTTCGAGTGGCCGAGAGACCCAAAGTCCCAACCACGGAGCGTATCTCATGAGCGTAGGACCGCTAGGAGGCATCGCTGGAAGTCTGGCCGGCTCGCCGTTGGCCCAGACGAAGGGTTCGGAAATCGAACGGGCCAGCCAGGACGCCGGCGCCCAGCAGCGCAAAAACGTGAACGAGCTGAAGGCCGAGGCAGCGGCCGGAATCGGTGAGACCGACGGTGAGGACCACGAAACGGCCGACCGCGACGCCGATGGACGTCGACTCTGGGAGGAAACGCCGCAGTCTGACGATGAAGCCGCGGACACCGGCGATACAAACACCGGTGACACGGCCGACCAGGATCCGTCAACCGCAGCGGAAACCGCACATCCAAGCAAGGACGCCACCGGCCAGAGCGGCAATCTGCTTGATCTGAGCGGGTGAGGACGGTTCCAAGAATGACTTACTGTTTCTATGGCGAAACCCGAGGGCCGACGCGAAGTGCGGCCCGGTGAATCGGCAAGTTGTTTTTTGGTCGGCCTTAAGTCTTTCTCCAACGCCGCATTTCCCCTAGAATATTGGCCTCCGACCATCTTGCTCGTGTCGACGAGACGGTCTCCTTTTGCTTTTAACGACGGATTTCGCGATGCGTTTCACTAAGATGCACGGGGCGGGCAACGACTACGTCTATGTCAACTGCTTCGACGAGCCGATGCCCAGCGAACCGGCCGAAACGGCCCGGCAGGTGGCCGACCGCCATTTCGGCATTGGCGGCGACGGGATGATTCTGATTTGCCCTTCGGACAAGGCCGACGCCCGGATGCGGATGTTCAACGCCGACGGCTCCGAGGCCGAAATGTGCGGCAATGGCGTCCGCTGTGTGGCCAAGTACGTCTACGACCATGGGATCGCCCGCAAAGAGACTCTCACCATCGAGACGGGCAACGGCGTGTTGACGCTCGACCTGGAAGTGGGCGACGACGGCAAGGTCGGTCGTGTGCGCGTCGACATGGGTGAACCGATCCTCGCGCCCGAACGAATTCCGACCACGTTGCCAGGTAATCCGTTGATTGAGGGTAGTCCTGCGGTTGAAGTCGATTTGAACGTTGGCGGCGAGGTGCTTTGCGTGGCATGCGTGTCGATGGGCAATCCGCATTGCGTGACTTTCGTCGACAAGCTTTCCGATCGTTGGGTGCTGGAAGTTGGTCCTCGGGTGGAGGTCGACGCTCGGTTTCCCAATCGGGTGAACGCCGAGTTCGTCGAGGTGCTTTCTCCGGCCGAGGTCCGAATGCGGGTGTGGGAACGCGGCTCGGGCGAAACCCTGGCCTGCGGTACCGGCGCCTGTGCCGTGTGCGTGGCGGGCGTATTGGCCCAACGTACGGCCCGAAAGATCCTGGCCCACCTTCCCGGGGGCGATCTGGAACTACATTGGGCGGAGAATAACCACGTTTACATGACCGGCCCGGCGGTCGAGGTGTTCAGCGGCGAGTGGAACCCGTGAGCGTGAGTTAAGCGTGGGTTAGTAGTCCGGCAATTTCATGCGGACGAGAGTTGGGTGCCATTGGCTGTTCGTCAGCCAGTGCTAGACACGAACTGGCAAGGATGCCACGGCATGAAGATCAACATCCCTTTTCTAAATAAAGTTGGTGGCTTGCTCGGTGCCACGGCAATTCGCCAATGGATGAGCACCCTCGACTACAAGGCGGCGCTTTACGACGGGGCGGTCGACCCAGCCTATCCCAGTCGTGGCCAGAGAATCTACGTTTTTTGGCACGAGTACATTCTGTTTCCCATCTATCTGCGTGGGCATTGCAACCTGGCGATGTTGCTCAGCCGTCACACCGACGCGGAGATACTCTCCCATGCCGCGTACCATCTGGGGTACGATTTCGTTCGAGGATCGACGAACCGCGGCGGCACGGCGGCGCTTCGCGAACTGCTGCGAAAAAGTCGCAATATGCACCTGACGATTACGCCCGACGGCCCGCGCGGTCCCCGTCGGCGGATGGCGCCGGGGCCGGTGTTTCTGGCCTCGAAGCTGGGATTGCCTCTGGTCGTGATGGGCTTCGGTTTCGACCGGCCCTGGCGGTTTAACAGTTGGGACCGTTTCGCGATTCCCCGTCCTTACAGTCGGGCTCGGGCGGTAGTCAGCCCGGAAATCTTTGTGCCGCCTCATCTCGATCGCAACGGTCTGGAGCACCATCGGGCAAGGATCGAAGACCTGATGAACCGTCTCTCCGACGAGGCAGCCGTCTGGGCCGAAATGGGTACACGGAAGACCAACCAATACCTGCTCGGCCCCCGCTACATCACGCCCCTTTCGCACGCCGAATACGAACCGTTCGTCCTCCCCCGCCCTGCCCTGCTCGACTCGCTGGATGGAGAAGCCGAGCCAGACGACACTTCAATACGGGCTGCCTGAGTCGAAAAAGAAGTGGATAGGGGACGGGGATTTATGATTTGGGGTTCATGGTTTATGATTTGATGGTTCACTGGTCATTTGACATGTGTGCCACTGGCTCTGCCAGTGCTTTTGGTCGCAGGCAACTCCACACTGGCAAAGCCAGTGGCACACAGCGGAAGATCACTTTGGGACTCTTACCAACCAAGTGCCATGTCGGTCCGCGATCTATTCAGCGACGAACCTTCGCCGCCCGATCATCCGTCGTCTCGCAATCTCTCGTCTCGCGATCTCTCGCATCCCAGCGATGAGCCGCAGTCCGAGGCACAGCGAGTGCTTTCGGTCTATGAACTCACGATCCAGATCAAGCAGGTCCTGGAATCGACATTCCCTTCGGTTTGGGTCACCGGCGAGATTTCCGACTTGGCCCGGCCGCGCTCGGGCCACTGTTATTTGACGTTGAAAGACGAGCAGGCGCAGATTCGCTCGGTCATCTGGCGTTCAACAATGGCCCGACTGAAGTTCGACCTGCACGATGGGCTGGAAGTGGTTTGCCGTGGGCATGTCGACGTTTACGCGCCGCGCGGCAGCTACCAGTTGATCATCGACAGCGTCGAGCCGAAGGGACTCGGCGCCCTGGAGTTGGCCCTGCGGCAGCTTCGCGAGAAGCTCACACGCGAAGGGTTGTTCGACCCGGCGAGAAAGAGACCGCTGCCGAAGTTCGCTCGGCGGATCGCCGTGGTCACCAGCCCCACGGGAGCGGCGATTCACGATTTTCTCCAGGTGCTCGGCCGGCGATGGCGAGGGACCGACGTGATGGTGATCCCCACGCGAGTGCAAGGCGAAGGGGCCGGCGAAGAAATCGCTGGCGGCGTGGCCGTGGCCAACGAGATCACTCCGGCGCCGGACGTGATCGTTGTCACTCGGGGCGGCGGCAGCCTGGAAGATCTTTGGTGTTTTAACGAAGAAATCGTCGTTCGAGCGATCCACGCTTCCCGCGTGCCCGTGGTCTCGGCCGTCGGCCACGAGATCGACGTGACACTCTCGGACTTGGTGGCCGACGTTCGGGCGCTCACACCCAGCGAGGCGGCCGAATTGGTCGCTCCGGCTGCCGACGAACTGGCCGCTGGCCTGCGGCAGCTCGGCCTACGGCTTTCGGCCAGCCTGCGCCATCGGGCGACCGCCGCCCGGGCGAGGCTCGTCGCGGTGGCCAACCACGCGGCTTTCCGCCGACCGCACCAACGGGTATACGAGTTGGCCCGCGCGGTTGATGACCTGCAAGCCCGAGCCGATCGGGCCGTGCGTCGACAACTGCAAAGCTCACAGAACCGCCACGAGACGCTAGCCGCTCGGCTGGAGTCGCTCAGCCCCTTGGCCGTCCTCGGACGCGGCTACAGCCTTACCCAACGCACGTCCGACGGCCAGTTGATCCGCAACGCCGCAGAACTTGCGCCCGGCGAGCAGATTACCACGCGGTTTGCGCGGGGGGCGGTGGTTAGCCGGGTGGAAGAGACGTATCCGTTCCACAAACCGCATCTTGGCGCGTGTGATAATCTGAAGTCGGGCATGATTACCGAACTTCAGGAGACTTGTCATGAGTGCGAGGAAGGATCGCAGGGACCTGCGAAAGGAGACGATGTGGAGGGAGTTGGTGCGTCAACAGGTGCGAAGCGGAGAGACGGTTCGGGAGTTTTGTCGGCAAAAACGGCTTAGCGAGGCGTCGTTCTACGCCTGGCGGCGCGAATTGAAACTCCGTCGCCAAGAGAGCGAACCGCGCCGGGCTGCAGAGCCCTTGCCCCGTCCGACGTTCGTGCCGGTGGCGCTCGCCGATCCGCCCGCGACCGCCGCCATCGAACTCGTCTTGCCAAGCGGTGTCGTGTTGCGTCTGCCGGCGACAACCGACCTGCCCCGGGTTGCCGCGTTGGTGGCCGATCTGGAACGACGCGCATGTTGAGTCTCTCCTTGCCGTTGGACGTGTACCTCTGCGTGCCGTCGGCCGATATGCGGCGAAGCTTCGACGGCCTGATTCGCATGGCCGAAGAACATCTCGGGCGCGATCCGCTGCGCGGCGGGCTGTACGTGTTTCTCAACAAGCGACGCGACCGCGTCAAACTGCTCTACTTCGACACCGACGGACCGGCCATCTGGTACAAGCGGCTCGAAGAGGGAACCTATCAATTGCCGGCCGTCGACGCAGCAACGCAACAGGTCAGGCTTTCGCCCACCGATCTGGCGTTGCTGCTGGGAGGCATCGATCTGGCCAGTGTCAGGCGCCGAAGACGCTATCGAGGCGTGGCTGAGCCATGATTGGCACGTGGTGGTTTTCACGATCCCCTTGCGGAAAAATCCCTCCCTTGCGGCAGAATCCCGGGGAACCATTTTGCGAGTCGCTACGTCTAGAGAAACATGAGCACGGATGTCCCTTCTCTTCCGAACGACGTGGCGACCTTGAAGGAGCTTGCCTCGCAGCAACACGCCACGATCATCGAGCTGCGGCGCGAGCTCGAACAACTAAGGCACTATACGGCCCAGTTGCTGCGAAGCCGCTACGGGCCGCGTGGCGAGAAGTGCGCCCCGAACCAGTTGGAGCTGTTCGACGGCGGCGACCTCGGGCAAGAAGTGCCCGAGCAAAGCGAGGCATGCGAAACGCCCGCCAGGGGACACGTGCGTCGGCGCGGCAAGCGGAAGCCATTGCCTGCGGATCTGCCGCGTGAACAAGTCGAACACGATCTGGCGGAAGACGAAAAGCCCTGTCCCTGCTGCGGGGAAGTTCGGCAGCGAATCGGCAGCGAAACGAGCGAGCAATGGGAGTTCGTGCCGGCGTCGCTGAAGGTGATCGAGCACATCCGCTACAAATACGCCTGCTGTCACTGCCAGGAGCACGTGTCAATCGCTCCGCCGCCGGCCAAGCCGATCCCCAAGAGCGCCGCCGGGCCCGGGCTGCTCAGTGCCTTGGTGGTGGGCAAGTGGTCCGATCACCTCTCGCTGTATCGGCTGGAGGACGTGTTTTTTCGGCACGGCGCGGAAATCTCCCGGGGCACGCTCTGCCGCTGGGCGGCCGCCACCGCCGAGTTGCTTTCGCCCCTGTATGACCTGATGGTCGAACGGGTGCGATCCTCGCACGTGATTTGGACCGACGACACGCCGGTGAAGGTTCTCGATCCGGCATTGCCCCACTGTCGCACGGGCCGGTTCTGGGTCTATTGCGGCGACGGGTGCAATCCGTACTCGATCTACGAGTACACGGCCAGCCGAAAACGCGACGGCCCGGTCAGGTTTCTGGAAAGCTATCGCGGTTATCTTCAGGCAGATGCGTTTTCCGGCTACGACGGGATCTATGCCGACGGCCAGGTACGGCAAGTGCTCTGCTGGGCGCATGCGCGGCGAAAATTCTTTGACGCCCAGACTTCCAAACCGGAGGAGGCGCAAGTGGCGTTGGCTTACGTGGGACGATTGTACCGCGTCGAACGCGAGGTGAAACAGCACACCGGACAATTCGACTTCGGCAACCCGGCCGATCGCGAGCGTTGGCACGCCCTGCGATGGAAAAGGCGTCGCGAAAGTTCACTGCCGATCCTCGACCAGTTTCACGCGTGGCTCGAAGGGGCCCGGCATCGCGTGTTGCCGAAGAGTCCCATGGGCCAAGCAATCGGTTACGTGCTGCCGCGTTGGGAAGGCCTCAAGCGGTACTGCGAAGAGGGCGAACTGTCGATCGACAACAATCTGGCCGAACGAACGTTGCGAGCATGCGCGATCGGGCGGAAGAATTGGACCTTCCTGGGCAACGATCACGGCGGCCGGGTCGCGGCGATCCTCTACAGCTTCACGGCAAGCTGCAAAGCCAATCAGGCAGAGCCGTTCGCCTATCTCCGCGACGTCATTCAACGGATGGCCGAGCTGCGCAACACCGAAGGCCATTCCCAGACCACCCTCACCTCGCTACTGCCCGACCTCTGGCTGAAGTCCAACCCCAATGCCTACCGCCCCTGGTCCCGCTGATCCCTCAGCCCCCTAAACCCCGCCGCGAAATCCAATGCGGTTTATGAAGCGGATACGAAGAGACTGACGCCGAGTAGTGTCGTCCCAGGGGGTGCGACCCCTGGGCTTGGCGTTGGTGTCCGATGGATTGGGCATTGGAAAATTCTCCAGGAAATGCCCTTGAGGTGTCTACAGCTTCACAGTGTAAACTTGGTTTATCACGTGAAGGGGACACCGTCATGGACAATGAAATTACGATCGGGCAACTGGCCAAGCAGAGTGGATTGAGTCGCTCGACGCTTCTGTATTACGACCGCCTGGGTTTGCTTTGCCCTGGCAATCGCACGTTGGGCAACTACCGGCTCTACGACCGGGCCGACGTCGAACGGCTGCGGCAGATCTGTTTGTATCGCAAGATGGGCGTGCCGCTAAAAGAGATCGGCCGATTGCTCGACGAATCGCTTCAGCCGTCTAACGGTTCGCGTACGCAAGCCATCCTCCGGCACCGGCTGGAGACGCTGGAAACGGAGATCGAATCGCTTCAAGATCAGCAGCGGCAGATTGTGCGGTTGCTGGAGGAACTCAATTCAAGAAACCAAGCAAAAGCACCTGCAACGGTACCCGGAAGACGCAAGCCTGCTCCATCCGGCAAGCGACCAACGGGAGCGAATTCCTGCCCGGGTGCGGAAGCACCAACCAAAAATACGGGGCGCCGTGTTGCGGAGTCTGGTTCGAGGCAGGCCACCTCGGCCAGCGAGTTGTTTTTTCCAAAGAACCTCAAGGAGAACGATATGATTAAGAAAGACCGTTGGGTGGAGATCATGCGTGCGGCCGGATTCACGGAAGACGACATGCGCAACTGGCATCGCCAGTTCGAGAAGATGGAGCCCGAGGCCCATCAGGAGTTCATGGAGTCGCTGGGAATCGGCGGTGAGGAGATCGCCAAGATCCGCGAATGGTCACGGAGCTGAACCGAACAGCGCACGCCGTAACGTCTCGCAAGGAGAAACTCCGTTGAGACACCTTCTCCCCTCTCCCGCCGAGCGGGAGAGGGCAACTATTTCGCCTCGAGGTACTCGATCAGTGCCCCGTCTTCCAGGAAGTAGGCGATGCGAATGTTTTCCATCGCGTTGACCGGGCCCGCTACAACGTTCTTGCCTTCGATCGCCGCGTCCAGGTCGTCGACGGTCCAGCAGACGTGGGGCATTTTCTCTACCGGGGTGCCGGCCAACGGGCTATCGGCTTCCATACGCACCCATTCGATGCGGTTCACGGGAGAATCGTCTGGATTGGTGGCCCAAACTTTTAACGCCTCGAAGTATCCTTCGTTGGGTTGCGGCTTGTCGGCAATCAGGCCGATGTGGTGAAATGATTTCATGAGATGATCCTTGGTGGTGAGAAACGAACTTCTGGCGAGCGACTTCAGCGGCACGTCGTTGGCAATTCACTTTCGGTAAATGCCCACGCAAGCCTTGGGCATGGCACCCGTCCGTAGTTCGTGCCATGCTGAAGCATAGCCTACCAGCTTAAGCGCGGGAAAGATACTCGCCGGTGCGGGTGTCGACCTTGATGACTTCATCTTGGGCCAAGTATTCGGGCACTTGCACAATCAGGCCGGTTTCCAGCGTGGCCGGTTTCGTCCGCGCGGTGGCCGACGAGCCCTTGATGCCTGGGGCCGTCTCGACCACTTTCAGTTCCACGGTCAAGGGCAACTGGATCCCGATGCACTGATCTTCGTAGATCAACGCTTGCAGCCCTTCCATCTCTTCCTTGATGTACTTGCTCTCCTGTTCGAGATCCTCGCGAGCCAAGGCATACTGTTCGTAGTTCTCGTCGTCCATGAAGTGCAGTTGTTCCGGGTCGCTGTAGAGGTATTTTACACTACGACGTTGGAAGTCGGCCTCGTCGAGCGATTCTCCGCCCTTGAGCGAGATGTCGACTTTCTGTTTGGTCGACAGATTTCGGGCACGGTACTTGTAGATCGTCGCTGCCCCGCGAGCCGACGGCGTTTGCACCGTGACCGACTCGATGATGCAGGGGGCCTCGTTGTAGTTGATAATCGAACCGGGCTTGATGTCTTTGGCGAGCATAGAAGTGGTTGGCAGTGGTTAGTGATCAGTGGTTAGCAAGATAAGCCGCTTGCGGCTTCGCCGTCATTCCGAAAGAATCGTCGCCGATTGCGGATCGACCGCCACGCCGTGGGTCAGCTTGGCCAATTCCGCCAGCACGAGCAACAGGGCACTGGGGTTGAGAAATTCGTCGGGCTCCTCGTCGTCTTCCGGGGTTTCGGGAATTTCCTCGAAATGGAGTACGTCGAAACGCGCATCGCACTGGCGGAGTTTTTCCAGGAAGTTGATTTTGCCCATCTCTTCGGCTGCCGGCCGGAGTTCCTCGATCATCGACTCCCGTTCTTCCAGAACGTCTTCGCCCGAGGTGAAGCAAATATCCAAAGCGGCAAAGTCATCGGGCGAAATGACGGTGAGTGATTCGATGCGTTTTTTGTCGTCGGCACTGGCATTGACTAGCTGATAGGTCTCGTCCAGTGCGGCGAGTGCTTGCTCTACCTTTTTGAGGGTCGGACGGTGCTGCAACTTGAACAACACGAAGCACGTTTCGCGCCATCGGTAGCGACTGCTTTCAAACATCGACATCGTCATCCACCTCCTGGCCGCTAAGGCCACAAGCGCCGTGCGCCGCGGGGTTCACGAACCGTTCGTTTCGCGAAGCCAAGCTTCCACAGCTTCCAGCACCACATCCCGTTCCTTTTGGCTCGCCCAGATCGATTCCCCTTGCTCCAATCGCACTTCGTATTGCCCTTCGCGCTGGCACTCTTCGGAACCGCAAAAGTGTGGCAGCGCCGCCACCCACATGATTCGGTACAGTGGTATGTGTTTGTCGTCGATCAGGCAGAAAGCTGACATGATAGGATTTTGTGCCCGTGCGGGATGATAGCGCGTAAGGAACACTCAGGAGCCGGCCAATTCGATCGAGCGTCGGGTGGCGGCTTCCACGGCGGCCATCAACGCGGCCCGAAAGCCTCGGTCCTCCAGGGCTTGCAGCCCGGCAATCGTGGTGCCGCCGGGGCTGGTTACTTGATCGCGGAGCACACCGGGATGTTCGCCAGAGGAACGTACCATCTCGGCCGAGCCAAGCACCGTTTGCGTGGCCAGGGCAGTGGCCACCGCGCGGGGCAACCCCATGCGAACGCCACCGTCGCTGAGTGCTTCAATAACCGTATAAACGAAGGCCGGTCCCGAGCCCGACAGGCCCGTAACCGCGTCGAGCAATTTTTCTTCTACTTCAAACGCGATGCCCACCGCCTCGAGCAGTTGCTTAACCAGGGCACCATCTTCCTCGTTGGCCTTCGGGCCCAGGCAATATCCGCAGGCCCCCTGCCCTACGAGGCACGGGGTGTTGGGCATCACGCGAACGAGTCGCACGTTGGGGCCCAGCAGGCGGGCTAATGTGTCGAGCGGCACGCCGGCGGCGATCGAAACGACCAGTGTATCGGCCGGGATCTTGTTCTTTAGTGGTTCCGTCACCACGGCCAACTGTTGCGGCTTGACCGCCAGGAAGACGACGTCGGAGCGTTTGACGACCTCCGCGTTGTCGGCAGCTATTACACTCCCGGTTGTTTCGGCAAACCGGAGTCGTGCGGTTTCCGTCGGATCGGCGGCCAGGAGGTTTTCGGCCGACACGAGTCCCGTGGCAACAAAACCCTGCCCCAGGGCGGTGGCCATTTGGCCCGCCCCGAGAAAGCCAATGCACTTTTCTAACATGAAACTGTCGCTCGAATAGAGTCTCTGGTAGCGCTGCGATAACACGGCACGGACGAGGATGCATCCCGTGTGCCGAAAGAGGTTGAGGGGTTTCGGCCACGCAGTGTGGCCGGTCGCGTTGAAACGCAAACGAGTTGGTCCGACGCAACCCTATTGAGCCTTGCCTATTGAATAAACGGAGGGCGACCATCGGGTGCCTGGTTTCAAGGCGTTTGGTCTTTATCCGCCCGTTTATTGGTTCCTGGTTTGATTGTGGAACACTTCATTGCGTTCCGGTCCGGAAAACCGGGCTCCCGCTGGTCGCCCTCGTTCCACAAGCAACGCAGGACGCAATAATAAACACGCAACATCAAAAAAGCCCGAAAGCTTAGCTGCCATGCTACGCGAAATGGGGGTTTTCAGCAACGGGGTCCGGCAGCCCACCAAAGGGCCCGGCGTCGGCGGCCCGACGGTCGAAAAACACGGCTCGTCGGAGCGAAATCTGTCTTTACTTTGTCGGGCGTTTTTGCGACACTCCCGCCCCCCAGTTTTCTAAGGGTTTGCCTAATCGAAGGAGCTGCGGCCAGGGTCACTGCCTTATGGGGGGGCCTCTGGGGACAGTCTCGGCCGACAGGCTGCCGGCTAGCTCTCGTTGTATTTTCAGTCGAGGTTCAAGCCATGTCTATCGCACGCATGTGCACAACGCTTGTGGCAGTAGTCCTACTAGCCGCAGCTTCGCCCGTATGGGCGAACGGTGAATCGGAGTCCTCGTGGAACCCATTCGCCAAGAAAAGTGAAGCGGCCAAAGCAACGGCAGCGCCGTCGCCGCTGACCGCGCCGCTGCAGAGCATCGATACGGGCATCAAGAAGCTGGGAAATGGCACCAAGAAACTCTTTCTCGACGCCCGAAACGCGCTGACCCCCAAGCCGTCGCCCAAACCGAAATCGCGACCGCTGCACTCTTGGATCCATCCGCCCACAGACGATCAGAGCCAGCGTTCACACGAATCCAAGCCGTCTTGGTTCGATCGATTGCTCGGACGTAAAGCGGAGCCGAAGAAGATCGAGACAATGTCCGACTGGGTAGGCCAGGATCGGCCTTGAAGTTGATCCACACGCATTCGGAAAGGGATGTCCGAAAATGAGCTGTTTTATATCAAACGCGGCAGCAAACTGTGCTGCAGCGCGTGCTTGCCTTTCGGGAAATCACGCTCGTTTCACGCCAGCAGACGCGCGGTGTCAAACGCGAAAGCGTGTTGCGCAACGGTTGCGAAGTGCGGGCCTAGGGCTATTGGCAGCCATCGGCTGCTTGATGGTGACCGGCTGTGGGTCGACCCCCAACTTCGGCGGCGGTCCGCTCCGCGTGCTTAAACCCCTGGCCATGACCAGGAAAACGAATACCGAGAGCAAGGCGTTTAAGGAAAAGGTCGAGTCGGACTGTTTCCCCTCCGCACCGCGAAGCAGCAAGTAGAAAAGGGTGACTGTGGCAGAGTTTTCCCTTTTCTTGACACAGCTTCCCCCCCAGGCGCCGTCTCGGTCGCCGCTTGACAATCGATCGTTTCGAGGCGATCCTCAGGGTGTTTCGGATCGACCGAAAAATAACTTGCCGATTCATCGGGCCGTGCTTCGCGACGGCCCTCGCGTTTTGCCTTGAAGAACAGCAAGTTTTTTTTCGAGCCGTCCTTACTGGCCGCCGCCATTTCTCGCGGCCGGAGATCTCCAAACACCAGGGGTTTGCCCGTCATGCCTGCCAATCCGTTGCGCAATCTGCCGTCGATCAATGAGATTCTCGAAAGCCCGGTGTTGAAGCACTTCGTCGGCGGGATCAGCCGCAATGTGGTGGTAACCACTGTCCGCACCGTGCTGGATGAAGTCCGGGGCGAGGTCCAGACGGCAGCTACCGGGCGGACGATGCCCAACGTCACCGAGTTGGCCGACCGCATCGCCAAACGGCTTGTCGAAAGCGACATGCCGCCGTTGCGTCCGGTCATCAACGCCACGGGCAACGTGCTCCGCGACGATCTGGGCGGTCCTCCGTTGGCCAACGAGGCCGTGGAGGAAATGGTTGCCGTCGCCCGAGAGTATGCCAGCCTGGATATTGCGTTGGACTCGGGCAAGCCGGTGCGCGAAGCCGTGGCCGTCGAGCAACTCCTTCAGCAGGTCACGGGCGCCGAAGCCGCGTTGGTTACGAATGATCATCCGGCCGCTTCGCTGCTAACACTGGCCGCCATGGTGGGCACGCGCCATGTGGTGGTTGCCCGGGGACAGCTCGTTGAACTGCGGCGCGGATGTCGGGTGGCCGACTTGATTGCCGCCAGCGGTGCCACGCTGCGTGAAGTCGGTGCAATCAACGCTGTGCGCCTGGACGACTACCAGCAGGCGGTTGACGAACAGACCGGAGCCATCGTGTTGGTGTATCCCGATCGTTGCGCCGTGGTTGGCGACATGGCGTCGGTCAAACTGGCCGACCTGGTCGGGCTGGCCCATCAGGCCGATGTGCCGTTGATCTGCGATTTGCCGGGCGCAACCTTGATCGACTTGGCATGCATGGGGGTACACGGTGCGCCGTTGGTTACCGACTATCTCCGAGCGGGCGCGGGCGTTGTGGTTATCCGTGGCGACGGACTCGTGGGTGGGCCGACCTGTGGCATCATCCTCGGCAGTCGCGATGCGATCGAGCGAATCGAACGCCATCCGTTGGCTGCCGTCTGTCGGGCAAGCAAGACTACTCTGGCGGCCCTGGCGGCCACGCTGCGTTTGTACGGCAACGCCGAGGAAGCCCGCCGAGCGGTTCCTGTGTTGCATCTGTTGGGCACCTCGGTCGACAATCTGAAGAACCGTGCAGAACGGTTGGCTCCCCAGCTGGCGGCGTCGAAAGTGGTGGAAGCGGCCGAGCCTTCGCCAGGCACCACGTACCTGACCCCAGAAGCTTTACCTAGCCAGCGTCTGGAGACTTGGCGAATTTTGCTTCGCCCGGCCAACGCCAGTTGTCAGCGACTGGCCACTTCGCTGCGAAATGGGTCGCCGGCTCTTGTGGCTCGGGTTGAAGATGAGCATGTGGTGATCGATTTACGGAGCGTGTTGGCGTGGCAAGATACCCCCATGGTGGCGGCGTTCGACGTGTTGGGCAGTACCTCGGGAACGCTCGACTCGTAGACGCCCGGCGTTCGGCGAGATGACACTTGCCGGGGGGGGGTAGGTCCTCGCGTGAATGCCTCGCAATTGCCGTGGTTCGGCGAAACCCCCTAGCTTCCGCGGGAGGGTTGTCGTATAGCTCTATAGGGCTGTTTTGCGGCGGTTTCTGCGGTCTGTTTTTCTTCTTAGGGGTGATCGACACAGCCCGGGAGGATATACTGGTTTGTTCAGGTAGACCTTTTCCTTCGGACCGGAATATCTCGACGATCGTTGCGCTCGGCTACGTTCACGTAAGCTAAACTGGCGCAAGGGCTACACTATGCTCTGAATAGGTGTGGTCCAGGGGAATGATGACAAAGCGTGCATAAGTCTTTTGATTCCCCAGCAACGACCTCAAGGGAGAATACGAGCGTGCGACTGCTGATCGGCCTTAGCTTGATCGTTTCGTTCGTGTGCTGCGCTAGCCCGGCAACTGGACTCGCTCAGAGTGCTGGCATTGCGCAGAAGCACCATCCTTGGGCGAAGTTCGAGCCCGGGGCTTGGAAACTCGTGCGTGTCGTTACTGAAACGCTCGACGAAAACGGGGTAGTGGCCGGCATCAGCATTACCGAAACCAAGACCACGTTGTTGGCCGTCGAGGACGATGGTGTGACGCTTGCGGTCGAAGTGTGTCTCGAAGTCGCGGGCAAGCGATTCAATGCCGAACCGCAAACCGTCAAGCAAGGCCTACACGGTGAACTCGCGTATGGTTCGATGAAATACGAGGGTCAGAAGACCGGCGAGGTAACGATCGAAGGCAAGAAGTTCCCTTGCCAGATTTTGACTAGTGAATGCAGTTCACCGACGGGCCGCATGGAAACCCATGTTTACTATTCCCCCTCGATTGCTCCATACATGCTCCGTCGCGAAACGGTGACCACCAATAACGAGGGTGAGGTTCTCGGCGAAACCACAGTGACCGTCATGGCTCTCGATATGCCATGCAAGGTCTCGGCTGAAATCAAGAACGCTGCCTACGTGCGGACAATCCGCAAGCATTCCAAGGGATCGGTGATCACGTGGTCGCGAACCTCTCCGGATGTTCCAGGCGGCGTGGTTCGTCACAGTTCGAAAGAGGTCGATAAAGACGGGCACGTGATTCGTCGCAGTACCCTGGAGCTGGTGGACTACGGCGTGGAATCGGCCTTGGGTCGTCCGGGTGTCATCCCGCGGCTGCGTCCCAGTCGTTTCCACAAGCCACCCCCGCCACCACGTCGCGTGCCACGCTAACGCTTCAAGGAAGAGGCGTCTGCTTTCGCTCGCCCCGTCCTTGCGACGACCGTTCTGCGGCAGTCTGTCATCAGTCGAATGGCCATCGGTTCGCGGCAGACTTTCCTTGCTCAGTGCCCTCTGTGGCTCCGTGGTTTATTCGGTTGTGAGAAATCCAGGCTGGTCTTGCAGTGGTCGCTGTGGACTTTTGCCTGTCTTTCTTATCTACCCCATCTCTCTCCTGGCGAGTCTTTTACTTCACTAGTTGCCCCCTACAAGGAGAGTTGGTAATACCTTGTAGTTCTCTGATCGGGACGAACAGGGTCATTGCAAAACGCCTCTTTCCCGGCATAATAACGAGATTATCCACAGGGCGGCAGGACCGCCAACCAAACGGCGCTACCGTATCTGGCAGAAACTGGCTTCCGTTGGCCGCCAAGTTTTGCGGGAAGTTGCGATCCTTGGTGTTCGTCGTGCAGGGCGATAGGATTGCCAACCGATGATTGCTGTTTCGGTAAGCGGGAAATAGCATAGTTCGACTGGATGACTTGCTGAGCCCCAACGGGGTGGCAGAAGCAATTGCTCTGTCGCCCCGTTGCGGTTCCCATATCCCCAGACGCCTCTTTTTCACGGGTTACCAACCCTCTGGCAAAGGAGTCCGGCGTTTCGGGACGGGGGAAGTCATGCAGTCGAAGTCGTTTTACAGGTTCGTAGTTTTGGCTACCAAGTAGGTTTTCGCGTTCCGACAAGTTCGCATCGGCTTGCAGCCGGCTGTCCAGCAGGGTGGCGGCGGACCTGTATTACCCCGGAATCGTGTAGCTCTATTCGGCATACCAGAATCAGACGGGCAGGAAGGAATCAGACCTATGCAGTCGAAAGTCGTCAGTTACAAGGGTTTGACATTTGACGATGTGCTTTTGGTGCCGCGCCACAGCGACTTCGTGCCCGCTGAGGCCGACGTCTCCACCCAATTGACCAAGCGAATCCGCTTGAATATTCCCATTCTCAGTTCCCCGATGGACACGGTAACCGAGAGCGCGATGGCAATTGCCTTGGCCCAGGAGGGGGGCATTGGGGTTATCCACAAGAATATGTCGATCGAGGCTCAGACCGACGAGGTCGAGAAGGTCAAGCGAAGCGCCAACGGGATTATCACCAATCCAGCGACGCTTCCCCCCCACGAGACTGCCAGCCGCGCCCGGGAAATTATGAAGCAGCACAACGTCTCCGGGCTGCCGGTTACCGAAGATGACGGGCGATTAGTGGGTATTTTGACCCGTCGCGACCTCCGCTTTCTCGAGAATTGGAACCTACCGATTAACGAGGTAATGACGAAAGAGAACCTTGTAACGGCCACGGGGACTGTAACGCTTGAGGAAGCTGAAAAGGTTTTAATGGAAAAAAAGGTGGAGAAGCTTCTACTGGTTGACGAAGATTTCAGACTGACGGGCCTCATCACGATCAAAGACATTGATATGATGCGGAGCTTTCCGAATGCCTGTAAAGATGGGCAAGGGAGGCTGAGAGTCGGGGCTGCCGTTGGCGTTCACGATTACGAGCGGGTCGAGAGTCTCATCCAGAAGGATGTCGATCTGCTGGTCGTCGACAGTGCCCATGGCCACTCGACTAACGTCATCGAGACCGTTCGGAGAATCAAGAGAGATTGGGACATTGACGTAGTGGCGGGCAACGTTGCCACGGCCGAGGGATGTCGAGATCTGATTGCCGCCGGAGTCGACGCGGTGAAGGTGGGGATCGGGCCGGGCTCGATCTGCACCACCCGGGTGATTTCCGGAGTGGGCGTACCGCAGATCACGGCTATCCATCAAGTGGCCGAGGTAGCCGCAGAAACACAAACGCCTGTCATCGCCGATGGCGGGATCCGCTACTCGGGCGATGTCACCAAGGCCATTGCCGCCGGCGCGCACCTGGTCATGATCGGGGGCCTGTTTGCGGGATTGGATGAGAGCCCTGGGGCTCGAATCCTTTATCAAGGGCGAACATTTAAAATCTACCGTGGGATGGGCTCGTTGGGAGCCATGGTCAAGGGGTCGAGCGAACGCTACCGGCAAAGCTCCGATCCCAACTTACCCGACAAGCTCGTCCCCGAAGGAGTCGAGGGACGCGTACCTTACAAGGGATCTCTAGGACCATTCGTTTACCAGTTTATCGGCGGTTTACGAGCGGGCATGGGGTACTGCGGAACGCGAACCATCGATGAGTTGCGCAACGACGCGAAATTCATTCAGGTAACACCAGCTAGTGTGCGGGAGAGTCACCCCCATGACATCACCATCACGCAGGAAGCGCCAAACTACAGCACGGAGCATTCGTCCGGCGATAGCCCCTAGGGCTTGGGCCGAACGATCGGGCGTCGCCGAACAGCGGCGCCCGTTTGCAGGCCCCTCCTTTCCTGCGAGGTGGGTTGCTGTCGGGTTGGGCAATCGACTTTTCGTTACGTCCGTTCTAGCAATTTTCCTCTGGCAAATGGCCAACATCGCTACGGCCAACGACTGGGTTCGTCGCGACGAGGCCGTTCAGCAAGCAAGCTACTCGACCGGAGCCAATGGGAACCGACTCAAATGGTTACCTACCCGGCCAACCGATCGACAAGTTCGCCAAGCGGCACTCAATCGCGAACACGTAGTGCAGAGCGTGTCGACCAGCGATGTGCGGCTTGCGCAGCAGAACGCCCGCAGCCCACTCGACGATCCGTTTGGCGACCGTCGCGGTCGTTCGGCGGGTACCGACTCTCTGCCCAATCCCAACGATATCCGCTCGACGCCACGTTATCGTTTTGAAAGCGATTCACGTTATGGCCGGGACAACGACCGGCTGGCACCGCTGGAGACTCCGCGAGGGTTGGACGCTCCGTTGGACGTGCCAGAGCAGGTATCGCCGCAATTTCCCGCGGGCGGTTCCTTGCCGCCGTTGGACCGGCGTTCCGACTGGCCAAGCGACACCGGGGTGCCGCGTTCGCGGGACATTCCCGACGAGGACCCTGGCCTGCAACCCACACGACCACAAGATACCCAACGCGAACCGGCGCCGCTCGATTTGAATCGCGGTCTGGATTTCGGGGATCTTCCCAAGAGAGACTCGGAAGATACCTCCCGAAAAACTACGTTGGAAGGTTCCTATGCCCGGGGACAGGTCGAACTCGACGCGAGTTGCCCTAGCCTGGACCAACTCAAGAAGATCGCCGAGTTGGGTACCGACATCAAGCCAGGCGAAGGGGTCTTGCCGCCGGAATGCCCGTTGGTGAAGACCGAGTTTTCGCCACGCGACTGGGCGCCTACCACATACGCTTGGAAGGCCACGGGTTTGTGTCACAAGCCGCTGTACTTCGAGGATGTTCACCTGGAACGTTACGGCCACTCCTGGGGACCGTACATTCAACCGATCATCTCCGGCGGACACTTTTTCCTCACGCTGCCCGTTCTGCCGTACAAGATGGGCCTCAATACGCCCAACGAATGTATCTACACGCTCGGCTACTACCGGCCCGGCAACTGTGCTCCCTACATGCTCGATCCGCTACCGCTTAGCGTAAGGGCAGCACTCTTCGAAGCCGGTGCCTGGGTGGGAGCCGCGGCACTGATTCCGTAAGAAAAAACCCCGTCCCTCCCCTCTCCCCCGCGGGGAGAGGGGCCGGGGGTGAGGGGTTTTCACCTTGCGTTTTCGTTTCCGCCTATGGCTTCGCAATGCGTCTCGAAGCTGGATGCCAAGCTGGGTGCCAAGCCCACGCTCGCGTGGGCATGCGAAAAGCTAGACGGTTCCGCGCGGCGCAAAATCACCACTGCAGTGCAGCCCGTCAGGGTTGATAAAACCCACGCACCCGGGCTTTCCAATAGGCGCCCAACAGGCAGTAGGCCGCCCCGGGATGCACCGGGTAGTTGGCCTTCAGAATGGCGCCGGCCAATTCGACCTGGTGCTGCTCGGTGAAGCCCGGCTCCTCGAACATTAACTGGGCCAGCGCCGTTTCGCCGTATTCGCGAACACCCGGCTTGCGTTTCCGTATGGTAAACACCCGCTTCTCCGCGGCAAACTTCGAAACCTGCCGCACGGCCTCCTTCACTCGCGGCTTCATCTCCGGGTCGCGTTCCAGCGCGTACAGCAGCTCGAGCGACGACTGCATCTGCAACACGGCGTAGGGCGGAATCCAGCGTGCCACCTCTTTGTCGGGAAGGCGCGACAGTTCGAGCGACTGTTCGATCGCCTCGGGCAAATACTTGCGGTACAAACGATAGTGTTCGTCGTTGCCGCCCACATCCCAGGCAGCCGCATAAAGCATGGGCAGTCGAGCCGCCTCGTGGGCGCGGACGTTCCACATGCGGCAAATGCCGCGAGGGTCCGGGGTGCCGTCCGCCCGAAGAAAATCGTAGTTGTTCTCCGGCGTTACGTTGCGCGTCATGCGATCGGCCACCGCCTGGAGGATTTCGCGAATCGTTTGTTTGGCCTCCTCGTCGCATAACGGGCTGTGGTAATATCGCCAGAAGCCATGAACCAAGTGCGTGAATTGGTCGCGCGAAGAAGTGATGTAGATCGACTTGCCGTCTTCGAGGCAAACACCCCGCGCGACGAAGCCCGGGATGCCATGGGCCGTGGCGCAGTGCTTCAACCCCTTGTAGACCGTCAGCGCGTCGGCCTTCAGCGACTCGTCCCGAGTGACCTCGTACTGATCGCAGATCGCGGCCAGCAAGATTCCGCCGAAAAGCGGACAGTCGTCCATGCCCGTCCCGTAGCCGCAGTCGTTGGGATCGAGACGTTTGACTCGCTCGGCACTCGGCAACCGTGACGGTTCCGTAGTGAAAAACTGACACGTCTTGGGGTCATGGTAGCGAGTCCAAAGAACCGAACGGGCTTCGGCCATCTTTTCCGAGAGTCTCTGGTTCTGCGAGGAGGCTGCCCTGTTTGCGCCCTCATTCTGCCCTGAGGTGCTTTCGTCGGGATCTGCCGCCAAGCCGCGTGAGGCGATAAGAACGCAAGCGATGACCAAGCCAAACCGTGTGAATCCTCTTCCTCGCATCAGCGGTACTCCAGGAGCGTGTGTTGTCGTGTCGGTGGGAATCTGGTAACCGCCCGCGCGAAACTCGTGCGCAGCGACGACCTTCTAGAAAAACGCCAAGCAGGGCGTTGGGGGGGCGTGAGCCAGCCGGCGGCTGAACCGTTCTTCGTTTTGTTTAGTTGATCTGTCAGCTGTTGTCAAAAAACGACTTGTCAACTGAGCAGTCGATTATGGTCATGGCAAGCGTGACCACGGCACTCGGAGAATGCCCGACGACACGGGGCGTCTTACTTCGCTCGTCGGACCCGGGCGATCAGGCCCAGGCCGGCAACGCTTAACGCCAGAAGAACCATGGTCGACGGCTCGGGTACGGTGGCGGCATATAGCTCGGCGACGTCGTCGTCGGTGAGCGTTCTCGCGTAGATGTAGATGTCGTCCAGCCGGCCGTTCATACTGGCAAGGCCGCCACTGGGGGCAAAACGCGGGCCGCCAAAACGCATGGCGTTGGCCGCTGTCGCGAGAGTGTAACTCCTCGATGCGCTCGCCACGCCGTCCACATAGGTCCGTATCGTCGCGCCATCGTACGTGACGGCAATGTGATGCCAAGCGTTGGGTTCCGACGGAATCGTGAAATCGAAATCGCCTCCCCAGGTGTTGACGGTAAGCTGGCCGGGTGTGGTGGTTTGTTCGATCGAGAAGTCTTGATCCGTATCCGTGATACCCGAGCGGAACACGCCGGCATTATCCGATTCGTCATCCATCCGCATCCAGAGGGCGATCGTGCGTGCCTCGGCGCCCTCGGGAATGTCGCCGTCAGCGGCCACCTCGACGTAGTTGTCTCCGCCCGTGCGACTTACTTCCAGGACCGTGTCGCCCCGGGTAGAGTCAAACACGTAGCCGGGCGTACCGACGTCGGCGCCGTTGCCTATGATGCCCGTTTCATCCACGGCGGCTGCCGTGTCGAACGTATACTTGCCGACCAGGCCGCTGAGGATGTCAGCCCGACCTGTCTGGGCCAGGATGAGCAGGCCGAGAACGGCGACAATGATGGCGACGGATCGGTTGGTACTCACGAGCAGTCTCCTGATTGGTTTTTTGTGTCGGGCTATTGGAAGTACGACGGATCAGACAAGTCAGTTGGGTTATGTCCCGCCGTGGTGCTCTAGCGGCGCACGAAACCGGCCCCGCCCGGCGACTTCGATTACCGACCCCTGCGACGCGACCCGTACGATGCACACGCCAAACCCGCGACGGCCATAACCAACAACACCAAATTCGACGGCTCGGGCACGACGTACAAGTCCTGCAAAACGTCTCCAAACTCCGCGTCGCTCAACGCCGTATTGTAAAAACGGGCGCCGTCGATGTAGCCGTCGAAGCCGTCTCCGGAGCCGATGTTGGAGACGCCATCGGTGCCGAGGCGGAAGTTGGTGAAATCGTCGATAGCGAAGGTCGGGGTCAGGGTGATCGACGTCGGGTCCCATGTGGTCGAAGGCGATTGAATGAAGGCTTGCAGTTGGTTTTCCGACTGATCGTAGCGCAAGGCCACAAAATACCACTGCCCGGCCATAAAGGTACCGCTGGGCGAGTCCGCGGCGGGACCGTTCATTGGGGTGTTTTCTTCTAGCGGATCTGTCACCCCATAAATGTCTCGCGTTCCCAACGCCAGTTGCTGTGAGCCAACGTCGTACGTGCCGGCCTCCGTGTCGCGATTGATACGCCACTGAAGCCGAAAGCGATTCGAGGCCAGAATCGTTTGGTGGCCCGTATTCAAACTCGTGGTATCTTCCTTGTAGATCAGGGCCGCAAAGGAGAAATCGTCGCCGGCTGTGTAGACACTGTCGGGCACGGCAAGGTAGTCATCACCGCCATTTTTCCGGTACTGGCCCACCGTATCGCCCAGGTCGAACTGCTCACCCACCTGGGACGGCGCGGCCACGAAGGTTACCCCGCCGTTGTTGGTCAATGTGTTGCCGTTGCCCGAGTCGTCTTGCATTCGATCGGCGTCGTTTTCGTGGCCGTAGGAAGCGATCAGATCGGCTTGGGCTGGTAGAGCCATTGTTGCGAACAGTAGAAAGGCCAGGATGAGTTTCGTCGGTTGTTTGAAAGTTCTCATCTTGGGGCTCCTGAGAAAGGCTGAAAAGTCAGTTGATCAGATAATGGTGAAGGCCGTGAGTGATAGCACTCGGCCAGCAAAAGCATGTCTTGTCAGGTGCGATGACGGTAGCTCCAGAACAACACACCTCCAAGGCCCAGCACAAGCAAGATGGCCGTCGACGGTTCTGGCACGACGTAAAGTTCCTGTAAGATTCCTTCGATCTCCGTGTCGCTCAGTGCCGTGTTGTAGAAGCGAGCGCTGTCGATATTGCCGGCGAACGGATCAGTGCCACCGATATTCGAGACGCCATCGAGACCGATACGGAGGTTGCTGAAATCGCCGACGGTAAAACTGGGAGTCGTAGTCAACGCAACCGCGCCGAGTGTATCCGAGGGCTGTTGGATAAATGCGTCGAAGGTGTTGGTCAGGCGGTCAAATCGCAGGGCAACAAAATACCACTGCCCCGTCATAAAGGTGCCTGCGGCCGAATCGTTTCCGCTGGTGGTTTCGTTCACCGGATCTCTCACGCCCAGTGTAAGCCGTTGCCGTTCAGGGAAGATCGGGTGATCGGGATCGTCATAGTCGCGATCGACTCGCCACTGAAAACGAAACCAATTGCTCGCAAGAATCGTCTGATGTCCCGTATCCAGCAGTGCGTCGTCTCGATAAACCAATGCCGTGAAAGTAAAATCGCTGCCGGCCGCAACCACGCCCTCGGGTACTTCGAGGTACTTGCTGCTACTGTATGGGTATTGCCCCACCGTAGCCCCCAAGTCGAATCGTTCACCGCTTTGTGCCGGTGCCGCCACGAAGGCCACGCTGCCATGATCAACCAGCGAGTGGCCATTGCCCGTGTCGTCCTGCAAGCGATCCACAGAGTTTTCATGCCCGTAGGACGCAACCAACTCGGCTCGCGCCGGTAGGACCATGGCCATCGCGATCAGAGACGCTAGGGCAGTTTTCATGAGCGTTTGCGAACTTGACATTTTCGGATTTCCTAATAGGAGCAAAGGCTCGATGGCCATTCCGGCCTTTTGGGGAACACTCTCGGGAATCTTGCCAAGTTATACACGACGAGTTTTCCACCACACCATCGCAAGCCCTGCCAGGGTGGCCAACAGCAGCGTTCCCGGCTCGGGCACGGTCAGCGGGGTCTTGCTTCCATCGGCCAGTTTGGCCACGTCGTCGGCCGTAAGTGTGCTGTCCCAAATGGCCACGTCGTCGACCCAGCCTTCGAGGTATTCGTTGTTGGCACCCAGGGCAATGCGGAGTTCCGTGGTATTGCCGAAGCCATCGCCGTGAAGGTACGTTCCGTCGAGGGTTAGTTCGCCATCAAAATACGTTTTGATGCTGCCGCTGTCCAACACGAAAGCCAAGTGGTGCCAATCTCCATCCGTCGCGGTGGAAAACCCGGTGAAACATTGGTTGTTTCCGTTTTCCTTTCCGTCGCCATTATATGTTCCGGTTATCGTATCGATACGAAGTTGCACCGCGCTCGTAGTATCGGAACGTTGGAGCATCCACCCTTCGGTTTGTCCCTTGGACAACAGACGCGACCAAGCGTTGTCGTTCGGGTCGGAGGTATCCTGCTTCACCCACATCGACACAGAAATCACGTCGTCGAGGAAAAGCGAGGAAGAATGGGCCACAGCGATGTAGTCGCCCGAGCCGTCGAGATAGGCGGCCTGCGTCGAGTGGGACAGGCCCGACGGCTTCTCCGTGGCGGTGTAACTCGTCTCGCCATACGCGGTGCCGTCGTTTCCCTGGGCCGACGAATCGGTCGCGTCGCCGTCCAACGCCCAATAACCGACCAGTTCGGCCTTTGCGGCATGAAGTGGCAGAAGCACAATGGCCAAAATCACCAAAGCCGTTATACGTTTCATCATTACGTCCTTAAAACGAGAAAGCATTAAATCAGTCGATGGTTATTGAATTATTGCGGTTGCGCCGGCGGCTCCATGCCAAACCGGTAAGAAGTCCTGCGCCAAGCAATACAAACGTTCCCGGCTCCGGCACGGTCGTCACGCCCGAGCTTTCATCGAGCTGCAACACGTAACCGCCGTCGACGGCCGTCAGGTCGCCGGCGTTGCCCGTGAGTCCTGCGACATAGAACCAAGCGGTACCGTCAACCGTCGTCGAGCCGCTGCCCGACTTGTGCAACTCGATCAACTGGTCGGCCTCGCCGGCGTCGTAACCAAGGCCCAACTCGACGGCCACGTTGTGGAGGCCCTTGGCCTGACCCTCGGTCAAAACGCTGGTGTCCCAGATGGCGACATCGTCCAACAAGCCCGACATCCAATCGCCACCACTCGCCCCGTTACGACCGAAGGTCATGGCGTTGGTGTTCGCGAAGCCGTCTCCCGGTGTGTAAGAAAACCCATAGCCGGTGCCGTCGAAGTAGTACACGCCGCTACCGCTGGAAAGTGTGACGAGGACATGGTGCCAGTCGCCGTCGAATACGGTCAGAGCGTCGTCGTTGCCGGGGCGTGTTTGGTTTTTGTAGGATTCATCTGCATCCGCGGTATCGATGCGAATCCGCATTTCCTCGCCGGTATTTCCGGTTTCGGGATGGCGTTGGAACGCCCACCCGCCCGTTTCGTTCGGCTTGGCCAGCGGCCGGGTGAAGCTGGTGGCTGGCAGGAGCGAGGCGTCGGACTTCAACCAGTAAGAAATCGTCATGTTGTCGCCGATCGCCAGGGCGTCGGTGTGCGGCACGAGCACGTATTGCTGTTGGGTGGTGAGGTTGTCCAGCGAAAGCGCTTGGCCGCCGAACGCGGCGGCCGTATCGGCACTGCTGGTCGTGGCACCTCCTTCAAGCGAGCCGTTGTTCGTTCCGGCCGAGTCGCTCGCGGTCCCGTCGTCGAAGCTCCAGTGCCCTACGATTTCCGCCCGGGCGGTGGCAAGCGATACAACACTCAGCGTGGCGACGGCAGTTGCCAAAACTGCAAAATGCCTTAGTTTTTTCATCAAAGGGTTTCCTTGTATTGCATTGCTTCGTCGCAGCCCTATTGGGCGTTCCGTCTTTCCGCGAGCAAACTCTTGCCGAAGCGTCGGCGGTATGCCTGGGCGGCTAAGCTTCAACTCCTGCTGCTACGACGTCGCCGGCCCGACCACGCCAGGGCCGCCAGCAAGCCAGCTCCGAACAACACAAATGTCCCCGGCTCGGGAACGCTGGCGATCACCACGTTGTCGAGATTCGAACGCCGTGTTCCCGCGTCAGGGTTCTCGCGATTGTGGAACACAATGTAATCGTAAGTCGTATCGGTGGTGCAGGTGGCAGTGGCCATGGCCCAACTGGTCGCATCGCCGACCTCCACCATTTTGAAATAAAGGTTCTCGCCGTCGTCCTGGATGATGAAATTGAACGAGTCGCCAGCGGCAAATTTCAAGTTGGACTTGTCGATAAGCAAATTCTGCACGCCGACGTTTCGCGAATTGATGGCAAAGGAATTGTCGTGACACTGGTACCTGAATTCCACGCCCGTCTGGGTCTCACCGTACTGCTCCGTGGGTACAGCGTCGCTTCGGGTAAGAATCTGAAGCATGTCGTCGCCGCCGGGAAACGTCCACGTGCCGGTGATCTGCAGCGTGTCGTAGTCGAGCGGATCGAACTGCTGCTGCGTAATCAGGTATCCGCGTCCGGTCAGTTCAATCCGCTGGTTGACTTCCTCGACCTTTACGCCGGTGCGTTTCGACAATGCGGTCACGTCCGTCTGCCATTTTGCCGTGTCAAGCACGTTGTCGTTGAAGTCGTCCTGCAGCAGGATCTCGGCCTGGACCGTGGCAGTCGCTGCCGCCATCGCCAGCAGGGCAAGCGGGCCTCGGAAAAGGATTTTCATGGCATCATTCCTTCTGTGAAAAAAACCGTGGTTCTTTCGCGCTCTTGATTTGTTCGTTGTGCTCGACGCGACCAGTGGTCGCGTTTTTATGGTTGGGCGTGGTTTTCGTTTTCTTCGTTTGTGGCGTCGGTGTTTGTTGCATCGGCGGCCGGTTTGACGATGGCTGCTCCGCTGGCAAGCCGCAGAATTTCTTTGCGGGACAAGGCGCCGCGGAAGAGGATTACCTCGTCGATCAAGCCGTGATAGCCTCGTGTGCCGTCGTTTTGGACACCGAATTGCAGCCCTGCCTCGTTCTGCTCGAATCCGGCGCCGTGCTCGTAACCTTCGTGCTCGAAAAGTGTGACCCCGTCGAAAAAGGTCGCCACTTGTCCGCCGCGGATGACAACTGCCACATGGTGCCAACGACCGTCCAACGCGTCGCCAATCGATCGCGTCGCGTTTGTCTGTAGGTTCGTATCGATCCGGACACTGAGCCCCGGTGTATCAGAGTTGGTTTGCAGTTCCCAACCGACCCCGCCTTCTTTGCGTTTGGCCACGGGCCGCGTGAAACCGTCGGTCTGCTCGGCCGCGATTCCCTTCATCCAGAAGGCCACCGTCACGGCGTGCGTACAGACGAGCGTTGGGCTGTGGGGGATTTTTACGTAGCCGTCGCTCCCTTGCAGCCGCAGGGCACGCCCTCCACCGACCCAGCCCGGCACATCGCTGCTGAAGCTGACTTGCCCGACGGGCGTGCCGTCGTTGTGGTTCTGAGAGCCATCGGCCAGGGTTTCGTCATCGAAACTCCAGTAGCCTGCCACGTCCGGTTGCTGGACAAACTCGGCATAGCTGGCCTGCCACTTACCGTGTTGCTCTTCGCTATGGGGAACCGGCTTGGCTTTCCAGGGCAAGGTGCGGACAAACCGCTTGGGGTCGACCGCGGCGGCATCGGCAATCAGTCGGCCCGGCTCACACCGCAAGGCCTCGCCGCCCTGCAACACAATCGCGCCGTCGGGCCCTGGCTGCGAGTCTTCGTTATTCACGGAAGCCTCGACCACGCCGTCGAAGACATAGACCTCGGCCATCTTCTGCGACCCGTCCACTTCCACGCCAAACTCGGTGCCCAGGTCGACCAACGTGAGCAGAGGAGTTTCAAGCTTGAAGCCAATCGACTTCTCCGGCACACGGGCCACGAGCCGTCCCAATTGCAGCTTGCCGCCGTTGTCGGACGTTAGCGTGAACGTGGCCGGCCCCTCCACGGTAACCTTCGTTCCCCGGTCTAGGACGATTTCCACGAGCCCCTCGGCCAACTGCAATTGCTCGTTCACGGCAAGCAATTGTCCAACGCTTGGTGCCGAGTCTGGATCTTGCCATTTCGCATCGAGCTGCCGCGACAGATGGGCGACGAACGCCGGCGTTTGCGTCGCTTCGATGGCCATCTGCCGATAGGCCGACACACGCAACATGGCCAGCACCCCCAGTACGGCCACGACAACCAGAGTGGCCACTGAAAATGCGAAACGGGTTTCTCGGCTGAATGCCTTCCAAGCGAAACGGCGATGAGGTTTCGGCCAGCCACCCTTCGATCGCGGTCTTGCCGCCTCGCTCTCGGCAGCAACATCCTCAACCTCCTCGGTAGCGACTTCCTCGGTAGTGGCTAGCGACTGCTCCAACCGCTGCTGCCGCTCGATCTGCCGACAGACCTCCTGAAACGCTCGGTCGGCAACCACGTTGATCCGCACGTGCGACAGCGTGTGAAAATAGAGGAGGTAGTATTGCCGCGATTCTTCGTCGCCGCGCAAAATGTTTTCCAACTCGCGCGATTGTTCCGCGGTAATCGTGTCGTCGCACGCGGCGTCGACCAGATCGCGGACTCTCGTAGGCACGCGAGGTGAAGATTTCATACCAGACCGTCCGTTGCAACATTGCGGTTCACGCAGGAAAACAGCACGCGGCGAATCCGCCGCAACGATTCGTAAACGCTGCCGGCCGTGCGGTCGATCCGCTCGGCCACCTGCTTAATGCTTTCCGTGCCGCCGTAGCACAATTCGACCAATTGCCGATCTTTCTCGGGCAGCTTCTGTACGCAGTCGACCAGGGCCTGCGACCTCGCATCGAGCAATTCCGACTGGTCTGCCTGCATCTCACACAGTTGGGTGATGAACTCCATGCTGAAGAAGTGCCGATCGCGACTCTTACGCCGCATGAAATTGAGGACCTTGAATTGAGCCGTCGTGCAGGCCCAGGCCACGAAATCGGTGCCCGGCTCGAACTGCTCGAATTTTTCCCACAACACCAGGCACGTCTCCTGGAACAAGTCTTCCGCATCCGCCGTGGTATGCACGAGCGAGTAGATGAAGCTGAAGATCTGGTCCTTGTGGCGCGCCACCAGCCGCGTGTACTCACTGCCGAGTTTGCCTTTGATTTCGTTCATCGCTGGAGAGATCCCGTCGATAACCGGAACTCGAACGTGAGACTTTCGATAGGGCGCAGCCCGCACGACCGCGGCGCACAGCTAGCCTGCCCCACTATTTAATGTTCTCCGCTGCGAGAACCTCAGTGGAATTCTTGGATTTGTCGTATCAGTCGCCACGACTTATCGCGCAAGACACTACTGGCAAGAGAGTTACGGTGGCTTGCCGGTAGTCGACCAGACCCCGAGAGATTGTGGGGGGAAATGTTTCCGGTGGCCGAGAGGTGACTGCCCCGATACCAACTACCCTTGGTATTAATCAATTGTCACTCGACCCCGAAGGGGATGTCAAGAAAATCCCTGGCAGAAAGTACGCGAAGGGCCTGGGATGGGTGGTGGGTAGTTTGTTGTGGGGGCGACCAAGGGGAGGGAGGCGGGCGATTCAAGAATTGAGGTTTGGTGCTTCATTGGGCATTCGGCATGGATCATTTCCGTCTGCCGCTTGCCGCATGCCCACGCAAACGTGACCATGACACCCGCTGTAAATTTTTCACCCAGGAGTGGGGGCCGCGCCCTGACCTATCCTTCCTGCAGCAACTGCCGAACGTACTGCGAGATCTCGTCTTCCAGGCCGGGGCGGTAGCCGGTCCAGACGTGTCGGATGTTGCCCGACCGATCGATCAGCAGGGTCGTCGGGTAGCCGCGTTTGCCCACGGCGTTGGCGATTGCCGCCCGTGTGATACCGCCTGGGTCGGCGTAAACTGGCAAATGGATATTCTGCTGCGAGAGCAATTCTTCAGTATTTCGTTGCAGAGTCGGGAGGTCCTCGTTCCCGTTTCGGCCACACGACACGGCCAGCAATCGAAATCCGGCGTGATCCTTGAAGCTCCGTTGCAGGTCGGCCATATGGGGTAGCTCCTGCCGACACGGCGGGCACCAGGTACCCCAAAGGTTGATCAGCACCACACGACCCGTCAGATCGGCCAACGACACGGGCGAGGCCCCACCCGCCAGCGGCTGAAGCTCCAGCTCGCTCAGTCGGGTGTCCTGCTGCCGTATCGGGCGAAACCAAATGACGACAAAGAAGCAGAGAATGATCACCGCCAAAACCGACCAGTTGCTCCAGTCGGAATGACGCTGCAACCGCTGCGCCTTCTGGAAGCGTTCGTTCTCCACGTCCGTATTCATATCTTCATTTGCCGGATTGTCGGAATCGTTCATCGCGTGACTCCTCTCGCTGTTCACCCTGCAAAAACGGGGTATATTGCATTTGAGGCGGTTGCGAAACTCGGCTTCGAGTTCGCAGATCCGCCGAACGAATGACCTCGATACCAGTTTTGAAACGGCTTCTACTCATTTCGGAGATCGTTGACTTTTTTCCAAAGACCAGCGACCAGCGGGAGCGGTTTCTCGCCTGGGTGCGGTAGCACCGTTTGGTTGGCGGCCCTGCTGCCTTGTGAGGACACGGCTCCATCTATAGTATGGGTTACGTCCGTCGCTAGCGCCGATGCAGATCGTCTGCCTTCGTCCATCGTGTGGCCGTTCGATTCCGAAAAATCGGCAAATCCCAACCCCCGGCGGTCCCCATGATCCTGCACGTCGATATGGACGCCTTCTACGCCTCGGTCGAGCAGCGCGATCGGCCTGAGTTGCGTGAGCGTCCGGTAATCGTCGGTGGCGATCCCGAAAGGCGCGGCGTGGTTTCGGCCGCCAGCTACACGGCCAGAAAATACGGTGTTCACAGCGCCATGCCGTCGGCCACCGCTCGGCGTCTTTGCCCGACGGGTGTCTTTCTGCCGCCTCGGATCGATTACTACGCCTCGATATCGAGAGACATTCGCGAGATTTTCGAGCGGTACACCCCGTTGGTCGAGCCGCTTTCGCTCGACGAGGCCTTTCTCGACGTGCGCGGCAGCAAAAAATTGTTCGGACCGGCCGCCGCGATCGGCCAACGCATCAAACACGAAATCCGCGAGGAACTCCGGCTCGTGGCTTCCGTGGGTGTGGCCCCCAACAAATTCCTGGCCAAGATCGCCAGCGACCTGGACAAGCCCGACGGCTTTGTCGTTGTAGAAGCGGAACAGGTTCAGCAGTTTCTCGATCCTTTGCCGGTCGGCCGACTTTGGGGTGTGGGCAAGGCCAGCAATCGCGTGCTTGAGAGCCTGGGCGTTCGAACCATCGGCCAGTTGCGGCGTTTGCCGTTGGACGTGCTACAAAGTCGGTTGGGCCAGAGCGGCGAGCATCTGTGGAACCTGGCTCACGGCCGCGACGACCGGCCGGTAGTGCCCGACCACGAGGCGAAGTCGATTTCGCACGAAACGACCTTTGCCGTCGATATTGCCGACCGTGCGGTGCTTCGCGCGTGGTTGTTGGAGCTGACCGACCAGGTCGCGCGGCGGTTGCGTCGCCATCGGTTGCGAGGGCGCACCGTGCAACTGAAGATTCGCTTTGCCGATTTCCGAACTATTACCCGAAGTCAGACGTTGCCCGAGGCCACCGACTTGACCGATGAGTTGTGGCGCGTGGTCGTCGAACTGCTCGACACGCGATTGCCGACAGACATGCAACCGGTGCGTCTGGTAGGCATGGGCGTCTCGAGCTTCGACACCAGCGGCCAGGTACAACGTCAGTTGTTCGACGAACCGCAGCGCACGCGGCACGCCCAACTGGACGCGGTGGCCGACGCCATCCGCGACCGCTTCGGCTTGGAGGCGATCCGACGTGCCGAGGCTTTGACGAAAGATCGAAAGGAGAACGGCGTAGACTGACCTCGCAAACCGTCCACGCAGTCAAAATGTAGTTGCGTCAAGAGTCTAGGGACGAGAGACGCGAGACGAGAAAATGCAACGTGGAACCGACAGCACTCGTCCCTAATCCCTCGCCTCTCGTCCCTTTTGGCCTGAAACTCGAATTATCGTTTTCAGTTTGAGTCACTGCACACCGCTGAAGTCTCCATTCTTTTTGCTTCAGATCGGTCCACCGAATGAGTACTCGATACAACGGCAATCCGGTCGCAACCGACGTGCAGCCCAAACCTGCAACGCCTCGACAGTTAAGATGCCAGTTTTCTCTGCGGTCGATATTGCTAATCACGTTTGTTCTGGCGTTTCTACTTGGTATCGAAGCGTACATCAGCGACGGCGCAGTTGCACCGGGCGCTCTTGTCTGGGTAACCTTCATGCTAGTCTGGTCGATGGCGGTACCTCTCTTTATGCTTCATGCCTCGCGAACGCTCAAATCGTTTGCGTTGGGATTTGCCATGGGAGCCGGTATCGAAAGTCTCACTCTCTACCTGTTGATTGACTCCAACAACCTGCAATTGTCGAGCAACGGCGTGCCCCTGGGGTGGTGGCCCGTCTGCCTGCCTTGTTATAGAATCGCTACTCGGCTTGGATACGCGCAGATTGGCGATGTCTGGCCCTACTTCCTGGGCATGGGCGTGTCGGGGTGCGCTGGTGGCGTGGTTGTCTTCGTCGTCAGGAGAGGTGCGAAGACGTGGCTCTGGCGGAAGTCAACGGCGAGCAAACCCTGTTGCCACGCCGATTCTTGCAGCGACACGAAACGTTTACCCCAACAACCAGCCTCTGGTCCCCCTAATTCCTAGCCCCGGTCCTTCAGCCCCCAGCCCCCAGCCATGCGTTACGAAGTCGAACAAAAATTTCCGGTCGACGATCTGGCCGTCATTGCCGATCGTCTGGACATGCTCGGTGCGAGTGTCTCGAAGCCGAAGACTGAGGAGGATCTCTACTTTGCCCATCCGGCGCGGGACTTTGCCAAGACGGATGAAGCGTTGCGGATTCGTCGCAAGGGCGACGCGACATTCATCACTTACAAAGGACCCAAGGTCGACACCACGACGAAGACGCGACGCGAAATCGAATTGCCGTTGCCCTCCGACGAGAAAACCCCCGAGCAATGGACAACCCTGCTCGAAGTGCTTGGCTTTCGTCAGGTGGCCATGGTGCGCAAGTCGCGCCGCAAGGCTGGCGTCCTTTGGGACAATCACATGGTGGAAGGTTGTTTAGACAACGTGGAGGGCCTGGGGTGCTTTGTCGAACTGGAACTCGTTGTTGAGGAAGACAAGCTCGATGTGGCCCGGCACATCATCGCCTCGTTGGCCGAATCGCTCGAGTTGCGTCGTAGCGAGCGTCGTAGCTATCTTGAGTTGCTTCTGGAGAAGACGTCGGCCGAACAGGCTCCGTGAAGCTTGACGCGATTAAACGCAATCAAGTAACAAGAAAGCTTTGCGCAACAAGACGCCCCGGGCCAGCAAACCATGTGGCGGTAGTCGCCCGGGCGTTGGTTCGGTATACTCGGTGTCATGCACGCCACCGACGATGCCCCCCCACCGGAGCAGTCCCTTTGCGGTTCTCCCGGCTGGTCTGGTGATCCACAAATTGTTGCCCACGAGTCGCGAAACCTGGCCCTGTTGGCGATTCATCAGATCATTCTGCGCGTGGGCTGGATCTTCAAGACCGAGAGCGTCATCATGCCGGCGTTCTTGGATTTCTTGGCCGGTCCTCATGCGGGCTTGCTGCGCGGTTTCATGCCCCTGCTGAACCGTTTTGGACAGAGCCTTCCTCCGGTCTTTCTGGCCGAATGGCTCCAGACTCGGCACCTGAAGCGCCGCGCACTGGCCAGCTTTACTTGCCTGATGAGCCTGGTGTTTTGCGTCCTTTCGTTGTTGTGTCTGGTGACCAACGGTAACCGTTTTCCATGGATGCCGCTGGCGTTTCTGGGCCTTTATGGCGTTTTTTTCGTGGCCTACGGTCTGTACCAGGTGTCGTTCGGCATGGTGCAGGGCAAATTGATTCGGCCCACGCGTCGTGGGTTTTTACTGCTGCAATCGACTTTTTGGGGCGCGTTGCCGGCCATGTTTTTCGCGTGGTTTTTTTTGAGCGATTGGTTGAAACGTCCCGACGGTGGTTTCGGCTTGATCTTCTGTGCCACGGCCGTGTGCTTTTTTCTTGCGGCGTTGGTTACTTTTCGCCTTGCCGAGCCGAGGGCAGATGGCGACCACCACTCGGAACCGCGACAACGCGGTAATCTGGCCGACACCCTGCATACCTTGCGCCAGGATGCCAACCTTCGCCGTCTGGTCGTGGTGGCCATGCTTTTCGGCAGCAGTTTGATTATTTTTCCACACTATCAGGCTTACGCTCGCGAAGAGCTTCAGCTAAGAGGGCTTCACCTGATGGTTTGGGTCATCGCACAAAACGCATCGGTCGGCTTGCTCAGTCTGGTGGTCGGTCCCTTGGCCGATGCCCTAGGCAACCGTGTTACGTTGCGTGCCGTGATTCTGGGTTCCGCACTCGCACCGCTGTACGCCGTGTCGCTGGGGCATATTTCCCATGGCATGGCCGCGAGACTCTTCTGGATACTGTTTGTTACGCTGGGTATTACCCCGCTGGTCCTGCGCATCCTGGTTAACTACACGCTGGAGATTTGCGAACCGGCCGATCACGCGCGGTATCTGAGCACGATGAGTTTGTGCGTGGCCGTGCCGTTTCTGTTCGCCCCGTTGGTCGGCTGGCTGGTCGACACGATCGGCTTCGAGATGGTGTTCCTTGCCTCGGCCGGTTTGATTGTCCTGGGAGGGTTGATGACGTTCGGGCTCGACGAACCACGGCATCGTGTGCGCCAGCCCGAAATCGGACCGCTGGGTACCGCTGGGGAGAACGGGTAGATAAAGCGGGTAGATAAAGGATGAAGAATGAAGGCGGTCATCATTCATTCTTCATCATCATTTAGCTTCGTCCTTGCGTTCTCGTCCTTGCCGAACTCGGCCCAACATCGGGCCAGGATAGCACCAGTGAACATGCAGCCGAAGGTGTAGGCCGCCGGGGCTACGGCCGCTTGGCTGCCGAAAAAGTTCAATGCCAACAACGCCCCCAAGCCGGCGTTTTGCATGCCCACTTCCAGGGTCAGGGCACGCCGCATCCCCGGCGTCAACGGCATTAGCCAGCCGCCCAACGTGCCGGCCAGGTAGCCGCCAAGGTTCAACATCAACAGTCCAAATAATACCCGCCCTTCGAGTCCGCCAAGGCTAGCACGATTTTCAGCCACCACCACGGCGATAATCCACAGGATCGTGAAGTTGGCAATATACGCCCCAAAACGCTGCGCGAGACGGCGCCACCATGGGAAGGTTCGCGAAAGGACATGTCCCAGCACCACGGGCAGCACGACCATCCACATCAGTTGAAGACTGATTTCACCCGCCGGCAAGTCCACCCGTTTGCCCAAGGCAAGTTGCAGCGTCAACGGCACCACCAGCGGCGAGAGCAAGGTGGCCGACGTGGTCAAACTCACCGAGTAACTCACGTTCCCTCGTGCGACCAGCGTAAGCACATTCGAGGCCATCGCCCCGGGTACACAACCGGCTACCACGACGCCGATCATCGCCGGACCGGTGAGTCCCAGCAGTCGGGCAACAAGGTAGGCCAACACCGGCATAGCCAAATACTGCACGGCCGTGCCGCCAAGCACTGTCGGCCAACGTTGGGCCACCTGCCGCACTTCATCGCGCGGCAACAGCGATCCGATGGTCAACATCGTTACTGTGAAGAGATACGGCAGGTAGGGCCCGGTCGCCACAAACGGATCGGCGCCGCCAAACCAGCCACCCCAGAAATACGCGAGGGCGCTCAGCAAGGTCAACCAGAGTAGCAACAGACGTTCGAACATGGTCTATTCGGGATGTGCAAGAAGGCAGGCTGCCCTGGACTACTATTGGATCCTGCATTGCTTGTGGAACGAGGGCGACCAACGGGAGCCCGGATTGCGGGAGCAGAACGCAACGAAGTGTTCCACAATCAACCTCGGAATCAATAAGGATCGACCGACAGATAACTTGCCAATTCGCCGGCCCGTGCTTCGCGACGGTCCTCGCGTTCTGCCTTGGAAAACGGCAAGTTATTTTTCGGCCGCTCGTAACCTCGAAGATCGTTAAGTTTTTGACAAGGATTAGCGACCAACGGGAGCGGGTTCCTGTCTGGGTGCGGTAGCACCGTTTGGTTGGCGGCCCTGCCGCCCTGGGTTTTGTCGGCTGTCTGCCGGACGTTGTCCATACAAAAACCGGTCGAACCACTTTCGCCCTTTTTCGGTGATCTCGCCTGTGGGATCGAGCCATAACGCTGTGTGGCCGCGGCGGGGAATCAGTTCCAACTGCGTGTGGTCGCGGCCTGCTTCGTAGAGCCGCTGGCCGTGTTTGTGGGGCACGACCCAATCGCTCGTGCCGTGGATGATCAGCACCGGCGCCTGCGTACGCTGGATGGCCACGGCCGCGTCGGCTTCTTCAGGCTTGAACTCGGCCACGTTGGCGGCCAGATCGACGGCCTCTTGGTAGGTTTCCTCGGGAATGACGAGGCCCACGCCCGGGGCCATTACCCGACCGAAGTGCGGCACCTCTTCGCGCATCGCGCCGAACGGTTCGACCGCCACGACCGCCTGCACTCGCGGATCTCGGCCGGCGAGGTGAATCGAGGTCGTCGCCCCATACGAAACACCGTACACACCGAGCCGTCCGGCCACCAGCCCTCGGGCGTACAGGGCATCGATTACCTGCGAAAGATCGGCTGCCTCCCGCACACCATAGGTCAGGTACTTGCCGGTCGAGGCGCCGTGTCCTCGCAAGTCGACCAACACGGCCCGATAACCGGCCTCCGCCAGCCGGTGGGCCGTATGAGTCATCCACAAGCTACGAGCGTAGATGCCGTGCAGTACTAGGACTGTTCCCTTCGGCACGGGCCGATCCCCGCTTGGCTTGCTTTCCGACTCCCCTGCCCACTCGCCCTTCGGCTCGATCACTGAGACCGAAAGCGATGCCTCTGGCGGACCGACCGTTACGCGAAACTGCTGGTCGACGCCCGCGATCTTTTCCACCGGCGGCAACGGACTTTGGGGCGACACCAGCGGATTGATGCGATTGGGCGAACTGACAATCATCGACGCCACCGGCAACCGACACCCGGCCGCAGTCAGCAACACCGTGACGGCCAGCAATACCGTGGCCGAAACTACCAGCGGCAGTCGCTTGCTTTTTCGTCGATGCATTGGTGACACTCTGCGAGACAGTCGTGAAGTCGGGTGCCACTGGCTGCTTGCCAGCCAGTGCTAAACACGAGCATGCTGGCCCGTGGCACCCAAACCGTCAATTCTTGAACCAGGGATCGGGTGCCATGCTGAAAACATCGAAGAGCATGCCCACGCAGCCGTGGGCATGGCACCGAAATGTTTAGGCTTGACAAAGCATCGGGGCCAAAATGGGGCACCAACTTATATCGTCCGCCGAAAGTGGGGTCAAGCCGATTTCTTATTCTTTTTTCGCCGCGGTTTGCCCTTTTTGTCGACTTGCCAGACTTCTTCCGTGGCGACGTCCATGGCCGTTAGCCAGCCGTCGCCGTAGAGCCAGGTGTCGAGGCATTTGAGGTAGCCTAGGTCGAGGACTTCGCCGTCTTTTTGGGCCGTGTGGCCTACGATGGCGATTTTGCCCGACATGTGGGGGAACGGTCGGCGGTCGCGCAACGATTCCCAGCGCAGGGCCTCGCGGGGTTGGTGATGCAGCGGCAGGTTGCTGTAGTAGTTGGCGTGGGTGAAGAAGTGGGTGTCGATCTCGAAGGTTCGCTCGCAGGTATCGAGAAATTCGCGATGCGCGGGCGGCAGCCCGTCGGGTAAGCGGCCGTCGTACGAGGCCAACGTGGCATCGCCGCCGAACATCAGCCAATTGCCCAACAGCTCGGCGTGGCCGCGGCACACGTCGCGCATCATCTCGTCGTGATTGCCGAGAATGGTCACCAAGCGACACTGTCGGCCGAGTTCGATAAGCCGGTCGATCACTCCGCGGCTATCAGGTCCCCGATCGACGAAATCGCCGAGCACGACCAGCGTGTCGTCGGGCGTTGGAGCAACGAGTTTCAGCATCGAATCCAAGGCCGCCGAATAGCCGTGGATGTCGCCAATCGCAATCGTTCGTTCGGCCATGAATTGTCCAGCTAGTACGTCATCCAGCAAGTTTCTTCCGGTATAGTTCCGGGAACACTCGGCGGGCGTCGTTGTTATTGAAGGTCCAGTCGATTATGGCTTTGCGGCGATTTCGGTCGCGGGCCCAAGTCGCCGCATGACGTTGAACTTCTTCGATTGTAGGAATCCGTCGCCCGAGGCATTGCTTGGTCAACACGGAGATTTCAATTTCTGCCATGTTCAGCCAACTGGCGTGCTTGGGTGTGTAGTGCCATACGATGCGTCGCAGAGATTGCTTCGCTTTCGTGGCGTCAAACGTTTCGATGAGGGACTTTTCGTTGTGCGTGTTGAGGTTGTCGAGAACCAAATGAATCCGACGAGCCTTGGGATAACGCTGAAGCAGATCACGCACGAATCGTGCGAAATCGGCCCGTTTGCGATGACGCCGAGCCTGGACGAAGCGTTTGCCACCTTTCGGCTCAACGGCGACAAAGATACTGCACGTGCCGCAACGACGATACTCGTAGTCCTGCTTAGCCGCCTTGCCTGGTACGGCAGGCTTGAAGGGACACGTATCGTCCAGGAGTTGATACGGCTGCTCGTCCATGCAAATCAACGGTTCTCTCGGGTTGAACGCCTTTTCATACTGGTCGAGGACGTCCTCCATTCTGTCGCGAAACTCTTCGGTGAGTCTCGGAATGCACCATGTTTTTTTCGCCATGGCTTCATGTCGTGCTCTTTCAGCCACAACGCAACCTCGCTCTTGCTGATCGAATCGACGAAGCCTCGTTTCACGGCGTGCACGCAGAGTAGTTCCAGCGTCCAGCGGACGCGGCCCTCCGGCGGATCGCTGCAAGCCAACGCCACGACTTGCTGCTTCTGCCGTGGCGTAAACGTGGGCGGAGCACCGGATCGAGGGGCGTCGTACAACGCTTCCTCTAAACTCCCGGTACAGAACCGTTTACGCATACTGCGAACAGTTCGATCCGTGCAACCAACGTGTTCGGCAATCTCCTCATCCGTGAATCCTTCATCTGATTTCAGCAGAATCAAGGCACGCCGAACCACACGCACGGATCGCGTGCCGGTATGCACCAACTCCTGCAAATGCTGTCGGGCCTCGTCCTTGAGGCGTACAATGTGTTCCTTCATGCCGGTGCTTATACCACCGGAAACAATTTCATGGAAGGCGTACTAGTACGTGTCGCACCTGACTATGACGTCTCCGGCGGCATGCTCGATGGTTCCGAAAGCGAAATGGCCGCTACACGTAAGTGAGACGCGCTCTATTGACCTTCCTTGGCGGCAGTAGCCGTTATTTGCTTCATCTCGTCCTTGGTGAAGCGGTCGCCGGTCGGCGGACCAGGTTCCCAACACGTTTCCAACTTACTCGGTTTGGCGGCGACGACCGGAATAACGAATATCTCACGGCCCGAGGCATCACGCTCGATCTTACCACCCGCCCGAACCACCGCCTCGCGGGCGAGTTTTTCGCAAACCGCCACCAGCGTGGGGAAGTCGTACGGCGTGTGGCTGAATTTGCCACGCGGGTCCAAGGCCGAAGTAAATCGCTCGGGCAACCGGGACCGGCCGATGGTGGTAAACAGGACACCGCCGGCATTGGACGGATTGCAGTCGGAATCCTGGCCGCACCGCATTGAGATGACGATCGTCCGGTCGGGATCGCGCTCACCGTAGAGCAAACCCATAACAATATAGGCCCCATTCAGCTTGGCGTCGATATTGAATTGGCTTTTGGGGCCGCTGTGCGAGAACCGTCGGTAGTCGGGATTGAGATGATACTTGTCGTTGATCTTCCGCCAAGTGGCTTGCCAGTCGCTGGGATCGTCCCGGTGCCAAGCGACCACGTCGCGGATGCATTCAGCGTATTGGCTTTCGGCGGGAATACACTTCAGCCCGGCCTCGACGATTTTCACAGGATCGTTTTCGAAAAAGGCTTCGGCATACATGCCGGCCACGAACTGCCCGCCGTAAAGGCCGTCGCCGTAGTTCATCAGCCGGCCGAATTTTTCGCCCAACTCGATACCCAGATTGGGCATGCCCGGGGCAATAAGGCCGGCATAGTCGGCCTCGATTTGGTAGTCGATCGCGTCGGCACTTTTGTTGAACTTCGGGTGGCCCGAGTCGGGCGGAGCGATGCCCTGGCGAAGGTTCTCACGTCCGGCGTGATTGGCAACCCAAAGGCGATAGCCGCTGTTGGCGAAGTCGATGCCGGCCTGGCGAATCGAGACGTCCAATCCGTATTGTTCGAGTGTCCTCAGAAAGGTCATCTCGACATAGATGTCGTCCTGGCTGAACTGGTTGATCAGTGCCGGTTTCCATTCGGGCACTTGATCTTGGGGAATAATACGCCCTTTGAACTTGAATTCGGTGGGCGCTCCCCAACCGACGCCGGCCATCTGTCCCAGCCAGCCGGCGGCCATGCGATCGCGGTAGTCGTCCACGGAAATGCGACGCGTCGACTCGGCCGACAGCGGCGAACCGATGGCCAGACTGCCGAGCAGGCCCACCACGAGGGAGAAACGCAAGGCCTTGGATCGCGAACCATGCTTCTGTTGAATGATCATTGGGGTCATCCTTTCGGTATCAGGGTTTCGGCGGAAGTACAAAAAGCCCTTGGACAAACGTTTGTGCAAGAGAGGCAAATAAAATGCGCCAGTCCGCGGCGCAAACCCATTTCACATAATCAACCTAAGTTTAGCGCCCGCCTTTGGGCTTGTCAACAATCCGACTGTTTTCAGCAGGAGAAATGCAAAGTCACCTGGGCGGGTTGAATCCGAGGCGGGAGAGGGTGGAGCGGGGCCGCCATTGGATTCGTTCGGCGGTTGCCCGAAGGGGTTCGCCTGGAGGGTGGATCAGGCGGAGGACGGCCAGAGCGGCGTTGGTCAGCGACGCGAACGCCTCGGCCAGGCCGGGCCGCTTGGTGTAGTGGCGATCTTCGTCCCACCAGCGGTCCTTGACGAAATGAAGGCAGTTTTCCACCTGCCAGTGGTCACGAATGGTGGCCTGGAGTTCACGCGGCGTGACCGAATCGGGCTCCAGACTGGTGATGAAGTACCGGCTTTCGCAGGAAAGGAGCGTGCCCTCCGCCGAGCGCACTAAGCGATCAACCCGAATGCCGATCCGGCAGCCGGGAACGTTCAGATGCTCGCGGATATGCTCGGCGTCGTCGAGGTTGACCCAAAGCCGACGCGTTTCCCGATTCAGCCCCTTTTTTCGATGACTTCATGGGCCGGCTCGGTGGCCGTCTCCTGGAAAAAGCAGGTTTCCAAGGCGTCCAGCATGTCGGGCTGGTTCGCCTTGACTTGGAACAGGTAGTCGCAGCCGTAATCTTGGAGAAGTTCGAGCAACGGCCGCTGGGCGTAGATCGCATCGCCGGTGAGCAGTTGCAGGGCGGGATAGGCCTCGAGCAACTCAGCCAGATGCACTTTGAGACTCCCAGGCTCGTTGGTTTTGTCGCCGCCGATCGACCATTGGTCCAACGTCAACTTGACCCGTTGCAGGAAAACATTGAGCATCTGCACGGGCGAGCCATCGGCGCCAAGTCCTTGGCGACACATCTTGCCGTCGACCGCCGCAGCCCAACGGCCCTCCTGATCGGCCAGGGCCGTGTTCAGCCATAGGGCGAACGCCTCGCGAAACTCGTCCAGACTGAGCCCGGCCAATGCCCTGGAAATGGTCGAGCCGCACGGGGATTTGTCGCGTGTAAATCCCCGTGGTTCCTTGAGTTCCTCCCAATTCGCATTCGCCCAACGTACCACCACGGCCATCTCGGTAATCCGCCCCAACAAGCCGAGAAACACCAAGGAAACGATGCCGGAGAACGGATGCCTCACCCCCCTGGGGTCGCGTGGATCCGAAACCTTTGAGAATACCGCCTCCAACTGACTCAACGACGATGCGACCACGATACGGCCCTCCTTGAAACGTAGGAAACTCCCGCCGCAACTCCGCCACGGCCTTCCGTTTCTACGACCCAGCCCGCCCCTTGGTTGGCAAAATAGACTTTGCATTTCTCCTGACGGACCCCGCTTTCGCATGGCGGCAGCATACTCAATAATGAACCATAGACGTTTGCATTCCCATTGAACGATTGGCGGTGGGTGCGTACCTCGAAACCGGGGCATCCGTGGTCGCTCTCCGCGAATGGACTCTGCGGACGCCGATGAACGAGACATCGATGAACGAAAGGTCCTTAACCTTGGTCATGCATCCATGAAACACAAACATTGTCTGGTTACCGGTGGGGCGGGTTTCATCGGAAGTCATCTCACCGAAGCCCTGCTTGCCCGGGGTAATCGGGTGACCGTGGTTGACGACGAATCGACCGGTACAGTCGCCAATCTGGCCGCCGTACAAGATCACCCCCACTTGGTTTACATCAAAGACACCGTGGCCGACCGCAACCTGCTGCATCGGCTCGTGGCCGATGTCGACGAAGTCTACCACTTGGCCGCTGCGGTTGGGGTAGGATTAATTGCCCAAAGCCCCATCTTTACCATCGAAAACAACATCTATCCTACCGAGCTGCTGCTGGACGAACTGGGCAAGCGGCACGCGGCCGGACAAACGACCAAGCTGTTTCTGGCCAGCACGAGCGAAGTCTACGGAAAAAACCCCAAGGCCCGATGGACCGAGGACGACGACCTGGTCTTCGGCCCCACGGCCTGCCCGCGTTGGTCGTATGGCACATCGAAGGCCATCGACGAATTCCTTGCACTGGCCTACCATCGCGAGCGCGGCTTGCCGGTGGTGGTGGGGCGGTTTTTCAACGTCGTGGGACCTCGCCAGACGGGCACCTACGGGATGGTGTTGCCGCGGTTCGTCGATGCGGCCCTGGCCGGCGGCCCGTTGCAGGTGCACGACGACGGGCAACAGCAACGGTGTTTTGCCCACGTGGGCGACATCGTTCGGGCAGTCCTGGGTCTTATGGCCGAGCCGCAGGCCGTCGGTCGCGTGCTGAATATTGGTAGCGATCAGCCGGTTTCGATTCTCCAATTAGCCCAACGCGTAGTCGAAGCCGTCGATCCGGCGGTCGCCATCGAGTTCATCAGCTACGCCGCGGCCTACGGCGACGATTTCGAAGATTGCCGCCGTCGGGTACCCGACTTAACCCGCCTCCGCTCGACCATCGATTGGCAACCCGAACGGGCACTGGACGACGTCATCCGCGAGGTCGTCCAGTGGAAACGCCAACAGTGTGGGTGACTGCCAGCAAGTTGGTTAGTCGATTACCCTGGTTCCCACGCTGCAGCGTGGGAACCCAAGCGTTGGACGCTTTGCGTCCCAGGAGTGCGAGCTGACGCTTTCTTGGTCCTCCTCACGACGCGAAGCGTCGCCTTTTGCGTTCCCACGCGAAGCGTGGGAACGAGGCCATGTTCCCCCCAATTTTTCACAGCCTCTTTGCGTGGGAATGAGAAGGCGCCAAATACCCTCACAATTTGCATCTCGTCGCCAAGCGACTAAGCTGTAGAGCGTTATTTCCCGCCTGCAACACCCATGAGGAGGATTTGCTGAGATGGTGCAAAACACGAAGAGTGCCGGTCATTGGCTCACTGCCCTGGTCCTGATCGCTGCGATGGCCAACCAGGGCGTCGCTGCCGAGCCCAATACGCTTTCGCCGGAAGAAATCGCCGACGGCTGGATTCTGTTGTTCGATGGCCAAACCACGTTCGGCTGGAAAAACGCCGGCAACGCCAATTGGAGCGCGACCGACGGGGCCCTGGTCGCCAGCGAGGGCGAGCCAGGCCTGCTGTGCACGACGACCCAATGGGGCAACTACGTCCTAAAAGTCGACTTCCGCAGCGTCAAGGAAGGTAACAGCGGGGTGTTCCTTCGCACCAGCCCCAAGCCAACCAATGTGACAAGCCAGTGCTACGAGATCAACATCGCCGACTGGGGAAAAAATGCTTGGCCCACCGGCAGCATCGTACAACGCCAGAAGACCACCGAAGCCCACGACAGCCTCGATTGGCAAACCTTCGAGCTAACGGCCCTGGGACCACAGATTACCGTGAAACTCGATGGAAAAGTCGTCTGCGACTACACCGACCCCAAGCCCGTGGGCCGGGGCTTCATCGGCCTGCAATTTCGCACCGGAAAGATCGAGTTCCGCAACGTGAAGCTGAAACCGCTGGCGATGCAGCCGATCTTCAACGGTCGCGACCTGACCGGCTGGAAAACTTTTCCTGAGCTGAAAAGCAAGTTCAGTGTTACGCCCCAGGGCGAGTTAAACGTGAAAGACGGCAAGGGTACGCTCGAAACCGACGAAGCCTACGGCGACTTCACGTTGCAGCTTGACGTATTCGTCAACGGCAAGGGGCTCAACTCGGGCATCTTCTACCGCTGCATTCCCGGCGAGGTGATGAACGGCTACGAAAGCCAAATCCAAAACGCCTTCAAAGACGACGATCGCACGAAACCGGCCGACTGCGGCACGGGCGGGATCTTCCGTCGCCAAAACGCGCGCAAGGTGGTGGCCGACGACTTCACATGGTTTACCAAGACAATCCACGTCGACGGTCCCCATGTGGCCGTTTGGGTGAATGGATATCAGGTGAGCGACTGGACCGACGGCCGCAAGGCCGACGCCAACCCTCGTCGCGGACTGCGGCTTGAGCCCGGCACCATCCAGATCCAAGGCCACGACCCCACGACGGACCTCTCGTTCCGCAACCTGCGGATCAGCGAAGTTCCACCACGGCGCCCGGCGAAGCCCTGAGTGGCGCGAAAATCTCTCCCCTCTCCCTAGGGGAGAGGGGCCGGGGGTGAGGGGATGTCACGGCAAGGAGCTTCCTGAAGATAACCTCTTCACCGCACCAAGCCGCCCTCACCCGGCGACTGCGTCGCCACCCTCTCCCGCCGAGCGGGAGAGAGTAAGCCGTTTCCCCAACGCCTCCTCAATCCCCGTGGTTTGCCGTAGGATTCCTCGAGTTGCCCTCCGGGAGTGCCGATCTATAATTATGCCAGCACGCACAGGCAAAATTATAGTCCATTCCTTCTGGAGGAGCGTTCTCATGACCCTTCGCGATATTCTGATTGCCAAGGGCAACGCGGTGTACACGATTGAGCCCGAGGCCACTCTCGCCGAGGCAGCGCGGAAGATGGTCAAGCAGCGAGTTGGTTCCCTGCTGGTCACCCGGCGCGACGTCCACAACGGGGAAACACTGGAAGGCATCATCACCGAGCGTGACATTCTCTACCACTGTGCCGCGGAACGCCACGACATCTGGCAATCGCCGGTGGGCAGCGTGATGACGAGCAAGCTGATCACCGGATCGCCCGACGATTCGCTGGAAACCACCATGGGCGTGATGACCCGCAACCGCATTCGCCATCTACCGGTACTCAACGAGGGTCGTCTGGTAGGCATGGTCTCGATCGGCGACGTCGTCAAAGCGGAGCACAACCACTTGGCGATGGAAAATCGGTTTATGAAGGACTATATCTATGGGTGAGAGACGAGCGATTAGTGTTCGCAGGCTTGAGAACACCGATGCTACCAGTCTGTCTGCGTCACCTTGCCGTCCATGCGGTTTCCCAGATTACCGTGAGTGGTAAGATCGATTGAGTAGGAGATCGACTGAACGTGGCCGTCGCAGAAGGCCATGTTGAAGGTTCCCGCATGGGCACTGCCGAAGGCGGTGTCGTCCGTCGTCCCAGCCCTATCCTGCTGCGGTTTTACAGCAGACCAGCGGTTCACGTCATAGTCGAATCCCAGGTCCCAGCCTTGGTCGTCTCCACTTTCCTCACCGTTGTAATAGTTGTCGGGATTTAGATACTTTTCGCCCACGAGATAAGTATTGCTCGTGCCGTCGGTGATTTTTGCGGTAGTCGTTTCGCTGCGTCGAAAGACGACGCCGTTGGCATCGTCGTTGGTGCCCGGCAAGGCTTCCCATTCGGCAGCGGAAGCTGCATCGCCTCCGGCCAACGTTTCCGACTGCCCTTCCGGAAATCTGGAGTTTACGCCCGTGCTGTTGCTCCCGGCGTTGGCGGCGTAGTCGCTTCGGCCGACAATTTCCGCAGTGGGGCTCACATTCACATGGGGTGTGCCATTTACGCAAGGATACGAACTGGCGGCGCGGCGACTTGGGCAATTGTATGTCGCCACGGGCGTCTCAACTCGCTGTTTGGCGGCAGCCAGATTGCCGCCCTTGCCCAGGTCGTGCAAGTGCGTCAACTCCAGAAACGGAAGGATATTGTAGAAAAACCCGCCGGGTTGTTTCCGGTCGAAGCCCCGATCGGGATCACCGGCCCAACCCCATCCCCAGCCGCCGGTGGGAAAATGTCCGTGGATCGACTCGTGCGAGAGGGCAGCTAGGCCGAGTTGCTTCAGGTGGTTCTGGCACTGCAACCGTCGGGCCGCTTCCCGGGCACTTTGCACCGCGGGAAGCAACAGCCCGATGAGGATACCAATGATGGCTATCACCACCAACAGCTCGACCAAGGTAAACCCGGGGCGGCGTTTCATCGTTGAAGATCCTCTGTGCAAAACTCGCGTTGCCAACTTTCCACTGGTTTCCAAGCCGAAGCTTGGAAGCGTGCTTTCCTGGTTCCCAAGCTGGAGCTTGGGAACCAGTGGAAGAACCGAATCACTTGCGCCGGCCAAGTCCTTTGTACGCGACCAACGCCACGCCGCCGACGAGCAGAAGCAACCAGGTCGCCGGCTCGGGTACTCCTGCAAGTTCCCGAACTTGACTTTCCGAAATCGCTTCGTCGTAGATGCGAATATCGTCGAGCATTACCTGCGAAAAAGATCCGATACCGCCATCGCTGTCACGGGCACCGAAGACCAGATATTCGTCGGTCGCAGCGTTCATGGTGCCGTTGTCGCTCCCATCGGTAATCGAACCAGCAGTGTCTAACACGCCGTCGACGTAGAGATAACGGTTTCCGTTAACCCCATCCCAGACGCCCACGAGGTGATGCCACTCGCCGTCGTTGACATCGATTCCACCTTGCGGATCATCGGTACCCGGCGTACCCCGAACGGTAAACGTAGCGTTATCGGTGAAGTCGTAACGGCGAAGTTGATAGCCGTAGTCGTCCTCTCCCTTTTTGGAGACACAGGGCTGCCAATATGATGCCGGCCAGCCTTTTACCCACAGGGCGACGGTCAATTGTTGTGTCGAATTGATATGAGCGTCGAACGTATCAACATAGTCGGGGTTGTTAGTCACCCCATCGTTCGCGCTGCCGTCGATCATCCGGTTGCTCCCCTTGACCAGCACCGCGTTGTCGCCGCCAGTCAGGTTGAGGGCGTAACCATTCAAACCGTTTGCGGTGTCGGTAGTGTAATTTACCGTGCCGTAGGCTTCGCCATCGTGTACACCGGCTGCCTGATATCCCGAAGTTTCGACAAGGTCCTGGCTGTCGAAGTTCCAATAACCAATCAGATCGGCCGACGCCGGCGTCACCAGCGTAGCGACAGCAATAAGGCAGTAGCCGAAATGTTTCCACATGGTACTTTCCTCCTTCACGGTGCCTTTCGCACGGTCATTAGGATCGAGCGACGGTTTAGAGTAGGCAACGAACGGATGTCTCATCGAATTTCTCCCCAAAAGGAACAGCGGAATGGAAACTTTTCACGGGAACACGTCTTCTCCGCACCACGAACTCCCAAAATGGTTAACCTTTCACGCGTTTAGCGCCCCACACGATTAGTCTTAGTCTTTTGTTCGGGTTCGACTACCGACAACCCGGGGCGTTTCGTCAGGGCAGGAACAAAACGGAAAACGATTGCCGGACGACAGTGGTCGGCTTCCGAAGAAAAAAACAACATTTGCCTTCCACCGTGGGCGTTCGGCAACGCGTGGGGGCTTTGGTCGTCGACTCGGGCCACCAGCACGAATCCGGGGTGATCAGCCAGATCGGAACCATCGGCGGCAAAGGCACCCGTCACGTCGAGCGTGTGCCAACGTTTTGCCGTTTCGGCCCCCAGGGTAACCGTATCCAATGTTTTCGACGTATCGAAATCCTTCGGCCCGTGCGGTCCGCCATCGGCCCAACCTTCGGCCGGATGCCTCTGACGGTTCCATGTCGATTCTCCGTCGACTGCCACGCGGCCGTCTTGTCCGCCGCCGGTACCGGTTCCTTCATGGAAGCCGGATTTTGCTTTGAAGACATCCACGGTCTGCCCGATGGTCGCACTGGTCCCCTGCGCATTGACCTGATAGAGCTTCAACGCGACCGAGCTGATACGCAAATTGTTTTCCGTGAGATACGTGGCCAGCGCGTTATAGTCGAAGTCGATGAGGATGCGCGTATCGTCGTCCTCGGTATCGAGATACTGCCCGACGACCAAATGGGATTCCGCACCCGTATTATAATCCTTGTTGTACTCGCGAAGACGAACGTCGCGTGTGCCCGAGTAAATCGTCTCGCCGTCGCCGCCGGCTTCCTTGGGCAATGGTAGGCCGTCCTGAAACAGGACCACATGCTTCTCTCGTGCCCCAATCACCCTAAACGGCAGTCGCTTCAGTGATTCGTCTAAGACAACGGTAGATGGCTCGCCTGCCCCACGGAATCGCAAGGCTTGGCCTTCGGTAAGTCGCGTGGGCGACTCTGCCGTCGGCTTGGATTGCGATCCAAGTTGGGCAACTTCAACCAGGCCCTCGAACACGTGGACTTCGGTCGTGCCATCGCCTTGGACATTGATTCCAAAACTGGTTCCCAGGTCGGCCACCTTCACGGCGGGTGTTTCGACCGCAAAACCGACGGCCCTCTTCGATACCTGGGCTACGAGCCGGCCGCGACTCAGCCGTCCGGTACCGCGGTCGACCGTGGTCAAAACGCCCGGTCCTTCCAGCACAACCCGGGCACCGGATACAAAGACGACCTCTATTATTCCTGAAGTCAATTCGAGACGCTGGCCCGCGATCAGCGACTGCGGATTCTTGGGCTTTGCCTTGTCGTTTGCCCAACAGCAATCCCGGCTGGCCGTTATCGCGGCCACGACTTCTTCGTCCGCGCTTGTCGGTCGAGATGTCGAAGACGCGGTCTGTTGGACGTTGGACGTCATCCAGCAGTAGAAACCAAACCAGAACAACAGCGTGAGGGTGGCGGCCACTGTCAGGAAACGGGCCGGATGTGCCCTCCAGTGAATCGCTTCCAATCGCGTGCCAAGCTTTGCGAAAACCGAGTCGTTGCGCGTGGATTGCTCATCGCCTTCGTCTGGCTTTCCCGCCGACAAAACCGGATCGAGCAACTCCATCAAACGCTTGTGCTTGCAGTCGGCTTCTTCGTTATCCGGCAGAAAGAAGCTTGGCCACGACAACCCTTGGCGAGTGCCCAATTCCAGCGGGTTGCGGTCTGCTTCCGCAGCTCCCGGCGCTGTGTCGGCCGACGAATGTTCGACCAGCGGATGGCGATCAGCCAACTCATCGGCCAACAGGACATCGAGAGCAACGAAATCGAAGTAGCGCCGCCGGGCCTCGGTGTCGTGACGGAACCGATCGAATAGCTCGTGCCATGCAGACGCCTCGATGTCCTCGTCCGTCACCTGGGCGAGCAGCCGGTCGAAGTCGTCGGGTTGAGAACCGTGGCGTGTCATGTGGGCTGTTCGCCAGTGAGTTTCTGCTGGATGCAAGCCAGCAGCGACTGGCGGATACGATAGATGGTTTGCCGGATCGAACCGACCGGACGCTTCAGCTTTTCGGCAATCTCGGTGGGCCGCTGGTTGTCGGTGTAGCGCCGCCGCAAGAGATCGCGCTGTCGCGAAGTGAGCTGGTTCAAACAGGCACGCAACTCGGCCAAACGGCGTTCCAAATCGGAGTAGCTCTTCTCGGCCTCCTGGGCCAACTCGAGCATCAGACCTTCGTCGAATACCAGCCGGTCGCGGCCGTGCTTCTGCCAATGAGCTCGAATTTGCAGCCAAGCGATTTTGCACGCCCAGGCCCCAAAGTCGGTACCAATCGCGAATTGGTCCAACTTCCGCCAGAGAACCAGATTGGTTTCCTGGAGGACGTCGTCCGCGCTGGCATGATTGGGCACCAGCGAGCGGATAAACGCACGCAGCCGCAACTGGTGATCGATGATGAGCTGCAAGACCTGCTCATCTTGTGACATGTGTGTCTGATTCACGCTCATTTCCACGAAGACCCAAAAGGGAGCCGTGCGCTCCTCCACCTGGTAAATAACGCGGAGAACACAAACGTCAACAAAGCGGGCAGGAAACGCACATCAAATGCTTCCCTGTCAATAACTTACGTCAGAAAGCCCGTCGATCGGCCGCGACTGCGGTGATTGTGGAGGCCGAGAAACTTCCGAAACGCAGAAACACTTGCGGCGCAAGGACTTCGGAAAACGCCCAGAAGAGAAACGTCGGGCAGCAACGTGCAAAAGAAGACGTTCGAGTGGTCCGACCACTTTGACTTTACGGGTGTCAGGACAGCTTGTCTGCACCTGACTTGGCAAGGGAGGGCAAACCGTCCACAGCACCCGCCGCACTTGTCAGAAGTTTGCGCTATGCTGAAGCATAGCCTACCCCCCCTACTGGCAACCAGGCATCAGGTGACCAAGCAACTGTCGAGTTTGGTGCGGTCGACTTCCATGCCCAGCCCTGGGCCTTGGGGAACAGCCATCATGCCATCGACGCACTCCAGCGGTTCGGCGAGCACTTCGTCGTGAACCTGGTGACCGGCCGTTTCGTTGCAACCGGAGTAGGCTGGCGTGGCGGCGGCCAGTTGCAGCATCGCTGCGGTGGCGATTCCCACGGAAGGCTCGCCGGCCAGCAAGGCCGAAATGCCGGCAGCTTCGGCGACGGCCGCGCACTTGCGGGCAGGGATCAGCCCTCCGACCCGGGCTGGGTCGATAACGACAAACGGCGCAGCTCCGCAACGTACGGTCGACAGCACATCAGAAGGCGCACGAATCGCTTTGCCGACGGCCAGCGGTACGCTCGTTTGCCGGCCGAGCGCGGCCAGCGGATAGAGTTCGCGCGTACGCAACGGGTCGAGCAGGAACTGTAGGCCACTGAATTCCAGGTCGGCACACAGATCGCGCGCGGCCTCGGGTTCGTACTGGGCGGCGCCGTCGAACCGCAACTCCACGCGGTCTCCCACCGTTCCGCGGATCGCAGCCACGGTGGCCACATCTTGATCGGCTCGACCGGTGGCGGCCAGGGTTTGCGTGTGGAAGCCCTGGTCGGCCATTTCCCGGGCAAGTTGCGCCAGTTGGTCAACGTCGTTGCCCAGCAGACGAACTGCGACGGGAATCCAGCGGCGATACCCGCCACCGAACAGGTGGCTCAGCGGCTGCTGAAGCGTTTTTCCCATCAGATCCAACAGGGCCATCTCCAGGCAACACCGCAACGGGGCCACGGACAGCACTTCGAGCGTGTGTAGCTCTTCGATGTCGAAGATACTCCAACCGGCCAGCACGGGTAGCAGGGCATCGCGCCGCACGTCCAACTCCGAAACACGCCATCGTAAAGGAGCTTCTCCCCAACCCTCTACGCCAGCGTCGGTGGCCAAGCGGACAAGCAACGACCGCAACGGTTGCTCGTTTTCGGTGGCCTCGATCTCTACGAGGTAGAATTCCAGGTCGCTGACTTTCATGGTTCATTCCTGGCGGGCTTTTTCGCTACTCGCACTCCCCTTGCTCTGCTCCACCAGCGGCTCGGGCAGCACAAATCGGATTTCCTCTCGGCAAATCTGATGGGTATGCACGGTTGCCGCAAAATTCTCGCAAAGCAGGTCGACACACCGCTGGACAATGTGCTCTGGAGCACTCGCACCGGCCGTGATAAGCACCGTTTCATCGCCGGTAAACCACGCGTTCTCAATGTCATCGGGCCCATCAATCAGTTGCGACGGCACCCCTTCGGCGATGGCCAGCTCGGCCAACCGCTGACTATTGGAACTATTGCGGCTTCCCACGACTAATACGATATCGGCTGTGCGCGACAAAGTACGCACTGCCTGTTGGCGATTTTGGGTTGCGTAGCAGATTTCGCGCCTCGTCGGGCCGACAATCTCCGGAAAACGCTCCCGCAACCGACCAATGATGCGGCGAGCATCGTCCATTGACAGCGTCGTCTGGGTAAGATACGCAACCCGTGCCGGGTCAGCAACCTCCAACTGGTCGACTTGCTCCGCGGTTTGCACCAGCACCATCGATTCGGGGGCTTCACCGAGCGTGCCTATAACCTCGTCGTGGCCGGCATGGCCGATCAGCACGATGGTGTAGCCCATCCGGGCGTAGCGAACGGCCTCGCGATGGACCTTGGTGACCAGGGGACACGTGGCGTCGATCGTTTGCAGCCTCCGCTCGGCCGCCTGGCGACGGATTTCCGGCGAGACACCATGGGCAGAATACAGGAGATGGGCATCGCGAGGGACCTCGTCCAAATCGTCGACAAACACCACTCCCTGGCGGCGAAAGTCGTCGACTACCCAGCGGTTGTGGACGATCTCATGATACACGTAAATGGGCGTACCGAAGCGTTCGATCGCCCGACTTAAACTTTCGATCGCCATGTTTACGCCGGCGCAGAAGCCACGGGGCGACGCAAGAATGATCCGCATAGTTTCCTCATCGCGCCAAACGGTCGCACATATCGACCAAGCCATGGACTGCTGGCCGAGAAGCCATGATAATGCACGAGGCCCGGCGACGGTAGTACTCTGTCGAACCTGATCCTATTGAGGTCTGCATAGCCAATAAGCGGAAGGCGACCAACGGGAGCCTGGATTTCCAGGCGTTCGGCTTTCCGAAGCGATCGTCATTAATGCAGGTATCAATAGGGGGTGCCACGGGCAGCTTGCCTGCCCTTGCTTCAGCAGTGGTGGACAAGCTGCCACTGGCACCCAAGCTGTCCAGGGCATCCGTCAATGAACAGTTGATACAGCCTCAACCGTTGCATGCCGTTTTTCGTCCGCAACAGCAACACGGCCCCTTGATGACACCCCCTGCCACGAACTTCGCTTTGGATTTGCAGCGTTACGGCCCGGGCACCGGCGCGCAAAGCCCCCCCACATTGACCGAGGCACAGCAATACTGCCGGCGTCTGGCACACCGTCACTACGAGAACTTCACCGTGGCCAGCCGGCTGCTGCCTCGCGAATTGCGACAGCATTTCTGCAACGTCTACGCGTATTGCCGCTGGGCCGACGATCTGGCCGACGAGACGGGCGACGCGACCAGGAGCCTTGAATTGCTCGAATGGTGGGAAGCCGAACTCGGCGCCTGTTACGGAGGCTCGATTCGCCACCCGGTATTCGTTGCCCTAGAGGAAACCATCCGCCAGTTCGACATCCCGGCCCAACCGTTTCGCGACCTGCTGGTGGCCTTTCGACAGGATCAACGACTGGTTCGATACGAGACGGTCGAAGACCTGCTCGGTTACTGCCGCTATTCGGCCAACCCGGTCGGTCACCTGGTACTCTACCTGGGGCGTTGTTTTTCATCCGATCGCGCCGAGTTGTCCGACTCAGTGTGCACAGGCCTGCAACTGGCCAATTTCTGGCAGGATGTTGCTCGCGACTTCGACTGCGGACGCGTTTACCTGCCGCAAGCCGAATGTCGACGCTACGGTTACACCGAAGTGGATCTGCAACAAAGGCGATGCAACGATGCGTTTCGACACATGCTCGGCGCTCTGGTTGTCGACGCGGAAGACCGGCTACGGCGCGGATGGCCATTGATAGAACAGGTATCTCGCGAGTTGAAGCTTGACATTTCGTTGTTCATTGAGGGAGGGCTGACCATCTTGAAGGCCATTCGAGCGCAGGGGTTCGACGTATGGACCTCCCGCCCGGTCGTCTCTAGAATGGCCAAACTACGTATCGTGGCCTCATGCTGGTGGGGGCTGTATTGGCGGAGCCTTGGGCGGCACTAGTGCTTTGTTAACTTGTAACACGTCGGCCATCGGCCAAATGAAAATGAGAACGATTTGAAAGGAATCGCGAAAACACGAAAGAGCGAAAGACAGAAAAATCGTGATTTTCTTTCGCGTTCTCGCGTTTTCGCGATCAAAAGAAACTTTCAAATACGTCTTTCTATTCCAGATGGCTGGATCGTTACGTCAACTTATGGTTCGTGCGTGCCACTGGCTGCTTGTCAGCCAGTGCTGAACACGGGCATACAAGCTGCCCGTGACACCCGATCCATGATCTTGAACTAGACGGACTACTAGCCGATAAGCGGACTCTGCGCAGGCGGATCATGACCTTTTCTGACGATGCCATTAAACACAGCTACGACGCCTGTCACCGTGTAGCCCGTCGCTCCGGTTCCAACTTCTACGCGACGTTTCTGCGGCTGCCCACCGAGAAACGTCGTGCTATGGAGGCGCTGTACGCCTTCATGCGGCATACCGACGATTTGGTAGATGCACCCCAGTCGGTTGAAGTCCGTCGCACGTCGTTGCAGCAGTGGCGAGATGCGTTGGCGGCCGCGTTGACGACTTCCGCAGACATCACGCCACGGGACGATCGCGTGGCCGACGCCTTATTGCCCGCGGTGGCCGACACAGTCGCGCGTTTCGATATTCCGCCCGTACATCTGGAGGCGGTGATCGACGGCGTCGAGCAGGATCTTACGAAGCGTCGTTACCAGAATTTCGACGAGTTGGTGTGGTACTGCGAGCACGTGGCATCGGCCGTCGGGCTAGCTTGCATTTGCATTTGGGGTTTTTCTGGCCCCGAAGCCATTGAACCGGCCCGGCAAAGCGGTATCGCCATGCAGTTGACCAATATCCTTCGGGATCTCAAGGAAGATGCCCAACAGGATCGGGTGTATTTGCCCGCGGAGGACCTGCTGCGTTACGATTATACGGCCGACGACCTAAAGCAGGGAATAACCGACGAGCGATTCGACTGCTTGATCGCTTTTCAGATTGAGCGAGCCGAGCGGTTCTACCACGAGGGCGAGGCGTTGCAGCCCATGCTCAGCCGCGAAGGTCAACGGGCCTTCGGCTTGATGATGGATACGTACCACGGCCTGTTGCAGCAGATACGGCGCAACCCTCGCGACATCATGCAGCGTCGTATTTCGCTAGGGCGGCCGAAAAAGCTTCGGCTTTTGGCCCGTTGGCTATTGCGATCACCGGAGGCCAACGTATTGGCCCGATGATTGGGGGTTCGGAAATCTGTGGGGAGTCCGGAGTTGGAAACACGGCAACACAACTCGACATTGGCGGTCGTCGGCGGCGGTCTCGCCGGGCTGGCGGCAGCCGTGGCCGCTGTCGAGCGGGGGCTGCGTGTCGAGCTGTTCGAACAGCGCCCACATTTAGGCGGTCGGGCCGGTTCGTTTCGCGATCCGGTTGCCGGCTGCACAATCGACTACTGCCAACACGCCGCGTTGGGCTGTTGCACCAATTTTCTCGATCTCTGCCGTCGCACGGGCTTGGACACCGCGCTGGAAAGCCATCGCACGCTGCATTTTATCAGCGCCGCGGGCGAATGTTTCGACCTTTCGCCGTCGACCTGGCTGCCGGCCCCGCTGCACCTTTTGCCTGCACTACCCCATTTTCGGCTGCTCTCGTTTTCCGAGCGGCTGCATGTCTGCGAGGCAATGCTTCGGCTTGTCCGATGGCAGCCCACATCGGCCGACGATGATCACTCCTTCAGCGTCTGGCTGCGACAACTTCGGCAGTCGAAACAGGCCGTCGCCTGTTTTTGGCAGCCGATTGTCGTCAGTGCCTTAGCGGAATCGCTCGATCGGGTTTCGTTGACCGCGGCCCGGCAGGTGTTCGTCGATGGGCTGCTGGCCCATCCCCATGCGGCCGATATATGGTTGCCCAACGTACCGTTGGCCGAACTGTTCGACCGGCGTCTTGGCAAATGGCTTACCGAACGCGGGGTAATCGTGCATCGGCATACCAGCGTTCGCTGCCTTGAAGGAAGCGCCGAGGGAGTATCGGAACTGGTTTTAGCCGATGGAACGCGACGGTCGTTCGACTCCGTCGTCTTGGCCCTGCCGTGGCGTACGGCGCGATCGGTACTGGCCGCCCCCCTCGCAGCGGCACTACCCAAGTTGAACAAGTTGGACAAAATCGAGGCCCTTCCGATCACGGCCGTACACCTTTGGCTCGACCGACAAGTGGTGTTCCTGCGACACGCGATGATGGTCGAACGCTTGAGCCAATGGATGTTTCAGCACGATCACGCCAGCCTGCTTGCCGACCCAAAGAAACCAGGATTTTATTACCAGATAGTCATCAGCGGCAATTCCGTGCTGGGTTATCACCGCCAAGACATAATGGCCGCCGTGTTTCGCGATCTGCAAGTGATCTGGCCGGTGGCACGCGACGCCAAAGTATTGCACTGGCGGGTGGTAACGCAACCGCGTGCGGTGTTTTCCATGCAACCAGGCGTCGACCAGCTTCGCGCTGGCCAGACCACGCCGGTAGACAACCTTTTCCTGGCCGGCGACTGGACCCAAACCGGTTGGCCCAGCACGATGGAAGGCGCCGTTCGCAGTGGTTATCGAGCGGTGGAAGCGTTGCTGCGATCACAGCGGCGCGTGGAACACATCGAGCAAAACGACTTACCGCGGAATCTCTTGCTACGCTGGCTGACACGCTAAGCCAGGGCGATCACCCGTAGCCTCCCATGCCGAAAAACAGCCGTCGCTTGAGGTAGCGGTATACCCAGTAGTCCTCCGGGATCTCTTCGCCCGGCAGGTGGTGACTCGTTCGGGCGACCGCGGCGTCGATCTCGGCCAAGGCATCTCGACCGCTGTAGTCTCCCGCGCCCATGCCACGCATATACTCGACCAACTCCTGCGGATGCTCCAGGATCACGCAGCCGCGTGTCCGCTGATCGACAAACTCTTGAAACCCCCGTAGGAACTCGCTCTGGTTGATCGTGGTGAACAGGTCGCCCTGGTTGTCGCCGATTGACTGGCATGCGAACGACAACGGCGGACACGGCTCGATGCTTCCCTGCGGACCGATGTGAAACCCCAACCCCAACGCCGCGGGACAAACGGCCCGACCTTGGGCATCCCAATAGGTGTCGATGAGCACGATCGGATGGCGGCGCCGTAGCTGAAGCAACCGACGCCGAAGCCCTAGCATTTGCTCTCGCGACACGCAGAACTCGGGCGACGGATCGGCCCCCACCGGGCGATAGACGTAATACCACAGGTACATCGCCCCGCAATCGATGATTTGCCGAACGTAGGCATCGCTGAGCACGTCGTCGAGATTGCGGCCGGTGGCCGTCGTGGCCACACCAAAAAGAATTTTGTTTTCGTGGAGTCGAGCGAGGCCTTCTTGTACCGCCCGATACACACCCTGCCCACGGCGATCGTCGTTTTGCTCTTCCGACCCGTCGATGCTCACCAGCGGCGTGACGTTTCCCAGGCGACGGATGCGTTTCGCGTTCTCGTCGCTAAAGAACATCCCGTTGGTGATGATCTGAAAGTAACACTCGGGATGCCGCTCGATGATTTCCCACAGGGCCGTGTACATCATCGGTTCCCCACCCAGCAGGGTGTAAAAGTAGGATCCGTGCCGCTTGCCCACCTCGATCATGGAGTCGATGTCGTGGGGGTCAAGCTGATGGCGAGGGCCTTGGCTGTCGATCCAGCAGCCGTGACAGCGGAGATTGCAGGCGTTCGTCAGAGCGAAAAACAAAAACGGCGGAAACAACTCGCCACGACGCGTTCGACGCCGGTACGCACGAATCGCCCCGGTCCCCTTGAACACCCAAAGATGGGCCGCTTTCAACAATAACCGGGGCGAAACCTCTGTCGTCAGGCGGTAGGCAAGTCGGGTGAGCATGGCGTGGCGCTCGGAGCGCGGAGTGTGTGATTTGTCAAACCCAAGTGACGGGTACCATGGGCAGAAAAGCCTGCCCTTGTCTCCGCAGTGGCAAAGGGTACCATGAGCAACTTGTCCACCCTTGCCCCAGAAGTGGCGGACAAACTGCCGCTGGCACCCACACCGCCACCCAAGCTAGAGCCTGGAAGCGCGAGGCAATCGGCGGTTCGTGCGGAGCCAAGTGTCTCTGGACAGCGGTTTGCCGCGCGACACCATAACGAAAGGCGATTCTCACGAGCAGGGCAACCATCTGGTGTGTGAAAACAGCCATCCCTCTTGGACCGCGGCCCTGCCTCGTTAGGATTATACCAATTGCACGAGACTTAATCGCCTTGCCCGCCCGTCGGCGGGGAACTTTGCCCAGGTTCTGCCGATCTCCGATTGTACCCTAACCTCCCTTGGGCTATGGTGATAGTCTCGGGTCGGCCGCCGCGATGAGTTTCGTGTGCGGGCCGCATTAGATTACCTGACCACCCCGTTGAGGGTTTCTTGACAACTGGTAGCATCCGCCGCCCCCTGTGGTGAGTGATTTGCCCACATCCCGGTACCTCCGACTACCCACGCTGGCTGGTATCGGTATCGGAATGGAAACGCCTCGCGGTTTCGCTCTTTTATAGTACGGTATGATCGACGTTCAACGATTGCTGACTGCCTACCAGACCGCTCGCCGCGATCTATTGGCCGAGCGCTGCAAAAAGGGACACTGGATTGGCGAGCTTTCCGGCTCGGCACTTTCCACGGCCACGGCCGTAAGCGCCCTATCGGCCACAGCGCAACACATTGGCGACCCCTCGCGACAGAAAACCTGCCGCGAGTTCGCCGCGCGCGGTGTCGATTATCTGTTGCGCTCCGTAAATCCCGATGGTGGGTGGGGCGATACCGACAAAAGTTTCTCGAACGTCGCCACCACCATGCTGGTTCGCGCGGCCCTGCACATGGCCGGGGTTGCCGAGCATCATCCCGACCTGCTACGTCGGGCCGAACAATACCTCGACGCCCAGGGCGGGATCGAAGCCCTGCGCCGCCGCTACGGCAGCGACCAAACGTTTGTCGTACCGATCCTGACCAACTGTGCCCTGGCCGGCTTGGTTCCCTGGCGCGAAGTCCGGCCGTTGCCCTTCGAACTGGCCTGCCTTCCACACGGGGCGTTCCGCTTCCTGCGACTGCCGGTAGTCAGCTACGCCATCCCGGCGCTGGTTGCCATCGGGCAAGCCCGATTTTTTCACCGGATGCCGCGCAATCCTTTTACGTGGTTTCTGCGACGTCTGAGCGTGCGGCGATCGCTCGGCGTGTTGCGCAACATGCAACCGTCCAGCGGCGGGTTTCTCGAAGCCACGCCGTTGACCAGCTTCGTTGTGATGAGCCTGGCCAGCACCGGTCGCGCCGATCATCCTGTCACGCGTCGCGGCACGCAATTTCTATTGGAATCGATTCGCCCGAACGGTTCCTGGCCGATCGACACCAACTTGGCCACCTGGAACACAACCGGGGCGATCAACGCCCTGGCGGCCGCCACCGGCGACGTGGGAGCCCTGGGGTGTCTCGATTGGCTGTTGTCCTGCCAGCATCGCGATGTGCATCCCTTCACGCAAGCCGAGCCGGGTGGTTGGGGTTGGACCGACCTGGAGGGTGCCGTGCCCGACGTCGACGACACGGCCAGCGCCCTGCTGGCGTTGACCACGCTGCTCAACTCGGCCACTCGAGCAAAGCACGATCCGGTCCACGAAGCGGCAACCGAGGGCGTGCAATGGCTTCTGCGTCTCCAAAACCCCGACGGCGGTTGGCCCACGTTTTGTCGCGGCTGGGGACGACTTCCTTTCGACCGCAGTGCGCCCGACCTGACCGCCCATGCCCTTCGGGCGTTGGGGGCCTGGCGAGCGTGCGCTGCGTCGGCCGAGGTCGACCGTGCAATCCAGCAAGGCTTCCTTTATCTCGCGAGGACACAGCGAGGCGACGGCAGTTGGGCTCCGCTCTGGTTCGGCAACCAGTACCATCGAGCCGAAGAGAACCCCATCTACGGGACGGCCCGCGTGATTCTGGCCTACCGCGACTTGGGTCGAATGGACGACGAGCAAGCCCGGCGCGGTTTGACCTGGATCGCCGCAAACCAAGGTGCCGACGGAGGTTGGGGAGGGGTGTTCCCGGGCGATGACCGTTCGGACGGAGAAGACATTCCGGTGGGTGCGTCGAGCACGGAGGAAACGGCCCTAGCCGTCGAGGCCCTGCTTTGCGCGGCCGACGATCCGCAATTTGGCCCGGCATTGGAGGCGGGAGTCAACCGGCTGGTCGACGCCGTGCTGGGCCATCAATGGCGGCACACGGCCCCAATTGGTTTATATTTCGCCAAACTGTGGTATTATGAAAAGCTGTACCCGCTGACCTACACGGTGTCTGCGCTGGGGTATGCCTTGCGCCGTTTGGCCCCCAGCAAGCGAGCCGCAGCAGCACCCGTTGCGGACGAACCCACCACGGCCAAATGAGTCGGCGGATAAAGTGAAGATCGGTGGATAAATCGGTGCCTTGCGGCCGTTGAGTTTGTGGATGCCATGGGCAGCTTACCTGCCCTTGTTTTAGGATCGACCGAAAAATGCTTACCGATTCACCGGGCCGTGCTTTGCGACGGCCCTCGTGTTTCGCCTTGGAAAACGGCAAGTTATTTTTCGGGCTGTCCTTAACAGCGGCGGACAAACCGCCACTGGCACCCGTCAATCCAAGATCGGCAGAGCACTAAGCGACCAAGGCGTTCCTACCGCCCGTCGCTTCCTACGCAAACATCAAGCCACACTCCCGCCCTCAGAGACGACCACTTTGGCTGCCTCACCGTCGCACGACCGTCTCAATGCGCAAAACTCGTCGCCGAGTGCGGCTACCGGTCTTGGCCGCGAAAGTGAGCATCTGAAAAGTGGACACTTGAAGGACGTGCCGGAGTCGTTCGAACTCCGCGAAACGCTTCGGCGTCGGACCGAGGAGTTGGCCGCCACGCTCGACAAATCGCAGCCGATGGCCCGGCACGAGATCGAACGCCACAGCCGTCGCGTACTACAGGAGTTGAAACTCTCGGAACGCTATCTCGGCTGGACGATGGTCGCCCTGGCCTCTGCGTTCTGGCACGACCAAGTCGCCGCCGTGCCGCCCGAGCGGCGGCTGTTGCTGTTGCCGCGTTGTCTGCGCAATGCATCGACGTGCTCGGCCGAGTACGACCAGTGGGGCCTGCTCTGCCGCGACTGTGGTGCGTGCAGCCTGACCGACCTTCGCGCAGAAGCCCGGCGCCGCGGTTACAATGTGCTGATCGCCGAGGGCTCGCCGGCCGTGATGCAAATCATCCTCAGCGGCCAAATCGACGCCCTGCTGGGCGTGGCCTGTCTCGATGTTCTCGAACGTACCCTCGACAAGATTCTGCTGGCCGGGATTCCCTGCATGGCGGTGCCCTTGTTGACCAACGGCTGCGAAAACACTACGGTCGACGAAGCCCGAATCCGCCAGATGGTTGATACACCCCACCGGCCGGCCGAGGTTCGTACTCGCACGTATGTCCACCTCATGCGTGCGGCGGCGCAGATGTTCGAACCCGAGCGACTCGAACGCTTGATCCCCCGGCTTCGTAGCGGTGTCGATCGAGTCGAAGGTCATGGTCACGCGGTCGAAATTCTCGATCCGATCGCCTGCACCGAGGCCGTAGCCTACGACTTCCTGATGGCCGGCGGTAAGCACTCGCGCCCGTTCATTACCCTGGCGGTCTACGACGCGGTGACCGGCGGTCGGGCCACGTCGTCGCACGGTGCCACTTATGCCGCGCAGTTGCCCGACTCGGTACGCGCGATCGCGTTGGCGATTGAAACCTTCCACAAGGCTTCGTTGGTACACGACGACATCGAGGACAACGACGCCGTTCGCTACGACCAACCCACCCTACACCGCCGCTACGGTACGGCCACAGCGATCAACGTGGGCGACTACCTGATCGGGCTGGGGTACCGGATCGTGGCGGCCCAACGCGACCGTTTGCCGGGCGACGTGGTGGCCGACGTCCTGGCCGTCTTCGCTCAGGCCCATACCAAGTTGTGCGAAGGCCAAGGCGCCGAACTCGTATGGCGCGACGCCCGGGACAAACGGCTCAAGCCGATCGATGCCCTGAAGATCTACGCCCTAAAAACGGCCCCTGCGTTCGAGGCGGCTCTATTGGTCGGCATGCGGTTGGCCCGATCACTAGAGGCCTACCGGGAAGCGGCCGGCCGGTTCTCGCGTCACTTGGGCGTGGCTTATCAGATCGTCAACGACCTGGACGACTGGCAACAAACGCCCGACAGCCGACGGCCCGGCGGAAGCGACCTGCTCGGCGGGCGGCCCACCGTGCTCTGGGCCTTGGCCCTCGAAGGTCTCAACCCGTCGGATCGTACCGAATTGGAAACGCTCGTCAAGCAACCGCAACACGACGAAGCTACACTCGCCCGGGCAGAACAACTCTACGCGAAGGCCGACGTCTTCGAAAAGGCGGCCGCGCTGGTAACCAAGCATCACCAACGTGCCAAAGAAGCGGCCGACACACTCGACTGCGAGCCGCTCAGGCGTTTGATGCACTTCCTGGCCGACGCCATTCTCGACCGCCGCTCGCTATCGGTTAGCGAAATGTAGGGACGAGAGGCGAGGGGCGATCGGCTTGCCGTTTCGCACATTACCATTCCCGGAGTAAACTCTCCTCGCCATGAAAGTCGCCCATCTGGTCGCTGGTGCCGCTGGCATGGTTTGCGGAAGTTGCCTGCACGGCAACACGCTAGTCACGGCTCTGCGTGCGGTGGGAATCGACGCCGTTCTGCTGCCGCTCTACACGCCGCTGAAAACCGACGAACCCTCCGTTGCCGTCGATCACGTGGCCTTTGGTGGCTTGAACGTCTACCTGCAACAACACTCGGGCGTGTTCCGCCACGGTTCGGCGATTCTCGACCGCGTGCTAGACCGCCCTGCCCTGCTGCGTTGTGTTGCCGAGCACAGCCCGGCGACACGGCCCGAGCGACTGGGCCCGCTGACCGTTTCCATGCTGCAAGGCGAGACAGGACGCCAACGTCGTGAGGTCGAAAAGCTGGTGCGCTGGCTGACCGACGAGATTCGGCCGCAGATCGTTCACCTCAACAACGCCCTGCTGGTTGGTCCAGCGCGGATGATTCGCCGCGAGTTGGGGGTGCCGGTCGTCTGTTCCTTGACCGGTGAAGACATCTTCCTCGACAAACTTCCGCCCAGCCACCGCGTCGAAGCCCTGGCCGTGCTCCGCGAGCGGCTGGCCGAACTCGATGGTCTTGTGGCGCTGAATCGCTACTTCGCTCGATTCATGGCCGACTACCTCGGACTACCGCCGGAACGAATTGAAGTGATTCGCCCGGGCCTGAACCTCGAAGGCCATCGAACGCCTGACGACCGTCCAACGACAACCGCCATCACGCGGCCGTCGCCCGACGCTCCGCTTCGTATTGGATTTCTCGCCCGAGTGTGTCCAGACAAAGGGCTGCACCACTTGGTCGAAGCCGTGTGTCGCCTGACGGAAGACTCGACCGTACCGCCGGTCGAATTGCACGTGGCCGGATACCTCGACGACGCCAACCTGTCGTATCTCGACAAGTTGGCCGGCCGATTGCCCGAACGGTTTCGGTATCACGGCGAGTTGGATCGCCCCGGCAAGATCGCGTTTCTTAATTCGCTCGACGTAATGAGCGTGCCTACCGTGTATCACGAGAGCAAAGGGCTTTCCGTGCTGGAGGCCTGGGCCAACGGCGTCCCCACTGTGTTGCCCGCCCATGGCGCGTTTGTCGAAATGACTGAAGACACGGGCGGTGGGCTACTCTGCACACCAGAAGACCCAAAGTCGCTGGCCGAGGCGCTGCGACAACTCCTTTTGGATCGCGATCGCGCGGTAGAGCACGGCCGCCGTGGACAGCAAGCCGTCCATCAACACTACCACGCCGAGGCCATGGCCAAACAGACGCAAAGCCTGTACGATCGAGTGTTGGCGGCACGTTGAGGCGGCTTGCCGCTTCGCAAGCGAACACGCCGTTGCTCCATTTTCACTCACCACCCAACCATCGCATGGGCGATCGCAACCAACTGCTGTTCATTCGGCGTCATGCCGATCAATTGCCAGGTCCCTTTCTTGAAGTCGGGTCGAAGGACTACGGCAACACCCAGGATTTGCGTTCGCTGTTCGCCACGCGCGGTGAGTATCTCGGCGTCGACATGGAAGCCGGGCCGGGCGTTGACTTGGTGCTCGACCTGACGAATTCCCTTGAGCAAGTCGATTCGCGGTTGGGCGGCCGACGCTTTGGGACAATTTTCTGTTTAAGCGTGTTGGAGCACTGCCGGCAGCCGTTCGCGATGGCCGACAATCTCACCCGTTTGCTGCGACCCGGCGGCAAGCTTTGTATTTCGGCGCCCTTCGCCTTCAAGATTCACGCATACCCGAGCGACTATTGGCGTTTCACGCCCGAGGGCGTCCGCTGCCTGTTTCCGCAATTGGAGTTTTCCGACGAGGACGGCGAGGCGGTCACGGCCCGGCCGGGCGACTTCCACCCGTTGGACGACCGGCTCGCCCGACTCGACTTCGGTACGACCGCCCATTGGCGCAAGGGCCATTACCTGCGTGGCATCGCCGCCAAGACCTTGAGCCTTGGGGCCAAGATCGGGCTGCTACGATGGCTGGCCGGCTATCGCTACGTGTTGGCTCCGACCGACATCCTGATGATCGGCACGCGCCGGCAGGAGGCCAACACTTGTGTTTGATACGACGCTCGAATTAGCCGACGCCACACGCCGCCTTCACGTCGACTACTTGCGCGCGGCCCAAAACGCCGATGGTGGTTTCTCCGGCCGGCGTGGTACGAGCGACGTCTATTACACCAGTTTCGCGCTGCGAAGCCTGGCGATGCTTGGCGCGTTGGACGAACCGATCGCCCAGGACACGGCACGTTATCTTTGTGACAAGTTGAAGGAACATCGGGATCGGCCGCTGCCCGGCGTCGACTTTTTGGCCCTGGCCATGTCCGACGTGATACTCCGAGCGACCACAAGATTGGACATCTTTAACGCGGCCGGTCGTGAGTTGGCCCGAGAAGTCGTGGAATTCACCGACCCGTTTCGTCGTGACGACGGCGGCTACGCCAAAACGCCTCGCAGCGGGCAGTCGAGCACGTACTTCACCTTCCTGGTACTCTTGGTCCGCGAGATGGTTGGTGTCGCATGCGACACACCGTCGACCATCGTCGACATGATCCGCGGTCGCCAGCGTGACGACGGCGGGTTCGTCGAACTTGGCCCCTTGCCCCACGGCGGCACCAATCCCACGGCCGCCGCGGTTGGCACCTTGGTGATGCTCGACAACCTCGATTCATCCACGGCGGAGACGGCCGCCGGCTTTCTTGCTTCGATGCAGGTTCCCGGCGGCGGCCTGCGAGCAAACGCCCGAGTACCGATCGCCGATTTGCTGAGCACCTACACGGGCTTAGTTGCACTGGATATGATGGCAACCGTGTCGCGGCTCGATCTGGTGGCCTGCCGAAAGTTCGTCGACTCGCTGGCCCAACCCACCGGCGGGTTTACCGCCGGCGGGTTCGACGACGCGGCCGACATCGAGTATACCTACTATGGCCTTGCATCCTTGGGCCTACTAAACCGATGACCTGTTGAAACGATGGCAGAACAACCAAACTCGACCGGACTGGTCGTCGACGACGTGCACAAACAGTTCCCCACCCGGGCGGAACCGCTTGAGGTATTGCGCGGTGCGTCGCTGAAGTTGTCAGGCACGGGCAACGTGGCCATCCTCGGGCCAAGTGGCTCGGGCAAGACCACGCTGTTGAGCATCATCGGCGCGTTGGAGCCGCCCAGTAGCGGTCGCGTGTTGCTCGACGGGCAAGACCCCTTCACGCTCAACGCCCGATCGTTGGCCGACTTCCGCAACCGGCAAATCGGCTTCGTTTTTCAGGAGCATTTTCTGTTGCCGCAGTGTTCAGTGCTGGAAAACGTGTTGATCCCCACGTTGCCGTCGGCGTCGCGACGCGACGACACGCTCGACCGCGCCCGGGAGTTGCTCGATCGCGTGGGCTTGGCCGACCGGCTCGAACACCGCCCGGCCGAGCTCTCCGGTGGACAGCGGCAGCGCGTGGCCGTCGCCCGAGCGCTGGTGAACCGACCGCGATTGCTGCTGGCCGACGAGCCAACCGGCAACCTCGATCGCACCACGTCCGAACAAGTCGGCCGGCTGTTGCTCGAACTGCAAGAGCAGGAGGGCATGATGCTGATCGTCGTCACCCACAACGAACGGCTAGCCGCCACGATGAGCCGGCAGTTGGAACTCGACGAAGGAGTGGTGAAAACACGGGCACCGGAAAGAGAGCAGTGAATGGAATTCGACGAGTCGTCTAATCGGGTGATTCACTCGTTCCCAAGCTCCCGCTTGGGAACGCACTTCCGCGAAGCTCTGCTTCGCCTGCGCCGCTAACACGCATTTGCGAAACAGAGCTCGCGTTACGATTGTCTGTGTAATTGAATCGTTTATGGGGTTCCCAAGCTGGAGCTTGGGAACCAGAGATTTCTGCTCACGCAATGCCATGTCCGTATTCCGTTTGATCCTTCACTCGCTCAGCCATTATTGGCGCCCGAATTTTGCCGTGGCACTGGGCGTGGCGGCAGCTACGGCCGTGCTCACCGGGGCGTTGCTGGTGGGCGATTCGATGCGTGGCAGCCTGCGCCGGCTTACTCTGGATCAACTGGGACGAGTCGACGCGGCCGTTCTGCCGGGCCGATTTTTTCATGAATCGCTCGCCCGGGAGTTTTCATCCCAAGGTACCGTGGCTCCCGTGATATTGCTGCGTGGCAGCCTGGAGGCTTCCGACGTCGAATTGCCACGACGAGCCAACCGCATTGAGGTAATCGGTTGCGACGAATCGTTCTGGCGTCTTGGGCAAGGTGTTACGCCGAAACTGCCGGCCCGGCGCGAGATTGTGCTCACACAACCGGTGGCCGAGCGGCTTGGTGCAAGCGTGGGCGACTCGGTCTTGTTGCGGCTTCCCCAGATGGGACCCGTGGCGGCCGACAGCCCGCTGGGACGCAAGACCGACACGGTGCGGAGTTATCGCCTCACGGTGTGCGACATCCTGGCCGCCGAAGGCCTGGGCCGCTTCGCCCTGCGTCCGAGCCAACAACCCCCGCGCGATGTGTTCGTCTCGCTGGCTTGGCTTCAGGAAGTGTTGGAGCAACCAGACCGCGTGAACATCGTGCTGCTCGAAGGCGCCACGTCGGCGGCACATCCTGCTTTGGAAGACTACGGGCTGCACTTGCGCCACAGCAAACAGGGCTATTTCGACGTTACGTCAGATCGCATGTTGTTGGACGACGCGACGGAGAAGGCCGTGCGCGAAGCCTTGGCAACCGTGCCGGGCGTCGAGGTCCAGCCGGTGCTGACTTACCTGGCCAACTGGATCGCGTGCGGCAAGCGGCAAATACCGTACAGCACCGTCAGTGCGATGGACTTCACGAAACGGCCTCCGCTGGGACCGTTTCTCAACGCCCAAGACAAACCGGTCGCTCCCTTGGCTGACGGGCAGATTGTGTTAAATCGTTGGGCGGCTGATGATCTGAAGGCCCAGCCCGGCGACACCGTCCGGCTGACCTTCTTCGAGCCGGAAAGCACCCAGGGGCAAACTACCGAGCAAACGGTCGACCTGCAATTGGTCGACATCGTCGAGCTCAAGGGCGCTGCCGCCGACCCGGGCCTTACGCCTGAGGTGGCCGGCGTGACAGACGAAGAATCGATCGCCAGTTGGGACCCACCCTTTCCGTTCGAAGCCGATCGGATTCGCAAGAAAGACGAAGACTATTGGGACGCCCATCGGGCAACGCCCAAGGCCTTCGTTTCGCTGGCCACCGGTCGACGGCTTTGGGCCAGCCGTTTCGGGCAAACGACGTCGCTACGAATCGCAGTGCCCGAGGGCGTAACGGCCGACGAACTCCGCCAGCACATTGCGCAATACCTCGCGCCGGAAACCCTGGGCTTCGCCGTGCGACCGTTGCGTCAACAGGCATTGGCGGCATCGGCGGGAGCCACACCGTTCGACGTGCTGTTTCTCTGCCTGAGCTTCTTTGTCATCGTGGCGGCACTCAGCCTCGTGTCGCTGTTGTTTCGGTTGAATGTCGATCAACGGGCATCTCAGGTGGGGCTGCTGCTGGCTTTGGGATTCACCCTCAGAAAAATCCGCCGCCTACTTGCCGCCGAAGGACTTTGCGTTGCCTCGCTGGGCAGTGCGTTGGGCGTTGCCGGGGGCGTGGGCTATGCCGCCGTGATATTGCTCGGCCTGCGCACCTGGTGGCTGGGGGCCGTCGGCACGCCCTTTCTGACGCTCTACGTCACTCCGACCAGCCTAATCATCGGCTACGTCGCCGGACTGCTGGTCGCCGGTTTCGTCATCCTGCTGTCGCTTCGTCGACTGGCTCGACTGTCGCCGCGTCGACTGCTCGCCGGCCAAACGACCGACTCGAGTTGGTCGACCACGGCTGCCGCCCGCCGGCGCTGGAAAACCTGGCCGGAGATCGTTTGGCTGGGCGTGCTCGCGGTTTCCGTGGTCGGACTTCCGCGAGCCAACTTGCCCGACGACGCCCAAGCGGTGGCCTTTTTTCTGGCCGGAGCGGCTGTGCTGGTCAGTACGGTGTTGATGATCTACGGCCGGTTGCGTCGTGGTTCGACACGAGTGGTCGCAACCGGCGGCATGGGGCTGGCGGCGCTGGCCGTTCGCAACGCCGCGCGGAACTTAACGCAGAGCATGCTTTGCGTGGGACTCGTGGCGTCGGTCGTGTTTCTGGTGGTGGCGGTTAGCGCGTTTCGCATCGATCCCACCGTGCAAACGCCGCAACTTGACCACGGCAACGGCGGCTTCGACCTGGTGGCCGAAAGCGACCAGCCGATTTTCCAGAACCTCAACACAGCGGAAGGCCGCCACGCGTTGGGCTTCTCGTCGGACGACGAACGATTGCTCGGCGAAAGCCAGATCGTGGCCCTGCGGGTGAACTCGGGCGACGATGCCTCGTGCTTGAACCTCTACCAGGCCCGACAACCGCGGATTCTCGGCATTCCGCCTTCGCTGGTCGACCGCGGCGGTTTTGCCTGGGCCGCGGTGGCAAGCGACACGCCCAACCCTTGGCGTTTACTCGAAAAGGAACTCCCGCTGGCGACCGACGGCACGCCGTGCATCCCCGTGGTGATGGAAAAGAACACGGCCAACTATGCGCTGCATCTCTGGAAAGGCCCGGGCGAGACCTACGACGTGGTCGACGCCCACGGCCGAACCTTGCGTCTGCAAGTGGTCGGCCTGCTAAGCGGGAGCATCTTGCAAGGCGATTTGTTGATCAGCGAAGCGAACCTGCTGCGCTACTTTCCGACGGTCAACGGCTATCGGTTTTTCCTCATCGACGCCACGCCCGGCCGGGCACCCCAAGTAGCCGCCGCGTTGGAGAACCGGCTGGGCGATTACGGCTTAGCCACCCAAACCACCGGACAACGACTGGCCGACTTTTTGGCAATCCAGAACACGTACCTCTCCACATTCCAAAGCCTGGGCGGGCTGGGACTGCTGCTGGGTACCTTGGGACTGGCGGCCGTCGAACTGCGCAACGTCATGCAGCGCCGCGGCGAACTTGCTTTGCTCGAAGCCTGTGGTTTCCGACCGCAACTGGTCCTTCGCCTGATCTTCTACGAAACGTTCTTCCTGCTTCTTACCGGCGTGGCCACGGGCGTGTTAGCGGCAGCCGTGGCGGTGGTTCCGCACGTTCGCTCCCAAGGGGCCTCGATTCCCTGGCTCTCACTGGCCGTCGTCGTGCTGGCGGTGCTTGTGGTGGGTGTTGTAAGCAGTCTGGCAGCCGTAGGCAGCGTCGTACGAAGTTCCCCGCTGGCCGTCTTGCGGCACGAGCACTGAAGACCCAGCGTAACGTACGAGTACCCCCCCTGCCCTTTTCTCCTTACTTGTCCGGCAGTTCCACGGACTGGCCGAGGAAATCGCTCTTGACACAAAACCCGGTGTACCTGATAATGCGCCAGCTTCAACAGGAAAAAATGTCATTAAGTTACTTCGGACTGGGGAGCTTGGCGGACAATCGACCCAACCCGCCAAGAGGTTGCCGAAAGAGCGAACCGCATCACTACGTTCGACGTAATAATGGCAGTGACAGGGGGTTCGCCGCGAGTCGGCATCAAAAAGCAAGGATGGTGAAAAATGCTCGTACTCAACCGCCGCAAAGGTGAGTCTGTCGTCATCGGCCACGAAATCGAGGTCACCGTACTGGAAGTTCGCGGCGACCGCATCAAGCTGGGCTTCCGTGGACCGGCCGATGTGCCGATCCATCGTGCCGAACTGGAAGCAAAAATCGCAGCCGAATGTGGCGAACTGCAACCGGTCGGCTGCACGTGCGGCCGTTGGTAAGACGCTCTATTTCCCCCGCACCGGACCGAACCATTCGATTTGACGGCGAGGGCAGAACTGCAAGCCGCGATGCTCGCACAAGGGCTTAAGCCATAGTTCGGCCGCCTGAAGCGTGTCAAGGTCGACGCCCTGGGGCATGAGCATCACCCGGGCGCGGTCCACTTCGGGAAACTGCCGCAGATAGGTTTCCACTTCGTCGCAGTCGGCCGGCGTGTCGACGACGAACTTCAGTTGATAGTCGTACTCGTGCACCAAGCGGTGAATCACCTCGGGCACGTGGCGACTGGCTTCGTGGCGACCGGCCCAGCGCGGAGCCCGCTCTTCCGATGGTGTCGAATTCGACAGTTTGGGACTGATCGACATCAAGTGGCAAACGACCGGCAGATAGAGCGTTCCGGCCGTTTCGACCGTGATGTGACGGCCGTCGGCGGCCAATTTCTCGCACAGAGGAATCGTCTCGGCGAAAAGCATCGGCTCGCCGCCGGTAAGCACCACATGGTCGACCGCGTCGTCGCCGCCCGGCGAAGCTTGGGCAAACTGATCCACGCGCTGGACGATCTCCTCGACCGAAAGGTCCACTCCCTCGGGCTGCCAGGAAGCGTAGGGTGTGTCGCAGTAGACGCACCGCAGGTTACAGCCGCTTGCGCGCACGAAGATGCTCGGCGTCCCGGTCAAACGACCTTCGCCCTGCAAGGATCGGAAGATTTCGGCAACCCGCATTCGATGAAAAACCTTTCCAAAGCTGAAAGCGGAAAGCCGAAAGCGGACAACAAAACGACGGCCGCTTGCGGCTTCGACCGTTCAGCTTTCAGCTCTCCGCTTTCAGCTTTCCGCTTCGCCCTGATACTGCACCGGATCCTTCGCGCCGGCTTCCGCGAAGCCCTTTAGTCGCAGAAAACAAGCGTCGCAGTGGCCGCAGGCGGTGCCCTGCTCGTTGGGGTCATAGCAAGTGTGCGTCAGGGCGTAGTCGACACCTAGCTCAATACCACGACGAATAATTTCGGCCTTGGTCCAATGAATCAAGGGCGTGTGAATGCGAAACGCCAATTGGCCTTCCACGCCGGCCTTTGTGGCCAGGTTGGCCAGTTTCTCGAAGGCCGCGATATACTCCGGTCGACAGTCGGGATAGCCGCTGTAGTCGACGGCGTTCACACCGATAAATAGGTCGGCCGCTCCGATCACCTCGGCGAAGCCCAAAGCCATCGACAACAACACGGTGTTGCGTGCTGGTACGTAGGTAACCGGAATCCCTTGCTCCATCTCCTCCAGAAGTCGGTCCTTGGGCACCTCGATCGCGTCGGTTAGCGCACTGCCGCCGATGGCCGAGAGGTCGACCGACGCCACCACGTGGCGCACGGCCCCGAGGGCCTCCGCCACACGCCGGGCAGCCTCCAACTCGAACCGATGCCGCTGGCCGTAGTCGACCGACATCGCGTACAGCGAGAAACCTTCCGCCCGAGCAATGGCCGCCGTGGTCGTCGAGTCGAGACCGCCGCTGAGCAACACGACTGCTGGTTTTTCCATGGGCTGTTCCTCCTGGCGGGCACCTAGCCCGCATTTCTCACCACGGAGGCACGGAGTCGTTTGCACGGAACAACTTATGACGACGGTTGTCCGGCAGTCTATCAGCAGTCAAACGGATATCGCTCTGCGGCAAATCTCCGCTTCTTCTCCGTGACCTCCGTGTCTCCGTGGTTAATCTGATTGTGAAAAATCCGGGCTAGGTAAACATCACGGCCGATCGTCCACCCCGGGCTGCCTTTTCTCCCCGCGGCAAACCCCCTATCATGACAGATTCCTCCCCGCAACGAAAGGAGACAACGAGTGAGCGACAATTTCCGCGAGATGCTGGAAACCTTCGAGAACCAATACCCGGGCCGGGATTACACGATCGAAATCGTCTGTCCGGAGTTCACCTCGGTATGCCCCAAGACGGGCCAGCCCGACTTCGGCACGCTGACCTTCCGCTACGTACCCGAGAAACTCTGTGTGGAACTCAAGAGCCTGAAGCTCTATCTGCAAAAATTCCGCGACGAGGGCATTTTCTACGAGAATGTGACCAACCGGATCCTCGACGATCTGGTGGCCACGGTCCGGCCACGGCAAATGACGCTCATCGCCGCGTTTACTGCACGCGGGGGGATTACCACCACCGTGACGGTTGAGTTTGAGACCCAAGCGTAGTACGTAGTACCTTGAAACATTTCGATTCTGGGTGCCACGGGCAGCTTGCTTGCCCGTGTTCACCATTGGCTCACAAGCGGCCAATGGCACCCAACTCGCCGGGTCGCATGTATCACACGAACTACGCTCCAGCGCGGCGTTGAGAAGAAGCGCTGAAGACCACCGAGGCCTCGAAGATGGCCATGGCGACAAACCCACCGACGATCAGCACAAGCCACTCGGGCGCCGATTGCAGCCCAGTGGATGTCGAGTGAGCAAACCGCGACAGAAGGGCTGCTATCGCGCCGTGCGAATCGACCGCCCGACAGAAGGCTAGATAGATCAGCCCGGCGATTACCAAAATGTCGGCCAGCAGACCGACGGTGGTAAAAATGGTGGCAATCCGTTGTCGCATGGCCATCCTCCTTGAGCCATGATTCCCCCGCGAAATAAAAAGCAGTCTCTGCCGATTATTACGCGGCTGGGGCAAGGATGGATCGCGGAAAATGGTTTTTTGGGTGGAGCTTGCGCTGCGGTCAAGACGAAGCCGCTAGCGACTATTCTCAACTCCCGGACTCCCAACGCCGAACTCCCCACCCGTTACTGCACGCCACGTTGGATCATTGCTTCGACGACACGTTGGATAGCGATTTCGTAGGCCGCTTGACGCAACGACCTGCTACCGTCGCTAGCACGGTCGGCGATTTCCCGGTACGCATGAATTAGCCGTGTCGACATTCGGTCGACAACCTCCTCGTGAGTCCAGTAGTATTGCTGACGGTTTTGGACCCATTCGAAGTAGCTCACCGTCACGCCGCCGGCGTTGGCCAAGATGTCGGGCACCACGGTAATGCCTCGCTGGCCAAGGATTTCCATCGCCTCCTGGGTTGTGGGTCCATTGGCGCCTTCGGCAATGATCTTTGCTTGTACATCTGGCGCGATTTGCGCCGTGATGCTGTCTTCCAACGCCGCCGGCACGAGGAAATCGCACGGACCACAGAGCACGTCGAGGTGGTCTACTACCTTGGCTCCCGGGAAGCCCGATACCCAACCGGTGCGGCGAACATGTTCGGCGAGCGCTGCCACGTCGAGCCCTTCGGGACTGCGAATTCCGCCACGGCTATCGCTGACCGCGACGACCTTCGTGCCGTGGCAAGCCAACTCCAATGCCGCGTGTTGCCCGACGTTGCCAAAACCCTGCACGGCGGCGGTGGCCTCCTGGGGATCGATTCCTGCGTCCCGCGCGGCCTCCAACAACACCAACGCGCAGCCGCGGCCGGTGGCCTCCTGACGTCCCTGGCTGCCGCCGAGGTTCAATGGTTTTCCGGTGACCATACCGCGATGATATTCGCCACTGGTCATCCGCCAAGCGTCGAGCATCCAGGCCATTTCCCGTTGGCCCGTGTTTACGTCGGGCGCGGGAATGTCGGTGTCTTCGCCCACGACATTGGTCAACACGATGGCAAACTTCTTAGTCAGCCGTTCTTGCTCGGCCGGCGAGAGGGCTTTGTAGTCGACGGCGATTCCGCCCTTGGCGCCACCAAAAGGTATGTCGACCACGGCCGTCTTCAGATACATCCAAAAGGCCAACGCAGTGACTTCGTCGAGGTTCACGCAAGGATGAAATCGCAAGCCGCCTTTGTAAGGCCCCAAGTCGTCGTTGAACTGCACTCGATAGGCGTTCATCGCGCGAATCGTGCCGTCGTCCATTTGCAGGGCAACCCGAAAAGTCATCGCCCGATCGGGCGTGGTCAAACGACGATGCAGCGACCGCCCTGGATATTTCTGCTCCAAATGAAGCGGTTCGGCATAGTGGAGAAACAGACGCTTCGCACGATCGAACACAGTGGCAGTGGTCGACATGGGAGGGGCTGGGGGCTAGAGACCAGGGGGAAGGTGTTAGGGAGTAGGATAGGCCGCTTGCGACTTCGCCCTTTCGCTTTTCTCGACTCCTAGCAGAGGCTTTTACTCGGTCCCAATCTCTGCTTGGGACCGCACTTTCACGAAGCTCTGCTTCGTTAGGACTGTCGTTAAGTCAGCGAAGCGGAGCTTCGCGGAGATGCGTTCCCAAGCCGGAGCTTGGGAACGAGAATGGAAGTTCTGTGTCGCCAGTTCCGCATTCCGATTTCAGACTTATCGATCGCTCACCGGCCGCAAGCGCACCGCGGGCGTCGGCTCATAGCGGATTTCGGCAGGCCAGCCGTTTTGAGCGATCGAAAGTCGTGCGGCTTCGGTCACCAGTTCGTTGACCCAACTGTTGGCCGGCGTGGCGAGGAGTCCGCGTTGGTCGATGTCACGAATGACGGCAGTGCGTGCCGCCCGAGCGTCGTCGCCCGACTTGCCGGCCGACGCGACGTTCACCGTTTGAGCCGCCAACACGTTGGCCTCGATCGAATCGTAACCGTAGCCGACCGGCTTCAGGCCGTCGCCCTGCCAGGGAACCAGCCGGAAATAGTCGGGACTGACGAAGCGAAACGCCGCGCCCGCCTTACGGTCGACGTAACCGTGACGTACGCCGCGGTACTGGTCGTCGTGCTTAAGCACCGCCCCGCAGTCGTCGCCTTCGCAATACATCACCAGGCACTGGTCGTTCGTGCCAGCCGCTTCGTCGGGGTACCCCAGTCCGTCGGTAATGCTCATCACGGCCCCGTTCTCCCAGGTCACCTGCCCGGCCGACCACATGTAGCCGACGTTGCCGTTGGGGAAAGTGCCTTCGACACCACGCACAGCCACCTCGACCGGTCGCAAACCGGTGATGAAGTAAACCAAGTCGACGTAGTGACAGCCGACGTACGTGAACGGGTCGCTATTCTCTTTGGTGAACCAGTTCTGAAAATTCGAGTGGCGGTAGCCGTAGGGCTCGATCATCTTGGCCTCGCCGCACCGAAACTGCCCGAACCGGCCGGCCCGGTAGAGTCCCCTCGCGTCGAGCGAGCGACGGTCGAACCGCTTGTGGTACTCGATGCCCACAAACAGCCCCTTCTGCTGGACCAACTCTTCGATGGCCATCGCTTGAGCATAGCGGAGCACCAGCGGCTTGACGGTGAGCACGTGGTGATTGTGCTCCAACGCTGCGCGGATCATCTGGTCGTGCATATGGTCGGGCACGGCCACCACCACCATGCTGTAGGGTGGCAGCGAAGCCAATGCATCGAGGTAAATCTCCGTGTACACGTTCTCCGGCGGCGCGTCCAGCGGAGGAAAGGCTTCGAACGTCTGGCCGGGAAACGCCGTGCGAAAACGTTCTGACTCGGCCAGGGTGCGCAGGGCCGGGCTGTTCAGGGCACAAACCTTGATCTGGTCGACCGCACCCAACCGCTGCAAGTGGTACAGCGACGGGAGGATCTGGTCGTGGGTGATCATGCCGCCACCGATGACGGCCACTTGCAGCGGGTTGTTATTGGCAGACGCGTTCATCCGATCACCTCGTCCATCGCTTCTTCCAACACGGCGATGCTTTCACGCAAGGGTTCTTCACCGATAATCAACGGAGGCGAAATCTTGACCGAGGCTCCGCCATAGCCCACCGGAGCAAACATCAGCAGGCCCTTTTCCACACAGCGACGCACAATGGCACCGGCCAACGGCGCGTTCGGCTCGACGCCGCCGGGCACGACCATGTGCAACGCGGCCACCAGCCCTCGACTGTGAACCGCACCTACGTGTTCGGGAAACTTCTCCCCGATTCGACGCACGGCCGGCTGAAGGATACCTCCCATTCGTTGAGCATTCTCCACGAGGTCTTCGTCTTCGATCACCTGCAAGTTGGCCAACGCGGCGACCGCGCAAATCGGGTTGCCCGTGTGGGTCGACGTCATCGAACCCGGCGGGTAAAGGTCCATCAGCGGCCCTCGTCCGATAACGGCCGACAGCGGCATTCCGCTGGAGATTCCCTTGCCGCAGACGATCAAGTCGGGCACCACTTCGTAGTGTTCGAATCCCCAGTATTTGCCAGTCCGACCGAAGCCGGCCTGCACTTCGTCGAAAATCAGCAGGGCCTCGTGTTGGTCGCACCACGCACGAAGCTGCTGAATGTATTCCGGCGGGGCGAAGCTGGCGTTGCCGCCCTGGTAGGTCTCGGTCATCACGCCGGCGATCTGCTCCGGCCGGACGTCCAGTTCGTCCAACGCCTTCAAAAAGCCCTCGAAACTGGTATCGGGCCCACGGAAACCGTCGGGAAACGGAACCTGCACCATATCAGGATCGAGGTTTACGATCCACGACTTCAGCGCCGGGATGCCGCCGGCCATCTGCGAGCCGAGTGTGCGACCGTGGAACGCGTTGTGGAAGGTCACCAAGGTGATCTTGTCGTTGCCGCCAATTTGTTTGCCATGCGTTCGGGCAAGCTTCAACGCACACTCGACCGCCTCGGAACCGGTGGTCAGCAGGAAAGTCTTATCGAGCCCCTCGGGTGCCACGCGATTGAGCGCAGCGGCCAACTCAGCCCGAATTTCCGAGGGAAAGCAGTAGTTGTGCATCAGCCCGTGACCGACCTGATCGAGCACGGCCTGCTGGACCTTCGGATGGGTATGGCCAGCGTTGGCCACCAGCACGCCGGACGACCAATCGAGCCAACGATTCCCCCAACGGTCGAACACCTGGATGCCTTCGGCCCGATCCCAAACGACCGGCGGTTGGCCACCCATCGAGCGCGGCTCGTTTTGGCGGAGTTTTTCGAGGATCGGCACCGACTCGGGCACGGGAATGGGGGTAACAATGCGCCGGTACTTGGTTTCGACGAGGGGAACCTCACGCGGGGTCAAATCTTGGACGGCTTGCGTTGCCATCGACTACTCCTGGAGTCTTCCGGTACAACGCCTCGCCGGTGGGTCAGCAAGGGTGTAGGTTCGATTGTCTTGGCCGCGCCGTAGTGCCACCACGGATACCAGCACGGTCAACTGCGACAAGGTTTTGTCAAAACTCCACAAAAAAACACCCCGAACGGGACCCACCCGGTATTTCGGGTGCATGGTCCATACGGAGTGCCCTGCGGAGCTGGCAGTGCCCCTACGGATGCCAGCGAGCGTTCATGTTGTGCGGCGGCAGAAATCATGTCCACCAACCACCTGAGATTATAACCAAACGATACCGCGTTGCAAGTGGTTTGCGGCCGACAGCAGCGGGAGATCACCCCTCGCTGCCGTACCTCCCCCTGGCTCCCACACTGCAGCGTGGGACCCCAAGAGCCGGACGCTTCGCGACCCGGAAGTGCGAACTAACGTGTCTCTTGGCCAGTCACGACGCAAAGCGTCGAGACGCCCGTCCCCGTGCAAAGCGTGGAAACGAGGGAAAATCACTCGTTCCCAAATCCGAAAACCTGCCCACGAAAACCATCTTCCCCCTTGCCACGGCCGCGCTGTCGCTTCACAATATCGGTTTGATTTGTCATTTTGGCCGACTTCGCATCCGATTTCGCCTTCCCACATAGCACGAACCTTAATCGACACGGACCATTGCCATGGCTGACAACGCCCGCGTGATTCTGTCCGGCTTCGCCGACGAGGCCGCCAACCAGAAGACTGCCACCCAACAATTTGCCGCCTTTGCCGCTTTGGGGTTGCAGTATTACAGCATCCGCTTCATCGACGTCGGTTCGGGCATCAAGAACGTGATGAAGCTCACCAAGGGTGAGATTCAGAAGATCCGCCATCTGCAAAACGAATACGGACTGAATGTCTCCTCGATCGGTTCGCCTATCGGCAAGGTTAAATTGAAGAACGTCGACGACGGTACCAACAATGCGTACGTACCGTTTAAGACCTATCTGAAACGTGAGGTGGGCAAAGTCTGTGAGCTTGCCCATGCGTTCGAGGCCAAGCTGATCCGTGGTTTCTCGTTTTATCATCCCAAGGGCAGCAAGCCGGAAGAACACTTCTCGCAGGCCGTCGACCAACTCGGACAAATCGCCGAAGCGTGCCACCGCTCCGACTTGACCTTCGGACTGGAAGTGGAACCCAACCTGGTCGGCGAAAACGGTTACCTGTTGGCCGAACTCTACAAACAGGTCAACCACCCGGCCATGGTGTTGATCTTCGACGCGGCCAACATCATCGTCCAGGGTTTCACACCGGCCGAAGTGCTCGAGCAGTTTGATGCCATGAGCCCCGGGCTGGGTTGGGTACACATCAAGGACTACCACAATCCCTCGGCCGTGCAGCAGGTGGGCCACGTCGACGAAGAAGCACTACAGCACTTCGTGCCGTCCGATATCGGCGACAGCGCCCACGAGGCCATCCTGCGGCACCTGAAGCGTCTGCTGCCGAAACTCGATCGCAAGCTGCGTCGCCGCGGTATCCCAGGCGTGTTCCTCGATCTGGAACCGCACGTGAAAGGTGGCGGTCAGTTCGGCGGCTTCAGCGGCCCCGACGGTTTCGGCGTTGCCCTGCGAGCATTGTGCCGCGTGCTGGACTTCACCGGCATCGACTACCACCTGCGTGACTTCGACGACATCCGCGCCGCCCGTGGGTTTTGAAACCGGACAGTACCGCCAAGGCAGGAAACTAACGAAGGAAATCGCCTGTTCAGCTTGCACTAATGCAGCAATCGGGACAATGCATTCCCGCCGCAACTTCGAGGACTCACTTCATGGGAACCTGCACCAAAATTTCCCTCACGGTTTGCCTGTGGCTTCCGTTGTTGGTCTGTCTGGGCAGGATGTCCGTCGTTGCCGAAGAACCAACGTTAACAACCGAGTCGCAAGAGCCGCCTGCGGGAAGCTATCAGCAATTGCTCGCTGAAGTGCGTTCGAGAAAAACCATTTCCATGGACGACATCGAGTCTCTTGCCAACAGGTCTCGTTGCACCATGTATACTGAGACCGCTGGGGCTCATGTTATGAATTGCGACGTACTTGTTCGCGCAACTCGCGAACATGTTCAACGAATGCAAGCCGTTCAGACATTGGTCGACCAACGCGAGGCGGCTAACGGGGCCACGAAGGAAGCCGTTGCGGCCGCACGCTACCACTGCAAGTTTGCCGAAATTCACCTCGCGGTGCTTCGCGTGGAAGGCGAACGCGAACTGTCCATTGTCTTTCCCGAGAACAATGCCGCGATGCCAAAAGTTAGTCGGCCACGTGAATTGTTTGTGTACGTCGACGAGAATGGTCACTACCAAGCCTGCGGCAAGCGAGTCTCGCTCGATGATCTCAGGGAGATACTGATAGGAACTTGGGTCAATAACCCAGGCCGCGCTGTCGTAGTGATTAAGGCCGACGCTCGAACAAACTTTACTGCGGTTACCGCGGCGATGGATGCTTGTCGCAAAGCCAAAATCGAGGATGTGAGAGTCGCTCTATGGCAGCGTGACAACCCCAAGGCTCCTGCGGAGGAAGAAGCAAAGCCTTCTGATTAACCCTGCTGATGCCATGTCCATGCTTGCGTGGGCACGTTCGGTGCCGATTTACCCGGCCACCTCTGAAACGTGTTTGGGAAACAGCGTACCCTCGCCCGCCCGGCGGAAGAGGGGAGAAGGTTTTCGTAACACGCTCTTAATCCTCGGCGGGTGCCTTCGCTACCGAGTTTTCTACCAACTCCTCGATGTCCTGCTCGAAGGTCGAAAAGTCGCCTGGCTTTTGCGGTGCTTCGTTCTCGCCCGACGGTTGAGCAAGGTTGTTGTCGGTAGCGCTATCGGCAACGTTATCGGTGTTGGCAATTTGGTCGCTCGCGTCGTCGCCTTCGGCTTCGACTTGCAGCGGCTCGGGGTTCGAGTGCCAGTCGAGATGGCCCGCTTCGTTGACCTTCAGCCGGCCGGTCTGAAAGGCGTAGCGGATAAACCAAATCAGCGAAACGATGATCGCGGCCAAGCCCGAGTAGAACGTCAGGTTGATGGCGTTGAACCAAAACCACATACCGATCAGCACGAAACCGGTAAACAAGGCCACGGCGGCCACCGTGAGTTTGCCCTGCCGGCTGCGGTTGAGTTGGTTGCGTGCGTGGCGATCGACGGCCGTTCGAGCCGACAGGTTGGCCAACTCCCGCATCGCGGCCAGGCTCACCCGTTTCTCAGGAGCTACGGCACGAGGCGCCATCGCCTCGGCCGGCTGCCGATTTTCCGGTGGTAACTGGTGGCTTGCCGGACTGGCTTCCTGGGTCTCGACGGGAGCTGGTTCCGACACGGCCGTTGCCTTGACTGGTCGTACCGGCGTGTCGCCCGCCATGCCCTTCACCCGATTCATCAACCGAGCCATGTATTCGTCGATCGACTCATCCTCGTCGTCGCGACGGGTGGTCGGCTGAGGCTCCGCAGCCTGCGAGTAGGAGTTGGGCGCCGACGCTTCTGTAGCAGATGACTCGGTCGTGATGGCCGTGGAGCCTTCAGGTTCCGCTTCTTCGTCTTCGTCGAGCAGTTCCGAATGGCCCAGTCGCCGCAAGACCGACTCAAGGTCGAGCGTCTCGTCTTTTGTCTTGGGCTGTTCGGATTCGGCGGCCGGTGTGTTTTCGGCGGCTGCGCGTTCGAGTTGATCGCAGCGTTCTCGAAGTTCCACTTCCCACTGCTGAAGTTCCGCTTGCCGCTTTTCCATCTGTTCGGTCTGTTCGCGCAAGCGACCTTCGATCAATTCGCGTTCCGCGTCCCAGTGGTGCCGTTCGTCCTCCCGAGCTCGTCCCTGGCTATCGAGATCCGTCGTACGGGCGTCGAGTCGTTCGGCCCGTTGCGCGAGTTTCTGTTCGGCCCGTTCGCGCTCGGCCAACCACGCCTCACGTTCGGCCGCCAGTGCGTCACGCTCGGCGTTCAGCTCATTGCGCTGAGTGGCAAGGGCTTCTTCGGCTGCTTCGTCAGACGTCGTCTCTTCCGAGCACCGCTGCGCAGAGGCTTCTTCGGCTTGCCGGCGCTGTTCGTCCCACAGCCGGCGTTTCTCATCCCACTGCTGTTGCTCCTGCTCGGAACGAACGCGATCTTCCTCAAACTGTTGGCGTTCGTGTTGCCACTCGGCCTGCCGCGTTTCGAAGGCGGTTCGCTGCGTTTCGAACTCTTCCCGCAACGATTCTAGCTCCGCTCGTTGGCGTTCCAACTCCTGGTCGGCCGAATTGGCAAGTTGTTGTTGGTCGGCATCGCGCTGCGTTTGCCATTGGCGCTGTTGCTCGTCGAAGGCATGACGCTGTTCATCGAGTTCCGCCGCCCGGGCGTCGAGATTTTCCTGCAACTCGTGCAGTTGGCGTTCTGTTTCTTCGCAGTCGTTCTGCCACTGCCGCTGCTGGTGCTGGAGTTGCTCGGTCTCGCTGTCGAGCTTGGTTTGTAGCTCGTTGAACTGGCGCTGCCGCTCTTCCAACTGGGCTTCGCGTTCGTTGCGACGAGACTGCCACTGCAATCTTTCTTCGTCGAAAGCAGTACGCCGTTGTTCGAGTTCGGTCCATCGGGCGTCGACCTCTTCCCGCCGCGTATTCAGTTCGTGGTCGCGTTCGTCGAACTGGCGCTGCCACTGCTGGCACTCCGTCTGGCCAATGGCGTGGAGTTCTTCGAACTCTTCTCGCCGCCGGTCGAATTCGGCCTGCCGTTGCCGAAGTTCTTCTATTTCCGCATCCAACTTCTGGCGACTCTGTACGATTTCGGCTTCGTCCGCTTCTCGCTGGCAACGCCACTGGTGCTGCTCGTGCTCCAGGGTCGTTTGCTGTTGTTGCAGTCGTTCGCGAAGCGTATCGAGTTGATTTCGTAGCGCGTCGAGTTCATCGCTGCGGCCCGGCAATGCCTGCCGGCTACTGGCGGTTGTTTCGCTGTCGGGCAGGACCTCGAATTCGACGGGCCCAACACGGAGGTGATCACCCGGCGTAAGCGCCGCATCCGTAAACGGGCGACCGTTGAGGAAGGTATCGTCGGCATAGCGTCGGACGACCATACCGGCCGGTCCCCGAAGAATCAGGCAGTGCAGTGGCTGCACCCCGCGAGCTTTCAGACGCAACGTACAGTCGGCGCCGGCCCCCACGGTACACTTCGGGGCCTTCAACCGCACAACCTGTCCGTCGCGGCTGGTACCACATACCCGAAGAACCAGCTCGCGAGCCAGTTCGGTTGTTGATGTAGGATCTGTCGCCAGTATGCTGCCAACCATGGTCGTCGTCTCGGCGAAAAGGAATCGGTCATCGCCTTGGCTATCTCACAAGGCCAGCCACGGATCGCGAGATCGGTTGTTAAAAAAGACAAACCGTATCGACTGCGCGCGAGTTGGCTGAGTTTTCGGGCAGTAAGCCCACTGAAGCGTTTAGCTTACGCGTTGCCTTTGGTCAACGACGCGGAAGCGAGGATGGGCAACTTCTGCGGTGTTTGCGGAAAAACGGCTGTATATCCTTGTCGGTTTTGTCGATTATCCGATAGCGACACCTGACCGAGGGCATCCGCCAGACAACGCCCTGGGGGCGCGAACTTTTTTTTCACAAAAGTGTCCCTTGCGTGCAGAAGCGACGCGGAATCAACGGTCAAAGTCACGAGGGCATCGATTCGGGGCTAAATGCTTAACTGCCATGCAGTTAGAGCCACCACCACGGGAGGGGGTGGCATCGACTGCGGGGAAGACGCTTTTTGACCCCTTTGAACTCGACGCACGTACTATATTTTGGTTACCGCGCAACGCGGACGAACGGGGGTCATTGGATCGACGTCGGACGGAACGCAGCCCGCTCGGGTTGATTGTCCGGTGTGGCGGAAAGGCGAGATCCAGATTCGCGGGGATCGTGGCCCTCTCGCGGAAGAAGTTGCGTGGCGGGCAATTGGGTCGGAAAATACCGGTTCCGAAGAGGAGCAGTTTGGCAAAGGCTCGACCGAGGGGGGCAAGACCCTCGATGTGGCTAAGCCGAACCTCGGGGGATGTACTTATGAGCCGCAAAGATGCGATTCTCAACCTGCGTCAGGTACTCGTTAAGCGCCGCGATGCGCTTCGGAAGGCCCTGGCGGGCGACTTGAGTCTGCTTAAGGAGCTTAACTCCCAAACGTCGGGTGACGTGGTGGATGCCGCTCTGGACTCGGTCCAAGACGAAATCAGCAGCCAACTGGCGGAAGTCGAAAGCCGCGAACTGGCCCGGATCGAGTATGCCTTAGAGCGAATGCACGAAGGACAATTCGGCCTTTGCGAAGGTTGCGCCACCAACATTCCGATGGCACGCCTGCATGCGTTGCCATATGCCACGCTCTGCATCAAGTGTCAACGGGAGGCAGAACGCGACGGAATCGTGCCCGGCGCCGATGTCGACTGGAGTCAAATGCTGAGACCCACGGGCGCCGACGGCGACTTGTCGCTCAACGACGTCGAGATGGACGTCTCCTGATTCCGCCCGTTTGGAACTTACAGGCCCGCTGGTCGCCGGAGGTCCAATGACCTTCGGCCGCCTGCCCCGTTGCGGGGAGTCGGTTTCTATTGTTCTTGACATTGTGGTACGATTCACCACGTCAGATGAACAATAACCTCGGCCTTCCCTGCGGTGCAATATTGAGCGTCGCATACGTAGTGACACGAGGGCGACCAACGGGAACCCGGCAATTGCGGGAAAACCGGCTGCGTGGCCAATTCACTACTTTTACGGATATCAATAAGACTGCTGGACGCCCAGCCTGCCGCGACGGATCCCCGGAGTGTGACCGGGTGAATCGTCAATCGAGTTGCACGATTTCTGGGGATTGGGCGATGGCTGCAGCGGGGAAGCGGGTTCCGGCAACCCCGGGACAGCGCGGCTGCGGCGTTTCCCTGAGGCCGATTGGGAGAACGCCTTCGGCGTAAGGTGAGCTTACGCGGATGGAGAAGATGAGGAATCCGTCAATTGTGAATAGCTTTCCTGGTTCCCAAACTCCAGCGTTGGCACGAAAAAACTGGCTGCGGCCACGCCGTGTTCCGATGCGACGACGTGAGTACGGCTTGACATTTGCCGCAGCGACCTCAATCGCCTTGCTCATGGCGATGTTCGTACTTCTGGCGATGTCGCCAAGCCGGCCAGCGTTTGCCCAAGACGCGATCCCCGCCTCGCTTCAACAACGCAGTGGGATGTCGCCCCAAGAGCAGGCCCGACTCCGCGAAACGCTTACCCACAACGTCTCGATTCTCGAAGCCCAGGCGGCCGTGGTCAAAACGGTGGCCAAGCTCATCGGCCCGGCCGTGGTCCACATTGAAGCCGATGTGACCAAAGAGCCGCGTACTACCTACGAACAAGGCCGTAAGGTCGAAGAGGCCGGCTCAGGCGTGATCGTACGTCTAGGGGACAGGGATTACGTACTTACGAATCGCCATGTCATCGAGAAGTCGACTCCTGAGGGAATCAAAATCAATCTGGCCGATGGCCGACGGCTGCACCCGATCAAGGTGTTAACCGACCCCGACACCGATGTGGCGGTAATGGCCGTCGCCGCTCCGCACCTGGTGACCGCTGAAATCGGCAACAGCGAAAAAGTCGAGATCGGCGACTTCGTGCTGGCCGTGGGAAGCCCCTTCGGTTTGAGCCATTCGGTAACCTTCGGCATCATCAGCGCCAAAGGACGGCGCGATCTGCGGCTGGGCGACTCTTCGGTACGTTTCCAGGACTTCATGCAAACCGACGCCGCGATCAATCCCGGCAACAGCGGCGGTCCACTGGTAAATCTCCACGGCGAGGTCATCGGCATCAACACGGCCATCGCCAGCAACTCGGGCGGCAATGAAGGAATCGGCTTCTCGATCCCGATTAACATGTTCATGATCATCGCCGAGCAATTGATCGAACATGGCAAAGTCACCCGGGCGTTTCTGGGTGTGAACCTCGATGCACAGTTCGGGCCCGGTGCTGCGGCGAAGTTGGGCCTGCCGTGCCCGACCGGGGCACACGTGACCGGAATCACCAAGGGAGCACCGGCCGAAGCGGCCGACATCCGCGTGGGCGATGTGATCCTCGAATTCAACCATATCCCGGTCGACGACGATGCCCATCTGGTGAATCTGGTTAGTCTGACCAAGGTCGGCACGCGCGTGCCCGTGCTCGTTTGGCGGGAACAAAAGCCGAAGACCATCGAGGTGGAAGTAGGCGACCGCAGCAAGTTCCAGTAATCGGCTATGTCGTCTTCTTGCGGAACTCGGCCCGATAGATCGGTAAATCGTGCATCCGCATGCGGCGCTCAAAGTGGGTACGGTAGTCCAAGTCGTGCTCGGGATCCGATTCGGGCACATCAAACGGTCCCTCAAGCGTGGTGTGCTCGGCCAGCACTTCCAGTGCGCTATGGAAATACTCTTGCACATCCGTCCAGAAGTGAAGCGTACAACCCGGCTTGAGCGTACGCTCGATATCTTTGACCAGCGCGTCTTGCATCACGCGACGCTTCTTGTGGCGTTTCTTCCACCAGGGATCGGGGAAGTAGACATGCACGCCAGCCAGGGTATCGCTGGGGACTAGTTCGGCAAATACGCGCAGCGCGTCGCCAGCGACGACCTTCCCGTTGGTTAATTCGTGCTTCGCCAATTCAGCCGCGGCAAACTGGGCATACTTCTTGGCGATCTCAATACCGAGGTAATCCATTTCGGGATGAGCGGCGGCGGCCGAGCACAGAAAGAGGCCCTTGCCGGAGCCGATTTCGATCTCCAACGCGGCATCACGCCCGAACAGTTGGCCGCTACACAAAGGCGACGGAAGCTCGTCGACCGTGTACAAGTAGTTCGAAAGGTCGAGTGACGGATCAACTTTGCGAAGTGCACGACGTCCCATGGTAATAGCACACAAAAATTTCAGGCAACTTCTTCTTGAGTTTCAAACCGATTACGGCCCCGATGCCGTGGCGGACGAATAACGCTGCAAAGCAACGGCATGAGCACGAGCCCCGCCAGGAATCCGCCGACGTGGGCCCACCAAGCTACGCCAGCCGCCAGTTCATTTTTCAGGGCCTGGGTACCGGAAAGCAATTGTCCTACGAACCACACACCCAATACCAGCAGGGCCGGCAAATCGATGATCGTAATGAAAATGAACAAAAATACGAGCGTGTGGATCCTCGCCCAGGGCCAAGTGATTGCGTAAGCGCCCAACACCGTGGCCACGGCCCCACTGGCACCGATCACCGGCACCAGGCTCCCCGGATTGGTCAACCAATGACAACCGCTGGCGATGATCCCCCCGAGCAAATACACGCACAAGTAGGCCACATGCCCGAGGCGGTCCTCCACATTGTTTCCAAACACCCACAAAAACCACATGTTGCCCAGCAGGTGCATCCAACTGCCGTGCATGAACATGCAGGTAAACAGCGAAGCCACGATTTTTCGCGGAGCCGGATCGAGCTGCATCTGCTCGCGCACCCGAATCGGTCGACCATTGAAGGGATGACGTACAATGCGTTCGACGGGCACCACAATTGGTCGAGGATTGCGTAACTGAGCAATTCTTGCCGGCACAAAACCTCGGCGGTAGGCCGCGACCTGCTGTTGCGTGTCTGACAATCGCGTCATTTGCACGAAGGCAACCACATTGACCACAACCAGCCCCACCGTAATGATCGGCATACGTACGGTGGGGTTGTCGTCGTGGAACGGAAAAAGCATGGCACGATTCAGATCGACGAGGCAGCCTAGGGGGAACGCCGGAGTGCCATGGGCGGCTTGCCCACCCTTACGAGTCGGGTGCCATGCACCCGACAAGTCTCAATGACCAAATCGCAATGACCAATGAAATCCCAATTCCCGAGTCTCAATCACTGGTTCCGCACCGTCACGTGATCTCGACGTTTGGTCATTAGAACATAACGCTTCCTTGGTCATTGTGGTTTGGGCCTTGGGCATTCACTACGCTATCAGCTTACCCACGTAGCCGTGGGCATGGCCCCCAACCTGCAATTTCGATTAGGAAGGCTCGGCGTTGATTTGGTCGACCGGCAGAGCCGCCCCTTTGAGCACCCCTTCGCACACCAGATTCTTGTCGACGAAGCATTGGAACTCGCAGGTCATCATACCGCGGCGCACCTTCAACAGGCGACAGACAATAACGAAGCGGTCTCCCGGACGCACCACGCCACGGAAGCGAACCTTTTCCAAACCGCCGAAACCAACGATGCCCTCGAGCAGCTTGTGACGACCGCAGTAGAAGCTGGCCAATTGGGCGGCCGCTTCACACATAATTACGCCCGGCATCAGGGGCATACCCGGCATATGGCCGCGGGTCCAGAACTCGTCCTCGGTGAGGTCTTTGTACCCCACGATCGCGTGCTTTTCGAGGTCTTCGTGGCAGATCGCCGACAATTGCTCCATCTCGTGACGCTGGGGATTAAATCGACGGATCTCCTCGATATCGGCGATGACGTTATCGAGGTCCACGACATTGAGATCGATAATCTGAGGTATCTTGGGCACGCCTAACTCCTTAGCACACGTATTTCAGTGCGGCACGGCCGCAACCAAAGCAACAGATTCGCGGTTCAGGATTTCGTGGCAAACGTCTTCCCTGAATCCTGATCCCTGAACCCGAAGGACGGGCCGAAAAAACAATTCACCGTTTTCCAAGGCGAAACCCGAGGGCCATCACGAAGCACGGCCCGGCAAATCGGCAAGCTGTTCGTCGGTCGGTCGTAAGACCATTGCAAGTAGCGTGTTACGGCCCATCGGCCATGCATTTCGCCACGCTATTGACAAGCGATGCCAAATTCACAAGCAATGCCAACGTGACACCGTAGTCGCCAATCAGGTGCGGACTACCTGACGCTTGGCCTTGCGAGCCTTGCTCGAGGCAGGCCGCTTTCCGTGGTTCGCTTTCTTCACCTTGTGTCCTGGCTTCGACATACCTGAATCTCCCTCTCGTGATGGGTGGTCGATTGTGGATTAATGAGTTTTCGGATTACTCGCCGTGGGTATCTTCGTAAGAAGTAAGCTACTGAGTTTACCATTCTGCCGAGGGATTGTGAACCCGCGACCTTTCTCTCTTGCCAAGCACCCCCTCGCAAGAGCCGTTTCCACACTGCGAGCCAAGTGCTTTATCAACTCCTTAGCCAGAGATCGCGTGCCAGGGACAGCTTACCCGCCCTCGCCAAATCAGAGGCAGAAAAGCTGCCCCTGGCACCCGAACGGCAAACTCGCTATGGACAGACCACTAGCGAGATTAGCCAATCGGGCCGCCACCGTCACGTCCAGCAGGCGGTTACCGAGACTCGACGCCGGGTAGAGAGAATCCCCCCGCTCACCGGTGCTCATCACGAGCAGAGCCAACCCGGAGCGAGCGATCCTGGGGCGTGGCAAACCTGCTGGTGCCCGGGTGGTGTGCCTCGTCCCAACGATGAATCTTTCGTCCACCGGGATCCAATCGCTCTGCAAGCGACGTACCGTCCGCCTCGGTATCGAAGGCCTCGGTATCTAAGGCCTCCGTATCGGAGAGACCATCGGCACAGTGCCGGCTCATCCAGGCCAACAGGGCCGGCAGAATTACCAGCGAGGAAAACAGACAACAACTCACCCCGAGGGTCAATACGCGTCCCAGGCTTTGTAGCCCTCGATGGCTTGCGATCATGAGGCTGCCAAAGCCCACCATCGTTGTCAACGACGTAATCACTACCGCGCTGGCAGTCGAGGCGCTCATGCGATAGCGGCCCGTCTGGCGGCGGAAGTCGTGAACCACGTGAACACCATCGTCGACTCCAATGCCCAAAATCAACGGCAAGACAATCATATTGGCCGGATTCAGAGGAATGCCCAGGTAACCCAGCAACCCGAACAGCTGCAACACCCCCAGCCCGAGTGGCACAATGGCCAACAGCGTGTAGCGCACACTTCGGAAGTCGAGAAAGAGCACCAGCAGGATGGCGACCAAGGCATACCAGGCGGCCTGTTCGTAGCTTCGCTTCATCTGCCGCGAGGCTTCGTAGGTTTGCAGCGGGTTGCCGGTCGCCCGGGGATCGACGCTCCGCACATCCTGGACGAATTTCTCCATCGCCGCCATGTTCCAGATATCGCCCTTGGCGTAAATCTTCAGCAGATAGCGCCCGTCTTGCCCGACGAATCGGGTAACCAGGCTTTCGGGCAAATCGGCCAGCCGCGGCGGTTCCGGGTTGGCCATCGCCCGAAGCATGTGCAACCGGCTGAGCAAATCACCCGCCATGCGTTGCTGGAAATCGGACAGCCGGCCGTAGCACTCCGTCATGGGAGTGCACCGCAACATGTGGCGGATCTGCTCCAGTTGTCGTTGGGTGCGTTGCGTGTGGGGATTGTCGGCAATCAATGCCTGGGTCTGTGCGATTGCCCGTCCAAGATCCGCCGGAGGATCGACCGGAATACGAGGAGGCCCCTCCGGAAGGCTTGCCATCCGCGCGTAAATTCGCTCGATAACCGGGCGTTTTTGGGCGTGGTCGACGGGAAAGAATTTGGCAATGTCCACCACTTTCTCGACCGAGTCGAGGGCCTGGAACTGTTGTTTCAACGTCAGAAGTTGCTCGGGACTTTCGGCGATCGACAGGGCATACCACACGCTCTGATCGGCGTCGCTGAGGAGCTTCTTTTCCAGTTCGACGCTCTCCAGACCGTCTGGCTGCAAATTCAGCAGATTGTGGTCGTACCAGAGTTGCGACATTCCCGTGCCAACCATCAGCGTTCCGGCCAAGGTTACGGCCAACAGCAGCCGCGGACGCCGGAAAAGGGGTTGCAGCCAGCCATGGATATCTAAGGGAGCCGGCAGGTTTTCGCCCGGCCGTTTTCCATCGGAAAGATGAATCATGGCCGGCAACACCGTGAAGGCCGCCACGCAACACAAGACGATGCCGCCGCCGGCAATAATTCCCAGTTCGGCCACGCCGGTGAATTCCGTCAGCCCGGCCGTACAAAAGGCAATCGCAGTCGTGATAGCACCAGTGAAGATGCCCGGCCCTACGCTTTGGGAAGTCTTGATCAGGGCCTCGTCGCTGTGGCGTATCGTTCCGCGAAGTTGCAGATAGCGTGCGGCGTAGTGGATCCCGAAGTCGATCCCTAAGCCAATCAGGATGACACCAAACGAGATACTGAGGATATTCAGGTGGCCCACGGTCATCGTGATGTAGCCAAACGACCAGGCCATGGCCAGCAGCAAAGCGGCGACCGTCACCAACGGATGACGTAATCCCCCGAACCCAGCGATGAACAAACAGGCCACCCCCACCAACGACAGCAAGCTGGCCTCCATCATCGAGACCTGGCTGATGCGCATCTCGTCGTTTTCCATCACCGGCAAACCGGTCAGGCCGATTTTGATCTCCGGGCACTCATGCTGGTAACGTTGTTCGATGTCGCGGATCAGGCTGCGGAGTTCGTCGATCGCCGCGCTACCCTGGGTGAAACTTTCCTTGTCGTGCTTGGCCAGCCGCAACAACACCAAACCCAGTCGTCCGTCGTCGAACAACAGGTACTCGGAGCTTAGTTCGCTGAGGGTCGACACCAGACAAGGCATGCCAGGCCAGGGCGATTGATACCGCCCTCGCTCGTACATGGCCGCCTGAAGACTCTCGGCCAACTGGGCCACATCACGTTGAACTGCTTGTTGAGCCGCCTGCGAGGAAGGGTTGGCGGTGGCTCGAAGCTGCTCAGCCAGCCCTTGAAACAGATGCCCCAGGTTCAAACGACCCCATTGGCCGTGGACGATCGGATCCACCCTATCGAGGAAACCCTCGATGGCATACAACTCCCGCTCTTCCAGGTAGTGCAACCCTTTGGAGCGGATCATCGACAGATCGACCTCGTGCAATACCGCATTGTAAAGGCGGTCGCGCCGGGCCAGTTCCGTGGAAATGGTCTGCAGCACGGGCACCACTTCGTCGCGATTCGCTCCCTCGACGACGACCACCACGTCGTCTTCGTCGCCAAACTCGTCGATGTATTCGACCCAGAGGCGATTGAAATTGCTCTCCGAGTCGATCAAATCGAGACGGCTGGTGCGAAATCCCAGGCGGGTGGCCGAAAGAAGCAACGCGACCAGCGCGAGCGCAATACTCACCGCGACTGTTGGCACAGCGAAGCGCGTAACCAGTCGGGTAACCCAACCCAACGGGTACGCTAAGAGCGACGACTCGGTCGGCGGCTTCCCTTCCGCAGACATGATGACCTTCCAGAGTGTGCGCGAATACCATCGGCGGGAGTAAGCATCAACCAACCGGTTTCCTTACCGGAGCGGCAAACGGCTACTTCCATGGCGGGCAAAGTAGCACGTGCGGCTTATGGCAATGCCGACACAAAGCCAAGCAATACAATTGGAACCAGCTAAGGGCGGCATTCTAGCGAACTCTCTCGACCGCAGCAAGATGAGTTGAAAACGAAATCGCCGTCGTAACCAACACGCTGAAAACAAGTTGCGCCGGGTGACGCAGAGAAACAGAACCGGTCTCGCCAAGGTGCAAGGACGCGAAGAGAAGGAAAAATCTCCCGTCCTTTGCATCTTTGCGCCTTGGCGAGATACTTTTCGACTCCCGTAGCAACAGACAGCCGCCAGGACTACCTAAGCCCCCCTATCCATTGCCCCTCTGCTCGCCGTGCCGTACGATGAGGGGTAAATAGGGTGGCACACCTCACCCGCGCCGTCTGTCGTTGCGCCACGTAGCACAAACGAACAACGAATGAAAACACCCACCGCCATCTTTCTCGGTTCCGTCGCCCTCATCGTGCTCATCGCCCTTGTATGGCGATTTGCCTCTCGGCGTCGTTCACTCCCTTGCCCGGTGTGGTTGCGTTGGCTGGTTGAATTGGACAATCCTTTCGCCAAAACCAATCGGGCCGCCTTCATTGTCGAGCATTTGGAACTTCAGCCGGGCATGGCGGTGCTCGACGCCGGCTGCGGCCCCGGGCGGCTGGCCATCCCGGTTGCGCGGCAAGTCGGCCGACAAGGCAACGTGGTTGTCGTCGATATTCAGCCCGGTATGCTTCAACGGGCACGGCAAAAAGCCCAGCAAGCGAACCTCGCCAACATCCAGTTTATTCAAGCCGGCCTCGGCGAGGGCAAGCTCGGCCGCGATCAGTTCGACCGCGCTTTGCTGGTAACCGTCCTGGGAGAAATCCCCGACCGGGAAGCGGCCCTACGGGAGATTTTCGACGCACTCAAGCCCGACGGGATTTTGTCGGTAACAGAAATCATCTTCGACCCCCATTTCCAGGGCCGCAACACGGTGATCCAACTGGCCACCGCAACCGGGTTCCGGAAAAAAGAGTTCTTCGGCAATCGTATCGCGTATACACTCCACCTCGAAAAACCCAATGGTTGACAACGGGCTAAAACGACGACGGCACGGGTGGCACCGATGATTTTCCGCGTTTGAGCTTACCAACCCTGAAAACATGCCCGGAAAATCGTCGGTGTTGCCTTGGCAACAAGAGGACGGGAACACGTCAGCGAATCGTCTCGTCGCTTCGCGACACCGACGATTTTGCGATCTACTATACAAAGTGCCAACACCTTCTCCGCAAAATCATCGCTGCCACCCGAGTGTGCTTTCGCCACTCGTGGGATTCTTTCCTCTTCACCCGTTTCCCGTTTTTCCTTCTTACACCAAGAGTCTACTCACTTCCCTCGGGTGCGATCTGCCAGTTTGCGGAGCAATTCAGCCGTGGCGCCGGAGTCGATCGCTGCGGCGGCCAACTCTGCGCAGCGTTTTAGCGACGTCTCCCGGCCCACGGTGAACAACGCGGCGGCCGCGTTGAGTACGACGATGTCGCGGCAGGGGCCTGGCTGTCCGGCGAGGATTTCGCGAATCCGTTGGGCGCTTTCCTCGGGCCCATCGACGAGTAATTCTTCCTTGGCGGCCGCGGTCAGTCCGAAGTCGGCCGCTTGCCAGGTGTGTTGCCGAAGGCCCTCGGGCGTGACTTCGGTTACGTCGGTCGAGGCCGCCAGCGAGACTTCGTCCAGCCCATCGGTGCCGTGAACGACCAGCGTGCGCTGGGTGCCTAGCCGCGCGACGGTCTCGGCCAACAACGGCCGCAACTCGGGCCGCCCGACGCCCAGCAATTGGAACCGGGCCGAGGCCGGGTTGGCCAATGGACCCAAGATGTTGAAGATGGTCGGCATGTTCAGCTTCTTGCGCACCGGGGCCACGTGTTTCATCGCCGCGTGGTACAGCGGGGCGAAGCAGAAGCAGATACCGAGTTCCTCCAGGCAGGCTTCGACGGTGGGCAGGTCGGCCTCGATGTTTACGCCCAGCGCGGTCAAAACGTCGGAAGCGCCGCTGCGGCTGGTGACAGCACGATTGCCGTGCTTGGCCACCGGCACGCCCGCGGCGGCGGTAACCAGGGCGGCGGCGGTCGAGATGTTGAACGTGCCGGAGCGGTCGCCACCGGTGCCCACGATGTCGATGGCCCCGGGATGCGTCAGCCGGATGGGCGCCATTTTCGCGCGAAGTGCTTCGGCCGCACCAGCCACTTCGTCGACCGTTTCTCCCTTTTCGTGCAGGGCTTTCAGCAGTCGGGCAATCTCTTCGTCGGGGCAACGGCCGTCCATGATCAGGCCGATCGTGGTGGCCATTTCCTCCTGGGCGAGATGTTCGCCAGCCTCGACACGTCTTACGGCAGCTTCGATCATGATGGCTCCGTGATCAGTTTCGCTGTAAAAAATCCGGGTTGGTGCAATGATCCAGATTTTGGCAGTTCTTCGGCAAGGCAATCGGCGTTGGCGCGATTCTACTCTTTCCGGCCCGCAGAAACCGTGTAGTATACTGTGGGGGGGAATGAGTCGAAAGTCGACGTAGTGGCAAAACCAGTGGTTCTCTCTTGCCCCAGGGGGGGTGGGAGCCTACAATCCCCGCACTGCCGCAACTTCTCCAGCCGATTCTTCAAGGCGGTATTGAACCGGGGTTTCAGGTCCGCGTATCCGCTGAACGAACGGCCTCGTCACTAGTTTTGATAAGAGCTTCCTACGATACGAGATTGTAATGGCCAACAAGGTAATCCTTGACGTTGATCCCGGCATCGACGACGCAATGGCACTCTGCCTGGCGTTGTTCAACCCCGAACTTGATGTGCTTGCTGTGACAGCGGTCGGCGGAAATTGTTCGCCCGCGCAGGCTACCCGAAACGTTCAGGCAATCGTCGAACAGCTCGACCCACCGCGGTGGCCGCGGGCGGGGGCCGCTTCGCCGCCAGACACCGGGCTGCCGGTCGACGGCCGGCACCTGCACGGTATCGACGGCCTCGGCGGCGTCCAGCTCGAAGTGGCCGAGCTGCACCATGTCCACCCTGCCGAGAAGGTGATCTGCGACCAGGTTCGCGCCGCACCGGAAGGCTCGGTAACGATCGTGGCCCTGGGGCCGTTGACCAACGTAGCTCGGGCGTTCGTGCGCGACCCGGAACTTCCGTCGCTGGTCGGTCGGGTGGTGATCATGGGAGGCACGGTCTCCGTGGCCGGCAATATCACGCCGGCGGCCGAATTCAACATTTATTGCGACCCCGTGTCGGCACAGTTGGTGTTTCGGGCACACTGCACGAAGACGCTGATTCCCTTGGACGTGACCAACCGCGTGGTGCTCAGCTACGACCTGTTCAACCGCTTGCCCGACGAATCGACCAAGGTGGGTGGCCTGCTGCAAAAGATCCTTCCGCCGGCGTTCCGCAACTATCGTCAGCAGTTCGGGCTGGAGGGGATTCACGTTCACGATACCGTGGCGCTGATGTCGGTGATCCATCCGGAGTTGTTCCGCACCGAAGAAATGGCGGGCGACGTGGAAACCCTGGGCGAGTTGACGGCCGGCATGACGGTGTTCGACCGCCGTCGGGTGCCCGCTTGGCGACACAATATGGAAGTGGCCATCGAGATGAACGCAGAAGCGGTCACCGATGAAATCATTCGCGGCCTGACGAGCGCCGCCCGACGTGCGGGCTAGAGCTTTGTCAACTCTTATCGGACCCTGTATTGCTTGTGGAACGAGGGCGACCAACGAGAGCCCGGTTTCCCGGGACAGGACGCAAGGAAGTATTCTACAATCAACCACGGAACCAATAAACCAGGGATCGGATGCCGTGCCCTTGCGGTTCTTCTGCGTCAGGCGGCCGCGAATTTGACTTTTTCCGCGGCGGATACGATACTCGGGCTTGATTCCAGTCGCACGAATATCCTCCTGCAACAGAGAGAAAGCCCAATGATTCGCTCGCTATTGGTTCTTACTGCGGTGGCCCTTCTCAGCGGAACAGTCTCGGCAGAGGAAAAGAAGAATGTCGAGATTAAGTATGGCCTGAAGACCGACATCTCTTACGTCGACGAAAACGCAGCCAACGTCACGCCCTACCAACGCGAGCGTTGCCGTCTGGACGTCTACTATCCGGAAAACAAGCCCGGGTTTGCCACCGTGGTGTGGTTCCATGGTGGAGGTCTTACCGGCGGCAATCGGTCCATTCCCGGGGGTTTGAAAAACAAGGGCCTTGCGGTGGTGCCCGTCAACTACCGCTTGTATCCGAAGATTTCTTGCCCGACGTATCTCGAAGACGCCGCGGCCGCCGTTGCCTGGACGTTTCGGAACATCGAAAAATACGGGGGCGACCCCGACAAAATCTTCATCTCGGGCCATTCGGCCGGCGGTTATCTGACCAGCATGCTCGGTTTCGACAAACGCTGGCTGGCCGCACACGACATCGACGCCGACCGAATTGCCGGGCTGATTCCGCTCAGCGGACACACGATCACTCACATGACCGTGCGGAAAGAACGGGGAATTCCCCAGAAACAGCCGGTCGTCGACGAGTTCGCTCCGCTTTATCACGTGCGGGCAGACGCTCCGCCCACGCTCCTGGTGACCGGCGACCGCGAAATGGAAATGCTCGGTCGCTACGAGGAAAACGCCTACTTCATGCGCATGCTCAAGGTGGCAGGGCACAAGGACATCACCTTGTACGAGCTTCAAGGCTACGGCCACGGGATGGCTGAACCGGCATACGCCCCGATGCTCCGCTGGATCGATCGGGTGCTCGCTGCTCAGTCGAAGTGACCTCGTAGAAGGGTTAACGGCGTTGGGTGCCAGGGACAACTCGCCTGCCCCCGATTCTGGGTATACTTCTAATTCGGCAAGGGTGGGCAAGCCGCCCTTGGCACCCGATCTGCGGCCCGCTCCATCCCAACACTCGACTCGGCATCTTCCGCGCGGCGTTCGGCAAAACCGGCCGATTCCGCCATGGTGCCGTCGCGCAATCGTTGCGAATGCCAACGCACGATGATTGTTGCTTAACGTGTGGTTCCCACACAGGTTAAGCACACGCCTGACGCCATGCCATCAAGGTTTCCTGCCGTCTTCTCGCGGTTTGGTCCGGCAGTTGCTTCTCTTGCGCGTTGGCGGCGTTACGTGTTGCCGTTATCGCGTATTGCCAACGTCGTGCGCTACCCCTCGTTGAGTAGGCCTCCACCCCGTCCTTCTGCCCTTTCCAAATCGATGCAGATCAACAACATTCTGGCCGGCTATCACGATCCGACTACTGTCAGCCGTCGCAGTGAATCGGGCGAAACATCGGCGGCAACCACCGACGCGACGGCGAAAACTTCGTCGACCAGCAGTGCAAATGGCAATGCCGCGTTGGGAGAAATCCTCTCGCAATACGACGTGACCAACATCACGCCGCTCGAATTCTCCGACATGATCCATCAACTGTTCAACCAGGGCGTCATCGACGAAAACGAATTGCAGCAATTGGTTGCCATTCGCCAAGATCTGGATGCTGCTGGCGTAGACAACGATGAACCGGTCAACCTGCTGGAGTTCTATGAAGAGCGAATCGAAGAACTTCAGGAACTGCGAGAAGACGACGAACTGCCTAACGCCGACCAGCAAATAGCGCCCCTTCTGCGTCGACTCGATTGGGTCGAGAAGTTTGCCGTGATTCAGTCGGCCCCAGATGCCGCGGGGATCAACGCGGTGGCCTAGGGCGTTTCCACTGTCTCGTACGTCCTGCCCGCCACGTGATTGTGGTAGTTCGAAAACGCCACCTTGGCCAACTGCTGGCCAAACGGGGTAGGGTACCGACCGGTGATGCACGCCTGGCAGAGTTCGCCATCGCTGAACCCGATCGCTCGCGCAACCGCTTCCACCGGAAGATACCGCAACGAGTCGGCTTCCAGTTGGCTGGCCATACGGGCTTGAACTTCGTCGGTCAACGGCCCGCCTTGCAGAAACTGCGGGGCAAACAACTCGCGAACGGTCGACATGTCGATCCCATAGAAGCAGGGAGCGATGATTGGAGGGCAGGCCACGCGGACGTGAATCTCTTTGGGCTGGCCCAGCCGCCGGATCCGCTGCAGCAACACCTTCATCGTGGTCGAGCGTACGATCGAATCTTCGACCAGCAACACCCGCTTCCCCTCCAGCACTTCCTTCAGCGGGGTGTACTTCGTTTGGGCTTTGCGTTTCCGGCTGCTGCCACCCTCAATAAAGGTTCGTCCGCTGTAGCGGTTACGGATGAGGCCTTCCACGCTGGGTACGTTCAGCGCGTAGGCCATGGCGTCGGCCGCCGCCTTGCTGGTGTCGGGTACGGGAACGACAACCGTGTCCGAGTCGATCGTCACCGTCTCGAGCTTGGCCAATTCCTCGCCCAACCGTTTTCGAGCCATATACACACTGCGACCGTCAAGCGTGCTGGCCACATTAGCGAAGTAAACCCATTCGAAGAAGCAATGGGCACAGCGGCCGTTAGGGGCGAAACGTTCGATGGTCAACTCGCCCTCGGAAATGATCACGGCCGTGCCGGGTTCCAACGATTTGATGCTTTCCGGCTGGAAACCGAGATTCAGCAGGGCCACGCTTTCGCTGGCCGCCGCGAACAACGGACCCTCGATGGCATAGCTGAGCGGCTTGATCCCCAGCGGATCGCGGGCAACCACCATATTGCCCAGCGCATCGAGGAAAGCCAAGCTGTAGGCCCCGTCGAACTTGGCAGCTAGGTTGCGACACACGTCCAACAACCGCGGCTGCCGATCCATGGACAATTCGCTACACAACTGATGCATGATCACCTCGGTATCGGTTTCCCGAGCGAGGTAATTGTCGTTGTCGCCGAGCAACTCCTTGCGCAACTCCTGATAGTTGGCCAACTGGCCGTTGAAACAGAAGCTGAACCACTTGTGTTTCTTGATGTGGTGGCGTTCGAAGGGCTGGGCGTAGCTGCGGTCGTCGCGCCCGCAGGTAGCGTAGCGAACGTGTCCGATTGCTGCGCGGCCGTTGTATTCACCCATCAGACTTTCGAACTTCGCCCGATGGCTCAGCCGAAAGACCTCGGTCACGCTGCCGACTTCCTTGTGGGTGTCGATCAGCTGGCGGCGTCCTGGGTTGTAGGTGGTCAGTCCCGCGGAGAGCTGCCCACGATTCTGAATATCCAACAGCATCCGCGGCATCAGCCGGGAGGTATCTTCTGGCCCCTGTCCAGGACAAAGGGAACTGGTGCCCCGGTTGGGCAAATGGTAGATCGCGGCAACGCCGCATTCATCGCGAATATCGCTCATCGTCGGCTTGCTGCCGACCGTGTACGGCCGGCCCTGCGAGAGAGGGGGCTGATTTAGTTCGTCGCCTCAGTGGACAGGCTGGGGAGGTATTCGATCGTCCACAGTTGGCTACGCGGCGACTTCCTGTCGCCACAACACATTGCTCATCGAACACATTGTCCGTCGACCAAACCGCGAATGAAAAGCCAGCCAAAAGACCCAAACGGCCCTCGACCAGCCCTTCCACCACGGCCAGCCAGTATCGGAGAACTCGAAACCAACAGGCCCCATGCTATCACCATTCTAACCAAGCCAACGGCCGACTCAACCAACCGCCCCAAAAGAAGGTGAAGGCGGGACGCGATCCATCGCGAGACGACCAGAAGGACTCCCCTGGCCCCCACGTTGCAGCGTGGGGACTCAAGAGTAGGAGGCTTTGCGTCTTTTGAGTGCAGGCCAATGCTTTCCTTGGCAAGTCGCGACACGAAGCGCCGGGGCGCCCGTTCCCATAAAAAGCGTGGAAACGAGAGGGGGAAATGGGTATTTTCAGAAGTTTTCCTGCCGTCTTTCGGCCCTCTGGAGTGTCGATTATACTCAGACTTTCTCCGCTCGACCTTTCCTTAAACGTCCGAAGTTGCCGAAACCAAGGGTATCGGACGCCATCCTGCTACGAGGTACCTGGCCTGCCGCCCAGCCGAAGCCCCATGACCGACCTGGTTCGCCAAGAAATCGCCGCCGAGGCTCATACGATCGTCGTGAAGGTGGGCACCCGCGTTCTCACCCAGGCCGATGGTCGTCTTAACGAAGACCAGATTGCCCAACTGGCCGGGCAGTTGCACGCGGTGCTCGAGAGCGGGCGCCACGTGGTATTGGTTAGCTCGGGGGCCGTAGGAGCTGGTATGGGGCGACTGGGACTCACCAGCCGACCCACCGATTTGGCTAAGCTCCAGGCAGTGGCCGCCGTGGGGCAAAGCGCGCTGGTCGAGGTCTACGAGCGATCGTTCCGCTGCCACGGTCGACATGCGGCTCAGGTGTTGCTTACGGCTGAGGATCTCGACCATCGGGCCCGATATCTCAACGCCCGAAACACCCTGCTGAGCCTGCTGGAACTTGGGGCCGTGCCGGTGATTAACGAGAACGACACGGTAGCGGTCGACGAGTTGATGCATACCTTCGGCGACAACGACCGTCTGGCCGCGATCGTCACCAATCTAATCCAGGCACCGCTGCTGGTGTTGCTTTCCGATGTCGAGGGACTTTACGACGGCAACCCGACCGACCCGACCAGCAAGGTCATTCCAACCGTGAAGCGATTGGAACCGTCGGTTTTCGATCTGGCGTGCGATTCGCGCAATGGCTTGAGTAAAGGGGGAATGGCCAGTAAGCTCGAGGCCACCCGTTTGGCGACGGCCGGCGGGGAAAACGTGATCATTGCCAGCGGGCGTTCGCCCAACGTGCTTAAGCGGATCATCGACGCCGAACCGGTGGGAACGCTCTTTCTGGCCCAAGGGCAGACGATCGCCGCGAGGAAACGTTGGATCGGCCTAACCGTGCAACCCCGCGGCCATTTGACACTCGACGCCGGCGCCTGCGAGGCCGTCTGTCGTCAGGGACGCAGCCTTTTGCCGATTGGCGTAACTCGGGTTGAAGGCGACTTCATCAAAGGCGATGTTGTAGGACTTCGCCGCCCAGACGGGTGTGAATTCGCTCGCGGCCTGTCCAACTACGACGCCGAAGAAGTCCAGCGGATCCGGGGATTACGCACCGACCAGATCTCCATCGCACTAGGACATTGTCCCTACGACGAGGTTGTCCATCGCGACAACATGGTGGTCACCTTGCCCGCGGGAAAAAACGCCGACCGATAGACGGGGCCCCCTGCTCCACTCAGTTTCCCGTGGTGCGACCTGGCGACTTGGCCATGCCAAGCGTAACGGTAGTGGTCCGCGGCAGCGCATTCGCGTTGAACGCGTGCTACTGCCCCTGGGACGACGGATTATCCATCGGTAACGAGAAACTGCCGTCGGCACCAGATCCCATCGGGCTATGTGCCCCAGTTCCGCCGAGCTCCGGCAACCCCAGCCCGCCTAAATCTCCCGGCAAACCACTGTTTCCCGGCAAACCATTGCCGTGCGAGTCCTCGATTCCCTCTGGGAATGCCAGCGGAGTGCCCGGCTCGTCGTCACCCAACCGTGTGGAATCGGAGAGCGGCGAAGGGGTATTGCTGTAAGACCGTTGTATACCGACACCTCCCAGCGACATGCCTTCATCGTAAATCAGGGGATCAACCTGATTCTCGGTTGAACGCGATGCCGGCTCGGCCAGCAGCCGCTCGTCGAACATCGGCACCTCTTCTTCCGACTTCGAGCCACAGCCCAGGAGAAAAAGTGTGCTAGCCAAAAGGAGTAAAGCCCGGGCGGCCGTCGCCGCTGCCTGAGGATACCGTTGCATCACTGCCGAGTCTCCAAGATTAGCGATTCCAGGTTGAAACAGTGTCCCTTGTGGCGAAGCGAGCGGGGCGCTGCAAAGGGTAAGTGCCCGATGGCATGCCATTGCCGATTGGAAAAAACAACAAAGCAGAAGCCTGGCCCCACCGTGGCAGCCAACCACACGCATTCCACCCTGGCAAACACTCGCTCCGACTGGCACCCGAGAATAGCAGACGGGCACAAAGGAGAGTTTCCTGCCTATTATGAATCGCGTGCGGCCAATTTCAAGAACCACCTCTCCGACCAATCCCGGCATGAGACGGCGTGTCGGCACCTGCCCGTTGTCGCAAGAGACTGGCCAATGATCTTCGACCAACAACACGCACTTTTTCCAGGGAGAAAGCTCAGCCGACAGGCAATCGGTGGGGCAAGGAAAATACCCACTCGGGCAGTCGCCGAGAAGCTCCGACGAGGTCCATCGACATCCCGACCTGCCGGCGCGAGCCCGCCCCAACCCAGGGCATCACAGCGCGACCCCATTGCGTCATGCACGTCGCGCAGACACCCCCCCGCAAACCGTGCGGTTTGCGAAGATAGCCCCCCCTTGCGGCGATGGGGGGACCTTAGCAACGTTTGGCGTACCATCCCGAACGAGGCTAGGGTGCCAGCCCCTCGCTACCGTCGCCGATGACAACTGGTTGACTCAGGGACGCATCGTGCAGCGGCACAGTGCTAGGCGTCACGTGCCGGGCTGAGCGATACTGCTGGTCGTAGTTCCATTGGGCCGCAGGCCCATCGACGTAGGAAAACTGCTCCTCTTTCGCGGGATCGGCCTCCGGCTGTCGAGTCAAGAGCTCCACATCCGGAACCTTCGTGCCCGCCGGTTGATCAGCGCAGCCCGTTGGCAGCGCAAGTGTGACGCACAGTGTAACGCACGCCAATAAATCTGCCCCCCGATGTGTGACGACTCGCATTTCTCATAGTCCAAAACTTGTGCGTAGCCGAACATGGTTATACGACGCAGCATCGTCGCCACGCCGACAGCACAACGGGAAACGACCTCCCCAAGCTGGGGCCCTGTCGTATCTGTTCCGGCAAGCGGCAGAAACGATCGCGGCCGGAAAAACGTCGGATCCTACTCAGACACGCCGCACCCGCCCCACGGATCGATTCTGACAACCGCCTACAACTAAGCTGTACTATACGCCAAGTGTTTGGAAAGCGACAAGCCCCTGGTTGGATGATATAACCGTTGCGGCTCTTGACAATGTACACCCGTATATTGTACGATTGTCCAGGTGAAGCAACCGATAATCACATAGGCGGCGTCTCAGGACGCGGGACGCTGCCTGTGAGTTCGGGCGAAAAAGGTAAATTGCGGTGGAAAACCAACCTTCGCCGCGACTTGTACTCCGATCCGAGCTTGTGCCCCATAGGGTCGCTCGGTCGGCAACTAATTCCGGGGGGGGTCCAATGGAACCATTCGACAGTCTGACCGATCGCCAACGCGAGGTCTACGAATTCATTCGCGGTAAGATCCGCGGACGCGGCTACGGGCCGACGGTCCGCGAGATCGGCAAGCACTTCGACATCAACTCACCCAACGGGGTGGTTTGCCACCTGAAGGCCCTGGAGAAAAAGGGGCTGATTACGCGCGAGGCGAACATGTCGCGGGCAATCCAACTGGCGGCCGAACCGATCGACCAGGGGGGCTTGCCGTTGTCGGGCTGCATTGCAGCCGGGGTACTGCACGAAGCGGTCGAACAGACCGAACGAGTCGACTTCGGCGAGATGTTCGATCCGGCCGATCCCGATCTCTTCGTGCTGGAGGTCAACGGCGAGTCGATGATCGAAGACCAAATCGCCGACGGCGACTATGTTGTCGTGCGACGCCAGCAAACGGCCGCCAAGGGCCAGATCGTCGTCGCCTTAACCGACGAAAACGAGGCCACGCTGAAGCGGTGGTACCCCGAGAAAAACCGCATCCGTCTGGAACCGGCCAATTCGTCGATGAAACCAATCTATGTACGCAACGCGCGGATTGCTGGCGTGGTGGTCGGCGTCGTGCGAAGGGTACTTTAGGATCGACCGATAAACAACATGCCGCTTCGCCGGGCCGGCTTCGCGACGACCCTCAGGCTTCCGCCTTGGAAAACGGTAAGTTATTTTTCGGGCCGTCCTTAGCACCAGTGGTCTGTCCATTTTGACTTTACGGGTGCCAGGGGGCAGTTTGTCTGCCCCTGATTCGGCAAGGGCGGGAAAGCCGCCCATGGCACCGAACCAACGAACTCGATATCGACAGACCACTAGGCCGGCTTGCTCAACGAGGTCACCTGGTTGATCTTGTTGTAGAGTGTTTTCAGGCTGATTCCCAGTTCCTCGGCCGCCCTGGGCTTGTTGCCGTCGTGGCGCTGAAGTGCTTCGTGGATCGCCTGCATCTCGAGTTCACGAAGCGTGAGGGGGCCGAACACCTTGCCGGGGCCGGCGACCATTTTGGGCGTACTGAAACGTCGCGGCAGGTGCTCCGGCTCGATGGGCCCCTCGTCGCAGAGGATCATCGCGTGTTCGATGACATTGGCCAGTTCACGGACGTTGCCCGGCCAATCGTGTCGGTGCAAGGCTTCGAGCGTCTCTGAAGCAAAGACCGAATCCGCGTCGCCGGCGCGGCCAAATCGCTTGGCCAAGTGTTTGGCCAGTAGCGGAATATCGCCAATCCGCTCGCGCAACGGGGGTAACTCCACCTCAAACGTGTTCACCCGGAACCAAAGATCTTCGCGAAACTCACCTTCGGCCACCATCTCGTCGAGATGCCGGTTCGTGGCGCAGATCACCCTTACGTTGCAAGTGAACGACTCGTTGTCGCCGACGCGGCGGATTTCGCCGCTCTCGAGAAACCGCAGCAGCTTGGCCTGCATGGCTTTGGGAAGTTCGCCGATTTCGTCGAGGAACAGCGTCCCACCGTCGGCCACTTCGAATAGGCCCACGCGGTGTTCTTCGGCTCCGGTAAAGGCTCCTTTGCGGTGCCCAAACAGCTCGCTTTCGATGAGATGCTCGGGCAAGGCTCCGCAGTTGATCGGCACAAAGGGCATGTCGGCTCGAAGGCTCTGGTCATGCACGGCACGAGCGACCAACTCCTTACCGGTGCCCGTATCGCCAAGAATCAACACGGTCGAATCGGTGGGCGCCACTTTGGAAATCAGGCGACCCACTCGCTGCATGACTGGCGAATTGCCAATCAACTCCGATTTTCCTTCAATGCGCTCCAGGCGTTTTTTCAGAGCGCGATACTTGTTGGTCAACTCGCGTTTCTCGGCCACGCGGCGCAAGATAGCTTCCAGGTCGACCAGCTTGCAGGGCTTGGTCAAATAATCGAAGGTGCCCTGCCGCAACGCATCGACGGCGGTCTGCATCGAACCTTTGCCCGTCAACACGATGGCATCGGTGTCGGGCGAAAGTTGCTTGGCCCGGGTGATAACCTCGATGCCACTGAGCCCCGGCATATCGAGATCGACGAGGATGCAATCGTAGGTATTGCGTTCTAAAGCGGCTGCCGCGGTGGTGCCGTCGGGACAGACGGTCACTTCGTGCCCCATGCGAGGCAATTCTAGACGCATGAGTTCCTGCAACGACTTTTCGTCATCGGCGAACAGCAGTTTCAGTCGTTTAGGCGGCTTGGTACTGATGATCCACCTCCTTGTGGATTTCGGTCATTGGTAGTCGCACTCGGAAGGTCGACCCTTGGCCGGGGCCGGGACTTTCGGCTTGGATTTCTCCCCCGTGGTCGGAGACGATCCGGTAGGTGATCGACAATCCCAGCCCGGTCCCCTGCCCTGCCCGACGTCGCGAGAAAAACGGTTTGAACACGTGCTGCAAAACACTGGGCGTCATGCCGCAACCGTTATCGGCAAAGATCAGTTCGGCATAGCCATCATTGGCGGCGAGTGTGATTTCAACGGTGCCGTCGTCTTCCAAGCTGTCGAGGGCATTGGTCAGAAGGTTCAACGCCACCTGCTTGATCTCAGCCATGTTGACTTCGGCCACCACCGGCTGGTGTTGAACAAACTGGATTCGTTTGCGTTGGTATTTCCCCAAGTGGCCGACCATGTCGACCACGCCGCGGACCAATTCGCCCAAGTCGGCATTTTGGCGTTTGATCTCGCCGATGCGAGAGAAGTCCAGGAGTTTTTCGGTAATACCTTTGCACCGAAAGGCCTCGTCCTGGACCATTTGCAGGTAACTGCTCACAACTTGATGGTCGGGATTGGCGGGATCGAGCAGGTCTCCAACGCGACTCTGCAGCGACTCGGCACACATGGCGATCGATGCCAGCGGGTTGTTGATCTCGTGAGCCACGCCGGCAGCCAGGAAACCGACGCTGGCCAGTTGTTCGCTACGGACGACCTGTTTCGTGCGTTCCTGGACCTGGCGATCGAGATCGTCGCGAATGTCCTGGAATCGGGCGGTCATAGCGTTGAGCGCCTCGGCCAATTCCGACATTTCGTCGCGCGTGTTCAAGTGGATTCGATAACCAAACTGCCCTGCCGCAACCACCCGAGAGCCGTGAATCAGAATTTGCAGGGGCTGCAACACCCACAGCCACGAAAGCCGCATAATGAGGAGGAACAACAATGCCGCGATGACACTGGCAATCCAGGTTACCACGATGAGCGTGCGGTATTGTAGCCGGACCTCTTCGGCCAGGCCTCCCAATTTCGTCGAAAGGTGCGAGGGCAAATCGACCGCCAGGGCCTGGAGTTGTTCGAGTTCGGCATCCAGCAGCCCCACCTTCAAATCGTCGAGAATCCACCCTTCGTTGCGATTGAACTCATGAACGCGTTTCAGCGCGGTTTCGATTTCTTCAAGGGTTTCGACCTCCGGTTGGATGTCGGTGATCGATGTATCGGTGCGCCACTGGTGCAACAGTTCGTCGCGATACTCGGCCACGGTGAGTTCCAGTTGGTCGAGTTGCACACGGAACTCTTCGCGAATCATCCGTGCCCTCATAGGCACCATGTCCTGCTCCGACTTCGCGAAGATTCCCTCCTCCGGTTCCGACTCATGGAAGACACCCCTGGCGGGATTCGGGGGCGCGAAGGGGTCTTGCTCGACGACAGTCGCGGAAAAAACAGCGGCGTGCTGTTCGGCCTCGGCGAACACGCCTTCGCGCAAGCCCCGCAGTTCGCTGAGGGTGATTCGCAGATCACCGACCTGACGGCTTAGACGCGCGGCTACCGGCAACTCGCCCATTCGCCAACTGACACTTTTGGCCAGTTCGCGGTAGGCATACATGGCGAAAAGCCCGCTGAAGGCCAGAATGCCGACCAATAGGACCAGTAGCCCCAAGCCGACGAGCAATTTGACCCGGATAGGCCATCTGGAGAGCATCGGCGACCTCCCTGTCGCACGAGCAGATACCCAGGCTGGCAACGCCACGTCGTAGTGTCACGGCGCACCATCCCGATTCCTCCCTGAACAACGATGGCGCAAGTGTACCATCTCGGGAGCGTTTTGGGCAAGATGAAGAGCCGACCGACGCCGGGAAAAACGAGCGATACGGGCCGGGTGTGGCCGTTTTCGTACAAAAAACGGCCCGACTGCTACCGACCCAGCGCGCCGCTGTCTTTGCTGGTACGCCGTTGTTGCTTCAATTGGGCCATGACAAAGCGAATCGCGTGGAAGTACTCGCGAACGGCCTCGTCGTGTTTGGCCACATTGCGAGCCGATTCGGCCCGAGCTTGCAGCGAGTTGAAATGATGCCAATCGATGTTCCAATTTTCGCTTGTGGCGGCGTCGTTCAACTGCGCCACGATTTTCGCCAGGCGATCGACAAACTTGGCGTTCGCGGCACCGTTGCAGGCGGTATATGGCCCGCGTCCCAGGGGACGGCCGTCGAACTGTGTGCCCGACTCACCACCGAAGTGTTGGATCAAGGCGACCAGCCCGGCAATAGCCGCCGCGGCGAAGCAGCCCACCGCAAGGCCCCACTGGCGGATGGCCGCGGCCCCCAGTGTCCCCAGGATGGCTACACCCAACGCGGTCCAAATCAGAGGATGAACGGAATGCCCCGACGGCGACTGAATGCCGTTTGACTTCGATCGGCTGGCATCCTCTTGGGCCACGAGCGGTCCGTTGACCTTTACGACGATCACGGTAATGTTGTCTGGCCCACCACGCAAATTGGCCAAGGCAATAAGCGACTCGGCCGCCTCGTTAGGCGGAAGCGCCGAAACGATGGCGCCAATTTCTTCGTCTTCGACTGGCCCGGAGAGACCATCGCTACAGAGCACGAACGTGTCGCCCAGTTCAATCGGGAACGGGCCTTCCAGGTCGACTTGCACCTCGGCACTCGGTCCCAACGATCGGGTGATGATGTTTTTGGGGATGTGCTCGGGCACGTGGTCGTCGAATACTTGGCCCGCCGCGCGCATTTCCCACACCAGACTGTGATCGAAGGTGAGCTGTTCGAAGCGATCTCCCCGCAGTCGATAGGCCCGGCTGTCGCCCACATGCCCAAACACGGCACCCTGGGGCAAGAGGAGCATTGCGGTGCTGGTGGTCCCCATGCCCTTGAAATCAGGGCTGGCTTGGCCACGGCTGTGGATGTAAGCGTTGGCCTCGACTAACGATGCGTGAATGGCCTCCGGCGGCGACCTGTCGAGCAGCTTCGAGTAGCTCATCGCCACCGTGTCGGTAGCCAGCTTGCTGGCCAGTTCGCCAGCCGCATGGGCACCCATGCCGTCGGCCACCATGAAGAGGTGCCCGCGACGCTGAAACATCTCCTGGCTTTCGGAAATCACGACAATCTTCGCGTCCTGATTATTGGCGCGGCGTAAGCCGACGTCGCTCAGGGCGGCGTACTGCAGGCAATGATCCCAAATCGAGGGGCGTGACTCCATTGTAGGTGGGCACCGAGTCCAACGGGGGGGCTGTTTTCTCATCTTCCAACACGCATGCAGAAGCAACATTTTTATTATAGTTCTCCCGAGTCCCCGTCACTAGCCCGAACTCGGTCGGGTTTCCACCAATTCGGCCTAGCAGCAGGTGGCGGGCCTCAGTATACTCCTGCCCGATTCTCCTGTACCCGGATGGTTTCGGAATGTTTAGCCTGCAACTCACCTACCTCGCGAACCTTGGCGATCGCCGCCCGGCACCGAGGGCCCGTTTCCTCGTGTTGCTCCTGCTGCTGGCTGCGATCGGCCTCAGCGGCTGCGTTCGACGCCGAATGACGATCCGCAGCAATCCGCCTGGGGCGTTGGTCTATGTGGACGACTACGAGATCGGCACCACGCCCGTCTCCCACAACTTCACCTACTACGGCCAGCGTAAAATCCGTTTAGTGAAAGATGGCTACGAGACACTTACGGTAATGCAATCGATTCCGACCCCCTGGTACCAGATTCCGCCGGCCGATTTCTTTGCAGAAAACGTGGTGCCGGGAGAGATCCGCGATCAGCACACGTTTACTTACCAGCTCCGACCGCAGCAAATGGTGCCGCCCGAGCAACTGCTGGGCCGGGCCGAACAGCTCCGTCGAGGAATCCAGCCGGCAGCGGCAACTGCTCCCGTGGCCACGCCGGCCTGGGGACAATCCGGCACACCTGCAACGGCTCCCCCCGCCGCGTACACGCCACCGTCCGGCTACGTGCCGATGCAGGGCAACCCAACGACCGCGCCCGCGCTTCCCAACGTCGGCGGCCAGCCCACGTATCCTCTGCCGCCAGGGTCGTAGTTGCCAGACGAGTTGAACGTTTGGTGGAAGGGAGACGTTGAGATTAGGAAGGGTGAAGCCGCAAGCGGCGATTACGCCACATCTCCGACCTCCAACCTCTACTTGATCCCCACTCCCGGCCGTACTGCGTCGCGGACGACGATCCCCGGGTGGCGGGCAATTTTGTCGGTGAAGACGCGGACGTCACACATGATGGGTTTGAGCTGGCGTGTTAACTCGTCGACATTCTTCGACGCCCGTACGAGGTGCTCGTAGAGTTCCGGATCGTGGGCCAAGCGGCCGAGGGTGCCTTTGCCGCTGTTGATCGAATCGGTGAAAACGACCATGTCGGCCAGCACCTGATCAAGGTTTTTCGTGCTGCTGTCGAGCCGGGCGAGCAGTTCGGGCGCCCGTTGCCCGAGCGGTTCGGTGAGTGCCTCGATATTTTCCAGATTCCGGTTCATCGAATCGAACACCCGCCCCATCTCGTTGACCGTAGTGCGGGCATCTTCCATCATGTGGGGCAACTCGGCCACGGCATCCCTGACTTGCTTCTGCATCGCCGGATCACCCAGGTATTGATTGGCGTTGTCGATGGCCACCTGGAACTTCTGCATGGTAATATTGGCGTTGTCGATGGCCTTGGCGATTTGATCCTCGTTGTTGCGTAGCAACTCCGACATCTGCCTGGAGAGTTGCCCGAGGTTTTCGCTGGTTTGGGTAACTGAGTCGACGGTATTGGTTAACTGCCGTTGCAGATCGACAAGAACCGCCGCGGGATCCTCTTGGACCTCGCCCACAATAGGAGTGTCGGTCGATTTGATCAATTCCATCGACGCGTCGGCCTCGCGTGGCGGTTTCACCGATATTTCCGCATCGCCCAGCAGACTGGTGGAAATACGAAACACCTCGCTCCGGCGCAGCTTGCGGTCGGCATCGATTTTGGCGAACACGTCGACCCCACCGATTTCGTCGTTGAGTCTGACCTCACTGACCCGTCCAATGAGAATACCACTCTTGCGAACGGGGGTATTTGCAGTAACCCGCGGTGCCTCGCGAAAGTGCAATTTGACCGTATAACTGCCACGAAACAGTGGCCCCAACCCGGACTGACCGTTGAACATCACGATGAGGATCGCCGTGATAATCAACGTGGCCAACACCATCACGCCGACGCGGAACTGAATTATCCGTTCGTCCATGACTTATCCCCCGTTGTGGTTCCGCATCTCCATCAGACGTTCCCCGGCCTCGCCGCGAACGAACTGCCGCACTCGGGCGTCGGGCGCCTCGTCGATAGCATCCGGTGGGCCGTCGTAGAGAATCTGAGGTTCCTCTGGTTTGAGGCGAGCCGCCGGATAGAGCATCACGATCCGATCGGCCACTTTCTTCGCCGTTCGCATGTCGTGCGTTACGATCACGCTTGTTACCGGGTGCTGCCGACGCGTGTGGAGCATTAATTCGTTGATCACGTCGCTCATGATCGGGTCCAATCCGGTCGTCGGCTCGTCGTAGAGCATCACCTCGGGTTCCAAGGCCAACGCCCGGGCGAGCCCTACGCGCTTGCGCATGCCGCCGGATAGCTCCGCTGGTTTTTTGAAGACAACTTCCTCGGGCAATCCCACCTCGGCGAGTCGGGCAAACACGATCTTGCGAATCTCGGCATTATCCTTGTCGGTGTGCTGCCGCAGCGGAAAAGCCACGTTTTGGGCGATCGTCATGCTGTCGAACAAGGCCGCTTGCTGGAACACGAAACCGAAACGAATTCGCTGCTGGCTGAGTTCCTTTTCACTCAACCGATTCAGTTCTTGCCCATCAAACCGAACGGCCCCACTACTCGGCGACAGCAGCCCGATGATGGTCTTCAAGAAGACCGTCTTACCGCAACCACTTTCGCCAATGACGGCCACCGTCTCGCCCCGCGCAATACCTAGGGTAATATCGCGCAATACGACGTGCCGCCGGAACTCGACACAGAGGCGGTCGATCTCGACAAACGCCGCGTTCGAGGCTTTCGTATTATGCTGAGGGCTAACCATTTTTTAGTCGTCAGTGGGCAATAGATGCTAGGCAGCCTAAAAAGCCGCTCGCGGCTTCGCCACCCAATCTCCCACCCAATCTCCCACTCCGTTCTCTACTTTCCGTCCCCCACTTTTCACTTCAGCTTTCCACTTTTTCTCCGCGTTGGGCGAAGCCGCGAGCGACTGGCTCCCAACTCAATACAATGTCGGTGCCTCGGGCCAAATGCTGTAGTATGCGGCGTCGAGCAGGATACCCAGCGCCAGGTCGATCATCAAAATCACCACAAAGGAGTGGACGAAGGCCTGGGTGGCAGCACGTCCGACTCCCTCGGCACCCGGGTCGCAGTTGAACCCACGGAAACAACTGATCATCGCAATCGCAGCCCCAAAAAACAGGCTTTTGAATATTCCTGCGAAGAGGTCGAAGTTGCTGACGAACTCGCGCGAGTTTTGCAGGTAATGATGCGAGTCGATCCCCAACAGGTAGATCGAATAGAAGTAACCGCCGGCGATGCCCATGAAATCGGCCATGATGACCAGCGTGGGAATCAGTACCAAGCAGCCGAGAAACCGGGGCACTACCAGGTAGTGAATGGGATTGGCTCCCATGCTGGCCAGGGCATCGATCTGCTCGGTAACGCGCATCGTCCCCAGTTCGGCGGCCATGGCACTTCCCACCCGACCGGCGAGCATCGTAGCGGCCAGCACCGGTCCCAACTCGCGGACCAACGACATGTTGATGACCGCTCCCAGTCGGGTTTCCATGTGCATCGCACGGAACTGGGTATAAGTATGTACTACCAACACCATGCCGATGAAGGTGCCGGTCAGAGCAATAACGGGCAGGCTTAGTACACCAATCTGGTAGAAGTTCGGCAGAAGGGTTTCCTTGCGAGGCAGCCGCGTCATAAGCCAACGACAGGTACGAAGGCCAAACAGCGAGATCGCTCCCAAGCTGATCATCCAGCCGATGACGACCTCGCCCAAGTCGGCGAGCCAGTCGAAGGCCACGCGCAGCGGACCGTTCGCCGGGATCGGCTCGCCGTGTGTCGAATTTTCGACGCCGCTGGCCATAACGAGTTTCCACGCCAAGGGTTTGAATCAAATGGAGCGCAAATCGGGTGCCACGGACAGCTCGTATGCCCCTGTTCGGCACAGTGGAAGCCGGAACAGACGAGGGAAGCCGGGACAGACGAGTTGGCTGTCCATGGTACCCGCGCAGCCGCATCGGCCGCGCGGAGACTGCGCCAGTTCCCTTAGATCGACCCACAGCTTTTGCGGCTTGAGCAAACTCTCCCGAATATACCGACTGGGAATACCAGGAAAGGCGGGCAATTTCCATGAAGGTTTGCTGAAAAGCTTGCGTTGCCCCCTGACTCGCTTGCCACCCACCCCACTAGAGGCACCCAGGGCGACAGGGCCGCCAACCAAACCGGTGCTGCCGCACCCAGACAAGAACCCGTCCCGTTGGTCGCTGATCTTCGTGAAAAACTTAACGATCTTTGAGGTTAGTAATACAGAAGTAATTTGCAGAAGCCCAGTTAAAGCAAAAACCCGCGCCAGGCAAAACGCCTGGCGCGGGTACTGTGATTCTATCTGTTGTCCAGCACGAAACGGTTTCGGCCGTCCTTACTTGGTTTCGTCGCCGGGTTGGTCACCGCTGCCTTCGGCGGCCGCGCCCACCTTGGGTGGTTCTTCCTCGGTTGTCTCCGTCGTGCTCGCGTTGAAGTACAACTGCTTCTTACCAGCCACTTCCTTGACGTTCACCTCAATGGTGTCCTTGCCTTGGAACTCGCCCTTGAGCAGTTCCTCGGAAAGTGGATCTTCGACGAAGTTTTCGATCGCCCGACGCAAGGGACGAGCACCAAAGTCGAGGTTCGAACCCTTCTTAATGAGGAACGTCTTGGTTTCCTCGGTGAGTATCAGCTTCAAACCACGTTCGGCCAGACGCTCGCGAACCTTGCCCAATTCGAGGTCGACCACTTCGACCAGGTCGTCGTTGGTCAGGTGGCGGAAGACGATCACGTCGTCGCAGCGGTTGAGGAACTCGGGCCGGAAGACCTTTTCGATCTGTTCCTGCACGCGGCCCTTCATATTTTCGTACGACGCGTCGTCGTCGGGCTTCTGGAACCCGAAAGCCGATTCGTTCTTGATCGCCTCGGCACCGGCGTTGGTCGTCATGATGATGATCGTGTTGCGGAAGTCGACGTTGCGACCGAAGCTGTCGGTCAAGCGGCCTTCTTCCATCACCTGCAACAGCATGTTGAACACATCGGGATGGGCCTTCTCGATTTCGTCCAACAGCACCACGGCGTACGGCCGACGACGAATCTTTTCGGTCAACTGGCCGCCTTCCTCGAAGCCCACGTAACCCGGAGGCGCACCGATCAAACGGCTGACGTTGTGCTTCTCCATGTACTCGCTCATGTCGATCTGGACCAGCGCGTCTTCGTCGCCGAACATGAACTCGGCCAGGGCCTTGGCCAACAGGGTTTTGCCAACACCCGTGGGCCCGGCGAAAATGAAGCAACCGGTGGGCCGTTTGGGATCCTTCAAACCGCTGCGCGTGCGGCGCACCGCTTTGGAGATCGACTTGATGGCCTCGTTCTGGCTGATCACCCTGCGGTGCAGGTCGTCTTCCATTCGCATCAGCCGCATCGAATCCTCGGTCGACAGCCGCGTGAGCGGAATGCCGGTAATCTTGGAAACGACTTCGGCGATGACGTCTTCGTCGACCACGCCGTCGGTAGCGCGAGATTTTTCTCGCCACTCGCGGGTGATCGTCTGCTTTTTCTTCTTCAGCTTGTCGGCCTGATCACGCAGCGAAGCAGCCTTCTCGAAATCCTGATTGGCCACCGCATCTTCTTTTTCCTTATTGAGGCGCTCGACTTCCTCATCGATCTCCTTGAGGTCCGGCGGTCGGGTCATCGACTTCAAGTGCACCCGGGCACCCGCTTCGTCGATCACGTCGATGGCCTTATCCGGCAGGCACCGGCCGGTGATGTAGCGACCGGAAAGCTCCGTGGCGGCTTCGATGGCGTCGTCGGTGATTTGCACGTGGTGGTGCTGTTCGTACCGATCTCGCAGACCTTTGAGGATTTCGATCGTTTCGGCTTTGCTGCTCGGTTCGACCATTACCAACTGGAAGCGGCGATCCAGGGCGCTGTCCTTCTCGATGTACTTGCGGTACTCGTCGAGCGTGGTGGCACCGATACACTGGATCTCGCCGCGGCTCAACGCCGGTTTGAGCACGTTGCTGGCGTCGATCGCACCTTCGGCCCCACCGGCACCGACCAGGGTGTGCAATTCGTCGATGAAGAGGATGATGTTCTTCGCTCGACGGACTTCGTTCATCACCGCCTTAATGCGTTCTTCGAACTGGCCGCGGTACTTCGTGCCTGCGACCATCATGGCCAAGTCGAGCACCACGATGCGGCGTTCCAGCAGCAGCTCGGGCACATCGCCTTCGACCACACGTTGGGCGAAACCTTCGACGATGGCCGTCTTGCCTACGCCAGCTTCACCCAGCAGCACGGGGTTGTTCTTGGTGCGACGGCCAAGGATCTGCATGGTCCGCTCGATTTCCTTTTCGCGGCCGATGACCGGATCGAGCTTGCCTTGGCGTGCCAGTTCCGTCAGGTCGCGACCGAAGCTGTCCAAGGCCGGCGTCTTCGACTTGCCACTACGTTGGGTCTCACCGCCGGCACTGAGGCCGGCACTGCCGCCGCGCTCGGTACCCTCGGGGCCTTCCACACCGTGGCCCAACAGGTTGAGCACTTCCTCGCGAACCTCTTCGAGCTTCAGACCAAGGTTCATCAAGACCTGGGCGGCCACGCCTTCCTGTTCCCGCAGCAATCCCAGCAGGATGTGCTCGGTGCCCACGTAGTTGTGGTTCAGGTTGCGGGCTTCCTCCATGGAGTATTCGATGACCTTCTTCGCCCGCGGCGTTTGCGGCAACTTGCCCATGGTGACCATGTCGGGGCCGCTTTGGACCAGTTTTTCCACTTCCAGGCGGATCTTGCGAAGGTCGACGTCGAGGTTCTTCAGCACATTGGCTGCCACCCCGCTGCCTTCCTTGATCAGCCCAAGCAGAATATGTTCGGTCCCGATGTATTCATGGTTGAACCGCTGAGCTTCCTGGTTGGCCAGTTGCATGACCTTCCGGGCGCGGTCGGTGAATCGCTCGTACATCGCACATCTCCAATGGACGTTCTCGTCCCGTTTCGATTAATTTCCGTATGGTGTGGCGTCGCGGATGTCGTCCTTCGCGGCCTTACGCCGCATGCCTTACATCCGCCGACGAATCGTTCGATGCGTTATCGTCGATCGTATCGCAGGAAGTTTCGTCTTCCTTCTCGTTCTCGTCGTTCACTTCTTCTTTGGTTTGCTGTAGCTGGGTAAGCAGCCGATCTTCGCCGGCAATCTCCAGAGCCCATTTTCCGGCTCCTTCCGTCTGCCGCAACCGCTTCAACTGGGCAACCGCTTCGTCAATTCGCCCGGTACGCCGCAGCAGGGTCACCAACATAAGCCGGGCGTCGATGTCGCCGTCGAACCGCCGCAGCAGTTCGCCGAGAATCCTCTCCGCCTGAAAATAGTCTCCTCGAAGGTAATAGTCTGTCGCGTCACGAAAGGGATCGGTTTGCGGATCATTAGGCATTAGACCGCCAAACCGACGAATCCACCAGGCGCCATGTCCAGCCCCGGCAATCCAAACCATCGCTACCAGTACCCATAGCGCCGTACGCACCGCCGAGCCAACCAGTTCGCTATAAACGAAACTGGCGACCAAGGCTGCATTGAACAGCATCGTAGCCGCGAGCGCTTCTAGCAACGCAGCCCAAGAACCCCGCACGCATATTTGGGGGAGTCCTGGCCAAAAATAGCCTGCCCACGGCGTCCTGCTCATGGCAATCGATCCTTCCTGGCCGCTTTCGACATACCTTCCTCTATAACGGCCTCGGAATTGTAGCTCTTAAAACAGGGTGAATCAAGGCAACTAAAAGCAGCACTTCACCTTAGGAAAAACCTTGTGCCAGCACACGGCCCCCAACATGGCGAGACACCGCTCGACGCAGCCGTTTTTTCCACACCCAGTACAGAAAAAACACGTCCCCCCAGGTGAACCCCTTACTCTAGGTCAAAACTCGCCTCATTGCAGACACCTGAACGATCTGCAAGACTTGAGGATGGTAGTGACCCCTGCCGATTCGTCAAGACCCCGTCTCTGGAAGGTGATGGTGCACGAGACAATCAGGTTCGCCAATCGGTCAACCGTTCACGGGAAGAAGGAAAGGAAAACGCTACATCCTGCCGGTTTCTTCAGGCGTGGCCTGATATTGCCACAAAAACATGCGTATCCGACACCATCCGACGAATCGGCAAGTTGTTTATCGGTCGATTCTTGTCATGTTTTTTTGCGGCTTATCGTACTTTTTGTGGCCACCTCTTCCATGGCCTATCGGTTTACAAAACATCCTCTCGCCAAGACACCAAGGCGCCAACAAAAAACCTCTCGTCCTTTGCGTCCTTGCGACTTAGCGAGCGAGTTCGACTTCGCATTTTCACGTTTGCCAGCAGGCCCTTCGCTATTTGCGACCGTTTTCCTTGCCCGTGAGCGGTTACGCCAATCGACAACCTTCGCCAGCGGCAAACCGCAACTTATGGAAGTGTCATGCAATATTGTTTTACTCCAGGTGTATTGCGAGCGATTCGGGCTGCCGCCCAATGGTCCGCCCAATGGTCCGCCCAACAGTCTGAGTCTGATTGTCCGGAATCTGAGGAAATTGAGGCCACCGCGTTGCTGCTGGGGTTGCTCGCCGAGAAGGAATGCCGAGCAGCGATCATGTTGGCTCAACACGGCATCGACCAAGACGCCATTTGCCACCGCTGGCCTAATCTGACACTCAACCCGAGCGGGGGTGTCAAAAAGATCTCGCCTGATTGCTTCGCAGCAGACACCTTGGACTCATTCACGACAGCAGCCGAGCATTTTGCCGACTTCCCCCAACCGCTGGAGTTCGCTACCGAGCACGTTCTTCTAGGGCTCGTGGCTGCCAACCACGAAGTCGCGCAATGGCTTCAGCAACAGGGCCTCGACTGCCGACAACTGGACATCCAGATCCGTCAACTCTATGGATATTGTCTCGAACCGTTGGATGGAGGACTCGACGAAACGGCCGTCACCGCCTCCAAGACTCCCGTCTTCGAGGCACACCGTTCGGAGTCTCCCGTTGCCGACAATCCCCTTGTGGACAATCCCCCGGAAGGTACGCAAAGCGACCAGTTGCGTTTGCTTCGGGTGATCGACGCCGCGGCTAATCGGGCCCGCGAAGGTCTGCGGGCGGTCGAAGACTACGCCCGATTTGTGCTCGACGATCGTCATTTGACCGAGTGCCTAAAACAAATGCGGCACGACCTGACGTCCGCCCTGGCCGAAGTGCCGTTAGGCCCTCGGCTGGCCGCACGCGAAACCCAAGCCGATGTGGGCACAACGCTGGTCAACGAAAGCGAACTGCGGCGATCCTCCACCCGGGCGGTGCTCACCGCCAACTTCACGCGGCTGCAAGAGGCGTTGCGCAGTCTCGAAGAATTCGGCAAAGTGCTGAATCCCGCAATGGCCAAACGACTGGAACAACTCCGCTATCGCTCGTACACCCTGCAACGCGCCGTGGAGATCACCAACACGAGCGCCGAGCGACTGGCCGACGTGCGGCTTTATGTGCTCGTCGACGGGCAGTCGTCGGCCAAACAGTTTTCTGCCCTTGTTCGCGCTCTGATCGACGCCGGCGCCGATGTAGTGCAGCTTCGCGACAAGCGGCTCAACGACCGGGAATTGCTCGCCCGAGCCAGACAGTTGCGCGAGTTGACCGCCGACAGCCGCACGTTGTTTATCATGAACGACCGGGCCGACCTGGCCGTACTCAGCCACGCCGACGGGGTCCACGTGGGCCAAGAGGAACTGTCGGTGAAGGACGCCCGATGTATTGTCGGGCCGGAACGACTCGTCGGCGTTTCTACGCACAGCATCGAACAAGCTCAGCAGGCGGTGCTCGATGGGGCCAACTACATCGGCGTCGGCCCCACGTTCCCGTCGGAGACAAAACAGTTCGACGAGTACACTGGATTGCCGCTTTTGCGTGCCGTGGCCGCCGAGGTTCGCCTTCCGGCGTTTGCCATCGGCGGGATCAACGCAAACAACTTGCCCGAGGTGCTGGCTACCGGCTTTCGGAAGATCGCCGTCAGCGGCGCCGTTACCAAAGCAACCGACCCAGTGGCGGCGACGCGTAAGCTTAAGGAGGCATTGCAGGATGACTATCGGCGGTGAAGCACAACACAAGCCCTTGGGACGAGTGGCAGGTATCGACTATGGCACGGTGCGCGTTGGTATCGCCATTACCGATCCGGACCGCATGCTGGCTAGTCCTTTAGAGAACTACACACGCCGTAGCGAATCGAAGGACGCCGAGTATTTCCGCCAACTCGTGGCCGAAGAAAACGTCACGCTCTTCGTCGTCGGGCTGCCGATTCATCTCGACGGACGGGAAAGCGAAAAGTCGATCGAAGCCCGGGCGTACGGCCAATGGCTCACCGAGATTACCGGCATACCGACCACATACTTCGACGAGCGATTCACCAGCGCCGAGGCCGAGCAACATTTGCTCGGTGCCGCGTTGACCAAAAAGCGACGAAAAAAACGGCTCGACATGCTGGCAGCTCAAATCATGCTCTCGGCCTACCTTGAGTCGGCCAATCGCGACGAATCACCGCAGTCACTCGACGATGGATAATAGGCAACGGAAAAGCAAGCTGGTCGTCGGCTGTGGTTACCTGGGCAACCGCGTGGCGCGGCGGTGGCTGGCGTCGGGCTGCCAAGTGACGGTGGTCACTCGGCATGAAGCCCGGGCGGCCGAATTCGCAGCCGTGGGCCTGCGCCCGATTGTGGCCGACGTCACCCGGCCCGAAACACTGCGCCCGCTGTCCGAGCAGCCGGCTTTCAAGACCGTCCTCTTCGCGGTAGGCTACGACCCCAGCAGCCAATCCTCACGGCATCAAGTCTATGCCGAAGGCCTGGCTGCCGTGCTCGACTCGTTGCCCAGTTCGGTCGCGAAGCTTCTCTTCGTTAGCTCCACGGGCGTATATGGCCAAACCGATGGCCGCTTGGTCGACGAAGACTCGCCGGTCGAACCGGTCCGAGAAGCCGGCCAAGCGTTCCTGACCGCCGAGAAGCTCCTGGCCGCGCATCCCTTGGGCAATCGCAGCATCATCCTGCGACTCGCTGGGCTCTACGGTCCCGGCAGAATTCCCCGCCGGGCCGACCTGCTCGCCGGCCGGCCGATCGTGGCGACCGACCACGGTCTGGTTAACCTGATCCATGTGGACGATGCCGCCGAGGTTGTGCTGGCCGCCGAAGCCCGCGCGGTTGCTCCGCGAACCTACTTGGTCGCCGACGGTCACCCGGTCGCCCGACGCGAATACTACGGCCACCTGGCCCAATTGCTCGGCATACCGTCGCCCTGCTTCACCGAGCCGCGCTGCGACAGCCGGCTGGCCGAACGAGGTGGGAGCGATAAACGGGTGAGCAATGCCCGAATGATTCGCGAATTGGGCGTGCAACTACGCTACCCCAGCTACCGCGAAGGCTTGGCCGCGATTTTGGCGGCAGAAGAAGATGGCCACTAGCGCTTTGTCGATTCGTCAACTTCGGATTGAGTGCGGTTTTGACTTCGCAGGCGCCACGGCCAGCAGGGCCGCCAACCAAACCGGTGCTGCCGCACCCAAGCAGGAACCGGCTCCCGTTGGTCGCTGAAATTCTTGTTAGAAAAACAGACTTCTACGGGTTTGTAATACCGGGGACAGCTTGCCTGCCCTTGTTTCAGCAAGGGCGGGCAAGCCGCCATGGCACCCAACCGCGTCACATGCTCCGACGGCGCCGCCAGTAGAAGAAACCGAGCGGCAGAAACACGCCCAACAGCGCGAGAGTAGCCGGCTCGGGAACGTGATCGATCTGGATCTCCTCGGTCGAAACGATCAGGAAGTTGATCTTCGCATAACCCCCGTTGGGACGAACCGTCAGACGCCCGTCTTCGATCAGAACATTTTCGAGCAAGTATTCGTCGAAGTGACTGGCGGCCGGCGTGGGATCGTTGACCTCGATTCCCTCAACGAGCAGGTGGTTTTTCGGGTCGGAGCTCTCGGGATCACCGGTGACGATGGCCACATTCCACAAGTTGTTGTCAGTCGTGGGCAGCGAAATTTCCCACGAGTAGTCCTCTGCGGGGGAGGTCTCGGTACTCCTTTTCTGCATGTGGTTCAAGGTGTCCCAGCGGGGATCGCGGTCGATACCGCGTTTCCGTGTGTTGCCACAACTGCTAAGTACCCATTGTCCGCTGTCGGTGTCCCACTTATACCAACCGTACTGATTTCCATCGCCGCGGTCTCCAAACGCCGCACCGGAATCGATCAGGTAGTCGGAAAACGGTTCCGCCAGTGGGTCGCTTCCGAGCTGGAAATTCACCTTGAAGGTTTCGGCCGAGCCGGACTGACAGAGCGTGAACAGCGCGAGCAAGACGGTCGAGACTGCGACGGTGGGAGCTTTGCTAAGTGCTTTCATCGTAAAACCTTACCGGCTTGAAGGTTCTGTGGCCATAAATTCCAGCACAAGGAAATACGATGGCTGACTTCGGTTTGGACAAAAAAGCCCCAAGAACATCTGATTTTGCAGTTCGTGGGCATCACCGAGGGGGGCAGTACGCCCACGCAAGCGTGACCGTGGCCTCCAACATCCTGGAAACGTTGTCCATCAGGCATTAGTCATTAAGCACTTCATTGGTCATTGCAGCTTGGTCATTGTGGATTCCGGTTCATCCGGCAACATCCACTTGTGCGGGATGTGCCGGATATTCCCTTAATAACGGCCGTAGGGCTGGCCGATGCAGTAAGTATCTGCTGACACCGACGCGGTTAGCGGAAGGTCTCGAAAGACCGACGTCTCTACACCTTCCAACTCGCGTCGTTCGTCAGGCATCAGGCTGCAAAAGACCAAGTCTCGGGCACGATTGAAAAAGGGGCCCGTTGAAACCGTACTGCTGAGGATCACGAAAAGCCGGTGGACGTCGTCCGTTAATATTCCCGCGTGACGGAAGTCGTCCGACCTCCGCGCGACGTCCCGTGTTTCGTATCCTCGATCGCCAAAAGGGGGGAAGTCGATGATTCGCCGAACACTTATTCTCTTGCTGTGCGCCGCCACAGTGCTTGTTCTCTTCAGCGTGGCCGATGCCCAAACCACGCAGGCCTATGGTCGCCAGTGGGGACGTAGCTACAGCACCCAGGACTGGAACCGTTTGTATCACTATCCGTACGTGTTCTACCCGCAGAACTTCTGGGGCTCCGACTACTACCGCAGCAGCGACGACATGTATCACCGCTATCCGCCGGAAATGCGGATCCCGGTCTACAACAAGCAGTGGCAGAACTACTATCCCCAGGAACGCCGATACCATGGCGGCCACCACTTCAACCTCGATGTGTTTTAAGAGGGGCTAGGGATTGGGGACTGGGGGGTTAGGATCGTCTCCCGTGATGCCGAACACACGCCAAGCCCACGTGTTGCAACACGTGGGTTCTTGGCGTTTGGGCAACGCCATCGTCCTGCCAAAGCGACTCCAGAGCGGTTAACAGCCCGCCAACTCCCGCACGAAGCGGTAGTAGACCTCAACGGCCTGACGCAATTGGTCGAGCGGGAGCCATTCGTCGTGGGTGTGGGCCTGCTCGATGAACCCCGGCCCACAAACCACGGCCGGCACGCCCGCCTCGGAAAACGTCGCCGCGTTGGTTCCAAACGGAGCACCCAATCGATGGCAACTGCCCGTCACTTCGCCGGCTATCCGCTGGAGGCGTTCGGCCCACGCCCCGTTGTCGACGTCCGAAAGCGGCGGCCCCTGGCAATACGGCAGATCGTGTTCCACGTCAAAATCCAGCCCTGCGTCGCCGGCCAAGTAGTCGATCACCCGTTGCCGAGCGTCGTCGGGCCGTTCACCCGGCGGCAGTCGCCGATCGATCTCGATCGTACACGACTCAGGTACCGTGTTAACACTGAGCCCTCCGTGGATCATCCCGACACTCAGGGTCGACGAACCGCAAAGCGGATGTGAGGCAATCTGGCCCACTTCTTCTCGGGCATAACGCTCCAAAAGCCCAAGCACGCGGCCCATGCGATAAATGGCATTCTCGCCGTTCTGGGGTGCCGAGCTGTGGGCGGCCCGCCCTCGGGTACTGCATCGCCAGCGGACGACTCCCTTGTGGGCGACTACCACGTTCAGGCCGGTCGGCTCAGCGACGATGGCCACGTCGGGCCGACGCGGCACAAGCGGATGGGGTTGGTCCTGCCACAGCCGCACGGCCTCGCGGACGCCGGTGAACCCATTTTCCTCGTTCACCGTGAAGGTCATCACCACCGAAGGCATGCCCGGGCGACGTTCGGTCGCCAATCGCGACAGGGCGACAAGCATGGCAGCCATCCCCCCCTTGATATCGCACGCCCCCCGTCCCCAGATACGACCATTGCGGACAGTCGGCTCGAACGGCGGAATCGTCATCCCCTCTACGGGCACCGTGTCTTGATGGGCATCGAAAAGAACGACTCCCCCCTGCCCCGCCGAAGTGTCTCCGTCGAGACGAGCGATCAGATTTTCGCGACCCGGCGCCACCGGCTGCCGGACAACCCGCAATCCCATCTCGCGGCAAACCCGTTCCAAATGGTCGGTTAATCGGTTTTCCAGAAACGGTTCGTCAATCGTGTCGCGACCCATCGGGTTCACACTGGGAATTGCGATCAATTGCAAGACAGTCCGGACGAGATCGAGTACCACCGCTGAAATTCCTTTACCGCTGCAAGCGAAAGTAGTAACCGCATCGAGTGTCCACCAGGGCTATTGTAGCCTTGCCCGGCGCAATGGACACTGCCGCCCGAGCACCCCGTGACCTTTGTTGAACCCGCACGTTGCGAGGCACTGGGCGCTTTGCAGTAAATACGCAAGGCAACAGAGCCGGTTTTCTGGTGTCCAAGCTCCGAGGCTGTGAAGAAATTGTTTTTGACAGGATGAACAGGATTACCAGGATCGACGGGATAGTTTGCCGCGGCCAAACCGTTCCTGTTCGATACTTCCTATTGCCACAAAAAACACGAAACGACACAAAAAAAGGCGGTTACATGCCTGTTTGGTCATATCGAGAGAAGCTGGCCTGCAGAGGTTTCTTATTGTGTCTTTTCGTGCTTTTTGTGGCCATCGTCCGCATAGTCCGTGGCCTTGGGCGGGACTGTCCGATTTTTTGACAGCCTTGGAGTTTCGCGGATATGCGTTCCCAAGCTGGAGCTTGGGAACGAGTTGGAACTGGGAACAAGTGTGCGAAGTGAGGAGGAGTTTGAGACCGAGTGCAAAACGTCTCCGCACCGGCAAAGCCCGTGGCACACAGGCGTTTGCACCACCTTGACCCGGATTTTTCGCACCCCTACAATCCGTTAATCGCTAGCACCCCCCGGCACAAGAGGTTTCTTCTGATGCAGTTTGGCGTCCTCCCGGTCTTCCTCTTCGTGGTTTGCGTGGCGGGGTTGGCCGTCGTCTTACTGCTAATGGGAAACCTGCTGAACCCGGCACGACAAAGTCGGGTGAAGCAGATGCCGTATGAAAGCGGCATGGACCCGATCCACGACACGCGGCGCCGCTTCGACGTGCGATTTCACCTCGTGGCAATCGCGTTTCTGGTGTTCGACGTCGAGCTACTGCTGCTATACCCCTGGGCGGTGGCCGCGCGGCCGGCTCCTATCGAAGTGGCCCCCATGGGAGTGACGGCGGTGGATTCAGCCGCTATCGCGGCTTCGCAGAGCGTTTTGACGCCGGCCTCGGTTCCGCGAGGGATCGACGCCGCCGTATCCGAGGGCCTCGTCGAAAGTCGCACGATGGTTTTCATCGGCGTGATGGTCTTTCTACTGCTACTTACCCTCGGTTTCGTTTATGACTGGCGGAAGGGAATCTTCCGATGGCGATAGTCGAATTGCCCGACAACGTGGCGATCACCCAATTGGACCAACTGGTGAGTTGGTGCCGCAAGAATAGTCTGTGGCCGATGCCTTTCGCCACGGCCTGCTGCGGGATCGAATTGATGGCCACCGGCGCCAGCCGCCACGACTTGGCCCGATTTGGGGCCGAGGTTTTTCGCTTCAGTCCGCGGCAGTGCGACTTGATGATCGTGGCCGGTCGTGTCGTGATGAAGATGATGCCCGTGCTGCAACGCATCTGGCAGCAGATGCACGAGCCGAAATGGTGTATTTCCATGGGAGCGTGCGCCTCGACCGGCGGGGTCTTCGACACCTACGCGGTGGTCCAGGGCATCGACCGTTTCATTCCGGTCGACATGTACGTGCCCGGCTGTCCCCCACGGCCCGAGCAGTTGATCCAATCGATTATTGACCTGCAAGAGAAAATACAAGCAGAAGGCACCGCCTTCGGCAAAGAGTTCGCGGCCCCTTCGCGTCAACAACCAAAGCGAGCGCTGCTGGAGAAGCCGTATTAAACCCGACATGGCCAACGACGACACGACCGACGCTCTGAAACAACGTTTCCCGGGGCTCACCTTTAGTGAGTTTCGTGAGCAGATGCGCGTCGTTATTTCGGTCGACCGGTTTCACGAAGTACTCGACGCTCTGAAAGAAGACCTGGGATTCGACCTGCTGGTCGATATCACGTGTGTCGACTACCTGCACTACCGCGGCGCGGCGGATCGCTACGGATTGGTCTACCTGCTGGCCAACACCGAGACGAACGAACGGCTTACCGTACGCACTTTTGTGAACGACCCCAAACCCGCGGTCCCCTCGGTGGTCGACGTCTGGCAAGGGGCTAATTGGCTGGAGCGCGAAGTATGGGACTTGTTCGGGATTCACTTCGAAGGACATCCCGACTTGCGTCGCATCCTCTTGCCCGAGGACTTCACCGCCCATCCCCTGCGCAAAGACTACCCACTGCAAGGCCACGGCGAACGACACAATCTGCCGGTAATTCGACGCGGGGACGGGTAATACAGCCAACTTCAGCCACTTAGCGTAACACCAGGAAACGGGGCAAACATCGTATCGCGAACTGCCTGAAACCCAAAAATGCCGCTCACCAAAGCACCATCGGCCGGCAATCTGGCCCACGACGAACCGCAACCGTATTTGTGGACGATGAATTTCGGCCCACAACATCCGGCCACGCATACTACGTTGCGGTTGGTGTTGAAGCTCGACGGCGAACGGGTGGTCGACGCCATGCCCGACATCGGCTACCTGCACTCGGGCTTCGAGAAACTCGGCGAGCATCTCGATTTCAACCAGTACGTGACCGTCACCGACCGGATGAACTACATTTCGCCGATGGCCAACAACGTGGCCTGGCATATGGCGGTCGAGAAACTGTTGGGCATCGAGGTGCCGCCACGATGCCAGTACCTGCGCGTCATCGTGGCTGAGTTGGCACGCATCGCCGACCACCTGGTATGCAACGGGGCCATGGGGCTCGACACGGGCGCGTTCACCCATTTCATCTACGCCTTCAATCCCCGCGAACCGATTTTCGACATCTTCGAGGCCCTCTGCGGTGCCCGATTTACCAACAGCTACACTCGCGTCGGTGGCCTGATGCACGACGCCACCGACAAAACGATCGGGATGATTCGTGATTTTCTGAAGCAGTTTCCCCGTACGCTCGACGACATGGACCGGCTGCTATTGAAGAACCGCATCTTCCGCGATCGCACGCGGGGAATCGGCCTGCTCACGCACGAGGAAGCGATCAACCGCAGCGCGACCGGCCCGATAGCCCGGGCGAGCGGCGTTACCCGCGACGTGCGCAAGGACGAACCCTATCTGTGCTACGAGGATTTCGACTTTCGCATGTGCTGCGCCACCGAGGGCGACTGCTTCGCCCGTTACCTGGTCCGCATGGCCGAGATGCGCGAAAGTCTAAGTATTTTGCACCAGGCCGTTGAGAATTTGCCGTCGGGGCCGGTGAACGTCGACATCGGCGCGCGGACCACCATTCCCGACAAAGGCGCTGTGTTCACCACGATCGAAGGCCTGATTTCGCACTTCGAGTTGCTGATGAGCAACCGAGGATTCACCGTGCCCGAGGAAGAAGTGTACATGGCCACCGAGTCGGCCAACGGGGAGTTGGGATTTTACATCGTGGGCGATGGGAGCGATACGGCCTATCGCGCCCGGTGTCGCCCGCCATCGTTCATCCACTTCGCCCTGTTTCCCCACTTGATTCGCGGTCACACATTGAGCGACGTGGTGGCGGTCTTGGGAAGTCTGAATGTTATTGCCGCAGAGTTGGATCGATAGAATGTCCACCAATGAACGCTTACTTAACGACGAAGTCCGCGAAAAGATTCGCGGCTACTTCGCGCGCTATCCGACCAAGCAGGCGGTTACCTTGCCCGCGCTGCATGTGGTCAACGAGGCGTTGGGGTACGTACCGCAGCAGGCGGTTGTTGAGATTGCCGAACTGTTGGAGCTGGCACCGGCCCAGGTGCAGGACACGCTGTCGTTTTACGGATTCTTTAAACAAGACAAGCCGCTGGGGCGACACCGCGTTTGGGTGTGTCGTTCGCTGAGTTGCGCTGCCCGCGAGGGTGAAACATTGCTGGAGTATCTGTGCGAGCAACTTGGAATTCAGCCAGGCGAAACGACCGACGACAGTCGCATTACGCTCGAATTCGCCGAGTGCCTCGGCGCGTGCGATTTCGCCCCGGCGATCCTGGTGGATGACACCTTGCACAAAGAGATGACAAAAGAGAAGATCGACGCGATGTTGGCGTCGCTTGAGTGAGGGTAAACCAAGAATAAAACTCGTTTAACGGGTGCCACTCTACGCCGTTAACCTTACTGGTCAACCAAGGAAATATGTAAGAAGGGAAATGACGAATATAACCACGGAGGCACGGCGAACAGGGGGGTTTTTCCCGGAACAACTTGCGACGACGGTTGTACGGCAGTCTGTTGTCGGGCGAGGAGATCGTTCCGCGGCAAATCCCCTCCTCTCAGTGTCCTCCGTGGTTAATTCAGTTGTGAGAAATCCGGACTAAAGGAGTTGCCGTTTCCCCCATTTTTCTTTTTTTGCATCTACTCATTCGCATGAACCGATTTTCCAATGGTCACCGCAAGAGTTAACGGCGTAGGGTGCCACGGGCAGCTTGCATGCCCGTGTTCGGCACTGGTTGACAAGCAGCCAGTGGCACCCAATTACTGAACCGGATTACATGAAGTTCGAACCCGTATTACTTGCGAACATCGACAAAAAAGACAGCCATACACGGTCGGTGTATGAAGCGGGCGGGGGATATCGCGCGCTGAAGAAAGCGATCAAAAAGCTTAGCCCTAAAGAGGTCCTCGGTCTGGTCAAATCGAGCAACCTTCGCGGTCGCGGCGGGGCCGGTTTTCCGACAGGATTGAAGTGGTCGTTCCTGCCTCAGGACCACCCTGGACCGGTCTACTTCTGCGTCAATGCCGACGAAAGCGAGCCTGGCACAATCTGCAACCGGGTGCAAATGGAGTTCGATCCGCACCAGGTCCTCGAAGGAACCATCCTGAGCTGCTTCGCCACCGGCGCGAGCACCTGCTACATCTACCTGCGTTACGAATACCCAACGGCGCTGCGGCGGATGCAACAGGCGATCGACGAAGCGTATGCGGCCGGTTACCTGGGCAAAAACATCCTGGGCTCGGAGTTTTCGCTCAACGTCTATATCCACCGCGGGGCGGCAGCCTACGTGTGCGGCGAAGAAACGGGCCTGATCGAAAGCCTCGAAGGACGTCGGGCGTGGCCGCGGATCAAACCTCCGTTCCCAGCCGTCGAGGGCTTGTTCCGCAAGCCTACTGTGGTCAACAACGTGGAAACGGTTGCCTGCGTGAAGCATATTGTCGAACGGGGAGTCGAGTGGTTCAAGTCGATCGGCACGCCCTCGGAGCCCAACAACCCTCGCGACCCGGGCAGCTACGGCCCCAAGATTTTCGGCCTCAGCGGCCACGTGAACCGGCCGGGTGTGTACGAAGCGCCGCTGGGTATCCCGTTTCGCCAACTGCTGGAAGAACATGGTCGGGGCGTATGGAAAAACCGCCGGGCAAAAGCGGCCATTCCGGGCGGACTGAGCACGGGCCTGATGATCGAAGCCGAGTTCGATACGCCCATGGATTTCGACGGCCCGGGCAAAGTCGGTTGCTTAGGCCTCGGCACCGGCTGTGCGATGGTACTCGACGAAACCTACCCGATCGTCGACTTCCTGCACAACAGTTGCCGCTTCTTCGCCCACGAGAGTTGCGGCCAGTGTACGCCGTGTCGCGAAGGCACCCATTGGTCGGTCGAAATGCTCGAACGAATCAAGGCCGGCCGAGGGCGGCTGAAAGACCTGGAACTGCTGTTGGAGATCGGCAACTCGATCGGCATCATCCCGGGCACAACCATTTGCGGTCTGGCTGACGGCGCCGCATGGCCCATCAAAACGGCGATCAATAAATTCCGTGACGAACTGGAAGACTACATCAAGACAACCAATCCGGAGGGTTACACGGTAACCGAACCGGTCGCAGCCCTGGAGAATCCCAACAACCGCGACTGGCCGGTACTCGACTATCGCAGTGGCGGCGGCAATGGCGAAAAGAAACCGCCAGACTTGCAACGTCCCCCGGCGAAAAAGGTGATTCGGACGAAATGAAGCAAAGCGGTGCTGACACTTGAAACGCACAAGACATGGTCGCTGAAGCGACCAAGCCTCCCAACCCCTAACTCCCAACTCCATGACTCGCGTCCTGATCGACCAACACGAAATCGAGATTCCCGACGACGCTCGGCTCAACGGAATCCAGGCGGCCGCGTTAGCGGGGGTCGAGATTCCACACTACTGCTGGCACCCGGGCCTCAGCGTGGTCGGCAGTTGCCGGATGTGTCTGGTCGAGGTGGGCACGCGCGATGCCGTCTCGGGCGAGATCTCGATGATGCCCAAGCTCACGCCCGCCTGCAATACACTGGTCAAAGGCGGCATGGTCCTGGTGACCAACAGCGAAAAGGTGCAGCGTGCCCGGGCGATGGTCGAAGAAGGGCTTCTGCTACGACATCCGATCGACTGCCCCATCTGCGACAAGGCGGGCGAATGCTCGCTGCAGGATTACCACTTTCGTCACGGCCAGCAACAGCGCCGGGCCGATATTCGTCCCTTTACCAGTCGGCGGCGCGACATCGGCGACGTCACGCTGTTTGTCGACCGCTGCGTGATGTGTAGCCGCTGCGTGCGGTTCTGCAAGGAGATCAGCGGCACCAGCGAACTGATGGTTGCCGAGCGGGGTGCCCATGAAGAGATCGACGTATTGCCCGGCTTCCCGTTGAACAACAAACTCTCGGGCAACGTGGTCGACCTCTGCCCGGTGGGCGCCCTGGGCGACAAAGATTTTCTCTACAAACAGCGCGTGTGGTTCATGCGTCGGCATCGAAGCGTGTGCACCGGCTGCGCGGTGGGCTGTTCGATCTGGGTGGAAGAGAACCAGGACCAGATCTACCGGATCAAGCCCCGGGAAAACCCCGAAGTGAACCGCTGGTGGATCTGCAACGAGGGCCGCTACGGGTATCCTCACGTGCATAGCGACCGGCGAATCGATCGACCACAACGCCGTGAAGGTCGGGCAATGGTCACGTTGGATTGGCGCACGGCCATCGGCGAGTTGCGCGAACGGCTACAAAAAACAGGCAAACTGGCGGCCGTAGTCTCGCCATTTCTCACTGTCGAAGAGGCCTACCTGTTGTGTCGTTTGATCCGCGAGATCGACCAGACGGCCCCGCTAGTCCTTGGCCCGGTGCCCAGCGTGGGACGCGACGAAAAATTCCCGGGCGGATTTACTATCCTGGCAGAAAAATGCCCGAACCGGCGCGGCGTCGAAGAAGTGATCGCCCATTTCGCCGGCAAGGTCGTCCGTTTCGAAGATTTTGCCGCCGAGTTGCACGCCACGGACGTTCGCGGCCTGTGGGTTTCGGGCGGCTACAAGAAAGATTGGATCGACGACGCCACAGCCGAGCGGTTCGCCCGACTCGATTTGCTTGTCGTGCAAGACTTGTTCCCTTCGCCGCTGACCGACCGAGCAACGTACATGCTGCCGGCCGCGACGTTTGCCGAGCGCGACGGGTCGTACGTAAATCGGGCCGACCGCCTGCAAACGGCCCAATGGACCGTGCGTCCTCCGGCCGGCGTGCAACCGGAAGGGTCGCTTCTCTCCCAGTTGCTCGAACGCGAGGGCCTGTACAACGCCCGCCGGGTGCTCGATGAGGTGGCCCACGAGATCGCCTATTTCCACGTTGCGACCGACGAAGTGCCGGAGGCGGGCGTAGATCTGAAAGTGAACCTGCTGGCCGAGACCTCGGGAGAGATGCAACAAGAAGCGTAGCACAATCACGATGACGCGACGAAGCCGCAAGCGGCCGGAAAATCAGAAATCCCAAATCTCAAATCATAAATCCAATGCTTGTTGTCACGGTTGAAGCCTTAATAAAGATCGCCCTGTTGATCGGTGGCCTGATGACGGCCGCCGCCTATCTGGTGCTGGTCGAGCGATGGATGGCCGCCTGGATTCAGGACCGGTTGGGGCCGAACCGCGTAGGCATCCCGTTGACCAAAATCCGGTTGTTCGGCCTTGGGCAACCCATCGCCGACGGGGTTAAATTCATCTTCAAAGAGGAGTTCACCCCCGGCCATGTCGACAAGTTTCTCTATGTCCTCGCGCCGATGGCCATGTTCACCGCGGCCCTGGCCGTGTTCGCTGTGATTCCCTTCGGCAGCGTGTTGCCCGACGGACTGTTTCCCGAAAGTTGGGGCGTAACTGAACCAATCCAACTAGTTGGCACGCCGTGGCTCGATGTGGGCATGATCTACGTTTTCGCCGTGGGCAGCGTGGCCGTTTACGGTGTAGTGCTGGGCGGTTGGGCTAGTAACAACAAGTACAGTTTTCTCGGTGCGATGCGGAGCAGCGCCCAATTGATTTCCTATGAGCTGCCGCTGGGATTGGGCATTTTGGGCGTGGTGCTGGCCACCGGCTCGTTGCGGCTCGATGCGATCGTCGTCGAACAGGCCCAAAATGGCTGGTGGAACTGTTTCGTGCAACCGCTGGGGTTTCTCGTCTTCTGCGTAGCGGCCACCGCCGAAGCGGGCCGATTACCGTTCGACTTGGCCGAAGCCGAGCAGGAGTTGATCGGCGGCTACCACACGGAATACTCGGGCATCAAATTGATGATGTACCTGGTCTCCGAGTTTCTGCACATGATCGCAGCCGCGTTTTTGATCGTGATTCTGTTCCTCGGCGGCTGGCATCTCTGGGCACTCACCGACGGTGTCCACGGCCCGGGCGGTGACGTGGTAACCTGGCCGGTGGCCCTGCTGCGAATCGTGGTATTGTTGGGCAAAGTGTTCGCCGTAATCCTGTTTTTCATGTTGGCCCGATGGAGTTGGCCGCGTTTTCGTTTCGACCAATTGATGACGCTGGCCTGGAAAATAATGATCCCGCTGGGGTTGGTCAACGTGGTGGTCGTGGCCACCTGGTTGGAATTCGGCCCTCGGCTGGCTGCGGCGATGGGAGCCTCTGACTTACTTCTCGCCGCCGGTCTTGGTTGGTCGATGCTGCTGGCAAGCTGGTTGGTTGTTGGCCTAGCCGTGCCCGAGGCAAGCGACAACGCCCCCCGCGGCCGTGGCGATTTGCCGGGAGAAAGTACATCACCATGAAACCCGACGACAAAGCCATCCATTGGGTTGAAACGCCCGAGCTCAGTTTGGCGGGCAAGAGCTATGTGCCGTTGTTTGTCGAAGGGCTGACCACCACCGTGCGCCACTTATTGAGTAAGAAGAAGACGGTCCAATCGCCCGAGGTTCGCCACGAGATCGCCGAACCGCTACGCTATCGGGGCGTTCATCGGCTCAATCGCGACGAAAAAGGTCGGGTGAAGTGCGTGGCTTGTTTTCTGTGTGCCACGGCCTGCCCTGCACATTGCATCGACATCGTAGCGGCCGAAAGTCCCTGGCCCGACCGAGAGAAATACCCCCAGACCTTCAACATCGACGAACTTCGCTGTATATTCTGCGGCATGTGCGAAGAGGCCTGCCCGGTCGACGCGATCGAATTGACGAGCCTTTACGATCTGTCGGGCAAAAGTCGCGAAGAGATGGTTTTCGACAAGGCAAAACTGTTAAGCGTTTACGACGCAACAAAAGACGCCGAACCCTCTGCCACGGAACGCCTAAAAAAACGGCCGCCCGAGGAACTAGACGAAGAAGAGTCGCAAAAAGCGGATTCGTAAACCGCCGGCTGCAAACCGAGAAACGCGCAACGATGGACCCACAACGGATTTTGCTCGCATTGGCCACGCTCTTCGGGGCCGCAGGCATGTACCTGCTGCTTCCGCGGGCAGCTGCGCGCGGGCGGATGACGGGCGTACTGCTGATGGCCGTGTCGCTCGGTTGTGGTCTCTCGCAGTTTCCCACGTTGGGCAATTGGGTGGCCGACAGCGTGTTTCTCATCCTGGCCGGCGTAACCGTCGTCTCGGCTATCGGGGCCGTGACGTTCCGCGATCCGGTGTACTGCGCTATCTGGTTCGGGCTGACGCTGCTGGGCACCGCCGGATTATTCCTCTTCGACGGAGCACAGTTCCTGGCCGTGGCGACAATTGTCGTCTACGCCGGTGCGATTCTCGTGACGTTTCTCTTTGTGCTCATGCTGGCCCAGCCCGCAGGTCGGGCAGCCTACGACCACACAAGCTGGGAAGCCCTGCTAGCCGCCTCCGCGGGCGCCGTGCTGGTGGGCATCCTCACGTTGACCATCGCCGGGGTAACGACCGCCACAGCCCAACAGACGGCCGAAGCTTCTTCGGCGGACGACAGCACCAATGAAATCGGCACCACGGACAACACCCCAATCACCACCGAAGCACTAAAAGCCAACATTCTGGCCGACGACCACGTAGCCCACCTCGGCAAGGAACTCTTCGGCCGACACCTGGTAGCCGTGGAAGTGGTCGGCACACTGCTGCTGGCCGCCCTGGTCGGAGCAGCCGTAATCGTCGGGCAAGCCCGAGGCAAAACGGAAAGCTGAAAGCGGAGAGCGAATACGGTGAAGCTACAAGCGGCCTGAACTATGCAAATCATAAATCCCAAATCCTCAATCACAAATCGAAGATGTCGGAACTCGTCCTGTTAAACAATTACCTGATCGTCGGTGCGATGCTTTTTGGCATCGGGCTGATCGGGTTTCTCAGTCGGCGAAACATGATCGTCATGTTCCTGGCGGCCGAGATGATGTTGCAGGGCGTGTCGTTAAGCCTGGTGGCCTTCAGCCGATTTCACAACGACTTCGGCGGTCAGGTTCTCGTGATTTTCATCGTTGCGATCGCTGCTTGCGAAGCGGCCATTGCGTTGGCACTGATTCTCGCGTTGTGGATGCGGCGGGGACAGTTGGATATCGTTCTGTGGCAATCGCTGCGAGAGGAAAACCAGCCCGAATTTCGCGAAGACGAACCGATTGAGGAATTGCCTGAGCCCACAGTCGAATGGCCTACATTGGCCCGAGCAGGGGTTCAACCAGAGATCGACACGGAAGAGATTGACTATCGTCCGAAGATTTGACTCAGTGTATGAATCAATGCGGATTGCACGGTCGCTGAAGCGATCACGCCTCGATGCGAGAGAAATCTCACAACTAATCACTAACCACTAATCACTGACCACGAACTACTACCCCCCCCAATGCCCTCTGTCAAAACGCTGCTGATTCTGATTCCGGCGTTGCCTTTGCTGGCCACCGTGTTTACGGCCGTCTTGGGGGCTTGGGCGTTGCGCCAGCGGAGCCATTGGCCGTCGGTCCTGGCCATCGGCGCGTCGTGCGTGCTCAGTGTGATGCTGGTCTTTCAGGTGCAAGACGACATACAACGGCAAGACCACGGCAAAAAATCACCATCGAAAGCATCTTCACAAATCGGTCACGAAAAGACGGTAACGCTTTGGACCTGGGTGTTGGTCGAAGACGCCTATCCAAACAACACGGCATCAGACGATACAAGCAGCGAAACCACGCCGGTCGCTTCGGCGGCGCGCGACTTCTCGGTCGACATTTCTCTGCGAGCCGACCCGTTGACGGCCATCATGCTGGCCATGGTTACGTTCATTTCGACCGTGATCGCCGTCTACTCGATCGGCTACATGCACGACGACCCGGGCTATTGGCGTTTCTTTACCTACATCGCACTGTTCGTCTTTTCGATGACGATGTTGGTGTCGGTCAGCAACTTCGTGTTGCTCTACGTCTTCTGGGAAGCGGTGGGCCTGTGCAGCTACTTGCTGATCGGTTTCTGGTACGAAAAACCCTCGGCCGCGGCGGCCGGGTTCAAGGCGTTTTTGGTCAATCGGGTGGGCGACTTCGGTTTCGCCCTGGGGTTGTTTTTGCTGTGGACCACTTACGGAACGCTCAACTACCACGATACGCTGGCCGCCGACGGCGTTACTTTGCAGCCGGGCATCCTTGGGCAAACGATGTTGGCCAACCCGTCGCTTTACGTCGGCGGTGGACTGGGGATGGCCATCTGTCTGTTGTTGCTGCTGGGAGCCTGCGGCAAGAGCGCCCAGTTTCCGTTGCACGTCTGGTTGCCCGACGCCATGGAAGGCCCCACGCCGGTCAGCGCGTTGATCCACGCGGCCACGATGGTCACGGCCGGCGTGTACATGATTGCGCGATGTACGCCGCTGTATATGGCTTCGCCCGAGGCACAGCAAACGGTGGCCGTCGTCGGCGGCTTCACTGCCCTACTGGCGGCACTGATCGCGCTGACACAAACCGACTTGAAACGTATCCTGGCCTACTCCACCATTAGCCAACTCGGCTACATGTTCTTGGGCTTGGGAGCTGCGGCAGCATTCGCCGACGTAGCCGCCGCCCGGGCCGACGGCGCCGAATCGTCGTTGGGCGTGGTGGCCGGCATTTTTCATCTCTTCACCCATGCGTTTTTCAAGGCCCTGCTTTTCCTGGGTGCGGGCAGCGTGATGCATGCCATGGGTGGAGTGATCGACGTGCGCCAATTCGGCGGTCTGCGGCGGTTGATGCCGATTACCCACGCCACGTTCCTGATCGGCTGTCTGGCACTGGCCGGCATCATTCCCTTCGCCGGTTTCTGGAGCAAGGACGTAATCCTTGTGGCCGTCGACCAGCAGCTGCATTACGGCACCAACCCAGCGCTTTACCAGGTGCTCTACTACGGGGCCCTGTTCACGGCGTTTCTTACGGCGTTTTACACGTTTCGTGCCTACTTCCTTACCTTCCATGGCGAAGAGCGCGTGCCTGCCGAAGCTGGACATCATGCGCATGAATCGCCCCGGGTGATGACTGTGCCGCTGGTGATCCTGGCCTTTTGTGCTACGGTGGTGGGTGCCTATTTCGAGCTTACCCATGGGTTTGCCAACTTCCTAGAGCAAACCCCGTCGTTGGCCTTCCTGCACGGCAAAATGGAACCCGGCGAGTTGACCAAGGAGTTTGAATTCCACTGGAACGTGGCAACCCTGGGCACGGCCGTGGCGTTAAGCGGTGTTGTGCTGGCCGTCGTGCTCTACTTCAGCAGCGGCCCACGGCTGGTAAATCGCCTGACCGCGATGATGGAGAGCTTGCGGCTGTATACCCTTTCGCACAGCAAGTTCTTCTTCGATGAAATCTACGCCGCGTTGGTCGTCGCACCGTTGCGAGGACTGGCGTGGTTGAGTTACCGGATAGACCAAGTGGCGATCGATGGGCTGGTCGACGGCGTCGGCCGCGCACCCAAGCTGATCGGCCACTTGCTGCGACCACTACAAAACGGGCTGGTTCCGTTCTACGCCCTGGCGATGGTCCTAGGGCTGTTGGTGTTGTTCGGGAGTTTGATGTTGTAGCATGGGTAGCGTACTACTAATCACCGTCTTGCTGCCGGCCACCGCGGCGTTGGTCCTAATGGGCGACCGTCGCGCAGTTCGGCAGTATGCGCTGGGTGTCACCTTGGTGGTACTCGCGCTGACGGTGCTTCTCGTCGCTCGCTACCCGGGCACGGTCGACGAATACGCCTCGCTCGAACGCTCGTGGTTCGGCGGGCCCGAGGCTTCGTTCGACATCCGCCTGCACATCGCGCTCGACGGCTTGAGCCTCTGGCTTTTCGCGCTAAGTGCACTGCTGATGGTCACCGCCGTGCTGGTCAGTTGGGAAGCCATCGAGGAACAAGCCACGCTTTACTATCGGATGCTGTTGTTACTAGAAACCGGCATGTTGGGCGTGTTCGTCGCTCGCGATATCATCCTGTTCTACGTCTTTTTCGAATTCACGCTCATTCCGTTGTTTTTCCTGATCGGTATTTGGGGAAGCGAAGAACGTCGTTGGGCAGCGATGAAATTCTTCCTCTTCACGCTGGCCGGCAGTGTGCTAACATTCCTGGGCCTGTTGGCCATTGTGCTTTGGGACTACTACAACGGCCCGATCGGGCGGATGACCTTTTCGATCCCCGAGCTGACCGCCCGAACCGTGGCCTGGCCGTTGCCGCCGGGCGTGCAGTTGGCGATTTTCTTGGTCTTGTTCGCCGGGTTCGCCATCAAGGTTCCCCTGTTCCCATTGCACACCTGGTTGCCGCTTGCCCATGTGCAGGCCCCCACCGCGGGCAGCGTGATCCTGGCTGGCGTGCTATTGAAAATCGGCACCTACGGATTTTTGCGGTTGTGTATCCCATTGTTGCCGGACGCCACGGCCATGCTGATGCCCTATCTGCTTTGGCTTTCGGTGGCCGGCATTATCTACGGGGCCCTGGTAGCGTTGGCCCAAACCGACATCAAACGCCTGATCGCTTACAGCAGTGTCAGCCACATGGGCTTCTGCATGTTGGGTATCTTTGCCTTAAACCGCCTGGGCACCGAAGGTGGCGTGTTGCAGATGATCAACCATGGGCTGTCGACCGGTGGGCTGTTCGCCATCGTCGGCATGCTCTATGAACGTTACCACACACGAAAAATCGCTGAGCTCGGCGGCCTCGCACGGCAGACACCACTTTTGGCATTCTTCATGCTGCTGATGACGTTTTCCAGCATCGGGCTGCCGGGGCTCAACGGTTTTGCCGGCGAATTTTTGATCCTCCTCGGGATGTTTCAGCGGGCGTGGCTCCAGACGGCCGATGCCTGGGCAATACAATATCGCGTAATCTCCGTGTTGGCCGTCTTCGGAGTGGTGCTGGGGGCGTGGTACATGCTCTACTTGGTACAGCGCGTTTTCTTCGGCCCGGTACGCACTCCGGCACGCTCCGACGGCGCCCCGCCGGTACGCGATTTGGACCTCCGCGAAGTGATGGCCTTGGCCCCGCTGGCGGTTTTTGTCTTCTGGATCGGCTTGCAGCCCGAGTTCTTCCTCAGCCGCATGACGCCTACGCTGGACCAGCTTACCGTTGCGGCGATGCGTGCTGCCGACGAAGGGGGAACGTCCGGCGAGGAATTGGACCGCGAAGCAAGCGAGACGGAACTGGGGACAGTGGATTCATGGCCGCTGAAGCGGCCAAGCCTCGGGCGTGATTCCCAACAACTGAAAACTGAAAACTGAAAACTTATCCCGTGACCACCGCCACCGTCCAATTCCTGACGCCCGAGATTATTTTGATCGCTGCTGCGGTGGCGATCTACTTAGGCGGTGCGTTTTTCGAGGCCCGACAGCAGTTCAGTCCGGTCGCCATTCTGGCCGTGCTGGCCGCGGCCGTCGCCTTAGTAATGCAACCGGAACGGATTCCCGCGGCTGGTTCCGTGGTCGACGACAGCCTGGCCTACTTTGCTCGCTGGATGACGTTGGGCTTCACCGCGCTGTTCGTGCTGCTCGCTTCCCGACCGTTTTCTACGTCCAGTGTTTCGAGTCACGGCGTTTCGGATTCCGATGCTTCAGACTCCAACGCCTCAGCACGGAGCACCGTGGAATCGGGAAACTCGGAGTCGGGAAACGCCGAATACATGGGCTCCTTGCTGTTGGTCTTCGCCGGACTGATGCTTACGGCGGTGGCCAACGAGTTGGTCCTGCTGTTCGTCGCCCTGGAGTTGATCTCCATTCCCACGTACATCCTGCTGTATCTCGGACGGTGCCCCGGGGCTTCGACCAGCGACGTGGCCTCGAAGGAATCGGCGGCCAAGTATTTCTACCTAAGCATCCTCGCCTCGGCCATGTTGCTCTACGGCTTCGCCTTCCTCTACGGATCGACGGGCTCGACGAGCCTGGCGACTATTCGTACCACACTGGCCGACGAAGCCTTGGCGCCGGCCGGTGGTATATGGGCCAGCATTGCCCTGGTGCTCGTTTTCGCCGGCTTGGGGTTCAAAATTGCCGCCGTGCCATTCCATTTCTATGCTCCCGACGTCTACCAAGGCACCACGCACGCCAATGCCGCATTGCTTTCCGTTGTGCCGAAGGTAGCCGGAATGTTGGCCTTGTTGCGAGTGGTGGTTGTCGCCATGCCAAGCGTGGAAACCTACGCCTGGCACATCGCCTTGGTGATGTCGGTCTTAACGATGACGTTCGGCAACGTGGTGGCCCTTTGGCAGAACCATTTGCGGCGTCTGTTGGCCTACTCGTCGATCGCTCATGCCGGTTATATGCTCATCGCGTTGACCGTGGCATTGGCCGCGGGTAATTCTGTAGGCGACTTCAACGGCGTGGCCGCCCTGCTCTTCTATCTGGGCGTCTACGTGTTGGCCACCGTAGGAACCTTTGCCGTGCTCGACTACCTGGGCAGTGACTCGCAATCGTTGGAGGGTGTCGACGAATTGGCCGGTCTGGGACGTACTCGCCCCTTTGCGGCCGGGCTGATCGCAATATTCATGTTCAGCCTGGCCGGAATTCCTCCGTTGGCCGGATTCTGGGGAAAGCTGGGGGTTTTTGCCAGCGCGTTGAGTGTCGACACGACCGTCGACCTGCCCGGCTCGTTGCGACCCTGGTTCATTACCCTGGCGGTAATCGGCGTGCTCAATGCGGCGATTGCCGCGGCCTACTATTTGCGGATCGTCGCCGTAATGTACTTCCGCACACCACTTGCTACGCCGCGGGCTGAGGGGGGAGCCGGAGCGTGGACGACGGCGGTTGCCTGCGGAGTGTCGATCGTGTTGATCGGTTTGGCCCCGGGCCCTATCTGGAGTAACGCCGAAGCGGCTTCCCGCATCGCTCCGATGGCGCCCGCAACCGAGACGGCCGAGCAAGGTCTGCCCAGGACCACGCCGACGGCCAATCGAGAACGGCCATCTTCCTATTGAGCGGCTGATTCCTGCAAACCGTTGCGGTGAACCATTGCTAAAGATAGAAACGAGGGTAAGCCGCCACCCCGGTCTGCCCCGTTTCCGAGGTGGCGGCAGACTTAACCCCCGTGACTGTTTTTATTATAGGTATCAGCGGTGACAACTAGTTGTCACCCGTTCGACGTTCTTCCCACACAATCTCCGAAAATATCAGCCCCCTTGCCATCTGAGCGATTTAATCGACATGACCACGTCACGCATCCGGGCAACTGAATTCGTCAAACTTCTTAATGCGGTCCCCCAGCCTGTGTACGTGCTCGACGATGAATTCACTCTGGTGTTCTGTAATCGGGCGTGCTGCGAGTGGCTCGGCCAGGAAGCTTCCTCTTTGCTCGGCTCACAATGCCGATACCAAAGCAGCAGCGATCCATCCCATGCCGGGACCACCCTGGAAGGGATATGCCCACCACCAACTGTGCTGGAAGGCCACGCTGCCGTAAACGCGGTCTCCCGCGTCTGCAACCAAACGCGACACTATCGCCAGGCCACCTTTCTACCACTCGGAACTCCCGATGAAAGGCCGTTTGCCGTCGTGGCCATTGTGAGCAATACGGACCAACCTAGCCCTCGGCCCCCAGCCCCGGCACCGGCCGAAGATGCCACGGCTGTGATACTTCACGAACAACTACAACGATTGCGCGACGAAGCGGCCTGGCACTACTGTGTCGATCGTCTGGTCGGCCGCAGTCCGGCCATGCGTCGCGCTCGGCGTCAGGCCAAAATGGCGGCAGCCAGCCGGGCCAGCGTGCTGTTGGTCGGACCTTCGGGCAGTGGGCGTCAACACTTGGCTTCAGCCATCCACCACGCCTCGGCCACGCACGCGATGGGAGCGTTGATTCCGTTGGCCTGCTCGGTGCTGGATCCCGATCTCATCCGTTCGACGATCTCCGCCTTGGCCGGTGGCGAAAACCTCGGCGACGACGCGCAACACAGCAGCCTGTTGTTGAACGACGCCGATCGTCTTCCCCTCGACGTGCAAGCCGAATTGGACCACATGTTTGAGAACCGTTTTCCTTTGCGAATCATCGCCACGGCGCAACAGCCGCTGGAGGAACTCGTAGACCAGGGAAAATACCGGGCCGACCTGGCTGCCACGCTCACGACGGTCCTCATCACCCTGCCGCCGCTGGCCGAGCGCCGTGAAGACATCCCGCTGCTGGCGCAGATGTTTCTCGAAAACGCCAACACCAACAGCCCGCGGCAGTTTGCCGGGTTCACACCAGAGGCCTTGGACCTGCTAGACCAGTACCACTGGCCGGGCAACGCCGACGAGTTGGCTCAAGTCGTGGCCGAAGCGCGACAACAGGCCGACGGCGTGGAGATCGGTCCCGACGATCTGCCCGAGAAAATCCACGTCGCAAGCAAAAACGCGCTGCGGCCTCGGCGCCCCGAGCAGTCGATCGTGCTCAACGACTTCCTCGCCCAGATTGAGCGTGAGTTGATCCAGCGGGCGCTTGCACGAGCCAAGGGCAACAAAGCCAAAGCCGCGCGGCTACTGGGCCTGACTCGTCCGCGACTTTACCGACGACTAGTACAACTGGGGCTGGCCGAAGAGGATGACATTTCGACGTAGTGACTGATCGATTGCGAAACGGATTGCTTTGTTTCCCCCGTCCCAGGGGACGCGGCCCCTGGGCTTGGCGACGCTGGATGATCGACCGGGGAACTCCGTAGGACTGCCACCTTGCCAATCTCCCCTCGGACCTCTACGATGAAAAGATGTAAGCCTTCCGATGCTCGGACGGTTCTGTTGCCCCAGGGAGCGGGTCCCGCTCGGGTCATCGTCTGCGAGCGCACGGGTCGCTGGGCGGCTGCGCTGCGCAGTGTTTCGGTGAGTCGGGCAAATCGCATCCATGAAACCCGCAGCCTTCCCGAGTGTTGGGAAGTCCTCGCCGGGGCGCCCGCCAGTTTGGTCGTCGTCGAGCTAACGCCCGCGAACTTGGCCAACCTGCTGACGCGCCTCCAACGACTGAACCGAGACTACCCCTTGGCGAGGGCCGTGGTAGTGACCGATCGCCGGTTGGCCGATGGCGCCCGATCAACAGAACACGATCGATCGGCGTCCTGGCGGTGGTTGGCATACGAAGCGGGAGCGATACACTTCACCTGCTCGCCGCGGGAAATGCCAGTGGTGGCGGACATCGCTCGTCGCCATTTGGCACAAGCTCCGCACGGCAAGAAAAACGTGGTGGAAGCCATCTGGGATCGTTTGCCATGGCGACCGACTACAACAACCTATTGACACTTGCATAGCTAATGAGCGGAAGGCGACCAACGGGAGCCTGGGTTTCCAGACGTTCGGCTTTCCGAAGCGGATCATTTTCAATGCAAACGTCAATAATACTCCGTCAAGTCTAAGATAGTGGGTTGGGTGCCGCGGGCAGCTTGCATGCCCGTGTTCAGCACTGGCTGACAAGCTGCCCGTGGCACCCATCAATCCGACAACGACTCAATCCAATTGTGGTAACGCAATAGAACCAATCACGCGACGGGAAGGCCCTGCCCCACAACTGACAAAAGGAAGAACCACTTATGGCCGACAACCCGATTCAAGAAACAGAAGTTCGTCAGACGCTAGCCAACTTCAAAGACCCGGAGACGGGCCGCAGTATTGAAAAACTCCAGCAAGTACAAAAGGTGCAGATCGACGGCAACCGGGTGTCGGTCACTGTCGGCCTGACCACTTGGTCGGCACCGCTTTGGGACGACGCCCGCACGGAGATTATCCAACTGCTGCAAGAGAAATTCGCCGGCGCCGAAGTCTCCGTCGAGATTGTTGCAAAGGAACGTCCCGCCGAACGTCAGGGCGAACTGGGAGTACCGGCCAAGAGTATCATCGCCGTCGGATCGGGCAAAGGAGGTGTAGGAAAAAGCTCGGTGGCGGCCTATCTGGCCTACGGCCTAAGTCGCGCCGGCTGCAAGGTGGGCATTCTCGATGCCGACATCTATGGCCCCAGCATCCCCCACCTCGTCGGCGCCAAGGACCGCCCCACGATGGTCAACGAACGCATTCAGCCGATCGAGGTCGGCGGCGTAAAGATCATTTCGATGGGACTGCTCGTACAGAGCAAAGATCCAGTGATTTGGCGTGGTCCCATGTTACACACCGCGTTGACGCAATTCCTTCGCGATACCGATTGGGTCGATGTCGACTACTTGATCATCGACATGCCGCCCGGCACGGGCGACATCCCTTTGTCGCTCTCGCAGTTAATTCCGCTGACCGGCGCTGTGGTCGTCTGCACACCGCAAGACGTGGCCCTGTTGGATGCGGTGAAGGCCGTGGCCATGTTCCGCAAAGTGAATATCGACGTGCTGGGAATGGTCGAGAACATGAGCTTCTTCCTCTGTCCCGAGTGCAATAGCCGCCACGACATCTTCGGCACCGACGGCGCGAAGAAGAAGGCCCAGGAACTGAGCGTGCCGCTACTGGGTGAAATTCCCCTGAACACGGCCCTGCGCGTCTTGGGCGACGAAGGCCGGGTAGCCGGGGCCTTCGACAACGAAGCCGCTCGGCCGTATCTCGAAGCGATCTGCCTCAACCTGGTCAAGGACCTGGCCACCCGCCACCGCGAGCAGCCAAGCATGCCGTCGTTATCGATTTTGAGTTGAAGTACAGAGTAACCTGAAACGGGTGCCATGCCCACGCTCGCCGTGGGCATGTTTTTGCGCGGGTGGCCGCTGTAGGCTATGCTTCAGCATAGCAATCTCGGGAAAAGTCGGCGGTCGGAGTGTGAAATGACCAAGATAGCACCAAATCCGAAATCCCAAATCATAAATCCCCAATCCCGCCTCCCTACCATCCCCGCTGATTCGTATACCGCTGCAAGATCGTGTAGCTTTCGTAGGCCAGATAGCCGAACAAGAAGGCCATGAAGAAGCTTCGCCATTGCAGCAGCCCATAGGCGCCCAAAGCAATGGCCGTGATCATCGAAAGGATCAGCGACTGGCGGATACCGTCGCGGGAATTGACGGCCAGGAAAATTTCGCGCGAGATGTGGCCACCGTCGAGTGGGTAAACCGGCATCAGGTTGACCATGCCCCACACGATGTTGATAAACAACATCTGGAGGACAAAATGCGTAAAATCGGGTGATCCCACTTCCTCGGCAAGTGTCACCCAAGGAGGTTCAATTCCCCAGGGCAAGAAAACAACTTGGTGGCCCGTGAGCACCAGGGCAGCGATGATCGCAGCGGCCAACAGAAATCCAGCCCCGGGCCCAGCCAGGGAAATAAGGATTTGCCGGCTCGTGCTGATGCGCCGCCCGCCGTACGTGTCGCCGTAGGAGGCAAAACCGCCGAGGCTGTAGAGCGTGATGCTGGGTTGAAATCCGAACAACCGCATCATCAGGGCGTGGCCCAATTCGTGGATCAGGATCGAAACGAACAGGGCCACGATCCAGCCCACTAAATCGCGAGCGTTCTCACTGCGTGCCCCCAACACCAAGGCAATCAGCCAGAAAAACGGATGCACGCGTACGGGAATGCCCGCCAGGCGGAAGTAAAGGTCGGCTTGGGTTCGCGGAGGGTCTTGGCCTAGTAACACGTATAGGGCTCCCGTAGTGACTCTGGTCTCGGCTGCACATCAAAGACCGACGAAGAACCTCGGCCAAGCAGTTTGCTGAAATGCTTCGTCATCCTGGCATTGTACCAGAAGCAGGCGGAGTATTCAGGACCGCCGCAAGTCAGAAATCGGAGGTCGGAATGACCAATGCCAAATGACCGACGTTCCTGTCCACTTTGTTGCCCGACGGCATAAGCGGGGAGAAGTCCGTTTTTGGCCGCCTCTACGCCGTTCGTTCGCCAACCGAGGTCGAACACTGTCGCGCGGGCACGGGAGCCAGGAAATGTGGTCGGGCAATCGGCTGCGGACGTTGAGCCAGCACGTCGAGAATGTAATCCGCCGCCCGAGCCGACGCGCCGCCATGGCCGATCTTGGTTTTCAACTCGGTCAACTCGGCCACCCGAGCCGAACGCTTCGCGCGGTCGGTCAGCCACTCGATCGCGTGGTCGGCAACCTGCTGCGACTTGTCTTCGTAGGTGAGATACTCGGGAAACAACACCTTGTCGGCGTCGGACTGGTTGGGATCGTAGGGCGCAAGGTCCTTGGGATACAGTTCGTCGGTGTTGAGCAGATTAACCAGCGTGATGTACTTCACCTTGCGGAAGAAACTCTGCACGATGTAGGCATAGCGAGGAATCCAGTAAAGAATCACCGTGGGCTTGGCCTGGTAGAGCAACTCCAACGACACCGACCCCGAAACGGCGATGCAACAATCGGCCAAATGAATCAACTCGGGAGTCTTCCCGCTGTACACGGCAATCGGAAGCCCCGAAGCGGCCACTTCGCGCCGGGCCATTTCGGCCTGCTTCGGCTTGAAGGCAGCCAGCGCGAATCGGGCGTCCGGCACAACCTGGCGGATGTGGCGCACCGCCTTGAGAAACCATTTCAGGTTGCTGATCATCTCCTGAGTGCGCGAGCCGGGCAGAATCGTGACCAACGGCCCCGACTCGCGACGATACTCGGCCAAAAACTTTTGATCGTACTGCTGCCGGCGCACTTCGTCGAAGAAGGGATGGCCGACAAACGTGGCGTTACAGCCGCGCTGGCGAAACCACTCCTCTTCAAACGGCAGGCTGCAGAGCACATGGTCTACGAAGCGGCGCATCTTACCGACGCGCCACTGCGCCCAACTCCAGATTTGCGGCGGTGTGTAATAGAAGACCGGAATGCCATGGGCTTTCGCCCGTCGGGCAATCCACCAGTTGAAGCCGGGGTAGTCGATCAGCACCACGGCGTCGGGCTTATGGTGGCGGAAGAAACGGTCGGCCCGAGAGGCCAACGCCCAGAACTTATGCAGATTCAGTAGCACCCGGCCAAACCACATCACGGCCAGGGCCGTCAGGTCGGCGTGGAGCTGGCATCCGACGTTCGCCATCAGGGGGCCACCGTAGCCTACCGCGCGCACGTGGGGACACCGTTGCTGTAGTTGGCGGATCAGATTGGCCCCGTGCAAATCGCCACTGGGCTCGCCCACGGAAAAGAAAATCGTCGGCGGTTTCTGCGACGGCATGAAGAGTCCTTCTCAAATGAAAGGCGGTGCCCTTGAGCTACCCGATGGGTTCTTCGCGGCTTCGGCGGAATCCGTGCCAACGAACTGGCCCCAGCATTACAGACCTGTAAAAGTTCGTTTTTGAGCGAATGTCTTAGCCGTACTGTATGACTTGATGCAACAGCACCCGAACCAGGAACCCGCTCCCGTCGGTCGCTTCATCGAGAAAAGACACCCCTGATTTTAGCCGCACAGTATGGCAAATCGGCGAGCAGAGGGGAAGTGCAGTCCCAAAAACGCTAACCCGTGCAACAGCAATGGATTGCGGCGCATAGCCAGATTCCACGCCAGGCGATTCCCCTCGCGGGGATAATCCTTCGTGACTGCCCCCCACGCTAGACTACTAACGCCAAAGATCGTTGACTTTTTGACAAAGACCAGCGCGAGCGGGTTCTCGACTGGGTGCGGTAGCACCGTCTGGCTGGCGGCCCTGCCGCCCTATGACTTCGGTTCCATCTTGTACGATGCAATGCCGCCGCTGAGGTTCCGCACATTGAAACCGTGTTGCTTCAGCAAACGGCTGGCGAAGTACGACGACTGTCCGATGCCGCAATGCACCCAGATTTCGCGGTCGCGGGGGATCTCGTCCAGGCGCTTGCGAAGTTCACCCAGGGGGATCTTAATCGTATCGGGCACGGCCCCTTCGGCCACCATGGCCGGCGGTCGCACATCGATCACCAACGGCAGCGGCTGGCCGTCGCCGTTGACGCGCATCTGTTGCCAATCCGACCAGTAAACCGTCGAGACGTCGCCGCGCAACGTGTTGGCCGCTACAAAGCCGGCGATGTTCACCGGATCTTTCGCGCTGCCGTATTGAGGCGCGTAACACAGCTCGGCCTCTTCCAGGTCGTACACGGTGGCACCCATTTGGATGGCCATCGCGATCACGTCGATCCGTTTCTCCACGCCAGCACGTCCCACGGCCTGAGCTCCCAACACCCGGCCGTCGTCGGTCGAATAGAACAGTTTCAGGGCAATCTGCTCACTGCCCGGGTAATAGTCGGCGTGGTTCAGCGAGTGGGTATAGGCCTTGGCATACGGTATCCCGGCCTGGTTGAGCGTGCGCTCGTTGGCGCCGGTCATTGCCAGCGTCAAACCGAATACGCCAACCACGCCCGTACCCTGGGCACCGCGGAAACGTGCGTCGCGTCCGCAGATAACGTCGGCCACGATACGTCCTTGGCGATTGGCCGGCCCGGCCAGGGAAACGAGGGTCGGTCGGCCGGTGACACAGTCGCGCACCTCGACGGCGTCGCCCACGGCGAAAATGTCGGGATCTGACGTGCGCATCTGCTCGTCGACACGAATCCCGCCGGTGGGGCCAATCTCCAAACCGGCCTGCTCGGCCAACGTCACGTCGGGGCGCACCCCCATGGCCAAGATCACCACGTCGGCCAGATGCATTCGACCATGTTCGTCGACAACGTTGATCGTTTCGTCGGCATTCAGATCGAAACGCGTCACCGCAGCCGATAAGTGAAGAGTCACCTCTTGTTGACGCAATTCGTCATGAACCGCCGACGCGATCTCCGGATCGACTTGGGGCATAACCTGATCCAGTCGCTCAAGCAGAGTGACTTCCATCTCGCGATGAGCCAGATTCTCGACCATTTCCAATCCGATGAACCCTCCGCCGATCACCACGGCGCGCCTGGCGTCGCGATGCGAAATCCAGGCCGCGATCTTGTCGACGTCTTCCAGATTGCGCAACGTGAAGATGCCCGGGGCCCCGATGCCCGGCAGCGACGGACGAATCGGTGCCGCCCCAGGCGAAAGTACCAAGGTGTCGTACGGATATTCGGTGCTCTTGCCGGTAATCACCTGCCGCACGTCAATCGTTTTCCGCTCGCGATTGATTCGCTGCACTTCGCATCGGGTCCGAACCTCGATCTTGAACAAATCGCGGAATCGTTCCGGCGTAGCGACCAACAGACTTTGGCGTTTCGCAATGACGCCGCCAACGTAATAAGGCAAGCCGCAGTTGGCGAACGAGACGTCGGGGCCGCGTTCAAAGATGTAAATCTCGGCCTGTTCGTCCATTCGGCGCAGTCGGGCCGCGCAAGACGCCCCCCCGGCCACACCGCCCACAATTAGAATTCGTTTAGAAGCCACCGATATCTCCTCGATGCTAAGGACGGCCCGAAAAAAATAGCTTGTCGTTTTTCAAGGCTAAACGCGAGGGCCGTCGCGAAGCACGGCCCGGTGAATCGGCAAGTAATTTATCGGTCGATCCTAAATCACCACCCCACAACCGGGCCAATCTCGGTCGGGCGTCGTTGTTGTCATCTTATTGACGGCTGCATAGCCAATAAGCGGAAGGCAACCAGCGGAAACCTGGATTTCCGAGCATTCGGTTTCCCGGAACGATCATTCTCCATGCAGACATCAACAAACTCGACCAGAATTGTTGGCATTCGGCCACGATATGACAAGGGCGTTTCGCCGCGAATTCCTGCTTTTATCACGGTCAAACCGGGGGGCGTTCGTCGCCACCGTACCTTCGCAACTGTCGCAGGCTGGCAGCGGAAAAGTCCGTCATCAGCCACGTCCGCAAGAACATAGGGCAGCCAAGCAAGGTCACCAGCCAGAAGGGCAACATCCCCGAACCGACCTACTTCAACGCCAAAATGTAGGACCGCCACTGCAACTCGAACTCGTCCAGCGGAATTCCCACCAGCTGCTCGAAACGCTCGGCCGGATCGACATCCCGTTGGTTCTTGGCCACCAATTTCTCCAGCGCCGGACTATCCAGCAGACGACTTTCAAAGGCCAGACAGTAGACCAGTCCCCACGAGTACGCGTAATAGTGTGCCGCGTCGTCGTTGTGCATGAATGCCTGGGAACCGGCGTTTAATATCTGGCGAAGAGGCAACGGATGATCCGATCTCAGGTCCTCCTGCAGCCGCCGCAAGGCCGAACGGTTCGGCGCATCCACTCGAAGCGTATCCGACTCGAGCAATCCTTCCTCAAACATCACGGCCAACCCCTCGTTGAGCCACAGAGGCACCTCGTGGTCGGCTTGCGGAAAAACGTAGTTCTCCAAGTAGGCGTGGAACGCTTCGTGATACAGCCGTACGAACATCTGTCGGGTGGCTTGCTGGAAAACCTCGTGGTTCTTCCGGTTGCACAGCTTCAACTCGTCGGCTTTTTTCTTGATTCGCGTATCGAAGTCCCGGCGAATCGCCGCCATCTGGCGTTTGATCACCGGCGACGCCACACCATGTTCCCGAAGCTGCTGACCGGCGATCACCAAGCGATCGCCCTGTTCCTGTTCAAGCGATTTCAATTCCTCGTTGATATTATCGTGTTCCACGGCGATTCGCTTGTACTCGATATCTAGACGCGACAATTCGCTTCCGGCCACCACCACATTGGCCGACGCGATGAAACAGGCCGGATTGGGGACATCGAGTTGGTAACGTCGTAGATAGGCACGGTAGTCGTCCATGCGGCCAAAAATCACCAGGCGCAAAGGACGTTTCAACTCGACACGTGGAGCCAGGATATCGCGATAAGCGGTAAACATCTGTTCGAGTCGCACCGCGATCAATCGGGTGAGTGCCTCGTCCAGATCGCTCTCCAAACGGAACCATTGCCCCGGATAGCCCAAGTAGTGCCGGTCGGGCTCGGTATAGACGCGCAGCCGAATAACGTCGGCCCGCCCACGCTCGATCGTTCGCTGCGAAGCGAAACGGTGAAGTTTAGCCGCCAATTCCTGACGTTGCGGTTCGCTGAGCCGAACCGTCTTGGCCACCGTCGACCGTTCGAGCGGCCGCACGACGACAAACATCGGACGTCCGGGCGGCTGGCGCACCTGTTTCAGATTCACCCAGGCGTTGGATTCCGACTCGATCAGCCCTTCAAGATGGCGACCGTCGCGCATTTCCACACTTTCCATCTCCCAGCGCGCAAAATTGGGCACCTTCCGCGCGGTAGTGGAAAGTAGTTGGCCCACGGCGTACGGTCCCTGCAAGAACCACACCGCCAGGCCGACGCCAATGAACAAGTGCCGATGCCACATATCCTCAGCCCGTTCCATGCCCCCCGTTTCAGCCGAAAGCTGGTTGCCTCTCGCTTATTCTACCACTTGGGGGGCACAAGTAAAAGTCGGAAGAACTTTGGCGGCGTGGCAGACAGTAGGAAGGGGTTACCTCTCGTTCCCATGCTTCGTGTGAGAACGCGCGTCCCGACGCTTTGCGTCGCGGACCGGCCAAGAGAAACGTCAGCCCACACTGCGAAGGACGCAAAACGTCCACCCCTTCGGTTCCCGCACTGTGGCGTGGAACCCAGAGCAAGAATCTCAAGGATGACCTCGGCCTTCCTTACTTCAGCCTCCAGAATTCATCCTTACGTTCAGTCCCCTACCCCTTCAGGCGAGCAACAAACCGACACCCCACTAGAACCATGGGCCAAGTGCCAAGGGTATCGCCCGTCTCGTCGGTACAACACCGTTGATCGATTTCGCGCACCACATTGCCCTCCGCATCCACCAAAACATCCTTGGAGTGAGTCACCCTCGCGGCCACGTAGATGGTTTCCGGCTCGCAGCCGAAGGCGGCCACGAGTTCGTCCATCACTGGGCGGCGTGTAAGCAGGAACGAGAAGCCACGACGAGTCAGGTCGTGACATTGGACTTCGAGATACTCCGCTTCGTTAGGCAACGTCAGCCCGCGAGAAAACGCCACGCGCTGCTTGGCCGCAAAAACGTGGCGCGGTTCTCTCCGCCGATCGGCCGCCGTGCCCGAGCGATCGGTGGCGGTCAACTCATAGATCAGATTGTAGAAGCTGGCGTCAACTTCGCGACCGGTTCCAGGCATCGGCGCACGGTCCTCGTTCGTGAAAGTTGGAGAACTGGCAGGAATTGCCAGCCATGAGGGCGGAACCGCCCAGGACATTTTTTCGATTCGCAAAATTCCCAGCACACCGCCCCCGGCGGCCAATCCCCGGAATCGAGGACCCCCACCACGGCCAAGCAATGCCAGACTCGAAAATGTCGGACTCAATAGAAATTCTAGTACACACTGGCGGGCGAGGCACGTTAATCACCCTGCTCACCCCCTGATATGGTTCAAAGTGATAACGACTGTACCAATCAGAAGCCCTTCGGGGCTTGCGGCTCGCCACGACTCCGCTGCGGCGACGGTCGCCGGCAGAAGCGAACCTCCTCAACGTTTACCTCGTCAGTGAAGATAAGCCGGCCGACACCCGGCCCCCCCGAAATGTCGATCGCGTGCCTTGACGACTCGCCTCCACTGACCGAGAATTCAGGGCTTACGTAGCAAGCTCCCGGTTTCCGACGGCTGCTCGAAGCCCTTGCGACACAATACTTTCCCTCGCCTCCAAGGCGGAGTTTGGCAGCGAGAGAAATCGCCGTTACCCCCAACCGAGTATCACCCCATGCCGTTGTCTAGTTCCGTACCCGATGCCGCCGGCCGTTACGGCGAATTCGGTGGTCGCTATGTCCCGGAGACGCTCGTCCGTGCCCTCGACGAGTTGACCGCCGAATACGAGAAGGCCCGTCGCGACGACACCTTTCAGGCCGAACTCAAAGAGTTGTTTCGCTACTACGTGGGCCGGCCATCGCCCTTGTACCACGCCCGACGGCTCAGCGAACACTGCGGCGGCGCCCAAATCTTCCTGAAGCGAGAAGACCTCAACCATACGGGCGCCCATAAGATCAACAACACGCTCGGGCAAGCACTGCTGACACTTCGGATGGGTAAGCGCCGGGTGATCGCCGAAACGGGTGCCGGGCAACACGGAGTGGCCACCGCCACGGCCTGTGCCCGATTCGGCTTGGATTGCATCGTATATATGGGCGAAGAAGACATCCGCCGACAGAAACCCAACGTGTTCAGCATGCGGCTGCTGGGTGCCGAGGTCCGGCCTGTGGCCAGCGGCTCGCGTACGCTGCGCGATGCCATCAACGAAGCGATGCGTGACTGGATGGCTACGGTCGAAACAACACACTATTGCCTCGGCTCCGTAGTCGGCCCCCACCCGTTCCCTCAGATCGTGCGAGACTTCCAGTCGGTCATCGGCCAGGAGACGCGTTCACAGTGTCTCGAACAACTGGGCCGCTTGCCTGAGCTAGTGGTCGCCGCAGTCGGCGGGGGAAGCAACGCGGCAGGTATGTTCTTCCCGTTCATCGACGACGAAAGCGTGATGCTAGTGGGTGTCGAGGCGGGTGGCCGCTCGCAGCGCGAAGGCGACCACGCCGCTCCGCTCTGCTATGGGCAACCGGGCGTGCTGCACGGCAGCTATAGCTACGTGATGCAAGACGAAGACGGCCAGACGTGCGACGTTCACAGCGTTTCGGCCGGCCTCGACTATCCCGGCACGGGACCCGAGCATAGCTACTGGAAAGACATCGGGCGGGCGCAATACATCAACGCCCAGGACAACGAAGTCCTGGAGGCGTTCGGAATCCTTGCACGAACCGAAGGTATCCTTGCAGCACTGGAAAGCTCGCACGCGGTAGCCAAGGCCATGCAGTTGGCCGCCCAGCGCGATCCGGAAGAGGTAGTCGTCGTGTGCCTGTCGGGCCGAGGCGATAAAGACGCCGCCGAGATCGCCCGACTTCGTGATGAACAGTTTGGATAAGACGTACAAACGTTTTCGCCGAATCCCGTGGCCGCTGAAGCGGCCACGCCTCATCCCTAATCCCGAATTCCCAGCCCCCAGTCCCTAACCCCTAGCCCCCATCCTCGCATGTCCGCCATCGATCGCACCTTTGAGCAACTTCGCGTGCAGGGCCGCAAGGCCTTCATGCCTTTCGTTACCGCGGGAGACCCCGACCTGGATTTCACGGCCGCCGTCATCCAACGTCTGGTCCAGTCGGGCAGCAACTTGTGCGAATTGGGAATACCGTATAGCGATCCCATCGCCGATGGCCCGGTGATTCAGGCATCGTATACTCGGGTACTCGAAAAGAAACTCAAACTGCGCGACATTCTGGCCACCCTGGGCCGCGTAACACCTGAGCTTCCGGCCCCCGTGGTCACCATGGTCAGCTACGCGATCGTTTACCGCCATGGGCTGGAAGCCTACGTGAACGACGCCAAGGCCGCGGGCGTGGCCGGACTGATCGTGCCCGACCTTCCGGCCGATGAGTCGGAGGCACTGGCAAAAATCTGCAAAACGGAAGACCTCAGCCTCATCCAACTCATTACGCCTATCACGCCACGCGATCGTGCGCTGAAAATCGCCGAACGTACCACGGGCTTCATCTACTATGTTTCCGTGGCCGGAATCACGGGCGAACGAACCAAACTGCCCCCGGAAATCGTCGACAACGTCGGTTGGCTTCGCCAGCAGACGCCGCTGCCGATCTGCGTTGGCTTCGGGATCAGTCAGCCGGAACACGTGCGCATGCTCGCTCCGGTCGCCGACGGGCTGATCGTGGGCTCGGCCATCGTTCGCCGCGTGGCAGAGGCCAACGAGAAACCGCGGGAAGTGGTGCTCGACGAAATCGGCGACTACGTCGGTTCGCTCATTAAAGCCATGGAAGTGTGATGCAATACCGAACGATGCCGACTACCGGCGAACAGCTTTCTATTCTCGGTTTCGGGTGCATGCGTTTGCCCGAGCAACGAGGACGCATCGACGAACCGCGTGCCACACGCCTGATCCACGACGCCATCGACGCCGGAATCAACTACTTCGACACGGCCTTTCCCTATCACCAGGGCCATAGCGAGTCGTGCCTGGGACGAGCATTGAAGGGGTCGCGTCGCGAGCGAGTCAAAATCGCCACCAAGTTGCCCCACTGGCTGGTCAAAACGGCCGGCGACATGTCCAAGATCCTCGCGTTACAGCTCGAAAAGTTGCAGACCGACCATATCGACTACTACATGGTCCACAACGTCACCGAGGCGCGCTGGCAGCAACTCAGAGAAATCGGCGTGGTCGAGTTCCTGGAAAACGCCCAACGCGAAGGCCGCATCCAGCATGTCGGTTTCTCGTTCCACGGCGGGCGCGACGAATTCAAGCGCATGGTCGACGACTACGACTGGCAGTTCTGCCAGATTCAATACAACTATCTCGACGAGAAAAGCCAGGCAGGCCGCGAGGGGCTCGAATACGCCGCGGCCAAGGGGCTGGGGATCGTCGTAATGGAACCCTTGCGGGGAGGCAACCTCGCCAAACGGCCGGTGGCCAAAATCGAACAGATCTGGCGTCGTGCCGAAACCGAACGTACGCCTGCCGAATGGGCACTGCGTTGGCTCTGGAACCACCCGGACGTCCACGTGGTCCTCTCCGGCATGACGGAAGAGTCGGACCTGACCGAAAACGTGCGAATCGCGGAGCAAGCCTCGGCCAACTCGTTGACGCCCGAGGAACTGGCCCTGGTCGAGGAGGTGGCAGCCGCTTTCCGGTCGATGATGCGGGCCGGTTGCACGGGCTGCCAATACTGCATGCCCTGTCCGGCTGGCGTCAACATTCCCCACTGTCTGCAACTACTCGACAGCTACCACCTTTTTGGAAACAAGCAACAGGCTCGCTTGTTTTACCTTCTGGGCGTCAGCGGCCTAATCGACGGCAAACGGGGCTTGGCGTCGCAATGCATCGACTGTGGCAAATGCGAAGACAAGTGTCCTCAGCATCTCCCTATCCCCAGGCTGCTCAAAGAGAGTAAGCGGACCTTCGAGAGCTTTTCCGGTCGTATGACGCTACGACTCTTCAAGATCCTGCTACCGTTGATACGGTGGCGAACGCTCCGCTGAATACGCGGGTCAAGAATCGGGTGCCATGCCCACGCTTGCGTGGGCATGTTTGCCAAGTCTTCCGCTCAGCATGTCCACGCAAGCGTGGACATGGCACCCCATACTATCTCAAGACTCGATAGAACACGCATCGTACAAGAAACAAAACGGAGACAGCGCCGCTTCCTACCGCGCTGTCTCCACTATGCGTATGTTCGGTCGGCCTCCGTTCTTCCCAGACATTCAGCTTAGCAATCTTTGACGTATTGCCAAGCCCCGGTCATCGAAAGAAACTCGTTTTCTAAAAAAACGTGGTCGCGCACCGTGCGGGCCATGTCGATGATAGCAACGACAGCACCTCGGCTGAGGCATACCGTCGCCGACAAACGACGGAACGTCGACAAACACCGCTGCATTAACACAACAGATGCTTGTTAATGAACAACCATTCGACACAACTGACCGTGCTGCCCTTACTGCAACGTCACCACAACCACGTCGTGAAGTTCAATCTCCGGGACTACAATACGGCCAACTGCATCAACCGACAATTCTGTCCCGGCAATCGCTAATCGTGCCGACTTGATCTTCTGATTGTGAAGCTGCAATGCGATGTTTCGCGCCGGAACTAGCGTCCAACCGCGACGTCCCTCGGGTAACTCCGATCCTTTCACACCCGGTTGCTTTAGCCCCCGAAAGCCCGAGTCCCCGTCGGGCATCATGTGCGATGCGTTGAGCAGGTGAACCCAACGTTGCTTCGAGTCTTGTGGGTTCTCGAACATGTTGGTCACCAGCGAACTTGGTGCTTCGACCACCAGCGGCAGCGGGTTCCGTTCGATGGCCTTCAACAACACATTGCTCCCTTCGGCATCGCGTTGTCGGCACCAAGCCAAACCAGGATCGCCCGGTAAATGCGTCACATGGCCCTGGGCCACCGCTTTGTCGATCGCCGCAGCCGAGTCGATTTGCAGGAGAGCTTTCAATTGCGGCGTTTCGAGCTTCTCGCCCCACTCGTCGTATTGACCCGTCTGGGCGGTGGTCATCAGGTTGCCACCCGCCGCGGTCCACTCGACGATCGTAGCCACGTCTTTCGCCGCCAGTGCCGCCGCGTTGGGCAACACCAGTGTGCGGTATCGGGCTAACGTCTCTGGATTCAGTTGGTTCTCAAACACGAACTCAAACGGTACATGGTTCTCGCTCAACAGCATCCAGGTACCCAGGATGCCGTCTTGATAGTCGTCCAGGTTCGTGCTCCCCGGGATGTGCCCCCAGAAGTCGTGAGTGTTCTGCGAAATGAGAACACCCACGTCGGCAACGTATTTCCGCGAGTAATACGGTTCGCGAAGCGCGGCTTGGGTATGAATCCGTGCCGAAATTTCCACCGGCCCAGCAAACGTACCGTGCCACGGTGTGATACCGTGCGTGGGTCCGGCCAGTAACGTGGTAAGCAACTCCAATTCGTGCCACGACCAGTCGACGTTCTTCGTGCCCGTGGTCGGAACCGAGCTGCCGGTGCGCCACATGTCGGTATGCTCGGGATTCATGTCGCGGCCAATTCGAGACTTGAATCCCAGCATGAGCCACTTCATATGCGGCGAGCCGGTGAAACAGTGCTGTGAAACACCGAGGCCGTCGAGCCGCCACATCGGGATGGCCGTCTCCCAGTCCTTGCTGGCAAACGGCCAAAGGTTCGTATTGAACGTGCACGTGGCCTTGGGGTTGACCTCGTGAATCTGGTCGCGGAAGTAGCGGGCCACCTCAAGCAGGCGATGGTTCCGCCAGCGTACCCAACGCTTGAAGGTCGCGTCGGTCCAGTCGACCTTCACCGGCAACTCCAAGCCCGTGTCGGCTTTGAATTTCGCCTTGCAGAAATCGCATGTGCAGCCCGGTCGTGACGGATGGGGAATGCCGCCGAAGTAGAATCCGTCGAAAAAGAAGCCGTCCAAGTCGAACGCGGCGGCCTGCCGCAGCAACTTGGCGTGGTGCTCGATATACGGCGAACTGACCACGCACATCCCCACCCGAGGTTTGCTGTTCGAAGGGCGGTCTGGGTCGTCGATGAACTTCATCACCCACTGCGGGTACCGCTTGGCAATCACGAAGTCGTCCACGTTGCGCGTGTCCTGGACATTAAACACCACCCAACTGAACACCTTCATGTTCCGTGTGCGAAGTTGGCGAATCACCTCGGGCAGATAAGCTGGGTCCATGCGCGGGTCGGGCTCGGCCAGATCGGTGGGAAAGAAGACGTAGCCCTTGCCGTTCATCGTACCCAGGGTCACGATGTTGGCCCGCTCGGCGGCCAGCAATTCAGCGAAGGCCACAGGATCGGAAATCGGCGGACGCCGTTCGACGTGGCGAATCCGGTCGATCGCCCGCTCGGGCGACGCCCAAGTGATGGGCCGCAGGGCTTCGGCCTCGGCAGGCAGTTGCTCGACAGGTTCCAACTGGACTTCGTCGACGATCATAAAAAGCGTTCGCCCGTCGTCGCGAACCGGCTTGCGCGGCATGACCGATCGGGCGGTGAGTGTGAGTTGCCCGGCATCGCCAACCGCTTCACTCGGCACGTAAAAGACATAATCCGATGTTTGCGATCCCTGGCCGGTGATCGCCACCTCGTACTGTTCGCCGGTCGAAAAAATCACCGGGCCGCGAAACTCGGCCTTCAGCGTGATCTTGTGCGAGCGATTTGGTTCTACCGGCAGCCGCAGCGCAAATTGATTGCCGGCCCAGCGGAACGTGCTTCGGGCAGCCGTGGGAATCTTCGACTTCGGATGCGGTCCCTCGCGACCGTAGAGGCCCGCAGCCACATAGACTTCGTCGCCCGGCGAACCGATGTCGATTACCGTAACGTGGCTGGCAAAGGCCGTGGTAGCAACAAACAGAACGACCAAGGACAACGCCAGTTGTCCATAGCGAAGAACAAGGGCCATGGATTGGACTCCGACGGGGAGAAAGGTTCAGGTGGGAACTCGCGGTCGCCATGGGCGGAACAACATCATGCCATCCACCCTACCCGACGCCGCATCGCAAGGCAAATTCTCCTCGCAACCACCTCCCCTCTCCCGCTCAGCGGGCGAGGGGAAGTTCACCCTTCCTCGCCACCACCGATATACAGCCCCAATACGGCACAGGCGACAATCAGCCCCAGCAGTGCGATCACGATGCTCCACTTGAGAATTTTGGTCGGCACGAGCGTCTGTTCCCACTGCTCGTCGGTGCGTTCTTCCTTGATTACCAGCCGGCAAAACGGCATCAGAGCGCCGACCAGAAAGTGAAAAGGCTTGGCATAAGATTCCTTTCCCATCCACTGGCCCACGCTGATGACCGACGCCGCCGCACCGGCAAGAAACACGGCCATGCCCACGACGATAATCGCCACGCCGGGCGTCAAAAGCCACATCAACACGGCCAGCGTGCAAATCGATCCCAATCCGGCGGCATAGACCCACGCGGGTTGGCTGTAGTCGTCGGACTCCTGAGAGAACAAGTCCCGCGAGCCGGCATCGGCCAGCGAGCGCTCTTCGGCGACCGGCACCCGCTTGCCGCTCTTTAGGTTCAGCCCACATTGCACACAAAGCACGGTCCCGAATTCGACCTTGGCCCCACACTCAGGACAACTCTCGGTCCGCGTATCGTCGTCTAGCCGAAGCCCATAGTCATCATCGCCCGATGGTTCCTCGACCGGCTCGCCCTGGAACGACTCAGCACTTGCTTGTTCGGCGCCAGACGGCTCATCCGTCCGCGGCTGGTCGTCGTCCGCCGGGCTGGGAGAATCCGGTTTCATTTCGTCGGGCTGAGACATGGCTGCTCCTCGCTATGCGCGACACTCCCCCGCGACCACTGGTCGCGGCTCTGCAATATCGCTCTCCGACTTCCCACTTCCGCTTTCAGCTTTTCTCAATACTGTCGCGGTCGCATCTTCGCCTGCACCCGACTCGGCAAACCCTGGATACGCAGGAAGCCCTCGGCGTCGGTCTGGTTGTAGTCGCCGCCGCCTTCCATCGTGGCAATCCCCTCGTCGTAAAGGCTATTGGGACTCCGCCGCCCCTCGACTTGCATGTTGCCTTTGTAAAGGTTCAAGCTCACCTCGCCGGTGACCGGCTTTTGGGCCTCGCGGATCAGCGCGAACAGAGCGTCGAGCTTGGCGTGGTACCAGAAGCCGTAGTAAACCATCTCGGCCACCTCGGGCGCGAGCCGGTCGCGAAGGTGCATCAAGTCGCGGTCCATTGTGAGCTGTTCCAGCAGGCGATGGGCCTCGTAGAGCACGGTCATGCCCGGCGCCTCGTACACGCCACGACTCTTCATGCCCACGAAACGGTTCTCGACCATGTCGAGCCGTCCCACGCCGTTGCGGCCGCCGATATCGTTGAGCCAGGAAACCACTTCGAACGGATCGGCGTCGTTGCCGTTGATCTTCACCGGCACGCCCGACTCGAAGGCGATCAGCACGTTTTCCGCCTCGTCGGGCGCGTCTTGTGGCGAAACACCCATACCGAAGTCGACCAATTCCACACCGTTGACCATCAGGTCTTCGAGCTTACCGGCCTCGTAGCTGATGTGCAGACAGTTCTCGTCGCTGCTATACGGCTTGGCCGCGGAGACCTTGACGGGAATGTTCTTCTCTTCGCAGTAAGCAATCATCTCACTACGGCCAGGGAACTGCTTGCGGAAGGCCTCGATCCGCCACGGGGCGATCACTTTGACGTTGGCGTCCAGGGCCTCGGCGGCCAACTGGAAGCGGCACTGGTCGTTACCCTTGCCGGTAGCGCCATGGGCGTAGGCGTCGGCCCCCACTTCCCGGGCAACCTGCAGACAAATTTTCGAGATCAGCGGTCGGGCGATCGACGTGCCCAGCAGGTACACGCCCTCGTACTTGGCCTGCCACTGCAATACCGGGAAGGCGAAGTCGCGGCACAGTTCCAGTTGGGCATCGACAATCCGAGCCGACTTGGCACCAATATTTCGGGCTTTCTCAAGAATGGCCTCCCGATCCTCGCAGGGCTGTCCCAGATCAACGTACACGGCATGCACGTCGTAACCCTGGTCCATGAGCCATCCCAAAATGACCGAAGTATCCAGACCACCAGAGTAAGCAAGTACACAGCTAGGCATTTTGTGGGTCCCCGAAAGAAAGGCCATTGAAACTTATAATTCTGGCCAACGTCGCTAGAGATGACAAGGGGACGAATGAACGAGTTCGGGGGGAACACCTAGGAATCGGGCTTTGACGCGTCGGCCATTTCCAGACATAATTCGGGTAGTGTCCCCTCGACCGAAGAGGCAACGTCGTCTCGCGCACAAAAAGGGTGAATTTCGCGATGAAAACAACAATCGACATACCGCACCCCCTACTAGAGGAGGCTTTGCGTCTATCCTCGGGTAAGAGCGAATCAGAAGTCGTGGTTCGCGCGCTGGAAGATTTTGTCTGTCGGCAGAAAGCTCAGGATCTTAAGAACTTCAAAGGCCGCGTTAACCTGGAAGTGGACCTCGACCAATTACGGGACCGCCGATGAATGTATTGGTTGACACTTCTGTTTGGGTCGATTACTTCCGAGGCAGCAGCGAGTCCGACGATCTCGACGCCCTCATCGACAACAACGAAATCGCGATCAACGACCTTATCCTGGCCGAGCTTGTCCCACCACTTCGTCTGCGAGGCGAAACACAACTGGTCGACCTTCTGCAGACCATTCCGAAGCATCTCATGAAAATCGACTGGGACGGAATCATCCAACTGCAGGTGACCTGCCTTCAGAATGGCATCAACAAGGTAGGAATCCCCGACTTACTGATCGCGCAAAACGCCATTCAACACAACCTGCGACTCTTCTCACTCGACAAGCACTTCGCTTTGATGGGCCAATGCATGTCGTTGTCACTTCATTGAGGCACGCAGGGCGGCAGGGCCGCCAACCAAATGGTGCTGCCGCACCCAGGCATGAACCCACTCCCGTTGGTCGCTAACCTTTGTGGAAGATTTAGAGGCAATATCAAACATGGCTTCAGCTTCATATATCCGCTGAACGAACCATCTCGGCACCGGTTTTGATACGGTTTCTTAACGATCTTTGAGGTTAGTAGTCTAGCGGCAAGGCCACGAGAACTCGCCCCCCTCCCCTGGCCCCTGCTCTCTACCCGTTGTATCTTATTCCCCATGAGCTATTGGAAAAACAAAGTCGTTCTCGTCACCGGCGGGTCCAGCGGGTTGGGTCGGGTAATTGCTGAGGGATACGGCCGCGCCGGGGCCAGAGTGGTGATTGCCGCCCTGGAAGCCGACGACGTACGCCGAGCGGCCGACGAAATGCAGGCCGATGGCTGCGATACCTTGGGCATTCAAGCCGATATTACCCGGCAGGAAGACGTCGACCGGCTGATGGCTGAGACGCTGGACCACTACGGCCAGCTCGACGTGCTGGTCAACAATGCCGGACGTTCAATGCGAGGAAAGGTTCTGGAGACCACGCCCGAACAGTTTCGTGAGTTGATGGAACTGAACCTCATCGCGTTGGTCCGATGTACTCGAGCAGCGGCCCCGCACCTGCTTGCCCGGCGTGGGCACGTGGTGAATATCGGCTCGCTGGCAGCCAAGTCGGCGGCGCGTTGGGTGGGTGCCTATCCGGCCACGAAACACGCCGTGGCGGCCTACTCGCAACAGCTTCGTTTGGAGTTGGGGGCCGAGGGACTTCACGTGTTGCTGGTCTGCCCTGGTCCGATCAAACGCGACAACCCACGGCTTTACCCGCTGGAGGGTTTGGAGGATGTGCCCGAAGCGGCGCGTCGGCCGGGGGCGGGTGTGCGGGTGAAAGGCATTCCACCCGAGTGGCTCGCCGATGCGATCCTCCGCGCGTGCGAGCGTCGCCAACCGGAGCTGGTCGTGCCCGGCAAGGCCCGGCTGCTTTTCGCCATCTCCCAACTCTGGCCCCGCCTGGGCGACTGGCTGGTGAAAAAAAATACGTAGTGGCAAAGAGCAGGGATTTGGGATTTGAGGCTTCCTTGGCCATTCTGACCTTGGATCTTCCCTAGCCTCTGGTCACCCGCCCCCTGCCTCTTCCCCTTTACGACATCTCGTAAATCTTTTTCGACCGGGCGTAACTCGAAGTCGGTACGGCATCGCCCGACGAACGGCGGTCGTTTGAGCCGGCGTTGTGGTTTCCCGGGTTTTCCCCGGGTTTCTTGAACCTCGCCGGCCGGTGGCGCGTTGTCTGCCATCTCGTTTCTCGGCGACCACCGCCCTGGCTTCCCCCCACGGCGGTTCTTGTCACGGCTTATGTCGTGTGCCACGATAGCCGATCAAAGAGGGAAAACCTTTGGTTTCCGTGTTTTCAGCTTTCCGTTTTTCCCACGTTTTTCGCGAGAGAGTTGAACCACGGAGACACGGAGGTCACAGAGTTGGTGTTTTGTCGGTCTATGAACTGGAAGCTTGGGTGCCATGCCCACGCTTGCGTGGGCATGGCACCCCATCCTTAAGCAGAGTCCCAACTCCGTGATCTCCGTGCCTCCGTGGTGAAAAAATCGTGCCAGGAAGTTTGTTCCCAGCCGAAGCTCGAGAACAGTCCCAAATCATAAACCCACAAATCCAACCCCTTGCCCCCTGGAGACTTCCATACCATGGCCGCATTTCCCGACGTCCCGAAGATTGGCTTTGAAGGTCCCGAATCGAAGAATGCCTTGGCCTTTCGTCACTACAATGCCGACGAACTGGTCGAAGGCAAGGCGATGAAGGATCACTTCCGCTTCAGCGTGGCCTACTGGCACACGATGCGTGGCACGGGCGCCGACCCGTTCGGGCCCGGCACAATGATTCGCCCCTGGGAAGGGCCGGAAGACACGGTCGACAACGCCTGCAACCGCGCCCGAGTATTCTTCGAGTTTCTCGAAAAACTCGGCGCCGGCTTCTACTGCTTCCACGATCGCGACGTCGCGCCCGAGGGCGCCACGTTGGCCGAGTCGAACAAAAACCTCGACGCTGTGGTCAAGGTCCTCAAAGAAGAACAAGATCGTACCGGCGCGAAGCTCCTCTGGGGTACTGCCAACCTATTCAGCAACCCACGGTACGTCCACGGGGCGGCCACTAGTTGTAACGCCGACAGCTTCGCCTTCGCCGCCGCCCAGGTGAAAAAGGCCCTGGAAGTGACCAAGGAACTCGGTGGCGAAGGCTACACGTTCTGGGGTGGTCGCGAAGGGTACCAGTGCATCTGGAACACCGACATGAAACGCGAAGTCGACCATCTGGCCAAGTTCATGCACATGGCCGTCGACTATGCCAAGGCGATCGGTTTCACGGGCCAGTTCTACTTCGAACCCAAACCCAAAGAGCCCACCAAGCACCAGTACGACTACGACTCGGCTGCCTGCATCAACTTCCTTCGGGCGTACGGCTTGGAGGACTACGTGAAGATGAACATCGAGACGAACCACGCCACACTAGCCGGCCATAGTTGCGAACACGAAATCGATTATGCCGGCTCGCAGGGCTTCTTGGGTTCCATCGACGCCAACACGGGCGACCTACTCTTGGGGTGGGATACCGACCAGTTCCCGACCGACGTCTACCTGACCACCAAGATCATGCTGCTCCTCATGAAATACGACGGGTTCACGACCGGTGGGCTGAACTTCGATGCCAAAGTGCGACGCGAAAGCTTCGAGCCGGTCGACCTGTTCCACGCCCACATCGGCGGCATGGACGCATTTGCCAAGGGGCTGAAGATCGCCGCCGCGATCCGTGCCGAAGGCGAAATCGCGAACATGGTCAAAGAGCGTTACGGCTCGTGGGACACCGGCATCGGTGCCGAAATCGAAGCCGACAAACACGACTTCAAGTCGCTGGAAAAGTACATGCTCGAAAAGGGCGACGTGACGCCCAACACCAGCGGCCGACAGGAGCTATTCGAGAACGTGGTCAACCGGTACGTATTCTGATCACGTCGGAAGTCGGAACGTGGAAATCGGAATTCGCAGCGGGGCGCCGAGTCGCTCGGCGCACCGCTGTCTTTCTTCTTTCACCTCGGACCCAAGCTCTGCTTGGGCCCGCGCTTCCACGAAGCCCTGCTTCGTTAGGACTGTCGGTAGGCCAGCGAAGCGGAGCTTCGCGGAGATGCGTTCCCAAGCCAGAGCTTGGGAACGAGTAACGCGAATTGGGCGAAGCCGCAAGCGGCTGGCAAATCAGCCCTCGTCCCTCCCCTCTCGTCCCTAGCCCCTCAATAATTAAACCGCACGCCGCGACGCCAGAGTTCGTCGACTAACTCCGGTGTGGACGTGTATTGCACAGCGTCGAAGCCGAATTCGCGGGCAGCGTCGATGTGACTCTCGATGTCGTCGGTGAAAAAGATTTCTTCCGGCGCCACACCGGCCAGCTTGGCGGCGCCTTCGTAGATCGCCCGATCGGGTTTGCAGGCACCGATTTCGTAGCTCAAGGCGTGGGTTTCCAGCCCCGCGCTGAGGATGCGGTAACGTCGCAGGCAATACTGCCAGTGAACCTCGCACGTGTTCGACAGCACACCCAGTCGATAACCGGCCTCGATCAGCCCCGCCACGACGGGCAGGATCGACAGATTCATCCAGAAAATATCGCTGGCTGCGGCGGCCAAGGCGTCATAGTCGGGACGTGTGCCCGTCTGCTGGCACAATTGTTCGTAGAACGCTTGGCTACTGAGCTTCCCTGTCTCGTATTGCTCGTAGAGCCCTTCGGCAAACAGCACGCGACGCATCGTCGCAACATCGGTGCCGACAACGTTGGCCACCTGTTCAAGCATTCGCTGGTGATCGAAACCAAGTAAGACATTGCCTAAATCGAAGTAGATGAATTTTGGTGTATTCATTGGTCCTTTTCTGGTTCCCACGTCTTACGTAGAAACCCAAGCTGCAACGCTCTGCGTCGCTGGCATTTCGTAACTGGTCACGGCTGTTGACACAACCAGTATTCTACGCCGTAGACGCGAAAGCCATTTGTCTTCGTTCTGTTTTCAATCGCGAAAGATGAGAAAAGGGGAGGTAATGTTCATTTTTCGCGGCTTCGCCTTTTCGCGTTGCCCCTTTGTCTGGTTCCCACGCTTCGCGCGGGAACCCAAACGGCAACGCTTTGCGTCATAGGCATTTGGTCATTGGCGTCTGGGCATTCATCGGTCATCGACACTTATTGATTCCGAGGTTAATTGTGGAACACTTCGTTGCGTTCTGCTCCCGCAATCCGGGCTCCCGTTGGTCGCCCTCGTTCCACAAGCAATGCAGGATCCAATAGTCATCAAACATTCAACGCTCGCCCAACTCCTTAATCCGAACATCCTTATACCAAGCCTCGGCCGCCGGGCCGCTGTGGATTTGCAGGCCGATGACACCGGTCTGTTCAATCGACTTATCCGTCTCGGTGTAGTCGACCGTTTTGTGCCCGTTGATCCAGAGTTGAATCCGCGGCCCCTCGCAGCGGATTGTGTAATCGTTCCAGTCGTCCATTTTGACGTGGGCCGTGCGTTGGTCTTCCGGCGGACCGGCCAAGACCTTCTTGCGTCGCGACTCGTCGTACAAACAGCCGTACCAGTTCTCGCCCAAGTCGGCCTGGTAGCCAATCATTTCGTGGTGGTTCGGGATGCGACGGCTACGGATCTGCACGCCCGCGTTAACCTTGTCCTTGCCGCGGAGTTTGAATTTCAATCGCAATTCGAAATTGGAAAACGGTTTGGTGGTACAGAGGAATTCGTTGCGTGGGATTTTTTTATCGAGCGTGCCGGCGACAATGGCACCGTCGTCGATACGGAACCATTGCAGGTTACCTTCCCAGCCTTGGAACGATTGGCCGTCGAACAATGGGGCAAAACCCTCCTCGGCAACCGCGGTCGGGGTGGTGGCGGTGGCCATTACCAGACTCAAGAGCATCGTGGCCCAATGCATGATGGATCTCCTAGATTTCATAGGGTTCAATATCGCTCGGTCGTTTCGCTCAACCCAACCAGATCGCTCCCAGCTTACTCTCCCCGTTGGTAGATTTCCAGCCGGTGGCAGCCGCCACGTTCACCCTTTGCGATGCCCCCCGCCCACTTCCCACTTTCCGCTCTCAGCCTTCCGCTTTCCCCCACCCTCTACCATCAACGCCCGCAGTCGCATAAAATGAGGGGTTTCCGCAGCTTAATGACGCCTGCATAGCCAATGAACGAAAGGCGACCATTTTCAGTGCAGGCATCAACGATCATCCAGCACGAGGATCCCGACCATGCGTTCCGACATGATCAAACTGGGCGACGCCCGAGCCCCCCACCGCAGCCTACTGCGTGCCACCGGCGTAACCGACGACGATTTCCGCAAGCCGTTCATCGCCATCTGCAATAGCTACACCGACATCATTCCCGGGCATGTCCATCTCGACAAGGTCGGCGAGTTCGTCAAGCAATGCGTTCGCGAGGCGGGCGGTGTGCCCTTTGTGTTCAACACCATCGGCGTCGACGACGGTATCGCCATGGGCCATACGGGCATGAAGTATTCGTTGCCCAGCCGCGAGATCATCGCCGACGCCGTGGAAACCATGGTCAATGCGCATTGCTTCGACGGCATGATCTGCATTCCCAACTGCGACAAGATCGTGCCCGGCATGTTGATGGCCGCCGTGCGCTGCAACATTCCCACGCTGTTCGTCAGCGGCGGACCGATGGAAGCAGGCAAAATGCCCGATGGTCGTGCCGTCGACCTGATCGATGTCTTCACCGGCGCCGTTGCCAAACAGCAGGGCAAGCTTTCGGCCGACCAACTCGCCGCCTTGGAACGCGCCGGCTGCCCCACCTGTGGCTCCTGCTCTGGCATGTTCACGGCCAACAGCATGAACTGCCTCTGCGAAGCCCTGGGCATGGCCCTGCCGACCAACGGCACGCTGCTGGCCACCAGTGCCGAACGCAAGAAGCTCTTTCAACGAGCAGCCAAGCGCGTCGTGGAAATGGTACTTAAGTTCGACAAGCAGGGCGAAGGCCACGGGCTGCTGCCGCGCGAAATCATCACCGAGGCCTCGGTCGACAACTCGATGGTGCTCGATATGGCCATGGGCGGTAGCACCAACACGGTGTTGCACATCCTGGCAGTGGCCAACGAAGCCGGACTGAACTACGACATCGAACGCATTAATCAGCTCAGCCGCCAGACCCCGAATATCTGCAAGGTAGCCCCCAGCAGCCACTACCACGTGGAAGACGTCCACAACGCGGGCGGAATTCACACTATCCTGGGCGCTGTCGAACGGGGACGGCCGGGACTGCTGAAACTCGACTGCGCGACCGTCACCGGGAAAACCCTGGGCCAGAACATCGCCGACTCTGACATCCGGGCCGAGTCGGTCGAACAAGAAGCCCTGGAATTGGCCGCCGTCAGCGCCGGCGGCAAACGAACCAACCAAGGTCTGGTCGTCGAGAAGACGGCCAACACGATCCGCGACCGCTCGGCCGAGGACCTGGGCTTCGATCCCTACGATTGCGTCCGCGAAGTCGACAAGGCCTACAGCCAAGAGGGTGGCCTGATCATCCTCTACGGCAACCTGGCGCCCAACGGCGCGGTTGTGAAGGCGGCCGGTGTGTTGCCCCAGATGATGCGGCACACGGGCCCGGCCGTGATCTTCGAGTCGGAACCGGAAGCCTATGAGGGCATCGTCAACGGTAAGGTCAAGGCGGGCGACGTGGTGGTTATTCGCTACGAAGGTCCCCGCGGCGGACCCGGCATGCAGGAAATGCTCGCCCCGACCACGGCCATCAAAGGCGCCGGCCTGGACGACAAGGTGGCCCTGATCACCGATGGTCGCTTCTCCGGCGGTACGGCCGGCGCTTGCATCGGACACGTCAGCCCCGAGGCGGCCGCCGGCGGACCGATCGGCCTACTCGAGCCGGGCGACATCATCGAAATCGACATCCCCGGTCACTCGATGAAAGTTCAACTTAGCGACGAAGAACTCGGCAAACGCCGCGAAAAATGGACCGCCCCGGAACCCCGCTTCAAAACCGGCTACCTGGGCAAATACGCCGCGATGGCTACCAGCGCCGACACGGGCGCGGTCTTGCGATGGACGTGAGAGAGCGGAGATAGGAGTAGGGAGGATCGAGTTTGCGGCACAGCCGCCGCTTGCGGCTTCGCCCCCCATATCCCGATCATTTTAACTCAATTTCCATTGCGTAAGATCTTCGTTAACGCCACGGTTTACCCTTGACTAGCCGTTTTTCCGTGCGAAAATGAGATCAAGTTTCATTTAGTGAACATTCGGGGAGCGCCGACCGCGAGGCTCGGCGCCTTCCTGCCTCCGTTTTTTCCGCACGAATCGACATAAACTCCCATGCCGCAAGCACTACGGCGACAAGTGGGTTGGGCACTGGTGGTCCTGTTCGGGGCCATCGTAGTCGGTGGTGAGGGTCTTCACCTGCTGCCGGGCCTCAGCCATTCGTGCTGCCATAGTGGCATCGAGCGATTCGATCACGGCCACAACCACGGCCATTGCTGCGCGGCGCACCAGGGGCATCGCACTGCCACGCGGCAGTGCCACGAGGCGGGTGACGATCATCACCAACAGGCCGCCCCCGAGACGCCGCAACTCGGCGGTGTCCACGATTGCCCAATCTGCAAATTCTTCGCCCAAGCCAAAGCCGAGTCGCCAGACGCTCCGCAAATGGGCGATATCTTTTTGGTTCTCTCGGCCGTTTCTCCGGTTGGTGACTTCGCTGGCGTCACCTTCGCACGAGCGTACGACTCGCGCGGTCCTCCGCAGGCGTGTTGCATCTAGTGATCAGTCAGTTCTGAACTGACGGGTGCCATGCCCACGCTTGCGTGGGCATGCCGACGACTCCAGGAACATGTCCTCGCAAACGTGGGCATAGCACCCGACTCGCTGTTTCGAGCTAGACGCAACAACTGTGCCTTACGGCCTTCGTTCTCGTAATTGGGTACCGACAGCGGTTTGTCGCTGCGCTGAAACAAGCGCGGCCAACCGCCTCGAATCCCCCTCGCAAGACGACCTGCTTGACAGACCGGGAGACAACCGCCATGAACGCCCGCAAGGGTTTCACCCTAGTAGAACTATTGGTAGTAATCGCCATTATCGGCATCCTCATCGCTCTGCTTCTGCCGGCCGTACAAGCGGCGCGGGAAGCCGCGCGGCGAATGAGTTGCACGAACAACATGAAGCAGATCGGCATCGGTCTGCACATGTACCACGACAGCTACAAGCGGTTGCCGCCTGGCTGGATGGCCTGGAACCCCAGTACCCAACAACCGCATTGGTTCGGCGAGCCGGGTTGGGGTTGGGCCCCGCGTATTCTGCCCTACATGGAACAAACGGCCCTCTACGAAAAGCAGATTCACCTCAATCTGCCGATTACCGACCCGGCCAACAATGAGGCTCGGTTGATGGCATTGCAGGTCTACCGTTGCCCGTCCGACGTTGGTGAATCGACCTTCGAACTAGCTGGCGGCGGCCCCTATGTAGGCAGCGGCGGAAGCTATACGCCCGTGGAATTGGCTACCGGCAACTATATGGGCGTGTTCGGCACCGAGGACTTTCACGATGTCTGCGGTCCCGACCCACAGGGGTGCTCCGGCGCCGACGGTAGCCTAGTGTTTCAACGCTGCTTCCGCTTCGCCGACATCCGAGACGGCCTGAGCAACACGTTTGCCGTCGGCGAGCGTTCGTCGAAGCTCGAAGCGTCGGCCACTTGGCTAGGCGTAGTCACCGGCGGCAAACATGCCCCGGCTCGCGTCTGTGGCGTGGCCACTTATCCACCGAACTCCGAAGAAGAGGAAGAACACTACTTCCACAACTTCAGCAGCAACCATCCGTCGGGCACCAATTTCCTCTCGGCCGACGGTTCGGTCCACATGATTCCCGAGTCGATCGACGAAGACACCTACCACTTCCTGTGCACCCGGGATGGGGGCGAAGTAATCAAGAATGCGCTCGACTAAAGTCGCAACACGAAACAGCGACGTCGGACGGTCGTGGTGGTCGCCCGTCGCACGCTATCGACGGATCGCGTGGATCCTCGTGGCGATCTACGCGCCGATGGCGTTGTGTGGCGAGGGTTTGCACTTGCTGCCAGGGCTCGGACATTCGTGTTGCGAACCATGCGTCACGACTTGCCACCTATATCATGGCGAGTACCACGGCACTATCTCCCGCACTTCAGACGGCCACTCCGCACAACGTCGTACCGAACGCAGTACTGGGCTACGGTGTTTCCTAAATCGGTCGCACTCTCATGCGGATTCGATTTTCGCCCATGACTGCCCTATTTGTCGCTTCTTTGCCGAAGCCAAAACGGTCGCAACGACTGCCGCGAGTGAAGTCTCGGCCGAACTGAGTTCTCCGGCCGCAGTTCACCCTGCGCCGACAACCTTCTCCGCACCACGACGGTCGTACGACCCGCGGGGTCCGCCCGTTGGACCTTCTGCCGGTTAGCCGCCACGACCGCTTGCCGCAGTCGGGCAGTCTCACGGCTTACAACGAGTGCTCCGTCGAATTTCCGATTGACGCGTGCCACTGGCTGCTTGTTAGCTAGTGGTGAACATGGGCATATAGTTTGCCCGCGCCACCCCACACGTCATCCGGAGCCTGACATCGGGCACGAATGTCTCTGCTGCGTCACCAGCCTTTCGGGCCATGCGGCCCTGGCTAGTGCTTTGTCAATCTTGAAATGTTGGGTTGGGTGCCACTGGCTGCTTGTCAGCCAGTGCCGAACACGGGCGTGCAAGCTGCCCGTGGCGCCCAACAATTGAAAGTCGACAACGCACTAGGTGTGCGCACACTGTTTGTCAAAACGACCGCGCTTTCACCGAAGTTGCGAAACGGCCACCGGTACGCCGAGTGCGCAACACCGGACTGCGCTACCAATCCGCGCCTTTTGCCGAAAGCTTTCAAGCAACCCTAACGGAGGCTCACGATGAGCAACAACAGGGCTTTCACCCTTGTGGAGTTATTGGTGGTGATCGCCATCATCGGGATATTGATCGGCCTGCTCTTGCCGGCCGTGCAAGCCGCCCGGGCATCGGCTCGACGGTTGCAGTGCATGAACAATCTCAAGCAGATTGGCCTCGCACTGCACAGTCATCACGACGCCCGGCGGCAGTTTCCGGTAAACCTCACCGGCCCGGGCGTACCACGGTCGGGCGGTAGTTGCGGTACCGGTTTTTATAGCTGGATTTCGCGACTTCTGCCCTATATGGAACAGCAGCCGTTGTACGACCAGATCGATTTTTCGATCAACATGGCCGATACGTGTGCGGCTGCGGTATCGAGCCCGCCGACGATCAGCGCGTCGCATCCCAACGCCATGGCGGCGGCAACCGTTCTGTCCGGTCTGCTCTGTCCGTCGGATCCGCTGGCCGTGGCGCGCGATACGATGGGCACCGCAGAGCCGGCGCCGTCGAGCTACGCGGGTAACGTGGGATGGCCGCCATATTGCACGGGAATCGACGGCAACCGTTCGACGCCCGCGCAACACAACGGGTTTATCGGCGTCAACAATCCCTCCGACCCGGCCTCGTGGCAGGTGTCGCAAGTTCGGGCCAAAGACTTCACGGACGGCTTGGCCCATACCGTGGCGGTTGCCGAACGGCTTTGCAGCGACATTCCGGCGGATCTCAGCGGTTGGGGGTCGGATGAGCGCAATCTCTGGTATTGCGCCGGAGCGGTGGGTTCCAAACGCCAATTGTCGAAATACTGGCAGGTGTGCGGAAACGCCAAAGGCGCCGATCTCGCCTATTCGCCCTACAGCGGAAACGCCTGGATCTCGGGCTGGACGCTGGGAGGCAATATCTTCATGCCGGTGTTGCCTATCAACACCCGCCATTGTCACCTGATCGGCGGCGAGTACGAAGGTGCCGCCCTGATCACGCCCGGCAGCCATCACCCCGGTGGGGCGAATGTGCTGATGGGCGACGGCAGCGTAACGTTTGTCGCTGAGGACATCGCCGACGAAGTGTGGTGGGCCGCCGGAAGCCGTAACGGCGGCGAATCGGAGATTCCCCTCTGCGACGCCGAAAGTGAAGATTTTCAATAGTGTCTCGCCGCTTGCGGCAGACGTCGTTTTTCCTATTTCAAACCAATGTTGATTAACCTAGCATCTTTGATTCAAAGGAGTTTTTCATGAAACGCATGTTTATCGCAGCCACGATCGCCGCCGTTTTGGCTACGGCGACTTCCCACGCCCTGGCCGTCGACTACTATGAAGCCGGACATGGCGACATCGGCATGGGCGAGGGCAACACCCTGATGCTCCACTTGCACTTGCACGGCGGCTCGGCCATCGTCAACGGCACAACGCTCACCGACGACCATGGCTACATCCCCGGTGAAGAAGAAGCGGTCATCCTGGTCCCAACAGCGGCCGAAACCGTGATTCCCTCGGGAACAACCTGGGGAGCGTTGGAAGGCGCGGCGGGCGATCCCGTCTGGATCCTCCCGCAAAGCAACACGCCCGGTATGCCGTTTCTCGGTTTTGGCGCCGAGGAGTTGAGCGACGAAACGTTTTCCAACGCAATCACGCTCTCCTTGGATTCGGTCTCGGGAAGCGGCGTCGACAACGGCGGGTATTTCTCGATGTGGCAAAGCAGTGCTTTTGACACAACATTCTATATGTCGACGGCCAACGGCATCGACGAAACTGACGTGTATGAAGTACAAGTTGGTGCGCACGACCACGCGAACTGGGGCTTTACCGCGCCGGGTGAATATCACGTCACCTTCACCGCGACCGGCGCCGGACAAACCGACACCGGCACGTTCACCTTCAACGTCGTGCCGGAACCGTCGAGCTTCGCGCTGGCCGGCCTGGGCCTGATCGGCATCGTCGGGCTGGCCGTGCGGCGACGTTTCCGCAAAGGCTAATATGGCCTGTGTGACGGCTGTTTTTGTGTGACGGCTGTTTTTGTGTAACGGTGTTTTACAGACGCCGCCGGGAGTCGTTCCCGGCGGCGTTTTTCGATGGCAGAACTGTCGGCGACGATCACCCTTTTGAACGTCCTTACCGCACCGCTGTCGGTCGCTGCCCTTTACTCCGCCTCGCCCCCTCCCCCCTTCTCACTCTCATTTCCCTCGTCTTTTGTCGGCGGTTTGGGATCGGGAATGGGAAACACAACGTCGTCGCGGGAATCCTCCCACATCCGGTCGTCGTCCAACGGATACTCATATCCTGCGTTAATTCCCCCATCATCGGTTTGATTAGGGCCGACACTGTAGACCACTGGCTCGCCGTCGCGCAAAACGTATCGCAGAGGGTTGCCGTCGAAAGGATCTTCGGGAATCTTCGCAATGAACTCGGGCACGAGTTCGGCAAGGTTTTGCGGTAGTCGTCCGTGCTGACGTCGAAACCGCTCGACAGCAATCCAGGTGGCCGCCGTACGGGGTCTTGCTTCACCTTTGGCGACGATAGTAAAAAACAATTGCGAGCCGGCCAGCAACCGCGTTATGCACGAGTAGCGTACTCGGATGATGCTTCCAACTTGGTTCATCGAGCTATTAAATTCAGCCGCACACTTCTCACCAGCATTAAACCGCTTGGCTCCCCTAAGTCGAGAAGCGGCGATAAGCTGCTTCATGAACTCTAAATATTTCAATTGGTCGTCTTCACGAGGTAAAACCCGCTCTACCTTAGCTATTGGGTTTTCATCATACAATGCATCCGGATAACGAAACATATTGACCATCAAAGCGCGTTCGCCAATCATTGCCTTTTCCATTTCCGGGCCGAATTCTATGCCCTGCAATTCTTCCTGTATTTCGTGCAGCAATTGATCAGGCACCCCTGGAGTTGTAACCAGCCTACTCAAAGCCTGCCCCCCCATTCCGTGACAAACGAACCGAATCTCCTGGGTCAGCAAAATCGGTCCTCGTTCAAGCGAAGCTGCAAGCCGCAGGATGGCACGTACTGAACGCAACCCGTCTTGCCAGTTGTAACGAAAAGCGTGAACGGAAGCCTCGCAAGACAAAATGCGAGTTGCGTCATATACCCTCATAACATGGTCGAATCCCGACATTACATCACTACAATCCAACGGATACCGCGCCGCGCCCCCCGCTTCAGCCGCTTGGTGGAGTCGATCGAGCACCGGTTGGTATTTGGCCAGAAACGCTTCCACCTTATCGAGATCACCCCATGGCTCGCCGGGCCGTGGAATCGGGGCATCAACATCGCCCACGATGGGAAGATGTTCGCTATCGGCTCGATATTGCGGCGTATTGAGAACCGCAAACGCATCGAGCCACAACTGCGTGCAGTCTTTCTCCTTCGGCGGATACTCGTAGTACCAGTCCAGGTCGGCCGTGCAGACAGGATAGCCGGCCTCGCGGAGTTCGGCCAGTTCGGCTTCGACCTTTTTCGCCATATGGTTTCGCCACAGGACATACACGCCGGCGAGAACCGCCAGCAAAACGATCGGTAGGCAAAACACGATAAGTAGACAACCGAAGGAACCGATGTGCCGCCGCTGTTTCACGGGTTTGCTCATGGTAAACTCAAATGTCGAACGGGAAAAACTCGTGTCTGCCGCCGGGGTGGGCGAAGCCGCAAGTGGCGGCCACACCACAATTGCGGCTTGCCGATCCCCAAGCCCATCGCCAGTGTATCCAACCGACAAATGGAGTGCATCCCCCGCATTCGAAGTAGCTATCAATACCCGGCAACCCGCGTATCAACGAAATCGGCGAGGAATCTGTAACTATTTGCGGTTCTCGGGAGCCCCCCGGCGACCTTGGCTGTGTCGCTTGTCGCGCTAGAATTCACCCGGGAATGATCTAGTTGGTTCAATCTGGCTTCGCGCCGTGTGTGCCACTGGCTCTGCCAGTGCCTTTGGCCATAGACTTCGTCGCACGGTCAGCGCCAGTGGCACCCAAGCCGAAGTTTTCGGTTTGAAGGATCACTGGTCGCGGCTTTGCTGGAAGCCAAGACCAACGCGACACGAACACGAAACAGAAAGACAGAAAAGGGAACGCCGCACGCCTATGGCTACTATCGCCACGAAACCGGCCACGTTAAGGGAACTTCGCGAGTCCGCTTGGCAATCGAAGCCCGTCAAACAGGAAATCTACGACAACTTCATGCAAATGCTCGCCGCCGGCGAAAACCTCTTCCCGGGCATCATCGGCTACGACGACACGGTGATTCCCGAGATCAACCTGGCACTGATCGCCGGGCACGACATGCTGTTCCTCGGTGAGAAGGGCCAAGCCAAAAGCCGGCTGATGCGGCTGCTAGCATGCTTCCTCGACGAGGAGGTCCCCTACCTCGACTTGCCCGGCTGTCCGGTCCATGAAGACCCCTACCACCCAATTACCGAGCAGGGCCGGCACTACGTGTCCGAGTGTCCCGAGGAAGAAATACTGATTTCCTGGTGGCCACGCGAGCAACGCTACGCCGAACGACTGGCTCCCGGCACGAAGTTTGCCGACATCATCGGCGAGATCGACCCGGCCAAGCTGGCCACTGGCACGAGCATGTCGGCCGAAGATTCGCTGCACTTCGGCCTCATTCCCCGGATGCATCGCGGTATCTTCGCCGTGAACGAATTGCCCGAGTTGGATGAACTGGTCCAGGTGGGGTTGTTCAACATCCTCGAAGAGCGCGACGTGCAGATCCGCGGCTACCCGGTCCGTTTCGACATCGACGTACTGATCCTCTTCTCCGCCAACCCGGCCACATACAACCGCAGCGGCAAGGTAATTCCGCAGTTGAAGGACCGCATCGGTTCGGTGATCCATACCCATTACCCGCGCGAACGGGCGTTGGGGATCGAGATTATGGAACAAGAGGCCGGCATCTCGCTCACGGGCGAGTATCCCGTGGTGGTGCCGTACTTCATGCGCGAAATCATCGAACAGATGAGCATCGCCGCACGCCGCAGCAAGTTCATCGACCATCAGTCGGGCGTTAGCACGCGGTTCAGTATCGCCAACTACCGCACGATGATCGCCAGTGCCCGGCAGCGTGCGGCCGTGCTGGGCGAACGGCCGGCTGTGCCGCGAATCAGCGACCTGGGGCATCTTTACTCGTCGTCGCTGGGCAAACTCGAATTGGACATGATGAGCAGCCACCAAATGACCGAACGACAGGTGCTCGACGCCGTCATGGCCGAGGCCATTCGCGACGTGTTCGAGGAGTACGTCGAGCGCCACGGACTAGACGCGATCGCCGATATTTTCCGCAAGGGGGTAAAGGTCGAAGTGGGCGACATGCTGCCATCGAGTGCCTACGCCGAACGCCTCCAACGGGTGCCGCCCGTCTGGGACAAGGCCTTCGAGGTAAACGCCTCGGGCGACCCGGCGGTGAGGGCCTCCTGCATCGAGTTCGTGCTAGCAGGGCTTTATGCTAGCGACCGCATCTCCCGGGCGCAACGTCACGGAAAAATCGTGTACGAAGTCTAGCTCTTTTGGGTTAATCAAAGACGGTCGCCGCCGACCTTCTGCAAAACACGAGATTGCACCAAGGTTCTCAGTGGAGTATCTTCGACATCCTTCCGAAACTGTCATCGGGCGACGTGAGTTCAACAACAGTCGATTCCCACTTCGGACCCCACCTGCAACGGAGGCGGGTAGCGGCCGAAGCTGATTCACCTCGGGGCTACCGGAAAGGAGTCCACTCATGTCTTGGAGGAAGCTTTCTGTACACTTCTTCGTTTACGCCGTTTCTTCGTATATCGCGTTGGGTGTCTGTGCTAGCACTGCTTTCGCAGACCGCCACGGTCCTGGGCCTTCCCATTCACCGCGTCCGCATTCACCTCGACCGCCGGTCAAGGTGAGTCCGCCGCGCCCGCCTGCTTCAGTACATCACCATCCTCGCCCCTCGTCGCTCTGGGCGTTGCCGGCGATCGCCGAAACGGTGCGTTACCTTCTCGCACCGCCGCCGGGATATGTCGTGGTCACGTACAACGGCATGCAATACTATCGCCACGGCCATGTCTATTATCGCCAGATTTGGCGCGACGGTCGTTGGGTCTACATGGAAGTCGCCCCGCCGCCAGGTGTTATTGTCACCACATTACCGCCATCGCCGGAGAAAGTGTACATCAACGGGCAGGTTTACTACCGCGACAACGGCACGTATTACATCGAAGCGCCCGCCGCGGCGACCAATACCACCACGGTGGTCGTCCCCAATTCCACCACTGCCCAGACGACAACCAACGCAAACACGAACACCACGATCGTTGTAAATCCTGGCACTAACGAGTCTTCCAATACGCCGACGACGGCGACGAAGCAATTCGTGGTCACCAAACCACCCGTCGGCGCGGTGCTCGATCGGCTGCCCGACGGAGCCACGGCGTTCGACGCCGGAGGAGTTACCTACTTCAAGTCAGGCGACATGCACTACCTGCCAATCAGCGTGGGCGACGGCACGAAATACGTAGTCGTCGAACCACCGAAGTAGACCGGCGTTTGCGAAAACGACCCGGATTTCTCACCACGGAGGCACAGAGGGCACGGAGTTTTCAGCGAAGGATGAATTCTGAAGTGAGGTATGGTATGAAGGTTAAGTTCATTCTTCATCCTTACCTTTATTGCGTCCTGCATTGCTTGTGGAACGAGGGCGACCAGCGGGAGCCCGGTTTTCCGGGCCGGAACGCAAGGAAATGTTCCACAATTAAACCTAAACCAGGAACCAATAGAATTCATCCTTGTGTTCGCTACGTCCCATCTCTGTGACCTCCGTGCCTCCGCGGTTAATTCGGTTGTGAGAAATTCAGGCTGAACGCCGCCTGGCTCTGGCCTTGACGTGCCGAACGCGTACGATTCCCAAAGCGGCTCCGATGACTGACCAATGTCGGAGCCGCTGGATTCGACCCACGGCACGCCCACCTTCTCAAAGGCCAGCCATGAAACGTGAGCCACGTCTCGGCGGTGTCATTCACACGTACCAGCGGTACGATCCGGCCCATTTCCCCAGCCCCACGCAACCGGCACCCGACGTGATATCCGGCGCGATGGAACACATGCTGACGTTCGGCAACATGCGGGAATTGACCGAAGAAGAACTCGCCCGAGCCGTACGGCTCGATCCCGACCAGGTTGCCGGCCTGGGCCCCAGCCTGGAAGGCCTGATGGAGTTGCTTCGCGAGCGAAAGCGGAAGATTCTCGAAACCTACGAAACCGATAGCGTAAAGAAAAAGGCTGCCGGACATTTCCGCGAGGTGGCGCGAGAGGTGAAATCTCCCAAACGGCTGGACGACCGCTTCCACAAAGCGATCCGCGACGAGCAGATCTACGACCTGGAGCGTCTCTGGTATCACTCCGAACACGAGCCGGGCGGTTTCGCCCAGCAACTGCTTCAGCTAATCGATCGGCTGGCCGACAAATACCAGATCGACGAGTTGGCCGCCAAATACGCATTCACCGGCCGCACGGAACCGACCATTCCGCAGGCTATCGAGATCAAAAAAGAACTCGAAGAGATCGACCGTCTGCTGAAGCAGCTCGAAGAGGCCGCAGAAACGGCTCAACTTGGCGTGATTGATCTCGAATCGCTCTCCGAATACGCCGAGCCGGGCGATATCGAAAAGCTCAATGAGTTTGCCCAGGCCATCGAGCAGTACCTGCGCGAACTGGCCGAACAACAGGGTCTCGAACGCACGGCCCAAGGCTACAAGCTTACGCCCAAAGCCTATCGGCTCTTCCAAGGTCGCATACTCGACCGCATCTTCAGCAGCTTGCAGGCGTCGCGAACCGGACGGCATCATAACCCCATCTCGGGCGAAGGGGCCGTCGAGATGCAACAAACGCAGCCCTACGAGTTCGGCGATTCGCTGGCCAACATGGACATCCCCGGCTCGATGATCAATGCCATGGTCCGTAGCGGGGCCAAACTGCCGGTGCGAATGACGACCGACGACATCATCATCCACCGCACGCGCAACACGCCCAAGTGCGCGACGGCCGTGCTGTTGGACATGAGCGGCTCGATGCGCTACAACGGCCTGTACATCAACGTGAAACGAATGGGTTTGGCGCTGGAAGGACTCATTCGCCGCGAATACCCGGGCGATTGGTTACAGTTCATCGAAATATACACGATCGCCAAGCCGCGACGTTCCAACGAGATCGTAACGTTGCTCCCCAAACCGGTGACGATCGTCGACCCGATCGTGCGTATGAAGGCCGACATGAGCGATCCGAACATCACCGAAGCCCAACTGCCGCAACACTTCACCAACATCCAGCACGGTCTGCAACTCGCCCGGCAGATGCTCGCCGCGCAAGACACCCCCAATCGCCAGATCATCCTGATCACCGACGGCCTGCCCACGGCCCATTTCGAAGGCAAATTCCTCTACATGATCTACCCGCCGCGCAAAGAAACGGAAGAGGCCACGATGCGCGAAGGCCGGCTCTGTCAGCGCGAAGGGATTACGATCAACATCTTCCTGTTGCCCACCTGGTCGCAATCGAGCGACGACGTGCAATTTGCCCATCGTCTGAGCGAAGCCACCTCGGGCCGTGTCTTCTTCACCGCCGGCACGGACCTGGACCGGTACGTGATCTGGGACTACGTGGCGCGGCGGCGTGAGATTGTGGCGTGAAGCGGGCCGGAAAACGGAAAGTGGAGACGGCGAAGCCGCAAGCGGCTTTTCTTGCGAACGACTAATTTGCACTTCCCGGGCGGAAAAGATAGTCTAGAGATACGCTGGATTGTCTTAAACGTACCGCCATTTGCCCCCTGGGAGTTGCCCGGAATGTTAGTCCTCCGCCGCCTGACCGTCCTGCTGATTGTTATTCTTGTCTCCGTCGCAAGTGTCGCGCGTACGTCGTTGGCGGCCGACGCGAAGACACGGCCAAACCTGGTCTTCATCTTCGCCGACGACCAATGCTACGAAACGCTCCACGCTCTGGGCCACGACCTGATCGAGACACCCAATCTCGACCGGCTCGTCAACAGCGGGCTGACCTTCACACACGCCTACAACCAGGGCGCCTGGCACGGGGCCGTGTGCGTGGCCAGCCGGACGATGCTCAACACGGGCCGATTTCTCTGGAAAGCCGCGGCCGTCGACCGTCAGTGCGAGCAAGAACGCGCGGCCGGGCGGCTTTGGTCCGAACACCTGCGGCGTGCCGGATACGATACGTACTTCTCCGGTAAGTGGCACGTAAAGGCCAACGCGGCCAAGGCCTTCGACTTCTGCACGAACGTGCGTCCCGGCATGCCTAACCAAACACCGCAAGGCTACAACCGCCCTATCGAGGGCCAGCCCGACGTGTGGCGCCCTTGGGACACGCAGTTCGGCGGTTTCTGGAAGGGCGGCAAGCACTGGAGCGAGGTGCTTGCTGACGATGCGGTCGGCTACCTGAAACAGGCCGCCGGACGTGAGAAGCCGTTTTTCATGTACCTGGCGTTCAACGCTCCCCACGATCCGCGCCAGTCGCCCAAGCGATTCGTCGACAAATACCCGTTGGATAAGGTCGACGTTCCCGAAAACTTCCAGCCTGAGTATCCCTACAAAGAAGACATCGGCTGCGGCACCGGTTTGCGCGACGAGAAGCTGGCTCCCTTCCCACGAACCGAGTACGCCGTGAAGGTCCACCGCCAGGAATACTACGCGATTATTACGCACATGGACGAGCAGATCGGCCACATGTTCGATGCGCTCGACGCAACCGGCAAAGCGGACAACACGTACATTTTCTTCACAGCCGACCACGGCTTGGCCGTCGGGCACCACGGGCTGTTGGGCAAGCAGAATCTCTACGACCACAGCGTGCGGGTGCCGTTGCTCGTCGTCGGGCCGGGTGTGCCCAAGGGCAAAAAGATCGACGCCCCGGTCTACCTGCAAGACATCATGCCCACCACGCTCGAATTGGCCGGCCTGGACAAACCCGAGCACGTCGAGTTTAAAAGCCTGATGCCGCTCGTGCGTGGCGAAACCGAGGCAACGTACGACGCCGTCTACGGCGGTTACATGAACCTGCAACGTTCGGTCATCCAGAACGGCTACAAGCTGATCCTTTACCCGAAGATCGCCAAGGTTCTGCTTTACAACCTCAAGGAAGACCCACAGGAAATGCACGATCTGGCTGACAAAAAAGAGCTTCAGCCGCTTATGAAGAAGCTCTTCGCGAAGTTGCTCACGCTACAAAAGGACGTGGGCGACGAGTTGGGCTTGGTCAAGGTGTATCCGCAGTTGGCCGATGATGATGGTCAATAGACCGGCTATGGCTTTACGGTGCCGCCTTGTCTGATTCGGCCCGGCGCTGGTCGACGAATCGCAGCAGCGAGTCGATCGAATATTCACACGGCGTTTCATTCATGTACGCTTCGAATTCGCCCCACGTCACCTTTCGGCCGCTACAGCGGTATTCGCCATCGATGATTTCGTGTAACTGGATACGACCGTCGAGAAGTTGACACGATCCGTCAGGAAAGCGCAACGTTGCGTGCCGTGAGTTAGGTTCCCAACAAATTGCATAATTCTTGGAAGGGTCGCCATCTTCATCGGACATGAAGACGGCGTATGCCAATTTGTCGCGCCCTGCAAAAAGGCGATTCCGGAGGAATCCACAAGTCATACAGCGACGTCGTTGTGAAGTAGCCGCAGTAACGCCATATCGCGCCTGCTCATAGACAAGCGACTCATCCGCCATGAAACGCCCAAAGATCAAGCTCGCGATAACCATCAACATCAACAGCGTACCCAGGCTGAATTGCCATGGCGTCTGCCGGCTCACGGACGGTATTGCCCCTTTCCGAACGGCTTCACGACGACGATTGTTGCCCACAAAAAGCAAATGCGTCCGCTCATTCAACAGAACACGAAATGCCCATAGACAAATGGCAAAGTTTCCAGTTACTAAAAGCACGGAAAATACGGGATGAAGACTGCCCGTGTCGAAACGCATCCCATGGGTCAGGTCGTTTGGAGCAAGCAGCCAAAACAGGACGCTACAGGCAAAAAACAAGAGCATCAGCGGATAACCTATCCACAGCACAAGTCCCAGGAGAGTCACCGCCAACTGTCGCCAACCATCGCGGAGCCGCAGCAAGCCCCACCCGACAAAAATCCCCACCACCCCCAGGTCGAGCACCGGCTGACCGCACAAAAACCCGACGACAATTCTCACCAGGGAGTGGCATCCCCCGGCGATTAATCCCCACCCTAGCAAGTAGAGCGACCAGGGCAGCTTGATCTCTGCCGGATCGACCATGGCATCGGGCCGGCGGAGTTCTTCGAGCGTGGGTGTTCGACGGGGTTCAGACATCGCGTAGCCGAATGCTTCAAGATCAGACGGCGGCAACTTCTCAAACGGAAAATGATTCCGACGTCGAACGGGCTATCTGGTGTAACGAATTCTCCAAATCGCTTTTTCCGGCAGCCCGGCACGTCAGACACCTCAGGTTCTCAAGTCGTTCTCTTCATCTGCGCGTATCTGTGTTTATCCGCGGCTTCCTTACGTTTTCAGTTTGAGTAACCATAAAGACGCCCAGTCGACGACTAACACCCTTGCACTTCCGTGTTCCTTCCTTACCACGGCGAAACTCGCTGCTAATTCGCCGGCCGGATCACGAAGAACACGGCCTCGAGCGGCGCCAACTCCAACGTGTACTCGTGCGGTAGCGTCACATCGCGGCCTACTGGCTCGCTCGTTTCCGGCTTGTCGGCTCGATACAAATCCACGTCGGCCTTCGGCCAGCCCGGGGCATTCCGCGTATCGAGCCCCAGCCGCACCGTCTGCTTCTCGCCCGTGATGTTCACCAAACAATGGCCCACGTTGCCCTCGGGCGATTGCCAGGAACTGCCGAGCACGGCCCGTTCCTCGAACGGCACCGGTTCCCATTTTCCGCCGCGTTTAGAGGCAATCCGGAGCGTGACCGAAGGCACATCGAACTCCAGTGTATGAAGCATTCGGCCGAGCATCAAGAACCGCTGGGCCTCGGTCTTCAGCAGATGCGAGTGATTGCGAAGCATTTTGAATTGGTCGGCATGGCCTTCGGCCATCGCGGATTGACTCGACCAAACCGAAGCGGCCGGCGTTTTGCCGGTCACCAGGTTGACCGCCATATCCCGGACGGTGGCATCGTTTTGCCGTTTGCTCAAATGCGGGCCTTCGCCGCCGTAGGCGATGGCGTACTCGTGATAAAGGTACGTGAAAAGCGGAATCCCCCGCGAGCCCGGCGCACCACGATACCACCAGTATTCTTTGAACTCTCGCGTATGAAACCCACCGAGGTAAGGAATCAACTCTTCGTGGAGTTCCTCGTGCATCAGCAGGAAATCCTTGCTGAGCGAGCGGCCATGCCGGCCCATGTCGGCCAGCAATTCGCGAAACGCCTGCGACTGATACGCGCCCGGACCAGGCGGGTGCCCATGCGACGTGCTGTAACACGCATCGCCCGCACCACAAACCGTCTGGTCCATCTGCACGATGTCGATGCCCAGGGCGTGCAGTTGATCGACCACGGAACAAAAGAACGCCTTCGTGCCGGGTGCGGCCGGACAAAGCTGATAGGAATGCCGCTTCCAGATGCTTTTGCCGTCGGGCGACGACTCGTTGAGCACGTAGGTCTTGGGCTTGCCCGACGCATCGAGCACCAGCGAATCGGCATACTGTTTCCAACTCGACAAGTCGCCCGCGTCGCGACCTTCGTTCTGGAACGTGAAGTACATGCCCGAGAGGAAAACGAACGGGCGAAAACCGTCGCCGCGAATCCGCGCGAGCACGTCTTTGGCCTGCTGCTGGTCGAACACCGGGAAATACTCGCCGGCCGTCCACCGGCGATGGTTTTCCCAGCCCGGCAGCATCGGCACCACCGGCCCGTCGACTCTCTCGCGAAACAGCCGCAGATGCTCCTCGAGCTTCGGATAATACGAACCGTCGCACAACCGCGTTTTGGGATCGTACGTTCGCATTTCGACCGTATGGATGCACGGCCCTTGCTTCCAATAGTCGGGAATGTCGTCGCGTTTGTCGAGCGTCTTCGCGCACCACGGCTGCCGCACGGCCCATCGCTTGTAGATGTCGGCCGTTTGCTGCCAAGTGCCCGAGGTGACGCCCAACGCCACCTCATAAGGGCTTTGCCACTGCGAGACCGGCGTCTCCGACAATCGATAGCTGTGCCAAAGCCGATATCGGTCTTTATTCTTGGCGACATTCAAGTCGCGGTTATATCCGGCAGTGTCCATGCTGGCCAGGTACACTCCGGCCATACAATCCTGATACGAACAAAACTGAGCCGACTGGTCACCGGGAAACGCCCAACCTTTCGAGTAGTGTTCCGGCCAATTCTTTGCGGGGTTTTCGATCATCACACCCGGAAAAGCAGGCCCCACAATGAAATCGTCGTCCGGTGCGTCGATGGCAGGAAGATCCGCAACGTAGGGGAATCGAACGGTGGATAGCTCTTTTCGACCGGGATTGTCCACCGCAATCGACCAGCGCACAAACGGTTCCGCGTCCTCCAATACGCCGTTGAGGATAACCCGCATGTCGCTTGCCGGTCCCAATCCAGAAAACTGAACCGAGATATGCTGAGCCGTTGCAGCACGCTCGACTTCAATGGCTCCCTGCTTGGCACTGCGACTTTCGACAGTAAGGTTGCCGCCTTCGGCCCGCAGAATCGTGAGCGTGAACAGGTTCTGGTTCGCCGATTCAGCGAGCAAAGTCTTCTGCGAAGGCTTCTGCACGAGTTGCTGCAAGTATGGAACCGGCTTGGTGGCAAAGACCAATCGTACGTGGTCGTTTTCCACCACCGTAGTATCGGCCTCCGCGGCAAAGGCAAAGGAACCACAGAACAGGCATAACACCACAAGAATGAACTGGCGCAACATGGCAGGACCCCTAGGCGGGAAGGTGTGGAGGGAGGGGAAGGAGTGAAAGAAGCTGAGCAAGTGGAAAGCAGAAAACCTTCCCTCTCCCCTGCGAGGAGAGGGGCCGGCGGTGAGGGGTTTGTGTACCAAGCGTCTTCCTGAAACCAACGCCCTCGCCGCTGCCATCCGCCCCCACCCGGCGGCGGCATCGCCACCCCCTCCCGCACAGCGGGAGGGGGTACGGTTATCATATCGGACTCAGACTTCCAGCTTCCACGGCGCACGATAGGGCTGATTCACAACGGCGTTGGCTTCGGCGTCACCGATGACCTCTTCCTTCTCACCGTCCCAATTGAGCTTGCGGCCGGTGAGCCAGGAAATGTTCATCAAATGGCCCACGTTCGTCGCATAGTGGCCAACTTCGATGTCAGTCTCCGGCCGCTTATGCTCACGCATGTTCTCCAGGAAGACTTTCTGGTGCGTGTTGTCGGCCGGCGTGCGGAAGCTCTCTTCCTCGATGCACTTCTTGCCGCCACGGGTTTCCGCGGTAATCGTGTAACCGCCGCGGTCGAGCAGCATCGAACCTTCGGTGCCGATGAAGCACTTGGCATGGGCGCGGAAGTCGCGTCGGGCACCCAACCGGCAGGTGTACTGCAAGACAAACCCTCGCTTGGCGATCGGTCCGGGGCCGTACTCGGCAATACCGTCGAGTGTCTCGGGCCAATCGCGGTTGTCTTCGAACGCATACATTCCGCCCATGGCCGCCGCGGCCTTGGGATACTTCACTCCCATCGCCCAATGGATGATGTCGAAATGGTGAACGCCCCAAGCCACCGTGTGACCACCGCCGGAGAGACGATACCAGTCGTAGCCGTAGTTGTAGTAGCAGTTGGGATTGTAGGCACGCATCGGCGACGGGCCTACGTAGAAGTCCCAATCGAGTTCGCTCGGCGGATCGCAGTCGGGCGGATTACCCCGACCAGGGCTGCGGTTGTAGTAATCCCAGGCTTTCACTTCGCAGATGTTTCCCAATCGGCCCGACTTGATGATGTCGACCGCCTTGCGGTAGTGTTCCCAACTGTGTTGCTGGGTGCCCACCTGGACGATGCGGTCGTACTTTCGGGCGGCCTCGATTGCCGCGCGGCCTTCGTGAATGAGGTTGCCCACGGGCTTCTCGACGTACACGTCTTTGCCGGCCTGGCAGGCGGCGATCGTCGGCAGAACGTGCCAATGGGCCTGGCTGGCAACCAGTACCGCGTCGACATCGCTTCGCTCGATCAGCTTGCGATAGTCGTGAATCAGGGGAGCCGACGACTCGCCGAACTGATTGCGGAATTTTTCGCGCCGCGTCGAGTTTACATCGCAGAAGGCCATAATCCGGTTGCCCGGCAGGTCTTTGAAACCTTTGACCACCTGCCCCGCTCGGGCACCACAGCCGATCACACCGATGTTGATCGTCTCGTTGGGACTTGAGTCACTTCCGGCCGCATAGAGTTTGCCCACCGACACGGTCGCAGCCAAAGCGGCCGACGCCCCGAGAAACTGCCTGCGGTTCGACGTACGTTTCATGCTATCGTCTCCTCACGTGAAACCTTTGAATTCCCCTCATGCCCCGTCACACGAAACCACTAGATGGAACCAACGCGGCCCCTCCCACTACACACGGTACAGTAGATGACAGACCCAGTCAATTTTGCCGCCTTCGCGTAGACACCACCCAACGCAATTCGCAACAACACAGCGAGAGAGCGACCAAATCCACCCGATTATTACGTCGTTTTGCGACACACTGCAGCGAACGCAGAACCTTATTGCCCAGCAGTCGCGGGCACGAGATCGATCACCACCAACTCCGGACGACACAAAAACCGCAACCGCGGTGCACCGCCGCGTTCCATGCCGATGCCGCGAGAGACCAACAGCTTGCGACCACCGGACAACTCCGTCAGCCCGGCGGCCCACTCACGCGGCACAGCCGACATCGTCAGCAACGGACCGACCCCCGGCAGCCGCACCTGACCGCCGTGGGTGTGCCCGGCCAGGAGCAAGTCGGCGTCGGCATCGCCCAAAGCGTAGTCGGGACGGTGTCCCAGGACAATGTGAAACCGATCGTCGGCCGGCCTCGACAGCGTAAGCCTCGATTGGCCCGAGACGCCCAACGGCAAACAGGTCAGCGACAGTCCGGCCGTGTCGAACGTCTGCACGCCGTCGACGGCCGTCACGGGCAAGCCGGCGAAAATCTCGCGCCAGCCAGGCGAATCGACGTTGCCGCCCACGGCAAACACGCCATCGGGCGCCGCGAAGTTCAGTTCTCGCAACAGCTTATTCAGCGCCGTACAAAGCGGCGGAAAACGTCTGCCCGAGACCTGCAGATAGTCACCGGCTAGCAGGATCACGTCGGGCTTCTCAGTCAGCGCCTGTTCGAGCGTCCGGCGTTCGTAGGCCCCAATGTGATCGGTCTGCAGATCGGCCAACACCACAACGCGCACGGGCCGGTCGAGCTTCGCCGACTTAATCCGATAGTGGGTAACCTCCAACCAACTCGGCTCGACAACAAAGGCATCGACCGCCACGACAACCAACAGTAGTGCAGCAGCGGAGGCGGCCAACGCCAACAACCGTCGCTCTGCCCAAAGCACTACGGCCAACACCGCGAGCACCACCGTACCATGTAGAAAAAGGCCGCAGCACAGCAGCCGCATCATGACAAACGGGTTGAAGGCCAACACGACGGCCAACACCACGGCCGCCACGGCAGCCGCTACGACCGCCATCGCATGGTTCGACAAGCGTTTCGCCCGGCGCAACGCGACCCACGCGGCAACGTCCACCGCAGTCATCCCCAGGTTGTACAGCAGCAGGGAAATCATCGATGCCATGACGTATACACATCGTGCCGAAAACGGGACAACTGGCCCTTGATCTCCCAAATTCGGATGAGGTTGGTTTTTCGTTTGCTCAACAAGTCGGCGATATCCTCGTCGAGGTACTTCAAATCGTCGCGGTCGATCTCGAGCGGCTGATGCAGCAAACGCACGAGCGAGGGACCTACCTCGGGTATTTCCACCAGCCGCGGAGAGATAAGGATCAACCGCACGGTGGTAACGCCTTTCTCCGTTCGCGTAATCCGCAACGGGAAGTAGAGCTTCGAGGTAGCAAACCGATACTTCAGCGCCTCCTTGGTTTTGGTTTCCGTCCCCAGTTCCACCACGTTAAACGCAAACCACGCGAAGCCGTCTTCCAGATAGTCGTCTACAACCATGCGCAGCGGCCGAGGGATGGTCGGGTTGTCGACGCCACCGCGGCGAAGATGATCGTCCACCCAGTCGACGAACCGCTCTCGTTCGAGTACCTTCACCACGGACACGTCGTGGGCACCGATCTTCTCGTGGAAAGTAACCTCACCGGCCGGCGCATCTGCGGCAGCCGCTCCAAACGCTCCTCCTGCCCCCTTGCCAGTACGCACTCGCTGTTGTGGCCGCAAACGGGCGTTGATCCAGTCGGTCGCCCGAACAAACGCCGCCACATCGCCCTCGGTCACTTCCGGCTCGTTGGGCAGAGGAATCACTTCGAGCACCTTCGTCGGCACCGAAGCATGCAGATCGGTCGACAAGAGAAGGATTTCCTCCTTTCCGTCAAACGCGATCACCGCTCGTTGATTCGGCTCGAAAACCTCAACCGCCGGATTATAGGGAATCGACCCACAATCGGCCCGGACCATCGGGGTGTTCACTCGAAGATTGGGCATGCCGATATCGCACAGCCCGAAAGAGTGCATCGCGAGCAGACCAACAACCAACTTCGACAAACCTCGCACGGCGGTGTCCTCACTCTCCGAATCGTGTCCTCGTTTTCCGATCAGTGTGTGGCAAACGTTTCAGCGACAAGCGTCCAGGAAAATGATGCCCCGTCGACACAAGATGGCTGAGCCGCCAGCCAGACATCTCCCCGTTGCCGTTCCCTGCATTGTCCCTCACCGTGCTCCAACATCCAAGCCACCCCTCCAAAGAACCAAGCTTTGCCGGCAACCGCGCTTCAACTCGTGTAGTGTATAAATCAAACTGAAAACAATTGCGATCTAAAGGGACGAGAGACGAGGGGTTAGGGGCGAGCATGGTCCGTTTTTGACCTGCATTTTCGCGTCCCTCGTCTCTCGCCTCTAATCTCTCGGCATGGCTTAAGTTAACGCTGTGTGCTTCGCCAGACGCTTTCAGTTTGAGTGTATAACTTACCAAACCCGGCACACCCTGAACCCGACGATGGCGGCGGTTGTCTTGAGCTACGGCGTTCGGGCTCAGTTGGCAACTTAGGCAGAAGACGCCCTTGCCGGCCGATTCACCGCACGGTTTGCGTTGGCAGAAAAGATTCCATCGGGAGGCAAAGGATCGGTGGTCACAAGAATCAAAGTCTGTTGTATTGGCAGCATCGAGGAAGCTCGGCTGGCCGTAGCGGCCGGGGCATCGGCCTTGGGGCTGGTTTCCAACATGCCGAGTGGCCCTGGCGTTATTTCCGAATCGCTCATCGCCGAAATCGCGCCGACGGTGCCGCCGGCCGTGGGCACGTTCCTGCTGACCAGCCTGCAAGACGCCGAAGCAATCATCGCCCAGCAGCGGCAGTGCCGTACGAACACGATTCAGATTTGCGACCGCCTCACTACAGGCACCTACGCGCAACTCCGCGCGGCGTTGCCCGGCATCTCGCTTGTCCAAGTAATCCACGTGACGGACTCGCGGTCGGTCGAGGAAGCCCGCCGGATTGCCTCAAACGTCGACGCCATCCTGCTGGACTCCGGGAATCAGACCTTGGTGGTGAAAGAGTTGGGCGGAACCGGTCGGGTTCACGACTGGTCGTTGAGCCGTCGAATCCGGGACACAGTAACCGTGCCCATTTTTCTCGCGGGCGGCCTGAGTCCGGAGAATGTGGGGACTGCCATCGAGCAAGTCCACCCCTTTGGTGTCGATGTGTGCAGCGGCCTGCGAGTCGATGTGTGCAGCGGCCTGCGAACCGACGGACGTCTCGACCCAACCCAACTCAAGGCGTTTGTGACCGCTGTACGTAAAGCCGATGCCAGGCGGACGTAACGCGGCGGGCATCGCACAAGACGCCTCAGTGCCCACCATGCACCCAAAGCTGCCATCCGCCCAATGCCACCGCGCACAAAAAAACCGCAAGGTCCTTCTGAATAAGACCTTGCGGCACTTCAACAAGCGAGGCCGACGGGAATCGAACCCGCAACCACCGGATCGACAGTCCGGTACTCTAACCAATTGAGCTACGGCCCCTCGTGGCTGAAAGCTTCAAATTATACCACTGGATAATCGGTCCGCAAGTGGCTCACCATGAATGTTTTAGCGAAATTCCAACGACCTGAGAAATAACCATTTCGAGGGATTCCGAAAATCCAACCCCCTCCCGATCCTTAACGTGACCTAGGCTTTCTACAGTTGAGACTATGCGCCGTTCGTCCCCCGTTTTGCCTTGGCAACGTTGTCAAGGCAACCTCGGACAGGACCGGGCTACCAGTTTCGTTCGCGCACGCCGCGCGAAAGCCCAAGACGGCCCAACTCACTTACAGGAGAACCGCCACCATGGACCATGTCTGGCGACTGTGGAATGTTGTGATGCGATTTATCGAGAGGATGGATACCCAGGAGTGGGCCATCGTGTTGGCCGCCATGATCGTCGTCGGTTTTCTTTGCATGCGTGGTTTCGGGTCGCGTGCCAACTACTAACCAGACCCACCCACAACAACTGCCCACGCGAGTGCATTTTGGCGTCATCCGGTTTGTGAACCACAGTGCCTCGGGTACCCAACCGCGGTCACCCGTAGTTCTACGGTACTTCGCTGCCGGAAGAAACGCTACATCCGTTGCGATGCGTCGTAGCGGCTGCCGTCCGCCTGAAACACAACCTATAGTTTCCTAAGGTGGTAAGGGGCCGGCAGCACCTGGTGTTGGCACAAGAAGAAGCGGGCTGCAATTGGTCGTTAATATGCGTGCTTGAGGGCAACGGGTATACATCGAGTGGTTACTCGTAATTGTCTGCGCTAACGATAATCGTCGTTGACCTTGGGAGTGATTAGGCACCATGGATATGTGGTCAATACAGATACCGATCCCCGTTGCTTTGGCGGTTGTTGCTGCGGTGGGTTACCTGTTCGGACGCCGGGCGAAGGCGCCCGACAGCGATATTCTCTTTCGCTCGCGACGCGAATTGCGGCGAGCCCAGGGCGTTGCCACCGAATTGGAAAAAATCGCCTGGACGGTGCGCAAGAGCCTGGCCAAGCACCACGGTAGTGTGTCGAAGTTCAAGGACCGCGTGGGCCGTTTGAGTGAACAGCAGCAAGAGGCTGCCTGGAAGGACCTTTGCCGCGAGGCCGAAGAGATCCTCAAGCCAACGCTTCACCTGGCCAACCAGATTGCGGCCGCTTACGATGAAATTCGCCAGCAGAGCGCCAACCTGATGACGTTCACCGAAGTGCGCACCGATCCCCTGACGGGCGTGAACAATCGTCGTGGGCTCGACGACGCCCTGGCCGGTCAGTTCGCCATGATGAGCCGCTACGACACCAAGTTTTCGCTGTCGATTATCGACATCGACCACTTCAAGCGAATCAACGACGAGCATGGGCATTTACACGGCGACCGCGCACTACAGCAGCTCGCCCGCTTGCTCGACGAAAGCGTACGCGAAACCGACGTCGTGGCTCGCTACGGCGGCGAGGAATTCGTGATCGTCATGCCGCAAACCGAACTGCCCGGGGCCTGTATTTTTGCCGAGCGTTTTCGCGCCAAGATCGAAAAGGAAATGTCGCTGACAATCAGTGGCGGCGTAACCCAGGCACTCGACGGCGATACGCCCGAAACCATTATCGCCCGAGCCGACGAAGCCCTCTACAGCGCCAAGACCGCCGGCCGCAATCGGGTTTTCCTGCACAACGGCGAACAAGTAGAAGTGGTCGCCCTCGAAGAGGAAGTCACTACGGCGTAAGCCCATCTTCTCCCCTCACCCCTTTGGGGAGAGGGCCGGGGATGAGAGGTTTACTCGCAGAATTGGCCTTCCTTAACGACTCGGTCTTCCTTTATTGCGTCCTGCATTGCTTGCGGAACGAGGGCGACCAGCGGGAGCCCGGTTTTCCGAGCCGGAACGCAATGAAGTGTTCCACAATCAAACCAGGAACCAATAAGACTCCGTCAGAAGACTTCCTTGCTCCAGCGGTGGCGTCGGCGAATCATTCGTCGTCGACATCGGACCACTTGGCGCCAGAGCGTCTTCCAACACACCGTTTCTTGCGAAACCAGCTCTTGCGCGACCTGCTCTTGCGCGGTCTGCGTTTGCCGAGCGAATTGTTCGGCGTAAGCCTTCAGCATTCGTGCACAGATGGCCTTCGACACCCACGGATGCGCGGTGAGCCCCAAACTCAGCCGGGCGAGATCGCGCACGCGACGCCGGCGGCCCACCAGCAGCCGCGCCCGCGTACCATCGGGATCGACCAAGTAGGCCGACCACTGGCCATCTTGCTGATCCTTCACCACCAGGACATTCGCCGCCTTCAGGTCGCGATTGGCGATCCCCGCCGCGTGCATTTGCCCGACGAGCCGGCCGACGACCGTAGCCACGGCCGACGCCTCGCGCAGCCGCCGCGTCATCGTAAGTGTGGCCAGCCGCCAGCCGAACAGGTGCAGATTCTCGGCCCCCTCGATCCACTGCGTGGCCAGGTAGCTTAACCCCCGCAGGCGGTCTTTTCGCGGAGCACACCAGAGGACCGGCGGCGGCGTGGCGATGCCGCGTTCCAGAAGCCGCTGGGCCCGGCGCCAACTCACCCTCGCCCGACTCGGCCGGAACAGCCCACAGAAGGCCTTCCACGCGCTGCGTGGCCGAAACTGCTTGTAGGCCACACGAATGCTTCCGCCCGAGGCCGTAGGCACCTCGGCCACCACCATCACGCTCGTGTGGCTCAGCTTCACGGGCCGGTCCAGGTGTCGCCAGAGCAGGCTTTCAGGATCGTCGAGCAACTGCCGCAGCCGTTCGGGATCGACGTCGGCCGCGGCCCACGCCCGGCCCGCGGGCGTGCGCAACCATGTGTCGGCCGTCTTCTCCGTCGGAGTTGCTCTCACGTGCGACAAGTTGCGGCTCTTGGCGTGGGGTACCAAATCGGGATAGGACTAATTTACCGAAGGGATTGTAAAACGGGACAGCGAACGACGAAGATTTTTTTCTTTTTCGGCGGTTGTTGATCGTTGTGCACACTTGGACTTGGAGGTATTTGTTCAACTAACGCTCGTCGCCCAACCCCCTGCCCTTCAAAGACTTACAACGCCGCTTGCCGCCCCGTTTTTCGGCCGATCAAATCGCTGATCAACGAGTTCGGGGATTTCTCTCGTAAGGTCTTGCGGCAAAACGACTTGCGCGGCCGGCCAAAAACGGGTATTTGATCAAACCCGGCGCAAAGCAAAAACGGCCCGACCGAAAACACAAGTCGTTTGCCAAAAGCAACTTAACCACACACCACCCTTTCGGTGGAATATCGCCCAACCCGGACCAACAAGAGACCTTGACGGCCCACCAAAGAAGGTGGTTTACATTCTCGCGGAACAAGCACACACTCTTGTGAGTGGGTCTAACCACCACGAATGACCTATTAACATGCGAGCTGGTATAGGGTGGCAGTAACGTAGGGCGGGCCGAGCGAAGCGAGCCCCGCCGATCCTGGGTTCGTCCTCGGCAAACGGGTTCCACGCCAATGCCGACTACCGATCCTGGTATATGCCAGGCCGACCGCATTGATTCAGCCCCGTATCGCATTATGGCAAATTGGCGGGGCTCGCTTCGCTCGACCCGCCCTACGTTAATTGAGGAGGGTAATGGATATGCGATCAAACAAACGTCCACTTGCGCTACGAACATCCGTGCTGACGGCGTGTTTCATGGTAGGTACGGCCACCGCCATGGCCAACGGAGGCGAGAAGGAACTTACCATCCGCCCGATGCCCTTCACGTGGAATGTGAGAGATGCCGATCGCCCGAGTGGATTATTCCTCGGGCTTGAAGAAGAACGGTATAACAAGAAGGCTTCCGAGGTGCTAGCAGCGGCCCTCCCGGAATCTTCGGACGCAGTGGCCTATCAAGTGGTCAAGGCGATGGCAAAAAAGGACAGCATGTTTCTTCGCGGCGTTCTACTGGATCCCAACGACAAACAGGTTCAGGGATGGGATTTCGCGAGGTGGCTTCGATATCTCGATACGCCCGAGGACCCAATCCTGCTGAGAGTCTATCGCTTGGGTAAGGCATCGCTCTACGTGCTCAAAGGTCGTCTCTCCGGACCGCTGATCGTGCCAATTCTAATCACCCCGAGCCAAGGCAAGCACTTTTTCGATTTGCCAGGCCAAAACAGCCCCTTATGCGGAATGGTGGTCGCTCTAAACGAGGCCATCGCTAGCGACCCTTCCCGATTCGGACCCGTAAAAGACTTGGAAGGCTATCAATCCATGGAGTTGCCGTCTGTATTTGGGGATGAGGATCGGGAACACCCCTCTCGGCTATTTTTCAAGGGCGTACGATACGTCGCCAAGGTGTACCCCTTGAGTGAGGAAGCCATAGAACAATTGCCCACGACGAACGATCCCTCGGTAGACGCGGTCGTGAAGTTCTACGCTAGGGTTTGGCAAACACTGGCATCGGGCGACATTGATGCATTTGCGGATATGCTCTGCAAAAAGAATGGCGATTTTGTCCGCAAGGTGGACAAAAAGAGACTCATGGATTCCTTGGTTGGAAAATATCACCCCTTCCGGCAAGTGAACTACATTCTGTACTCGGACAACGTGTTTTGGATATTTTATCAAGTTTCCACTGAGCCCAATAGAACAGAACGCCTCCTTTACCATGTCGTCGTTTGGGACGACGCAACGAAGCGCTACAAACTGGTACGATTCTTCCCCTACCTCGATGCGATGAGCGAGTTCATGCAGTGGAAGGCGTTTTCCAAAGAACTCGCTGACAAGCACATTAACGAGGAGCAAGGGAGTAACGTAGGGCAGTAGTCGTAGGGCGGGTCGAGCGAAGCGAGCCCCGCCGGGCCTGGGTTCGCCGCAAATCAACGGGGTTTCACACCAATGCCCAATTATCGACGATGGTACGTGCCGGGCGGGACGTATTTCTTCACGCTCGTCACGCACTATCGTCAGCCCATTTTGTGTACGGATTTGGGCCGTCGCTGCCTTCGCGAGGCCGTACACAAGGTTCGTGCCGCTTGGCCGTTTACGATGGTCGCCGTGGTGCTTCTGCCCGAGCATCTCCATACTGTGTGGACACTTCCGCCCGGAGACGCTCGTTACCCGATCCGCTGGAAGCGGATCAAGGAGGAGTTCACGCGGCGGTACCTGAGGGCGGGCGGCGACGAAATCATGCCCAGTGTTTCACGAAGGCGGCGCCAAGAACGGGCCGTTTGGCAGCAACGATATTGGGAACACACGATCCGCGACGAAGATGACCTGAAGCGGTGCGTTGATTACGTCCATTTCAATCCCAAGAAACACGGCCACGTGGTCAACGTCCGCGATTGGCACTGGTCGTCGTTTCACCGCTTCGTGGCATTGGGCGAGTACACGTTGGATTGGGGCGTGCAAGATCCGACGCCCGGGCACAATTTGCCCGAATGGGGAGAATAGTCGTGCAGTCGTGCAGTCGTGCAGTCGTGCAGTCGTGCAGTCGTGTAGTCGTGTAGGGCGTGTCGAGCGAAGCGAGCCCCGCCGATCCTGGGTTCGTCCTCGTCAGGTAGGTTTCCACACCAATGCCAACCACCGATGGTGGAATAGGCCAGGCGGAACGCATTGCTTCAGGCTCGTATCGCATTATGGCAAATTGGCGGGGCTCGCTTCGCTCGTCCCGCCCTACTACTACTCGATCCGCCCTACTGCTTTTGGGTAGACACCGCCTGACATTCTGGGTAATCCGGGCCATCGGCAGAACCCGAGTATCCGGCAGAATCGTCAAATTCTACCCAAAAAGCAAACAGTCGCTGATCGCAATGGCCGAATATGGGATGTAGAGCAGGCCAAAACCGCTCTGCCTTCGCGCCACGTGTATGCCGAAGGCAGGTGAAAGCGTCAAGGCCGCTCACTGGTATCCGGGGGGCCGGTGCGACCAGAAACGGTCGAGATGCGCCGGTTATATCTTGTCGATCTGGCTCGTCTGGTCGGACTTTCGACCGGGTCGTGTAGCGTGTGGCTCCCCGCGAGAGGTCCCAGTCCGCAATCGCGTGGCTGGCGGCTGATGTGCAAATGTCATTGGTTTCGAGGATCGAAGCATTGTCCTCGAAGTAAGCGACCAACGGGAGCGGCTTCTTGCCTGGGTGCGGTAGCACCGATCGGCAGCGGCCCTGCCGTAGCTGACACTCATCGTGCGGAAGGAGATGGCCCATGTTTGGCCCCACGGGCGTATTAGCGCTACTTCTAATCACTGCTGCCCCTAGCGACGACGGCGGCTACGCAACGGCAACGGATCAATCTTCGCCAGTCGCAGCAACCGATTTCCGGCAAGCCCAACCGGCCGACACACCGACGCGTTCGCTGTTGTCGAGATTGCTCGACGACGACTACGATTACTATCCCGAAAATGCACCCGTTGCGCCCGGCGATAATTCGCGACTGGCCCAAACGGTTCGGCCCAACAGGAATCCGTTCATCGAAGAAGAGCCGGCCGAATTGCCCAAACCCGAGCAAGTCGAGGCTGGCCAACCGGTGCGCGATCCGGCCTATATTCGCGGGCTACCACCCTCGGCTCCCGCGCCTAGGAAAAACACCGACGGCAACCAGTTCGACGTGGACGCCATGCTCCGCGAAGCCACACCCGGTGCCCGCCCCAGCCCACCAATCCCGGGCATGCCGAACGACTTCTGCACGAGCGACGCCTGTGGCACCTGCAACACGTGCGATACCGGCAGTGGTGGCCTGTTCAGCTACCTCGGCGGTCGCGGCTGTGGGCTCAAAGGCTGCGGCCTCTACGGCGGTCTGATGAACCGCATCACGTGCAACGCCTGGATCGACCAGGGCGTCACCATCAATACGTTCAGCCCACACAATCGCTCGAACTTCCCGGTCACGTTCAACGACTACTCGAACGACTACCAGTTCAACCAGCTTTACGTGCCGCTGGAAATGGCGGTCGACGAAGACGGTTGCTCGTGGGACATCGGCGGCCGGATTGACATGCTTTACGGCACCGACTCGCGCTACACCATGTCGCGCGGCCTGGAGACCTACGGCGACTGGTCGGCGAAGTGGAACCACGACGACATGGGCCTCTCGATGCCGCAAGCCTATATGGAAGTCTACGCCCCGATCGCAGGCGGCATGAATGTGAAGTTGGGCCACTTCTACACGATCCTCGGCTACGAAGTCGTGCCGGCGAAGGAGAACTTCTTCTACTCGCACGCCTACGCCATGCAATACGGCGAACCGTTCACCCATACCGGGGCGTTGGCATCGCTCAAGACCGGCGGCATCACCTGGCAAGGCGGCGTTACCCGAGGCTGGGACAACTGGCAAGACAACAACAACGACCTCTCGTTCCTCGGCGGTATCAGCTCGACGAGCTGCGACGGGCGGACCACCTTCGCGTTCGCCATCGACACGGGCCGCGAAGCCGATGAACCGCCTCAGAGCCGTTACGATCGCACCACGTTCAGCCTGGTGCTTACCCATCAGTTGAACGATCGGGCACAGTATGTGATTCAATACGACCACGGCTTTGAACGTCAGGCAATCAACGGCCGTCGCGATGCCAAGTGGTATGGCGTAAACCAGTACTTGTTCTACACGATCAATCCCTGCTGGAAGGCCGGCATGCGGTTCGAGTGGTTCCGCGACGAAGACGGCTTCCGCGTGGTCAACGGTCTGGCGGCCGACTACTTCGAGCTGACCGTGGGCCTGAACTGGCAACCGCGCGAACGGCTGATCGTCCGGCCTGAGTTCCGCTGGGACTGGGTCGACACGCCAGGCGCCCACCCGTTTGTCGACAACACCCGACATCAGCAGATCCTCGTCGGTTGCGACGTTATCTGGTCGTTCTAGCGAGGGAGGACTTCGAGCCATACTCCCATGCCCACGCAAGCGTGGACATGGCACCCCGTACTACGGTGTGGGAATCCTGGCAGGGACGCTCGGCGTGCCTGCGGTAAAGGGCCGGTCATTAGACCGGCCCTTTTTGTTGTTCCGCGACTACTGGTCCCGACTTCGCAGGTTGGCTCGCCCCTCGTCCGATCTCCTGGACAGCCAGCGCGGCAACAGAGTATAATCCACACTCCCCGTTTTGCCGCAATCCGTCCCCCCGCAGTTGCACTCCCCGGCCCTGGAGGAACTTCCGTGAAACAATCGCTGCTTCTATCCGTCGTTGCCCTTGCGCTTGTCACTTCGTCGTCGGAAGCCGCCGACTGGATGCGGTTTCGCGGACCCCAGTGCTCAGGCGTGTCGACCGACACCGGCTTGCCCACCACCTGGAACGCCACGGAAAACGTCATCTGGAAGACGCCTATGCCGGGTTTCGGCGCTTCGAGTCCGATTACCGTGGGCGACCGAGTCTTTCTGACGGCCTACAGCGGCTACGGCCTGAGCGAAGACGAACCGGGCGAGATGGAAAACCTGACGCACCACTTTCTATGCGTCGATCGCAACTCGGGCAAGATCCTTTGGGACAAACGCAGCCGAGCGCTTCAGCCCGAGGAACCCTATCGCAGCTTCATCGCCCTGCACGGCTACGCCTCGAACACGCCGGTTTCCGACGGTGAAAACGTTTACGTCTTCCTCGGCAAGAGCGGCGTTTGGGCCTACACGCTCGACGGCAAAAACCTGTGGAAGATTAGCGTCGGCCAGAAGACGCACGGCTGGGGATCAGGCACCTCGTTGCTGCTGGCCGGCAATGCGTTGATCGTCAACGCCAGCGTCGAAAGCCAATCGGTTTGGGCGATCGACAAGCGAAACGGAGAGGGTCTCTGGCGCGTGGAAGGCATTAACGACTCGTGGGCTACGCCCGTGCTGCTGAACCTGCCCGATGGTAAGCAGGAACTGGTCGTCAGCCTGCGTGAGAAGATCCTCGGTCTCGACCCGGCGACCGGCGAGCAGCTTTGGTATTGCGACGGGGTGAAAGACTACGTTTGCCCCTCGGTGATCGCCCACGACGACGTGGCCTACGTCACCGGCGGACGAGGCGCCGCGTTGTTGACGGCCATCCGCGGCGGCGGACGGGGTGACGTGACCGAAACGCATCGTCTCTGGGAACTTCGCAAGACGTCGAAGGTCTCAACGCCCGTCTACCACGACGGGCTCATCTACTGGGTCAACCACCAGGGCGTGGCATGCTGTGTGGACGCCACCAACGGCGAGTTGGTCTACCAAGAGCGAATGAAGATCGAGGGCCGCCGCGATCTCGTCTATGCCTCGCCCGTGCTGGCCGACGGCAAGCTGTATGTCGTTAGTCGGCAAGGAGGCGCGATCGTGTTGGCCACCGGCCGCGAGTTCAAGGAGCTTGCCCGAAACGACCTGGGCGACGACAGCGTTTTCAACGGCACGCCTGTGATCGACAACAGCCGACTGCTTTTGCGCAGCGACCGCTTCTTGTATTGCCTAGGCAAGAAATAGCCTTTGGGATCGCGACAAACTACTCCCCTCTCCCTCAACAACATTATCCAACTGCTGGCACGAGGGGCGGGAGTTTTTGTTGTATCGATGCGGCATAGGCAAGGATATTCGCTTGGACCTACAGCGTTACTCGCGACAACCGGCGAACCCAATTGGGCAACGGAGCAAGGCCTCCGCCAAAGTTGGTCACGTGCGAGATGTACTGTTCGATTCGCTCTCGCTCCGCCATAAGCGCTTTCCAAGAGGGGCTTGTAACACCCGCTACGCCCTCCCTGCAAGGCCTGAGAGCAACCTTGAGCCAAGGCCATGGGATGTGGACGCGACGATTTGCCTCACGTCAGATTTCCTCACGACCGTTTCTTGAATGCAGGCATCAGACAGTCGCTTTCTCAAAGCTGGGCTGTCGGCCGGAAGACGATTTTGTTGACTGCGACATCCGCCGGCTGTTCGATCGCGTAGCGTCCGCCTTGCTGGCGACGCTCGCGTTGCACGTGGCGGCCTCTTCGTGGTCACACTTCTCACAACGGCAGATGTCCGGCAGGGGGAACTTCACCTCGAAACCCTGCCCGTTTACCGAGCGATGGTAACCCGACAACTCGACGCCCAGCGACAAATCCAGCTCCACGTTCGCCCAGACCATCCTTGACGTCCATGCTCTGGTGACAAATTGGCACTCGCTTTGGCGGTGGAATACCCCGCCGAACGGTTTGGACCGGGCAACATAACCCGAGAGTTCACGCGGGGCCAAGAGCGATCCGTGGACAGAGCGAGGTGTCTTCGGAGCGTGAGACACTCGCCGGGATAGGTTCATATGCAAAGAGACTTCCGGTCCAGGATGCCGCAAAGCCCTACTACGTAGATTCTTCATGTGGGGGGCTTCTCAACGGGAGTTCACCCAATGTGGCAGCCAGCCGCAAGTCCATGCGAGATAATAACATTATCGCACGATTAGAGTTGCTGAGGGTACGTGCATCAGCGATTGAGTTTTCCCTTCCGGGAATCAACGGGGCGGTGGGCGGCGAGTCGCACTACCGCCCCAATCGCCGCAAGTCCTGAATCTTCAACAGCTACGGCAGAAGCCAAAACTGGGTGAACTCCAGTCTTCAACCCTTGACAGCCCGGCTCCGCAAGGCAAACATAGAATTTAGCCATCGAGGGCATTCCCCGGCAAGGAATCCCGGCTCACCCGTTTTTCCGCGGTCTGCACTTAGAGACGGAAGAGCCTTTAATGAAGAGTTCGAACTCGAAGCAGCAGCGATCGGTGGGGGTGTTTTTGGAGGTTGGTCGCGCTGCCATGCGCAAAGTCGTTAGTGGCGTCATGACGTTCGCGCATCAACGCGGCAACTGGAACGTTTACCTTCCGGAGAGCCACAGCAGTTCTTCACTGGAATGCATGCTTGAGGGGCATTGGGACGGGGTAATCGTGGGGTTCGACGATCCGCACGGTCCCGATCTGCTGCGTCTGTCGGTCCCCTTGGTGGGGGTTGGTGGAGGCTATGGCTGGTTTCGTCCAGACATGCGTATTCCCTATGTGGGGACCGACAACACGGCCGTGGCACGACTGGCGGCCGATCATCTGCTAGAACGCGGTTTTGTCCATTTCGCCTACTGCGGTTTCAGTCCCACGCCCGTCAATGGCTGTTCAAAGAAGCGGGAGCAGGCTTTTCACGAGGCGATTCTTCAGGCCGGCCACTCCTGCGTAATCCACAACGCGCCGGATACGGCCTCGGAGACCTGGGAAAGGCTGTGCGGCGAGTTGGCCGAGTGGCTCACCAGCATGCCTCGTCCGCTGGGGCTAATGACCTGCAATGATTCGCGAGCCCTTCAGATCATGGAAGCTTGCCGGATGGCGGGGTTGCGCGTGCCGGAAGACGTGGCGGTGGTCGGCGTCGACAACGAGGAGGCTATTTGCCCGTTCACCGATCCGCCCCTGACGAGCGTCGATCAAGGCGCGCAGCAGACGGGCTATGAAGCGGCTCTTTTGTTGGATCAATGGATGGACGGTGAGCCGGTGGCTCCAGGGAAACGCCCGGTGTCGCCCGTGGGGATTGTCGCCCGCGGTTCGACCGAAATTCTCGCGGTAGGCGATGACGACGTGGCCACCGCTCTGCGATTCATCCGCGAACATGCTTGCGAACGGATCGGACTTGACGACGTCAGCAGGGTTATTGGCTCAACGAATGCTACCCTTCGCCGGCGGTTCAAAGCCGTCTTGGGACGCACCGTCCACGACGAAATCCAGCGCGTTCGCCTGGAACGGGCCAAACGCCTCTTGGTCTCCACCGACTGGACCTTCCGGCAGATCGCCAAGCAGGCCGGATTCTGCTCGGCGCAGCACATGAGCACGCGAATTCGTCAGGCCACCGGCCATACGCCACTCCAGTATCGCCAACGATATGCCACGCCGGCTTCGCATCCAGTGGGCGGTTGCCCGGCGTGGTGAGGATGATTCCCGCCCTGGGAACACCTTTTCTTGCGAAAAATTCCCGCCTGAGAGCAGAATCCAGGGCATTCCTGCTTCCGGCGCTCTTTTTGTGCAAAAGTTTGCAGCAATTTTTTACGTTGGCGCGCCGGCAACGGGCAACTTATATTGCGAGAAGGCGAAGTGGGCGTCGTCCGCAAGCGAATCCTGGCGATCGCCGGCTGCCTTGAGAGTTGAACCCGATGAACGTACCGCTTTCCTCCAAAGGACCGGCTTCCATGTCCGACATCAATAGACGTCAGTTCCTCGAACGTTCCCGAACAACTACGCTCGGCTTCGCCGCCGGAGCAACGATTCTTGCCAACGCGCGATCTGTCCGCTCGTCTCCGGCCAATGAACGGCTCGTGTTGGGGATGATCGGCGTCGGCGGAGGACGGGGCCACTCGCTGGCCATGGGATTTCTGGATCGCGGCGATTGCGAGATCGGCTACGTATGCGACGTGAACCGCGCGTTGCACGAGCCGCGGGCGGAGGAATATGCCTCGCGTCAAGGGGGTAAACGTCCCAAGTGCTTGCAGGACTTCCGCGAGATGCTCGACGATGCGTCGGTCGATGCCACCGTAATCGCCACACCGCCGCACTGGCACGCACTGGCGACGATTCTCTGCTGCCAAGCCGGCAAGGACGTCTATTGCGAAAAACCCCAGAGCCACAACTGCTGGGAAGGCCGCCAGGCGATCGAGGCCGCTCGAAAGTTCGACCGCATTGTCCAGATCGGCACGCAAAACCGCAGTGCCCCATACAACTGGGCCGCCAAACGCTATCTCGAAGAAGGCAAGCTAGGCCGCATCCACCTCTGCCGCGTGTTCGAGCAATCGTACGAACCCGACTTCCATTGGGGTCCCAACACGGCTCCGCCCGACACCTTGGACTGGGAGATGTGGAACGGCCCTGCCCCGGCGCGCGAGTACAACAAGGCGATCCACACGAGATGGCGCCAGCTCTGGGACTTCGGGGGCGGCCAGATGGCCTACCAGGGAATCCACCAGATCGATCTGGCCCGATGGCTCTGCGGCGTCGACTATCCGACGAGCGTTTATTGCACGGGCAGACGTTTTGGCGCGCCGGGAGACGCGGAGACGCCCGACACGCAGTTGGCCGTCTTCGACTTCCCCGAAATGGTGATGACCTACGAGCAGACGCTCTATACACCCTACATGCTTCGCAACGACCCCGGTATCCGCAACGGCGACATGTTCCCCTATTGGCCGCAGAATGCCACGCGGATCGAACTCTATGGCGAAAAGGGTGTGATGTTCATGGGCCGGATGGGCGGCGGTTGGCAGGTTTTCGTCCGGACGAAGAATCGTCAGCCGGTCGTCAAGGACGAAATGTACGGCCGCTTCCCCGACCCGGACCACAAAGCGAATTTCGTCCAGGCGGTCAAGAGTCGCAAGCGGCCCAACGCCGACATCGAAGAGGGCCATCGCAGCATGCTCTTGGTCCACTACGCCAACATCAGCAGCCGACTCGGCGGACGGAAGCTGCAAATCGACCCGACGACCGAGCAAATCCTTGATAATCCCGAAGCCATGGGACTCTTCAAGCGAGAGTATCGCAAACCGTGGGTGGTCGAGGAGGTGGTGTAGCGGTTCAGCCGCATGTTGAACAGGAAGGTGAGTGTTGTCTACAAGCTACCTTATTCTGGCGATTGCCGACTGCCGGAACTCGTTACCTGCCAGATGGGCATCGATATCCTAGGGGAGTTGATGTCATCGGCCTTCAACGCGAGGAGAATTCAACCGTGTCGCGTCAAACCCGTCGTACCTTCCTAAAACGCGCTGCCGCCACCGCCGGCGTAGCCACGGCGTTCACTGTTGCGGGCACCAAGGCCTCCGGGCGTGTGCTGGGGGCCAACGATACCGTTCGCGTCGCCGTGGCGGGCATCAACGGCCGGGGTCGTGAGCACTTCGACGCCTTCGCCCGGATGGACAAGGTCCAGGTGACCCATCTAGTCGATCCCGACAGCCGGTTGTTCGAATCCCGTGCGGCCGCGGTCAAGAAACTGGGCGGCAACACGCCGAAGTGCGTACAGGACATCCGCAAAGCACTCGAAGACCCGGAACTCGACGCCGTCTCCATTGCCACCTGCGACCACTGGCACGCGCCAATCACCGTCTGGGCCTGCCAGGCGGGTAAGGATGTATACGTCGAGAAACCGTGCAGCTGCACCATCTTCGAGGGCCAGCAGAGCATTGCGGCAGCGCGAAAGTACAAACGCGTCGTGCAGCACGGCACACAGCAGCGCTCGATGGAAAAGCGGGCCGGGGACATCGCCGCGCTCCGCTCCGGCAAGTACGGCCGCTTGCTCGTGGCCAAGGGCAACTGCTTCAAGCCGCGGTGGAGCATCGGCTTCAAGCCGACGGAACAGCCGCCGGAGACGCTCGACTTCAACCTCTGGCTCGGCCCGAGGCCCAAGCAGCCCTTCAACCGCAACCTGGTCCACTACAACTGGCACTGGTTCTGGGACTTTGGCAACGGCGACATGGGCAACATGGGTGCCCACGAGCTGGACGTCGCACGCTGGGGCACCGGCCGGACGCTGCCCAAGCGAGTCTTCTCGGCCGGCTGCCGCTACACCAACGAGAAGGGGTTCCGCGATCAGGCCGAAACCCCCGATATGCTTCTGAGCGTGTTTGATTACGGCGACGTGCAGATCGTCTTCGAGACCCGCGGCCTGACCGGCAAGCACGACGATTGGCCCCGGGATGTAGGCAACGAGTTCTACACCACCGAGGGCGTACTCCGCACCCACTACGGCACCTTCAGTTCTGACCGAACCGCCACGTTCACGCCCAAGGCCGGCGGCAAAACGTATGACGTCGAAATCGAGCCGATTGAGGTGATCCCCGGCGGGCCGTTCGGCAGCTTCATCGAAGCCATGCGGCAGCGCAGGACCACGGACTGCAATGCCGAGATTCAGGAGGCCCATTACTCGATGGCACTCCTCCACTTGGGCAACATCTCGTACCGCCTCGGCAAAGACACCCCATTCTCTCGGACGCCGCCGCAACTCGAAGGCAACGAAATCGCCACCGAGGGCTGGGAGAGGATCAAGGGCAACCTGCAAGGCGCGCTACACATGGACCTGGCGAAGTACAGCTACACGCTCGGCGAGCCACTGGAGTTCGACGCCGAAACCGAGCAGTTCATCGGCAACTCCCGCGCCAACGCCATGCTGACGCGCGAGTACCGCGCACCGTTCATTATTCCAAAAGAGGTGTAAGAAGACACTCCTCTCCCCAGAGGGAGAGGGGGCCACTGAAAAACAACAGCGGCAAGTCCGCGATTCCATAAACGAACCGTAGGAGAAGGAGTGCATTCCGTTTTTTGTTGAGGCTGGAGACGGGCGATAGGACAACCGTCCACGGATCTCGTATTCCACTCAAATGTCCCGCGCTGGAGAACCACGATGAAATCGTCTTGCATGTTTGTATGCGTGTTGGCATTGGCGATGGGTTTCAGTTCCGCGGCCGACGCCGGCCTGTTGAGTTTGTACACGTTCGACGACACCGCCAATAACGCGGTCAGCGGCGCGCCGAACGGCACGCTCGCCGGCGATGCAGGGCATACGACCGGCAAGGTCGGCACCAAGGCCCTTTTGCTCGACGGCAACGGCGACTACGTGGATTTGGGCACCAGCGGCATTCCGGTAGGAAGCCAAATGGCAAACGGAAGCATCGCGTTTTGGCTCAATTCGTCGTCGACGACAGAGTATCAAACCATTTTGAACGGCGCCCACGGCAGCAGCGGGACCTATTTCGTGGCCGGATTGAGCGGTCCCTATTCAAGCGTTGGACAAATCACCCTTTATGTTCGTTCTTCTGCATACAACACATTTCATGCTTATGGGGGCAGCAATCTGAACGATGGCGTTTGGCATCAGGTCGTACTCTCCTGGAATGCGGTCGGCGGCAGCGGCGTGAGCGATCTGGCAATGTACGTGGATGGCGACGCTGCGACCACTACGATCGCGACCCAAACGATTACAGCTTCGGATACGTTCTCCAATTGGGATAATCCGGTGCGAATCGGGGCCACGGGAAGGAGTACGGTGACGGGTAATTTGTTCGACGGCGCCCTGGACGACGTGGGCGTTTGGAGCGATCAGCTCGACGCCACGGAGGCGAAATCGCTCTACAGCCTGGCCGCCAACACGGTGCTCAACTACAACGCCAAGGACGCCCAGACGCTGTTCGACATCTATGCCGGCGGCGCCGGAACCACGGGCATGACCAGCGACGGCGAGACATGGCAATACGTGACCGGACTGACGGGCACGCCAGGCACGGTGGTCAACAACGACACGTTGATCCTCGGCGTCGGCGTCGGCGTGCAGATCGTCCCAGAGCCTTCCGCCGCAATTATTCTGATCACCGGCATCGTCGGGCTTCTGGCCTACGCCTGGCGGAAAAGGAAGTGAGCGATGTAGGGTGGACTCGTTGCGCTCGGCCCACCCTACAGCCTGTTGCAGTTGAAGTTTAACATCACCGATTTGAAAAGAAAATCGGTTGCTACTCATCCCCCTGGCAACATCATGTCCACACGACAGCAAATCACCGGGCGACGCCTACACGGTTTTACCTTAGTGGAGCTGCTGGTCGTCATCGCAATTATCGGGATCCTGATCGGGCTATTGCTTCCCGCCGTGCAAACGGCGCGCGAAGCGGCGCGGCGCATGCAGTGCGCCAACAACCTGAAGCAGATGGGCCTGGCCATGCACAACTATGCCACGGTGCATAACAGTTATTTTCCGCCCGGCTCGACCGGTGTCTTCACTCACGGCCTGTTCACCTACATGCTGCCGTACTTGGAACTGCAAACGCTTTACGACCAACTCGACCTGAAGTGCGAGACCTACAACACAAACAGTGACCCCCGCAGGTTCGACATCGTTTCGTGCTACGTGTGCCCCTCGTGGCCCTACTCGGTCGTGCATCAAGGCTCGTTCCCGGAGGGCGCCCTGACGACCTATCAAGGCGTTTCCGGTGCCTATCCTACCGTGGAACCCCTTGAAAGCAGTCCTGTCGGCGGCGACATCCCCAAGAACGGGATCTTTGGCTGGGCCTTCGTCCGTTCGATGGCCCAAGTAAGAGACGGCCTGAGCAATACCTTGGCGATGGGGGAATTCGTGCAGATCGATTCGAAAGCGGCCTCCGCCAGCAGCGCGTGGCTGGCCGAGCCGCCGGGCAATGTTCGACCGTGGATTTTCGGCGGCAGTGGCGACGTGGGGCTTTACGCATCCAAGGTCCTGGTTCACGCGATCAATGCGAAGGTCAACCGCGGGACGGACAATGTCCGCTTCAACCACTTGCCTATGGGTAGTTTTCATCCGGGGGGAGCGAATTTCTTGGTGGGCGACAGCAGCGTTACCTTCCTGTCGGAAGGAATATCGCTAGACACATACCAGAAGTTGGCCACCGTGGCCGGCGGCGAAGTGGCCGCCTTGCCCGAGTAGTCCGAAACGAAGATGAGCAAACTAAGGAACGACGCAGAAATGACTTCCTCTTTTTCATGTCATCCAGAGCGAAGCGAAGGATCTGCCCTGAACTCAGAGAAGATTCTTCGCTTCGCTCAGAATGACAAACCGGAAGTACTTTTTGCATCGTTCCTAATGATGATCGGGGCAATCGCATCGGCTGCGGCGACGTTGCCCGGTTGCGGGAGCAACAACCGCGAGCGGGGTATTGTCACCGGCAAAGTTACATACCAGGGCGAGCCGTTGCGGTTTGGAACCGTCATCTTCGAGCCGGAGGCAGGCCAGTACGCCACCGGCATCATTCAGCCCGACGGCACCTTCCGCATGACAACGCGCGGCGAAGGCGAGGGAGCTCCGACCGGGAAGAACAGAGTGCGGTTCGTCTGTTTTGCCAACCAAGACCCGTCGGCGAAGCCTGCCGAGTTAGAGAACGGTCCGATGCAAGGCGAAAGTCTGGTGATGGGCGCCGCGCTGATTCCGGAGAAATATTTGTCGTCGGCTACAAGCGGAATCACTGTCGACGTGAAGCCCGGCGACAACGAACCACTGGTTTTTGAGCTGACGAATCCTTGAGTGATCGTTCATAGACTTCAGAAGAAATAGAACCACAGGAAAACCCCATGAAAACCTTTGATCGTCGTCATCTCCTGAAAACCGCCGTTGGCGCGGGCGCGGCTGTCGCGGCTGGGCAACTGCTTCAGCCACACGCCATCGCGGCCGATCCCCCCAAGCAGAAGATCAAGGTCGGCCAGATCGGCACCGGGCACGAACACGCCTCGGGCAAGATGGACACGTTCCGCAAGCTGAGCGACCACTACGAGGTCGTCGGCATCGCCGAGTCGATCCCCGAGTTGCGCAAGCGGAACGAAAACAAGACGGCCTATCAGGGCCTGAAGTGGATGAGCGAAGAGGAATTGCTCGCCACCGAGGGGCTCCAGGCCGTGGCCGTGGAGGTCGATTCCGACGACGACCGCATCATGGACGTCGCCGGGCGCTGCATCGAAGCCGGGATGCACATCCACCTCGATAAGCCCGGCGGTGAATCGTTCAGCAAGTTCAAAAAGGTCCTCGACGAGGCCGGCCGCCGCAACCTGACCGTGCAACTCGGCTACATGTATCGGAACCATCCGACCGTGCAGTTCTGTCGCAAGGCGGTTCAGCAGGGCTGGCTCGGCCAGGTCTTCGAGGTGGACTGTGTGATGAACAAGTTCACCGGGGCCGGCTATCGGAAGTATCTCTCCCAGTTCCGCGGCGGCACGATGTTTATTTACGCCTGCCACATGATCGACCTCGTGGTGGGCCTGATGGGGAAGCCCGACCGCATCACGTCCTTCCCGAAGCACACGCGCACGGACGTCGATATGTGCGACAACGGGCTGGTCGTGTTCGAGTACCCGCGAACCACCGCCACCATTCGCGTTTCGACCGTCGAGGTAGGAGGCTTCAGCCGGCGGCAGCTCGTCGTCTGCGGCGACCAGGGAACGATCGACATCCGCCCGCTGGAGAAGAAATTCGGTGTCGAGCCGTTTGGGCTCCGGCTGGCCTTGGACCGAGCCCGCGACGGCTACAAGAAGGGCTATCAAGACGTGTCCTTCCCACCACCCCCGGGCCGCTACGACTACCACCTGATCGAACTGGCCCGAATCATCCGCGGCGAGATCGAGAACCCGTTCCCCTTGGAACACGAACTGATCGTGCAGCAGTGTTTGCTGGAGGCCTGCGGATACCCGACAAGCTAGTCTTCGTCAACACCGTGAAAACGGGCAACCCGATTTTTGCAGCACTCACCTTCCGAACCCAAAGGTTTCACCGATATGAGCCAGTTATCAAGACGACGTTTTCTCAGTGATTCAGCCATAGCCGCAGCAGCCCTTGCTGCCGGCTCCGGTTTCGTTTCCTCAACGGCGAAAGCGGTTGCCGCCGACACGGCGCCGTCGGCCAACGACAAGCTGAATGTAATGGTTTGCGGTGTGCGCATCCGCGGCTTCCTGGTCAGCAGCTTATACGCCAAGAATCCTGAGTGTCACGTCAAGTACCTTTGTGATGTTGACGAAGCGATCGGGCAGAAGCGAGTTGACGAGTTTGAAAAGCAATTCGGTTATCGCCCCAAGTATGTCCGCGACTTGCGTCAAGGGTTGGACGACAAGGACCTCGACGCCGTAGTGATTGCCACGCCGAACCACTGGCATGCCTTGGCTGGAATTTGGGCCATGCAGGCTGGCAAAAACGCTTATGTCGAAAAGCCGGTTTCGCACAACATCGCCGAAGGCCAGCGGCTTATCGAAACCGCGAGGAAGTACAAGAAGATCTGCCAAACCGGCACTCAGAGCCGCTCGCTGAAGGGAATCATCGACGCCATCAATTATGTGCAAAGCGGTAAGATCGGCGACGTCAAGCTGGCTCGGGCGCTTTGCTACAACCGCCGGAAATCGATCGGCAAGAAGGGCGTATATGAACCACCGAAGTCGGTCGATTACTCCCTTTGGGTCGGCCCGGCCGAAATGCAGCCGGTCACGCGTCCCCGATTCCACTACGATTGGCATTGGCAATATCACTGGGGCAACGGCGACCTCAACAACCAGGGCGTGCACCAGATGGATATGGCCCGTTGGGGATTGGGAATCGACTCGCTTTGCGACAGCGTCCTCACCTACGGCGGTCGACTCGGCTACGTTGACGCAGGCGACACGGCCAACAACCTGGTCTCGATCTGCAAGTCGGGCGACAAGACGCTCATCCACGAAGTCCGTGCCCTCAAGACGGATCCGCTGTTGAGCGCATGGCTCGGAAATATCTTTTACGGCACGGACGGCGTCGTTGTGCTCAACGGCTGGGGAACAGGCTTCGCAATGGACCCGAAAGGAAATGTCGTCGAGTATTTCAACAAAGGGGCAAAGGGTTTCACACCGGGAACTGAACACGTTCAAAACTTCGTCGACGCGGTGAAGAGCGGCAATCCCGGCGACCTGCACGCCGAAATACGCGAGGGGCACCTTTCGGCAGGTTTTGGTCACGCCGCCACGATTTCGTATCGGCTTGGCAAGCAGGCGCCGATCGGCGCGGTGAAAGAGGCCCTCGAAGAGTTTGGTGGCGCCGACGACAACGCCGAAACGCTCCAGAACACCATCGCGTACCTAAAGGACAACGACGTTGATCTGGACGAAACGCCCATGACGCTAGGCCCTGTGCTGAAAATTGACCCGAAGACGGAAACCTTTGTCAACAACCCGGCGGCCAATGCAATGTTGACTCGAAAGTACCGCAAGGACTTCGAGGTGCCCGGGCCCGGAAAAGTGTAATTTCAGACTCATTCGGTTCTTACCCTTTTTAGGAGCACCATGATGACCAAGTTCCTTTCTTGCCGTCGCCGAGACAGGCGTCGTGGACAGACAGAAACCGACTAATCTGTGCAACGCTTGGTGCGGCGGGCCGAATGCGCGACGGTTGTATATGGCTCATCTCTTCCCTTTCCAAGGAGCATTTCGCATGACCCAGAAACTTCTCGCGGTATGTGTTGCCGCCGTACTGTCGGCAACTATGCTTTTCGCCCCGGCGCACGCCGAGTTGATCAACCACTGGAAGCTCGACGAGACCAGCGATGCCACCGCGGCTGCCGATTCCGCAGGCAGTTTGGACGCCGCACTTCAGGGCGACGCGCAATTCGTCAACGACACCACGCGTGGCCAAGTCCTTTCGTTCGACGGCACGGGCGACTATGCAAGCAATACCAACGAGCCATTCCTATCCGACAGAACCCACACTGTGGGCGTTTGGGTCTATCACACCGCCGGTGGAGCTTCCAATCAAGGCTGGATATCATGGGGGGCAAGTGGGGCTCGCTATTTTATCGGCATCTATAGTTCAGGTGAAGTGACTGATTTTCCTACTCCCGTTCTTACAGGAGTCGGAAATAATAATAACTGCAGGGTGGCGTTTGGCTCGTCCACAGCATGCACACCAGGCACTTGGGAGTATTGGACCATCGTCCGGGACTTGGAGAATACTAGCTTATCACTCTATCGCAACGGTACGCTACTCCAAGCTAAAACGGATGCCACTTATGCCGGTACAATTAGCACCAGTGGTGAGCTCACCCTCGGTAAATACTATAGCGGAGAGTGTTTTAACGGCATGATGTCCGATATGGCGATTTGGGACGAGGCGCTCAACGTCGATCAGATCCAAAACGCGATGACTCTCGGCGCGGAGAACTACCAAGTACCCGAACCGTCGAGTGCGGCACTGCTGTTGATCGCAATACTGGGAGGGCTCGCGGTGCTTCGGTTGCGACAAAGCGGAAAAGAGTTTTCCATGACCCCAAGGCTCTTTGCAGTGTTCGTTGCCGCCATTCTGTCGGCGACGATTCTCTCCGGCGCAAGCAATGCGGAGTTGTTGGTCTACGAGCCGTTCAACTACTCGGGCACCGACATCTCTGCCGGCAGTAGCGGTGTCTGGACCGACCATGTAAGCCTTACCACTCCCAAAATTAACGAGGGACGCGGCACGGTCGGCCCCATCACTTTGTCCGGCGACGGCACGAGCCTCGACTACCCTGGGCCGGGCGCGACCGGAGGTGCTCGAGTGGCGGACAGCGGCGGGGGAACGGCCAGCCGAGCCCTCGGTGCCGCGATGAATCTCAACTCAGACAACACCTACTACGCCAGCATGTTGATCCGCGGGTCCGGGATCCTTCAGTTCTACGCATACGATTCACCGTCTGACCAGTACTACGTGCGGACGTACCTGGGAATCACCGACACCGGCGAGTTCATTGTCGGTTCCTTCCCCAACCTTAAAGAAGATTATGCGAGCAGCTATTCCAATGGAACGTACGACTCCGAGGAGACCTATTTGCTGGTTGCCAAGATCGACGCCAACCTGACTGGAACTGATGACGTCTTCTCCCTGAAAGTTTACGACGAGTCGATGACCCCCGATCTTACCGAACCGACCTCCTTCGACCTGATCGCAACGAACGGCAGCGGCGTGAACTTGGCCTATATGCTCATCGGCATGTACGACGGCGGCGAGATCGACGAAATCCGAGTAGGGACTACATGGGGAGATGTCATCAGTGTCCCCGAACCGGCCACGACCTCGCTGCTGTTCGCCGCGATTGCACCGTTGGCGCTCGCAACGTTGCGGTTTCGTCGGCGCAGACGTGAGGCACAGCCATAGTTCGAGCGGGAAAAGGTGGCAGCCACCTTTTCCCTCGCATTTTGGCCGTTTGATCCCACCTTTAATTGCTGGCTGCACACTTGCCTTGCGTGGAGTCCACGGTTCCCGTCATGCGCGAAGAAGGCGGGGAAACGCCTTGAAGGACTTGGCAGCCCGGACACCCAAGCTGGCCGTACCGGCCTAGCACAATCATTTTCTATGAGTTTTTAGACGCGGTTGCAGTCTCTATCGTGTGACCCAGCACCGAAGGCTCATTTGACTCAGCACCAAGAGTGAAAAAGAAACAGTATGAGCGAAAACAATCGAGCCGAAAACAACCGCGACATGGTCCCGCCGGCGGCAAATCACGGCTGGCGCGTCACCTTTGCCGGCCTGGGCATCAACTTGGCGCTGGCCATCATGTACACCTGGAGTGTCATCAGCAAAGGTGTGCCCGACAGTTGGGGCTGGTCCCAAGCAGACAAGTCGTTGCCCTATGCAGTTAGCTGCCTGGTAATTTGCCTCGTGATGGTGCCCGCCGGGCACATGCAGGACAAGCTCGGACCGCGTCTGGCTGCCACGATCGGCGGCATTCTCGTGGGCTTGGGGATGATTCTGGCCAGCTTCACCACAACGCCGTTGGGCTACGTCCTGGGCTTCGGTGTGCTGACCGGTGCGGGCATCGCTTTCGCTTATGCCGCAGCGACTCCGCCAGCCATCAAGTGGTTTCCGGCCGCCAAGACCGGCATGATCGTGGGCATCGTGGTCTCCGGATTCGGCTTGGCACCGGTGTATGCGGCGCCGCTGTCGAATTGGCTGATCGGCAACTTCGGGTTGGCCAAAGCGGTCATGGTCCTGGGCATGGCGTTTCTGGTGATCGTGTCGGCACTGGCACAGATTCTCAAGTCTCCGCCGCCAGGATACGTTCCGCCCGGCACGCCGCCGCAACCGGCTGGTGGTGCCCCGAAGACGGAAGACTACACTCCCGGCCAAATGCTCAGGACGTGGCAGTTCTACGTGTTGTGGTTCATGTACGCCTGTGGCGCGGGTGCCGGGCTGATGATCATCTCCAAGTTGGCCAAGATCGCATCGGCCCAGGCGGGCATCGAGTTGGGGTTTGTTCTGGTGGCCGTCCTAGCCATCGGCAATGGCCTGGGACGCATTGTAACAGGAATTGCCTCCGACAAGATTGGACGAAAGGCTACGTTGTTGATTTGTTTCGCGCTTCAGACAGTCGCGATTCTCTTGTTGTCGCAAACAACCGAGGGTTCGCTGCTGGCCAACGCGGTTGTACTGGCCGTAGTCTCGGCCGTAATCGGCGCAAATTATGGCGCCAATCTGGCGCTTTTCCCGTCATTGACGAAAGACTACTACGGACTTAAAAATTTCGGGGTGAACTACGGGCTGCTCTATACGTCCTGGGGAGTTGGCGGATTCATGCTGGCACTGTTGGCCGGCAAGGTTTACGACGAAACCGGCAGCTTTGGTTTTGCGTACTACTGCTCGGCGGCGCTGCTAGCGGTCGCGGTCGTTGCAACGTTTATCGTCAAGCCGCCGCGTCGTCTGGAAGAGGAACTGGCCACGTAAACGCATTCACGCACATCGTCGGTGATGAGAGACATATGAGAGTTAGGCGAAGTCCTGCAACTTGTCCAACACGAAATGCACAATGCTGAGATGGAGAGGAACATGCACGCAGTCTTGGTAGATGAAGAACAATCACTCGTCTGGAACGAGGTGCCCGAACCGGCTCCGAAGGCCGACGAGCTTCTTATTGATGTCCATGCAACCGCGTTGAACCGTGCGGACCTGATGCAGCGCGCAGGGAATTATCCACCGCCGCCGGGCTGGCCGGAGTGGATGGGGCTTGAGATTGCGGGCGTCGTCGTCGAAGCCCCGACTGACAGCCGCTGGAGGACCGGTGACAAGGTCTGTGCACTGTTGGGCGGCGGCGGATACGCAGAACGAGTTGCTGTTCCAGCGGATATGGCCGTACGGGTTCCAGAAGGCTTGTCAATGATCGAAGCGGCGGCAATCCCGGAAGCGTTTGCCACTTCCTATCTGAACATCTGTATCGAGGGTGGTATGAACGCGGGAGATACCGTTCTCATCCAGGCCGGAGCAAGCGGTCTCGGTATAGCGGCGATCCAGTTGGTGAAGGCTCTCGGCGGCACGGTGATGACAACGGTCAGCACGAATGAAAAGGCCGAATTTGTCCGCAGTCTCGGCGCCGATATTGTCATTAACCGGACGGTCGACGACCTCGCCGCAGCTATGGATAAACACCCGGTTGATGTTGCCTTGGATTGTATCAGCGGTCCTGGACTCGGACAGTGCATCGAGAAGATGGCGATCGGTGGACGATGGATCGTGATCGCGACGCTGGGTGGAACAATGACCGAAATCAATATGAACACGCTTTTCAGGCGAGGCATCAAGCTTATCGGCAGCACGCTCAGAAGCCGTCCGTCCGAGATGAAAGCAGAAATCCTTGCCGGTCTTGAAAGAACTCTATGGCAGTCGTTCTCTTCCGGGGCAATCAAACCGGTGATCTACAAGACGCTGCCAATCACCCAAGCCGAAGAGGCTCATGCGATCCTCCAGCGTCGGGAAAACATCGGGAAAGTGGTGCTGACGGTCAACGGGAACTCAAAATGACATCCAGAGACAACGCGACGTGGCAATCCTCCTGTTGTGAAAGGTTTCTTGCCACGCGGTGTAGGCTTTGTTTCAGCATAGATCGGTAGAGGGCGCAGCCAATGGGTACTACTCAGCCCTTATCAAGAAACCGCTCTCACTGGTTGCCGAAGGTGAAAAGAGTAACAATCTTTGAAGTTGGCAATACAGCGGTTTTGGCCGCTTCTTGTGCCTTCGGTATCCCCGATAGCCGAGCTATCGGGGACACCGGCACTCCACTTTGCGCCTACACGTCTTCCGGCACCACAAACGGTTCGCGATAGTCCCGCGTAAGCAGCTTGTCGGCCTCCGTGTTGCCGACGAATCTCTCGCTCTTCGAGTCGAACACCAACTTCGGCCCCAGCGTGTAACACCGTTTGCTGAGGTCCATGCCCAACGCGCCCACGAGGTTTTCCTTTAACGTGGTAATCGAGTCGTGAACTACTTCGTTGTCGCCGAAGCTCTCGGGCGTTTCGCTAAACGGCGTCTGCTTGCCCAAGCGATACGAGATGTTGCCCAAGTGAGACAGCGCCGCCGAGTAGTGGGCCTCCTCAATCTCGCAGTTAACCTCCTCGATCTTGCGGCTGCGGACGCACTCGATAAAGCTGCCGAAGGGACCGCCGGGCGTTACGCGAATCGGCTCCACTTCGACGTCGTACTCCTTGCCGCCCTGTTTCGGATAGAACTTGCTGCCGCTTGCCATGCTCTTTTTGCCATAGAGGTACTTGCCGGTACGGACGACGCCCTCGGTCGTGTAGAACTCGTTTTCGACCTTGAACGGAAACTCCTTAGTGCCGTGGGGACCGACTTTGTTGACCAAGCCCCGGGTCTCGAAGAGTAGCAAGACGTCGTCGTACTCGAACAGGCTGACGAGCATGTTGGGCGTCTGGCCCTGGTCTTTATAGTCGTCCGAATTGACCCAGCGGCCGCCCAGGCTGACCGCGCTCTTGGGCAACCGGCCACCGGCAATAGCCCAGCGAGCGACGTCCATTTCATGAACACCCTGATTGCCTATGTCGCCGTTGCCGGTGTCCCAGAACCAGTGCCAGTTGTAGTGGACCAGGTTGCGGTGGTAGGGCTGCATCGGCGCGGGGCCGAGCCAGAGGTTGAAGTCGAATCCCTTCGGTGGTTCTTCCGGACTCTTAAAACCGATACTCCACCGCGGTTTACAGCAGTAGCCTTTCGCCACCAAGAGCTTGCCGTATTTGCCGGAACGGATGGCGGCAATCTCGCCCGCACGTTCGCTGCTACTGCGTTGTTGGGTGCCGTGTTGCACGATGCGGTTGTACTTCCGTGCGGCCTCGACGCATTTGCGCCCCTCGAACACATTGTGGCTACACGGCTTCTCGACATACACGTCCTTGCCGGCTTGGCAGGCCCAGACGGTCATTAGCGAATGCCAATGGTTGCAGGTGGCGATCGAGACGGCGTCGAGTTCCTTGTCGTCGAGCGCCTCGCGAATATCCTGCATGCACTTGGGCGTGTTGCCGCCGCGTTTTTTGACGGAGGCGGCGCGTGACTCGAACAGCCGGTTGTCGGGATCGATCAGATGGGTCACCTGAACCTTGTCCATGCCGGCGAAAGCGTTGAGGTGAACGCGCCCCCGGCCGTTGATGCCCGCCACGGCAATGCGAATGGTGTCGTTGGTGCCAATGACGCGGCCCGAGGCCTTGGTACCCGCGACGGTAAATGTGGTGGCCACGCCCGCGGTAGCGGCAGCGCGTTTTAGAAATGTACGACGGGTTTGACGCGACACGGTTGAATTCTCCTGGTGTTGAAGGCCGACGGTATCCTCTTCGTTAGGGCACTCGTCCTACGATGAGGCGGCAAAGCTGGGCGTGCCCGGCTTCAGGTACGGTTTCAACGCCTCGAATCGGAAGTCGATCTCGGCGATGTCCTCCGCGGACAATTTCAGCTCGGAGTACTTGGGCGACTCGGGCGTGGTTCGGCCTGGGCCGTAGTGTCGCGAGATCATGTTCTTGAACACGCCGCGTTTTTTCCACACGTACAACTGGAAACCTCGCAAATCTCCGCCCGGGACGGTCTTGGCGATGTTCGCCATCAACAAGAACTTGCTGTACGCGTCGGCTACGGCGACCGGGTCGGAGCCGCTTTGATGCAACTCCCAAATACGGGTCAACAAGTCGGCATAGACCGCGCGCTCGGTGATCAACCCTTCCGCCCCAAGATGCAACTCGTGAAGCCAGCCGAACCCACCGCGGGCACCGAACACGCGGCGAATGGGCGGCCGGGCCGCCAGCAGGGCGCGCATGCGGGAGATGACTCCCCCCGCTTCCTCCTTGACGTAGCCGAAGTACGGGGATTCCTTGGCCAGCTCGATCAGGAGTTCCGGCGAGGGCGACGGTCCCTTGTACGCCACGCCGCCGGTGGTCTGGATGAACACGGGCCGCTTTGCGACAGCCGCCAGCGCTCGCCAATGTTGACGCATGTCGTCTTGCGTTTTGCCGGTGTCGGGCGGCCGCGAGATGATCGCCGCCGGCGCCAGCTTCTCGGCGTGTTTTGCGTAAACGAGCATGTCGGCCGTGTCCTTGCCATTCACCCCGAGACACAGCGCCGTGTGGAAGTCCCGGGATGTAGTGGCCAACACCTCCATGCCTCGAAGCTTTTCCTCGGTGGTTAGCAAGTCGATGCTATCGCCCGACTGGGGCCAGATCATGCCGGGACATCCGCACCAATTGACGAAACGCGCCTCGTTGGCAAGCACGTCGAAGTCGACTTCGCCCGACTCGGTAAAGGGTGTCGAAAGAATCGGAAACGGCCCTTGAATCTTCGGGTCCGCGGTAACCGTATCGGCGAAAAGGCTCGCGCCGTGCTCGCGTTTCGGCAAGACCGTTCCGCCAATGACGCCCGCCGTGCCGGCCATGGCGAGCCTAAGCATTCGTCGTCTCGTGATGTGTTTTTCTGTAGTCATGATGTACCTCCGGGATGAATGGCAGGGAAAGGGACGTCCGCCAATGGGACAGAGCTTTGCGGGGTGATTTTGTGGGTCAGGTTCGAGGTGGGGATTCAGGGGCAACATTTGACACTAGACAAGCCACGGCCGTGATTCTCGCACATTCCCGTAGCATGTCAAAAATTGACCTCGATTTTCCGCGTGTTCATTCAGGCAACCCGCCCAGCGGCAAACCGTCGTTACGGATGGCTGTAGATTGGTAGGTTTTTAGATCAACCGATTCGTTGACGAACCGAACCGAGCCGTCGCACATCGCGAAATTGCACCCGCCGACGTGAAAGCTGCCGAAGAGGTTCGACATTTGGGGGTACATGTCGGGTACTTCCGTATTGGGTTCCCCTCCGCTGCCCGGCACCGAGTTGATCTGCTGCACGGCGGCCGCCAGCGTGTAGGGATTGGGCGCTCCATCGAACCGAGCCCCGGACGCCCAACCGGCGTAACCAAAAGCACCGATGGCGCGGTGGACCGGCGTGGGGATATACTTCGTTTCGCCCAACAGGAAGACGTGGGAAGAGCCGTCGGAAATGTGTGCAATGCGGGTTTTCGAATTGTGGTACAACGCGCCGTTGAAGAAAAACACTCGGGAACCGCTCCGGCACACGGCGTCGCCGAAGTCGCCGCCGCCTTGCACGCCGAGATAGTTGATGTTGTTTACGTCGGGCTGAGAACCCGGATCGGAGGGACACTGATAGAGACTCAGCGGCGTGTCCCAGACCTTATGATTGTTGCTCTCGGCGCTGCCTTGCGAGGGGCAGTTCGATGCCGAAGTGAAAGTCTGTTGGAAGTCGAAGCGCTCGTAGAGTGTCGTTTGCTCCAAATAGGGTAAAATCAACACGGACCACGGGGCGCCGTTGGTCGCACAACTCGAATCCTCGTGGCACCATCCCGAACCGGTAGGACGTTTGTCGGTAATATACCCCGACGCGAAGCTGCCGTGGGCACTATGGTAATTGTGCAGCGCCAGGCCAAGTTGCTTCATTTTGTTGGTGCATTGAAGCCGCCGAGCCGCCTCGCGAGCCGATTGTACGGCCGGCAACAACAAAGCAATCAGAATTCCAATGATGGCGATTACCACCAGAAGCTCTACCAAAGTAAACCCACGACGTTTTATGCTCTCGTCCATGTCGCCTGCCTGTTGTTAGCACTCAGACAGTTGTGAAATCAGTTCTAGCCGTCTGCCAAGGTAGTCTTCAACACCGTTTCCAGACCAGCAAGGAGCCTGCGGCCAGGAACAGTAGCAAAAGCGCAGGCGGTTCGGGGACAGCGGTAGCAGTAACCTCAAAATTGTCGAGGCCCAGGTAGGTGCCAGAAGTCCTATCGCCTGCAATTACACCGTAGAGCCCCACGCCATTGATGGTACCGGTTGTTGGTAGTGCCACCGAAGTGGTGCCAACCGTCATGGTATTGCCAGGCACCGCGTCCGTGCCCAGCGTAAACGACAGGGTACGCCACTCGGTCGCCGAATCAATCACAAACGTTTTCATCGTATTCGTGCCATTGTTACTCTCAAGATGCCAAGTAACAGTAGTCGTACCATCACCACCGGCATCCGCAGCTTCATCCGCATTGGGGTTGCTCATGAGTTCAGTACTTACGTACCATGTGGAGTCGACTTGAAGGGCTACTTGACTTGTAGTTGCGTTCGTATACACACTCCACTGTTCCCAAGAGAACGTGATGTCGGTATAGTCTTCCAGTTCAACCGCCTCGCTGGCGTCAAAAGTTTTTCCCAATAGGCCTTGAACTGGAGGGACGTTTTCTGGTGTTGAGTCTATCGCTGACTTAAAGAGCACGCAGCCCTTGTTGGCAACAATAAGATCGCCAGAGCCTACCAAATAGCTATTTTTCATTTGCACACTATTGTCACTCGTCGTAGTGGCCGAACGATCAACGGTCCCGGCTCCACTGTCATAGTAAGCAAACCAACCTTGCGCACTCATTGCCTGATCGCCCGCGCTGTAAAAATCTTCTAGAGCAAGAATCGTGTCGGCCGAGGCATTGCCTGCAATGCCCAGCGTGAAAAGGGTGGCGACCACCAAGGCGATAAGACGTGGTGAAAACATGAGAGTCTCATTCCTGAAAAAAGGACTTACATCGACGTCAGCCGCCGTTGCTAGCTGATGATTATTGTTGCTCTGCGAGAGGCGACCATTTCAAAACACTTTCTCAACGCGACCGACGGCGCCGCACGAGCACGACCAGGGCCACCGCCCCCATGCTAAGCAGCAGGCTGAACGTGCCCGGCTCCGGCACGAACTGGAAGTTGGGGCCGAGGTAACCGACTGTCCGAGGGCCCACCTGGTCGGGATAGGACAGTCCGCTGCCATATATATAACGGGGAGCACTGTAGGCGATCTCACTGGCAACCGTCTGGGAGGCGGTCCCGTTGGATTGTACCCACGCGTCATTATGCACACTAGAAAAGTACGCACCAATCCGATAATTGGTGTTGGCGCTCAATTCCACGGTGGAGGAGAGTTCCACGAACCGGAACTGGCCGGCACCGGCGATCGTCGGTCCCTCGAGCGAAGAGGTGGTCGTCACCGTGACAGTGACCAAAGCAGTGGAATTGCCCACCTCCCAAATACCCACATCGTGGGACTCGCTCAATCCGTCGGCGCCGTAGTCGAAGAACCCCAGCTTGGTGACGGTAATCGGGTCAGTTCCAACGGTGAACTCGTACCCCGCGGTGACGCCCTTATACTGCGTCGTATACCCCATGTTCCCCGACCAGTCCTGAATGGCCATCGTCTCCGCGCTGGCGTGTTGCCCAGCCATCGTGCAACCGATGCCCACCAAGAACGCCGCAAGGCACGCCATTCGCTTTCCCGTGATTCGACTCATCGTAGATTTCCTTTTCCAAAAGTAATCGTTCCCAGATTCTCAGGGGTTCCCTGGAGACGGTTCGACAGCACAACGCACATTGTCCCACTGGTAAGCGTCTCGCAACGACCGCGGCTCGGGATCGGACGCCATCAACCGAACGAACAGTTCCTCGCCGATCATTTCCGGGGTGATAGTCAAGGTAGCCGTTAGCGTTTTCCAGCCGTCTTTAACGAGCATCTCCGGCCACGTGCCGGGAGTGCCGACGACTTGGCCCGGCTGCATCGCTGCGACGCCCGTAGCGAACGCGACGCTAACCGCCGCGCCCTCGCATGGACCGTCGCGTGGTCCCATGTAGTAGCTTTTGGCCGACACGTCGGCCGACAGACGCAACCGCTGACCGACGTCCTCCTGTTCGACAATGCCCAGCGACTGGAAGACCCAGCCTTCATGAAACTCCGGGTAGTTTTTGTCGAGGCATAGCCACATAAGCTGGTTGCCATCGGTTGCCGGAGGAATAATCGGCTTCTCGCCGTTGTCGGAAATGGCGTATTGACCTTGGCAGCTATAGCCGCCGGGTACCCCCACGTGCGGAAAGTCCGACGTGCGCCAACCAAACACCGGAACACCCAACTCCCGGCCACCGGCGCTAAACTTCGGATGCCGGCGGATGTCGGGCCGCTCGAAGCTCGGGTTTTTCAGCACCAGCGGATGCGTAACTCCCTGCTTGGCTTTCTCCGGCACCATGCGAACGAACTGCCGGATTGTATTCTTCGGTGCCGCTTCAAACGTGCTGCTGCCGGGGGCAACGCGGACGGCTTCGTTGGCCATCACAATCCGGCGAGCCGGTTGAACATCCTGGCCGTCGGCTGTCTGGTTAAGTTCGACCGACACCATGCCTTCGAAGACGCGGACACTGACCTGCCCTTCGGCGTCGACCGCCACACCAAACTCGGTTCCCAGGTCGACGATCTTGGTCGTGGCGGCCGTGACCGTAAACCCAATTGCGCGGCTAGGCACGTGAGCAACGAGACCGCCGCTCGCCAGATGGGTTTCTGCCTTGGAGGTAATACCGAGAGTTGCAGGGCCTTCAAGCACTACCGCGGCACCATCTTTGAAGGTGATCTCCGCCAAACCGGCCTTCAGCTTAACGTATTGCCCTTCGTACAAATGGGCACCCAACAGCAAGGCAGGTTCGCTTTCCCATTGGGCGTCCTGCATTTGGGTCAAACGTGCTACATAAGGTTTTGCGACGACAGGCAGTACCGTGTTGGCCTGTTCCTTCCGCTGAAACCTGGGAGCAGCGACAATCGCCAAACCTACCAGCAGAGCGCCAACGACACCGACCGCTGCAAGGAGTGATACGACCGGCATCCTCCGCACGGCTTGCAAGCCCCTCTGCCATGCCGTCGTCCAACGCCCTCTCGCCGTCACAGAAGGGGACGGCGGCAGATCAGACACGCCAGCGGTCATGCTGTCGACCAACCGATCGACCAACGGGCCAACATTCAAGCCCTGCTCGCAACGCTCCAACAGAGCGTGCTGATGCATGTAGCGTACGTAAAGCCAGGCAGCCTCCTCGTTGTCGACAACCAATTGCTGCAACCGCTGTGTCTCGGCCGGTGCCAAACGCTCTTCGCAATGCGCTTCCAGCAGCGCAAGCATTTCGTCGCTTCGTTCGCTGCTGCTCATACCCGCTCCTGGGCTGAAAGTCTTCGTTCGACACACTCGAACAACGTGCGGCGGATTCGGGCTAACGACTTGTAGACAGCATCGATCGATCGGCCAACCGCTTCGGCGACCGATTGGGTAGTGGCCCCCTCTACATAGCGACGTTGGATCAGGTCGCGATCACGCTGCCGCAGCTTGTCGATACAGTTGTCCAACGCTTGGCGACGCTCGTCGAGCAGTTCGCCCTGTTGATTGACCCGCTCAATGACGGTGTCGATGAATTCGCCGTTGAAGACAAGCCGGTCGCGCTGCCGTGTTTGGCGATAACGCAACACTTCGAGGCGAGCAATTGCACAGCTCCAGGCCCGAAAATTCTTGACGTCGGGAAATTCGTCGACCTTGCGCCACAATGTGGCATTGGTTTCTTGAAGGACTTCTTCGGCGTCTGCCCGTTGCGGGACCAGTAACCGGATGAAGGCGTACAACTGCGGCTGATGCCCGGTGAGCACCCGCACGAATTGATCGACTTCTTGGCCGCATTCACTTTTCATGATTGGTTTGGCAGAGGGCGGGCCAGACACCAAGTCGCACACCGTCGCAGTGGACTTCTCCCTTCTATATGCACACACTCGGCAACGAAATTGGAGGGCAAATTTCGTCGAGAAGTCGAAAATCCTCTGGATTTCCTCGAAATATCCACGAGCAAATCCCACCTACAGGGTACAAGATCGTACCCTGACACTACCAAAGAGTGGCTTCAACATGCTTGTCGAGGGTCTGCCCTTCCGCAAGGGTCGACTCTAGGTCCAGCTTGCAGCCCTTTGCGGCCTCGCAGTTGGACTCGATGTCGGACCTTATCGAAGTTGAAAGCGCAGGGTTGGCAAAGGAAATCGCTCAACCTTTGAGCCGCTCGTCGATCTCCCGAATCTCACGTTCGATCGCCTTGCTGCGGTCGGGTTACCGTTGGAGTGCCCGTTCGGCGCCGCAGTCGCGGTGCTCAGATAAGCGGAGGCCCCGAGGGCGAAATTCCGGTTAACGGCGGCAACTTGCCGGAACTGCCGCTTGACATCGGGTCGTACGGCGTACGCCAATTAGGGCGTCAGAGCCGACGCGTAGCGTGTCACCGTTCGCCGGTCGATCTCTTCCGTCGACCAACTCCTGGTGCCCGGAGGTGCGAAAGTCTATTGGATCCTGCATTGCTTGTGGAACGAGGGCGACCAACGGGAGCCCGGATTGCGGGGGCAGAACGCAACGAAGTGTTCCACAATCAACCTCGGAATCAATAAAAGTCGCTCGTCGATCGTCCGTGCCAGTGCTAACGCAGACAGCAGATCTCCATCGACACGCCCGATAGAAAACCGCAGGACACCCAAAGCTCCTTCGCCACACAACCGGCGGGCACCTGCCCCAGCCAATGAACGATGGCCGCTTGCCCCAAACCGCCTAGCACATCGATCGCCTGAAGAAGGAGAAATGTCTGGCGAAGATCAACATATACGATTGAGTCTCACGACTTCAGAAACCGGTGGAACAGCACGCCGCAGGTGTGTTCTACTTCGCGATCTGGATCGTCACCGGCCCCAGCAGGCCCGAGCAGCGTAACGGCGACTCAGGGGTGAACGAATGGTAAGTCGTCCAGGTATGTAATGTCGAATTGGGTACGCGGCCTTCGCCAATCAGGCGATTCGCCCAGGTGTTGGCCACCTGGATCTCCAACTCGTTGCGACCGGGCTGGAGCGTCTTGGAGATGTCCAGGCAATACGGCGTCGTCCAAGCAACGCCACAGTCCTTGCCGTTGAGTTTGATGCCCGCAATCACGGCCACGTCGCCCAAGTCGAGGCGAGCGGTTTTTGGCAGAGGCGTTTTCCAGTCGAACGTCGTACGATAGACGGCCGTGCCGGAATAATACTTGATACCCGGCTCGGATCGCTTGCTCCAATCGTCCAACGTGGCAAAGGTCACCGACTCGGGTGCACCCCAGCCGGGCGTGAAGGAAACGATCCATGGGCCTTTGACTGTCAATTCTGCGTGGAACGACGGCTCGTTGTTGGTCGCCGTTGCAGCCGCATCGGTGGCGATTGGTTTTCGGAAGACCACGAATGCCGAGCCGGCTCGGGCGAAATGGAGCGGCAGCAGCGTTCGCCCATCCTCCTGCCGGAAGGCGACTGCATCGCGCATCCGGCCGGTGATCGGGTCCCAGATCTCGGGCATCTTGCCGCTGACACGAAAGCTCGCCTCCAGGTCGATGGCACCGTGTGTTTGGTTCGAGAGGAAATAGATCTCCGCGTCACCATCGCGGCGGTGAATATAGCGCACGTCGGCGTTTCCGCCTTTCGTTTCATAGGAAAAATCCGGTGGGATCGACAGTCGCTTTAGTGCCTCCTTTAGCGTCATGCCGCACAGCACGCGTCCCTTCCCGTAGGCGTGTTCGCGAACCTTCTTCCCGTCGCAGTTGCCCCACAACTCGTCGGCGATCTGCCGGATCTCGTCATCACACGCCGGATAGCCGGAGAGACTGACGCTGGCGTCAGGCCTTGGTCCCAACACCGTCGCGCCCTTTGCGACCAGCGTCTTGACCTTTCTCAGCAGTTCCGGTGTTACACGATCAGACTTGTAGAGCGAGATCAGCCGGTAAACAGAGCCGTCCGGAGCGGACACCGAGCCATCCGGTCGGACATCCAGATCGCGGATCAGAAAGTTTGCCGGCAACAGATCATACTCATAACCAGAGGGTAGCCCATCCAACGCGTCCGTGTAGCCGGAACCGCGTTCTCGCTTCTTGTATATCTTGACCAACGGCCCCAACGTTTCCTCACCGTAGCAGGCAAGCACGTCCGCCACGGCACGCCCCCTTTGCAGCAGGTACTGGCAACGGGAGAGATAGGTGATCCAGTCCTTCCCCATCGGCCACCACGTCTGCCCCCGGCTGAACGTTGCCCCGTACGACCAGAACGCGGGCCCCGGATAGAGCCGGTCGGGATCCGGATTGTGCGCGTACGTGTGAAAAACGATCCGGCTGATGCCGAGTGAGAAGAACGTGTCCTCCGACCCCTTGAAGGTTCGGGGAGAAACATCCCACGACGCCCGCGAGGTGTGAGCCTCCATCGCCACCAGCGGATTGCCCGTCAGGTGTGCCGCCGAGACCGCCTCGCGCATCGGGCGTCCGCCCTCAGTCATCGGAATGTCCACGTGGAGGTAATGTTCCACCGCGTCTGCCACCATCGTCCCGGCCCCACTGCCACCGCAGGACTCGGCGTAGAACTCAAGCCCGTTCTCATGGGCCCGGCGACGGATGACATCGAAAAAGTTTGCCATTAGCAGGTCGTTGCAGGTTTGCCGCGCGTCCCGGAGATACCGCTCAGTAAGATCGCGGTTTCCGACGATGTAGCCGGCATAGGCCGGAAGCCACGGCTTCACGTCGTAACCCCGGCGGTTCCTAAATTCCTCGGGGAATTTGTGAGTCCAGTTCTGCGTCTCGGCCTCCCAACTATCGAGCAGAATACCTTTTACCGCTTTGGAGCCACAGGTGCGGGCCTCATTGAGGATCAGTCCCATATACTGATCGAAATGGAACGAGGCCACCTCCGCGTCGAACTTGTCGCATTCGAGGCCGGAACCCTCACTAGGTGCAGGCATGTTGCGACGCGTCTTGTTCCGATAACCGATCCGCAGAACCGTCCAGTCGCCGGGGGGCGCCGTCCACACGAGATCGCACTTGGCGTCTTTCTTGTCGGTCAGGTCGATCAGCGTTTTCGGGTCGATCACCGCATCCGGCTCTTCGGGGAGGGCTGGTTCGTCTACGAACGTGCGCCCGCACCGCCCCGTCTTGCCCGCCAATCCCGAAATCGCGGGATGGCCGGAGAACTGCACGCGGCTCAGGCGGACTTGGTGACGATCCGGCCACACAAGGCGGAAAAACCTGGCGGTCGTCGCCGGCACTGCGTGCTCGACGTCGTCCAGTTCGCAATTGTAGAAGCAAGCGTAGGACGCCAACTGCACCACCGCCCTGAAATTCTTCCCGTCATCGCTGGCCTCCACCACCGGGCGCTGCGCATCGGGTTCGATGCACCCGAACGACGCGATTGTCACGCACCGAACCGTCACGGGTTCGAAGAACTCGAACTGGATCCAGTCGGTGCGCGGCTCCTTTGCCTCGACCGCGATCATGTCCGCCTCTTTGTTTTTCCGGTACAGATTGCGGCTTACCTCCTTGCGGTTCAGTAGCGCGAGCCGGTCGCAGGGAAACGACGCGGTCACCCTCGGATCCGGCAACGGCTTAGCCTCACGAACCGCAGGCGGCGTTGGGAAGGCCAGAATCGCGATGTCGCGGTAGAAGCGGTTACCTTTCTCCGGCCAACTCGGCGGGCTCGGCAACGTCACGGTCTGACCGCCTGAAACGCGCTTCTCCTGCGACTCCACCAGAAACATCGCCCGATCTGGCGTAATCCACGGGCCGCCCGCCCCGCTCCACCCCGGCGCGTTCTGTGCGGTCAGTTCGAGCCCCAGCCGATCGCACTCCGCGACCGCGTGGCGTACCGCGTCTTTCCACTTGGGCGAAAGGCAGGGCGTCTCGTTGGCCGGCGTCGGCCCACGCCCCGCCATGAACATTTGAACCCCGCCCACGCCGATTGCTTTGAGAGCCTCCAACTCCGCCGTGACGGTGTTCGTGTTCACCCGACCGTCGACCCAGTGCCACCACGTCTGCGGCTTGGCCGAATCGGGCGGCGTGACGAAACCGCTATCCAGTTCGTCGGTCGCGAATACCTTGCCGAGACAACACACGACAAAAAAGGTAGCCAAAAACAGTCGTCTACTGGCTGAAGAACGGCACGATGTCAACCGGATGATTGTCTGCCATGTCTGGAAGTATCTGTTGACGCAGGCTGCCAGTCTTTTCGATTTCATTTGCTGTTCGTTGTTGGAGGTCATGGCGGATAATCAATGCTAAAATGATGGAACGTTTTCATAGAGGCAACATGCCGTGTCACAAAACAGGTCTCACACAGCATGACTCGTGTAGCGATTCTCATATAGTCTTCATTCGGACGTGCTAGCGTCGATTATCTCGCCATCTTTGCGGTTGCCGAGGTAACTATAAACCACCGAGTCAATCGTGTAACTAATCGTATGGACCGAGCCGTCGCAGAAGACCGTGTTGAATCCGCCGGCGTGCGCACTGCCGAAACAGAATGAACAGGCGTAGCCAGCTTGGTCCTGTCGTGGCGGGTAATTCGGATGCGTCCAACGCAGCACGTCGTTGCCGTGGCCGATGTACATGTTTTCGTTGTCGCCCCCGTCGGCACCAGTCAGGTAGTTCTCGGGGTTGAGGTACTTTTCTCCCAGCAACAGCGTGTTGCTTGTGCCGTCGCTTACCTGGGCCATCGTCGTTTTGCTGCGCATAAATACGATGCCGTTGTAACTGGAACTCGGCAGCCATCGATCGTACGTCGGTACTTCGCTTAAGGTGGTGGGTCCATCGCAATCCCAGGCGTTCAAAGTGCCCGCGTTGGCGGCATAGTCGGTTCGCGAACGCCCGGTGTCCGAGGAGGAGTTGACGCTGCCGGCATTGTATGCCACCAACGTCCCGCGATTATTTGTGTATGTCGCCGACGACCGTCGACTTGGGCAATTCAAAAATGTCAGCGGTGTTTGAACCAGCGTCCGGACGGCTGCCTTCTTGCCGCTGTCGTCACTTCCCGCCCCCAGATCGTGCAACGCCTGCTGTTCGAGAAACGGCAGAACATTGTAGACCCAACCGCCAGGTTGGTCCTCGTCGAAACCGCGATCAGGATCGCCCACCCACAAGCAGCCCCAGCCGCCGGTCGGAAAGAAACCTTGAGTACCTTCATGCGTAAGGCAAGCCAAACCGAGTTGTTTCAGGTTATTGCTACACTGCAGACGTCTAGCCGTTTCGCGTGCCGACTGCACAGCCGGAAGCAAAAGGGCAATGAGAATCCCAATGATTGCGATGACAACTAAAAGTTCTACCAGTGTGAAGCCACGACGGCATTTGTGTTTTCGACAACGCATCATTCACCTGCATCTTATCGATAGTGGCTTGTACACCAATTGGCCGACAACCGTCACTCGCCCATTGGGATGCGACGCCTATCAGACAGCGTCATCGGTTGGTAAAAAACCCACGCGCGCAGCGCGATACCACCTGCACCGAGGGTACATAGGTCGCTCGACATGACTTGACGTAACGGACTACCTGCGATTCCGCCGGGCAAAAGCCAACAGGCAAATAACGCCAAGTGCTGAGAGAGAAATCATGCTGGTGGGTTCCGGAACGGCAGTGGCCGTGATCTGTACCTCGGCAAGGCCCATGCGGCCCGACGCAGGCCCCGTCGACGTGTTGGATCCCCAATTGCTGTTGATAACAAGCGCGAGGTATCGAGCACTGTTTATGCTCGACAGATCGATTTTGGTGTCGACCGGCGTGTTGTTGCCAACAGCTTGAGAGATGTCGAGATTGGTCAAATGCGTCCAACCTTCCGCAGTTGAGAAATCGAAGCCGGTGTTGGTACCAGGAATATCGGCCGGCGACGTGCTGAAATAGACGTCGACGTTCTTCGATCCACGGATTGAACCTCCGCTGCGGGCATTCCATACCCACGCTTCATCAAGGTTCGAATACGTCGAGCCGAGATCCATCAAAAACCAATTGCGATTCGATCCGTCGGTCATGTATTGCGCGCCTGCCTGCCAATCGTTTTCCCATGCCTCATCGTGGACATACTGTCCAGCGAAGCTTCCACTCGCGGCCAATGCCAAACCTCTACCATCAGCCGCAGCCAAGGGCGAACCGTTGCCCGGGTTAGGATGGTCGGCGTAGGCTCCCGCGTTGGCAGTAACGCCGGTAATCGCATGGGCGATCATCTCACCGCGAACCATATTGCTGAATCCCAGCAGCACGACACACGCAACCATTACACTCGGCAGCTTTTTCATAACGTGGTACTCCTTATGTTGAACGAACTAAACGATGGAATTCCAATTTCAACAGTATTGCAGCCGTCTAGGGCTCATCAGGCTTCCTCTGTTTTCATCTCCTGATTGGATCCCTCGACGTCTGTTGCCATATCCTGTTTCCTCGTGACATCGACTTGCCATTGCATACAGGACGATCTATTGGATTGAGTGTGCCTCCAACACCGGATCACCAAACACGACCCAATCGCCCCCCCAGCCGTCGCCGCCATCGGTCGCAACAAGCGTCAGGAACCGATCGCCAGGCTGGAGTGGCACATCAATCCGCATGGCACCGTTACCGTTACTCATGCGTACAGCTTTCCAGCGCAGTTGCCCGTCAACCAGGACCCAGAGATCTGCAGACGTGGCGAACACCTTGCCCGCTGTCGCCCGAAATCGCGTGAGCCGCAACGCATGGGCATTGCAGATCGCCGATAAATCGAAGGTAATACCCGCGTTGGCGTGCAAGCCCAATACACCACGGCGTTGAGGCATGAAACGATCGAACTGGCTGGCTGCATTGGCGCAGTAGATCCAGTAGGCATCGCTCGCGTTACGATATTCAGGTGGACTGGTTGTCCCGCGGGCCCAGATGGGGCCTAACGAGACACCATCCGTCTTGGGAAAGTCCGCAAACCGATGTCCGGCGGAATCGACCTGTACCGGACCTTGCCGTCCGTCAGGCTGGAATATGCCGTCGACCATTTTGTACGTCGTGCGGTGATACATCCCGTCGCTGGGCTGTCTGGCAGGTGTGAATTGGGTTTCCTCCAACCCCAAAGTTGGGTCGAGTCCCTGATCGCGGTTCTGGCCCATGCCGTCACCGCCGGCTACAATGTCGAGCAAATCGACTAACTTCGACGGCGAGGACAACTGCCGCTTGAACAACAGCGGGTCGACCGGAACCCGGCGCAACAAGAGATTGGCTCCGTCGTCGCCTGCAATACTCTCGACACAGGCCCCTTCGTTTTCGTGCAAAACACACGAGGAAACCGCTTCTTTTCCTGTGTGAGACACTGCCTTCACGTCAACCGTTCCGCGAAACACGTACGACGTAGTCACGCCTTCTTCATTCACCTCAACACCGAATTCCGTACCCAGGTCGGTCACCACGGCATTGGGAGTTTTGACAGTGAATAGTGAAGCATGGGGAGTCGATGGTGAAGCTTTGGTACTCGCCGCACTGGTATCAATCTTGGCCGTCAGCTTACCCAACGACAGATACCCACCGTTGGCCGATTCCACCACGTAAGAAATCGGGCCTTGAAGAATGACTTTGGCGCCCGAGTTGTACGTGATCTCTAATAACCCGAACCGGAGCTCGTATTTGCGTCCTAGGGGAACGTCGACGGAGTCGCCAGCCGTAGTGTTCGTGTCAGTCCATTCGCAATTGACCATACCGGTAACCCGACCGACGCAGTTCTTCTGTCGTTCGAACGCTGCCCTGTCGCCCGGTACCGCTGCCAAGTGCTCGGCGACAGGCGATACGGGTATGAAGGAATAAAGCACTAACCCGATCGCGTAGATCACCGAGGTAATAAGAAACACCGCCGGCCAACCGGAAGCAAAATAAGACACCGTTCCGCGCCAAAGATTACTCCAAACCTCAGGAGAAAAATGATAGGCGCGATTCTGCGGCTCTCGATTGAAACTCTCGGCTGCCCCCGTTGCTTCATCCGGTGTGGATTCAAGCACAACTGGCAGTAGCATCGAGACATCCATGTACTTGGCATACAACCGGCAGGCATCGTCGCTCTCGCGCAGGAGGTCTTCAAAGGCCGTCCATTGGTCGTCCGTCAAGTCGTTGCTCTCAGCGGCGACGATGAAACCGTGGACGATCTCAAACAGATCTCTTTCCGGCAGTTGAACGTTACTCATCGGCCGCCTCCTTCTTGCATACGTTTCTGGATGCAATCAAAAAGGGACCGGCGAATGCGAAACAGCCTGACGTAGGCTGCCGAGGGGGTTTGTCCCAGTTCTAAGGCGATGTCCTTGGTCTTGCGACGTTCGACGCAAGAGAGTCTTAACAACCGGCGGCTGGAGTCACCGAGCCTTTTGACGCACTCCAACAACGCTTGAACGCGATCATCCCAGACGGAAGACGACGCCTCGGGAATGAATTGTGCAATTCTTTCCAGCACATCGCTGCTGAAACAAACCCGCTGTCGCTGGGATCGCTTGCGATGAGCCTGCACCAGGTAGTTGGCGACGGTAAACGCCCAAGCGGCGAAGTCGGTGCCGAGTTCGAAACGGTCGAACTGTTCCCACAACCGAAGCTTCGTCGTTTGTAGAACGTCTTCCGCGTCTTGCCACACGGGGACAAGAATATGCACGTACGCCGCGAGCTTGCGTTCGTTTTCGGCAAGCAAACGCACGAATTCGCGATTGCGCAATTCCCGGTCGTGTTCACTCAACGTTTTCACATGCAGTACCCGACTTTGGCTTCCGTAACGGCACTCATCCTCTGGTAGTTCAGCGGTCGCAAATCATTTCGACACTCGACGTTGTGCCGGTGTTATAGTTCCTGAACACAAGAAAGCCGGACTATTAGAAACCTTACAACAAAACCCAAAAACTTCGCCGAAACCACCCGACTGGGGTAGGCCTCCAGCCTCGCGGAGTTACGGATGAACCCGCGGAGAAGATAGGACGAGGTGCCCTACGACTGGCGGCCGTCGGACGAGCCAGCACCGATCTCCGGCAACGAGGCGGCCAGCGCGTTGCGGATCTTCTGGTCCGAGGGCACGTCGGCAGTTGTTGACGGTCAGTGTTCGGTTTCGACATGCCCCTGGTTTCTTCACCGACACGCACGAAAGATCGTTGGCAGTTTGGCCGAAAAACTAGATATGGTATCTTGACGAAAACTTGATACACGATATAGTGGTCTTTCGTCGGTTCGCTCCCTTGTGGAGCGTCGCAAGAGGGAACCCGGTGCGAATCCGGGACTGCCCCCGCAGCGGTAAGTAGGAACGACCGCCGTCAACCAAGCACTGGCCCCCGATCGGGGCTGGGAAGCGACGGCCATTAGGAAATCCGGGCGATGCAGTTCGTCTGCATCGCCCTGCCTGCGAGTCCGAAGACCTGCCGACACGCCGCGTGGTTTCGCGGTGAATCGACTATCGCTTTCGAGGGGAAGGTATGGTCGGCTCGGTCTTCTGCCGTGCGCCTTGCTTTGGTGCACGGGCGGTTTGTCTGCGCCGCCCCAGCTTCTCGCGTTTTGCCCATCGTAGAGGTGGTTTCAAAACCCGGTCCTGCGTTCGTGCATCCGCCGAACGAACGGCCTCCACGGTTCTGAAACGGCCTCTTAGGAATCGCGGTATGCGCCGGCGCTGCCGCAACGAGGAAAGGAGACCAATCGTGGCAACCGTTACAACTAAAACTCATCCGGTCGGCGAAACGCAATCGCCGCTGGCACTTATCACGCAAATCCGCAAGCGCGACGGCGGAATAGCCGCCTTCGACGCCTCGAAGATTTCAATGGCTCTAGTAAAGGCCGGGCGAGTGACGGGGGAATTCAATGAAGCGATCGCACGGTCTTTGACGCTGCGAGTACTTACCGTCGCTCAAATGCTGGCCAGCGACGAGACGCCCTCGGTCGAACAAATCCAGGACGTCGTCGAAGAAGTGCTGCTGAACTCACCCTTCAAAAAGACCGCGAAGGCCTACATTCTCTATCGCGACCAACACGCGCGAATCCGCGAGATGATCGACAAGGCCGATCTCGAACTGATCGACAGCTACCTGGAGTGTCTCGACTGGCGGGTGCGTGAAAACAGCAACATGGCCTACTCGCTTCAGGGGTTAAACAACTATATCTCCAGCGAGGTCAGTAAGACCTACTGGTTGAACAAGATTTATACGCAGGAAGTCCGCGAGGCCCATGCCTCGGGCGCCTTGCACCTGCACGACCTGGGCTTGCTGTCGGCCTACTGCGTGGGCTGGGACTTGCGCGATATACTGGCCTCGGGCTTTCAGGGCGCCTCTGGAAAGGCGGAAAGTCGACCGGCTCGACATTTTCGTGCCGCGCTCGGGCAAATCGTCAACTTCTTCTACACCCTGCAAGGCGAAGCGGCCGGCGCTCAGGCCTTTTCCAACATCGACACGCTGCTGGCCCCCTTCATCCGCCGCGACGGACTCGACTATACCGAAGTGAAACAAGCCTTGCAGGAGTTCGTGTTCAACCTCAACGTGGCCACCCGAGTTGGTTTTCAAACGCCGTTTACCAACGTAACGCTCGATCTGCAAGCGCCGAGCAACTTGCGAGACGAGGCGGTCGTCATCGGCGGCAAGCTTCAACAGGAAACCTACGGCGAGTTCCAACATGAGATGGACCTCTTCAATCGGGCTTTTCTGGAAGTGCTCTCCGAAGGCGACGCGAAGGGCCGCGTATTCACGTTCCCCATTCCAACGTACAACATCACGCCCGACTTCGATTGGGATGCGCCGGGACTGGAAAAACTGTGGGAGGTAACGGCCAAGTACGGCATCCCCTACTTTGCCAACTTCGTGAACTCGGATCTGTCGCCGGAAGACGCCCGCTCGATGTGTTGCCGTTTGCGTCTCGATCTCCGCTCACTGGAGCATCGCGGCGGTGGCCTGTTTGGAGCCAATCCGTTGACCGGTTCCATCGGCGTGGTCACGATCAATATGCCGCGACTTGGTCATCTTGCGGAAAACGAGCAGCAGTTCATCGAGCAATTGGACCGGCTCTTGGAGACTGCCCGAACGAGCTTGGAAACCAAACGCAAGATCCTGGAACGTTTCACCGAGAAAGGACTCTACCCCTACACGAAGTTCTACTTGCGCCACGTAAAAGAACGTTTCGGCGGTTATTGGTTCAACCATTTCGCCACCGTGGGGTTGGTCGGCATGAACGAGGCCTGCTTGAACCTGCTGGGATGCGACATCGGCTGCGAAGCAGGCCAAGCACTGGCCGCCCGGGTGCTTGATCATATCCGCCATCGGTTGCAAGAGTTTCAGCAGGAGACGGGCAACCTCTACAACCTGGAGGCCACCCCGGCCGAAGGTACGGCGTATCGGCTGGCTCGCTGCGACTGCGAACGTTTTCCGGGAATTCGCACCGCGAACAATTCGGACGTGGCCGACACGGCCGAGCCGTTTTATACCAACTCGACCCAACTGCCGGTCAACTATTCCGACGACATCTTTAACGTGCTTGACTTGCAGGACGGCCTTCAGTCGCGTTACACGGGCGGCACCGTGCTGCACATGTTTCTGGGCGAGGCGGCTCCCGATCCGCAAGCCGTGAAGGCCTTTGTGCGGTGCGTGTGCAACGGTTACCGGCTTCCCTACTTCACGCTTACGCCAACCTTTTCGATTTGCCCCGAACACGGCTACCTGCGGGGTGAGATGCGGAGTTGTCCGGATTGTGGTACCGAAACGGAAATCTACTCGCGCGTGGTGGGATATCTTCGACCGGTAGGCCAGTGGAACGCCGGCAAACAGGCGGAGTTCTCTATGCGAAGCACGTACACAATTGGAGAGCCGGGGTGAAAATCGGCGGATTGGTTCCGTTTAGCTTGAGCGATTACCCGGGCCGTGTGGCAGCGGTGGTGTTCGCGCAAGGATGCAATTTCCGCTGCCCGTTTTGCCACAACGGCCAGTTGATTCCCGCTAATGTTACCGACAACAACCTATTGACCGAGGAAGCCGTTTGGCGATTGCTTGACAGCCGCCGCGGAGGCCTTCAGGGCGTGGTGGTAAGCGGCGGGGAACCGACGTTGCAGGCCACACTGCCCGAGTTTTTGCATCGCATTCGCGTGATGGGCTACGCAATCAAGCTGGACACCAACGGAAGTCGTCCGGCAGTGATTCGCGAGTTGCTAATCGACGATCTGGTCGATTTCGTGGCCATGGACATCAAGGCACCCTTGGCCGACTACTCGCGGCTGGCCGGCGTTACGGTCGACGTGAAAGCGATTCGCGAGTCGATCGAATTGATTGCCCAAAGTGGCGTACAACACGAATTCCGCACGACGGTGGTGCGTGCATTGCTTTCGGAAAACGACCAGAGACGGATTGTTGAGATGGTTCCCCGGGGATCGGCGCATCGTTTCCAGCCGTTTCGTACAGAGAACGCGTTGGCGCCATGGCTGCGACAATGAACTTACGACGATTTTAGAACTCGTCCATGAATTATTTGGCGATTTTCCGGGGCGTGCTTCGCAACGCCCCTGCCGTATCACGTGATGGGAGGAAGTTGTTTCTTTACGCGTTCTTAGACCTACGATAGTCGGCAGGAGGCATATTTCGTGAGTATTAAACCTGATTGTTGGATTCGGGCGATGGCCCAAGAACAGGGAATGATCGAACCGTTTGTCGACGACCTGGTTCGCCAGGTCGATGGCCGGCCAGTGATATCCTACGGCGTTTCTTCCTACGGTTACGACATCCGCGTAGCAGACGAGTTTCGTGTTTTTACGAATGTCTACGGTTCGGTCGTCGATCCGAAAAACTTCGATCCCAAGGGATTGGTGGAAGTCAACGGTGAAGTTTGCCTGATTCCGCCGAACAGCTTTGCGTTGGCCGTAAGTGTGGAGACTTTTCGAATCCCCAACAACGTGTTGACGATCTGCGTCGGCAAATCGACGTACGCCCGATGTGGAATCATCGTCAACGTCACTCCCTTCGAGCCGGGTTGGCAAGGAAGAGCCGTCCTGGAGATCTCCAACACCACGCCGTTGCCCGCCCGCGTCTACGCCGGCGAAGGTCTCGCCCAGGTGCTCTTCTTCGAGAGCGACACGCCCTGTGATTGTTCGTATGAGGATCGTTGCGGTAAGTATCAGGGCCAGCAAGGGCTTACCCTGCCCAAAATGTGAGTCCCTCTCTAGGCGTAAACGTAATGTATGCGAGTCTGGCCGCTAAGGTAAAAGTTGTGTAATGCCTGCGGCCCTTTGTTAAAGGTTGGTTTACGATGTTGTGTGGACGGGCATTAGGGAAGTTTGCCTGTCGCAATCCCGTTGACGGGTCGATCAACGTTGATATAATCGCGATCGATGGTTACTGGTGGCTCAACTCTTTTGCTTGAGAGTCGGGCAAACAGGGAACACGGTGAGACTCCGTGACGGCCCCGCCGCTGTATGCGTACGTTATGAGGTTGCCACTTCCGAAGGCCATTGCTGCTCGTCGGGCGAAGCCGACGCAGCGAGAAGGCTAGGCGGCTTCTAGTTCGCGAGTCAGAAGACCTACCAGTCGCCCAATGACACAGTACCCCTGCGAGGGACGGGGTTGTGACGAGCGTCGCATAGGTTCGTACTTCGCATTCTTGCGCTGGATGATGCGCGGGTGTTCGCGATGAAGGAACGGCCGGGGCCACCGGGGTTACGCGTCATGCGGCCACTGCCGTGCCATGGTACTCGCATCGACACTGCGAAAAACAACAAAGGCATTTGCCTGACGACTACGTCCTATTGACGCCTGCATAGCCGATGAGCGGAAGGCGATCCGTGGAGCCTGGATTTCCAGGCTTTCGGGCTCCAAGAACGATCATTTTTCATGCAGCTATCAATAAACGTGGAAAAGGAAACATGAAATCAGGTTTCGTGGAAATTGTCGTTGCCGACGCAACGGCCGAGAAGGCTCGCGTCGAGGCCATCGTACGTGAAGCATTGCAGGAAGAAGGAGTGTCCTTGTTCCTCGGACGCTTTTCGGAAGACCTTTCGTCCGTAGAAGTCAATCAGCTTCAGCAGCAAGGCCCTAACGTTGTACTAAGGCAGTATGGACTCGGGTGCTGGGTCAACGTACATCCGCGGCTCGCGGATATTGCCCGCGCTGAACTCGGACTGGACGACGCCCGAGAGGCCATCCGAAACGACGTCTATGGGGTTGTGGTTCTGAGCCAGATCCTCAACGTTGTCGACGAAGGCCTGCTTTCGGTACAGGACATCACGGAATTAGTCGAGTCTTGCCCACCGCATCTTCACCTTGTACTGACCGGCGATCGCATGCCAGCAGAGCTAGCCTCGCTCGTCGCCGAAAGGCCCGTTTCTAGATCAACCGCCACGTGACGTGCCGATGATTTCGACCTTGCATCGTTGGCGCCGGTGATCAACACACGGTGCACGGCGATTCAACATTCGCCCGCTCTGTCGACAACGATGGCCCAATTCTACCTTCAGATTTTTTAAAAAAATGTCCGCAACAACAGAACAACAACACCCACAGACGTTGGGCGAAGACATCGCCAATTCCATCAGCCATGGCTTCGGCGCGGCTTCCATCGTGGCCGCGTCGCCCTTTCTTCTGGTCACGGCCTTTCATCAAGGTGGTGCACTGGCGGTCGTTTGCGCGAGCATCTTTGCGAGCACGGTGTTGCTGCTTTATCTGGCCTCAACCGTATACCATGCATTGCGCCCCGGCAGAGCCAAACGGGCGTTACGACTCATCGACCATAGCGCAATCTTCTTGTTAATCGCCGGAACATACACGCCGTTTGCGTTGGGCGTGCTTCGTGGCCCTTGGGGATGGAGTCTGTTTGGCACCGTGTGGGGACTCGCCGTATTAGGCGTTTTCATCGAGGTTTTCAGCCGCACGCGACCCCGCCGGCTCTCGCTCATCCTCTACCTCGTAATGGGATGGCTCGTTTTGATCGCCATCGTTCCGCTGGTTCATGCCGTGCCTTCGAGAGGGCTTGTGCTGTTGTTGTGCGGAGGTCTCGCCTATACGGTGGGTATTGTTTTTTACACGACCAAACGCCTGCCGTACGCTCATCTGCTATGGCACCTTTTCGTCGTCGCGGGCACCACGCTTCACTTCTTTGCTGTGCTCAACTATGCCGTGTAACGCCCCAGTATCTGAAACGAAAACAGGACATTCGAATCAATGAAAACCGCAAATCTTGGGTTTCCCCGTATCGGACACCATCGTGAACTGAAAAAAGCCGTCGAAGCCTACTGGAACGGTACGATCGTAGAGAGTGAACTGCAGCAGGTGTGCCGCGATCTTCGCCGCGCGAATTGGTGCCTGCAACGCGACCAGGGCATCGAGCATATTCCGTCGAACGACTTTTCGCATTACGACCAGATGCTCGACACCACAGCCATGGTCGGCGCGGTACCCGCTCGGTTTGACTGGGACACGAAACAGGTCGGGCTCGACCAATACTTCGCCATGGCACGCGGCGTATTCTCGCAGCCCGGCAAGGCAGACGTAGCGGCCATGGAGATGACCAAGTGGTTCGATACGAACTACCATTACATTGTGCCCGAGTTGGCCGCCGACCAGGAATTCCAATTGGCGTCGCGTAAGCCAATCGAGGAATTTCTCGAAGCAAAGCAACTGGGAATCGTCACGCGACCGGTGCTCGTCGGGCCGGTCACCTACCTTCTGCTCGGCAAGTGCGTGGGCGACACGTTCGATCGCTTGTCGCTTCTCGATCGCATCTTGCCCGTCTACGAGGAAGTCTTGCGGGAACTCCAGGCGGCCGGCGCGCAGTGGGTTCAAATCGACGAGCCGGTCTTGGTGCTCGACTTGGACGACCGCCAGCGCGAAGCCTTTGCTCAGGTTTACCAACGGCTGAAAAAGGCTGCGCCGCGACTGTCGATCCTGGTTGCCACGTATTTCGGAGAGTTGCGTGACAACACCGAAACCGCCTGTCGGTTGCCCATCGACGGCTTGCACCTGGATTTGGTGCAAGGGCGTTCTCAGCTCGAAACCGTGTTGGACTACACCGCCGGCACCATGACTCTTTCGTTGGGAGTCATTGACGGACGGAACATTTGGCGAGCCGATCTTGACGAGGTGTTGACCCTCGTGAAAAGTGCCGTCGAACAAGTGGGAACCGAGCGGCTACTGGTCGCGCCGGCGTGTTCCCTACTGCATACTCCCATCGATCTTGATATGGAAAAGTCGCTCGATCCCAACGTGCGGCATTGGCTTGCGTTTGCCAAGCAGAAGCTCGAAGAAGTTCGCGTGGTTGCCACGGCCGTCGACGAAGGTGAAGACGCGGTTGCCGAGAAACTGGAGGCGAGCCGCTCGGCGCTGACCGCGCGCAAGGCATCGCCCGAGGTGCATGATCCGGAGGTAAACGCTCGCTCGCGCTCGGTCACGCCCGAGATGTGCCGGCGTAGTTCGCCATTTGCCACGCGTCGTGAACTGCAAGAACAGCGCCTTGCGCTTCCGCTGTTGCCGACGACTACGATCGGTTCGTTTCCGCAAACCCGAGAAGTGCGCCGCGCGCGTGCCGACCACAAGGCTGGCCGGCTAACCCACGAGGAATACGAAGCATTCGTCAAAGAGCAAATGGCCAAGACGATTCGCTTTCAGGAAGAAGTGGGCTTGGACGTGCTCGTCCACGGCGAATTCGAACGCAACGATATGGTCGAATATTTTGGCGAACAACTTCATGGCTTCACCTTCACGCAAAACGGCTGGGTGCAAAGTTACGGTTCGCGATGCGTGAAGCCGCCGATCATCTATGGCGACGTGTCTCGCCCTCGCCCGATGACGGTCGGATGGATCACGCATGCGAAGTCGTTGACCGAAAAGCCGATCAAGGGCATGCTCACCGGGCCGGTCACGATACTGCAATGGTCGTTCGTGCGCAACGATCAGCCGCGAAGCGAAACGTGTCGACAAATCGCGCTGGCGATTCGCGACGAAGTGGCGGACCTCGAAGCGGCGGACGTGCCGATAATCCAAATCGACGAGGCGGCTTTGCGTGAGGGCCTTCCGCTACGGAGAGCCGATTGGAACGACTACCTGCAATGGGCCGTCGAGTGCTTTCGTCTGGCGTCGTCCGGCGTTCGCGACGTGACACAAATCCACACCCACATGTGTTACTCCGAATTCAACGACATTGTCGAGGCGATTCTCGATATGGACGCCGATGTGATCTCGATCGAAGCGGCCCGATCGCGGATGGAGTTGCTTCGGGCATTCAAAGACTTCGATTATACCAACGAGATCGGACCGGGCGTTTACGACATCCATTCGCCGCACATTCCAATGGTCGAGTCGATCCAGGAGTTGCTGGATGCAGCGATCGAGGTATTCGATTCTCGGCAGGTCTGGATCAACCCCGACTGCGGCTTGAAGACACGAACGTGGGAAGAGGTTACACCCGCGTTGGCTAACATGGTCGCTGCGGCACAGGCAGCTCGTGCGAAGTATGGCAAATTGCCAGTCGATCATCCCGAAGAATCGCGCCCTATATGACAAACGCTGATATTGCGAGAGTTCGTTTCGGCGGCATTGGTCGAATGGTACATAGCGAATATAGCCGAGGATCGTATGACGGCGAAGCAGACGGATTCACGCGAGATTCAAGGCCGCTTTAGGACATTTTCTCGCCTGTCGCCCAATTCGATACGTGGTCAAGCGACTGGCATCATTGCCGGATGAAGTTTTTTGGGGAGAGACGGCGGTTTCGGCATGAAATGCGGTCCTCTCGTGTTTCAGTGTTTATGTCGACAGGTCGGCATCCGGTCGAGTAGGTCGTCGATTGCGTCGCGGTAACTTTCGAGGGTTCGTACCCAACGCTCCAGGCATGCCGTGCCCGTTTCTGTTAGCGAAAAAATCCGTCGGGCGGGAACCACGCTGTGGTCCCATTCCGCGGAGACGATCCCTTGCGACTCCATTTGCTTCAACGTGCGGTAGACACCCGCATGGTCGGGCTCGCCATTGGCAAACATTTTGAGTGCCGCAAGCTGTTGATGTAAGGAATAGCCGTGCGCCGAGCCTCGCGCCAGGCAGAGAAGGATCGCCGGGTTGAGCAACCGGGCGAGGGTCTTGCCCGAACAAGGACAATTGTCGAAATCCAACATCGGTCTTTCTCTACTGGTTCACGCACCGAAAAACGAGCGACTCGATCACCGTGCGTAACGAAATGGCAGTCATGCACTCGGTGCGTCGTCGAGTTGGTTGATTTCGTCGCTCAACAGGCGAGCGGCCTCGGCAACAGCGGGGGCGCACCTTTCGTCCCTTACTTTTTCATTCATCTGAGCAGCACTTTCAGGATCGGCCAGATTCACTCCACAAATGTCGGCGCATCGCACGGAGCCGCATCGGTTGGCAAACTTCTGGTAAAACTGCCCGGCGGTGGTCATGGCCAACTTCTTCCGTTCCGCGTAGTCGCTCGCCTTCCGCGAAGCCACCAGCGATATGGCCATGATGCAACCGCTGAGCGCGCCACATACATCGCCCTGCCTACCCATGCCACCACCGAAGGCAATGGCGATCTCGGACAACAATGGACTTTCGATACCCAACGCTTCCGCGGCGCTAAGCAAGCAGGCCTCGCTGCATGTCAGGCCCTTCTCGACGAATAAGTGCTTGGCACGCTGGGCTACCTGTTCGGGATCGATTCGCTCGGTTCGATTCGTCATGACTGTGTCTCCTCGGTTCCTTATTTTACACGGATTTGGCTGTCGGTCGACTCCCTAACGCCTACCGATACAGTGCGCCCCCCGTTCAACCGGAGGTTGTCGTAACCCGCTTCGCGCAGAATGTTGCGGCAATCCCAGACGGTCCGTCCGCGGTTTTGTTCCGTCTGCAAATCGGTATCGCGGGGATTTGCGCCCGATTCGGCACAAACGCTATTCGCCCCGCTGCAAAGTCCTAGCACGTTCGGTTCGTGAACGCCAATATCGTAAAGCTCCTGGTTCTCCAGGTTGGCCAGACAGACGACCGCTACGGCCTGGGCCAAGCGTCGCAAGGAGATTTGCCCTCGATCGGCAAGTGGAGTTCCCGGCACGGCAACGCGACGCATCGCACCGTGTCGCGAGCAACCGGCCTCGATGCCAAGAAAAATCTGGTCGACGATTTCTTGGGGTGAGTGCTCGGGGCCGATCGGTTCGCAGCAAGTGTGTAAATCGAGCCCCGCTTCCCGAACGGCTTGCATCGTGCGACGTCTCCGCGCCGGATCGAGCGCGCTGTCGACTCCTTCTCGCAAACGACAAACGTGATAAACGCCGTCAAATCCGGCACTTTTCAGTAGTCGCGCTTGAGAAAGGTCGAAATCGCCGATATTGGCTACCAGATCGACTCCCGAACCCAAGTCTCGTCGGACCGCGGCCACAACATCCAGTAGCCAGTCGAAGTCGAACGAGTGCATGGTCATCAGGTAGAGCCGCTCAAGCCCATCGCCCTCGACAAACTGCCGGGCACGCAACTGAATCTCATCGAGCGACAACCTTTGTGGCTCGAATCGGGTGAAGTCTGTCCCAAAAACGCACATTCCGCAGTTACCCTCACAGGGCGCGACCTCGATCCCGATCTGCCCACCAATAGTGCCTGCGTTGTCGAAGCGGCGGCGCGAAGTCGTGTCGGCTAGGGCGGTCATTGCCGACACCTCGGGCGAAGCTTCTGGCTGTTCCATCAGCGTAACGCATTCGGAACGCGACGGTGCGCAACCGGCGGCGGCTTTGTCGAGAATGGATTGTACTTCGGCACGAATCATGGTTTTGTCTCCGTAGCGTCGGTTTTCTCGGGCGCGACTTCTATTGACTCCTCAAGGAAAAGATGTTCCAGCAGCGCAGCGGCATCGCGGACGTAGATCGGGCAACGGGTCTCGGTGAAATACCCTTCGGCAACGGCCTTTTGCAGGCCCTCGGGCGTGGCGATATCCAACCCCAGCAATTCGTTGCAGCAGATTGAACCATGAAGCTGCTTGAAACGCCGGGCGAACTCTCGAACGAGCCGGTTCGCGCGACCGGCGGGCGCATTGTCGGTTGCCTCGGTCTGGGCATGTTTTAGCCCGATGGCCATGAACGCCCCGGTCACCGAACCGCAGGTGAGCCCCATCATCCCCATTCCGCCAACGAACGCGGCGCCCATCTGCTTGCCTGTCTCCTCGGGCAAGCCGAGACTACGGCCGCAACAGGTGAGTACCGCTTGGGCACAGTTGAACCCCTGTTTGAACATGGCTTCCGCATCGCGGGCGTTTTGTGTAATCGGAAAATCGGCCTCGCCCACCGGTGGCGGATCACCCCAAGTTTCTTTCTGTGGCGGCAGAGCACACTGGCCCGACGCATCAGCACCTTTCATGGTTTGCGTGGCAGCTAAAGTCCCCACCACGCCCGCGGCAGCGCCACCGACGACCTGCAACATGTCTCGACGTGTCAGACTCGCCATTATCGATCTTCCCTTCGGTGTTATTCTCGGTCAACGTTTTTCGGTACGCCTTTTGCCCATGCTCGGCACTGGCTGACAAGCAGCCAGTGGCACCCTGAAACGGCTTTCACAAACTCAATGAAGCGTTATGCCTCGTAGCCGGCTTGTCGCAGGAGCTTTCGGGCCTCGGACATGGTCAGCCCTCGCCATTCGGTGCGAGCGAACTTCGCATCCCGAGGAATCGCGCCCACTTCGACAACCACCGCGTTGGCCCCGGCCCGCAAAATCTCCTCGTGCGGCGGATGACTGCACACGACTTCCACGTCGGACAAACGATCGGCCATCGCCAGGATGAAAACGGCCGTGATGGCTGCCAGCCGTTGTGCATCCACCGCACCATGGTCGTACAGCGGCGAACCTTCAACCGGCACCCGGGCCATGGCGCCGACCAGACCGGTGCCGACTTCCTCGCGGAGCAACAAAATGGCGTCGGCAATTTCCTCGTCCGTGTGCTCCGGCCCGACGGGTTCAACCAGCCCGAATGCTCGTAGATCCTGGGCACGTGCCTGCCGGATCTGTTCGAGTCGTACGGCGGGATCAAACACCGTGTCGACACCTTCGCGCAGTCGGATTGTTTTGTAGATGGCATGAAAACCGGCCGCTTTCAATTCGGCCAGTTGGGAGTCGCTCGCCAGTCGGGTGTTGGCAACCAGCCTCACACGATCCGGCTTGCGACGGCCGATCTCGCGACCCAACTCCAGAAGCTTCTCCAGCGCGTAGTGTTCGCTGGTTCGCAGCACCAGGTAATCGGCGCCCTCGCGGATGAAATGCTCGGCCCAGTGGAATACTTCGTCGGTGCTTAGCTCGCACGGCTCGCGACATTGCGTCCATTGCGAAGCGAACGAACAGAATCGACATCCCATGTGGCAGGGCGCTTGATTCAAGCCAATAGCCGCCCAAATTCTTCCGCGGTTGCCTAAATATTGCTGTACGACGGCCCGCGTCTCTCGATAAAGCGCCGCCCGGCGCTCCGAACAGCGAGTCTCATGCAACAGATAAATCAGATCCTCTCGGGAATTGGCGACGAGGTTAGGCACGGCAGGCATGGCAACACTCTATTTCTCAGGCATCTCATAACAGTAAACGGCCGTTCGGTCGCGACAAATGACGGCTGTTTCCAACACGGCGGGATGCGACCACGTGGCCCCGCTCAGTTGCCGCTCGTCGACAACAACAAACTCCGGGCTGGAAAGGTCCAACAACAACACCCAACCGCTCTGGCAAAACGCCATCGCCCGTTTTCCATCTTGTTGGGCAACCAAATGGGCAAGCCCCTTCTGGCGACGGTAACTAGTACGCCTTCCATGAAATTGTTTCCGGTGGTATAAGCACCGGCATGAAGGAACACATTGTACGCCTCAAGGACGAGGCCCGACAGCATTTGCAGGAGTTGGTGCATACCGGCACGCGATCCGTGCGTGTGGTTCGGCGTGCCTTGATTCTGCTGAAATCAGATGAAGGATTCACGGATGAGGAGATTGCCGAACACGTTGGTTGCACGGATCGAACTGTTCGCAGTATGCGTAAACGGTTCTGTACCGGGAGTTTAGAGGAAGCGTTGTACGACGCCCCTCGATCCGGTGCTCCGCCCACGTTTACGCCACGGCAGAAGCAGCAAGTCGTGGCGTTGGCTTGCAGCGATCCGCCGGAGGGCCGCGTCCGCTGGACGCTGGAACTACTCTGCGTGCACGCCGTGAAACGAGGCTTCGTCGATTCGATCAGCAAGAGCGAGGTTGCGTTGTGGCTGAAAGAGCACGACATGAAGCCATGGCGAAAAAAACATGGTGCATTCCGAGACTCACCGAAGAGTTTCGCGACAGAATGGAGGACGTCCTCGACCAGTATGAAAAGGCGTTCAACCCGAGAGAACCGTTGATTTGCATGGACGAGCAGCCGTATCAACTCCTGGACGATACGTGTCCCTTCAAGCCTGCCGTACCAGGCAAGGCGGCTAAGCAGGACTACGAGTATCGTCGTTGCGGCACGTGCAGTATCTTTGTCGCCGTTGAGCCGAAAGGTGGCAAACGCTTCGTCCAGGCTCGGCGTCATCGCAAACGGGCCGATTTCGCACGATTCGTGCGTGATCTGCTTCAGCGTTATCCCAAGGCTCGTCGGATTCATTTGGTTCTCGACAACCTCAACACGCACAACGAAAAGTCCCTCATCGAAACGTTTGACGCTACGAAAGCGAAGCAATCTCTGCGACGCATCGTATGGCACTACACACCCAAGCACGCCAGTTGGCTGAACATGGCAGAAATTGAAATCTCCGTGTTGACCAAGCAATGCCTCGGGCGACGGATTCCTACAATCGAAGAAGTTCAACGTCATGCGGCGACTTGGGCCCGCGACCGAAATCGCCGCAAAGCCATAATCGACTGGACCTTCAATAACAACGACGCCCGCCGAGTGTTCCCGGAACTATACCGGAAGAAACTTGCTGGATGACGTACTAGGTCCCTTCCAATGCACGTTCAAACCGTCGTTGAGCGATAGGGCGATCATCCGCCGGTTGTCGTGACCCAAGAGCCAGTCGCCCGCCAGCGTGGGCGTGCTGATCGACGGCGACAATTGCCTTGTCTCCGCCAACGGACGACGACCGATCTCGCCACTGGAGCCGAAACCGTACAACGCGGTACCTCGTTCATGAGCAACGATCAACTTCCCCTGCCAGGCAATCGGCGTGGGCACAACGTAACCCTTGCCCAGGCCGGTCTCCACTCGCCACAACAACTGGCCCGAATCACAAGCCCAGCCGCAGAGCCCTTTCTGGTCGTAACCAATCGCTTGGCTCACGCCGCCGAACTGCCCGGCGATGAAACTGGAGTAGTTCGCCGCTGCCCCAGGCGCGGCCCAAAGCAACGTGCCCGTGTTCGGGTCAAGGGCCACCACCGCCGCCGCATCGGCCACACCAGGATTGACGATCAGCCGCCCGTCGACGATCAACGGCGAACTGCAATAACCCCAGGTGGGCAACTCGGCGGCTCCGAAGTCGGTCAACAGGTTTCGCTTCCATTGGATTTCACCGTCGGCAAGTCTCAGGCAAAGCAGTTCACCGGCCGCTCCCAACACGAATAGGAAACCTTCCGCAAACAAGGGCGTTGCCCGCGGGGCTGAGCCGTAGTCCAAATCGTGATGGTTGGTCCGTTCACAACGCCAGCGCTCCTGGCCCGTGCTCAAGTCGAACAAACGGTAAATGTCACGTTTCGGGACGTGATCCGCCACCGCGACCAATCGTTCCTGGACAGCAATCCCGGCCAGTCCTTCATCGCCGAGAGGCACTTGCCATCGGACTCGTAGCGGCGAAAGACGCGACGGAAGTCGGGGCACCTGTCCGTCGCGCCCCGGCCCACGCCACTGGGGCCACGAACCTCGGTCCATTCGCTCGGCAGCATCCTCCGATGTTTCGCCCCGGCCAATACAACCCGAGAGACTCAGCAGGACGGCGCCAACTCCAAACGCCGCGGCACCGGCGAGCACTTCGCGGCGAGCCATCGGCTCGGCGAAGGGAAAAACAGACGCGTCACTGCAACCCACAGGCATTATCGGCGACCATTGACTAAATCCACTATATGTCCTCCACAACTATTTCGATACCTAGTATTAATCCATACGAAGCCGGTCGTCAATCGAAAAATGGGGAGGTTGGCAACTCGGACAATGCCACCGAACGCAAGCGACAAGATGGAACCAGGAACGGCCGCGAATTTGGGGCGACTAGAAAAAACGCGGCGACAAAGACTTTCACTGGCCGCATGCCTTTTCGGACGCGGCAATGTGACGTTTTGGACCGGAATATTCGGCCGGCTGGCCCTTCTTGCGCCGGTGGGACGGCAGAGACCTCTCTTCGTGCGTCCTACGTAGATCACAAAAGCCTTCGGATCACACTATCCGAACTGCCGATTGGAAAGTCGACGACACTTGGGCCATCGGCCCGTGAAGACTCTTGGCCGAGATCGTCGCTGCCCTGGATAACTGCATCCGGCTCTGGACGGACAGTCTCATGACGATACGATCCAACATCGCAGCGTACTCCTCCTGGGTTGGCGTTCGATTGCACGCAAGAGACACCTTCCCACGGTACGCCGCTCTTCCCAATCCACACGCGAGTTTCGGTCATTCCTCCCTATTTCCACTCCCAATCCGATTACGGTACTCGCTCGGTGAACATCCCTCGTCGGCAGCCATCAGCTTTCGCATTCGTTCCTGGCTACCAAACCCGGCCAGGTAAACGATTGACTTCACCGGCAGGTTTGTCTCGGCAAGTAACCGCTTGGCACGCGACAATCGACAATGGTTGATTTCGTCAAGGATGCTGTGTCCCAACACTGCCTTGGCTCTCCGTTCGAGAGTCCGTCGCGTTGAAGGTAGTTGCGACACCAATTGATCCACCGAAAGCGGGCGATGGCTTCGCGTCCAGATGATGTCCAAAGCCTCGTTCACCAATGGGTCATCCACGAGTCGCTTCCCCTTGGACTTCGGCAAAGTGACCACGGCGTTGGATTTCAGCGTTAAGTCAACGGCAATCGTAAGCAATTGCAGTGCGCCGAGGCGAAGCAGGGGGGAATGCTGCGTTGGGTTGTCATGCACGACGGCCACGACACGGTCGAAAACATCGACCGCCGTCTTGCTGTCTTCAAGCGGAAGTACCGCACGTTCTGAAAGAAGCGACTGCTCTTCGCACAGGTGATGCATGAATTCGCCATGCAACGAAATCCAACGCTCGGTCCACCCGACGTTTCGAAGCGGTCGATAGCGGTGCCATACCCCGGGAAACAACAAGAGTAGCGAGGCCCCTTCGATTTCAATCAAGCCGGTGGACTTCGACTCGAACTGGCCCCGGCCGTCGGTTATGAGGATGATTTGGAATTCGGGCAACTCACGGCCCGATCTCCAGGAGAACTGGTAAACACCCGGGTGCTGCGCGGGAGGATAGTTCTGGCGAGGACCGATTACGCCGCGACCACCACCGGTGACGTAGAGGCCAAACCTCATGTCGCGATCGGCAACCGGCAGGTAGTGGTAGAATCCGTTGTAACCCGACATTATCAGACTCCAGCACGACACGAAGCGACGACACACATTGGACTCATTTGGCCTCGCCTATTTAACCAACGACAACATGATCATGCGGAGCCCATTTTCCAAAGCGTTCGGCCTTCTCCGGCCGTCCAATGAATAAGCAAACCTCAATAAACACCACTCATTTTGCGACATTTTGAAGGCGTGACAAATTGCCGGAAATCTCGCTACGCTCCGGAGCACACTGCCAATTATCTCCGAAAAAAGGCGATACCGCCAGTCCCCACACACAATGGTCCTCGCAGTAGATAGCCTCATCAAGATGGCGTGTGATCCCACCTGATGCGACACTACGAACGACTCAACGCAAACACGTGTCGATTCGAGTTGTTATACTTGACTCCGATGCAAACCCTGCCATCCGTTGGCATTCCGTATTCGGCCTCCTATCCCACCTGCCAGTACAGAGGTTGCGATCATGTGCACGACAATTCCTCCGTGTTCCCGCCTGATTTGGATCGCGTTGCTGGTGTCCGTTTCCATCTCGCTCGATGGCCGTGCGTTGGCCGAGCAGGGCAAGGATTTTACCGCCGTCGAGCAGGAGTTTCGTCAATTGCCGGCCGACGCCCGCCGATTGACCGGCCCGTTGTTCTGGTTGCACGGCGACGAGAGTCGCGAGCAACTTGAAGCGTGCCTCGAAAAAGTGGCCGAAGGAGGCAACGGCTGCTTCACCGCCGAGTCGCGCCCGCACAACGACTGGCTCGGTCCCGGTTGGTACCGCGATTTGAAAATCTGCCTAGAGGCGGCCAAACGGCTGGACCTTCAGATGTGGATCTTCGACGAACGTTGGTGGCCCAGCGGCGAGGTGGCCGGCAAGGTACCACAGCAGTACGGCAGCAAGTATATGGAGGCCGTAGCGCAGCAGATCGAAGGCCCGCAACAAGTGCAGATCGCGGTTCCGGCCAACGAAACGCTGATTGCCGTGCTGGCTGGTGAAGCGTCCGATAATGGCGTGGATGGTGGAAGCCTTGTCGACCTGACCGAAAGCGTCCGCGATGGCAGACTGAAGTGGGCAGCGCCGGAAGGAACGTGGAACGTGATGACATTCACGTGGTCGTACAGCAAAGGGCGCCGTGGGCGGCTGCTGGTGGACGGTGCTAGCCAAGCGGCTGTTGACTGGTACATCAACACCGTGTACCAGCCGCACTACGATCACTTCGCCGACGAGTTCGGCAAGACGATTCGCGGTTACTTCTATGACGAACCGGAAACTTTCGGCGACTGGGGTACCGAGGTCATCCCGGAACTCAAGCGGCGAGGCGTCGACTGGAAACGGGCCCTGGTTGCTTGGAAGTTTCACCTGGCCGACCAGGACGAGCAAGTCGCCGCAAAATATCAGTATCAAGATGCATTTGCCGAATCGTGGGGACAAACGCTCTACGGTGGCCTGACCGAGTGGTGCCACGAACACAATGTGCTGTCCATCGGTCATTGGCTGGAGCATAACCGCGAGTATTTCGACCCCCGCAAGTGCGCCGGCAATATGTTTCAAGTGCAAAAGTACAGTGACATGGGCGCAATCGACGCGGTGTTCAAACAATTTATTCCTGGCCAGAAGGACAACAGCACCTATCAGACACCCAAGTTGGGCAGTTCGATCAGTCACGCCTACGGCAAGGTTAACGATCTAGCAATGGTCGAAATCTTCGGCGCGCGGGGTCAAGACCTCAGTTATCCCGAGATGAAATGGTGGACCGATCACATGCACGCCAGTGGAATCAACTTCCACATTCCCCACTCCTTCAATCCCCGCGGGCCGTACGATCGCGATTGTCCGCCATACTTCTATAACGGTGGCTACGAACCTCGTTGGCCGCTTTACCGGGTATATGCCGACTACACATCGCGGCTGAGTCTGTTGCTCACCGGCGGGCGGCACATGTGCCCCGTGGCGCTGCTCTACCTGGGCAACAGTGTTCACGTCGGCCAGGTCACAACACCCGAGGACATGACCACAGCCCTGCAAGACGCTCTGTTCGACTGCGACTGGATTCCTTACGAAGTTTTCGAAAACGACATCACTATCACCGCCAACCGGCTCCACCTGCGCGACGAACGCTACAAGGTGTTGATCGTGCCGGCCGTGGAAGTCATTCCTTACGATACCCTGGCAAAGGCCAAGGCGTTTTTCGACGCAGGCGGCATTGTGATCGGCTACGGTCGGTTGCCGTCGAAGTCGGCCACCTTGGGAAGGACTGCCGACGACATCACTGCCTTGCGCACGGCGATTTGGACCGGCAAGGCACCGAAACCGTCTCTCGAACCGTGTCAAGTCAACACCATGCGCGGGCGATCCTACTTTCTGCCCGAGAAGCCGACCTCCCACCAGATTCAACAGGTGCTGACCGGCGACGCCCGTATTCGCCCTACGCTTGAAGTGCTTGAAGGTGAAACCGACGACTGGTTGCATGTGTTACATCGCGTGAAAAACGATCGCGATATCTTTTTCCTCAGCAATCTGCAGCACGACGGGCCAAAGAAGCATTTCCACCTTAGGGCACACACCCACGGTACGCCGGAAGTCTGGGATCCCATGCGTTGCGAGATCTGTTCGATTGCTCATCAGCGGGTTGCCGACGACCAAGTCGAACTCTCGCTGACACTTGAACCGTTGGGCAGTGTTCTGCTGGTGTTTCAGCCGACCGCGCGGCGGTTGCCGCCGTGGTTGGATGCGGATACCCGATCGTTCGCCGAACCGATTGAGGTGAAACGCACTTTGGTCACTGCCAAAAACATGGTACCTTCACTGCCGAAGCCGTCCGAATCCTTGCTGGACAGTTGCCCGTGGGTCTGGTACCCGGGCGATCCGCAAAATGTTCCGCCATGCACACGCTACTTTCGCAAAACCATCGAGGTGCCGACGAAAGGAGCGATCGTCGACGCCACGTTTCGTCTTTCCGCGGACAACGAGTTTGTGCTTTACGTCAATGGTGTGAAGGTTGGCGCAGGCATAAACTGGAGCCGACCGGAAACCATCAATCTAACTGGCCGTTTGAAACTCGGAAGCAATGTCCTCGCCATTGAAGCAACCAACACCACCGACAAACCTAGTCCCGCGGGATTGATCGGGGCCTACCGAATCGTCGTCGAAGGTGGAAAGACGATCTCCGGCCGCATTGACCGGTCGTGGCAGTCGGCCGAGCATGCATCGACCGGATGGCAGAACCTCGAATTCGATGCTTCATCCTGGAAAAATGCCAAAGAAATTGCCTGGTACCTAGACGGACCTTGGGGGCCAATCGAATCGAACAACAAGCCGCTGACACTGCCGCCGATTAAACAAGCGGACCCGTTTCTGGGAAATGTCGGTATTCCAACGAACTGGCTGACGCCGGGCGTACGAATCTATGTGGAAACCAGCGATATCCCTCACGAAGGCGCGGCCGCCGTTACGATAAACGGCGACTATGCAGGCGGCTTCATCGGCAAACCCAATCGCGTCGACATCACGTCGCACGTCAAGGTGGGGCAAAATACAATCCAAATCGAACCGTTTGCACCCCAGTCTGTCCGCGTGCATGGCTACTCGGATCAAGAATGAACAGCCGTGAATTGGACCGTGGCGAAATGGCGAACAGCCCGACCAATGTCGCCGGGTAGTCGGCCGCGTCGTAGAGCGACCCCAATCGCTGGCAGGAAGTGTTGAGCCTATTGATGCCTAGAAGTGGTTTCAGATGATATCAGTACTAGCGGAAGGCCGTGAACTTGCTGCGTCGAGTTGAGTTAGACTGTTTATTGATTCCGAGGTTGATTGTGGAACACTTCGTTGCGTTCTGCCCCCGCAATCCGGGCTCCCATTGGTCGCCCTCGTTCCACAAGCAATGCAGGATCCAATAGATATCGCATCCTCCTCTGAGAACCTTTCCTCTACAAAAAGCGATCAAGCGGGAAGCTCCGAGGAGAACCCAGAAACGCAACTCGGTGACTTCCGTGCCTCCGTGGTGAAACACCGGTCTATTCGCCCGAAGTCAACGCGAAATCGGCTTCGTTCGTGCCGCCCGGCGAAACTTCGAACCGCAGTGAGCCGTCGTGGCATCGCTTGGGCAACTGCGACTTGACCGCAGGCGTGTAGTCGTCGCGGGCCGGGTCAACCCGCGAACTACCTTGGCGTATACGCACTACGTGTGTTCCGACGACTGCGCCCTTCATCTCGGGCTTCGCGGTAAACAGTTCGAAGCGACCGTCCGCATCGGTCTTACCGTACGATCCAGGCCCCGGGTTGGGCCGACCGGCCGTGGCCAGCGGCTCGAAACTCACGGTTGCCGCGGCCAGCGGTTGTCCGTCGAGCGTGACTTGTCCGGCAACTGAGGCCACGTCGTATTCGCGGCCTGAGCAACCCATCAGGAGCGTTGCCAACACGAGCAATCCCAATGTGGTCGACCAGCGGGAATCGTTCATAATCTGCCCTCAATACAAGCCGCGCGACACCTTACCGCCGTCGATCGTGGCCCACTCAATTAGCAAACTGAGGTCGACGTTGGTGTTGACGAACGTCACCGAACCGTCGGCCAGTACGAAGTTGATTCCGCCGGGATGCTGGCCGCCCCATCCTCGCTTGCACGGATTGGGGTTCGATGAATCCAGTTCCACGCAGCGATCGAAATCGGCCAAGTACACGCGGCTTTCCGGCGATAGGTGCGATTTATTGTACGACGTGTAGCTGTAGGCCCAAAACGTCCGCCGGCCCGGTTCGGTCACCGTGGTCGACTCGCCCACCAAGAGCGTGTTCGACGTGCCGTCGCGGACGTTGGCGATTCGTTCCGTCGAAAACTTCCCAGAGGCCGTGTTGCCGTCCCAAACTGTGCCGACCGTATGGAAGATGCCCCGCTGCCGCCAAGGCAGATCGTCGGCACTGCTGCTATCGTCCCACGAGGCGCTCGAATCGCTGGCCCCGGTTACGCCGCGATAGGAGCCGCGGCGCCAATCGACCGACGTTCCCGGGCCGCTCTGCGGTCGGCCCAATTCACCGCCGCCGATATCCGACGGGCAAACATAGGCGGCCAGCGACGCCTCGCGGACCGACGCGTTGACCGCATCCGCGTTCGGCGCGTTCGAATCGTACTGATCGTAGAGGGCCTGCTGTTCGAGAAACGGCAGAATGGAAATCGCCCAATTGATGCCCTCCGGACCGCTGCAACAAGGTTTCTCGGTGATCCCGCCGGGCGGAAACGACTCGAACGCCGTGTGGTAGGCGAGCACGGCCAAGCCAATCTGCTTGAGGTTATTGGAACACTGCATCCGCCGCGCCGCCTCTCGGGCACTCTGCACGGCTGGCAGCAACAGCGCAATCAAAATGCCGATGATCGCGATTACTACCAGCAGTTCAACCAGGGTAAAACCGTGTGCTCGTCGATTCATGGGTAATACGTCACCTCGCTGCCAAGCTCCGGCTTAACCTCGTTCCCAAGCTCCGGCTTGGGAACGCATTTCCCAGACGCTCTGCTTCGTGGACGCTCAAATAAGGCATTCTAGGCAGAGCGAAGTTCGCCAACGGTTTGAACGCGAACGATCTTACGTGTTTCACGGCAAGTCGGATGGGCGTTCCCAAGCTGGAAGTTGGGAACGAGTTGTTACCCCAGGTTGGACATTTCGCATAGGTCGAATGCCCTCACCCACGGCCCCTCTCCCATAGGGAGAGGGGAGGAACTTGTTTTCCGTCAGCGGCGCCGGCGCCATCGTTGGGCACCGAACAGGGCCACGGCGACGGTGGCCAGCAGCCACGTCGACGGCTCGGGCACCGGCGCGATGGCCGCAGCCTGGTAGGCCACGTAGTCGACGTTCAACTCGCCGGTCAGTGCGGAGGCCCCCAGTCCCATGGCCAAATAGTTGATGCTACTGTAATCGGCTACGCCGGCGGTATTGATGTTGACCGACGCCTTGGCCGTCGTATCGCCGTCCATCCATAGGGTTACCTTGTGGGTTTTTTCGGCTACGGAATCGTCGGCCACAATGGTGATCCAGTAGTCGTGCATGGCCGTGTCGACGTCGTCGATGGCATACAACAGCGTACCGGTGTCTTCGCCACCGCCATCGTTGACGGTCATCCCGCCCGCGTCGGTATCGAAAGCGAACGACACCAATCGGCCAGAAATCGAATCGACCGCACGCTGCCGGATGCCTATTTGGCCCTTGCCGAGCGAGTTGATCGCGTAATCGCCGCTTGCCCGAAAGCGCAGCGTCACGCCCGAGTCGACCAATCCGTCGACGGCTTCACTCAAGTTGTGGCCGAAGAAGATTTTTCGGTCGTCACCGCCGCTCAAACTGTCGACGATGGTCAGCACGTCGCCGTCGGTCGTCACTTTGCTGGTGTCGGTCCACAAGTCCGACGGATTGTCGTGATCCCACGTACCATCAAGCGAATCATAGCTGTTGGTGGCTCCCATCGTCGCGCTGTCGCCGTTATAGACGTAGCCCCAACCGCTCGACGGATCGGCGAACAACGAATCGGGATCGGTGATCGTGGCCGCATCAACACCGGCGCCGGTCAGCAGCACAAGCATCGTGGCCATCGAAACAAGCAAGAGAATCCCTCGCATTAGATCATCCTCCTTTTGTAGGCATTGTGGAGTTTTTGATTTTCAGTAGCAGTGGGTAGTGGATTTTTCGTATTTCGTTTTCGCAGATCTCAAACAGTCGGATCGGGGATACTCTTGTTGTCGCACACCCCTCACCCCCGGCCCCTCTCCCCGAAGGGGCGAGGGGAGATTGTTGTCTTACGGTTTATCCTTCCTCGTTTCCGGCAATGGCTGGTCGAGCGGAACGGCTGCGATGCCGTACATCGAGCAACCCGCCGCATTCGACTCATACAACACGACCGTTCCCGGCTCTTCGACCGTGCGTTTCCAGATCGAGAAGAGGCGTTCCGTTCCCGATTCCCGTGCTTCCTCGCCAGCCGCTTCGCGATGCTCGACCATGCCGATATCGACTTGTGTGTCGACAAACGTGTTTTTCAGCCAATCCGGTACTTCCGCGCGATCGTCGAAAAGCAGGTAAAGCGTTGCCGGCTTGGCCAGCACAACCCGGACACTGAGATCCCAATCGTGTTTGCGCTCGTTGGCCGGCGCTACGTATTCCGCGCCACGAAGGAATTCCGGAAAGCAAACTCCCTCGATCTCTTGCCACCGGTAGAAGCGATCGCAATAGGCCAAGCTGCCTTCTTCCAGGCCGCGTCGCACGACAGGAAACCGCGTGCCGAAGTTTGTGTAAGCCTTGGCGATCGCACGCACGTTGGCCTCGGGCAACTCGCGAACAAAACGCCCGCCAATCCCCACAACCTGTGCCGGCTCGATCTGCGACGCCGTCTGGCCGTCCACGCGAAACGCCTCGCCGGCCGCCAGCTCTTGTCGCCGACCGGGTTGTCCGTCGTCGGCGAGCATTTCCACGGCGATTTTGCCCTCGAAAACCACGGCCTCGGCCGTCTGTTCGGTAACACAAGCGCCGAACTCCGTGCCCAGGTCGATAAATCGTGCAACAGGTGTCAACACGGTGAATCCCAACGCCTCGGACGGCACCCGCGCACTGAGACGTCCGCGGTCAAGCCGGGCATCGTTCGCACCGACAATCGTCACCGCGGCCGGCCCCTCGACGACCATTCGCACATGGCTATTGAAGGTAATTTCGGCCAACCCGGCGTCGATTAGCAGTTGGTCGCCAACCTGAAGCGGCCCGTCCACGACCGGCGGTTTCTGCCCTTGCGCCCATCGGGCTTCGTACAGCCCAGTAAGCTGGGCCACCACGCTGACGGCTTGGCTCGCGCCAGGTTGCCCGAAAAACCGGGGCATTGACATCAAATCCAACGCGATCACCAACGACACAATCACCACGGCGGCAACCGTCAGCGCCAGCGGCATGGGCCGTACTAGAAACGCGCCCACTCGCCACGCGACCCGCTCCACAGACGCACGCGACGGAGAACGACTTTGCGCGGCCGGCGCCAGTTCGTCGTCGTCCGCCCATTCGTCCTCGTCGTAGCCAACGCCCAAGGGAAGCAGCCGAGGATCGGCAACCAGCAGGTCGTGTACCTGCCGATGAAGATGGGTTTCTTCCACAAAGCGGAGAACTTGGACCGTATCTTCGCGCAGCAAGACATCGAGCCGGGCGAACTGCTCGTCGGTCAGTTCGTCGTCGATGTAAGCGTCGATCAGTGGCTGCAATTCGACTTGGTCCATTAACTTGTCGTCGCTCGGTTCATGTGCCGTTGGATACACTGCCGAAGAACGTTTCGCACTCGCGAGAGCAACATCCGGGCGGCAGCCGCACTCACCTGGAGTCGCTCGGCAACACCCTGGGGCTTAAGCCCTTCGACATACCGCAGTTTCAGGGCCTTGCGCCCCCGACCTTCGATTTTGCCCAGGCACTCGTGCAACGCCCGGCGCCGCTCCTCCAGCACGTCGGCATGCTCCTGGTAAACGGCCGTAATCACATCGAGCAGGTCTTCGGCGAAGACGTGGCGATCGGTAGCGAAATTGCGGCGGTGCTTGAGCACTTCACGCTTGGCTACGCCCAACGCCCACGGCGTGAACGGTTTGGTCTGGTCGTAGTCGTCGAACTTGCGGACCACGATCACCGCCACCTGGTGTAGAACGTCCTCGGCCTGATGAAAGTCGGGAATGACCGACGAGACATACCCAGCCACCGTGGGGCATGCCTTCGTCCAAAGAACGGCCAGCTTTTCGGAGTCCGCGCACTTCATGGAGGAGACCACGGCTTTTTGATATCTGCGCCAAGAAAGCGAGAAAGGAGGACGAAATCGAGGGTTCACTCTCTATTCTCCCCACGATCCCCAAACGTAACGCGAAAAATCGGCCGCCTTCTCGACTTTTCGCCATGGCGACCGCCGTCAACATCATTGCAGTCGCTATACCCCTCCTTCGTGGCAGAAAACCGCGGCACCCGACGAGAAAGTCATCTGCTTGCCGGCCTGCGGTCACCCCGGTTTGGTTGGCAACCCTGCCGCTTTGTGCCACTAACCTCGAAGATCGTTAAGTTTTTGAAAAAAAATAGCGACCAACGGGAGCGGCTTCTCGACTGGGTGCGGTAGCACCGTTTGGTTGGCGGCCCTGCCGCTTTGTGTACTAATCTTGTGCAACGGATAGCGCCAAGTAATAGTTATCGAAAAAACCACCACAACGGGGGGAAATAGTCATTGACTTGCCTTGGATCGATCCCTACCATTCTCTGTGGTGTTTCTATCCACACTGGTTCCGCCCTTGATTCGTGTCTGTAGTTTCTTGAACGGTTGGCGACGAACGCATTTCCTATAAACCGCGTTCCCGTTGGTTGCCTTCCGTTCGTTCAGCAAACAAGGGCCAATAGAAGCGAGAGAGGTTTCATGCCACTGTTTGAAGTCGAGACGGACTCACATATCATCATCACCTGGGCCGAAGACGATCAGGCCGCGCAGGAAGTTGTCAACGACAACTACCCGACCGAGAAACCGGTCCGCGTTACCCGACGTCCTCGCGATACCTGGGTGATTTCCAAGGCAGCACTGGGGATCTCGGGACCGACCGACCCCTGTTCCACCGCTCGCGATTGCTTGGCCAAAGCGGCGGGCGACAAGGTCCACGCGATTCGCCTCTACATGCAGCAAACCGGTGATGACCTGGAACGATCCCGCAAGGCGATCGAATCGAACATGGTAATGGGCTGGTAGCTCGCTAGACTGCACGTGCGATGACACAGGCCAAACCGTCGTTGCTGGCAACTGCCAGTGCTTGTGTCTATCGCAACCGGCAGAAAGCTTGCACCTCGACCGCGTGGATGCTTCCGCTATACGAACATCTCGGTTCGGTGTTTGTTGCTGCGCACTGCTAAGCCCCCGGCTTGACAAACGGGCACTGACGTCGGATCATCACGCGCAGCTATCTTGGGTGCACTCCAATGCCGAGTGCAAGGTCGATGTTTCGTCGACCGGGTCCGGATGGGCCTGTACAAAGAGGCGGGAAACCGTCGCACGGTTTCGCAAGATAGCCGGGTGCCGCCAATGCCAAAAGCGTTGGGGCACCCCGTTTTTTCCTGTGCCGTTTTCTGAATGCCGACGAGTTCGCTTACCCACATTCGCTACGACTAGAACGCGCAAAGAAACAACTTCCTCTCATCACGTGATACGGCAGGGGCGTTGCGAAGCACGCCCCGGAAAATCGCCAAATAATTCTTGGACGAGTTCTAAATAAACCACGGAGACACCGACGACACGGTGTTTGGGAAGATCGGAGCAGGAAGGATGAAGTATAAAGGCTGACTTCATCCTCGCAATCGCTTCGTGCCTCCGTCGTAAAATATCCGGGCTTACCTTTTCGAGAAAGCATCGCCATGGGCATACTCGACTGGTTGCTGCACGGCTCGGGACACTCCGTCGACGAGTTGGCTCGTCGGCTCGCCATGGACCGCGCCGAGCTGGAGCAATTCCGACCGCGGTATCGCGAGTTTTTCATCGCCAAGCGAAGCGGTGGCGGTCAGCGGCGCATCCTTGCTCCGCAGCCCGAGCTAAAGGAACTTCAACGCCGCATTCTTCGTCGACTTCTGGCCCGGCTCAAAGTGCATCCAGCGGCCATGGGCTTCGAGCGAGGTCGATCGATCGTGACCAACGCCGCGGCGCATCAGGGCAGGGCCGTCGTAATCCGCTTCGATATCAAAGACTTCTTCGCCTCGACCACCACGCGCCGCGTGCAGCGGTTCTTTCGGCTGATCGGTTTCAATCGCAAGGCCGCCGCGTTGCTCACCCGTCTTTGCACTCACGACGGTGGACTACCCCAAGGCGCGCCCACCAGCCCACGGCTGAGCAATCTGGTCAACTACCGGCTCGATGCCCGCCTGGCCGGTATGGCCGAAAAGCTCGGCGCCGTCTACACCCGCTACGCCGATGACATTACCCTATCGGCCAACCACGAAGACCACGACCGACTGCACAGCCTGCAACGCTTCGTCCGTCGCGTGACCGCCGAGGAAGGCTACTGGCTTCATCGCCGCAAGAAGCACAGCGTTCGGCGGCGCCATCATCGCCAGATAGTCAACGGACTGGTGGTCAACGAGCGCGTCAACCTGCCGCGAGAGGTACGCCGATGGCTTCGGGCGGTCGAACACCGCTACGACCAACAACAGGTAACGTCGCTGGCCGACTACGAACCGTTTTCCGACGGCAAAAGCCACGCTAAGCAGCCAACCCTCACACCGGCCCAACTTGAAGGCTGGCAAGCCTATCGGGCGATGGTCGAACGGGGCAGCCCGGAGCGGCGGTAGTCCCGTTCGTCCCGACCGACAGCGCCCAGTTCCAACGCCTTTTTTGCGTTCCGCCCCCATCTGCTTTACGATGGCGGATAGTCTCGTGATCGCCTCCCGGAACGCATTGGAGAACACGCCATGTCGCACCGCGCCGTACTGATGTGGTCTTTTCTGACCTCCACCCTGCTCAGCTTCGCTGGCAACAGCACCGAGGCATGCGCCGCCGCACCCGCGCGTCCCAACGTGCTCTTCATCGCCGTCGACGATCTGAACGACTGGACCACCTTCCTCGGCGGCTACCCCAATGTGAAAACGCCCAATCTTCAGCGGCTGGCCGACTCCGGAGTGTTCTTCACTCGGGCGTACTGTTCGGCACCGGCGTGCAATCCGTCGCGGGCGAGCCTGTTGTGCGGCGCGCGGCCGTCGACCTCGGGCGTGTACTACAACAGCAATCCATGGCGGGCACAAATACCCCAAGCCGTGACCTTGCCGCAACACTTCACGGCCCACGGCTACAAAGTCCACGGGGCCGGCAAGATTTTTCACGGCGGTTTCAAAGACCCGCAGTCGTGGCAAGTTTACTTCTCACGGCCGGCCGATCCGAAGCCAGAAAACAGGCCCGTCAACGGCATCCCGCGTGCGGCCCATTTCGACTGGGGTCCGGTCGCGGTCGACGACGACGCCATGGCCGATACGGCGGTGGTCAACTTCGGGACCGATTTTCTTAAGGAAAAGCACGATAAGCCCTTCTTCCTGGCCGTTGGCCTGTATCGTCCCCACCTGCCCTGGTACGTGCCGCAGAAATACTTCGACATGTATCCCTTGGAAAAAATCGTCCTGCCGGAGGTCAAAGACGACGACCTAGAAGACGTTCCGCCGGCCGGCGTGAAGATGGCTCGCCCCCAGGGCGATCATGCCAATGTGTTGAAATACAAACAGTGGAAAAAGGCCGTGCAGGGTTACCTGGCGTCGATCACCTACGCCGACGCCCAACTGGGCCGCCTGTTGGACGCCCTCGACCGAAGCGGCCATGCGAAGAACACCGTCGTCGTGCTCTGGACTGATCACGGTTGGCACCTGGGCGAGAAGCTGCACTGGCGAAAATTCACCCTCTGGGAAGAGGCCGATCGCGTGCCGATGATCTTTGCCGTGCCAGGCTTGACGAAGGCCGGCACACGCTGCGACCGTACGGTAAGCCTGTTGGACATCTACCCGACGTTGGCCGATCTGTGCGGCTTGCCCGTCGGCGAACACCTCGAAGGAAAAAGTCTTCGACCGCTATTGGCCGACCCCAACGCCACCTGGGAGCGACCGGTGGTAACAACCTACGGGCGCAACAACCACCCCGTGCGGAGCGAGCGCTGGCGTTACATCCGTTACCACGACGGCGGCGAAGAACTCTACGACCACGAAAACGACCCCATGGAGTGGACCAACTTGGCCAATGATTCGCAGTATGCCGAAGTGAAAAAACAACTGGCCGGCTGGCTGCCGAAGGTCAATGTCGAGGAGGGACCTCGTCAATCGAAGCTCAAGCAACTACGCAGGAAACGCAAGTAACCTTTCGCCACCCTCGTACCCAAGCTCCAGCTTGGGTACGCATTCCCCCGAAGCTCTGCTTCGTAACTTAAACTAAAAATGATTCCAACATTGGAGCCGCAGATGGACGCAAATGAACGCAGATAGCATAGCACTAGCATCGAACGGACTATCTGGCGCGAGAGGCTTTTGGGAAGCATTGCCTTCACGTCGTGATCTACCAGATATCCACGTTTCCAAGTCGTTTTCGTCATCTGCGTGTATCTGCGTTCATCTGCGGCTTCCTTCCGTTTTCAGTTTGAGTTCGTAACATTACCCGGCACGTTACCACCACGCACGCGAAGCAGAGCTTCGCTAGAAGGAGGTTCCCAAGCTGAAGCTTGGGAACCAGGAGAAGCAAACCACTCTTCCGGAACAGCAAAATGCGATACCGCGATTTTCTGACCGCAATGTATGGGATTGTCGTCACCATGGCCATGGCAGCAACCGTTCGTGCCGACGACACACCGCTTCCCGACGCCCGGCCGGTCCCCGCCATGCAAGTGCTCCCGATGCCCTACGATCAGGCTTCGTTCGAACACTTCGGCCGCGAACTCACCCGATACCACTTCGGAGCGAACCTGCGGCGGCCGTTTTGGTATCCGATCATCGGGCAGGACAACTGCTCGCTCACGCGGATGGGTCACCCACACGACCCGGTCGGCCACAGCCACCACAACTCGGTGTGGATCTCGCACATGAACGTCAGCGGTGTCGACTTCTGGGTAGACCATGGGCCGAATGCCGGACAGATTGTCCACCAACGGGTACTTCAATACGACGATAGCCCCACGGCAGCCACCATGCTTTCGCTGAACGCCTGGAACGATCCCCAGGGCAAAACGTTGATGTTCGAGCGGCGTCGGGCGACAGTCACTCCCAACGACGGCGGCTCGTGGCGACTGACCATCGACCTGCAGTTCGAAGCCCCGTCCTCCGGCCAGGTAACGCTAGGGCAAACGCCTTTCGGACCGATCGGCGTGCGGATGGCCAAGACCATCGGCGTGAACGACGGCGGCGGTCGCATTCTCAACAGCGCAGGCCAGCGCAACGAGCCGGACGTCTTCCGCAAACCGGCCCGTTGGGTCGACTACAGCGGCCCGATCGCCGCCGAACAAACGGCCGGCATCATGCTGATGGATCACCCGAAAAACCCGGGCCATCCCACACCGTTCCACGTGCGCAACGACGGCTGGATGGGCGTCTGCCTGACACTCAACGACCCCATCACGATCACGCCCGATAAACCCTTGCGACTGCGCTACGGCCTTTGGATTCACCCCAACGTGCCCGAAACCGCAAAACTCGACCAGCAATGGCAGGCCTTCGCCCGAGAAGAACTGGCCACGATGAAAGGCCCCCGAGAAAAGTAGTCGTGTAACCGTGTAGGCTATGCTTCAGCATGGCACGGCCTGAGCTACGCTATCTCTGCTCGCGCCCAAGCCTCAACTTGGAAACCAGGAAACCCAATTCACCTGTCCTCACCCCCAGCCCCTCTCCCGCTTGCGGGAGAGGGGAACCGTGGTGAACGACTGTTTACGGCATGAAGATCTTGAAAACCTTCGCGCAATGGGCGTCGACGCCAACTACAAAATTCTTCTCAAACGCACCCAGGTCTTCTTTACCCCAGAGATCTCGGATCCCGCATCTTTCATCAATGCCGAAGAAGCCGAAATTGACTTCGGGGGCAACGGCCGGCTTGTCGCTCAGATTGAAGAAGGCCAACGCATAGTTGCCGTCGGCGAGCGGCTTGATCTGAATGTCCCACGAGTCGTTTTTCAACAGACTCGCGGCAGGCTTGCCCAACGGATCTTGGTTCACGGCAATGATTTCCTCGTTGCAGAGCAACCGCAGGGTAAAGTCGTCTAACGGGGCCGTGAGATCGCAATCGATCAGGATCGGAGTCGGTCGCATCATCCAGCACGAGACGCAAGCGATTTGCTCGTTGGGCGTCAGGCATTTGCCGCCCATAGGCTTCAGGGCGGTCATGTCGAGGTCGAACCAATGGCCGGGCCCGATCACCGAATTCCATTGCTGGTTGTTAAAGCCGTTTGCCACGACGGATTTCCATTCCGGGCCTGTGTCGCCGTTGGAACGCCATAGATTGGCCAGTTCCTTAACCTTGGAAGCGTCGTTGATGTTAACGTTGGTCGTGATGCTGAAGATGATATCGCGGGCAGACGCCTTGAGTTCTCGGCTCATGCGTTCCGTGAGGATCATGTCGGTATGGGCCCAGTCGTACTTGAAGTAGTCGAAACCCCAATCGGCCCACTGGCTCACGTCCTCGTGCTCGTGCTTGTTTATGCCGATGTATTTCTTGTGAAACTTAGGACCGAGCATCCAACGAAAATTCGTGTCGCAAATACCGGAGGTCGTTCCGCAGCCGTCCGTACCCCAAGGCACCACGTAGGGACCGGAATAGAGCCCTGCTTTCAGGCCAAGCGAGTGGATATGGTCGCAGAGGGCCTTCATGTCCGGGAAGCCGTCTTTCGGCACGATGGAGTTGAACTTGCCGCCGCGACTCTTCGACTGCCAGCCGGAGTCCAGGTTTACGTAGGTGTAGCCCCGGGCGGCCAGTCCAGAGGCGATCATACCGTCGGCAATAGCCCGGATTTTGGCGTCGTCGATGCCGCCGCGGTAGCAGTTCCAACTGTTCCAGCCCATCGGAGGCGTCAGCGCCAGCGAGTTTTCCTCGACGATCAGCTTCAAGGTCTTCGTGGACTTGCCGTGCTTGTTCTCCGCCGTCAAAACAACTTGGTATTCGCCCTTCTTTTCGGCTTTGCCGCGAATCTGTCCATTCTCCGAATCAACGGTAAGTCCCGCTGGTAGACCTTCGGCCGAAAACCGGATCGGCCGCTCTCCGACCGTCGGAATCAAATAGAGGAAGTCTTTTCCGGGTGACGCCCCGTAAACATCCGGTCCATTGATTACCGACTGGCCTTCGTTCCACGGGACGACCGGCGCCAACTTCGTTTGATAATCCACATTGGCAGGTGGTTGGTCGGCCGCCTGCAACGACGTTACCGCCGTGACCAACACTCCGACCGCGAGAACTACCGTCGTCCGCCATCTTGCCGTCGTCATCTCGTAGTCTCCTTTTACTGAATTGTTTGCCGGATGCCACGTTTACCATTGCTGGTGGTCAATTGTGGCAGGGCCGAATCTCAATTACAATCACGAAAGTAGACGATATTGCGTCATAATATCTCAATTTTGCGACAGCCTGTCAGAAGCGACAAAACCATGGCCCGAAAGCATCGTATCCCTCAGGTCGCGCTGTTCATCGAAACCTCCATGGCCTTCGGACGTGGGTTGATCGAGGGAATCGTGCAGTACGTCGACGAGCACGGGCCGTGGGCAATCCAGTTCGAAGAACGGGGACTAGAAGGTCCGACGCCCAAATGGCTCAAAGGTTGGCAGGGCAACGGGATCATCTCGCGAACCGCCACATCGTCGTTAGCCAGAGCCATCCGCGCGACGGGACGGCCGACGGTGGAGTTGCACCGCGTCCGGGGTATTCACGTTGACATCGAGAGCGACCACAATTTAGTCGGACAAATGGCAGCCGAGCATTTTCTTAATCGTGGGTTGCGCGAATTCGGCTTCTTCGCGTTCGGCGAGACCACCTGGATACCGTTGCGGCGCGACGGTTTCGTTCGTGCTCTGGCAGCCAGCGGCCACGACTGCCTTCTCTATGAACCGCCCAACCGGCGTCCGATTTCCTTGCCACACTGGGAGGAACGACAACGCACTCACGTTGCCCGATGGCTCCGCGGCCTGCCACAACCAATCGGCATCTTGTGCGCCGAAGACGTCCACGCAATGCGTCTTCTCGAAGTATGTCGCGCGTGTGGAATCGCCGTCCCCGAACAAATCGCCATCCTGGGCGTCGACAACGACGCAGTGGTTTGTAGCGTCGCCAACCCGCCGCTGTCAAGTGTCGATCTGGACAGCCGGCTGATGGGCTACGAAGCAGCAGCCCTGTTAGCCCGAAGAATGGCAGGTCGATCTTTGCACGGCGAGACGCACTATATCCCTCCCAGTCACATTGCAACGCGCCAGTCGACAGACATCCTGGCCATCGCGGATCCGGATGTAGCCGGAGCCGTTCGATTCATCCGGGAGAACGCCCATCGTAGGATTCAAGTATCTCATGTGATTACCGAAATCGGACTTTCACGACGCACGTTGGAGCGGCGATTTCGGCAATGTCTGGGCCGATCGGTAAAAGCGGAAATACTCCGCGTGCAAATCGACAACGCCAAGCTACTGTTGACACAATCCAACCTGTCGATCGAGGCGGTCGGCAAGCGATGTGGGTTTCCCATCTTCAAATACTTCGGCCAGATTTTCCGCCGCGAAACGGGAGTCACACCCCGCGGTTTCCGCCAAATGCGACGGATTCCCCCGAGAGCATTCCTTTCCGGGGATACGAAGTACAACTTCTAACGTCAAATGGCATATTCCATTTCTCGCGCCCAAGCTGGAGCTTGCGAACCAGGAAATGAAATATTGCACTACGACCTCCGCCGGAAAACCACCGTTTACTGGCAGGCGGCAGGTGACTTTGTTAACATGAAAACGTTATTGCTCGCCGTGTGCCCGAGCGGAACTGGAACCAGAAACTCCGTCTTCAATCGGTGGCTTTCGATGTCTCGACAACACAACAGACAGCTTGTGATTCGATGGGCAACAGGGATCGCCATGGCATTGAGCCTCCTTGTCGGACAAGGTTCCGCCAACGACACTCCGCGCGATTGGGCTGCCACGATCGGTGCCGATGAACTCTTATTCGTCAAACGCTTCACCTACGACTCGAACCATTACTACACCGAGTTCATCAACAGCACCTGGCAGCCGGGCGGCAACCTGTGCGTGCTCGATCTGAAGACCGGGGCCGTTCGAGAACTGGTGCCGCAATTGCAGGGCGGCGTGTTCGAACGGTTCGATCTCTCGTTCGACGCCCAACGGGTTGTGTTTGCCTGGAAGGCGGGTCCCCAGGTGGGCTATCGGTTGTACGAAGTACACGTCGACGGCTCCGGTCTGCGGCAACTCACTTTCCCTCCGGCCGACGAAGAGCAACTCGTGGCCAACTATCGAGTAACGCCGGAATACCACCACGGCACCGACGATATGCAGCCGTGCTATCTGCCCGACGGCAGTATTGCGTTCATCTCCACGCGTGCCCAGTACAGCATCCTTTGCGACGGGTCCGACAACCTGACCACGACCGTGTTGTATCGAATGGATGCCGACGGGCAAAACATGCGTCGACTGAGCAATAGTTCGGTAAGCGAAGCGAGTCCCGTGATGCTGCCCGACGGCCGCATTCTCTACACGCGATGGGAGTATGTCGACAAGGGCGCGGTCAGCGTGAAATGCCTTTGGGCAATGCGACCCGACGGAACCGGATCGGTCGAAGTCTACGGAAACGACATCGCCTTGCCGCCCACGTTTATCTACGGGCGTCCGATTCCCAACCTTCTGAATCAGTACGTGATGATCGGCACGCCCCATTATCCGCAGAACGGCCTGGGCCCGGTGATCCGACTCGATATGAATCGCAACATCCGCACGCGAGAGCCGATGACCTATTTGACGCCCGACGTAGACATCCGGGGCGAAGGTGGCTTTTCCTTTCGTCAGGCCGACGGCTCGTGGAGAGCCGATCGCGACGGAAAAGGGCGGCTCTTCAAAGATCCTTATCCGTTGAGCGAGAAGGCGTATCTCGTCGCGCATAAGCCGGTCGGCCCGAAGTGGAGCGACCCGGCGGCCTATGGCATCTATCTGCTCGACGAAAAGGGCCAGGTTGAGCAAGTTTACCGCGATCCGGCGATTTCCTGCTTCTTGCCGTATCCGGTGCGAAGCCGGCCCGTGCCGCCCGTGTTGCCGGAAATGCGCGATCCAACCTTTGCGGCCGCGAATCAAGCCGTGTGCATGGTGAGCGACGTTTACCGTGGGCTGGAAGGGGTTCCTCGCGGCGCGGTGAAGTACATCCGCGTGTTGGAACAAATCCCGCGACCCTGGACAGCCCGGCGCCGATGGCCCGGCGATTCTTACGATCAACAGCACGCCTGCATCTCAAAAGACACGCATCTGGCGCTCAAGGTGCAACATGGCGTGGTACCGGTCGACGAAGACGGTTCGGCGTGTTTTGTCGTGCCTGCCCGGGCGAATATCTTCTTGCAGCTTCTCGACGCCGACTACATGGCGCTGCAAACCGAGCGGACCTATGTGAACTACATGCCCGGCGAAGTCCGCGGGTGCGTAGGCTGTCACGAGCGACCGAACCAGACGACCACCGCAACATCGTACACGACGCTGTCGAAACCGCCTTTGATTCCCCAGCCGCAGTTGGGCGAAGCGGCCGCGCGCCGGACCATCGACTACGTGGCCGATGTCCAGCCCGTCTGGGACCGGCACTGTTTGCAGTGCCACGGCGAAGAGAAGACCGAAGGGAATCTCGACCTGCGAGGTACGCCCACTTCGTTGTTCAACGTGTCGTACGAAAGCCTGGTGCCGGAACGACGTGCCAAGAATCGATCCGATCGGGGACTGTTGGGGCCGGTCATCGGCGAAAACCATCCGAAGACCGGCAATGTGGTCTACCTGCCAGCCATATCGCTGGGCTCTCACGCCAGTGTGCTCGTGGCGATGCTCAGCCAGGGCAAGGTCCAACTCCGCGATCCGGCCCAGGCCGAACGAGCAAGGAAGTTGGCCGAAGCTCATAGCGACGTCGTACTACAGCCGGAAGAACTGTTGAAAATCACCAACTGGGTCGACACGAACTGCCAATACTACGGCAGCTATTGGGGCCGCCGCCATCTACAGCACCGCGACCACCCCGACTTCCGCCCCACACCGACTTTCGAAGCGGCCGTCAGCATGCAAGAGCCGGGCCGTTGAGACTGGCTACTCGTAGGCTTTGCTTCAGCATGGCGCGGCAGGGCCGCAACCAATTGGTGCTAACGAACCCAGACAAAAAGACGCTCCCGTTGGTCGCTTACTTTGAGGAGATTGCCTCAATCCTGGAGACTAATGGCATAGCACGGAATAACCACGACATCGTGCCATGCTGAAGCATAGCCTACACACTCCACGCCACACCGCGTCTACAAATCCATCGCGTCGATGTCGTCGACCAGGTCGTCGAGTGAATCGTTTGCCGGATTTTTCTCCCGGGCATTTTCTGCCGCTTTGGCCTGTTCGGCTTGGGCACGTCGTCGCTCGGTTTCGGCCACGTCGCGCGATGCGGGCACAGCGGCGGGACTTGGCGTTGCCGTAAACAGTTGTAACAGGTCGGACTGACCTGCTTGCGACTTGGCCGTCGGATCGCCTGCGACGGCCGGGTCGGGATGGTCGGGAAACATGATCGCGCCGGACGGACACACCCGACTGCACGCCGGGCAGCCGTCGCGGCAGGCATCGGGCTGCTCGACCCAAAGCTCTTCCGCCTCGTCGAAACCAAACACGCCAAACAGGCAGAAATTCAAACACTCCTGGCAGTTGCAGCACACCTGACGGTCGACCACCGGGTACCAACGCCGCTGGGTAATCTCCTCCACCCGAGTACGACCGTTGGCAACCGGCACGTCGGGCACTTCGAGAGCCTCGACCTTCTGGCCGTTATGCTCGGCAAAAATCGCAGCCACTTCGCCCAATACCGGCAGCGCATCGCCGTGGCGGCGGATATCTAAACACCAGATCGTTCGCTCTGCCTGTTTGCCAGCCGAAGCGGCCGAAACGTCGTTCTCGTCGAGTGTCAGCAGCGTACTGCCCATCCGTCCACGTACTTCGTTGGCGTCCAACACCCAATAAGCTGCGCGGGGGACCATCGCGGCCAACACCAGCAGATCGCCTTCGAGCGAGCGGAGGTACGTCATGGCCGGGCCGTCGGGCGTGAGATCGTACAGATGCGGCACGACGGTCACTTCCACATCCTCGCGCTCGGCTAGGGCTGAGGCTACGTGGTCGAGAATCGTGTTGCGCGAGGTCTGGCCTTCACGCGCTTCGCAAAGTACGACGTGCAAAGGTGCTTTCATGGGATTGTCCGTCATGAGGGTTTGCTGGATTCGTGACGCACGGGGACGGAGAAGGATAGATTATGGTAGCACTTCAGCCAAATCAAGTAAGTGTGCAATAAGAAAAGAAGGAAAGAGGGCGAACTGGGGAAAATGCGACGAAGGAGAAAGAATTTTTTTGTGTTGCATTGAGTGGCCGTTGTACTTGTTCGCGTTGTTGCTGGCCGCTGAAGCGACCAGCCCCCGTTGCTCCCAACTCCTCACTCTTCACTCCCAAAACAATACAGGTCACCTTCGTCGGTGCCGATGACCAAGCGTCCGGCGGCCACGGCCGGGGAGGCCAGCAGGGAACCGCCTGTCTCATATTGCCATTCGAGTGTGCCCGTGGTCAAACCGAGTTGATACAAGCGACCGTCGTCCGACCCGATAAACACGCGTCTCCCGACCACGACCGAGGAACTATCCACCTGGCCCTTGGTCGTGAAGATCCAACGTTCTTCGCCGGTCTTCGCGTCGAGCGCATAGACGCGTTTGTCCCGGCAGCCGACGACCACGGTGTCGGCGGTCACGGCGGCCGACGAACGGAACTGGTCGCCGGTGACCTTGTCGCTAAACTGCCAAACAATGGCAGCCTTCTTCCAGTCGACGGCCGCGAAGCTATTGCCGATCGTGCCCACGAAAGCCCGATCGCCGAGCAGGGCTGGGGTGCAGAGCGTGGGCGATTCGATGTCGACACTCTCGACGCTTCGGCCTTCGTCCAGGTCGATCACATGCAGATGCCCGTCGCAACCGGCGACAAACGCGCGATTGCCAACCACACTCGGGCTGCACTGAATCATGTCCTCGCTTTCATACTTCCAAACGAGGTCACCGCCGTCGGCCTTCAGGCAATAGACGTGGCCATCCTGCGAACCAACGATCACGTTGCCCTGGTAGAAGTTGGCGCTGGAGTTGATTTCGGCCTCGGTGGCGAATTTCCACCGTGGCTGGCCGGTCGCGGCATCGAGGCAATAGAACACGCCGTCGCTGTCGCCGATGAAAACACGACCGTCGCGCACGGCCGCCGAAGCCACGAAACCCAACTCCGTGGCAAATGCCCAACGCTTTTCGCCCGAGACAAGGTCGATCGCGTAAAAATTGCCGTCGAGACTGCCAACGTAAACCGTGCCACGGTCGATGGCGGCTGTGGCCTCGAAGCCGTCGTTGGCCGTAAACCGCCAGACGACCTTCAACTTCTCCGGCAGACTGCTGCCGGCGATTCCGGTGGCCTGCGGCGATCCGCGGAACAGAGGCCAAGCGTTTTGCGGAGCAACGGCCGCGCTGACCAGTTCGTGTGCCGAAGGCTTTTCGTATGCCGTTGTATTGCTATTGGCGATATGCCGACTGTCTGGCACGCCTGGAGAGTCGACCACCGGCGCAGACGCCGTCGTCCGTGGCGGAGCATCGAGCGAAGGCTGACAACCACCCAATGTGGTCAACAGCAGAACAACGACGAGAAAATGGACCGGGTGCCTTGCCCACGCTTGCGTGGGCATGTTGCAACACCGACGAACATGCCCACGCTTGCGTGGGCATGGCACCCGTGTATATAGACTCGACAAAGCACTAGGGCGTGTTGGGTGTATTGGCGGGATTGGCTGCGGCACTGAGTTGCGACAACACCTGCAACAGGCCGTTGAGATGGGCCATCCGCGGCCCGTAACGGTCGACGAACTCGTTAAGCATGAATTCTCCGTCCAGCAGCGCCTCGAAGTTCTCGTTGACCTCCTCGGTAAGGCTGTCGAGGAACTCGGTTTGCACCTTCCCTAGCGACTCGGCCGCACGGCGGCAACTTCGGGCCAAACCGGGATTGGCTTGCTTCCATTGTCCCAGTTCCACCGCCCGCTGCTTCTGGGCCGCGCCTAACTGATTCACCAGTTCTTCGAGCAATTCGTTCTGGCGGTCTTGCCCGGCAAGCAGCTCGCGCAATAACCGCGTTTGCTGGTTATCGTCGGGCGAGGCCTCCCGCGAGACCGAATTCGAATAGGTCGAATGGCCGACGTCGATCTGGCTAAACAGTGATTGACGCGACGAAGATTGGTCGTGACTCATATCGGCTTATTCCTTTCACGATCCAGTATAGTCAGCGAGTGCCCCGGAAGTCGAGAGTCTGCCATGAAGTTCCCGTTGTTTGCCACGATTCCCCCCTGTTCGGTGGCAATTTCCGGCTTTTTTCGCAGCTTTTTCGCCCCATTAATTCCACTGTCCGGCAAAACCTGAGGGTACTGCCTAAAGTCACACACCGCGCATGCCCGATCCACGTGGAAGCCTGGGAACACGTGCCTTAGGCCATTGCTAAAACACAAACTTTGCGCGAACTACGCAAACCAGGCAGAAACGACATCCATGAGTGAGTCTGGGGCCAACCAAAAAGCGAATTTGGGCTTCCTTTCCGTGGTCGAACACCCCGAGCACGGGTTGTTCGGCGGCTACTTGGTACTCAATACGGCCGCACGACCGTTAGAGTTCCACTGCACGGCGCCGATCAAACCCAATCGTGCCCAGGAGATTCTTTACGGCCCCACGCTCGAGGCATTTCTTTACGGCGATCAAATCGGTCAGGCGCTGCTAGCTAAAGCGAAGTCGAAGCCCCTGTTCGTTTGCACCGACCGGCCACCCGTGCTAGCAGTGCGGCGATATGTCTCGTTTCCCGTGGCACTAATAGTTGGCTCAGAGGGTAACGCGTCTGAGGATACCGCAATTGAGGCGGTCGACCACGGCGGCAAACACCTACGACTCGACGCCGCCCACTCCGCCGGTCCTCGGTTGTTGACCTTCGCCCTGGGCGCCAATCGATTGGCCGTGCCCGAGCAGTCGGAGCAAGACCGCCAATTGATTACCGAACATCATGACCGGCTCAGCGAGTCGTTCGATTTCGCCGAGCCGTTTACGCGGATTCGCGAAGCCATCGAGGAAGCCCAACGGGCCGTGCGGTAGCCAAATGTCGACAGGTTTTCACGCATACGATGCCGATGGCGGCCTAAGCTGGCAACCTCCTCCGCTACCACAGGCAACAAGTGTCGACTTTGCGGCCGACGCCCTGGCCCCCTGGGCCCCGGAGGTAACCGCGCAGTGGAACCACCAGTTGGCCAACGCCCCGCTGCCGGAGACGCACAGCATACGTTTCGACACGGCGCGACCTCGCGCCATCTCGATTCCGATTCAGTCGTCGGACATTCGGGTGCGGAGTTTCGTGTTCGACGTACCGGTTCAACTTAAGCCGATCAACACCGGCCCCCAAGAACCGGGCGTCGCCGGCGGGCCCTCGCTGAGCAGCGCCACCGCAACCGGCGCCACCGCAACCGGCGCCACACGAATCAAGCCGCCCAGCGACATCATCAAGCTCGGCGACCGCCTGGAGTACCTCCTGCAACCGCCGTTGCAAACTCTGTTGTCCGAACGGTCGATGACCTTCCCGTTTCATCCATTTCCGTACCAGTTCGAGGGCGTGGCCTTTTTATACCCACGCCACGCCGCCGTGTTGGCCGACGAGATGGGACTGGGCAAGACGATGCAAGCGATCACCACCATTCGCCTGCTATTGCGTTGCGGCGAAGTGCGCAGCGTGCTGTTGATTTGCCCCAAGCCGTTGGTCACGAACTGGCGCCGCGAGTTCAATGTTTGGGCCCCGGAGATTCCGGTTACCATTGTCGAAGGCGATCAGGCCAAACGCCGCTGGCAGTGGCAATTGCCCGACGTACCGGTGCGAATCGCCAACTACGAACTGGTCTGCCGCGACCGGGAGCTTTTCGATCGGCCGCTACGCCTGGTCGGCGGCGACGACCAAGAGGAGTGCCAACAGCAAGAGAGCCAGGAGCAAGGCCCGTTGCGGTTCGATTTGGTCGTGCTCGACGAGGCCCAGCGCATTAAGAACCGTTTGAGTTCCACGAGCCAGATCGTGCGTTCGATCTCGCGAAGCCGCAACTGGGCCTTGACCGGAACGCCGGTGGAAAACAGCCCGGAGGACTTGGTTGGCATCTTCGAGTTCCTCTCGCCCGGCTTCCTTTCGTCCGACATGAAACCGCGCCGGATGGGCCGCACGGTGAGCGACTACGTGTTGCGCCGCACCAAAGACCTGGTGCTTACGGACCTGCCGCCGAAGCTGTTTCGCGACGCCGAAATGGAACTCTCGCCCGAGCAACGCGAGAGCTACCGGCTGGCCGAAGACGACGGCGTCGTGCGACTGACCGAGATGGGCGATGCGGCCACGATCCAACACGTCTTCGAGTTGGTCCTGCGGTTGAAGCAGATCTGCAACTTCGACCCGGCCACCGGCGTCAGCGCCAAGCTGGAACGCTTGGAAGCCGATCTCGAAGAGATCGCTCGCAGCGGCCGCAAGGCCATTGTTTTCAGCCAATGGGTTTGCTCGTTGAAGCGATTGGCAAAGACGCTCGGTCGGTTCGGCCCGCTGGAGTACCATGGGCAAATCCCTTCGAAACGGCGCGACGACGTCATCGCCCGATTCCGCGACGACCCGAACAGCCACGTCCTGTTGATGAGCTACGGCGCAGGCAGCGTGGGGCTAAACCTTCAGTTCACCAACTACGTGTTTCTGTTCGACCGCTGGTGGAATCCGGCCGTCGAGGACCAGGCGATCAACCGGGCACACCGCATCGGGGTCGACGGCCCGGTCACGGTCACCCGATTTCTGATGCTCGAAACGATCGAGGAGCGGATCAACCTGATCTTGGAAGAGAAGCGCGAGTTGTTCGACACGATCTTCTCCGAAGGCCACAACCCACGCAAGATGGGCCTCACGCAAGACGAAATCTTCGGCCTGTTCCAACTGAAGACGCCCAAGGGGCCAATCGACGCGGCGGCGTAGAATGCCGATGCCGTAGGCTATGCTTCAGCATGGCTTTTTATAACGTGGTGCCAAAGCCATGCAAGACATAGCCTACGGCGCGATTAGCCCCGCAAGGGGCGAACGGCAATAGCCCAGGGCGCAAGCCCTGGGAATCAAGGGTTTTCTCACCCTCCAAGCCCCAACGGGGCGACACCGCCCAATCTCTCTCCCATATCTAGCGCTTGGTCAACTCTTAAACTAGTACGTCATCCAGCAAGTTTCTTCCGGTATAGTTCCGGGAACACTCGGCGGGCGTCGTTGTTATTGAAGGTCCAGTCGATTATGGCTTTGCGGCGATTTCGGTCGCGGGCCCAAGTCGCCGCATGACGTTGAACTTCTTCGATTGTAGGAATCCGTCGCCCGAGGCATTGCTTGGTCAACACGGAGATTTCAATTTCTGCCATGTTCAGCCAACTGGCGTGCTTGGGTGTGTAGTGCCATACGATGCGTCGCAGAGATTGCTTCGCTTTCGTAGCGTCAAACGTTTCGATGAGGGACTTTTCGTTGTGCGTGTTGAGGTTGTCGAGAACCAAATGAATCCGACGAGCCTTGGGATAACGCTGAAGCAGATCACGCACGAATCGTGCGAAATCGGCCCGTTTGCGATGACGCCGAGCCTGGACGAAGCGTTTGCCACCTTTCGGCTCAACGGCGACAAAGATACTGCACGTGCCGCAACGACGATACTCGTAGTCCTGCTTAGCCGCCTTGCCTGGTACGGCAGGCTTGAAGGGACACGTATCGTCCAGGAGTTGATACGGCTGCTCGTCCATGCAAATCAACGGTTCTCTCGGGTTGAACGCCTTTTCATACTGGTCGAGGACGTCCTCCATTCTGTCGCGAAACTCTTCGGTGAGTCTCGGAATGCACCATGTTTTTTTCGCCATGGCTTCATGTCGTGCTCTTTCAGCCACAACGCAACCTCGCTCTTGCTGATCGAATCGACGAAGCCTCGTTTCACGGCGTGCACGCAGAGTAGTTCCAGCGTCCAGCGGACGCGGCCCTCCGGCGGATCGCTGCAAGCCAACGCCACGACTTGCTGCTTCTGCCGTGGCGTAAACGTGGGCGGAGCACCGGATCGAGGGGCGTCGTACAACGCTTCCTCTAAACTCCCGGTACAGAACCGTTTACGCATACTGCGAACAGTTCGATCCGTGCAACCAACGTGTTCGGCAATCTCCTCATCCGTGAATCCTTCATCTGATTTCAGCAGAATCAAGGCACGCCGAACCACACGCACGGATCGCGTGCCGGTATGCACCAACTCCTGCAAATGCTGTCGGGCCTCGTCCTTGAGGCGTACAATGTGTTCCTTCATGCCGGTGCTTATACCACCGGAAACAATTTCATGGAAGGCGTACTAGTGGCTGTGGGCGCCATTCCCACGTCAGACTGAAACACCCTATTGCGACGAAAAGGACGTGACAGTTGAACAAACGCTGGTTACAATTCGACTTGGAACCATTGGCCGCCGGCACGTTAGGCTGCGGAATTGCAGTCTACAGGTAATGCACTGATCAGGCTAAGAGCAGGTTGTGCAGAAGAAGAATAGGAACCGAGAAATGCTCGACTGGGAAGAACTACCTCGGTGTGATGACATGCACCTCCCTGCCGAGTTCCGCGAAGGCGAAGGCTGGTTTGACATTGTTAGGCCGTCTGGAATTGCGGGCATTCGGTTTGCCGTCTTCGGAGCTGGTAGAGCGTTCCATCCAGGATTCGTGATGCTCTTCAACGAATCTGGGCATCCCATGTGCTACCTGCCTTGCGATCCTGATGTGTGCCCCACGGACCCGAACCAGGAAGGGATTGCCTTCTTCGACTATGAGACCAACGTGATCGGCCACTTGGTGTTTCGGACGCGTGAGTTGAGGACCTTTGCGCGTGGTCCCTACGAATGCGTCACTGCGCTCACCAGTATGGCACCCGATGGAACTGCCCTCATATGCACACGACAACTGAAGCCCGACAATGACCGTATCTCGGATGCACGCGAGATCGAGAGCCGCACGGGGAGCTGCGTGGAGGTCATCTTTCGCTGCCCCACTTGCAGCTTCTGCGCAGGTGTTCCCTACGGCGGGACGCTTCCGTCGCACACAACTTTCAAATTCCTCGGGTGTGCCACTTGCACGACAGTAAGGCAGATCGCTGTCGACGTTCGAGATATCTCTGGCCCACAGTGTGACTGCGGCGCTGACGCACACCTGTACGACGACCTTAACTGCAGATGGGTCCGTCAAGTAAAAGAACAGTCGTACGTGAGGCGGTTTCTCTGTCCCTCATGTCACGGCGAAGATCTGGCAATGGTCGGAGCCACAACCAACGATTGAACGTGAGCGGCGGATCACGTCGGAATTGAACACAACGGTTTCTGGCCACCGCCACGTTAACCGAAACGTTATCCAGCTTTACCGGTCCAATCTTCCCGATAGCTTTGACACCACGTCGTGGGAGCCATGCTGAAGCATAGCCTACGGCTCCCACCCCAGGAGAAATGCAAAGTCTATTTTGCCAACCAAGGGGCGGGCTGGGTCGTAGAAACGGAAGGCCGTGGCGGAGTTGCGGCGGGAGTTTCCTACGTTTCAAGGAGGGCCGTATCGTGGTCGCATCGTCGTTGAGTCAGTTGGAGGCGGTATTCTCAAAGGTTTCGGATCCACGCGACCCCAGGGGGGTGAGGCATCCGTTCTCCGGCATCGTTTCCTTGGTGTTTCTCGGCTTGTTGGGGCGGATTACCGAGATGGCCGTGGTGGTACGTTGGGCGAATGCGAATTGGGAGGAACTCAAGGAACCACGGGGATTTACACGCGACAAATCCCCGTGCGGCTCGACCATTTCCAGGGCATTGGCCGGGCTCAGTCTGGACGAGTTTCGCGAGGCGTTCGCCCTATGGCTGAACACGGCCCTGGCCGATCAGGAGGGCCGTTGGGCTGCGGCGGTCGACGGCAAGATGTGTCGCCAAGGACTTGGCGCCGATGGCTCGCCCGTGCAGATGCTCAATGTTTTCCTGCAACGGGTCAAGTTGACGCTGGACCAATGGTCGATCGGCGGCGACAAAACCAACGAGCCTGGGAGTCTCAAAGTGCATCTGGCTGAGTTGCTCGAGGCCTATCCTGCCCTGCAACTGCTCACCGGCGATGCGATCTACGCCCAGCGGCCGTTGCTCGAACTTCTCCAAGCCCACGGCTGCGACTACCTGTTCCAAGTCAAGGCGAACCAGCCCGACATGCTGGACGCCTTGGAAACCTGCTTTTTCCAGGAGACGCCCGCCGAGCCGGCCCATGAAGTCACCGAAAAAAGGGGCTGAATCGGGAAACGCGTAGGCTTTGGGTCAACCTCGACGACGCCGAGCATATCCGCGAGCATCTGAACGTTCCCGGCTGCCGGATCGGCATTCGGGTTGATCGCTTAGAACTCGTAAGAGTTTTATTTCCTGAAATCCGGTTTTGCGGTATAAGGGATCCTTCGTTTTTCAATGGATTGAGGTGGAGGACAAGTTATGCAGGATGTGGATCGTTGGGAAGAGCAGGCGCGTTTGGTGTTTACGCGGTTGAACGAGCAGCAGCGACGATGGGTCGCTGGGCTATTGTCCAAGGCGGCGGGATGGGGTGGCGATACCGAGATCGCGCAGGTCACCGGCTTGGATCCCAAGACGATCAAGCGAGGTCGTGACGAACTGGATGATGGTTTGGAGGATTGTCCGAGGGACCGCATCCGTCGCGAAGGCGCGGGGCGGCCTCCTGTCGAAAAAAAGTTCCTGGCATCGAAGACCGCCTGAAAGCATTGGTCCGCGAGCATGTCGGTGGCGACCCAACGGGAAGACGGAAATACGTGCGTTGTAGTTTGCGCTCGCTGGCAACCCGGGTGAAAACCCTCTCGCATACGACGATCGGCCGGTTGTTGCGAAAACTCGGCTATTCGCTTCGTGCCAACGTGAAACGACTGTCGGGGCCTCCGCACCCCGATCGTGACAAGCAGTTTCGATATATCCAACGGCAGAAGCGGCGCTTCTCGAGAGAAGGCTTGGCAGCAATCAGTGTCGACACCAAAAACACCGAATTGATCGGCAATTTCAAGAACGAAGGAAGACTGTGGCGGCGGCTGCCGGACGAAGTCTCCATGTACGACTTTCCGGGCGATGCCGAATGCCGAGCAATTCCGTACGGCATTTACGACCTGACTCGCAAGCAAGGACACGTCTGCGTTGGGACGTCGGCCGACACGTCGCAATTCGCCGTGCGTTCCATTCGAAGCTGGTGGAAGCGATCGGGACGAAAACAGTACCCCGACGCAACCGAACTGTTGATCACGGCCGACAGTGGAGGAAGCAACGGGCATCGTCCGCGACTCTGGAAACGGGAACTGCAACGATGGGCCGACGAAGAGGGCCTCACGATAACGGTTTGTCATTACCCTCGCGGAGCTTCCAAATGGAACGATATTGAACATCGGCTCTTCGGCCCCATTTCCAACAACTGGGCAGGGCAACCGCTCAGAAGCCTTAACCTGATGCTCGGCGCGATCCGCGGGACAACGAACGACGGTGGCCTCCGTGTTACCGCAGAATTCGATCATCGTCAGTATCCGAAGAAACTCAAAGTAAAGGACCGAGAGATGAAAGCGCTAAGCCTACACCGACATACAACTTGCCCCGATTGGAACTACTCGATCAAGCCACGCCCAGATTTCCGGAAGTAATTTCGTTACGAGTTCTTAGTGCGCTCGGCGGAGGGCACGCTCCTTTCCTGCGAAAGCCGGTACTTCATCACCAGTCTGGAGCCCGAATCGGTCACGCCGCGTGAACTCCAGGCCACCATTCGTGACCACTAGCAGGTGGAAAACTGCCTTCATTTCGTCAAGGACCGCTGGTGGGACAAAGATCGCCACTACACCAAGCGGCCCGGCCTGGCCGAGGCGTTCGCGTCGCTGACCAACGCCGCTCTGGCCGTCCTCCGCCTGATCCACCCTCCAGGCGAACCCCTTCGGGCAACCGCCGAACGAATCCAATGGCGGCCCCGCTCCACCCTCTCCCGCCTCGGATTCAACCCGCCCAGGTGACTTTGCATTTCTCCTGGCTCCCACCCGGCTCCACTTCCCTTCGCGGCGTTTCCCGCCTATCCTGAAACGGATGACTACCAGTTACCAATTCGACGTGATCGTGGTCGGCGCCGGTCATGCGGGCACCGAGGCGGCGTTGGCGGCTGCGCGGATGGGGGCACGCACGGCCCTGCTGACCACGAACCTCGACACGGTCGCCCAAATGAGCTGCAACCCGGCCATCGGCGGTGTGGCTAAGGGGCAAATCGTTCGCGAGATCGACGCGCTCGGTGGTGTCATGGGCCAAGCGATCGACGCCACGGGCATCCAGTTTCGTATGCTCAACCGCCGCAAGGGCCCGGCCATGCACGGCCCCCGCGCCCAGGCCGATAAAACGGCCTACCAGCGGTTCGTCAAACATGCATGCGAACAGCAGTCCAACTTGTCGCTGCGTCAGGAAACGACCGAAGACCTGCTGGTCGAACCGAGCGATTCGTCGGCCAACGGATCACGGCAGCGAGTCGTCGGCGTACAAGTGCAAGGCGGCGCCGTCTACCGTGCCCCGGCCGTGGTCCTCTGTGCCGGTACGTTTATGCAGGGCCTACTGCACGTGGGTGAGGCCCGGATGCCCGGCGGGCGGATGGGGGAACCCACCTCGGCCGGATTGAGCAACGCCCTGGTACGGCTCGGCTTCACCGTCTCGCGTTTCAAAACCGGCACGCCCGCGCGAATAAACAGCCGCACGATCGACTACGCCCAGTGCGAGATGCAGCCGGGCGACGACGTGCCCGAGCCGTTCTCATTCCTCACCGAACGGATCGGCCAAGAGCAGATCCCTTGCTGGATCACGTATACCAACGCCGCGGTCCATGAGTTGATTCTGGCCAATCTCGATCGGGCGCCCATGTACACCGGGCAGATCCAATTCACCGGCCCACGGTATTGCCCTTCGATTGAAACCAAGATCGTCCGCTTTGCCGACAAGGATCGCCACCAGTTGTTTCTCGAGCCGGAAGGACGCCAGACGAACGAGGTCTACGTCAACGGGCTGGCCACCAGCCTGCCGCGCGACGTGCAAGACGCCATGCTGCGAGAAATTCCCGGGCTGCAGAAAGCCGAGATCCTTCGCTACGGTTACGCCATCGAGTACGACTATCTTCCGCCCGAGCAGCTACAGCTCTCGCTGGAAACCAAGCGCGTTGCAGGACTCTACCTGGCCGGTCAAGTCAACGGCACCACGGGCTATGAAGAGGCCGGGGCCCAAGGACTGATCGCTGGAACGAATGCAGTGCTGGCACAACGTGGCGAAGAACCGCTCGTGCTCAGGCGCGACGAAGCGTATATCGGCGTGATGATCGACGACCTAATTACCCGGGGCGTCGACGAACCCTATCGAATGTTTACCAGTCGGGCCGAGTATCGCCTGCTGCTAAGGCACGACAACGCCGACCGACGACTCACGCCCATCGCTCGGCGCGTCGGCTTGATCGACGACGGCCGCTGGCAACGTTTCCAACGGAAGCGCGATCAGATAGAGCACGCTCAACACTTGCTCGACACCACGTGGACCGACAATGCCACACTAGCGAAGTACCTCCGCCGACCCGATGCTAGCTGGGACCAGGTGATCGAGCGACTACCCGAACTGGCGATCCTGCACCCCGAGGTCACTCAACAAGTGCTGCGCGATACGAAGTATGCCGGCTACGTTGCTCGGCAGCAAGTCGATATTGAGCGTCAGCAGCGCCTGGCGGCCCGGCGAATTCCCAACGGCTTCGACTACGCCCACGTTACGCACTTGCGAGCAGAAGCCCGGGAGAAGCTCTCACGCATCAGCCCTACCGACTTAGCCCAAGCAGGTCGCATCAGCGGTATCACTCCAGCCGATCTGGCCGTGCTGATGGTCTTCCTCGATCATGGCAAGCCGGTCGCCAGTGGCCCGAACGCCGGTGGTCCGAACGCCAGCGACGTCCTTCCTAACGAGGCGGTGTAACGCCGCCGTGCAAAACGGGAAGCCTGGAAGTCTGCGTGGGCCTCTAACTGTTGGCTAACTTACGCCGTTTGCGTACGCTGTATTGCGCGCAAAATCCCCTCGCCAGAGTAGCCTATCGACGCTAGTTCCCTCACTTGACCGCGTTGAATTGAGGGTTACGCCCCTAAAAAGCCTGCAAGCACCGCACCGCCGACGAACGTAAGTCCTTTTACCGCAACATCTTAAAAAATAATTACTTGTATTGACTAACGCGGGAAGATAGCTATAATTACTGCCAATTGGTAATTTCGGTAATGTCGGCAGGGCCGGAGGAGCCTACTGTTTGTATGCAGGCCAGAGATGTAAAGAGTCTGCGGATATAACGAGCTTCGGGCTACTTATCGGTTGGTTTGACACGGAGGACTAGAAGCCCTTGGACTTGCTGTCGACACCTGCTCCAGGGTTTCGTTGTTGCTAGCTGAAGCGATCGATCGCTCAGCGAAGGGATGGTCAGGCAGACATGAAGACTGTGTTCACGACCGGCGAGGCGGCCAAAATCTGCAAGGTCAGCCAACAGACGATCATTCGTTGTTTTGACTCGGGACAACTAAAGGGATTCCGCGTGCCGGGCAGCCGGTTCCGCCGTATCCCTCGTGAACAGCTTTATATTTTCATGCGCGATAACGGCATCCCCACCGATGCCCTGGAAAGCGGCAAGCGCAAGATCCTCATCGTCGACGACGACGAAGAATTGGTAGAGCTGATTACCGACGTACTCGACCGGGACGGCCGGTTCGAAGTCCGTAGCGTCAACAACGGATTCGATGCGGGCATGATGGTCAAGGAATATCGACCCGACCTCATCGTGCTCGACGTCATGCTCCCGGACATCAATGGCAAAGAGGTTTGCCAGCGGGTCCGCAGTGATAGCACCATGGACGATGTGCGGATTATCTGCATCTCCGGCATGGTCGAAGAAGATAAGGTCGGAGAACTCCGCATCGCCGGGGCTAACGACTTTATGCAGAAGCCCTTCGAGGTCGAAAAACTCGTCGAGCGGATCTGCATGCACCTCGATATCGAGGCGGTACCCAGTCACTAACTCCCATTTCTCACCACGGAGGCATGGAGCGGCAGGGCCGCCAACCAAACCGGTGCTACCGCACCCAGGCAGGAACCCGCTCCCGTTGGTCGCTAATCTTCGTGAAGAACTTGACGATCTTCGAAGTTAGTGGCACACAGGACACGGAGTTTTCTGGAAAGGATGAATTCTGAGTGATGAAGTGTAGATTCAGCCTTCATGCTTCATCATTTAGAATTCATCCTTCGATTGGTTCCGAGTTCCAGTTCTGTGTCCTCCGTGGTTAATTCAGTTGTGAGAAATTCGGGCTAAGCTGGGACATCCAAGACTGCCTTCATGCAACTGCTGCCACCGATTGTGCTCGCCGAACAACCTCGGGTGCTGCCGATGGCCGATACCTCGGCCGCGGCACTCACCCGATGGCTGCTCGACGGCGAACTCTCGTCAGCCGCCAAGCAGCCAACGTCCCAGGCACTAAGCAACCTGCTTGCCCAGGATCCCCCGTTGCTGTTTTGGGTGATCTGTCGTTGCGCCGCGAGCGAAGGCGAATCGTCGCGCACGGTCGACGACGCCGGCGAGTGGCTCGCCCACCAAGCCCTCAAGGCCCTGCACTGCGGTGGACCGCCATCGGCCGACGACAATCTGGCCGACGAAGAAACCTGGGCCCAACGGGTCGAGATGGCTCTGCAACGGAGCGATCTGGCCGCCCACTTGGCCGCCCAAGAGAATGTGGCCCTGGTGCGCGAGGTGCGACTACTGGGACTGCTGTACGATGCGCCCGATTGGGCGCCCGATTGGTTTTCGGCGGCCAATACGGCAATTCGCAACGCCCCCCTGCCCTCCTGGCTCACCGCGCCACCGCAACCGGTCGCTGGCTACGTGGAACAAGCGGCGGCAACGCTCCTGGACAGCCGTCGAGGCTCGGGCGCCGTCGAAGTGGAACTGGGCCCTTTTCGTCGTCGTGCGGCCGAAGGACGCAAGCGGTGGCTGGCGACGCTCGACACGCCCATCGATTGGCTGCCCTCGCTCGTCGACAAGCTGGCCCGACTCGACCAGCTTCAAAACCAGTTCGCGCAGGTCGTGGAGACCGAAAAGCTCGAAGCCATGGCCGAGTTTGCCGCCGGCGCCGGCCACGAGATCAACAACCCGTTGACCGTAATCGCCGGGCGTGCCCAGTTGTTTCTCCGCGAAGAATCCGATCCCGAGCGGCGTCGGGCGTTGGCCCTGATGAACGCCCAAGCGATGCGGGTACACGAGATGATCGCCGACATGCGGCTCTTCGCTCGTCCACCGCAACCAGAAACTAAGCCCACCGAGCTGACGTCGCTGATCGATAACGTTCTGAGCGAGCTTCGCGGCCAGGCGCAACCGCAGGAGATCAAGCTCGTCCGTAGCGGCGCCGAATCGCCGATCGAGGCCGAGGTCGATCCCACACAGTTGACCGTGGCGCTAAGGGCGATGTGCCAAAATGCCATGGAAGCCATCGGCCGCGACGGACACATTGAAATCGCCTTGGAAGCCACGCCGAAGCACGTCGCCATTCGCGTAACCGACGACGGCCCGGGCATGACGGCCGAAGAACGACGTCACGCCTTCGACCCGTACTATTCGGCCCGGCAGGCCGGTCGGGGCCTGGGGCTGGGATTATCCAAGGCATGGCGCATTGTAACCAACCATCGCGGCCACATCGACGTGGAAACCGAATTGGGGCACGGGGCGACGTTCGTCATCACCCTGCCTCGCCATGCTGAAGCATAGCCTACACGCAAGGCTTCAATATCGGCCCGTGCGTGCGGGGCCAAGATCGGTGGCGGCGGCCGCGGCGTCGAAATTCATCTGCATCAGTTGGCAGCGCACTTCGGCATACTCGGGCGAATCCCACAGGTTGTCGAACTCGCCGGGATCTTTCCGCAGGTCGAATAGTTCACCCGGTTCGTGCCCATGGTATTGCACTAGCTTGTAGTCTTTCGTACGGATCATCGACGCCCGAGACGGCGGCCCTTGGAGGCAGGCAAAGTAGATGCATCGCACGAAATCACGATGGTGTCCGGGATCGCTCTTGCCCGTAAGAATCGGCACCAATGAGCGCCCCGCCATGGCATTGGCCCCAGGCAGTCCGGCAACTTCCAGCAGCGTCGGGGCGATGTCGGTCAGTTCGACCAGGGCATCGCTCCGCAACCCTTGCTTGAACTTACCCGGCCAGGAAATGATCAACGGCACGCGAACCAACCCCTCGTAGAACCGGCACCCTTTGGCCCGCAAACCGTGATCGCCCAGGCTCTCGCCGTGGTCCGAGGTAAAGATAATGATCGTATTGTCGCGTTGGCCCGTCTCATCGAGGACCTGCAACAAGCGGCCGACGTTCTCGTCGATCAGTTCGATCTGCGCCCAATACAGGGCTTGGTGCCGCTTGGCTTCTCGCGGGTCGTAGGCCTTGGCCTTCGTCTGGAAATTAACACCCTTGAGCCTTGCCTGGGCATCGAGACCGGAAGGGCGAAACAGCGGGCCGGGAAGGCTATCGATATCGTAGCGATCGAGGTACTTCTTCGGTGGATCGAGCGGGGGATGCGGATCGAAGCAGTTGAGGCTGAAAAGCCACGGCCCGTTGCGCTTCTGCTTGAGAAAATCGACCGCCCGATCGGTACACCAAGTGGTTTGATGCCACTTGGCCGGCATCGAACGATCGTTTTCCTTGTAGGTTTTGCGGAAGTCGACGCCTTGGCTCTTCAGCCAGTCGTCGTAAGCATGGCCTTCCGGCCAATCAGGATAGGGATGGTGCGACCAGTGGAACACGCGATAGCCGTCGTTGGGTCGGCGCTCAATGCGCCCCTGGGCGGCCGAAAGGTGCAGCTTTCCCGCCAGTCCACAGTCGTAACCCGCGTCGGCCAGTGTCTTGGTAATCAGCGGAGCGGCGTCGTCCCAGCGGTCGTTGCCGTTGATACACCCATGCACCGTGTCGGGATACATGCCCGTGAGGAAACTCGCCCGACTTGGCGTGCAGATCGGTGTCTGGCAATGAGCGTGCGTGAAGGCAACGCCCGTTTCGACCAACCGGTCGAGATTGGGTGTGCGGATGTATTTGTTACCCAAGGCGTGGATCGTGTCGTATCGCTGTTGGTCGGTACAGATCCACAGGACGTTAGGGCGCTGAGACTTCGCAGAAGATTTTTGTCCAGCCGCCTCGGTCTCCGGCTTGGCCGCTTGCGCGACTAGGGCGCCAAGCATCACGACAACGCCAGGCAACAGAACACACCGAAAGAGCTTCGCAACCATGTGACGTCTCCTTGCGTGAACGCCCTGAATGACTAGCAACCCTGTCGGCCATCGTAACAAGAAACGCGTGACGACCGCAAGCAAAGCCCGTTCTTTCAATGAAGCGGCAGAAATATCTTGACTACCGGGCGCCCAGTCCCTGCTCGTACAGCACGGCTACCACGTTTTCGACGATCGATTCGATCGGCGGCAGACTCGTTTTCACCGACGAACGGTCGAGCAACGGTTTACCGTCGTACAACGTGGCGTCGTTGAGCAAGGTCTGCAACTGTCGTTCGATGACCGTCAGCTTCTCGGCGTGCGTATCGCTTAACGGCATGCGTCCAGCGTTCATGTGAAAACCCCGCAGCTCGACGCCCACGCGAACGCCTTCGGGAAAGTCGGCCCCGAAGACCATTGCGTCGAAGATTCGGATCAAGGCCGTTTGCAGCCGTCGGGCTTCGTCGAGGCGGCCCGACTTGGTCGTGTCGTACAACGCCCGAGTAATCTCGGGCACCACACCGCTGGTGGCGTTGGTCCCGCCGTCGCACCCCATCAGCAACATGGGCATCAGAGCCGTTTCCCAGCCGCAAAGAAACGAGAAGTTCGGCCGGTTGGGTCGCACGGCGTCGATCATGCGGGTCATCTGGCTGATGTCGCCGCTGGAATCCTTAATGGCTACGATCCGCTCGCACTCCTCGCTGAGCCGCTGAATGGTCGGCACGTCGATCGGCGATGCGAACATGGGAATGTTGTAGAGCGTCACGTCGACCGGCGTATTGCGGCCAATCTCTTTGAAATACGCGTAAACATTCTCCGGACTAAGCCGATAATAAAACGGCGACACGATGGCCACCGCTCGAACACCCAAACCGGCGTAGTGCTCGCATGCGGCCAATGTCTCGCGCACATTGGCCTCGGCCGCTCCGGCCAGCACGGGCACGCGACCGGCCGTCTGGTCGACGATCACCTCGACGATTCGCTGCCGCTCCTGGCGCGTCAGTCGCGTGAACTCGCCGGTCGAACCGTTGGGATACAGGCCATGGACGCCGTGGTCGATCAGCCAATCGACGTAGCGCCGCAGTTCGGCCTCGTCGAGGTTTCCCCGCGCGTCCAACGGTACCATGTTCGGGGTGAAGATGCCTTCGATCTTGCCGTGCGAGGCGGCCATGGGGGAGGTCCTTTGTTTTGAAGTCGGAAACCCGCGGCGAAGCCGCAAGCGGCTTTGCTCACCATCCACTGCCCACTATCCCCTATCTACTCTACAGATTATACAATATGGATAACTTGGCCGCCGAATCCGGTCGTTACCCAAGGATAGCTCGCCCAACCGTACTTGCCCAATTGCTCGTTCCATCGCTATGACGCGTCCCGCGGCCCCCAATCTCCCGTCTCTCGCCCCCCGCGCGGCCGTTGGTCTAGCGATCGTAATTGCCCTGGGCGTCGCCTATTTCGCAGCCTTCTACGCCGTGCGGATGCCGACGGTCGAAGACCAACTAGCCCGGGCGGTCCCCGCGGAGGCCAATACCGACAGCACCAACAGTGCCGACGCCGCGCCGCAGGCCACCCAGCCTGTGTGGCGCCGGGTGTCGGTCCTTCAGTTCCTGCTCTTTCCCGAACTGCTCACCCAACGGTGGTTCGGCACGGGAGCCGTAGGCATCGCCGATCGAATTCCCATCGTCTTTTTAACCGCCGTCATCCTGGGCTACGCCACCGTGTTGGGCTGGTGGCTGATGGCGCTCTGCCGGTTGACCAACGATCTGACCCGCTTGGAAACGGCCGTGTTTGCCGTGGGCGTGGGACTCAACCTGGTGGGAACGTACGTACTGGCCGCAGGACTTCTCGGCGGCCTGAGCAACGTCCTCGTGTTGGCCGTACCGGCCGCGCTCACGCTGGCCGCCGCCGGCCGTTACTATTGGCGACACGCGCTCCTCGCCCCAACTCCCAACTCCCCAACTCCTGCCCCCCAACTCTCCAACACCACGAGCGACTGGCTCGATCCTCGCTGGCTCTGGGCGGCTGTGCCTTTCGCGCTGATGTTCCTGCTGGGCGGGATGCTTCCGCCGGTCGAATTCGACGTGCGCGAGTACCACCTGCAAGCGGCCAAGGAGTTTTACCAACAAGGCCAGATTACCTTCCTGCCGCACAACGTCTACGCCAACATGCCGTTGGGGGCGTCGATGTGGAGCCTGGCGGCCATGGAAATCCTGGGCGATTGGTGGCTAGGTGCCCTGGTCGGAAAGACCATCGTCGCGCTGCTCGCACCGCTGACAGCCCTGGGGCTGTTTGCCGCCGGACGCCGCCTAGCCGGCACCACCTCGGGCGTTATCGCCGCGCTGGTCTACCTCTCGACACCCTGGATCTATCGCGTCTCGACCGACGGCCAGATCGACGCCGTGGTAGGGTTCTATCTCTTCCTGGCAGTCTACGCCACGCTGCTTTGGTCGCGCGACTCCAACGGCAGCGATCGCCGGTTGCTGCTGGCTGGTTATCTGGCCGGCGGGTCCGTGGCCTGTAAGTATCCGCCCATGCTGTTCGTCGTCATTCCGCTTACGGGCTGGATCCTGGTCCGACGCTGGCGGCAAATTCAAGACAACCAACGGCCTACCCAAGACGAATCGTCCGACGCCTCACCCCATAAACCCGACTGGCAACGCCTTGCCGTACCCTGCGGACTATTTCTTCTGGCCGTGTTGCTAGGCTCCGGGCTGTGGTTCGCCAAAAACTGGATGCTCGCCGGCAACCCGACCTATCCCTTACTCTACGAAGTCTTCAGCGGCCAAAGTTGGACCGCGGCGCAAAACGCCCAATGGAACCACGTCCACCGGCCCCACGACTTTTCGCTCTGGCTGCTCGTCAAGGACCTTGCCCGGGTGGTGCTCACCAGCGAATGGCTCAGCCCGTTGCTGTTCCCGTTGGCCGTGCTCAGCCTGGCCACGACCAAACACCGCCGCCTGGCACTCGGGCTGTGGCTCTACTTCGGTTTTGTGGTAGCCACCTGGTGGTTGCTAACGCACCGCATCGACCGCTTCTGGATCCCGGCCCTTTCGATCGTGGCTCTGCTGGCCGGACTCGGGGCAACTTGGCGCAACGACCGCCCGTGGCGTGTGGCCGTTCGCGCGTTCCTCGTCCTCGGGCTAGCGCTGAACCTGTTGACCTGCACCGCGTTGGCCGGCCGGTACAGCGCCTGGTTCGTGCCGCTCGAAACGTTGCGCCACGACCCGCTTCGCGTGGACGCGTGGCACGAGTATTTCAACCGACACGCCGACGACGGTCGTGTGCTGGTGGTAGGCGACGCGGAGGTTTTCGACTTCGAAGTGCCGATCGACTACAACACGTGCTTCGACGACAGCCTGCTGGAAACGCTGGCCAAAGACCGCACGCCGGAGCAAGTGCGCGAGGCATTGCTCAAGCGAGGCATTGCCTATGTGTATGTCGACTGGGGAGAAATCGACCGCTACCGCCGCACGAAATACGGCTACACCGATTTCGTTCAACCGGAAGTGATCGACCGCCTCGTGGCAGCCGGCGTCCTCAAGCCGCTTCCGCCGATCAAAGGCCACCCCGGACGCGGCTATCGAGTCGTGCGGTGATTCAACGGTTGGGTTTCGAAGGATCATCTCGCAAAGGCGCAAAGACGCCAAGAAAACACAGTTACTCCTTTGCGCCTTTGCGTCTTTGCGAGAGCCGATCTTCTGCTTTTCTCGCAGATCCGTTCCCTATCTGCGTTCGTTTGTCCGGCTCGTAACTTTGTGGTCTTTCATTCTTCATCTTCCTCCTCCCAATTCTCTCACCCCAGTGCTAGCATTATCCATAAAAAATCGGACAAAAATCCTGAGTGCCCTTGCTCTGCGTGCGGCGGTTGTCTAAGCTTACGGCTCTGAAGATGCGCGACGAACGCGGGTCACGGATGACCGGTGCTCGCTTTTTCGGACGAACGGTCGGAGACCGATCGCACAGCAGATACTCGATCGATGCCTAGGGAGGGGCTTTCGATGGATTTGCGTCAATTGGTTCGGGTAGTGCCGCGAGAGGAACGCACGGACGCCGCTTTCCCGCAAGGCACAGGTTTCTCGCAAGACACGGCTTTCTCGCCGAGTACGAGCCAGGTTGAATACCAGGTGTTGGGCGCCCCCTTGCGTCGGGCCATTCGCCGTGGCCGGCACTGGCTTCTCGCCCAACAGAAATCCAACGGCTGCTGGCAGAGTCCCGCCGAAGGTCCCGCCAGCCAAACCGCCGACGCCGTGCTGTTGCTGGCTTACTTGGGCCAAGAAGAGTCGCCGCTGGCTCAGCGATTGGCTGCGTACCTGCTGAAAACGCAACTTGCCGACGGCGGTTGGGCACTGCATTCCGCCGGTTCGACTTCGACGGGAACGATCGATGTCGGCAGCAGCGTGAAGGCCTATTTCGCTCTGAAGCTCACCGGCCACGACCCGAGCGACGAAGTCATGCAACGAGCGCGTCGCGCGATTCTTGCTAACGGCGGCATTGAGCGGCTGGAACCTAGCGCTCGGTTCTTCCTCGCCCTATTCGGACAAATCCCCTACGACCATTGCCCTTGCGTTCTCGCTCAACGGTTGCTGGCACCCCGCTGGTCGTCGTGGAGCGTGGACCGGCTGAGTAGCTGGTCGCAAGCGATACTGATTCCTCTGGCCGTGATCCGTTCGATGCAGCCGGTTCGTTCGATCAGCGCCGCCCAAGGAATTCGCGAACTGTTCACCCAACAGCCGCAACGTTGGACATCGACTGCCGCGACCGCGTCGACCGGCTCGAAACGCCCGAGTGTTCTTACGACCCTGGGACGAATTGCCGAACGTGCCGTCACAGCATGCCAACACCGAGGGCTATTGCCCTGGCGGTGGCGTGGATTGGCCACGGCCGAAAAGCGTTTGATCGGGTGCCTGGAAAGTGGCAGCCTGGGCTCGGCCGAGTTTTCCGCGTTGGTCTTTAGCATCGTCGCGTTGGAGTGCTTGGGCCACGACGAGGACAGCCCTCAACTGGCGCAGTGCCGGCAACAATTTCTTCAACGGATTACCGAATCGCCTACGAGCAATACCGCCTGGGTACGGCCGACGGCGGCGCCCGTGCGCGACACGGCCCTGGCCATGCAATCGCTGTTGGCTGCCGGCGAGACGACCTGTACGCCCGACATCCGCCGTGCAACCCGCTGGCTTCTCGACCGGCAAACGTCGACTACCGCAAATAATGCGACCAACAACCTGGGCGACGCCGGCGGTTGGGCCATCTCGGGCAACGACTCCACCCGGCCCGACTGCCAAACGACGGCCGCCGTGCTCGCGGTTCTTCAAAGCCAGTTCGCCGAGACAACTGTCGCCCAACCCAATCGCGCCACCCCGCTTCGACTCGTTTGCGAACCGTCGCCATCGGTCGCCCAAAGCGGCGCGACGGCCGAAACCACGCAACGCTCGACCGAAGCCATCCAGCGTCATATCGAGTGGCTGCTGGCTCAGCAAAACGAAGACGGCGGCTGGGGACTTTTTGCACGAACGGACAACCGGACCGTACGTTGCTCGTCGATTGCCGCCAGCCACGGCGCCGTCGACGGCAGCCTTGCCGACCTGACGGGCAGCATACTGGGAACCCTGGGCAAGCTGGGTTATCGCCAGGGCGACCCGGTCGTCGATCGAGCGGTTGCCTTTTTGCGTAATGCGCAACAGGCCGACGGCAGTTGGGCAGGTCACCTGGGCGTGGGCCACATCTACGGCACGTGGCGTGCTTTGGCTGGACTGGCCGCCGTGGGTGTCCCGACGAACGATCCGGCCCTGGTGGCCGGTGCCAACTGGCTGCTCGCCCATCAACAGGCAAGCGGCGGCTGGGGAGAATCGCCAACCAGCAACACGCAGCCGGAACACCGAGGGCAAGGTGTCGCTACGGCCACTCAAACCGCCTGGGCCGTGTTGGCCCTGGTATCGGCCGGATTGACGGAACACGCGGCCGTATTGCGTGCCGTGCGTTACTTGGTGCTGATGCAAGATGACGACGGTGTGTGGAGCGAACCAGAATTCACCGCGGCCGCCCTCCCCCAACGCGACTATCTGCGGTACGATTACGATTCGGTTTGCTACCCGTTGCTGGCCTTGGCCCAATGGGCCGTGAGGATCGACCCGTTGATGGCCGTCGCCGATTCGTCGACAACCAAGTTGGCCACCGCCAACGACAGCGACACCCCGGCGATTCTCACGTTCCCCGTCGCCCAGACAGACACCGCCGCCGCCCGACTGGCCGCGGCCTAAACAGCTGAGAAGGGGCGAGAGACGCGGGCCAGTCTCTTGGTGCAAAAAGGAAAAATGGGAAAGTGGAAAAGAGGGAAATGCTTTTCAACAATTCCCCACTTTCCCTTCTTCCCTTATTAGAGGCGGTTTCAAAACCTGGTTTCGGCTTTAATAACCCGCCGAACGAATATCCCTATCGGTAGTTTTGAAACGGCTTCTACACACTTCTTTTTACGGCTGAGTATTTCGGCACTATAATCCTGTCGATCCTGTTCATCCTGTCGAAAAATCGCTCCGTAGTACAAATCTAGAGAAGTTTGCTTTCATGCGTTTCCCCTTCTCGCTCACGCGTTCGATGACGGCCTACATGCTGCGGAAGCGGCTGGCGGGCGAAAAGCGGTACCCATTGGTGCTGATGCTCGAACCGTTGCACGCCTGCAACCTGCGATGCACCGGCTGTGGGCGGATCCGCGAGTATGCCGACACGATGCAGTGCCGGCTCTCGGTCGACGAGTGCATGGCAGCGCTGGACGCGTGCGGAGCTCCGATCGTGAGCGTCTGCGGCGGCGAACCGCTGATCTATCCCGAGCTCGGCGAACTACTGGGCAAGATTCTCGCCACGAAACACCACGCCTACCTCTGCACCAACGGTCTATTGCTCGAAGAAAAACTGCCGGCGATTCCCCGCGACGGTCGGCTGTTCATCAACGTGCATCTCGACGGCATGCAGCAATCGCACGACGCGGCCGTCGAGCGAGAGGGAACCTTTCAACGGGCGGTCGACGGCATTCGCGCGGCGGTCGCAGCCGGCCATCGAGTGTGTACTAACACAACGATCTACAAAGAAACCGACATGCACGAGATCGCCGTGCTCTTCGAATATCTCACCGAATTGGGAGTCGAAGGCCTGATGATCTCGCCCGCCTACGGCTATCAGGCCGTGCAAGACGACAGCGACGCGGCCGGGGCCGATCTCTTCATGACCCGTGACGAAGTCCACGCCAAATTCCGGCAGGCCCGGGAGTTGCTGGGACACTTCAAGCTGACCGCCTCGCCGGTCTACCTGGAGTTTCTCTGCGGCCAGCGGGAGTTGCGTTGCGCAGCCTGGGCCAATCCCACGTATAATGTACGGGGATGGCGAGGACCCTGCTACTTGGTCGGCGACGCCCATTACGCCACCTACGCCGAACTGGTCGAGGCCACCGACTGGGACCACCTCGGCCCGGGCAACGATCCCCGATGCGAGCATTGTCTGGTACACTGTGGTTTCGAGCCGGCCGCCGTGCTGGCCGCCAACGGATCGATGCGCGACATGCTCAAAATGGCCGTCTGGCAGTTGACCTGAACACCGCTCAGAAACGACTTCTCGATTCCCGCGTTTGTTAGCCTGAGTGTGGGAAAGGATCTTTTTTGACGGGATAACAGGATCGACAGGATGGACAAAACGACCGGCAGCAGCCGATCCGGTCAATGTGAAGGACACCACATGATTGCCACAAAAAACGCGAAAAGGTACAAAGAACGCGCCTGTTGAGCACGTGTTTGACGAGTAGGGAAGTGGCACGCGTGCAGGTGGTGTTTTTTTGTGACTCTTCGTGTTTTTTGTGGCCGTTGCTTCCATGATCTGCGTCGACCAAGGCCTAACGGAAAAGAATCGACAGAACAAGATAACAATTCGACGTGCTGCTTTGCCAATCCTGTCCATCCTGTTATCCCGTCAAGAAACGAACCTCCGTCAGCGGCTACGGAAATTGTCTTTAATCCATTCCTAACCCAAGTATCATGCCGCTTACTCACTTGCTCCGCAGTTGGCTTGCTGGACTGGCGCGACAGAAGATCCAGCAGACCGTGGTCAGCGCCGCCGAGCAACATCTGCATGGCTCGGCCGGTGAAACTGCGTCATGTGACGATGTGCCGCTGAAACCGTGCGATTTGGGTGTCGTCTTCGCGTTGGGAATCGAGTCGGGCGGATTGGAGGACCTGTTGGCCGACGTTGTGGCCGTCGAAGGCCATGGTTTCACCGCTAAGCGGGGAACCCTCGAAGGACATGTAGTCGCCCTGGCGATCGCCGGCACCGGACGCGAGGCGGCCGCCCGAGCTACCGAAGCGATGATTACCGGCCACTCGCCGCAGTGGATCCTTTCGGCCGGTTTCGCCGGCGGGCTGCAACCGGAACTGGCACGCAACGATATGGTGATGGTCGACAGCGTCGCCGACACGGCCGGGCACCAATTGGCCCTCGACTTGAAGATCGACCGCGAGTCGCTCGCAAAAACACCCCACGTGCATTTGGGTCGCCTGCTGACGGTCGACCAAATCGTTCGCCTGCCTGAAAAGAAACGCGAACTGGGCCGGCAGTACGATGCGTTGGCTGTCGACATGGAGACGTTTGCGGTAGCCGAAGTGTGTCGGCGCCGCCAGGTTCCGTTTCTGGCAGTTCGGGTGATCAGCGACACGGTCGACGAGCAACTCCCGGCCGACCTCGAAAAGCTTATGCAGCCAAAGTCGCCGGCCACGCAATTGGGCGCCGCACTGGGCACCGTCTGGCGGCGACCGTCGAGCGTGAAAGACCTCTACCGCCTGCGCGAAAACGCCCTGCTGGCCTCCGACCACCTGGCCAAATTCCTCGCCGCGATGGTGGCACAATTGCCGCGATGACGACAGGGCGGCAGGGCCGCCAACCAAACCGGTGCTACCGCACCCAGGCAAGAACCCGCTCCCGTTGGTCGCTAATCTTCGTGAAAAACTTCACGATCTTTGAGGTTAGTAGTCCAGCGTACCCTCTCCCGCTCAGCGGGAGAGGGTGGCGGCGAAGCCGCCGGGTGAGGGTGGCTTCCAGCGGCAAACGCGTTGCGTTGCGAGACAATCCTTGCTACGCAACCCCCTCACCCCCGGCCCCTCTCCCCGCAGGGGCGAGGGGAGACTTCCGCCCTCCGCCCTTCGACTTCCGACTTCCGACTTGCTCCACCCCCTTTCACCGCACCAAACGTGCATCGAACCAGTTGGCATGGTCCATCTCATCAGCACGGTCGGCGAAGTCGACGATCAGGTCCAATCGTTTCGCCCCGGCGACATCGACGGACATCGGCACGGGCGTTTGCCCTCCGCGGATTGTGTCGCTAGTGAACTTCTCTCGCCCGTCGACGAACACGCGGAACCGCACACTGCCACGCCCGGCCGTCGAGTCGTCAATAGCCAACGCGGCATCGAACCGCTTGTATTTTTTATCCAAGGGGTACGTCGCCCGGGCGGCCGTGTGCATCCCGAGGCCCTTGAGATAGAGCCGCCCGTCGCCGCGCAGTCGCCCGCCCGTCACATTACGATTCGCCTTTAGCGGCCAGCGAAGACTTAGATACGGCACGTGACGATAATCCGCGGGCGGCCGGTCGGAAAGATACACCACGCGACCCTCCAGCGGTTGCAGAAAGACAAGATCTTCGGTCGCCGTCTTTCGGGTTTGCCCCAGCGCGGTGGTGACGGTGGCCTTCTTCTCGTCGACTTCGATCCGATCGGCCGCCAGTAGCGATCCGTCGGCAAAACCGGCCCAGGCGTAAAGTCCTTTGAACGAAGGCTTGCGACGCAGTGCCGGATTGAAAACGACGGCAGCCACGCGATCCAATTCGATCTCGACCGGGCCAACCTCGGTCGTCAACCGCAGCGATCGCTGGTCGATGCCGTCCAACGTACCGGCCAATTCGTCGCCGTTGGCCAACAGCACGCGGTCGGTCGGTGCAGAGGCCAGAGCAACGCGGTCGACAAGCCGGTCGCGCTGCTGGCGATCGCCGGGTAACTGAAACACAACCCCGGCAAGCGAGTCGAACGGCATTTTCAACGTGCCCCACACGAGCGAATCGGCCATTAGCGATTCCTTGCCGGCCGACAAGACATCGGCCACCAGCAGTCCACCATCGGCTGTCACCAGCACCGGCCCCCGCTCGGGCTCCACAGGTTTACCCCAGCGAACCACATCGGCGGCCGGCATTTTTTTCGTCGTCTCTTTTGTCTTCTCGCCCATGCGAAAGGTAAGGTTCCACAACGAATCGACCGAAACCAGCGCACCTTGAAACGGGTTGCCGTCGACCGGCACAACCCACGGCCCCTCAGCCCTAGCCGCCGCAGCCGAAAAGAGCACCGCAGCGCCGAGTACGGCCCACGCAAACCGGCGGGTTTGTCTATACAGAAACAAGACTTCTATCATTCCGTTTGCCACCGAACCAGACTCCGTTGCCTTCGAGATTCTTTGCGCAAGAAGGGAAAATGGGAAAGGAACAAACACCGATGAAATCTTCCGCCCATGACGGATCGAGTCAATCTGATTAACCACGAAGGTCACGAAGAACACGAAGGAAAGTCTGGAGTTGGCTCGCGGACGGCGTTTGCTGAGTGTCTCTTTCTGGTTGTCTCTTCGTGTTCTTCGTGGTTTTTTCATTGGTTAACAGAAGCCATCAACGTTGAAAGATCGGTAAATGGTTTTCCGGCAGTTGCAGTACTATGCAGGCCATGGCGGTGGCGTATTCGGGACAGACGGTTGTCGAGGGCCAGGAGCCGTCTTTGCGTTGGCGCGAAATCAACTCGTCGCGCACTGCCGGATACCATCGCGACCAGTAGTCGCCACCGGCCGTCCACATCGCTTGCACGGCGTAGTATTGCCCGTAGTAGTAATAGGTTTCGTGCCGGGCGCGACCTTGCTCGGGTTTGAACTGCATGAGGTAACGCAAACCCTTCTGAATCTCCGCCCCTTCATACACGCCGGCACTGTACAGGGCGACCACCCCAGCCGCCGAACGGGGAAACGCGCTCTCGCCGCCGGGTAGCATGTACATAAACCCGCCATCGGCATTCTGGCTCTGCTTGACGTAGTCGATCGATCGGTCAACCACTTCGTTGGGCACGAAAATGCCCGTATTGCGTGCCGCACGCAGGGCCATCACCTCGCACACGGTCACCGAAATATCGGCGTCGGCCCGGCGGGGTTGATAACGCCATCCGCCCTGTTTATTCTGCGTGTTGACGATCAGTTTCACGGCGGCCGCCAGTTTCTCGCGCAGCTTGGGGCGCCGCGACATGCCGTAGCACTCGGCCAGAAACAGCGTGGCGAAGCCGTGCCCATACATGGGCCCATGGCTGGCCGCGCCGGGCGCCTTGATGTAGCCGCTCTGCTCCGTGTTGGCCAACAGATAATCCACGCAACGATTGACCTGTTCGCCATACGGCCCACGCCCCGGCGTGCTGCCACCGGCCAATAGCGACATCCCGCAAAGTGCCGTTACGGCCACGTTGCCACGATAGGCGCCCGAGCCGAACGAACCGTCGTCGTGTTGCCGAGCAACCAGCCACGTGATGCCCTGCTCGATCGAACGCTCCGCGGCCGGGGTAATCATCTCGACGGCCGTTTTCTCCGGGTCTTTCGAATCTTCGTCGGCTTGCGTTGGCAACGCACAGACCGACAAGTACGTCGCTAGAAGCAACGCTACGAACTTACGGTGCGCTATCGCACACGGCCGCTTGGTCCCTGTCCCCTGAGCACTTACTATGCAAAGCCGCGAGCGGCGGCTGGCGCCGCACCCCTCTGAACCCTGAACGCCAAGCTTTGCACGCATCACTTCTCCTCCGAAAGTCGGCGGAAGTATTCTTCGATCAGCCGGCGATACTTGGGCAAAAACTGCTCGGGCGGCGACTGCAACATCTGCTCGCGTTGCCGTTGGGGAAGTTCGCCCCAGAGTTGTTTCATGATCGCTTCGAGCTCTTCGGCACTGACCTGCTGCTGGTCGCCGGTACCCTGGCGACGCTGTGTGCTGGTCGTGGCCGGCCGGTCGTTGGGACGCTGCCCGGGGCTGCCCGACTTGGGTTGCTGCGGTTGCCCCACCGGGCGCCGGGCGGCCGTTTGCTGGGATTGCGAATCTCCCTTATTGCACGGCTTGGCCGACTTGCGTGCCTGTTTGATTAGGGCATCTAAGTTCGAAATGATCTGCTTCTGCATGCCTTGGGTCAGTTGGTCGGCCTCGCCTTCGCGGATGCGGTTTTCGACCATCCGCATATCCCGGGCGATTTCCAACAACGGATTGTCTTGCTCGGAAACGGCCGCATCGCCCAACTCGCGGTCCAACGAGGGCCGATCCAACGCCGGCTGCGACTCGCCGTCGCCGGCTTTCTCGCCGTCCGCTTTCTTTTGAGGTTTCGACGAATCGTCGGACCGTGGCCCAAACAACTCGTGATCCACGTCGTCCAACGGATCGGAGCCGAGGTTTTCAAGCAACTCGTCGTCGAGCGAACGGGCAGGCCGCTGTTGTTCGGCCGTCGCTTGGTGGAGCAAGCTCATGCCAACCAGCGCAATCACCACGGCGACGACAAGCCAGCGTATTCGCTTCGGACAATGCATGATTGTGGTCCCTTCTTTCTCTCGTTCCCAAGCTCCAGCTTGGGAACGCATGTCTCAGAAGCTCTGCTTCGAGGAAGTAGGCAGCGGTATTCTGCGGCTTTCGGGCGTCTTCACCGACGAATACTAAAAATCGTAACACACGGTTGCGTCATCGAAGCGAAGCTTCGCTAAAGTGCGTTCCGAAGCCGGAGCTTCGGAACGAGCGATAGTCCCCCCTTCTTGAAAACTCCGTGCCTCCGTGGTTTCATCCTTCGCGTCAAGCCCCGCTATGGCATCTCCTCCTCCAACTCGGGCAACGAATCCGGATTCTCCTCCGGAGCGTTCGGCTCTGGCTGCAACATCTCAAGCACCAGGTCGGCCAAACGGCCCTGTTCTTCGCCGAGTGCTCGCGACTCTTTTCGCAAGGAGTCGGTCAATTGCCCGGCCTTCTCAACGGCCTCTTGCAGTGTCGCCGTTCGCAGGTTGATTTCCTGCTGCAACAACTTCAACAACTTCAATTCGGCGACGGTTTGAACGCCGCCGGGCATCTGCGGCCCCTGCCCTCCCGGCGCACTGCCGCCGCCGGCGTTCGAGTCTTCCTCGGGCTGTTCCGGCTCGAGAGCTTCCAGTAGCAGTTCAAGTCGTGCCAGCGCTGCCCGTTCCGCTTCGACCGTCTCCTCATCGGTCTGCTGACGCTCAAGCATTTCGGCAGCCGTGGTCATGTAGCGCGACGCACCGGCAAGTGTCAGCTCAAACGCTCCCGCTCCAACGAGCTTTTTGGCCAACCGTCCGGCTTCGGTCTTCAGATCGTGCTGCAATCGGGCCAAATCACTGAGGCCGGTTGCCTGGGCGCGACTCAACTGGCCGCCTTGCGCGATACGAAGCCGCTCGTAACGCTGGGTATCGTCGACGATCTGCTCTTGCTGACGCCGGAGATGCTTCACGGCATCTTCCAGCCGCGCCAGTTGTTCCATGACCAGTTCGGCCTGGGCCTGAAGACGCCGCGCGGCCAACTGCTGCTGGGCTTCCTCCAAGCGGCGCGATGCCTCGGCCGCCGACTTACCGGCTCCCGGGCAGTCGCCACCGCCGGCCTGCTGCTGGGCCTGTTGCATCTGTTGGGCCGCATCGTGCGTCGTCTCGCTCGCCCGATCGGCCAATAGCCGCTGAAGCCGACGGCTCATCCGTTCGGCCTGTTCTTTAAGTTGCTCTTGCTCGGCCTGCAACCGTTTGAGCTCCTCTTGCTTTCGTTCTCCGTCGGCCTGCTGATCGACTTCTTCAAAACGTTTGCGAAGCCCGTCTTGCTGAGCGGCAAGGCCGGCCAGGTCTTGCTCGGCTTCGCTCAGGCGTTTTACGAGCCGCGCCAACTCATGTTCGCGACGGTTGGCCAGAATGTCGAGAACCTGCTGCAAGTCGTCGGCTACTTGCTTATGGCCCTTGACGACCTGGCCGATCTGGTTGCGCGTGAGCTGTCCGCCCACGGTACGCATTTCGCCACTGATGTGAAGGCGTTCGGCTTCGGCCAGGGCGTCGGCCACCGTGTCGGCCGCCAAGGGGTCGCTCTCTCGCAAGTCGCCTTCGGCTTGTTGCATCGCTTGTTGGATGTGTTCAAGCTGCCGGGCGAGTTCCAATTGCCGCGCGGCCAGGATTCGCAGATCGGCCGCTTCCTGGGGATTCAGATCTCGCAAGGCTTTGGTCAACGTGCGACGCCCTAATTCGGCCGAACGCTGATTCAATTCCTGCTGATCGCGCAGTAGCCGGCCGACGTCGCGGTGGAATCGCCGGTAATTGTCCCAACGCGCCAGTTGCCCCAGCATTTGTTCCAGCACCTCGATCACCTGTTGCTGGTGCGTGCCGGCCTGTTCGAGTGACTCGGCAACGACTCGTTTTTCACGATCGTCCTGCGCATCGTCCAAGTGGATTTGGGCAGCCTTGATCCCGGCAACCAACTCGCGGCTGATGATCGGCAAATGCTCTTGGGCAAGCCGGTCGAGCCCGTCGAGCAACTGCTGCATCCGCCGCTCGACATCGGGGCTGTCGACCTTGTTGTTGCGCAAGTCGTCTAACAATGCCACGATGTGCATCGGTACGCCGTCGCTACGACTCGTCAATGCTCGATTGACTTGCCGCTGATTCAGTTCGGCCGACTGAAGGTGGTCGACGTCCAGCCGCTTCAACTCGCCCGTCTCGTGCAAACGGATGGCCAGGGCCTCGACTTGCGTCCGAGCCGAGCGTTGCATCGTGAGTACTCGGGCCAATTCGTTGAGCACCGCGTTCTGGCGGCTGGCCAGTCGATCCTGCAACTGCTCGGGCGTGATGATTACGAGCCGTCGCGGTTCGCTCACCGTGGTTTGCGGTTTGTAGTCTTCCGCCGTGGCGTGGAAGTCGAGTTGCATGCCCGGCTTCAGCCGCAACTGGGATAGATCCCATCGGTAGTCGATCACCCGACGTTCACCGCCGTCGCCCCGTTCGAGAAGCACGCCCGGGGGTTGTGGCTTCACCTTCGCCGGTCCCTCGAGCAGCGGCACTATCGCGGTCTCGCCCTCGGCGGCTTCATTCTCTGAAGCAGATTGCCCGGCCGTCCCCTGCTCGACGGGGCTGTCGATATTTAGTGTTACCTGCCGCAGGGCCAAATCGTCTTTGGCCGTGATGCACAGCGGCACGACGGCCTGGGTCGTAACGAACAGATTGGTCGTCGGCTGTTCGATCGTCACGCCGGGCGGATTGTCCGACACGGCTCGCACCTCCCAACGCTCACTCTCGCCGACCAGTCCTTCTCGATCGTGCAGTTCGAACCAATACGGCCCGGATTGCTCGACCCGAAGCGACGCCCCTTCGGCCGGTACGCGGAAGCGTTTTCCGTCGGCATATACCTGGCCGGCCACTTCCTGACCGGCGAAGTGCAACACGACACGGTCGACCGGCTTGGTCACGGCGGCATCGATTCGCACGGCCGTTTCGACCAAGGCGCGAATGTGTTTCTCGCCCGCCGAGGGCGGCCAACCGGTGTAGGCCGGCGGAATTAGCTCGATCGTGGCCTGTTCGATGGTCGGCGGATCAACCACTTCGACGTCGATCCACGGCTGCGAATGATCGTCGCCTCCCTCGACACGGTAGGAAAACGAGCGAACGACGTTTTCACGCCGGGCGACCATGGCGTTGCCCAACGGACGCATCAACTCGGTCTCTTCGGTAATCTGGCCTTCGGAACCTTCAAGGCGGTAGTGTATTTGCACCTCAGATGGGAGTCGGGCGTCGTGCGCGTCGACCACTTCGACCTCGAAGGCTTGTCCCCGGGCAACCCGATCGACCCGCTCGCGCAGCGCCAGATGGGTTTTCTGCGGCCAGTGGACCGTGCCGAACGGATTGGCCAACCGCGCCAGGGCGATCTGCGATGCGGTTGGGTCGAGGGCCACGAGGATGGCAGCCACGAGACAAACGCCGACGGAAAACATCACGGCCCGGCGCGAGGCCCGATGATCGAGCACGTCGGTAAAACGAATCCGCTCAGTTTCGGCCGTCGTTTGGCTGATTACCGCTTGACGCAACGCGGCCGAACCGGCCAAAGGATCTTCGACCGGTTGCCGCAGAAACTCGACAGCGCTGACCAATCGGTCTTCCAGCACCGGAAACCGCTTCTGCACCTGCAGGGCCAGATCGATGTCGCGCAGCCGGACGCACAACGGCTCGTAGAGAAACCGGTAGCCAGTTCCCGCCGCCACGCCCACAATGGCCAACGAGCAAAGCACGCGAAGCCCGGGGTCTTGTAGCCGTAGGAGGTAGTCGGTCAACCCGAGCGCGACGACCGTCCCAACGATGGCCGCCACCGCCCAACCCAGTCCATACAACACGACCAACCGCCGAACGCGGCCACGCAAGACGGTCAGTTTGTGTTGCAAGGGGTGCATGGGAATGAAGTCGTCAATTTTCCGTAACTAGTGGATAGAAAGGATGAATTCTGAATGCTGAAGTATAAATGCCGAGGTCATTCTTTATACTTCATCATTCAGAATTCATCCTTGTTCCCGTTCTCTCATTCTACACCATCCCCCCCCACTTACGCAGGAGCCATTCGCCGATCAATAGGCCCAGAAACAGCAAAACCAGCGGCCAGCGGTTCCAAAGCGGTTTCGAGGGCAACGATTCGAAGGGCACTTGGTGGCCTGGCGGCAGATCCTTGGGCAATCGACGGGCCGTTTCCATCGTGTAGTAGCGGCCGTTGGTCAGTTCGGCGGCACGTTGCATCACGGCCGTTTCGGTTTGCGTATGTTCGAACTCGCCGGGCGGGGCCACGACCGAAAAATCGACCGCCGGGGCCTTGCCGCCCATGGCAGGAATGGCTACCCAGGCGTGATAGCTTCCACGCGGCAACTGGTTGAGCACCCCCTCGAACAACCCTCGCTCGGTGGCCGCCCGATGCAGTCGCACCTGCCGGTTGGTCTGGCCTTTGCGTTGCAGGACAATGCTCACGCCGTCGTCGGCCTCGGGCGCTCGGCGCTCGTCGGCAAATCGCACACGAAACCGCACTGGGTCGCCTTGGATATATTCGACTCGATCGCTCGTCAACGCGGCCACGTCGCCCTGGCCGCTCAGTTTCGAACGACTCAAGTAACGGATCATCTGCACCCAGTAGCGAGCGAAAAACACATCGCCCACCCGGCGCCGCCACCGCCAAGTCTCATCCGTAGCGTGAAACAACACCTTGCCGGCGCCTACGTATTGCAGCGCAATGACGGGCAGCGGCCGACCATCGGGGCCGTGGCGCGTGGGGTCGACGGCCAACACCCGGGCGGCCGGCCGCAAGTCGGGTACCTCCAACAGCCAGTACAGCTCGGGCAATTGTTGCCAGATCTTTCGGGTTTCGGCCAGGGTATCGCCAAGTTGCATCGGCGGACTCGCCAGCCCCAGTTCGGTCGGCTCCACGCGAAATCCGGCAGTAATCGGCTGATCGGCATCAGGATATCGGGCACTGCGCAGCTCGACCGGCATCAGACGTTCCAACGGCGTATCGCGAAACGCCCCGGGCATGAACTCGGGCCCGGCGATCAACACCAAAGCCCCACCCTTCTCCGGCTGGTCGACAAAATCGGCCAGATTCTGCATGCCCGAGGGACTCAACATGGCCGGATTAGCGTCGCCCAGGATAATTACGTCGTAGCGAAACAACTCGTCGCGCCGCACGGGAAACACGCGAAGCGCCGCGCTGTCTTGTTCGGCATACCGCAAATCGGCATCCTGAAGCACCGTATTCAGTTCGACCGTTTCGTCGCGGCCCAACATGGCTTTCAGATAGCGAAATTCGTAGCTGGGGTAAGCCTGGACCAACAACACGCGAATTTTCTCCTTGCGGACTTCCACTTCACGTGTTTGACGATTGTTCTCGGCCTGAAGTTCTCCGTCCTGGGGTTCCACTTCCAGCACGTAGCGAAATTGCCCGACTTCCGTGGGACGATACGGCAGCCGCACGGTCTGCGGCTGGCCGTCGGGCCCGATGGTAACCTCCAAGGAGGCCAACTCCCGCGGCTTGTTTTCCTCGCGCAACACAAGCCGCACTTTTTTGCCCGCGAAACCATTGCCTGACAGCTTTGCCTGGAAGTTGACCACGTCGTCGACGAAAACCAGAGGGTCGACCAGCAGGTCGGAAAGTTTCAAGTCGCGCACCGGCCGATCACTTCCCAGGCCGACGATAAACAGCGGTACGCCACGACGTCGGGCAAGGTTGGCCGCGTCGGCCAACGGCGGGCCCTCGGTGTTGATCCCGTCGCTGAGTAGTACCACGGCCGCCGGTGCAGAACCGCGCAGATCGTCGATCACGCGGCGAACGCCTTCGCCCAACCGCGTCTGCTCACCGGTCGGCTCGGTCGCGCGGAGTTCTTCGATCAGTTGGGCAACGTCCGCGTTTCCACTTGTCCGCATGTCGGCCAACCCGCTGGGCCGAGCGCCCGAAAGGTAGTAGAGCCGCAGTTTGTAGTCGTCGGCCAGGGCCGACAACATTTTGCCGTCTTCCTCGGTCAACAACGTGCGCGCCAACACCCAGCGCGACAGTTCATCCGACCCGTTGTCATGCGAATTGTCTTCGCTTGCACTTTTGTCGGCATCCTGATTTTCGGCTACCCTCGACTGCAATTCTTCGAGCACCTCCGGCTCGTAGTGATCGACAACCGTCATGCTGAGCGTGTCGTCGACGACCACGGCCACGTAGGGCAAGCCGGTGCGTTTCAGTACGAGCGTTAGCTGCGCGAGCATCAACAGGACGATGGCTACCAGGGAAAGCCGAATCGCGGCCAGTGTGAGCCGATAACGCCGCGAGGCCTGGCGACCTTCGCGCAGATAAATGCCCACGAAAAAGGCCACCGCGGCGGCGACAAACAACAAGCTCACCCAGGGCGGCCAGGGCCAGGAATGTTCGATGCTCCAGACGGTCCCCTCCCCCGGCCCGACATCGATGCCGAGCAAGCGTTCGATCCAACTTGGCAGGGCTCCGTTCATGCGTGATATCCAAATCGCCAGGCGAGTAACGACTCGACGAACAACAGGCCCAGCACCACATAAAGCAAATCGACGGGCACGCTTCCCCGCGGCGCGACCGAACCGGTCGTCGGCGGTTCGAAGTTTTGCCACGTGGTTTGCACCAGCAGCGGAATATCGGGCCAAACCTTGTCGCGCAGTTCCGTTTCGCTAAGTTGCGTCAAGTTGCCCTCGGCCGTATCGACGTTGACCGCAAAACTGGCCGAACGGTCGACCGGCGACGCAAACCGCGCGGTGTAGATGCCGCTGAGCAAGGTATCGGAATACTCTACGTGGCAGTAGTCGCCGTCGCACTCAAGCGGCAGCGCGCGGACGGCGCCGTCGGGGCGTTCGACCGTCGCGTCCACTTCGGAGGCAGCGGCAGCCACCGACATGTTCAACGCCTGCCCGACCAACAGCGACCGCTGGCGTTGCTGGCTCGACAAGCAAAACGCGAGGAGTTCTTGGACCAAGGGCACGTAGCCCGGCCCGATGGGCATAGGCGTCCACGAGGTGTCGGCCGAGGTGCCCACCAGCACCACGCGACCGTGCCCGATGGGTTCTTCGACGATCAACGGATCACCCGGCCCGACGGCTGCCACCACCGCGGCCTTGGTGTCGTCGGGCACGCGGAGCTTGACGTACTGCGTAATCGGCGTAGTAAGCAGCCCCGCCCGTTCGTTTCCGCGAAAGGCCCGAAGCATCGGGTGGCGATACTCCAGCGGATCGATCAGGTACATCCCCGGCGCGGCGACGTCTTCTAGCACAGCAGGCAACAGGCGTTTTACACCGCGGCGCCCTCCGCCCAACTCCCGATTGTAACGATCGGCCACCACCTGAGCACCCAGGAAAAATACCAGGTTGCCGCCGCTGCGAACGTAACCGTTGAGCACCCGGGTTTCGCCAGCCGTAAGTTGGGCCACGTCGGCGAGAAACACGACGTCGTAGCCGCTTAGCTCGCGTTCCTGCAGCGCACTTTCGGTGGTCACGTCGACGTCGACCAACGACGGTTGCCCGTCGTCGCGTTGCGGAGCCAGGGCCCGCACCAGGTAGTCGGTCGCTCCGTGAAACGGTTCGCCGGAGGGACGTCCGTTGACGCACAGCACGCGAATCGCCTGCCGCACGGGCACGGCCGCCCAACGGTGGTTGTCGACCTCGAGTGCATCACCGGGTGAACGAACCTCGACCACGTGATCGGCCGAAGTCTCGAAACGATAGGTAAACGACACGTTCACCTCGGCACCGGCCGGCAGTTCCACGCTAGTCTCCTTCACCCGACGCCCGTCGACGAACAACTCGACCAGTTGCTGACTCTTCGGCCGAGTGCTGAAGCTCTGCAACGTGGCTTCGAACTGCACACTCTCGGCCATCGTGGCCACCGGATCGAGCATTCGCAACCCGCTGACGGCGATGTTCTCCGCATCGGACTGCCCCAGGTCGATAACCACCAAAGCGGCCTTCTCGGCCACGCTCTTGATGCGGCGGCGAAACTGCGCCATCGCCGCCGCGTTGAGCTTGGGACTCCAACCCTCCCGCTGTAAATCGGTCAGGAAGTAAACCTCGTGGCGGTTGATTCCAGGGCTTTCGCGCCGAGCGTTTTCGAGCACCTTTTCGATTTCACTTACAGTAGTCGGCAGATCGATCGACGTGTCGAGTCGCTTCAGTGTGTCGATCTCGGCAAGCACTTCGCCGGGTTCCATGGCGGGCGTGCCGACCACAATTCGTGGCGGCGAGGCCATCAGGATCAGCGCGAAGGCGTCGCCCTGGTGCGACTCTTCGACAATCCGCCGGGCGAGCGCCTTCGCCTGTTCGAACCGGCTACGGTCGTTGGGCTGATAGGCCATCGAGTACGAGCCATCGATCACCAACACCCGATGGGTGCGTCCCACGGCAACCGAGGCCAGGCCAACCTGTTCGAGAAACGGCTCGGCCACGGCCAGCACCAACAGAACGATCAACAGCGTGCGTACGGCCAGCAGCAACCACTGCTCGAACTGCATCCGTCGCGTCCGACGCCGCATGGCCGCCAACAAATACTCCATGGCCGCCCACGACACCTCGCGGTATTTCTGCCGACTCCAAAGATGAATCAAAATTGGCGCAGCCGCCGCCGCCAACCAACCCAGCATGGGCAGGTTGATGAAGCCAAAGGCCAATAACAGCGGCAAAAACGATGACATTTCTGATTTGGGATTTGTGATTTCAGGGATATTCGACAGCCGCTCGCGGCTTCGCCGTCTCCAGCTTTCCGTTCACCCGCGCGACGCCAAGTAGCTCGACAGCGCCACTTCCATCGACTGGTCGGTCCGCATCGGCACGTAATCGATCTGGTGCATCCGGCAACCTCGCTTCAGGCGATAGAGGTACTGGTTGAACTCCTCCAGATAGGCTTTGCGCAGTGCGCGAGGTTCGACTAAAACTGTAGGCAACTGCTCCAGCCCCTTGAACATGGTCGTTCGCTGAAACGGGAAATCCAACTCGGCCGGATCGAGTACGTGCATCAGGATCACGTCCTGGCGCCGATGCCGAAAGTGCTTCAGCCCGGTCAGCATCGTATCGACGTCGTCGAACAAGTCACTTAGAACGATGACGATTCCTCGCTTTTTGAATCGCTCGGCCAGTTCGTGAAAGATCGGGCCGATCGACGTCTTTCGCTCTGCCGATGTTTCCTCCAACACCTGAATCACCTGCCCCAAATGCGAAGGGCTGCTGCTGGGTCGAATCAACGCCCGAAGTTCGCTATCGAACGTGGCCAGCCCCACGCTATCCTGCTGATGAAGAATCAAGTAGGCCAACGACGCCGCGAGGCATTGAGCGTACTCAAACTTCGACATGGCCGCCTCGTCGCTCCGATACTGCATGCTCTCGCTGCTGTCCAGGAGCAAATAGCAAACCAGATTGGTCTCTTCTTCGAACTGCTTGAGGTGGTATTTGTCGCTACGGCCGAAGACCTTCCAGTCGAGATAGCGCAAGTCGTCGCCGGGCACGTACTCGCGGTGCTCAGCAAACTCGATGGAGAAGCCGTGAAACGGACTACGGTGCACGCCCGAGACGTAACCTTCGACGATCCGCCGGGCGCGGAGCCGAAGCCCCTCAAGCTTCGCCAGCCGCTTCGGATCCAAATACTTCCGGGAGTTTTCCACTTGCCACGGCCTCGTCTTGTTGTCCGGTGGTCAGGTCGATCAGTCGGGTAATAATGTCGTCGGGCTTGAGTCCCTCGGCCTCGGCGTTGAAGTTGGTCATAATGCGGTGCCGTAGCACGGGCCGAGCGACGGCGCGGATATCGTCGGTTCCGGCATAAAACCGCCCATGCAGCACGGCCCGGGCTTTCGCACCTAATACCAAATACTGGCTCGCTCGCGGCCCCGCACCCCAACTAACGAACTCGCGGATGAAATCCGGCGCCCCAGGTTTCTCCGGCCGCGTCAGGCGGGCAAGCTTCAAGGCGTAGCGAATCACATGATCGGCCACCGGCACCCGGCGAACGATCTTTTGCAGCTTGAGAATCTGCTCGCCCGACAACGTGGGCACTACGGTAGCCGTAACGTCGGCCGTCGTACGTTTGACGATATCGAATTCCTCGTCTTCGTCGGGATAGTCGACGTAGGTGTTGAACATGAACCGGTCGAGTTGGGCCTCCGGCAGCGGATAAGTGCCTTCCTGTTCAATCGGATTTTGCGTGGCCAGCACAAAAAACGGTTCAACGAGTACATGCCGCTGTCCGCCGGCCGTAATCTGGTACTCCTGCATGGCCTCCAATAAGGCAGCCTGAGTTTTCGGCGGCGTACGGTTGATCTCGTCGGCCAGGATCACGTTACCGAAGATCGGTCCCTTCAGGAACCGCAACTCCCGGGTGCCCGACAGCTTGTCCTCCTGAATCACCTCCGTACCCGTGATGTCGGCCGGCATCAGGTCGGGCGTGAACTGAATGCGGCGAAACTCCAACGACAGGGCATCGGCCAGGGTGCGGATCATCAACGTCTTGGCCAAGCCCGGCACGCCGACCAGCAGGCAATGCCCTCGGGCGAACATCGCCACGAGCAATTCCTCGATGACCTGCTGCTGCCCCACAATCACCCGGGCCAACTGCTCGGTAATCAGGCGATAGGCCTCGTTGAGTTCTTCAACCGCTTGAACGTCGTCGTTGGGAAGCATGGGAGGGGCTAGGGGCTAGGGACTGGGGGTTGGGAACTGGAAAAAGGGAAACGGGGAATTCCGGCGACAGCCGCCGTTCGCGGCTTCGCACCCTCGGCACTATTCGCACCGCGCCAACTAAGCTTCGGCATCGGTTCCGCCTGCTCGGGCGTCTCTCCCGCCAAAAGGCTCATCGCAATCAATTCCGTCTCGGTGGCGATCAACAGCCGCCCTTGTGCAACCAGCAGATTTCCGCCCGACACACCCCGGGCGGCCAGATCGATACTTTTGACCGGCTGGGCCGTTTGTTGGTCGAATACATACACTTTTTCACGGGTAGGCCACAAGACATGATTGCCGGCCAGAATACCGCGGCCAAAGCCGGCCCCCTGCTTTGCATCGGGCCAAACGTGGGCAATTTGCCCGCGGCGTTCTCCATCTAACTCGATCCAATAAAGCCGCTCACCGCCTGCGATCAGATGGCGCTGGGTAGTGCCCAGCAAGTGCAACGCGTCGGCCACTTCTTCGCCGGTATGCCATAGGATCTGGCCCGTCGATGCGTCGAAGGAGAAAATCCGCGGACTGTCGGCCGGGGCCACCAGCAACGTGCCACAATGATAGACACACGGATTGGCGCTGCGGTACCAATGTGGGGCCAAACGACGCACGTCGCCACGCCGCGTTCGTGGGTAAAGGCTCACCCAACGCAACCGGCCGTCGTGTGTCGACAACGCGGCCACGGCGCCCAGATTGGTGTTGTAATACAGCGTATCACCGCTTCGGGTAAGCAGTTGCCGAGCCGAATGCGAAACCACCCCTGTCCCAGGCGTTTCCGCACCACAAATGAACCGCCGCCATCGTTGCTTTCCCGTTTGGGCATCGAAACAGGCCACGTAGGCCTGCGGTCGGACATCGTGCCGGCACATGCCCACGTAGATACACGATCCGTCGACAACCGGCGATCCCTCAAAGGCCCAACCCACTTCCGGCTCGACTTTCCACACCAAGCGGCCCTCGGCCGTCAGGTCGAGGCACAGCAAAAAGTCGCCACTGTCGCTGACCGTCATATCGCCTACCAAGGCGGCTGGGATCTGTGCCGACGCGGTGCCCATTCGTACGTATAGTCGGCCACCGAAAACCGTACAACTTTGCTGGATTGCTCCCAAGGAAAGGGGATTCTGCGGAAGTGTGTCGCTTAAGTCAAGCAACTGCCTGCGATAAATCGTCGGCCCATCTTCTCCCCACGCCGGCGAGCCGTCGGCCAGCCTAAAGGCAAAAACCTCGCGGGAATTCTCCACGAGCACCAGGTCGTCGACCACCGCCGGATGGAAGCCGGGCGCGGCCGCCGCTGCACCACCTAACGACTGCAACGACGAACGCCAAGCCACCGTGCCGACGTCGATCAATCGACCGGCCGTGCGATTACGCTGAAACGACCCGGCAAACGTCGGCCAATCGTCGTCGGGTTTCTCCGCCGGCCATTTCTCGGCCGAGGACAACAACTGCCGCAGGGCCTCAACGTAGTTGACTTCCCGACCACCGAATCGACCTCGGGCGTCCGGATGAAGCCGTGCAAACTCTTTCAACTCGTCGGCGGCCCGTTCGAACGATCCTTCGAGAATCGAAGCCAGCACCAGTCGGGCACGAACCGCGGCCAGATCGCGGTCCGAATCGGGATAGCCCGGCCACGTGCGAGGAACATCGACCGGAGCGTTGCTGGGAACCATCCGCTGCCAATACCAACGAGCCGTGGTCGGGTCGGCTGCCTCTAAGGCCATTTCTCCCAAGACCATCAGGGCGTCGTCACCATAGCTGCTGGCGAAAGCCTCGTCGACAATTCGCCGCAACAGACGGCGGTCACGCTTCGCAACGCCTTCTTCGAACCAGCCGCGGGCCATCGGATCGACCCGACGCCGAAAGAGTTCGAGCGCCTCAGGCGGAAGGTTGGCCAACTGTAGATTGACAAAGTCGCGCACACCCACAAAACGATGATCGGTGACGCCCAGCAGTTTGTCGTCGGCCGTTTCCACCACGCGTTGCAATGTGTCGATCGCCTCGCTCCACTGGCCATCGGCCACGTAGGCCTTTGCCCGTTCCAAGTTGGCCAACACGGTGCTGTCCGCCCGATCGAGCACCACCGTGTCGTCCAGTTCGAACTCGGTCTCCGGCAGCCCGAGCAGCTGCGCGCAGGCCGAACCGGCCCTGGCAACAACCATCGCCAGGACAAACCCAATCGCCAAGCAAAGCAGGATGTTTTTGGTGGAACGAACCATAGAAAACGGAAAGCTGACTATTTCGGTCGGCCTCCGGCGCCTTGTCAACTTCTTGGTGTTGTCGGGTGCGTGCTTTGCACGCATGCGTAAAGCTAGTGCTTCGCCAATCTCGGAATATCGGGTTGGGTGGCACTGCCGGCTTGTCCAGCAGTGTACCCTTCGACCACACCCGATCACTGCTGGACAAGCCAGCAGTGGCACCCTAACTCCTAACCTTGACACAGCGCACTAGTGCCACAGAACTTAAGTATAAGTCCAGCCGCAAGTTGGGGGAAGCGGGCCACGGGACGAGTCAACAACGAGAGCGATCGTTCGACGCGAGCAGGCACACACCAACTGACCAACGGGGCGACCAACTCAGAAAACGCTGCAATGCCACGCAGCAAGCTCGATGACGAAACACGGCCAAGTAGAGCGGCAACGGTTTGCCGTTTGTCGCGAAAGGGCCACCTAGCCTGTAACGACGAGACAACCCCCGGTTCAGAAAACCCGTCGTCCAAATACAAACAGGCTCATCAAGCCCAAGACGAGCAGCGTCGCGGTAGCCGGCTCGGGGACAACGACGAGACTGGCGTCGTCATACGAAATCGACCCTCCCCAGTCGTTCGCAGAAAAATTCATTTCCACGCGCACGTACGCTGCTCCGGCAGGGGCCGTCTCCACGCCTGCCAACTTCACCCATTGGGTGTCGGGATCGACGGTCGGCACCCAATCGTCGACCGTGACATCACTAATATAGTCGCCCCAGATATCGGACGATTCCGAAAAGATCATCTTCAGTTGGACGTTGCGATTACGAAAAACATCGCCGCCCGACGTATCGCCACTGTACACAAAGACCGAAGCCTCGTATTGCTGGCCGGGCGTTATGGCCACGTCCTGAAACAGCGCCCAACCGGTCGAAGTCCATTGACGAACCGCGCGGTTTCCTGAGCGAATGGCGTAATTGGCATCGTCGCTCGCGTCGTAGTAGTTGCCGTCGGTGGTCGCCTCCGCATACCAGACGCTCCAATCGGCGATCTTTCCCAGGTCACCGCTGCCGCTGATGTCGCCCCCGGCGTTGTCGTTCTCGAAACCAGGATTGCTCAATAGATTGGCTTCGGCAGGAACCGCGCAGCAAACCAACGCGATCGCCGCCGCAAGCACCACCACGGAGAATTTTTTGTTCATCGCCCAGCTCCTCAGAAACCGCTTCAAACCCGAGGACGAGGTTGTTCGTTCCGCGGACGGGCGAACACCTCGCCGGGTTTCGAAACCGCATTGAGACTATCTACCTTCGCATCTTTACTTTAACAGCAGATTCGTTTATTTCAACAGTTTTTGCGGAATAGGCCAGCATAAAGCATCCGCCCCCCCTCCCAGAGGCATCGCCACTGCGGGTTGCCACTGGAGCGAGTCGCCCGTGGGGCCGGCCTTAGCGCCGGGCCGACCGCGCCCGGGAAAAGACGTAATTGACCACGTCCCAGATTTCCTCCGGTTCGAGTACGCCGCTGCTGCCGGGCGCCGGGCCGCCGGCCGGCATGGGCGTACCCTTGATGCCGCAGTAGGCCCGCCAGTAGATGTCTTCTGGCCGTGAACCACCACGGAAGATGCCCTCGGTGAAATCCCGGGGACGCAACCGCTGTATCGGCAACGTAAAAAATTGTGCCAAGCGTTTGGTCTGTTCCGGCGTGGCTCCCTTCTTCGGCTGATTCCAGATGTCGTACAACTCGTCGGCCTGTTCGCCGTCGCCACGTCCTTCCGGCCCATGGCACAAAACGCATTGTGCCTGCTTGCTCACGTACAAGTCGTGGCCGCGCCCAATCGAAGCCATTTTCTCCTCGTGCGTGGCGTATGCCGGTCGCGGCGGCGGAACGACGACTGCCTGCTGAGCTTCGGCCCAGTAGTTGGCCGTCGGCAACACGGCATCTTCCATTACTTCGTCCACGTCGACCGGGTATTCGTCCTCGTCGACGACGAGGCTCAACAGGTAGAGTTCCGTTTCGCCGCGAAGGCTCAGATACTGGACGTACTCGACCAGGGCGTCGATTTCTTCGTCCGACAATCGATCGAACGACGGCATGGCCGTACCCGCGATGCCGCGGCGGATAATCCGATCGAGGTCTTCCCACGCCGGCTTGGCCCCGCCGGCGGTCGACGTGTACTTATAGACACCCTTGCGGAAATCGCGAGGGTAGGGGTTTTGCAGCGCGGCGGTGGGTCCTGCGCCGTCGCCCGAGACTCCGTGGCAGGTAACGCAGTGTTGGCGATAGAGGCCAAACTGCCGGCCTTCGACGTCACTATAGACCGGCCCGGCCGCTTGCTTCAGCAGCGAAAGGTTCAGATCAACGCCAGGCGGAACCTTCGGTTCGTCCGGCGTGCCGAAAAGCTCTTCAAGCGTGCCCTCGATCGCCTCGCACTGCGTAGGGCTGATCTCGGCCGGATCGCGTCCTTCGGTATTCAACACGAACTGCGGCGGCTGATACGCACAACCGGCGGCCAGCAGCAGAAAACCGGCCCAAACCCAGCGGCCAAACGGAAACGAAGAGGCAACCATGAAGTGCATGAAAGGCATGAAGGAAGTAAGGGTGCAATGAGGAAAAAGGGAAAAGGGAAAAGAAGCTGCCACAAGTATTTTTCCCTCTTCCCCGTTTTCCATTTTTCCTTCTTACACGAAGAAGTCAGGGAATATTCAAACTCACATCCCTCTACTTCAGATGGCTGAGTAGTCGCTTTCTTCGATAATTAGACGTCAAACAATTCCGGCGCGAGCCGTATCGTTCCCAGGTCGTTTGCTCCCGGCTTGATTTCCATCTCGAAACGCCCCTTCGGCCAAGTCGACGTCTCCAGGTAGTCGGTCCGCTCGTGCCAGACTTGAAACTCCAGCTCGCCCACGGGAAGCTTCGGGATACGAAACGTCCCGTCGGCCTGCGAGATGGCCACGTAAGGGTTGTCTCGCGGCAACACGAAGGCCAACTCCCAAGGATGGTAGTTACACCGGATCGGCACCGGCACGTTCTGCTTGCGACGAAACCGATGCGTAGCGTCCCCGCCCACGGGCAACACGATATTGGCCGGAACGTCGCCCAAGGGCGAAAATGCCACGTTCTGCGCCACCGGATCGGAATTCACAATGTAAAATTCCTGCTTCTCGTACCAGATCCACATGCCATGGGGCATAAAGATGCAGTCGCGGTTGTCCAGTAGAACCTGCTTGGGGATCGACTTCTCCAGTTCCGGGCAAACGTCGACCTTCCGCGTACGCACATAGACGTACACGTTCATCAGTCCACCGGAGGGATCGACCATCAACGACTCGTCACGGATGTCGAACTTGCCGCAGCAGTCGAGGTCTTTATCGACCACCAGTTTTTTGCGCTCGGGCGCCACGCCGTCGTAGACGAACCGGCCGACCAGGTCGCCCCAGTCGCCCGACTCCGCATCGGACTCGGCGCCACGGAGAATGGCCGGCATGGCAAACGCCCCGGCACAAGCACCGGCAGCGGCCGCCGTGCGTCGAACGAATTCGCGTCGGGTGAGGTCAGTCATACAGAACACTCTCAATACAAAGCCGCGACCGGTGGTCGCGCCGACGGCCGATCGCACGACCACCGGTCGCGGCTTTTTAGTTCGTTACTGGTCGTCACGTTCTTTCAGGTACCAACTATAGTTTAACAGCAAATCGGCCACGGCGTCGAGTTGCTCCAGGCTCGTGCCCGGGAAAAGGCTCGGATCAAGCGGTTTCTCGTCCGGCGGAAAGTTGACCGGCATGCCCGAGTAGGGCAACGAAGCCTGCGGTCGGGCGAGCCAACGCCGCAGATATTCCGCCCGCAATCGCCCCCCGACACGATCCAACCGCGGCCCCAACGTGGTCGTCGTTGAGTTGCCAGCCACGGAAATGCCCGGCGTATAGTCACCAATCAGGTGACATTTCGCGCAGTAGGTTTTCGCGTCGGTCACCGTCCGCAGGGCATCGCGAACCCGGTCGGGCTGCTGTTGGTCGAGCAGTGCTAAACGTTCGGCCTGCTGCCGCGATCGATCGGCGTAGGGGAACGACGCGCCGGCGACGGCCGCGAAGTAGTCGACCAGTTTGGCCGCCTCGTCGGACGACACGTTGTAGCGCGGCATGTTCAACACGGCGGCCGGGCGGATGCGTGTGGGAGCCAACAGGTAAGCGTGCAACCAGGCCGGCTCGACCTTGGCCCCTTCGCCGACCAGTGGTGGCGGCCCCCAACCCCACGCCTCCTGGCCCGGCGGAGTTGTGCCCGAGGCCCGAGCATCTCGCAACACAAACGGATGCAGCCATCGTGCGAACGCCCCACCGTTGGGTTCGCGCTGTGCGAACAGCCGATCACTCCACACAAGCACGTCGACCCCGCCAGCCGGCCAAACCTGGCCGTTGATCGCCGCCGGCTGCCACAGCGTGAAACTGTAGAGCAAACGCTCGTTGCCGGCGTCGTCCTCGTCGTCGTCGACCACGAGCAGTTCGCCCTGCTCGCCCGTCTGCGGCCTGCCGATGACTTCCGCACTGCCGAACCCCTGGCTATCGGTTTGCTGCGAAGCGGCAAGTTGCTCGGGCGAAAAACGCGGTCGCATGAACGCGAAATCGTCCAACGGCGCTGGGTCTTCGAATTCCGCCGGGTCGAAATGGAATTGCCAATCCTGCATTCCCAGCGTGTGGCACTGGGCACAAGCGTACTTGGCCAACACCTGGCGACCGTCGACGATGGCCTGTTGCCGCCTGCCCGGGCTGTAGACGTAGGGTTCCGCCGGTCGCTCGCCGATCAACCCCAGCACAAAAGTCATCACGGCCTCGCGCTGCGGCGCATCCATGCCGAAACGGCCCATCAGCAGTTGGCTGTTAAACGGCTTGCTTCGCGCCTTTTCAAAATCGAAACTCCGCGGACCGCGAAGTTTTTGCCAAAGGAAACCCTCGCGACGTTGCTGCTCGATCGCCTGCCGGAAAAACGCTCGATCCTCGGGCGAGTCGTCATTCGGCGAAGCTTCTTTCGCCGGGGCTTCAGCCGCTTGGGATTGCTGCTGCATGAAGCGATGCACTTGCTCGAATGCCAACAGCGTTTCGCTCTTGCGTCCCCAATCGGTCAGCGCCGGGCCGATCAGCGGGGCCTCTTCGAAACCGGGAATATCGTGGCACCCGTAGCAGCCTCGTTTGCGAATCGTACAGCGGCCAACGTAGCGAAGCTTTTTGCCGAGCGACGGCTTGCCGCGCAATTCCAACACGTCGGCGGCAGCATCGGCGGCCATGTCGTCGGCCAGCCCGTCGCGCAAAATGGCTTCGACCTGCTCGCCCGGATACGACTTGCCCAAGTACTCGGCCGCCAGCGTGTCGAGATCTGCTTCGCTGACCGACCGCACCGGCGCGAACTGATATAGCCCGGCCTCGTCGATCAGAAACGCCGCGATGTCGGCCGCCGGATCGGTGAATCGGTCTTTGGCCGTGGGCAGCGGCTCGGGGGTAAGTTGCACATTCGGTTGCATAGTGCGCGGCGAGTGGCGATGGGGATCGCGAATCCAACTGACCAGCCAGCGTCGTCCTGCCGGATCGGTAAACTTGGCCGCCAGCCGTGTCAGATCGGGTCCCTGGATACCCTGGCTGTCGGGAAACGCGGCATGCGCGTGGCACGCCAAACAACCCTGGGTAGCGAAAAGCTTCCGCCCTCGCTCGGCCGAAGGCGGTTCGGTTACCGCCTCGGGCACGGCCACCGGCTCGATCGGTTCGGCCACCGCACGCAAATATTCCACCACCGCGTGAATCTCGACCGCCTCGAATCGCGCGGTTCGCTTTTTCGTTTCCTCGTCGAGGTGCCGGTGCAGCCCGAAAAACTGCGGCATCCGCGTGCCGGGCAAAAACCGCGTGGGATTGGCGATCCAGTCGACCAGATAGTCATCGGCAACTCTGGGGCCTAAATCGCGCAGGCTGCTGCCCACCTTGCGCATCGTGCCCGGAAGGTCGTCCTTGGCCAACAAGGCAACCATCCGCTGGCCGTAAGTCGACAACTCGGGCAACGGTTCGTCGACAAATCGGGCGACCAACTCTCGCCGTGCATCGGCATCGTCGGGATGCTGGGCAAAACTTTTCGCTACGTCCTGCACGGCCGCCGGCACCGTGGGATTCGCCGCCAGGCTCAACGCGGCCTCGGCATAGTTCGGTTCCAGCCGCAAATCGGGCCCAATGCTGCGCCCCTCTTGGTCGGTTCCCCGAATCTCGTGGCAACTAAAACAACCATTGAGGCGAATCTGCTCGTAACCGGTTAGAAGCTTCGGCGCCGGCGGCTCCGGAAAACGGTCGCTCGGCTCCAAATCGGTTACCGCATGATGGCACTGCAAACAGCGGCTCTCGACGAACCGCTCGGGCAACATCGGGAAGTCCCAGTGCGGATTGCGCGACCAGCCGTACGCCGTGCGCCACTGCTGCCGCTGGCCGGCGCTGTTCGGCGCGTGCGAGGCCCAGCGAAAATCGGTCGCACTGCCCTGCCCTTCGTGACAAATCGTGCAACCGAAGCGGCTCATCGGGTGGGGGCTTTGCTCGCCTACGTAAAGACTCAGCCGGGGATGAGGACAATACGGCTCGGGCAACTCGCCGCCGCGAAAAGCCGTTTTTTCCGCACCGTCGGGCCACGTTCGGTCGATCCCCTGATGGCACGTCACACAGCGGTCGAATCGTTCGACGCGACGAAAATGAAGGTCGCGAGTCAACTCGGGCAACCAAATCTGCTCGACCGCCAAACGGCCGGGCGCCGGTAGCGGCTGTTGCCTCGCCTCGGCCAACTCGGGGAGAATCTCTTCGCGGTAGGTCCGTTGATAACGCTTCCACGGCCGGCGCGCATCGGTCACCACCATCCACACCGAAACACCCAACAACGCAACGGCCGCGATCAAAAAGACCACGTGCAGTCGCTTCAGGTTGTAGTAAGTTTTTTCGGTGGCACGCATGGCGTATCAAGGTCTTTGAGGGGCGAGGGACGAGAGATTAGAGGCGAGTGTAGTGGTTTCGTTTCACGTCTTACCCGCCCCTCGTCTCTCGTCCCTAGTCCCTAGCTTCATCACAAATTCAACAAATACTCCGGCATGCTCACCACGTAACTCACATTCCAACTCCAGTGGAGGATCATTTTCAACGGTAGCGTGAGCATGAACAGCCAAAGTAGGATCATAATCCAGTAACGGCCGCGACCCATTTGCTGGCGCAAGCCGCGCAGCGCCGTGCGGCCCAACACGATGGGCAACACAACGAAGTACAGCCCCAGCAACACCAAGCCCGGCAACTCGCGCCAGACGACGGCCGCCAGCCGACCCATGGCACCGGCGGCGTTGGGTACCGCTGCATTGGGCACTGGGGGCAAGGGTCGACCGAGCCAGACCGTCCAAAAATATTCGGAAAGTTTTACATTGTGTTGCGCCGTCAGAAGATGGGGGTCGCGTGGGGCAAATGGTCCGAAGAAATTCCAGTTCGGCCCTCGCATCAACGTGCCCACCAGGATCAGCAACACCCACAGCCCTAGAAAACCAAACATGAAAGTCGTGTAGGCGAACGGGCGTTGGTCGATCGTGTAGTAGCCGTTGCCCTGCGGGTTGGGGTCGAGATAGGGAATGGCCATCAGCCCCACGATAATCAAACACGGCACGACCACGCCCACGTTCCAGGCGTCGGAAAACACGAGCAACTCTTGCAGCCCGACGAAGTACCAAGGCGCTTTCGACGGGTTGGGCGTAACCACCGGGTTGGCCGGCTGCTCCAGCGGCGCCGACACGGCCATCGACCAAACGATCAGACCCACGGTTACCAGCACCAAGGCGATCAACTCGACGTAGACTAAATCGGGCCAGACGAAAACCTTTTGGTCGTATTTCTTCTCCACCGGTGGTGTGCCACACGCCGCTCGACGATCGTTTCGCACCGCCTGCGCGGCCGCCAGCCAAACGAAAAAGGCCAGCAAAAAAACCATGCCGACCACGGCCAGATTGTCGGGCGCGGTAACAACCCGGGCGAAGTCCGAATCGGTCAGCGCCAGACCAAACGCCAAGAGCGCCGCGTTTAACAGCCCCAACGCCACCGCCGGGCGAACGAAGAATCGCCGGCCAACGTAAAGCACCACCAGCACCGTGTAGCAGCCCAACGTGACGGTAACCGGGCCGAATAGCCAGTCGATCGCGTCCTTCACTCGCTCGGGCAACAGCAAGGGCGTGCCACGAAAGGCCGCCACAGCCAGCCCCCCAAACCCCGCTGCAACAATCCACCACAAAACGGCCCATCCCGGCCGCCGCAACCGCCGCCACGCATATCCCCCGGCCACGACATTCATCGCGCAAACGACCAGGAAGAACCATCCCAGCCGTGGAGCAATATCAGCGATGAATTCGGGGGAAAACACGGTTTGGATTTATGATTTGGGATTTGGGATTGATGATTTAAGCCGTACAACTCGTTCCCAAGTTCCGGCTTCGCAACCCATAAGCTGCTGGCCGCTGAAGCGACCAGCCCTCCACGCCACGTTCCGCTTTCCGCTTTCAGCTTTCCGCTTTGTCAAAGCGGTCCACTGATGCCGCCGTCTTTGCGGATGCGCCAAAAGTGGATCGCCATCAGGAAGGCGGCCAATAGGGGGATTGCCACGCAATGTAGTACGTAAAACCGATTGAGCGTTTCTTCGCTCACCGATCGGGCACCGAGCAGCACGTAACGTATGTCGCTGCCGCTGGTGATGGCCTCGGCACCGCCGATGGTAACCACCTCGTGCATTGGCCCCTGGTGGCCAACCACCGGCGCGGCGGCCGCCATGTTCGACCCAACGGTCACCGCCCACAGCGACAGTTGGTCCCACGGCAACAGATAACCAGTGAACGACAGCAACAACGTGAGCACCAGCAGCCAGACGCCGACTACCCAATTGAACTCCCGAGGCGGCTTGTAACTGCCCGTAAGGAATACGCGCAACATGTGCAACATGGTTGTGATGACCATGGCATGGGCACCCCAGCGATGTACTTCGCGAAGGATGCCCAGCGAAACCACGTCGCGCAAGTCGAGCATGTCGTGGTAAGCCCATTCGATGGTGGGCCGGTAGTAAAACATCAGCAGTACGCCGGTGATCGTCTCGACCAGGAAGAGGAAGCTGGTGATCCCGCCCATGCACCAAGTGAAGCTCAGCCGAACGCCGTGGGTTTTGATCGACACGGGATGCAGGTGCAACACGAAGTTGCTCAGCACGACCAACACCCGACTGCGACGCTCCTGGGTAGGCGCCGGATGCCGAACGATGCTCCGAAAGAGCTGCGAATTGCGAAGGCGGTCGCCGAGAGACATGAAGGAAGGAGGGTTTATGATTTAGGATTTATGATTTGGGATTTATTGATTCCGAGGTTAATTGTGGAACATTTCGTCGCGTTTTGTCCCCGCGAACCGGGCTCGCGTTGGTCGCCCTCGTTCCGCAAACAATGCAGGCCCCAATAGTGCCGCTTGCGGCTTCGCCCATCTTCAGCTTTCCGCTCTCTGCTTTCCGCTTTTGCCTCAGCTTTCTACAAAGCAGTCCGGATCGCTCCACTGCCCCAGTTCTTGCCGAAAGACGCGGCTGCGGTCGATCTCCAACTGGCCGTCTTCGGCAACGCGAATGGCGTAGCGTTCCAACGGGCGGGGGGCGGGGCCCTCGAAATTGACACCATCTTTGAGAAATCCACTACCGTGGCAAGGACACTTAAATACTTCTTCGGACGCCTGCCACACGGTGATACAGCCCAGATGGGTACAGCGCGTGCTCAGGGCGAAAATCTCTCGGCGACCGCAATAAACGCCGCTGACCACCCAAACACCGTACTCCTCCTTATATCGCGTTTCGACGTAGCCGGTCGGATAATCGGCAAGCCGTCCTACCTTGAATCGCAGGGCCGGTTCGTTGATGACGTTAGGCACCATAAAGCGCGCCGCGGCGAAACTCCACAACCCGGCGACGGCCCCTAACACGGCAACCGCCCACCCCAGCAGCGAGCCGAACACGGTCCGCAAAAAACCACGTCGCGGCGGTTCGGCCTCGCTGCAGCTATTGGCCGATAGGACTATCGATTCTGACTCGCGCAACATGGTCAATGGTCAGGCCCAAACGTTTAACGGAATTGCTCTCGCCGGATGCCAGAGAATCACTTTGATTTCGCGTCCAAAAACTAACCACGGAGACACGGAGGACACTGAACCACGCAGATCTATATCGGCCAACGGCTATCGAGGAAGGAAACTCGCTTTCCTTAATCTCTTTACGTCTTGACGCCTTGGCGAGATTCTTTCTTTTCACGCATTCTGTACTGCAAGCCATTTTCCACTGCTTACATTACAAAAAACCACGAAGATCACGAAGGACACGAAGTAGCAGCCGAATAGAATCTCGCCAAGGCGCCAAGGACAAGAGAACCTTTCTTTCTCTTAGCTTCGTGGCGAGATACTCTTTCTCGGGCGCAGACTCCCTCTAGTTCCTTCATCGAAGCCCACGCTCTGCCGCGCGCTTCCTTCAGTATTCCACACGTCCGTCGGGCTGTAAAGAAAAACCGGCCACAAAGCCCCCGCAGCCCCACAAACTGGGGTGGCTACGGAGACCTTGCGGCCGGGAAATCGACTAACCGACATTTCGCGCCGGCCTTCCTTTGCCGCGTCTGCTTGGTTTTCGAAGAATAATCTCGTCAAGGCGCAAAGACGCCAAGAAAAAGCCTCTCGTTCTTCGCGTACTTCGTATTCTAGCGCGGCGTAGCCGTAACCAAAACGAGTGCAAAGGACGATTGATAACCACGAAGGTCACGAAGGAAAAGAATGTTAGGTTTTTGGGTGAACTGCCATCTTTCTTTCCTTAGCTCCCTTCGTGTCCTTCGTGACCTTCGTGGTTTTTTCCTTTTCTGTCCCAGGCGGCGTCTTGGCGCCACAAGATGTTTCTCAACAACAAGTTAACCAACTAGCCGCGTAAATCTTTGTGAACTCTTTCACAAAGATTTGAAACAGTGGCACAAACCTGTAAAAGTCTGTTTTTTGAGCAAGAATTCTAGCGACCAGCAGGAGCGGGTTCCTGACTGGGTGCGGTAGCACCGGTTTGGTTGGCGGCCCTGCTGCCTCGTGCCCTCCGTGGCTCCGTAGTTTTTTGGTTGCGAGAACTCCAGGCTAAACCTCGTCGTTGATCACATACGGTGCTCGGTATTGCCGCTTGAAGAGTTTCATCGCCTCGGTGTTGTCCACAATGTGCTCCGTCGTCGGGTCGATCGCGAGCTTTTCGCCACCCAGCCGGTAGCTGATGTTCGCATAGTGGGTCAGCAGGGCGCTGCGATGGCCCTTTTCCACATCGGCGTTGGGCAATTCCCGCGTGCGAATGCAGTGGATAAAATTCTCTTTGTGCGGCGGATCGGGAAACCGCCCATAGGCCGAGGCCGACACGACCGGCTTGCGGCTCTTCGGACGCACGTAAACCTCCCAGCCGCCGCCGTGGCGACCGACGATCATCAGGCCCTTGGTCCCAAACAGTTCGATCCGCGTGGCGTTCTGCTGCCAGTAAGGGAACATGTCGGTCTCGCGCACCACCGGATCGGTCTTCAGAATGTAGGGCGTGTAGAGCGTCAGTTCGAAGCTCATCACCAACTTGGGGAACTGGTAGACGGCCATCTGCGTGTCGGGCGTTTCGAATGCGCCTTCGCTGGCGTAGCGGCCGCCGGTCGAGTAGACCGTTTGCGGATAGTCCACACCGCAAAGCCAACGAGCCAAGTCGATCTGGTGGGCCGCGTCGTTAGCAATGTCCCCGCCTGAGAAACGCCAGAAGTGATGCCAACCGCGATGCAGCGTCTGGTTGTACTTGTGCTCGGGCGCGGGGCCGGTCCACATGTCCCAATCGAGGCCCTCGGGCGTGTCGCTGTCGGGCGTCATCTCGCGGTTGGGCCACATCTTCTGGTTGTAGATCCGGCACATGTGGATGTCGCCCAGCTTACCCTCCTCGATAAACTTCTTCGCCGCGAAGTTGTACGGCGCACTGCGATTCTGGGTACCGATCTGGACGATCCGCTTGTACTTCCGTGCGGCCTCGACCATTTTCTGGCCTTCCCAACAACTGTGGCTGGCCGGCTTTTCGACGTAGACATCTTTGCCCGCCTGGCAGGCCCAAACGGTCGACAGCGCGTGCCAGTGGTCGGGCGTGGCCGAGATGATGGCGTCGACCGACGAGTCGTCCAGCGCTTGGCGAAAATCCTGCACTACCTTGGGTTCGCGGCCGCCTTGTTTGGCGGGAAACTCCTTCGCCCGACCGCCGGCCTTCTTCAGGTCCACGTCGCACAAGTAGGCGTATTCGCAATCGCCCCGTGCGAGGAATCCCCACTCGGGATGCAGCGAGAGATAGCCGCCACGACCGCCCATGCCCACGGCCGCCAGGATCACGCGGTCGTTGGCCGGGGCCCCGCTGACCGACTTCGCATCGCGCAGCAAGGTAACTCCGGCTGCCAGCCCGAGGGTGGTCGTCTTGGCATGCCCGAGAAACTCACGTCGACGGATTGTTGGTTTGTTCATCGTTTGACTCCGCTACTGGAATAGGCGTGGGGTGAGGAAGGAGGAAATGAGACGGGTGCCACGGGCAGCTTGTATGCCCGTGTTCGGCACTGGCTGGCAAGCAGCCAGTGGCACCCAAGCCATTGTTAACTGGTTCCCAAGCTCAAACTTTGACTGGTTAACTGGTTCCCAAGCTCCAGCTTGGGAACCCACTTCAGCGAAGCTCCGCTTCGCGGACTCGACAACGCGACCTCCACTCGCGACGTCAGCGAAGCAGAGCTTCGCGGACATGCGGTCCCAAGCCGGAGCTTGGGACCGAGTTGGTAAGTTTCCTGAGCTATCGTTCGCCATTCACACGGTTTCGATACTCCACGGCCCACGGTACGGGCGGCGGAGCATGGCAGCCGCTTCGTCATCGCCAATCACCTCTTCTTTCACCGGGTCCCAACGAAACTTCCGCTTCAACCGCATGGCGATGTTGCCGAGGTGGCAAATCGACACCGTGCGATGGCCCACCTCGACCGGTTCGATCGGATCGCGCCGTGCCTTCACGGCATCGATGAAGTTGCGGTAATGGTTGTCGCTGACCGGCAAATGGATTTCGTCGGGCCCGATGACCGAGTCCTTCAGCGACTCCGGCTCGCACAAAATCTTGCGGTAACGATACTCGATCCAACCGTCGGTTCCTTCGAACCGTGCACCGAAGCCGGGCTCCTGCGTGCGGCAGATCAGCTCGATGCCGTCGGCGTGCAGCGCGCGGAAGGCGGTCTTCGTGGCCGTGTCCCAAAGATTGCCCGGGACGGGCCACTCGGACCCTAAATCTTCGAACTCGACCGGGCCGGTACCGTCTTTGCCCAGCACGAACTGCACGATGTCGTTGGCGTGGTGCCCCGTATTGGTAACCTGTCCGCCCGAGTAATCGAGAATGTAGCGGAACCGGTAAAGACAACGATCTACGTGATACGGCGCCGCTGGCGCGGGTCCGAGCCACATGTCGTAGTCGAACCCCTCGGGCACCGGCATCGGTTTCCAGTCGACTCCCGGCCCGGACCCGTTAGAGTTGACCACGGCCATCGCCCGTTTGACCTGGCCGATGCGTCCGTTGCGAACCAATTCGGCCACGTGGCGCACCGTGGCATCGCTGCGATACTGGCTGCCGGTCTGCAACACGACGTTATATTTCCGCACGGCTTTGACCATCTGTTGGCCGTCGTGCACGGTCAGCGATAGCGGCTTCTGGCAGTAGATATCCTTCTTGGCCTTGGCAGCCAGGCAGGTCATCAGTGCGTGCCAGTGGTCGGGCACAACCAGCATCACGGCGTCGATGTCGTCGCGTGCGAGCAACTGGCGGAAATCGGCATACGCGTCGCAACCGCGGTACTGCCCCTTGGCGAACTTCTTGGCGTAGAAGTCGTTGACCTTCTTCTGCACCGGTTCACGACCCAGGTAATGCTCGGGCGTGCGGTAGTCGTGGCTCCCGCGGTTGACGTCGCAGACGGCCGTGATTTGCACGTCGTCGAGCCGGAGCATACTCGGCACATCGACTCGCGTCTGATTGCCGCAGCCGATCACTCCGACCGTTACGCGTTCGCTGGGCGGGTTGCTGCCGAACACCGAGCCAGGCACCACCCACGGCGAGGCGGCGGCCGCCGCCATGGTTTTAAGGAAACGCCGACGCGACCGTTTCATGGCATTCGCTCCTGGTACAAAAAAGGAAGGATACAGGGGAAGGTTGTTCTGGCGTGAGAGACGTTCGTCGGCTGGGGCTCCGCTGGGACTCTCCTCTGTACTACTAACCTCAAAAATCGTTAAGTTTTTGACAAAGATCAGCGACCAACGGGAGCGGTTTCCCGACTGGGTGCGGTAGCACCGTTTGGTTGGCGGCCCTGCCGCCCTGGGGTCGTTTCCGTACAGGCATAAAAAAACACCCCGAACGGGACCCATCCGGTATTTCGGATGTTTGGCCCATACGGAGCGCTTCCAGGTGCCGGCAGTGCCGCTACGGATGCCGGCAAGCGTTCGAATTGTCTCGGCAATGGAGATCACCGTGGATCACCCCATCGCCTGTGCCGGATTGTAGCCGATGCGCCGGGGCAATGCAAATTTTTCGAGAGAGCGGAAAGCTGAAAGCGGAAGGGGCGAAGCCGCAAGCGGCCATCCCTGGCTCAAAATCAGAAATCCCAAATCATAAATCCACCTCGCTCTCTGCCCCCTTTCAACCTCTCCGCCACCCCACTACAATCGCATGGTCCCATGTTGTTTTCTCACCCGAGGTGGCGTTGCGGAAAGGGTTTTTCTGGCATGAACGTATTGATTATTGGCAACGGGGGGCGGGAACACGCCCTGGCTTGGAAGATCGCTCAAAGTCCCCGGGCGGACCGTGTCTTTGTGGCGCCCGGCAACGCCGGCACGGCCCAAGACGCCGAGAATGTGGACATCGCCACGACCGATTTCGCCAAGTTGATCAAGTTCGCCAAGCAGAACGACGTGGGGCTTACGGTCGTCGGCCCCGAGGCCCCCCTGGCCGCCGGCATTGTCGACGCCATGCAGGCCGAAGACCTCCGCGTGTTTGGCCCCAGCAAAGCGGCCGCCGAACTGGAAGCCAGCAAGGTCTTCTGCAAAGACCTGCTCCGCAGTGCCGACGTCCCTTCGGCCGACTACCAGGTCTTCCGCCACGCCGACAGCGCCCAGGCCTACCTGGAAAATCGCGACGACGTGCCCGTGGTCGTCAAGGCCGACGGCCTGGCCGCGGGCAAAGGGGTCATCGTCTGTAAAAATCGGGAGGAAGCCCTGGCGGCCGTCGACCAGATCGCTCGCCAACGGGCGTTTGGCGAGGCCGGCCATCAGATGGTGATCGAAGAACGGCTCGTCGGTCAGGAAGCCAGCGTGTTGGCCATTACCGACGGACAGACGATCGTCACCATGCAACCGGCCCAAGACCACAAGCCGGCCTACGATGGCGACACCGGCCCCAACACGGGCGGCATGGGCGCCTATTGTCCGGCCCCGCTGGTCGACGAAGCCATGCTCGGCTGGATTGAAGAACACGTGCTCGTGCCCACCGTCCACGCCATGAAACGTTCGCGGCGACCTTTCCGCGGCGTGCTTTACGCCGGGCTAATGGTCACCCGACAGGGCATCAAGGTGCTGGAATATAACGTCCGCTTCGGCGACCCCGAGTGCCAGCCGCTTTTGATGCGTCTGAAGACCGATCTGCTCGACGTGCTGGAAGCCACGGTCGACGGCCGGCTCGACGAACTCGATTCGCTCGAGTGGGACCCGCGCCCGGCGGTTTGTGTGGTAATGGCCAGCGAAGGCTACCCGGGCCGCTACACCAAGGGCCACCCGATCCGCGGCCTGGACGCTGCTGCGGCACTGCCCGACGTGAAAGTGTTCCACGCCGGCACGGCCATGAAAGACAACCAGATCGTCAACGCCGGCGGCCGGGTGTTGAACGTCACGGCCCTGGGCAACACCATCTCACAGGCAAAGCTCAACGCCTACACGGCCGTGAAATGCATCCGCTGGGACGGCGCCTGGTGCCGGAAGGATATCTCGGACAAGGCGTTGGAGATGTCGTGAACGGAAATGTTGTAAGGCGGGAAATGCGTGCCGTCCGCGGGAGAACCACCCACCCGTCTTCGAGGATAATCTCAATAATTGTCGATGAAAATCTCGCAAAGGACGCCAAGACGCAAAGAATAATCTCCTCAAACTGAAAACAGAAGGAAGCCGCAGATGAACACAGATACACGCCGATGACGAAAACGACTTGGAAACGTGGATTATCTGGTAGATCACGCCGTGAAGACGCTATTTTCCCAAAGCCTCTCACGCCAGATAGTCCGTTCGATACGAGCGCTTTGCTATCTGCGTTCATTTGCGTCCATCTGCGGCTCCAATAGGTCGGAATCATTTTCAGTTTGAGTAATCTCCCGTTTCTTTGCGTCTTGGCGCCTTTGCGAGATCTAATTCTTTCGCGTTACGAACCGCAAAGGTTTGTTTTTTTGGAGGAGTAGCTGCCCCTAACCGAGAAACGCACCCACGATGCGATTCACCCTGCAAACCCTGCTGTTGACGTTCGTCTTCGTCTGGTCATCGATGGCGCTGTATGGGGCAGGGCTGGGGATCATTGCTGCGGCCTTCCTGTTGGTCATGATCGCCTACGTCCGCACGGCGGTTTCTAGGCGAGATGCGATTGTCCGCCTCCTTATTGCCATCACGCTGATTGGCTGTGCGGGTCTGCTCATATTGCCCTCCTTCGAAGCTGCCCGCGAAGCCGCTCGCCGTATGCAATGCAGGAACAACCTCAAGCAGTTCGGCATCGCTCTGCTCTTGTACCACAAGGATCATCACTGCTTTCCACCGGCACAGATTGTCGACGCAAACGGCCAGCCGATGCACAGTTGGCGCACACTGTTACTTCCGTATCTGGAGGGACAGGCAGTCTACGACCAGTACGATTTCGCTGCACCCTGGAACGGGTTGAAGAATCAAGCTCTGTGTAGGGCGACACAGCTGCTGGTTTTTTTGTGCCCAAGTGATGGTTCCTCTTGGAACGCAGAGGAGACGAGCTACGTCGCAGTCGCAGGCCCCAACACGGCGTGGCCGGGCACAGCCTGCACGCGACTTAAAGATTTCAAAGACGGTGTTAGCAAGACCATCCTGCTCGTGGAGATTGCCGACTCGAAAATCCCCTGGGAAGAGCCACGCGACCTCACACAAAAAGATGCTCTCAAGGGAATTAATCCCGGGTCGAAGCCCGGCATCTCCTCGTACCACGCCCTGGAGCCAAAGGTCTTCTACGACAAGCAGCCAGGCGCCCACGCCTTGTTCGCCGACGGCTCGGTTCATTTCCTCCCCCAGCAGATTACCCAAGACGACCTCAAGGCCCTGCTGACCCGCGACGGTGGCGAATCGCTCGACCCGGCCGATCTCGAAGACCGATACCCCCCGCGATTTCGCTGGGATCGCGTCGCCGCCCTGGCGGTGTTCGTGCTCACGTTTCTGCTACTGGCGTTCCGCCCACGAACCGCAAAATCGGCCGTTTGACGACTTTTTTGTCCAAACCGCGGCGCGACATCGTATTACCTTACGCTGGAATTCATAAACGCAGGCCCCTCTGCCCAGTAAGGTATTACGATGAAAGTACTTAGCAAGAGCTTCTCCGTCGCAGCACTGGCCCTGATCGCTCTCTTGGTTTTCGGCGGCTGGGCCAAGGCCGAGACGATCCTCCAGTACAGTTTTGGGCAAGCTGGCCCTACGACGGAAATCGCCGGGGTCACGGGCGGCGACATTGCCAACGGCGGCTCCTTGTCGGCATTACTCCCGAACGCAGGGGATGGCTACGGCAGCGATCCCGTACTGCACACCAACCCGGGCACCGGTGCTTCGCAGACCATCGCCACTGCATTTTCTACCGACAATTACTTCTACTTCACGCTAACCCCCGACAGCGGCACCACGCTCGACCTGACCAGCTTGAGTTTCAACGTTGCCCGAGGTGGAGACTCGAGCCTCCCTCGCAACTACGGCGTTCGCTCCAGTGCCACGGGCACCGCCGACCTCTCCTCGGGCGCCGTTGCGACGGTGCGGACAACCTGGACCCCAATCACCGTGGACTTGAGTACGTACACGGAACTACAGAACGTGACGTCGGAAGTCACCTTCCTATTCGCAGTTGCCACCCTGAGTTCTGGCAACAGCCTGGAATGGGACGACATCACCATCGAAGGCGCCGTCGTACCCGAGCCCTCGACCTTCGTCCTGACAGCCCTTGGTCTGCTGGGTTTCGCCTTCTACGGCAGGCGGCGGAAGAATCGCGTTTCTTGAGTCCCGACGGGACGTCCGGTAACAAGCCAGACCTGGACAACGCGGCCCGCGAAAACATCGAGCCCCACAGGGGCGACAGGAGCGTTGCCTCTGTCGCCCCTGTGGGGCTTTGGCTATGCTACACAATGCCATCGGCATGCGACAGGTAATCCTGATGTTCGAGGGAAGGAGCATGCCCACGCAAGCGTGGGCATGGCACCCAAACCCCAATATTCAGATTGACGAAGCAGTAGTCTACCCGTCCAAAATCGCTTCCGCCTCGGCGCGATACGCATCCATCACGTACGGGATGTTCGTCACGTCGGCACACTCGCGAGTCAGGCTGAAAATCTCCTTGCGGGTAATCGCCGACACGTTGAAGCATCGGGCACCGGCCATCAACTGCTGCAGGCCGACCGAGAGCTTGTTCACATAGGAGAAGATTCCCAACGCCCCCAGCGGAACGTTCTTCATCTCGTCGCGGCCTACGATGTCGGCCACTTGCTCCCAGCACACAAAGATTTCTTCGGGCTTGGCACCGTAGGGGGCCACTGTCTTGGGCAACCCGCCGTTGGCCAGCCAGTTCTCGCAATTCTTGCCGACCATGCCCGGGATCATCAACGCTCGGCCCATGCAAATGGCCTTCACGTAAGGAGCACCCAGGGCGATCGCCTTGAAGATGTGGTCCTCGGCACTGAAACCGCCGGCAAAGGCCAAATCGGGCACACGCTCGCCCTTGGCCACCAGCTTGTCGGCAAATTCCACTGCGGCCGAATGCAGATAAATGGCCGGCACGCCCCATTCTTCCATCATCCGCCAAGGGCTCATGCCCGTGCCACCGGGGGCACCGTCGATCGTCAGCAGGTCGATCTTGGCCTTGCTCGACCACTTCAGCGCCATGGCCAACTCGCGCAGCCCATAGGCCCCGGTCTTCAGCGTGATCCGCTTGAAACCCAACGCCCGAAGCCGCGCGCACTCGGCCAGGAAGCTCTCTTCGTCGATGAAGCCCAGCCGGCTGTGACGCTCGAACTCCTTGATCGCCCCGCTCTTGAAGGCTGCCTGATTGAGCGGATTCGACGGGTCGGGCGTGACCACGTAGCCACGCTTCTGGAGTTCCAACGCCCGATCGAGGCTATCGACCTTGATTTCGCCGCCGATGCACTTGGCGCCCTGGCCCCACTTCAGTTCGATGGTGTCCAGGCCATGCTTCTCGATGACGTATTCGGCCACGCCGAGTCGGGTGTCTTCGACGTTCATCTGCACGAGGATTTCACCCAACCCTTGGTGATAACGCCGGTAGAGGTCGATCCGCCGGTCCATATCCGGAGCGAGCTTCACTTTGCCGTCGCCGTTAAGCTCGAGCGCAGGGTCGATACCGCAGACGTTTTCGCCGCAGACCAGCGTTACACCGCCGATGGCCGCCCCCATGGCGAAGTGTTCCCAGTTCTTCCGGGCGATCTCGGTGGAACCCAGCGCGCCGGTGAAGACGGGCGCCGCCATTTTCACCTTTTTGTCCCAACCGTATTCGGTCGAAACGTCGACGGCCGGGAAGATGCACGTGTCGGGGTTGGCGGCCACGCCCTCGGGCAAGCCGTTGCCACCCAAGGCGTAGCCCTGGATGTTCAGGTGCGAGTAGTCGACCGGGTAGTCTTTGTCGCCGCCGGCGGTGACGTCGCCGAACGGCCCGGGATAGATGAGTTCCCGTCCGCGGAAGGTTGCGCGAAACACCTCGCAGTTGCCGGTGCAACCGTCGACGCACCGCGAGCAAAGCCCGGACTGCGGCACCACGTTTCGCGAGCGGTTGTGCGAAAGCGTGGCATCGGTTCCGTTAGGTCGTTGTAGGTTTACCATCAGATCTCCTTGGCACGGTCCTGAGGTAAGTAGAAATTGACATGAGAAACAGAGGGGCCACTCACACCGCCGTGGTCCAGAATATTACGAACCGGGGCATGGGACAGCGTCCGCCCATCTCCCTCCTCGGGCTCGCCCGGAAGACCCCGTTACACGAGCCCACAAGCCGCCATTCTAGCGAACATTGCCACATTAAGTAAAACACTATTCGCTAATACTTAACATTACGTAAGCTAATGCCATTGGTGCCGCATGCCCTACGAAAGCTAGCAACATCGCAAGAAGACGGCCACAATACGCTACCCAAGCGTGGCTTGCGCACTATTTTTCACTCTTACCATGGCAGGAATCAGTATCAGATTTTGTTATCCTCATCGCCGAGACCGTCATCATCGCACGAGTCATCATTGCGCAGATTGCCATCGAGCAGGTCTTGGATTTCGGCGAGGTACTCGGGCGGGAAAAGATGATCGACGCCCAGCGCGTCGGCTTCCGCCGCTTGCCGATCGTCGCTTGCATCGCCCTGGCCGATGCTGTCTGTGCCTTCGTCCGCGTCTTCCACCCTATCCGCAGTCCCCGGTGATTGGGGCCCTAGATCCTCTTTCGGATCTACCTCGCGAGATGAACGATCGCGATTAGGCGAATCATCCTCGGCTTCCGGCGGCAACTCCACCCCCTCGATACTTTGGCTTTCAATCCCTTGCTGGGCGACAAACGCATCGAGAAGCGACTGGCCGCCAAACTGCCGAATCCAGTAGTCGACATCCTCCTCCAGCAACGGCACGGGCGGACGATTGGACGTTTCGGCCTCGGCCCGATGACGGCGACGCCGACGGCGCAACGTCGACTCATACCAGGCTTCGCTGTCGACGGCCTTGGCCCGACGATGTCGCGCCGCCCGATGCAGCCGGTGGTCGCCGGAAACCACCACCAGATGTCGCGGACTGCTGTCGCGGCGGATGAGTTCTTCGATCAGCGTATCGGCCTCGTCATAGGCCGACGCGAATTGCACGGTAATCCCACGGTGCCTTACCGTGCGCGGCAGCCCTGGCGGCGGGTCGTGGGCGTCGAAGACCACCGTCGTTCGGGCGATTTCCTCAGGCGTAAGCGATTCGGCAAGGAAATTCAGCAGGGCCAATCGAGCACGCTCAAGACTGTCCGGCCCCAAACCACGCGGCATCAGCCCGATCGCGTAGAGCAGATTGTAGCCGTCGATGAGCAGAGACATAGCCGTAAGAAGGATGAATGACGCTCCCGGGCCGCCGCAACGGATCGCGAGAAAGGATGGCCACGAAAAACACAAAAAATCGCGAAAAGACGCTTTTGCCTGCAGACGACTTTTTGCTCGTCATCCAAACGTTCAACCGCCTATTCTTTTCGTGTTTTTTGTGGCGATAGACAGCGCGGCACCGGATCGAGCGCGACATGCCGTCTCGTTGATCTGATCGATCCTGTAATCCTGCCAACAACCCGTACTATTCGCCTCATCTTCTGGGAAAGTCGAAGCAGAGTTTCTAAGGAAGTGCGTTCCCAAGCCGGAGCTTGGGAACGAGAGAATAATTCATCATGCGTCCTTTACTTCCCGCCTATCGCACGAGCCTCACTTCGCCGCCGACGATTGTCGTCACCGCTCGGCCCGTCAGTTCCCAGCCGATGAAGGGCGAGTTGGCGCTTTTCGAGCGGAAGTCGGCCGCGTCGACGGTCCAGCGGACCTCCGGGTCGATGATCGTTACATCGGCGTCGGCACCAACCTGGAGCGTTCCTTTGTCGACCCCCAGAATCCGGGCCGGATTGACAGTCATCTTCTTCAGCGCGGCTGGCCAGTCGAGGTGCCCGGGCTCGATCAGTCGCGTTACGACCAGCCCCAAGGCCGTCTCCAGGCCGACGATCCCAAACGGTGCCCGATCCAACTCCTGCATCTTCTTCTCTTTAGCGTGCGGCGCATGATCGGTCACGATGCAATCGATCGTGCCATCGACCAAGCCTTCGATGCACGCTTCGACGTGCTCCTTGCCCCGCAACGGTGGGCTCATCTTGAAGTTCGAGTCGAAGCTGCGCAAGCATTCGTCGGTAAGCGTGAAATGGTGAGGACAGACTTCGGTGGTCACGCGCACTCCGCGGCGTTTCGCGCGACGCACGGCGTCGACACTGCCCGCGGTGGAAACGTGCATCAAGTGGAAGCGTCCGCCGGTGGCCTCGGCCAGGGCGATGTCGCGGCTGGCCATCACGTCTTCGGCCGCCGCCGGCATCCCGGCCAACCCCAGCAGCAGCGACGTAAGCCCTTCGTGCATGACGCCGTGTTGCGTCAGCTCGCGGATTTCCGAGTGATTCAGCACGGGCGTATCGAACATCAGGCAATACTCGAACGCCCGGCGCATCAGTTCGGCGTCGTAGATCGGTGCGCCGTCGTCGGTGAAGGCAACCGCGCCGGCCTTGACCAACTGGCCAATCTCCGAGAGTTCCTTGCCTTCGCGATTCTTGCTCACGCTGGCGATCACAAACACGTTGCAATTGCCCGCCCGGGCGGCCTGGCCCTGGACGAACTCGACGGACGCTTGGCTGTCGATCGGCGGCTCGGTGTTGGGGATGCAGGCGATCGACGTAAACCCACCGGCCAGGGCGGCGGCAGTGCCCGTCTCGATGGTTTCGTCTTCTTCGCGTCCCGGCTCGCGGAGGTGAACGTGGATGTCGATCAGCCCCGGCGCGACGATCTTGCCGGCGGCGTCGATCACTTGGTCCTGCCCGTCGGGCGACGCATCGTAGGCGGCGATCCGCCCGTCGACGATCAAAAGGTTGGTCACCCGATCCATCTGCTGCGAAGGATCAATCACACGGCCGTTTTGGATGAGAACGGAAGACATTTTTAATTTATGGTTTGGGATTTATGGTTTGGGAAGTAAGATGGCCGCTCACGGCTTCGCTCTTTCCGCTTTCCGCTCTCAGCCTTCCGCTTTTCCTTTGCTTCGGTCATCGGCTCCGTTGACCAGCCAGAGCACGGCCATGCGTACGGCCACGCCGTTGGTCACTTGTTCGATGATGGCCGAATGGGAACCGTCGGCCACGTCGGGCGTGACCTCCACCCCACGGTTGATCGGCCCAGGGGCGAGCACCAGGATGTCGTCTTTGGCCTTGGCCATCCGTTGATGGTTCATCGCGTACAGATGGGCGTATTCACGAACCGACGGAAACGGCCGGCTGGCTTGCCGTTCAAACTGAATCCGCAGCAGGTTGAGCACGTCGACGCGGGGAAGAATCTCGTCGAGGCTGTACGACGTTTCCACGCCCACCTCCTGCCACCGCGGCGAAACCAGCGTCGACGGGCCGCAAACAATCACGTGCGCCCCCAACTTTTTCAGGCCCCAAATGTTCGACCGCGCGGTGCGGCTGTGAGCAATGTCGCCCACCAGGGCCACGGTCAACCCTTCGAGGCTGCCACGACGCTCGCGGATGGTCATGATGTCGAGCAACCCCTGGGTAGGGTGCTCGTGAGGGCCGTCGCCGGCGTTAACCACGCAGCAGTCGAGGTTCTCCGAAAGCAGCTTGGGCGTGCCCGGCGTGCGATGCCGCACAATCACCGTGTCGACCTGCATCGCCTCGATGTTTTTGGCCGTGTCGATAAACGTTTCGCCCTTGGCCAGGCTGCTCGTCGAGGCCGAAAAATCGAGCGTGTCGGCCCCCAACCGTCGGGCGGCCAACGAAAAACTGGTCCGCGTTCGCGTGGAATTCTCGAAAAACAGGCTCACGCACGTCTTGCCGGTCAGCAGAGGAATCTTGCGATTGTCGGAAAGCAACACCCGTTTGAACAAGGCCGCTTTGTCGAGGATCGTGTTAATTTCCTCGGCCGAAAGCTCCTCCAGGCCAAGCAGATGCCGCCGAGTCCAACTCTCGGGCAGGGGTCCAACGTCAACCACCTCGTGTGCCGTCACCATCACCTAACCTCCGCTTGTGCCTTTGCAGCAGGCTAACGATATCAAAACCATTGGCAAGATTCTAAAACGAACGTGGCTGCCGGGAAAGTAGTGCGAGCATAAATCGGCCGATGCCACGATGCGGCCCGTCTGCTATACTCCTCGCATGGACCACCCCACGCACCCCCAGATTCTGCTCGACCTGCGTTGTCGCGACACGGCAAAACGATTGGCCGATGTCTTTCGGGCCCAGGCGGCCACGATCTGGACAGCCCGAGAGCAACTCCCCGCGGGACAAACTCCGGATATCATCCTGACGGACGCGGCCGCGAGTGACTGGGGTTCCGACGTGCTCGCCGCCACCGTGCGAATCGTCGACGAGCCTCTGCCTGATGAACCTCCGCCTGACGGGGCGACTTTCGAGGGGCAAGACGTCGACGAACCGGAGGCCGACGACGTCTTGTCCAGCGTATGGCTTCCACGCAACGTTTCGGCCCGGGAGTTGACCATTGTCGGCCGGCTGCTGGCCGAGATCGTCCGGTTGCGTCGACGCGAGCATGCCGAGGCCGAACTACGGCAGAAGTTGGTCGACGCGGCCCAAACCGATCCGCTGACCGGCTTGGCCAACCGTCGGGCGTGGGACGCGACCCTTTCGAGCAGAACGACCGACACGGCTACCGCGATGCGTCTTTGCCTGGCGATCCTCGACCTGGATCACTTCAAACGGGTGAACGACGAGCAGGGCCACGACGTGGGCGACCGCGTGCTTCGCGCCGTCGGCCAGACGATACGCCATTGCCTGCGGACCGACGATTTCGTTGCCCGACTAGGCGGCGACGAGTTCGGCCTACTGCTTTGGATTCCCGACGAAACAACCGCACGCTTGGTGCTCGATCGGGTAAGAGAAGGCATCGCCCGAGCAACGGCCGACGCCTCGGCCACACGAGTAACCGCCAGTGCCGGTTTCGCACTAACGCCGGCAGATTCCGCAGGAAAACGACCGGTCACTCCAGATTCGCTCTTCACCGCAGCCGACGCCGCGTTGCGAACGGCCAAACAGCAAGGAAGAAATCGGTTGGTTAGCTATTATTGGTTCCGTGGTTGATTGTGGAACACTTCGTTGCGTCCTGTCCCCGGAGTCCGGGCTCCCGTTGGTCGCCCTCGTTCCGCAAGCAATGCAGGGCCCAATAATGGGTCAGTGGACCGTGAAAAAAGCCTCTCGCGGCTTCGCCCTCCCAACTTCCGACCTCTGCGTTCTCTCGTTCTTGTGCGAAGCCGCAAGCGGCGGCTCTGCCACAAGTTTCAGCTTTTAGCTCTCCCCTTTCAGCTTTCCCCTCCCTGGCTCACGCGCCAGCGGACGTTGAACAACCAGAGCATCGACGAGAGAAGCGAGGCGTTCAACAGAACGTAAAACGTCAGGTGGGCTAGGACAATCGGCCAGTTGCCTTCGATCGCCGGGACTTCGGTCTGGGTGGACAAGATCAGCGGCAAGCTGAACGACGCCGAAAACGGGCTAGTGAAGGTCAACTGGTTCATCCAGGCGGTAAAGGCGTCCATCGGAAACCAACGGTTGGCGAAATACGCGGCGGCCAACGGCACCGCGAACAGCACGATGATCACCAAGTACGAGGTCATCATCGCCGTGGCCGTCTTGCGAAACAGCAGCGAGCAGAACATGGCGATCACCGTGGTCGTCAGGCTCGACAACGCAATTACGCCCACGTAGCCGACCATCGTGACCACGTCGTGGAGATAGGTCCACGGCGGCAACAGGCCGGCCAGTAACACGGGCCACACCAAGAAACTCGTCAGCACGACCGAAATCCGCAGGCTGGCCACGAGTTTTCCCCAAAGAATCTGCCACGGCGAAACGGTGGTACACAACAACAAGTCCAAGGTCTGACGTTCACGTTCGCTGGTAATCGTGCCCGCGGCGAAAACCGGACCGACGAGCATGTTGAACACCAACACGTAGCCCGTATACCAAGGAGCCAACTGCGGCCACATGTACAGGCACACGGCCATCATCGGCAGGGCGAGGAACATGCTCAACTGGATCACCAAGCGCAGCATCAGCGTGCCCTGGCCAAACAGCTCGCTGCGCATTTCCTTGTCGTACACCGGATTGGTGGCGTCGGCCATCAGGTCGGTGCGCTTCGGCGGGGCAAATAGTTTGTCGGGAAACTGGTCGCTGCGAATCACCATGCCCACGGCGTTTTTCTGCTCCAGATCCGGGTCGACCACCTCCTTGGCTTCGCTGCCCACGTCGGGTGGATACAGCAACCGTCGGGCAGTGGCGGCAAACAGCATTCCGCACACCACCGCGCACACCGCGGGAAAGATCAACGCCAGCATCACCAACCGAAATTCGGCCACCTCCTCGAAAATCCGATAGAACAACACGCCGAACATAGCCACCGGCAAGATAATCAAGTAGGAAACCACCAGCGCCGCGGCAGTCCGCGTGAAGTAGCTGCTGGCAGCCACGCAAATCATGCCGAACGTGACCACGGAGGCCGCCATCGCCACGTAGGTAGCCAACACCTCGTAGAGCGACACGCCGCCCAACGGGATGCAGAGCATCACAATCGGCAGCGAAGCGAAGACCAACACGGCCAAATGGGTCAGTGCGGCCACCAGCTTGCCGAACACAATCGCCCCGGGCCGCATGGGGCTAGCCAAAAGCATCTCGTAGGTACGGCACTCCTTCTCGCCTGTGATCGTGCCGCCGGCGAAACTCGGAGCCATCAGCGACATGAGGATGTACTGCCCCAGAAAAAACATGTTGACCAGTTCCTTGGCCTCCTTCGGCGGGTTCGACAGATCGAGCCGCTGCTGGCTGGGCCACGCCGCGTAGACCACCAATCCCAACAGCCCGACATACGCGAACAACAGCAAAAACGCCCGGGTCATCCGGAGGTTGACCAACAGCTCGCGTTGCAGAACGGGGTTTTCGAGGACGAACATGGGAACGAGGGACTAGGGGTTAGGGACTAGGGATTTGTGTGCCGGCCGCTCGCGGCTTCGTAAAACTCCCGCTACGCCACCGCCCCTTTGGTTACCAGCATAAACACATCCTCCAGCGTCGGCTCTTTCTCCGCGAAGGAATGCATGCGGACACCGTTGGTTACCAGCTTTTCCAGCAGGGCGGCTACCTGTTCGTCTTCGGCGGCCAGTTCCACGGTTACGGTGTGGTCTTCAACCTGCACCTCGCGGGTCTCCGGCATGCTGCGGATCAGCGACACGCCTTCTTCCATCTTGTCGACGAACTTGATCGTCACAATCCGGTTGCGGCGGATTCGCCGGTAAACTTCGCTGATTGGCCCATGCATCAGCAGCTTGCCGCGTTCGATGATACCGATCGACGTGCAGCAGTCGGCCAACTCGGTAAGGATGTGGCTTGAAATGAGAATCGTTTTGCCCATCCGCCGCAATTCTTTCAATAGGGCTTTCACCTCCACGCGAGCGCGAGGGTCGAGACCGCTGGCCGGCTCGTCGAGAATCAGCACCGGCGGGTCGTGGACCAGCGTTTTGGCCAAACAGAGTCGCTGTTTCATACCGCGCGAAAGGCTATTGACGTAATCGTTGCGTTTGCCCGTCAGATCGAGCAATTCGAGCACGTCGCCGATCACCTGTTTGCGCCGGCTGCGCGAGATCTGGTAGGCCACGGCGAAAAAGTCGAGAAATTCCCAAACCTTCATGCCGTCGTACACGCCGAACGCGTCGGGCATGTAGCCCACGGCGCGGCGCACAGCCAGGGGATCTTTACTCACGCGATGGCCGTCGACCGTCGCGTCGCCGCTGGTGGCTTTCAGCAGCGTAGCCAGGAAACGGATGGTGGTACTTTTGCCGGCGCCATTCGGCCCGATAAAGCCGAACATTTCGCCTGCTTCGATCTTGAGATTCAAGTCGTCGACGGCCAACAAATCGCCGTAACGCTTGGTGAAATTCATCAATTCAATCATGGTTTACACCCAACTAACGTGGTCCGTTCGAAAAAAGAAAAAACGGATCGCACAACACTTGGGATACCTATTCCAACAAGTCATATGAAAGGAATCGAAAAGGATCTCGCAAAGGCGCCAAGACGCAAAGAGCAGAGCTCGTTTTGTCATCTTCTTCTTTGCGTCTTGGCGCCTTTGCGAGATTCATAATTTTCAGCTCTCCGCTTTCAGTTTTCCGCCTTCAGCTTTCCGCTCTCCGCTTTCCGCTTTGCCATACTCCTCAAACCCCTCATGGCTGCTCCGATACTTGGGCGTTTCCGGGGTGTTTTTGTCCGGCTCGGGCAGCGACTCGGCCACTAACCGCAAATGGGCGACGACCAGCGACGCGTGTTTCGATTGCGGTGCGGCCGGGTAGATCTCCAAGCCGGGCAAGGGCTGGTCGGTCCAGGCCACCAATCGGGTTTCGCCGGGCGGAAGTTCGTCGGCCGCCATCACCAGTTGAGCCAACGGTGCAAGGTTCAACTCGCCCGGCTGCGGTTGGCTGCTGAACAGCCGCGATCGGTTTGCTTCGCCGCTCGACGGAAGCGTTTGCCGGAGAGAGTCGCGCGGTTCGAGCGTCAGCCGCACCGTTGCGCCCGGGGCCAACTCGCCGATCCAAGCATCAAGGATCTCGCCGTCGCCACGCTGCGTGACCAGGGCGTCGTGCAAGGTCAACACCGAGCGGTTGCTAACTTCCACTACTCGATCGGAAACCTCCTTCAGCGTCAACCCGCCGCCGAGGTTCACCATTTCCTCCGAGTGAACCATGCCGACCGTGTTCGAGTCGACCGAAAAACCGTTCAAATGCGGGTGCTTGGCGTTGTGGTACAACAGGCTGCGGCGGGACGTCTCGCGATAGTCGTCGGGCGAGGCCACCTCGGGAAACGGTTGAACCAGTCCGCCCGGCTCGTCGAACTGGAAACGGTAACTCGTGGTCAGCGACGTGTACAGCGCGTTGTATCGAGTGAGATGCCCTCGGGCGTAATTGCCCTGCAGTTCGAGTATGCCGACCTCCGTCTGCGATCGGGCAAAACCGATGTCGAGTTGCGCCATGCGAATCACCACGCCGGTGCAGACAACCGAAATGATGGGCGCCGCCGCCCAGGCCCATTCCACGCGGTTGATCGTGCGAAAGATGATCCAATTGGCCGGCACCAACACGATCAGGTAGGCCGCCACAATCCAAACCACGAAATCGCGGTTGGGAATCTCGATCCGCGCGGCCTCCTGCAGAGTCGCCCGGGCCGTGTTGGCCACCGGATTGAAGTCGCGCCAGGCGGCCACCCCAGTTCCCGCCGGGGGCATTTCGCTTAGATCGAAGGTGACATCCTGGGCACGAACGTCGGCCCCGTACTCGGCAAACGTTACGCCCGTATCGCGACTGAGATAGCGCAACTGGCAAATCCGCGCCGCGTCGAGTCGCCGCGCGGAACCGTCGACCCATTCCACCTGCAAGTCCTTGAGCTTCCCGTCCGGATCGCCAAAGAACTCGCGCTGCGGTCGCCGCAGTAGCATGGCGTTGAAGGCCTCGTCGAAGCAGGGCCAGTTGGTCAGTTCGTTGCCGCTGAGCGAAATGGCCGACACTACCACCCGACCTCGTCCGACGTAACGTTCGGCGAACAAGTCGCCCGAACCCGGGATGAACTGGGCCTGGGGATGCAATTTCAGTTCCACACCGCTGAGGGGCTTGGTTGGCACAAGCTGCCGCCCCGGTTTGGCCTTGCTGGCGTCGGACCACTGTTGCAGGGCATCGAACGAATTCGCGTCGAACGCAGCGGTGCCGTTCGACGTAGCAGCCAGATAGGGCGTGAGAAAACTGTCTCGCAACGTATCGAGCGTGTCGGGCCCGCTGACGATGAGTTGACCACCCCAGTGTAGCCAGTCGACCAGGGCCTGTTGTTGCTCGACGCTTAAAAACGACGGCTCCAGGTCGTCCCACACGACGCACGCCGTGCTGGTCCAAAGCATGGCATGCGAGGGCAGAAGCATGCGGCGCCCAGGCTTCATCAGATCGACCCGGTAGTAAGACCCCACCGGCTCAACGCCGCCGAGGAACTCGTCCGTTGGCGGCTTCACTGTGGCAAGCTTGTTGAGATACCCGTAGCGGGTCGGCCAGCGTGCCAACACGACTAGGTGATACTGGTACGACGGCATCCGACGAAGCACCTCGAAGGGGCTCTCGAACATCCGCCGCCCGCCGCCCCGGTTGTTCACCCGCAACGAGACGGTTGCCTGTTGCCGGCTCGTCGGAGCGTAGAACAGCGATTCGAACAGCTTGGGTTGGCCCTTGGGAAGCGCGATCTCTCGGGTGGTGGCCAGGTAATAGGGCGTGGCCAGCAACGGCAACGGTTTGCCCCCACGTTCGGTCGTGGCCAGTTCGAGTTCGCCGAGGAAATCGAAGTGGTTGGTTTTCGCGGCCACGGAAGCGGCCGTCCAGTGGCCCGGCTTGTAGAGCGTGCCGGCCAACTGACCGGCGTCGCCGCTGAGTTGATCGGCAGGACACGCCAGGAGTCTCCCTATCTCGAAGGGCGGCTTCTTCTCCTGCTCCTTCTTTTTTTTCTCTTCCTCTTGTTTTTTCTTCTCTTCCTGGGAGGTGGGGGGCTTTTTCCGGCAACCACCGCAGCCAGGCAAACTGAGCATCACCCCGGCGACCAAGCATAACGCCAGCGCAAACTGCCAGCCCGGGTGCCACTGGCTGCTCGCCAGCCAGTGCCGAACGCGAACAGGACTCCCCCCTGCCCGCGGCACCCGACGTGCGCCCTTCTCCACCGCTTCCGAATGCTTCACCGGCCGCTCTCCGCACCGTGTCAGAGTTGAACTAGCTACTCTGACTTGAGTTTAGACGACCCGGGCGAGGGAGGAAAGAGGCTGGACTAGAGGCCAGGGGCTAGGGACTGGGGGTGGCCGGACGCAAAGATGGCGCGTTCTCCCCGCATGCCGCAAAAAAGCCGCGACCGTCGGCCGCGCCGGAAACGACCCAGCGAGTCGAGTGTTGCGTCAAGAAAAATTCGGTGGCTTGGGTGCCACGGGCAGCTTTTTTGCCCGTGTTCGGCACTGGCTGACAAGCAGCCAGTGGCACCCACAAAACAGAAGCTGGCAAAGCACTGGCCCGCCGGATAGGGATAGATCTCGGCGACTCAACTCCCGGCCATCGATATATTCGATACGTCGAATACGTCGTTGACCATGAACGGCTGAACGTCGATATCGTCTACCGAAATGATCGACAGATTGGAGTACAGGGCCAAATCGATTTCTTCGAGCGCCGGGTCCGCAAACCGCTGGCCGTTCGGCTCGCGGAGACAACGAATTTTCGGACGCAGGGAATACTCGGGATTGAAATCGACCACGACGGCTTCGATGCCGTTGCTGAGTTGAACCTGCTTGCCAATAGGAAACGCCGGTACCGTTTCGAAAAAGGCGGCTTCTACCACGGGATCGAAGAACCCCTCGCAGAACGTACGCATCTCGTAGAGCACCTGCACCGAAGGTTTCGCGCCCGAGTAACACCGTTTGCTCGTGGCCGCATCGTAGACGTCGGCGATCATCGCAATCCGTGAGAAAATGGGAATCTGCTTCCCTTCCAACGGCGGCAACTTTTCTTTAGTGTGGGCATTGATGCGTTCCGGGTAGCCGGTGCCGTCGAATCGCTGGTGATGATTCAGCACCACCTGCGACGCAGTGGCCGGAATACAGTTTTTCACCATCTCGTAGCCTTTGGCCGCGTGCCCACGCATAACCTCCATCTCTTCGTCGGTAAGCCGACCCGGCTTATGGAGGATCTCGGGCGGGATCTGCATCTTCCCGATGTCGTGCAACAGGCACCCCAAGGCAAGCAGATGAAGGTCCTTGGCCTCGCGAGCCGTTTTGTGCCGGCGCTGCTGGATCAGATACCAGTCGAGCTTCATCCCCAACAACAGCGCGAGATAACAGATGTTCGCCGAATGCGACAGCAGGTAGTTGTCGAAGGCATCGAGTTTCGACAACAAGACTTCACTATTGGCACTGCCCTTGAGAAAGTCGAACAGCCCGGCGATCGACTTCTCGAAATTCACCAAGTCGAGCTCGAAGCTCGATCCTCGCATGATCGCCTCGAAGTTGCGTCGCACCTGGACGTACACCTCGCGCTGATGCTCCCCGAGGCCTTCGTCGATGACGTCCTCAAGGAACTCCAAATCCCGATGCCTCACCCAAACCTCGAGAATCCCTAACTGCTTCAACCGCGGCACGAGATCCATGGGGATCTCGCGATCGCGCTGAAGCAAATAGCGCCGAGGATCACTGGGAACTGGTATCGGCCGGGCAAGAATCATGCCCGGTTCGATCCTGTGAAGCGGTACGCGAAGCATGGCAACCGATGGTTATCGCCAAATACATAGTTCGACAGGCCAGACAGCAACAAAGAAGCGCACGGTCGTGAACTCGTCGTTTTGCAGAAGTACTGCGAAGGCGGTGGTCGCGTTTGCGACAGAAGTCCCCGCTCGAAGCGCAACCCTATTGGGCCACTAATGAAAGGCTAGCTTATCGAAACGGGAAATGGGCCACGCCCTGGAGAAACCGCTTGCTGGTTGCCGCATTTCCAGCAGAAACCACCCCAACGAAGAGGTACCCAGCGAGAAAACCAAACTCCTCCCGCGGGGGATGGCAATGAAACACCCCCGTTACTACTAGTCTTCACCACGGAGGCACGGAGGCCACGGAGTTTTTGCACGAAACAACTTACGAAGACCGTTCTCCAGCAGTTTATCATCAGTCAAACGACCATCGGTCTGCGGCAAATCCCTTCCCCGTGCCCTCCGTGGCTCCGTGGTTTATCCAGTTGAGAGAAACCCCAGGCCAAAAGGTTAAAGAAATATCGATAGCCAGTTCCGAAAAAAGCCTGGGCTCACGCGGGTTGAAGCAGTCGCAACTCGCTGCCTGTCCGCATCGAACCGGTAACCTTGCGAAATTCGACCATATGCGGCGCCATCAGGTGTCGTTCCAATGCCTCGACGCTCTCCCATTTCTCGACAATCGTTACCGTATTGGGTCGGGCGGCCGGCTGTCCGCCAATCTCCGTGGGCAAGTCGACCCAGGGGGCATACTCCAGACACCCCTGCTCGGCCTGTACCTTCGGTGCGAGCCCTTGGAACACCTCAAGAAAGTCGCCCATTCGCCCTTCGACAACTTCAATGGTGGCCAAAACACAGATCATCAGCAACGTTCCTTTCGATCGCGAGTTTGTGAACTTCGCAAGTGAAAAAGCATTTCGGGCGAAGCCGCAAGCGGCTGGACTCCCCCTACTCCACCTCCGCTCGGGCGATACAGTATTTCTCGATCGTCGCCATCTCGGGCTCGGCACCAATGCCCGGCTCCGACCACAAGTCGATTCCCAGCGTGTTGGCCTCGCCACCGCGTGTGGGCACGAGCGGTTCGCAGATGTCTTCTTCGAGCATTTCGGCCGTCGACCAGAAATCGGCCGGAAATTCGCAGCTCGCCTTGGCCGCCAAGGCAAGCGCCGCCCGAGCCGCCACGCCCGTCTGCGGTACGGCTCCCACGAAACACGCCAGGCATTCTTCGTGACAGCCGTCGTGGATGGCGAGTGCCGAAGTAAGCCCCCCTACCCTGCCCGGCTCCAGGTTGATGAACTGGCCGCTCTTAAGTTCCATGGCGATGTCGGCCTGGGCGGGGCATGTGATACTCTGGCTAAGCCCGAGGGGTGTTTTCACTGTCTCCTGCACCATGGCGTGCCCCACCAGATCGATGGCCGTCAGCGGTTGCTCGATCATGGCGAGGAAAAAGTCGTCGAACCGGCAAAGCATATCCATCTGTTGCAGGGAGAGTGCTCCATCGCAGTCGATATGGATCGTCTCGGTCGCAAACTCCTTGCGGACGGCATCGATCATGGGCAAATCCCAGCCGGGCCGGAGCATAAGCTTCGCCCGAGCGTAGCCGGCCTCGAATCTCTGACCGAGCGTTTCGAGAAACTCCTCGACCGAGTCCATGCGATCGAGCGTGGTGCCGATGGTTATTCGGTCGCGCCGGCCATCGAGCAGTGCATGCAGCGGTTTTTGCTGACGCCGTGCGTGCAGATCCCACCAAGCCATATCGAGTGCCGCCTTGGCGTAGCGATGACCGCAAAAGACGTCCAAGCGTTCGTCCAGGGCGTCGCTCGTGTCGACCATCGTTCCGGCCACCCGGGGTGCGAACCAGTCGCGCAACATGGCAAACGTTCCGGCCGCCCAATCGGCGCCGCGCAAGGGTGCGTTGCCCGGGCTGGCCTCGCCCCAACCCGACTCCGACCCGCCGCGCATCCGCACCAGCACGGTCTCCAACTTCTCCATCGCCCGGCCTGCCTGCAACAAGGGCTGCCGAAGAGGTAACGCCAGATGAAACAGTTCGATGGTGTCGATTTGCATGGCAATGGAGAATTGTTAGTGGTTCGTTGTCAGTAAAAGGCCGCTCGCGGCTTCGCCCCTCCGCTTTCAGCTTTCCGCTTTTTTGCCCACCCCTTCGGCCAATTCAATCGCCTTGAGCAACCCCCGGGCTTTGTTCATCGTTTCGTTCCATTCGTTGGCGGGCACGCTGTCGGCCACGATGCCCGCGCCAGCTTGCACGTACGCCTTTTGATCGTGGACGACGATCGTTCGTAGGGCGATGCAGGTGTCCATGTTGCCGTTGAAGTCGAAATAGCCCACCGCCCCGGCGTAAGGACCGCGCCGGTGCGGCTCGACCTCATCGATGATCTCCATCGCGCGGACTTTCGGCGCCCCCGACACGGTTCCCGCAGGAAGGCACGCCTGCAAGGCATCGAACGCCGTTTTTCCTGACGCCAACTGGCCGTTGACGTTGCTCGTGATATGCATCACGTGGCTGTAACGCTCGATGGTCATCACGTCGGTCAATTCGACGCTGCGATACTGGCACACGCGGCCCACGTCGTTACGACCCAGGTCGACGAGCATCACGTGCTCGGCCCGTTCTTTGGGATCGGCCAGCAGTTCCTCGGCAAGCCGCTGGTCTTCTTCGTCGGTTTGGCCGCGGCGCCGGGTACCGGCCAACGGGCGGACGGTCAGTTGGCCGTCGACCACCCGAGCCATCACCTCGGGCGAACTTCCTACCAGCGTAACGCTGGGTGTGCGCACATAGAACATAAACGGGCTGGGATTGACCACCCGAAGTGTACGATAAATGGAAAACGGGTGACATCGCAACGGTGTTTCCATCCGTTGGCTGAAAACCACTTGAAAGATATCGCCGGCACGGATGTACTCCACGCACTTCTCGACCGCCGCGCCGAAGTCTTCTTTGGTGAAGTTCGACTTGTAGTCGAGTTGCATCTCGCCGCGAGGATCGATGTCGAACGGCTCCACCCCGCCACGAGCGGCCGAAAGCTGATCGACCAAGTGATCCACCCGACCGCACGCCTTTTGGTAGGCGGCCTCGGCCGTTACGCCCGGCTCGTCGAGTCGGGCCATCGCCACCACCACGATGGTCTTGCTCACGTGGTCGAAGACGACCATTTGGTCGTAAAAGGCGAAGGCCATGTCCGGCACGTGCCGGTCGTCCTTCGGCGGGTTGGGCAAATGTTCGAAGTAGCGAACCGTGTCGTAGCCGGCGTATCCCACGGCCCCGCTGATAAACGGTGGCAATTCCGGGGGGTGAGCCGTGCGAACGGCCTCGACTTGGCGGCGCAACTCATCCAGGGGGTTCTCGCATTCGATGGTGCGTGTCACCAACGTGGGGGTGCCCGCCGCCGACACGCCCGAATACGAACTGGTCGTCACCCGGTTGCCGTAGGCCTCGATCTCGAAGAACGGCTCCGTGGCAAGGAAGCTGTAGCGGCCGACCTTTTCGCCGCCCACCACGCTCTCGAACAGGCAAGCACACCGTCCGGAATCGATTTTGTGGAACGCAGTCACCGGCGTAAGGGCATCGCTGGCCAGCCTCCGGTAGACGGGCACGAGGTTGGCCTTTTCCGCGAGTTTCTTAAAGGCCCCAAAATCGGGGCAGTGGATATTCGTGGTCATCGGTATGCCGAAAGCAGCCCTAGTTGGAGAAACCGGCCCAAAAAGTGGCAATGAAATTCTGACAGCCCATCCCGTACGCCCCACCACCCGAACGACAGCGTCAACCGTCGCGGGCAATCGCGTACGACAACCTCACTCGTACTACCTACTTATCAGCCACACAGGTTGGTTGGGTGCCAGTAGCGGCTTGCCCACCACTGCCGAAACAAAGGCGGGCAAGCCGCCCATGGCACCCGAGCTGAAACCTCAATAGGGACAGACCCAAGTCCCCCGGCGAGGTTCATATTGCGCGATCCAGCTTAACAGCCCCTCTAGCTGGCGACAACCAACCCCGGACAAGCTGCCCGACTCCGACGGATAGCACTTTGAGCCAGACCGAACAATAACTTGCCGGTTTGCCAACCCGCGTTTCGCGTCGGTCTTCGGGTTGCGGCCTGAAAACGGTAAGATATTTTTTCGGGCCGTTCTTACTCCCTCAGGCAGCAAGCGAGTCACCCGGCATCGCGACATCGGCGCGTGCCATGTTGGACAGCCTTCGGCGACGGAGAATATGAACTCCGGTTTGTCGACGAAAAACCTTACCACCAAGGTCTTTGGGAAACAAGGGAACTTGTACTGCTATCGGTTGGCGTCGTACACCGACTCCGCTTGACACCCCAGGGGGCAGTGTTAGAATCCTGATGGTGCCTGACCGTCTATTGCTCCGGCCACAAGGTGTTGAACAAGGTCGCCCTAGCAGGGCAACGCGGCCTTTACATCTCGGTTTCACACGTTCAACACGCTTCATCGGACAGTAAGAGGCGGCCGGTATGCGGCTCGACTGACGCTTGCATCGCCAACGAACGAAAAGGCGCCCAACGGGAGTCTGGATTTCCAGGTGCGTCGATCCCCGAGGAGCCGATCATGTCCGATGCAAGTATCAATGATGTCCTCGTCCGCGGCGTGTTGTCGTAGCGCTCGGCCGCCGCCGAGCGGCAGACGACTTTCCATTAACCGTACCCAGCGCAGCTTCCCCCACTATGAAGTGCCAGAAGTGCGACAAACCGGCGACTTTTCATATCACCGAACTTACCGGAGGTAAGCCGGCTGAGTTGCACCTTTGTGAAGAACACGCACGAGAATACCTGACGTCGTCCGGCAACGAACCGACCAGTTCGGGCAGCATGGCAGCCGTACTGGCTCAACAGATTGCCATCGGCCAAACGGCCGAAGAGTTGGCCGAACTAGACCAGCAAGTTTGCCCTGTGTGTGGCATCTCGTTTTACGAGTTTCGTAGTCAAGGTCGGCTCGGTTGCCCCCACGACTACGTCTGCTTTCAGACCCAACTCGAGCCGCTGATCTTGAATATTCACGGTGAACTGGAACACGTCGGCAAGCGGCCCAGCCGCAGCCCCAAGGGCACCGAGGAACGAACGCAACTCATCAAGCTCCGTCGCGAAATGAAAGAAGCGATCGAAGAAGAAAATTACGAACGAGCCTCCGAACTACGCGACGAAATCCATCGTATCGAAACTGAGGCAGGCCATTTCGATCAGGCGGGATAACAACGTGAAATTGGACGACTTGGCGAAACTAAGCGGCGAGTGGCTGCGGGGGTCCGGCCCTGAGTCGGATATCGTGATCAGTAGCCGAATCCGCTTGGCCCGTAACCTTGCGGACTATCCGTTCATCAGTCGGGCTACCCCCCAAGATCGCCAGCAGATTCGGGGCAAGCTTCGCGACTGTGTCATGAAGCTCGACCCAGAGGGGGAGTTGCTGTTCGTCGATGTCGAGGACCTTGAAGGGGTCGATCGGCAGTTTCTCGTTGAACGCCATCTCATCAGCCGCGAACACGCCGAAAGCCAGGGCGCCCGCTCGGTGGCCATCGACGGCCATGAAACCTTCAGCCTGATGATCAACGAAGAGGATCACCTGCGGATCCAAGCGATCAAGAGTGGGCTGAACATGGAAGGCGTCTGGGAGCAAATCAGCCGGATCGACGACCAAATTGAACAACAAGTGGCCTTCGCCTTTCACAACCAATTGGGATACCTGACCGCTTGCCCTACGAATGTGGGCACGGGAATGCGGGTCAGCGTAATGCTCCACTTGCCCGCGCTGGTCATCACCCGGCAAATCGAAAAGGTTTTCCGCAGTCTGCAAAAAATCAGCCTGGCCGTGCGAGGACTTTACGGCGAAGGCTCCCAGGCAATGGGCGACTTCTACCAGATCAGCAACCAAATCACTCTCGGCCGCAGTGAAGAAGACCTCATCGGGCAAATCGGCGATATCGTGCCGGTGATTATCGACTACGAGCGGCAAGCACGGCAATTCCTCATCAAGGAAAGCCACGAGAATCTCCACGACCGGGTGAGCCGGGCTTACGGCATTCTGCGTACGGCTCAAACGATCAGTTCCGAGGAGACCATGCACCTGCTCTCCAGCGTGCGAATGGGAGTAAACCTGGGCCTGATCGAAGATCTCGAAATCCCGGCCATCAACGAGCTGTTCATCCACACCCAGCCGGCTCACCTTCAGAAGCTCACCGGAGTGGAACTGGACACGGCCGATCGCAACATCGAGCGCGCCCGCTACCTGCGCCGCCACCTGAACAAGGACAACGGCGACAAGGTCGAAGAGAACTAATGGGTAGTGGATAGCGGACTCGTTCCCACGCTTCGCGTGGGAACCAGGAAAAAAGCCGCTCGCGGCTTCGCCCCTTCGGCTTTCCGCTCTCAGCTTTCCGCTTTCTTACTCACTGATTCTCCAACTTCGCCCGCAGCGCCGTCACTACGTTGGCCGGCAGAAACCGGTGTAGTTCTTCGTCGCCGGCCAGTGGGGCGATCTGTTTGATCAGCGAGCTCGACACGTGGGCCAGCTCGCCGTCGGCAATCATGAACAGCGTCTCCACGTCGGGCGCCAAACGACGATTGGCCATCATCATCGTCAGCTCGGCCTGAATGTCGGTAATCGGTCGCACGCCGCGAACCATCACGCGGGCACCGCACTCCTTGACAAACTCGACGGCCAAACCGGTGAACGTGCCGATATCGACGTTTTCGAGGTGCGACGTCGCATCGCGGATCAGTTGCACCCGTTCACGCGCCTCGAACATCGGCTGCTTCTCCGTGTTCACGCCAACGCCGATAATCAACCGGTCGAACAACCGGCTGGCGCGTTGCATCACGTCGAGATGCCCCAAGGTAATTGGATCGAAGGAACCAGGATAAACGGCAATTCGAGGAGGCAGATCCATCAGAAGGACTCCCAATACGGAAACACACCATGGCTATTGATATCTCTCGCGCACTCCGCACAGTTGGGTGCCATGCCCACGGTAACGTGGGCATGAATACGTATCGCACTTCGAGCATGCCCACGTTACCGTGGGCATGACACCCAACCTGAAAAATCGAAAATTGACAAACGTCAGGAGTGCCTGCATTCGTTATTTTTCATTACCGACAAGTACCTCAACCAGTCGTTGCACGTCATCGGCGTTGTTGTAGGCGTGGGGACTAATTCGCAGCCGACCCGCCCGGCAGCTTAGCGCTACGCCGTGCTCAGTACATCGCTGGCGAAGCTTCTCCGGGTCGCGGCCAGGCAACTCGAAACTGACGATGCCACTTCGATGCTCCGGACTGCGGTCGCTGAGGATCACGGCCCCCAACTCCGTCAACCGCTGGCACGCCAGATCGGATATTTCGTGGACACGGCGGGAAATGGCCTCGAACCCAAAACTCGATAACAGTTCGAGGCTCGCCCCCAAGCCGATCAAGCCGGGCGTATTCGGTGTTCCGCCCTCATAACGCTCGGCGGCCGGCTTTAGCTTCAGATCGATGCGGTTGAAGTCGTGCGCCCCGACCACGCTATTCCATCCGATGCCCAAGGGCCGCAGCGTATCGAGGTGCTCGCGTCGGACGTAGAAAAGCCCCGCTCCCTCGGGCCCGAGCAACCACTTATGACCATCGGCGGCCAGGAAATCGATGGGCGTCTCGGCTACGTTCAGCGGATACACGCCCAGGCCCTGGATGGCGTCGAGAAACAGCAGGGCGCCTTTTTCGTGAACAAGCGAAGCCAGCTCGTCGAGATCGTGACGCCACCCGTTGGAGAAAGCCACCCAACTGATGGCCACGATCCGCGTCCGCTCGTCGCAGGCGTCGGCCAGTCGATCGAGATCGAGACGCCCGTTGTCGGTCGCAACGCGCCGCGTTTCCACACCGCGGTCGGCCAGTTGCAGCCACGGATACTGGTTCGAGGGAAACTCGTCGTCGCGCAGCACGACATTGTCGCCCGCCTGCCATGGATAGCCCTCGGCCACGAGGTTGATGCCCTCGGTCGTGTTATGAACCAGAGCAATTTCCTCCGCTTGGGCCCCCAGAGAGGAAGCGGCCAGGGCACGCAGCCGTTCGAGTTTCTCCATCCAGGTGGGGTAAACGGTGTCGCCGTGAGCCACGGCATCGGCAGCCCACTCGCGGACGGCATCTGCCGCAGGCCCACTCAGGGGGGCAACCGCTGCGTGGTCGAAATAGGCCCAACGCTGGGCAACCGGCATCTGACAACGAAACGCCTCCCAATCGGGGGCGGAAGTATCGGTTCTGGTCGATGCGAGAGTCAATCTGGCTTCTCCAAGGAGTTTTCGCGAGGACGGCCCGACATGGCGTGCCGTTGCACTCTTGGCAAAAAAATCCGTCGGCTTGGCGGTATCGGGCGCGACCAGCGGTCGCGGCTTTTTACGGGACGGTTCGCCCTGTCCCCTAGTCCTTCCCTCGTCCCTCGCCCTAACCCCTAACCTCTCACGCTAGCAGTGGCAAGCCGTAGGGCGATGAACTATATTAGACTCTTAACGGCGGACTTCGTCCAACACCCCTCCCGGCTGCCTGTCGCCGATTGGCATGCCGCCGACCGTCCTGAAACCGATCTGCGGTCGTTTGGGAGCTGCTGCCGGATATTGCACCGGCAGTGAATTTGTCGACTTTTCATCGCCAGCTTAGGAATTGCTCCATGCCGAAAGCCCTCTGTTTCATCGGGATGGTCGTTGCGGTCTTGCTGCTGTTGTTTTTCGGGCTCGACGCAATAACAGCCATGCTTCTCGACTCTGGCTTTCCTTTTGGCGGGGTCAGTATGACGATGGACATTCTGTTCGTCATCTGCGCGGGAATGCTCGCCTACATTAGCTGGACCACGTACCGCGAACAACGCTGAGCGAGGGGAGACAGAGCGGAGAGCGGAAATCTGAAAGCGGAACGGCGAAGCCGCAAGCGACTTTTTTTGCTCCGACTCCCTACCCTTGACTCCCTGCTTCCCCCTCTACGATCGCGGCCAAAAGCCCTTCGGCCGTATACTCGCTGGCTTCCACTGCCGGCTCAAATCCCAATTCCCGCAGCGTTTGCGAGGTTATCGGGCTAATGCTCGCCAATCGCGTCTTTCGCAAACGCTCTCCGAACAGCCTGACAAGCGCTTGAGCAATTGCCGAACTGGTCACGGTAATCCAATCGACCGCTCCGGAATCTAGCGATTCGAGCACCGCAGGGTCGGCCTCGACCACGTCGCGGCTCGTGTAGGCGACCACCTGATGCACATCGGCCCCGGCCGCCGAGAGCCGTTCGGACAGCACCTGTCGACCGCGACTCGCGCGGACCAGCAAAAACCGCCGTCCTCGCGCTTCGGATACCAGGGCATCGGCAAGGGCCTCGGCGCGAAAATACTCGGGAATTCGATCGACTTGCACGTGATATTGTCCGAGGGCCTCGGCCGTTGTTGCCCCAACTGCTGCAATACGTGAATACCCCAGACGCCGGATATCTCCGCCACGGGCAAAAAGGCGGTCGACAAAGTATTTCACCCCGTTGACGCTGGAAAAAACGATCCAATCGTAACGTTGCAGATCGGCCAACGCCCGATCGAGTGGACCGAAATCCGGGGGATCGACAATCTCGATGGCCGGTTGCCACAGCACCTCGGCTCCCAGGTCGCGGAGCCGTTCAGCCAGATCGCCGGCCTGCTCACGCGGACGGGTCACCATAATTCGCTTTCCGAACAGTGGGCGAGAGACAAACCACGAGGCGGCTGGCGCCAAATCCGCAACCTGGCCCACCACGACCACGGCCGGCGACTCGACTTGCCCGCCGGCCAATACCTCGGGCACCGTGGCCAATGTACCGCGCACCGTCGTCTGCCCTGGCAAACTGCAACGCCCAACGACTGCCGCAGGCGTATCGGCCGGTTTGCCGGCGGCTAGCAGGACATCGACCCAATCGCTGACGAGAGCCCCGGCCAAGGAAATGACCAATGTGCCCGGAAAGCCGGCCATTGCGGCGAAGTCAACGGGACCGCCCCCCAATGCATCGACCTGCTCGCCGGCCGCCACCAACGCCACAGCCGAAGCATACAGGCCATGAGTTATGGGAATTTCCGCATAACAGGCCACGGCCAAAGCCGACAGCACGCCGGGAACAATTTCGACGACCACCCCGGCCGCCCGAAGCTGCTTGGCCAAACTGGCACCGCCTCCGAAAACCATCGAGTCCCCGCTGGCGAGGTACACAGCAAACAACCCCTGCTCGGCGGCCTCGATCAACCGATCGGCCAAATCTTCCCGGCCACACGCACTTTCTTCTGCCGAGTCCGACAAAACCACCCGACGAATCTTCTTCGCAAGCGGAAAATGGTGGTCATCGATCACCGAACGGGCCGAGACATCGTAAAAGACGAGATCGGCCTGTTCGAGACACTCGATACCGCGCAGCGTGATCAAGTCGGGGTCACCCGGACCGGCCCCCACCAGTGCTACTTTTCCAGCCACAATGGCTTCTTGTTTCATGGCGCAGCGTTGAGCTAGGGATTGAACTTGCTAGAATGAACGATTACTCTTGAATTTTGGGTCTAGGCAGTACTTCTCGTACTTTTCGTGCACTGCTGGCATACTACCCGGTAGCCAGTACTTTTCGGCTTTGACGACGCTCCATCTTGCGACCATGGCATCTGATCAAAAACAAACAAGCGACGATTCCCAGCCCACACAGCGCGAACCGCTGTCGCCGGCGAAGCAGAAACGTCTGCAAGCCTTGTTCTCCCACGGCAGCAAACAGATGAGCCAGGAGAACTACGACTACGCGACCGAACTGTTTCAGCAGTGCGTTGTGGGCGACCCCAGCAACCTGAGTTATGTGCAGAGTTACATTGGGAATCTCCAGAAAAAGTATAACAACAACAAGAAGGGCGCCAATTTAGCGCAGTTCCAGCAACGGGGAGCTCGCAGCGCGCAGAAGAAGGCCCTTTCTCAAGAACGTTGGGACGACGTAATCGCCAACGGCCTGAAAGTGCTCACGGTCAACCCGTGGGACGTACACACGCTTCGCTTGATGGCTACCGCTTCGGACAGCGCGGGCGACGACGAAGTCGAAATGTACTACCTGCATTGTGCCTTGCAGGCGGCTCCCAAGGATCCCGACGTCAACCGCCAGTGCGCCCTGGCCTTGGCCGCTCGCGAGCAGTTCGACCAGGCCATCGCCTGCTGGCATCGTGTCGAACAAGCCAAGCCCGACGACGAAGAGGCCAAACGGGCAATCGCTTCGTTGGCCGTGGAAAAAACCATCAAAAAGGCCGAATACGGCGACGCTTCCTCCTCAAAAATCCACGGCAACGCCCAGGCGCAGCCCCAGACACCCCAGCGGCAACTCTCTGCCGAGGAGAAGCTCGAAAAACAAATCGCCGCCGATCCCTACGAACTGACCAACTATTACGAACTGGCCCAACATCACCTCGCCAACGAAAACTACACGGCGGCCGAAGAGGTGTTTTCCCGGGCGCTTGAGGTTTCCGACGGCGACCCCGACGTGCGCGACAAATGGGACGACGCCCAATTGCGCCGCTTCCGCAAGGAAATTACCGACGCCGCCGACGACCCGGCCCGCGAGAAACAGCTCCGCAAGGAATACTTCAAGAAGCAGTTGGAAGTCCACAAAAATCGCGTGGAGCGTTATCCCAACAACCTGGCCTTCAAGTACGACCTGGGCGTGAGCTACCAACTCAATCGCGAGCCCCACGAGGCGATCAAGCAATTCCAACAGGCGCGCAACGACCCGCGGCGCAAGGGGCTCTGCATGTTGGCCCTCGGGCAATGCTTCCAGCAGATCAAGCAATATCGCCTGGGGATGAGCCACTATGAATCGGCCGTCGAGGAAATCCCCGACCGCGACGCAAAAAATAAAAAAGAAGCCTTGCGCCTGGCGGCTAAGCTGGCGTTGGCGTTGCGCGACGTCGGCAAGGCGGAGAAGCACGCCACGCACCTTGCCGAACTCGACTTCACCTACAAAGACATCGCTGAAATCCTCGACGCGATTGCCAAACTCCAGGAAAACAAAGAGGACGACGAAGCGCCGCCTGCCGAAGACTAACTGGTGGCCATTGCAACGAGGAGGCTCGCCGAAAGCATACCCCCCGATTGGGCGTGCAGGTATCACTGGCTGCCTGCCTGCCAGTGCCGAACACGGACAGGCAAGCAGCCAGTGGCACCCAATCCGTCACTCGGAGTGTGACGAAGCACTAGCCGCGCCAGCACCAATTCGTTAAAATGCCGGGATATCGCGCCTGCGGGAGGGCTTACCTACGCAGGCCGTTTGTGGTACCAATCCGAATAAGCGAGCAATCCGCCTGCTGCGGAGACGCTGCTGAACGATATAGTCAGGGGGCGGGCACCCGCCATACGATCTCGAACATCCGTAGCGTAGAGCAAAAAATCAGTCATGCCGAACACACAGAGTGCCAAGAAGCGACTTCGCCAGAACTTCGTCCGTCGGGCTCGCAACCGCTCGATCAAACAGACCGTCCGAACTCAATGCCGTAAGGTTCGCGAAGCGGTGAAAGCTGGCGATATCGAAAAGGCCGAAACCGAATTCCGGCTGGCCACCAAGAAGCTTGATCAGGCTGGCACGAAAAACATCATCCACCGCAACGCGACCGCGCGGATGAAATCGCGGCTCTCGGCCAGGATCAAGGCCCTCAAACAGCCGCAAAGCGCGTAACGCCTCGGCCGGCGAACGTCATTCTATGCCTTAAGGGTGCCATGCCCACGCCTTAGCGTGGGCATGTTTGCGCAGCTTTCCGCTTGCCTACGCTTTCCATGGGCATGCCGCCCCGGTGCCATCAAGATATAGGTGCCCGGAAACCAGGAACCATCGGGCTTAGAGTTCCACATCCTCGGCGTCGAACACGGGGCCTTCGACACACGTGCGCCGGTAGTCCCACTCGCCCGAGGCGTCGCGGACTTTCGCCACACAACTGAAGCAAACCCCAATGCCGCAGGCCATCGGCGTTTCCAGCGACACTTGACACGGCAGCCCCAACTGTCGGGCAACCTGGGCCGTGGCCTTCATCATCGGCTCCGGCCCACAGCATACCAGCCGGCACTTCCGCTTCGACTCCTTGACCACCGGCTCGATCAATTCGGTCACCAGGCCGTGGTGCCCCTTGGAGCCGTCGTCGGTCGCCAGACGCATGTCGACGCCCAGCGCACGGAAGTCTTCCACGCCGGCCAAGCAGTCGGCCGATTGTGCCCCGTAACAGAGGGTCACCTGCTTGGCCACCGGCACCTTTCGCGCCGGGGTGCCGTAAGTTCGCCGAGCGAGATACTCGCGAGCGAGCGCCAGAAAAGGGGTTTGCCCAATCCCACCAGCCACCATGACCAAGTGCTCGGTATCGGTCGCCGGAAAACCGTTGCCCAGCGGCCCCCACACCTCCAGCGGCATGCCCGGCTTCTCGTCGGCCAACAGCCGGGTCATCTTGCCGATGGCCATGTAGACGACGTCGACCCCCACCGCCGTTGCCTTCGCATCGACCACCGTGTCGTACAGCGCCAGGGGACGGCCCAGCAGGGGATCGTTCGTGTTGGCCAATCGCAGCATGAGAAACTGCCCTGGCACCACCGAACGAGCAATCTCTGGACACTGAAACCGCAACCGATACGTGTCGCGGGCAACCTGGGTGTTTTCTTCGATGACGACCGTACCTTGCCAGGCTTGGTCGGCGTAGCATGTGCAACGATGCTCGTGTTGCTCGGTCATGGGAGGAGGGAGTTGGGAGTAAGGAGTTAGGGGTCGGGAGGGGACGGGCTTGGCCGATTCAGCGGCCATGGATGCAGCGTCATCGGAGCCTCGACGCACCAAATCAGGACGACTTCTTCTTTTTCTTTTTTGGCATCGGGTGCTTGGAAACGGAACGCTTCGACATGTGCCGCTTCGACACAGAACGCTTTGACACAGAGCGTTTCGACGCCGGTCGCTTTGGTGTCGCGGTCTTCGGTGTCGCAGTCTTCGACGCGGGCATCTCTGTCGCCACCGTTTCCGAGGCGGCTACTTCCGAGGCTGCCGTTTCTGACGCCTGCTTTTTGGACACCGGTGTCGCCCGAGCTGCTTTCCACAGTGCGTCGACCTCCTGGCGAGTCAGTGAACGCGCTTCCCCGGCCGAGAGGCTACCCAGCCGAATCGGCCCGACAGCAATCCGCACCAATCGCATCACCTTATGCCCCACGCGGGCGAAAACTCGGCGAATCTCGCGGTTTTTTCCCTCGCGTAACACCATTTCCAGAATCGCACTCTGCTTATGCTGGCTTTTCAGACGTACGTCCTCAACGCGGGCCACACCCTCGGCCAGACGCACACCTTTGCGTAGCTCCCGCAGCATTTCCGGCGCAGGGTGGCCCGCTACCATCACGCGATAGGTCTTTTCGATCTCGTAGCGAGGGTGGGTGAGCCGATTGGCTAGATCGCCGTCGTTGGTAACCAGGATCAGCCCTTCGCTGTTCATATCGAGCCGCCCGATGGGAAATAGCCGCTCCTGAGTGCGAGGCAGCAAATCGATTACCCGAGGCCGGCCGGCCGGATCGCTGTTGGTCGAAACCACGCCGGTCGGCTTGTTCACCGCGTAGTAAACGAGCTTCGACTGCCGTAAGGACTCGCCGTCGACACGAATTTCCTGCCGTCCAGGATCAACCCGCGTGCCCAATTCGATGACCAGTTCGCGGTCGACTTCAACGCGTCCGGCGGTGATCAGTTCCTCGCACTGCCGACGGCTCCCCAAGCCGGCCTCGGCCAGGACCTTCTGCAAGCGAACCCCCTCGGACGCTGTTGTCTTCGACGACGTGACCTTGGCCTTGCGGCGCGGGCCGGTTTTCTTGGCCGGACGTTTTTTTCGCGGGAAACGAGGGGGCATTGCTAGGACAATCGTTGCGGTGTTCGGGCCGATACGCCCGGTGGATTCGTAATCCTTGATGATACCCCATCGACGACCGATAGAGAATGACCGAAACCCAATGTCCGGCAGAAGAAGTGGCCCCGGTGGATGATTACCGAGCTCGGTGGAGATGAATTGAGCGATCCACGGGGGGCAAAGCCGCGAAGCGGCTGCTTACGTTATTGCCCGAAGCTCCAGGGCAGCCACCGCGATCGCAATGGTTCGGCCGGGGGGCGATCATAATCGAGGGGGCGGCCACCTACAATTTCCGGCCCCGGTTCATTCTCCGGATAGGGATCGAACCGTTCGGCACGAGCTTGCTGCAACTCGGCCGGCCCCGGATTGAAAATGGGCGGCGACGCCAACCCCTGGCATCCCACCGAAAGCAATAGTCCCCCAACCGTCACCGCGGCCATCGCGACTCGTTTCGTCATCAGAACGCGCTCCGTCTTCGATTTCCTGCGGCGCCGCGAGACAGTCCCGTCGGGGGACATGGCCGTGGACACAAAAGGGCCGCGGATTATAGACGCGTTGGGCGGACGACAAAAGGGGAATCTTGCCCCCTGCGGCACTCAATCCGCGTTACGGCAGATACACATCCAGCAAGACGGTTGGTTCATGCGGGACCAGGCGAGTCGTGCCCAGGCCGGCCGGCAGCAGGACCGTGGAACCCCGGGCGACCGGCTTCCCGGTCGGGTCCCCCTCGACGGCGATTTCACCCTCAAGCACGCAGACAATATGACAACGGTCGTCTCCCCCGACCGTTTGCGGCGTTTCGAAGTCCCAGCGATCGAGCACGAACTTGTCGCACGCAACAACACGCCCCACGGTGGGCCGGTCAGTGGCTTGCAGCGGACGAGGGTTCACCGGACCGCGCTCGTAGTCGATGGCTTCCAGCCCCTGCTCGATGTGCAGCGGTCGCGGTTTTCCGTCGGCGCCCAGGCGATTCCAATCGAATAGCCGGTAGGTGGTGTCGCTCGACTGCTGGATCTCGGCCACCAGCGTCCCCTCACCCAGGGCATGCACGGTGCCCGCCTCGATGAAAATACAGTCGCCGGCTGCCGCCTGTACCTGATGCAAACACTGCTCACAGGTGCCCTGGCGAATGGCCGCTTCGAGCTGCTGCCGGTCGACTCCCGGTTTCAAACCAGCGTAGATCGTGGCCCCCGGCTCAGCAGCCAGCACCACCCAGGCCTCGGTCTTGCCCAGGTCGGGCGGATCGAGCCGCGCGGCTCGGGCGTCGTCGGGATGCACTTGCACGGACAACGTTCGGGCGGCATCGAGAAATTTCAACAACAAGGGAAAACGCTGTTGGGGATGGTGTCGCCCGAGAAGCTCCGGCCCTCGCTGTTTGACCATCTCGCCCAACGAACTGCCGTCCAGCGGCCCACCCTCGACCACGGTCTGGTCCTGGCCGTGGTCGCAGATTTCCCAACTCTCGGCATAGTCGCCTTCCGACCCGATCGGCTTGCCCAATTCGGAACCCAGCCGACGCCCCCCCCAAATATACTGACGGAGAATTGGTCGAAACCGTAACGGATATAGCGGTTGCATAAATCGCTCTCTTTTCAGGGTTAATTTCCCAAGGGTCAAAATGCGTATCATGTCGGATTACGAGGGAGCTGGCCAGGGGGTATGCGGCATTGCCGGCCAACGGTTCGTTGCCGCTGCTGTTTGGCGCTGTTATCATTGAATGTTTGCCCCACCCCTCGACCAACCCACCATGGGCAATTGCCACAGCTTCGCTTAACTCCGAGACGACGCTGCTTCACCCCAATTCATTTTCCACCGAATCAACGCATGGCTTTTCAGCGAAAGACCGACGAAAACCTCTTTGCCGAAACGACGATGACCTTCGGGGAACACCTCGAAGATCTGCGGCAATGTCTGTTCAAGGCGGTGATAGGACTGGCGATCGGGTTTGTGCTGGGACTGTTCGTCGGCGGACGCGTAGTGGAGTTCATCCAGCGCCCCTTGAAGCTGGCACTCACACAATACTACGAAGACCAGTCGCTCGACCGAGTCGAGTCGCACTTGGTGGAACTGCGGGCGGCCGGCTACACCCTTCCCGACGACCCCGATACGCTCAAAAAGTACATGAGTGAGAACGGGCTGATGTTCGAGGAGGTTTTCGTCAATCCTCACGAACTGCTGCATCAGTTGCAGGGCAGTGCACCGCCGGCCCTCCTTCCCCCGACACAACAAGGGAGTTCCGCAACCAACGGCGACACTCCCTCCTCGGCCAACACGACCGGCGCGAAACCCCTCGACAAAAGCATCGCCGAGAAGAATGCTACGGACAGCACTACCGACGGCGCTACGGACAGCGGCACAAGCGGCGAGGCAACGGACAAATTCACCGGCAGCAATCTCGTTCCGATCTTTTTCTGGCGTCGCATTGCCGACGACACCCGCGTGCAGACGAAGAGCCTCAACGCCCACGAGGCTTTCGCCATTTACATCAAGGCGGCCCTGCTGGTGGGTGCGTTGCTGGCAAGCCCTTGGATTTTCTATCAGATCTGGAGCTTTGTGGCCGCCGGACTTTACAAGCACGAGCGGTACTACGTCCACGTTTTCCTGCCGTTTAGCCTGGGGTTGTTTTTTGCCGGCGCGGCATTGGCGTTTTTCTTCGTCTTCGAGCCGGTATTGACGTTTCTGTTCAGCTTCAACAAGTCGCTGGGAATCGACCCCGACCCACGGATCAGCGAGTGGCTCGGCTTCGTGCTGATTTTGCCGTTAGGCTTTGGTGTCAGCTTCCAGTTGCCGCTGGTGATGCTCTTCCTGGAACGGATCGGCATTTTCGACGTCCACGCCTATCTGTCACGTTGGCGGATTGCCATTTTGGTGATCTTCGTGTTGTCGATGTTCCTGACGCCGGCCGACCCGACAAGCATGCTGCTGATGGCCGCTCCGCTGACGGTCCTCTACTTTGGCGGCGTCCTGCTGTGCAAGTATATGCCACGGCGCAAAAGCCCCTACGACGAGTTCGACGAGGGGTAGTGCTGCGTCAATCTTAATTACGGGTGCCATGCCCACGCTTGCGTGGGCATGCCGTTACCGAAAGACCCCATGCTCAAGCTTCAATGACCAATGAAGCACCGAGCACGAAGGACCAACAAAATCGCACGGCCCACGGCCGTACCAAACGGCGCAAAGGTCGCCGCCAAGGCTTGATCATTGAGGTTTCCTTGGTCATTGCGATGTGGTCATTGAGACTTGCATGGCCCTGCCCTCGGCTGGAAAGTTGATGAAACACCAGCTTCGGCGCAGAATGATCTGCCCAAGAAACGACCGCAGGCAACCTCCATCTCTGGAAGTTGCCTGCTTGTTTGTTGTCGTTTTTGAAGAATGCTCGTTCGTCAAGCAACGCGCCGGACAAGGCCAATTTGTCAGATGGCCTCGCTACCGCGTTCTCCCGTGCGAATGCGGATGCAATCTTCCAGCGGGAGGACGAAGATTTTGCCGTCGCCGATTTCACCCGTCGGACCACTACGGCCGGCACCAATGATGGCGTCGACCGTGGGCTCGAGAAACTCCTCGTTCACGGCGATCATCAGTTGCACCTTGCGGAGCAAGTTCACGGTGAACTCATGACCACGATAAACCTCCGTATGCCCACGCTGGCGACCGAATCCCTGGACGTCCATCACAGTTAGCCGAAAGACTTCCTTATCGGCCAGGGCCGCTTTGACGGCTTCCAGCCGGGCCGGTTGAATGATCGCGATGATCAGCTTCATTTCTTTTTCACCTCGGTTATAAGCGACGGAGCCCCTCAAATCTCGCGTCGACGATGTTATTCTTCTGCGTTGATCGTAACCACCTGCTGACGAGACCACAAGAGGGGCACAGCCAACCAGCGGGCGGGCTCTTTACTGCTAAGCTCAAAATCGTTCAGCTCTCCACAAAGACGAGCGGACCAACGGGAGCGGGTACCTGCCTCGGTGCGGTAGCACCGCTCCGACTGGCGGCCAAAGCCGCTTTGTGGGGAGTGGCCCGGGCAGCGGCGGCGGCCACTGCCCGGGCCGGTCGGTCGGCGTGCACGCACAAGCTCTGCCAACCTCGCTAGATCAAACCCCGGGGGTCTCTCGCCCCGGGGTATTACGCTTTTCCTAGAGCGACTCGGTCGCGGGCTTGGCGGTCATCGGCGACGTGCTGGTCACCCCAGCCGAACTGCCGGACACACCCGTGACAAACGACGGCGGATAGGCATAGATGCCGTGCTCGCCGATGTCCAAGCCTTCCATCTCTTCCTCGGCCGTAACCCGCAGGCCGACGGTGTACTTCAGCGTCAGGAAGATAATCAGGCTCAGCGGGAAGGCCCACAGGAATGCGGCTCCCACACCAAGTGCCTGAATGCCAAGCTGCGTGGTACCACCACCGAGGAACAAACCCTTCTCGGCAGCGAACAGACCAACAGCCAAGGTACCCCAAGCACCACAGACACCGTGGACCGAGACGGCACCCACCGGGTCGTCGATTCGGATCTTGTCGAAGAATACACAGCTAAACACCACGATGATGCCCGCGATACCGCCAGTAACGACGGCATAAGGCACCGGGATGTCGTAGCAGCCGGCCGTAATGGCGACCAAACCAGCCAACGCACCGTTGAGAGCAAACGAAGTATCCGGCTTCTTGAACATCACCCACGATGTGACCATCGCGGTCATAGCCCCGGCGGCAGCCGCTAAGTTGGTCGTCACGGCGACGAACGCGAACTCACCCTTGCCAACGGCCGTAGTGCTGCCCGGGTTGAACCCAAACCAACCGAGCCAGAGGATGAACACACCCAAAGCGGCCAACGGGATGTTGTGACCGGGGATCGGGGTGATTTTGCTGCCACTGTACTTGCCAAGCCGCGGGCCGAGCACCAAGGCACCCGCCAAGGCACACCAACCACCGATCGAGTGAACGACCGTCGAACCGGCGAAGTCCATGAAACCCTTGCCTTCCAGCCAGCCGCTACCTTCGTAAAGGCTACCCCATGCCCAACTACCGAAGATCGGGTAAACGACAACGGTAATCAGCAAGGTGTAAATCAGATAGCTGGAAAACTTGGTCCGCTCGGCCATCGCACCACTGACGATCGTGGCGGCCGTGGCACAGAACACCGTTTGGAAAAGCAGGAACGCCCAGTTGAAGCCGTTCCCATACATTCCCAGTGCCGAATCGCTACCGTCGAAGAAGAAGTTGTTCGTGCCAAACCAACCGGTCGCCGTGGCACCAAACATCAGACCAAAACCAACCATCCAGAATGAAATCGACCCAATACAGAAGTCCATCAGGTTCTTCATAAGGATGTTGCAGGCGTTCTTCGCCCGCGTGAATCCGGCCTCGACCATCGCGAACCCGGCCTGCATGAAGAAGACCAAAAAGGCCGCCAAGCAGGTCCAGAGGGTGTCGACGTCGCCGGCGACCGTCCAAGCGGCCGTGCCGTCGTCCGCCGTGTTGATCGTAGCATCCTTGAGTGTATCCAGCTTTTCCTCAACCGACATTTTCTCCCAGCCCACAGCCGCTTCTTCAGCCGGGGCCTCTTCCGTTACCACCTCCTCTGTTGCTACCGCCTCGTCGGCGCTGACGGGCATAGCCACCACCAACAAGGCGCAACTAAACCCTAGGAAGAAGAGCAACCGTATCAACCATGCAGAGCGTTCATCTGGGCACATAGCCAACCACACCTTTCCTGAAAAATGGACCGAAACAAAGGACGCCCGGGAACACAACAATCGGGATCTCGGCCACGACCGCGGACGCCCTCATACACTGAAACAACCAACCAACTGGCCGCGCGCTGCCAGATGCTCGTGCTCCACACATTGGGGAATTGTGTGGAGCGGGTAATCGAAACGACATTTTCGTTTTGCAACTGGCGTGCCAACTTTCGCAGGCAACAAGGCGACAAATGTGTTAACTCCCATGCCCAGTATGGAGTTACACAAAATCACCTAAGAAAAAATGCATGCTAGCAAGAAGACAAATCGCGGTGTGTGCGCATTTAGAAAGCACGCCACGCGCATTTAAAGTGCATTTCTACGGAAAAACTGGCCAGAAGATGCGCATAAAAGCGCCGCTGCCGTGGCAAATGAGCGTTTGACGTGCAAGACAACCCTGACAGAGGGGTACAAGAACTGCCGGCTGTGGACGAGAGGTCACGAAATCCCAGTCTTACTTAAAACTGGGGGCCGGAATGCCATCAGGGAAACAGTAAGCTCCACTCCCCCTGGTTCCACACTTTGCGTGGGAACCAGGGGGAGAATTTCGAAACCGAGCCCCCCCTGGAAAGAAGGGAGCATTACGGAAGTCTAATTAGAACGTGAAGATCACGTCGGTGGCGAAGGTGAACTGATGCGAGGCCGAAAGGGCGTCGAAGGGGAGCTGGCCGCTGCCGTTGCGCAGCCCATCGTACCAATCCCAGCGGATTTCGGGCCGCACCATCACATTGGCATTCGGACGCCAAGTGACTCCGGCGGTCAGCTCGTAGAAGTTGCCGGCGAACCCACTCCCAGTCCACGCCCGAGTGCCCGGCACAGCGGCCCCGAGCCCCACGATTTTCGCGCCATCGTCGTCCCGCAGCCACTCGAAGCGGAGATTGGCCGACCAACACGGATTGATCGTGTAAAGGAAGTACTGATTCAGGCCATACCACTCGGCATCGTCGCCGCTGGGGGTTCCGTCGTTTTCGTAGCCCAAGTTGTGAACGAGCACATACCTGAGCTTCTCGCTCATCTGCTGCTGCCAAACGAGACTGTAGACGAAGCGATTCTGGTTGCCGGCCGGATCCTGCGGCCCGACGTCGACACCGTAGGCAAGCGACGACTTCTGATCCTGGCTGCTCCACTTCACACCGCCCATGAAGTCGAGGTGGTGGTTGATGTCTTCGAACATCATCCAACCGCGATTGAAGCCCGCCTGCACCGACCACTGATCGGAAAGCTTGTAGTCGCCCATCACACCGGTGACCAACTGGGGCACCGTATAGGCATAAGAGTAGGAGTGGCTATAGAAGGGGTTCATCGGGGCTGGAACGACTTCGTAATCGAGGATCCCGGCGAAGTGCCCGATCTTGACCGAGAGGTTGTTAACGCCCACCTCGACGTACATCTGCGGAATCACCAGACCGTAGGACTGGCCGATCCCATTGATACGGTTTTCTAGGCCGTTATTGATGCCGAACCGCCAGTCGGTACCATAAACCAGATCAACATGGCCGCCGATGTCCCAGCCACATCCACCCGTATCGACCGGCTTGGTAAGGTACACCCAAAACTGGTTCAGTTGATACTGGCGATCCCAGTCGTTGGTTCCGATGGGGCCGTTGAACCGGTCGGCCGGCCGCTGAGCGTTGAAGGTGATGCCCTGCTCAAGCCAACCACCCACGGCAATTCCATGCTGCTGCAAACAGCAAGGCTGCGGAAGCTTCCAGGGCTCGCCAAGGCTGCAACAGCCACAGCATTCACACGCTTGGCAACCGCAGCCACGCAACACGGCATCGTCACCACGGCAATCGGCGATGCGACAATCACCGTCAACCAAGCTACACTCCGTGGCAAGCGCTTTGTCGGACAAAGAGTTGTCAGCAACTCCTCCCACAACAATGATCCACCCCAAGATCGACAAGATGCATGCAAACCGACTCATAACCACCTCCCCGGGATGCCATCGTGCTACGATTGGCGAAGGCTGCGAACGTTGTCCTAAAATCAAGCGATCAGCGAGAGCGGGTTCCTGCCTGGATGCGCCAACACCCATTGACTGGCGGTCCCGCGCCGCCCTAGAAAAAAGGCCGTCGACAGCCACATACTGCCGACGGCCCCTTAGGAGTCCATACTCCGCACAAAGCGGTGTGTTACGTCAACCTAGAAGGTGACGATGACATCGAAGCCACCGGCCCACTGGTAGCTGCTCTGACCGTCGTTGAACGGCAGTGCACCAGAACCCGTGTCGCCATCGTAGCCGTCGTACCGAATTTCGGGACGAATCATGACATTGGCGTGCGGCTTGTAGTTGAGACCAAGGGTCAACTCGTAGTAGCTACCGGCGTTGCCAGCAACCACGCGAGCACCATCGTCGTCGCGGAACCACTCCATACGAGCTCCAACACCCCAGCACTCGTTGAGCTGGTAGAGCAAGTACTGGTTGATACCGTACCACTCGGCGTCGGCCGCACCAGACTGATTACCGAGGTCGTGCTGCAACACGTAGGTCAGCCTCTCGGTAAGGCCCGTCTGGAAGACGATGCTGTTCATATAAACGTTGCCGCCGGAGATGTTACCGAAGTCGCCGGTGTTCACCGCCCACGTGACCGAGGAATTGTCGGTCAAGGCCAACGAAGCACCACCGAGGAACGTCGAGGCGCCGGTCGGGTTCAGCCAACCATTGTCCCAGCCGTTGGTCCATCCACCGTAAAGGGTCACGTCGTCGTTCATCGTGTAGGTCGCCAAAGCACCCATGTGGGTGAACGGCTCGCCGTAGTACATCGTATAGGCGTGGCTGTAGAAGAAGTTGTCCGGAGCCTGGACTACTTCGTAACCAATGATGGTGTAGAAGTGGCCGATTTTGACGGACAAGTTGTTGTAAGCCAATTCGCCGTAGAGCTGCGGCAGGGCCGAGCCGTATTCGCCGTTGTCGCTGGTGTTCCAGCCACTGTCCCAGCCACCGTCGCCGAAGCATTGGGTGTCCGGACCGTCAACGCCAAAGACGTAGTCCATACGGAAACCCCAGTCCCAGCCGCAACCGCCGGTATCGGCAGCACGCTCGGCATAAAACCAGAGTTGGTCGAGGTTGTAGCCATCGCCCAGGTTGCGGAAACCGAGCGGGCCGTTTGTCTTCGCACCGTGCGTGTTGGCATACATGCCAGACGACACCCAGCCGCCGATGTCGATACCAAGGCACTGCAGACCGCAAGGCGTGCGCAGTTCGCACGGCTCGCCCAAATCGCAGCAGCCAAAGACACCGCCACAGCAGCGGTTGCAGCGGCCGCACTTCGACCGGCAACCACTTGGCGCACAAGCGCCCATGTCGCAACCGACGTCGCACGATTCCGGCGCGGCTACTTCGGCCGGTTGATCACTCGGAGACTCGCTAGCTGCTTTCTCCGGTTCCGGCTCATAGTAATTGTAATAGTTGTCAAACTCGAATGCCGTCTGCTGCACCGACATCGGCTGCCGCAATGGCGAATCGGCCACTGCAACGCCGGTCAGCAAGGCGACGACACCCACAGCCATCGCTAACTTCGCGAACCTCATAACGTCTACTCCATACTACGGGGAAATGGGGGGTAGGTGTGGAATTCGGCAGGATACTCAGGCAAGGAACAAGACATGCGAGCGGGCCTCGCCACCGGCCAAACCGCGCCCGTGGCAATCCACATGGACCGCTACCAGTCCTGACAATTCTGCTATCGGTGTAAACGGCGCAACCAATTGATCGGAAAGAAAGTAAAATACGACCAAATAGACGGTCTGCGCAACCGAAATGGGAAACCTTGCGGACTAGGAAATTCTTGCGTCTTGTTGCGCGAGTTTTCTCCGCCAAACGCCAAGCAGGACAGCCCCCAACACTGAGTGGAACGGCACCGCACGAAGTGACGCTAAAGAGGTCACCAACGAACCAGGCACCTGCCGGCAGCCCCCAACCGTACAAGGCACCTTAACCGTGCAACTCTACCGCAAGACGTACGCCTACTGATAGAAGACCGTCGGCGGGAGTCCAGAACAAAGCAGAACGCCAATCGTCACTCGTCTTCGCTCGTGCCGCGGACTAGCGGTGATTAGCTTGCCGTGGCGCGATTTGCCCAAGCAAGCGCATTGCAGGTGACATATTTGTCTTCCTCACAAAGACCATCGATCCCACGGATACCCGCAAACCATCAGAACTTGGTTAGTATCTCGTTTGGAAAAGAGAATTGGTGTAGCGTGCGCAGTGGTGGAAATCGTGAGTTGTCGTGTACACCATGCGCACTGCTGTCGTGCGCACCGTAACGCCATGCAGAATTGGCGTCGCCCGCGACACGAAAGAGCGATGTTCGCGTGCAACTCTTCGGGCGTATGCAGCTACCCGCAATCACGTGCGGCCGCTGGGACCAGAACCGATGTTACGCTTCGGCGCCCATCTCCTCGAACAGGGCATCGACAAACGGATTGGGTTCGAACAGCGCCAAGTCTTCGGCCTTTTCGCCGACGCCGATGTACTTCACCGGCAGGCCCACCTGTTGGCGGATCGCCACCACCACCCCGCCCTTCGCGGTGCCGTCGAGTTTGGCCAACACGATTCCGGTGCAACTCACCGCGTCGGTAAAGTGTTTCGCTTGACTGATCCCATTCTGTCCGGTGGTGGCATCCAACACGAGAAGAATCTCGTGCGGTGCGTCGGGGATCTGTTTTCCGAGGACGCGGTGAATCTTGCTGAGTTGCTGCATCAACCCTTGTTGCGTTTGCAGCCGACCAGCCGTATCGACAATGCAGACGTCAGCCCCCATCTCTAGGGCCTTCGCAAGAGTGCGGTGGGCCACGCTTGCCGGATCACACCCTTGTTCGCCCAATACGATCTCGGCCCCCAAGCGTTCCGCCCAAATCTTTAATTGGTCGACGGCCGCGGCGCGAAATGTGTCGGCCGCTCCGAGCACGACCGTCTTGCCATCGTCGCGAAACATTCGGGTGAGCTTGGCAATCGACGTCGTCTTCCCACACCCGTTTACGCCGGCGACCATGATCACCGTCGGACCGTTCTCGGCAAACGAAATCGGTGTGGCGGGCTGCTCAAGAAGCGTTTTGAGTTTTTCCTTGATCCGTTCGATGATCTCGTCCATGTGGACCACCCGAGCGCGGAACGCCTCGCCAACTTCATCGACCGTTTCCTGAGCGGCTTGCACGCCCATGTCGGTCTTGACCAGGGCCTCGAAGAGTTCTTCGAGAAACGCCTCGTCGACGAGCTGGCCCTCCTTCTTGAACAAGTCGCGGATGTCGGTGTTCAGAAGTTGGGTGGTCTTCTTCAGACCTTGCTTGAATTTATCGAACAACCCCATGGTGGTTGTGTTCTCCTCAATATGGCTGTCGCGAGGCGTTCGGTGCGGTCATAGTCGCTGAAGCGACCACGCCTCGGCTCGCGTCTCTCGTCTTGCGTCTCTGAAAGACCTGTCTTGCGTTCTCTCGTCTCTCAAGCCTCATCGCCGACGCCGGTTTGCTGCTCGTGCATCAGGCGGTCGAGGATACCGTTAACGAACCCGGCCGAGTTGGCCGTGCCGTAGCGTTTGGACAACTCGATGGCCTCGTCAATTGCCACGCGCTCGGGCGTTTCGCCGAAAAGAAGTTCGTAGGCCCCCAGGCGAAGCACATTGCGGTCGGTGACCGCCATTCGCGACAACGTCCAGTTCGTGGCAGCGCGTTGCAGGGCCTCGTCGATTTCCTGACGGTGGCGCCGTACGCCGGCCACGAGGTCACGAGCGAAGTCAATCAACTCTTCGCCCTGCAAACGCCGCTGGAGTAAGCCATCGCCAACCGCTGGATTGCAGCGCGGGTTGAGGTCGTCCTGGTAGAGGACCTGAAAAGCAATTTCCCGTGCTCGACTTCGTCGGGCCATAATATGTCCACAATGGTTAAGAAACGAAAACTGGTACTATGCCGAAGCCAGTGCTTTGTCCAGATTTGATTTCGGGGTTGAGGCAACATACTGCGGGTGCCATGTCCACGCTTCCGTGGACACGCTGAAACCCCGAGGAACATGTCCACGCAAGCGTGGACATGGCACCCACAACCCCTGGTTTAAGAGTTGACAAAGCACTAAGCATCACTTGGCAACTTGCTCAACAAGTCGACCATTTCCAGAGCGGCCAACGCCGCATCCACTCCCTTGTTGCCCAACTTCGACTCGTCGATATCCTTGCCCGTAGTGGCCGTCTGCCCACCAGAGCGAGCCACCGCCTGGTCGACCGTGTTGCAGGTGAGAATGCCGAAAATCACCGGCAAACCAGTTTGCAGGCCAATTTCGGTGAGTGCCAAGCTGACTGCCCTATTGATCTGCTGGTCGTGCGTGGTTTCGCCACGGATGACTGCGCCCAAGCAAATCACCGCACAATAGCGGCCCGTTTCGGCCAGGCTGCTGGCAACGGTCGGAATCTCGAACGCCCCGGGCACCCAGGCGACGTCGATCATCTCATCGGCCACACCCTGTGCAACCAAGGTGCTGACAGCGCCGTCGAGCAATCGTGACGTAATCGACTCGTTGAATCGGGCAACGACAATGGCAAAACGGCCATCGCTGGCCGCCGGTTTTCCTTCGTAAATGTTCGGCACGGCTGGAATCGGTGGTGGTTAGTGGATGGTGGATAGTTGTTAGTGGCTAGCGAATCGTGGGCGGGTGTTCGATCGGGTGCCATGGCACCCGTCTCTCATCTCTCGTCCCTCGTCTCTCGCCCCTACTTCAAATTCATACTCATCAAAAACTCGGCGTTGCTCTTCGTCTTCTGCAAACGGGTGGTCAACAGTTCCATGGCATCCGGTGGATTCATGTCGTTGAGCACGCGTCGCAAGATGCACACGCGACGATACTCCTCGGGGTCGAGCAACATCTCTTCGCGCCGAGTACCGCTGCGATTGATGTCGATCGCCGGCCAGATCCGCCGGTCGACCAACTTCCGGTCGAGCAGAATTTCCTGGTTGCCGGTCCCTTTGAATTCCTCGAAAATCACTTCATCCATTCGGCTGCCGGTGTCGATCAGCGCCGTGGCGATGATCGTCAACGAACCGCCCTCCTCCACCTTGCGGGCAGCGCCGAAGAACCGCTTGGGCCGCTGCATCGCATTGGCGTCGATACCGCCGGAAAGGATCTTTCCGGAGTTGGGACACTCGGCATTCCACGCCCGAGCCAGCCGCGTGATGGAATCGAGGAAGATCAGCACATTGTGGCCATACTCGACCATCCGCTTGGCCTTCTCGAGCACCATCTCGGCGACTTGGATATGCCGGGCCGCCGGTTCGTCGAAGGTCGAACTAATGACCTCGCAGTTGGCGCCCTTCACCTGGCGTTCCATATCGGTGACCTCTTCGGGCCGCTCGTCGATCAGCAGCATAAATACGTAGAGGTCCGGATAATTGGTCAACGCCGCCTGGGCCATCTTCTGCATGAGGATCGTCTTACCTGCCCGAGGCGGGCTGACAATCAATCCCCGCTGGCCAAACCCGATCGGAACGATCAGATCGACCACTCGCATGCTCACCTCGTCGGGGGCCGCCTCCATCACGATCCGCTCGGCGGGATGCAACGGCGTCAGGTCGTCGAAGAAGACCTTGTTCGACAGCAGATTGGGGTCTTCATAGTTGATCGCTTCGACGCGCAGCAGCGCGAAATACCGCTCGTTTTCCTTGGGCGGACGAATCTGCCCCGACACGGTCGCTCCCGTGCGCAGTCCGAAACGACGAATCTGGCTCGGCGAAACATAAATGTCGTCGGGGCAAGAAAGGTAATGGTAATCCGGGCTGCGGAGAAAGCCGAAACCGTCGGGCAGTACTTCGAGGGTTCCCTCGCCGTACATCAACCCGTTCATCTTGACCCGTTCTTTAAGGATCTTGAAGACCAGGTCGTGTTTCTTGGCGCCGGTGACATCGGCAAGGTTTTCCTTGCGGGCTTCCTCGATCAATTCGCTCATCGACATCCGCTGCAACTGCGCGATGTGGGTGTCGCCGGCCTGCTTGATTTTCTCGTAGCGGTCGTGGATCTCGTCCTTGATTTTGTCGGCTTGCCCGGCGAGTTCCTCTGCCAGAGACAAGGGCTCGGAATCGTCGCTGTAATTGTTGTAGCCGTCGTCCTCGACCGACTGTTCGGCAGCCATCTCGGACGAATCGTCCCGAACAGGATCCTTGATTTGCTCACGGACCGACGATCGTCGGCCAGCGCCAGCACGTTTGGTTTCTTTCATTTTGGCCATGACTGGAACACTCCTGACAGGTTCGTAGGGCCGGCACACTGAAGGCGCCGACGGTGGGGTCTGGAGATTGCCTCTTCCATACCGATGATAGCGAAAGACTCTTCTTCCCAACCAACGACCCACGGCGGCACCGAACGGCCTTGGTGGAATCGCGGGATAGCCGAGAAGAAGTAGTGATCTTCCCAGCAATGGTTCCGTATGTAGTTCTGACTACCGATGGATTGTAGACAAGCTTCCGATTGGTCGCGCGCCCGACATCCCGCCGGCGAATGCCCTTCGCTATTGAACGAACCATCCCGTTCGGTTCAACAACCAAGCCTTCGCCTTACGCAAGGAAGCGTCGGACAGCCACGCAAGGACAGACCGAAAAACAACTTTTCCTTTACCAAGACGAAAACCGAGGAACGTTGCGAAGCACGACCGCAAATCAGCAAGTAATTCATCGGCCGATTGTAAAAGGATTTCGTGTGGGATACGCAAGCTCGGAATTCGCTTCCTACCTCGTCTTGCCGTCGGCGCTTTCCCGTGGGTGGTCGATCGCGAACATGTGGGATGTCTTCACGAAGGCGGACGATCAACGACCCTGGCTTTCGCTCCACGGGACGCCACCTTGCTGGGGCATCATCTCACGGGGCGACGCCATTTCACAGGCAACGGGGCCTCGCTATCAATCGGTTTCGACGAAGTCTTGCCAAAGACGCTCGATCTGAGCCCGGGTGTGTTCGGGGGTGCCGGAGTTGTCGATGACGACATCGGCTCGCTCTCGCTTGCACTCCAGCGAATGCTGAGCAGCCTCGCGAGCGGCAAACTCCTCCTCCGTCCAGCCACGGGCTAGAGCCCGGGCCAGCCGTGCTTCCTGCGGGGCGTCGACAAACACCAACCGTCTACAAAGCTTATCCCAACTGGCCTCGAGAATCAACGGGGCATCCAAAACCACCATCTCGACGCCTGAGGCGGCCAAGGCATCGGCCTGGGCCTGAAGCGCTCGGGCAATCGCCGGATGAGTCAGCTTTTCTAAGTATTTTCGTTGTGCGACCCCATCGGTCGTGGCGGCAAACACGACCTTGGCCAGTTCGGCCCGATCGACCTGGCCGTCCGGGCCGATTACTCGCTCACCCCACTTCTGACGGGAGGCCTCGATGATTTCAGGCAGTCGCAACACCTCGTGCCCTGCCCGATCGGCATCGAGCACGCCAGCACCCAGGTCGGCTAACTGCCGAGCCACCAAGCTCTTACCACTCGCAACTCCTCCCAGAAGGCCAATCCACTGCATTTGATTTTCATGAGAGGGGTTAGGGGTTAGAGGCGAGGAGTTCGGATGGCACACCCCTCGTCTCTCGCCTCTAATCCCTAGCCCCTCGTCCCTCTTCCTTCATTCACTTCGCCGCGGCCCAATTCGGGCCCCACTGAACGTCTACCTTCAAAGGCACCTTGAGCTCCGCGACGTGAACCATCTCCTGCCGTACCATTGCAGCCAACTCGTCGAGACGCTGCTGCGGCACCTCGAAGACCAGTTCGTCGTGGATCTGCAGCAGCATTCGGGCGGGAAGGTCTCCGGCAAGCAACCGACCTTCGACGGCCAGCATCGCCAGCTTGATCAGGTCGGCCGCCGAGCCCTGAATCACTGTATTGACAGCCGTCCGCTCGGCTAGGTTCCATTGCCGAGCTGAACCCGTCAGGCCGTCAACCGTTTCGCGAACCCCCCGGATGCTGCGACGCCTCCCCAAGATAGTACTAACATACCCCGTCTTCCGGCAGTCGGCCAGTACCCGATCGAGAAAACCCCCGATTCCGGGGTAACGAGCGTAATACCCATCGATAAATTGGGCGGCCGCCTCACGCTCAATACCCAGACTCCGGGCCAACCCATATGCGCTCTGGCCGTAGATCACCCCAAAATTCACCGCCTTGGCCTGCCGCCGCATCTCGGGCGTCACCGCGTCGAGAGCCACGCCGTTGACCTCGGCGGCCACTCGGGCGTGGATGTCTTCGTCGCGTGCGAAGGCCTCGCACAGGGCCTCATCGCCGGAAAAATGGGCCAACACTCGCAGTTCAACCTGCGAATAGTCGGCCGCCAACAGCAGCCACCCCGGCTCGCCCGGCACGAAGGCCGAACGGATTTCGCGACCCTCTTCGGTACGCACGGGAATGTTTTGCAGGTTCGGGTCGCTACTGCTGAGTCGGCCGGTAGCCGCCACCACCTGATGAAACGACGCGTGCACTCGGCCCGTTTCCCGATGAACCATCTCGGGCAAGGCGTCGACATAAGTGCCCTTTAGCTTGGCGTACTGCCGATACTCCAGAATCTTGGCCGGCATGGGGTGACCGCTGGCGGCAAGCTGTTCGAGCACTTCGGCGTCGGTACTGGGGCCGGTCTTGGCCGTCTTCTTCAGTACTGGGAGGCCCAATTCGCTGAAAAGCACCTGCTGAAGTTGCTTGTTCGAGGCAATGTTGAACGGATGGCCGGCCAGTTCCTCGATTTCCACGGCCAGGGTGTCAATACGAGCGGCAAACCGCGCACTCAGTTCGGCCAGCCGATCGGTGTCGACCTTAATGCCGTTGAATTCCAACTCGGCCAAGACGTCGATCAGCGGCAGTTCCACCTCGACGAACAGCTCGTCGAGCCCGGCCTCGACCAACCCTTGCTCCAGGATCGGCCGTAATCGCAACGGCAGCAGGGCATCTTCGCCCGCGTAGTCGGCCACCTGGCGCACGGGCACTTCGTCCATTCGCTTCTGGTTCTTGCCGGTGCCGATCAGTTCACTGATTTTTATCGTCGTATGGTCGAGGTAGCGCAGGGCCAAGTCATCGAGATTGTGATTGCGGCGGCCGGCATCCAGCAGGTAACTGGCCACCATCGTATCGAAAGCGACTCCCCGCAGCCGCACGCCCACGTTGCGCAGCACGATCATGTCGTACTTCAAATTCTGCCCGACCTTCTCCACCGCCGGATCTTCGAGCACGCCGCGCAGTGCTTCCAACGTTTGCTGCGGGTTCAGGCAAGGCTCACCCTCGGGCGCGCGAACCGGCAGGTACCAGGCCTCGTCGTCGCCGAACGCAAACGAGTAGCCCACGATCTCGGCCCAACGCGGCCATACGCTGGTAGTCTCCGTATCGACCGACACGCACTTCTGGCGGCACAATACGGCAAGGAAGGCTTCGAATTGCTCGGGCGAAGCTACCAGATGATAAGTGGCCGGTTTTGCAGGCACCGGTGCCGGGCCGACGGAAACCGATGCGTCGGGCAACGCGTTGAGCTTCTGCGCAATGCCGCGAAATCCGAATTCGTCGAACAACGCACGGGTGGCCTCCCGATCGACCCCGCCGACGCGACCGGCGTCCCAGTCAATCGGCACCGGCACGTCGTCTTTCAACCGCACCAGTTCGCGGCTCAATTCGGCCTGCTGGCGATACTCGATCAGGTTCTCCTTGCGTTTTTTGCCCGAGACCTCGCTGGCATGGTCCAACACGGCGTCGAGCGTGTGATACTTTTCCAGCAGTTGTCGAGCAAACTTCGGACCGATCAGCGGCACGCCCGGCACATTGTCGACCGAGTCGCCCACCAGGGCTTGGAAGTCGACCACTTGGCCCGGCTCGATTCCCCATTGATCGAGCAAGGTTTCGCGGTCGAAGAGTTCACCCTTGCGGATATTGAAAAGTTTCACGCGGTCGGAAATCAGTTGCCGGCAGTCCTTGTCGCTGGTTACGACGTAGCATGTGCCGCCGCGTTGGTCGACGGTTTGCGCGACGGTCGCCAGGATGTCGTCGGCCTCGTAACCCGCCAAACCCAACGCCGGCACGCGCATCGCCCGAAGTATTCGCTGGATGGAAGCGATCTGAGGAACCAAGTCCTCAGGCATCGCGGAACGTTGGATCTTGTACTCGGGGAAAAACTCGTGCCGAAACGTTTTGCCCGGCATGTCGAAAGCGCAAAAAAGATAGTCGGGTTGCTTTTCGGTTAGCAGGAAAAGAATGTCGCGGGTGAAACCGTAAACGGCGGCCACCGGCTCGCCCTGCGGACTGGTCATTTCCTGCAGCGCGTGGAAGACTTGGTAGATCAGCGAGTGGGCGTCGACAATCCAAACCGATTTGCCTTCGAGGCTTTCCGGTAGCGGCGACGTAGTCTCGCAAATCAGCGGCCCCGTTTCCTTTAACGACTTTTTTACAGAAACGGGCTCTTCCGGCTCGAAGCCGGGCAGGGATGCTTGCCGAGGGTCGGGCATGTACCGAGGTCTTCCTGATGAGAGAAACGAGGAATTCAAGCGACCCGCTTTCTACACGAAACACCGAGGACCTTCAACCATAGCGCTTCCGAACTAACCGTTGACCAAACCGCAGCGTTTCGGTAACTTGGAAGTAGATCTTTCACCTTCGGGCCTGGAACACCCGAAGTTGCCGGGGCCTTTTTTCGAGGCCGGCGTTCGTTCAGTCGGACAAGACAGGCAACACCGTTTCTTTCGTTGCCGACGGGTCAGTACCCACGTTCGCGGAAGAGGCGCATCTTAGGATTAACCGACGAATAATTTACCGATTTGCCGGGCCGTGCTTCGCAACGCCCCTCGATTTCCGCCTTGGAAAAAGGTGAGTTGTTTTTCGGTCTGTCCTTGGCCCACGCTTGGGCACGTGAGGCATCGCGCCGCCGGAGAGGGAGCGCTGTCATGTCGCGAGATAGTCAAGGTCTGCACGGTGCGCTAATCGTATTCGCCACGCTCACTACCGTGCTGGGCGTTCTGTCGGTCGTCTTCTTTCGGCAGAGCGAGGAAGCCCTTGGCCGAGCCGACGCCACCGCGGCCGAGAATCAACGGCTCCGCGTGGTCGCCCGAACTCAACAGGAAGAGATTTTTGCGTTGAAGCAGATGATCGGCGTTGCGGTCACCACCGACTTAGCCACCGTGCGCGATCACTTCAACCGCAACATGAACACCTGCGCGGCGGTGGTTCGCCCGGAACACCGTTTCTATGAGCCGGTACTGCAATCCTTACAGAAGGTGACCGACCGGAAGAACGGCGAACTGCGAGCCGCCAAGGAAGAAATCCAGCAATTAAAAGACGTGATTGCCCGACTGGAACCCAGCAAACACGTACAGGTAGTCACCCATCGGCAGCGTGCCGAAGAGGCCGACGCGGAGTTTCGTATCGCAGAGGCCAACGCCCGGGAGCAAGGCCAGCGGCTCGTTCGCCAGAAGACCAACCTCTACGAAGAGATGCTCGCCCAGCGCCATACGGCCGAGCAGCAAGTGGGCGCTCTGAAGAAGCAACTCAGCGATTTACGGGAGCAATACGACACGGCCTGCAAGGATGTGAAGCGTCTGCGCGAGAAACTGGACGAATACACGTGTCCCCAGGTCAAAACGGCCGACGGGCGGATTCGCGAAATCAGCACACGATGGCGCATTGCCTGGATCGACCTAGGTCGAGCGGACGAGGTAGAAACACAACGTCTGTTGACGGTATACAACGGCCAGGCGACGTGGTTGAACGACTCCAGTCGCAAAGGCGAGATCATTGTCACACGGATTCTCGACGACCATCTGGCCGAAGCGAGAATCCTCGACGACGAAATCGCCAACCCAATCGTCCCCGGCGACAAGGTCTCCACGTCTCGCCGGACGGCGACTAAACGACCCGAGGGAATGGAAGCAAACCACTCGTTTTAAGGTAAACATCGAGAGTCCTGGAGGAGATTTTCCGGAAAACACCCCCCTAGAAGGTGCCAGAACCAGCATAAAACCAACCTGGGGGGTATTTCGTTGACACCCCATTTCCCCCTGACTACAATCGACTTGGGTCGATATCAACAAGACCTTAAGCGTGGCTCGTTAGAGTCATTAATCACCGGAGCACCGTGTCCGGTTGCCGCACGACATTGGCTGCGGCACGGGAAGTGCTCTAGTGCTTTTCCCGGAACGCCCCAGCAAAACGAGAAGTGGCCAGTCGCACACCGATTTTCTCCGCTAAAATCGGTCGTGGCCCCGTAGCCGTAAAGGAGCGAAGTCTGTTATGGCACGCGAAAACCAGGGTTTGCAAATCGCGCTGATTATTTTCGTCATGCTGACGATCATTCTTGGCGTGACCACGTTCATCTTCTTCCGGCAATACGAAGAAGCCGAACTAAGGGCCCAGCAGGAGTCAGAAAAGGCTGCGCAGAACAACACGACCCTGCGAAACATCCAAACGCAGAACGACGAGCTGAAACGCTTGATCGGTGTCGATGCCAGCAAAGGTCTGGACGAAATCCTCAACGATTTCAATACCGACATGCAGACCTACGGCGGCAACTTCCCCGACGAAGCTCGCTTCTACCGCCCGCTGGTCCAGTATCTGGCCAAAACCATCTCCGACAAGAACGTCGAACTCGTCGGCTTCAAGGACGAGCTGGACGATCTGAAGGGCAAGTACGCGGAACGCGAGGCCAGCAAGGACACCCAAATTCAAACGCTCCAGCAGGCCGCCGACGAAGCCGGAAAGGAACTGGCGCAGGAACAGCGGAAGTTCAAAAACGACCGCACCGAGATTCAAACCAAGCAAGAACAACTCCAGACGCAACTGGCCTCGGCCCGCAAAGAGGCGTCCGCTGCCGTGGCCAAGATCCAGGAGAAGCTCAAGGGCACGACCGAGCAGATTCAGAAACTGGCCGCGTTGAACATCGAGAAGACCGAGAAGCTCGAGGCCCTCAACAAAGAAACCTTCGAGGTACCCGATGGCGAAATCCGCTGGGTCAATCAGCGTAACGGCACCGTGTGGCTGAATCTCGGTCGGGCCGACGCCCTGAATCGTCAGACCAACTTCGCCGTCTACCCGGCCGACACCTCGGATATGAGCCACGGCGGCAAAAAGGCCTCGATCGAAATCACCCAAATCCTTGGCGACCACCTGGCCGAAGCCCGCATCCTGGAAGACGACGTCGCCAATCCGATCCTTCCCGGCGACAAGATACATACGCCCGTCTGGACCCCCGGCGAACGCAAGCACTTCGCGCTGACCGGCATGATCGACCTTGACGGCGACGGCCGAAGCGACCAATCCGTCGTCCGCAACCTGATCACCATGAGCGGTGGCGTGGTCGACAGCGAAAGCGAAAAGGGCCAGAAGAAGGGCCGTATGTCGATCAACACCCGTTACCTGGTGCTGGGCGACGCCCCGGACGCCAAGAGCAAAGCGGGCGATATCGCCGCCTACACCGAGATGATCGGTGAAGCCGAACGGCTGGGAGTTCCCACCATTCCGCTGAAAGAACTCATGCGGCAAATGGGATGGAAGAACCACGGCAACGTGGTGACGTTCGGAACCGGTGCCAATCCGCAAGACTTCGCAGCCAAGCCCGAGGGCGGGGTATCACGCGTTTCCCAGGGCAACGTCAGCGAGATTTTCGCGCCGCGGAAAAAACCCCTGCGTAGCGCCGCCGAACCGCGGGGCGCCTACTAACTGCTAGCGATCTGTCAAACTTGATTCTCCAGGTGCCATGCCCACGACAACGTGGGCATGCTCGAAGTGCGGTACGTATTCATGCTCACGCTGCCGTGGACACGGCACCTCAACCTGCATAAGGTTGACACAGCACTGGCTTCCCAGCCTACGGTCTCTAGTCTCTAAGTCCTCACGACGGGAACGAACCGGACGTAGGGGGCAACGGCGTATTATTTCCCGGCGACTCGCCAAACTCGTCGGAAGTCGATACGCTCGTAACGATGCCTGGCAACCAGCTCGATAGATCGACCACCGGTGCGGCCACCTGAGGGGCCAGCGGAGTTGACGGAGCAACGCGTTCGGGCAACGTGTTCAACACGCCGACCAGCAACGCCTCGTCTTCCGGGTCGTCTTCGTCATCGATCCCGGCAAACAACCGTTCAGCGAGTTGCTGAATCTGCGCCAGCTTCGGCCGTAGCGAAGGACTGAGATTCTCGGCTTCTAGCCGCTGGGGCTCCAGGAACAAACAGGCCGGGTTGCGAAGTCGCTGGGCACGCGCAATCCGCCACAACAGCCAACGATCGCGCCAGTGGAGACCGTGAGCACGACAAAGCTCCAGGAACAACAATGCCGGACTACAATAACGGCGTTGGCGTTCTTGGAGTCGTACGGCCCACGACAGCCCCCACAGGACGAGAACGATCACCGCGATCGTGATTCCAATTGCCCACCAATCGCCCGAATCCAACCTACGTCCGCGCAGCCCGCTACCCAGGCTTTCCAGGCGGCTCCGTTGAGCTACCAGCACTATTTGCTGAGCGAGCATGTGCATTACATCGGGCCTTCCACGTTGGCAAGGTGATGTTGCCAGGCGTCGAACTGCTGCCGGGCGAGAAGAGCTTTTCGGGCGGCCTCCCGCACCACACCGTTGCGATCGCCGAGGGCCTGCTGCAAGGCACGACGGCTCGATGCGGTCGAACCATGGGCGAGTGCCGCCACGGCCTCCACCCGAACCAGGTGATCGCTGTCGGACAATAGTCCGACCACCGCGTCTTCCACGTCGTCCACCGCTTTCATCGCTTGGGCTACTGCCAGCCCTCGCAGGCGGCGTGTGCGCATCGAGGAGGCCAACTCCTGCTTGAGCAATGCCAGGGCATTGGGGTCAATCCGCTTAACCAGTTGCCCCGTGCTGCTTCGCACATCTTCGTCGAGCATTTCGAAGGCCCCGAGAAATCGTGCGAACGTGAACTCCGCCAAGGCCTCTTGGGCGGCTTGGCGGACGATCGCGTGGGGGCTGTCGGTCAGGTCGACCAGACGCTGAAGAATGCCGGGAATCCCGCGTCGCCGCAAATGGGCCACAATACTGGCCTGCACCTGTGGATCGGAATCGCCCAGGGCTTGGATGGCCAGGGCATTGGCGTCGGCCCCGTTGAATTCGGCCAAGGCAACGGCTGCCGCCCGACGACCTCCTGGCCGACCATGCCGAAGCAGGTATCCCACTATCGAAAAGGCTTCCAGTCGGGGAATACCGGCCGCCATCACTAACTGCACCACACCATGCTGGGCCGTATCGTCGAGTTGGTCGAGATACGACTGCCTGTCGTTCTTCAACCAACCGATCGCCCCGATCCGGCGGAGGTTTTGCCGCACAACGTTCGAGGGTTCGCGGCCAATCTTCCGCAACAGGTACCCCACAAATTTTTGATCGCAACGGTTGGCAATCACCGACAATGCCGCGGTGGGAACATGGGTGTCTTCGAGAAAACTCAACAGCAACCGGACAACACCTCCCCGTTCGCTCTTGGTAAGCACGTCGACCGTCGCCAGGAAACAGGGGTGGTGAGGATTGCGGAGGATCTGCTTCAGTGTAGCGCTGTCGCGAACCGTGAGCATCAAAAAGGCCTCGATCACCTCCCGACGCCGGTGGTTTGCGAACCGTTTGACCGACAGTTCCAGGCTGGCGACGACTTGAACCCGAATCATTTGTGGATCGCGGCGATCGTTGTAGTCTCGCGGCCCGGCCAATTCCTTGTACAGTTGTTCGGCCAGGTTCATCAGGGCGTCGGCCGCCAGATCGTCGTGCTGGAGCGTCCGGTCTTCGAGCAAGTTCAGAAGTACCGGCACCAGATCGTACTCGCGAAACAGTACCGTCGCCTGGCATGCGTTCAGGCACAGTTGGCGATCAGTTCCCAACAGGGCGTCGCGAAGGCTCCCGGTCAAACGACCGTGGCTGCGGCGGAGAATTCGCTTGCACCGGTCGTTCATCGTCGGCAACCGGCTGAGGATCTCGCCGCCCCCCACCAGGCTGCGACGTCGAAGAAGCGTACGTAGTGCGCCACCCTGAATCGCATCGCGAGACGAATCGAGTGCTGGAACCAGCACTCGAACGGCCGCGTCGTTTCGGGTCTGGCCAAGGACCTCAAATGTTCGGCTAAGTCCTTCGCTCACTGCACTAGGCCGCTATTGGCAAGGATTGTGAAAAACAATGGGACAAATCATCGTTGCGCGTCGCCGCAACTCGTTACATGGTATTCTCCTGCGCGCACACCGCCCTCACCTTCCCCCCGACTTGTTTGGAATCGGCATCCACGCCGTTAGACTTCAACGCAACCGCTAACCTCCTCCCGCATTCACCACATTAACACCCCTCGCAAGTGGCAAAGCAACGCAAATACCACGTGGTCACCCGCCAAAAGGCCGGAAAACAACACCACAGAGGGAGCACATCATCTGTCTCCTAATGCCTACCGCACAGGTACCGACGGCTTGATCTCCGGCGGCAGTTCGGCTTAGATGGTTGAATAATGCGGCGCACATTTTCCGAACGTCATGAGGTCAATTGACAAGGCCTCAGGACACCCCACTTACCCCCCTCTGACGAGGTCAACTCATGCCAAGTCCCATGTCCGCCGCCGATGTCCTAAACCGCGAGTGGCTGAACCTCCGCAAGTACCTGATCGATCTGGCCGCAACGCTCGATCGCATTGGCCGCGGCGACGGTTCCGTAGCCGACGATCCCCGCATGCTCCAAATCCGTCAGGCTCTCGAAACCCTGGCCAAAGAGCAATCCGATCGAGCGGCAACCGTCGAAACCGTCTTCTCCCTGCCCTACGATGCCAATTGGCGAGAAGTGTACGAGCTGTAAAATTCTTCCCCTTGAACTTCTCTGCCAATCGCCAATTGCCGTATCGCGTTTTGTCTGGACATCACGAAGGATCTCTCCATGGACTTCATCGACCCACATATTCATATCGCATCTCGAACCACCGACGACATCCAACGTATGGCCCAACTGGGCTGCGTGCTGGTCGGCGAACCGGCCTTTTGGATGGGCTACGACCGCAGCGGTTCGAACAGTTTTTACGACTACTTCCGCCAGTTGACGGAATGGGAACCCAAACGCACGGCCGACTATGGCATCGAACACTACAGTTGGATGGGCATCAATGCCAAGGAGGCCGAGGACGTCGGATTGTCCAAAGAGGTAATCGCGCTGTTGCCCGAATTCCTCGACCGGCCCAATGTTTTGGGTATCGGAGAGATCGGACTGCACAAGTGCACGCGCAACGAAGTGCAAACCATGTTGGAACAGATCGATCTGGCCCTGCGGCGCAATGAGCAAATGGACTTCCACACGCCGCATCTGGAAGACAAGTTGCTGGGCACGCGAATGATCCTCGACATCCTGGCTGCCGACCGTCGCGTGGACCCCACACGCGTGTGTGTCGACCATTGCGAGGAACACACCATCCGCGGCGTTTTAGACGGCGGCTACTGGGCGGGCATCACGCTCTACCCCACGACCAAGGCCACCCCCGCCCGAGCGGCCGACATGGTCGAGATCTACGGCCCAGACCGCATCCTGATAAACAGTTCGGCCGATTGGGGCCCCTCCGACCCGTTGGCCGTGCCGGCCTTCATCTTCGAAATGCGTCGCCGGGGTCACAGCGAAACGCTGATTCGCCAGTTGGTCTACGACAACCCGTTGAAGTTCTTCCGGCAGAGCAAAAACTTCGCGTTCTCGCCCCGCTAGCTCCAAAAAACGGCGCGACCGCTGGTCGCGCCGTCGCTTCGGCAACAGCGAATCACAACACACTCGCACGGATTTCTCACCACAGATTTTTCACCACGGAGACACCGAGGTCACGGAGTGGTTTGCACGGAACAATTAACGAAAACTGTTCTCCAACAGTCTGTCATCATTCAAGCAGCCATCGGTCCGTAGCGGATCTTCTCTTCTCCGTGCCCTCCGTGGCTCCGTGGTTAATTTGGCGGTGAAAGATCCGCACCAGCCCGGCGATCGTCCTGATAAAGGCCGATCTTCTCGACCGGGATGCGTTCGAAGCCAAGCCCCCACGCGGGCGAATCTTCGCGTAGTTGGAAGTTGCCGGCCTTCTCGTCGACGAACTTGGGATCCTCGTTGATCAGGTTGTTTTCAAGTGTTACCAACGATTTGATCTGAGGACGAATCCCGTCCCACCACGTATCCTTCGGCTTGTCCCAACCGTTCACGCGGCAGATTTTCTCGCCACTGCCGGCCCAAAAGATGTTGCGTCGAACAACGTTACCCTTGGGCTTCTTCGGCTCATCGTCGAGCAGGTTGATCAGCTTGGGATAGCGCGTGCTGAACGGAGGTTCCTTGTAGCGAACGCCCGCGATGGTACCTTTTTCTCGTGCTTCCTTGATACGACCATCGGCGTGAGGCCCGCACCAGCCTAAAGCCCGGCAATCGATGAAGATGGCCTTGGGACAATCGACGAATACGTTGTTCTCCACAAGGTTGTCGCGGCCGCCGCCGATGAACACGGGCCGAAGGACCTGCCAAAACACGTTGCCTCGCACGATGGCCGACGAGAACAGGTCGTCGAGATAGATGCCGTTGCAGGGGCCGCCGTCCTTGCCGTCCATGTGGTGGATAAAGTTGTATTGCATCACATGCCCACGCAAGGTCCAACTGCGCCCGGCGTAGATGGCCCCGCAGTCGTGCGACTCGTAGCAGACGTTGTGAATTTCGTTGTATTCGAACAGGTGGTCGTTGCCGCCGAAAAGGATCGCCGCGTGCGGGGCGTCGTGGATCAGGTTGTGCGAGGCGCGAAGTCCTACGCCGCTCACGAAGATACCCGGCCGATACATCCGCTCCCAGCGACCGTAGTGATGGATGTGGTTATTCTCGGCGAACAGCCCGGCCGGCTTCAGCGTCTTGCGGTCGCCGCCGACGAGATAAATACCTCCGCCTCCCATGTTGTACATGTCGCAACCGACCACGCCGTTGTCCCAGCCGTCGACCACCGTAACGGCATGACAGCCCAGATTGCGAAACGTGCAACCGACGACGCGACACTGCCGGCCGCCGGCGATCGACACGGCCGTCGCTCGAGCCGCCTCGAAGAGTATCCCTTCAACATTGACGTGCGACACGTCGTTCATTTTCCACAACCAGGGCGTCATCGACACTTCCACCCGACTCTGGTCGATCGGCCCCGGCGGCCAGAAGTAGAGGACGCCGGCCTCGCGGTCGATGTACCATTCGCCGGGCAGGTCGATCTCCGAAAGCAGGTTGAACCCACGAAACCATTGGCCCTTGCGATAGCAATAGTTGTGATAGGGCGGCTCTACGGAAATGATACGTTTGTCCGGATCAAGCGACGCGATCTTGTGCCGCTGTTGAGCCCAGTCACGGAACCAATAGCCCTGCACCCAGGCATCCTTTTCCTGCGTCCAACGACTCGGCCGGTCGCCTTCGTAGACGAAGATCCCTTCCTTGCAACCCTTTGTGCCACGCCGATCGACCTTCGTCTTGCCCAATACCTCTTCGATCTTGATGAAACCGTCGTTGGGCCATTGCGAAATGGGCATGGGCGTGTCGTTGAAAAAGACCTCCAGCCGTGGGTTGACCTTCTTGCCGACGCTGGCGTAGGTGCTGCCCATGGCGTCTTCGCCCTGATTGTCGATTTTGGCTAGCCGGAGCTGCAACTCCCATTCGGCGTCTAACCCCAAGTCGCCATACTCGGCAACGCCCTGGGCTTTGAGGTTCGCCTGAAACACCTTGCCCCGGGCGGTCGGGTCGAGACGTTCGACCACGGCCGGGTCGGTCACGGGCGTCCAACCGTCGATGATTTGGCCGCCGCTGAATTGGACCACGTCGCCCGGCCGAGCACGATAGACGATCGGCGACTCGGCCGTGCCCGAGTCTTCGTCGGTCAGTACAAACGGCTCTTTCCGGTCGTAACGCCCGCCAAGGATTTCCACGACGATCCCACCCTGCGGCAAACCGGTTTTCTGCTTGAGCTGCCGGATTTCGTCCCGGGCGCGTTCGAGGGTGGCGAACGGGCCGTCGTTCTTCGCCGGGTTCGGTTCGGCCAAGCGGCCCGCCCAAGAGTCGTTGCCCTGGGTCGAAACGAACAAACGCATGCCCGGCGACTTCTCGGGCGCCAACGCCCAGGTCGTCGTCACACAACCGGCGATCAAAACCGCGACGAGCATGCCCACGAAGCAAAGATTCTTGCGCATTGCATCACCCTGGAGTAATCGTTTTTCTTTTGCCAGGTGCGACCACCGATCGCGGCTTCATGGTCACACAACTGGGTACCATGCCCACGGCAACGTGGGCATGCTCGAAGTGCGGTACGCATTCATGCCCACGTTGCCGTGGGCATGGCACCCCATTTTTCAAGTTTGCCAAAACACTAGTTTTCAGGATCGACCGATAAATAACTTGCCGATTCGCCGGACCGTCCCTAGTCCCCAGCCCCTAGCTCCTTAATCACCACCGTAATCGTCGCACACTTTACCGGCTCGGCAAAGTCGATTCCCAAACGCACAGGCGTTCCCTTCACGTGCATGTCGGCCGTGAGCCGGTCGTCGTTGAGCTGCACCTTTCCGCCGTCGGCGATGATCCGCACCTCGACGGCCCCTTCGCCTTCGCCCACTTGCAGCCGGTCGTCGGCCAATTTCTTCCACGGCTCGAACGTAATCAGCGCGGTGCCGAACTGCTGAGGACTATCGAACTCGACCTCGTCGGTCACCGTCAGGCTGCCGGTCGCTTGTCGCGAGAAGACGAACGTGCGCTTTAGCTGCTTGAGCGGTTTCACGTCGTAAGCGGCCTTCATGTCCAATACGAACGTATCGGTCGCGTCGGTGAACTCGGTCTTCAGCACCTTGGCGGCTGCGGCTCGCCCTTTGGGCTGCAACTCTCCGGCCACGCGCGGCACGGGATGGCCGAACGAGTTGAGTACGTCGCTTTCGTACCGTTGGGCACTGAAGGTGCGCCGCGTGTAGACTTCGCCGCCGGGATCGATCAACGGCACGTTTTTGCCGATCACGAACAGGTAGCTGCCCACGTCGTTGTGGTTGTGGTGTTCCGCATTATGTCCACCCTTCATGGCCACACCGAAAGGCGTCTTCGCGTCGGCCGTGCTTCGGCAAATCAGAATGCCCGCGTCAGGAAACCAGTCTCGCAAAGGCAGCGAACCGCCGGGCCCCTGGGCCACGGCCACTCGATCGGCCGACGTCGGAAAACCGAACACCGGCAACGAGACCAGCGAGCGAGAACGCTTCCACGCTACTGCTTGAGGGTCGGCAGCACCGTCTTCCACCCAACCAAAGCGACGCGCCAGATACGCCTGCAAAACAGAATCCGGCTTGCTGCGCGTCGAACAATCGGCAAACGCCGGGTACACGCCGGGGGTGATTTCCATGCGAAGCCCGAATCGGGCAATCTGCTCGACATTGCTACCCTCCACCACGTTGTCCCACGCCATCATGTCGAGCCGACCGCCGGTGGCTTGGCACACGGTCTCGGCCAACAGCGCGTAGTGCCCGAACCCGTAGTTCCAGTAGCCGACGCCTTCGCTGCAGTATCCGTCGGGCGTGAAACCGCGGAGGAAATGCTTGACGTTGGCCTCGGCCGCCGCTACGTAGAAGGCCCTTTGCTCGGGCGAATCGATCAAAGCCAACGCCGCCCCAACCACGCCCGCCTCGCACACGGCGTTCCAGTTGTTGCTTCCCGTAATCCACCACAACCGCGGCTTGCCGGTACGGACCGATTGTTCGTACGGGTCGAACGTGCGGCGTTTCACTTCACTGCGAATAAGTTTGCGTGTCGTGTCGCTAAGTTTGTCGCCGAGCCAGTAGTCGGTCGTAGCCAACTCCCACGACAGGGCCGAGGAGGCCAGGTCGATCGTGAATTGTGTTCCGCTGAAATTGCATAAACTGGAGTCGTGTGCCGGCATGAGCCAACTCTTGTCCATCGCGGTGGCCTTGATTTCCGCTTCGATGGCCTTGAGGAACCGCCCCTGGTTTTCCAGACACTCGGCCACCAGTAGATAACGCAGCCGCCCGCGCCGCTGCCCCAACACATGCTGGTAACGGGTGCGATTGCCGTTGCGGGTGAAATCCAAGTAAAGCTCGTCGGGCAGTTCCGGAATCGGCGTGGCCAGCGCCTTCTCGGCATTGCGAACCCAATAGCGAGCGTCGGTCTCGGTGGCCACCTTCTCCCAGGCCGCGCGATCGGCAATCGTGGCACCCATGCCACGCGGTGAGGCCGGAAGCCAGCCTGCGATTTCCTTCATACGAGCCGGGTCGGGATCCGTTGGTTTTGTTGCGGCCGCAGCCATCATGGGAGCCAGGAGGGAGAGAAACGCCAAGCCCGAAAGACAAAGACGATGTTGCATCGTAAACTCTCCGTATGAGAACGTGTTTTTGAAAATCTTCTCCCCTCTCCCTTTAGGGAGAGGGGCTGGGGGTGAGGGGATTCTCGTGGCAAGGCTTTCCCGTCAGCTACCACTCTACGCTGTCAACCCCATTGGTCGACGCGAAAGATGTGTAAGAAGGGAGGAAGGGGGAGGGAATGGGACGGAGCTATGTACGTGGCGATTGCAGCCTTCGACGCCGATGGCTTCGCCTGTTTCGGAGTTGCCACCAACCGGAAGTGTTTCGATGTAACGGATTGCAGCAACGAACGAATAGAACCACGAAGAAACAAGCACGAGATTCAGATATACTTGCCCGTTTCCTAAAGGCCCTATTTCTTCGTGTTCTTCGTGCCCTTCGTGGTTCTGATATTTTGGCCTAAGTCGCCATCGAGCGGCGAGAATCGTCTTCTTTCCCGTTTGCCATTTTCCCTTCTTACACATCTTTCGCGTCGACCAGGGTTAACGGCAGAACAGTCGCCCTACACCTGTAGCCCAAAGTGCCGCAGCACGACGCCGAATACATCGGTGTCTTTCACGCTGGGGCTGGGAAACAGAGTGGGAGAGGACGCCAGGATCACCGTACGCTGCGAACTGTCGACCGCCGGCGCCCCGTGCGAGCCCTTAATCAGTCGTGCGTTTAAAGGAATGCTTTTGGTGGTGGGATCTAAGTGGAGTTCTACTGGATCGTAACCGGGCTTGCGGTGGATGTCAACTTTTCGGGCAAACTCCGGCGCGCAGGCGTCTTCCAACCACCAGTAGTAGGCCTGCCAACTGTGGGGCTTGGAAACCAAGATTACCTCGCCGCTACGTGAATGATCGAGGTGGTAACGCCCGCGCTGATCGCCGACGAGCACCTCGTCGATGCCCTCGTGGTTCTTAAACACGTCGGCCACGCGCCCAACAATTTGCGGGTCGCCGTCGGCCACGAACACATGGGCATACTGGTGATCGACCATGGCCCAGGCCTTGCTGGCCTTGAAGTCCAAGTGTTCGCCATCCTCTTCTTCGCGAACGGCCAGCAAACCGGCCTCGCGCAACACGCGATTCGGATACGTCACGTGCCGCACGGGCGTAATCGTGTACTCGCCGGCGGCAAGCCACAGCAGCGGTTCGCCGTAGGCGGCGTGCATCGCGTCGGCCAGGTTGCCGATAACCACGTCGAGATCGGCAACGGCCGTGTCGGCCGCCACGCTTTCGGGGCCCGACTTCTGCGCGGCGTAATCGAGATGGGGCAAATAAATGTAGAAGAAATCAGGCTGGTACTCCGCCGCGGCGTACTCGGCCGATTGGGCAATCCACTGGGTGGCTTTCACGTGGACCATCGGCCCCCAAAAATTCTGCAACGGAAAATGGCCCAGCTTATCGCGCAATGTTCCGTAGAGCTCCTGCGGTCGGGTGTAACACCAAAGCGACTCGCTTCCGTCGGGATTGTGGATCGGAGCCGGCGTACACACGTAGTCGGCCTCGCAGCCCTTGCTGTGTAGCGGAAACCACACGGCCGAGGTCAACCCACCACGGTGATGCGAAAGCAGGTCCCAAATCTGGGGCGAGTCGATGCAGTCGTTCGGCGACGTCCACATCTCCACACGGTGCTGGTCCCGCCAGTAAAAGCCGTTGCCCACCACACCGTGGGCGCTGGGTAACTTGCCCGTGGTCATGTTCGCCTGTACGGAACAGGTGACGCACGGAAAGCTGGGCACAAGCTCGGCAATCTCGCCGCCGGCCATCAAGGCCCGAAGCCGCGGCATCACGGCCACATCCTTCTCGCGCAGCCCGGGGATGGAAAGCAAAACGGTCTTATGAGGGATCGTGGCTGAGGTGATCATGTCTTCTTTCGCTTGTTCTTCGCTAACGTTTGCCGTCCGCGTTTTGGGTGACATGCCCACGCTTGCGTGGGCATGCTTTTGGGAAAGCCTCAATGACCAAAGAAGTCTCTATACCCAAGCCACAATCGTGGTTTCTCGCGATCGAACGACTGCGACGTTTGGTCATTCGAGCTTGATGCTTCGTTGGTCATTGTGGTTTGGTCATTGAACACCTATTTTGGCGAGCATGCCCACGCGAGCGTGGGCATGGCACCCGCAGCCCGGCTGTCATCGCTCAATCTTCGTGAGAAACTCGAACGCTTCCCGTGCGGCCTCTGGTGCCTGGTGACTGTGGCGGGAAAGCTCGACGTGTACCGGTCCATTGTAGCCCACCCGAGCCAACGCCTGAAGCACCGGCGGAAAGTCGATTTCTCCCTGGCCGAACATCAAATGCTCGTGAACCCCGCAGCACATGTCCTCGATATGCACGTTGACCAGCAGCGACGCCCAGCGGTCGATCACCCGGGCGATCGGCGTTTCGCCCTGGCAGTGCAGGTGGCCGATGTCGAGCGTCAGCCGCAGACGGGCATCGTCGATCCGCTCGAGCAGTTCCTCAAAGCGGTCCATCGAATCGACGAACATGCCCGGCTCCGGCTCGAAACCCACCAGCACTCCACGAGCGGCCGCGTAGTCGAGCGCCGCCCGCAAGCCGGGCACCAACCGGTCCCAAGCTTCGGACTGCGAAATCGGATCTCGCAAGATTCCAGAAAAGAGGGCCACGCAGTCGGCGCCCAACTCGGCCGCACAGTCGACAGCATAGCGATAAAACTCCATGCGACGTCGTGGGTCGGCCGACATCAACGTCGGCTCGTGCTTGCGGCGCGGGTCGAGCAAAAATCGGGCGCCCGTCTCGATCACCGAACGCATGCCATGCCGTGCCAACGCCTCACGCACTTCAGCCATCTCGTCGGCATGCCGTGGACTATTCGGCGGCAAAGCGTGATGATCCACAGTGATCGCCACACTACGATAGCCAATCTCGGCCAATACCTCGATGGCATCGACCAAGCGATGATGAGCAAAACCGTTGGTGTTGTAGCCGAGAAGCATGACGAGGGGCTAGGGGCTAGATACTAGAGGATGAGGCGTGGTTGCTTCAGCGACCACGAGAAGGCTGCACGCGCTGCAACCGCTCATGTCGTTCGGATCCAGCGTCCGAACGCCATGGCTGGCAGCACCAAAACCAACACGACCACGGCCCAAAACGGGCCACGCATGGCGTAACACGCCACGGCATCGAGCACCACAACCGAGAGAATCGCGTGGCCTACGGCCATCTGCACCAGGGCCGGGCGTGGGTCGGCAATCGCGCGAATACAGCGCCAGCCGATCAACGCAGCCAGGATGACCATCATCAGGTACCAGCGGTCGAGCATCACCCCCTGCGCTCCGATGCCCTGGTCGGTCCAGTGCGGCAGCGACGCCAACAGACCCATGCCGGCCCAAATGACGACCATGGCCGATGCAAGCTGTACACGATTACTTTCGCGTGCTTCGGTTCTCGCAAACCAGGTGACCCCGGCGATGTAAACGCCAATACTCGCCGCCACAACCCAATGGACCGCTTGCCACGGCCCGGCGCCGCCATCGGCCGCTTGTAGCAGGCTCATTCCCAACAGCACGTTGCTCATCCGGCAGGCACCCATCACCACCGGCCCCAGCGGCGTCTTCTTCGCCCAAAGGTTGTAGAGCACCACACACCCGCTCAGCACAAGGCCGACGATGGCCGTGCGGAACGTGCCCGTCAACAGGCCAATTACAGCGGCCAACACCAACGCGGCGATCAGCAATTGCCAGCCGAGCATCATGGCCGCCCGAACCGAGATGCGCCCGGCGGGAATCGGTCGCTCGGGCCGGTACTGCCGATCGCAGGGCAGGTCGTAGACATCGTTGAGCACCACACCCGCGGCATAGAACAAGGCCGAGCACGCCATCAACATCCCGAGCAGATGCTCTTCGCCCGGCCGCGACATCCCACCAACGAATAAAAACCCCATCGCCGAATCGGCCATGGCCGTAAACAGGTTCGGCAGACGAAGCAATTGGAGTAAAGCGAGAAACGTGCCGTGCGGCGAGGGCCGGGAACTGTCGGGCTTGGATGGCGTCATGCGTTAGACCCTTTTTCCATTTTCTGCTCGTCCCCACGCTTCGCGTGGGAACGCAATGTCGGACGCTTTGCGTCGTTGAACTATCGATAGACGCGAGGGGCTTGTGATTCGCGACGCGAAGCGTCGCCACCGTGCGTTCCCACGCCAAGCGTGGGAACGAGAAAAACGAGGCAACGAAGCGCACTATTCACACCGCTGCCTTAAACCAATCACCGAGCGATTCGAGATACGCTTTGGCCTCGCGACCGGCATCGTCGGGGTTTTCAATGTAAGGATACAGTTCCACAGTCACCCAACCATCGTAGCCGGTCCGGGCGATTTCCAACAGGGTCGCCCGCAGGTCGATCGCCCCGTGGCCGGGGATCATATGGGCATGCTCTCGGCTGGCGGCGATGTCTTCCACGTGGTAATGCCGGGTGTGCGGGGCCATCCGCGCAACCCAATCCTGAGGGTCCTGGCCCATACAGAAGGCGTGGCCAATGTCGAAATTCAACCCCACCCAGGGCGAATCGATCCGCTCGACGAACTCCAGGTATTGCTCGAAGGTCTCGATCAACAAGCCCGGCTCGGGCTCGATCAACAACAACACCTCGACCTGTTCGGCTACCTCGACACAGGGCATCAACTCGTCGTAGAACACGACGGCCGCCTCGTGCCACGACTGGCCATCGGCCAGCGGGCCGCCGGGCTCGGTTTGGATCGACGGAGCGCCCAAGTCTTTGGCTAACCGCAACGCCCGTTTGGTGTGCTCGCGGCGAATCGCCCTATAATGTGGGCAAGACTCGATCCACGACGGATGCCAGTAGGGCTGACGCGGATCGGCTACCGCGTTCATCATAAACGCGTTCACATTGGCGATGGCCAAATTGTGACGATCCAAGCACGTGCGAATTGCCTGCTTGCGGTGGTTAAGCAATCCGGCCGGCCAGGCGTGAGGCACATCGGCCAGCAACTCCAGGCCCTGGAACCCCAACGCGGCGATTCGAGAGGCCATTTCTTCCAGGGGATACTTCAGGTAGGCGTTTGAACTGTAGGCAAGGCGCATCGGGAAGCAGTGGTTAGTGGGTAGTTGTCAGTCGTCAGTAAGGCAAGCCGCTTGCGGCTTCGCCCCTTTTTTCTTTCTTGTGCGAAGCCGCAAGCGGCGGCTGTGCCGCAAATCTCAGCTTTCCGCTTTGTTTAGCTACTAGCACTCCGATAGCTTAGCAGAGACCGCTTGAAGATCCAACGCGACACGGTCAGGCTCGCTACGGTGGCCGCCAGAGCGTAGCTCGGCAGAAACCAACCCGCGGGATTGTCGACCTGCAGCGGACGGACGAGCAGTTGGGCCGGCACATTGACCGCCACCAGCACGGGCACCAGGAACGTGAAAAAATGGCGCAGCGGAACGCCGTAGCGCCCTTGGTATATTTCCATCGGATAGCGGGAAAAATTCGTGATGTAAAACCAGAAGTCCAACAGCGTGCGGTTGCGTCCTAACCAGATGCTGGTCGATGCCATGGCAATCGTCAAGCTGTAGTAGATGGCCGTACCGCAAAGGACATAAAACACATAAAGCCCCCATCCCAGCGGCCCCGGCATGTAAGCAACTTTGCCCAAGGCATACACGCCCAACGCGATCCCACAGATAAACGGCCCGATGGCCGACCACTCGATGCGACCCAGCGAAACGAGAAACTGTGTGTCGATCGGCTTCAGCAGGGCGAAATCGAGCGTGCCGGTGCGAATCTGCTCGCTGAACTCCACGGCGTTGCTCAGGAACAGTCCTTGCACCAAGCTATTGATGAGCAGGGTGGTCGCCAGGAAGAGGAAGAACTCGTACTTCCCCCAGCCGGTCCCCCGCCCGATCATCGGTGTGTACTCGAAAATCAAAATATAAAACCCGAGATTGATCAACACCCAGCCGATCGACGAGATCGTGTCGATCAGAAAGTTAGTGCGAAATGTCATATCGCGCACCAGGCTGTTGCGGAGAAACGTCAGCAAGACGTGGAAGTAACGCGGACGCGGATTCATGGCATTATCCCCCAAACCCGCTGTAGCGCCGCACTCCAAAATGGAACGTCGTCCGGGCGGCCGCGAGGAAAAACACGATCCACGCCAATTCGATCCACAGCCCATGGATCAACTCCGGCCCAGAGACCTTTCCCAGAAATATGGCCGAGGGGAAATAGGCCAGATATTGCAGCGGGCAAAGCCGCACCAGGGTGCCGAACACGCCGGGCAACAGATCGATCGGAAACATGTGACCCGACAGAAAAAAGCTGAACAACATGTAAATGAATAATAGCGAATTGACCTCCAGGAACCAGAAACCGATCATCCCCAGAGTCGCGTCTATCAGAAACCCCAGCAAAAACCCCATGCCAAGCGAAAGAACGAAAGCAGCCATCGTCCAGGCGTCGGGCCAGCCGGGGAAAAAACTACGGCAAAGATAAAACACCAGCACAAACGGTCCCAGCGCCACCAGATAATAAACCATCTTGTGGGCAACGCGGCTGAGCATCAAGAAGCCCAGCATGTCGATCGGCTGGATGAGGAATTTCTTCACCGTGCCGTCGCGAATATCCCGCGCAATCCCCGACGCCAAGCCCGGCATACTGGAAAACGCCCGACTGATGGTCGTCAACAGGAAATAGGCGATCATGTTGTGATACGTATAGCCGGCGATTTCCGTAGCCGACCCGTCCGCCGTATCAATCGCCGAAAAGATGGCCCACCAGAGGAAAATCTGGGTAACGATGGGCAGAAAGCGCATCAACGTGCCCAGCGCAAAATCGCCTCGATAAACAAGCCGTTCTTCGAGGCAAATGCGAAGGATCGTGGACCAGGTGGCGACGCGAGCGAGCATGGGATGAAAGGATGAAGTATGAATGATGAAGTATGAAGGCTGCCTTACGGTACTGCGTGATCCTAGCCATTGCGATGTTTCTTCGCCGAAACAACACATGACGTTAGTATTCGATTCAATTCATTTGCTTCTCCTTGGAGTTGATGTAACAAATCGGCTGACACAATGCCACTTTCCGCTAGAAGTTCCAGCCAGTAGCTTGTTTCTTCTAATTCTTGCAAGCCAACTTCGAGCTTACTGATGAACTCGGCCGTTGAACGTGCCCGGGAAGCTTCACGATGGTGAGCACCCACGGACGTACCACTCCGCAAAATCTGCTTGCCGATTACCCTCGCTTCCTCTCGTCTTGGTAAGTGGGTGTACAGTCTGATGATACGGAGTGCAAAGACCTTCAACCGTTTCCGCAAATCACGTTCCGTTCCATTGTCTGCAACTGGAGCATTCATCGCGGCAAACCTTCCTGATTGATCATTGACGAGGGAAAATTCGATACGCCAGCAGCGTTGTTCGCATGCCCTCAATACTTCACTTCCGGTCAACAAGGCAAGGTGCAAGAGACAAAATAACCCCCAGGAGAAACGCGTTATCTTAGCCTTCATACTTCATAACTCATACTTCATCCTTCCTATCCTACTCTTCCACCACCCGTACCACTTCCGGCTCCTGCTGTCGATCCACATGACTAAACACCTCGGCAATCACCTGTTCCAACGGCGGGTCTTCCACGCTTACGTCTTCCACGGCGTGGGTGGCCAGGATGGTGCTGAGCACGCCGGGTACCTCGCTTCGCTCGACGCGGATCTTCGCCCGGGGTGTCTCGCGGCTGATCACCTCGCCGTAGCGTTCCAGGCCGGGCGGAATCTGGCCATCGGCCATTTGCAGGGTAATCACCTTATGGCCGCCAAAACGGTCGACGATGCCGGTGAGCGAGCCGTCGTAGATAATCTGCCCATAAGCGATGATCACCACGCGCCGGCAAAGCGCCGCAATGTCTTTCATGTAATGGCTGGTCAGCAGGATCGTAATCCGGCGGATTTCTTGGTAGTGCTTCAGAAACTCCTGGATGTTGTGCTGGGCCACCACATCGAGACCGATCGTCGGTTCGTCGAGAAAGAGCACCTCCGGCGAGTGCAGCAACGCGGCGATCAGTTCCATTTTCATCCGCTCGCCCAACGAAAGCTCGCGCACCGGCTGACCCAGCAGATGGCCCACGCCGAGCAGATCGGTCAGCTCGTCGCGAGTGCGGTCGTACTGCTCGCGTTCGATGCGGTAGATCTGCTGATGCAACCGAAACGACTCGGCGGCCGGCAGGTCCCACCAGAGCTGGTTCTTCTGGCCCATCACCAGGGCGAAGCGGCGGCGGTAAGCGTTTTCGCGCTGCCAGGGAACGTGACCCATCACCCGGGCGGTGCCGCTGGTGGGGGTGATGACGCCGGACAGCAGCTTGAGCGTCGTGGTTTTCCCGGCCCCGTTGGGCCCCAAAAAGGCGACGAACTGCCCCTGCTCGACGCGCAGATCGATTCCCCGTACGGCCTCCACCTGCCGATATTCGCGGTGGAACAGCCCGGCGACGGAAGCTAGCAAGCCTTCGCGCTTTTGGTAAACCTGGTACGACTTCGCCAGGGATTCGATCTCGATGATGGACATAACCTTCCATTATAGATTCCACCCGACTCGGGGGAAACAGCGGGGTTGAGATGCTTCGAGGCAAGGGGGTGCTCGTCGGGAGCGAAGCCGCGAGCCGCCGCATCCCCTCCCAACTCCGTCATCCCTAACTCCCCACTGTTTTACTCACGTTGTCCGACTAGCCCGGTTGGAGTATAATTCGCACCACTAGTAACCCGAAGGTGTTTCCAGGACGACGTTTAATCGTCTCGATCGCGGAGGTGAAGACATCGCGGTGATACGAGTTGGCATCGGACACGATACCCACCGTCTGAGGGAAGGTGGCCCTCTGCGGCTTGGCGGAATCGATATCCCATACAACCGGGAAGCGGTCGGCTACAGCGACGCCGACGTGCTGATCCACGCCATTGTCGACGCCCTGCTCGGCGCGGCCGCGTTGGGCGACGTAGGCCAAATGTTCCCAGACACCGATCCGGTCAATCGCGGACGCGACTCGGCCGAGATGCTCGAAGCCACCCGCGACGCCATCGCGGCCATTGGCTGGAAGGTGGGCAATATCGACTGCATCGTGTTCGCCCAACGACCGCGGCTGTTGCCACACAAACAGGCGATTCGCAGTTGCATTGCCGATATTCTTCGCATCGACCCCGAATGCGTGGGCCTAAAAGGGAAAACCGGCGAGGGCGTCGGGCCCGTGGGCCGAGAAGAAGCCATCGTTGCCCAGTGCGTTGCGCTGCTGGTGAAGGCCTGACGCTGTTGCGAAGCGGCGAGCCACAGTTTTCTCAGTTCCTCGCTCCGCTGCCCCACTCTCAACTCCGTTACTCCTAACTCCAAACTCCGTACTCCCCATGATTCGCGTCTACAACACGCTGACGAAGACCAAAGAAAAGTTCGAACCGGTCAACCGCACTGCCAACGGCCGAGGCAAGGTTGGCATCTACCTTTGCGGGCCTACGGTCTACAAACCGAGCCACATTGGACACATGGTCGGACCGGTGATCTTCGACACCGTCAAGAAGTACCTCGCCTACAACGGCTACGACGTTACGCTGGTGGTCAACATCACCGATGTCGACGACAAGCTGATCGCGGAGGCCAACGCCCGAGGTATCGACATGGCGGAAGTCGCCGCCGAGATGACGGCCGACTACATGAACAACCTCGCGGCGTTGGGGGTCGACTCCATCGACCACTTCCCTCGCTGCACCGAGACGATGGACGCAATCATCGCCCTGACCAAGAAACTCATCGACCAGGGGCATGCCTACGAATCGGAAGGCGACGTTTACTTCGACGTCGCCAAATTCCCGCAGTACGGCAAGCTGAGCCACCGCACGGCCGACGCCCTGCAAGGAGACGGCGGCGGCACCGCCACCCGCAAACGTTCGCTGGCCGACTTCGCGCTGTGGAAGGCCGCCAAGCCGGGCGAACCCTCCTGGGAAAGCCCTTGGGGCCCCGGCCGGCCCGGCTGGCACATCGAGTGCTCGGCCATGAGCATAGGCCTGTTGGGCGAAACGTTCGACATCCACGGCGGGGGGCTCGATCTGGTCTTCCCGCACCACGAAAACGAAGTCGCGCAGAGCGAGTGTGCCACTGGCAAACCCTACGCCAAGTATTGGCTGCACAACGGACTGATGCAGGCCTCGCATGAAGTCGGCAAAGTCGGCGGGCGCAACACTCGGGCGGCCGAAGGAGACCTTACCTCGCAAGAGGCCGGCAAAATCAGCAAATCGAAGGGCTCCAGCGCCTTCAGCGAACTTCTCCAGCGATTCCCGGCCGAGACGATCCGCTTCTTCCTGCTGGCCACCCAGTATCGGCGTCCGATCGACTACAGCGAAGCGCGGCTGGCCGAAGTGCAAACCGGTCTGGAAACGTTCTACCGGTTCTTCAAACGCTACGAACGGGTGACCGGTACGAGCTTCTATGAACTCGAAGCCCCCACCACCCGCGACGAGGGAAACATCTCGCCCGGCGACAGCCCATTGTTGGCCAATGTGGCCGAACTGCGTAGCCGTTTCCTCGACGACATGGACGACGACTTCAACACGGGCGGGGCCATCGGCGCGCTGTACGACTTGGTTCGCACGCTGAACAAATACGTCGACGACCAAAAACTCGAAGAGCCCAAGCGCCGAACCGATAAGGCTATCGAGGCGCTTCGCCGCGGCACGATAACCCTGCGCGAGTTGGCCAGCGTTTTGGGCATCTTCCGCAAGCCGGCCGAAGAGACTGCCGCCGGTGGCGATAACGAATTGACCGAAAAGCTCATGCAACTGCTGATCGACCTGAGGGCAAACGCTCGCAAGTCGAAAGACTTCGCCACGGCTGATCAGATTCGCGACCGGCTTGGCGAGATCGGCGTCGTCCTGGAGGACCGGCCGGGCGGAACCGACTGGAGCCTGAAGTGAGGGGAGCATCTACTAGCCGCATCCTCGGCATCGACCCCGGCCTGAACATCACCGGCTATGGGGTGTTGGAGGTGGGGCGGGGCTCGCCGCAATTGTGCGAGGCGGGCGTAGTGCGAGGGAAAACTCGCGGCTCGCTCACCGCCCGGCTCATACAAATCTACGACGGCGTGACCGACGTGATCGCCGCGCTGAAGCCCGAGGTAATGGCCATCGAGGAGCTTTACTCCCATTACGCGCGGCCCCGCACGGCCATCCTAATGGGCCACGCCCGGGGCGTGATCTGTCTGGCCGGCGCTCAGGCCGGCATCCCCGTGATCAGTTATTCCGCCACGCAAATCAAGCGAATCCTCACCGGATCGGGCCGGGCACCCAAGGGCCAAGTGCAACGGGCCATCCAACACGAACTGGGCCTGCCGCAACTGCCCGAGCCGGCCGACGTGGCCGACGCCCTGGCCATCGCCCTGTGTCATTACTATCTTAAGGACAAGCCCAAAGCGGAAAACGGAAAACGGAAAGCGGAAAAACGCTGAAGCGGAAGTGCGAGGGCGGTGCAAAGCCGCGAGCGGCTGTTGAAATCATAAATCCCAAATCCCAAATCATAGATTTTCATGATTACTCGCATCACTGGCGAACTCGTCAATCTGAAGGACGATGTCCTCACACTCCGCATTGGAGCCTTCGAGTATGAAGTGGCGATCCCCGAGTTCACGCGCCGGCAACTGCAAAGCGAGTTGAACCACGAGATCAGCCTGCACACGATCGAATACCTCGAAGGCAACCCCATGCAGGGACGGCTCACTCCCCGCATGGTGGGATTCTTAAGCGAGGTCGAACGCGAGTTTTTCGAGCTGTTTTGCTCGGTCGACGGCGTGGGAGTAAAAAAAGCCCTGCGAGCAATGGTCCGTCCGGTTAAAGATGTGGCCACCGCCATCGAAGAACAAGATACCAAAGTGCTATCGTCGCTGCCGGGAGTGGGAGCCGCCACCGCCGAGCGGATTGTGGCCAAGCTGCGCCGCAAGGTGCCCAAGTTCGCGCTGCTGGTCGCGCACAAGGAGATCGAAGCCGAAGTAGAATCGGATGTGGTTTCCGAAACCTACGAAGTGCTCCGCGGCCTGGGCCACAGTGAGTCGGACGCCCGACGCCTACTCGACACGGTCCTCTCGAGCAAAAAGAAATACAAAGACGTACAAGCACTGTTGCAGGCAATTTATCAGCAAAGCCATCAGGCATGAGGGACGAGAGGTGAGGGATTAGGGGCGAGGGGCGAGAAGACGCACGCCCCTCATTCCCGAGCCCCAGTCCCCAGCCAATCCCCAACCCTGAGTCCCATGCCCGACGATCTCCCACAAGTCCTCGCCGAGGAGCCGACAGTCGACGACGCCCCGCCGGTGGTCCACACTCGCGCGTGCCCAAGCTGCGGGTGTCCTGTGGAATCGCCCGATCAATACTGCGGTGCCTGCGGTGCCGAACAACCGGTCGACGCCGAATTGGCCGATCAACCGGTCGAGGCCGAGATTGTCCAGCGACACTTTCGTTGCGAGAATTGCGGCGCGGAAGTTGGCGTCGACCTGAATCAGCGGAGCTACATCTGCGCGTTCTGCGATTCGACGTACGTCGTGGAATTCACGCCCGAGGAAACCGGACGCCAGCGGCCCGAATTCGTCATCGGCTTTGCGATCACTTACGATGAAGCGCTCGAAAAATTCCGCCGTTGGCTACGGCAAAACACGTGGTTCAGGCCGGGCGATCTGGCGTCGGCCAAGATCGAAGACAAACTCCGCGGCGTGTATTTACCCTTCTGGTCGTTTTCCATGCTGGCCGAAAGCCAGTGGTCGACCAACATCGGCGAATACTGGTATCGAACAGAAACCTACACCACGCGGCAAAACGGCAAGACGGTGACCAAAACCCGGCAGGTGCGCGAAACCGAGTGGTGGGACCTGACCGGCCGGCACCATCGCTACTACAGCGGCTACTTGGTCTCGGGCAGTCGTGGTTTGAACCAGGCCGAGGCCGAACGAATCAAGCCGTTTCACCTTCCGGCGTTGAAACGCTATCGTCCCTACTTCCTCGCCGGTTGGCTGAGCGAAGAATACTCCGTCGAACGGGACGACGCGTTGGAGATCTGCAAACAGGAGTTCTACCGCCGCGAGCAACAAAACGTAGCGGCTCACCTACCCGGAGACACCTACCGCGGATTGCAGGTGCGCACGTGGTTCAACGACACCAACTCGGACCTGATCCTGCTGCCCATCTACCTGCTGAGCTATCGCTACAAAGACAAGGTGTATCGTTATCTGCTCAACGGTCAGACGGGCAGAGAAGACGGCGACAAGCCGATTTCGCCCTGGCGCATCGGCTCGGCAGTGGGCGCGGTGGCGCTAGTCATCGGACTGATTGTGCTGCTGTTGGTGCTCTTTCAATGAAGATGAGACGGATGAACAATGAATGATAAAGGATGACGTTGGTGCGAAGCCGCAAGCGGCGGCTGCGCCGCAGATTTCCGCTTTCCACTTTCAGCTTTCCCATGTCCGACCTGCTCTGTAAATGTGAAGTGTGTGGTAGCCTGATCGACGAGGAAGATTTGTTCTGCGCCAACTGTGGCACGGAAGCCCCCGTTCGCCAGCAAGACCCTGCCGCGAAAGACACATCGCGTGTGGCCACGCACAACTTCGAGTGTTCCGGCTGCGGGGCCTCAATGAGCTACGACGCCAAGGCCGGCGCCCTGCGCTGCCCGTTCTGCGGTTCGGTCGACATGAAACGCCAGGATGACGCCAAGATTCTCGCGCCGCGTCGCGTCGTGCCGTTTTCGATCACCCAAGAGCAGGCGGTCGCCACCATGCGGCAGTGGCTTGGCCGCGGGTATTTTCGCCCCAGTAATCTTTCGCAGCAGGCGGCCGTCGTGCAAATGACGCCCGTCTACGTGCCCTACTGGGTCTTTCAGGCGACCACGCACACCTACTGGACGGCCGACACGAACCAAACACCGGCCGGCGCCCGGGGCGATTGGTTCCCGTTGTCCGGCGAGCATCACGGCCGCTACGACAACCTGTTAATCGGCGCCAGCGGCGCACTCACGCCGCACGAGACGTGGCAGATCTGCCCGTTCGATCTTTCGCCCGGTGTACCGCCCGACGAAATCGATCTGGACAATGTAACCGCCGAGCAGTTTTCCGTACCCCGGAAATACGCCAGACCATTAGCCCGGCGCGACATCGAGAAACTGGAAACCCAGGAAGTCGACGAACGTTATGTACCGGGCCGAGCGCGCAACGTGAAGGTCAATGTGCGGGCAGAGTCGATGTCGAGCGAGCCCGTACTGTTGCCCATCTGGATCATGGCCTATCGCTACGGCGACAAGGTATTTCGGTTTTTGGTCAACGGTCAGTCGGGCAAGGCTACCGGACAGGCGCCGTTTTCCTGGTCGAAAATCCTCCTGCTAGCGGCCGGAATCCTCCTGGCCGTGTTCCTGCTGCTGGCGTGTGCAGGACTGTTTGGGGGGGCGGCCAGCCAGCTTTCGATGAAAAGCGGAAAGCCGACAGCGGAAAGCGGAAGGATAGCAGCCGAGCCCGCGGGCGCCAGCCCCTCGCCTCTCGCTCCTACCCTCTCGTCGCCCGCCCCTCGCAAACTCCCCCTGCCCTCGCTCGCCAGATTTTGTTATAGTGCTCGGATAGTCTACACCCGTTCACCTGCGTTGCTATTATGACCCGGGAACCGATTCTCCAAAAAACCGAAACTCTGCGAGACGAAGACCGCGCCCTGCGTCCCCAACGGATGGTCGATATGGTCGGTCAGCGCGAGGTCTACGCGCGACTGGAGATCGCGGTCGACGCCGCCTCGAAGCGGGACGAACCGCTGGGGCATATCCTCTTCGACGGCCCACCCGGACTGGGGAAAACGACCTTCGCTACCTGCATCCCTCACGACCTGGGCGTGGGATTCCAGATCGCCAGTGGCGCGACTCTGGCCGCCCCGAAAGACATCATCCCCTACCTAACCAACGCCGATGAGCGGAGTGTGCTGTTCATCGACGAAATCCATCGCATGCCCAAGGCCGTCGAGGAATTCCTCTATCCGGCCATGGAGGATTTCCGCATCGACTTGACGCTCGGCGAAGGGGTTAATGCACGAACGATCAACATGCAACTGAAACCGTTTACGGTGATCGGTGCTACCACGCGGACGGGCTTGCTGTCGGCACCGTTGCGGGATCGGTTTCAGATGCGCGAGCATCTCGACTTCTACACCATCGAAGAGCTGGCCGAGATCGTGCGCCGCAACGCGGGCAAGCTCCGCGTCGAGATCGACGACGATGCTTGCACCGAAGTCGCTACCCGCAGCCGTGGCACACCGCGGCTGGCCAACAACCGGTTGCGCTGGGTACGCGACTATGCCCTGAGCAAGGCCGACGGTCGTATCACACTAAGTGTCGCCCGCGATGCACTCGACATGCAGGGCATCGATCCGCTGGGACTCGATCCCCAGGATCGTAAATACCTGACGACGATTGCCCGGGTGTTCGGCGGCGGACCAGTGGGCGTGGAGGCCGTCGCCCACACAATGAATCTCGCTCCCGACACATTGATCGACGAAGTGGAACCGTTTCTATTGCGAAGCGAATTGGTGGTGCGCACGCCACGCGGCCGACGGATGACCACTAAAGCCTTCGACCATCTTGGTTTAACGTGGAAACCGGCCGACAACTCGACGACGCAAGGCGAGTTGTTCGAGTAGCGTTTTGCTAACTCTTATTGACGCTTGCATAGCTAATGAACGGAAGGCGACCGGCGGGAGCCTGGATTTCCAGGTGTTCGGCTTCCCGAAGCGATTATTTCCAATGCAAACATCAATAAGCCAGGGATCGGGTGCCGTGGGCAGCTTGCCTGCCCTTGTTTCAACCGTCGCACCCACCCGCAGTGTGAAGCAAGCAACAGGCATCGACACCGCGACTGGCTCCTGGCCTACGCTCAACGCCCCCAGCCTGCGGCAAACAGCAACCGAAATCTCACCGCGATTCTACGGTAAGGGACTTGTTTGTCTGGCTGACATGTTTATCATTAATGATCAGCAGGGCACCTGAGCTTATCTCTCTTCGCGTGGGTTCTTCTTTGCGCACCACGGTTGTTGCGCATCTTCGATTACGTTGTAGGAGAAACGTAATGCTAGCAATCGCACCGGGTTGGGAACTCGACGTAGATCGTGGCCCCGACTGGCTTCTCGTCAAAGTCAAGGCCCCTGCCAAGCAGGTTGCCGACCTTCCTCCGCTAGCCGACGCGATCTGGGAAATGATGGGGCGTCATTTCACCTATCGGGTGGTGATCGAACTGAACGACATTCGGCTGTTAAACAGCTACCTCGTCGGCCAGCTAATCCAGCTCTACAAGCGGATTCGCGATCACGACGGTGTCATGCGTCTGTGCGGCCTTTCGGCACGCAACCGGGAAGTGCTCCACACTTGTCAGCTCGATGATCGCTTTTTGCCCTATCACGACCGGCAGGAAGCTATCATGGCAGGCTATTCGCCGAACAAGCCCCGATAAGAAACTGGCGAAGGTAGGCGACGTCGGATATTCAGGCCGTCTCGCGGCAGAGAATCCCCGCATCGAGCTTGGGGCTCACGGCACACCAAGTGACTTCCAATTCGTTGCTGATCTGGTCGACACCCTCGACGTGACGCAACGCCTCTTGGGCCATTTGCTTGTGGAAGTACGACCCGACGACGCCGCGCAATGTCACGCGACCTTCGTCCGTCTCGAAACGAAGCCTGCGCTGCTGCTTGAGATAAGGGCTGCGTTTCAGAGCCGAAAGCACCCGGTCGCTGAGGGGATTGTCGATCATGGCGGTCGAGCCTGCTGTGCGAGGGGGAGGGCGAAACGCCGATAGGCGATTTTACCCACAAAACACCGGATGTCCAGCTCGGCCCGGGAAACCCCTTTACACTAGCCAAGCTTGCCTGCACTATGCATATCGACAAAGTACGCGTCCCAGTAAAGTTTCCCTTCTGGGCAGGACAGGAAAGACAGCCAACCACAGCAGGCTATGCAGGCTATGCGGATTCTAAGGACATAGGCCGCCGTCGCCGCCCTGCCCTCTGCTCACGGAACTTCCGACACGCTGTGGCGCAGCGTGTACGAAAGAACGACCAACACGCGTTTGCGCCGCGGAACAATGCCTAACGGCGCACGCAATGTGCCAACGGGAGTAGCTCGTGCCTTGTTACGCGGGTTTGAGCATGCCCACGCTTGCGTGGGCATGGCACCCCAATTTCCCGTTTTGATACGGCACTAGCCACCGACTGGTATGCCGCTGGCCCCAGATCACCCTCCCATCCAGGCGGGCACTTCACCGGGTCCGGGCAGTTTTACGATCCAGGCCTGAGCGACCTCGTCCATGGCAAGCAGTTCGCGGAGGGCCTCGGCGGGTGGCTGCGAGTCGAGCGACAGGATGCCGATGGCCTCGCCGCCCGGCTTGCTGGTCGCCCGACCAACGGCCATTTGGGCGATGTTCACCCGATGATTGCCGAAAACATTGCCCACCTTGCCGATCACGCCCGGCAGGTCGCGATGGGCAAAAATCAGCAGCGTACCGTCGAGGAAGCTCTCCAACCGGCACTCGCCCTTCTGCACCAAACGGGGCATCGAATTGCCGAATAGGGTGCCTGCGGCGATCGACGTCTTCTTCTCCGTCACCACCTCGGCACGAATCAACGAGCTGAAATCGCCAATCTCGCTGCTCCGCTCCTCACTAAGCTCGATTCCGCGGTCGTGCAACAACACGCCAGCGTTGACGATGTTTACCTCGGTATCCATGGCCTGTTGGAGAAGACCGGCTGCAAAGGCCGCCGACAGCAGGCGGGTGTCCTTGTTGGCCACCTCCCCTTTATAGACGAGCTTGCACCCAGTCGGGGGGCAGTGATCCATTTGAGCCAACAACAGCCCCAATCGCCAAGCCACATTCAGATAGCCCTTCAGCTCGCTGAGCGTTTTGGCATCCAGCGGCGACATATTGACCGACTGCTTGATTGTCCCGGTGGTAAAGAAGTCGATCAACAGCTCAGCGGCTTCCACCGCCACGCTCGTCTGGGCTTCCTCGGTGCTAGCACCCAGGTGAGGCGTGCAGAGCACATTGGGCATCCCGAACAGGGGGCTGTCGGTGCAGGGTTCACTCGGGTATACATCTAACGCCACACCACCAAGCTGTCCGCTCTTGAGCCCTTCGACCAACGCCTCTTCATTGTAGATTCCGCCGCGAGCGCAGTTGATCAGTCGAACACCCTTCTTCATCATCTTGATCTCGTCGGGGCCGATCAGATTCCGCGTCTCGTCGGTCAGCGGCGTGTGGACGGTCAGGTAGTCGACGTGCGGCAGGAGATCCCGTGGCGTCTCGTAGACCTCGATACCAAGCTCCTTCGCCCGGGCGGTCGAAAGAAACGGATCGTAGCCGAACACCCGCATCTCCAATGCCTGGGCTCGAACGGCCACGGCCTGGCCGATGCGTCCCAGTCCGATAACTCCCAGGGTCTTGCCGGCTACCTGGGTACCCATGAACTTCTTTCGGTCCCAACGTCCCTCGACGAGGCTTTGATAGGCCGGCGCCAAATTGCGCGAGAGTGCCAGCATCAGGGCAATAGTCTGTTCGGCCGTGGAAATCGTATTTCCACCGGGTGTGTTCATCACGACGATTCCCTGCCGGGTGGCGGCCTCTTTGTCGATGTTGTCTGTGCCCACCCCCGCACGAGCGATTGCCCGCAGCCGTGAATTGCCTTCCAGCACGTCGGCTGTCAGTTGAACACCGCTACGACAAATGGCCCCGTCGAACTCCAGCAGGGCCTGCCGCAGGTCCTCGCCCTTTAGGCCCGTGCGGACTTCGAACTCGATATTGCCGGCCGACTCGAGCAGAGCGAGTCCGTCTTCCGAAAGGTTGTCGAGAACAATGACTCTTGGCATGGTCTAACTCTATCCTCTGATTGGGTGGTTTTCAGTGCAACAGGGACCGGCCTGCAGCCCCTCGGTCACATGGTTGACACAATCACTGACTGCAATGTTCTGTGCCACTATTGGCAAAGATCGTTAAGTAAATCGGTGGGGCTCGCTTTGCTTGACCCACCCTACGTTACCCGCCTGGGTGCGGCAGCACCGTTTGGAGGCGGCCCTGCCGCCCTGTATTACTCAAACTGAAATCATATGGGGCGAAAGGCGAGGGATTAGAGACGAGCGTTGCCTGCGCCGGCTTTGGTTCCCATCCCTCGTTCCTCGTCCCTAGCCTCTAGCCCTCTAGCCCTCTAGCCTCTTAGCCAGCACCCGACTGGCGGCAGCTACGCCAGCCCCTAGCTTAACGGGCTGGCCCATTTCGACAAGTACCAGCTCGATCGCCGAAAGTGCAGAAATCACATCGAGTTCGTCGAGTTGCCCCATGTGGGCCAGCCGGAAAATTTTGCCAGCCAGCGGCCCCTGCCCGCCAGCCAATTTCACCCCAAATCGCGACTCCAACCGGCCCAAAAACGCCTTGCCATCCACCCCCTCGGGCAGATAGGCGGCCGTGAGCCCGTCGGCCGGTCGTCGGGCAACCAACTTCAACCCAAGGGCCTCGACCCCGGCCCTGGCCGCCTCGGCCAATCGACGAAACTTCGCCCACGTGGCTTCAATCCCCGCCTCACCGAGCAGCTTCAGACTTTCGGCCAGCGCCATCACCAACATGGCCGAAGGCGTAAAGGGGGTATCCGGAGCTTCGAGCCCCCGGCGATAGGCCGTTAGATCAAAGTAAAACGCCTGCCGGTCGATCGACTCGATCTGTTTCCAAGCCGCGGGACTGACGGCCACAAAGGCCAAGCCCGGGGGAGTCATCAGGGCCTTTTGCGAACCGACGACCAACACATCGATTCCCCAAGCATCGGTCCGACACTCGACGGCTCCCGCACCGCTGATTCCGTCGACGACCAGCAGCGCCGGGCTGCCGGCCACCACGCGGCCGATGGCCTCGATGTCGTGCCCCACGCCAGTGCTCGTCTCCTGAAGCGAAGCAAACACGGCCACCGCGTCGGGGTGTTCCTGCAACAATCGGGCAACGTCGTCGGCCTCGAATGGCTCGCCCCACGCAATCCGATGAGCCACGACTTCAATACCGAAGGCCTCGGCGATTTTGCGCCAACGTTCGGCAAATTTACCCGACTCCAGCACGATCGCCTTCCCACCGCGAGGAACCGTGTTAACAACGGCCGCCTCCATCGCCCCCGTGCCCGAACTGGTCAGCAGCAACACATCGTTTTCGGTCTGGAACACGTATTTCAGCCCGGCAAGCACCTCGCCGAGCACCTGCCGAAAGGCCGGCGTACGGTGATGGCGAACCTGGCGAGCCAGAGCCAATCGGGCCGATTCGGGCACCTCAGTCGGACCGGGGGTTAATAGGCGGTATTTGGTCATAGAGCTAGGGGACAGGGATCAGAGGTTAGAAGCTGGGGGGCGGGGACGTGGTAGGACGTTTTCCACTAACCAACTACAAAAAGCCGCGCTCACTGGTCGCGCCAGCATCGCCCCGCAAACAAGCCCAATATTTTACCAACGGCCGAGTGGCTTGGCGATGGGCCGACGGTCGTCTGCCTGGAGAACGACAGAAAGCGACAGCGCCTTGCCGAAACGGGTACCAGTGGCGCCTTGTTCGCCACTGTTGAAGCAAGGGCGGGCAAGCTGCCCATTGGCTCCCGGCAGGCAGGCTAGAGATTGAGTGCGGAGGCTTCCCGCAGGCTGCACGCGAAATTCGGTGCGCGGGTTGATCGGGATCTCCGCCACAACAACACAACTTACCGCAACGGCACCGTGTTGTTGCGATCGACCAACCGCGTGCCGCTGGCACCGGTGGTACTGACGGGCGAAGGCAGCCCCAATTGCCCTCGAAGGGCCGACACCCGGGAGGCAACCTGGTATTGCCCGGGATCCTGGGCCAACACCCGCTGGTAGTTCTGCAACGCCTGGGCCGTTTCGCCCATCTGCTCGCGAATGCGTCCCAACGCGGCCAATGCCCGGGTGTTGTTGGGATCGTTATCCAGGGCATCGCGAAGGTGCTCTTTGGCCACGCGAGAATTGCCATACTCCTCGCTCAGTCGGGCGAGTTCCACCTTGGCGTCGGCCACGCCCGGCTGGCGGGCGACCCAACCTTCGAGCAACCGGAAGGCCTCTTCGGTTCGCCCTTGCTCGGCCAGCAACACCGTTAGGCCACGATAGCAGGCCACATGGTTTTCGTTGCGGTCGAGACACTGGTTGTAGTAGTTTTCTGCCTGATCGAGATAGGTTCGCTGCCCTTCGGAAATTCCCAGGCGATGATAGGTGGCCGCCAGGTTGTAGTAACCGTCGGGGTTTTCGGGATCGGCGTAGGAAGCTTCTTGAAACTGCCGCAGCGCCTGGTGGTATTGTCCTTGCTGGAAGAGCCGTACCCCTTCGGTGTTTCGTGCCTGCGAGTTGAAACTCCCACAACCGCAAACCAGCACGGCGCAGAAGCCTGCCAACAGGGACCATTTCAACGCCGAATTGTGGCCGTGAGTGGATGAAGTCATGGCTTGCACGTTTTTCGTCCTCGCCAGTCGCGATGGAGAAGAAAACCGACGCCCGCCAGCGCATGGACTGCGCCGATGAACACCGAACACCTGGACGCCGGAGGATAGCGAGCCCACCGCCGGGACGCAATGCCGATTTGGCAACCCCCGCAAAGAAACCATACGGAAGCTGGCCCAAGTATCGCCCCCAGCGAAATTGCCGCCGATTCCCCCCGCGGCGATGCAGGGGCTCGGTACCGGCCGCCGAGGGGAATCCAACCGTAATAATCAGATGAAGCGGCGTTTCACCAGAATGGACCGTTTTCCCTGCCGCCGATGGCCCTTTTCGCCGCCGAAGTCACGCTAGCAAGTGTCTTACGGCCCAAGCGACTCCTTGGGAGCAACAACGGCCCCCTTCTCTGCCAGGGCGACAAACCGGCCGTTTCAATGGCATCGCCTCCGCGCATGGGCAAGGCTCGACTGGCCCCCTGCTGCGCATGGTCGAATCCACCTTCACGTCAAAGCCAAGTCATTACGCCGACATAATCTATACTTGGATGATGATTCTAACGAAAAGGAAACACGAGGTAGCAGGGCCGCCAACCAAACCGGTGCTACCGCACCGAAGCAGGAACCGCCCCGTTGGTCACTAAAAATCTTGATCGAAAAACAGGCTTCTACAGGTTCGTAATACGATGAAAACTTCTGGTTGGATCGCATTGGGAGTCACCATCTTTGCCGTGGTGGTGTGTTCGACGTTCTGGTACGCCTACTCGCCCGCTATATCTGCCGAACCGAATCGCGACGAGCTGCTGGTGTATTGCGGAATCACGATGATCAAGCCGATGACCGAGATTGCACGGATCATCGAGGCCCAAGAGAACTGCCGTATAATCATTACCAAGGGTGGCTCGGGAAACCTGTTGCACGCCATCGAGGTCAATCGCTTTGGCGACCTCTACTTACCCGGTTCCGATTCGTACATCAAAACCTGCCGCGACAAGGGCCTCGTCAGCGAAACGACCGTGGTGGGCTACAACAAAGCGGCCATCATGGTGCAAAAAGGGAACCCCAAGGGCATCACGGCCGATCTGGCAAACCTCGCCAACCCCGACTACTACGTGGTGATTGGCGATCCCAACAGCGGCAGTATCGGTCGTGAAACAAAACGGATTTTGGAAAAACGCGGGATCTACGACGCGGTGGCCCGAAACGCAAGGGCGTTAACCACCGACTCAAAAGACCTGGTGAAGGTACTCCGCAACAAAGAAGCCGACGTGGTGATCAACTGGTACGCCACCTCAACCTGGCAGGAGAACGCTCCCTACGTAGATGCCCTGAGCATCGACGAACAATACGCCTCGAAAAAGACGCTGGTTTTGGGATTGCTGACCTGCTCACGGCATCCCGAGATCGCCAAAAAATTCATCGCGTATGCTTCGTCTCCGGACGGCAAGGCGTTGTTCCAGAAATACGGACTCTATAACGTCAAATAACGCGGCGACGCCAAACCGCCCCCACCCGACGAACCAACGACTTCGCCATGCCCTATCGCCACATGAAAAAATCGATCGCGAATATCTGGCGAGCCTTCCCAAGCCTTCGGGAGCCCATTGTTGGCTGGCTTTTGCTACTGATCGCGATCAGCTTCGGCACAACGGTCTTGATTCTGGCGGAATCGTATCTCGGCGAAAAACAACGGCACGACTACCAAAACCTCGTCGAACAACAACGTGCCAAGAGGGCCCTGGGAGATATTATCCACAAGGACATTCTCCTTCTTGGCCACCACTTGCACCACATGACCGATGCCAGCGACAAACGAGAAGTCCGCATTCTTCAGGCAAAAGCGTCGAACTTGATTGCATCGTCTCAAAACACCCTCCGAGTCCTATCGAGCGGCGGGGCGGTTACCGATGTTATGCCGGCTAATTTCGAGAACGTCGACGAAATCCAGGAAACCATCGTCTATCGACCCGGCCAGCATGAAAGCATCGTGGTCGAAGTTGTCGAATTGTCGCCGTTGCTGGTGGAACTCTCGAAGAAGATCGATGGTCTGGCCGAACTCGCATGCCAACGGTTCGAGGCCACCGACGCCTCGGCACGCCACGACATCGACAACACCATCGCTTTCCATCTGAAGACGGCATGTGCCACCACGATGCGCGCCCGGGAGCGGGCCAACAAAATCTACCACGATACGGCAACCCAGGTAGCGAGGTTGGAGCAGCGAGCCAACGCCGCGACGTGGCGGATGAAACTCGCCCGCTATCTCACCGTGGGGACTTCCGCCGCCTTGGTGGCCGTCGTCGGCGTATTGATCCTCATGCAGATCGTCCACCTTCTCAAAAAACGCCGCCAGTCCGAGGACAATCTTATCCGATCGCGGGCGACTTTCCAGATGATTCTCGAAAACATCCCGGTCGGCGTCACCGTGATCGGGCAAGATCGCAAGGTTCGTAAGGCCAACACCTCGGCGTTGAAGCTCATGGGGTATCCGTCGGAAGAGAGCATCCTCGGCAAGATCTGCCACGAAAGTCTCTGCCCGTCGAAAAAAGGGAAATGCCCCATATTCGACCTCGGTAAGCAGGTCGACCATGCCGAGTGTGTCCTCGTTTCGAAAGACGGCCAACACATTCCCATTCTGAAAACCGTAATACCGGTTACGCTCGGTGAAGAAACCGTCTTGCTGGAAGCCTTTCTCGACATCACCAAACAAAAGCAAAACGAACAAGAACTGAACCAATACCGCAAACACCTCGAAACCCTCGTACACGATCGCACCGCGGAACTCGCCCAATCCAACCAGTACCTCCACCAGGAGATTCGTGCTCACCAACGGACGGAGGTCGAGCTGAAGCAGTCGGCCAACGCTCTGAAATCCGCCGTCAACGACCTGGAAGAACTCAAAAACACCGCGGAAGCGGCCAATCAGGCGAAGAGCGAGTTCCTGGCCAATATGAGCCACGAAATTCGTACCCCCATGACGTCTGTTCTCGGCTATGCCGATCTGTTGCGGGCACCCGACATCTCGGAAGAAGATCGCCACACCTACGCCGAAACCATCCGCCGCAATGGGCAGGCGCTCTTGAATCTGATCAACAATATTCTCGATCTCTCTAAAATCGAGGTCGGAAAAATGACCGCCGACAAGGCGGATTGCTCGGCAGTGGAAATTCTGGACGAAGCCATCTCGATAATGCGTCCGGTGGCCATAGACAAAGGCCTCCAGTTGCAGGTCCACCACGAGTTCCCGATTCCCAAATCGATTCAAACCGACCCGGGACGACTGCGCCAAATCCTTTTGAACCTAATCGGCAACGCGATCAAGTTCACCGCGAGCGGCCACGTTCATGTCTCGCTGCGTTTGTCGCACCCTCCAGGCAAACCGGCTCGCCTTCAGTTCACCGTCGAAGACACGGGAATCGGCATGACCGCCGAGCAACTCCAAGACATCTTCCGCCCGTTTACACAGGTCGATTCGTCGGCAAGCCGTCGCTACGGCGGAACAGGTCTTGGCTTGGTCATCTCGAAGAAACTCGCCAAGATGCTCGACGGCGACGTCGAAGTGCATAGCGAGGTGGGAAAGGGAAGCACCTTCACGCTGACGATCGATCCGGGACCGCTGAACGATGTTGTCTTGCTCGAATCGTTGCCTGTGGCGTCCGAGGCAAGTGAACCCGTCCCGCAATGCGAAAAACCACAGCAGCAGCTACAGGGCCGCGTGCTGCTCGCGGAAGACGGGCCAGACAACCAGCGGCTGATCTGCCTGGTGCTCAAGAAATCGGGGCTGCAAATCGAACTCGCCGAAAACGGCAAGGTAGCCTGCGAAAAGGCCCGGCAGTCGGCGTCGGACGGCAATCCCTACGACCTTATCCTGATGGACATGCAGATGCCCGAGATGGACGGCTACGAAGCCACTCGGTTGCTGCGAGAAGAGGGTTGGCAACGTCCGATCATCGCACTAACCGCCCACGCGATGGCCGGTGATCGCGAGAAGTGTATCCTGGCCGGATGCGACGACTACCTCAGCAAACCGATCGATCGCGAGCGACTGCTGGGGCTGATCGCAGATTGCACTGCGGCAAACCACTCTCAGCCCTCCGTCGAGGAAAAAATAAAACCATAGTGTTTTGTGGCCTTGTTGACCAATTCTCCCTCGGCAAAGAATATTGGACAGGATAACAGGATATTCAGGATGAAGCCCAAGTGAAGGGAAAATCGTTCGGTAGGTTTCGCTTGAATCCTGTCGATCCTTTTGCCAGCAACGGTCGCTGCCAACAGACCGCAGAAGTGCAACCAGGGCGCGAACCACCGACACCGGAGGCGTTTGCCAGATTCCAGGCGTTCGCAGAAGCGCCTCGACGTGCGAGCCGCAGGCCCGCGGCAAGGGGCTCAACGAAAACCTCAGCCTGCCCAGCGAAAAGCTGGGACGCGACAGACACCAGCAATCATTTCTAGGGCTTGAACTTTCGGCCCTTTGCGAACCGACAATCGTGAATCCTCGATAGTTCTTCGTTTCTGCCCTGCAAATGGTTCAATAACCGAAAAGAATTCCCCGGATGGCATGAAAATATCCTGTCAATCCTGTTCATCCCGTCAAAATTGAACCTGTGGACGGCAATTGTTCGACAAGGCCATGTTTTGTCACAGGCCGAAAAAATACACAAGAATGCCGTGTCTTGGGTCTTTTTGTGGCAATAACAACCCACGCTCAAAATGCAGCCGTTCTCTTTTCTCCCGTGAACGGTTACGCTTTGCCAGACCACCAGCCTTGCCGGGTTGCCAAGAACGGGGAAGGGCCGCCATGGTTTGAACACATAACCATGGCGGCCCCGCTGGATTTTCGGCGCTGTCGGATCGGAAATCAGCCTGCCGTAACCTGCTCGGTCGACGATTTCTCGAACAGCCCGGTCGGCAATTCCGCTACCGGTACGGCGTTGGCCGGATCATGCAAACATTTCTCGTAGCCAAGCTTTTTGATCACTTCGAGAATCTCACTGCAAGTGGGAAACATGCGGCCGCTGGAACGCTTGTAATCGTCCATGGCGTTCATGAACTCGACTTCGTCGGGCGTGTAATCTCGCTCACAGGTGGTGGGATCGATCTGGCGACGGCGATTGACCTTCGCCCGACGCTCCACCGTGCGACGCTCAACCGCTACCGGCTCGCTCTTCTGACGCCGATCCGTTGCCGAACGACGCTCCTTAGCGGCACGGCGATCGACCGTCACCACCTCTTTGTCGCTCTTGGTCCTGGAAGTCTTGCTCTTGGCGGCCGTCGTTTTGCTGGCGTTCGTCGTCTTACTGGTAGACTTGGCCGTCGTCTTGGCCGCGGTGGTCTTGCGAGTTGAAGCCTTTTTGGTGGTCCGCTTGGTTCCGCTGGTCGATTTGGTGGACTTTTTGGTGGTCGCCACGTTGGTATCCTCCGCTTTTTGGCCTTTTGGTTTGGGTGGTGTAGAAACAATACACGACCGTTGACAAAAGGCATCAAAAAACGGGTTGAGAAAACCCATCCGGCGAGAAAAACTAGGTAACTGCGACAAGAAATGCCGGCTGTAACGATTCCACGGAGACCGAACCCCGCCGCTCTTGCTGCATAACGAAATTTCGCCTGGCTCTCACACGGCAGCGCGGGCCCCCAAGGGTAGGGCGCTTTTTGCGTCCCTGAAGTGCAAGCCGAAACTTCTCTTGGCCATTCGCGACGCAAAGCGTCGGAAGCGTGCGTTCCCACGCAAAGCATGGGAACGAGGGGGAAGAAGGAAAAACCCGCAGCCATACGGCCTACGAGTTTTCCACGGAATCGCGGACCTCGCTGCAGATCTCGCGGAGCTCGCGGGCAGAAACGTCTTCGAGCTGCTTGCCGCGTTTGTCGAGATGTTCGTTGATCTTCACGGCGGTCTCCTGCATCACCGAATGGGTCTGCTCGCTGCCGCCGTAGAGCACGAAGTTTTTGCCGCGCGTAAGCCGGGTGTGCCCGTCGTCGTTGTCCAAACCCAGCCCAAGCAAGGCGGCCGACTTATTCTGCTTCTTCTTCGCTGCTCTCACCACACTCTCCCTTCAACCGTCACAGGACACACCATCCCGACTGCCCTTTTTATTGTAATCCGAATCGGCGTTCGGACCATGTCTCCTTGAGGCCGACACCCACCCGCCACCCGGAGGACGGGATGCTCGCAGATTTCAGAGCCTCCCAGGGCGACCGCCATCGCAATCGAAGGACTTTCGATGTCCACACCATCGACGTCAGAGCCTCAACGTCGCAGCCGGCGGGCGCGACCGACGGGCGCGGCTTTTTCGCCCTCGCTTCTTACGGACGCCTTTTTTACGGACGCCGGAACAACTGCTTGAGCATTTCGTCGGCCGCCGATCGGCTGCTCTCCGAGGTGGGCTCTTTCTGCTTGAACTGCCCAACGATCCCGCCGCCCTTCTTCTTGGGCCGGCGCTCCGTACTTCCCGGTTGCGGCTCGGGTTGTTCGGAAGGTGCCTCGGCCACGGGCTCCGGGGCTGGCTCAGCCGGTGCCGGCGAGTTGGGAATGATCACCGTTTCTTCCTCGCCCAGCAGGTCGAAGATATCGAGTTCCTCGCCAGAGCCCACTTCCATGGCGCGAGCGGCCGCTTCTTGCACACTATGAACCTTGGGCTTTTTCTTGCCGCCAAGCTGCACCGCCAAAGCCACCTCGAACTCCAACGGCCCCACACGCAACACATCGCCGTTTTTCAGTTCTTGTTCGGCCCTGACTGGCTGATCGTTCACGAAGGTCCCGTTGCGGCTGCCAAAGTCGCGCACACCAAGGTAACCTTCCTCGACCAACAACACGGCATGATGCCGGCTCACCTCGGCGCTGGCCGGCCGTAACTGGCATTCCTCGGAACGCCCGATGAAGAATTTGGGCCCCTTCACCGGGATTTCAGCCCCGGCGTTCTTGCCCCCTTTCGCAATGAGTCTGACGTCCACGGTCTACCCCATTTACGCGATACACTTGGGCAACGTTGCTCCGAACGGAGGCGTTGCCGATACATTATTGACCTCGAACTGCTCCACCCTCGATAGTATCATCCGCCACGAGGCAAGTCAAAACGCGACATCCTACAGAGGGGGCATTGGCGACTTCACCGCCCACGACGCTCGGTCCAGGCAGCCGTCGCGTATTTGCCGGACTGGAGCTCTTCGATCATTCTTCGAGGGAACATGTCGTTGGGGAACTCGGACGAACCGGCTTTTTCCCACTCGACACCAAGCCGTTGGGCCAACCGCGGCAGCCAGGCCTGCTGCAATTGCTCACTGCCGAGCACTGGCTCGACCGCCGGCTCGATCAACTCGCCTAAACCGGCCAGCTCCGGAGCGGACAGCGAACGATGCAGCAATACGCTGCCGTGCTGCAACACGGCTCCCCGGCGACGGCGTTGGGCACTGCCGGTGATCTTCGTGTGACCCACGACGACATCGCCCGGCGCCCGACGTTGGAAACAGAGAAACGGTTCGTCGGCCGCGGCCACGCCGTTGCCCGGGTGCATCAATGCCTCAATGCCCCAGTGGCCTAACACCTCGATCAGAGTAGCGTGTGCCGCCTCGTAGAGTGCGTCGCGATCGACCGCCAGGGGATGACTGCTCGGCAGGACCACGCTGTAAGTCAACTCGCGGTCGTGGACAATCGCCCCGCCGCCAGTCAGCCGCCGCACGGCCGCGCACGCACCACTTGCCGCGTGTTGCCACCGACCGGCATACGGCTGAAAATAGCCCAACGAAACGGTCGGCTCGCTCCACTCGTAGAACCGCCAACAACACCCGCCCTGCTCGGCCGACCAATCCAGCAACATTTCGTCGACCGCCATGTTCCACGCCCCGGGCAAGGGTGGATCGACGATCAACTTGCACGACCAGCGATGAGACATCGATACCCTTACTTCTCCGGCTTCCAACTCAACTGCGGCTGCCGCGCGGCCGCCACTTCGTCGGGTCGGCTCACGCCCGTGCTCATCGGCGCCACGTGCAACGACTCGGCGTCCTCTTCCGTAATACGGAACAGGGCCTCGGCAAAGGCGTCCAACGTCGAGCGGCTCTCCGTCTCCGTCGGTTCGACCATCAACGCCTCGCGGACGATCAATGGGAAATAGACTGTCGGGGCATGGAAACCGTAGTCCAACAGCTTCTTGGCAACGTCCATGGCCGAGATATCCCGGTCTTGCTTCAGCGCGGCCGCCGAAGCCACGAATTCGTGCATGCACCGGTCGCCGTGCGGCACCGGAACAAAATGCTTCACCCGGGCCAAGAGGTAATTGGCATTGAGCACCGCGTTTTCCGACACCTGCCTGAGCCCTTCCGGCCCATGGGTGCGGAGATAGCAGAACATGCGAACCAGCACGCCCGTGTTACCGAAGAAGGCACGCACCCGGCCGATCGACTGCGGACGGTCGTAGTCCAACCGATACTCGGCCCCGTCGCGAACGACGATCGGCGTGGGTAAAAACGGTGCGAGCGCCTCGCTCACCGCAATCGGTCCCGCGCCCGGGCCGCCACCGCCATGCGGTCCGCTAAACGTTTTATGGGGATTGTAGTGCATCAAGTCGGCCCCGAAGTCGCCCGGCCGCGTAATGCCCAGGATGGCGTTCATGTTAGCGCCGTCGAGGTAAACCAACCCGCCGTGGTCGTGAATCAGTTGGGTAATCTCGGCGATCTCGCGCTCGAACAACCCCAGCGTGTTGGGGTTGGTGATCATCATTACGGCCACTTCGTCGTTGAGTTTCGACTTCAGGTCGTCCAGATCCACCTGGCCATCGTCGCGGCTCTTCACAGGCACGGCACTGAACCCAGCCATGGCCGCGCTGGCCGGATTGGTGCCGTGGGCGCCATCGGGAATGAGGACCGTGGTGCGTTTCTCGCCCCGGTCGCGGAAGTAGGCCGCCGCGACTAACAGCGCGGTCATTTCGCCATGGGCACCGGCCGCCGGCTGAAGCGACACGCCCGGCAACCCGGCGATTTCGGCCAGCATCTCCTGCGATTGATAGAGCAACTCGAGCAGGCCTTGGATGGTCGACTGCGGCTGATAGGGATGCACGTCGACCATGCCCGGCAGCGAGGCCAGCCGCTCGTTTCGCTTGGGGTTGTACTTCATCGTACAGGAGCCCAACGGATAGAAGTGCGTGTCGACCGACATGTTCAGCGTCGACAGGTTCACGTAGTGGCGTACCACGTCGGGCTCGGAAAGCTCCGGCAGCGGCAGCACCTCGTCGCTTACGGCGTCGGCCGGCAGCAGCTCGTCGAGCGGCCGCTCGGGCACATCGCACTTGGGCAACTGCACGCCCGCACAACCTTCGCGGGAAAGCTCGAACAACAATCGCGTGGCTTGAGTATTTCGCATGGAGTTGGGGATTGGGAGTTTGGAGTTGGGAGAACGCACGTTCGCGGCTTCGCACCACAACCGGCGGAACTAGTGCTGTGTCAAGGTTAGGAGTTGGGGTGCCACTGCATGTTGACTTAACCCCTAAATTAAATCTGGACAGAGCACTAGGACGCCATCAATTCAACCAGTTGATCAATTTCTTCTTGCGTACGCTTTTCGGTCACGGCGACCAGCAGGCAATCGGCCAACTCAGGATACCAACGCCCAAGCGGCACGCCGGCAAGCACACCGGCATCGGCAGCCGCCGCGACAAGCTGCTCGACATTTTTTCCATCCCCAGTTCCGCCATCCACACGAACCACGAACTCTTTGAACGTGGGCCGGTCGAACGCCAGACTCAGCGGATCTTCGGCCGCCAACTGCTGCTGGGCGTAACGGGTCTTTTGCAGACATAGTTCGGCCACTTGCCGCATGCCGCGAGGGCCAAGCAGGGCCAAATAAACCGACGCACGCAGGGCAAACAACCCCTGGTTCGTGCAGATGTTGCTGGTAGCCTTTTCACGACGGATATGCTGTTCGCGGGTTTGAAGCGTGAGCACCCAACAACGCTTGCCGCGACGGTCAGTGGTCTGCCCGACCAAGCGACCGGGCATCCGCCGGACGAATTTCTCGCGACAGGCCATGATGCCCAGGTACGGGCCACCAAAAGCCATCGGGTTACCCAACGCCTGCCCTTCGGCCACGACGATGTCGGCCCCATAGCCGCCGGGTCGCTTGAGCAACCCCAGGCTAATCGGATCGACGACCACCACAAACAGGGCGCCCGCCCGATGAGCAATCTCGGCCACCGCCGCCACGTCTTCCAAGCAGCCAAAGAAATTCGGATGCTGAAGGACCACGCAGGCCGTCTGGTCGTCGACAACCGCCTCCATCGCGTCGGCCGTGGCCGCGCCGTCGGGTGTGTCCACTGTGACGATCTCAGTCGCCAGGTTAGCCAAATAGGTGCCCAACGTTTCGCGATACTCGGGATGAACACTCCTCGCAACGACCACGCGGCCGGCACGACGCGTGGCGTCCATCGACATCAACACGGCTTCGGTCATGGCACTGCCGCCGTCATAAAGGCTGGCATTACTCACGTCCATGCCGGTCAGTTGAGTGATCAGCGTTTGATACTCGAACACCGCCTGCAACGTGCCCTGGCTGGCTTCGGCCTGATACGGCGTGTAGGCGGTGTAGAACTCGCTGCGCGAACTGACCATGTCGACCACCGCCGGAATGAAGTGGTCGTAGCTGCCACCGCCCAGGAAACACGATACCTGGCCGGCCGGCAGATTGCACGAAGCCAACCCAACCATCAGATTCGTCAGGTCGATTTCCCCCAGCGCCGGCGGCACCGCCAACGGCCGGTTCAATCGCAACACCTCGGGCACCATCGTAAACAGCTCGTCGACCGAGCCGACACCGATCGCATCGAGCATCGCACGGCGATCATCCGGAGTATTCGGTAAAAAAGGCATGGAAAAAGAGTTGGGAGCGGGGAGTTGAGAGTTTACGGCACAGCCGCTCGCGGCTTCGCCTCAAACCATTTTACGAAAAGCGGAAGAATACGAGACTATTGATACTTGCATTGAAAATGATCTGCTTCGGAAAGCCGAACGCCTGGAAACCCAGGCTCCCGTTGGTCGCCTTCCGCTCATTAACTATGCAAACGTCAATAGAAGATCTACTCAATGATCCTCTTCTTCCGCGCACTGCTTCTGATACGCTTCGTAGTCGAGCAGATTGGCCAAGCCCGACTCGTCGGTTACTTTGATTTTCACCAACCAACCCTCACCGTACGGATCGTCGGTGATCTTTTCGAGTTCTTCGACCAAGGCCGAGTTGACCTCGACGACTTCCCCGTCGACAGGACTGTAAAGGTCGCTGACGGCTTTGACCGATTCGATTTCGCCAAAGGTCCCGCCGGCGTTCACTTGGCGTCCGACCTCGGGTAGCTCGACGAAGACCAAGTCGGTCAACGCTTCCAGAGCGAAGGCCGAGATTCCCACGGTGGCAATCTTCGCCCCCGAAGCATCGGCCGCGACACCAACCCATTCGTGAGTCTTGCTATACAAGAGTTCTTCCGGCTTCACTTCGTCGATCCTTTCTTCTTGTTATTACGGCTGTAGAAGGGAAGTTGCACAACGCGGGCAGTTTCCTTGCGCCCACGAATGTCGATCAAAAGCTCGGTGCCCACCGCGCCAAACTCGGGCAGAATATACCCCATGGCAATCGGCTTCGATAAGGTCGGGGAAAACGTTCCGCTGGTCACCTCGCCGATAGTTTGTTCGCCGGCCAGAATGGAACATCCCTGCCGGGCAACCCGACGGCCCACTAGTTCCAGCCCCACCCGAACGTACTTCGGCGGCGTCTCTTCGATTTCCTTCAGGGCATCGCGGCCGGGAAAATCGTAGCCGGTCAGATGGCATGCAAATCCCACGCCCGCTTGAAACGGATCGATTTGCTCGCTCAGCTCGTGGCCGTACAGAGGCATGCCCGCTTCGAGCCGCAACGTGTCGCGAGCGCCGATCCCGGTGGGTACGACGCCCAGCGGTTCGCCCATCTCGATCAACGCTTTCCACACGGCCGGCGCGATACTGGCGCCCACGCTCAGCTCGAAACCGTCTTCGCCCGTGTAACCGGTGCGACTGACGATGCCCCCTTGGCGTTGCGCGGCCGGGTGGAGAATTCGCGCCTGGGCCCCGCGATAGTATTTCATCCATTGCAAATCCACATCGATCAACGGCTGCAGCAGTTTCATGGCCTGCGGGCCTTGGATCGCAAACATGGCCCAAAGACTGGTCACATCGCTGAAGAGAACTTCATGCCCCTGACGCATCGCCCGCTCGGGTGGCAGATGCTCCTGCACCCAACGGACGATCTTTTCGCGGTTCGAGGCATTCACAACCACCACGTAAAACGGCTGACCGTTGGCGTTGTGATAATGGCCGACCAGCACGTCGTCGAGAATGCCGCCCTGCTCGTTGGTAACCAGGGAATAGCGGATCTGCCCTTCGGCCAAGTCGCCGACGCGGCGTGTAAGCAATTCGGCCAGAAAGACGGCCGCGCCGGGCCCTTCGAAGCGAAGACGCCCCATGTGCGAAATGTCAGTCAAACCGCCCGCCGTGCGCGTGGCCACATGCTCGTCGATAATCGACGTATATTGCACCGGCATTTGCCACCCGGCGAACTCGACCATTCGCCCACCCCGGGCGACGTGCCACTCGTAGAGGGGGGTATACAGAGCAGATTCTTCCATGGATGCCCTCGTCGGTCCTGCTAATGTTGACGAGTGTGAAGCAACTTCACAATCTTCGGCCACACCGCGGCAATTCAGCAATGCCCACGGTCCGACTGCCTTATTGTCAAAGATGGGAGGGAAGCAATCGTTCGCTTCCACCACACGAGAAAACGCCATTGTAGCGGATGCCAACGGAATGGCTAGGGCTTCGGCAAGTTCAGAATTAACGGCTGAGTGCCATCCGGTTCACTACTTTTTTGCCCGTATTCCGCACTGGCTGACAAGCGGCCAGTGGCACCCAACCCGAAGCCCGAAATCGGCAAGCCACTATCGTCGCCGCGACTTGGTGCCCGGCTTTTTCTTTTTTCGTCCCCCCACTCGCGAGCTGGTTTTGCGTGAGGTCTTCGCTTTCCGTTGCCCCGTCTCCCGTTGCCCCTTCTTCGCTTTCGCACCTCGGGTACCCGAACTCGAACGGCCGCCCGATAGCCGAGCCAATCGCAGGTCGAGTTGGCGACGGTCGAGATCCACTCGGGCGACGACCACCCGAACTCGATCACCCAACCGATAGACATTACCCTCGCGCCGCCCCACCAGGGCGTGCATCGGCCGATCGTAGCTGTAGAAGTCGTCGACCAGCGAATCGGCATGCACCAACCCTTCGGCCGGCAAGTCGATCCCCTGTACGAACAGGCCCACACTGTCGACGCCGGTGACCACGGCGTCCATCTCCTCGCCAATCCGCCCGGCCAGGTAATGCAGCAACTTCAGCTTCGTCAAATCGCGTTCGGCCGCTTCCGCCCGTTTCTCACGGTCGCTGCAATGCTCACCAAGCACGACCAGTTCGTCGAGATGCTGTTTCGGCTGCCGCTGATCCAAAATGGCATCGACCAGCCGATGCACAGTCAAGTCGGGATAGCGACGTATCGGCGAAGTAAAGTGGCAATAGCACTCGCTGGCCAACGCGTAATGCCCTTCTTCCTCCGGACTATACACGGCCCGTTGCAACGACCGCAAGGTGGCGAAGTTCACCGCGAACCGCTCCGGCTTATCCTGAACCATGTCCAACAGCCGCTGCAACTCGAAACGATCTTCGAGATTGCCCACCTTATAGCCGAGTTCGGTGACGAATTCGGTCAGCACCTTCATTTTCCGCGGCTCGGGCGATTCGTGAATCCGCCGCAAAAATGGAATTTCTTTTTCGCGTAGCGTTTCGGCCACGGCCTCGTTCGCGGCCAACATAAACTCTTCGATAATCTGATGGCTCTCGGTGTTTTCGACCACGTGGGCACCGGCCACCCGGCCGTCGCCGTCGAGGTCGACCTTGACCTCGGGCATATCGAGTTGCAGCGAGCCATTCGCCATTCGCCGCCGTCGCAAAAGCATGGCCAACTCGTGCATCCGCCCCAGAAGGTCGTGAACCTTAGCGCCCAGCTTTTTCCGCCAGGGCACCGGATCGGCGAGAAACTCGTCGACCTGTTCGTAGTTGAGCCGCTTGCTGCTACGGATGGCCGCCCGACACAAATCGACGGCCACGCGTTGCCCCTGTTCGGTGAACTCGATGAAAGCGGTCTTGGTATAGCGGGTTTTGTCTGGCTGGAGGCTGGCCAGGCTGTTGGAGATGATCTCCGGGAGCATGGGCAACACGCGGTCGGGCAGGTACACACTCGTGGCACGCCCATGGGCCTCGCGATCCAGGGCCGTTTTCGGCTGCACGAAATGCGCCACGTCGGCAATGTGTACCCCCAGACGCCAATGGCCGTTGTCGAGTCGTTCGAGCGAAATAGCGTCGTCGAAATCCCGGGCGTCTTTCGGGTCGATCGTAAGAATCGTTTCGCCGGTCAGATCGACACGGCCCTCGGGTATCGCTTCCGTGAAGAATTCGGCCTGCCGGCGAGCGTCCTCAAGCACATCTTCAGGGAATTCGTCGGCCAGGTTGTACTCGTGGATGATCGATTGGGTATCGACGCCCGGCTCTCCCCGTGGCCCGAGCACTTTGGTGATCACGCCTTCCCCGTCGCGAATCGGCGAGGGAAAGCGAATCATCTCGATGACCACCTTGTCGTCGAGCTGCGCACCCTTGGCGCCCGGATCGCCGACGAGGATCGGTTGGGCGAACAGCGTGCCGTCGACCTGCACGTAGCCGGACCCGTCCAATTCGAGATACGTGCCGACGAACTGGTTGGTTTGCCGCTCGATGATTTCGACGATTTCGCCCCGTGGACCGGGCATTCCGCCGCGGCTTTTGCCCAACTGCACGAGCACCACGTCGCCCGTCGAAGCATCGCCCGCCCGTTTGGCCGGGATGTAAATATCGGCCGGCTTGCCGGTAGATTCTTCGGCCAACTTCGTCGCGAGTGTTTCGACAAACGGCTCCTTGGGCCGGACGAATCCGAAACCCTTCGAGGTTCGCTGAAACACGCCCACCACGCGCTGACCCGCCACGGATGGCCCCTTCGCCACCGCGGCCCCAGGCGGTTTAACAAGGTGTTTGGCCCCGTAAGCGAGTTGCCCTCGGCGGATCATTCGCTTGATCGTCCGCCGCACCTCGACCGTTTCGTCCTTCGAAAACCCCATCCGCTGGGCAATCATCCGAGCCTTGATCGGCTGGTAATTCTTCCGCAGTACAAACTGCAAGATACGCTGTTCGAGTTCGGGGTTTGGCATGGGAAGTTCAAAAAGTGGAAAGTGGGTAGTGATACGCTGAGGGCTGGTCGCTTCAGCGGCCAGCAGAACGGTGTACGTTCCCATGCGTTCCCAAGCCAAAACTCGGAAACAAACAACGACGAGTAAACGCAAGTTGCTTGGGGGCCTTTCGCGTATTAGCTGGCCGCTGAAGCGACCAGCCCTCGCAATCCCCTAGTATCTAGCCCCTAGTATCTAGCCCCTTATACAACTTCCGATTCAGGTTCGGGAAGTAATTCGTCCATGCGCTATCCGTATTGGGATCGTCGCGTAGCAATTGATCGAACGCGTTGATCTTGGCGTCCAGGTTATCCAGCAGACTCAAAGCCACGGCCTCCAGGGTCATCGGCAACTTGGGGCTACCGAATTCGTAGTCGCCGTGGTGGCTGAGGATCATGTGTTTCAGCCGCAACACGAGTTCCTTGGGCAACGGCTCGCCGGAGAGCTTTTCTGCCTCGACCACCTTGACGTCGAGCATTTCGACCGCCATTACCAAGTGACCGATCAACTGCCCTTCGTCAGTGTAAACCATTTCGCGGTCGTAGCCCAACTCGCGAGTCTTCCCGAGATCGTGCAGAAACGCGCCGGTCAGCAACAGGTCGCGATCGATCTGCGGATAGCAAGGGCAGATTCGCACCACGGCGTCCATCAGCGCAACCACGTGATCCAGCAACCCACCCAGATAAGCATGATGATTCTTCACGCCTGCCGGTGCTTGCGTGAACTGGTTCATGAACTCCTCGTCGACCAGAAAACACTCGATGAGCGTTTGCAGGTGAGGGTTGGTCATCCCGCGAACCATTTCCCGCAACCGCCCGACAAGTTTCTCGATGTCCACGGTCGGCTCGGGAATGAATTCGTCTTCGTCGATTTCGGCCGGGTCGATTTTCGTCAGTCGGGTAGCGATCATTTGCATCGCTCCCTGGAAGAGCTGGGTTGTACCCTCGACACGCACGTAATCGCCGTTGTCGAACGAGCGGTAGACCGACTCATTGGCGTTCCACATCCGCGCGGGTATTGCGCCCGAGCGATCGGTCAGGTCGACCTGCAGGTAAAGGTTCCCGTTGCGATTCGGGCGCAACTGTTTGTTGGAAGCCACGAATACCTCGTTGACCGTTTCCTGGGGACCGAGTTCGCCAATGAAACGCCGCGTCATGAGAAACCTTTCCGAATAGAGAAAAGACGAAAGCCCCTTAGAAACGGTTGATTGTAAAGGAAACGGTCGTATTGGGAAACCGGGTTTGCTGCGAAGCCGCGAGCGGTCAAATCAGAAATCACAAATCCCAAATCCTAGATCGTCCCCCCCCGGCTCCCCTCTTGCCGACGCGACCGAAATTCCCCTACAATGCCGGTTTTCTCAGAACTGTCTTTCCAATAGCCGTCTCCCCGAATTGCCCACACGCCATGTTCCAAACCCAAACGTTCATCCCCACGATGAAAGAAACGCCCGAGGGGGCGGAAATTCCCAGCCACGTGCTCATGCTCCGTGCCGGTCTGATCCACCAGGTGATGGCCGGGGCCTATACCTATCTGCCACTGGGCCTGAGGGCGCTGAAAAAGGCCGAACGCATCGTCCGCGAGGAAATGGACGCCGCCGGAGCTGTCGAACTGTTGATGTCAGCCCTGACGCCGCTGTCGCTCTGGGAAAAAACCAATCGGGTGGAGGCCTTCGGCGAGGTGCTGATCCAGTTCCCCGTCCGCCGCCAGAACCGTAAGGTCCACATGGCCCTGGGCCCCACGCACGAAGAAGTCATCACCGACCTGGTTTCGAAGCACATCTCCAGCTATCGGCAGATGCCGATTACGCTCTATCAGGTGCAAACCAAGTTCCGCAACGAGGAACGTCCCCGCTTCGGCGTGCTACGGACCAGCGAATTTCTGATGAAAGACGCCTACAGCTTCGACACCTCGGTCGAGGGACTCAACCGAAGCTATGAAAAAATGTACGCGGCCTACTGCCGTATCTTCGAGCGTTGCTGTGTGACCTACTTGCCCGTGGAAGCCGAAAGCGGCCCGATCGGCGGCGACGCCAGCCACGAGTTCATGATTCCGGCCGGCAACGGCGAAGACACCGTGTTGCACTGCGCCCAATGCGGTTACGCGGCCAACCAGGAGAAGGCCGAGATCGGTGCCCGGGATGTCGTCAAACCCGACGAACCGCTCAAGGACCTTGCCAAGGTCGACACCCCGGGCGCATCGACTATCGAGCAAGTAAGCGCCTTCCTGAAAATCGAACCCAAGCAGCTCATCAAAACGCTGATCTACGTGGCCGACGACAACCCGATGGCCGTATTGTTGCGAGGCGACCACGAGGCCAACGAAGGTAAAATCCGTCGGGCCGTGGGCGCCGAGAAGCTTGAACTGGCCCCGCCGGGAGTGATCGAACGCGTGACGGGCGCTCCAGTCGGGTTCGCCGGTCCGGTCGGCTTGGCCCAGCCAATCCCGATCTATGCCGACACGGACGTGAAGGCCATGGTCAACGCCGCCACGGGAGCCAACGCAGCCGACACCCACCTGACGGGCGTCAACCTGGACCGCGACTTCACGGTCGAGAAATTCGCCGACTTGCGCAACGCGGTCGACGGCGACCCCTGCCCTCGCTGCAGCGGCACGGTACACGAACGGCACGCCATCGAGGTGGGCCACGTCTTCAAGCTCGGCACCAAATACACCGACGCCCTGGGCGCCAACTACCTCGACGACAAGGAACAGCTCCACTCGATCATCATGGGCTGCTACGGGATCGGCATCAACCGCATTCTGGCCGGTCTGGTCGAAACGAACCACGACGAGCACGGCATCATCTGGCCGGTGACCATCGCCCCGTACGAAGTACTCCTAATGCCAATGAAGGTCAAAGACGAAGCTTCGATGGAACTAACCAAGAAGCTCCACGACGACCTGACCGCCGCGGGCGTCGACGTGCTGGTTGACGACCGCGACGCCCGGGCGGGCGTGAAGTTCAACGACGCCGACTTAATCGGCATCCCCCTGCGCGTGGTCATCGGCCCGCGAGGCCTGAAAGAAGGCAAGCTGGAAGTCAAATGGCGATGGGACAAAGAGGCCACCATGATCGACCTCGACACGGCCGCCGAAACCCTGACCACGCTGATTCGCGAAGAACGCCAAAGCGGCGAACGGTTTCGCGGTCGGTAATCGGCCTATTTCCCCGTCCAAACCGCGTTCGCCGGTGGTAGTTCGCCCGGGCCGCTGCCGTCGGGTAACCGCCAGGGGACGTCGGCACAGCGAGCGATATGCTCGTCAAGAGCCTTCTTCAATCGGGCGACGATTTCCGGATGTTTCTCCACCAAGTCGGTCTCTTCCTGCGGATCGGCAGCCAAGTTGTAGAGTTGCATCGATTCGTCGGCCGAATTTTGCAGCAGTTTCCAGTCGCCGTGGCGAACTGCGTAGTAAGGTCGGCCCCGATAGCGACGACCTCCCTCCAGACGCACCCAGTACAGGTAACGGTCCTCTTCCGACTGCGGCTCGCCCAACAGCATGGGCAGAATGCTGCGGCCATCGATCGAAGTATCGTACTCGGCACCGGCCGCTTCGCAAATCGTGGGAAACAGGTCCATCGTGGCTACCATGCGGTCGCTGGTCGTGCCGGCCTTAATCCGCCCGGGCCAAACGGCGCAGGCCGCCACGCGGATACCGCCTTCGAACATCTGTTGCTTGCCTCCCCGCCACGGCTGGTTGCATGCCCCATGCGGCAACGAACCGCCGTTGTCGCTGGTGAAGAAAACCAATGTATCGCGAGCCAAGCCGGTCTGTTCCAACGTCTCGATCACCTGGCCGATGCCGTGGTCGAGATGTTCGACAAACGCGCAGTTCTTCGCCCGTTTTTCCGGCACGTCGGGATGCTTCTGCCGGTAGCGGTCCAACCAGTCTTGCGGCGGCTGAATGGGAAAGTGCGGCGCGTTGTAGGCCAGGTAGAGGAAAAATGGCGCCGAACCGCGGTGTTGCTTCAGATAGTCGCACGTCCATTGGCTGAACAGGTCGGTAGCGTGGCCCTTGGGGTCAATGACCTGGCGGTTACAACGCATGTAGTTCTGGCCTTCTCGTAGATGGGTCCAGTAGTCGTCCATCATGTCGCCGAGGAAACCTTGCAGCAGGTCGAACCCACGATCGTTGGGCAGATTGGGCGAACCGAGCCCCAAGTGCCACTTGCCGACCATGGCCGTGCGGTAGCCGGCCTTTTTGAGCACGGCGGGCAGCGTCGACGTGTTAGGATCGAGGTAACCCCAGGAACTGCGCGAGTAGGTGCGAATTACGCCCGGCACGCCGACGGCGTCCTGGAATTTGCCCGTCAACAGGGCCGCCCGGGTGGGCGAGCACACGGTGCAGTTGGCGTAGAATTGCGTAAACTTCATTCCGCTACTGACGAGGCGGTCGAGGTTCGGTGTCTCCAGATCCTCGGCCCCGTAGCAGCCCAGGTCGCCATAGCCGAGATCGTCGACGAGGATCACCAGCACGTTGGGACGTTTGCCCAACGGTTTTGCGCCTGGTTCGTCGGCAACGCCTTGCTGTTGTTGAGCCAGTCCGTTGCTCACATGGCCCCATCCCACCAGTAAAACGACGACCATCGCGAAGAACGGAATCTGGTGGTACCGACGTTGCATTCTTTTGACTCCCTGGCGATTTTTGCCGACCGCGGTTAACAAAAGCGATGCCTACCGCCAAACCCGTCCCATGGTAGAATGGAGGGATCGGCGTGTCAAACATCGACTGGCATTCGACCCTGGGCTGTTTTCTACGGCGTTTCCACCATGGGCCAACCCGCTCCACACTCCCCTGCCCTGCTGATCATGGCGGCATTCAGCCGTCACGACGACACGCTGCGCTGGGCTCGGCATCGGGCGATCGAACGATTCGGCCCGCTCGCCCTGGAAAGCCCTCGGTTCGACTTCTCCGAAACGTCGTACTACGAAACGACCATGGGCCTCGGACTGCAAAAGACGTTTTTCGCCTTCGCCGAACCGTTCGACGTCGCCCGGTTGCCGGACGTCAAGCTGCTGACCAATCAGTGGGAAGACGAATACGCCCGCGACCTGCGCCACGACGAGCCAAGACCGCTGAATCTTGACCCAGGGTATTTAACCCTGGGCAAGCTGGTTCTGGCCTCGACGAAGGACTACACCCATCGGATTTATCTCGACCGGGGTATCTACGCCGAAATCACGCTTTACTACCGGCAACATCGCTGGCAACACCACGAGTGGACGTTTCACGACTACCGCCGCGACGACTACCAGCAATTCTTCACCCAATGCCGCGACTGGCTCCACGAGCAACAGCGCCGCCACTGGCAACAGCCGGAAGACTGGCAACCACCAGAAGACAACGAACCCTCGCCGCCGCAGGACAAACCGGAGGACGTCGCCTGATGGTTTGGCTTGTGCTGGGAGCTTTGCTGCCGAGTCTACTGGTTTGTTGGGCGGCCGCCTGGGGTGTTCGTCGTCTGGGACCGCGGCTCGGTTTGGTCGACAATCCAGGCCACCGCAAGATCCATCATTCGGCCATGCCGACGGCCGGAGGGCTGGCCATTTGGCTCGGCATCGTGTTGCCCTTGGGGGTCGGACAGTTGGCACTCTGGCTCTTTGCAGGCAACCTCGGCCTGAGCTTGCCCGAGACATTCGGACTTCGAGAGTTTGCCGAACCGCACTTGTCGGGACTGCTCGAACAGTCAACGAAACTCTGGCTCCTGCTGGCCGGCGGAACTGTGTTGATGGTGCTGGGGCTCATCGACGACCGCCGGGGGCTCGACTGGAAACTCCGCCTGTTGGTGCAAGCGGCCGTGGCCGTGACGATGGTCAAACTCGGTTGGCGTCTGAGCCTGTTCCTCGGCATGCCCTGGCTAACCAACACGCTGAGCGTGTTGTGGATCGTGGGCCTGGTCAACTCGTTCAACATGCTCGACAACATGGACGGCCTGTCGGCCGGTGTCGCCACGATTGCCGCCGCCATGTTGGCCGCCGTAATGCTCTTGGCTCCCGACCCCATTACCAACCAACCCCAGTTGTTCGTCGGCGGGTTTCTGCTGGTCATGGTCGGTTCGTTGCTCGGTTTTCTCTGGCACAACGCCCCACCTGCTCGGTTATTTATGGGCGATACGGGCAGCTACTTGATCGGCTACCTGTTGGCCATCGCCACGCTCACGGCCACGTTTGCCGGCGAGGACCTTCCCCGCCACGCGATCCTCGCCCCGCTGTGCGTGCTGGCCGTTCCGTTGTACGACACGATCACCGTCGTGCTCATCCGCCTTCGTGCTGGGCGCAGTCCTTTCGAGGGTGATAAGAGCCACTTCTCCCATCGACTGGTCGAACTGGGCATGAGCAAGAAGCAAGCCGTGTTGACGATTTACCTGACCACGGCCACCTGCGGCCTCGGTGCGTTGCTTTTGCACCAAGTGAACACAGTCGGTGCCGCCATTATCCTGCTGATGATCGGCTGCGTACTTCTGCTGATCGGAATATTGGAAACCACCGGCCGACGACGGCAACGGAGGAGATAGGAGTGTGGAGTTAGGAGCCAAGAGTTAAGAGGGCTGGTCGCTTCAGCGGCCAGCAAAATTATACGTTCTTACGTTCTTATCAACGCTCGTTCCCAAGCTCCGGCTTGGGAACGAACTTGAAGCGAAGCTCCGCTTCACGGGAGCGATAATGAACCTGAAATCTATTCGTGCGTCTGCTGGCCGCTGAAGCGACCAGCTTTCCGCTTTCCACTTTCCACTTTCCGCTTTTCCATGACCAAACGCCGCCGCCAAACGCCGAAATCGTCCGCCCGAGCGGATTCCTCGCCGCGTGGCAGTACCGCGCCCGGTCGACCGACGTCGTCCGACCGACTACGTCCCTGGCTGCTGGCAGCCACGGTGGCACTGTTTGTCGCCCGGGTGTTGTTCCCCAGCGAGTCGGCCGACGTGCACGGCGATGGGCTTTCGGTCGTTATGTTGTGGGTGGTTGTAGCCGTGTTCTGGCTGTTGGGCGCCATCGGGCGGAATCAATTCTCGCTGCGTTTCGGCCGCACCGATGCCGCCGTGTTGGTGTTGATCGCGCTGTACTCCGTCTCGGCACTCTGGGCTGCGCAACACGCCAGTCCGCGCCCGGCGATCAACATGATGTGGCAATGGACCGGCTTCGCGCTAGCCTTCTTCCTGGCACGACAGTTCATCCTAACGGCACGAGAAGCCCGGGCAACGGTTGCCGTAATGATCGCCCTGGCCGTAACCCTCTCGGTCGACGGGCTGTACGAATACTTCGTCGACATGCCGGCAACCAGGGCACAATACCGGGCCGATCCGGACGCGGCGATGCGCGATGCGGGCCTCTGGTTTCCGCCCGGCTCGCCGGAGCGCGAACTCTTCGAGAAACGCCTGGAAAGCACCGAACCACTGGCCACCTTCGCGCTGACCAACTCGCTGGCCGGCTACCTGGCACCGTGGTTGATCGTGACCGTGGGAATTGGTGCGGTTGGAGTCGGCGTTGCCGGAGGTTGGCTGCGTGGCGACCGGCTGAAGGCATTCGCCTGTGCGCTGCCGATTGCCGTGTGCCTCGTGCTTACGAAAAGCCGCAGCGGCTACCTGGCAACCGCCTTCGGGTCGTGCGTGGTCTTGTATTTCTACGGGCGACAATTGGGCATCATGCCTGGGTTTCGACTGGGTGCCATGCCCACGCTTGCGTGGGCATGCCGTAAACCTAGAGAAGCATGCCCACGCAAGCGTGGGCATGGCACCCAAAACGTTGACCAGAACATTGAATCGAACGAAGCTACAACATCCAACAACGTCTTGCGTTGGAAACTGCCCGTCGGTCTGGCGACAGCCGCCGTGGTGTTGGTTGCCGCCGCGATTGCTTTCGGCGGTCTCGATCGCCAGGTTTTCAGCGAGGCGGGCAAGTCGCTCGGCTACCGGTTGCAGTATTGGCAGGCGACCGGGCGGATGATTGCCGAACATCCCTGGATTGGCTGCGGCCCGGGCAACTTCCAGAACGAATACACCCGATTCAAACTGCCAGAAGCCAGCGAGGAAGTGTCCGATCCTCACAACTTCCTGCTGGAAGTCTGGGCCACCGCCGGCACGCCCGCCCTGCTCGCCTTGCTGGCCGTGTTGGGATTTTTCTTCGCCACCGTTTGGCAACTTGCTCGCCGCAAACCCTCGGGCGAATCTACCGCGTCGAACACGTCGAATATCGACGAAAAAAGCAACACGCACCGCAACCCAGATCATCCGGCCGAGACGAACGACGCCTGGCCGTTTGCCCTGGCCGGCGGCATGGCCGGGCTGTTGTTGAGTATCCCGCTGGGTCTGATGTCGACCGCCCCGCCGGGTTTATCCGCCGTGGGCTGGGGAATTCTGTTCGGCTCGGGCACGGTCGCGCTCATGGCAAGTTGGATACGCCAGGGCGATTTGCCGCGCTGGCTAATCGCTACCGGCGTGGTCGTCTTGCTGGTCAACCTGTTGGCCGCCGGGGGAATCGGCTTTCCCGGGGTGGCGGGCACTTTGTGGCTGTTGATGGCCGTGGGCCTTCGCGGCGATGGCGTTCGTTCGTTCGCCCGACCGCTGGCGGTCGCCCTGTTGGTTGCCGGCATGCTGTTGGCCGTGGCGTGTTATCAAACGGCCTACAGCCCGGTGATTCGATGCCGAGGCCAACTCCGCACGGCCCAATCGCATCCGAACGAGGCAGCCAAGTATCTGCTGGCGGCCGCCGAAGCCGATCCACGATCGGAAGAAGCCCAACAGCAGTTGGCCGCCCTGGCGTTGGCCCAATGGCACCACAGTCCCACGCCCCAGGGCTTCGCCATTTTCGAACAGCACTGCCGCCGGATGCTCGAGTTGGCACCCAACGCAAGTGCCGCTTGGTTCGCAGCCGGCCAGTGGTACGACCTGGCCCACCGAACCAGTGGCAACGCGAAACATCTCGACCAGGCCATCGCGCACTACCGCCGAGCGGTCGAGCTTTACCCCAACAACAGCACCCAACGGGCGAGACTGGCGTTGGCCCTGACCGCTGCCGACCACAAGCAGGAAGCCCGACAGGAGGCGGAAGCCGCCCTGCGTTTGGACGGCCAGACCCCCCACGCCGACAAGCGGCTGCCGAAGGATTTGAACTCGCGGATGAGGCAACTTCTCGACAGCTTATGAGAAACTCGAAAAGGCCAAGACCATGGTTTTTTCGGGGCTGTGTTGTTTTTCCGTGGTTGTGGCTTATTGTAGAACAAAAGGGAGGGGCGCGGTTGATTGCTTAAATGCTGGCCGCTGAAGCGACCAGCCCTCGGTATTTCCGACTTCGTATTTCCGACTTTGGATTTTCGACTTCCGACTTTTCGTTTCCGATTTCCGACTTCGTCGTACGGTTCATCCCATGAAGACTACGTTTGCTGTTTTTGTCGCGTTGGTCGTCGGGCTGGCGGCCGGGATCACTATGGCCACGATACGTGCCGGCGGGTCAGTTGGCGCCGCGGACGGTAGTTCCGAGAACGAGGGCTACGTCCGACCATCGTCGCTATCCAACGACACCCCACTCCCCAAGGTGGTGGTCGACAACCCGGATTACGATTTCGGCACGATGGACATGCAAGCCGAAGGTCGTCACGACTTCATCTTCACCAACGCCGGCGATGCCCCGTTGCGTCTGACGACAGGCGACACGTCGTGTCGCTGCACGCTGAGCAAATTGGAGCGTGAGGAGGTCATGCCGGGCGATTCGACCAAAGTCACCCTGACCTGGACCGCCAAAGACATCACTGGCCCCTTCCGTCAAACGGCCCATATCGAAACCACCGATCCTCGCCAGCCCCGTGTCGAGTTGACCATCTCGGGCAACGTAACGGTCGCCACCCGGGTGATACCCGGCGAAGTGGTGTTCAGCAGTCTTTCGCCCGACCAAACCGACACGGCCGACGTACGGATTTTCGGCTTCATCGGCCAGCCACTCGAAATCATCGACTACCAGTCGACCGATCCCGACTCGGCTGGCAACTTCGACGTCGTCCTAACGGAACTCCCCCCCGAGCAAATCGAGGAAGAACCCCACGCCCAAAGCGGGGTATTAATGAGGGTCACCGTAAAACCGGGGTTGCCTCAGGGACCGTTTCAGCAGAAGATTCGACTGCGTACTAATGTCGAGTCGACTCCGGAGATCTTCATTCCGATCTCGGGTACGGTCCGCGGCCGAATTTCGGTCGTTGGTCCAGGCTACAGCCCCACGACCGGAATTCTCGACCTGGGTACGATTCGCCAAGATGCCGGTGTCCGTCGTCGACTATTGTTGGTCGTTCACGGCCCTCATCGCAAGGAGATAAAGTTCGAGCCGGTCAGCGTTTACCCCGACCTGTTGAAGGTCGAGTTGGGCACCCCGAAGCCGTTGGGCGAAGGGGACGTCATGCAGACCCCGCTCGTCGTCGAAGTTCCCCAAGGAAGTCGTCCGGCCCACCACCTGAATCCCGATCACGGCCGCCTCGGCGAGATCATCCTGAAGACCAACCACCCCGACATGCCACGGTTGCGGATCCGTGTGCGATTCGCCGTCGAGGGGTAGGCGGTCTCGATGGTCACCGAGCGATAGCGTGTGCGATTGCAGTGTGGCGGGGTCGGCCAAGGCCCTCGATCCCTGAGCCCATTTATGCGAAAGCTACTGCACGCGACCTCGCCATTGAGCCTGTTTGCCGTTTCTGCGTTGTTGATTACCTTGACGACCGGTTGTCCCTCGTCGCAGGAACCACCCAGCGAACGGCCGGAGGAACCGGCCGCAGCCCCCGAGATGTCCTCGGAACTTTCGCAGTTTGCGCCCAGCGCGACGTCGCCCGATGCCGCCGCCACACCGGCCCCATTGCCTTCGGCCGAACCGGCAACCATCGCACCGGGTACCCAACCGCCAACGGCACAGCCGCCGAGCATGGATATCGTGCCGCCAGATACCCAACCGCCGTTGGCAATGCCCGACGACGAACAACCGCTGGCCCCGGTTCCCAACGGCGGTTCGTCGGAGCCGCCTAGCGACTCCTCCCTCCCCGCCCGCAATCCGCTTCGCGATTCGGCCCCCCCGACCGATGACCAGAATCACGGTGGCCAGAATCAGAGCACGCCATCCCAGGAAACGTCAACTCCGGGACACACCGACGCCAATCCGCGGCGCCATCCAGGCCACAAGGACGAAACCTTCGACCCAATCAAGGAGAATGGGCCGATCTTCGTCGATTGGACAAAACCGGCCGTGGCGTTGGTGATTAGCGGCCGTCAGGACGGCTACATCGAACCGTGTGGTTGCGCCGGGCTCGATCGGATGAAGGGCGGTATGAGCCGGCGGCACACGCTCTTCGAGCAGCTTCGCAAGCAGCAAGGTTGGAATGTCGTGGGTCTCGATGTGGGCGGGATCGCCCGGGGATTCGGCCGCCAGTCCGAACTGAAATTCCAAATCATGGTCGACGGCATGCGGCAAATGGGCTACGACGCCGTGGCCTTCGGCACCACCGACCTGAAATTGCCCGCCGCCGAGTTGCTCTCGGCCGCCGTCAACGGGCCCACCAACGAAAGCCTCTTCCTGGGTGCCAACGTAGCGATGTTTGGTTTCCAGGATGGCTGGTACTCACCGCTTCGCATTGTGGATGTCGGCGGCAAGAAACTGGGCATTACCTCGGTGCTGGGCAAAAAAGAAGCCGCGGAGATCAACAACGTCGAACTGGAAACGGCCGATCCCGTCAAAATGCTTACCGAAGTGCTGCCAAAGCTCAAACAACAGCAGCCCGACTACCTGGTTCTCCTAGCCCATGCGTCGATGGACGAGACCAAAGCGTTGGCCGAACAGTTTCCCGAGTTCAACATTGTGGTGACTGCTGGCGGGGCGCCGTTACCGCCCGCCAAACCGGAAACACTCAACGGCGGCAAGACGCTGTTGATCGAAGTCGGCGAAAAGGGGATGGATGCCGTGGTGGTGGGCCTTTACGACAACCAACAGCCGTCGTTCCGCTATCAACGCGTGCCGCTCGACTCCCGTTTCCCGGCCTCGACAATCATGCAGCGGTTACTCGAGGCCTACCAGGACCAACTCAAGGTCGAAGGCTTCGCAGGCCTGGGAATTCCCGTCGGTCCGCAGGCTCCTCCACATCCCAAACTAGAGGTGGGCGGGAAGTTCGTCGGCTCGAAGAAGTGCGAGTCGTGCCACGAGCCATCTTATGAAATCTGGAAGAAGAGCGGCCACTCGCGGGCGTACCGCACGTTGGCCGAGCTGAAACCGGCACGCAACTTCGACCCCGAGTGCATTAGCTGCCACGTCGTCGGCTGGCATCCCACGAAATACTTTCCTTATCAGACCGGTTTCGAGAGCCTAGAAAAGACGCCCGAGTTGATCGACACGGGCTGCGAAAACTGCCACGGCCCGGGCAGCAAGCACGTGGCCGCCGAACTCCGCGGCGACGACGATGTGGTGCTCGAACAACTTCGCAAGGCGATGGTCATTACCAAAGAAGACTCGAAGAAGTGGCAATGCATCACGTGCCACGACGGCGACAACAGCCCCGAGTTCAACTTCGACACGTACTGGCCACTGGTCGAGCACTATGAGAATAGTGATGAGTAGTGATTAGCTGTTTAACACTATTCGTTCCCAAGCTCCGGCTTGGGAACGAATGTGCTCTGAACAACTGCTGGCCGCTGAAGCGGCCAGCCCTCCCAACTCCCTACTCAGCCTCGATCACGGCCATCACGTCGTCGGGGATGTTGAAGTTAGCCGACACGCTCTGTACGTCGTCGTGGTCGTCTAGGCGATCCATGAGTTTCAGTACCTTGCGGGCCGTGTCGGCGTCGAGGTCGACCGTGTTCTGCGGAATGCGTGTGATCTCGCTGACTTCCGGTTTGATCTCCGCCGTGGCCAGAGCCTCGACCACGTCCTGATACACGGCCGGGTCGCACGTGATCTCGTAGCTATCCCCCTGGACCGTCACGTCGTCGGCCCCAGCCTCGAGGGCAAGCTCCATGAGGGCGTCTTCGTTGGCGCGGTCGGTGGGGATGAGAAACAGCCCCTTGCTGTCGAACATCCAGGCCACACAACCGGTACTCCCCAGTTTGCCGTCGGTAATCTCGAAGATCTTGCGGATCTCCGGTGCGGTACGGTTGCGGTTGTCGGTAAGAATCTCGCAAAGCACGGCCACGCCGCCGGCACCGTAACCCTCGTAGAGGACCTCGTCGAACGATCCGCCTTCGAGTTCACCCGTCCCCTTCTTGATCGCCCGTTCGATGTTGTCCTTGGGCATACTCACGGCCTTGGCGTCGTCGATGGCGTACCGCAGTCGGAGATTCATCCCGGGATCGCCTCCGCCCGTCTTGGCGGCCACGATGATCGCTTTGGCCAACTTACTCCAGAGCTTACCGCGTTTGTTGTCGATCAGCGCCTTTTTGTGCTTGATACCAGCCCAATGAGAATGCCCAGCCATCTGCTAAATCCCTGATTACGCGTTTTTCGTTGTGATTGAATGAGCGGCACGCGGCTGCACCGTAAATCGGGTGCCACTGGCTGCTTGTCAGCCAGTGCGAAACACGGCCGGTCAGTTTGACGGTTGATGTTGTTCGATTTTTTTGGCCGTTGCGTCGGCCTTTTTGGTTTCGTTCTGCTTTCGATACGCCTCCACGGCCCGGCGCCATGCTTGGCGAGCTTCGTCGTTCGTACCGGCCGCCTGATAGACGTCGCCAAGGTGGTCGAGGATCACGGCGTCGGGCTGATCGTCGCCCTCAACGGCCTTCTCCAATTCGGCCACGGCTTCCTTGTAACGCCCCAAACGGAAAAACACCCACCCGAGGCTGTCGCGATAAGCCCGGCTTTCTGGCTCCGCCTCAACGGCCCGCTGGACCATCCGCAGTGCGCGATGCAGGTGTTTGTTCTGATCGGCCCACAGGTAACCCAAGTCGTTCGAAGCCCCCACGTCGTCGGGGAATTCGTCGAGCACTTCTTCGAGCCACTGTTCGGCCGGAGCAAAATCATTGCGAAGCACGCATAAGTTTGAGAGGATCAAACGGGCGTTGCGCAACACGTCGCGAATTTCGCTGGAATCGTATTGATCGTCGAACTTCTTGACCAACTCCCGGTAGGCTTTCGTCGCCTCGTCGTTGCGGCCGGCATGATACAACACCCATGCCACACGACTGAGATGCCGGGCCCAATCCTCTTTTTTGCCTTCCGCTTCGCGTTCGGCGGTTTGTGCCTCTTGGGTGGCTTTCTGGGCGGCCACGCGGACTTTTTCGACGTTGTCCAGTGCTGCGGCCAATTCTGCTTGATCCGTCTGCTTGAGTTTCTGCTCCGCCTGTTCGACGTAAACCATTGCCGCCTCGCGTGCGACCTCGGCCGCTTTGGCTTCCGCAGCCGCGTTGCCCGCAGCCAATTCGCTCAGCCGCACAGCCTGGCGTGCCGCCTTCAGGGCATCGTCGTGTTTTCCCTCGACGGCCCGCGCCCAAGAATAATAGTAGTAGAACATGGCCAGATCGTCGTCGACCGGCAAATCGATCGCCCGTTGAAACACGGCGGCCGCTTCCGCCTCGTGCCCTTCGGCCAGCAGCAGCCCCACGCCCCAAACGAACAGGACTTCGGCCGTTTCGTTGGGATCGGCCTTCAGAGCAAGCTCGAAGAACTCTCCGGCCACCTTGAAACGCTTGGCCTCCATCGCAAGCAGCGCAACGGAATAGGCTTGCGCGAAGTCAAGTTGCGGCGGCTCGGCGGCCGCCCGTTGTTTCGCTTCGGCAATTATGCCGTCGAGCAGTTGCTCGTCGGCAGCGACCTCATCGATTTGCTCGCCCAACGACTGCAAGCTCCGCAACCGCGTGACGGCCGCCCCCAGAATCGTCAGCATTTGCTTGGGTTGATTGGTTTGGCGGTAGATATCGATTAGTGCTCGATACGCGGTCAGCGACGGTGTTCCCTCAAACAACGTCCGGTAAAGGGCCTCGGCCTTATCGTACTTCTTCGCCTTGGCGTACTCGCCAGCGAGAAAATACCCCAACGGAACGTTCGTGGCATCTTGCGAGCGAAGGCGTTCCAGGCGAGGCAGTAATTCGTCGCTTTGCCCAAGATTTTCGAGCGCCTCGGCCAACAGTTCGTAGGGAACGGCTCCTTCGTCGTCGAGCTTTTCGCGGAAGCAGTCGTCGAGCGCCTTCAGCACGGCCTCCCATTTCTTCTGGTAGGCATACACCTGGGCCATATTGAACCCAAGGCGGCCGGCATGCGGGGCAACCTGGTTGGCTTGCCGAAAGGCTTCGATCGCCTCGCCCGCAAGTCCCGCCTTTAGAAAGCATTCGCCCATCAGGCAGTAGGTCGAGCCTGGATCACCCAGCAACACTTTCTTGATCCGCTCGTCGATGCCAAATTCGTCTGGATGCTCCAAAGCGTAACGAGCTTGGGCGAACTGTTCGGCCGCTTTTTTGTGTTTTCCGAGCAGATCGTACAGGTGGCCCATTTCCATACGGAGGCGAATACCGGCGGCCGTTTCTTCTTCGTCCTGCCGCGCTGCCAAAACTTGTTCGTAGAGTTTCACCGACTCAGCCCACTTTCCTTGTTCGGCGAAGTGCAGACCCAAACGGCGCAGCAGCAGGGCATCGGCCTCGCCGAGTTCGGCCAACTTCAGCGCGTAGCGATAAGCCACCTCGCGCCGATTCAAACGATAGGCCAAGGGAAAAATGGCTTCGAGAATATCGCCGGCTTGCGGATCGAGACGGTAGGCCCGTTGGTAGTATCGAAGGGCTTCGGCCTCTTGCTGGCGGCGTTCCAGCATGCGTCCCGTGGCAAATTCGACGATCGCTTCCAGCCGATCGCGTTCGGCCGGTGTCCGTTCGCGGCGAGGTTCAAGCAGTGCCGGCTCGTCTTCCAGAATCAGTGGCCGAGGAGCGTCTGCCGAGCTATCCTTCGCGGGAAGATCGTCGGCAAAAGCCGGAGAGATTTCCCCAAGGCCCACGGGAGCGATCAGACTGAGGGAAAACAGGACGAGAGTCGCCGTCCACTTCATAACCACCGTCCACCCCAGCGAGCATGCGTTGGCGACGGCAGAGCGATCGCTAACCCGCCGCGATAACTCGCTAGAAGCACCAGGGCAGGCGCGCACACATTCAGCCACTGGGTTAAAGATCGTGTGCACCCGACCAGCGTCCACAGCGACTCTCCCCTCGTCCCCGGGTTTTAGCGCGGCTTCCGCTTGGCGAGCCGTTGCGTGCCCGACTTTTTCTTGCTCGACTTCCCTGCCGCCTTGCTCTTGGTTGTCTTTTTGGCGGCAGTAGTTTTTTTAGCAACCGGCTTCTTCTTGGAAGCGGCCGGCTTCGAGGTGGCGGACGTTCCACTTTTTGCCGGAGCCTTGGTAGTTTTCTTGGCTGGCTTCCGACCATCTCCCTTGGTTGCTTTCGTCTCCGGCTTTCGCCCCTTGGGCGTTTTGGTTTCGGCCAGTTCCGACTCAGCCTTCACCGATTTTCTCCTCCTGCCCGACTTCGCCACGCGTCGCTTGGGCAGCCGTTCCTTGCAACCAGGATCGATTTCCAGAAGGATTTTCCGCAGTGCCGGGGCAAAGGGATTGGCCACGAAGTCGGCCGCCAACTGATGCAGCAGAGAAGCAAATTCAACACCCTTCGACTTGGCCACCGCCCGTTCCAAACCCGGCACCACTTTATTCTCGACATCTTTGTCGGTCACCAGGTCGAAGATTCGCATGACCTGCAGTTCGCCCGCGCCAATCGGAATGGAATGCCCTCCCAGGGCAGCCTGGACCACATAGGAGACAACGAACGGGGAGGTCCCGTCGAGTTTCTCCAACCATTTTACGGTGGGCCCCAGGTTTTTTTTGCGTTTCTCTTCAAGATCGAAGCTATAGGCCTCCTCGAAAATCCCTTGCAGCACCCGCTTCATTCGATTGGCCGCCAAGCGAGGATCGGGCAGGCAGGACAAGGTTTCGCCCAGTTCCACCACCGATGTCACCCGAATTTCGTTCCAATCGTAGAACGTATGAATCAACCCGGCAAACGCCTCTTCGGCCGCCTCGTAACGGGCGTCTTCCAAACAGCAAGCAAAAACCACGTGCTCCAACACCTTTCGATCGGCGTCGGACACCACGGCCTTGTAATGCTTCTTGAGAACTTTATGAATCTTGGCGAACTGTGCCGTGCGATTGGTGGATGCCATAACCTTAGCTTTCAAACTTCCTGCAAAACTGCCAACCGAGGTGAGCCACGTGCAGCTTCCTGGTTCCGAACTCGCTACCCCGCTGTACGCTAACTCACTGTCACGCTAACTCACTGTCACGCTACTAACCGACCGGATCGTGCGACGGGCTTCCGGATGTCGGTTCCTCGGAGTCGTCCTCGTCCGTAGGCTCCGGTGCCGTGGGTGGTTGCTCACCCCGATCGGGGAGCACCTCGCTAAGAATCTGCGAAATGGCGATAGAATGCTTCACCCCTTGGTCGAGCAGAAACGTCAGCTTGGGCGTGTAACGCAGGTCAACTCCCTTGGCGATCTTGGCTTGCAGATAGCCGGCCGCGTTCTGCAAGCCACGAAGCGAAAGGTTTTGTCGCGTTTCGTCGCCCATCACCGACACATGGACCTTCGCGTGTCGCAGATCGCCGGACACCTCGACATAGGTAACCGTAACGTCTTGAACGCGGGGATCTTTCAACTCGGCCAGGATGGCCATACTGACCACTTCACGAATGGCTGCGGCCGCTTTCTGTGCACGTCGCGACGGCATGGCGATTTACCCTTCTTCTCTGAGGACCACGGAACGAACTTGCTTACTCACTTGCGGCGAGACTACCACTGAATGTCCGACCGATCTCCTCGACCTTGTAGACTTCGAGGATGTCACCTTCCTTCAGGTCGTTGAAGCCACTCAGCTTGATCCCACATTCCATGCCCTCACGAACGTCGCGCACGTCGTCCTTCTCGCGTTTCAAAGAATCGAGCTTGTAATCGCCAATGATGCGGCTGTCGCGAATCACCCGCACGCGAGAATCTCGTTCGATGTTTCCGGCGAGCACTCGACAACCGGCCACCGTGCCAATACGGCTTATATGGAAGGTCAGCTGCACCAACGCCCGCCCCAAATCTTTCTCCTGCTTCTCCGGTCGAAGCATACCTTCCAGAGCGGCCTTCAGATCTTCGGTAACCTGATAAATGATGTCGTAACGGCGGATCTGCACCCCGCGTTGTTCGGCCAGACTGCGTGCCCCTTCGTCGGGCACCACGTTGAAGCCGATGATAATCGCGTCGGAAGCATCGGCCAGATGGACATCGGCCTCCGTTACCCCACCAACTGTTGCCTGAAGAATCTTGATCTGAACCTCGGGATGCTCCAGCTTGGTAAGCTCCTTGCGAATGGCTTCGATCGAACCCCGGACGTCGGCGCGGAGAATCACGTTCAACGTTTGCACTTCTTCTTCGCCAAGGCGATCGAAGAGATTTTCCAGGGTGATGTGCGGCCGGCTGATCCCGCTAAGCTCGCGTTGTCGGGCTTCGTCGGCCCGTTGTTCCGCCAGGTGCCGCGCCTCGCTGATATCTTGAAGCACATAGAACCGATCGCCGGCCCCCGGTGCGGTGTTTAGGCCGGTGACGTTGACGGGCATCGACGGGCCGGCCTCTTCGTGACGTTTGCGCGGTTCGAGCGTGTCGTACATCGCCTTCACCCGACCGAAGGCCGAGCCGCAGACCACCACGTCGCCCACCTTCATCGTGCCTCGTTGCACCAACAACTTCGCCACCACACCACGGCCTTCGTGCAACTCGGCCTCCAAACAGGTACCAACACCAGCTCGCTTGGGATTGGCCTTGAATTCGTGCAATTCGGCTACGGTGAGCAGTGTGTCGAGCAACTCGTCGATGCCTTCTCCCGTGGTCGCACTCGTCTTGATGACCTCGACATCGCCACCCCATTCGCTGGGCAACAATTCGTTGGCCGCCAGTTGTTCGTAGGCACGCTGCGCGTTTACGCCGGGCAAGTCGATCTTATTCAGCGCAACGACAATCGGTACCCCGGCCGCCCGGGCGTGGCTAATCGCTTCCTCGGTCTGCGGCATCACGCCGTCGTCGGCCGCCACAACCAACACGGCAATGTCCGTCACGTTGGCACCCCGCGCACGCATCTCCGTAAAGGCCTCGTGGCCCGGGGTATCGACAAAGGCGATTTTGCCGCCGTCTTTTTCAATCTGGTACGCCCGAATGTGCTGGGTAATGCCACCCTTCTCGCCGGAAACCACGTTGACTTCCATGATGCGATCCAAGAGCGAAGTCTTCCCGTGGTCAACGTGCCCGAGGAAAGTGACAATCGGCGGCCGCAATTCGAGGTCTTCCGGCGCCTCCTCTTGCTCCAGCGACAACAGCAGTTTGTCCTCCAGCGCGACCTCCTCCTGGAAGGAGACATCGACGCCGAATTCGGCAGCCAGCAGTTCCGCCATGTCGTGCTCCAAATTGGAGTTGATGTTGCACGACATCGCCCCCAACTGCATCAACTTGCCAAGCAACTGAGCCACCGAGATTCCGACGGCCTCGGAAAACGTCTTCACCGTGCAGGGCAATTCGACACTCACACTCGACTTACGCGGGGCCGCCGTATTGGTGGTTCCCGTGCGCCGGATGCGTGTCTTTCTGCGAGGAACGACCGTACTCTCTTCGTCCTGCGATTTGCGTCGCCGTGCGGTTGTCGATCGCTTGCGCTTTAGTTGCCGCGCTTCGCGACCCCCCAAGGCGGGCACCCCCTTTTCGGGTGGCACTTCGCCACGCCCCACACCACGTCGAACTCCTCGCTCGCGGCCAACCTCTTCCTTGGCCACATCAGCGCCGCCAACCTCGCCTCGGCCGCCCTTCTTGGCCGCCTTCTTCTTTTCGTGCTTGCGGATGTGCTCGGAAAGAGGCGTCGAACCGAGCTTACCCGCTCGAATCGCATCGGGTGGCAACTTGATATCGGGTTTCTGCGGGGCCGGTTCGTCAGTCTTGCCTTTCCGCGGCGGCTCCGACGCGGTCGGCATCGGCGCCAGCTTGATCGCCGGCCCGGACTTTTGTGCCGGCCTGGGCTTCTCCGATCCCTTGGCCCGCTTCGCTTGGATCGTTCGGATGGGACCCTTGGATTTCTGCAACAACTTGGCCGCGAGCGGTGCCACTTTCGGTCGCTCAGGGGCCGGCGGCAGAGAAGGTTCGACAACCGGTTTGCTCTCTTCCACCGGAACGGCAGACTCGGGTTCTACCGGAGCCGCTGGAGGCGCCGGGGATGTCGGTGCCGCCGGAGCTGACGCCGAGACTTCGGGCGCCGTGGGCGCAGATGGCTCCGGCTGGGATTCCACTTTGGGTTCCGACTTAGGCTTGGGACGTGTGGTCAACACACGAACCTTGCCGCCCGCGGTTCCTGCCGGAGCAATGTAATCCTCGCGCCGCAGGACTTGCGGCTTCTCCGGCTCAGCCGCTGCACGCCTTCCAGCCGGCTTCGCCGCTGGCTTCGCCCCCCGGTTACTCAGATAGGCCTTGACCTTCTCGGCCTCTTCATCCGACAAGCTCGCCAGCGCAGACCCCTTACCAGAGATACCTACCTGATCGCAGACATTCGCCAGCACCTTGCTGTCGACGTTGAGTTGTTTCGCTAACGCGTAAATTCGGATCGGCACCCGGCCACTTCCTTTCGGGTTTTACCAACCGAGAGCCACCTCGGTTGTCTCACCCCATATTCAATTAAAGGTTCCACTTACATCATTCCATTTCCCCCAGCTCACGGCATGGCAGCACTCGACTTCAACCGCACATTCCTCCGACAACCGAACGTAAGGCGTGCGACCCGATCTTCCGCCGGATCTCACCGCCACGCGATCGGCCGGTCAGTCCGCCTGCTCCGATTCCTTGCGTTCGTCCGCGACAGGAGCATCGGCAAGCTCGCTCTCGGAAGCCACTTCATCTGTTGCCACCGCCGTGTCGGCCGCAACCTCCTCGGAATTACCCTCCTCGGCAGACGACACCTCCGTGGCTTCGTCTTCCGCCACCACCTCGGGAGCAACATCCGCTTGAATCTCAGCGGCTTCTTCCCCTTTGATCTCTTCCTCTTGCGACTCCGTCGTGTCAGCCGTCTCCAAGGTTTCAGCATCCTCGGCCGCAGCAACGTCTTCAGCCGCGCCGGCCTCGGTCTCTGCTGCCTCGGTCTCTGCTGCCTCGGTCTCTGCTGCCTCAGCTTCTGCGGCCTCAGCTTGAGCAGCTTCCGCGGCCTCAAGCCGCTCCTGCTGACGGCGTTGACGCCGTTGCTCGGCCGCCTGTTTCTCGGCCTCCTCGGCTTTCACTTCCGCCTGTTCGACGATATGGTCGACCTGTTCCATGCTCAACCCGCCCATTTCCATCAGGGCATCGGGTTCGATCACGGAGAGGTCGTCGTACGACAAGAACCCCTCGCCGACCAATTTCTCTGCCAACTCGTCGGCAACTCCATCGATCCCGGAGAACCCGACCACGGCTTGTTCGATCTGCTCATCGAGTTCATCGCGAGTCATGATCTCGATATCCCAACCACAGAGCTTGCTACCCAGGCGAACGTTCTGCCCCCGGCGGCCGATGGCAAGCGAAAGTTGATCCTCGCGAACCAATACGATGGCCCGGCCAAGCATCTGGCAGAGAATTACCTCTTCGACCTCGGCCGGCTGCAGGGCATTGGGAACAAGCGTCTGCATGTCGTCGCTGTAACGAACGATGTCGATTCGCTCGCCCGCCAACTCGTCGACGATGTTCTTAATACGGTTTCCGCGGACACCCACGCACGCGCCTACGCAGTCGACACGCTGATCGGTGCTGCTTACGGCCACTTTGGTCCGATAACCAGGCTCACGGGCAATCGCCCTAACCTCGATCACACCTTCCGCGATCTCGGGAATCTCCTGCTCGAAAAGTCGCTGTACCAACTGCGGCTTGGTCCGACTGAGGATCACCTTCACACGGCTGCCGGCCTTCTTCACTTCGTATACGGTCGCCCGCACGCGCTCATTCGCGTGATGCGTCTCCCCAGGAATCTGCTCTCCCTTGGGCAGGATCGCTTCGACATTGGTCAGCGCCACCGTCGCCGCCCCACCTTCGTAGCGTTGGATCACGCCGGTCACAAGCTGGCCGCGTTGTTCGTCATATTCATTATAGAGGGTATCCCGCTCAGCTTCACGGATCTTCTGGATCATCACCTGTTTGGCCGTCTGAGCACCGATTCGCTCGGACATTTCCTCAGGCGACAACGGCACGCCATTGTGGGTACCCACAATGGCGCCACTCTCGCGATCGATTGACATAACGACGTCTTCGTCTTCGCCATAGTGCTTCTTAGCAGCCGAAACAAGAGCTGCCTCGATACCATCGAAGACGATTTCCTTGTCGATATTTTTGTCGCGATGGATGGCGTCGACGATCCGTAGGACTTCGCTGGGGTCCATCGTTTTTCACTTTCCGTTCTGCCCGGCGACGCACCGCGTCACCAAGCCTTCCATTGCCTTACCAACCGGATTCCCTTTGGCGCAAACCGTTAGGCTCGCCGTGGCGGAAAATTCCGGCCACAACCCTCCGTCACCGCCACCACTCACGGCAATCACTTCCGCCGACACGCCCCAAGACTTTGTGAGAGCGTAACTTAGTGGCTTTGGGAATCTGGTAAGCATACCGGGCGATCAGTGGGGTGTCAACCCGGCACCCCCGCCAGGGAACCCAAAACCCGACGCAAACCAACCGGCCAGCCGTCCTGCGACAACAAACCACACCACCAAGCTACAACCACCCCTCCGCAATAGCCATACCGGGCGACGAGAGCCTGCGATCACTCCAGGAAACGTCCGCCACGACAACTCCCATACCGAGAGCACGCCGGACACTCCGAACATCGAACCCGCCCAGCTCGATACCAGGTACACTGGAGAACCCCGAAAATCACCGCAGGGGCGATCGGCCTCGAACAGCCCAACGCCCCTGCCAAGCAACAACAGGGAAGATCAATCGATGCGGCGCACTACCACGGCGGCCGCCTGACCCTGCGGCGTGACACTGAGGTTAACGAAGCTGTCACCCGGCGAAACATCGTCGCCCTGGACGACCGCGACAGGACACTCGGGATCGGGATGCTCGTAGTTGAGCACCGGGAACAGTCGCCCCTGCTGCATCGCCAGCAAACTGGCAATCAACTCGACCATCCCACTGGCCGCCCCAAGATTCCCGAAGTAGCTCTTGCAGGCAACCACAGGAACCGAATCGGCACGGGCACCGAGCACCTCGCCGATTGCCTGCGCCTCTTCCGCATCGCCATGGGTCGTACTAATCCCATGGGCGCTGACATGCCCGAGTTCGTCGATCGCGATTCCGGCGCTGGCCAGACCATTGCGCAGAGAATTGGCGAGCGCCCGCCCACGGCGGGCCTGCATGTGCCGGCCAACGGCCGAACTGGCCGCATTCCCGACAACCTCACCGTAAATCGTAGCGCCACGTGCCTTGGCGGCCGACAATTCTTCGAGCACGATAGCCGCCGCGCCTTCGCCCAACACCATTCCCGCCCGATCGCGATCGAACGGACGGCTGAGCTTGGTCGGATCCCCGTTGCCGGTGGCCAACTGCTCGTGCTGCAAGGCGTGGACCATCTTCATCGGGTGCAGGCGGGTACCCGTGGCACCGACCAGCATCACATCGGCCCGGTCGCCCAGAATGGTGTGATAAGCCTCACCAATGGCCGCATTGGCGGCCGCCTCGCGAAGCGTTAACGAGTTATTCGGTCCATGAAACTGATTGTAAATGGCCAAGTGACTGGCCGGCATGTTGGGCAGATACTTCAACAACCACAAGGGTGACATCTTGGGCATGCCCTCACTCGCCCAACGCGCGAACTGAAACTCGCCCGACTCGTCGACACACTCCAAAACTCCCTCGGCAAACTCATCCGGCACCGTGAGCATGTAATCCACGCCGAAGGTAATTCCCGTCCGCGTGGAGTCGGCATTACTGCTTTTTAAGTCGGCATCGGTCAGGGCCAACTGAGCCGCCGCCACACCCATCTGGCATTCCCTGCACATCACCTTCAGCCCCTTGCGGATTGCCTTCTTGGCGTCTTTCTCCAGGGGACCAAAGTCGTCGATCTTTCCGGTGAACTGATCGGCCTGAGCAGCGAACTTCATCGGAAAAGTCCCTTCCGGAACTACCGTCAACGGCACCACACCGCTACGATGCTCGACCAAGGCATTCCACAGCGCCTCCTTCGTGCTTCCCAAGGGACAGATCGATCCCACCCCCGTAATCACAACTCGTCGTTGCTTCGAACTCATCGACACCATCCGTCGTTTGTTAAAAAGTGTTCCAACAGAACCCCACGTCTCTCCGCGCGACCCACGGCGCGACGGCTCACGCAATGCTAACCGCCTCCACACCCGAAGGTTCCGTCAGTTCGCCTTGTATGCCTGAAAAGGCCCAATGGCAAAACCGCTAATTCTAGCTTGGCGACCGCCTTACGTCGAGAGAAAATGGACACGATGACACCGGCCGAGGCAAGCTGCGCCTTGTGTGCGGGCATGCCACGTTGGCGTGCCACCGAGATTTCCGCCCCGGGCAACTCAGACAACGCCCCAACAACCCCTTGCTCACAAAGAACTTAGCTCGCAGCCCCCTGAGAGCTTGCCTGCCCTCGGTTGTCCGTGGCAACACGGCGCCAATACCATAATCGGCCACGAAGGTCCGCGAAGATCCAGAAATGTAAACGGCCGAGCAGAGAAGCCGTCGAGCCCCCCAATACAATGGTCCCCAGCACAACGGTGGGTGGCACCGCGTTATCCACTCATTCACAGCCCGCAAGCCGGGCCCCATCCCGGTCCACTGCCCGCCCCCCTCTTGCAGCGGTCACCCGCCGGCTACACAATGAGCCGCACGGTTCTACGCCAAGCTCGCGAAAACGAGCTCCGTCTGATTTTGCCAGAATGGCCCGCAGGCCGATTCACACGGACTAGACCTGCCCGGCTCCTCATCACCCGATAGGTGGATTTTCTTGCCCCATGAAAACTTCGCTTCCCGAACGTTCCCAGCCGGTCGCCGAGACGCTTGCCGAGATTACCGAGGTGATTCGGGAGCTGATGGGCGACGATCTGGCCATGCTGATCCTCTTCGGCTCCTACGCCCGGGGTGATTGGGTCAACGACCGCTACACCGAAGACAACATCGTTTACACCTACGAAAGCGACTTCGACCTGTTGGTGGTGAGTGAAAAACGGGCTCATGGCACGTTCCGCGGCGAGACTCGTCTGAGCGCTGCGATCCGTCGGAATTTGCGTCGGCTGGGACTGGACCGGCCCAGTTCGTCGATCATCGTCGAGGATATCAGGCGTCTTAACAAGGCCCTTGAGCGTGGCAGCTATTTCTACACAGACATCAAGAAAGAGGGCGTGCGGTTGTTCAACAGCGGACGCCACACACTGGCCGAAGTCCGTCCTCTCGAACCGGCCGAGTACCAGAAGTACACCCGGGAGGATTTCGAGCACTGGTATGAAAGTGCGTGTGGTTTCTACCGAGCGTATGAATCGATGCTTGAGATTCCACACTATAACAACGCCGCCTTTCTGCTCCACCAGGTGACGGAACGATTTTTCAGCGCGATCCTCTTGACGTTTACCGGCTATAGGCCAAAGACGCACGACATCGAAAAGCTCGACCGGCAGGCGAGCAATCTGCACGCTGACTTTTCCACGGTTTTCCCCCGGGCGACCCCGGAACAAAAGGACCGATTCGAGAAGCTCAAGAAGGCCTACATCGACGCCCGGTACAAACGCGACTACGTGATTACCCGCGAGGAACTCGACTACCTGGCCGCCCGCGTGCGGAAGTTGCAGGAACTGACCAAGCGGATCTGCGAAGAAAAGATCGCCAGCATGGCATAACGCGGCGTGACGAGAAAACTGGCGGGGCTCGCTACGCTCGACCCGCCCTACGTTACTCCCAGACAAGCCCAAGGGAGCACTGGCGAAGCCAGTGGCACACGCCAACCGGGCCATCCAGCCGCAATGTGGACGAGATTTTTCTGGGGTTTTTTTCCGATTTGGACGATGAAGACGAATGTCCTCGTCGGAAGGTTTTTACGGATTCAGGAACGCAACAGGCAGGGGTGAAAACCATGAAGGTCGAATCGGCTTGTGCGAGTGATTGCGCGACGCAGCCCCGCGGACGCGAGTTAGACCACAATGTCCAAAACGTGTTCAGTGAGGTCCTGGCGGCGGCCGGGCGAGAGGGCTATGCCTCGGCCGAGCCGGTGGCCGAAGACCAGCCGATGGCCGAGCAAATCAGCGAGTCCTGGTCGGAGTGGTTCGACGGGCAGTGCCACGGCGGCCGCTACACCCAAGCCACCGACACCGAGGTCCTGAAGCAATCGTACGGCGAAATCCTCGTGCGAGCTAACGAGGAAGGCGGATATGCCGATCCCAAGGCCTTTTTGGAGAGTCTTTCGAGCGAGGAATTGGCCGTCGTCCAGCACGTTCACTCGCTGGCCGATCCGATTCAGGTCGATTCGCTGTCGGAGGAAGGGGCCGTGAACCTCTTGGTACCGCCGTCGGCCCAGGTCGACTTGAACCACGACGGATTTACTCGGTCGGGGGTGGCATACGGCATGAAATTCCCGGACAGCACCACACCGCCTTCAGTGGCCCAGGCCTGGGAGGAGGCCACGGAGGGGATGAGTTTTGGCGAGCTGGCCACCTATCAGCTTCAAATGAAGCTACCGCTGCTGACGGCAAACATCGTCTGCGATGAAAATGGGCACTTTCTCCACCAGTACGAGCCGGGCGATCCCGAATTCACCAACCCGATGGTGTCGAGCGACTACTCCTACGTCCAGGCCACACAGGATCGGTTGGATTATCTCGACACCTTCCGCTACCAGATGCCGCAAGAGCAATACCAGCAGGACACGGCGTTCTGGACGAATCTGCAGGAGCGGTTGATCGAGAATGGGGCGGTGTGACGGACTATCGAAAGGCTTGTCTCTCCGGCAAGCCCAAAAGAGCACTGGCAAGGCCAGTGGCACTCAACACCCTCGCCTCTCGTCTCTCGCCCCTCTCAATAACGCCCACGGTACGTACGTGCGTCGACCTGGGGCGTTTGTGTCACGCGCGGTCCGCCCGTTTCGTTGGCGCCGCGACTTTCGATGAACACCAGCATGTCGGCCCGGGGTGCGGTGGTTCCCAACGGGAGCCCCGGCACAATCGGCTTGGCCTCGACCGGCGTAGGCACGGGCACCATTCCCATGCTGATCAGCAGCACTTGCTCCACCGGCCAACGGAATCGCTCGTGAAAGCGAAAACGGCTCATCTGCGGCACTTCCACCTTGGTACGCTGCCGCGGGGCTACCTGTGTGGGCACGTCGAGCATCACGGGAATCATCTTCTCGACCTGGTTGATGCTGCACTTAACCACGGCATCGATCATCTGCCGATCGGTGGTCATCAGGGGCGAAAATTCCAGCGAGAAACCTTCGTCGACCTGAGCAGGCACGGCCTCGTAGCCCGGCCAGACATCGGGCCGCAACACGACGTCGCGCACATAGTTGCGACCCTGGGTAATGGAAACCAAGGTCGACTGCCCGTTGTTCACCACCAAGTGAGGTGAGCTGTGCTCTCGATAATCGGCCCGCCGCCGCAAATCGGCCAGCAGCACGGCCGCTTCTTCTTTTTGCAGAAGCCACGCCCCGACACCCGAAGCCTGCACCGTTACCGGACGCAACATTCGCTGCGCTTTGCTTCGCCAATTGGGGTGTTCCACGGTAATCACGCGGAGGTTGAAATTGCGTGATTCGGCCTCATTATTCACGAACCGTTGCACCAGTGCGGCAACTCTCGCTTGAACTTCAGGCGTGTGATAAACCCGCAGCAAACGGCGATTGGCGCTGAGAACTCCCAGCGGCTCGCCATGCCATTGCTCGTAGCCCGTCTCCTGCAGAATCCAGTCGATCACGGCCTGCTCGGGCCGTTTCGTGCTGGTCACTCGCACGGTATACGGACTGATATCGTACTCCCGCCAAACCTGGCCGTGGCTGTTGGGCAAGGAGAATTCGCTGGAACTGATTTGTGTGATGGGCCGTCGCTCGCTCGGCTTGCGATCGACCGCCAGCGTGGCTGCCGTTTCGCCCGCGGCACTTTCCAGGGCAGTCTGCACCACGGCCTCACCGGCCGGATGCCAAGCCGCCGCCGTCCCGTCGGCGTGGTGCACGGCCGTTTGCGCCTGTGCCAAACCGACCACCGCCAACACGAGCGCCAAACCAAAAGAAGATTTCGCCAACATACTCCAGCCTCCCTGCCGAAGTCGCCAGAAAAGGGATAAACGCGTCATTGCACCCCGGCGGCCCTAACGGCCGTTCGCGAAAACTCAAAAAACCGCGGGTTTTCGGCCACTCCACAACTCCGTGGACTGCTCTGCAAACCACCCAGGGTACGCTAGGCTCGGGCAGTATAGGGAGATGCGGCCGAGCGAACAAGGTCGATGTGGGAACTAGAGACTAGCGGCTAGAGACGAGGAACCAGAGGTTTGGCCGCTTCAGCGGCCATGTCCGGGCATCCGACCCCACGACTCCGCCATTCTCCCAGCCCGCTAGCACGATTTCTTGACCCCGGCCCCAGCCGGGCGCACAATGGCGAGTGGTGGCCCCCCCAAATCCCGCCCGACGAGGTCCGACCATGCGACGTCCCTTTGTCTCGGCTTTGGCCCTGTTCTGCTCGGCCCTGTTGCCTTCACTCTTGTTGTCTTCACTCCTGTTGTCTTCATTCCTGTTGCAGCAAGCCGGCGCGGCGGATGAGAAGCCCATCGGCCTGACGGTGCTCAACTCCATGCAGCGCATCGTCCAACACCAAGCGCCCTTCGGCGCGACGGCGGCAGAGATCAGTGCCGCCCGCAACGAAGTCGAATCGTTTCAGGTCGTCGTGGCCGCCTTGAAGGGTAATCTCCGCGTTACCCGAGTGGAAATCTCCGAGTTGTCGGGCAACGGCGGAGCCAAGATCGCCCAAGAGAACCTGAAACTCTACCGCGAGGAGTACGTGCGCGTTCGCATGTCGACGCCCCGGGCCGAAGTACCGCCGGGCCTCTATCCCGACGCACTGGTGCCGTTTGTCGACCCAGTCTCTGGGCAGCCGATCGAACCGCTCAGCCGGCGCCGGGAGCGCTGGGGAGAACCCGTGGTGACCAGCGGACACGACATGTACGCTCTGCCGTTTGAGATTTGGCAGGGACAAAACCAGCCGATTTGGGTCGACGTCCATGTACCAAAGGACGCTGCGGCCGGCGTGTATCGGGGAACAGTCCGCGTCGTGGCGCGCGAGGGGACGGCCCAGATCCCGGTGACCCTCACGGTCTGGGACATCACCCTGCCCGACGGCCCGACCCACCACAACCACTTCGGCGGCTTCTCCCGTCTGACGCAGTTTTTCGACGTGAAACGCGGCTCGGAAGAATTCCGCCAGATCGAAGCCCGTTACTGCCAGGCGATGGCCGAGCATCGCATCAACCCACCGATTCCGGCCCACCTGCTACCCAGCGTCAACCCAGACGGCTCACTGACCGTCGACGCCGAGCGGCACGCGGCGCTTGTGAAGTTCATGGCCGAGCTACACGTTACGGATTTCGAGATTCCTCGCTCGCCGTTCGGTCGGCTGCCCCATTCGACCAAGCAGCCAGGCTACCTGGAAATTCCGCCCACCGAACGGGAAAAGGCGGTTCGCTACTACCGGGCCTATCACGACTATCTGAAGCAGAACGGCTGGGGCCAACGGGCCTACGTCTATCTGCTGGACGAGCCGAACGTGCGGGAAAACTACGAGCAGGTGCTGGTGCTTGGCCAAGTCGTCCACGAAGCGGCGCCGGATCTGAAGTGCCTGGTCGTCGAGCAGACCTACCCACACGACCCCTCCTGGCCCGACATCGATCCGGCAGTGGACATCTGGTGCCCGTTGTGGAGTTTCATCGACCGCGACACGATCCAGGCCAAACTGGCCGAAGGAGACGCCGTCTGGTCGTACACGGCGCTCGTGCAACGGTCGCCCCCGTATCATTCCCGGTACGCGGAGGTCAAGGATAAGGATCCACCCTACTGGCACATCGACCGGCCGCTTCTGGTCTACCGGATGCCGACTTGGATCAACCGGCAGTACGGCATCACCGGGCTGCTGTACTGGAGCACGGTCACCCCGGTGATCGAGCCGTGGTGCAATCCGGCGTTTGCCCACCCGCGGCACTACAACGGCGGCGGGTATCTGTTTTACCCGGGCGTACCCTGCGGGATCGACGGGCCGGTGGCCAGCATGCGATTGAAAAACCTTCGCGACGGGATGGAAGACTACGAGTACTTCGTGCTGCTAGAGCAGCGCGGCGGCAAGGAAGCGGTTCAGAAGATAGTCGACCGCATCGCCCCGACGTGGCACGACTACAGCCGCGATCCGCAGGCCCTGCTCGAAGCCCGCCGCGAGTTGGCCCGCCAGATCGTCCGACCGTGAAACGGCGACCGCGCGGGCGGATTTTTCACCACGGCACGGAGTTCTATTTGATGGGAAGGATGGATTCTGAAGGCTGAAGTATGAACTCGGCCTTTATGCTTCATCCTTCAGAATCCATCCTTGTGTTAGCTCCGTGTCCCTCCGTGTCTCCGCGGTTTCCAATCTCCCTGGTTTCCTTCTCGCTGCTACCTCACCCAAACGAATACCAACAAAAAAGGGACGCAGCCCTTTTTCCCTTCCGCGGGAAAAAAGACTGCGTCCCCTAGTATTACTCTAGTTTGTCGGCTCGTTTATGCCGCGCCGTTGCGCAACCGCCCGAGGATGATCGAACCGTTGTGTCCGCCGAAACCGAAGCTGTTCGACATCACAACCTTCATTTCGCGTTGCCGGGCTTCGTTGGGCGTGTAGTCGAGATCACAGGCCGGGTCGGGAGTGTCGTGGTTGATCGTGGGCGGAATGACCCCGTGACGCAACGCCTCGACGCAAACGACCGCCTCGACGCCACCGCTGGCTCCCAGCAAATGCCCCAGCTCGCTCTTGGTACTAGATACCGAGAGCTTATAGGCATGGTCGCCAAAAACACTCTTGATCGCAGCCGTCTCGGCCTGATCGCCCAAGGGTGTGCTCGTGCCATGGGCATTGATGTAGTCGATCTCTTCGGGATTGATGCCGCCGCTCTGCAAGGCCAACCGCATAGCACTGGCGGCACCGCTGCCGTGCGGGTCGGGCTGCGTGATGTGCCCACCATCGGCACTCACCCCGTACCCGAGCACTTCGGCGTAGATTTCGGCGCCACGGGCCTTGGCGTGCTCGAGTTCCTCGAAGACGAGAATCCCCGCCCCTTCGCCCAGCACGAACCCATCCCGACCGCCATCGAACGGACGGCTGGCAGCCGTCGGATCGTCGTTGCGTTCCGACAGCGCCCGCATGGCAGCGAACCCGCTCACCCCCATGGGGCAGACGGCCGCTTCACTCCCGCCGGTGATGACCACGTCGGCATCGCCGTAGGAGATCGCGCGATAGGCATCGCCGATGGAATTGGTTGCGCTGGCACAGGCGGTCACGACCGACATGTTCGGTCCTTGCAGACCATACTGGATCGAAAGCTGCCCACTGGCGGCGTTCGCCATTAACTTGGGGATGGTGAAGGCCGAAACCTTATCCGGCCCCCTATTCAACAATCGGGAATGCTGATCCTCAATCGTTTCCAATCCGCCGATGCCCGATCCAATGATCACGCCGCAGCGGAAGGGATCTTCCTGGGAAAAGTCGAGGCCCGAGTTCTTAACGGCATTGATCCCGGCGACCAGGGCAAATTGCACGAAGCGATCCATTCGCCTGGCTTCTTTGCTGTCGACATAGCCGTCCGTAGACCAATTGGGAACTTCCCCGCCGAATCGTACGCGATACTTCGAGGCATCGAACCGCGTAAGCGGACCGATACCGCTCTCGCCGTTGCAGAGTCGAGTCCAAAGCTCATCGACCTTGCATCCGAGCGAGGTGACCACGCCCAAACCTGTTACGACGACGCGCCGCTTCATGCAATCACGCTCAGTCATTTAGGACTCATTCCCCGCCACCGCTTTTTCGATATGGTCGATCGCCTGACCAACCGTTTGAATCTTTTCCGCGGCATCGTCGGGAATGTTGATATCAAATTCTTCCTCAAGCTCCATGACCAACTCGACGGTATCCAATGAGTCGGCCCCCAGATCGTTCACGAACGACGTTTCGCGACTGATCTGGTCCTTGCTCACGCCAAGCTGCTCGGCAACGATATCTACAACGCGTTCTTCAACTGAGGCCACCTTGACGGTCCTCCTGCATTACTACACTTGCCAACACGATACCCCCGAGGACATCGCGGCGAAGTCGACCACCAAAAACTGCCGGCGTCACGAAGCACCCCGCCTAGGGCACTCAACCCACCGGCCGCAGAGATTGCTTACGCCCGGACTCGAAAACAAGCCGGGCTCGATATTAAGATTAGCGACGAGCCTACGCTGCCGAAGCTTCGCTTTCGCCTTCATGCTTCTCGACATAGTCGATCGCCTGGCCGACGGTGCGAATCTCTTCCGCAGCCTCGTCAGGAATGTTGATGTCGAACTCTTCTTCGAGCCCCATCACCAACTCGACAATATCCAGCGAATCGGCCCCCAGGTCGTTTTCAAACGAACTTTCGCGGGTAACAGTTTCCTTGCTAACACCCAATTGCTCGGAAACGATATTGATCAAACGTTCTTCAACTGAAGCCACTTAGGTTCCTCCTGACACCTCAGCCCACACGGGGAAAACCCCGCGACTGCCCCGCCCTACACACGAGCAAGGGTTCCAAATGGTTCTATAACTTTGCCACAACACCCCACAAGGTATAGCGACTTTCCGTTTTCGTGTCTATAGGTCCTCAACGCGTTTTAGGGAACCTGCGCACCTTATGCGGTCAGGCCCCCGTCCACGGTCAATACGTGCCCGGTAATAAAACCGGCGGCCTCACTGGCCAGATACAACACGGCATCAGCCACATCCTGAGGATTGCCGAGGCGCCCCAGCGGAATCTGGGCCCGAACCTGTTCGAGGATCTCGTCACCGAGCTTGGCCGTCATGTCGGTGGCGATGAAGCCCGGGGCCACGGCATTGACCGTGATATTTCGTCCCGCCAACTCCTTCGACACCGTTCGGGTTAGCCCGATGACACCCGCCTTCGACGCGGAATAGTTCGCTTGGCCCGCGTTACCCATCAATCCCGAGACGCTAGCGATATTAATAATTCGCCCTCGACGCCCCTTCATCATCGGCTTCGCAGCGGCTCGGGTGAACAAAAACGTGCCGCGCAAATTGATATTGATGACCGAATCCCACTGGTCATCCTTCATCCGCATAACCATCGTGTCCCGAGTGATCCCCGCGTTGTTCACCAGAATATCCAATTTACCCCACTTGCCGACCACCCCCTTGACCGCCTCCCCCACCGCACTGCTGTCGGTGACATCACAGGCCACGGCCTCGGCCTCACCCCCGGCCGATTTGATCGCAGCAACCGTATCGGCCAGCGCCTCCGCGTTCACGTCGACACAGGCCACTTTGGCCCCGGCGGCGGCCAGCGATTCGGCAATCTCCCGCCCCAGTCCTCGCGCGGCACCCGTGACAATCGCCACTTGATCGGTCAAATTGGTCGAGATGCGTTGCTTGCGTTGTTCCGTCATGGCAAGTCCTTCGTCAAAAGATGCCTTCGTATCACAAACCTGAAAAAGTTTGTTTTCTGAGCAAGAATTTCAGTGTGAGCGAGTTCCGGCCTCGGTGCCACTAACTGCGAAGATCGTAAAGTTTTCGAAAAAGATTAGCGACCAACGGGAGCGGATTCTCGCCTGGGTGCGGTAGCACCGTTGGATTGGCGGCCCTGCCGCCTCGTGCTTCGTCTACGTTCCCACGCTTTGACACGCCGTCTTGCGATCGATGCGCCGCAACAACCCCCGCAGCACCCGTCCTGGCCCTACTTCGTAAAACTGGTCGAAGCCCTTGGCCAACAGGTATCGCATCGAGTCTTCCCATTGCACCGGACTGACGACCTGCCGGATCAATAGCTGGCGGATTTCCTCGGGATCGTCGTGCGGCTGGGCATCGACATTGGAAACCACCGGGATTTTCGGCTTCTGCATGGGCACGTCGGCCAGTGCGGCAGCCAACTGCTCCACGGCAGGTTGCATGATTTCGGTGTGGAAAGCTCCGGCCACGGCCAGGGGAACTGCCTTCATGGCTCCCGCCGGCTCGGCCATTTCGGCCACCGCCTCGCAAGCCGCGTTGGTCCCGGAAACGGCAATGTTACCAGGGCAAAGCAAATTGGCGATTTCAAGGATTTCGTCCTGGCGTGCCTTCTCGCAAAGGGCCTCGACCTCGACCCGCTCCAGCCCCAGAATGCTTACCATCCCGCTGGGGGTCGCGTCGGCGGCTTCTTGCATGGCGGCCCCACGTTTCTGGACGAGCCGCAAGCCGTCCTCGAATTCCATCACCCCGGCGAAAACCATGGCAGTGTATTCACCAAGGCTTAGCCCGGCCGCGGCCTCGCAGGCGAGCACCACCTCGGGCGATTCGGCCCGAAGAGACTCCAACGCCGCCAGGCTGGTCGTGAACAGGGCTGGCTGACTGTACACGGTGGAATCGAGCTGCTCGGCCGGCCCTTCGAAACAAAGCTTGGCCAAGTCGTAGCCCAATATTTCTCCGGCACGATCATATAACTGCCGCGCAGCCGGCACCGATTCGGCCAGGCGCTGCCCCATGCCAACAGTCTGCGCCCCTTGCCCGGGAAAGAGAAATGCAATCCGGCTCACGGTCGAATCCCCTTCTGTCTACACACGGTAGGTTGTCGGCCTACTCGGTCTCGACGACGGTACGACCCATATAATGGCCGCACTTCGGACAGACCACGTGCGTGGGTGTGGCGTTGCTACACTGCGGGCAATACGCGATTTGACGAGGCTTCTTGGCATCGTGCGAACGCCGCTTGCCCGAACGTGAATTGGAGTGTTTTCGTTTTGGTACGGCCATCGGTCTTCATCCCCTGGTCACCAGCGGAGAGCACTCCTCTTGGAGCGCATCTTCCAGTCAGCAAAGAATTACGTAATTTAGGTGTGGCGGTGCCTGTTGTCAATGGCGTCGCCACCGGTTTACCCCGCCAAACGAGGTAATACACGCGACATTCCGAGCTTCGTACGCGGCCTTTACGCGGCCAAACCCCACCCAAGAGTGGGTTTCGTCACCGAGGACCGCCGATTCGGCGAATTGCCGAGCGAATGAAGCGATGAGGAAACAGGATACTCGCGGAGTTGAGCTTCTCGGCCCGTTGTAGCAGTGGCCCACGATGCTCTTGGGACATATCGGCTAGAAGCACCAGAACCGGCAGCAAAAATTCACGAGGAAGCGTGACATTGTCGAGATCCTGCAGGTCCCAACCCTCTTGGCTCCGCAGCAGGGCGGCCGCCTTTCGGTCGTCGGCGTCACCGACCTCGAGCTGAACGATTGTCTTCTCGCGCCACGCGTCGGCCTTTTTCGTGTTGCCTTTCTGCCGCCAGGCAAGACTCATCAGGGCAGCCTGGTAAAAATCGACCAACTCGGGCTGCGACTCCAACAGCGTCTCCGCTCGGTCAGGATAGCCCAATTCATGTTGCGCTAAGACTACCCACTCCGCCGAGTCGGTTATGCTGCGAATCTCCTGGGCGTTATGCAAAAAGGCCCGCATATCGCCGAAAAGGTAATGATAGGCAAGCGAACTATATACCCCCAGATGGAAAGGGTCTCCCGCTTGCTTCACCTGCCGCTGATACTCGAGATACACGGTATGAGCCTTCGGCTGCCGAGCATCGGCGAAAAGGATCGCAAGCAGTTTTTGATGTAAGCTCACATCAAGCGGGGCTTCGATTTGTGCGTTTCGAATCTCCGCCTCCAATTCCGCGTACTCACCCAAAGCGAACCGAACACCGTAGAACAAGCCGGCCATCGCCATATTCTCAGGGCAAAGCCGGCACGCTTCGGCACAAAGCGGACGCGCCTCGGCAAGTTCACCCCAAGCAACCCGATGATACGCGAGGGCATATTTCGGATACGCGTTTTTGGGATCGGCCTCGATCGCTCGTTCAAAGAACCGGTTGCCGTCACGGGCAATCGGACACAATCGTCCCCGCAGATATAATAAAGCTGAGTTGCCGGGTTCAGCGGCCAGCATCTCATCGTATTGCCTGCCCATCGCGTCGGTTCGCCCCTCGGTCTCTCCCAACTCCTGATAGTAGCGGTGCCAATCGACAGCAACCGGTCTGCACGACAACCCCGCTTCAAGAAACGCTAAGCAGCGTTTTTCCTGATGTTTGCCAACCGCCAGGGTGTAATAGAGTGTCAAAAGATTGTCGTCGTTCGGATGGAGCGCCAATTGTTGCTCCGCGAAATCGAGCAAACGCTCGGCGGAAGTCCCCTCGGGAAATCCCTGCAGGATCTGCGAGGGCGGGAAATTCAACACTTCAAGGCGAGTCTTCGTCGCCCGACTGCCGTGCCCGGACAACTTCTCTGGAAATTCCTGAAATGGGTAGTCGATGTTTCGGAACACCCAAAATGATCGGCCGAAATGAATGCGATAGGGGTTGCACGTGTTCGGATCGGGATTCTCGCAATACTCTGCCTTCTCCCAGATAAGCGTTGCCGCCGAGCCCGGATTAAGCACGAAGACCGACTTGCTCCCCAAACGCCCGAAGAAACCGTTCTCGATCTCGAAGTCGATCACCTCTCGCTCGGCTTTAGCTCGACGTCTGGCAACCTGGCCGTCGACAACTCGCTCGACGGTCGCTTGGTGCTTACCCTCCGCAACAAAGACCGTCACACGTTGGCCAGCCACCACTTCCTCGGGCGAGCGCCCGTCGATAGCCACCCGCACCGGTACGTCGAAACCATTGACGACATGCAACCGCTGAGTCCTCGCACCATACCAACTGATCCCAAACACGGCGAAGATGATTAGTGCCACAATCGCCAGCGCGATTCCAATACCACGAAAATTCCACGGCACATGGGGCAGCATGGTGTCGGGATGCCCCAAGATTTTTTCCGAGCGGGTAACTCGCCGGCGAAACGCCCGATCGCGAGCCAACGCGGGATTGTCGGCGAGGATCACCCGGTGCAACTCCGAGGCCTCGGCATGATCGCCACGGTCCTGGTAAGCATCGGCCAACAGTGACAACAGAACCGTGTCCTTCTCGGCTCCCGGCTTCATCATAAATGCCAGCGTCTGCCGGGCTTCGTCTAGCTGGCCTTCTTCGAGCAAGCGTATCGCTTCCGCCCGGCGAGTCATCGAATTATTGGGGTCGAGTTCAAAGGCCTTCTGAAAACACGCATCGGCTTTGCCCATAAACCCCTGACTCGCTTGCCAAGCTCCCAACTGGAGTTGAACTTCGGCGTTGTCGGGAAAATCCCGGGCAAGGATCTCCGCTAGTTGCGATGCCTGCTCGTTACGCCCAAACGCCCCCAGTGTTCCCAACAGTTGCACGGCCGCCTCGGCATCGTTCGGATGCCGGCGGAATTTTTCCATGGCCGCTTTGATCGTGTCCTCCTCCGCTCGATGCCATTCGCCAAGCGGCACCACCTGGTGCCCTGTGCACACCCGGCAATGACCGAGAATCTGCTTCCATCCCAAGGGGATCAATGGAATGTAGAGGATCGTGAACCACAACCGGGTCTCGTAGGTCTCCAATTGTGTTTCGTGGCCGCAGAACTCGCAGACCCCTGGCTCGCGCCGGAAGTTCCTCTTGCCGTAATACATGGTGCCGATGCCATTGATTGTCGTGGGCATTAGCGATCTCCTCGACCAAACATTGTCACGCAACCCCAAACTGCTTCCACACTACCACCCAGCTCGCGAGATATCATCATCCCCCCATAGGATAGTCGACAGTTTCTCCCATGAACAGCAGATGTTCCCGTCCTTATTGAATTGAGGCCTGCATAGCCAATGAGCAGAAGGCGACCAACGGGAGCCTGGGTTTCCAGGCGTTCGGCTTTCCGAAGCGATCATTATTAATGCAGGTACCAATAATCTCGCACTTATTGGTTCCTGGTTTGATTGTGGAACACTTCATAGCGTTCCGGCCCGGAAAACCGGGCTCCCGCTGGTCGCCCGCGTTCCACAAGCAATGCAGGACGCAATAAAATCCCATTGTCGAACCCGAACGACTCCGATAAGGTGGCACCCAACAACCGTGCTCCGTCCGACTTTCCTCGATGAAAACCAAACCATGTCCGACCCCAACCGACTCCGGCAGCAACTCGATTTCATGCGCGAAATCGACAAGGTGAAGAGCGTTTTCCGACGCAACTACCTCTTCGACGGCTCGCGACTGGAAAACGATGCCGAGCATTCCTGGCACCTCGCCGTCATGGCCGTCTTGTTTTTGGAGCACGCCGATCCGCCCGAGGTGGATCTGCTTCGGGTAATAAAAATGGTGCTGATCCACGACCTGGTCGAGATCGATGCCGGCGACACCTACGCCTACGACACGGAAGCACTTGTGGACCAGACCGAAAGGGAAAATCGGGCAGCCGACCGGATTTTCGGGATGCTTCCAGCGGACCAGCGGCAGGAATTCCGAGCACTATGGGAAGAATTCGACGCCCGGCACACCCCCGACGCCCGCTATGCGGCCGCCCTGGACCGCCTGCAACCGATGATGCACAACTACTTCACCGACGGGCGTGTCTGGATACAAAACGGAATTACGGCCGAACAGGTAATCGCCCGTTGCAGCCCGATTGCCAACGGATCGCCGGTGCTTTGGGAGTATGCCGAGGGCCTCATTCGCGATGCAGTCGCCCGGGGATATCTGAAAGGGTAAAAAACGATGGACAACGTCGCGGCAGCCTTTTCGCAACCGCTACGATCGTCACCATCCACAAACCTATACCCGCCGGCCAGGGACCGCCCGGTTGCCGAAAGTCAACTTGGCGGGAATCCCGGCTTTTGAATCTAACGTGTATTTGGTAAAGCGTTTAGCGACGGTGGAACTCGTCGAACGCTGAAAAATGTTGCCAAAACACCACCTGAACGTTTGCCTTGCACCGATTCACAGGCAATGTTTTCCTGGACCCCTATCGGCCGAAGAATACCCTGGCCGATGCCGCACCCACCACTTCCCGCCCAGCCACACGCCTCCCGCGGTGCGGAACTGCACGATTGTCTGCGAATTACCCGCACAATTTTCCTGACAAAAGGAGTGTCACCATGCTAAGGATGTATGGCTTCGGCACAGTATTGGTGCTTTGCATGTTAGCCAACACCACGTTTGCCGCCGGCCCGGCATGTGCCGGCTGCGAACAATTCAACACGCTGGGTGCCCCGGCATGTTGTTGTTCCTCGTACGACTTAGCGCCCGGCTGTTGTGAATTCGCCCCCACAGGCTGCGAAAACGCCTGGGCCGGCTATTGCGAGAGTCGCGCACGCTGCAACGCCTTTCGGGCCAAAGTGGGCACCGGCTACTATTGCCGCGGCTGTCGCTGCGACGCGGGAATACCCTGTGGCGCAAGCTATAGCCAGCTAGGAACCTGCTCGGCAGGGTGCAGCGACTGCATGCCCGTCGATTCATCGACGACGTCGGTCGAACAGCTTCACCAGGATCCCCGTCCGGTGGCACCGGCACCGCGGGTAAAGCAACCGAAACCGCCCACGCCTCCCGCACCGCCGGCGGCCAAAAACGCGAGTAACCCTTTTCAACGGTTGCTGCGGCCCTGGTGAACCAACCGGGGGGCATGTGCAAGCAGTACTATCGCTACGACGGCTTCCCCGGGGAAGATCCGGATAAATGGAAAAATCGTCTCCAGGAATTCCAGCGATTACGCCGATCTAAAAACCATAGACCTGCCGGGAGGGCGGGACACATGTTGTCCCGTTTCAGGATAAAGATCATGGTAATGACGACGGATCGCTTACCATGATCTTTTTTTGCGCGCCGATAGCCCACACCTTTCAGAAAGAACGTAATCGTTCACGGTGAGATTTCTCGTTGCCATGCTTCGCGTGGGAACCAGGGAAGCTTCTCCCCAAAAAACAGGCGACTCCGGCAGCAGCCTGTGCTACCGGAGTCGCTTCTTTTTGTTCGTCGACCGAAGGTCGTATCGTTTGGCGAGTTATTTGGCCGCCGGCGAGGCTTGTCCCGACGGGACCGACTCCGCTGGAGCCGTCTTGCTCAACTGAGCCAACAGCGCCTCGGCCTCGGCACGTTGCGAGAACCGTGCGTTGCCCTTGAGCGTTCCTTCCAGAATGCGTTTTGCGTCGTCCACCCGGCCGCGATCGACGGCCACGCGAGCGATGTAGTACGCCGTGTCGGGACTGACGTTACCCATCTGTACCACCTGGTTGAACACCTTCTCGGCTTCGTTTAGGCGTCCCAGTTTGTACAACACCCAACCGTAGGTCGAGACCGCCTCGGGCACGCGAGGATTCTGCCGTACGTTCGCTTCGGCGTATTCCAAGGCACGGCGTTTCTTATCCTCTTTGTCCTGCTCACACAAGGCAATCGCCAGATTGTTCTTCGCCTCGAAGCTGTTGGGACTTTGCAGCAGAGCGCTTTCGAAATTGGCCTCGGCCGCTTTGTAATCTTTCTGGAACAGCGCGACCACGCCGGCCAGCACTTTGGCATTGACCGACTTCGGATCCAACTGCTTGGCCTTGGCCGCCTGCGTCTGAGCCAACGCCACATCGCCTGTGTTCAACGCCCAATTGCCGGCCACGAGCTGGGTTTGGAAATCATCCGGCGCCACCTTGATGGCGTAGTCCATCCACTTCTTGGCGTTCTCGTGGTCGCCTGCCTGTTCATAGAACAGCGCCAAGCGAGCACCCGGCGTAAGGGTTTCGGGATTGATCTCGGCCGCTGCTTTAAGTTGTTCGAGCGATTCGCGCGGCTTGCCTTCCTGGAAGAGCACAAACCCCAATCGCTCCATCGCTTGGGCACTCTTCGGATCGAGTTTGAGCCAGTCTCTCAGGTAGGTCTCGGCCAGGGGCCAATCCTGCCGCGACTGGGCAACCGCCGCCCGACCGCCGTAGACACGCGGTTCGAGTGCCTTCTTTCGGTCGGCATTGGATACTCCCGGTACGAATTCGGCCGCCTTGGCAAACAACAAATCGGCTTCCGTCACGCGATGCTGCCGCAACGCCATTTCGCCAAGCAAGACGTAGGCTTCCGGGTCCTTAGGCTCTTCGACAACAGCACGTTCCAACGACGCCTGAACCCCCGCGGCCTGATTCGCCTGCGAGAAGAACTGGGCCATGATGATCTGCGCCGGCGGCAACGCCGAGTCTTTCTTCACTACCTCACGTAGCGTGGCCAAGGCACCCTCATAATCGCGACGCTTGAATTGTTCGATGGCCTTGGTGACCTCGGTGTTCGTTTTCTTCGCCTCGGGTGGCGGTGCCGTGAGGCTACCCACGTCGAGTGGTTCTGCCGGCAGTTGCCCAACCATTACGGCCACCATCAAGAGGCCCCAAACGAGCCCATGTCGAATAGAAGAAAATGTCATGATTTAATGCTCCAAGTCGTATGCAAATGCATCAAAAATCGGCAGTGCTCCTGTAGACTACGTCGAAAAAACTCGTCTGACAAGAGCCCGACGTATCGCGAAACGGCGCAAATCGGCCCCAATATGCCTGTTAGCAGCCCCACACGGCAATCAGCCTTGCAGTGGCATAACCGATAGAATCGGATTGGCAGTCACAACGCGGTCAACTCGCATGCTAGCAGAATGCTGACAACGGCTGGCTTCATGCCTCGCCCGGGAATGTGATCAACCGGAGCGATGACTCCAATGCCGTTAATCTACGCAAAGCACGCAAGACAAGAAGAAGACAAGGCGATGACAATCCGGAAATGCCAGTGTCGTAAGACGAGATTTCACCATCGCTTCGATGAGCGAGTTACCATCTCGGCAGAAATGCGCGATCTCACCGCAGAGAGATCACCCGACTGCGTCCCTCTTCTTCAATGCAGATCTTGTCTTCGCGTGCCAACCAACCCAGGGCCTGCATTACAACATCTCGCGGTTCGCCCACTGCCTTGACGAGTTTCGCCATGCTCAACGGACCCTCTTCCACAAGAACTTTCCACACCGTGCCGGCCGTCTGGCCGATATGGGCGACATGATCTTGGGCTGCCGTGGTCATCTGGCCATCTCCTATAGGCGTCTTTGCGCCACACGTAATGAATACTCAACCTGCGCAAAGTATATCGGAAAGAAGACGCCTAGCAAGGCTTTTGGGCCAAGATTCCCTTGAAGAAGCACAGCAAGGAAGAATACACAGAAAAGGCCGTCTACGAAGCTCTCGGCGAATATACAACACACGGCAACGAGAAAGCCTCCCGCTCCGCGTGAGCGCGACGGTGGCAAGAAATTCAAAGGGCCCGAGGGGCTGTGCGGGCAACCCTTCGGGCCCTTTCGACCGTGAAAAGATGGCTCCTCCCGAACGGGATCTTGCTGACGCCTTAACGGCGATCTTGCCTTAGGTTCACGTATCGAATTTCAGATGCAGCGGAAGCGGAACTCTGTCTGAGGGTGCTTGGAAAGTGCAGGCGCCGAAAGGCCCTCGGAGTTTCCCTGGCGACGAGACCCCATGACCCAGCATACATACTTGGGCCAATCCCCACTCGTTTTTTCCCCTCGCTACTTTCCAAAGCACTTCCTATGCCAAAAGACCGGTTTGCATCGCAACACTCGATCGTGTCACCGTGCAATCGCTTTCGCGGCAACCAGTTAGAGACTTTTTTCTCCCATGCAAACCGGGTTTGGCTCGTTGCCCATCGTTGTCGCTTCGAAAACCGAATTGTAAACGCTTCAAAACCAAGCCGATCACCCACACGGCATAACGCGGCGGCCCACCGCCGTTTACCCATCTATTGAATCGAATCGTCGTTAGTCGCCTTGCTCCAAACGAGTCAAGAAACTGGTGGTAATCGCCTCGAACACCAACCGGTTCGCACCGAACTCGCGATCCTCCGCCTGGACAAAGATGATATAAACACTTCGGTTGCTGCGAAGCCAGCGAACTCGCGCCGTGTTGGTCAGATCCAGATAGAAGAAGTCCATGTCGAAGCCCTGCAACTCGCGGTCGGCTATCGATTCGCAAGCCTCGCAAACCTCCAGATCTTCGTATTCTTGCTTCAGGGCGTCGACAACACCTTGCGCCAGCGCAACCGGATCGGTCGAGAGCGGGTGCCTGGCGACCGACCAAAACGCCCCGCCCGGGCTATAGACGGCCACCATGTCTTGTTTGGCAAGCATCTCGGGTTCGTCGATCTTCCAGTTGTCCGGGTACATGAACGAGAGTCCCGGCTGGTGGTATTCCAAGGGCATAAAAACGCATTCCTTTTCTTTTTTTGTGTTTGCCGCGGTGCGTAGCTTGTCGTTCGATCGGGCACCTTGCAGCATACGCTCGTGAGGATTCCGACGACGTTGTTTGGCAGGATCGACGTTTGGCAGGATCGACGTTTGGCAGGGTCGACACGCACCTCGGTAAATCCTAACAGAGCGACCCCCGTGAAGAAAGCGAGCCCTTTTCTGACTCCCACGCCTCGCGGGAACCAGAAACCTGCAATAAATCGGACTGGTGACACAGCAGCCGATTTGCTACCGTGCCCGATCGATTCATCGGTTAAGGCGCCACCCGCTACCACAACGGCCGCGGGAAGATGGTCCCGCACGGGCGAATCTTCGCAGGTCGCCGGCCTGCTCACCGGTGCAAGCTTCGCTAGGGAAACGGCCATGGCTCGGTCCACATCTCGCTGCTGCTGGCTTCTGCTGCTGGCAATTCTTGCGATTGGCTGCCGGCTGCCGGGCCATGAAGGACCCGTCCCACGATCGGTTGCCGACTGTCGTCGCCTGTCGCAACGAGGCATTGCCGCCGCCGAACGCGGACAGGCCAAACAGGCGGCCGATCTGCTGGAAAAAGCGGTCGATGCCTGCCCGGTCGACGGCGAAGCCCGACGCCATTACGCGGAAGCCCTTTGGCAACAGGGCCATCGCCATCAAGCGGTCGAACAACTCACGCAGGCCACCCAACTGATTGTCGAAGACGCCACGCTCTGGGTTCGTCTGGCCGAAATGCAATTAGCGCTCGGCGAAACCGACAAAGCCGGACGCAGTGCCGAACAGGCACTCGATCTGAATCCCAAACTCCCCGGAGCCTGGGCAGTACGCGCCCAAATACGTCGAGCTGCCGGCCAAACCCACGAGGCGTTGGCCGATTATCATCGCGCATTAGGCTACGCGCCCGACAACCGCGAAATTCTCCTTGCTCTGGCAGAACTCTATCGCGAGTTGAACCAACCCCAACGGGCGTTGAACACGCTACACATCCTGGCCAACACCTACTCGCCTGGCGAAGAGCCCCAGCAGGTGCTGTATCTGACCGGCTTGGCCTACTCCGCCCTGCGGCGTTACCGCGATGCCGTCGAGGTTTTTTCCACGGCCAGCTTGCGAGAACAGCCCAATCCCGAACTTTACTATCGGCTGGCCGAAGCTGAACTAGGAGCCGGTCGCACGGTGGAAGCCGCCGCCGCCGCACATCAGGCCCTTCGGCTCGCACCCAATCATCCGCCAAGTCAGGCGCTACTGCAACGAGTTGAGATGGCGCAACGGGCGCAGTCGACTCGCCGGTAGTTTTTCGTACCTCGCCCTTCGCACCTCATCTCGCGTCCCTCATGCCCCAAGATCCTTCCCACGATCGCAAAACGCCACCCTTGCTGTCGCAACTGCTGATCGCCAATGCCATTGCGCTGTTGGTCGTTGCCTGCTGCTTCCGTGGAATCTGGCTGGAAAATCTGCCGGGAGTCAATGGCGACGAAGCATGGTATGGGCTGAAATGCATCGAGCTGCTCTCCGGCCGCAACCCCTCGTTGTTTACGCCCACCGGAAATCTTCCCAACCCATTGTTCTTCGGCCCTCTGCTGTTGCTACACGTCGTGGCCGGCCCTTCGATGATGTTGCTGCGCGGCGTCGCATTGTTCAGCGGACTGGCAGCCTTAGTGCTGAACTGGTGGTTGTGTGCCCGGGTGTTCGATCGCCCCACGGCCGCGGTCTCCACTGTGCTGCTGGCCGTCCTGCCGATCAACATTGCCTACGCCCGATTCGCCTGGGATGCAAGCCAAACGGTGGCCGTTACGCTGCCCGTCCTGTATTTTTCGCTGGCGTCCGTTCGTTGGCCCCACCGTTGTGGTCGACTGCTGCTGGCCGCCATGGGCGTGGAGTTGCTGGCCCTGCTGGTCCATCCGGCCAACATTTTCGCTGGCGCCTCGATTTTCGCAGCCATGACCATGCTCTGGCAACAAGGCCAATTAAAGCAACTCGTCATGAGCCGATTGACCGACCGCCGCGTGATTGCCGGTTTGATCGTGGCGATCCTGATCGTTTGGATATGGAGCGGGCATTGGCTGGCCACTCGAGGGCCCGCAGTGCTTGCCGGACGGATCACGGGCATCACCTACCTGGTCGACTCCCACGGTCTGCCGCACTTCAGTGTGCTCTTCGCCCGACTGTTCACCGGCGACACCACCTACCAATACCTGGCCGGCTCGCGGAGTTGGTTGAGTTGGCCCTGTAACGAAACGGCGCAAGGCGCGGGCCTGGACGTGGCCGTATTTTGGATTGCCGTCATCGCCGCCGCTTGGTGGCTGGGACGAACGGCAGCCAACGGCCAGCGCCGCGAGGACCGGCTACTGCTGGTCGCTTGGGCGCTCGAGTTGGTGTTGTTCCTGCTGGTCGCCGGTCCGCCGGGCATGGTCCCCGGTTACGAACGCTACGCCATGTGCCTTGTCGGCCCCACGGTCGTGCTGCTCGCTCGTGGCGGTGTGCTTGCTTTCGCCCAAGACACACCGCGTTGGCAATACCTGCTGGCCGCCGGAACCCTATTGGGTTGGTTCCTGTTGGCCGACTTCCAGACGCACTATTTTCGGTTTATCCGCACCACCGGCGGACAATCGCATCCCACATTTCGCACCGCGGCCGAAGAACCAAAACAGGCGGCCCTGCGTACGATTCTCGAACACCGCCATCCCAACGACCACGGCACCCGCGATGGCCTCACCTGGATCGTAACCGAAGAATTCTGGAATCGCATGCCACTGGCCTATCTGACCACCCGGATGCCAGACGTTCGGGTGACCACCGCAGCCGACGCCCAGCCGACGGAGGAGTTTCGTCGGGCAATGGCCGACGATCGCGTATGGTACGTCGAATTCGCCGGCAGCGACGCACTGGCCGAAGTCCGCCGCCAACTGGCCGACCGACCACGGACCCAGTGGACCATCAACGACTACGCCGGCAATCCAATTATCGAGGTAATACGGCCGAATGAAGCAGAGAAATGAGAAGCCGAAAGCTCTCGCCGAGGCGCCAAGGCGAGAAGAGAAACAGGCCTGTCCTTTGCGTCTTCGCGCCTTGGCGAGATTAAGCCTTGAAACCTAAGGGCCAGTGACAAAGGAAGCCAGTGACAAAGGAAGCCAGTGACAAAGGAAGCCAGTGACAAAGGAAGCCAGTGACAAAGGAAGCCAGTGACAAAGGAAGCCAGTGACAAAGGAAGACCGTGACAAAGGAAGACCGTGACAAAGGAAGACCGTGACAAAGGAAGACCGTGACAAAGGAAGACCGTGACAAAGGAAGACCGTGACAAAGGAAGACCGTGACAAAGGAAGACCGTGGACAGGATTGCCACCATAAGCACGAGACGTCACGAAAAGTGGGCCGGGAAGCGTTCGCCTAAGGCACGACGTTTTTGTGGTTTTTTGTGTTTCTCGTGGCAATGACAACCCACGGCTCAAAATGCAACCGTTCTGCTTCCCGTGAGATAACCTCAGTCCCCTACCCTCTGTCCTCTCGCCCCGCTAGGCCCTCACTACCGTTACCACCGTCACCACCGGCCCAATACGGACGGCTGTTTTCCGCAACAGTTCGTCGGCATGGGGCGTTTAACGCCCGGCAGTCGCGCTTGACGTCAAGTTGCAAGCTACGTTTAAGTGAACGCGCGGGCCCAACGCCCGGCGTCCCCACCACTGCTGAATCCCGGGAGAAATCCGTCATGTCGCAAGGTCTGGAAACCCCTACCGACGCGTCGTTTGTCGATCGTCGTCAATCCAATTCCGACAGTTCGGCCCCAGGCATGGAACGCCGGCAGTTCACCAACAGCCACGAAGGGTTGTCGCCCGACGCGCAGGAGCTTGCCCTGGCCATCGACGAATACAAAATTCGCCATCGCCGCCGTTTCATCACCTACGAGGAGATGCTGGCCGTGGTGAAATCGCTTGGGTATAACCGTTGAAGCTGTCCTATTGAGGCCTGCATAGCCAATGAGCGGAAGGCGACCAACGGGAGTCTGGATTCCCAAACGTTCGGCTTTCCGAAGTGATCATTTTTAATGCAGGTATCAATAAGCACGGCCCGACGCTTTGCGTCGTGACTCGGCGGGAATGCGTCGACTCGCAATCCGACGGCGACAAGCGCCTCGCGCTGGGGTTCCCACGCGAAGTGAAGGAACCAGGCAACGCTACCCGATCGCCGGGAAAAGCGGTTGGCGTAGTCGTTCGGCGGTGACAAGGCCCAGGGTCTCGCCATCGTGTCCGACGACGCGGGCAATCGGCTCATCGGCACCCTCCATGAGCGTCAGCGCGGCCAAATGCGATGTGGCCTCGGGAATTTCCAGTAGTCGCCACACGGGCACCGCCGTATCGTTCGCGCTGAGCCGCACGTCGATCACGCGAAAATATCCCACCAAATGCCCTGGCTGGCCTGCTTCTTCGACCGGCACGAGCGGAATACGATAGCGACTGGCCAATCGCAGCATTTCGTCTTTCGACATGTCGCTGCGTGCCCGCGGCATTCCCTCGAAGCTCACGAGAAACTGGCGCACCGACTGATTGGCCACCGCGAAGATTCCCTGCGCCAACGCACGTTGCGAGGGACGCAAAATGCCCGCCTCGTGGCCTTCATCCATAACACGCCGAAGTTCGCGGCGGGCGAACGCCAACCGCACCTGCTCGGGTGATTCTCCCATTAGCCACGCCAGTAGCTTGTTCAGCAGCCACAGCAACCCGCTGATGGGAAAGAACAAAACGGTGAACCCCAAGAAGAGCGCTCCACCGCGGCGCAACAAGCGGTTGGGGGCTTGCAGGAAAAGGTTCTTCGGCAACGACTCGCCGTAGACAAACAGCACCGGGGCCAGCACCAGCGGGGCGATCAACTCGGCCAAGCGACTTCCGGAAGCCAGCGAGGCGGCCGCCATCACGATAGCCAGCGAGGTGAGATAGTTGGCCAGGTTATTACCCACCAGCGTGGTCGCCACAAAGAGCGATGCGTGATTGGTCAACCAAAGCAATCCACGCGAGACGTAATCACCTCCCATCGCGTCGAGCACCAGTCGCAGCCGGGTAGCGCGGTAGAAGCCCGTCTCTGAGCCGCTGAAAAACGCGCTGAGAAACAAGCCGACGGCGCCAAAAACCAAAGCAATCCAGATCATCTTGCTTGGTCCTCCCCTTCGGCCAGGGCCAACTCTACCAATACCTGCCCGTGGTCGGGCACGTCGATCACGTTAATCTCAAACGGCCCCCAACGACACGTATCGCCAGGTTCCGGCAAGCGCTCGAGCACCTCTTGCACCACGCCGGACACGGTGACACTCTTCGCCGCCGGCAATTCCATCGGAAAGGTCCGACGCAGACGCCGCACACTCGTCATTCCGTTCACCTGCCAACGTCCCGGCGCGACCTGACGAATCGGCTGCCGATGCAACAGTCGTTCGGGCCGGCTGGCCGTGCGCCGGAAGATGACGTCGAGAATGTCTTCGAACGTTAAAATCCCGACCGTCTCCCCCAATTCGTTCACCACGGCAGCCACGGGACGACCCTGCCGTTGCATCGACTCCAATGTCTGTGCAACCGAAGTGCACCAGGGCACGTAAACCACTGGTTCCGCGTGGTACTCAAGGTGGCTGGTCGGAATGCTCGACAACTGACTCAACGCAATCGCTCCCGCCACCTCGTCGCTGTCGGGCTCCGTAACCAAAAGATAGCCGCTCGGGGTCATCCGCCCTTGAAGATCGGCAAACGACACCGGAGGGCGAAACGACAAACACCGGGTGCGCGGCCGCATCAGTTCGTCGACGCGAATTCCCGAAAGCTGGACGATGTTTTGCAGCACGCGCTGCTCCTGTTCGACCAGTGCCGCATCGGTCGTCGAGAGTTGCACGGCCCGCTCCAGATCGCCCACGCGAAGATAAGGTTCGGGCTGAAACTTCGGAAACAGCAACCGCCGCGAAAGCAGATTGGCCAATCGCAGTCCAGGCAAAATGGGGTCGATTAGCCGGATGATGGCCGCCAACGGCACGGCCAAAATCGTCGCCAGGGCCATGGGCTTCAACACGGCCAGACTCTTGGGTAACATCTCGCTGAGCACAATGATCACCAACAGCGATCCCAGCGCAAACGCCCCCGCTTCGGCCACGTAACCGTCTCGCCGAAGCTGCATGCTGATGATCGACGAAATCGTGAAGTAGGTCAGATTGACCACGAGATTCCCGAAAAGCACCGCGGTGAGCAGCCGGTCGGGATCGGCCAACAAGGCTGCCGCAATCCGCTGCGCGGAGTTGCCGTGGGCAAGTTGCCGACGCTTCGTGCGCGGCAAGCTGAACAACGCTGCTTCGCTCGACGAAAAGAAAGCGGAAGCAACGATCAGCCCCGCCATCGCGACCAACCACGGGCCATATTGCAGTAGTAACGACACGCCAGCTTCCCAGAGAGGCAAATGGCATAAGACACCGCGACGAAACACACCAGTGGGAAATTCTATCCTAGCCGGGTGCCGGGTGCCATGCCCATGCTTGCGTGGGCATGTTCGTCGGAATTTCGGCATGCCCACGACAAGCGTGGGCATGACACCCACCCGAGGTTTCGGGATTGCCGGAGCATCAGTCTTCGCCAGCGCTCGCGCGGCCCGTGGCCACATCGAACTCGTAGATCGCCGGAATCATCATCGCCACGGTGGTAAAGCCATAGGCCGCCGTGGTTACCAGGAACACGCCCAGGGTGGATTCGAGCAAGAAGCTGGCAATGGCATAGAACGTGGCGATCGGGCAGATGAAGGCGGCCACGGCAATCGCCGACGAAGGGTTGCGCGCCCCCAGGGCCACATACAACCCAATACCTCCGCCCACCATAAAAGCCAGAAACGGCTGCAATTGGGCCTGGAACGAACCGCTAAAGGCCACAATCATCCGCATGCACACGGCCACGCCCAAAAACAAGAAAAACACCGTACCCAGGCTCGTGGCAATCGCCGTGCGCGAATTATCGTAGTTGATACCTGCGTGAACACCCAACATGGCCACAAACAAATAAAGCACGGCCAGGCCGCCCAACACGTAGATCAGGTTTTCCAGACTCAGGGCACCGGCATACCAAAGGTAGAGACACAGCAGCACTGGCCCTAAGACCATTTCCTTCGTGTTATAGAACACGCCGCCCAGTTTGCCGAAGACAATTTCCTTGGGCGAAAGATCCGTCACCAGCAGAATGTCCAACGCACGACCGTCTCGCTCGCTGGTGATCGACGTGACCGACTGGGCGTTGACCAGCACCAAGCTCAACAGGAACAACGGCACTAAGGCGACCGCTCCCCCGCCGTATTGCGTCAGTTGATCGCCCGCGATCATCCAATGCAAGCTGCCGGCCGCCAGTGCGAACAACAGCAGATACACCAAGCGAATGACCAGGATCTTCCGGCCATAGGCCCAAGTGCGGATCTCCCGCCAGACGACCGGGTTGTCCCACACGTGCCGAGTGCGCTGCGACACGGCAGACACGGCCGCGGCCGGCTGCGACTTCTCTGTTTTCTCGGCGTTGGTCTGTTCGGCCTCCGATTGTTCGGCCAGATCGTGTTCCACGCCCCAGATGCTTTCGCGTGGGCCGCTGTCCTCCTCGACCTCGCGAACCAGTTGGACTTCGCGCGACGGGTTCCACACCCGCACCAAAGCAATCGCCACGCCGTTGAACAACACGGTCAGGACGACCGACACAAGCAGGAACAGGTTCACCGGCGTACCCACAATGCCCAATGCGGAATCGGGACGCACAAACGGGCGAACGGCCGCGAGAATGGCCTGCCAAGGACTGAATCCGGCCGCCCAACTCTGGCAGGAAATTCCCCCCATGCTCTCGCCTAACGCCCCGGCCGCAACGATCTCTCCCGCCGCTAGCCAAAGCACCAGGGCAAGCACTGTCAGGGCCAAGGCCTGAAAGGTCTTCTCCCGCCAAAGGGCCAACATCGACCCCAAGCTGCCACACACCAACACGCTCGCCAACGTCACGGCAAACACGCGACCGATCTGCCCAAAGGATATCCCACCCAGCAGGGCCGTAATCATGAACACGGGCAACGCCGCGACCAACATCATCAACACATTCAGCAAACTGGCCATCAGCTTGCCAAGCACCAGTTCGCTGTTGGTCAGATTGGTTAACAACAGCAGAATCAGCGTGCGCCGATCCTTTTCCTGGGCCACAGCACTAGCCGACAGCATGGCGGCGAAGAATACGGCCAGGGCCAGTTGCAGCGGGGCCATGAGTTGGAACAAGATCGTCCCGAATCGGGCCAGATCGCCCACATCGCCCACCAACTGTGTGCCGGTAAGTACCAGATACGAGGTCACGACCACGAACCCCAACACCGCCACATAGGCCGCCCGACTGGCGTACGTTCGGCTACGACGCGGGGCTATCGTCAATTCGCGAGTGAAAACCGGGCCGATTAACAACGCTCTGTCTCCAGTTGTCTATAACGTTGGACCGTAGGATGCCACTGGCTGCTCATCAGCCAGTGCCGCGGCGAAAAACGGGACAGGTCTAATTTATGCGTAAACCCCGCAGCCGTACCCGTTGACTTGATCCGCATAAATTAGACCTGCCCCATTTTTCGCCATCTTCATCTTCATCTTTCGATCATACCACATCGGCCCCACCTACCGTAACCGGTCGGAAGGCAAACCGGCGAGATTCTAACCCGTGAATTAGCATACGGTTAGCGATACTGCCACCGAACAGATCGCACGTTGCCTACTGTGCGGTCCCTCGAGCTGACATCTGGCCCCAGCGACGCCGCCCCCCACCTTTTGGGTTCAGACAACCAATCCCTTGCTCCTCGCTCAAAACCGACTAACATGAATTGCAGTGCCTTCGGCGCTGAATTCCACAAAAAATCCAACTACGCGTTACCCCCAGAGGATCGAAAGGGATAGAGCGGTGGGCAGACTCCAAACAACCACACTGGCAATTGCGGCATTAATCTCAGTGGCCCTGGCCGGCCATGTCCGGGCCGACTTGATCGGCTGCTGGCCTTTGGACGAGACTTCTGGGACTCGGGCAACCAACCTAGCCAGCGGTGGCACGGAGGGGGTCTTGATGCAGGGCACCGGCGACGCGGCCAGCGAAGCCGCCGGTCCCACCTGGACCACCGATGCCACCCGCGGCCAAGTCCTCGCGTTCGACGGCAACGACGACTGGGTCGACGCCGGTTTCATTCCCGCGCTGGCCAAAGACACCGACGACTTCACCTGGGCGTTCTGGACATACCAGGTTCAAGTGGCCAACTCGGATGTTGCCTTAGGAAACCGATATCAGGCCGATAGCCAAACAGGCAGTCAATGGGTGAAATTCACGGCCGACAAGTTCGAGTATCTGTCAAGTGGGAGTAACGTGAACCACGTCGACTACGACAACATTCCGCAGAACGTTTGGGTACATCATGCCGTCGTAAAAAGTGGTTCGACCCTCACCTACTACCGCAATGGAAGCGTACCGGCCTCCGGAGAGGCCACCCACGCGATCGCCAGCGACTTGGCCTCACAGCCGTTTTACATGGGCGGCGACAAATATGCCGAGCGTTGGCAGGGGAGCCTCGATGACGTGGCTCTTTGGACCGACGCCCTCTCGGCCGATGCCATCGCCGGTCTGGCCGACGGCACCTACACGCCGCTGACAGTGCCGGTTCCCGAGCCGTCTACCATGCTGCTAAGCCTCCTGGGCCTGTCGAGCGCAGCTTTTGTGGCTTGGCGTCGCCGCAAGACGGCATAGCCCCTTACATCATTGCCCACGAGAAAACGGCCGGCGACCATTCGAGGTCGCCGGCCGTTTTATTTTTTTACTCTGATTCCCAAGCCGAAGCTTGGGGCACCGGAGAAGCTGCTTGTCGGTCGCCCCTAAAAGGACGTGTTCACGCCCGAAGTGGCGGCACCGCCGTAGTTGACCGGCGGATTCGAATAGCCCTGCGTCGGATAACCCGTGGTCGGCGTTCCCGTATTGGGTGCCGTGTTGGCAGCCGGCTGATAAGAACTTGTGCTGCCGGGCCGGTACGCCGGAGGATTGCCGACACTGTTAGCCGCCGCCCCATAGCCGCCGTTGGGCGTCTGATAAGAAGGCGTTCCCGCTGGATTGTAGCCGGTTTGACCAGGCACATAGCTGTTGTTGGTATTGGCAGCCGGATAACCGGTTGCGGCCGGATTGTAGGCCGGATTCGCGCCATTGCCCGCCGGGTTTTGCGTTGCCGGAACAGCGCCGGTCCCATATGCCGCAGGCGTAACACCGTTGCCATTGGTAGCCCCGTAGCCGGTCGACGAATTGGTGTCGTACGGCTGTCCCGTACTATAGCGATCCCCGCCCGTGCTGTAACGGTCACTGGTATCGGCGCCATAGCGATCGGTACCCGTGTTGTAGCGGTCGGCACCCGTGTCGTAGCGGTCGCCGCTGGCTCCATATCGTCCATCGGCCGTGCTGTACTGCGGCCCGGCGGTGGCGGGAGCCCCATACCGATTATCCGTCGCCCCCGCGGGTGACGTCGGTCGCACTGGATTGCCGTAGGAGTCGCCGCCCGTCGCGGCCGTGGCGCCATAAGGCCCGGCGCTAGGACTGGGCGTGTAGCCACCGCCTGCTTGGCCATACGGTGCCGCCGCGCCAGCCGCATAGGGATTAGCGGTTTGATAGGGTGCCGCCTGAGCTGCATAGGGATTCGTAGAAACGGCCGCCGTCGGAGGTGCCGCGTCATAAGGGTTCTGAGTTGTTGCGGCATACGGCTGCGCTGCACCATAGGGATTGGTTCCGGTTGGCGCCGGACCGTAACCGGTGGCCGCAGGTGGAGTCGCCGTATACGGCTGTGGTTGGCCCGCCGTGACATCGTAGCCGGGTGCCGTGCTTGGGTAGCTGACCGTCGGCGGTGTGGTCGAAACGGGCGTTGCCGCCAACTGAGATGGCAACGTCGTCGCTCCTGGCGACGTGCTGATATCGGTTGGTGGGTTCTTCTTCCAGAACGCCAGATTGGGCATCGTCCACTTGCCGGCACTGTAACAGCCCGACAAGCTGAGCATCACGAGTCCCACCAAGGTATACCGTGCAACGTTCCTTCGCATGCTTCGGTGTCCTTCCAGAAGCGGACAATTAGACAAGTCTTGTGCCATCGACTTCCGTGCCGATCGCCAGACGGCGTTTTCTCCCCCACATAGGCACTTGCCCCGCACAGGGATCGACCGTCGTTCATTGGGCCGACGCGTGATACACTCGCCTGGCGCCTCGATCAATAGACCCGGGACTAGCCTAGCGCTCACACGTCTAGCTTTCTTAATCGATCGCTACAACCGGAATCCTTACTATAGTTTCTCAAAACCGGGCAATTTCACACAAGGCGATCTGTAGCAAGGCTTCCAGCACCGCGATCCCGGCAAGAAAGCGTGGGCGGATTATAGACACCTCACCCGGTGGGTCAATGGCAGAATCGCCCGAAATGAGACACGCACTAAAGATAGGCAATTTCGGTCAACCAGAGCCCCCTGAGAACCCAGAAAATCCGACGCCGAACGATTCTGGTATTTCGTAAAACCTGAATTTTCGGGTGCCACGAGCAGCCTGCATGCCCGTGTTCGGCATTGGCTGACAAGCAGCCAATGGCACCCAACCCGTCGTTTTAAGATTGACAAAGCCCTATCGCCCGACCGTTTCGCACATCGCCTTGTAGGCGGCTTGCAGCTCGGCCACTTTGTCGGGATGTTCGGCAGCGAGATCGGTCTTCTCGTTCGGATCTTTCCCCAGGTGGAAAAGCATGGGCTTGCCCGATCGCCGACTGAACAGCTTCCATGGCCCGCCCCGAACGGCGTGAGTGTTGCCGTACGTCCAGAAGAAATGGCGTTCGGGCACCGCGTCCACCTTCCCACAGAGCAGGCTGCCTAGGTCCGTGCCGTCGAGAGTCAACCCGGCCGTGTCCACTCCGGACAGCCCACATAAGGTGGGAAGCATGTCGAGCGTCGAACACGGCTCATCGACGGTTGTATCCGGCCGAATGTAGCCGGGCCACCGCATGACACACGGCACACGAATACCGCCTTCGAAGAGCGTACCCTTCTGGCCTCGCAACGAGCCGTTGTCGCCTCCATGGCGAGGGTCGGCTCCATTGTCGGAAATGAACACCACCAGCGTGTTACGTTGGAGCTTCGCGTTGTCAATCGCCTGTAACACGGCCCCTACCCCGTCGTCCAGGGCCTTGACCATGGCACTGTAAACGCGGCGGTTCTCGTCGGCCATCTGATCGAACGCTTTGAGATCCTCGGGCTTGGCCTGGAGGATGTTCTTAAACTGCTTTTTTTCGTCATCCCATCCCTTGCCGTAGTGTGGCGCATTGTAGGGTAGGTAGAGAAAAAACGGCTTGTCGGCCGCCTGTTGCTTGAGGAGCCGAACAGCGTCGGCAGTCATCAGATCGGTGCTGTAACCGGTTTCGGCAAGCTGTTTCTCGTTGCGGAACCAATCGGACATATGCCCGTACTTCAGATCGAAGTAATCGATGCATCCGGCCGTAAAACCGTAGAAGTAGTCGAAGCCGCGCCGCGTGGGAAATTGCTCGACGTTGCCGTGACCGCCGAGGTGCCATTTTCCGATGATGGCCGTTCGATAGCCCGCACGTTTCAACAGGGCAGCCACAGTCGGTTCGTCCGGCCGCAGCCCGTGGTCTTGGTCGTTGGGGTTTGTCGGCATCAACACACGATCTAAGCCCCCCAGAGACCGAATCGGCATCCGGCCGGTCAACAGCGAATAGCGGCTCGGAGTGCATGCCGGCGCGGTAACATACCAGTTCGTAAAACGCACGCCATCGCGAGCGATCGAATCGATATGTGGCGTGGGAATATCGCCGCCGTAACAACTCAGGTCGCCGTAGCCGAGATCGTCGGCATAGATCAACACCACATTGAGCGACTTGGCGTCGGGTGCTTTGGCTGCGCTGGCGGTGCCTACTACGGCCAGCCCGAGAATCATCGCCAGACAACTCGCCATTGCCGACAAACAGATGCGCGCCATGATCGATCTCCAGGTGGGTACGTGTGAGGCCAAGACAGGCAATGGGCGTTGGTTCGCCAGTAACGCCAGCTTAAACCACGTGCCGGGACAACACAAATCCCGAAGCTTCGACCCGTCTGGCTGCCAACCGTTCCGCACGTCGGCCGCGACCTGGGCGCATAAAAGAGGCGGCAGCAAGACCTCCGACCAAGGAGAACTCGGGGATCACACCGCCGCCCACCGACGGCCACAACAAGCGCCGCCGGAACGCGAAACCATTTTACTTATCGGAACGAGGCGAAAGAATGCTCGTCCCTTTGATTAAATCATAACCTGAAAAAAGCTCGAACGCTCGGGCGATTCTCGGCCCTGGGGGGGGAGAGCCTCGCCTGTTCAGACAGCCGGACATGGCTGCTGAAGCGGCCAAGCCTCTAGTCTCTAGCCTCGAACCTCTCTGTCCTCTACGTCGCTCGAACCTCGGCGGTTTGCTGCAGCGCCGTCTTATACCGATCGGCCACCACGTCCCAGTCGATCACGTTCCAAAACGCTTTGACATAATCCGGCCGGCGGTTCTGATATTTAAGGTAGTACGCATGCTCCCAGACATCAAGCCCAAGAATGGGTGTGTTGCCGTTCATCAACGGGCTATCCTGATTGGGGGTCGATTCTACGACCAGCTTTCGGTCGGGATTGACCGATAACCAGGCCCAACCGCTGCCAAAACGCCCCACGGCGGCCGCGTTGAAGGATTCGGCAAATGCGTCGAAACCCTTCAGTTGGCCATCGATTGCCTTGGCGAGCTCTCCCTTGGGTTGCCCACCCCCGTTGCTGGACATCACGGTCCAGAACAGCGAGTGGTTGGCATGCCCTCCACCGTTGTTCCGTACAGCGGTCTGTATGTCTTCAGGCAACGTGTGGATAGCCGCAACCAAGTCTTCGATCAACGGATTGCCCAAGTCGTGCCCCTCGACGGCCGCGTTCAGCTTGGCCACATAGCCCGCATGGTGCTTCGTGTAATGGATTTCCATCGTTCGGGCGTCGATGTACGGCTCCAAAGCGTCGTAAGCGTAGGGAAGCGTAGGAAGTTCGTAAGCCATTTTGGTCTCCATTCTCATCTTCATGTTGGGAAAAAGGTCGTATCTTCGCCTGCAGCCCAATCACCGTGGACAACCTCTCTGCCTTCAAGGCAACTGGCGTGAGATTTTTCACAAGCAAGGCTGTTATTATAATAGGCCGTTCTCGGGAGAAGGCAATATGGAGAACGAATACACACAGGGGGTAACACAATAACACCGACGCCTCGCGAGAGACGTGGCAACCCGCAGGCAGATCTTACGGGGGGCATCCGCCAAGAAACGGGATACGGGCAACGGCCAGCCTTCGACTGGCGAGTTGGGTGCCGGCGGCGGCTTGCTCGCCGCTACTGAAGCAAGGACAGGCAAACTGCCCATGGCACCCGAGAGCCCAAGACAACGACCATCCGAAGCAAGAGCCGAGAGGTATGACGTATCAGGACAACCCGGCGATATTTTGGATCATGGCCACGATACCGTAACGTTGCTGGCGAAGGATTTCCAATCCAGCGATACTGTTCGAGCCCAAGTCCTGGTAGTAGGCGATGATCATGTTCTGCTCGGTGTCGTTGACCAAGTCGATGCCGTCGACGGCTTCGCCGAGGTCTTCTTCCATGTCGGCCAGCAAACCGGAGGCCGAGGTAATGGCCGCATTCATAAACCCGTCGACGGTGCCCTCTACGATGGACAGTTGGCCGAGGGCCTCATCGATTACTCGGATCGCTTGCGACGTCGTCGCCGGACTGCTCGACATGGCCAGGGAGCCCCCGGTGAGCAAGTCGGTGACCTTGCCACTGATGCCGCCGAGGTTATCGGCCCGAAGCCCTGAAATGGCCAACGTGGCCGTACGACCGACGTCGGTCGTCAGCACGAAGTCCAACCCACCACCCTCGACCGACACCGGCCCGAAGTCGCCCTCGAAACCGGCGGCAAACGTCGCGTCGAACTTCAGGCCATTTTTGGCAACCGAAATCTTGTTGCCGTCGATCTGGGCGTTGCCCGCGGTGGCGTCGGTGCCGTTGGCTGTGGTTTCACCGCTTACGGTATCGAAGGTGCCTGCCGTTACATTAATGCTGATCTCGGCGTTGGCACCGCGATCCGTGCTGACCAGTACGAGGTCGTTGCCGTCGACATACGCTGTGACCCCCGTGGTATCGGCCTCGGCCACGATGGCGGCGGCCACGTCGGCCAGGGTGTCGGTATCGAGGAAGCCAAAGGATTGGGTTCCCAGGTGGCCGGTGATTTCGACGGTCGACGCACTGGCCAGCGTAGCACCTTTTTCGCGATGCCGCAGTTCGGCCGATTGGGCCACCGTGTCGCCGTAGTAGGTCTGGCCTTCCATACGCACCACGGCGTTGGTGCCGTTGGCGGTTCCGTCGTTGTTTCCGCCGTCGACATGAAATGTTCCGGCGCTGACGGCAATCTCTATACCGGCATCGCTGCCGTAGTCGACACTACGCACGGTCAACGTATGGCTGCCCGTATCGACTTCCGCAACGATGCCCGTCTCATGGCTGTTGGCGTTCACCGTGGCCGCGATATCGCTGAGGTTGTCGCCCGCCTCAACGTCGAAATTGAGGCTCACGCCGTTGCCTGTCAACGTGAACGTAGCTGCATCGGTCGTCTGATCGCTGCTGTTGCCGGTGTAAACCAGTTCGGCTTGGGTGGCCGCTTTTACCACAGTGCCGTCGAACGATGGATTGGCTCCGTAACTGCCCCGTGTATACTTGCCCGTACCCTCGACATCGAAGGTTCCGGCAGTGACATCAACCACAAGCGTTCCCGAAGCGTCGGCGTCGACAAACGAAAGCGTCAGCGTGTTGTCGTCCACGGTGGCCAGCACGCCCGTGTCGTCCGACTGGAGGTTGATCTGTTGGGCGACGTCTTCGAGCGTGTCGTCGGGGGTAACGCTGATGTCGGTGCTCGTGCCCGCATAGCCGGCCACGGTAAACGTGGCATCCTCCGACACATAGCGATCGGTCCCGGTGTAGCTAAGTTCGGCCACCTCGGTTCCCACTTTCAGCCCCAGCCCATCGGCCGAGAAGATCATCAGTTGGGCGATCTCGTCGGTTTTGCGTCCCGAAACCTGGTAATCGGCCGAGCCGTCGAGCAGAACACGGCCTTCCACTCGCGTGGCGGCCAAGGTGTTGATCTGTTGGATGGCCGCGTCGACCTTGGCCTGCGACTCCGAACGCTGCGAAGGCGTGAGGCCTCCGCCGACGTCCGTTTCCAGTTCGGTGCGGATCGCTTCCAGTTGGCTGACGATTTGCCCGATGGCACTTTGGGCCCCGGAGACCATCGTTTCGGCCGCCGTCACGTTGTCCATCGTCGCCTGCACCGTGGACAACTGGCTTTGGAGACCAGCCAATCGAATAAACGACGTCGGATCGTCGGCGGCCGAATTGATCATATGGCCCGTCGATTTTCGCAAGTTAGCCAACGTAATCTGTGCGTTGGCCGTTTCGAGCGAGTTCAACAAACTGCGCTCGATTCCCGTGAGGGTCATTCCAATCCGAGCCATGGCGTTACCGCTTCGTGGTATTCGAAGACTTTTAAACCGGTCCCGTTCTTCGACAGTTCGATTGCTCTCTAAAACCGTAACCGTTCACAAGAGATTGTTTCTTGACTGAATACCAAGATGAACTGGAGCAACGAAGCAGCACACCACATCATCCTGTCGATCCTGTTATCCCGTCAAAAAACAACGGACATGGATGGCTGCCTAAGAACCAAACCGTCGAAATAATAACTCAAACTGAAAACAGAAGGTGGCCGCAGATGAACACAGATACGCGCAGATAAAGAAAGGGCTTGGAAACGGTGAGCATCTAGCGGATCACGCGGTGAAGTCAACGCTCCGAAAAGCCTAGCGCTCCCGATAATCCGATTCGATACCAGAACCCCCTTCTATCTGCGGCTATCTGCGTCCATCTGCGGCTGCGACCGTCAGAATCGTTTTCAGTTTGAACAATATCACCTGGCGAGCCACGGCGCGAGAATTCGTTTGGCCTTGCGGAGGGTACTCTTCGATGAATCGTCACTTTCCTCGGTCGCCATCAGGTAGGAGCGAAAACTGACTAGGACTTCGCGGGCACGTTCCGCCAGATTCTCCTGGCGACGATCGCGGTTTTTCCGCGGTGCAATTACAACATGAATTTTCGTGCGTGAGATACCGCGACCGCTTTTCTCTGTATCACCCCGCTGACACCACTCTTCTTCAAAACGCAGGCTCACGCTAAAGCAGACCGGACGGTCGGCCAAGCGGCGAAACCGGCTTCGCGACCGGTCGTCAATCTCCAACCGCACCTCGTTGCCGTCGATTTCCACAATCCGCGCCTCATGGTCGGCCACGAAGCCGCGAAGTTTCTCGACTGCAATTTTAATAGGAACGGGAGTAACCAGCGTCTTCTTGATCGCCACGTCCGAATCTCGCGACTTGCGATTCCAGAACTTTTTGCTCTGTTCGCGCTCGTCGTCGCCGCTACCGCTGCCCAGTTGAACCACAATATTGCGGCCCCGGTCTTTGGCCATCAACAAGGCCCGATCGGCCCGGCGCAGCATGGTCTCGGGCGTGTCGCCCGGCTGAATCTCGGTAACGCCGAAGCTGGCCGTCGCCGGGCGTCCTTCCATCCGCGGCTGGAGTGTTTGGCTGAGCTTCATTCGCACCTGTTCGGCGCGGCGAGTGGCCGTGGCGTTGTCGCAGTCGGCACAGAGCAAAACGAATTCCTCGCCACCGTAGCGTGCCACCAGATCACCCGGCCGACAAGCACTCTTCAGCAACGACGCCAGACTTTTGATCACATCGTCGCCCGCCTGGTGTCCGTAGGTGTCGTTCACCAATTTGAATCGGTCCAAGTCGCAAATAATCAAGCTACAAGAAACCTGCTGACTTTGATGGGCATTGACGAACATTTCGTGTACCCGATCGAACTCCGCACGGTTGGCCACCTGCGTCAGCGGATCGCGCGTGGCCTTTTCGTGAAGGCTCAAACAGCGCTGCTCCAGCGAGGTTTCCGACGACGCGTCGTGGAACAGCAAAATCGCCCCCAACATGTCGCCGTTGGGAGCAGTGACGGGAATAGCGTGCGTATCGACCGTCACGGGACGACCCGAGCGACCCCAAATCGTCAGCCGCCGCAACGACTGCACACCCGAGCGCACGGCGTTGGTCCCCGGGCAGTCTTCTTCCGGTATCTGATTGCCCTTCTCATCGCACATATTCAACAAGGTGGGCGACCACTGTCGCCGTGCCACGCTGCTGCCGGAGATGCCCGTGAGTCGCTCGGCACCGTGGTTCCAGAGAGTCACCTTACCCAAGGCGTCGATGAACACCACGGCATCGTACATATTGTCGAGCAACTTGGCCTGAAACAACGCGTCGCTTTCCGGTTGCGACGTGCTCGGCGGCGTGTGATTCAATTGCCAATGCGAGTTGACGACCGCGGGATCCAACGAACGCAGCCATCGCCGGGCAACCTCCTCGCGGATGGCCGCCTGGTCGGCGTGCAGAAATTCGGCAAAACGCTGCACTAATTCCGGGTCGAACTGCGTGCCGGCACAATCGAACAGCTCAGTCAGCGCTCGTTCCTCCGACATGGCCGGCCGGAACACGTGGTCGGTGGTCATCGCATCGAAGGCCTCGACGATGGCGATCATCCGCGCCCCGCGCGGAATGTCGTCGCCTGCCATCCGAAACCCCTCGCGGCTGAAGTCGTACCAAGCCGGTACGTGCTCGACGATATCGAGTATGGCCTCCGACGAACAACTTTGCCGGAGAATCTCCAGACTCATCTGTCGCGAACGGGCGATCACCACCGCCTCGTCGCCGTCGAGTACGCCGGGCTTCACGAGGATATCGTCCGGCACACCGATCATGCCGATATCGTGAAGCAATGCCGCAACCTCGATGACGTCGCGCTGGTCGCCGTCCATGCCCATGTGCGCCGCCCAAGCCGAACACCGTAGCGCCACACGCAACGCATGCCCGGCCGTGGCTGCATGCCGACACTGTAACGCGGCGAACAGACTGGCCGCCACCCCCAGACGTACTTGGATCAACTGATTGTCGACCCGTTCGCTAAACACCGGCGGCAGCGCCATGCCGGCGCCGCTGACCGCTTCCAACTCATCGAGCAATGCCGAGAGGTCGTTCATCCATTGATCGGCTGAGCGCGGACGCTCAGCCGGGCCAACGTCGACGTTGGGCGTGGGAAAGATATCGGGATTTTGCGGGCCAGTAGTATGTTCCATCGATGGGGCAATTCCACTTAAGTGCTGTTCTTCAAGAGCCCTACTTCCAAGGGCGCAGCCGTGGCCTGCCTGGGCCAAGCTAACGATCGGCTTTCCGCAACGAAGCCAACTTCTACGGAAAAACTAGGTTACACACCAAGTTGCGTCAAAGCGGCCGGGTCGCTTCTCCACCCTGCGGCGGCAGAACCCCATCGCAAAATCCCCCAAGATGCCGATGGAACCGGTCGTGCCACATCCCGGTTGGGCCACTCAAAACGGATTACCGATACAACCCCATCATTCGGCCGCACTGCTTGTACCACGCCCGACGATCCATTACGTTGGGGACTTTTCGTGCCGTGTCAAATCCCAAACGGTCAATTGGATACCTTACCCACGCTTGCGTGGCCCGCCCCCCCCAACTCCTTACTCCCAACTCATGAAACTAGTAACCTACCAAACCGACCATGGCCCCCGCGTGGCCGCCTTACACGACGACCACTACGTTGACCTCAACCAGGCCGACCCCGCGGTGCCCTCGTGCATCAAGGCCCTGCTCGCAGGCGGTCCCGCACTGCTGGCCCAAGCCGAAGCGGCCGCGGCCAAGGGTTCGCCGCTTGATAAGACAAACGCCGACGCGGCGAACGTGGAGCTGCCGCCCGTTATTCCCAGCCCCCAGAAGATTATCTGCATCGGTCTGAACTACGCCGACCACGCCCGAGAAAGCGGCCTCGAACCGCCAACCGAACCATGTGTGTTCAGCAAGTTCCCCTCGGCCGTTCTGGCAGCCGGTCAACCAGTGGTGCTACCCAAGGCTTCCGAAGCGGTCGACTACGAGGCCGAGTTGGTGGTGGTCATCGGCCGTGGTGGGCGCCACATTGCCGAAAGCCGTGCGCGGGAGCACATTGCCGGCTACTGTTGTGGACTAGACGTTTCGGCTCGCGACTGGCAGATGAACAAGCCGGGCGGTCAATGGCAACTCGGCAAATCGTTCGACACGTTTGCGCCCATTGGCCCGGCGCTGGTCACCGCCGACGAAATCCCCGAGCCCGGCCGACTGAAGATTCAGCTTCGCTTAAACGGCCAAACGATGCAGGACTCGTCGACCGAGCAGTTGATCTTCTCGGTCGAAACGCTGGTGGCCTACGTTTCGGAAATCTGCACACTGGCCCCCGGCGACCTGATTTTCACCGGCACCCCGCCCGGTGTCGGCTTTGCCCGCAAACCACCCGTGCTGCTGAAAGACGGCGACGTGGTGGAAGTAGAAATCGAAAGCCTGGGCGTACTTCGCAACCCGATGGTGGCGGAAGGACGGGAATGACAATGGAGGCTAGAGGTTGGGGCGAGAGACGAGAAGTTGGGGGGCTATCTTCGTAGTCATTCGTACCGAAAAAGCCGCGACCGCTGGTCGCTCCCCGCACAGATCGGGTGCCACTGGCTGCTTGTCAGCCAGTGGCGACCCACGCACTGAGCGTTGCTGCCCTATCGGCGACGACAGCGATAAAGGACAAACGCCACGGCCCCTAGTGCCAAGAGTGCAAGGCTGCTCGGCTCGGGCACGGCCGAGACGTCGTCGAACAAGGCGGCTGCGTATTCCCCATCGTCGTTAACCTTGGCAATCACCGCACAAGCACCGTCCGTGTAAGTGGTATCGGTGGCGTTCAGTTCGCCGAGCAGATTTCCACCCACTTCGTCGTAAACCTTCCCTGTCAGGTTTGATCCGCTAAACGCCAACTGAAGATAATAGTCTTCCGACGCGCTCCATGAACCGGTCAACGTGAGACCGGTGATTTTGTCAGCATCCCCTCCTGCAACCGAACTGAGATCGAAGGCTCCGGTATCATAATCAAGCGTTAGGACGTAGCCCGACAACGTATCGATGTCACCTCGGACAAGAACACCTACGTCCGAATCGCCACCGTGTTCGCCATCGGCGGCTACGAGGGCACCAAAGACACCGTTGGCGAGACTTCCACCAGCAACGCCCGCCACGATAGCCGCGCCACCTTGGGCGACAACGTCGTCCCCAGCCAACTGCAAACGCTCGCTTCCGTTGCCGATTCCTCCGCTCACCGGATCATCGACATCCGCCGTAATACTCGCCGCCCCACCGACACCATTGACACCAATAAACATCCACGTCTGTTGCGAGCCCGGACTAGGCTCGAAGTCGTCAGACCATTGGGCCATTGCCGTGGAAGCCGGCAGAGAAACGGCCACCGCCCAGAACGCCATCGCAAAGATTCGCATCGGAAACCTCCCTCGCGTCGCGGTGAACTGGATTACATGCGGCGTCGATCGCACGCCGCTTCCTCCAACGTCCTTGCATGTCTTGGGCGGCCTACAGCCCGAATCCTCGGTATCGCCTTCCGGAACAAGTGCCGGTACCCCTGATAGTAAGTACTCCCTGCCAAAAACGCAAACGATATTTTTTACATCGCGGGCAACACCCCATTGGGGTATTTCACGAGCGCACCGCAGTAACAGCCACACCCCAACGGCTGAAGCCAGGAATCGAAACCGCCCTCCCCCGTCACGCACTCTTCCGCGGCCGCTGGATCTCCACGCATCGCGGGGCCTCGAAGACCAGCCGCAAGCGGTTCGTTTTCAACTCCGTGGGACTGACGGTCATCGTAATCGGGCAAGGCACCAAAACGGTCTCAGTCGGGTCGCGCCCATCGCGGGGCACGGCCACCAGGGCCTCGAAACGGAGCGTGACCGCTTCGTCGGACTTCACGCCCAGGCAAAGCCGCTTCGGGACAAGCAGCGACTGAGCCAATTCAACCAGTGCAGCCGAGTCGGGACCTTCGGCCAAATCACCCTGAGGCCAATCATCTTGGGCTACGCCGAACGGCTTGGCTTGGCCCGACGAGGGCCGACCAGCCGAGTCATCACAGGTCGAGTCATCACAGATCGGGCCCATCGCGAGCGTTTCGCGCGACACGTCAAGGACAGCAGCGACCGGCAGCCGGGATTCGGACACGTGTACGGGCATCGTCGTTCTCCTTCCATGGTGCATGAACAGGGTTCCTTTCACGGCCCGCGATCGTACCAAAACGGCCCTATCCGACCAATACCAATTACGTTCGACTACGTGCGCACGTCAGCAGTAGATAGTCGTACGTAAAGGCGTGTAGCCCGGAAGTTCGCCGCCTCGCACAAGTGGTAGTATTCTCAACAGCCCTCAAGATCCCCGAAGAAACGTGGCGGATACTAGCGGTTATTGGGGTTGTGATCGTACGTACTTGTGTGTATAGTGGAAGCCATAGGGTTGGCTGTGGTGCGCCCCGCGCGTGCCGCACGGAAAAATAGGGCCAAGGACGGGGTCGAATTTTCGGCCCTGTCCGCCCTAATTCACGGACCGAACTTCCATGACGCGTACGAGAAAACTACCGACGGCCTCCCCGGCCACCGTGTTGCGGCTGTTTCTCGACGTGTTGCTCAAGCCGCACGCGGGCCCAGAGTATGGGGGGCGAGAGTATTCCGTCGAGACGCTCGCTCAATTGGACGTCCCCCAGCCGAAACGCGCCCGGGCGCTGCTGACCTTCCTCGATCTGCTAACCGACGCCGGTTGTCTTCAGCCCACGTTGGCCGAAGTGGGCGCCAATCGGCGACGGCTTCGCCAGCTACTCTGCGACAAGCTGGCTGCCGGCTGTGGGCCCTTGAAGTGTACGCCCGAGCATTTGGCCGGCTTCGGCAGCGAGGACTTGCCCTCGGAGCAACTGGCCGAAGGGCTGCAAACGTGGCCGCCGATCCGCAACGAACGCAACGGCCAGACCCGATCGAATATGGTGCGATGCCTAAGGACGTTGCACTTCGCCATCCTGCATCTCGACGACCGCGACCGCCTGGAAGGCGAGTTAGCGGGCCACGAGCGCAAGAACCGGCGGCGCTATGCCCCGGACGACGTCAGCAGCGTGGCCGTCGAGCAGGTACGGAGGACGGCGTCAAACATGGGCCGACGTGCCACAACGGCCACGGTCGACCCGCTTGCTGGCGCAAGGATGGAGGCGGCCACCGGTCGACCTTGGCATGGAGGCGCCCACACAATGACCCGAACCGGCACCACCGAGTGCGTAATTCACCAACTCGGCCGTTTCTCGGTCGACTATACGGCCGACAACCGCCCAGTCTACGCCGAGGTCTACTGCGACCAGGCGGCCACGGCCGACATTCTCGAACGTCTAGCCAACCAACTGCTCGACCAGGCAGCCGCGATGCGCCGCGGGCCGGGGTTCTAGCCGTTGGTTTTTCGCCAAAAACTTGCCCTGTTGCCCGGCGGTGCGGCATAATAGTGCTTCGTGAAGCGTTGGCGATTCGTCCACTTCCGCAAATGAATGCGCCCGGCTGGGCCGAGGAGAAAACATCATGTCGAAAAGCAGTCGTCGCGAGTTTTTGGGCACTACCGCCGCAGCGGCCGGTGCCGTGGCGCTGGGTGCCCGGTTGTCGCAGGCCGCCGAGGGCGACACGCTGAAGATGGGCGTCATCGGCGTGGGCTGGTACGGTATGGTCGACGCCAAGGCCGCTCTGAAAGTCGGCGGCGTCGAAATCGTGGCCATCTGCGACATCGACAGCGACCACCTCAACGCCGCAGCCGATGAACTCGAAAAACTCCAGGGCACCCGACCCAAGACCTTCAAGCTTTACGAAGAACTACTCGACAGCAAGCCGCTGGAGGCGGTGATTATCGGCACGCCGCCGCAGTGGCACGCATTGCAACTGATCGCCGCGCTGGATCGCGGCCTGGACATCTACTGCGAAAAGCCCGTGGCCTACGACGTTCGCGAAGGCCGGGCGATGGTCGACGCCGTGGAGAAGTCGGACCAGATCGTGCAGATTGGTTTCCAACGGCGGCAGAGCGAGGCCCTGAAGCAAGCGGCCACGTTCATCCAATCCGGCGGCATCGGTCAGCTTGTGCAAGTCGACGTCCAGATCCACTTCCGTGCCGGCACCAAAGATCCCACACCCCAGGATCCGCCGGCCTCGCTCGACTGGGACCTCTGGTGCGGCCCGGGCCCAAAAATCCCCTACAGCCCTCAGGTGGGTCACCTCAACTGGCGACTGGAAAAAACCAGCGGCCATGGACATCTGGTCGACTGGGGCATTCACCTGATCGATGCCACGCGAATGATGCTCGGACTTTCAACGCCCAAAAAGATCACCGGCGCCGGAGGGATCTACTACCTGAAGGACAAGATCACCACGCCCGACACGCTCAACATCCAGTTCGATTTCGACCAGATCCCGGTCGTCTGGCGACATCGCCTCTGGGGCGCCCAAGAGTATGCGCCCGAGGTAAACAACGGAATCTTCTTCTACGGCGACAAGGGCACGGTGTTCGCCACCGACCAGCGATGGGTATTCATTCCTCGTGGCAAAAAGGGCGAAAAGCAAGAACATCCGGTGAATACTGACCTGGGTACGCTGCACATGGCCAACTTCCTCAAGGCAGTCCGCACGCGACAACAACCGATGTGTACGATGCAGGACGGCTACCAAAGCACGGCAACCGTACAGTTGGCGATGATTGCCTACGAAACGGAGTCGACCGTCCGCTGGGACAGTACCACCGAGCAAATCGCCGACAACCCGGCCGCCGCCGGCCTGTTGAAACGGGAATATCGCTCGCCGTGGAAACACCCGTACACGGGTTGACATGAAAACAGGAGGACGTAGGCTGAGTCTCAACCCAGCCTACGTCTTTTCTATTTCTCGCCACGAGGTGATTCATGTCTACCGAGTCGCTTTCAGGCACCAATTGCAGTAAATCGAATGCTGGCAAGAGACGGTTTCACCTGTGGCTTCTCCCCAGCGCATGGCTGGTAGCCATCATCGGGTTGTGGTGTAACATCTGGCTACGAGACTTGCACGGCGATCGTACCATGCCTGTCTTGATCGCCGGCTTCGCGGGTTTGTGGCTCGGAGAATTCTTCGGGTTACTACCGTTTCCGTTTGTCCAGTGCCTCGGTGGAGTGCTGGTAATGGGAGCAGTGGGATTGTTCCAAGACTTTCTCGGGGTTCCCAAGCGAATTGTCATATTCTATGCCATAGTACCAATTGTATCGTTTTCTGGCTTGGCCATATTGCAGGGCACAATCGGCAATCCAAAGTTCCTCTTTGAGTTGGTACTGCTGCACTTCTGTATCGATCTCTATGCTATCGCTTTTCTTTCCTGCATAGTGTACTTGCTACTGCACATTGGGCGCAGACTGGCCCACACACACTGAGGTACCGAACGTCCTTTGCCGCGTATCTCGACTCCCTTCTCAGGTGGCCGACAAATGACATAAACTGCCTGCCCGTGGCCAGCACTGACTAGCAAGCATCCAGTGACACACAACGCGGTTTTCTTGAGTCCCAAGGGGACGTCCGGCAATAGCCAGGGGCGTAAGCCCCTGGGACGTTCCAGGAATTCCGTTTCCAAGCCCCAACGGGGCGACAGGTTGGGCATACCGGCCGCCCCGTTGGGACTCGACTGTCTGTTGCCTCGCGGTCTACATCCCTTCCACCCGGTGCGACATCGGAGCGAGTTCCGTGCCGTCGGGTAGCTTGTAGGGCTGCTCGCCGAAGTTTACGGTCACCGTCACCCCGTCGGCAAACTGGCTCTCCTGCACCTGGTGGTCGTCGGTCAGCCAGCGGTGCGAGAGCATTTCCACGTAGCCGGTTGCCCGAGCGACAGAAGCAGCCGTCTGGTAGCTCTTGACGAACCGGTCGCGGTTTTCCTTCCAAAACTGTCGGGTGAACATGAACATCGGCGGCGTGCCGTACAGCGCGTTTATCAGGTCGCGGCGATCCCAAAGGCTGGGCAGCTTGTTATTGAAATCGCCCCAGTACCAGTACGACACCATGCAGTCGTGGTAGACCAATTCCCAAAGCGGCAGCCGATAGTAGTGGCCCGTCTGGAATTTGGCCACCCGCTCGGGCACTTCGTCCCAAAGTACGATCATCTTGCGGCCCGAGTCGGGCACGCGGTAGGGCCCCAAGCTCATCATGCCCTCGAAAAAGTGCACATACGGCACGGCCGCTTCGTGGCCCGTCTCGCTGCCGGTGACCAGCCCACAACCCTCGCTCATGTAACGCAGCAGTTCCATCTTCCAGTGGCGGCTTTCAGATCGCGTCATCGGGTGGTCCGCATGGTAGCACTCCCGCCAGGGCGAGGCGGTCGTGGTGTCGATGAATCGGCCGAGGTACGGCTTGGTCTCCAATTCCTTAGGCACGCGACGCTTGGCATATTCGACCGCCTGACGATCGCACAATACGCCGCACGGATACCACTCACCGTCTTTTCCCTCGACTCGCCAACCACGAACCCATTGGCCTTCGCTGTCGATCATCAGGTCGTCGTTGGCCCAGGCCTCCGAGGTCCAACCGCTGCTAACCCCACACAGCTTCGGGAAGTTGGCCGGGTTCATGGCGTCTTGATAGATGTCGTAACGGCTGGTCAACACGCCCAACTCGTTCATCGCACGGAGTTTTTCCGGACTGCCGCCGCCGCTGTAGAGGATTTTGTCGATGCCCAACGACTGCATCTCGCAGCAGAGTTCCACGCTGTCAGTGTCCCAGTTCCAGACATTCACGGCGCCGACGAGCCGGTCGACGGCCGGGATGGCCTTACGTTTTTCTTCGAGCGTCTTCAGCAGCCCGACCTGCTGGGCGTACGCCCGATAGCGTTTGCACATGGCCACGTAGCCGCCGTCGTCGAACAACACGTAGCGCAGTCGCCGCGGGGGACCGAATTGTTTCCGCTGCGGCCGCCACTCGGGCAATTGGCAAAGGCAATCATCGATGCGCGAAACGCGTACGGCCGCGTCGTCGGGCGTTTCCACGAGATACAGCAAGGCACGGTGCCCGTCGGTCACTCCGTACCAGCCCATACACAAACCATGACCTCCGTAGAGGCAATAGTGCATCGGACCGAGCGTTTCGTCGTCGACCGGATAGCTGATACCTTCGTTGACCGGCATGATTAACAGATCGCCCGGGCTGGTGACCACGGGAAGCGGATACTGAAAGGCATGGTTCACGTCGCCTTCACCGGAAAGCTCCAGTACGACTTCCGGCCGCGCGCTGTCGAGCTTCAGCGAACCCTGCAATTGTTGTACGCTTTCGGGATCGATCAGCCGGAAATCGACGCCGCCGGCCACTGCCTGAGCTTCAAGCACCACATAGGTCCCGCCCAGGTGTTGCGTCCAAGTATACTGGGTTCGGCGATCGAGGAGATCGAAACGACCGTCGTCGGTGTGGAAGATAATCTCCACGGCGTCCGACGCAGCCTTCACGACGGGCGGCAAGTCGGCCTTGTCGGTTGTCTCCAGTTGGCCCGTGCGGACTAGGCGGACGTCGTCCACCCAAACGGTGGCCGGTTTGAAGCCGGTCAGTCGTGGTTGGATCGTGGCACCGCCGGGCGGGATGGCGAAACGTGCGCGGAGTTGTTTCCAGTCGTTGCCTTTGGTCGCCCGGGTTTGGTCGGCACCATAGGTCCAACCGATGACCTTGTTGTCTTGGTCGCGAAGCGTGCAACTGAGATCCAAGTGACCGTCGCCCTGCATCCGCACCCAAGCGGTGAGTTCATAGATTTCGCCCGGGCTGACGGCCAGGGTTTTGGTTCGTTGAAAGCTCCAGTCCTGACTGCCGGAATGCTGGATCTCGACGGCCTGGCTGCCCTGCCTCGCACCGTCGGTCTTCAGCGTGGCGCTACCGCTGGGCGCGCGAGACCAGAAGTCGTTCCAACCGTCGAGGCCTTGTTCGAAGTCGCCGTTGGGCAGCAGGTTATCGGCCGCGGTGGCCGCAGAACACAGCCACAGACAAGCGAGCAGAGAAACTGACAATCGCATCGAGAGGGTTCCTTGCAGGAGGCGGCAAACAACCGGGGGTAGGATGCGATTCAGTGTAAACGATGTCGCGGCGTAGTCAAACTTTTCTACTACGGGCGGCAGCAAGAGTCTTTCAAAGAGTAACCCGTTCAACGATGCAAACCACCCTCACCCGGCGGCTTCGCCGCCACCCTCTCGCGCCGAGCGGGAGAGGGTACGCCATTTTCGAACGCGACCTTAATCGATAATATCGATCGGCACCGGCGGTTTCTTCGGAGCCGGTTTCTGCGTACCCGGCGCGGGTTTCGGCTGGGGTTTCGGCGGTGGACCGCAGCGGATGCCGGCTCCCAGCGAGGTCAGATACTGTTCGGTCGTGCCCATCGGTTGCCAACCGGCCAACATGCCCTCATCGGCCGCGACACGTCGGGCGGCCAGGTAGGTTTCAAAACTGTCGGGCCAGACAAGAAACTGGGCGAAGTACTTCTTCGTGTCGACACGCTTCAGCCCCTGCTGAAAACGGGAAGTCGAGCGTTGGATCTGCTCGGTCGTCTCGCCCGCGCCGCTGCGTGGTTCGAACACAAGTTTCGGCCAGGGGCCGTGGAGTTTGAGGGTTACCTCGACGTCACGCGAGCGGATGGGGTCTTGGTTGAAGTATTTCAACAGGGCGTCGCCGTCGATACCGGCAGCCTTGTCGCGGTCGAGGTTGCGGCGCTGGATCAGATATTTCGCCCGGCGTTGTGCTCGATCTTCGAGCGCGGGAATGTCGGGCGCCGCAATTTGTCCTCCGTGACACAAAAACACCAGTGGCTGCATTCCTTTGGGGGCAGGGCGCGGATCGGGCAACGAAATGACCTTTGCCGGAACGGCCTTCTGGTCGGGAGTGTCGGCCAGCAACGCCCGAAGCTCGGCCAGCATCTTGTCCGACTCGCTGAACTCGTCTTGGAGCTTAGCGATTTCTTCCTTCTGCTTTTCGAGCAACTGAAGGATTTCCTCATGCTCCTTCTTGAGATCTTGCTTCTGTTGTTGCTGCTGCTTTTGAAAATCGTCGATCTGCTCTTTGCGTTCGGCCAGCAGCCGTTCGAGTTGCGCAATTTGTCGGCGCAGAGCATCTTCGTCGCTGATGCCCAGGGTGGTCAACTCGATGGCCAGTCGAGTGCGCAGCTTTTTGGTGTCTTCGAGTTTGGCTTGAGCCGCCGCCAGTTTCTCGGGATCCACGCTGGTGCTTTCCCCGATACGTTTGACCGCGTCGCGCACGCCCAATTGGGTAACCACCAAGACGATCACAAGGATACCCACGACGTTGGTCATGGTATCCAGCAACGAGTCGAGGCTCCCGGCGGCTGATCGTGATTTACGTCGCATGGTTTCGTCTTAATTTCCAAACAAACTCAGGTCGACTTTGCCGTGCCCGATGACGGGCAATTTGCCGTTTCGGGCATAATGCGATCGAGCCACACTGGCGGCCGAGCGGTAGGTACCGATAGCGTCGTCGCGCACGAGAAACACAATCGTGGAGTCCGACCGCTTGGCGATGCTGTCGAGCAGTTCGAGATACTCCGGCGCCGTCGACAGGCTACCTCGGCTAACCCGCGTTGGCTTGTCGCCTGTAAAAAGCACGACAGCCGATGCCGTACACTCGACGAACGTGGGCTTCAGGCCCACGCCGCTACCGCTCGGGCGGATGCGGACCACGGCTTCCTCGGGCGGTTTCTTCTTCTCGGCCAGTTCCTTGCGGATCTTCTCGATCTCCTCCTTCACCGCCTTTAGTTCTTCCTGGAGTCGCTCGACGTGCTCTTTGTGCTTCTTCTCGTCGACGACGGGCAGATCGGGCACTTCCGCTTCTTCCGCCGCCTTTTTCAGCTTCTGCTGTTGTTGCATCAACTGCTGGAGCTTCTGCCGCAACTCGATCAACCGTTGCTGTTCTTCGTTGGCCTGCGCGTTGGCCCTCTTCATTCGGGCTTCGATACTCTCGACGCGTTTTTCTTCCGCTTCGAGTTCTTTTTTGACGCGTTCGAATTCTTCGGCGCTGGCCACCGTGTCGTTGTCCATTTGCCCCAGCGACAGCGCAGTGATCATCAGCGTGAGCGTTCCGATCACGCATGCCAGAACGCTGAGAAATGGAAACAGCGAAATGGAGGGAGCCGTGCGATCTCGCCGAGCCATGGCGTCTTACCCTCCGTTGCGGCGACTGAAGAACGACCAGCGACTCGGAGCCCGGTGCATCTCGATCACCACCTGCTGCTGCCCAAGCTGGCCGAGCACGTCGTTGAGCCCGGTGAGGCCCTGCTCGATGCCGGCGAAGTAACGCTGCAAGGACTCGGTCGCCTCACTCAACGAGGTGGCCGCGTGTTGCTGTGCCGCTTCGGTTTGTTCGTTCATCTCCAGCAGCGAGGTTTGCAGACGAGAAACCGTTTCGTCGATGCTCTGGATTTGCTGGAGACGTCGCTGTTGCTGTTGTTCGAGTTGTTCGTGGACACTACCCCAGCCACCGGCGATCTGATCGGTCAGTGTCGTGCCGATCGCTTCCAGTTTTGCGATCCAAGTCTGCAATTCGGCATGGTGGGGAGCCATGGCCTTATCGACCGTGTTCTGCAAAACGATCGGGTTAAAGCCGGTGCTGCGATCGATCGCCCCCTCGCGGCCGTCGTTGAGCCGTTTCAGCAAGTTTTCATTGCAATACTCGTCGACCCAGTTGAGCAGGTCCTCTTCCGACTTCTGCATGGAACTGGCCGGAAACATCACCAACATGCTCATCAACAAGGCGAGCAGCGTGGTGTCGAAGGCCGTGGCCAAACCGCCCGTCACGTTCCCCAGCGCCCCTTTAAGCACCTCGATGTCGGCCGCCTGATCCAAGGCTCCGGAAAACCCACCCACGGCCGCACTGATACCGATAACCGTACCGATGAAGCCCAAAATGGGGATCGCCCAAATGAAGACCTTCAGCAGCGTGTAGCTCGACTCGACGCCGTTGGCGTCGATATCAGACTGCGAAGAGATCACCGTAGCCACTTCAGCCGCGCTCTTGCGAACGCGGAAGTGCTCCAGCCCTCGACGCACGCGATTGACCAAGAAGCTCTGGCCGGCCTCGACCGGCAGTTCGTTGATATGGGCGACAAACCGATCGACCGTGTCTTGATTGATTTCTGCCGACCAATCGTTGGGTAACAGGTCGAAGAGCATTGAGGCCTTCTGCTGGCGTAGCTTGCGCGACTTCAATGCCAAGATGGCAAACGCCCAGGTCGTGAGAAAAACCTCCGCAAAGGGCACCCAGCCGCGATCGATGAACAACTCGCATACGAAGTACGAGGAAAACGGGTAGATAGCGGCATAGAATCCCACAAAACCCAAGACGCCCAGCAGCCCGCTGGTCAGTAGACTGACGTCGGTGTGGACCGTACAGCTACCACCACCCGACGACGCTTTGGCTTCGCTCGAACGAGGTTTTACAACCGGACGTGTCGAACGCGATGGACCGGCGGTATCCTCGGGAAATTCTCGAATGCCCGGGAACAAATCGTTATTCTGCTCGGGCGTCTCCGGCTCGGCCGCACGTTCGGGAATCGCGATCGTTGTCTTGCAATACGGGCAACGGCAACGATGGCCGGCCAACTCGTTGCGAACCTTAAGTGCCTTGTCGCATTGAGGGCAAGGAAATGTGAAATACATAGTACGTTTGGGGTCTGCAGGGGAAAGCGTCGGGGAAATGTTGCAGAACGGTTAGGGGCCCTGACGTGGCACAATGCACCCCGCCCGGGCAATGATTATCGTTCGTTTTCGGGGATTTTATTGCTGCAAAACGCCGCCCGCGCCCTACGCCGACGTCGAACAGCTTGGGGAGGCTAAGGACTTGCCGACAAGCAACTTACCGTTTTCCACGCGAAGCCTGAGGGCCCTCGCGAAGCACACGTCGGCAAGCCGGTTATCGGTCGAGCCCAAAAGGGGGAAATGCCGCCACGCACCGGGTTCCGGTGTCCGGTAGCTGGGCGAGTTGTCGAAAGCAGGCGGCAAACCTCTTAACCGATTTTACCATAGGGCGGCTTTCGCCGCCAACCAAACCGGTGCTACCCCAGGACAACTGCAAAGTCGGAGTCTGGCCCATTTCTTCGCCTGATTCCCACGCTGTAGCGTGGGAACCCAAGGGCCAGACACTTTGCGCCCCTCGCAATGTGCGCCGACGCTTTGCGGAGGTTTGGTTTCGCACGGTTAATATGGCCGGCGCGACCAGCGGTCGTGGCTTTTGGGAGGCATGGGGTAACGTCGTTTCCTAGCGTCCAATCCCCAGTCCCCAGTTCAGTTCACCTGTTGCTTAAAACTCGCCTTCGCCGCTTCGAGGGCTTCGGCCAGTTTCTCGGGCTTCTTGCCGCCGGCTTGCGCCATGTCGGGACGTCCGCCGCCACCGCCCTGTACGAGCTTAGCCACGCTACGGGTCCAGGCGACGGCGTCGCCGCCACGCTCGACCACGTCGCGACTCAATCCGGCCACGAGCGTCACCTTGCCCTCCTCGGCACTGCCGCCGAGCATCACGGCCACCGGGGCCGCCTTGCGGCGAAGCTGGTCGATCAACTGCCGCATCACGTTGATGTTGCCGCCGGGCACTTCGGCGGTAATCACCTTCACGCCAGACACCTCAATGGCTTTTTCCAACAGGCTTTCCACCGTGGGGCCTTCCGTCTTGGGACCAGTGGCCAGTTGCTCTTCGAGTTGCTTGATTTCCTTGAGCAACGTCTCGATCCGATTTGGCACTTCTGCCATCGGCACCTTCAGAACCATGGCCGTTTCGGCCAGCACGATTTCGTCGCGAACGTCGCTGTCGAGCGTCTCGCTCACCGTTGCCGGTTTGGCCGTGGACGAAGGCTTAGCGCCAGAACTCACTGCCTTTTTCAACTGCCGAACTTCCTTAACCAACGCTTCGGCGCGCGACGGCAACTCGGCCTTCGCGATGCCCAACAACTCAAGCGACTTGTCTAGTGCCGCCTTGCTTCGAGTGGCGTGCTCACGGGCCGCCGTGCCGGTCAGTGCCGTAATGCGTCGCGTGCCGGCAGCAATGTTTTCCTCGCTGACGATCTTGAACGACTCGATATCGCTGGTTTGCTCCAGATGAACACCACCGCAAAGCTCCTTGCTGAAGTCGCCCATGGAAACCACGCGGACCACGTCGGGGTATTTCTCGCCGAAGAGCATCATCGCCCCGGTCTGCCGGGCTTCGACCAACGGCATGCTCGATGCATCGACTGCTACGCCTTCCACGATGTGAGCGTTGACTTCGTCTTCGACCGCAAGCACCTCCTCGCGTTTCAGCGCCGAGGGGTTGGTGAAGTCGAACCGCAGCAGATCGTTGTCCACCTTGGAACCCTGTTGTTCGGCATGTTGTCCAAGGTGTTTACGCAGAGCCGCGTGCAACAGGTGCGTGGCCGAGTGGGCGCGACGAATTCCCTGGCGTCGCTGCTCATCGACCCGAGCGGAAAGCGTGTCGCCCAACTTAATCTCACCCTGGCGAAGGTGACCGATGTGAAGTGTGAAGCTACCGTCCATCTGCGAATCGACTACCTCGAAGCGGAAGTCGTCGCCAAACAGTTCGCCCGTGTCGCCCACCTGGCCGCCCATCTCCCCGTAGAAGGGAGTTTTATCGAGCACCACCGTGATAGGCTGCTCGTGATCGCCCTCGTCGACCTTGTCGACCAACTGGCCGCTGGCGATGATACCAATGACCTTAGCCCCAACGACTTCGGTCTGCTCGTAGCCGCAGAACTCGCTGCCGTGCATGGCCTTTTTGAGACCTTCGAGCGGATCGCGTTTGAAGAGTTCCACCCGTTGCCCGCCGCCCGACTCGACCCCGTGGCGCTCCATCTCGGCCTGGTAGCCCTGCCAATCGAAGGCAAAGTTGTGCTCGGCGGCCATGGTCTCGAACAATTCCGGCGGGAAGCCGTAGGTCTGGTACATGTCGGCCGCTTCGGCACCGCTGACCATACCGCGCCCTTCGCCCTTCATCTGCTCGAAGGTGCGATGGATGCGGTCCAGGCCGCCGTCGATTGTGCCTAGGAAGTTGCTCTCTTCCTGCTCGATGACCTGGGCCACGCGAACCGTGGTTTCGCTGAGTTCCGGATAGGGTTCTTTCATCAGCTCGGCGACCTTCTCGACCAGCTTGTGGAGGAAAGGCTCGTGAACGCCCATTTGGTGGCCGTCCAGTACGGCCCGACGCAGCAGCCGCTTGATGACGTACTTCTCCTTGTTGGGCCCTGGATACACGTTTTCGTGAACGGCGAACGTGCAGGCCCGCACGTGGTCGGCGATCCGCCGCAGCCTGCGGCCCTCCTCGCTCTCGGGATCGTACTTCACGCCGCAGATCTCGCCGGCCGTCTCGACCAACGGGCGGAGGATGTCGATGTGGTAATTCGTCTCGACGCCTTGCAGCACGGCGGCCGTACGCTCGAGTCCCATGCCCGTGTCGATGTTTTTGCTTGGCAGCGGGCGGAGGTTGTTCGGCGGGTCGCCCACGCGGTTGAACTGGGTAAACACCAGGTTCCAGATTTCGACCGAACCCTTGTCCGTGTGGTAGTAGATCTCGCTACAGGGGCCAGACACCCCATCGGGACCCTGGCTGGGAGCACTGGCCGGCCAGAAGTTTTCGTCTTCGTCGAGGCGTTGGAGCTTCTCGGGCGGGAGCTTGACTTCGTTCAGCCAAATCCCGGCGGCTTCGTCGTCGTCGAGATAGATGGTGGCCGAAAGCCGATCGGGGTTCAAACCGAGCCATTTTTTGTCGGTGCAGAACTCCCAGGCCCAGTTAATCGCTTCGCGCTTGAAGTAGTCGCCAAAGCTGAAGTTGCCCAACATCTCGAAAAACGTATGGTGGTAAGCCGTGCGGCCGACATTATCGATATCGCCCGTGCGCAGGCACTTTTGGCAGGTGGTCGCCCGGGTGAACTCCAACTTGCAGCGGCCCAGGAAGTGGTCCTTGAATTGGTTCATACCGGCCGGAGTGAACAGCACCGAAGGGTCCCAGCGGGGGACCAGCACATCGCTCGGCCGGCGCACACAGCCCTTGCTCTCGAAGAATTGCAGGTATTTTTCGCGGAGTTCGTTGGTTTTCATGATTCTGGCAACTTGAGCAAAACGACTTAGCGGAGAAACAAACCCCTTATGGTATCGGCCAAAGGGACGGTTGGAAAGCTCTACCGGAGGCTCGAAGGCTTCCGTCGGCTTAGTACACACGGGTGGTAAGCGACATTATCCCGAGGGTTAACAACGATTATTGATTCCGAGGTTGATTGTGGAACACTTCGTTGCGTTCTGCCCCCGCAATCCGGGCTCCCGTTGGTCGCCCTCGTTCCACAAGCAATGCAGGATCCAATAGAACTAAGTCGGCAATTCACGGGAGTCAGGCCAATGGTAACGCTGATCACCGATCCGGCGGTTGAAGACCGGCTTAAATCCGAGCGAGCAGCTCGCGGTATGGATCGCTACGACGAGGTTTGGGAGGGCGTGTACATGATGCCCCCCATGCCGAACGACCAGCACCAAAAAATCGCCTCGGGGCTCACCCGCATCTTGGAAGAGGTCGTCGGCGATCCTGGGTTCGGTGCGATTCGTTCCGGCATCAATCTCAGCGATCGTGTTCAGGGGTGGGAACAAAACTACCGGGTACCCGATGTTGCCGTATTTCTCAAACGTGGCAAGGCAGAGAACCACGAGACTTATTGGATTGGCGCGGCTGATTTTCTTGTGGAGATCGTCAGTCCCGGTGACCACACCCGAGAAAAGTTGCCGTTTTACGGACAACTGGGGGTACGGGAGTTGCTGATCGTCGAGTGCCAGCCCTGGCGGTTGGAATTGCATCGGCGACGTGGTGTGGAACTGCAAGAGCACGAACGGGTGACTCTCGAAACACAAAAACCTCTGGTAAGCGATGCTGTTGGACTGTCGTCTCAACTCATAGCGGCCGATCCACGCCCGTAAATTAAAGTCACCGCGGCAGAAACTGGCCGCCACTGGTTGGTGTAACGTTTCCAGTTACCCTCCCCCTCGTCAACCTCCCGCCCGTTCGGGTAAGATCTTGCTGAGAAGCGGGGGGATTGGCCGCCCGCCTGGTTCGGCCGTGCCACAACCGGTAGGCCCGGGCAACGGTCGAGACCACAAAATGTCTTGCTGCTCTTGAAACAGGAACTGAACACCGATACACTATTCAAGTGTTCAGTTTGCGTAGATTTTGTCTTAGCGCCACTGCAGACTTATGCCACGAGCTTTTGGGATTGAGAAACGCCCTTAATGCTTGCATTAAAGATCCTGCCGGTGGCCACCTTTTCAAGAGCGAGGACGAACCAATGGTCTCGGCCACTACCACCAAACCGAAGAAAACCATGGCGAAGAAGGTTACAAGGAAGGCGAAGGCCTCGGACGCGACGAAAAAGGTCGATGCCATGCTGGATGCCCATCCGGCGTTGAAAAACACCGTAGCCCAGATCGAAAAGCAATTCGGCGAGGGCGCGATCATGCCCCTGGGAGCCGACCAAACGGCCAAGATCAAGGGCATTCCCACGGGAAGCCTCTCGCTCGACATGGCCTTGGGCGGCCAGGGCATCCCGTCCGGACGGGTTGTGGAGATCTACGGCCCGGAGTCGAGCGGAAAAACCACCTTGGCCCTGCACGTCGTGGCCCAGGCCCAGCGCAACGGGGGCATTGCCGCCTTCGTCGACGCCGAGCACGCCCTGGACCCCACCTGGGCGAAGAAGTTGGGCGTGGAGCTCGAAAGCCTGCTGGTCAGCCAACCCGGCAGCGGTGAAGAGGCCATGCACATCACCGAAATGCTCATCAAAAGCAATGCGGTCGACGTTATCGTGGTCGACTCGGTGGCCGCCCTGGTGCCGAAAAAGGAACTCGAAGGCGAAATCGGCGATTCGCACGTCGGCCTGCAAGCCCGACTGATGAGCCAGTCGCTGCGCAAGCTCACCGGAGCCATCGCCAAGTCGAAAACTTCGGTAATCTTCATCAACCAGATCCGCGAGAAGATCGGCGTGATGTTTGGCAGTCCCGAGACCACGCCCGGCGGTCGCGCACTGAAATTCTACAGTTCCTGCCGGATCGACGTGCGGCGAATCGGCCAGCTCAAAGACGGCGAGGCAGTGGTCGGGCAACGGGTGCGGGCGAAGGTCGTTAAGAACAAGGTCGCCCCGCCGTTTCGTGTGGCCGAATTCGACATGATGCACGCCGACGGCATCAGCTACGAGGGCGACGTGCTCGATTTGGCCATCGCCGAAAAGCTGGTCACGCGCACCGGCGCCTGGTTCCGCTACGGCGAACAACAACTCGGCCAGGGACGCGAACGCGTGCGTGAATATTTCCGCGAGAACCCCGAGTTAGTGATGGAGCTACGCGAAAAAGTACTCGTTGCCCAAGGCTATGCCGAGGCCCCGGAGGCGGAAGCAACGGAATCCGATGGCGAAGAAGACTGACCGCGCACAGCCGTGTATCGGTTCAACCGGCATCACCACCACTACAACGAGGCACTCTGGGCAATGCAAGATAACCCCATAGAGTGGTTTTTACTCGGCCCGCACGTCCGTCCCTTCGCAGCAGGGGATTCGCAGGTAGAATTGAAGGAGTTCTGTATCACCAACCGGCAGAAGTCTGTTTTCCGAGCAGACTTTTCGGCAGCCAGTCGCGGCAAAGTTCTTGTCTGGCGATCGTGCCGGTTGGCTGGCGGCGAAAGCCGCCTTGTGGTCAGCAAAGCCCTTTGATTGCGGCCAACGGCCGCCTTGTGTACGGACGCCATGAGACGAATCCTCTACGCTGCCGCCTGTGTCGGCTTAGCATTCGCACCGTTGTCGTCGGCAATGGGCCAGGAACTTACGGGACTGGCCGCAGCCGGCGCTATCGAAAAGACGTTCGTCAACGCCATCGCCAAGGCCGAGCAGTCGGTGGTGGCCATCGCTCGGGTGAGGAAGCCGGAGCCGGGCGAAACCTTTCCGCTGGAATTTCGCCCCGACGCGTTCGGCCGTCGCGAACTGCCTACCCGAAGTCCCGAACCGACCGATCCCGATTTCATCCCCAACGAATACGCCACGGGCGTAGTGGTGGCCTCCGGCGGACTGATTCTGACCGCCTTCCACGTGTTGGCCGACAACAGCGAGTACTACGTTCGCACCCACGACCGGAAGGTCTACAAAGCTTGGGTCAAGGCGGCCGATCCGCGCAGCGATTTGGCCGTGCTGTCAATCGACGCCACGTATCTGAAACCCATCGCCTTGGGCAACGGCAGCGCGCTCCGTCGGGGACAAATCGTGCTGACGCTGGGTAACCCTTATGCTATTGCCCGAGACGGCCGTGTCAGCGCCAGTTGGGGTATTGTATCGAACCTTTCGCGCAAGGCCCCGCCGACCCCCGGCGAAACGGCCTCTTCCGAAAAGCGAACTCTGCACCACTTCGGAACCTTGATCCAGACCGACGCCCGACTGAACCTGGGAACCAGCGGTGGCCCGTTGTTGAACCTCAAAGGCGAGATGGTCGGGCTCTGCGTCGCCCTGGCCGCCGTCACCGGACAGGACAGCAACGCCGGCTATGCGATTCCCGTCGACGAAACCTTCCGCCGCGTGCTGAAAACACTGATGGAAGGTCGCGAGGTCGAGTATGGTTTCCTGGGCATCGTGCCCAGCAATCTCAAGCCGCAGGAAGTGCTCTCGGGCGCCAGCGGTATTCGGGTGCAACGGGTCGTCACGGGAACGCCGGCCGCACGCTACGGGCTGAAGGAAGGTGACTTGATTACGACCGTCGACGACGTGCCCATTCACGAAGCCGACGGTCTCGTGTTGCAGGTAGGGCGATTGCCGGTCGAGGCGGTCACCCGGTTGAACGTATTACGACGCGGCCAGCAGAAGACCATCGACGTAACGCTCGGTAAGTATCCCGTACCCAAGGGCAAGATCGTGACCAATCGGCCCGATCCCTGGCGCGGTATGCGGGTGGACTACCCCACCGCGCTACTCGACGACGACCGGCGTATTGGCCTCGGGCTGGCCGCCTTGAACGACGGCGTAATCGTCACCGAGGTCGAAACCGGCTCGCCGGCCTGGAATGCCGAATTGCGTCGCGGCATGGTGATCGCTCGGGTCGACAACGTCCCGATACGCACGCCCCAGCAGTTCCGCGAAACCGTGGCCCAAAAGGCGGGAATGGTCCAACTTCAACTCGTTGGCCAAGACGAAAAACCGGTCTGTCGCGTGCCGCCAGAGTCGTGAACAAAGGGGCCAGGAGTTGGTGCTTTGTCAACTTTTGGACTTGGGTTCGGTGGCCATGGCACCCCGATTCGGCCCAATAAGCGACCGCCAGTTCAACGACCCAACCTTGTTCGCCGTCGATGGCGCATGCCGGCCGGCAAGGCGAGAGTGCCCATGCCAAGCAGGACCCAAGTCGAAGGCTCGGGTACAGCGGCGATTTCGGTCCACAAGGCCCACGCGGCATAGGCCTTCTGATTGGCGTTGAGCGCTTGGCTGTGCGCCGAAGAGCAACTGTACCAGTCCTCACCCTCGGGGTGGACGCCCTGCCACGCGGTGGCCCAATTTGCATCCCGATCACCGTTGCCATCGGAATCGTAGTCGCAGTTGTCGTTACAGGCCAATGCAGCGTAATTCACCAACGCATCGGGGTCGTACGACTCGATATCGGCAAAGTCGTAAAGGATCTTGTTGTTGGCAGCACAGTAGTCGCGAATCTGCTGGTTGCGTAGGTGGAGGTTGCCTGTCAGACCCGTTCCATCAAGGTGACCGGTCATGTAGACAAAATGCACATCAGAATATTTTTTCTCCAGTTGACTCATCGGAGTCAGATACTCGTCGATCATCTCCTGTTCCGAGTTGCCGGAAACCTGGCCGCACCACGACCAGATGATCACATTCACGTCGGTGTTGGCGGAATCGTCGAGATAGGCAATGGTGTTGTCGTACCATTGCGGGTAGTAGCCGACATCGCCCCCCATCGCCTCATCGTGCAGGTCGAGGGCCCCGCCGGTGCCGCCGTTGTTGAAGGCGAAGAAATTCGTCGGCAGCGAAAGCCCTAGCCCACCGCCGTTGGCAAAGCCGACCAGGCCTGACATGCCCGTGGTGATCTGACTGCCGTGCGAAGTATGCCCATAGGCGATGTGCAACGTGTCTTTGGCACGTTGCATGTCGGCCTGCGACAGGGCCGTGATGTCGGTGTCGTTGTGGTCGATAAGAATGCCGACGGCCTGGGCCTCGACAGCCAGCCCCAAAATGAGCGTCAGCACGAGGCAGAGATTGCGCACCATGCTCGCCTCCTCGTTGTTGTCGTTGGTCGAGTGAGCCCTTGATCGACTGGCCGGAGAATTACAACAGCACTGGCAGGCACAAATATATCGGTTCTCTAGTCAGCATTCCCGACGATAAGCGAGTCGAACGCCCGGGTCAAGCGAATTGTCGTTTCCAAGCGGTTAGGATTCGACGAACGTGGGAAAACGCAAGAGAGCGAAGCCGCGAGCGGCGAACGTCCCCCAATCAGAAATCCCAAATCAGAAATCACGAATCCTCGTGTCCCTTGCCCTGGAGTCGGGCTCGCCCCATCACGCTGTAGACGGGACCGGAGGATTGCAGTTCGCTGGCGAACACGATCACCTGATTGATCGGGCTTCGGCCGGCGATGAAGTCGGCCTGTTCGCGCAGCGCATCGGCCAGTGCGTTCATGCCCGGGCCACCACGGCGCACGCGGCCGAGTGTGAGATGGGGTTGAAAGCGGCGCCGCTCTTTGCCGAAACCGAGTTTCACCAAGGCGTTTTCCACCCGTTCTTGCAGATCCACCATTTCGGCTTCACCCGATCCAGCGCCCAGCCACACGGTACGCGGCCGGCCGAGATGGGGAAACGCACCGGCACCGCAAACCTCGAACTCGAAAGGAGCCACGCCGGCGACCGCCTTTTGCACCAGGTCGCAAACGCGGGGAATCTCGCGCACCGGCACATCGCCGAGAAACTTCAGCGTAATGTGCATCTGTTCGGCGTCGACCCATTTCACGTCGACCGGCACCGACCGAAACTTCTTAATGAGGTCTTCGGTGGCGCGGCGCGTCGGACCGCTTAGCTCCACGGCGATGAATGTGCGAACGTTGGATTTCACGTTTGACCTCTTCGGGGTCGCGGAGTCACTGAACGAAATGCGCTGAACTCGGCAATATAAACACAGCGTTGAACGTGGTCCCTGAAGCGACCACGCCCCCCTAGCCTCTAGCCCCTAACCCCTCGCCCCCATTAAAAGCTCAGCATTTTTTTGTACTCGTCCATGCGGCGGTCGAGGTCGGCACGTTCGATGCGTCGCAGTCCGTCGATGCTGAAGTCTTCCACGGTGAAGCTCGCCGCCAGCGTGCCGTAGGCCATGGCCTCTTTGAGCGTTTTCGGCTCGAAGTTGTCCTGCTCGGCCAAGTAGCCCATCATGCCGCCGGCAAAACTGTCGCCGGCGCCGGTCGGGTCGACCACGTCGGACGTGGGAAACGCGGGCAAGACGTAGGTTTCGTGCTTGCTGAAGAACATCGCCCCGTGTTCGCCCTTTTTGATAACCACGAACCGGGGCCCCATCTCGCGCACGGCGTGGCCGGCACGAACGAGGTTGTCGTCGCCCGTGAGAAGTTTGGCCTCGCTGTCGTTGAGCACCAAACCGTCGAGACGGCGAAGCAACTGCATCAGATCGTCGCGTTGCGTATTGATCCACAAATCCATTGTGTCGGCCACCGTCAGTTGGGCACCGATGCACTGGTCGAGGACCTTCATCTGCAACGGTGCCGGTCCGTTGGCCAGGAACACGAACTTCGCTCGTTTGTGCGCGTCGCTGAGCGCCGGATCGAACTGCTCGAAGACGTTCAGCTGCACGTCGAGCGTGTCGCGATCGTTCATGTTTTCGTGATACTTGCCGGTCCATCGGAAGGTTTCCGAACCGGGAACCACTTGCAGGCCCGAGGTGTCGATGCCGCGGTCCTGAAGCAATGTGGTATGCTCGGCGGGCCAGTCTTCGCCCACCACGCTGACCAGCCGTACCGAAGTGAAGAAGCTGGCGGCATACGAGAAAAACACGGCCGAACCACCGAGCACATCGTCGCGCCGCTGGGTAGGCGTAACCACACTGTCCAGAGCAACCGATCCGACAACAACCAACGGCATGACACACTCCCTTATCAAGTTCAGCGCAAACGTTTACAAACCCAGGCCATTATCGGCTATTCCGCGCGGGGGGCAAGGGGGCGATAATTGATGATTTGGGATTTATGATATGCGATTCCCTCGTTCCCACGCTTTGCGTGGGAACGCATGTTCGGACGCTTTGCGTCGCGACCAAGCAAGAAAGCGAGACGCCTTCTCATGCTTCCGACGACGCGAAGCGTCTTACCCTTGGGTTCCCGCACAAAGCGTGGGAACCAGGAAACTGCCGCTTGCGGCTGCGCACGCTCTACACGTCATGCACACTACCCCTGCCCTCGCTTCTCGATCTTCGCCCAGGTGTCCTTCAGCGTCACCGTGCGGTTGAAGACCATTTTCTTCGACGTCGAGTCGGAATCGACGTTGAAGTAGCCCAACCGCTCGAACTGAAAGAAGCTCTCGGCCGCCGCACCGGCCACGCTCGGCTCGATGTAGCAGCTCGGCAACACCTCCAGCGAGTTGGGATTCAGATTGGCCGTGAAATCTTGTCCCTCGTCGGCCTCCTCCGGGTTCTCCTTGGTAAACAGGTGGTCGTAGAGTCGAACCTCGGCCTCCACGGCGTGCTCGGCCGAAACCCAGTGCAGCGTGGCCTTCACCTTGCGACCGTCGGGCGAGTCGCCGCCGCGCGTGGCCGGGTCGTAGGTGCATCGCAGCTCGACCACCTCGCCCGTCTTGGGATCCTTTACGACGTCCTTGCAGGTGATGAAATACGCGTAGCGCAGCCGCACTTCACGGCCAGGCGCCAAGCGGAAATACTTCTTCGGCGGGTCTTCGCGGAAGTCGTCCTGCTCGATGTACAACACCCGCGAGAAGGGAACCTTGCGGGTGCCGGCCTCCGGATCTTCGGGATTGTTCACCGCGTCGAGTTCTTCCGATTCACCTTCCGGGTAGTTCTCGATGACCACCTTCAGCGGATTCAACACACCCATCACCCGAAGCGCACGGCGGTTGAGATCCTCGCGCAGGCAATGCTCCAGCAGTTGGATCTCGATCACGCCGTCGAACTTCGCCACGCCAATGCGGGCGCAGAAATTGCGAATCGCTTCGGGCGTATAACCGCGACGCCGGAAACCGCAGATCGTCGGCATCCGCGGGTCGTCCCAACCAGAAACGTGACCCTCCTTGACCAGCGAAAGCAGCTTGCGCTTGCTCATCACCGTGTACGTCAAATTCAGTCGGGCGAACTCGATCTGCCGCGGGGCGTAAATCCCCAGTTGCTGGATGTACCAATCGTAAAGCGGCCGATGGTTCTCGAACTCCAGCGTACAGATCGAATGGGTAATCCGCTCGATCGAATCCGACTGACCATGGGTGAAGTCGTACATCGGGTAGATGCACCACTTATCGCCCGAGCGATGGTGCGTGGCATGCAGGATGCGGTACATCACCGGGTCGCGCATGTTGAGGTTCGGCGAGGCCATGTCGACCTTTGCCCTGAGGGTCCGCGAACCGTCGGCAAACTCGCCGTCCTTCATCCGGTCGAACAGATCGAGGTTTTCGTCGACCGAGCGATCGCGGTAGGGGCTGTTGCGGCCGGGCGCGGTGAGCGTGCCGCGGTACTCGCGAATCTCGTCGCCTGCCAGATCGCAAACATAGGCTTGACCCGCGCGGATCATCTGCAAGGCCCACTGGTAGAGCTGGTCGAAATAGTCGGAGGCGTAGAACTCGCGGTCTTCCCAATCGAAGCCCAACCAGCGAACGTCGGCCTTGATCGAGTCGATGTATTCCTGCTCTTCCTTCACCGGGTTGGTGTCGTCGAAACGCAGGTTACACAGCCCGTTGTACTTCTTGGCCAGCCCGAAATTCAGGCAAATACTTTTAGCGTGGCCGATGTGCAGATAGCCGTTCGGCTCCGGCGGAAATCGGGTATGCACGCGACTCTCGTTTTTGCCGGTGCGAAGGTCGTCTTCGATGATCTGCTCGATGAAGTTCAGCGAACGGTTTTCTTCAGGAGTGGACATGGTGGTTCTCGGTTTCCTGCCCGTGGGTGGTTGGTTATACGCGTGCGTGTCAAGCACGCACCCTATTGCTCGTCGATTTCGCGTTTCTCTCGGATGGCTTGTATCGGTCCGCCCAGGTCGGTACACATTTGTTCGATAGTCTGCAATTGCCGGTCGTCGAATCGTTCTGGTGAATGCGACAACAGCGATTCGAGGAACCGTTGGGCGATCGGGGCGTTGGCGTAGGCGGTCGTCAGGTGCAGGATCAGGTCTTCCGTGGACAAATACTCGGCGGCCAGGTCGAGCAGCTTGCCCGGGCGGGAGTCGAGCGGCTCGCTGCTGTGGCGCGAAAACACACGGTAGAGCCGTATCTTGAGGACCATGTCGCGAGCGGCCGGCGTGGCTTCTTCGAAGCAACCCTGCAGATCGGCCAACGAGACCTCGCCCCGCAGAAAACCACGAGCCGCATTCTCAAGATCGTTTTCGGTAATGCTCATGGGCATCCCCGTGAATTCGTCATGCTGTCACAACAAGCAGACCTGCGTGGCACAACCGTCGCGTACTGCGTCTGCAAACCCGCGCGTACCAAACAGGCACCCTACTTGTTAATTGTCTCTATTTTGGCCACCGAAACGTAGCCCTGTTGCGTTACTCGCATCGAAAAACGTTGACTTTTTGCGCGGGTGATAGCACGCAACGCAACAGACGCCACCGGGCGCGACCAGCGGTCGCGGCTTTTTGCCACGTTGCGTTACGTTTTTGTCGCTTGGATCGCCCGATCGATCCGCGCAAGGCACGACTCGCGCCCCAGCAGGGCCAGGGTGTCGAACATGCCCAAGCCCACACCCTTGCCGGTCACCGCCACGCGCAGGGCGTGGATGATCTGGCCCACCTTGATTTCTTCGGTTTCGAGGAAACGTTGCATCAATTGTTCGAGCGAGGCCGAGTCGAAAGGTTCGCAGACGGCCAGTTGGTCGCGGAACTTGGCCAATAGGGCGCCGGCTTCCTCCGGTTTAATGAGCCGCTTTTCAAACGCCTTTTCGTCGTAGAACAGCTCGTCGTCCGGCGTGAAAAAGTCGGCATAGTCAAGGATGTCGCCGGCCACTTTAATGCGGTCGCCCGCAGCCTCCAGGAGTCGCCCGACACGCTGCTTCACGGCCTCCGAGGCAGGCGTCTCGACCAGTTGAGCCTTCTTCAGAAACGGCATGCACAACGCCACCTTCCGCTCGTTGGGCACCTGCTGCATGTGCCAGTCTTCGAAGGACCAGAGCTTTTGCGGGTCGAAACTGGCCGGGGCCTTGATTACCCGATCTAAGGTGAACACCTCGACAAGCTGCTCGATCGAAAAATGCTCGGTTTTGTCGTCCAGCGACCAGCCCAGCAGGGCCAGATAGTTGACCAGGGCCTCGGGCAAATAGCCGACTTGCTCGTAGAAGTCGACGATCACCGGATTGAACGTGTCGGGATCGGTCGTCAGGCCCAGCGTGTCGGCGATTTTCTGGGCGTGGTCCACCCGTTGGGCAAAATCGCGATTCTTCAGGTACTTGGCCAGCTTTCGCTTCGAGAGCTTACTCTTGCTGCCGGGCTCGGCCACGTAGGGCAAATGAGCATACTTCGGCAACTCGTAGCCGAGGGCCTGGGCGATGAACACCTGGCGCGGCGTGTTCGAAAGGTGTTCTTCCGCCCGAATCACATGGGTAATGCCCAGGTCGTAGTCGTCGACCACGGTGGCCAAGTGATACAGGCACGAGCCGTCTGCCCGTTGGACCACGTGGTCTTGCTCCCGGGCCCATTCGAACTCGACCTGGCCGCGGACCAAGTCGTCGATCACCAGCGTACCCTCGCGGGGCATCTTCAGCCGGACGACAGCCTGGCGCCCCTCGGCCTCGAACCGCCGAGCGTCCTCGTCCGTCTCGGCCATCCAGCGACGGCTGTAGGTGAAGGGGCGCTTTTCAGCTTGGGCGGCATCGCGTTCGGCCTGAATCTCCTCGGTTGTGGCGTAGTCGCGGTAGGCCTTGCCGGCAGCCAGGAGCTGCTCGGCGGCCGCTTGGTACTTCTCGGCCCGTTGCGATTGGTAGTAGGGCGCCCGGGGACCGCCGACATCGGGACCCTCGTCCCAGTCGATCCCCAACCACCGCAGGCCGTGGAGAATGGGGGCGAGCGCCTCGTCGACGTTGCGCTGCTGGTCGGTGTCATCGATCCGCAGGATAAACTGGCCGCCATGCTTTCGGGCAAACAGCCAGCAAAACAACGCGGTACGGACGCCGCCAATATGAAGGTAACCGGTCGGACTAGGAGCAAATCGGGTGCGAACAGACATGGAGAGCCAGGAGTTGAGAGTCAGGGATTAGAAGTGGAAGTCGTCGCCCAAGCCCACCAGTTACACCCAATGGGACGAAGCCGGAAGGCCACCACCGCAACGCAGACAGCCATCCAGCACAGCCTATCGGCCGCGATGGCGATCGGTAAAGATAGCCAGTATACGGCAGGGATGCGGCCGGGCAAGGTGAGTCGGACGATGAGCGAAGTGCTGGCGTAGTCTGGGGAAAAAGGAGTTGGGGGAGTGCGAGTTAGGCTGCACGCCAAACGAGGGGGGCGTGGCGGGGAGTTTTGCGTGATCCGGCTACTGACCGCTGAAGCGGCCAGCCCTCCCGCTTCTCAACTCCCTACCAATTCTTTTGCTGCTTCTGTTCGCGTTTGGCTCTTTCCTGGGCCAGCCGGCGGCGCAGGGCCTTTTTCTCCTGCTTGGTCAGCTTTCGCTGCACAGGCGACGCGACCGGCTCGGGATCTTCGTCCTCTTCTTCCTCGATCTCCAGTTCGGCAGCACGGCGCCGCTTCAACACCGACTGGGACGACGGATGGGCCTCTTCCACCCGAATCCACTCGTCGGTGGCAGCGTCCTCCGACGCATCGCCAAACCAGGGCTGCGACTTCGGCGACGCTTCTTCCTCCTCTTGTTCTTCCCGCTTCGACGCGCGAATCTTCTTCTTTTTCGGCTTCGGCGGCGGCAAAAGGCCCTCGGCGTCGAGGATCACGTAGCGGGCGTGCAACGCCATGGCCAGCAACAGGAAGACGTCGCCGAGCATCTCGGCCCCTTCTTCGACCATCACCCCCCGGGCGCCCGTGTCGGGCAAAATCCACTGCAACTCAGCCACCACGGCCACCGCGTAACATACGGCGGTCGCTACGAATGCCCCGGTCGACAGTCGCGCGGGCCACATGTCGACCAGCAAACGCGAGCCCACGGCCCCCAACAGGAAACCGTAGGGCAACGCCCACCAGATCGAGCCGTTTCCGGTAATCGTCGTCCCGGTGACCACGATCATCAGCTTCTTGAAGCCCTCGTGCAGGCTGGCCGTTTCGTCGACACTCAGCAACACGCAACACAGCGCGGCCCAGAGCCACACGCGGTAGTTGCCGCCGTAATCGTCGACCTTCCAACGGCGAATCGTGTAGACAATCACCGCCATGCCGGCAGCCGCCAGCAGAGTGACCGACGAAAACCACACGGCCAAGCTGCCCTCGTCGTCGAGATCCAAGGTGGCGATTTGGCCATCGCCGGTCATCTCGGCCAGATGAGGCATCCAACTGTAAAGGGCTTCGAGCCCCGCGATACAGAGAACGCCGACCACAAGCCATGCCAAGAGGGTAGTCAGCCGGCGCGGGACCAGATCGATCAGACGCGGTTGCTCGTCCATGAAATCGGCGTCCCCGTAGTTCAGCGATTTGCGTTCGATGCCCAACGCATTGTCGTCGGCCGATTTGCGCGCACGCCGACGTCGGGCCGGCTGCACGGCGCTCTCGCCGAGCAACAGACGCCGCCGGTCATCACGCTGACCGCTGCGACGGAATTGCGAGGAAGATGACAAAGACACAGTCGTCGGAGTTTTTCTGCGGCCGTGGTCCGGCACCAATCATTGCCGGACTAATCATACTGGGACGGCCCGGTTCGCTCAAAGACAGAAATCCGCGCACTACAAGGGCTCTCTTGATTGCTTCGGCAATGGTGACCACGGAAATTCACTTTCGCCCAGGGGACCGGCCCGCCTCGCGGGCACCCCGGAAATCGCCTACCCACCCCACGCTACCCGCATTCCCCAAAAGCCGCACACTTGCCAGCCGTCCACTTGGCGACAGCGTTGGAGTAACAGCGATTGACCCGGCTGGCGGGTAGCGGTACCTTTCTCGCCCCGAATGCAATTGCGCGGCGCGATCAACCGCCCCCCCCACGGGCTCGCGACTTTCAACCTATGTCCTCGACTCGCCACCACATCCTGGTTCTGCTTGTTCTGTTGGGGTTTTGCACCCTGGTACAGGTGATCTCGATACGTCGGGCCGTGGTTCCCGGGCTCGACGCCGTTCGCTTCGTCGAGTTCGCCCAGGCGATCGAGCGCGACGGGTTGCTACCAACGATCAACGCGCGCTGGGAACAACCGCTGTATCCCACTTGGGTTTGCGCCGTTCACCAAGGACTTACCTTCGTCGCCGGCGATGGCCCGTCGCGCTGGGCCGATAGCGTACAACTGGCCGCGGCGATTCCCTTGGTACTGTGCGTGGTCCCCTTGTACCTATTAATACTCCGAGTCGTCGGGCCGGCGGCGGCTGCCGCGGGCGGAGTGCTCTACTGCGTTTTGCCCGAGGTCGCGCGATTGGGCGCCGACGGCATCAGCGACACCTCACACCTGTTGCTGTTCGCCGTGGCACTTTGGGCCATGGTAGAGAGTTTGAACGGGCAGGGGTCAGGGACGAGGAACGAGAGGCGGGAAGCGGGAAGCGAGGAGTTGGCGACGGGCATGCCCGCCCGAGCGTGGGCATGGCAGCCGGCTGGCAAAATGCAGGGCACGTTGCTCGTGGCTGGAGTGGCCGCAGGACTGGCCATGCTGGTGCGAACCGAAGCAGCCCTGTTGGCCGTGACGTTTCTGCTTATGCCGAAGTGGGAAGGCGCAAAGGAAGATGGCTTGTCGCCGAGACAACCCTTCCGTCGTATTCGCCCTTGGCGTCTTGGCGCCTTGGCGAGAGATTTCTGTCGAATTGCGTACGACCGGGCGTACACCACGCGCTACTTCGCGTTAGGCATGGCTCTCGTGTTATTGCCCTATCTGGCGACGGTCGAGGCCTGGACACCCAAAGCCGCCATGGGCCGGCTGATCGGACGGCCCCAGGTCGAAGAGGCTGCGGAACAATCGAGCTCACAGCTTTCCGTCGCCGACACCCCACAAGACGCCCTGCCGTTTGGGCTGCTGGCCGACGGTCAACCTTTGGCGTTCGACGTGAAGGAGCCCGGCCATAGTAGTCGCCGTCGAGGATTCGCGGTTGCCGGCACACGATTCCTCCATAAGCTGGCCGACATCCACGGCTACTGGATCGGACTGTTCGCCCTGTTCGGTGCCTGGCGGCTGCGGCAACACTCCCAACGTGCAGCCGATCGATTACTGCAAACCTACCTCGTTCTACTGAGTGGCGTAGTCCTCTGGTTTTCGGCACGCGAAGGCTACCTTGAAGCGAGGCACCTGCTCACCCTGTTGGCCGTAAGCCTCGGAGCGGCCGGCTTCGGCGTGCTAGTAACCGTACACGCTTTGGCCGAACGAACCCGGACTTTTTTCACAAGACAAGAAGTGCGACCATCGTACGACATTCTTGCCGCATCGCATAGGCCCTCGGCAGCCGCCTGGCTACTGGTTGCATTGATTGCAGCGATGTACTTGCCGGTCGTGTGGCGACCGTTGCACATCAATCGCCGTCCGCATCGAACGGCGGCCGCGTGGCTGGCCGGCCAAACCGACTCGACGGCGTTGGTTCTCGACCCTCGCGGTTGGACCGGGCTTTACTCGGGTTGTCCCACGGTGCGCTATGAAAATGCACGGCAGACTTTCGCCGATCCGCGATTGACGTTTGTTGTCGTGGAAAAACGGGAAACGGCCACCGACAGCCCTCGAAGCCGCACGCTTCGACAGTTGTTGGCCACGGCCGCCGAGGCAGTGCTGCACCTCGAGGCCACGTCGCCGCTCGACCCCGGCGGGGCGGTAACCGTGTATCGCTGGCACTTACCTTCTCCCCTCTCCCGTGCCGGGAGAGGGGCCGGGGGTGAGGGCGGCATTGCCGACACAATAGCGGACAAGCTGTCCATGACACTCCAGACTTCGGACTTTCCTGGTCCCCAAACTCCAGCTTGGGAACCCACTTTCCAGAAGCTCTGCTTCGAGGAACCACGGGAAGACGTTTCGCAACCATGGGCATCGCACGTCCGTCGCAACGAACCCCAACGCGACCTGTGGCGCCGGCTAAGCGGAGCTTCGCGGAGGTGCGTTCCCAAGCCGAAGTTTGGGAACGAGGGAGAACAACGCTCGTCGCTAATCCCTCGCCTCTCGTCCGTTCGGAGAGAAAACGCGAGTCTTCCTTTTCGCATTGAGTCACCAAGCCACACTCATGTATTGGCAGAGGAGAGTCGCCATGAGCGATCCGTTTTATGCGTTCGTTAAGTGTGCGGCCGACGTGTTTCGGTTGCAGGGACCCGTGTATCAGTTCGGAAGCGATCCCCGCTACGAACAATACGACCAGCCCGTCTTGAGGGCCTGTTTCCCGAATGCCGCCTACATGGGTTTCGACCTGGACGAAACCACAGAACTGGAACGGCTGCCGTTTCGCGATGGGGCCGCGCGAACGGTGATCTGCCTCGACTCGCTCGAGCGGGCGTTGGAGCCGCAACGGGCGCTGGACGAGTTGCAGCGAATCCTGGCTCCCGGCGGCGCGCTGTTGATCTGCGCTCCGTTGGGCGAAACGTCGGCGGCGTTTGCCTCGCGACCATGGCGGCCTACGCCGCGAAGCGTGGGCCAGTTGATGGCCAGCATGGGCCTTTCGCTGCTAGGACGCCAGGGCACGGAACCTTTTGCCCATACGCTCTACGGCATCGGCTTCAAATCGCCAGCAACCGCCGAGGTAGCCCAAGCAACCGATCGTTTCCTCCACGACTTCCAGACGGCACTTCACGCCATGGCGGGCGAAGTGGGTTGGGCCGCCCGACTCTGGCAATGGCTCAGCCGTTGGTCGCGACACAACTTCCGCCGCGGGTACTACGACGTGCAATTCACCGTGCAAATGTCGATCGCTCGGACACTCTACCGCGAACGTTCCAACGACACGGCCGCCGATCCGAACACCGGTACGCGGCTGGATCTGCTGGAGTAGAGTCCCGCTTTTTTTCAATCTCTGGAATAGGGGTGCCATGGCCACGCTTGCGTGGCCATGTGCGTCTACGTTTTAGCATACCCACGCTTTTCGTGGGCATGGCACCCGAACCCCTATTTCAAACATTGACAAGGCACTAGCCACAATGCCTTGCCAGGAAATCGCGAGCACATTGCTGCGCTTCCTCGGCATGGCGACTGAGCCAGAACCCTAAGTGCGACCCTTCCTCGATCCAGAAGCGTTCGCTGCCGGCAATATGTTCGTGGGCATAAACACCGTCGTACAGCTTGACGTCGGCATCGTGCGTGCCGTGTATGATGAGCGTGGGGCACTGCACTTTTTCCAAGGGCAGATGCGTTAGCTCTCGGAACAACGCCATGTCGTTCTCGGTACCCGGCTTGCGGACATTGTACGGATTCATGGTCGCCATGAAGGCCCTTACAAACGCGACACACTCCGGCGTACTCAGAGCGTATTCGGTGTGTTGCTTGATCTGCTGCTTGGTGAAATAGGCTTCCGACTGGAAGATCTGTTGGAGAAACCATTCCGGTTTCTTTTCGCCGATCATCTTCAGAAGCTTCTGACCCCATTGGCTGGTGAAGAGCAGTTCGCTGATTGGACCGACCGTCTCCGGCATGTCGTAGTAGCCGCTTACGCTGTCGATGGCCACCAGGGCCCAAATCCGATCGGGATGGCGTATGGCAAAACTGTAGGCCGGCGGTCCGCCCGCGGAGGCCGACACGACGGCCACCTTGTCGATCCGCAGTTCATCCAGAAGGGCAGCGAACAGGTCGGCCTGTTGTTCGAGCGTCCGGCCGCTTTCCAGCGGCGTACCCAGGTACCCCGGCCGCGAAGGAGACAAAAGCCGATAGTCGTTTTCGTAGAGCCAGCCGAGAATAACCCGGGCTTGGTCCACCCCGCCAATACCGCCATGAGAGCACATCACCACGGGATGATCGCCCTCGGTCAGATCGAATTCGACTCGCCCTCGGGCCGTCTCAAGCGTTTGCGGATTGACAAAAACCTCGGGCAGGACTTCACTGCAACAACTCATGACATTCCTCGTGTCGGGCGAAGTAGACGTATGGAAACCTGAGCACCGGAATCAAACGAATAGGCGACGGTGTCGAACCAAGAGCGACGCACACCAAGGGTAAAACCCTTGCCACGATCGAGCACAGGGTACTACTCAAGAGAACTATAGGGCGCAAGAAAGGGCCGGCGCATCGCAACGCCCGAGCTATACAATCTTCCGGTAGAGACGGCGCAAACCGTACAATCCGACGCTTCGCGTCGTTGAACCACGGCAAAGTCCATTCCTGGACGGATGCAGAAAGCGGAAAAGCCTGCGTCTCATTCGACCAGAGCGGGCAAGCGGCCCATGGCGTCCACGCGACACAAAGCGTCGCCAAGCTGCGTTCTCACGCAAAGCATGGGAACGAGAAAACCGGCTAAAAGAAAAGGGCCGCGGTCCTCTGTCCACTACCGCTTTCGGTGTCGAGCGCGGAGAACCAGCCCCAACAGGCCAATGGCCGCCAGAATGAAGGCCGAGGGTTCGGGCACAACGACGGCATCGACAACCGCGCCGAGATCATCGCCCCAGCGGAACTCGTCGGCAAAGGCCTGGGCCGCATGGTCATAGGTCCCACGAATGCCCAGGTGGTCGATTCCCGCAGCGCCCGCATCGGGAAGAATCAGTGTGCTGGCATCGGTGACGTCGGCATTGGTACCGTTGACCAGATCGTCGAACGTGGGGTTCAACCAAGCGAGCAACCCGTCGCTCTCGCCACTGACGTCTTCGTTGATTTCGACGAAGAGCAGAAACGTGGAATCTTCCGACAAGTCGGTACCCAGAATCCCCTTCGTTACGGTCGTTCCATCATCGTCGAGGTACTCGATGTAGGCGTCCACCTGATCGACCTCTGTGCTGTTTCGCTCGAAACCAACGCGGAAACCGTGATTCGTGCTGCTCAGCGACGTCAGATCCTGCTCTATCGAATCACTGTTTTCGGCTAGTTGCATGGTCATTACCGTGATGTCATCGGCACCGTCGGACACCACGTTCCGTTGGAACTGCATCAACACGGCGGCATACAGGCTGCCCGTGGTCGAGTCCCGGCCGTCGAATTGTCGGTCCTGGGTTCGATACGAGGGAGTGAACTGGATGGTATGACTTTGGTACATCGCACCGCCCTGCTCACCGCCGAGCACATCGTGCTGAAGCCCCGTACTGGCCACTCTGATGGTAGCCGTAGTTTTGTTCCACGCCTCGTCTGCCGAAAAGCCAACCATTGTGGGATGAGTGACGGTACTGTTGTCTTGCACGGCCGTACCCGCCGTATACCCTCCGCTGCCGTCTGCGAGAGGTATCCCGTCGTACATGATCAAACCGCCCGGTGCGAGCGAAACGCCGAACAACAGAACCACCGAGGCAAGTGGAAATTTGGCAATGCGCATGATCGGAGTCCTTCAGAAAAACCGCTTTGGCCGAGGTGAACACCTTAGGCCGAAAAGTATCGCGTCCTGCGATAAGAACACGCCCAAAATCAAGTCGATGTCCTCGGCATCAACCGAGGACGGCAAATTCCTCACTCTGAGGCCCCACCCGCTACCGCTTCCGTCGCCAACCATAAAGGGTCAGGCCGAACAGCCCGAGGACGCCCAAGGCGAGGGTAGAGGGTTCCGGAACCTCTTCGATATTCAGCCGCACGAGGTCGAACTGGATCCAACGACGTTGCCCATCAGCAACCTCGCGGGTAATCGTGATAATGTTTTCGCCCTCGACGGCCCCCACCGAACCGCCGGAGAATATCGAACTGACCCAATGTTGTTCGTTGGCCGTATTGACCACGCCGTTGAAGACGACATTCCCGTTGAACGAGGCGCTGAAAGGAACATCGCCTTGCGTGTCTGTCGCGTTGTCGTTCGCCAGTGTCTCGATTACCAATTCGAAATTTTGCAGAGCAGCGGCCTCGGCCGAACTCAGGTTGAAGTGGATACGAACGGTTGTGTCGGTGGTTGTCAATGCCCGTTCAAACTGGAGGAACGGTTCGTCGGCCGCGACCGTGCCGATCGGATCGGGATACGTGCCGGCGAAGTACCAGTCATCGTCTTTGATGGTGGCCGAACCGGGCGCCGGATTCGAGCCCCCCACCTCCTGGCCGAAATCCGAATTGCTGCCGTTATCGTCGCCCACTTGCCAGAGTTGGACCATTTCGCCGTTGGCTGGCGAAGTTCCAAGAATTGCAGCTCCCAGCACAACGGTCGCCATCAACGAGGCCGACACGAAAGTTGTCCAAACGTTCTTCTGCCGCAAATGCATTTACTGCCCCTTTTCGACGCCAAGGAAAGCGTCGTACAGCGTCAGGCAAAACCTGCTTCGGATCGCGAGTCAAAGATGCTCCGGCTGCCCGCCCGGGCCGAAATCCCGGTCGGCTGAAACCATACTGCCATACTTATCCTAATTATTTGCACATATAGTGTCAAACAATTTGCCAGACCGCCACCCACCTCTTTGGGTGGCCCTGCACCTCGTTCGGCGAGGTCCCTGGTTCCCATGCTTTGCGTGGGAACCCAAGGCCCGACGCTTCGCGTTGTTGAACCGCAACAAGACGCTATTCTTGGCACGGGCACCAGGAACGCAAAGACCTGCCCCTCGCTCGGCAAGGGCGGACGAGCCGCCCATGGCACCCGCGCGACGCAGAGCATCGCCAAGCTGCGTTCCCACGCAAAGTATGGGAACGAGGAAGGCGCTTACTACTCAAACGGAAAGCAGAAGGAAGCCGCGGATGAACACAGATAGACGCTGATCAAAAAAATGGCCTGGAAACGTGGAGCATCCGGCGTAACACGCCGCGAATACATCGCTTCGGAAAGTTTATCGCACCGGTTAGGCCGCTGGATACCAGCACGTCCTTCTATCTGCGTTTATTTGCGTCCATCTGCGGCTGCGACCGTCAGAATCGTCGTCAGTTTGAGTAACTAAAATTCCACGCAGATCGGCGTGGGGCAGTAGACCGACTTGCCCGAGAAGACCAGCCCGCCGGTGGCCGGGTCGATGCGGAACACCGCCAGAGTGTTCGAGTCGCGACCGGCGGCCAACAGCCACTGGCCGGTGGGGTCCAGGTTGAAATTCCGTGGCCAGCTTCCGCGGATAGCCTCGCGCTCGACGAAGGTCAGCTTCCCGCTGTCGGGATCGACCTGGAAGACGGCGATCGAGTCGTGCCCTCGGTTGGCCGCGTAAACAAACCGGCCGCTCGGGTGGATGCGAATCTCCGAGGCCTTACTTGGCACCTCTTGCAGTTCTTCCGGCAACGTCGAAATGGTCTGCATGGGCGTCAACGTGCCAGCTTCGGCATCATAGGCAAACGCCGTGACTGCCATCTGCAATTCGTTCAACACGTAGGCGAACCGACCGTTGGGATGAAACTTCAAGTGCCGCGGACCACCGCCGGCCGGGCAGACGCCGGCGCCGTGGCGTTCGATCTTGCCCTCGTCGAGGTTCATCCGGTAGATCATCACGCGGTCGATCCCCAGGTCGGGCACGAAGAGAAAACGGTTGGCCGCATCGACGCCCACCCAATGTGGATGCGGACCCTTCTGCCGCGCCTCGTTGGGGCCAGAGCCTTCGTGTTCGGCCAGGTCGCTACGCGGCTGGATGCGGCCGTCGGCGTCCAGCGGCAATACGGCCACCGACCCGCCGCCGTATTGGGCGGTAAACAAACAGCGGCCCGAGCGATCAACTGCCAGGTGGGCAGCCCCGCCGTCGCCGATCGGCTGCATGTTCAACAGCCGAAGGGAGCGGCCGTTTTCCGAAATCTCAAAGGCCGCCACGCCGGGCCCCTGCTTGTTCGGCAACTCGCACACCGAGTAGAGCCGTCGGCCGTTGGGATGCACCGTAACGAAGCCGGGCGAAGCGATTTCGGCCGCCAACTCGGGCGTGGTAAGGTTGCCGGTCGCCGGATCGAACGTCGCACGGTAGATACCTTTGCTTTGCCCACCCTGCGGCGTGATCGTGCCAATCCAAACCGTGGCTTCTTCGGCCAACGCCCGAGAGCCAAACGACACGGCCAGCAACAAAACCAACGACAACCGGACGGACAACCAGAGGATCGAACGCATGGGAGTGTCTCCAAAGGTAGGGAAGTGCCAAGGTATGACGTGCAAAGACGCGCTCGGACGCTGGCCCGCGACGCCCGACGCCCGTTCGGTCAGTGTAGCAGATCGAGGGCGGCCCTGCACGAAAAAGCCCCACCGCGCCGCGCCGGCGGGACATGGTACCGGGCGTGCCCCGAAGGGGCACCGGTTCGCCCAGCGAAGGGCGCAGCCCTGGCAAGCAAATTCACAACGGACTCTTCCGGCCGGCCCAACGGGCCAATCGTTCTCTTGCGACCAGGTTAGGCAGGCGAACGGTTGGCCCGTTGGGCCGGCCGGTGATCGAGACGGGAGCAACGAGGTTTCTCTCGGGCGACACCCCGGTTACCAGGGCGTTGCCCTTCGCTGGAAGAACGCTTGGGCCTTCGGCCCACCCCGGAAGCTACTTGCCGGCTTGGTCTGCGGCGGCACCCGGCGAACACGTAAGATCCTGAGAATTTCCATCCTGTTAACACAGCGGACCGAAAGCGGTTTGCCGAAAATCCCGATATCGCCGGGTCGTTTCACTTCGCTGGAAACACAATCTGGCCACAAACCGGAAAATGGTCCGAGGGATATCGCGACTCATGATGCGTGCGGACAATCTCCGCCGACATAACCTTGGCCCAGGGATTGGTCAACACGTAGTCGATCTTCGCGCCGCCGGTGTGTCCCCGAAAGGCGTTGAACGTGCCCACCTCCTTCGCCTCGGGATACAACACGCGAAACGTATCGACGAGCCGCACTTCCGCGTCTTTCGCCGGGCGTTTCAGATGCACAATGGCCGGGTTGTTCTCGGCCGCGTTGAAATCGCCCGTGACGATCACCGGCGCATCGCCTGCTTCCTTGGCGATGAGCTTGCTAAGCATTTCCGCACTCTTCAACCGCGAGGGTTGCGATTGATGGTCGAAATGGGTATTGAACACGTAGACCGCCCGACCGCTGGGCTTCTCGACGAAGCGTCCCCAGGTAACGATCCGCGGAATGGTGTTTCCCCAAGTGGCCGAGCCCGGTACCTCGGGCGTGTCGGAAAGCCAAATCGTGTTGCCGCGATCCAATTTCCAGCGGTCCTCGCGATAGAGAATGGCCGAGTATTCGCCTTGTTTGCCGCCGTCTTGCCGCCCGTTGCCGTATTCGGCATACCCGGGCACGGCCTTGCGGATGGCGTCGATTTGAAACCGTAATGCTTCCTGAAGTCCACAAAAGTCGGGCCGTGCCTCGCGGAGCACTTCGAACACCAACTGCTCGCGATGCGGCCAGGCGTTCTCCTTGTCGTTGGCCGTTCCGTAACGAATGTTGAACGTCATGACGTCGACTTTCAGCCCACCGGAAACGCCGCCGCCCAAAGTGCCATCGGCCGACAGCAAGGCTGCCACTGCCGCAACAAATATCGCGCCCATCGACATATCACACCTCCCCGACAATCGTTTGAAAAAACCTTCGGTACTATACTTCAGCGTCGTCCGGCCTGCGAAGTCTCCCCGTCATCGGCCGATGTTCGTCGCTGAACACCCGAGAGGATGAGTCGCAGGTAGAACGACTTGCCAAACAGGGCCACGCCGACGCATTCGGCTACCACCAGTGCATTGAAGGCAAGCATCACGGACCGGCTGAACATCAGCCCCACGGAATCGGCCGTGACAATCTCCGGTGCAAGCTCTACCACCGACCAGGCAAAAATCAAGCCGAACAAGCCACAGGCGGTGCGGACCACGGGGATGTGCAACGCCCGATCGGCCGCAGTCAGTTGTTGCAGTCGAAACTGCCGCTGATACTCCGGCGTGCCCGGCGGGGCGGTGATGCGAGTCGAAAAGTCGCGCGGGCTATCTTCGTTCATGGGCATCCTTGGCCTGGATTTTTGACAGCCAGATCAACCACGGAGGCACGGAGGTCACGGAGTTTCTTTGGGAAGGATGAAGATATGAATGATGAAGTAAAAATTCGTCAATACTTCGTTCTCGACGCTTCGTCCTTGCGCTCGTTCCGACTCCGTGGTCTCCGTGCCTCCGTGGTGAGAAACGATCTTCGTAGCGAAAAACGCGGACTGCTCAACCGCCCTGCGGTCGCCCCCCTACTGCTTAAACCAACTCTCCAACAACCGGCCGATGATCTGGCAGCCGCGCTGGTTGGCGTGAACGGCGTCGCCCATGAACCAGCCGTAGGTCTTTCCGCTGTCCTCGACGTACGCCCACCAGGGACCCGTCATATCGAAGAAAGCACATTTCTCTTCCGCCGCGACCTTCTGCATATTGTAGCGGAAATTGCTGGTCTTCGTATCGATTTCGCGAGTGAACGTCCGAATGTGTTCGTCGCGCATCGAGCCGAAGACGGGCGTTAGCAGCAGAACTTCCGTGTCCGGCTTCTTGGCGCGAACCTGTCGGATCACCGAGCGAACCGCCTCGGCATCGCCCCGGTTCGAGATTCCGCCGATGACCAAAAGGTCCGGGTTGTGCCTCAGCACATAGTCTTCCACGCGATTGTCTTCCTGATAATAGGTGCAGCCGGTCGAGCTTCTTAGCGAGGCGATCTTGATGATCTTGCATTTCGGATAATCCCGCATCAGAAGCTGCTCGAACGACGAGGCCGACGTATTGCCCATGATGCTGTCGCCCAACAGAACCATGCGAAGTTCCCCGCCGTCGCGCAGTTTGCTCATCGTCTTGGGGATATTCGCGAATCGGCCCGCCGGAGGCGTGTAGACAATCGGGTCCATCGCGGCGTAAATCGCATCGATCCGCTCGAGCGTACTCATGCCGGCATAGGCGTTTTCCACGCTTCCGTTCAACAGAAAACCACCCAGCCGCGCGGTGCCGGGCGAGGCGACCTTCAAAACCAGTTCGTGCTCGGCCGTGCGGTCCAGCCCCTTGACCAGCGAAACCGGACGCATGGTGGGCTCGGCAACGTCTTTCGGCGCGGCAAGCTTCTGGGGCGCGGCGCCGTCGACGGAGTACTCGTAGTCGGCCGTGCCCTTATCGACGACGTCGATGATGCCGATTTCCGAACCTTTGAATTTCAGCGTCAGCGTCGCGCCGGTTTCGTCCGGGGTGAGCAAATGGCGAAACGGACGGATCGGGCTTTCCTGGCCCGGCTTCCAATCGCCCGACCGCTTCACCTGCGGATCCTCGTAAGCGACGATCCGGCCGTTGTCGTTCGTCTCCGGAAACAGCGGCTCGGGCAAGACGTATCGCTTGGGTTTTTCGGGAACGGGATAGGCCGTCATCAGGTCGTCGATAAAGGCGGCCATCGCCTCGGCGTAAATCTTGGCGCCGGCATCAGTCGGGTTGATCCCGTCGGCCGAAAAATCCTCGAACGAAATCTGCCCGGCGATGATCTTATCGGCCGCGTACTTGGCCAGATTCAAACTGGGGATGCCGTAATGGTCGGCAATCTTTTCGCAAACCTCGATATACTCAGGCGTTTTGCCTGCCTTGTACACTTCGAGCATTTCGGGCGTCAGCGTATAGACGAGGATTTTGCTGTGCGTAGCGCGATAGTGAGTAATCTGGCGGACGAGTCCTTCCAACGACGTTTTGACCTGTTCGATATCGACGCCGCGGTCGTCGGCCGCGAAATCGAGGATCGCCAGATGCCCACTGCAAATGACTTCCCCAAAAACGGCCTGCCCCCGGCTGCACCGAAACACCCCAAACCAGCTCCCGCCCGGCTGTATGTGGCGAGTCTCACGCATTCCAGCTTCCGGGAAATACTTTTTGAATCCCTTGACCATTTGGGCCGAGTAGCGCAACCCCTGGTCTTTCAACCCGGTGCCGGCCAGCACGGAATCGCCAATAAAGAACAAATACTGATTCCCTACGCGATCGAACTTGAAGAAGTACTGGCTATTGGGAATCCCGCCGCGAACCTGATAATAGTCGGCCGCCGTAGCCGCCGACGTCCACGCCGCGACGGCGATTAGTAGACTGCAAACGATGGCTTTCTTGATTGCTTTTTTTACGGTGGGCGTAATCATGTTTTTTGTACCTTTGTTTGTGTTGGACAATTAGGTTTGTAGGACAGCAGTCAGGAGCTAGAGGCCCGTGTTCTGCCAGTCCTTGATTCACAGGTTGGGTGCCATGCCCACGGCAACGTGGGCATGCTCGAAGTGCGATACGTATTCATGCCCACGTTTGCCGTGGGCATGGCACCCGTATGTCTATTGATTCCGAGGTTGATTGTGGAACACTTCGTTGCGTTCTGCCCCCCGCAATCCGGGCTCCCGTTGGTCGCCCTCGTTCCACAAGCAATGCAGGATCCAATAAATCTGACACAGCACTAGTACGTCATCCAGCAAGTTTCTTCCGGTATAGTTCCGGGAACACTCGGCGGGCGTCGTTGTTATTGAAGGTCCAGTCGATTATGGCTTTGCGGCGATTTCGGTCGCGGGCCCAAGTCGCCGCATGACGTTGAACTTCTTCGATTGTAGGAATCCGTCGCCCGAGGCATTGCTTGGTCAACACGGAGATTTCAATTTCTGCCATGTTCAGCCAACTGGCGTGCTTGGGTGTGTAGTGCCATACGATGCGTCGCAGAGATTGCTTCGCTTTCGTGGCGTCAAACGTTTCGATGAGGGACTTTTCGTTGTGCGTGTTGAGGTTGTCGAGAACCAAATGAATCCGACGAGCCTTGGGATAACGCTGAAGCAGATCACGCACGAATCGTGCGAAATCGGCCCGTTTGCGATGACGCCGAGCCTGGACGAAGCGTTTGCCATCTTTCGGCTCAACGGCGACAAAGATACTGCACGTGCCGCAACGACGATACTCGTAGTCCTGCTTAGCCGCCTTGCCTGGTACGGCAGGCTTGAAGGGACACGTATCGTCCAGGAGTTGATACGGCTGCTCGTCCATGCAAATCAACGGTTCTCTCGGGTTGAACGCCTTTTCATACTGGTCGAGGACGTCCTCCATTCTGTCGCGAAACTCTTCGGTGAGTCTCGGAATGCACCATGTTTTTTTCGCCATGGCTTCATGTCGTGCTCTTTCAGCCACAACGCAACCTCGCTCTTGCTGATCGAATCGACGAAGCCTCGTTTCACGGCGTGCACGCAGAGTAGTTCCAGCGTCCAGCGGACGCGGCCCTCCGGCGGATCGCTGCAAGCCAACGCCACGACTTGCTGCTTCTGCCGTGGCGTAAACGTGGGCGGAGCACCGGATCGAGGGGCGTCGTACAACGCTTCCTCTAAACTCCCGGTACAGAACCGTTTACGCATACTGCGAACAGTTCGATCCGTGCAACCAACGTGTTCGGCAATCTCCTCATCCGTGAATCCTTCATCTGATTTCAGCAGAATCAAGGCACGCCGAACCACACGCACGGATCGCGTGCCGGTATGCACCAACTCCTGCAAATGCTGTCGGGCCTCGTCCTTGAGGCGTACAATGTGTTCCTTCATGCCGGTGCTTATACCACCGGAAACAATTTCATGGAAGGCGTACTAGGAACTGGGAGGTGGGGTAGAAAACGACGTTGGCCGACATTCGCAAAAGTTCGCAACCGTCGGTCGCGAATCGTTGACGAGAAACCGTCCCATCCGTCGCCAACAGCACCCAAAAAACCGCTTCCCGGCAACGGATACGAGGATAGTCGCTGGAAGCCGGGGATGCAAGAATTTGGCGGGATCGGGCCACAACCGCTGGTTGCAAACTTGACTTTGCGGACTGCAATCGTCGGAAAGCCAGGCAGCCTTCCTGACTGCCAAGCTCACGACTTGTTCGGGGCAAACTGATGCCAATATGCCCGAATCGCGTTTTCCGGTTCTGATTCACCTGAGTATTCGCAGAAGAATCGCAGAAACTGATAGACCGCCTCCGCCTGCTGGGTTGATAGCACACCATATCGCGATATCGACCAACTACTCCCCTCAAGCGGCTCAAAACCCCATATCACCCAATCAGCCGTCAGAGAGTCACAAGTTCGCCAATTCTTGAGCGTCCAGATCATGTAGGCAGGGATGTAAAATCGCCAGCCCTTCGAATCGAGAAAAGAGAGTGCAGCCGAGAAGCGTTCGATCTTCCAATCGGGCACAGCGGTCCACTCAGTCTCCGGGTCTTTTTTGCGAGCGGCGATCCGAACGTGCTCCTCGGTGTAAGCCCCCTCCAAATCGGCCTCATGAATTGTGGTGCCACCGTCGAGTTTCACACCATGAAACGCAGCAGTAATCACTGCAATGAGGTGATCGACATCAGCACATTCCCGTGCGGTTTGTTTCTCAGGATAGACCGCGCCTCCGTAGTTCCGATGACATTCCGGGCAGTATTCCCATTCCAACGCCCATGGAGCGTTGCAGTGTCGGCACCGCATTCGAGGTTGGTCTTGTTGCATGACGTTTAGCTCCCCCCCACTGGCTGACGAGCAGCCAGTGGCACCTGGCGTCGGCAATTTGACCTTCATTTTGCCTGATTCCATACGAGACAGCTAGCGGTTGATGAACAGTCCAACGCCCACTGTAAGCACAAGGAACACGACCAAACACGCCATTCCCGCGGCCAAGCTGCCCAACCGGTGCCCTTGCAGTTCTTGAGCGGCATTAAACTCAACTGCGGATGTGAACAGGATCGTCCCAATCCCAAGAAGTAGAAGAATCACCATAAGCAACCACTTCATGATTCGCCTCTATAGTCCCGCGACGCCCGTTTGAAAATGGACGAACTAGTCGGATTTGCGACGGTCCGTCGGATGGGTAGCACGGTTACGTCTTCTTTTGGATAACCGCACATCTTTCGCCCTGCTCTCCAAAGTACAACGCCAGAGCAGGAGAGACACCGATGATCGTACCCCAGCCACCGAACGGAACTTTTTCTGTCGCCTCTCCAAATGGCATGGTTCGCCCATCCAAATCGGCATTCGCCGAGAGGAGGAACACCTCGGTCGACGAGGACACGTCGACTGCGTGAATTGCCTTTGTGAATGAGGGAAACCAAATTGTCCTTCTCTCGTCAAGAGGCGGAGCATGGTTGAGCTTGTCGAGAAGACGCCCGCGTTTTGCGGCATTGGCAAGCAGCGTGCGATATCGCGGTCGCTGCGACCGCTCAATGACCAGGGATATAAGAGCGTCTTCAGTCATGCCTTTAGAACGTAATACCTATACAATGGCAATGTGACCGCTAAATCATGATTCCTTCTTCCACCGGATTCCACTGGCGACCTAGGGGCCTTTTCTTAACCTCGCGACGATATCCCGTAGCTCACCGTTGAACATCTCCGTTTGGTCATCAATGCCCTCTGCAATACGTCTCTCCGCCAGAGGTAGAAGCTGCGATACGGCAGTCTTCTGCCTCAGGAATGTGGCCATTTCTTCATTTGTGAGTGTATCGAACGGCTTGTTCCGCGCGGTTTTGCATCGCTCGACAAGCCCACTACTGAAACCAGCATCGACCCAAACTCCTTCAATATCGGAAACACACATTGCTTGTGTCTTCTTTCCCATCGGTCCACTTGTCTATCGCCCAATCCCCCGTTGATCAACCGCGAGTGACGCCACCCGTCCCCCAACTTTTGACGGACACCGTACCACACACTTCGCAGGGACACAATGACCTAAGGCTCATACACTGCAACCATTTGATTTTGGCCACTAATATCAGGCAGTTCGCCATGGAAAAAGGGCCTGCACCCAAACGGCGCAAGCCCTTTTCCAAAAACGTAGCCGAGGCGGGATTCGAACCCGCACGGGATTTCTCCCAGGGGATTTTAAATCCCCAGCGTCTGCCATTCCGCCACTCGGCCTGAAGAAGTTTTCGTTGTCAGTGGTTAGTGGATAGTGCGTCAAACGGAGTTTGAGGATTCACTACGGACTATTTGCTGGCCGCTGAAGCGGCCAGCCCTCGACTTACGTTCCGCGTTCCGACCTCAGCTTTCCGCCTCACGGCTGCGTCTCTTCCACTTCCCGGGTCGTGTCGCCCAGGGCGATTACCCTGTTGATGGCGTTGAGGAACGCTCGGGCGCTGGCCTCGACGCTGTCGGTCGAGACGCCGCGGCCGCGATAAAGGTTGCCCTCGTGTTCTACTTGCACGATCACTTCGCCCTGGGCGTCTTTGCCCACGGTCACGCTGTGGACGTTGAAGTCCTTACAGGCCACGTCGACGCCGGTGAGCTGCTCGATGGCCAGGAAGATGGCGTCGATCGGGCCGTCGCCGCTAGCCAGTCGGGTGCTTACCTCGCGGTCGCCGTGCTTGAGCACCAGTTCTACTTCCGGCACGCTGTCGCTGCCCGAGGTTACCCGATAGGAAACCAACGACCAGTTTTCGTCGACCGTCTGAATCTGCTGCTCGATCAGGCTCGTGATATCACCATCGTAGATGACTTTCTTTTTGTCGGCCAGTACCTTGAAGGCCTCGAAGACCTCTTTGAGTTGGGGGCCGTCGAGTTGGTAGCCCAATACTTTGGCCCGATCGGCCAGGGCCGCCCGACCGCTGTGCTTGCCCAGCACCAGATCGGTTTTGGTGAAGCCGACGTCCTCGGGCCGCATGATTTCGTAGGTCGTGCGTTCCTTGAGGATGCCGTCCTGGTGGATGCCCGCCTCGTGGGCGAACGCGTTTTGCCCGACGATGGCCTTGTTGCGCTGCACCTGGATGCCGGTGATCCCGGCGACCAGTCGGCTGGTGGGCACGAGGCGTTGGCTTTGGATGCGGGTGTCGGCGTGGTAGTAGTCGTGCCGGGTGCGCAGAGCCATGACGACCTCTTCGAGCGAGCAGTTGCCCGCCCGTTCGCCGATGCCGTTGATCGTACACTCGATCTGCCCGGCCCCGGCCTCGACCGACGCGAGGCTGTTGGCCACCGAGAGGCCCAGGTCGTCGTGGCAATGGATGCTGATCACCGCATCGTCGATGTTCGGCACCCGTTCGCGGAGCGTGCGAATGACGTTGCCCATGTGGGTGGGCGTCGCGTAGCCGACCGTATCGGGGATGTTCACCGTGGTGGCCCCGGCGGCGATGGCCGCTTCGACGACTTGGCAGAGGAAGTCGGTCTCGGTTCGGGCGGCGTCCTCGGGCGAGAACTCGACGTCGGAGCAATAGCCCTTGGCGCGACGCACCCCGGCCACGGCGTGTTCGATGATCTGCTGTTTGTCCATTTTGAGCTTGTGCTCGCGATGGATGGCACTGGTAGCCAGGAAGACGTGGATCCGTGGGCTTTCGGCGTGTTGCAGGGCTTCCCAGGCACGGTCGATGTCGATGTCGCGACACCGTGCCAGCCCGCAGACGGTCGAACCACGAACGATTTGGGCGATCTCGCGAACGGCCTCGAAGTCGCCGGGCGAGGCGATCGGAAAACCGGCCTCGATGACGTCGACCCCCAGTTCGACCAGGGCTTGGGCCACTTCCTTCTTTTCGGCCAGGTTCATACTGGCCCCAGGCGATTGCTCGCCGTCGCGGAGCGTGGTGTCGAAGATTACGATGCGTCGTGAATTGCCATCAATCATGGGTTGGATTCCTCAATACGATAAATGCGGTTGGAAGTTGTTGACCACGTGCCGACCCTTGGTCGGCCCGGGCAACACCAACCAAGCCCTCGTCGGCCCACGGCCTTGGCGTATTGAGGCTCCACGGTTCATTGCGATGTTCCTACAAAAAAACCCCAGGGTTGTCGGCCCTGGGGTTCGGTTTTCTGTGTGTTTCGTGTGAAGACAGACGGTGAACCCTAAGGACGATGGCTGGCGTGTGCCAGCAACAATAACGCCAGGAGGTTCACTAAAACGGCCATTTCAAGCTCCACACGTAATACGACTCTTTTGTTGATTCGGCACGACGGCCGAACATTCTAAATCTAAAGGACACGGCAACCCCCGTCAAGTTCGGGGGCTTTCGTTGAGAAACGGCGAAGTCGAGTACCTCTCGTTCCCGCGCTTTGCGTCGCGACTGGCCGAGGAAAGCGTCGGCTCGCACACAAAGCGTCCGATCCTTGGGTTTCTACGCCGCAGCGCGGGGGGAGCCCCCCCCCGAAAACCGCTCTTCTCTGGTAAGCTAAAATTCACTAGATTTTTATCCCCAACGGCCCCAAAATCTGCATTAACGAGAAAGGGCAGACGAGATGGTCGGCGAGTATCTCGATCTCTCCAGCGGCGATACGCCGCAACGCCCCCCCCAAACAGCGGCGCAAACCCGCAAGTTCGTCGGAATCCAGTTCGCCTGTTGTGGCGTCTACGCCCGGGTGTACGTCAACCGCGAGGGCACAGCCTATGAAGGCCGTTGTCCGCGCTGCACCAAGCCCGTCCGACTGGAAATAGGCCCCGGCGGCACAGACAGCCGGTTTTTCACGGCACGCTGAAGGCAAAGCGGAAAGGCGCCCGATCGGGCCGCACTCGCCCCCATCCATCCTGAATTACCCATCCACCGCTTTCGTTCCGCTTTCCGCTTTCGGCTTTCCGCTTTGCCTCCGCTTTTCGCTCTCTCTTGCTTCTCCCCCCGCTTTCCGGTACTCTTCCGCGGCTTTTTGTCGCCTCGTCTTTGAAGTCGCGTAAGTTGTCGGTTTGGCAGGGCCATGACGGATTACGAAATCCAACGTTTCACACGCCAGTGTTCGGCCACGGGTCGCGACCTGCAGCCGGGCGAAATGTTCTACTCGGTGCTGATTGCCCACGGCGACGAGTTGACGCGTGAAGACTACGCCCCGGAGGCTTGGCAGGGTCCGCCCGAGGAGGCCGTCGGCTGGTGGAAATCCGAGGTACCCGACGCCAAGGCGAAGAAGCGTCACTGGGCCCCCAACGACGTGATGCTGCAATTCTTCGACGAGTTGGCCGAGCAGCCCGAGCGGGCCGACATGCGTTATGTGCTGGCGTTGTTGTTAGTTCGGCGTCGGGTAATGCGGTTGGAGGAAAGCGAGACGGACGAGGAGGGCCGCGAGGTCCTGGTGTTGTTTTGCCCTCGGCGCGACACCACGTATCAGGTGCCGGCGATCGCGCCGGACGACTCCCGGATCGAGGCCATCCAAGAGGAACTGGCTCGGCTGCTGGAGTAGCGGACTGTGTGCCACTGGCTTTGCCAGTGTGGAGATGCTTGTAGTCAAAAGCACTGGCAAAGCAAGTGAAAATACTGAGGAAGCTCCATGGACGGATATCGCTGCCGTGTCAATCTGCTTGCCATGCTGGGGTTGTTCGCCTTGAGCGGGGCCGCGTGCCCGAACATGGTACGACAACCGTTGCCGCGTGTGTTGCCGCCGTCGCCCACATTGGACCAGGTCGTCCAGGTAGTCAACAACAACAGCGTCCAGATCCAAAGCTTCTCGACCACTCAGGCGCAGTTGCACGTACCGGGGGCCCCTGCCCTGCGTGCCAGTGTGGCCTATCAGCGAGAACGAAACTTCCGCCTGCGAGCCAACATGCCGCTTACCGGTCCGGAAGTCGACTTGGGCAGCAATCCCAACTTGTTCTGGTTCTGGATCCGCCGTAACCAACCGCCGGGCGTGTATTACTGTCGCCATGAAGAGTTTGCCAACTGCCCTGCCCGCCAGATGGTGCCCATCGAACCGCAATGGCTGGTCGAGGCCTTGGGCGTGACGCAGTTCGGCCCCAGCGACGAGCATCAAGGTCCCTTCCCGTTGGCCGGCGATCGACTGGAAATCCGCTCGACACGGCAAACGCCCGAGGGTCTGGTCACCAAGGTGACCGTGGTCGACGGCTCGCAAGGCTGGGTGCTCGAACAACACATTTACGACACGGCCGGACAGCTTCGGGCCAGCGCCGTAGCCAGCCACCATCGCCGCGACCCGTTGACCGGGCTGATCATGCCGGAAAGCGTCGAGATCAACTGCCCCGCCGACCAATTCTCGATGCGAGTGGAATTGGGAGCCGTTCAAATCAACCGCTTGACCGGCAATCCGGCCGAACTCTGGGCCATGCCGCAAGTACAAGGCACACCGATGGTGAACCTCTGCAATCCCAACTGGCAGGCGGCAAACAGTCGGGCGGTGGTGCAAGGTCCGTGCCCGCCGCCGACCAATGGAACGCCGGTCGGCGTAACGCCGTGCAACATGCCGCCCCGCGTCAACCAATGCCCAAGGCCGGCCGTTTGGCAAGACCCGAACGACGCATGGCGGGCGTCGCGAGACGTACCAACGACGGCCGAGACGCCGCGGAATTACCGACGGTAACAAGTGGAGAAGATTGCCACAAAAACACGATAAGTCACAAAAAACGACCTGGGAAGCGTTCCGCCCAAGGCACGGCATTCTTGTGTCTTTTTGTGTTTTTCGTGGCAAAACAACCCACGACTCAAAATGCAACCGTTCTCCTTCTTCCCGTGAACGGTTACCAGAACGATACTTAAACGAAAAACGATTCTGACGGTCGTAGCCGCCGATGGACGCAAACAAACGCAGATAGAAGGGGCTCTGGTATCGAACGGACTATCTGGTGTGAAAACTCCTTCAAAGCGTTGTCTTCATGGCGTGAGACGCCAGATACCCCACACTCCCAAGTCATCTTTTTCATCTGCGTGCATCTGTATTCATCTGCGGCTTCCTTCTGTTTTCAGTTTGAGAACGATACTATCGTCGCGGCCAAGTAGGCATCACGGCATTCACTCGGCGTTTGTAGTCGAGATACTCTTGGCCGAATCGCTCTTCGAGGTACTTCTCCTCGCGCCCGATGAACCAGCGGATGAGCACGTAGAGTACCACCGAGCAGGTTAGAAACAACCAGCTATTGCACAGCAACGCAATGATTGGCAACCAGAGGAACACCCAAACAGCATAGAGCGGATTGCGGCAAACGGCGTACACGCCGGTGGTCACCAGCCGGTCGGCCTTATACGCCCGGCTGATGGCGTGAAGCGTCACTGCGTAGAGCACGGCAGTCGGCACTGAAAGCACGATTGCGATTGCCAGCAGGTAGACGTAAGGAATGAACCCGAGCGAGAAGCACTGCGGCCATTGCCGTGTGATCCAAAGCGTAAGCAGGCCGTAGAGCACCGTCAAGCCGATCGTCTTAGGGCCGACGCCCCAGAGGGATAGTCGTGCTGCCATGACGGGCTTCCCGTTCTTCGGCTCGTCATCGCACGCGGCAGCGGAAGCGGATGATGCCGCCCTCGCCAGCGGGCAACGGGTCGCGAACCTCGCACCGCAGGGCCACCGAGTCGCCCTCATTCGGTTCGACGAAGAATTCGGCGTCGACACTGCATTGGGCACTGTCGGCGATGTACTCCAACCGCGTGGTCAGGTTGTCGATGATCGTCACATTGCCGATCACCTGATCGCCCACGTTGTCGAACCGCAAGGTAAAGGCCACCTCGTCACCCGGCTTGGCCACATCGGTCGAGGCCACCTTGATCAGCCGCAGCTTGGGTGCCGCCGAGGAGTCGATCGTGTAGGTCGCTTGGGCCTTCTTGTCCTCCATCACGGCCATCGCGCCCTGGTGTTCGAGGATTATCTGGACCGCCTGTTTATGCTCCCAAGCAACCGCCGCAATGGCGCCCTCGGCCAGTCGGGCCATCTCCGCGCCCTCCATCACCCCATGGCGGATGATCGTGAGGTTCTCATACGGCAGGAAGGCATCCTGAAAGCCCTTGGGGCCAATGGCCTGAGACAATGCACCGTCGCCCTGGCGACTGCGGAACACGCCGGCCGGCTGGGCGGCCATCTGGCGTTCCACTTGCGTGTTCTGTTTGCTGGAGGTGACCAGTTGGGTATCGGTCGGCGTCATTAGTTTTTCGGGCAGGTAAACGCCGGCCGAACGTTTCATCTGCTCGTTGGCCCTTAGGCTGACCACTTGACGCACGGCTCCAAACCGGGGGGCGTAGATCTGTACCCGATTCGACGGCTCCACCACGCGACGGCCGTCGACCGTGTCGTAATGGGCCACGGTGTCTTCAAGCTCCAGGCCGTGGAGTTCCCAGTCGCGGGTGACGGCCGCCGGTAGCCCACGGTCGCCACCGTCGTAGAGGTACTCGTCTTCCGAACCGGGATGGATGTAGCTTGGTGTTTGTGCAAGCGGCATACCTTGCGGCGGCATCGCGGGACAAGGACAAGGTTGCGTGCCAAGTTGGTCGGCCTGATAGTACCCCATCGGGTAGCCGTCGACCATCGTCGCCGACGCGGGTACGACGGCGTCATCCGCAGCGTCAAGCGCCTCCCGTGGCATCTGCTGATAGCCCGCTAGCCCGGGAGCTGCCGGTTGAGCCGGCCCTCGGCAGGAGCAGAGAACCAATGCGCAGAGCCCGACCAGAACCATCCGCCAGACACGGGGCCATTGTGCTTGTTCGGCATCGGTAGGCACAGAGACTCTCATCGTGGCAGTCACTCCGCTTTTTGTTCAGGCTGCGCCATTTGTTCAGGCTGCATCGTGTGCATCGCCGACGTGCGAGCGTACTTCACGAAGGGCGGACATCCGAAAAGGAACTGGTCGTCCAGCCCGGTCCCGCTGGGAAGCCTTGCTCCAAGGCGAATGATCGCCACGGGACGCCCCAGCGAATCGGCCATAGCCAACGGGTCGTGGCCCGGTCCGGCCTCGAACCAGCTTTGCCCCTTGGAGTCTTCGGCTACCGGCAACGCGGTGCGTGGGTCTTCGAGATAGATCACGCGGGTAACGAACTTTCCGTCCAACGCCAACCGAAGATCGGCCAGACTCAACTCGATGGGAATCGGAAACTTCGGTGCGCGACCCGTTGGTGCGTAAAGCCGGTCGATCACTTCGACCGTGGGAAACACCTCCATGCCGGGATGTTGCGGTATGTTGGTTACCCGCAAACGATAGACGCTGCCAATCAACATTCCCACGGTCACCGGAGCCTTCTCGGCCGCGTCGAACTGTCCCATGGCGGCCAGGGAAACCAAGGCCCCGGCGGGGGCCTTGATTTCGACCGGCTGGAAGTACCCGGGCAAGGCCCCCCCACGCAGCAGTTGTCGGCTGCCAATCGCTCCCGGAGGCATTGCGCCCTGATGCAGGTAGTGCACACCCGGTGCTTGGGCATGAAGCCCATCCGGTGCGCCCCAAACCGCTAGGACGACTACCATCACTATGCCGACAACGCGTCGCGAACCGTTGGACATTCTAAGAATCGACCGATGAACTACCTGCCAATTTACCGGGGCGTGCTTCGCAACGTCCCTCGGTTTCCGCGTCGGTAAAGAGCAAGTTGTTCTTCGAGCCGTCCTAGGTACCGCGATGTGGAACGTAGGGGCCATTGTCACGGGCTTTTCTGTCACGGACTCATGGGAAATGATGAAGATCGACTCGTCGAACGCTTCTTGCTTTCGCAACTTCTTTCCGCACGGGGGCAACCCGCCGTGCTTTCCACTGTCCCACTCATTTCATGGGTGCCATTCACCGGTGCCATGCCCACGCTTGCGTGGGCATGTGACCAAAGCACTTCGGCACGCCCACGCTTTCCGTGGGCATGGCACCCGCTCTATCAATTCTCGGGACAAGTCTCACAGTCGCTCGGCATGGCCGGGTCAACTGGGCACGCACCGGTGGGACAGCACGACGGCCTGACAGCCATGCCCGCACTCGTCCGTTCAACAATGTAGGCATGGTTGGCCGGCCTGGGATAACTCAAGCCAGGTTCCTGCCGCACGTCGATGCGAACATTCCGCGTCGGACCAGGAATGTGGCGCGACGTATGGTTCTTAATCACGTGTTTCTGCAAACCGGCCGGAACGCCCAACGGCACATGCGGCGGGCCGGGCAGACCGATCGGTGTGCCACACATGGGCATCCCGTATTGCGGGCCGGTAACGCCGGCGATGTAGGTGCTGGGTGCCGTCCCCATGCCACCGCCCATCGGAGTTCCCAAAGGAACCGGAGCACCGGCAATGGGCTGGCCGTTAGCGTCGATCTGGTTGTACGAAGCGGCCTGCACGCCACCTTCCATCATCATGTCGCCAGGAATCTCCAGGTCCTTATTACCCAGGCGAACGATGGCCAGGATCGCACCGCGGCGGTCGGCTTCGACGATCGGGTCGACGCCGGGATCCAGTCGCGTGCTCACCAGGGTCTCGACACCGGCCAGGGCCAGTTCCTGGAATTCGGGATCGGGCAGGTAAATCACCTTGGTCACGAAGTTGCCCGACAGCACCTGGTCGAAGTCCTCCTCAGAGAACTGCACCGGGATGGCGTTGTGCGCCAAGAAGGCATCGGTCCGCGGCATCGACGGGCCAACCTCCAGCGTCGGGTAAAGTTCCACTCCGGCGCGACCTGGGATATTGGTCATTTTCAGCCGGTAGATGGCTCCCTGCGGGAAGTTGTACCGGCCGGGGCAAATCAGCGGTTCCGAGTCGAACTGGCCCGGCATGCTGACGTCCCACATCACGGTCATTCCCTCGGGCCCAACGAACGCCACCTGCGACGTACGGTTTTGGGCGGGCATGGCCGCGGCACACTGAACGATGCCCGGCCCAGGGCCACCGACGCCGGGCCCCGGCTCCATCAACATCTGAGCCGGCGGCAGTACGCCACCTGCCGGTACTGCGCAGCCCGTGATCGCCACGGCTGCAACCATCAACAAAGCCACAAAGATCCTCATCATGTCCCCCCTTGTCCGTACTACTAACGTTGAAGACTGTGGAAAGCTTCACAAGCTTCAGAAAAGACGTGGACCCCACGAAACGGCCGTTCTACAATGGCCTTCGCGATGCCGCGCACCATGGGCGTCTCACATCGATCCCTGTCTGAGGTCTAGTTTTCGGCGTCTTACAACACGATTCTTTGGCAAAACCGTTAATACCCGTAAAATGCCCCCTAGTTTCCCCAGGCTCATCGGCCTATGTATCCTCTTGGTCGGCCAACTGTCGGCCACCGGAGACGACATCAAAACCACCCTGCAGGCGGGTGAGCCGGGGTATTCGGCGGCATCAACAGGCCCGTTTTTCGCACAAACTGGGCCGACGACGCTACGGCCGCCGTCTTCCGCCGCAAGTGCCCGAAAACCGCCTCCAGCCGAGGCGAACGCTGCGGCCGCGATCCCTAAGGTGAACCCGCAGGTATTGCTTCAAACGGCCATCCAGACCTTGCTTTCGCATCGCTCGGTTTCCGCCGAAATCCGCTCGACCGTCAGCCTGTTCGACCAACAACTGATCGGCTCGGGCATCTACCTGGAACAGGGACAGGCAGAAAACCGCCAGAGCCGACTGGAACTCACCTTAAAGGGAGCCGACGATCAGAAGAGCAGCCTGGTGCAAGTCGTCGACGGCCGATTCCTTTGGACCTACCGCAAAGTGCTCGACAAGGCCGAGTTGCGTCAGGTCGACATCGGTCGGGTGTACCACGTTATGGAACGATCGAACAAGGCACCACTTGCCGACACCCGCGCGCTGCCTGGTCTAGGAGGATTACCCCGGCTGCTGCAGAATCTCGACGCGTCGTTCGACTTCACCAGTGCCGAATTAGGACTGTGGGGCAAACGAAAACTGCGCGTTTGGCAACTGGAAGGCCACTGGAAGCCTGAAGTTCTGGCCCGCATTTTACCCAAACAAAAAGAGGCCCTTGCGGCGGGTAAACCGGTCGATCTGGCCCAGCTTCCCCCACATTTGCCCGATCGCGTATCGCTGCTACTCGGTCAGGCCGATCACTTTCCTTACCGGATTGAATACCACCGCGGCTCACCGCTGCGCGAAGACAAGTCGCTCCGCCCCCCCCTGGTCGACATGGAATTGTTTCAACCGGTGATCAACGCGCCGATCGATCCCCACCGTTTCATCTACAACCCGGGCGACCAGGAAAAGATCAACGCCACGGATAGCTTCTTGGAAAGCCTGGGGTTGCGGGAGTAGGGAAAGAGTTGGGAGTTAGAAAGGGGAAGCGACACCGTTGCCGCTTGCGGCTTCGCCCCACTCTTCGCTTGCAGCTTTTCGAGCGATCTGCACAATAGGGGTGTTACCTTGCCCCCCCTCTCTCGGGCCGATGTCGCTCGGTTTCGTCTCACGCAGAGGACATGCCATGTCCGTCGAAAGCCTCTTGAAGCACGTCCCCGAGAATCTCCGCTACTACCGGCAGCCGATCCCCGACGAGCAAAACGCGCTTACTCCTTGGCGCGAAGCCGTCGCTCAATATGTCGCTCCCGACGAAGACGACGAGCTATGGGGCAATCTCGTCTACGGGCGGGACAAAAACGACGACCCGGATAACGAATCCTCGTCGGAACCCGAATCGGTTCCGTTTCCTACCGGAGCCGAGGCCGAGCGCATCCAGGACATTCTCGACGCCAACCGCCGCGCCATTGAATTGCTCGACGAAGGCATTGCCCTAGGGCGGCTGCAATTGCCGGTACCTCACTTCCCGTTGCCAGGCAACGACTCGCCCGCCGAAAACCACGACTTGATGGAATTGATACGGGTAAATCACGTGCGGCACATTCGTGCCAAGGCATGGGTGGCCCAAGGCGATCTGTCGGCAGCCGCTGACGATATCATCGCTGTTCTCCGCTCTGGCGACATATTCTGTGGCGGCGAGAGAGAAGTCACTCTTTGGTTCGTCGGCGACTGCCTCCGCAAAATGGGACTTCAAGGCATCGAAAGGTTGGTCGAGAAATACGATCCTCCGGTAAGCGTCTGTCGCACGCTGCTTGCGGCCGTAGAGCACTCGCAACAACAGCCTGACGGCTTGGTCGGAGCCCTTTGCGTGGAGTTGCGGTATTACTCCTTGCCACGAATCGACACAATTCCAGAAACGGAAAACGTGGAACGAATCGTCGATGCCTTTCTCTTCGAGCCGGACCACCAGCCGCTGTTCCCGATGGACGATGAACTCGGCGCGGAAAAAAAGGCTGCAAGAACCAAGCACGCCTTTCAACGACGGCGAAGCAAATTCCTTTACGTACTGCAAGGTCACCCTCGACCGTTCGACAAGCTCGCCACCTTGGAACTTGTTGTCAAAGAAGTTGGCCGACAGGTGGAAGTAGCCAAAGCCATGAACCGCGAAATAGTACGAGGTCTTCCAGACTGGGCACTCAAGCTTCGAACATGGTGGGCACACCGACAACTGAAGCGGCAATATAGTCCCTGGGAAGTGTTCCCCGATTGCGCCGACCTCTTCGGCCTCTACTGCGACGAGGCAACGGCCGAAGCAGAACTCGCCCAGGTGAAGGCCACCGGCGTCTTCGACGACGAGCAGCTTGCGATATTGCACCCAGCCAATCAACAGCGGTACTTGGACGAAACCCGACGACGAGTTCAACGCGTGGCCAATCCCTTCGGACTGTATTTGGCCAACAAGCTTACCAACAACGATATGTATGTCAGCTTTTCATGCCGACAACGTGACAAGCTAGGCTGGGTCGCCCGTCTACTGCGGTCTCGCCTGGGCTGATCTTGACCAGAGCGGGCCCACCGACGTACAGTGCCACATCGTTCTACCGTCGTCCACACTACCCATTGCTGCCACATGCCGCACGCAGCCGAACTCACGCTAGCAAAAGACGCCCCCGAGATCGAATACCGCTGTCCCGGGCAGCGGTACGCGATCAGTCGGGCGGTGCATCTCGGGCGGTTGGCGGCTTTTTACCCGGGCTGCCGGCAATGTCCGTATCGCGACGACACGGGCACGCTCTCCACCCGGCAGGTGCGACAACTGGTCGAAACCCGACGCCGGGCCGAAATTCCCCCGCTGTTTCATGCCGAAGGAATCGGCGGCCAGTTGGTCAACCAAGTCACGCCGTCGGTCGTGCACAAGCTGGCCGTGGCCTTTGCGGCGCTGCTGCGGGAGCAGATGCTAACGCATAGCGACCAACGGGAGCCGGTTCCCACCCCAGTGCGGCAGCACCGGTCCGGCGGGCGGCCCTGCCGCCTAGTGGTTGGCGGCGATGGGCGACCGATTACCGGCCCCTTGGTGGCGGCCGCGATCGATGGGTTACGCTACGGCGGTTGCGACGTGATCGATGTCGGCCCGACGACTGCGGCCGGCCTGGGTTTCGCCATCGACCACTTCGGGGCCGACTCCGGTTTGCTCGTCGGTAACCCCGACAGGCAGCCGCAATACGTGGGCGTGAAGCTCTGGCTTGGACCTTGGCCAATCCTGGGCAGCGAACCTCTTGCGGAGTCGAAGACTCTGTATGAGCAAGCAGTCGACCGACCAACCCGACGCCATGGGCAAGTACAACGCTTGCGCGGCGACGAACCCTACCTGGCCGAGTTAGCGAGAAGCTACCACGCGCTGCGGCCGTTGCGGGTAGTGCTCGACTCAGCCTCGGCGCCGTTGGCCCGTTTCGTCGACACGTTGTGCGCGACGGTCGCCTGCCGGATCATCACTTGCCACACCGAAGCCGAACGACTGCCCGAGCGAATTCGCGACGAAGCGGCCCACTTGGCACTCCGGGTCGACGGCGACGGCGAGTCGTGCCAGCTCTACGACGAGCAAGGACGTCGGGTGTCGCCCGAACGGTTGCTCGTATTGCTGGCAAGGCACTTGATCCAGATAACGCCGGATGAAAAACCGTCGGAACCGCCGGTCGTGGTGCTGGAGAATGCGGCGACGTCGGCAACCGCCGATCGGTTGACGGAAGCGGGCCTTCGGGTGGTTCGTGCCGACTCGCAGCGCAACGCCATGGCGGCCGCTATGTGCCGGCACGCGGCTCCGCTGGGCGGCGGCGTCAGCGGGCGGTTTTGGTACGCCCAGGGTACGACCGCGTTGCCCGACGCACTGCGCGTGCTGACCGAACTGCTCGTGGTGCTCAGCCAGAGCGATCGGCCGTTTAGCGCGGTTCTCGACCGCGAGGCGGCGCTCGATTAGAATAGAGCGTTTGCCACGCCGGGCGAGTAGGAATCGTGTGCGATGTGCTCATGGCCGCGGAAGTGGCCACGCCTCGGCAAGCGTCGTCCAACTCCTGACTCCAAACACCTTACTCCCAACTCCTTTACTCCTAACTCCCAACTCCATCCCTCATGTCCGACCATTGGATTGCTGAACACATGAAGGGCTTCGACGCCTCGGGCATCCGCAAGGTGTTCGAGCTCGGCGCCACGTTGACCGACCGTATCGACCTGTCGATTGGACAACCCCATTTCGACGTGCCCGAGGAAGTCCGCCAGGCGGCTGTTGCCGCGATCAACGGCGGCCGCAACGGCTACGCCCTTTCGCAAGGTATGCCCGAGCTGCGAGAAAAGCTCCAAACCCGAATCAACAAACAATACGGCCACGACGACCGCGAAGTGTTCGTCACCAATGGCACCAGCGGCGGCTTGACGTTGGCCATGTTTTCGTTGTTGAACCGGGGCGAAGAAGTAATCGTCTTCGACCCGTGCTTCGTGATGTACAACGCGCTGGCCACCGTGGCCGGGGCCAACGTCGTGCAGATCGACAGCGACGCTAATTTCCAGGTCGATCTAAATCGCGTGGCCGACGCCATCACGCCCAAGACGAAGATGATTATCTTCAACAGCCCGTGCAATCCAACCGGCGCGATGGCCTCGCGCGAAACGATTCGCCAACTGGCCGAATTGGCAGCCGAGCGGGATGTGGTGCTGGTGAGCGACGAGATCTACAACGAGTTCTGCTACGACGAGCCGTTTTGCTCGCCGGCCGAGTTCAATCCGCAGACGCTGGTCGTCGACGGTTTCAGCAAGACCTACGGCATGCCCGGCTGGCGGGTAGGGTTCGCCCACGGCCCGAAAGCGATTGTCCAGCAGATGATCAAACTGCAGCAATACAGCTTCGTCTGCGCTCCGCATCCGCTTCAGGTCGCCTGCGCGACGGCGATGGACGTCGACACGAAGCCGTACATCGACGACTACCACCACAAACGTGACCTACTGGTCGAGGGGCTGAAGGACTATTACGAAATCGTCATCCCCGGCGGGGCGTTTTACGCCTTCCCGAAGCTGCCGTGGGGCTCGGGCTTGGAGTTCGTCACCCGGGCGATCGAGAAGTATCACCTGCTGGTCATTCCCGGCAACATCTTCAGCCGCCGCGATACACACTTCCGCGTGTCGTACGCCGCGAGCGACGAAGTGCTCCAGCGCGGCATCGAAGCCCTGAAGGGACTGGCCCAAGAACGGCCTTGACTCCATGACCACCCTTTCCGCGGCAATCCTGTTGCTGTTGGTAATGGACCCAGTGGGCAATATCCCCACGTTTGTGAGCCTGTTGGTCGACGTGGAGCCGCGCCGCGCGCGATGGATCATTCTCCGTGAAATGTTCATCGCCCTGACCGTGCTGGTCGTCGTGCTCTTTACGGGCCGATACCTGCTCGATTTTCTCCAGATCACCGAACCGGCGTTGAGCATCTCCGGCGGGATCATTCTGTTTTTGATCGCGCTAAAGATGATCTTCGCCGATAGCCAGGACATCTTCGGCAAGGCGCCCGAGGGCGAGCCGTTTATCGTGCCGTTGGCCGTGCCGCTGATCGCCGGGCCGTCGGCCATGGCCACCGTGCTGTTGCTGATGGCCCAACACCCGGCGCGCTGGGCCGAATGGCTCCTGGCGCTGCTTATCGCGTGGTCGATTACCGGGATGATCCTCTTCTTCGCCAGTTCGGCCAAACAAGCGTTGGGACGCCGAGCGATTTTGGCCATCGAACGACTCGCGGGAATGCTGCTGACGACCGTCGCCGTTCAAATGTCGTTGACCGGCATCCGACAGTTCTTCGAGCAGTAAGCGGCAGGGCCGCAGCCAATTGGTGCTACCGTACCCAAGCAAGAACCCGCTCCCATTGGTCGCTGACATTGAGGCAACTGGCTCAATGCTGCTGGCTAACCCAGATTTTTCCACTCGGCCCAAGCTCCAGCTTCACTGGTTCCCAATCTCCGGCTTGGGACCGAGTCTTCTCCGCACGGACAAAGCCAGTAGCACACTCGCGGCCAAGAAATGCAAAAGGGAAGCCAGCGATTGTGGGAAACGCTGACTCCCCTTTTGCCATGAGGTTTGCTTCGTTACTACGCGCTCTTGGGCTTCCGCTCGGGCATCGGGAAGAGTTTGGCCCGGCCTTCGACGATGTCGTCGGTAATCATGTACTGCGAACCGGCCTCTTGCTCGGGCAATTCGTACATGATGTCGAGCATTACCTCTTCGATGATCGACCGCAGCGCCCGGGCGCCGGTGTCTTTCTCGATGGCCTTTTGGGCAATCGCCCTTAGGGCCTTGTCGGTGAATTCCAGCTCGGCGTTTTCCATGCCGAACAGAGCCTTGAACTGCTTGATCACGGCGTTCTTCGGCTCGCAAAGCACGCGAACCAAGGCATCGGTATCCAACGGAGCCAGCGAGGAAATTACCGGCAACCGGCCGACGAGCTCGGGAATCAAACCAAACTGGAGGATATCGTCGCTGGTCACTTGGGCCAGCAGTTCGCCCGTCTCCAGGTCGGTATGCACGGCCTTCTCCTGGCCGAAGCCGATGGAGCGTTTGCCGAGCCGTTTGCCGATGATGTCCTCCAGGCCGACGAACGTCCCACCGCAAATAAAGAGGATGTTGCTGGTGTCGATCTGGATGTATTGCTGTTCGGGATGCTTACGTCCGCCCTGCGGGGGAACATTGGCCACGGTGCCTTCGAGCATCTTCAACAAGGCCTGTTGCACGCCCTCGCCGGAAACGTCGCGTGTGATCGACACGTTTTGCGAGGTCTTGCCGATCTTGTCGATCTCGTCGATGTAGAGCACGCCGCGCTGGGCGGCTTCGATATCGAAGTCGGCCGCGTGCAACAGTTTCAGCAAGAGGTTTTCGACGTCCTCGCCCACGTAACCGGCTTCGGTCAACGTGGTGGCGTCGCCGATGGCAAAGGGCACGTCGAGAACTCGGGCAAGCGTTTGGGCCAGCAGCGTTTTGCCGGACCCGGTCGGCCCAATCAGCATGATGTTCGACTTGTCGATCTCAATGTCGTTGTCGCCCGCACCGTGCATCAAACGCTTGTAGTGGTTGTGCACCGCCACGGCCAACACCCGCTTGGCCCGTTCCTGCCCGATCACGTACTGATCGAGACGCTCGACGATCTGCCGCGGGGTGAGGATTTTGGTGAACAGTTGCTTACTGGTGCCGCGGCGGCGGCGTTCCTGTTCGAGTATCGACTGGCAGAGGTCGATGCACTCGCCACAAATATAGACGTCGCCGGGGCCTTCGACCAAGGGGCCTACATCACGATAGCTCTTTCGGCAGAAAGAACAGAAGGCGTTCTTCTTGGTTGTACTGCTTCCTCGACGTCCCGAGTTGAAATCTCGTCCTGAGGGCATACCGATTCCTTTGTTCGCGCTCCGTCAGCGTTTTCAATTTCCCATGACGGTCTGAGAACCATGCAGAAGAATTTACTCGCTACAGTTTTCCCAAACCGGCTGAACCTCACGAAAACGGCCGACGGTGGATCCGATCCGTAGTCCAGGGTGTCGCTCGAACGGCACAACTGCAATTCCTGCAAGCGGCCGCGGGGCATCCTTGTCCACTCAGATTCGAGCTTTCCAACAGTGTACGTTTGTCTCTACGCTGCAAAGGCGGCAAGTGTTTTGAACCCTCCACGTCAAACTAGCCGAACAGGTCGCTAGAATCGGCTCAACCGACGGTCTCCGTCAGCCCGGCGCTATCCGTCTTAACCCGTTTCGTTGCTATCCTTTAACTCCTCCTGGAGTTCCACCGCCAATGTAGTCTTAATTGTTCGGAATTCTTCGTCGCTTAGCTCACCTCGGGAGTGCATTTCGCGGAATTTTGCCATCATTTCGTGGGTGAGCGGTTCGCTTTGTGCGGGTGCGGAACGGACTTTATCGATGACGTAAAACGCCACCGCCACCAGCGCAGCCAGAATGGCAAGCCAAATGACAAGCTGCTCCGCCCCGGCGTCCAACAGACGCTGCATCCGACTGACCCACCTGGTGCCCGAAAACCATCTCCAAACCAACCGGCTTCCCCGCTTGCCGTATTATGCACTTTTGCCAGAAACGAGTCCAGAATCAAAACCGGCCAGATTTCTCCAACCCGATTTCGTGCCGTCGGCCGGCCCGTTGACAGTTAGCTGCGCCATCCCTACTCTAAAGGACGGCCCTACTCTAAGGGGCGGAATGAGAGGCCCCCTCGGATTCGATCTAGGAGAAATCAGCGGAATGTCGAAAGAGCAAGTTCTATCGCGTGTTATCGAGTCGGGAATCGTGGCCGTTATTCGTGCCCCCAGCGGCGAACGCTTGGCCGATGTGGCCGAGGCCCTCATGGCCGGCGGCGTCGAGGCCATGGAAGTTACCTTCACTGTGCCCCAGGCCCATCGGGTTCTCGAACAGGTCGCCGACCGGGTGGGCAGCAAGGTAGTCCTCGGCGCAGGCACGGTGCTCGACACAGAAACCACGCGAATCGCTATCCTTTCGGGAGCGGAGTTTATCGTGGCCCCCACGGTGAACCTCGACGTGATCGAGATGTGCCAGCGTTACGACAAGGCCGTGATGCCCGGGGCGCTGACCCCCACGGAAGTCGTCGCGGCCTGGCAGGCGGGCGCCGATATCGTCAAAGTCTTCCCGTCCGACCTGACCGGCCCGAAATACCTCAAGGCCTTGCACGGTCCGCTACCCCAGGTTCGGCTCATGCCGACCGGGGGAGTCGACCTCAACACGGCGGCCGAGTTCCTCCGCTGCGGAGCGTGTGCCCTAGGTATCGGTGGGTCGCTGGTCGAAAAGAGCGCCGTCGAGAAGGGCGACATGGCGCGCATCGAATCCCTCGCCCGGCAGTATGTGGAGATTGTCAAGAAAACCAGGGCCGGCGGCGAATAGCACGAGGGCGGCGTTGACGCCCAGTTTGGGAAACCGCAAGTCCCACCGGCTGCAACCGGTGGGCTTGGGAACGTTGGTTGTATGTGCATGACGTCCTGCCCCCCTGATCCCTGGAGCCCAATCATGCCGATCGACTTTATCTGTCCTCACTGCGGCACCCAAACCCAAGTGGCCGATCAATACGCCGGGCAGACCGGGCCTTGTGCGTCGTGCGGCCAAACGATCACCGTGCCCGTGCCCACCGGGGTCGGCGGCTACGCGGCACCGGCAGCGAAGAAATCGACTTCGACCCTGCCAATCGTCCTGGCCATCCTGGGCGGAGTACTCGTCGTGGTGCTGGTCTGCGGCGGCATTCTTGCAGCCCTCTTATTGCCGGCCGTGCAAGCCGCACGCGGAGCCGCGCGCCGGGCGCAATGCATCAACAACATGAAGCAAATCGGTCTCGCGTTGCACAACTACAACAGCGCCTACGGCTGCTTCCCCCCGGCCTACATCGCCGACGAAAACGGCCGGCCAATGCACAGTTGGCGGGTGTTGATTCTGCCCTTTCTGGAACAGCAGGCGATCTACGACCGCTACGACTTCAACGAGCCGTGGGACGGGCCGAACAATCGGCAGTTGGCCGACACCGTCGTCAACGTCTACCGTTGTCCGAGTGACAACAACAATGTGGACGAAACAGAAACCGACTACCTGATGGTCGTCGGGCCGGACGCATTCTCCGACGGCCCCACCGCCCGCAAGGTTGCCGAATTCACCGATGGCCTAAGCAACACCATCATGCTGGTCGAAATGTCGAACAGCGGCGTCAACTGGATGGAGCCGGTCGACTGGGACACGACTACGTCCAGTTTCACGATCGACGACGGCAGCCCCGGCGAACTCCGCAGCGAACATCCGGGATTAGTCAACGTGGGCATCGCCGACGGTTCGGTGCGAAGTCTCTCCAACGACGAATCGCCCGAGAACCTCAAGGCGATGACTACCATCAACGGCGGCGAGATGGTCAACTTCAATTTCTAGTGTAGCGCATCATCATCATCATTGAGGAATCGTGACTTTGGCTGGTTTTGTGTGCCACTGGCTCTGCCAGTGCGGAGATGCCTGCGACCAAAAACACTGGTCTCGCCAGTGGCACACGCGTTCGTCCCTTGAACCCTGAACCGTTCGTTTCCTCGGAGACGCAGCCATGCCGATCGACTTCACCTGCCCTCACTGCGGCGCCCAAACCCAAGTGGACGAACAACACGCGGGCCAGACGGGGCCTTGTGCGTCGTGCGGCCAAACGATCACCGTGCCCGTGCCCACGGGAGTCGGCGGCTACGCGACACCAGCGAGACAGAAATCGAGTCTCGTGATTCTGGGATGGCTCGTCGCAATACTGATCTGCGGCGGTTTTCTTACGGCGCTTTTGTTGCCGGTCATTGAACCCGCTCGGGAAGCCGCGCGACGGATGCAATGCACCAATAACATGAAGCAAATCGCCCTCGCCTTGCATAACTACCACAAGGCCTACGGCTGTTTCCCGCCAGCCTACATTGCCGACGAAAACGGCCGGCCGATGCACAGTTGGCGGGTGCTGGTCCTGCCATACATGGAGCGACAGGAACTCTACGACCGGTACGACTTCAACGAGCCGTGGAACGGTTCGAACAACCGGGAGTTGGTCGACCTGATGGCAAACGTCTACCATTGTCCAAGTGACAATGACAACATCAAAACAATCGAAACGAACTATTTGATGGTCGTGGGTCCGAATGCTTTCTCCGACGGCCCGACCGCCCGAAAGACCGCCGACATCACCGATGGCACTAGCAATACCATCATGGTAGTCGAGATGGCAAACAGCCGGATCAGCTGGATGGAGCCGGTCGACTGGGACACGACCAAGTCCAGTTTCACGATCAACGACGGCAGCCCCGGCGAGCTGCGCAGCGATCACCAAGGCGGGGTCAACGTGGGCTTCGGCGACGGTTCAGTACAGTTTCTCCCCAATGACATCTCGCCCGAGAACCTCAAGGCCCTGACTACCATCAACGGCGGCGAAGTAGTCGATCTCGATGATTATTGATGCTTGCATTGAAAATGATCCGCTTCGGAAAGCCGAACGCCTGGAAACCCAGGCTCCCGTTGGTCGCCTTCCGCTCATTAGCTATGCAAGCGTCAATAGGCGAATTGACTCGTAGGACACGCTATCGGTTACCAGAATTTGCAGCGTCCTCAAAATCGACGATTCAACCAACTTTTCTGGGGAGGTTCTCCCGTGACAATCCCCTTCACCTGCCCTCATTGCGGCGTGCGGACCGACGTCGACGAACAGTATGCCGAGCAGTCGGGCCCCTGTGCGTCGTGTGGAAATACCATCACCGTGCCGCCGCTGGCCGGCACACCCGGCTACACCGGCACCAAGCAAAACACGCAAACCGTGGTGGTTGTGTCGCTGATCGCCACGGTGCTGCTCGGCGGTCTGCTCGTCTGCGGCGGTGGCTTGGCGTTCTTCTTCATGCGTGGTACGGCCATGGTCAATCGCATACCCACGCCCTCGCTGCAATGCACTAATCAACTGAAGCAAATCGGTCTGGCGATGCACAATTATCACCAGGTCTACCACTGTTTTCCCCCGGCCTATCTTGCCGATGAAGACGGAAATCCCCAGCACAGTTGGCGCGTGCTTCTGCTGCCCTACCTGGGACACCAGTGGTTGTACGATCAGTATAAGTTCGACGAGCCCTTCAACAGTGCCCATAACCTCACGCTGGCGAACAGCATCGGCAATGTCTATGGCTGCCCAGACGACTGGAACGCCGCCAACACGGGCGGAACCAGCTATGTGATGCTCGTCGGGAAGGACACCATCTCCGACGGCACATCGGCCACGAAAATCGAACAAATCCACGACGGCACGAGCAACACGATCTTGCTGGTCGAGATGTCGAACTCGAACATCCCCTGGATGGAACCCCGCGACCTCTCGGTCGACGACATCACGTTTGGCATCAACGACAGCACGCCCGACGGCATCCGCGGCAACCATGGGGACGGGACCGTCAATCTCTTACTGTGCGACGGCTCGGTCCGCACGGTCGACGCCACCGCCAACCCAAAGGTGATCGAAAAAATGTCGACAATCGCCGGCAGGGAACTCGTCACCTCCGACGACCTCGATTTCGCTGATTAGCAGAGCCTGTTGAAAAAGGGTGCCACTGGCACCCGACCTGCAACCCCAACCCAAAAAGAACCCACCCACCCCATTTTACCTGCATTCAACAACCGCTACTTCCCCCTCAAGCCGCAAGGGCCGCCCGACCGATACGAAGTCCGCTGGGGTGTGGCCGTGCGCTGCGCCCGATCAGCGCGTGTATTGGACGCAACCACCTCTTGCCTGAGGGATCTGCAATGCAGTTGGCACGGATCGCCACCTGGTTTGTCGTGGGATGGCTTGTCGCGGGGGGATGTCTTGCGCATTGCGTCTCGGCAGCGCCAAACTCGGCCGCCTTGCCGCAAGCAATCACCACACGACAGCGCACCTTCTCTATCCCCTTTTCTGTCCCCCCACCTACCCAGGCTCAAGAGCCGGTCGAGGTTCAGCTTTGGGTCTCCGGCGACCAGGGCCGCTCGTGGCAACAATATAGCGTGGTATCACCGCATCAGCGGCAGTTTATGTTCCGCGCGGCCGTTGATGGCGAGTTCTGGTTTGTCGTGCGTACGGTAGACCGCAGCGGTCGGGCACAACCCGAGCAACTTGTCCGCCCCGGCCTGCGCGTGATCGTCGACACGGAACTCCCCAAACTCGAACTACAGGCCCTGCGGGGTGCCGCCGGACAGATTATCACCCGGTGGAAAATTCAAGACGCCAATCCCAAGCCGGGCGGACTAAAGATCCATTACCGAGCCGACGGCAGTCGCTGGCAGACGGTGGCAACCGACGATCCACAAATGTCGTCTCATCCTCGAACCTCGGGCGAAATCACCTGGATGCCGCCGGCCGGGGTCCAACGCCTCGAGGTGCGTGGCGAGGCCACCGACTTGGCCGACAACACGTCGGTCAGCCATGCCCAGGTTGATTTGCAGGCAGCTTCCTTGGCCGCACAATCGCCGGCCAACTCGGCTTGGCGAGCGGGACGTCCCGACCCGGCCCAACAGGCATTTCCTCCTCAAGCTACGGCCGTTTCGATCACGCGGGAAACACCGAACCAGGCGACTGCCAACGCAACCCCCGACGATCGCTACGCCAACCACCCGGCCAACAATCCTCCGTACGGCAATACGCCCTACGCCAGTCAGCCAATTGGCAACCGCTACGCCGAACAGGTTGCCCCGCAGACGCCGGCCGGAAACGTCACCGCACCACAAGCCGGTCACGGCGGTTACCGGCCAGCCGCCGCTTTACCCAATGCGACGGGCATGCCCACGGCCGACCCTCGCCCGATTGCTCCCGGCATGGGCGTCGCCGGCATCGGCGCGAGCAACCTGGAAAGTGGCGAACGGGGTAGTAGTTCGGCGCCGATGGGTGCCGGCTCCGTGGCTATCAGCCTTAGCCCCAACGCCCAAAACGCCGCCTCGTCGACCCCGTCGGGGCCGGGCTTCGAGGCCTTCGGGTTACCGCCGGGCGAGCGTCCGCGAATGGTCAAATCGCGGCTATTCGAACTCGACTACGACGTCAGTTCGGTAGGTTCCTCGGGAATCGCCCGAGTGGAACTGTTTGGCACACGCGACGGCGGTCGCACCTGGAAAAGCTTCGCCCTGGACGACGACAACCGCAGTCCGATCCTGGTCTCAGTCGACGCGGCAGGGATCTACGGCTTTCGGGCTGTGATCCAAAGCGGTGCGGGACTGGGCACACCACGTCCCGAGCCGGGGGCCCTGCCGGAAATCGTCGTCGGCGTGGACCTCACCGAACCAATCGCTCGAATCGTCTCGGCCGAACAGGGCACCGGCACGGAGGCCGGCACGTTGACAATCCGCTGGACGGCCGAAGACCTGCTGCTGAGCGCCCAGCCGGTGAGCCTCTCGTTTAGCGAAAGCCCGGCCGGACCTTGGACGGCGATTGCCAGCGGCCTGGAAAACACCGGGCAATACACCTGGCGGCCCGACGCCCGGGTGCCGGAGCACATCTACCTGCGTTTGGAGGTCCGCGACGAAGCCGGCAACGTAGCGGCCGTCGAGGCCCCGGAGGCCATCTCGATGGATCACCTCCGGCCAACCGTCCGCATCCGCGACGTCCGCCCTCTGGGTGAACCGGCCCGCACCGGCGGACGACGATATAGGTTTTACTAAAGCGGAAAGCGGAAAGCCAAAAGCGGAAAAGGGCGTAGAAAGCTAAAAACTGGGGGGATGTCGGCTTTCCGTTTTTGTCATCCGCTTTCCGCTTTCCGCTTTCCGCTTTATACTGTCTCCATGGCCAAATCACTGCACGCCGTGGACTATCTTGCTGCTGTCGAGAAGCACCCGCCGCGGCCGGTTTGCGCGCTGGTGGGCGACGAAGCTTTTTTCCAGCGGCAAGCCCTGCTCGAACTCCGCGACGCCGTGCTGGGCACCGAGGAGTCCGACTTCTCGTACACCGCTTTCGAGGGACGCAAGGCCGAGTTTCGCGACGTGCTCGAGGAACTCTCCACGGTGGCCATGTTTGGTGGCGACTGCCGCATGGTGGTCGTCGAGGAAGCCGACGACTTCGTCACCCGATACCGCCAGCAGTTGGAAGACTACGTTGCCAAGCCCGCCAGAAGCGGGGTTTTCGTACTGTTGCTCAAGTCGCTGCCGAGCAACACGCGATTGGCCAAAGCCGTGGCAGCCGACGGTCTGATCGTCGATTGCAGTGCTCCCCGCGGAGCCGCCCTGCCCCGCTGGCTCACGGCCTGGGCCCAACAGTTCCACCGCTTCAAGCTGGCCCAGTCGGCGGCCGAAATGCTCGTCGAAATGATTGGGCCCGAGGTCGGTCTGCTCGACCAGGAATTGGCCAAATTGGCGCTAACGGCCGGTCCTAACGGCAAAATCACGGCCGAAACCGTTTCACAGTCGGTCGGCGGCTGGCGAGCCAAGACCGCCTGGGAAATGCTCGATGCAGCACTCGACGGCAAAGCGGCCAAAGCGCTCAGCCAACTCGATCGCCTGCTGGCGGCCGGCGAGCAACCGATCGGCGTGCTGGGCCAAATCTCGGCCTCGCTACGGCGTTTTGCGGCCGCCACACAACTGATCGTTCGGGCAACCGAGTCGGGCCATCGAATGGCGTTACCCGCCGCACTGGAACAAGCCGGTGTGCGCTCGTTCGTAGTCAAAAAGGCCGAGCACCAACTGCGTCATTTGGGTCGCCAGCGAGCGCTAATGATCTACGACTGGCTGTTGGCCGCCGACCTCGACCTGAAGGGGGCCAGTGCCCTACCCCCGCGGCTGATCCTCGAACGGCTCATCGCCCGCCTGGCCGCCCCACGCGAGGCAACGGTCGACAACCGCTGAGTGATGCTAGCACTGCTAGCACGAGTGCCATGCTGAAGCATAGCCTACTGGGCTGGCAAGCTACTCATGGCACCCGCTATCCCCGTCGCTCGTCTCTCGCCTAATCCCGCGCGTTCTAACAATCCACCTTGCGTCACCCACGGTGGTTGCTTATGATTTCGCCCCTCTTCTGTCTCTTGTAAGCACCTTTTGGTGTGGGCATCTTTTCCGGGCCGTACGACTGTCGATGCACCGATTGTCACTCAACACAATCTTGCTGCTTCTGGGCGCCCTGGGGCTAGGCGGCTGTACGTCGACGCCCTGGGCCGGTGACCGATCGACAAGTCCGCCCGCGGAAGCTGCTGCCGCAACGCCAGCACCGGTATCCGCGCCGACGGCCGATCCATCGGGTGCCCCGCCGTCGCAGGCCACCCAAGCAATGGCCCTGCGCGAGGTGATGCGAGAAGTTCAGCAACTAGGAACGATCGACCCCGCGGCGCAAGACGCCCTGGTGAACGATCTCATGAAAACCGACCCGGAACTCTGGCCACTGATGCTTCAGCAGTTTCGGGCAACCATTGCCTACCGACAACGCGCCGCGCAACCGGCAATCGCCGACTCGGGGTCTATGCCCTATGGGCAAGTAGCCCAAGGCTCGCCCGCCGGTCAGGGACCAGCGAATCCTCCATACACCCAGCATCCCGTGGCACCGGGCACGCCTCCCGCTGCCGCCCCGTCGATGGCTGCGGTTGGCACGAATCCCCTTGGCCCGAACGGCGGCACACCCCTTGCCGAACAACATCAACCGGGCAACCCAGCACCGCCGTGGCAGACAAATCCGCAACAAGGCGTCGACGGCCCGTTGCCACTCGGCGTAAACCGCTTGCCCCGGCCCTCGCACACTGTCACCTCGCAGCCCCCCGCCTCGCAAACCCCCGCCACGATCAATCAGGCCGGTACACCGATGCCGCCCGCTCAATTGCCTGCAAGCGATCGCCGTGCCGACCGTCCGCTGGCCGCTCGCAACTCGATTCAGCCGCCGGGTGCCGTGGTGGCAGCCTCCTACGCGCCGGGCGACACCGAGAGTTGGCGTGCCCACCTCGCCCAAGCCATCAAGGCCATCGAAGCCGAAACCGACGGCCAGCCGCGAACGACCGACGACTTCAACAAGCACGCCCAACTCCGTATGCTCTACATGCTGGCCGGGCGGCGCAACGACGCCGTGGAACCGATCCCCATGCTCAATCCGGCGTTACAGGAATTTTGGTCGAAGGAACTCTTCGGGCTATCGACGTGGCTCGACAACGCCAACACACCCGACGACACCACCCGCGCCGCCAAGACCAAGCCGATTCTGGAAGCGGCCAGCAACCGGCTGGGCGAAACGGCGCCGCTGGCAATCCGCAACCTGACCTTCTGCACGCAGGTGATCGACTTCGGCTGCACGACCGAGTTCCCCAAGAATGAATTCACGCCGGACCAGGAAGCGGTACTCTACGCCGAGGTCGAGAACTTCGCCAGCGAAGACACGCCGAAGGGTTTTCATACGGCGCTGAAGACAAGCTACCAAATCTTCGACGGCGCCGGCCGCCGGGTGGCCGAACGCGAGTTCGCCACCATCGAAGAACACTGCAAAAGCGTGCGCCGCGATTTCTTCATCGCCAATCGCATCTATCTGCCTAAGCGGATCTACCCGGGCAAATACGTCCTGCAACTGACCATCGAGGACGTCAAAAGCAAGAAGCTCGGACAATCGTCGGTCGAGTTCGTGATTGTGGAGAAGTGAGGGGAGTTGTCAGTGGTTAGTGGCTAGTAGCAGGTTGCGTGCGTGCGAGGCTTGGCCGCTTCAGCGGCCATAAAACGGCCAGTCATTCTTTCCATTCCCTCAAAGCTGGTTCCCAAGCTACAACTTGTTCAACTGGTTCCCAAGCTCCGCTTCGCCGGCGCATCGGCCAGAGCGGCCTTCGAAACGCGACGAGAACCAAACCAACCTCCCCCGTCGGGCAACAGAGTTTGGCCGCGCGGATGCAGAGCGAAAGCAGCTCGCCATCCGAGAAGCGTTGCCAAAGTGAAAACCCTAGCCACTCCAATCCCCTCATCCCCGGCCCCTCTCCCCGAAGGGGCGAGGGGAGATGCTGCTTCAGACCGCACGCCAAGGCCCAAACGGTCTCGCTTGCCCTCCCTCAGCCGCTACCCACTATCCACTGCCATGCTGAAGCATAGCCTACGGCTTCGGCTCGAACATTTCTGCCTTGTCGTCCAACGGCCGAACCCAAACGTTGCGGAAGCGGACCGGGTTGCCGTGGTCTTGCAGAAACAGCGGACCGGCGTCCGTGCGGGCAAGACTCTCTTTGATCTTGTCAGTGTACGCCGTCTTCTGATACCGCAACGGATGATAGACCGACACGGGCTCTTTGAACCGCGCGTTGTGTTGTACGAGTACACCGTTTAACAGCGCCGTGATCGAACCCGGCTCGACAATCTTCCCCTCGTCACCTTTTTCTTCGACACTTTTTCCTTCGACACTGTGCCGCGGAGCGGTGAAGATAATGTCGTACGTCTGCCACTCGCCCGGCTTGCGGCCCGCATTGACCTTCGGCGCCGAGATACCGTAAACCGCTCCGATCGTGCTGATCGGTCGCACGGGATTGTTGTGCGAGTTGAGAATCTGCAACTCGTAATGGCCGTGGATGTAGACGCCGCTGTTGCCGTCGTTCTCGCCCTCGTGGTCCGTCTCGGGCACGGCGAATTCGACGTGGATCTGGGCATCGCGGAAATGAAGCTTCGAGACGATGTGGCCCGTGTGTTGGCCGTTGGGCGAAGAAACGAGCACGCCGTCTTCGACCTTCCAGTTGCACGGCTCGCCCGTCTTACTGAGAAAGAGGTTCGTGCCCTGTCCGTCGAACAACACCACGGCATCCGAAGGGGGCTGGTTGTCGGCGGTCTGCACGACCGATACCGTTTCTTCTGCTACGGCAACCGCCAACCCCAACAACAAAAAAACAGTACTCGACAAAGCAGCGCGTATCATCGTATTCCTTCGACAGAACAGTTTGGTTCAGCGGCCACGACACCCTCTCAGTCTACCATCGCGCCGGCCGTATCGCCAAATATCGGCAGAAGCTGGTACACGTTGTTCGGGAGGACTATTGGTTCCTGGTTTGATTGTGGAACACTTCATTGCGTTCCGGCCCGGAAAACCGGGCTCCCGCTGGTCGCCCTCGTTCCACAAGCAATGCAGGACGCAATAGTAGTTCTACTTTCTGTGATGCCAGCCGCAGAGGGCCAACCCCAGCAGGCCGAGCGTGGCCAGAATGACGCTGGAGGGCTCGGGAACCATCGTCCCGTCGAAGGTCACTTCGGCAAGAAACGTCCACTCGCCGTTCTTCTCGCCGGCATTGTTCGGCAGCGTGTTTCGGAAATCGAGCTTAACGTAACGCCCTGTCATGCCCGTCAGATCCTCGACGGCCTCGCGAATGGCATCGCCGGAGGAAGAATCAAAACTGCCGACTTTGGAGACAGGCGAGGAAAACGTAACGTTGTCGTCGCTAACCGAAACGAGCATATCTTCCGGGGCCGTGATGTTGCCACCCGCCTGCGTCGAACTGTGCAAATAGGTGACCGCCACACTGCTGAGATCATACGAAGCACCCAAATCGAACACAACCAGTGGCTGAGGCACCGAGTTTCCTGACGGCTCCAAGAAGCCGACCCATTGCGTATCGCTATAGGCCGTGGATGCGGGCAAATCGCCGTTGATCAATTCGGTACCACCGTCCAACGAATCGGCAAAATTACTCGCGGGTTGGAGGGTCCCGTAGGTATACGAACTCACCGTAATCGGGGCCGCAGAAACCACGGCGTTCATGGCGACCGACGCCACCACGGAAGTCAACGCGACACACATCTTGCCTATCGACGTCATCGTTACCTGCCCTCTCGTCATTGGACCGATCAGATTACTCACGCCATCAGCCGACTCCCCATGGCTCAGGGGCTTCGATCGACTGCGTCTGATCTTACCGCGCCGCGAAAATGGCGGCAATAAACTCCATCGCATTACTGGCACTTCGAGGGGCCTACACCCAGTCTTCAGAGGAAAACTCCAACTCGGCTATTGCATCCAGGCAACTCCGACGGTAGACTTTTATAAATCAAAACTACTTTCACATATGAAAATGCAGCAACTTCCTGGCAGCTCCATGACCACCGACGAAACACGTTACACCGTACCGGGACTGGATCGGGCACTAACCGTGCTGGAATTGCTCACCCAGCACCCCGACGGCCTGGGCATGGTCGAAATCGCCGAGGCCACGGGTTTGCCCAACAACAGCATCTTCCGGATCACAGCCACCCTTTCGGCCCGGGGCTACTTGGCACGTTCACCCGAGACCAAACGTTTCGCGCTGACACGCAAGTTTCTCCAACTCGCGTTTCCCGCGCTCCACCAGCGAAATATTGTCGAGGTGTCGCTCGACGTGATGCGCGAACTCCGCGATCAAATTCAGGAGAGCGCCCTGCTGGGCACCTGGCTCGAAGACCGAGGTGTTACGCTGGCCCAGGTGGCCGCTCCGCATCCGATCCGGCTGATGGTCGACCCGGGCACGCGGTTCGATCTGTATTGCTGTGCGCCGGGCAAGGCCATGCTGGCCTATCTGCCGGAAGAACGTCAAAACCAACTGATCGATTCCTTCGACTACCAAGCACTTACGCCCCACACCATCACTTCGGCAAAGCGGCTCCGCAAGGAACTGGCCGAGGTGCAGCGTTGTGGCTACGCCTTGGACCACGGCGAGTCGTTCGAGGGCATTCACTGCATTGCCGCCCCAGTCCTCAACGAACACGCCCAAGTGGTTGCCGTAGTTTGGGTCTCCGGCCCCAGCACCCGCCTGCCCGACGAAACGTTGCCCAAGTGGGGCCCTACAGTGGCCGAACAGACCGCCCGCATTTCCCGGCGGTTGGGATACTACGAACCAACGTTCGCCCAGGCGCCACCCGACGAACCGGAAGACAGCGAACCATCGCCACGGAAAAGAAAGAGGCCGTCTCGCAGTTGATGTTTCCCCCAAACCTCAGGAGTTCTCGCCATGAACGTCCCGTTCTCCCATTCCTGTCGTGGTTGCCCTGGCCATTGCGTTAGTCGACGTAAGTTCTTGCAGGGTTGCGGTGCCTCGCTAGCAGCCGCCGGCGTGGCCGGTCTTCCCGCGATGGCCAAGGCCGACAACGCCTCGCCTGCCAAAAAGCCACGCGTCGGCGTGCTCTTTCTCTGCGCCGACGCCGATCACATCCTCTGGCCCTACGTGGGCCGCGACTTTGTGACCCCCATCAACAAGATCATGGCCGGCTTGACCGCGGGCGTTACCGATGTCGAATTCAAACCGCTTCGCATCGACACGAAGGTATCGGCCGATGCCCTGCCGCCGGTCGAAGCGCTCGACCGAGAGGTCGACGGCTGGATGGTCTTCCTGCTGTGTACCAACTGGGGCGCCGGCGGTGTGCTGCTGCGTACCCTGGCGAAAAACCCGAAACCGCTGGTAATGGTCGACGACCTGTTCGCCGGCTCCGGCACGTTCCTCTGCAACTACTCGGGCTTAAACGCCGCTGGCTTCAAACCGGTAGCCATCTCGTCGTCGCGGTTTCAGGACGTCGTCGACGTGGCCTCGTGCTTTCGCATGTTGCGCGATCCGAAGACCACGGTCGACAAGTTCACGGCCGAGTGCGAACGTATCCGCCGGGCAAACTTCGCCAAACCCAGCGGCACGGCCCCCCTGGAAGACAAGCTGCAACTGGCCAACATCGGCGATGTGGTCGAGCAACTCAAGCAGACCAAGGTACTGTTGGTCGGCCGCGGCGATAAGCCCCACGAGATGCTGGGCGTAAAAGTTCAGCCGATCAGCTTCGACGAGATCCAGGCCGCTTGCAAGGCCGTCAATTCGGCCCAGGCCAACGAGTGGGCCGATCGCTGGACCGACGGTGCCGAGAAGATCGTCGAACCAACACGCAACGACTTGGTCCACGCCGGCGAAGCCTACCTGGCCATGAACTCCCTGATGGACAAACACCAGGCCCAAGGTATTACGGTCAACTGCTTAGGCGGGATTTACTCGGGCAAGCTTACCGGTTACCCATGCCTTGGTTTCATGCAACTCAACAGCGACGGCAAACTGATGGGCACGTGCGAAGGAATGACACGAGATCTGGTCTCGCTCTTCGCAGCGAAGTATCTGTGCGGCCGCTCCGGATTCGCCAGCGACCCGGTGCTGGACACGGCCAAAAACCAGATCATCTACGCCCACTGCGTGGCGCCGTACAAAATGTTCGGATCCGAGGGACCGTCGAACCCGTGGATCATCCGCACCCACGCCGAGGACCACGCGGGAGCGTCCGTACAATCGCTGCTGCCGTTGGGCTACATGACCACGACGTTCGACCTCTATCCCGAGCGCGGCGAGATGTTGCTACACCAAGCCCGGGCGGTCGAAAACGTCGACACCCCGTTGGCCTGCCGCACCAAGTTGGCGGGCGAAGTGCAAGGCGACATCGGCAAGCTGTTCAACTACTGGAACCACGGCTGGCACCGGGTAACCGTCTACGGCGACTTGGCCGACCCGATGCGCGAACTAGCCGCCGCGTTGAAGCTGAAGGTGATCGAGGAGGCCTGATCGAACGCTGACAAAATCACGCCGTAGCCGTTTATGAGGTTCGTTTTTTGACGGGATAACAGGATCGACGTAGTTATTGATGCTTCATTGAAAATGATCCGCTTCGGAAAGCCGAGCGTCTGGAACCCCAGGCTCCCGTTAGTCGCCTTCCACTCGTTAGCTATGCAAGCGTCAATAGCACGGCCCATGCGCTGCATCGGCCGCGGCGCGTCATTCCGTCCATCCTGTCGATCTTGTTCATCCTGTCAAAAAAACCGCCACCGTTACGTTGGATCTTCCCCATACTGATTGGAACCGACGGTTCCACGCAAGCATCCGGTTTCGATAAAGGCCCAAATCGGACCCACGATGGGAATCCGTTGAATAAGGATCCACCAGCCCGACTTGTCGCGGTCGTGCCACCGTTTGGCCGCCACAGCCAGTGAAATCCAGACCAGCGGTAGCCAAATCAGCGCCATATAGAGACCCAGTATCCCAGGGTTTTCCGGCATCGAATCCTCGTCGAAAAATACCAAATCCTCCAAGATCGTCGCGGCAACATAATAGACGAAGAAACTCAGAAAGTTGACTCCCCAAAACACCCGCCGTGGAATGCGCCCTTTGAACGAAAACAGCATCCAACTGAGGGTATGCCGCGGCGGTATCGATCGCCAACCGGCTGGCTCAACCTCAACCTGCGGCGCCTGATAAGGGTTCTCCGAATGCATTACCTTACTTCTTGGAGTTGTGCCCGACGAATACCTCTGACACAGAATTGCGAGGTGGGCAAACCAACGCCCTCCTGCAGATCCTCGTGTCGCTGCCGCAAAGAATAGGCAATTTCGCACTACACAACAAGGGGTATAGGAAGACAGCCAGAGATGACCTACAGCGCTGACGCTCAATAGCCGCTTGTGCGTTCATTTTCAATTTCTGCCACGAAGAACACGAAAAGCCACAAAAACCAAGTGCCCTGGGCACATCCCAACAAGCCGGTTTTTGTGGCTTTTCGTGTTCTTCGTGGCCATCAACCAAAACAATCTATGCTGCCCAGTGTCCTCCGTGGCTCTGTATGGTTAACTCAGCCGTAAAAGACTTAGGGCATCACAGCTTACCAAGCAACTCTCGTGCCTTGGCTGCCGCCTTGCGTGGGTTCTTCTGCAACTGCTCGAACCCGTCGCGGAGCATGTCGGCCTTTTGCGGATCGGTTTCGCGCACTTGGTCGACGATTTGCGGGAAGTCCGTCGCCTCGCTCCCCACCGGCTGACCTTCGGCGTATTGCTCAAACAACGTCCTGGCCCGATCCAATCCGGTGGGCATTTTGATCTGATATTCGCGTTCCTCCCACTCGGTCTGCCGACATCCGCTGGAAACGACGAAAACCGGCCCGAGAAGAACGACGCCGAAAAGAAGTAGAATACGTTTCATCGTAGGGTTTCCCTGCCGTTGATAAGCCGCGGGTGGTTAAGGACGGCTCGACCTTAATACTGGCCGATAGGTTTCCCGTCGCGCCGGTTGCCGAGTCGTTGGAACGTTTGCAGATCGATCGAGTCGTTGACGAATCGAACCGACGCATCCCCCAAGGCCACGTTCACGCCTCCGACGTGCATACTGCGCGGTGGGATGACGCCCGGGCTCCAGTCGTGACCACCGCCCGGACAACACTTCGCCCCGGCGCTGGGGTATTTCCAGTTTGGCGGTGCGGCCGCGTTGAACAACGAATGCCCATGGGCGTACCAGGCCCAAAGCGAACCGTTGTTGCTCCGCTCGCCCGCAGGCGTTTGACACGCCTTGCCGATCACTTCGAGTTCGGCCGCCGTGGGAAAGTCCTTGTCCTTCACCGCGTCGTATTGGCTCGTACTTCCGGTGTAGAAGATGTCGTAGGGATACGTTGCCACGCTTGAGTTGCCGTCGCCGGAAAGGATCTCCGAGGCCATGATCGTGTTCGACAACCCATCGGTCACGGCAGCGATGCAACATTCCCACTCGACCTGAAACATGCCGTTTTGTTCACCCGGGGCACCACCCCAAGCCGTGTCGGTCGAACTGCCCGAGCACCAAGCGTAATTCGTTCCCGGCCCCGACCAATAATCGGTGCCTTCGTACAACGGGGCCGACGGGCAGAGAAACGCCTGCAAGCGTTGGGCCATCGGTCCATCTTTGTTGCTCGCCCAATCTCCCGTGGTAGAGAATTGGTTGTACAGAGCAATCTGCTCGATATATGGGAGAATACATACATTCGCACTGAATTTCTGATACTTCTCCCAACCGTTCGGATCCGAACCATTTGGCGGCTTCTCGGTCCTGCCGTAGGCGTTTCGCGGAAATGTTCCGTGGGTGGTGTGATAGCCATGCATCGCCAGCGCGAGTTGCTTGAGTTGGTTCGAACACTGCATCCGGCGAGCCGCTTCCCGGGCCGACTGAACGGCCGGCAGCAAGAGGGCAATTAAGATGCCGATGATCGCGATGACCACTAACAGTTCCACTAGGGTGAAACCCTTGCGGCACAATCGGATGTGCGAAGTCGTCATGGCGTATGTCTCCAAGGAAGGTGAAAAATGGCGGCAGGCCTCCACCGGCCTTGCCCACGGCATCCTTCACGCAGCAACGGGAAAACATCCCGGCAACGCCCGCCAACGTCGATGCCGGCGACACGATGCCACACGGCCAACGGGCCTATCGCCTTCGTAGGCGGACAACCAGGCACCAACGGCCGAACGGCCTTCCCTCGGAACCGCAGAACCGCCCCTTCCTGAACATTAGCTGACTGGGGCGAAAAACGCAAAGCAAGAATTTTGCGGCCATTTCAATACCGCCATCGAGGGAGCATAACTGGCGTATCCCGCAAAACCCGCGGGAGCTAGTCGGGAAGTCCGGGCCGCGAAGAAAACGAGGCTCGTCGGGCGGCCGTTGGCGTCAGATCCTGGCGGCGATCTTCCTGGTGGTGAGTTGCCTCTTCTGTTCCGCCGGATGCCCCGAAGGGACACCGGTTCGCTCAGCGAAGGGCGCAGCCCTGGTAAACGTGTTCGCAACGGGCTCTTCGGGTCGGGCCGAGCGATGACTGAGCCCCGATTTCCAGGGCGTTACCCTTCGCTGGGAGAACACCTGGGCCCTTGGCCCGCCCCAGGTGCCATTGCTTGGCTAGAAGTGGCACCCAGTCAACTTGTACCGCTCGCAGCACGCAGCAGCCGTTAATTCCTTCGACCGCCGTCGCGTCCGCCACTGCGTCCGCCGCTCCCACTGTCACCACGACGACCGCCACCGTCGCTACTTCGGGCTGTCCCGCCGCCACTGCGGTGACTATCGCCGCCACGACGCACCTCGCCGCCGCCTTGGCGTCCACTATCGCTACGGCGCACTTCGCTGCCACCTCGACGTCCATCGCTGCTACGCCGCACCTCGTCGCCACTTCGGCTACGCGTCGAGGAGGAAGGAACTCGTTGCGGTTCGTTGCTGCCCGAGCGACTGCGGCGCATTTCTCCGGCCGACGAACGGTCTCCGCCACGGTACGAACTGCCGCCGCGCCGCTCGTCCGGCCGCACATCCCTCGGCACCTTGAGCGTTTGCCGCTCGATTCGAGACGGCGGCCGTGTCACGGCCTGACCTTCTCTCGGCCGCATATCGCGACGCCCTTCAGCTTCCGAAAGCTGACCGCCACGGCCCGGGAGACGACCGCCATCGGCCCATTGGCCGTCTCCTCGCGAACCACGCACCGCAGTGCGCTCGCGGGACTGTCGAACTTCGGGCGTTTCCGGCAAACGTAGGCGTTGTCGCTGCGCGTCGCCGCCAAATTTCTCGCCCCCGCGACGTTCCCTTTCGCCGCCGCGCCGCACATCGGCCAGGTTGCGTGTCGCCTTCGCGTGGTCTCGCATTCGTTGGCGTGCGTCGTCCCCGATACGTTGGAACTTATCCGGATGCTTCGAGGCGACCTCGCGCACGTCCTCGCCCAGCAGAGAATGGCCGAGGTGTTTGAAGTCGCGATGTCGCTCGGCGAACCGCTTCTGATCCTTCCACGTGTGCGGTGGACGGTGACCCTCGTGCCGTTCGAAATACTGGTGCCATCCACGCATGCGGGCCGCGTAGTCGACCCCTCGTCGGCCGAAGTAGCATCCATAGTACGTCCAAAGCGGGTCGTAACCGAAACGTCCGTGAAAGTAAGACGGAGAGTAGATGCCGAACCGCCCGGACAACCCGTACCAGTCGCCAAAGTAATAATGGCAATATCCTGGCCGCACGAACAGATGCATCGGCAGCCGCAATAGGTCGATCGCGTAATACGGCCGGTAGTAGTAACCCGGCCGCAAATAGACCCGATTGCGCCAATAGACCGGCGCAAAGCACGTGCCGCGTCGGCTCAACTGGTAATCCCAATAGCCGGCCACGAAGATACACCCGCGGGGCGTCCAAACATAATGGTCGGGCACCCACACCCAGTCGTCGTATCCTCGGGCCCAGTAGCCGGACCGCCAATAGTAGCGGCCGTCGTAGCGCCAACTTCCGTTCACCCAGAAGTAATCGTCGGAAGGTGCCGGGCTCGACGGCCCATGCTCGACGGACTCGGGCGGCTGGGGCAAATATCCTACATCATCGGCCTCAAGCGGTGCCCAAAATCCCGAAATCCACTGATAGCCGGTATCGACCTTTTGCCAGTAGCCGGGAACCCACCGCCGGTTGGGCGGCGCTTCCCGATAAACACCGGAAATCCAAATGAAGTCGTCCAGCGTGTCGTCCCAAGCCCAATAGCCCGGGATCCACGTCACGTCGCCTTCCGGCTTCGTTTCGGGCGGCATTTCGTCGATCGGCTCGGGCGGCTGCTTGGACACGATAAGCGTAGGCCCAGGGTTGAACGCCACCGGCTCGGCGAACGCTTCGTGCAGCGGTCCGCGAAGCAATTGCTCAGGCTCGCTCTCCTCGCCCGCGGGCATGACCCCTTCCAAAGTCGGTGGTTCTGGCACGATCTGCTGGGCATAAACACTATGAAATCCAAGCGGCAGCAAGCCGACCGTAAGCACGAACACCGGAAGCGCTACGGCGGCCCTCGATGACAGGATTCCTGTAACCATCGGTCCATCTCCTCTTCTGAAGTGTCCACGATCCGCTGCCGACATCGCCGTCGGCCAAACCCATTCGGGCCATCGAAGCGGACAACCAGACAATGTAACCTCAAGGTGAAAACGAAGACGCGAGTTTTCTCTCCGACGGGGCGAGAGGCGAGAAATTAGGAACGAGCGTTTTTGGCTCCAACATGCATTTCCTCGCCCCTCGTCTCTCGCTCCTAACCTCTTGACATACCTTTAGTTAACATCCTGCTCTTCGTCGAGCGTTTTCAGTTTGAGTAGGTACGCAATACCCAGAGCAAACCGCTTGGGAACTTATCAGCCAAAGAACTAAGTCATTGACGAAAAATCGAGCAATTCTCGCGCCAATCGCTAGCTCTTTGTTTTCTCCGACAAAGCAACCGCATACCCAATACTACCGAGACACCACGGACAGTCGAGAGCCGACGAGCGGTTTTCTTGTCGTTATCCAGGCGATCTTGGAATTGAACTGGACTACTAACTTCAAAGATCGTTGAGTCTTTGAGAAAGATTAGCGACCAGCAGGAGCGGCTTCCTGCCTGGGTGCGGTAGCATCGTTTGGTTGGCAGCCCTGCCGCCCTGGGGTGAACTTATGTCGATTTCGCGACAGACTGTCGCGTAAGTGAGACAACATCACCGCGCAACCGCTCGCTGGACTCTTCCTCCGCCCCGTGGCTTCCTCGCCGAGACTGGCCCCGAGCATACCCCGTCGGGAGAATTCACCGTTTTCAGAAATCTTGTCGGACTAATCGCCTTTTACGCCAAATCTCGTGCTCCGACACATCGTGCTAGCACAACACGTGTCTTGAAAACCGCAATCGTTCGACAAGGTCATTTGCAGGGCTGCGACAAGTGGGGAGTCGCGATCCGTCGCCAAGAAGACCCCGACGAATCCGCGTCTCGCGAGGATGCCCGTCTAGTTTTTTCCAAAGTCCATTACCGCTAGACGCTCGATGAGCACGTCGAGCGAACCCCGTCCAACGGGGAGGATGCAACCGAATCCAACGTACAGGACGCTGCCAAACGGCGCCAATGGCGGCAGAGCCGTGGCAATAGAGCGGTGACAACGCTGAGCACAAGAAAACGACAAACCCCCGCTTTTCACCGTGAAAAACGAGGGCGCGTGGCTTTGTACGAGAGTACCAGTGCCCATAGGGTAGTAAACCTATCACAACTAGGGGATTTATTAGCCGGAACTTACGCAAAACCTGACGTACCGGGTAGCGCAAAATCCGGCACACTTGCGGACGCATTCGGGCCAATTTCGCAGTCGTCTGAGACGTCTAACGGAGTATCGGCGCGATTCGCCGACCAGTAATTGGTCATCTTTGGCCCAAAAAATCGACTTGAAACGGCGCGGTCGACCAGAAATACTATACGCCCGTACATTCCTCCAGTGTAAGGGCAGTCTTTCGTCAAGTAAAGCGGTCCAGACAGGGCCGAAGATCCAATTCGGCGGATTCCAGCTTGGCTTTGCCAAAGTTACATACCAGCCGTCAATCTGGGGCGTCGTGACGGCACTGCCGATCCCGGCTGCGGCAAAGCAGATCACGAGAAAGACGGCCAAACCAATCCATGGACGCCTCGGTTTTGTTTGGACCATTGCTATCCCCCGGCCCGCTTCACCCGGTAGCCCAGGCCCTCAAGCTCCTCGACGATTCGATACCGATGGTCGCCTTGGATTTCAATCCGCCCATCCTTGACCGTTCCTCCGGTACCAAGGCGTGTCTTCAGCTTGGTGGCAAGCTCCGTGAGGCCATTCTCATCCAACGGTAGATCGGAAATGATAGTCACTCCCTTGCCTCGTCTGCCCTTGGTCTCCCGGCCCACTCGGACCACGGTGGACTTGCTCGGGACCGGTGGCTCGGTCTTGCAGGTGCAGGTCTTCTTGAGTTGCTTGCACTTGGGGCACAGTAGTTTTCGCCAATCGTCGTTTCCCATCGTAGAATCACTTTTTCTTCTTGCTGATCTTCATCACAGGCTTGACCTTTTCCATCTTCTTCCGCAGGTGGGCAAACTTGGTCGCCGGTTTGCGGGCCGTCTGTCGTCCTTTTCCGCCCATTTCAGTCATTCCTTCTCATGTACGAGCGGGGCAAGGCTTAAACAAGCTCTGTTGTTCTCAATCGCAGAGAGTTACCAATCACAGAAACGCTACTGAAACTCATCGCAGCGGCGGCGATCATCGGATTGAGCAGGAGACCGATGACCGGATAGAGGATGCCCGCCGCAATCGGCACGCCGAGAGCATTGTAGACAAAGGCGAAGAAGAGGTTTTGTCGAATATTCTGCATGGTACGTCGGCTCAACTTGACGGCCTTGACAATGCCCCGCAGGTCCCCCTTGACCAGCGTCACGCTCGCCGATTCAATTGCCACGTCCGTGCCCGTCCCCATTGCGATACCCACATCGGCTTCAGCCAGGGCGGGTGCGTCGTTGATTCCATCACCAGCCATTGCAACTCTTCGTCCATCCGCTTTCAGCGACTTGATTCGGTCGTGCTTGTCCTCGGGGCGCACTCCCGCCTCGAACTCATCAATGCCCAGTTTGTCGGCCACCGTCTTTGCGGTCTTTTTATTATCGCCGGTGAGCATGATGATTCGCAAGCCCAGATCGTGCAGTGTCTCGACGGCTTCTAACGTCGATTCTTTGATCGGGTCGGAGACGGCGAGCAGACCTGCGAAAGTGCCACCCACGGCGACGTAGATCACGGTTCGTCCCTGTTGTTGCAGTTCGTTGGCCCGGTCATCAAGGCCGGAGATGTTGCTGGTGCCATTCTCTTCCAGTAGCGAACGCCTGCCGATCACAACCTTGGTCCCCTCAACAGATCCGTGAACGCCGCCGCCAGTCACGGAATCGAAGCCATCGACAGAAGACAAAGCGAGGTCTCGGTCCCTCGCTCCTTCGACGATGGCACGAGCCAGTGGATGTTCGCTCTGCTGCTCCACGCTTGCCGTCATTCGCAGCAGATCGTCGTTCGAATCGGAGTCTACCGGAATACACTCCGTCATTCTTGGCCTTCCCTCCGTGAGGGTGCCGGTCTTATCGACGACGATGGTATCGACCTTCTCCAGGACTTCCAGAACCTCGGCATCTTTAACTAGTACGTCATCCAGCAAGTTTCTTCCGGTATAGTTCCGGGAACACTCGGCGGGCGTCGTTGTTATTGAAGGTCCAGTCGATTATGGCTTTGCGGCGATTTCGGTCGCGGGCCCAAGTCGCCGCATGACGTTGAACTTCTTCGATTGTAGGAATCCGTCGCCCGAGGCATTGCTTGGTCAACACGGAGATTTCAATTTCTGCCATGTTCAGCCAACTGGCGTGCTTGGGTGTGTAGTGCCATACGATGCGTCGCAGAGATTGCTTCGCTTTCGTGGCGTCAAACGTTTCGATGAGGGACTTTTCGTTGTGCGTGTTGAGGTTGTCGAGAACCAAATGAATCCGACGAGCCTTGGGATAACGCTGAAGCAGATCACGCACGAATCGTGCGAAATCGGCCCGTTTGCGATGACGCCGAGCCTGGACGAAGCGTTTGCCATCTTTCGGCTCAACGGCGACAAAGATACTGCACGTGCCGCAACGACGATACTCGTAGTCCTGCTTAGCCGCCTTGCCTGGTACGGCAGGCTTGAAGGGACACGTATCGTCCAGGAGTTGATACGGCTGCTCGTCCATGCAAATCAACGGTTCTCTCGGGTTGAACGCCTTTTCATACTGGTCGAGGACGTCCTCCATTCTGTCGCGAAACTCTTCGGTGAGTCTCGGAATGCACCATGTTTTTTTCGCCATGGCTTCATGTCGTGCTCTTTCAGCCACAACGCAACCTCGCTCTTGCTGATCGAATCGACGAAGCCTCGTTTCACGGCGTGCACGCAGAGTAGTTCCAGCGTCCAGCGGACGCGGCCCTCCGGCGGATCGCTGCAAGCCAACGCCACGACTTGCTGCTTCTGCCGTGGCGTAAACGTGGGCGGAGCACCGGATCGAGGGGCGTCGTACAACGCTTCCTCTAAACTCCCGGTACAGAACCGTTTACGCATACTGCGAACAGTTCGATCCGTGCAACCAACGTGTTCGGCAATCTCCTCATCCGTGAATCCTTCATCTGATTTCAGCAGAATCAAGGCACGCCGAACCACACGCACGGATCGCGTGCCGGTATGCACCAACTCCTGCAAATGCTGTCGGGCCTCGTCCTTGAGGCGTACAATGTGTTCCTTCATGCCGGTGCTTATACCACCGGAAACAATTTCATGGAAGGCGTACTGGCACGCCCTCCTTCGCTCCCCGGCCAACTCCGACCATGATCGCCATGGGCGTGGCAAGCCCGAGAGCGCATGGGCAGGCGATGATGAGGACGGCAACGGCATTGACGAATGCCCAGGCGAGGGCCGGTTCCTTCGGGCGCAGCACCGCCCAGACTACAAACGTGACGATGGCGACCAAGACGACGGCAGGAACGAAGTACGCCGCTACCACATCGGCAACTTTTTGGATCGGCGCACGACTTCGCTGTGCATCTGCGACCATGTTGACGATCTGCGAGAGTACCGTGTCTTCACCGACCTTTTCGGCCTCCATCAGGAACGATCCAGTTTGATTGACCGTGCCGCCGATGACTTGAGCCCCGGTATGCTTCTGCACCGGCACCGGTTCGCCCGTAATCATGGATTCATCGACGGAACTCTTGCCCTCGGCCAACTTCCCGTCCACCGGTATCTTCTCACCCGGACGGACTCGCAAGATGTCGCCGCTCTGGACTTCATCCAGCGAGACTTCCTGTTCGTCCCCGTCTCGAACAACTCGGGCGGTTGGTGGGGCCAACGAAAGCAATTCCCGAATGGCGCTACCCGTTCGTCGTCTGGCACGCAATTCCAAGACTTGACCGAGAAGCACGAGCGTGATGATGACCGCCGCCGCCTCGAAATAGACTTCGACGTGTCCGTTGACTTTGAGATCGTCAGGGAGCAGGCCGGGGAACAGCACGGCGAACAGGCTAAAAAGGTAGGCCGCACCCGTGCCGATGGCGATGAGCGTGAACATGTTGAGATTCCAGGTAACGATGGATCGGACACCTCGCACAAAGAAAGGCCATCCGGCCCAGAGGACGACGGGTGTACAGAGCACGAGCTGCAACCAAACGTGGAGCGGGTGACCCAACCACATATCGACCGGTACACCGACCATCGGCAGCATGGCAAGAAGGAATACGGGCACACTTAGCGCCAGACCAACCCAGAATCGCAGGGTCATGCTGCGAAGTTCCGAGTCGTCTTCATCCTCGGCGTCGATGTACTTTGGCTCCAACTCCATGCCGCACTTTGGACATGTTCCTGGCCCAGCTTCCTCTATCTCGGGGTGCATCGGGCAGGTATAGATGGTTTTCTGCTGGCGGCGTTGTGGATGTGCTGGTTCCAGCGCCATCCCGCATTTCGGGCAATTCCCCGGTTGGTCGCTCGCCACACCTTCACACATCGGGCAGACGTATTTGGCGGCTTTGCGATGTTCGTCATGACTGCTCGGTGTATCTTCGTGGCAACAGGCGTGCTGTTCGTCAACTTCCGCCGTCGCTAAGAATTTGTGGCGGCAGTGCTCGCTACAGAAATAGAATGTCTGGCCGTCTCGTTCGGCGGTCAGGTCGGTGCCTTCATCAACTTGCATTCCGCAAATGGGATCAATTGGCATGACGGTATGCTCCGTTCGCTCGCTGGCCGTTGAAACACGGAGAATTCGGGAGAACAGCACCTTGGGCGGTGCCGTGGTCCTCCTACGTCATTCTACCGGCCCGAGCCAGTTGCCCGTAGAATAGAAGAGGAGGAGCACCGTCATGTCGAAGAATCAACGCCAGACACCACGAAAACCGGCCACCAAATTCGCCCACCTCCAAGAAGATGCAGAAGCAGAAGGTGCAGGCAAAGAAGTCCAGAAGCAAGTAAACCATGCAGCATTCAGTGTGGACACTCATCGTGGACTGATGGTCGCAGGAATCGGTGCGATTCGACGGCACTTCCCCACCGGCGGGGCGGCTCAGAACGCCATCAACGATTCTTTGGATGTCCCGGTGTAGTCCCTCTCTTCTGTTTTCTCAAAACCAGCCGGATCGACACCCAAGGAATGAAGAAGAACAGGCCGACGGTGAGTTTGGTGAGTCCCATGCCGCAGTAGTGGATCACGTTCAACTGAGATCGGGTCAAATCAAACATTTCGCCGTGAACGGCGAATACGAAGTCACCCGCCAGCACGATAGCGGCTAGCCAGAACAGCAGCACCAGAAAGCCGAACACCCAGCAGCGCAACAGGATTCTGGCGAAGATTTCGAGCATGTCGTTGAGTTCTGCTGAGGTCATCTTGGCATCTCCTTGAAGGTAGACTGTAAAAACACCTTTCGTGGGAGGCTGCGTTTGGTGCGATCTAACGGCGAGGGAAGCTCAGGTCTTGCAGTTCCTTTTGGTCCAACACTCGATTGAAAACGGCGACCCCGTCGAGGAAAAGCTGTGTCCCGTGGTCGATTGGTTCGGTACCCAGTCCCAAGGCTCGGCCGAAGGTAAACGGCGCACCTTCACGTAGCCGGTAACGGATCTCGGTGCCGATTCGTTTCCAATCGCCGTCTTTGTGAACGTGAAGCGACGTGATGATTTCATCGCCGGGTTGCATCTTCACGTCCTCAGGGATTTTGGCCGTGTCGCTATCCAAAACGTTGAAAACGAGCGGCTCTGGCAGTAGGCTCCCGCCGTCACGCTGCACGTCGAACTCTACTCGATAGACTTCTTCGTCCTGCGCAGCATCAGGGCAACTTCGACCATAGGCGACCGTTCCTTTTTCCGTGTCGACATGGAGCCAATGTTCGTAGACACCGGAAGATTGCACGTTGTAGCCGTTGAACTTCAGCGCAAACGACCTGGGCGAATAGATGGGCCACGGGAAATGAAACGGATTGCTGGCAACCGGTTTCTGGTACTGAAAAACGTCCTTGGCCACGGGATCGGTGACGTGTGTTGCCGTGGCAACGCCGTCGCAATAGACCGTCACTTCGTCGGAGGTTGGGTCGAAGGTCATCGCCATGGAAACCCACTGGCCGTTTTTGAAGTCACGGCCGTCGATTGCCCGACATCGGGCGTACTGCGAACCGCCGATGGTCGACTGGGGATAGCTCGATGCACCAGTTGCCGAGATGTGTCCGATGATGCCCTGCGAGCCGAAGAGTCCGCCGAACAGGGCGATCTGTCGCCGCCCGCCGTACTTGTTCCAACCGCCCTCATCCCAGATTCCCGCCACGAGATGGCGATGGCCAACGAACTTCGTCCATGCAATGAGCGTGAACGGCCGACGGCCATGGATGTCTAGCGGCGAGCGGTCGAACTGGCTGCGAGGTACCTCGGCGAAGACGTAGCCCTGGTTGAACCGGACGGCGTGCCCGAACGGTCCCGTCGAGTCGTACACCAGTTTGGATCGCTCATCGGTGTAGGGCCACTGATCGGGCGTGTACGATTTCGGGTCGCCAATCCGCCGAAGGACGACGGGGTATTCCCGGGTAACCATATCGTTGTCGCAGAAGGATGTCCAACGGCCGTCCTTCTGCGATGCGAAATCCCAAAAGGCAATCAGGCCCTTGGTCTTCGTAACCGCCGCCAACCGTTGCTCTGGCTCTGAGCCGAACACAACGCTTGCCGCCGACAAAAGGGTGAATATAAAGAATACTCTTGTCATTCTTGTGCTACCTTCTTCATGGAACGCCGGTATTCTGAATCCATCCTGCGGGACGATGGCTTTCACTTTCCATCGATACATCATTTTCTCCAACCCGTCCAGCATCATCGTCTCGCCGCTCGTGATTATACATTATATCCACCAGATCCGACCCCCAGTTGGTCAAAAGGAATTGTCGCCTTGGCGGTGATGCCAAGTCTCGAACGACGGTTGAAAGGCCATGGTCAGGGGGTTGCGGAAAGTTCGTTTGAGCGGTCACCGAGTCAACTTTGTCGCCACGACCGTGATTCCACAGATCGACGTAACTGCTACTCAGCATTTCTTGCGGACTTGGGCGGCGACCAAAGATTCCTCGCCTCGGATTTCACCGAACCGCTAACTCAAACCGGATCGAGCCTTCGTCTGCCCCGATTCCGTGACGAACGAAGCCGTTCTTCTCCAGTACCCGGATCGATGCCGTGAGATGCGGGAAGGTGTCGGCGACTACCTTTCGTAACCGAGGATATGGCTTGACCCAATCGAGAAAGCCACGCAGGGCCTCCGTGGCATAACCCTTGCCATGGAACTGGTCGAGGAGGGAATAACCGATCAGGATCTTGCCGTCCTCGTCGGGCAGGCCACAGGCACCCACCGCCCCAATCAATGTCTTCTTTCCGAATTCGTCAGGAAACAAGATGTACCACGCCGTCCATCCCACCGCCTCTGGGTCCTCACTCACCGCCGTAAGGAAGAACTGCCGGGCGTCGTTGTCGTAGAGCGGAGTGGGCCAGTTGCACGGGACTTCGGCCTGCAAGACTCGACCGAGTTGCGAATGGTCGGCTTCGGCCTGAAGCAGTGCCTTCGTCGCAGCGATCAATTCCAGTCGAGCCAATCGGATCGTGAGATTCGTCTTCTCCAGGAACACCAACGTCACCTTCTCGTTCACCTGCTGCTGCCGAAACGCCCGATAGCCGAGCCGTTCGTACAAGCGGAAGTTGGATTCGCTCTTGTGGCCGGTGAACAACTCAAAGCGACGAGCCGAGGAGACTCGTGCTTCGATTTCGTTAAGAAGGGCCATGCCGATGCCCTGGCGTCGGTACTCGGGGTGGACGATCAGCCGTTCCACGAAACACGTCTCGCCGTCGTGATACGCTCGAACGGAGCCGACAATCCGATCACCGTCCACCGCCTTCAAGAATTGGCGGATCTCAAACCGGGCGGTCAGATCGTCGAGTGTTTCGAGCAACGGCGGCAGCGTGTAGTCGTCGTAGATCGTCGCCTCCGTCTGGTAGGCGAGGCGTTGCAGCGAAAGGAGTTCTTGGGCATCGTCGGGCGTGGCCAGCGTGATCTTCATTGTTGATGTTGTTTTTCCCACGGCTCTTCTCCAGCGGTCATTAGAGCGGACCTATCTAGGCTTCCAATCGGTCAACACGCCCACCTGATTCGATTGCAACCATTGTTGCATGTCGCTCACGGTTCGGACGCCGCCATCGAGGACCGCCCGATACAGGTCGATAGAGAGAAAGGCGGGCAGGCGGCCTTCGGCCCTGGCTTCCTTCAGGGCCAGGATCGCCTGACGAGTCTCGTCGGTGAGCGAGTCCCGCATCGGCCGTACAAAATCTTCGCCCCGTGGCAAATCGTAGTCGTCAGGGGCCGACCACATGTCGATCTTCCACTCGGTGCCATCATCAGTGCGGTAGCGAAGCTGCCAATACAGTGCCTTGTCGGGCGAGGACAGGGCGTTGAGGAACTGGGCAGCGATGACCCGAGGATTGAGGGCACATTCACCAAGAACCTGGAATCCGTGTTCAATCCGCAGTTCAGGGCAGTAGACCTCCATGTCGATGTCAGGGGCCACGGCCAAATCAAACGACACCGCCCCGACCAGCACCGGCCGCCCAAACCGCCGCCATTTCTCCAGCAACCCAAGGTCGCTCAAGATCGCCTGGGCCTGCTGCCGTGTTCGGGCCGCTCGTTCCAGAATGTCCATGATTCTCTCCGTCAAAACAAGGTTGAAATTGGCGTCCCGCCGACCGCAGCAGAGGGGTGATCATGTCAGCCGCCGTTGCATCCACACGATGTCGAAATCTTGACCGTTCTTCCGGCCCGCCCGTTCCAATCGTCCGCACTCTCGAAAGCCATTTTTCCGGTGGAAGGCGATACTCTCCTCGTTTTTCGACGAAATGCTCGCCACAATTGAATCGATACCTCTCGAAATGGCCTCCTCGACCAGCCGGCTCAGCAAGGCCGTGCCGATCCCTAGTTTCGTGAACTTCGGTGAGATGAAGTACGTTACCTTGGCCGTCCGCTGAAACGTGTTGGCCGGATGGAAGGACTGTAGGAAGCCGAAACCGACGATTTGACCAGAATCGACCGTGACGATGTAGGCCGGATAGCCCTGGATCATTTGCTGGAATCGGCCGAAGAACTCATACGGCACCGGCTCGTCAGGATAGGCGGCAAAGGTGTTCGTGACGAAATGGTTGAAAATGTCGATGACGGCTCGGTCGTGATCTTCGGCCATGGGTTCGAGGGTGAACTCCGTTGCTGAAGCTTTCCGGCTATCTGGCCTTGCCGTCTCCTCGGTGTCTCGATGAACAAGCCCTGGCGAGAAGGCGGGGAGGCAGACGGCGATGTACTCGGCACCCTCGGGCGACGGCGTGCTGTACTGTACCCACTCGCCTGCCTGGACGATGATCGCTTGCCCGGCCTCTACATCAAACTTCTGATGTTTGAGCTTTACGTGGAGGCTCCCCCGGAGGACGACCGTGTATTCGTCGAACTCCGGTGTTTGCCCCGGCTCCGACCAACCGCCAGGGCTTTTCATCCGAGCGATGCTCACCGCTTCGGTGTTGGAGTTTACCCGACCGATGAATTCCTCGATCAACTTGGGCGGCTGGCCTGCGGCTTGGATGGTCGTCGGTTTCTGAATCAAGGTTGCCATTGCTGTCTCCTGCTATCCATTCACGGCCACTGTCTGCTATCCACGGCAGAGACTATACGAACGTTGTGAGTGGCATATTCCTTTTCAGGGAATTGCCGACAAAACGAGATCTTGAAGTGGATTTCCTGTTCGGCAGGCAAACGCTAAGTGTATGCTTCTTGCTGGCCTGTGTCGAAGACTCCGCCCTGGGGATTGAAAAAATCGACCTGGAAACGGATGTCCTTCCAATCCACCGAGCTGCGATTCTCGATTTTGCCGACGACAATAACGTCCGGGCCGCATTCATCCTCGCCAAACTCCATCGTGCTTTCGATGATTTTAACCTGCTGAGAGTGCTCTCGAAACTGCTCCCACTGCCGAAACGGACTGCGAACAATGGTCCCCATCAGGACGAAATATGCAGTGAGTAACGGAATTACAATGAGCAGGACCACGGTCTGTGGATTTTGCAGGGCGAACCAACGTTGCCAATGATGGCAATACGGACATTTCCTGGCCGTAGCCGGAATTTCCATGCTACACATCTTGCATGTCTTCGCTTCGCTTTCTTCTGTCACGGTGTTCGTCCTCTGCTTCAGACACTTCAACGCTCTTTGACAACCCAAGTATTGCACCACCAAGAATCACAACAATCGGCCCTTCGCACACGCTCCAGAACCACGGCATACCGACCGTGAAATCGAGAACAAGCATGCTGAGGCCGAAAAGGATTCCCAACACGGCCAGGCACTTCACCACGGGTAGGTAACGGCGAACATCCAGCGAAACGAACAGAACCAACACCCCGTGCAATGCATACATCGCCGAAAGCGAGCGGGTTAAGTAACCCGTGATGGGCATCTCGGGAAGCTCCTCCATGCCCAACAACCGGTGAATGCCCTGCATCCAAGCGAATGGCATCACGGCAGGAATCAAAGCAGTAAGGAGCAAGGCACCGGTGACACGCAGAACGATCTCCAACGCTTTTGGGCGCCAACGTAATACCGTATGTCGATTTGTGCTCATCATAGGGGAAACCGCTCATGTTGCCCATCAGTATGTTGCAGGTTCGAAAAACGGCTTATCAATCATTGGATCATGTTTCGCAACAGGCTGGTAGCAAGCCGGATGTCGTCTTTCCCCCTACCGACGCAGGGCGGCTTCCTAATCCTCCCACGCCCCCAGGCACCGACGCAGAAAGACCAACTGCCCAAGATGATAAGCGTTGTGGTCGGCCACGAGAAGTGCCTCTCGTAAAATCGTCTGGCCGTCGCCATGCGGAATTCGAGCATACAGATCGGTAGCGGGATCGGTGACCAAATCCATCATCGCTTGCAGGTCAGCCCGAAACGCCGCAACGCTTCGGTTCCACGACTCGGCATCAGGTGGTGCATCGCCCTCGGGCCAGTAACCATCTGGAAAGTCGGGCGAGACATGGTCGGCATTTCGGGAAAACTCAAGAATGTCCCACTGACATATCCGCAGGTGTTCCAGCAGACGCCACGGCGTGTGGGAAATCCCCTCGACCTTCGCTCCCCGGAGTTCTTCGGGCAAATCGGCGATGGCCTGCTCGAAGTTCAGGTGCGCCCCACCGCCACCAAGCAGGTAAACCAGATGCTCTCGCAATGCCTGATCGGACATGACATGCTCCGTGTTTTTACGAGGTGTGTGAGGATGGTTTTCGCACATCGGCTGCCGTCGCAGTCGCCACGGCAAAGAAGGACGTGGTTCATGCGTTATTATCCGAATGACGAGAGGATGTGAATAGCCCTGCCGGCACGGCTCCGGTGTTCCACTGGGCGGCATTGAGAGTTCTGTTAGGACGAGATCGGGGCAGGCGGATGACGCAGGGGCTCTGCGCCGCTAAAATGGGGCAATGCTCTGTTCGATCCCAGAACATCTAACCCGTTTGCGTGTGCGAGGGAGCAAAATGGCGGACATCATCGGTTGGCTAGGTTCCATCCTGTTGGCAGTGTGCGGTGCCCCACAGGCGCTCAAATCGATTCGGGAAGGGCATTCTCGTGGCATGTCACACTCGTTCCTGATGTTCTGGCTCGGCGGAGAACTGTGCTACCTCTACAGCACGGCGGCCAAGTTTGGGCTTGTCAGTTGGCTCGTCTTCAACTACGTGGGCAACATCGTCTTCGTCCTGGTGATCATCTACTTCGCACTGTTTCCGAGGGAGCAGCCAGACGTTGAACCGGCATTCGATTCCGGGCAATGAGCAGAAGAAGGCAAAACGACAGATTCCCGGTTTATAAGGATTCGCAAAATGACCTCGACAAACGACACCCACAGTATGCTGGTTGGCTATATCCTCTGGATCTTCGGATTCATGGGCGCCCATCGCTTCTACTTCGGCAAACCGATTACCGGCACGATCTGGTTCTTCACGTTGGGGCTGCTTGGGATTGGATGGCTCATTGACCTAGTGCTGATTCCCGGCATGGATCGGCAAGCCAACTTCCGCTATCAAGCCGGACATTTGGACTACACCGTGGCTTGGTTGCTGCTGACGTTCCTCGGCATCTTCGGTATCCACCGGTTTTACATGGGAAAATGGATTACGGGCATCATCTACCTGCTTACCGGTGGATTGATCGGTCTTGGCGTGCTCTTCGATTTGTGGACGCTCAATGGACAGGTTAGCGAGATCAATCAGCGGGAATTGTTTGGAGAAAGGTGAGCCGTCGATAGTCCCGTTCGAGTAAACCGTGATATCGCTTCGGCTGGGCTTTAGCTATCGATGAGTGGTTGCTCTTCCATCAACGGCTTGAAGAACAACAGAAACCGACAGAACAACGAAGCGATTTCCTCGACTAACTCGGCATGGGTTCCCCTCCATACGTTCTCAAGCATCACACTGCACCTTTCTTCATCGATTTTGAGATTGTCGGGATTCAGGCCGAAAAATGCTCCGCAATCCGTGGCCCGAACCGCACAGAAGTCCTCACGTCGTTTTCTGATCGCTTTTCCAGCTACACTGAACGAAACACTTCCTTGCAAAACGACGTTGTCGAGGTTGGAAAAATCTGGCGTCCTGTCCGCAAGTATCGTGAAATAGACGTTACCGTTACCTCCACCGATGTTGCCATATAGCTGGTCTACGTTTCTGTCTCGCCAGATGCGCAATCTTACGTTTGGTTGAAAGGCAAGCATGGTTTCAACGGCATCTCGAACATCTGTCAGAAAAGCCTTCATCTTTACACGCTGGTCGGTCTCTTCGATCACCGGTTTGGATCGCTGCCTGAGGATGTCTTCTGTCAGTCTGCACCCATCCTGAACCAATCGTCCCAAGGCGTCGCTCGGGGAACTACCAGGGAAACAATCACGGAGAACTTCGAGTACGTCTTCCCACGACAGATGAACTTTGGCGTCTGTCCGGTCGGGTTCCAACATGGTGGAAGTGAATTCCTCGGTCCCTGTGTTTTTTGTAGGCGTGAGATAAACCACGCAAATACGCTTTCTCCTGGCATCCTCTGGCTCGACACCCTCCGATGCCAGAAACATGCCCCGCTCCATCTCCTGCACGGCACTTCGGTAATAGCGGGATAACTGCCCCCTTGTGATTGAGGCAGCGGCGACTTTGTTTTCAATAAGGAGAACCCAGTCACCCCACAGCATCAACAAGTCGATGTTCGAGTATTGCTGCAATACGATTTGCGGTCCGTTTTCGGATGGCAAATCAACGCCCATAGATTGCAGATGGTTACAGAACTTTTCCCATAACGGTTTCTGGCGGTTGTCTGCAAGCTGTGGATCGAAAGCAGTGGCGAACAAAGCTGATGTGCCATCTTCGTCGGTGACAAAGAACTTCATCAAGTTTGGAGACTGCATTGTCGGACTTTGGGTTATTGTGGATTTCATCAATCAAAACTGCGTCTTTTCAATATTTCCCTTATCCAAACCGTGTCGCCAATTTGAGCTACGGGAGTACGAGGACTTGCTGTTTATCTACAAGGCGACGTTGAGCATCCGCTCTCGAAACTGTTCCTCATCTGCTTTGTTGGCACCAACGGTGAGTGCAGCGACCAGCGTTTCCTGATTCATGGTTAGACGGTACAGCTTCAAACCCTCGGGAGATGCAACGACGAACGATGGAAGACCAATCAGAAGGGCATAGGATTTCGCCTGATCGATGGCCTTCTGAAGCTGGTCGTCATTGATGATCTTCAGCTTATTCTCGAAGAGTGTAATGGGCTCCGTTTGGTCGGAGACCAGGAAGTCAATGAAGCCATTGATCTCTTGTGCGCCAAAATGGCACTTGCACAGGACCTGCCAATGGAATCGTAGTCCCCAACCGCCCGAGGAAGGACTGACACATGGCCTACAGCGAATCCCTCAGCTGCCGTGTTCGTGATGCGTTCGCTGGTCGCCGTGGGATCACCGAGAAAAAGATGTTTGGCGGCGTCGGGTTCATGCTTCACGGCAACCTGTGCGTGGGCGTCTGGCAGACCTCGCTGATCGTTCGTCTTGGTCCAGAACAAGCCGAGGCAGCATTGAAGGAACCCCATGTTGTTGAATTCAACATTACGGGCCGCCCGATGAAGGGTTGGGCCATGGTGGAAGCCGAAGGTATGGAAACGGACCAGCAGTTGAGGGCGTGGATCGAACGGGCGGTCGAGTTTGTCGAGACGTTGCCGAGGAAGTAGCTGCTCGAAGGTAATGAAGGGAGGTTACGCCTATAGCTTCAACCTTTCGTCGGCCTGTTGTTGATGACCATTTCAACGATTTCATCCAGTGTACCTTCGGGATACCGTTCCGAGAGGTCGACACCGAACTCTTTGCGAAGTACCAGGGAGAACGATTCCAATTCTATGTTGTCGCCGAGTTTCCACAGCTTCCAACGAGGATAGCAACCTCGGTAGATGTCGTGAAGGTGATTGTCGGGGACGAACCTGTATCGGTCGTCCGAATTGAACGAAAAAGCATCGCAGAGCATCGTCAACACGGCGTCGGCTTCCTGCCTCGTCTTCTCATCTGAGAATCGCTGTTGCCACACGTTCTCCAGGGACTCCCGGTTTCGGTAGGGTTGAGGCAACGGAGGGCAGAAAGCTCGGCCACTTCGCCACGAATTCCAGGCGATATTCGCCGCTACAAGGACCAGTATTCCAACCAGAACAAGATGGCTTAGGGTCATGTCGACAACCTGTTCTGCTCCCCCGGTAGCTACTCTCCTCTACCGCATCTCGAACAGAATCGACGGCGGAGTTGCCGTCCCGTCCGATACAATGACTTCCACGGGCTTGGAATCCCAACCATTTAGTGAAAGCCGAAAGGTGTGAACTCCGTCCTGCAATTTGTGCCACTGCAACACACAGGCATGGAGCGTTCCGCCAGAAGAGGTTCCTCCTCCGCTTCCATGAGCACTCTTTTGGGCGTTGTGAAGCGAGTAGGACCCATCGTAGTGATCGACGATTTCACCAGATGGCAATCGGACCTTGGCCGTCAAGACAGGTAGTCCTTTTCGGGCGGCTTCTGTCCTGGCTGCCAGGAGTTGCTTTTGTTCCTCAAGAAAATGTTGCCATTCCGAAGCCGGAATCACTTCCTCCATGCCACTGATTCGGAGTACCGAGTGACCACCGTGTGGCAGTCTTTGTCCGTTGTGGCCGAGGCCGACCTTGTCCCAGACAATGGCAATGCGATAATCGTCGTTTAGCGTGAGGCCCTCCACATAGTGCCAGTCGCACGTGTCGGGACCAAGAAGTTCGCCCCGTTCAAGAATCGCTTGCGCCACTTCAGCCGATTTCGTTTTCCCACAAAGAATGTAACCGTCGATTCCGTAGTCGCTTCTGTAGAGCAAGCTCAAGGACGCTTCCGGGCAATCGCCCCCTGTCGGGAAATGACCATCATGATGTTCCGCATAGCAGAGTAAAGTCAGCCCCAAGGCTTTCAGGCAGCAGTGGGACGGGCCATACGGAAAGGCGTGGCGATACCAGGCATAGCCCGCACCGCCCAAACCTACGATGATGACGGCAAGAACCATCAGCACGGTTATTAACCGCTTCGGTATTCGTGTGCGACGTGGCGATGACATGGGAAAAGTCCCTCGCCGTTAGAAACCATTTTCGTGATCGAAGCCGCCTGTATAGATCATAGCTTGTCTCCCACGTTGTCGTCCAGGAGGAGATGTTCCTTACCTGCCATCAGGAATCCCGTTGCCCCGCCAGGAGTTTTTCACCAACAACCAATGCTGATACAATACGTGTTCACGGCACCCACATCCCACCTATCATTTGGAGCCCCAAACCATGACACGCCTAATCCTCGCTATTCTTGTGTTCCTGGTGGTTGGCGTCTGTCCGATTCGACCTTCCCAAGCCGCCGATTCGCAGCCGCAGGCGACCAAGGAGTTCACGGTGTACCCGATTGGCTACGTGCGAAAAGCGGAAGGACGGACGACGATTGTCGTGGAGGAGAAGTATCGGCCTGCCCTGCTGGGCGTCGAAGAGCTAAGCGAGATTTGGGTACTGTGGTGGTTCGACCGCAATGACACGCCGGAAAAGCGGTCCATACTCCAGGTTCACCCTCGTGGCAATCCCGCCAATCCGATTCGAGGTGTGTTTGCCACGCACTCGCCGGTGCGTCCCAATCTGATCGCCATGACCCGATGCAAGGTGATTTCGGTGAAAGCAAATGTCATCGAGATCGAGGGGATCGATGCCTTCGCCGATACGCCGGTGTTGGACATCAAGAACTAGCCGAGTCGTGGTGTCATTTCCACGATGACCTGCAGGTGGTACTCGTGCTGCCCGAGGTAGTTCCGCCTCGATGCGAGAATCGGTCCGACGAAGCTGGCGAGCGAGGCGGCGTTGATCGACCAACGAGGCTCCTATTCGGAGCATCAACGGTTCTATGAGGAGCGAAGCAATAGCGATCGCCACACGAGGCAAACACGGCACATCGCCCAAAGTGCTCAGCCGCGTCTTCGTTGGCTGTAATCGTAACGACTGCACCTGTACCCACCCGGCAGGGCTAAGGCCGGGAGTCTTCTTTGATGGACCATCCTTGACGGCCGTTGCGAAACCGTCGATGATTGAATAGCGACGCTGCACGGGGGGGCAGGTGTGGTCCTTGGGCCGTGGTCTTCTCGGGTGTGGCGCCAGCGGCGTTTTCCTCGATTGAAGACGACATCCCAGAGAGACTCCCGCCATGTGGTATCGAGGCATCTTTTCGTCGACCGTTGCACGTTCCTCCGCTCGTCGCCAGGCCCGGCCGACCTCGCAGCCGTCCCACCGCCGCCTGCTGACCGAGCAGTTGGAGCGTCGAGAGTTGCTGTCGATTCAGCCGCTCGGCGAGGGCGGCATCTTGATCGAAGAGGCAGCGACCGACTCGGGCACGATCTCCGGCACGGTGTGGTTCGATCTCAACGGCAACCAGACGCTCGACGCGCGGGAAGAACTGCTGGCCGATCGCGTGGTCTATGTCGACCTCAACGAGAACGGTGAGTTCGACGCCGAGGAGCCGTACGCCACCACGCGAGCCGACGATCCGGCGACCGCCGCAAATGAATCGGGCAGCTACACGATCACGGGCGTGCCGGTCGGTACGCACCAGGTAGCCATGGTCCTGCCCGACGGCTGGTGGCAGACCTCGCCCAACTCGTCGGAGATTACCACGGAGTTGATTTCCAAGAGCTACGATGGGTCGCTGGCCGACGGGAGTATTCACACCGGCGGCAGTATCAGCGGCGACGGGCGGTATGTGGCATACACCAGTTTTGCCACCAACCTCGTGGAAGGCGACGATACTTCGTCGGGCACCGGGGTGTATGTCTACGATCGGGTGACGGGGGTGACCGAACGAATTGATGTAGGGTTCGATGGTAGCCCGGCAAATGGATCGGGACGCTACCCGACGTTGAGTCAGGATGGCCGCTACGTCGTCTTCGAGTCGTTCGCCAGCAATCTCATTGAGGGGGATACTAACGGAAAAACGGACGTCTTTCTGCGGGACCGGCTTACGGGAGATACCGAACTGATCAGCGTTGCCACCAGTGGTGAACAGAGCGATTACAACAGCAGGCCATGCTACGCGGGATCGGATTGCATTAGCGAAGATGGCCGTTACGTGGTGTTTTCCTCTAATGCGTCCAATTTGGATCCCGCTTTTCCGGCGGGAACGGGATACATTAGTCATCAAGAGGAAATCTATCTGCGCGACCGCGTGGAGAATATTACTAGGCGAATTTCCGTTGGCTGGAATGGAGAGGAGGCCGATGGTTATTCCAACGGGGCGTCAATCAGCGCGGACGGGCAAGCCATCGTGTTTTGCTCGCACGCCAGCAATCTCGTGGCGGATGACACGAATACATTTCGTGATGTGTTCCTGTATGACGTTCCGACAGGCAACATGCAGTGCGTTAGCCGAGGCAATTTAGGTGGTGACGGTGGTCATGTGTCGAATCCGGCGATCAGCGGTAACGGACGTTTCATAGTTTTCTCTTCGTTGGCAAGTAATCTGGGTGCTGGTGATGAGAATGGTCTGTCGGATGTCTTCGTCTTCGACCGCCAAACCCAGACCATAGAGAGAATTGCGCCAACCTATGATGGCCTAGAGCCCAATGGCGATAGCTACAATCCCGTAATCAGCGCGGATGGTCGATTCATAGCCTTCAGTTCGATAGCCACGAACTTCTGCCTTGATACCGAAGGGGGTATTAGAAAGGGATTTCTCTACGATCGGGAGTTGGACATCGTCCATTGCACGCTCGTTACTCCTGAAGGTGCCAGGGCGCATGGGCGAAATCGCGTTGCCTCCATCAGTGATGACGGACAAAGACTTGTGTTGGTTGCTTCTGATTCCGACCTGGTAGCCGACGATGTTAATGGTTGGGAAGATGTGTTCCTTCAGGAGATCGGTCAGCTATATCCGATGATCCAGGAGGTTACCGTGACTGTTAGTTGTTCGGTGACCCAGGTGGATTTCGGCTGCAAGAACGCGGACGAAATCCATGAATACCTTAGGCCATTGCGTCGCATCGAACCGTTGGGAAGTATGACGCTTGGCTGTGCCCATGAGGGAACGGTCGCTTCGGCCGGACAACGCCATCACTACCCAATCGAATTGCAGGCGGGGCAGACGCTCACTCTTCTAGTTGCCCCGGATGAGACGCTGCAGACGGGTCTACAGCTTCGCGGACCGAATGGCGAGGTGATCGAAGGTCTCACGGTGCAACGCGTGGGGAATTCCCTTCTCCTGCAGGGTGTTGAGATCCAGGAGAATGGTACCTACGAGATCGTGGTATCAGGCGATTCTAGCACCACGGGGACATTCACTCTCTCGGTGGTTCTCAACGCGGTTCTCGATGCGGGACTCGGCGAGGTCGACAACGACAGCCCGACGAATGCGGCCGACCTGGACGCGAGCTTCTTGGCGGTCGACGATCAGGGTTCGGCCCGAGCGGCCGTTATCGGCGGCTTACGGGTTTCGTCGGCCACAGCGCTCACGGAACTCGCTGGAGGAGAAAACGTATCCAACGATGTATCGACGGCGGACGAAAGCGGTTCGGAGGACTGGTATCGGTTCAGCTTGGCCGATGGCCAGGTCACCACGGTGGCCTTGGCCACCTTGGACCGTAGTGCGGATGTACTGCTGCAGCTCTACGATTCGGCCGGCCGGCTGCTGGCAGTCGGGCTGTCCTCGGAAAACATCACGACGGCAATCAAGGGATATGTCGATGACACGACGGACGGCCTCGTTGATGACTACTACGTCCGGGTGTCTTCCGCCGAGGCATGCAGTTATCAGTTGGTGGTCACCCGGGACGCGACGTTCGAGGTCGAGGCGAATGACCAAGCCTCGTCTGCTCAACTGTTGGAGGGCGATTGGCGTGGATTGGGTTACCTGCCGTCGGCATTGCCGGAAGACGTGTGGACATCGTGGCAGTGCATCGCATCGCAGACGGCCGGGACGGGTTCGTATCTGGGGCGAGTGTTGGCTTGCGACGGCGAAACCTTGGTAATCGGGGCGTATCAGGATGACCACAGCGGGAGGGATTCAGGGGCGGCGTACGTTTATCGAAGTGACGGTCTGCGTTGGGTCTTCGAACAACGACTTGTCGCTCCAGTTCCGTGGGAGTTCGACCGGTTCGGAGCGACTGTTGCTGTAGATAACGACACGATTCTTGTTGCAGCACATAAAAGAGAGGGAGAATCACCGTGCTCGGGTATCGTTTACGTCTTTCAACGTGAAAATGGTACATGGCAGCTTTCGCAGGAGATCGTCAGTGACCACGTGAATGAAAGTGTAATTGGTGGCGACTTCGGCGAGTCCATTGATCTTGACGGTGACCTAGCGATTATTGGCTCAGACTATGATGACCAAGGTGGGTTTGGTGCGGGAGCTGCCTTCGTCTATCGTTTCAACGGAACACAATGGGTAAAGGAGCAAGAGCTTCGTCCTTCGGCCATCGCCCAGTTCATGCACTTCGGAGGAGCAGTGGCAATTGACGGAAATGCAGCTCTCATATCCGCCAACAAATCCTCTTTAGAGGATACAACGGAATGTGCTTTTGTTTTCGAATACGACGGCGCTAGTTGGCAGGAAACACAAAAGCTGACCACGACGAGCGCAAATGAAAACAGCTACTTTGCTCAGTCGCTTGCTCTCGACGGCGATACGGCGGTGATTGGTGCACGATACGATGACGGAGTGGCGGCATCGGCGGGTGCGGCGATCATCTTTCGTCGCGTCGACAGTGAATGGGTCGAACAACAAGTGCTGACCCCTTCGACCGAACAAGGGTTCGCACTCTTCGGGGCGTCCGTTGCCGTTTTAGACGACACGATCGTGGTGGGAGCGCCGGGCGATTTCATGCGGTACCCAGGAACCGGTCGAGCCTACGTCTATTCGCTCGATGGAGATCAATGGGTTGAGCAACAGCAGCTTACGCCGTGGGACGCCGATTACCCGTTGGAGTTTGGCTATTGTGTAAGCCTTTCGCAGGATACGATCATCGTCGGAGCACCGAATTCGGAGGTAACCGGACGCGCCTCCGGCGCGGTTTACGTCTTCAACGGCCGTCTCGACGAGGACTATCCCGCGGCGGCAACCCGTCCGCCGGTCGACTGCTATTCGGTTTCGGTCGAAGCGGGCGACCGTCTCGTCCTTTCGCTCGCGCCGCCGCAGGTGCCCTGTGAGTTGTCGGACGACTTGCAGGTGAAGATCGAGCTTTACGATCCCCAGGGCAATCTCGTGGCGGTGAAGGAGGCCGATGACGAGGCCAGCCAGCCTTTCGTGGCCGAGGTGTCGGGTATGTACCTTGCCCGGGTGCTGGGCGTCGGCGACCAGGGGGGCGAGTATATCCTCTGCGTGGATGGTGCCACGGGCGAGGCCCCGCCGTTCGAAGCGATGTACCAGGGCGAAAGCACCTTCTGGCAACTGCCCGAGCGGATTCAGGTCGACTTCAACGAGGCCGTTCTCTGGAAAGATGTCGACGCCAGCGACTTTCGACTCAACGGCCAGGCCGTGAGCGAGGTGATCGTCGTCGACGGCGACACGGCGGAACTCGTCCTGCAGCCGTCGGCCCAGGCGAATGTCGCCGCGATGAGTACGATGAGTACGGTGACCGGCAGCCGCTCGCTGACGCTTGCCTCGTCGACCTCGTACAGCAGCAGTTTCGAAGTAACGATCGCCGCCGGGGCCATCCGCGACCTGCAAGGCACACCCATCGAGGCGTTTTCGCTGCAGTTGACCATCGAAAACGACGGCCCGGTAGCCGTGGGCGATACGTACGACATGCCCAGCGGCAGTGCCCTGCGGATCTGGGGCGGCGACGGCTCGCCCAGCGTGTTGCACAACGATGCCAGCCCGCAGGGCGGCGCCCTCTCGGCCGTCGTCGAGACCCAACCGCAACACGGCACGCTCGACCTGGCCGCCGACGGGACGTTCGTCTACACGCCCAACGACGGCTTCACGGGCACCGACACCTTTACCTATCGGGCTAGCGACGGCCAGTTGACTTCGGACGCGGCCACGGTGGCGATCAACGTGCTCTCGCCGACCTCTTCGGGACCGATCGACTTCCTGCACCTCACCGCACTGGATTCGTCGGCACCGCAGTGGTACGCCGTGACGACCGTCCGCGACGGGCTGCTCACCATCGACGGCGCAAACGCCAGGGTATACGACGACCAGTTCCACCTTCAGGCGGCCACGGAAGCATTCGGACCGCCGTCCTACGCGGTCGAGTTGGGCGAGACGTATTTCGTCAGGTTCGCGGCCAGCAGCGAGGAGGTCGACATCCGCATCGCCAACCTGGTCGCCCGCGATGGCGACCACTGGCTGGTTTACGGCACCGACGGCGACGACACGTTCACAGCCGATGCCACCGACACGGAAGCAGACTTTTCGGTCAACGGTATTCAATACAAAGCGGCGACATCGACGAACGCAAAACAGATCTCGTTCGACGGCCTCGACGGCAACGACCAAGTGACCTTGATCGGTACCGACGGTGCCGACACGGCGGTGCTCGAGGCGACGACTGCGGAACTCAGTGGCAGTGGCTATGCCGTGTTCACGACGAACGTCGAAAACCCGACGGTTTACGGCCGGGCGGGCGAGGACACGATCACGTTCTACGACAACGCCGGTCGCAACCAGTTCGTCGCCGGCCGCGGATTCGCCGGTTACCTCACCGGGTTCGCCGGCGAGTTGCGGAGCTACGAGTTCGAACTGGTCACGGCCTACGCCACCGACGGCATCGACGAGGCGAAGCTCTACGACTCGGCGGGCGACGACGTCTTCGTCAGCGACCCGAACGTCTCGACCTTGACCGGTGGCGGGATGACGATCACGGTTCACGACTTCCAGGGTGTTCACGCCTATGCCACCCTGGGCGGCGTCGACAAGGCCTACTTCACCGACACGGCGCTGGACGACCAGGTGATCGGCACCCACGAGTACGCCATCATGTGGAGCCCGAACTACGAGCAGGGCGTGTTCAACCGTTCGAAGTTCTTCGAGGAGTCGTACGCGGTCAGCAGCCACGGCGGCGCCGACATCGTGAAGTTCTACGACGGCCCGGGCGACGACGCCTTCGTGGCCGACGAGCACGAGGCCTCGTTCACCTGCGTGAACAAGTACACCACGTCGTCGGTTTTCGTGGAGGATTTCGTCGGCGTGCACGCCTTCGCGAGCACGGGCACCGGCTACGACACGGCCACGTTCTACGACTCGACGGGCAACGACGAGTACTACAGCGACGCGGTGCAAGCGGCGTTGTGGAACACGACGGCCGGCTGGTACAACCGGGCGAAGTTCTTCGAGCGGACCGACGCCTACGCCACCGCCGGCGGCACGGACAAGGCGACGCTGGTCGACTCGACGTTCGACGACAACCTGCTGTTGGACGCCAACTCGCTGACGATCTACGGTGCCGACAACGGCCACCACTTCGGCACGTCGTTCCGCAACCGGATCGAACTGTTCGACACGGTGTACGCCAAATCGATCGGCGGCACCGACGTACTCGAGTTGGAAGACTCCAACGGCGCCGACACGCTGGAGGCGACCGGCCACCAACTGAGTTTCTTCTCGGCCGAGCACAACCTGGACTACGTCCTGGAAGACATCGCCCAAACGACGGCCAAAACCGACGACAACAACACCGACACCCGCAAGGTGCTCGATTACCTGTTCGATATCGATTTCGAAGGGAGATGGCGGAACGCGCCGTGAGCCGGCGCTCAAATGAGTAATGCCGGTATTACAGGGGTGAAGGCATTTCAGGCCGGAATTGCAGCGGCTGGTATCTGGTGAATTCCTTTGCCCCTGAAGGCATTGCGTTTTCGCAAAAAGGTACGTTGCTGATCCATTAAGGCCGCGGGACGGTAGCTCGAGTTTGGCGTAAAGGCTCATTCAAGAAGCGGTAGGTGGCTCCTCGTTCCGGTGTGTTTCTGAGGCGTTGGCTGTTTCGCCCTGTAGCGTCGCGTCTTTTGATGGTTCATTGTCCGAGGAAAGGTCTCCATGCGAGGGATCCGCCCGAGAGATCATCAAAAGCAAAGACATGAAGCCAAGCGGAATAAGGAACATCAGCACCTCGGAACAATACATCGCTGGATGTTCCACGGATTTGCAGCGGAGGTGAACCATTCCAAACATTCCGAGTATTACCGCAAGGGGAAGCGAGGTGACGACGAGCGTCACGAGGTTTTTCGCAAATCCGACGTAGCGACTTGGCGCGTACGTTACCAAACCTGCGAAAAACAGGAACATGGGAATAACCACAATTCCTGGAAAAGCACGCATTTGCCACCACGCGATCTCGCATTCGATGTCACAGGGCGCGTCGCCGATCGACCAACGAATGAGTGTGAAGACGGCAATACCGACTGGGGGGCCCACAAGGCCCACCACTCCCCAGCCCAATCCGGCAATCACACCTCGGCGAAAATTCACGACGTTTCTCGTTTTGTGCCGGTGTAAACCGGCGGGAAGCTTGGTCTGAGCTATTCGCGGAATGCAGGCTGCCTCATTCCGTTTTCTGCTCCGGTTGCATCTCTTTCTCAGGGGGCACACGGTCCTGGGGTGTTTCTTCCGGGGGTTCCCAGTAGCGAAATCGAACATTGCCGACACACACTAACGTGGCGGGCCCCAGATACGTGTGACACCCGAAATCGAAGACGGCTGGCGGATGGAAGTCTTTTTCATGGTGCTCCAGGCAGAACTGGTCGTTGACAAAAAGCACCGCGTGGCCGTCGGCCAACTGGACGCGAATGCGATTTACTTGCTTCAATTCGCAGGGAACCGTCTTTGCCTTCCCGGCGATGTCGATGCCCGCTAAGTTGTCGTGGGTACGAATATAGAACTTGTAAGAGGTTTCCTCTGCGAGTTCTGCTTGGCCCTCTCCAGGGACGAACAATCCGAGGTTCAACGGGGTTTTTTCGGGGGTACGTGCTTCCACGTCGAACTCGATTTCAAGCGGCAACAGCGGATAAAAAAGAGGACGCATGTTTACATAGGAGATTGTGTTACGAGCATGTCCCACCGCCGTATGCTCATCCTCCATCGACCAGGTTCCGTCAGCCATTTCCCAACCCAGCATACCTGGGTCGAACTTTTTCTCGAACCACTTGCCCTCGCCAAATGCTAACCGGCCGTCGAGGTCGTTAAGCCAAGATCGGCAATAGGCTTGCGATCGCTCGTTGTCATCCGCCGTCAGGGCCTTCTGATAGAGGCTCTTCATTTTTTCGAGAGTGTCTTTGGTGAAAGGTTTCGGCGCATCGCGGAGTGTCTGCCATGCTTCGCGGACAGCGTCGTTGCCTTTTCCGCTATATATGTAGATTTTTGTAAGAATCATCTCAGGATGTGTGCACCAACTGTCAAATATCCGTCGATCGAGGCGGTCGCCTAATTCGTCGACTAGCTGTCGGGCGTCTGCGTAGGCGCCGGCACGTTCGGCCAGCGCGGCGTGGATGCTCATGACGCTCGACCGTTGGGGATAGACGCCCGAGTGGTCGGCGCGGGAGGGTTCGTTAGCCATACCCTCAAGTACCTCCTTCACCCGGGCATAAACGCCTTCTTGACGCCACACTTGCCCGCTGAAATCCATTTCGTTGTCGATGTTGTTGATTGCCTGCAGCAACACGAACGGAACCTGCGTGTCATAACGTCGGGTGTCAGCACACTGGCAGCCGAATTCGTACATTTCCGTGTGGCTACCACACCAGCGTGGCCGCAGTGCCCATCGCATCTTGCGAAAGGTTGGCAGGTAGTCAATCTGTGCCGCCATGGCCATGGCACACCATTCCTGGGGCGTTCGATCGCTCTCGCCTGCCATGGCTACCGTAATCAAATAGGCGGGTGCCTCGGGGCTTTCGGGGTGAAGAGTCAAGGCCTCGGTGTATTCATGAGCCGCCTTTTGGAGGTTTTCGCCGAACAGACGCCAACCGTCGGGCGTTACTTCTGATGCCCATTTGCCACCGCGATGATGCCACGCCCGTGATACGTACGCTCGACCGGCAAGCATGTGGAGAAGCCACGGGTCGGCCTTCGGCTGCTGGCGGCATGCCTCGTAGATCGCCACGGAATCCTCCCAGTTCTGGTTGCAGTCGTCGTCAATCAACGGCGTCAATTCGTGGAACACGGCTCTCCGTAGTTCGGGATTGTGCGTCACCTTGCTGACCCGCGTTGCCGCATGCACGGCGGCCTCTCTACGAATATGCGCCCAGGGCAACGTGCAGGCAAATGTTTTCGCATCTCCAAACAAAGTAAAGACTCCCAATCGTCGGTACTCGGGAGGATAGCCCGATTGTTCCCATTCGTTGTGGGCTTCGACTAAGAGGCTATCCGGAAAGGGGTGTTTGTTGTAAGTAGTGAGGCTGCATAGAATTACACCTCCAAATTCAAGGAAAGGTAATTGCTATGCAGACGATTACGCGAAAGCGATATACGACCGATTTGACCGATGAACAATGGGCAATCCTGGAGCCGCTGATTCCACCCGCGAAGCGGGGAGGACGACACCGCACGGTGAACCTGCGGGAGGTGATCAACACGATCCTGTACCTCAATCGCACGGGCTGCCAATGGGACATGCTGCCCCATGACTTGTTGCCCAAAAGCACGGTGTACGACTATTTTGCCCGCTGGCGCGATGACGGCACGTGGCAACGGATGATGGATGCCCTGCGAGCCCGGGTCCGGACGGCGGTCGGCCGAGAGCCGACGCCCAGTGCCGCAGTGATCGACAGCCAGACGGTCAAGACCACGGAGGCTGGCGGGGAACGCGGATACGACCCCGGCAAGAAGACCACCGGCCGAAAACGCCATTTTCTCGTGGATACGCTGGGCTTGCTGCTGGTTGTCGTGGTGACCAGCGCGGCCTGGGATGATGCCTGGGCGGTCCCGTCGGTGTTGGGACAGATGCGTCGGCGTGACTATCCGCGATTGCGCACGATCTTTGCGGACCAGAAGTACCACAACCATGACTTGGAAGCCTGGATGGCCCGATCCCACCAACCCTGGAAGCTGGAAGTCGTCCCGCGACGGGAGACGCCTGGCCGGTTCGAGTTGCAGCCCAAACGCTGGGTGGTGGAACGCACCTATGCGTGGAACGGACGGTATCGTCGGCACAACAAAGACCTGGAGCGGCGAACGGATTCGAGCGAGTCGATGATCCGCATCAGCACGATTCACCTGATACTCCGACGTCTGACCAAGCCCCATCCCGTTCCTGAGTTCCATTACCGTGCCGCGTGAAAAGCCTCAATTTCCCGGGGAATCTTCCCGGATAGCCTCTTAGGAATCTCGGCAACTTCTGGCCACAATAAGTGTTCCCCGTAGACCTCAGTCTTCGGTCGATTGCCGACGATCCAGGAGTCTTTACAGGTCGTATTCCAGCCGATTTTGGCGGCGTGAGGATGCTCGTGATGGAGCACCATTTTGGTCGTCGGCCACTGACCTATCTCAGACGCTCCAAATGCACAGTTGACGCATACGCCGATGATGGCACGACCCAGTGGATCGGCATGCCTCACGAGAATGGCAAGCTCGTCCGGCGTGTACGTCTCTTTCTGAGTAGTCTGAAACGCCCCCGTGCCATTGTCGCTCTGAAGGCGCACAGGCGCTTTTGAAATCCTGGCCGCATCCTTGGGTTCCTCCCAGCGATACGAAGGGCTCTTGTCAAGCCAAGCGGCAAGCCTAAAAAACTCCTTGCACATGTCGTGGGCGTGCTCCCAGGAGCATCGTGCCTGCCGTTTCGACGGTGGACGATTCTTCCAGAAAGCGACGATCTCATCGATCTTGGCGTAGTCCAGCCTCCAGAGTGGAATGTCTTCGTGTTCCCGCTTCAGATACTTCAGCCGATCTCGACGTTTTCGAACTCCGCTGACCAAGTTCCCATCTTCATCTCGCTTGCCAATTTTTTCGAGGTGCTTGGAATAGTCGTCAATGGCTTGATGGAATGTCTTGGTTTCGGCCCGTGAGAAGTCCTCGGGAATCGCTTGGGTGACCGCTTGCACGGTATCCTCACCCCAATTTGCTCCGAGGTTGTCCATCGTATGCTTAACAGCCTTGGTCACCTCCTGTTCGATCTGCTTCCGAAGGAACTCCTGTCCGGAAACCTGGGGCTCATTCTCAACAATCTGGATGGGGCAGCCCCAACTCTGGAGCTTGTAGATCAGACTGAGTTCTTCGGCCGCCTGCCCTGGGTTGGCTTTCGCATAGTCGGTGAAATGGGCTTTGGCGGGCGTCCCCTTGGCAAGCCGGTGAGCCCAAGGAAGCGCCCAGTTGGCCCAGAAGTCGATGCCGTGTTCGGCACACTGTCGGTCATATAGGTCACGTATCGCATCGAGTCGCTTGATGCACTCGGCTTGGGTCGTGTCTCGAATGTTCCCGACGTGGAAGCGCTGAGACTTTCCATCTCGACCTCTTCCCACTACAGGACGAATTCTGCCCTGTTTGTCTGGCTTTGGCAGATCACCTCGATATGCTCGCATTTGGCATCTCTCTCGTCGGTCTTTCAACGGCAGAGGAGACGCCATCACAGGGTTGAAATGCGCCCAAATCAACCCACAAATTCGCCCTAAAATTACCCTAACCCACCCCCTGGCACTGAACTCCCACAAGCCACACAACACACAAGTTCTTGTTATGCAGACACTTACAGCGATTCATCGCACAAAAAAAGCCCGCAGATGCGGGCTCAAAGTACCCCCTAGCAGCCCGTTGAAGAAGTCGATTTTGGTGGCTTCACATCGTCAGGGCGAGCACTGGGGTCGCCGTTGGTTCCTGGAACAGGACTCGCGAAAATCGGTTTCTCAGGGTTCGTGTTCGTGGTAGCAAGCCCACAACATTAAGTAGGGTAAGGTACGGAGCGATGGGAAGGTCGCCTTCCGCCTGTTGGCTCCTTGCCGTGCCCATTCCAAACAGATGGCGCATGATGGTGCCCAGGTTGTGGGCCATCGCCGACATCAGATAACGTTTTCGCACCTTCTCGATTCCCGATAACCACGTGCGACGGCTTCCGCCCGTTTCGCATACATGGGCGAAACTCCGTTCCACTTTTTCGCTACGTTGTCGCTGCAAGGCTCGGCCTCGTTTGCCACGAATTCGACGGCGATTGTTTGCAACGGCCTGACGATGTTCTTCCGGCTTGTCTCGCCAGTTGCGACGATGGTTCTGTTTCGGCTCGGCAACGTACGTTCGCACTTCGTCGGTGAATTCCAATTCACCAAGCGTTTCATTCTTGTAGTAACCCTTGTCGGCCACTGCTTCCTTAATGTCTGCTTTGCTGTCGGCCGCGATCAGATGGTCTTGGGCCTCGCTAATCGTCGGACCGATCGTGTCGCTGTCCGCCTCGTTCGCATGATAAATGGGTGCGGCCAAGATCAGTTCCGACTCCAAATCGACCGCGTGTTCCGCCTTGTAGGCCAGGTGCGTACGGCCATCCTTCATCTTCGTGATGCGACTGTCGGGATCCGTTTCGCTCCGCCATTCTCGATTCGAGACCTTCTTGTCTTTGCGCTTCCGATCGAATCGAGCGATTTCCTCGCCCGTCGGTTCCTCGCCCTGCTCGATCTCGCCCGTCGGTTCCTCGCTCTGCTCGATCTCGCCCGCCTCTTGCATCAATCGTTTGATGTACGCCTTCCAGTCCTCGCCCGTGTCGCGGCGAACGATGCTCTTCATCGCCGCGTTGGCTTCGAGCGTGGTCGCATCGACGGCTATCGTCTTGCCTTGCTTCAACAGGCCCTTCGCTTCGGCCACTTGAAGCACGAACTGGAAAACGGCTGCGTGCACTTCCAGCGGCAGACGGTCCCGGACCTGCGTCAGGCTGGAATGGTCGGGCGTATCTTCGGTGAGCGATAGGCCTAGAAATTCGCGCAGCGACAGGCTGTCGGCACACCGCCAAGCGATACCTCGCTGCGAGCCGATGCCCTCGAAGTAACCGACCACCAGCATGCGAAAGTAGACGCCCGGCGGAATGCCCGGCCGCCCCTGCGTGGCGTGATAGTACGGCTCGCAAAGGGTCTCGACGAAAGGGTCGAAGCCGGCGTCGCGTAACAACTCGTTCAGCTTGCGGTAAAAGACGTGCCCCTCGGACCGCGGCAGCTGGGCCGTCGCGACCCAGAAATCCCGCTGCCGCTCCTTCTTGTGGCGTCCCAGTGCCATGCTCAACTCTCCCGTCGACTCGTCCCCGGCACGAAGCCCGTCGCTCCGCTGCACCGTTGCCCTAATGTAGCGCCATCCACCCGATGGGGGAAGGCCGCCTTTAAGGACTTTTTCAACAGGCTGCTAGGGGGAGCGACGAAAACGACGCAACGTGCTTAAACCCCAAAAGGTTAACGCCCTCGTCTCGCAAACGTGAAGTAATATCCGAAGCAGTCGGCCCGATCGACGCTGATTCCCGCCTCGCGCTCATCGTTCAACACTGGGGTATTCTTCCCGAAGAGACGAGGGCATTTCTCTATCAAACCGCCGTGGGCTCGTTGAGTCTGCGAGCGTCTGAAACCATCCCCGAGCAAAGCGACGCAAACCGGGGAATCTCTGCGCAAAGTGATGCGCCCAACGGAGGCAGGACGCGGGACGGGTAGGCCGGCCGGGCCGAGGAAGGGGCGGCGGCGGCCCCAGAGCCGCCGCCCCTGTTCGGCCCGGCTGCCCGTCTGGTGGCGGTGAATGGACTATCGGGTGCCGTCTGTTGCTGTGCGATCTACGCGTGAGCGAATGTGTTTTCGGGACGTTCCCCCGAGCCCCCTTCCGCCTTCGCCGTCGCGTCAGCCCTCACCCACCGCTGGGGTTGATGCGATGGTGAAGGCGGAAGGGGGCGGCCCCTTTTGTCGAGCCCGAGCGGAGGGCTTCACGGCAGACGGGGCCTTGGGAGTTGACCGTGAAATGGACTCGCTTGGCCAGCAAGGCCAAGCATGGAAATGAACCGAAAGGAAGGAACCTGTAATGAGTGCAAAACGACGACCAGACCTGCTGGACGAGTCGACCTATCCGGAACCGGGAACGATCAACGACGCGACGGGAGACCGCGTGTTCGATTTCTACCTCGACATCTCGGCGGTCGGACCCAAGGAGACCGGCGAGTCAGCCGGGGGCCACCTTAGTAACACGGCCCCCACAACACTCCAAATCGAATCCACTGAGATCCTAGAAAAACCCCAAGAGCATGGCGGCTACGATACGCTGGAAATTCTCATTCATGGCCAATGGGAGCAAGAGCGGTTCGACCGTCTCGTCGAAATGTTGGAGCAAGCACAGCAAAAGGCCCGAGGAATGGGCGACGGTACGGAAACCCTCACCGAAATCGGCGGCGAAGAGGTTAAGGTCTGGTCCTCCGGCGTAAGACGTGGCGTCTACTGCTCGTGGTGCTTCACCTAGCAAGGCATGGACTTCGCCCTGGTCAACCGCCAAGAGTCCAGTGAGAAACACTTCGGTATCTATTTGCGAATCGGTTCCATCGCCTGCATGGAAGCGGGCGGGCCGTCCTGTTGGAAGCAAGCCCAATGGTTTCTAGCCAAGCTGGGATTTCGGATCGAGGGCAACAAGTCGACGCGAAGCGATTTGTGCGTTGACCTTCCCGACGTGAACACGCACGAAATGGCAACCGAATACAGCCAGTTCAAATTCATCGCACGGGGGCGCAGCAGTCAGTTGTACACAGAATGTTACCGCCACACTGGGTTCCGTCGCGGTTCGGCGCATCGAATCATGGTCAGGTGTTATGACAAGCTGCGGGAACTCGGCTACTCGAAAGAGGATTGTTTCAAGGAAGACATCCTCATTGAAAAACGGTGGGGCGGCATCCGCCCAAAGGACGCCACACGCGTTGAGTTCCAACTGCGGCGCGAGGCATTGAAAGACTTCGGCGTCGATTCCGTGGAAGACCTCTTCGAGAAGGCGGGCGAAATCTCCGCCTGGCTCACCCACAAATGGTTCCGCATGACCGAGCAAGTCCCCGACCGGAACCACACAGATCGTGCAGAGACAAGCAACCTCTGGCAAAAGGTACAACGCTACTTCGCCGAGACCTTCGGCCACTGGGACCCTGAGAAGGTGGAACGCCAACCCCGGCGCGTGATGACGGTTGATCCCGAGCCTTTGAAACGGCAGATAACCGGCTGCCTGACGAGTCTGGCCGCGTGCATGGGGCGCTTGGTGCGAACGTCAACGGAGCTTGCTTCCTTCGCCATGGAACTCGTTTACGATAGCGGCTTGGAACTCGTGCAAGAGGTCACCGACAAACGGGTAGGTATGGAAACCTGGCTCAATGGCATCCGCGCCGAACGGCCGGAAAGTATCGCCAGAAACGGCGGACCGTGTCCAATCTTAGCACAGTTCGCAGAAACGTGAGCGGAAGTGTGCGTGTCGCCCTGCGACATAACGTCTGAGGTAACGGGGGGCGAGGAGAGGAGCTTGGCTTCAGACACCGACAGCGCCGAGCCCTCCCGTTCACCATTTCGTTAGGCATCCTTGTTTCACGGGGACGCTGATTGAACTAAGGCACCAGTGAAATTGAAGAATCTCAGATATCGGACACCTTTTGAATCATCGACTACACCAGTGTGAACGATATCGTTTTGAGCCAAATCGAGTGCAACAGTGTACGAACTGCTTTCCCGAAAACTGCCGCTTTCGCCGGTACATGCAAATCCTTTTTTGGTTCCGTTCTTTCGGATCAATACGTAGACATCATCGCCATTTGAGCCGTGGCTTTTTTCGTTAGTAAAGGAGACGGTGAACAAATATATGCCCGCCACCGGTGCGCGAAAATGAGAACCGCCATCGATCCAAGCGTGAGGATGGGTGTTGGTTTGTGTTTTTTCGTACGTGATTACGGTTTCTTTTCCGTGGGATTGCATCCTCTCGCCCGACACGCTGAAGGCGACAGGCCGTGGTGCAGCATCAGTAGGAAACTCTCTGCTCCATTCTTCCTTGTCGCGGTGTTTATCGAGGCCGCGAAAATCCTCGACTGTCGTAACAATGACGTTCTCGGGTGACGCAGTAAAATCGTCGGCATTGGCAATTGGGGAGTCGATGAAGAATGCGAACACGCCACACAACAGACAAGACAGTTGGATGTTCTTGGAAGTCATTGGGTGATCCTTTCCTTTTGAAGTAGAGTGGGTGACCTTCAAAACAAATGTCGATTTGGATGCCTTGCTACTGTTTATTGCGTAGTACGAGTTGATTGACTGGGCGCGCCACCGCCCGACAGAACCCCACTTGCTACCGGTATTGCATCGCAACACCGAAGGGAACGCAATGGGCTGGGGGTGCTGTAGCCCCCGTGGCATTTGTTACCAAGGCACGCAAGTGCTCGATAACATCCGAAGGCAATCACCAGGAGACAACCACAATCTGCGGAGAACGCAGCACCCGTCCTGGGTAGGAGTCACGGAAGGCGATCTTGACACAGCACGAAGCCACGACAACAATTACATACACATTTCCTCAAGGTGCACCATTTCGCCGCCGATGAGGAGTCTGGCAGCGGCAAGCAACACCCTGGAGGGTCAACTAATGGCTCGCAAGAAGAGGAAACCCAAGATCAAGGTGGGGATTTCGATCGACCCAGACCTTTGGGACAGCGTCGTAGAACTGGCCGACCTGAGGGAACGGGGCGGCGTGTCGGGGGTCGTTATCGATTGCATCCGGTGGGCGCTTATCTCGATCAAGCAAATCGAAGCCCCGGAGCTTGTTAGCGAGTTGGAAAACCTTGAGTGTCAGCTTGCTCGACTTAAATGGAGACGGCAACAGGAGATGCTCAAGGGTGAGTACGGGGGGGAATACGAAAACGATATCGCACTCGCGGAGCACGAAATCAAAGAAGAGAAACGCAGGATTGCCCTTGAAAAGGAAATCGAGGAACACCTCGCCAAGCAAGGCGAAAACCAGAAAGACTAAGAAAGGAGAAAGCCAAGGATGGCTAATGCAATTACTGTTAATCAACTTCTGACCGAACGAGAAGCCGCCAAGTTTTTGCGAGTCAGCCAGCGTACGGTCTTCAGCCTTCGGGGAGCCGGAAAGCTGGTGTGCGTGAAGATCGGCCGATCGGTGCGCTACCGGCTGGCTGAACTCGAACGGTTCATCCGCGATTCGGAGACGTCCACAAAAGAAGCCCGCTAACCTGGTACGTCAACGGGCTTGGAATCATCCCGGCCGAAGCCGGAACAACCTTAACAACGGAGTGTTAGCATAATGGCCTCGATTGTTCAAGACCCGAAACGGCCGGGAAAATACTGGGTGCAGTTCGTGTGCCCCGAGTCGGGCAAGCGGCACACAGTTCGAACAGGATTGGCAAAGAAACCCTGCCAAACCGTCAAGTGGCGAGTTGAGCAACTGATTGGCTACCGGAAGGCAGGAGTCGTGTGGGACGCCGACGTGTCGGCCTGGGTGGCTGGCTTATGCGACGAGATGGCCAAGAAGCTGGCAAAGGTCGGCTTGATTCCTCCCCGCGAAGTAAGCCACACAACGCTGGGAGAGTTCCTGGACAGCTACATAGCGAACCGGCCAAAAGCGAAGCCGAACACGATACGGAACTACAAAACCACGCGGCGGCATTTGGTCGAGTACTTCACCGAAGGAAAGCGTCTACGGGACATCACGCCGGGCGATGCCGAGGAATGGCGTCTCTGGATGATTGGCAAAGGACTGTCGGAAGCGACGGTAAGCCGTGATGTGAAGCGGGCGAAGCAGTTCTTCCGGTTCGCGGTCCGAAAGAAACTGATCGCCGAAAACCCGTTCACCGATCTGCCCTCACCTCAGCAGGTCAACAAGAGCCGGGAATACTTCGTCAGTTGGGAAGAGGCCCAAGCGGTCCTGGACGCCTGCCCGGACAGCCAATGGCGGGTGTTGTTCGCGTTGGCCCGGTTTGGTGGCTTGCGTGTGCCTTCGGAAGTGCTGGCACTGAAATGGGGACACGTGGATTGGGAACGCGGGCGAATCAGGATTCCCTGTCCGAAGCTGGAGCATCTGACCGGCCACGAATGGCGGGAAATTTCCATATTCCCTGAGCTGCGGCCCTACGTGGAGGAAGCATGGGACCTAGCCAAGCCGGGGAGCGAATGGGTTATCACCCGATACCGACAACCCAACGCGAACCTTCGGACCCAACTGGAACGGATCATCAAGAAGGCGGGCCTTACGTCGTGGCCCCGTCTTTTCCAGAACCTCCGGTCTACCCGAGAGACCGAACTTACCAAGAAACGCGCCATTCATGTGGTGTGCGCCTGGATCGGCAACTCCGTTTCAGTGGCTCAGAAGCACTACCTGCAGGTGACCGACGCGGACTATCAGCTTGGTGCGTCAGAAGTTACGGCGCAGGTTAAGCCCCGAAATGGCGAAGCAAAAAGCGAAGCAGTTGAGGCCAAAAACGCGCTGCAGAAGCCGAAGAAGCAGCCAGCCGAGGGGACAAGCAACAACCCGCAAGAAACACAAAAACCCCTTGCAGAGCAAGAGGTTGTGCCGATTCCTGCGTGTGCTTTCACGTCGTTACACGAAGGCACAGTACCCCCTAGGGGAGTCGAACCCCTGTCTTTGGACTGAGAATCCAATGTCCTGGGCCACTAGACGAAGGGGGCGTGGCTTTTGCGATTCTATCGGCTGTTGGGCCGAAGAACTTCAATTTGTATCAACCGTACCGGCGGCTGTCAACGGGCCGGCGGGGTCGCGCGGCCAGTTTTTTTCCCGCCCGGGCAAAGCAGTTCTTGCCTTGGTGAATTGCCGGAAGGTCGGCCTCCCGAGCCGGTGACCGAATGGTGCATCCGCAGCGGTGACATGCCCAATCCAGTCTGTCCATGTAACGGTTTCTCGGAAAACCGGCCCCACCACACCTGAGCAGGAAACGGCTCCCGCCGGGCGTTGGAATACCTGATACCTGAATGCAAGAGAATCTGCCGCGTCCAATCCAATCACCACATGATTTCCAACTGCGGCAACGCTTTCTCCAACTCCTTCACGCCTTGTTCCGTGACTTTCGTGGTATTCACCTGTAACTCACGAAGATTCTTCAATCCTCGAAGATGTTTGAGGCCGGCATCGCTTATGTTTGTGGCTGGCAGATAGAGCTGTTCCAGTTGTGGCATTTGACCGATTGTCCGCAGACCCGCGTCGGTAACCTTTGATGAACCAAGGTTTAATTCGCGAAGCTTCTTTAGAGGGGTTAGCTGAGCGATTCCAACGTCTGAGATCTGCCGAGGAAGGTGAAGCGACTCTAGGTTCTTGGCCTTGGCCAGGTATTGCAATCCGCGATCCGTGATCTCGGTGGCCCATAGGTCCAAGAAACGAAGACCAGACAGCGATGCAAGGGTTTTCATGCCCTCATCGCTGGTGAAAGTGCCAACGAGACGCAGTTCTCCAAGGCCTGGCAGACGTCTCAGTTCCGCCAAGCCCTTATCGCCAGTCTTCGTCCCAGACAGTCCTATTCCTTGAAGTGATTTAATCTTCGCCACATGCGTTAGTCCTGCATCAGTCAGGCTGCTGTCATCAAGACCTAACCATTTGAGCTGAGGCAACGTAGCCAGATGTTTTACTCCATCATCCGTGATCGCTTGCGGCAGATAGAGTTCTTTGAGCTTGTGCAGGCTACCAAGATGAGTCATTCCGGAACTCGTGACCGCTGTCTCCTCGATATACAACGTCTCCAGTTCTTTCAACAGGCCCACGTGCCGCAGCCCCGCATCGCTTATCTGGGTTTGAAAAAGGTTCAGGGATTTCAGATCGGGAAAGGCCACTAGAACGCTTAGGTCGTCATCCGTAACCAACGAAGAACTCAGGTCAACTCCTATTATTCTGCCCTCGTTGTCATACTTATAGCGATGACTAAGATGCGAAAGCCTTGCAAAAGCCGTGTTGGCATCGGGAGGCTCAGCACATGCCACGGGCGACCAAGCCACGTTGGCACTGAGGCCCGCCAAGCAGGCGGCAAGGAGCAGCCAACGATGCAACTGATGGATGCGAAGACACTTCGTGACCAAACGGACGTACATTTCGTTGTCCCCCTGCACTTGGATCCATGCGGCAGACGGCATGCCCACGCAAACGTGGACATAACGCTCGGCCAATGTGTCAAGAGTCAAGAGTTGACCCCATTATCCATTATCCCTTGGGTGGTTTTACTGCTACTTACTCTTCCTCCTGAAACTCCTGTGCCAGCCATTGCTCCCATTGGTCGGCGGGGCCGGTGCCGAGTTTGTCGCGGTTCTTTTTCAACGCATACTGCAAAAGCTGCTGCATTTGGCGGTCGACGAGGAAGCGGCGCATGGGCCAGAGTTGGTTCAACACGGAAGCCGCCTGACGATCTTTACCCTGAAGGGTCAAAACGCCGTATTGGCCGGCCAAACCGAACGCCCGAAGCGGCTGTTGGCCCGGAGCTTGGAGGTTGGCGAACTCCTCGAAAATGGCCCAGGCCCGATCGTAGTCGCCCTGTTGCAGATAGAGGCGGGCAAGCTGCTGTTTGGCTGGATACGTATAGCGGTCTTTTTCGGGGAAATACTCGATTACCGCTCGCCACGCTTCTTCGGTGCCGATGCGGCTGGCGTCGAGATACTGTTGCAGGGCCGTGCGCTGCCGGGAGATCGAGGTGACGGCCGACTGTGCTTCGGCAAGCAGCGGACGGCGATTGGTCGCTAGCCAGGCCGCCAGGCCGCCCAACAGAAGTCCAGCCACGATGGCAGCGACGAGCCGGCCGGTTCGTCGCGAGGTCCGACGTTGGGCAGCGGCCGTCTTCATCAGCCCGTCGAGTTCGGCCGTTAGCTGTACGGCCGCGTCGGCCGACGAGTCTTTTTCAAGTCCGCTCCAATCGGCGCTCACATCGGGCCAATCGTCGGCAACGTGGGCCAGATAAACGTGTCGAAGCTCGCCGAGGAGTTCTCCGCCCGACTGATACCGGTCGTTGGGATTCTTCGCCAGAAGTCGATGAACAATGCGACACAACGCGGGCGGCAGATCGGGGCGCACGTTTTCCAGCGGCTCGGGCATTGTCTTGAGATGCTGCACGGCCACGCTCAAAGCCGTCTCGCCGCGGAACGGTGGCCCGCCGGCCAACAAGTGGTAGCAAGTAACGCCCAGCGAATAAAGATCGCTGCGGGGGTCCAGCGCCCGACCCTCGACCTGCTCGGGACTCATGTATAAAGGCGTGCCCATGGTAATGCCGACCTGCGTCAGATCGGTGGCCTCGCCGGGTCGAGTGACTCGAGCAAGCCCGAAGTCGGCCACCTTCACCTCGCCCGCCGAAGTGACCATGATGTTTTCGAGCTTGATATCGCGATGCACCACGCCCAACTCGCCGGCCTTGGCCAGCGCGGCGGCCGCCTGACGGATAATCGACAGTGCCTGCGGAAGATTGGGCGGACCGTTGCGGTTAAGCCATTCGGCCAGGTTCTGTCCCTGGACATACTCCTGGGCAATGTAGTGGAAGCCGTCGCGGTGACCCACCTCGTAGATCTGCACGATGTTGGCGTGGACCAAGGAAGCCGCCGCTTGGGCCTCGCGCCGGAAGCGTTCCAGATAAGTCGTGTCGTGAGCCAACTCGGGCTTGAGAATTTTGACCGCCACGCGACGTTTCAACTGGCGCTGCTCGGCCAGATAGACTTCGGCCATAGCACCCCGCCCGAGGCGTCGAAGCAACTGAAAGTCTCCGAGTTCTCGGCCTGAGAGATCCTCCCAGGAATTGCTCTTCGGCGGGTGCTGCCGGGGGTCGGCCATGGTGTGAGCGTCCAAAGAAAGATGAGGACCAGGGATAAGACGTGTCTACTCGCCGCTTGAGTACCACTAACGCTGCGGCAAGGTTACGCATTGGGGTGCCACTGCTGGCTTGTCCAGCAGTGTAGACCCTTCGGCTACTTCCGACCACTGCTGGGCAAGCCAGCAGTGGCACCCACAGCGTCTCTCCTCTCTCCGCGGGGGAGAGGGGAGAGGTTTTTCATATACGTTTCTAAGGATACAACGGCGGCTGGCGGTAGTAAACCTCCAGGATGAGTGCGGCTAACGCGGTCGACAGCAACCGGCCTCCGTCGCGGCTCATGCGGTCGCTGTCCTCAATATACCAACTTCCATCGGTAGCGCCCTGGACCGACTGCAGGTTGATCAGATAATCGCGCAGCGCGGCATTGTAGCCGGGCCAGGCCGGGCCGCGCATCTGGTGCATCACTTCCGACTCGAAGAAGTTCGACAACAGGCCTCCCCGGGTGTGCGGTCCCGCCGCGGCAACAGCACGGCTGAAGTCAACCAGTTCTTTCTGATCGTCGGGCCAGCCGAGGTACATCCGAGCGAACATCCCGGCTGCAGTGGCCTCGGGGCGTGCTCGCGGTCGCGCTTCGTCGTATCGAAATCCCTGCCCGTCGGCGCTTTTGAGCTTGTCCAAATACGATGCGGCCAGTTGCAGCGAACGGCGAGGCACCTGCATTCCGGCCGCTTCGGCAGCCTTCAATGCGGCCACGTTCCAGGCCGTGGCCATCACGTTGCTGCCATCGGGAACACGCTCCGGTGGCGAAGGGCGGTCGCCCCATCCGCCGTCAGCCGCCTGCGAACCGATGATGTAGTTTACGGACGCCTGAGCCACCTTGCGCATCTGCTTGTCGGGATTCAAACCGACCGCTTCGCAAAGAACAATCGTTCCCAAGGCGTGCGACGGCATGTGCGACGCGCCAGCTTCGTAAAGCGTTGCCGCATTGGGTCCCAAGGGCACCATTCGACTCCCCAGGAATCGCAGTCCCTTGCCGACCGTGTCCTTGTATTCGCCACGTCGGGCCGTATGACCGGCAGCCAGAAACGGCATCAACGCCAAGGCCGTGCTGGCGTTGGGTGCGTCTTCGAGCGTGCCCGAGTCGGCCCCCGCCCGACTGAAACTCCAACTGCCGTACACCGGTTGCTGCTGGCCGACGAACCACTTCAAGGCCCGATCGACCGCCTTTTCGCTCGTTTCGTTGCCGCCGAGGGCTTTCAACAGCGCGGTCTTCGTTGCCGCATCGCGCGAGTTGAAGCCGGTAACCTTGGGCAGTTCGGTAGTCTCGGTCGCGGGTTCCGTGCCGTGGAAACTCGCCAAGCGGCCCTCGACCTTCGTACGTTCGACGCCCTGCAACTGCTCGACGATCTGCTCGTACCACGTCGCCGCGTGCTCTTTCACCTGGCGCTGGCTCGTTTCGTCGAGCGTGTCGGCCAGTTGCCACCAGCCGTCGGCCAAGTTCAGCTTTCCGGCCGTGTCCTCGGGCGGTGCAAGTTCGGCTTGGGCGAGTTGCTTGAGCGTCGGGTCGGCCGCCGCGGCCAACTTCGGCAGGCCGGTTTCCCAGTTGCCTTTGACCAGGGCTTCGTAGCGGCCCACTTTCTCGCTTGCGGCCGGGTCATCAGACGTCGCCTGCAAAACCTGTCGGGCTTCGGCAACGCCCTGGTGGGCCTGCTTCATCGCGCCGACCTCTTCCACCCGAGCTTTCACCTGCTTGCTCAGTGCGCCGTCGCGAACCTTGATCAACAACGGATCGAACTGTTCGACGAGCGCGTCGGCCGCCGCGTAGTTGTCGGCCGCCACGGCTTCATCGAGCACCTGCAACATGGCGTCGACTTGCGCACGCTTTCGGGCCGAGGTGCCCGGCGTCTTGGCGATGCTGACCATCGTTTTGACCTTGGCTGCGACGGCGTCGACATCGTAGCGCTGGACGATCTCGTCGACCGCCGCGAGCGCAACTTCCGACTCGCCCAATCGCGTGGCCGCGTTCCAGGCCAAACGCAACAACACGTAGACCAAGGCCGGATCTTCTTGCGGCTTACGCCCTTCGTCGAGGAGCTTCTGCGCCAGGGCCAATTGCTGCTCGGGTCGTGAGGCCGAGGCAAAATCGTCGCGGAACACCTCGTCGCGAATCGTCTGCTCGGCCTTCTGTTGAGCGGCCGCGTCGGGAATCGCCGCCCGGGCCGGTTCCACCTCGGCCGGCTGGTCCTTGGGCACTTCTTGTTGCGCGACTGTCCCGGGCGTCTCGGGCTGGGGGAACTCGGGCAAGCCCCAGAGTCGGACCGTTCCGTCGCTGCCGGCCGACACGGCACGGCGCCCACCCTCGGCAAACCTGGCCCGATTCACCGGTCCACGATGCTTGCCGAATCGGTAAAACTCTTCGGCCGTGGCCAAATCCCAAAGCCGAACCGTGCTGTCGACACTCGCCGAGATCGCAAACCGCCCGTCGTCGGTTACATCGACGCTCGTCACGGCCCGACGGTGCCCCACGTATTGGTTTAACTGCTTGCCGCTTTGGATGTCCCAGCGGCGCAGTGTGTTGTCGGCACCGGCCGAGAGCACTTCGGTTTCGTTGGGCAACAACACCACGTCGAGCACGGGCCCCTCGTGCCCTGTGAGTTGAGTGAGTTGCTTCTCCGCATTTCGCTGCCAGACACGGATCGTGCCGTCCTCACCGCCGGAGACGATGCGGTTACCGTCGCGAGAGATATCGACCGCCAACACGTTGCCCGTGTGTCCGGCGTACTGCTTGATAAGTTTTTCTTGCTTCAGGTCGTAAAGGCAAACGTTGCCGTTGGCATCGCCGAGGACTAAAAGGCGGCCGTCGGCCGACAACGCGATGCCGCTCGCCGGTTTTGCATCGTCCAATGGGATTCGCGCCAGCTCGGCACCGCCGGCCAGCGGCCAGACATGCAACGTCGCCCCGTTCAAATCAGCCGCCGGAACACTCGCCGCCACGATCTTCTGGCCGTTGTCGGCAAACGCCACGGCGCGAATCGGATTGATGGCTCCTTCGAAGCGTCGATCAGCCCCGCTGCCGACATCCCAGAGCCGGACCGTTTTGTCGTCGCCACCGCTGAGAATAAACTCGCTGCCCGGGGCAAAACGCACATCGCGAACGGCTCCCGTGTGCCCGTCGAAGGCACGAATCTGGCCGACCACGCCGGTCATTGGCCGCCGGGGCACACTCAAACGGGCCCCCTCGTCGACCATCGACGCGAGATGCGCCAAGTCGGACGTTCTCGGCTCGGGTGGGGGAAGCTCTTGCCCGTCGTCGGCCTCCTCGTCGCCCGAAGCGGAATCGGCCGACGCCACCGCATCGGTCGTTGAACCGTCGTCCGGGGCCGGCGTCGACCGCTCGTTGCCGCTGAAGGCCCAAAAGCCAAGCAACAGCACTAAGATGACGGCAACACCAGCAACCGCGAACCCCAGCGGCGACCTCTTTTGCCGTGCGGCATGGCCGTTGGTCGTACCGGCAACTGGAGACGCAGCCGTCGATGTGTCCGTTTCGATCATCGGCGTGACCGGCGGGGCCATCGCCATTGTGCCAACCATTGCCGGTGGAGGCGGCGGTGGAGGTTGTGGAGGAGGAGGTGCCGCGGTGCCCGACCGTGGAACGTGCGGTTCCCGGGCGGCCATCATTTCGCGCAGGTAGTAGTCGTACTCACTCTTACGCTGGCTATCAAGCAGGCATACCCGGGCGGCAGCCAATTCGTTGAGGATCTGTTGCGACTCGGCCGAGTACTTGCCCGACTGATAACTCCGCACGTGAACCATCTGGCGGTCGGCCGCATTGCTGATCACGTCGGCGTCGACCTCGAACAAGCCGATGCCGAGGAGTCGATAGTGATTCGGTGGTTGCTCCTCGGGGGGAATTCCCAACCATTTTCGATACGGATCGAACTCGGCCATTAAGTGCCTCTTCTCGGACGACTCCCTGAAGCGTCGCCTCGTGCCGACCTCACTGCCCCCCAAGCGAGCCACGCCGCCCAGAGTCACACGCCACAGCTTCTCTATGTTACCACTTACTATTCGCAGGAACCGTCAATCATATTGCATTATGGTCGGGCTCCGACCAATTGGCAACGCATGGCAATCCCCCCGTTCACACGAGATCTGGCCCGGAGTTTCGCTGGACAAGTGCCGAGCAGCCAACTGATCGATAATAGCCAGAAACCAACCACATTGAGGGGGCATGGCTGCGAGGATTACGCAGCCGATAGCGAATGCGCAAAAAAGAAGCCTGCGAGCAACCCGTGGTTACCCGCAAGGCTTCGTGTGTGCTGGTGGCCTGATAATCTTTGCGGTTACGCTGGGTGCCAGTGGCAGCTTGTCCGCCGCTGCTGAAACACGGGCAGGCAAGCTACCCACGGCACTGGCACCGGTACATCGTCCTTATGCCTCGATCTGATACGGCTTGCGTTGCTCGCGCTGCAGCCAGGTGTTGGCCTCCGGGTCGCCGACGAAGACTTCCTCGTCGGGGTTCCACTGCAGTTTGCGGCCGAGCCGCATCGAGATATTGCCTAAGTGGCAGACCGACACCGAGCGGTGCTGGCTAACCACGTCGGAGATGGGCGTGCGCCGCGACTTAACGCAGTCGAAGAAGTTGCCCATGTGGTTGACGATGGCGTCGAGTTTGCCCGCCCGCAGCGGTCGGGTGGAATTGTCGTAGTCGTAGATGCCGTAGAGTTTTTCGCGGACCGCCGGATGAAACGGCAGATCGCGGGGGGCCACACCCATCGAGGCAGCCAGTTCCTCGACCGGTTTGCCCGACAGCGTGCCACGGTTGACGAAGATTCGTCCCTTGTCGCCTTCGAACAACACGCCGTTGCGACCTTGGCCGCTGATAAGCAGCCGCACGCCGTTGGCATACTCCATTGTAGCGCGGAACTCGGGCGCCACGTTGTAGCTTTGCGGGTCGCTGGGCAGTGCCGACGCCCAACCATCGATCGTCACCGGACCGGTGTGCCGGGTGCCCATGCCCCATTGGGCGATGTCCAAGTGGTGCGCTCCCCAGTCGGTCATCTTCCCGCCCGAGTATTCGTACCACCACCGAAACGTGTAATGCCCTCGCTCTTCGATGTAGGACACGTCGGGTGTTTGCCCCTGCCACAAATCCCAGTTGAGGTTGCCCGGCACCTCGCGCATTTTGAACGGCCCACCGGTCGGGTTGGGCGACGTAGCGGCGGTCACCGTGTGCAACTTGCCCACGTACCCGAGGCGAACCATCTCGACCGCCAGCCGGAATCGTGCGTCGTGTCGCTGCCAGGAACCGGTTTGCAGCACGCGGCCCGTCTCCTGAATCACCCGACACAGGATCTTGCCCTCGTCGATGGTCAAGGTCAACGGCTTCTCGCAGTAGATATCGAGCCCCGCCCGGGCTGCGTCGATCGCGATCTTCGTATGCCAGTGGTCGGGCGTGGCGATCATCACCACATCGATCTTCTCCTTGTCGAGCATCTGGCGGTAGTCTTCATAGATCTTGGGCGTGCTGCCGAAGCTTGCGCGGGCCTGCTCGCGAACATGGCGATCGACGTCGGCAATGGCCACGATGTCGCCATGCGCTCGGGCTTTCTCCGTGATCACCGAACCCTGATACCGCATACCGATCGCGGCAATCCGAAAGCGGTCGTTTTTCGACTTCGGCTTGGCGACCTCTTCAGCATTGGCCGTGAAAACGTAGGGCGTGGCAATACCTGCCGCCACCGCACCGGCCGACGTTTTGAAGAACGTACGTCGCGAGGATTCGGGCCCGTTCATGAAAATCTCCTTCGAGGACGTTTCTGATATTTTCATAGCCTTATGTCGCGTTCACTCGGCCGATCATACGACTCACCAAGCCCAGGGGCCGCGTCCCCTGGGATCAAACGGCACGCCGCGCCACTCACCTACTCCTGGCTCTCAACCAGACTAATCTTCTGTTCGCGGGCAGCCACGAGCAGTTTGATCCAAGGGCCAAGGTATTTGCCGTTGTCGTGGTACGTGCGACCGCTGACCAGATTGTCGTCGACAACGCACGCTTCGTCGACGAAAACACCGCCGCACACTTCCAGATCGAACTGGCACTTGGCGACCGTGGCCATCCGGCGTCCTTCGACACAACCGGCATAGGCAGGTATCTCTACGCCATGACACACGCTGGCGATCGGCTTGTTGGCCTCGAAGAAATGGCGTGTGACGCGAACCAGGTCTTCGTCGTAGCGGATGTACTCGGGCGCTCGACCGCCGCTGAAAAAAACGCCCAAGTATTCTTCCGGGTCGACGTCGCGAAAGGCCACGTCGGCCTGGATCGTGTAGCCTTCCCACTCCTTGGTGATGGTCCAGCCGGGCTTTACTTCGTGCATCACCATCTGGTAACGATGCACCTCCGGCCCCGCCACGACCGGCCGAAAACCTTCTTCTTCCAGGCGATAATAAGGATACATCGTATCGAGTGTTTCCGATGCATCTCCCACGACGATCAGAACTTTGTTCATAGGTGAAGTCCACGCAATGGATCAAACAGTGCAAAACGAATCCCAACAGGTGTAGGCTATGCTTCAGCATGGCACGACAGGACCACGGGCAATTGGTGCTGCCGCCCCTTCACCGGGGAGCCGCTCCCGTCGGTCGCTTACTTCCTCGATCCCAAGGCCTCTCGTTCCCAAGCTCCAGCCAGGGAACCAGGATGACGCGATGATGCCTTGCGGCGCGCCGTGCTGAAGCACAGCCTACAGGTTCATTCTACCTGCCCGGCGACGGCTTCGCATTCAGGCATTGCGGCTTTCCGATTCAGCTTTTCGGTCTTCCGTGCGCTGCGCGAAACGCCCCCGGGGTCTGTTCGAATTTCCGTTTGAACATCTCGGCCATATGCTGCGGATGACGAAAACCGGCCCGTTCGGCAATCATCGCCAGCGGAAGCTCGGTCTCGATCAACAGCTCTTTCACCCGATTGAACTGCACCCGGGCGATTTCGGCCTTAGGCGTGCGTCCAAGGACCTGCTGCATCTGCCGTTCCAGCGCACTGCGCGACATCTGTACGGCCTCGAGCACGTCTTCCACGCTGATGCCCTGGCAAGCATGTTCGCGAATGAAACGCACCGCCTCGGCAAGATCTTCGTTCTCGATCGCCACCACGTCGGACGACAATCGAGTGACGATCCCCAAGGGTTCGAGCAGCGTTTGGTCGTTCGGCGCCGTCTCGCCGGCCATCATCCGATCCAGCAGCCGAGCTGCCTCGTAGCCCACCAGAGCGCCGTCGAATTGCACGCTGGAGAGCGGAGGGCTCGACATCGTGCACAACGACTCGTCGTTCTCGACCCCCACAACGGCCACTTCCTCGGGCACAGCCACCGACGCCCTGCGGCACGCGTCTAACAGCCAGAAACCCAGTTGGTCGGTGCAAGCCAAAATACCGATCGGCTTCGGCAATTCGGCCACCCAACGGGCGACGTCCTCCTGGTGCTGCTCCCAGTCCGACGGCCGTTCGCGATGGCCACGCGGCTGAAAAACACTACACTCGTAGCCGGCCGTTTGCAGCGTTTCGATGAAATTGTTGCGACGCTGCTCAAAGTATTCTTCGGTGGCCAACTCGAAAAAGCCGAACTGCCGAAATCCGCACTCCAACAGATGTTCGGCCACCATGCGCCCCAGTGAGCGATTATCGACCCCGACAAATGGAAACGGATGCTGCAACTTGGTCGCTCGCAGCTCTACGGTGGGCACGCCGGCCGCCTGTATAGCGTCGGCCATGGCCTGGCTACCGGTTCGCGTGATAATGCCGTCGCCCTGCCAGCGTTTCAGCCACGAGGGCGCCTGGGATTCCAGCGCCCGTAGCTCCATAAACACCGACCACGGCCCGTTTTCCGAAATGTAGCGACGGATGCCGCGCAGCAGCGCCCGGCCGTAGGATCGCGACGTCTCGATCAGCAATGCCACGTGGGGTACCCGACTCATCAATCCACGGTCCCTCCATCTGAAGATTTTCGGCCACACAACCCATGGTAACCAAACCAGGCCGCCCCTGTGGAGAATACCGCGTGGATGCACCCCGTTCAAGTGAAATGCGGGCCATTTGCTTGCCGCGCAACTCCGCTGCGCACAACGCTTAACACCCCAAGAAACGGAAACACGGAAATGCTGAAAGCGAATGACCTAAAACCTGATTGACGGGTCTGTAGCCCCCAATTACAAGTGAATAGGGTTGTACTACAGTGCTGTGTATGCCATTAGTCTCCAGAATTGAGGCAACGTCTTCAATGTTAGCGACCAACGGAAGCGGCTTCCTGCATGGGTGCGGTAGCACCAATTAGCTGCGGCCCTGCCGTGTTATGCTTCTCGGGTTCTGCCGTTCCTTGTCTCCTCCCAATCCCGATGGTTGCTTCGCGCCATTGGCCGCCTTCACTGACATGGCTTGCATTCGTGTAGTCACATGCCAACAAAAAAAGCGTGATGCCCGACAACTCTTTCCGGTCTTACACCAAACCGCAAGTTTGCAGTTTCTAGGACTCCTTACGACAACGAACGAGCAACCGGCAAGAACACGAAACCAAACTGGTCGGGACAGGCCCGACGACGAAACTTCAGACAAGGGAGATAGTAAGATGATGAGAGTATTGGCCATGGCATTAGCGGCCGGAACCGTCACGTTCGCCCTTGGCCGTTCGGCCGAAGCCGACACCATCGCCCTGTACGAGTTTTCCGGTGATACATTCAATCCTGCATCCAGCGATTCCGAGCTGAATTCCACGGCTTCTGATATCGACAAGGGTTTGGGAGTAAGCACTTTGGTAAGAAGTAGTCTGGGCAACCCCATGCCCTCGGCATATACGCAGGGAACACAGTGGGAAGCGACCGACGCCTCGGGAGCAAAAACGAATAATGATTATTTGACGTTCACCGTCACACCCAGCGGGGGTTACATGCTGTCGCTGAGTACCCTGAGCTTTGAGTTGGAGCGTGATGACATCTACGCGGTGACCAACTACGCTTTGTATGCCGACGAGGACCCGGGCGCCGGCGGCGACAACTTCACAACGCAGCTTGGATCCGGCACGTTTAGCCTTACTGGCCCAAATACGTGGGACGCCAAAACGGTCGATCTGAGCGGCACGTCCTTCCTTCAAAGCGTTGCCATGGCAACCGAGCTACGACTTTATCTCTGGGGTGGCCAAGTCGACACTATCGACGGCGACGGCGACAAGCAACGGTTGGACAATGTAATGCTTCAGGGAGGCACAACCATTCCCGAACCGGGGACATGGGTGTTGCTGATGAGTGGACTCGTCGGCCTGTTGGGTTACGCCCGACGGCAAGTTCGAAACATCCGAGCACGATAAGAGAGATTATCGATATTCGCAAAAGTAGTGAACCGGCCATGCAGCGGGTCTTCCCACAATTGCCGGGCTCCCGTTGGTCGCCTTCGTGTCACTACTTATGCGACGCTCAATAGCGGCCGTTTCAAAACCCGGCTTCGGGTTCGTACGTCCGCTGAACGACGACCTCGGATCTAGTTTTGAAATAGCTCCTGGCCCTTTGGTCGGCACAAGCACACGAGGTGTTGGTTTGGTTACGCGCACACGGCAATGCAATGCTTTTACCCTGGTAGAATTATTAGTGGTAATCGCGATTATTGGCATTCTGATCGCGTTGCTCTTGCCAGCGGTACAGTCGGCCCGCGAAGCGGCTCGCCGCATGGGCTGCCAGAACAACCTCAAGCAAATTGGTCTCGCTCTGCATAGCTACGCCTCGGCCGTGGGGTCGTTGCCTCCGGCGACCATTATCGACAACTTCACCTCTACTTTCGACATCTGGAACGAAGCGGCTACAGGCAGTCACGGCACAAGCTGGATGCTCCAGATCTTGCCCTACCTCGAGCTGGGAACCCTCTACGACCAGTGGGACTTCACCACGAATGTCCTAGGAAACGCCTCGCTGGCGAAATCCGACATCGCCATGTTTTACTGCCCGAGCCGCCGATCTGGGGTTCGCCCCAGCGATGCTCCCTTCCAGATGTTTCAGGACTGGGAATCAGGAGGCACCGATTACGGGGGCTGCATCGGGTATGGGAACGCTTTCTGGGACGACCAAGATGGCGACTCGAACCATCCCTGCAAGCACAACTTCAGCAGTGTGGGACAAATCACCGAAGACGGTGACAACGACTGCTCCGCGGGCATCTTCTCGCCGCTCGCCGCAGTCAAAATCGACCATATTCGCGACGGCACATCCAACACACTCCTTACCGGTGAGCTGCAAAGACTTCACGGCAATGAGACCACACGCTTGAATGAATGCGCGCAAACCACGCACGATGGTTGGGCGGTGGGAGGTGCCGGCACGCTCTTCGATGTTCAGTACGGCGAGATGAACAATCAACACTTCGAGCATCCTGGCAGCGAGCACCCCGGCGGAGCTCAATTCGGCTTGGCCGATGGCTCCGTCCGGTTCATCAGCGAGAACGTCGACTCGAATACCCTCCAGTACCTGGCCACCTACGCCTGCGGCGAGGTGATTCCCGGCGAATATTGACCCACCATGACCTCTGAATTGCACCCTTTCGGTAGCAAGCTATCATGCCCCTTAATCCATTGACGTCCGCTAGCTCAATTCTTCTGGGACTTGCGCTACTGGCTATGGCTGGCTGTAGCGACGATGGTCGACCCGCGATGGCACCGGTCGAAGGTGTGATCACGCTCGACGGGCAACCCCTTGAAGGTGCCACCGTCGTCTTCCAACCGCCCCAGGGAAAGTCGTCGCATGGGCAGACGGATGCAAATGGACACTACGAACTCATTTACCTACGCGACATCCGCGGTGCATTGCTCGGCACCCACAGCGTAACCATCACCACGGCCACGGAAATGCAGCCCCAGGAACGGCTACCGGATTGCTACCACCGCCGAACCGAGTTAACGGCCGAAGTTGCCTCCGGCGGCGGGGAATTCGATTTTGCCCTCCACTCGTCGAAATAGTACTATTTAGGACAAACCGATAAATGACTTGCTGATTCGCCGGGCCGTGCTTCGCGATGCCCCTCGAGTTTCGCCTTGAAAACGATAAGTTATTCTTCAGGCCACTCCCTAGCAATCGACAACGAACCCACCGATCCCTGCCCACCAGATACCTCCTTAGCTGCAACCACATCGATGCTTCGACTCCGCTGAACACGCCCGCCAACGATGCTGCCAGATAATGATCGCGTGGCATCGCAAGGCGTCGTTTTTCAGATCCCACCAACACCGGCAGGCTCTTGCGCAATCCCTCGACGGCACTGCCAGAATCGTCGTGGACGGTGCGAATGCGAAATTCATTCGATTACCAAGAATCAGGAGAACACCATGATCGTCAAGACGATGGTTTCAGTACTCGCTCTTTGTAGTCTTGCGTCGATTGCCACGGCGACGGAATTCTTCGTCAGTCCCAACGGCGACGATACGAACCCGGGCACAACCCAGCGTCCCTTCCAAACTCTCGCACGAGCCCAGCAGGCCGTGCGGAAAGTCGACCGTACGGAAAGTGACGATGTCGTCGTTAATCTGGCTGCCGGCTGCTACCGTCTCGCGAAGCCTTTTCGCCTTACGGAAGAAGACTCCGGGAGTAACACCTGCCGGGTAGTCTACCGAAGCCAAGACGGCCCGGGCAAGGCGCGGCTTCTCGGCAGCGTGCCGCTAGTGGGCTGGCAAGAACACCACGACGGCATTTGGAAGATCGACCTTCCCGAGGGCATGCTGTTCCACACGCTTTTTGAGAACGGCCAACGTGCCCATAAGGCCCGCTTTCCCAACTACGAGCACCAGCCAGACTTTCCCACGGCACGCGGTCGCTACCTCGTTGCCGAAGACGGCACGCCAAAACGCTACAACAAAAAAGGTGAAAAACCTCCTCAAGGCCCCGGCTGGCTGACGTATCCCGTAGAAGATGCACCCCCAGCCCCTTTGGGCTCCAAAACGAAACTATTGATCTACACGGGCGGGAAGTGCGACTGGTTCCGTAACGTCTACAACGTCAAGTCGATTGACCCCGAGACGCGGAAGCTGGTGTTCGAGGCGAATGCCCTCCCGTTCGGTGTCGGTGCCGGTGCCCGATTCTTTCTCGAAGACGATCTGGCGTTTCTCGACGCGCCCGGCGAATTCCACGTCGACGAATCATCGAACACACTCTACTACAAGCCAATCGGTAGCGGCCATCCAGACACGCTCTGCGTCGCCGCGCCAGTAATGACGCGCCTTATTGAAATCCAGGGCAAGTCGCGAGAACGGTGCGTCGAAAACATTCGTATCGAAGGGTTGGCGTTGGAGGAGACTGACGGTTTTCCGACACCGTGGTGGGGCACACATTATGGACGCAAAGATGGCGCGCTCATTTGGATGAGCAACACCCAAGGGATTGAAGTGCGGCAATGCCATCTGAACAACGGCGGTCGAAACGGCATCATGCTTATCGGCCACAATCTCGACAATCTGGTCACCAGGTGCTGGATCGAGCACATGGGCGTCAATGGCGTAACGCTCTGCAACCGCTTCTCAAGTTCCGACGAGAAAAAAGCCACGGCAGACCGTTGTCTGGGCAACCGAATTCACAACTGCCGAATTCACAACATCGGTGAGATTCATACCTACGCATCGTGTGTCAATCTCTTCAACGTGGAAAACAACGATATCGGCCACTGCGAACTTCACGATTCCGTTCGCTACGCCGTAACCCTCCGCGGCAACACGGGCGATCAATACGGGCCGCCCGTATCGACGAACCATCCGCCGTGCAAGAACAACCGGATGCATCATCTCCGCGTGTATCGTTGCGGCCAGGACGGTGGCGACATGGGCGCGCTGCATTGTGCCAACCTGAACAATCCCGGCGGCGGCTGCGTCAACACGTTCGAGCAAATCACGGTGGTCGACTGCCGCGCCGTACCGTTGATGAAGGACTACGCCCCAGACGGTATTTTCCTGGACTGGCCCAAGATGTCGATGGATCAGGTTTTCCGCAACATCCATATCGTTCGTTGCCAAGGGCGCCAAATCCGCAGCAACCGTCCGGAAAACGCAGATTCCGCGCTGACCGAGAACGTGAGTTGGAAGGACGGATTTCGAGAAGAACTGATGGACCGTGAGAACATCGGTCTAACCGATGGGTTTCCCGTCGACTACGGCGGGAAATCCTCTGTCCCAACTAAGTAGTCGGTACTTGGCAACTCCACCGCGACCCGTTTTCCGCCGTGCAATTCTGCTATCCACCTCGGCGACGATGCAGCGGTCCATGGCAGAACGACGTACTACTCGACGGACTATTGTAACACCGTGCCGTCGATCACTTGCCCGTCTTCGCGGTCGCCCAGATATTTGTGGGCCAAACGGTCGATCGTGTAGCTCATGCTGCGGACCGAGCCGTCGCAGAAGGCCACGTTGAACGTGCCGGCATGAGGGCTGCCGAAGGCAACGTTCGTCGTGTAGCCCGGCTTATCGGCCCGTGGCTGGAAGGCAGCGTAGCCGTTCGGGTTGGCCGGGTCGTAACAGGTCCAGCAGTGCATGTCGAGATCGTCGGCGCCCAGGGCCGGTTCGTCGTCGCCGTGGTCGTCGCCCGAGTAATAGTCTTCGGGCCGCAGGTATTTCTCGCCGAGCAAATAAGTATTGCTGGTTCCGTCGCGAATTTGGGCGATCGTTACCTGCGATCGTTGGTAGCTGAGCCCATTGATGCTCGATAACTTTTCGGCATCCGCAAAACCGTTGCCGGCATCGGCCGCGCTGTAGCTCGACGGCCCATAACCCCAACTGACTTGCTTCGAGCCGCCGTTGACGCAGTAATCGGCCCGAAACCACCCTTGGCTCAGGTCGCTCGGCTTCGAGGCGTTCACCAGCCAGTTGCGGTCGGAACGCACCGGATAGGCGGCCGGTTGTCGCCGCGACGGGCAACTGAACATGGCCAAGGGCGTTTGTGCCATTTGCAGAGTGATGTCTTTCTTTCGATCGGCATCTGTCTCGCCCGCCCCCATGTCGTGGATCGTCTGTTGTTCGAGGAACGGGAGGATATTGTAGAAGAATCCGCCCGGCTGCGTGGCGCCGAAGCCTCGGTCCGGGTCACCCACCCAACCGTATCCCCAACCGCCGGTCGGAAAATAGCCCATCGCCGACTCGTGCTGTAACGCGGCCAAGGCATCCTGCTTGAGGTTGTTGCTGCACTGCATCCGCCGAGCAGCCTCCCTTGCACTCTGCACGGCCGGCAGCAGCAGTGCGATCAAGATGCCGATGATCGCGATTACCACCAGAAGCTCCACTAGGGTAAACGCCCTTACGTCACTCGTGTGTCGCGGTCGTCGCATGAAACCTTTTCCTTCTGTATTACCAACTTCGAAGACCGTCAAGTTCTTCGCGAAGGTTAGCGATCGACGAGAGCGGGTTTCTGACGGGGTGCCGCAGCACCGTATGGCTAGTGGCCCTCACCCCCAGCCCCTCTCCCACAGGGAGAGGGGAGCAGTATGCAGGCTGCCCCTGTTCGCCACATTCCTGACAAACGGCCCGTGGCACCCGACTCCTCATTCAACCCTCAACGTCGTACCGCCGCATGTAACGACATGCCACGGTTACCCCCCTACCGTTCTTTTCGCCATCGACAAGCCGCCAGCCCGGCCAACCCCATCGCGACGAGAAGCCACGTCGACGGTTCGGGCACGGCCACCGTGTCGGGCCCCGCATCGTAGCTGTCGCCGACTTGATCGACCGTCAAGGCCTGGTCGTAAATGCGAAACTCGTTGTAAAGGCCGTCGAACAGCGGATCGTTCCACTGCGATCGTCCCAGCCAGTTATTCACGTCGTCGAGTCCCGACAGTGAAAAATCGGAAAGTCGTGCCATCGCGCCTACCAGTCCACCGTCGAGGTACAGGGAGATCGTGCCATTGGCACCGATAGAAGTGTCTGTTTCGTCGTAGACCACCACCGCGTGATGCTCGTTCGCCGTCGAAAAGACGCTGTCGGCAATATAGGTCTGCGCGCCGGTGGTAATGTGATGGGTGAGCCACGACCCGTCGCTATTGTTCTGGGGAATCAAAGCGATGTAATTACTCGCGCTTCCACTTGCCGAGGTATTCTCCCCATTGTTGCTCGTCCCAAAACAGAACACTTCCGCCCAAACGTGATTCGTCTCCAAGGTGAACCACATCTCGAAGGTCGCTTTCTGCCCCAAGGCCGAGATGGTTCCATTGGGCAAATCGACGTAGGCTCCCTCGGTCGCCGAATTGGAAAAATCTTGGTTCGAGGTTTGCCCACTATTGGCGCTGAGATCAAGCTGTCCGTCGGAAAACGTCGCGTAATTGCCGCTCGGATCGACCACCATCCCATCGGCGCCACCGACCGAATCGCTAACGTCGCCGTCGAAGCTATAACGGTGAATCAACCCTGCATTGGCCGTTGAAATCAAGCCCGCGATGATCAAAGACCCAAAACCAAAGGACCATTTATTGCACAAGCAAGTCATGAATCTATCTCCCACAAGACCACGGATCGACACGCCCCACCGGCCTTACTCAACGCCTACCTCTTCCGGAACCGACAAATCGCCAGCCCGACGATTCCCAACAGGGAAAGAATCCACGTGGCCGGTTCCGGCACTTGATATACGCCGTCGACGACCAATGCGTCGTGCAACCCCAAGCCGTCGGCCGTCGGGTCGATCGCCGTGTCGTGAATCTGGATTTCGGCAATACGGCCTAGGAATTTCTCTTCCCCGATGGTCGAGCACGCGCCGATGGCGAACCCTTCGAGAAACCCGCTGCCGCTGGAAAGATCGGGCGTGCTCAAGATGTCGTACGCCGCGCTGACGTCCTCCTGGTTAACCAGCGACGCTTCAAGAGCACCGTCGACATACAGGAAAAAGCTGGCATGGGTAGCATCCACCACGTCGCGAACCCAGGTGACCACGTGAACCGGATTGTCGTCAACGGTCGTCGTGCTGCGCAGGTTGCCCACGTTGCTCGAAACATACGCACGAGGATCACTCATGGCGCCCATCACGATATTGCCGTCGATGGTTAGGCCAAAATCGGCCGGCGGTCCGCCGGGGCGTTCGTTGCCTACCACGCCACCGTGATCCCACCAATACGTCGGATATTCGCCGCTTTGCTGGGTGTTTCCGTCGGTGGTGAAGACGGCCGTGATCGAGAAATCGCCTACGCCGTACATGGGGTTATTGGCGTCGTTGCCCAAGACATTGAAGAACGACGAACCGTTGAAATCGATGAAATTCACCCCAGCTTGGCTGGCCAATGTTCCCGCGGACGAGAGCGTGGGCGTGCCGGCCGCGATCGTGGCGTCGGTCTTGCCTTCCACACGGTTTTCCCACGCCCCGGTACCCGTCCAATCGTTGCTCACGAATTGGCCGACCAATTCGGCGTTGGCGGTTGCGGCCAGCAGCGGAATTGCAGTCGCTAAAGCAATAGAAAATGCCTTCATTACATGATCCTCCCTTGATGTGATTCCCTTGGTTTTCAGGGACAAGAAACCGCGTTGAATGCTTTTCATTTCACACGATTGACTACCTCGCCTCGGCCGCGTTACCATGGCCCTTGCCACTTCTCCGGTCGTTCTTCTTCTCGTCGTTCCGCTCGCCACCGAACAACGCGCCGGCCGGTTGTTTGCCTTCAGCCAGCACGGCGAGTTCCTGATCGGTAAGAGCCCGGCCGAAAATGGCCAGATCGTCGATTAGGCCGTCGAAGGGGAGATTATGATGCGCACCCGAGCGATCCGGATTGAAGCCAACCGTGATCGTTGGGCAATCGCGCAACGGGCTGGCTCCGGAAAGTCCCGCGGCCTCCAACTGCCCATCGACATAGATCCTCAACCCCGCCTCACCGAGGTCGCCCTGGCGAACCACGGCGATATGATGCCAACCGTCGTCGTTGATCTTGCTCGTACCGGCAACGAAAACTCGCTCGGCCAGCAGCGCGGCCGTCGCCCCGTCGTGGAACCACACGTTATCGTTTAGAAGCGTCAAGACGAAGTCGTTGTGGTCGTTCGGCACGTCGGCCCACAGTAGACCAACGCCGTTGAAGGCTAGATCGCCTTGGGGAGTCGCCGACGACGTCTTCACCCAAAGCGATAGGGTAAACTTCTGTGGCACGCGGTTGCGGATGCGCACTCCCTGCAACGGCTTACCTGACTTCAGTGCCTTGCCAAACCGCCCGTCGACCAACTCGGGCCGAAGATTCCTCGGGCTAGCCACGGCCGAACCACTGAAACCGCTGCGATCGAGGACAAGATTGCCCCGCAACGAGTCGAAATCCCAATAGCCGACCAGTCCGCGCGGCGTGTCATCGTCGCCGTCCGCGCCGCTAGGCATCTGGCGCACGAAACCCGAACCGGCGTCAGCAGCGACCACCTCCACCTTGCCCGCCACCACGCGCACTTGCTGCCCCTGTGACAGCACGCGCTGCGACTCCACCGGCGCGACGTCGCCAAACGCCACAGGCGTGATCTCCACGAAGCCGTCGAACACCGTAACGTCGACAGCCCCCTTGGCGTCGACCGCCACGCCAAACTCCGTCCCCAGGTCAGTAATACGAGCGGCCTGAGTCTCGATGACGAAACCCGTAGCCCGACTCGGCACTCGAGCGACTAGCCGCCCGCTGGCACAGCAACCGGCGTTGACGTTTCGCACGACGAAATCCACTGGTCCTTCAAGGATCACTTCACTTCCATGGGCAAACATGACCTTCGCCAGCCCGGTGGCCAACTGCAGTTGCTGTCCCGCCTCAAGCCCGAGATGGCCGGTCGACGGTTCCTTGCCTTTCCAAACCGCGTCGGCCGTAGCCGTAAGTGTGGCCACTCCGGTTGCTTCCGGCCGGGACACAATGTTTTGCGCCGTGTTGTCGCCATCGTCCAAGCCTGTCAGCGAGGGTCGCAGAAACGCCAGCACAACCACCACGGCCAAAACCACGGTCAACGCCACGGTCAGCGACACGCGTTCCGGGTGGCGACGGTAGTCGGCCAAGAAGCCGGAGAGTCGACGTAACGAAAAACGCGGCCGTTCGGCCTGGGTATCGCAAGCCACCTTGGGCGGCACGTGATCCGGCCGTGCCGCGTCGAAACGCTCCAACAACGACTGGGCGTGCATGCACGTCAAGTAAGTTCGACGTGCAGCGCAGTCGCGAACGAGAAGCTGTTCCAGGCTGGCCGCGTCCTCCGCCGAAAGCCGATTCTCGCAGGCGGCTTCGATCAGATCGTTAAGATTGGCTTGCCGTTCGGGAGCGACCATCATCCACGTCCCTCCGCTGCCAAGGTACGTTGAACGCAGTCGAACAGCGCCCGACGAACCCGCTTCAACCGGCTGTAGATCGTTTGCACCGGTCGGCGGAGCCGCTCAGCGATACCCTGCACCGACGCGCCCGGCTCGTAGCGTTGAGTAAGTAGGTCGCGGTCGCGCGGGGGAAGTTTTTCGAGACATTCGGACAAGGCTGCCTGGGTGCCGGCCAAGTGTTCCTCTTCGCCCTGGGCTTCGTCGGCCAAGAGATCGACGAATTCATCGCTAAACCGCAGCCGATCGCCCCGTTGGCGGCGACGGTAATGGCTCACCTCGTAACGAGCTACCTGGAAGGCCCAAGCGACGAAGTCGGTGCCCGGGCGGTACTGCTCGAATTTCTCCCACAGCACGCGGGAAGTTTCCTGCAGGACGTCTTCGGCGTCGGTTCGATTCGGCACAAGGCTGCGGACATAGGCATAGATTCGCCGCTCATATTGCATGAGCAGTCGGACGAACTCCGGCGTGCGATCGGTCGAGGCGGCAGCCGACTTCAAGACTTAAGGCCCTGCAACAGAATGGCTTAGCGCGTGAAAAGAAACCCCTACACAAGGCATACGACATTGCGCGAGCCGATTAGGGCAAGAAATTGGCAAAAAACGCGATCGCACGGTCGCCCGAGCGCGCAGGCAAGACTCCCACCCACCGAAAGTACTAAAGAGCGACGAAACGTCGGAACCGGCACTCTTGGCGAGCCGTGCGGCAACCCGCAGCCAGCGTGTCTCGACGAAAAGCTACGTGGGGCGATTGGGGCTGTGGATCGGGTGCCAAGGGCGGTTTGCCCGCCCTTGCCGAATCAGGGGCAGGCAAACCGCCCCCGGTACCCGTAAAACCGAAACGGTCAGACCATCAGGCACTTCGCAAGATACTTCCGCGAACGATTCACCGCCGCCGTTACTTCGGCAGCCGTCGGCAGAATGGGAATCCCACGGGGAAACGGGTGCATGAAGATCTCGGTCAGGCCCCGGTAGTCGATCTTACGCAGTGCGGTCATCAGCGGCGCGAAATCGAGCGGCCCATAGCCGGGCATCTGCTGCATCTCCTCGGCCTTGGGCATCTTGGTGTGCGAGCCTTGGCCATGTTGCCAAGCGTAGAAGTGAACCAACCGGGGCCCCAGGTCCTCGATCAGTCGGGCGAGCAGTTGCGCGTCTTGCGGCAAATGGTACGGCGCCAAGGCGATACCCAGCTTCGGCGAAGGCGAAAACTCAGTCAGGTAACGCAACGAGTCGGGCGTGTGAATCAGAGCGTTGGCATGGTTCTCAATGCCGATCGTCACGCCCGTCTCTTCGGCCACCGCAATGTGCGGCTTCATCTGCTCGACGAACTGCTTGACCGCCTGGCGGGCCTCCTGCCCGGCCACGTTCTTCGGCCCCCGACTGCCGGTAACCACCAGCCGGCCGCCGAACCGCCGCAGCACGCCCATTTCGTCCTGTAAGCCGAAGGGACCCAGGTCGTAGCGCGTGGTCATCAACAGCGGTACGCCGGCTTTCTTTAGCAACGCGGCACACGCGTCGAGGCCCATTTCGTCCATCTGGTTGCGCTGGTTACCGTGGGGAAGCGGCCAAAGGTCGATTCCCTCCGAGCCGGTTTTGGCCACCTCGGGCAGGATGTCGGCCAGCTTGAACTTGCCGTACATGCTGGAGCCCAGCACGTAGCGCAGGCGGAACGATGGCCCCGTCCGCGCGAACACCTCGTCGGCGGCCAAAAGCAGAGCCGCACTGCCGGCAAGCAACCGACGGCCCGCCTCGCGGCGATTCATCGACGCCGAAGTGTCTTCGTGCGATTCAGTTGGAGCACAACGTTTGCGGTAGGACATCGCGGCACCTCATCGAGCATTATTGATTCCGAGGTTAATTGTGGAACATTTCGTTACGTTTTGTCCCCGCGAACCGGGCTCCCGTTGGTCGCCCTCGTTCCGCGAGCAATGCGGGCCCCAATAGAAAGGCAAACTGGCAACGATCCTTATCATGGTACCCAGCCTGAGCCAACCCTGCATTCAGGCATTGCCGCTTTTCGGTTCAGGTTTTCGGCCGGAGGCAACACAACGTACCTGAAATCCGACGCCCCCCGTTCACAACAGACGAATCGACTCGTAAACCCGATGTTTTCCTCTGACAAACACAGACCCAGACTACTTCGCCCCGCTGAGGTGAAGGAACATCCCCTTCTTGTTGCCCCCGATCACATCGGGGACACGGTCGCCGTTGAGGTCCGTGGCGGCCACCTGGGTACCGACACCGGAGTCGTCGTCGATCATGTGAGGGACATACTTGACGCTGTTCTGCTCGCCGCGTTTCAGTTCGAACCAGTAGACGACGGCCGGGGCGTCGGGCTCTTTATCCCCATTTGGTCCGTGGGCCCAAAACCGCTTGCCAGTCAAGATGTCCTTGAGACCGTCGCCGTTGAAATCGACCAGATCCAGGGCGTGGAGTTGGCTGATCCGTAGTTCGGGCGAATTCAAGTCGGGCTCCGGCTTGAGGATCACGTTCTGCTGCCAGGTGATTTCGCCGTTGGACAGCCGGACCTGCTTCTGCCAAACCAGACCATAGTGATGGCAATGCCAAGCCGTTATCACGTCGTTCAGCCCGTCGCCATCGACATCGTAAACGAGCATCTGGGCGGCGGCGTCCGCAAGATGCGCGGGATGGAACGGCCAAGGCTGGCCTTCCTTGCTCTCGGCCGGCTGTTCCCACCAGCCAATGCCTTCGACCAAGTCGACGCGACCATCACCGTTGATGTCACCAAAACCGATGCCGTGGGTGTACCTCTGGTAGCGGTCGTTTTCGCTGGAAACCGCATGAAAGGTCCAAGGTTCTTCCGGTTTCGTCGGATCGTAGGTGGCATAGCCCAAGTAGCCCGAAATGTTGAATACCAGTTCCGGCTGGCCGTCTCCCGTCACGTCACCCCACATCGGCGATTCGTTGCCTACGTCCTCAAGAGCCAAGTGCTGCTTCCAGGGTCCGCCTCGATCGGCCGGGTTTTCGTACCAATATCCCTGCCACGGTACATAGAAGACATCGGTCCAACCGTCGCCGTTGAAATCACCTGTGTAGATCAGGGGATTGTCGGAATACCCCTTGGGATCGAAAGCCTTCGGTTCGCGGATCTCATGTTGCTTCTTGAATTCCGGCCCCTCGAACCAGAACGGTCCGGCCACGACGTCCATCTGTCCGTCACGATTAAAGTCGCCGAAGTACACCCCCTCGCAGTAGAACTGATCGGAGAGGGTCAACTTCGTGAATCGCGGAGATTCTTGTTCCGCGGCGATGGCCGCCGACACAATAGCCAGCCACGCCCATACGACGGCCGCCGTCTTGTTCATTGTGGTACTCCTGCTGGTGGGAACGTTATTGAGCGTCGCATAAGCAGTGACACGAGGGCGGCTTACAGCGGTGAAGATGTTCTTCTCGGGAAGATCGTCCTTACTGCGACATCCCCTCACGCCTTGTAGATCTTCTCGCGACGTTCGGTCACGTTCTTCGTCGCGTTGCGCGTGTCGACCACCAGTGGCGCGTGCTTCACGATGAAGTCGTAGTCGTAGGCCGAATGGTCCGTGGCGATCAGCACGCAGTCTTGGCTGGCCAGAAACTCGGGCGTGAGTTCCTGGCTTGCCAGATCGCTCCCGCCCCATCGGCGTGTATGAGGCACTTCCGGGATGTGAGGATCGTTGTAGCTGACCTCCGCTCCTCGCGTTCGCAATAAATGAATTAGCTCGAAAGACGGACTTTCACGGGCATCGTCTACATCCTTCTTGTAGGCCACGCCCAGCACACATACCTTGCTACCGCGGACCGCCTTGCTGTGATCGTTGAGCGCCTCCTGCACACGGCGGACCACATAGATCGGCATGCTCGTGTTGATCTCGCCGGCCAGTTCGATGAAGCGCGTCGTCAGCCCATGTTTTCGCGCCACCCAACTCAAGTAGAAGGGGTCGATCGGAATGCAGTGCCCTCCCAGGCCCGGCCCGGGGTAAAACGCCTGGAATCCAAAGGGTTTGGTCTTCGCCGCGTCGATCACTTCCCATACGTCGATCCCGATCCGGTCGAACATCACCTTCAGCTCGTTGACCATGGCGATATTCACCGAACGATAGGTATTCTCGACGATCTTGGCCGCCTCGGCCACTTCGCAGCTCGACACGGGCACGACCTCAACCACGGCCTGACCGTAGAGTTGGGCCGCCAGCCGGCCGCTGTTCGGCTCGATACCGCCGACCACCTTGGGAATCTTCTCGGCCGAAAACGTCGGGTTGCCGGGGTCTTCCCGCTCGGGACTGTAGGCCAGGAAAAAGTCCTCGCCCACCTTCAATCCACCCTCGGCAAGAATCGGCAGAAGCACGTCGGCCGTCGTGCCAGGGTACGTGGTGCTTTCCAGGATCACCAGTTGACCGCGGCGCAACACGGCGGCAATTTTCTCGGCGGTCTGCTCCACATAGATCAAGTCCGGATCGCGGCTGTCGCTCAAGGGAGTGGGCACGCAGATCAGAATGGCGTCGGGTTCGCTGAGCCGGCTCATGTCGGCCGTCGGTTCGAACGCACCCTTCTTCACACACTCGCCGATCCAATCCGACGCGATGTGTTCAATAGGACTTTTGCCCTTGGCCAGCATATCGACTTTCGCCTGATCGACATCGAAACCGATGGTCCGGTAACCGGCCGCGACAAACGCGCGGATCAGCGGCAAGCCCACGTAGCCCAAACCCACCACACCAACCAGCGCCGATTTCTCGGCAATCGCCTTTTCCAGAGCAGCCGCTGTCATTGTATTTGACCTCTATGTTATCTTTACTTGCTTACCTCGTTCCCAAGCTCTGGCTTGGGAACGCACTTCCCAGAAGCTCTGCTTCGTAGACGCGAAAAGCCATCGTCGTACGGGTGCTTTCGATGCACTCCATGACTACCGGAAGTTCTGCTTTGAGTTTATGTGAAAAAATCGGGACAGGCACCCTCGCGAGAGAGATATTCGTCGGGTTTTCTATGCAATTGGCCGGAAGCCAGTCCCGATTTTTTCGCGGCCTCAGAGCTTCGCGGAACAAGGTTCCCAAGCCGGAGCTTGGGAACCAGTGAAGGATGCGGTAACACCGGTTTGGTTAGCGGCCCCACCGCCCCCCGATTCTAGCAGGTTGCCGACCGGCTCACCAGGGCGAACCTCCCCCGAAGCGTTTCGGCCCACGAGGGCAAACCGGAGCAACAAGATCGGGCAACACGCACCCGACCAAACCGCCACGAGCGACGGCCCCCACGCAAACAGGGCGACCAACCGCAGCCCGTTACGGCGTGCTGCGACTGGTCGCCCTGGATGGTCTTAATATCAATCAGACTTCGCAGCAGTAACTGCTGCCAAGCCCAGGCCGAAACCTGTGCGGCAACTCCTTAGTAACTACCCTCGTCGAGAATCTTCTCGTTGGTGGGAAAAACGAAAATACTCGCATCCTTGACTGCAGAACCATTAGGAGTCATCAAATGCACCAACACCGCGTCGCTGACACTGTCCTTCAGGAAGATCTGGTGACCATCGCAGAACGACGCGACTACCCCTCCGCCATGTACTGCCGCCATCCGTGCATAACCTTCGTCGCGATCATCATTGATACCGCGAACCACCGTGCTCGTCGCGGATGCTGGTTCCCAGTTGAATCCAAAAATCAATTCGCCTCGCTCATAGTTACTGTCAGTAATGTCACCTGCATTGCCCTGAAAATTCCAAAGGCGTTCTTCTTTCGTAAAAACACCGGTATCCTGTGTAGGATTGGTGTTTTCCGACATCATTAGTGTCGTCGATGTTCCATCGCGCATGCCAATATAGTCATTTGAAACTCCAATGGGACTCGTAACTCGGCCGCTATGATCGTAAAACACACCATCGGCGGGCGCCACTGAATTTGAATAGGTATCGGGCAAACCACAGTTGACGACATACGCCATGTAGGGATTATTCTTACTCAACGGAGGATCGGTAGGGCAAGTAAGAATCGACATATAAACGGCCCGATCGTCCGCACTGGTACTCGTATTATTAACCGGATCGTTCCAGTACTTGTACAAGTCGTTACGTTCCAAATAGGGCAGCAACGACACTACCCAACTGGCGGCAAAGTCATCTGTGGTGGCGGCGGGATCTGTACCCGGATAAACCACTTCGCGATACCCCGGATACTGCCCCAATGCCCCTTCATACTGGAGCATGGCCAGGCTGAGGTTCTTTTGGTTATTCATACACGTCGCCCGGCGGGCGGCTTCTCGGGCCGACTGCACGGCGGGCATCAACAGGGCCATTAACATGCCGATGATGGTGATCACCACCAGTAGCTCGACCAGGGTAAAACCACGTTGCTTTTTTGTCTTGCGCACCATGAAACCTCGCACTTTTCGTGCCTCTGTGTTCATCGGATACCTCTCCTCTGCTGACTAAGCGGTGCTTTTAGACGACGGCACAAAACCGCAGTGTGGCCACCCGACAGAAGATCGCGATGGTCGCGTTGCTTCGCGACACACGTGACGTTCGCGACACACCCGAAGATGGTCGAGGTTCTGTAGAGTAACCTCTGTCTGAGCCGAATGGCTTCTGAACTGCAAGTCGGCAATCATCCCCTAAACCGCTTAGAAAGAGCACTTGCCCTACTCAACATTCTCCCAGATTCGGGCGGAAAAGTCCAGTCTCGACCTCACAAAACCCAACCGACACCCCCGCCCGGAGGTATACCCGCCGCTTTGGCGTGCGTCGCACGGCAAGGCGCAACCCGACCTGACAGACTGACCCGTCTCTACCATCATCGACCTCAAAATACCCCCAACGCGAGCCGGGAACGCTTTTTGCGGCCAAGGCGTGTCGTTTTCACCGCCGGGAACGTCGATACCAGAAACCGCCCAGGCAGATTCCGCCGACGACGAGCATCAACCAAGTGGCCGGCTCGGGCACCGACACCGCCTCGCTATACCAAGCCATGGCGTAGTCCGTGCCGGCCGTGTCCGAAGTCAGCCGCAAGGCATAACGGCCTGCCTCCATATTCTGGCGGTAGATGTGCTCGACGTTGTCGACCGTGCTGTTGCTGAAGTCGAGTTGGGTGTCGAGAGTGAACCCGTCGGCCGACCATAGTTCGAGGTCCAGATTGGCCAATGTTGAGGTCGGATTACCCCAGCCCGCACCGGCCCCATCCGTGACCACCCGATTCCAGGTCAGGGCGACCGAGAACTCGTCCAGCGAGAAACCCTCGGTGACGTCGAAGAAGTAGAGCGAATCGCCGCCGCCGGTGGCATCGAAATCCCAGCCAGTCAGATCGACCGTCGACAAGATGCCGGCCTCTTGCTCTCCGGCGGCCAGGGCCTGATAGCTGCGATAGACGTTCAACTCGCCGGCCCCGTAGACTTCGTCAAGCGGCCGCGAATTCGTGCGGTCCCAATCGGAAAACTCGCTTTTGGTGGCTCCGGCCAGCAGTAGGGCCTTGACGGCCTCCGAATTCTGGGCGTTGGCCAATGCCGACGTGTTTTGAGCCGTCTCGAGCAACAAGGCGGCGGCCGAACCAACGATGGGCGTGGCGTAACTCGTGTAGCTGGCCGGCGCCACGATCTCCGGCTTGCTTCGCCCAACGCCATCGAAGGTCGTAAAACCACGGCTGTGGTTCCCGTTGGTTAGCCCGACAGAGATGGAGTTGTAGCTGTGCGCCAGCAGACCGGGAATATCCGTCGAGCTGCCGTTGTTCAGTCCAACCACTGCCACGAAGTTATCCCGCTGGATGGCGTAGTCGAACCGGCGACTGGCGTCGACGATCGCCGCTTCGTTCGTGGTGGTCGATACCCAACTGTGGTTTTGCACATCGCGAGTTTCGATCAACGGCGCGGAAATCGATCCCACACGGAGTGCCCCACTGTAAAGCCAGTCATCAGCGCTCCAATTGTCGATCGTACTGATATCCGTGGCGATGCCCGTCGAACTGCCGTAAAGATACTGACCGACGGTCGTGGCGTGACCGGATATGCCGCTGGTGCCCGACATGGTCGTGAAGCTCTTCCCGGCGAACTCAGCGAGCCCCGTGTTGGGAAGGTAGTTGCCGCTGGAAAACGCCTCGACCTGGCTGGCCGTGATGCCTTGGCCGGTTGGGGTAGCGCTGCCCAACTCGGAGAGCAGTTGGGTGTAGCCAATGTCGTCCTGCCAAGCGCCGACGGCCTGCGCGGCTGAAACCACCACCAGCAACAACGCCAATGCAGCACCGCTCAACAGACGCGTTACAGACGACAAAGCAACCATGGTCGGGACCCCGGCATTTTTCGAGTAGACACGCTCAAGGTCCAGTTTAGACACAACGGGTGCCACGGTCAACGAAAATGCACAGCCCTCCCCCCGGCCGAATGGCCACACAGAAACGGGGCAGGTCTAATTTTCGCGCGAAGCCCAAGTGGCCGGACCACTTGGACTTCGCGGGTGCCAGGGACAGCCTGCCCTTGATCCGGCAAGGGCGGACAAGCCGCCCAGGGCACCCGGTTTCAAAATTAGACCTGTCCCGTTTACGGTTTCGTGTAGGGTTTCGACTTCTCGTAAGGACACTTACTCCGCTGCCCGTTTCAGTTCCACGTAGGCCGGACGCTCCAAGGGCTGGAGCATTTCGGGCGTGAGCCCCTTGGCCATCGCCTTGCGCATCGCAGCTAACGCCGCGGCCTGCTGGCCGGCAGCCTTGTAGGCCTGGGCTTGGTGGAAGAGCCGTACGGGCGTCTCGCCTTCGGCCAGGGCAACGTCGAGATCCTCCAACGCCTTGTGCGGCTTGCCGGCCGCCAGTTGCACACTCGCCCGGGAGTCGAGCATCGAGGCCACGGGCCCGGAGATCTCGATCGCCCGATCGACGAGCTGCTTGGCCTCGGCAAGCTTCACCCCCTGCAGGGCAAGCAACACGGCCAGGTTGTTCATGGCCACCGAGTTACCGCTGTTCTTCTTGATAATCTCGCGATAGTACTTTTCTGCGTCCGCATAGCTCTCTTGCGTGGTACGCACATCGGCCAGCACCAGCAGCAGGGCCGTAGGACGATCGAACTGCTTGAGCGCATCTTGGATAATCGTTTCCGCCCGTTTGAGCCGAGCCGCCGAGATTCCAGGCGACTTCATCACGACGGCCATCGTCTGGGCCAATGGAATCGGATTGCTCTTTTGCCACACCCGGCCGATGATGTCCAGGGCTTCGTCGGCCTGGCCGCGCCTCGCGAGAAACGCAGCCAACCGGAGTTGTTCTTCCGGTCGCTCGGCAACATACTCTCGGTAGAGCGTTTCGGCTTGGTTCGAGAACTTGGTCGCCTGGGCTTCGAGCCCCTTCTGCTGCAATTCATCGGAGATCGACTCCAACGCGGCCGCCACGAGCCGCAGACGCGTCGTGCGATCCGACGGGATCGCATCGTCTCGCTCGACAAACTGCGCGAGCAAGTCGTAGGCCTCGTCGTACTTGCGACGGCGGATCAGCAAATCGGCACGCAACCGCGTGGTGGTGAAGCTGCCGGGCGCGATCGACTGGAGCTTGTTGAGCCAGGTTTCCGCCCCGTCCAGTTCGTTCTTCGAGAGCAACGCCTGGATGTAAGCAACCACGTATCTTGGTTCATTACCGTGTTTGGCCAGCAAACTGAGGTACTGCGAACTGGCCTTCACCCAGACACCTTCGGCCATGTAGAGTTGGGCCAAAACGAACTGGTCCTCGGGCGAGGCGCTGCGCTGTCCCTTCAACACTTCCTCCAACATGGCGATGGCTTCTCGCCGCCGTGATCGCGAGGGCAAGCCCTTGAGCATCTCGGCTTTGATGCGTTTATCCTGAGTCGTTTCACTTTCGTCGAGGTTCTTTTCGATCAGGTTGATGGCCTTCAGCAGGTTTTGATATCCCCCGCGAGCAGCAAAGACCAAGGCTTGCCGGCGCCGCGCCCAACGTCGATCGGCTTCCGATGCTTCGATCTTGCCGTCCATGATCCGCTTCAAAAGTGTTTCGGCCGGCAGAGGTTTGCCGTTGCGCAGGTAGAAGTCGGCCACGTAGCGCACCACCACCGCGTTGTCGGGATCGGCAGCCAAAGCTTCTTCGTAACGCTCTTGGGCCTGATCCCGCTGACCAATCGCCTCGTAGCACTGGGCCAGGGCAATGGGAGCGTCTTTGGCGGGGATCTTCGCCTGAGCCTGGCGAATCGCTTCTTCGGCTTTCGCCGTTTGATCGGTTGCGCTGAGGAATTGAATCAATACGACCCACGTCTCGGCGATATCGCCCTTAAGTTCCACCGCACGGCGCAAGGCGTCTTCGGCCTGTCCGAACAGCTCCAGGGCCTCGGGGTCCTTGCCCTCGGCCTTGGCCCGTTGACCTCGAATGGCCAACAACTGCCCGAGCCAGACGAAGTCGTTGTATTGCTCCGATTCGGTCACCACCTTCTTGGCGTCGGCCAGTGCTTCTTCCAGCCGGTTGGCCCCGGCCTTGATCTGGCTTTCCTGGCGGAGTTGATCGGCGGTGGACTCGACCCCACGGCCTTCCAGCAGCATGATCACTTTGTAGGCATCGTTGAAGCGACGTTGCCCTTGATACAGTCGGGCGAGTCGCCGTACCAATCCTGGGTTGCGATTGCCCATGTCGAGCGCTTCTTCATAGTATTTCAACGCTTGCTCGGTCTGCCCCAATTGGTCGCAGATGCTACCTTGCAGCAAGGGCAAACGCGACCAGGAGGGTCGCTGTTCGCGAGCCGTTTGCAGATACTTGAGCGCCTGTTGAAGCTGCTGATCGTTTTTGCCCTTCGACAAAAGACTCAAACGCATGGCTTGGCCGTAAAGCCAAAACGGCCCTCGCCCTTCCACGGCTTCGATCTGATCCAGCGCGTCCTGCATCGCACCGTCGTCCTGCTGGCGGACGGCGATTTCGAACAGCATGAAGAGCACGCGGATGTTGTTCGGGTCGGCCTTGGCCAGACGTTGACAAAGCTGCTGCAGGTAGGCGTCGTCGCCCATCTGACCGATCAACCCGGTCAGTCCACTCCAAAGCCTGATCTTATCGGCATCCGACAATCCCTGGGTATTCGCCGCGATGTTTTTCAGCTCGGGCAGGGCCTTGGCTCCGTCGCGTTGCACCATCAGACGCGCGCGTCCGAGCAACACGGCCACCCGATCGCCGGTTGCTTTCTCGATTCCCGCAAGGATCTCCTCGGCCTTCTGCGAATCGCCACGTTGGGAGGCCAACTGTGCACGGACAATCGGAAGCTCGGTGCTCTTGGGAAATTTTTCCTGGGCGGCGGCCAGCAGGGCATCGGCCTCTTCGGCCCGCTCGTCGGCCAGCAGAATTTCAGCACGAAGAATCGGAATCTGCACCGAATTCAATTCCGACTTCTCGGCCATATCGAGCAGGCTGTTGGCCGCGGTCCAATCGCGCCGTTGCTTGGGCACACGGAGACTCTTGAGAATCTCGGCTCGGGCCATTGCCAACAAACCACCCGCGCTTCCTCGTTGGGTAAGCGAAGCAAACTCCTTCTTGGCATCCTCTAACCGGCCTAAGGCCATCAATGTCTCGGCTTTGGCGGCCGCAGCCGGATTAAAGAAGGGGTCGATATCGGTCGCGCGACCGTAATCGCGCAACGCCGCGTCGAGGTTTCCCAACTCGGCATTACATTTACCCATCCAGTAATCGACCTGTTTGACCAGATCGGGCCATGCCGTGAGCGTGCCGCGCACCCGCCCAAAACCTTCTCGGGCGACATGCCAGTTACCCCGGTTAAACTCGATACGCGAACGCAGATACCCGACCAACGCTTCTGGATACTCAGCCGCGCTCAGCTTGTCGACGTATTGCGAGGCCTCGTCGAGTTGGCCGGCATCGATCAACAGATTGGCCATGCTCCAGAGCAACTGCGGATGTTCGTTGGTAGCCTGCAAGCCACGACGCAACGCCGCCACGGCCGCGTCGCGATCGCCGCTGCGCAACTCGACGTCGGCCAGCGTCGTGTACATCTGCACCACGTCGGGATGCAACTTGATGCCTTCGTTGGCCAGCCTTCGGGCTTCCTCGAAGTTCTCCTTGCTCAGAGCACATCGGGCAGCCGTCCACAACACGTCGCGATCTTTCGGCTCCAACTGCAAAGCCAGGTTGGCCTGTTCGACCGCCTTGTCGAGTTCCTTCGTGCCACGCAAATAAGTTGCATAGAGCAGATGGGCCTTGTATTGTCCCGCGTTTTGCTCGACCAGCTTAGCCATCCACTCGTCGGCCTCTTTCTCTTGGCCCAAGCGATAACGAAGCACGCCTGCCAGACGTGGGTAGGCCTCCAACAAATCGGGTTTCTTCTCGATCGCCTTGGTAAACGACTCGACCGCTTCCCTGTCGTTACCTTCGGCGGCCTGGCATCGGGCAAGCATCTCGAGATACTCGGCATTCTCCGGTTCCTCTTTCAAGAGGAAGTCGTTGAGGTGCTGCCGGGCGTCACCCCAGCGATGGATCGTCATGTCGATGTCGACCACGCGTTTGCGTACGTCGTTGCGGGCACCATCTTTGCGAAGAACACCCTCCAAAATGCTCGACGCCTGAACCAACTGGTTCAGGTCGGCCAGTTTCAACCCAAACCGCTCTTGGGCATCAAGATCGTCGGGCCGCAAACGCACGTACCAATGAAGGTTGCGTATGACTTCGACTTGATCGTCGCGTTCTTCCGCTCGTTCGGCTTCGCGAAGAAACACGCCGGCGTTGCGTCGAATCTGAAAAGCATGTAACACGTAGGCCGCACTGCCAAACACGAGCAACGAAACCAGCAGTATGGCGACCAACCGGACATTAACTGTCTTCATTAATTCACCTCGTCACCTTGGCCGAAGACGCTAGTCGGACCGGCGAAACCGAATGACACGAGTCCGCCAACAACGCCAGTCCGCCAACAAAGGGAAAAATCGAAAGGGATGAATTCCTGCGCTTGAAACGAGAAATGAGTTTTTTATTATAACACGGCTTCAGTCGGCGAACACCACTTTGCCCTCACATCGCCGTCGCCCCCCCGATAGCGTGAAGCCCACAACAGGTACCAAGCGGATTCCGAAATCGGCGAGGCGTGCCAAAAACACAAGTGTGCCAGAAACGACTTTGGAAACGCGGTGGCCAAGGAAGCTGCCTTCGTTAACCTTTGACGGTCGCGCGAATTATGCCGCCTTCCTATCACCAACCTGTAGAAGGTTGTTTTTCGAACAAGATTTTTAACGACCAACGGGAGCGGGTCCCTGCCTCGGTGCGGTAACACCGGTTTGGTGGGCTGCCCTGCTGCCTCGTCCCAGCAGGGCGTGTACCAAGGTTTACGTCGCTGTAACAGCCGTCGCCCGTTCCCTGCTTCTCCGACGTACCGCAACCAGCACCACAACGACGACGACCAGCCCCCCGACGGCCAGCCAGTAGATGCCCTGGCCGTAACGCAGGTGGTAGAAAAGCAGCTTGAAGTATTCGCCCACGACGAGTTGGACACCCCGATCGCTGCGCCACCAGTTCTTAGGGCTCAATTCGTAGACCGGTGCCGAAACAAACGTAACCCTATTCGCCCGATCGCCCAACACCCTGCGAAACACCCAACGCGCACGCCGCGTGTGGAAATTGTGGGTAACGACGATCACCTCCGCCTGCGGATCATCGCGGAGAAAATCGGCCAGCGCGGTCGCTTCGTCGAACGTATTCCCACAGTTGCCCGGCAGCAGCACCACATCTTCGTCGGCCACCCCGCGCCGCCGCAGAATACGGCAGTTGCGTTCGCTGGCCGAAAAGGTAATGCCGTCTCTCGCGTCGGTGTCGGGTGTGATATTGCCGACCAAGGCCCTTTGGGCCAGTCCGGCACGAACCAGCGCGGCTGCCACGAAGGGGCGTGTCGTCTCACCTCCGCCGAGCACCATCACATAGTCGACCGACTTCGGCTCCTCGCCCACGTCGAGCCAGCGCATCACGGGCGGTAACGTCCAATGCGAAAAGACGAGAACCGCCGCGAAGGCCACGAGGCCTGCGACCAACGCAATCGCGCCCCAACGAGCAACGCTCATCTTACTTCCCATGGCAACTCGACGACAGTAATTCGCGCTCGTAGGCGTCCGGGTCCCACAACGCGTCGGCCAGTTCCGCCTCGCCAAGACACACGGCGTGAGCCAAACGCAGCCAAGCACCCATAAACTCCTTCACCCCATGCCGGCTGCGCCACCAATTGGCCTCATCGAAACCATCGCCCGGCAAACCGCGAATCCTCAGTCGAGCAGCCAACGCATGGCCCAACTTAGCATTGAACACGCGACGCAGATATCGCGTCGCGAATCGGTCGCAAAGCACCATCACCTCCGCGTCGGGATGTTGCCGCAGCCAGCGACCAAGCAATTCAGCCTGCTGCCAATCAGTCATGGCATCGCCGGGAATCAACTCGATCGACACCTCGTCGATACCCCGCTCGACCAAGGCACAACGCGCGCGGTCCTGAAAGCTCGTCTCCACGCCGATTCGCATGGGAGGATAAAGGTGCTGGCCAACCAGCAGGGCCCTACGCCCGGGTGATTCGCGCAACCACTCGGCGGCCACGTCGTAGCGGCCGTCGGCGCGAATCTCGTCTTCGATACTCCACACATAGGTGACATTTTCCGCGGTCTCGGTGGTCGTCAGCAACCCACCCGCACCGGCCAACAACCACCGATGCATTGCCACAAGAAGAAGTCCCAGGATCAACACCCAGAACCATCGTTTCGATAGACGAGTTCGCCAGACCGATTGTCGACTTACCACGGGCAAGAATTCCAAGTCGCCGTAAACGAAACATGGCAAACCCGCTACGGTGCGAGTTTGCCATGGGTTGGTTTTTCGTTGTTGCCGCTTACACGTGAGTTACCGCGTACGAAGCCCAAGCAAAAGGTATCTTACGAACGCTTTCTCCAACGCCGGTAACCCCAACCGCCGGCGAAACACAGCAGCATGCCCAGCATGGCGATCGTCGACGGCTCGGGAGCCGAGGTCGTACCGATGTAGTCGACCGTGAGGTCGACACCCAGGGCCGAGTTGGAATTGAACCACACGGTAACGCTGCTGGCATCGGCGAACGGATTGCCGCCGGTGAAATCGGCAAACGGAATAATCGCCTCGGTCGGCCCTCCCGAATCGGCCACCGTAGTGGTTGCTTCAGCCGTGCCGCCCGCTCCGGTGACCTGGACTTTCAACTGCAAGTCGGTTCTCGTACCGCTACTGGATGCCAAACCACCGACCACTTGATCGAAAGCCACGATGAAAGCATCGTTGTCGCCACCTTGCGTCAAATCGAGGTTAAGACCATTGGAGAAAAGAAGTCCTGTTTCGCTATCCGTATCCTCGCCATCATACTGAAGAATCGCCTGCGTGCCGGTTCGGTGCGAGGTGACGAAGTCGAAGTGACCGTTGCCTACTTCACCAGAAGCCGAGTAGATCAATGCCGACCCGACGGTTACGTCAATAAACACATCGCGTTCTCCGCCCGGAACGCCAGCCGCATCGGTGCCCGTGTGTTCGATCAACACCTTGCCTTTCGGCGCCCATTGCGTGAAATCCGGACTGCTGTTGGTATCCAACGTGAAGTATTGCGCTGCCGTGGCCGGATTGTCGAAATCGTCGATCACCAACGGCGTTATTGCGTGCGCCGTCGATACCGCGCCACAGATAACCGCAGCAGCCAGGAAAACCGTTAGATGCCTGCTCATGATCTATCCCCTATTGGCGAAAACGCCGGTGGTTACTTCTCAACCCGGGATTCATTGCCCTTAAAAGCGCTCTAACTCTCCGGATGTTATCCTGATTCTCGCAAAGTACGGCACGCTTGTCAAGGAAAATGCACGATGAAAGGAACAAACAAAACCCCCAGAACGAGCGAACCGATTACCACCACCAAGAACGGCGCCTCGGCAGCCAGCCATCCGCCTCTATTCGAATCGCCCAAACCCCCACAAAGCCACCCAAAAGAACCACACAAAGGGGGTCAACTCTTGACACTTGACACCTGCGGCAGCGTGCCGCAGGTGTCAAGTGTCAAGAGTTGACCCCAAACTTCGGAGGTAGTCGCCGTAGCTGTTTGCGTAGTCGGCGGCCAGCGTGCAGAGCTGCTCGCGGTCGATAAATCCCCTGCGAAACGCGATTTCCTCCAGGCAGGCGATCTTCAGGCCCTGGCGTTCCTCGATCGTGCGGACGAAATCGGCCGCCTGCAACAGCGACGACTCCGTGCCCGTGTCCAGCCAGGCAAACCCGCGCCCGAGCCGTTCGACGTGCAACTGCCCACGTTCGAGATACTGGCAGTTGATGTCGGTAATCTCCAACTCCCCCCGTGGCGAGGGATGAAGCTCGGCCGCCATCTCGACCACGCGGTTGTCGTAGAAGTACAGCCCGGTGACGACTTGGTTCGAAGCCGGTCGCTCGGGCTTTTCGACGATTCGCACCGGCCTGCCCGAGGGATCGACCTCGACCACCCCGTACCTCTGGGGGTCTTTCACGGCATAAGAAAACACGGTGGCGCCCGACGCCCGTTCGGCCGCCCGGCTGAGCATGGTTCCGAAACCGTGGCCGTAGAAGATGTTGTCGCCCAGGACCAGGGCAACGCGGTCGGTGCCGATGAACTGCCGGCCCAGCAGAAACGCCTCGGCGATGCCGCGTGGCTCGGCCTGTTCGGCGTAGTCGATCGTTACACCCAACTGGCGTCCATCGCCCAACAGTCGCTCGAAGCTCGGTAGGTCGCGCGGCGAGCCGATCAACAGGATCTCGCGGATCCCGGCCAGCATCAGCACCGACAGCGGGTAATACACCATCGGCTTGTCGTAGACCGGCAGCAGTTGCTTGCTGACCGCCCGAGTGATCGGATGCAACCGCGTCCCCTCACCCCCGGCCAGCACGATGCCTTTGACTGTGGACATGGAGAGGGGCTGGGGATTAGGGACTGGGCGTCGGCAATTTGGGAACGCGAGACGCGGTCGCTTCAGCGGCCATGCTCAAAGGGGGCGAAGACTTCGTGTCGTCCGAACCGTCGACACGACCACCTCCCCTCTCCCGCGTCGGGAGAGGGGTCGGGGGTGAGGGGATTTTCGCGACAAGCATCTTCCCGAAAACCAATGCGTTCGCCGCTGCAACCCGGCCGCTTCGCCGCCACCCTCTCCCGCTCCAACGGGCGAGGGTACGCCGATTTTTCACACGCCTCTAGTCCATCGCGTCTTCGATCGTCCCCGGCGTGAAGTTGGCCATGTCGTCGAATTGAACGTCGTCGAAACCATTCGGGTTATTGGGGAAGTAATACTTCATCACCGAAGAATCCGCACTGGCACCGGAGACAGTGTAGAACTTCTCGTCGAATCCCGGAGACAAGATCTGGAATGTCTTGCTGTTTACCCAAACTGCATCGGAATCGTTCGTATAGGCGTCGGTGGCCGTCATGTCGCCGCTCGCCATACTCCTCGAATCGCGGTACGGATGGACCCATACGTTGCCGGAATTCCAGCACTTGTTGCTGTACCCCCCATTCTCCGCGCGAAAATAAAAGATCGGTGGTCCAGTTCTGTCGCCTTCGCAATAGGGTGAATAATAGCGAGGGCGGTTCGAAGTCGCAGCAATTCGCGTCGTGTCAAAATCAAAAAACGGGTCCATGCGACTAGCGCTATCATCGAACGGATCTCGCGGATTAGCGCTGAATCCCGTAAAACGCGCAATGGGAACGTTTCCCCCACCCGTCCACTCCGGTTTTCCACCCAACCAAAAAATCAAGGCGTTTGCAGAATCCATATTGGCAAGGTCAACGCCCCACTCATTGGAAACATGGGTACACAAATCAGTCCAGTTAGTCACCGAACACCGCGGAAACGCCTTTCGCAAGTGCCGCAAAACCGCATCCTGATTCGTAAAATCCGGCGGAAATTCCCCGAACTTCTCCTTATAGGCGTGCAGGGCCATTTCGAGTTGTTCGAGTTCGGCGTGGATGACGGTCACCTTCGCGCGGTACCGTGCTCGAGTGGCGGCGGCGGTGATCAGTCCGGCGAGGATGCCGATGATGACAATCACGGTCAGCATCTCGACCAGTGTAAAACTGTGTCGCGTGTAGCGGGGAGAGGAGAATACCGACATCGTTTATCCTTTCGGCACGTTTGCCCTTTGCTTGCCCATCACTGCCCGTACGCGGACTCCTCGCAACCAGACGAATGGATTAACCACGGAGGCGCGGAGGTTTCGGAAAAGGATGAATTCTAAAGGATGAAGGATGAATTCTGCCTTCATACTTCATCCTTTAGAATTCATCGTTGTGTCTCCGTGTCCTCCGTGGTTAATAACGCCTTTGCGAGGAAGTACCTATTCTGATTCTTCCCGAAATTGCCCGATATCGCAAGGGTTGTCCGCTAGCGGGGCCAGGAACTGCCGCGCCGTGTATTCACGGCAGCGGCTGGTCGGGCTGGCGGCTACCCTAAACCCAGCCGCTCGCGGCGGTAGGCGCCCGAATAAACACGACCCACCCAGCGGGGGTCGCCAAGATACCACTCGACCGTGCGATCGAGGGCTTCTTCGAACACGTGTTGCGGTTTCCAGCCCAACTCCTGGGCGATCTTTGTCGAGTCGATGGCGTAGCGGCGGTCGTGGCCCGGCCGGTCGGTGACAAACGTGATCAGCGACGAACAGGGGCGGTGCGGCAGCTCGGGCAACAATCGGTCGACTGCCGCACAGATTGTTTCCACAATCTGAAGGTTCGTCCGCTCGCAACGGCCGCCGATGTTGTAGGTCTCGCCCGGTTGGCCCTCGGCCAGCACCACCCGAAGTGCCTCGCAGTGGTCCTCCACGTAGAGCCAGTCGCGGATGTTTTGCCCATCGCCGTAGACCGGCAGCGGCTTGCCCTCGGTAGCATTGAGGATCATCAGCGGGATGAGTTTCTCGGGAAACTGGTAAGGGCCGTAGTTGTTCGAGCAGTTGGTAATCACGGTCGGCAGTCCGTAGGTTCGCCAGTAGGCCCGCACGAGGTGATCGGCCGCGGCCTTCGAGGCCGAATAGGGCGAACTGGGGTCGTACCGGGTGGTTTCGCTGAAACTGCCGGTCGGGCCCAATGAACCGTAGACCTCGTCGGTCGAGACGTTCAAAAAACGAAACGCCTCGCGTTGGGCGGTGTCCAGGCGTTCGACATACGCCCGAGCGGCTTCGAGCAGTTGGAACGTGCCCTCGACGTTGGTTTTCACGAACGCGGCCGGCCCGTCGATCGAACGGTCCACATGCGACTCGGCCGCGAAATGGACGACGGCCGAGGGCCGGTGCTTGTCCAGCAGCGCGTCGACGAGTGGGCGATCGAGGATATCGCCCTCGACGAACACGTGTTGCGGATCGTCGAGCACCGGGGCGAGCGAGTCGAGATTGCCGGCGTAGGTCAGTTTGTCGAGGTTGACCAACGGCCCTCGCCGCTCGGCAATCCACTGCCGCACGAAACAACTACCGATGAATCCGGCACCGCCGGTGACGAGGATGGAAGACATTGAAAGGATTTATGATTGGGGATTTATGATTTGTCAGCCGCTCGCGGCTTCGCCGCCTCCGCTTTCCGCTTTCAGCTTTCCGCTCTGCAAAGGATTTCCGCAATGCGTTCGCCGGCGCGGCCGTCCCACAGCTCAGGACATCGGCCCCGTTTATAGGTGCCGCCGAGCACGGCGTCGAGACCGTCGCGGAGCTTTTCCGGGTCGTTGCCCACCAGGGTGCTGGTTCCCTCGTCGACGGTTATGGGCCGTTCGGTGTTGAATCGGGCGGTTAGGCAGGGAATCCCCAGCGCGGTCGACTCTTCTTGCAACCCACCCGAGTCGGTCACGATCACCCGGGCTTGCGAGGTGAGCGAAAGGAAGTCGAGATACCCGGCCGGCGGCAACTGGATCAGTCCCTCGGCGCCGTCGAGCAACCGGGCAAGGCCTAAGTCCTCCACCCGTTTTTTCGTGCGGGGATGAATCGGGAAAACCAACGGCAACCGGCGCGACGTTTCGACCAGTACTTCCAGCAGCGGGCGGAGCGTTTCGGGGCTGTCGACGTTCGAGGGTCGATGCAGCGTGACCACGCCATACTCGCCCGGCACAAGCCCATGGGCAGCCGGCGTGTTTCGCTCCTTGGCCTTCGGCAACAGCCAGCGGAGCGTGTCGATCATGATGTTGCCGACCAGATGAACCTGCGCGCCTGAGCGTCCTTCGTTGCGAAGATTCTCGATGCCCGCCGGTTCGGAGACCAGCAGCATATCGCAGATCGAGTCGGTCACGATGCGGTTGATTTCCTCGGGCATAGTGCGGTCGAAGCTTCGCAGCCCGGCCTCGACATGGGCCACGGGCACGCCCAGCTTCACTCCGGCCAGCGTGGCGGCCATCGTCGAGTTAACGTCGCCCACCACCACCACGCGGTCGAACGGCTTGCCATTATTCAGCCCATCGAGCAACACGCCTTCGAAGCGTTCCAGCACCCGGGCGGTCTGCTCGCCGTGGCGCCCGGAACCCACTTCGAGGCTGACATCGGGCCGCCGCATGCCGAGTTCTTCAAAGAACACATCGGAGAGGTTCTGGTCGTAGTGCTGCCCCGTATGAATCAGCACCGGCTGCACGTGGTCGTACTGCTGAAGCGCCCGAAGCAACGGCGCCATCTTCATGAAATTAGGCCGAGCACCAACGACACACGCTAGAAACATCTTACGCAAAAGACACCTCGACAGAATTAGAGACTAGGGGTTGGGGGGCTAGGGACTAGCAAAACAAGCAGCTTGCGGCTTCGCGTTTTCAGCTTTCCGCTCTCAGCTTTCCGCTCTCGATTCTCCCCCGATACCACTCGACGAACCGCTTCACGCCTTCTTCAATTGGCGTGCTGGGGCGGAAACCTACGTCGCGTGAGAGGTCGTCCACATCGGCGTAGGTTTCCAGAACGTCGCCCGGCTGGAGGGGGCACATCTGTTTTTCGGCCACCTTGCCCACGCATTTCTCGATGATCTCGATCAAGTACATCAACTCGATCGGCTGATTGTTGCCGATGTTGTAGACTTTGTACGGGGCGTTGCTGCTGCTCGGGTCGGGGCTCTCGGCAGACCACGCCTCGTCGGGCTGGGCCACTCGATCGACAACCCGGACGACCCCTTCGGCGATGTCGTCGACATAGGTGAAGTCGCGCCGCATCTGGCCGTGGTTATAAACCTTGATCGGCCGGCCGGCGATGATGGCCTCGGTAAATTTATAGATCGCCATGTCCGGCCGGCCCCAGGGACCGTAGACCGTGAAGAAGCGCAAGCCGGTCGTCGGCAGCCGAAACAGGTGGCTGTACGTATGGGCCATCAACTCGTTGGCCTTTTTCGTGGCGGCATACAGACTGATCGGGTGATCCACCACATCGTGCACGGAAAACGGCGTCCGGCGGTTCGCCCCGTAAACCGAGCTCGACGAAGCATACACGAGGTGTTTCACCCCAAGATGCCGGCAGCCTTCCAATACGTTGAGAAACCCGACGAGATTGCTGTCGGCGTACACATGGGGGTTCTCCAACGAATAGCGCACTCCGGCTTGCGCGGCCAGGTGAACCACAAAGTCAAACCGCCCGCCAGCAAACAGGTTGACCGTGCGCGGGCGGTCGGCCAGATCGAGTTTCTCGAAGGCGAACCCGGGCTGCCCTTCGAGTTGCGCCAAACGATCTCGTTTGAGCTGGACATCGTAGTAGTCGTTGAGATTGTCGATCCCCACGACCGTATCGCCACGTGCCAGAAGCCGCTGACACACGTGCATCCCAATGAACCCGGCAGCCCCGGTAACGAGAATGTTAGCCACGATGTCTCTCGAGCAACGAAATTTCGGCCGGTTGCCCAAAGGGCCTCACCGACAATTGACCTTCAGCGTTCCATTCGAATTCCGTTGTCCGGCTATCCGCCGACTGGTCGAACTGCCAGCCACACGACATGGGCAACGGCTCCCGCGCGGTCCACAACAGTACAGAGCATGCTAGCCGGCACCCCAGTCGCGGGCAATACCACCCGCTTTGCAGTGTCACTTCTCCCTTGGCAAGCGGCCAAAGATACCGCGTTTCGTCACCCAACCGCAGGCGCCAGCGATCGTCGCCGTTCGGCTCAACGACCACCTCGGGATGAAAATGTAGCCGGTTCGTCAGCCGGTGAGTCCCCTGCCCTTCGGCCCAATCGACAACGAGCCAGGACCCGCCCGAGCGGCAACCGATCCACCGCCCCACGCGCGGCACCCCCAGACGCCGGTAGGCATTGTGTGTCGCCCAAACCCAATGAACACCGTCGGTTTCGCCCGAGACGAGTTCGCTCGGCCAGCCGCGATATCCCATGCGAAATCGCGAGTAAACGTCGCATTGGTCCGCGTCGTCGATTGTCAACACGTTGTGCGCCGCGCTGCCACGGCAGTACCGACGCATCTCGTCGTCCTGGTAGTTGAATACCCCGCCGTCGACAATCCAGCGCCGCCCGGCCACCGAGACCTCGAAGTTCAAGAGGTCGGCATGGGCATGGGCCGGCAAATGGTCCGGGCCTACCCGTCCTGCGTCGAAGAGCAACACGTCGTGATTCTCGCGAACCGTCCAGTAGCTGCCCGTTGTACGAACCGCCAACGACAGGTCGCCCGTTTCGTTTGTGGGCGACAACCAATCCGCCTTCCACGACGCAGCAACCGCCTCGGCATCGGATGCTCTGGTCAGAAGCTGTCGAGCAGGAGCAACTTCGCCGAAGCAGGTATCGCTCAACAGAGGAATTTCGCCGTCGGGATGAAGAATCGTCACCAGAAAGTCGGCCATCCGCCGGGCCACGGCATCGCACTTTTCGGCCAACGACGGTCTTATCCGACGACAGACATCCCGAACATCGAGCACCGCCTCCAACATAATGCAGTGGTACATGGGCGACCGCTCGAAGTGTTCGCCATGCGGAAGAATTTGGCTGTTTACCTCATGATCCAACAAACGCTCGACACGTTCGAGCCGACCATCGGACTCGGTGCCCGAGAACCACGCATCGACAAGGGCCAACGCCCGAAGGTTTTCGAGCAGATGATTTCCGCCGACGTCGCGTTCGAGGTGACGTTCCAAAAAGCGTGCCTGGGTGACGATGCTTCGCAACACGGTCTCGCGCATCGCCTCGGGCGGTTCGGCGGCTTCCCAGAGCGACAGCCAAACCGGCAACCGCCGCGAGATGCAGTACGGATGCCAAGCATCGCGAATCGACCGCGGGTCGCTCAGCCGGTTTCGCTCGATCCAATCGGCAACCGTGCGCCACGCGTGGTCGACAAACCCACGCGAGGCAGATTGCTCAGCCGCCGCCAGATCGAGCAGGAATTCGTGATAATGGAGGTGAAAACACCACAGTCGCGGTGCCTCGGGCCAAGTTTGCATGTGCCAATCGAGCGAGTAACCTGCCCCACCCACTTCACGATCGAAGTGATTCGACTCCCCACCATGGTCCAACACACCACCGCACCCCGACTCACCGGTGTTGCCCCAATCGTGAGCAATACCGATGAACTCTAAACGACCGGCGCGTATATTCTCGGCCCGAGCGACCGGATCCTCGCCCGCCCGCGCGGCAAGCTTCCAACCCAGCAATTGCCAAAAGTCAGGGTTTTCACGCCTCGCTGGAATCGGTCCAAAAGCGGTTTCGTAGCGGCGTCCACCAGTTAACCGCAACCAGCGCCGCCGTGCGATCGCCACCATCCGCCCGACCAACTGCGAGGGCCGATGGTATCGCAAGACATACCAGAGACGGGCAAAGCGGCTTTGGTGAAATCGGGACACGTTCGTGAATGCGCCTAACTCTGCCGCTCGTCAGCCGTCATGGCAGTCGACCGCTTGGAAACCTCGCCAGCAGTTGGCTGCTCGACGGGGGCAGATACGATTTCCGTCGGAACTTCTTCCGCCAGAGCAATGCGGGCAACCTCGTGCAGCAGCCGCAGAAAACGCCCGGCCAACACGTCACGGTCGTAATGCTCGGCAACATACTTCCGAGCAGAATCCCCCCAATCGGTCGCGGCCGCTGGATCGTCGGCCAATCGCTCGACAGCCTGGACTAGCGACTCAGGCGAGTCGGGTTCCATCTCCACGCCAGCACCCGCGTCGATCACCATGTCGCCCGCCTCGCCCGGCACCCCCATAATGATCGGCCGCTGCATGGCCATTGTCTCGAAGATCTTTGAGGGCAGCACGGTGCCGAACAACTCGCATTTTTTCAGGTGGACCAAGCAAGCGTCGCTACTGGCTAGGATTGCCGGCATCTGTTCCTTGGGCAACCGGCCCGTGAAAACGACCATGCCGTCGAGGCCGGCCTCTAAGGCGGCCTGCTGGAGACGGGCACGCGATGCGCCATCGCCAATCAACGCGAAACAGATGTCCTTGCGCCCCTGCTCCTGCAGGATTTTGGCGGCTTCAAGTACTACCTCCAGACCATGGGCCATCCCGATCGTTCCGATGTAGGAACACACGAATTTGTTGTGAAGGCCCCATTGCGCGATGAACTCGGGATCCGGCTGCCGTGGCTGAAATGTTTTGAGATCCACACCATTGGTAATCACGGCAATACGACCACCCACGTCGACCTTCTGGAGGATCTTGTCACGGTAGCCGTTGCCGACAGCCACGATGTGGTCGGCCGCCCGATACATCCACCGCTCCATTTTTTCAAGCAGTCGCAGCGCCATTCCCCGACGCATGGCTCCGACCACCTCGATCGACTCGGGCCAGATGTCGCGGATCTCGAGTACGAAGGGTGCCCGTTTCAGGCGCGAGGCGATCACCCCGGCCCAACCGCAGAAGAATTGCGGCGACGTGGCCACCACCACGTCGGGACGCGGCAGCCGCAACGAGGCCAACACGGCCAAAACCATGTAGCTGAGAAAATTGGCGATCCGCCGCACCGTACCAGCGTTGGGAGCCACATAAGTCCAGACACGCACCACTCGGACACCGTCAACCATTTCGACCTGGCGGCGCAGCCGATTTTTATACCCGGGATACACCACCCCATCCGGGCAATTCGGCGCGCAGGTCACCACCGTCACATCGTGCCCCGCTTGGGCCCAACGCACGCAATGCTCGTAGGTGCGTGTAGCCGGTGCATTGACTTCCGGCGGGAAATAATGGCTGAAGAAGAGTATCCGCATGCAGCTATCCTCGAGCAATTCGACCACCTGTCATTATACCCTAGGGCTCGAAACCACAACAGCGCATGCCACGGCAGCCAAACGAAATGGCTTACCGGCCGTAGCGATTATGCTGGTTACGGCACACCGCTTCAACTCCCCAGCTCAACTCCAAAGGGTCTCGGCTCAGCGCTCAATTGCTGCTTCATCTCATTGATGACGATGGGCGCTGCCCGCTGGATGCTCTCGAGTACAGCAAAGCTTACCAGCGTGGTCTCCACGAGCGATTCCACCGTAATCGGCATGGGCTCACCCAACCGCAAGGCCGCCGTAAACTCGCGAAGCTCCTGAGCATGCCCCTTGTCGGCCTGTGGTGACTTGTGATCGGCCGGTCGCCTTTTCCCCCCTTCCAGATGCAATCGGCGGAAATCTTCGAGCACTCCTACGCTACCATCCGCAAACACCTCGACTCGCTCTTTGCTGTACGACGACGGGCCCGTGCTGGCGTAGGCCAACTGGCACACTGAACCATCGCCGTAGCGCACCGTGACCATCGCATCATCGGCCGTTGCCGAACCGGACGCGGATAAACCGGGCGCTGCCGCGTGAACCGTCACCGGCTGTGCCCCAGTGAGAAACGCGAAGAAGTCGAAGAAATGACAGGCCTCGCCGATAATTCGCCCACCCTCGGCCGGATCGGCGATCCAATGTTCCTCGGGCACCGGGCCTGCGTTGCAGCGATACAGCACCGTCAACGGTCCCCGGCCTTGAAAAAACTCTTGCAGTTTCTTCCCCAACGGCGAGAAGCGACGGTTGAAACCAACCATCAACCCTCCCTTGCTCTCCTGAAGCGCCGCGCAAACCGTTTTCAGTTGTTCGATGTCGATTGCCAGTGGCTTTTCGGTGAATACCGATTTACCGGCAGCCAACGCGCGACAGATGCCGGCAGCATGTTGCGAATGGGGCGTAGTATAGAACACCACGTCGGTCTGGTCGTCGTCGAGGATTTCTTCTTCGGCCGAGGCACAGAACGAAAAACCGAACTTCGTGCCCGACGATCGAGCGGCAATGCCCGACGCGTCAACCAGTCCTCTTAGTTCTACGTTGTCGAGCTTGGCCAGGTTCGGCAAATGGAACGATCGGGCAAACCCCCCTGCTCCAACGAACGACACGCCCACCTTGTCGGTCGGCTTTCGGTCAGCCGATTCTCGCAAGCCAATGCGTTTGGCGGTCACCAACCCTTTGCCGTCGGCACTCTCCGGGTAGGTGAGAATCACGCCCAAATGCGGTTGCGTGCCACCGAGAATCATCTCGAAAGCCTTCTCGGCTTCGGCAATCGTGAAACGATGGGTGGTACATGCCGTCGGCCGCACTTGGCCGGAGGCCACCAGGTCGAGAAACGACTCCAGGTTGCGGTTTTCCGTCCACCGCACATAGCCCACCGGGTAATCCTGCCCTCGCTCTTCGTACTGCGAGTCGTAGCGGCCCGGGCCGTAGGAACGCGAGACGACGAACGATAGTTCCTTCTGAAAATAGTCGCGACGCGGCAGGTCCATGCCGGTGACGCCGACCATCACCACGCGTGCCCGATCTCGGGCGAGTCGGGCGGACAGTTCCACCGGCTCATTGGCGTCGGTCGCAGCGGTGATCAACACGGCATCGGCACCGCGACCCCGCGTGAAATTCTTCACTTCGGTTTCGGTACGGTCACCTTCAATGACCAGGGCTAGATCGGCACCGTTCTCCGATGCCAGTTCAACCCGCCCGGGCGACAGGTCGAGCCCCACGACGCGACAGCCAGCGGCCTTGAGTATCTGAACACACAGTTGCCCGATCAGTCCCAAGCCAAGCACGACCACGGCTTCGCCAAACCGCACGTCGGCATTGCGGACGCCCTGCAGCCCGATGGTCCCCACCGTGCAATAGGCGGCCGCTTCCGCGCTGACCCCATGCGGCACCGGCACGGCCAGCAGCCGCGGCACGTAATTCACTTCGGCATGATTCGCGTAGCCCGCCCCAGCACAGGCAACCAACTGGCCCACCTCGAACTCGCGTGCCCGGGCACCCACCTCGAGCACCTCGCCACAAGCGCTGTAGCCCATCGGCATGTCGCTATCGAGCTTGTCGCGCACCGTTTTGAAAGTCGCCCAAAAACCATCGCGGCGGAGCTTATCGAGCACCTTCTTGACCAAGTCGGGCCGCTCCTTGGCTTTACCCAACAGGCTTTTCTTGGCCAACTGCAACATCATCCGCTCAGTTCCAGCCGAGACCAACGACGCCCGATTACGAACCAGAATCCCCTGCTCACGCAAGAGCGGAGCGGGCACTTCGTCGATCGATAACTGGCCGGAACGCATGTTTTGGGTGATTTGTTTCAAGATCTCGGCTCCACCTCGGAATCACATTCGGGGGCAAGCGTACCGTCGGACAGTTCCGATATTACGAAACGCAACTTGCCTGTTTTCGATCGCTCTAATTTATCGACGTATTCAATATGAATTTCGGTACCGTCGCCAATTCTTTGGCGAGTTTCAGCCAGCAGCCGTCTCTCGTCGTCTTTGCCATATTCGTGATTTCGTACTACACGAATCGCAATCTCCCCAACCCGGGTTTGATGGATCTGCGCCTCGCGAATGCTCACCAAGTCTTTAAAAACGTGGTCCATCCGACCAATTTTTGCGCCGCCCGGCAACACGACATAATCCTCACGACGTCCATCAATCTCCTGGACAATTCGCCCCGGCCGATCGCCCATCGAGTTTGTCGGCCCCAACGTCACGAGGTCTTGCACATCGTACCGAATCAACGGTGTCGCCAGATTCGTGAAATTCGTACCGACTACCCGGTAATGCTTTCCATCGTTGCTGGGAACAAACTCGACTGCGGCGAAATCCTCGTCGACTCGCAGTGCCCCGTCTCCACACTCCGATATATTGGCCACTGCCTCCGCCATGCCATAGTGCTGTCGCGGCCGACGACCAAAAGCCTTTTCAATGATCTCTGCCTGTTGGGGCAGTAAATTCTCTGCCCCAATGGTAATTGCCTGAACCTGATACCCGAGATCCTCGCCGGAATCGAGCAGGTGGCTCGCCAACAGCGCCAATAGTGACGGATAGCCGTGCAACCACGGCGGTTGGCACCGTCGCAGTTCGCCAACATAGGCCGGCAGATTGCGCGGACTCATGTGATAGCCGCTGAAGAGAATTTGACGGCCGAACTGATTGTAACGCCAGAATGGCACAGAGGACTGCGATAGCGGCACTACGCTCCGTCCACCAAAATAGCCGCACCAAGTCCCCTGTTCAATCCCATGCCACCGCCGATAACGCCACCAGATGGCCCATTGCTGCTGTATGGCATCCTGCGTGGTGGCAAAACGCAGACCGCCGCCGGTCGTACCGCTAGTGTGCACCATCACACGCTGTTTAAGCGGCACCGTTTCAGAAAGCATTTCTTGGGAGTGGCGACGCACCTCGTCTTTCGTCAAGATCGGAAGTTGTTTGAGATCGTCAAGTGTGCGAATTCGCTTGGGATCGACACTCTCTCGCTCGAACATCTCACGATAATACGGTACGGTGGTCGCAGCATGTTGCACAAGCTCCTGAAGACGATTATCGCGGTATTCGAGTACCCTTTGCTCGGGCCACGTCATCCGCTCTTCTGCTTCGCGCAAGCGCTCACGAAACCGAGACCCATAACGCGTTCGCTGGATACGCCAGCCCTCAACACTGCAAGCCACATTCTGCAGCACAATCGGCAAACGGTGATAGACTCGTTCAAGCGACATCAATCAACACACCATCCACCACCGGCAATTCGTATTGGTAGGCAAAGCGGCCAAGACACATCTACCGTTCAACATGCCCCTTCCACCCGAAGTGCGGCTCAAAGTGGAACGTTGACTCTGGCGAGATCGCGTCCAGCTTGCCGCACCACTCCGGTTTGTTGCTCACCAGTTCCACGTCGCGCCAGTCCCAATCGGCGATTGGATAATGTTCACATCGAAACGCCTGCCGCACGATCGGGATTTTTTCCGGATCGAAGCCCATTAGAACGGCACACGCCGCATCGACACTCGCCGGATTGGTACCGAAGATCAGCATGCCTGCTTCCACGGGATCGGGATTCATCGGCCCACTGCCTTCACCGGCGACCAACGCATCGACCAGCACATAGTGCCGCTTGCGGTGCTCCGGCGCATCGGGACGCAACGTACCGTCGGGATTGCCGTACAGGGCGATTTTATTTAGGTCGAGACACATTCGCCACACGGTGTCGTTGCCCCACCAATTGCCGCTGCGGATGACGTCCTCCGTATCGCCGAAGACGTGCCGGCCCATACGTTTTGCTTGCCGAAACATCCAAGGCCCCAGCCCGGGCACCGAAAGTGCCAGTTGGCGCAGCGGTCGAATCAGAGATTTCTCGGCCCGTTGCCGCGTATCGCTTTGCGGCCGCTCGTCGCCCGGTTTTCCCCCGCCCGGCTCCGTGTGATGCGGCAGCCAGTTCTTGTCGCCGTTGATCCCCACAAGGTTCTTCAGCGAAACGGTAATCCCTGCTTTCTTGTGGGTTTTCAGTTTTGGCAAACTGAAGATCACATCCGGCACCACGGCCGAACCGGCGATCAGATATTCGTGCTTGCCGTTGGTGTGATGACGATTGAGTTCGCCATCGTCGTAGTCGGCCCCGTAGTAGCGACCTTCGCCGTCGTGCCCAACGAATTCGCTGTTCGTGCCGAGGTCGTACGCCACATAGCCATTGGGGTCGCCGGCCAACTTCTTTCGTGCGACAATCACTCCGTCGCGTTCAACCCATTCCTCCTTGCGCAGGTCGACGATCTGGCAATCGTAACCCTGCTCCTGAAAGTGCCGGGCGATATCATCCAGCCCAAGGAGTTGGCTTATTTTCTCGAACGAGGAATCGGTCTGCGGCGCATCGGCAATCATCACCCTGCCGGTCTTCCCCACCGCCCGAAACACAAATTCGGCCACGGCACGGATCAAGTTCCCATCGGTAATCACATATCGCCAACCTTCGGGATCGCGGGGATGATACTCTTTAACGAGATTGGGCTTGAGGAGAACGGTTTCGCCGGGGTGGATGAGAGTGGCAAGGGGGTTTTGCTCCACATCGTCCCGGCCAGGTGAATTTAACGCGGCATATCTCAGCGCACAGGCAGTTCCGTGTTCAACCAAACTACATTCTTCGGCAGATTGCCATCCTTGAACTTCCGGCAATGAGAAAACTACTACTCGTCTATCGCCAACATGGGCCATGCAACGACCTATCCTGTGGAAATCCTATCCAACAATGCCACAGCGACGGGCAACCTCTTCCAGAAAACCGACTTGCATTTGGTACTTCTCCTCTGGCTCCGGGAATCGGCCTAAATGTTCATAGCCATTTCGGATCAAAGTCTGCCTACGTTGCCCATCGTTCGTAACTCGCTGAATCGCATCAGCCGCTGATTCAGCAGACAACGGTGAAAAGTACTCAGCCGCATCTCCACAGGCTTCCCGAGCAAAATCGAGGTCCGTGGTTACGATCGGTCGCCCCATCTTCATCGCCTCGGGATACGTAGCGGAAGATGTTTCCAAAAGGGTAGGCAGGATTACAATGTCTGACTGCGAATACCACTTGGGACAGTCGCTAAGCAGAATGCAGCCGGCATTTTTGATCATCTCTGGCACATTGAGGCGATCCACTTCTGTCCAAAATCGCCTCACCTCGCATCCCGAATCCGGCAACGTCACCACGAAACGGTAGTTAGCTGCCTGCCCCCTTGATTTGAGCACTGCCGCAACTTTGGGAAGCAACGATAAATTCTTGTGTGCGTGAGGATAAGCCAAGCAGAGCACTTGCACTGGCTCCCCTTGGGGCCACGTCCTTTTGCCATCACAGGAAGTCTCCAGAAAAAGATCGGCAAAGGAATTAGGGATAACCGCAACATTTTCGTCTCGAATCCCCAACCTCTGGACCAACCCCTTTCGTCCGATTTCGGCTTCCACGATGTAGAAGTCGCCCTTCCGCAAAAACTGCGACTTATAGACTCTTCGCAATGGGTAAAGAAAACGCGAGGTCGGCGGCAAACTCCCAAGAGCAAATTGCGATGGGTGAGTCACCCAACCATCGGCGAACCCGCACACATGTACAGTTTGAAACCGGCAATAAGCTGGTCCAAACACGGTAAACACCAGATCGGGACGCAAGGCAATCTCAAATTCCCGCAGTTTCTTACGTGTAGCTATTCCTCGCAACAAGCGAGAAGGACTTGGTGAGAACTCTTCAACGGGCCACTGCCCCGAGTACAACGACGCGACATTCCGCTGCACTTGTTCGGACAAAGCGAAACACCACGCATGCTGTCGCGCGTCTCGGCAAACCTGCCGGATGAAAGCCGTCGCCACCTGTACCGCTCCACCCGTGGTACACACCGTGGCATTAACAAGGATTTTCATGACTTATCGTATGTATACCCCAACGGAAGATCAGCGACTCAGTCCTGCCCAACTTTCAACAATGGACACAAACCGTCGCGCGTTTACCTCGGGGGTATGGCCTTCAAAAAGCTCGAACGATCTTTCCCCATGAATAGGAAGTAGTTCAGGACGATTGACATATACTTGCATACATCGCCGCAAAGAGGCCACGCTGCCAGTCAAGGCACGGAATCCATTTTCGGCTGGTGAGATCAGATGATACCCCGCCCCCACCCGATCAGACACAATCGTTGGCTTTCCCAATGATACGGCTTCATTTACCACAACTCCCCAACCATCAAAGCGCGAGGGAACGACGCACACGTCGGCCATCCGCACAACACCAGCAACTTGCCTTGCGGGAACAGGCCCCCTAAACAGAACACGTGAAGCGATGTCTAAGTCGCCGGCAAGTCGTTGATAACGTCCTTGTTCCGCATCATTTCCGACCAGCACAAGCTTCCAACCATCCGCATCACATTTTGCGAAAGCCCGCAGCAATACATCCACTGCCTTACGTCGGCACAACACGCCACAGAAGAGGAACAGTCGGTGCCCTGCCGCAAACTCTCCAATCTTTCGATCGATTACACAGTTGCTGTCCAACGGCGGGCACGAATAGGGAAGAAATGCTATCTTCTCTCGGCTCACGCCATAGCTACGAAAATCACGTGCTGCCATCTCCCCGATGGCAAATGCCCCCAAGGCCGATCTCGAAATACTTCTTCCGTAGCGATACCACCGTGGCCAACCGACGAGACGCCGCCATCCTGGATGGCGAGGTTCACTCCAATGTACCCATTGAAGATGGTTCTGCAACAAACACTTGTGTAGCCGCCGCAGGAACCTTGCCCCTGTACCAGGCAGGACATGAACGCGTTCCTTCCAATCCTCGACACACTGTTTGGCCTCCTCCAAATCATCCACCCAAAACTCACCATCAGGAAGCCCTTCTTCCGCGTCGCACCATCCAAGCCGTTTCCTGCTCTCAGGCACGGTGTCGTAATAGCATACCCTGAGATCAACGTCTTCCAGTAAGCGAAGAGCCTTGAAGAACCCCGATTGGTGATGGCTGGGCATATTCATCCAGAAAAGAATCTTCATCACGTCATGCCCTTACACTCCACCGAACAATTCCACTCAATCTTACAAAACGCAATACGAAACGGCGATCACAATGACTAGCAGCGGCCTGGCAGCCGCTTACACAAAGAATGCTGAGGTCAAATCTTTCGGCAAAGAAAACGTTTAGCCGGACCAAATAGTGCACTGGCCAACAGCAGCATCGTGGCATACCGACGAAGATTCTGCAAGGGATTGCACCGTAGTGCTTTTAACCAGTAGTACCACCCTGACAGCCGCCTATCATCCCGAAAACACGCTTCCGCCATATCCCAATAGTTTCGTCCGCAGAAATAGGCCGCTGCAAAACTGCCTAGTTCCCGGCAAATCATCGCCTGATGTTTATCGATGATTAATTGGCGAGCAGGAACAACTTTCTCTGAAAGACACTTCGTTGTCGATAAGTGGATTACTGCTAAGGATTCAGAAACAAGGGCCAATTGATACTTCTGAAACACTCGCAAAAACCAGTCGTAATCCTGACCCCGAAGAAGGCGCACGTCAAATAAACCGACGTCTTCAATAACGGCACGCCTCACCAATAGAGTGGAGGGATTGAGAAAACCAAACCGATTGTGTAAATAATGATTGAGTGCCCAACCGGAAAACTGCTCCTTCGGTAACTGGGTGATGGATCGTTGCCCATCCTTCACAATAATGCACCCTGTATGGCATACACCCCACGACTCGGCCAAAGAACTTAATAGTTCTAGTTGCCGCTGAAGCTTTGTGGGCATCCATTCATCGTCGCTATCAATAAACGCCAAGTACTCTCCCCTGGCCATCTGTATCCCACGGTTTCTCGCGCCCCCCGCTCCTTCGTTCTTCTGACTGCAAATATACTTTATACGAGGGTCATCGATCTGTTGAATGACCTCACCGGTTCGGTCATTTGAGCAATCATCTATAACGATGATCTCGATATCCGTAATTGTTTGGCTAAGAACACTCTGTACCGCCCGTTTAATCCAAGCTTCACTATTATAGGCAGGCACTATGACTGATACTTGCATTTGTCCAACCTATCCGTTTCCTCCCTGCAGTGGCACGCGGTAGCTCGACGCCCCACTTGCTCCACCAAGCGTCCACAGCCGTCCAACAAGAAACAGCAGGACACACCACGCGGCCAGTGGATAGAACCCCGCACAAAACATCGACATCATGCCTCCTCGCACGAAACGCCCACTCAATCCGAAAAGCAGCATACCGGTTGCCAACACAGGATAACTCGGAATAACAAAGGCAGTCAGCGCATACTTTGCAGCCTTCCCGCTGATAAACCCGAAACCGAACGATAACAGTACTATTCCGAAGATACCGCCGTTGGCATACCCTTCCCCTGCCAGCCCAGCCGCCAGAGACACCACGCTGGTTCGACCTTCATACTTAATCTCCGCCAACCGGAGCCCAAATCCCACTGGTTTTTCGGGCCAGAGTTCTCGTGGAATCGGATTAACGAGTATTGAATACGGCGTGTAGAACCACAGAAACGGCTCTTCTTTTCCAAAGGTTTTCAGGCAAAATCCAATGTCCTGCCAAACGACGTGATGAGCACCCGCAACGGCCCCCACCGCCTGCCCCCCAAGATTGGCCCTCGCCTTGACCTGTTCCCACAACTCCTGCGGATCTGCCACACGCACGCCGCGCACAGCCATCAGCACAAACACAAAAACAAGCACCGTGCCACCGATAGCATACGTGTCCATGCTCAACCGCAACTTTCGTCCGACACTGAGCCGCCCTAATAAGTCGCCGTAAAGCAATGGAAATACCACCGCGACTAGTCCACCAGCACTGCCTTTGGGGAACGCCACAAACATGCACAGTCCGCAAGATACCCAAAGCGCAATGCGACCACTGCCGAATACCACATGATTGTATCGCAACACTAACAAAGCCATTAACGCCCCGTAATAGCAATACTTGCTTGCTCGGAGTAGCCATGGGTTCACATAAACAACGTCGAAGTTGGAATAGAGCCGGACTAATGCCTTCATCAAGCTACCATGCTGCAGAGTAGCCACCCACAAATTCAACACGACATAAGCCACAACAACCAAAACGAGGACCACACGCCCCCAGTATGGGATAGGAGCTGGTCGTTGGCAGGTGCGTGACGGTGGCCATAACACTCCCAGAGTGCCACACGCAAAATCCGTACAACCACCGTTCGCCAGAAAAAAAGCTGCCGAAAAGCAGCCCAACGCAAGGAGAATACTAAAATCAATCGTCAAATCTTGCTCGGAATAGGAACTTCCCAAACCGAAGAAACGGAAATAACTCAGGCAAATCATCGAATAGGGGTCAAGGGGAATTCCAAATATACCCTTTTTCCAAACCCGCACGCCAAGAGCCAGTAGGACGACAATTCCAGTTAGAGTTAACACCAAGCTACCTTATAGTATTATGAGCTTGACAGGGTGGTATCACACGTGATTTTCGAAATCCATGTGCAAGTTCAGAAATTGCGATCCCCCGCCTCTGTAATCACCAATTGAACCTCTCGGCTAATCACGTTAAACAAACCGCCAAACACCAGGCTTTGCATTGCCATGACGTCACTAAGCCTGCTTCGTTTGCGCCTTGTACTCGACCACTCGAACACCAACAAACGCGCCAACACGCCCCGCACACCATCCCAAATGCCGCGAAGCAAGAATTAACCCCACCCGAGGTCGCCTCCAATTGACAAGCAACTTCTGCGAGAACAACAAAAAATCGCGCCCAGCAAGCCACATGTGTTTGCACCACGCTGTTATACGCCCTAACTGAAAGATATCTTCGCGTGTTTCCCGAAAACTCCCACGATAGCTGCGGCGAAAATTCCATCGCACGGTAGATCGAACAACGGGCTGAAACTCCGTCACCACGGCATCCGAGGTTGCAAAGAAACGCCAGCCCTTGCCGCCCAACCAACCGAACAATTCTGTATCCGAACCGCCGGTAATTCCGTAAAACTCACTAAAGGGGCCTTCGCGTTCCAGAAGCACCACTTTCCGAACGAGTGCATTACCCGTAGCCAAGTTTCCTTTGTACAGACCATTCTCGTCTTTGCGCGCGGTGGGCATCAGGTCCGCATCAACAAACCATTGCGGAAACTCCGCGGGAAACTTACGCGCGACTGGTCCCCAAACCCCGTCGGCATCCCATCGCTTGGCCGCCTCCATCAGATTTTCCAGCCAATTCGGCTCAGCCGTCTCATCATCGTCAATAAACGCGATCCAATCCCCCTTGGCTTCGGCAATGCCATGGTTTCGCGCTAGGGCAAGGTTCTGCCGCGGTTCGATAACGTAGCGCAATACAAGCCCTTTTTCCGATGCACGCCCGATGAACGGTTTGACTGCCTCATACGCTGACCCGCCCGCATCGTTATCGACCACGATAATCTCAAAGGGATACTGTGTATTCTGCGTCACGAGACTTTCCAGACATTCGCCCAAGAGCTGCGGACGAAAATAGGTACACAACGCAACCGATATGAGCGGCCCTCTACTACCCTCGCTTCCGCTACCCATTCCGCCTTTGCCCTTCTGCTGAAAAGATGTCAACAATGCCACCGGTTTCTACCAAGGCCACATAGTTCATACCGAATCAAAACCACCGGCTCCAACTTGGGATCTTCCCGCATGGCCAACACCAACGGACAAAGCTTGATGGCCTCCGGACGGGTGCCGAAGATCAAGGTGATTTTCATCATAGCTCTCATGAAGTACGCTTCAGACAACTTCGCCACTTGGCAGGAACACCGATGGTAATGATCCTTTGCAGCAATTGCCGTCCACTCTGATTATGTAGCAGCAGGGTTACCACAACACACGCGGTCACCAAAGCGGCAATCGCCGTTTCAAGATAGATGTTCCGAATCCACTGGGCCTTATGCAAGCCGAGAAGTACCACAAGCAAACAGAGACTCCCCCCCACAGGCACGGCCATCTGACGGTAAAAGTCACGTGCTCTGATCGGCCCTGCGCGGCCAATCACCCAAAATACCGAGGGAACAGAAAAACAAACGCAACCGATGGCATAACATGCGGCCACCCCTCTAATACCCCACTGCAACCCCACCACAAAACAGAAGACTAGAACACAAGAGTTGACCACACCCCAACGAAACATCTCAGCTGTCCGATTCTGGGAAACAAATAGCCAGCCGGAAGTGTTGTATATGGACTGAACTAAACCGGCAATGGCAAGCCATAAAAACACGGTAGTTGCCTCAGTCCACTGAGGACCAAGCACGATCAATATCACGTTATCCGACAAAGCCACAAGCAGGGCCACCAGCGGCATACTAATCGCACATATCAGATGGATTGCCGAAAAGTAATAGTGCCGATATCGGCTGGAATCGTCTTGCAGCCGACTGAGCGCCGGAATAGCGACCGCCGAAATGGGAGCATTAACCTGTGATAGCGGCAACATCAGAAGACTGTATGCACGGGAATACAGTCCAAGCTCCACACCACCGCAGAACTTTCCGATCAGAAGATTGTCGCCGTTTCGGGCAAAGTAATTTACGACATTAAACCCAGTCAGGTTCTTCCCGAAGGCCAACATGCCGCGCACACCCGAATTCCGATACAACCAGCTAGGGCGCCACGGACAAGCCACAAAACAACCTACGATGCAACAGAGTCCCGAAACATATTGAGATCCGACCAACGCCCAATAACGAAAACCAAACCAAGCCATCGCAATGGCACTCAAGGCCGCCATCGCTTGGCCAACGACCCGAATAAGCACCAAACGTCCAAATTGCATGCGCCGTTGCAGCAGTGCCTGATGCTGGACAACAACGCCGGAAAGCACAAATGCACCGGCTAATACAATGGTTATTCCCAAAAGCTCCTGTCGGCCATAAAACCAAGTTACCAGAGGCGCCGAAGCTGCCACGACCATCATGCACACGAGACTCAAGGCAACGTTTGCCCAAAACAGGTTGCTGATTTGCTCATGCGTAATCTCCTTTCGCTGCACCGTAGCTAACGACAAGCCTGCATCTTTGAAGAGCACCACGAAACCCGTGACTACGGTAACCATACCCACCAGTCCGAAATCATCGGGGGTCAGCAGACGAGCAAGTATGGCAACTCGCCCGAGATTGAGGCAGAATATGATTCCCTGTGCAGTTGCCGTGAGAATACTGCCACGAATGGAGTTTATTCCCAACTCCACGGTATCGGTATGAAGGTAATCGTCCTTCGCTTTCATTTCCCGACACCCAAATCCGTGCATAGCCCCCCGTATTCCACGAAGCCTTCTCGGCACAAATCAGCCGTTTAACCGTATTCTTACTAGAAGCCATCGGTATCGTCGCCGTAACCGTGCGTACGTATTCCGGAGTAACCCCGCATCGCCGCCAATCAAATGGCCGAATGTCACGCTGTAACTAGAACGCAAAAACGCAAATGTCTCTTCGGAAAAACTGTGCAAATGCCCATCGGGTGGCGTTAGCTTATTGCAGTGGATACACAGAACTTGTCGCAAAGTCTCTCGGTAGGGTATCGTCAATAACACTTCCTTCCGAGCAACACGAAGCAATTCACTCACACCTGCTCTCCAATCAGGAAGATGCTCCAGGACTTCCAAACATGTTACGACATCAAACGCATTATCATCTTCCGGTATATCGAATACACTCCCAACTCGAACATCAAGATGTGGAAAACGTTGCCTTGTCGCCTCCGCACGGTTGTCGGCATACTCATACCCTCGCAAATCGACACGAGTCCCAAACTTACGAGCAAGAAACCCTAGCCAATACCCTTCCCCACACCCCACATCAAGAAGACTATCGAACGTTGCTGGAAGGTACGCGGCCGTGCGACGAAATCGGGAGGAATTGTTCGTCGTACATTCCGACCGCAATCTCAATGCCTCCTCGGCAACATAGAAACGTTTGAAATCCAATTCTGTTTGGCCCATAAATTTCCTCTAAATTGTCGGGTGACATACCGCTCTCACCGATCTGCACACAACTACCTTAACCGACGTGAAACGATAGCACACACGTGTGTTCCGGCAGTCGTTCGCGGCAGTTTCAAGCTCATCAAATCAGCACGGTCGGGCATCATGGATCAGGTGAAATACAATAAGCTTGCAGTTCCACAACGGTAAAACGATCGATTACCGTAGGTGAACCTGGTACTCGTTTTTCAATTGGAAAGATACGTATGTAGCGAACTGAACGCGGCGGAAACTCAAATCTCTGCCAACCTCCGCCCCATTCTCCGACACTCCGATCAACTAATGGTTCAAACTGCTTTCCATCAACTGACGTATCGATCCGATAGTTGTAAAGGCGCGGAGTCAAATTCCAGAGCAACAGCCTTAGCTCCAGGATCCTGTAGGTTTTTGCGAATACAATCATCCAAGGTGACTTCATCGGTCCAACGGCAAAACCCTGCTTCGTATCATGATCCAATTTACCGTCAATAAGCTCAATTGCATTTTCAACTGTTCCCAAAACCTTCGTCCCATTACTCGCCAACGCCACATTACCCTTCTGCACCACCCCGCGAACTGAACTGCCGGTGGCGACCGGTTCGGCCTCCGCGACGGCCAGCTCCTCCAGTCGCTTCTCCACCCGAACCTTCTCCAAGCTAGCCAGCTTTGGCAGTGCTTCGCGGTACCATTTTTCTGCCCGAGATTGAAGTTGGCTCTTAGCGTCTTCGCCCTGCTTCTCAGCCAGATCCCACCAGTCGTCGGCCAACGCAACTTGGGCCTTAGCCGTTTTCGGGACAGCCAGGTCCTGCTTGGCCAGTACGGCCAGCGGTGCGTCTGACGAGCGGGCAAGGTACGGCAGGCCCTTCTTCCAGTTGTCCTTCACGAAGCAGTACCAGCGGCCAGCCGTGAGGTTGGCTTCGGCGTTGTTCGGGTCGGTGGCCAATACGTCAAGCGCCTCCTTCGTGGCGGCGTACTTCGTTTCCATTGTCTCGAAGTCGCGACGACGCAGATTGATTTGGCGGATCGTTGCCAAGTCGCGGGTTTTTCGAGCGGCCGCGGTGGCGATCTTCACGAAACGTCCGGCCGTTGCGTAGTCGTCGGCTGCGGCCGACTCTTCCGCCAAAGCCATCGCGGTTTGGGTAACCGCTTTGCTCGTATCCTCCGACGCGCGGCCCGCGGCCTTCAACCATCCATCCAAGTAATAGGCCTTGATGCCCAAGGGCCGGATGTCGAACGTGCGGGCCATCTCGTCGACGGCGGCCAACGCCTCGGCCACCGCATCGGCCTTGATCAACTCTTGGGTGGCCAACTGCATGAGCGTGAATCGGGCTGTCGGGTCGTTGGGGGTCTGGCTGGCCTGATTCAGCAGCAACTCGGCCAACGCCTGAAGTTGCTCGGCCGACTTGGCTTCGGCGAACTCGTTTTGAAAGATCTCACGAATCTTCGCTTCGGCCACTCTTCGCTCTTCCGCCCCAGGCACCGGCAACCGCTTGGGTCCGGCCGGGGCTGGCTCCTCGGACGGGCCAACACCGTCGCCCGGCTCCTCGGCGTCGGAATCACCCGGATCGACCATGTCGGCCAAAGTGCGGCCCGGGTCGGGCTGCTCGGTCGGCTGTTCCTCGCCCGTCGCACTGTCACCACTTGGCTTTTGTGAAGTGTCTTCTGGCTTCGGCGTATCATTCGGCTCAACCGGCTTCATCGCCGGCGATTCGGGCGAGGGGTCCGCCGCGGGCGGTTCCTCGGGCACGCCTCCCACGGGCGGTTTGCGTGACGAGGGCATGCCATCCAGAGGCCGATCCGACGAGTGCCCAGCCGTCGACGACGAATGAACCGCCACCGGGGCCGTATCGGAATTCGCAATCTGGTATATCAAGAACGCGATGATCACCAACCCCACGCCAATCAGGGCTGCTGGAAGCTGCCATTTTGGACGTGGTTTACCACGCCGAGAGACATAGGTAGCCACTGCGGCAGCCGGATCCTCGAACTGCGGCACACCCGCACCAATCACCCCCCCATTTCGGGAGGATCCGATGCCGGCATCCCCGCCTTCGAGACGCTGCCGCAGGGCCTCGTCATACGCTGTCTTCTTTTGAGGGTTTAGCAGGCAAACCCGCGCTGCGGCGATCTCGTTGAGGATCTTCTGCGACAAGGCAGAGAACTTACCTGTTTGGTAGTTCTTAACTTGCGACATCCGGCCATCGACAGCGTTGGCGATCACGTCGGCGTCGGTCTCGAAAGTTTCGATCCCGAGCAGGCGATAGTGATGCGGCGGCTGATCCTCGGGTGGAATGCCCAACCATTTACGATACGGATCGAAGGCTTCAGCCATAACTAATTCCAGAGAAGTGTCGAGCCGTTGCCCATGACGGCTCAGAAACCTCTACTACTTGGCCAATGTGCATTATTGCGCAGCCCGTGAAACCTCGCAAGGGACTGACGAACTCTCCTCGGCCCACGAGCGCGTTGACATCGCCAGGCCGGACTGGCCAGCGTCTGGGAACGGCCCACATTCACCGACCACTTCACTGCTTTCACTGCTACGCATCGGCTTGCGATGCCACAAGGAATATGCCAGACAAGGTTTAAACGTTGGGTCAGTGGACCGCAACGTTTCGGCACAGATGAGACCGCCACTCCCAGGATAGCAACGGCCAGCAATGCTGACGAGATCAGCGCACACTCCGTTCTCGTGGGTGACACCCGTCGCGGGAACACCCTTGCTTGCCATCCAAAACCGGATTCTGGCTACAACCACGAGCCAATCCAGGCTCACGGCAAACCGCTCGATCGAGAAACGGCACGTTTTGTCCGGTGCCCAAATATCTACTATACATGTTAGGTCGCTTCCGTGTGGGCTACAACTGCCCACATCAGGCGAATAAGCCGAGTTTGGCTCCGCGTATCACCGAACTGCCGCTTATCCCAACCAGATGGGTTGTCGGGGTCCTCCCAATTATGCCCCCCAAGAAAACCGACTATCTCACAGCCACCTTGTAAGCTCAATAGCGAGGAAAGAAGCCTCCGGGCGTCAAGAACCGGCTTGAAGCACGTTCCGCGCCCTCCAAAGGCCAGAAATAGCCAAGAATCCGGCTTCGCCGCGCAACAAACTACGCCCTCCTTTCGAGTGATTCTCTGTCGTGCTGCACAACAGACCGCAACACTTACTCTCCAGTGTGGTGCGTCAGAATTGAATGAACTTATGTGTGGTGACTTGCGTAGTGTCCTCTGGACACGGAGGATATGTCCATGCGAGTCGCGAAGACGGTAACCTTGACGGCTAAGGAACGAACGACGTTGTTGAAATGGTCGCGCGGGCGAAGCACGCCGGCACGGCTCGTACAGCGAGCCCGCATCGTTTTGGCGGCGGCGGACGGGAAGCGAAACGACGAAATCGCCGCCGATCTTGGATGTGCCCGGCGCACGGTCGGCATGTGGCGAAACCGATTCGTCGACAAGCGGTTGGAAGGCATCGAAAAGGATGCGCCGCGTGGAGGACGCAAGCCAACCCGTCGTGTTGCCGTGGCCGCCGAAATCATCCGCAGGACGACCCAGGAAAAGCCGGCCAACGCCACCCATTGGTCTACACGGTCCTTGGCGAAGGCGATGAACATCAGCGATTCGATGGTCCGGCGAGTGTGGCGCGACAGCGGGTTGAAGCCGCACTTGATCAAGACGTTCAAAGTCTCGAACGATCCGCGATTCGTCGAAAAACTGTTGGACGTGGTGGGGCTGTATCTGAATCCGCCAGAACACGCTTTGGTGCTTTCCTGTGACGAAAAGATTCAAATCCAAGCCCTCGATCGCACGCAGAAGAGCTTGCCGATGTATCCGGGCCGCTTGGGCACCATGCCCCACGACTACAAACGAAACGGAACGACGACGTTGTTTGCGGCCATCGAAGTGGCGGAAGGCAAAGTCATCGCCGAGTGCATGCCGCAGCATCGCCACCAGGAATGGTTGAAGTTCTTGAAGAAAATCGACCGGGAAACGCCTGCGGATTTGGATTTGCATTTGATCGTGGACAACTACGCGACCCACAAGCATCCGAAGGTGCAACGCTGGCTGAAGCGGCATCAGCGCTTTGGCATGCACTTCACGCCAACGAGCAGTTCGTGGCTGAACCTGATCGAGCGCTGGTTCCGCGACATCACGGATCGTGGTATCCGTCGCGACGCATTCAAGAGCGTCGCTCAACTGGAACAGGCGATTTGCGAGTACGTCGCACATCACAACGCCAATCCTCAAGGTTTCGTTTGGACAGCCAAGGCCGGGCCGTGTAAACTTTCATCTGTAAATTGGCAGTGGCCATCAAGCCTATCGTGGCAACCTGGTTCCGGGAAGCCGGCTTGAAAAAGTGTGGGCCAATGTTGATCTTCTTTTCGTACGACTTCACTCATGCGAAAGGAGATCCCCATGGCCCACGACGATCATTCTACCTGTTTCGAGGAATTGCTCCAACTGCTCAGCGAGCACGGGTTCGACGGAATGGCCGAAGCGATCGAGATCCTGATGAACGAGGCGATGAAGCTCCAGCGTGCCGACGCCTTGGGGGCGATGCCCTACCAGCGCAGCGAGTCGCGGCGGGGCTATGCCAACGGCTTCAAGCCCAAGACGGTCAACAGTCGCCTCGGCCGGCTGAATCTGAAGGTGCCCCAGACGCGGGACGTCGAGTTCTACCCCTCCGCGCTCCCGGAACGCAGCGATTTTCAGGGGCATGTTGATTTGCCCATCTCTTGGGTGGCTGCCCGTTTTGTCGGTTCCTCTCGCCACACCACCTCTCTTTGTGTCTATTGAAATATGGCGTTGTTGAAACGCCGGTTCCACTATTTCGTGTTGAAATACGGCACATGTGCGGTCGTGCTCAGGAGAATGATTGCCATATTTAATTAGACTTTCCTGGCCATTTCTGCTATCCTCGCTCCTGAGGGCTCGCGACGTTGCGACCCCGGTCCCGCTGCGATTAGGGAGGAAGCAGTCATGGCACAATTCGACCCGGAAAAGCAGGCCCTGGTCGGGACAGGCGGTCTCCTGTCCGTGCGCGTCGATGACGAAATCACACGCAAGTTGTCGATGCTGATCGAGGGCGAGTGCGAAGGACTGGGCCCCCTGCAAGCTGCCAAGAAGTTCGGCTTCAGCAAGCAACGCTACTTCCAGTTGCGCGCGGCATTTGTCGAGCAAGGTGCCTCGGCGCTGCAGAGCCAGAAACGCGGCCCGAAAACGCATTACCGGCGTACCGCCGAGGTGGTTCGCCAGGTGATCCGGCACCGATTTCTCGATGTCGATGCGTCGCCCGAAGTGATCGCCCAGAAGCTTCGCCAAAGCGGGTGGCAGATCAGCACACGCAGCGTGCAGCGGGTGATCGAAGAGTTCGGCCTTCAAAAAAAAACTCTACCGTTGTCGGCCGAAGGGTGAATTGCAGATCGAGGTTCAGCGCACCAAGAAGCGTACGCGCAGCGAGCCGTGCGATCCGGCCAGTATCGAGCGCGGGGTTCGGCAACTTCTGGCCGACAAGATCTCCGGCAACCTGGTCGGCCTTTGGCTCCTGGTGCCTGAACATCTGCGTTTGGGGATCTGGGACCTACTCGGTGGCTGGAGTGGCCACGTGGCGGAGCGGGTCGAACCGCGTTTGGCCCTACAATTGGTTCACGAAGCGGCCTTGTGCAGCACGGGCGTGCGGCACCAACACGCGCTGAGCCAGAGGGGATTCGAGTTGGCATGCGGGCTGCCCTTTGTCGCCAGCGACATGGCCATCCACAACCTGCTGGGGGTGCACACGGTGGCCGAGGCCCAAGGATTGCAGGTGGCGTTGGGACGCATTCGCCGGGCCTCGGGCGATTATCTGGGCAAACTGCTGGCAATCGATCCGCATCGCATCCGCAGCTACAGCAAGCGACAAATGCGTCGCTATCGGGATGACGAAAAGTCGACACCACTGAAGGTGGTGCAAACGTTCTTTGCGCTGGATCCCGACACGCATCAACCGGTTTGTTTCACCCTCGCAACGTCGGCGCGCACGGCTACGCAGGCCACCAAGGAACTCCTCCAACTGTCAGGCGACATCTTGGCCCCGTCGCCGGGAGAAACCTTAGTGCTGGCCGATATGGAACACTTCTCGGCCGAACTGATCGAGAATGTACAGCAGGAGACGAACTTCGATCTGCTGGTGCCTATGAAGAATCAACGTTCACTGCAAAAAAAGTTGCGGGCGATCCCCGCCGATCAGTTTGTCCGGCGCTGGGCCGGTTATGCCACCACGACGCTGCCCTACAAGATGGTCCGCAGTCGAGCCGACCTCCACCAATTCGTTCAACGACTTGGCGAAACGTCGAAAGATTACCGCTTCCACGCCTATCTTTCGACTTCGGAGCGGGACGAGGTCGATGCGTTGACCCTCGACTTCCCAAAACGCTGGCACGTGGAGGAGTTCTTCAATGCCTATCAGGCCCTCGGCTGGGACCGGGGCGGAACCATGAACCTCAACATCCGTTACGGCCAGATGACGATGGCCCTGATCGCACAAGCGGTCACGAGCCAGTTGCGCGCTCGACTGGGCGAACCGTTTTCACAATGGGACGCGACCCATTTGGCCAAGTCGCTCCTGGCTGGCCTGGACGGAGACATCCGGGTTGCCGACGACACGATCGTCGTCACCTATTACAACGCCCCCAATGTCGAGCGACTCCGCCAGCATTATGAGGGCCTCCCCGCCAAACTGGCGAGTGAGAAGATCGATCCTCGCATCCCCTGGCTGTACAACTTCAAGCTCGACTTCCGCTTCCGCTGACGCCCATTGCCCGACAAATCACAAGGTCCAAGAAATAGCCTCTCGAAAATCGCTGAGCGAGGGGAGCGTAGCGAACGGGCGCTGAAGCTGGCCGTGGCCGAGATGTATGTCCAAGGGGTGTCCACCCGAAAGGTGGCGGAAATCACGAAGGAACTGTGCGGCCTGGACGTGAGCAGCAGCCAAGCGAGCCGCGCCGCCGGGCTGCTCGACGAAGAACTGGGGGCGTGGCGCAACCGACCATTGGCAAGAACGCCCTATCTTATTTTGGATGCCCGCTACGAGAAAGTGCGCCACGGCGGCAGCGTACGCGACTGCGCGGTCTTGATTGCGATCGGAGTGCTCGACAACGGCCGGCGAAGCGTCCTGGGCGTCAGTGTTTCATTATCCGAAGCGGAAGTCCACTGGCGCGACTTTTTGAAAAGCCTGATCGATCGAGGTCTTCACGGCGTGCAGTTGATCGCCTCCGACGATCACGCGGGCCTGAAACAAGCCCGCAAGGCCGGCTTTCCTGGGATCGCCTGGCAACGCTGCCAGTTCCACCTCATGCAGAACGCGCTGCACTACGTGCCGAAGGTCTCGATGCGTCTGGAAGTCAGTCAAGATCTGCGAAACGTGTTCAATGCGCCGGACCGCCACGAGGTGGATCGGCTGCTGGCGCAACTGGTGAAGAAATACGCGGACCGTGCGCCCGATCTTTCGGCTTGGATGGAAACCAACGTGCCCGAAGGGCTTGTGGTTTTCGAGTTGCCCGCGACCCATCAGCGCCGCCTGCGCACCACCAACACCCTCGAACGGCTCAATCAAGAGATCAAACGTCGGACTCGCGTCGCGACGCTGTTCCCCAACGAAGCGTCGCTGTTGCGTCTGGTCAGCGCCATCCTCAGCGAAACCAGCGACGACTGGGAGACGGGCAAAGTCTACCTGACGATGCTGACCAGTGCGTCCTGACGATGCCAAACAGCCCTCCAGAAAACGGAACACAGAGAAAGGCTAGCGGGGCTCCAAGGGGGCGGCAATGAGCCCCCTTGGTCTGCGTGAACGCCAATAAATCCGCGGCAAAGCCGCTCCACTTTCTTCCTAACCAAAGAAAAGAAGATCAACAGAATTTACAGAACAAGGGTTGCTCGACCAAAAAGGCAAGTGATTTTGGAAAAAGTCTGCCGCGCTCGCGCGGCACTGGATAATGTCACATCTATGTGACGCACTACACTAGCGGGACCAAAGAAGACGTCAATAACGAGAATCACCAGACGTTCCGCCTCCCAGCCACGGACCTCTCGGCCACCCTCAACTGACGGCACTGAGCACTTCTAAGATCCGCTCCGCGGTATGCCCATCGCCATACAATGAGGGCCTTTGGACAGGACCACCGTTTCTAAATCGCTGCACCGCGTCCAACAAACATTTCGGGTCAGCCCCAACCAAGCTGTTCCACCCAACCTCGACCGTTTCAGTCCACTCCGTCTCGTCACGAAGCGTAACGCAAGGCACACCAAGATAGTACGCTTCTTTCTGTACCCCACCCGAGTCTGTAAGAATCATCGCAGCCTGCTGCTGCAATTGAAGCATATCAAGATACCCCAACGGCTCAACGGCAATGACAGCATCTTGAGAGCCTGAAGGAGCCCCATCGAAATGAAACAATATGCCGTGCCGAACAATGGCAGCGCGTGTACGTGGGTGCAAGGGAAGCACAACGGGATAGGGGACTTGCCGCAAGCCTGCCAGAATACCAGCCAGCCGTTGCGGGTCATCCGTGTTTTCGGCGCGATGCACTGTAGCCAACACGTAATTGCCAGCCTCGACACCCACACGCTGCAAGATATCAGAACGTTGCCCGGCCAGCGGGCTGAACCGCCGCACCGAATCCGCCATGATATCACCGACACCCCAAACACCCTTCGTAATTCCCTCGGCCGCAAGGTGACCGGCAGCCACATCAGACGGAACCAATAACCAAGCGGCCAGATGATCGGTCACGACCCGGTTAATCTCTTCCGGCATTGTACGATTGAAACTTCGCAAGCCTGCTTCGACATGCGCTATAGGGATCTGTAATTTTGCAGCAGCCAAGGCACCAGCAAGCGTGGAATTGGTGTCTCCATAGACGATCACCGCATCGGGATGCTGCTCATCAAGAACGGCTTCGATACGCTCCAACATCGCCCCAGTCTGGGTGCCATGGGAACCAGAACCGACCTCCAAATGTTTATCGGGAGCAGGTATCCCCATTTCGCGAAAGAAAACGTCTGACATATTGTCGTCGTAATGCTGGCCAGTGTGTACGAGAAATTCCTCGTGCCTGCGACGCAATTCAGCACTTAGTGGCGCCGCCTTAATGAACTGCGGCCGAGCACCAACGATAGTAACAAAACGCATGTCTACAAACCTTTGCTCAAGTAAGCCGCTTGCGAAGCGGATAGAATTGGCGATTATTGTAATCGAACGACCGGGTAGCGTGCCATCCTTAAAACTGAACTTTTGCAAAGTCAGGTCAAGCGTAGCTGAGTCATCACATGGTCGCGACTTCGCGAATACTCGGTAATTTGCTCGATTGCCCAATCGAGGGTCGAGCGCATGGTTTCTCGCGTTACTGCGCGACAGGCTTCGCCGATGGGCATCAGCTTGCAGTGAGCCCATTGCTTCGCACGGTTCTGCTTGAGTTGGGCCATGAGCAGAGGGTACGCCAGCATGACCAAGTACAGGTGCCGTGTTTGGCCCTGGCCGTTGCGCAGCTGACAAGCTCCCATGCCAAGCTCTTGCTTGCCGTCCCGATGACAGGTCTCCGTGCCTGTCCAGCGATTGCGATAGACGAGCAGGATTCGAGTGACTTCCCAGCCCGTGCGGTTGGTGACCAGGATCTTGCAGGGAGCACGATCGCGTTTTCGATTCCAGATGATGACAATTCGTACTTTGTGGTGGACGTTGGGAATACGGAGCGTTGCCGTGAAGTACCATTGTTGCTTGCGGCCACGCTGGAACGATTTGCGGCTTTCCGGTTCGATCTCGGCAGCCATCTCTTTGGCTTTCAACTCGTAACCCTTCCACCAGATCTTCCGATTGAATTTCAAGTCGCCCACATAACCTCGCGGGCGGTCGAAACGATCTTTCTTTTCGTGGATGTGGTTGAGGCACTCGGCGTTGGTGAAGTAGCTATCGAAAGTGAAGTCGCCGGGTATCTCCCGCGCGCACGCCCAGTCGATCAGTTGGCAGAAGAGCTTCGTGTGGTTGAAGAACTCTTCGCCCGTTTCCTCGCATTGCGTCTTTTTTCGGAAGCGACGGAACTCCAGCGGATAATGCTTTCCGCCGCTGCAAACGTAATTCGCAATCAGGTAGTCATGGGCCAGTTTGTTTCGCTGCTCGGCGTGATCCCAAAGCCAGCCGACGTCTTCGATCAGCTTGCCGTCGTGGTCGATCAGCACGTTGTCGAGCGCGATGACGCCGCGGTCCGTGTATTGCGTGCTCGAATCCCTCTGAAGCCACTCGAGTCGCTGCTCGTTCAGTTTCTCTTCGTCCCAGTCGACTGCCGTGAGAAACCGGTTGAAGCAGGACTGATCGCTGGTCATGGCGAACTCGCTGTTCATGCCACGCACGGTTTTTCGCGCGGCAACCATCAGGCCCGTGAGGTACTCGGCAAAATGTCGCCGCTCAGGCTCGCAAATAAACAGGTCGCCGAACTTCCCGACGGCCGCCGTGACGACGGTTGGAAACGAAGTGATCCCTGGCATGACTCGTACCACCCCAAAATGCCATGGCCACCTCAAACACACTCAATTTATCGCTAAACCTCCCACTTCTTCAAGACGAAACCGCGATCTGCAAAAGTCCAGTTAGAAGTGTTTTCTTCCCCATGCGGTCTCCCAAGGAGAATTTTCACCGGCACTTATTGACGCCTGCGTATCGAATTAACAGAAGCCCCCCCGGCTGCCCGGTTCCAAGGCATTCGGCTTTGGCCAACCGTTCAACGACGGTGCAACAAGACCAGCGAGATCGCGACTTGCACCGTAATAAGTTCGCTATCGAGCCCATACCCCCCAACGGGGCCCTCCTAAAACCATAACCTCTGGACCATAACTGATTTATTATTGTGGCGGAAGGAATGAGTCTTCATGAACCTCGCCCCCCATCGAGCCGATCTGCGGCAGTTTCGTTGCTAACTAGATCGGATGGGTACAGAACAGCGGGCCGTTGTTCGGACGACCGGACTTGGTGGGTCCGGGGGTAGATTTCTTAACGGCGTCCATTCTACAGATCACTAGCTGACTTGGGCGCCCTTATCTGCCAAACATCGACCCACGCATGGTTTCTGGTCGGTAGTATAATAATGGTCTGGAAGAACTGGGCGCGCCAATAAGGTGGATTCGTATACGGTCCGATACGGGCTGTAGGAGACGAATTCATGGCGAAGCAGCGACGGAAGTTTACGCCAGCGTTCAAGGCGAAGGTTGCTTTGGCGGCGATCCGCGGCGAGGGGACGCTTGCCGAGTTGGCGGGCCGGTTCGAGGTGCATGCGAATCAGGTGGCTGCCTGGAAGAAGCAGGCGATCGAAGGCATGACCGAGAGTCTTTCCGGCGGTCGAAAGCGGCGGGAAAAAGAGGACGAGGAGCACGAGGCAAAGCTCTACCAGCAAATCGGCCAACTTCAGTTCGAGTTGGACTGGTTGAAAAAAAAGCTGGCGAGCTGTGACCGAAAGCGCGATATGGTCGAGCCGGGCAGCCAGGAGCTTTCGGTTACCAGGCAGTGCCAACTCCTGGGGCTTTCGCGATCGAGTTACTACTACACGGCGCAGCCGCCGAGCGAACGTGATCTTCGGCAGATGCGGATGATCGATGAAGAGTACACGCGTCGTCCGTTTCGCGGCTCGCGGCGGATGCGGGACTGCCTTCAGGAACAAGGCGAGACGGCGTCTCGCGACCGCGTCTGGCGGCTGATGCGGCAATTGGGCCTTCAAGCAATTTACCCGAAGAAGCGTTTGAGCCTGGAAAACAAGGAACATGAGAAGTATCCGTACCTGCTGCGCGGCCTGGAGATCGTCCGGCCGAATCAGGTATGGTGCAGCGACATCACGTACATTCGGCTGCCAGGAGGATTCGTTTACCTGACGGCGGTGATGGACTGGCACAGCCGGTTCGTGCTGAGTTGGGACCTCTCGATCACGCTCGACACGGAGTTCTGTGTCACGGCTCTTGACCGTGCCTTGCAGCAGTGCCAGCCGGAGATCTTCAACACGGACCAGGGCTGTCAGTACACCAGTCATCAGTTCACGGGCCGCCTGCAGGAATCGGGTATTCGGATCAGCATGGACGGCCGCGGCCGATGCTTCGACAACATCATGGTCGAACGGCTTTGGCGAAGCGTGAAGTACGAGGAAATCTACCTGAAGGAGTATGCGAGCGTTGGGGATTGTCGCCACGCGTTGCGGCGTTACTTTGCGTTCTACAACCACGAACGTCGTCACCAGGGCCTCGGCCGACGGACGCCGTGGGACGTGTATCAATCGGGCGTGTAGGGGGAGCCGTGAGATGCGCGAAGGGGGGGCGTTTGTTCCGCTCCGTTCGCTCCGCTCCACAAACGCCCCCCTTTCAGAAACCCAGATTCCACCTTAAACAACCCAATCCAGCGCCTTGACAACCCAGACCACTTCATAGATGACCTCAGATTTACCTTCTGGAGCAAGATGAAGTTGCCTGCCGACCAAGTCGTCTTCACTTTTTGGCTAACCTTGTGTATAGGTATCCTATTATGCCCCGCTCGCTTCGCCACTTGCCAAGACGTGATTCAGGGGGGTACACAAACAAAATGCGATCTTTCTCTCGGCATTCTGTGAAATAATACCCGCTGGCACAAATGATTGGCCGGTAGCGTGAAGCTTATATCTTACCTATGAATACAGCGCGTATGCCATAGGCTCTCGATGCTATTTGCAGGAGGACTTAACATGGATCGAAGTATTGCCGTGGTCGGCTGTGGTTACTGGGGAAAAAACCTCGTGCGGAATTTCTCGGAACTAGGTGCGCTAAAATGCGTATGCGACAAAGACGTGTCGCGACCTGATACCCTCATCTACAACGGGGATCCGCCGGAGTTCACAGAAAAACTACTGGATGTGTTAGGTGATTCTGGTGTCCGTGCCGTAGCTGTAGCTACTCCGGCTGCCACCCATTATGATGTCGTGAAACAGTGTCTTCGCGCCGATAAGGACGTTTTTGTAGAAAAACCGTTGGCACTTACCGCACAAGAAGGGCAGGAGTTGGTCGAACTGGCGGAGCACCGGGCGCGGATTTTGATGGTAGGGCATATCCTGCTTTACCACCCAGCTATCGTGAAACTGCAGCAACTAGTGACTCGGGGGGAGCTGGGCCAGGTACGATACTGCTATTCCAACCGGCTGAGCATGGGGCTCATCCGTACGGAGGAGAATATCCTTTGGAGCTTCGCACCTCATGACATTTCTGTCTTGCTGCACCTATTAGGGGAAGAGCCGGTCGAGGTCGAGGCTCGCGGCGAGAGCTATCTTACGCCGGGGGTGGTTGATGTGACGCTGAGCAGCCTGAAATTCAAAAGTGGTGTGGCAGCCCATATATTCGTGAATTGGCTCCATCCGTTTAAAGAGCAACGTCTGGTCGTCGTTGGCTCGGAAAAGATGGCCGTTTTCGATGACACGGCAGAAAAGAAACTGTTGCTATATCCCCACCGCGTTGATTGGGCTGGTCGTTCTCCCAAGGCCGTCAAGGCCGACGCAATTGAAGTGAAACTCGAAGCGGCTGAACCTTTGAAACGTGAGTGTCAGCATTTTCTTGAGTGTGTTGCCACGCGACAGCAACCAAGAACCGATGGCCACGAGGGGTTGCGTGTACTGCGGGTCCTTGATGCTTGCCAGAGGTCACTTGAGGAACACCGACCAACGGTATCGCTGGGGCAACAGGCCAAAGCACGAGCCGAAACTCGCGAGTATTTTGCCCACGAAACGGCAGTGGTCGACATGCCGTGTTCGATTGGCAAGGGCACGAAGATTTGGCACTTCTCACACGTGATGAAAGGAGCAACCCTAGGGGAAGACTGTTCCCTAGGACAGAACGTGCTCATATCGTCAACTTCGGTTATCGGCAACGGAGTGAAAATCCAAAACAATGTATCGGTTTACGATGGTGTCACTCTGGAAGATGGTGTCTTCTGCGGACCGTCGATGGTTTTCACCAACGTGATGAACCCGCGTTCCGAAATCATCCGCAAAAGCGAATACCGCTCAACTTTGGTTAAACGAGGAGCGACACTGGGGGCCAACTGCACGATTGTCTGCGGTCATACGGTGGGGGAGTATGCGTTCGTTGCGGCGGGTGCCGTGGTTACCTCCGACGTGCCACCCTTTGCTTTAGTAGCCGGTGTTCCCGCCAAGCCCATCGGATGGATGAGTCGGGCTGGCGAACGTCTCCATTTTGACAAAGACAACTTGGCCCGTTGCCCCCATTCTGGTAATCTGCACCGCCTTCAGGATGGTGCTGTCGTTGAGCTGACAAGCAAATCGCCAGAAGTTCTCGACAATATCCCATCTTAGGGACCGTAGTAAACGCCATCTTACCCCCTACCCGACACCCAATGCGATAGTCCCATGCCCAAAACCGTCTCCATGCCCAAAGCCGTCGCTGTGCCGCTGTTGGACCTTAAGGCCCAATATGCAACGATCAAGGATGAGATTCTTCCCGCCGTTGAGGCGGTCTTTGAGAGCCAGTACTTCATTCTTGGGCCGACGGTCCAGGAGTGTGAAAAGCAGATCGCCGAATACTGTCAGTGCAAGCATGCTATCGGCGTCTCTTCTGGCAGCGATGCGTTGTTGATTTCGCTGATGGCCGAGGGGATTGGCCCGGGTGACGAGGTGATCACCACTCCCTACACGTTTTTCGCCACGGCCGGCGCCATTGCCCGCGTCGGTGCGACACCTGTGTTCGTCGATATCCATCCGGACACCTACAACATTGATGAAACGAAGATCGAAGCGGCAGTTACCGAACGAACGAAGGCGATCATCCCAGTCGATCTTTACGGCCAGTGTGCCGAATTGACCCCAATTGTGGAGATTGCCCGACGTCATGGCCTCTGCGTGATCGAAGACGCAGCCCAGGCAATTGGTGCGGAGTACAAAGGACGCCGGGCCGGAGCGTTGGTCGATTATGGTTGTTTCAGCTTCTTTCCGTCGAAGAACCTCGGCTGCGGTGGCGATGGCGGCATGGTGGTTACCCAAGACGAACAACGAGCGGAACGACTTCGCGTGCTCCGCGCGCATGGATCGAAGCCCAAATACTACCATGCCTTAATCGGAGGCAACTTCCGCCTCGACGCCCTGCAGGCGGCGGTGGTAAATGTCAAACTCAAACACCTCGATGCCTGGTCGGTTGCCCGAGAGGTCAATGCTGATCGCTACCGTCATTTATTCGCCGAAACTGGCTTGTTGGAGGACGGCCAAGTGCAGTTGCCGTACGTGGCGCCCGAGCGACGGCACATCTACAACCAGTTCGTGATTCGCATTCCGCGCCGCGACGAGCTTCGCATGTACCTCAAAGAGCAGCAGATCGGCACGGAGGTCTACTACCCGGTGCCGTTACATCTACAAGAGTGCTTTGCCAACTTGGGCTACAAGGAAGGCGACTTCCCAGAAAGCGAACAGGCAGCCAAGGAAACCTTGGCCTTGCCGATTTATCCGGAACTGAGCGATGAGCAGGCAGCGTGGGTGGTCAATTGTGTGACGGCCTGCCTGACAAGCTAGGTTCTCTTGGGGGTCATTCTTGAGCGAAACATCTTCTCAATCTTATTGGTGGCCCGCTTGGGACAAGTCGGCCGGATATTGGGGACGCGTGTTCAGCGTGCTGTTCTCGGCGACCTCGTTTGCTACTTTGGCCGTAGCTACGGCTACAGTCCTGAACCTCTTGCTACGGCTAGTGATTGGTAGGGTGATTGCGCGTCCCATTGGCCCCGAGGTTTTTGGCCAACTCGCCACTTTGGAGGGGGTGCTGGTTCTTCCGGCATTGCTGACGCGGTTTGGTTTCCTCGTAGCCTCGCGACTCCATATTGTACGAACGGAAAAGGAGCTTCAGAGGCAAGAGGCCACCGGGGCCATTTTTCTTATTGCGATTCTTCGAGGTGCCGTCTTAACAATCGCACTGATACCTGGCACACTCGTTATTCGTTACTTCTATGGACCGGAAATCGCTTCGGCGGCGATGTGGATTGTGCCAATGATGGTTCTCTTGCCGCTGGCTCAAATGGTTCCTTTGCTCGTGCCAGCTTATGGACGTACTTCTCTACTTGTTCAGTGTCAACTGGTGGGTACTATTGGGTGGTTGATATTGGGAGGGGCGGTCGTCCACATGACGAGCCCCACGCTGTCGTTGCTGGCGGTGTGCCGCCATTTGGCAATACTTGCTGTCATTCCTGTAGTCTTGGTCGTGTTGCGGCCGGTTTTCAGCAATTTGCGTGGGCATCTAACGGCCCTGGGGAGTCTTTGGAAGTCGTATGGAATCCATCAATACTTTGCCCAACTCTGCGACCAGGGCGCTACTCAATTCATGATATTGTTGTTGCCAGTGATGGCCGGCCCAAGCGAGTATGGTTACTACGTTTTGGCGCAGACCATCGCGATGCAAACTGGCTTGTTATCTACCGCGTTGTTCCAGGCTCGTTTCCGCCTCATTGCTAGATTGGGACGGGTGCCGCGGAAGTTTTTTTGGGCTAATTTATTTTGTATTGGCATCTCTGCGGCGGGAATTCTCGCCATTCAGAAGCTTGTAATTGACATTGTCTATGGTCCTGCCTTTTTGCCGGTCAGTCGGCTCATACCGGGATTAGTGTTGGCCGAGGCCATTCATAGTGGATACCGACCGTTCATAACGGCTATTAGCGGTTGGGGGGATGCACGATTCAAGTACACATCGTTTATTGCCGGTCCTGTGGCATTGGCGATCTATCCGCTCCTGATCGAGTACTACGGTGTCACCGGCGCGGTGACTGCAACTATCTTGCTGATGACGGTCTGGTTTGTTCTGGTGGTGGGGTTCTACCGGATGTTTCATGCTACAACATTGCCAAAGGATATGTCGACGACGGGAGAGTAACAGCTAGTACAGTGTATACAGCAGCATAAGACGTTGTGTGAGTTCGCGGCTTGCGGAGTTCGGGTCAATTCCGTTGGATAGTGTGTAGTTCTCTTTTCTTGTGCTCCTGGTTGTTCGCTTCTGAGAATTGTGTGCCCTTGGAAGTTGTCGGTGGCATGAAAAGCTTGCGAGACTTAAAGTCCGTCTCATGCGAAGGTTCACCGAACATTTACGCATGAAAACAGCTCCTGTTATCTGTGAATCTCCGGTAGAAAAAATGACTCGCGATATGTAACTCTCCTCTGTGTTTCAAACCAGAGGATGATCGGCCGCGGCTCGGTAACCAGAATAGAAATCTTAAATCCTTTCGCTAATTGAGATGACCGATGCAGTGTCGCGTGACGGCTGAACCGAAAGGTCCGAGACGGGTTGCTGGCGAGGATCTGCCGAAAAGGGTTTGGGAGGCGATTGTTGCGTTAGACAGATGGGCTCGGCAGCGTGTATGGATAGGTTTTGACCCATACGATTGTCGAGACACGGTGCTTTGCCGTTTGGCCGACCGCTTGCCGTGGTTACTGGGATACCCACTGCGACGCGTGATTGAACCACTCACGTTTCGCTATGCGCCGACGAGTCTTCGGGTTCTCCAAGTGAAGCCAAAATGGAATGCGAAAGCCGTTGGGTTATTCTTGTCCAGTTACGCACGCTTGTCGGCTATGGATGAGGAATTGCCCTGGTTGCAGTACGCATTGCAGTGCGCTGAATCACTGCTTGAAACAGTGGAGCCCGGCTATCATGGGCCCTGCTGGGGATATCCCTTCGACTGGCGATCCGTTGAATTCATCCCCAAAGGAACGCCATCAGTCGTCGTCACGACCACTTGCGGAAACGGTTTCTGGAATCTTTTCCAGCAAACATCCGATGAACAGTACCTTGATCAATGTCGTGGTATCTGCGAGTTCATCTGCCACGACCTAAATGTGCGGCGGTTCGCCACCGATCGTATTTGCTTCAGCTACACGCCAATTGACGACTACTTGGTTCATAATGCCAACCTGATGGCCGCGGAGTTTCTCGTTCGTATCGGTGGTGCGGTCGATAATGCACGATGGCAAGAATTAGGGCTTCATGCGGCCGAATATGCCCTACACGAACAAAATGACGACGGTTCACTCTTCTACTGGGGAAGAGACTGGCCACGAGAAAAAAACCATCGGGACATTTACCATAGCGGGTTTGAAATCCGCTCGCTCTGGAATTTGTGGAAGTTGACCGCAGAACCACGATTCCAACAAGCGGCCAGTCACTATCTCGACTTCTTTTTGAAAGCCTATTTGCGTGACGATGGTATGCCCACACGTTTGCCCTTCGATTTCGATCACCCAACTGTAAATATCCATGGTTGCGCGGAGGCGGTCCTTTGCTTGGCGACGGTTTTGAGCGAATATCCGCAGGTGTTCAGCCACATGCAACGTGTGACAACATGGTCGCTCGGGCACATGCAGAACTCCGATGGAAGTTGGGGGTACGAGGTAAATCGTCGCGGACACATCGATCGGATGGCATATATGCGATGGGGGCAGGCCTGGATGTTTCGAGCGTTGGTTGAATATCTGCAGAGTCTTGAAGAAACATCACAACAATAGAGGTTATGTTCATTTTAGGAGGTCTGATGCCAATGCACATCGGAATGATTCATCTCAACCTCAGTGGCCAGCGGTTTCCGCCCGATATCCGCATCGAGAAAGAGACGCGTGCTCTGGCCGAGGCTGGCGTCGATATTTCGATTTTCTGTCGTTTGATCGACGATGAAGCGGAGGAGGAACAACTCCAGCCGGGAGTCACCGTTGTTCGTCGTCGCTTCGCAAATCCATCGGGCGTTGGCGGACTTTGGCAATGGTGGCGACTACGATTTTCGCCATGGCAGGCAGCCATCGAGCAGTTCATTGAACAGCGACAGCCGGATGTGCTCCATGTACATGACTTGAATTTGGTGCCAACAACGCTGGCTGCGGCCCATCGCTTCGGCCTGCCCGTGGTGGCCGATTTTCACGAGAACATGCCTGCGGCCTTCGAGAGTTGGCGTGCTGATCAACCTTGGTGGCGTCGTCTTTTGATGAGCTGCAAGTACAACGTGCCTCTCCTGAAACGACACGAGGCATGCGCTGTCCAGCGATGTGAAAAAGTTCTCCTAGTGGTACCTGAAGCAGCCGACCGGTTTATCGCAGTCGGTTTTCCATCGGAAAAGTTCGTGATCGTATCTAATACAGAAGATGAGACTACGATGGACATACCAAAGCCCGATCCTGTGTTAGCTGAACAGTACCGCGGGCGTTGGATAGCCTCGTACGTTGGTGGTTTAGGGCCGCACCGTGGTATTGACACCGTGCTCCGGGCAGTCCCAGAAATTGTCCGGAAAGTTCCTCATTTTCTTCTGCTAATCGTTGGGGCGAATGAAAAGAATCGTCAGGTGCTGGACAAGATGGTAGCCCAATATGGAATTGACGGCCATGTACAAATTCTCGGCTGGACACCGTTTGAACGTTGCATGCAACTGAACCTGATCAGCGACGTATGCCTAGTACCGCACAACGATTTTGAACATACGCAGACCACTGTGCCGCATAAGCTGTTTCAGTACATGCTCTGCTGCCGACCAGTGGTAGTCAGTGATTGTCGGCCCTTGAAGCGGATTGTCGAAGAAGCCGAAGCCGGGGCCGTGTTTCGGGCCAATGATTCCCACGACTTCGCCCAGACAATTATCCGCCTCGCAGGGGATTCCGAAGGCTGCCAGCGCTACGCTACTGGCGGACAAAAAGCAGCCAGTACGACGTTTGCGTGGCGTAATGACGCGGCTCAACTGGTAGCCATGTACCGTAAAATAGCCGAGGTACATGGTTGGCAATGGGCCGTTGAACCTCGTCGTAGAAAACCGGCGACGCACTTAACGAATACGTCGATGGGAAGTACGCCTGGGGGCCCTGTAAGAAATATTGTGTCAGCTAGCAGAAACGGGTAGTTTTTGACAACCTTTTTCTGGATAGGAGACACACGCATGGACGCTTCTTTGCAGGCACGGGCGGAACAGCTAGCAAGCGAGATGGCGGGCGAGGCCCGAACGATCGAGGACCTCAACGGCCTGATGCGGCTGATGATGAAGTCGGCGATCGAGCGGATGCTCAATACCGAGATGGACGTCCACCTGGGGCGCCGGCCGGCAGCAGGTCCGACCGAGGAATCGGCTGCGGAAACGACGCTCCCGAACGATCCGTCGTCAGCCGAGAACGCTCCGGCCACGAGGCCGAAGCAGGCTCCCAATCACCGCAACGGCCGATCGAAAAAGACGGTCTGCAGCGAAACGGGCGAGCTGACGATCGCCACGCCTCGGGACCGCGACGGCACGTTCGAGCCGCAACTGATCGGCAAGCACCAGCGTCGCGTGCCGGGCTTCGACGAAAAGATCGGTAGTATAATGGTCTGGAAGAACTGGGCGCGCCAATAAGGTGGATTCGTATACGGTCCGATACGGGCTGTAGGAGACGAATTCATGGCGAAGCAGCGACGGAAGTTTACGCCAGCGTTCAAGGCGAAGGTTGCTTTGGCGGCGATCCGCGGCGAGGGGACGCTTGCCGAGTTGGCGGGCCGGTTCGAGGTGCATGCGAATCAGGTGGCTGCCTGGAAGAAGCAGGCGATCGAAGGCATGACCGAGAGTCTTTCCGGCGGTCGAAAGCGGCGGGAAAAAGAGGACGAGGAGCACGAGGCAAAGCTCTACCAGCAAATCGGCCAACTTCAGTTCGAGTTGGACTGGTTGAAAAAAAAGCTGGCGAGCTGTGACCGAAAGCGCGATATGGTCGAGCCGGGCAGCCAGGAGCTTTCGGTTACCAGGCAGTGCCAACTCCTGGGGCTTTCGCGATCGAGTTACTACTACACGGCGCAGCCGCCGAGCGAACGTGATCTTCGGCAGATGCGGATGATCGATGAAGAGTACACGCGTCGTCCGTTTCGCGGCTCGCGGCGGATGCGGGACTGCCTTCAGGAACAAGGCGAGACGGCGTCTCGCGACCGCGTCTGGCGGCTGATGCGGCAATTGGGCCTTCAAGCAATTTACCCGAAGAAGCGTTTGAGCCTGGAAAACAAGGAACATGAGAAGTATCCGTACCTGCTGCGCGGCCTGGAGATCGTCCGGCCGAATCAGGTATGGTGCAGCGACATCACGTACATTCGGCTGCCAGGAGGATTCGTTTACCTGACGGCGGTGATGGACTGGCACAGCCGGTTCGTGCTGAGTTGGGACCTCTCGATCACGCTCGACACGGAGTTCTGTGTCACGGCTCTTGACCGTGCCTTGCAGCAGTGCCAGCCGGAGATCTTCAACACGGACCAGGGCTGTCAGTACACCAGTCATCAGTTCACGGGCCGCCTGCAGGAATCGGGTATTCGGATCAGCATGGACGGCCGCGGCCGATGCTTCGACAACATCATGGTCGAACGGCTTTGGCGAAGCGTGAAGTACGAGGAAATCTACCTGAAGGAGTATGCGAGCGTGGGAGAGTGCCGTCATGCGTTGCGGAGATACTTCGAGTTTTACAACCACGAGCGTCGCCACCAGGGCCTCGGCCGACGCACGCCGTGGGACGTGTATCAATCGGTCGTCTAGGGGGAGCCGTGAGATGCGCGAAAGGGGGGCGTTTGTTCCGCTCCGTTCGCTGCGCTCACTCCGCTCCACAAACGCCCCCCTTTCAGAAACCAGATTCCACCTTAAACAACCCAATCCAGCGCCTTGACAACCCAGACCACTTCAGCCTTTCGAGCGACTCCGGCTGCTGAACTGGCCAGCTATCGCCTTCTGGTTCGTATTCTCGAAGAGCAGTGTCAGGTGGTTACTGACACGGTGGACCAAGGTGAAGTCCAGATCAAAGAACCTGCAGATGTTCCTTGCCAAAGCGTGCAGAATCCAGCCGATCCTGATGCCAGTTACAATGCCCATCGTGGCCAGGGCTACATGGCCCAGATCGCAGAAACGTACGAAGAAGAGGAAGAGAACGAGAGCGAAGATCGCCTCCCGTCAAAACCCGACTTGATCACCCATGTGGCGGTTCACAACATGACGAAACAGGACTGGCAAGCTCTGGAACCGGCCTTGGAGGATCCGGGCGGTCGCGAGGTGATGCCGGAGAGCATGTTGCGCGATACCCATTATGGTTCCGAGGGCAACATCCGAACCGCTACCAAGCAGGGAGTTGAACTGATCTCGCCTGCGTCTCCGCCGAAGGGATCGAAGCAGGGACGTTTGACGTTGGAGCAGTTTGAGTTGGACGAGGAGGGACTTGTCATCAAGTGTCCCCAAGGGCATTCGCCAATTACCACCAGCGCTGGCCCCACGAGATTTGAAGTGCCTTTCGATCCGGCTCCATGTGATCGTTGCACGGTACGTTCTCAGTGTCCGGCATATTCGACCGCAAGAACAACCGAAAAATCTCGGTGGCAGTACACACGCGAGCGAGTGCAAACGCGAACGCGCCGCCTCCGAGAGCGAACCGACCGTTTCCAAGATCGTTACCGGTGGCGAGCGGGGGTCGAGGCCACGATGTCTCGACTGAAACACCAGATGGGACTGGCCAAATTACGGGTCCGAGGGATGGCGGCCGTTAGCTACGCGGTGTTCCTCCGCGCGTTGGGATTGAATATCCATCGAGTTGCAGCGTTCCTTGGAGCCACATGAGAGAAGGGAGGCGAACTGCCACGCAAGACGCTTACCTAAATTGCCCACAGGTCGAATACGACGACTGGTGAGCCGCAACATTCACACTAGTACGCCTTCCATGAAATTGTTTCCGGTGGTATAAGCACCGGCATGAAGGAACACATTGTACGCCTCAAGGACGAGGCCCGACAGCATTTGCAGGAGTTGGTGCATACCGGCACGCGATCCGTGCGTGTGGTTCGGCGTGCCTTGATTCTGCTGAAATCAGATGAAGGATTCACGGATGAGGAGATTGCCGAACACGTTGGTTGCACGGATCGAACTGTTCGCAGTATGCGTAAACGGTTCTGTACCGGGAGTTTAGAGGAAGCGTTGTACGACGCCCCTCGATCCGGTGCTCCGCCCACGTTTACGCCACGGCAGAAGCAGCAAGTCGTGGCGTTGGCTTGCAGCGATCCGCCGGAGGGCCGCGTCCGCTGGACGCTGGAACTACTCTGCGTGCACGCCGTGAAACGAGGCTTCGTCGATTCGATCAGCAAGAGCGAGGTTGCGTTGTGGCTGAAAGAGCACGACATGAAGCCATGGCGAAAAAAACATGGTGCATTCCGAGACTCACCGAAGAGTTTCGCGACAGAATGGAGGACGTCCTCGACCAGTATGAAAAGGCGTTCAACCCGAGAGAACCGTTGATTTGCATGGACGAGCAGCCGTATCAACTCCTGGACGATACGTGTCCCTTCAAGCCTGCCGTACCAGGCAAGGCGGCTAAGCAGGACTACGAGTATCGTCGTTGCGGCACGTGCAGTATCTTTGTCGCCGTTGAGCCGAAAGATGGCAAACGCTTCGTCCAGGCTCGGCGTCATCGCAAACGGGCCGATTTCGCACGATTCGTGCGTGATCTGCTTCAGCGTTATCCCAAGGCTCGTCGGATTCATTTGGTTCTCGACAACCTCAACACGCACAACGAAAAGTCCCTCATCGAAACGTTTGACGCCACGAAAGCGAAGCAATCTCTGCGACGCATCGTATGGCACTACACACCCAAGCACGCCAGTTGGCTGAACATGGCAGAAATTGAAATCTCCGTGTTGACCAAGCAATGCCTCGGGCGACGGATTCCTACAATCGAAGAAGTTCAACGTCATGCGGCGACTTGGGCCCGCGACCGAAATCGCCGCAAAGCCATAATCGACTGGACCTTCAATAACAACGACGCCCGCCGAGTGTTCCCGGAACTATACCGGAAGAAACTTGCTGGATGACGTACTAGTGCGGTTCCATTTCAGGTGTGGCGGTATCCGCAGTATTTGAAGTAGTTGCGGCACTCGGTTTCCGTGAAGGTGTCGAGGATGCGTCCGCAGAGTTCCCAGAGTTTGTCGACGGTCCGTTCTGCGCCATCGCGAAGTAGTTTCTTCAGTTTGGCGAACGCCAACTCGATGGGATTGAGGTCCGGCGAATACGGTGGCAAGTAGCGTAGTTCGGCACCGGCCGCCTCGATCGCTTCGCGGACGCCGGCAACTTTGTGACTGGAGAGATTATCCATCACGACGACGTCGCCCGGTTGGAGGACGGGAGCCAAATGTTGTTTTACCCAGGCGAGAAACAGGGAGCCGTTGATTGCCCCGTCGACGGTCAACGGAGCAATGAATCCTTCGGCACGCAGCGCTCCGAGAAAAGTCGTTGTCTCCCAGCGGCCGCAAGGGGTCTTCTCCTCCAATCGCGTGCCGACCGGAGCACGGCCGTAGCGACGTGTCATATTGGTTTTCGCCCACGTTTCGTCGAGGAAAACAACCTTGTCAGGGTCGATTTGTTTCTGCGAAGCCCGCCACTCGGCTCGTTGCTGGGAAACGTCGGGGCGGTCCTGCTCACTGGCGATCAGCGTCTTTTTTTTCGAGACTGCCCCAACTCGCGACAGGCGATACAGATCGTCATCAGGCAAGCGTCTTCCCCTCGTTCTTCCTTCAGTTGGACCTGCAACTCACGGAGATAAATGTCGGGTTGGGCGGCAAGCTTTGCCAGTAACCAATCCGCCCACGCATGCCACTTGGGCTTGCGTGGGGCCGCCTTTTTGGGTGCGACTTGTCCCGTCTCGCGACGTTGCTGCTTAATCCGTCGCACCCATGATTCGGAGACCTTGAAACGTAACGCGACGGCTCGAGTGCCTTCATGCGCATCGCACGCAGCGAGTACCTCCTCGCGGAAACCAGCATCGTATGCCTTCATCGGGAACACCTCCTTGAGTTGCTCCCTAGATTGCCCCCCCCCAGAGGGCGCTAGACCGCCTGTGGAACCGCACTAAGAACTCGTAACGAAATTACTTCCGGAAATCTGGGCGTGGCTTGATCGAGTAGTTCCAATCGGGGCAAGTTGTATGTCGGTGTAGGCTTAGCGTTTTCATCTCTCGGTCCTTTACTTTGAGTTTCTTCGGATACTGACGATGATCGAATTCTGCGGTAACACGGAGGCCACCGTCGTTCGTTGTCCCGCGGATCGCGCCGAGCATCAGGTTAAGGCTTCTGAGCGGTTGCCCTGCCCAGTTGTTGGAAATGGGGCCGAAGAGCCGATGTTCAATATCGTTCCATTTGGAAGCTCCGCGAGGGTAATGACAAACCGTTATCGTGAGGCCCTCTTCGTCGGCCCATCGTTGCAGTTCCCGTTTCCAGAGTCGCGGACGATGCCCGTTGCTTCCTCCACTGTCGGCCGTGATCAACAGTTCGGTTGCGTCGGGGTACTGTTTTCGTCCCGATCGCTTCCACCAGCTTCGAATGGAACGCACGGCGAATTGCGACGTGTCGGCCGACGTCCCAACGCAGACGTGTCCTTGCTTGCGAGTCAGGTCGTAAATGCCGTACGGAATTGCTCGGCATTCGGCATCGCCCGGAAAGTCGTACATGGAGACTTCGTCCGGCAGCCGCCGCCACAGTCTTCCTTCGTTCTTGAAATTGCCGATCAATTCGGTGTTTTTGGTGTCGACACTGATTGCCGCCAAGCCTTCTCTCGAGAAGCGCCGCTTCTGCCGTTGGATATATCGAAACTGCTTGTCACGATCGGGGTGCGGAGGCCCCGACAGTCGTTTCACGTTGGCACGAAGCGAATAGCCGAGTTTTCGCAACAACCGGCCGATCGTCGTATGCGAGAGGGTTTTCACCCGGGTTGCCAGCGAGCGCAAACTACAACGCACGTATTTCCGTCTTCCCGTTGGGTCGCCACCGACATGCTCGCGGACCAATGCTTTCAGGCGGTCTTCGATGCCAGGAACTTTTTTTCGACAGGAGGCCGCCCCGCGCCTTCGCGACGGATGCGGTCCCTCGGACAATCCTCCAAACCATCATCCAGTTCGTCACGACCTCGCTTGATCGTCTTGGGATCCAAGCCGGTGACCTGCGCGATCTCGGTATCGCCACCCCATCCCGCCGCCTTGGACAATAGCCCAGCGACCCATCGTCGCTGCTGCTCGTTCAACCGCGTAAACACCAAACGCGCCTGCTCTTCCCAACGATCCACATCCTGCATAACTTGTCCTCCACCTCAATCCATTGAAAAACGAAGGATCCCTTATACCGCAAAACCGGATTTCAGGAAATAAAACTCTTACGAGTTCTAACTGCGCGCCGGCCACCGGTTCGCCCCAAGAACAAATTTCGGCCACGTAGCCAGTTGGGACGATCGCAAGGCTGGTTTTTTGCCGTCGCGTCAAAGATTGATCGTATCTCATTCCGCCACGGCCAGAGGCCGCGGTTTTAAGAGACGATACTCAGGCTTCCCCGGCTACTACTTCAGAATTAGCAGGCAGTCTCTTCTCATTAATCCAGTTGTAGATGTCCTCGGCCAATGTTTTCAACCGTAACCGAGCAGCCTCAGGGTCATTGGCTGACGTCTGCATGAGCACCTTAACCAAAGGCGGCCATACCTCGCTTCCTCGCAACGCAACACGTGCTTTTCCCAAGTCGAGCCGTGAAAGAATCGTGTGTTCGCCCAACTGATACCAGTAGACAACCATCACGCGTTCACCACTGCGACTCCAGGTCATCAGGCTTACGGTGGCCGTTGAGCCGTCGGCGAGCTGCAGGTCAAGGGTGGAATTATCTAACAGCAACCAGCCGCTGCTTCGGTAACAGTTGGCCGGATTATGGAATGCTCCGGAACCATAGTTTGTAAACACGGCCGTATGCACCGACACCTGTTTGCCCTGCACGTTTTCGTAGTTGCGATTAACTACGACTTCGGCCCCGATGAAATCAAAAATCTTGGGATCTAACTCGGTTGGCTCGCCCTGCCATTCAGCAAATTGCATTGGCAATTCTTCGAAACTCCGGTCTGGCATCTGCACATTCTGTGGATTCATGCCGTGGCGAAGCATTACCACCCCAGAAAACACCACAATAGCGAAGACCCCAATTAGCACGATACGTACAACACTGTTCATTGCTTCAACCTGCTTTGTATTTTTTCTGCCTACAATTTGGTCAACTGGGTGATTGCCGAAGGGGCGCTGACTCCGAAGCTGCATCCGTATCGGCTGTTACATGAAGGCTATCGCCGTCGATGGCGGTTCCGCGAGCGGCTTCTTCCCGCGTTGCCAGCAGAGCATCCGTACGCATAACGATCTCGGTCTCCAATCCCGCGACAAGTTCCATGAGACGCTGAACATCCAAACAGACTCCATCGCCTTCGACATCGCCTACGACGACGAGACGCCCCACAGAATTGCCGTTGTGTAACAAAGGCAATTCAACTCGCCACGAGCAACCGGCCTTGCTTGGTGCCGGTCGCTCCCAAAAGCCGTGAAATCCCTCGTGGACGATGGGCAGATTAAGGTCCAATCGCATAGATGACAGCGACAACTGGCATGCCTCTGCAGCAAAATCGTCCCATAGTTCGTTCCACTGCTGTGATCCCTGCAGTTGAATGGTTGTTGCGCGCCCACGCGGATTACCCACGGACATCGGGCCAACCAGCGATCGCCCCATGCGGCGGATACGACTGCCGAGCAAAAGAACCTCTGCGCGTCCGAATACGCCGCTGACGATAAAAATCACCAAGACGGCACTGCACGCCAGCAACGCAATCAGGTCGTTTACAAGAAACACGCTTAACAGTGCGCTGAACGAAGTGAGTGCGCAACACGTGGCCACGAGAGCAAGAACTCGCTTGTTGCTACCGAGTAGTTCGAGTAGGCGATGATGAAGATGCCCTCGGTCTGTACTATAGATACTACGCCCCGTGAGTTTGCGGCGAATAATGGCGGCGGCTGAATCGAAGATGGGTATTGCCCAAATTGCCAACGGAGCCGCCAGCAACACGGTTCCCGGCCCCTTAAGGCTGCCCTGGATCGCCATCGCTCCCACGACAAGCCCGATCAACATGCTGCCCGTGTCGCCGAGAAAAATCGACGCTGGCGGAAAGTTGAAGCGAATAAATCCCACCAAACTGCCAGCAAATACCACGCCGACAATCGCCACCTCGTAACGTCCAACCCTGACTGCCATGGCAGCGATCGTCGAAACCAGAATAATGCCGACCGTCGTAGCAAGGCCGTCGATTCCATCGAGCAGGTTCAAAGCATTAACGGCACCCAACAGCCAAAACAACGTAAACAGAATACCGAAATACCCCAAATCGATGGGCAGCCCAAAAATGCTGACTTTCCGAATAATCAGGCCGCTGGCCATCAACACGGAAGCCGCCAACACCTGCCCCAACAGTTTCTGCCGTCCCGACAGCCCCACCCGATCATCAATCAGCCCCACGACAACAATAACCACGCCGGCAACAAACAGCGCCACCGGATTCTGCCACGCGTTCCAAAGCGGATCATAAAAGGTCGAGTGAAAGACCATCAAGCCCGCAACCACCCCGGCAGTAGCCAAAAAAACAGCCACGCCACCACCTAAGGGCATTGCAATCCGATGGAGTTTGCGGTGTCCATCGGGCTGATCCGTCAACCCAATCCGACGAGCCATTTCACGCATCGACACCGTCAACAACAAGCTTGTCACGCAAGCGATCAGAAAAATGGTGATGGTGTCGACGATCATAACAGACGGTGCAGCCGATGGGACTATCCAAAAGTGAGACGGCAGGCAACCAGCTTCAGCTTATGCTGGAAGCCGCGGCTCGTACCCCAAATCCTTGTAGCGACCGCTGTCGCTCGGACCAGTTACCACCGCTTCGATCACTCGAACCCCAAAGCCGCGGAGGATTTCGCATGCGGCCGAAATACGCGGTGCTTGGCTCACATCGCGTAACACCGACAGCACCACCGCATCCACGTGTTGACTGACGAATCGGGTATCGGCCACCGGCAAGATCGGGCTAGCATCCACCAGCACGAAATCGAATCGTTCTCGGAGTTTCTCGAACAAGTCGCCCGCCGCACCGTTGGCCAGGGCAGTCAACGCCTGACGATCCCAGCGACCGGCGGTCATCACGGACAAGTCGTCGGTGATGGTCTTTTGAACAGCATCATCCAATTCGACTTCTCCACGGAGGAACTCGCTGACGCCGGGCTTCAACGGCAAACCAAAGATCTCGTCGAAGGCCGGACGCCGAAGGTCGAAATCAACCAGCACAGCGCTATGCTCACTCCGGGCAAGGCTCATTGCCACCTGAGTAGCCAAAGTCGTCTTGCCCTCGCCACCCATGGCACTGGTAATCAATACAACACGGGTTTGCTCCAACTGGGCCTTCCGCAACAAACGGGCGGCAATGCTATCGGCAGCCTCTGTCAAACGGGTGTGCCAGTTCATGTGCCGCTTCGAGGGCGAACCGAGTTGGCGAATGGCGTGGGAAGGAATTACCGGAACACTGCCGATCACCGGCAAGCCGAGCCCGTTGGAAACATCCCGGGCCGAGTTGACTCGCTGCGCCCGAGAATCCCACAAAGCAATACACACACCAGGCAGAACTAAACCCATCATTAACGTCAGCATGGTCAATGCGACACGCATGGTTCGATCGGAAACCTCGGGCTCGTCCGCCCGTTGCAGCAATCGCACACGGGAAGCCGACCGGAGTTCCACCTTGACCTTTTCGCGTTCGTTGGCGATACCCTCAAGCACATTGTCTAGATGCTCGATCTCCGCCCGCATCATTTCCACATCGATCGACGAACCGCCATACTTGAATGCCTCTTCGCGTTTCACGCGAACCTCTTCGGCAAGCTGAGCCTCTTCGGCTTCAAAAAGTTCGGTCTGCAATTCAGCTTCGCGCAACGACTTTTCAATCTCCATGCGTTGGCGTCGTTTGAGTTCTTCCCGCAATTCATTGGCACGGCTATCGTATTGCTGCTGCACAACACTCACTTCGCGCCGCATACGATCCACAAACTGCGACTGAACCCCCTCGCGCACCGCGTACTCGGTGTAGGACATGTCCTGCTGTCGGAACGCAAGCTCATCGAGCAAACGCCGTGCCACCGGATCACCGTAGGCAGCCGCGGCAAGCTCAATATCGGAGACCTCAAGCTTGTCGATCCCTTCGAGTTCTGCCTGCAGGGCCTTCAACTCACCCTTGCGTCGCATCAGCAGGAATTGTGTCTTCATCAGCTCGGAACGAAAAGCCGCCAGCTCCTGCAGGGCATTCTGCTGCTTCAACGAGAGCACATCGGTTTCACTCGTGCCGAGCTGTTCGGCCAACTGCCGCAAATCGGTCCGCTTCTGCCGGACTTCCGTCTCCTTATCCGTGTACACCCGATCCAGTTCGCTAAGCTGCTGTCGACGTTGGTTCCGCTCTACATCGACTACTTCGTCCATGTAGGCGTCGACAACCGCGCGGACTAATGCCGTCACCTCCTTGGGATCCGTACCGGTCAGGGCAACTTCCATGATCTCGGCCTTGCCGGGGTAATTCACACGCAACTCGCGCGCTAACCACGACACGGGATCCTCTTCCGCCTGGACGCAGGCCAGATTCGTGACCGACGGATCGCGAAGTGCGGCCGTCAAAACGAAACGGCTCTTGATCAGCTGCTGCTGAGTCGCCTTATAGATTTCGAACTCCGTTTGCACTCGAACCTGCTCGGTGGGGAACACCATCACCGGTTCCTGGGTTGCCACGCGAAGATACGAATTGGCCGTGTAGCGTGCACCATACGTCAGCCAGACCGCCGGGCCAATCAGCGCGGCCAGCAACACCCCAAGCCCAACGGCCACCACCCAGTGACGCCGCAGCGCATGGGCGTAAACCGTAAAATCATGAGACGCTTGCTGAGACATCGGCACAAAAGATGCCGGGCCAAGCCAATTTCCATTCGCCTGCTCTGCGGGCACCGTTTGAGGCACCGACATGGTCAGCGGTCGCACGTTTGGATCAGACAGCGGTGAATAATCGTTGTTCGACATGTTTTCCTTCTGGAGAACCGAACTGATTGGAATATCGGAACCTCATGCTCCTTATGCACCATCCGCGACCTCCAAGCCACGGCCAAACGTCAATTACACTTTTTGGCGATCTTCCTCTTTGCCAAGACCCTCAGCCTCGCGCAATCCCGCCGCCAGCGACACACTCAACGAACTCTTCGTTACCGGCTCCAGGAAGATATGAGACAACAACGCCAACTCCGCCCAAAGCAACAACAGCGCCACAGGCATCATCAGCAAGCCTGCCATGTCGTGAAACACCTTGTCCGCCAACTCCGAACTGACAAGTTCGTGCAAGACGGCGGTCAAGGTAATTCGAAACACGTTCGCTATGATCGCGATCGGAAAAGCACTCACCACCACGATGATCTTCTCCCACCACGAAATCCGCAACACAAACACGGCTCCAATGCAAACGGCCAGAAACAGCATCAGCATGCGTAGACCACTGCAAGCCTCGACAACTCCCAACTGACCTTCCGTCAAGACAATCACGTTGCCTTGAGCAACAGCCGGAATCCCCAAGGTTTGGATCACATACACACTGACGACCGTACCTATTCGCTGCAAGGGCTGTCTCAGGAACTCATCCACGAACCCCGGTAATGGAATCATGAAGACTAAGAAGAGAATCGCGGGCCACGCCCAGCGGAACGCACGCCAACCGCCGAGAAACAGCGTGATGCCTGCAACCATGGGAATGATCGATAATCGATCCACCACCACGTAAGCTGTCAGAGCGGACGTCAATCGCATCGACGCCCAAATCACAAAAAAGGCGATGCCCCACCAATGCCCCCCGGACACCTCCGAGTCTTTCATCATGTCGCGACGATGCCACAGCAAAAATAGCGAAAACACCGGCACGAAAAATCCATGCCCATAGTCGGGCATGCTCCACCAAATCTGTACCAGATCCCCAATCTCGTACGCGTAGCAGAAAACCAGTACTGCGATTAACACGAGTCCTGCAGCCATCACCGCTGGCCGAGGAGCGTATGATTTGAGTTCTTCGATGATTCCCGGTTTCGTCATGGTTATTGGCTCTGATCGCGATTTCGGCTCGATGGCTTACGGCGTGAAAGGAAGAATTCCACAGGAGGGAAAGCATCTCCAGCCCAAGGCTTCTCCCATCCGATCTGGCTAACGATGTGCGTAGTTCAAAAGGAATAAGGAAAGGGCGGATCAACTTCCGAAAAGACGTGCTCTATGGTCCTGGCACCCGGACTGCTCGACCCTGGTATCAGCTAGCCGCCACCATCCGCTGAAGGCTCAAAACAGCGCCTCCCAACACCGCCGGTCTAGACAAGTTCACCTGACGAGATCCCGATGCGGCACGACCGCAACCGAATCGGAGACACCGCCTTATGAACGGCCCATTCCCGCTGGTCACCAACGTGTGCGTGTTGCAGGAAAAGACTCTAACCATCCATACCGTCGGCAGATAAGGCAACAGAACCACTTTCTCAGTTTGAACAGGCGGATGCAAAATGTCAACAAGTGGGCATCTCTCGCAGGGCCGCCTTTCACCGATTTCCGGTTCATCTCCCCAAACAATCCCCACGTCTTTCCACAATCACCATTTCGAAAAAGTCCCTGCCGCTTCGACCGGTTCAACCAAACCCTTTGATCGAGTCGCCGTGATACCTAAGGCAAAGGTCGTGCCAGCGAGGACCTTACTGCGTAATAAAACGCCCTTTCTGTTTGGCACAAAGGACTTACAACGAATCGCTCGACAAACCTGCCGTGTTGCGGTGTATCAAAGAATCACCAGTGGCCAACTCGGCGTTGCCCACCCTCAACACACGGCCCACTCTCAACACGCCAAAAGAACGGCCAGCTCCCCCCTTGCCATTGCTCGACAACCCGTCAACGCAAAACCAATCTCTCTGGGGGGCAAGACAACGCGGCGTTCGAGACTCGCCTGGTACAGGTGGCCGCTCGACCCCGAAACGGCGAAGTGGCAAGCCCATCCGACCGCAACGGGGATACTTGCTTATCCAAGAAATAGGCGAAGACGCCCCGCCAACGATGGCTGGCCGTGAAAGCAAAGAAGGATGGACGCCCGTTTGCTGACGCGACCAATAACGGCAGCCTTTTGTCCAACTACAGCAACACCCGCCTGATGGCCCCGGTTGGTCGGAGGTGCGCTGCTTGTGCCCGTCGTTTTGTTGGGTACCAAGAGACCAACAACTAGGGCAACGGCTCCAGGAGAAAGTCGTCGATTTCGACTGATGCCCCCTGTTGGAGGAAGTCGATGCTGACCAACAACCGCGTCTCGCCGCGGCGGCGAAGCACTACCCCCTCAACCCCCATCAGCCCGCCGTGCCGCACCCGAACCCGGTCTCCTGCCTCCAAGCGGCTCTCCACCGTCAGAGGGGCATCCGACGAAATCAGTTGCCGTAGCTGCCCCAGATCGTGAACCAGTTGCTGCTGATCCTCGACGTGCAGAATTCGCGAAATACGGTTGGTTTTCAGCACACGGACCCGCTCTTGCTCTGAACCCCAGACAAATACATAGCCAGGAAAGAGCGGGGCAAACGAGGAAACCTTGCGACGCCGATAGGTATTCTTTTTTACCAAAGGCAGATAAAATGGGACTTGATGGGCCACCAACTCGCGGGCAACTGCCTTTTCTTGTCGTGCCTTGGTATAGAACACCCACCACTGCCGTTGCGAGGGCTCCTCGAAAGGACCTTCCAGCAACGATTCGGGAAAAATGCTCGGCTCTTCTCGCAAAATCGGCATCGCCGACCACCTTTTCAAAACCGCGTCCCAAACCGGCTATCGTGCAATCGCATCTGGATTTTGCCAGTTTGAGACCATTCTTCAGTACACAAACCGGGTAATTATACGCCTTTTCGAGGATCTATCCATCGGACCCCACCACCGGCCCATTTCGCCCCGGAACTTCCGAATACCCCTAATCCATCCCCAGTCGAATCCGCACCGCTAACCTGAGGGGCAATCCCGACGCCGTTGCACTGACCGGTAATTCACAGCCAGATTCGCGCTCTCTTGATTTCGGGACTTTGTTACACTTGAGCCCACCGATCGACGCGAGTCAAAGGTATTTCGCCTCGAATAGCCAAGATTGGTGTTCCCTCACTCGGTCATCGAAAAACGATCCCATTGCCACCCCCGCGCTTTGAATAAACCGCGAGAGTCGGCTCCAGGGCGCTCACTGGCGGCCAACCGTTCAAAAAAACGCAAACACCCAAAAAACTCCCAATCCAGAACACCAGAAAGTACGACCATGTGCGGAATCGTCGGCTATATCGGGTCGCGTGAAGCAGCAGAATTTCTCGTTGGCGGTTTACGACGATTGGAATACCGGGGCTACGACAGTGCCGGGGTAGCCACGCTTACTTCCGCCGCACGCCGAAACCTCGTGGTAGCCAAGACCTCCGGCCGCATCGAACGCCTCGAAGACAAGCTGGCCGATACACCGGCCCCCGGTCGAGTCGGCATTGGCCACACACGTTGGGCCACGCACGGGCGGCCCACCGACGAGAACGCCCACCCGCATGTCGGCGGCGACGGCACCTTGGCCCTGGTTCACAACGGCGTGATCGAAAACTTCACCGCCATTCGCCAACGCCTTCAGACCGAAGGCTACGAGTTTCACTCGGCGACCGACAGCGAAGTTATCGCCCACCTGATCGACAGTTGTCTGGCCAAGCAACTCTCGACCACCGGCATGACGTTCGACGACGTCGTGGCCGCCGACTACCGGCCCTTGGTCGAGGCAGTTCAGGCTGCTCTGGCACAACTCCAGGGAACCTATGGCCTGGCGATTCTCTTCCGCGATTGGCCCAACGTGCTCATCGGCGCACGCCGGGGGAGCCCCTTGATCGTCGGCGTCGGCCATGGCGAACACTTCATCGCCAGCGATGCCTCGCCACTGGTCGGCTTCACCGACAAAATCGTCTATCTCGCCGACCACGAAGTGGCCCTGATTACGGCCGACTCACTGCGCGTGATTCACCGAGACGACGGCCACATCCACCACGACATCCACGAGCTGGAAATCGAGTCGGGCGATGTCGATTTGGCCGACTACGACCATTACATGCTCAAGGAGATCTTCGAGCAACCCGAGACGATCCGCAACGCCATGCGAGGACGGCTAGACTTCGACGCCGCCACGGCCAAGTTCGGAGGGCTAACGCTTACGCCCCAACAGCTTCGAGCGATCGAACGAATCATGCTGACCGCTTGCGGTACGAGTTGGCACGCGGCACTGGTCGGCGAATATCAAATCGAATCGCTCGCCCGACTGCCGGTTGAAGTGCAGTACGGCAGCGAGTTGCGCTACCGAAACCCACCGATGGAGAACAACACGCTCGTGTTCGCCATCACCCAAAGTGGCGAAACGGCCGACACCCTGGCCGCTCTGCGAGAGATGCAGCGCAAGGGGCATCCGGTACTGGCGATCAACAACGTGGTGGGCAGCACCATCGCCCAAGAGGCCGATGGCGGGGTCTACCTCCGCGCCGGGGCCGAAATCGGGGTCGCCTCGACCAAGGCCTTCACCTCGCAATGCACGGTTCTCTCGATGCTCGCCCTCTACTTTGGGCGGCTGAGGCATTTGAGTTTTCACGCCGGTATGAGCATCATCGAAGAACTGGAAGCCCTGCCTGGCAAAGTCGAACAGGCCTTGCAGGTCAACGCGGAAGTGAAGCGAATTGCTGAGAAATACGCCGATTGCAACAACTTCCTCTACTTGGGCCGGCAATTCAACTTTCCCACGGCCTTGGAAGGTGCCCTGAAGTTGAAGGAAATCAGCTACATCCACGCCGAGGGCTACCCGGCGGCCGAAATGAAACACGGCCCGATCGCCCTGGTCGATGGCAACACGCCCAGCGTGTTCATCCTTCCGCAAGGCCCCGTCTACGACAAGGTGATCGCCAACATCCAGGAAATCAAAGCCCGAGGTGGCCCGGTCATCGCCGTGGTCGACGACGGCGACACCGAGGTCGAACGTCTGGCCGACGACGTGATCCACGTTCCGGCCGTCGAAGAGTTCCTGCAGCCGATCGTCACGATCATCCCGCTGCAACTGCTGGCCTACCACATCGCCGTAACCCGCGGCTGCGACGTCGACAAACCCCGCAATCTGGCAAAAAGCGTGACCGTCGAATAACACGGCACCGCGCACGAAAAACGGGACCGGTCTAATTTTCGCGGGACGATTCGGCGAAGATGCTGCGCAAAATCAGGCGAAAATTAGACCTGGTTTTTTGTGCGCGTCTTTCGTGCTTAATGCTCGTCCGCTTCAAGTTGAAGCGTGTAGTGTCGCGCCAGCCCAAGCGGAAGAATTCCGAAGATTCCGAAGCTGCAGTCGATCAACTGCCAGTAGAGCGGAATACCGCGGATGGTGCCGCAAATCAGTGCCGTGGGGATCACCATCACGCAGGCAATCATCCCAAACTCGAGCACCCAGCGATTGCGCACCGGGTCGCGCAACGGCCCGAGAAAGGCTACAGCGATCACCAGATGGGCAAACGCCAGCCAATCGGTGCCGTAGGCCATGAAGGGGTAAGCGGCGTAGGTGTTCACCACGCCTTGATGCACCAGGGCGATCCAGTGCTGCAATCCCGAGTACGCCTCGGGCGGAACGTCCGTCGATACCCCGACCAGCGACGCCAGCACATCGAGTTCCCAGCGGAGTGGAAAGGCCGTTAGCCCGCTGAGCACCAGCGCGGCAATAAAGAAAGCCAGCAGCCCGCGAATTCGCCGCAAGAGTAGATCTTCTCGACTCGACATGGCAGCTGCCCCCAAAAACGGTGTCCGGACGTCGCTAGGAGACTATTCGTCGGACGAGACCGTTTCTTGGCCACCGTCAGCCAGGAGGTCGGCAAACGTCGCGGTCCGGCGCGGTTATCTGCCATCGCCTGCATTCGGCTTGTTCGGCTCTGTTTTGTCTTCCTTCGGACTTCGGTGAGAATCGAGTCATGCGGCAAAGGTTTGTCGCGGGCCTGGGGCCTCTGAGGAACAGAGAAATCATCACCGTTCGACCTGAAGGAGGTCGCCGGCTGATACCGCCGTGAGTGCGCGGTACGCCAGCCCGTACATTTGTCGGTTGGCCCCCGGTTTCATTTTGCCGTCGGGTACTGAAACTTTTTCATCAACCGGATGACGCCAAAGGCGGCGAAGACCAATCCAGGGATGCCCAAAAAGAGCATGCTGGAGTTGCCCGAGATCAGGAGTGGGAGAAAACCGAAGAGACAGAACACGACACCCAGAAGGAGAGCGAACATTCCGGCGGATCGGACCTGAACGTTGGCTGCCGAGATAACCTTCCGGTTATTGTCGATAATCTGGTTGATGAGGTTGACTCGCTCTTCACACGCGTTAACGCAGGCAAGGCCGTTTGGCAGAGATGCCGCGCAGTCGACACATAGCCCTTTGCAGCAGGACTTGCAGAATCCGATTGCCGGTCTGTCTGGGTGATTGAAGCAGTTCATCCAGTCTCCTTCACCTTTTCACATTTCCGACGCATCGTTTCATCAGCGGCAGGCACTGACATCAATCTGCTAGAGAGCTACGCTACCATGCTTCCGGGCTGACGTCAACCAGCCGTCAGCAGGGACAGCGGCGGAACGGATACCGGCGACCGAAACGGGGCAACGGCGCTGAGTACCCCACACTACATCTCGGCGGGCAAACGATCGTGGGCGTACTTTGCAACGGTATCCAGCAGCACGTGGCGGTCGATCGGTTTGCTGATGTAGTCATCGCAACCGGCGGCCACACACTTCTGGCGATCCCCTTTCATGGCATGGGCGGTCAGGGCCACGATCGGCACTTGGCAGCCCTGCTGCCGAAGACGATGCGACGCACCGTAGCCATCGAGCACAGGCATCTGCATGTCCATCAGAATAACCCGAAACGGCTGGCCCGCCTCCTCGGCTTCTGCCACGGCATCGATGGCCTCTTCGCCATTGTTGGCCACCGTAACCTCAGCCCCCGCTTTCTCCAGCAGACAACGGATCAACCGCTGATTGTCGATCCCATCTTCGGCAACGAGAACCCGACACCCGACGACGTCGTCCGGCGAAGCCGTCGCACTTACGGATGTCGCGGAATCGTGCGACGTTGCCTTCGCGCAGGGGTCGTAGAGTTCGATCCCCTTCAGCGGACCGGTAGCAACGGTAATTGTAAAGGTGCTACCGCGATCGAGTTCGCTTTCGACGACGATGTCGCCGCCCAACATATTGGCCAGCCGACGAGAGATGGCCAATCCCAGTCCGGTACCTCCGAAGCGGCGCGTGGTGGAGTTGTCGGCCTGAGAAAAGGGCGAGAACAGGCGGTCGAGCTGCGTGGCCGACATCCCGATGCCCGTATCGATCACCTGCACCTCAAGCACCGGGTAAAGCACCACATCGTTGCGCAACTGCGCGATGACGCGGACATCCCCCTTTTCGGTAAACTTCACCGCATTGCCGATCGTGTTGATGAGTATCTGCCGCAACCGGGTAGAATCGGTCTGAATCAAGCGGGGCAACACCCCTCGAAACTGGCAGCTCAACCGCAGATTTTTCTCCTGGGCGCGAACCTGCATCAGATCGACTACGTCTTCGATGACCATCATCGGCGAACACGAAACCCGCTCGATTTCGGTACGACCGGCCTCGATCTTCGACAGATCAAGGATGTCGTTGATAATCTCCAGCAGATACTTGCCGTTGCGCTGGATGGTTTTCACCGCTTCGACTTTTTCTTCGACACAATCGGGCTTTCCGATGTTTTCCAACAAGAGATCGGAAAAGCCGAGGATGGCGGTCATCGGCGTACGAATTTCGTGGCTCATGTTGGCCAAAAATTCACTTTTTGCCTGGGTAGCGTTCTCGGCCGTTAAAATGGCCTTGCGCAGTTGTTGTTCGCTACGTTTTCGGTCTTCAATGCTGCGGGTAACGCCCATCAGGCCGATGGGCCGTTTGTTTTCGTCGCAGATGAACGAAACCCTCACCTCACCCCAGATCGTCGAACCGTTTTTGCGGCAGAGCTCCAACTCCAGCGTTTCGTGCATTTCGGTCGGATCGAACCCGGCGTTGACGAGTTCTATAGCACGCCCAATGGCATGCCTTGCTCGCAGGGTCGACTCCGGCGTAAGCGTGGCCTCCAAATCCTGGTGCATTGCCTCTTCCACGGAGAAGCCACGCATAAATTCAACCGAGGGACTAATGAACGTCATCCGCAAGTCGAGATCAGACGTCCAGATGATGTCGTTGGCGTTTTCGGCAAGCAAGCGATAACAATGCTCGCTCTTTTCCAGTGCCGCTTCGGCCCGTTTGCGACTGGTAATGTCGGAAAATACGGCCACGCCAGCCACGATCTTGCCGTCGTCGTTTCGGGCAGGCGCCGCATTGACCAGTACCCACCTGTCTTTCCCGTCAGCATGCCGGATGACCATTTCAGCATCCCGCGTGACTTCTCCGTCGCGAATCGCTCGCACTAGGGGAAGTTCTTCATATTGGTAGGGCACGCCATCGGGACGGCACAATTTCCACGGTTTGGCACCCGGCATGTCGAAGAGATTGTCCGACGCCACCGCTTCTTGGCCATAGAGCTTGCGAGCAACCGAGTTCGCAATGCGGATTCGGCCATCCGAGGCATCGGCAACCAAAATTCCTGTCGGCGAATGCTCGATCGCCGCCAAGAGCAGGGCCTGGGTTTCGTCCAGTTCTTTTTCCGCACGCTTATTGCTGGCGATGGTTCGGCGCAACTCGGCGTTGGCGTTCGTCCATGCGGCCGTTCGTGTGCGGAGCAGTTCGGCGAAGTGATGGCGATGACGCTCCAAACCCGCTTCAATCCGCTTGCGATTGCAGATGTCGGTAATCAGCACGGCAACATACTGCGGATTGCCCTGCTCGTCATCCATAAGAAACCAATGGTTCCAGGTAATTCTGGTCAGGCCATTGGCGAGCAACAGATTCAACTCGCCCATCCAATGCCGTTCGCGAAGCACACCGGGGAGGATCTCGGCATCGAAACGCTGCTGCAAAGCCCGAGGCATATAGTCGCGAATGTCTTGGCCGCTACAGTCTTCCGGCGAGTTTGCACCCAGCAAATGGGCCAGGTTGGCGTCGGCACAGACGAGCCGGCCTTCGAGATCGAACCACCCAATGCCCTGCCGATAAGCCTCTAGCAACCGTTTCAGCACATCGACTTCAATACGGTCTTGTTCGGCGCGCACCGTGTCGGTTTCCGCCTGCTGCAAACTCAGGCGCAACTGTTGTAGCTCGTCGATAAGCTGTTGTTTCGATTTATCCTGATCTTTCATTGGCCGAGTTCGTTTCCTACCACACTACCTCCTTTTATTGATGTCCACATATTCATTGAACGGTCGGCTAGGGCCAGAAGCCTTGAAGCCGGGTTCCCGATGGTCGCCCTCCGTTCATTCAATATGCAAGACTCAAAAGGATCGACCGACAAAAAACTCGCCAATTCACCGGGCCGTGCTTCGCCACGGCCCTCGGGATTCGCCTTGGAAAACGGTAAGTTGTTTTTTTCGGGCCATTCTTACACACCGTGTACGCCCGCGCTCCGCATATCGCGGCAAGGCCTCGCCGAATTGGCGCTAAACTTTTCACTGGTGCCACCTTAAAAAACCTTAGGTTAGAATTCGGCTACCGTAGCGCCTTTTACGACGGCTCGACACGGTCGTAACGATCGCACCGAAAACAACAACGCGTCGTCGGCCACGGCAGCTATTCGAGGGCCTTCTGCATGGCGGGCGTTACCCACTCATCAAAACCATGGTCGCTCTTAACCAACAGCAGTACGGCCAAGTTTTCACGCTTCGCCCAGGCGAAGGCTTCCTCGGGCCCCAGAACAAAAAGCGCAGTGGCCAAAGCGTCGGCCGTCATACACGAGTCGGACAGCACCGAAACGGAGGCCAGCCGATGGGAGACAGGCCGGCCCGAGCGCGGATCGAGAATGTGGCAGTACCGGGCACCCTCGATCTCGAAATAGTTGCGGTAGTCGCCCGAGGTGGCCAATGCCCGGTCGCGCATGGCGATCACGCGCTGGATAGTGCGGCTGCCGCTGGTGGGTCGTTCGATGGCAATTTGCCAGGGCAAATTCTCGGCGTTATGTCCTCGGGTGCGAACCTCGCCGCCGACTTCAACCATGTAGTCGGTTATCCCCTGGGCGTTAAGTAGTTCGGCCACTTGGTCCACGGCGTAGCCTTTGGCGATCGCCGAAAGATCGAGATACACGGCGGCCAGATCTTTGCGAGCCGCAGGCGGTTCGGCACGAAGTTCCACGTGTTGCATTCCCACGGCGGCCCGAGCTGTAGCGATCTGCTCGTCCGACGGCACCCGATCGGTCGCCTGGCGTCCCGGTCCGAAGTTCCACAACTTCACCAACGGGCCCACCGTGGGGTCGAACGCGCCGCCGGTGATTTCATGCGTGTGCTCGGCTTCCTTAAGTACGCGATACGTAGACGGCGAGAGGCTGAACCACTGATCGGCTGCGGCGGCGTTGAACCGGGAAAGCTCCGAATCGTCGCGATAGGTCGACATCTGCTGATTGACCGTTTCGAGACACTCGGCCACATCCTCGGCCAGTGCCGCTCGATCCAACGACTGCGCGGCATCGACGACCTTGACCGAGTAACTGGTCCCCATCGCGACGCCGGTCACTTCGATCTGATGAAGACGTGCCGATGGTACTTCCGGCGGACGACAGCCGATTTGCGCCAACGTCATGGCGGTAAGTGATATGGTTGCCAAGGCGGTGGCGAAGAAACGGGGGGGCGGGCGTAGGGTTTTCTCGATGTGCATGGGGGAACCAATGTCGATCTCGCTGCGGTCCCGGGGGTTGCCACCCCGGGGCTTGGATGGGGTTTCAAGTGAACGAAACGTTGCTCTCAACAACACGTCATTCTCAAGCAAACAAGTCTCTTTTTTTCTTCCAAGCCCACGGGTGGCAATCCGTGGGTCTCGATACTATACCCAAACATACCCCTCCTTGCCGCATAAACAAAACTCCGGAACCCGAACCTACGATCGGATTCCGGAGTAATCGATTTCGTCAGACGAGCGTCTCGCTACTGCGGTTTCCGCAGCATGATACGGCTGTCGGCCACCGAGCAACCTTCGCCCTTGGGATGGACGATCAGCGGGTTGATGTCCAGCTCGGAGATTTCCGGATGGTTGCAGACCATCTGCGAAAGCCGCAACAGGGTGTCGACGATGGACGGAACGTCGGCCGGCGGGGTTCCGCGGAAGCCGTCGAGCACCTCAAACGAACGGATCGCCCGAACCATGCGCTCGGCCGAAATCTTCCACATCGGAGCCAGGCGGAATGACACGTCCTTGAGCACCTCGACCAGCGTACCACCAAGACCGAACATCATCAGCGGACCAAAGCGTTCGTCGCGGCTGGCACCCAAAATCACTTCCACGCCCTTGCCAGCCATCTGCTCGACCAACACGCCTTCGACGTTGGCGTCCGGCACGACCTTGGCCACGTTGTCGAGAATTCTCTGGTAACCCTCGCGGGCAGCCTCGGGACCGGCGATGTTCAGCAGCACGCCGCCGGCATCGAACTTATGGATCACGTCGGCCGACATGATCTTCATCACCACCGGACGCCCAATGGCCTCGGCAATCTGGGCCGCTTCGTCGGCGTTTTCGGCCATCCCGCTCTTCAACAGCGGCAGCCCATAGCACTCGAACAACGGGCGGCATTCGGCCTGGGTCAGATAACGCGAGGGATGATCGTTGATCAATTGCGTGATGAGCTTTTTGGCACGCTCCACGTCGAGATTGTCGAACTCGGCCATCTCGCGACGGGGAATTTCGTGCAACGCAATCAGCCGAGCGGCCGCGGCCAAGCTCTTCACCGCGTCTTCCGGGAAGGCGTAGTTGGGGATGCCAGCCTGCTGCAGAATGGCCACGCCGGGAGCCACGTCGGCCGCGCCCATGAAGGCCGTCGCCACGGGCTTCTTGATGTCGTGGATACACTCGGGCACCACGGCGGCCGTCTCTTCGATGTCGGTCATCGATTGCGGCGTGAGAATCACCAAACCCATGTCCACATTGGGATCTTCCAGCACCGTGCGAACGGCCGCCTTGTAGCGGTCGGATCGGGCGTCTCCGATCACGTCGATCGGGTTGCGCAACGATGCGGTCGCCGGCAGCGAAAGCTTCAGCCGCTCTTTGGTATCGTCGGTCAATTCAGAAAGTTTCAGACCGTGACGCACGGCGGCGTCGGTCGCCATGATGCCGGGGCCTCCGGCGTTGGTGATGATCGCCACACGGCAACCCCGCGGCAACGGCTGCGTGGTGTAGAGTTGAGCGTAGTCAAACAGCTCGGCAATCGTGTCGACCCGTTGCACACCGCTTTGGATCAGCAGGGCGTCGTAAACCGAATCGGAACCGGCCAGCGAACCGGTATGGCTGCTGACGGCCTTGGCACCCTCGGCCGAACGGCCCGACTTCAGGCACAACATCGGCTTGCCCGTCTCCCAGAAAATCTGGCCGACCTTCTCAATGAATCGCCGCCCGTTGGTAACGTCTTCGAGGTACATGGCGATCACGTCGGTCTTCGGGTCGTGGGCCAGGTACTCGAGCAGGTCGATTTCGTCGACGTCGGCCTTGTTGCCGAAGCTGACGAACTTGCTGAATCCCATCTTCCGCTCGGCGGCGTAGCTGAGAACCGACGTACACAAAGCACCGCTTTGCGAGAGAAACGCCAGATTGCCCGCGGCGGGCATCGAACGGCCAAAGGCCGCGTTCATGCTCACGATCGGGTCGGTGTTGATCACGCCCAAGCAGTTGGGACCAATCAGCGGCATGCCGACTTCGCGAACGCGGGCACACAGGGCCTTTTCCAGCTCCAGCCCTTCGGCTCCCGTCTCCTTGAAGCCGGCCGAAATCACTACGACACCCTTCACGCCCTTGTCGGCCAACTGGTCGATCACCTTCAGGGCGACTCGGGAGGGAACGATCACCACGGCCAGATCGACCGGCCCAGGGATTTCCGCCGCACTCGGATAGGCGTGTACGCCCAGGATGTGCGAACGCTTGGGGTTGACCGGATAGACCGAACCCTTGTAGCCGGAAAACAGCAGGTTGCGGAAAATGTCGTTTCCAACCGTGCCGGGCGTGTTCGAGGCGCCAACCACGGCGATCGATTCGGGATAAAAGATGGGCTTCAACTTGGCAACCAGTTGCTCATGGTCCGACATCGCGGATTCTCCTTGGATTCATAATGCGGCCAACACCGCAGTCAAACAGCAAAGTTCCGTATAATCGTGAAATCGTTCACGTGGATAGGCTTCGGTGGTAACGACCGGGTCTCGCCGAAATGGGCAGCGAGTGGCGGAGTCTCGTAGCTCGCCCCGCCAACAAAGTGAGTCGACCTCCTACAAGCAGCAATCACTGGACATTCGCGCTTCGCCAAACCTATTGATGCTTGCATTGAAAATGATCCGCTTCGGAAAGCCGAGCGTCTGGAAACCCAGGCTCCCGTTGGTCGCCTTCCGTTCATTAGCTATGCAAGCGTCAATAAAACCACCCACGCTTGCGTGGGCATGGCACCCGACCTGTAATCTCGAACAGGGATCGACCACCGAAAAGGTCCACCAACACGTCGTGTCCGCGGCCCAAAAAACCATCGTGCCAAATGCCTGCTACTTGCCCCTCTTCGTAAATCCTTGAGATTGTGGTTTCTACGGTTGTTTGTCAAGGCGTCAACGGGCGAGATTTTTTGGAAAAACAAACCTTGCATGGCGCCCGTCGGCAGAAGCTGTACAACAATGCGTTTCGCGAATCGTCCGGGGGCCCGCCACACGATTTTTTGCGCGACAAATCCGTCGTTTTGCGGCCATCCGCCCCACTCACGCTAGCCTTACGCGTTACCATTTCTGATACAACCACACAGGACGGCCAGGGCCACCAACCAAGCCGGTGCTGCCGCACCCTATTTCAAAACCCGCTCCCGCTGGTCGCTGATTTTTGAAAAACCAACGATCCTTATTGATATCTGCATTAATAATGATCGCTTCAGAAAGCCGAACGCCTGAAAATCCAGGCTCCTGTTGGTCGCCTTCCCGCTCATTGGCTGTGCAGACCTCAATAAGGTTAGTCGAACCGGATTTGCCGCAGAGACCAAACCCCGGGGCAGTTTGGCTGCCTAGGGTATCCGACGCCACCCAACGTCAGCACGGTAATGCGATGCTAACAAACGGGGGTTTTCGGCCGATTCAGAGCCCGCCCAGAAAGTCTGCGCCCTCGACAAAGATGCTTCAGCGCGTTGCGATGAGAACCCGGCATACGGATATGTAGCCCATAGGCGACGATGTGCAAACCAATCGGGTACAGTGACACCGGTTTGGAGGATAACCCGGCCGTTCTGCAAAGGTTTGCTTCTCAGAAAGACGAACGCACCATAAACTGGCAGTAACCCCATCTGCTATTGAACTGCCGCGTCAGAAAAAAAAGAGGACAAAAACGGGACTGAAACGGTTTGGCCGAGAACGCGAGCCCTTCGCCGCGCGACGGCTGTTCAGTCTGTGCCACTAACCTCAAAGATCGTTAAGTTTTTCACGAAGATTAGCGACCGACGGGAGCGGGTTCCTGGCTGGGTGCGGCAGCACCGGTTTGGTTGGCGGCCCTGCCGCCCTGTGTAATTTGGTGACCGTTCACGATGATTCGTTTTTGAGTTGACATCTGACCGCTTCACGCAGAATTTTCTCGCGTTCATCGTCCATGGCGAATGTGCCTTGGCACGTTTCCCAATGACGTTTTTCTTCCTATGACACCACTCGCCCAACGCATTACCGAATGGCTGATCCGCTGGCGGACGATCTTGCTGTTACTTGGGCTGGTGATCGCGGCCGCCGCCTGGTTTCCCACTCGCCGCCTAGCGTTCGATCGGTCGATCGTCACGCTGTTTGCCGACGACGACCCGTTGTTGGCCCCCTACCGCAAGTTGAAACACACGTTCGGCGGCAACGAACTGTTGATGGCCGTCTACCGCGACGATGAGTTGTTTCATCCCGACGGACGGGGTATCGTTCGGCTTGCACAACTTAGCGAACGGATCGAAGCCGTCGACGGTATCAGCGGAATCATCAGCATCGCACAGCCCTTGGGCCCGGCCATCGTCGACACGAACGATCCCCTGGCCGGCCGACTCCGCCAACTCTTCGAGGGCTATACCCATAGTGCCAACGGCACGATTGCCGCCATCGTTTGCGTACTTCAGCCGCCGGCCGAAAGCGGCGTATCGCGCCGCGAGATTGTCGACCGCCTGCGCGAGATTGTCGGCCCCCTGCCCTCGGGCATGTTGGCCGGCGAACCGGTGATGGTCGTCGATGGATTGCGTTACGTCGAGGAAGACGGCCGCCGGCTCGCCTGGACTTCGACTGTGTTGCTGGCAATCACCATTTTCGTCTGCTTCCGCAGCCTGCGTTGGGTGCTGATCCCCTTGGCGGTCGTGCAACTTACGGTAATGACGACCGAAGCCTCGATGGCGCTCGCTGGCCTTCGGCTGACGATGATTAGTTCGATGCTTCGGGCGATCCTTACCGTGGTGGCTATCGCCACGGTGATTCACGTGATCGTGCGATTCCGCGACGCCCGATCCAAGGGTCTGTCACCCCGGCTGGCGCTGCTCGAGGCCGGCACCCTGTTGGCCGTTCCCATCTTCTGGGCCTGCACGACCGACGCCGTGGGGTTTGCCTCGCTTCTGGCTGCCCGAGTGGAACCGGTCCAACAGTTCGGCCTGATGATGGCCGCCGGCTCGTTGCTCGTCATCGTGAGCACCGCATTGCTTGTGCCGGGGCTGACCCTCTGGGGTCGACACCCCATCGATCCCGGCCGTGCGTGGGACGAACGAATGCTCGACCGCAGCCTGCCGGCCTTGGCCGGTTGGGTACAGCGTCATCGCAGGCCGATCCTGATCGGCTCGTTTTGCGTGTGCACGCTGGCGGCGCTTGGGACGTATCGCTTGGAAGTGGAAACCGACTTCACACGGAATTTTCGCCGAGGCAGCCCGGTGGTTACGTCGTACCAGTTCGTCGAGACCCAGTTGGGCGGCGCCGGTATGTGGGACATAATCGTGCCGGCCCCGGAAACACTCACCTGGGATTACTTGCGGCGCATTCGGACCATGGAAAGCCGGCTGCAAAACGAGGTGCTCGTGCCGGGGCCCGACGGCAAACCCCAGCCCGGGTTGACCAAAGTGCTCAGCCTGGCCGACGCCGCCGTGGCCGGATCGACGCGCAATCCCGAGACCATTGGGCTGGCCCCGGTTCGCAATTCGTTGGTTCGCGCCGGCGAAAAACTTCTCCGCGTCAGGATGACCGCACTAATCAACGCCCTTTATGGTGAAGATCCCACGCAGCCGGGCAAATACTACTTGCGAGTCATGCTTCGCGCAAAGGAACGTCAACCGGCCGCGCAGAAACGCGCGATCATCCGCCAGGTCGAGCAGATCTGCCGTGAAGAGTTTCCGCCAAGCGAAAACCAGCCGGGAGCCGAGGTCACCGGATTCTTCGTCCTGCTGACGAACCTAGTCGACAGCGTCACGGCCGACCAATGGCGCACGTTCGCCGTGGCCTTGTTGGGGATCGGCATCATGATGCTTTTCGCGTTGCGCAGCCCACGGCTGGCACTGATCGCCCTGGTCCCCAACGCGGCGCCCATTCTGGTAGTCACCGGCCTGATGGGCTGGCTGGGGTTGAAGATCAACATGGGAGCGGCAATGATCGCGGCCGTCTCGCTGGGGTTGTCCATCGATTCGTCGATCCATTACCTGACCACGTTCCGCCGTGCATACGCCCAAGGTGGCTCGGTACCCGAAGCCCTGGCGGCCGCGCATCGCACGACGGGCCGTGCGCTGATCTTCGCTTCGCTCGCCCTGATCGTGGGCTTCAGCGTGCTATGCACCAGCTACTTCGTGCCGACGATCTATTTCGGTGTACTGGTCAGCCTGGCCATGCTCGGAGGACTTGCCGGAAATCTCGTCGTGTTACCACTGTTGATCTCGACCTTTGTGGCGGAGGATCCGTTGCAGGAAGGCGCACATGGTCGCTGAAGCGACCACGCCTCTCGTCGTTCATCCCTTCTCATCCCTCGCCTCTCACCCCTCGCCTCGGTTGTCGCTTCCGAGACGACAACGTATACTCCACTACAGGGGTACACCCAGGGAGACCTTTATTGCGTCCTGCATTGCTTGTGGAACGAGGGCGACCAACGGGAGCCCGGTTTTCCGGGCCAGAACGCAATGAAGTGTTCCACAATCAACCCAGGAACCAATAATGTCGTCTGGTTTTCAGAACGATTCACAGCAACCGCAGCCGGAACCGACCCAGTCGGAATCGGCGTCCGCAGAATCAGTGCAGGCGCCCGACACGAAGAATCCGCCGGCGGCGGCTAAGACCTCGTCGGCCGACGTCTCGGAATTGGGCAACGTGGCGGCAATTCGTCAGTTGGCCAAGAAGAAACGGCCCTGGGGAAAGATCATCCTCGTTGTCGGCCTGTTGGCCCTGGCTGGTGCTATTACACTAATCGTCAACCAACACGACCCTCATGATCCGTCCTCCCAAATGGATAAGATCGACGGGGGCCTCGCGCTGATTGGTCCCTCGGGCAGGCTTGCCGTTCCTGACCAAGAGAAACAGGACGAAGCGACTTCGCAGATTGCCAAAGAGTACGCTGATTTGTCGATCGACGCCGCGTTGGACGCCCTACGGACCGAAGACCTCACCACGGCCGAGAAATACGCGTTGCTCGACCGCGCCCGCCAACAGGCCCTGGCCAATCGCGACATCGCTCGGGCGTTGAATGTCGTCGACGAGATGGCCCAGCAGTTCGAAATCGACCTCATGCCGGAGAAGGCCGAGGTCGTCGTCCAACTGCTTACCACGGCCGAAACGCCGCGAGAATACCAACAGTTGGGCAGGCACGCTTATCGGCTATTGGACGAAGCGGTCGTGTTCGGCGAGGTTGAAGCGGCGCAACGTTTGGCCGCGGTTGCCACGCAGTGCGCGCAACACACGGACGATTCTGCCCTAACGCGCAACGTGGAGATCGCCTTGCTGAAGGCCGAAGAACAGGCCTCGGTAACCAGCCCTCAACAACAGATCGAGTTGGGTGACCGTTGGTGGCGAGTTTCGGAAACGGCCGACAAATTCAACCGCCGGCAATTTCGCAGCCGCGCTGCCGGGTGGTATCGCAAGGCCGTAACCTTGCTCCGAGACGACGAAAAACAGCGTGTCGAACAGCGTCTGGCCGAGGCATTTATCGAGTCGGCCCCCACGGCCATGTTCCTGGCCGACATGGAACTGCACGAGGTCGACGTGAATCTACCCTCGAACCACACCGTTCGTTCACCGGCGCGGGTGAAGGGAAGTCGCGTGGAGCATGGGCTGTTTGCGCCGCCCAAGTCGTTCCTCTCCTCGCACCTGGGCTATCGACTACACAAGGTGTTCGAGAAGTTCCGCGGCGAAGCGGCATTGTGCGACGGCAAACGCGAAGGCACGGCCAATCCGTTGACGTTTCGCATCGTGGGCGACGGCCGCCTGCTTTGGACGTCGCGTCCCTTGCAACAGGGCGGCGAGTCTCAAGCCTTTGAGCTCGACGTGAAGGGAATCGACAAATTGGAACTCTTCGTCGACTGCCCCGGCTACGCCACTTCGGCCTACGCCATCTGGGTCGATCCGGTAGTAGTGCAGTAAGGATAAGGAACGCGAGGCGAGAGGCAAACGATACGCGACGAGTGCCAAACGACGCGAAACCCGTAGCGAGGCTTGGTCGCTTCAGCGACCATGAACCGACCCAACCTGAATCCCCCCGCAACCCTTGCAGAAATCACCAACGCCCGCTTCCGAGGACCTTACGTGACACGGTCGTCCCCGCCCCGGATTTCGTTCGTCTTCGGCACGCGGCCCGAGGCCATCAAGCTTTGCCCGTTGGTTCGTGCCGCGCGCAACGACGATCGCCTGGACGTACACGTCTGTGTCACCGGCCAGCACCGCGAAATGCTCGCTCAGGTGCTCGATGCCTTTCAAGTAACGCCCGATGTCGACTTGAACCTCATGCAACCCGAACAGTCGCTTGCATCGTTCACCGCTCGGGCGATTCAGGCTGTGGACAGTTACCTCGACATCGCGCAGCCCCAACTGGTGATCGTCCAGGGCGACACGACGACGACGTTCTGCGCCGCGTTGTCCGCGTTTTACCATCGCACGCCCGTCGCCCATGTGGAAGCGGGCCTGCGAACGGGCGATCGATGGGCACCGTTTCCTGAGGAAATCAATCGCCAATTGACCACGCGGCTCGTCGATCTGCATTTCGCTCCCACCCAACAAGCCCGGCAAAACCTGCTCGACGAAGGCGTAGCGGAAACCCGGATTCACGTGACGGGCAACACGGCGATCGATGCCTTGCAGTTTGCGCAACAACAAATCCAGGCGTCTCCCCCCATGATTGCCGGGCTACCGTCGTGCTTGCAGCCCGTCGAGCGGCTCGATTATGCCGCGGCGCCGCGGATCGTGCTGATTACAGGCCATCGTCGAGAGAACTTCGGCCCGGGCTTGCAGCGCGTTTGCCAGGCCATCGCTCACCTGGCACGCCAATTCCCCGACGTCCACTTCGTCTACCCGGTCCACCTCAATCCGGCCGTTCGCCAACCCGTCTTCCGTGCGTTGGGCAGCGGGGAAAACGTCCACCTCATCGAACCGCTCCCCTACTTCCCGTTTATTGCGTTGCTGTCATCGGCCACGCTCGTAGTCACCGACTCCGGCGGTATTCAGGAAGAAGCGCCCGCGCTGGGCAAGCCGGTGCTCGTGTTGCGTGAAACGACGGAGCGGCCCGAAGGCATTCAACAAGCCACGGCCCAACTGGTCGGCACGCAAGCAGAGCAGATTACAGAGCGTGTGGGTCAACTTCTCACCGACCCGGCCGCGTACGCCGCGATGGCTCGAAGTGTCATGCCGTATGGCGACGGACAAGCCAGTCGGCGCATTCTCGGCGAACTGGCACGTTACCTTCAGATACCGCCTGTCCATAACTGACCTGCGGCAATCCACGACACCCCAGTGGTTCTTTGCCGGAAATCGACCGCTGGGATTGCCATCGCTCAGCATTTGTTGCCACACACCAGTCCGACCCGCTGCCGGCCCGATGCCCGAAACGCGAGCCCGCATGGCTGGTCTTTGCGTTTGGGGAGACTGAGCGTCTTTCTTTTCAGACGCAATTGCTTGCCCAACGCCCGGGTCGTCCTACAATTCTTCCACTCTTGGTAAATGTAAATACCCGCCGCTACTGACGCCCATGCAGCCGACCACCGAGCGGAAGGCGACCAACGGGAGCCTGGGGTTGCGGTTCTCAACAGCGGTTCTCTGCCGATTCTATTTCAATGCAGACGTCAACAAAGGTCGGTTTTTTCGGCGTTTGCCCCGCCAATCCACCGTATAGAGGTAAAGGTGTAGTTAGATAAACGAGCTGGTAGGTAAAGGAGTTGCCAGGCGAAGGGAAATAAGCCGCTGGCAAAGGAATCGGCTCTGTGTCAAAAGGGTTTGTCCGATGAATCGGGGTTTTTCTCATAGAGCCCATCCCCTTGTCAGCTACGTTTCCTTCTGCACTTTTTGTCAAGGAGAAGTGGATCTATGAATCGATTTCTATGCACAGCAATGGTGGTGGTTTTCGCCATGGGCACCGCCTGGGCCGACGACCCAGTAACAGCAACCACCGACAAGCCGGCCGCTGAAGCAGCCGAGCAACCGGCAACCGCAACAACCGAACAACCGGCGGCTGAAGAACCGGCAACGGCAACGACCGAAGAGAAGGCAGCATCCTCGACAACAGAAGAAACGACGCTTTCTCCGGCCGACGAAACGGCTATTCGGCAGTTGGTCGAGGCCTATGTGGCGGCCTTCAACCGTGGCGATGCCAAGGCCGTCGCCGAACAGTGGAGCGACCTAGGAGAATACATGTCTTCCTCGGGCGAGCGAATCCAAGGATGCGACGCCATTCAGAAGAAGCTCGAAGCGCTCTTCGCCGACGGCTCGAAGCGTGAATTGAAAGTGGAGATCCAAAAGCTCCGCATGACGAAGCCCGATATGGTTGTTGAAGAAGGAACCAGTCGAGTAACGCGACCGGGCATGCCGCCGAACGACTCCGGCTATGTGGCTACTTACACGAAGGTCGACGGTCAGTGGAAACTCAACAGTATTGAGGAAATCGAGTCCGAACTCGCCCCCACCCATTACGAACAGCTCAAAGAACTCGAATGGCTCATCGGTGAATGGGTGGATCAAGACGACGAAATGATGATTGACACCACCTGCGAATGGACCGCCAATCAGAACTTCATCACCCGATCGTTCACCGTCGCCTCGAAAAAAAGCGTCGAGATTCGCGGCACCCAGGTCATCGGCTGGGATCCGGCCGCCCAGGAGATTCGCTCCTGGATGTTCGACTCCGACGGTGCCTTCGCCGAAGCCACGTGGCGTAACGACGGCAACCGCTGGACGATTCGCTCGACCAGCGTACTCAGCGGCGGCGAAAAGGCCTCGTCCGTGAATATCATCACCAAGATCGACGACGACAAGTTCACTTGGCAATCCATCGGCCGAGAAGTCGACGGAGAAGTGCTTCCCAACATCGAACCGGTGACCGTCGTGCGCAAGAAAACCGAAACCCCAGGCGCACAGTCGCCGTGAGCGTTCGGCGAGTTGAAGACGGGGGTTTGATGTTTGGTTGTCGCAAGACAGAAAACCAGAAACGTAAGGCAAGCGGCGAGCACGCGTATTGTGCGCGAGGTCGCCCCCACTCTTTCCGTGTGCCTTTCCCAATCCCCGTGGGCAACAGGCGGTTGCCCAACGGGGACTTTTCCATCGTGTTCGTTTTTCTCGAAACGTGTCCCTTCTTGTAGGACAAAGGGGAATATCATGCGAGTGTTTTATTGGACCTTGGTGGTGTTGGCGGCGATTTGTCTGCTGGCGCCAGAAGATGTGCTCGCCCGTGGCATGGGTGGTGGCCGCGGCGGTGGCGGTGGGAGTCGTGGCGGCGGTGGCGGCGCACGAATGAGCAGCGGCGGCAGCCGTAGCCCTTCGATGAGCCGCTCCAGCTCAGCCAGCCGCTCCAGCGCGTCACGTTCGCGACCGAGTGCGTCGTCGCGACCATCCACGCGTCCGAGTACCCGACCCAGCACACCGTCGCGGCCTTCAGCCACTCGACCGTCGACCCGACCCAGCACACCATCTCAACCTTCGGTGACTCGACCGTCGACCCGGCCAAGTACGCCTTCGACACGGCCGAGTATGCCGTCGCGGCCCGATGTCGCGACGCGCCCCAGCACGGGCACACGTCCTAGCCGCCCTTCAACGCCAACTCGCCCGGGCTTCGCCGAACGACCGTCGACCGGCACTCGCCCTGGTGCCGGGCAGTTCCCCAGCCGTGGACGTCCCTCCGCGGATCAAGTCGGCAACTTCCTGAATCTGCCACGTGATATGGCCGTAGCTGGTGCTGGAGCCGCGGCAGGTGCGGGAATTGCCAATTGGATGCAACAACGTCCCAGCGGCGAAACACGACCTGCGGAGCGTCCCGGTGGCGCTGCCGACCGGGGCGGGGCGTTCCGCGATCGAATGCAGCAAGCGGGCGGCGAACGACCCAGTCGAGATCAAATCCGCGACCAGTTAGCCAGCCTGCCGTCGGATCCCTCCCAGCGGCAAGAAGCCATTCGCGACCGCATGAGCAACGCAATGGCCAGCCGGCCCGGAGATTTGCAGCGCCCCGGCACGGGCGAGCGGCCGGGACGACCAGATACCGGCGATCGACCTGAACGACCGGGACGGCCCGACACGGGCGATCGACCTGGTCGCCCTGGCACGGGTGACCGCCCCGACCGGCCGCGGCCAGAGCAACCCATCGCGCCCGAGCGTCCCGGAGCTGGCAACCGACCCGAGCGGCCGGGACGACCGGATACCGGCGACCGCCCCGGACGACCCGGCGATGGCGACCGACCCGGGCGGCCGGGTGATGGTGACCGACCCGGGAGGCCCGGTGATGGTGACCGACCTGGACGTCCCGGTGACCGTTGGGACCATTGGGATCAGGCTCAGCGAGATCGCGTCAAACACCGCCACGATCAAGGCCGAGACATAAGGCGAGATTGGCATGATCGCCACCACGATTACTTCACCCGGGACTGGTGGGACAAACACCACGACCACTGGCACGATCATCATCACCATTGGCACGGCTACCGTCCGTCGCGGCCGTATTATTGGTGGGGTTGGGCAACGTGGCCGTCGGTGACCGGTTGGATCGCCGGCTCCTGGGCGACGCCGTACTACTACGACTACGGCTCGACCGTCTACTACTACGACAACGTCGTCTACGCAAACAACCAGCCACTTTGCACGGCCGACGAGTACTACGACCAGGCAGCCGCGTTGGCCTACTCCTACCGCGAGGCGTTTCCCGAGGAAACAGCGGAAGCCGTACCGGCCGAAGAAGCCACTCCCGAAACCGAGTGGATGCCGCTTGGAGTTTTTGCCCTAGTAACCAACGACCAGGAAAAAGACCCGGTGATGATGCTTCAGCTTGCCGTGAACAAGCAGGGGCTCATCAGCGGAACGTACTACAATTCGTCGACCGACACCACGCTGCCGGTCGAGGGCGCGGTGGACCGCGAAACTCAACGCGCGGCCTGGACGATTGGCGAAAAGAAGAGCACGATCCTCGAAGCAGGCATTTTCAACCTCACGCAGGACGAAACGCCCGTACTGGTCCACTTCGGCAAAGAAAAAACGCAAACCTGGCTGATGGTGCGCTTGGACACCCCGGAGTCGGACAAGTCGACACCACCAAACCCGGCCGCCATGCCGTGAGGGGAATGGGTAGTTGTTCGTGGTTAGACTGGGGTATCGGGTGCCATGCCCACGCCGAAGCGTGGGCATGCTGAAGGCACTGTAGACTAACCCGGTAAAACATCAACATCATCGGGTAAATCAGCAGGGCACGTGTCGCGACACGTGCCCTGCTTGATTTTTACGTTATGCCTTCGCAGCTCCACCGGTCAAGCTTGCCTGCAAGAAATCCGGATTAAGCCAACGTGTGTAACTGCGTCTCCACAATCAAGACTGGTACCTATCAGGGCATCGCTCGCCCACTCTTCTGCTTTCGGTAGACTTCACACAAGTAGTATGGTCCAGGCTCCCACGACTGTTTCGTCTTGGCCTCTCGGGCGATCTCATCCGTGATACGCCATGCCGCATCAAGATCGTCGAGAAGGCAAAACCGATTGACTTGATAATCCTCGAACCCTCGATTGCACGAGAGGGGCGAATGGCCAAACTCTAACATATCCTGTTCCCGGCTGACCGGGTCATAGCCAAGGAATTCAAACGCCGACAAGTCTCCCGTCGCCGTGGCCGTCAACGCGATAGGAGACACCCCCGATGCGTCAAAAACAACCGGGAAGAGTTTGTATGCGTACAGGTCGTACGTAGCGGTCTCCTCTGCGACGACGCTCCACGCCACCTCCTCGGTGTCGAACACAGGCCATTTCGTATTGTGTTTCCAGAGGCTGGTCCAGTCGTCCGGCCCGCTGGAAATACAGTTGCTGACACTACACACTTCCGCGACGGGTGTCTCGCCAAACCACGAATCCGGCCGCGCCGTCTTCTTCGGGAAAAAGCCGATCAGAACTGGTTCAGGCTTGATCATCTATCTTCCCGGTGTTCGCCATGCTCCTCAGACAACAAAGAAAACACGCACCGCATGGTCCTTCATTCGGTCATTTCTGCAGTTTGACGGGTTTTGCGATCAAAGACCAAGAGCTGACCTTTATTCTCGTGAAATGAAAGACTCGTATCGTTGCCTTAAAAAGCCGATTCGGCAACCCTCATGAGTTCGCTCCTTACGCTGGTTAGACAGCCCATTTGGAAACCCGCGCATATACTTTCTTGTTCGTGTAGCGTCAGGAAGTCAAGCACCTGAATCAATGCCGTTGCTTGTCGACACGAAAAAAGTGCGATACGCTCGGAGTTATTGAGATGGAAGAGAAATGAAGGAAGGTAGTCAGTCGTGTGATAGAGGGCGAGTTTGACAAGACCGGGCACCAGGTACTGAAATGCAGCAGCAGTAGTGGAACAGATGGGATCCCATCCCGGGTTGTTTAATTCATCGAGTGGCATGTCGTCGAGAGGGAATGACTGCATGACTTGCTCATGTTCAAGGCATTCCTCGCATTGGCATGTGCCATGAATGAACATAGTAGGACGAGGAACATCCGCGAAAGCCCGCTGCACTTCGGCCACGATTTCATCGCGTGTCATGTTCTTGAACTTTGACTGGTCTATGCGTTTCGCCGCCCACTAGGAAACTCCGATACTCGCAGCACTCATCCAAGTTCTAGCCATTCCACAGAAGGTGGTCAAGCCACCACGTCGACGTGCATGACGAAGGGCCATAGTGGCCTCTCGACCACCGGCTTCACCATCGCAAGATTTGCCTTTCCCTCGGCCATCGGCTACCGTAAATGCGATACCGTGCCGGTGGTTACGCCCGGCCGGTTTGTTTCCCTCCCGTACCTCCCGCCCGAAGGAACCTGCCATGAATGCCGTCTGCCGATGCCCGTGGGTTGTTGCGCGTTTGCCGCGTGTGATTGGTGTGGTTATATGTCTTGCATTCGTCGCTCTGTTGTCGCTGACGGCTGCCGCTACGCGTGTCTCCGCTGAAGAGCCGTCGGCCGATCTTTACGTCGCGACTGACGGCAACGACGCCTTTTCCGGCCGGCTGGCCGTGGTCAACGCCGAACGCACGGACGGGCCGGTGGCCACGATCGCTCGGGCACAAGCGTTGGTCCGACAACTGAAGAGCCAGCCACCCGGCAAACGCCCGATCGTGGTCATGGTTCGCGGCGGCACATATTTCCTCGATCAACCCTTGCAGTTCACGCCCGAGGATAGCGGCGCGCCAGACGCGCCGATCGTCTACCAGGCCTACCCAGGCGAACGGCCCGTGATCAGCGGCGGTCGAGCCATCGACGGCTGGACGGTCGGCGACGACGGTCGATGGTCTGTCGTGCTCGACGACGTGAAGCAAGGCGACTGGCGTTTCAGCCAGTTGTTCGTCAACGACCAGCGACGGCTGCGTCCTCGGCTACCCAAGCAGGGCTACTACCGCATTGGCGAGGAGGTGCCGACCACGGTGGAGAAGCCGGCCAAGGGTTTCAACCGCATGGGTTTTGGCAACGACGAAATCCGCCCCGACTGGGCCAACTTAAGCGATGTCGAAGTGGTCACGTTCCAGTTCTGGGGAATCTCGCGGATGCGGATCGCCGGGGTCGACGCCCAAGCGAAGATCGCCACCTTCACCGGCAAGACCTACACCGACTCCTGGTGGAGCAAGTTCACCAAGGGACACCGCTACTTCGTGGAAAACGTCCGCGAGGCGCTTTCCGAGCCGGGCGAGTGGTACCTCGATCGCCCCAGCGGAACGTTGACATATATTCCCAAGCCGGGCGAAACGCCGTCGAACACCCAGGTAATCGCCCCACGGCTTGAGCGCCTGGTCGAGTTCGTCGGCGACGGCGCCAGTCGCCGCTGGGTACAACACCTCACGCTTCGTGGGCTGACGTTCGCCCATGCGGCGTGGAACCTGGCGCCTGGCGGCCAAGTGATTCCCCAGGCCGAGGTCACTTTGGATTCGGCCATCCGTGCGGTGGCCGCGCGCAACATTGCCTTTGACACGTGCGCCGTGCGTCACACGGGCCAGTACGCCATGGCCTTTGGCCCCGGCTGCCGCGACAACGTGGTCGAAAACTGCGAACTGGTCGACCTGGGAGCCGGCGGCGTGAAGATCGGGCACGTGGGACCGTCGGACTGGGGCGGCACACACCATGTACCCAGCGACGCGGAACTCGTGGTTTCGCACCACACGGTGTGCAACTGCCTTATCGCCCACGGCGGGCGCCTCCACCCGGCGGCGATCGGCGTGTGGATCGGGCTGTCGAACCACAACCGCGTCGTGCACAACGATATCTTCGACTTCTACTATTCGGCCACTTCGGTGGGCTGGCAATGGGGTTATACCGACACGCCGACCCATCACAACGAGGTGGCCTACAACCACGCCCATACGCTGGGCCAGGCCGTGTTGTCCGACATGGGCGGTATCTACACCCTGGGCGTGCAGCCGGGCACCCACATCCACCACAACATCTTCCACGACGTCGACGCCCAGCACTACGGTGGCTGGGGCCTTTACACCGATGAAGGGTCGAGCCAGATCGTCATGGAAAACAACCTCGTCTATCGCACCAAGACGGGCGGGTTCCACCAACACTACGGCCGCGACAACCAGATTCGCAACAACATCTTCGCCGACGCCAAGGTCCACCAGATCCAGCGGACGCGGAAAGAAGACCACCTGTCGTTCGCTTTCGAGCACAACATCGTTTACTGGGACAACGACAGTCCACTGCTGGGCGGCAACTGGCAGGGCGACACGTCGTTTCGCAGCGACTACAACCTGTTCTTCCACGCCGGCAGCCCGGAATGGAAAGTCCAAGGCAGCAAAACGCTGGTCACTTGGCAGGAGGAAGGCCACGATCGGCACTCGCTCGTCGCCGACCCGGGCTTTGTCGACGCCGCGCACGACAACTTCACGCTGAAACCCGACTCGCCGGCGCTAAAGGTGGGCTTCAAACCGTTCGATGTCTCCACGGCCGGTCGGCAGACACCCATCGTTCTGACGAAGGACTTGCCGCCAGTGCCGAAAACGTACGAGTAACGGTCGTGTGCCACTGGCTGCTTGCCAGCCAGTGGTAAGACATCGCAAGCGGCTCCCGGCCGTCATACGTCCAGTGCCTGGCCCGCCGCATAACGACTGGCCAGGTGAAGCGGGAAGCGGTCGCCGAGAATCGCCTGGTGCGTGGAAAGAACCAGGTCGGGGCGGTTGTTGTCTTCGGAGAGATGGCCCAGGCAGGCCCAACGAAGCCGCCCGTTGGCACGGTGGAGGACTTCGGCGGCATCGTGATTTGAGAGATGCCCGCCCGGCCCGCGCACTCGCTGTTTCACGTACTCCGGCCGCGGCCCGTTGGCCAAAAGGTCGGGATCGAAATTGCTCTCAATGAGCACCGCGTCGAGCGAGGCCACCAGATCATCGAGGCCTGCGAAGGCGTGGCCCAGGTCGGTAAGGATGCCAAGACGCGAACGGCCGTCGTCGACCACGAAGGCCACGCCATCGGCACCGTCGTGCGGCGTGGCGACGGTCTCGACCGTCACACGGCCGAAGCAAAGTCGTGTGCCGGCGTCGAAATGTCGCACATCGCCGAGGTTACCCAAGCGATGGCGCCGCGCTGCGGCGAGCGTTTTTTCGGTCACGTATGCCGGCAGCGCGTATTTGCGTTGGAAGATGCCCAACGATCGGGTGTGGTCCACATGGTCGTGCGAGATCAGCACGGCGTCGATTTGGCGAATGTCGAGGCCGTGTTGGTTCAAGCGGACTTCGGCCTGGCGGCCGCTAATGCCGGCGTCGACCAGCAGCCGTACGCCGTCGGCCTCCACGTAGATGCAGTTTCCATTACTGCCGGATTGCAGCGAGATCATCCTCATGGCCGGATTATAGTGGCGAGCAGCGAAATTGCCTAGCGAGGCGCACACCGCACCAGGAGGAGAGCTGCCATGCCGCCGGAAGCCGTCAATCGTCTTGTTCCGCTTCCGATTGGGGCTGGTCGGTTTGCGAACCGGAAAGAAGCGAGCCGCAGCCGGGACACCATTTGAACGAATACGACACGATCCGTGCGCACTCGGGACAGAATTTCTTCCGTTTCAACATCGAGGACCCCACTAGGCTTATGCCCGAGCCCTCGTCGTTTGGCTGTTTCTCCGCGTCGGGCAAAACGTGGACCTCGGTCGACTCGTCTTCGTCCGCGTAATCAGGCAAAGGGGTGACCGCGGGCGGCGGCCCCATGATATCGAGGATTTCTTCGTCGGAGAGTGAGTGGGCCTGCGGAAGCTTAATGTGCGGCACGTTAACGCGAACGTGGCAATAAGGACACAGCCCCGACTTGCCGGCGAATTTTTCTTTCACTCGCAAGAGGTGGCCATTCGAGCATCGCAGGCGAATCGCCATCGGGTTCTCCTCAACGGCCAACTCCCTGCCGGTTGGAGCCCCATGGCAACTGCCCTCGCGCCATCGATCCGCGCCATCGCTGCTGCCCCAACCGTCATGGTTCGCGTCGATCACCTCTCTCACATGCTATACCTGACAGATCGCGGGGCAATCCGGCACGGAAGAACTAGGCGGCTAGCCTCCGGAAGGCTAATCATCGGGCCGGAAAATCAGATGCCCCGAACGTCGCCCCTCTCTACCACATCCTACCCCCACGACGGTGGCTAGGATAAAATGTAAAATGCGAGTAGACATGCCGCACGAATTACAACTGCCCCAAGCCAAGGAATTGGCGAGAAGCTGGACCATGAAGTCACTGAAAGCTTATTTATTGATCGCCTCACGCCAGCTCATGGACCCGAATTTCCGCAAGTCGGTCGTGCTGTTGATTCAACACACCGACGAGGGCGCTCTGGGCGTGGTGCTCAACCGGCCTACCAGCAAGACCGTGGATGAAGTCTGGAAAGAGTTGGGCGACTCGCCCTGCCTGAGCCACCAACCGGTCTGCTTAGGTGGTCCTGTGGCAGGCCCCTTGATCGCGTTACACACAAACCAGTTCTTCGCCGAATTGGAAGTCCTGCCGGGTCTCTTTTTCGCTGCCTCGAAAAAAAATCTCGACGACCTGGTTCTGCACGACGACGATCCGTTGCGAGTTTTCATCGGCCACGCCGGCTGGGGTCCCGGACAGCTGGAGAATGAAATTGAAGCGGGCGCCTGGCTCCTTGCACCCGCCACCTCGGAAGACATCTTCTACGACGGCACGGATCTCTGGGAACAAGCCACGCAACGTGCCGGCCGCTTGACGCTGGTGTCGATGCTCGGCATCAAACATGTGCCTGACGATCCTTCGATGAACTAATCGTCGGACAGGACATCTATCAAGACACCGAACGGAGACACTTCGATGCGACTTTCCTAAGACCGAATCAAACAAGGCATTCTCCACGGCGACCGAGACGTCCGCTACGCGACCTTGTCCCACCCGGTACGATTAATCTCGTCGAGTGCCGCGAGGTTGAACCGCGTGATGAATTCGGCAAGGCGACGGGTACCAAGGTCTGCCAAAACGTCGCCTTCTTCGAGCAACGAGGCGAAGGTCCGCAGCATTTCCGACTGTTCGGCCTGCATCAACACGAGCCATGTCACCAGACAACGATCCTCGCGTGGCGTTTCTGCCGGTAGAAGATCCGTCAGGATCGAATCGAGCAGTTCGAAGCGGGTACGCACATAGGACTCGATCGCGCCGGCACAAGCCTTCGTTGGCATGGCCATCTCGCGGGCCATCAAGCGGACATGCCACGGTGGTCGCGTGCCGTGCGGGCTGCACTCCAACATCAACCACCTGAGGATGTCGCTCAACTTGTGCTGCGACGACGTTTCGGGCTGCCAATCAAAACTCGGCTCCGCCTGGCCAAACTGGAAAACATGCTCGATCACTTCCCAATACAACTGTTCCTTGCCGCCGAAGTAGTAATTCACAGCGGCATGATTGGTCCGGGCATGTTCACAAATTCCGCGTACCGTCGCGTCCCGAAACCCCCGATCGGCGAAGATCTCGCCGGCAGCCTCCAGCAGGCGGTGCCGCGTGCCGTTGGGGTCGGGTTTGAGTGCCTTGGCCGACGATGATTCGAACGAAGCGTCCTCCAACGGTGCCTCGCGAAAACGCCCGGCAGAATCCGATTGCACCTCGATGTCGTCGCGTCGTGCATTCATGTCGAATCTGTCGTTAGAGCGCGTTTTACAATTGTGTAGCGTCTCGAATACAACGTCCTGGGTACTGAACCCACGCGTCGTGGGCATGTCCCTCGTGCTTTGTCAATCCTCAAACCAGTGGTTGTGGGTGCCATGCCCACGGCAACGTGGGCATGAATACGTACCACACTTCGAGCATGCCCACGTTGCCGTGGGCATGGCACCCCATTTTTAAGTTTGCCAAAGCACTAGCCTCTAGCCTCTCACCCCGCCTTCTCCGGCTTGATGCGATAGAACAAAACGTAAAACAAGGGCACAACCAACAACACCAGGATCGTGGAGCCGATCAAACCGCCGGCGACCGTGGCTGCCAGCCCCTGATAGAACGGATCCCACATCAGCGGTGCCATCCCCAACACGGTCGTGCCCGAGGCCATCGACACGGGTCGCAAACGGCTGACAGCCGCGTCGAGCACCGCCTGATAGGGTTCGATTCCTTTGGAAAGGTTCTCCTCGATCTCGTCGATCAGCACGATCGCGTTCTTGATCAACATACCGCTGAGCCCCAAGTAACCAAGGATGGCCATGAACCCGAAGGGAATCCCGGTCAACAGCAACCCGGCCGTTACCCCCACGCTAATCAGCGGAAGGCAACAGAAAATGATCAACGGCTCGCGAATTCCGTTGAACATTATCACCAGGATCAGGAACATACCGAACATGCAGATCGGAAACATCATAGCCAAGGGGCCTTTACCCTTGCTCGACTCCTCGAATTCCCCGCCCCAATCGAGGGTGTAGCCCAGCGGCAACGGGATCGCTTCCACGAGTGGTTGCATTTCAGTGAGCATAGGCGCCGCCAGGCCAACCCGAGGATCGCACTGCGCGATGATTTCCCGCTTGCGATAACGGCGTTTTATGATCGGGTCTTCCCAGACCGAATTCTTCGTCCAGTCCGACACAATCGCGTCCAGCGGAACGGCCTTGCCATGGATCTCGCTCCAGGCGTGGACCTTTCGGGCGTCGACGTACTTATCGTGCTGATCGCCGGGCGACCGGACGATGATCGGCAGCAAGTCGTCGCCCTCGCGATAGACACCCACCCGCTGCCCGCCAAAATTCATTCGCAGCACCGTGGCCAAGTCGTTGCGAGTCAGCCCGGTGCGCCGGGCGACCGGCTCGGTGAACTCGGGCCGAAGAACACAGACGCGATTGCGCCAGTTGTCCCGCACGTTGATCGTATCGAATCGCCGCATGATGTCCTTGGCCTTATCGGCCAAATCGCGCAAGACGGCTTCGTCCGGGCCACGGAATCGGGCTTCGATCTCGGCGTCGTAGGAGGGACCATTCTTAAAGGGTTGGATACGCCACTCGGCATCCGCGAAGTTCTCGGCAATGAAGGCATCGATCTTCGCGATTGCCGCGGCGCGATCCTTAAAATCCTTAACCGTCACCAGAAGTTGGCCGTAGCTGGGGTTGGGATCCTGCGGGGCGTAGGAAAGCAGGAAACGCAGGCTGCCTTGTCCGATGAAAGTGGCCGTGTTGGCAATTGCTGGATCTTTGCGGACGAAGTCATCGATTTTTTCCAGACTCTCCAACGTCTTGGTGATGTGTACGCCTTCGGGACGCCAGATATCCACCGTAAACCGGGGCTGCGTGGAGCCAGCGAAAAAGAACGCCGGCACAAACTGAAACGCAATCAAGGCGGCAACGACCGAACTGGCCACCGCGGTCAGCGTGAGCGGCCAAAACCGCAACGCGGCACAAAGGCTCCGCCGGTAGATGCGGAAAAACGGCCTGTCGTAAGGATCTTCAACGCTGGTTTTCGGAGCTTTCAGAAACCATACACAAAAAAGCGGCGTCACCGTTACCGCGGTAACCCAACTCAGCAGCAGCGAACAGGCAAGAACCCAAAACAGCGTATTGCAGAACTCGCCCACATTGCCGGGCGAAAAACCGATGGCCGCAAACGCCAGCACGGCAATCAGCGTGGCTCCCAATAGCGGCCACCGCGTTTGGTCCACCGTGCGGACCGCCGCTTCTCGGTGATCCATCCCCTGCTGGACCTTGATGAGTACTCCCTCGACCACGACGATTGCGTTGTCGACCAACATGCCCAAGGCCAGGATCAACGCTCCCAGCGAAATCTTCTGCAGGCAGATGTCGGTGATCCACATGTAGACAAATGTCGCCAGAATCGTGAGGATGAGCACGCCGCCGATCAACAACCCGCTTCGCACCCCCATGAAAAGAAGCAGCAGTACGATGACGATGACCACCGATTCCACCAGGTTAAGCACGAAGCCGTTAACCGCCTCGTCGACGGTTCCGCCCTGGTCGTAGATGATGTCGACATTCATGCCGGGCGGCCGGCTGGGCTCCAACTCCTTCAGCCGCGTTTTCACCGCGTTGGCCATGGTCACCGCATTGCCGCCGAAAACGGTGGAAATCCCCAGGCCGACCGACCGATGGCCGTTGAATCGCATCAATTGCCGCGGCGGGTCCAGATAGCCGCGACGGATTTCGGCGATGTCGCGCAGCCGAATCGAACGGCCGGTAATCGGCGAGGCGATCAACAGGTCGCCGATCCGCTGCTCGGAGCTAAACTCACCGGTCGGTTCGATGCGGAGGTAATCGTCGCCCACCAATACATTGCCCGACGGCTGCACGATATTCTGCGACTGCACCACCCCCACGATCATCTGCGGCGAGATACCCAACTCGGCCATCCGCGGTTGGGAAACCTCGATGTAGATCACTTCCGGTTGAATGCCCCAGAAGCCGATCTTGGCGACGTCCTGGCAAAGCAGCAGTTCTTTCTTGAGGTCCTCGGCATACTCCTTGAGTTCCTCATAGGAATACTCGTCGCCCGTTATGGCGTAGTACAAGCCGTAGACGTCGCTGAAGTCGTCGTTGACGACCGAAGGGCCGGCACCCGGCGGCAACTGGTTTTGAACGTCGTTCACCTTGCGGCGCAACTTATCCCAGACCTGCTGCAACGCTGCCCCACGGTATTTGGGCTTCATTTCGGCGTGGATCACCGAAAGCCCGTCGCGAGAAGTCGATTCGATCTCCAACAATTCGCCCAGAGACTGAATCGCTTCCTCGATGGTATCGGTCACCTCCTGCTCGACCTCTTCGGCCGAGGCCCCGGGATACGCAGTCGAGACGACCGCCGTCTTGATCACGAAGTCGGGGTTTTCCAACCTTCCCAAACGAAAATAACACATCACGCCAGCAACGGCGACCACGACGGTGAGAATCACCGTCGTGGCTTTGTTCTTCAGAGCGAGTTCAGCAGGGTTCACAGGCGGGTCCTAGTTCACGCGGTCCGAGGGGGCAACTTGTGTCAAACGTTCCTTCTGGCCAAGCGACGCGTCGTTCGACACAACAACCTTTGCGCCGTCGTACAAATAGGCGGCCCCCGCAGTCACCACGGGCTCGCCCTCGGCAACCCCCTTGACTTCGTAGTTGTTCGATTCCGAAAGACTTCCCACAACCACCGGCCGTCGCTCGACGGCACCGTTACCGGAAACCACCCAAACGAATCGTCCCCCGTTCTGATCGCTTTGCACGGCCGCCGCAGGAACTGTCGGCTTGTGGCCGTTGATGGCTTGGCTGGTACGCGATTGCACACTTACGTCGGCAATCATTCCCGGCAGAATGTTCACGTCCTTCGGAGCCTGCATCACAAACGTCACCGTGTAGGTTCGTGTCGAGGGATCGGCTTCGGTGTCGACCTCTTTGAACTTCGCTTCAAACTGCCGATCCTCGATCGACACGAACCGTACAGCCACATTGAACGGCTTATCGAGAGCGCGATACAGAATTTCTTTTTCCGGCAGATCGACGTCAATCTCAATGGTCGAGACGTCGTGCATCGCCAACACGTTTTGCCCTGGACTTACCTGTTCATAGTTCTCTGCCAACTGCTTGGTAATCAGACCGTCGAAAGGAGCACGCAACGAAGTGTCTTCCAAACGGTCTTGAGCGATCTTCAAACTGGTCTGAAGACCTCGGATCTCGGCCTCCATGGCTTGGATGTCTTCGGCCCGAGCGCCGGTCTTCGCCTTCTGCAATTCCTGCTCAAGCGCCCGGATGTCGGCCAAGATGGCCAGCAAATCGCTCTCCGAGTTGTCGTATTGCTGCCGCGAAACGGCGTTGCTCTCAATCATCCGCTTGTTGCGGTCAAAAACTCCCTGTAGAAACTGGCGTCGAGCCTCGGCGGCATCCAGCTTGGCATCGAGCACCATGAGGTCTTCTTTACGGGCACCCCGTTTCATCACCAGCAGCTTGGCGTTGGCCGAATCGAGAGCGGCCTGAGCAGCCTTCACGGCGCTTTCAAAGTCGCGCGGGTCGATTCGCATCAGCACATCGCCGCGTTTGACCTTATCACCCGGCTTGATATTCACTTCGACCAGCGGCCCACCCACACGAAAGGCCAGACTGGCAACCTGCGCGGCCTTGGCTGTGCCCGGATACGTTGCCAGCGCGCCGACAGGCCCACTGGTCACGCGGGTGACTTGAACACGCCGTACAGGTTCTTGTGTCGTCGTCTGGGCAGCTTGACTAGATTTCGCCGTACGTTGCTCCTCGGCTGGCGCCAACGACCGCGAAGAAACCGATACTTGAAAAATCCCCGCTGCCAGCGCGATAACCCCCACGGCTATCGCGCCGAGGAGCCAACGCTGCTTCGGCGACGAAGTCGCTTGGGCTTTGAGCCATCCCATAACCTTCTCCTTCAAAACACGAATGGATGGTCCGACTTGTGTTTTCCACACCGTAGGGTCTCCACGGCGTTATTGATATTTCGCGGTTGCCTGGCCTACGCCGTGGAGGAAGAACTCCATCGCGAACTCCAGCATTTCGTCGACAAGAAAGGGCTCGTCTGAAGCTACTTGCCTCTCGCACGCTTCGCACACGGCGCCAAACAACATCGTCGCGCATCGCTGACTATCAACTGGTCGAAAGACGCGCTCCTCGATTCCCTGTTCAATTACCGTGCGCAAGCTCCGAATTCCATCGTCCTGGCTTGTCCCACCCTCACGCTTCAACAGCACGTGTACGGCGTATTCATTAAAGAGAAAGTGAAACAGCCCACGATGTTCGCTGATATATTGAAACCACGTCCGAAAAATCGCTCGCAATTTGTCGATGGCCGATCGATCCGCCTCCAGAATGGCATCAACGCGCTCGCGCAACGGTTCGATCGTCTTGTCGTGAACGAATTGCAGAAGCTCGACCTTGTTGGGGAAGTAGTTGTACAAGCTTCCCTTGGCCACGCCGGCCTCGTCGGCCACGCGGTCCATTGTCATGGCCTCGAACCCATGCTCGACCAAAACCGCCACGGCCGCTTCATAGATGCCGTTTCGCATCAGGTCTTTACGCTGCTGCATGAGCCGGGACATCACTGCCTCCAAGTTCACGATCGATGGATCGGCTGCTGCCGAGATCCGGCGGGTGCGACGACCGCACGAATGACCGCCTGGTCAGTAATTGACTGTCCTGTATAGTCAGTATATGACTTGTCGGTCATTCGTCAAGGGTAATTCCCCGAAATCTCACCGGGATCGGTGCGTCGGGCACAATCCCCCCCACTGCCCCACCCGATTTATGGCAACACCCTTCTGGGGAACCACGCCACACGTTCGGCCTGTACCCGTCGTTACATCCCTCACAACCGTTGCGATACAACCAACCGGACCCACAATCGACAGCCCGAAAACGACGTTCAAAACGCAGGAAAACCACAATCACAAGTTGCTTGCCTTAAATAACTTACAACGAAACAACTCCACTGAATACCGTAGCCCGAAAAGGCAATGTTCGTTTCTAACGGCGATCAGATGCAGAGGTATTGCGGGTCTTCCCGACAAATCTAAGGGCAACGAAATTGCCTTTCGAATGAGTCGATCCTTTCAGGGGGGTTAGATGTATACTTACGATTCTGACGGTCAACGGTGTCAACCTACGGTACCGCGGTCCACCGCCCGCCGTATCAACGGCTTCGCCTGGGCCTTGCTGGCCACTATCCTCGTCGTTTCGGCAGGCTGCACCAGCTTGTCGCAATGGGCCCATCAGCGATTCAAAGTCGGCCCCGACTACTGTCGACCGGCAGCGTCGGTCTCGGGCGCGTGGATCGACCACGACGACCCCAGCGTGATCAGCCAATCGACGGATTACCGCTATTGGTGGGCGATATTCAACGATCCCGCGCTCAATCAGCTCGAATACAACGCCGCACGACAGAACCTTTCCTTGCGGCTGGCCGGAATGCGAATCCTCGAAGCCCGAGCGATCTTGAACCAAGCGCGAGGAACCCTCTGGCCACAACAGCAGCAGGCCTACGGGGAATTCAACCGGACACAATTCAGCAAGACGACGGCCGTTGTCTATCCCTCAACGCTGTTCGACACCTGGAGCACCGGCTTCAACGCCAGTTGGGAACTCGACATCTGGGGGCGATTTCGCCGTGTCATCGAATCGGCCGAAGCCAATCTGGACGCCGAGGTCGAGGGCTACGACGATGTGCTCGTGATCCTTCAGGGCGAAGTCGCGGCAGCCTACATCCAAATGCGAACGCTCCAGGAACGACTGGAGATTGCCCGGCGAAACATCAAACTCCAACGCCACACGCTCGAACTGGCCGACGTCCGTTTCCGCAACGGGGCGGTCACCGAGTTGGATGTCGCCCAGGCGAAGGAGAACCTCAACGCCACGCTGTCGTCGATCCCCAGAACTGAGGAAGCCATTCGCAAGACACAAAACGCAATCTGTGTCCTCCTGGGCGTTCCTCCCCGCGATTTGCAGTTGGAGTTGGGTGTCGGTCCCACTCCCAGGGCCCCGGCCGAAGTCGTCGTGGGCATTCCCGCCCAATTGCTCCGACGACGCCCCGATGTCCGCAAGGCCGAACGGCTGGCTGCTGCCCAAAGCGCACAAATTGGTGTCGCCGAAGCCGAACTCTATCCGCAGTTCGCCATCACCGGCTTCATTGGCCTGGAGTCGGAAGACTTTGCCACTCTGTTCAAAGGCAATTCGTGGGCAGGCAGCATCGGCCCTGGCTTCCGCTGGAACGTCCTCAACTACGGGCGGATTCGCAACCATGTTCGAGCGGAAGAGGCCCGGTTTTATCAGGCCGTGTTGAACTACCAAAACACCGTGCTGGCGGCCAACAAAGAGGTCGAAGACGGGCTGGTCGGCTTCCTCAAAGAGAAGCAGCGAGTCGTTTACCTGACCGAAACGGTGACGGCCGCCGAACGTTCGGTGACGTTGGCCGACAGTCAGTATCGCGAAGGAGCGGTCGACTTCCAGCGCGTCATCGACACGCAGCGGACCCTTGTTCTTCGCCAAGACGAACTGGCAGACAGCCACGGCAAAGTGAGCCTCAACCTGGTCGCCATCTACAAAGCCCTCGGCGGCGGCTGGGCGACACGCCTCGCGCCTAACCGCCTGCCGGTGGCGGCTCCCGGCCTGCCCGTAGTCCCCATCGAGGAGACGGAGCCCGTCGAGGGAATCTTGGTTCCCGGGGCACCAGGACTTCAACTCCCCACCCCACAACTCCCCACCCCACCGGGCCCACCCAACAATCCGTGAACGAACGGTGAAGGCCACGCGCCTTGAAGCTCAACTTCCGACGGTCGCTCTCCGTTGACTCAATGAGCAAGGTTCAATGGCTTAACGTTCCACAACTCCCATCCCTCCACAACCCTCGCCCCATAGTCCCGCCTGTAGTGGCACCGAGAGGACCGTTCCGCGATGAGACCAAATCCATTCCCTTTCAACGCAACCGTGTGTTGCTGGACATCTGTGTTTTGCTGGATATTTGTGCTCGTGCTCTGCTTCGGGCACCAGACAGACGCCAAGGATTTCATGGGGATCACTCCGCCATTGGGCAATCCTCAACAAGCATGCCCCGAAAGCTGTTACTGTCCACCGCTGCGCTGGTACCCCGACGACTACTGCCCCAGGCCATTTCCAAGCCTCTGCACGCCGAGTTGCTGCGGCGCCCATTGCGATGATTATTGCCCGAAGCCCTGCCCATACCTCCAGACACCAAGTTGCTGCGGTTCGACCTGCAACGACTACTGCCGAAAACCCTGCCCATCGCTCTGCTGGCCCTGCACACGTCCAACCTGCCCCGACAAGTGTAGCCACCCTTGATGGCCCCCCAATCAACGCTGCCCAGAAGAAACGCTCGCCCACTTCCAACAGGACTGCCTTTACCCCACCCTTGGCCCCAGATGCCAGCACGCCTCATCAACATGCGTCGCGCACACGAAAAAGGCCTTGCGTAACCCGTTGTTACGCAAGGCCTTTATGCAACTGGGGTACTAGGATTTGAACCTAGACTAACTGATCCAGAGTCAGTCGTGCTGCCGTTACACTATACCCCAAGGACGAGGTGATTCGCCGCGGTATTACCTCGGTCGTTTCCCTCAATTCACTTTAAGGTTAGAACGGTCCGGCAGATGCGTCAAGGGGAGTCGGCCCGGTGGTTGACGGCCCGCTGGGGGTGGGTCTACAATCGTTCGGTCGTTTGTTGTGTTTTCGTAGCAAGCCGGGCCATGGTCGGCGTCCCGCCGCGACGTCCCCGGCGTGGTCCCTCCCAGAAGGTGGGATTCGTCATGGCCGTTCTGCGTGCAGTACAAGGTTTAAATCCTGGGCAAATCTTTCCCATCGAGGGGGACTGTTCGCTCCTGGGACGCCATCCCGACTGCGATATCGTGCTCGACAGCGGAGCCGTTAGCCGACAGCATGCCCGGGTGACCAAGGTCGCTGGCCATTATTACGTCGAGGATCTGCACAGCCGCAACGGGACGTTTGTCAACGGTCGGGCGGTGGTTGGCCGTCATCTGCTGGCAGACAACGACGAGCTAGTCATTTGCGATCTGGTGTTCACCTTCCACCAGAATCCACCCGACATGACCCCGGCGCCCGAGCGCCAACTGACGATGGCGGCCCAGCCCACGGCCATGTTGTTCGACGACGCCCGTCCGTCGAGCAGTTCCACCATCATGTCGAAGGTAGACATCTCGGCCGGCTCCAGCGGTCTGCTTCTGGAGGTCAACGCCGAGGCCAAGCTCAAGGCGCTAACCGAGATCAACGTCCACCTGGGCGCCGCGCTGGGATTGAACGAGGTGTTGCCCAAGCTGCTCGACAGCCTGTTCGACATCTTCATTCAGGCCGACCGTGGGTTCATCGTTCTGAAAGACCGAGGCACCGACCGGCTGGTTCCCAAGGCGGTCAAATACCGTCGCAACGAGGAAGAACAAACCGGCCGGATCAGTCGCACGATCGTCAATGGCGTGATGGCGGGCAAACAAGCCATTCTCTCGGCCGACGCGGCCTCGGACTCGCGGTTCGACATGGCCGAAAGTATCGTCGACTTCCATATCCGTTCGATGATGTGCGCCCCGCTGATCGATAGCAACGGCACGGCCATGGGCGTCATTCAAATCGACACGATCGACCAGCGCAACCGCTTCAAGCGCGACGACCTCGAGGTGCTAGCCAGCGTGGCCTGCCTAGCGGGCTTGGCCGTGGAAAACGCGCAGCTCCACGAAACGGCCTTGCGCGAGCAGGCGCTGGCCCGCGACTTGGCCGTCGCCCACGAGGTGCAGCGGGGATTCCTTCCTGACATGCCTCCGGAAATCGCCGGCTACGATTTCTTCGAGTTCTACGACCCGGCCCAACAGCTTGGCGGCGACTACTACGACTACGTCCCGTTAAGCGGAGGCCGAACGGCCGTGGTCGTGGCCGACGTTTCCGGCAAGGGTATCGCGGCATCGCTGTTGATGGCCAAGCTCTCGGCCGAAACCCGTTACTGTTTGGCAAGCGAAAGCGAACCTTCGGCGGGCATCACCCGCCTGAACCGCATCTTCTGCGGGGCCGGCTGGGAAGACCGCTTCGTGACGATGGTCGTTTGCGTATTGGATCCGGCTAGGCATGAAGTCACGATCGTCAACGCCGGCCACATGCCACCTTTGCTGCGGCACAACGGCAACGACGTGAAACCGTTGGGCGAAGAAATCACGGGCTTGCCCTTGGGAGTCGACGATATGATCGTCTATGACCAAATCGTCGTACCTCTCACCAAAGGCGATAGTCTTACGCTCTATACCGACGGCATCACCGAAGCCATGGATCGCCGCGAATTCCTCTACGGTTCGCAGCGTCTGAACGCCCAACTCGCCCAGCCCGCCGAGCAAATCCGAGCCCTCGGGCAAACGATCCTCGACGACGTAAAACGCTTCGTCGGCAAACATTCCCAAAGCGACGACATGTGCTTGGTCTGCTTCGGGCGGGAAGACGGTTAGTGCTCTATCAAGTCTATTGCGTGGCACCCATAAATCAGAAGTTGACAAAGCCTTAGCTGGAGCCTCTACCACGCACACTCTAGCCCGACATAGGCCCCTTGATAGAACGGGCTGCCCGTGGCATCGACGACTGCCACGCCGTTGAGCGGATCGCTCACGGCAACTTGATCGGAAGCTACGGCCACGCCTTCGAGCCACAGCAGTTGGTAACCTGCACGCAGTCGACAGCCATCGGTGAACTTATAAATACCGCCCAGGGTAAGCTCACCGACAAAAGACGTATGGTCGCCGCTGGCGTGGCAGTAATCGACATTGGTCGAAACCCGTTGCGTTTGCCGCGCACTGCTCAGCGCCCGGTTGCCATAGACCCCCGCCTTCAGCACGCTGTCGATCTCCAACCGGCGTCCACTCCACCAAAGCATGTCGGCCCCGACCTGGAACCCGTAGAGGTAATTCGACGCCCGAATGCCGTTGGATGCCAGGTTCAAGTTTGGGCCGATGTTCAAGTCGATATCGAGCCGCTCTTTCATGTCGATGTAGCGAAACCCGGCGAGAAGCGTTAGCCAGTCGTTCACTGCCTGGCGCCCGTTGAACTCCACTCCGTCGAGCTGGCAATGGTAGCGTGCATCAACCCCTACCGGCCAGGAATTGTTACCCAGCGGGGATGCATACTGAATGATCGCACCGGCACCCGAAGTTCGCGGTCCCAGCGTCGCTTCCCAACCGTCCACCCGCATATAGCGAGTCTCCAAGCTGAAACACTCGTTCACACGGTGTTGGATCCCCACTTCCCAGCCCGCCTGAAAATCGAAGCCGAACCCCGCGCCGTTCAACACGGTATTGTCCCCGGGCGCAAAGCTATCGGTGACCAGCGCCGAACGGCCGGGCTTGCTGCGTTGCAGAAACAGGGCACCACCCTCGACGGCCCACGGCGACGGACAACTCCTACACCGGCACCAATCCGTCGCGCAACACTCGTCGAAGACTGCGGGCGTGTCCCACCTATCGCCCACAACGGTTTCGCCCGCAGGACTCTCCAAGGTGGAAGCCTCGTTGGCTTCGCTCGCGGGATCTTCGTCGGTGACCACGGCGAAGTAATTCCAGTTGTTTTCCGCTCCAACGATTGGCCCCGGAAGCAAGCTGGCAACCATCGCCAACGCCAAGGCCGCCCACAGTCGCTTCATCATTCGCTTTGCCTCCCGACACATGTTTTCCCCCCCATGTTGTTACTCCGCTGCAAGCCGACAGTGAGTACTGGGTCGGTACGGCAACACCGCGTGGTCGTCGGACCGGTCGTCTGGTAACGACTGCAACGGTATTGACGATGGTATCGCCGTCCCTGGTCGGTATCGACGCCGAAAGACCGTCACCATTGGATCTTCAGGCACCACCGACAGGACCCAAAAAACCGTTGATTCCGCAACAATCGATTCGAGCGTAACAACCGCTACAGATTGCCAACGGAAACGGCCGCCCCCCCGTAAAACCGCAGTCGATCGGCGCAACACCCAACCAACGAGCGGGGGAGCGACAGTCCCACGCGGGTTAACCGGAAAAAACGCTTCACCACCCGCCGCCACGCCAGAAAAGACGTAAGTACTTGCTAAAAAAACACTTACACCCACAAATCCTACCGCCGGCAAAATTCCTTCCATAATTGCGCTCAGGTTCCTTTGCCGCAGCGCGTTAAGTCTCGGGTGATGGTTTACTGTATCCACTCAGACTAGTCTGCAAGGGACCATGACAATGTGCACTTCACGAGTCGTCATTGCGACGGGAGTTCTCCTGGCGGTTGCCCTCGGCTTGGGCGTGTCTGACGTGGCCGTGGCTGCTCCGATTCCTGTGCTGGAATACCTGCTCGACGACGTCTCGGGCACGACCGTGCCGAACCACGGTTCGCTCGGCACGACGGGCGACGCCACGCTGGCGACCAACACCACCGTCGGCACCGGAGGCCAACCGTTTGTCGACGGCGACTACCTGGAGATCGACGCCTTGGGCGATAAAATGTCGACCGCCGATATCGACAGCCTCGACACGCTCAATGCCTTTACGCTGGCGTTTTATGTGAAGCCTACCGTGCTCGGCGCGTGGAAAGACATGATGGGCGATTGCGATTCAGGCGACGCTAACAAAATCAAAGGCTGGAACCTTCAGGCCATGGAAGGAGGCGTACTTTCGCTTCGAATTTGGGACGGTGCGGCGATCAGCTCGTTTTCTTCACCTACCGGCCAGCTGGAAGAAGGCACGTGGCACCATTACGCCATCGTGGCCAATCACCTTACCGAAACCGGCACGCGCAACGTCACGGTCGACTTTTACCGCGACGGCCAATTCGTGAACACGGTCACGATCAGCACCGATCGCCAGATGGCCGACGACGCCGACGGTTTCAAAATCGGTAACGCCATGTGGGATAGCGAACTGCTGGCCCAATACGGTCGGGTAGCCCTTTACGACCAGGCACTCACCGCCGATCAGGTCGGAGACGTCTACGCCGAAACGGTGCCCGAGCCGTCGACCTTCGTGCTCTGCGGCCTGTTGGGGCTGGGCTTGGTGGGTTACCTGCGGCGTCGCACTCGACAGGGACTTTGCCTGGTTCGCAAGTAGCAGCTCGGGGACGAGGCCGGGCAAACTACATTACCCCAACACCCTGGATCTGGGATACCAAACATGAAGATTGCCAATCGACTGCTCGCAGCCATGACCCTTGCCGGCTTGGTCCTAGGGTTGTTGCTTACCGACATGACCCGCGTCTTGTGGCCGTGCGACGCCATTGCGGACGGTGGCACCACGGCAGCCAATGGCAGCACGATCGGCTACTGGCAATTCAATGATGGAACGATCGGCGATCCGGCCGGCACCCTGGTCAATGAATTGAACAGTCCCGCGCTGGACGGCACAGCCGGCGATTACAACGCTAGTGGTTCGATTCCCGTGTACGACGTGTCGACGCCAGGCCTGCAAATTGCCGACGGCGTTGGCGGAACGATTTTCAACAGTTCGAACACCTCGTCGCTGGAATTCGACCGAACCGATGCGGGAACAACCACCAACAGCAACAATGGCGGCTCCGTCACCGTGGCCGATCCCGGTGGAGTCGATTCGATATTGAAGCCCACGAGTTTCACCGTCGAGGCCTTTGTCAGGCTCGGCGAGCAAAGCGACTGGGCCAACATTGTGTCGAAGACCAAATCGGGCGGCACCTCGTGGATGATGGACGTCAACAGCAACGGCACGCTAAGGGCCCGTTTCGATAACGCCACCACCTCCAATCAGAACTTCGCCACCAGTGCGTTTCTGCGGGACGGCGAGTGGCATCATGTCGCGATGACGTTCGACGGCTCGACCAATGCGATTGGACTGTATATGGATTACAGCCAAGTCGGCTCCGCTACATTGAGCGGTAGTCTTGAGTACAGCGACTCTCCACTGATGATGGGAGCAGGCGGCGGCGGTCGGGCGTACGACGGCCTGCTCGACGAAGTCCGGCTGAGCGACACCGTGTTGACGACCGACCAGTTTCTGGTTGTCGTGCCTGAGCCCTCGACGTTAGCGCTCGCCCTGTTGGGCCTGCTGAGTTTGGCCGTTTACCGCTTCTACCTGGTTCCCAAATCGCGGCTTGGGAGTGAGTTCAAGTGAGTTTTGCCGGGTAATCCACCGATTGCATCCTTACTACGTTACAGGAATTCCACCGATGACGATTCGCATACGACAACTAACCACGTTGAGTATGGCCCTGCTTGCCCTGGGGTGGCTACTGCCGAACACCGCCTCGGCGGAATTCCTGCCCAACGCCATCCAGGAGGGCGTTACCGCCGAAGCGTACGATTACGACGGTAACTCCAACGGCCGCTCGTATCGTGCGGTCGACGGCTCCGGCCTGACGGTCGACAGCAGCGGCGATGGATTTCACAGCACCAACTGGGAAGACGGCTGGCAGGCTACTCTTTCCGGCAACATGTGGTTTATCGCCGACCTGGGAGCCAGCTACGACACGCTCGAAAGTCTGTACGTCTGGAACGTCAACGAAGCGGGAAGCACGAATCGTGGGACGAAGGACGTCGACATCTACTACTCCAACGCCGCCTCGAATCCCGGCAGCGACTTCACCACCGCCGACTGGACATTGCTGGGCAACTACACGTTCAATCAAGGCCCTGGCACGGCCGATGCCCCGGTGAGCAACATCATCGACTTGAATACCGTTGCAGCAGCAAGGTTCTTTGGCCTGGACATCCAGTCGAACTACGGCGACACCGTCACCAGTGGCGTCGGACGTGTCGGCTTGGCCGAATTGCAGTTCGTCACCGCGGTGCCCGAGCCGTCGACCCTGCTGTTAACCGCCATCGGACTGCTGGGTTGCTGCTTGTTCCTGGCTCGGCGACGACGGACCTAACGGGTATTCAACTCATCCCTCGTCCCTACCGCCTCGCCCCTTACTTCAACACCGCTTGCCGGATCGTGGCCAGCGTGTTGACGACTGGCTTTGGTTTGCCGGTCGCGTCGAACAGCCCTCCATGAGGCAAACGATGGGGCTGTCCGTCGAGCAGTTGGTTCCAAATCACACCTTGGACCATGGGCTTGGCCAGCAAGAGCGGGACATAACGGGCAGCCCAGGCCTGCTGATTGCGAAGTGTCCAACTTCCGCGCATCACCCGGGAATCGCCCATAGCCAAAGGATCGGCTTGGCTGCTGCTAGGCACGGTGATCGACACCAGCAACGGCAACCCAAGCATCCCCCAATAGTCGAGTTGCCGCCCAAATTCCACCGGACTGCGAGGTTGGGTTCCATCGGGATCGTAACCCAGGTTCACTTCCAGCGTAATCGCTGAAACGTCCATACCGGCACGGACCAGTGCATCAGCAAAGTGCAACGGGGGAACGCCCACATCACGTCGACTGAGATATTCGCCCCATGGCTCGTCAAACGAAACCACCACGGGCGTCTTGGGATCGAGTGAATGAATCGTTTCGATCACCCGGGCTGCCAGCCGCAAACGATCTTCCTCCGACAGCGACAGGACATCGCCGGTAATCAAGTGGCCCGCCGCCTGCCAAATCGCCACCCGACCGCGATAACGCTTCACGGTGGCCGAAATGAACTCGATCACAAACGACTCAATACTCTCGAAGTCGTCTTCCCAAAGGCAAAGCCAGTCGGGAAGACTGCGCGGGTCGAGGTTCAACAGCGGCCCGCCCAGCACTCGTAGCCGATGCGATCTACACCATTCGATTTGGCTATCGCAGATCTCCCAACAACATTTCCCTTCGGTCGCCTCAATCGTGCGCCAACAGAAGGGGATGGTGACCGCGTTAAAGGCCGTAAGCATCTGCCGGGCCGTGGGCTCGTCGACCAGCGTACACCCCAAATTCGCCCCCAACAACGAGGCCAGTTTACCGGTGCCTCGACGCCGCGCGACCAGCGCCTGATCCGTGTAGGTGGCCGCCAACTGGTTCGTAGCCTCGAGGGCCGTGCAGATGGCCTTCTCGGCGTATTCGGCCGACGCTGCCAGATCATCCTGCCGCGATGCCGCCTGCGCCATTTGCCCCACAGCCAGGGCCACCGACTCACGGATTTCCTTGGAAACCGCAAGCCCGATCGCCTCCCAATCGGCCAATTGGTTGCGCACCAGACAGACCGTTCCTCGGGCGAGTTCCAGGGGAAGTTGATAGGGCTTGGGCCGTTCGAGCAGACTACCGGTCGACAGGGTGATCCGCCCGAAACCCGGTACGTCCCAGGGAATGAACAGATTGCAGGAATCGCCCACGGACCGTTGCAGGGTCAGTTCGCTCTCGACCAACGTCGTTTTAAGCCGCCACGGAGCGCGATCGATCCCAGCCAGATAGGCAAGACTGGCGATCTCCTCATCGAGGCGTTGTACAGGAGTGGCGATAAATCGCATCAAGCCCATCGAGCTGAAAACCTTGGTCCAGGCGAGTACGAGCAGCGTGGGCCGAAACAAACCACCAAGCGATTCTGGAGAATGATTGCCCACCCACGGTAGAAAACTACCCGAAAGGGACTAAGGTGGTTCTGCAATCGTATCCAACCACGGCTTGGTCTGGTTTCCGGCCGCCACGGTGCGCCGATAGCTACAATGTGCCAACAGCCGGCTATCGGCAGCAGACATCTGCCCCATCCAGTAGCCCCACGGATAGGTGGTCGAACCGCCCTATGCCACCTCTCCGCTTCGAGCGCGGTCCCTGCAAACTGCAAGCCCACCCCAGGTCCCGTCCGCTTTCATCGCAGGCCCCCTCACCTCGGCGGTGCCAACGCATCGACGACAGTCGAAAGAGACTCTTTGAGTGTAACGCAGCCGACCGAGTCGTCAAGCCGCTGGTCAAACCGCCCGAATAGCGGTATATTTCCCGACGTCCATCATTCCCAACACCCTTTTGATGTTTGCATTGAAAACGGCCGTCTCTGGAGCCTGAAAGCCTGAATAACCAGGCTTCCGTTCGCAGGCGTCGATAATACGGAATCGACCATCCACAGTTCCCTACCGGAAGGAAACAGGTTAGCGATGAGTACTTCGGTTGTGCTGGAAACTTCGTTGGCCGGGCTGCCCGTGCGGCACGGCAAGGTACGCGATATCTACGATCTCGGCGACAGCCTGCTGTTGGTCAGCACCGACCGGATCAGTGCATTCGACTGGATCCTACCCTCGGGCATCCCCGACAAGGGTTGCATCCTCACACAAATCGCCGCCTTCTGGTTCGACCTGCTCGGGGAACCCAACCACCTGATCACCACCGACGTAGACCAGATGGACTTGCCCGAGGGAACAGACCGCACCCAACTAGCCGGCCGCTCGACCTTGTGTCGCAAGGCCGAGGTGGTGCCGATCGAGTGTGTGGTTCGCGGCTACTTGGCCGGTTCCGGGTGGAAAGAATACCAGCAGAGTGGCACGGTTTGCGGTGTCGCGTTGCCCGAGGGACTCCAGGAGTGCTCCCAACTGCCGGAACCCATCTTCACGCCCGCCACCAAGGCCGAGCAGGGTGAGCACGACGAGAACATCTCGTTCGAGCGGATGGTCGACATCGTGGGCAGCGACGTGGCCGAGGAACTGTGCCGTCGCAGCCTGGCAATCTTCCAACGTGGCACCGAGTACGCCCGAGAGCGAGGCATCATCATCGCCGACACCAAGTTCGAGTTCGGCCGCATCGGCGACGAGTTGGTGTTGATCGACGAAGTGCTCACGCCCGACAGCTCCCGCTTCTGGCCGGCCGACCAATACGCACCGGGCAAGGGCCAGCCATCGTTCGACAAGCAATTCGTCCGCGACTGGCTGCTGGCAAGCGACTGGGACCGCGAAAGCCGCCCGCCGGCGTTGCCCGACGACATTGTGGCAAAAACGCGGGAGAAGTACGCCGAGGCCTACGAGCGGCTCACGGGGAAGGGGTTTGGAGGCTGAAAGCGGAAAGCTGAAAGCGGGAGGGCGAAGCCGCAAGCGGCTCTATCGCCACCCACCAACCCCTGTCAACTCCCCTGCTAAACCGCCCTATCCCCGACGGCGGGGCGACGGTAAAATCAATCGCAACGGTTCGTCCGGGCGGGTTCGTGCTGCGCCGTCGGGGCGAGAAGCGTTTGTTTTACCGCAACTCCTGAACGGCACTCATGTTACGTTATTCTACCGCTGGCGAATCCCACGGCAAAACCCTGCTGGCTCTGGTCGATGGCTTTCCGGCCGGGGTCCCCCTGAGCACCGAACCGATCGACGCCGAACTGCGACGTCGCCAGGGAGGCTACGGCCGGGGGGGACGCCAACGCCTCGAAACCGACCACGTCGACATCCGCACCGGCATTTGGCGGGGGCTCTCGCTCGGCAGCCCCATCGCCCTGGAAGTGCCCAACAAAGACTACAAGCTCGAGCGGATGGAAGACCTCGGCCGTCCGCGGCCTGGCCATGGCGACCTCAGCGGCTCGCTGAAGTACCTCGGCGCGATCCGGCCCATTCTCGAACGCTCCAGCGCCCGGGAAACGGCCGTGCGAGTGGCAGCCGGGGCCTTGGCCAAACAGTTGCTCTCACAGTTCGGGATCACGGCCTTCGGCTACGTCGTTCAAGTCGGGCCGATCGAAGTGCCTCCCCGCCCGGGCAGTCTCGACGAGCAACTCAAGTGGCGCGACCAGAGCGAACTTTACACGCTTGATCCCGACAAGGACGACGAGATCAAAAAGCTCATCGACGAGATGCAGAAGACCGGCAACACGCTGGGCGGCATCGTCGAGGTGTGTGTCGAGGGCGTGCCCTTCGGCCTGGGTACTCACGCCCAATGGGACCGCAAGCTCGACGGCCGGTTGGCCCAGGCCGTGATGGCGGTGCAAGCGATCAAGGGAGTGGAGATCGGCTTGGGCTTCGAAGCAGCCCGACGCCCCGGTTCGGAAGTCCATGACCCGATCCAATACGACGCGAGCCAGCGCCACACGCCGAACCTCGGTTACGTCCGGCCGACGAACAACGCTGGCGGCCTGGAAGCCGGCATGACCAACGCCCAGCCGATCGTAATTCGCGCGGCCAAGAAGCCCATCAGCACGCTTGCCCGCCCGCTGGAATCGGTCAACGTGAAGACGAAGCAGTCGGAATCGGCCTCCTACGAGCGGAGCGACGTGTGTGCCATCGCGGCGGCCAGTTGCATTGTGGAAAACGTCGTGGCCTTCGAGATCGCTACGGCGTTGGTCGACAAATTCGGCGGCGACAGTCTTCAGGAAATGAAAGCCCGATGGCGGCTTTTTTACGACATGCTGCGGGAACAGAAATAGACGAAAAGAATTGCTGCGAAGCCACAAGCGGCCTCCAAAAAGTCCTTAGTCCCTAGCCTCTAATCTCTAGTCCCTGAAGGAACAAGGATGTTCCGCCTGCACGATCAAACCCGACGGCAACTCTGCCTGACCGGATTCGTCTTGCTGTGCGTCGTGCCGACCGTCGCGACTCTCGCTTGGGGCGTGGCTCATCACTGGCCAACTCGGGCGAAGTCCGAAGCCCGGCGTCTCTCCGCCGAACTGGGGCTCGACGTCTCGCTTGAAGAGCTAACCTACCTGCGTCCTGGGGCCGTGCTCTACGAAGGTTTGCGACTGACCGATCCCGAGACGGGCACCGCCGTTGCCCAATGTCGGGCCGTCGAAGTCCAATGGTACCGCACCGACGGCAACCGGATTCCCGCGGGCGACGGCACTCGCGAAAAACTCAGCCTGTTGTTAATCGCTTCACAACCGGAGGTCGATGCCAACAGCCTGCAACGTCTGGTACTGCTGCTGGACCGCGTGCTGAAGTGCCGCACGGGTCAAACCCAGGTCGATGTCCGCCTGGCCGCCGGGGAGCTGACGCTTCGCGCGGGAGGAGACTCCCAAACGCTCACCGAACTGACAGGCAACATCGAGACTCTGGCCGAGGCCACCGAAGCCCAGGCGTCGTTCCACATCGCCGGTCTGCAACAGACCAGCCCGATTCGTGTTCGCGTGGCACGAAACCGCCAAACAACCCCGCCCGCTACGAGCTTGGAGTTCGACACGGGCGATGCGAAAATCCCTTGCGGCGTGCTGGCAATGGCCGTTCCCCAACTGCAATCGCTGGGAAACCGCTGTCGCTACAACGGATACCTCTGGGCCAACGAAACACCGGCCGGCTGGGACGTCGAGGCCACCGGCTACCTGTTCGGGGCCGACATGGGGACTCTCGTGACGGCCCAATTCCCGCACAAGCTCAGCGGGCAAGGCAACGTGGAAGTCCAATCGGCCCGTTTTCGTGGCGGACGACTTGAAGATGCTACCGGGACACTGGCCGCCGGGCCGGGCGTAATCAGCCGCTCGTTGATCGACGCCGCCGTCGACCGATTACACTTAGTCGGCGGAAGCACGCCCGGAACGTCCGACAACCTGATCCCTTACGACCAACTCGCCCTGCGGTTTATCCTCAACGCCGACGGCCTAACCGTTCGCGGCGTTTGCACCGACACCAGCCCGGGCGCGATCCTTACGCACGGCGGTCGCCGTTTGCTCGGCGAACCGCGCATGCAACCGCAACCGGTCGTCGCCCTACTGCAAACGCTGGTGCCCGCCAACGAAGTGCAAGTGCCCGCCACGCGACAGTCCGACTGGTTAATGCGACACCTGCCGGTACCCGAGGTCCGACTCTCACAGCAAACGGCCACCGCTCCGGAAGCCCGATTGCGGCTAGGTCGGGCCGTGCCACAAGAGGGCGTTGCTCCCAAGTGACTCTGCGTCGAATGACGACTCGGGTGCCATGGGCAGCTTGCCTGCCCTTGTTTCAGCAGTGGCGGACAAGCCGCCACTGGCACCGAAACATGACAGCCAGCCGGGGCGAAACCCCCTCACCCCCGGCCCCTCTTCCCGACGGGGCGAGGGGAGAAGCCTTTGAATGATTCTCTTACGCCTGGCGTCGCGTTTCCATCAAGTACCGCACGGCCGCCGCGCCGACGTAGACCCAAACGAAAGCCATCGCTAGGAGCACTTCTTTCTGGCCGCCCGAGCCGGAGCCGTAGCTGTGCAAGCCGGCCGGCAGAAGGTAGTTCACGCCGTACCAGGCCCAAACAATGGCCGTCTCGCCGAGCACGGCGCCTAAGGTCAACCCGAAGTTGCCAAACCAGTTCACATAGCGGCCGTGAAGAATCACCATGTAGACCAGCAGCGAGACCAAAGCCCATACTTCTTTGGGGTCCCAACCCCAGAAGCGTCCCCACGAGACGTCGGCCCACAGGGCGCCCAGGATGGTGCCAGCCGCCAACGTGAGCACGGCCACCTGAATGGCCTTGTAGATGAATCCAGCCAGCGTAGCGCAGGCCTCCGGCGGCCGACGACGAGACGACGTCGCGGTAGCCATCGTAGCCGCTTCCTCCGCAGTTAGCGACTCGTCGACCGGTTTCGGATCGCGGTAACGTCCGAACAGGTAATAGCCCAGCGAGAGCATCCCCAACCCGGCAGCCAGGGCTCCGGCACCGTAACTGACGGTAATCGTCAACACGTGGATCGTCAGCCAGAAGTTGTTCCGCAACACGGGCATCAACGATCCGATGTCGCTATGGAACACGGGCGAGTAGTAACCAATCAGGGCAACACCAAACGCCAACGCCGCTCCCGCCCCGGCAAACGGTCGGCGCTGCATCACCTGGTCCAGCGCCGCCGACATACCGCGTTTCGCCCAGCCGTAGGGCACCGTGAACACGCTTAATACGGCGGTGAAAGCAACTCGGGGAACGAACACCAGGATGAACAGCAGCACGCACGTTCCCACCAGCCAAACCACGACGTTGCTTATCGTGGGCACCGAGGCGCCCACGTCGGTCCGCGGAAGCAGCGGGAACAGCGACTCCTCGCTTGCCGACGTGTAATCTCGCCACGAAAGGAAGTAGAACAGGGCCACAGCCGTCGCCGCCTGGGGAACGAGCAGCAGCCATCGGGCGACCTTTTCGATCTTGGTGGAGAACAACCCGGTCGGCTCCACTTCCGTCGCCACGACCCTTCGTCGTAGTGGCAGCGAGGTCATCCGCCAGGCAGCCGAGATCCCCGGCCACAGAAGCGGCAGCAGCGCAAACCACAGTCCGAGCAGCCCAGCCACCAGGGCGGCAAACAACACCGTCTCGAACATGTTGGTCACCGGAGCAAAGCCCGTGATGATCACGCGCACAGCAAAACCGTAAACAATGTAGCTTAACGCCACGACCAACAGCAGCGAGCCGAGCCAAAACATCGGCTTGCGAACCACGCCAAAGCTGAGCGAGTAGCCCAGCGTAGCGCCTAAGGCAATCAGCCACGCCCAGAAGAACGGGTTCGACTGATTGTAGCGCACTTCCAGGTCGGTGCTTCCCGGCGGGGGATAAGCGGTCAGAGCCATCAGGTCGTCGTCGCGGTTTTTGATCGGCAACTTCTCACGCAGTGGATTGATCTTCTCACCAAGCGTACGCACGGCCGCCGCAAACCGGGGCATCGCCCGATTGAACTCGATCGTCCGTTGTGGATTGTCGCGATCGGTGTAGGCGTGCTTCACCTTCTCGAAAGCATCTCGCACCGCTTCAACTGCATTCCAAGGATAACCCTTCAGCGCCCGCGACGAGCCGTAGAGCACGGCCTCGAAGTTCAGCCACGGCTGGGCGTCGTCCGCCGTGTCGCGGTTGGCCTCCAGGGCGGCGGCGTTCAGTGCCGGCACCAAACGCAGCGAATTGCCGCCGTCGTAGTACGCCAAATGGGCTTCGGTCGCCATGCGAGCAAGCTGCTCGGTCTCGTTCGCCAAGAGCTTCATCTGCTGGCGAAACGCCTTCTGTTGCTCGGGCGAGAGCATCGGCGGATCCGACATCTTGGCGACCAGCGCGGCACACGCGGCGGCCAACTTCTCCGTGTTATCGCGAAAGTCGGCCACCAGCGGTTCGAACTTCTCGGCCGACATATCGCCGGAAGAAACCAACTGCCGCAACGCACTGACCGCTTGCTGCACGCCACGGATCGGTTCGTCCAGCGGTTCCATGCCCGGCGCTGCGGACAAATTGGCCAAGTTGCGTTCCAGTTGCCCCCATTGCCCAATGGCCTGGGCCAGTCGATCGGCAAGTCGGTCGCGACCTTCCAAAGACGTACCAGGCCGGAAGGTCAACGTTCGGTAAAGTTGATGGGCTTCGGCCAATTCGAATACCTTTTTGTCGACGCCCGTTGGATGAAACGCCTTGCCCTCCTCCTGGGCACGCCGTTGTTCGTCGATCAGTTCGCCCAGGCGCTCACGAAACTTCATCGCCCCTTCCAACTGCGCCGGCGAGACATACTTCAACCGTCCATGCTCGCCGCCGAGCGGCAGTTCGAGCAACTCGCCCCGTAGCGTTTCGTGTTCGGCATGCAGAAATGGAACTTGCTCCCATCGCTCGGGCTCAATCAGCCAACTAAACAGCAGTTCGGCCGCGGTGAATTTGTGGGGCTTGTCGCCGGGAAACAGCGCGCGAGCTTGAGCCAACTGCGGCGAGTCGGGCCGGGCCATGCCGTCGCGGCCGGCGCCGTCGAGACTGAGCTTCACCTTCGTCCGCCCACAGATCGACTCCACCACCGAATTGGCGAAGGTATCCAAAGGCATCATCCGGCCACGGTGAAACACGGGCAAGCGTTGCCAGGCGCGAAAGTCGAGCGTCGTCGACGATGGCGTCGCCTCCGAAGACTCCGTAACTCCCGGCGAACTCGTAACCGCCGGTGACTCCGCCAAAGCCAACGTCGCACACCGGCTTCCGAGCAGCCCGAGTGAAAGAACAACGGCAAATCGCAAACAATATCGAATCATAGTGGTTCGTGGGCAGTGGTTAGTGAACAGTACCCAATTTTCAGTCTTCCGCTTTCCGCTCTCCGCTTTCCGCTTTTTTCTCCCCTCGCCCCTCGCCTCTCGCCTCTCGTCCCTTAAAGAAGTACGCCTTCATATAAAACATCACTCCGATGCCCAGCACGATCAACAGGCTGCCGGCGTATTTCAGTCCTCGGCCCGGGTCGTAGTTCACGGTGAGTCGCGAGAGGAAGATTTCGTCGCGGTCGTCGCCGTCGGCCACGAACTCGTTGTACTGCGGGGTGCCCAGTTTCCACGGGCCGACGAAGCTCTCCTGGAACAACCGATACGAGCGGCCCGTCGCGGGGTCGGAGAAGTCGACCGGCGCGTTCAACGCGATCGACACGTCTTGCTGCAACGGTTCCTCGTCGTGTTTTTCGTCGTCGCGCCGGCGCAAGTCGACCAGGCTCGAATAGTGCGACGCCTGGTCGGTGCCCGGGTCGAGCTTGCGGTTGAACTTCCGCAGAAACACCCGAAAGCCGACGTCGATTTCGTCCAGCGGCATGGTAATCGCCACGCGACGCCCGTCGCCGGCGACCACCCGACGAGCGCCCGGCTCCAATCCCGCATCGAGCAGCCTCTCGCCCGAGCCTTTCAGCCAAAACTCCTCCGCGTGGCCGTCGACGGTCAACCTCACTCGGGCTTGCCGTTTTTTGGCCATCACGTTCATCTTCGAGTTAAACGGCTTGGGCATCGTCTTGAAGCCCGGCCGGTCCAAGGGCATGAAGTCGACCAACTGCAACTCGGTGGCGTTGGGCGTGTCGGCAAACACGGTCCAACGCGCCTGGTCCATCGGCACCGGCCCGATGTGTCTAACGTTGGGAGATAACCACTCGCGGTAGTAGAGCTTTTCGTCGGCGCCCTGAAGGATATCGACGCGCGGAAGACCCGCATCGCGAAACGCCTTTTCGCGCGGCACCGCGCCCTCGCGCTCGGCGGTCGCGTCGTACCAAAAACTGCCGAACACCTCGTCGCGGTAGTCCTGCTGGCTGAACTCGGGCAAGTCGGCGATCAACACCAACGGCTGCGGTTGCTTCTCCGGCTTGTGAATTCGCAGTTGCACGCCGAGCAAGCGAGGCTCGAAGCCCAGATACTCCAACTCCATGCCCGTGTCGCCCAGCGGAACGCGTTTTTGCTTGGCCAAGTCTTCCACGAGAAACTCGAACCGCTCACCGCCGGCGTGCAACACCAGCCGGCCGTCGCGGCCCAGCGGTCCGGTCGGTTTGCTATCGAGAAAGGCCTTGGTTTCGGCCTCGTTGCCGGTCATCCAGAAGGCCACGCGTGGCCCGCCCGGCACCCCGCCCCGTTCGCCCAATCCGTAGCGACGTCCCATGCCGTGTGGCCCGCCGCTGCTTACGCTCAGCGTCAGCGGCACGCCCGGATGCGCGGCCAACCCGCCGTGGGCCGCGCGTTGGCCCTCGGGCGAGGCCACCAGGGTGATCCGCGGCGCGGGCACGTCCTGCGAGTCGGCGTAGTAGTCGAGCACTTCGAGCCGGATACCGTCGCCGTCGTAAAGCACTCCGCGATCGCGTCGGGCAAGCTGCCACGGGAACCACGACAACTCGGCAAAATCCTGCCAATTGAACGGGCCAGACTGAAACGGCACGTCGATCGTCGTTCCGCCGGTCGTTTCGTCGAACGATTCAGACGAGCCCGCTGGGTCGTTTTCCGAACCGGACACGTCGTGTTTGTCTTTGTCGTCCTTCGCCCCGGGCAACACCCGCAGCGCGAAATGTTGGGTATCCTCGAACGCTCGCCAACCGGAGTGCCCTTCGAACACGGGCAACGAGGCGTCGATCCCGCCCATCCAACTCAAGAAACACCCGAACAACAGCACGAGCAGCCCCAGGTGGGTAATGACAAACCCGGTTTGGCGACGTCGCCAGGGAATGCGAATCAGCGCGGCGCACAGGATGTTAACGCCCAGCAGCCCACCGAGCAGGGCGAACCACCAAGTGCCGTAAACGCCAAACCGCACGGCCGCCCGACCGTAGTGGCCCTCGACAAACGTAGCCGCCGCCAACACCACGGCCGCCGTCGCGATAAGCACCACGGCCAACCGAAGCGAAGCTAGCGACTCGAACAGACCAAGCAACCACCGCACCGGCAACGGTTGATCCGGAGAACGAAGACGTAAACGAGCCATGCGGGAAACTCGCGGGTAGGTTCGTTGAAGGGGTTTTCTTGTTTCTTGGGAGGGAGAAACGATGAGACGATGGCCACCCATCGCAACCGAGGGGAACAATCTTCTCCCCTCTCCCCTCCGGGGAGAGGGGCCGGGGTGAGGGGCAATCACGGCAGGGCCTTTCCTGCCCAAAACCATCGTCAAACCCGCAAACCGCCACACCCGACGCCTGCGTCACGACAGCCCGCAAAGCCCCCCCACCGAGCCACCAGCCGACACGACCGACTATTTCCCGATTATAGGGTGAACGAGGACGAAAAGGTAGCGCAGACGGATATGGCGGGCGAAACGCCGGTTTGCCCCAGCGACACGCCACCTTTGGCGGCCGACTGCGCCAAGCCATTGTTCCCCCGCGATTTATGGAGTAGATTGACACCAAAAGACGGAGTTCAGCCCCAAAGGGGTGATTGGCAATAGACAGGGGCGAAAGCCCCTGGGTCACATTGCGTTTACCCAAAACGCAGCCCCAACGGGGCGACAGGCACGGCATTCTCTTTCATCGTTTTGTCCACCGAGCCTTTTGCGGAGAATTGTGATGGTAACACCGGATCAACCAAAGCTCAGCACAACCACCACAGACATCGTGACCAGTCTTTGCAGGGGCGCAACAGGGATGGTCCCGGTCATCGGTCCACTGATTGCCGAGATCATCGGCAACATCATCCCCAACCAGCGAGTAGCTCGGATCATTCGTTTCGTGCAACTTCTGGATGAACGTCTTCAGAAGTTAGAGCGTGGACTCCTTGAATCGAAACTGACCCAGCCAGCGGGTGTAGACCTACTCGAAGATGCATTTACCCAAGCTAGCCGGGCAACATCCGATGAACGATTGGAACATATCGCCAACGTGGTTGCTAATGGCCTTTCTGAAGACGAATGGAATCAGGCGCAAAGCAAACGGCTACTCTGGCTCCTTGGACAACTCGACGATGCCGAGATAGTCATTCTTCGTAGTAAGCTGGCCATGACGCGAGGGGATTTCGACGCAGACTCTGACTTCCGGGAGAAACACGCCGAATTATTGGCTCCTGACGCCACGCATATGGGATCATCGGAGGATGAATTTGAGACTAAAGCGCTGAGGGAAAGCTATCGTAGGCATCTACACGATCTCGGCCTTATCCGTACCCGTTATCAAAAACCACGGCGCAACGATTTTCCCGAATTCGATGACAAGACCGGAATGATGAAAGCGAGTGGAACTAACATAACTCGCCTGGGACAAATGCTGCTTCGTTCTCTCTGTCTAATCCCACCTTGGTACAAGTATTCTTGACCTAACCAAGGAATCCGATGCCTCAAAGGTCTCAGAGCTAACCCTTGGCCCAACCACTATCTGGAATAGCCACATGAACTACGTTACCCCAGAGTCGATCAGATTGACCGCCGAAGAAACCAAATTGTATTCACGTATCCAGAATGTTTCCACCCACGACGAATCGCAGGAAATCGGCGATTCAATGGAAGCGCTGGTAACATCACTTCTCGACCGAAATGCAATCCCTAAGCCCCGCCTGCTTCTGTTTCGTGATCCTGCCTATGCAGAAAAAGGAACTAAATCCCCTCAACAGGTTTTTGAGGCAAACGGCCAGTCAGGCAGTGAAATGATCAGGCATCCCCATTTTATTCAGTACTTGATGTATTTCATCGAAGGCCCTGATCTACCTGAACCTGCAGTTGAAGGATTATGCAAGATCCTCAACGATGACCTTGGCACGTCGGGGATGCTCATGGATCAATACCGGACATATGTCAGATCATGCGTACGGCAATACGATCTTAATCCGAGAAAAGCTGCGACGGAATTCTTTCGTCTTGGCGTTGAAATTGGAATGGATTTGTCGGACGCCCATACAATGCGTGACGCCGCAAGAACAACTCGTTAGGGATGCAGGGTAGGTCGAGCGCCGGGTGCCACTGCTGGCTTGTCCAGCAGTGCTGAGCGGAGACTCCATCATCTACCGGGTAGAACTCCATCGGTCCTCCGTGAACCACCGGCAGCGGAGAATCGTCCGGAGCTTTTTCTGACGCGTAGTGTTCCAGGCTCGACCACTGCCAGTCGGTGGCTGGTCCCGTCCCATGGGTTTATTAACCGGGTAACCCCGATGTTTTCCCGCAGTTTCTGTTGGTACTTCAAACAACACGACCGGGAAAACGTCGGGGTGACGTAGTCACAAGAGGATGTTTGCCGAGGGGTGTTGACCCCATTGCAATCCTCCCGTTGCCGAGGGCAACACCGACGATTTTGCGGTCCGGCTCGAAGCAAGAATTTCACCAACTCCGCAAAATCATCGCTGCCACCCGGGTGTTGTCCGCCGTTTACGTCGCTTCCGACAGCGCCTGCAGGAACGCCTCGCAGCGGGTTTTGGTTTCCGACATCAGCAGTTCAACCCGGCCGCCGAAGTAGCGTAGGTCGGCCTCGGAAATGTAGTAATCCGGCTTGTAACGGGCGCCGATGTAGGCGTGGTCGAAGTTCTCGAATTGCTCTTTGGCCTCTTCGGTTTCGCGTGGGAAGAAGTCGGGCAGGTCGGCAATGACCGATCGAAGGTCCCGGTCATACCACTCCAGGTAGTGATTGTAGGGCGTATAGTTGGTATACACCAACAGCAGGGCCTTGTAGGCACACTCGGCCGCTTGCTGAAGCTCGAAGGCTGCCTTGTTGAGCCAGCCCTTTTCAATGACAATCCGAAAAACGGCATAGCACTCTTCCGACTGAACAAACCAGTGGTCCAGATGTTCGTGGGCCGCTTCCCTTCGTTCTTCCGGCGTAAGCTTCTCGCGGATCTTCGGCACGAACACGCCCGAGTCGAACAGGGCGATGCCCTCGGCGAAAATGTCGTTGAAGAAATAGTGTTTCTTACCCAGCACCTTGGCCAGGTACCAACGATCGTGGACGATCACCCGGGGATAGGCCGAAAGGTCGAGAGCATGAAGCCGCTCGTTCACCTTCGCCCAAAGATGGCCGTTCTTGACCGTGTCTTTTTCGGTCGTTACGACCAGGATATCGTAGTCGGACGCCGCGCCCGACTTGCGGTCCGGGTCGAGGTCGGCCTCTTCCTTGTAATCGCCCCGCGCGTAGGAACCGAAGAGGACGATCATCTCGACATCGTCGCACGCCGCGCGAATCACGTCGGTCAGACGGTGCAAATCGTCTTGTTTCCACTCGGGCAGATGTTCGAGCGAGTCTTTCATAATGCGGCCCGTGGGTTAATTTGGCACGACGGGAGTGTGCCACTGGCTCTGCCAGTGTTCCCGTACGACGGACTGGGCAACCAACGGGTAGCCCCGATGCTTTCCCGCGGTTCACATTGGTATTTAAAACGGCACGACCGGGAAAACGTCGGGGTGACGTAGTCACGGGAGGATGTTCGCCGAGTAGCATGAGCCCCAACGCAATCCTCTCGTTGCCAAAGGCAACACCGACGATTTTGCGGTTGGGTTTACAGCAAGGATTTCGTCATCTCCGCAAAATCATCGCTGCCACCCGTGTCAAACTCAAACCTACGGGTGCCATGCCCACGACAACGTGGGCATGCTTGAAGTGCGGTACGTATTCATGCCCACGTTGCCGTGGGCATGGCACCCAATACCTTCTAGCACGCAGCCCCTACCGATACAACGTCGGCGTCGACTCGGTCCAGCCGACCACGGGCACGTCGCGGTTCATCACAAAGATCTCCACGCGGCGGTTCTTCTGCCGGTCGCGGGCGCTGACGTTGGGAGCCACGGGCTGATGGGCGCCGAATCCGGCTACGCCCAGTCGTGTCGTCGCCAGACCCGAGTGCAGCAAGCGATCGGCCACGGCGTGGGCTCGGGCCGTGCTGAGATGGAAGTTGTTGGGAAACTTCTCGCGGGCCGGCCGCTTGGCAACCTGCCGATCGTCGGTATGACCGACGACCATGATCTTCAGATCGGCCGCCTCGGGCCGGTTGAGAATCGCCACTAGTTCGTTAAGCAGTTGCTCGCCGCCCGACTTGAGTTGGGCCTCGCCCGTGTCGAAGACGATGTCGGTATCGAGTTTGCCGATCCCGGTCACCGGGTCGAACTGGATACTGGGATACCGCTTGGAAAGCTCGGCCAGTCGTTGGCTCACCTCGGCCGGCAAGGGCGATTGTCCGCCCAGCAGACGCCGGAAATGGGCGTGCAGCCGTCCGTGTTCGCTTTCATAGTTGGCCAACTGCTGCCGGTCGAGGCCCACCTGTTCTTCGAGCAGGGCGAGGTCCTCTTCGGCCTTCAGCAGCTTGTCTTCGATGTTGCGATTATGGACTTTGAGATTGTCGATCTCGGCGACTTGCGCGCGGCATTGCTCCGAGAGTGCCCGTTCGCGCTGCTGGCACGAACTCAACCGGGCCTGCGGCACCATGCAACCCGACACCAGTACGAGTCCCAAGAGCCCCAAGAGAACCGCATCCAGGCGGTTGCATTTCATGATTCGACTCCTTTCGAATCGTGGCAATCGATAAATATCAGCAAGAGACCTTGCTTCGGGCTACCATCCAATCATGTCGACGAGCGAGTCCATCATCGAGCTATTCAGATCGTACGGCCCACTCCAACTCCACATGTTTCGCATGAGATCGAACATCATCATGCCACAGAGCACGAGGAAGATAGCACACAACGACAGTCCGAGGATATTCCAGATGGAATAGGGCGCTTCGGGCAGGGTCATGGTGGAATCGTACAACGGCGCTCCTTGGGTCATGGCGCCGGGTCCGGCAGCCATGGCGGCTCCCGCCCCCACATCCATTCCCAACCCCGCACCCATCATGTCGGTCGGCTGGGCACCGAGGTCTTCTTCCAGCATGGCAGCCATACCGCCGCCCGCATCCATATCCATGGCGGGAGACAGGGCAGCCGCTTCGTCGCCTTCGGCATCATCCAAGGCAATCACTTGGGAACCGCTTTCGGAGTCTTCCTCGTCGCCCATATCCTCCAGCGGCGTCAGCAGGAAGTCGTCATCGGTTTTCAGTTCGGTGGGGGCGTCCAGATCGGGCGCATCGTCGGTAAGCGAGATCATGTCGTCCTCGCCCAACTCAAGCGACTCCTCGCCACTACCGGTTAAATCGAGTGGTTCTTCGAGCGAAATCCCGCTATCAGCCGGGTCGACCAGCGAGATACCACTATCGCCGCCGATCGTAATGTCGCTTCCCGTGCCGCTACCACCGAGCACTAGATCGTCGTCGTCCAGCTCGGCGCCCGACAGATCGATGTCCGACCCACTGCCGCCGTCCTCGACCGGAATAGAAGCCAATTGGCTGTCTTCCAGCGTAAGATCCTGCTCCAGCGTCAGATCGAGCTCCTCGAACTCGGAAACCTTCGAGCCGATTTCGTCCTTGGGCGGTTCCGCGTCGGAAGCCAAGCCGATATCGCTTTCGGCAAGCTGCAGGTCGCTGGACTCGGACAGTTGGATATCGCTTTCCAGCGCCTTGTCGACCGAATCCATCCCGATCACGGTCCCCGACGCTCCCGACTCCGACTGTCCTAGTTCCACTTCGCTCAGCAGCACGTCGCTGGGCTCGGCTTCCTCGGGTTCGGCCAGGGGTTCGTCGCTTGTCGAAGGCAGTTGATCTTTGGGTAATCCGTCGATGTCTTCGACCTTGTACTTCCAGTCGGTGCCGTCGCGGTAGCCATAAATCTTGCGCTCGTCCTGCAATTGCTTGACGTCGGCTTCGCTAATGCCAAGCAACTCCGAGGCTTCTTTTCGGGTGTAATACTTCTGAACCATCGCGACCTCCCGGCTCACGCGGGTAAGGAGCGGCTCAGCGGCATCGTTCGAGACATTCTCGGTTGCGCCGCGGGCGCCCTCACCTCTGTTCCAACATCATCTGAATCTCCCTGGGCAGGGGATTCTCATTGTTGAGATGCAACATTTGCAGGTCCCAGTGGATGTTACGAACAGCCTTCAACGCGATCTTTCCAGAAGCGGAATCGACGTGATACACGGCGACTACACGTTGTCGGGGATCGACCACGGTCAGTTGTTGCACGCGATCCCCCACGGGGCTCGACATGACCATCAACTCACTGTCCGCGGTGGCCTGACGATAAGGAGACGACCGCTGTGCGAAGACCTCGCTTTGGCTAACGAAGGTGCCGATCACCAACGCCACCAGTCCTGCACCGACCAGGAACCCCAGCACCGTCCTTTTCATGGCCATCCCTCAAATTTTATGATTTGGGGAAGCTGGGGGCCTCTATTTATTCTAAAAGCCCCAACTCCCATTTCAAGCGAAATACGTCCCAGCTCGTCAACTTACCTGTCCGCTGTTACCGTTGAATCGGGTCACAACAACCGGCCTTTCGGTCACCCGGGTTTCCCAACGGGAAAAGATCGACGCAACCACAATCACCACAACGACTTACAAAACGCAGCACCCTTTCCACCGAAATCCCCTCCGAGGCGATGGCCTCCGATTGCCGATCGTGCGCAGAAAAGGCAGAAAAAAAACGGGCCGTCATAAGAGCAAGGTGGGCGGCGAGTTTAGCCATCCGGCCCCCCGTCCGCAAGGTCAGAGCTTGGGAAAAACAGAAGGCAACTCCTTCAGGTGGGGATGTCGGTCGCGACCAGTAGCGACGACGGCCACTCCGCCCGACCGCGAGTTGCAGGAAACCGAGTTGCGGGAAAACAAGCAACGGACCGCGGTTACACGGCTCGACCCCGCCGCGCATTCACGGCAGGCTAAATATCCCGGCCCCAAATCCCCAATCCCCAACACCTGCCCCCTTTCCGACCTGCCCGAGGGCCGTAAAATGGTAGCAGCCGACCGGCAGCAGTGCCGGCTGCTACCATTTGGCTGCACCACTCGCATCGCACGCATGGCATTACCGCACCCCGAATCGACGATCGGTCTGCTGCTTAGCGGTGGCCTTGATAGCGCGATTCTGCTGGGCCATCTAGTCGATCAAGGACACGCGGTGCAACCCATCTATATCCGCGGCCACCTGTTTTGGGAGGCTGAAGAACTAAAAGCGGTGCGGCGATTCGTCGAGGCGATGGTCCGTTCGCGGGCCGACACGCGTGTTGGTATGCCGGTGGTTCTCGATCTTCCGCTGGGCGATGTCTACGGCAACCACTGGAGCATCACCGGCCGCGATGTGCCCGACGACGCCAGCCCCGACGAGGCGGTCTACTTGCCTGGCCGCAACGCCCTGCTGATCATCAAGGCTGCCCTGTGGTGCCAGATTCACGGCGTGGAGGAATTGGCGCTGGCGGTGCTCGCCAACAACCCGTTCAGCGACGCATCGACCGACTTTTTCGAGGCTTACGCCGGTGTGCTTGCTCGGGCGACCGGCAGCCCATTGCGTATTACCCGGCCGTTTGGCAATCTCAGCAAATGCGAGGTCATGCAGCGCGGAGAAGGTCTGCCCTTGGAACTGACGTTTTCGTGCATTTCCCCAGTCGACGGATTGCACTGCGGGAAGTGCAACAAGTGTGCCGAGCGTCGGACCGCCTTCCGGCTGATTGGCGTCGACGATCCTACGGCGTATGCGAAGCGGCAAGCCGCTGTATCCTCCCAGCCCCTAACCCCCAGCCCCTAGCCCCTTTCATGTTTCGCGTCTCTCGAGAAATCGACTTCTGTTACGGCCATCGCCTGTTGGACTATCAGGGGAAGTGCCAGCATTTACATGGGCACAACGGGCGAGCCCTTATCACTCTGGAAAGCTCCGGGCTCGACGAGCGGGGGATGGTGCTCGATTTTGGCGAAATCAAAAACGTGGTCAATCGCTGGGTCGACGACAACCTAGATCATCGCATGATTCTCGCTCGGCGCGATCCGGCCGTCGCCGTACTTCAGGAGTTAGGCGAACCGGTTTTTCTGATCGACGAAAACCCCACGGCAGAGAACATCGCCAAACTGATCTATCACTTCGCCCTAGACAAAGGTTTTCCCGTGGTCGAGGTGCGGCTCTGGGAAACTCCCCACTGTTATGCCACGTACTGCGGTACCAGCGGCAGCGAAAGTGACGTTCCCTGCAAAGATTAACGCCCCGCACTCACCACTCCCCAACGGCAACCTGTCGTCGTCTTTCGCCCCCTCACCTTTGCCTCACTGCAACGGGGGGCGTTTTCTTCTCCCTAGGCCCCTATAATTTGGCAACGCTAACGACGTTGTTCCCGGGCGGTCGTCGACCGACGGAACAAAGGCCGTTACCCGGGAAGACGTTTCTCTTTCCAGGGGAGGAAACGTGATGATTCGAAAAGCCGTGTTGCTTGGTGCCATGGCCTTGGTGTTGCCGACGTTCGACACGCCGATTACGCCGCTTCCCGAGGCCGAGGCAGTACACGTCTGGGGTCATGTCGGCTACCCGGGCTACTACGCGTACCGCTACCCCGCGTTTCGTTATCGGGCAGCGTACTACGGTGACTACTACCCGGGCTACTATGCGTACCGTTACCCAGCGATGCGCTACGGGGCAGCCTACTATGGCGGATACTATCCGGCCTATTACCGACGGCCGGTGGTCCGAGCCTACAGAGCCCCGATGTTCACCTACTACTCATCGCCCGTCTATCGGTCGGGCTGCTGCGGGGAATGCTGGTAGTCAATAACCCATCCAGGGATTCGATAACCGTCGAATTCAGAACGAGGTCGGGTTCAAAACGGGGGCGCAAAAAAACAGCCCAGGTGCCTTTTTGGCAAACCTGGGCTGTTCCCCCCTTGGAACTTGATTCGTTGTCCCACAAACGGTCATCGAAGGCTCTTTCCCCATACGCCTTCGACGGCCGGCAGTCCCCGCCGCCCCTGCCGGGCGACAAAAGACATGATCGGACGCCGACCGGGGTTCACTTTGGGAAAACTCTAGCGGTTGCAACGATTCTGTGCCACTGTTGGCAAAGATCGTTAAGTTTTCGACAAAGACTAGCGACCAGCGGGAGCGGATTCTTGCCTGGGTGCGGCAGCACCGTTTGGTTGGCGGCCCTGCCGCCCTGGACTACTAACCTCAAAGATCGTTAAGTTTTTGACAAAGACTAGCGACCAGCGGGAGCGGATTTCTGCCTGGGTGCGCCAGCATCGTTTGGTTGGCGGCCCTGCCGCCCTGGGGATATCGTCTCTGAAGACGGACAACCCACGAACCCAAGGGGCTGTGAAAAATGGAACTGGCTCCCGGCCAGTTGCCAAAAACCCGACGAGTATTTCTCCCGCGAGGGTGCCCGTCCCGTTTTTTCACAGCCTTCAAGCTCGCCCACTGTCAGAAGCCGTTCTGCAGTTTCTCCTAATAAACTATTCCGATTACGCCGATTTTAAGGGTGTACTACGGCCGCTCGTGCGCGCCAACGAGGCGAAACCCCGGGCTTCGAGAAGAAAGCGGCGCTTTGCCGCACCGCCCGAAGGCGTTTCGCACAACCGGCCCCCGCGGGGCACTATGAACCGAGGATTTCTGTTGTGAGCGACACCAAACCAGCTTTCGACCGACTTGCCGCCGCTGTCACCCGGTCACCGATTCTTTGGGGCGGCCTGGCATCGGCCGGCTTCTACGGACTGGTTCATGCCGGTCTGTTGCAGGGCGAAATGATCCAGCTCTATTTCACCGATCACCCGGTGGAATACGTGGCCACGGCGATGTTTTTCGTCGCCCTGGCGGTGCTGATTCTCAAGGCCTTCGACATCGCGACCCAGCATCAGGCGCTGCACGAATCGCCGCTCGGCCCGCCCCAGCGACGAGGTGACGCCGTACGGAATGCCAACGCCATGCTCGATCGACTAACCCGTCTGCCGGCGGCCCGCCAAACCGACTACCTCGTCGGCCGGCTTCGCGATACGCTCGAATACGTCCGCCGCCGCGGTTCGGCCGAGGGACTCGACGAACAAATGCAGTACTTGGCCGACCTCGACGCCGGCCGGCTTCATGCCAGTTACGCCCTGGTTCGGGTTATCATTTGGGCGATCCCCATCCTTGGCTTCCTGGGCACGGTCATCGGTATCACGATGGCCATCGCCAATTTGGCCGATGGATCCGGGCTGACCGAGGGGGCCGTCGAGAACTCGATCCCCCAGGTCGTCGGCGGCCTGAGCGTGGCATTTGCCACCACCACCCAGGCTCTGGTGCTTTCGATCATCCTGATGTTCGCCCAATACTACGTCGACAAACAAGAGAATGCCCTGCTAGCAGAGGTCGACCAGCAGGCGACCGTCCAGCTCGACGGACGTTTCGAACAGATGCCTGCCGGTCCCGAAGGCCAGATCGTGGCCGTACGGCGGATGGCCGAAGCGTTGATCGACTCGACGGAAAAACTCGTCAACCGGCAGGCCGAGCTATGGCAGCAGTCGATGGAAGCGGCCGCCACTCGATGGAATCACATGGCCGACAGCGCCGGCAAACAACTGCAAGCATCGCTGGGCGCCGCTTTGCGCGAAAGTATGCAATACCACGCGCAACAGCTTACCAACAGCGAGAAGACGTTCGCCCAACAGAGCCATCAGCGTTGGGACACACTCCAACAGAGCCAATCCCAAAGCATTCAGGCCATGGGCTCGCTGCAAACGTCCATGGCCCGGCAGGCCGACATGTTGGGTCGTGCCGTGGAAGCCGCCGGTAGCGTGATCAAATTGGAAGAGGCACTTAATCGCAACCTGGCGTCGCTCTCCGGGGCCAAGAATTTCGAGCAAACGGTAATGAGTCTCGCGGCGGCCATTCATCTGCTCAACGCCCGTTTGACCGATAGCCCTGACGGAACATCGCCCGTTAGCCTGGAATCGTCGCAGCAGTCCCCCAAGGCGGCATGAAACGTACCGGTTCGACGTCAAACCGACGCGGCCGCCAAGCGACCGCTGGCGTGTCGCTGTTCCCTTTCCTCGCCGTGCTTATCTGCACGATGGGAGCGCTGATTCTATTGCTGGTGATTCTCGCCCGCCAAGCACAGGTACAGGCCGCCAGGGCTACGGCCGCCCAACGGGCCGCCCAAGCCGCTGCCGAACAGCAAGACTTGCAGGCCGCCCGAGAAGACGTGCAATGGCGACTCGAACAACTCCGTGACTCACGTGAGCAGACCGAAGCCCAATTGGAGGAAGCTCGATTGGAACTCGGCCACATCGAGGACCACACCCGACGCTTGCGTCAACAGATGGCCGACCTGGAAGCCTCGTGGAGCCTTACGAAAGACCAAAGCAACAAAGCCATCGAACACCGCGAGTTGCTCGTAGCCGAACTGGCTAAAGCCGAAGCCGAACTGGAACAAGCGCGCCGCCGTTTGGCTGAAACGCAACAGGCGGTGAAGAACCGCAAAAAATCGTACGCCATCGTTCCCTACCGCGGTCCTCACGGAACGTTTCGGCGGCCGATCTATCTTGAATGTCGGGGAGACAAGATTGTGCTTCAGCCGGAGGGGATCGAGCTGACGGCCGACGATTTCGACGGCCCGATGGGGCCCGGCAATCCGCTGGCGACCACCCTTCGCGCCGCCCGAGAACATATGCTCCGACAACGCCAGTTCGATCCCAACGCCGCCGGCGAACCGTATCCGCTGCTGCTTGTGCGACCCAACGGCATCGACGCCTACTACGCCGCTCGCATGGCGCTGAAGTCGTGGGGCACCGACTTCGGCTACGAGTTGGTTGAGCAGGACTGGGAACTTCAATTCCCCGCGCCCGATGCCGAACTGGCCGACGCGCTGCACGAGGTCCTGCAAACCGCTCGGGTGCGGCAAAACGCCCTGGCCGAAACTGTCGAGAAACGCCACCGCAAGAAACAGCGTCAATGGTATCGTGCCACGCCCACACGCGGTGGCGTCGTGCGCTATGGCGACGGTGGCGGTAGCGGTAGAGGATTCGGCGTTAACGGGTCGGACGACGGACCATCGGGCGGCAGCGCTTGGGAGCATGGCCCCGGGGCCGACAACCCCGACGGCTATCAGGCAGGCAATCCCAATGGCTCCATCGCCGACCGATACGGCTCGGGCTATGGTACCGGCTCGGCGAGCGACTCCGGCCATTTGGCCTCGGGCACCGGCGGCTCATCCGAACTGGCCGCCATTGCAGACCACGCCCAATCCTCGGGCGGATTGGGAGGCAACCGAATCACCAACCCCTACGCCGATCTACTCGATCAACCGCCGGCCGCCGAAGCAAACCACAGCGCCGCCGGTAGAGCGGGAATGTCAGGAACGGGAATGTCAGGAACGGGAATGTCAGGAACGGGAATGTCAGGAACGGGAATGTCAGGAACGGGCATCTCAGGAGCGGGCATCTCGGGCAGCGGCGCCGGTACTGCGTCGACAACGAACTCCGCCGATGGAACCACGACCGCTGCCGGTACGGCCTTTGCCGGAAGCGGTACCCCAGGTCTTCCCGGCTCGGCCAGTGGAAGCTGTCCGATGTCGGCAACGCCCGGGCTGTCTCGCAGCTTTGGCAGTGCCCAGCCCGCTAATCCTGGCGACCCCGATCAAGCGGATACGCCACCCGAGGGCTACGTAGCCGGCCGCCCTCCCCGCGAAACCGACGGACAACCGTCGACCGATGGTCAGGCAATGCCGCTACGCCCCGGCGAGTATCGCCCCCGCTCGCAAGCAAAGAGCCTGGCAGACGTACGCGGCCACGAATGGGCATTGCGCAATCGGCAGCAAGGAAGCGTACCCATCACCCGAGCCATTCGTGTGGACTGTTATCCCGACCGGCTGGTGCTGGTACCGGAACGTGGGCTGGACGGAGGGCAGATCATCGGCATGGGACCGCAAACGTCGCAAGCGATCGATCCCTTTGTCGCCGCCCTTTGGCACTACATGGACACCTGGGGAATGGCCGGCCAAGGCATGTACTGGCGCCCCGTGCTGAATGTCCGCGTGGCTGCCGGCGCCGAACCGCGATTCACCGACCTTATACATTTGCTGGAAGGAAGTGGGCTGACCGTGCGAAGGAAACAATAGACACGACAGTGTTTTAACCCTTATCACTCGTTCCCAGGCCGGAGCTTGGGAACGAGAAAACACCAGCCTTAACATCGAACCCCTGTCGTCTGCTTCAATGTCTCGTCCCCGCACCAACACGACCGACGGCCCCGGCCAGGATTCGTTCCTCGATATCGTAGCCAATATCGTGGGCATCTTGATTATCTTGGTGATGTTGGTCGCGGTACGGGTGAAGAACGCCCCGGTGGTGGCGGCCCTGCGTCCCAACGACGTCAGCTCACGCCCCGAACTACTGGCCGATTTGGCGGCGGAAGAGTCGCTTCGCACCGACGTGCTTTCTTTGGCTCGGCACGTAAAAGAGATCGAGGGCGAAACGGCCACCGCCAGCCGGTCTCGTGATGCTTTGGCTACGATGGTGGCCGCTATCGAACAGAAGATTCGCCAGCACCGCGACAAACTCGATACCCAAAGCCAACAGGACTTCGACCAGCGCAGTGCGTTGTCGGCCATGCGACATCAAGTCGAACAGATCGAAAACCAGCGAATCCAAATCGCCAACCTCCCGAAGGATGCGGTCACGTTGGAAAGCCTTCCTACGCCGCTGAGCCGTTCGGTCAACGGTCGGGAGATCCATTTCCAACTACGCGAAGGCCACATCGCTTGGGTACCCATGCGAGAACTCGTCGAAGCGCTCAAAGACGACGCCCAACGTCAAATCTCCAAATTGCGTAGCCAATCGCAATTGGTCGATCGTGTCGGCCCGATCGAAGGCTGGTATGTGCGTTACGAACTGGATCGCTACGACTTGACCGAAGACGAAGCCTACCAGATGGGCTATCGGGGAAGTGTCGTACGATTGGATCACTGCACGTTTGTTCCGCCGCCGGGCCTGATCGGGGAGCCAATCGACCTGGCGTTGGCCGAGGGATCGCAGTTTCGCCGTGTACTCGCCCGACACCTACCCAGCCGCAGCACGGTGACCATTTGGACCTATGACGACAGTTTCGAGGCCTACCGGCAGATCAAACGGGTATTGTTCACGATGGGCTACGCCACGGCCGCCCGCCCGTTGCCCGACGGCACACCGATCAGCGGTTCGCCCGACGGGACGAAATCGGCGGCGCAGTAGCGGGAGTTGTCAGTGGGTAGCGGTCAGTGATAGTGGGTAGTGGCATCCCGTCCTCCAAGCCCACCGGTTGCGACCGGTGGGACGATCGTATCCGCTGCTTCCCACACTGTCAGCTTGGGAGCAAGTAATAGGAAACCAGTGCATTTGCCAACGATTCAGGCGAAGCAGAACTGCGGGGACGAGCGGGTGGACCCACCGGCTGCAACCGGTGGGCTTGGATGATGAGTGTCCCAACTTCTCACTCCCAACGCCTAACCCCCTCCTCCACCACCGTGCATATTCGGTCGAGTTCTTCCCGCGATATGGCTAGCGGGGGCATAATCACCAGCACGTTGCCCAACGGCCTCAGCCACACGCCCTGCCCTCGGGCGTAGTCGCAGATACGCATACCACGCTTCTGTTCCCAAGGACACGGCTGCTTCGTCGCGCGGTCTTCGACCAATTCGATGCCGGCAATCAGGCCGCGTTGTCGCACGTCACCCACATGAGGTAGCCGGGCAATCCCTGCAAGGTGCTCGGCCAGACGATCGATCTTTTCCGGTAGCTTTGCTAGCGTTTGCTCTTCGTCGAAAACGTCCAAGGTGGCCAGCGCCACGGCCGCTCCCAACGGGTTGCCGCCGTACGTGTGGCCGTGAAAAAACGTCTTGCTCGCCGCGTAGTCGCCCAAAAAGGCGTTCCAAATGTCGTCCGTGGCCAGGGTGGCGGCCATCGGCAAGTAGCCACCGGTAAGGCCTTTGGCCAGGCAGAGCAAGTCGGGCGAAACGTCTTCGTGCTCGCAGGCAAACATCCGGCCCGTGCGACCGAAGCCCACGGCCACTTCGTCGGCAATCAGCAACACGTCGTACTCGCGACACAACTGGGCTACTCCGCTGAGATATCCGGGCGGATGCATAATCATTCCCGCGGCTGCTTGCACGAGCGGTTCGATCACCAACGCGGCAATCCGCTCGTGATGTTCGTCGAACACTTGGCGAAGCTGTCCAAGACTATGTCCGAGCAACTGCTCGGCAGCCACGCCCTGTGGCGGGCGATACGGATTGGGCCCCGGCACGCGCAACACCTCGAACAACAGCGGTTGGAACATGGTGTGGAACCGTTCGACACCGCCGACACTCACACTGCCCAAAGTGTCGCCGTGGTACGCGTCCCCGAGAGCCACGAAAGTTGTCTTTTTCGGGCGCGGATCGCTGCGTTGTTGCCAGTACTGAAAGGCCATCTTCAGGGCCACCTCGACGGCCGTCGCTCCGTCGTCGGAGAAGAAGACGTGGTTGAGCCCCTCGGGCGTCAGATCCACCAGCCGGCGTGCCAGCTTGATCGTCGTCGGGTTCGACATGCCCAGCGATGTGACGTGGGCCACCCGATCGAGTTGATCGCGGATTGCCGCATCGAGCTTCGGATGGCGGTGACCGTGGACATTGCACCAAAGGCTGCTCACACCGTCGAGGTAACGATTGCCCTCGGCATCGATCAGCGTACACCCCTCGGCCCGTTCGACGATAAACGGCTCGTACTCGGCCATCTGCGTAAAGGCATGCCAAACAAGCTGCCGGTCCCAGACGCGTAATTGTTCGACTGTGGACTCCGAGGCAACTGTGGGCTCAGGCGTATTCGAGACGGCAGAAGACGACGTCGTCTTGGGAGTGGCATGCATGGAATTACCCGAAATCGAGGCAAGAACAAACCGTTTATGATAGCATTCGCAGGCCCTTGCATAAAGTCGCAACCGCTGATTGCGCTCGCTACGGTGTGCCCGCCGTGAATTAAGCAGTTTAGCCCGGATTTCTCACCACAGAGGCCACGGAGTCGGTTGCACGGAACAACTTATGAAAACGGTTTTCCAACGGTCGGCCATCAGGTAAACGGCTTTCGGTCCGCAGCATACCTTCCCTTCTCAGTGTCCTCCGTGCCTCCGTGGTTAATTCGGCTGTGAGAAATTCAGGTTAACCCGCCATAAATTCCCAGGGCGGCAGGGCCGCCAACCAAACAGTGCTGTCGCATCCAGGCAAGATGCCGCTCCCGCTGGTCGCTAGTCTTTGTCAAAAACTTAACGATCTATGAGGTTAGTGGCACAGTGGGCTTATCATGCTCCCTGGTTTTCACGCGGCAGCGTGGGAACGAGAGTTAACGCAAAGAGTTCGAAGGCCCGCCGAAAACGCGGCCCCCGGTCGTGGATACCCACACGACGCCGGGCGATTGCCTCCTTGTCTCGCCCTACCCTCGACCAATAATTCCATCGTTTCAGGGGGGAGTGGGGAGTAACGTCGGCCGCACGGCCTTGTCGGCACCACCGGCCGTAGAACCAGCGACCAGAAAAACTCTGGCCGGAAAGGAGATGAGAACATGACCCATCTTTCAATGCTTGTGAAGCAACCGAGTACCTTGTTGCTTGCTCTAATGATGATCGGCTTGTGCTTTTTAGGCTTCTGTATCGTGGGATGCACCGAGACGGCAAGCCAGCCGGGAGCAACCGGAAGCGCCGAATCGCAACAAGGCGAGGAAGGAAAATCGCAAGAAAAGTCGGAAGAGACAGCACAGACTTCGCGCGAGGAAGGACCGCGACAGGTTGAGGCGATGAAACCGGTCATCCCGGAAAAACCCTCCACCGAGATGCAAACCCGCAAAGACATCGTCGACACGGCCGTTGCCGCAGGCACCTTCAAAACCTTGGCCAAAGCCCTGGTGGCAGCCAAGTTGATCGACACACTGAAGAGCGAAGGGCCGTTCACGGTGTTCGCTCCCAACGACGAAGCGTTTGCCGCACTGCCGGAAGGCAAACTCGACGAATTGCTCGACAACCCTGAAGAGCTCAAACAAGTGCTGCTCTACCACGTCGTGCCGGGCCGGGTGCTGGCTGCCGAAGTGGTTAAGCTCGACACGGCCAAGACGGTCAACGGCCAGCCGTTGAAGATCGACGCCAAAAACGGAAAGGTAATGATCGACGACGCGGAAGTCACCCAGACCGACATCCTCTGCAACAATGGGGTGATCCACGTGATCGATGCCGTGTTGTTGCCCAGCGAGGAAAAGCAGCCGTCTACGAAACTCAAGGAAGTTCCCGGGAAGATGATGCCGGAAAAGACCAACTGATCACTGTCGAGCAAGCCACGAGAAACTGCCCCGCCGCAACCGTCTTGCCAGCCAGCCCCAAAAAAGAGCGCCGTTGTCCTTGCGGAGAACGGCGCTCGGTTGTTCTTGTTTGCCAGCATGAGCTGGCGGCCTGACTGCTTTGACCTTACGGATGCCAGGGGCAGCTTACCTGCCTCTGGTTCGGCAAGGGCGGGCAACCCGCCCATCGCACTCGTCACGCGAGTTGTTGCCTCCGAATCTTTCGAGCGTTCAGCACTACCGCTTGCGGTACCACGCCACAAAAGCCGCCAAGGCCAAGCCGCTGAGCATGAATATCGAGGATGGCTCAGGAACGGTGAACTGGCCGCTGGCGACGATGGTTCCCGAGCCACTAGCGGTCACGGTAACAAGATCTTCATACAATATCTCGTCGAACATGACCGGAAACGCGACACTCACATTGTAGGTGGCCACTCCCCCGTTGACTGAGTCCAAGACAACCGTAACCGTCCCGTCAACACCATCCTGTCCCGCCGCGACCATATTGTCTGTGGCAAAGTCGAAATGTTCCTCGAAACTCACCAACCCACTGCTTACGGCGTCAGCCTGTCCTTCATCGAGAACGAATTCATGCGCATTCGTGGGAAACGTGGTACCAGAGACTGCTCCGAACGGGCTTGGCGTCCTCAGATAGCCACCCACATCCTTAATCTCGGCATTCAGTGAGCCTAAGATGCCGAGATCGAATGCATAAAGTAAAGACGTGTTGGTGGCTTCGAAGTGGCCACCAGTGAACGAAATCCCTGTTACAGCGTCAACATCGCCCAAGGAGAAAAAATCGATCTCCAAGTCGGTCACAATATTGCCAACCAACCCTGTGCTATCCGTCTGGGTTGTACCCGAGACATCCAGATCGAGGTTCAAGGTGTTGGCATCTGCCGTCACCGGATCCAACGTCAAGTCGATCCCCGTCACCACGACCGCTGAACTCGGCACGGGAAACGCCAGACACACGGCTAACACTGTCACAAACACGGTCGAGATGTGCTCTGCCTTCATCAGTCGTCTCCTTTGTATTCCGAAATCGCAGAGGACCGGACACCAAGACGAAAAAGACTGAAAAGCTACCCCACCGCAAAATCTGCCGCCCTGGCCTAGTGGCCACACCCCTTACAATTACCCCCACGCTACAACGACGTCAAGTTTTTTGATAATTTTCTAACCCCTATTGCGAATATACACACAATACCCATAAGTAATACACTGCATCTGGCAGATAAGATGCGGTCTATCGGCGCGACAGACGGGCGAAGCCGCTTACGGCTCGATCGTTGCGGGAAAGAATGTGGGAAAACGGCGACGCGTCGGAATCGTGGGCGGTAATAGGCGATGCGCTATTCCCAGCTAAGCACCACGGGGGCGCCGACCTCGATCCCCAACCGTTCGGCCGCGTTGTCGCCCACCAGGGCCAGTTCGACGCGTCCCCTCGATCCCACCACGGCCACGAAGGCACCGTAGGGTTGGTCGGCGTAGGCGCGGTAGATTCCCCACGTTTCGTAGATATTACAGACCACACACACCCGTTCGTCGGTCGGTCGGCCGGCCAGAACCTCGGCCTTGATGTTGGTGATCAGGTTGCCGAACGAGTCGACCTCCAGCACCATGCCTTCCACCCGGGTGGACGTAATACGCACCTTCGGCCATTCGAAATCGGTCAGACCGGTGACCGTGGGACCCAACTTCGCCGGGTCCAGCCCCAGGCTCAGGCGAGCCGCCACCGGGGCCATGATGTCGCGACCGTGAAACGTGTTCGAGACAGGTTTGAGCCAATACGCCGGATCGGTCAGCTCGACAATCTGACTGGGTCGGGTCCGGTCGACTAGCCGGCTCAGCAGGCCGTTGTCGGGAGCGATGTAGTGGTGCTCACCGATGTGAGCGTAGACAATCGCCCGATCGGTCCCCACACCCGGATCGATCACCGCAACGTGGATCGTGTCGGGAGGAAACCATTCGGTGGTATCGTCGAGCACAAGCGCTCCGCGACGGACATCCTGGGGAGGAACATCGTGGGAAAGATCAACCACCATGGCCGCCGGGTTGATCGAGAGGATCACCCCTTTCATGGCCGCCACATAAGGGCTGCCCGTGCCAAAATCGGTGGTTAGCGTGATGATGCTCACAACTTATCGATCAGTTCCAAACAAAGTTCCCTCACCCGAGCCGGATCGGCATTGGGATTCTTTTTCTTTGCCTGCCCGATGAGCGCACCGACTGCCTTGACCTTACCCTCCTTCACTTCGGCGACAACCTTCTCGTTGGCCGCCAACAATTCGCGACAGAGAGTTTCCAAGGCCGAATCGTCGACTTCCTCGATACCCAAGGCCTGCATTGCCGCGGCAACCGACTTGCCCGAGGCAAGCATTTCGGCCAAAACGTCGCGCCCACGGCTTGTATTTAGTTTACCGCCGCACACCGCCCGGAGCAATTCGGCCAGTTCGGCCGCCGACACGGGGAAATCCGCAATCCCGATCTGCTCTTCGTTCAAACGCCGAAGCACATCCTGCTGAACCCAATTGCTGGCCAGTTTGCCATCGCCGCATGCGTCGGCCAATTCGATGTAATAGTCGACCAGCGCCCGGCCCTGGTTGACCAGCACGTCGGCGTCGTAGGGCGTGATCGCGTAGGCCTCCTCCAACCGCACGCGCAACGCGGCCGGCAACTCGCCCAACGAGGCACGAATTTCCTCGACCTCTTTGGGCGTCACGATAATCGGAATCAAGTCGGGCTCGGGGAAGTAGCGGTAATCGCTCGACTCTTCCTTGGTTCGCTGCTGCCGGGTGATCTGCGCGTTTTCATCCCAACCCCGGGTGGTTTTATAGCCGCGTGGACTACCCAGCGTGATGCCTGTCTCCTGCCACAATTCGTACTGCCGCTCGACCTCGAACTCCAACGCCCGTTCCACCGCGCGGAAACTGTTCATGTTTTTCACTTCGACAATGGGCGTAATCGCCTTGCCCTCGGGCGTGTCGATGTGGAGATTCACGTTGGCGTCCACCCGCAGACTACCCTCTTGCATGTTACAGTCGGACACGCCCAGGTAGTTCAGCAGCAGCTTCAACTCGGTTAAATACGTTTTGGCCTCCAGGGGCGAACGCAGGTCGGGCTCCGAGACGATCTCCAAAAGCGGCGTGCCGGTGCGGTTTAGATCGATGCGGCTGTCGGCCTTGCCGGCCAACTCGTCGTGCATGCTTTTGCCGGCGTCTTCTTCGAGATGCGCCCGAGTAATTCCGATCGTTTTCGGCTCGAACTGGCCCTTGGGATCGCTGATCGGCAGATAACCGTTTTCGCTCAGCGGCAAATCGAACTGGCTGATCTGATAGCCCTTGGGCAGGTCGGGATAGTAGTAGTTCTTACGGTCCCACTTGGTGAAGTGCGGAATCGTACAGTTCAGCGCCACGGCCGTCCTCAGCGAAAGCTGAAACGCATCGCGGTTCATCACCGGCAACGTGCCGGGCATGCCGATACACACCGGACAGGTCTGCGTGTTCGGCGGTGCCCCAAACTCCGTCGAACAACCGCAAAACAACTTGCTGCGGGTGGCCAATTGAACGTGGACTTCCAAACCGATGATGATTTCGTAGGGTTTGCTCATCGTTTTGTCTCCAACTTCGGCCACCGTGTGTGCCAGTCGGTCGCTCTTTGATACATGGCCGCCCCGCGCAGCAATCGTTCTTCTTCAAACGTAGCGGCTTGCAGTTGCAGGCCGATGGGCAAACCGTCGTTGCTGAAACCGCAAGGCACCGAGATGCCCGAGATGCCGGCCAGGTTCGTGCTTACCGTGTACAGGTCGAACAGGTACATCGCCAACGGGTCGTCGATCTTGTCGCCAATCTTAAACGCCGCGGTTGGCGTTACCGGTCCGGCGATCAGGTCGACCTCTTCGAACGCCCGATCGAAATCCTGGCGAATCAGCCGCCGCACAGCCAGGGCCTTTTTGTAGTAGGCGTCGTAGTAACCGGCACTCAATGCGTAGGTTCCCAACATGATCCGCCGCTTGACCTCCGGCCCAAAACCTTCGGCCCGGGTACGACGATACATGCGGATCAACGGGTTGTCCAACTCGTCAATCGCCTGCTGGTCGCCCGCTTCTTGAAGCTGCTTTCGTTCGGCCGCCAACTCGGCCGCCATCGCCTTCTCGTCGGTTCGGTAGCCGTAGTGGACACCATCGTATCGAGCCAAGTTACTGGAGGCCTCGCAGGGGGCGATGATGTAGTACGTGGCCACGGCGTACTTCGCATGCGGCAACGACACCTCGCGCACCGTGGCGCCCAGCGACTTATAAACCTCGATCGCCTCGCGAACGGCCCGTTCCACGTCGGCGTCGAGCCCGTCGCCGAAGTACTCGGGCACAATCCCCAGCCGCAACCCTTCGAGCGGTTTGCCGACCGATTCGGCGTATCGAGGCACCGGCAGGTCGATCGACGTGGCGTCGCGCGTGTCGTGGCCGGCCAAGGTTTCCAGCAGCAGGGCCACGTCTTCGACACTTCCGGCCAACGGGCCAATCTGATCGAGACTACTGGCGAAAGCCACCAGCCCGTAGCGACTTACCCGACCGTAGGTGGGCTTCAGTCCGGTCACGCCACAGAGGCCGGCCGGCCCACGAATCGATCCGCCCGTGTCGCTGCCGACCGACAGTGGCGCCATCCGAGCGGCCACACAGGCAGCCGCCCCCCCGCTAGACCCGCCAGGTATCCGGCTCAGGTCCCAAGGGTTGCCCGTGGGAAAAAAGGCCGAGTTCTCCGTCGAGGCCCCCATGGCAAATTCGTCCATGTTGGTCCGGCCGATCAACACGGCGTCGTCGGCCGTTAGCCGCTCGATCACCGTGGCGTTGTAAGGCGGTCGAAAATTTTCGAGTATCCGCGACCCGCAGGTGGTGGGCACACCCCGCGTGCACAGCAAGTCTTTCACGGCCACGGGCAATCCGGCCAGCCGGCCCACGGGCTTACCGGCCTTGCGGCGTCCGTCGATCTCCTCAGCCCGGGCGAGCGCCTCTTCGGGAACCACCCGCAAGAAAGCCTTTACGGCCTCGTCGTGACGTTCGATCTGGTCGAGAAACGCCCGGGTGACCTCGACCGAGGTGACTTCGCCGGCCTTGAGTTGGGCAAGCAGTTCGGTGGCAGAGTGGTCGATCAGCGACATGGTGTTCACCACTGGGGTGCAAGAACAATCGGAGAACCGTGCCAAGGGCTATGGGCGCGAGCGTCGTGTCCCTGTTCGACACTGGCTGACCACCAGACAGTGGCACCCAACTCATCCGGACAGCTCAGGCAAATTAGAGATCGCCCAACACGGCGGGCACGCGATAGCACTCATCGTCGCGGTTGGGTGCGTTCGACAAGGCCTCGTCCCGAGGCAGGCTTTCGCGCGTCTCGTCGCTGCGGAAGACGTTGGTCACATCCAGGGCATGGGCCATCGGCTCGACCGCCTCGGTATCGACCTCGCCGAGCAACTCCATGTAGCCAAGAATCCGACCCATCTGCTGGGTCATCGTGTCGAGCTCGTCCGGGCTGAGCCGCAAGCGACCCAGCAACGACACCTTTTCGACCTCTTTGCACGAGATAGCCATGCTCACCGCCACCGTATTACGATCGCCCACGCTGATAGATCACCGAGCACAGCACAAGCTGTCGTCGGCGGGCACGACCGTGAGGCAATCGCGAGAAATCTCAACCCTTGGCTTCGGCCGCCTTGGGAAGCCGGAAGGGGGTGCTATGGACTTTCTTGGTAACCGCACCGCTACGGATGCATTGGGCACAAAGACGCACCGTCTTGTGGGTGCCGTTTTCGGTGGTCACACGCACCTTTTGCAGGTTCGGCTTGAACTGTCGACGGCTGATCCCCGTGACCTTCGTACCAACCCCACCGAGGTATTTCGCTTTACCTCGATGCGACACGGAATTGCCCATCGCGGACTTTTTACCACAGACTTCGCAGACTTGAGCCATGCCAATATCCTCAGCGCAACGCTTCTATTGAATCTCGGATTGCGGATACGGGTCGCCCGGCGGCACCCCTATTTTCCTCGCAGGAGGCTATCCTCAGCTATTTTGACCTACCCCCTTGAGCGATCGGCAGATGCCGAGGGAAACTCACAATATACCTTGCTTGGCGCCCGACGCAAGGGGGAAACCGCAAAGCGAAACAACCTCGCTTCGCAAGCCCCGTAGCCCCCTTGCCCCGTACCCTTGGGGAATCGGCCAGAAAACGGCAATACCACTGATCATCGGCCAAACCAGGGCCTCGGCTGACTACGAATCGCCCAATTCCTCAACACCCCGCCGCCCCCCACGCCGCCGTAAACGCTACAATGGAGCTTTTATTTTGCCGGCCAGCGACGCCCAAGATTCCTGGCGGTGGCTCCAACATCTCGTTTTTTCGACCAGAAGCCACCAATCGCCCGGGAGTTTGCCAACGCCAACCGGCATGGAAAACCTATGGACTGCCCGGAAAATTGGCAAGTTATTCTTCGGTCGATCCTATGAATTTCACTCAGCGATTCCGCTGACAACCGCGTGTCTTTTCAGGAAAGCGGCCCCCATGACCCCACTCGGTACTACTCTCGTTCGTCGTTCGTTTCGCCCGCTCGTATGGATCTGCCTCGCCGGACTATCACTGGGTAGCCGACCACAGGTTCTTTCCGCCGAGGATCTGCCGACACCGATGGCCGCTCACCGCAAGGTGGCCGACGGCGCCGCGGCATCGATCCAGTTGGTCAACCAGCGACACCACACAAAATCATTGCTGATCGACTACCCCTGGCACGCCTTCGCGCAGGCGTCTGTGGAAGTCCGGCTGATCACCGAAAACGCGTCGCAGATCGACAAAGCGCGAATCTTGCCGATGTATTTCGTAGCCCAACGCTTCCACAACACCACCAAAACGCGTCTGTACGCCTGCCAAAACGCTGCCCAAAAGGGCAAGGCTTCGCGACGTGCCAAGATCGACGGTAGCGAGCTGGAAATCCTTGGCCGCTACAATACGCTCGATCTGCCCGCCGTGTGCGTCGCCCAAGCGTTTTCCGAAAAGGACGACGACGTGGTCGGTGCCGCGGCCAGCTTTCCGCTGCTTCAAGCATGGGCCCCTACGCCCCGGATGTTGCTGTTGGATCTGCCGCACGAATATTTCAACCACCCAGGCAAACTGCACATCTGGTTCCTCCGGGGCACCCACACCGTGTGGTCGCAAACCCTGGACTGGCCCGGCTACGCAGCTCCGTAGTCGTTTGCCGCAACGCCGTCGCCGATTGACAATCCCCTACCGACCGCTAGGATGAACCGTTGCGGTCCATCCACACGATATTCACCTGGGCGCTGCCGGAATCCTACCGCGTCCACCCCTTTTGCTCCCACGAAACCGTTGCTGTTATGACGCAAATTGAACAGGCCCGAGCGGGAAACATTACTCCAGAAATGACGGCCGTCGCCGAAAGCGAACACCTCGACGCCGAACTCGTACGCGACGAGGTCGCCCGGGGCCGGATGGTCATTCCCGCCAACAAGGTGCATGTGCAAAAGGGCCTGCAACCGATCGGCATTGGCGTGGCCGCCCGCACCAAGATCAACGCCAACATCGGCAAGTCGGCCGTCACCAGCGACAGCCAGTGCGAAGTCGAAAAACTGCTGCTAGCGGTCAAGTACGGGGCCGACACGGTGATGGACCTCTCGACGGGCGACTACATCGACGCCGTCCGGGCGCGAATCATCGAAGCCGCCACGGTCCCCGTCGGCACGGTTCCCCTCTACCAGATGACCCAGGAGTTGGACGACATCGTCGACATGCGGCCGCAAGACTTCCTCGACGTGGTCGAGAAGCAGGCCCAGCAGGGCGTCGACTACATGACCATCCATTGCGGCCTGCTGAAGGAACATATTTCGCTGACCGAAGGCCGTCTGACGGGCATTGTCAGTCGCGGCGGTTCGCTGGTGGCCAAGTGGATGTTGACCCACAACGACGAGAACCCCTTCTTCACGCATTTCGACGACTTGTGCGACATCATGCACGAGTACGATGTGACCTGGAGCCTGGGTGACGGTTTGCGTCCCGGCTCGTTGGCCGACGCCAGCGACGCGGCCCAATTCGCCGAGTTGAAGGTGATGGGCGAGTTGACCCATCGCGCGCGAGCACGCAATTGCCAGGTGATGATCGAAGGTCCGGGCCACGTGCCGATGGACCAGATCGAAATGAACATCCAGAAGGAGATGCAGCTCTGCGACGAGGCGCCGTTCTACGTGCTCGGCCCCGTGGTCACCGACATCGCGCCGGGCTACGATCACATTACCAGCGCCATCGGCGCCTCGTTGGCGGCCTGGTACGGAGCGTCGATGCTCTGCTACGTGACGCCCAAGGAGCATCTCGGGCTGCCCAACTTGGACGACGTTCGCCAAGGGGTCATCGCCTACAAGATCGCCGCCCATGCGGCCGATGTCGCCCGGCACCGCCCCCAAGCCCGGCAACGTGACGACGCCCTGAGCAAGGCGCGTTACGAGTTCGACTGGGACGAACAGTTCCGTCTGTCGCTCGATCCGGAGACCGCTCGTCGGATGCACGACGAGACCTTGCCCGAGGTCGACCACAAGAAATCGCATTATTGCAGCATGTGCGGTCCGAAGTTCTGCTCGATGAAGACCACCGAGGAGCTTCGGGCGTTGACCGGTCAAAAACTTGACACGGCCGACACCGGCAAGCGAGAATAGGCGACACCCCTGCGGGGTAAACGACCAGGCCCCGAATCACAATGACCAGTGAAATCCTAATGCCCAGGTCGTAATCGCCGGACGTCGAGTGCCAGTGGCACCCGACCACCCAACGTCGCTTCCCCAGTTCCACCGAACACACCCGGATCGTCCCCTGCCTTCCTTTTTCCTCTGGAGACACACCATGTTCCGCACATTGCTGCCCCTCGTATTGATGTCACTCTTCACCGTTGCCTGTTCCGAACTGGCGGCCGCCGAGTTATGTTCCAAGGAAGCCCAGGAGGGTTTCGTCCAACTCTTCAACGGCACGAACCTCGACGGCTGGCAGGGCGACACAAAGGGTTACGCCGTGGAAGACGGCGCGATCGTCTGCAAGCCGGGCGGAAACCTCTACACGGCCAATGAGTATTCCGACTTCATCTTCCGCTTTGAATTCCGTCTGCCGCCGGGCGGAAACAACGGCGTCGGCATCCGCTCGCCCATGAGTGGAACCCCCGCCTACACCGCCATGGAAATCCAGATCCTCGACGACCGCCACAAGAAGTACGACGGCTGGCTGAAAGACTACCAGTGCCACGGTTCGATCTACGGCGTTGTGCCCGCCAAACGCGATCAGCTCAAACCCACCGGCGAGTGGAACTGTGAAGAGATCTACGCCAAGGGCGATCACATCAAGGTAACCGTCAACGGCACCGTGGTCGTCGACGCAGACCTGAGCAAGATCGACGCCAGCAAAACCCTCGACCACAAGGAACACCCGGGCCTGCACAACAAGAAGGGCTTCATCGGCTTCCTGGGACACGGCGACAAGGTCGAGTTCCGCAACATCCGCGTGAAAGAGCTGTAATCGCCCCCATGTATCTCGGCATCGAAATTGGCGGCACGAAGCTCCAAGTCGGGGTCGCGGCGGGCGATGGTCCGCCGTTAACGGTACTCGAACGGATTTCGGCCGATCCCTCGGGTGGTGCCCGGGGCATCCTTGCACAAATCGAGCAAATCGCGCGGCCGCTGCGCGAACGCTTCGCGCTGAAGGCCGTCGGCATTGGATTCGGCGGCCCGGTCAACGCGGCGGCAGGCCGAACGATCAAGAGCCACCAAGTCGACGGCTGGGACGATTTTCACCTGGTCGACTGGTGCCAAGAGCGACTGGGGTTGCCCGGCGTGTTGGGCAACGACTCGGATCTGGCCGGCTTGGCCGAAGCGCTGTTTGGTGCCGGGCGGGGGCACAAGATCGTTGTCTACAGCAACGTGGGCAGCGGGATCGGCGGCGCGGTGGTGATCGACGGCCAACTCCATACGGGCAGCACAGGCGTGGCCTCGGAGATCGGCCACCTGCGGCCCGGCCCCCAGGCTGAATGCCCCGAGCAAACCGTTGAGAGTCTGGCCAGTGGTTGGGGTATTGCCAACACGGCGCGGACAAAGCTCCAGCAGATAGCCGCCTCGGAATCGGCCGACGTTGCCGATCTGCTGGCTCGCTGCGACGGCCTGCCCGAGCGAATCACCACGGCGATGATTGCCCAAGCGGCCACCGAGGGAAACTCCCTGGCACACGACGTGTTCGCCGGGGCGGTTCGCGTATACGGCTGGGCCTTGGCGCAAGTGATTACCCTGTTGGCTCCCAGCGTGATCGTGATCGGGGGCGGCGTTCCGTTGGCTGGCGAGGCGTTGTTCTTCGGTCCGTTGCGTGAGCAGGTCCGCCGCTACACCTTTCCCCCGCTGCGCGACGCTTGCCAGATTGTGCCCGCCGGGTTGGGCGAAGAGGTGGTGGTACACGGCGCTCTGGCCCTGGCGGCGCGGCAATCTTTGAACGGGTAGCTTCGCGAACGCGGGTGTCGAAAAATACCCTGCACTACTAACCTCAAAGATCGTTAAGTTTTTGATAAAGATTAGCGACCAGCGGGAGCGGCTTCTTGCCTGGGTGCGGTAGCATCGTTTGGTTGGCGGCCCTGCCGCCCTGCGCGCAAGCAAACCCACCGGCGGCAACCGGTGGGCTTGGAGTGTAGTTCGGATTATCGTGGGACGGAACGTCGCGTTTCGTGAGTCTACTTGTGGCAGGCGCAACCGCAGCTACACTTCTTTTCGGCGCCGATCCACTCCCAGGCCTGCTCCTTCTCCGAGACGTCGAAGTAGCGAAGCTCGGCCGAGCGGAAGATGACCGTGCTGAACTTGGTCATCCATTCGAGCCACTTCTTTTCGCCGACCACGGCACATCGCTCGATGTCCTTGCAGTGCTTCACGTCGAACTTCGTCTCGTCCCAAATCGCCCGAGGCGTGACGCCGTGGAAATCGTGCATTTCGAAATAGCAACGGAGTTTGCCGTGTTTGGCAATGATCTCTTCGAGCATCGGCACAAATTTCTCGTAGTCGGCGTGTACGAGGGTGCCGCTAACCTTGATTCCGATCACGTTTTCATGCTGGGTATCTTGCAGAATTTCGATCATGTCTCGATATCCTCTAGTGCGAGAAATGTGGTTATTCGGAGCGCACGGTTTGCACCACGAAACGCCCGGACTATGCCTAAACATAGCTTACCTGATACAATAAATCGTACCGGAGGAGTCAACTGCGACCGCTGGCATGGCTGAAAGACCTAGCCGGATTCGGCACTGGCTGACGAGCAGCCAGTGGCACCGAAACCGCGGAAGCGGGGGCCGTGGCTGGAGTTTTGGCAAGGGAGAAACCGAACCGGCGCAGACCCACCGGCTGCAACCGGTGGGCTTGGATGCGAGAGATGGTGTTGGCTTTAGAATCCTAACACGTCGTACATGCCGTACAATCCGGCCGGTTTATCGACCAGATACTTGGCCGCGGCCAGGGCACCCAGGGCGTAACAGTCGCGATTGCTGGCGCGGACCGTCAGTTCGACCGTTTCGCCGAGCATGCCGAACACGATCGTGTGCTCGCCCGGGTTGTCGCCCGTGCGAATGGCGTGGTAGCCGATTTCCTCATGGGACCGCTTGCCCGGGCGACCTTGGCGACCGTGGGCCTCGCTGGTTTGGCCCATCTTCGCGGCAATCAACTGGCCGAACTTCAAAGCCGTGCCGCTGGGTGAATCCTCTTTGAAGCGGTGATGGCGTTCGAGAATTTCGACATCCGCGTCCTGATCCTTCAGCGCCTCGGCGGCCACCTCGGCCAGCCGCATGGTGAGATTGACCGCCAGGCTCATGTTGGGCGCCCAAACCAAGGGAATCTTTTTCGCCGCTGCCTTCACCTTGGCTGTTTGGGCATCGCTGAGAGCCGTGGTCGCGAGGACCAAGGGTCGCTTTTGCTCGACACAGGTAGCCAGAACGTCGTCAACCGCCTCGGGCAACGAGAAGTCGATCACCACATCGACCGGCACTTCAAGGCTGGCTACCAGCGATACGTCCAACGGGCCGACCCCAGCCAGCACGCCGGCATCGGCGCCCAACTGCGGATGGTTCTCCACGTCGATCGCGGCGGTCAGTACTAGTTGTGGATCGGCCGAGGCCAAAGCGACCAGCCGCCGCCCCATCCGGCCCGCGGCTCCGTGAATTGCGATGCGTGTTTTGGACATTATTGGTTCCTGGTTTGATTGTGGAACACTTCATTGCGTTCTGGCCCAGAAAACCGGGCTCCCGTTGGTCGCCCTCGTTCCACAAGCAATGCAGGACGCAATAGTACTTAGTTGTTGGTGATTAGTTGTCTGTTGTTAGTGGGAAACAAGAAAGGTCGCTTGCGGCTTCGCCCTTCCGCTTTCCGCTTTTGGATTGCGAAGCCGCGAGCGGCTGTTGAGGTGGAAGACTTCCAACTCCGCACTCCTCGCTCCCAACTCCATTACCCATACAGCCGGATGGCTTTGATGATTTCGTCGAGATTGTTTGGCACGGCCACGGCTCGGTTAGCGAACGCCGCCCGTTTTACGCCCCGCTTACCAAGCACCTCGTTGAACTGCGCCTGGTCGGTCGTGTGGTAGGCGACCGTCGCGGTGGGGTCTTTCAGTTGGTGGCCCGTCAGGATGCAAACCACTCGGGTGTCTGGATCGATGACGCCTTCGTCGACCAGCAGCTTGGCACCGGCCACGCTGGCGGCGCTGGCCGGCTCGCAACCGAAGCCGCTGGCGCCAACTCGGGCCTTGGCGTCGAGGATCTGCTGATCGGAAACCTCGCGGACCACGCCGTCGCACCACTCGATCGCTCGGATGCACTTATTGAGATTCACCGGCCGGTTGATTTCGATTGCGCTGGCAATCGTCGACGCCCGGCGTCCCTCGGCATCCATCTGGTCGTAAAAGTGACAGGCCTTGGCCAACTCGGGCTTTCCGCCGTTCCAGCAGAGGCCATCTTCCTCGACCAGTTTGTAGAGTGTATTGGCCCCTGCGGCGTTGATGATCGCCAACCGCGGAATGCGGTCGATCAACCCGAGCTGTTTCAGCTCGTGGAAGGCTTTGCCGAACGAACTGGAGTTGCCCAGGTTGCCGCCGGGTACGACGATCCAGTCGGGCACTTCCCAACGAAGGGCTTCCAACACCCGAAACATGATCGTCTTCTGACCTTCGAGCCGGAAGGGATTCACGCTGTTGACCAAGTAGATTCCCAACTGCTGCGAGACCTCTTTCACTCGGGCCATCGCGTCGTCGAAATCGCCGCTGATCTGGATGGTCAGCGCCCCGTAGTCCAACGCCTGAGAGAGCTTTCCGTAGGCGATCTTGCCGGAACCGATAAAGATGACCGCCTGCATCAGCCGCGTGGCCGAACAATACAGGGCCAGCGAGGCACTGGTGTTGCCGGTCGAAGCGCAGGCCGCCCGTTGGGCGCCGACGAATCGGGCATGGCTGAAGGCGGCCGTCATGCCGTTGTCTTTGAAGCTGCCCGAGGGATTCATCCCCTCGTACTGCAAAAACAGGTTACCCGACTTGACGCCGGTATACTCAGCCGCGCCGGGCGAGGGCCGCAAGAGCGTCTGCCCCTCGCCAACGGTCACGCACTGCTCGACCGGCACGAAGGGCAACAGATCGTGAAAACGCCATACGCCGCTGAAACAATGCGGTTCGTGGCGCCGGGTCCACTTCTGCTCGAAGTCCTTCAACGACTTCGGCACGGGCAATCGGTCCCAGGGATAGGCCACGTCGAGCAGGTCGCCGCACTTAGGGCAAGCGACGAGCACTTCGCTCACGTCGAACGTGGCGCCACAGGCCGGGGAAATACACTGCTGGAATGCGGAGTTGGAGGAAGAAATCGTCGACCTCACTGAAAATCAAAGGGTTGGATTGACGGGGTCTGCTCGGCAACAAGTGTTCTTGCTGCAACCGGCGGCGCATTACCCCGGGGCCTTACCACGCACCGTCGTTGCGCCACAGTAGACGTGCTTGCGTGGCCAAATTTGCCGGGCGACCTTCTCTGGATTACCAGAAGAAGACGCAACCGGCGAATAATCTAACGAGGCGGGGCCTCGAACCAATGGGTGCTACTGCACCCGGCAAGATCCCGCTCTCGGTAAGTCGCTAACACACGCCGCGTGCGCGCGTGTTGCAGGAATAAGACTCTAAAGCATACGGTCGGGAACCGAAAGTGGGGCAACCGAGAGCATCACTATTCTTAGCAAAACGCCAACAGTGGGGGAAGCCCCCTGTACTCCCCCCACTCGACAGACGGCCGCCGAGTGATCGCCGGTCGAATAAACCGGCAAGCGCGCAGCCTTAGTCCCTGGCAAACCACCACTTGCGCACCGCGTTCGTGATTTCACGCACGCCACGAAAACAACGATCGTTTGCCACCCAGTGCCGGTCCGCCAGAAGGGTCCGCCCAAAGCTGGCCGAGCGGTTTGACAGCCGCGAAGTAGCCGTTTAGAATCAAAATTCTCGACAGGTCGCGCAGAGGGCTGGTTATACGGAAATCCGAATTGGAGACCACTCGATGAAGAAGGCCGACATGAAGATCTACAAGGATCGGTTGCTCTCGTTGCGAGCCCGGTTGCGGGGCGACGTCAACCAAATGGCCGACGCCGCACTGAAGAAGAGCCGCAGTGAATCCAACGGCGATCTCTCCAGCATGCCGATCCATATGGCGGATATTGGGAGCGACAATTTCGAGCAGGAGTTCACCTTGAGTCTCATGCAGACCGAGGAGGGCACGCTGAGTCAAATCGAAACCGCCCTGGAACGCCTTGAAGACGGTTCCTACGGCATGTGCGAAGAATGTGGCTCGAAGATCCCCAAAGCGCGGCTAAACGCCCTGCCTTACGCCAGCTTCTGTGTCAAATGTGCCGAGCAACAGGAACAAAACCAAGGCTTCTGAGAATCGACCGATAAATAACTTGCCGGTTCGCCGGGCCGCGTTTCGCGACGGCCTTTGGGTTCCACCGTGAAAACGGTTAGTTATTTTTCGAGCCGTCCTAAGGATCGACGGCAAGTGGCCTTGCACGATTCGGAGGATTCCGTCAAGATCGCCTCTTGTCCCCTGCCGGAAGGGCCCCCCTGACGGCGTATTCTCCCGAATTACGCATTCCCATTTGGAGCAGCGGCCATGCAGGCCGTTCCCCGTAGCCGGTATTTTGTCTTCTTTTCAATCGCGATCGTCGGCTGTCTCGTCGATCTGGCGACGAAGAGCTATATGTTTGCCCGACTGGGTATGCCCGGCGGAGCAACTTGGTGGATCTGGCCCGACGTGTTCGGGTTTCAGACCAGCCTGAACGAAGGCGCTCTGTTTGGCATGGGCCAGGGCTTCAGCGCGGTGTTTGCCGCCTTGTCGGTCGTGGCCGCAATCGGCGTTCTCTACTGGCTTTTCTACGTCGGTGCAGCGCAAGACTGGCTGCTCACCATCGCCTTAGGTTGCGTGACGGCCGGCATTTTCGGCAATTTGTACGACCGGCTGGGACTTCACGGTCTGCAATTCTCGTTCGGCCCCCAGGCGGGTGAACCGGCCTACGCCGTGCGCGATTTCATCCACGTGATGCTTGGAAGCTGGCCTTGGCCGACGTTCAACATTGCCGACAGCCTGTTGGTTTGCGGAGCCGCCCTGCTGTGCTGCCACGCCGTGTTTGCTCAAGAACCACCGGAGTCGGACGCCAAGAAATCCACCTCCTCGGCGTGATTTTTGGGCCTCTTTTTTGACCGATCGGTGGACAGCTTCGTTGGGGCTTGAACAACGCGGGACAGCGTCTGCCCACATGAAACACAGCGTCTGCCCGTTCGAGACACCGCGATTCCGTCCCTCATCGCCCTGCGTATTCCCTCCCTGCAGACCGTGCTTTCCACGTTGCCATTCCCCCCCAAGGAAGCCATATTTGGCCTTATTAAGAACGAATTGATGCTCTGTAGACAATATGTTGTTGACAACCCCATACCAGACGGCCAATAATTCCCCGTAGGTAGGGGGACAATAAAATGAAATTATCTCGAACCGTTGCTTACGCCTTGCAAGCGACCTTGCAGCTTGCGCAGGCGACCCCGGATGTTCCCGTTCCGTGCAGTCGGTTGGCGGCCGAGGGCCAAATGCCCGAACGGTTTCTGCTGCAGATTCTGCGAAACCTGGTAGCCCACGGCATCCTGGAATCGACGCGGGGGGTCGAAGGGGGCTACACGCTGGACCGCCCCGCCGAAAAAATCACGCTTCTGGACGTCATCGAAGCCATCGATGGCCCGTTGGCTGCCGCGCTGCCGATCAACGGGGGCTTGGCGTCGGAGACCCGAACCAAGCTGGAGGATGTTCTTACGGCAGTTACGGAACACATGCGTGATGACCTTCAAGCCGTGGCACTGGCCGACTTGTTGCCCAAACCAAGCGAAGTCCGGTAGTTTTCCCGGCGACACGTCACCCGGCGGCACTGTCACCCGACGGCAGCGAGGAAGCACAATCTCGAAGGTCCACCGACCAAGTCGCAATAGTCAATGAAGCACCAAGCACGAATGACCAAGTAAAACGCTGCATCCACAGAACAGCGGCAAGAAGGTTGGTCCTTTGCTAGGGCGTGATGGGAGATTCATTGGCCGCCGGAACTTGGTCTGGGGAAATCTCTAATGTCTATTCCGCCGCACTGGCGGGCTCGAGTAGCCAGAATCTTTTCCGCCCGGGCACCCACGTTTTCTCGTCGTCAGACGCCATTTTCGTAACGAAAAGGCCTGCCGAGTGCCATTGTCTTCGCATTGCGTGACGTAAAATGCGATGGTACAATCAATGGCTCTTAACCTCCGCGGGGTACTCTGCCGGGCCCCATCGAGTCGACAAGTTGGCCGACACCGCTGCCCTATGGTTCCCTCCTAGCCGGCACCCGAGGGGCTTTCCAGCGCGGAGGATCTCACCTGCGGAACGACATGTGCTTACGCTTGGCTAGGAGTTTCGCCAACCTCGCGATCCGGACCGTCGGGTTGAAAGGTTGCCACTGCCTTGTCAGGTCGAAGCCAGCAGTATTCAGGTCAACAGTGTTCTGTTCAAACCGTGTTCTGTTCAATCGGATCGGTCTATCCGCCTAAACTCACCCGAGGAGGGAGAGCAACGCGATCGTGGAATCTTTTACCCGCAAGCTACGCGATATTTTCGACCTGGAATCGTCCGGACGGCTGATCATTTATAGCGCTGTTGTCGGGATCGTCGCAGGCTTGGGAGCCGCCGGTTTCTACTGGACTCTGGAAGCCTTCCAAACCCTGGTCTTGAAATGGACACTTAACTATTACCCCCCGGGAGCCGGAAGCGAAATCGCCACCCACGTCGAGCATTTGCCCGCCCAATGGTGGATCATCCTGCTAATCCCCACCATCGGTGGTCTCTTCTGCGGGCTAATCGTCTACGGGTTCGCGCCGGAAGCCGAGGGCCACGGCACCGATGCGATGGTCCGAGCGTTTCACGGCGAAAAGGGATCGATTCGTGCCCGAGTTCCGTTGATAAAGATGGTGGCCAGCGTGCTGACGATCGGCACCGGTGGATCGGCCGGCCGCGAAGGCCCCATCGCCCAGATCGGCGCCGGTTTCGGATCGTTTCTGGCCAGTCGCCTGAAACTGAGCGACTGGGAACGTCGCATGCTGCTTTTGGCCGGGACGGCCGGCGGCATTAGCGCCATCTTTCGTGCCCCGCTCGGAGGCGCCCTGTTTTCGGTCGAAGTGCTCTACGCCAGTACGGCGATCGAGTTTTCGGCCATCGTGCCTTGTGTCTGTTCGGCCGTGGTGGCCTACTCAGTGTTCTCCGCGATCTTCGGCCCCGGGCTGGCCTTCTCCACGCCCGCCGGCCTAACATTTGGCGGCGCGCACGAATTGCCGTTCTACCTGGCGTTCGCGGTGATCTGCTCGGTAATGGGCTACGTGTATGTGTCGTTTTTCTACGGCACCCGCGACCATTTCTTCCGCCGGTTGCCGATTCCCAACTGGTCGAAGCCGGCGTTGGGTGGGTTGTTGCTCGGCCTGATCGCGATCTGGCTGCCCCACACGATGGCCGGCGGCTACGGCTGGATTCAAAAGGCCCTCGACGGCCAACTCACGCTGCAGTTGATGGCTGTGCTGGCGCTGGCCAAGATTGCCACCACGTCGTTCACGATATCTTCTGGCGGTAGTGGTGGCGTTTTCGCGCCTTCGCTGTTTATCGGTGCCATGTTGGGCGGCGCCTTCGGACAGCTTTGCCATCAGTTCTTCCCGCAGTACGCCCCACAACCGGAGGCGTTTGTGTTGGTCGGTATGGGCGGGTTCTTTGCCGGCGTGGCCAAGGTTCCGCTGACGGCCCTGCTGATGGTCTCGGAGATGAGCGGTTCGTATAACTTGCTGGTGCCGCTGATGGTGGTCAGCGTGATTAACGTGGCCCTGATCTCGCAACGTTGGACACTCTATGAAGAACAGGTTTCGTCGTTGATCGACAGCCCGGCTCACTTGGGCGACTTCGTGGTCGACGTGCTCGAAGGCATGTTGGTACGCAACGTCTACAACCCACAACGGCTTCCGCACCTGATTCCCGAGGAAATGCCGCTACCCAACGTGCTGCGACTCGTGGCCAACTCGAATGACTCGTATTTTCCAGTCGTCGACGGCGAAAAGCGTTTGGTGGGGATTTTCTCGTTGCACGACATACGAGCAACGCTGGTGACCCATGGCGACGGAAACCTCATTCTGGCTTCCGACCTGGCCACGGCCGACGTAACCACACTAACGCCCGACGACAACCTGCACACGGCATTGCGCCTGTATACGCAACGACAAATCGAAGAAATACCGGTCGTCAATACCGACGACCCAAAGCACGTCATCTGCATGCTCCGCCGCGGCGAAGTCATTGCGGCATACGATCGGCAGATGACCGCCCTGCGTGGCGACAAGAGATCCTCTCGCACAAAACGGCAACCGGCGTCACCCTCGTGACCCGCGCCTATTGGATGACGGAACGATCAACGAGGGCCCCGGTTTTAAAGCACTTACTCATGGCCAACCGTTCCGTGAAAACGCAAACATCTACCAATCATCCAGAGATTCCCCTCATGAGCGCACCTTCGTCCGAAATCTCCCAGCGTCTGGAACTGGCCGTTGATGCCGCGCGCTCGGCCGGCCACATCACCTTGGAGTACTTTCGTCGCGACGACCTGACCGTAGAGCGCAAGGGCGACGACTCGCCGGTCACCATCGCCGATCGGCAGGCGGAAGATCACCTGCGCCGGCGAATCGCCGAACATTACCCTGACGACGCCGTGATGGGGGAAGAACTGTCCGACACGGAAGGTACGACCGGTTTCCGCTGGATTCTCGATCCCATCGACGGCACCAAATCGTTCATCCATGGGGTGCCGCTGTTTGGCACACTGATCGGCGTGGAATACGAAGGAAAGAGCACCTTGGGGGTGATTCGCATTCCGGCGCTGGACGAGTGTGTTTACGCCGCCATCGGCTCCGGCGCCTGGTACACCCAGGGCGACGACTCCCCACGGCCAGCTCGCGTCTCTTCGTGCCAATCGTTGGCCGAGGCCCTGTTTCTCACCAGCGAAGTGAAAACCTTCGACGAGGTCGACCGCCGTGATGCCTACCGACGACTGGAAGCGGCCACGCGACTGACCCGCACCTGGGGCGATTGCTACGGTTACTTACTGCTGGTCACGGGTCGGGCCGAGGTAATGGTCGATCCGGTGATGGCCGCCTGGGACGCCGCCGCCTTGCTGCCCATCCTCCAAGAGGCCGGCGGAACGTTCACCGACTGGCAGGGAAACCCCACAACCCACGCCGGTGAGGGCATCGGCACCAATGGCCACCTGCTCGACGAGGTCTTACGGGTTATTCGAGGCAATTCGCCGGCGAGCAAGTACTGCTAGCACGTGGAAGTCCCGCTGCTCGACGTGTTTTTCCGCTTTGCGGCTTTCCGCCTGCAAGAATGATCTTGTACGATCTTGATTTTTTGGGTAGAACACCATCGCCATCCGACTTAGTGTAGTGGGCAGGGAGGCCCAGCGTCTCCGCGAAACGGGGATGTATTCCGGCATGGACGTCGCGAGCGGATTGGTTCTTCCCGTACGGTTTTAGAAAAAACCGTAACGTTGGAGGGAACCGCGATCCTGACGTCCCGCGTACAGGATACCAAGGCTGTTGTTCGTAGGACGACAGCCGGGTTGAACGATTCAGCCGGAAAGGAGGCCCCCGTATGTTAGTCCTCTCTCGCGCCGCTGGCGAGAAACTCGTCTTCCCTTCGATTGGCGCCACCGTCCAGGTCTTGCGCATCAAGGGAAAAGCTGTCCGTTTGGGCATCGATGCCCCATCGGAAGTTCCTGTGATACGACACGAATTGCTGGAGGATGTCCAGCAGATTTGTGCCGAGTACGCCCAACGCAATGGCAGTCCCCAAGACAAAAAACTGCGGCATGCGATGCGCAATCGCCTGAACGCGGCATCGCTAGCGCTGCATCTCTACCATAAGCAGTTAGAACAGGGGTTGGCCGACGCTGCCGAGGCAACGTTCGCTAAGGTCATCGAGGAATTCGAGGCCATCGAGCAGGAAATGGCCCGCAGCAGGGACGCAGCCCCGCCCGCGTGCGAGCCCCGCCAACGCCGTACGCTGGTGGTTGAAGACGACAGCAACGAGTGCGAGTTGCTGGCCGGCTTCCTGCGGATGAGCGGTTTCGAGGTGGCCACGGCCGGCGACGGGGCCGACGCGATCGACTATCTCCTCTCGCACGACACTCCAGACGTCGTGCTGCTGGACATGTTCATGCCCCGCTGCGACGGGCCGGCCACGGTCAACGCAATCCGGGACAATCCCAGCTTGAACGAAATGAAAGTGTTCGCTATCAGTGGCACTTCACCCGCGTCCTTGGGCGTAGCCACAGGGCCGCGGGGAGTGAACCGTTGGTTCCCCAAGCCCGTAAATCCAGAACAACTGGTCCGCGAGCTGGACCGGGAACTGGTGTTTTGCTGAGCGAGAAAATGGGGAGCATGGCGGGCGATGTGCCATGCCGTAGCATCCTTCCGCCACGTGCTCTTTAGGTACACGTCATCAAAGGCTGAGCGGGCATCCAGGAAGTTTTGGTCGTAGATTCGGTCAATGGTAGTACTCGATTACTAGCCAGGAGGTCGCCAACCAATCATCCGTCGTAAGGACAGTCCGGCAAATCAGCAAGTTGTTTATCGGTCTGTCCTATTGAGCCTTGCATATTGAATAAACGGAGGGCGACCATCGGGAGCCCAGTTTCAGGTCATTTGGCCTTTATCGACCGTTTAATGAATATGCCAACATCAATGAGTTGTGACTTGTCGCGACGTCGGGAAGGCTCTTGCGGTAGCGCCAAACCCTGTGGACGTTTTTTGCATGAGGTTTGCCGTCGCGTCGACAACTATGGGTCCAAGAGGAGCGTTTCGACTGAAGGTGGGTACGGGACACGTACTACGTGCTCTCGCGTCTTCCTTCAAACTGCCGGTGGCGAGGAAGAGAAGAGTCATCCCACTGGTTGCTCAACACCTCCCAGGGCTCTGACAACCCGGGGCAGTCCCTCAAGTGTTTTGCACCAATCGTCATGTCCGGAGAAGGAACGAACCGGACCCTCCGAAATGGATTTCGGTTAGCCCCAAGGAACTCCCACCGATGACGAAGTTCGTCTTCCGGTTATTTATTACGGGTAAGAACCCTAATCATCATCACACGGCCGACGATTTACAGGCCTTTTGTCTGCGCCATCTCGGTGCCGACTACGAGTTGGAAATCGTCGACGTCCTGCAAAATCCCGAGGTCGCGGAAAACCACAAAATCCTCGCTACTCCCTCGCTAATTCGGGTGCGGCCACTGCCATCACGACGTTTCATCGGCGACCTCGGCGGCTGTGATCGGATGCTGGCTCAACTACGCTGCGAACCCACCAGTTACTGCGAGGAGGAATGTGTTGTCAACCATGAAGCGCGACCATTGTGACAACCCCTCGTGCGATTACCGCCGCGCGCTTTGTGTCAGTGCCGCTCGATTCCACGCAATCGTCGACAAAAGCGCCGACGGGGTCATTGTTGTCCAAACCGACGGAGTCATCCGCTTCGTCAATCCGGCAGCCGAAACCCTACTGGGACGGCCCGCGAGAACGCTCATCGGCGAACACTTCGGAGTCCCCGTCGTCCCCGGCGAGGTGACCGAAGTCGATCTGGTCTGCTCCGATGGCGCCCAGCGCGTGGCCGAAATGCGGGTGGTCGAAACCCATTGGCAAGATCAGCCCGCCTTCCTGGCCACCTTGCGCGATATCACCCAACGGAAGCATCGCGAGGTCGAAATCCGCGAAGCCGTCCGCCGGCGCGATCAATTCCTGGCCATGCTCTCGCACGAGCTTCGCAACCCCTTGGCGGCCATTTCCAATGCGGCCGCCGTACTGCATCAGCAACAAGGCGAAGCCCTGGAATCCGCCCGAGCGCGAAGCATCATCCGACGCGAATGCAGCCAAATGGCTCGCCTGCTCGACGACCTGCTCGACGTTTGCCGCATTTCCCGCGGCAAAACCGAACTCCGCAAGGAGCCGCTCGACCTGAATCGAATCGCCCAAGAGGCTGGGCAGATCATCAAGCCCATGATCGAAAACAACCAGATCGATTTCCAGATCGATCTGTCGGCAGAACCTTTGTATGTCGACGCGGATCCCGTGCGTTTGCAGCAGGTCTTCGTTAATCTACTAAACAATGCCATCAAATACACCCAGCCGGGTGGTGCGGTGTGGTTAAGTACCAGCCGTGCAGAAGGAGAAACGCTTGTCCGGGTTGCCGACACCGGCATGGGCATTCCTCGCGAGTGGTTGGAACATATCTTCGATCCCTTTGTCCAAGGCAACGTCTCCTTGGATCGCTCCGACGCTGGGCTCGGCATCGGGCTGTCGCTCGTACGTAGCTTGGTGGAACTTCACGGCGGTTCGGTCAAGGCCATCAGTGCCGGCCGAGGAAAAGGTAGCGAGTTCGTCGTTCGACTCCCGGCATGCGAAGCCCCGCAACCAAGACGCTGTAAACGAAAGCGTGCAACCGCCGTCCGAGAAATGCATATCCTCGTTGTTGAAGACAACGCCAACGCTCGCGAAATGCTCAAGGCCCTGCTGGAACTCGACGGCCACGAAGTGGCCACGGCCCCCGATGGCGGTAAGGGCCTCGAAATGCTCGAATTCCAGCCGCCAGAGCTCGCGCTGATCGACATCGGACTACCGGTGCTCGATGGCTACGAACTGGCCAAACAAGTCCGAGCAAACCCCAAGTGCGACGACGTCTTTCTCGTCGCGCTAACCGGCTACGGACAACCGGGCGACCGCAAACGGGCACTCGACGCCGGCTTCGACGCCCACCTGGTCAAACCGCTCAATCCGGGCGAATTGAATCGACTGGTGGCAGAATACCAGCAAGCTCAAGCCAAGCAGCCGACCTCGTCCTAATCCTCGTACGACGTTTTGGTGTTTTGGGCCACGCAACGTTCGCCTTGCCAGCCACCCAAGCAATACCCCAAAGCGCCGACAGATCCCACTTGCCCAAAACACCCCTTCTTCCGCAACCGATAATCTCTCTTTAATGCTCAAGATCGTCAAAGTCGCGACCGATAACTCCGGTCGACGGATCACCTCGTCTTCGTATGCGCGAGGCGCAGCGGGGAAATCCTGGCTAAGAAGGGAATCTGGGCATGCAACAACACCAGTCCAACCAGCCGTGGCCAAGCGACGACGTACCAGTTGGTCCCACGGCGTCCGCGAATTCTGGCGAATTCACACCCGACCCTGGGCACTCCAGCGTCGGGGAGACTCTCGCACGCATCCCCAATTTGGATGCCACAGAATCCTTTCCGTCGTCTGACGCGGGGTCTTTCACGTCCCACTCGGGCAAGGGGCGCTCCAACGGTCGACTGCTCAGTCAAGCACTCTCGATCAAGCTTCTGCTCGGCGGCGGGGTACTGCTCGTGCTCGCAGCGATCATCGTAGTCAACCGCCCCAGTCGGCCGTCGCCCGACGATGACTCGATACACACGTCCAGCCAGGGACTACCGGCACCCGAAGCCGAATCGGCTCCTACCTGGACAAATACCGTAGCGCCCGGCTCCCAGGCACCGATTGTCCCGCCGAACCCTTGGAATACGGCCAGTGGGTCGCCCAATCTGCAATCCGCGCCCCCAAGTCTCGACTATCAGCCGAATCTTCCGGAGCTTCCTGGGTTTGCCACCACACCGCCTTCGTCGCCCAACCCGGCCGGTGTGCCGCAGATGTCGGCGCTGCCTGGGCATCCCCAATACGACGGCCAAACCCCGGCTCCGACAGCACCCTCCAACTGGGCCGAACAAAACTCCAGGGCGGCGGCCGAAGATCGTCTTCCCGTGCCGAACGTCGAGGGCCCTGCCGCGCAATACGAAGCCCGGCGTCCCAACCACGGCTACTATCAGCAATATCCCAATCCAAGCGCCTCGCAATCGACGGCAACGCCCCCACATACTGGCACTGCTGGCGGTGTAACCAGCCCGCAAGCCACACTACCGCAAGCCACGGCAAACCGATCGCTCCGGATTGGCGATCCGCCGGTGCCTGCTCCGGTGAACAATTCTCAGGGTTCGTATGGTTCTCCGAGTTGTGCCCAGCCGTCGGCAGATTCTCGTTACCCAACAACGATCCCGCAGGATTACCGTCAACCAAATTACGGCCAGCAGACCATTCCTCAACCGAGCAACCCTCAACCGACCCCCTGGCAACAAGACTACCGTCCGGGTTCCACAGCGCCAAATTATCCGCAGACTAACCCCACGCAACCGCCCGCCGCCAACAACTACAACTACCCGGGCAATCAGGGCGCAAACAACACGACCCCGTATCCCACGGGCACGGCCACGCCTACCGACTATCGCCAGACGTATCAGGCAGATACTCGGTCGCAACCATGGCCCCAGCAGTCGCCCACGGCCGAATCGGTACAGCCGGGCGTAGCCCAGTTCGACGGTATTATCGAAAAACCTTCCGCCAGGACCTCCTATGACCGCGCTCGACCAAGCGTTTATTAAGGCCTACACGCAGCAGGACGCTTCACCGGCAAGCTCGCCGTTGTGCACGTCTGGCCCCGTCCCCCTGGCCGAGGCCTTGGAGATGCACGCGTCGGGCACCGCAACGTCGAAACGGTCCGCGCCGAGGCAGTCTGAACAGGCCCCCCCTGCTACGACGGCTTCGCACCAGCGAGCGCCGCAGAAGGTGGTGTCGGAGAACTCCCATAATGTCTCGCCGTCGCCCAACACGATGCCGGAAGTCGCCGCCTCGGAAGCAACGACCGAGGAAGGCATGTCCGCCGTGAATAGCGACGTCACCGTGGAGGATAGCGCCGTGACGGACAAGGGTGCAACCGCCAAACACGAAAGAGGTCCGCGCCCCGAGCCGGCTCTCTCTTCCGGCGCTGCCGTCTTCACCGACGAGATGCTCCCCACATTCCTTCAATCGCCATGCAGTCCAACGAAGGTGACCGGTCAAACGACTGTTACCCGTTCGCCCTCGCTCCCCAACGGCATCGCGGCGACAACACGTCTGCGGCTCGATCCACAACACCCGACGTCGGGCGATTTGCTGAAAACCGCATCCCAGTCGCCCCCCAACCCTCAGAAATCTGCCCCCGTGTCGGCCAGACAACCGAGCCCTGGCAACGGCAAGCGGCGTGAATTTTCCGTGGGTGGACACACAATCGTCATGCCCGAAATCGATGCCGCGGAGACTATCGAGCCAACTCTGCCGTTGCCGCGCGACAACAAGCCCCGCTATGAAGAACCGACTACGGCAGAGGCTCCGCCGGCGCCGGTCGCTGAGCCCACAGCTGAACCCACAGCCAAGCCCAAGGCCGAACCCTTCCAAGCGATGCTTCAGGTCGAACGTTTCAGCCTGCCGAAGGTGTGCCGGCGACTTCAGGCAAGAGTTGGCCAACAGATCAACCAACTTACCGAGCGGCTGATTCGGCAGGCCCAAGCGGGACACCGCGTGGTGGCTTTCGAAGGCTGCCGCGAGAAGGCTGGCGTGAGCAGCCTGTTGCTGAGCGTCGCCCACCAAGCGGCTCAGCAAGGTCAGCGCGTGATCGTGGTCGACACCAACTTCTGCAATCCCCGTTTGGCCGAACACTTGGGCATCTTACCGGAAGTGGGCCTGGAAACGGTGCTCAGCGGCCAACTGCCGCTGGAAGAAGTGGTGGTGGAAGCCGCCCGCAGTTCAATGGCCATCTTACCGCTTTGCCCGTCGTGTGCCTCGATTCCGCCGGAATCGTCGGCGCGAACCGCCTTGCGAAAGGCCTTGGAAACACTGGCCGGCAGCTACGATCTCGTGCTGGTAGCCGTCGAGTCGTTCGAAACTTCAATGGCCATGGCCGACGGCTGGAATCCGGCCGTGCTACCGCAATGCGACGTCGCGGTACTCGTGCAAGACGTTCGCAGTACACCGCAGAATCAATGCAACGCTGCCGGACGTCAGTTGAAAAGCCTGGGCGTGGAACTGTTGGGAATCGTAGATAATTTCGTCGATAATTGACACGCTAGCAAGCGTCCAAAACCAACTAAGGTGTGTTCAAGGCCGCTGAAGCGATCAAGCCTCGGGGAGGCATCCTATTTTTTGTGACAACGATTTTGGCCCCCTAAATCCCAAACCATAATTCCCAAATCACAAATCAATCCGGCCCCTTTGCTACCGCACCGGCATGTACGAATCCTACTGGCAACTCGATCAGAAGCCCTTCGACAACACGGCCGACCCACGGTTCTATTACCCGGGCGAGTCGCATCAGGCTGCGCTGTTGAAAATCCGCTACGCCATCGAAAACCATCGCGGCGGGGCGTTGTTGGCCGGGCCCTCGGGATGCGGCAAAACGCTTGTAGCCAACACGCTGGGCGAAAAATTGGGCGAACAACTGTCGCCGCGCATTCACGTCGTGTTCCCTCAGATGAACACACCCGAATTGCTCACCTATTTGGCTGACGAACTCGACGGCTCACGAAGCCAACAAACGCTCGGCGTTCAGGCGAGTATTGAACGAATCGAAGCGTTCCTGGCCGACAACACCCAACAAGGACGTCACGCGGTGGTGATTGTCGACGAAGCGCAACTGATCGACGACGCGAGGACCTTCGAAGCTCTGCGGCTGTTGCAGAATTTCCAGCCCGGCGGTCAACCGGGACTCACGTTGCTGTTGATTGGTCAGACGGGCTTGCTGCCGATCATCGACCGCATCCCCCAACTGGAAGAACGCCTGGCCGTCAAGTGTCTGCTTCGCCCCTTCACGCTGAAGGAGACGGCCGACTACGTGGCCCATCGCCTGCGCACGGCCGGGGCCATGCGGATGATCTTCGACCGCGAGGCCATGCCCACCCTGCATCGGCTCACTCAAGGAGTCGCCCGAAAGATCAACCGCCTCTGCGACTTGGCCCTTCTGATCGGCTACGCTGAGGAGCAAGTGACCCTCAACGCCAGCCATTTGGAGGCCGTGGCCGAGGAACTCGTGGCCGTGGCGGCCGACTGACGAAACAGGATGCGTCGGTTGCATGGCACCTGCACCCGTCCCGTGCCTCTCGTCTCTCGTCTCTCATTCTTCCCCCCGCCCTCGCGCCGGTTCGCTCATCCGTTACAATCGACGGAATGAGTTGCGACACCCGACCGCCGTCTGAACCGACGAATCCGTCCCATCCGCCTGGTCCGCCCACGCTCTTCGGAACGTGCGTCGATCGGCGTCGGGCGATTGTCGGGGCGAGCGTCGTGGCAGTGGTCTGTTTCGTCGTGTTGATGGTCAGTCTGCCGGGCCTGCCGATGGTCTGGGACGAAGGCAATGCCATTCTCCGCGCCCAGCAGATTGGCCGGGGCCAATGGCTCTACACCACGCAGCTCGAAGGCCATCCAGCCCTGTATGGCATCGTGATCCATGTGGGCCAACGCTTGGGTGACGGCTGGTTAGCGCCGCTGGCCGCCGCACGGCTGGGACCGATGCTGTTGTTCTCCCTGGCCATCGGTGCGATGTTCTATCGGCTCGCGCGCGACTACTCACTCTCGGCCGCCACGGTCGCCGCGGCCACCGTTCTGCTGCTACCGCGATTGTTCGCCCACGCCCATTTCGCGTCGATCGATGGACCGTTGACAAGTTGCTGGCTGCTCGCTTGGGCAACGTTTCCGTCGGCTGCCGTGAGTCTTTCGCCCTCCTGCCGCCGCTCGTCGGCTTCGCAGCAATTGTCTGCGGTAAACGAAAACACGTCCTCACCCTCAACACAACTCGGCCGCTCGCATTGGACCTTTTGGCTTCAAGTCGTCGTATGGGGTGCGGCCTTAGGCGTCACCCTCAGTAGCAAGGCCACCGGCTGGATTGCTCCGCTGCCGTTTGTGCTTTGGGCCCTGGCGTATCGCCGTCGCGGCAGCCTGACCGCGCTGGCCGTCGGTCTTCCGGTAGCACTGCTGACGTTTGTCGCCTTGAACCCTCCCCTTTGGCACGACACGCTCCGCGGCCTAGAGACCTTCTTCCGCTTGAATCTCGATCGCCGGGCCAACCCGGGCTTGAATATCTCGACCTGGTTTCTCGGCCGGATGTACAACCTCGACCACCCCTTGCCCTGGTACAACACATTGGTGTGGACGGCGATCACCGTGCCGCTGCCGATCCTGGCGCTGCTGGTTGTCGGCCTCGGCAGTGCATTTCGTCATTGGCGCGATCGCCCCTTAGGCATGCTGCTGGTAGGCCAATGGGCCGTATTGCTTGTGGTTCGTGCCCTGCCGGGCGTTCCACCGCACGACGGTGTCCGCCTGTTTTTGCCGAGCTTCGCCTTCCTGGCCGCCCTGGTCGGCCTGGGCTGGGACACTTTCCGACTCGCAATCGCCCGGCGTTGGCCACACGCCCCACACGTACGCCGCACGGTGTTCGTCGGCATGATGGTCTTGCTGGGCGCGTGCAGCGTGAACCTTCTCGCCTACCGCCCACAGTGGCTTTCCTTCTACAACCTTGCCGTCGGCGGTTTGCCAGGCGCGACGCGATTGGGCATGGAGCCGACCTATTGGTGGGATGGACTCGACCGTACGGTCGTCGACTGGCTTGAAGGCAACACCTCATCCGATGAAGCGATCCTCCTGGCCGCCTCCTCGCCCGACAATCTACAACTACTGAAGCAATGGGGATTTTTCGACCGGCAGGCGCTCACACGCAGTCAACTCGCAGAACTACCGCCCAAGCAGACACGGCCGCGTTTCCGCTGGTACGTCCTTCAGCGCCGCCCCAGCGGTTGCCTTCCGCTGGACAATTGGCTCATCCGCCACGCCGAACCGGCCTATCGCAAAACACTCTTCGGTGTCCCGCTGATTGAGGTTTACGACTACGACGACTACCGGCGGGGGAGCGAGGAGTTGGGAACAGGGACTTTGGAGTTGGGCGGGAAGTTCTCCCCTCATTCCCAAGCTCCGGCCTGGGAACGCACTTCCGCGAAGCTCTGTTTCGCCAGGCCGAACCGATGAGGTCGACCATTGCCAATCCGACAAGAACAGGGTAAAACTCCCTATTGTCCTTCAGAAAGCTCCCTTGCTCGACTGCCTCACTGCAAGCCGCATCATGTTCCGATTTCGATTTCCGCGTCTTCTTACCCTCGCCGCTGTGTGCGTCGTCGTCCTGGGCATTGGCATCTGGCTGGTGCCAGCTTGGCGATACACGGGCGAACTTCACGCGGCGCTTCGTCAGGCAGACCGACTCATTGTTCGAGACAATGAATACAATGGGCCGGAAACGGTGGACGCCCAGCCGGTGCTCTTTGAGGTCACATCTTCCGCGGAACTGAAACAGATCCTCGGCCAACTCGAGTTTCAAACCAACCAATTCCGCTCTGGCTGTAAGTGCCACGGCTTCCCGATGCTCGATTGGCAAAAGGACGGCAAGCGGATCGCGGTGACGTCCGTTCAACATGGGAAAGCCATTCGCTGGGACGGATTCGAGGGCGACGCAACGCTCACCGAACAATCTTCCCGCTGGTTGGTGTCATGGCTCACGAGCCACGGTGTGCCAGCGGAGCGTTTGCGTTAAAGGACCTGACCATGCATCACTATCATCGGGATTCCAGCCCCCCGGTTGGCGCAGGCTCCAGTTGGTACTGGGTCAACGCTTCTTTCGATTCGCAGCATCCGGCGCGACCAGTGGTCGCGGCCTTTTGCAGGCATGCGGCCGAAAACTGCTATCGTCGCGCCGCCAGTCCCTCGTCCCTCGCCGCTAGCCTCCGCCGCACGGTTGCTCATTTCCTCCGTGCGAGGTTATAATCGAGTTGATCCCACGCTGGGGGGTGCTGGAATATTCTGGATAGTCCCGTCCGATGGAATGCCTGCCCGTGGGGACGATCTTCGCCCAGTGGCCTCACGAGTCCCAACCCGACGATTCACACCATGTCGCACTCAGCTTCGGCACCTACCATCGCTACCGGAAAACGTCGAGCGGTAGTTCTCGCTTGGTCGACGTGGGTGTGTTTGGCATTTGCCGTTTTTGCGGTGTCGGTCCGCGCCGAAGAGCCTCCGGCGCAGATGCAGGATATCCTGGCCGACATGATAAGTAAGCAGCACGCGTTTGACGCTGAAGCACTGCACGACAAGGGCGTGGCCGGGCTGGAAGCGCTGCTCAACGAACTCTTTCCCGACACGGCCCCACCGGCCAAACTCGACGCTCCAGAAGAAGCCGTCGCCAAACTGATCGAACAGCTTGGCGATGACAACTATCGTACGCGCGAGGTGGCCTACACAAAACTTTGCGAAATCGGCTCCGGGGCGGAACCGTTGCTGGTGAAAGCCATCGGACACCACGATGCCGAAATCGGCTGGCGTGCCCGGCGCATCTTACAGCGGTGGAACTACAGCAAGTGGGAAGACAAGGGCCGCTATGCCGACGCGTTCGCCGTCTACGCTCGCGGAATTTCGGACGACGCGCGAATCGAGTTGCTGCTAGCCCGCACGTTGCAGGCAATGGAATTGGGTATGCCCAACGGGAACCGCCAGCGAATCATTCGTGAATGCCTGACGACCATTGTGCGCACCGACCAGGACAAATGGATCAACCAGCTCCGCCCGTTGCTGGAAGACCAGAACACTCAAATCGCAAATCTTGTGGTAATGTCGCTCAACAGCGGGACCGACGGCAGCCATATCCCCACGCTGTTTCTCGAAGCGTTGAAAGACAATCGCGATAACGTGGCCCGACAGGCCATCGCCTACTCGGCCAAATTCTGCAATGGGCCAGCCAAGCAAACGGTACAAGACGCCCTGGTTGCCATCTATGAAGGCAAAAACGACGAACTGAAGTTTCAAGTGTGCCAGCCGTTGATTCAGGCGTTCAAATACGAGCCGGCCAAGGCGTTTGCCATGGAACAACTCACCAGCGGCGATCGCAGCCGCCAGTATCAGGCATTAAGCTGGCTGGCCGATTTCCGCTACTCGGGCAAGCCCATCGACCCCACACTCCTGGAAAACGTAAAACCCCTGCTGACCAACACCGACAACAATCTTCGTCGCACGGCGGCACGCACCCTGGGAACCTACGCCGGGCAAGAAGTGGTCGAAAGCCTGATTCCTCTGCTGGCCGACAAGTACGCGTCGATTCCGCGCGACATCCAAAACGCCTTTCCCCGCCAGCCAGACAAAAAAATGGTCCGCCGACTACTGGGCGACGCCGCCGAGAATCACACGGACCAATCCGTCCGCAAGGCGGCCGAGGAACTGCTTAAACGCATGCCGGCGAGTTAAAGTACCCGTCCGGTTGCGAATGCGAGCAGGCCCTCTGTTTGCGGCTCGGAGCCAGCCCTCTCTTCTGCGATTCGCGCGCTATCCCACAAAGCAGTCCCCGGTTGCTACGCCCGAATGTGGGGGATCTTGCCGCAGAATCGGTCTGTACCCACCTCGACGCGCCTCGCAAAACAAACAAATCACCTGCCCAAGGTGACAAATTAGACGCTGTCGCGAAGCGTGAGCTAATTTTTCGAGGGAGAGCATCCAGTTTCGGACAGCGTTAACGCCACAGAACTAACGCCAGGGACACCCTCTGGACGACCACGAGAAGCAACGCCCCCCACCTTCCCACGGCCATACCACGGCTTTTTGAACAACCGTGCATACAACCCGTTGCCCGCCAGGTCCCCAAATAAGAAAACGCCATGCTTCCACGACCAATTCGAGTTTTTGTCGTCGATGATTCGGCGGTGATGCGTGAGATGATTAGCGACTTCGTGTCGCACGCTCCCGGCATGGAACTCGCCGGCCGCGCGTCCAGCGGACAACGGGCCCTGGAGATTCTTCCCCAGGTGAATCCGGACGTCGTTACGCTCGACATCCAGATGCCCGGGATGAATGGCCTGGAGACCCTCGACGCCATCCTCAAGCAGCGTGCCGTACCGGTCATTATGGTCAGTTCGCTAACGCAGCTCGGTGCCGACATCACCCTGGAAGCACTCGACCGTGGGGCGTTGGACTACATCGCCAAGCCAGAACGGGGTAGCGAAACCCAACAAGTGCTCGGCCACGATCTGCTGCGGAAGATCCGCTCGGCAGCCGGAACCGATGTCCAACGGATCCTTGAAATCCGCAAAAATCGCAAGGCCCGCCGTGCGGCCAAAAAGAGCCAACGGATTACCGCCAAGCCGGTTCCCGAAGAAACCCTCCCCGCCTACAACGGCAAATGCATTGCGTTGGGGATTTCGACGGGTGGCCCCCCTGCCCTGCGTTCGCTTTTTGAGTCGTTGCGGCCGCCGATGCCGCCGATTGTCGTAGTGCAGCATATGCCGGCCAGCTTCACCAAGCCGCTGGCCTGGCGACTCGATGCCCTCTCGGAACTTTCGATCAAAGAGGGCGAAACGGGCGACATTCTTCAGGGAAACCACGTGTATATCGCCCCCGGCGGTCGCCACATGGAAGTACGCGGCACGGCCACTCGTGCCCGACTACTGCTGAGCGACGGCCCCATGGTCAGTAGCCACAAACCGTCGGTCGATGTGATGATGAAGTCGGCCGCAGCCGTTTTTGGCAGCAACATCCTCGGCGTTATCATGACCGGCATGGGCCACGACGGAGCCGAAGGCTGCGGCGTCATTCGTGCTGGCGGCGGTTATGTGCTGGGCCAAGACGAAACTTCCAGCGAAGTCTACGGTATGAACAAGGTAGCCTTCGTCAACGGAAACGTCGATCGCCAGTTCTCCCTGACCGAGGCCTCCGGCACGATCACGCTTCAGGTCCGACGTCTCTGGGCACCCAATTCGGTTACCGCCTAGCCGCTCCACTCACCCTGTGGTGGGATCTGCGATTCGGGGTAGCCACTCCGTCGGCTGGCAAAAACGACGTGTCGATGGCACGCTTGCGACCGGTCTGCCCGACCCCGTGAGACGGCCTACCCGAGCCGGCGCGGCTTTACCCTTGGTAAGGCAACTGGTATTATTCCTTCGAGCATGGTAGCATAAATTTGTAGAATACTGCGAAGTTCCCGTACGGCAATCAACACAGACCGGGACGGGGGGTTGGGTGTTGCGCTCATCCGGCATTTAGGGGTCGGGCGTTCAGGGGCAAGCAAATCGCCAAACCCCCGCCGACCCATGTGAGTAAAAAGCTGCATTTTCATTGAACGCTGGCCACCAGCAAGTGTCCTGAAGTCGGGCTCCCGCTGATCGCCTTTCGTTCATCCAGTGCACAAGGGCCAATAACAAGGCTTCAGCATCGGTAGTACAAACTCGCTGCAAGGAACGACGCGCGTACCCGTTGCGGTTACGGCGTCGGCGTGGCATGGCTAAACCAACGGTTGACGTCCTCCTCGACAAGCTGAAACGGAGCGGGCTGGTGGAAGACCACCAGTGGGCCGAAGCTATCGATGCCATGAATCAGGCTCTCGACAGCGAAGCTCGACAGGATATCGACCGAGTTGCTCAGTTCCTCGTCGAGGGTAAGTGGCTCACCCAGTGGCAGTGCGAAAAACTGATTGAGGGTCGCTACCGCGGGTTCTTTCTCGACAAGTACAAGTTGCTCGATCACCTCGGCACGGGCGGGATGAGCAGCGTCTACCTGGCCGAACACGTCTTGATGCAACGCCGCGTGGCGATCAAAATCCTTCCGAAACATCGCGTCGAAGATTCGTCGTATCTTGCCCGTTTCCACCGCGAGGCCCAGGCAGCTGCCGCGCTGGACCACCGCAATATCGTTCGCGCCTACGATGTCGACAACGACGGCAACACCCATTACCTGGTAATGGAATACGTCGAAGGGCGCGATTTGCAGCAACTCGTCAAAGACGACGGCCCGCTCGCTTGCGCTGCCGCCGCGGAATACATCTGTCAGGCCGCCGAAGGCCTCTTCCACGCCCATCAGGCCGGGCTCATCCACCGCGACGTAAAACCGGCCAATTTGCTGGTCGACGCCCGCAATGTCGTCAAAGTGCTCGACCTGGGGTTAGCCCGCTTCACCAGCGAAGAAGACCGCGCCTCGTTGACCGTGGCCTACGATGAAAACGTGTTGGGAACGGCCGACTACCTGGCTCCCGAACAGGCCTTGGACAGCCACGGCGTCGATGCCCGAGCCGACATCTATAGCCTGGGGTGCTCGCTCTACTTCCTGCTAACCGGTCATCCGCCGTTCCCCGACGGCACCCTTCCCCAGCGTCTGATGGCCCATCAGAAACAACCGCCACCGCCGATCCGCAACGAGCGCGACGACGTTCCGGAGGACTTGGTCGGAATCTGCATGAAGATGATGGCTAAGAAGCCAAAGAACCGCTACCAGACCATGGCCGAGGTGGCCGTGGCGCTTGATGAGTGGTTAGTGATACACGGCCACGAATCGGGCGGAAGTTCGTCGTCGCGGCGGTTGGCTATCGCCGCCAGCGGAATCGCGGCCGGAAGTGGCACGACACCCGAGATCCGCCGCGGCCCTCGTCCCCTGCGGCGCGACTCGAGCGTCATCCGCCGTCCCGAAAGCAATGCGTCGGCGCCCGGCACGAGCGAATCGGTACGCGACACGGTTTCCGACCTTGAACGCCCCACCGTCGCCGGCCCCACTCCCGAACGCGGATTCAGCAGCGGCAAGTCCGACCCACACCTGGGCACCAAGGGCCTGCTTGTGGCCCAGCCACTTGAAGACGAACCGAAGCAACAACCGGCCCCCGGCTCGTCGGGCGAGTTCGTTGTCGACCCGGCCGACCATCCCATGGTAGCTCGGGTGCGCACCCGCCAGCACATGACCCAGGACGACTACGAAGCCTATCGGGCCCGCCAAACGAAAACGCCCATGTCGGTCTGGATCTCGCTCGGAGCCGGCCTGTTGATCGTGCTCGTGCTGCTGCTCGTCCTAATGATTTCCGGCTAGCGCAAACCATCGCTCGGGTGCCATGCCCATGCTTGCGTGGGCATGAATACGTACCGCACTTCGACCATGCCCACGTTGCCGTGGGCATGGCACCCCGTTTTTTGAGTTTGACGAAGCATTAGGCTAGCGTTCGCCGCCGCCAAGCTGCAAGCTTTCGACCGGCAACACGTCGTTGAGGCTGCCGCTGCGGAAGCCCGCCAGGTCGAGCGACACGTACTTGAAACCCACCGACTTGAGATGCTCGACCGCCTCGCGGCGAAAGGCCTCATCGGCGAATCGCGCGATGGCCTCTGCGACGACCTCAACTCGGGCGACATCACCGCCGTGGTATCGCACACGCAACGGCTCGAACCCGCGGTTGCGAAAGAACCTTTCCGCCTCGTCGACCATCCTCAGCCGCTCGGGCGTAACCTGTTCGCCATAGGCAATGCGACTGCTCAGACACGGCGTGGCCGGTTTGTCCCAAATGGGAATTTCCCAATCGGCCGCCAACGCACGTAATTCGCTCTTCGTGAAACCACACTCGGCCAATGGGCTGCGCACCTTGCGATCTTTGGCCGCTCGCATGCCGGGACGATGCTCGCCATGGTCGTCGCGGTTCGAGCCGTCGAGCACCACGGCCATCTCGGTGCGCCGCGCCAACTCGTTGATCTGCCCAAACAACTCGTTCTTGCAATGATAACAGCGATTGGCATCGTTGCGCTGGTACTCGGGCAAGTCGACTTCGGACGTCTCGATCACCTCGTGGCGAATGCCAATCGCGCGGGCGACCTCGCGGGCTTCGTCCAACTCGCCGGCCGCCAGACTGGCACTTACGCCGGTTACCGCCACGGACTTTTCCCCCAAAGCCAAGACGGCCGCCTTGGCCAACACGGCGCTGTCGAGTCCACCGGAAAAGGCCACGGCACAACTACCGTAGCTACGCAACAGATCGAGCAAGCGGTCTCGTTTCTCGACGATTTCAGCTTGAAGCACGGCCATGGGACTAAATCAGCGGCGAGGGAAACGTGGCGGGTGATTGGCCGGAATTTCTCACCACGAAGAATTTCTCACCACGGAGGTCACAGAGTTTTCTGCACCGAACGACTTATAGCCTGCCATCGGGTAAGCGGCTATCGATCCGCAGCAAACCTTCTCTTCTCAGTGTCCTCCGTGCCTCCGTGGTTCATTCGATTGCGAGAAATCCAGGTTAGGCAAGCTTATAAACTCGAGGGGCGCACGAAAAAGGTCCTCCACCGCAATGCCGTGGTGATGCGTATTTGAGAGCCCGTCATCAAAAAGGGGGCGACCTGGACACCGGGTTGTGTGATCCGTTGCCGAACAGAGTCGGTCAGCGGCTGTACACGCGGCCAATGCCTTTGTTTTCAGGCACCCAACGGGCAATGTATCGGCTCACCAAATGGTTACATCAGCAGCACGAACATGGTAGAGGACCATGCCATGTATCCTACCAAGTTACCCCCAGGTGGACAAGGCACCGTAGCGATTGCAGGCAAAGGCACGACAAGCGGCCACGTCATCGTCCACCATGCATTCACGGCGGGCTAAATTTCCCCGGCCCCGCCCTCGCCCCTCACCCCTCATCTCTACTCCCTCGTCTCTCGCCCCTCCACGGCCAGTGCGGCGGGGCCAAAACGAGTGTCAGCAACACGGCCGCTGCAAACGCGCAATAACAGGCCGTGAACACCGACTCGGAAGCCTCGAAGAACAGCATCTGCTGGATCAATCGGCCGACAAACGAGCCAGGCACTCCCGCGTCGCCCGCCTTCAGCCGCAACTGATATTCCCACGTGGTCAGCGGACACACGATCCCGCCGAGCGATTCGAACGCCACAACGGCAATTGCCAGAAAATGCAATGCACGAAACCAGAAGTTGCGCACCCAACGCCACCGCAGCGCCACGCCCACGAGTATCAACACCAGCCCCACTACCACAAACGCCACATAGGCGAAGTGGACCACTACGACAACGTCGGCCAATAGACGATAGACATTCATGGCGTCTCCCTATCCAAAGAGAGCGTCGCCACGGCCGATTTATTCCCCGGTCTGGTGTTGGCGGAACGCCTGCGGGAGAAACCGCACCAAATCGCTGGCGATCATCGATGTTTCGCCCAACTCGGCCGCGGCCAAGTCGCCGGCCAGCCCGTGAAGATGCACGCCCAATCGCGCCGCGTCGTAGGGCGAAAGCCCCTGGGCCATTAAGGCCGTGATCAAACCGGTAAGAACGTCGCCGGAACCACCGGTCGCCATGCCCGGATTGCCCGTGGCATTGATCGACCGCCGCTGTCCATCCGTCACTAGCGTTTGATGTCCCTTGAGCACCACGACTACCCCGCATTGGGCGGCCATCTCGATGGCGGCCGCTTCTCGGGCTTCGCCTTGAAGTTTTTCTCCGGCAAGCCGAGCGAACTCACCGGGATGCGGAGTAAGAACCCGAGGACCCGCCGGCCGGCGAAGACTTTTTGGTTGGATAGCCAGAGCGTTTAGCGCGTCGGCGTCGACGACCAGGGGTTTATCGAGCCGCCTGTAGAGCCGACCGACGAGTTTGTCCAATCCGGCCGAACGCCCCAAGCCCGGACCAATGGCCACCGCCGTAGCCGTTTCCGCCAGTTCGAACAACTGCTCGGTCGCTTCCACTGCTAATCGTCCCTGCAAATCGGCCGGCAATGGCACGGTCATGTAAGAGGGTTCGATCGCGGCCACGACGTCGAGAACCGACTCGGTGACGGCCAGACGGACCAATCCGGCTCCGGAACGCAACGCAGCCATGCCAGCCAAAGCCACCGCGCCGCTCATCCCTCGCGACCCGCCAACGATCAGTGCCAGCCCAAAGGTCCCCTTATGCGCATCGGCCGGGCGTTTGGGGAGTTTTGCAATGGGACTCGTATCGGTCGAGGACATGGCAAGTTTTCAGCTATCAGTCATCGGTTCTTCGTGGTCCGTGGTCCGTTGCCGCGCGCAGCTTCGCCCAAACCGCTCAAGTCCCTTCAGACGTTTTCCCGTTCCGCACCAACTCCACCCGCCTTACCACATTTCCCCGCTCGGGCACGGGAAGCGTTTCGGGCAATCAGTCCGGCCACGTAGCCGCCCTTGAAACCGGCGTCGATATTCACCACGGTCACGTTCGAGGCACAACTATTGAGCATCCCAAGCAGAGCGGCCATCCCCCCCAGGCTGGCTCCGTAGCCGACACTGGTGGGTACAGCAATCACCGGACAATCGACGTAGCCGCCGACCACACTCGGCAAGGCCCCTTCCATGCCGGCCACTACCACCACGGCATCGACCCCTTCGATCAACGGAAGATTCGCCTTCAGGCGATGCGGCCCCGCCACGCCCACATCCTGGATTAAGCTTACCTCGGCCCCAGTCCAGAGAGCCGTTTCGCGGGCTTCCTCGGCCACCGGCTGATCGCTGGTACCGGCCGTCACGATGGCTACGCGACCTGGGGCCCCACCGGCTTGGCCGTCGGCGCCGGCGGTCGCCTGGGGGGTATTGGCAACAGCCATGCGAAACGTTCGGGCAACCGGGTTGTAATGCCCTCGCGGAAATTTCGGCACCAGGACGGCCGCCTGCTCGGCCGACATGCGCGTGGCCAACACGTCGACCTCGTGCCCGAGCAGGGCATGAAAAATCCGCTCGATCGCCTCGACACTCTTGCCTTCGGCAAAAACGACCTCAGGAAATCCGCAACGACGTGGCCGGTCGAGGTCCAACTGGGCGTCGCCCACGTCGGCAATGCCCGGCTTGCCGAAGTTTTCGACGAACTGCTCGACCGAAAGCTCTCCGGTCAACAGCCGTCGGGCAAATTGCTCTGCTTGCTTTGTGTTCATGACTTCTATGGTAATCGGCCGGAAAGGCCACGCCCAGAGGCCCGTACGAGGTGCTTTGCCGAACTTGACGCAAGGGGTGCCATGCTCCACGCTTGCGTGGGCATGCCAATAAGCAAATGTCAGTGACCAAGCCATAATGACCAATAAAGCCCTAGTGCCCAAGTCGCAGGCATCAGGCTCTCACTCACCGATGGATATTGGCGATTGGTCATTCGAATCCTGGCACTTCCTTGGTCATTGAGACTTGCTCATTGGCCATTCCCCCCGCGCGTTTGTTCTTGCGGCTTGGCAGAATAACTGGTCCAATGAGGGCTTTGGAGCCGAAACTGAGGCGAGCCATGGACCACGAAAACCGACGTCACAAGCTTCGCCGCGCCCTGGAAAAAGCAGGGGCCGATGCCCTGCTGGTCACGAATTTCACGAACGTGACTTACCTGACCGGCTTCACCGGCGACGACAGCTACCTGCTCGTTCACCGCGACGGCGCCGTAGTGGTAAGCGATCCCCGCTACACCACCCAATTGGGCGAACAGTGTCCCGAGCTCGATGCGAACATCCGCAAGCCGGGCGTGAGCATGACGAAGGCCGTGGGCAAGGCACTGCGGGCGGCCAAGGTCGGTTGCTTGGCGATCGAAGCCGACTCGATGACCGTCGCCCTGCACGGCCGCCTCGCCTCGGAACTGCCGAAGCTAAAGATTGTTGCCACGACCGGCTTGGTGGAAAATCTGCGACAAATCAAAGATCGGCACGAAGTGGCGCTGCTGCGCGAGGCCGTTCGCCAGGCAGAAAAGGCGTTTGCCGTATTGCGGGCGGCGATTCTGCCGGAAAAGACGGAAAAACAGTTGGCCGACGAATTGGACCAGCAAATGCGGCTTTTCGGAGCCAAGGGGAGTGCTTTCCCCCCGATTGTTGCTGCCGGACCTCGGGCGGCGCTACCCCACGCGGAACCGATCGACGAGCCCGTCGGGCGGAGCGGTTTTGTGCTGATCGACTGGGGTGCATCGCAAGGGCTGTACAATAGCGACTTGACGCGTGTTTTATTGACAGGTAGAATTTCCCCCAAAATTGAGCGGATTTATCGGGTCGTGCTGGACGCCCAAACCCAGGCGATTGCTGCTATTCGGCCCGGTGCTACAGCTCACGATATCGATGCGATCGCCCGGGATATCATCGCAGACGCCGGCTTCCGACGCTTTTTTGGACACGGTTTAGGTCACGGCCTAGGCCTCCAGGTGCATGAAGCGCCACGGCTGGCTGCGAAGAGTTCCACCGTTCTCAAACCCGGCATGGTGGTTACGGTCGAGCCGGGTATTTATCTGCCCGACTACGGGGGCGTTCGTATCGAGGACGACGTGCTGGTCACACGTGATGGATGCGAGGTCTTGACCAGCGTACCTAAGCAATTTTCCGAAGCGTTTGTTCATTAACCGGCGACAAAAAGCCAAACGGAAGGACGGATCGCAAGATCCGACAAGATCGGTAGCCAGACGAATAGTCGGACACACCGCAGCTTGGCTCCCCCCATGGTTTTGCAGTTCGCCGCCATTGTTGACTTATACGCACCGCGATGAGCCAATCGACACCAGATGGAGAGATCGGCATGGCCGGTTCTTCCCCGAACCAAGACATTTTCGATGTACGCAAGATTCGTCGGCTGGTCGAGCTCATGAAAGAGCACGACCTCAGCGAGATGGATCTGAAGCAGGGCGAAACCCAAATCCAACTGCGGCGCGGTACCACCACGGTGGTGGCTGCGGCACCGGTGGCTAGCGCGCCCCCTCCCCCTGTGGCAGCAGCGGCTTCGGCCGCAATAGCCGCTCCGGCGGCCGAGGCCAAGGCGGCCGAACCCGCAGACGGCAAGACCGTCGAAATCAAGAGCCCCATGGTTGGCACCTTTTACGCCGCCTCCGATCCCGAGTCGCCTCCCTACGTGAAGGTAGGCGATCACGTCGGCCCGGAAACCACGGTCTGTATCGTGGAGGCGATGAAGGTCTTCAATCAAATCCCGGCCGAAACGTCGGGGAAGATCGTCGCCGTGCTGGTCGAAAATGGAGAGCCGGTCGAATTCGGGCAACCGATGTTCCGGGTTTCCAAGGACTAACGCGGACAGCCGTAAGCGAACAGGGGAGATCGATCTTTGAACGGCCCGCTCCCGCTGGAAGTCGCAGCGAGTGAGACGACTTTTGCGTTGCAATAACCCACGTTCACGGGGAGCGCCAGGGCTGTAGACGAACACCTCCACGATGCCGGCTATCGACCGGTGTGGGTGTCGGACAAGCGGTGTTCCACCGCCCCGGTTCCCACGTGGCCCCGCTTCCAACACCACGTTTCCACGTACCAGTTATGTTCAAGCGAATCCTAGTTGCCAACCGAGGCGAAATCGCCCTGCGAATCTTTCGCGCTTGCCGTGAGTTGGGCGTCGAAACGGTAGCCATCTTCAGCGAGGCCGACCGTGGGGCCGCCTACCTGCAATTGGCCGACGAAGCCTATTGCGTGGGCCCGGCGAAGGTCAGCGATAGCTACCTGAAAATCGATCGGGTGATTAGCGCGGCCGAAATCGGCAACGTGCAGGCGATCCACCCGGGCTACGGCTTTTTGGCCGAGAACTCGCACTTTGCCGACGTCTGCCGTAGCTGCAACATCGAGTTCATCGGCCCCACGCCCGAGGCCATGGCCCTGCTAGGCGATAAGAACTCCGCACGCACGCTGGCCAAAGAGTCGAACGTACCGACGGTACCCGGCAGCGATGGACTGGTGGAGGACGAAGCCCATGCCCTCACGCTGGCCCACGAAATCGGCTTTCCGGTGCTGATCAAGGCCTCGGCCGGCGGCGGTGGCCGAGGGATGCGCGTGGCGCTGAACGATCTGGCCCTGAAGTCTGCGTTGCAGCAGGCCAAGGCGGAAGCGGAAGCCGCCTTCGGCAACGGCGACATCTACCTGGAGAAATACGTCGAGCATCCGCGCCACGTCGAGGTGCAGGTGCTGGCCGATCGGCACGGCAACGTGGTTCACCTCTGGGAGCGCGATTGCTCAATGCAACGTCGCCACCAGAAGCTGGTCGAAGAGAGCCCCGCCACGGCGCTGAGCAACGAAACCCGAACGGCCATGTGCGAGGCCGCCGTGCGGTTGGTCCAATCGGCCAACTACACCAACGCCGGCACCGTGGAGTTCATCGTCGATAAACAAGAGCATTTTTACTTCATCGAAATGAACGCCCGCATCCAGGTCGAACACCCGGTGACCGAGATGGTCACGGGCATCGACCTGATCAAGGCACAAATCCAGGTGGCGGCCGGCGAACCTTTGCCCTTTAAGCAAGAAGACATCCAGCAACGTGGTGCAGCCATCGAGTGCCGGATCAACGCCGAGGATCCGGAAAAGAATTTCCGGCCCACGCCGGGCACCATCACCAAGTTGGTCACCCCAGGCGGTTTCGGCGTGCGATTCGACTCGCATGTACACGCCGGTTACACGGTGTCGCCGTTTTACGATTCGATGATCGGCAAGCTGATCGTACATCAACCCACCCGGGCAGAAGCCATCGCTTGCATGAAACGGGCGCTGAGCGAATTGCAGGTCGAAGGAATCCACACCACGGCCTCGATCCAACAAAAGATTCTCGACCATTCGGCCTTCGTCGAAGGCACGGTGGACACCACCTTCATCGAACGCACTTGGCCAAGCTAGGAATTTATGATTTGGGATTTATGATTTGGGATTTGGGGTCTGAACGCCGCTCACTACCCACTATCCACTGATCACTACCCACGAACAACTAACCCCTACAAGACATTCGTAACGAGAGTAACTGGAGCGTTTCATGAGTAGCCCTCTCTCCCGACCCCCACAATTAGACTCCAATATTAAGCGAGTCGCCATCTTGTTCGCCGGCGGGCCGGCTCCCGCAGCCAACGCCGTGATCTCGACCGCAGCCGTCTCTTTCCTTCGCAACAACATCGAAGTGGTGGGTGTGCTCAACGGCTATTCCCACCTGGTAGACTACACGCCCGGCAAGCCGCTGGTCGAGGGCGAAGACTACGTGATGATCAATCACAAGCTGTTGAAGCGCACGCGCAACAGCCAAGGAATCATGATCGGCACCGCCCGGGCGAACCCTGGCAAGTTGGTCTCGTCGCCCGAGCACCTGAAAGATCCCGAACTGAGCGCTCCGCTGAAGACGACCTACGAAGCCTTGCGCTCGATCGGCGTCGACGCGTTGATCTCCATCGGCGGCGATGACACGCTAAAGACGGCCAACAAGTTCAAGATGTTCCAGGATCAACTGCCCGAGGGTGCGCAGCGCATCCCGGTCGTCCACCTGCCGAAGACAATCGACAACGACTACATGGGCATCGACTTCACGTTCGGTTACTTTACCGCCGTGGAGTTTTTGGCCACCGAAATCCGCAACCTGTTGGCCGACGCCGAAGCCAACCGGGCCTACTTCCTGGCCGAAAGCATGGGCCGCAGCGCGGGCTGGTTGGCCTACGGGGCCGCCATCGCCGGCGAAGCCAGCTTTGTGATCAGCGTGGAAGACATCACGGGCAAGTACGAAGCCAGCGAAGAAATTACCGATCCGAAGACCGGCAAAAAAATCATCCGCCGCGTGATGAACCTGCCCGAAGTGGTCGGTGAAATCGTGGCTAAAATGCGAGTGCGAGAAGAGGCCGAAGGCAAGCAATACGGCGTGATCGTGCTGGCCGAGGGCCTGGCCGAGTACCTGCCCTACCAGCATATCGAGGGCGTGCCCCGCGACGAACACGGCCACATCGCCATCTCGAAGCTCAACCTCAGCCGCTTCTTCTCTGAAGCTATCGCCAAGGAATACACGAAGCAGACCGGACGGCAGCGGAAGATTACCGGCGTGCAGCTCGGCTACGAGAGCCGTTGTGCCCGGCCACAAGCCTTCGACGTGATGCTCGGTAGCCAGCTCGGCGTGGGTGCCTATCGGGCCTTGATCGAGAAACGGCTCGACGGCGTGATGGTTTCGGTCTCCGGCCAGTTGGACCTGAACTTCGTGCCTTTCAACCAGTTGGTCGACCCGGCCACGCTGGTCACCGTGGTCCGCTACATCGAGCCCGGCTGCGATTTCCACCGCTTGGCCCGATTCCTGGAAACCTACGTGCACGACTGAATCGTCACCCCATAAAGCCGCGACCGTTTTGGTCGCGCCGACGTAATTCACCAAGAAGCCGCGACAGGGCAACCCCATCGCGGCTTTTTGCATGCGGTCGGCCACCCATCCCCGCCGTGTATTCACGGCAGGCTAATGCTTCCCAACACCAAAGCAACCGGCTTTCCGCTCTTGTCCGTTACCCAGCACACCGGGTAGGATAGGGCCCGGTCGGACGGGTCTTGCCGTCGTACAGCCGGTCTACGGATTCGCTCAGGGAGGAAACCTATCGTGTTACGGAAGTCGCTATTGCCGGTGCTTTTGTTGTGTGTCATGGTCGGATGCGGATCTCCGGCCGACTCAGGCGCGCCGAGCGAAACCTCGGTCGACGGGCCCGCCGCCTTGCAGACTCCCATGCGTTTGGCTCCTTCAACAACCGCCGAAGCGCGACCCGCGATCGAGCTTCCGCCGGGAGCAAGTCTCTTGCCCCCGACGGCCACCTCCGGCAGCCTAGTCTGCAAGTACGGCGTGACGATTGCCTCGCAATGCACCGCCACGGTTCCCCAGCACGGCAGCAGCCAGATCAACACCCGATCAGAATTCGTCTATTCGTGGCAATTCGGTGGGGAACAAGCCGGTGGCGAGCAACTCCGCGAGGAGCCGTCTGCCCAGCGTCAAGCCGTTTTGCGTCTACACGACATGAAGCTGAGCACCACGCTCGACGGGCAGCAGATCAGTTGCACCGAGCTTTGCCGCTCGCGTTTCCTCAACGAGCAAGACGGTCGCCGGCAGGAAGGATCGTTCATCGAGGCCACTCCCGACCAGCAGCAGGTGTTGCTTGCGTCGTTCGAGGCCCCGCTGTGTACCCTGTCGCTCGATGAATACGGTCAGGAACTCGACCGCGAAACGACCAGTGTGCCCGGCGCGGAAGTAGCCCTGGGAGCGGGCATCATCCCGGCCGCACGCCTGTTTCACGCGCCGTTTTTCGAGGGCCGCCCAAGCTGGACGGCTCCCGCCGAGCTTTCGATGGGCGCCGGACGATACGCCCGAGGAGAACTCACCTATACCGTTTCTTCGGATCGGGAACCGAACGCTCCGAATACCGTGAAGGTCCGCGTAGCGGGAACGCTTGTCGGAGAAGAAGGACAGGCCGACGGCGAAATCCAGAATGCCGTCTACCGCGTCACCGGCGAGCAACACTTCGATACGGATCTCGGCCACTGGAAGGCCGGCCACCTCGACGTAGCCCTCTCGTTCGACACGCAAATTCAAGACCAGACGATCACAACCAAAGGCGTCATCGACGTCGATCTCGAACTGCTGCTGGCCACGCCCGTGCGGTGATAGCCGTTATCACTAGAAAACGGTGTTGCCTGAAAACGGTGTTGCCTGAAAACTGCGACGAAAAGAGCCAAGCAGCATCACTTCTTCGGCTTTTTCTTCTGCTTCTTCTTGTCCTTCTTGCATTTCCCGATGCAACCACCCTTGCCTTTGCAATACTTGCACGACATCGCTATTACTGCCCCCGATGGGTTGAATGATCACAGACCAAGTCACAATGACCAAACGTCAATCCTCTACTCGATGACGTGAAACCGGCGCCTTGAGAATTGGACATTGGGGCTTCATTACTCATTGAGATTTGCTCATTGCGATTTGCTCAGCGGCATGCCCACACAAGCGAGGGCATGGCACCCAACCAATGTTATACCGCCAGGCAAGCCCCCTATAGCCTCCAGCCCCTCTCCTACAACGTCCCCTTCGTGCTAGGCACGTCCTTGATTCGCGGATCGGTTTCCACGGCCATCCGCAACGCCCGACCGGTGGCCTTGAACAGTCCCTCGGCGATGTGGTGGCTGTTACGACCGTAGTGCAGGACCAAGTGCAGGTTACACAGGGCATTGGCCGCGAAGGCCTGCCAGAAGTCGACGACCAGTTCGCTGTCGAACTCGCCGATTTTGGCCGTGGGCAGTTCCACGTGGTAAACGAAGTAGGCCCGACCACCCAGGTCGACCGCGCTGGTCACCAGTGTCTCTTCCATCGGCAGCACGCAATGCCCGTAACGACGAATCCCCCGCTTGTCGCCCAATGCCTCGCGAACCGCCTGGCCCAGACAGATGCCAACATCCTCGACCGTGTGGTGCTGGTCGACATGCAGATCGCCCTTGGCGTCGACCGTCAGGTCCATGGCCCCGTGGCGAGCCAGTAGCGTGAGCATGTGGTCGAAGAAACCCACGCCCGTGTCGATCTCAGCCTTGCCCGTGCCGTCGAGCGACACCGCAAGCGAGATTTGAGTTTCGGCCGTATTGCGTTGGATCTTTGCGGTACGGGACATGATGGGGGCTAGGGATTAGAGGCTGGGGACTAGAGATTTATGATATGGGATGTTTGATTTCTGATTTGCAGGCCGCTTGCGGCTTCGCCCTGAAGCTTGTTGCCGCTTTCCATCCTGCTGGCCGCTGAAGCGACCAGCCCTCAATGGTTCCAGTTCTCCGCTTTCAGCTTTCTGCTTTCAGCTTTCCGCTTTTTCCAAGCGCCGCCAGCAGCGCATCCACTTCCTCATCCGTGCCAACACTCACGCGTAGTCCGTCGCCGAAGCCTGGATAATTCATGTATCGGACCAGAATCCGCTCTTGTTTGAGCCGCTCGTAGATTGGCTTCACTGGCTGTTCGGGATGGGTATTCCAGGTAAAGTTGGCGTGCGACTCAACCGTTTCGAAGCCCAGCCGCTGCATGCCTTCGACCAGCCTCGCTCGCGTGGCAAGAATCTTCGCACGATTTTCGGCTAGCCAAGCCTGATCCTTCAGCGCGGCCGTGGCCGCCGCGATCGACAGGGCATCGCAGTTGTACGAGTCCTTTACCTTGACCAATTGCTCGATCATGTGCGGCTGAGCCACCACATAGCCAAACCGCAAGCCGGCCAGGGCGTATGATTTGCTCAGCGTCCGCGATACGAGAATCTTCTCGTTTTGGGCAACCAGATCAACACAATTGAACTCGGCGAAGTCGGCGTAGGCCTCGTCGACCAACAGCGGACACGGCAGCCGTTCGGCCAGGGCCAGAATCTCGTCGCGACTGATGATCGTGCCGGTCGGGCTGTTCGGGTTCGGCAAAAACGCCAACCGAAGCCCCTCGGCCGCCGCTGTGAAATCGTCGCCCAACGACCAGTCGCTCTGGAAATGAATCTCCTCGCTCCGCGCGCCCTGGATTTGGGCAAGCGTCTTGTAGAGCACATAGCTGGGATACGGCAGCCGCAGCAATTGGCCCTGGCCAACGAACGCCCGGGTGGCAATCGTCAAAATGTCGTCGCTACCGTTGCCGCAGAGGATCCAGTCGGGCTCGACACCCCAAAGCTTGGCCGCCTCACGGCGAAACGGATCGGCCATCGCATGCGGATACTTTTGCAGCCCGCGCCGAAGCACCTCTTCGACCGCGTCGGCCACCGCCGGCGATGCGGGGTACGGATTCTCATTGGTGTTCAACTTGATGTACTGACCGTCTTGCGGCTGCTCGCCTGGCGTATAGCCGGCCATCGCTTCAACTTCGGGACGAAAAAAGGACATTTCGAGAGGAACTAGGGGCTGGGGACTAGGGATTTTCGATTTGGGATCTCTGGTTTGGCCGCTCGCGGCTTCGCACCACCTTCACTCGACACGTATCTCCACGCTCGCCCGATGGCCGGTCAACCCTTCCTTGGTCGCCAACACACGAACGTCCGGCGCGAGGTTCCGCAGTCCCTCCTGCGTGAAATGCAGAATGCTGTTGGTCCGCAGGAAGTCGTTGCTCGACAGCCCGCTGGCGAATCGGGCCGTGCCGCTGGTGGGCAATACGTGCGACGGACCGGCCGCGTAGTCACCCAAGGCGACTGGCGTGTAGTTGCCCAGAAAAATCGCGCCGGCGTAGCGAATTTCGTCGGCCAACTGCTCCGCGTTCTCCGTGGCGATGTGCAGGTGCTCCGGGGCGATCTCGTCGGTGAGCCGGCAGGCCTCCTCCGCATCCCGCGCGAGGATCACAGCCCCGAAGGCCTCCAGACTCTGCCGGGCAAGCTCGCCGCGTTCCAGTTGATCCAACTGCCGATCCAACTCCTCGACCGCACCGTCCAACGCCGCTTTGTCCCAACCAATCAGCACACTGGCACCCGGGGCATGCTCGGCCTGGGCGATCAGGTCCGAGGCCGTGAAGTCGGCTCGCGTCGAACCGTCGACGATCACCACCACCTCGCTCGGCCCGGCGATCGAGTCGATGTCGACCTCGCCATACACGTATTTTTTGGCCAAGGCGACGAACAGATTGCCCGGGCCAACGATCTTGTCGACCTGCGGAATCCCTTCGGCCCCGTAGGCCAACGCCGCGATCGCCTGGGCACCGCCAAGCCGGTAGACTTCTTTCACGCCGAGTTCCCAACAGGTAGCCAACAGGTCGGGGTTGTAAGCGCCGAACTTGGTGGGCGGGGCCACGACGGCCAACTCTTCGACGCCCGCCACTTGGGCCGGTACGGCCGTCATCAACACGGTCGACGGATAGGCCGCCGCCCCGCCCGGCACGCAAATGCCCACTCGACGCAGCGGCCGGTAGCGTTGCATCAAGTAGCCGTCGGGCCGGTCGAGTCGGACGTCGCTGTGGAGAATCTTCCGCTGGAAGGCCTCGATGTTCTTTCGCACCCCACGGACCGACTCCAGCAGGGCCGGCTCGGCCTCGGCATGGGCCTTTTGCATTTCGGCTTCGCTCACGCGAACCGTTTCCGGCGAAAGGTCGGCCTTGTCGATCCGCTTCGCGTAGTCCAACACGGCCGGCAGGCCACGTTGCTCGACGTCGCGGCAGATCCGCTCGACGACCTCCACCGGCGAAAGGGCTTCACCGAAGACCTCGACCGTGAGCTTCCGCCCGGCCTCGCTGACGACATTCCCCCGCGGGCTGAGCTTCGCCCGAAGCTGGTCCATCGCCGCGCGGATGTCGTCGCGTTGGCTGTCGATCCGTTGGATGTTGAGTTTGCCCATGGTGTATCTTCCTTCGCATCGGGTCGCGGCCTGCTGCCGTAACTCCCCCCCCACCCAAAAAGCCGCGACCGCTGGTCGCGCCGCCCTGGTCGCGCCGACGCCGCCCATCGGGCAAAACGTCGGCCGAACGTCAATCGGTTACCCCGCAACAGGTTAGCCAACTCGCCCCGCCAGTCGTTGGACAAGCCAATCCCTTATTGTGTTCGCTGGCGACGGGAAACGGAAGGCCCGGTAGGAACCGTCGGCACAACCGGGCCTCTTCGGTACAGCTTAGGCCGAAACATCCCCTGCCGGGTGACAAGCTGCCCGGGGCGACTTACAATTAGGGGGAGGTGTGTCCGGCAGAGTCAGCTTGGGCGGGCATATCTCAGGGAACAGCCGGGCAATCCTCCTTTTCGCTACGACCGCTACCGTGGACAAGGTCCTCTTCTCCATCTCCTGCACGACGTGCCGCGCGCGGCTCTCCGTGCGCAGTGCCGACGCCATTGGGGCTATCCTCGAATGCCCTAAATGCGGGAGCATGGTCCAGGTGATCCCACCCGACGGCTGGTCGCCCGGCGACACCGAGGCGGCCCCCGAAGCTACCCCCCAGACGCCCGACACCCAGCAACAAGCGACGGTCGCCCCGCGGCCAAAGCAGTCGTCGCCGGGCGAACAGGCCACGCAAAGCAAGCAAGACGTCGCTGGACACCCGGCGCCAACGAACGTCGCCGCCCCACCAAAGACCGCGTCTCCGCCGAACACGACCGACGCCGCCACGGTGCAACAGCCCAAACGGCCGGCTGCTCCGCCTCTGCCCAACGAGGCCGCCCCCTCAGGGCCACCGATCCCGCCGCCGCTTCCGAAAGAACGACCGGCGGCAAAACAGGCCGGCACTACGGCGGCCGCCGGTTTGATGCCCGTGGCCAATCCGGGCGGTATCGATCTGGCAAACGCCGCCGAGACACTCTCCGAATCATCCACTGGCAGTGCGGTATCCGCGGACGCTGCCATGGCCGACGTAGCGATGCCGGGCGACTGGCTGTCGCCGACCGAGGCCCTGTGGCGCAAGTGGTTGCTTTTCGGTGGGCTGCCGGTCGCGGGCCTGATCGTCGTGGCCGGGTTGTGGATGGTGCTCGGCGGTTCCAGTCCGCCCGACTCGTCACCGGCCGCCACCACCGAACAACCCGACGTATCTCAGCCGACCGAGCAACCGCAAGACCCAGCGACGGAAACAGAAACCGAACCGGCCCATCTCGACCTTCGCTGGCTGCCCGAGCAAACCACGGCCCTGGCGAGTTTCCGGCCGTCGCGTCTGACGGGCGACACCCGAGCGGCCGACCTGATCGAGCGATTCTATCCCGCGTGGGACACAATGGCGGGCAGTGCACTGCGGAGCTTCAATCTGAAGTTAACTGGCCTGCGACGGCTGACCATCGCCGGCACCGATCTGCGGCGCTGGCCCGAGCAGGTCGTATTGATCATCGAGCCGGCCGACGGCCACGCAATCGAGGCCCTGACTTCACTGGGCGAACCGTGTGGTTTCGCGCTGGCGGGGGTCGCTTGCCAGAAACGGACAGCTGGCGGCTGGACGCATCCGTTTGCCGTGCTCGACGACCGAACGATTGTCACCGGCGACGAGTCGCTGTTAAGAGCACTGGCTAATCGCAACGAAGCGGAATTACCCAGCGGACCGGTGGGCCACCTGCTAAGCGTCACCCCCGAAGACGCCGATCTGCGGCTGTTGGTCGATCTCGACGCGGCACGCCGTGCGGGCGTGCGACTGCCGGTCGATTTGTTCGACGTCTGGCCAACCGGCCGACAACCGTGGCAAACACTCTGGGAAATGCCCGACGCCTTGGGCCTCTCGGCTCGATGGACCGAACAACTGCAAACCGAACTGGCCCTGCTCTGCGAAGGCGAAACGGCCGCGGAGAAAGTCGGCAAGGCGTTGGAAGAGTTCCTTCAGGCAAGCAAGAAGGCATTGGCCGACCAACTAGCCACCCTGCCTGGGCAACTCGCCGGCGGCGAATTCACCGTCGACGTTCACAAAAACTACGAAGCATTGCTCAAGTCAACGCTCGCCGCCTGCACGACCGCTCGCTGGAGCCTCTCGGGCGACACCGTGTGGCTGCGAACCGGTTGGACCGAAGGCCCCACCACACTAGCCACGGCCGCCCTGGGCGGACAAACGGCCGTACGCGGCCAATGGCTGGCCGCCGCGCGCGAGGCCGACGAAATCGTTCATCGCCGTCTCAACAAAGCGTTTGAAGGCTATCAAAAAGCGGAAAAACACTGGCCCTCGGCCGTGGCCGGCGGCGCTTTGTTGTCGCCCGAGACGCGGCTGAGTTGGGTCACTACCATGCTGCCATATCTCGGCCATGCCGACTGGCAACACGAACTGCAAACGGGCTACGCCTGGAATAGCGCGAAAAACCGAACCGTCACCAGCCGTGCCCTGCCCGAGGTGGTCAACCCGGCGTTAGGCCCGCAGACCACCGAGGCCGATTTCCCGGTGACCCATTACGTGGGCGTCGCAGGCGTCGGCCCCGACGCGGGTCGCCTGCCGGAAGACGATCCCCGGGCGGGTGTCTTCGGCTACGGACGGAAGACGCGACCGGAAGACATCGCCGACGGGGCAGCCAACACCGTCGCGCTTCTCGGTGTGCAAGAAAAGCTGGGGCCCTGGGGACGTGGTGGCGAGGCTACCACCCGGGCGTTGACCCAGCGTCCCTACATCAACGGCCCCGACGGCTTCGGCAGCGGCCAGCCCGACGGCATGATAGCCAGCATGGCCGATGGCTCCGTGCGGTTCATTTCCAAAGACGTCGACCCGCGGGTGTTAGAACAGTTGGCCACGATCCACGGTGGCGAAGATGTCACCGTGGCGGCATTGGGCCGCGACCAAGAGTCTACGGAAGACGTGCCCAACGTCGCGCGGGATAACGGCGAGCAGGACAATGTCCCGGGCAATGATCCCAAGGGACCAGAGGCCAACGAGACAGCAGCCGGCGACCACCCCGCGTCGGACGACGACGATGACGTGCCCGACAAACCGCCACCGGGCGTGTCGCAACCACCGCTAACGCAGATCGACGTCGCCGCCCGACTGGCCGACCGCGTGCCGGGCATCGATTTTCCCGGCGTTCAGTTGACTAAGGCGCTGGCGTTGGTTTCGGCCATCAGTACACTTCCCATCACGCTCGACACCGACGCGATGCAGCTTCGCGGCGTCACGCCTCGCAGCCCGGTCACACTGCGAATTGTCGACGCCGACGTGGCCGAAGTCCTCCGCCAAATTACAGCTTCGCAGGATTTGACCTATGTGGTCGACGACGATCAGGTGCTCGTCACCACGCCGATCGCCGCCCAGGATAAGATGCATCGGGTGAGCTACGCCGTGGGCGATTTGACGGGTGACGACAACCGGCAACGGGCTGCCCTGGCCGCGACAATCCAGCGGCTGGTCGCTCCACCGTCGTGGCGCACCGGTGGCGGGGCTGGGGCCATCGAGACCAGCGGCGGGGTGCTTTCGGTGTGGCAAACCCAATCGATCCAGGAGCAAGTGCAAGCCTTCCTCGAACGGCTTCGTTACGCGCGCCACCTGAAGCTGCAAACTCCCAACGGCGAGAAACGCTACGGTGTGCCGCCGCACTGGGCCCGGGGGCAAAAGATGCTCAAACGGCCCATCACCCTGAACTTCTACGAAGCCGCGCCGCTGAGCACGATCGTTCTCTACCTCCAGGAGTTGGCCAAGGCCGACTTGCTGATCAACCGCCTGGAACTACGACGGCTGGGTTACTCCGACCAATTGCAGACCAGCCTGACCGTGGACAAACAACCGCTGGTCGAAGTGCTCGACGAGTGGCTGCGTCCCTTGGACTTGGACTACCGGGTGGTCGACGAGCAGACCCTGGAGATTACCACTCACAAGGCCCTGGCCGCGCGGCTGGAACTAGAATTCTACCCGATCCGCAAGTTGCTCACCGGTGGCACTACAGCAGACGACTTGGTCGAACGGCTTAAAAGCCAAGTGGCCGGTTCAAGCTGGAGCGACGCCGGCGGCCCGGGCGAGATCCAAGTCGATGGCCCCTCGGCCACGCTCATCGTGTTGCAGTCGCAGCCGATCCAACGGCAGATTGAGCGCTGGCTGGCGCAACAGGCAGAGGGCAGAGATTAGGGACGAGGGATTAGGGACGAGAATGAACCACGCTCGTACCCACGCTTTGCGTGGGTACGCAAGTCGGTGACGCTTTGCGTCGTGCGCAAGAGAGGGCGATGGTTTGCCGTGATCCAACGACGCAAAGCGTCGGAAGGTGTGGGTTCCCACGCAAAGCGTGGGAACCAGGAAACCAGCTATGGTGCGCCGGCTGCCCGACACCCCCACGCCAGGGCTATCCCAACCAGCGAAACCGTTGAGGCAGACGGCCGGCCGATACATCTAGTCGAAGTCTAACGGTTTTCCTCTTGCGTCCCGACGTCGCGATGCGATAATGACGATAGAGTTGCTTAGTTAGAAAGCTCGCCTTAGGGTGAAGACTACCCACACGAGGCCAACGGCCTGACAATGAACGTTCTGCGAACTGCCTATTACTTTGGGTTTTATTTTGCTCCCCGTGGTCGCGGGGCCGGAGGTGGTTTGTAAACGCTAAGCACTCACAAACACCAGAAGCCAAAGCCCCGACGACCGCGAAGGTCGCCGGGGCTTTTTTTATTGAAAATGGAAAAGTCAAGGTGCACGGCTGAAGGGCGAAGCCGCGAGCGGCTTTCAAACTCGAAAAATCAGAAATTCAACACTCTCAACTCCAAGGAAATTTCCCATGATCGTCGTAATGAAACGGGGCGCCAGTAAGGAAGAAATTGAACACGTGATCGAGCGCGTCGAGTCGTTCGGGCTGAAGGCCCATCCGATCTACGGCACCGAGCGCACCGTGATCGCCGCGATCGGCGAGAAACGCGACGAGTTCCGCCAGTCGCTGGAAAGTGCGCCTGGCGTGGCCGAACTCATGCCCATCCTGGCGCCCTACAAAGTGGCCAGTGTGGAAGTCAAACCCGAGCCGACGGTGATTCGCACCGGCAGCCTTGCCGTAGGCAATTCTCATCTGGGAATGATCGCCGGGCCGTGTTCGGTGGAGAGCGAAGAGCAGATGATCGTCACCGCCCGCGCGGTAAAAGCCGCTGGGGCCACGGCCCTTCGTGGCGGCGCCTTCAAACCCCGCACGAGTCCCTACAGTTTCCAAGGCTTAAAGGAAGACGGCCTGAAGATCCTGGCCACCGCCCGCGAAGAAACCGGCCTGGCCGTAGTCACCGAAGTAATCTCCGCCCACGACGTCGACCTGGTGGCCAGCTACGCCGAGGTACTGCAAATCGGTGCACGCAATATGCAGAACTACGGCTTGCTGGAAGCGGTAGGGAAGACCGATCGTGCCGTGCTGCTGAAACGAGGTCCTGCGGCCACGATGGACGAGCTACTGCTGGCCGCCGAGTACATCCTCAACGCCGGCAACCCCAACGTGATGCTCTGCGAACGGGGTATTCGCACGTTCGAGAGTCACGTGCGATTCTCGCTGACGCTCACCTCGGTGCCCTATCTGCACGAACGAACCCACCTGCCCGTGATCGTCGACCCTAGCCACGGTACGGGCCACACGAGCCTGGTGCCGCGGATGGCGGCGGCGGCCGTGGCCGCGGGAGCCGACGGGCTGATCGTCGAAGTCCATCCCGAACCCGAAACGGCGCTGAGCGACGGCTACCAGTCGCTCACCTTCGAGCAGTTCGGGCAGATGATGACCCTGTGCCGTCGCGTAGCCGACGCCGTGGGCAAGCAGATTGTGCCGAACGAGCAGTATGCGGCTTGTGCCCGCTAGGCCGACGAAATTTGCCCGTCGGCTGTCGCTCGATTATATTGCCTGATTAGTGTCTCCCCCTGACTCCGGCGCTGCAGCGTAGGGGCCACGGATGGGTGCCATGCCCACGCTTCGCTTGCGTGGGCATGCTGATTATTGAGCGTCTTCACTTCCCTGAAAGGTACTACCATGACACGACGCGTTCGCAATCCGTTCGTCCGCCGGGCTTGCCTGGTTCTGGCCTGCTTGGCCCTGCTGGTGAGTGTGGCACATGCCGCGCCGGAACCCTTCAAAGACGGCGATCGCGTTTGTTTCGTCGGCGACAGCATCACCCATGGTGGGCTCTACCACGGCTACATCCAGCTCTTCTACACCACCCGATTTCCCGAGCGAAGCATCCAGTTTTTCAACTGCGGCATCTCGGGCGACTCGGCGTCGGGTGCCTCAAGACGTTTCCCTTGGGACATCGGCGCCCATCGGCCGACCGTGGCAACGATCATGCTCGGCATGAACGACGTGGGCCGCGGACTCTATGGCAAAGACAACCCGGACGAAGCCAACCTGAAACGCCGCCAAGGTGCCATCGACCACCATGTGGCCAGCATGCGGAAGCTCTCCGAGCAGTTGCGCGATGCCGGCAGCCGGCTGATCTACATCACCCCGTCGATCTACGATCAGACGTCGACGATGGACAAGGAAAACCTGTTCGGTGTGAACGATGCGTTGGGCATCTGTGCGGAACACGCCAGGAAGCTGGCCGCCGAGTTCAACGGTAGTGTCGTCGATTTCCACGGCGCGATGGGCCGCGTCAATGCCGAATACCAAAAGACAGACCCCAAGGTAACCATCGTCGGCGGCGACCGCGTCCACCCGGGCAAGATGGGCCACCTGATTATGGCCTACACCTTCCTCAAATCGCAGGGCATCTGCCCCTACGTTTCCAAGACGGTGATCGACGCCACGGATGCGACGGTGGCCGAAGCCGTCAACTGCACAGTGAACGAGCTTTCGGCCACGTCCACTGCGGTAAGCTTCACGAGCCTGGAAAAGGCATTGCCCTTTCCGGTACCCAACGGCGCGGAAAAAGCCCTTGAACTCGTACCTTTTGTCCGGGAACTCAATCAAGAAGTGTTGGCTATCAAGGGGCTCAGCCCGGGCGACTACGAACTAACGATCGACGACACGCCCGTGGGACAATATTCGGCGAGCGATCTGGCGGCCGGGATCAACCTGGCGGAAAACACCAACACACCTCAGTACAAGCAGGCTGCGAAAGTAGCCGCCGCCAACGAGAAACGCCACTCGCTGGTTGCCCACAAGCTTCGCAGCTTCGTGAACACCGAGATCTACCTGAGGAACCTCAAAACGGTAGATCTGAACGACTTCGAGGCCGTAAAAAAGGCGCTCAACGATCGGGTGGAAAAGCTTCGCGAACAGAACAGCCCCTACGCCAACTATTACGCGGGCCAAGTCAAGCTGTACACCGAAGAAAAGGGCAAAGAACCTCAGTACAAACAAGAAATTCAAGAGTCGCTGAAAACCATGCTCACAGAGAACCGACCCACGAAGCATCAGTACGTGCTGCAGAAAAAGCAATAAACAGTGATTGGTGGGCAGTGAGTGGACGGTTCCTCGTTCCCAAATTCCGGTTTGGGAACGCACTTCCACGAAGCTCTGCTTCGTGGAACCACCGCCGTGGCAAACGTCTCGGCATGGACAAGTGACTAAAAGCCGCGACCGCTGGTCGCACCCCAAGCATGGTTCGCGGTTGCGTCCATAGCGCGATCGGCGCGACCACCGGTTGCGGCTTTTTGACTGGGTGCCGGATTTGCCACGGCGACGCAAAGCATCTATACTCCCGGATAGTCATGCGACTGACTACCGTGGCTACCCGCCCGGTCCTCCCCGTGTTTTGCCCACCCATGTCTTCCTGCCCAAAGGAGTTTGTCATGCGTTGCCGAGACCTTGCCGTGATGTGCGTGTTGTTGACGGTTTGCGTAGCCCTTCCCACGGCAACGCAAGCCGCCGTAACACTCGGCGAGTCGATCGACCGCGGCCTGATCGCCCAACCAACCGAAGAGGGCAAGGTCTACGTCGGTTGGCGGCTATTGCGAGACGACCCAAAGGATGTCGGCTTCAACGTTTATCGCCGCGTCGGCGACGGCAAGCCCGAGAAGCTCAATAGCGAACCGCTGGCCAAGACGACTGATTTTGTCGACGCCAAATCAACGACCGATCAGTCGCGCCATTACCTCGTTCGCCCGGTGATCGACGGCAAAGAAGGTGCAGCCTCGCGAGAGGCGGTGGTCGAAGCGAACCAGAAAGCTCTGCCCTACGTCGCTCTGAAGCTCGACGGCGATCACACCTTCCAGAAGATCGGTGTCGCCGACCTCGACGGCGATGGCCGCTACGACTACGTGATCAAGCAGCCCGGCGGCAACATCGACCCCTGGCACAAATACTGGAAACCCAGTCCCGAGACGTACAAGCTCGAAGCCTACGGCCACGACGGCAAACTGCGGTGGCGGTACGATCTGGGCTGGGCCATCGAGCGCGGCATCTGGTATTCGCCCTACGTGGTCTACGACTTCGACGGCGATGGTCGGGCCGAGGTGGCCGTGAAGACGGGCGAAGGCGATCCGCGCGACGCCGACGGCCGCGTGCAGTCGGGCCCCGAGTACCTCACCATTCTCGACGGTCAAACCGGCAAGCCCATCACGCGGGCTGATTGGCCCTCACGGGAAACGTTCGCCAAGATGAACCACGGCTACAACTACGCCTCGCGCAACCAGCTTGGCATCGCCTATCTCGACGGCAAGACGCCGCATCTGATCGTAGAACGCGGTACCTACAATGTGATTACCGTAATCGCCTACCGGCTGACCGACGGCAAGCTCACCAAGGTGTGGGAGTGGGATAACCGCGAGTTGCCACGCGAGTACCAAGGTCAAGGCGCCCACTGGATGCACGGCGCCGATGTCGATGGCGACGGCCGCCAGGAAGTGGTTATCGGTTCGGTGACAATCGACGACGACGGCAAGGCCCTTTGGACCACCGGCCTGGGCCATCCCGACCATCTCTACCTCGGCGATATCGACCCGAGCCGCCCGGGACTGGAAATCTACTACGGGATCGAAAGGCGGCAGAAGGAGCGCAACGGCATGTGCCTGGTCGACGCCGCCACGGGCAAGATTCTTTGGGGCCACGAGGGTTTCACCCGGCACGTCCACGGCCAGGGTATGTGCAGCGACATCGACGCCACTTATCCCGGCAGCGAGTGTTACAGTGCCGACACCGATGAAAACAAGGATTTGGCCTACGCCCGACTGCGTACCTGCAAGGGCAAGGTCATCAGCGACGAAAACCTGGGCGGTTTCGCACCGAAGGCCGCCTACTGGGACGCCGATCCCCAGCGCGAACTGATTCGCGGCCCGAAGATCTACAAATATCACGGCCCCACACTTACCCCGAAGCTCAACGGCCGACTGGTAGCCGTGGCCGACGTTCTGGGCGACTGGCGTGAAGAGATCATCATGAGCACCCCTGGTGAAATGCGGATCTACACCACCACCATCCCCAGCACCGAACGGCACACCTGCCTGATGCAAGACCCCATCTACCGCATCGACACGGCCCACGCCGCGATGGGCTACACTCAGGCGCCCATGACCAGTTACGATCTGGCAACCGAGCAGTAGCGAAAGACCCTACTGCTCCGACAAACCTGAAATCGTGGATTGGGTACCACGGGCTGCGTGTCAGCCATTAGCCAGCACGGGCATACGAACTGCCCGTGGCACCGACAAATGAAGATTCGACAAGACCCTACCAATCCCGCGGTAGCTCCGGCAGGTCGCGCTGGCCGTCGCCGTTGAAGTCGCCGCGGAGGTAGGCTTGGATGTCGAGCGTCGCGCCGACCGGTCCGCCATCGGCCGCCAAGTTTCGGCCTGGGCTGTTGTCGTACGTCGAACTGTCGTCGCGCAGTCGCAGGTCCAAGTGGAAGTCGGTTTGCGGCCCCCAGCAGGCCACCAGCCATCCTTTGACCGGCAACTCCGCAAGCGGCGGCTCAACCGTAATCGTGGCGTCGTCCATCGAAGTAATTCGCCGCACGACGCCGTCGAAGTTCACTTCGACGTGATCGTCCTGCCGAAACAGACTCGTCCCGCTACGCAGGTACCATGTCGACCGGGTACACTCGTCAAGCCGTTTCGAGTCGAGCACTCCGAAGGCCAACGGCGCGTTGCGGAACTGCGGATTAGCATAAACAGAGTGTTCGTCCTGGCCGGTCGACGCCCGGGCTTTGTCGAAGTCTTTCAGCCAACCGGCATCGGTAACCAATATCATGGGCTGCTCGGCCCGTTCGGTGTTAAAAAACAGATTGCGGTCGGCTTTGTACCCCTCCACCCCGCGTACACCGTAAATCCCTCCGGCGTGTCCGGTCATGAACACGTTTTCGCGCACCTCGTAGTCGCGCCAGGTGAGGCTCATGCAACCGTAACCGCTGAAGGCCAGCGTGTTGTTGCTGATGCGATACTTGCCCGCGTTCTCGTGGCCAAAGATCAGCATATTGGCCGCACTGCCAATGACCATATTGCCGGCGAACTGGCCGTCGGTGGTCTCTTCGGTCATCACCGACTGCCCAGCGGCCAAAAGTAGATTGTCGAGAAACCGCACCCGCGACACTCCGCGATACACCTGCATGTTGTCGGGATGTCCCCAAAGCAAATGATGGTGAACGCAGTTGCGGCGCACCGTAATGTCGCTCGATTTCCAGGTAACGAGGATGCCGTCGATTTGGTTGTAGCCCACGTCATTTTCTTCGACCACCACGGCAGATGAGTAGCTCACGGAAATTCCGTTGCCGTTGTGCCAGGCGATGTTTTGGGCCACCAGTCCGTTGTTCACCGCACGCAGTGAGATGCCGGTTCCCTGGTTGTGATAGGCCACACAGCGGCGCACCTGCACGTCCTCGCCGTCCTGCACCTCGATACCGTATCGCCGGCTAGCCGTGATTTCCAATCCTTCGATCCGCACATGTTTCACGCGACGCCCCGTGACTAGCGAACCGGAAACGACCGGCACTTCGGTATGCTTCAGATCCTCAACCTGGGTTGGTTTGAAGTAGAGACGGAAACGGTTACCCTCGGGCTCAACCGCCCATTCGCCGGGCCGGTCGATCCACGCTTTGCGATTCTGAAGGTGGAATCGGTCACCGTCGCTAAGCTGCAAGCCTCGTTTTCCGCCGCTGACGACGAGTGCCCCGTCGTCGGGCCGATGCTGCTGCACATCGTACGTAAAGAAGGTATTGCCTCGCTGCAGCCACACACGAACTTCACCGCCGACGGCCTGCGCGCCCACATCGCGCAAATGACCGGGAGCCACGATCTCTTGCTCCCGTGCGGATTGTGACTTCCACCAGCCCTGGTTCGGTTCTCGGGCAAGAGGTTGCGACCGGCGGCCGACGAACAGCCGCTCGGGCTTTTCATCGACGGTCGTGGTCCACAACCCGCCGGCCGTTTGGCTCCACTCTTCGACGGGCGTAGCCGCCGTAACAATCACGCGTTGGCGTTCGGCCGCGCGCAGCGTGATCGGTTGCCCCGGCATTCCCGAGGGAAGACGGACTTGCTCACGATAGATGCCCGAACGAATCAACACGGTATCGCCCGGCTTGGCCGCCTTCGTGGCCGCCGTAATTGACAAAAAGGGGGCCGTCGGGCTGCCGTCGGGCACGACGGCCGCAGCCGTGGCATCAACCCACAGCGTGGCGGCGGCCGCCGGAGCTGATAGGGCGCACAGGGCGATACACACCCAAACACCCAACCCAGCCAAAGGAAACAGAAAAACCGCCGCGCCGCTCGGGTGAAACTTCATCGCTTATCCTTGGTTAGCTGGAGCGAAAATCCTCCCGCACGGGGCAAAAAACCTCGAAGACGCGAACTGGCTTGTCGCCCACGACGACCTTGTGCGATACGCCGCCGGGCAAACGCCACATCTGGCCAGCCCGAACCGGGTACGACTCGCCTTCGATGATGTACTCGGCCTCTCCTTCAATCAGGTAGCCAACCTGTTCGTGCGGGTGGCTATGTTCCGGCAACACGGTACCCGCGGCGAATTCCAGCACAGCAAGCGTCGTTTTCTCGCATTCTGTCGCAAAAATCTTGACACCGTCGATCGGACTAAGCTGTACACACTCTTCTTGACTGAGAATATAAGGTTTCATTCAAACAAAAACTCCGCAGGTGCATTACGATCATCAGTTGCCGCCTTTCTGTTTGTCACTATTGTCTTTATTGTAATCCTTGTGCGGTGCCCGTCCAGAGACAATAATCGCAACCATGGATTGCACGACGCACGACGGTCTCTCCACAGCGCCCCAACGCACAGCATCCCAACGCGCAACGTCGTCCCACCGTACCCCCGCCCGATACCAGCCGCTGGTGGTTCTTTTCGCGGCAGTAGCCGGCGGCATTTGTTTCGATCGCGCTAGTCCCCTGCCGGTGTTCGCCTGGGGAGTGTTGGCGTTTTCCTCCCTTATCGCGTGGAACTGGACGTGGCGCCGGGCCCACTGTCGCACGGCGTCGGTTCTCTTATTGGTGGCGGCCGCAACGACCGCCGCGGCCTGGCACCACTGCCGCTGGCACCTTTTCGCGACCGACGACGTGGGGCGTTTCGTTGCCGAACAGAAACAGCCCGTGTGCGTGGAAGCCATCGCACGGCACGCCCCTCGAATGCTTCCCGCACCGGCCGACAATCCGATGCGCACCATCCCCAGCGGCAACCAGTCGCAGATCGACGTGACCCTGGTGAGCCTGCGCGACGGCGACCAGTGGCGCCCCGTCTCGGGCAACGCACGGTTGTTTGTCGATGGCCACCTGTCGGGTATCGACGACGGCGATCGGCTGCGCGTGTTTGCCCAGTTGTCGCCCCCCCGCCCTGCCCTGAACCCAGGCCAAGTCGACTACGACCAATACCTTCGAGCGCAACGGATCGGCAGCCGGATGCACACTCGATTTGCCAACTGCATCACGGTGATCGACCGCCACCGTGGCTGGCACCCGCTGGCCATGATCGGCCGCATGAAAACCTATGGCAACCGCCTGCTGCAACGGTATCTCGACCACCAAAGCCGCCCGCTGGCAGCCGCCGTGTTGCTGGGTTCACGCGAACAACTCGATCGGGAACAAACCCAGGCCTTCCTGGAGACGGGCACCGTTCACCTGCTGGCCATTTCCGGGCTGCATGTGGGCATCCTCGCGGCCGGCCTCTGGTATGCCCTGCGCCGGTTGCCCATCTCGCGAGGCCAGACTGCCCTGCTCGTCGCCGGCTTGGCCGTGTTCTACATGCTATTGACCGACGCGCGTCCACCGGTCGTACGGGCAACGGTTCTTGTCTTGGTCACCTGCGGCGGCTCGTACCTGGGACGGCAGCGGCTGGGGTTCAACTCGCTGGCCCTGGCCGCGTTGATCGTCCTCGCCGTCAACCCGGCCGAATTGTTTCAGGTCGGCGCCCAACTCTCGTTTCTGTCGGTGGCCGGTTTGGCATGGTTCGCACCGCAGTGGCTCGGCTCGACCGGCGTGCCACAAGGACTCAAAGCCCTGGTGGCCGAAAGCCGCCCTTGGCTTGTGCGAACCGTTTGGGGAGTGCTACGCACAGCCCGCCACCTGACGCTGGTTGGCCTGACGATCTGGCTGCTGACGCTGCCGCTGGTAATGGCCCGATTTCACCTGTTCACACCGGCCGCTGCAGTGCTCAACACGATCCTTTGGATACCGATGACCCTTACATTGGTCACGGGCTTCGCTACGCTCGCCTGCGGAGCGATTTCTGTTCCTTTGGGAATTTGTTGCGGCACGGCCTGCAACACCGTGCTGGGACTGCTGGAAACCGTTGTGCAACACGCCCGGTCGATCCCCGGCAGCCACTATTGGGTGCCCGGCCCACCCGACTGGTGGCTGGCCGGTTTCTACGGAGGCCTGGCCGTGCTGGCCGCCGCCCCGGCGCTGCGACCACCGCGGCGATGGTGCCTGGCGCTGCTGGCCGGATGGATCGCTGTCGGGTTTGGCGTCTCGCAATGGCGCGACACGGAAGACCGCCTGCAATGCTCCTTGCTCTCGGTTGGCCATGGCTGCGCGGTTATCGTGCAATTACCCTCGGGCCAAACGGTTCTCTACGACGCCGGCCAGTTCAGTTCGCCGGAGTCTGGTGCGCGGTCGATCGCGGCCACGCTTTGGTCCAAGGGAATCACCCATCTCGACGCCGTCGTCCTCTCGCATGGTGACGTGGACCATTACAACGCCCTGCCCGGGCTGTTCGATCGGTTCACGGTTGGCGTCGTCTACGTGTCGCCCGTGATGTTCGAAAACGACAACGCGGCACTGGCCGCCCTGCGAGAAACGATCGACCGGACCAAGGTACCACTGCGCGAACTGCGGGCAGGCGACCGGTTGCCCGGCGGCGCTGACTGTTGGCTGGAAGTACTCCACCCACCGCGCAAAGGAGTGCTCGGCGGCGACAACGCCAATAGCCTCGTGCTCGACATCTCGTACCGCGCCCGGCACATTCTCCTGCCGGGCGACCTCGAAACGCCGGGCCTCAACGACGTGATGGCCGAAGAGCCGTTGGACTGCGACGTATTGCTGGCCCCGCACCACGGCAGCCGCAGCAGCAACCCGACGGGCCTGGCCGCGTGGTGTACGCCCGAGTGGGTCGTCGTCAGCGGCGGCACCGACGTGCGGATTGAACCAATCCGAACGGCCTACGCCACCATTGGCGCCGAAGTACTCCACACGGCCCACTGCGGCTGCGTGGAGGTGACGATCGAGGGCAACGAGGTGGAAGTCGACACATTCAGAAACAAAAGTAACAACGAAGAAAAAGGTGGATAGCGGTCACTAGAAAGCGTGCAGCGAACGGATCGCCACCCTCCAAGACCACCGGTTGCAGCCGGTGGGACTATCACCCCGAGCAACCAGCACTCTCAAGCGAAGCGGAACTTCGCAAAAGCGGGCCCCAGGCAAAAGCTTGGGACCGTGTTGAAAAACGGGACGTTCCGGAAACGCCCCCCACGGTGGGCAAGACCACACCAGCGCGACGATTGCCGTCCTACTCAAACGGCGTAAACACTTCCGTGGCCCCGTTGTTGACCACACTGCCGGAAACTTGGCCACCGTTGTAGAACCTGAACAGTCCTTGGCCTGAGTTTTCGAGTACATAATCGGAGTCTGCTGTGTTGCCAACAAGGTTCATATCGAGCGTTGCAGAATAGCCCCCAGTGGTCATCGCATAAACGGCTGCCATTCCGCATCCACTAAACGTATTATCCCGCATGTCAAAAAGTGACTCATCTCCCCAAGCCTGCCTCAAATAAGCTCCGTAACGTTCGGCATTGCCAACCGTATTGCCGACGAACTGCAAGTGCCCGGTATTGCTGAACCAGAAGATACTGTATTGATAAGAATCCGTAACCGTATTGTTCCTGAACACAAAGTCGCCTCTGCAGTACCTGGCTTCGATTGCATACAAGTCCGAGTGAGTGACAGCATTGTCAATGAATTCGACATCACCAAAAACATTTCTGAAATACACACCCCACCTTTCAGTATTGGAGATCGTATTCTCTTGGAACGCCACGTCTCCCGTGACATCCAGCAAGGTAACTCCCACGCCAGATATCTGCCACAGCCCAACGGTCTCATCCTCGACATCCTGAATAGTGTTGCCTTGGAACAGAATTGTGCGACTGTTTACTTCCTGTATCAGTACGCCCCCACGCACATGGCTGATCTCGTTTGCGGTATAATTGACATCCCCGTCGACCCGCAGAACCCAAGTACTTACTTCCGCAGCCGTCACCTTAGTTCGGTTAACGTTTACGTCACCGCTAAAATCTGATGCAAGAATCGCCGTTTCAGCAACCCCGTTAATGCTGAATGCAGAAACCTCCGTGTCGGCCGCCATCGTTACGCCCGCATGGCCCGCAGCCACGTTTCTGATCAACGGCCGGTTGGTACCCGCCGTTGCCCGCGGCAAGGCGACCTGCCCCAGTTGATCGGTCTGAACCAAGTGCTCGTAGCCGTCGCCTTCACCCAAGAGACGTTGGTTGGGAGCCATCACGTAGTATTGGCCGTCGAAGACCGAGTCGGCGTAGACGTAGACGATGTCGGTCGTCGAACCGGCGGCGTCGGTGAGCGAGCCGAACGGGGTTTCGGCGGTACCGTCGCCCGTGCCCACGCCGTCGTCGTTCACGTGGGTCAACGTGATCGGGTTACCCTGATAAGTGAACTGCGTGAGCGTGTCGACCGATGTCTCTACGCGGTTCACCGCGACCTGATAATTACGCTGCACGGGTATCGTGAGTTTGTCCTTCAGCCGCGTCGGCAGATTGCCGCCGGAGCCGCCGAAGAACAGCGTGAAACCGCCGTAGACGCTCGTGCCGAACACATCGTCGTGCGACACGGTCACATTGGCCGCCATCCAGGGAAACAGGTAACCGCGCACGCCACCCCTGATGCCATGGGCCTCCGGACCCACCGGGCCCTGTAAGTTGTAATAACCCAGGTAAGCCTCGGCGGCGTCGTTGTCGACTTCTGTGCCAATAATGGCCTCATAGAGGTCGCCCACACTTCGGGCGAGTTCTACCTCGACGCCGCCCAGCGACGCTTCGTCGAGCCGATAGTCGATCGTATTGGCAAAGAGCCCATTGGCTTGAAAGACGGGAGTTACCGTCACCGACCGTTCGATCCGATGCACCCGGGTCCCCACCGGTCCGTAGCCCGTAAAACGCACGGCCCAGTCTTCTTTGAGCAGTTCCACCGTGCCAACCACCTGGTGGTAGGTGTATTCGTAATCCGACTGGCTCATGTCCCAGTGGAAGCCGGTGCCGATGACGTGGTCGCCAAAGACGGGCGAGTAACGCAGCCAGCGGCGGACCAGGCCGACGCCCGCCCCAGCGTTGCCTTCGTCGGTCAGCAAGCCGTGACCGGTCAGCAGCAGGGCCCCATTGTGCAGGAACGTGTAGTGGGTGCCGCTGAAGCGGAGGTTCTGGTTGGCCTGGGCGTAACTGTCGCCGTTGGTGTAGTCGAACTGGAAGTAAACGTTGTTGCCCGGGTTGTAGAACGATCCGCGCGAGTCAATTGGATCAATCGGATCGAACAGGTCGGCCTCGGCCCGAGCGGTCTGAGGCAGACAAACCACCGCCGTACCCCCCAACACAAGGAGGACCAGAAGAAGACGAATCGAGATAATCGGTGGAAGAAATGGCAAGAATCGAGTTCGGCAGGCACAATTCATGAGCGTGTACTCGGCGGGTGTCATGTATTACTACGGGAAGACCTATAGCCAGCCGAGGCAGCCATACCGCGCGGAAAGTTTCCACCCGAAGAGGCTACCACGACCGTTACAACTGATCGTCGCCGTAGCACCGTGCATTTCGGTATTTTAGGAACCTACGGCACGACCGCTACAGGCCGCAAAGTCTACCATCGTTGCTTGCACTGCAGGTATGGCCTTCAGCTGCCGGGGGGAAAATGCCGATGGAGCATCGGTATGTCGATCGAAGCCGATTCCCCTGTGGACTCGGCCGGCGAACCGAAGCAGGCCACGACACCCCTGCGGGGGTATCTCGCAAGAAATTCCAGGGATCTTTTGGCCCACGAGGGCGACCCTGGTTGCATTGCGTCAGGGCTTTGGTAGACTTACGCTCTTAGCGAGTTGGTACAAGTTTAAGTAGGAAGGGTCCAAGTAAACACGGTGTGGGAGAATCGTGCTTCGGTAGAAGCATGTCGAGCCAACCTAGGTGGAAGCAGTCGCGGTAGCAGATGACCATCACGAAAGAGCGGAAAAACGAATTGATTGAGGAGTTTCGGCGGGGCGGCGATGATACCGGCTCCCCCGAAGTCCAAATCGCCATCCTGACGACTCGGATCAACGGGCTTACGGAGCATCTCCGTGGGCACAAGAAGGACCACGCCTGTCGGCGGGGCCTTCTGATGTTGGTAAGTCGCCGGCGGCGCCTGCTGGATTATCTCAAGAAGGTTGATCCGCAGCGCTACCTCGACATCATTCAACGGCTGAATATCCGTAAATAAGTCGAGTTGCTGCCACCGACGAGGATCGACGCGTCTCGAAGCACGCTGTCGGCGATGGCTTTCACCTCGGGTAGTACAGGCAGGGCCGGTCTGCGCCCACAGCCTTATTGCTGTTTGCGTGCTGCGCATCGAGGGCTTATCTCTACCTCTCTCCCTGCCGAGTTCAACGGACCTCCCCACGCAATGAAGGTAGGGAAATCCATTGACTAAAGTACGTGTTGAACGACAGATCGGCGAGGAAATCTTCTCCATCGAAACCGGTGAACTGGCCAAGCAAGCAGCCGGGAGCTGTGTTGTCCAGTATGGCAATACGGTGGTGCTTGTGGCAGCGGCCACCGGTCCCGCCCGGCCGGGAATCGATTTCTTCCCACTCACCTGCGATTACCGTGAGCGACATGCCGCGGCGGGTAAATTTCCGGGAGGCTTCCTGAAACGCGAGGGACGCCCGACCACCAAAGAAACCCTCACCTCGCGGTTGATCGACCGCCCCATCCGCCCTCTGTTTCCTGAATGGTTCCACGACGAGGTGCAGGTCCAAAGCTTCGTGATGGCCAGCGATCGCCAGAACGATGGCGACGTATTGGCCATGAATGGTGCCTCGGCCGCCCTGGGACTTTCGCCAATGCCGTTTCAGGGCCCCATCGCCTCGGTGCGCATGGCCCTGGTCGACGGCAACACCATTGCGTTCCCCACCCAGGACACGCTCGAAGAAAGCGATCTCGACCTGATCGTCTCCGGCAGCAAAGACGCCATTTTGATGATCGAAGGCTTCGCCCGAGAGATTCCCGAAGATCAGATGGCCGAGTGCATCATGGCGGCCCACGCTGTGATCAAGGAACTCTGCGAGTTGCAGGAAGAGTTGTTCGAGAAGGTCGGTGTCGTCAAAGCGGAATACGACGTTCCCGAGCCCGACACCCTCTTCGATCAGCTCAAGGAAAAATACTACAACGACTTCCTTGCCGCCAAGCGGACCGAAGGCAAGCTGGCCCGGGCCGAAGCCTGCCGTGCCCTGCGGGATCGCGCCCAGGCCGAGATGATCCCGGACCCGGATGCCGAAGGGGCCCTGGATGTCGGACACTTCAAAAGCGTCTGGCACGACCTTGAAAAACGCTTGGTCCGCGACCAAATCCTCTCAGGCACACGTCCCGACGGTCGCGGCACGACCGATTTGCGGGCCATCGACTGCAAGGTCGACCTGCTGCCCCGCGTCCACGGTTCGGCCTTGTTCCAGCGGGGTGAAACCCAAGCGATGATCACTGTCGCGTTGGGTACCGGCCGCGACGAACAACGAGTCGACGGGCTGTTCGAGGAATACTCGCAGAAGTTCATGCTCCACTACTACTTCCCCTCGTTTTCCGTGGGCGAAGTACGACCGATCCGCGGCCCCGGCCGACGAGAAATTGGTCACGGGGCCCTGGCCGAGCGCAGCGTGAATCCCGTGCTGCCCGACCCCGACGACTTCCCCTACACCATCCGCATTATCTCCGACATCCTGGAGAGCAACGGCTCCAGTTCGATGGCCAGCGTTTGCGGCGCTACCCTGGGCCTGATGGCCGCCGGTGTGCCGATCAGCAATCCCGTGGCCGGCATCTCGATCGGGTTGGTCCAGGAAGGTGATCAGTGGAAACTGTTGACCGACATCCTCGGTGATGAAGACCACTTCGGCGACATGGACTTCAAAGTGGCCGGTACCCAAAACGGTATCACCGGCATCCAACTCGACCTGAAGATCAACGGCATCAGCGAAGAGATCATGCGGGGCGCGTTGAATCAGGCACGCGAGGCACGAATCGAGATCCTCCGTAAGATGCTCGCTGCCATCGTTCGACCGCGCACCGAAATCTCCTCCTGGGCACCTCGTCTGCTGCGTACGCACATCGATCCCGACAAGATCGGCTTGCTGATCGGCCCGGGCGGAAAGACGATCCGTGCTATTCAGGAAGCTACGGGCGCTTCGATCGATATCGACGACGATGGCACCGTGGTCGTCGCCTGCAACGTCAGCGAGGGGGCCGACGAAGCCCTCAAACGCATCGAGGCTCTTACCGCTTCGGTCGAAGTCGGTCGTATTTACGACGGCCGGGTGACCAGCGTGAAAGACTTCGGCGCGTTCGTCGAGATCCTGCCCGGCAAGGACGGGTTGTGCCACATCAGCGAACTGTCGGACGAGTACGTCTCCAGCGTTGCCGATGTGTGCAAGGTGGGCGACGAAATGCAGGTCAAGGTGATCGCCATCGACGACCAGGACCGAGTGAAACTCAGCCGGAAAGTCGCCATGCGAGAGTTGGCCGAGAAAGAGTCTGGCAACAACGACGAGTAGCCTTTGCTGCCAGACGAAATCGCTACGGCGTGCCATCGACCGACGGCATAGTGGCCTGAAAAAACCAAGAAGCCCTCTGACCCGGTCAGGGGGCTTTTGTATTCTCTTCAGCAAACCGCGCGAACCCAACGATGAGTCCAACACCTAGTGCCGAAGAACTCAATCGCAAGCTTGCCGAGGGCTACGCGGAGATCGCTCGCCTGGCCGGAGGACTGGCCCACGAGATCAAAAACCCGCTGTCGACCATTCGGCTCAACATGGAACTTCTGGCCGAGGATTTCGGCGAGTCCGACTCGACCCAGCAGCGGCGTGCACTGCGGAAGATCCACGTGGTGCAACGAGAGTGCGAGCGGCTACAGGAAATTCTCGACGGCTTCCTCGACTACGCCAAGGTCCGGCGAATGAAGCTGCAACCGAGCAACCTCAACTGCCAAGTCCGTGAGGTGCTCGACTTTTTTGCCCCCAAGGCGGCAGACGCGCGAATCGAGGTCGTCGACTACCTGGCCAGCGACCTGCCCATGGTGTTGTTGGACCGCGAAACGTTCCACGGCGCCCTGCTGAACCTGGTCCTCAACGCCCAACAAGCCATGCCCGACGGCGGTCAACTGGTCGTGCGGACCTACGCCGCGGGCGACGGCGTGGGACTGGACCTGATCGACACGGGCTGCGGCATGGACGAGGCAACCCGATCGCAGATGTTCGACGCCTTCTTCTCCACCAAACGGGGAGGCACCGGCCTGGGCTTAGCGACGACAAAGAAAATCGTCGAAGCTCACGGCGGAGAAATCCACGTGCAAAGTGAAATCGGGCGGGGAACGCAATTCACCATCAAGTTACCCACCCCAGCCCGGCTGCCGGGCGATGGAGGAGGAGGGAGTTCGGAGTGAAGAGATAGGAGCGTGGAGGAAGGAGTCCGGTGTTGGGCGGGGCGGGCGAAGCCGCAAGCGGCCTCCCAAATCCCAAATCGTAAATCACAAATCCCCATCCCTCGCCGCCCGGCTCCCGTCCCTCACCTTTCCCCCCTCGCCCCTCACCCAGTCATTCGCTATCATTCACCCCATGACAGCATCGAAGGGAAAAACCGAATCCGCCAAGGGTAACGGCCCGCCCGTCGACGTGTTGGTAATCGACAACGACGAGGCTCACGCCGAGGTAGTAGCCGAAAGCCTCGATCGAGTGGGATTCCACTGCCAGGTGGCCACTTCTGGCACGGAAGGTGCCGAGTTGGTCGAACAGAAGCACTTCGACGTGGTGCTCACCGACTTGGTAATGAGCGACATCGGGGGTCTGGAAATCCTCGCCCGAGCGAAGGCCGCGCAGCCGGAAACTGAAGTCATCCTGATGACCGGCCACGGCACAATCCCCTCGGCCGTCGAGGCCATGCAGCAAGGAGCTTTCAACTACCTGCTCAAACCGCTCGACATCAGCCAGCTTCGTGCGATCACCGAAAAGGCCGCCGAAAGCGCCCAACTTCGGCAGGTCAACGTCGAGCTGAAACGGAGGCTCGACGAAAAATACGGTTTCGAGGGCGTTATCGGCGACAGCCCTCAGATGCGCGACGTCATCGAGCGGCTCAAACGGATCGCCCCGACCAACGCCACCGTGCTGATCCAAGGCGAGACCGGCACGGGCAAGGAACTGGTCGCCCAGTCGATCCACCAGAACAGCCCACGAAAAAACAAACCGTTCGTGGCGCTCAACTGCGCGGCCCTGAGCGAAAACATTCTCGAAAGCGAACTGTTCGGCCACGTGAAGGGCGCGTTTACCGACGCTTCGACTGATCGGGTCGGTAAGTTCGAGTACGCCAACGGCGGCACGATGTTTCTCGACGAAGTCGGCGACATGCCGATGGCCACACAAATCAAGCTCCTCCGGGTGTTGGAAAACGGCGAGATCACGCGAGTCGGCTCGAACGATCCGATCAAGGTCAACGTACGGATCCTCTCGGCCACCAACCGCAACCTGGAAGACTCGATCGAAGCCGGCACATTCCGCAGCGATCTTTATCACCGGCTGAAAGTCATCACGATCCGCCTGCCCAGTCTGCTTGAGCGTAGCCAAGATATTCCCATCCTCATCGACTACTTCCTGCGTCAGTTCGCCAAGCAACACGGCAAGCAAATCAAGGGCGTCTCGCCGGCCGCGCGCCGCAAACTGCTTACCTACCAGTGGCCGGGCAACGTGCGGCAGCTTCGCAACGTGGTGGAAAGCATGGTGGTGGTCGACTACGACGAACTGCTGGACGTCGACGACTTGCCCGAGGAACTGGCCGACCCGGAACCAACCGACGAACCCACCGCTGCCACCTCGCTGGCGGCGTTGGTCGGCAAGCCACTGGATGAACTCGAAGGATTGTTCATCACCGAAACACTAAGAGTCACCGGCGGCAATCGCGAAGAAGCGGCCAACATGCTGGGGATCGGAGAACGGACGCTGTACCGGAAAATAAAAGAGTACAAGTTGTAGAGACTAGGAACTGGAGGTTAGAGGCTAGGGAAGCTTGGAAAGTGGATAACTCAACACACGGGGCACGAGAAAGTGGCTGTGAGTTTCACCAGTTATCGCGACTTAAGAGTGTGGCAACTGGGAATCGAAATCACGAGCGAAATATACCGCCTGACCGACACTTTTCCACGTACCGAAGTCTTTGGGTTGTCCAGTCAACTTCGCCGCGCAGCCGTTTCCATTCCCTCGAACATAGCCGAGGGCCATGCCAGAAACTCCACCCGCGACTTCCTCCGCTTCCTTTCCATTGCACTGGGATCGGTGGCTGAAGTCGAAACACAACTGATTATTGCAGAGAATCTCGGCTTCGCGTGCGACGGCAACGACCAAGGACTTCGCTGCAAATTGGACGAAGAGGGTAAAATGCTCCGGGGCCTTCAACGCACCCTTCAATCCCGAATCAGCAAATGAACTTCCCAATGCGGTACAACCGTAAACGAATAGGGGACAACGACTTGTGAACGGCCCGTTCCCGCTGGCTGCTAACATGCGTGCAAGGTGCGAGGAAGTAGCCGTATAGGAGTCTAACCCCCATTTCTAGTCGCCAGCCTCTAGTCTCTAGCCCCTATTTTCCCCATGCCCATCCGTCAACTCTCCCAATCCCTGATCAACAAAATCGCCGCCGGCGAAGTCATTGAACGGCCGGCTAGTGTGGTGAAGGAGTTGATGGAGAATGCCGTCGACGCAGGCTCCACTCGGATCGACGTAACGGCCGCTGGCGGGGGTGTCGAGATGGTTCGCGTGGCCGACAACGGCTGCGGCATTCCGGCCGACGAACTGCCGCTGGCCGTGGCCAGTCACGCTACCAGCAAGCTGGCCACGGCCGACGACTTGTTCCACGTCGCTACGCTCGGGTTCCGCGGCGAAGCGTTGGCCTCGATCGCCGAGATCAGCCGGCTGGTACTTCGCAGTCGCACGCCGGAGGAAGCCGGCGGTGCCGAGTTGGAAGTGACCGGCGGTCGCGCGAGCGAGGTGGTCCCCTGCGGCTGTCCGGTGGGCACGACGATTGAAGTCCACAACCTGTTCTTCAATACGCCCGTGCGACGGAAATTCCTACGGACCACGCAGACCGAGTTCGGGCATGTGAGCGAAGCCTTCACCCGAATCGCGTTGGCCAACCCGCAGGTCCACTTCACCTTGCGGCATGCCGTGACCAGCGGCAACGAACGCCAAACGTTCGACCTGCCGGCGTGCGACGACTGGCGTGAGCGAATTGCGAAGTTCTTTGGCCGCGAGTTGGCCGACCACCTGATTTGGGTCGAAAACAGCGACGGCGAGGTGAGCGTAGCCGGTTACGTGGCCAATCCCACGCACAGCCGCAGCCACAATCGGATGCAATATCTGCTGCTCAACGGGCGGCACATCCGCGATCGGGCGTTGCAGCACGCGTTGAGCGAGGCCTATCGGGGCCTGTTGATGGTGGGCCGCTACCCTATCGCCTTTTTGCGGCTCGACATGCCGGCCGACATGGTCGACGTGAACGTCCACCCGACCAAACTGGAGGTTCGCTTTCAAGACTCCGGCCGGCTCTACAGCCAGTTGTTGTCCACGTTGCGAGGCAAGTTTCTCACGACGGATCTCACGCCCCAGGTACGTTCGGCCGAAGCCGGAGGACCGGTCGCCGAAGATCCCAGCGGCAGCCACGACGAAACCCAGGCGGCCGCCCTGCGACAGGAACTGGTCGACTGGGCCAAGGGCAAGGTTTCCGAGTGGGAACGCCCCACGGCCGGAGAACCGCACGCGGCCGACGCCGCCTTTCGCGTGGGCCGTTCGTCGGACACCCCCCTGCAGCTGAACCGCATCGAGCCGGGCCATAGTAGCCAGGAAGCCTATGATGGCGATGATACGAAGGAAAACGCACCGGCGGCAGAAACCCAAGTCGATGCGGAAACCGGCATTCCGCTGTCTCCCCCCTCCCCTGCTCCGACGGCTTCTCACTCGCCGGCTGCCCTGCAGGTTCACAACCGTTACCTGGTGACCGAGAGCGACGAAGGCGTGACAATCATCGACCAACACGCCCTGCACGAGCGAATCCTTTACGAGCACCTCCGCAATCGGGTGCTCAACGGGCCGCTGGAATCGCAAAACCTGCTGGTGCCCGAGCCGGTCGACCTCAGCCCGGCCGAGGCAGCCGCTGCGTTAGAAAACCGTGAGTTGCTGGCAAAGTTGGGCATGAAAGTCGAACCGTTCGGTGGCGACACGGTCCTTCTGGCCAGCTACCCTGCCATGTTGGCCAACATCAATTCGACCGAAGTCCTGCGGGAGTTGCTCGACCGATTGGTCTCCGGCGGCAAGCAGCCCGACAGCCGCGACGTGCTCGACGAATTGCTACACGGCATCGCCTGCAAGGCGGCCATCAAGGCTGGCGACCGGCTCACATCGGAGGAAATCGGCACCCTGCTCGACCAGCGCCATCTGGTCGACGATCCGCACCACTGCCCCCACGGCCGCCCCACGGCGTTGATTTTCACCCGAGAAGAACTCGACAAACAGTTCAAGCGGGTGTGAAGCGGGTAGTGGTCAGTGGGTAGTGGTCAGTGAAGAGTCTTCAAGCCCACCGGTTGCAGCCGGTGGAACTGCCCAAGCGTTCCCTCCCTCCAACTTCTCCACCGTCCCCCCGTGCCCACGATTGATTTATGGGCCAAAAAGCTTCACAATAAAGAGCTGTCAACAAGGCAAACCCACCCTTGCGGGGGTTAGAGTAATCGACAGTGGTAATCCGGACAATTCGCGAGTATTACGCCCCATGATCTGTGTCAGTATCGGTCGCGGTCGTCACCGCCAGGTGATCGCCGAACATCGCCATTTGGTCGAACAAGGTGCACGGCTAGTCGAACTCCGGCTCGACTACATCCGCGGCGAGGTCAACGTCCGTCGTCTGTTGGCCGACCGGCCCTGCCCGGTGATCGTCACCTGCCGACGGGAATGCGACGGCGGCAAATACGCCGGCACCGAAGAGCAGCGAACGATGCTTCTGCGTGCCGCGATCGCCGAGGGAGCCGAGTATGTCGACCTCGAGGAAGATATCGCCGGCCAAATCCCACGCTTCGGCAAGACACAACGCATCGTCAGCCTTCACGACTTTCGCAAGACACCGGAAGACCTGGAAGCGATCCACGCCCGACTGGCCAAACTCAATGCCGACATCGTCAAGGTCTGCACGATGGCCAACCATCCGCGCGACAACCTGCGGATGCTGCGGCTGGTCCGCGATGCCAGCACACCTACCGTCGGACTGTGCATGGGCGATATCGGGGTGGTCAGCCGGGTGCTCGCCGGGCGATTCGGGGCCCCGTTCAGCTTCGCCACCTTCCATCACGAGCGGGCGTTGGCTCCCGGTCAACTCAGCTTCGAGCAAATGACCGACATCTACCGTTACGATCAAATCAACAGCGAGACCGAGGTCTACGGCGTAGTGGCCGATCCCATCGGACACACCTTGAGCCCCTTGATCCACAACACGGCCTTCGCCGAACTGGGACTCAACAAGGTATACGTCCCCTTGCGGGTGCCGCGAGAAGACCTCGCGGGATTCATCGACGATGCGCAAGAATTGGGCATTCGGGGACTGAGCGTAACGATTCCCCACAAGGAAACGGTACTCGCCAAACTCACCCAGGCCGACGGCGCCGTGCGCGGAATCGGTGCCGCGAATACGGTGATTTTCGAAGGGGATCAGCGCATCGGCTACAACACCGACTATCGGGCGGCCATGAGCAGTCTCCAATCGGTCATGGATATCCCGCAAGACACGGAACAGCCCTTGGCCAACAAGATGGCCCTGGTCCTCGGGGCCGGCGGTGTGGGAAAAGCCGTTGCGTATGGCCTGATCCGTCGTGGGGCCCAAGTGGTTATTACCGACGGCGTCGCCCGTAATGCCAACGACGTGGCCAAGACGTTTGAATGCCGGGCCGTCGAGTGGGCCGCGCGTCATACGGTAAATGCCGACGTGCTGATCAACTGCACGCCGGTAGGCATGCACCCGAATGTCGACGAAACACCCTACGACAAACACCACCTGCGCCCCTCGATGGTCGTGTTGGATGCGGTCTACAATCCGGAACATACGCTCTTAGTGAAAGACGCCCAAAGCCGCAACTGCACGGTGGTTACCGGCGTCGACATGTTCGTCCGCCAGGCGTGCCTTCAATTCGAGTTGTTCACCGGCAAGGAAGGCCCCGCCGATCTGATGCGTGCCGTGGTGAAAAAGGCAACCGCCGCCGCTCGGTATTGAAGTGGTGAGATTTGGCGGCTCGACCCACCGGTTGCGACCGGTGGGCTTGGAAATTGTCCCCCACGTCTGACGTCCAACTTCTGCTTTCCACCCTCGAAACTCCCAACTCCTATCCCCAAACTCCTTCTCCATGCTCCTCACCCTGATCGGCTATCGTGCCACCGGCAAAACGACCATCGCCCAACTTCTGGCCGAACAGTTCGGCTGGGACTGGGTCGATGCCGACGTGGAAATCGAGCGTCGGGCCGGCAAGAGCATTGCCGAAATCTTCGCCAACGACGGCGAGCCGGCCTTTCGCGACCTGGAGGCACAAGTGATCGCCGATCTGTGCCGCCGTGACCGGCTGGTGTTGGCTACCGGCGGAGGCGCACCGATGCGAGAGGAAAGTCGTCGGGCGATGCGCGACGGAGGGAAAGTCATCTGGCTGAGGGCTTCGCCCGAGACGATCCACGCCCGAATAACGGGCGACGCCACCACGGCCGACCGCCGGCCGAATCTCACTAATCAGGGCGGCTTGCAGGAGATTATCGAACTGCTCACACGGCGCGAGCCGATCTACCGAGAGACGGCGCAACGGGAGATCGTCACCGACGCCCGCACGCCCGAGGCCATTGCGGCCGAGATCGTCGCTTGGCATCAACAGGAGAATCGCGAGTGAATGCCTTAATCGCCCTGCCCATGGACGCTCGCATGGGCCTGCTTTTCCTGCTGGGCGTGTGCTTGGGCAGTGCGATTAATTGGGCCATCTATGGGTTGAGCCTTCAAAAACGACCGCTCAGCCCTTGGATGACACCCGACATGAAGGCGCCACCGCGAAAGTGGTTCGATCGACTGCCGGTTGTCGGCTGGCTTGGCTTGCGGCGAGAAAGCGGTGTCCACGGCACGGGCTTCTGGATCCGACCGATGCTGCTGGAACTGCTGCTGGGCGTTGGGTTGGCCGTCTTATATTGGTGGGAAATCGGCCAATTGGGACTTTACCCACCCGAATTGGCCGGCAACATCGGGGCCAACCTCCAACGCGTCCTGCACGCCCAATTCGCCGGCCACCTGCTGTTGATCGTGTTGATGCTGGCCGCGTCGATGATCGACGTCGACGAAAAGGTAATCCCCGACACGATTACCCTACCCGGCACGTTGCTGGGCCTGGCAGTGGTCACGGCCGTCCCCTGGTGGCTAGGGCATTACTGCTCACTACTGCCCGACTTTTACTTTTTACCCAACGGGGCCCCGGCGTTGGGCTTCATGCACCTGACAGCAGCCAATCTGTCGCCCGAATGGCTTGCCGGATTTCCGCATGGAGCCTCGCTGGCGATCGGCCTGGGGTGCTGGTGGCTGTGGTGCTTCGCCCTGTTGCCGCGGCTGTGGTACACGCGTCGTGGATGGCGGAAGGCGTTGGCCTATTTCGTGGCCATTTTGGTCCGCGAGCGCGTCACGTATGGAATTCTTGCCATGGGCGCGGTGGGTACGGCCGTGGTGGCCGGCGTGTGGTATGCCGGCGGGCCCGGCTGGCACGGCCTGCTCAGCGGGTTGGTGGGCATGATCGGTAGCGCAGGCATCGTTTGGGTAGTACGTATCATCGGCAGCGCGGCGCTAAAGCGCGAAGCGATGGGATTCGGCGACGTCACGCTGATGGCCATGATCGGCGCTTTCCTCGGTTGGCAGGCGTGTTTGATTGTGTTCTTTGTGGCCCCATTTGCCGGACTGGCGGTAGGAATCTTGCAGGTGATCCTCTTCCGCGACACGGAGATTCCCTACGGCCCCTTTTTGTGCTTGGCCTCGCTCGTGGCCATCATTGCCTGGCACCCGCTGTGGGACTGGGCCCGGCCGATGTTCGCCATGGGCTGGCTGATTCCCATGGTCGTGGCCTTCTGCATGCTGGTGCTCGGCGTTCTGTTGGGCATCTGGCAGTTTATTCGAACGGCGCTGCGTTAACCGGCGGCCAGCCGCGTTCCGAGAGCCCATCCACCCGCCGTCTTGACTCACTCGTTCGGGCCACACCATTCCGTCTTCGTTAAGTATATTATTTCCCAAATGATGGAAATATATAAACAAGTCAACGGAAATATTGCCTTCCCCAGTGTTCTCAAGTAGAACAAAATAAGGAGGAGGCCTTTTCTCAACGGTACGGGAAATTACCGTGCGTTCAAGTCGTGGACGAATTGCGGAGGTGTACGATGAAAAACCGCAACAACCGGGCCTTCACGTTGGTTGAACTGCTCGTGGTGATCGCGATCATCGGGATCCTGATCGCGCTGCTGTTGCCGGCGGTCCAATCGGCCCGCGAGGCGGCCCGGCGTATGCAGTGCTCGAACAATCTCAAGCAGATCGGCCTGGCGTTCCTCACGCACCACGACCAACACGGCTACTTTCCCACCGGCGGTTGGAGTGTGCGCTGGGTGGGCGATGCCGACCGCGGTTTCGGCAAAAGCCAACCCGGCGGATGGGTCTACTGCATTCTTCCCTACATCGAACAGATGGCGATTTACGATTTGCCGGGCGACGGTGACCCCGACGAGGTTACCGCCACGCAGAAGGAACGCGCCAAACAACTCGCAATGACCCCGGTGGCCGCGCTGAACTGTCCCACGCGACGAGCCTCGACGGCATTCGCCGAGGGCCCCAGCGGACTCACCTGGGCGTACAACCAGGACCAAGCATCCACCGCGGCAAGGGCCGACTATTGCGCCAACGCCGGAACCCGTACGTTTTCCGTTGGAACCGGCGGTGGACCGTCTACGCTAGCCGCCGCCGAAACGTTTGCCTGGCGCGACCCGGTTTCCTATGAGCATAACGGCATCTGTTATCAGCGAAGCGAAGTACCTATCGCCAAAATCCGTGACGGCACGACCTATACGTACATGGTAGGCGAAAAATACATGGATCCCGACCATTACGCCGACGGCGTCGAACAATGCGACAACGAGTCGATGTATGTTGGCGACGATCGCGATGTCCTATGTCACACGCGCAACGAGATTGCCTACACCCCACGGCAGGACAAGGCGGGCGCGGCGTCGTACTTTAACTTCGGCAGTGCCCACGCTAGTGGGTTTAACATGGTTTTCTGCGACAGCTCCGTGCGGTCGATCAGCTATACGATCGATCTCGAGACCCACTCGTATCTCGGCAATCGGGCCGACGGTGAATCGATCGATTCCAACAGGTTCTGAGAAGCCGGGTGCCGTGCCCACGCTTGCGTGAACATGTTTCGCGAGGAGAGCCTCAAAGACCAAGGAAGTGCTAATCACCAAGCCACCGTCACCTGTCTCACACCGTCAGATGACCATGCTTGGTCATTCCTTTCGCGTCGGACATGGCATCCCGCTAGTCGACCGAAACCGCGGCCAACTCATCCGCCAATACGTTGCGCCAGTGGTCTTCGCGGCTTTGGTGCTGCTCGGGCTGAAGCCGTTTGATGTAGTGGCGATGCCAGCGCGACGGGCAATGGGGCACCCAACCCCAGCGACCGATCAGCTTGGTAGAAATCCGCCAGTTGCCCACGTCGCACAACAGGGCGTCGGCACCCTTCAGGCGAGCGATCTCGTCGAGCACGGCCAACGCCCGGGCGAGTGAGCGGTAGCCCGTGTTCCGCGTCGAGACCACGTATTTCAGGACAAGAAAATTGGGGAATCGCCGTGGTTGGTTGTAGTAAAGCCACAAACGGTCGCCCGAGCGATGGCGGTGAAACCACTCGCCGAACAGGGCGATTTCCGGAGCCGAGATGATCTTGGGGTAGGGACGCAACACGACGCGGCGCAGGCGGCCGTCGATCATCTCGATCACGCCGTAGGGTCGCCGGCGCAGCAGCTCGGCCCCCCTGGCGACATCGGTTGCGGTTTCGAACAGCGGCATGTCCGCAGGCTCCCCCGGGAAGACAGGGTTTTGTTTCCACAACTCTAGGTTATTTCTCTGCTTGCGGCGTTGGGCCTTCTTGGGGCGGTCCTGCCACCTCCGTGGGTGGAGCGTCCTTCGGCGAACCACCGGCCTTGCGGAGCTGTCCCCCCTGAAGGATACTGGAAGTTTTGGGGTCTTCGGCGAGTGTTGCGCCCATGGCAGGTCCATGGTCGCTGAAGCGACACGCTTAGGGGAAATCTCCAGATCCCAAAGCGACGCCTCCCAATCAGAAATCATCAATCCCAAATCATAAATCCCAACTTTTCCCCCATGATCCACATCATCGACTACGGCATGGGCAACCTTCGCAGTGTGCAGAAGGGCTTTGAAAAGGTCGGCCACGAGGCCGTCATTACCAACGATCCGAATCGGCTGGCCGAGGCGTCGAAGGTCGTTTTGCCCGGCGTGGGCGCCTTCGAAGACGCAATGGCCGAGTTGCGGCGTCGAGACCTGGTCGAGCCGGTACTCGCGGCGATCGACTCCGGCAAACCCTTTTTGGGTATCTGCCTCGGGCTCCAACTGCTGTTCGAAACTAGCTATGAAAACGGCGTACACGAGGGCCTCGGGGTGTTGGCGGGCGACGTGATTCGCTTCGAGTTGCCACCAGAATACTCCGTGCCCCACATGGGCTGGAATCAGGTTAAATTTCCCCACAAGCCGCCCATTTTCGAGGGCATCGAGGAGGGTACCTACTTCTACTTTGTCCACTCCTATTTTGTGGTTCCCAAAGATGAGGCCGTCGTGGCCATTACGGCCGACTATCCCGAGCCGTTCTGTGCCGCCATTTGGCGCGACAACCTCTTCGCTACCCAGTTCCACCCGGAGAAAAGTCAAAAAGACGGGCTTAAGGTGCTGAAGAACTTCGCCAAGCTGTGATCGAGGTATTTCCCGCAAAGGCGCCCCAATCGGCTGGCCGGTGAAATCCCCCCAAATGCGCTGTACTATTGACTAGGCAACGTCGTAGAGCCTGTCTACAATAGGGCTGGCGTATGGGTCTCGTTTTTCCCTTCGATCCCACTGGTATTCTGGGCACGCGCGATGGCAGCGGAACCTTCCAAGGAATCGTTTCTGCGGCTTCTTGAGCGTAGCGGTCTGGTGCCGGAAGACCAATTGCCCGATCTGTTGAACGACCTGAAACAGTCGGAGCCCTCGACGGACAGTTCACGTGAACTGGCCGACAGCCTTGTCCAGCGCAAGATCCTTACGCGATGGCAGGCCGACCATCTATTGACCGGACGGCATCGCGGTTTCTTTCTCGGCCCCTATCGCATCTTGCAGCCGTTGGGCAAAGGCGGAATGGCCACCGTGTTTCTTGCCGAACATCAAATGCTTCATCGGCGCTGCGCGGTCAAGGTGTTGCCCGCTCAGCGGCAAAACGATGGCACCTCGCTGCTGGAACGTTTTTATTGCGAAGCCCGGGCCGTGGCCGCGCTGGATCACCCCAACATCGTCCGCGCTTACGACGTCAATAAGTCTGCCCAGGGCAAAACCACCATCCACTATCTGGTGATGGAATACGTCGAAGGGCAAGACCTTCAACATCTGGTGCAGGACGAAGGCGTTCTGGAGTACCGTCGGGCAGCCGACTTCATTCGCCAAGCCGCCGAAGGCCTGGCCCATGCCCATCAAGCCGGTATGGTCCACCGCGATGTGAAACCGGCCAACCTGCTGGTCGACAAGAGCGGGGTCGTCAAACTGCTCGACCTGGGCTTGGCACGCTTCTTCAGCGATCCGGCCGCGCAGGCGTCGTTGTCCGATGAACATGGCGAATCGGTCTTGGGAACGGCCGACTACTTGGCACCCGAGCAGGCGATCGACAGTCACCAGGTCGACGCCCGGGCAGACATCTACAGCTTGGGCCACACCCTGTATTTCCTGTTGACCGGCCATCCTCCGTTTCCCAAGGGAACGATCGCCCAACGCTTATTGGCCCACCAGCGTAAGTCGCCGGAACCGATTACCGAGAGCCGGCCCGACGTGCCTCATGATCTGGTGGATATCATCGACAAGATGACTGCCAAGAAGCCGGAACACCGCTACCAAACGGCCCCAGAAGTTGTGGAAGTGCTCAACGAGTGGCTTTCTGCCGGCTCGGGCTCGGGCAGCTCGCGAATGGCCATGTTGGCCGAAGCGGCCCGCCGCTCGCGCGAACGCAAGTCGCCGCAACCGCAAGCCAGCACATCGTCGGGCGACGATACCGACATCCAACTGGCCCCCTTAGACGACGGCAAACCGACCGAGCCCCCAGCAGAAGAGGCGCCGGCACCGACCGTGAAGGAGCGTCGACCGGCCGACAAGCCGCGTCCGGAAAGCAAATCGCAGGCATCAACTCCGAAGGCCGTCGCGAAGACGAAGGTCGATATCCCGGTGGCCGAGCAACTCGACGAACTGGCAGCGAAGCCCGATCCACTCGCTTCCTTGACTGACAGCGACCTGCTGGCCGACGACACGTTGGTCGACGGCTCGTCGGGCGATCCCCTCGCTTCGTCCGAGGTTGAAGCCGGTGCGGACACGATACTTCGCCCCCCAGAAAAACGTGGGAACAACGACACGCTGCTTCATTCGCCCGTTTTCTGGGTTGCCGTGGCTGCGTCGATCGTTGCCCTCAGCGGAATCGTCCTGGCGGTCGTGCTGAGTGGTCCCTCGTCGGCCGACGTGGCCGTTGCACCGCGACCGACGATTCCGTCGCCCGCGTCGTCTGCCCCTCCGACGCCTCCCCGCCAGCCATCACCCGAGCAACCGCCGCAACCAGCACCCGTTACACCGCCCGCCCCAGTAGACCCTGCTCCGAAGACCCCGAACGACGGCCAACAGCAACCGTCGCCAGATGACGGCCGCGAACCAACCTCGCCGCCCACGTCCGACACCTCGGGCAAAGAAGGCGACGAACCCTCTTCCGCCGAACAGACCATGCCGACAGATTCTTCGGCTTCCACGCCTGAAGAAAACCTCGCGCCGCCGGCAGCCGAGCCATCGACGACAGCCAGCGAGCCGCCGGAACCGGTTTTGACCGAAGCCGAGCGACTGGCATTGCTGGGCGGGATCACGAAGATTCAAATCCACCCGGAATTGCCCGACATCCCCGAAAAGGCTCGCGTACAGAAGCGAATCGACTATCTGGCCGAGCGAACCTTTGTGCAGCGATTGAAGCTCGAACAGGTCAAAGGTGGAGCCGTAATGCGGATGAAGTTGCTGGGCCAACAGGGAAAAGAAGACGGCAAGCCTGTGATCGCCGTGGTGCTCGCGGCCGAGGTAAGATGCCCGCACGACAAGTCGTCGCCGGTTGCCGTGTGGCAACACGCCACCGAGATCCGCAAGATTCCTACCGTCGCCTTCCAGCGCAACCCGAACCTCGTCTACCAGACGCTGGTCGGAATGGCCACCGAGTGCTTCATGGAATTCGGCAAAGCATTTGATCAGGCGCGGGATGAAACGCAGCAAAGCGAACCGGCAGAAGAGGCGAAAAAACCGTAACGCTTTGCGCTATTGGTCGCTGGCATTCCTGGCGCTGCCGAACGAGGTATCTTCCCCGGATTTCTTCGCGCGAAGGGGTTTTTGTTCAAGCGAAGAGGGCGCGAAGAAGTCGTACTTGCCCCCGTAGGCGTTCGTCACCACGAACAACCCCTTCTTGACTTCGCGGAGTCGAAGATCCTCGGCGCTGGGTCGAAATCCGCTCGGTAACATGGGTTTGCTCCAAATTAGCTGATGAGGCGGGCGATAACATCCGCCCACTCTGTAATTCTATCCCGCGACTCAAGAGCAAGTCGCCCCCCTTCTACCCAACCAGTATCGGCCAGGGGCGTCGACGAATCAACCGAGAGAATCGCCCGAACCGGCCTTTCCCTGGAACCACCCCCCCCAATAAACGGGGAAGCGAAGACCGGAGTACTGATCATCGACTTTCGATCAGGCGGAACGCGGGCCTGTTGCTCCTCGGTCATTTCCCACTCCCTGAAATCGATTCTGGCCTGCTCAAGATCAGCGGCAATAGGCTGCCACTGCCGATTCGCTTCACCGCTACATCCAGCGAATTCACGCAGTTCCAGCGCGCGGTCCGCATCATCGTCGCGGAAACCAAAGCCATACAACACAATTCGCGAGCCGCAGGGACGCCCCGTGGGGACCATAATATGGGTACGAACGTCGCAGGCATTGGTTCGGTCTTCCATCATCATTTTCAATGCCGCCAATGGCGGTTCGAACAGTTTGGGATTGCCGTATTGCACCTGCAGTTGCTTCTGAATCTCATCGGCGGCCTTTTGGGCGATTTGCAACGGCTCGAAACCATTGAGAAACTCGGTTGTTGCCCTATGCCCGGCGTTGAAGAGGTCCTCGACGTCCTTGGGTTTCAGATCGATCTTGAACGTGGAAATCTCCCGCGAGATGGGAACCGGAATCCGCGAGACCCCCGGGATCGTGCCTACGAAAAGTTGATCGCTCGCCTCCAGCGCGGTGCCCATCAGGTCCTTTAGATAATCGATCAGCCCATAATCCCCAAACGTCTCGGCAGGTTCCGTATCGAGATCGAAGGCCAGCACCGGATAGGGCCGAACCATTCGCTCTTCTGCAAATAGAAAGCTCGGCAGATTGCTGGCAAGCCCGCCGTCGACCAGCCGACCGCCGTCCGGCAGTTCCAAGGGCTGGAAGACGAAAGGATAACCCGCCGAAGCCCGAACGGCCTCGATCACCAGCGTATCCCGGGTATCGGCGTCGTCCGAGTACACGAGGGCACAATGGCGTCGCGTGTCGGACGCAACGATCTTCAGGAGCTTTCCCCCGTCGGCAGCGAATTGCCCGAAGGTTGGATTGCCTTGGCCTTGCCCCACTGTTACCGGACTTTTTCCGAGACTCTTGGCACTCAACAGCCGACGCATGACGGCACGGAGTTGGTCTCCGTTATGAAGCCCAAGCGTCCGAATTACCCTTGCATACCGCCGCTTCGCCTTACCATACAGCCAGAACAGGTCGAACGCACCCCAGACACTTGGGTTCTCAAAGAACTTGGTGAGGCGTGCGAAATCTGTCCGCAACTCCCGAAGTTCGCGACCGCCCTCGGGAAAAAGCGACGCCGGGGAAGCCGGTCCCTTGAGCAGGTCCCCTATCTCATAACCACCGTACCCGGCGGCGGCCAAAGCAGCGACCATGGCCCCGGCCGAAGTCCCCCCGAAACCCTCGAACTCAACGCCCATGCTCTCCGCAGCCGCCAAGCAGCCGGCGAGCGCCGCACCCTTGACTCCCCCACCAGCGAATACGCCGTACGCCTTCAAGGTTCACCTCTGACACCGCCAGTCGCCCAACGTTACCCTCAAGAGCGGAAGACAACACTCCAGAGAAACTAGGCCCATTCTATCGCAGGACAGGTTGACTGCAAGACAAACTACCCCTCCACGAATCTACATCGCAACGGACGGTAGCTTCGCGCCAGTTTGCAAACCCGAACCGTCATCACGATCAACCTACTTCACGTCACCACAACAGACGTTCACGCGACGCAGTCCTCGCCCCCCGCCACCTTGCAGCCGGGGCAAATGTGTGTCATATTACGCGTTTTCTGCTTTGTTCAGCGGTTGTTAAGGGAGTCTAATCAGGGTGGAAGTCTGGCCAGCCATCGATCTGCGGGGGGGCAAGTGCGTACGCCTTCGGCAGGGAGATTATCAACGCGAGACCGTTTTTGGTGAAGACCCGGCCGCCATGGCCCGACATTGGGTCAAGTTGGGAGCGGAACATCTACACTTGGTCGACCTCGACGGCGCCCGCGACGGCCGGCCGACTAATCTGTCCAGCGTTCGAGCAATTGTCGAGGCTACCGGAATCCCCTGTGAGTTGGGCGGGGGGATTCGCGACGAAGCGACGATCCGCGAACTGCTCGACGTCGGACTGTCGCGGTTGGTGGTCGGCACCCTGGCCATCCAGCAACCCGAGTGGTTCCGGCAGATGTGTCACAAGTTCCCCGGCCGAATGGTGCTGGGAATCGACGCTCGCGATGGTCGTGTGGCCACCGAAGGATGGCTGCAGACCAGTGATGTCGACGCCGTGGACCTCGCCCAACAGTTTTCGGCCGAACCGCTGGCGGCAATCGTCTACACTGACATCGCCACCGACGGCATGATGCAGGGTCCCAACACGGCGGCGATGGCCGAGATGCAGGCCGCCGTCGATATGCCGGTGGTCGCTTCCGGCGGCGTGACCACCCGAGACGATGTCGCCCGCTTGGCGGCCATCCCCATGGCCGGCTGCATCATCGGTCGGGCATTATACGAAGAAACATTAACACTCCCAGAAGCACTCACTGCAGCGTGTGAAAAAAGCGATGCAGGAACCACAGGGACACAGACGAAACGGATAGAAGGTGGGCCTGCTGACTATTGATGTTTCATATTCATTGAACGGTCGGCTAAGGCCGAAAGCCTTGAAGCGGGGCTCCCGATGGTTGCCCTCCGTTCATTCAATATGCAAGGCTGATTAAGGACGGTCCGAAAAACAACTTACCGTTTGCGAAAACAAAACCCGAGGGCCGGTGCGAAGCACGGCCCGGCGAATCGGCAAGTTATTTGTCGGTCGATCCTCAATATCTCGAAGACGGAGTCAAGCGAATGGCCAATTAACCACACCTCGAATGGCTTATGTGGTTGGCCAAGCCAAGTGGAAAATCCAACTGGTCCAATCCAGACACTTTTGAAGGGAATATTCGATGGCGAAGTACAAAGTCGAAGACATTCGCAACGTCGCCCTGTGTGGGCATGGTTCCTCGGGCAAGACCACGCTGGTCGACAAAATATTGACTTCCACCGGGACGATCAACCGGCAGGCCAGTGTCGACGACGGGACGAGCATCTGCGATTTCGACGACGAGGAAAAAACCCACAAGTACTCCATCGAGTCGACCGCCGTCCACTTCGACCACGCCGGTAAGCACTTCCACATGTTCGACACGCCCGGCTATCCCGATTTCATCGGTCAGGCCATCGGTGTCATGCGGGGAATCGATACCGTGGCTGTGGTGATCAACGCCCAGTCGGGTATCGAGGTCAACACACGGCGGGTCTTCACCGAGGCCGAAAAGGCCGGCTGCGGACGAATGATCATCGTCAACAAGATGGACTCCGACAACATCGAATTCGCCGCGTTGATCGCCACCATCCAGGAGATGTTCGGCAACGCCTGCGTCCTGCTGAATGTCCCGTTGGGCCAAGGCGCCGACTTCCGCGGGGTGGCCAGCACGCTGAAGGTGCCCGACGACACCGACGGAGCCCTGGTCGATCCCAGTGAAATCAGCGAATCGCTCCTGGAGTCGATCATCGAGGTCGACGAGGAAGTGATGGAACGGTACTTCGAAGGCCAAGAGCCCACCGCGGAAGAACTCTCCCGGCTGATCGTCCAAGCGGTGGCCGAGGGAACGCTTATCCCGATCGTCTGCTGCTCGGGCAAGACGGGCGTCGGTGTGCCCGAGTTGCTCGACGCCCTGACAATGTGCGCCCTGCCGCCGACCGCCGTAAAACGTACGGTCAAGAATGCCGGAGGCGAAGAAATCGAGATCGCAGCCGACGAATCCGGTCCGCTGGTCGCCCAGGTTTTCAAAACCCGCGTCGACCCCTTCGTGCAGAAGCTTTCCTTCATCCGCGTCTACTCCGGCTCACTCCACAAAGATGCCACGGTGCCGGTAGTCGGCATGCGGAAGGGTTTGAAATTGAGCCAATTGCTGCACATGCAAGCCGACAACACCGAACCGGTCGAAGCCGTGGGGCCCGGCGCCATTATCGCGGTAGCCAAAATGGAAGAACTCCACACGGGCACCACGCTGGGCGAATGCACCATGCCGCCGATCGTCTTCCCCAAGCCGATGGTCGGCTTGGCCGTGACGCCCAAAAGTCGTGGCGACCAAACCAAGCTCTCCGGGGCACTGCAAAAGATCGTCGAAGAAGACCCCACCTTCCACCGTGACCTCGACGCCCAGACCAAGGAAACGGTTATCACGGGCATGAGCGAGTTGCACCTGCAAATCATCCAGGAGCGGCTCAAGCGTCGCGATAAGGTGGAAGTCGACACCAAGCCGCCGAAGATTCCCTACAAGGAAACCATCCAGGCAAACGCCGAGGGCATGTACCGGCACAAGAAGCAGTCGGGCGGTAGCGGCCAGTTCGCCGAAGTCCACATTCGCATGTTCCCCTTCCCCAAAGACATCGATCCGGAAGAATACTGCACCAAGGCACGCTTCGCCTCGATGAAGGAGTATCACTTTTTCCCGGAAAGCAACTTCATCTGGATCGACTCGATCGTGGGCGGAACAATTCCCAGCAACTTCATGCCGGCCGTGGAAAAGGGGTTCAAGGAACGGATGGTCCAGGGCGTGATCGCCGGTTACCAGGTCCAGAACGTGATCGTGGAAGTCCACTTCGGCAAAGACCACCCGGTCGACAGTAACGAAACGGCCTTTAAGACGGCGGCTTCCATGGCATTCCGCAATGTGTTTCGCGAGGCCAAGCCGTCGTTGCTGGAACCGATTGTGAAAATCGAAATCACCGTGCCCAGCGGCAACGTCGGCGATATCAGCAGCGACATGTCGAGTCGCCGAGGTCGGGTGCTGAGTATGGACTCTGCCGGCGGCGACCTGCAAACCGTACTGGCTGAAGTGCCCCTGGCCGAGGTCATGACCTACGCCCGCAGCCTTTCAAGCATCACCGGCGGCCGCGGCAGCTACACCCTGGAGTTCAGCCACTACGACGTGGTGCCGCCGAACGTCCAGCAAGAGATCATCGCCCAGGCCAAGCTGGAAGAAGAAGAGGATTAGTTCTCTTTCTGGTAAACATAAAGGGTGCCATGGCCACGCTTGCGTGGCCATGCTGCTTTTCCCCCCGGCGAATCATGCCCACGACGAGCTTGGGCATGGCTTGGCCCCCCAGCTCGCCTCACCCAGCGTCCGCAACCCTATCAGCAAACCTCCGAGCAATGTCGGCAATCTCCTCGGCATTCCGAAGGTTCTCCACCATCGGTTGCGGCACCGTGGACGTGCCCCCATAGGCGCCGGCGATTTGTCCGGCGATGGCCGCAATGGTGTCTGTGTCGCCGCCCGGCTCAATGGCCGCGTCCACAACGTCCAACAACGTGGCTTGGGCAACCAACTCTGCGGCACGTAGAGCCAACGGCACGGAATCGACTACGTAACCCGAGCAGCCAAATCGCGCGCCCACGTCGAACATCGACACGTCGGCCGATAGCGCAGCAATCTCGCGCATTCGATCGCGCACCCGCGAGTCGGGCAACCGGGTGGCTACCTCGTGCAGCAAATGCGTCACGTCGAATCCGGGCGAGAAGGCAACCAACCGCACCGCCCACACCACGGCCAACCCACCGAGGTAGGCTTCGTCGCTGTGGTGGGTAATTCGGCATACGTCGCGCAATGTTCGGCAATCATCCGGCGAAGCAGGGTCGAGCAGAAAAGCCAGCGGAGCAACTCGCATCGCCGCCCCGTTGCCGGCCGCCATTTCCCCCTTGGCTCCAGCCAACGCCCAATGGGCACCCGCTTCGAGATCGCGAAGTGCTTTGAATGTGCTGCCGCCAATTCCGGTGATCCGCTCGGCCTGAAACCACGCAAGAAACCGGGCCGCAATGTGTTCCGGTGAAACTGTGCCCGTTTCGATCACCGACTCCAAAGTGGCAAGCGTCAGTTGGGTGTCGTCGGAAATCGAACGGCCTAGATCATGCACAACGCGAATCGGCCCACGGCGTCCTTCGTAGGGACCGCCCAGAGCATCACCAAGTGCCCCGCCAACGACACAGCCGAAGACACGATCGCGAATTGACAGCGCCATTCCAATCACCCCAAAATCCTCGGAAAGCCTTTTCCACAACACGCCACGTCTGGGGAAACCCATCTGGGGAATCCGCTGGATTCTAGCCGTGAGCACAGACAAACGTCAAACGATTTGCACGGGTTACCACAAGTTCGACCACCTGAGGAAGCGAAGCTTCGTGGCGGTGGGTTTGCAGGCACTGAGGCTGTGAAAAATCGGGACTGGCTCCCGGCCAGTTGCAACGAAGACCCGACGAATACCTCTCCCGCGAGGGTGCCCGTCCCGATTTTTCACAACCTTCAGCGCTTGGGAACCAGGAGAATTAACCAAATCCGAATAAAGTCTTTGGCCATTGCCGTCTCGCACGCCAGTTTTCCCTGCGGAGAACCGTGTCTTGCCGGTGTCTGCCGTGCGTATCCGTCCGAATGTGCTTTGCATACGTCCAATGCCTCTTGTGACAATCTGTTTCAACCGAACAATCAAACGCCTAGGGGTTACAGCAAAGGACGTTGCGGCCACCCATAACCTCAAGACGCGAGGTGAAAAACGAACTGCAAAAGTAGGACCGGAAACCGACTGCGATTCGAACCACTCGAATGCCGACTGTGCTTGTCGGTGGTCAGCGAAGGCTGGGACGGAGCCGGCGAAGGTAGCGCGTCGCTTACGTATTACATCGGAGATGTGCCCGATGACCTGGATCAGGCAGAGGTCGAGGCGGCACTAGAAACGGCATTGGCCGCCTGGGCCGAGGTGGGCCGACATCACGTTCACCGAAACGGCGTTGCCCGATCAGGCCGACTCGATCGATATTGAATTCGTCGAAATCGACGGCGCAGGCAGTATTCTTGCCCAAGCCTATTACCCTGACGACGTCAATCCGGAACCAATCGCCGGCGACGTCCAATTCGACATCGACGAAGTTTGGGAAATCGGCAACGATCTGGCCGACGCCGCCTACGACCTGTTGTACGTGGCCGTCCACGAGCTTGGACACGCCCTCGGGTTGGACCATAGCGACGCCGTCGATTCGGTGATGGCCGAAAGCGTTTCGGCCGACCAGATGTTCACCAGCCTGGGAGAAAGCGATATCGACGCGATTCTCGCTTTATATGCTTCGGCCGATTCGGGCGACGATTCGGGCGATCCCGACTCCGGCGACGACGACAGCGATGACGATGGTACCACGTTCACCCCGCCGACCAACGATGACGACGGCAATCTCGACCCGCGCACTCGCGACCACCGATCGTATCGGTTCCGCGATCCCTATCAATCCCGCTTCCCACAGGGTCCTGGCGGAAGAACGCCGCGGCAGGGATATCAACCAGTGGGACAAAACGGCAATCAGTTTTTGGAAAACTTCTCCGGAACCTCCGGATTCCAGCAGATCGGCAATCCGGTCAACGCCGGCCTAGGACGGTCGATAAGCGGCTTCTTCCGACGTTAGAACCGCTGGCCACGGCCGCCGAATTCATACCGAGTTAGAAAGACAGGGTGCCTGGGCATGGCTTCGCTTGAACCCAGGCACCCTGATTTTTTGAGCCGGCAGAAAGGCCGCTTGCCGTCTTTTCTATCCACCACTTACCACGTCGATCAATCGGCGGCGAATTTCTTCCAACCGTTTTTCGTCGAGAATCTTCTGCTCGCGGCGTCCGTCGGTCACGTAGAACACGTCGACCACTTGGTCGGCATACGTGCCGATCTTCGCTCGAGCGATCGAGAGGTCCAACTCGAACAAGGTTCGGGAAACCTGATAGAGAAGGCCTGGGCGATCGGCGGCGAAGATGTCGAGAATCGTGTAATGCCGCGAGGTCGTGTTGTCGATGCGGACATGAGCATTGGACTCCACCGGCAAAGGCGTCGCCGTCCCGCCCGTTTGCCACGTGCGGCGAAACGACGGCTGTCGCTGGGCGTCGACCGTTAACGACCGAACGAGCGCATCGCGGATGTCTTCCAGGCGGTCGTCGGGCGAGTGACCCGTAAAATCGGGGTCGAACACCGAAAAGCGGTCGAGCACCAAACCGTCGGCCAAGGTATTGATCTGCGCCGAACGGATCTGCAACCGCCGGCTCGTAAGTGCGCCGGTCAACTTGTGGAACACGCCCGGGGTGATCGATTCGGCCGCGGCCACCGTGATTTCTACCGTGCCGGTCTCCGGAGCATAGCTAGCCTCGCTGTGTACGCGATCGCGCGGCAGGGCTTTGAGCATTCGCAAATCGGCAGCAATCTCCTCAGGCGACGTCGTGTTGAGATAACCCGAGGGAAGCTCCTGCAACTGGCGCCGAAACCAGCGTTCAATGGCCTGGCTGCCAAGTTGCTCGGCCACGGCCGTTCTTCGCCGGGCCAACACGTTGGCCAATGGCGCAGGCGCCTCGTCGGACAAATGATGCATCGCCCGACGGTAAAGGTCCGTGAGAATCTCCGCCTTCCAATCGTCCCACACGTCGGGCCCCACGGCACCCAAATCGGCAGCCGTCATCACATAGAGCATCCGCAACACCTCGGGCGAGCCGACCTTTACAGCGAACTCCACGATCAACCGTTCGTCGCTTGTGTCGCGGCGGAAGGCCAGGTGGTTCATCAGTTCGTGGTGACGAACCAGAAACCCGACGACTTCCGCTTCGTGTTTCGGCAAGTGGAAACGTTCGGCCGCCTTTGCGGCAAGCTCCTGGCCCATCTCGCGATGATCGCGCAGGTAGCCCTTGCCTAAGTCGTGAAGCAGCAGGGCCAGGTGCAGTATGCGCTTGGTAGAAATGTCGCGATATACGTTGCCTAAAGGACCGTCGTCGCCCGTTAAATCGGTGGCAAACTCCAACGCCCACAGGCAATGCTCGTCGACCGTGTATTTGTGATATTGGTTGAATTGCAGCAATCCCCGGGCGTGCTCGAAATCGGGCAAGAAACGTCCCAAGATGCCCGCCTCGTGCAAATCGCGTAGCAACTGGCTCAGGCGGCCGGGATGATCCAAAAGAGCAAGAAAACGGCGACAAGCCTCGCCCGACGCCTCGCTCGGCAGCCGGGCCACGTGGCGACGAATCGACTCCCAGACGCCGGGGGCGATCGGCTTGTCGTAGAGATTGGCCAGGTTGACCAGACGCATGATCTCGGTCAAGTCGCCGGGGATTTTTTTCAGGTTATCGCGGCTGACCATCAACCCGGCCGGCCCCACGCGAACGCCCCCTTCGACCCGATGTCCGAACACGGCGGTAGCCAGCCGGGCAACCTGCTCGCGAACCTGTGCCGATTCAACTACCCGGCCCACGATATGGCTCACCGCGCTGGTGTGGCGGAAGTACTCGCGCATGAATTGCTCGACCGGCAACATGCCGGCCACAGGCGGGTAGCCCAACTGCTCGGCAATGCGAAGCTGTTCGCTACGATCGAGCACGTCGATCGCACGGCCCGCGTTGAAGTGCAGTTCGTTGCGCAGTTGCAGAAGGAATTCATTCGCCCGACTCAGCGTGTCGACATCGTCCTGCGTCAGGTATCCCTGGCGACACAACTGCTCGGGCTCTCGGGTTCCGTAACGCACGAAACCGGTCCATCGCAGTAGTTGCAGATCGCGCAGCCCGCCGCGGGAACGCTTGACATTGGGCTCCAGCAGGTAAACGGTCTCGCCGTAGCGATGCCGCTCCGAGCGCCGCGCTTTGACGATGGCGGCCAACAGCGGTCGGGCCTGGCGTTGGACTTGCCGCTTGAAACGCTTGGCAAAGCGGTCGAACAACGACGAACTGCCAACCAACAATCGCGATTCGACAAGCGAGGTGCAAATTTCGGCATCGGCGGCGGCCAATTGCACCGCTTGGCCTACGGTGCGCACACTGTGGCCAAGCACCATGGAAGCGTCGAAAACATCGCGCAAAAGCCGATCGGCCAGCGGAAACACACGAGCGTCGACGCCCCGCTCGTGAAGTATCATTAAATCGACGTCGCTGAAGGGCGCCACATCGTTGCGACCGTAGCCGCCATGGGCGACCAGGGCCACCTGCTCGCGAAGCCCCTCGGGCCCGTCTTCCCCCAGGTCGCCTAGTGCCGTTTCGAATAGCTCGCGGACCACGGCGTCGCGCACGGCCGCGATTTGCCGACAAAGCTCTCCGCCCCCGCAACCTTCACGGTGGCGTTGCTCGAAGCGCTCGTGTTCTTCGGCCAAGCGGCGCTTGGCGGCTACGACATTGGGTCGTAAACCCGGCATGCAACACTATGTGGGGGAAAACGGCTGATCGTTCTGCCTGCGCGATGGCACGTCAGATGGCTTCGGTACCCGACTCACCCGTACGAATGCGGATGATATCCGTCAGATCGCTGACGAAGATCTTGCCGTCGCCGACCTGACCGGTCTGGGCAGTTCGCATGATGGTATCGATCACCTTTTGGGCATCGGGCGCATCGACCACCACTTCCATTTTGATCTTCGGTACCAGGTCGACCTCATACTCCGTGCCGCGGTACATCTCGGTATGGCCCTTCTGCCGGCCGAAACCGCGAACCTCGGTGATGGTCATGCCCTTGACGCCCTGCTCACTCAATGCGTTCTTAACGTCTTCAAGCTTGAAGTGCCGGACGATGGCTTCGATCTTCTTCATGGACCGAACTCCTTGTGTGTTCGACGTGGTTGCCCGTCTGGGTTGACCATCTGGGTTATCCGTCTGGGTTGCCTGTCTGGCCGATGCCAGCTCAGAAGGTATGTAAAGAAATCTACGTCGTTACCGGCATTCTGTCTAGCCCGACGTAGGTTATGCCTCTCTCGCTGCAAAGCTTCGGCTTGTTAACGCACACTCCCTGGCAGCTCTTTTCCTGCTAGCCCAACCTCCACAGCCACCGTGGACGCACTTGCCACACGCAAAAATGACGGCTGCCATGTCGACGGTGGCTCTGTGCCGTAGGCGGCAATGTTACAATTCTGTCGCGCTCGTCCTTTTCAGTTCCGCTAGGCGAGAAAGCTGGTTCCCAAGCCGAAGCCTGGGAACCAGGAAGAAACCAGCAAACCGTCGCTTTCTCAGATGAAAATATACCCTTCTTCGCCGTGTTGACTGAGGTCCAAACCTTCGACTTCCTGAGCCTGAGTAACTCGGAGTCCCATGGTAGCGTCGAGCACCTTGAGGATGATGAACGTTGCTACGATGGCCAGGACCCAACTGATGGCCGTGGCGGCAATCTGACCGCCCAGGATTTTCCCCCCCTCGATTAACCCTAGCGGGGCGCCGTCGGCCATGTCGGTAACGGCCCGCGTGGCAAACACGCCCGTGAGGATAGCCCCTAGGGTGCCGCCCACGCCGTGTACGCCGAAGGCGTCGAGCGAATCGTCGTAACCGAATTTATTCTTAAGCGCCGTGCAGGAATAGAAGCAGACCACGCCGGCGATCATGCCCATTACCATTCCCCACATCGGCTGCACGAAACCGGCGGCCGGCGTAACACACACCAGCCCGGCCACTAGGCCCGAGCAGGCACCCAACACGCTGGGTTTTCCTCGCTTGATCCATTCCATGGCGGCCCAGGTCACCGCTCCGCCGGCGGCGCCGAAGTGGGTCGTGGCAAACGCGCTGGCCGCGACACCGTCGGCCGCCAGTTCACTTCCGGCGTTGAAACCAAACCACCCTACCCACAGCATGGCCGCACCCATGGCCGTGTAGGTCATGTTGTGCGGAGGCATCGGCTCGGTACCCTGGCCCAATCGGCGGCCAATCAATAGGGCACACACCAAGGCCGACACGCCCGAGCTAATGTGAACCACCGTTCCCCCGGCAAAGTCCAGGGCACCACCCATCACGCCGTTTTCGCCAAAGGCCAGGATTCCGCCGTCCCACACCCAGTGGCACAAGGGACAGTAAACCAAGGTTGCCCAAAGCAGCATAAACACGACCATCGCGCTGAATTTCATTCGTTCGGCAAACGCACCGCAAATCAAAGCCGGTGTAATAATCACGAACATGCCCTGAAAAAGCATGTGCGTGAGCATCGGAATCGAGCTGAACATCGGCACCACAGGCTCGCCCAGCGATTCGTTCCATTCGGCCTGCACACCCTGCATGCAGATATGGTCCCCGTTGCCAAACCACGGGTTGTCGCCGCCGAAGCTCAGCGAGTAACCGATCACGGCCCAGTAGACGGTCATCAGGCCCATCAGGAAGATGCATTGCATCATCACGCCCAGCACGTTCTTCTTGCGAACTAGGCCGCTGTAGAACATAGCCAAGCCGGGCGCCGTCATAAACAGCACCAGTGCGCAGGAAACGAGCATCCAAGCGTTGTCGCCCGTGTCGAGCTGAGGTTGCTCAGCTACGGTCTGCTGCTGGTCGGGCACTTCGGCCGCCGCAGTCTCGGGTGAAGCCTCGGCCTTAGTTTCCGCAACTTGTTCGTTATTTTGGGCATAGCAGCATGGGCTACCGATCATGCCCGTGGTTAGCGTCACCAAGTTGAGCGCCACCAACGCGCGCAGTGTCGTCCTCCAATTTTTCATGTCAAAGATCTACCTCGTGCAAGAGCCGTAACGTGCCGCGACCGCCCGAGACCGTCTCGGACAACTCCCCGCGCCCAAGATCGGGGTGCAGAAATTCCCGATGGGGCACGCTACGCCTCGGAAGCAATCGGCGTGCCAAAATTGTCATGCAATTGAGGGAAATGCGCGCAAGTGCCCTACTAGCAGGAAGCTAATGCATACGAACGATCCTCACTCATACGACAAATACGTCAGGACAACAGCACGACTGCCCTAACGACGCGCAGGGGGTGACTAAGGTTTGCGCAAATTACCCCCCAATAAAGAGGCCCGTGCGTCGCGAATGCTCGTCGTTCGACCGGAGAGCGCCGTTGAGCAGCACGTCGTAATTGAGCGAGCGTTTTTTTGGCTTGATTTGAGGGCCACCGGCTCCGCCAGTGCCCTTGGCCGCAGATCTCTCCCACACTCGCAGCGTCCGTGGCACACAAGCGGCCGTGGCCACGGCACCCGCCACTGTGGCTCCAATCTCACTCCGGCCTACCGCGTCGGCTTCCAGACGACGTCACCACGTCCCTCGGCCGCGTTGGCCGCCCGGGCCAGCACGAACAGCAGGTCGCTCAGCCGGTTGAGATAGACCAGCGGCACCGGCGAAACGGGCTGTTGCGACTCGCGCACGAGGGTGACCAGCCGTCGCTCGGCTCGGCGGCACACGGTGCGAGCCAGGTGCAAGGTGGCCGCCGCTCGGGTGCCCCCCGGCAAGATGAAGTTGGCCAGGGGCGCCAGTTGGTCCTCAAAGCGGTCGATCGCCCGTTCGAGGGCTTCCACGTCGGCCGTCCCGATAAGGCGCAATTCGAGCTTGGCCGGCTCTGGCGTGGCCAGCTCGGCCCCCAGGTCGAACAGGTCGTGCTGAATGCGGTCGAGCAAGGCATCGATGTCCGGCGAGGGCGATTCCGCTCGAACCATCCCCAGCAGGGCGTTCAACTCGTCGACCGTGCCGACCGTCTCCGGGCGCAACGAGTCTTTTGCCACCCGAGGGCCACCCAATAGGCCCGTGTCGCCCTGGTCGCCGGTTTTCGTGTAGATTTTCGGTTCCGCCACGGCAAGCCTCACTCCGCCTCAACTACCTCGATCTTCAAATGCCCGGCCACCTGGACCACCGGCAAGAAGCTCGTATAGGCGGTGGCCCCCTGCAAATTCGAATGCCCCAGCTTGATGTGGGCCGCGCCGATTCCGCCCTTGGCCAGCGTGGCGTCGATCGAAATCCACTGCTTGTCGATGAAGACCTCCGTCCACATGTGGTAGCCGAAGATCTGCTCGCCCGGCAGGTAGACCAGCCCCACGGCCACCCGAGCGGGAATGCCTCGCGCGCGGCACAAAGCGGCCAGCAGTACGGCATGTTCGGTGCAGTCGCCTACCGGGTTGGCCGCCACCTCGGCAGCCGTGGCGAACGCCCGGGAGAAGTCTTTCTTTTCGATCAATTGGTTGACGAACCGCTCGAGCTTCACGGCCAGCTTCCAAGGGTCCCGTTCGTCGCCAGCCGCCTGTTTGGCCAATGCAGCCACCTTGGCGTCGTCGCTTTGCACCAGATTACTGGGCGTGCGGTCGGCCTCTGTGGGCTCCTCGGCCGGGGCCTGAGGGTTGCCGGGTTGGTCCGGACGAACGGCGTAAACGGTCAGTTCGGCCGTGTGGTCGTCCAACGGCTTCAGCGCCTGGCTAGGACCGGCCAATAGAGTGCCGCTCGGATCGTCGTTGTCCAGATGTATTCGATAGCGAACCTTGCGGGTGTCGTGGGCGTGGGGGATCGCTTTATCGACCTTGATCGACACGTCCCAACCGAAATCCAGTTCGGCCAGATCGGTCTTGGCCATGGCCTGTTCTTTGCTCGCCCGATAGCTGATCAGATCCAGCATGTTGGTGTGGCTCTTGAGCGTTTCGCCCGCCGAGTCCATCCACACCGTGCTCTTGCTGAGGTCCATCGTGGGCAGCTTGGTCGACGACTCGATCCGCAGTAGCTTAAACGTGCCCGAAAGCAACTCGACCGGTTCATAGTCCTTGGCCACTAGTTCCACGGTGGCCACTTGGTCGAACCCGAAGAGCAAGGCCTTGATCGTCCGGCGTTCGCCCGGCTTCATGGGTTTTTCGAGCAACGACTGCTCGGTCGCGTAGCCACCGCGGTAGTCTTTCGACCAGGGGATTTTGCGGGAAAGCGTTTTGCCGAGCGTGCTGGTTTCCACAAGCAACTCGTCGCCCTCCACGCGGCCCGAGCTGCGAACCGGTACGGGGCCCATCTGCATTTCGCTGGTGAAGCCCAACATTTGGCCCTCGGGCGTTTCCTGGCTGGTAAACCGCATTTCCTGGCTTGTGGTCTGACCGAATCGCTTCACGGAAAGATGCGTCAGGGCGTCGATCTGGAGCAAGCCACGACCGTCTTTTTCGACGCGTTTCACTTGCGTATGCCCATAACCGACGCGGTTGCCTTGGATCGTGTAAACGTCCCACACGTCACGGTTACGAGCCCAGGCGGGCATATCGGCCGGCTTTGCGGCCGGGTCCGTTTCGTCGATTGGCTTGTCGGCTGGTTTGTCGGTTGCTTCCGTCGTTTCATTGCCCGACGTGGGCGCCGTTTCGTCGCCGTCAGGGGTGGACACAGCGGATGACTCCACCGCAGCGGGCGATCGATCGTCCGCTCCTGGCTCGGCGACCGGCAAGACGACGGCTGCCGGTGGCTCTGCCGTCGGACTATCGGGCATCGCTGCCTCGGGCGAACCGTTCGTCGTTATCGCGTCAGTCGCAGACGGCATATCGACCGTCTGCTCGGCGGCGGCAGCCGTATCGGCCTCCGGCAAAACGGCCGGGCCGGCGGACTCTTCGGCCGGAGGTTTCGAACAACCCAGAGCAACCAGCAGAAGAACCAGCAGGGCTGCCCTTGTGGAAGCGATCAATCGACCGGCAGAGATGCCGGCTGAGATACCGACGGGGATTCGGTGGGCTGTAACCATTTCTTCAAAGACCATTCTTCTTCGGAATCGTGGGGTCAGGAAAACGACGCATGATGTTCGGCCATGTTGGCAAGTGTACCGTTTCTGCCGACGAAGAACCACCACCGCTGGTGGTCTGTCGGGCACCGGCACCGAGACAGTTGGTCGTCCGCTGCTGTCTGTGCGTCCCAGCCGTGTATCCCCGTCGTGAGCCGCCTGCCGATGGCCCCCGATACGGCCGTAACAATCCCACCAAAGCGTCCGAGATGCCCCATTCGGTCGTTTAGTGTCACACACGTTTTACCTCAGGCGTTCAAATTCAATACTTGCGCGAGATACCCACTCGGGAAAATCCCGCCCGATCTAAATAACGCGCCAGCGGCAAAAAAAGTTCGTGCAATTCCAGCCCTGCTGGCGGCGTCTTCGTGGTTCACCGAGTGCTAGACTTCTCTGAACACGTGCGCCACCGGTAGACATGCGCTACCGGTCGACACGCGTCGGCACGTTGCCTGGCCAAGCGGCGATCTGCAGTGAATTGTCGCTCGGTGTTTCCTGCGAATTGGTGTTTCCCGCAAAAACGCCGTGAAACGGCCAATTCATGCCGGTTCGGTAGGAGATTTTCCCTGACGGTGGTCCCCAGGGCGGGGAGTCGTCGAAACGCGCTGCAGCGAATGTGCCGGTTGTTCCGGCTGTGGTGAAGCGGGCCAGAAGGACATTGTGGAAAGGTATCGCAGAGCAGAGGTTCCTGTCAAAAAACTGACCTACGGTTTTTGTAGAGACCTCCCAGCTACGACTCGGTCGTCCCCATTTCCCATGAGTCGTTTGCGAAGAAAGCAGTTTGCATCGATGGGCTTCCTTAAGAAATTTTTTAGAAACGTTTTCCGCGAAGGTTCGATGCCGGCGGGTACCAGTAGCTTCGAACACCTCGATGAAGAGGCGTTGGAGGCCCATCTGGGCGTCAACCGGTATGGCAACTTCGTGTTGACTGAAGCGGTCCGCCCGTCGTACGATCTTCAGGTCGTGCCCCGCCAAGGCTACCGGCACGATACGTATCACGACGAGCAAAGCCGCAGCAGTGTCCCGGTGTTGATGGGTGCGGTCTCGCAAGATCGCCTCTTCGAGGCCTTCGTGGACCTGCTGGACCCGCTGGGTACCGTCGTCGACGTGGTGCTGGAAACCAGCCACAATCGCGATAGCAACGGTCACACGGACCTCTACCGCGAACACATCGACCTACCGGTACTCAAGAGCATCCTCTGGGAATATGAGGATCTGTTATTGAACGACGGCTGTACCGGCCTGGCGGTGCTCAACCCGGGCATTCCGCAAGAGGTGCAGTTCGACGAACACAAGCTGTTGATCATCTACGGCGAGAACCTCACGCCGTATGAAGACATCCTCGGCGGTCACCGTGTCGACTGCGACGATCAGATGAAGTTCGTCACCGAAGCCGAACACGTCCACTCGTCGAGCGACCAATACGCTCGACAATTCGAGGAGCTGAAAATGCGACTCGGCATGGACTGCGACTACCTGTAGTCGGCCGGGCGACGATCAGACGTCTCGCCATCTTGATATCGTAAATAAGTCCATCAGAAGCCCCTCGACAAAGTTGAGGGGCTTTTCTTTGGCGCCCCTCGCTTTCCTCTCGTTCTCACGCGAAGAGGCCGTGAAGAAATTGCTGTTTTTGACGGGATGAACACGATCGACGGGATAGATGAGGTGATCTTCGAGGCCGTTCCGTTCCTCCAACGCGGTACTTCCTATTGCCACAAAAAACCACGAAATAGGTGGTTCCACGCCTCTTGGACGAGTAGCGAGCAGGTTGCGAACAGAGGCTTCTTTTGGTGCCTTTTTGTGCTTCTTGTGGCCATCGTCTCCCACGATCCGCGGCCGTGGTCGGGATTGTCCGGTTCTTTCACAGCCTCAAAGCGTGGGAACCAGGGAATGATCGCGAAAATGCGAAAGGGCGAAGACGCGAAAGAAGAACAAGGTAGTCGCGATTTTTCCTTTTTCTTCGCGTTTTCGCCCTTTCGCGATCAAAAACCACCGCCGGGTGCCAACTGCCGTCTTGCCCAGCAGTGACATCTGGCGGCGATCTTCCTGGCGGTCAGTTGCCTCTTCCTGTTCCGCGGCCTGTCGACGTCGCCGCCCGACCCGACCGGGCCACCGCCCACGACGATGGCCGCCGCCACGTCGCAGCCGGAATATGTCACCTCGAACATCGAGAACCTGCGGGTTGGCGATACGGTGCTTGCCTTCAATCCCGACACCGGCCAGGCGGAGCCGCGGCGGATTGTCGACGCGTTCGACCGCACCACGTATCGTTTGCGGGTGCTCGAAATCCACGACCTCGACGGTACAAGCCAGACGATTCGAACGACCGACGAACACCCGTTCTGGGTCGTCGACCAGCAGGACTTCAAGCCGGCCGGCGAACTCGAAGTCGGCGAGGAACTGCTCGGCCCTCGCGGGGAAATGCAAACACTGGCCGCCACCTGGGCGGAAGAACACCCCGAAGGCGTCACCGTCTACAATTTCGAGGTCGAAGGCGCCCACACCTACTTCGTTTGTGCCAGTGACTTGTCCGAGACGCCGGTCCTGGTGCATAATGCGACGGCAGGCACGTGCTTGCATGGCAACTCGAAACTCAGCAGAAAGCCTAACCATCTTTATGTGATAAGGAACAAGATTACGGGGCAAATCCAGAAGTACGGAATTAGCGGTGGAAAAATCACAGGTGCAGGCAAGTCGTACCGCGCCCAATCTCAAGTGAACAAATGGAATAACCGGGCTGGCGCAGATATCTACGAATCCGACATTATCGCGAAGAACCTAACTCGCACAAAAGCTCTTAGCATGGAAAAGGGGCGAGTGAACAGTTACTCGGTGGCGAGACAAAAGGCCGGGGCGTCTAGTAGTCCGAAAGGGCCGCCGAAAAATTCGTTACCAAAGCCAGAGATGTAGGGAGGTAAGTTTGGCAAAATACCTCGAGTTTTTCGGCTTCTTCTTTGAAGAGGGACTGATGCGGCCTATTGTAAGGCCCGTTTGTTAGGGCCGGGATTCATATCGGATCTTTTTGAGTTGGAGTTCAAACGATGTCCTTCACGCGGAGTTGGGAAGCTGCTCGTATGCTTCACCGAAGATGCGAGCAAACACTTGGCAAGTGAATTGTGGTCGGATGTGCTTGACGTTTACATGCACTTCGATATGGAAGCTTTCTGCCAATGGGATCTTTTTCAACAGAAAACGTTTTTTCTCCGCGCGATTTACCAATGCCTTGAGGCATATGCCGAAAAATACGGTTGGGATCGGGAACTCGGCCGACAGACTTACGAAAAGATCCTCGCTTTATCGATTACGTTCGACCGCTTATGGAAGAAGCCCGTAAGAAACCGCGCGACAGGCCTTTCCGCACAGACACACGTGACGTATTTCAATTCGATCGAGTTGAGTATCGTCGTTTCTGATAAAGACAAATCCTTCAACAAAACCAAACTGATTGCCAAGCTTCCCGGGACCATCGGAGCTTTGGAGGACGCCCACGGTAAGCTTGCTTGGTTCGACAATGACCGCGTTCGATTGTATCGAAAAAACGAGAGGGACTATTGGGAGTACGACGTTCGCAACGACGAGGTGAGTTTCTATTTTGCACGAGCAGAACGTGGTGATCCCCACGGCCAATACGACCTGGGAGTGATGTACTTGGATGGGTATTTGGTGTTCCCGAACCGGGAGAAAGCATTGTATTGGCTGCATCGAGCTGCCGACCAGAATTTCAAACGGGCGATTCGAAGACTTGAGAAGCTTGAACAACAGACGTAGGAACCTTTGCCATGAACCTTCTCGCGTTTGTATTGGCGCTAAAGAGATTGTTGCATGGCTTGGTTGGTTACCAGTCTTTCAGCCTTCCGGGGCGTCGACGCCGTCGTTCTAGATGACGGATGGCCATTTCCTTCAAAACGCTTCCCCTAGGGTTTTTATGAACGAAAACGAATTCTGGAGCATTATCGCACTACTGGATTGGGGCAAGTCGGGAAAGGATGATGCGGTGATCGAACCTGTGGTTGCCGCGCTAGCAGAACAAAACATCGACGTCATCAAACAATTCGATGAAATCCTTGCCGAAAAACTGCATGCGCTGGATACGGAGGCTCATGCTCGAGAAATCGGCGAGGAAGCATATCGTGGACCGGACGAATACTTTTCCCCTGATTGGTTCCTCTATGTTCGTTGCTGTGTTGTCGCAAACGGTCGAGAAGCCTATGCCCAGGTACTAGCGAACCCACAAGACATGCCGAAAGACATGGAGTTTGAGGCTATCCTCTACGTTGCTGCCAATGCGTACGAACGGAAGACTGGGAAAGAATACGACCATGTTCCCGCTGTCGACTACGAGACATTTCAAAACAGAATCGGTTGGAAGCAATGAAGGTTCGCTCAGCGAAGGACGCAGCCCTGGCAAGCGAATTCGCAACGGGCTCTTCCGGCCGGCCCAACGGGCCAACCGTTCGTCTGCCTCGACTGGTCGAACGAAAACGGTTGGCCCGTTGGGCCGAGCGGGGATCGAGACGGGAGAAACGGGATTTCGCTTGGGATGCCCCGATTACCAGGGCGTTGCCCTTCGCTGGGCGATAGCCTGGGCCTTCGGCCCGTGTGTTGCCCGAACGGCGGGCCTGGTTCGCCAGTCCAAAGCCAGCGTTGGCGGGGCTCGCTTCGCTCGGCCCGCCCTACATGACTACATGACTGGACAAACCGGCAGTTGGAGCACCCGACGCATGCGACGGTCGGTGAGATGCCATCACATCGAATCCATTCGAGCCACAGACGCCAATGCCCGACCGCGCCGTCGACACCTTCGCTCCTGTGCTCTCCGTGTGGCGTCCTCGGGAAGGAAAGCCCGTGTTGCTGCTGCGGTGGCTGGGAAGCGAATGGTGCAACTATCGGTGCGGCTACTGTCCGCCGGGAACCAACGAGAAAAGCCTTTCGGCGATGTCGAAGCAAGGGCGGGCAAGCCGCCCATGGCACCCGGCAGCCGTACTGAACTGCTACGCATGCCTTCCGCTGCTATCTCACTGCCATCTTTGACAGTACACCCCGCGTGCAAGTAAGCTAAGAGTTTCGCGACACACCTATGCGGGCAGAATGAAAACGGACCGGCACCTCCTTCCCCCCTCTTTTCGCCGTGCCTTCGGATATCCGACAAACGTCCGCCAACCGATTCCGCATTCTCTATGAAAACACCTTGGGAGAAAACGCTGATGACACGTCTGTTCAACCTATCCGATAAACTCGCTCGCTGGGCACAGATCGCCGGCCTGGCACTGGGCATCGCCCTGCTTCTTGGCAACAGCGCTATGGCCGGCCCGGTGGTCTTTTGGGCTAGCGACCCGGTGGCTGTCGGCGATGCAGCGATGCTGCTGGGCGAAGGTCTCGGACCGCAGCCGGTCGTCGAGATCGAACGCTTGCGCGACGATCGAGGGGCCGCGCCCGAGCGCACCCAATCGGTCGAAGTGCTTCAACCCAACGCGCAGTCGCTCAAATTCGTGCTCCCTTCGTCGCTGAAGCCGGGCGTGTTCGCGGTTCGCGTGGTGGTGGCCGGCGAAACGACCACACTACTCATGAATCGTCCGGCCGCTTGGTGGGCACAAGGTGACCTGGGCACGGCGGCCAGCCCGGGCGGTTGGGTTCGCGCGTTCGGCAAGAACTTCGTCCTGGGTAACGACCCGGCACGACGGTCGACGACATTCTACCTGCGAGGTCCCAAGACGCTGATGCTCAGGGCCGAGGCCGACGCCTTCGCCGCGAAGGCCACGTTACCGGCCGACTTGCCCGTGGGCGAATACCAACTGCAACTTCACAACGGTTTCGGAGGAGCCGACGGCTGGAGCAAGCCGGTAACGCTCACGGTGGCCCAATCGAAGCCCTGGCCGCAGAAGCAGTTCAACGTGCGCGATTTCGGTGCGATCGGCGACGGCAAGAAGGACGACACGGGCGCCATCCAGGCCGCCTTGGCCGAAGCCGAACAGGCCGGCGGCGGCGTGGTGCTGTTGCCGCGCGGCCGCTATCGCGTTTCCGACTGCCTGACAATCCCTCGGCAAACCGTCTTGCGCGGGGCCGGACGCCAGTTGACCGCCCTCTGCTGGACCGACTTCGACAACCCGCCGGAAGCCCTCGTCGAGGGAACCCATTCGTTCGGCCTGGAAGACTTCACGCTTTATGCCCACAACCATCGTCACGTAATCGCCGGCGAAACACAGAACCTCGATGAGGCGGGCAACGTATTTCTGCATCGCGTGTGCGTCCGCGCCGACGCCTATCGTAGCCATCTCAAGCCGGAGGAGGTCGACCGGCGTTTCCGCGAGTCGTTGAAGCTCTCGACCGGGGGCGGCGACAGTGTGCGGCTCGCAGGACCGAACGTCGAAATCACCGACTGCGACATCTACGGCAGCGGTCGGGCCTTGTTTCTCAACCACGTGCGCGGCGGGCGGGTTGCTGGATGCCATTTCTACAACGGCCGTTGGGGATGGTACTCGCTCTCGGGCAACGACGGGCTGATCTTCGAAGACAACTCGATCTCGGGCGCCGACTTGATGTCGACCGGCGGCGGGATGAACTGCCTGGGAAGTTGCCCCTTCTCGCAAAACGTCTACTACGCCCGAAACCGTCTCAGCTTCACCCATGGCTGGGATCGCGAGGCAATGACCAGCGACGCCGGCGGTGAACTCTACTTCGGCAAAGTCGCCTCGGTCGACGACCGTACGCTGGTGCTGGCCGAGCAACCCAAGCCGGCTCGCCGCTCGCCGGTCGGAATGGGCGTGTTTCTGTTCGATGGCAAAGGCGCGGGGCAGTATCGTCGCGTGGTGAATGTGGAAGGTAACCGTGTGGAAATGGATCGACCTTTCACTGTCGCGCCCGACCAGACCACCACGGTTGGCATCACCGCTTTTCAGGGCCATTACATGCTCATCGACAACACGTTCACCGACACCGGGGCGATGCAATTCTATGGCACGTCGATCGAGTGCCTGGTGGTCAACAATCGTGGCACACGAATGAAGGGGTTCGCAGGCCAAGGCCGCTGGTACCACGGTTTCCAGCCGAGTTGGTTCTGCCAGTTCTTGGGCAACCAAATCGCCGAAGGCAATTACTACCACTGGAACTCGGCACAAGAAGCAGCCCTGGAAGTGGCCGGCTTTGTACATGCACCCTACGACGGACCCATGAATCGCGGGTCGGTCGTGCGCGGCAACCTGCTCGAAGGCAACGCACACATCCGCGTTGTCGGCCGCTGCCGCGATGTGATTGTGGAAGACAACCGTGTGGAAAACGCCGACCAGGGAATTTTTGTCAGCGGCAAATCGAACGACGTGCTCGTGCGCAACAACGAGTTTGAGGGCGTCGAGCTGGAAATGGTCAACGAGGAAGCCATTCGCCTGGCCGCCATCGCCAAGCTAAAACGCTTCATGGGCAGGCAAGAGCCAATCGCAATCTGGGATTTCGAAAAACTGGGACGAGATCGTTTTGTCGACGAGTCACGCAATGGCTTCGCTGCCAAAATTGAAGGTGGCGTGAAGCAGGTCGATGGTGGAATTCACGGCCACGCGGCGAAGTTCGACGGCGCCGGCTACCTCCGCGTGGACGATCCGGCCGTGTTCAACGCCCCGGAGATGACCGTGTCGCTTTGGGTGAAGCCCGAGACCGTGTCGGGCCGTCGCGGCTTGGTGTCGAAGCGGTATTTGGGATGTGGTTGTCCGTTTGTCGTCTCACAAACGCAAGGCAAGATCCACTTCGAAGCCGCCGAAGCCAACGGCCCATGGTCGTTCAACTTCGATGCGCCTTCGGTATTGGAAAAAGACGAATGGGTGCATGTCACCGCGGTGGCCGCGCAGGGCCAGGGCGTCGTCCTTTACGTCAATGGCCAGGAGGTGGCGAGAAAAGAAAACAAGGCCGTCCGCGCGACGAACTACGAACCGCTGATCCTCGGCCGCGAGGCCTGGGGCGGCGATCCGCCAGACGCCAAAACGCCGGGTTTCTTCGTCGGGTTGATGGATGAAGTAAAAATCTGGACCCGGGCGCTGACGGCCGAAGAAGTTCGAAAGGAATTTGCCGACCAGCAACCGGCCACGGCCGACAGGCCGTAGCAATTTTACCCTCTCCCGCCGTGCGGGAGAGGGTGGTTTAGACCTACTGCACCGGGGGCTTTTCCCGCACGGGCATTTCCTCCGGCGCCTCGCCCGAACTGCGGAGCAACCGCCCCGCTTCGCCGGCAAGCCACAGGTAATAGTCGGTCGGCAGGCCTTCGTAGGTAAGAAACGGGCTTTCGCCCACGGGCGGGTTGTTCGTGCATTTGAAGATGGCCGTGCCTTCGTCGATTTCGTCGAACATGGCCACGTAGAGCATCGTAGCACCGGCATTTTTTAGCGCGGCTGCCTGCGACCAGAAGAAACGCCCGGCGAGTCGTGGAATTTCGCCCAACGCGGTCTGTCTGCCCCGCGTCTTCATTAGGTTGTGCCAACTGAACCCGGGGAAGACGACCGGCAGGTAATCGAGTTTTTGCTCCTCACACCAAGCGATGTCTGCTTTGGCGCACTGCTGGGCATGACGCCGGGCCGACGCCGGGTCGCGATACCGGCCGACCGTCCACGGGCTGACGATATCGGTCTGGCGGATGATCGCGTGCAATCGCTCCTCGGGCACCGCGTCGCGGGTAAGCGTTCGCCAGCCGGTCGGCACGCCCAACATCACCGTGTTGCCGCCGTAGTGCGGGTCGTCTTTCAGGAAGCGAACGAGCTGCTCGCACGCTTCCAGCGAGTAGGCTCGATGGTCGTTGAAACCGACTCCCCAGATGGCCACCAGCGGTTTGCCGCGATGGTGCAGGTAGGCCTTGTCGCGACGGATCTGTATGCGGTCGACCAACAGCTTCCAGTCCTCGACGACCACCGAAGCAATTTCTTCGCTGCGAAGGCCCGAGAGATCATACATCATGGCCCAAGTGCGGCCGTGGCAATTGGCGCCGGCTTGAACGTTGGCCGTGACCATGTTGCGCTGGTTGAGCAATCGCGGGTCGCGAAGCGATACGCCAAAGCGTTGCAGGAAAACGCCGTCGATCCCGTGGTTTTGCATCCAGGAGAAATGCCGCAGCACGGTCGCTCGATTGCAGGGGCTGAACAAATAGGCCGGACTGCCGTCGGCGTGTTGGAACGACGTGCGATACTTCTCGGCTGCCGTCATCTCGCTCATGTCGGGCCAGAGGTCGAACGTGCAATGGCCCGGCGCGAGAGTTCGGTGATGCTCGGCGTAGTGGTGCCAGCCCATGTGGGCGCCGTCGCCCTCGGCCGTGAACCAGCCCTGGTAGCCGCACATGACCTTGCCGGTGAGCGTCGAGGTGTCTACTCCGTCGACGTGTTCGCCCTCGTACGGCTTCATCCGTTCGACGACCGATTGCCGCGACAGGTTTTCTTCTTGTCCCTGTAGAGGAGATGCCGCGGCCATGGCAAGCAAGATCGCGAAAAGGCCGACACAAGGGAAAACGCGTTTCATGATACTCTGGAGTTGTCAGTAGGTGAGTCGTCGCCTTGCCGGCCGCTGAATTCGTGCAACCAGAGGGCGTCTTCCTGGAGTTCTTCGAGTGTTTCTTCCAGGCCGACAAGCGACCGCCGGAAACGAAGCCACGCCAGCCAGCCAACTAACACGGCACCGAAGAATAACACCCCTGCCAAGATGCCCAACCAGCCAACTCGGGCGATGCCAAGCGTGCCGTCGAGCAGTTCGGCTGCTACCACGACCAGCACGGGCGGAACTGCCAACACGGCGACGGCCACGATGACCAGTACAATTGCCAATCGCTTCAGCGCTTGAAGGTCGCTATCAAGCTCCAGTCGGGCGAGTTCCCAACGCAGGGAAAACATCCCGCGCACGTCCGCCCAGAGATCGCTCAACTCGGCGCGGATTTGCCCCAGCGGCGTACGTTTAGGCTCCGGCATCGTCGCCTCCTTGCGCTGGGCCGCTGGACGAGGCTGGCGAAGAGGCCTCTGTGTTGTTCGCGTCGACCGTCGAGGGCCGGGAGTCTTGCCAAACCCGCGCCATTTGGCTCCATGCCGTTTCGCCAAAATGTTTCGAGGCCTGACGCACCAGTCGCATGCCAATCCATCGAGCGATCCAACGCCGACCTACGCCGCCAGCAAGCAACAAACCCAACCCAAACGCCCCGGCTGCGGCCACGCCGGGAAAACGTTCGACGTACGGTCGCCAGGAGAAGACCTGCCGCCGCGACTGGCTCACGTTGCGCGTCCGCCGTTCAATCCGTTGCCGCTGCCGCGCGATGCGCATCCGCAAGTCGCGGATTCGGCGTTTACGTTCGACAGCGGTAAGTCGTTCGCCCGACATATTGATGTATGATTTGGGATTTATGATTTGGGATTCCCCTCGTTCCTACGCTTCGCGTGGGAACGCAGCCTTCCGACGCTTTGCGCCATAGCCTCGCCGTGCGTCTAGCTACTCCAAGAAAGCCTCCCAGCAAACCAACGTCGATCCGCATCCTACGACGCGAAGCGTCGAACCTTAGGTTCCCACGCAAAGCATGGGAACCAGAAGTCGCGCGTCCCTCGCCTCTAGCCTCTCTCCCTATCCCCGCCTTATCTTCCCCAACAGTCGGCCGAGAAAAAACCCGACAGCGGCAGCAATCAGCACGCCCGGGCCGGGGTGCTTCTTGACGAACTTCAGCCCCACGTCGACCAGTTCGCCGACGGTGCTCTCGCGGACCTTTTTGAGTTGCTCGGCGGCCTCGGTGCGGACCTCCTCGTAGAACTGCTGAGCCTTTTCGAATTCGGCCTTCGCTCGGGCGACCGCGTCGGCCGCGGCCTGGACCTCGGGCTGTTCGTCAAGTTTGTCCGCGGCTTCGGCAGTTTTCTCTTCGACCGGCGACACTTGGGCATCCGCCGGCGATGCGTTCGGCTCGGCATCCGGCGTCTTCTCTTCGGCCGGGACATCGCCCCGGACCGCGTGATTATTTTTCTTCGTCATGGGAGTATCCCCGGGCAATCGTGAACAAACGTTGGCTTCCTAATCGTACCTCACCGCCCGACCGCAGGACAGTCGCCCGTTGGGCATCAGAACCGAAAATAACGGAAAATTCGGCAGAAAACGACCGAATGCCCGGCCTTCCGGTATCACAAAGTCGCCGCCGTTGGTCGCGCCGGGCCGTACGCCATCCCCGCCGACTTGGTTGGCGACTTGATGCCCCCCTGATACAATTAAGGTGTTTGTGGTGGTGGACGATTATTGTCCGTTGGTGAGGGTCCTGCTGATGACTCAACGGCTTCTCGCTGTATATCGCAACGGAGCTTTCTTACCTCAAACACCTTGCGACTTGCCCGAAGAGTCACAGGTCGAACTGGTGATTCAGGGACTGGGGGTGCTTGCCCCGGTTGTCACCGATCCAGATGGGCTGTCGCTATGAAAAACAGCACGATGACGTGGTGTTTGTGTGCATTGCTCCCATTTATGTTTGCCATTGGAATGTCCCTTAGGTCGATGGCATGTGTTTCGCAAGGAATGTACCTAGAGGGAATGGTCATGAACGCCGTTTCCATTCCCTGTGGACTACTGGGAGTGGCTGCATCCCTGCTCATTGCGAAGCTGCGGAAATGTGAGGAGCGGATAACAGAATTGGAGCAGAAGCTAGCGACTAAGCAGGCTACCGAAGGCCAAGATGACCGGTAGGGGGCGTACTACGGCATGTACGCGAAACGCGGGTGAGGTTTGCGAAAGTGTTTCCCTTTCCTGCCGTCTTCACCATGAACATGGTGGACTGGATATTTCTCGTCGGCGTCACCGTGACATTGGTCGGCGCCGCGGTGGCTTACATCGGGTTTCTTGCCTGGATCAGGCGACGGTGGACGCACGCCTCAGCGGTCATTCTCCGCTATCGAATTACCCGGAGTGACGACAAGGAACACGGTCAAGCATTTTTCCATCCGGTCGTACGCTTTACGACCAGCGAGGGACGTGTCGTTACAGTCGTTTCTAGCTTCGGGTCCTGGCGGCGGCCTTGGCCACGTGGTGCCAAGGTCAACGTGCGATACAATCCAACGGACCCTCAGTGTGCCGAGATTCAATGCTTCGGAAGCACGTGGTTGCTCCCGCTGACAGTGATGGGCCTCGTTGTGTGGATCTGGACGTTGCTGATCTACTTTGGGCTTTGGAGATCGTAGACCGCCGCAAGCGTGAACGCCGTAGAAACAAAACACCCAAGCCCACGGGTTGCAACCCGTGGGCCTGGAGTGCGTTTGGATTTGAATAACGTAAACTGATCGCGCCGCGCGACCACGCCCTACTGCTCGATCAAATACGCCTCCCCTTCCAGATTCACCAGTACCGGTTCGTCGAAAACCATGTACTGCGACAGCTTGCGGCCGTGTTTTTCGGCCAACTCGAAATACTCGTCGCTGAACTGCTTCACCCGTTGGGCGTTGGTCTCCTGGGCTTTGGTCACTTGAGAGTCGACCCAACGGCCTTCGCGCTGGTAGAACGTGCGCGAGCCGACGTTGCGGACCTGCTTCTCGGCCAGCTTGGCTTCGCGTTTAGCATCGGCACCGAAGTGCAAGTCCTTCATGGCTTCCTCGGCCATCGGCGCCATGGTGGCAGCCGGTGCCGCCGGTGCGTTTTGGGCGTTTTGGAAACCGCCCTTCATCGCCCGTTGGGCGAAACCGCCCGCGCCGGACGATTGCTCCAACGCCCGAAGCCGCCCGGAAGCACGTCGGGCGTTGGCCGCTACGTCGCGCATGTCGGTGTTCTCGTCGGCCATGAACGACGTGTAGGGCGTAAGGATGCCGTGGCGGGTGGAAAGCTCGACCAGCTCCTTGATCAACTCCTCGTTCTTGCCCTTGAGGTCCAGTTCGTCGATAATCTCGCCCACGCGGCGCACGGCCCAAAGCTTTTCGATAAACGCGTTCGTTTCGTCCTTGCTCTTGCTGACGAGTTTTGCCTGGAAGTCGAACGTTTGCTTTTCGTCGCCCACCTTGCCGGTCACCACCACCTTGGCCGTACCCGGTGTCTTGTAGCGGCCGACCACCACCAACTGTTCTCCGGCGAACAGGTCGAACGCATGCTTCGGGTAAACGCGGTTGATCGGCTTGCCGTAATCGGCGTCGTCGAACTCGAACTTCAATTGCACGTCGGTCAGCACGGGCGACTCGACGCGGCGATACATCCGGCTTACGCGTTCCTCGATGTCCTCGTCGGGCCGCACGTATTCGCTTTGGCCGAAGTTCTCCCGGGTGAGTTTGTCCAACAGGCGACTGTTCACGTCGTAGCCGACGCCAAAGGTGAAGATCCTTGCCCGAACGTCGTTCGCCTTGCGCGAGTTTTCGACGATCTTCATTTCGTTGGTCTCACCGGCGGTGGGCAGGCCATCGGTGAGGAAGATCACATAGTTGGGCCGGCTGGTGTCTTGAATTTGTCCCAGCGCGGTGCGCAAAGCGCCGTCGATATTGGTGCTCCCGCCGGCGTAGAGGCCTTCGATAAAGCCTTGGGCCGCCCGGCGGGTGTCGTCGTCGAATCGTTGTAGCTCGGGTCGGAAGGTTTCAATCTGGCTATCGTAGGCGATGATGTTGAACAGGTCGCCTTCGCGGAGGTGGTTCAACACAAACTTGGCCGCGCCTCGGGCTTGTTCGATCTTTTTACCGCTCATGCTGCCCGAGCGATCGACCACGAAGAGCACCGTCTTGCGGGGTTGTTTTCCCTCGGGCGACTTGATCTTGGGACTGGCCAGCAATAGGAAATAGCCGTCTTCGTCTTTGTCGGGGCGGTAGCTGAGCACGCGGGTGCTCACCTTGCCCTTGCCCGTGTCGTAGAGCAAGCGGAAATCGGCCTGTGGCACTTCGTTCTTCGCGGAATATTCGACGGTGGCATGGTGGTCGTCGGGCCGCTTGATTTTTACTTCGTGCGTGGGGCTATAAACGTTTTTGATTTCCTGCTGGCTCTCGATGGTTGCACGAATGCGGACTTCTTCCACCGCCGCCGACGTGTACTTGGCCGTCGACAACGGGAAGAGGAAGTCGGTCAGCCCGTCGGTCTTGCGACAGAGTTGCGAATAGCGCAGCGAAACGGTTCGTTTGGCCCCGGCCGGCACGGGAAATACGCTGGTCTTGAACAACCCAGTGCCCAACCATTCCAGCAAGGCCGGGTCTTTGTTTTTGCGGACGATTTCCTCGTAAAGCCGTCGGGCTTCGTCTTTGTCGAGCAGTCGGGCCGGGTATTCCTTGCCGTCGACCATGAGCGTCATTTGCTCGATGGCCCCGTCGTAGGGCAACGGGAAGATGAACGAAACCTCCATCTGCCGGCTGCCCGTGTTCTCGAACGTCTGGGATACCTGCACCTGGGCCACCTGGTCGACGAGCCGGGCGTTGACCTCAAGCGACTGAATCTTGTACGACACGGGCGGTTGCGGGGTAGGACGCGGATGTGGCGTGTGGATGATGATCGGCCGCGGCAGGCGAACGTGCTGGTTCGGATCGACCACGATCAACAGACCCTGGCCGTAAGACACGGCCGGCACGAGAAAGACCAACACCGACAGCAGTTTGCAGAGATGACGAGACATGACAGGAACTCCTTGAATTCGTTCGGATGCGACCGAGAATTGACACCCTGGCTTTGCAACAGCCCATTCGCTACGCAACACTTGTATAGACGTTGCCCGGCGGCCGAGAGTTCCCACGGCCGACCGGGTTGATCCCATTACACCCGAGGCGGCTCGGCAGACCGACGTGGGTTTCCACGGCGGCGTGAACTCGCATGTTTCAAGGGATGTCGTGTAAAAACAGGCGAAATAGGCAGAGTGTCGAACGGCAAATTCGCTCGGTTTCGTGCCCTAGGTTTGACGCTACCCGACGGGTTGTTAAGATCTTGGTAGATGATTTCGTCTCTTCTTTTTGCGTGGGTCGAGGGCGCGGTGACTGACGCTAGGGGTGGTCCTATCCCCTTGATTTTGTGGTATTTGCGCTATGTGTCTCCTGATGCTGAGGGGTTCCTGGCTCTCGGGGGTTCTTGTCTTGAGAGCCCTACAATTCTTGTTAGGGCCATCCACAATCTGGCGGCGTCTCGTGTTGTTTTGTGGTCCTGGCGTGGAAAATCGTGAGTGTTACGCGATTTCGCGACAGGTTTCGCTTCGGTTGTCTGCGGCTAGCTTCGTGCGAGCCAGGCAAGCAGAGAAAGGAAGTACGCGATGCACACGGCCAAGCAACTTTCGGTTCGGTTGGTAAACAAGCCAGGTCGACTCGCATCTCTCTTAGATGCCTTGTCGAAGGAGAAACTTGGCTTTCGAGCACTTTCGGTGATGGACACGTCGGACCGGGGTACGTTGCGTTTCGTGCCCGACGACGCCGATGCGACTATTGCCTTTTTGGAGCGGTCGAGCATTACGTTCGATTCGACCGACGTGCTGCTCGTCGAGATCCCCAGCCAACCGGGTAGTTTCCGTCGGGTGTGTGAGAAACTGGCGGCCGAGCATCTCAATATCGACTACGCGTATAGCTCACTCGACTCGGGTGGTCGGACACGCGGTAGTTCGCTGGCGGTGATCAAGGTCAACGATCTGGCTAAGGCCCAGCGCGTGCTCAGCGAAAACGGAACGGCAGCGCGCCGTCGGCCCGGCCGTCGGCCTGTCCATGCGCGATAAACGGGCACACGGCAAACGGTGCTCACGACCATAGAATCGCTCTTGCCCACCGAGACCGTTTCGGCGACACTACCGCCGCGTTTCTCTAGAGTGCGTTGCCGAATTCTTGAATTGCGGGTTGGGTGCCATGCCCACGCTTGCGTGGGCATGCTGAAATCCCGTTGAACATGCCCACGCAAGCGTGGGCATGGCACCCGTCGGTTTAGATTTGACGAAGCACTCGCGCGGATGCCGGCAAGAGAATTCTTCAGGTGGGTGAAGCGATGCGCCGATTGGCCGTGGTAGCAGTGCTAGCAGTAGTCGGGCTGGGTTGTGCCCAGGCGCCGGTCGATGGGCCTGCGCCCGGGATGCCCTGTGCGGTTGCGCAAAACAACCCGGCTTTCTTGCCCGTGGCCGATCCACATCTGGCCTGGGAAACGGTGGTTGATACGGTCGACGATTATTTCAAAATCGAGCGTGAGGAGCCCGTGCGGCAGATCGGCGGCACGCTGACGGAAGGCCGACTGGATACGTTCCCTCAGGTCAGCCCTACGCTGCTGGAACCCTGGCGGCCCGACGCTACGGGACGTTACGAGCGACTGGAAAACACCCTGCAATCGTTGCGACGCCGGGCCGTCGCGCGGGTGATTCCAACCCAGGGTGGCTACTTGGTCGACGTGGCGGTGTTCAAGGAGTTGGAAGACGTCGTCCAGCCCGAGCGAGCAACTGCCGGCAAGGCCACCTTCCGCTACGACGACACGTTGCGTCACGTGGTCAACCCGATCGGCGAGCAACAAATCACCGAAGGCTGGATCCCCCAGGGCCGCGATCCGCTGTTGGAGCAGAAGATCCTGGCCGACTTGCTCAGCCGAGCAACCACGCCCGCGTATCCGGGGATGGTGCGGTGAGGGGAAAAGGGAACAGGGGATACCGATCAGAGACGGGTTCTCCTGGTCCCCACGTGGCAACGAGAGGAACAACTCCGTGATCTCCGTGCCTCCGTGGTGAAAACCCGAGTTAGCCCGGCACGGTCGAGTTCGTTCCGCTCGGCGGCTGCGTCATCACCGGGGCGGCGATCGGTGGGCGGCGTGTGGCGGCGGCTTTGGCGGCCGTGGGCAGCTTCAGTGTAAACGCCGTACCCTTGCCCACGCTGCTGTCTACCCGGATCCGCCCGTGGTGCGATTCGAGAATATCGCGGCACATCGACAACCCCAGCCCGGTTCCACCCTTGCCGCTGTCGTCGGGACCTTGTTTGGTCGTGTAGAACGACTCGAAGATGTGCGGCAGCTTCTCTTGCGGGATTCCACAGCCGAAGTCGCGGATGATCAGGTCGACCATGTTGCTCTCGGCGTCGTGGGCGATCTTGATAATCAGCCGGCCGCCGTTGGGCATCGCTTGCCGGGCGTTGATCAGCAGATTCAGCAACACCTGTTGGATTTGGTTGCCGTTGATGTGGACCTCGGGCACGGCGGCGAAGGCTTTTTCTACCTTCACCCGATACTTGTTCATCTCTCGTTCCAGCAGCAGCAAGGTATTCTCGACCAACGCAACCAAGTCGGTCGGCTCCTGACCGGCCGACCGATTGCGGGCCATCCCCAACACGGTGTTGGTAATCTTGGCCGCACGGTTCCCCGCGGCATAGATTTTGTCGAGGCACTTATCCCGGGTGGCCATGTCCTTGTGCCGCATGCCCATCTTGGCGTAGTTGATGATGGTCATCAATACATTGTTAAACTCGTGGGTGGTGGTGCCAACTAATTCGCCCAAGGCCGTGAGCTTCTGCGCCTGGGCGAGCTGCTGCTTAAGGATTTCAACTTGTTGCTCTAGTTCCGCAATGCGGTTGTTGTCGTTAGCTGCCACCGAAAACCCCCAAAGCTAATTGAAATGCCTGATCGTTAGACTTCCGCGCGGACGGCCAGTTTCGCCGAGTTCCCTGGTCGCGGTTGTTCTCCGCGACTTTCCGAGATTTCTTTTCTTAACTCATTGTATATAAACAAGTTAATGGCATTTCTGCCTATCGACGAACTCGCCTCGGCAACTGAAACCCAAGCCGGTATAATCCATGCACCATGTAGGATGATGGTGATTTGGAGAAGCTAGGATGCACACAGTAGAACTTCTCGAGCATGCGCTCGATCTGACGAAGCGGCTCGGCTACAAGATCCGCCAGGAATGGCTCGGTGGCGAAGGCGGTGGGGGTTGCGAGTTGGGTGGCCGCAAGCTGCTCTTTTTGGACCTCGCCCTGGGGCCGGCCGACCAACTCGATCAGGTGATCGAAACCCTGCGTCACGAGCCGGACGCGGTCAATTTGCCCATGCCGCACGAGCTTCGCAAGCTAATCGCAATGCGACGAAGCGCGTGAAGAAGAGTGGGTAGTGAATGGTGGTAAGTGGAAAGTAGAAAGATTCCCAAGCCCATCGGCTGCGTCCGATGGGACCACCCGCGGCAATTCATCCCGACTTCCACTACCCTCCGCTTTCCGCTTTCCGCTCTCCGCTTTGGCAGTACAGCCCGTGCTGCTCGATATACTTCTCCACCGCACGCGGGGTCTGGTAGCGAATGCTTTGGCCGGCGGCCACGCGGCGACGGATTTCGGTGCTGCTGAAGCCAATCTCGGGCATCTCGACCTGATGGCGGCACGCCCGATCGATCTGCTCCGGCGTGGCGATCGACGCGAGGGCCTGAAAGTCGGGTGCCGGCTCCCCGGGCCGCCGCACGGCGACGAACGTGGCCAGTTCGCAAAGCCGCGACGCCTGCCGCCAATGGGGTAGATCGTGGAGCATGTCGGCCCCGACGAGAAAAAACAGCGCGGCCTCCGGCAATTCCCGATGGAAGTGTTCAAGCGTCTCGACGGTGTAGTTGACCCCCCCGCGCTCCACTTCGTGGCAGTTTACTGAAAACGCTTTGTTGCCGCCGATCGCCAGTTGAAGCATCGCAATCCGTGCTTCGGCCGAGGTTGGGTGGCGATCCTGCTTGTGCGGGGGGATGGCCGTGGGCAAAAACCATACGGCGTCCAACCGACACTGCTCGCGACAGCATTCGGCCAGCAGCAAATGCCCGAAGTGTACCGGGTCGAACGTTCCACCAAGCAGGCCGAGTCGCATAAGTTGCCGTCACCTTGTCACTACGGGGTCCAACTGGGATATTGCGTTATCGTAGCAGGGAAGAGTGAAAGCTGAAAGCTGAGAGCGGAGGCGAAGCCGCAAGCGGCACCAATCCCAAATCATAAATCCCTAGCCCCCAACCTCTAGCCCCTATCGCATGGCCCAGCAGCACCTTTTCGATCTCGAACCCGAGCCTTGGCAGCAGGACGACCAAGCGGAGACGCTGGTGGCCACGGTCGTGCTGCGCGACGGGCCGAGCCAGCAGCTCGACTACTCGGTGCCCGACGAGCTGCGCGATCAGATCGCGGCCGGCTGCCGGGTGAAGGTGCCCTTGGGACGCGGTAATCGCAGCGTAGTGGGCTACTGCGTGCGACTGGAAAACCGGATGGCCGGTCGGCCGCTGAAACCGATCGGCGAGGTGATTGACCGTCGCAGTCTCCTTTCAACGGCCATGCTTCGGCTGACCGAATGGATCGCCGACTACTACGTGTGCGGCTGGGCCCAAGTGCTCGAAGCGGTGATTCCGGCGGGCGTGCGCGGCCAGGCCGGCACCCGGCTGACCACGCTGCTGAGTGTGGCCGCCGATGCCGAACGTCGCATGGCCGAGCTGAAGCTGCCCGAGAAACAGACCAAGGTGATGAAGGTCCTCGCCCGAGCGAAACGACCGATCACGCCCACGCAACTGGCCCAAGCCGCCGGATGTGGACAAGGCCCCATCACCACCCTGCGGCGCAAGGGCCTGATCCGTTCGCAGACCGGCCGCGTGCAAACCAATCAAGCGGCCGCGCAGCCGGCAGTCCGCGAGTCTCATCTGAAGCTTAACGCCGACCAACAGAAAGCGATCGACGCCATCCTCGGTACGCTCAACCGGGGCGAACATCGCACGCTGCTGGTCCACGGCGTCACCGGCAGCGGCAAAACGGAAGTCTACATCCAGGCGATCCAGGAGGTGATCCACTTCGGTCGCCAAGCGATTGTGCTGGTGCCCGAGATCAGCCTCACGCCGCAAACGGTCGAGCGGTTTCGCAGTCGCTTCGGGCAAGTAGCCGTGTTGCACAGTCACTTGACCGACGCGGAGCGCCACTGGCACTGGCAGCAGATCGCCGAAGGCAAGGTCTCGGTAGTCGTCGGCGCCCGCAGCGCGATCTTCGCGCCCACGCCGCACTTGGGCCTAATCGTGTTGGACGAAGAGCACGAGTCGACGTTCAAGCAGGAAACGGCCCCGCGCTACCACGCTCGGGATGTGGCCCTACAGCGTGCTCAGGCCGAACGCATTCCGCTGGTGTTGGGCTCGGCTACACCGTCGCTGGAGAGTTGGCATCGGGCCGCACAGAAAGAGTTCACGCTCATCTCGATGCCGCGCCGGGTGCTCGACCGGCCGTTGCCCGCCGTGGGTACGATCGACTTGCGTACCGAAATCCGCCGTACTACCCGAGGCGCCATCAGCCGCAAGCTGCATATGGCCATGCAAGCGGCGCTGAACGAAGAGGGCCAAGTAATCCTGCTGCTGAACCGGCGGGGATTTTCTACCCAAATCCAGTGCCCCGCCTGCGGCTTCGTGCTGAAGTGTCCCGAGTGCGACATCGCGCTAACACACCATCGCACGCAGGAAATTGCGTTGTGCCATTACTGCGACTACGAAGTGCCGGCCCCGTCCGTTTGTCCCGACTGCGACTACGCCGGCATCCGTTACACGGGCTTGGGCACGCAGCGACTCGAGGCCGAAGTGCGTGCCCGATTTCCCGACGTGCCTTGTCTGCGGATGGATACCGACACGATGCAAGGGCGCGGCGCACACGAACGGGCACTGGCCCGATTCCGCTCGGGCGAGATCAAAATCCTGCTGGGTACCCAAATGATCGCCAAAGGGCTCGACTTTCCCGACGTCACCCTGGTTGGCGTAATCAATGCCGATACGGCGTTGCACCTGCCCGACTTCCGCGCCGCCGAACGGACGTTTCACTTGGTCACCCAAGTGGCCGGGCGCACGGGTCGGGGAGCCAAGGGTGGTCGGGTGTTGGTGCAAACCTACAGTCCGGAGCATCCGGCCATCGTGGCGGCCGTACGGCATGACTACGCCGCCTTTGCCGCCGGCGAGTTGCCACTGCGCGAGATGCTTCGTTATCCGCCATTTGCCAGCATGGTGCGGATGGTGGTGCGAGGGCCGGTCGAAGAGGTAACCCAGGCCTTCGCCCAACAGCTCGTCGAGCGGCTTCAGGCAATGCTTGCCGAGAAGAACGTGGATGCCCGGGTGTTGGGCCCCGCCCCGGCGCCCTTCGCTCGATTGCGGGGACGATATCGCTTCCAAATTCATGTGCACGGCCCCACGTCCGAGCCCCTGCGGGAGGCCGTCCGCGAACTGGTCACCATGAAATGCCCGGACGAGGTCCAGTGGATCGCGGATGTCGACCCGTTGGATATGCTTTGACGAGGGACTAGGGGGGCTAGGGACTTGAGACGAGGGGCGGGTGCCATGGGCAGCTTGCCTGCCCTTGCTCAAACAGTGGCGGACAAGCCGCCACTGGCACCCGCCGCTCTCTCCACCTCCCAACTCGTTTTCTCTATTGGCCTGCCACTCGCCATTGCGGTAGAATGCGAAATCTGGGCTAAGTCTAATCCTATCTGCCGGTTTTCATGTCGTACCAGTCGATCAAACGCGTGCTTGGCGAGACCAGCCTCGAACGGAAGTGTCGCTTCCTGTTCGGGGGGTGTCTGCTGCTGTTGATCACGGCCAGCTTCTGGTGGTACGGCAGCCAGACGGAAAAACTCGTCGAGCAGCAAAACCGGATCGCCGCGCGACCGCTCGTCTACCAGGTGATGTACATCACCCATTGGGAGAAGCTGGAAACCAACGCCACGTTTCTCCCCCTGGTCGAAGAACTGACCGAGAAACTCAGCAAGGAAGAGTATCAGGCGGCGTTCATCCGGCCAAACAGCACCGACGGCACGGGCATGCCCAGTGACGAGTTCGAGTGGAAAGTACTCGACAAGTTCAAGCAGCGTTCCGTGGCCGAATCCGACTCGCCGCCGTTTGCCGAACGATCGTTGCCCGAGGAAAACAAGTATCAATTCTATCAGCCGGTCTACGCCGAGGCTTCGTGTCTGGTGGCCTGTCATCAACCGCCGCTGGGTGGATCGGGCATCGACCTGACCGGCAGCGGATTGGCCCTGGGCGGAACGGGGCTCTCGGGCAGCGCACCGTTGGGCGAAGGCGACCTGATGGCCATCGTCAAGGTAACCATCCCCACGGCCAAAACCCAACAGGCGCTCAACTGGAATCGGGCTATCCTGCTGGCCACGGCCATCGTGACCGTGTTTCTGGCGATGATCGCCTCCTACGTGATCGTCCGCTACGTGATCGTCAAACCCTTGCGACACCTCCGCGACGTGAGCGACGCGATTAGCCACGGCAACATCGCCCTGCGTGCGGAAATTCACACGGGCGACGAGTTCGAGGCCCTGGCCGTAGCGTTCAACCGCATGCTGCGCCACCTGGTGACCATCCAGGAAGAACTCCGGCAGGTCAACGGCAGTCTCGACGGCAAGGTCGACGAACTGGCCCAGGCCAACATGCGGCTCTATGAAATGAACACCATCAAGAGCGAGTTTCTGGCCACGATGAGCCACGAACTGCGAACGCCGCTTAACAGCATCTTGGGCTTCAGCGACGTACTCGGATCGATCGATTCGCTCAACGACAAGCAAAAACGCTATGTGAAGAACATCCAGACTTCCGGAAAGATGCTTCTGGAGATGATCAACGACATCTTGGATCTGGCCAAGATGGAAAGCGGGAAGATGGACACCCGGCTGGCGGAGTTCAAGATCGACCAAGTGATCCACGCCCAATGCGACATGGCCCGACCGCTGGCCGAAAAGAAGAATATCGACCTGGAAATCGAAATCGAGGCCAACCTGCCCCAATTGCGTCAGGACCAACCCCGCGTACAGCAGGTGTTGAACAACCTGTTGTCGAACGCCATCAAATTCACGCCCGAGGGCGGGCGGATCGTCGTCTCGGCCGAGCGCGACGACAACGACTTCCTGGCAGTTAAAGTGGCCGACACGGGCGTGGGCATTCCCGAAGAGGACCAGCAGGCCATCTTCGAGAAGTTCCGGCAAGGCCGCACAGGCGTTCCCTCGGGCGACCCGTTGACGCGGGAATACTCCGGCACAGGCCTGGGACTTTCGATCGTCCGCGAACTGTGCCGGCTATTGGGCGGCGAGGTGACCGTCGACAGCGAATTGGGCAAGGGCAGCACGTTCGCCGTTCGCCTGCCCGTCCATCTGAAAGAGCAACCCCGGCTCGACTCGACCATGCTCGACGATTTCGAAGAATTCACCCGCCCCCGCTACGAACGATTGCCCCACCGCAAAGGCGACGTAGCGGAAGCAACGCGGGTGGAATGAGGGGAGAGAGTTTTCAGTTGGCTGAAGACTGCTTCTCAAAACTCGCCGTCGGCCACCGGCTGGCCGTCGTTTGAGAGTATGAGACGATCCCAGGTAGAAAAGATGCGTTCACTATTTACAGTCGTGGTATTTGTATCGATATAGTCGCTGATGAAGACGACACTGCCGTCGGCCATGCAGACGTTCACCCCGCCGACGTGGAGGCTCCGGGCGGTCGACTGCCGGTTGTTGCCGTTGGCGTAGCAGCCCATACCCATTCGGGCAACGGCCTCGTCTCCTCCCAGGGCACTGTGGATGTCGCTGCATGCCCAGATGTCGTCGCTGTTGAGTGTCGAGGCGTTAGGCCCCCGGGCATCGCCGACCCAGCCGCAGGCCCAGATGGCACTGGGACCAGCGCCTCCCAGGGCCCAAGTGCCACGGACATCGAACGACGTTAACCCGGCGCGGATCTCGGCCAGCAGGATGGTATGGCTGGTTCCATCGCGGATTTCGTCGATGCCGGTCGAGGCATTGGCCCCCATCACTCCACGGAACTCTCGCTTCGGCCAGTTCGCCTTGCCGCTCGTGTCGACGGCCCAGCCGGCACACGCCTGGTCTTGGTGTTGGGTGTAAGTCATGTAACCGGTGCCGCCGTTGCCGCCGTAGTTGCCCCGGGCCCAACCGTCGCCCAAGGCCGACGTGCCCGAGGCGCCCGAGCCGTCGAGCTTCTGACGGTTGTAGCTGTCGGTCGGGCAAAGCATGAACGACAACTCCCTCGAACGCGCCGTGGCGTTGCGCGCGTCGGTAATGTAGTAGTCCAGGTCGAACTCGTCGTACAACGTCTGCTGTTCCATGAAGGGAAGCAGCAAAATTACCCAGTTCGGACTGATATATTGATGAGCGGTCGTCTGGTCGATGAACGACTTGCCACGATTTTCGACGTCCCAGGTAGAGCTGGGCGGGAAGGTGCCCCAGTTGGTGTGATAGTTGTGCAGGGCCAAGCCCAACTGCTTGAGGTTGTTTTTGCATTGCAATGCCCGGGCGGCCTCGCGAGCCGACTGAACCGCCGGCAGCAGCAACGCAATCAGAATTCCGATGATGGCGATTACCACCAGCAGTTCGACTAACGTAAACGCCAATCTTCCCATGCGACAACGAGGAAGCCCGAACATGGTGTTCCCTCTCGTTGAAAGACAAGAGCTTGAAGCGAGAGATTGTCAGCTATTCGTAGGATGGCCCTAAGCAACTTGCCGTCCGGCGAATTGACAAGTACTTTGTCGGTCAATCCTAAAACTCGCCGTCGGCCACCGGTTGGCCGTCGTTTGAGAGTATGAGACGATCCCAGGTAGAAAAGATGCGTTCACTATTTACAGTCGTGGTATTTGTATCGATATAGTCGCTGATGAAGACGACACTGCCGTCGGCCATGCAGACGTTCACCCCGCCGACGTGAAGGCTCCGGGCGGTCGACTGCCGGTTGCTGCCGTTGGCGTAACAACCCATGCCCATCCGAGCGACAACCGCCGAGCCACCCAGCGCCGCTTCGATGGCGTCGCATGCCCAAATGTCGTCAGAGTTGTCCTGCGAGGCATTGGGCCCACGAACGTCGGCACCAATCCAACCACAGGCCCAAATGGAACTGGCCCCGGCGCCGCCCAGGGCCCAGGTGCCGCGAATGTCGAACGAGGTCAGCCCGGCGCGAATCTCGGCCAGCAGGATGGTATGGGTCGTCCCGTCGCGAATCTGGTCGATACTTGTCGAGGCGTTGGCCCCCATCACCCCGCGAATTTCTGGTTTCGGCCACATCGCTTTACCGCTCGTGTCAACGGCCCAACCGCAAGCGTTCCAACCGTTGGACTGATGCTGGGTGTAGCTCATCATACCGGGGCCGCCGTTACCGCCGTAGTTGCCGCGGGCCCAACCGTCGCCCAAGGCCGCCGTGCCCGAGGCACCCGAGCCGTCGAGCTTCTGACGGTTGTAGCTGTCGGTCGGGCAAAGCATGAACGACAACTCCCTCGAACGCGCCGTGGCGTTGCGCGCGTCGGTAATGTAGTAGTCCAGGTCGAACTCGTCGTACAACGTCTGCTGTTCCATGAAGGGAAGCAACAGAATCACCCAATTCGGGCTGATATATTGATGGGAGGTCGTCTGATCGATGAACGACTTGCCGCGATTTTCGACGTCCCAGGTCGAGCTGGGCGGGAAGGTGCCCCAGTTGCTGTGATAGTTGTGCAGGGCCAAGCCCAACTGCTTGAGGTTGTTTTTGCACTGCAATGCCCGGGCGGCCTCGCGAGCCGACTGAACCGCCGGCAGCAGCAACGCAATCAGAATCCCGATGATGGCGATTACCACCAGTAGCTCGACCAGGGTGAAACCCTTACTGCCAGCCGATCGCCCATCGTTTCTCATATCGATTTTCCTCCGCGTTTGCCTGCACACCTGCGACCGCCGTCCCTGCCGTACCTACGGCCGTTTCACGGTGAACTCGAAATGATCCGCCCCACCGCCGACCTCGATTTCCGAGGGCGACACGTCCAGTTGAGTTTGACGCAGCTTGTCGTCCTCGGTAAACACGCTCACCGTGTGCCGCCCGATCACCAGACCGTCGCCGTAACGGTGGCTCGTGGCTTCGCTGAAGGTGCCGTCTTCTACATGGACTTCGGCCTCGCCCATCTTGGGGTGGGTCTGCTTGTCCTTGCTTTCCACTTGGGGGGAAAAGCGAATGAACACCCGGGCCGCCTGGATCGGTGTGCCGTCGTCGTAAGTAACCTTGCCGGTAACTCTCACCATGTCGAACGGCTCGGAACTGCCGCAGCCGACGACCGCCAACAGAAGCCATGCCGCAGCGGCGACCCCCAATGTGGAATGGTGCTGCGACGAAATACGGCGGATCCCCATTGCGAAATACCTCGCTGAAGTTTCAAATACCGTGGCGGTGCATCCAGCAAAAGGCCCGGCAACGCCAATACCCACCCCTCTAGAGGGCGCAAAACAGAGTAAGCGACTGTCCGATACGACCTACTGAAAAGATAGCTTGGACATACCCCTCCACTTATTAATGTCTCGCGGCCGTTGATTTTGGGAGAATGATGAGTAATTCTGGTTCTGGAGTGCGTGCTGAGGTGAAATTGTTCACCGACGGAGCCTGTAGCGGCAATCCTGGGCCCGGTGGCTGGGCGTTTATCTTGCGGCATCCCGCTTCCGGCAAAGAACGAGAAGGGTCGGGCGCCGAGCGAGAGACCACCAATAACCGCATGGAAATGCTAGCAGTTATCCGCGGACTGGAGTGCCTTAAACGGCCCACCAGGGTGGAATTGATCAGCGATAGCGTCTACGTGGGCCGCGGCATGAGCGAATGGATGCCCAAGTGGAAGGCCAACGGCTGGCGGCGTCGCGAAGGTAGTCGCTGGGCCGCCGTGAAGAACGAAGATCTCTGGCGGCGACTCGACGAGTTGCTCGCCACTCACAATGTTACCTTCACCCATGTCCGCGGCCACAGCGGCCACCCCGAAAACGAGCGGTGCGATACCCTGGCCGTAGCCGCCTATCAGAAGTACCGATAGGGAGTTGGGGGATTTTGGATTTATGATTTGGGATTTCATTGGTCATTCCGACCTCTGACTTCCGATTTGGCGAAGCCGCAAGCGGCCTCCCTGCTCCGAACTCCTATCTCGCTGTTCCCAACTCGCATCCAAACTGCCCTTGCCCCCCCCTAACGGTTCCGCTACTATCCGCCCTGATCGTGTCGGTCTGCGCATGTCGCGCGCCCTCTTGTAATGCATCGGAAGGGATGGCTGGGCGCCATACTTTCCATTCCCACGGTTGTTCAGGAGAAGATTGCCATGCCACGGTTCGCCAAGCGACCCTGGCTGTTGGCCGGATTGATCGCGGCATTGCTGTGCTGCGGCTGCAAGAACAGCGCGCCGGTGTTGCAGGGGAAAGTCGATCAGTTCCAGCAGCAACAGGTGGCGTTGGCCCAACAACAGCAACTCCTTCAGCAACGAGCAAACGCCCTGGATCGCGATAACCAGGAGCTTTCGACGCTGTTGGCACAAAGTCGCCAGCAGACCAAGGTCTATGAAGACCAGGTGGCAGCGCTGCGCGACCAGCTTCGCGGCGTAACTTCGCAACTCGCTCAGGTGCGCTCGGAAAAGCAGAATACGGACAAAGAGGTACAAACACTCACGGCCTCCTTGCAGCGTCGCGGCAGTGTGGCGATCAGTCCCAACAACAGTTACCTGCAAACATTGCCCGCCATCAATCTGCCCGACGTCCACGTGCGTCGCGACGGCGACGTGATTCGCATCGAATTGCCTGGCGAACAGCTTTTCGAGTCGGGCAGCGCCCGGCTGAAACCCGGCGGAGCCAGCCTGATTACGGCCGTGGCCGCCGAGTTGTTTGCCACGTATCCGAAGCAGATTGTCGGCATCGAGGGCCACACCGACAGCGACCCGATCGCCGCCCAGTACTTCCGCAACAACCACGAACTGTCCGTCGCCCGGGCGACCAGCGTCTACGACATGCTGGTCAATCGCAGCCGCTACCCGAGCCAGCAACTCTTCCTGGTCGGTCACGGCGCCAACCACCCGATCGCCTCGAATGCCACACTCGAAGGCAAACGCCGCAACCGCCGCGTGGAACTCGTGGTGTATCCCGAGCAGCGAAACTAGAGGCGGTTTCAAATCTGGCTTATGAGGGGTTGCCAACAGCATTGCTTGCTGACATCTTCCTCGGGAAATAGGACAATTCGACGATACACCGAACCCCCCCGGAATAGGTTTTGAAACAGCTTCTAGAGAAGAGGGATTAGGGACGAGAGACGAGGGGCGAGAAAACCACGATTTCCCCAAACTCAAGAAATCCAACTCTCCCTCATCCAAGCCCACGGGTGGCAACCCGTGGGACCAATCCGCGCTGCACAACCCCCACACGCACACCATGCCCCACCGCTTCGTAAACGACGGCCACGGTCGAGCGCGTCGCGCCATCGAGCAGGAAGTCCGTGCCGAACTGGAAGCTCGTTACGCCGAGGCACTTCAGCGTGCCAACGTCTTGCAGCGACTGCGCATCAAGCGGCAGATCAACAAAGAGGTTGCCCAGGAGGTCGCACGCCGCGTGAATGAGCAGGCGCCGCGAGAGGGACTGTATTGAACGAACGCTGGGGCGAATCAGAGGGATGCAAGTCGGCGGGGCGGTTGTTCTTGAAGCGCGAAATGCGATCCTGTCCCACGGACTGCAGCCCGTGGGCTTGGAAGTTCTCCAAGCAATGCCATGTGTCGTGGGCATTTGGCATGCGGGATTGTTTGCTCTTCTCCCACACCCCTCATCGAGCGGCCTTCGGCGCGGTACAATGGGGATGTCATGACCCCCTCGCCCGATCGCACAACCGAATCCCACGACACGCCGGAGCATAGGCCAGAGCGTCTTGCTGCCGACGCGCACGTTCCAGGCAAGTCGGCCATTGAACGGCTGGCTACGCCCGTGCAGTATCTCAAGGGCGTGGGACCGCGCCGGGCCGAAATCCTCCAGCGGCTGGACCTGCACGCGGCCGCCGACGTGTTGTTCTTCTTTCCCCGCGACTACCAAGACCTAACCGACCGTCGCACGGCCGACGACCTCGAAGAAGACAAACTGCAGAGCGTGGTGGGCATCGTCGAGGAAATCGACCTTCGCTCGCTGCGCGACGGCCGCTCGATCCTCGGCGTGTTGATCAGTTCGGGCGAAGGCCACCTTCGGGCAAGCTGGTTCAACCAGCCCTTCATGCGGCAGAAGTTCTTCCAGGGCCAACGGGTGTTGGTCTCCGGCAAGCCGCGCTATCGGGGGCTAATGTGGGAGATGTCGCATCCCCGCGTTCAGATGCTCTCCGACGACGAGCAAGAGCCCGAGGGCCAACTGCTACCCGTCTACCCGTTGACCGAAGGGCTGCACCAGCACCAAATTCGCCGCGTGGTGCGGCGCGTGGTCGACGACTACACCGAACTGCTCGACGAAGTCTTTCCCGAGTCGTACCTCGAAGAGCACAACCTTTGGCCGCTACGCCGTGCGCTGCCCGAAGTCCACTTCCCCAGCGACCAGGAGAGCCTGGCCCACGCCCGACGCCGGCTGGTTTACCAAGAGTTGTTCGTATTGCAATTGGCCCTGGCCGTGAAGCGTTGGCAGCAGCACGACCAGCATCACGCAACGCCGCTGGAGGCCACGGCCAAGATCGACGCGCGAATTCGTCGGCTTTTTCCTTTTGAGTTGACGTCGGGCCAGCAGCAGGCCATCGCCGAGATTGCCGCCGACATGGGCGGGCCGTGCCCGATGAACCGGCTGCTGCAAGGCGACGTGGGCAGCGGCAAAACGGTGGTGGCCGTCTACGCCATGCTTCTGGCCGTCGCGCATGGCCAACAGGCCGCGCTGATGGCCCCCACCGAAGTGCTCGCCCGACAACATGCGCTGACGCTCAACAAGCTGCTTACCGGTAGCGAAGTCCGTCGGGCGACGCTCACCGGAGGGCTGCCGGCCGCCCAACGACGCGAGGTCCTACGGCAAATCGCCGAGGGCGAGGTCGACCTGGTCGTCGGCACCCAAGCGATCATCCAGGAAGGGGTGAGCTTCAAGCAACTCGGGCTGGTGGTGATCGACGAGCAGCACAAGTTTGGAGTTCGCCAACGAGCGACGCTGCGCGCGGCCGGACTCGATCCGCACTACCTGGTGATGACCGCCACGCCCATCCCGCGCACGGTGACCATGACCCTGTTCGGCGATCTGGAGATATCGACCCTGCGTGACAGCCCGCCGGGCCGGCAGAAGATCAATACGTACCTGACCACCGATGAGCAGCGTGAGCGATGGTGGGAGTTTTTCCGCACCAAGCTGCGCGAGGGCCGGCAAGGCTACGTCGTGACGCCGCTGGTCGAAGAGTCGGAAGAAATGGCCGCCGCCAGTTTGGACGAAACGTTCGAGCGGTTGGCCAACGGCGAGTTGGAAGCCTTTCGCTTGGGCCTGGTCCATGGGCGAATGACGTCTGATGAAAAAGACGCCGTGATGAACGACTTCCGCAGCGGCGAGATTCAAGTGTTGGTTTGCACCTCGGTTGTGGAGGTGGGCGTCGACGTGCCCAACGCCACGCTCATGACCATTGAGAGCGCCGAACGCTTCGGACTGGCGCAATTGCACCAGCTACGCGGACGGATCAGCCGCGGCAAATACCCAGGCTTCTGTGCCGTGTTCGCCGACCCGCAGACCGAAGAGTCGCAAAAGCGGTTGAAGGCCTTCGCCGGTTCGACCGACGGTTTCGAGTTGGCCGAGATCGACTTCCGGCTCCGCGGCCCGGGCGATCTATTCGGCACGCAACAACACGGCCTGCCCCCGTTTCGCATCGCCGACCTACTGCGCGACCAGGAATTACTGACCGAAGCGAGGCGCGACGCCATGCAGATCATCACCGCCGACCCTGGGTTGAAAGACCCCCAATGGGCAAAACTCCGCCGCCAAATGCTGGGCCGCTATGGGAAAGTATTGGAGTTGGGGGACGTGGGATAAGGAGAGAAGACTCAATCGAGGAAGCTGATTTGCCCTTTGGCGTCCTTTTTGGTGATCTTGCTCCAAAACTCCAGACCACGTTCATGCTTGGATGCATAAATCAATCGATAAAGCGGGGCCTTGGCAGATCGTCTGATGCACTTTTCACCAAAGACACGATATCCCAAGTGCCTGCCAAGCTGCTTCTTGTAGAGCTCAACAAAGAACTTGGAGATATTCGCCGTTGTCCGCGAGACTTGCTGCTTCCAGAGTGGTCGCCAATCAAGACTTGGCCCCAAGACACGATCCAACCGCGAATTCATCTTCTGATCTTCGTAAAAATCGATATTACGTACCAAATCAAACTTGTCGGCGAATAGAATAAGCAAATCCACACGCCCGCACGCCGCCAATGTTTGGATGGTATCAAACTCCGCGTGAAGGCTGGTGGGATCAATGAAAGCCAACGTCAGGCTCCCAGCGGGAATCGCCCTCGCGATGTCTCTGACTCGTTCATTACAATCACCTTCAACTACGTCTGTCTCGCTCTCAGTGTTCGAGTGCAGGAGGCGCGCTCGACACGCCTCAGCAAGGTTTGGGCACTTTTCACCTACGATAATGCGTCGAAAAGGTTTCGGTGCGTACGCAGCAATGAGTGGAGATCCAGGAATTCGTTTATTGGATTCGCGCAGTGTGCAGATACCTGGCCCAGCGAACAGGTCAACGTACACCAAACCCGCCTGCCACGCTGGATGGCCAACCATAGCACGCGTAGTGATGTCGATATAGCGGTTCCAGAAGTAGAGTTTGTCCTCGGACCAATGACCAACAGGTCGCGTCGGAAGGCCGTCGTCTTTTGCCACAATTTCGCAGAGTCTAGGCCACCGATCGTCGGGCATGTTCATTCTCGCATAATGCCGGTGTTTCGTTCCATGTGCGGCCATCGAGAAGACGACCTGTTTTCTTTTTATTTACCCCCCCCCATTGTTTAAAGAAAAATGGGACACCTGCCGCAACGCACCGATCCCGAATGTCGAAGACCCATTCTGACTCCATGGGCCGAGCATTGGGGCCCGATTCGCCGCCAACGATAACCCAGTGAATTCCTTGAAGAGGTAATCGGGAAATCCGGCCGAGCAATGGTTCGAGGGAAAGAAAACGAACTCGTGCTGGAATCTTCTCCAGTTCGTGAATTCGCCACTTGTAGTCAGCCGTCTCGACGCTTGTTCCCATCCAAATGTTATCGGGCCACGGTAACTTTGAGGCAAGTTCGACAACTCGTTGCGGACGTTTGGTTAAAACCTGAAAGGTATGCTGCGATGCCTTCGCCATTACGTTGAAACAGTCCGCAATAAACGCTGCAGGAATATCTTCGTGGAAAAGATCGCTCATGGAGTTTACGAAAATCATCCGCGGAGATTTCCAGTGCAGGGGCGTCTCAATGAGATCCGGCTGAAGCGTCACGGCAAAACCATGGCGATAACGAATTTGCCCCATCGCCTTCAAACGCTTTGCCATCCGTTCGGCATAACAATGCGCGCAACCTGGACTGATCTTTGTGCAACCCGTTACCGGATTCCACGTGGCCTGGGTCCATTCAATCGATGACGCTTGTGCCATGCTATGCTCCTTGGAAGCGAAATGGCACGAAGACTACCGATCAACGCGAACCATCGCAAGATCGGTAACGAGGACATTTGCTCCATGCACACTGGCTTATCCGGAGCATTAACCGCCCATTAAGTGTACTACAGTATATGACACCAAGGGAAAGAATGCAATAGATCGCATGAGGGGGTTTCTCGAGCGAGAATGGAGAAAGACCGGGACATGGCACGACCCAGCCATCGAGCGGCAAAACTAGAGAATTCTTCTGCCGATTGCGCCGGCTCCTGCACGCGCTATTACGCTTCCCGATAACGCAGTGTCACCAGGATGCAGGGGCCGCCGGCGATGACGTTCATGCCGAGTTGTTGGGCTCGTTCGATGGCCGCTTCGCTCTCGGCACCGGGTTGCATCCAGAGGTGCTTGATTCCGGCCGTCGCCGCTTCTTCGACTACCCGTTCGGTAATTTTCGACGGCGTGATGATCGACAGCCCATGGACCGGCTCGGGCAGAGAGGCCAGATCGGCGTAGCACTTCTGACCCTCGATCTCGTCCGCCCGGGGATTGATCGGGTACACCGGGCGATCGTTTTGCAGATACGCCCGGAGTACCTTGTTGCCGTACTTCTCGCGATTGGTCGACGCGCCCACTACGGCGTGCGGACGACCGGCGAGGAAAGCGTCGATTTGCTGTTGCTGGGACATGATACAAAACGGAAAGCTGAGAGCGGAAAGCGGGTGGGCGAAGCCGCGAGCGGCTTTCAAATCCGAAGTCTTTCGCTACGCTCCGAACTTGCCCAAGCGTCCGGCGTGGGCCAGGGCCAGGGGCATCAGGTTCACGGCCTCGAACTGGCCCAACCCGCCGCGGATGCACTCGGTTTCGCCGAACACTTCGCAAGCGTCGCGGCGGCAGTCGTCGGCCACCAACAGCGTGGGCACGGGATGCCAACTGTGGCTCTTGAGCTTCGCCGGCGTACTGTGGTCGCCGGTCACGATCAACACGTCGGGCTTCAGCGCCATCACACGCGGTACGATCGAGTCAAACTCTTCGACCATCTTCACCTTGGCCTCGAAGTCGCCATCCTCGCCGCGGCTGTCGGTGTACTTGAAGTGGACAAAGAAAAAGTCGTGGTCGTTCCAGGCTTCGGCCAACACGTCGATCTCTTCCGAGAGCGTGGCCGGCTTGCCAACAATCTCCATGCCGACCAACTGGGCCAGCCCTTTGTACATCGGGTAAACGGCAATCGCCGCGGCCTTCAGCCCGTAGACCTCTTCGTAGCTGGGCACGTTGGGCTTTTCGGAGAAACCACGCATCGTCAGGCCGTTGGCCTTAGGCTGCCCGGCCAGCAGCTTGATCGCCTGCTTGTAGAATTCCTTGGCCACTTCGGCCGTCTTCTGGCTGGCTTTGTCGTGGGCAACCGGATCCAGCGGCGGCACGCCCGTCTTCTGCGGGTCGGTATCGTCGACATGACCGCCAAGTCCCTCGCCACGGAAGACCACCACAAAACGGTGCTCCTTGACCGGCTCGACAACGATCTCGACGCCAGGAATCGACACCTTGTTGAGCATCTTGGCCAGCGGGCCGGATTCCTCGGTGGGAATCCGTCCGGCGCGTCGGTCGCTGATGTTGCCGTCGGCATCCAGCGTGCAGAAATTGCAGCGGATGGCCACGTCGTTCGGGCCCAAGGCAAAACCGATGCCGGTGGCCTCCAGCGCACCGCGCCCGATCAGAAACTTGACCGGATCGTAACCGAACAGCCCCAGGTGGCCCGGGCCGCTGCCCGGCGTGATGCCACGACCGATGGGGTGCGACAAACCACAAATGCCCTGCTTGGCCAAGACGTCGAGGTTGGGGGTTTTGGCCGCTTCGAGTTCCGTCGGACCGCCCGGCTCGACGGCCAGACCGCCGAGGCCGTCGGCCACGAGCATTACGATCTTGCTGTTGTTGGTCGTTTTCAGGCTATGAACCAGCTCTTGAATATCCATCGTCGGGCTCCTCCAGAGGCTGCCTTACTTCTTAACTACCTATAGACAAACCAATCTATAGACAAACCAATCTATAGACAAACCAATATTGGTACCACAAACCGATCGAAACGCAAGGGGACAGCCGCTTGCGCCTCAGCCTCGCACAACCAACCACACTCCCCCCTGGCGGGAATCCAAAGGAGGGGGTATGCTAGGAGTTTCATTTGTTGGCTCGGATTTCTAACGACCGCGACAAAAACCACGAAAGACACAACGCATAAGAATGAATTCTGAAGGATGAAGTATGAATTCGGCCTTCATGCTTCATCCTTGCAGCTTGCTGCCTGCGTGGTGTTCTCAGCTGGAAAAAGTCCGAAACAGGTCTCCGAACGAGTCTCCCGTAAGGTGTTTACCATGGCGACCGAACTGAAATGGCTGGGCCACGGCAGTTGGTCGATTCAAACCGGCGAATACCAGATTATTCTGGACCCCTTCCTCGACGAAAACCCAGCCTCGCCGGTGAAAGCCGCCGAAGTCGAGGCCGACTACATTCTTGTCTCCCACGGCCATGCCGACCACACGGCCGACGCCGAGTCAATCGCCAAGCGGTGCGGGGCCCTGCTGATCGCCAACTTCGAAATCTGCGCGTGGTTTGAAAAACGGGGTATTTCGCACACCCACGCAATGAACATCGGCGGCGGCTACGAGTTTCCCTTCGGCCGGGTGAAGATGGTCCCGGCCTGGCATTCGTCGACCATGCCCGACGGAACCAATGGCGGAAATCCGTGCGGCTTTGTGATCTCTTTTCCCGAAGGTCGCGTTTATTTTGCATGCGACACGGGCGTGTTCTACGATATGACGCTAATCGGCTCCGTCGGCATCGACTTGGCCGTATTGCCGATCGGCGACAACTTCACGATGGGACCCGACGACGCGCTGGAAGCGGTCCGCCTGTTGAAGCCCCGCCGCGTCGTGCCCGTGCATCACGACACCTGGCCGGTGATCGCCCAAAACGCCGACCAATGGGCCGACCGCGTTCACGACAAAACGGGCGTGGAACCGGTTGTGCTCGAGCCGGGTGAGACGATTGTTCTTGAAAAAGCGGAAAGCTGAGAGCGGAACGTGGGCGATGGAATGCTTGACGATCGGGCGGTCCCACCGGCCGCAACCGGTGGGCTTGGGGATTTTTTCATGAACGACTGCGAACCGCTTAACTGACCACCATCCACTGACCACTGAATACTACTCCCATGATTTCAACAGCCAACAAGACCGTCTTAGCTTTTCTTGCCCATCCGGATGATGCGGAGTTTCATTGTGCGGGCACCCTGATTCGCTTGAGCCAACTCGGTTGGGACGTCCATATCGCCACGGCGGCCAATGGCGACTGCGGGACGATGACGCATACCCGTTGGTCGATCGCCGGAATTCGCACTGAAGAAGCCGCCAAGGCCGCCGCGATGATTGGCGGCACGTACCACTGCCTGGGCCAGAGCGACGGCCAAGTGGTCTACGACAAGTACACATTGCAGTTGGCCTACGACCTGTTCCGTCGCGTAGCGCCTTCGCTGGTCATTATCCACCCGGCCAAGGATTACATGATCGACCACGAGATGGCCTCGCTTTTAGGACGTATGGCCAGCTTCATGTACGGAGCCCCCAATTCCTCGGCGTTTCCGCTGAAGGAAGGCTCGGCGATTCCGCATCTTTACTACTGCGATCCGTTGGAAGGATGCGATCCTTACGGCAACAGGATCGATCCGACCACCTGGGTCGACGTCACCGAGCAGCTCGAGACGAAGGCCGAGATGCTGGCCTGCCACGCCAGTCAGCGGGAATGGCTGCGAGACCATCATGGCACCGACGAATACATCGACTCGATGCGCCGCCACGTGGCCCTGCGTGGCCAGCAGGTAGGCGTCGCCGCGGCCGAGGCCTTCGTGCAACACCGAGGACACGCCTACCCGAGAAACGACCTGATGGCCGAGTTGTTCGGCGAACTGAAACCACAATAAGCCACCCATACAAACACCAGAACAACAAGGAGACCGTCGATGGCTCGACCGTTGAGCAAAGTGGATCCGAAGTGGTGGGACTACACGACTCTCGATCCACAGATTTTAGACGACGCCGCCAAGCTGACCGCCAAGGATCTTGTGCAACTCTCGCGTCCCGGCTTCAAGGTGGCCATCTACGATACGTTGCAGGAGTTCTATCTGGCCGAAGCCCTGGAGTACATCGCCGCCTGGCGGCAGTCGACCGACGACAATCCGGTGGGCATCTGCGGGCCGATCGGTCCCACGGAGCAATTGCCACTGGTTGCCCAACTGGTCAACGAGTTGGACTTGGATCTACACAGCGCCCATTTCTGGGGCATGGACGAATGGGTAGAAGACGGCCGCCCGGTGGCCACCACGCATCCGCTGAGTTTCTACAAGGCCGACATGGATTTGTGTTTCAATCGCATTCGTCCCGAGCTACGAATGGCCGACGACCACATGCATTTTCCTAGTGGCGATCTGGCCGCCTACAGCGCCTCGTACGACGCGGCTCGCTGCGCGGTGATGCAGGGTGGCCAAGGCGAAGTGAAGCATTGGGCGTTCAACGATCCACCCAAACGCGAAGGGGCCTACCAGGACGCGCCGCCTACGCCCGAGGAGTACCGCGCCTTAGGCACCCGGGTAACCGCCCTGCACCCAATGACGATCATCCAAAACGCTCGAACCTCGGGCGGGGGTCAGGTATCAACCGTGCCGACCGTGGCAGCGACTGTTGGACCGGTAGAAACGTGGAAGGCCGACAAGGTTTCGATCTGGCATCCTGGCCACCACGACAACCCATTCGGCATCCGCCTGTCGGCATTGATGATCAGCAAGCAGATCCCCGACAGTTCGGTGCCCATGTCGCTCTTGGCCGATCACCCCAACGTGCAATTCAGCTACTACCGCGGCGGCATCGGCACGGTGGGCGTGGAAATGCACTAAGCGGCCATCTCGTCCCTCTCCCGCCGTGCGGGAGAGGGACGCTTAGGCATCCTGATTCCCAAACTCTAGCTTGGGAACCCAACTTGAGCGAAGCTCCGCTTCGCCGACACCGCGTTGGGACAAACCGCCGGAAGAAGCCTACCCCGCTGCATTCGAAGCAGAGCTTCTGGGAATTGCGTTCCCAAGCCGGAGCTTGGGAACGAGGGTAACGAGGACATTAGTTCAACAAGGGTGAAATCCCCTCACCCCCGGCCTCTCTCCCATAGGGAGAGGGGAGCTACTGCTCTGCCTTTGCATCGGCCTTCCACGTCGTTCCCTTACGGCTCACGCGGCGATAAAGCGTATCCCGTTCGACCGGTTCCCGCCCCGCTTCCACGATAAGGTGGCAGATTTCGTCGACCGAAAGCGATTGGGGTGAATCTGCCCCGGCGTCGTGATGAATCTTCTCTTGGGTTACCGTGCCGTCGAAGTCGTCGGCGCCATAGGGCAAAGCGGTCTGGGCCGTTCCCAGGCCGAGCGAGATCCAGTAGGCCTTGATGTGTGGAATGTTGTCCAACATCAACCGGCTGATGGCCAACGTGCGAAGGTCCAGCAAACCGGTCGGTTTCGGTAAGTGATCCAGTGCCGTGTTTTCTGGATGAAACGACAAGGGCACGAAGGCTTGGAACCCGCCCGTCTCGTCCTGCAATCGCCGCAACTGCACGAGATGATCGATGCGGTGCTCGACCGTTTCCATATGACCGTAAAGCATCGTGGTGTTGGTTGGCAGGCCCAACTGGTGGGCCGCACGGTGAATGTCGAGCCACGCTTGCGCCCCGATCTTGCGTGGGCAAATTTCCGTGCGTACTTCGGAAGCGAAGATCTCGGCGCCGCCGCCCGGCATGCTCCCCAGGCCGGCATCCTTCATATCTCGCAGAACCTCCTCAACCGACTTGCCCGAGTGTTGCGCAAACCACGAGATTTCGACCGCCGTCCAGGCCTTCAAGTGCAAGCGAGGAAAGGCGTCGTGCAGGCGGCGGATGATGCCCAGGTACCACGCGTACGGCTTCTCGGGATGGATGCCGCCGACGATGTGCAATTCGGTACAGCCGCGGTCGTTGGCTTCTTGCCCTCGGGCGAGGATCGCATCGTCGTCGAGCAGGTAGGCCTCCGGGTCATCGACGTCGCGGCTGTAGGCGCACAGCTTGCAGCGGTAGATGCAGATGTTCGTGGGATTCAGATGGGCGTTGATGTTGTAGTAGACCACGTCGCCGTTGATGCGGCGGCGCACGCGATCGGCCAACTCGCCCACCACGTGCAAGTCGACGTCGTCGCGATAGAGCAACTCGCCATCGGCTGCCGAGAGACGTTCGCCGGCGTCGACCTTGCGGCGGATGGTTTCCAGTTCAGCGTATGGTTCAGTTGATGGCATGATTCTTTGTTGGCAGGGTTCGTCGATATTCTCGCGTTGTGTCGGCCAGTTCGACGATATTTTCCAGCGGTGTCTCCGACGGCAAATCGCAGCCCGTCGATAGCACGAAATTGTCGTACGTACTCATGGCGTCCAGCAGTACGGTGGTGTCCTGGCGAACCTTTTCGCGAGTGCCTTGCAACATCGTGGCCACGGGATCAACGTTGCCGATAAGCACCACATCGTCGGGCACTTGAGGTGCAATTTTGGGAATGTCGACCAACGAATCGAGACTCAGCCCGTGCACGCCGGTTCGGCACATCGGTTCGATCAGGTGCTCCGTGTTACCGCAGATGTGCAAGATGGTTCGCGTGTCGAGGTGCCGGACCACATTTTGAATGCTACGGCCGGCGAACTCCCAAAATGCACGGGGTGAAAGGATCATCGCCGTGGGATCGAGAATACAAATCATGTCGGCCCCGGCGGCCATCAGTTCTTTGGCATACTGGATAATCACCTGTTCGCAGAAGTTCACCGTAGCGTGAACCACGTCGGGCGCATCGATCGTGGCTATGGCGATATCGTTCGCTCCGATCATCAACCCGGCCAATGTGAACGGCCCGCTGACGTAAACGCCCACCGGCACGGTAAGCTTCTTGCGCATCAGCCGGACCGTTTCCAGAAAGACCCAAACGCGTCCGTCGTACAACGGGTCGACCACCTTGTATTGGTCCAGGTCGGCTACCTTTTTGACCGGATGCCATTCGACGGTCGCCGACTCGCCCAGGGGAAATCGCACGGGCAGGCCCAGCGCACCAGCCTCGATCGAGAGGTCCATCATCGTGAACATCGCATCGGGCCGAATCTGTTCGGCCAGCTTGTAGAGCGATCGGGCTTGAAGCTCGGCATTGAACATGTTTTGCTTGACGGTCGACTGCGTCAGCTGAATGCCCGGATAACCGGCCAACGGCACCACGGGACAGCGGTCGAACTCGTTCACCCAGTCGATCAGCCGCATAAAGATTTCTCCTTCTGCCTTACCACAAAAGGTCGCAAACCCCAATGACCAACAGGCCGACGCTGACCACCGCGTTGACGTGGAAGAAGGCTCGATTCACGCGACTAAGGTCCTCGGGCCGCACGAGCCAGTGTTCGTAGGCCAACAACAAACCGATGGCCACAACACCCGTCAAGTAGATACCGCCGAACCCGGCGAATACCCAAGGCAAGGCCAGCAAAACCGCCATCATAGCCAAATGGCACAGCGATGCAACTCGCAGCGCCCGGGCGACACCCAGCCGGGCAGGCACACTATGTAGGCGCATCTGCCGGTCGAACTCGACGTCCTGGCAGGCGTAGAGGATGTCGAACCCGGCAACCCAAAGCATCACGGCCGCCCCGAGCATCACCGGCGGCCAAGCCAACTCGGCACGAATGGCCACCCAAGCCGCAAGAGGAGCCAGTGCCAGCGCCGTGCCCAACCAGAAATGGGCCAAGGCGGTGAAACGTTTCGTGTAGCTGTAGCCCATCAGGAAAAACAACACCGGCACCGATGCGATGAGCGGCCACCAATTATGCGGCAGAAAAAGCAACGTACCGGCCACAAAACCAAGCGAGCAAACCAGCGTAAAAAGCACCACGCTGCCAACACCCAACACGCCGGCCGGAAGATGACGCTTCTCGGTGCGAGGATTCATGGCGTCGATCTTGCGGTCGGCCAGGCGGTTGAACGCCATGGCCGCACTTCGGGCGAACACCATGCACACCAAGATGCCCAACAGGTCCTGCCAACGAAACCTCACGGGCGGGTCACTCTGGGCATTAGCCCACCACGCCATAGCCGCCGCCAACAACGCAAACGGCAACGCAAACAGCGTGTGGCTGAAGCGAATCATCTCCAAGAGTTGGCGAATACGCGAGAACATGGCAGACGGAAATATGATTCAAAATTATGGATTTTTGACCTGAGAGTACAAAAAACCGTCGCGGTGCAACCGCCACTTGTGGCTTCACAACGATGAAGTCGGAACGGCGAAGCCGCAAGCGGATTTCCCAAATCAGAAATCCCAAATCCGAAATCAGAAATCCCTCCCCCCGTTCGTCCCCCAGCGTTGGATCAAATCGTTGGGGATGCCCAGTTGATCGCAGATCCGAGCAACAACGAAGTCGATCAAGTCGCTGATCGATTTCACACCGTGGTAGAAGCCCGGCATAGCGGGCGCGACAACCGCGCCAGATTCCACGGCCCGACGCATGTTGTCGATCATCGTCAACGAAAGGGGCATCTCGCGAGGAACCAACACCAACCGGCGGCGCTCCTTCAGGTGGACTTCGGCCGCACGATGGATCAAGTTGGCACTGGTCCCGTGAACGATCGCGCTGAGCGTACCGCTACTGCACGGGCAGATCACCATGCCGTCGGTCAGAAACGAACCGCTGGCGATCGGGGCCGTCAGATCGCGGTAATGGTGATACCGAAATTCTCCGGCCTTTTGCGGCCCGACCGAGAGCACATTGCTCGATTCGCTCGATATGCCGTTGAGCGCGCGAATCGTTTGCAGCTTCGGATCGCTCGACGAAGCGTTCGGGGTCAACAGCAGCATCGTCGGTTTGAAATCATCGAGATCGACGTTCAAATCGAGTTCCTGCTTGATGACCGACTGGGCCGCTCCGCTGATCGTCAGATGCACATTACACCCGGCCGACATCAGCACTTGCAGCAACCGGACTGCGTAGGTCACTCCGCTGGCCCCGGTGATCGCGACAGCAACAGTACGTTTCATTTTTCACCCACGTACAAAGTAGCCACTCCAAAGGTGAAGTTGTGGAACTCGACATGCTTGAGCCCCACCGCCCGCATTTGTTCGGCCAACGCCTCGTACTGAGGAAACCGACCGACACTGGCCGGCAGATAGGTGTAGGCCTTCTGACTGTTTCGCGCGAGGAATTGTCCGATGCGAGGCAAAATGCGATGGAAGTACAGCCCGTACAACTTCCGTAGAAACCACGACCGCGGCAACGTGAAATCGAGCACCGCCACGCGTCCCCCGGGACGGCACACGCGAACCATCTCACGCAGCCCTTCGATTGTGTTGTTTACATTGCGTAGACCGAATGCCACGCAAACGATCTGGAACAGGTCATCCGGGAAAGGCAACTGCCGGGCGTCGGCCTCAAGTAGGGTGATCGACCGCTCAGCCCTGGCCTTACGGCACTTTTTCAGCCCAATGGTCAGCATCGGATGGCAGAAGTCGGCCCCGACGACGCGCACTCCATGTTTTCGCCAGTAGGCCAGCGCCAAATCGCCCGTGCCAGTGCAAACGTCGAGGATCGGTCCACAGCCGTTCGGGGGAACCAGTCTCACGGTCCGCCGCCGCCAGTGCCGATCGATCCCCATCGAAAGCAAATGATTCATCCGGTCGTACGGCCGCGCAATCTCGGCGAACATGCGACGGATGCCATCAGAGGGAGGATCGAGTGCCATAGCAACGACTTCAGATTCGATGGATTTTCACGGGAGTTATGTCGTGTGTCTGAGCGGTTTGCTCGAAAAACCGGGCTCCTGTCGGACACCCTCGTGCCGTGACTTTTCTGAACCGCAATAGTGAGGACTCGCCCCACCCGATCGCGCCAAACCTATATCGGCCCAAACACCCGGCGGCGCCTCATTTCTTTTGCAGTACACGGTTTACGACCTCAATCGCGTCCTATTGAGGCCTGCATAGCCAATAAGCGGAAGGCGACCAACGCCAGCCTGGATTTCCAAGCGTTCGGCTTTCCGAAGCGATCATTATTAATGCAGGTATCAATAAAACGCAGGCCGCATTGCGGTGGCTCAGGCAGGGGGCACGCCGACGCACTGCCTGGGGCGTGTCCGAAATCAGCCGTACTGCGACAAGACCTCCATTCTGGTCTGCCGCTTTGCCAGCGTCAAGGATTGTTGGTCTCGTCCAGCAGTCCCAGGCCGTATTCGCCCCAGCGCTGGCGGACCTGATCGCGAACCGATTGTCCGGCTTCCAGCCTTTGCGGCCAGGCCGACTGCCGTCGTTCGCCGGGCAGTTTGGCCGTGGCGTCGATGACCAGCCGCTGGCCCAACTGGCACGGCTCGGCGGCGATATCCCAAGGATCGGCCGGTCCCGGGTAGTTCATCAAGTCACGATCCACGGCCGTTTGGGTGCTCACGGCCGCCATCACCTGGGCAAGATCGTCGACGGCCACCGATTCGTCGACCACGATCAACCATTTCACGGCCCAAAAACGCCATAGGCTCAACATGGCCTGGGCAACTCGTTGAGCCTGGCCAGCGTAGCGCTTGCGGATGGAAATCACAGCTAAGTGCCGTGCTGCGCCCAGCATGGGCAAATCGAAGTCGACCAGCTCCGGCACTGTTTGCCGCCACAGCGGAAGCAGAGCTCGGGCCAACGATCGGGCAATTACGCCGCCCTCTTTTCCGGGAATCATTACCGGCAGGACTGGATTCGCCCGATGGGTAACCGCCGTCGCATGCATCACCGGCACCAGCCGCGGCGACGCAACATAGCCCGAGGGCGTGGGCCAACCGGCCGTTTCCACCAGCGGTTCGACCGGGTCGACATAGCCCTCGATCACAATTTCCGCGTCGGCCGCCACGCTCAGATCGACGCTCCGGCAAGCGACCAAATCGAGCGGTTTCTCGCGTAACAAACCGGCCAGCGTGAGGGCGTCGGCCTGCGGCCCTAGGGCGGCCATGGCGGCCAACAATACGGCCGGATCGCCTCCGAAGACCACGGCCACGGGCATTTTCTCTCCATGACGGCGATACTCGCCGAGCAACCGGGCCGGCTCGTCGTGGGCGGCCCAACCCAGTGCCACACGGCCCGAGTCGATCCGCTTCAGGTCGTAGCGGCCAGAGACCGCCCGATGCGTGTCGGGATCGACCGTGGCCAGCACGGCGGCCGTAAGCGTGGGCGATTGCTCCACTTCAGACACCAGCGGCAACGGCAAGGCCGTAAGATCCACGTCGTCTCCCAGGCGAACCACTTGCTGACAAGCGCCAGAGCGGACGCTGCGGGGAGGCACCTGGCTAAGTGCAGCCACATGGGGGGCCGTTTTCAGCTTCTCGAACCAACCTTCCGGCGTAGCCGGGTCGACGAGCCGTTCGATACGCTCGGACAGTACGCTCAACTGACCGATTCCCAGTGCTCGACAAATTCGTTGTTGGCTGCCCAGCAGATGGCTCACGATCGGGATTTCGTGGCCCTGGACCTTGCCAAACAACAGGGCCGGACCGTCGGCGTCGGCAATTCGCCGGGTAATTTCGGCCAGTTCGAGGCGCGAATCGACCTCGGTTTCCACCCGAGCCAACTCGCCCGCGTGCCCCAAATCCTCCAGAAAATCGGCCAAACAACGATATGCCATGGCGATCATTGTAAGGATGAGGGGGGCTGCCTGCTAGTGTTCTGCCAACCGTGGATTGAGGGGTCGGGCGCCAGTGGCAGGTTGTCCATCGCTGCTGCGGCAAAGGCAGACTTTTCTGCCCCCCCCGCTTTCGGCTTTCCGCTTTCCGCTTTCTGATTTCCCTTGAGCCAGCCGAGCGCTCACACGACAATAGACAAATGGGATCTCGCGTTCCCCTTACGCCCCCCCTCTGCAGACTAAGAGATTCGTATGGCCAATACGCTAAACGTTTATGCGCTACCGACCCTTGTCGCTCCCGAAGACCTGATCGAGGGGGTTGTGGTGGTCATCGATGTGCTTCGGGCATCGACCACGATCATCCACGCCCTTCAGGCAGGAGCCAATGAGGTCATCCCGTGCCTGGAGATCGACGACGCCTGGGCCGTGGCCGAGCAATACCCTCGCGACGAAGTCGTCCTCGGCGGCGAACGCAACGGTCTGCCGATCGAACGCTTCGACCTGGGCAACTCGCCCATCGACTACACGCCCTTCCGCGTGGGCGGAAAGACGGTCGTCTTCACCACAACCAACGGCACCCGGGCGATCCAACGAGCACACTTGGCCGAACGGGTATTGATCGGCGCTTTCGCCAACGCTTCGGCCATCGTCCGGGAGCTCCTCGAACAGACGAACGTCCACCTGCTCTGCGCCGGCACCGATGGCCAGATGAGCGACGACGACATTCTCATGGCCGGAATGCTGGTCGAGCGGATCACGCGCCAGAGCGGACTGCTTTACGAGTTGAACGTCCAGGCACTGACCGCCAAGGAGACGTGGCTACACCGTTTCGCATTGCCCAGGGCGTTGGGCGCCGAACCGCTAGAACCGGAACTCTTGGCCAAAGAACTCCGCAAGAGCGCCGGCGGCAAAAACCTGGTAGCCATCGGCCTCGACGGTGACATCTTCACCGCCGCGCAAATCGACCAATTCGATTGCGTCCCGGAACTGGATCCCGAGAAGACGCGAATCCGGTTGGTGTAATGGCGGCATGCAGTTCTCGGGACGTTCCTCTTGCTGCCAAGGCAACACCGACGATTTTGCGTTTCGGGGTGAAGCAAGTCGTGTGCGGCACGAACACAGCCGCTTGGGAGTTCCCAAACCCACCCACCCCACATCAAGGGATTGCTCTACCCACCCCCATGGCTAAAATACTCCTGTCGAGGATAAGGCAGTATCAGTTTTGCATATTCTCGTCTTCTCGTAGCAGTTCACGCCCGAGTACACGGGAGTTTGTCAGTCATGGATCAGAAGGTCTTCCGGTACTGTCCCCAGTGCGGCGCTCGTGTTCAAGGCGAACCTGCGATATTCACTTCTCCACGGAAGTGCCCGAAATGCAGCAACGTAGTCATGTTCTATGACTATCCACGGGACGGACCGGCACTACCAACGGATATTGTTGACGACCAAGAACCGACGATTCTCGATTATGCAGCCGTTGTGCTTGCAGGGGGGTTTGCCCTTCTCTGCATAATCGCTCTTTTAGGTGCCCTCTTTGGAGCAGTGACCTTCGCCTGTTTCCTCGCGTTCTTGGGGTTCGTGTTTTCCGTGTTGGTTTTTGGTCTCTATCTTAACCAGCGCGGCACAATCTTGAGATACTCGGCGAGAGTCAATTCATTAAATGAATCGCTTCGTTCCAATTCGAATGCCCTGCAGGAAGCGGTCGCCAAATTCACCGGCTTCAAAACCAATTTCGATAGACTCGTCGCCGATGAAAAACTGAGATTGGACACAGAAACTGCAGAACACCGCAGCAAAACGGAACAGCTACTCGAACGAGCCAATCAGCGTTTCCAATATGCAGAAAATCGCGAGTCAGTCATTGACCGTCTCGGAAAAAAATTACTGAACGATTCGGTCAAATGGATTTCCAACAAGTTGACTCCAAGCAATTACACAATATCAAAAGACCGGCTTCGTAAGCTCATTGAGTTCTGCCGAAAACACGAGTATGAAGTATCTCAAGAACAAGAAGAAGAATTGCTGCGCGATTTGAAAAGCGAATATGAAGCTGTACTCCGCCGTGAGCACCAGAAGGAAGAACAAGCACGAATCAAGGCACAGATTCGAGAGGAACAACGAGCTGAGCGAGAACTTGAACGTGAAATGCAGCGAATCGAAGCAGAACGCACAGCCATTGAGAACGCACTGGAAAAGGCTCTGAAAGAAACTCACGAGGCTCACAGTGCTGAAATCGATCGTCTTCGTGAAATGCTTCGCGAAGCAGAGGAAAAGGCGCAGCGTGCGAAGTCCATGGCAGAAATGACGAAAGCCGGGCACGTTTACGTGATTTCCAACATCGGTTCCTTTGGAGAAGGCGTGTTCAAAGTCGGGATGACTCGGCGTCTTGAGCCGATGGAACGTGTTAAAGAGCTAGGTGATGCATCCGTTCCGTTTCCTTTCGATGTTCACATGATGATATCCTGCGACGATGCTCCAGCTCTTGAAAATGCTGTTCACAAGGCACTGCACGACGGCAGGGTGAACAAGGTGAATTTCCGCAAGGAGTTTTTCCGGACGAACATTGAAACCATTCGGCAACTTGTTGAAGAACAGCATGGTATCGTTGACTACGTCGCGGAACCTGAGGCACTCCAATATCGCGAGACGCTGTCAATGAGCGACGAAGATTACCACTTCCTGGAATCACAATACGAGGCAGTGGCTTCCGCCAACGGAGAAGATGACGACTTCTAGCTGCCGACGAGAGTAGACCTCGACGCTCAGCGCCTGGACAACTTCTCACCCTACTTACAATTCCATCAGTCGAGCGTCAAATCCAGTTGCCGGCTTCCGCTCAGATCGAACTCGAGCGGCGAGGTGTCGGGGTTGCCGTATTTTTCAAGAATCTCCGGGATGCCGACCGGGTACTTCAGGCGTCCTTCGGTCATGGCATACTGCACTTCGGGGTCGCGGGGTAGGAAGCTGATGAATACCCGATGCTTACCCAACAGCGCGCCATCGCGGTCGCGGTTGTAGTGCAACTCGTAGTAGCCTTTTTCGTCGGTATAGCCCCAACTCGGGCGGCCGTTTTCCGGGATGAAGTTGAGCACCAGATCCTTCACCGGCTGACCGCCCCGGGTGACCGTCCCATGGATCGTCACCACGTCGGGCCCACGGCTGCAACCGATGGCCGATAACGCCAACAAAACGGCCGCGATGAAAAACGCCAGACCTTTACGGTGCATGAGCGAACTCGTTGGTTTTCAGTTTGCATGAATCACTGGAACTGCCCTGACTCGACTTCGGTACCCGCCCTGGTAAACGTAGCTTGGTAGACGTCGAAGTCCATGTGATCGCTGACCCAAACCAGGTGGCCGTCGCACATCGTGGCTTGAACGCCGCCGGGATGATCGCTGTGCGAAGAGCGGCCATTGTCGATCGTGCAGTTTGGCGGCCTCGGCGAACCATCGTGCTCCGCGGCCGTCACGTAACCTTCCGAAGTATGATGGACGAAGAAGAACGGGTTGGATCCTTTGTCCGACTTAATGTAACTATGTGGCCCGAAGTGGGCGAATTCGAGGAACATAAACGTGTTACTCGTCCCGTCCCGGATGTGGGCAATGGAGACGGCGCTGTTGAACCACGCGATGCCGTCGTGGTTCGTGCTTCGCTCAGGACAACATAATTTGACCGTAGCATTGATGCCATAATCCTTCTGCTCATTCTGAGGACGCACGCGATGGGCCGAGGGGCAAACGAACGTCGAGGGCATACTCAGCGCCGCATCGCGGTTCACCGGATCGCCCTGCGAGCCGCTCACGTCGGCCAAAAACTCGGCATAGGCCTGTTTGTCGAAATGGATCTGGTCGTAAAGTGACTGCTGCTCCATGAACGGCAGCAGAAAGGCCGGCCAACCAAAATGACCAAACGCGATGGGCAGTGACTCCGACTGGGTCCAAGAAGAATCGCCCATGCTACCGGGGCAAAACACTCCGTAAGTGCTTTCATAGTTGAGCATGGCCAACGACATCTGCCGCAGGTTGTTGGCACATTGGGCCCGGCGGGCCGCTTCCCGCGCCGACTGCACGGCCGGTAGCAGCAGTCCGATGAGGATGCCGATGATGGCGATTACCACCAATAGTTCGACCAAGGTAAAACCGCGTCTGCGCCCCATTGGTGTCATCCTCCTACAACCATTTTCTTGGGTTCCAAGTTTTGGCCTCTCCTCTTGATCCCCAAGCTCCTCCCCAAATTTGCTCCCAAGCAAGAGCTTGGCAGCGAGTTTGGTGAACTTCAGCCTCTAGTCTTACGACCGTCGCTTGCGCCATGCAGGCAAGGCCAGCAACCCTCCGGCAACCAGCAGTGCCCAAGTGGAAGGCTCCGGCACGGCCGTCCACTGGATGTCGTATTTGTCGGCGAGGTAGCCACCTACTTCGTTGAGTTCCGCATCGCTCAACACACGATCGTAAACCAACACTTCGGCAATATCGCCCTGCCAAGAGCGTGGCGTGTTTTCGCCAACTTTGAAGTAGTCGGCAAGGCTCGTGGCCGAAAACGATTGATCCGCGGTCGAGGTGGCCGCCAGGATGTGGAACGTGTTCAGCCCCACGTCGCCCGTCGCTTCGCCGTTGACATAAATGGAACCCGAGTTGGAGAAGTCGTCCTGATTGCCTGGGTGTTGCCAGGCGGCACTACTAGTGCGACGAATTCCCCGGTCGGCAAGATCTCGGCCCCAGATGCCATCCAGGTTGTTGTGTCGCGTCGTCGAGTTGACGATCAACACGGTCTTCGGGCTGGTCGAGGTGGAGAGGACCAACTCGTCGGCGTTCGGCGCAACGCCCGCGCTGTTGTCCGTCAAGTCGCCGTCGAAGCGGATCACCGGTAGCCCGTTGACGACCCCGTCGACCCAGAGCGGTTGCTTGGACACGGTGCCCTGGCTGAAGTCGTTGCTGTTGGCCGACTGATCGCCCCAGGCGGAGACCAGATCGGAAGCATCCTTCGTCACCTCGGCGGCGGCGTCGAGGTGATAGAGCAGGCCGCTGGTGACGGGTAACACGTCGGCGCATGCCGCTGTAACACCGAACGCCAAGACGACCGTTAGTGCGAGTGAAGCGATTTTCACGGATAGGCTCCTTGTGTTGGACACCTCAAAATGTCTTCCACTATCTTTTGATTCTCAAGCCGCGCTCTTCAGTTCCCATGCTCCGCCACGCCCTTAACCTTACGACCGCCGCTTGCGCCATGCAGGCAAGGCCAGCAACCCTCCGGCAACCAGCAGTGCCCACATGGAAGGCTCCGGCACGGCGGTCCACTGGATGTCGTATTTGTCGGCGAGGTAGCCACCTACTTCGTTTAATTCCGCATCACTCAACACGCGATCGTAAACCAACACTTCGGCAATATCGCCTTGCCAGGAACGTGGCGGCACGGTCGAGTTGTAAAAATAGTCGCCCAGACTCGTGTCGCCAAACGTCGATGCGCTGGGCCCCGTGGCCACGAGAATATGGAACTCGTTCAGCCCGGCAAGGTTAGACTCCTCGCCGTTGACATAGAGGTCGCCCGAATTGGAAAACGTGTTACTGTTGCCCGGGTGTTGCCACGCGCTGCTGTTATCGCGGCGAATCCCGATATCGGCGTTCTCATCGCCCCAGATACCGGCCAGGCCGTTACTCCCTTTGGTGGAGTTGACGATCAACACCGTCTTCGGACTGGTCGAAGTGGAAAGCACCAATTCGTCGGCGTTCGGCGCAACGCCAGCGGCCGCGTCGGTCATGTCGCCGTCGAAACGAATCACCGGCAAGCTGTTGACGACCCCGTCAACCCAAAGCGGTTGCTTGGACGCAGTGCCCTGGCTGAAATCGTTGTTGCTGGCCGACTGGTCGCCCCAGGCGGAGACCAAATCGGAAGCGTCCTTCGTCACCTCGGCGGCGGCGTCGAGATGGTAGAGCAAACCGCTGGTGACGGGCAACACGTCGGCCCGTGCCGTCGCGGTACCGAAACACATGATAACCGCCAGTGCGAATACAGGTACTTTCACGAATTATTCTCCCAATATCGAATTTCCTCGGTTCCCAAACTCCGGTTTGGGAACGAGATTAGGTTCGCGAGTTCACTTGCCCTCGGCCCAATGGCGACGGAAGCCGGCCAGGGTCAACGCTCCGATCAACAACAGCACCACGGTCGACGGCTCGGGCACGATCCCCAACACGGCCTGGCCCGCGGCGATTTGCTCTGGGGTGGCGCTAACGGCGGCCGACCCCCAGCGATCGGCCAGGATGCTCGAAACGCCGGCGATTTCGTCGGCGGTCAACGTCTGGCTGAATACGTAGATCTCGGCTACGTCACCATCCCAATAGCGGTTTGCAGCACCGGCCGTGTCGGAAGCAGCCCGTCCAATGGTAAAATTACCGAAACTTGCCGACGAAGCGGCGTTAGAAAGCGCGACGTGGGATTCGCCCGCCACGAAAGCCCCAGAGCCGACGCCGTTGACGTAGACATTGGCCAACGGATCCACCGGATTGCCCACAGTGATCCCGTGGCGATAAAACTCGTTCTGGTCGGCGGCGCCGTTTCCTTCCGAACGGTAGTAGTTGGTCGTCTCGTTACGGCGAATATTCAGACCGTCGTTGCCGTTGGAAATCAGCGTAGCTAGACTCCTGCTACCTTCGAAGATCGTCACGGCAACCACGCTGCTTGCCCCATTGACCGCCGCTCCGTCGAGGTAGTCGCCGGTTCCGTCGATCATTCCGTCGAAATCGACCGACGCCATGCCATTGAGCCCCGTTTCCCGATAAATGGGCTGGCGATTAACGTCGGCCTGGCTGAGCGATCCCCAAGTACTCACGGCGTCACCGTCGTTGAGCGTCGCGCTGAGGTCGCGGGCGTCGAGATGCAACAGGATCTCCGCCGACGCGGGCGCTGCCAACAGCAATGAACCAATTAACGTCAGTAAGGTGTAACGAACCGTGCCCGACATTATGAATCTCCTAAAGACAGTGTTATGGATTGTATGGAGCTTTTCCTGGTTCCCAAGCTCCTGCTTGGGAACCCACTTCCGCGAAGCTCTGCTTCGCTGCGCTGCAAGCAGAATGTCTATCACACTACCTCAGAAGCAGAGCTTCCGTAAAATGCGCTCCCAAGCTGGCGCTTGGAAACGAGTTAACCAAAGAATCAGCGAGCCAGAAAACCATTACTTCTTTTCCGATTTTTCCAACACATTCACATCAAACAGCTCGATCTCCGCGATCTGAATTCCGTCGGGGCCGAACTCTTCTGTCGACAACGACACACCTGTGCCGGCCGCCGTACAGAAATCGAACCGATAATAGGCATAGGCGGTCTCGTTGTTTGGCACAGTAAACGCCCGGGTTTCAAACCGTTTCCAGGGCGACTCGCCATCGCTGGTGGTGGCATAACGCTGGACCATGTAGCCGTACAGCCGGGTAAACTTCTTTCCGTCCTGGGAACCGCTCAGCCACCAGCAGTACGGATCCCGCGCGGGCCGGTCGTTGGCCGATGTGACCGTGAAGCTTCGCACGACATGGGCCTTCCCGTCGGCGAACCCGAAGATGAGAAAATTTCCCCGTGAGTCGTTATTGGCGAACCACTTCGTGTTGACGTCATTGTCGAACACCTGGGGATAGCCTTCACGGGGATTCCCGTCGCCCCCGCCGGTAACGGTGCAATTGGGATGGCCCGCCTCGAGCGGATCGGTCAAGTCGGAGCCGACCAACCCCGGCAAAATGGGTTGCGGTATGCTATCCGGGTCGGGAAGATCCGCGGGCGCCGAGCTTGTGGGGACGACGAGCGTCGGGCGCCGAAATTCGTGTCGCCGGGCAGCATAAAACTCGTTAGGTGCCTCACCCGGCCGAAACAAAGCAGCTTCGCCCTCCTGCAACAGGTAGGCGTGACCGTCGGGAGCCGAAGCCAATACGTCGGCATTCCCGTTCGTCGTCGTGGCTTCGACCAGTCCGGAGAAAACGTGTACTTCAGTAATGCCGTCCGGCGCAACGATCAGCCCGAACTCGGTACCCAAGTCGACCACCGTGGTAACGGGAGTAGCGACCGAAAAACCTCGCGCCTGGTGCGACACCCGGGCAGTCAAACGTCCCTCGCGCAGGAAGCCCTCTTTCTGCGACGTGGTAACGAACGTTGCCGGCCCCTCGATTACAACATGGGCGCCGCTGAGAAATTCGATTTCGACGATACCCTGCTGAATCTCAAGTTTTTCGCCTTCTCCCAACTCCGGCCCCGGAGGCGTGTCACCGTTTAGCCAAGTGGCGTCGGCATGGGCAACAATACGCGCGGCCGGCTTGACGATCACCGCGATTGCGTTGTCGTGCCTCGGTACCGACGGCGACTGAAACGCCAAAAGCCCCATCATCCCAAGCCAGACGAGAGCCGTTCCGGTGAAAACTGCCAGGGCGAAACCGAGTGCACGACCAGACATAATCGAAGACCAGCCAACAGTGACACTGAACCGCGAGCGCCGCAAGACCCTGGCAGAGCTTCCCCAACGGGCATCCTCTGTCGAGATGTCGATCTGCCTCAATGCCGAGGCCGTGGCCAGCTTGACGCGCTCGTTGATCATCAACTGGCTTTCCAGCAGACACATCTGTACATACACACGAAGCGCAGCCGGCTTGCTCTCGAGCAGAGCTTCGACCTCGGCAATCACTTCCTGCGTGGCATCCGGCGCAAGGGCTTTGCCCAGCAACCGGAGCGTCGCAGGATCGATCTTGTCAACGTCGTTCACCACTGCGCCTCGTTCGTACCGTAAAACTTGTTCGTTCTCGTGTAACTCATCCGCAGATCAACGGAGGTGAATTGCCACCTCGGGCCGGCAATACCCGTCCGATTGGCGGCCCTGCCGCTTTGTGAATCTCAAAAGGCCTCGTTCAATGCGATGTTGACGCATCGCAGAAGTCGCTCCCGCAGCTTCCGCAATGTTCCGTACAGGCCGCGAGTGGAACGCCCGAGTTCGTCGGCTACCGCCGCCACCGAATGTTGCCCTCCGTAGCAGTCCCGGACCAACTGCCGATCCTTCGGGGGAAGCTTATCGATACACCCCTCCAGGGCCGCTTGGCGTGCTTCCACCTCGTCGCTGGGGATATCGGCGATCGCCGATGCCAACTGATCTTCCATCGCCTGGGAAAAGCGTGCCCTGTAGCGATGTTGTCGCTTCAGGTAGTCTTTCACCGTCAGCCGAGCGACTCCGCAAGCCCACGTGGCAAAACTCGATCGCCCTTCGAATTCGTCGAACTTCCTCCATAGCGTGACGCAAGTCTGCTGGTAGACCTCCTGCGTGTCTTCCCAGTTGCGCAGCAAAGCGAAGATGTAGGCCGTCAAGCGATACTGCACCTCCTGCAACTGCTCGGCAAACTCTTCCTGGCGGACAATTTCGGTCATGACTTCGACAACACGCAAGAAAAGGAAAACGGGGGGGATTCTTTGATAATACATAGAACCCCACAGTAGTTAGTGGACGCAGGTCGTGCATATTCAGGCGAAAAATCGAAAAACGCGCCGAATTCGCCAGTTTTGTGGAACGGGCCGTCGACAAAGGTCGCCGCCCTACCCACTGAGCCGCCACCTTTGGATTACACAGCACCACCAACAACCCGTGAGGAAAAAACGGCCGGGAGCTACCCAAATTTGCGTTGCCGGCTCCGCTCGATTAAGCTGACCAGAAGAATGTGAATGCGTTATCTCGAATTATTAACATCAGCGTTAGTTACGTCTTTCCCCCAAGGATTAGCTACCAACGGAAACGCGTTCCCGCTGGCAGCGGCGGCACCGCCTGGTTGGCGGCCCAACCACCAGCCCGAAGGTCTTTTCACGATGAATATCGAGACGTTTCATAGCCCAACCCCTAACCCGAGTGAACGACCGATGCAGAAGAACATGAACCTCAAACGGCGTGATTTCCTTCAGATTACTGGCGCAAGCGCCGGCCTGCTGGCGACCGGCGTGTGGAGTGAATTGGCCGCCCAGGAATCGGCCTCGCCCAACGCCAAACTCAACATCGCCTGTATCGGCACCGCCAATCGCGCGGCAGCCAACGTCAACGGTGTTAAAGGCGAAATCATCGTTGCGATTTGCGATGTCGACAAAAACTACCTCGATCGGGCAGCCCAACAGTTTCCCGAAGCGCGAACCTACGTCGACTACCGCGAGATGCTCGACAAGGAGGCCGATAAGATCGACGCCGTCGTCGTCGGTACGCCCGACCACCATCATTCGCCGGCCACCATTCGGGCGATTCGCGCCGGCAAGCACGTCTACTGCGAGAAGCCGCTGACCCACACGGTCGAAGAATCGCGAATCATCGCCGAAGCGGCCAAAAAGCACGGTGTGGCCACGCAACTGGGAACCCAAATCCACGCCGAAAACAACTACCGCCGCGTGGTCGAGATCGTCCAGTCGGGCGCGATTGGCGAGATCGGCGAGGTTCACGTTTGGGTAGGCAAAGGCTGGGGCGGCGGCGATCGGCCCGAAGGCAGCCAAGAACCGCCGGAAACGCTTAACTGGGATCTTTGGCTGGGACCGGCGCCGAAGCGTCCGTTCTGGCCGGGGCGTTACCACCCGGCCCAATGGCGCCGCTGGTGGGACTTCGGCCAAGGCACGCTCGGCGACATGGCCTGTCACTACATGGACCTACCGTTCTGGGCGCTTCAGCTACGGCATCCGACCAGCTGCGAAGCTGAAGGCCCCGAGGTCCACCCGGAAACGTGCCCCATGGGCCTGATCGTTCGCTACGAGTTCCCCGCCCGCGAAGGCATGCCGCCGGTGAAGCTCACCTGGTACGACGGTAATCTCACGCCGCGTGAAGTGGCCGGCGAACGCGTGCCGGGCAGCGGCGTGATGTTCGTCGGCAGCGAAGGCAAGATGTACGCCAACTACGGCAGCTACCGACTCTTCCCCAAAGAGAAATTCGCCAACTTCGAGCCGCCGGCACAGACCATCCCCGCGTCGATCGGCCACCACGCGGAATGGATCAAAGCCTGTAAAGACGGCTCGCCGACGACCTGCAACTTCGACTACTCCGGTGCATTGACCGAAGCCGTCCTATTAGGCAACGTGGCGTATCGCGTCGGTCAGAAGCTCGACTGGGACGCCAAAACGCTCAAGGCGACCAACTGCCCCGAGGCCGACAAGCTGATCAGCAAAGTCTATCGCCCCGGCTGGGAAGTAGCGTAACTTTCATTCGACCTCGTTCCCACGCTTTGCGTGGGAACGCACGGTCGGACGCTTCGCGTCCGTTTTCCACAAGTTGGTTACCACTCCGTACAAACGGGAAACACCCCGTCTTGTCCCGCATAATTCCGAGCACTGGAATGCCGCCAGTGCAACGGGTCATCAACGTAGCTACGGGCAACCGGGTTATCGTGGATGTATTCGATCTTCTGCCACATCATCTCATCGCCCTGAATCTGCTGGGGATGACTACCCTCCTGCCAAACCGGATAGGTTCGGTCAGTCTTGTGCCCAGCTTTTTCCCATTTGAATTGTCGAAGCAGCGTTTTCACGCCGCGATGTTCAAGGCAGTCGATAATTCGTCTCGCAGTATAGGACTTGAAGATGCCTATGTCTCTAGAAAGCTGCAAACCGACGGCGATCAAGTGAAGATGGTTTTCGAGGATGACATAGGCGAAAATCTGCAACCGATCGTGCTGTCGAAACCAACTCCAAGAGTCATAGACAATCTGAAACATCTCCGGTTACGTAAATAGGGGTAGCCAACCGGCCACCGTACATGTCATGAAATGCGGGTGATTCTCCTCATAAACACGATAGCAGCTGCGTGTCATTGCTGCCTCCACGTGTGTGTTATCGGTATGACGCAAAGCGTCCGATGGTGCGTACCCACGCAAAGCGTGGGTACGAGAGGCGACTGCGTACCTCACTGACCGGCGATGTACTTCAGTTGAATCGCCGTGTTGGGTAGTTTCTCTTGGAGTTTCTCCACGCCTTCGGCCGTTACGGCAGTGCGAGTGACCTTGAGGTCCTTCAGTGTCTTCAGCGGTTCCAAGTCCGGCAGGCCGGCGTCGGAGACGGCCGTGGAGCCCAGGTGCAGGAAGGTGAGCTTCTGCATGCCCTTGAGATACTTCAGGCCCGCGTCGGTCAGTTGGGTGTTGTCGAGATTGAGCCACTCGAGGTTGGTCAGTCCGGCCAGATGAGCCACGCCCGCGTCGGTGACCGGCACGCGCCAGAGATTCAAGCGATTCAGTGCCGTAAGTCCGGCCAAATGGGCCAGGCCAGCGTCGGTCAGCGAGGCACATTCACTGATGTCGAGGCTCTCCAACTGAGACAATTTTGCCAAGTGGGCCAGGCCCTCGTCGGTGATTTGCGTTTGCGAAATGCGTAGCTTTTTGAGTCGGGGAAACTGCTGAAGCTTGGCCAGGGCTTCGTCGCCCACCAGCGTTTTGGCAAGGTAAAGTTCTTCGAGCTTGTTGCAGTCTTTCAGTTGGGCCAAGCCCTCTTCGCCAACCCAAAGAGAATCCAGGGCCAGAGCCTTCAGGTCGATGAGCTTGGCCAACGCAGCCAGTCCTTCGTCGTCGACCGTGGTCTTACCGTCGGAGCCCGAGAGCTTCAACCCTCGCAACTTGGTCAAGCCGGCCAGATGAACGATGCCTTCGTTGCCGAGCGAACAGCCGCGAAGGTCGATGTTTTGCAGCGTGGCAATCTTGCCGAGCGTGGCCAGCCCGGCGTCGGTGATGGCCGTGTCGTTGAGCAACACGCTGCGCACCCGAGGAAGCCCGAGGAGGTGCTCAAGCCCACTGTCGTCGATTGTGGTACCACGATAGCTGACTTCGATCACGAAGCCATCGTCGTCGCGTTTCAGCTTGGCGCCGAGCTTCTCCAGAGCGGCAATTGCGTCCGTGTTATCCGCCTCGCTGGCCACCGCATTCCCTTCTTCCGGCTTATCAGCCACGGGCGGCGCATCCCCCTTCACCGGCGGCGCGTCCGCTTCCGCAGGCACGTCGGGCGTCTGCATCGCCGGCTCGGACACCTCGGCCTTGGGCGCCGCGTCTTCGGCTGTCGCTTCGGACATTTGTTCCTCGCTCTGCTGCTCCTGGCTCTGCTCCGCCTTGCCTTGCGATGCGTCCTCACCCCGCGGCTTGTCGCCTTGATTCTTCTCTGTGATTTCAGCCGTGATGGCGCCGACTTCGTCGACGTTGTCCTGCAGTGTGGGCTCGTTGGAAGTGCATCCGAAAAACAGGGGAGCCAGCAAGAACAGAGCGGTAGCCAGAATTTGTCGCATGGAAAATCTCCTGTTTAGGGGAGTGAGGACACGAAGATCGGGGACGAAATCGAGTGACCGACGTCAGGTCGACGTCGGCGGCGGCAACGAGCCGTTATTGACGCTTGCATAGCCAATGAGTGGAAGGCGACCAACGGGAGCCTGGGGCTCCAGACGCTCGGCTTTCCGAGGCGGATCATTTTCCGTGCAAACATCAATAGTATAGCAGTGGGGCTGCGAAGCCGCGAGCGGCCACCCCCGCACAACCCCCAACTCCTCGCCCCCCGCGTCCTCCTCCTTCCCCCTCCCCACGCATCTTCTGATGTGCTATACTTTTACGTTTTCTCCAGTGCCAAATTCGTCCCAAACAAAGGGGCTGCTGTTATGCAGATGGAACAACTCGTTGCCTTGTGCAAGCGTCGCGGTTTTCTGTTTCAGTCGAGCGAAATCTACGGGGGGCTCAACGGCTTCTGGGACTACGGTCCCCTGGGTGTGGAACTGAAACGCAATGTCCGCGAGGCCTGGTGGCGCGACATGGTCGTCGGCCACAACGAACTGCTGGTTCCCGCCGGTGCCCCCGCGGCCTTTGCCATGACGGGCCTCGACTGCACGATCATCATGCACCCCCAGGTCTGGAAGTGCTCGGGGCACTACGATTTGTTCCATGACTATATGGTCGACTGTCGCGAGTCGAAACGTCGGTATCGCTTCGACCAGGTCGAGGGCCGTTGGGTCGAGTATCGCGATCAGCGGATTTTCGTTACCAGCTACCAGTCGGGCGAGGAGGCTCTCGGCCAGATTGAACAGAAAGCCTTGAAGTTCTTCAATCTGCGCGCGAAGAACAAGGATGAACTCAAGTGGGATGGGCCGATGAAGTCGTTGGACACGATCGGCGATACCAGCCAAGTGCTCGGTCCCGACGCGAAGGCGCTCGACACCCTGACCGAGCCGCGCGAGTTCAACCTGATGTTCAAGACGATCATTGGAGCACTCGGAGGCGAGCAGGACACCACCTTCCTGCGGCCCGAGACGGCCCAGGGAATTTTTGTGAACTTCAAAAACGTGGTCGATAGCAGCCGGGTGAAAGTGCCGTTTGGCATCGCGCAGATTGGCAAGAGCTTCCGCAACGAAATCACCCCGCGGAATTTCACCTTCCGCTCCCGCGAGTTCGAGCAGATGGAGATCGAGTTCTTCTGCAAGCCCGACACGTCGCCCGAGTGGTACAAATACTGGCGCGACCGGCGGTTCAAGTGGTATACCGATCTAGGGCTGGCCGGCGAACGACTACGGCTGCGCGACCACGACCCCGACGAATTGAGCCATTACTCGACCGGCACGGCCGACATCGAATACGCTTTCCCCTTCCTGGCCGAGGGCGAGTTCGGCGAGTTGGAAGGCATCGCTCATCGCGGCGACTTCGACTTGCGCAGCCACATGGAAGGCAAGCTCGACCCGAACACCTGCCCGCTGGAAGTCGAAAAAGACGAACACGGCCAGCCCAAGCATCGCGGCAGTGGTAAAGACCTCTCGTACTTCGACGACGAGACGAAAGAACGCTACATCCCGCACGTCATCGAGCCCTCGGCCGGTGCCGATCGGGCAACCCTGGCCTTCCTCTGCGAGGCCTACCAAGAAGACGAGCAGCCCGACGAAAAGGGCAAGCTGCAGAAACGGGTGTACCTGAAGTTCCACCCCCGCCTGGCTCCGGTCAAAGCGGCCGTTTTCCCGTTGGTCAAGAAAGACGGCATGCCCGAGGTCGCCCGAGAGATTTACGGTGCGCTGAAAGCCAAAATGAACGTCTTCTACGACGAAAAGGGAGCCGTGGGCCGGCGTTACCGTCGCCAGGACGAAGTGGGCACGCCGTATTGCATCACGGTCGACGGCCAAACGCTCACGGACAACACAGTCACCGTCCGCGACCGCGACACGCTCGAACAGTGGCGTGTGAAGGTCGACGACGTGGTCGCCGAAATTGAGCAGCGGTTGCAGGGGTAGTGCAACTAGTGCCCTATGTTTCCAGTAATCCTGCAATCCTGGGCGCAGGCGAAATCGCGAATCATTACCTGAACAATGGCGATTCCCTGAAGCCAAAGGTATTGTTTGGCGATTGAGGTTCCCCTATACTGCAAAAGACTTTTGCAGCCCCAGCTTGTTGTGGGACATAATGAGGGAACAGAAATCCCGACAAAAACGGTAGCCAATTGAACACAGACGCACTTAAATCTCAAGGCGTAATTCAGGAAAAGACAGGCGATCGGTTCAGAGTCCGCCTGGGTGTTGTGGGTGGCTACCTGGACACCGAGAGTCTTCTTCGTATCGGGAATTTGGCTCAACAGTATGGCAATGGCTCCGTGCATCTTACCACCCGGCAAGCCTTGGAGATTCCCCATGTCGCCAGCGACCAGCTCCCCACCCTTCTGCGGGGCTTGGCCGAATCGGGTTTTGTACTGAGTGCGACAGGAAAACGAGTTCGCACCATCACTGCCTGTCCTGGGATCTCTTGCCGATTCGGGATGGCTGACACTCAGCGGCTGGCACAGACACTCAACAAGCGCGTCGGCCAACGTGACGGACTTCCGCACAAGTTCAAAATCGGCATTACCGGTTGCCCGAATGGTTGCACCAAACCGATAGAGAATGACCTCGGAATCATGGGAATCGGCCAAGGGTTTGCAGTGTTTGTTGGCGGGAAGATGGGAAAACGTCCCCGCCTCGGAAACCGGCTGCCGATGAAAATCGCCGACGAACCGACTCTTCTGCAAATCGTCGATGCGGTGATCGACTGGTTCGCTGCTAACGGAGAGGATCGCGAGCGATTCGGCAGTACGATTGATCGCGTGGGAATTGATTCGCTCACTCGGTACCTGCAAACCATCACCAATCTGCATGCCGCTTGACGCAAGACGTGCTGGCACGTCATGTATGCGACGATCTTCGTCACTTGCTTACTGCCGTCAGAACGAGTGCGCAGCGCCATCAATCCGACGGCATTTCCTTGTCGACGACGTCAGTACGTGATGCCCCAGAAACCCGTAAAACGGCGGCTTGGGTGCGCATCCTGCAAAGAACGTGCCGGCTCGGCCCGCGATTTGCTCCTTGTCCTAATCGTGAGTACGACGATAATTCCTTTGGGGAGCAGCATCGCCGACCTGAGGAGTGTTGACGTGCCGCAGTTGGTATTTGCTCCCTGTTGCTCCCTTCTTCCGGCCAATCAAAGATGTTCTTTGGTGTCGGCTCGTGCGGGTCAGGGCAGTCCTCGGGCAAGGAGACCCAATCATGAAACGCCTCGTTTCTTTCGCCGTTGCCGCGTTACTGTGTGGCGTGGGGATCGGCGTTCTACTACCACTCGCTGAAAAGACGGCCAGAGCCGACCAGAAAAACCCGACCGCCACGCCCAAAGTCGATTCTCGCGACGGCACGCTACTGGCCGCTCGCGGTCCGGGCGGAGGTCGTAGTGGCGGCGGTGGACACGTTGGCGGTGGAGGACATGTCGCCGGCGGTGGCGGACACGTTATCCACGGAGGCCACGGGGGCGGCCACCACCGACCTTATGTGGGCCGTGGTTCTCGCAACTTCTACTTTGGCGCGTATCCTCGGTATTCGGGCGGTTACGGGTATCCCTATTATCCTGACTACAGTTACCCCTATCCGCTCTATTACGGTTGGCGTTACTACTACCCGCCGCCGTTGTACATCCCGGCCGAAGAACTCTATGGCCCGCAAGCGGTGCAACGGTTCATGGGCGTTGACCAGTGGTTCGCCCCGAAGCGAAATGTGACGATCATTGTCCCCCCAGGTAACGGCGCCGCAAATGCGGCCGTTGTACAGCCCGGTGCGGCAGCGGTACCAGCACCGGCCGTGCAGGACCCCTTCGCTGCGATTCCCGATCCGGCACCGGCTGCGGAGCCGAACATTCGCGCTACGAACGAAGCGGCCCAACGGCTCGCTTGGACCTTCGTCGGCTATGGCGATGCCCATTTCGCCAACCAGAAGTTCAACGACGCCAACCAACGTTATCGCAAGGCCACCCAGGCGGCACCGCAACTGCCGGTCGGACATTTTCGCTACGGCTACTCGCTGATTGCCCTGGGACGCTACGAAGCGGCCGCCGCGGCGCTGAAGCAGGGACTGAAGCTCGACCCCACCTGGCCGGTGTCCGACTTTTCCGGCAATCGGCTCTATGGACCGAATCAACTGGCCAAAGCGTCGCACCTCTCGAAACTGGCCGAAGCCTCGGAGGCGAAGCCCAACGACGGCGACCTGCTATTTCTGGTCGGCGTCTTCCTACACTTCGATGGCCAAAAAGATCGGGCAAAACCGTTTTTCGAGCGGGCAGCCCAACTGGCCGCGGGTGACGACGCACACCTTAGGGCATTCCTGGGCGACAACCTCCCAGCCGCCAACAACGGCCCCATCCTAGAAATCGACTAGACCGGAGTTAGGAGTCAGAAGATCGGAGTTTGAGGGTAGAAGCCGGAGGCCAGCGGTCTGCAACGATCATTCAAGCCCACCGGTTGCAGCCGGTGGGTCAGCCCTGCCAATCGCTACCCCCTACCGCTCGTCCCCCATCTTGATCGCCAGCAGATCGAGCTGGCTCTTCAGATCGGTCAACAGAATCTGAGGGCTGGCACCGTCGACCAAATGGCTGTAAAAGGCCGTCGACGGGCCGCTGTGGGTGGTGCCCAGCATGGCCGTGGTGTTTTTCAGTTCCACGAGTTGGCGGTCAACCGTCTCCAGCTTCTCGGCAGAGCGCCGGCTGTCGTTCCACATACGTTCGAGCTGAAGGATCAGGCCCACGACGAGACCGATCTGCCCAAACAACGCAATCGGCAGCCCGATCGACCAGAGTTCCTGCCGCCCGGAAAAGGTGGACCAGCCCAGAAGAATTCCGCCACACACTAGGGCCATCGTGCCCAACGAAAGGGCTGCCCACACGACCCCGGTGCCGCGAGTGGCGGGCTGGACAGCAGACGGTTTCGAGACGGGTAGCTTTCGGTTTGCCCGACGTTTTTGGGCCATCGGCACGTGCCACGCCGGAACGCTTTGGGAACCGGAAGCCGGCAGATCGAGCCGGGCTTTCTCTTCGTGATAAGCGGCGGTCTGCTGTTTTTCGCTGCGATTACGGTCGATTGCCCGTTGCAACTCTCGCAGTTCTTCGTCCCAAGCCCAACTATTGGGGTTCGGACGCGGCGACGGCGTAGCAGTCGTGTGTGCAACAGCAGCCTGGGCGTCCGGTTGTTCGCCGTTGGACTCCGCGGCGGATCGCGTCGTCTCGTCGGGCAGTTGAGAGCGCAGATGCCCACGACAACGTGGGCAACGCAACTCACCTCCGTCCGAAGCGCGGACCCCTGGCACATCTTGTCGGCACTGTTCACACCACATAGTGTTCTCATCCATCGGCCGACGCGGTGGCAAACTGTACCGATTCCGCAAAATCTAACGACAGAAACGACCCGCCGTGGCAAGATAGAGAAAACAGCGAGAGTTGCCTGGTTCCCACGCTTCGCGTGGGAACCCAAAGCCGGACGCTTTGCGTCCTTCGACTGCCGGCAGACACCCCTCTCGGCAATCCTCGACGCGAAGCATCCAACAGTGCGTACCCACGCAAAGCGTGGGCACGAGGTAATACGTACAGGCGTGGATACGAGGTAGCCCGGCGTGCTTCTGCCCGAACGACTACTTCTCGGCCGGCGTGAACCACTCGCCGCGGAGCCAATCGGCGATCAGGCCAACCTGCTTGGTGGTGAGCATGTTCGCCGGTGCGTCGCCCGGCTGCTCGGCGTAGGCCGGCATCCGGTCGTTCGAGTCGCCATAGAAGCGTTTGTGGGCCGGGTTGCTGATGATGCCCACGGTCCACTCTCGCGAGCCATAGCCGGTCAGGTCGGGCGCATCGCCCAAGGAACCGTCGTCGTGGAATTTGTGGCAGTCGTTGCAGCCGTAGTCGCCGATCAACGTGCGGCCTTCCTCGATTTTGTCGGCTTCCTTCTTGTCCAACTCGATCTGAGCCTTGAGCTTGGCTTCGGCCGAGATGGCCATGGCGATCTGCTGGATTTCGGCCTTTTCGTCGTCGTCGAGATCGCTGAGCGTCTCTTCGATGAAACTCACCATGTCGCCCTTCTTGAAGGCCGTGTTGCCGAAGTAGTTCGGGCCGCCGACCTGTTTCGGGTCGAGCGCGCCGGCGATCCACTTTCGCGTGGCGTAGCCGTGGAGGTTGGGCGCTGAAGATTCTTCGGCCTTGATGCCCTTGCCCTCGGCATCGACGTGGTCGTGACAACTCGCACAATGCTGCTTGAAGAGCAAGGGGCCTTGGATCTTGGGATCGTCTCGCAACAGAGTTCGAGCGCCGGTGGCCGGTGCACCGCCGTAGGCCTGGACCAATTCGACGGCACGCTCGGCCGTTTGCTCTTCGGCCGCCAAGGCAGCCTGATGCTTGGGGTCAGCGGCATCTTTCGACCACGACATGGCCGAAAGGATCACCAACCCTACAGTCAACACAGCGGTCAGCCCCATGTTGAAGAGATGCCCCGCCTTACTGCGACCGATGAACGGCATCGCCAAAAACACGACGAACAGCGTGCCCGGGATAACGAAAATCGGCAGGATGGCCAATGTGCCTGGGAACAGGTGCGAAAACTCGTACAACCCCCGAAACGCCCATTCAGGTCTCGCGGCATCGTACGGAGTGATCGGGTCGCCCGGGCTTCCGAGGGCCACGCCGGCGTGCGGTCCACCGACACCATGGCTAAGCGAGAGCCCCATCACCACGGCCAACACAACCAAGCAAACGATCACGTTTACCAGCGTTTGGTTGGGCCACCACGGCGAGGTCTTTTCGGTCGCTTCGCCCCCGGTCGCTTCGATGTCGACCGTTTCGGCCCGATGAGAGAACAGGGCGTGTAGCATCCAGATACCGAAGAACAGGGCCGTAAAGGCGCCGACGTGCAGGGCCAAGAATCGGGTCAGCGTGAGGTTGCCGAACTCGGCACCGCCGGCCGCGATCTTGTAGAAGTAGCCGCCGACCACGGGCAACAGATTCAAGAAGCTCACCCGGGTTTGCGTGCTGGACACGCTATTTTGGTCCCAGGCCAGCAGGTCGCCGGTCAGCGCCATGCACAGCGACATGGTGCCCAATAACAGGGCACACCAGAAGACCAATTCGCGCGGCGCCCGATAGCGGCCCGTGAAAATCAATTGCAGTACATACAGCCCGGCCAGGGCGATAACCACTTGGCCGCTGTAATGGTGCATAGCCCGAAGCAGCCAACCACCAGCCACTTGGTGTTGCAGGTAGTAGACGCTTTCCCAAGCCGATTGCGCACCGGCGCTGTAGTACGACCAAATGAAGAAGCCCGTGATGGCCTGCATCAACAGGGCGAAAAAGATGGCGGCCGGCAACGAACGGCAACAACAGGCGCGGCCCGCAATACGGCAGTCTCCGCACCAACGCAATCCCGCGCCGATACCAGAACGTTCATCGAGCCAACTCAGTAGGGCTTTCATGCTTTTGCGACCTTCTTGCTGGAACCGGTTTCGAACTGCTGGAACTGGACCCAAACCTCGTCGTTGCCGCGAAGTTCGACGGCCAGCGTGTCCATGTCGCGAGGGCTGGGAGAGGGATTGTCGAGCCGCTTGCCTTCCAAATCGAAATGGGCGGCATGGCAGGGGCAGAAAAACTGGCCGCCGCCCTCGCCCGACTCATAGCCAATCGAGCAGCCGGCGTGCGGGCAAATCACCTGAAACGCCGCGAGTTTGTCTTTGCCAACCCGGCGAATCATCACGGCGCCAATCGGTTCGTTGGGAAAGTGGTTCCAGGCGTCGGTGCGATTGGCGATTACCGGGAACTTGCGGGGCGTTCCGTCCTCGGGCAGAGACGCCAGGGAGGTGATCTTCATGAATTCACCGCCTCGACCTTTTTGCCGCAGTGGATTCAGGTAGGTCACCACACCGGTAATGCCCGGCACCAGCAACGCAAACCCGCCAAGCACCACACTGAGGGCCTTGGCGACAAATCCACGACGATCTTCCTGACCACAGCAAGCCGTGCAGGCGTCGGGCTTTGGCGACGAGGACGAAGGGGTATCCATGGGAAATCCTCTCGGGGAAGTTGCCACTGAGTGAGGTGGACGGTCGGGGGAAACGCGGGGGCAAACAATTCTGTAGTATCACACCAGACAAAGCCTAGTGGATAATACGGAAAGCCCGCATTATCGCATTGCCGCACGCATGGCGTCAAGAACTCTGGTGCGAACCTCGTCTAAAGAGCCTTCGAGAAACGCACCGGCCGCTTTGCGATGTCCGCCACCGCCGAATTGGGCCGCTATGGCGGCACAATCCACATCGCAACGGCTGCGGAAACTCACCTTGAAGCCGCCGTTGGGCTGCTCGACCATCAGCACGGCCGCCTCGGTGCCGCCCACCGAAAGCGTCGTGTTGATAATGTCTTCGCTGTCGGCCGGGTGCCCATCGACCGCTTGAAAGTCGGCCATCTCGATCGCCGTGTAGATCAGCCGACCGTTGAGCTCGGTTTGGATTCGGGCCATCGTTCGCCCGACCAGTCGGAGCCGGGCGAGCGTGTTGTTTTCATACAAATCTTTGTACAGTTTTTCAGGTTGAGCACCCGCGTCGATCAGTCGAGCTGCCAAACGCAGGGTCGTGCTACTGGTCGACGAGAACCGGAACCAGCCGGTATCGGTGGCCAACGCGGCAAACAACGGTTGGGCCATCTCGGGCGAAAGTTCAACGCCCAACGCGTCGGCCACTTCGATGACGAGCCGTCCGGTGGCCTCGGCCTCGGGGTTTTTGAAGGTCAACGCCCCCAGGTCGTCGCCGCTGACGTGGTGATCGATCACCACGCGTGTGCCGGGGAAACTGAGGATGACTTCCCCCATGTCGCCTAATTGGGCCAGAGCCGCCGTGTCCAACACGATGAGCACTTCATACGCGGCCAATTCGCTACGCTCGAAATCTACATCGAGCTGCTTCAGCGTTGCCTGTTCGGCGAGAAACTGCAAACGCGGGGGGATTGCGTAGGGATTGACGATCAGCGCGTCTTTTCCCAACGCGCGGAGAATGGCAGCCATTCCGAGTTCACTCCCCAGAGCGTCGCAATCCGGCCGCACGTGGGCCGTGATCAAAAAACGCTGATGCGATTCGACGATTTTCCGCAGACGCGACCAGTCAGGCATGGGAGACGCAAGTTGGGGGTAAGGATTAAGGAATAAGGAGTTGGCAATAAGGAGCTGAGAGGCTTGGTCGCTTCAGCGACCATGACCATCAGCGCGTGGCCCACGCCTCGTCGCCTTGGTGGTCGCCTTAATCGCCGACATTTTGATGCCGCTCGAACACGGTTTGAGTATCGGCCACATCGCGGTCGATCTGCACGCGCAAGGCTTCAGCATCGTCGAATCGCACAATGTCTCGTAGACGAGCGAGAAAGTCAAGCTCGAGGCGGTGTCCGTAAAGGCTGCCATTGTAACCTAACAGATAGGGCTCCACCTTCAGGGAATCTTCGTCGAAAGTGGGGTTGGGACCGAGACTTGTCGCCGCGGGCCAGGGACATCCATCGACCCACGCCCGACAAGCGTAAATCCCTTCGCTAGGCATCACCGTGGTAATGTGTTCCAAGTTGGCCGTGGGAAAACCCAGCGTGTTACCTCGGCCGGCTCCCCGGACGACCGTACCCTGGATGCGGTAGGGTCGGCCGAGCAACTCGGCGGCCGCTGCCACTTCGCCGGCCGCAACCAGTTTGCGGATCCGCGAACTGGAAACCAGTTGGCCGTCGATTTCGATCGGGGCAACCACTTCGAGCACGATCCCTTCCGCGTCGCAATACTGCCGTAATACGTCGATCGTACCGCCGCGATTGTGGCCGAAGAAGAAGTTGGGACCTTCAACCATTGCCCGGGCGCCGAGCCGGTCGCAGACGATTCGCTCGAAGAACGTTCGAGCGTCGAGCTGCAGGAAGTCCTGATCGGTCGGGAAGGCGATAACCGCATCGACCCCCAATTGCCCCAGCAACTCGGCATTTCGTTCGGTCCATCCCAGCGGCGTGGGAGCCCGTTCTGGACGCAGAATTTGGGCCGGGTGAGGATCGAAGGTAAACACCACGGCCGGCCCGCCGATGCGCTGGGCTTGAGCGACCAGCCGCTGCACCAGACGCGCATGCCCTCGGTGGACGCCGTCGAAGTTGCCAATCGACAGCGCCCCGCCACGACAGCGAGCAGGGAATTGAGCAAGATCGCGAAATAGACTCACGGGACGGGAGTTGGAAAATCGGAGGTCGGAATTGGGAAGTTGGGGGTCGGAAAGCGGCGTCAAAGCCCACCGGTTGCAGCCGGTGGGACTATTGATGCCTACATTGAAAATGGTCTGCTTCGGAAAGCCAAATGCCTGAAAACCCAGGCTCCCGTTGGTCGCCTTCCGCTCATTAGCTATGCAAGCGTCAATAAACCGCGCGGCTCAAGTTCGTGCCGCATTCTCTCGTTATTCGTTGTTTTCCTTGTAGACACGGATTTCGTCGCGCAATCGAGCAGCTTCTTCGAACTCCTCGGCAGCGATGGCCTCGGCCAGCTTTTCGCGCAGGATTTCCATCTCGCTCTTGGGACGTTGGCTTGCGGTCCGCTGTTGGTTGGCCACCACTTCTTCGCGCCAGTGCTCCAAGCTAAGCAGTTCCGCACACTCTTCAGCCTGCTGACTCTGCTGATACTCGTCGAAGAAATCGCGAACAGCGTCGATGCCTGCGTCGATCACCGAGACGGCCTCGTCGAACTGCTCCTGCGCGACCAGTGGCGAAGCCACCGCCCGAGTGTACATCATAGTTACGTAGGGACGCCACTGATCGAATTGCAGCTTCAGCCGTTCGTCGTCCGTGTGTTGCCGGACGAAAGCGAACAGGGCCAGATTGCGTTTGGTATCGCGGGCACACAAGTCGTAGCGTTCGAGGTGCCAAAACCCCAAGTAACGATGGTAATACTGAACCCCCTCGCGCCAAAGCCTCGCCAGGGCCTTCTCCTTGAGATGAAACTGGACATCGGGGTTGACAGCTTCGTGGGCTTGCTGCTTTTTCTGGTAGTACTCAAACCACGACTCACAATCGCCCGGTCTGGTTCCGTCGGGCCGGCCGTCGATCTCCATCTGCAGCAGCCCCAGGTCGACGCGGAGTTGGAGCTTCTCTGCGCCGTCGTCGCCCTGGATAACACGCACCCCGACCTCGTCGGGCTCGTAGGGCCAAGCTTGCAGAATCTTTGAAATATCCTTCGACATCGCACTGCCATGGGGTTGTGAATAGCGAGGGCCAGTTGCCGATCGACCGCCGTCGTCTGGCGATTTTCCCCGCGGCGAGGTGAAACGTCAGCAAACCTTCACCATACAACAGTGTACCCGCCTGGCAACCCACGAGGAAAGGGGGACGGGCGCCCCGACGCTCCCGTAGCTCCCACGCGGCAGCCCAAGGAGAAGACGCTTTACATCCCTGGAGCGCGCTGACGCCTTTTTTAGAAGCCGTTGCCAAACTGGTATCGAGGTCATTCGTTCGGCAAATAGGCGAACCCGAAGCCGGGTGTTGAAATCGCCGCTAGAAGATCTCGACGCGAAGTGCCTGACAGTGCATTCCCACGCGAACCGTGGGAGCGAGAGAAAAACCGGCTTGCCGGGATCGAGCGACACGCCGCGCGACTATTCGCCCGCGTCACGTACCACCGGCTCCATAACCTTCGTGTTCCGGTCGACCGCCAGCACGATGGTCCGCTGCTCGACGCCGTCGCTGCTGCTAGCCACCACGGGCAGCACGTGCCGCCGGTCGGGCAGATTGAAACGGACGGCGAATGTCCCGTCCTCACGCAGATGCACCGGCTCACCCTTGAGGGTGACGCGGGCGTCGGGATCGGTAACGCCGTGGACAATCAACTCAGCGTCGATCTCGAAGTTGAATTCGCGGCGATCGCCGCCGGCCCCCATGCCAAACTGCGTAGCCATCGGATCGCCCATCGGACGCCGCAAACGCTCTTCGAAAACCTCCTTGAGGTCTCCGTTGGCCTCCTGCTCGGTATAGCCGCCGCTCATAGCGTACACGCGATCGAAATCTTTGGCGACTTCCGCCCAGTTGTTGTCGAACGAGTCTTTGGCGCCGGCACGCGGGGTGGTCACAACATTGCTGCGGACCAAGGAGAAGAAACGCCCGTCGGTCAGCACGTAGCCAAGGTCGATCTGAAAAGTCCTCGGAGGGTTCTGTACGTCGATGTACCAGTTGTTTACGCCACCGTGGACCTCGATATCGCGTTCGTGCTCACGCGTGGTATTGGTAGTGCTGGATTTCGGTAACGTGAACAGCCGGAGCGTGGGTTGGGCACCATGCCAGTATTGCCCCAAGGCGGCGCGGGCACGGTCGATGGTCGTGCGAGTGAGCTCCCAGTAGACGTGAAGCCAGTAAGGGTCGCGAACCATCAATACCAGGCGGTCTTTGTTGACCTCTTGCCCATCGTTTTCTGCCTTCAGGGCCAGGTCCTTCGATTCGGCCAGACGAGCCTTGATCAGTCGCAGACGCCGTTCGGCGTAGGGCGTAAGGGTTTTGACTCGGCCGTCGCCGTTTCTCGAAGCCTTGCCGTTTTTCGATGCTGTGCCGTTGTGCGACACGCCATTGTGCGAGTGACCGTTGTTGCTGGCGACGCCGTTCGACAACACGCCGTTGTGGGCCTTCCCGTTTTTCGCATGGCCGTTAGTACTGGCCACACCGTTGGTTGCCGGCCGGCGGGCGGCCGGCTTCTTACTACATCCGTTGGATGTGCTGCACCCGTTGGATTTCCCTTTCGAGGCTTCTGATTTCGCAGCTTCCGATTTTGCGGTCTTCAGCAGGGCTTTGACCAGCGCGTCTTTCCGCATGGAGTGCCAGCCGGGCACCCCCTTTTTCTTAGCCATTGCGGCAAGATCTTTGACCGTGTAGGTCCTGAGCGTGGCTGCGTTAATCACGGAATGTACCTCCGGGCTTGCCGGTCGCGCGTCGGAAGGCGCGAGGAGGCGGGTCGGTGGGTGGTGGTGCATCTTCCTTGACCCGAATTTGGTGCCAGCCTCCCACGGAACATCCTGTTCGTGCGAGTTTTCCACGAAACAGCTCGAAGGAAACGGCCACTACCTGCCACGGGAATTGAAGTGGCCTCAATCCATCGGATTTCCTTGCGTTACCGGTTGCCGCGTCGATCAAAACGGTGGGAGATCGAAACGGCGACTTCGGCTCCTGATACGCAAGTCCGAACCGTTCGCCTGGCGTCTCCTGCCCACGGTAGGCACCCTAGCGGGTATGGGAAGGAGACTCCCATGACCTTGATTATACTTACCCCGCTTAGGTAACGCAATGATTTGGTTAGGTTAAGTGGTCATTAACGGCGGACATTAACGGTTGTATCTACTTGAAATACAAAGGGTTAGCGAAAACACAACGAGAGAACCGGTACTTCGCTATTTTGCAAAACACCCACTAATCGGGTTATCCGCTCCCAGACTGCTTGTACGACCTGTCGGTGAAAAATGGCGACGCAATTCGCAGTGTCCAGCCATCGATTCCGGACGACGCCAAGTGGGTATCAGAAGAGAATTTCCCGCCGCTGAGCACCCGCCGCGCTTTCGTCGCTTTCACGACGATTTAGCGACTGACAGTTGTCAGCTGGTTGACAGTGTGTGATCGACGCAATAACCTGACTTTTCTTCGCTGGCGAAAGAGTGTGCATGACGGTCGCTGCACCGCCGCTGGTGCTCCGCTCGACGAGGGCAAACTGCAAGAATCGCTGGCCTTTTGCGAAGTCCGGCGAGTTGCTAAGAGCGGATTCCCGCGGGGAATGAGGCAGTAGCGAAAGTGACAGGCGGTCGTATCGTGCAGTACGTTTTGTGGTGAGAGCCGCCGTATGGCGAAAATTTTCCGCCAACGGACCTTTTGCCTACTGGCCCTGGTAACCACAACCCACGTGTCGCACCGTGCATTCACCGCCTGACGATCGTTCTCCGATGGCGTTAGCCATGGAGTGGACTTCTCGGGTAACGACAATTGCCCTGGAGATGGCCTTGCCTTCGCTGGCCGGCCTTTGGCTGGACCGGCGTTTCGGCACCAAGGCCTTGTTTACAATCCTGGGAGTAATCCTGGGTTTTGCTACGGGCATGTGGCATTTACTGAAGCTGGCTGGGCAACCACCGAAATCACCTGACCGCGACACACGCCGACCACCGGAGCCTTGATGTAGTAGCCGGGCGGATTTCGGCTTATGCGAATTGCCTACACTGAATTGCCTACACCTTGGACACGCGTAACGTTTTTGTCTCAGTAAGATTTGTACGGCGACTTGCCGTTTGACTTCAGTCGCGGCTTCGGAAAAGCGATGTTTGTTTCATTGGCGGATCTCCGGAAGCGAAGTTTGCCTTTGCGGCTTGCGATGCTTTTAGCAGTAATCGGATTGTTTTACTTGGTGATTGTGCCGATAGCAGTTTGGTATCGGGGTGTTTGGGGAGCGGTGGCGGCTTCGGCGGCCGCGGGCGTGTGCCTGCTGGGCGGAGGCTTGGCCATGGCAATCAGCCACCACTACAACAACTCGGACCGCGTACTTGTAGGCTTCCTCCTAGGGATAGTTGCGCGCATGCTTCTCCCCTTGGGGGTAGGGTTGGCGGGGCACTTACTTGGTGGCCCACTAGCCGAAGGCGGCCTGTTGTACTATCTTTTGATGTTTTACCCGGTTGCCTTAAGCGTAGAGACGGCACTTTCATTACCGTCGACATCTTCGGCAACTCGGACCCCACCGACCCAATAGCATCGACTTAGTAGCGACGAATTAACCACCGGAATGGAACCATGGCGGCAGACACTGCGGAACTGATGTCTCATGTGAAGGACACGACCTCCTTCCATTTGCCCCTGGGATACCACGTCGATATTCCGCAGCCTCTAATGGCAATCGGGATCCCCTTCGAGATCACCAAGTTCATGGTTTTGGAGCTTCTTGCGGCGGTGCTGATTCTCGCGATCTTCGTTCCCCTGGCGCAACGTATTCGTACGGGTCAGGCGCCCAAGGGCAAGTTGTGGAACTTCCTCGAAGCGCTGCTGCTGTTCCTGCGCGACGAGGTCGCCCGTCCGGCAATTGGCAAGCACGACGCCGACCGGTTTCTGCCGTTTATCTGGTCGATCTTCTTCTTCGTTCTATTTTGCAACCTGTTGGGTTTGGTTCCCTGGCTCGGTTCGCCGACGGGAGCCTGGGGTTGCACATTGGCACTCGCGTTGATCACCTTCGTTACGGTGGTTGGCGCCGGGATGCTGAAGTATGGGCCGGTCGGTTTTTGGATTGGCCAAGTGCCACATATGGAATTGCCCTTGGTGTTGGCCATATTCATCAAGCCAATGATTTTCGCCATCGAGATCATTGGCATGCTCGTAAAGCACTTCGTGTTGTCCGTGCGTTTGTTAGCCAACATGTTTGCCGGGCACTTGGTGCTCGCCGTAATCATTGGTTTTATCGCGATGACGGCCGACCAGCACATCGCCCTGTGGTCGGGTGTGACGATTGCCAGCGTCCTGGGGGCGGTGGCTTTGAATCTGCTGGAACTGTTCGTCGCGTTTTTGCAGGCATACATTTTTGCGTTTCTCTCAGCCTTGTTTATCGGCATGGCCGTTCACCAGCACTAGGTCGGTGAAGGGCCTGTCGAAGCGACACCACGTACTTTGAAGGAGACGGATCAAGTGAAAGGGTTGACCAAGATTGCCGCCCTGTGTTTTGTGTTGATGTTGCTCGCCGCCCCGGCATTGGCCCAGGAAGGCACTGCGCCCGCCGAAGAGGGCGTGGCCGCCGCTCCGGCAACACTGATTGAGCTGTCCGGTGCGTTCGGCGCGGGCCTGATCATCATCGGCGCCGGCTACGGCATCGGCAAGATCGGCGCCAGCGCCGTGGAGAGCATGGCTCGGCAGCCGGAAGTTGCCGGCAACATCCAAACGGCCATGATCATTTCGGCCGCTCTGATCGAAGGTGCTACGTTCTTCGGTCTGATCGTTTGTATGCTGGGTGGCTAAGGCGTCGTCGCCGGAGTCGATTCGGCGCGTGGGCGACAGCCGTCGCTCGGGCGCGTGTCCTCTCTGGGTGCGCAACGTGTAGGCGTGTTTTATTGCAGGAGTCTTCCTTGTTCGGTTTGGGCAATGTCATGACCTTTACCAGAATCGTTGCGTGGCTGGCACTCGTTATGGTGGTGTTGGCCGGGGTTAGTTGGTCGTCGGCGGCTGAAGATACTCACGACGAGTTGGCGCCGATCAGGGCCGAGGAACGCGCCGCTGGTGAGGCAGTGGGTGAAGCTGCCCGCAAGGACCTGCACGCCGTCGAGCACGCTCTGGAACCCGGCGAGGAAGCTGGGCACAATGCCCACGGCGCCCATGGCGGGGGAAATTCCAATCCCTTGGAGTTCAAGACCGACCTTGCTCTCTGGACCGGCGTGATCTTCCTGGTGCTGATGGCCGTGCTGTGGAAGTTTGCCTGGGGACCGATTTCCGAAGGGCTAGAAGCCCGGGAAAACGGGATCGCCAAGCAAATCTCCGACGCCGAGCAGAGTAATGTGGAGGCAAAGCAATTGCTTTCGCAATATGAAGCTAAGCTGGCCCAGGCCAAGGACGAAGTTCGCGAGATCTTCGACAAGGCCCGTAAGGACGCCGAGGAGATGGGACGCCAGTTGGTCGTCAAGGCAAAGACCGACGCCGAGGGTGAGTACCAGCGAGCGACGCGCCAGATCGACACAGCCACGGCCGCGGCCCTGCAAGAGTTGGCCACGCGGAGTTCTCAGTTGGCTGTCGAATTGGCAGGCAAGATCGTTGGGTCTCAGCTCAAAGCAGCCGATCACACCAAGCTGATCGAACAGGCGGTGAGCAATTTCGCTCAGAAGACCCCCAGTAACAACTAGGGGTGAATGCACATGTCGTGTACGCGGTCGGTAAGGCCGTGTCGCGACAAAGGGTGAGGCTTTTCGGGTGTCATGTCCCGCGTGAAGCGAGGCCATGGCGTTCGCAAGGTCCGCATGGTCGCGGCAATCGCGGCCGGTGGTACCCAGTAGATAAGTAGCCCTAAGGCAACCGGATTTTTCAGTCGCACGGTACACTAGCGCAAGCAGGCAAGATGGCGGAATCGGACGACTATCTCGCACGAGATGCCCAGGTGGCGGCCAAGCTCACCGCCGATGTCGGCGCGGAGCACGTGGCCGATGTGTACGCGAAGGCGTTTCTCGGCGTGACGGAAAAGGCCGGACAGACCGAGGCCTTGATCGAGCAGCTCAATCAGCTTTTCAGCAAAGCGATCGATCCTTACCCTCGTCTGGAAACGATTCTCGGTTCGGTCCTCATCTCCCCCGAGGAGAAGGAGGGCATTATCGACCGAGTATTCGCGCCCGGCATTTCGCCGTTATTGACAAACTTTTTAAAGGTCGTGGCGCGGCATGGTCGTTTGGATTGCCTTCGGGCGATTCGCTATCGAATCGCCGCGCAGTACGACGCACTACGCAAGCGGTTGCCGGTCGAACTGACCACCGCTACGGCGATTAGTCCGGCCGTTGGCTCGCGAATTGCCGACCAGTTGCGTCAAAGGCTCGGTGCGGATCCGGTTGTCCGCCAGGTGGTTGATCCGGCGTTGATTGGCGGTGCGGTGATCCGCGTTGGCGACACCGTATTCGATGGCTCGGTCGCCAACCAACTTAAGCTGATATGTGAGCAGATGATTGACAGGAGTGCGCATGAAATTCAAAGCCGACGAAATCGCTTCCGTGATTCAGCAGGAAATTGAACAGTTCGAATCCCGGATCGACGTACGTGAAGTCGGTCAGGTGATCGAAGTGGGCGATGGAATCGCGCGCGTCTATGGTTTGTCGGGGGTGATGGCCGGTGAAATGGTCGAGTTCCCTGGCGGAATCGTGGGGTTGGCCTTCAACCTCGAAGAAAATTCCGTCGGCGTGATCATTCTCGGCGACTACCTGTCGATCAACGAGGGCGACGAAGTCCGCAGCACCGGGCAGTTGCTCAGCGTGCCGGTGGGCGAAGCCGTGCTCGGCCGGGTGATCGACCCCTTAGGCAACCCGCTGGACGGCGGCGGACCGCTCGTCACCACCGAGCGTCGCCCCGTGGAAACGGCGGCCCCCGGGATAGCCGGACGGCAACCGGTGAAGGAACCGCTGCAAACCGGCATCAAGGCCATCGACGCGATGACCCCCATCGGCCGCGGCCAGCGCGAATTGATCATCGGCGACCGCAAGACGGGCAAAACGGCCATCTGCATCGACACGATCATCAACCAAAAGAACACGGGCGTGAAGTGCTTCTACGTGGCCGTCGGCCAGAAGGAGTCGACGGTCGCCCAATTGATCGAAGTCCTCCGCCGCGAAGGCGCGATGGACTACACCACGGTAGTCATGGCCGGCGCCAGCGACCCGGCACCCTTGCAGTACGTGGCTCCCTACGCCGGTTGTGCCATGGCCGAGTACTTCATGTACAAGGGCGAGCATACGCTGGTGGTTTACGACGACCTCTCGAAACAAGCCACGGCCTACCGCCAGTTGTCGCTGTTGATGCGACGTCCGCCGGGACGTGAAGCGTACCCGGGCGACGTCTTCTACTGCCACAGCCGGTTGCTGGAACGTTCGGCCAAGCTCAGCGACGAGCTCGGCGGCGGGTCGCTCACGGCATTGCCCATCGTCGAAACGCTCGAAGGAGAGGTGTCGGCCTACATTCCCACCAACGTGATTTCGATTACCGACGGCCAGATCTACCTGCAACCGGACCTCTTCTTCGCAGGCCAGCGCCCGGCGATGAACGTGGGTATTTCGGTTTCTCGGGTAGGTGGTGCGGCCCAGGTGCAAGCGATGAAGAAAGTGGCCGGCGGTTTGCGTCTGCAATTGGCGGCCTTCCGCGAGTTGGAAGCTTTCGCCCAGTTGGGAACCGACTTGGACGCCGCCACGCAATCCCGACTCGACCGCGGCTATCGCATGACCGAGTTGCTCAAACAGGGCCTCTACAACCCGCTCGAGGTGACCGACCAGGTATTCAGTATCTACGCCGGTACACGAGGATTCCTCGACAAGCACCCGCTCAGCCAAGTGGCAAATTGGGAGAAGAGCTTCCTCGAGTACGTTCGCCAGCACCACATGGATTTCTGGCAGGACGTGACCGACGCGGGTCGCATCGACCTGGACGACAACGACCGCAACGCCAAGCTCGATGCGATCATTGTCGAATTCGACAAGGAATTTGTCGCACGATCGCAGCCGGCTACCGTAACCGTGTGAGGACGTATTTGTGGTCGCTGAAGCAACCACGCTTCACTCTCTAGCCCCTGGCCCCCAACCCCTAGCCCCTAGAAATGGCCAAAGCCCGAGCCCTTGATAAACGCCGCACGTCGATTCGCAGCATCCGCAAGATCACGCGGACGATGGAGTTGATTGCCACCGCGCGGTTCAAAAGGGCAATGGATCGGGCCATCGCGTCGACGGCTTACACCAAACGCATCACGAAGTTGGTGGGCCACTTGGCCACGGCCGGGCTTGAGGTCAGCCACCCGTTGCTCGAACCGCGCACGGAAATGCGCCGGGCCGTGTTGCTGGTGCTTACGGCCAATCGAGGGCTCTGCGGCGGTTACAACGGAAGTGTCATGCGGCAAGCCGTCGTCCGGCACAAGGTACTTGAAGAACAGTTCGACTCGATCGCGCTGGAGGTTTCCGGCAAGCGAGGCATTTCGGCCTGTAAGTTCCGCAAAATCCCGATCGACGAGGCCTTTACCCACTTCGAAGACCGTCCGGCGTACGACGAAGTGGAACTGCTGGCGAACCGTTATCTCGATGATTACGCAACGGGCAAGATCGACCGTCTCGATGTAGCGTTTACCGAGTTCGAGAGCCTTGCCCGACAGCACGCCAAGGTCGAAACCCTCCTGCCGCTAGGCGGCTTGGAAGGGATGGAAGAAGAGGAAGAAGAGCTGGCGCCCACCGGCGAATCGCAATACGAGTTTTTACCCTCGGCCGAGAGTATTCTCGACGAGGTCGTACCCACCAGCTTCAAGGTGAAGTTGTTCAAGTGTTTTTTGGACGCGGCCGTCAGCGAGCAGATTGCCCGGATGTTGGGAATGAAAGCGGCCACCGAGAATGCCGATTCGATGATCAGCCACTTGAGTATGATGTACAACCGTTCGCGGCAGGGCCAGATCACCGGCGAGTTGCTGGAGATTATTGGCGGTGCCGACGCTTTAAGTTAAAAGCTAGTAGATGGTGGATAGTGGGTAGTGGATAGTAACAGCTAACCACCACCACCGACCACTAACAACGAACCACTAACCACTTATTACCGACTATGTCCACCGGAACAAAAACGCCCCAGGCTACCGCACAAAAGAACGCTGGCCACGTGACCCAGGTGATTGGGTCCACGTTCGACGCCGAGTTCCCCGACGACAAGCTTCCGGCGATTTACAACGCCGTGAAAATTGTTGCCGAACAAAAAGGAATCAAGCTGGATCTCACCGGCGAGGTTCAACAACACCTCGGCGGCAACCGGGTGCGTTGTGTCGCGCTGGGTAGCACCGACGGCATGGTGCGTGGCATGGCGTGCGTCGATACGGGTGCCCCGGTCAGCGTGCCGGTCGGCAAGTGTACCTTGGGCCGCGTCTTCAACCTGTTGGGCGAGCCGGTCGATGGCCGCGGCAAGGTCGAGGCTGACGAGTACTGGCCCATCCACCGCGATGCCCCCGAAGTCGTCGATCTGTCGACGAAAACCGAAATCTTCGAGACGGGGATCAAGGTAATCGACCTGCTCACGCCGTTCGTCCGCGGCGGTAAAGCCGGATTGTTCGGCGGTGCCGGCTTGGGCAAAACGGTGATTCTCACCGAACTGATCGCCCGAATCGCCAGCGCCCACGGCGGCTACTCGGTGTTTGCCGGTGTCGGAGAGCGCACCCGTGAAGGAAACGACCTCTGGCTGGAAATGCAAGAGACCAAGATGGCCGACGGCCGTAGCGTCATCGACCAGACGTGCATGGTCTTCGGCCAAATGAACGAGCCGCCAGGCTCCCGGCTTCGTGTGGCCCTTTCGGCCCTGACGATGGCCGAATACTTCCGCGACAGCACGGGTAGCGACGTGTTGTTGTTCGTCGACAACATCTTCCGCTTCTCACAGGCGGGCAGCGAAGTGTCGGCCTTGTTGGGCCGGATGCCCTCGGCCGTAGGCTACCAGCCCACGCTGGCCACGGAGATGGGCGCCTTGCAGGAACGAATCACCTCGACGAACAAAGGTGCCATTACCTCGGTGCAAGCCGTGTACGTACCGGCCGACGACCCCACCGACCCCGCCCCGGCCACGGCCTTCGCCCAGTTGGACGCCTTCATTTACCTGGATCGTTCGATTTCGGAAAAGGGTATTTACCCGGCCGTCGACCCGTTGGCCAGTGCCAGCCGCGTGCTCGATCCGCAGTACGTGGGCGACCGCCACTACGCCATCGCCCGGCGCGTGCAGCGAACGTTGCAGCGGTACCGCGAGCTGCAAGACATTATCGCCATTTTGGGTGTCGACGAGTTGGCAGAAGAAGACAAGCTGGTCGTGCATCGTGCCCGCCGCATGGAGCGGTTCCTCTCGCAGCCGTTCATCGTGGCCGAACCGTTCCTCGGCAAGCCGGGCGAGATCACGCCGCTGGAAGATACCATCCGCAGCTTCGAAGAAATCGCCGACGGCAAGTGGGACCACCTGCCCGAGCAGGCCTTCATGTACGTCGGGGCCATCGAACAGGCCGAAGAGCAGGCCAAGAAGATGGAAACCGAAGGGTAGGCAGAAAGCGGAGAGCGGAATAGGTGATGCCGCGAGCGGATTTTTTCACTACTCACTGACCACTAACCACTGTCTACTGACAGCTCCCCATGCCCGAAATGAAGTGCATTGTCGTCACACCCGAGCGAACCGTCTGCGACGAGACGACCGAGTTCGTCGCGCTGACGCTTTTCGATGGGGAAATCGGCATCGGACCGGGCCATACGCCGATGATCGGTCGGCTGGGCAACGGAGAGATGCGAATCCAACACCCGGACCACGTGCAGACGTATTACGTCGAAGGTGGATTCGTCGAGGTGGCCAGTAACACCGTGACGGTGTTGACTAATCGAGCTATTCCCGTGGATAAACTCGACGAAGCCGTGGCCCAAGTGCAACTATCCGACGCCCGATCGCGCCCGGCTAACACGCCCGAGTTGATGGCTGTTCGTGATCGGCTGGTAGACCAAAGCCGCGCTCAACTCCGCGTCGCCCGTCGGGCGAAGTGAATAAGCTGGGACAAACCCCAGCTTAGACCACAGGAACAATGTCTACGCCGACAGCCAATTGGCAACGCATCACTGTCTTGTTGCTGGTCCTTGCGTTGTTGGTTTGCTGTTTCTTCGACGCGATGTTCCGCAACGGCTTATTCGCCTTTCGCGATGCGGCCCATTTCTATTATCCGTTGTTGAAGTTCGTCCAGGACCAATGGGCGGCCGGTCGGGTACCGTTGTGGAATCCCTATGAAAACCTGGGCCAGCCGCTGGCGGCCAACGCGCCCAGCAGCGTCTTTTATCCCGGCAAGCTGATCTTTCTTTTGCCCGTCTCGTACGCCTGGGCATACAAGCTCTACATCCTCGGCCACGTACTGCTGGCAGCCGCCACAGCCTACCGTTTAGCCCGACATGCCGGCACCAGTGTCGCGGCGGCCGGCTGTTGCGCACTGTCGTACGCATTCTGCGGCAACGTGCTCATGCAGTACTGCAACGTGGTGTTTTTGGTCGGCGCGGCGTGGCTGCCGTTGGCCTTGCTTTTTGCCGATCGGATGTTGGAAAAGGGACGAGACGGCATGCGGCTACGGTTTTCGTCCGCCCTGTGTTTCGGCATCGTGCTGGCGATGATGACCCTCGGTGGCGACGTCCAAATGGCCTATAACGCCGGGCTACTGGCCGCGATCTATGCCCTGTTGCTTTGGTGGCAACAACGCGGATACGTCCGAAGCACAAACGCCGAAAACCCACCTGGGTGCCATGCCCACGCTTGCGTGGGCATGCCGGGCACTGCGAAAAACATGCCCACGCAAGCGTGGGCATGGCATCCGATTCGTGAATTGCGAATCGACAAAATCCTGGCCGCCCGACCGACCGTGCTGGCTGTGGCCGCCGCCGCCGCGTTTGTGCTGTCGGCCATTCAAGTCATCCCTTCGATGGAGTTCGCTCGACGCAGCAACCGGGCAGCAACGGCCGAAGTCGACTGGCTCGGACATATCGAAAACGGCACCCACGGCGAGCATGCTTACCATTTCAGCGTCGGACCCTGGCGATTGGCCGAATACGTTTGGCCCAATGTCGCCGGGCGGCAATACCCCGTGCATCGTCGTTGGCTCGAGGTAGTGCCGGCCGAGGGTCGCATCTGGACGCCCACGCTCTACATGGGCGTGATTCCGCTGCTGCTGGCGCTGTCGGCCATGCGGTTTCGTTTGCGCCCTAACGAAAAAAGTGACGAGCCGGCACAACCACCGCCAGCGGCTTCGCGCGACACCTGGTTAACCTGGTCGGTCGTGCTCGCCGTACTGGCCAGCTTCGGTTACTACGGCTTGGGGTGGATTCTGCTGGAGATCCACTGCGCCGGCGGCGGAGATCCCCACACGTTCACACTTTGCGGAGCACCGTTGGGCGGTCTGTATTGGCTGATGAACCACGTTCTGCCGGGCTACCTGTACTTCCGCTACCCGGCCAAATTGCTCGTGGTGGCCGCCGTGGGCCTTAGCGTGTTGGCCGCTCGCGGTTGGGATCGAGCCTTCACGGGACAAGCCACTCGGTTGCGCAAGGCGACCGCCGGGCTGGCGGCCGTCAGCCTGTTGGCGGCACTGGCTGCCGTGGGTGTGCGCCCCTGGTGGCACGAATGGATGGCTGGCGTGCGCGACAACGTCCTCTTTGGTCCCTTAGACGCCGCCGGCGCCTGGTGGGATTTGTTTTTGGCCTTCGTGCAAACTGCGGCCGTGTGCGGTCTTTTCTGGTGGCTGCTGCCAACGACTGAAAAACGCCCTCGCACCGACAACCGCAAAGCCTGGGCGGCCGTGGCGACGCTAGTGCTCGTGGCCGTCGACCTGGGCATGGCCAACCGTTGGCTCATCACCTGCGCGCCGCAAACGCTTTGGCAAACACCGTCGAGAATGGCCACCGCAATCCGCGAGCACGAAGCAGACAAACACGAGCAGATCGTCCGTGTATACCGCCATCCGCTTTGGACTCGGGAGGCGTGGGCCAAATCGGGCTACCGGCGGCGACTCGCCGAAACAGTGGCCTGGGATCGCAATACCCTTTGGCCAAAGTACAACCTTCAGGTCCCGCTGGCGACGACCGAAGTCTCCGGCACAATGATGCTGGAAGACTACCGCCACTTTTTGTTTTTCGGCAGCGACGTGCCTGGCTTGCCGGGGAATGATGCGTCGGACAATGAGCCACGCCCGGCGGCTACTGTGTCGCATTACGCCATTTTACCCGGCGACAAGACCCTACCCTGCGGCATACGGCTGAACACCGACGTGCCCGACGCCACGGTCTGGTTCAACACGAGTTGTCTGCCCAGGGTTTGGCTGATCCGCGACGGTCGGGCAATCGTTCAACCGGAAACCCGTCAACACTGGACAATCGCCCACGACGAGCCAGACCGCGTGGTGATCGACGTCATGCTCCGCCGGCCGGCAACCGTGGTGCTCAGCGACCAATACTACCCAGGCTGGCAACTGACCGTAAACACCGACAATGACCCACCGCAATCGCTACCGATTCGCCGGGTGAATCGGGTGATGCGCGGCGTCGACTTACCTGCGGGACACCATCGGTTGACGTACGTTTACCGCCCGACGAGTTTCTACGCGGGCGCGGCAATCAGCGCGGTCGGCTGGCTGGCACTGATCGGCACGATACTCGTACGGCGACGTTTCTCCCCTCTCCCCCGTGGGGAGAGGGGCCGGGGGTGAGGGGACTGCCCCAGCAAGAGCCTTGCTGAAAAAACAGGTCCTCGCCGCCACACCTGCCGAAGACTCTCGTCAGCTACTCGACTCGACCGAGGCCACGGCTTCGTGGTTGGCGTCGCGCATCCTCAGGCCGGGTTTCTCCAGAGTCACCGTCGTGTCGGGTGGAACCGAAGCGGTTAGCCAGACGCTGGAACCAATGACCGAGTGGTGCCCTACGACCGTTTGACCACCCAGCACGGTGGCGTTGGCGTAGATGATCACGTGGTCTTCGATCGTCGGATGCCGCTTAGTGCCGCGAACCAGCTTGCCTTCGTCGTCGACGGGAAAGCTCAACGCTCCCAACGTGACACCTTGGTAAAGCTTCACCCAATTGCCAATCTCGCACGTCTCGCCGATCACCACGCCGGTGCCGTGGTCGATGAAGAAGTACTCGCCGATAGTAGCGCCCGGGTGAATGTCGATGCCCGTGCGACTGTGGGCCCATTCGGTCATCATCCGCGGAATAAGGGGGACTTTCAGTTGGTGCAGCAAGTGAGCCAACCGGTAAACGGTAACCGCTTCCAGGCCCGGGTAGCAGAAGATCACCTCGTCGTGGGATTTGCAGGCCGGATCGCCCTCGTAGGCTGCCTGGACATCTTTGGCCAATTGCCTCCGCAGGTTGGGCAACTGCTTTAAGAAGGCCACGGCTTTAGCTTGGCCAAGAGCTTCGAAGTCGTGCTTCTTCTGCGGATCGCAGTTCAGGTTCTGGCCGGCATCGTGGCAAAGCGCCCGGGCGATTTGGCCAGTGAACTGGTCGTGCAGGCGATCGACCACATCGCCCACGTAATAGGTCACATTGCCCAGGTGCAAACCGTCGCGACGACGATAGCCCGGGTAAAGAATCTCCTTGAGGTCGTCCGTGGCCGCGATAATGGTTTCGTAATTGGGCAACGGGCAGTGGCCCAAGTGGTTTATCTCGCCTACTTCGGCATAGGTGTCGACAATTCGTTCGGTGAGCGTCGGCAGGCTTTCTTTCAGATGAAGGTCGGTAGCCATCTTAGAAACACTCCGGGTGGGACGGGGATTCGATACCGCGGCCCGTTGACAAAACAACGCTGGAAGCCGAATGCGGGGACAGAGACCGCGATGGTAAGTACGAACCGAAGAACAACTTTCCGTTTTCAAGGCAGAAGGCGAGGGCCGTCGCGAAACACGGCCCGGTGAATCGGCAAGTTATTTTCGGTCGATCCTAAAACACGAGCGACGGGTCCGGTCGTTAGACCGGACACATACAGAGACACGCAAAGACCGTCGAAAAGCTCGCATGCATCGCATTAATCCCCATGGGACGACGGACTCGCCAAGCTAACCGCTACCCCTAAACCCGTCGGCAATCCGCCATCGTCAATTGCCGATACTTCGAATTGGCGGTTTCGGGTGGGAACGTGGCCTCGGTTGGCAAACCCAATAATTCGGCGGGGTCGACACGCCACCAGCCCCTCCACGGAGGAGACCCAGCACGTCGGTATCCCTCTTCTGCCAGAATCCTACGCCGCAGAATCGGCAAATTCAACCCGTACGATATTTGTCTTCGGGCGGCGGCAGGGAGAAAGTTTATCGAATTCGACGGGCCATGGCTGCCGACTACTCGTCGGTTTCCATATCGCGGCAAAACGTCGTGTGATGGTTGAATCGCTCGTCGTCCGTCTCGGGAAAATCGATTCGCACATGGGCACCGCGAGTTTCCTCGCGTCGCCGCGCGCCTTCGATCATCAGACGCGACAGGCAGAGCATGTTTTGCAGTTCCCAGCCCGTCGGATCGGAGAACTGCCGCACCAGCACATAGCGGCACCAGCGGCTGATGTTGCCGGTCGCTTCGTCGAGCCCTTCGTAGTCGCGTTTCACTCCCACGCTGCGCCACATAAGGCTTTTCAACGAATTGCGGATGTCTTCAAGGTTCAACGGTTCGGTGGCCGGATTGATGCGCTGGTTCTCGACCATCAAAGCGCGAAAGGTGTCGTTCTTTTGCAAGGCTGCTTCCGATGCACCGCGCCCGACCAGCGCCCCGTAGACCAACGCCTCGGCCAGGCTGTTGGAAGCCAAACGATTCGCGCCGTGCAACCCACTGGAGGTTACTTCGCCGGCCGCCCACAGCCCGGGCACGGTGGTGCGCCCGTCGGCGTCGACGGTTATCCCGCCCATCATGTAGTGGGCCCCAGGGCGCACCGGTATTTGGTCTTTGGTGATGTCCAGATCGAATTCGGCACACATGGCCGCGATGCTGGGAAATCGCGATCGCACCTTTTCCGGGTCGAGGTGCGTCATGTCGAGATAGACGCTCGTATGCCGGGTCTTCTCGATCTGTTCGACGATCGACTTGCTCACCACATCGCGGGGCGCCAATTCGCCGCGCGGATCGTAGTCGAACATAAAGCGGTGGCCCTTGCGATCGACCAGCCAAGCCCCTTCGCCGCGCGTGGCTTCGCTGATGAGTTGCCGTCCGCCGCCCGGGATATAGAGCACCGTAGGATGAAACTGCATAAACTCGACGTCGCGCAGTTCCGCGCCCGCCCGATAGGCCGCCGCCATGCCGTCGCCGGTAGCCACGTCGGGATTGGTCGTTTCGCGGTAAAGCTGCCCTGCCCCGCCAGAAGCCAGGATGACTTGCTTGGCCCAAACCATCGTCTTGCCGTGTTGGCCGTTCCACACCAGCGCCCCGCGGCATACGCCGTCGAGCGTTAAGAGGTCGATCGTGAAGGTGTTTTCCCAGACGTCGACGTTGCCGGTCACCTTGATCTGCTGGATGACCGCCCGCATGATCTCCTTGCCTGTGGCGTCGCCATGGGCATGGGCCACGCGGTCGCACCCGTGGGCTCCTTCGCGTCCCAGGGCCAGCCGCTCGCCAACGCGATCGAACTGGGTACCCCAGTCGATCAGTTCGGCAATCCGCTTGGGCGTCTCATAGACCACGCGTTCGACGACCTTGCGGTCGCACAAGGTGCCGCCGGCGGCAAGCGTGTCGGCGATGTGGTCCTCGAAACGATCCTCGGGCGAAAGGACGGCCGCGATTCCGCCTTGGGCGTAAACGCTGTTGGACTGCTGCAGCCCGTCCTTGGTAATCACCAGGGCCGATAGCCGGGGATCAACTCCCAGCGCTGCCCGAAGGCCCGCCAATCCCCCGCCGACGATCAACACATCGGTGAAGAAGTGAGGAACCCGCTTCGGATGAAAGGTAACCAGATAGCGCGGAGTACGAACAGCCATGGACGTGCGACGGCTTGAAATAAGGAGGGATACCAGGGGCCGGAGAATTACCTAGTGTACCGCGCGGAGAGATGGGACTCCAGGGTTAACGGCATGCAAGTGCTTTGCCAATTGTCGATTGACGGATGTTAGTGGCAGTTCGTATGCCCGTATTCGGCACTGGCGGGCAAGCTTGGGTGCCATGCCTACGCTCGCCGTGGGCATGTTTCACCGGGAAATGTGCTACATGGCCACACAAGTGTGGCCATGGCACCCACTCAACCCGCCACCCGAAGCTTGGCACAACCCTAACACCCCCCAAGAAGTGTCCCGCACGAAGATCTCGGAGAAGCGCGATGAACTCGCCAACCGAAAGGCCGGCCCCCCCCGATTTGCCGTGCCAACGGCCGCGATACGCGAGAAACCGCCCTACCGCCCTTCGCCGGCCACGCCGCGGCTATAAGCGCGGTAGAGTTCCGACCAGTCGGCCGGGGCCTCGATGCGACGCGACTCGCGTTGCATGAGCTGATCGGTGCGAATGTTCTTGCCATCAAGCTGCGTGCCGCCAGGGCGCAAGCCCAGGCTTCGCAGGGCCTCGGTCAGATCGTGCCGGGCCTCCTCGCCTCGGGCACCTCGGGCTTTCGCCGAACGCTTCATCTGCTGCCAGCGTCGCGCAAACTCGGCCAACTCCTCGCGGCTCCAGCCCAAGCGGTCCAGCAACTCGGGATCGGGTTGCTGTTTGGCCAACTGGTCGCGGAGGTGCTCTAAGGCCAAATCGGTCTGCTGCTGGGCATACTCCAGGTTGGGATCGGTGCCGCCGGGCTCGCCGCCCTCGCCGGGCTGACCGCCGGACGACCCGGGACGATCGGCGCCGCCCGTGGTTGGATTACCCTGTCCGTGAGCGCCGGGTCCTTTGGAAAACTGATCGCCGGGCGTGCCGCCGTTTTGCGGATTTTGCTGAGGCGTGCCGGGCGGTTGATTGTCGTTCTTTTGCCCGGCTTGACCTTGGCCCTCGCCTTGCCCGCCGGGACGTTGTTGCTGGCGACCGCTGCCATCGGCGTCGTTCTTTTTGGCCGAACGGCCGGTCTGCCGGTCGGTCTCGACCTGATCGCCCGCCTTGCTGCCGGTTTCTCCCTCGCCCTGCGACTTTCCTTTGGAACCTCCCTGGTCGGCTTCCGTGTTGTTGCCGGCGGTTCCGGTGCCCGACTGGTTCGATCGCTGCCCACCGCCCTCCTGACCACCTCCGCTGCGATCGCCTGCCGTATCGCCCTTGGCATCCGATTGTTTAGGGCTCGTCGTAGGTGATTTACCCTCTTCCGGCTTGCCCTCGCCAGGATTCTGGCCCGGATCGCTCGACTGTTTCTGGCGGTCGCGGTTGTCGTGTTGCGGCGAAGGGGTGCCTTCGCTGTCGGTCGACGGCTTCCCGCTGCCGGCGTGGCTCTCGCTCGACTCCGGATCGCCACCTTTCGCGTCAGGGCGTTCTTCGCCTTGCTGCTGGGCTTGCTGTTGGTTGGGATCGCCGTCGGCTCCGGTCGATTGGGCACCGTCGCCCTTGGTTCCCTCGGGTTTGCCGGCTTTCGGGTCGCCGGCGCCGCGGTCGTTCACCGTTTGCTCGCCCGGCTGCCGCTGGTCGCCCGACGGCTCACCCGACTGCGGAGAACGCGACGGGCCATTCATCTGCTGATCGTTCGATTGCTGGTTAGGCGATGTTCCCTCTTGCGGCTGATCGCCGGAAGACTGGTTAGCGTCCTGCTGTCCCTCGGACGGCTGATCGCCTGCCGCCGAGTTGCCTTGCTGCTGGGCACCCTGAGGGCCGGCAGGCGATTGGCCGTCGTTCGGCTGGGTGCCGTCGCCGTTTTGTTGCTGATCGGCCGATGGCTTACCGCCACCTTGCGCACCGCCAGATGGCTGCTGGTCGCCCTTCTGTTGCCCGTCCGGTTGTTGGCCATCTTGCGGCTGCTCGCCGTTTTGGTTTTGCTCGCCGCCCTCGGGCTGCTGCTGATCGCCCTGGTTGCCTTGCTGCTGCATGTGCTTGAGGATTTCCTCGAACGCACCGCCCTCGTCGGTCTTGTCGATCGGCTGTTGCGCGCCTTCCCCGTTTTGGCCCGACTGCTGGTCGCCCTGCTGCTGACCGTTATTTTGCTCGCCTTCGCCCGACTCGCCGTTTTGGCCTTCGCCTTTTTGACCCTCTTCACCCTGCTGGCCCGGCTGACTCTCGCCCGGCTTTTTCGTGTCGCCGGAATCCTGCGAGGCCCCCTTGCCCTGCTGATCGGCGTCCGGCTCGTCCGACTTCTGGTCGTCGGACGACTGCGACTCCTCGGGCGATTGTTCCGGTGTCGGTTCCTCGCCCGGCTGCGGTGGCTGCTCGGGCGCGGCGGGGTCTTCCATTTCCGGCGTCTTAGGTCGATGGTCGTCCGCCAGTTGATCATCCTCGCCGGGCGCCATACCGGGTCGCTCTTGCGGCTGGCCTTCGGGGTCGCGCAACGGGTTGCCATCACCGTTACCAGGTTGCTGCTGGGCCGGATCCTTGACCTCCGGGGCCGTTACCACGATCCACCGCTGCGCCGACAGAGCCCGGTTGGGCTCGGGCTGCTTGTTGTCCTCGGCTTCCACCCAGTAGGCCACGCGGTCGTCGACCTTCAGGCCCAACTTCGACGGCTCAAACGTATACGTCGCTTCGAACGGGCCGCCGTGCGTTTCGTCGAGCAACGGCTCGATCGACAATCGCTGTTCGTCGAGTTCCGCACAGAGTATCACCTTGCTCAGCGCGAAGTCCGGGTCCTCGGCCTGAAGTTGGATGTCGACGGCTCCGTCCAGCGGCACGCGGACTTCTTCCTCCACCGGCGCCAGCAGTTGCACCTGCGGCGGCAAGTCGCGGATTACCTCGATACCGTAGCGAATGGGCCGGCGATTGACCGTACCGTCGACGTCGGCGAAGCGCACCTGATACGAGTCGTGCTCGGGCAGGTTGGGGTCGTCGGTGCTCATCCGTAGCTTGAATTGCCCGACGGCATTCTGCCCGGTCGCCCTCATCTTCAACCCCTGGCGACCGTCGCAATTCAGGTCGATCTCGGCCCAACCGATTGGCTGATTGGCCGTGGCCGCTACCGTGATCTTCGTTCCTTCGATCGCGCGGATGTCGCCCTGCCGCTCAACCACTCGTTTTCCCAGGCCGGTGTAGGCGGGATACTCGTATTCGACGCGGTCGACCGTAATGGCCGGGGCCGTGCGGACTTCGACCTGAAAGCGCGCCGATCGGCAGTCGCCCGCCACGATACGGTATTCGACATCCTGCTGCAAACCGGAATCGCTTGGCGGCAACCGGCACTCGTACAGGTACTTGTCCTTGGGCACGTTCATCTCGATCGTCGCGTCGACCGTCTGACCGTCGGCCGTCGTGTAGCGCAGCGTTACCGGCTCGTCGTCGGCCAGTCCGTCGACACGGGCCGAGACGTCGATTTTGTCGCCGTGATAAACCACCACGTTGCCGGGAGTGACGTCGTCGATCGTCACCCGAGTCGGCGCTTTCACGCTAGAGAAGGGCCAAATCACCCGGGCAACCGACGTCAATGGACTCTTCGGCGAGAGGACCAGATACAGCGCGAACACGGCCATCACGCCGGCCAGGACGTAGCCGCTGCGGATTACGTGCCGGCGGTCGACGGCCGCTTCGATTTCGACCTGCGAAAGATCGGCAGCCGCGCGCTGTTGCATTGCCTGATAAACCGCTCCGGACACCTCGCGACGATGTCCTCGTAACAGCAGAAAGTTGATCAGGCTGTTCTTCAGCGACGGCTGACATTGTTCGATCGTTTGGGCAGCGTAGACCGGGTTGATTTTCCCCAACACCGCGGGCAGGATGGCCCACCAGGTGTAAGTCCCCGCGGCAGCCAATAACCCTAAAAGCAGGAATAGCCGTCCGCCGAATCCCAGCCCCCCGGTAACGAGCCAATGGTCGATCAGCGCCGCCATGAGCAGATAGACCAGCACGCCGACCAGCAGGGTGATGATCCCCGCGGCAATATCGACTCCCTTGACCTGCCGCCGGGTTTGGCGGAGGCGTCGTTCGATAAACGCGTCGTAAGTGTCCGCTTCCTGCGAGACCGGCGGTTGCTGGCCGCCCGGCATCGGCGGAGGGACTGCTGTTCCACTCGACATGGGGGTGCCTCTCTCCAAGCTGCCCTACATCGTCAATTATAGACGAATCAACACCGATCCGAATTCCCTTTTCGTGGTAAAACACCGCCATTTTCTGCCGGGGCCCTTCGGTTTTCGCGCCAGCCGGCACAGGGCGGCTTACGCCGCCAGCCAAACCGGAGCTACCGCACCCTCACCAAGACGCCGCTCCCGTTGGCTGCTGATCTTTGTCAGAAAGTCGACGACCTTTGAGGTTGGCCGTAGAGCTGGCCGCCGGGCATTGCTGAACGCCGGGACTGGACAAAACGGCAACGCCGCCGAACAATGAGCCAGCGTCTGTGAAATCCACACCCCTTTGTCCTTTCAAGGAGCCCGAAAATGACCGCCGTTGCCGATTGCCAGGGCCGATTCGTTTGGCACGACCTGATGACATCCGACGTCGAAGCCGCGGAAGCCTTTTACACGGCCCTACTGCCGGAATGGACGATTAAGAGCCTTACGCGCGACGACGGCTCGACCTACCGGATGATCCACGCCAACGGGTACGACCTGGGCGGCATCCTTCCGCTGGCCGGCGGCCAAGAGGTGCCCTCCCACTGGATCGGCTACGTGGCCGTGGCCAACTGCGACGCGACGGTGGCCAAGTTCGAGTCGTTGGGTGGAGCGTGCTGCGTACCGGCTCGAGATTTCGCCGATGTCGGGCGTTACGCGGTAGTGGCCGATCCTCAGGGCGCGACCATCAAGCCGTTTCAACTGACCAACGAAGTGAAACTTCCCGAGATGCCCGGCCCGGGCCATTTCTGCTGGGACGAACTGATGGCCAACGACATCGAGGCCGCGCGCAAGATCTACTGCGACGCGTTTGGCTGGCAGACCAACGAAGTCGACATGGGACCCAGTGGCAAATACACCGTATTCAAAGCCGGCGAACGCGAAGTGGGCGGCGGCATGAAAACGCCCGGCGAGTGCGAATCGCCGCCAATGTGGCTTTCTTACGTGCTGGTCGACGACGTCGACGCCCGGGCGGCGAAAGCCAAGCAGCTCGGCGCGCAGACGTACGTGGAACCCCAAGAAATCCCCGGCATCGGCCGTTTCAGCGCCCACGCCGACCCGACCGGCGCAGCCTTCGCCCTGTTTACGATCACGATGCCGATGGAAACGTAGGACATGTGTTTCACACGCCCCTCTTCCTCGCCGCTCGCGCCTCCCCAAGCCCACGGGTAGCAACCCGTGGGTCCGCGCAGCGGTTTTCGTTCCCCCAAACAAACGGGCCATCCGCACCGGCTCACCGAGCACGCCCAATCTCGGCGCATACGTCCTGCAGCGCAGCCCAAAGCTGCGTCGAGACATCGTGTGGATGCCCTGTAACCACTTCGCGCAGGCGGTCGTTGGGGCTTCCTCCCTCGGCAACAGAAAGCGCTGCGGCAACGACGGCCGGCGACCGGCTCATGCCAGCCCCGCAGAATACCAACGTCGGCACCCGATCCTTAAGCAGCACCGCCAGCGTTTGCACCGCGAGCCAAAGGACCGTTCGACTTTCCTGGGCACCATCCACAACCGGAAACCGACAGTAAACGGAACCTCGCGGCAACTCGTCGGGCACCGGCAACTCGAAAGCAAGGTCCACCACCGCTTCGATGCCTGCCGACAAGATGCCTTCGACCGTGGCGTCCGAAGCATTGCCGATCCACAGCCTGTTGGGAAGAATTTCTCGCATGGGTTGTTGCTGCTGGGGCGTTGGCGATGTTCGACCCACGGGTTTCCACCCGTGGGCTTGGAGGGTGGTTGGGAATCGCGGATGACGCAAACGACGCGGGCAATCGCTACCGGCGGCTTTCGTCACGATTGTCGGTGTTTACGCAACGATCGCCCTTCGATACGTCGTCGTCTTCGCTTGGCGATTGCTGCCGTGGTTCTTTTTCAAGTAACTGCCTCTCCCATGCGTCCCATTTCTCCACAATCGACTCGGTCTTCGACCCCGAATTCCCTTGGACCTTGTTTTCAGCTCGTCGCTTTTTGAATTCCATGAAAGCGGCCTTCTGCTCAGCGGAACCGTGAAGGACGATCAATTCCTCGGCCACGGCGATATCGGCTTCACCACGCTGTTTGTCTCCCAGTTGGCAGTAAAGCTGGCCGCGCAACCAATAGGCGTTGTGATCCACGGGATTGAGTCGAATGGTCTCGCCACAGTCCGCCGCGGCATGTTCCCAGTCGTTGAGTTTCACATAAGCTGCTGCTCGCTGGTAAAAGGCATTCGCGTTGTTCGGTTCCAGTGCAATAAGCCGCGTATAATCTTCAATGCCCTCCTCGAATTTCCCAAGGTGTTCGTAGACCCATCCGCGACCGCCGTAAGCCTCCTTGCATTTCGGATCGATTTCGATGGCTTGCGTGTAATCTTCAACGGCCTTCTCGAACTTTCCGAGGCCTGCGTAGGCCAATCCGCGATTGACGTAAGCCTCCTTGTAGTTTGGATCGAGTTGGATTGCACGCGTGCAATCTTCAATGGCAATCTGAGACTTCCCGCGCCTGACGTAGGCCAACCCGCGATTGGAGTAAGCCACCTTGTAGTTTGGATCGATTTCGATAGCTCGCGTGCAATCTTCGACAGCCTTCTCGAACTTCCCAAACCCTGCGAAGGCCGCTCCGCGAACGGTGTAGGCCTCCATATATTTTGGGTCGATTTCGATAGCTCGCGTGTAATCTTCAATGGCATTTCCAAATTTCCCGAGGTTTGCGTAGGCGGTTCCGCGAACGGTGTACGCCTCCTTGTATTTTGGGTCGATCTCGATAGCTTGCGTGCCATCTTCAATGGCATTCTCGAACTTTCCAAGGTTTGCGTAGGCCAACGCGCGATTGGCATAAGCCTCTTTGTATTTGGGGGCAAGTTCAATAGCTCGCGTGTAATCGATAATGGCATTCTCGAACTCCCCAAGGTTTGCGTGGGCCAACGCGCGGTTTATGTAAGCCTCCTTGCCTTCCGGGTTGGCCCACATGGCCGCATTGGATTGGGTGATTGCCGTTTTCCAAGCGTCTTTGAAAAGGACCTCTTGCCCAAAATCCAACGGGCTCGGAACCTCGTCGCCCCATGCCCACAAAACCATGAAGCCAACAAGCACAACGGCGTGTAGCCATCCTCTCTGCAAGTAGTGTCGATCCATCAGTTTCTCCCAGCTGGCTTTCCACCCTACAGACGATTTGCTTTTCCGAGATTGGTCGGATTATTTCAAAGCCGTCCGATGAGCGAAAGGTTGGCGGCGCCGCAGTCAATCCTCCGCCGGCCGGAAATCACACCAAAATCCGAACCCCGCGTGGGAGTATCCCACATCAGGACCACCGGGACCAATACCGAATACTGGTTTTTTGCCGGCACGCTTGCGCCCCCGAAAGATTCCAACCCGTTGTTCAGTGGTCATTTGGGTTGGGTCACTGCGGCTTCTCCACTAGCACTTAAAACCCTCCCCACCCACCAGACGCCCTCCGCCTGTTCCGCATTCCCGTTGCCCCCCGCCTGTGGTCTGTTATAATGGAGGGTTTATTCGTCGGCAGAAATAGCAACAATACGAATACGAGAAACTCTGAGGAATGACGATGGCTCACGAAGTAACGCTCATCAACGGCGACGGTGTAGGGCCCGAGTTGGCCGATGCCGCACGACGCTGCGTGGATGCAACCGGGGTGGAAATCAACTGGGACGTGCAAGAGGCGGGCGTCGATATCATGGAGACGGCCGGCACGCCGCTGCCCGACGCGGTCATGGAAAGCGTCCGCCGCACGCGCTGCGCCCTGAAGGCCCCGATCACCACGCCCGTGGGCAAGGGCTTCCGCAGCATCAACGTTCACTTGCGACAGGAGTTGGGCCTGTTCGCCTGCATTCGTCCCTGCAAGCATTACGCCGGGGTCCGCACCTTCTTCGACGACCATATCGACCTGGTTATCGTGCGTGAAAACACCGAAGACCTCTACGCTGGTATCGAGTTCGAGAAGGGCCAGCCGGTCACCGGCGAGTTGATCGACTACATCAACAAGATCGCACCGGGGCGAAAGATCGTCAGTGGACGCGACGAAACGGGCGTGTCGATCAAGCCGATCAGCGTCTCCGGCACCGAACAAATCGTGCGTTGTGCGTTCGAGTACGCCATCGCCAACGGCCGCAAAAAGGTCACGGCCGTTCACAAGGCCAACATCATGAAGTACAGCGACGGGTTGTACCTGCACACTGCCCGCAAGGTGGCCGAAGAGTTCGCCGACAGCGGCATCGAGTTTGAAGACCGCATCGTCGACAACATGTGCATGCAGTTGGTGCAAAAGCCCGAGCTATACGACGTGATCGTGTTGCCCAACCTCTACGGCGACATCCTCAGCGACCTGGCGGCCGGACTGGTAGGCGGGTTGGGCGTGGCCCCCGGTATGAACCTCGGCCCCGACAGTGCGGTCTTCGAGGCCACCCACGGCAGTGCCCCGAAGTATAAAGGTCTCAACAAGGTGAATCCCACCGCGTTGATCCTCTCGGGCATGCTCATGCTGCGGCACCTTAAAGAGTGCGAAGCGGCCGACCGCCTGGAACAGGCAGTGGCCGACGTGATCGTCGAGGGCAAGGACGTGACCTACGACATGAAACCTAACCGCGACGACCCCACAGCCGTCGGCACCCGAGAAATGGCCGACGCGATTTGCCGGAAATTGCAGGGCTAAGACGGGCATTGTCTCAGCAATAATCGACGAAAAACACGCAAGCCGCGGCCGACAGGTCGTGGCTTGTTTTTTTGGTCCGAAAGCTTACCTCTCCTTCCCGCACTACAATGTGAGAACCAACGATAAATCTACCTCCGATTCGGCAAGGGCGGACAAGCCCCCGTGGCACACGGTCTGCACTTCCTCGCCTCGTCCTACGAGCCAGTGTATACTGCACGACGGGCGTGTTTCTCCCGCCTTGTCGCATTAGGTTTCCCGCAAGCGGAGTCCTGCCATGATATTGCGTCGCGTGCCGGTTGTTGTTTCGTTGTTCCTTGTGGCAGCCTTAACGCTGATCCTGTCCGATCAGTCGGCCATCGCCCAATTCTCCTCCGAGCACCATCTGCCCAACGTCGTGCTGATCATGGCCGATGACATGGGCTATTCGGATCTCGGCTGCTACGGCTCCGAGATTCTTACGCCAAATCTCGATAAGCTGGCCAACGATGGGCTGCGGTTTACGCAGTTTTACAATTGCGGGCGGTGTTGTCCCACGCGCGCGGCGTTGATGACGGGCATGTATCCGCACCAGGTGGGCATGGGCCATATGCTGACCGACTACCACCGGCCCGGCTACCGCGGAAACCTCGATACGGAAGTCGCCACCGTGGCAGAATTGCTGGGCGCGGCCGGCTACCAAACCCTGATGTGCGGAAAGTGGCACCTCACACGATTCGTCGACCGTGAGGGCCCCAAGTACAACTGGCCGCTGCAACGAGGGTTCGACCGATTCTACGGCACGATCTGCGGCGCTGGCAGCTACTTCAATCCCGTCACACTCACGCGCGACAACTTCTTCCTCAAACCGCCCGAGGGCGATTACTACTACACCGACGCAATGAGCGAGCAAGCCGTGGCAATGCTCGAAGCGGCCAGTCGGGTGAACAAGCCGTTTTTCCTCTACGTGGCCTACACGGCACCGCACTGGCCGCTGCACGCGCCCGACGGCGTGGTGCGCCGCTACCGGGGGAAATACGCCCTGGGCTGGGACAAAATGCGCGAGCAACGCCACAAGCGGATGAAAGCCCTGCGGGTAGTCAGCCCGGCCTGGACCCTTTCTCCCCGCGACTCGCGAGTTCGCTCGTGGGAGACCAATCCCTATAAACTCTGGCAACAGCGACGTATGGAAGTCTACGCCGCCCAGGTCGACCTGATGGACCAGGGCGTCGGCCGGATTCTGGAAAAAGTGCGGCAGCTCAACGCCGAACAAAACACGCTGGTCGTGTTTCTTTCAGACAATGGTGCCAGCGCCGAAGAGATCGGTCCCGACTGGACCGGTTTGCACATTCCCGAAAAGACCCGGTCGGGCCAAGCCGTGCACCAGGGAAACAATCCCAACATGCTTCCCGGTTCGGCGTCGACATTTCAGAGCTACGGCATCGCCTGGGCGAACGCCAGCAACACGCCGTTTCGGCTGTACAAACACTGGGTTCACGAGGGCGGCATCGCTTCGCCGATGATCGTTCGCTGGCCGGCCGTGATCCGCCAGGGCGGACAACTCACGCAACAAGTCGCCCATATCATGGACCTGATGCCCACAATCCTGGCAGCCGCCAAGGTGCCTTATCCGAGCCATTTCAAGGGCTACACGCTTCGTCCATTGGAGGGCCGCAGCTTGTTGCCCGTCTTCGAGGGGAAGCCATTCCGCCGCGATCCCCTCTTCTGGGAGCACGAGGGCAACAAGGCAGTTCGTGACGGGAAATGGAAGTTGGTCACCCACAGCCGGGGTAACTGGGCGCTTTACGACATAGAGACAGACCGCACGGAAATGAGCGACCTTGCCAAACAGTTCCCTGTGATCGTCCAGGACTTACAGCAGCAATACGAGGCCTGGGCGAAACGGTGCAATGTGGAACCCTGGAGAGATTAGCGAACTGGCATTCCCCCGGCCGGCATTCTTCGCTACTATCCTCCGCTGGCAGAGAGCTGGAGTGTGCCAAAGACCCGAAATGCGTTCGTTTCGGAGGTTTCCGCGGTCTTCGAAGTTTGCGGCATGCCCACGCAAGCGTGGGCATGGCACCCGTAAGGCGCAGCACTCAGGCTTCGCCGACAGCACAACGCGGTAAAAAAACGCAGTGCCCACTTATTCGAGATCTTCTCCACATTGAGATATTGACACCATTTCCCGTGCAGGGAGGCACAGGCCCACATGCTCGGCAAAGCCTTCGACGGCTGGCGATGGATGCTGGCATTGGCAGCGATGCTGGCTGCGGCAACTTGTGTTTTTCCGCTCGTGTTGGGAATTCCACTCCTGGATCCCGACGAAGGGTTGCACGCCTCGATCGCTCAAGAGATGGTCGAACGGGGCGACTGGATCATCCCCCGCTTCATCGGCGAACCGTTTCTCGACAAGCCGATCCTCTTCTTCTGGGCCGAGGCCCTGTCGTTGAAGCTACTTGGCATGTCCGAAGCGGCCGTTCGTCTGCCGGGCCTCATGTTTGGGCTTCTGGGGGCTGTAACCACGGCCCTGGTTGGCTGGCGACTACTGGGACGCACGGTGGGTTTGGTGGCCGGACTGTTCTACGGCACGATGTTCCTGCCGGTAGCCCTCACGCAGGCCGCTACCCATGACGTGGCCCTCGTCCCCTGGACCAACCTAGCGATCCTGCTTTTCTGGCAGTCCGATCGCGCGCGCGGGTGGCAATCTTCCGCACGCTATACGCTGGCCCTGGGCGTGCTGCTTGGGCTTGCGACGCTGACCAAGGGGCTCATGGGCATCGCGCTGGTCGGAGTGGCCTACGGCCTGTACCTGCTGGTCACCCGCAAGCTAACGTTGGCCGCCTGCTATCGCGGGGCCGGAGCGGTGACGCTCGGGATCCTGATGGCCTCGACCTGGTATCTGGCGGTCGAAGCGCGTAGTCCCGGCTACTTGTATTACTACATTGTCGAACGTCACCTGCTGGGCTTCGCTACCGAAACCCAATGCCACGGCGACGAACCCTGGTGGTTTTATCTGCCCGTGTTACTCGGCGGCGGCTTGCCTTGGATCGGCTATCTGCCGGCAACCATTCGGCAACTCCTTGGCGAACGGAAACAACAAGCGTCGTCGACTGTTCTTGCCGAGGAGGAGGAAACGAGTAGCGGTTTCGACAACGGCGCCGTTACGCTGTTGTGGTGCTGGCTGCTTGGCTGCACGCTACTGCTGTCGATCGCTCAGAGCAAGATGGTGACGTATATTTGGCCCGTCTTTCCGGTAGTGGCCATTTTGGCGGCGATTGCCTGGACACGGCTGCTGGAAGGAAGGTTGCTCGAATCGGCCCGACGGGACCTTACGCGAACGTTCATCTTCACCAGTGTTACCGGTCCCATTCTGCTGCCCGTGATCATGCTGATCATCGGCTCGAAATTTGCCATCGACTACAGCGGCCCAGTATGGGCGCTGGCCGCGTTGACCGCGCTGACCTGCTGGATCCCACCGATTTTTTGGTTTCGTGCCCGATATCGGGCGACATTTGTTTCGGCAATCAGTTGCCTGGCATTTCAATTCGTCGTGGTAATGACCGTCGTCTTCCCACCGGTGGCCGAGTCGCGGTCGGCTGCGGCCCTTGCCACGTACATCAACCAGCGTGGCCGCGTTCCCTCGCACGTGATGGTAGCCGACGAGCGGATTGGCTCGGTGGTCTTCTATCTTCGGCCCGAACTCCGCGCCGGCCTGCAACACGGCCAACTGGAAAGCACGCATCTCTACGACGTGCGCAACGGCGTGCCCGTCGACAATCCCGATGCGATTGTGGCGGTCCCTCGAACGCAATTCCATCGAGCGTTGCGTTTCTTCCAACTCGATGACACCCCCTATGAACCGATCGGCCGTTTCCGCATCTATCGAGCGACGTCGCTTATTCCGCATGGGGTGGCGAATCAACTGGTCCAACCGAAATCTAAGGACAACACCCCCAAAACGTCCGCCGGCAAATTACGCGTGGCATTAGATCCGGCAGCAGAAAAACCCCGCGGGGGTTGAGCCGGGTGCCATGGGCGGCTTGTCCGCCCTTGCCGAACAGGGCCAAACGCTTATTGCTGCTCAAGATCGTCCAGAAATTCGCCGGGCAAACCGTGAACCATGGGCAAGGCAGGGTCCTGGCATTGACCATCACTCAGATACCAACGGGCACTCGACCATCGCCATTGTTCGGCCCGTTGACACAACCCCCGTACCACTGGGTTGTTGTGTTTGTAGTCGATTGATCCTAAAACGGCTTGTCGAGTCTTCAGGTTTCTGTCATAGCCGGGGCCCTTCAACCAGAAACGGAAACCGGGCTCGCCGTTGCCGTGCCTGACAGTCAACCTCTCAAGCAAAGGACTTTCCACTGCCTGGAGGTTCACCTTGATGCGATAGGAAAAAGGCCGCTTAATCGCGTAAAGAAGCGAGTCGATGTCGGGGCTTCTCCGGGAATAAACCAAGAGATGCACATGCTCGGGCATGAAAACGAAGGCCGTCAGGGAAAAGGCATAGCGTTCAACAGCCCGATCGATACTCTCGGCAAGAAGACCTCGCCAGTGATCATTCGTCAGCAGAGAAAGGCGGTCGTGGCAGGAAAACGTTAGTTCGTGCAGATCGCCGGGGTCGTGATAATGACGCACGCGGCGACGATGATCCTTGGGCGTGGTCATGCCGCAAGAATACCCCAAGGAACAAGGGCGGACAAGCCGCCCATGGCACCCGATTCACTCCCGCAACACTGATCTCGCCCATGCCTAAGCCGCGTTCGGCAGTCGGGGTTGCTCGTTGTCGTCGGCATCGCTTCCCTCGGCAGCCTGCTGCTTCTCACGCAGCTTCTCTTCAAGACGGTCGAACCAACGAGCCACCGGGCCGGTGACGACGATCCCCCGTGAAACGACCAGCGCCAGCGCGGCGCCGCAAAGAACGTCGCTGGGGAAATGGGCACCCACATAGATGCGATGCACGCCCACCAACGCGGCCGCCGAGATAAATAGCCAACGTCCGGCCGGGTAGAGCCAGATCAGGGCGACCGCCAATCCAACGGCGGTGGCCGTGTGGGCAGAAGGAAAGCTCTGGCCGCCGGTGCCGGCACCAGTCATGGCCAGCCAGCCGCCGAAGGTCGCCCAAACATCGCCGACGAAATCGAAATGCTGCGGTCGCGTGCGGACGACCATCATCTTCACCAGGTTGGCCGCCATGCCCGCAGCCACGGCAGAAGCCAACACCCGGGGAATGGCCCAACGACGACCAAAATCGAGATTATAAATCGCCAACAAGATGGCCGCCACGCCGAACCCATGGCCGAAATATTCGGCCAACTGGAGGAACTTCAAAAAGTCGTCGTTCGGCTTGTTGTTCACACAGAGGTCGGCCACGACGACATCGATACTCAACGCCATCGCGGCCACGGCAACCAACAGCCCTGCCAGTACCAGCAGGCGGCGTGCCCGAGAGTCCTCGACACACGACAACGCGGCAGACGATTCTGCTTTCGCGCGGTCTGCGGTACTACCGGTAATCGATACTCGATGGGTGTTTCGCTCAGACGCCATAACTACCTCAGCTACCCAACCCACCAATTCACCCAAGCAATGGGCGGCCGGCAGTTCTACCGGCAGCACCAGCGAGTCGACCGATGGCAGTTGGGCTCTATGTGGATCTGAAGCAGTAGTGCAAGCAGCGGGAAATCTGCCTACCCCAAGACTTCAGAGAGACGAGTCTGAAGAACGAGTAATCCGACCCTTCGCACCGCACGGTCCGCCTACCCACGGTAAGCTGGGCAACAAAAGTGCTGTTGGCAATCGGTCGGCGATTCCGTAGACTTCGCCAACGAATATTGTCCGAAACCGACGGGTACATAGTACACCGTCTTTATCGGACACCTGTCAGAAGGAATTTACCAAATATGGGTCCCCGAAATCCACCGCAACTTCTGGGAAAAACGATGGCCGATAATCGGCTCCCTATCTGGCAGCTTCCCACGTGTTCCTCAGCAGTGCGCGGGAACAACGACGAGACGAAAGAAAAACGATCAGGAGTCTAAGGTCATGGCTCGGCAATTCCGGTATCAGCTCTGGATCGCGTTGGCCGCGGCGGTCGTCTTCTTCACCAACCTCGGAGTAGCCGGGCTGTGGGATGAAGACGAGCCACTGTACGCCTCGTGTGCTCGGGAAATGCTCCAACGTGGCGACTGGGTCGTACCCTACTACAACGGCGAAATGTTTCCCGACAAACCGCCGTTGATGTTTTGGACAATGATGGCGGGCTTCAAGATGTTTGGCATCAACGAACTAGGCGCCCGTTTCTGGTCGGCCGTGATCGGGGTGGCCACCGCCCTGCTGGGTTTTCACCTGGGACGCCGGTTGTTTAACGACGAAGTGGGACTCTGGTCAGGCCTGATTACGGCCACCACGATTATCTTCACGATTTCCGCCCGGGCGGCCACGGTCGACTCGGCGTTGGTCTTCGTCACCACGCTGTTGATGCTGTTGTTCGCCTTCGGTGGCATCGCCCGACGATCGCGGACAGCAACCACTGACGATACCAGCCGTACCGACGGTACCGTCGCCCAGCCGCCCACTGATCTCGACTACCTGCCACAATCGTGGCTTTTGTGGATAGCCATTTGGGCATTGGCGGCCGTGGCCATTTTGGCCAAAGGACCCGTAGGCTTGCTGCTACCAATGGCCTCGATCGGCCTGTTTCTGATGATCATGAACTACCGACGCCAGGCCGACCGCTATAAAGCGTTGCCCGCGGCCACCACGTGGCTGCAAAAACTTTGGCATGCGTCGATCGTCGCCGGACGTGTCTGGCATCCGACCAACTTCCTGCGGAGCCTGTGGCAGATGCGTCCTTTGACGGGCGTCGTGGTAGTCGCACTAGTAGCCGCACCGTGGTTCGTCTTGGTGGGCATGCGCAATGAGTTCTGGCTACAGGAGTTCTTCGCCCGATTCAATCTCCGACCGTTCACCGAACCGATCCTCGGCCACAGCGGTCCGATCTGGTACCACATACCGGCCATCCTGATCGGCTTTTTCCCTTGGGCCATCTTCCTGGGCCCCGCGGGTTCCGACGTCGTCGGCCATCTGCGTCGCAACGATCGCCAACAGCCGGCCTACATTTTGCTTTGCTGTTGGGCCGGCGTGTTCTTCATGTTCTGGTCTGTTTGCAGCACGAAGCTTCCGCACTACACGTTGCCGATCTACCCGGCCATGGCGATTCTCACCGCCGGTTTCCTTTGCCGTTGGATTGCCGACCCGACCTGTGTGCCGCGCTGGTGGCCGTGGTCGGCGTTTATCACGTTGATCGTGATTGGGCTGGGCATCCTCGTCGGCATTCCGATTGCCGCCACGTGCTTTTTGCCGGGCGAAAGTTGGCTGGGATTGTTCGGCTTGATTCCGCTGGTCGGTGGACTGTGGTTCATGTTTTACCAAACGCTGGCCCAACGGCGCAAGGCCCTGCTGGGCTACGCCGTGATGTCGGTGGCCTTCTTGACGGCCCTGTTCGGCTACGCGACGGTTCGGGTTGACCGTTTCCAGACCGCGCAACCGGTGATTGCCGACATTCGCAATGATTCGGCCAGCGAAAAACCACCGATCGTGGCCTTCCCGTTTGTCCGCGAGAGCACCGTGTTTTACGCTGGCGACACGGTGCCCGTGCTCGATGAAACTCAAGCGATGGTCGAGCATCTCAGCCATGCGGAGCAGGCGCCTTACATCATCACGCTGAGCACGCGAGAAGACGAAGTACACAAGGCCTTCCCCGGCCGCTTCCGCGTGTTAAGTCGCCGCCCGCGGTTCTTGCACAAGGGCGAGGTTGTGGTACTGGCACCGGCCGACGCTCGGCCGAGCACAAAAGGCCCCGCTTTGGACCATTCATCGGCGCAGACGGCCACACGTCCCGGTAGCTCGACACGCCGTTAGTGGTCTGACCACTTCGACTTTGCGGGTGCCGGGGGCAGCTTGTCTGCCCCTAATCCAGCAACGGCGGGCAAGCCCCGCATGGCACCCAACCGTAACCTCGACAGGCACAGCCACCCGCCGAGCGACCCGTCTCTCGGGGGCTTGTCCTGCGTCGAGAACGGTCTACCATGAAGAGCCGCCGGAATTCGTGCTCCATTGGTCATTGCTGCTTGGCCACTGCTGCTTGGTCAGTGGTTTTTTGTCTGGCACCTATTTCGTGAATACATCCTCGCATCTTTTGGAGTCCTCACAATGCCAGAACAACAGACGCCCGAAGAACAACTGCGACGCGAGCTTTACGATTCGTTCAGAAATCGGGCCATCATCTACTGGCTGATCTTCGACGAGCTGCGGCGTGAGATGGGAACCGCCAAGGCCGAAGAACTGCTCAGCCGGGCGATCTATCGCCGTGGAACACAAATTGGAGGGCAGAAGTTCGCCTCCTTCGGCCCGAGCGATCTGGCCGGTTTGAAGGAAGCCTTCCTCGGCGGGATTCCCGACGGTGGCCAAATGTTTCAACCGGAAGTACTCGCCGAGCAGCCCGACGCGTTGGACATCAAGTTCCACGGCTGCCCACTGCGCGACGCTTGGCTCGAGGCCGGGCTGCCGGAAGACGACGTGGCCACGATCTGCCGAATCGCCGCCCGAATCGACAATGGCACCTTCGAGGCTGCCGGCTTCGAATTCTCGGCCGACACCTGGCAACCCGGCGGCGATGGCTGCTGCTGCTTACACATTCGCCCAGGCCGTTGACGCGACGACCACCTCCGCTGGGCGAAAACCCTACTTTTTCTCGTTCCCACACTTCGCGTGGGAACGCATGCCCCGACGCTTTGCGTCGATTGTGGTTGAAATCCTCGGCGTTCCCGAAACACAAACCATCTGGCGAGAGAGTTCCCACACAAAGCGTGGGAACCAGGAAACGACTTTTTTGTCGCACCTCCACCAGCGAGTGGTTTGCCCGAGAGAAGTTGTCCAACCCCTACAAACGGTCTCGGGTTTTCTGCCTGCGCCAATTTCTTGAGATAAGGTTTATTGGTCGCAAGAGCGGGGCCAAATAGATAGCACTTTTCAAAAAATCTGACGATAGGACCTCGCTGCACTGGTGAAATATGCCGGGGCATTTTCGCGCCGTGCAACGTCGGGAGCCTGTTGTGTCAATCCGGCAGTCATCGGGACCTCCCTGGCACCGAAACGACCGCCCAGGATAACAGGAAAAATACACCGAGAGACTGACACCGAGAGAATACCAACTCCTATTGGTCGCCACACTTTCCGTGAAAGTCGACGATCATCGAAGTTCGTAATACCGGGTACCCACACGGGGATAAGTCATGAAGGAACGCCTGAAAGAAACCTTTCAGTTGTTGGTTAAATCCGAAAGTCAGGCAGTATCGGAACTGCTGCTGGCCGGGCTCGACTCCAAGACGCAAGTAACGCGTCACGCGGCTTTGCGCGCCATCCTGGAACGCCGTGATCCGGAAGGACACATCGAGGTCTTCCAGCGCTTGTTGCAGCTCGACGAAGCCTCGCTCCATATCATTTCCGAACGTCCGGCACGTCTGGTTCGGGCGGCCGGGGAAGCCCTCAAGGACGAAGACCCAAAAAAAGTCGCCATCGCCTGCCAAACGCTCGTACAGTTTCGGCTGTACGACACCTTTCCCACGGTGATTTCCGCGTTAGTCGATCCGACCTACCCCCATACCGATTTGGTCGCCGACACGATCCTGAAACTCACCGAAGCGTTTTACGCGGAGCTAAGCGGTAAAGAAGTAGGTTCGGGCCGAAAAGACCAGGAAGCAATTCGCCACAAAATCACCTCGGCATTGGAAGACGGCGTCCGCAAGATGCACCGCCACGGCCGCACCGAGGTTATCGAAGCGTTTCTGACCATCGCCAAATCCAACAACGTGGTTCTGCGCCAGTTGTTGCAGCGCAAAGAAGAGGCCAGCCACGAACCGCTTGTCGAAACACTGCAAACCAGCACCCGTGGCGCCGTACTCCGCATCCTGCTCGGCTTCCTGGAAGATCCGCAGATGCCGCGGCTGATGTTCGAAACGATTTCTAGCCGCACCGATCCGAAGTTCGTTAACCACCTGCTTCGAACCATAGGAACACGCCCCACGAAGACCATCGCCGAAACCCTGACGGGTTTTGGTACGATCGCTTGGGCCAAGCCGAACCACGAGATTTTCCAACACCTCGACGACGATGCACAAGCTGGCGCCGTGGCTCTCCTGATGGGTTCCGGTGTCGATCGCGAGCAGGTGCTCGACACTATCGGCTACTTGCTCACCGAAGGCAAACCCCAAGGGCGCCGAGCGGCCGCTGAAGCCCTTGCCACATTCAACGGCCCGTTGGCCACCTCCTTTATCGTCAAGGCCATCGGCGACGAAGACCCGCTGGTTCGGGCAGAAGTGATTAAGCAGCTCCGTCCGCGACGCGTTCCGGGCGCCTTCTCGTTGCTGATCCGGATGGTCGACAGCCCGGAAAACGAGGTTCGGGCTGCCTTGCGGGAAGCCATGCCCGAGTTCACCTTCCGCCATTTCCTGAAGACCTTCGACAAGATGGACGAACACCTCCAGCCGCTGGCCGGCCACGTGGTGCGGAAGATCGATCCGGAAATCGAAGACAAGCTGATTAACGAACTGCACGGCCCGTCGCCCGTGCGTCGTCGCCGTGCGGTACTGGCGGCCGGGGCCATGGGAGTTTCGCAGGAGATGGAACAGGAGATTATCCGTACGCTCTCCGACGATGACCACATCGTTCGCATCGCGGCGGCCAAGGTATTGGCCGACTGCCGGACCATGCCCTCCTGGGAAGCCCTTCGCGATGCCCTGCTCGACCGCAGTGCTCTCGTGCAAGAGACGGCCGAACAAAGCCTGGAGGAAATCAGCCAGTGGCTTTCGACGGACATGGTCGGCGAAGAAACGGCAACGGAAGAAGCCACCGCCGACAACGAAGAAGCGCCGCCATCACAGCCTTCGACAGAAGCCCTGTCCACATAGCGGAACCGGTGGCAGTTGCCAGCGACTAGGTGCTGCGCTAAGTTTAAAATTACAGGTCGGATGCCAGCCGTCTGACATCTAGACAAAACAGATACTGTCGGCACGACCGCACCCGCTGCCGACACACCGATGGTTTCCGGTGAAGGCCAATCGCGGGAAACAGCGGTTACGGGGAAACCGAGTTGGGGTTGCCGCGGACTCCCGCGACCACCTCGAAAAAGAAAACGAGAGAGCCGAGGAGACGGATTCATGACCACGATCGCGTACTCTACCTTTGTCGACATGCACGGTCTGCTGTTTGCTGCCCGTGGCTTCACCAATCGCAGTCGTATTTCGAACAGCGATGTGATGGTCTACATAGCGATTGGCTGCTTGGTGATTGGTGCCGTCTCGGCCGGGTTGTACTTCGGCAATCGGGCTTACCATCGGTGGAAAACCACCAGCCACGGCTACCTATTCAGGGCGTTGTGCGGCATTCACCACCTTCCCAGCAGTGCGCGCGCCTTGTTGCGACAGGTCGCCAGTCACCACTCGCTCCCCTTCCCGACCCTGGTATTCATCGACCCGGCTTGGTCGGATCCCAGCGGTCTGGGAGCGCTAGGGCAATCGCGTGCCGAGGAACTTGCCGCCATTCGCAAAACACTGTTCGGCTAAACACGAGTCAAGCAGACCGACGAATTGACGGCAGCCGAACGAACCATCAGGCGAGCGCAACATGACATTGCTACGTGACACCTTTGACCGAGTATGTCAACCTGAATCACATTGGTACGTGAGGGTTGCGGCTGCCGTGGGTCTCGGCCTCGTCGTAGCCATGTTTACTGTGTGGAAATTCGGACAGGCATACTCCGTTTTCGAGACGGCTGCCACATTCGTTTTATCCACTGCCATCACGACCGTACTGGGCCTGCTTCTCGTTAGGGCTGACACGGTCCGTCACCGGGTGCATGCTGGCCAGCCAGTCGGCGTTCTGTCGCGTCTGTTTTTTGGCGCAGGCATTCGGTCGCTCTTTGCTTGGCTAATTGTGCTCCTAATCGTCGGCTTTCCGTTAGCCATCTGGCTCGGCACCATGACGTCGAGCATGCCGGCCGGCTAGTGTAATCTGGCGAAAGGGACGTAATTCTGCGTATGCCACTGGCTCTGCCAATGCCTTTGGCCACAGAATTCTTCCTCGCTGCACTCGTGCTTTATCAACTCTTATTGACGCTTGCATAGCTAATGAACGGAAGGCGACCAACGGTAGCCTGGGGCCCCAGACGCTCGGCTTTCCGAAGCGGATCATTTTCCGTGCAAGCATCAATAAACTTGGGGTTGTAGGTGCCATGTCCACGCTTGCGTGGACATGCTGAAATCGCGAGACACATGCCCACGCAAGCGTGTGGGCATGGCCCCCCATTTCCTAGTTTCCTGCATTAATAATGATCGCTTCGGAAAGCCGAACGCCTCGAAATCCAGGCTCCCGTTGGTCGCCCTCGTTCCACAAACAATGCAGGACGCAATAGTCCATTCATTGCGTAAGCCTCTTTGGCGACGATTCCACCGCCCGGTTTCGGGATCGCTTACAGTCGCCAAACAGACATCCCGCTACTGGTTTTGAAACCGTTTCTTGAGCGGATATTCTTTGCGCGATAATCCCCTCGCCCCGACCCCTCTTCTGCCAACCACGGCAACATCTCCCCAATCCTTGCCACGCCGCTGCAACTGAAGTAGGCTGCACACGTGGCGGCGCGTTCGAATCGCCTGTCGCCGCAAGACAAGACTCGCAGGCAAGTCACATAGGTCGCAAGACGACATGCAATGCGTCAGACTCAATGGAGACCGACACATGATGGCCGACAAACGCCTACACCCCGAACGACGCGGCGGAGTTATCTTGACTTGCACGGTCATCGTCCTGGCGATGGTTTCCGTGGCATCGGCCGACGATGTCGTTCCGACAAACAGCCTTGTCGGACGACCGGCCCCCGGCCAGAGCCTGCACCTGGTTTCGCCACTCGAGCTAGGCTCGTTCGTTCAACCGGCTGGCTGGCATTTGGAGAAATGTGGCACACGCCGGTCCGAGTCGCCAGTCGCCGCGAAACTCGGACGCGACGCCCTCGTGTTCTTCGGCACGGCCACCGGCGCAGGTAAAGGTGACTTCGCTATCGGTCAGCGCGTACCCGGCGAAACGCTCGCCTTGGGCTGTTGGGTGTATCTGTCTGACAATGCGAATGTCAAATCCGTGGGGTTCCAGATTCACGACAACGAGCAAGAAGTGCTCACCCAGCTTGTGCCTGCCGACTGGACCGGATGGAAGTGGATCGAAATTCCGGTAACGACCGAAGCTCTCAAGCAGGCTTATCCCCAACCGCAAAAGAATAAACGGCCCGACATGCCCATCCAGGGAGTGCATCTCGTCTGGTGGACGAAGCAGGCGGGCCCGAGCGACTTGGCGTTCGATGCGGTCGTCGCCAAGGTGGCTCGCCCCGACACGTCACGCAGCGGACCGCTTCAGGTGAGCGTGCTCGGTTCGCCCGACGTGGCCGTAAACCGGCCCTACGGCGGTTCGCTGTTGCTGAGCAACGAATCGAACGAAGCCGTTGCGGCACAGATTGTGTGCTCGCTCCAGCACGATGGTCGGCTGTTCAATAAGCCTACGCCCGATCCGCTTAACGGCACGGACCATGCCCTCGGCGCCCGCAGCTGGACAGTCGCCGAGGGCCGCACCATCGCCGAAAACACGCTCACCGACGGTCTCGACTACACGCACGCCGCGACTCCCTACCGAAACGATTCCTGGGAAACCGATCAGTACGTCGAACTGGATCACGTCCGCAACATCGCGGCTATGGGTTGGCAGTCGGGCGATGCGAATTGGATCTGGAAGGTCAATGTTGCAGGCTCGATAGACGGGAAGACTTTTTCGCCGGTCGTCGACTTACAGGGCATCGACATGCGCAAGAAATGGGGCACACAACGCTTCCACACCTTCGAGCCCTTTTCGGCCAAAATCATCCGGCTGCACTATCACTGCGACGGCCAAAAGGTGAACGTCTTGCGGATGCCCAGCCGGCTTTATGTTTGGGACGGCGTGGCCGACGAACAGCTCAAACTGGCCAAGGCCGGCCGCGAATTGCAGCGCATCGACCTTGCTCGGACTATTCCGCTCGGATCGTTCGCCGTGGTCAATCTGGAGTTTGCACCGAAGCTACCGCCGGGCCAATATCTGCTGGCAAGCAAAGTAACCACCGCCAAGCACGTCGTTCTCGATGCCCAGCCGGTGTTCGTCGAACCGGCATGGCTCGACGGAGTCGACGCCAACTCGCGTTTCGGCCTAAACGCCGCCCGTTCGTCGCTGGCCCAAGAGAATCGCAAGCTTGGCATCGGCTGGGTTCGATTCGAGAACTTCAAATGGCCGTTCGTTTCGCCGGCGCCGCATGAATACGCGTTCGACGGCACCACACTGCCCTGGGCCGTGAACCTCGATCAGATTACCGAGGAGTACCGCGCCGCCGGATTGCACATCTTGCCCATGATGTTCCTCACGCCCACCTGGGCCTCCGGTGCCGACGACTCGGTACCCAACAATGTTCGACTTGCGCGGCCGCCAAAAGACTATGCCGACTTCGGCGAATTCGCTTTCCAGTCGGTCGCCCGATACGGCTCCAAACGAGTCGATCCGTCGAAACTGAAGACCAAGGATCAGCGCAGCGGCCTGGGTCGTATCGAGGTCTTCGAACTGGGCAATGAACCGAATCTGAACCCACTCCGCAACGAAGCCAAGCCGCCAACCTGGGGAGCGTGGACCGGCACGATGAGCCAGTGGTGGGAAATGTGGCGGCGAGGAGCAGAGGCCGTCAAACAGGCCGATCCCGACGCGGTCGTCTCCAGCCCAGGCTTCGCCGGCATGACCAGCGAAATCGTCGATCAGATGCGAGTCTTCAAATACGCCGACGGAAAGTGCCCACTCGACCTGGTCGACGTGATCAGTGTCCACTTCTACTCAGGCCGTACGCCACCGGAGATCGCCACGCGCGACGCCAACAACGCCCAGGGCTACGAAGTCTCGTTCGTCGAACATCTCAAACGCTTGGTCGAGTGGCGAGATCGCTATCAGCCGAACGCGCCGATCTGGATGACCGAGACCGGTTACGACACGGGCGGACCGATCGGCACCAACGAGCGAACACAAGCGGCCCGATTGCCTCGCGTGGTCGCCCTCTGCCTGGCTAACGGTATCGACAAGGTCTTCGCCTATCGCGAATCGGGCTCTACTCCCAGCCAGCACGCGGCCGCCGGCGTTTTACGCAACGACTTCAGCCGCAAGCCGTCGTGGTACACCTACGCAACGCTCATCCGCCAACTCACCGGCGCCACGGCCGGACATCGGCTGCCGCACCCACTCGACCAAGTTTGGTTGCAGACCTGGCAGCGCGACGGAAAGACCATGCTGATGGCCTATTGTGTCACGGGCGAAGCAAAACTCGGAATCGAACTGGGCAACGCGACCGTTACCGACGCGTTTGGCGGCGTCACCCAAGTCGAGTCGACCGGGGAACTGCCCCTCTCGGAGTTTCCCGTGTATCTGAGCAATCTCGCGAACGAAGGGGCTCTCACGCCACTGGTGCGCGAGTCGGAATTGCAGGAACAAAAGCGACAAAGACTCCGCGAGGCGGAAGCGCGGCGCACGATCTACCTATACAATTTCGGCGACGCAACCGAACCGGTTGCCACGAACATCGGCCGGCTGCGCTACTACACGCCCGTTGCGGCCAATTGCCTCTACACGCCCGAAACCGGGTTCGGCTTCGTCGGCCAAGCGGCCACAAAAAACGACTTCCGCCATTGGGCCTCGTCCGATCTGGAGAAGTACTCGGTGAAGATCGACAAGGGCCAAGTATTTCGGTTCGACGTCAAGCCGGGCACGTACGAGTTGCGCGTCAACGCCCAGCCGTGGGGACCTTCGGGCGATCTGCTGCTTACCGGCGCCACCGGCGGTCCGATCCGGCTGATGGTCAACAAAGGCACCGGCGAAACGGTCGTCCAAAAAATCACCGTGGCCGGCCGATCACTCCAAATGGCGGGCACTTACCAACACCTGCTACGGTGGCTTGTTTTCGAGGAGGTTTCGGAGCCGTAAACGTCGGCCGTCGAAGACGACTTCGTGATGCTGGCAGGCATCTCTCCCAAGTCGACTGCATTCCCACCCAATGGCTTGTCAGTTCTACCGATCTACCGGTCAACACCGCAAAAGATGTTGCCGTGCGGCGGCGGACTGGTATAATGCGCGGTTTTAGTCGAAACCCGTCCAGGAAAAGGGCACCACGGTTTTCACGAGGGAACCATCGTTGTGCTTCGAGTGGTGGCAGGTTGGCTCGAAAGCTAGGCCCAACCTGCAAGTCGCCCAAGAAAAAGAAGACCAAAGCCGAGCAGATTGCCGTGGTCTTTCGCAGTCCACCCGTTTCTCCCCACTCTCCTAACCGAGAAAAGCAAACATCAAGCGTTTCGCAAAGGGAATCATGCTGCCGGATGTAAACGGCCTTACGGGAACCTCCCTCGGCATCCCGTCTGCGTAATCGCCCGAACCATTGCCGAGCCTCAATTCGCATCCAAATATCAGGGAGCTACTGTCCATGAGTAGTGACCAACGTCCCGCCATGATCGAAGCCCTCGGGCTGAGCAAATACTATGGCGACTTTGCGGCCATCGCAAACGTTTCTTTCAAGGTACACCAGGGCGAAGTAGTCGCCTTCCTGGGGCCCAACGGTGCCGGGAAGAGTACGACCATGAAGCTGCTGACCGGCTATCTGGCCCCCTCCGACGGCGAGGCGTTTATCGCCGGACACAACATGTCCGACGACCGTCTGGCCGGTGCCAAGCGGCTTGGCTACTTGCCGGAAAACGGCCCCCTCTACCCCGACATGACACCCCGGGCCCTGCTGCAGTTTTTCGCCACGGCTCGGGGACTTTCCCCGCAACGAGCGAAACAACGCATCGGCGAGGTCGTTGAGTTGTGTGCCCTGGGTAGCGTGATCGGCAAGCCAGTCGGCAAGCTTTCTCGCGGTTATCGCCAACGGGTAGGCATGGCCCAGGCCCTGCTGCACGAGCCCGACGTGCTGATCCTCGACGAACCCACCGCCGGCCTGGATCCTAACCAGATCCACGAAGTGCGCGAAACGATTCGCAAGCTAGGTGAAAGCAAGACCATCCTGCTGTCGACCCACATCCTTCAGGAAGTCGAAGCCATGGCCTCGCGCGTGCTGTTTATCAACGAAGGACGTTTGATCTACGATGGTGCCTTCAGCGATCTGGCCACCGACGGCAAGTCGCTCGAAGAGCATTTCCGCGAACTCAGCGGAGCCAAACAACCCATTTCGGCCTAGCACTTTGTCAAACCTAGAGTGATGGGTGCCACGAGCAGCTTGCATGCCCCTGTTCGGCACTGGCTTACAAGCAGCCCGTGGCACCCAATCGAAACCTCACAACACTTCAGCCAAATGAAGTAAGCGTGTAACAAGGGAAAGCCATGAACACGAACGTTCTCCGTGCGGTCTTTACGCGAAACTTCGTCGCCTATTTCGCGTCGCCCACCGGCTACGTATTTATCTGCGTCTTCGTGCTTTTAAGCTCGATAGCCGCATTTTGGCCTCACGAATTCTTCGCCTCGAACCTCGCGAACCTTGAGCAGCTCAACCGCTTCTTCCCGTTGATCATGCTGATCTTCATTCCGGCGATCACCATGAGCGTTTGGGCCGAGGAACGCCGCCAGGGAACCGACGAGTTGCTGCTGACCGTGCCGGCCGGCGACCTGGATATCGTGCTTGGCAAATACCTGGCCGCCGTGGCCATCTTCACCGTGTCGCTGTTATTCTCGCTGGTCTGCAATTTCTGCGTGCTGGCCTACTTGGGCAATCCCGATGCGGGCCTCTTTGTGGCCACGTACCTTGGCTACTGGCTTGTGGGCTTGGCGATGCTGGCCGTCGGCATGGTAGCTTCGTTCCTCACGGCAAACCTCACGGTGGCCTTCGTCCTGGGAGCCCTGTTCAACGTGCCCTTGGTAGCCCTGATGTGGTCCGACGTGATCGTCGACGATCGCGCTGCCCGCGTGCTTAAGCAATGGAGCATTAGCGCCCATTTCAACGACTTCGGCCGCGGCATTATCAGTCTCTCGGGCTTGGTTTACTTCGGCACGATCCTTGTGGTGATGCTCTACCTGTGCATGGTGCTAATCGGCCGCCGCCACTGGGCCCGGGGTCGCGACTGGCCCGTAATGGCCGGCCACTTCCTAGTCCGCACGTTGGCCCTGGCCGTGTTGGCCGTAACGGCCACGATTTTCTTCCACCAGTACGATGTCCGACTGGATGTGACCGCCGAACGACTCAGCTCGCTATCGCCAAAGACAGTCGACCTGCTGGGCAACCTCGACCTGAAGCGGCCCGTGCGTGTGGAAGCCTTCATCAGCCCGGAAGTACCTGAGAGCTACGTCCAGACCCGGCTTGATGTGCTCAACATGCTCCAAGAGCTTCAGGCCTACGGAGGCAGTGAAGTCATCGTCCGAATTCACAATACAGAGCTTTTCTCCGAAGATGCCGCCCGAGCCGAAGAACGCTACGGCATCACGCCGCGGCGCGTGGTCTCAATGGACCGCGGTACACTCAACGAAGATCAGATCTTCCTCGGTGTGGCGTTCACCTGCGGTCTAGACAAAGTCGTGTTGCCGTTTGTCAATCGCGGGATTCCCGTCGAGTATGAACTGGTCCGCTCGATCTGCACCGTAATACAACAAGAGCGTAAGAAGATCGGCATCCTCAAGACCGATGCCCAGCTTTATGGCAGCTTCAATTTCCAGACGATGTCGTCCTCGCCCAACTGGCCGATCGTCGACGAGCTGGAGAAGATGTACGAGGTGGTCGAAGTCGACCCTGCCCAACCAATCACCGAACGCTACGACGCCCTGCTGGCCGTGCAGCCCTCGTCGCTGGGACCAGACGAAATGAAGAATTTCATCGCTGCCGTGAAGGCCGGCCAACCCACGGCGGTCTTCGAGGACCCATTCCCCGGCTTCGCGGGCAATGTGCCGGCTACCTCAGCTCCACGGCGCCCGCCCGGCGGGATGAATCCCATGATGATGCAACGGCAGCAAGCCCCGCCGAAGGGAAACCTCGCCGAACTGTGGAATCTGTTGGGTGTCGATTTTTCGGGTGATCAGATCGTCTGGCAAGACCACAACCCCTACCCCAAACTGGGACATTTACCCAGCGAGTTAGTCTTCGTCGACGACGAAGCGGCCGCCCCCAAGGCATTCAATCAAGACAGCCCGATCAGTTCCAAGCTAGAACTGTTGCTATTCCCTTTCCCCGGATCGATTTCCAAACTCCCCGGCTCGAAGCTGGAGTTTGAAGAACTTGCTCGCACGGGCGAAAGCACCGGCACGGTCGCCTTCCGCGACATGATCAGCATGGGCCCCTTCGGCCCCAGCGGTGGGCTGAACCCCAACCGCCGCCACGACACCACCGGTTTGCCGTATATCTTGGCCGTACACATCAAGGGCAAATTGCCCGCCGAAAAGCCCATGGCCGACGACGAAGCCGAACACGCCCACGAGCATGCTGACCATGACCACGCCGATCACGATCATGCCGATCATGATCACGCGGATCACAGTCAAGACGCCACCGATGGTGGTGCCAAGCCCGATGAGTCGAAGCCTCAGGACGTCGATATCGACGTGGTCGTGGTGGCCGATATCGACATGCTCCACCGCGAGTTCTTCAATCTGCGAGAACAGGGCGACAACCCCGAAGTCGGCATCGACTTCAACTTCGACAACGTCACTTTCGTGCTCAACCTGCTCGATGTGCTGGCCGGCGACGACCGTTTCGTCGAGATTCGCAAACGGCGACCGAAGCACCGCACGCTCACCCGCATTGACGAACGCGTAGAAGATGCTCGTCACGAAACGACCAAGGCCGTCGACCGCCTGCAGCTTCAGTTCCAGGAGGAACAGGAAAAGGAGCAGGAGGCGTTGAACAAGAAGATGGACAAGCTGCGCGAAAACCTTCGCGAGGAAAAGCTCGACGATCAGGAGATTCTCCGTCGCGTAGCGTTGGCCTTGAAAGTCGCCCAAGATCGTCAGCAAGCGACCGCCGAGCGGCTCCAGCAAGAACTCGAGCACAAGGTCAAGCAGATCGAGACCAAGCAGGCGTTGGAGATTCGCCAAGTGCAAGACGGCTACAAGTTCTGGGCCGTGGTGCTGCCACCGATTCTGCCACTGATCCTGGCGATCATCGTGTTCTTTGCCCGTCGTGCCGCGGAACGCGAGGGCGTTTCCCGCAATCGGCTGCGGTGAAAAGAAAGTGGTCAGTGGTTAGTTGTTAGTTGAATTATCAATCCCCGGTTATTAGTCATAGATCTTGTGAGGAAATAAAATGAGCGAAGTTGCCAAAACAACCGTGTTTGTGGCCATCGCGATCGCTGCGTTGGCGGTTTTGATGCTCGTCAGCTATACCAACCGGCCCGCGGAAATGGCGACCGACGCCGACGACCTGATCGGCCAACCGTTGTTCGCCGACTTCGACCCGCTAGACATCACCAGCCTGGAGATCATCAAGTACGACGAATCGACGGGGCAACCCAATCGTTTCATGGTTGCCCAGGTGGACGGGATCTGGTCGATTCCCTCGCATGACGACTACCCGGCCGACGCCAAGGATCAACTGGCTGAAGCCGCCGGCAGCGTGATCGGCCGCACGGTCAATGGCGTGGCCAGCATCAACCCGGGCGACCACGCGCTGTACGGCGTGATCGACCCTGGCGCTAAAGACTTGAAACCCGGCTCGGTGGGAGTGGGTAGCCGCGTAGTGATGAAAGGCGTCCAAAACGACAAGAATGACCAAACGCTACTCGCCCTGATCATCGGCAAGAAGGCCGACGAGGAAAAGGAACTCTACTATGTCCGCCGCGTGGGGCAGGACCCAACCTACACCATGAAACTCGATCCGGAAAAGCTCTCGACCAAGTTCGACGACTGGATTGAAAAGGACCTGCTGAAGCTTAACACCTGGGATATCAAACAAGTGATGACCCGCGACCACTCGGTCGACGAAGCCAACATGGCCCTGGTCCAACGGGGCGAAATGGTGCTGGAATACAACGACACGGGCGACCCGCAGTGGAAAATGCTCGTGGACCAGGAGTTCGACGACGGCAAATGGGTTCCCGTGAAGATGACCGACAGCGAAGAACTCAATACCACGAAGCTCAACGAGATGAAGACTGCGTTGGACGAACTGAAGATCGTCGACGTGCGCCGCAAACCGGCCGGTCTTAGCGGTAATCTTCAGGCAGAAAAGGGCTTCTTAAACGACAACGAAGCCCGCATGTCGCTGATGAGCAAGGGTTTCTTCCCCGCCCGAGTTTCAGGCCGCGAAGAACAGATCTTCTCCAACGAAGGCGACATCTACGTGATGATGAAGGACGGCGTGCAGTACGTGCTCCGCTTCGGCAACATCGCGGGCGACACCAACGATGGCAACAAGAAGAAGGAAGGCGAAGACAGCGACGAAGGTCAACTGAACCGCTACATCTTCGTGATGGCCGAGTTCAACGCCGACGCCATCGAGAAGCCAGAACTCGAACCGCTGCCTGAGGCGAAGCCGGAAGCAAACGCCGAAGAGTCGGACGAAGCCGCCGAGAAAGAAGACAGCGCGAAAAAAGACGACGAAAAACAGGACGAGTCGGCCGACACCGCCGAGGAGGCCGCCAAAGACGAGGCGAGCGAGAAAAAGACCGACGAAAAATCGGACGAAGAGCTCGCCAAAGAACGAGAACGGATCGAAAAAGAGAACCAGCGCAAACAAGACGAGTACGACGAGAAGGTGGCCGAGGGCAAGAAGAAGGTCAAAGAACTCAACGGCCGCTTCGCCGACTGGTACTACATCATCTCCGACGACGTCTACAAGAAGATCCATCTCAGCCGCAAGGACGTCGTCAAGGAAAAAGAACCTGCGGAAGGCGAGAAGTCCTCCGACGCCATGCCCGGGCTACCCTCGCTTCAGCCACCGGCATCGACCAACCCGGTCGACACCTTCAATCAACTCAAACAACCCCTGCCCAGCGAATAACCAGGGCGTACCCCCAAAGATCATCCAAGCCCACGGGTGGCAACCCGTGGGTCCATCCTGGTTCCCAAGCTAGAGCTTGGGAACGAGTCAACCGTTTGGCTGTGGAGCTGATGCATACTCCAGACCCACGGGTTGCCACCCGTGGGCTTGGAGCGTGTGTTTCACCCGCGAATCGCTGTTCTCCGCTTTCAGCTTTCCGCTTTCACAGGACTTCGTCCTGCCCCCGTTCTTCCAGCAGGTTGACGATCTTGCGGACTGATTCCTCGTCGTGCTTGTTGGCCACCAGCGTAGCGTCGGGCGTGTGCACAACGATGCAGTCTTTCAGCCCCAGGGTAACGATCAGATGATCGTCGCCGCCGCGGACAATCGTCCCCGATGTGTCCACGCCCAGGTGATTCGCCACGATCGTGTTGCCCTGCTCGTCGGTTCCTCGTAGCCGGGCGAGCGACTGCCAACTGCCCAGGTCGTCCCAGTCGAAAGGAGCTTCCACAACGACCACGTCCTGAGCGTGCTCCATCACAGCGTAGTCGATCGAGGTGCCGTCGATGGCCGTGAATTCTCGCCGGAGCACTTCGTCGAACTCGGGCGTATCGAAGGCCTCGGCGATAGTCTGCAAGTGGGCGAACATGGCCGGTTGATGTTCGGCCAGGGCGTCGAGGATCGTGCGGGCTTTCCAGACAAAGATGCCCGAGTTCCAGTAGAAACGGTCCGAGGCCACGTAGTCGGCCGCCGTCTGGGCGTCGGGCTTCTCGCGAAACTGCGCCACCCGGTAGACGGCGGCCGAGACATCGCCCGCGTGCTTGGCGGCTACCTCGATCGGCTCACTCCGTTCGATGTAACCAAACGACTCGGCCGCGTAAGTGGGGCGTATCCCAAAAGTCGCGATCCGGCCCGGTGCCGCGTCGACCAACGACGCCGCCAACCGGATGGCCGCCTGGAACGTCGCGTCGGGTGAAATCACGTGGTCCGACGGCATCACGGCCATCGTTGCGTCGGCGTCATCGCGAGAAACGACCAGCGCGGCCAAGCCAATGCACGGCGCCGTATCCCGGCGAACCGGCTCGGCTAAGATCGCCTGCCGCGGCAATTGCGGTAGTTCCTCGGCAATCGCATTGGCCAGCTTCGCCGTCGTAGCAATCACCACGCGCTCGGGCGGCACCAACCCCGAGAGGCGATCGACCGTTGCGCCAAGCATCGTTCGCCGATCGACCATTTTTAACAGTTGCTTCGGCCGTGCCGCACGACTCTCGGGCCAAAACCGTTTGCCGGAACCTCCGGCCATGATGACAGCATGGAGCATGGTAGGGACTAGGGGCTAGATGCTAGGGACTAGAAAAAGCCGCTTGCGGCTTCGCCCAATCCGCTTTCCGTTTCGCTGGCCGCTGAAGCGACCAGCCCTCGTTTTCCAACTTCCGCTTTCAGCTTTGAAATCAGCTTTCCGCCTCGAAAAACGTCGTCCGCTCAATCCGAGTTCCGGCTTCGATCTTCTCGGCGACTTGCTCGCGGTCCAGTGCCCAAAGCGGGCTGATCTCGACCGCCACGCTGTCGGCCACTTCCGCGCCGGCCGCTTCGAGCCAGCGACGGTGCTGGGCGACCATCTGCTGTTGCACCCACTCGGGCGTGTCGCGCTCGGCACCGGGGGCGTTCTTCAACGGGGCGAAGGCCTCGGCCGGATCGATCTCTACCACAATCGCATTACGAGCCGACGGCATCAGGTCGAAGATGAACCGTTCGAATTTGATCGCGTTGGGCTCGTCCGGCGTGACCAACTGGCCATTGGCGTCGACGTAAGCCACCTTCTTTCGCGCGATGTGAAACGGCAAGGCGTCAGCCTGATCGACTGAGCGAGCGAGAAAGTCGACATCGAACACGTGAACTGCAATGCTACCGGCCCACACATCGAGCGAACCGTCGGCCGCGCGGCGCTGGGCCACGTCGTCGGGCAAGTCGCTGTATTCGATGACCATCAGCCGGCCGTCGACCTCAACCACATTACCCACCCGTTCCATCGGGTCTTGCTTGGCCACCACTTGGGTCGACATCGCGGCCTCGCTCAGCAGATGGTAGCCAAGGAATTCCGGATCACCAATGGCCACCAAGGGATTGTCTACCTGGAAGTAGAACAAATGGCGAATCCCACGCTCTTGGATCTTGGCCAAAGCTCCGCTACGGTCGAGGGCAGCGAGAGTGCCGCCGTGGCCGTCGGGGCTGAGCGCCAACCGGCCCGGCTCGGCCAACAACACGCGGCCGGTTTCCATGTCGACGGCCGGCATCGTCCCCTGGCAGAAAATCACCAGGTCATCGTCCGCCAGGCCGAAATTCTTGTTCTCGGCGAAGAAAGCTACCGTCTCGTCATGCGTGGCGGGCGAGGTCATCAGCATGAAGGGAATTCGCACGCCGTAACGCCGCGAGGCCGCAAGGATTCGCTCCACGTGGATCTGAAACAGCGTACGCTCCGAGACGGGCCCAATGGGAAACATGCCCTTGGGATGTTCGAAACCAAGCCGGGTCCCCTGCCCTCCGGCCACCACGACGACGCCCACTTGGCCGGCCGCCAGGGCCTCTTCGCCGCGGCGCCGTGCTTCGTCGGCGCTGTGGCGATTGCCATGGCCGTCGAGCCGAAACGCCGGCGGCGACACGGCCTTGTCGGCCAACTCGCGGATGTTGCCCTGGTCGTCGCGATGGGCGTAGAGTCTGGCAATCAAGTCGAAATCGAGTCGCTCGATCTGCTCGGCCAAGACTGTCTGGTCACTGGCGTCCAATTGATCCCAAAACGTCAGCAAATGCTGCTGACCGGCGGCGGTGCAATACTTAAGAAGCTTTTCGTTCATAGCCTGATGTATGACAGTATGGTGTTCTCTCTCGTTCCCAAGCTCCGGCTTGGGAACGCACGTCAAGGAAGCTCTGCTTCCTGGCCGGTTTCCAGGACTTTACTCTTGCCATCCGTCAAGCGAAGCGGAGCTTCGCGGAGTGGGGTTCGCAAGCTGGAGCTTGGGAACCAGGAGACAAGAGAAAGACGGGAACCAGCAAGAAGTGAGTATACCAACTCTCGGCCTGCTGAAAACGGTGCCACCGCCCGCCAGCAGAAAGTTCACACTCGAGAGGCCATTTTCGTCGCCAAACGCTGCAGCGCCCGGCTGCAATCATTCTCGGCCAGGTGAACATGGATCAGGGCCAGGGTCTTCGGATCGTCGCGTGCCTCGCGTAGGGCATGGTCGAAATCGCCCTCGGTGTGAACCTCGTACCCGCGTCCCCCGCCAATCAGTTCGGGCAATTTGGCGTATTGCCAGGGCCGAATCTCGTTACAGGCGTGTTCGCCGTCGTGGAAAATCCGCTCCGAGCCGTAGCCCTGGTTGTCCAGCACAATCACAATCGGGCTGAATTTCAGCCGCAAGGCGGTCGACAGCTCGGTGCCCGTCATCTGAAACGCCCCGTCGCCCACCAGGACGATCGGCCGCAAGTCGGGCCGGGCCACATTGATCCCCAACGCCGCGGGGACCGAAAAACCCATCGAAGAATAATAGGCCGGGCTGATAAACTCCGTCTGCCGCCGGATGGCCAGATCGCTGGAGGCATACAGCGCATCGCCCACATCGGCCACCACCACGGTCGAGGCGTCGAGCGATTCGTTCAGCCGGGCGATCAGCCGACGTACCCGAATCGGCTCCTCGGAGCGCACCTCATAACGGTCTTCGGTAAAACCCTGTCGCGGTGGTAATGTCTGCGGCATGGCGTGCAGTCGCGCGGCAACCAACCCTTCGACGAAATCGCGGAACAACACCCCGTGGAAGTGGTGATGGCTGATGCGCAATGCCTCGCTGGTAGCGTAGATGCAACGCGTAGGATTCAAATCGGCGGTGAAGATCCCCAAGTTGATATCGCTCATGAAAGCACCGAGAATAATCACACAGTCGCTCTGCTCGACCAACGTGGTCACTTCGTCGCGGCCCATCGCCCCTTCGTAGATGCCGGCGAACAACGGGTGCTGCTCGCCCACCACGCTCTTTCCGAGCATCGTAGCGGTAATTGGGATACCGGCATCTTCGGCGATGGCCACCAACTTGTCCTGCAAACCGAAGCGATGGATTTCAACGCCGGCGATAATCACCGGGCGCCGCGCTTCGGAGATGCGGCGGCTGGCTTCAGCCACGGCTTCCCGCAAGGCGTCGGGGTCGCTACGCGACTCGGTGGTCGACGGCGTGTAACTTCCCTCGGGCACCATAGCAACCATGTCGCGTGGCAACTCGATGTAACCCGGGCGGCGGTAACGCTCGACGGCCTCCAACACGCGGTCGATCTCGCGAAAGGCCGTATACGAATCGGTCAATACCGTGTCGGCCACGCAAAGCCGGCGGAAGACCTCCGATTGGGTGTCGAAATCCTTCACCCGATGGTGCAGCAACGGGTTGTTGAACCGCTCGCCCACGCCAGGCGAACCGCTGATGAGCACCACGGGCGATTTCTCGGCGTAGGCCTCGGCAATGGCGTTGCACACACTCAATCCGCCCGCACAGTAGGTCACGCAGACGGCGCCGATTCCCTTCATCCGCGCGTAAGCGTCGGCCGCGTAACCGGCCGTATCTTCACGAGTGCAGGAAATCACATTGATGGGGCTCTCGTCCAACAGGTCGTAGAACTGATAGACGTAATCGCCCGGCACGCCAAACACGTCGCCCACGCCGTACTGCATGAGCCGATCGATCAGATACTTGCCGATCGGGATACCAGAAACTGCCCCACGTTGCTCGGCTTGGTGCAACGCCACCGGCCGGGACTGGAAAGTGGATGTGCCCGACATCGGATCTCTCCTCGCTTGCACCGGGCGCTGCCGTTGGAAGAGAAAAGCAACCTACCCCGGCGACGGCCCAGTGGATGAGAACAACCGACACGAGGATAGCTCAAGATGCCAACGAGGGAACCGGGCCTGACCCCCGCACCGGAATACTACGCGGCGCGGTGGGGGAAGGCAACGTGGTGGCTGCGGCCGGCCACGTTATTCGCGGATTGCCAGTTGAGCAACTGGTTCCCAAACCGGAGTTTGGGAACCAGCGACGTTGTCATTTACTGCTGAGGATCTGCTTCGTTGGATTCGGCGGATTGTAGCCGTGCGTGGCACCTTGGATGTATTCGACAGTCTTCGGCGCTTTGATGTTGTTGTAGAGCACCGAAATGCCGGAAGGTGGGCACACGTAGTCGCCAAGTCCGGCACAAATAAACGTTTCGCACCGGATGCGCTTTGCCATGTTGACCGGGTCGTAGTAACCAAGCGCCTCGGTAAACTCGGGCCGCCAACCGCGAAGGCGGCCGAGGTTAATCCCTCCAAGATCGCAGCACCAGGGCTTGTAGGCCTGGCACCCGGTGACGTCGCCGTCGAGACCCGCGGCCGTCAGGCATTGAAGACCGCCCTGGCTGCCGCCGGTAACGACAAGCGTTTTGCCGTCCCATTCAGGGCGAGACTTGACGAAATCCAAAGCCCGCATCACGCGAAGCATCATGCCGTTGAAATAGGCCGTTTCGGGCTTGTCGTTCTCGGTTTCGTCGAAGGCGTACCCCCTCAGCGCTCCCTTCTTAAGCGTCTCGTAATACTCGGACGGGCGTCCGTTTTCGATGCCGTGCGCATTGATTTGGAGGGAAATCATGCCGTCGCGACACACTTGGTCGGCGCCAGTCACGCCGTAGCCTCGAAAGCTGACAGAAGCAGGCAACGATTTTGCCTTGGCATCCTTCGGCAAGCACAAATAACCCGAGACGGGCTTATTGCCTGCACAATCGACCTTCACGTCGAAAGCTTGAAAACTCGACCTCTTGGAATCGACCTCCGTGAGATAGGCCTTCAACGGCACTTCTGCCAGACGGGCCTTTTGTGTCTTCCAGAAAGCGTCGAAGTCGGGCGGTTCCGGGTAACCTTCCAGCTTGGTAGGCTCAACGCCCGCACCCCCGTCAAAACTCACAACCTTTCCCTGGGCATCCTTCAGAGGTGAGCCGTCCTCGTTGAAAACCACGATGCGAAGCCGTACGAAGCCAGGCTTGTCGATCGAGCTTGTGATTTCAAGCGGTTGGTCTGCGGAACTAACCTCCGTACCTTCGGCCGTCTTTTGATCGTCGCCGGTGCGGAACCATTTGAGAGTCTTGCCGCCGATCGGTTCGCCGTCTTCGACAAGCTGAACTCGAAACGTCATGGTTTCGCCAGGTAGATAGGAAACCGGCTCCTTGTCGGTCGACCAATTGAGCGAGAAAGTCCCTGCCATCGACGTCGCGGCACTCAAAACAGTCGCGACAATGACCGCCATGAAATGAATTCGCATGCTACACGTATCCTTGATCTTGAAGTAAAAAAGCACGTTCACGCGTTTCAGGACTGCTTGAAGACTATGCACCAGTGAACGTCACCAGTCACGCTAGCACATCGTCTTTGTGTCGTCAAATTGCCGATCCTCTGATGGATCAAGCGAGTTTTGAGGAGACAGCAACATTTCTCTGGTTCCCAAGCTCCGGCTTGGGAACCGGCAAAGCAAATGGTGAGTACGCGGTCTTGAATGCAACAGAAGTCTACTCACCCGCCGCGTCTTCCAGCCGATACAAATGCGTCTTCGTGCGCAAGTAGATCGCCCGATCGACTGCGGCCGGCGAGGCCATGCAACCGGCGTCGAGTGTGTTGACGGCCAGTTGCTTGAACTCACGTCCCGGCTCGATCACCGTGGTGGTCGACTCGTCGTCGAAGAAATAGACTCGCCCAGCCATGTAGAGTGGCGAGGCCGAATGGCGGCCGCCGATCCGCTTTTGCCACACGGTTTCGCCCGAGGTGGCGTCGATACACGAAGCCACACCCTTGTCGTCGCAAGCGAAGATCAAATCGCCGACCAGCACGGGCGTCGGCTTGGCGGGAATGCTCTTGCGCGTTTTCCAAACGACGTGCGTCGCCGTCACATCGCCGCGTCCGTTGGGCTTCACGGCCCAAAGTTCGGGCTTGCCGAAGCCCGTGTTGAGAAACACCAGTCCGTGGCCGTACAACGGCATCACCGCATTGGAAAAACCTTCGTAGGCGACGCGCCAGATCTCTTCGCCCGAGCGAGGATCGTAGGCCATCGTGGCCTTGGCCCCGGGACTGATCAACTGCGGTTGGCCTTCAACGTCGATCACGATGGGCGTGGCGTAGGCCTTGCGGAAATCGCCGTCGATGCCGCCGTAGTCCACCGCCCGATGCGTCTTCCATACCGTGCGGCCCGTGGTCTTGTCCAACGCGGCGAGAAACTGCACGTCGATCCCGTCGAAATGAAGAATCAACAGATCGCCGTAGAGAAAGGCCGATGAGCCTGGGCCGCGGTAATGATCGCATTTCAAGTCGCGACGGCTCCACAGCACGCTGCCGGTCGCCGTATCGAGGCAAGCGGTTCCCTCGCTGCCGAAATGCACGTACACCCGACCGGCTTCAATGACCGCCGTGGGCGACGCGTAGCTGTTGAACGCATGGATCTCGGCCGGCTCCGATACGTCGAACAGTTTCAAGTCGTGAACGACCTTGCCCGAGTCGCGATCGACACAAACGACAGACAATTGCCGGCCGTCTTCGGTGGCCGTGGTCATCCAGATTTGCCCACCCCAAACGACCGGCGACGACCAGGCCCGACCATGGATGGGCGTTTTCCAAACGACGTTCTGCGTTTCGCTCCACCGAAGCGGCAGCGCGGCGGCATGGGCGTGACCGTCGCCCGTGGGGCCACGCAATTGCGGCCAATTCTCCGCAGCCACGGCCGATAACGACGAACAACACACGATCGAGATCCAGGCGAGGCACGTGCGGAAACGGTTGGAACGGGACATGGCGGGAGAGGGATCAGGGAAGACGGAGCAGGAAATTGGTTCGACTGGGGCAGCAGGCCCCAATATACCCGCGATGGCCGGACATCGCGACTTTTCCCACGATCTCTTCGACAACCGAACTACCCCCCAGAAGAGTTGATCGCGTTTTGTTGCCTCGCAATGATTGCATTTTGCATACGGCAACGTGATAATAGATGGCCTGTTTGGCAAATAAGCCTTTCGCTGGGACGCTTACATGCGAAAAACGTCCCGCCGGAACATTCCATCGCAATAACTCCCTCCCAGGAGCCCACTCCATGGCAGACACCCCACGTGAAGGTCTTACCCGACGCTCGATGATCCAGGGCGCCGCCGCTGCGGCAGGGCTGGTCGCAACCGGCGGATTCTCCGCTTCAGCCGCAGATTGTACCCAGAAAAAAGTGAAAAACTACACCAACGCCGACTTCTACGACGCCGACGGCAACTTCCTCGCCGACAACGCCAAACAAGCCTACTTCGACATGTTCGAGCGATTCGGCTATCCGCTCTCCAAAACGCTCAAAGAAGGCATGTGGGTGCTCGACTTCGGGCTCGGCGATTTCGCCAACGTCGGCATGGCCGGCATCTTCTGGCTCAACCGCCAGGATTACCGCTACTTCGGCCACGAGATTTTCTTGCTGCCGGGCCAGATGATTCCCGAACACAGCCACCACGCCACCGACCAAGGTGCGGCCAAGATGGAATCGTGGCAACCGCGTCGCGGCATGATCTACACCTTCGGCGAAGGAGAACCCACGCCCGAGCTACTCGAAAAGATTCCCGCCAGCCAGCGCGATATCGTCCAGTCGAAGCACTGCACTCCGCTTGGGATCGACGAAGTGGCCGACCTGAACCGGCTGACCGCGTGGCACTTCATGGTGGCCGGGCCCGAGGGCGCGCTGGTCACCGAATACGGCACGTTCCACGACATGGACGGCCTGCGATTCTCCAACCCCAAAGCCAAGCTGTAAGGTTTGTGCTTTGTCGACTCGTGATTTTCGGGTGCCACGGGCAGCTTGTATGCTCGTGCTCGTCACGGGTTGACTGGTGCTTTGTCAACTTTCGAAATGGGGATTCGGGTGCCATGCCCACGCTTGCGTGGGCGTGCCTTCTCAACGAAGCCTAGACAACCAAACCAAAATAACCAAGGAAACACCAAGCCCGAATGTCCAAACAGCGGAATCACACGGTTGACTGCAAACCGGCGATTGCGAATTGGACATTATTGGGGGCTGCATTGCTTGTGAAACGAGGGCGACCAACGGAAGCCCGGCTCGCGGGGGTGGGGCGTAACGCAGTGTTCCACAATCAACCGCGGAATCAATAACACTTCATTGGTCATTGTGGTTTGGACCTTGGGTATTCTGCTTGCTGCGACCATGCCCACGCAAGCGTGGGCATAGCACCCCAATGCTCCGTGGTCTCCGCGGTGAAAAAACACCCGGTTATTGATAGCGCAGGCCTACTTCGCGCAGCGTATAGCGGAGATGGGCCAAGGCCTGATCGTAGTCTGCCGAGCCGACATACTCCATGATAAGCGGTGCCTTCGGTGTGCGCGCGGCGGCCAAGGCGACGAACTTCCGGTAGTCGAGGTCGCCCTGCCCTGCCGGCACACCACGGGAAACATGGAGCTTGCGATCCTTCGCGTGCAGGCAATCGACCCACGGAGCAAGCTGGTCGAACATCTCTTCCAGATCGTTGAGCTCCAACAGATTGGCCGGGTCGAGCAGCACGCGGATATGGGGAGAGTCGACCTCTTCGAGGAATAGCCGCGTACGTTTGGCCGTGGCAAAAAAGCCGCGGTAGAACGGTTCCACAAGCACGGTGGCGCCGTAACTCTTGGCCAGTGCGGCCAGTTGCTTGCCCGTGGCAACCATCGTCGTCCAGACTTCTTCCTGGAAGTAATGCGGCACGGCCGACTCGGCTCCCTCGCCATGGTAATGACCGGCTTCGGTAACCAACGTGCGAACGCCCATATGACGGCCGACCTTCATCATCGCTTCGAAGTAGGCGAGGTTGGCCTTTCGCTCGTCTTCGTCGGGATGGATTAGATTGGTGTAAACACCCATGCTGTGGATGGAAATACCGGCCGAACGATAGACGTCGGCGATTTCGCGACATCGCGCGGGCGTCAAGTCCGACAGATCGTTGCGACTGTTGTAGCGCCAGTAATTGCTGTCGGTTTGCGTCAGAAAGAGTTGAACCGTGTGGACATTCCGCTTGGCCAACTCTTCGGCAAGCCGATGGTTCGTATACTCACGAAAGCCGGTCGTCGCCATTCCAACAACCAGCTGAGGGGCCTCTGTTGCGGACTGCTGGGCGTTCGTCTCTTGGAGCAACGTCCCCGAAGCAACACCCAGCGGCAAGGCAGCGGCGGCCGTCTTCAAAGCAGTGCGACGTGTGAAGCGATGTTCCAACATGATCGGGCCTTTCTCTTGAAGATGCCGTGTGCGGTAATTCGCAGCCCCGTTCCGTTTCCCATCGTAACAGGTTGTTGTGTCGTGTTCCACTACACCGACAATGACCGGGGGGGATGAGAATTGGGCATCGGTGCCTGGTGCTTCATTTTGCCTCCTCAAGCCCAGGGGCTACAACCCCTGGGCTTGGATGTGTGCATCTGGAGTCGCTTCTTACTCGGCCATGTTCTTCCACGCTTTGATCGATCGCTGCAAGTTCTCGCGGCGGTCGCCGGCCACGTTGTAGCATTGCAGCCCGACGGGCCCCCGGTAACCGAGTGTGCAGAGCGTCTTCATCAGTCCGGGCACGTCGTAGCTGCCACGATCGAGCGTTTTGATGAGTTGCTTCCAACTCATCGCCTTCGTATCGTCGCCGTCGTCAGCACCGTTAATGCTCACAACGAACAGGTCCGGCATAGCCTCGCGAAGCTTGGCTTCGAGTTGCTCTTGGTTACCGTCGACTTTGAGCCAATGACACAAATTGAAACTCGCGCCCACGTTCGGGCGATTCACCTTCTTGGCGATTCGCAGCGAATCGTCCAGCGTATCGACGTAGAAGCCGGCGTGCGGATAGGTGGCCACGCGCAATCCGCTCTCGGCCGCCATGTCGGCGATTTCGCGAACGGCTGCAACGGTTTGTTCTTCGGCCGTTGGACCACCGCCAACGACGAACAACCATAAAATCGTCGGACGGCTTTTGAGTTGCCGGATTGCCACGGGCAGCCCGGGGTCGTACTTCGGACCATCGGGGCCTACGTCCACTCGGACGTACGTGCTGAACATCGTCAGCCCGCGTTTGTCCAACGCGGCAAGCATCTCGGGAATACCTTGCGTCCCGGTGTAGCCGATGCCGTCGTAGCCCGTCTCTTCAAGCAACGCAGCCTGTTCTTCCGCCGACAACGCACCACGTCCCGTGCCGTTGTCGAAGGCGAAAAAGGGATTGCCCTTAGGCTGATTCGCTGTGTTTTCAACGGCCAACGCAGTCCCGGCAAACGTCAAGACGACACCCACAACCGCAGAAGCGACAAACCGTTTCATGGCATTCTCCCCAATGGTATTTTTCAAAAGAGTCACGCCCGACGGTCGCGCCAGCATGACCAATAGTACGATGACTACTTGAGCAGTTTAATCTGCAAGTCTTTGAACTGCACCTTCATCGGCGGCCCGGGGTGCATTTGCAGGGCGATAATGCCGTGGCGGCAGGCCAGCTTTCGGTCGCGGTCGTCAACCTCACACATCAGCTGGCCGTTGATACGCAACGCGACCTTGCTGCCCTGGGCCACGATTTCGTAGTCATTCCAGTCGTTGGGTTTGACCACTTTTTGAAGCTCGTCGGGCAGGGCGAATTGCTCCTGCTGGCGTGTGCCGTCTTCCGCGATCACGGCTCGATTGCCACGCATCACCACGCCACCGCGGTCGTGCTGAAACAGGCAACCGGTCCATTGGCTACCGGCTTCGATATCGGCCTGGTAGCCCCAGGTGTCGTAGTTTGGTCGCCGCTGGCTGCGGAACTGGATGCCCGAGTTCCCGCCGGAGATTTTGTACTTCAGCCGCAGGACAAAACCGGCCGGCTCGCCTCCGGTCCAGTAGAGATAATGGTGCTTCAGGCAGGGCTTCTCCGCAGTACTCTGCGAGGTAATCGCCCCATCCTCGACCCACCATCCGCCGGGCTTGCCCTCCCAGCCTTCGAGGTTTTCGCCGTTGAATATCGAGGTGAACCCGTCGTCGGCTGCGTGGACCGCACCGACCGAGAACGCCACAACAAACAAGAACGCTGCAAAACATCGTCCCATTTCTACATCCTCCCTTAATCCCTCGTTCCCAAGCCGGAGCTTGAGGACGAGGGGCGTGAGCCAAACGGCAACTAATCCCGCGATCACCGTTCGCCGCTTTTTGTCATGCGTTTTTCACCCACGAATCGATATTGGCCATCGTCCACGGCTCGCGCTGTGGGCGGCTGAGCATGGCGTTGGCATCGTCGTCGACGACGAATCGTTCTTCGCCCGGGTTCCATTGAAGTTTTCGCCCCAGCAGCATGGAAATGTTGCCCAGATGGGCGATCGTGATCGTGCGGTGGCCCGTCTCGGCCGGAGCATAGCAGTCCTGGCGGCTCTTCACGCAATCGTAGAAGTTGCGGTGTTCGCCGCCTTTGCCTCCGTCGCCGCGAGCAACCACTTCGCTTGGTCGATAGATGTTGACCTTCGCGGGATCAACCTCCACGTCGAGCATCGCCCGATCGCTGGCCTTCAGCGACCCACGCCAATTGTGCGATTCGATCCAACCGTCGGTGCCCTCGAAACGAATGCCGGGCCGCGGTGTGCGTCCCACCACGGGTCCCTCGTGACGCTGCTGGGGATCGAGATTCCCGGGCCCCGCGGAAACGGTCATGGTCACACCATCGGCGTATTTATACTCGATCTTGAACGTCCCGGCCGTATTGAACACCGCGTCGCGGGCGGGAAATTCGCCCTGCCCTTCGACCTCCACCGGTCCCGTCTTCTCCGTGTTGTGCCCCCATTGAGCCAGGTCGCACATATGGGCACCCCAGTCGGTTAGCACGCCGCCCGAAAATGCCAAATTCCAACGGAAGCTACCGTGCAAACGCGCCGGGATATAGGGCATCTGCGGTGCCTGGCCGAGCCACATTTCGTAGTCGAGGTACTCGGGCACGGGCACGGCATCGCGTTTGCCAAACGTATCCCGGGCTTCCCCGACCACGCGTGCCACGGTGTTGCCCATCGGTAGTCGCACCTCGATGTGCTTGAGCTGGCCAATCACACCGCCGCGCACCAGTTCGACCAGCCGCAGATAGACGTCGATCGACCGGTTTTCCGAGGCCGTTTGGAATATGCGTTTGTTTTCGCGGACCGCCCGGCACAGTGCTTTGCCTTCGTCGACGAACAGAGTAAGCGGCTTTTCGCAGATCACGTCCTTGCCCGCCTTCACGGCCATAATCGACGGGATGATGTGCCAATGGTCGGGCGTGCAGTTGGCCACGGCGTCGATGTCCCGACGGTTGATCAGTTCGCGGAAATCACCGTAGCCGTCGCACGACTTGTAGCCGGCGCCCAACGTAGGCCCGTAGTGTTTGTCGACCTTCTCTTGGGCAGCAGTAAGCCGTCGGCTGTCGACGTCGCAGAGCGCCACGACTTGAACATCCGGGCAACGAAAGATCTGATTGAGATTCCAGCCGGCGCCATGCCCGCCGCAGCCGATCAGGCCCACGCGAATTCGCTCGTTGGGCGTCACTTGGCCATCGGCTCCCAACACCGCGCCCGGCAACACCATGGGCGCCGCCACGGCACACCCCAATGCGGCAGCCCCACGTTTGAGAAAACGACGACGGTTCTGACAGAGACTCGGCATGACAGAACTCCTTGGCAAAGGAAGGAATGGACGGGAGGGTCAGCTAGGAATGGTCTTCCACTCGTTCCCAAGCTCCGGTTTGGGAACGCATTTCCGCGAAGCTCTACTTCGCTAGAAGCATCCAACAACTTGAACTTTGGTGAGTTGACACCGCAAACCGCTGCAAGCCAAGCAGAACTTGGCAGACGCTACATTCCCAAGCCAGAGCTTGGGAATGAGTTAGAACGAGGGAACCACGAGGGAACGTCAATATAAAATCAACACCGCTAAAACGACAACAACACTTGCCAGATGAACATATTGCCCAAGGCGTCGACGTTTTGCCAAACGTCGCGGCAAACCTGCTCGTCGCCTTTGATCGCCGGCAGTTGTTCGCGCTTTTTCTCCCAGGCGATGCACTCGCCCGGCTGAAGTTTTCCGTTGGAAGGATTCGCCAGGAAGGCTCCCGGTCGGGCGTCGTCGGCTAACGGCGCTGGTCCCAACCGGCACAAATCCGACTCCCGCGAAAGCTCTTGGTGGCCGCGATGAAAAATCAGACCTGTCCCGTTTTCTGCGTTTTCAGACATGGCCGTGGCATGGCCGCGCGAGTAAACGCCGAACTCCCGGGCGGCGTCGGTCATCGCCCGAACGTTTTCCACCTTGGCGTCGTTCTGGATAATGGCGCTGGCGTCCATGATGTAGCCGCCGTCGCGAGCGACACGCTCGATTACTTCCTTGCACAAATCGCGGACCTCGCCAGGGCTCCTGATCGACAGCATCGTGTTGGGAATGCCACCGCTGAGGCAGAATTTCTCGCCCAGCACTTCGTGCGCCTTGAACACGTCGCCCTGGTCGACGTGATACACGATGCTCCGGTCCGGCAGTTCTTTGAACGTCTCCAGATGCGGATCCCAATTGCCCTCGGCGTAGAACAGCGTCTGGTGGCCGGCCGCCCAAAGCTCTTGGATGATCGGCTTCAACGTGGCCCAATAAATGTTTTCGAAGATCTCGAAGGAAACAAACGGCACGCCGCCGCGATGCATCCAGAAGCCCACCGGTACGTTGCAGGTTGGATCGGCCGTAGTTCGCGCCACGTGGCACAAGTGCGGAGCCAGTGCCTCGCAGGCGGCCACCACCTTGTCGCGACGCTCGAAAAGGTCTTCGACCAAACCCAGGTAGCCGCGAAGCTTGTCGGCGATAATGTCCATCGGCGCCTTGAGGATGCCCGAGATGGCCGACACGGTGCCCGACTCGCACCGCAACCGCCCGATGTGCGGCCCGAAGGCCCCGAAATAATCCATCACAGCCATCGAACCCTTGACCAACGCCAAATTATTCTCGAAGGTCGACGATTCGCCGATCGGGCTGACGTACTCCGACACCCGGGGAAGCCAGACGTTGTAGAGAAAACCGGTGGGGTCCTCGATCAGGGCGTCGTACTCGTCGGCCTCCATAAAGGCCTTGTTTTGTGGCGGTTCGCGATACTGGAATCCGGTCGTCGGCGGAATGTCGATACCAGGAATGGCATAGTATTTCAGCCCCAACGCCTGAACCAGCCCGGTCCACACATAAACCATGTTGGGCACGACGGCGTCCCAGTCGAAATCGGCCGCGCAGCGAGCGGCCGCTTCGAAGGCCTTGCGATAGTCGTGGGCCAACTCCTGGCAAGTGTAGCCGGCGTAGTTGCCGGTAAACTCGGCCACGAACGGACGAATCGGCACGCAGTCGGGCATCTCGTTGCGCATGGCCGTGGTATAACGGACAAGCCGCTGAGCGTAACGCGTCTGCATATCGACCGACGAGCTGACCGAGACCTCTGCCATGCTGTGACCTCTGGTTGTTTGGATTCCACTCGTTCTCAAGTTTCGGGAGACAAATACAGCGTATGGTGAAGCCGTGGCCGCTGAAGCGGCCACGCCTCGTTGCTGGACGCTGGATTCGATCCACTGTCGGACTGTTCGCTAATCCCTGCCCCCTCAAATCCCTGCCCCCTCACCCGTCTCCAACCTACAGTACCCACTCGTCGAAATCTTGTACCTGCTGCGCAAGATTTGGTATTATATGCGCATCATGGATTATCAACGTTTCCAGCAACGATTCCAGCGACGGCTCGACAACCACTTTCACGTGGCCTTGCTGTTCGACTACCTGCCCGAGGTGATCTTCTACAGCAAGAACACCCGGAGCCAGTTCGTGAAGGTCAACGAGGCCTTCCTGAAAAACGTCGGGGTGAAGCACGAGGAACAGGTGGTCGGCAAGACCGACCTCGACTTCTTCCCCCGTGACTTGGCCGAGCAATACATCGCCGAAGATCGTCGGGTAATGCGCGGCCTGGTGCCAATTCCCAACCAAGTCTGGCTGGTCCCCGACGGCGAGGGCCGGTTGAAGTGGTATCTGTCCAGCAAGACGCCCCTGTTTGGCGACGGGGGCAAGGTGATCGGCATTGCCGGAGCAATGCGCGACTACGAACGGGCCGGGGCCGTGTTGGAACCGTATCGCGAGATGGAGGCGGTTGTCGCCCACGTATTAACGCACTATGCCGACCCGTTGGCCGTGCCGCAGCTTGCCCGACTGGTTCACCTGTCGCTCAGCCAGTTCGACCGCAAGTTCAAGCGGCTGTTCCAGATGAGTCCCCAGCAGTTCATTTTGCGCGTCCGAGTGAACGCCGCCTGCCAGGACCTCACCCGGACCGACCTAAGCATCACACAGATTGCTCAACGCGCCGGCTTCTACGACCAGAGCTACTTCACCAAACAGTTCCGCAAACTGATGGGCCACACGCCGACAGGGTATCGCAGGAAATACCACCGGGGCGGCGAAGGAATTGCGGTGAGGGACGAGGGGTGAGAAAACAGGAATGAGCGGTAAGTGATTGCGTGTTGGGATATTGGCGTTTCCCAGAAAAGTCGCGACCGCTGATCGCACCCCTGTACCGCCGTTTCGAATTAAACGAATCCAATGCAGGCGTCAGAACACTTATACTAGCCCTGCAAGTCTCGCTGGTCCGATACCGAATATTGGATTCGCACGAGTACCTCGTTTCCCTCCGCAATCCGTTCAACTACGGTATACTTGTGAGACATTTTGGGTTGCATCATCGGAGTGCTCATCTTCCCGCCACGCCAAATCTCTTCGACCTTTCCCATCGATACGCCGTGAAAGGAACATCCCACCTCGCCTTGCTTGGAAAACTCGTAATACTCTTGCGCCATGCGGGCTTCGACGCAATTCTCAGAATGGCTGTCGAGTGTTTTTCCGTCCCAATCTCCGCCGCCAATAAACTCGAGGATGATACGTGGTTTGGTCAACGGTATTCTGTTAATCATCATCCATTTCTCGACGATGGCTAACGCGGATGTAATATCGGAAGTGTCGTGAGCCGTTTCCGACATCTGCTGATGAAACACCACAATCTCATCTTCTCCCACTCCAGCGTTCCGCAAAGCCTTCTCGACTTTTTCCCTTAGGATATCAGGCGACACTCCTTTAATGGGAATATCAATTGAAACATGTGGATACTTCGGCTGATACATCAATGTTCACCTCAGTTGTTCAAGTCTATTCAACAAAAAGCGGACAGTCCCAACAGCTTTGCCACGGGGCCTTCTGAGGAAAAAGCGACTCGCTAATCAAGCCTCACATTCTACGTCACCGGACGTTCCGACTTTCTTTTGGCTCGTCTATACAACAAAACGATTCCCGCAATTCCCACAGGCAGGAAATAAACCATCAGACACAAAAGGACAATCTGAATGATCGTTGGAATTACCGCGAGCTGCCGTTGATACAGATTCAACGCGGTCGTAATGCCAAGTGCGAAAAAATCGAGCCAGATGATGGAAACGATGAAATAGAAAATCTCCGGATCATCGCTACCCGGGATGATGAGAAAATGAAACGACGCCGCAGACACCAATAAAAATCCTGCACACAGAATCACGAAAGCCAAGTAAACCTTCTCGCCCAAGGTTAACCCGGCTGTGGCGGTCGAGCTACCCAAGCCTGCAACCGTGGGCGAGGCATACGGATTCACGGTCGATTCGTTCGGTTCGTCGAAACTCTCGCGACAGCTCGGACAAGTCCCGTCGTTCAGTACAGCAACTTGAACACCACAATGTGGGCAGGTTTTCAATTCCATGTTGTTCGACCGTTACTTTCCTCGTTCCTATGCTTTGCGTGGGAACCAAAAAATCTTAACAAGGGCATTCTACCCAACACACTGCCGTCCCACAATCACTCGCCATTCAACGGAACCCGCAACCCGTCGTGGGCCAATTGCATATGATCGGTCAGCGCGGCGTTTGTCTCGTGGTGCTCCAGTTCGTGGGCGATGTGCGTAAAGAGCGTTCGGCGGGGAGATAGCTGCCGCGCCACGGCGACTGCTTCGTCCAGACTGAAATGCGTGGCGTGGGGGCGGCGACGCAAGGCATCGAGCACCAGCAGGTCGAGGTCCTGCAATCGGGCCATGCTCTCCGGCGGAATGCGGTTGGTATCGGTACAGTAGGCCACGTCGCCGAAGCGGTAGCCGAGCACCCGGTACCGGCCATGCTCCAGCGGTACCGGAACCACCTGGGCGCCGAGGACCTCGAACGGCTCGTCGTCGATGCGCCGGAAAATCAATCGCGGCACCCCCCCGGCCGGATACGCCCGGGCGACCGGGTCAAAGGCGTAAGAAAACGCCCGACGGATGGTGGCCTCGACCTCGGCCGTACAGTAGATCGGCAAGTCAGCGTCGAGGTAGTGTGCGAAGATACGCAGGTCATCTAGCCCAAACAGGTGGTCGGCGTGGGCGTGGGTGTATGCTACGGCATGAATCCGGCCAATTCCCTCGCGCAAAAGCTGACTCCGCATATCGGGTGGGGTGTCGATCAGCAGATTGCCCTCGGGCAACCCCAACACCACACTCGAACGACCACGAGCGTTCTCCGGCCGAGAGTCGCCACAGACGGCGCAGTCGCAGCCAATCACCGGCACACCGTGCGAGGTACCGGTGCCTAGGAAGACCAATTGTCCGAGCAAGTTGTGGTGGTTGGGTGTCGACTCGATCATTGGCCATTTAAGCCTTGCATTTTGCCAAACTCGAAATGAGGGCTGCCATGGGCAGCTTGTCCGCCCTTGCCAAATCAAGGAAAACGCAAGCTGCCCCCTGATGCTCAGCACGGCCCCTTGGCGGCCGACGGCCTGCAATTACCAATGAAGCACCAACAACCGAGTCGCTGTATCCAGCCGCCAGAAGCGAATAACTCGATATTAGGGCTTCGTCATTGGGATTTCCTTGGTCATTGCCGCTTCACAATTGGCATTCAAAACGTGGCACAGCAGCAGCGGACAACACTGATTGATACCCGTTTCGCATGCCCCTGACCAGCCGACCCACCATTTCGTGGCGCAACCCGCCCGGGGGGGAACATTTGCGGCGTGCATGCACCGGACAGGCCCCAAGGCGAGGTTCTTGTGGCAACACCAAGTACTTGTTACCGCGAAGTTTGCGCCAGGTTCGTGGTTTCGCGCGAGCGGCCAATCCGAGTGAACATTTGTCCTTGACCATTCGTAGTTAAATGGCTAGATTGCGACCCTGGATCGGATTGCGCGCTGATCTCGACAATCCACCGAGCGACTCACTGCCGAAACGACCAAACGAGATTGATGCGGCCACTATAATATCATGGGAGAAAATCGTCTGCCCACGCATTGCGCAGGGCGGTGCCCAGCACGATTTCCCCCGCTTCCCATAGCCCACCTGAAGACTCCATGGAAGAATTTTTCGCCCAAGTTGGGGATGCCCTAAGTTACGTCTTTGGCGGTATCGCCCGAGGCATTGAGCGGGCGATCACCAGCATGTTCGGTTCGTCGAACGCGCGGTATCTGAAGAAGCTCCAACCGCAGGTCGACGCTATCAACGCCCTGGAACCCACTTACCAGGCGATGACGGACGACGAACTTCGGGAGCAGACCGTCAAATTCCGCAAACGTTTGGCCGCCGGCGAAACGCTCGACGATTTGCTGGTCGAGGCCTTTGCGGTCTGCCGCGAAGCGAGCCGTCGGGTGCTGGGAATGCGCCACTACGACGTCCAACTCCTCGGCGGCATGGTACTGCACAGCGGCACCATCGCCGAAATGATCACCGGTGAAGGCAAGACCCTGGTGGCCACGTTGCCGGCATATCTCAACGCCCTGGAGGGCAAGGGCGTCCACGTGGTCACGGTGAACGACTACCTGGCCCGCCGCGACATGGAGTGGATGGGCCCACTGTATATGTCGCTGGGGCTGACGGTCGGGACCATCCAAAGCAACATGGAGACCTCCGAACGGCAAAAAGCCTACGAGTGCGACATCACCTACGGCACGAACAATGAGTTCGGCTTCGATTATCTCCGCGACAACATGCGACGGGCAGCCAAGGGCGACGACACCTACCCGAAGCCACACCAGCAGTCGCAAGGCCGTCTGCACTACGCGATTATCGACGAAGTGGACAACATCCTCATCGACGAGGCGCGAACGCCGCTGATCATCTCCGGCCCGGCCCACGACGACATCACCCGCTACAGCAAGGCCGACCGTATCGCCCGGCAGTTGAAAAAGGACGTCCACTTCGAGGTCAACGAGAAGGAGCACACGGCCCACTTGACCGACGACGGGATTCGGACGGCCGAGCAATTGGCCGGCGTCGAGAGTTTTTACACGGCCGGCAACATGGAGTGGCCCCACCTGATCGACAACTCGCTAAAAGCCCATCACCTTTATAAGCGCGACGTGAACTACGTGATCAAAGACGGCGAGATCGTGATCGTCGACGAGTTCACCGGCCGCTTGATGCCAGGGCGAAACTGGAGCGACGGCTTGCACCAGGCGGTCGAAGCCAAAGAAGGCGTTCGTATCAAGGAAGAAAACCAGACGCTAGCCACGATCACGCTGCAAAACTTCTTCAAGCTCTACGACAAGATCTGCGGCATGACCGGTACGGCCATGACCGAGGCGGCCGAGTTTTGGAAGATCTACAAGCTCGACGTCATCGCAATGCCCACCAACCGGCCGATGCAACGCATCAACTTCCCCGACGTCATCTACCGCACCGAACCGGAGAAGTACCACGCGCTGGTCGACGAGATCGAGCGGATCAACAAATGGGACGTCCTGGAACTCAACGACGGCACTGATGTGTGGGGAACCATCACCAGCGAGAACGACGAACAGGTCGAGATTCAACTGAAAGGCGGCAAACGCCGCGAGACTTTCCCCCGCGGTAAGATCCAAGCCGTGCAGCGCAAGGGGCGGCCGATCCTGGTGGGTACCGTTTCCATCGAACGCAGCGAGTTGATCTCCCACCTGCTCGATAAACGGGGCGTGAAGCATCAGGTGCTCAACGCCAAGCACCACCAGCGCGAGGCGGAAATCGTCGCCCAGGCCGGGCGGCTGGGGGCGGTCACCATCGCCACGAACATGGCCGGCCGCGGTACCGACATCATCCTCGGCGGCAACCCGGATGCCATGGCTTGGGCCGTGCTGCAGGAAAAATATCCCACGCGTCTGGAAGTGCCACCGGAAGAATGGGATCAGCTGGTCGGCGAGATCGAACAGCGCGAACAGACCAAAGCCGAAGGCCGCAAGGTAGTCGAGATGGGCGGACTGCACATCATCGGCACCGAACGCCACGAAGCACGGCGCATCGACTTGCAGCTACGCGGGCGTTGCGGACGTCAAGGCGACCCGGGCAGCAGCCACTTCTATCTCTCGCTGGAAGACGACCTGATGCGAATCTTCGCCGGCGAATGGGTGAAGAACGTGCTCACGCGACTCGGCATGAAAGAAGGCGAAGCCATCGAAAGCAAGATGGTCTCGCGCCGGATCGAAGGCGCTCAAAAGAAGGTCGAGGAACGCAACTTCGAAGTCCGAAAAAATCTGCTCGAATACGACGAAGTGATGGACGAGCAGCGGAAGCGGGTCTACGGCTACCGCCAAGATATTCTCGACGGGGCCAACTGCAAAAAGCTCATCCTGGAAATGATCCACCAACAGGTGGATCGCTATCTCGACGAATTTCTAGATAAGGACTACGGCACCGAGACCTTTGCCACGTGGGCCGGCAAGGAGTTGGCCATGGAGTTCGATGCCCGCGACTTCCGCGGCATGGACTTCGCCACGGCGCAAGACTTCACCAAGGACGAAGCAGAACGCATGGCCGAAAGCCAAGTGCTCGACCTGATCGAAGAAAACTTGCCCGACGACGTCGATCCCGACGAATGGAACTGGGATGCGCTGGCCAAGGGCTGCAACACCCGCTGGCATCTCAGCCTGCGCGACCGCGATCTGAAGAAGATCGGACGCGACGACGTGGCCGAATGGCTCATTGAAAAGTCGCGCGAGGCCGTACAGAAAGTCGACCTCAGCGACGGGGCCCGTTTCCTTGAAGCCGACTTCGGCCGCAAAACCACCCTGGCCTGGGTGCGGCACAAGTTTGGCGTGGAACTATCGCCCGAAGAAATTCAAGACGTGGAACCGGCAGCCTGCAAAGAACTGGTCCGTCAACGGGCGGAAGCGGCCTACGACGAAAAGGAAATCGAATACCCGGTGATAGCCGGGCTGTACCATTTCACCACCCGAGACGCCGGCGGCCATAAACGTTACGACCGTGAAGCGTTGGTCGAATGGGCTCGGGACCGTTTCGAAGTGGAACTGAGCCTGGATGACTTGAAAAACAAGCAACGCGACGAGATCCGCTCGCTGCTGGTCGAACAAAGCGCCCACAATGCGGAGACGGCTCGGCGTGTGCAGGCCGAGGCAGCGTCGCGACTGGCGGAGGTGCTCGACACCACGGACGACGCCGGCCAGCCGTCGCGCGAGGTGCCCAGCAACGGCCAATTGCAGTCGCTCAGCGACTGGTTGGCCAAAGAGTTGCAGGTGGAGTTGCCGGCCGAGGAATTGTCCCAACTCGACCCCAAAATGCTGCAAAATCGAGTCCTGGGGGCCGTCGAGAATCACTATCGACCCGAGATGCGAAAACTGGAACGAGAGTTGTTGCTGCAACTGCTCGACACGGCCTGGAAAGACCACCTGCTCACGATGGACCATCTCCGCAGCAGTATCGGCCTGCGGGGATACGCCCAAGTGGATCCGAAGGTGGAATACAAACGCGAAGGCATGAAAACCTTCGACCAGATGTGGGACACGGTGGGCGAACGGGTGACCGACCTGGTCTACCGGATGGAACAACTCGACGAGGGCTTCGTGGGTTCGACCTGGAGCCAGGCCGAAGCCCGACACGACGAAGCCACCTCGGCCACCGACGATATCGTCGACCAGCAACAGGCGGCCATCGACGGCACCCAAGCAGACCACAAGCCCGGACCCATCCGACACCGCGGCCAACGCGTGGGCCGCAACGATCCTTGCCCCTGCGGCAGTGGGAAAAAGTACAAGAATTGCTGTATGCGGAAGTCGGGAGGGGGATGATCCGATGGGAGTTGATTGCTGATGGAACGACCAAGAAAGGGATAAGACATGAATCCCGACTCTACCTTGGAATGCCTTCGGGAGGCGCGTCGCCAAATATCCGAACAATGCGGGCACAACCCGAAGCGTCTGCTCGAACACTACCTTCAGTTTCAGGAACAGTTCCGCGATCGATTGGTTCAGTCCACGAAGTCTTATCCGACCAGAAAGACATCACAAGAGAAACCCAAAAATACCGCATCTTCGTAACTCCTCTTTTTTTGATCAGAAAAGCAATGCCACGAGGGCGACCAGCGGGAGCCCGGCTTTTCGAGCGAACCGCTCGGGCATGTGATAATGCTTTCCTGAAAATCAATAAACGTTGAACCACTTCGCGGGAAAGGATTCCCAACGTGCGGTACCTCTTGAATCTCCTCTACTTGCTGCTCATCCTGCTTGCCCTGCCGTGGCTTGTCTTCCAAGCCATCACCAAGGGAAAGTATCGCGAGGGCTACGCCGCCAAGCTGTTGGGCCGGGTGCCGCGACGAGGGCCGCGCGGCCGGTGCGTTTGGCTACATGCCGTGAGCGTGGGCGAAGTGAACTTGCTGGCCCCGCTGCTGAAACTAATCGGCCAACAGCATCCCGACTGGCAGTGTGTCGTCTCGACCACGACCATGACCGGCATGGCCCTGGCCCGGCGCAAGTATCCCGAGTTGACGACGTTCTACTGCCCGTTGGATTTCAGTTGGGCCGTGACGACCGCCATGCGGCGCATCCGTCCCGACGTACTCGTGCTGGCCGAATTGGAGTTGTGGCCCAATCTGGTCACCGCAGCCCGTCGCCACGGTGTTCGGGTGGCCGTCATCAACGGGCGTCTTAGCGAGCACAGCCATCGCGGCTACCGCCGCATCCGGCCGCTGGTCCGTACGCTGCTCGGACAGATCGACATTTTGGCCGTGCAAGACGACACCTACGCCCAACGGTTCCGCGACCTGGGTGCCTCGACCGAGACAGTCCAAGTGACCGGCTCGATGAAGTACGACGGCGCTCAGACTGATCGGCGAAACCAGGCCACGCAGCGACTGGCCGCCCTGGCCGGCATTGCACCCGACGACATTGTGTTTCTCGCCGGCAGCACTCAGGAACCAGAGGAAACGTTGGCGTTGGACGTGTATCGCCAACTACGCGAGCAGTGGCCTCAACTGCGTTTGATTCTCGTGCCGCGGCATCCCGAACGGTTCGACACGGTGGCCCATATGCTCGACGAGTCGGGCGTCGCCTGGCAACGGCGCACGGAGCTTGGCGCCAACAAAAAACCTGACGCCCGGGTGCTGCTGGTCGACGTCGTCGGCGAGTTGGGTGCCTGGTGGGGCACGACCCATATCGCGTTTGTCGGCGGAAGCATGGGCAGCCGCGGTGGACAGAATATGATCGAGCCGGCCGCCTACGGGGCGGCTGTCAGCTTCGGGCCCAACACGTCGAACTTCCGCGACATCGTCGAGGCTATGCTTCGACACGAGGCGGCCACCGTCGTACGTGATAGCACTGCATTGTTGGACTTCGTTCGCGGATGTCTCGACGATCCGTCGGCGGCCGATGCACAAGGCGCGAGGGCCCAGGCCTTTGTTCGTGAGCAACTGGGGGCGACCGAACGGACGTTGCAGTTGCTCGAAGAGTTGGCCGCCGAAGCGGCCAGCCACCCGAAGCAACGAAAACACTCCTGTACTTTTGAACACCACCTAAAGCACGTCGTCAACCGCTGCCGATCCTCCACTTGATGCCTACACCGTAGAAACACTATAATTCTCGGTTTGAAGTTGCAACTATCCCCGCGTTTTGGAGGAAATCCCCGTGGCAGAGGGTAAATATCTCTTCACCAGTGAAGCAGTCAGTGGCGGACATCCCGACAAATTGGCCGACCAGATCTCCGACGGCATTCTCGATGCCCTCTTCGCCCAGGACCCTTACAGCCGCGTGGCTTGCGAGACCATGGTTACCACGGGCGTGGCCATCGTGGCCGGCGAGATCACGACCAAGGCGGTGATCAGCTATCCCGACATCGTCCGCCAAGTGATTCGCGAGGTGGGCTACACCGACGACGCCATGGGCATCTCGGCCGACACGTGTGCCGTCATGGTTTCGATCGACAAGCAGAGCCCTGATATCGCAATGGGGGTCAACGAAGACTCCCAAAAGGGCAAGGACATCGGTGCCGGCGACCAGGGCATCATGTTCGGCTACGCCTGCAACGAAACGCCCGAGTTGATGCCGCTGCCCATCGCCCTGTCGCACCGGATCCTCAACCGCCTGACGGCCGCCCGACATCACGGCGAAGTCGCTTGGCTGCGGCCCGACAGCAAGAGCCAGGTGACCGTGGAGTACGACGGTCACACGCCCGTCCGGATCGATACCGTGGTTGTCTCGACCCAGCACGGCCCCGATGTGAGCCAAGAGGAAATCCGCGAATACGTCATCGAAAACATCGTCAAGCCGGAATTGCCCGAGGAATTGGTCAACGGCACGATCACGTACCACATCAACCCCACGGGCCGGTTCGAGGTCGGCGGCCCCCACGGCGACTGCGGCCTGACGGGCCGGAAGATCATCGTCGACACCTACGGCGGTTGGGCCCGACACGGCGGCGGTGCCTTCAGCGGCAAGGACCCCACGAAGGTCGACCGTAGTGCCGCCTACATGGCTCGGCACGTGGCCAAAAACATCGTGGCCGCCGGTTTGGCCGACCGTTGCGAAGTGCAGTTGGCCTACGCCATCGGCGTTTCCGAGCCGGTAAGCGTGTTTGTCGACAGCGAAGGTACCGGCAAACTGCCCGACGACAAGCTCTGCGAGTTGGCCCGCGAAATCTTCCCGCTGAGCCCCAGCGGCATTATCGAATATCTCGACCTGCGTCGGCCGATCTACCGGCTCACGGCCGCCGGCGGTCACTTCGGCCGCAGCGAACCGGAGTTCACCTGGGAAAGCACCCATCGGGCAGCCGAACTGGCCGAGAAAGCCGGCCTCGAAGTCCCGGCCAGCTAAGGCGGCGCTGAAGTTGCCGATAACCCCGTAGGCTATGCTTCAGCATGGCACGGCAGCACCAATTCGCTGTGGCGCGTGCCATGCCATGCTGAAGCATAGCCTACGACTTATCTTTTGAGTCTCACAGAGCACTCCAGGTTGTGCAATAATGACGCTGCAGCCGCATGTAGCTGCCCCGGGCAGAGCGATTACCGTGCGATCGATGGATCGTGTCGCGTCGGCCTTGGCTCGATGTACGCTGTATGCACTGCTCGGTTTGCTGCTGGCCGCCGCATTAGCCCTGTTTTGGCGACGTTGTGTGGGAGCCCTTCAGACTCCGTTGCCCGCAGCCGTGCTGGTTGGCGTGGGATTGGCAACGGCCTTGCTGGCGTTGGGGCTTCGCGTCGCTTGGCGAGAACTGCCAAACAACGCCGCGCGGCCCGTGTCGGTAATAACAAACTTATTGCCGAGTGTTGCCCTATTGGTGCTCGGGCTGTCGCTTATGAGCGTGCCCGGCACGGCGTTGGGTGCTCAGATCGTTTTCTGGGGCCTGATGATCGCCGAAGAAGTCGTCGCTTGGCAGCCCGTGCTGTGGTTGCGGCAACGTCGCCGGCGATCCGGTGAACGATTGCGGCCCGCGCCGGAAGAGATTTCGGAGAATTCGCCCGAAGCGCCGGCACCGCAACAACCCACCATACAAGGCTCGACTCCGTCGGCCGAGGCCGACATCTGGTCGACCGATACCCCGGCCGGCCAAGTCACCCAACAGTTTCTCCGTTGTCGCGCGGCCGGAGGTGCGGAACAGATCAGCGGTCGCGTTCGGGCAAGCTTCGCAGCCGGGCAACGAACGGCCAACGTCCACGTGGCCTTCTGCCCGCCGCTGGAGAAGACACCGCGGTTCAACGTCGAACAGGTCGACGGTCCCAAAGCCCGGATCAAAACGGCCCAACTCCTACCGCACGGCGTCCGGCTCGATCTGAAACTGAGCGCCGCGGCCGATGAGCCTGTCGACGTGGTGCTTGAGTTCGCCGCCGAGGACAGTTGAGCACTTCGGACGACACGACCAGCGCTTCGCCAGTTTCAAGATTGCGAATTGGGCGACGGGTGCGATGAGCTGCTTGCCTGCCCTTGCTCAAACAGGGCGGACAAGCCGCCGCTGGCACCCCAATCTTGAACTCAGCGGAGCGTCAGGGACCGGCAATCGGTTCGACGATCACGGCCAACCCACCCCGCGGTTCCATCGCCACATCGAGCGCGCTGGCCGCGGTGGCCGGAACGACTTTTCGTTGTGCGTCGCGCGAGCCGGGCACGTCGGAGAAGACGGTCGCCCGATACTCGGCTCCCGTTTCCAGGAAGTCGAGCGGTAGCTTCACCTGCCGGGCATCTTCGTCGTTCATGCCGCCGATGAACCAGCGGCGTCCGCTTCGTCGGGCAATAACGACGCAATCCCCCGGCTCGGCTTTCAGCACGCGCACCTCGTCCCAAACGGTCGGCACCCGTTCGAGGAACTCGATTTCCTCGCCAAACTGATTACGGCTGCCGTAGACGTTACGGATCGACTGCCGGGCTCCGTGGTAGACGACCAGTTGGGCCATCTCGAACAATTTGGTGCGGCCGTCCTGCCCGCTGTAGAGCGTGGGCGTGTGATCGTGGGCACCAACCAAGTGCCGAGTAAATGGCAGCATCAACTCGTGGGTGATTGTCGGACGGGTTTCGCGACCGCCGCCGCCTTCCTGGGTCAACAAGTTCGGATACGTGCGACGCATCCCGTCGGCGATGTAACCGTCGTGGATGTTCAAAACCAGCTTGTACTTGGCAGCCAACGCCACCAACCGCCGCAACCACTGGATGTCTTCCTGACTGTTGCAGGCGACGAACCCCGGTTTCAGCGCCGTGACACCCCAACCGGCAAGCGTCTTCCACACCAGTTCCACATCGTGGTCGCCGTAGGGCTTCAAGACACCGCCGTTAACATATAGCGAAAGCCCCACGCCCTTTTCTTTCCCGTAGCGGATTACTTCCGGCATATCAATCTGGATATCGTTGAGCACATGATAAAACCTCTCGTTGAACTGCAAATAGGGCACGTAACCGCTAGCCACCGTCATCGGGTTGCCCGTGGTGTTCTTGATCCAGTCTTGGCCTTCAAGCCGCTTGCGGGTTTTCTCCGGCATGTGCTCTTGGAAATGGGCAATGGCCTCCTTGCTCCACTTCCGCTCGGTGCCGTACCAACTCCAGTCGATGTGGACATAGCCGAGGTTGTGTTCCGCAGCGTAGTCCATGTTCTTCTTGATGTTCTCCGTGGAGATAGGACCGCAACGATCGATGAACTTGCCGGGCTTGATCCACGAGATGTCTTCAATGGCGCACGGCGGATTGAGATTTTCGACCAGGTAGCGTCGCTCAATCAATCCGGCCACATTCGGCGCAAGGATGAACCCCCGCCAGGTGAGCTCCTCCGGCGTGGCCAGCGTGAGTTTACCCTTGCGGAAGTGCGGCCGGAGCGTGCGTTCCGCTTTCTTCCTCAAGACACACGGCGCCTGGTTCGCGACATGTGCCTCGATGAGCGTCGCCATGGCCCCGCCGCCAAGTTCCACGGTCAAAGGAACATATGCAGAACCGCATTCGTTTATCGGGGTCGGAATTTCCTGGTAATGAGCTTCGGTCGACCGGATCGGGTAGGCACCAAAATCTTCGGCAAAACGAAACTCCGTGGCCTCGCTCGATGCCACCGCCCCGTCCAACGACGGCTGTTTCGGCAGCACGTAGCGGAATGCAACACCTTCGTCGTAAGCACGAAGCTCGATATTCAGTCGTCGCTTCGGCGCGTCTTGCTCCTGTAGCTCGACGAGCAAACGACTGTAATAGTCGCGGACCGTCTCGCGTTCGCCAACCACGGGCTTCCACGTGCTATCGAACGATTCGCTTTTCGTGCCGACAATCTGGAATTTGCCGAACGGCTTTTCGTCGAGGTTCAACCCCAAGACCGAATCGCGAATCACAGCCTTGCCGGCGTAGGTCACGTCGTATTGCGGTTGCCCGTCGACGAGCTTCAGCGAAATCACATTCTGGCCATCAGGCGAGGTGCAATTCATCACATCCTCGGCAAATGCCGGGAATGCGAAAGCGGACAGAATCGAGATTGCGAAAACGGCAAGTGAACGCTGAAACATGGTAACTCCCAAGGTGAATATCAAAGTGTCGTGTCGGTAAGGGAAACGTCGGGGTTATACACATCCCTGCCATGCCAAGCCGTTGGCAGCCGGTGCAGGAAAAACACGCTGAACAACAACGACCACGCGGCGAGGGCGCCACCGTATAGCTTGGTCGCTGACGGTCGCGGAGTCAAGTTTGGCGCGTCGGCATGCCCACGCAAGCGTGGGCATGGCACCCCATCCCTTCCTGGTTCCCATGCCGCAGCGTGGAAATGAGAAAATTAGTCGCCGCCACAACAAAAAAGGAGACGCAGTCGCCCGTATGGCGCCGCGTCCCCTTGGTTGTTCTCACGACCGGAATAGCCCGACGTTCACCGCACGCCAGCCACCTGGCGGAGGTTGAGGTAGTCAACCGTGATGGCCAGGGCTTCGTTGAGGTAGTAGTCGCGCTTGATGGCCGGCTCGTTGGGGTCATTCATCTTTTCGAGCGTCTTTTCCTCTTCCTTATCGGCATTGAGTTCCTTGCGCTCGGCAAGGAATTTCTGCTCGTTGAGCGTGACCGTCTTCTTCTGTTTCTGTTGCTTATACTTAGTGATGTTTTTGACTACCTTTTGGAAGTCTTCCGAGTGTTCCGTTCGCTGAGCCGAAAGATGCTGCAAACGGTTGACCATCGTCGGATCGACATTGCTCATCCGCTTGTAGTTCAACGGTTCCACTCGATCGAAAGCCACCGGGTAGTCGAGATCGGCCTCGCCGACGTCGTAATGTGTAGTCAGCGACGGCAGTTCGATATCGGCCTCAACGCCCCGGTTCTGCGTGCTATCGCCACAGGGGCGGTAGAACTGCTGCATGGTCACTTTCAACGCGCCCATCTGCGGTGCGTTGGGAATCCGGAAAAGTTGTTGGCCCAAGTCCATCAGGCTTTGCACGGTACCTTTGCCGTGGGTAGCGTGGTCGCCGATGATCAGCCCACGATGATAGTCTTGAATTGCGCCGGCGAGGATCTCACTGGCACTGGCGCTGAACTTACTGGTAAGCACTACCAGCGGTCCCGCCCAGGCCACGCCCGGATCGAGGTCGTGGTAGGGGTGCACTCGACCGTTGCCGTCTTTGACCTGGACGACGGGCCCTTCGTCGATGAACAAGCCCGTCAGGTTGATAGCTTCGGTCAACGATCCCCCGCCGTTAAGGCGCAAGTCGAGGACCACGGCATCGACGTTTTGCTTTTTGAAATCGTCGAGAATTCTCCGCACGTCGCGGGTAGTGCTCTTGAAATCGGGCACCCCACGCCGGGCACCGTCCATGTCCATGTAGAAGCTGGGCAGATCGATGACGCCAATCTTGCAGGGCTGGCCATCGGCTTTTAGACCGGCCTCGAATACGGCCGCCTGAGCCTCGCTGTCCTTCAACTCGATCTTAGCGCGGGTAATGTCGATCGTTTTGCGTTTTCCGCCGTCGCCCGGTTCCACCTCAAGGCGGACCAACGTGCCGCGTTTGCCGCGGATCATCTTCACCACATCCGAGAGTTTCATGTCGACCGTGTCGACGATTTCTCCGTCAGTCCCCTGCCCCACGCCAACGATTTTGTCTTCGATCTTCAATTGGCCGTTCTTATCGGCGGCGCCGCCGGGAATAATCTTTTTGACCACGGTATACCCGTCAACCGATTGCAGCGAAGCACCGATGCCGTCTAACTGCAATCGCATGGCAATCTCGAAGTTTTCCAATGTGCCGGGCGACATGTAGCTGGTGTGCGGATCGAACGAGGAAGTGAGTGCCGTGAGGTACATCTCCAGCAACTCCTCGCTGTCGGTCTGGTGCATTCGCTTGTCGAAGCTGTGGTAGCGGCGGCGAAGCTTTTCTAGGGCTTCTTCCCCCTCGGTCCCGTCGGCCTTCAACAACAGCAGGTCGTACTTAATGCGTTTTCGCCATTTATCCTTGGCCTCGGCCGCGGTTCGCGCGTAGCGAGTCATATCGCGGTCGCTCACCATCTCCTCGTCGGCGGTGAAATCGTGCGGCGCAGCCAACAATTCATCGATCATGGCTACCCGCTCGTCGATCCGTTGCAGGAACGTGTTGAAAACCATGTAGGCAAAGCTGACGTCGCCCTTGCGGACCATGTCGTCGAGGTCCTTCTGATACTTCATGAAGGCGTCGACGTCGGACTGGTAGAAATAAACCTTCCAGGGATCGAGTTCTTTGAGGAATTGCGCGAGACAACGCTCCGAAATCTCGTCGTCCAAGGGATGCCCGGAAAGATGCTCTTGGCGTAGCAGCGAACTGACCGCCAGAGCCACGTGCCGATCGGTAGCCGAGGGTTTGGTCAAGTCGGCCAACGCCCGTGGCGCGGCGCTAACCAGAGAACTCAGCACCACGAACAGGACCAAAGAAATCGTCTTGCGCCTCATGCAACACCTCATGCTCACGTTATTCACACCTGGGAAAGGTAGGAGAAATACCCAGCCATTGCGGGCTGTGGACCATCGACTCATCATATCGCTTGCCGCAGTGCGAAACAAGATCGAGAACCCCGCCGCCGGTACTAGTCAAACACCACACGACAAGGCCCCCACGGCTGGAATACAGATTTTCAGACTCGGCACAATTTCCGACTCCGTGGTTTTTTTGGCAGGTTCCGAAACCGCAGTTGTCGCTTCCACGCGGAGCGAGTGCCTACGAAACACGACGCCGATTGTCGGCAAATTACTCAGATAACCAAGGCACATGCGTAGTCGGATCGCACGCCGCTTAGAGAATAGTTGCCGCGGTCGAGCAAATCTTTCGGCTTTCGTCGAGCCCACGCCGACACTTCATTATCGGGAAAGAACCGGTAGTGAAGTTGCCGAAAAATCGGTTCATCTTTCCAAACCGTTTGTCTTTGCGCGACGCGCATTCTCCAATCCGTTCTATTCACTACGAAAGGCCGCCGCGAACGGTTCGAACCCACACACCGCTCGCGACGAGCCTACCCCCCCACCCCGCCCATCAGGTGGCCACCTACCGCAGTGAGTCTTCATGACACACTCCGAGTGCAAATCGAAAAGCTTCCATCTCGTCCAGACAGAACGTAGAATCAGGGCTGATTCCGCCCCCCACTCCAGCAGGATCCCCGCCATGAGTCGCCTTTCGTCTCGCTCGCTGTGTAATGAGACTTTTTCGTTGATCGCGGTATCGGCCGTATTCGTCGTGTCGGCCGGCGCATTTCCCACCGCGGCCCAAGCCCAGCAGTGGACCCGTTTTCGCGGGCCCAATGGTTCGGGCGCATGCGAAGCCGACAACATCGCGACCACTTGGACCACGAAAGACTACCGCTGGCGTGTGAAGCTGCCGGGCATCGGCAACTCGTCGCCCGTGATCCAGGGCGACCGGATCTTCGTGACCAGCGCACTGGAAGAAGACGGCACACGAATCGTCCGCTGCCTGACCACCTCCGACGGCCACATGGTCTGGAAACGCCAGTTCCCCTCGAAAACGTTCGACCGGGGCAAAGCCGACAGCTACGACTCGGCCAGCCCGACCGTGGATAGCGAACGTGTCTACCTCAAATGGACCACGCCCGACGACTACGTGGTAATGGCACTCGACATTCGCAACGGTCGGGAAGTGTGGCGCCGCAACTTGGGACCGTTTCAAGCCGAACACGGGGCCGACGGTTCGCCCATCTTGTTCGATGATCTGCTCATCGTCGTCAGCGACCAGTTGGGCCAAAGTTTCGTGGCCGCATTGGACTGTCGCTCGGGCGAAACTCGCTGGAAGGTCGACCGTCGTAGCGTGAAGGCCGCTTACTCTACACCGTGCATCTATCAACCGGCTGCCGATGGACCGAACGACGGTCGCCCCCAGTTGATTCTCTCGGGCATGGCCCATGGCATATCGAGTCTCGACCCAACCACGGGCCGCTCGAACTGGGAAATCGACGTGTTCGACTTACGCGTGGTGGCTTCGCCGCTGATCACGCCCTCGGGCCTGATCGTGGGTAGCTGCGGCGTCGGCGGCGGGGGAAAACGGACCGTAGCCGTTCGCCCTCCGACGAGCGATACCGACAAGCCCGAAGTCGTATATGAATTCGAGAAGTCGTTGCCCTACGTGCCTACGGCAATCTGTTACCGTGGGTTATTGTTTCTTTGGAGCGACTCGGGCGTAGTGACCTGTGCCGACGAAAAGTCGGGCGAGATCGTCTGGCAGAAGCGCGTCGGCGGTAAATTTTTCGGCTCGCCGATTCGCGTGCAGGATCGACTCTACTGCATGTCGCGCGAAGGACAAATGATCGCTCTGGCCGCTGCCAATGAATATCGACTACTGGCCAAAATCGACCTCGAAGAACCCACCAACGCCACACCCGCGGTGGCCGACGGCACCATGTACCTCCGCACCCGCTCACACCTGATGGCTTTGGGAAGCGGTAAGTAGTCCAGCACACGTTCTACAGTCGGGCCGATCAGAGACCCCAAATCATCAATCATAATTCCCTCTTCATGTCTTGTTACCACTTCTGGATCGACGTTGGCGGAACCTTTACCGACTGCATTGCCCGAGCACCCGACGGGCGGTTGTTGCGTCACAAATTGCTTAGCTCGGCGGTGACCAAAGGCACCGTGGGCGAAAGCTCCGATCGCCGCACGATTGCCGACGCCGCAAGACGCCGCGACCCAATCGATTTCTGGAACGGCTACACACTTCGGCTTCTCGACAGAAAAGGTCAAACGATTGCGGAATCGACCGTCGAAACGTTCAATCGCGGTCGCGGCGTATTGAAGCTTACCAGGTTGCTGCCGGTCGATCCTCGTCCCGGGCAAGCCTACGAGTTGGTGTGCGACGAAGAGGCCCCCATCGTCGGCATTCGCTACATGCTGGGCGTGCCGCTCGGCGAACCCTTGCCCGAGGTTATCGTTCGCCTCGGCACCACACGGGGAACCAATGCCCTGATTACCCGACGCGGTGCGCGAACCGCCCTGGTCACCACGCGCGGGTTCGCCGACGTGCTGCGGATCGGCTACCAGAATCGCCCCAAGCTGTTCGAGCTGGCCATCCACAAGCCCGAACCGCTGTTTGCCGAAGCGCTCGAAGTCGATCAACGGACAACGTCCGACGGCCGGGTCCTCGTGCCGCTCGATCCCAAGCCGCTCGTCGGCCAGTTCCGCTCGTTGATAGAACAGGGCATCGAATCGTTGGCTGTGTGCCTGTTAAATGCCTACGCCTTCGCCGATCACGAGCTGCAAATCGCCGCAGCAGCCCGAGCGGCCGGATTCGAAGAGATCAGCCTTTCGCACCGCGTGGCGCCGTTGATCAAGATCGTCGCCCGGGGCGATACCACCGTGGTCGATGCCTACCTAAATCCCGTCCTTCGGGCGTACGTGCAGAAGCTCCGCAACTCGCTGGGCGATAGCCGGTTGCAGATTCTCACCTCCGCCGGCGGGCTGGTCGACGCCGAACGGTTCGTCGGCAAGGATAGCATCCTCTCCGGACCGGCCGGCGGAGTCGTGGGATTTTCGCACGTCGCGCAAGCGGCCGGGTTCGATCGGGCGATCGGTTTCGACATGGGCGGTACCAGCACCGACGTATCGCGTTTCGACGGCCGTTACGAGTTGGAATACGAGACCGAAAAGGCCGGCGTGCGAGTGGTTGCCCCGATGATGGCCATCGAAACGGTGGCGGCCGGCGGCGGGTCGATCTGCCATTTCGACGGCGTAAAACTGGCCGTTGGCCCCCAAAGCGCCGGTGCCGATCCCGGACCGGCCTGCTACGGTCGTGGCGGTCCGCTAGCGGTGACCGATCTGAACTTCTACCTCGGCAAGATCTTGCCCGAACGATTTCCGTTCCCTCTGGACCATGAGGCTGTCGAGCGGCGGTTGACGGCGTTGCGCAACGAAGTCGGCCAAGCAACCGGCACGCGGTACACACTACACCAACTGGCCGACGGTCTGTTGCGCGTGGCCAACGCCAACATGGCCCAAGCCATCCGGTCGATCTCGATTGCCAAGGGCTACGATCCCCGCGACTACGTGCTGGTGTGCTTCGGCGGTGCGGCAGCACAGCACGCCTGTGCGGTGGCAAGGGAATTGAGCATCCGTCGCGTGCTAAACCACCCGGACGCCGGCATTCTGAGTGCCTACGGGATAGGTCTGGCCGACGTCGTTCGTCATCGGGCCGCTGGGGTTTACACGCCTTACAGCGAAGAAGCCGTTGCCGCGTTGTCGGATCGGTTCGAGACGCTGGCCGCCGACGCACGACAGGAGATCCTCGCCGAAGATGTTGCAGCGGAGCGAATCGAGGTTCACCGCTCGTTGGACCTGCGTTACCGTGGTGTCGACGCTTATCTCACGATTCCCGCTCCCGAGCAGGGAACCTACGCGGACGCCTACACGGCCGAGCACGAGCGGCTTTACGGTTATCGTTACGAAGGTCGCCCGTTGGAAATCGTCGCCGCCCGGGTGGAAGTATTGGGTCGAGCGGCGGCCGACGTGGTTGAGTCTATGCCTGCTGCCACAACGCCTGCCGAACCGCGACATACAGTCACCACATGGTTCGACGCGACACCGCACGACACGCAGGTCTACTTACGCGAGGATTTGCAGCCTGGACATACGCTCGTCGGTCCGGCCATCGTGTGCGAACCGAATTCGACCACGGTGATCGACCCCGGCTGGAGTGCCGAAGTGCTGCCGCGAGGCGAGTTGCTGTTGACACACACGCCGGAAAACGCCGACCGTTCGTCGCAACACCACGAGCCAGGCGTGACGGCAGCAGAGATTACCGACCCCGACCCGGTGATGCTCGAAATCTTCAACAACCAGTTCGCCGGCATCGCCGAGCAGATGGGCATCACGCTGCGAAACACTTCGAGCAGCGTGAACGTAAAAGAGCGGCTCGACTTTAGTTGTGCCATCTTCACGGCCACCGGCGATTTGGTGGTCAACGCCCCACACATCCCGGTCCACCTCGGCGCGATGAGCGAAACGGTTCGCACCGTGGTGGCCGAGAATCCGACGATCCGCTCGGGCGACGTCTTCGTGACCAACGACCCTTACCGCGGCGGCGCCCATTTGCCCGACGTAACCGTGGTCACGCCCGTGCATGACCTGACCTCGGGCCGGCTATTGTTCTTCACCGCGTCGCGGGCACACCATGCCGAGATTGGCGGGATCACACCCGGCTCGATGCCGCCGTTCTCGACAAACTTGGCCGAAGAGGGTGTGTTGATCGGCAATTTCAAACTGGTCGACGCCGGGCGGTCGCGGATCGACGAGCTTCGCGCACTTCTGCTCGCCGGCCGCTATCCGACGCGTTCGGTCGACGACAACCTGGCCGACATTACCGCCCAGGCGGCCGCCAACAACTACGGCGTTCGCGACCTGGGCCGACTGATCGAGCGTTATACGTTGCCGGTCGTCGAGGCCTACATGGACCACATCCAGGCGGCCGCCGAACGCAAAATGCGCATGGCCCTTGCCCGAATGCCCGACGGCGAACACCGCTTCGTGGACCACATAGACGACGGCTCGCCGATTGCGGCAACGATTACCATCGACGGTGATCGGGCCACGTTCGATTTCACCGGCACGGGGCCGGTCGTCTCGGGCAATCTCAATGCCAATCGGGCGATCGTCAGCGCGGCCGTCATGTACTGCCTGCGGTGCCTGATCGACGAAGACATTCCGCTGAACCAGGGCGTATTGGCTCCGGTTCGCATCGTGTTGCCCGAGTGTATGCTCAACCCGCCGCGCCGCGAGCGACCGGAAGACTGCGCGGCCGTGGTGGGCGGCAACGTGGAGACCTCGCAGCGTGTGGTCGATGTGATCTTCGGCGCCCTGCAAGTCGCCGCCGCCAGCCAAGGAACGATGAACAACGTATTGTTCGGCGACGAGTCGTTCGGATACTACGAAACGATCTGCGGCGGTGCCGGGGCCACGGCCAACAGCGCCGGTGCCGACGCCGTTCATACCCACATGACCAACACCCGACTGACCGACGCTGAAGTGCTCGAACAACGTTTTCCCGTTCGCGTGCGCGAGTTCCGTATCCGTCGCGGCTCCGGCGGCTCAGGCAAATATCCTGGTGGCGACGGCGCCGTGCGTCGGCTGGAGTTCTTGCGACCGCTGAAGGTGTCGATCCTCGCCCAGCGCCGCGGACCGTATCCGCCGTTTGGCCTCGATGGCGGCCAGCCCGGCCAACTCGGGCGCAACGTGCTGTTGCGCCACGACGGCACCACGGAGGAACTGCCCGGCCAAACTCAGTTTGTTGCCGAGGCCGGCGACGAGTTAATCATCGAAACGCCGGGCGGGGGTGGTTTTGGAACGGCAGATCGCTGAGCATTTCCTTTCCCCTGATTCCCGCGCTGCATCGCGGGAACGAGAAGGCTTGGTTTTTTCAGGTCAAGGAGGTATCTATTCATGTCGGCTACGCCCACCAATCTCTCACTGTCCAACCAGAATACGCTCGTGATCGACTGGTCGGACGGCTCGACCCGACAGTATGACGTCAACGCGTTGCGTCAAGCCTGTCCGTGTGCGACTTGCCGTAGCGATCCGCCCGCGCTGGATTTGGAGGTGACCATCGCGCAGATGATCCCGGTCGGCAACTACGCCTACGCCATCCGTTTCAGCGACGGGCACGACACGGGCATCTACACGCTGGAGTTGCTGCACGAACTCGGCGAGCCGCAGGATTAGCCTGGGTTTCTCACAACCAATGAGCCACGGAGCCACGGAGGGCACTGAGAAGATGGTATTGGCAGGTTGGGTGTCACTGGCTGCTTGTCAGCCAGTGCCGGCACGGGCATAAAAGCTGCCCGCGGCACCCGTTGCCGCGGCGACAAATAGTGCAGGAAACATGTCACATGTTACCGTCTTTTCCGTTTGCATCCCGGGAATCGAACTGCTCACAATGGAACCGTGCCGGTTGTCACGCCGTTGAATTGAAGCTGTCTTGAACCTCTGGGAGAAATGCCATGATGACAACGATGCGCCCCTGCCGCCATCGCCTGTTGGATACGGTGCGTCAGTCGACATTCCAGCTCGGCACGGCCGGTTTGCTTTCGGTCTTGTTACTCTTGGCCTCGACTACGGCCATTGGCGCCGAAAAGCCGAGCGCTGCCACGCAGGACGCCCGACCTTCGCCCAAGTGCCTGACGCACGGCGTCATGTACCAGATTTGGCTGCGTACGTTCACTCCCGAGGGCACGCTCGCGGCGGCTGCCAAGCGGCTGCCCGATGTTGCCGATCTCGGGGCGACGGTCCTCTACCTAAGCCCCATCCAACTTCAAGACGACGATCCGCGACCTGAATACTGGAGCCCACGTCAACAGAAGTCGCCGAACGCTGATCCGCGGAATCCGTACCGCGTGAAGGATTTCGGTCAGGTCGATCCCGAATACGGCACCGAAGCCGATCTGAAGAATTTCGTCGCCACGGCCCATAAGCATGGCCTGAAGGTATTGATGGACATCGCCTTTCACCACACCGGGCCAAACTGTGTGCTGTTGGAGCATCCGGAGTTCTACCAGTTGGATGCCGAGAGCAAACCGAAGCTCAATCAATGGAACTTCCTGCGGTTGAATCTCAGCAACCCCGAACTCCGCGAGTACTTGCTGGCTAACATGGTCCATTGGGTAAAAGACTGCAACGTCGACGGTTTCCGATGCGATGTGTCGGGAGCCGTGCCGTTGGATTTCTGGGAAGAAGCCCGCGAAAGGCTCGAACCGATCCAGCCCGAGTTGATTGTCCTGTCCGAGGGCCTTCGCGCGGCCGACCAGGTGAAGGCATTCGATGTTAATTACGGTTTCGGTTGGTATGGTGTGCTTCAAGCCGTTCTCACCAAAGACAAACCGGCCACGGCGTTGCAGAAGCTGTGGGAAACACGCCACAAGACGTTTCCACGCGGTGCGCGATTCATCCGCTACGTCGACAACCACGATATTTATCGTTCCACTACCTTATTCGGTGAGCGGGGTGCGCAAGCAGCGTCGGTGTTGAACTTCACGATGGACGGCATGCCGTTTTTGTACAACGGCCAGGAAATCGGCGACACGACACCTCAGGATCTCTACCATCACTGGCCCGTCAACTGGGAAGCGGGCGGATTGCCTAAGGGCCAGGCCAAAAGGGCGTTCTACCAGAAACTTTGCCGGATGCGCCGCGACGAAGCGGCGTTGACCAGCGGTGAAGTCATTTGGCTGGAAAACGACCAGGCAGACTGCGTTGTCGCCTTTCTGCGGCGCACCGATAAGGAAGAGATCGTTTCCGTGGTCAACCTGTCGAACCGTCCGCTGAAGGTTCAGCTAACGCTTCCGGAAAAGACGACGGCTACGTACCGGAATCTTTTGGCCGAAGGCAATGCAACGGCAACGCCCGAGGGACTGTCGCTGGACCTCGGCGGGTTTTCCTATTTCGTCGGCAAACGAGGGCAATAGGGGCTAGAGACGAGTGCTGTCGCACACGGGTGCCATGCCCACGCTTGCGTGGGCATGTTCGTTCAGAGTGAATGCCCAAGGTTGAACTAGCCCGGCGGCGTGGATCCAGGTTGCTTGGGATTGGGAGATTGGGACTTCATTGGTCATCGAGGTTTGGGCCTTGAGACTTTCTCAAGGAAGCATGCCCACGCAAGCGTGGGCATGGCACCCGACGTCCTGCAACTACCCTAATCATCGCTCCTCGTCACGAGACAGTTCGTCGACCCGCGAGCGGAGACTGTTGCACAGTGCGGCCATTTCGACTTGGCCGGTCGATTCGCCGGCGGAGGCTTCGTCGGAAAGCGGTTCGACACTTCCGTCGGCCATTTCCAGGTCGACTCCGGCGTCGTGCATCGCAATGCGCCGGCAGATTTGGCCGTCGTGGAAGTAGCCGCAGTTGCGGCCATTCTGCTTGGCCTTGTAGAGAGCTTCATCCGAGCGTTTCACCAACGTAATGGCCTTATCGTCGGTGGCGACGGACGTTAGCCCTAGACTAATGGTCACCTGCATTGCCCGTTCGTCGAACGAGAAGTCTTCGTCGGCTACGGCCACGCGCATTCGCTCGACCGCCCGACAGGCATCGACCGCGTTGGTGCTGGGCAATAGCACGGCAAACTCCTCGCCGCCGATTCGGGCGATGGTGTCCATCTCACGGACCGTCTGTTTGAGCACTTCGGCAAGGGTTTGCAGCACCTGATCGCCCGCCGGATGGCCATACTCGTCGTTGAGGTTTTTAAAGCGGTCGACATCAATCAGGCACAAGCAGAAGATGGAACGTTTGCGTCGCCATTCGGCCAACTGGCGTGTGAGCGCATCGTCGAACGCTCGGCGGTTGGACAGTCCGGTCAACGGATCGGTCCGCGCCTCGGCAAACTGGGCCTTGATCTGCTCGGTTTGTTTCTGCAAGCGGTCTTCGGCCGCTTCCAGGCGTTCTTGCAGGCGTTCGTTGACTTCAATAATTCGGGCGACCGATTCCAACACGAGTTCGGTGATCTGCCCGTCGCCAGGCGGAACATCTTTCCCAGAATGGTTATCAGCCGCTGCCGCCGACTTCAGATTGGCCGACTTCAGATTTTGGTGGACCTGATTAATCTCGCTACGGTGACGGCCGACATCTTCGGCCATCGACGCGCCGAGATCGAAGAGCCGGCGGGCGAAGTCGTGGAGCTTACCGTGCTCGGCATCGCCTTCGGCCTGCGATCGACGACGCGACCGGATCGGCGGCAGATAACGACCGAACACCACGCCCACGGCCAACTGCACAATCCCCATCAGGAGAACGACGATAAAAACGGGAAACGAGAACGCCATCGTGTTTTCACTCAGCCCCTACCTGAATGTTACTTGAGCGGAAAACCAGGAACATCCGCTACAACCGAACCTCATGAGAGTCCGGCAGACTCATGTAAGCGTAGGTTACGAAAAGACGGCGTGAGAGGCGGGGGAGAGCCATACCATTATGGGGTCCTGCATTGCTTGTGGAACGAGGGCGACCAACGGGAGCCCGGCTTCCGGAACAGAACACAACGAAGTGTTCCACAATCAACCACGGAATCGATGGACTCCAAGATTGAGGCAACCTCCACAAAGCAAGCGACCAACGGGAGCGGTTTCTCGCATAGGTGCTTTAGCACTATTTAATGGCGGCCCTGCCGTGCCATGCTGAAGCATAGCCTACATGGTTGGCCGACTTGCTACCAAAGCTTCTTCGGCAACAGGCCGCGCACGCGGTCGAAGAAGCCGGTGCGCGACGGGGTGTCGGTTTCGGCGGCCGGCGCTAGATCGCGACGGGTGCCGACCATTGGCGTGTTGTCCATCCGCAAGGGCACGTGCGTTTCCAGGAATCGCGGCCAGTAACCGTCGAGCAAACGCATGCAATCGGTCACTTGGCCTTTTTGCAGCGTAACATGTGCCAAGGTAATCAGCTTGGTCAGCTCGGTCACTTCGTTATGAGTGAAGCGAAGTTCAGAGAGCTGGACGTCGTCGACCCAGACCTCGCCCTCGCCCATCATGTCGAAACGTACCGACAATTGGCTGAGCCCCTCCAGCGGAAGATCGTCGACCTGGAACACGTACTCGGCCCATTGCGTGCCGAGTGGCACGGCGCCGGCAGCGCCGTTTGGCATGCCGCCGACGGGTGCGAAACGATAGTAGGTCTTGTCGGCCAGCCGCCCCTCGATGGCCAGATAAAGCGGCGGCTGTTTCTTCGCGTCGGCCACGCGAAGCCACACCGACATCGACAGTCGTCCGGTGGCTGGCGGTGTGAATGGCCGGCTTACCAGACAGGCGACCGGGCCGGTACTTTTGATTCGGGCCGAGGCTTCACCGCTACGTTTGACTTGGCGATCCACGACCACCTGCACGCCCGCACGTTGGGTAATGGCCCACTCGGGCAACTCGCGGTCGTCAACCGGCGTCCGCTCAAAACTGGGATTGCTCAACACGGTGAGCACCGGCGGGGCATTGCGAAGCATGGCCGCTCGGGTACCCAATTCCCGAATTCGCTTGTTGAGCACCTCTTGAACCGCCCCGGGCAAGGTCACTTGGGGTCGCACAAGATGGACTCCCGGCTGCGAAAGACGCACGGCCACAAGGTCGTAAGGTTCCAGGTCAACAGTCCAGGACGTGCCGTTGACGTCGCGCCACAAGGGAGCAACCTGGCGCTGGCCGGTAAGTTCTTCCAGCCGGGTGCCCGGAGCAGCCGCCATGCGTACCTGTGCCCTCACGGCAAACGGGGCATCGTTCACGGCGTATACATAGGTCTGACCGCCCGAGGTGACATAGCGAAAAGTCACCGGTTGAGTAGACGGGCGTTGGTTGTTTTCCTCGATATCCTGAAAACGCTTCGCCGGCAGGCTCCGATAGGCCGTTATGATCGTGCGCAATTCATCTTCCTGGCCCAAGGGCAGTAGCCAGCCGCCATCGAGCATCACCTGCGAATCCAGTGAAGCGACGCTGTGGACAAACCGCCGACGATTCTCGCTGCTCGAGGGCGACACCTGGCTGACCAGTTCGGTATAGCTGGGCTTGAAAGGACTGACCTCGTCGAACGAGCGCACTCGCGTTTGCTGCGGGGGATGATAGAACAAGCTTCCCGTGACGGGCAAACGTCGGAAGTACTCGTCGACATCGGGCATCTGCTGTACTTCCAAGCTGGCCGCCAAGGCGGCCAAGTCGGCCGAAGACACCACCGTTTCCGGCCGCAACAGGACCAGGTTGGGTATACCTTGATAGTGGCGAGCGTCGACCCCCACCTCAAGCAGGGCCTCGGCAATCGTCGACCGGCGTCTCAAGGCCGGCCGCAAACGGCTCTGCGACTCGTGCCCACCCAAGGCCCGAACGCCGGCCAGATAGAGTGGGGCTCCATCCCGCGCCCGGTTCAGCTCCTCGCGTACCTGACGATAAAACCGCGCCAACTCGGTCGCCCGCCACTGAAGCCACGCTTGGCGATACTCGCCGTCGAGCAGAGCCGCGCGTTGCGCGAATCGCTTGGGGCCCTCCTTCGGCAAATCGAGATGGTATTCGTGCGCGAATTGGGCAACCGTTTGGTCGTCCATCCCCCAACCGGCTCCCGGCAAAATGGCGTAGCCGTCGGCAGAAAGCTGAATCGCCAGCCCGGCAAACGACGGGTGATGGGCGTATCGACTTGCCACCTCCCGCACGACCGTAAGCATTGCCTCCTGAACGCGAGGATGCAGCACATTGTAGTAGGGCGCCAATCCACGACGTGTCGGATTGACCTGGCACCACGTCTTCCCCTCCGGTCCGACCCACTCAATACCGTCGGCCTCGGCGCCATGCTGACGGCGAATCACTTCGAGCTCGGGCAGCGGCGCCGCAAACTGGAGTGTCGGCACCAATCGAAGCTTCTCCCGATCGAACAGCCGAAAGAGCATTTCCAACACATCCTTACGGATCGGGTCCTGCCCCAGCGTGAGAAAGGCGCCCGTATCGTGACGCGGCGTGGGCTGCACGACTTCACTCGGGTAAATCGCGCTGCCATCGGCCAACACGGTCAGCATGGCCCCGTTGTAGCCGGTATAGTGCAGATACTCGACCAGCCGGGATCCGCCCTGATGAAAGGTTCGCCAATCGTCTAGGCTGCGTCCCACCCAGGCGCCGGCCGAACCGTCAGCCCCAAAGTTCTCGGGAAACAGCGGACGGTCGAAGTAGGCGGCAACCAAACGCCCTTGGCTGTCCGGGGCTTTCGATGAAGCGGCCGGCAGGTGCTCCCAACCGGCCAGCACACGAATCTTCCCAAACACGGCCGGTGCCTGGTCGCCACGATTGGCCAGCAAAACCATCGGTTGTTCGGTACGAGGCCAAAACACGATTCGATGCCGCAACCACCGCGGCGACTGCTCCGCAACGGTCGACGTCATCTGATTGTCGACCCCCGAGTCGAGACCGATTGGCATCAACCCGCCCGCAACATTGGGCTCCAAAACGCTAATGGCTAGCGTCTGTTGAACGTCGCTGGGATATTCCACTTCGAGCACGTGCGGTTTGCCCGGCGCGTCGATCGGCAAGGGGTAGGCCTGCCAACTGACGTCGGGCGACTGGGCGTTGGGATTCAACTGTACGAGTTCGCCCAAGGTGTGCGTCCGGACACTGGTCATGCCATTGCCAAACGGCTCCCTGGGAACCTTCAGCAGTTGCCCCAGTTTGGGAAATTGCGGGAGTTTGTCTAATCCCAGCTTCTCTTTCCACCGTGGGCTGGCCGGGTCGATCTCCACGACCGGCTGCAACTGGCTCGCCCTGGCCGAGCGTGCCACCGCGTTTTCGCCGACCACCACCAATTGAAGGCGGCGTTCGGCGATCGGCCGTTTGAGATTCAACGGACGCAACGGCTGACGCAAAGCATCAGGCAATCCGAGCTGACTCGGATTGTTCACGACGATCGCCAGGTCGAACACACCCTCGGTCGAGGGCAGCGTGATGTTCAGCGGAATCTCCACCCCATCGGCAGCCGTTGCCTGGTGCGACGAACTCATCAACTCCCGGCCGTCGTCCAAGCTCAACAGCTTAACGTCGATATTCAGCTTCGTACCCGGTTTAACCTTCAGCAACCGCGGCTGCACGTGAAGCGCGAATTCTTCCTCCGGTGCAAACACGAGCGAGTCCCGCGCAAAACGCACGGCCAGACTGTCGCCCGGTGCGCGATGGATCAACAAGCGATTGCCCCGAGAATCCAGCGGCTTATCGACATAGCCGTCGAACAACTCTTGGAGTGGTATGTCCAGTTCCACCGCGCGATCCGGTTCATCGGCCGGCACTAGGCGAATCTGCAGTTGGCTGTCGGCCGGGGCGTTTACTTCCACTTCGACGGCGTCGTAGCTTCGGGCGCTTCGCTGGCGGATGAGAAGCTGGCTACCGCCCGTATCCGAGGCGTCGTCGACCCACATCGAACCCGGCTCATCGGCCTCGATTCCCAACGGTCTCGGGTCGCTGAGCGTTCCCCGCGACACGGTCACCGAGCCGTCCCAGAGCCGTGCCTGTCCACCGCCGAAGGCAATGCGAATTCGTTGGGCGAAGACTGAAGAGGTCGTAGCGCTACCCAGCAGCACACTGAGCACGAGCCCCAGCATCGGCGCGCACCAGCGGCCGCGCCTAACCGCGTGAAGCCACGCAGTCGCGGACGACACCCGAAGCGATGTTGTCGGACCTCCCTGTCCGATCATCGTCGGTCCAGTAAGTGCTAGGTGGTATCACACCAAACGAACATATCCATCGATACCCTCGTGGCCCTGGGGCCATTGTCCGCTTGGTGTGGCTGGGTGGTAAAAGCGAAATCCGTCGGCTTCGAGTATCGAGCGGGGGATTATAGCGAGAACCAATACCACCCGGCTAGGCCGGATCGACACGATTGTCGGGGCAAATACCCGAGCGCACCCCCATCCCGAACTAGCAACCCAGGAAAGTTAGCAAAAATACACAAACCAGGGTCTGGCTTGTCCAAAAGCGGAAAGCGGAGAGCGGGAAGCTGAAGGCGGCTGGATTCCCGTTTTGAATGGTCGTGCTGAACAGCCTCGTCGAGTGGTTGCTCAGTAGATCAGTCGAAACGACTGCATCTACCGGGGACGAACGGCCAAGCGACTCCTTCCGCTCTCCGCTTTCTGCTTTCCGCTTTCGGCTCACTCCAACCCATGCAGCAGCACGTCGCTAAGCGGTGGCAGATCGCGTGTCGAACCTGAGCGGAGCGCCTGATCGAATTGCAGCAGCGCGTCTTGCAGGCATTCAACGACCTCCGGGCAGCGGTCGGCCACGTTGTTCACCTCCCAACGGTCGTCGGGCTTGGCGAACAGCGCCGGCTGTTGGAGGCCGGACTGCGATGGGTTGGCCAGGTACCAGGCCGGCGTGCCAATAGCCTTCTCGTCGCCCAATCCGGCAACACACACCCGATCTCGCAGAAAAGTCTCTGGGGTGCGTAACAGGGACAATAGATTGACGGCCGTGGGCGTCGACGCGACGGAGTCGATTCCATAGTAGTTCAGGAGAGTCGCCCAAAGATCGGCCGGCTCGACAAGCATACGGCTCCGGGCGGCCGCGCCTTCGAGGTCGGGCGTGCGCAACAACAACGGCACGTGAACCAATTCGCTATACAACGCGGCGTCGCAGGCGCCGACGCGGCGATGCTCGCCCAGCGGGAACCCGCGCGAACCGGTAAGCACCAGCAGCGTTTCCAGGCCGGCGGAAGCCCCGTCGAGAAACTCGAGCAAAGCCCCGCAGCAGGTATCCAGCAACGATACCTGCCCGGCGTAGGCCTGGGTATACGCCAAGGCCTGATCGGGGTCGGCATCTTCGGCCAACATCAGATTGGGTACCTCGCCCCGGGCCGACAGTTCGGGATCGCCCTCTTCCCAGTACTTCCGGCGAAACTCCATCGGCGCATCCCAAAGCGTTCCCAAGCTGGCAAGATGACACCAGACGAAGAATGGCTGGCGGACCGATTCGAGCCACTCGATTACTTGCACGAAACACTGCGCGAGATGCGTCTGTTCGAGTTGCTCCGCTACGGCGAACTCCCAGGGAGGATCGATGTCGATGACTTCGTCGAAATCGCCCACCACCGGTTGCGCGGCCACCGTGCGATCGTCGGTGACCAACACGGTGCGGATGCCCTTGTCGCGCAGCAACCCGGCTAGGGACGGGTGCTCGCTGGGCAACTCGGGAGCCATGGCGTGCCAACCGTGCCAATACGAACGATACAAGCGTTCAAGCGAAGGGCTGTCGATCAACGCCCGATCAAACACAAACGACTGGCAGGCCAACCGGTCCAGCGAGGGCGTATCGATCCACGTATTCCCGTAAGCTCCCAGATGGCCCGCGTTCCAGCGGTCGATAACCAAACAAATCGCGTTCATACGGCGATTTTAGCGGAGGGAGTGGACAGTGGATAGTGGCCTGAGAATGGTGGATTGTGGGAAGATCGCAGCAAAGCTGCCGCTCGCGGCTTCGCCGGCCCAATCAGGCGTCATCCAATCGCACGCCCTGCCGCAGACGCTCTGCCACAATCCGCGCGAGAAACAGCGGATTGCCAACCAAATAGCGATGGGCCTTGTCACGTGGTTGCTGCCAAAGTCGCCAGAGCCACTCGTGGCCGGCGCGTCGCAACCAGTCTGGTGCCCGAGAGACGTTCTCGGCCCAATAGTCGTAGAGGCCCCCGATTCCCAGGCAAACCGGCACACGAAGCGCCTCGCGATGCTCGGCAATCCAGCGTTCCTGCCGCGGATTGCCCATGCCCACCAGCAGCACGTCGGGCCGACTCGCGTTGATCTGTTCGATGGCACGCTCGGTCGTTGCCGCATTGCTGAGGTAACCGTGGTGATAGCCGGCCTGCACCCAGCCGGGCCACTTCTCGCGAGCCACGGCAGCGGCGCGGGTTACGGTGGCCTCGTCGGCGCCCAGCATGAAATAGCGATAGTCCTTGCCCGCGGTTGCCTCGAACAACGCCGGCACCAGATCGGTTCCCACGAGATTCGCCTGCATGCGAATGCCGCCGAGTCGTGCGGCCCAGCGTACGCCCGTCCCATCGCCGAATACGTAGTCGGCCGAGTTAAGCACGCGACGATACGCCCGATCGGCCGTCGCCAGGTTGAGCGTGTGGGCGTTGACGAAATAGATGCTGTGCGTCTTGCCTTCGTCGGCGAGAATCTTCTGCTCGATCAGCTCGATGGCCCTGGCTCGGGTGATGTTCGCGATCCGAACACCGAGAATCGCGACTTCTTCGTCCGGCAGCGCGGGTGGCTGCGGCGACTGAATTTCCGGCGTTGGAACCAACACCGGCGCAACCACCAAGGGCGCATCCAATGCCGGCGAATTGAAGAAATCAGTATCGGGCATTTGGAGAGTGATTGGTTGTCAGTTATTCGTAGTCAGTTTCCAGGGCCGCTTGCGGCGTCGCGTCCTCGCTTCTCATCAATACGCCCCGCGACCGGTGACCACCGTTAGGGGTGTGCGCAACAGTAGCATAAAATCGGTCGTCAGGCTTTGTCGCTGGACGTACCAAATGTCCATACGGCACCAATCTTCGAAGCCAATTTCGCTACGACCGCTGACCTGCCACAGGCACGTCAGCCCAGGCATAACCTGCAACCGGCGACGGTGCCACGCCTTGAAACGAGCCACTTCGGCCACCGGCAACGGTCGCGGTCCCACCAGCGCCATCTGACCGAAAAGCACGTTGAACAATTGGGGCGTTTCGTCGAGACTGGTTTTACGGAGAATGCGGCCAATTCGGGTAATGCGGGGATCGCGACGGTTTTTGAAAATCGGGCCGTCCTTCTCGTTCTTCACCTCGTGCTTCAGTTGGTCGGCGTTGACGACCATCGTGCGAAATTTGGGCATCCAGAAAGAACGGCCCAGGTAACCGGCGCGACGTTGGAAATACAATGGTTTGCCGCGTGTGGTAACCATCAACACAAGGAAAACGACCAACATCACCGGCCCCAGCACGCTCAGTAATGCCAGTGTGCCCAAGATATCGAGCAGGCGTTTGGCTACACGATACGCAGTCGTCGCATTGCCCGCCGGAGCGACGATCGGCTTGCCAGCTTTGAGGTTCTTGGCGGCCAGCGAAACGGTGGGACGAGAGATCGCACGAACCCGACGGCGTCGAGTGGGGGCATTGTGACTTGCTGTATTCGGTCGCGTGGCGTCGACGGGTCGCGGGAGAACTGCCGTGCCAGCCTTGTGACCGTCCATACCGAATTGCGGTTGTTCAAGAGTTGCCGTCGTTTGCTTGTAGCCGGTTACCATCGTGACTTTTCCTCTCGTTCGGTGGTATGTCCGTCGTTTGCCCTACCGCCGAATGAAAAGCAAACCGCGCGCCGATAGCAAAAACTACCCACGGCAACAGGTGATCTGGCAGAGCAACTGCAAGCGAGAACGGGACTTATGTGCCCGTCACGCACGGCGGCGGCCACCCAGAGCCAGGGCGACAACATCCGAACGATGCCGAAAGGCAACACGAAGTCGAGGGAAAACACCGCGGGGTGTGAAAAAACGAAACGACACAGTGTTCTATCGCACCGTGTGTTCACGGCAAGTTGAATCGGCACTCACCGTGGGCTCAACGCGGGACTCGCCACCGCAACCGTGGTCGGTTCGCTCGTTGTGGCAACGTCCAATCCGGCCAGCGGCCGCAAGCTCATCGTCAGTCCAGCCAGGAAGAAGATCAGGACATTGTCGACTGTCGAGTAGCTCAGCTCGTGGAACGCCACTTGGGGAATGTACACGGCCAACGCGCCAAGCATCAGCACCGCCTGCGACTTGGCCCAATCGGGCGTGTCGTCGTGGCGACAGATCTTGTAGCAGTTCCACCCCCACGCACTCAGGACGCCCAGATAAACCGCAAAACCGATCAAACCGGTTTCGGTGAGGATGCTCAGGAACATGTTGTGGTGTACAAACGGCCGGGTGGCTTCCAGATTCAGCGACGTGCCACGATCGGTCAGATACGGCAGCTTCTTCTCGGGAAACTGTCCAAAGCCCACGCCCAGCATCGGCCGGTCGAGGAACATCTGCCAGGAGATGTAAGCGAACGCCCCACGCAAGTCGACGCTTTTGCCCGTGTCTTCGGCGGATTGCTCGCGGTCGAAACTCTTCAGGCTATCCATCTTGGCGATGCCGACCAACAGGGCACCGGCCACCATCGAGCTGACCACCAGCGGTCGCCACGCGCCGCGTAAAGTCAGCCCCAGGGCAACGACAAGCCCCAACCCGGTACCCATCCAAACGCTACGGGTGTAGCTGTAGTAGATAGCGGCCAGCATCAGGGGCATCAGACAGAAGATTACCAACCGGCCTACGCGTCCGAAACGCCACTGCCAGAGCCAAAGAGCCAGCGTACAGATGCCCATGTAAAGGCCGTAGCTCACCGAATGACACATCGGCCCGCGAGCACGGCCGAAGTGAATGCCCACCGTGGGATCGGCGATGTACTTCGGGAAGACGGCCCACCACTGCCCGGTGATTTCTAGTATGCCGGTGGTCGCCAGGTATACACCCAGAACGGCCAAAAAGCCCTGGGCCATGGCCACTTCGCGCCGTCCGACCGACGCCTGCCGAGCCATCCAGTAGAGCATTACGGGAATCGTGTAGCCGGCAACTAGGCGGAAGATCGGATCGTACTTATTGCCGGGCGCTGCCGCACTGGCAAACCACCCGCCATAAAACCCGCTGAAGACCAACACCCCCAAAAAGGCAACGACCAGGCCGTCGGCCCAACAAACCGGCTTGGGATCGGTGCGTCCGAAACGTCGTTGCACCAGATACGTAGCCAGCAGCACCAACAGCAACACCCGATCGATCGTCAGCGGGATCGGGCCCATGTCGAAGCTGGCGAAGTGGTGGCCCAAACAAACGGCCGTCAACAGAAACCCCAGACAACCGGCAACGACCGATCCCCGAAGCATGAACAACGTGCCCCAGATAAACCCAGCAATGGCAGCGATGGCGATGATGGCGGTCATTTGCGGGGGTAAGGGGTTAGGGACTGGAAACTGGGAATTTTTCCTGGTTCCCACGCTTTGCGTGGGAACCCAAGGTCGGACGCTTTGCGTCAGCCCCGGGAGATCGCTCGGCGGCAATCGCTATCGCCCCACTGCAACATGCCCACGTTTCTCGTGGGCATGGCAGCGGACGTTCCTTATCAAGGCGTGGTCGCTTCAGCGACCACGACCCTACGTTGCACTCATCTCACACGTGGCTGGCGAAGTGGATCTTCTTAAGCGCCTCTTTGAAGGATAGACTGCCGTTGCTGCTGATGGTGGAGACTTGCGACGAAACGGCTTTCGATGTCGACTCGGTATTGCCGACCATGACGTTGCCAACCACGACCGAGCCAAGCATGTCGTAGGCCGGTTGTGTCGGCTGTGCCGGCTGCACGGTCAGGAACACCACACCGAAGCCCACCAGAAGCCCACCGACCATGCCGATCAGCACGATCACGGCTCGGCTGGGGCCAACCGGCTTGCTGCCCGTCTCGGGATTGTCGATCCGACTGATCAGGCTCGTAGCTTTGGCACTGGCGTGAGTCGCTCGGGCTTCGGCCAGGTTTTGCTCGGCCTGCTCGACCAGGTTCATCCGATTCTGGTTTTCGGCCACCAGGTTCGAGTAGGTCGCACGCACTTCGGCCAGCCTGGCGAGTCGATCGTTAACTTCGGCCAGTTGCTCTCGGAGTTTGGCTTCGCGGTCGGCGTTGACGGACAGATCGGCCTTCACACCACGGCGGGCGATGGCCAGTTCTTCGTGAAGATGGCGTCCGACTTCCTCTTCGGCAGCCACGGCGGCTTTCACCAGCGGATGCTCGGCAGCCATAGTTCCCTTGATCGAAGCGGTTTTCAGTTCGGCATCGACCAAACCCTCCTTAAGGCGTCGCAGGGCCGGCTGCGATTCGAGAAGCCGATTCGGGGCAGCCAGCAACTGCCCGGGATCTTCCTGGGCCTCCTCCAACAGGCTCAGCAGCCGACGATTGGTCTGTTGGTCGTCGCTGACCTTTCGCAGTTCGTTACGAATTTCAGTGGCCGTACGACGCAGCGCACCGTCGCCCGCCGACGTGTCGTGGAGCATGCGGAGTTCGGCCAGATCGGCACCCACACCCTTTTCAACCTTGCTCAAACGCCCGGTCGCTTCGGTCAAATCGTTCTTGGCCAGATCGACCGTCTTGCTCAGCTCGTCGATCATGCTTTGGGCCTTGCTGTCGCGGACTTTCTGGTATCGAGTTTGTAGTTGACTGCAGATCGCTCGGTTCAGGTCCAGCGCCCGATCGCGGTTTTTGTCACGAATGCTCACGTAGAAAACCTCGGTCTTGCCGAATTCGGCACCCTTCGGAGGCGTAATCTTCAACTCTTCCCGGGTGTCCTCGATGTCGCGAAGCGTGGGCCACTCGGCCGGGTCCTTCTTGTAGTTGGCCGGAGGTCCAACCTCGGCCAACGCGGCTCGCAACACGCCACCGCTGTAAGCCAATTCCATGATGGTGTCCTGGACGGCCTTCATTTCCTCGGGCTGACCGAACTTGCCGGGGCCCATGGCGTTGTTGCTGGCTTCGTTGCGGACGATCACGGCTTGTGTGGCTTCCCAGGTGTCGGGCCGAAACACGGCGTAAGCCACCGCAAGCACCGTGACCACCGCGGCCGGCACCATCCAAAGCTTGACATTCTTGGCCAGGATGCGGATTACGTCGCTCGGAGTGGGAAGGGACTTTTCGGTGGAAGTCATCGTTGCGTCCTCGGGATACCGTCTTTGGGATCGGTCGGTGGCCGGGTTACTCGCCTCGGCCGTAGCGTTGTGGACATCCCAGGTTGCAAAGCCGATGCCAAGACGCCGGCAGCGTTGGCACGGCGCCGGCAAATATGCCGGAAGTCGTTCAGCATCAATGGGTTTGGTCGTGTGCGGGACGGGCAACCCCTCGAAAGTGCCGAATCTCGCGTGTTGATTTCCCGCAACACGGCGTTGAGGCCCGACAACGCCCGGCGTAAAAACCCTCTACCACACATGACCGAGAAATTCCTACTTTGCCCACCAACCCATTTGCATCCCCCAGAATCTGACGGAGAGTTAAGAAGGCCATCTCCTGGCGCGGTACGGCCGCAACCAGATAGGAGACGTCGACTTGTGGACGGGCCGATTTCGTTGGTCGCCGACAGGCGCGCACTGTGCGCAAGAGCTGAAAGACAAGAATCCAAACGGCCACCAAGACCGCCCTCACTCCCGACCCCCTCTCCCGACGCGGGAGAGGGGAGACAATGCTTGGGCCACGAACACTTCCTATCACACTAAAATCATGCACGTTCATCGCTTCAGCAGTTTGGACGAATTGGAACCTTACGCCCACGATTGGGACCGCCTCTCGAACGGCGTGCCGTTTCGGAGTTGGGCCTGGTCGTCGATTTGGTGGAAACACTACGGCGCCGCCCCGACTGGTTCGCGTCGCGTGTCTCAACTCTACGTACTGGCCGTCTTCGACAACGACGAGCAACTCGTCGGCTTGGCGCCCTGGTACACCGATTATTCGGCCGGCCAAGGGCTTGTCGTTCGGTGGCTTGGTTCGGGCGAAGTGTGCTCCGATTACCTGGCCGTGCTCTGCGTGCCCGGCACCGAAGAGCAAGTGACTGCCACGCTAGCCGATTTCCTGACTGAAAAGGGATTGGCCGATGCCAACGACCCCGACCGTTGGGACCTGCTCGAACTGACCGGCTTCGACGCGCAGGAACGGAGCGTTTTGTCTTTGGCCGACCAGTTGGTCGAGCGGGGTAATTCCGTTCACCGCCGGCCGGGTCCCAACTGTTGGCATATCCCCCTGCCTACCACTTGGGACGACTATCTGAAAACACTATCCAAGAATCATCGCAGCCTCATCCGGCGGCTTTGCCGACGAGTGCTCGACACCGATCGCGTCCGGATACGGATGGTCGAGTCGCTGGAAGACCTCCCCCAAGCCCTCGCTATCCTGATCGACCTGCACCAGAAGCGTTGGCAAGACCGTGGCGAGCCGGGATGCTTCGCCTCTCCGCGATTCGAGGCCTTCCACCGCGAGGTCAGTGCCGCCTTACTGCTGGGTGGTCAGTTGGCCCTTTGCTGGCTCGAACTCGACGGGACACCCGTCGCCGTGGAATACGGTGTCAGAGGCGCCGGCGTGTTTTACGGCTACCAAGCCGGTATCGATCCCGACCGACGCGCCGACGAACCGGGCCGATTGCTTCACGCGGCCATGCTGCGCTGGGGTATCCAACAAGGCTTCCTCTGGTACGACCTGCTCCGCGGCGACGAGCCGTACAAGGCTCACTGGCGGGCCGAGTCGCGTCCTAGCCTGGAACTACGCATCGCCCCCGACCGTCTCAGCGCCCAACTGCGCCACAACCTGTGGCTCACCGGAAGCCGGGTAAAACGGTGGATGAAGAGCCACTTGGTTGCGTCGGGGAAAGATCATTAAGGCAGGAGAAGGCGAAGCCGCAAGCAGCACCATCCACTGATCAACTGATAACTGACTACTGTTAATTGACAACGGACAACTACCAAGTCGATGCCACTTTGGAAACGCCTACTGCTGAACGTCTACTACCATGGCAGCTACCCGCTGCGATGGTGGAACCACCGCGTGGCAATGGCCGACGATCGGGTGCCGGTCATAGTGCTGTTCTACCACCGGGTGGCCGACGATCGGGCGAACAACTGGACCCTCTCGAATCGCCTCTTCGCGCGTCAGATCCGCTGGCTCTCGAGCCATTTCGAGATCGTCTCGTTGGAAGAGGCCCAACGACGCATCCGCCGAGGGCTCAACAACCGGCCCTGCGTGAGCATCACCTTCGACGACGGCTACGCCGATAATTGTGCCCAAGCGATTCCTCTGCTGATCAAAGAACGCATACCGTGTACCTATTTCGTCACCGCGCAAAACGTCTTCGACGGCATTCCCTTCAAGCACGACGTGGCCCGGGGCTATCCTCTGCCGCCCAATTCGTTGGAACAGATTCGCGCGATGGCAGCCGCGGGCATTGAAATCGGCGCCCACACCTATACGCATGCCGACTTGGGCCAAGTGACCAACCCGCGACAACTGCACTACGAGGTCGTGTCCGCCGGTCGTGATCTGCAAGAGGCCTTGGGCCGTCCGGTACGTTACTTCGCGTTTCCCTTCGGCCAGCACAAGAACCTCAATCGGGCGGCGTTCGACATGGCCTACGAAGCCGGCTACGAGGGGGTTTGCTCGGCCTACGGCGGTTTCAACTTTCCCGGCGACGATGCGTTTCACATCCAACGCATTCCGGTAGACGACGACATGATTCGCCTGAAGAACTGGACAACAATCGACCCACGCAAACTGCGCACGCCGCGGTACCACTACGTGATGCCCAAGCCACAGCGGAGCTTTTCGCGACCGGGAAGGCTTTTTTGAAGCCACAAAAGAGGGCGGAGCCGCAAGCGGCTGGCACTACGGAATGCTGAACACTGACAACTAACCACTCCCCCATGTCCACCATTTCTGCCAATACGAACACTGGCGCAACGAGTCCTGCATTGCGTACCGACTCGCTCGTCGACGGTGTGCTCATCCTGCTGGCGATGACCGTCGTGCAGCGGTTGGTGGGGCTCGTCCGGGCGGTACTGTTTTGCCGCTGGCTCGACGCCAAGCAGCTTGGCCAATGGGATATGGGCTTCGGCTTTCTGATGCTGGTCGCCCCAATCGCCGTGCTGGCCTTGCCGGGGGCGTTTGGCCGCTACGTGGAACGCTACCGTCAGCAGGGCCAACTCCGCACGTTTCTGCGACGCACGATCACCGTTTGCAGCGTCCTGCTTGTGGCGGCCGTCGTGTTCATACTCCTGGCACGCCCCTGGTTCGCGACGCTCGTGTTCGGCACGTCCGGGCAGACCGCTTTGGTGGCCTGGTTGGTCGTAGCGCTGGTCGGCCTCGTAGGAATGAACTTCCTGACCGAGTTGTTCATCTCGTTGCGCAACGTGCGTGTGGCCTCGTGTATGCACATGGCCAATAGCGTGCTGTTTTGCGCTTTGGGTGTGGTGTTTCTGGTGAACTGGCATTGCTCGGCGACCAGCGTGTTCGCAGCCTACGCAACCGGCAGCCTGGTGACCGTTGCCGCAGCGCTGTTTTGGTTGCATCGAACGTGGCATGCGGCGCCGATCGTCGAAACCCCCATCACCTCGAAGGCCATGTGGTCGACCATGGTTCCTTTCGCGGGATGGCTGTTGTTGAGTTCGTCTCTGATGAACGCCTTCGCCATTGTCGACCGGTACATGATCGTACACTACTCGCGTTTACCGGCCGACGCGGCGCTGAGTCTGGTGGGCCAATACCACAGTTCACGCGTGGTTCCGGTGCTGCTCGTTTCGGTGGCGGCTCTGCTGGCCGGAATGCTCACACCGCACCTAAGCCACGATTGGGAAGCCGGACGACGCAATCGGGTAATCGCTAACCTACGGCTGTTCACCAAGCTGTTCGGCCTGGGGCTAATGGCCATGGGTGTGGCCGTACTGATCGCGGCCCCGCTGTTGTTCAGCGTAGCATTCCAGGGAAAGTTCGCCGGTGGCCACGAGGTACTCCCATGGACCTTGGCCTACTGTATCTGGTTCAGCATGGTGCTGATTCTGGAAACCTATATGTTTTGCGCTGAAAAGGCCCGGCTGGCGAGCGTCTCGGTTTTCGTCGGCCTGATCGCGAATATTTGCCTGAACTTGGTGCTGCTACCGCGTCTCGGATTGCCCGGTGCGGTGTTGGCTACCACGGTGGCCAACCTAGCGGTGCTCGTACTGATCTGTTTGTTCAACCACCTGCTGGGATTCACCGCAGATCGTGGGATGGTTCTGATCCTGGTTCTGCCGCTGGGACTTTGCCTGGGAACATGGCCCGCCTTGATGCTGTTTGTGGCAGTCGGGGCTTACGCCATCGTGTCTGAGGAAGTGTTTTCGTGTGCCGAACGACGAATCCTCGCCGAAGGCTACGAACAATACCTTGCCCGGATGAAAGGTTTTTTGCTGAAGACCAAGGTCTATTGAATTCGCTACTCTGATTGCAGAACGGATTACCTCGCTGGCCCCAGGGGGTACAACCCCTGGGCTTGGAAATGGTGCATGATCTGCCCAGTTGCCACCCAACTCCCTACTCCTAACTCCAATACCATGTTCGCACGCCATCGAAACCTGGTTGCTTTGGAAGACCGCGGTCCCTTGCGGGTGATGTTCGTTATCACTAGCATGCCGGTCGGCGGCGCCGAAACGTTGCTTGTCGAATTGGTTCGTCGCATCGATCGTAAGCGGCTCTTGCCCGAGGTCTGTTGCTTGAAAGAGCGTGGGCCGTTGGGCGACCTTTTGGCCCAAGAAATCCCCGTCCACACGGGCCTGTTGACCCACAAACTTGACCTCCGCGTGCTGCCGCGTCTTACCCGACTGCTGCGACAGCGCCAGATTGATGCGGTGGTGACAATCGAGCCGGGCGACAAGATGTTTTGGGGACGATTAACCGGATGGATGGCAGGCGTGCCGGTGATTTGCTCGGCACTGCATTCCACGGGCGTACCCTTCCGCGTCGAGTGGCTGAACCGTCAACTCACGCCGATCACCGACGCCTTCATCGCCTGCGCCAAACCCCATGGCCGTTACCTGGTCGAACACGAAGGCTGCCCGTTGGGTAAAGTCAAGGTGATTCCCAACGGCGTCGACGTCGAGCGTTTTCACCCCCGCTGGCCCAATGAGAAACTGCAACGCGAATTGGGTCTGGCACCAGGCAGTCCGGTGGTGGGAATCGTTGCCGCGTTACGACCGGTGAAGCACCACGAACTGTTTCTACGCAGCGCGGCTCGGATTTCCGATCGCATCCCGTCGGCCCGTTTCTTGATCGTTGGCGACGGCCCGCAACGCGCGATGTTGGAAACCATGACCCGCGACCTGGGGCTCACCGACGCCGTCCGTTTCCTGGGCAACCGCAACGACATCGAGGAAGTGCTCTCCCTGCTAGACGTGTTTATGCTCACGTCGCACATGGAAGCCAACCCGGTTTCGATACTCGAAGCAATGGCCAGCGAGATTCCGGTGGTGGCCACGCGCGTGGGATCGGTCGAAGAAACGGTGTTGCACGGCAAGACGGGTTATCTGGTCGAGCCGGACCAGGCACGGGACTTGGCCGATCAGACCATCGAGTTACTGGAAAACGCCACCGTTGCCGAAACCATGGGGCGAGCCGGACGGGAATACGTGGTCGCCCACTGGTCGATCACCCGAATGATCGACGGCTACCACGATCTACTGGAAACCATTTACCGGCAAAAAGTCGACCAGGCGCGCCGCCGGGACGAACGTCGGCAACCACCGGCGTCGACGCCTGAGCCGCCCACACCGGAATCGCCGGCCCCCCCCTCCGCTGCCAATCAAACCTAGTAGTATGATAGGTGCCACGGCAGCTTGTACGCCCGTGTTCCGCACGGACTGACGAGCGGTCCGGGGCCTTGGCTACCGGGGCGTTTCATGTTATCATCACCCAAGCGGGTGGTCTTTTTGGGACAGACCGACAAATAACTTGCCAGTTCATCGGGCCGTGCTTCGCGACGGCCCTCGGGTTTTGGACCTTGAAAACGGCAAGTTGTTCTTCGTGCCGTCCTCAACGACCTGATCGTTGGCCAAAGGGACTTCCCGCGAAAGCTCTGCACCGAAGACGCGTTTTCGATCGATTACCGGTTCGTGCTCGATCGGCCGCATGTGGATCTGGCATGCCCCAGTATGGATATCAGCCTGACGCGAAACTTTCTCGCCCTCTTGGCTCGCTTCCTTAGCGGGGCTAGCGTGCGCTGGATCGACAGCCAGCCGGACACCTGCCAACGGGTATACTTTGCCAACCACACCAGTCACCTCGATGCGATTGTGATCTGGTCGGCGTTGCCGCAAGCGGTGCGCGCTGTAACCCGGCCGGTAGCGGCCAAAGACTACTGGACGGCCGGTCCCACACGCCGTCATATGTCGACTCGGGTGTTCAACGCCATCCTGATCGACCGTACGGAAATCAAGGTCCACCAGAGCCCCGTGGATCTGATGATCCGCGAGATCGGTCACCAGTATTCGTTGATCGTGTTTCCCGAAGGAAGCCGCAGCAGCGGCAGTGAGATTGGCGAGTTCAAGAGCGGTTTATACTACTTGTGCAAAAAACGCCCCGATCTGGAGCTGATCCCCGTTCACATCGACAACATGAATCGAATTCTTCCCCGGGGAGAAGTGCTTCCGGTGCCGTTGTTGACGTGCGTCAGCTTTGGCCCACCCATGTGGCTGGAAGCGGGCGAACCGAAAACCGATTTTCTCGAACGCGCCCGCCAAGCCGTCGTTCGATTAAAGGACGCATAAACGCCAACCATGGACATAGACATCCCTACCCTCTGTCTTGTCGGCGGTGTCTTGGTGCTCTTGGGCATCGCCACCGCCATCGTGCGCTTTCTGAAAAGCCGCGAAGACAGCGGGCTCAGTCCGGCCATCCTGGAAACCTTCTGGCTCCGGGTGCGAGCGTGGTGGATGCTCTTCACCGTCTTGGCCGCCGCCTTCCTGCTGGGCAAAACAGTCACGGTGATCCTCTTTGGCTTGATCTCCTTCTGGGCCCTGCGCGAGTTCATCACGCTGACGCCTACGCGCCCCGGCGATCACCGTACGCTGTTTTGGGTGTTTTTCCTGTTCACGCCGCTGCAATATGTGTTGATCGCCCGGGAAAGCTACTTCGGAATCCACACGTACAGCCTGCACAGTATCTTGATCCCGGTCTACGCATTTCTGTTTGTGCAAGCGCGGATAGCCATGGCCGGCGACTATAAGCGGTTTTTGGAACGCACGGCCAAGATTCAGGCAGGGCTACTCGTGTGCGTCTATTGCTTTAGCTACGCACCGGCGCTGCTGACGTTGAAGCTTCCTCAAGCGGAGACCACCGCGGTGTTGCACGACAGCAGCAACACCCGGCTGTTGATCTTCTTTGTGCTGATGGTACAACTCAGCGACGCCCTGCAATACGCCTGGGCCCAATTGCCCAGTAAGCATGTCGTGGTGCCCACGATCAATCCCACGAAAACCTGGGAAGGACTGCTCGGCGGCACCGGCAGCGTCATGCTCATCGGGGCCGTGCTTTGGTGGGCAACGCCGTTTCAAGGCGTTTCGTGGTGGATGGCACCGGTCGCCTCCGGCGTGATCGCCCTAATGGGTTTCGCCGGAAGCATTACCCTTTCGGCCATCAAACGCGACCGGGGTGTGAAAGACTACGGCACCCTGGTCCAGGGCCACGGCGGTGTGCTCGACCGCATCGACTCGATCTGCTTCGCCGCCCCCGTCTTCTACCACCTGACCCGCTGGTGGGCTTGGTATATGGGCGGATAGGAGTGGGGAACAATCAGTTGTCAGTGATTGTTGGTTCCTGGTTTGATTGTGGAACACTTCATTGTGTTCCGGCCCGGAAAACCGGGCTCCCGCTGGTCGCCCTCGTTCCACAAGCAATGCAGGACGCAATCGTGCCGTTTGCGGCGTCGCCCTCTCCCCATCGCTTCGCTCACACTGCTTCCGCCGGAACGAAACGGCTCACCGAGTGGCCGTCCACTCCAAGACAATCTGGCGCGGCGGCTCAAAACCCTGGGGATGGCTAACCTGGCTGTGCGTCGGTCGCGATGTCGGCCTATCGGCCATCGACGCCGGCCCACGCGACGAATCCACGGCCTCGCTGGCGTCGCTGACGGCAACCGAAGTGTTCGGGTGGACAAGCGGAAGGCTTCGACGACCGCGGTCGGCCTGGGCGTAGCTGCCCGAGGCGCTCGACGCCGCCCGCCATCCCGAGTTAGGCAACGTCTCGGCGGCCGTCGCTGTCCGATCGTTCATCGGCCGGATGCCTGTGGTGGCCGTTTGGTCCACGTTGGCCAACACGGTATTGGGAACCGACACGCGACCGGGCGTTGCCGCCGCCGTACTCGACGGCGAAGGACTGCCCGAAGACACGTTGCCGGCAGAGGCCGCCATTCGCTCGTAAACAGAACCGCCCGAGACTCTGCCGAGCGCCGCGGTTGCTCGTGGTGGGGCCGAATCGGCGCTGGCCACTTGCGTGGCGCCGGCCAGTTGTTGCTGCGGCCAACCCTGCTGGACCCAGGCGAGCCAGGTGTTTTGCAGGGTGCCTAAATTCTGAAAACTGTAGTGCTGCTGCAAGGCACCATTCCAGTTGTCCGATTTCAGGCCGTCGCCGACGAACTCGATATACTTCTGTCGTCCGCCACGCTGGATGAGAAACTCGGCCAACGAGTAGCCCTGGGCGTACAGCGGCATGATATCGCGGGGATACTCCCGCATGGCGAACATCCGATTGAAAGCAATACCGCGACCCGTCCGGAGAAACTGGTCGAGCATACGGCGGTGTTTGGTCTTCTCGCTTGTGTGTTCCACGCTCGTGGCCCCGCCCTCGTCGGCCCAACGCGGCAATGGCTGCCGGAAATGGCTCGCGAAGATCATGTGGGTAATTTCGTGCGGCAAGACAGAATCGAGCACGCGAACGCGAGAACCTTGGATATTCATTCGCCAGCCAAAGACCTCGCCGTGGTCGAACACAAAGGTCGTAGCGCCGCCGGCACCCAGATTCGCCCCGGTGCGAACGGTCAGCGGGCAAGGCTGCGACCAATTGGGCATCGCCTTGCCCAACCACGAAATGGATAGATCGCGGCGGTATTGCTCGGCCGCTTGGCCTACCTGTTGAGCAAAGGCCGGATCGGGGGTCTCCACCACGAAGTTCGGCGTGCGATAGCTCGCACCCATGGAGATCAGCAGCACAGCCGCGGCCAGCGCGGCGCGAACGAGACGAGCTTCCATGCTCTCACCCACTTCCTTGTGTTGACGTCGAAGACGGACGAAGCGTCTCTAATCTTCCGACGCTTCCCGCAGCCGCCTGCAGCAGTTCTCACTGCCGAGGCTAACCTCAGGAACCTTGCGGGAGGACCGGCCTCTTCCGTGTGGCCGGCAAGTTGGTAGGCGACACGAGCAAACCTCAGGCCAATCGTTGGCAAACCAAGGTTCGGCGTTGGATTTGTCGCTCCAACTTCCTATCCGGCATTTTGTTGCGGCACGGCACCAAGCCGAACCACCGTTCGTCTTACGGAGCTTTGTTGTAAGACTTACAAGAATCTACCCGATTGGCCCGAATCGCCAAACCCCGATTGTGGACTACCGGGACATGCAATGCTGGCAACGTGGACCCACCGGCTGCAACCGGTGGGCTTGGATGAGCGTGTAGAACGACGTTTTCGCGCGGGACAATTGCAGAGCCGCGAGAAGGGTGTGGGCCACGTACGTGCTTCAGCACGCACTCTATAACCCAACGACGCTATAGCCACAGTCGACGTGGATGGTCTCGCCGGTGACGCCGTCGGATTGCTCGCTCAGCAGGTAAAGCCCCGTGCGTCCCAGTTCCGCCGGGTCGACGTTGCGTCCCAAGGGCGACTTGCGCAGGGCGTGCTCCCGCATCTCGTCGAAGCCAGAAACCCCGGCCGCACTCAGGGTACGCATCGGTCCGGCGCTGATACAGTTCACTCGAACTTTTCGCCGTCCGAGGTCCCAAGCCAGATAGCGAACGCTATGCTCCAACGCGGCCTTGCAGACACCCATCACGTTGTAGCCGGGAAAAACCTTTTCGCCCCCATAGTAACTAACGGTGACGATGGTGCCGCCGTCGGGCATCAATTCGGCCGCACCTCGGGTAACCGCCACGAGGCTGTAAGCGCTGATGTCCATGGCCATGTGCCAACCCTCGCGACTCATCTGCACGTAAGGGTTGCGAAGTTCCTGCGGCGGAGCAAAGGCGATGGCGTGCAGCAAAAAGTCCAAGTGGCCGTAGGTCTTTTCCACCTCGGAGAATACCCGTTCGATATCCCGGTCCTGTTGCACGTCGCAGGGCATGACAATCTTCGGGGAGTGCGGATCGGTTAGTTTGCGAACACGTCGTTCGCTCGACGGCGTGGGCAGGTGGGTAAATGCCAACTCGGCGCCCTCCGCAAAAAGCGCCTCGCTCATCGCCCAGGCGATGCTGCGGTCGTTGGCCACGCCCATTACCAGCCCAATCTTTCCATCGAACAAGCCCATGGTCACATCCACCTGCAATTCGTCTCAGCGCAAGATAAAAAAGTCAACAGGAAGTGAATTTTAGCAACCCCGGGGCTTTCGGCAAGGACAGTATCCCCCTAAAGAAAAACCCACGGGCCGCCGCCCGTGGGTTTGGAAATAACGCTCAGCCGACACAACCCGTGGGTTTAAGGTAGTGCTCAGCCACGCCACGGGCTGTGTCCCGTGGATTCGGTGCAATGTCAGATTTCGCCTACTCGGCCACCGGAACCGGTCCGGCCAACACGGCGTACTCGTCCATCGGCGAGGTATCGCCCGAGAGTATCTGCTCGCAATTCATCCGCAAAATGGGCATTTCGCGGTTGATGAACCGCCGGGCGACCGACTTCTTCCGCTCGCTGACCACGGCTTGGCCCAGGAACAGATGGCCCACGATGATCGAGATAGCCGAATCGACCAGCCGCCGGCCAGAGAAGTCAAGGTACGACGCCCCCTGCTTCTTCACGTAGGCAATCGCATCGAGCAGTTGCTGCTTGGCGTCGACAAGTTTGTCGCGAAGCTCTTCCAACACGGGATCGTCGTACGGCTTGGTGTCGTAGTCGGCCGTCCAGGTTTCGAACGCACCAGACGACACGCCACGCACGGCGGCCACGACCTGCAGTTGGCTGGTCCCTTCGTAGATCGTCGTGATCCGCGCGTCGCGCAGATAGCGTTCTGCGGCGTAGTCCTTCATGTAGCCCGAGCCACCGAGAACCTGAATCGCCTGATCGGCCACCTTGCAGCACATCTCCGACGCATAGTACTTGCTCATCGGCGTGAGCATGGCATTGAGCCGTTTGTACGCGCGGGAAAGCTGCTTGCGACGCTTCAGCTCGTCTTTGTCCAGATCCTTGTTCCACTCCAACGCACGGAGATTATTGTTCTCGTGGTCGCAAACGCGGCTGGTCTCGTAAGTCAGGGCCCGGGCGGCTTCGACATGGATCTTCATGTCGGTGACCATCTCGGCCACGGCCGGGAACCGCTCGATCGGGCCGCCGAACTGCTGTCGTGTGTGGGCGTAGGTTCGTGCCAGGCGATAGGCCGCCTCGCCGACACCCAGCGACTGCGTGGCGATCCCTACCCGGGCACCGTTCATCAACGCCAGCACATAGGTAATCAACCCCCGCTGCCGTTCGCCGATCAGGCGGGCGGGCGTGTTGTCGTAAACCAACTCGCAGGTCGGCGAGCCGTGGATACCCAACTTGTGCTCCAAGTGGCGAACCTTGACCGCTTCGCTCCGATCGGACACAAACAGGCTCAGGCCGCGACCGTCGGTAATGTCGGGTTCGCTACGGGCAAGCGTCAGCAGCACCTCGCCACAACCGTTGGTGATGAACCGCTTCACGCCGTTGAGATACCAGTTGCCCTTTTCATCTTGGTGCGCTCGAAGACGCACGGCCTGCAAGTCGCTGCCGGCGTCGGGTTCGGTGAGCACCATAGCTCCGGTTACTTCGCCGCTGGCGAACTTCGGCAGGTACTCGTCTTTGATTTCGTCGTTGGCAAAGGCATAGATCGTTTCGGCGATGCCTTGCAGCCCAAAGAGGTTCATCAGCGAGCAATCGGCTCGGCTGATCATCTCGGTGGCCATCGTGTAGATCAAATTGGGACAATTGAGCCCACCGTACTTCGACGGCAGGGTGAAGCCCATCATGTCGGCCTGGGTAAGCCGATCGAGGTTTTGCTGCACCAGCGGGTGCAGAGTCACGGTGCCGTTGTCGTTGAGCGTGTTACCCTCTTCGTCGATCTTTTCGGCATTCGGCGCGATCATGTCGCCCGCGATCTGACCGATGATCGTAAGGATGCGACGGTAGTTATCGATCGCGTCCTCTTCGTCCACCGGCACATAGTCGCCCTGCCGTAGTTCGGTATCCTGGAAGTTGTCTTCCTGGATCCGGGCCAATTCGGCCAGGTCCATATAGTCGAAAAGGAACTGAATGTCTTCGTTATCGGCAAAGAAGTTCGCCACGGGAACCTCCCGAGTTACACTGATGGTTTTTTCGTACTACTTGTTTTTTCGGCTGCCAATGTTTCGGCACTTGGAATCGCATGCCGCGTTGGCTTCTGTTTTTCGAGACGATTTCAAAACCCGGCTTTGGGCTCGCGCATCCGCTGAACGAACAACCTCGACACTGGTTTTGAAACAGTATCTTATACCCGCTCTTTCAAGGCCTTGATGAACTTGGGAAGGATTTCTTTGAAATCCCCCACCATACCGTAATGGGCCACGGAAAAAATCGGGGCGTCTTTGTCGGTATTGATGGCAATGATCTTGGCCGACTCTTCCATCCCGGCACGGTGCTGGATGGCGCCGCTGATCCCCACGGCGATGTACAATGCCGGCCGCACCGTCGTACCCGTCTGGCCGATTTGGTGCTCTTTGCCGATCAGTCCACCATCGACGGCAGCCCGGCTGGCACCCACCGCCCCGCCGATCGCGCCGGCCAGTTCGTAGAGCTTCTCGAAATTGGCTTTGCTGCCAATGCCACCGCCGCCGGCCACGATGGTCCGCGCTCCCTTGAGGTTGATCTTCCGCGGCTCGATGTGCCGTTTGATCAGCTTCAGCGGGAAGCACTTGCCGTTGAATTCGACCTTCTCTTCAACCACTTTACCCTTGCGGCTGGTATCGGCGTCTTTCAGCGGCACCACGCCTTCGCGAACGGTTGCCATCTGCGGCCACTGATCGAAATTCACAATCGTGGCGATGATGTTGCCGCCGAATGCCGGTCGAATCTGCAGCAGCAGGTTCTTGTGCTCGGTTTTCGTCTTGGGATCGGTGACGTCGGCGATCTGAAGGTCGGTGCAGTCGGCCGTCATACCAGCTTGCATCTTCGAGGCCACCCGAGGCGCCAAGTCGCGACCCATGGGCGTAGCCCCGTAGATCACCGTCTGCGGCCGATGCTTCTCGATCAGCGTGCAGAGCACCTGGGCATAGGCGTTCGTCTGGAAGTGACCGAGCCGCTCGTCTTCGACCACGTAGACATTGTCCACGCCGTGGGCGACAAGATCCTTCGCCAAACCCTTCACTCCCGAGCCCGGCAGCACCGCGCCCACTTTCACCTTCAGTTTGTCGGCCAACTCTCGGGCTTTGCCGCACAGTTCCAGGGATACGTCGTGCAACGAGCCGTCTTCCTGCTCGGCAAAAACCCAGACCTCGCCCTGACGATTCGGTTCAATCATGATTCGCGTCAATCCACTGTATTTGGAGAACGATGATTTTTGATGTTAAGAAGATCGCCCTACCGACCAGACCCACTACCAAGCCCACGGGTCGCAACCCGCGGGTCAGACCCCCGAGTTTCGGGTCGCAGGCCGCCACTACCCCAACGTACGATCGACCACCAGTTCGTGAACCAGTTGGCGGATTCCCTCGTCGGTCGCGGGAATCTCGGTGTAACCTTCCTTCTTCAGCACAATCGCCTGAATGCGATGGACCTTCGTCGGCGAACCCGACAGGCCGCAACGCACCAGGTCGGCACTGATGTCGTCGAGATCCCATTGCTCAAGAAGCAGGCCGCGGTCTTTTAATGCCGCCACTTGGGAGTCGACTTCGGCCTTTCGTGCGTCGTCAGTGGCATCGGCCATCTGCTGGCGAACCGCGCCCTCGATTTCGCTCTTTGTTCGAGCATGCTTCATCCGCATCACCCGTTTGGCCGCACATGGCCGCGGCTCGTTGGCCGTTTCCACCACGGTAACCAGCACGGGCAGTTCGGCTTCGACGATTTCCCAACCGTGACCCACATTGCGCCGAATCTGCACCGTCTTGCCGCTAAGCGACACGACCTCTTCCAAGTAGGTGATCTGCGGCACATCGAGCTTCTCGGCGATCTGCGGACCCACCTGGGCCGTGTCGCCGTCGATCGCCTGCCGGCCGCAAAATACGAAGTCGTATTTACCGACCGTCTTCACCGCCTGACTGAGGATGTAACTGGTGGCCAACGTGTCGCTAGCCGCCGCTCGGCGGTCGGTCAGCAGAATCCCACGATCGGCACCACGGAACAAGCACTCGCGGAGAATATCGGAGGCCTTCGGCGGACCCATCGTAATGGCCGTCACGGTGCCGCCATGTTCATCGCGAATCTGCAACGCCGTTTCCAGGGCATGAAGATCCTCGGGATTGAAGATCGTCGGCAACGCGCCACGATTGACGGTCCCGTCTTCCTTCATCGCGTCGGCCGTCACGTTAGCCGTGTCGGGGACCTGTTTCACACAGACGATACTGTCGTACGGCACTGCTAGAAACCTCTAAGCTAGGGACTAGGGGTTAGGGGCTGGGGATTAGGGACGTGAAAAGGCGATCCCGCCGCTCGCGGTTTCGCAACCAACGCACGTCACCGCGTCGGCAATCCCTCACACCCCCCTCAGCATGATTATCACAATAGGTAAAACCACGGAAGTTATCAGCCCGACGCCCGTCGGTCAAGTCCAACGGCGGAAACTGGGCGAAACGGCGAACTCTTGGCGGTCACCACGGTTTGAGAGGTTAAATCGGTAATTCAACCGATGGCCTGTAGGCATTTGCAGCGAAATGACGTTTTCCCCATCCAAGCACAACGACCACGCAGGGACATAAGCCACTCGCTCACAAGGTGTTAGGGTCGCATCTCGGGTATCAAGTCAGGTACCGCTGGGTACCCTATGCCCACGCTTCCGCGCAAGAGTGCCTGAGGTAGCTTGCTCGCCCCTGATTTGGCAAGGGCGGGAAAACCCGCCCCTCGCACCCAAACCACGACCCACGAACGAAAAACACCGCAGCCCCTCCAGACCAAGAGCCATAAACAACTAATAAAAAACAACTTACGATAAAACACCACCGGTCGCCTCAGCTACCTTTTTGGATGCCAAAATCCCACGGACTTCTGCAGAAGCCGCCAGAACTTCGGCTCTAGCTCGGGTTGCCATAGCGCCGCAGAATAGATACAACCGACGACGCCAGTGTCACCAAACCGACACACCGGGAGTCGATGATATGTCACATGAACCACGACCAAACGACACAAGCACTGCCCCCCCAAAAGATTCGCTCAATCAACTTGCGACATCTCCCCGCCAAGCGATGGCCGCCGCCCGCGTGATCCTCGAAGCGGCTGCCGCAAGCGAACCTGAGTCATTCCTCGCCACCTCGCTGCCAGTGGTCGCCTCAGCGTTAGCCAGCCCTGCCGTGGGCGTCGTCCGAGCGATGGCCGGGCGCTGGACCACCCTCTCCACAACCGACCCGCAGGCTGCTTTGCCCATCGACTTGGCAGCCGAAGCCCTCGACCGCGAGGCCACCGCCACGTCCGACGACTGGCTCGCGCTACCGCTGGACACCCCGCACCCACGAACCGACGGGACCGACATCCTGTTGCTCAACCGCGTGGCCACCGCCACGTCCGAGCTTCAGGCCATCGCCAAAATCCTCGCCTGGGGACTCGCCACCGCTGGCGATCGCCAGCGTCAGCGACGCCGTGTCGAACAGCTCGAAGCCATTCTGCAAATAGCCGGCCAATGGAACCGCAACCCGGAGGTCGAATCGCTGTTGGCCGAGATGGCCGAGGCCGCCACTCGATTGCTCAATGCCGATCGCGCCAGCATCTTCCTCTGGGACCGACGCAACCACACACTCGTCGGCCGGCCGGCCCTGGGAATCGAGGGCGGAGAGCTTCGGGTGCCCGACGATCGCGGCGTGGTGGGCGACGTCGTCCAATCAGGTCAACCCCGCCGCGTCGACGCCACCGTGCAACCGAAGGCCATCGACCGTCAAGTCGACGTCCAACTGCACTACCAAACCCAAACCCTGCTCTGCGTGCCACTAAGAGGTCGCTCGGGCGAGCTGTTCGGAGCCTTCGAGTTGATCAACAAGCACTCGGGCAGCTTCACCGAAGACGATCAGGCAGCGCTGGTGGAACTGGCCGGTCATGCTGCGATTGCCCTGGAAAACGCTCGGGACCGCCAGCGGCTGCTGTCGACCAATCGACAAATCGCCGACCAGGCGGCCGAAGGCGTGCGGATGATCGGCGACAGCCCGGCGATCGAGGCCCTGCGTTCGATCGTCCATCGTGTGGCCGACACCGATCTGGCCGTACTAATCCTCGGCGAAAACGGCACCGGCAAAGAGGTCGTGGCCCAACGAATCCACTACCTCAGCCGCCGACGGGAACAACCGTTTGTGGCCATCAACTGCGCGGCCATTCCCGACACATTGGCCGAGAGCGAGCTGTTCGGCCACGAAAAAGGTGCCTTCACCGACGCCAAAGAAGCGCGGCCCGGCAAGTTCGAACTGGCCGCCGGTGGTACGCTTTTTCTCGACGAAATCGGCGACCTAAGCCTCAGCGGCCAAGCCAAACTGCTGCGGGTGCTCGAAGAAAAGGTGCTTGTGCGCGTCGGCGGCTCCACACCCATCTCGACCGACGCCCGAGTGCTGGCCGCCACAAACCAGAACTTGGCCGAACTGGTTCGTCAGCGTAAATTCCGCGAGGATTTATATTTCCGGCTCAACGTCGTAACGCTCGACCTGCCGCCACTTCGCGACCGTGGCGACGACGTACTGCTGTTGGCCGAACATTTCCTGCGGGACTTCTGCGCGAAAGCCCGCCGGGCGGTGCCGCGTTTCTCCACCGCCGCTGGGCAGCGATTGCGACAACACGCTTGGCCCGGCAACGTGCGCGAATTACGCAATCTGATGGAACGGCTGGCCTACCTTTCGTCGTCCGAAGAGATCGGCGCCGACGAACTGGCATTTATCCTGGCCCCACGCAGCCCAGACGCATCGGACACGATAACGAACATCGAGGGCCCGTTGTCCGACGCCACGGCCGAATTCCAGGTGCGCTACATTCGCCAAGCGATCGATCATGCCGGCGGCAACATGAGTCGAGCCGCCGACGCCCTGGGCCTACACCGCTCGAATCTCTACCGCAAGATGCGCCAACTGGCCATGGAACCAACGGAGTGAGCCCCTGAACACCAACCTGGCGCAATTCTCCAAAAAACGCCTTCGGGCCTCTTGCATTGCTGTCCGATAGACATAAGATAAATGGTTTCGCCAGCAGCGCCCTCCTAGCTCAGTTGGCAGAGCAGCTGACTCTTAATCAGCGGGTCGAAGGTTCGAGTCCTTCGGGGGGCACTTGTGTCATCTGATGCCAAAGCCTGACAAAAGGCGACTAAATCCTTCTGATACAACAGGTTCTGACAAGAGCCTCCGGAAGGGCCTGATAGACAATCGATGTCATCAAGTATTGACTGAAGACAATCAAAGTCGTCTTTGAGCGCAACCAGGAGCGCAACACGATCTACTTCTTTTGGTGGTTGTGGCTCTGTTTTTTCTGGGCCCTTCTCATCCCTCGCATCAGCCGCTTCCGTCTCTTTGGCTTCTGTATTTTCTTGCCCCTTATCAGATGATCCCTTCAACGATGGTGGGGCTGGAAGGGCATTTATGGCTTCAGCCTGCTCTGCAACCTCGACGTGGCTGTAGATGCCCAGGGTCAGGTTCACATCGCTATGCCGAGCAACACTCTGGGCAAGCTTGGGATGGATACCTGCCTTTGCCAGATTAGTGATAAATGTATGTCGATTGGCGTGAAAATCGGCGTACATTCCCTTTTCGTTTTGGTAGCAAAGGAAATCGGATTCCTCCCGCCGCTTTTGCTCTTCTTGATCATCCTTTGCTTCATCGACCCATGCTGCCCTGGCTCGCTCTAAATCAAGCCGCATCATTTTTGAGGTTTTGCGAAGACTCCCTCCATTGGCTCTAAGGTTGAAGAGAAGCTCAGTTCGCTCGATCTTGCCTTTGGCAGCAAGCCAGTCCTTGAGTTGCTCTACGACTGTGGGATGAAGGGGCACGATGTCATTTCGACGGCGTTTGCTGTAGCTTGCTTTGACTTGTACGGTGGGCGGGTTGGTCTCGAAACTGAATGAGCCAAGGGTCAGGGAGGCAAGTTCTCCTCTGCGATAACCAGTCCAAGCCGCCACAATATAGAGCATGGCTCGATCCGGCCCCGAGACGCACTGGACATCAGGTCCACTATTTGCTGCCTTCACCAGCCAAGTGAACTCCTCTGGGGACATGGCTCGTCTTTCCCAACGGATGTCTGCCTCAGCATTGATTATTGAAAGATGCTCGACGGGGTTCTTCTTTTTGGGTACACGACCATCGTTTTCCAGCCAGGAGCAGAAGTGTTTGAAAGACTTAAGGTACGAGTTGCTAGTTCTTGCCCCCATGTTGCCCACCGTTCTCTGACTAGCCAGCCACCTCACGACACCAGAAGCAACAATATCTATCCATCTTTCAAATTTGCACTCTCCAATCAGCTTCTTGATCTTGCTACAGGTTTCGTTCACATGCTTTGCCGAGTTTGACTTGCTTTGAAGAAAAGCTCGGAAGTCTTCAAGATGGTTTTCAAGTGGCAAAAGTTTTCCTGTTTCATGCGGGTCGGCAAGCCCTGATTGGATTCGTTCAGATTTTCGTTTTAATTCAGCTGCAAGTTGCAGAGTGGCCTCTTTATCAGTGTATCCAGGAACTCGTTGTCTCTTGCCATTGGCATCATAATACTGGACATACCACTTGGCAGACTCTTCTTGATATTTTGTGCCACATTTAGTCAACGGGAATAGGGAATAACGCCCGTCTCGTTTTACGCGAAGGTATTTCTTGCCTTTTCGCGTAACAATGTCGGGATTTGGTGGCAGCTTGCGCTGTTGTTTGATTTTGTAAATGGATGCCATGGCCGCCTACCTATTCTCTTCTGATTGTGCCTGGCTGTTCTCCCGATTAAGGCGTTCCGGGAAACAGCCATTCTCTATCCATTCAGCTACCTCGTCAAGGTTCCAACGCACACTTCCACCCAACCGGATTGGCGGCGGTACTTCACCTTTGCTTTGAAGTCGTTGTAGCGTACGCCTTGAAATGTCAAGCTTTTCAGCAAGGGTTTTGGCGGAGATAAGCTGAGGAGTGCTTCCATTTTTTGTTGGCATTTTCATTTTATGTTCCTTTCTGCGTGTTCGTGAATCCTGATTATTGGTGGATCAGCCTTTTTTTGCAGTCCGCTTAAGGACTGCTCCAAACACGGCGAAATGGATTCATATGTGTTCTGCTCTAGCGTGCAACAAAACAAAGCAGGAGGGTTATTGTACCTGCCAATAGGATATACGGAGGTATGACAATGCCTGAGAAATAGTCTTCACATCCTGTTTCGTTGAGCACTTGAAGCAAGGCCATCATGAAAAGGATCACGAGCACAATCATGAGAAACGCCAGTAGTGACTCCCCGAGACTCAAGAAAGGCATCTTGGACCAGAGTGAAAAAATGAAAATGAATGGAGACACAACAAGAGCACCAAGGAAGAGTCGCCTCACGTTCTCAATTTCAACTGACCCCAAAGTCCATAACATGAGAAACGTTGCTCCTGCCAGAACCAAAAGCGAGAGCGCGAGCCATTTGAAGAGGGATTTCATCGTACTATCTTCCTTCATTCATGAGGATTCCCTGGTTCTGTCTCTTGGAGGTTATCAAACGTAATGCCCTTGAATTAGGTCAAATGCAGTAACCTGCTTAGGCTGACTTTCGGCGAATCTACACGTTTGAAGCCGAAGGCTCTTTTGTGTCTTCATTGTTCGCTTCAAACTTGCCTGGGAAAACGGTAAAAGAGTGTTACACCTTATTTGGTGTTTACTAGTGGGTAGATCAGTATTTCCATGAGCCATTGAAGCGTCTTCGCAGTCCTGTCCGCGAATTTCTTGATGTCCGCGTTGGCATGATCTTGAAAGGCTGTTGGCCGACGAATGATTATCCATGCCAGTAAGGCCAAGAGGACCATGATCGGTGCAACCCTGCCCAAAATGAAAATGACTGTAATGTACAGGCTGAGCAGTATTGAGAATGTCAACATACGCAATAAACGATTCATGGTAGTACTCCTTACAGATAGTAGATGATCTCCAAGTGACAGCCACAAATGGCTGGCTGCTTGCAGGAAGTATTTGTCTAGATAATTTGCAGAACCGCCATGCGACGAAAGTCCTGAATGAGTGCATGGGTGTCACCAATGAAGCGATAACGTGGCTTACCATCTGGACCAGTGGATGCCATTGCCTTTAGGCATTCCTCATCAACGTCTTTTGGGCTTCCGCCAATCCCAATACATTCAAGTACAACTCCTATTTCCCGAAGCTTTTCTGCAGCGAGGATCGGATCACTCTTCTCCGTGTGCGCTCCATCAGATATCAATGCTGCATGGAGTTTGAGTGTAGTGGTGCGTTGTTTTGGCATTCCGGCCTCAGATGGCATAAGGAGCAACTTCCGCAGCAAACTCGGTACTTGACGCCTGATGCCAACTTCTTCCTCAAACATCTTCCTTGCAGTATTAAGTCCTTTGACAAAGTCGGTTGTGCTTAGGGGGTGCAGGTTTTTTAGGGATTGGACAATCTTCTGGCGGTCAGCTACATCTGTAAATGGGCATATACACCTGCTTTTTTCAGAGAAAGCGACTATCCCTATTTTGTCCTGAGGACGATATTTGATTTTCTCGTCTAGTGCAGCTTCTATTGCCCTGATCCCTGCAAGCAGCCGGGTTGGTGGGTAATCTTCTATTCCCATAGACCCTGATCGATCCAGGATGCAAATCAAGTAGGTTGGCGTTGATGGATCACGTTCAAGAGGAAATGCAACACCAGTGTCGTGTGTGTGCATGACAGGGCTCCTTGTTTTTGGAAGATGATTGAATGCAACTGTAAAATGCGCTACCTGTAGTAATCTATGCTGCCTGCGGGTTCTCCTTTTTGTAAGCAACCTGCAATTCAGCAGTCTTTCCGCTTTCTGTGCAGTGGGCAGTAGCAGTAAGCATTCCGTTCTTGTCTATTCTCATCTCAATGTCTATCCTGTGCGGTCGTCCGACAATGTTCGGTAGGTCTGTAAGTTCAAATTGCCCAAGCTGGACGCATTCCGAAATGTCTTTGTCAGGTTCGCCTTGGTAGATTTCTATCATTGTTGACACAGTTGAGTTGCTGGCGATTTCTTCAGTACTCTTCAGTTGGAATGTCTTTTGGAACAACGACGGAAGTGGCACACCTTTCCTTAGGATGCTGCTGAAACGCTCTGTGTCATTTGAGTCAAGGGCTTTGACTCCAAGAGCATGCGCAGTGATGTCCCGAAGTATGTGGCCTCGGGCAGGAAGGATGGTTGCATCATCAACAGCGATCTCGCCTTGATCTTCCCATCCCTTCAAGACTGCCCCTTTGGCGACTGCATGGATAGGGTCAGCATGGTTTGAGATTGGCCGCCCGAAGAACAGGGCCAGTTCTTCTTGAACAGCAAAAAGTTGGCTGCCGCCACCAATCGGGATGAACTCACAGACGTCGTTAATGTCAACGTTAGCGTCGTCCAAGGCCTCGTTGATACACTTCAAGATCTGATCAACAAGCGGTTTCCATAGACCCCTGGCCTCATCTTTGGTAATGGTTACTTTGTGTCTGATTCCATTGCTGATGATCGGGATAGTGATCTTGTCGCTACGATTCAGACGCATTTTTCCTTCTTCGCAGTGACGCCACAGCTCAGCACCGGTCTCAATATCGTCTTTTAGGTCATGTCCGCCGGCTTTGCCAAAATCGTTTTGGCAGTGATCGAAAAGGGCTTGCGTGAAGTCAAGACCACCCAGACGTTGTATGCCTCTGGTTGCCCTGATCTCGTAGCGGTTTGCGAGCTTCTCGGAAAGGCTAATGTCCGATGTACCTCCTCCAATGTCTGCAACGATACGAATGCCGTCAGATCGATCGTATTCTGTGTTTCCTACTCTGGAGAACATTGCAGCAGTAGGTTCATGAATGAGGTCCACATGGGAGAATCCTATTGCCTTGGCCGCAGAAATCGTTTTTTGTTTTTCCAGGTCGCTGTAGTTCGCAGGGACGCTGATTGCCGTGCCCATTCCAAACAGATGGCGCATGATGGTGCCCAGGTTGTGGGCCATCGCCGACATCAGGTAACGTTTTCGCACCTTCTCGATTCCCGATAACCACGTGCGACGGCTTCCGCCCGTTTCGCATACATGGGCGAAACTCCGTTCCACTTTTTCGCTACGTTGTCGCTGCAAGGCTCGGCCTCGTTTGCCACGAATTCGACGGCGATTGTTCGCAACGGCCTGACGATGTTCTTCCGGCTTGTCTCGCCAGTTGCGACGATGGTTCTGTTTCGGCTCGGCAACGTACGTTCGCACTCCGTCGGTGAATTCCAATTCACCAAGCGTTTCATTCTTGTAGTAACCCTTGTCGGCCACTGCTTCCTTAATGTCTGCTTTGCTGTCGGCCGCGATCAGATGGTCTTGGGCCTCGCTAATCGTCGGACCGATCGTGTCGCTGTCCGCCTCGTTCGCATGATAAATGGGTGCGGCCAAGATCAGTTCCGACTCCAAATCGACCGCGTGTTCCGCCTTGTAGGCCAGGTGCGTACGGCCATCCTTCATCTTCGTGATGCGACTATCGGGATCGGTTTCGCTCCGCCATTCTCGATTCGAGACCTTTTTGTCCTTGCGCTTCCGATCGGATCGAGCGATTTCCTCAACGGTCGGCTCCTCATCCTCCGTGATCTCGCCCGCCTCTTGCATCAATCGTTTGATGTACGCCTTCCAGTCTTCGCCCGTATCGCGGCGGACAACGGAAGTCTCCGGCGGCGTTCAAGGCGAAGGTGGCCTTGGCGGCGATCCGCGGCGAAGGGACGTTGGCCGAATTGGCGGGCCGGTTCCAGGTGCATCCGAGTCAGGTGGCGGCCGTTCAGAGGCGGAGTGTTTGCTGCACCTGACCGACGATTTGGCGGAGGTATGGATCGGCGTGGGCCAGGAACTTTCGGAAGCCGGAGCAGAGGTAGCTGAGGCCCGGCTGGCCGTCGGGGGTTTTCAGGAATCGGTATATCGGGCAGCCGCCGTTGCAGGCGAAACGGTATTCGCATTGTTTGCAGTAGTCGGGCAGCGTATCGCGCTTCCGGCAGCCGAATTTTCGTTGGCGCGGGGCGTAGGCGATCTCGGCGAGCCGGCAGTTCTTGTCGCCTAGGTTGCCGAGTTTGTATTCCGGGTAGACAAAGCGGTCGCAGGGATAAATGCTTCCGTCTTTCTCGACCACCAGCAGCGAGCGTCCGCAGACCTCGGCCAAAACGCACAGTCGCGCGGGCTGCCGCATCCATTGGCCAATCAGACTCTCGTACCAATTGACGAAGACCTTGCCCAAGTCGTCCTGGACCCACAAATCGAACGTTCGCCGGAGAAACTCGCCCCAATCGTCCGGGTCTACCGACCAATCGGTCACGACGGACTGAGGATTCCCCGGTTTGGCGGCATCCGTTCCCAGCACCGGCATCTCGTCAATATCCCAACGATCCGGCGCTGTCGTGCGATAGTCCTTTCGCTCGACGCAGGGCAACCACTGAATCCAACGGGTGCCTAGTTCCTGGGTCAGAAAGTTGTACACGTCGTCGGGCTGCCTCGCGTTGGCCGAATGAACGACGGTTAAGGTGTTGAAAAATATGCCATAGCGCTGCAGCAACTTGGCCGCCCGATAGACGCGATCGAACGACGGCTCGCCTCCTCGGGCAACCCGAAAAGCGTCGTGAAGGTGCTTCGGGCCGTCGATGCTCAGCCCGACCTGGAATCGGTGCTGCTTGAAAAACTCACACCACGATTCATCCAGCAAAAGGCCATTGGTTTGGATGTTGTTTTCAACGCTCTTCGCACCGGCGTGTTTTTGTTGGAGTTCGACCACTTTGCGAAAAAAGTCGATCCCCAACAAGGTTGGCTCACCGCCGTGCCATGTGAAGACAATCGATTGGGCATCCTGGTCCTCGATGTACTGTTGAACAAACGTTTCCAACAGTTCCTCGGAAAGGCGCGGCGTTTCATCGACCAACAAATCCGCTTTGTGGACGTAGTAGCAGTAGGTGCAATCGAGGTTGCATGCCGAGCCGATCGGTTTCGCCGCAATATGGAACGAGCGTCGAAGGCGTTTCGACCTCGCGGCCAGTACTTCCGGGTTCATGGGGACGTCTTCTTTCTACGGTTAATTGCCGTGGCGTTCATTGGATTGTAGCGCCGCAGCGAGCGTTCATCAATCGTGGAGACGCATTTAAGGCCGGGTGAATTCTCTGTTTGCCGCGGCGGGCTTCGGACAAGCCGACGAGGGATGACGCGGTTGCGGTCGTCTTTCGTGCCCCTTCGCAACAGGTGAGTCTTGTACAGGTCATAGGAATAACCGTTCCGTCGCATTTTGGATTAGGTACAGAGTCCCATGGGTGTGTTAGCGATGTGTTAGCCCCTGATGAAAACACTGCCGGTGGAGTGTGCGCCCGACGCGTTCTGCGGCAGTCCTTTCTTTTCACCAGACGCGATTGCGTTTTTGCTAGTCTCGATGTGAGTTGGTCACCCCAGAAAGAACAACTGCAATTGAAATAAATGCCCTAGCAAGCCCAAAGGTGCATTCCGCAAACGGTTTTCGTGATCCTTGCGACATGTCATGGGGTGTGACAACTAGCTGTCGCGGCCGGGCTTTTATCTGACGTGTTCTGCAATATGCAAGCTCACGCCGACAGTAATGGCAATATCGCACTCAATATAAACACCCTAGTTTCCCATAGGGCGTCTTGTAGCGACGCCGATCGAGACGCGTGGAAATGTTAGCGAATGATGGTTTCTTTGTGAGGGTCGCGGATGCCGCTTGATTCTTTCGCCGTAAACCGCAACACTACGCCTGACTTATGTGCTGAACCATCGGTGGTTTGCCGTCGAAGCATGTGCAACAAGAGCTAATGTCATGGTGGACATGCCCCCATCAGTCGAACCGTCGGGTTCCAGAACGTCGGCGTGTTTGCCCGATCGGCTTTCGGGCCGTCTTCGTTTCTTCTTCCGATCGTCACCGTGCGATGGGCTGGCCATTTCACTTCCTGGCTTGGCCTTTTCTTCATCCTAGGAGATTTTTCCCGTGCAACGACTCGTATCAACTTGGGAGCGTGTGTTCGGCAAGCTTCGGTCGAAGCGGAGGGGAAAAAAGGGAAAAGGGTTGTCAACACAGAAGTTTCGTCGGTTGGTCGGCGAGCCGCTTGAAGAACGGACCCTGCTTTCTCTCTGCGTGTGGGACGGTGGCGGAACGGACAACAAGTGGACCACCGCAGCGAACTGGGTGGGCGACGTTGCCCCGGTCAGAGGTGACGACCTGCGTTTCTCGGGCGCGGTGCAAACCGACACGGAAAACGACTACACGGCGGGAACGTCGTTCCGCTCGATCAACTTCGCCGCCAGCGGTTTCGAGATCACTGGAAACAATCTCACGCTTACCAACAACATTACGGTCAATTCGGGTGTAACCGGCTCGACCATTTCTGCAGGAATCGGTCTTGATGGCACAACCACCATCAATGTGGTCAATACCTCCTTGACCATTTTCGGTGTCATCTCCGGTGAAGAGTCCGTTTTCAAGACCGGCACGGGCACGCTGGTTATTGCTGGAGCATGCAACAATTGGGGCACAACGACAATTAACGCCGGCACGCTGCAGATCGACAACGGTGGCTCCCTGCGTGGAAAGGTGGTCAACAACGCGAGCCTGGTCTTCAATCGCTCCGATGCCTACAGCTATGGCGGAAGAATCTCCGGCAGCGGATCGGTCATCCAGAGCGGCACGGGGACACTCACCCTTGACAATTACAACAGCACCTTCACGGGTGCAACAACGATCAATGCCGGCACCCTGGCGTTTAGCAATATGGCTTTGGGTAGCACTGGCAGCATCACGATCGGTGGCAATGCACGGCTGAAATGGAACGGCACGAACACCACGGACCTCTCCAGTCGGCTGGTGATCGCCGACGGCGTCAGCGCGACCTTCGATATCGGAAGCAACAACGTCACCTTCGCCTCGGGCATCACCACCGCGGGCAACCACAACGTCGCGGTAACGAAGACCGGCAGCGGCACGCTGACCATCGCCGGGGCGTGCGACTACACGGGCACGACGACGATCGCCGCTGGCACACTACAGATCAACAATAGCGTTTCCCTTCTTGGGGATATCGTCAACAACGGGGCCCTAGTCTTCAACCGCTCCGACGCCTATACGTGGAACGGAGTGATTTCCGGCGGCGGGTCGCTTACCAAGAACAACACGGGCACGCTGACGCTCACCGCCGCGAATACCTACACGGGGCGGACGACGATCAACGCCGGGACGGTGGCGTTTGAAAGCGGGGCCTTCGGTGGCGGCGAGATCTGGGTCGGCACGGCCACGCTGCGATGGCTGGAAGGCAACACCGAGGATATCTCCAGCCAACTGGTCATCAAGGACTACCGAACGGCGACCTTCGATATCGGAAGCAACGATGTCACCTTTGCCTCGGGAGTCCACAGCGAATACGAGCTTGAAGGAGGAATGACAAAGCTCGGTAGCGGGACGCTGACAATCGCCGGAACATCCCACTATTACGGCGACACGACGATCAGCGAAGGTACGGTGCAAATCGACAGTGGCGGCACACTTGGTGGGGATAATATTATCAACAATGGGACCTTGATCTTCAATCGCTCCGAGGACTGTAGCCGCGGAGACATTTCCGGCAGTGGGTCGGTGGTTCAAAACGGTACGGGCACCCTTACCCTCACCGGTACCAACACCTACACCGGCGGAACAACGATCAATACCGGCGCCCTAGCGTTTAGCAACGGGGCCTTGGGCAGTACAGGAAGCGTCACGATCGGTGGCAATGCACAGTTGAAGTGGAACGGCACGAACACCACGGACCTTTCCAGCCGGCTGGTGATCGCCGACGGCGTCAGCGCGACCCTCGATTTCGGCAGCAACAACGTCACCTTCGCCTCGGGCATCACCACCACGGGCAACCACAATGTCGCGGTAACGAAGACCGGTAGCGGCACGCTGACCATCGGCGGGGCGTGCGACTACACGGGCACGACGACGATCGCCGCTGGCACACTGCAGATCAACAACGGCGGTTCTGTGGCCGGAAATATCATCAACAACACGTCCCTGATCTTCAATCGCTCCGACACCTATGCGTGGAACGGAGTGATTTCCGGCGGCGGAACCCTCACCAAGAACAACACTGGTACGTTGACCTTTACCGGTGCCAACACCTACACAGGGCAGACGACGATCAATGCCGGAACGGTGGCGTTTGAAAGCGGGACCTTCGGCAGCGGCGAGATCTGGGTCGGCACGGCCACGCTGCGATGGCTGGAAGGCAACACCGAGGACATTTCCAGCCAATTGGTGATCGAGGACTACCGAACGGCAACCCTCGATATCGGTAGTAACGATGTCACCTTCGCCTCGGGAGTCCACAGCGAGTACGAGCTTGAGGGAGGAATGACAAAGCTCGGTAGCGGGACGCTGACGATCACCGGAACGTCCCACTATTACGGCGACACGACGATCAGCGAAGGTACGGTGCAAATCGACAGTGGCGGCACACTTGGTGGGGATAATATTATCAACAATGGGACCTTGATCTTCAATCTATCCGAGGACTGTAGCTGCGGGGACATTTCGGGCGTCGGAGCGGTGGTTCAAAACGGCACCGGAATTCTTACCCTCACTGACACCAACACCTACACCGGCGGAACAACGATCAGGAACGGAACCGTCGAAGCGGATGATATCGACTCACTTGGTTCGGGCGACGTGGTGGTTGAAGCATCGGGAACCTTGACGTATGACGGAACCACGTTGGATGTTGCAGGCGTGGCCATTTCGGGGACAGAAATCTATCATGCTTGGGATGGGAAAAGGGACGACACGGAATACACTATTGCCGAATCATCCGACGGTCTGAACTTTTCCTCACTTGGCAGGACGATCTACGGCAATATCGCGACCGTTACCATCGGACTGGAACGCGATACGACTTATGACGATATGTGGGTTGTTGCCGACAACGGCAGTGACCGCACAATAAGTTATCAACTTGACAGCATTACCACTCTCGATCTCGCTGACACCTCGGGATGGTATCGTATTTCCAACGAACCGTTCAACGTGGAAGTTGTTTATAGTGCGTATGACTACACCGAGTTCATGACCGATTTCGACGGGGCAAGGAATTATGCCGGTTCCAGCCAGGGCGCGATCATCCGAGAATTGGTGAGTTGCATCACTTCCACGACATTGCCAACTGTCGGTGCTGGAGGGGCCGGCCTCAATGTCAATACGACCACCGGCGAAGTGGTATGGTATTTTGTCGCCACCCCTCATGACGAAGACAACGTCACCTTCGACGGCAACGAACGTCCTAGCCCTTTCAGCGGTCTCTGTGTGACCCAGTATACGGACGTTTGCACTGGTCCACTGACAGACTGTCCTGGCAGGGATGCTGACACGACTACTGATCCCATCTTTTATTACGACGGATCGATCGCCTACACCGCGACAGACCTCGAATCGGACGCATTGGCAAACGGCCTTGCACTGAGCCGAAATTGGGTGAGCGATTCAATTCCTTTTTCCGACGGAAACAACGGAAACGGATGGCTTGACAGTACCTGGCCGTCGCTCGCCAATCTTGACGGCGACACGATGGCCATCGTCTATTCGGCCAACGACATCGCAACGTTCATCTCCGACGACGGCGTGACCTACGAAGCGACCAGCTACATCTCCGACACACTGGTCCACAACACGACCAACCACACCTTTACCCTGACCGACTCCGCTGGCAACCAATACATCTTCTACGACTTCAGTTTAAGTGTGTCGTCCGAGTTGCGGGGTAAGTTCATCTCGATGACCGACGCCGGCGGGGTGCTCGCCGAAGTGACCTCGCGGACCAGCGCGGGCGAGATCGAAACCCTTACCCGTTACGGCAGCGACGGGACGATCGTCATGGAGACCTGGACCTACTCCTACATCGACGATGCCAGCGACCCGAACATCGGGTTGCTCGAATCGGTGACCCTACGGCAGTTGCAGGACGGTGTGCTCACGGTCGTCCAGCAAGTCACCTACACCTACTACGAGGGCACTTATACGGGCGATGACACCTCCGGAAACGTTGGCGACCTGAAAACGGCCATCACCACGGATGCCGACGGCGCGGTCCTCGACGTCTCCTACTACCGCTACTACACGTCGGACGAAACGAGCGGCTACCCCTCCGGCTTGAAGTACATCTTCGACACGAAATCGTACTACCGCCTGCTCGCCGCCGAGTCCGAGCCGTTTTCCGCCGCTGATGAAGACGTCGCCGAATACGCCCAGCAATACTTCGAGTACGACAATTGCAGACGTGTCATCCGGCAGGATATCCAGGGAATGGGTACCTTCACCTTTTTGTACTCCGTCAACGAAAACTTCTCCGACGATACCAACACCTGGCAGTACAAGACCGTCGAGACCACGCCCGACGGCAGTGTGAACATTGTCTACTGCAACGCCCTGGGCGAGGCCATCCTTAAGTTGACCTACGCCGACGAAACGCTGGCCGAACAGGTCACCGCCGCCTACTACGAGTACGACACGCTTGGCCGGCTCGCCCTGGAAGCCGACGCCTTGGCCATTGCGAACTGTACGGCGGACACCGATGTAGGAACCGGTTACATCCTCTCCCTTTCCGCCAACAGCGGTGCAATCTACGAATACGAATACTACACGATCACGACGGCTACCGAGACCACGACCGGCGGGGCCAAGGGTTACTTCCATAAGAGCACGGTGCAAGAGGGAACCGGGGGCACGGCCTCGCTGTTGGAGGCCGTGACCTATTACGCCCGAGTTGCCGACACCACGACCGTCTACTACGTGGCCTCCGACACCGTCTACACCGACGGCACCACCAGCACGGCCGAAACTACCACCTACGCCTACACCTGGCACACCGACACGGTCCGCGTGGCAACCGTCACGGAGACCCTTCCGACCAGTGCCCAAACCACGGCCGTTTACAACATCTACGGCCAAACCGTTCAACTCACCGACGCCCTCGGAACGGTGACTACCTACACCTACGACCAGCTAGGTCGAGTAACGAAGACCATCGAGAACTACGTCGACGGCGTCTTCAGCGCCGCCTCGCCCGACGAGGACGTCACCACGACCTACGCCTACGACGCCTTGGGCCGCGTGACGAAGATGACCGACGCGGCGGGCAGCACCACTTACTACGTTTACAGCGACGAAGACCGCGAAATCCGCATCTACACCGATTGGGATTCAACCGCCAACAATACCACGGGTGCCATCACGGTCCTTCGCGAAGACCTCTCGGGCGCCTACAACGAAACGCTCACCTACGTCTGGACCGATCCCAACGGGCTTGCTGGCTACCTCAATGCCGACGGCAGCCCGGACGGCACCGAGTCGCTGACAAGTACCTATGCCTCGCTGCAAACGTTGGCCCGTGAGTTGCTCGACTCTTCCGGGCAGACAGTCGCCTACCGGGAGTACTTCTACCTCACTGGCCTGGCCTATTCGACGGACCGCAACCTGGGCACCAAGGACGTCAACTACTATGAAACCAGCTATGAATATGGCGCCTGGGACGATGTGACGAGCGTGACCGACGCTCTTGGCAACGCCACCAGCTACACATACGATGCCTTTGGCGAGATCCTCAGCATGACCGACGCCCTCGACAACGTCACGACGTACGAATACGACGGCAACGGTAATCTCGTCAGCGTTACCGATGCCGCGAACGTCGTCACCACGTACGAGTACAATTACTTGGGCCAGATGGTGGAAGCCTGCGAGAACTACCAAAACGGCGTCCATGAAACCACCGACGGTGCGGACGAAGACATTATTACCAGCTACACCTACGACTTCCTCGGCAATCTTCTCACCGTGACCGACGCCGCGGGCGTCGTCACCGTCTACGAATACAATGCCGTGGGTCAGGTGGTGAAAGTCTGCGAAAACTACCAGGATGGCGTCCACGACGCCACCGACGCCGCGGATGAAGACGTTATCACCACGTACACCTACAATCTTCTTGGTGATTTGCTCACCGTGACCGACGCGTTGGGCAACGAAACCGAATACGAATACAACGCCCTTTGGCAGTTGGTCAGCGTGACCGATGTCCTCGACAACGTCACGACGTACGAGTATGACGCCTTGGGGGACCTCATCTCGGTGATCGACGCCTTGGGCAACGAAACCGTCTACACCTACGACGCGCTGGGCCAGATGGTGGAGGTCTGCGAGAATTACCAGAACGGCGTCCACGAGACGACCGACGCGGCGGACGAAGACGTCATTACCACCTACGAGTACGATGCCCTGGGGAACCTCGCCTCGGTGACCGACACGTTGGGCAACGAAACTGAGTACACCTACAACGCCTTTGGCGAGTTGGTCAGCGTGACCGACACGTTGGACAACGTGACGACCTATGAATACGACGCCATCGGGAACCTCGTCTCCGTCACTGACGCCCTGGGCAACGAAACCGAGTACGAGTACAACGCCTTTGGTGAACTGGTCAGCGTGACCGATGCCCTCGACAACGTCACGACTTACGAGTATGACGCTGTAGGAAATCTTGTCTCCGTCACCGACGCCGCCGGTGTCATCACCGTCTACACCTACGACGCCCTGGGCCAGATGGTAGAAGTCTGCGACAACTACCAAAACGGTGTCCAGGAAACGACCGATGCGGCGGACGAAGACGTCATCACCACGTACGAATACGACGCCGTGGGGAACCTCGTCTCGGTGACGGACGCCTTGGGCAATGAAACCGTCTACGCCTACAACGCCCGGGGCGAGTTGACGAGTACCACTGACGCCAACGGCGACGCGACCACCTACATCTACGATGCCCTGGGTAACCTCCTGACGCTCACCGACGCCGAGGGCAACGAAACCGAATACACCTACGACGCCCTCGGCCAAGTCCTCACCGAGACCGACGAGCTCGACAATACGGAGTCCTACGAGTACGACGCCGTGGGCAATCTCGTCGAGACTACCGACAGCCTCGACCGCGTCATCAGCTACCAGTACGACGATCTGGGCCGCGTCACCCAGGAAGACTGGCTCGATAGCCAGGGGATCTCGACCTACACGATTTCTTACACCTACGACGCCCTCGGCTACCTGCTCACCGCATCCGACGACGCCGCCACCTACGCGTACGAATACGACGCCCTGGGCCGACTCGTCGAGCAGACCCAGACGCTGGCCGACCTCTCGCCCGTCGTCATTCTCGCCTACACCTACGACGAGGTGGGCAACTGCACGCAGGTCTCCCAAACCGTCGGCGGCACGGCCGATGCCGTAACCGACTACGCGTACGACGACCTGGGCCGCGTCACCTCGATCCAACAGCACGGCGTCACGGGCGGGAACGCGGTGGCCGAAAAACGGGTCGACTTCACCTACGACGCCGTCGGCGCCTACGCCACCGTCACCGTCTACGCCGACTTAGCGGGCAACGAACTGGTGTCGACCGCCATCTACACCTTCGACGACGCCTACCAACTGACCGGCCTCACCTACACCCAAGACGCGACCAGCCTGGCCTACTACACCTACGTTTACGACGACGCCGGCAACCTCACTAGCATGACCACCGTCGACGGCACGACGACCTACACCCACGACGACACCGGGCAACTCACCGCCACCGATTCCAACTACACCGACGACGAAGCCTACACCTACGACGACAACGGCAACCGGGTGACCGCCAACGGCGACACCTACACCACCGACGACGACAACCAACTGCTCTCCGACGGCACCTACCGCTATCTCTACGACGCCGAAGGGAACCGGATCGTCAAGTACGTCGACGATGGCGACGGCGTGTTGGACGCAGGCGACACCGACATCACCACCTACGACTGGGACTACCGCAATCGGCTCACCGCAGTTGCCACCTACGACGACTACACCGACTACGCGGCCGGCACGTCGAGCACCACGGTGGCCTACACCTACGACTACGCGAACCGGCTGATCGGCCGCACGCTCGACGCCGACGGCACCTCCGGCACGGGCGATCTCGATCAAACGGTCTACGTCTACGACGGCGACCAGGTCGTCTCGCGATTCGACAACACCTACGCCGACGGCGCGGCCACGGACGCCACGGCCTCGGACCTCTCCCACCGTTACCTCTGGAACTCGCAGGCGATCGACCACCTCTTCGCCGACGAACAGGTCGACTCGCTTGCGACCGAAGGTGACATGCTCTACGCCCTGACCGACCACCAAGGCTCGGTCCGCGACCTGGCCGTCTACGACGCCCAAAACGACGAGACGACAATCGCCAACCACCGCATCTACGACTCCTACGGCAATTTGGAGAGTGAAACCAACGCCGCCGTCGACTGCCTCTTCGGCTACACCGGCCGCCAGTTCGACGAGGCCACCGGCCTGCAGAACAACCTCAACCGCTGGTACGATGCGGCAACTGGGCGATGGCTGAGCGAAGACCCCATCGGCTTCGCGGGCGGGGACGCGAATCTCTATCGCTACTGCGGCAATTCTCCGGCAGGATCGATCGATCCCGACGGGCTGGAAACGAGAGAGCGCACTCACGTCCCGGGACAGACCTGGGACCCGCAGACAAATTCTTATTACACCGTGGAAATCATCCGCACCCGCTCGGGATATGCTTGGTTGGGCTTTGGTTACAGCGATAACGTGACCGTCAAGAAACACTACCTGCCCGGCTACAGCCCTTCCCCTCATCAGGCCCAGGCGTGGCAAAGAAACGGGCAACCTTTGCCTCTGGAAGACCGTCTCATTTTGGGTGTGAGAAGGTCGTACCATGACGCTTTCGGCGCAGCCCAGGACAGGGGGCGAGAAAACGCCGCTGTGTCGATGTATGAGGGGCTCAGCACCGCCGGTTGCGAGGTGTTGGTAGGTACGACCCGATTGGCTCGTTCTGCGGATGACTTGAGGGCTCTTGATTCCACCGTGGGACGTCGTAGACTGTACAAAGATGTTTCACAATCTGCCCCAAACGCAACTCGCAGTACTGTTCGTGCTAACCAAGCTGCCGGGAATGCAGCAAGAGACGCTATCGCCGCACGAGAAGCTCCGGCCCTGATCGAACAGAATCTTCGAGTAACGGGTGGCCTCCGACGAATCGATGTCCTTAAGCAGGGAAATAGAATTGTTGGCATCGAATCAAAAGTCGGGAGAACGGGCCTTGGCCGATCTGGCTCAAGAGTTCGTCAGGAGCTTGCTCGGGATATCAAGCTCTTGAGGTCTGGCCAAGTGGACGAGATTGTGTGGGAGTTTTCTCGCAGTGCGAGGACTGGAAAGATCGGGCCTACGGGACCGTTGCGACAAGCATTGAAGAAACATGGCATAACCATCAGAATCACAGACCAAACGTTCTGAGTATTCGGAGAACATACATGGCAACTGTTATGAAGAATCGTTTCTTTCAAGTGCTAGATGGCGAACTTGGTCCCGTGCTTCAAGCCTTTGGGTTCGCCGGTCAAGAACAAGAGTGGAAACGTCATCGTGACCCTGTAGTTAATTGTGTAGAAATCCAAGTAAGGAGCGATCAGAGCGCGTGTACTGTTAACCTTGGGGTTCATCTGACATTTCTGCCGGCTGGCGGTGGTTCGATTCCTGTGGATTTTGACACAATCACAGAAGCCGATTGCGAAATCCAAAACCGACTGGCCTGGAGGAACGAACCGGAACATTGGTGGGGGTTTGATTCACCGGAAGAGTCTGTCGCTGATCTGGTTGCTTGCTTTCGTGAAAAAGGGGAAGCTTATTTTGGCAAATTCGCCAACTTCCCGCATCCGTTCATCGATATAGAACCCAGCAACTTGGATGACAAGGAAATCTCGACGCTCTTTCCCATTATGACAAAAGTAAGAAAGATTTTGCTCATTGCGAGAGTCCACGAACATCTTGGTGACACAACTAATGCCGTTCGCTTTGCTCAACTCGGAAAGGAAGTAGCTGGGATGGCTGTCGGGCCCAAGGCTGCATTCCGTGATATACTGAGAAGGCACAAAGGATAATACGAGCCAGCGGGCGAGTCGTTCTGGCTTCTAAGGCGAGAATTTCCAAGATTTCCGGCGACGCAACCCGAAATTTGATGCCCGATAAGGGCAGCAGACCCTAGAGCTGTCGTGAATGCACTATCAGGGTACCGTTCTCGCAGGTATTTCATAAATCGCGTCAGGTCACATGCGAGGTGGCTCAAGAGTCAGTCCAAACAAGGATCTATTTCCCGCCAACTGGTCACGCCCGCAAGTCGAGCAGGCTGTTAGGGATGCGTACAAGAACGCCAAACGGATTCGTACACAAGGCGAACGAGTTATCGTTCGTGGAACATTAAACGGAAGGACGATTGAAATGTGGGCTAATAAGGTGACCCAGACAATCGAGACCGCATATCCAGTGGGTTGGTAACATGGAATTGTCACCCACGATACCGCCCCCATCCCCTGCAATTGTGTTGGACGAGAACACAATGCAGCTGCACGCTACGGGCAGCATAACCGGATTGGTCTTCTGGCGAGTGAACGGCCATGGTTTTCCCGATGATGCCTGGAATGACTTCGTAATTTTGGTGCTTGGTTGGTGGACGACGGCGATCATCCATTTGCTTACCGGAACCACCAAAACGGAAACTATGGATTTTATGGATGGACCGCACAGCATTCTCTGTCATTCCGTGGACAATTCCGTGGATTGCCAATTCGTCGACCGTCGCACGGAAAACAGATCCTTGGAGGCGTGGTCTGGAGAAACCCGCGAACTCGGTTGCGCAATCCTACTGGCAGGCAAAAACGTGTTGCGATCTTGTCATGAACGTAGATGGACGAATATGGACATTCAAACCCTCGGTAAGGAGGTGAATGTGCTGCGAAAACTGGTCCACGTGTGAAGTCGTCCTGAACGCGTCTTAAGTCCGAGAAACATGAGCACGGATGCCCCTTCTCTTCCGAACGACGTGGCGACCTTGAAGGAGCTTGCCGCGCAGCAACACGCCACGATCCTTGAGCTGCGGCGCGAGCTCGAACAACTAAGGCACTATACGGCCCAGTTGCTGCGAAGCCGCTACGGGCCGCGTGGCGAGAAGTGCGCCCCGAACCAGTTGGAGCTGTTCGATGGCGGCGGTCGCGGGCGGATCGGCGAGCGCCACCGGCACGAACGTCGGACGGGGCAAGGGCTCTGCAGCCCGGCGCGGTTCGCTCTCTTGGCGACGGAGTTTCAATTCGCGCCGCCAGGCGTAGAACGACGCCTCGCTAAGCCGTTTTTGCCGACAAAACTCCCGAACCGTCTCTCCGCTTCGCACCTGTTGACGCACCAACTCCCTCCACATCGTCTCCTTTCGCAGGTCCCTGCGATCCTTCCTCGCACTCATGACAAGTCTCCTGAAGTTCGGTAATCATGCCCGACTTCAGATTATCACACGCGCCAAGATGCGGTTTGTGGAACGGATACAAATTACCTGCCGCCAGGGAAAACCCCTCGCGTGTAATTCGACGCCGCAGTCAACGAGGTCGCCAGCGCTGGACATGGGCGAGGATGCACGCGTTTGTCAGGCGTCACCTTCCCTGTCCGCGCATCGTACACCCGTATCCTGGACCAACGATTTCGCGCTCGACTCAAGGCAGGAGCCGTATGAGGTAGTGCTTCACGTACGGATCTGCGCGGGGGGCCGCCGGCAACGGCGGTCCCTACCGCGATCTCACGGATAAACCAAGTGATGATTACGGATCACGTGAACAAAAGGCGGCAGTGTCGGGTCATCCTTATTGGTCTGATCATCCTCATTGGCCTGATCATCCTTATCGGCTGTTTTAGGAAACTGCCCTGGAGCATGTTTTTCCAACCAGTTTTGTATCCTTTTTGTTTCTTCATCATTACTTTCTTTACGTAATCTCATATCACCGACATCTGAAAGAGGACCTTCTCGTAGTCGTTGTCCCCAGTCATCATCGTATAATAGACGTTCTAGGGCAGGAAAGCGAAACCGGACAACTCTTCGACCAAGCTCCTCTTGTGTAGCACCCCATCGCTGTTTTGCGATACAAAAGGCTGAGTCGAAACAATGCTTAGAGATTTCTCCAAAAGAGAGGTACATCTCTTTGGTAAAACTGCCTGCTGAGGAGACTGCCCACCTAAGCAGCCCGGTTCCAACTGTTGCGGCCAAGCCAATGCTGATAATGGCTCTTGTATCGGAAGGTATGGTGGTGTAGCGATTGCAACTGAGAATTTTCCGTCTGGAAGTTCTTCGCAAATGCGAGGCAACACCGCATCCGCAGAAGCATTATGAAAAACCAAACGAATGGTTCTCCCGTCCTGAGCTACCTCAACAACGTCTCCCGGGAAGAAGGGGGCTGATGCTCCATTTGCCGCAACGGCGGGATTCTCAGAACAGGGTTCTTCGGAGCTAGGAAGATTAATTCCCTGTGTTGACCAGTTGTGCAAGATGTTGGCGCTGAGAATCTCGCGAACCCCTGGTTCGATATCAATAAAATGTACTTGATTTACTTGTGGAAAATTTTTTGCAGCAATCAATCCCAAAACACCTGTACCACAGCCAATATCGACAACCGAAGTCACCGTCTCTGCACGTTCGTCTTGAAATGCCGTGGCGAGGTCACCAATAAAGTGAAGTGTGTCTATGCTTGGTGGGAATACGCCAAGGCCTTCACGCCAAAGAATCTTGATGTTGTAATCCTGGATGGTGATTTCGATAACACCACGGGATGCCTGAGCTATCGCACGTTCGTAATCGAAAAGCTGAAAGGGGAAGTGGGTACCAATATCGTAGTTTAAACGGTCTAGGTATAATCCTGAACAAGACTCATTCTCAGATCCCGGCTCGGGTCTTTCGTATATGGCCGTCACCTTGCCGATGGGGTTTTCTTTTTCCGCTTTTTTGATATCGTTTGCAGTCTTTCCAGTAGGCCTTAATTCTTCGGAACGGAGTCCATAATGTTTCAGCGTTCGTAATACGAATTGCTCAGCCTGTCCGAATTTGTCATCTTGAGCACGACCAAGGAGTTCGCGGAAAAAGATTCCAACTGGCGAAAGACGATCAACTAACCTTTCACCGCCAAAGACCCATCGTACCCCTATGAATAGCCACGCAACAGAACTTAACAGTTCAACTGAAGCCATGTTCACGCCATGATTAAATACTTTGCGAACTCTTTCAACTATAGAAGCCTCAAAGTCGGGTTCGTGTGGTTCACAGTCAGCAAGACATTGCAACAGGTGTTCGAATTCAGACGAAAGACTTGCACAAACTCCTAATGATAACACCCCTGCAATTACCCATGCCTGTGAATTCGTGTCAACGTTTTCCAGCAATTCAGTGAAAGACTTCTGTAGTGCAGAAAGATTGTAAGGAAATAGACGTGTTTCTTTGTGTGACGCGCAAAAATCGTTGCATAGATTAGCAGCAGCCTCATGATGCTGGCAAACGCGAAGAAGTGCTTGCATTAGTGGAACGCCACCGACAATGAGCACTGCTGATTGTAATGGCCTAAACTTGGGAAGCGAACGGCTATCCAGGTTTGTTGCGAATTGGCCTGGCGGGCACAGCAGTGTGTTGCCAGTTTCAAGGCACGCTTGCGCTTTCTGATCCAGTTGACTCTCGCCGACACTTGTTACGTCAAGATGATCCGCATCTAGCACTCCTGTGGCAACAACCTCTGGACTTCCCGCCTCGACTCCTAATGCCGCCAAGATGAATCCGGCTGTAAGGGCAACTCCATAACTGTCCTGTTCCAGAGTGCCTTTAAACCACAGGTCGTCTATGGAAAAAACGTATTGTGCATCTTGCAAGTGTTGTGCAACTTCGTCAAATCCCCAGTCATGCAGAACCTGAACACCACAATTTCGGGAGACTTCAAGTAACTTCCTAAAGCCCTGATTGAACTGCGATGACGTTTCTGTAACCTCTTCACTTTCATGAATGAGGTCAAGCTTTACTGAGAGAACCTTGCCCTCGCGTCTTAAATCATCATCAACACCGACAAGTCGTATTCGTGTCATGGTGAGGCTTTCGCAGGCGAACAAATGGATTGTGGAATAAAGACAGCAACTCGTGCTCCTCGTCGCTGAGGAATAATGTAGCCCTCCAAATCTCCCTCTATATATTGATGGGAATCCACCTTGCTCCGTATTTCTGCAAATTGTTCATATACTGAACAAGGATTCTCAGAACTCTTATCTGGTTCTGATTTGCCAGCCAGAGCACCGGTCCTCAGAGAGACATCTGTCAGTGCAGCAGGAATATAAAAATTGGCAACATTCCGAGGTCTTGCTGCCGGTGTTTTGCTTTCCAAAACCTCTACTTCCAGTGCTCCGGAAGGTATACCGGCCGCCTCCAAAATCCAACCAGATCTGCCGTCCGACGAAATGGCCGGTCGCATTGTGGCCGTGTATTTCCGGCCTTTGCGGTCAACAAGTCTCATCGCCTTGATTCTCGTCAGCTCAACTTGCTCGGCTGTAATCTCGGGATGTATTCGCGTTAGAACTGTCTTAAGAAGTTCTTCATCTGTAGAGATTGCCGCAAGATCTTCAACAGGAAGTTGGGCCAACCCCTGCTTTTCTGTCTTGACCATAATGGCTTCCCGGTCAATATCATCACGTTTTAGTTGCAGAGCGTGAGCCAAACTAAGAAGTCGAGCAGATTTCTCTTCTGATCCAAGGATGTTCCAGAAAGCCTCACAAAAAGCTTCAGGAGAGGCAGACTGTATAACATCGCCATGAATTACGATAAGAACTTCGTTGAGTTCTAATCCATATGATTTAAGGGCTAGTGCTAGCGAGCTTCTGAAATCTAGAGGAGATGATTTCTGCTACATTGCCGAATTCATTGACGATATCCTCGGCGACTTCGGAATCCAAATCATCGCACCTGCACGGGGTGATAAGTTTGATCCTCAGACGATGAAACCTCGTGCTAGTGAATCCATAGCACACACTTCAGACGTAGTAGTCCAGGAACTCCTTCAGCCGGGAGCCAAGTACGAAAACCTTGTGTTGGAATTTGCACAAGTGAAGTTGGCTGATCGCACTAGCGACACAGACCACTTGCTACCACGAACACGAACCCTGAGAAACCGATTTTCGCGAGTCCTGTTCCAGGAACCAACGGCGACCCCAGTGCTCGCCCTGACGATGTGAAGCCACCAAAATCGACTTCTTCAACGGGCTGCTAACCCGCCTTGAAACCCTACATGCAAGGGTGCTCAACGAGTTGGAAGAACAGCGAAACGCCCTTCACAGCGAGTTTGCCGAGAAGGAAAGGAAGCTGCAAGAGTCATTCGACCAGCGAAGGCAACAGCTTGACGAGCAACACCAGTAACGTGAAACGGAATTGACGGAACGCGAGGAAGCACTTGACAAACGGCAACGCAAGCTAGACGACCGGTCAAGCACGCATGTTCGCCGTGAGATTCGGGAGAATCTTCTGGCAAGGCTCACAGACCGCCAGAAGAAGTTCGCATTAAGCCCGGATACACAACAGCGTCGATTTCCGATTTCGGTAACTTACATAGTGCTTCTTGTTGTGTTTGGTCTCGCGGCCATCGGTTCCGTAATCAATGCAGGCATTCATCCCACGGAGTATTTCCCAATCGGTATGCAGGTGTTTTCAAGCCTTGGCTTTGTAGTCACAGCGGGCTTCTTTCTGCGTTGGCTCAACCGTTGGACGCAGCAGCATGCTGATGAAGAGTTCAAAGCCAGGCAGTTTGAACTTGATTTTGACAGAGCATGTTTTCTCGTCGAGATGGTCCAGGAGTTCCAGGTAGCGATCTTTCGCAGCTTGCGTGACTGCCAACGCAACAACCGCATGTTTCCGCTTGTCGCGTCCCTTGAGAAGCCCAGTACTGCCTTGATATCGCGCGCATGTCGCGATGAGCTTCGCGGCACGTTCCCGTAGCTCATAGATGCGCACGAGGTAATTCTCGATATGGTATGCCAGACGTTCCAGGGACTGATCGAGGTCGGAAAGCGTTGCCGTGGCAGCCAGTTCCTCCCGTACAAATGCGAGTCGATGCATGCTACTGCAGAGTTGGCCCCAGTACCGAGGATGTTCGTCCCCAGCCTTCGGCTCATACCAGTACAAGTGCAAACCTGTTGGAAGCTCTGCCATGACAATATAACGACAAAGGTAACCCGGTGGCGGACCATCAGGTACCGGGCCGGATTGCCAAATACCTTTCCAACAGATTCACGGCTGACACGCGAGCGCAGTAGCCACTCGGGTTCACCGCATTGTTCTGTCTCATTTCTGCGTCCGGGTCGGTGTACCGTATTTTGGGCCAGCTTCGGTCTGGGTCACGGGGACTGTGAGCTCTGTGCCATTATCTGTTTGAAAGGTGATTGAGCCATCATCGTTGTCGACCGCCGAGCCATCGCGAACATTACCGTAGGGCGTATTCGTATCGGCTTGGGTTTCATTGAATCGTCCGGCCGGAGTCGACGGTTGGGATTCGCCGCAGCCAACTACCATCAACAATGCAAAGCTAAATATTACCAATCTGTTCACGTGCGTATTCTCCCGCGGTTTCACGTAAGGCGTTGTTTTGCCAAACGTGCAAGTCCGCAATTCGTGCCCTGAGTTCGGAATTGAATTCTGAGGCAACGCGGTTACCCAGCACCGCCAGCCGATCGGAGATCGCCGCCTTGGCGCCACTGGTATCTTGAAACAGAAGTCCTATGGCGAAATTGGCGAAGTGAGTTAACGCAACAAGAGCGAATGCAGGGATAGCCACGAGGTTGTAAGGTAGAGGTAGTCTTGTAAGTGGAAGAACAACGATCGAAGCCCTGCCAATGCCAATTGCCGACGACAGCGCCGACGGACGATCAGCAACGTTCGCGGATCGTGAAATCGCCTGATCCAGCTGCGCCGCAATCAGACGGTCCAACCGCCCCTGAATTGTCATTCCCAAGTCATCCGAGTTCGGATTGAGCTTGAGCTTCCATTTGTCGGCAATTTGGTCGCAACACGATTTCCAATTGCGATCGAGTGTAGCACCAGATTCCGTAGCGATCACGTCGACTCGCTGGTAGATTGCGCTGTGCGACAGGACGCGAGCGAAGAATTCACTCTCAACGCACATTTCGCGTTCACGTTGCGTGCCAAATTGTCCCAGGCGAGAGGCAAAACCTTCAGAGCAGATGTACTCAATGAACTGAGCAGAATTCAGACAGGCGCCGGTGAACCAGAGTTTCATTTCTTCGGCAGCGGCATTTGGTATCGTTGTAATCTCGTTGTGTTCCTTTTCAACAAGGATCGACGATGCGTCAGAGACGAGTTGGTTGGTGAGCTTAGACCGCGCGAAAGCGGCACGAACCCACAGAACGCCGCCGATCATCCCGATACCAGCGACGGCGCCAGCGGCTTGTAGGAATTCGCGACGTTCCATTTTGATCCTTCGTTACTTCGAGACAGAACGGTTAAGATCACGCGGCGGGAATGGCGCCGAGTGACGTTGACCTAGTGTTGCCGCGCGAACGCCATTCCCGCTCGCGCATCGCCTAGTTCTGTTTTATCTCGGATGCTCGTTCCCATTTGACGTAGCCATCGCACATCCACCTTAGGACTATGTCACCCTTGGTGTTGCGGAATAGAGTAACGGTCGTCGCATACGCCCTTCCGAAAATGGATTCGTCCGCTTCGTATTCGGTGACAAAGGAGAACCCCTCGTCGGTCTGGTCAAGCTGAATGACGTTGCGTCCAAGCTCTTCGCCCCTGCAAATCCCCACGACTTGGATTGAGGAAGGCGATTCATGAGCTATTCGGACTGTGTCTGTCTTGAGAGCCACTTCATTCGTGTATTCTTTGCCCATAAGCCAACGTGGAAGGAAATAACATGATTTCCCGCCGAAGCTGCCGTCGAGGTCAGCCGCTGACTTGAGAGTGACAAGTGCTGGCCAATCCTTCGGCATCTTGTCTCGATCCAGCAACTCTTGTCTGTTCTCACTAATGTGCGTTTTGAGCTCGTCGAGTCCCCGGCGTATGTCTTGGTATTCTGCCGTGTGCTCCGCTTTGGATGTGAACCCATTCGGGTTTCCGGCATCCCATGCGAAGGCCTCATCGATCACTTGAATCCACATATCTGGGTCTGAACCGGCAAACCTATTCATCGGCTCGCCAAGAGAGTACATCAACGCTGCAAACGCGGCGGGTTCACCGCTTGGGTCAAGATCCGGGTTCACGGCCATATGAAACCGCCATCGAAGCTGGCCAACGTAGAACCAGAACAGCCCATCTCGCTTCGTCTTCTCTTCAAAGGCGCGAGCCGCGTACATGAGATATGCGGACGGATGTTGATTGGGAAGCTCGTTTTCGATTGTCTCCAGCGGAAGATTCTTGATGTCTTCGGAGGATAGCTCCCTCCGGGATCCACTTTGTAACCTGAGAACCAGCGCGCCGAGTATTACGAGACCGATGGCGACGATCCCAGCGACAATCGTTCGTCGGAGTCTGCTCATGATGTGTGACAAATGCGGACAAGGAGTGAAGACAGAACTACTGTTTATCGCGCACGCCCAAACCTGTTAGCGGGCGCGCCTTGCGCAATAACGTTCCTTGCCTTGATGGGGATTGTAGCACATAAGTCGTGGAGCACCAATCCCTTGGGTGGCCGCGATTACCTCCGTCGAAGTGCATTATCGGGGCGCCAACTGCACAATAACATCCTCCCCACCTGCTGCCTCGCCGAATAACTGGACATCCGTAGCCCGGCGAATGACTCTTAATCTCGCGCACGGCCCAATGATTAACCGTCATTGGTCAATACCCCTAAATCGGGCGACCTACCCAGGACACGCCCGCCCTTTTTCGTCAGGGCTGAGCCGAAACGGGCCTTGGGAAGCACCAAGTGCCGTCACAGTCTGAAGTGAGAGTGCCGACGGCCAAACACTTCACTTCAACTTCGCGAGGTCTTCACTTCTGACAATCATTTGCGACGTCAGGAAGTGAAATTCTGGCAATGCCTTATGGTAGTTAGCCGCGGGAATCTCCTAGTGATTTGGCGAGTCGCTTCAGTGTCTTCTCCAATTGGTTCCTGTCAACGCTGACGCCCCAGTAATCCCCAAGCGTGACTTCTGCACCGACGCGATCGAGCGTCTTTTTGAGTCGAGGCATTTTCGCGAGGGTAGACTTCAAACAGGCGAACCGGCACCGGTCGCCCAGGACATCCACCTCAATGCGTCCTCGTTCCTTGCCTTCTCGATAACTAAGTACGAAGAAGGGTTCGGGCTCCCGACCTATCGCGGCTTCATACTCTCCAACGACGAGGGGCCCCAACGCCCCCGCTGCCTGAAGTGTGAGCAACCGATTGTTGTAGAAACAGTAAGTGAACAGCTCAACATGCGCCCCGTTCATTTGGGTCTTCTTGGGGAGGTAGATCTTGTCGTCGGAAAACCGGATGATCCTCCGGTGACCGTAGTCAAACGCAGCAGGAGAGGAGACAATCGCCAGTCGCCACGCCTCAATTCCCGGCTCAACACCCCCTATGACCTCCTCCAGTTGCTCCTCAAACGGTCGATCGGACGCCAAGCGTGACAGAAGCACTCCGAGATGTTTTCGAGCTGTCTTCTCAGGACCTGAGAATGCTCGAAGCAGTCGTTTCCAACTTCCTTGGTCTGAAGTGGCATTGACAAGGAGGGAGTGGTTGTCGCTGCCGATGTCGATGGTGTAGTCCCCAACCGCCAGCAACGCACGCTCCCAAAGATGTGTAGCTGTCGCCACCAACCCCTTGTCATTGAACATCGCCTCCGCCTTCTGAAGGTAGTCGTCGAAGGCCTTCTGGTGCTTGGTATGGATTTCGTCGCACCAATCGGCTGGCGAACTCTCGGCAACCGCCTGCATTACTCCGCAAAATTCCAACAGGAACCTGATCTGGCCACGAAAGTAGCCGTGCCTCTCGGCTCGGAGGATCAATGGCCTCCATCCGTCGTGGCTTGTCATCAAGTGTGCTTTGGCCATTTCCTCACGAGCCTGTTGTTTCAGATTGCCTGTAAGCTCGTCCGCTCCGCTCCACTCAGGCAAGTAGTCGAGAATTTGGCCTGATTGCGGCAGGAGCGAGAGGATGAGGCTCATGCCTAATGGTAGCCTTTCCTTCCGCTCAATGTTCGAATTGACGACGAAGTTGAAGATAACTCGCATCCAATCGTCAAGTTCGTCCGCATCAGTCTCCTGCTCGTGTTCCCGTAGGAACAGTGCGTAGGCCATAAACAAGAGTGTTTCTGCACTGTCAAGGTTTCTGGCGTCCTCCTTGATGCTGTCAAAGACGTGTCGTTCATCGAGGTAGTCTTTCGATGGCAAGCATGTGCGTGGCTCGCCACCACCTGTCGACGCCCAGAACTCCAATAGCGGGATGAGCGTCCTAGTAAAGGTCTCGTCAACCCAGCCTCGATCATAGAAGACCGTGTAGCTTGGGAGAGTCGCCGTCAGCGTTACGACATCGTGCGCGGCGCTCTCGTCACTCGGCACGCGAGTGATTAGAGCCACGAGCCGAAAGACGTTGAACATATTCTCGTCGACCTTCGCCGCCGATTGGTGGTCTTTCGACCAAAACAAGTCTAGCCAAGCAGTGTCCATGCGCCGGGCAACGAATTCGTGGATCGGAAACGTTTGATTTCCAATTGGCCGAGTTTCACCTGCGAACTGAGTCTTGAGTTCCTGTTCGTATCTGGCCTTGAATGTCTCAAACGGAGTGAGCGGCTTACCGCGTGCGTTCATTTTGATGTAGAGGTCGTCGGTAAGCTGGAAGCTTTCGAGGTCAAGCAGCTGGAACGTGATTGCCGGCCGCTCCTGGTCGATGAGGCGATCAAACAGGTCACTCGAACCTTTGAATCTGGCATGAATGGCGTCGAGCATCTCCAGTACAGACTGGATCGTTGGATCCAACCGCCAGCTTCGGAAGTACCACGACTGGTTCGTGACAAAGTCGCTCAGGCACGCAAGATCGTGCGGTTCAGCATCAGGTACAAAACCTACGAGTCCGTCGAAAAACTCGGTGCTGCTCTGCCGTACGCTGTACGCGAATCGAGACTGCCGCCCATCGACAAACAGCTTGGAAAAGACATCAAGGTGGCCGTCATTCCACGCGAGGTACCAGTGCAGCAGAAAGAGCGTCGTGAGTCGCTGCTGGCCATCCAATGGCAAGAACCGCGAGTGTTCATTGTGGCGGGACACGCTGCCGTAAATGAAATCCAGGTTCATCGGCAGGAGGGGATCATCTGCCGGCAACTTCAGCTTCTCTTCAATCGCTGCCAAGAATTCCTCGCGAACCTGCGATGCACTTGGGCGTCCCTGGGCGTAGTCCCGCTGGATCATTGGAATCCGAATGCGGTCATGGTGGCTGAGTAGCTGGCGGTAGTTGTATTGCTGATTGACGGCGCTCATGATACACCCTTGACTTTCCCGAGAAAGAACCCGGTCAATGTCTCCGAAATCGCGTCGACATATGCCTCTCGATCAGACTCTTGCCAAAACATCGCGTTGTCGACCCGGCGACTGTAACACTTGAGAAAGACGTTTCTTGTGCACAAGGGAACAAAAATTCCCGCGCGATCCAAGTCCAGGAGGCGTTGGCGTTTGATCGCGAACACGGCGTTTTTGTAGCTGCGATTCGTGCCGGCGTCCAGCAGAACTAGATTCGCGATGCTGTGATCCGGTTCAGGTTCGGTCTTCTCTTCGAAATGCCTCACGAGCTTCTCGTACAGTTCATTGAATTCTTCGACCAGAGACTTGGGACTCGGCCTGTCCAGGAATTCATCGATCTCCTTCTGGAAGTCTTCGTTCGAATCTTCCGATACGAAAAAACTCTTGACGGATTCAAGCCATTCTCGTCGCGCGGCTACCGTATTCAGATCGTCAGGTGAGACGGATCGAACGTGCTCAATATCCCACTCGCCGCGTTTGAAGCTGTCGAATTGGAACCGGATATTGGAGCGTTTGTTCTCAAGCAACGTCGCCACATTGAAGAGCAGTAACAAGGAGCGGATTTGCGTTGATCGGCCTGGATACAAGACACTTTCCAGTTTGTCAGACACGGCTGAGGCGACCTCGTCTTGCACAGCGGGCATCGGCTTTCCGATTGCTGTGCGGAACGCTTCCTGCCGCAGTCGACGTTCAAACTCGTCCTTGGTGCAATCATGCGACAATCCGGCCAGCGAGTTGATGTCTTTGCCAGTGTGTACGAGGAAGCCAACGATGTGAAAGAGCGTGCGGTCCTCAAACCACTCCTCCAGCATCAGGTACGTTTGCTTGATTCTTCTCCATTCCGCCTCCGGCTCCCACCCGTCGGAGCGCAGTCGTTCATTGAAGTGATAAAACACGCGGTAGACGTCACCTTCGCCTGACAGGTCCAATCCATCGGACTCCGCGACCAAGTCAAACAAAAAGCCAATGCGGTTTTGAGCCTTGCCCTCTTCATTGCTCAGGAAATACCAGAACGCGTCGTTTTGCAGCGCTTTCTCGACCATGTCCCATTCGTGTGCGATGCGCATCTGCAGATCGGTTGCGTCCACCTCGGTATCTGCCGGTCTCCGCAAGAAGAGGGCCCGAACCAATTCGTCGCTAGTAAGGGGAATCTTGCCTACGTTCAGGCGTGTGAACGCGTCGACAGCGTTGTCGGCTTTCGCGAGTTCAAACCAGATGACCTTAACGTTGTGCCCAGCCTCATCGTCGTTGAGCAGTCCTTGGACAAATTTCAGCTTATGGGAGCCATCACGCCGCGAAAACCAAGAGTCAACCGCCTTGTAGGCCTCGCAGATGTGCCAGAAGTCGATGTTTTCGTGTGCCCTCTCAAGATCGATATCGAGGAGAAACTGCCCACTCGATTCGGCACGGGTTTCAAAGGAGATCGTGAAGCGAGTCTTTCCGAGGATGCTGACAATGTTGTGCAGATACGTCAGCATGATGTGGATCGTCGTCAGTCTTTGCTGCCCATCGACAACGTCACAGCGCCCACCCGCTTGTCGCTTGATGACGAGAGGCTGAAGGCAGTAAAAGGCGGCGCGGGGTGCTCCTTCGCTGTTTTGGACAAAGTCCCAAATATCGTCCAGCAGTTGAGTGACTTGCCGAGGTGTCCAACGGAAGCCGCGTTGATACGCAGGAATCCAGAATTGGGTTGGCTTTCCTTCCTCGTCGGTCAACAGGCTGGATACTGACTTGAGGGATATCGATGAATCGCTCATGCAAATCGATGCTCCCGCCTCAAAAGAGGACAAGTGTTTCCTGGTTGTCGAGCTATTGCGACGTCTGGCTCAACGGTCACGGTGCGGCGACTCGACGGTCCACAGCACGTGCCGCCGAGCCGTTATGGTGTCGTGGTTTCACCCACGCTAGGCTGGATTCATTGCGTGGGAGAAAAGTAATCCCTGCCGCGTCCAGTTTGCGATCAACGGGGTCTTCATCGGTTTTGCAGGTTGAATCGCTTGCCGACATGGAGGAATTGCCTGTCGCTGCAATGGCGAAATCACCGACCATAGGCCAGTCGAGAGAATAGTGTAAACCAAATGACGGCCCCGGGGTAGCTCTTGGCTGTCAGCAAAGATCTGCGTTGGTTACCAAGGACGAGCCGCACTGAACAGTGTTCACCCCGCTTCGGTCACATCGACCGAGAGCAGGCTGCGGGGGGGGCGATCAATGTCGTCACATCGACTGCATGGGACGTTCGATTTCCACGCCTCTTGCGGTTTTCGCTATGTGCCCAAGGACTAACCGTCATTAGCCAACACCCATAAATCGGGTGCCCCACCCAGGACACGCCCTCATTAGCGCGCTAACGACGCTAATCAGCCGCGCGGCTTTCTTGCGTCGGCTGTATGAGCTTTGTTAGGTAAAGTGCCAGAGCTGAGTCGACTATATCTGGAGCCGTGACAGGATTGGTTCCTCGATATCTCTTGAATTATCGAGGACAGCACGTAGTCCAATTTCGACGCCTGTTGCGGATGTTTCTATCGACATACTCGGAGCTCCGAGATTCTCTGGTAGCGCTGCAACACTTGGAAGATGGGGAAGGTGAATCCATCCCGCACGAATTGGCATATTGTTTGAAAAAATACGATGAAGGATGCCATACATTAGATGATTGCAGCAGAACGTGCCTGGCGCATCCGAGATGTCGGAAGGTATGCCAGACTCCCGCATAGCCTTTACAATGGCACGAATGGGCAGCGTCGAATAGTATGCAGCGGGGCCATCGGGAACTGTCAGTTGGCCCTGCAGGGAGCGCCCGTTGTTGTCTGCGAGACCGTATCTCGTCGAGTCGTTCAAGTTCTGGGCGATTCGCTCGACGGTTATGATCGCACGTCCCCCATATTCACCCATCATGACCACGATGTCCGGTGCGGTTTCGACAATTGAAGCCCATACGAAGTCGATACATTCGAAAAAGTTATTCGGGACTATGCGCGCAATTATTTCCGATCCACCGATCTGTTTACCGTCGAACTTACGCGCTACCGATTCTGCCGGGTTATCGGGTGTATGTCCGTACGCTTCGAATCCCGTAAGAAGTATCTTCGCCATGCATTTTTCTCCATGCTATCTTGCGCCACCTAACGTCTGGCATGACCAGCCGCCGCGGTTGATGCTCCACTTGAAAACGCGATGTCGGCGGCTCTGCGTTCATGCCATTGTTATGCACCCTTTATCACAGCTGCAAACTCAGAGGCCTGCTCCGGTATTGTAGCCATTGTTGAATTCAACGCGAGTTTGTCGGCCAGAGATGGGCTGTAACGCATCACTTCAGATTTCGAGACTTTGTGCCAAAGCGGAAGAATGATCTTTCCGCTCTCCATTTCCCGTTGGACAAGGCCATCGAGTTCGTATTGCGGCCAGTTCTTTTCTAAGAACGATGGTGAAAGTACAACGATCCCGAATCGTGAGTTGGCGAGACCAGCGTCAATTGAACGTCGCAGGCTATCACCGACGGTAAAGCAGAATTCGTCGTACCAAACCTTGATGCCCAAAGCAACCAGTTCGTCCGCGAGTGGTCGCACGAGGTCATCTTTGTCCTCGCTGGCGTGAGAGATGAATACGTCGTAGTCAACGTTCACGGTGGTGTTTGCAGCGACACGAGCATTAGCATCCGTGACAACCGCAGCCTGTGCCGCGAGATTCTGTTGTTGACGTTTTTCAAGAGCGTTGAGCGTTTTTTTTGTTCGCGTTGTTATTCTTTGGTTAGATCGTTCTGAAGCTTGTGAAGCTTCTCTGTCTTCTTGGCGACCTGCGCATTCAGAGATGCCATATCGCTTTGAAGTCGTGCGACGTCCTTTTCAAGCGATTGGATTTGTCGCAGTTTGCTTTGGGCCATCGAAGCGGATGAAGTCCGGCTTAGGCTAGAACTCAGATCAGCAATGCGTTTCGATTTAGACGCAACGTCACGGCTTTTGTCGGAATGACGTTTCTGGAGACGCTGTATTTCGCGTTGCGTACTGCTGATCGAGTTTTGGGTTGACGATAGCGACATTCCGTTTTGCTCTTGGGTGCATAACAGCAGCCGTAACCGGGCGGCCGGGATTGACTTTGAATTCAAGAATACGCGTCGTCGGCCGCTCCGATTGACGGCGTGGTTAGGCAAGACCGGTTCAGTTCTTCCACCTACCGCGGCGCAGGAAATTCCACTGTTTGTCTTTGGGGGTCCGCCAATACATTCTGGTGTCATACAGCCTTACACTTAACTCCCGGTTCTTGTCGTACATCTCAATGAAGTCATTATTTCTCGTCACTTCCCCGAATGTGATCTTGACGTCTTTGGTCGTTTCAATCCACGTCGTTCCCGATGTATTTTCAAACGACCCACCTTCATATACCCAAAGTGTTCGTTCTGCGGCATACGTTGATGACGTGAAGGAGCATGGAAGTGTAATCCCAAGAACCAATAGAACGAATAGACGTTTGGCCATCCTACAATTCCTTATGCTGAACTGCTCATTATAGCCCACGCAATAACAGGCCGATTGATTTCGCTCATCGCGGAAGCTTCAGACTTGAACAGAGCTCCGGCCACATCACACAAATTCAACTTTCGACCTATGGCATAGCTGAGTCTCCTATTTGGATGGCGGATGGAATCACGAAGCCTAACGTGATGCGTGCGGGGGTTTTGGCAGCGTTGTGGAATACGAAACCTGGATTCGCCAAAATACATCCATGGCTTTTCCTCCCCCAGTTCCTCCGGTCTATGCGAAGCCGTGTACGGATGTCGGCGACCCAGTCGTCATCCGGAACACAATAGGGCTTACGGTCGTGGATGTGGAGTTTGCCCGACTCTGTTCCGAATTCGGTTTTTCGACTGTCATGGAATCAGGTGCCTAACGTCCCGCATCACGGGGCGGCGAGAGCTGACGTTGAGTTCACACTCCGCTGGCCACCGCCGATCCCGTGCGTGCGATGGTTGTGCAATTCCATGAGTATTGTGGATACGCAATCAAGAGATTCGATTTCCATCAATATCGCGGATCGCGTTGGGGTATCCAGCCAACACTTTCGCCAGTTCGCGCAATCCGTCATCGGCAGTGAGGTTGTGGCGACGTGGTGGTTTGACGTAGGTGAGAAGCGATGCAATCTCATCGTTGTTTGGAAGTCGCCCGAGAAAGAACAAACAGGCACACGACACGATATCTTTAGGTGGAATTAGATAGGATTTACCGTTGATGTTGATGACATTCAGGCAGTTTCGCACAACGGGCATTGTAGTAGATATAGCTAACGAACCAGTAGCGCCTGTAGTGATCCCGCTTGGAGTCGCAGGTGTTGATGGGTTTCCTTCAGGGCTTATGCAGTCATCGAACGACACAGGTTGCACAGGCTACAACCCTGCGCCAGAAATCGCGAGGGTGCCCGCAGGTGTAGTCGTTGCGCTTCCGGTTGTGGGGTGTCCGGATTGCCAACCAGGAAGTTCAGCGCATATTGAGCTATTTGGGTTGGCATTGCAGAAATGCTCGAGCGCCTCATCCACAACGTGCGTGACCCATTTCGTAAGAACGTCTCCAAAATATGGCATGTGCGATCGTTTCCTTTGGTGTGTTCGCCCTACTCAAGGCGGGCGTACGAGTCTGTCCGGTGAGTTTGTCGCAATGCACAACTTGTTATTAGACTGAAACTTCTTCAGTAAGCCTTGCATATTGAAGGAGTTCTTCAGTATACAAGTTGACAACCGACTGCGGTTTGCTTTGCGGGCTAGACACTATGCCTATCGAACCGAACAGGCGTATGCCCACTGGGTGCGCCGAATCATCTTACACCACGGAAAACGCCATCCCAAGGATACGGGCCGGAAATAGAGGCGTTCTTGACGCACAAGGCCGTGGTTGACCACGTTTCTGCAAGCACCCACATGCGCAATCCGCAATCTTGTTCCTGTAACAAGCACATTCTGCGGGTCGACCTGCTGCACCTCGATGCAGTGCGGGCAAAACGCCCGAAGCGAGGACCGATGGCGCTAGTGTCACAACGCCCCTCGCATCAACGAACCACCGCCGGCGACCGATCTGCAAGCTCTTGTGGGTGGACCACTTCAACGGCGCTGAACTCGGCCCACACCGGGAAATGGTCGGAGACCTCCAGGGCTTCGTCTTCGGTCAGGCCGAGTTCGACCATCAGATCCAGCACGCCGGCGTGGCCGATGAACTCGCCGGTATGCCTGCCGTCGAACACCAGGTTGTCGTACATCTTGTTTCGACGGGTGTTGGTGGTCGTGCCCGAAATCGCATGGGCAATGCCCGGAAGCTGGCCAAGTCGTCCCAAGTGATACTCGTCTACGTTTAAGTCACCCAGCAAGATCACGTCGTCCTCGATTGCCGCTCGTTGGACGGCCACGAACACGTCGGCCAGGGCGTCCAACTCGATATCGGTTTCGTCAGGATCGGTGTGGATGTTCACTAACTGAAAGGTAAATGCCTTCTCTGCTGGCGGCCCTCGCACTCGGAAACGGGCAACCAGCGGCTCCCGGTGTAGGAAATCTTGCGGATCGTCCATGGTGTAAACCGAGCCTTGCTCCAACTCGATCCGAGTTGTGTCGTAGACGAAGGCATATTGTTCCTTGCTCGACGTTCGACCCAGGCGTGGCCCGATCACGTAGTCATACCTTGCTCCCTCGGCGTTGATAAGGTCTACGAAGCGAGGCAAAATGGTCTGATCGACCGAGCGAACCTCTTGGATGGCAACCACGTCGAATCTTCGGGCGACATTCGCCAGAATATCCATGACCCGGGGTTTGCCAATCTTGGATTTACCGAAGACCTGAATGTTGTACGAGGCGATCTTGATCGCGTCATTGCCCCCGATTCCGCCATCAACCGAGGCGGAAGGAGCCTGGGCCACTGGCTCGGTTCCAAGCTCGGCATCACAGCCGGCTAACAGCAGGGCAAGCAGGCTTGCCGAGATGGGCTTCAACATTGAGAGCCTCCGTGCGAGGTTGGAGCGTGCTTCCTGCACGCTGGATCTCGGACCGTGTCGGGGCGGGAGAATAGCGGAAGAATCCGACTCGGCCCAGGGCAATCCGCCTCGAACCCGGAGGATGCCAAAACCAGGCAAGCTGGGAAATCGTCGTTAACCGCCGATTTGCCCGATTGCCCGCTGCGCCAAGCGGGCTAGCCTCGGATTGCCGCTAGCAGCGGCTTCTTTCAGGGCATCAATCGCCGGGGCCGCTGATGGACCAATCCGGCCCAGCGCCCACGCAGCCCGTTGACGGACCGCCCCATCGCCGGCTCCGCTGACGGCAGTTGCCAGGGCGGGCACAACCGAGGCTGCATCCGCTTCCAGGCGGCCGAGAAGTGTGGCAGCCCAATAGCCCACGTCAGCTTTTGAATCGCTCAACAGCGCCGCTAACATCTCGATGTCCTCAATAGCCGGCGATCCCATTTCCTCCAACGCAGCCACGGCGTATTCCCGAACCTCCTCCGACTCGTCACCGCAAGCCTGGACCAGAACGACGGCCACCGGGGCCACTTGAGGACCAAGTTGAGAAAGCTCTTCGGCTGCCTGAGCCCGTTTGGCTGGGTCAGCATCGCTCAAATCGACAATGAACTGGGCAAAATCGGCAGGCATGTTGGTTCTCGTGAAATGAAGAAAAACGTTGTGCCAGGATTTGGCGCTCAATAACGATGAGCGGGAACGCATTTGGTTGAGCGACTCGGTGAGACCGTGGCTGCTTCTGCGAATTCTACCCGGATTCCAGGATTTTGCTACGGCAAAGGCATGGAAACCTGCCTTCACGACCTCTGGGTCGAACGGCCGAAAGCGTCGGACCGTGTCCGATCTTGGCCCAATTCGCGGGGACATGACCGAGAGGTTTGTGGTCCCGTTTCGGCCGAGTGCAGCACCAGCGTACTGGTTCGATCCGATTGGTCTACGACTTTGCCGCCTTGCGCCTCGCTACGAACAGGCAGCACGCCATGGCGACGAGTAACAAGACGACGGTATCTGGCTCCGGCACGGCCGAGACCGCGTAGCCGCTAAAACCGGTGACCGTGAAGCTGGCGTATTGCCCGTCGTAGGTCAGGTCGGACGTCGCGTACTCGGTCCACCCTTCGGTTTCGTCGTAATGCCAGAGATTCAGGGCCTCGCGGGAAAAACCGGCCCCGACATCGAACGAGAGATAGGCCGGATCGCCTTCGGTGTAGCCGTCGCCGGTAAGTTCAAACGTCCAACCGCTGAGGATCGATTCGTCGGCGGCCAACAGCATTTGCAGGACGGCTCGTGCTGCACCATCGACGGCCGTGGCGGTGAAATCGAGCGTGGTCGATTCGTCAGTAGCAACGAAACTCACCCCCACGGACCAGCCTGTGCCCGCATCGGTGATCATTACGCGTTGTCCGGAGGCCAGGTCGAGTGTTGTTGCCGTGCCCGACGTGCCCGATTCGACACTGGAAACGGTAAATTGGTGGGTACTATCATCCCAAGTCCCACCAACCGCCTGATACACACCACTACCGCTCCAGGTTCCAGCACTGATAGGCGAATAAACGCAACCCGTCGTTGCGTCTGCTCCCGCAAGGACACGAACCGTTCCATCATTGGCGATTTCTCCATTGCCATCGTCGATGTCTAGCAGGCTATTCGCACTGACGTCGATGGCCAGTAACGATTCCGCGTTGATCGAAACATTCAAGGCCTTGACGGCTCCACCGCCTGTGATACTCAGCGTCCCGCTGCCGACGTAACCGACATAGAGGTCATCACTGTTGGTCCACGTCGAGCCGGCCCCATCGACGGTTACCTCGCCTGTCGAGCCAGACCAGCCGCCGATGGAGCCAGAGGAATTATCGACCGCACCACCGTTGGTGATGCTGAGCATACCTTTAGCGTCAGTATAGCCGCCAACACGAAGACCGCCGTCATTGGTTAACCTCGATCTGGCACCGTTCACAATCACTACCCCCGTCGAGCCGTTTTCGTAACCAACTTCGACGATGGAAGCGCTGACCGTGGCTCCATTCGTAATATTCAGAGTCCCGTTGCCAAAAAAACCGACCAACAATTCGCCGTCGTTCGTCCAAGCCGACCCAATACCGTCCACTGTCACCTCCCCCGTCGAGCCGGATTCATAGCCGATATAGCCTAGCGCTGAGTTGATCGAAACCCCATCCGAAATAATCAGCGAGCCGTTATCCCGATAACCTGCACCTAGAGCGCCATTACTGCCAGAGTTGTCAGACACATCGAGGTGAATAGTGACATTTTGATCTGGTTGATCGTTGAATGTGATCGTCTGCTTGAGGCTTGCGGTCGAATCAAACACCAAATCGACATCGCTTACCAGTCCACGGGCGTTGATCGTGCCTTTGCCCGCCAATTGTGCTGACGAGGCAATAAGCGATCCCGTGGTTAACGTTCCGCCATCCGCTCCAAAATTGATCACATCGACAGAATCCTCTTCGTCCACAGAAGTAGAGCCGCCGACTACAACGGTCGCACCGTGAAGGATGTTGAGCGTGCCGGAACCTTCCTCGTCACCGATATGAAGATCGGCTGTGTTGGTCCAGGTTGAGCCAGCACCATCCACCGTTACCGCACACACTTGGTCGGGTGAACCACCGATAAAGCCATAGGAGTTGCTGACCGTGGCCCCGTTCGTGATATTCAACGTTCCACTACTATCCCATCGGCCTATTTGGAGCCAGCCGTTGTTGGTCCATGTCGAGCCAACGCCATCGACGGTTACCTTTCCCGTCGAGCCGGATTCGTAACCTATGTAAGCGACCTCAGAATTGCTGACGGAGGCGCCGTTGGTAATGCTCAGGATCCCATTGCCTGCGTTGCCGACATAAAGACCGCCACTGTTGGTCCACGTCGAGTCGATACCATCTAGGGTTACCATGCCTGTAGAGCCAGTTTCGTCGCCAATGTAGCTGTTGGAACTACGGACGGTGGCACCGTTGGTAATGCTCAGGGTTCCGTTGCCAGAGTTGCCAACATAGAGAGCATAACTGGCGGTCAACATCGAGCCAGTGCCATCCACTGTCACCTTTCCTGTCGAACCGGACCCGTAACCGATGTAAAGGTAGGTACTACTGCCTTCAGCGCCGTTGGAAACACTCAGTTCGCCATTGCCGTTGTAGCCGACATGTAAGTCCAAGGCGCTGCCGAATTCGGAACCACTGCCATCAATCGTTGCCTTGCCTGTTGAACCAGAGTTGGTACCGATGTAGACAAAATAACCACCAAAACCGATACCGCCATTGGTAATACTGAGCTTTCCATTGCCAGCGTTACCTACGTAAAGGCGGCTGGTGTTGATCCACCTAGAATCAAAACCGTCTACCGTTACCTCACCGGTCGAGCCAGATTGGTCGCCAATGTAGCCGTAAATGTCGCTCACAGCCGCACTATTGGTGATATTCAGTGTCCCGCTGCCCCAGAAGCCGACGGAGAGGTCGTCACTGTTGGTCCACGTCGAGCCAGTACCGTCCACCGTCACCTCACCTGTAGAGCGAGACTGGTTGCCAATGCGACCAATGGAATTGCTGACTGCCGCACCACTGGTAATATTCAGCGTTCCAGTTCCTTGGCAGCCGACAAGCAGGTTGCCACTGTTGGTCCACGTCGAGTCAGTGCCGTCGACGGTTGCCACACCCGTTGAGCCAGACATTTCGGCGAGGTAACCGTAGGAATTGCTGACAGAGGCGCCATCCGTGATCTTTAGCACTCCACTGCCGCAGAGGCCAACATATAGGGAGCCACTGTTGGTCCACGTCGAGTCGGTGCCATCGACAGTTACCTCGCCCGTTGAGCCAGAGGCGTCGCCGATGACACTGTTGCCGGAATGGGTGACCGTGGCGCCGTCCGTGATATCTAACGTCCCATTGCCGTAGAGACCGACGCAAAGGGAGCCACTGTTGGTCCACGTCGAGCCAGCGCCATCAACGGTTACCACCCCCATCGAACCGGACCCGAAGCCGACATAGCCTCCGGCACTGCTAACGGTTGCACCCCCGGTGATGCTCAGCGTACCGATGCCGGAACAACCAATTAGTAGGTACTCGCTGGTCCAAGTCGAACCCGTGCCATCCACAGCAACTGTACCAATCGAACCGGATTCGTAGCCGATGTAGCTATTCCCCTCATTACTGACAGTACCGCCACTTTCAATACGTAGTGTTCCGTCACCGTAGTAGCCAACGTAGATGTCGTCGGCTGATAACCGGCCTGAACCACTTATGGTATATTGGCCTTCCGAACCAGATTCGTAGCCAAGCAAAAGTCGGGCATCAACCGTGTTGGTTCCACCTGTCTGGGTAATTGTGCCAAGTCCTTTATATCCTACGTATTCGTCATCAGCAGAAAGCAAGGCGTTTCCACTAATTGCATAGGTGCATGTGGCGTCAGCGTCGCAGCCTAAATACAAGTCGCCGGACAAGGTGTTTGAACCGCCTGAATGGTAAAAACAAACCGTACCCGATTGGCCGATATATTCTTCGGTCGCCACCAACGCGCCGCCGGACTCAAGCAAGACGGTAGCCGAATTGCCGACATAAAGATTTTTGGCGTTGGCGCTGCTGTTGATCGTTACGGAACCGATGTTGCTCTGTGTCAGATAGACGTCCTGGCTGGTCGTTGGTGCATGGCCCGAAACCCAATTGTCCGCGCTGTTCCAATTGCCGGTGCCGGCCGTCCACCATCCAACATCGTCGAACGAGCAAATGTAACGCAACTCGCCGGACGAAGTAGCTCCATCATAATAAGGATTGGAAAGGGTAATGCTATCTGATGATATTTCGAAGGTGATTTCATGTGTCTTTGTACCTTGTCCACTATAGTCCTGATCAGAGTCTGCCACAGTCATCGTGCCATTTTCAATGTCGATGCCATAAATCGTTATTGCATGGCCGGAATTCCCCCACCAATATCCAATTCCAACAGGGTTATCTGAATTAAGGCATGCAGCAATGTATTCCAGTGGATCGACCCAATCGTAATGTGATGAATTCTTTGCCATGACTGCATAATCGAACCCTGCGGCATCGAAACAATAATGTTGAAGGCCACCGTCATCAAATGTCCATGTGCCATAGACCTCACCATCCCATGGGTTAAGAAATGTTCCCGAAACGCCGTCAGTATAGGCCCATGATTCATAGTATTTTTCGCCCGTGCGATAGCGAACCATATTGGCCGCGCTTGCTATCCAACAACTATTATCTGGAAGAGGCACATTGTAGATAGAGCTCTCAAATTCAAAGACCTCCTCACCGGGATCGTGAGGTGAATCACTTCCATAGTTCTGGTGCCAGCTAATACCACCTTGGGGATCGGAAGCGGCAATATGATATTTGTCCTGATCGTACCACGTTCCAGACAGCGAGATTTCGACTGCAAGCGTTTGGCTTGAAACGAGAAGACTGCCAATCATGAATGCCACGATGATGTCTAATTTAGCTGCACTATTCGCGATGCATCCCAGAAGGAGCAGCAGCTGGCGAATACCGCAACAACAGCAACTATTCATATTGCATTCCCTTTCCCGCAAAACTCATCGACTTTAGAAATGGTCTGTGCCGTTCGATTTGCGCGTACACATCGATTACCTAATCCGCGTGCCCGTATATTTGAACCTCTGCAACACTTTTGCCGGTAGAATTCTTTCTATCTCGCCGAGCCATCGGTACCTAGGTGCCTGGAGTGCGTTGGCAAAGCGTGAGGGGCGTTTTCCTTGACGACGAAAGCAGGAAGTAACGAAACAAGCCCTGCGCCGAATTAGCCGCCTAACGTGTTATTTGTTGCCGTCCGAATAAGCAGATCCCTAGCAGGGCAATTACGAGAAGGACGAAACTGGACGGTTCTGGTATTGGTACAAGGTCAAGCCGCCAGTCGGCGTAGCTTCCATTTCCTTGATTCTCCAGATTGGGTGCATCGATAACTGTATAAAGCTCGTAATACCCTTCTCTCTCCACCCTTAAAGTGCAATATTCTGGATCTCCGCCATTTAGTATGACGTTCCACTCGTCCACACCGGAAAGAATAGGGTACTCACCCTCTAACGGGACCTCATACTTGATATCCGGTGCAGAAAGGTCATACATAAAAATTCTTTTGTCTTCTAAGTCGGTCGTATCCGTTACTGTAACGAGCATGTAAGTCGGGGCACTGGTGATGAATCCTTTCACTCCCATATGAAAATCCCATCCTGACGTATCTACTGGACGCTCGTCCCAATTCAGCTTTCTGCCATCCACATAGGTGTAAATCTCGGTAGCATTCATGTTAGGTGAAGGAGGGCAAGAACTATCCCAGTTGTCCAACCCTTCAGTTCCACGGGATGTGTTTTCGAGATACAAGGCTGCTGTGGTGCTATAACTTGCAGTGTTCCAGTTATAGATACGAATTTGCCCTCCCTGGGTTTCTGGTACAGCAAAAGCAAGGCAAAACGTTAGGACAAGCAATGAATTCATTGAGGCCATAACCCCTGTAGACAAATCCCGCATCGTACTCCACCTCCAAAGTTCTTGTTTTGAGCCTGTAATGCAGCAAGTGTCAGTTCAACTTGTTTGGGCATTGCGTTGCTGCTTATCGCATTGCCAAACTCAGTGTCGCAGCAAGATTTCCAACGATTTCTGAAACCATTCAACCTGTGTTAATTGCTGTCTAGTGTGCGGAATTGCCGGAAAATTTCTATGACAAGCGATGTTCGATTAGGGACATCAAAGCGAGCATAGATTCGCTGAAGATGTGTACGAATTGTCGGTAGGGAGATACCGAGCTTTCCCGCAATCTGTTTGTCACACTCTCCACTAAGAAGCAGATGAAGGATTTCTGCCTGCCGGTCGGGTAGCGACAAATAGTCAACAAGGCAATCCCATTCAGGTTTGGTAAACAGACCATTGCAGGTCACCTGAGGGTAGTTGTTCTCTGGACAATCAGCTGCCATAATCAATCATCATGCAGATTCTCGATTGTTGGGCTGCTTATTATGAACAGAGAAAAATCGTGCTGCAATTCGTCATTTTGATGTCATTGTTTTGATGACATGCCGACTAAACAGAAGACAACAACAGGCCAGAGTGTTCACTGACTGTTGCAGGGTGAATATGCCAAGTGTTATGTGAGTAATGGCAGTTAGATCGAAAACGCGCGAGCAAGTCGAAAGAGTTCGACGATGAGAGAAGTGCGATTGGAGACTTTAAACCGCGCATACGTTCTTTGAAGGTGGGTACGGAGTGTCGGTAGAGAGATCCCCAGCTTTCGCGCGATTTGCTTATCATTGTCTCCTTCAAGAAGCAGACCAAGGATTTCTGCCTGCCGTTCTGGCAACGATAGACGATCGGTCAGGCTTTGCCATTCTGGTTTGCTGAAAGGTCCTGTGTGGCGCACTGGGGGAGGAGAAGTGGAATCTTCTTGGCTGGATGGATCGGCTGGAAGAGGGGGTGTGTTGCCTGACTGAGTAGAAGGCGTGGCAAAAGACTGAGTTTCAGGGGAGAGCGGAGTGGTAGACGATGGAGCCGGGATTGCCGGCGTGGTGCCGAGGAGCGTTATTGTGGGGCACGAAGAGGCTGGATCTTGGGGATGAGCAACAGCAGAGGAAGGCTGAAGCGGTGTTTGGAGCTGTCTATGCTGCAGGGAAAGTCTTGGAGGTACCCTATCCTCCAAAACATTCTGAGGCTGGACAAGGGTTAGTAATGCCTGCTTTTGCTCATGGTTTAAGGTGGTCCACAGAGCGATGAAACTAGCCAAATCATGGTCAATCTCAAAAATGGCGCAACCAGGAGCGCAACGACTGCTAGGTAGTTTATCTAAGTCCTTGCTGGAATGATGTTTAGCAAGAGTGGACTCCCGACTCTTAATCAGCGGGTCGAAGGTTCGAGTCCTTCGGGGGGCACTTCGTAACGTATTCAAAGGCAACGCCTTGCGTCGATCGCGGGGTGTTGCCTTTTGGCTTTCTTGGCGGCAACCGGTTACTAGCACTCACGGAGTGGACGAGACTCTGCCCAGCAACTCCTCTACCAATGCGGCGGCCATTTTGCGTTGGCGGTGACGGTATTGCATGCATTGGACGGTAAGCTGGGCCGTCAACGATTGATGGTCGTGCAGCACCCGGGCAACGGCCGCCGATAACGTGGCGGCACTGAGGTGTTCCGTCGCCAGGCACAACTCGGGCTGCCCGAGCGAGGCTGCGAAGTCCTGGCACTTGGGCCGATAGCCTAACGAGATGAACGGTACCCCGCAGCCGGCGGCCAATACGGCACCGTGCAGACGCAGGCTGATTACCAAGTGTGTCCAACGAAGCACAGCCAGTGCGGTGTTCAGCTCCGGGCCGATCTGCGGAAGTTGCCTTCGTTCGATGAGCGGCTGGGCCTGCTGCAGATCGTCGGCACGCAACGCCCAATAGACCACGCGGCGACCTTCTCGCTGCAATTGGTCGACCACTGTGTCCATTGCCTTGACCACACGCTGGCGTCCGCCGCGAGGCTCGAAATCGCTACCCAGGTTGACCAACACGAGGCGAGAATCGTGGTGAGCTTCTGGCCGCGGATCGCAGACGGACAGCGCCGGGTCGCCAATGACTTGCGTGCCGCGCAGCCCGAGTGACACAAGGGTCTTCGCACTATGTGGTCCACGCACGCCAACCGCGGCTGCTTGGCGTAGCACGTCGTGCCAGGCGTTGCGCCGCCAGGGTTCCCATTGATCGACCGGCGTGCTCGTGTCAACACCTGTGCCAAAGACCATCAGCCGTGCGCGGCGCCTGAGTGCCAGTTGACACGGTTCGAGGAAGGCCTCGCTGTGGATAAGGGTTCCCCCGCCGAGAATACAAACCGGCGACTCGGGCGATCGCGTTTGCACGATGTTGGCCCTGGGGCAGAGGCGCCGGATAGCCTGTAGACAAGCGTCGTCGCCGAGGTTTCCATGGCCTGACCAGCCGACATAGTCGATGTTCATGCTTGTTGGGGGCTGGGGACTGGAGACGGTTTTGCCTCGCGATCCTGGTGCTGCTTCGTCGAACCGGGTAATTGCGAAGGATCCGAGTTTGCCTTCGATCGGGGAGAGATTCCAGGCCGGTTTTTGGCCGGGGCAATCGTCGCAACAGGTGCCACGATCCCAGGGGATACAACCCCTGGGCTTGGGGGCATTGCATGAGTTCCCGAGGCCGGACTATTCCGTGGCCAGGGCCAGTTGCGGTTCTTCGGCGGTCGATTCGGCGTGGCGGCGGCGAAGGTGGCGTAGTTCGATGGCCAGCCAGATTGCGGTCAGCACGCTGGAGCCCAAATCGGCGGTCGGCAGTGAGGCCCAAAGCCCGTTGAGCCCGAAGAAATGGGGCAACACGAGCACGGCCGGAATCAACAGAAATACCTGGCGAGACAGCCCCAGGAACATGGCCTGCTTGGGTTTGCCTACCGCCTGGAAGTAGCTGGAGCTGACGATTTGGAAACCGATGATCGGAAGCATCATCAGGCAGATTCGCAGCGCATGGGTGCCGAGTTGCCTCAGCGCGTCGTCGTCTCGGTTGAACAGCCAGACTACCTCGCCGGGAAAAACCATCACGACAACGAACCCGGCCACGGTAATCGTCGAGGCCACGAGGATGGCAAGCTGCAAGGTCTTCTTCACGCGGTCGAATTTCTGTGCACCGTAGTTGTAACCGATGATCGGCTGGGCCCCCTGGTTGATCCCGAAGATGGGCATCACGATAAACAGCGCCACGGCGTAGACAATTCCCATCACGGAAATCGCCAAGTCGCCGCCGTAGACGCGAAGCTGATGGTTGAGGATGACGTTCAGCACGCTGGCGGCCAGTTGCATGGCAAACGGAGGAGATCCCACGGCGACGATCAACATGCAAACCGGCCACCGCAGACGCAAATTTTTCAGCCGAAACTTCAACAGGCTCCGGCCAAACAAAAAGTAGCTGAGCACCCAACAGGCCGATACGCCCTGGGAAATTACCGTGGCAGCCGCCGCGCCGCGCATTCCCCAGCCGAAAACGAAGAGAAAGATGGGGTCCAGGACGATGTTCAACAGGGCCCCGATCAGCATCGTGTACATGGCGATGCGGGGATTGCCCTCGCCACGGATGACCGCGTTGAGCCCGAACCCAACGGCCTGGAAGACGGATCCCAGTAACACGATTTGCAGGTAATCCCGTGCGTAGGGAGCAATCTGCTCGCTTGCCCCCAGGACCGTCAACAGGGGCGAAAGGAAAGTCAGCCCGAGGATGCCAAGCGTTGCGGAGACCCCGAACAACAACACGGCGGCATTGCCCAGCACGCGTTCGGCCTCTTCGTGGCGTTTTTCGCCAAGCCGGATGGAGACCACCGCCGTAGCCCCCACGCCGACCAACATGCCGAAGGCCATCAGCACGAGCATCGCAGGAAAGGCAATCGTGGTTCCCGCGATACCTTCAGACCCCACCGCTTGGCCCACGAACACACGATCCACCACGTTGTAGAGGGCCTGCGCCAACATCCCCACCACAGCCGGTGCCGAAAACACCAGCAGTAAGCGCGCAATACTTCCCTCGCCCAATCTCTGCGAACGATCCATAGTGGCCAGTATCTTCGTATTTCAATGCGTGACGAAGACGGTCAAGCCAGAACGACACACGGTTGGCTCATGGTCGCTGAAGCGACCACGCCTTGGGCCGGCACCGCTACGGCTTGCCTTCTTCTAGCACGGCTTGAGCGTGTCGGGCAAAGTGCCCTCGAAGATCTTGAGCATACTCGCGCAACACGGCTTCGCCTAGGCCATCATGGTCGCCGCAAAGATATAGCGCCCGAGCTAGCAGCAGTTCGCGAACCGCGTAAGAGCGATACTGGCCCACCTTGGTCGACCGTTTCTCGCCGCCGGCCATGCGATCCAGCCCGAGCTGCGCGTAGCCGCGTACGTCGTCCCGAGCGAGCACCTTGGCCAGGGCCTCGGCCGCGCGGGGATCGCGCAGATTGGCCAACGCTTGGCTCAACGCCCGATAGTGGCTAGCCGACGTCCCCCGGCTGAGCTTCTCAACCTTTTCGACCAACACGGGCACCGCCCGAGGGTCGCCAACTCGACCGATGGCCATTATCGTGTTGTCCAGGTTGCTCACACTCCAGCCGACCAAACGCCAACCCTCGACCTCTTTGCCCGTCTGCCAGTGAGGAATGGCGTCCCAGCGATCGGCCTGCCGGAGTTGATCCAGTAGAGTCTCCAGACCAGCGTCATCACCCAACATGCCGAGTATCTTCGCGTACAGCAGCTTCGCCTCACCCTGGGCCTTGCCGTGGGCCTTGCGCAACAGGGGCAACGCCATGTCGGCATGCGAAAGGATAATCGCCAGGCCTTGCGACTCGTCGCGAACGCTCTCGACCGCTTCGGCTACTTGCTCGCGCGAGACGGGAAACGAGTCTTCCTCGGTCAACACACTCTTCGGTAGACAACCTACTTCGACCAGGTGACGTTGTAGCGCACGGATGTCGATTTCTCGCAACGGTACGTCGCCTTTCACCGCCATGGCCGCCGCCACGCCGGCCGCGTAACCCTGGTTCTGCACGTCGGGTTGCATACGGATCAACGGCTGCGCATCGCGCTGGGTACTAACCCCGATACCCGAGACGAGCAAGCCCTCGAACCCCTGCGGCAGAAGACACCGGTAGGACAAGTTGGTCCAGAACCGCTCGCGCAGCGGGTGCTTCAGCAACAGGTACGGGGCGACGATGTAGCCGTGGGTATCGTAACCCGTGAGCGCCTGCACGATCGTGTCGGGATACGTCCGCTTGGCCATTAAATCGCAAACCGTGAGCGTGGCATCGCCGACGATGCTTCGTCGCTCTCGCGTGTCGACCAGTTGTCCCAAGTCGAACGCCGCCGCGTAACGCGGTTTCGCCTGAATGTAGGCCCGCCACACGTCGACCAGGTCGGTTTCGTCGACAAACGTGTAGTCGGTGTTCGTATAGGCGGCACCCAGGTAGCGTGGCGGCAGACCGGTGCCTTGCATGGCGAACTCGCTGGCGTCGGTATACCGACACTCCGCTCCGGCGGCGGCTGCGATGTCGGCATTGCCGGTGGCATCGATCACCACGTCGGCCAGCACCACGCCGCGGCCCTCGGGCGTAGCCACCACGACGCCGCGTAACTGATGACCTTCGACCACCGCCCCGCACCCCATCGAATTGAACCAGATATCGCCGCCCGCCTTGAGTAAGTTACTGCGGAACCACTCCATCCGCTGCTCGATCACCCAGGAGGCGCCGCCGTCGACTTCGGCAGTGAAGCCAACGCGGTTGCCGTGGCAATACTTGCTGATGTAGCCCGTGGTGCTGACGCCCCCGAGCCCACAAAGGTATTCGACGACAAGGGTTTTCGCACCCTGGCGTGCCGCAGCGATGCCGGCCGGGGCACCGGCCGTTCCTCCACCGACGACGACCACATCGTAGCGAGCCAGCACGGGCAAACCACCAGCCTCTTGCGTTACCTTGGGTAACGTTTGGCCAGGCCGAACGCCGTAGAGCAGTTCCTTGACGTCACCCTCGACAGCCGGTTTGGCGACAACCTTGCCCGGCAGATGGGCACCGGCCGGTTTCGCCAGCGATTTAGCTTCTTCGGCAGCCGCTCGACCGAGCCGAGTGCCCAGGTCGATCAGGGCCAACGGTCGCAGGAGCTTCTCGGCCTGTGGCCGTGAGACGTCGGCACAACCGCCGAGCACGTAAAGTCGCTGTATGTCGCGCGGACGAAACGCGCCCGGTGGTAGTTGGTCGATGCCCTGCCAAGACCCGCCGGCCGAAACCTGGCCGCCGGCCGAAGCTTGGCCGCGCATCGCATCGGGCGGCACCTGGAAGAAGGCGTCGGCCGTGATCTGTTGCTCGGGATGATAGGTGAGCGTACGGGCCTGTTGGTCGACAGCCGCCCAATCGGCCGGGCGATCCCGCTCGACGGGCAGCTTCAGCGTGTATTCGATCACCTTGAACATATTGCTCGACGTGCCCGCCGGATTGGGATGCGGCCCACGAAACGGCGGGAAGATGGTTCGAGCCGTCATCTGCGGGGCTTCCACGACTTCGCCGCCGATTACCACGCGCCGCAACGTTTGCTGGCCACCAGAAAACGGCCGGAACTCGGCGCCCGCCAGCCGGGCCACGCGGGCGCGATCCGTGACATCGATGATCGTCTTGGCCAATACGGCCTGACGCCCGGCACGGTTGGTCATCACCACGCCGCAGGGGCGACCGTCGGCGTCGCGCAGCACGTCGGTCACGTAGCACGTATAGAGGAAGTCGACGCCCGCATCAAGCAGCGCGTCGTCGAGCGTTTGCTTGATGTGCATCGGCCGAGGATGTGGCCGGGCAGCGAGAATCTTCTGGTCTTCGGCCGAGATGGGCCCGATCAACTCGACCTCGCCCAAGAGCATCCGCGACGCATGAGGGTGCTTGCGGACAAACAGCCGCACGTATCGGGTAGTCAGGTTCAAATCGGCTTCGGCCGTGGCGCCTCCGCCGGCGATTTGCTTCGAGGTGGCCTTGACCGTCGTGCGCTTCGTCCATGCCTTGCCGTCGTCGCTCGTAGAGACCGTTACACTGCCTACGCGAAAGGCTCCTTTGCCGCCGCCCCCGCCGTCAAAACACATCAACCGGAACGATTCGACTTCTTTGGGTTGGCCCAGGTCGAAGACGAGATTCACGTCGTCGTTATACTGCACGCTCTGCTGCGCCGGGTCGTGCCACATACCGTCGCACAGTCGCTCGGGCGGCTCGAAGTCTCGATGCAAAAAGTCGAACGGTTGATCCGCCCGATAGGTAAAGCCCAGCCGGTTTGGATGCGGCAGGTCGGGATTGACGCCCTCGTCGGCAAACAGTCGCTTGGCCAACGGTGCCTCGGGCGTCTCGCCTTCTTCGAGCCAGAGACGCAAAGTGGCCGTCATATCGTCGCCCAGATACGGACGCGGCGCGGCCAGAAACACCTTGGCCCCTTGCTCGGCCGCCGCCACGGCCGAAGCCACGGCGCCCGTGCTCCCGCCGACCACCACCACGTCGACGTCGTAAGCCACGGGAATCTCCCGGGCTGTCTGATTGACTTGTGCGTCAGCTATGCCCGCTGCACCAGCGGCAACGGCATTCGACAGGGCCATCGAGAGGATCACTAGACCGCAAACAGCGCTTCGCATCGACATGGGTAACCCCTTTTACTACCGCTCACGTAACCGCTTGTTCAGGATGACAATCATGCAGTGTATCACACGCCGCCACGGATCGCCAATTTCGATTTTTTCCTGGCATGAGCTTGTCTTTTTCACGCCGTTTCCTCGTTCCCAAGCTCCAACTTGCCAACGCCGGGTGGCACTGGCTGCTTGTCAGCCAGTGTGCGCAAGGTTGGAAGACAACAGCTCCAACAAAGTCATGTAGGATGGGTCGAGCGAAGCGAGCCCCATCAACGCTGGCTCGTTTCTCTGCTTCCGATATATTGGGCGGCCCGAGTCGTTACGCGAGAATAGTCGGCGGGGCTCGCTGCGCTCGACCCGCCCTACATGTCTCTCACGGAAACTCCGCTTCCGAAGGAGTGTTAAGGAAACTCGATAATCACCCTAGCGAAACGGAGTTTCGCGGAAGTGGGTTTCCAAGCCGGAGCTTGGGAACCAGGGTGAAGCGAGGGAACGAGAAGAAACCATAGGCGTCCCTTGTATACGCACCGCTGAAAAATTCTGGTATGATAATCGACCGGTTCGATCACCATTCGGAAGAAGGAGACTCCTCGATGCTTCGTCGCCTCGTCCCCGCTTGCGTTCTGGTTGTGTTGCTGGTTTCGTTGTTCTGTAATTGCCCGCCGGTCGTGGCGGACGCCTTGCCCAGTGCGGAACCGGAATCGCCGATCGTTGCGGTTGCCGTACCGATCGACAATATGACGGCCGGCGGCATCCACGTGATCGATTGGGCGGTCATCGCCGGCTATTTCGCCATTCTCTTGGGCCTAGCTTGGTGGGTTATCCGCCAGAACAAAGACACGGCCGACGATTACTTTCTCGCCGGCCGAAACCTGGGCTGGTTCATCGTCGGGGCATCGATCTTCGCGTCGAACATCGGTTCCGAACACCTGGTCGGCCTGGCCGGTTCCGGTTGCACCGACGGCGTGGCCATGGCCCACTACGAGTTGCACGCTTGGTGCCTGTTGGTGCTCGGCTGGGTGATGGTACCGTTCTACGCTCGATCGATGGTCTTCACCATGCCCGAGTTTTTGGAAAAGCGTTTTTCACCGACTGCCCGTTGGGTGCTGTCGGTCATCTCGCTGGTGGCCTACGCCTTGACCAAGGTGGCCGTGGGCATTTTCGCCGGCGGGGTGGTTTTCGCCACGCTGCTGCCCGAGCTGCAAGTGAGTCTCGGCCCTTGGGTATTCGATAGCTTTTGGGTGGGGTCGATTGCCGTGATCCTATTGACGGGCGTTTACACGGTGATCGGCGGTCTGCGTGCCGTGGCCTACACCGAAGCCTTGCAAACGGTGATCCTTATCGTGGGCTCGATTCTGGTAACCATTTTTGGCCTCATGGAATTGGGCGGCTTCGGCGCCTTGCGCGAAATCTGCGGCACCGAGATGTTTAACCTCTGGAAACCGCTGATACCGGCCGGAGTCGAAGGAACCTGGGCGCCCGTGCTGGAAACAAACGCCGCCGGTGACGTGGTCCGCCAAGCCTGGTACTTCAACGGCAACTATCCGTGGCTGGGCATGCTGTTCTGTGCGCCGATCATCGGCCTTTGGTATTGGTGTACCGACCAGTACATCGTGCAGCGAGCGTTGGGCGCCCCCAACGAGCAACAAGCCCGACGGGGAACCATCTTCGCTGCCTTTTTGAAGCTGCTGCCGGTGTTCATCTTCATCATCCCAGGCATGATCTGTTTCGCGCTGGCCAAGAACGGCCGTTCGGAGTTGGCCTACCTGTTAGACGAAAACGGCATGGCCATTGCGGAGCATTGTCAGGCGGCCTTCCCACTGATGGTTAAACACGTGTTGCCAGTCGGAGTGCGTGGAATCGTGGTGGCCGGGTTACTCTCGGCCTTGATGAGTTCGTTGGCCGGCGTGTTCAACGCCTCGTCCACACTGTTCACGATGGACCTCTACCAGAAGTTCCGCCCTCACGCGTCGCAACACCAGTTGGTCTGGGTCGGACGGATCGCCACCACGGTGATGGTCCTGATCGGGCTGGCCTGGATTCCCGTGATCCAGGGCGCTCGCGGCTTGTACGACTACCTGCAATCGGTCCAGGGTTATCTGGCCCCGCCGATCTTCGTGGTTTTCTTCTTCGGCGTGTTCAACAAACGGCTCAACAGCAAGGGTTGCCTGGCGGCCCTGATCGTGGGCTTTCTGATGGGCGTGTTCCGGCTGGCCATCGACACGCCGGTAAGCCTGAAGCTGGCCGGATTCGAAGACGGCTACACGCCCGGCTCGCTGTTGTGGATCGTCAACAACATCTACTTCCAGTACTACAGCCTGTTGGTATTTCTGGTCTCGGCCGTGACGATCGTCGCGGTCAGCTACCTCACCGCGGCACCGTCGGAAGAACACATCCAAGGGCTGACCTACGGCACGCTCAGCGCCGAGGACCGGCAGCGTTCGCGCAGCAGTTGGACCGCCCGCGACGTGGCCGTCTCCGTGGCCGTGCTGGTGCTGATCCTGGCGGCATATCTTTATTTTAGGGGCTAGGGACGAGAGACTAGGGGCTAGAGACTGGGGAAGGCGGGTGGAGATGAGTTCGGGTGGAGGCGGGGAGTTCAGCGGCGAGCGTTGGAATGCAAAAAAACTCCCCTCTCCCCACCGGGGAGAGGGGCCGGGGGTGAGGGGGCAAACACCTGAGCAACGCATCCTCGTCGGGTGCCACTGGCTGCTTGTCAGTCAGTGTGGGCAAGGTTGGAAGTCATGTGGGTGGGTCTAGCGAAGCGAACCCTATCGACTCTGGCTCGTTTGATCACTGGCTCGTTTGATCACTTCCGAATATCGGGCGGCCCAAGTTCTTACACAAAGAGATAATCGGCGGGGCTCGCTGCGCTCGACCCGCCCTACGTTTCTCGTTTCAGGAGACTGATGAGAAGAGATGCACTCCACCAGACACTACAAACAGCCGTAACACCAAGAATTGCCGGCCAAGTAACCAGCAGGTCAATACGGATATTGGCTCCTTCGATCTTGCACGATAGTTCCAGAAGTCCGAAAACCGTCCAACAAATCGCTGGGATAAGGAGTACCCAAGAGTGGATACTTCGTTCCTGCCATGTCGATGTCCTGCTGACGAAGAAGCTGACAAAAAAACATGCGAAGAAAACAGCAGCGATTGCCCACGCTCTCTCGGGGTGCCATACGAAGAAATTTGCTGCATGATATAGCTCGCACATATTCTGTCGCCCATTTTCTATTGGTTCAAGACGCACAGGGCTTTGCCCGCTACGACATCGTTCGTTCCCGAAGAACGGGCCTATCTGGGCAGGGGCCGCCACTCCGGCCAAGAACTGAGGCGAGAAGGCGACTGATATATAACACGACAGATTGGGTGACGGGACCAGTTGCAAGTAATCGACTGATCTTGTGCAGGGTTGTCGGCAACGCGGAATAAGATCCACGGTGATCGACGAAAAGAAGTGCGCTCAAGGCACTATCTCCACCGCAAAGCCCCAAACGCACCATGACGTTTCGCCTCCCGTCGCTGACCGCCGACGACGACCTCGCGCCAAAACCGCTGCAATTCGGCGTCCGCGAACTCTTGGGGTTGGTCGCAGTGGCGGCCGTGTTGCTGTCGATACACGTTATTACCGGAGGACACCTTTGGCGAATGATTGGTCCCAAGAGTTGGCCCGCGTGTCTGTCCTGGGCAGCGTTCGCCGCATCGTACTATTTCCTGCTCTTCCGTCGGCCGGTGGATGCGTGTAGTGCTCTGTGCTGGGCGATAGTCGCTTGGCAGTTGGTGTTGTTGGGTATTGTCTCCCACCTCTTACAGACATGGGATACCGGTTTCAGTTGCTATATGGGTCCTCAAACGCCAACGCCAGTGGCCTTTATCCCTTTTTACCGGGTAGCCATGTCAGGACTGGTGCTACCGTGGCTGTTGAGTGTCCCGCTGGTGAGACTGTTTCTCACCCGTCCCCTTCAGAACGCCCCTCGTTCAGTCGGCTGGCTGGTCGTTGCAACCATGTTCGTGTTGTTCGACGTGACAGTCCTTCCGTTGTTTTTTGAAGTAATCTTGGGCTACCACATCCTTCCGGATGGCACCGAAGGACTTTGGATGTCATTTATCCGCCGTTAACCTCCCCCCGCCCGCACCCTCGGCCGATGGAATTTTGCACGGCCGATTGTCGCATTTCCCCCTCTGCGCCCGTCGGATTCCGACTTCGGCTTTCCGCTCTCCGCTTTCCGCTTTTGCCCGGGGCGAAGCCGCGAGCAGCGGCTGCACGCCCCGCGCCCACATGCTATACTGGGAGGATTGGTAAACTCCCCGGGAACGAACCGACTATGACGACTATATCGCTTGAACAGGTTGCTGAAGCGGGTGTGGTGGGGGCTGGCGGGGCCGGGTTCCCCACCCACGTGAAGCTGGCCGGCAAGGCCGACACCGTGGTGCTCAATGCCGCCGAGTGCGAGCCGCTGCTGCATAAAGACAAAGAGGTGCTCCGCGAGTACGTCGACCAGGTGATCGAGGGTATGGCGCAGGCGATGCGGCTGGTCGGCGCCGGGCGCGGGGCGATCGGCATCAAGGGCAAGTATCGCGAGGTGATCGACCTGCTCGAAACCAAGCTGCCCGCCGACATGGATGTCGTCCCGCTGCGAAACGCCTACCCGGCCGGCGACGAATTTATCCTCGTCTACGACGTGCTGGGTCGGGTGATCCCCCCGGGCGGGATTCCGCTGGCCGTGGGTGCCGTGGTGATGAACGTCGAGACGGCCGTCAACGTGTCACTGTCCGATCGGCAACCGGTAACTGAAAAATTCCTCAGCGTCGCCGGCGCGGTAGCCCAGCCCGTAACGCTCCGCGTGCCCGTGGGCGTAACGTTGGCCCAATGCGTGGCCGCAGCCGGTGGACCGACGATTCCCGACGCAAACTACGTGGTCGGCGGCGTGATGATGGGCTACCTGGAAGACAACCACGACGCGCTGGTCGACAAAACAACCGGCGGCGTGATCGTGTTGCCCGACGAACACGTGGTCGTACGCCGGCGCCGCCAGGACTGGCAGCAGATCACGCGTATCGGCCGCAGCGCCTGCGACCAGTGCAGCTTCTGTACGGAGCTTTGCCCTCGCTACCTGTTAGGCCATCCGATCGAGCCACACAAGGCGATGCGGAGCCTGGAGTTCAACTTAGTGGGCGAGGCCAACGTGATCGGCACGTCGTTCTGCTGCGAGTGCAACTTGTGCAGTTTGTACTCGTGTCCCGAGGACCTTGACCCGAAAAACGTTTGCGCGCAAAACAAGCAACGACTGGCTTCGGAAAAGAAGCGGTGGGAGAACCCGCCGTTTAACCCCAAGCGGCCCGAGTTGCACATGGAAAACCGCAAGGCGCCCATGCCGCGGCTGATGGCCAAACTGGGGCTCAACGGTTTCAACAACGTTGGCCCGTTGAACAACACCCTGATGCCGGCCGCCAAGGTGGGCATCAAACTGAAACAACACATCGGCGCACCGTGCGAGCCGGTCATTGGCGTCGGCGACCAGGTGACCAAGGGCCAAGTGCTCGGCCGTCCGCCGGTGAACGACGGTAAACCGGCCCTGGGTGCCCCGGTCCACGCCTCGATCGACGGCCGCGTCACGGCGATCGACGACGGCGTGGTTTGGGTGGAGCAAAAATGAAAGGCGAAAGGAACGAGGGGCTAGAGACGAGGGACGAGTGAGAACTCCGATGAACCTCGTCTTGCTCGCCTCTCGCCCCTAACCCCTCGTCTCTTCCCCCCATTGCCGCCGCGAAGATATAACACCACCAACAAAGCTGATTCGAGGAAACTTACGCATGGCTACCGGAAAAGCTGTTGCCGCCATTGAACTCTCCAGCGTTGGCGTCGGCTATCGCATCCAAGACGAAATGCTCAAAGCGGCATCGGTCGATCTGCTTTTGGCGCGGACCATTTGCTCGGGCAAGTACCTGATCGTGGTCGGCGGAGCGATCAGCAACGTGGAAGCCGCCCTGCAGACCGGGCTCAACTCGGCCGGCGAGGCGATCATCGACCACCTGATCGTGGCCAACGTTCACGAGTCGGTCTTCCCGGCGCTGGGTCAATCGGTGGCGCTGGAAGCCAACCACGAAGGCGCCCTGGGAGTGATCGAAACGTTCAGCGGCGTCAGCGCCCTGGCCGCCGCCGACGTGGCCGCGAAGGCTGCCCGAGTAACGATTTTCCGTATCCACGTGGCTATGGCACTGGGCGGCAAGGGACTGATCCTGATGACCGGCAGTGTGTCCGACGTTCGCGCCGGCGTGCAGGCGGCGGCCGAAGAAGTCCGCAGCCGCGGGCTGCTCGTCTCCGAGGTCGTCATCCCACGGCCCGAGCCGGAGTTGTTCGCCGAGTATATCTGAAAACGTGTTTCAAAAACCTTCTCCCTTCACCCTTTGGGGAGAGGGGGCCGGGGGCGAGGAGATGTCGCGGTAAGGACGTTCTTCCCGAATAGAACATCTTCACCGCTGCAAGCCGCCCTCGCCCGGCGGCTTTGCCGCCATGCTCTCCCGCACGGCGGGAGAGCGTACGCCACTGACGCTCGCCTGCGTTACTTCGGCGCCGTGAACCGATACTGCCCGGCCGGCACCTCGAACACGGCGCAGCCGTCCTCCGCTCGCAGGAACTTCACGCCGGGCACGTTCGCCGCCGGTTGGCCGCCCTCTTGCACCGCGTCGGCCTGGCTGGTCGGCACATAAACGGTGGCCGACGTGTTCGGCGGCACGGTCACGTCCAACTGCATGGCCGCGTCGGTCTTCTTCCAATCGCTTCGTACCACACCGTACATCGTCTCCGTCGTGGCTTTGACCCAAGTCAGGTCGCCGGCCGGGCGTGGATGAATAATGATGTGTTTGAACCCGGGCTGGGCGGGATCAACCTGGATGCCGGCCAGGTATTGATAGAACCAAGCGCTGATATCGCCGAACATGATGTGGTTCAGCGACCACAGCCCATCCCAGTCTTCCCAAAGCGTGGTGGCTCCGCGTTCGACGAATAGCCCGAAGCTGGGTCGCGTGGTTTGCGTGGCGATGCGGTAGGCGGCCTCGTGCTGGCCGTTCTCGCTGAGCGTGCGGAACAAATACTTCACGCCCAGGATGCCGACATCGAGATGCTCGTCGTTTGCTCGGACATTGGCGGCCAGTTGCTCAACCACCCGGGCTTTCTCTTGCGGATCGACCAAGCCCTGGTACACCGGGCAACTCAGTGCCGTTTGGCTGCCGTTGGCGTAGAGGCCGTCGCCCTTGTAGAACTTCTCGTTGAACGCTTTGCGGACCGTCGCGGCCAATTCGCCATAGCGCCGTGCGTCGTCGAGCTTGCCCAATAGCTTGGCCGTTTGGGCGACGATCATCGCGTCGGCGTAGTAATAGCCGGTGGAAGTCAGGTCGCGCGGTGTTTGGGTTTTGGCCGGAATCCAATCGCCGAGGCCGAAATCGGCGATATGATCCTTCGCGCGGCTGCCCATGAAATCCACATAACGCTTCATGCGGTCGTAGTGCTGCGCCAACACGCGGATATCGCCACGATACTGGTACATGTACCAGGGGATCAGCACCAGCGAGCTATCCCAGGCGGGTCCGTTGCCCCAGGCATAGCCCCAACCCGACGTGGGCACGATGCCCGGCAGGTTGCCATCGTCCTGTTGCTCGTCGTGCAAGTCCTGCACCCATTTGGCGTAGCCCGGCTCGTTGTGGGCGTTGTACATCGCCTGCTCGGTAGCCAAGTGCGCGTCGCCGGTCCAACCGTTTTTCTCGCGCTGGGGGCAGTCGGTCGGGTAGCCGTGGAAGTTGCCGCGGTAGCTCCACAAGGTAAGCCGCTGGAGATCGTTAAGCAGATGGTTGGAACACGCAAATGAACCGGCCAACGGCCAATCGGTGTGGACCACCTGGCCGCGAATGCTGTCCAACGTCGGCGGCCCAGGCATTCCGGTTACTTCGACGTAGCGAAAACCGTGGTACACGAAACGCGGCTGCCAGACTTCCTCCCCCTGGCCCTTGAGCACATAGACGTCAGTCTGAAACGGCCCTTCGAAAATGTGCTTGGCGATCTCGTAACGCTTCAACAGACCCTCGTCGTCGAGCGTTTCGCCGTAGCGAAGTTGCACACGGGTGCCAGCCGGTCCTTCGACACGAAGTTGTGCAAAACCGGCGATATTCTGTCCCAGATCGACGATATACACGCCCGGCCGCGGTTCCGTGATTCCGACCGGCTTGATCGTCTCGGTCACCCGCATGGGCGCCATCATCTGCGCGGACAACACACCCCGGGGACCGTCGACCACTTGAGGTTCCGACCAGGCCGAGTCGTCGAACGCGGCCGTATCCCAGCCGGGCATCTCACGCCGGGCGTCGTAGTGTTCGCCGGAACGGATGCTGTCGACCCACACCGGCCCGGTGCTTGCTCGCCACGACCGATCGCTAACGATCGTCTGCACGGTGCCATCGGCCAGTTCGATTCGCAGGTGGCAGAGCAACGTCGGCTCGTCGCGCCACGGCGCGTTGTCGAAGTCCCAAATCGCTCGGGTGTGCATGTTGTACCAGCCGTTGCCGAGCATTACGCCCAAGGCGTTGTCGCCCTGTTTGAGCAGATCGGTCACGTCGTGGGTCACATAGAGGGCGCGGCGGTCGTAGCGAGTCATGGCCGGGTCGAGCACGTGATCGCCCACCTTCTGGCCGTTGACATGCAGATCGTGGTAACCCAGTCCACAGATGTAAACCGTGGCCGACTTGATCGGCCGTTCCACGCGAAAGCCCTTGCGAAACATCGGACTGGGTGCCGCCTGCGAGAACCCCAGCGCGTAGCCGACCTTCGGTACGCCCCAGGGTTCGATTCCCACCGGCCCGATCGGTTTGGCCGCCGAGAAACCGCTGGGGTCAAACTCCTTGTGGAGGTGGTTCCAGTAGCGCGACGGGCCCGGCGCAGCAAGCCACTGTTCGTCGCTGACGACGACGATCCGCTGTCCGTCGGCCATCTCGACGACCAGTTTGGCAGCCAGGCCGGCGGGACCTTCTGTAGCATTGGCCACTTCGACGGCGATCAGGTTTTTGCCCGGCACAAGTACGTCGGTCAGTTCGACCTCGCGTCCGCGGCGCCACGTTTCTTTGCCCGGCTGGCTATGGTTCGAGCGTCCGCCGTTGACCGTCAACGCGTAGCTGTCGTCGGCCGTGATCAGCAGGTAGGCCCATTTCACAAAGCTGCCCCGGGGTATTTCCACTTCGCGACGGAAGAATGCCTTGCCCTGGGGCGCCTTCTGGTTGGCGTCGGCCGCCGTGGTCCAAATCCACTGTACGTCGTCGAAGTTCAACAGTGCGGCGGCGCTGCCGGGCGTTACCTCTCGCGGCGGCGCGTTGGTGTAGCAGAGCCACTTGGCTTGCCACTGGTCTGGCTTGAGAATGCCCATCGACCACCGGGCGGGTTGGCTGAAGTCCGACGCCTTACCGTCTTGACCCCAAACGCGCACTTTCCAGTGGCACGACTGGTACGACACCAGCGGCTTGCCGGCGTAGATCACATGGGTCGATTGCTTGGTGGTCACGTGGCCCGAGTCCCAAAGGTCGCCCTCGTCGGCCGCCAGTTTTTCCGGCGTGCTGGCCACCAACACCTGGTAGGCCGTTTGCGCGGCCCCGCGACGTTCGTCCTTGATTTGCCACGAGAGCCGCGGTCGAGCAACGTCGATTCCCAGCGGATCGACCAAGTATTCACACCGCAATTCGGAAACCGCCACAGGAATTTCGTTGCTACGGACCTCGGCACACCAACACAGAACCATCAGCAGGGCAAGCAAACGGTGCAACACGTCAGTCTCCTTGAGAAAGCAGAAACCGTAGATTTTACACCAGCGAAGAAGCCTTTCGCAACTGCCCACAAACATCGTCCAGGTCGGGTTCGAGTTTGGGGAGATGCTGGCAAAGAAAGGCGATATGGCGTCGGCCCGCTCGATGAAATACCCCCAGCTTCTCGACAAACGGCGATTGGCTGGCAGCCACTACCCCGGCAAACAGGCGGTTGATCTCCGACGTTTCGACCTGCACCACCACGCGCATCGCGCCGGCCGTATCGGTCACCGAATCGAGGGATCTCTCCAGGTGGTGCATCTGGTACAGAAGATACGGCACGACCTCGCGACAGTCTTCAAACTGGTCGTCATCCCACCCGTCGCGGACGGCCGCCTCGCGACATAGTTCGAGCAGTTCGGCATGGCCTTGCTCCTGGCGAGAGAGCCGTCTCAAAAATGCCCTGGCCGCCGGCGCCTGCTTGAGTCGATCGGCCAGCACGCGGTAGATTCGCATGGCCGTTCGCTCGATCTCTACACAACGACCGAGCAACTCCGGCACCTCGAATCGGTGTGTGCTGAAATCCCCCGTTTCGGTCAGCAACGAGAGAAAGGTCTGGTTCGATCCGGCGACGAGCGCCTTGAGGAACACGTTCCAGCCAAAACAGTTGATGGTCGTCAGCGGATGAGCAAGAATATCGCGTTTGCGGATGCTTCCCAACATACCGTCGCCCCCACGCGATGAGACTCGATGAGCGTCAACCACTCGCCTCCCGGTAGTCGACAACCGTGCGACACATCCGCACCATTTTGTGCTGCGGATGCACTACCCCCTCTTTGAAAAGCTATCCCAGCCGAGGTTGCGAGTCAACCCATGGGCAGCCTAGACGCCCATTGCCGCTTACCTTCCCATCTTTCCAACGTTTCTTACTATCGCCGTCTCTTATTTTCCCTGGACACCACTTTCCTCTGGTTTCCTCTGGACACCATGGCCAAAACTCGATACCCTCCCCGTCCGCCGTCGAATGCCACCGTGGGCGACGGCGTGCCACGAGTCGACTCCGGAGGAGATCGAGGATGAACTTTTTTGCATGGATTCGTGAGGGAGTCCGGCAGGCCGTACTGCTGGGGGTCTCCGATGCCGTTGAGACGATCGGTCCCCCGCCCAACGAAACCGACATGGGCCAGCACCTGTTGGAAGTAATCCGCAAAGGCGGACCCGACACCACCCCGAAAGCAATTGGCGGCAGCGCCTCACCCAAGCGAAAGAAGCTTGGTCGCTCGTTGAGCGAAGTACAGGCGAGCGCGGCCAAGGCGTCGTAAACGACCGCCTGACGAACCAGTCGAGCAACACCCGGCGCGCCACCGCTCGCCGGGTGTTGCTCATTTCTTGGGCAACGGAGTTCGCCGCGAGGGCCGGTGCCGTGGAAGACACGCTCTGCCCACCGCAAACCTGCCGCGTTTTCCTAATGGTATTGACGCACATCATTCTTGCGATTGCGTCCGGCAAACGTCACGATGGAGTAGGCTTCGGATTGCCAACTGGTTCCCAAGTCGGAGTTGGCGAACCAGTCGGCAGTCTTTGTCCGCCAGCCCTGGAATTGCACGTTGGGTGCCACGGGCAACTGGCATGCCCGCGTTCGCCGCTCGCTGACAAGCAGCCAGAGGCACCCTGAAACAAGGCGTTTGCCTAACACCGCCTCCCTCCCCAGAACATCCCCCAAACCGGAGAGGTCCCATCATGCCAAGCCCTACTCGTCGCCAGTTCGTCAAAGCATCGGCCGTGGCCGCCGGTGCTAGCATGTTTGCCGCACCGGCCATTGCTCAAAGTAGCGCGAGCGCCAACGAGCGGCTCCGCGTGGGACTTCTGGGCCTCGGTGGGCGGATGCGGGCACACGTGGCCTGCCTCAACGCGCTGGCCGAGCCGGAAAACGTCGAAATCGTCGCCGTCTGTGACTGCGACCAGCGAAAGCTCGACAACGCCGGCAAAATCTATCCGGAACTGGAAGGCAAGAAGCTCACCCAGTACTCCGATATGCGAAAGCTATTCGACGACAAGTCGATCGACGCGGTGGACAACGCCCTGGGCGACCGCTGGCATGCGTTGTCGACCATCTGGGCGTGCCAGGCCGGCAAAGACAGTTTCGTCGAGAAACCCGGCTCACACAACCTATTCGAGAGCCGGCAGATGGTGGCCGCCGCACGCAAGTACAACCGCATGGTGCAGCACGGCACCCAAAACCGCTCGAATCCTAACATTCGCCAAGGCATCGCCCAGATTCACGAAGGCGTGCTGGGCGATCTCTACATGGCTCGAGGGCTGGACTACAAGCTCCGCGGTCACCTGGGCAATATCAATCCCCAGCCCGTGCCCGAGGGACTCGACTGGGACCAATGGCTGGGTCCCAAGCCGATGCGCCCTTACAGCAATTTCTGGCACCGCCGCTGGTATTACAACCTGGAACTGGCCAGCGGGGGGTTCGCCAATCAGGCGATTCACGAGTTGGACATTCTTCGCTGGGGACTGCAACTGAACGAGCATCCCACATTTGTCACCGTGGCCGGCGGAAAATACACCCACCCGGACGACGACGCCACGGCGCCCACCCACGTGGCCATCACCTACCAGTTTGCCGATCCCAAGCCGCTGGTTACGTACGAGCACCGCTGCTGGTACACCAACAGCGAGGCCGGCTTCCGCGACAAGTACCCCTTTGTGCAACCCGACTTCCCGGTGGGCACCATCTTCTTCGGCACCAAGGGTTACCAAATCTTTCCCGACTACAACAGCTACTACTCGTTTCTCGGCCGCAAGGGCGAGCCCGGCCCGTCGAAAACCGACGCCTACGACTGGCGCACCGAGAGCATTCCCCACTTCGTCAACTGGATCGCGGCAATCCGTGCCCGGGATCACAAGCTGCTTAACGCCGACATCGAAGAGGGCCACAAGTCGATGGCCCTGGCCCTGTTGGCCCGCACGGCTTACCAGGTAAACGAACCGTTGAGCTTCGACCCCAAGACGGAAACGGTCACCAACAATGCCAAGGCCAACGCGATGCTCAACGAGCCCGAGTATCGGGCGCCGTACGTGGTGCCAAAGGAAGTGTGAGTGACAGAATCAACGCGCCCGCCGGTCGCGCCGAACAGCGCAGCCCGGAATACCCCTCGGCTTTTCTCGGTCCCAAGTTGGAGCTTGGGAACAAGAAGTGGGACCGAGAAACCATCCACGCGCGACCCGCAATGTGGCGCTCCCCTCACCCCCGACCCCTCTCCCCAGCGGGGCGAGGGGAGAAAGCTACGCCGCACGGCGGATGGTGTGTGGCGTGTCGGCGAACACGGGTTGTTGAGCTTGGACGCCGGTCAGCTTTGCCCAACGGATCATCTTGTCGCTCATCGTGGCGAAGAACTCGTCGTAGACCGGCGGGAGTTTTTCGCGGTCGGCGGCTCGGGCGAATCCGCGAGCGAATCGCCCGTACATCGCGGCGTAATCGTCGGCCGATAGCTCGGCCACCGCCTCGTCGACAAAGCGATAGAAGTAGTTTTCCAGCAGATGGCCGTACGTTTCCACCCGCGTTTCGCGCAGCGTGTTTCCCGCCTTGGTGTGCGTGACCGCCGGTTGGCCTATAGTCACCAAATCGCCGCGCACGTCGGCCAGCCGCTTGAGAATGTAGCCGCTCCAGATGTCGCCGAAACGATCCAGTCGAGCGTCGGCCACCGGAATGTTCATCGGCAATTGGTAAAACGCCGGCAGGGCCTCGCCCAGGATGGCGACGTTCATGATGCACAAGCTGAACGCCGTTCCCCGAGCAACGGCCAGCAAGTCGTCGTGTACGCCGATCGAGTCGGGCATGGGGTGTTCGAGCTTGTCCAACCCGTTGATGTCGGGCACCTTCAGCCACATGCCCATGTTGCAGACGACGCGGCCGGTAGACGTTGAGAATGTCGACTCGGCGGCCGGCTGTGTACGATAGCAATACGGCACACCCCGGGCGTACCAACGTCGTGGCTCGGATTGGCCGTTTTGTGGTTGCGGCTCGTTGTGCAACAGCTCCAGGTTGTCGATCGTGTTGTACCACGGATCGCAGGCGACCGACTTCACCGTGCGTGTCTGGCCCACGATGGCGTGCTCGGCCAGAAAGCCCGGGTGAGTGCAGCAGTCGTCGTCCAACGTGACCACGTAGCGAAAGCCCTGCTGCCAAGCCATGTAAAAGCCGAAGCTGCGGCAGGTGTCGGTCTTTCGCGGGATAACGTCTTGCTGGTCACCCAACACGGCAGCGTAGTCGGCGTAGCGGTAAACCTCCATGTTCTCGCGGTTCGGTTCGATCGAACCGTTGCTGTCGTCGACCACGATAATCTTCACCTGCGGCGGAATGGCTGCCAGGTAGTCGAGGTTGATCGTACGAATCGACGGCATTACGACCGCCCATTGACGAGGATCGCCGACAAACTGCGTCATGGCACCAAGGCTCCCAAACCGGGGATGCGAAAAGAAAAAGCGGCACGGATGGTAGTGAGCCGTTGGCCGACGGTCAAGGTCAGGTCGCCGCTTGCGGCTTCGCGTCCCGACACCCAAACTCCCATTGCCAATCTCCGCGTTATCCGCTACAAGACGCCCTGCGTTAAACATCGACTCGTCTACTGGGCGTTCGCCCAACAATCGAATACCACACCATGTGCAGCCTGTGCATTTTGCCACTGCCGGAACTCGGCCGTGCCCGAAGTCTGGTCGTGCGCGCCGGCTGCGCCGTGTTGCTAGCCTTACTTTTCCCCGGCTGTCGGGCCGCCACTTCCCACCTCGCGACCCGACAGCCGAGCAACACGCCTTTGTTGTCCGAAGCCTTCACTTCCGAAGGCCTGCTGCCCTCGCCCGAACTGAATCCCGATCTGGTCGCACCGTTCGCGCCGTCGAACGACCGCGATTGGTCGGCCGATCAGGCGGTGTTGCCTTATGTGGTTTTCGAGGGCGAGAAGGCTCACGTCTACAACATCCGCAATTGCACGTATCGCACGGCGGAAGACTACGACGTGGCCCATTACGACCGCACCTTCGACCTCGCCCGGCTGCGAAACGTCGACTTCATCGTGGTCCCGTTCATCGACATGCCGTCGATCGCCCACACGATGCTCAGCTTCGGCTTCGACGACGGGAAGCAGGTGGCAGTTTCCGTCGAAATTCGCAAAGAGAAAGGCGAAACGTACGGGGCACTGAAGGGTTTTCTACCCAACTACGAGTTGATGTACGTCGTGGCCGACGAACACGATTTGATCCTCAAAAACACCGTACAGCATCTTTGCGACGTGTACGTCTACCGCACCCGGGCAACACCCGAGCAAGCCCGCGCGTTGTTCGTCGACGTGATGAACCGCGTGAACAAACTCCACCGCGAGCCGGAGTTCTACAACACGTTGGTAAACAACTGCACGACGAACATCCGCGATCACATCAACAATCTGGTCCCCGGGAGGGTTCCCTACGACTACCGCGTGTTGCTACCCGGCTACTCGGCCGAGCTGGCCTACGACCTGGGCCTGCTGGACACCGACCTCTCGTTCCCCGAAACCCGCCTCCGTGCCCGGGTGAACTACCAAGCCTACCTGCACCGCGAAGCGTCCGAGTTCTCGCAGCTCATCCGCAGATAACACGGCATCGATGTAGCGATGTAGGCTATGCTTCAGCATGGCTGATATCGCGAGTTGCTCGCATCGACTCGGTCCCAAGCCGGAGCTTGGGAACCAGGGTAGCTGCGCCATGCTGAAGCATAGCCTACCACTACCATCACTAGCACACTCACCCCTACCGCTGTTCTTTTGGGTGTGTTATCATCGGGGCATCTGGTGATCTGCTCCCCCGCTCGCAGGCAACGCCGATGTTCTCCCTGCCGATTCTGACCCACTATCAATACGTAAGCATAAGCACGTCGGAAATCGTCGTTCTCCTCGCACTCGACGTTATTGGAATCTGGGCCGTGGGACTTCTGGCGGTGTGGATCGTCCGATCACGATGGCCGCGGTTGGTGCGTCTAGCGGTCCTTGGCATGGTCCTAAGTCCGCTGATCCTCGTACCGGCCTACGACCTGCTGTTGTGCTACTCGATCGAGGCGTTGTTGATCGTCGCGGTGCTCGTGCCCCTACGCCGGCGGCAGCCACACCAGGGCGGCTGGCGTTCGATGTTCCAATTCTCGCTGAGCGATCTGCTGCTGCTCATGGTCGCAATTGCCGTACTGGTGACCATCGCCATGCGGATTCCCGAAAAGTCGGTCGAACTGGGCGTGCAGATTGCCGTCGTCGCCTCGCTTGGTGCGGCGATTACGCTTGTTGCGGTGTGGCTAACTTACGGCCGGGCACGACGATGGGTGTGGTTGACAGTCGCGGTGGTTTGTTTTCCCGCGGTACCGGTCGTCGCCTGGCTGCTGGCGTGGGATCTGTCTTGGGCCGACCGCCGCAGTGTCCCCCAACGCGCGGCGGTCTGGGCGGCACGGCTCGGGCTGGCGGTGCTTTCGCTGGCCATCTTCCTTCCGCTGCCGGTGGTCTTTTGGCCGATGGTTTTCAAGCCGCCCATTCCATCAGTCACCTTGCCAACCCCCAACGGCTACGTCGAGGTCGCGCAGATAGGCGAGCGTCTACAGCAAGCCACTGTGCCCGATGTCAGCAACGCCACGCCGCAAGCCCTGGCAGCCTTCGTGTCGCAATACGGCGATGATCTCGACGCTGTTCGCGAATCGCTGAAGCTCGAATCGTGTGTGCCGGTGGATTATTGCGACCCAATGTCCAATCCCCGCATCGACACATTTGGGGACATACGTCAAGTCGCCCTTGCCCTGTACGCCGCCGGACAACTCGCCACCCTTGAAGACAAACCGGCCGAGGCAGTCGATTGTTATCTGGATATGGTTCGCCTGGAACGAACAACCGCCCGCGGTGGGCTGTTTGTAGATCTTCTGGTGGGCGTTACGTTCGAGAACATGGGAATAGACAGCATTTGCAGACTTCAAGATGTGCCGGCTGAGCTACGCTGCCGCATAGTCAATCAGCTATTTGAACACGACAGCAACCGCGAACCGTTGGACGTGATTCTTGCTCGTGATACGACCTGCGACGCTCACGCATTCCCCTGGCGCGATCGGATGCCTTGCGATGCTAACTGGTCATACAGTACGTATTTCGAGCGACCTCAAGCCATCCTCCGCTTGCTGGTCACCGATTTGGCCATCGAACAGTATTTCGAGGACCACGGCCACGTACCCGACGCACTTGACGATTTGGTACCCGACTACTTGCCGGCGGTTCTCGACGACCCCTTCACCGGTCGGCCGCTGGTCTATCGCCACGAGAATTTCGGCTACCGGCTCTACAGCGTCGGCCCCGATGGTATCGACAACGGTGGATTTCCCTCCACCTGGCTCGGCGGTTCCTCCGATGATTTCACGAGCGACAACCCATTCCGGCTGGATGTCGTCGACTGAGCGACGTAGGCCATGCTTCAGCATAGCTTTTGTCGCGAGTTGCTCGTGTCGACTCGGTCCCAAGCCAGAGTTTGGGAACCAGAAAACGCTCGACACCAGCCATGCTGAAGCATAGCCTACTGCGACAACGTGCCCAGCATGCGGCGGCAACTGTGGACTGCCGGCTGGAGGTTTCGATAAGCCGCCAGGAGCGAACGGCCGAGGAAGCGGTCCGTTGCAACGAGCAGCCGACCGGCGCCGTAGCGAGTCGGGCGCCAGTGTTCGTGGGCGTCGGTGGGTGCCAGGTAGTCGATCGCTTGCACGGTCGGGTCGGCAAACAGTTCTTCGAAGAGTCGATAGCGCAACAATTGACCGGGGCTGAACTCAGCGAACCGCGGATCGTAGCCCACCTTGTACGAATGATAGGTACCCTTGGCGGTCAGCCCGTAGGAAAACGCCGCCAAAGCGTCGCCGCACCGGAGAAAGGCCAAGTCGAGTTGCCCGAAGACGGCCAACGTTTGGGCCTGGCGTCGAAAGAAGTCGAACATGCCGCTGCGCAACACCGAAGTGCCCTGCTTTCCCTTCCAACTGAGGTCTTCGACCTCGAAACCGCGGTGCAGCCAGTCGTCGAGTTGCTCGCCGTCGGCGCGTTGAATTCGCGCCAGTTCGACCGGGCCCTGGTCTTCGAGTCGCCGCATCTTGCGGGCCATCTGCCCTCGGTGCTTCGCCGACCACGTGGCACGGTAGGCCGACCAACTGCCGTCCGTCGCGATCCGGCCGATGTGTAACCGCTCGTGATAATGGGTACGAAGACCAGCGCGGCCTGCGGCAGCCAGAAATGCTTGCCAGCGGGAGCAGTCGATGGCCACGTCGTCGAGCCAGAGCCACGGCCAAGGCAAGTCGGCCAAGCCCTCGACGAGCCGGTCGGCGACAGCCGCTATGTCGAGTTGCTCGTCGCTCTCGTCCAACAACAATTCCCCGGCCACCGTCCACTGGTTCGCGGTCATCGTTCCGGCCGGAACCAATCGGCCCACGCGATAGCACACCAATGGCAACGCGGCGACGAGCCGATCGCCCTGCTCGACAACCAGGGCCGTGAATTGCGAAAAACGGGACAGGTCTAATTTCCTTGGCGCATTCAACACACCAGGCGGGAGCGCGGTGGCCGAAGAACTTGGACTTGTCCCGTTCTTCGTAAAACATTCGAGCCACTGGGCCAGCAGTTCGGCGCGCAGCGAGGGCAGCGTCGCCGCACTGCGCCGCCAGAGGTCGTCCCAGGCGGTCGCCATGTAGCGAAGTTCTTCGATCGTGGTGATTCGCAGCAACTCGGGCCGTCGCACGCGGTCTCCTCGCCCTTGCTATGAAGACGGAGAATCCCTGGATAACTCTCCGTCGCAAAAGGTCAAGGAGCAAACGATTTCCGCCGGCAACTCGAGCGTACATTCAGAACAGCCGTTGCAGACGGACCTTGGATTGATGATTGGAGATTTCTGATTGCGGATTTGGGGGCAACACGCCCGAGACTGGTGCTTTGCCAACCTTCAAACATCGGGTGCCACGGGCAGCTTGTATGCCCGTGTTCGGCACTGGCTGACAAGCAGTCAGTGGCACCCAACATCGCGCGCCTCTCGCCCCCAACCTCTAGCCTCTCGTCCCTCTCTCTCACCGAATCGACGCGTCGGGCAGTTCGCTCTTAATGCCTTCGTCCAGCGGCATTTCGTCGGGCAAGCCGCCGGTGGTTTCCATCAGCCGGTGTAGTTCGGCCTTCAACTCGGCTAGCTTTGCGGCATACTTCGGATCGTCAACGAGATTGGTAGTCTCGCCCGGATCGTTCTTCAGGTTGTAAAGCTCGGCCTTGTGGCGGTCCGGCGTGCCGTCGCCGTGCGGATAGTGGACGTACTTCCACTCGGCGGTCCGCACGCCACGTACGTTGGGCGTGTAGGGAAATTGCTTCTCGTAGTTGTACTCGTAGTACCACGACGAGCGCCACGGCGACTGCTTTCCCTGAAGCAGCGGAACGAACGACATGCCATGGATCTCGGGCAACGGCTCCGCATGGCAAATTTCCAAGACACTGGGCGCCAGGTCGAGATTGAGCACCTGCTCGGCCACCACCGTGCCTGGCTTGATCGCCTTGGGATAGCGAACCAACAGTGGCACGCGAATGCTCGGTTCGTGCATCGAACGTTTGTCCGTCATGCCATGTTCGCCGAGGAACATGCCGTTGTCGCCGGCGAAGATCAAGAGCGTGTCGTCGAGCAGGCCCATCTTTTCGAGCGTCTCGTAAACGCGGCCGACACTGTCGTCGACCGACTTGATCGTGGCTGAATAGGCGCGAACGAAGTTGGCGAAGTCTTCCACGCTCTCGGGCCGCCGATCGGGAAACTTCTCGCGAAAACCATAGATGGGCCCATAGATGCCGTGCCACGTGTCGAGCCGCTGCGGCACCCAGTCGGGCTTGCCTTCCAGGTGAAACGCCGTTTCCGGGTACTTGATCTTCACGTGATCGTAGAGGTGTTCATACTTCTTTTCCGGCGTGAAGGGCGTGTGCGGAGCCTTGTGACCGAGGATCAACAGAAACGGCCGATCGCCCTGCTGTTTCATCCAGTCGATTCCCAGATCGGTAATCACGTGGGTGTAGTAGCCGGGCACGGCCTTTCGAGTGCCGTTGACATTGAACTCGTTGTCGTAGTAATCGCCCTGCCCTTTGTGGCTCACCCAATAGTCGAACCCGACGCGTTTGGCGTCGTTCTGTTCGCCCATGTGCCACTTGCCGATGTAGGCCGTTTGGTAACCCTCCTGCTGCAAGCGCCGAGGAAAACTGGGAAGGTCGGCCGGGAACTCGGTGAAGTTGTTGATCACGCCATGGCTGTGCGCGTAGAGTCCCGAGAGAAACGACGCCCGGGAGGGTGAACAAAGCGACGACGTTACAAAGGCATTAGAGAACCGGACTCCTTCGGCCGCAATGCGATCCATGTGGGGCGTTTTCAGAAACGGATGTCCCTCGCAGCTCATCTGGTCCCAACGCTGATCGTCGGTGAGGATAAACACCACGTTGGGCCGACGCGGCGTGTCGGCCGCCTGGCACGCGGTAGCTCGCAGCACGAACGAGGCCGCCAGAACCCCGAGGAGAGCCACACACGCCCATGGAGCAATCGTATGTGTAACGCAGAGACAAAACCGTCGGGACCGACGGGAAGCGGGTCGTTTCGTCATGGAAGTGGTCTCCAGGATAAATGTGTCGTCCGGCGCGACCAGCGGTCGCGGTTTTACGTATACCGTGCAGCGTGCCACGGCACGCAGGACTTCCCAGTATCGCCTGACGCGACGGCTACGTCAATTTGCGTCCGACAACCAGATCAACAACCGCCGGCGGCCTTGCCCGACTTGACCAATTCAGGCGTGACAAGTGGACCTCGACGGCGAATCTGCACGGCACGGCGTCGCGTGACCCAGAAGTAGCCACCGAGAAGCAATACGGCCACCACGACCAGCATGGCCCAAGCGGTGGGTTCCGGTACCGATTTGCCGGGCAAGGCCGACAGTTCCAAGTCGAAAGGCGCCGTCGCTGGGTCATCGGTCATCGGCCGACGAACCTCGACAACCAGGGTGTTGACCCCGCGCACTAGCAAGCCCGGGTCGACCGGTTGCCGCACCCAAGTTTCAGGCGGAACGATAAGCGTTGCCGACGCCGACCGCCAAGCGTCCGGCGTGTTCGCCATCGCGGCAAACTCCAGCACTTTGCGACCGTTGAGATAAACCGTCGCATCGAAGCGTGACACCATCTTCAACCACGCGGCGCGAAGTTCGGCTGCGCTGGCAAGCTTGAACTGCTGGACATACATCACCGTGGTGCATGGCAACGGTAGCTGGGCCACGGCCGGGCCTTCGACCGGCGACGCCATGGCCGGTTCGCCATTGAGCGGCGCCGATAGCGCGTCTTCGACCGCAAAATCCTCGGCATGCTTCCCGTCGGCGTCACCTGTGAGGCCTACCTGATCGCGAAGTACGTGCCATGCCGAACCGGCGGCAACCAGTATGCGAGGCTGGGCCGAAGTCTCGCCCGTCATGCGTTGGAAATAGTACAGCGGTTGCTTGTGCCCTTCGCTCAGAGTGAAATACCCCTGATCGTTGGCGTCGAAACCAATCGCTTCGCCCTGACGTTCGCGCGCACACGGCAAGCTGTGCGCGCGCCGACCGTCGACCAACGACTTGGCCAAGTCGTCGCCCGGCTTGCGATGATACCAGAAGATGCCGTTGTAGCTTTTCACCAGAATTTGGGTACCGTCGGCCGAGACGTCGGCCGCTACGGCGCCCAGCAGTTTGCTGGCCAGCATGGGCCAATTCATACTGCCACAGTAGCGCAGTGCAACCTGCGACTGTTGCAGCGCCGATTGCTCCACCTCGGCGGCCGCCGCCCGATAGACACGATTGCCTGCGTCGTCTTTGGTGATAATGTAGAGGTCGCCACTTAAGGGATCGCATAGCAACGATTCGGCATCGTGCGGACCGTCGGGATAGGCCAGCTTGATGCGGTCGACCGCCGCGACGGCCTTCGACACTCCACTTTCGGAAGTCCGCACAATGGGTTCGGCGAAGCGGTAGACGATCAGCCCACGGCGTGTGTGATGGTTGTCGCCGATATCGCCCACGTAAAGGTAGTCGACACCACGAAGCGGCCCCGGCCCCAGGGCAATATCCTCGCAGTCGACAAACCGATGGCCCGCCAGCGTGAAGGTTGCCAGATGGCGTCCCTTGGTGTCGAGCGCGAACACCCGGGCGGCATCGCCCGAGTCGTTGTGAACCCAAAGCACGCCCGGGTTGTTGCGACTGGCCACCACGCCCGACACCTCGCGAAGCATCGGGTGTTCGACGACTCCCTGTTTCTGGCCGGGCTCGAACTGCGGCGGTTGGCCGTCGTTCGCCCCCCACGCGCTGCTCGCCGCGCAGCAAAGCCACGCTGCCACCAGCCAACTGACGCTGTTAAGCCGGAGTTGCATCACCGAGAGTCTTTCGTGCAACGAGTCGCCGAGGGGCAAATGTTCCGTTGAAGTGTCTTCCTTTCCTTATACTCTCGACGACGTCACGAAGCAATCGACCACACCCCACGTGAGGAGGGAAAACCAAACGACACCCTATTGGCATTATCGACACGCCAGGACACATTGCCCATGCCGTTTGGGTTACCGTGTGCGGAGCGACGCGTGCGACGAACGAGTACACCGGACCAAACGAGCGGCTGCTGCTACTATCTGACCCGACACCGCGAGATGGGGAAATGCCGAAATAAATTCGGCGGTTGCCCTGCGATACCAGCATGGCACACCGGATCAGCGTCGCCGGCGGATCCAGGCGAAGGCACCTGCCAGCAAAGCCAGCACGGCAAGGACGAGCGTACCGGGCTCGGGAACCCCGGTAACGTCGAGGAAACCCTGATCCGAGTCACCGCCGCCATCGCTGATGCGAAGAGCGTCGATCAGGCCACCGGTCGGCTTGGTCACGGAATCTGTGTTGTAGGCCAAGACACCAACACGCAGAAGCTCGTTGCCCACGTCGCCGCTGTTATCCGTGAAGTCTGCCGTTCCCAAGCTGGGCAAACTGGCCGGATCGACCCAAAGCTGCAAGGTGTCGTTCCCGACACCAACGTCCCATTTACCCACCACCAAGTGGGTTTCTTCCAAGGCAAGATTCGTTTTAGCCTCGCTGGTGGTACCATTGTACTTCACATTCAGTGTGTCACCGGCCAAATCGAACTCGAAATCGGTAGTGCTGTAGGCGGTACCGCCCAGTGGGTTATTAAATTGCAGGCCTGCATGGGTAATGTCAGAATTGTTCTGCAACAACACGGAAAACCAAACCGTGCCTGAAAGACTCGACGTAAAATTTCGGCTGATCGCGCGAAATTCCGGATGGGTCCCGTAAGCTCGCCCCGTTCCCGACTGAGAGACGTTGTAGAGCGACGAACTGAGGTTCGCCCCCGTACTAACCTTGATGGTCGCGGTCCCACCCAGCCCCCACGCGCCACTCCACCCACTTCCCCCGCCCAGTCCACTGAGGACCGCATTATTATCAGGGTAATTGAAGTCTTCAACAATGACTGTGCCGAAGGCCGCACCACCAGAACCGATGAGCGCCAGAGCAATCAATAGTCGCACAAACATCTCATGTCTCCGAGAAAGGCGGCACTAGCAGCCACCGCGACAGAATCCTCGTCTGCACCGTATCGCAAGAAAAAAGACAACGAGCGAACGAAAAACGAAACTTCGATCGTTGCAGGCCGTCAACCAATCTCATTATAGAAACGGTCGCGACTTCCGCAACGATTAATCGCCAAGCCGCCCCCCGTCCGGCGTACACTCGTCCCCTGCAAGCAAACGCCTATTCGGTCCAGGCCGCCGTGACCGAGGCCCACGTGGTGCCAATGCGGATTTCGTCGAGCCCCTGGGGGCCGTCGGCGTCGAAACGGACCAAGAGACTATCGTAGACGAAGTCCTTGTGGACCGGGGGAATGGCACACGTCCAATGGGCCGGCTCCTCTTCGTGGACGTGCTGCCGGGGCCGATAGATCCGCAACATCACTTGGTCGGGACACTTCTTGCCGGTCACGATCTTAGCCACCAGCAGATAGACGCTGCCGCTGCGCACAGAGAAGGCTGCCCTTCGGCAGACATCGTGGCAGCGAATGAAGACTTCGTTGCTGGCCCCCAGGCCAAAAGACAGCCGCTCGCGCCAATCGTCGTCGTTGTTGCCGCGAAACTGGATACCGAGATACCTGGGATTGTCTCCCCCGTCGCGCTGCAAGAGAAAACTCATATAGTACACGCCATCGGTGTCCAAACGCAGCGGCACACTCAGCTTGCGGCGTGCGGCGGCCAATCCGGTATGCTCCAGGCGACCTCCTAACGGCAAGACGGCGGCCCCGGTGCGGGTGAGGCCTTCGTAGGGCCGTAGCTGAGGGAACGTGGTAGGATAGCCTTCGTACCAAGGCGATGCCCAGCCGATACCGCCGTCGCCCTGAGCCAGTTCATACGCGGCGTAGTCGAAGCCCTCGTAGGCCAGCACGTTGAGTTCCGGCACAAAGGGAACCTCGCCCGACTTAGGCACCCGGCGAACAAAACGATCTTTGGCCAAGGTCGTCAACTTCTCCGAAGTTTCTTCGGAGGGCGAGAATCGCTTGGCCATTCCGGCGGTCAACACCTCGGTGCCGGCCCCCGAGGCGCTATCGCTTCGCCAGCGATGCACCTCGCCCTCGAAGACGTGTACCTCGCTATCGCCCGACGGATCGACCGACACGCCATATTCGCCACCCCAGTCGACCAGATTCGACGAGGGGGTACATAGTTGGAAGCCGTTGGAAATCGCATCGCTGTGAACGACGACTTTTCCACGAAGCAGCATGGCCGAATCGGCCGAGTCGAGGCGCAACGTGCTGGGCCCCTCCACGACCAGTTCCGTCCCGCTGTCGAAGCGAATTTCGGCCACTCCCTGTTTCAGCCGCAATTCGCCGGGCATCAGGCGCCATCCGGCCCGCAGGATTTGTCCGTCGTCCCATTCGCAGTCGGCCGTGCGGCGCAAAGTGGCCAGATATTCGGGCTCCTGGGGTGCCGCTGCCACGGCGGTGGTCAACAGCACCGGCTCGACATTGGCGGCCGGATTCTCTTCATCCAAGTGAAACACATACTGCACCAACAGCGACACGCAAAGCGTGGCTACCGCAACCAGCCCGTAGCGCACCAACGGATGCGTGGGCTCGGCCGCCGGCGGCTGCGTCAACTCCGGCAATTGCTCGATGAAACGGCCGAAGTCCAACACCGACTCGACCTCGTCGTGTGAAACCTGCCGCTGTTGAAGCGCAAGGTCCACATCCAGATAGTCCAGGTAAATCTGGCAGGCTTCGTCGTCGCCTGCGAGAAGCTGCTCCAACCGTGCGTGCTGCGCCGAGCTAATCACACCACTGGCAAGCATACCAAGAAGTTCGAACAGCTCTTCATTCTTGTCAAATCTGCTCATGGCAAATGGGGGTCCCACAGGGCAGCAGAGCTGCCAACCAAACCGGTGCTACCGCACCCTTACCAGGAAACCGCTCCCGTTGGTCGCTCAAAAAGTCTAAAAACACCAAACTTCTACAGGCTTACAATACGGTAGAAACCATTATTGATGTTTGCATTGGAAATGATCGCTTCGGGAAGCCGAACACCTGGAAATCCAGGCTCCCGCTGGTCGCCTTCCGTTCATTAGCTATGCAAGCGTCAATAAGTTAACCAATATCACGATCGAGGGCCTTCGCCAAGACGCCGGTCGACACACTCCAACAGCCGGCGACGGATGCGATGCAAACGGTTATACACGGTCTGTACGGCGCGGCCGCGCTGCGCCGCCAGGTCTTTGATCGATTGATCTTCCTCGTACACCTGCGTGATTAACTCCCGATCATGCTCGCCAAGTCGCTTAAGGCATTCGACCAACGCCAGCCGGCGGTGTTGGCTGCGCTGCTCGGTATTCAATCGTTTATCGGCCAGCGTTTGAAGTATTTCCTCGCTGAAACGAAGCCGGTCCCGGCCGGCAACCCGCAGGAAATTGCGCACTTCGAAAAACGCAACGCCACATGCCCACGCAGAAAAGCTGCCCTCGGCGTCGAACTCATCGAATTTACGCCAAAGGATCAGGCTCGTCCGCTGAAACACATCCTCGGCGTCTTGCCGATTCGAAAGCAACGAGAAGATGTAGCCGAAAATGCGATCGTGATGCTGTACCAATTGCTCGACGAACCGCTCGCGCGAGTCAGACGACGACGGTGCCGTGTGTTTGATTTCCGATGAAGCAGCGGGAGGGTTCATCGTGGAACGTCTCGAGGTGGGGCGGGTCTTGATGCCGTCGCACGGCAACTCGCACGATACCGACCGAAACCCTCACGGCGTCGGACTTCGAACGGATCGTGCAACGTGCCGGGGGGTAACCGCGACACCGATCGCAGGCGGGAAAGGCCGTCCCACTGGTCTGCCGTCCCAATAGTCTATCGTACGCGAAATCGCGAACTTACCGCGCGGCGGACGAATTTCGACGAAATTCTGCTTTGCGCCAAAAACGCGCAGTAAACCCGACACGCCGTGTACGATAGTACGATAGTCTGACAGCCAACCTTAGGATCGACCGATAAAATACTTGCCAATTTGCCGGGACGTGCTTTGCGACGTCCCTCGGTTTCCGTTTCGATAAAGGGTAAGTTGTTTTTTCGTCCGCCCTTAGCGTATCAGATCGAGCAGGGGGCGTCTAAATTTCGCGGAAAATACCGCACACAACGACCGCGTCCCCGCAGTTGATTCCTACCAACAGACTTCACTTCACGCGCCAAACACATTCCTGACGCAATGTGAAACGATGGCGCACCCTCAGCGGTCCTATTGACGCCTGCCTGGTCCATCCACGGCACGAGTCAAGCCAACCCAGGATCGTTCCTGAAAGGAGGAAGCCGTGAAAAGCTTCTCATTACTTCTGGCTGCCGCACTTGCCGTACTACTTGTGTTTGCCCTGGCGAGCTCGACCCACGCGCAAACGAGCTACAAGTATTATTACAAGGACAAGTCGGCGATAAGCGGCTACCTGGATGGGCAGGCCGCTGTCGTAAAAGCCTATGCCGACGTACTCAGCGCGCAGGCCCAAATGGTCAAGGCCCGATCGGAAGCCAATCTGAACAACGCCAAGGCCCTGGAAGCGCTGCAAAACGTGCGAGGCCAAGCCATCGAAAACGACCTGAAGTCGGCGGTAACGTTCTATGAGAAGAGGAAACTCTATGCCAACGACCACGCCGCGCAGCAACTCGATCGGCCGTCGGCAGAAGATGTCATTCGTTACAGCAAGGCCTCCGTGCCCGAGCGCCCTACCAACTATCAACTAAACGCCGCTCGGGGGAAAATTTACTGGCCCAGCCTTTTGCAACGTCACGAGTTTTTGGAGCGTCGCGAACAGCTCGAAGCATTGTTCGCGCGTCGGGCGAGCCAGCCCACCGGCCCAGGAAGTGAGATCTCCTACGAGGCCCAGGAAGCGGTGGCCGAGATGCGTGACCAATTGCGAGACATGGTCGAACAAGTCCCGCCGATGGACTACGTCGCCGTGCGCCGGTTCCTCGACAGCCTCTCGCACGAAGCCACGCTGCCGCCTCGGGTACCCGAGATGATCGGCAGGAACCAGCCGCAGAAGCGACATCCCGACGAGGGCTAAGGATTGCGTTGAAAACAAGCTCGCCGAATTGAAGACGTCGCTCGGGTTCAAATACGAAATCCGAATAGCGAAATACGAAACGAATTCAAAATGGGGAAATCGAAATCCTCAAAAGGCTTCACCGTAAACACTCGCTCGCAAGTGGCGGCGTTCGTGCGGCAAGCCTTCGGGCAATCTTGAATGTGCTCCTCTGTTTCTGTCATTGGCCACCTTGGTGATTCGAAATTGTTTCGGATTTCGAACTCCGTTTTTCGGATTTGGCCAACTTATCTTTTCTTTGCGCAAACCTTCAGGGCAGATGGTTTATATCACCTCGAAAATGTACTTCAGTGAAAAATAAACGCCCACCACAATGAAGAGCGTGCCGGTGATCACTCGGGCGTAACGCTCGACGACCGACAACACGTTGAAAGCCTTGCCCACCGACTGTGCACTCAGGGCAATCAGCAGCGCAAACCCCAGTACGGGCAAGGCCGTGCCGATGCCGTAAGTGACCGGCATCAGCACACGTGAATTGGCCTCCAATGACAACGGGATCAAGCTGCCAAAAAACAGGGCCGCCGAGGTAGGACAAAACGACAGGGCAAAGACGATGCCCAACAACAGGGCGCCCCAGACTCCCAGGGCGTCGACCCGTCGCTGCATACCTTCGCTTACCCCGGAACCGCCCATGCTGAAGGTGATCAGCTGCAATAGGAACATGCCCACCACAATCAAGATCGGCCCGAGTACCAGGTGCATGTGTTTTTGCAGAAACATCGATATCTGCGGTACAGAAAGCGCCGTAGCCACCAGCACAACGGCCAGGGCTAAGTAGGCCAAGGTGCGTCCGACCGTGTACAACAGCCCGGTGAACACCACGAGGCGCGCACTATCTACCCGGCGTCCGATGTAGGAAATGGCCGCGATGTTGGTCGCCAACGGGCAAGGACTGATCGAGGTAAGAATCCCCAACCAAAAGGCCATCGCGAGTCCGAGCGCCAATTCGCCGTACTCGGTCATGGCTTCGGCCCCAGGTAGTCGGCCACACCGCTTTGCACGTACTCGAAAAACTTGTCCTTGTCGTAGACCAGGCTCCACACCTTCGGCATCGCCTTGAAGGCCGTTACCTTGCCCTGGCGCACGTCGGCCAACACGAGGGTCGGGCGCGTAATTTGGTAGGCGTTGGTGTGTCGCTGGTTGGCGGCGTTTTCATAGTCGATCATGTAAAGCGTGACCGTTCCGTCGGCCAGTCGGGGCGCAAAGCCAGCCTGCACCGCCTCGTCGATATACTGGCTGATCCGCTTGCACGTGGGACAACGATTCGTACGATGAAAATACATCACCGCCACCTGATGCTCCGGTACCACGGCGTCTGAGCCGTCGGCCGCGACCACGTGGTTGCTTGTCCCCACAATTATCAGCACAACAAACACCAAAATCATCGTCAACGGGTAGGGCCGCATGACTGACATCTCCTTCGATCAAGTGTTTACTTCACTAATGCTGCGTCAAACCTAAAAGATGGGGTGCCATGCCCACGCTTGCGTGGGCATGTTCCTCGGGATTTCAGCATGTCCACGCAAGCGTGGACATGGCACCCGAACCCCCATTTCAAAAATTGACAAAGCACTAGCTCCCAAGCTCCAGCTTGGGAACCCATCTCCACGAAGCTCCAAGACTTTAAAAATGGGACTGGCTCCCGGCCAGTTGCAGAGAAAACCCAACGAATATCTCTTCCGCGAGGATACCTGTCCCGTTTTTACAGCCGACAAGCGAACGGTCCAGCGTACGAGGCCCGACCCAGGGGATGCAACCCCTGGGCTTGGTGTCGTTGTACGCATCGATACTTAATCGCTTTCCGCTTTTTCTCCTCCACCGACCATAGCCCGGGTCTGTTCCTGCACGTAGTCGACAAACGCTTCTTTCTCGCCGACCAACTCCCACACGTGGACGAGGTTCTTCCAGCGTTTCTGTTTGCCCTCGGCCATCTCGACAAGCACGACGGTCGGTGCGATCAGGTCGTAGTCGGTGGTAAAGTGCGTGTTTTGGGGCTGCTCGTAGTTGACCACGCGCCACTGAATTCGGCCGCTTCGCAACTCGTCGGCAAATCCCTTTTCGATGGCCTCGTGCGCGTAGGCCTCGATCGTCTCGCAGGTAACACATCGGGTGTTGCCGTGAAAGTAGTAGGCAATCACGCCATCGATCAATTTGGGCAATTCGTCCGACTGAGCGGCCGTCGCCCCAGAATCGCTCGACGCCGTGGCATTTTGCCGCAGGCTTTTCACCGTTAACACCACGATGCTGGCCGCCACGAACAGCAACAACGCAAGTGTCAGGGCGTTTTTTGGTTTCATCCCTCCCTCCTTGTGAACGGAAAGGTTATCCATGGAAAGTGTCGGACACGTCAGCCAGCCAACATGGCCCGACCCCGCTCGACCACCTGGCCTACTCGCTGCGCATCGGCCGGCGACTCGCCTTTCGCCATTCCCAGATCAGCAAGTTGCAGATGCTCGAACTGGACGAAACCCGCTTCCTCAAGCGTTTTACGAGCGCAGTCAAGCGGGCAACCATCGATGGCCAAGATGGCCGCGGCCGCTTGCGTGGTGCCCAAAATGCCGCTGACCCGACCGCCCACGCCCGCCAGGCAAAACATTTTGCCGGTCCCTTCCGCGTTGAGCTTTCGCGCAGCAAGATCAGCAATACACCCGACGTCGGCCGCTCCGGAGCAGGCAAAAATCAACTTCGGCGCCTGGCCGCAACCACAACTACACGACGGCTTCGAGTCGCCCATGGCTACGCTCCTTTCGTTTCTCCTGCCCGAGTGAACTAAGCAAACGACGTACTCGGTTCCCTCGACCGTTTTTTTGGCATCGTGAACCCGAAAAACCTCAAACAGCGTTTTGCGTGTACACGACAGCACACACCCTACGCCAATAATTGCTTGATCTCGTCCGGCGAGCAGAGCTTGCCCACCGATTTGACTTCACCGTCGATGGCCAGTGCGGGCGTCATCATCACGCCGAAGCCGGTAATCACATTGATGTCCTCCACCTTTTCGACAGAAGCCTCAATGCCAAGCTGCTCGACGGCCGTCTCGGCGTTTTCTTTCAGCTTCGCACACTTGGCACAACCAGTGCCTAAGACTTGAATCAGTTTCATCGTCCCACCTCTCGAAATTGGGTAACCACCCAGTTCATTTTCCGCTAGTCGAAATTCCCAGACGAAATCTCCCGTCACACGAAAAACCACCCGAAGACCATTCCGGCGGCCGTGCTCATAATTATCGTCAAAGCAACGAACACAAACGTCTTCTTAAAGCCAATCACGCTGTAGATCACCGCAATGCTTGGCAGCGACAACGCAGGGCCAGCCAACAACAGGGCCAGCGCCGGGCCGCGGCCCATCCCCAGGCCGAGCAGTGCTTCGAGGATGGGTATCTCGGTTAACGTGGCGAAGTACCACATCCCGCCAATCATCGACGCGACGAAGTTCGACGTGAAACTCTCGCCACCAACCCAACTCGCCACCACTTGCTCGGGTATCAAGGCACCGACAAAACCGGTCACCAACACCCCGCCAAACAACAGCGGAATAATCGTTTTCGAGAAGAACCACGTCTGATTCATCCATTCGCTCAGCTCGTCCCGATCGAACCACCGCACGGCCATCGCCAAAACGGCCAAAAACAACGCGCCGGCGAAATACCAGCGATGGTTGTGGATCCAGGCGGCCCAGCGGTAGTTCTCCGGCGTGGAGTCTTCCCTGGAAACAACTTCATCCTTACGGAGTGTGAGCTTGGCTCCTTTCTTCAACTCGCCGAGCGGTTCTTCAAGTTGTACGCGATACGTTTCGTTGGTGATTTGCAGCACCGAAACCTGTATCCGCGCGCCGTCGGTTGTCTCGATTACCGTCTGGCTCGGGTTGGCCCAATCGCTGAACACGAGAAACGTAATCATACACACGAAGAACAGCGCGGTCTGCCAAAAACTCCGCTTCGCCGGCGGCGGCTCGGGCAATGCCATCACGGCCGCCGTGCGCTGTTCTTCGTCCTGCCGGAAGATCACGGCCATAATCAGGCCGATGATAACCGCAAACACGACCGAACCGATAATCCGCGCGATGCCCAAATCATACCCCAACACCCGGGCGGTGAGAAATATGGCCATCACGTTGATCGCCGGACCCGAGTAGAGAAAAGCCGAGGCCGGTCCCAACCCGGCCCCCACGCGGTAAATGCCCGCAAACATGGGCAACACGCTGCACGAACAAACGGCCAACACCGTTCCGGAAACCGACGCCACGCCGTAGGCCTCGGCCTTGTTGGCCTTGGGGCCCAAGTGCCGTAACACGGCCTCTTTCGAGAAGAACGTGGCAATCGCGCCCGCGATAAACATGGCCGGCACGACACAGGCCAGCGTGTGATACTGGGCGTACCACTGCAACATGTAGAACGCCTCCATGATGGCGTTCTGGATTTTTGGGTCGGTGAAGTTGAGGAAGTAGGCCAACAGGAAGACTACGACCAAACCAACGAGAAACGTCAGATCCTTTTTACTCACCGTGGATATCCTTTTTTGCTCTCGGTAACTTTTCTTTGACAGATGACGTCACTCGCGGGCAGTCTCCCTACTGTTGGAACGCCGCCCGAACTGGGCCATTTGGCAAAATACGCAAGTGTTTTAGCGAAAAAATACGGGGACATATGCGAAGCCACAAGCGGTGGCAAGCCACCCACGCACTCCTGCCCCCTATCCTCTAACCTCAAGCCCCTGCTCCACCTCGCACGCCATCACCGATTCGATGCAGTCGAAGAACTTCATCACGCATCGGGTGCGCAGGCGGTAAAAGACCATCGCCCCGCGCTTCTCGTCGTCAATAATCCCCGCGTTCTTCAACACGGCCAAGTGACGAGAAACGGTCGACATATCGGCACCGATCATCTCGGTCAGCTCGCAAACGCAACGCTCGTCGACAACCGCCAGTTGATCGACAATGAACAATCGCGTGGGATGGGCCAGAGCCTTAATGACCTTCGCCCGAGCGGCATACTTGGCTTGATTCTGCATTTCCGACCTGTCGATGCTTGTCTTGCGGGCAAAATCTCAACGTACCAAATTCATCATCGACCGCCAATACTTGTCAATTTAGCCAAATACGCAAGTCATGACAAGAGAAAAAATCCCTGAGCCCTGAATCCCTGCCCTCTGCCCCCCCTACCCCACCCCCGCGAACTCCGGACCGGCAACCTTCTCGGCCTCACCCCAGTATCGCTTGCGGAAATAGAGAGCCACGTTAACCAGCCCGATCATCGCGGGCACTTCGACCAACGGGCCAATCACGGCCGCAAACGCTACGCCAGAGCCAATCCCAAACACGGCCACCGCCACGGCAATCGCCAACTCGAAGTTGTTGCTGGCCGCCGTGAAAGCCAGCGTGGTGGTCTTCGGGTAATCGGCCCCTATCTGCCGCCCCATGAAAAAACTCACCAGAAACATCACGACAAAGTAGATCAACAATGGAACAGCGATCAACAGCACGTCCAACGGAAGCCGCAGGATCTGGTCGCCCTTGAGACTGAACATTACCAGGATCGTAAACAGTAGGGCAACCAACGTAATCGGTCCGATGCGAGGCAGGAATTGTCGCTCGTACCACGAACGCCCCTTCGCACGAAGCAGCACCAAGCGAGTCAGCATCCCGGCCAAGAATGGAATGCCCAGGTAGATGAACACGCTCTTGGCAATCTCGGTCATGCTTACTTCGACCACGCTTCCCTGCAAGCCAAACCAGCCGGGCAGCAGCGTAATGAACACGTAGGCGTAGGCGCTGTAGAACAACACTTGGAAGATGCTGTTGAAGGCCACCAGCCCGGCGGCATACTCCGTATCGCCTCGGGCCAGTTCGTTCCAGACGATGACCATGGCAATACATCGGGCCAGCCCAATGAGAATCAATCCCGTCATATACTCCGGATAGTTGTGCAAGAACACCAAAGCCAAGGCGAACATCAAGACCGGCCCAACCACCCAGTTCTGCACGAGCGAAAGCCCCAGCACGCGCCAATTGCGAAACACATCGCCCAGCTCTTCATACTTCACTTTGGCCAACGGCGGATACATCATCAGGATCAGGCCCACTGCGATCGGGATATTCGTAGTGCCCACCTGAAAACGGTTGATGAACGCCTCAACGCCAGGCGCCAAATAGCCCAACGCCACACCGCCGGCCATTGCCAGGAAGATCCACAGCGTTAGCCATCGATCGAGAAACGATAGCCGCCCCCTCGGACAAGCCGCACGCCCTGCCGATGTATCCATGACATTGTCTCCTTGGGTTTCCGATGTACGAGCGCTTCGTGTTTCGGATGGAGTACGCAAGCAACGAGTTTCCGATCGAGGCGGAACTACTTGATTGAAACGGGGCGAAGCCCCAAGCGGCATTCCAAATCCCAAATCCTAAATCCCAAGTCCGTCTGGTAGTGTCTCAACAAACGTGCGAATCTCATCACGCACGCGGCGATAGCAGGCGAGCGTTTCCTCTTCCGTTTTCGCGTCGGCAGCCAACTTCGGCGGGTCGTCGAAACCGCGGTGTACGACCGTCGCCTTTCCCGGAAACACGGGACAGTTTTCGTGGGCGTGTCCACACACGGTAACCACCACATCGAACGCCACATCGTGCAACTCGTCGACGTGTTTGGAGCGATGCGAGGAAATATCGACCCCGGCCTCGGCCATCGCCTTGACTGCCCAAGGGTTCAGCCCGTGGGTTTCGATGCCCGCCGAATAAGATTCGAGCACGTCGCCCTTGAGGTGCCGAGCCCAACCTTCGGCCATCTGACTACGACAGGAGTTGCCGGTGCAAAGAAATAAGACTTTGAACATGGTGGTAGTTGTCGCCGGTGGTGATAATGGTAGTCCGCTGTCGCCCTCACCCCTCGTCTCTTTGCTTCCGACAGAGTTTTTCCGGATCACAACGAAGGATCTTGGCCAGTCGCCGGGCGTCTTTTCGCGTGCATCGGTCGTCGGCCAGCGAACGGTCCACAAAGGCGATCGCCTCGCGCACGACGGCCGGGGCGTGTCCGTTGGCCAAACGGTAGTAGATCCACCGCCCTTGCTTACGGCTATCGACAAGGCCAGCCTGCTTCAACAGGGCCATATGTTTCGACACGGTCGACGGAGCCAGTTCCAACAGTTCGGTAACCTGACAAACACAAAGCTCCCGATCGCGAAGGGCCAACAGCACCCGCACCCGATTGTCGTCGGCCAGAGCCTTCACGATCGCCATAAAGTCGCGCATTGTCGTACCCCCGCAAAACGGCCCCGACTCACCACGTTATTTCGCCATCTAACGAAATATTAAAGGGCCCGTCGCGTTGGTCAACCCCGAAAATGAAAATTTCGACAACCATCCACGGTGATTCTCCTCAGTGGCCTCTCTTCTCAGTGGCCTCCGTGACTCCGTGGTTTATTCGATTGCGAGAAATCCACAACGGAAAAGGATCGACAGGACGAGTCTGCACGCAGCTTCGCTGATCCCGTCCATCCTGTTATCCCGTCAAGAACAACAGCCATCGACGGCTACGAATTCCGACACCTCTCACGCAGCCCGTGCGGTAACCGCCGTCGACAAACGTTGCGGCGAACCGCCTGCCGAGGCAACGGCTCGAAGACACCTCGAAAAGCCTACCAATTAGCGGTATCTACACATCTCGCGGAGGGACACCAAACGGAACAGGGATTTTCGCCGTATTTAACTGGCATATTCCCCTTAGTTACCTTGGAGGTTTTGCTGACGTTTTTCCTGGAGAAAAGCCCGTAAACCGTCTGGACGCATTCACTCTGTAAGCTAATGTTCAGTGTCGCGGGAGATAACGTGCGAGACACGAAACCTCTGGCGATGGGCAACCCGCCCAGAACTTGTTAACCGAGTTCTGACAATTTAGACAGTAGCTTCGCCGGGGCAGGCTTGAAGCGCTATCTTCCGCACATCGCGGTGGGAATCGCTTTGGACCTGCCCTTTTTGCGTCTAAGGGAGCACAGAACTTACTGTCTGCCACATGCCGGGGCGGCATTGAAACGGTGAACCACTCCAAAGAGAAATCAAGTTTTCTCTTGCGGAACCGGTCCTCATCGGATCAACCAAGCCCCACACCGTATGTGTTCGATTGCTGGTCGACGAAAGGGAGCATCGTTCGCCCGGTTGTCGTTCACCACACCACACGTGGGTCGGGAAGAACCTGCACGCCTGTATTTCGCCACTGCCAGATTTTCCATGGGACAAGGACTCCCAGGCGACCTACCGGCTCGCGCCTTTCCGAGCTAACCAGCAAGGGGCTTGCATGATCCCGGGACAAACGGGGTGAGAAAGCGCAATCCGGGCGGTGTCCTTGTTGTCTCTCTGCCAGGGCAACGGGACCCCTACCGGTTTGCAACCTCCTGCCGTTGTGCTGCGCCACACGCAACGCGATTTCACCTGCGCTCTCCGGAATTCTGCGAACTCTCTTAGCGAATTTTTTGTTGTTTTGTCCGTGGTCTTACCACAACCGTCAGCAAAAGGGAGAGACGTATCATGAGATCCTGGAGTCTTAGCAGTTTGAATTGGAAAAACCTTCGGGTTGGGTGGAAGCTGGGAATCGGCTTCGGCATCACCATCGCCATTGCCGCCGCCATGGCCTACGTCGGCTTCTCGGGCCTGAGCTCGGTCGGCAGCCGCGTGGAAAAGGCCGACGCCGCGAACCGGCTCATCAAGCAATCGTACACCGGCCGCATCGCCGAAAAAAACTTCATGCTCCGCAATGATAAGGAGTACTTGAAAAAGGCTGAAGAACTCGTCGCCACATCGCAAGAAGAGGCCGATCAGCTCCTCGCCAAACTCGAAACCGCCGAAGACCGCCAGGCCGTCGAGGCGGTTAAAACGCAATTCGACAACTGGCTGAAGGCCCTGCGCCATTACGTCACTCTGGAAGGATCCAAAAGCGACGCCGACACCGACATGGTCGCCGCCGCCCGCGATGCGCTCAACGAATGCGCTGCCATGCGGATCGACCAGAAAGGGAAACTCAAAACCGACCAAGACGCCGACACGGCCCGCCGCAATGACAAGTTGTGGAAGGCCGATAGCGCCAACCGGATCGTCAAGCTCTCCTATCGCTGCCGCCAGCAGGAGAAGAACTTCACCCTCCGCGGCGAACAGAAATACGTCGACGAAGTCCACACTCTGAGTAAAGAAATCGTTCAGATCGCCAACGAAATGAAAGATCGCTTTGCCCTGCCCGCCAACAAGGCGCAAGCCGACTCGATCATCGCGTCGGCCAATAGCTATCTCCATGGTTTCGACGAGTATGCCGAGAAAAGCCGCCAGCTCGAAAAGGGCGACAATGAGATGGTCCAAACCGCACGCGACCTGCTCGCTCTGGCCAAAACCATGCGTGAGGAGCAGAAAGAGCAACTCGAACAAATGCTCGCGCAAGGGAAAGATATCTCCGCGATTCGCGACAAGCTGCAAAAGGCCGACGATGCCAACCGCATCATCAAATGGGTACTCGACTCGCGACGTCAGGAGAAGAACTACATCATTCGCCGCGACGAAAAACAGCTCGCCGGCGTCCGCGACGAAATTCAGAAGATCCTCGATCTGGCCAACAACATGAAGCAACGGTTTCACAACACCAAGAACGAGACCCGCGCCAATGAAGTCATCGCCCAGGCCAAGCAATACCAGGCCTCGGTCGATCAACTACTGGCCCATCGCCAGCAGCTCGAACGCCTGATCGCTTCCACCGAAGCCTACCGCGATGCGGTCAACCAGCTTGCCGATGGAACCCAACAGCAGCAAACGGCCGACATTTCGATGGTAGAAGCGGCTCGGCGGTTGGAAAAGGTGGCGAACGATATTCGGCTGGAGCAAAAAGAACAGCTCACCGCCGCGATCAAACAGGGTGAACAAGAGATAACCAATCGCCTCGCCAAGGCCGACGACGCCAACCGCCTGGTCAAGTTCCTCTTGGAAGCCCGGGCGCAGGAGAAAAACTATATCCTCCGCCAGGACGAAACCAACCTGAAGAAACACGAAGAGATTATCAGCAACCTCAATGCCTTAGCCAAGGACTTGCGATCTCGTTTCAAGGATCAGGCAAACCTCGATCAGATCGACATGGTGGTCGCCGCCGTAACCCGTTACGATAAGGCTTTCGCCGACTACGTGGACCTCATCGCCCAACAAGAGGCCGAAGGCAACCAAATGGTGGCGGCCGCTCGCACGCTCGAAGAACAAGCCAACGAGCTGCGTGCCCACCAGAAGGAAATGATGGTCGAAGGCCGCGATACGGCCAATTGGATGCTCTTCGTCTTCACCGGGCTTGGCATTCTCATCGGCACCGGGTTGGCCATCGGCATCGCCCGCTCGATCGCGACGCCCTTGCGTAAGTGCATGGGCAGCGTTACAGCGCTCTCCGAACAGGACTTCAGCCAGAAGGCCGACATCCAAAGCACCGATGAGCTGGGCCAAATGGCTGTGGCCATCAACCGGTCGATCGACAACACGAAACAGGCCTTCGACGATATCAAGGAGGCGGCCGAACGTGAGAAAGAGGCACAGGCCAAGCAGGCCGAAGAAGAACGCGCTCGTGCCGAAGCCCAACGCCGCGAGGCCGAAGAGTCGCAACAGAAGGTGCGCCACATCCTCGAAGTGGCCAACCGCGTGTCTCAAGGCGATTACACCCAGGAAGTGGAAGTCGCCGGCGAAGACGCACTCGGCCAACTTGGCGAAGGGCTCAGCAAATTCTTTGCCGATAAACGCGAGGCCGAAATCCGCGAAGCCGAAGCCGCCGAAGCCGAACGCCAGGCTGCCGAGGAACTTCGTCGCAAGGTCGACAACCTGTTGACCGTGGTCGGTGCGGCCGCCGAAGGCGATCTCACCCAGAAAATCGCCGTCGAAGGCGATCAACCGGTCGACGAATTGGCCTCCGGTATCGGTACCATGTTGCAAGATCTGGCCGGAATCATCGGCCAGGTCACCGAGAGTGCCAGCCAGTTTGCCGAAGGCTCCCGCGTCATCGCCGAGAGCTCGCAAAACTTGGCCTCCGGTGCGCAAAACCAAAGTTCGAACGTCGAGGAAATGAGTGCCTCGATCGAGGAACTTGCCCGCTCTATCGAAGCGGTCAAAGACAATGCCACGGAAGCCGACCAAAGGGCCAAGCAAACCAACCACTTGGCCGAACAGGGTGGCAATGCCGTGCAGAAGTCGATCGAAGCCATGGAACTGATCCGCAGAAGTTCCGCGCAGATCGGAGAGATCATCCAGGTGATCTCCGAAATCGCCAGTCAGACGAATCTGCTGGCCTTGAACGCGGCCATCGAAGCCGCCCGAGCCGGCGAACACGGCATGGGCTTCGCCGTCGTGGCCGATGAAGTCCGTAAACTGGCCGAACGTTCCAACGAAGCGGCTGGCGAAATCTCCACGTTGATCAAGGAATCGACCGAACGCGTGGAAGAAGGATTCCACCTCAGCGAAGAAACCGGCAAATCACTGAGGGAGATTATCGACGGTGCCGAGGCGACAGCAGCCAAGATTGCCGAGATCGCCACCGCCACCGTCGAACAGGCGACCAACGCCACGGAAGTCGCAAGCGCCATACAGTCGGTGGCCGAGGTAACCGAGCAATCGGCTGCCGGTAGCGAAGAGATGGCCTCCAGCAGCGAAGAACTCGGTGCCCAAGCCGGTACACTGCGTGAACTGGTTTCTCGATTCCGTACCTCCAACACCGTAGGCTAACCTCAACCGACGGCGTCGCCTCTTGCGGCTTGCCGTCTTTTGTGGCAACAACCACACGGCCCCTGGGGGGCATTGGCTCTACCAACATCGGTAACGCCTTTGCCGCCCAGGGGTCGTTTTCGTGCGCACCAACCGATCCATCGACACAACACTCCGTCCCGGGAGTCATCAGCAACCCATTCAATACAAAACCTCGCAACTTGCCATAGTAACAATTACAGGCTGGATTGGAAAAAAACGTGCTCTGACGCTAGACACCCCTCTACAGCAAGCTACGTTTCAGTGCAAACCGAACAAGTTGTTCTGGCGTTACATGGCAAACGAATTTCCGCTTCGCCCAATCCAAATGTGGCTGCCAGCCACTTAGCCGGTTGCTAAGGGGCACAATCGCAGCAAGACCCTCGGCAGATGTGCGGAAGGTGGCTGCAATTGCGCCCCTTTTTTGTGCAAGTGTGCGACATCTGGGTCCGCCAGAGACCAGAACCACTTGCACCCCGCACTGGTTATGTCGATTTCGCAACGCGGCAGAGCCGCAGCCAATTTTGGTGCTACCGCACCCAGGCACGAAGCCGCTTTCGTTGGTCGCCTAACTTTGAGCACATTGCCTCAATCGTGGAGACTAACGCCACGACACCAAACAACCATTTTTTGAGAGGGAGCACGTCATGTCGAACGTCCGTAGAAACCCGCGTCGGATCGGTTGGAGTCGTCTAGGACTAGGCTGGAAACTGGGCCTCAGTTTTGCCAGTGTTCTCGTACTGACGGGAATCTTGGGCTTTTGGGCCACACACCATCTTTCCGGCGCCATGGAGTTTGCGGCTCAGAGCCCCGGACAATCGCCAGCAACGAACGCCGCCGACTCCTCTGTGGCCTCGTCGGCATGGCAGCAGGCCAGCCGCGACGTGCGCTATGCCACCTTGGCCGTCGTTGTCCTCGGCGTGATCTTGGCCGCCGGCGTGATCCGCAGCCTGGTTCGCTCGCTCCGGCAATGCCACACGGTCATTGAGGCCCTGGCCCAAGGTGATTTCGACCAGCAGCTTGCCGTGGACCGCAACGACGAAGTCGGCCAGATCGCCACTGCGGTAAACTCCTGCATCGCGGCGCATCGACCGGTTGTCGAGAAGGGTCAGCAAGCCATCGACAACCTGACGAACCTGCCCACGCCCGTGGTGGCCATCGACAAAGAGTACAACGTCACGTTCATCAACCCGGCCGGTGCCGCGGCTGTCGGCCTAACTTCGGAACAATGCCGCGGCAAAAAGTGCTACGACCTGTTTAAGACCCCGCACTGCCGAACGCCGCAATGTCGTCTGCATCAGGCAATGCAGAACGACGGCACTTTCTCGGGCGAAACCGTGGCCCATCTTCCCAGCGGCGAGTTGCCGATCGCCTACACGGGCACCCCGATCAAGGACACCCACGGCCAAATCGTCGGGGCCTTGGAATTTGTCGTCGACATTTCCGAAACGAAGAAGGCCATGACCCAGGCCCAGCAGGCCGTCGACAATCTCGATAACCTGCCCACGCCCGTCATGACCATCGACACCGACTTCAACGTCACGTCGATGAACCCGGCCGGAGCCGGGGCCGTTGGGCTAACACCGCAAGAGTGCGTCGGGCGCAAGTGTTACGACCTTTTCAAAACCCCGCACTGCCAGACCGCCGAGTGCCGATGTGCCCAGGCGATGAAAAACAACGGTACCTTCACCGGAGAAACGGTCGTCGATCCGGAGGGCAAGAACCTTCCGATCATGTACACCGGCTCACCAATCAAGAACGCCGAAGGCAAGATCACCGGTGCGTTGGAATACGTGATCGACATCGCCACGGTCCAGCAGACGGAAGTCGTGCAGAGCGCCCAGCGAAAGGCCCAGAAGGTCGCCGACTACCAAGAGACCGAAGTGGAAAAGGTCGCCGCCACGCTTCGAGCGGTCGCTGAAGGCGATCTCACGGTGGACTACCACGCAGCCAAGGCCGACGAGGATACGGCCGATGTCTGCCGCAGTTTTTCCGCGATCGCGGACGCCACGAACGCCACGGTCCACAATCTGGCGAACATGATCGGGCAGATTACCGAGAGTGCGAACCAGTTTGCCGAAGGTTCCCGCGTGATCGCCGAAAGCTCGCAAACCATGGCCGCCGGAGCACAGAACCAAAGTTCCAGCGTCGAAGAGATGAGCGCCTCGATCGAGGAACTCACCCGCTCCATCGAAGCGGTCAAAGGCAATGCCAACGACGCCAACGGCGTGGCCCAACAGACTACGCAACTCGCCGAACGGGGAGGCACGGCCGTGCAGGAATCGATCTCGGCGATGGAACTGATCCGCAATAGCTCCACGCAGATCGGCGAAATCATCCAGGTGATCTCCGAAATCGCCAGTCAGACGAATCTGCTGGCCTTAAACGCGGCCATCGAAGCCGCTCGGGCCGGCGAACACGGCATGGGCTTCGCCGTCGTGGCCGACGAGGTCCGCAAGCTGGCCGAACGCTCCAACCAGGCAGCCGGCGAAATCTCCTCGCTGATCAAGGAATCGACCCAACGCGTGGAAGAAGGATTCCACCGCAGCGAAGAAACCGGTAAGTCGCTGAAGGAAATCATCGAAGGTGCCGAGGCCACGGCAGCTAAAATCGCCGAAATCGCCACCGCCACGGTCCAACAAGCCGCCAACGCCACGGAAGTCGCAACCGCCATTCAGTCGGTGGCCGACGTGACCGAGCAAGCGGCCGCCGGCAGCGAAGAGATGGCCTCGAGCAGCGAAGAACTCGGCGCCCAAGCCAGTACGCTCCGCGATGTGGTCTCGCGATTCAAGATCGATAGCTCCTCGGCCAAGGGCCACTTCGCTGGATCGACCACCTAACGATTCGCGGTCGGACCAAGTTCAACCCGATCGTTTATTGAGCGTCGCATAAGTAGTGACACGAGGGCGACCAACGGGAGCCCGACAATTGCGGGAAAATCCGCTGCGTGGCCAACTCACCACTTTTGCGAATATCAATAACACCAAATCTGCCCCAGAGCCCCGCGGGACCGTCGCGACGTCCAGCGGGGCTCTTCTCATGGCACCCAACCTGTAACCTCGACATGGACAGACCATGAGGTTGGATCGAGCCGCCGCCCAAGAATCACCACGGGTTACGTCGATTTTGCCGACCCCAATGCCCCCAAATGGGTGCAAATCGCAACTTCGCGCGATTCCGCCCTGATAATCCGGCACCCCGCGGAATTAGTCTGAATAGAAGGCCTATGCGCACGAAGTCCGCCTCACGCCACCCCCACCGAAGGGGTGAAACGAGCCACAATGGCGACCACTCCTCCCGACAACACCGAGCAGTTCGTCCGGCTGGTCAACGCCGCACAACGGGGATTGTACGCCTACATCCTCACCATGGTGCCTGCGCGAACCGAGGCCAACGACATCCTCCAAGAGACGAACCTCGTTTTGTGGCGCAAGCGGGAAGAGTTCCAAATAGGCACCAACTTCGAGGCCTGGGCTGCCCGAATTGCGCATAACAAGGTCCTTTCGCACCGCGGCCGCCAGGCACGCGACCGGCTTCGTTTCGACGATGCCCTGGTCGAACAACTGGCCGACGAAGGCATTGACGATCTCGCATCCGAAGACCCCGAGCTCGACGCCCTGTCGAATTGCCTGAAAAAACTTCCCGAGAAGGATCGCGACCTGTTGGACCGCCGCTACGGCACGGGTCTTCAGGCACGCCAGATTTCCGGGCAGATCGGCCGTTCGGCCCGGGCAGTGGCCCAAGCCCTGTATCGAATTCGCACGACACTGCTGCGTTGTATCAAGCAAACCCTGGCCGTCGAAGGAGACCGCTGATGGTATCCAACGAAGCCCAGGGCGAACTCCGCGAGTGGCTCGCCAAGCTTACCGAAGACATGCTCACCGCCGACGAGCAGCGGGCGCTGACGGATCGTCTGCGTGAAGACCCCGAGGCCCGGGCGTTCTACCGCCGCTACATCGCCATGGAGGCCCTGCTCGATTGGGAATACACGCTGCCACTGGCTAGCGCGGCCGAACCGTATTTCGATCCCGCGCGATTGCCCGACGACGACACGGTCGTACCCGAAACAACGCCAGCCATGCAAGGGTGGTTCAACCAGAAACTCTGGCCTCTGAAAGCTGCTTGGCGTTACGGCCGTGAATCGCTCGGCCACCAGATGTCGCTCGCACTGCTTGTGGCCGCCGTAATCACAACGTCGACGCTGGTCCTGTTGGCCATTTTCGCCGCCCCCAACTTCCGCCGTTGGGTCGACTCTGCATCGCCGGAACGCGCCGTGCAAACGGCCTGCACCGGTCACATAACCACCACGGTCGATGTCCGTTGGGCCGACAAGGCCCGAGCCTACACCACGGGCGACACGATCGAACCCGACGTACCGCTGCAACTAGTAAAAGGTCTCGTGGAGTTCACCTTCCAAAGCGGCACCAAGGTGATTATTGAAGGCCCGGCCGAATTCGTTCCCCAAAACGGCAACCAAGGACGTCTAACCCAAGGCACCCTGCTGGCTACCGTGCCCAAGCAGGCGGTCGGGTTCAAGCTAGCCACGGCGCACGCCACGATCGTAGACTTGGGCACCCAGTTCGGAGTGTGGACAGCGCACGGTATCGTTACGCGAGTGAACGTGCTGGAAGGTCAAGTCGAAATCGAGTCCCTTGGACCCACTGGAAAAACAGGCAAAAAGACCAAATTGGCGGCCGGCGCGGCCGTGCGTATTTCGGCCGGTGAAGGTGACACGATTGAGCAAGATCGTTTTGCGCCCAAGCCGTATCGCTCGATGATGTCAGCCGTGGCGAAAAAGACATCGGCGGTGGCTAACACCGAGGGTTTGCTCGTTTACGAAGGCTTCTCGTATCCCGTGCGTAGCAAGCTGCATGAAAAGGCTGGAGGGTTCGGATTCGGCGGCACTTGGCAAGCCCCGGATGCCTTGGTAGCCGGCCGAATCAACGGGAGCCTCGCCTATCCGACCGGGGTTACGCTGCAACCGCAGGGTAGACGGGTAGCCGGCATGGGAAGAAACGATCGTAAGGAAACGATACTTCAGCGAACGCTTGCGCCCGAGACGTGGATCGACTTCGACGTCGATCGCGATTACTACGTCAGTTTCTTACTACGACGGTCGTTGCAGAAAGATGCTGGAGGCAAACACATCGCCCTGCAGCTACGCAATGACACGGGCAGCTATCTTGCTCTGGCTCTCAACGGCAACGGGTTCTTCTGGATTTGTGGCCTCGGTACATCGCCGATTGCGGAAGATCGTCCTGTAAAGTCGGCCGCGACCTATTTTCTTACTGCAAAAATCGACGCCAACGCGGGTGATGCCATGGACTTCGCGTACCTTAACGCCTATCGGGTCGACGGCCCCGAGCCCGATCGTTTTCCAACGGAAGAACCGCAACAATGGCAGTTGACCGCCTCGGGCAAACGCCACGACTGCATCAGTAACATCGCTTTTGTGATCGGCCCAGCTCCCGGTATCTGGGAAGCCGACGAACTACGCATTGGCACGTCGTGGAAGGCGATTGCCGGCGAGGCGCCCCCTCGCAGCATCACTGCCCGCCCTACGGCAAATCAACTCCCAGCTTCTGACGGTGGAGAAAATTAATTCAGACAGGGCATAACCCTGAACTTGTGATGAGCAAGCGGTGCAACAACGTGGCCGACTTCCGCCACGAGACAATCCAACTCAAACATGTATCTCCGGCGTTTTTTCAAAGGAGTTTCCCCAATGTTTAAGAAGACATCTTTGGCGGTAGTGGCTATTGCGACGATAATGCTCATCGCGTTAACAACAAGCACAACACACGCCGACATCATCAGCATCAACATGCTTTCCGACGGTACCGGCAGTTACACGCCCGTCCCATTGGCTTCCACCGACGTTGCCGGTGTCGTGTCTGCCGCCAACTGGAACAACATCGGTCCCGTTTACCCGGGCAGTCCCGTGGCACTGAATCTTTCGGACGGCACGGCCAGCGGGGCGTCGGTTAATTGGAGCGCGGGAGACTACCTCAACTCGAATCCAGGCGACGGCTCGCCGAACTACACGATGATGAATGAATGGTTTTCCTTTTACGGCGGCCACTACGTGACCGTGGAAGACTTGCCGACGGTTTTCACGAGTTCCGGCTACGACGTATATGTTTACTTCGATTCCAATCAAGTCGCCCCCGACGAACGAATCCATACGCTTTCGATCAACGGCACAACCATCGTGGGCAAAGAAGAAGCTGCAAACTTCTCCGGCACGTTCACGCAAGTGACGGGCAATGATACGAACAACCCACAGGTGGGCAACTACGCCGTATTCGAGGGACTTACACAAAGTGCGTTTACACTCAATGCCGTCGCACACGTGAACGGGGCTGGCATCACCGGCATTCAAATCGTCAGCGTGCCCGAGCCAAGCACTTGGGTGCTGTTGGTGATGGGGCTGGCAAGTGGCGCAGTGCTGTGGCAGCGCCGCCGTGGGTAAGAAGATCGTGACGGTCCTGGGTGCGGTAGCACCGCCAACGTTGGCGGCCCAGCCGCCCTGTGTGGCGTGGAGACCAAGGATTGTAGATTACTCAAACTGAAAACAGAGGGAAGCCGCAGATGAACACGGATACACGCGGATGATGAAAACGACTTGAAAACGTGGATTGTCTGGGTGGATCATGCTTTGAAGACGATGCTTCTTAGAAGTCTCTCGCACCAGATAATCTCGATGCCGGAATCCCTTATATCTGCGTCTATCTGCGTCCATCCGCGGCTCCAATGTCAAAACCATTTTCAGTTTGAGTAGATTATCGACGAGCAGATAACAGCTCCTCTCAAAACCGTGACCGTATCACCAAGGCAAGAATGCAATTGGAAAGGATCGATAATGTTCGAAAGAATTAGACTGTTGTGCCTATTGCCAATCAGCGGCGAAATGAAACATACTCCGAAACCGCTGGCGTTCGTGGCCATTGCATCCGTTGTCATCGGGTTGCTATGTCCGCTCACGGTCAGCGCGACCCCCATCACCATCACCAACTACAATTTCGAAGACGACAACCTTGCCGACGGCGCACATCAGATAGGAGCCGTCCCAACCGGTTGGACCGGTACGAGTTGGGGAGGACAACTCAACCCCAGCAGCAGTTGGGGACCTGGGGGATCCAACTCGGACTTCGTCGACACAAGTGCCAGCGGCGGCGAATTGGGCACGATGGATGGCCCAACGTTCACCTACGCCTTCACCTCAAACGTCGCCTATTTGGAACAAACGCTCAGCGAAACCTTAGCGGCTAATACAACCTATACACTTACCGCGGCGTTCTTCCGCAGGATGGACGCAGCCAACCAGAATGCCAAGTCGTTCACCTTGGAGTTGCTGACCGAAACGAGCGGCACGACAATCGCATCGATTACGGCAAACCCCGTGACTTTCTCGTTGCCCGAAGGCACGTTCAGCGATATCACGGCAATCGGCACCACGGGTGTCGCGCCCACCGAGCTTGGCGAAAACTTGGTTATTCGCATTTCGGGACTAAACGACGGTAGTTACCTGGATGTGGACAACGTGCGACTCGATGCGACGGCCGTCCCGGAACCATCGTCGTTTATACTGGTCGGCATGGGTTTGCTCGGTAGTTTGATGCTGTGGCGACGACTCGGAAACCTGCATTGAAACGAAAAGCCCCTGCGTTCTCAAAAACTCATAAGACGAAGGATACGACAACAGCGGTTTGGTTGGCGGCCCTGCCGCCCTGTGAATAGCTAGAAGCTGTTTCAAAACTACCAATAGGGACATTCGTTCGGCGGGTTTATGAAGCCGATACCGGGTTTTGAAACCGCCTCTACAACGTTTTCACGTCAATTTCTCCCGCGAAGAAGGTAGCACCCCATGCAAAATCAACACGACACCAAAAAACGACTCGCCCGTTGGTTATTCTCCCTGGCAGTGCTTGTCGGCAGTCTGTTTCTTATCGGCACAAACGACGCCACGGCGGCCGAGAAGCCTTGGAATTTCGTCCTCATCCTCGTCGACGACATGGGCTGGACCGATCTCAGCGTCCAGGGCAGCACCTACTACGAAACGCCCAACATCGACCGACTGGCCGCCAGCGGCATGCGGTTTACCGACGGCTACGCGGCCTGTGCCGTTTGCTCGCCGACGCGTGCGGCCGTGCAGACCGGCCGTTACCCGGCCCGACTCGGGGTAACCGACTGGATTCGTGCCAAGTTCCAAGGCGGCACGATCGGACCCGACGGCCGCAATCCCACCGGCTACGAAGGTCGTCCTCACCAGAAGTTGCTCTGCCCTCGCAACGCCCTGTTCATGGAACTCGACGAAATCACCCTGGCCGAACTGCTCAAGCCGGCCGGCTATACCTCGTGCCACATCGGCAAATGGCATCTCGGCCAGGCCGAACATTTCCCGACCCAACAGGGCTACGACGAAAACCACGGCGGCTGTGACCTGGGCCAACCGCCCGGCTATTTCGATCCCTACAAGTCGAATCGCAAACACTACGAGATGGTCGACATGCTGCCGCGCAAAAAGGGTGAATACCTTACGGATCGCGAGGCCGACGAAGCGGCCAAGTTTATCCTCGCCAATCGCGACAAGCCGTTCTTTTTGAGTATGTGCCACTACGCAGTGCATACGCCGATCCAGGCCAAGAAGGACTTGATCGCCAAGTACGACGCCAAGCCGAAGACCAATCAGAAGAATTCCACCTACGCAGGCATGGTCGAAAGTGTCGACGACGCCGCCGGCACGATTTTAGCCGCGTTGGACCAAGCCGGCGTGTCCGATCGCACGGTGGTGATTTTCACTTCGGACAACGGTGGTCTGCTCGGCCCGACCGACAACGCCCCGCTGCGCAACGGCAAGGGCTATCCGTGGGAAGGCGGCATCCGCGAGCCGTGGATCGTCCGCTGGCCGGGCGTTGTCAAGCCGGGCACGACGTGTAGCGTGCCCATTTCGAGTGTCGACATCTTCCCCACGGTAGCGCAAATCGCCGACGTGCCGCTGCCGGCCGATCGGGCGATCGACGGGGAGAGTATTGTGTCGTTGCTTAAAGAGAGCGGTTCACTGAAGCGAGACGCCCTCTACTGGCACTTTCCCCATTACCGCAACAAGCAACAGGGGCCCTACAGTATCATTCGCCAGGGCGATTGGAAACTGATCCGGCACTACGACTCAGGCGAGTTGGAGTTGTACAACCTGGCCGACGACCTAAGCGAGACGACCAATCTCGTCGACAAGATGCCCAAGAAGGCTAAGCAACTGGAAACAAAGCTCGACACATGGCTGGAGTCGGTCGACGCGAAGATGCCCAAACCAAATCCGGAGTATCGGGGAACTTAGTGCTCTGTCCAGATTTGATTCAGCGGTTGAAACAACAGAAGGAAGCCGCAGATGAAAACAGATACACGCAGATGACGAAAACGATTTGAAAACGTGGATTATCTGGTAGATCACGCCGTGAAGACGATGCTCTGCAAAAGCCTCTCACACCAGATAGTCCGTTCGATACTAGTAGTCTGTAACAACGAAAGTGATGAGTAGCGTACCTCATGCCGATATGGAAGATATAGGGATTCCCCGTGTTGGCAAGGAGGCCGAAATGAAGAAATATATTGTTGAGTTGACGCACGAGGAACGGCGGCGCCTGGAGGATTTGGCGAACAACGGCAAGAACGCGGCTTTTCGGATCAAACGAGCCCAACTTCTCCTGAAGGCCGACGAAGGCGAGGCCGGCCCTGGCTGGGCGGACGAGCGAATTGCCGAGGCGTTTGACTGTGGAACGGCGACCATCGAGCGACTGCGGAAACGTTGGGTGGAACTCGGAACGGAAGACGCTTTGGAACGAGAAAAACGCGGCCCGCAATTGGGCAAGATCGACGGAGATGCGGAGGCCGTGCTCGTTGCGACCGCCTGCAGCGATGCTCCCGAGGGGTGCGCGAAGTGGTCCTTGCGACTCCTCGCGGGCAGGCTGGTGGAACTGGGGGTTGTCGAAAGCTGTTCGCACATGACAGTCCAACGCGCGTTGAAAAAAACAGGCTGAAGCCTTGGCTGAACGAATATTGGTGCATCCCCGAAGCGTCGGGCGAGTACGTCGCTCGCATGGAAGACGTGTTGGGAGTTTATAAAAGGCCGTATGACGCGCGGCGGCCCGTCATCTGCCTGGACGAAACGAGCAAACAGTCGATCGGCGAAACGCGTCCGTCGCTTCCCGCCAAGCCGGGCCACGTGAAGAAGACCGACTACGAGTACCGACGCCAGGGGACCGTCAATTTGTTCATGCTCTTCGAGCCGTGGACCGGTTGGCGCCATGTTGAGGTGACCGAGCATCGCAAGCGACGTGATTTCGCGGAGTGCGTACGGACCTTGGTCGATGAGTATTGCCCGGAGGCCGAAAAGGTCGTTCTGGTCATGGACAACTTGAATACGCATTCGATCGGTTCGTTGTACGAAACGTTTCCTCCCGAGGAAGCCCTGCGGCTCGCCGAGAAACTGGAGATTCATCACACGCCGAAGCATGGCAGTTGGCTCAACATGGCGGAGATCGAAATCGGGGTCCTTTCTCGCCAATGCCTGGCGAAGTACATCGACACGCGCGAAAAGATGGAACGCGAAGTCGCCGCTTGGGAAAGCGGCCGCAATGCCTCCCAGCACACCATCGACTGGCACTTCACCACCGAAAACGCTCGTATTAAACTGAAACACCTATACCCGTCATTTTGACTGTTACAGACTACTAGTACGTCATCCAGCAAGTTTCTTCCGGTATAGTTCCGGGAACACTCGGCGGGCGTCGTTGTTATTGAAGGTCCAGTCGATTATGGCTTTGCGGCGATTTCGGTCGCGGGCCCAAGTCGCCGCATGACGTTGAACTTCTTCGATTGTAGGAATCCGTCGCCCGAGGCATTGCTTGGTCAACACGGAGATTTCAATTTCTGCCATGTTCAGCCAACTGGCGTGCTTGGGTGTGTAGTGCCATACGATGCGTCGCAGAGATTGCTTCGCTTTCGTAGCGTCAAACGTTTCGATGAGGGACTTTTCGTTGTGCGTGTTGAGGTTGTCGAGAACCAAATGAATCCGACGAGCCTTGGGATAACGCTGAAGCAGATCACGCACGAATCGTGCGAAATCGGCCCGTTTGCGATGACGCCGAGCCTGGACGAAGCGTTTGCCACCTTTCGGCTCAACGGCGACAAAGATACTGCACGTGCCGCAACGACGATACTCGTAGTCCTGCTTAGCCGCCTTGCCTGGTACGGCAGGCTTGAAGGGACACGTATCGTCCAGGAGTTGATACGGCTGCTCGTCCATGCAAATCAACGGTTCTCTCGGGTTGAACGCCTTTTCATACTGGTCGAGGACGTCCTCCATTCTGTCGCGAAACTCTTCGGTGAGTCTCGGAATGCACCATGTTTTTTTCGCCATGGCTTCATGTCGTGCTCTTTCAGCCACAACGCAACCTCGCTCTTGCTGATCGAATCGACGAAGCCTCGTTTCACGGCGTGCACGCAGAGTAGTTCCAGCGTCCAGCGGACGCGGCCCTCCGGCGGATCGCTGCAAGCCAACGCCACGACTTGCTGCTTCTGCCGTGGCGTAAACGTGGGCGGAGCACCGGATCGAGGGGCGTCGTACAACGCTTCCTCTAAACTCCCGGTACAGAACCGTTTACGCATACTGCGAACAGTTCGATCCGTGCAACCAACGTGTTCGGCAATCTCCTCATCCGTGAATCCTTCATCTGATTTCAGCAGAATCAAGGCACGCCGAACCACACGCACGGATCGCGTGCCGGTATGCACCAACTCCTGCAAATGCTGTCGGGCCTCGTCCTTGAGGCGTACAATGTGTTCCTTCATGCCGGTGCTTATACCACCGGAAACAATTTCATGGAAGGCGTACTAGTGCTATGCTATCCGCGTTCATTTGCGTCCATCTGCGGCTCCCATGTTGGAATCATTTTCAGTTTGAGTAACCTTGACGGAGTACTGGGGGCAAAACCGGCGTCCAAGAAACACGGGCACAATTGAAGAAGAAACAGGCCACGACAATGAAACGGATGCACGCACGGCAAGGGCTTCCGAAATTGCCCAAAAACCCACGCGGACTGGCTGTCGAAAAGGCTCAACTCTTCCGATTCTCCCGGCGGTCGGTCGTCTGGTATCGTTGCACACCACGTGGCTTCACGCTTGTTGAACTCCTTGTAGTGATCGCGATCATCGGCATCCTGATCGGCCTGTTGCTGCCCGCGGTACAATCGGCCCGAGAAGCCGCTCGCTGCGCCCAGTGTTTGAATAACCTCAAGCAGTTGGGCCTCGCCGCGCAGAGCCATCATCAGACGCACGGCTTCTTCCCCAGCGGCGGCTGGGGATGGCGCTGGGTGGGTGATCCGGATATGGGTTTCGGAAAACCTCAGCCGGGCAGTTGGATCTTCAGCCTTTTACCCTACTTGGAACAAGAGGCCCTCTACCAATTGTCGGCGAACAAAACCGGCAGCGATAAGTTGGACGCAGCCACGCAAATGGTACAAACACCTCTGGCATCGTTCACGTGTCCCACGAGGCACGCGGCAACCCTCTACCCCGAGCCAAGTTGGGCTACTCCACCTTACAATGCCAACAAGACAACCATGGTGGCCAAGAGCGACTACGGCGCCAACGCCGGCGACGTCGATCTGGGTCACGGGGCAGGCCCCACGCAAATCGACGTTTGGGAAACGTACAATTTCAATACCAAAATGACCGGCATCGTATTCAACGCCAGCGAAATCTCCATGGCATCGATCCGCGACGGTTCGACGAATACCGTGCTGTTCGGCGAGAAACGTATCAGCACCGACAACTACGACGTGGAACCTCCCGGCCACGCCCAAAGCATGTATGTGGGCTACGATCCCGATAGTTGTCGTTTCACTGAAGCTGCCGAGGGTCTTCGCCGCGACCCACCCAACGTTGTCTGCGAGAACTGCTTTGGCGGCCCGCATCCGGGCGGATGCAACTTCGTCTTTTGCGACGGTTCGGTCCGTTCCGTGGGCTACTCGATCGACCCCCAAATCTACTCCCGGCTTGGCAATCGGGCCGATGGCGAAGTGGTCGACAGCAGCCAGTTCTAGAGGCGGTTTCAAGACCCGGTTTCGGCTTCGTCAACCGACCGAACGAATATCCCCTGTAAGTCGTTCCCAAACGGCTTCCGGGACATTTTCCAGCCCCACTGCTCGGGTGGACTATAATGGAACTTGCCGCGTGCCACGGGGCAATGTTCTCGTCTCCTCTCATGTCGCCACATCTCACTCCGTCGTAAGCGCAGGCGCGGTGTCAGGCAGCGTCACACCCGGCCCCCCAACGGTCCAATTCAGAAAACGCAAGTCCATTCAATCACACCACTTACGCAACCATTCCGATTTTTCTTCTCGAAAAAATTCCAAAATCAGCAGCCCCGGATCGTATCTCTACATGACCGAAATGTGCCGTCGTGGCTACGCCCGACCGCGCGAGGCTGCCTCGTCGAACCTCTCAATCAAGCACGATGAAATCTGTGGCGAACGAAACCCGGATCAACGGGACTAGCACCATGCCGGCGGTTGACAAGACCCAACGTTTTGTCCGACTCTTCGCCGAAAGCCAGCGCCGGCTGTACGCCTTCATCCGCACCCAGGTGAAAAGCCCGGCCGACGCCGACGACATCCTCGGCCAAACGAGTGTGGTGCTTTGGGAGAAATTCGACACCTTCGAGCAGGGCACCGATTTCGTGCGTTGGGCCTGCCGCGTAGCACGGCTGGAGGTGTTGGCCCATTACCGAAACCGTCGACGTTTGTTGGCCATGTTCACCGACGAGGTGGCCGAGCGAATTGCAGACGCAATGATCGACGCCCAGGAAGAAATCGACGTCCGGCACCACGCGTTAGCCGAATGCCTCGAAAAGCTCCCCGAACGGCAACACGATTTGATTCGCCGCCGCTACACCGACGAGGCCAGCATTAAGGTACTGGCCCAAAACCTGCATCGTAGCGAGTCGGCCGTCTACAAGACCTTGGCCCGCATCCACGATGCCCTGTACGACTGCGTGAACCGGACCCTTCAGGAAGGAACCACGTAATGCGCCAGTCGTGGTCCAAACAAGACGATCAGCAGTTGCGGGTACTCATCGCGGCGCAGCGCGAGAACCGACTCGACGCGCACGGCGCCAACCGCCTGAACGAAGTGCTAAAACACAACAACGAGGCCGTAGAGACTTACGTCCGTTTCGCCATGCTCCAAAGCGGGTTGGAGCTGGAATTCGGCCTGGGCGGAAAGGCTGCGGCCGTGGCTCTTTCGGAACTCAACGGCATACCGGGCGAAGCACCGTCGAACGTAGTCGACGAGCGGCCACTGGCCTCTCCTTCGATGTCCAATGGCCAAGCTGCAAAACAACGCACCGGCTGGTCTTCCGGCACATCGTTTCGAGCGGCACGCTATTGGCGATTTATCGCCCAAACCGTTCGAACGGGCCATGAATCGACTGGTGCACGGTTGTCCTTGTCTTTCGTGGTGTCTGCTTTGGTAGTAGGCTCGATGCTCGTTCTGATGGCGTTTTGGGCGGCGCCCAGCTTTCGTAGTTGGCGAAGCCAGCGAGCGGTTGTCTCGGAACGGCCGGCCGCCACCGTAGCACGGCTGACAGGAGTGGTCGACGTAGCATGGGCACCCGGCACGCGAACCCGCACGCCGGGCGATCCGGTGCCTCAGGATGAACCCATCGTGTTGACCTCGGGTTTGATCGAAATTCAGTTCGTCAAGGGCACCAAGGTGCTCGTGGAAGGCCCCGCGACGTTCATCGCTCGCGATCGCAACCAGGGCTATTTGTCGCGAGGCAAGTTGGTTGCTCAGGTTCCGCGCCGCGCGAACGGATTCAAGCTGCAAACCCCGCAGGCGACGATTGTCGACCTTGGTACTGAATTCGGCGTCGAAGTCGACGAGTCGGGCAAGACCGACGTCCACGTATTCCAGGGCAATGTGTTGGCCGAGTTGAACGGGGCGGAAACTGCCGACCGGACTGTCAGCCGTGTGTTGGCGGCCAACGAATCGGCCCGCTTCGATACGGCCAACGCAACGATCGACGTTGCCGCGTCGACGGCCGTCGTGCGACAACAGTTCGTCCGTACCCTGCCCCGGCAGCGTCCCAAACCCAAGCAGGGCGTAACCAAGAATCTGGTCCTGATCAACCCCAGCTTCGAGTTGCCGGACATCCGCAAACACCGCAAATACAGCGTTCACTCGGCGACACTCCAGTTGACCGCCTACGGCTGGCACACAGGCACGTCGCCTTTGAACAGTTCGGACCAGGCCTACTACGTACTTTCGACCAAAGACGGAACGTACGCCAACGGCCAGGGCGCCACCGACGGGCAACAGGTGGTGTCGCTTTGTTTGCGCAATATGCGCGAACATTTACCCGACGATGCCCTGTCGGCCGTTTGGATGTATCAGTCGCTGGGCGTAATCGACCGTAGCGACGTGGATCGACAACTCACGGCGGCGGTCGACGTCGCCGTGAAAGACCGCACTCATTCCTCCCCGGGCGCACGATTCGCAGGCGGTGGCGCGACAGTCGAATTGGCCTTCGCCGTGGGAGTCTCCCATCGGTTGTCGGGCGATGCCGTGGGTAGCGCCGGACGGCGGTTGAGTTTTCTTCGCGAAGACGGCATCCGGACGCTCGACGCCAGCCTGACGATTCCCGAGGAAATGATCGGCCGTGAATTGTTTTTGCGGATTGCCGTCTCGGAACCCAAACCGAACACCGGCCACGGCACCTATCACATCGACAACGTACGGTGTGCCGTCGACCAAATACCGAATAATGAACCTAATTCCCTCGAAGGCGAAAGGAGCCCGAAATGAATCGCGCGATGATGGCACTTCTTCTTCTCTTGGCCGTATCGTTTGTGCCATCGCTGGCACAGGCCGAGGCCATCTTGTTTGACTTTGGACCGAGTAGCAACCAGGCACCGGACACCCCGAATTACTACAACGACGTCAATAGTGCGAGCGTCGGCGAAGTGGTATCTAACGCCAAGGACGCCGCTGGAACGGACACGGGCATCAGTCTGAGCATTACCGATTCCTTTTTCAGCACGGTTCAGAATGGAATCAATTCCAGTGCCGCCGGTTTTGAGGCCATGGCACAGTATGATTCGCTTTATGTCCGCGGCACTACCGGCGACGACAACAACGACACGGGCATTATTCGGCTATCGGGTCTCGACACAAATGCGTTGTACGACATTGTGCTGTTCGGCTCGCGCACCAGCGAGGCCGGCACCGACCGCTACACGGTCTACACCATCGACGGCGTGGAAAAGGTGCTCAACTGCAAGGGCAATTCTTCGGAGGTTGTAACCTTTTCGAATTGGGCGCCCGACAGCCAAGGCAACATCGACATCGGCGCCCGACTGCTGACTAACAGCGATACAACCCTGCTGGCCCAACTCGGCATTGCGTCGACCAATACCGATCACGGTTACCTCAGTGCAATGAGCGTGACGGCCAGTGTTGTGCCCGAGCCGGGCAGTGTGACGTTGCTGCTTGCCGTCGCTTGCTTCGTAGTGATTGGCTATCGTCGTGTGCAACGTTAATTGGCCACGAATGTACTCCCCTCTCCCCGTGGGAGAGGGGCCGGGGGTGAGGGCTTAAACCGGCGTAGGCTATGCTTCAGCATGGCACGGCCATCTTTTCTGCGTGGCCCGCGCCATGCTGAAGCGTAGCCTACGTGCCGACTCTACGGGGACTAGGATCATGGGTCGACGATCTCAAGGTTTTACGCTAGTCGAACTGCTGGTGGTCATCGCGATCATCGGGATCCTGATCGCGCTGCTGCTTCCCGCAGTACAGTCGGCCCGAGAGGCGGCTCGCCGAATGCAGTGCAGCAACAATCTCAAGCAAATCGGGCTGGCGTTTCACGGCTATCACAGCGCGTTGGGCACCTTCCCGCCCGGGTTCATCCCGATCAATGGCAATCGCGAACGAACCTGGGGCTGGAGCACCTTCATTCTGCCCTATCTGGAGCAGCGCCCGTTGTACGACCAACTCGATCCGCGCGGCGGACAAATGCCCACGCCAACCAGCGACAACGGCCTGCAAACGACCATCGCCGGATACCTTTGCCCTTCGGATCGAGGAACCACCACAGGCGAACTCTTCAACCACCCCTACGGAAAATCCAATTACGTGATATCGGAAGGAGTCGGCTACGGCACCGACACGATGAGCACTATCGCCAGCATTCGCGACGGCACGAGCAACACGATGCTCGTCGGCGAACGCGACACGGTCGACCAGGTCGGCGGCATTTGGCCCGGATTCTCGCATAGCAGCGCTTCGCTCAACTTCCGCTCGACGTGGCCCATCGGCACGCGACTCGCACGCGACAGTTCCGGCAACCTGATTTACCAGTTGGGCGTCGACCCTTGCCGCCGTCATGCGTTGACCAGCCAACATCCGGGCGGGGTAAACGTCGTTTTCTGCGACGGCTCCGTCCACTTCCTCAGCGAGACCATCGAATCGGCCCTCGGCGGCAACTGCGGCGATGCGGCCTCGGATGTCGTCAAGAGCCGCTATCCCACCAACGACTACACCTACCAGAAACTGTTCAACCGCCAGGACGGCCTCGTCGTCGACATGGCGTTCTGAACGCGCGTCGAGAGTGAGACCAAGAGAAAACATGCACGACAACGGCAAGCTATCGCGTCGCGAGTTAATGCGTTTGTTGGGACTTTCGGGATTGGCCGCCGGACTGGGCACCACAGCGTTGCCAGGCCAAAGTGAGGCCGATCCGGTTGGACGGCTCGACGCACCACCCGGCGTCGTCGTCAACGGGGTCACCCATCCCCGACCCTTCGTGCGCGACGGTCAGGTCATTCAGCCCGAGCGACCGTTGACGACGCTCCACCAAACCGATGTGCTGGTCGTCGGCGGCGGACCGGCCGGCGTGGCGGCGGCGGTGGCGGCCGCGCGGACCGGGGTAAAAACCACACTGGTCGAGCGCTACGGCCACTTCGGCGGCCTCTGGACCGGTGGACTGGTGCTCTACGTGCTGGGGCACATCGTCGAGGGCAAGAAACAAGTCTGCCAGGGAATCGGCGAAGAGATGATGCAGCGCCTCGAAAAGGTCGATCGAGGTATCATCAACCGCAGGCAAGGCGTCAACCCGACGGTCGACGCCGAAGCCCTGAAATATGTGATGGTCGAGATGGTCGTCGAGTCGGGCATGGACGTCTTCCTGCACTGCTGGGGCGTCGATGCCGTGATGGACGGCAACAAGGTCGTCGGTGCGGTCTTCGAAAGCAAGTCGGGACGCCAGGCGATACTCGCTAAACAGGTCGTCGACGCGACGGGTGACGGCGACCTCTTCGCTGCCGCGGGCGCCGAACACGAACACCGAAAGTATCACGTGGGCTTGGTGTCGCGCATCGGCAATCTCGACCGCGCCACGGTTTCGTCGCCGAAGAAGCCACGCGGCACCGGCAGCATCTCGCCCATCCCAGGCGTGAATTGGGTCAACATGCACGGCCCCGACGCCGACGGCATCGACGTCCGCGAGCTTACCCGACTCGAGCTGAATCACCGTCGAGCCATTTGGCGGCAAGTCGAAAAGCTCCGCCAAACGCCGGGCTACAAAGACGTTTACCTGATGGAAACCGCGCCGCAACTGGGCGTGCGAATCACGCGCGTGCTCAGCGGCACCGACATGCTGACCTACAAGGGACTAATGGACAACCGCCGCTGCGACGACGTCGTGGCCGTGGGCGGGGCATGGAACGGCGACCACCAAGAGTGGCAAGTTCCATTTGGTGCCCTGTTGCCGAAAAATGTCGACAACATCCTGGCCGCCGGGCGTTGCATCTCGGGCGAAACTCGAATGGCCGATCTGATCCGCGTAATTCCCAACTGCCTCGTGACGGGCCACGCGGCCGGCGCGGCAGCCGCGGTAGCCGTGTCGCATGATTGTCTCGTGCGAGATGTCGACGTGAAAGAAGTCCAGAAGACACTATTAAAACAGAAGGCCTACCTGGGGCACATCGAACGGGTATAACCGAATCAGAACGCGTGTCGACACACACGTGCGTCACGTCAGCAACTACGAACGCCCGTACGCGGTCGCTGCTCGCCCCACGCACTCAACCACTCGCCTTCCACCGAGCTTCATGGGGTTGGGTACCACTAGCTACTTGTCAGCCAGCACCGAACACGGACGTACAAGCTGTCGGTAGCACCCGCAAATCAATGATCGACGAAGCACTAAGGCTTTTCAATCACTAAGTCGAATTGATTCGTGCCTGGCACAAGTTCTACCTGCCGTGGGTTGCGACGGTACGACTCGGGAACGGCCTCTTCGCGCTGCAACCCACTTTCCGTACCCGACATAACTTGGCCGGTCGGGCGCGACCAATTCACCTCCACACGATACTTGCCCGGGTTGGGGCCTTGAGCTTCGGCAATCGCGTATTGCCCCGCAGTAATGGCAGCCGATGCCTTGCGCGACGTTCCTCCATTCGGAACGAACTGGATAACGCCGCCGTCGACCGGCTCGCCGTCTAGAATGACCTTTCCCTGTACACTCACTCGCTGCGGTCCTTCGTAGCTACGCTTTGAGCAACCGGCCGCCAACACCAAAAGGCAAGCGGCGCAACACAGTCCAACGTCAAAACGGTTGTCGTATGGAAGTCTCATCAATCGTACCCTTTCGACGGCTACGCGACGGCTTGATAACCAACATACGTTCAATTTAGCGGCAAGCAACAAACGTTTCAAGAAGTTTGTGCCGTTCTTTCGCCATTGGCATATACACCCCACCATGGCTTTCTATTTCTTGACATATTGAGTGGTGCAACCGGCGCTTTGTCAGTCCTTATTGGTTCCGTGGTTGATTGTGGGACACTTCCTTGCGTCCTGCCCCGGGAAACCGGGCTCCCGTTGGTCGCCCTCGTTCCACAAGCAATGCGGGGCCCAATAGAATAGGGGTGCCATGGCCACGCTTGCGGGGCCATGTTCGTCGACACTTTGGCATGCCCACGCAAGCGTGAGCATCGCACCCACAACCCCTGGTTTAAGAGTTGACAAAGCACTGGCTGCTTGCCAGCGAGTGTGGAACGGGCATACCAGCTGCCCGGGGCACCCAACAAGTCGACATGGCAAGGTCGGCGATATTCCGGTCGCCCCGTCGCGACGAGTAAACCCTCTATTGACGCTTGCATAGCTAATGAACGGAAGGCGACCAGCGGGAGCCTGGATTTCCAGGTGTTCGGCTTCCCGAAGCGATCATTTCCAATGCAAACATCAATAAACCCTCTGCCACAGAAAATCATCGGTGCCCCCTTTACGGCCTCGTCATGACTTCGTCCCACCACTTCTTTTCCCGACAATCGCGCCAGACGGATCTCGGACATCCCCCGCTCACCCGCGAGTTGCCGGCATGGGCAAAAACGCTCGGCTTTCGACCAAACACCCAATTACACTGAAACTTACGCCGCCCGCCACATCTCATTATCACCAAAGGCTTTGCGACCGAAAACAAAAACCGCTTGTCGAGTTTTTTCGGTGCCAGGTCACTTATATAGGTCCAGTAGAAGGTCCGCACGATAGGCCCCCGACGGCAGAACGTAACCCTGTCTGCATGAGTATGGATTCCAAAACGATTGTCCGCGTGCTGATGCAACAACGCGACCGGTTGTTTGCCTACATCTGGTCGATCGTGGGTGATGCGCATTTGGCCGAGGACGTGCTGCAAGAGGTGTCGCTGCTGGCGGTGGAAAATGGTGGCGAGGTGGCCGATGAAGTGCGATTGGCCGCTTGGCTGCGGCATGCCGCCCGCAACAAGGCGTTGGAAGCCGTGCGGCGACGTTCCCGGCAGCCAACGCCGTTGGACGAAGCGATCCTCGAAGCCATGGAGCCCGACTGGCAACAGTACGACGCCCTGGAAGAATCCGAACTGGTCGATCTGCTGCGAACGTGCGTGAAACGACTGACCGCGAACAACCAGCGGATTGTCACGCTACGTTACGTCGACGGGCTGAAGAGCAACGAAATCGCCCGACGTCTGCACCGCAACGTGAGTGCCGTCTATCAGGCGATTACCCGAATCCACCGAGCGCTGAGCGAATGCATGTCGCGGCGACTTACGCCGATCGAGAGCGTACCGACCGATGGCTGAACCGCAGAACCAATTCGAAGCGACCGGCAAACCGGACGACGAGTTCGGCCGTCTGGCGGTATGCCATCTGGAAGGCACCCTCTCGGCAGACGATGCGGAAACACTTCGCTCGATGCTGGCCGATAATCCAGCCCGGCGCAAAGAGTTCGTCGCTTTCTGTGTGCATGCCCGGCTGATCGCCTCGCGATTGGGACCAGAGATGGCCGTAGGGCTTGACGATTCAGCGGCGACCAAGGTCGAGCAAGCCTCCGAGACTCTTGCCGAACAGGCGGTCCCATCGAAACCCGCCCCGCTGCTCGGATTCCTGGGCGACTACTTCGAGCAGGGCCGCGGGTTCTTCTCGAACAACACGCCGTTTGCCTTGTTGGTTTCCGCCGCCGTAATGGGCACATTACTTACCCTATTGGCCATTTGGGCGGCGCCGAACGTTCGCAACTGGAACAACAAGTCTACTACACCTGCCGCAGAATGTCTCTATGTTGCCCGAGTGAGCGAAGCCGTTGACGCGCAATGGAACTACAACCATTCAACGGGGACCTTGGGCGATCGCATCGCACCGGATGTACCGCTTGAACTCACCCAAGGCCTTATCCAACTTGAGTTCTCCCAGGGGACCACGGTGATTATCCAAGGCCCGGCGTCGTTTGTCGCTAAGAGTCAAAACGCAGGTTACTTACAACACGGCACACTGTTAGCCACTGTGCCTAAGCAGGCGATTGGCTTTGCGCTGAAGACGCCACACGCGACGATCACCGACCTGGGAACGCAATTCGGTGTTTGGACCGACGAGATACACTCCACCGAGGTAACCGTATTAAAAGGTCTCGTCGAGGTAGCACAGGCCGGTGGCACCGCCCAGTCGCCCGCATCCCACAAAGTGGTTGAAGCCGGTTCGTCGGTACAAGTATCGGAAATAGCAATCGAGACGACCGTGGCAGAGTTTCCACAAAAGCGATTTCGCAACATGCTTTTCGCCATGAGAACGTCGAAACAGGAGGCGTGCGACTTTTCGGTTCACTTCCCACTGGACGAACCGCGCGGCCGCCCCACCGATTCCCAGGGCCACATTCGTGGTAGCCGGCTCATTGGTCGCCCCACACAAGGCGCCACCGGCAAGTTCGGCGGGGCTTATGCCTTCAACGAAACCAGCTATGAAGGCGACGGAGTGAACCTCACGGCCGCCAGTGCCGTGCGGCCCACCGACGATTTCACCATTACGCTTTGGTTCAATCCGGCCGCTCTTGCCATGACCAATGTCACTTGGCCTCGGCTGGTCGACTCCAGTGACAGCGACGGCGGCATTGGAGAGGGGCTTCGGCTGATGATTGTCGATTACGAAGGGAACCGCGTGGTGCGGTCGCTGATCGCCGGTACCGACGGCACGGCCGATGTTTTTGGTAGCGCGGCCCTGCAAGCCGACACCTGGTATTTCGTCGCTTTCCGCTACGACAAGGAAGACCAGCAACAGCTGACCGTGTTGGCCGAGCAGGCAACAATCGACGCCAGTGTGATCGCCGCCGCGACAGCCAGCAATGCCAACTCTGTCGGAGCTATCGTCTATCCCGAGGGAACGGGCGAGGCAACCCGATTGGGAGTCCAGCGTAGCGAGAACGCCACAAGCAACAACTTCTCCGGCCTGATGGACGACGTGGGATTTTTCAATCACGTCCTCACCGACGCGGAACTGGCCCAGGTGGCCAACTACGGCGTGGCTTCGCTGTTGGAACCGAATACGGAAACCTCGGGCGACGATCCTCGTTCGTCGGAAACGCCCAGCAACTAGTACGCCTTCCATGAAATTGTTTCCGGTGGTATAAGCACCGGCATGAAGGAACACATTGTACGCCTCAAGGACGAGGCCCGACAGCATTTGCAGGAGTTGGTGCATACCGGCACGCGATCCGTGCGTGTGGTTCGGCGTGCCTTGATTCTGCTGAAATCAGATGAAGGATTCACGGATGAGGAGATTGCCGAACACGTTGGTTGCACGGATCGAACTGTTCGCAGTATGCGTAAACGGTTCTGTACCGGGAGTTTAGAGGAAGCGTTGTACGACGCCCCTCGATCCGGTGCTCCGCCCACGTTTACGCCACGGCAGAAGCAGCAAGTCGTGGCGTTGGCTTGCAGCGATCCGCCGGAGGGCCGCGTCCGCTGGACGCTGGAACTACTCTGCGTGCACGCCGTGAAACGAGGCTTCGTCGATTCGATCAGCAAGAGCGAGGTTGCGTTGTGGCTGAAAGAGCACGACATGAAGCCATGGCGAAAAAAACATGGTGCATTCCGAGACTCACCGAAGAGTTTCGCGACAGAATGGAGGACGTCCTCGACCAGTATGAAAAGGCGTTCAACCCGAGAGAACCGTTGATTTGCATGGACGAGCAGCCGTATCAACTCCTGGACGATACGTGTCCCTTCAAGCCTGCCGTACCAGGCAAGGCGGCTAAGCAGGACTACGAGTATCGTCGTTGCGGCACGTGCAGTATCTTTGTCGCCGTTGAGCCGAATGGTGGCAAACGCTTCGTCCAGGCTCGGCGTCATCGCAAACGGGCCGATTTCGCACGATTCGTGCGTGATCTGCTTCAGCGTTATCCCAAGGCTCGTCGGATTCATTTGGTTCTCGACAACCTCAACACGCACAACGAAAAGTCCCTCATCGAAACGTTTGACGCTACGAAAGCGAAGCAATCTCTGCGACGCATCGTATGGCACTACACACCCAAGCACGCCAGTTGGCTGAACATGGCAGAAATTGAAATCTCCGTGTTGACCAAGCAATGCCTCGGGCGACGGATTCCTACAATCGAAGAAGTTCAACGTCATGCGGCGACTTGGGCCCGCGACCGAAATCGCCGCAAAGCCATAATCGACTGGACCTTCAATAACAACGACGCCCGCCGAGTGTTCCCGGAACTATACCGGAAGAAACTTGCTGGATGACGTACTAGCACTCAGACAACTTGGTAACTTCACCCCCAATACTATTGACCTTGGCTTCTTTTTCAAACTTCTGGAGGAACCACGGAATGTTTAACTGCAAGTCGTTCATCGCAAGCGTTGTCATGCTGGCCGTGTGGAGCACCAACGCTGAAGCTGAGTTGATCGCACATTTTTCTCTCGACGAAACCAGCGGCAACGCGACGGATTCGACCGGCAACGTTACCGGCACCACCTTGATCAATAGTCCCGCGCAAGGCGCCACCGGCAAATTCTGCGGGGCCTACGCCTTCAACGAAACGAGCTACGAAGGCGACGGAGTGAATCTCACGGCCGCCAGTGCCGTGCGTCCCACCGACGATTTCACCATTACGCTTTGGTTCAATCCGGCCGCTCTTGCCATGACCAATGTCACTTGGCCTCGGCTGGTCGACTCCAGTGACAGCGACGGCGGCATTGGAGAAGGACTTCGGCTGATGATTGTCGATTACGGAGAGAACCGCGTGGTGCGGTCGCTGATCGCCGGTACCGAAGGCACGGCGGATGTTTTCAGCAGCCTGGCCCTGCAAACCGACACGTGGTATTTCGTCGCGTTGCGTTACGATAAGGAAGACCAGCAAGAATTGACTGTGTTGGCCGAGCAGGCAACGATCGACGCCAGTGCGATCGCCGCCGCGACAGCCCGCAATGCCAACTCTGTCGGAGCTATCGTCTATCCCGAGGGAACGGGCGAGGCAACCCGATTGGGAGTCCAGCGTAGCGAGAACGCCACAAGCAACAACTTCTCCGGCCTGATGGACGACGTGGGTTTCTTCAATCATGTGCTTACCGACGCAGAACTGGCCGACGTGGCCACCTACGGCGTGAATCCCGTACCCGAGCCAAGCACTTTGGCCCTATTGGCCATGGGCTTGTTGGGGATGGGCGTCGTGTGGCGGAAAAAACGGTGCTAATGACCGACCCTTTCATCGTGCGTCAATAGCCCGAACGATTCCGTTGGTCATTGGTGCTTGATGCTTCCTTGGTCCTTGAAGCTTGGCATTCGGATTTACATGGAACGCCACATACCTGCCAAGCAGCAAGTGGCACTCAACTCGTTACTCCAAGATAATGGCAGAGCATCAAACCGTTTGACACCGGGATAAATGAAATGAACGGCAGAAACGTCACTGCATGGATTTGGCCAAGAAACGGTCATGTGATTCGCTCTAGCCACGCGAAACGTGGATTCACCCTGGTTGAACTTTTAGTGGTCATTGCGATCATCGGCATCCTCATCGGCCTTTTGCTGCCGGCCGTGCAGAGTGCCCGAGAGGCTGCGCGTAACCTGCAATGCCTCAACCACCTGAAGAACCTCGGCTTGGCCGCACAAAACCATCATCAGGCACACGGTTCTTTCCCTAGTGGCGGCTGGGGGCATCGCTGGGTAGGCGACTCCGAAATGGGGTTCGGCCGCAGTCAGCCGGGCGGATGGATCTTTAGCCTGCTGCCTTACGTCGAACAGGAAAGCCTGCACCGACTCGGAGCCGGCCTGCCGGACGCCGACAAACTGGCCGCCCACACGCAAGTCGTCCAAACCCCGCTGAATATCGTCCACTGCCCCAGCCGCCGTGCTCCGCAGCTATATCCGTACAACCCTGGCACGTTGGACGGAAATATACCACATAACGCGAACAAGGCCGACCCAATCGCCAAAAGCGACTACTGCGCCAATGCCGGCGGCAACTATACCGGCTATGTCAGCGGTCCCACAACGATTTCGTCTTGGGAAACCTACGCCTTTCCTACAGACCTTAGCGGGACAGTCTACGCTGCAAGCGAGGTCTCGATGGCCATGATTCGCGATGGTACGACCCACACGCTGTTGTTCGGCGAAAAGAAACTGAACCCCGACCGCTACACCACCTGGGAAGGCGGCGGCGATTCCCAAAGCATGTACATCGGCCACGACAGCGACGTGCTGCGATGGGCCGGACCCGACGCCCCACTGAGTCGCGATCGCCAGGGTGAAACCGGCGATCTCTCCTTCGGCGGCCCTCATCCCGGCGGCTGCAACTTCGTCTTCTGCGACGGTTCGGTCCGCTCGGTCAGCTACTCGATCGACGTTGAAACCTACGGCCGACTTGGCAATCGAGCCGATGGGGAAGTGGTCGACAGCAGTACGTTCTAGAGTCTTACCCTGCAACTTCCGCGCACGGTGCACGCATGTTAGCGACCATCGGGAGCGGGCCGTTCATAAGTCGGTATCCCCTATTCCGTTGCGGTCGTACCGCATTAGGATCGACGGACAAATAACTTACCGATTTGCCGAGCTGTGCTTCGCCACAGCCCTCGCGTTTTGCCGTGGAAGACGGCAAGTTGTTTTTCGGCCCGTCTTTAGCCCATACGCCATTTCGGCAAGTGGACCTTCTCTTTTTGCCAGATTGTCGACCGTTAAATCGACAAGTTTTCCACCGGTATTGGCCCCCCCAATCGATACAATGGCCGACCGGATATGACAAGCTAAGTACTCCCCAAGGGCCACGCGATATGCGTTTTGCTGAGGATTTGTTAGCGTTTGGCATCTCGACAGTTAGCCCTCAGTTAGAAAAAAGATCTAGACGATAATCATTTTATCACCGAGAGTTAGCATCCGTTTGCTGAGAGCCACAGCACGATCCGGGCAGGCCCCACGAACAGCAGCCCCCCCATGCGGAGCCTCTCACCAACCACCCATCATGGCCGCTAACTGCGCGATTTCTCTTATTCAAGCCTTTCAGCAAACCAATTGCGCGTCGTTGCCGACGATGGTGTCGCCGCAGCCCGTCCGATATAATGAGGTGTTAGTTCACAATTCTCACGGGCCGCGAACGGACTCGGCACAATGGCCTATTGCTCGGGCAACTTCTCCATCAATGGCATCTGCCGACCGAAGCTACCGACTGCTGGCTGCCAAGTTTCTGGGCAAGCACACCAAAGCGCTGGCCGCACAACTCGACGGCGTCTGCCTCGCCGACGACATCGAGTGCGTTCATCAGGCCCGGGTGGCGTCGCGCCGTCTGCGGGCGGCGTTGCGGATGTTTTCGCAATGCTTTCCCGACGATCAGATTAAGCGCTGGCGAAAGCAAATCCGTAAGATCACTTCCGGTCTTGGCGATGCCCGCGATAAAGACGTCCAGATCGAACACCTCGTGGCCAAGCTCCACGAAGTGCAAGATCCGATCTGCTGCCCTGGAATTGCGCGACTCTTGGTTCGCACGGAACAATCGCGAGAACGGCTGCAACCGCAAGTGGTCAAGGCGGTCGAACAACTCGCCCATAGCGGATTGATCGATGACCTCCTCGCTACGAGCAAGAAGATAAAAGCCAAGGGCAAGGCGAAGCATCTCGACATCCGAAGTCCGTACGCCTACGCCCAGTGTGAAGAGCATATTCTTTCGTGTCTGGATGAACTGCTTCGCTATCAACACTCCCTGGCCGATGCCACGCAGGTTCAACAGCATCACGCCATGCGGATTGCGGGCAAGCGTCTGCGTTATACGGTAGAAATCGCCAAGCCCGTATACCGAGGCCAGTTGGATTCGTCAATCGAGGTCGTGCGCGAGATTCAGGACCTTTTGGGCGACATCCACGATTGCGACGTCTGGCTCGACCATCTCGACGAATTCGCCGCGCAAGAGCGGAAGCTGATCGGCCGGAATTTCGGCAACGATCGCCCTTTTGCCCGACTGGCTCCAGGGATCGAGTATTTGCGCGATCAACGTCGTCGGCAGCGCAAGGCAGTTTTCGACAAACTCGCCCTGCATTGGCATCAACTGGAAGAACAGGCAGTATGGGACCATCTGGCCGACGTGGTTCGCGCCCGGGGCAAGCAACCGGAGCACGCGCGGCCGACCGCCGGCGGTGTGGTCTCTGACGAGAATGCGGTGCCGAAGAAGGAAAACGTAGCCAAGAACGGATCCGGCGCGAGAGGGGCTACCACGACGACGAGCGACATGGCGGCAAAACTGGCCGCAACCGCCCACACGACGACAACACTGATTGCGCCGAAACCAGCCACCACCAAACAGGCTGCGGCAACCGACCAATTTGCCGCCAACGAGACATTGGTCTCCCAGTGGCAACATCTCAACGAGTCGGCTACTCCTCAACATGTTCCCCAACACCGGGCTGCTACCCTCGATCCGTCGACAAAGACGCAAAGCACCCGACGTACTAAACCATCGGGACCGACAAGCCGATGAGGGTGGCTTTGCTGGCCGATGTGCATGGCAATCTGCCGGCCTTGGAAGCCGTGTTGGCCGAGGCGCGTCACGAAAACGTCGACGGCTGTTGGAACCTCGGCGATCTGGTCGGCTACGGTCCTTTTCCCGAAGAAACCGTTTGTCGACTGCGTGCCGAGGGGGTCGTTAGCATTCGGGGCAACTACGACCGCAAAGTGCTCGCCTTCCCCCGCAAACAGCGGTCGTGGCGCAAACGCAAGGCCCCGCAGAAGTACTTCGCCTTTCGCTGGGCGTACGAGCAGCTTAGCGTCTCGTCGCGCGACTATCTGGCCAACCTGCCTGCACAACGTTCCATCCGCGCCGGTGGCTTGCGTCTGCTGCTGACGCACGGCAGCCCGACGGCCGACGACGAGGCCCTTGCGCCCGATACCCCACCGTCGCGGCTGGCACAGTTGGCTCGGTTGGCCAAGGTCGATGTGATCGCGTGTGGCCACTCGCACTTCCCATTTCTGGCCGAGGCCGCCGGCACCCAGTTCGTCAATCCCGGAAGCGTGGGACGCCCGGAGGGCAACGATCCTCGGGCAAGCTGGGCACTTATGGAGCTAAATGCAGGAAACATGGCGATTCAACTTCGCCGCACACCCTACAACATCGCCCGCGTGGTACGCGAGGTACATCGCCGGGGCCTGCCCGGGGAGTTTGCTCAAATGTTTCGGCTCGGGAAGAACTTGGCGGCCGTTTACGACGAAGGTTCGTCGAGCAGCGATGCAAACCCGCCCGCCAAACGGCTGATTACCCGCCACCCGGCCCCTTGACCGGCATGTTCCGATGGAAACAATGAAGGTTTGGGAATCGGTCAGATTTTTTTTCGGCAGGCAGCTCCCCCTTTACTCAATCGTCAACCATGTGCGCAAAGCAGCAAGCGGCCTCCTCAACCAACGTAACCCGAGCGGCCCCGACAGCCACTCCGTCGGCACCCACCCCGTCGGCCCCAGACGAGCAACGCCTGGCAACCACCGTGGCCGCCATCGACGTCGGCTCGAACTCCGTGCGGATGGTCATCGCCGAAGTGCTCGACGACGGCAGCATTGAAGTGCTCGAACGGCTTCAGCGGGCCGTGCGGCTTGGGCAAGATACGTTCCGCCGCGGCCGGCTCGGTGGCCAAAGCATGCAAGCCACGGTGGCCGTGTTGCGCGACTTTCGCCAGCTCTTGCGGCTGTACAACGTGGCACAAGTTCGGGCGGTCGCCACCAGCGCCCTGCGCGAAGCCAGTAACGCCGACACGTTCGTCGACCGCATCTTCATGGCTACCGACATTCACCTCGAGGTGATCGGCACCTCGGAAGAAAGTCGGCTAACGGTTTCCGCGGTCCAGCACGCCATGGGCGACGCGTTGGAAGTTAGCGAGGGCCGTACCCTGGTGGTCGACGTGGGCGGCGGTATCACGCTGTTGACCGTTTTGGAGCAGGGCGCAATCGACACCGCGCAGAGTCTCCGCTTGGGATCAATCCGGCTGCAAGAAACCCTGGCCACCAGCGAGGAACCTCCACTGAGATCGGCCGACATTCTTCGGCAACAGATTCGCAACGAACTCGCCCCCGTGCAGGGTTCGCTACCGCTGAAGGAAATCACGGCATTTGTGGCCGTCGGCGGCGACGTACGATTCGCCTCGCGTCAGGTGGGCAAACCCACTTCGTCGCCCGAACTGAGCACCATCGATATCGACGACTTCGACAACCTGGTAGCACTCTGCGAGCGGAAGTCGGCCGAGGAGCTTTCGCGGCGCCACGGGCTGCCCTTTGCCGACGCCGAAACCCTTACGCCCGCGTTGCTCGTGTATCAAATGCTGCTGCACAAGACCAACGCCCGGCAGATGATCGTTTCCAACGCCTCGCTGCGCGACGGTTTGTTGCTGGAACTGGCGTGCGAGGTTACCGGCCAAAAAGACGAAACCCTGGAACAAGGGGCCATCCACTCGGCGCTTTCGTTGCTAGAGAAATTCCATGTCGATGTGAGCCACGCACGGATCGTTTCCGAACTGACCGTCCGTTTGTTCGACGAATTACAGGCCGACCATGGTCTGACACCGCGGCACCGGTTACTGCTGCGAATTGCCGCCTTGCTACATGAAATAGGCAGCGTGGTCAGCCCCCGTGCCCATCACAAGCACAGCTACTACCTGATTGCCAACTCGGAGATTTTTGGGCTCAACCGCGACGAGATCGAGTTGGTCGCGCTGATCGCCCGCTACCATCGACGCAGCCCGCCCAAACCGTCGCATGCCGAGTACATGACGCTCTCGCGGCCCAGCCGAGTGTTGGTCAACAAGATGGCCGCCATCCTGCGCATGGCCGACGCCCTGGCCCGAGGCCACCTCACTCGGGTGTCAGATCTGCAATTCGAACGCCAGGGCGACGACATGACGATCTTCGTTCCCGGCGGGAGCAACTTCCTGCTGGAACAACGGGCAATCGCCGTCAAAGGCGACTTATTCGAAGACATCTACGGAATCAAGGTCCACCTGGAGGAACGGTAGAAGTTCTTCTTTTTTCTTCGTGTTCTTCATTCACTTCATGGTTTCCCTTTGCTTGAAATCGCACGAAACCATCCCGTTCATCCCGTCGAATTATGTCTGTTAAGGACAACGAAACCCGAATGACGAAAGACATGGCCAAGAACCGCTTGAAATCACCCGACTTGTACATCAACCGGGAACTCGGCTGGCTGGAATTCAACGACCGGGTTCTGCAGGAAGGTCTCTCGGACCACTTGCCCCTGCTGGAGCGGCTGAAATTCCTGGCCATCGTCAGCTCGAACCTCGATGAGTTCTTCCTCGTGCGAGTAGCGGGGCTCGTGCAACAACGGGCCGCCGGGGTGCGGTCGACCGACCCGGCCGGACTCAACCCGGCCGAGCAACTGAAGCATATTTCCCAACGCGCACACCGCATGGTGGCCGAGCAAACGGCCGGCATCCACAAAGTACTTAACGAACTCTCGACACACGGCCTGCACCTGCTGCCACGTAGCGAGTGGACCGAGCAGCAGAAGCGTTATCTCGACGCCCACTTCATTCGGCAAATCCATCCCATCCTCACCCCCTTGGCGTTGGAAGACCTCAACCCCATCCCCTTGCTGCCGTCGCTGCAATTGCACGTGGCCGCCGTGTTGGCCATCGAGGAAGAGGGCCAAACCAAAGAGAAGATTGTTGCCGTTCCGGTTCCCAGCCAGTTGCCGCGATTCATCGACGTCTCCAGCGACGGCGAAGTCCATCTTGCCCAACAGGAAGATGTCATCGCCGCCAACCTGCCGGCCCTGTTTCCCGGTGCCGAAGTACTGGCCACGGCCTGCTTCCGTATCATTCGCGACGCCGACGTGACCGTGACCGACGACGATGCTGGCGACCTCTTGCAGGTTATCGAGGAGGCCGTCGTCGATCGGCGCCGTCGGGCTGCCGTGCGGTTGAGCATCTCGGCCAACGCCGACCAACGCATCGAATCCTGGCTCACCAACTGGCTCGATCTGCAAGACGACGACGTCTACGAAATCGAGGGCCTGCTGGACGCCTCTTCGCTGTGGGAAATCGTCGGCCGCCCGGGCTTCGACGATCTGAAAATCCCCGACTGGACGCCCCAACCTCCACGCGACTTGCTCGGCACGGAAGATCTCTGGGAAGCCATCCAGGATCGTGACGTGTTGCTGTTCCATCCCTACGAGAGCTTCGATCCGGTCGTGCAACTCGTGGAACAGGCCTCGGAAGATCCCGACGTGCTGGCCATCAAACAAACGCTCTACCGCACCAGCGGCGACTCGCCGATCATCCGCGCCTTGGAACAAGCGGCCGAAAACGGCAAAGAAGTGACGGTGCTCGTCGAACTGAAAGCCCGCTTCGACGAAGCCCGCAATGTGAACTGGGCCCGGCGACTGGAAGACGCCGGCTGCCATGTGATCTACGGCGTGGCCGGTTTCAAAACCCACGCCAAAGCGCTGTTGATCGTGCGACGCGAGTTGCAGCGGATTCGCCGCTATGTTCACCTGGCCACGGGCAACTACAACGACAAAACAGCCAAGCTCTACAGCGACATGGGGCTGATGACCAGCAATCGCGATATCGCAGCCGACGTGGCTGCGTTCTTCAACCTTTTAACCGGCTACAGCGAAACGGTGGGCTGGTCGAAGCTGGTGATCGCTCCCACGGGATTGAAACAACGTTTCATCGACTTGATCGACCGTGAGATCCAAGCCTCGACACCCGACCGGCCGGGCCTGATCATGGCCAAGGTCAACTCGCTGCAAGATCCCGACATCATCCAGGCCTTGTATCGGGCGAGCCAGGCAGGGGTGAAAATCATGCTCAACATCCGCGGCCTCTGCTGCCTGCGTCCCGGGGTGGCCGGCGTGTCGGAAAACATCGAGGTCACCTCGATCATCGACCGCTACCTGGAACACGCGCGGATCTTCTACTTCCGCAACGGAGGGCACGAAGAGGTGTATTGTTCGAGTGCCGACTGGATGCGGCGCAACCTGGAGAAGCGGCTGGAAATCATGTTCCCGATCATCGACCCCGGTGTGCGCCGTCGGGCGATCAGCATTCTCAACACCTTTTTCGCCGACAACGTCCAAGCCCGCCGCCTGCGCTCCGACGGCACGTACGAGCGTGTGCCGACCAAGGGCCAACGCATCCGGGCCCAAGAGACATTCTACAAAGACGCCGTCGAAGCCGTCCGCACGGCAGAAAAAGCCTCGTTGCAGTTTCGGCCGTTGACGAAACCGAAGGATTAGGAAAACCAGGGGTCAACTCTTGACACTTGACACTCGCGGCATTAGGCCGCGAGTGTCAAGTGTCAAGAGTTGACCCCGATGCCCGATACCCCCGATACCACTTTCTAACAAAAAAGCCTCCCGACCGCCATCGGGAGGCTTTCGCACTGAAGTCCGTAAAGGGATAAAATCTCTTTCTCGCATCGCGATAGTTGTCATGGCTTGGGCAGGGCGCCCAACACGGTTATCGCACTTGGTAATTGTCGACCACGGCGCCGTTGCCATTGGACGTAACCGGCGGTTCGATCGGAGCGACGATGGGGCGCTCGATGAAGCTCGACAGTTGCCGTGCCCGAACCGGATGCTGCAACGCCCGAACCGCTTTGGTCTCGATCTGCCGCACACGTTCCCGGGTGACGGAGAAGATCTTGCCCACCTCTTCCAGCGTATAAGCATAGCCGTCGGCCAAACCGTATCGCAGGCGAATGATCTCTCGCTCGCGATAGTCGAGTGCTTCCAGGACGTCGGCAATGCGAGCCTTGAGGCTGTCCTGATTCATTTCATACAACGGATCGTCTTCGCGGTAGTCTTCCAGGAACTCGCCGAAGTAGGTGTCGTCGTGGTCGCCCACCGGCTGGTCCAGCGAGAGCGGCTGCTTGTTCATCCGCATCACGCAGGCGGCCTCTTCGACCGAAAGCCCGGCGGCTTCCGCCGTCTCTTCGACCGACGGCTCCACGCCGTTTTGTTGCAACAGTTCGCGAGTGATGTTGCGAACCTTGCTCATGGTTTCGATCATATGCACGGGCACGCGGATCGTGCGGCTTTGGTCGGCAATCGCCCGGGTGATGGCTTGACGAATCCACCACGTGGCGTAGGTCGAGAACTTGTAGCCCCGGGCGTGTTCGAACTTGTCGACCGCCCGCATCAGGCCCGTGTTGCCCTCTTGGATCAAGTCGAGGAAGCTCAGACCCCGGTTGCGGTAGCGTTTGGCGATCGAGACGACCAACCGCAGGTTGCCGGCCGAGAGGGCTCGTTTGGCCGCTTCATACTCGCTGAGCAACTTGGTGGTCTGCTCGATGCGGCGACGCAACGTGGCCGGACTCTCGAAGGTAATCCGCATCAGGTAGCATAGTTCCTTGCGGAGCTTGGCCACTTCGTCGGCACAGTCGCGGTGGGATTTTAGCTCACTGATTTGCGTGCGGATGTCGTCCATCCGGTCGCAGATCTGCTTGAGCGTTTCCAACAGCGGTTGCAGGCGTTGGGTCCGCAGACCGAGTTCTTCAATCAGCCGCACCGCCCGCCCGCGACGCCGAACCAGCCGTTGCCAAGCCGCTTGACGCTCTGTCTTGCAGCGATGGCAATTGACCGCGATCACGAAATCGCGCTTGTTGCGGTCCAGCAGATGGTGCAGCGTTTCCAGGTTCGGCTGCAGGAGCTTCATCAGCCGTTTCTTTTCTCGGACGTTGATCACCGAGACTTCAATCGTGCGATCGAGTCGCAGCTTGCCGTCGCGGATGTTCTCCAGCAGGTTGATGGCCGCCTGGAGCACGTAATCGGTGGCCAGCATGCTGAAACGGAAGCGTCGCCGGGCACGTTCGATGCGCTTTGCCGCAGCAATTTCCTCCGCCCGACTCAGCAACGGAATCTCGCCCATCTGCATCAGGTAGATGCGAACCGGGTCCTCGATTTGATCGTCTTCCCCGGTGTTCTGCATGCCCGAGTCGAGCTCGTCGTCGTCGAAGTCGTCCTCCGCCTGAACATCCTCCTCGAATTGGCAATCGTCATCCTGGGAAACGACGCCATCGCGATCGGTGTCATCGGCAATGTTTCGGCTTTTCATCTGGCGACGAACGGTCTTCTTCGGGGCGGATTTGCGGGTGATTTTCGACGCGGCGATTTTGGACACGGCGGTTTCCTCGCGAGTGCAGGAGTTGGGCTCTAACGGCCAACTGGCGGTTCAGTGCGGCAATCGCTCTGAATGCAGTTCCGGTGCCAATACCTCGCAGAAGCCCGAGAAAACACACGTAACCCCTCACTAAACAACGACTTACAGAGACAACAGGCCCGCCGAACCTGCACCCGAAACATCGGGTACGTTGGGTAAACGCATCACGCGCTACCGTGGGTTGTCGCTTTTCGGAAGCACCGCAGCCTCACGACACCCGAGGCACCCCAGACCACCCGGTCACCCAAGGCCACCCGGCAACCAAAAAACGACGCAAATCACACAAAACCTACAAACCACGTCTAATCCGCAAAGATAGCAACCCGCCTAGACATGTCAATGGGGGAAGACAGAGAATTTCGGAGACATAGATGGCCACATCAGCTCTACAGAGGGGGAAATGGCGCCGGCGACGAGATGCCGGGCAATGCGTAGGCATGGAACTGCTAAACGGGTGGGGCGTCTCGGCCGCTGCGGCTGGATCCCTCGCCGCTAATCCCTCGTCTCGCGCCCCTACTCCAAAAAGTCGTCCTCCACACTCTGGTTTCGGTAAAGCGGCTGCTGGCGGTAGTAGATCTCCAAGGTCATGGCGGCCAGGGCCGTGAAGAAGAGACGCCCACCTCGTTCGGCGTGATGATGCTTAAAAGACCAACTGCCCGTCTCGTGACCTGCTTGAGCCTGTGAGCCAACTAGTTGCGGTCGCAACACGCTATCCCACCGGCGCCAAAGGGGACCACCCCAGTGGTGCATTACCTGGGTGGCGTAGTAGTTGTAATACATGTCGTTGGCGGACGGTCCTTGTTCGTCGATCCATTGCACACCACGTTCGAGTGCCGGATGGTCCTTCTTCCAACCCAGATACATCCGGCACAACAGCCCAATAGCCGTGGTGGCCGGGCTGCCGCGGCCCGTGTCGGTGTAGCCATATCGGGCACCGCTTTCATACTGCACGGTGTCGAGATAACGCATGGCCTTCTGCATGGTGACGGTCGGAACGCGAAGATAGCCCAAGTAACCGCTCTTCAGTGCCATGATCTGCCAACCCACCACCGAGGTATCGCCCCGCTGCCGCGGCTCGTAACGCCATCCACCGCCCACAGGATCTTGCGCGTAGCAGATGAAGTTGACCGCCTGCTGCGACGGCAGGTAGAGTTGCCGATCGTGGGTCATGGCGTAGGCCTCACACAGGGTGATTGAGGCCAGGCCGTGGGAATACATCCGTCCACCCGGTTCGTTGAGTGCGCCGCCGTGGGGATCGACCTTCATCCGTCCCACCAGGAAGTACAGCCCTCGCTTGACCGTCTGGCGGTATTGACCCTTCCCATGCGTTTGCCCTGCACCGAGAAACGGTAGCAGAGCCATGGCGGTAGCCGCCGAGCGTGCTTCACTCAGCGTGCCTGGGTTACGGCACTGCCCATGACACTCGGGGTGCATCGCATGATGAAAACTCCAGCCGCCGTCGGGCATTTGATGCTGGGCCAACCATTTCAACGCCAAGGCCACCGCACGCCCTTCCGGTGTGCCGCGGTGATCGTCGAAGCCCTTGTCGCGATCCTGAATGCGCTGCGTTCCATTGCTGCCGGGGACACGATCCAAGGGGTCGTCGCCCCTGGGCAATCCTCCATCGATCGGATCCAGCCTGACGTTGCTGGGAAAATCATCGTGGACGAATATCGCCCCCTCGTCAAATCCGTCCGCATTCCATTGTGGCGGGGCCGGCGCTGCCACGTATATATGCGGGTCCAACCTAATCTTCCTCGAGGGCGGAGCACTGCCCCAGTCCTCCGTGGTCAAGTCGTCGATCGGTCCCATGAGAATCGTCCTGCCGGTCGACTCAACGATTTCCGGCATGGTCAGCATGGCCAGTACCAGGAGCAAAATCATGTGGAAGACCATGCTGGTAAGCCAACTGGGGCTTTCGTGTAGCAATCGATGGATTCGCCGCGATGCGATGGTGTTCATGGCTCTCTCTCCTTGACCTAACGAGGGCCTTCGGCGCGCACCTTCAGCGCAGAAGTGACAAGGGGAATTGGCGCCCTGAAAACGACGCCGCAGAGACACGCTGCCTACGATCGACGTGCGTCCAAAAACATTGACCGCACGCACGGGATTGAATTAAGTCGCTCAACACGCTTGTGCCGCGGTGTTGTCGGCAACCACACTATTGATCGCGACGTGCGGAGTAAACTATTGCATCCGCGCGAAAAGAATTTACCCCAAATGGTCGAACGCGAACGGGGGAGTGCTGCGAAGCCGCGAAGCGGTAGGTATTCTTTTGCTGTATACTGCTCGCCCCTCGTCCCTCACCCCTTCTCAGAACCCCGTCTCGACCGTCGACTCTCGATACAACGGCATGTAGCGATAGTAGACTTCGAGGATCATTACGGCCATGGCCGTATTATAAAGTCGGCCGCCCTGGTCGCCGTAGCCGCCGGCGAAGTACCAGCTTCCCGACTCATGGCCCGCGGTGGCTTGTGTCGCGATGAGATGCTCGCGTACCTCTTCATTCCATCGGTCCCAAAATGGACCTTCCCAGTGTCGAAGCACTTGGGTAGCGTAGTAGTTGTGGTAGAGGTTGTCTTCCGTCGGGCCCCAATCGCTGAGGAACTCTACGCCACGGTTCAGGGCAAAGCTGGTTCGCGGCCAACCGGCATACATTCGCATCAACAGACCGATCGCCGTGGTAGTTTTGCGCGGCCGAGGATCCATATAGCCGTATTGCGCGCCATCGTATGACTGCACGCTGGTAAGAAATCGCTGGGCCATGTGGATCGTCGGCGAAGGGATGGTCAACCCGGCCATGTAACCGCTCTTCAGGGCCATCAATTGCCAGCCGGTCACCGTGGTGTCGCCCGGCTCGTGCGGCCGATAGCGCCAACCACCGCCCTTAGGGTCCTGGGCGAAGACGATGTAGTCGATCGCTTTTTGCGCAAACGGCTTCAGCGTTTCGTCTTTAGTCATCCCATAGGCCTCGCACAGGGCAATAGTGGCAATACCCTGGGCATACATGGTGCCTTCCTGAAGATCGAAACCATGTTCGGTCATCATGGCTTTCTGTTTCAGATAATAAAGCCCTCGCTTGACATCTTCCTGATAGGGTCCGTCGGCGTGGGTATAGCCGGCGCCTAGAAACGGCAGCAAGGCCAGGCCGGTTGCAGCCGTCGTGCTCGACTCCTTGCCCGGGTTGCGACACAGTCCTTTGCAGCGGCTCTTCGTGTGGTCGAAATTCCAGCTACCGTCATCGCGTTGATGGGCCACAAGCCAGCGCAGCCCCATCTCCACAGCGCGTTCGCTTTGCCGGGTCCCTCCGCCCGACTGCACCAAATTAGCCCGAGTCTGGGGTCCGCGGCCGTCGAGCCCTCCGCGTCCCACGGCCGTCGGGGTGCGCAACATCATGTCGGCCGGTGTGAGCGACTGCGACGTAACCGCCTCGGTTTGTGCGCCGCTTTTTTCGCGGCTCGTGTCGCCGGGATGCGTGATGTCGATCTCGACCACATCCACACTGTCGGCTGCCGCCATGCCGTGAAGCAACGAAAACTGCTCCGAAGGATCGGGCTGCGCCGGATCGTCGTCGCGCGAATCGAGCGGAATGGGCACACTGATGTCGCCCACCAGACCGTCAAACAAACCCGTGGGCTTGTCGGCCTCGATCATCAGCGCCAGAGCAAAAAGCAGTCCCAGGTGAAACAGGAAGCTGGCGTTGAAGCTGATCGAGGAACGCCCCAACACGAACCTTCGCCAGCACGGCATGTCGGGTGGAGAAATGTCGTCATCGGAGATCGCCGGCGGCGATGACGACGACTCAGCCACCGGCGGAGGTGGCAGCAAGCGAACGCGTCGCGAGACCGGCGCCCCGTCCTGCTTCGACGGGCGTTCCGGCGGCGTTACATCGACGCCATCACCGGCGGCGTCGCTGTCTGCTGCATCGCTGCCTGCTACATCACAGTCTGCTGCGGCCACTTCGTTGACGACAGGGTCGTCCCCGGAGTGGCTGCCTTGCGTGTCGTGCTGGGTTTGCCTCCCCTCGGCGCGGATCGCGGCCTGGGCCAAATCCGGTTCGTCAGACGAGGTGGCAAGCGAGTCCGACACGGTCGGCTCCCCAGGGAAGTTTGGCCGGCTCTTGCGCGGCGTAAGATGGGCCAAGGACGGGACTTTTCGGAGCGATTTCAAAACCCGTTCTTGGGTTCGCACATCGGCTGAACGAACGACCTCGACGCCGGTTTTGAACGCTTTCTTCCAATTATAGCCCCGAATGCCGTTCACCGAGGCCAAGAACCGTCACATTGGGGGGGATTAGTGGCGACAAATCCCCAAAAAAGGCCCGCACCCTTGCCCGATGCAGGCCCGAATTGGCCCATGAGGCCAACGGAAGATGATTATCACTCAAGCAAAGCGCCACAACTTCGCTACTCGGGGAATTCCTCCTCGGTGCTTTGCTTGCGGTAGATGGGCAGGTGACGGTAGTAGACTTCCAGGGTCATCGCACACATGGCCGTGGTGTAGAGTCGTCCGCCACGATCGCCGGCGTGTCCGCCCGCGAACGACCAGCTTCCCGTCTCGTGTCCAGTCTTCGCTTGGCTGCTGACGAGGTAGTCGCGCAGGTTGTCGTTCCATTTCTTCCACATCTCGCCTTCCCAGTGGTGCATCACCTGGGTGGCGTAGTAGTTGTAGTAAACGTTGCTCTTCGACGGTCCCCAACTGCTGATCGCCTTTGCGCCTCGTTCCAGCGCCGGATTGTCTTTCTTCCAGCCCAGGTACATGCGGCATAGCAACCCGATGGCCGTGGTGGCTTGTCCCTTGCCGGGCGTCGTGTAGCCATAGTAAGTTCCGCTATCGGCCTGCACGGCATCGAGGAAGGCCCAGGCCTTCTTGATCGTCACCGGCGGCACCCGCAGATAGGCCATGTGGCCCGACTTCAGGGCCATCAACTGCCAACCCACCACCGAGGTGTCGCCCGCCTGACGCGGCTGATATCTCCATCCGCCGCCAACCGGGTCCTGGGCGTAACAGATGTAGTTCAGCGAGGCCTGGGCTGGCTGGAAGAGCGATTTATCGTGGGTCATGGCGTAGGCCTCGCACAGGGCAATCGCGCCAAGGCCGTGCGAGTACATCGATCCGCCCGTTTCAAAAAGCTCGCCCCCCTTGGGACTGATCTTCATCTTACTTACGAGGAAGTACAACCCACGCTTCACCGTGTCTTTGTACTTGCCCTTCTTGTGCGTTTGGCCGGCTCCCAAAAACGGTAGCAGTGCGATCGCTGTCGCACCATTTCGGGCCTTATCGAGACTGCCCGGATTGCGGCACTGGCCGTGGCACAACGGGGCCATCGCGTGGTTGAAGCTCCAGCCGCCGTCGGGGAACTGGTGCTCGGCAAGCCACTTCAGCGCCATTGCCACCGCCTTCTCGCTGCCCGCCGAACCGCCGTACTTACGCACCAACGCCTTGCGGTCGCCCTCGCCACGACCCGAAAGACCTGTGCCCGTATACGCGCCTACCGACGCCAACAGGTCGTTGCGCGGGGCGTGCTCCAGCCCGAATTCGCTGATGTCCACCTGCACCGCAGCCGCTTCCATGTCGTCGGCCGCAATCTCCACGTTCTCCGGCACTACCTCCGTCTCCACCGGCGCTACGTCGGTCACGTCGATCTCTTCCAGGGGCTCGTCCTCAAGCTCCTCCAGGTCGTCCAGCGCTGCGTCTTCACCCGGCGCAACAACTAATTGCCGAAGCGAGCTTTTCGTTCCCTCGGGCATCATGATCATCGCCAGGGCGAGCAGCAATATCATGTGAAACACCATGCTCACCAGCCAACTCGGCGTGGTTCGCAAGGCATCGTGCATCCACATCTTCAAGCCGCCCACCTCCTCGCGCTCGCGCAACTCGTCGAGCACAGGATTGCCCATCGTCCCAGCCCCACCCTTCGACGCCGGCTTACCCGCCGGCTTCGCCGCCGGTTGTGCCGCACCAGCACCCGTGTTGTCCGCCTTCTCTGCCATTTCCATCTGCTCCAGATAATGTTCTGGTACTATGCCGAGAGTCGTTCCCGGTAATCAGTTGTTGATTCTTTGATTGGTTACCGCGTGGAGAACCCTACTTCCGTACAGAGCCGTCCTTGTAGAAAAGCGTTCCCATGAAGAAAGCCGCTCAACGGTCCTCCGGTAGGCGAGGGCCGTTTGCTAACGCTGCCATCGAAGACCTCGTGACAGCATTACGCGCAAACCAGCTTGCCAGCGAACCGGCCGGATGCCCCAAACCTTCCAGCCCGCCTCTACATGGTAAGCCACCTACCTCCCAAACTTTTAGCCTACACAGTTTCCCCACGAATTGCAACAATTACGCGGCTAGTAGGATTCCTACTCTCGAACGTCTACCCAAACGCTAAGTGCTTGTAATATTGCAAGTTAAGACAGATGCCCCGCCCCACCCACCGAGGGAGTGGTCCACAACCAGAGGTAAACCCCAACGTGCCGCCATCAAAGCCGCATACGGCCCAACACGCCGCGTCGTTGGCAGCAAGGCCACAATCGACTGGAATGCAGCCGCGCAACCACACGCGAGAAACACGCTTGGCCCCCTACTCAGGAAATTCCTCCTCGGTGCTCTGCTTGCGGTAGATGGGCAGGTGACGGTAGTAAACTTCCAGGGTCATGGTCGCCATCGAGGTGAGATAAAGCCGTCCGCCGCGCGTTGCCCAATTCGACTTGAAATGCCAGCTTCCCGTCTCGTGTCCAGTCTTCGCCTGGCTATTGACGAGGTAGTCGCGCAGGTTGTCATTCCATTTCTTCCACAACTCGCCTTCCCAGTGGTGCATCACCTGGGTGGCGTAGTAGTTGTAGTACATATTGCTCTTCGACGGTCCCCAACTGCTGATCGCCTTTACCCCACGCTCCAGCGCCGGATTGTCTTTCTTCCAGCCCAGGTACATACGGCAAAGCAACCCGATGGCCGTGGTGGCTTGTCCCTTGCCGGGCGTGGTGTAGCCGTAGTAAGTTCCGCTATCGGCTTGCACGCTATCAAGATAGGCCCAGGCCTTCTTGATCGTCAGCGGCGGCACCCGTAGATAGGCCATGTGGCCCGACTTCAGGGCCATCAACTGCCAACCCACTACCGAGGTGTCGCCCGCCTGCCGCGGACTGTATCGCCATCCGCCACCGACCGGATCCTGGGCGTAGCAGATGTAGTTCAACGAGGCCTGGGCCGGCTGGAAGAGCGATTTGTCGTGGGTCATGGCGTAGGCCTCGCACAGAGCAATCGCGCCAAGGCCGTGCGAGTACATATTGCCGCCCGACTCGCTCAACGCACCGCCCTTGGGGCTGACTTTCATCTGACTCACAAGGAAGTACAACCCACGCTTCACCGTGTCTTTGTACTTGCCCTTCTTGTGCGTTTGGCCGGCTCCGAAGAATGGCAAGAGGGCCATGGCCGTTGCGGCATTTCGGGCCTTATCGAGACTGCCCGGATTGCGGCACTGGCCGTGGCACAACGGGGCCATCGCGTGGTTGAAGCTCCAGCCGCCGTCGGGGAACTGGTGCTCGGCAAGCCACTTCAGCGCCATTGCCACCGCCTTCTCGCTGCCCGCCGAACCGCCGTACTTACGCACCAACGCCTTGCGGTCGCCCTCGCCACGACCCGAAAGACCTGTGCCCGTATACGCGCCTACCGACGCCAACAGGTCGTTGCGCGGGGCGTGCTCCAGCCCGAATTCGCTGATGTCCACCTGCACCGCAGCCGCTTCCATGTCGTCGGCCGCAATCTCCACGTTCTCCGGCACTACCTCCGTCTCCACCGGCGCTACGTCGGTCACGTCGATCTCTTCCAGGGGCTCGTCCTCAAGCTCCTCCAGGTCGTCCAGCGCTGCGTCTTCACCCGGCGCAACAACTAATTGCCGAAGCGAGCTTTTCGTTCCCTCGGGCATCATGATCATCGCCAGGGCGAGCAGCAATATCATGTGAAACACCATGCTCACCAGCCAACTCGGCGTGGTTCGCAAGGCATCGTGCATCCACATCTTCAAGCCGCCCACCTCCTCGCGCTCGCGCAACTCGTCGAGCACAGGATTGCCCATCGTCCCAGCCCCACCCTTCGACGCCGGCTTACCCGCCGGCTTCGCCGCCGGTTGTGCCGCACCAGCAGGACTCGCGTCTTCAATTTTTCCAGCCATCACTCCCAACTCCCAATAGGCTGCCCGAAAACCAAGATTCTCGATGGACAAGATCCTGGGTTAGCCGTTGCTTCGTCGCTACCCCTCTCCGTAGCTACCCTTCTTCATCGCGACTCAACACAACCCCCACGATCCGCTCCGCTCGAATACTTAAGAGAAATGACACCCGTCGCACACAACTTACGAGGTATACAACCACCCACAAAAAGGCTGCGCGACCACCTGCATCCCACCACTGCGTTCGCTTCGAGCCCCACGACCTATTCCCCGAACCTTCCCCCCCGACAGCCGGCCTCGGCCTCCTGGCTATGGCAAAACCTTGCTGAAGGCCCATTTTTTCCAATTGACCGTTCCCAATCCCGCCCGATAGGTGTAGAATATCCGGTTTTCCGACCAAGCAAGACCTTGGTAACTTGACCAGACGGGAGGTGCCTGAGTCGGATTGAACTCAAGCTACCTCGCGCGGTGAAATAGACGAAATCAACTCGGGCGGAAGCCGCCCAACCGACTCATTGCCAACGCAAGGATTCATTCGATGGCCAAAAGCAAAAAGAAAGCTGAAACCGTTTTTCTGGTCTGCGAAGAGACGGGCGACTACAACTACACGCTGCGGCGCAAGCCGGGTGGCGAGAAGCTGAAGTTGAAGAAGTACTGCCCTCGCCTCCGCAAGCACACGGTGCATGTCGAGAAGAAGAAGTAGTCGCTTGATCTTCTTGGATTGACGGGTACAGTCGTGAATTGACGGGTGCCAAGAACAGTCTGCATGCCCGTGCTCGGCACTGGCTGAAAAGCAGCCCACGGCACCCAACTCGTCGTTTTGAATCTGACAGAGCAGTCGTCTCTCGGCGGCGCTGTCCATCTAAGTGCTGTCCGTCTATCCGTCCCCCGAAACGCTCATGGCCAAGCGTTGGCGCGTCCTGCCACACAATCCCGATCGCATTGCGGCGCTGCAAAGTGCCGCTGGGATACCCGCGGTCATCGCCCAATTGCTCATCTGCCGCGGGATTTCCGACGCCACGCGGGCGCAAAGCTTTCTCGACCCGAAACTCACCGACCTGCGCGATCCGGAGCAATTGCCCGGCTGCGCTGCGGCCGCTGAGCGCATTCATCAGGCCATCCGCGACAAACGGCGGATCGTCGTCTACGGCGATTACGATGTCGACGGAATGACCGGCACGGCCCTGCTCTGGCGATGCCTGAAACTGCTCGGAGCCGACGTCGGCTACTACGTCCCCCACCGCATCGACGAAGGCTACGGGCTCAACGACGAGGCGGTCCGAAGTCGGGCGGAAGAAGGGGCCAAGCTGATCGTCACCGTCGACTGCGGGATTGCCAGTGTCGACGAAGCGGCGCTTGCCCGCGAGTTGGGCGTCGAGATGATCATCACCGATCACCACGAACCGGGCCCGCGGTTGCCAGAAGCCGCGGCCGTCGTCCATCCCCGTCTGCCGGGAAGCACGTATCCCTTCGGCGAGTTGAGCGGGGCGGGCGTAGCCTTCAAGTTGGCGTGGGCCGTTTGCCAACGTGCCAGCGGGGCCCAAAAAGTGGCCCCGCGAATGCGCGATTTTCTGATGCAGGCCGTCGGCCTCGCCGCACTGGGTACCGTGGCCGATGTGGTCCCGTTGGTCGACGAGAACCGTGTGCTGGTCCGCCATGGCCTGGTCAGCCTGGCCAAGCAACCGACGCTTGGTATCGCCACGCTGATGAAGATCACCGAGTTAGACAAGAAGCCGGCGCTCGACTCGGAAGACATCGGCTTCACGATCGGCCCCCGGCTAAACGCCGCCGGACGGCTGGGGCAACCGCAGTTGGGCGTGGAACTGTTGACTACCGATCGGCCGGACCGCGCTCTGGAGTTGGCCCAGTATATTGACAACCTCAACTCCACGCGGCAAACGTTGGAGCGCAGCATCCAGTTGGCCGCCACGAAGCAGGCCAAAGAACAGTTTGATCCGGCCGAAGATGCCGCGCTGGTGTTGGCCGATCGCGGTTGGCACGGCGGGGTAATCGGCATCGTGGCGGGCCGGCTGGCCGAAAAATTCCACCGGCCCGTGGTGCTGGTCTCCTGGGACCCGATGGGAATCAAGCCCGGCATGGGCTCCGCCCGAAGCATCCCCGGCTTCGACCTGCACGCCGCGCTAACGGCCTGCGACGAGTATCTTTTGGCACACGGCGGCCATACGGCAGCTGCCGGCTTGAAGATCGATGAACGACAGATCGACGACTTCCGCGCCGCCTTCCGCGAACATGCTTCGGCCGAGATCACCGACGAGCAACGCGTGGCCGAATTGCGGATCGACGCCGAAGCCCCGCTTTCGGCGTTCACGCTACAAACCGTTGGCCAAATCGAACGGTTATCGCCCTTCGGCCAGAGCAACCCACGCCCCATGCTCTGCACCCACGATGTCACGCTGACCGAACCACCGCGCACGATCGGCAACGGCGGACGGCACCTTTCGCTGAAACTGTCGCAACACGGCGTAACGATGCGAGCGGTAGCCTTCGGCGGCGGCGACTGGGCCGAGGAACTTACGAACCTCGACGCCCCGATCGACATCGCCTTCCGCCCAATGATCAACACCTTCCGCGGCCGCCGCAGCGTGGAATTGCAGCTAGTGGACTGGCGGAAGCAGAAGTAGTTGGCAGTGGTTAGTGGATAGTTGTCAGCGGGTAGTGCCAGGTTATTGACGCTTGCATAGCTAATGAGCGAAAGGCGACCAACGGGAGCCTGGGGTTCCAGGCGTTCGGCTTTCCGAAGCGGATCATTTTCAATGCAAGCATCAATAAGGCGCGTTTTCAGCCCCTGTCCCCTAGCCCCCAATCCCCAACCATGCTCACCATCTACGTCGTCTCCGACTCGACCGGCCACACGGCTGAGCGCATGGCCCGATCGGCCTTGGTGCAATTCACCGACGCCCCGGTCCGGGTGATTCGTCGCGGCCAAGTCCTCGCCGCCGAACAGATCCGCGACCTCGTCGAGGAGGCGGCCGGCCAGCAGTCGATCATCCTGCACACCCTCGTGGCCAACGAGCTTCGAGCGACCATGCTCGAAGAATGCCGCCGGGCGAACGTCGACGCGATGGACATGCTCGGACCGTTGTTAGACCGCTTGGCCGTGCGGCTGAAACTTACGCCCCAAGAGAAGCCGGGCCTATTGAAACAGTTGACCGAAGCCACCTCGCGGCAGATCGAAGCCGTCGAGTTTGCCTTCGCACACGACGACGGCCACAAGTCGGACGATCTCGATCGGGCGGAAATCGTGCTGGTCGGTGCCTCGCGGACGATGAAGACGCCAACGATGCTCTACCTGGCCTACCGGGGCTGGTTCGTAGCCAACGTGCCACTGATGCCGGAACTCGCCCCGCCCGTAGCGTTAACCGCCGTCTCGCCGCAGCGCGTCTTCTGTTTCTCGATGAACCCGGGCCGCCTGGCCGAATTGCGCCGCGCGCGAGCCGAAGCGGAAAACATTCCTCTAGAGCCATATGCCACGCCGGAACAAATCCGCAAGGAACTTCGCCACACCGAACGGCTCTGCCTGGAACACCGCTGGAATCAGATCAATGTCACCGGCAAATCGGTCGAAGAAGTCGGGCGCGAGATTATCGCGCGAATGCCAAACAGAGATTTATGATTTGGGCGTTGGGATCTCTGATTTGGGTGTGAATTGACGTCGTGCGCAGGATTCATGGCCGCCGAAGCGGCCACGCCTCGAAGCAAATCATACATCCCCAATCATCGATCATCGATTCTCTACTGGCTCCAGTCCGCCGGTCAACAGCATGCCTTCGATGGTCACGCCGCTTTCCCACAGGGAGTGTAGCGTTTCGAGGTAGGCGAGATTCGCCCGAAAGTACGTTCGCTGTGCGGTGAGCATCGTCAGGTAGTCGAGTTCCCCCTGGCGATAACCGAAGATGACCAGGTCGAGCGACTTCTGGGCGTCGGGCAGGATCTCGTCTTTGTAGCGCCCTACGTGTTCCCGCGCAGTGGCATACCGCTCGAACGCTTCGGCCAGTCGCTGTTGCAGGGCCAACTCCACACGTTGCACCTCGCGTGCTGCGGCAATGATCTCCGACTGGGCCTTGCCGATATTGCCCTGGTTGCGATTGAAAATCATCAACGGCACACCGACCTGCACACCGGTGATCGTGTCGCGGGTGACGTTGTCGTAATGCATGCTGGCTTCCAACTCGACGTTGGGAATCCGCTCTGCCCGCTCCCGCTGATAAGTCCACCGCGCACGTTGCACACCAGCTCGGGCACGGCGTAACTCGGGGCTGTTGGTCACCAAATTTTGCCATGCTGTTTCCCACTGCAGCTCAGGAAATCGTTCTTCAACGTCGCCTGCCAACGGCGCAACCACGCGATGCGGCTGTCCGGCCAGGGCCATCAGACTTCGCCAGGCAGCCTCATGCTCGTGTTGCGCCTTGGTCAGCGTAAGTCGGGCCGTGTTCACCTCGATACGCGACTGAAGCAGGTCGACTCGACTTACCTCCTTGCCCTTCAGCAATTCCGAGGTCGTGTTCACCGCGGCGTCACCGATTTCGACCAGTTTCCGCTGAAGCTCCACGGTGCGCTGGGCCAGCAGCGCGTTGTAGTACTGTGTGCGAACGTCGTTCAACACGCGACGTTGCTGTGCCTGCCAGTCGCACTGGGCCTGTTGCACTTCCCAAGCGACAACCTGCCGCTGAAGCTTCAGCTTCTGACCAGTGACGACTTCCTGGCTGACGAACATCCCCTGCTTTCCCGAGGTACCCTCGTCGCCCATCTCTTCGGCCGAGTACCCGACCACCGGGTTGGGATAAAGGCCAGCCTGCTCGCATTTGAACTTGGCCGCCCGAACTTGCATGGCGGCCTGTACCAGAGTGGGATTATTGGCCAAAGCTATTTCCTGCACGTCGGCCAAGGTGAGCGACCCCATAGGGCCCGTCGGATGGGGCGGCGGAAGACGATCGAGCCCTAAATCGGCAGCAACCGGCGCAGCCGACGACTTCTCGGCCCGGGGTGGAAACGGCGCCCTGGCAACGCGGGGTGCGGCGATCGCGCGAGGTAACCACGCAACATTGGCCGAGTTGGACCACTGGGTAACAGGTAACGGCTCCACACCCGGCGGCTGTGCGCAGAGCATTTGTGGCCAGAAGACAGCCAACAACAACGCGGCAACGATCGGGCGCATCGTGCAATTTCCGGACGGGGGAACTCTCGGCGGGAGCTTTCGGGCAGCCGCGACAGTGAGAATGAGGTGGTACTGCCGCGGATCGCACGGCCAATGCGACCATCAGTAGGTTTCGGATGTACTGCGCTTGCCGGTTGAATGGAACAACACGGTTCTGCCCGTTATCCCACGTGGATTGCCGATGCCCCGCCGCAAACCCCCGCTACGTGGCTGTACTGGCCGGCAAAGTTTGCGCCACCGGACACACCCCATGGATTCCCGTTCGGGTGCCATGGGCGGCTTGCCCGCCCTTGACGCAACAGGGGCAGCCAAGCCGCCCATGGCACCCAACACGTATTCACCCATGCAAGCGTGGGCATGACCCCCGAGCCGTCATCGTCCGTCGAGTTGAACGATTTGCCCCGCGGGAGTCTCGGACGACGAGCAGCCGTTGCAATGTAGCGTCTTGTAATCGCGTACGATGCGGGCAGCCCGTTTGCAGTTGCACTCCTGTCGGCCGTTGCCGCGCCAAATGGTAACGCCCAGGGCCGACGCCGTAAGCAGGAAGACAATCAGGGATGCGATGAATGGTGCCATGGTTGGACCTTGCGGAACACGAATGAGTTGGCGGGCGAAGCCGCGAACGGCTATACGCGGGCTACCCTCCGAAGTCGTCGAAGTTGATGTTCTCTTCTTCCACACCGAGGCTGTCCAACAAACCCAGCACGGCCTGGTTCATCATCGGGGGACCGCAGAAGTAATACTCGCAGTCTTCCGGCGCCGGATGGTCCTTCAGGTAGTTGTTCAACAACACTTGGTGGATAAAACCGGTCGGCCCGTTCCAGTGGTCCTCCGGCTGCGGATCCGACAGGGCCAAGTTCCATCTGAAGTTGGGATTCTCCTGGGCGAGCCGCTCGAACTCGTCTTCGTAGAAGACCTCGCGCAGGCTTCGGGCACCGTACCAGTAGGAGATTTTTCGATTCGAGCCACGGTTTTTTAGCAACTCGAAGATGTGAGACCGCAAGGGAGCCATGCCGGCTCCGCCGCCGATGTAGATCATCTCGGCGCCGGTCTCTTTGATGAAGAACTCGCCGTACGGACCGGAGATGGTCACCTTGTCGCCCGGCTTGAGGTTGAAAATATACGACGACATAATGCCCGGCGGCACGTTGGGCATGTTGGGCGGCGGCGAAGCGATCCGCACGTTGAGCATGATCAGCCCTTTTTCCTCCGGGTAGTTGGCCATCGAGTAGGCCCGAACATTCTCCTCGCGGACCACTGAGTGGTACTGCCAGAGGTTGTAGCGGTCCCAGTCTTCGCGATATTCGCCCTCGACATCGAAATCACGGTAGCTGATCTCGTGGGGCGGACATTCGATCTGAATGTAACCGCCGGCCTTAAATGCCACATCCTCGCCCGGCGGCAGTTCCAGGACCAGTTCCTTGATAAACGTGGCCACGTTGCGGTTAGAGCGAACTGTGCAGACCCACTTTTTGACGTCGAAGATCTCGGGCGGGATTTCCAACGCCATGTCCTGCTTCACGGCCACCTGGCAGGAGAGACGCATCCCGTCGCGGACTTCGCGGCGGCTCATGAAGTCGCGTTCGGTGGGTAGGATGTCGCCGCCGCCGGCAAGCACCTTCACCTTGCACTGGCCACAGGTGCCCTGCCCTCCACAGGCCGACGGGATAAAAATCTTCTGCGCTGCGAGCGTGGTCAGCAGCTTGCTCCCGGTCGGCACGACGAGCGACTTTTCGGGATCGTCGTTGATCGAGATTTTGACGTCCCCGCTGGGCACCAATATCCGCCGAGCCATGAGAATGAACACGACCAACGCCAAGACGATGGCCGTAAACATCAGTACGCCTAAGCCGATCTGTTCGTACACGGGAACACCTCGCCGGAAAGGGGCTCGGAGCTAGAGGTTAGGGACTAGGGGGATTACCGAGCAATGATTGTCCGCCCGCTCCGCTTTCCTCTGCTTGCGCCCTCTGTTCAGTCTTAAATCGTGAATCGTTCTGCTTGGATAAAACCAAAGTATTTCGGTTATTCCGTGGTCGCTGAAGCGACCGCACCTCGCTCGCTGCTCAACTGTCAATCACTAACTGCTCGTCTCTCGCCTCTAACCCCTCGCCCCTCACAATTGAATTCCCGAAAAACACATGAATGCTAGGGCGATCAGGCCGACGGAGATAAACGTGATGCCGAGGCCCTTGAGCCCGTCGGGCACGTCGCTGTATTTCATTCGCTCGCGAATGGCCGCCAGTACCATGATGGCCAGCGCCCAACCAACGCCCGAGCCCAGGCCAAACACGGCGCTCTCGGCTAGCGTGTAGTCGCGTTCGACCATGAAGAGCGAACCGCCGAGGATCGCACAGTTCACAGTGATCAGCGGCAGGAAAATGCCCAACGCGTTGTACAACGCGGGAAAGTACCGATCGAGTACCATCTCCAACACCTGCACCATGGCAGCGATCACCCCGATGAAGCTGATCAGGGTCAAGAAGGTGAGATCCACGTCCGGCAGTCCCGCCCAACTCAACGCACCCTCGCGGAGCAGGTAGTTGTAGATCAGATTGTTCAGCGGCACGGTAATCGTTTGAACCACGATCACGGCAATCCCCAGCCCGGTGGCCGTCTCCACGCGTTTGGAAACCGCCAGGTAGGTACACATGCCGAGAAAGAACGCCAAGGCGAGGTTCTCGACAAAGATCGATTTCACAAGCAGGCTGATGAAATGTTCGAGCATGATTCAATCAGTTGTCAGGTGTCAGTTATCAAGTGTCAGTGCCGCTTGCGGCTTCGTCCGTCATCCTTCTCTCTCAACCAGTTCCTTATTCCAGGTTCGCATACCCCAGATGAAGAAGCCGATCAGGAAGAACGCACTGGGCGATAGCAGGGCCAAGCCGTTGGCTTCGTACCATCCGCCCTCGGTCGTTAGCGGAAGGATCGTGAAGCCGAGCAGTGTGCCGGAACCGAACAATTCGCGGACGGTGCCCACGGCCAACAGCACCACGCTATAGCCGATGCCGTTGCCCAGGCCGTCCAGCACGCTAAGGCTCGGGCCGTTTTTCATGGCGTAAGCCTCGGCCCGACCCATGATGATGCAGTTTGTTATGATCAGGCCCACGAACACCGAAAGCTGCTTGCTGATGTCGTAGGCAAAGGCTTTGAGGAACTGGTCGACGACTATCACCAGCGAAGCAATGATCGTCATTTGCACGATCATGCGGATGCTCGACGGCGTGATGTTGCGGATCAGGCTGATCGAGAAGTTCGACAGCGTGAGCACGAAGATCACCGCCAAGCACATGGTGATCGTGGTTTCCAGCTTGGTGGTCACCGCCAGGGCCGAACAGATGCCCAACACCTGCACGGCGATGGGGTTGTTCTTGAAAATCGGATCGAATAATGCCTGTCGGGCTTTCGCCATGATCGTTCTCGCTTAGGCTATTTCAAAAAGTCGGAAGAACCGAGGTCCGGGTGTCGCCCGGGATGCAGGGTGCATGCCCACGCAAGCGTGGGCATGGCACCCAAAGTCCTTCCTTCCTGACGCCCCTTCGGGGCTACGTTTTTGGTCTCAGTTCTCCGTTTTCAGTTCCCTTCCCCAATCTCTAGCCCCTAGCACCTAGTCCCTAGCCCCTTCCCTAGCTCCCCTCTCGCAGATTCTCCAACAACGGCCCGTAGCCTTCCTCGCCGAGCCAGAACCGAAGCAGGTGTTCGACGCCGCGGCCAGTGATCGTAGCACCGGCCAGCCCGTCGACCTCGTGCGCGGCCTCGGGCGACTCGGGGTTCACCGTGCCCTTAATCACGCGAATATCGGGCGTGCCGTCGTCGTCGAAGGCCCGCTTGCCGTTCCACTGGGCCTTCCAACTGGGATTGTCGACTTCGCCGCCCAGGCCCGGCGTTTCGGCCTGCTCGTAAAACCCAAAGCTGCGAACCGTTTTCAGGTCGGCATCCAGCGCCAGCAAACCGTACATTGTCGACCAGAGTCCCTTACCATGCACGGGCAACACGACTCGCTTCAGTCGATCGCCGTCTTTCAACAGGTAGACGATACAGTAGTTCGCCCGGCGTTTGATACCCGCGATATCGTCGCCAGCCGTCAGTGTGATGCTCTGCTGCGGGTCTTTGGCCGCTTTGCGAGCATCGAACTCTTCCGGCGTCACCTCGGTGATGAATTGCCCTGAGGCGAGATCGACGACCTTCGGTTCGATCTTCTTGAACAGCTCGTCGACATTGGCCTGCTCACCCTCGGTCAACAACCCAGCGGCCAAGAGGATATTGCGTCGCATGTCGAGCGTTTTGTTGGCTTCCTGCAAAGGACGCAAAGCGACGGCCGCGCTGGAAACCACCAAGGAACAAATAAAACACACCGCCAAAGCGACGCCTAGCGTTTTGCCCACGCCGTCTCGTTTGACGCCGGGCGATGCACTCTTGGCAGGCGCCACGGCTTCCGGCTGCGAGATACGCTCTTCGATTTCCGTCTGCGGGACAATTTGCGGGTCGTTCTGCAACAGAGTTTCAGCCATGGCGTAAGGCCCTCCTTCGAATGTTCGCCCGAACCACGTAGTAGTCGATCAATGGAGCACACACGTTGCCGAAGAGGATGGCCAACATGGTCCCTTCCGGGAAAGCCGGGTTGACCACGCGAATCAAGATCACCATGGCCCCAACCAGTCCGCCATAGAGCCATTGGCCCGTCTCAGTGATGGCGGCCGTCACGGGGTCGGTGGCCATAAAGACCAGACCGAAGGCAAACCCGCCGAGCACAAGGTGCCATTCCGGCGGCATCCCGAACATCGGGTTCGTTGTGCTTCCACTCACATAGAACACGCTGGAAAGTGCAATCGCCCCCAGCAGCATACTCACCATGATCCGCCAGGAGGCCACCCCAAAGATCCACAGCATGACGGCCCCCAGCAAACAGGCGGCAGCCGAGGTCTCGCCCATCGAACCGGGAATAGTACCGAAAAATGCCTGCCACCAGGAAATCTGGCTCGTCACGGCGCTCATGCCGTCGGAAGCAGCCAGCGACAGCGGCGTAGCCCCGGTGAACCCGTCGACCGCCGTCCACACGGCGTTGCCAGAAATCTCGGCCGGGTAGGCGAAGAACAGAAACGCCCGGGCGGTCAGGGCCGGGTTGAGGAAATTGCGGCCCGTGCCACCAAACACTTCCTTGCCCACAATCACGCCGAACGCCGTCCCCATGGCCACCTGCCACCAGGGAATCGTCGGCGGCAAGGTCAGCGGCAGCAGCAGACCGGTTACGAAAAATCCTTCGTTCACTTCGTGGCCGCGAACCACCGCAAACACAATTTCGATCACAATGCCCGTGACCATGCACACGGCGTAGATGGGCACGAAGTACAGGGCACCAAAGACCAGGCAAGCGAGGATGTTGTGCGGATCGGCGCCTAAGTGCAGCAGTTCGAGCACTTGGCCGTGCCAGCCGGTCAACTGGTCGACGCCCATCGTGCCCATGGCCGTGAAGGCCTGATAGCCCGTGTTGTACATGGCCATCAACACACACGGCAGCAGGGCGACCAGCACGGCACTCATCATCCGTTTGAAGTCGATGGCGTCGCGCACGTGGCAACCGCCGGACGTGAGCGTCTTGGGCGTGTAGAAGAACGTGTCGATCACCTCGTAAAAGGGATAAAGCTTTTCGAGCTTTCCGCCCTTTTCAAAGGGTTTTCCGACGCGATCGAGGATATAGCGGAGTGGTCGCATCAGCCTTCCTTTTCGATCGTCTGAAGCATCCGGCGAAGCATTGGGCCGTAGTCGCCCTTACCGGGACACACAAACGTACACAGGGCCAAGTCCTCTTCGTCCAGTTCCAGGCATCCCAGGGCTTCGGCCTGCTCCAAGTCGGCGGTGGCCAGGGCTTTCAACAAAAACGTGGGCAAGATATCCAGCGGCATCACCCGTTCGTAGCTGTCGATCGGCACGATGGCGCGATGGCTGCCGTGGGCATCGGTCGTAAAACGGCACCGCACGCCCGGTAAAAACCCCGCGGCAAACAGCTTCTTCACCGAATAGCGCCGCGTGCCCGGCCAGGTCCAGCCGAACAATTGCCGCTTGCCGCCCTCGGGCAAAACCGACACTTGCAGGTGATAACGGCCGAGAAAATCGAGCGCTTCGCCAACCGCCTCACGCCCGGACAACACGGAACCGGAAATCACGCGATGTGGGCCGGCGTTGCGTCGATCGTTTTTTAATTCGCCGGCGATCAGATCGGCCAATCGAGCACCGAGCCGCGTACGAACCAGACGCGGTTTCTCGACCGATGGCCCGGCCAGGGCAATCACCCGCTGGGTATCGAGCCGGCCGGCAACGAACAGGTGGCCCATGGCGATCACGTCCTGGTAGTTGACGTACCAGACGGTCTTATTGCGGCCGACCGGATCGAGGAAGTGGATGTGGGTCCCCGGCAAGCCCGCCGGATGCGGACCTTCGAACATGGCCGTTTCGACCCGGTCCAATTCGTCGCCCGGTATTTCGTCGTCCGGTGCTTTGCACAGAAAGACCGCGCCGTCGGTAAGTCGCGAAAGGACTTTCAGTCCGGAAAGAAAGTCTTCGCTGCGCTCGGCGATTACCGGCGCCACGGCCCCGGCCAAGGGATTGGTGTCGATGGCCGTTACAAAGATCGAATGGGGCGACTGTTCGGGAAACGGCACTCTGCTGAACGGGCGAGTCCTCAGCGCGGTCCACAGGCCGGAGTTCACCAAGTTATCGACCACCGCATTGCGCTCGAGCGACTCAAGCTCGCGCTCTTCGTAGGCAGTAAACGTTTCGACGTCGTGCTCGTCAGCCGCCAACTCGATCACCACGGAGAGCAAGGCCCGTTTTTCCCCACGGTTGATCGCTACCACCTGACCGGTCCCCGGCGACGTGTAGCGGACACCGGGCGTCTTTTTGTCGGTAAACAGCAACTGGCCAAGCTTCACCTGCTGGCCCACTTCAACGGCCATGGTAGGTTTCATGCCAACGTAGTCGGGCCCTACAATGCCGACTTGCCGAACGGCCGGTCCCGAATCGATCAGTGGTCTCTCGATCGGTGGAGAACCGATCTCGGCCGCAGCAGGTTCACAACAGGGAGCACCCGCGATCGGCAGGTCTAGACCTTTGCGGATCGTGATCTTAACCATAGGCTACACCATCCTCGGGCCGTGCCTTTAGGCGGCGGGACTGCCGGCTGCCGGACATGCTGCCGTATGAGGCAGAAACCCTTGGCCACAGTAACAATCTGGCACGACGTCGGTTTTGTGTTGTAGGTGTGAAGCCGACTCACCAATAGGCCGCGCGGCGGTAGGAAATTTACGGCGAAGTGAGTCGACCGATTTGGAGGTTCGTCTAGTTTGGCCTTTCCAGGCAGTACAGGTCAAGTGGGGACGATTCCCTTCCCACAAAATATCAGTACTTCATTTTTTCTGGTTTCCAAGCTCCAGCCTGCAAACCCATCTTGAGCGAAGCTCCGCTTCGCAGAATCAGGTTATCGTCACACGTGAAATATGCGGGTGCCATACCCACGTTCGTTATTCGAGTCGCGTTGGACACCTCTCATATGTCAACCGGCAAAGTGTCGCACAGTTCACCGCGACAACCCCACCAGCCGGAATGATCAATCCTAAAAGTATAGGTCACGCTCCTCGGTTTGTTCGATTCGTCGCAACCGCTCCATCAGTACCGTTTTACGGTCGCTGGCCGGTAGTTTCACCAGTTCTTGCTCAATGAGCCTCCTGCCCGCGACCTGGGTTTCCGATGACGCATAATCGACTAAATATTCTGTCAAAGTGGTCAACGCATTGGGAGTGCAGAAGTCTTGGATGAAACCCGGGATAGCAAACTCCATGAAGTGCTCGCCCGTTCGTCCCAAGCGATAACAGGCCGTACAGAAACTCGGCAGATAGCCGTCGGTGATCAACTCGCCCATCACCTCGTCAAGCGAGCGGATATCGCCCAACTCGAACTGCTCGCGCTGGGTCACTTGGGCATCGCCGACTTCCGTATAACCACCCAATTCAATACGGCTTCCGGCATCGATCTGAGATATACCAAAAGCCATGATCTCGCGCCGCAATGCAGCCGGCTCTCGGGCAGTGAGAATTAAACCCGTGTAGGGCACCGACAACCGCAAGATGGCTACCAAGCGTTTGAACTCTTCGTCGGACACCAACCAGTTGTTGTCGACTTCCACACCACCGCAAGCGGGCCGCAGGCGCGGGAAGCTGATCGTGTGCGGTCCCACGCGATAGTGTTTCTGCAAGTGCAAGGCGTGGGCCACCATGGCGAGCACCTCGAATCGCCAGTCGTACAGCCCAAACAACGCACCGATACCCACGTCGTCGCAACCGGCTTCCATCGCCCGGGCCAAACCGTCGAGCCGCCAAAGGTAATCGCCCTTGCGAGTATTGCCGGGATGCACTCGGCCGTAGGTCTCGTGGTGGTACGTCTCCTGGAAGATCTGATAGGTGCCGATGCCCGCAGCTTTAACCGTGGCATAGCCCTCGTGGTCCATCGGGGCAGCGTTGATATTCACTCGTCGCATCCCATGGCCCGGCCCACCGACGGCGTATACCTGGCGAACCGATTCGGCAATGAACTCAGCATTGTAGCGCGGATGCTCGCCATAGACGAGAATCGACCGCTTGTGCCCTCGACTCAACAGGGCTTCGACCTGTTGGGTTATCTCGGCAGAACTCAGTGTGCGACGGATCACCTCGTCGTTCGACCGCCGAAACGCACAGTAGCGACAGTCGTTGATACATTCGTTGCCAATGTACAGTGGGGCAAACAACACGATCCGGTTGCCGTAGACATCGCGTTTAAGCTGCCGGGCCGCATCGTAGATCGCTTCGATCTGCTCCGGATAGGCCGCGTTGAGCAGAACGGCCGTTTCGTGAACGCCCAACGGTTGCTTCTCGAGGCTCTTGGCAATGACATCGCGGACCTCGGCCGTCTCGGGAGGCAACCCCAACAACGAGTGTAGCGACGCTTCATCGATGAAGTCGTATCCACTGTCGCTCAGACGTTGATAGGCGTTGGTAATGGACATGATTGGAGCGTGGTCTGTATTATTGGTTCCGTGGTTGATTGTGGAACACTTCCTTGCGTCCTGTCCCGGGAGACCGGGCTCCCGTTGGTCGCCCTCGTTCCACAAGCAATGCAGGACCCGATAATGGAGAGTTGTTAGTTGTAAGCCGTCAGTTATCAGTAATGCATTATCAGTATTTCGTTATCTGTTGCGAGCCGACTGCGGTCATTTCATGTTGTCTTCGAGACGTGGTCGCTTGGCGACCACGAAGCAGCGGGAAACGGCTCACCCCGTCAAGTAGGCCTCGTCTGGCTCACTCCAGGAGAGGGCCGTATCTTTCAGGCTGACAGCAAACGTACTGCCCGCGTCGGGCGTGCTTTCGATGGTCACCTCGCCTTCGTACAAGGCGGCCAGTTTCTTGACGATCGAAAGCCCCAATCCGCTGCCGGGAATGTCACGTGTCTTGCCATTGCGAATCCGCACAAACTCCTTGAACAGCCGCGATCGTTCCGAATCGCTGATCCCAATGCCCGTGTCGGTCACGGCGATCGAAACCACCGAATCCTGCTTGGCCAGTCGGATGGTCACCTCGCCGCCTGCCCGATTGTATTTCACGGCATTCGAGAGCAGATTGTTCAGCAGCATCTCGATCTCGCCGCGATCGGCTGTCATCAACACGTCGTCGTCGCTGTGCAGCACGATTTTGATTTCGCGAGAATCGGCGTCGAGCTTCCAGGTTTCGATCGCCTGCTGGGTGACCTCACGCACATCGACCGACGTTAAGTGGCGATTTTTATGTCCCGACTCAATCTGCGTCATGTCGAGCAGATCCTCGATCAGCTTTCGCATTCCCGACACGCGAAACAGGCTTCGGCTCACATAAAGGGCCAGTCTTTCGGCGTCGGGCTGCTCCTTGATCAGGTGCAGGTAACCCTCAATGGCATTCAACGGCGCCTTCAGTTCGTGGCCCAGCACGCGAATCAACTCGAAACGCACCTGGCGGCGTTCTTCTTCGAGCTTGCGGGTGCGTTTGGCCAACACCAGTCGGGTGGCCGCTTTGCGGATCGTAGTTTTCAGCTCCTCGGGCGTAAAAGGCTTCGCCAAAAAGTCGTAGGCTCCGCGCTTAGTGGCCGCCACCGCGTTGGCGATCGAGGCGTAGGCGGTAATCATGATCGTGAGCGTCTCGGCCCCCATCTCGGAAAGATGGTCGAGCACGTCCATACCGCTCATGCCGGGCATGCGATGGTCGAGTAGGAGGATGTCGGGCGGCTGCTTGCGAATCTTCTCGACCGCCTCCTCGCCCGTCTCGGCCTGATCCACCTCGAAACCGACCTCCTCTTCCACGTCGGGTACGTGTACGGTGAAGTTGCGCATCGCGCGCATCACGCCGTAACGCATGCCGATTTCGTCGTCGGTAACCAGAATCCGAATCGTTTCCATTGTCCTGCTGATGCGTTAGCAGTTGTCTGTTTTGTATTATCGAAAAAGGCGAAGCCGCAAGCGGCCTCTAGCCCTTTCCCAACAGTCGATCGATCTCGTGCTGCAATTGTTCGAAGCGAATGGGCTTCGAGAGCAGCACGTCGGCCTTGATCCAACTCTTGGCCCCTTCGCTCGATGTTTCGAAGCCCAAGCCCGTCTCGTTATTGACCGAGCTTACCATGATGATCGGCATCGTGGGGTGCTGCTTGCGGATAGCATGCGACAGCGAGAATCCGCCGTCAGCCTGTTCCATCATCAAGTCGACGACCACCAGGTCGGGCGTAACCTCGGTGAGCACCTTTTCGGCCTCGGTCTCGCCTTCGGCAGCCACGACTTGATAGCCGGCCGCTTCCAGATAGTGGCGCTGTTGAATCAGGAAATCGGGGTCGTCGTCGACTACAAGGACCGTTGCCCGATTTTTCTCAGCCGACTCCACACTTGTCGCGGCAGACGTCGACTTCTCACAGTTGCACCCGCAATGGCAGCCAGACTCATTCATGAGAATATTCCTTGTTCTTCCTTTATCCTTTTCGCGGAATGGTTACCGTAAACGTGGTTCCCGTGGGGCCGGCGCTCGGATCGGCGTTCGACTCGACGGAGATACTTCCGCTATGCATTTTGAGGATGCCGTAAATCACCGACAACCCTAACCCGGTCCCTTTACCCAATTTCTTCGTAGTGAAGAAGGGCTCGAAAATCTTTTTGAGGTTTTCCTTGGAGATTCCCACGCCGCTGTCGGTCACGCGGACTTTCACCTCGTCCTCGTCGCCGGTGGCGGCCAGCGTAAGTTTTCCGCCCTCGGGCATCGCCGCTATGGCGTTGTTGATCAAGTTGATCAGCACCTGCAAGATCTGATCGGCATCGACCTCCAGGATCGGGTCCTGCAGATCGTGCTCGGTATTCACCTCGATCGCATCGAGCATCGCACATGCGTGGATACTCGTTTGGATCAACTCACAGATGTCGGTCTTCCGACGATCCACTTTGTTCTGCCGGGCGAAGTCGAGCAATCCGCCCACGATCTTTTTGCATCGGTCGGCCTGCTCGACGATCATCCGCAGGTCTTCCCGCAAAGGAACGTCGTCATTGCATTCGTCCAGCAACAGATGGGCATACATCAACACAACGCCCAGGGGGTTATTCACCTCGTGCGCAATCCCGGCCGCCAACTGCCCCATACTGGCTAGTTTCTCCGACTGCACCAGGGCCTCCTGAGCCGTGGCCAGTTCGCGGTGCGAAAACTCCAACTCGCCCAAGGTCGACCGCAGTTGCTCGATGGTATACGGCAAGCACATCTCGCTCTCGGCCAACCCCTTATAGATGGCCACCGCGTGTTCCCGGCAGGTGTCGTAACCGCAAGCACCGCAGTTCAGTTCGTCTTCGATTTTGAACTTGCCCATCCGATGCATTATTTCCACGAGCTGCGGATCTTGCGGCGCAGGAACTCGTTGATCGTTGGGGGTGAACTTCCGACTCATGTCGAGTTCTGCAAACCGTTGCACATCCTGCTGCCATTGGGTCAGATCGAGTTGGTCCATCCGCTGGCTGACAAACTCCCGCACGCGACGACGCCGATTGAACAGCGGCAACTCACTCGTAATTCCCGCGCCCATGATGCAGCCTTCGCAACACAACGCTTCGAGCAGCTTCGACCCCAGGTCGCCGCTGGCAAACTCGCGAATGGCTTCGACCACATGGGTACGTCCCTGCGTGGAGACGACTTCGCCGGTCATCAGGTCTTCCTGGATATCGGCCGCTTGCAGCGCACCCCGGGTAAGCGGATACAACGCCCCGCTACCACCATGCGGCGGATCGAACTCGCTCGGCTCGACTCCTTCGGGTCCAATCCCCGCATCACCGAACATCTGCCGAAGCTCGATAAACGTGAGCACGTCGTCGATCTCGCCCGGCAAATGCCGGCTGTCCGACTCCACCTTCTTGGCAATGCACGGTCCGACAAACACCACGCGGGTGTCGTCGCCGTGCAACTTATGTATCACTCGGGCGATGGCCACCATCGGCGAAACAATGGGCGCCAACGAGGACACCAACTCCGGATAGTACCGCTCGACAAAACCGACGATGGCCGGGCAACTCGTCGAGATGCAACGGTGTCCGTCCAACCCGGCCAGCAACGCACGGTAGCGTTGGGCAACCAAGTCGGCTCCGAACGACACCTCCTGGACGTAGTCGAAGCCCAAGGCCCGAAGCATTCCGACCAGTTGGCGATAGTCGATTTCCGGAAACTCGGCCGGGAAACTCGGCGCCACGCAAACGGCCACTTTGGCGTCCGAAGCAAGCAACTGTTGAACCACTTCCACCGTGCTACACACCTGCTTGGCCTCTTGCGAGCATACGCGTACGCAGTTGCCACAGCAGATGCACCGCTCGGCGATGACTTCGGCCTGACCTTCGTTAATACGAATCGCTTTAGCCGGACACTCCCGCACGCATGTGTAGCACATGCGGCAGCGTTCTCGAACGGTGATAATGTATTGTCCGCTCATATCAGGGTGGATTCGTGGTCGCTGAAGCGAGCACGCCTCGGGAGTAAGTCCCTAATCCCAAGTCATTAACCAATGGCCTTGCGTTGGTCCCCGCGACCACCGGTCGCGGCTTTGCATGGTGCAAATCCCTCGTCTCTCGTCCCTAACCTCTAGCTTCTAGCCTCTACGTCAACACTTCCCGAACGGCGTATCGCGTGTGCAACAAGTGGTGGCTCCGTTCGCCCAACGGTTCGCCGAGAAATTCCTCGTAGAGACGCTGGACCGCCTTATTGCTGTGCGAGGTACGAACCGGCTCATCGTGGTCGATCGTGTAGAGTCGTTGCATCCGTGCGCGGACGGCCTCGGGTGAAGCATTAATGGGCTGCCCACCGCCGCTGATGCAGCCGCCAGGACAGGTCATCACCTCAATGAAGTGTAGGTCCTTTTCGCCTCGGCGAATCTGATCCAACAACTGCCGGGCATTGCCCAGCCCGCTGACCACGGCAACCCGAAGCTCGGTGCCGTTAACCGTTACAGCGGCTTCCTTTACACCCTCTAGCCCGCGGACCGCTTCTACCTCCAGCGTACCAAGTTCCTCACCGGTGACAAGGTAATAGGCCGAACGGATGGCCGCTTCCATAACCCCACCGGTGGCGCCAAACAGTTTGCCTGCAGTGGTCCGCTCGCCGAACGGCGTATCGGCCGTCTCGGGTTCCAACCGCCGCAGGTCGATCCCCCGGCGGCGAATCAATTCGGCCAGCTCGCGGGTGGTCAATACGGCGTCGATGTCGGGCGTGCCTCGATTGCCCATCTCCGGCCGTTCGGCCTCAAACTTCTTCGCCGTGCAAGGCATCACGCTCACGCTGTAGATCTTCTCTGGATCCAGCCCCTGTTGTTCAGCAAAGTAGCTTTTAATAACAGCACCGAGCATCTGCTGCGGACTCTTGCACGTAGAAAGATTCTCCACGAACTCAGGATAGAATGTCTCGACGAATTTAATCCAGCCGGGCGAACAACTCGTCATCATCGGGAATCGCCCGCCATGCTTCAGGCGGTGCAACAGCTCCGAGCCCTCTTCCATGATCGTCAAGTCGGCCGAAAAGCCCGTGTCGAACACCCGCTCGAATCCCAACCGCCGGAAAGCCGCAGTCATGGTGCCGTCGACATCGGTTCCCTCGGGCAAGCCAAACTCTTCGCCCAAGCTCACCGACACGCTGGGAGCATGCTGCACGACGACGTATTTCTCGGGATCGGCCAATGCGGCCAGCACCTCGTCGACCTGACTCGCGGCCGTCAACGCACCCGTCGGACACACCACGGTGCATTGCCCACAATTAACACAACTCGATATGTTCAATCCTTCGTCGAAGGCCGCTCCCACCTTGGCCGTCGAACCGCGTCCGACGAAGTCGATCGCCGAAACCGACTGGATCTCTTCACACACCCGCACGCACTTGCCGCAGAGGATGCACTTGGATGGATCCCGAAGGATCGACGGGCTCGAAGTATCCAACCGGTGCGGCGATTTCTCGCCGGCGAACCGTCGACGCCGTACGCCCAACTCCTCGGCCAGGCTTTGCAGCTCGCAATTGCCATTGCGGGCACAATACAGGCAGTCGTCGGGATGGTCGGCCAAAAGCAGTTCGATGATCGTCTTTCGCGCTTCCACGGCTCGTGGAGAATGCGTTTGGACTTTCATGCCTTCGTAGACAGGAAAGGCACAACTGGGGACCAAATTGCGCTGGCCCTCGACCTCGACCACGCACATGCGACAGGCGCCGCTGGGCGGCAAACCATCGATGTGACACAGCGTGGGGATCTTCAGGCCCGCACGCCGCAAAGTGGCAAGCAGCATCTCGTTCTGCTGGGCCTCAACCGGCCGACCGTTGACTTCAATCGTAATCATGGGCTTCTCGGGCCTATGTTGCAGTATCAAAAAAGACGTTTCCAATTCCTCCCCTCTCCCTGTGGGAGAGGGGCCGGGGTGAGGGCACGGGACAGTTTTTCCAGCCCCTACACCACAAAGCGGCGACACATGCGTTCCCACGCAAAGCGTGGGAACGAGAACACTCGTTTACTCCTCACTCCCTACTCCAACTCCCTCCTACACCTTCTCCACCGCGTCAAACCGGCAGGCATCCATACAAGCACCGCAGCCGATGCATTTGTCTTCCACGATGTAGTGCGCTTTTTTTGCGGCACCCACGATCGCCTCTGCCGGACACTTCTTCGCACACAGCGTGCAACCCTTGCACTTCTCGGTATCGATCCGGTAGGTGATCAACTCGTTGCACGCGCTGGCCGGACAACGCCGCTCGTAGATATGGGCTTCGTACTCGTCGCGGAACCATCGCAACGTGCTGAGCACGGGATTCGGAGCCGTTTGCCCCAGGCCACACAAGCTCGTGTCGCGAATCGTCTCGGCCAGTTGCTTCAGATGCAACACGCTATGGAAACGCTCCAGGGCGTCGACCCCCGACTCGTTACGCCGTCCCCGGGTAATTCGTTGGAGAATCTCCAGCATGCGCCGGGTGCCCTCGCGACACGGAATACACTTGCCACAGCTTTCCCGCTGGATGAAGTCCATGAAGAACTTGGCCACGTCGACCATACAGGTATCTTCGTCCATCACAACCAGGCCGCCGGAGCCCATCATCGCGCCTACGGTCTTCAACGACTCGTAGTCGACGTCAATGTCCAAGTGCTGTTCGGGAATACACCCGCCCGAAGGTCCGCCAATCTGCACGGCCTTGTAGGCCTTGCCGTTGGGCACCCCACCGCCCGCGTCGAACACGATCTGACGCATGGTGGTGCCCATGGCCACTTCGACCAAACCGGTTCGCGAAACTTTGCCCGACAGGGCGAAGACCTTCGTGCCCTTACTCGACTCGGTTCCCAAACTGCAAAACCAGTCGGCCCCCTTGTCGACGATTCCCGGCAGGTTGGCCAGGGTTTCGACGTTGTTGATCACCGTCGGCTTGCCGAACAAACCGCTAACGGCTGGGAACGGCGGCCGAGGACGCGGCATGCCACGTTTGCCCTCGATACTGTGGATCAAGGCCGTCTCTTCTCCGCAGACAAACGCTCCGGCCCCCATCTTGATGATCAGTTTCAGGCTGAACGGCGTCCCGAGAATGTTCTCGCCCAACAGCCCATAGGCCTCGGCCTGAGCAATCGCCTGGCGAAGGCGTTCGATCGCCAACGGGTATTCGGCCCGAATGTAAACATAGGCCTTGCTGGCCCCAATGGCGTAGGCGGCCAGGGCCATTCCTTCGACCAGCCGGTGCGGATCGCCCTCGATCACGGCCCGATCCATGAACGCTCCGGGGTCGCCCTCGTCGGCGTTGCAGATTAGATACTTCTGGTCGGCCGGACGCTGTTGGGCGAACTTCCACTTGCGACCCGCCGGAAATCCACCGCCACCACGTCCCCGCAGTCCGCTGGTTTCGACCGTATCACAAACTTCCTCCGGACTCATTCCTTTCAGGGCCTTCGACAAGGCAGCATAACCACCCTGGGTGATGTACTCGTCGATCTCGGCCGGGTCGATCAATCCACAGTTCTTCAACACCCAACGCGTTTGCGGCGCGAAGAACGGGTGTTCGTCGATAAAGGGAACGTCGGGCCAGGCCTCCAACCCTTCGTGGCGATGCTGCCCTACGGCCATCTCCACAGGCACGTTGCCGACAAACAGGCTGTCGAGCAGCGATTCGACCTTGTCTTTGGTGATGCCTTTGAAGGAAACTCGCGTCCGCGAGGGCAACTGGATATCGACCAGTGGTTCCGCCGAGCAGAACCCGATGCAGCCGACTTCGACTACTTCGGCGTCGATTTCCTTTTCCTGAAGATACTGTTGGATGGCACTGACCGTGTGGCGAGCCCCAGCCCCCAGCCCACACGTGCCTGTACCAACAAAGATCGCCGGCCGCACGAGGCGGTCGCGCCGGATTTCGGCGATCCGCTGTTCGAACCGATCGGAATCGTCGGAACCGGTATCCCCACGGCCGTCGCCAGACACCCAGTCGAGCAACTCCAGACCACAACCCATCGGCGTGTCTTTCAATCCCACGTTCATTTCGTTCTTCGTCTCTTGTTCGATGATTTGCGCGGATTGTGCATGCATGTCCCAGCCCTCTCAGCGGCCTATCTCTTTTCTCTACCGAGATTCATCACGGGGTGCCACTGGCTGCTTGTCAGCCAGTGCCGAACACGGGCATACAAGCTGCCCGTGGCACCCGACACTCCAAGCCAGCCACTCCAATTCGCTCGCCTCTAGTCCCTAGTCTCTAGCTTCCCCGCTCTTCTCCCGATACTGCTTGACGATCTTGGCGATCATCTGCGTCGTGACTCCCGCATGAAACTCCCCGTTGACACTGATCACCGGAGCCAAACCACAGGCACCAATGCAGGCGACCACTTCCAGGCTGAAGAGCCCGTCGCGAGTCGTTTGCCCCGCCTCGACGTTCAGCTCTCGCTTCAGGGCGTCGAGCACTGCGGCCGAACCCTTCACGTGGCACGCCGTGCCGCGGCACACCTGAATGTGGAACCGGCCCTGCGGCTGAAAGCGAAACTGGTTGTAGAAGGTGGCCACACCGAAAATCTTGCTCGTGGGCAAACCCAGCCGCTTGCCGACCTCGACCACCGCCTCACGCGACAGATACCCTTGCCGCTCTTGGATCTCCTGAAGAATGGGAATCAGCGCGTCCCGCTTGGCCTCGGGATACCGGTCGAAGATCTCGTCGAAAGAGGCTGAAGCCTTGGTCGAAGACGTATCGACCACTTGAACACCGGGCGTATCGGTTGTCGTACTTGGAGTCATCGCTTTGGACTACTACGGTTTCTTGAGGGTCGTGAACTCTCGGGACTGGGTCCTGAGACTGCTGAGGTCCTAACATCGCTGAATACCGACATTGCTGGACCATAGGGAAATTCCAGGCAGATGCCGTCGCCGGGCTTTGACGCAAAGGGTGTGCCATTTCGCACAAATGCTACCACCCTCCCCTCGGGAGCGTGACAACGCGGTCGGGCCGGCCATCGGGTCGCCAGCATCACCCCCTTTTGATTTGCCTGCGGAAATGGCTGAAATGCCCGGACTTCCGCTCCCCCGATGGTCTCTTTACGCCGTTCGCCCAAACAACCTGCTTGCACAAATTTCCCGTACTGCTGCTTGCGGGAACAGGCTCTTGAGTGTACGATTTCTTTGTACACTGTATGGGCCGCAAATCATCGGCCATGAAAACCACCAAGGCCTCGACTGCCAATGACCCAATCGGCCCCCGCCCCCGACTCTTCCCCCCTGCGCCAGCGCGTCGCGGTAATCGACGACGAACGCGCCCTGGGCGTTAGCTGCCAAAGGGCACTCGCTCGCGACGGCCATGAGGTGGACGTTTTCGACGACGCAGAAGATGGCCTAACCGCTTCCATGAAAAGCAGTTACGACATACTGCTCATCGATCTGATGATGCCCAAGCTCGATGGGCTCGAAGTGCTACGGCGTCTGAAAACAGCCGGCGTTTCGGCCGAGGTGATCATCATGACCGGTCACTCGACGGTCCAGACGGCCGTGGAGGCCATGAAACTCGGGGCGGCCGATTACCTCAGCAAACCCTTTACGCCCGACGAATTGCGATTCGTCATGAACAAGGTCTCCGAGCGCTCCGCATTGATCCGGGAGAACGCAGCCCTGCGTCGCGAACTGGAGGTGCAACGGGGTTTCGAGGGCATTCTGGGCGAAAGTCGGGCGATGGAACGCGTTTTCGCCATTGTCAAACGAGTGGCCCCAACCGATGGCACGGTGCTCATCACAGGCGAAAGCGGCACGGGCAAGGAAATGATCGCCCAGGCCATCCACCGACTGAGCCTCCGCAAAGGGTCCCCCCTGCTGGCCTGCGACTGCAGCGCACTGGCTCCGTCGCTGCTGGAAAGCGAGCTGTTCGGCCACAAAAAGGGCTCGTTTACCGGGGCCGTGGCTACCAAGCTGGGACTCTTTGAGGCCGCCCACAAGGGCACACTTTTCCTCGACGAAGTGGCCAATCTGAGCATGGAAACCCAGGGAAAACTGCTCCGCGTTCTGGAAACCAAACGGGTGCGCAAGGTGGGCGACACCGAGGAGCGCAAGGTCGATATCCGCCTGATTGCCGCCACCAACCGTGGCCTGCCCGACATGGTCCAGGCGGGCGATTTTCGCGAAGACCTCTACTACCGGCTCAACGTCGTACCGGTCGACCTGCCACCGCTGCGCGAACGCGAAGGCGACATCCCCCTGCTGGTGACCGCAATGATCGAACGCTTTGCCGACAAGGTGGGCGTGCAGATCAAAGGCTTCACGCCCGAGGCCATGACCGCTATGGAAAGCTATCGTTGGCCCGGCAACGTCCGCGAATTGCGGAATATCGTCGAACGAATCGCCATTATGTGCGACGCGGATCGGGTAGAACTGCGGCATCTGCCGTCGGAAGTTCGTGGAGCGCCGTCGCAACCCACCATCACCCAATTACCGCACGAATGGGAGGATTTCAAGCGATTGAAGCAGGAAATCCGCGATGGGGCCGTCCGCGATCTCGAACGCCGATATCTCGTCGAAGCCTTGCAGCGAAGCGCCGGCAATGTCACCGAGACGGCCCGCGACATCGGCATGCGCCGCACGAACCTCCACGCCCTGATGCGGAAATACGGCCTCACGGCCGAGCGAATGGTGTAGGGAGTTCGAAGTCAAAGGTTGGGCGCTCGAAGGGAAACTAGGATTGGCACCTGAGAGTTGAAAGCGAGGCCTGTTCGCTTCAACGACCATGCCCCAGCCGGAAAACTGACTGATCACTCAATACAGTCAGTGTACTCTCGCCGAAGACACCCCATTCCTACTGTACGATTTGAATGAACTCCCCTGGCAACGGCCATTCGGTCTGCGATTTCATTCAACGTATAAAGTCGCATATAGAGGCGTGTTTGCCGCGAATGGCGACATGTCGGGCCTAGCCGTCTTCGGACCTCTGTCTTTTCGACACCCTTTGGTGCTTCTTTCGATTTCTGTCGCCCCCGCGTGGCTGAACGCGCCGCGCCGATTTTGTAGCCGGTGCGGACAGAAATTCTAAATCGTTTTCTCGCGACATATTACGACCGAAATATCGTCCACGAAAGTGGGTTCTTTCGGTTCGGACGACGAGAATGGCACAGCGATTGCATCCCCTTCGACTCGGCTCAAACACGACCGGCAACCCCACGATGCCACTCGAACTGGCAACGGGTTGCTCACGGACGATCGAGGATGACCAAGGTGTTTCCGGATCGAAGACGGCCACACGAAACCTGAACCATCAAAATGCGTCTGGTTCCACGGGCTCGTCGGCCTTCGCAAAACCGCCATCAGCCAATACTTGTCCACTCATTGTTTCGCCAGGAGTCAAATCATGCTTGCCACTCCGAGCCTGCTCGTCGTTGACGACGAAGAACTGTACTGCGAGGGCTGCCGGCGGATCTTCTCCCGCCAAGGCTTTGACGTCGAGGAAAGTCACGACGCCAACGAGGGCCTCGACTTGGCCAAGACCAAGGACTACGCCGCCATCCTGCTGGACATCAAGATGCCCACGATGGACGGCATGGAGTTTCTCAAGCAACTCCGCACGAGCAAACCATCGGTGCCGGTGATCTTGATGACCGGCTACCCGAGCATCCCCAACGCGGCGTCCGCCGTACGTTTGGGAGCCTCCGACTATGTGACCAAACCGTTCACGCCCGAAGAAATCACGCGAGCCGTTCGCAAGTTCATCGGCGACGATTCGCCGACCAACGGCTCCGAGTCGGCCGACACGCAAGGTTGGACACCAGTCGGCGAAGACGTGCTGTTCCTCGACTCGTCGTGGATGCGTGTAGGCCACGACGGTTCGGTTCGCGTCGGCGCCACGTTGCCGCCGTCTCCGCCCGACTGCAAGGAAGAACTGGTGCTGCCGAAGATCGGCGAAGCCGTTTACGAAGGGTTGCCGCTATTGGGGCTGAAGGCCGACGGCGAAATCCGCCGCAGTACCCCCTCGCCCGTCTCCGGCGTGGTGATCGCCGTTAACCCGCGGGTGGCCGAAGATCCTTCCTTACTCTGGAAGGCACCATGCACCGAGGGTTGGATCGCCTGCATCGCTCCGACCCGATCCGAGCCGAAGACACCCAGTCTGAAGCCGCGCCCGACCGTGCTGGTCAACTCCGATCCCGCGACGACCGAAATGCAAGTGGGACGCCTGAAGGAGTTGGGCTGCCAGGTTCGAACCGCCGCAAGTCTCCACGCGCTCGAGTCGCTGCTGCCGATCGAAGAAAACGCGGTGCTGCTGGTCGACGCCGCGTCGTTGAAGGAAGACGGCCCCGAATTGGTTACCCAAGTGAAACTGGCGGCACCAAGTCTGCGGCTGGTCGTTCTGGCCTCGCCCGACTCGCAATGGGAAACCGACTACCGTCAGCGGAAAATTTCCTACTACGCGGTCGAAGCGTTTACCGACGACGAGATCGTCGACATCCTCAACTCGATGTTCCGCGAGAAGCCTTCGGCGCCGCCGATCAAGCCGGCCGTCAAGGGCGAACCGCAGCCGTTGAGCACGATTCGCATCACCAACCGCAACGGACATCGCGTCACCCTGTTCGCCCCGTTCGGTCTGCTCAAACGCGACCAAGGCCTGGGGCTGCGAATTCGTCAAAAGCTAGTCGACCGGCTGTTTCCCATCGAAACGTCGTTGGGCAGCGATCCGGCCGATACCGACCACCTATTGGCCACCACCAAGGGTTGCGATCAATTGTTCGTAGTTGTAGCGGCCGAAGGCAATCGGATCCCCGGCTCGTTAATCCACGACACCAAGGGCGAGTTCGTCGACGTGCCCGATCAATCGGCCGAAAAAGTAGCCACACTGGCCATCGAGCCGGTTTCGACCGACGCCGGACTGACCGGCCTGGACGAACGAACCGTCGAAGCCCTGGCCACCTATGTCGTCGAAGAAATGTCCAACGTGTAACTACCCTAGGGGTGGCCGGGGATTATCACAGTGCTCCTGGATTCCTCTGCCTTGTGACGTCCCTGCACTGCGCCTCGGCCTCCCCTCCCCTATCGCAACGGTACCGCGTCGCAAACACTGCCCGATGGCGGTGGGTTTTCGCCCACCGCCTTCGGTCGTTCCACGAGAGCGTATGATCCGCACCGAGATGAAGCAATAGAAAACGACACATTGCATGGTTGCTGAAGCAGCCACGCCTCGCTTCACTAAAAACTGACCACGAACCACGATCTTCTTCATGTCCTTATCCGTCGAAACGCAATCGGTCACGATCCCTGGCATGCCCGATGTGGGCGCCTGCTATCAGTGTGGCAAGTGTTCGGCAGGCTGCCCGATGGCCCAACATATGGATCTGCAACCCAACCAGTTGGTCCGCTTGGTTCAACTGGGCCACACCGAGCGAGCCGCCCGAAGCGAGGCCGTTTGGCAGTGCGTTAGTTGCCAAACCTGTACGGCGCGGTGTCCGCAGTCGGTTGATTGTGCCGGAGTGATGGACGCCCTGCGGGAATACTCGCTGGCGGAGGGCCATGCGGCGTCGAGTCAACAGCGTATGGTCCTGTTCCACAAGGCGTTCCTCAGTAGTGTTCGACGCAATGGGCGGGTAGACGAACTGGAATTGATTGGCACGTTTAAGACTCGGGCGTTCTTCGCCGACTTCAACGTGCCTTTGTTGTTGAAAGACGCGACACTCGGCCCTCAATTGGTCGCTCGGGGGAAACTCAAGCTGCGCGGCGCCCGGGTGCACGATCGGGATGTGGTGCGCCGGATCTTTGAACGCTGTGGGGCCAACAACTTGTGACGACGGTTTCTCATGAACGATGTTCGGCACCCCTCATGGTCGCTGAAACGACCACGCCTCTGACGTGATTAACTGATTACTGAAAACTGACAACTGAAGACTACTCATCATGGACTTCGGCTACTATCCCGGTTGTGCGTTGCATGGCACATCGAACGACTACGAAGCATCGGTCCGTGCCTGCCTGAAGGCGTTGGGCGTGCGGCTTCGCCAGCTCGACGACTGGATCTGCTGTGGCGCTTCGGCGGCTCACAGTCTGAATCACAAACTGGCCGTGGCGTTGCCGGCGCGCAATCTGGCGTTGGCCGAGCGCGACGGACTCGGCGAACTGTTGGCCCCCTGTCCCATGTGCTCGGCCCTGCTGCTGAAAGCCCGCAAGGCAATGGCCGAAGACGACGCGCTTCGCCAGGAAATGGCTGAAACGGTCGAATTGCCTATTGAAGGCTCGGCCAACGTCGTCAACTTAATCCAGGTTTTCCAGCGTGTGGGAATCGATGCGATTAAAGCCCGGGCGACGCAGCCGCTGGCCGATTTTCAGCCGGCCTGCTATTACGGCTGCCTGCTGACCCGGCCACCGAAGGCTGTCGAGTTCGACGATCCGGAGCATCCCTCGTCGATGGAAACGCTGCTGACCGCATTGGGCGCAAAACCAGTCGAGTGGAACTACAAGACCGAATGCTGCGGAGCCGGCACCACGGTAGCCAACGAACAGGTGGTAACCGATCTGTCGCACAAGATCCTCAGCAATGCCGAACGGCACGGGGCCAACTGCCTGGTGCTGGCCTGCCCGATGTGCCACGCGAACCTGGACTTAAAACAGGAGGCCATCGAACGTCGCCACGGCGTGCAACATCGGTTGCCGATTTATTACCTCTCGGACTTGGTCGGTCTGGCTCTGGGGCTGAACCACCGCGAGCTGGGAATCAACCGCCATTTCGTTGTCGTGGAAGCAACCTAGTTGCGTACATTCTTACGGCAGGCCCTTGGTCGCTCAAACGACCAAGCCTCGCCCCCCAAATCATAAATCCCAAATCCCAAATCATAAATCCAAAACCATGGCTAGAGTCGGCGTTTTTATCTGTTGGTGCGGAGAGAACATCGCCCGACATGTCGATGTCGAGGCGGCCGCCCAAGAAGTAGCCAAGCTGCCGGGCGTGCGCTGCTCGCTCGAATATAAATACATTTGCTCCGAGCCGGGACAAACCCTGATCCGCAACAGCATCGCCGAGCATGGGCTGGACGCGATCGTGGTAGCCTCCTGCTCGCCCCACATGCACTTAAAGACGTTTCGCAAGGTGGCGGCCGACTCGGGCATTAATCCTTACCTGGTCGAAATGGCCAACATCCGCGAGCAGTGCTCGTGGGTCCACACGAATCGTGATCAGGCCACGGCCAAGGCCATCGACCTGATCCGCATGGCCGTGGCCAAGGTCCTGCAAAACCATCCGCTGAACCCCATCCAGATCCCGTTGACCAAACGGGCCATGGTCATCGGCGGCGGCGTGACCGGCATCCAGGCGGCGCTCGACATCGCCAACGCCGGGTACGAGGTCGTGCTCGTCGAACGCGACCCTTCGATCGGTGGCCGCATGGCAGGACTCTCCGAAACGTTTCCCACGTTGGACTGCTCGCAGTGTATCCTCACGCCGCGAATGGTCGAAGTGGCCCAGCACCCCAACATCACACTGCACACCTACAGCGAGGTCCAGTCGGTCGAAGGCTACATCGGCAACTTTAAGGTGAAGGTCCGAAAGAAGGCCCGCTATGTCGACATGGATAAATGCACCGGCTGCGGCGAGTGCCTGGGAGTTTGTCCTTCGAAGAAGACACCCAGCGAGTTCGACTACGGGCTGCGTAACCGTACGGCCATCTACATGCCGTTTCCCCAGGCCGTGCCCGCTCGGCCTGTGATCGACGAGACGGCCTGCCTGCGTCTGACAAAGGGTCGCTGTGGCGTTTGCTCCAAGAAGTGCCCAACCGGAGCGATCAACTTCGACGACAAAGAGCAACTCGTCACCGAAGAGGTCGGCGCCATCGTCGTGGCCACCGGCTTCGAACTCTACAAGATCACCAAGGATCAGGCGGCAGCCGATCTTTCCGGCTACGGCGAATACGGCTACGGAAAGTATCCCGACGTGATCGACTCGCTACAGTTCGAGCGGCTTGTTTCGGCTTCCGGCCCCACGGGCGGCCTGCCCCAACGCCCTTCCGACGGCAAAGTGCCCCAGACGGTGGTCTTCATCAGTTGCGTCGGCTCCCGCGACAACGCCAAGGGAATCTCCTACTGCTCGAAGATTTGTTGCATGTACACCGCCAAGCACACGATGCTCCTGCGGCACAAGATCCACGAGTGCGATGCCCACGTGTTCTACATGGACATTCGCGCGGGCGGCAAGAACTACGACGAGTTCGTACGCCGGGCGATCGAGCAGGAAGGGGCCAAGTACCATCGCGGTCGGGTGTCGAAGATCACCGAAGAGGGCGGCAAGCTGATCGTCCGCGGGGCCGACACCCTGGCCGGCGTGCCCGTAACAATCGAAGCCGACATGGTCGTACTGGCCTCGGCGATCCGACCCGCGCAAGGTGTCGAACGACTCGCGCAAACGTTGAGTATCGGCTACGACAAGGTGGGCTTTCTGAGCGAATCGCACCCCAAACTCCGGCCTGTCGAAACGAACACGGCCGGAGTTTTTGTTTGCGGCACATGCCAAGGCCCGAAAGACATTCCCGAGTCGGTCGCCCAAGCGTCGGCCGCGGCGGCCAAAACGTTGGTCATGTTCGGCCACAAGCAACTCACGCGCGAGCCGGAAGTGGCGCAGGTCGACGAGCGGCTGTGTGCGGCCTGCTTCGCCTGTGCCGCGGCCTGTCCGCAACAGGCCATCGAGCGTGCTGAGATTCGCGATCGCCAGGGCAACCTCGTCAAACACACGGCCCGAGTGAATCCGGGCCTCTGCGCCGGTTGCGGCACGTGCGTGGCCGTTTGCCCCTCGAAGAGTGTCGATCTGGAGGGCTTCAGCGAACAACAGATTTACGCCCAGGTGGAGAGTCTTAATCGATATGAGCATTCGTGGGGATAGTTCATATCCGCTACCACCCTTCGTGAGGTGGCTCCAAGCCGCTGCAATCTTCTTTGAATCACGCAAGTCTATTTAAGCATGAGCACGGAACAGCAAACCACCGACAACTTCGAACCCATGATCGTAGCCTACGTGTGCAACTGGTGTACGTACTTGGGCGCCGACTTAGCGGGCACCAACCGTCTGGAATACCCGGCCAACGTGCGGGTAGTGCGGCTTCCCTGCACTGGCCGGATCGACTTCAACCTAGTACTGAAGGCCTTCGAGGTTGGGGCCGACGCGGTGCTCGTCTCGGGGTGCCATCCGGGCGACTGCCATTACACTTCGGGCAACTACCACGCCCGACGCCGCTGGATCCTCTTCCGCCAACTGCTCGAAACCGTGGGCATCGACACCCGTCGAGTCCACTTCACCTGGATTTCGGCCGCCGAAGGCAACAAGTGGCAGCAGGTCATCACCGACATCGTCGGCAAGACCCGACAGCTCGGGCCCCATCGACTTTTTGACGAAGCACGCGAGACGAACTCATGATCGAACAACTCCGCAAAACGTGCCGGGAGCTCCTCGAGCAGGGCGACGTAAAGGTGGTCATCGGCTATGGCCAATCGGCGGTCGACGGCGCCACTCATCCGGTCTTCATCACCGAAGCCGACGATGTCGACCAACTCGTCTTCAACGATCGGTGCTACGCCAACCTCACTACGTATCTTTCCCGCAAGGAAGTACGCGCCCTGGGCAAGCCGGCCATCGTCGTGAAGGGTTGCGACGAAAAGACGCTGATCCAACTGGAAAACGAGTCGCAAATCGACCGGCAAACGATGGTCGTCATCGGCGTGGCCTGCCCGGGCGTGACCCAACCGCTGGCCGAGCGATGTGACACATGTGACGTTCATATGCCAAGCACGGCCGATGTCGTCCTCGGCGAGACCCAGGTGGACCACGCGGCGTCGAAAGACGAACGCTACGCGGAACTCGACCGCTTGATGGCTCTGTCGCACGAAGAGCGCCAAGCCTATTGGCAGGAGCAGTTCGCCCGTTGCGTAAAGTGCTACGCCTGTCGCCAAGTCTGTCCATTGTGCTACTGCGAACGCTGCGTGGCCGACAAAAATCGGCCCACGCGAATCAACACCTCGGCCACCGTGAAAGGCAATCTGGCGTGGCACGTCGCCCGGGCGTTTCATCTGGCCGGTCGCTGTGTGGGCTGCGGCCAGTGCACCCGGGCATGCCCGGCCGGTATCCGACTCGACCTGCTGAACCTGTCCCTCGCCCGAGCCGCTGACGAAAACTTCGACTTCTGTGCCGGTACCACGCGCGGTGCCGAGCCGCTGATCGGTACGTTCTCCGAAAACGACCACGAAAGCTTTATCCAATGAGCGATATTCTCTCTCGTGACCTATTGAACCAACGGATTGACGCCTGGATTGCCGCGGGCAAACGGGTAATTGGGCCCGTAAAGCTCGACGACGGCCGCATCATGTATCGCGTGCTGAAGTCGGCCGACGAGTTGGTCCTCGACGGTTTCGTCCACCCAGTCAACTCGATCAAAGAGTTCTTCTTTCCCCGACACGAGGTGCTTTACCGCTACCGTCGCACGGGCAAGGACGTCGAGTTGATCGATGCCCAACCGTTCAACACGCCGCAAATCATCCTGGCCGCGCGGCCCTGCGACGCCGCTTCGTTGCCGGTGCTCGATCATGTATTCGCCTGGGACTACGACGACGGTTTTTTCCAGCGCCGCCGTGCACTGACCACCGTGGTCTCGTTGGCATGTAGCTCGCACGACGAGCACTGTTTCTGCACGTCGCTGGGCCTTGCGCCCGACGCCACCCGGGGCTCCGACGCCCTGCTCTTCGTTCTCGACAAAGCTTCGAACCAGACTGCCGACTCGGCGGCCACACGTTACGAAGTCCGTAGCTTGACCGACAAGGGCAAGCAACTCGTCGCCGGACATGTCGAGACGGCCGCCGCCTCGGGCAAGCCGCTGAAGACACTGGTCGCTGAAGTCCCGAAACGCCACTTCACGGTCGACCGGATCCAGGGCTTCCTGCGAGAGCGGTTTGAAGACCCTCGCTGGAAAACCACCTCGCTGCGTTGCGTCGGTTGCGGCTCGTGTGCTTACACCTGCCCCACGTGTCATTGCTTCGACATCGTCGACGAGGGCAACGCCAAGGGCGGTCATCGGGCACGCAATTGGGACGCCTGCCAGTTCACCATGTTCACGATGCACGCCTCGGGCCACAATCCTCGCGACACTCAATGGCAGCGGCAACGGCAACGCGTGAACCACAAGTTCGCCGTGTACCCGGAGAAGTTTGGTGAACTGCTTTGCACCGGCTGTGGCAACTGCTCGCGCAATTGCCCGGTGGGGCTGGGTATTCGCCCCGTGCTCGAAACGATCGGCCGCGCGGAGGACGCGACGCCGGCCGATCGTCGTTCGACCGCCGAAACCGAAAAGCTGATCGAAGCGGCCGCCAAGTCGGCGCAACCGGCCGCCACTACGGCACGGTCGACGACGACGGATCGGATCCAGACGAAATCCAAGGAACAAGTATAAACCTGCCAGTCTGGCAACCAGAGCAATTCGACAACCAGAATAACTTGACAACTATTGGGGCCTGCATTGCTTGCGGAACGAGGGCGACCAACGGGAGCCCGGTTCGCGGGGACAAAACGTAACGAAATGTTCCACAATTAACCTCGGAATCAATAAAGACCACCCTCGACGCGAAGCGTCCGAAAGATGCGTTTCCACGCGAAGCGTGGGAACGAGGGAATCATCATCATGAGCACCGCCACCTCGACCCACACGAACGTCTACAAGCCCGACCTGATGGAAGTCCTCGAAGTCCGCCAGCACACGGCCGACGTGAAGTCGGTGCGGATTCGTTTTCGCGACGAAAAACGGGCCGAGGCATTCTCCTTCCGCGTCGGGCAGTTCGGCATCTTTTCGGTCTTCGGCTCCGGAGAGTCGACCTTTAACATCTGCTCCAGTTCCAATTGGAAAGACTACCTGGAGTTCTGTTTCCGCCGCACGGGCAAGGTGACCGAACAGATGTGGCAGGTCGAGCCCGGCGACACGATCGGCTTCCGCGGCCCCTACGGCAACAGCTATCCCATGCAGGTCTGGGAGGGGAAAGACCTGATCTTCGTCGGCGGCGGAATCGCCATGCCGCCAATCCGCTGCGCTATCTGGTACGCCCTGGAAAACCGCGAGAAGTATGGGCGAATCACCATCGTCTACGGTGCCCGCACACCAAACGACCTCGTCTATCGCGACGAACTCCAGAAATGGGCCAAGGCGCCCAACACGCAAGTGGTCACCTGCGTGGACCCCGGCGGCGAAACGCCCGAGTGGACCGGCGAAGTGGGCTACGTGCCTTCAGTGCTGGAAAAGACGGGCATCACGCCCGACAGCGCCGTGGCCCTGGTCGTGGGCCCGCCGATCATGATCAAGCTGACCATGCCCGTGCTCTCGACAATGGGCCTGGCCGACGAGGACGTTTACACCAGCCTCGAAAACCGCATGAAGTGCGGCATCGGCAAGTGCGGCCGCTGCAATTGCGGCTCGGTCTACGTGTGCAAGGAAGGGCCGATCTTCACTTGGGCCCAAATGCAGAAGATGCCGGCCGATTATTGACCTGAATTCCTCACCACGGAGGTGCGGGGGCAGCAAGAACCGCCCCGTGGTTAGTTTGGTCGTGCTTTGCGCCTTTCTGCTGCAATTTGCACGTTGCGTTCGCGTTATTCTCTTACGGGCAACTTTTTTCATTGAGTTCGCCCTACGGTTCTGCTATTCAGTGCAGGAAACGTGGTCGTGCTACCACTTCCCCCTCTTCAATAGCCTGCCCGAGGAGAACCACCATGCTTTGTCGCACCATGCTCATCGGGTGTGTTTGTTGTCTCGTTTCGCCGGCGGCCGCCTTGGCCGATGCGAGCGACGATCAACCGGCCAAACCTTCGGAACGACGAATCGAACTGGCCAAAGGTACCGAATGTGCTTCGATTGTCGTGGCGGCCTCCGAAGCCAAGGGCGTATTGCGAGCGGCCGAGGACCTGCAACGCGATCTGACCAAGATCACTGGGCTGACGCCCAATATCGTCCACCGCCTGGACGATTGCGGCGAGAAGTGCATCGTCGTCGGCAGCGCCGACTGTCCCGAAGGCAAGGCCCTGCTGGCCACGGTCGGCCTCGCGACCGACGACCTCGATGGCAAGTGGGAATGCTTCAAGTATCGCGTGCTCAATCCGTCCGACAGCAAAGATTCGGACGGCAAGAGTTCGACCAACAAAACCCAAGTCCTGGCCATCGCCGGCAGCAACCTGCGGGGCACCATTTTTGGGATCTACGATTTCGAGCAGAAACACTTGGGTGTCGATCCGTTCTGGTTCTGGGCCGACCACGAACCGCCCTGCCGGGCCGAGTTGATTCTCGACGAGCAAGTCGACTTCGGTCCCAGCCGAGAGCCCACCTGGAAATATCGCGGCTGGACCCTTAACGACCACCCACAACTGATCGAGTGGATGGAAACCGGCCTGGTCAAACGCGCACGCTACGGCCGCTACATGTTTTCGATCCACCCGGAGGTATTCGACCGCCTCTGGGAAGCAGCCCTGCGGTTGAAGATGAACATGTTCACCTGGTACTTCGTCGACGTCGACTGGCAACCCGACCGCGAGCGACTTCAGGCGGCCGTCGACCGGGGGCTGTTCGTCACGCAGCATCAGATGGAAGGCGTCGGCGCCGACAGCGGCTACTGGGACCACTACTGGGCGCAACACAATCCCTCGGGCAAGCCCAAAGAGTTTTCCTACCGGCTCCACCCGGAAGCGTTCCGCGAGTTTTGGACGTATTACATCCGCCGCTGGGCCGAGTTTTCACCCCACGTGGTTTGGGAACTGAACCTTCGCGGTTGGGCCGACGGGCCGTACACCGAACCAAGTCTGCCCGAGGAAGGCACACCCCAACAACGGGCCGAACTGATCAGCCGAGCCGTCGCCGAGCAGGCCCAGCTTGTCCGCCAGTACGACACCAATCCCGACCTGGAGATGATGACCACCCTCTACGCCGAAGTCGGCCGTTTTTACGACGAAGGCTGGATCCGCGTGCCGGAGAACGTGACCACCGGTTTCTCCGATGCGGCGATGAACGGCATGTCGTGGTCCAAACGGTTCTGGACCGAAAAGCGCAACCCAAAACGCAAGTACGGCCAATACTTCCACACGCAATACTTCGGCGGCGGCCCGCAGATCGCCAAATGTACGAACATCGAAAAATACATCAAGGTGAACATGGACGGCATGTATCAGCGGGGCGATACCCAACACATGCTACTGGCGGTCAACGAAGTGCGGCACCAGCAGACCGAAATTCGAGCGATCGCCGAGATGCTCTGGGACTACGCAAACTTTGAGCCGCGCGAATACATGCTTCGCTACTGCCGTGACGAGTTCGGCGACGACGTAGCGGCCGACGTGCTGGCCCTTTACGACGCCTATTACGAAAAATATCCGCACGTGATGCGCGACGACGGCTTCAAAAAGTACTCTTCCTACTACAAGGTAATGGAACCGCTGTTTACGGTGATCGCCAACCTCAACAGCATCGCCAACGGCAACCGCGACGGGGTGGTCGTCAACTACCAATACAACCGCGAGATCTACGAGCAGGGAATCCGCGATTTGGGCCAAGTGCTCGACGACGCCCGGCGGCTTCGTCCTTCGATTCCGGAAGACCGCCGCTACTTCTTCGACTACGAATTTATCGACGCCATTCGCCTGATTCGCGGCATCTACCGGCTGTCGATCGCCGTAAACGACGCCTGCGAATGCTTGAAAAACGGCAATCGGCCCGGGGCACTGGCCGCGCTTCGCGCCGCGCGTCCTTTGACTGACGAACTTTACGCTGCCTTTCGCAACAATCGAGCGACCGAGAAATGGAAATACTGGTACCGCAGCGGCACCAACGAAGACTTCTACCTGATGTTCAACCTTTATCAGAAGTCGCTGTTGAAGCTCGAAACCGAGTCGATGGAGTTCGTCACCGACATCGTCCCGCGGCGCCGCCCCCTGATGGGCAATCCCGTCATGCACCAGTACACGACCATTGGCGACATGGTCTATGGCGTTCAGACGGACCGTATCAACGGCTCGGTGTTCAACGGAGCCAACGACTCGTTTGTCGCTCTGCCGCTTGAAAAGGCGTTTCAAATCCGCGGAATGGCCGGCACCTATCGTAAGTGGGATACTTTCAAAGCCGACCAGGGCCAAGCCTACGCCTTTACATTGGAAGGCAAAGCCACGGTCTACGTGGCCACACGCAACAAAAAGGAATTGCCTTGGCTCGACGAAAGAGGTTTTACCGACACGGGAAAAACCCTGGAGATCGGCCACTGGGGTTGGCCCTACCGTTACCGCAATCGTCCTGCACGATATGCGACACGCTACGCCATTTTCACTCGCCAGTTCCCGGCCGGTCGTGTCGAACTGGGAGCCAACGCCGACAAGGGCAACCCGTATATCGTGTTCGTCCAACCGTCGACGCTCGTTTTCGACAACTTCCACGGCGCAGCGATCGGCAATCCACCGCCCGGCTGGAATGTGACACCCGGCGGCGGAGCCGTGACGGTTGTCGACAACCCCGATTACGACGCCGAGATGCGACCCACGGTGTTCGACATCTCGACCGTACCGCGCTATGTGCCGCTCGATCTAAAGAGCCTGCGTTTGCAGGTCGACGACCCGAAGCAACCCGGCCCCAAAGCCGAACTCGAACTGTCCGATGCGTCGGCGGGGGAAGACGACTTTGTGGTCGACGTACGCCTGAAGCCGGGCCAGCGGGAAGGAACGGTTCGCCTGGAACTCGTCGATGCCGACCATCAACCGGTCGTTGGCGTGACACTCGACGACGGCACGATTACCTGCACCACCAAAGAGAAACCGCAAAAAGTGGCCGGCTACCACGCCCGCTGTTGGCACAACCTGAAGCTCCACGTTTCGCCCAAGGCATCGCAGTTCTCGGTCACGGTGGAAGACGATCAACTGAACACCACGACAGCCGAAAACCTCGGCTTTGCGTCTTCGACCAAACCGATCACCAGGCTGCGTCTGACCCTCTCGGCCGACGACCGCCCGGGTCGCTACGTCGACATCGACGCGGTGAGTGCGTATCGGCGTTGATTGGGTGTTGAAGCACAAGCACAACTGAATCGGGTGCCACTGGCTGCTTGTCCGCCAGTTCCGAACACCGGCACCCACATTGCCATGCTGAAGCATAGCCTACAGGATTGGGTGCCATGCCCACGCTTGCGTGGGCATGTTCCCGACAGACGCCGTGGGTTCCTTTCGTCATTGGGCTCCCAGTTGCTTCGCCCGGCGAACGAGGTCCACGAACTCGGCCCGGTAGCCCTTAGGATCGTCACCCAGCGCCCCGGCCGCGAATTCTTCGACAGCAGAAAGCGTCACGTCGCCACAGCATTGCGAGTGTCGCAGTACCATGCCGAAGGCTGCCACCGAGGCCGCAAAGCGGAAGTCGTCCGACGCTCGGCCGAATCGCTGCCCTTCGTCCTTCACGGCAAACTCCAACAACTGGCTCGTCTCTCCCTCGGGCTGTTTATAGCGAAGCTTCACGGTCAACAGTTCGTCGCTTGCAGCGGCTTCGGTCAGTTCCCTCTTGGGCAACTTTTCTTCGCCCGTCGGCTCTTCGTCCGTCGTCGGCTCGGGCACCCGTTGATACTTGAGTTTGATGCGCTGCGGCGTGTCTTCGTTGGCCATCTCCACGCCACGCGGCACCAGTTCATACAGTGCGGTAACCGTATGACCGGCTCCGATTTCGCCGGCGTCTTTCTTGTCATCGGCAAAGTCGCGGTCGGCCAGCTTGCGGTTTTCGTAGCCGATAAGTCGATAGGCCTGCACCTGCGCCGGGTTGAACTCGATCTGGATCTTCACGTCCTTGGCGATCGTCACCAGCGAACCGGAAAGTTGCTCGACCAGCACCCGGCGTGCTTCCCTCAGCCCGTCGATGTAGGCGTACACCCCGTTGCCATGGTCGGCCAGTTTTTCCATCTTCGAGTCCTTGAGGTTGCCCGTGCCAAATCCCAAAACCGTCAGAAACACACCGCTTCGGGCTTTGCGCTTGATCAATTCGATCAGGTCGTCATCCCGGGTGATGCCCACGTTCAGGTCGCCGTCGGTAGCCAGAATCACGCGGTTGGTGCCGCCACGGATGAAGTGCTCGGCGGCCTGTTCGTAAGCCAGCTTGATGCCGGCGCTGCCGTGGGTCGAGCCACCGGAGCTGAGGCCTTCGATGGCATCGAGGATCACCTGTTTCTGGTCGGCGCTGGTCGATCGCAGCCGCACGCCCGTCCCACTGGCATAGGTCACAATGGCCACGCGGTCATCCTCACCCAACTCTTCGACCAGCATGCTCATCGCCTGTTTGACCAGCGGCAGCTTGTTCATATCCGTCATTGAACCGGACACGTCGATCAGGAACACCAGGTTGCTCGGGCCACGCTCGCTGCGGTGGATCTCCTTCCCCTTGATGCCCACGCGAAGCAGCCGATGCTCCGGCCGCCAGGGACATTGCGCCGTTTCCGTATGAACGGCAAACGGCCGCTCGTCCTTCGGCGGAGCGTAGTGATACGTGAAGTAGTTGATCATCTCCTCGATCCGCACCGCGGCAGGCGGAGGCAACCGGCCGTCGCTTAAGAAACGTCTCACGTTGGCATAAGAAGCCGTGTCGACGTCGATCGAAAAGGTCGACAAGGGGCGCCGGGCAACCGCGAGGAACGAGTTTTCGGTGATCGCGTCGTACTGCTCGGTACCGGGTGTAGTGGGAAACGGTGGACGTTGGCCGCCACCGCTACCATCCTGCAGGCTGTAGTTACTTTCGCTGGATTCCCTTAGGAGACCATAACCCGGCTGGACTTCTTTGGAATGCGGCTGGCTGCCACCTCCGTAAACTCCGACCAGCTTTCCTTCGCTGCTTGTTTCTTCAGACTCGGAAAACGGAATGTCCACTAGCTCATCTACCAACGGCTCGGTCTTCTCTGCCGAGTTATGCATTACATCGAACTCTAATTCTCCCGATTCATCGGCTGGGCACTCCAAACCGGGTAGTTCCGACTCGCTCGGGCCGTCTAGGCTCGGCATACTCGCTGCTGCCAAACTCTCAAGTTCTCTCTCCTTCCGTTCGTTCGCACGTTGGGCGCTTCGCGCACACTCCCGCGCCGACTGCGTGGCTGGCAAAATAAGCGCCGCGAGCACGCCCGAAATCATCACCAAAGACACCGTACCCACCAGCCAATTCGTCAATCGCTTGCGTCGGTTGGCCACAGGCTCCAGAGAGAGCGGCTTCGCCTTCGCCGTTTCGTCTCCGCTTTTCTCTTCGTGCAGATCCCCGGTTACCTGGTCGTTCATCGTCTCACCCTCCTTCTGTCGCAAGTGGTTGAGAATCGCTTCGCGCAACGGCGATGCTGCGGTGGCCGGTGTCTCGGCCGATTGCCCGACGATCGCCCGACGCAATTGGTTGCCCAATGCCCGGGTTTCTTCGACGAACCGTCGGGCCTCGGGGTCGCGAGCGAGCAGGGCCTCGACGTTGGTCCGTTCGCCCGCAGACAGCTCGCCCAGCGCATACGCGGTGAGCGTCGCCTGGGCCAGTTCGGTGGGATCGGGAGGTTGGTGGTTGGCGTTCATGGTAAATCCGAAATCATGCATTCTTCGCGACCAGCGGTCGCGGCTTTAAAGACCTCTCGTATCTCGTCCCTAGCCCCTCGCCTCTAACCCCTCTTCCACTAGCCGCTGCACACTGGGGTGGGTGCGTAGTTGCTTCAACGCCCGATGGACCAGCACGCGGACGTTGCCTTCGCTGTGGTCAATGATTTCGGCGATGCGGGCGTAGTTGAACCCTTCGGCCCAAAGGCTCACCGCCTCACGTTGGGCAGCAGGAAGCCGGTCAATCAGGCGTCGCAGGTGCTCGTAAAGGTCTTTCCGCTCGGCGACTTCGTCCGGCCCCGTCGCCTGGCTTTCGGCAGTCGTCGCCTGCGTGGTCTCCAGCGACTCGGTCTGTTTCCGTTTGCGGAGCATGTCGACCGCCTTGTTACGACAAACGGTAAATAGCCAGGGCCCTTCCCGGCCGTGCAGGCCCTCGGGCGACTGATCGCAAAGCCGCAATAGGGTGAACTGCACGACATCCCGGGCAGACGCCTCGTCGCCCAACATCCTGCCCGCAAAGCGCAGCAACGGTGTCTCGTACTCATCGAGTACGTCAAGGATCCATTGCCGTCGGCTGTCGGGGGGTATTTCGCTCATGCGACGTCCTTATCGTGTCCCCATCTACCTGAATAACGCCCCAGCGTACGGTTTGTTACAGAAAAAAACGAGCGGGGGGACGCCGGAGGGAAACCGCTTCGGACGGCACACTGCTTCAGACGGCACAAAGCAGAGGACTCTGTACGGCAAGAGGTCCGAACCAGAGATTGGGGGCTACTGGCTGCTTGCCAGCCAATGCCAAGCACGGGCATACAGGCCGCCCATGGCACCCACGTTGCCATGCTGAAGCATAGCCTACATGCATAGCCTAGACGGCTTATGCAGCTCGGGCGGACGTGCCTCGGCTACGGGCGACTTCGTCGTAGAGGTTCACAATCTGGTCGACGTGGGCAGCCATCGTGTGGTTTAACGCCAAACGTCGCGCGGCCTCACCCATTGGTCGACGGTGTGCCGCGTCCAACAACGGCTCCAGTCGCCAGAGCAGTTCGTCCACATTGGCCGGGTCGGCCAGCACGTGGCCTTCCGTGCCCTCGGTGAGCAGTTCGCCGGCACCGTTGAAGCGGCTAGTAATCACTGGCAGGCCGGCGGCCAATGCTTCGAGCACGACTAGCGAACAGTTGTCGAAGAACGTGGGATGTACATAGACGTCGGCCGCAGCGTACAACGGCACGGCGTCGTCGACCGCGCCAGTAAAGGTCACCCGATCGCCAAGCCGCAGCCGTCGGGCCCAGCGCACATAGCGCCGCGGCGGCTTTCCGCCGACCACCACCAAATGCACCGGCTCGCGACGCGCGGTCAATCGATCCATCGCCCGAAGCAGAGTCGACACGCCTTTGAGACGGAAGTTGTGGGCGACGACCAACAAGACGGTCGTCGCGTCGTCGACCCCCAGTTGCCGCCGCACGTCCGTACGATAGCGGCCACGGTGCTCGGGCGAAAACCGTTCGGTGTCGATGCCGTTGTAGATCAACCGAATCCGGCTCGGGTCGACACCATGGTACTCCTGGAAATGCCGGGCCGTCATCCGCGACAAAGCAACCAGAAGGCGGCCGTCGTCGGCATACTGGCGCTCGACCAGTCGCTTCAGTTCCCGATGACGCGGCGTCGCAACGTCGCACGCCCGTTTCAGCGGCCGTAGCCAACTGGGCACGCTCAACAGCTTCTGCCGCTCGACGGCAATCGACGAACCACCGTGCGGCTGAAACAAATCACCGTACCAACCGGCGCCCATGTCGTGGACCACATCCAACGCCAGCCAACGCAATCGGGCTTCGGCCGCCTCGGCAAATCCCAGACGCGAGGTCGCCTGTTCGACCGGATGGGTCACGATCGGCAGCCGTCGGGCCTGGTCGGCAAACCGCCGGGCAACAACATGAACCTCATGGCCCCGAGAAACCAACTGCTCGGCCAACTGAAACGTCGCCTGCTCGGCACCGCCCCGCCGCGGATCGAATCGCTTGATGACCAGGCCAATACGCATGAAAGGGGCTAGGGACTGGGGACTAGAGAATGTAAAGCCGCGATCAGTGGTCGCGGGAACCAGCACAAGATTTATGATTTGGGATTTGGGAGACGCGAGGCTTGGCCGCTTCAGCGGCCATGGCCCCGACGCAAGACATCCGCTCACCCCAACGGCACATGCGAAGCCAACGTCTGAACGGGAACAAACGACGGCGCCGCAACCGTCTCCTCCAACAACCGCTCGACCGCCGCAAACACAGCGTCGACCGGCAATTTTTGCATACAACGGTGGTGTCCCAATGGGCACACGCGTTTGCGGCAACCGATGCACGGCAAATCGAGGATCAAGTTTTCCGCCCGCTGGGTGGGATTCTCGCTAAACACGGGCAGAATTGGCCCGAAGACGGTTACCACCGGCTTGTCGAAGGCGGCCGCCATGTGGCGTGGGCCGCTGTCGGTCGAGACCATCAACCGCGTGCGACGAATACACGCCTTGGCCACCGCCAAACCCAACGGTTGATCGGCCAACGTGAACACCCGGCGCCGACCGGCCATACGAACGATCGACCGGGCAGTCTGACGTTCGTCCGGCCCACAGACAACCAACACGTCGTGGTCCAGCCCGTCGACGATTTGCTGGGCTAGCGCGGCGAAGTGTTCGGTAGGCCAAAGCTTGGCGGCCCCAAAAGCTCCGCTGGAGTTCAGGGCAATCACCCGACCGTCGTCCCGCAAGCCCAGGTTGTGCCAAACGCGCTCGGCGATATTCTCTTCGACGGCCGTGGTGGCCAATTCGAGCCGCGGCGACTCGGGCGGACATCCCAGAGCTTCGGCCAAGCCGAGATAGGTGTCCACTGTCGGCTGCGGCACCAAGTGGCGACCGCGCCGTTCGGGATAGAGTCGTGTGGTCAGCAACGGACCGCGCCCGTAGCGAACGTAGCCCACCCGCTCGCGCGCCCCGGCCAGGAAGGCCATCAGCCCGGTACGGAAGGAATTGGGGAAGAGCACGGCGACGTCGAACCGTGCTTGGCGCATCCGTCCGACGATCGCCCTCATGCGCACCTGGGCATCTTTCGCCCGGGGATCGAAGTACCATTGCTCATTGAGCCAAGGGGTGCCGCCGAGCGTTTCCGCCAGATAGGGCCGCATGATGCCCGTGATGTGGGCCTGGGAACCAAAGTGCTTGTGTAAGGCGCGCAGCGTGGGCGTGGCCATCACCAGATCGCCGAGCCAGTTGGGCAATAAAAGCGCGATTTTCATGCGGCGATGGCGGCCAACAAGCGACCGCGCCCTAGGAAAAAAGGACTTTTGGGACTACGCCCCCCATCCAGCGTGGGAACAAAGCCGGGGAAGAATACCCGGACGGGGGACTGCCGCCAAGAGCAATTCGGAGCAAAGCGGAAAGCGGAAGACGCTCCTGGTTCCCACGCTTTGCGTGGGAACCCACGTGCAGACGCTTCGCGTCGTACAAAACCAGAGCGGCTGAAAGACTCCTGCCGTACTCGACGCAAAGCGTCCGATTGGGCGTTCCCACGTGAAACGTGGGAACGAGGGCAGCCAGGAGCGTCTTCCGCTTTCGGCCTTCGACTCTCCGCTTTCACCTTGACCCGGCCTTTTGCCACTCGGTATACTCCGCCGGCTCGTCGTGCCATGTCGTCGTACCATGCGCCAACTGCGACCGGTAGACACCGTTTTCGTGCCGCTGGGCATCCCCATTGCGAGAGATTTCCGATGCGTCAAAAACTTACCGTTCTGATCCCGTGCAAGAACGAACGGAAGAACATCCGGCCCTGTGTCGAGGCCGTTCGCCAACTGGCCGACGAGATCCTCGTGGCCGATTCCGGTTCGACCGATGGCACACTGGATATCATCCGTGATCTGGACGGATGCCGGCTCATCGAACGTGAGTACATCAACCACGCCGATTTCCTCAATTGGGCCATCCCCCACGCCGCGAACCATTGGGTGATGATCGTCGACGCCGACGAACGGGTAACGCCCGAATTGGCCGGCGAGGTCCGCAAGATCATGGACAACCCGCCGGAGAACGTCGACGGCTATTGGGTTTCGTTCGTCTGCTTCTTCATGGGCCACCGGCTGAAGTGGTCGCGTTGGAACACCGACGCCATCCGGTTGATCCGCCGCGATAAATGCCGCAACAACGAATGTCGGGTACACCCAGAGTACATGGTCCCTCACGATCGCACGCGCAAGCTCCGCAACGGCCTGTTGCACTACAGCTTCTGGACCTACGACGAATACTTCCACAAGTACCAAGACTACACGCGACGGATGGCGCTCGACCGCTGGGAACGGGGAAAACGCACCAGTTTCGGTGGACTGTTTTTCCGTCCTTTCCTGCGGTTCTTTTCGTTGTACTTCCTGAAGTTGGGTTTTCTCGACGGTCTGCCGGGCTTGCAGGTATGCATGCTCACGGCGTTCTACAACACGTACGTCAAACAGGCCCGACTCTGGGAATTCGAACACGCCATCCCCCAACCCGACCCGGAAGCCGAACGCGAGAACCAACGTTCTGCGGCGTGAGGGTTGTATTAGTTGTTAGTGGACAGTGGGTAGCGACGGTGTCAACTGGTTCCCAAGCTCCAGCTTGAGAACCCACTTCCCGGAAGCTCCGCTTCCAGGACGCCGGAGAGGATGATCCGTAGTCGTTGCCTCGTCCCACCTGAATGAACCCAATGTTGTCAAACGACGGCGGCGAAGCAGAGCTTCGCGAAAGTAAGTTCCGAAGCCGGAGCTTCGGAACTAGGAAACCTATTTCGGAACGCGACAGCGTTTCCTCCCTCCCCACCCCTAACTCCCAACCCCTTCCTCCATGCCCAGCATTCCCCCGCTGATTTCCGGCGGCGTCATGCTCACGTATCGTTGCAGCAACGCCTGTCGGCATTGTCTGTACCGCTGTTCGCCGGGTCACGACGACCATTGGGCATCGCAGGAGCAAATCGACCGCACCTTCGCCGCATTGGCCAACGAGCCGCAGCTCTACGGCATTCATCTGGCCGGCGGCGAGGCCACGCTCCACTGGGATCGGCTGCTGTACGCCATCCGCTCGGCCCGACGCTACGGCGTCTCGCTCGACTATCTGGAAACGAACGCGTCGTGGTGCAAGGACGAAACCACCGCGTACGACGGCTTCCGCGAACTTCGCCACGCCGGCCTAAATGCCGTGTTGATCAGTGCGTCGCTGTTTCACAACGAGTTCACCCCGCTGGCGGTGACCAAGGCGGCGATTCGCGCGGCGTTAGACGTTTTTGGGCGCGGGGGAGTGATCGTTTGGACGCCCGAGGTGTTGCAGTTGATGTCCAGCGGCCTGGACGAAGACAAAACCCACACTTTGCCGCGCTCGTGCGAACTGCTGGGCCTCGATCAGCAACGGGGAGACATCTGGCGACTGCACAGCTATCTTACGCCTGGTGGTCGCGCGGCCGAGCAACTGGCCGACGGTCACCCCCGCCGCCCGGCCGAGTCGTTCGTCGGCGACACGTGCCGCAGCATGTTGCTTAACACAAGCCATTTCCATATCGACCCGCGGGGAAACCTTTTTACTGGCCATTGCCCGGGCATTTCGGTCGCCACGATCGACGATCTGCATCCGCGGTTCGACGATGACTCGGCGCCCGTCTGGTGTACGTTGTCCGACGAAGGCCCGGTCGGGTTATGGCAGCGTTTTGCCCCCGATTTCGTGCCCGACGGCGAAGGTTACATCAGCAAGTGCCACCTCTGCCTCGAGTTGCGCAAGCACCTTCGCCAGAACGGCGACCACACGGAACTCCGCCCGGATGAGTTCTATCGCTGAGTGGTGGATAGCGTTCGTCAATCTTCGCCCGACAACTCGGCGGCCATGGGCAGCTTGCCTGTCGCTGTTGCAGCAGCGGCGGGCAAGCCGCCACTGGCACCCACCGATCGAAGCTTCCGGAGCAAAAGCGGGCCCACCCCCCTTCCCGGGGCATAGCACGCGCTTCATACAATTTGGTGGATGGTCCGCCGCAGGCTATTTCCGTACACAGGCTCAATCGGGGGGAGAAACCATGTTCGAAGCCAAACAAGGCAAAGAGATCGTACTTACGGTCGAAAACCAGATCGGCATGCTATCCGATCTCTCGAAACTGTTGGCCGACAAGGGCGTCAGCATTCTGGCCGTCAGCGGCTACGTGGTCGACAACCAATGCGTTGTCCGCCTGATCACCGACGACAACTTGCGCACCAAAGACGCCCTGGTCGAACGGGGCTACACGCCAAAGGAAGAAGATGCGGTGTTGTTGGAGTTGCCGCACAAGCCGGGCATCCTGCGCCGCATCGCCGACGCCCTGGCGGAAGAACAAATCGACATCCGTCACCTTTACGCCACCGCGATGCTCGAACACGACGAATGCCTGCTGGTTCTGCACACCAGCAACGACGCCCACGCCATCGTGGTGCTCAACCGCAGTCGGGTGGGCGTGTAAGAAAGCAGACCAGCGGATTGGGTGCGTTCAACTGGTTCCGAAGCTCCAGCTTGGGAACCAGGAAACACGCCGAGCGATATTTCGTTTGAGTAACGCGTTACGCATTACCAGCCACGCATCCATACGCCGAGCCACGAGGTGATCAAGGGACTCGTCACCGCGAAAACCAACAGCAGGCCGAACCCCAGAATCGTTGTCGCACCCCATGCTCGGATTTGGTCGCTTCGGGAGACGCCCTGAAGATAAAGGTCCTCGAAATAAGCAGCTACCGCGCAACGCCATCCGGTGCGAAGTCGTGTCCACAGAGGTCGAAGCTCGTTAACCTCCTGTGGGCTGGCGTAGGGGTTCAGTTGCTCTTGTTCGCGAGTCTCGGAAGGCACTTTTGTTACTCCTTCTCTTTGCTTCGTGCCCTTCGTGATCTTCGTGGTTGGCTCTTCAGCGTGAATAATTCAAAGCAACTGCCCCAACCGCTGCTGCAACCCGTCTTGTCCGGCGAGGATGTCTAGCCCTATCCGCACCGCCCACAAGGGCGTTTTACCCAATCGGTTGACGCCCAGCTTCACCAAATCTTTGTGCGTGCAAACGACGGCCGCCAAATTCGACGACGGCGTAGCGGCGTGCAGCCGGGCGTCTTCGTCTTCAACCCATCGGGCGAGCGACTCCACGTCGGACCGGTCGTAGCGGTGATGGTCGGGAAACTCGCGGAAAGCGGCCATCTGGTAACCGCAGCTTTTGAGCGTGTGCCGGAAACCGGCCGGGTTGCCGATGCCGCAGAAAGCCGTGATCGGCCGGTCGGTCAACACGTCCAACGGTTGCTCTTCGCCTTCGGCATTGCGCAACGCACACGCGGCATGCGAAAGCTCCATCGTGTGGGCGGTCGCATTGTACTGTCGCACACGACTCCACACGGCCGCACGCTGCGTCTCGTCGAGCATATCGGCCCGGCTCAGGGCGATGACGTCGGCCCGACACAATCCGGCCAGCGGCTCGCGCAGCGTTCCCCGCGGAAAGACGTGGCCGAAGCCGAACGGCTCCAAGGCGTCCAAGAGCACGATTTCCAAGTCACGGCCGATGCGACGATGCTGCATGGCATCGTCCAACAGGATCAACTCACACTCCAACTCCTCGACCGCCACTCGGGCGGCGGCCACACGGTCAGGGTTTTGCAGATGCGGTACGTCGGGTAGCTTTTGCTCCAGTTCCAGGGCCTCGTCGTTCGACGCGCCCGCTTCGGCCCCATAGCCACGACTGATGATGACCACGCGGACGCCGCGTTGGCGAAACCATCGGGCAAGCCACTCGACCATGGGCGTCTTGCCCGTGCCGCCGACGGTAAGGTTCCCGACGCTAACGACCGGCACACCGGCACGATGCACCTCGGCCCGGGCCGTGTCGTAGCGACGGTTCCGCCAAGTGACGGCCGCCGTGTAGGGCACTTCGGCAACGCGCAACAACGCCCGCAAAATGGCCGCCGCCGGCCCGCGCCGCCGACCGCTAACGATTTCGCGAAATTGACCCGGATTGAGCAAGACAGCGGCCAGGGATTTGGGGACAGGAGGCTATTGCTCTGTCCAGATTTGATTTAGGAGTTGAGACAACATACCGTGCGTGCCACTGCTGGCTTGTCCAGCAGTGATCGGAAGTGGTCGAAGGGTCTGCGCTGCTGGACAAGCCAGCAGTGGCACCCAAGCAATCAACCGCACGATGTCCCCATTATGTCCCTGCAAGCCGCTCTTGCGAAGCGGGGGAGGACCGGATCGAGCTAAACTCGCCCTCACGCCGGCTGGCTTGCCTTTTTGGCCTCGGCCTGAGCGACGAGCACGTCTTTGACCCGCTGCTTGAACTCGACGATCTCCTCCGGCACTTCGAAGCCCACGACCATGGCGTCGATAATTCCCAGCCCCATGACGAACTCGACCGATTTTTTTCGCTTCTCGGGATCTTTGGCAAAGGCCCCTTCGCCGATCACCTTCATGCCGATGATTCCCTTGCCGGCGGCCTTCACCTTTTTCTGAGCGGGCACGACCTTCTCGGGCGGGCCGTCCATCTTCACGCCCTCGGGATTGATCCGCGTGTTGATCACGTCGACCCACGGCTCCTCGGCCGCGGCCTCCAGCGCCGGGACTGAATGACACGAACACCCGTGCGCGCGGATCACACCCTTCTGCTTGAGTTCTTCGAGCAGGTCCATCTGCTTGCGCATCTCGGTAGGCCATTCGCGCTTCATCTGGCAGTGGAGGTGGACCACGTCGATGTAGTCGGTGTTGAGCTCCTTGAGAAACCGTCGCACACAAACATCGGCATCGGGGCGTTCTTCCTCGGTCAAGCCACGAGGATGAAACCAGATTTTGGAAACCAGCGTGTAGCTGTCGCGAGGTTTGTCTTTTAGCGCCTCGGCCACGTAGTTGTGGATGCCGTAGAGGTCGGCCATGTCGAACAACCGGATGCCCTCGTCGTACGCCCGGCGGAGCATCATGATCGTGTGGTCGTGGCCGCGCCGCGTAAGGTTCGACACGCGATACCACCCCTTCATGCCGGTACCCATGCCGATGCGCGTCACCTGGATGTCTTTGGTCAACGGAACCATCGCGGTAGGGTCAGTCGACAGCGGCACTGCCACCGGTTCGGCCACGGCAAACTGGCCGGTGGCAACCGCTCCGGCCGTCGAGGCAATAGCGGTGCCCAGGAACTTGCGACGTTCGACTTTCATGATTCCTCCCCTTGCGACAACGTATTCGAGGCAGTTTCAAAGCCCGGCTTCTCTCGGCCCCAAGCTCCAGCTTGGGACCGCACATCCGCGAAGCTCCGCTTCGCCAACGCCACCACACGTATTGGGTATTCCCAACCCGGAGTTTGACTACATAATAGACAGCCACGCCGAGTTCGGCAAATTTTGATCGCGAGAACCCGCAAAAAGCCGCGACCGCTGGTTGCGCCGACGCCGTTAGCCAAACAAGGATAACCATCGCATGATTTCAATACGCTCCTTTTTACTAACGCTGTCGCTCTTGTCGATCCTGCCATGCTGCTGGTGCAACAGCACGCAGGCCACTGAGGCCGAGCGATCCTATGCCTTGGCCCGTAAGGCATTGTCCGATTTCGAGGTCGATCGGGCGTTGGGGTTCCTGAACCGCGCGATCGCCGCTGACGCCGACTTCGCCCCAGCCTACAAGACACGTGGGCGAATCTACCGCAAACAAGGTAAGCTCGACCGAGCGTTGGACGACTACGGCCAGGTCATTCGCTTGACCTCTGACGACGTCGAGGCTTACTGCGCTCGCGCGGAAATTTACCGGCAAACCGACAAATTCAATGAGGCGCTCGCCGATTTGAACACGGCCTTGCGTGTAAAGCCCGACTGTGCCCCGGCCCTGGCCGCTCGGGCAAACTGCCAATTGGCACAGAAACAGTACGACGCTGCCATCACGGACGCCTCTACGGCCATCCGGCACGACCCCGAATTGGCCGCGGCCTACGGCGTTCGCGGCTCGACCTACGCCGCCCAAGGCAAGCTGGCCGATGCGGTGGCCGATCTCACCAAAGCGGTCGACCTGGACCCCAGCGACACGGCCGCCCTGCTCGCCCGGGGTCGCGTTTTCATGACCCAAGGCAAGACGCAACCGGCCGTGGCCGACTTCAGCGTGGTGTTAGAACTCCACCCGGACTGTGTAGCAGCCTATCGCAATCGGGCCGACGCCCACGATTTCGCCGGCCAACACGACCAAGCGTTGACCGACCGCAACGAGGTCGTCCGGCTGACACCCAAAGATCCCGAGGCCTACACCGAAAGGGCTTTCACCCTTCTGAAGCTTAGCCAGAAAGAAAAGGCCGACGCCGATCTCACCAAAGCGATCGAACTACGGCTCGGAGGCCGTCTGGACTTCAGCCCTTTGACCGTTCCCCAAAAGCAACCGTAGGTTATGCTTAAGCATAACACAGGTCGCGCCGCAGCCAATTGGTACTTCCATGCTATGCCGTTGGTCTCCAGGACTGAAGCAACATCCACAAAGCAAGCGACCAACGGGAGCGGTTTTTGCCGGGGTGCGATAGTATCGAGTGGCTGTGGCCCTGCCGTGTTATGCTAAAGCATAACCTACGGCTGCGGCCCTGCCGCTACGGTCGAGCGGCCCACTGCTGCATCTCGTCCTTCTTGACGTGCCCCCAGTACAGGCGGACGTCTTCCAATAGGCCCTGGAAATAGGACGCCTTGTCGTAGTTGCCAACGAGTGAGCCCGAGTCGGCGCCGACCTCGAACCGGTCGTGCGGACATGCTTCGATGAAGTGCCCCAGTGCGTCGGCCACCGGACGACCATCGACAAACAGCCACAGCCGGCCCTTGGCGTCGATCGCCCCGGCCAAGTGAACCCAACGATCAAGTTCCACGGGCTGTTCGGCCACCACTTCGCGCGGGCCACCGGCGTTGCGCACCACGAACCGCGGTACGCCGTCGTCGAGATACAAACTGAAGCCAAGACCTTCACCGCCCATGGCCACGACCACACCGTCGGCCGCCGCCGGCCTGCACCAACCGCCCACAACCAAGGGGCGATAGTCGGGACTAAGACTCTTCGGCGTCTTGGGCACACAAATCGCCGTTTTACCGTCGCAGACGAGCGCTTTGCCTTGGCGACCATCGACCACCGCGGCATGCCCCCGCACCTGGCCATGGTGTGCGTTGCCCGAAACATCGGCCACCTGACCACCCGCCAGCTTGGCGAAGTCGTATTTCAAAGCCAACTCGTTTTTAACCTTCTTCGGATCGCGTGCCAACGGGTTGTAGACCGTGTCGTCGTCCTTGTAGCGGTCTTTCAGCCGGAAGAGTTCGGCCTTTAGCTGCTTGACCAACTCGGCGTAAGCCGGATCGTCGTACACGTTTTTCATCTCGCGAGGATCTTTTTCCAGGTCGTACAACTCCCACTCGTCGATCTCGTGGAAGTAGATCAACTTGTGCTTCTGGGTCCGCACGCCGTAGTGCTTGTTGACCATGTGTACAGCCGGAAACTCGTAATAGCGGTAATACATCGACGAACGCCAGTCGTCGGGCGTACGACCTTCGAGAATCGGCAGCAAGCTCTCACCTTGCATATCGTCGGGAATTTCCGTCGCGGCGGCAGCGAGAAACGTCTCGGCGAAGTCCAGGTTCAACACGATGTCGTCGTTCACCTGCCCCGGCTTGATCTTCTTCGGCCAGCGAACCAGCAACGGGCTGCGCAACGACTCCTCGTACATAAACCGCTTGTCGAACCAACCGTGGTCGCCCAGGTAAAAACCCTGGTCCGAGGTGTAAATGACGATCGTGTTTTCGGCCAAGCCCGACTTGTCGAGGTAATCGAGCACCCGACCCACGTTTTCGTCGACCGAGTCGATCGCACGGCAGTAGTCCTTGATATACCGCTGATACTTCCAACGAACCAGATCGTCGCCTTCGAGATTGGCCTTACGGAAGGCCTCGTTCTTCGGATCATAGGCCTTGTTCCAGGCCTCCAACTGCTCGGGCGTGAGATTGCGCGGCGCGATCAGCTTGAGGTCTTTTTCGTTGAGATGCCGGGCAACCGTCATTTCCTGTTCGCGTGCCGGCGTGCCGCGACCCGCGTAGTCGTCGAAGAGATTGTCTGGCTCGGGCATGGTTACGTCGTCGTACTTCGTCAAGTACTTCGGCCCCGGCTCCCATTCTCGATGCGGCGCCTTGTGGTGGTACATCAGGAAAAACGGCTTGCTCGCGTCGCGTTTGTTTTTCAGAAAATCGAGGGCCTCGTCGGTAATGATGTCGGTCGTGTAGCCGACGTGTTTGACCACGCCCTCGGGCGTTTGCATCGGCGGATTGTAATACGGCCCTTGCCCAATGAGCACGTTCCAGTAGTCGAACCCCGTGGGATCGCTCTTGAGATGCCACTTGCCGACCATGGCCGTTTGGTAACCGGACTTTTGCAGCAGCTTGGCCACGGTTTGTTGGCTGCCGTCGAAGGTCCGTCCGTTTCGCTCGAAGCCGTTCAGGTGGCTGTACTTGCCCGTAAGCACCACGGCTCGACACGGCCCACAGATAGAATTGGTTACGAAGCAGTTGTTGAACCGCATCCCTTCGTCGGCCAATCGATCGAGATTGGGCGTTTTGTTGATCTTGCTGCCGTAGCACGACATGGCGTGCGAGGCGTGGTCGTCGGACATGATGTAGATGATGTTGGGCCGTTGCTGCTCGGCAGCCTGGCACCATGAAAACGTGCCGGCGGCAACGGTCAGCAATGCAAAAGCAACGATGCAAGATCGGTACATCATGGTTGTCCTCCAACTGGGAAGTTTGGCGATTCGCCCTGATCCAGAATCCCCTATCCTAAACGACCCACCGCCGAATTACAAAGAAAGCGGCTCTTCGGCGATGCGACGCTCGTGTCGGGTGAGCTCGTACATATCGCGCAGCAGTTGAATGTCGCAAGGCCGCTGGACCACGTTGCGCCGGGCGAACATTCGCGCCTGGGTCGAAACCAGCACCTCGGCCGAAACTTCGGTCACTTGGCCGAATGATCGGGCGTAGTTCGTGAAGCTGGGCACATTGGTGGTCACGAACCCGTAGACCATCGAGCAAACGCCAATCGTCTTGCCCGTGAAGATGCTCGTGTTCACGGCCGTCTTCGCGTAGTCGCCGATCATGCAACCGATGAACTGCATGCCGGTGGCCACCTTGCGGCCTTCGTACTCCATGCCCACCTGACCGTAAGTGTTTTTTAGGTCGCTGTTCGACGTGCCGGCCCCCAGGTTTACCCAACTGCCCAAGTAGCTGTGCCCGAGGAAACCGTGGTGTTGCTTGTTGGTGTACGGCTCGATGATCGAGGCCTCGATCTCACCGCCGATCTTCGTAGTGTGGCCCAGCGCGACCGCGTCTTTGATGGCGGCATGTTCAATCACTCGGGCGCCGGCACCCAAGTGCGCCGGACCGCTGAGATAGCAGTACGGCCCAATCTGGGCCCGCTCTTCGAGCACGATAGGCCCTTGGCTGGCGTCGGCCACACAGTAGTCGCCCAACGTGGCCCCTTCGGCAGCAAACACCCCATCGGTCAACTCGCGATAATCACCCTTCGCGAGGCGGTCTTCGAGGTTGTCGTTCAACACGGCCAGATGGTAGCGAACTACGTCGTGGGGATAATGCAGCAGTGGCAGGTCGGATTCCACGACGGGAAGCTGCAACTCGTCGAGCCATTCGGCCAGTTGGTTGCCAGTAAGCTGTTCGCCTTTCAGAGGATCGACCGAAGGCACGACGGCAGCCGCCACGCAATCGCCACTTTGGATCAGCATGGGCTGCTCGGATTTGACCAACTCGGCCAGTTGACGAACGACCGTTACGCCCGGAACCAGTCGGGCGTTGACCAACAGGCATTTCTTATCCGACGACGCCAAGCCTTGCGGCGACGGCCAAACGGTCCAGTCGGGATGGTCGGCCTGAACCAAGTCGCTCAAATAGGGTCGCACCAAGGCCGCCCGTAAGGACCCAAGGCGTCCGAGCAACTCGCCCAAGCAATAGCTTCCGCAATGGATCTGAAACGCTGGCCGCCCAATCGTGATCGGAAAGAGCTGTGGAACCAGTCCATCCTCAAAAAGCACCACCTCCATGACGTCCTTCTCCAGTTGATTCTCCGCGTGTAGGAAGTACATGGCCGCTGAAGCGGCCACGCCTCGTGTGTCGCTTGATCCCCCTATACCCGCTCCCCATCCGCTATTTTTCGACTCCGTGTCCCCTGGTCCTGCCCCCAACTCCCTCCTTCGCCCTAGTCTAGGCCAAACCCCGGCCCTCGGAAAGCCGCGCCGATCCCCCGACGAGGGGCAACTCACGATTTTGACTCACCCGGCTTGCCAAGATCGGCCGACTGAAATAGAATCGTGTTTTTACTGGTCCCAGTCGGGGGGTTCTCCAAACGACGGCGACAGCGAGACGGCTCCTGGCCGTCGCGTGTCGTTCGAGGGAATGCCCGTCTACGGACTCCTGCCGGAGTGGCGGAATGGCAGACGCGCTGGATTCAAAATCCAGTCTGGGCAACCAGGTGTGGGTTCAAGTCCCACCTCCGGTACTTGGATGCAAGGCGATGCATCCGAATGCGGATCGACGCCGTAAGGTCCTATTCGACTGGGCTTTGCGGCGTTTTCTTTTTGCCTGTCCGACTCGCCCGTTTCGGAGCAATTCTTCGTTGTTTTCGCTTGGCTGCCGCAACGAGATCAAGATGTCAAGTACAGACCACGGCCTTCCGCTTTGCCACTTTGGACACTCCTTTCGGTAAGGGCCATATTCCGCCCTCAATCCGAGTGTCAGCCACACGTAGAGCACCTCACAGGTGTGCTGATTCTTCTGCCTTCCCCTTAGGTAACTCACATCGCAGAAGTTATCGCATTTGAGTCAAGTTTCAGCGACCATCGGGAGCGGGTTCTTGCGCTGGGTACGGCAGCACCAACTGGTCCGAGGCCCTGCCTCGTTAGAAGCTGCAACTGACGTTCACAGTCAGGCCCTGTAGAATCAGGTCGTTGTTGTGGGGGCCCGTGGCATCATCGAAGATCTGGCATTGGTTCAACCAATCGTTGATTTCATAGCCGGCCATTGCTGACCAACGCCGGTATTTTAGATTGATGCCAACCACCGCTTGAAAGGTCAAGGCACCAAAGTCGCGACCATCGATTGGCACGACTCTCTCGGACGTGGTGGTTTGAGAATTGTGTATGGATGTCAGGTTTGTCACATCCTTGATGGTCCAATGGCCTAATAGGTAAGCCGTGTAGAAATTCGCCACGCAATTGATCTCGCACTCCTCGCCACGCCACGCGTTCCAAGCGTTCTCGACACCGATCTTTGGCCCGATCCCCCAGAAATTGTTTACCATGTGCTCGGCCATGCTCTTCGACAGCACGAGGTCCGGCCAATCGCCTTGAAACTCGGAGTCAAAAGTTTGGTTGATCCAGGCAGCCTTCAAGCCGACTACGGGTCGTACCCGCAGCGATTCGATCGGGTTGAAGTGCTTGCCGAGATCGCAATCCAACACGTTGTAGTCGATGACGGCCTTCACTTGTCCGTCGTCAAAATAGGGCGGCGTCGATTTAGGATTGTCCGACAACGCCAGTTTGCCGCCCAAGAACGCCGGCGTCAGGTTCCCCGACGCCGAATCTTCGGCGCTGGTGTGAACACACGAGTAATAGAATTTCGTGCCCCATTCGCTTTCTAGGCCGACTCCGGCCCTGAAGCCAGGGACGAAATCATAATCGATGGTTTCGTAGGCGACAAATTGATCCGTCGGAAGCCGGTTCGTATTCAAAACCCAATCCACCGGTTCGGTTGCTCGCCAATACAGAAAGTCTGCAAAGAACTCCATCGCCTGAGCACTTTGGGTCTGCAGCAGACAAGCGACTAGAAGCCAACAGAAATACCGCATGTAAGACCCTGTAATGTTAGATCGCCGTGCATGGGCAGCTGCTGAAACGTTGGCAGTCGTTGCTGATTCGCCCACCACCCAAGCTCATACCCCAGCCGCGCCGTGATCGTGATGTCCCCTTGGCGGATCCATTCCAGCCCGAGATAGTAATTGAGATTGAGGGTACCGAGGCTCGAATCCTTCATGCTGGTCGTGAAGGCCCCATACGTAAAGAGTGGGTATGCCGTGTCGGTTCTTTGGTACGTGTCGTCGACATTCCAGACGCCCCAGAGCAGGGCGCCCGAGAAAGAACCGACAACGCTCAGGTTCCTGAATTGCGGGACATTCCATCGGCCGTCGATTCCAAAGCTCGGACCGAAGCCCCGAAAGTCGTGGTCGACGTGCTCTGTCGCCGACAGACCGAGGGTGGAATCCGTCCAATTCGCCAGGATCTTCTGATCGATGACAGCGGCCTTTAGGCCCAGAGAAGGACGAAGAAAGACCGATTCACCGATGGCAATAGTGCGTCCCAGCTCGAAGTCGACCGTATTGAAATTGAGGCTCCAGTCGAGCGCTGCGCCATTGAAAATCCCCGCGTCACCGCCTACAAAGCCGCTGAAGAACTCCGGGACAATCGCTTGATCGCCGGGGGGAAACGTGGTGTTTTCCGAAGAGCGGAAGTGGGTCCAGTATAGTTTCCCATCCCACGACTGCTCGTCGGGCTTGTGTGCAAATCCGATTCGAAAGCCAGCGTTCCAGTCAAATTGAACATTGGCCGCAGAAAACGTGTTCAAAGAATCAGACGTCGTAACGGTGCTCGACCAGACGGAAGAGGTTTCTTCCGAGGCATGCCAAACAAGCACGTTGCCAAACGGAGTCACGCCCTCCGCGATTGCGTTGGAGCAACCGATGAGGAGAACGAGCAGTAGGGTAAGGCGAGTAAACAGCGTCATCGTGCGTCCGTGTTAGTAGTTGATGCACAACTCCAAAATGCCACCATGCAAAGACGTCAGGTTATTGAGCCGGCCCATGTTGTAGGAGTAGAACTGCATCTGATTCAACCACACTTGGGCCTCGTAGCCCACGCGCACCGTGGTAGTCGCTCTCGAGAAATACTGGGTCCACTGGATGCCCATAACGCCGCTTAGCATGGTAGCGGCGCCGGTGATGGAACTCGTATTGATGGCGATCGACGTTGGGGTTGGCACCGTCGTCGAGGTTGGGCCGTCATTCGTGTAGACGTCTCTGAACGTCCAGTGCCCAAACATGAGCGAGCCCGAAGGAGTGCCGAAGAGTTTCAAGGAGTATCGCGGTCGCGTCGACAAAGGCATTTCCAAAGTCACGCCCAAGGACGGACCGATCCCCCAAAAATCTTGTTTTAGATTCTCGGTCGCCGAATTGAAGAGATAAGTCTTCTCCGAGGTGTCGATCGGCTGACGCCAATTGGAACTCAGGGACTGGCTGATGATCGCCGCTTTGAGGCCTACGAAAGGGCGCACCACCAGGTTCGGAGCGATCGTGAACGAGCGTCTGACCTCGAGATCGATCGTGTGGAAATCGAAGTCCCATCGAATGCTTGCGCTGCGGTAATGCGGGCCGAATGAGTCGCCATCCGTATTGTCGACGTAAAAATTCCCCAGAAACGCGGAATAGACTTCGCCCGCCGCTTGGCTCGTCGCCTTCGTGTTGAAGTTCGTGTAGTACACAGTCGCATCAACTTCGTCGCCAACGCGCTGATGTCCAACGCCGACTCGAAAGCCGGTGTTCCAATCAAAGGGCGCATCCACGAGAGTGGCTGTGCCAACATACGATCCCAGGAGGCCTTTGGGGGTGATGATCTGAGCCCAGTTGTCCGCGCCTCCCTCTCGGACTGTCCAGAAGAGCGCGTCTGCGAACAGGTAGGTGCCTTGCTGCGAGGTATTCGGCGGTAGAAAGGGCACGCAGTTGCCTGCCATCAAGCCCCCCTCGTACAAGACCGCGATGTCCGGTGAGCTCGAGCCGACCAACTCTGGCGGCAGAGGACGAAACTCCTCCACGAAGGGCTCACCGCGCACGGGTGGGCACAGAATCACCGCCAGAAGGAGCGTGCCCCATAGCAGGTCGCGCCCCCACGGGCGGAGGGGACAGCAGCCACATATCCTGTGATTGGCAGATCGACTCGACATGGTTCACGCAAGGGCTGGGTGGAGCGGCGGCAGTTTCCGGCCAGCAACCGGGCAACCACCGCGCGTCAATGCCTGCCTTATCGGCATACCTTACGCAGAAGGAACAGTCGAAATAACCCTGTATGGGGAGCTGGAAGACCTGTCAGTGTCGACTGCAACAAAGCTGGCAATCTACAGAAACGGCGCAGACGAGTAGCGATGCGTCTTGCGCGACCTGCAAGAAGTCGCGCAGACGCGGTGTCGCGGAGAGAAAAACGGTGCGAAACGTCGAACTGGCCGGTTCCGGAAGCATGCTAACGCGATAGGCTGCACTCATCCCTGTGGAGGCGAATTTCCCATCACTTTTTCGCGTTGGCCTTCTCCGCGTCGCGCTGGCGTTTTTCTGCCCAGTAGTCCTTCATCTGCGGTAATTCCCGTAGCCAGATATTGCGGAAGCAGACTGGGTTGCCATGGAATTGAAGGCCGAGGGGAGCCTTCTCACCGTGTGGCTCGTACTCGGCCGGTTTGTGCCAGGCCGTGCTGCCCTGCAACTCGAAGTGGTCCTGGATCAACACGCCGTTGTGCAGCACGCTGATCGTGGTCGGACGCTGCAGCTTACCGTCCTTGTCGAACCGGGCGCCGCGGAAAATGATGTCGTAGGTCTGCCACTCGCCCGGCTTGCGTGTGGCGTTGACCATCGGCGGGCTTTGCTTGTAAATCGCCCCGGCGCTGCCGTCGACATACGTCTCGTTTTCCCACGAATCGAGGATCTGCACTTCGTACTTGCCCAGGAAATACACACCGCTGTTGCCGCGGCCCTGGCTCGCGCTTTTCACCTGCTCGGGCGACGCCCATTCGATGTGCAACTGGCAGTCGCCGAACGAATCCTTCGTATGAATCGACCCCTTGTCGGCCACCACGTAGCCGTCCTTCGCGATCCACTTGTCGCCTCCCTCCCACGCCGACATGTCGGTGCCCTGTAGCAGAATCACCGCATCCGAAGGCGGACCACCACACTCGCCGGGCGTTACCTTTTCGACGGGCGGAAACTCGATGCCGTGCAAATACTCGTCGGCAAACGAAAACGCAACTGGGGCAAATGCGAGAAGGGTCGCAAACAGGGAGACGATACGGGTGTTCATTCTGATAGACCTCACTTAGGAAATCGGCATGAAGGTGAACGGGAGGGAATTCAGGATCGCTTTACGTTATCGGGTGCCATGCGCTCGCTTGCGCAAAATGCTTCTGGCAAGGCAATCGCTGCGCTAGCATTAGCATGATTACGGCACGCGAGGTGGGCTGCACGTGCAGACGCCCGATGCAATGGGTAGTCCCGGTGGCTCCTCTAGCCGGGTACCCAAGGCACAAGGGAATGTCAACACGATATGAGCTGTATGGTTTGCAGACCCAAGCGAGTAGTTTTCGGCCAGGGATTTACGCCGCTGGCCGAACACGGGCGTCCCTTCGGGATGCAAACGGACAGACAAATCTGATTTTACACCACCCGATCGGGGGCGTCAAACTTTGTCCTCTCGACAGCCCGGTCGTCCCGGATGCTCGCTCTTCGGAGCGTGCTCAGAACACCGTTGGCAATTTGGCCACATCGCGAAAGATAAGGGCTGGTCCGGGAGAATTTCGGAGAAATAATTCAAAGGTGATCAACTGGAACCCGAAGTTGCGGGTCTTCAATTTCTCGGTAACGAGATCCTTTCCGACACGGGCATCCTTCCCGCAAACATCAACCTCCAAGGAGGAGGTGACTCATGGTAAGGCACTCCATTGAACGCAGCGCAACGATGGCGCTGGGCTTCCTCGCTGGCGTGATGCTTGCGATGTGTGTTGCCCCGGGAGATGTGACCCTGTGGATCGCCACGGGAGTCGTCCTGGGACTGTTCACCCGGGCGTTTCTCGCCAGCAGCTACGGAGGCGAAGTGCCTTGGCCCTTCGCCGAGTCGTGGCGCCACCACAAAGGCAAATGATCCTGCTGCTCTGTCCAGATTTGATTTAGGGGTTGAGGTAACATACGGTGGGTGGCACCCAACCCGCCAGCCAAAACTCACCGCAAGACCGGCCGGTTACTCGCTCTTCTGCTGCTTCGCCAGTAGTGCGTCGAATTCTTCGATCTTGAATCGCACGCTGACGACCGAATTCTTCTCGTCCGGCTTAAGCTGGATGTAGGTGGTGGCCACCACCGTTCCATCGGGTAGCAGTTCCATGCCGGGGTAGCCGAGATCGAACTTCTTCGGGCTGGTCATCAGACGCACGCGGTACTGGCCCTCGCGCAGATTGACGATGTCGTCGTACGTACCGACCCAGGCCACGAAGTCACCCCGCGTGGGGCTCTTGTGGGCCGTGTCGCGGAAGCAGATTACCAGCCGACCGTCGGGCAGATAGACACCGTGGTGGCGGTCACCAGTCAACGCGGCCGGCAGTTCGACCGGCTTGCTCCAGGTTTTGGCCTCGTCGTCGCTGGTTACCAATAACGAGTTGTAACGTCGAGCGTTTTCGCGACTGAGTATCGCCAATTGCTTGCCGTCAGGCGAACGTACCACCCAAGGCTCACAGGGGTTGCCGGCCGGGTAACCGTAGACCTTGGTTTCCGGCAGCCACGTCTGCCCACCGTCTTCCGAGATGGATTGCCAAATCTCCAGCGGCGGACGATCACGATCGCCATGGCCCCGGTGGTAAACCGCCAACAGACGATCGCCAGCCAGCGGCATCAGGTTCATCGGCACCACGACGCAGTGCAGACCATTGGGCTTCATGGGCGTGAAGGTCTTACCCTGGTCCAACGAAATCGACTGATGCATCGCACCGTTGCCGGCCATAACGATCAGTCGCTCGACGCCGTCGGGCCCGACCACGCGGTGAAGCGTCGGACAGTTGCGGATCGTCTTCCAGTTCTCCGGTACCGGTAGCAACTCGCTCCAAGTCAGCCCACCGTCTGTGCTCTTCTTGAGAGGACCACAGGCGCCGCCATGGTTGAGCGTCCAAGCGGCAAACATCGTTCGACCGTCGGGCATCAGCAACGTATCGGGATGGCCTTGGTAAACGTCTTTCGTTCCCCGAGCGATGACCACCTGGCGATCCGTCTGGTCGGTAATGTCGAGCACCGGGATTGTGTAGCCGTCCGCTTGAGTTCGGGCGACCGGTTCGACCGGCTTCGGTGCGTCGACCAAGTTGCCCGTGGCTGTAAAGCTCTCGACTGCCATGGTACTTCGCCAAGGCCGCAATCCGATGCGTTCGATGACGCCCGGCCATTCGAGGCAATAGATCGGTTTTCCGTCGATCGAGATGGTTACCTCTTTCTTTTGGCGCACGATATCCAGAATGAACGTTTTTCCGTCTTCTACGACAACCTGGTCGCCGTCGACGAACTGACCCCTCTCGAGCAAACGTCCGCCGACGAACACCTTCCCACTAGCTCCTTCGAAGCCGAAGTTCTCCTTGTCGAGAACGAACGACGCCGCGCTTTTGGCGAGATTCGTAATGGTCAGGCGTGCCTGAACCTTGAAGTCCCCCTTGCCGAGCCCCTTGGTGGCATAAAGGAAGTTGTCGCAACCGCCACAAGTCAGGGCACCGTCGACCGTCTGCCACGACGCCCCCTGGGAGTAAACGGCCTTGGCCGCACCATCGGCAACGAAGGTGGCCTGATCGTCTGCCCAGGCGTGGGTTACGGCGGCCAAGCTTAGCAGGGCGGTTAAGGTCAGCAGGCGTGTGGTCATCGTGGGATCTCCGGCTGGCAGGCGGGGTGGCGGTGAGGGGTGAAGGGACTGTTACTGCCCTGTAGTGTAGCAGGTTCCGCACTCGACGCAAAATATTTCCAGCGACTTCGGCAATGTCTTATTCCGCCAGCAACCGCCCGCCACCACTCCCCCAGGCGACCCATTTTCGTCATTCAATGACCCAAAAACTGCAACGCAGCAGCGGCGGGTTCCGCCCGGCGCGGTGGTTTTAATGCGGAGGATTATTGTGTTACTAACACGAATGGCCTGCCAACGAAGCAAAAGCCACCGTTCTTCCGTGGGGACCCAAATGGTGAGACGAAGTCGCCGCTGCCCCCGAAACCATTGATGCTTCAACGCTTTACGTCTTCTTCGGATTGCATTTCTTCATACTCACATCGATACGGCAAAGGAGCGGTGACATGCCTCGGACTATTGCCCGGCAATGGCTCTCTGTAGCGGCAGTGATTTGCCCGATGGTCTTCGGAGCAAACCTGGCTGCGGCCGCGACCGTCGTTCCGTTGAGCAACCTGTTCGACGACGTCAACCTCGCGACCGATCCCGCGATGACGCTGGCCACGGCGATCGGCACCGACGCCTACGGGGCGTCGGCCGGAGCGGCGGATCTTGGAGTGGATCGAGTCATCGCTTCGGGCAGTGCCCTGCCGATGAACGTGGCCCAGTCGATCTCGCCCGTCTTGCAGTTCGACTACGCCAACGTGGGAGGCGGGACCACCTTTGCCCGGCCCGTGACCAACGATGCTTGGGGAACCTCAGGTTCTGGGCCGATTCGCACACTCGGCAACAACACGGGCTACGTCGATTCCTCGTCGGCCGGCAAGATCGAAGATGGCATCGGCATGCACGCCAACGGCCTGATTACCTTCGATCTGAACGAAATCCGCACGGCCGGCGACCTGGGCACCGCGCGGGGAATGTTCACCACGAAGATCGCCCAGAACGACGACCAGCCCACCAATGGAGCGTGGCGGGCGACGATTTTGGTTTCCGATGCCTCGGGCAATATCCTCTCCAGCTATATCAATGGCCAGTGGGCGACAACCGGCGAGACAACCAGTGGCAGTGGAGTCTATCAATTCTCGTCGACCATTCCCAACGAGATGGGCGGCAGCACGGGGCCGACCTACGCCACGGTGGCCATCCCCGACGAGGCGGCCTACCTCACCCTGGCCATGACGTCGGGCGACGTGTCTGCCGACCACGGGGTCTGGTCCGGCGCCGAGATCGAATTCAATGTGAATCCCGGCCCGATCTACCTGGGCAACCTCTTCGACGACGACGTCAGCGCCAACTCCGGGCTTACATTGGCCGACGCCCTGGCGACCGACACCTTCAAGGCCGAAGCCAGCGCCAACAGTTTTGGTGTCGACGTAGTCAAGGCCGGCGGGATGGACGTGGCTACGGCGATCAACGGCTCGAATGTCCAGTTCGACTTCTCGGTAGGTGTTGGAGGCGACGCCTCGACCAGCAGTGGGTTGGCCAACGACGCCGTCGGCGGCGACGGCAATCGCCCGGCGATTCGCACCACCGGATCGAGCTCGCCCGAGCTGTCGACCACCGAGAAGGTCGAAGAAGGCATCGGCATGCACGCCAACCACTTCGTGACCTTCGACCTGGACGAAATCCGAGACGCCGGCGGTTTGCCCGACGACTTGAAGTTTCTCGCCGAAGGAGCAATCAACGACAGTGTGGCAGACAGCACGAGCGGAGCGTCGATCTACACGGTTGCCCTGCTGAGCGACGACAGCGGCGTGATCGCCGGCTACGTGAACGGCCAACTGGTCGACATCACCGAAAACGCTGGCGTGTGGTCGTTCTCGGGCAGCGTTCCCCAACGATTCGAAGGCGCTACCGACAACATGAGCGCCTTGTTCGACATCGATCTGACGGCCGACGTCAAATACCTCACCCTGGCCGTGACCGCCGCGGGCGACGGAATCACCGCCGACCACGGAGTGTTTTCCGGCGCCCGGCTGACAATGGTTCCCGAACCGTCGACCCTCGCGCTGAGCGCCATCGGGCTGTTGGCCCTGGGCTGGTTTGTGCGGCGACGGAAGTAAGCTTTTTGGAAAAGAAAAGGAATATCGCCATGTGTCGAGTACTTGCGGGACTATTGGCCGTGGTATTGGTCGTTGGTCTTTCGTCGGGCGTGGCCCACGCGGAGCCGATCTACCTGGGCAATCTCTTCGACGATGATGTGACCGTGAACCCCTCGATCACGCTGGCGGAAGCCGTGGCCACCGACACTTACAAGGCCCTGGCTGATACGAACGATCTCGGGGTTGATACGGTAAAGGCCGGCGGAATGCACGTGGCCACGGCACTGAGCACCGCCGGCGTGCAGTTCGATTTTTCCGTGGGCGTGGGCGGTGAGGATTCAACGAGCGATGGCATGGCCAACGATGGCATCGGCACCCGCGGTCCGATTCGCACGACTGGAGCCGGTTGGGTCGACGACAGTCCGCCGGTACTCCCTAACGAAAAAGTGGAAGAGGGCATTGGTGTCCACGCCAACCGTTTCGTTACTTTTGATCTCGACGAAATCCGCACGGCCGGCAACCTGACGGGCGACTTGTGGTTTCTGGCCGAAGGCGCCGTTAACGACTCGGCCGTCGATAGGATGAGCGGCGCGGGCGCGATCCATACGGTCGCCCTGGTTAGCGATGACAACGGCGTGCTTGCTGGCTACGTCAACGGCCAAACGGTTGCCGTTTCCGAGTCGGCGGGCGTGTGGACGTTCTCGGGCACGGTGCCCGCAAAGCTCAACGGATTCGGTGGCCCGTTGTCGGCCAATTTCAACGTGGTCCTGGACGAATCAGCGAAGTATCTCACGCTGGCGATCACCGGAGCCGGCGACGGGATCAACACCGACCACGGCGCATTCGTCGACGCCCGACTGGTCCAGGTACCCGAGCCGTCGACGTTCGTGTTGACCGGCATCGGCCTGTTAGCCCTCGGCTGGTGTGTGCGGCGGCGGAAGTAATGGCGTTGGCAATGCTTCAGCATGGCACGGATTGCGCTATGCCATTAGTTCTCAGGATTGAGGCAATTTCCTCAAAGCAAGCGACCAACGGAAGCGGCTTCTTGTTTCGGTGCGGTAGCACTCATTGGTTGCGGCCCTGCCGCGCTATGCTGAAGCATGCCTACGTGCCGATTTGATGGAGACAGAAAATCATGCGTCGACGAGCAGCCGGTTTCCGCCAGCCCTTTCGTGGGTTCACGCTCGTCGAACTTCTAGTGGTGATCGCCATCATCGGCATCCTCATCGCCCTGCTGTTGCCGGCCGTGCAAAGTGCCCGCGAGGCTGCGCGGCGGATGCAGTGTACCAACAACCTCAAACAGTTGGGACTAGCCCTACACGGATATCACTCCACGTTTGGTTGTTTCCCGGCGGGCACCTCGATCAGCGTGCCCGGCCAATGCAGCGGCAGCAGTTGCCGAGGCAATCCGATGTACATGTGCCTCCTGCCCTACCTGGAACAGGCAGTCATCGAGAACCAGTACGACTACACCACAGTCTACGGCACCTTCGGCTGGAGCAATTCCGCACGAGACATGGCGCTGAGTTTCTACCAATGTCCGAGCGAAGGGCAGTTCTCGGAGTATCCCCAACGGCGCGTCTATTTCGGCGTGACCGGCGGAAAAGACCCAGTCACCCGGGGTTGGCGCGGCGATGTCTACCAAGATGGACTGTTCGCGATCAACAAATGGCGATCGATCGCACAGGTGCGTGATGGGACATCGCAGACCCTGGCTATCGGTGAGAGTGTACATGTAGCCAAGTGGGGACTCGATCCAGATGGCTATGGCGATCCGAATCGCGGTGGACCGGTCGCTTGGTGGATGGGAGGCGACGCCGGCGCCAACAGCGCCAGGACCGACGTGGTGGTCACCAACCAAAGCTTGGGTCGCGGACTGCGGAGCACGAAAAACCCGATCAACGCCAACATTCTCCCCATGGCCGACGACGACGAAAACGACGCCCCCTTCGGCAGTTTTCACCCGGGCGGCACGACTTTCGTGTACGCCGATGGCCACGTCTCCTTCCTCAACGAGACGATCGACCTGGATACCTACCAGGCCCTGTCGACTTACGCCGGCGGCGAGGTGATCAATCTCCCAGAATAGCTCGTCGTGAAAACTCCTCGTGACAGCACGTCGCGCCGCCCCAATATCCTGCGGGGCACCGGCGATGGGCTTTCCGGCTTCCAGGCATGGGCATCCTCAACCGGCCGCTGGGCTGCCGTCGCAGAACCGGCTATCATGGCGGAATGATACCGTCGGATTTTTCGCCCGATTCTGCCGATTCGCGTCCGGTTCCGCCTATCTCGGAGGCCGATGTCCGCATGCGCGGTTTCGCCCGCCGAACGCCTACCGCCGAGGCACTTCGCTGGGTCGACGAGCAGACCTCGACGCCGCTCGAAGCAGAAACGCTCTCGCTCGGGGCTGCCGCCGGTCGGGTGCTTGCCCAGGCGGTGGTCAGCCGCGTCGACGTACCCGGCTTCGACCGGGCGATGATGGACGGCTTCGCGCTGCGGGCTGCCGACGCCGAAGGAGCCTCGCCCTACAACCGCTTGCCGCTTGCGGTCGTCGGCGAGTCGATGCCCGGGCGGCCGTTTGAAGGCAACGTCGGCGCAGGCCAGGCCGTGCGGATCATGACCGGGGCCGCCATGCCCGAGGGAGCTGACACGGTCGTTCCTGTCGAGCAAACCGAAACGCCGAGTGAACCAACGACCACGCTTGGCGGACGAGTCGAGGTCCTGGTCGCCGTTTCGCCGGGCAAGCACGTCGGTCGGGTGGGCGAAGACATCGCCAACGGCACGCCCGTGCTGCCGCCGGGCCGCGTGCTGCGACCGCAGGACATCGGCCTACTGGCGTCGATCGGCGCGACCGAAGTCTTCGCTGTGCGGAGACCCCGCGTGCGGATCGTGGTTACCGGCAACGAGTTGCTGCCGGTTGGAAGCCAACCTCGGCCACCGAAAATTGTCGACTCGAACGGGCCAATGCTCGAGGCGCTCGTTGCACGCGACGGTGGGCAAACGATCAATCCCGGCATTGTGCCCGACCAACGGGAGGCCATTCTCGACGCCCTGCGAACCGAGGCCGACGTGGTGCTGGTCTCCGGCGGGTCGAGCGTGGGCCAGGAGGATCACGCCCCCGCCCTGCTTCGGGAACATGGCAAACTGGCCATTCACGGCGTGGCCATGCGTCCCAGCAGTCCGGCCGGCATGGGACAGCTAGGCCGGCGTTTGGTGTTTCTATTGCCAGGCAATCCCGTATCGTGTTTGTGTGCCTACGACTTCTTCGCCGGTCGCGCGATTCGACGCCTCGGGGACCGACCGGGTGATTGGCCCTATCGACCAATCACGGTGCCGGCGGCGCGGAAGATCGTCTCCACGATCGGACGGTTAGACTACCTCCGTGTGCGGCTGGTCAACGGCCAGGCCGAACCGCTGGCCATTGGCGGTGCCAGCGTGCTCTCTTCGACCACCCGAGCCGATGGGTTCGTGGTCGTTGCCCCCGAGAGCGAGGGCTGCCCTCCGGGGAGCAACGTGGTAGTATATCTGTACGATTAGTTCAGACTCTTTTTGTAGGGTGGAATCATGGTCGCTGAAGCGGCCACGCCTCGCTACAGTCCGAATCCTAAATTCCAAATCATAAATCGTATACTTCCAGCCTCTCCAATGTCCCAACGCCAGTTTCTCAACGTAATCGGTCGCGACGAAGCCCAGCGACGGTTTCGCGACGCTCTTTGTTTGAAACCGTTGGACGTGGAAGACGTGCCGCTGGACGCCGTGCTCGGTCGGGTGCTCGCTTGCGACGTGGTGGCCCAGATTAACGTGCCCTCATTCGATCGCTCGAACTACGACGGCTACGCCGTGCGTGCTGCCGACACTTACGGCGCCCAGGAAGAATCGCCGCGTACGCTAGTATTGCTCAATGAGGTACTTTCGACCGGCATCGTTCCCCAAGGGCAAGTCGGTCCGGGGCAAGCAATGGCCATTGCCACCGGAGGTATGCTGCCACGCGGGGCCGACGCGGTAGTGATGGTCGAACACACGGACGAAGTGTTTTCGCATCGGCTGGAAGCGGTCTCCTCATCCTCAGCGCCCTTGCCGGAAGATCAAACGCGTTTCGCTTGGCCTATTCCCGAAGAAAAAGCGAAACTGGTAGTAACCAAGGCCGTAACCCCTGGCTTTGGCGTGGCATTTGCCGGCACCGATATTGCCGCCGGCGAAACGGTTCTTCGACGCGGAACACGGTTGACCAGCCGGGAGACCGGCGTGCTGGCCGCCATCGGCCAAGCCACGGTCGCCGTGTGGCGGCAACCAACGGTGGCCATCATCTCCACGGGCGACGAGATTATCGCACCGGACCAACCCATGCACCCCGGGCTCGTCTACGACTCGAACGCCCGAATCCTTGCCGACGCCGTGCTGGAACTCGGCGGCATACCCCGGTCGCTCGGCATTGTCCACGACGACGCCACCCAACTCCGCCAACGGTTGCACGAGGGGCTCGAAGCGGCCGACGTCGTATTGCTCTCTGGAGGCAGCAGCAAGGGCGCCGGCGACCTTTCCTCTCAGGTGGTGCGCGAACTTTCCGAACCCGGCATCGTGGCGCATGGAGTCGCACTGAAGCCGGGCAAACCCATCTGCCTGGCCGTCGAACGGGGTAAACCGGTAGTGATTCTGCCGGGTTTTCCCACCTCGGCCATCTTCACCTTCCACGAGTTCGTCGCCCCAGTAATTCGCGCCTTGGGAGGCCAAGCCGAAACGACTCCAGCCACGGTCGACGCCCGACTAGCTGTTAAAGTGAACTCGGAAATCGGACGAACCGAATACCTGCTCGTGGGCCTAGTGCCCGGCCCACAGTCAGCCGCGAGCGAACAACTGGCCGCCTACCCGATGGGCAAAGGTTCTGGCTCGGTAACCACCTTCAGCGCGGCCGACGGTTTCGTCACGATCGCCCAAAACGAGGAGATCGTCGAGGCGGGTACGCGCGTGCGGGTACAACTGCTGGGCGACAGCCTGCGGCTGGCCGACTTGGTCGTGATCGGCAGCCATTGTATCGGACTGGACTACCTATTAGGGCAAATGCAGGAGCGCGGGTTTCGCACGAAATTCCTTGCGGTCGGGTCTTCTGGTGGCTTGCAGGCAGCCCGGCGCGGCGAATGCGACTTGGCAGGAATGCACCTGCTCGACCCGGCTACCGGCCAATACAACCGCCCGTTGCTCACCGCCGACCTGGAGTTGCTTGACGGTTACGGTCGCTTGCAGGGCGTTGTGTTTCGCCGCGGCGACGAACGCTTCGAAAAACGCACGGCCACCGATGCGATTGCCCTGGTCGAGGACGACCCAGACTGCGTGATGGTCAATCGCAACCAGGGCAGCGGTACACGAATTCTCATTGATCGGCTGCTCGGCGGGACCCAACCACCGGGCTACGCCGTACAGCCAAAGAGTCACAACGCCGTGGCCGCGGCCGTGGCTCAAGGTCGGGCCGATTGGGGAATCGCCATCTCCTGCGTCGCCGAGCAGGCCGGCCTGGGATTCCTTCCCCTGGGCGAAGAATGCTACGACTTCGCTGTACCCAAGTTGCGTTGGAACCGCCCGGCGGTGGTCGCCTTTCGGCAGTTGTTGTGCGAACCCGACGTGCGAGAAGAACTCGAACGACTAGGGTTCAACACCCGATCGTGCCTCGGGTGAGCTGTGGCGCCGCGATTTGCACCCTCTACAGGGGCATCTTAAAATGGACGTCTGCCAACCGGCAATCATCCGACACGAACGACTATTCGACACCACCGCTACCCCGCCGAAAGAGAAACCATGAAAGCAACTTGTCTCCTTTTCCGGCCGTGCGGCGTCCTGCTGTTGGTCGTTTGCGCAGTCGTCGGACTGTCTGTCGGCCACACGACGATGGCAGCAGACGAAGAAACAACCGCCGCACCGGCGACATTCGCCGTCGACCAACTGCATTCGCCCATCATCTTCCCGGGCGATAGCACCACCGCCTATCGCGACCCGGCGGCCATTTATCACGACGGCGTATTGTACCTCTACTACACGCTGATGCGCCGCGAGGACGATGGCAAATTCTACTGGTACACGGCCCAATCGACCACCACCGATTTGCTGCACTGGACGAAGCCGCGTATCCTTACGCCGCGCGACCGGCGGCTGAATCTTTCCAGCCCCGGCAACGTGGTACGATTCGGCGACGACTGGATCCTGTGCCTGCAAACCTATCCCACGCCCAACGATGAAGTGTTCGGCGATCCGACCTCCCGGGTGTGGACCATGCGGAGCAAGAACCTGAAGGACTGGGGCGAACCTGAATTGTTGCGAGTCAAAGGCCCCGACGTCGCCCGGGAGAAAATGGGGCGAATGATCGATCCCTACCTGGTCGAAGACAAAGACAAACCGGGCCGCTGGTGGTGTTTTTACAAACAGAATGGGGCGAGCCTATCGCACAGCGCCGACCTGAAGAACTGGACCTACTTCGGCCACGTTCACGCCGGCGAAAACGTGTGCGTACTGGTCGAAGGCGACGAGTACGTCATGTTCCACTCACCGGCCAACGGCATCGGGGTGAAGCGGTCGAAGGATCTGCGCAACTGGCGCGACGTGGGACATATCGCGCTGGGACAAACGGATTGGCCCTGGGCCGCCGGACGACTGACGGCCGGCTTTGTGCTCGATCTGCGCGATGTGCCGGGCATCGGCCGCTACGTGATGTTTTTCCACGGCTCTTCGCGCGACGGTCTCAAAATGCACGGCGCCCACGGACATGGCACCCTGGCATTGGCCTTCAGCGACGATTTGGTCCACTGGGATTGGCCGCGATAGCAGCCTGTTTGTCGTTGAAATTGAAACGCACTCCAGGCCCACGGGGCGCAACCCGTGGGCTTGGAAGTGCGCGAAGCAACTTCTTTGAATTCGTGCGTGTGCGCAACGCAGACTCTACCGACTCAAGCCACGGCTGCCTGGGCGTTGGCCACCATCTTCTCGAAGACTTCCCGTTGCTCGGCCAAGGCCGCAACGCGATCCTTGGGATTTGTGCGACACTCTAAGAGAATCCAACCGTCGTAGTTCATGCCGACGAAGAGGTTCATCAGTTCCTGGTAGGGATACTTGCCCACGTTCAACTCGCGGACGTGGACCGTGTCGGCGAAGCGGTCTTTCACCAGGTTGAAGTTGTATTCCAGCCCTTCACCATCCAGGTCGGTGTTGTTGGAGTTCCAGCAGAGCCCCACACTGGGTTGGTCGACGTAGTCGATGATCTGCTTCATGATCGGAAGCGGCGAGCATTGGCCATGCACTTCTACGCGGATCTTTTGGCCATAGTCGGCGGCAAACTTGCCCACGATGTTCAACGATCGGCCGATCTGCTCGATGGTCTTCGCGTGGTCCACGCCCTTGTGGAAACTGTTGGGTTTCACCTTCACGCCGCTGCCGCCGCAGTCGTGGCTGAGCTTAACGAAGGCCTTGGTCGCTTCGATCGAGGCCTTCAGTCGCTTGGGATCGGGGTTGTCGTAACACTCGTTGGTACCCGGGCCAAGGAGCACCACGGGACTGTCGGCGAAACGCTTTTTCACCTCGCGACGTTGTTCGACCGTAAGGTTCGGTTCCACGGCATGGGCGTGCTGCGTTCGCGTTTCGACGCCCAGCACCTGGGTTTTTTTGCAGTTGGCAATGAGTGTCGGCAGATCCCAATCGCGCCCCCAAAGGTAGGTAACGAGCCCGAGTTTCATCTTGCTGCCCGGCTTGTCGGCGGCTGATGCCAAACGGCTCGTCCACGCCCCGGTGGCCACGGCCGCACCCAGAGTGAGTGATTGTTTGAGAAACGAACGTCGTAAGCTGGTCATCGCATGATCCTCGATTGCGTTTTTCGGTTGCAGCCCGCTTGTCGGTAGAATTCTCCATTATGGTCGCTCCGGCGGCCCGCGACAAATCTGCCGTCGACGAGCCGGGTTGCGGCTGGTTAGAATGGATTCATAGGGGCCCGATTCCGACAGCCCGCGGCTTGCCGCTTCGCCATATCTCCGCAATCAGTCCTGTTATGAAAAACCCCAGCATACGCGTGTTGTTCGGCTGCCTGGGCTGGCCGAGCGGCGCGATCGAGGTAGCATCCTGGGCCAAGCACCAAGGGCTGGCCGAGCCGCGGCTCGTATCGCTTCGGCCCGCCGGAGAGGCTGACGACGAACCCGACGAAGCGTTCGTCGCCACGCTGCGCGAGTTTCGGCCGCACGTGGTCGGTTTTCGCATCGAAGGGGGCGATTTCGACACGATCCAACGCTACGTGGCTCTCGCCCGACGACACAGCGACGCGGAAATCGTGCTCGGCGGCCCAACGCCTACCAGTCATCCGGTCAAAGTCCTGGAGAACTCCGGGGCCGACTATGTCTTTGCCGGCGAGGCCGAGGAGTCGTTTGCCCAGTTTCTCGAACTGGCCCACCAACGCAACTCCAAGGACCTCCAGCCGCAGGTACCGGGGCTCGCGTACCGTTACGGCGGGCGGACATACCACAACACGCTGCCCGGCGACGGCTACGGACGAACCGCGGCCGAGTTGCCGCACGGCGTGTCGGGCGAACGACCGACGACAGGCGAAACGTCGCGGCAGTGTCTCTTGAACCGCGCACGCCCCGTGCCACCCAGCGAGGTGCTCGAAGCCAATCGGCTCGATTGGTCGCTGCTGACCAACACTTGGGGTGAGTTCGATAGCCTGTACTTCACCGGCGGGCGGGGTTGCCCGGGCCAGTGTGCCTTTTGCGCGCGACTGCACGGCACCCGGGTGCGGATCAAGTCGGCTCGCCAACTGCTCGAAGAAATCGAAGCGGCCGACACGAAGGTTGCTACGAACGTGATCGACGTCAAGCGTTGGCCGCTATTCGCTCATGTCGACGATGCCGCATTGCGAGAGAAACAGGTCGTTTGGGCGGCCATCTACGACGAGGATTTTTTCCTCAATCGACGCCGGGCCGTCGAATTCTTCCAGCTCTGGGACCAAAGCCCGTTGAGAGACAAGTATCGCCTTGGCGTGCAAACCAATCCCTGTTCGTTGCTCTCGCACGAGAGGCAACCTTTTGAAGAGCTGTTCACCTGGATCGACCGGCTTAAACCGATGGTCCAGGTGGGAGCCGAGTCGTTTCATCCCGCACTGCTGGCCCGATGGCAGAAGCGGCACGACATCGAGCAACTGGAAATCGTGCTCGACCTGTTAGACGCCCAGGGCGCGGACTACGCCACATTTCAGTTGCTCAGCGACTTCGAGAGCACGCCGGAAGAGGTCGTCGACACGTTGCGACTGCTCGTGCTGGCCGCTCAGCGCCATCCGCGGATGCGAATCGCCAGCAGCCCGTTCATGATTCCGCTGTACGACACCGACGTGCGACGGCGTTTGGAATTCGCAGGCAATCTGCCGCCGCAGCGGATCGACCACTTCACGGACTACGAGCGACCGCACCCGGACTGGATGAACCCGTTGGCCGCCGAGTTGGCCGATCTGGCCGACGCCGAACTGCAATTCGCGCTGCAGCCCGAGCACCGCGACGCGGCGATCTATCAGGCGTTTCAGGTCGTCGTCGAACGCATTCGCCGCGAGCCGTGCAGCCCTCGGACCAACCTGTTGCGTGAACAGGCCGAATGGTCGTGGGATCAGATCCTCGACGGCCGATTCGCATGGCCATAAATGCGTAAATGGGCGTAGGCTATGCTTCAGCATGGCGAGGCATTTCCCCGAGCGCTCGCCATGCTGGAGCATAGCCTACGCACTATCCACTTACTTCCGGTATTCGTCGCTCACCAGCCCGATCTTCTCGAACGGGATCGCCTCGAAGCCGGGGATCTTCTTGAAGACGACCGAGTCGGGCTTCAACTGGAAGTCGCCGGCCGCGGCGTCAACGAACCCGGGATCCTCGTCGTCGCCTAAGACTAGGTTATCGACCACGGTGATCCGCTCGACCGGCGGCTTAGCCTCCGCGCTCGTGTTGATATATTTGCGGTAGCGATCGTCGGAGAACTTGAATTTCGACGGAACCTGATTCGCCTGGTCACCGACGTTCATCCATTTTTTGCACTCAATGGCTACGTTGCGTTCGATCACCGTACCCATCGGCAGCAGCGGCTCTTCTTCCATCACCCGGGCGAGTTTTGGATAACGGGTGCTCCACGGCGGTTGTTGAAAGTTCAACCGTTGGGATTTTTCCAACAGGTCCCAACCGTCTTTCACGCCCGAGCCGGGCTTGCAACGCTTCAGCCCTCGAGCGTCGATGTGTACGGCCGCGTAGCAGTCGATCATGATGTTGTTCTGCACCACGTTGTCGCGCCCTCCGCCGATGAACGCACCATACTTGGCCTTGTAGAAGACGTTGCCGAAGAGCGTATCGCCGCTGTCGCAATCGTCGAGGTACACGGACATCGAGCCGCAGCCGGGTAGCGTGTTCAGGTCGTGGATGTAGTTCCACTTCACCAAGTTCCCACGGCTGGTCCAGTCTCGCCCGGTGTACATGGCGCCTACGTCGGACGTCTCCAGCGCGACGCTATGAATCTCGTTCAATTCGATCAGGTGCTCGTTGCCCGTATAACCAATGGCACAGTTGGGACCATCGTGCAGGAGATTATGCGCGAGATGATTGCCAACGCCTCCCATGCTAATGCCCGGCGCGCCGGTGCGGCGCCGCAGCCCGAAGTGATGCACGTGGTTGTTTACGGCATAGAGTTGGGCGGGAGTCAACGTTTTTCGGTCGCCGCCGTACAGGCGAATCCCGCTCTTGCCCAGGTTGTAGAGATCGCAACCAACGACGCCGCTCTGCGTAGCCCCGGAGATGGCCACGCCACAATCGCCCAGGTTTCGTAGCGTGCAACCGGCTACCCGATTGCCGGTGCCGCCGGAGATGACAATCCCTCGGCCGCAAGAGTCTTCCAGGGTCAGATCGCGAAAGGTGAGGTACGAAGCGTTTTTGGCGACGATCATCGGGGCCGCATAAATGGTCAGCACCACGCGGTTCTGTTCGAGCGGCTTCGGCGGCCAGAAATAGAGCACAAGGTTCTCGCGATCCAGGTACCATTCGCCCGGGGCGTCGAGTTCCTCCAGCAAGTTCAACGCACAATAGCGTCGCGGAACCTTGTTCCATTTCGACGACGGGCCGATGCCGTAACTGTGCGGCGCGGCCAGCTTGATTTCCTTCTTGGCCGCGTCGATCGTGTCGACCTGCAGGTATTCGTCGGCCCAATCGTGGCACCAGTAGCCGTGGAGCCAGACGCCCTTGGCAGTATCCCAGCGGCCGGGCCGGTCTTCCTTGTAGACGAACGTACCACCGCGAACGCCCTTGGCACGCTCGCCCGAGCTGAGGTCCAAGGCTTCGAGACCGTTGTCGAGGACCTTCTCGATCGTCGCCCAACCCTCGTTGGGCCACCGGACAATCTTCATCGGCTGGCCGTCCAACAGCAACTCGGGCTGGCCGCTGAGGTCTTTGAACCGCGCAGGCAACGGTTTGAAAGCACCGATACCAAGCGACTTCAAGTCGGCCTGGCGAACTTGTTTCTGGGCAACTTCCTCAAGACGCTTCAAAACGGCCGGATCGCTCACCGTCTGAAATGCGGACGCCTCGATCTGACGACCACCAGTCAGCCGCACCACGGCACCCTCTTGCGCTCGATAGACGATCGGTGCGTCGGCCGTGCCCGAATCTTGCGAACCCAATTCGAGGACCTTATCGACGGGATACTCTCCTCCGGCCAGCCAAACAGTAACCCCAGCAGCCGGAAGGCCCTTTTCCGCCTTCAGCGCACGCACCGCATCTCGGGCACGTTCGAGCGACGCAAATGGTTTGTCGACCGTACCAGGATTACTGTTGTTACCCGAGGGAGCCACAAAAAAATCGGCCGCCGACAACGTCCCGCTGATCCCAACGACGAAAAGAAGTCCGAAGACACTGCTTAGGATCGACCGAAAAATAACTTGCCGCTTCACCGGGCCGTGCTTCGCGACGGTCCTCTCGTTTTGCCTTGAAAAATGGTAAGTTGCTTTTGGGCCCGTCCTTAAGAACCGAGGCATGATTTTTCTCCTGATGACACACGTGTGCCCTCGAAGCGGCCATTGTCGAATCGAGCGATGCAAGGGCGGCTGGGACACTTCCCGGCAGTCCACAGGAATACGAGAATCCGCAAACATCCGGGCAATTGCGTGGGTGGGTTAGTAAGGTGGGAAAACCGGCTAGCGTTTTGCCAAATCGGAAATTGACAAAGCCCTAGAAAGTGGCAATTGTCGAGAGGGCAGGAAACCGACCTACGTCTTCCTCACTCAGTCGATCCTACCATGCTACCAAAGCTAGCAGTCGAAGGCAAAAAAGCGGTGGTCAACACCGGCAAGCCGTTGTGCTGAAAAACCGTTTCAAAACCGGCATCGAATTCGTTCGGCAGATGCACGAACCCGAGGCCGAGTTCGGAAATCGCTTCTAAGGACAGCCCGAAAAGTAACTTCCCGACTTCCAAGGCAGAAATCGAGGACCGTTGCGAAGCACGGTCTGGCAAATCGGTAAGTTATTTGCCGGTCGGTCCTAATGCGGTACGACCGCAACCGAATAGCGGACGCCGATTTATAAACGGCCCGCTCCCGTCGGTCGCTAACATGCGCGCACCATGCACAGAAGTTGCGAGGCAAGACCCTAAGAAACCTCAATCGCGTTAGTGAGTTGTTGGCCGCCGGGATGGGCCATCGCTGCATGCTGAGCAAGCTGCTTGCAGTAGTACGTGTTACAGTATCCGTTCAGCCGTACCCCGTTTCGGTCGACTTCTACCCGCAGATTGCGGATGCCGCGTCCGGTCTTGCTTCGCACTGCCTGCTCGATCGAGGCAGCCAACTCCTCGGCCTCTTCCAGCGTGGCCGGCAAGGGATAGCCGGTCTCACGCGAAGAGACGCTTGTCTTGACGAATTTATCCCGCATCGGTTCCTCCTTGGTACTGGTGCCGACCAGTTTCCTTTTGCCGTCGCCAGTGAAAATCACGCAAGGAACCTCCGTGTCCCATCGCACGGCAAGTCGCGTCTAGGCGAACACCTTTCCGCCCCGCAATGACTTGCCGATGACCACCCCCCCTGCGCCATCAGCTCTACAAAAAACCGGCAACCCATTCACGAAATTATGACATGCTAGCAGCGATTCCGGCCTTAGTGGATTGCACTTTTTCGTTCGGCAATCACGCCACCGTGCATCACTTAACGTGAATCGAGTTAATCACTTCCACTTCCCGACAGACGGTGCGAACCACTTCTTGCGCCAACTGCTTGTGGTAGAAACTGGACACCACACCAGAAATCAGCAGTGAGCCGTTACGGTCTTCCACCCGGAGGTCGCGCAATTCGTAAATCGGGCTACTGGCCAATGCAGATTGTGCGCGGGGTTGAATTCCGGTCGTTGAAGCCGTACCCATGAGATGGCCAAACCCCCTCCCTGCATTAACCCATTCTTCCCTGAAGGGAGCAAAGCTAGCAACTCAAGTCGCGTACCGTTGATTCATCCACGAAGAAGGAGAAGCGAACGTTCAACCTTCCGGCTCCAAACGGCGACCGCAACTGTCCCCGGCAATTTGCCCCTCAGCTACTGGCGCGACTCACGCCTGACACCAAGCATCCACCTTACCGGCGCCAGTTATCGAGCAACCCCATCACTGCACGTTAATCTATGTCTTGTCGCCAGCGCACGTCAACCCCCAGTGGCCGAAAAAATACGTTCTTTGGGAAAGCCCAAGGCCCCCAACGTTCGGCTGCCAGTCCAGCGCGGCGGGCCATGTCCGCGGCGTTCGGTTTGCCTTGGCACCAAGGCGACAGAAAACGCCCCCGCAAAGCCCCTTTACCCCATAAACACCCAACGCGGCACGGGAAGCCTTAAACAGACATGCCCCGACGCCGCGAAGGACGTTGATGAGATGAAAAGACGCTGCCGGGAAAACTGCATGGCGCGACACTCTGGCAATCACAAACAGCCAACCGTTCGCTTACGCCCCGCAAACCGTCAGCTAATCTTGCCGGACGATTTCAGGTAAGCGATCACTTCGTCCGCCAGTTGTTCGGCCGTCTTGCTGCTGCCGTCGAGAACCAACTCGGGATTCTCCGGAGCCTCGTACGGATCGTCGATGCCGGTGAACCCCTTGATCTCTCCAGCGCGGGCCTTCTTGTAAAGCCCCTTAGGATCGCGCTGTTCGCACAACTCAAGAGGGGTGTCCACGAAGACCTCTACGAAATCGCCGTTGGCAGACATCGCCCGGGCGTTGTCGCGGTCGACCCGATACGGGCTGATGAACGCCGTCAGAGCAACCACCCCGGCGTCGCAGAAAAGCTTGGCAACCGTACCGATGCGCCGGATGTTCTCTTCTCGATCCTGCGCAGAAAATCCAAGTCCAAACCGCTTGGCGAATTCTTCCCCGTGCTTCTCCTTGAGCATGCCAGGAGCGGCATTCAGACCGTGGCGAATGTTGTCGCCATCGAGCACGAAGCTGCGGATGCCCGCCGAATGCAGTTTGTGATCGACCAGGTTGGCAATGGTACTTTTGCCACAGGCACTAAGCCCCGTAAACCAAATGACACATCCTTTGTGGTTGTTCAGTTGCTCGCGTTCTTCTCGCGAGACAGCATGCTCGTGCCAGTGGACTTCTACTTTGTGTTCCTCAGTCATAGCGAGCAGGACTCCCTTATTGCCGGTGTAAAGTGATAGTTGATGCGTTGATGTAATGTTTCCGCACGATGGCATCCCGACGAAATTCAATAGGATGTCATTCGATTTCTACTTTTCTAAAAATGTCCCCAACGCCCCCGGAAGACAGGCAATATCAACAATCTAGGCGATACAAAATTGCCTAAGGCGGCGTGTCGACCACCAGAGCAACTTTGCTCCACCTCGCTTGCTTACCAATTTTAAAGCCAGGGCGTTTTGAAACCCAGGGCACGTCGAGCACCGGCTCGCCACGCAAACCGGGCTGCCGCAACCAAGTGAGAATCGACTCCCGCTGGACACCAATCTCGACCGAAAACCGCCGAGGACTTGCCCTCAACGGCGCAGATCCTTCCCCGATAAGGATTGCTTCATGCTGAAAAGCGCTTATCATACGGGAGCCGTGATGCTGGGGCAAGAAGAATGGCAACCGCGAGCCGCGAGACTACCTGAACCACTTCTCTTTCCAGCTCTTCTTGCAGCCCCTATTTTAACTACCACTAAAGCACACATCGCACTAGGACGATGGAACAGGAAGCTGGCTGCGTCGCAAACACTGGGGTCGCCAGCATTTTTGAACGTCGGTATAATACCGCGTTCGTTACCAATCGTTCGGTATTCTCCAGGAAGTGATTCAGCATGAGTCAGATCGAAATGGTCCCCAGCCGCGCGGCAGAGTCGTCGGCAGAAGTTGGTCTTACTGCAGTGACGATGTACGACAAATGTGTCGCACTGGCAAGAAACCTGTGGTGGAGTTGGCATCCGGAAGTAATCAATCTCTTCCGCGATCTCGACCCCATTCGCTGGCGTCAACTCGATCACAACCCGATTGCTCTACTTTCGGAGTTCACGCCCGAGCGGCTTGAGATGCGTGCGGCTGAGTTGGTCCTCTACAGCCGCATCAACCATGCCTATCGTCGGCTGAAGGAATACATGTCGGAAATCCCGCTCTGGGGAAAAACGCACGCCGGGGTGTTGGGTTCCAAGCCGGTGGCCTATTTCTCTCTGGAGTTCGGCGTTCACGAATCGATTCCCATCTATTCGGGTGGTCTTGGCGTGCTCTCGGGCGACCACATCAAGAGTGCCAGTGGGCTGGGAGTGCCGTTGGTTGCCATCGGACTGTTCTACGACCAGGGCTACTTCAAACAACATCTCGACCTGGAAGGCTACCAGCAAGAGGAGTACCTCGACACGAAGGTCGAAAACCTCCCCATGGAGCCCGCCCGGGGTCCCGACGGTAAGCCCATCACCATCGAAATCCAAACCCGTACCGGCACCCTGCAAGCCAAAGTGTGGCTAATGCGCGTCGGGCGAGTGCGTCTTTACCTGCTCGACTGCGATGTGCCCGGCAACAGCCCCGAAGACCGCGAACTGACCTCCCGTCTCTACGGTGGTGACAATCGTACGCGTATCCGCCAGGAACTGGTGGCCGGTGTCGGTGGAGTCCGCGCCTTGCGGGCCTTGGGCATCGCCCCAGGCGTCTACCACCTCAACGAAGGCCATAGCGGGTTTGCCACCCTGGAAGTCATTCGCGAGAAGATGAAAGACGACGGCATGAGCTTCGACGACGCCCTGCGCGAGGTCGCCCAGCACACCGTCTTCACCACCCATACGCCCGTTCCGGCCGGTCACGACCGCTTCGACGGCGGCCTGATCGAAGAACACTTGGGCCCCCTGCGGGATGAGTTGGGAATCTCCTTCGAACAATTGATGGGCCTCGGCCGCGTCGAACCGCAAAACGAACACGAAACCTTCTGCATGACCGTGCTCGGACTGAAGCTCTCGCGCCGGGCCAACGCCGTGAGCAACCTGCACGGCCACATCAGCCGACGCATGTGGGCACACCTCTGGCCCTGGCGGGTGGAAGAAGAAATCCCCATCGGTCATATCACCAACGGTGTACACATCCCCAGTTGGTTGTCGTATCAGATGCAACAGCTTTACGATCGCCACTTCCCGGCCGGCTGGGATCAGACGATGGGCGAGCCCGAGGTCTGGCAGGCGATCCACCATGTCGATCCCGGCGAACTTTGGGAAACCCACCACGCGCTGAAGAACCTGCTGCTGGCGTTCGTCCGCCGGCGCGTCAGCCGGCAATGTCGTCGTCGCGGCGAAAGCGACGAGGCCGTCGAGGCTGCTCGCACCATGCTCGACCCCAACGTGCTGACCATCGGTTTCGCCCGACGGTTCGCCACCTACAAACGGGCCGACCTGATCCTCTCCGACCCCGATTGGCTGGCCAACTTGGTCAATGATCCCGATCGGCCAATCCAAATTATCTTCGCCGGCAAGGCCCACCCGGCCGACGAGCCCGGTAAGGGACTGATCAAAAAGATCTCCAACCTGCGACACGACCCGCGGTTTGCCGGGAAGATCGCCTTTGTGGAAGACTACGATATCAACGTCTGCCGCCACTTGATTCAAGGGGTCGACGTCTGGATGAACAACCCCCGCCGGCCGCTGGAGGCCTCGGGCACCAGCGGCGAGAAGGCCGTGCTCAACGGGGCGCTGAACCTCTCGATCCTCGACGGGTGGTGGGCCGAAGCTTACGACGGCACCAACGGCTTCGCCATCGGCAAGGGCACGCAACACATCGACACCAAGGTGACCGACCAGCGAGATGCCGTCTATCTGCAACGTGTCCTTGAGGAAGAGGTCATTCCGCTGTACTATGACCGCGATATCGACGGCCTGCCGCGGCACTGGATCAAGCGAATGATGAACTCCATCAGCTCGCTGGCATGGCGGTTCAGTTCCCACCGCATGGTGGCCGACTACGTCCGCTGGGCCTACCTGCCCGCCTCCGGTGGGTTAAGTTGCGATATGAGCGTTCGGTAGCTCGCCGGTGCCACGCGCCGCCCTGGCCTCACCTGCCGCCGGATTCGGGTGACATGTCCACGCTTGCGTGGGCATGCTGGCCGCTGATTCCATCAACGCCACGGTGTGCGTCGACCTGATAAACGCCAGGATCGCTGGGCGTGTGTGACGGTACCGTCGCCGCAGTCACGATCCATGAACGCGGTCGCCGCAGCGTTTCATGTTGGCCGTGCCAGCGCGGCCGTAGTCACTCGCCCCCGCCGTGTGTTCATGGCGGGCCAAATCGGTAATTTGCGCCCCCAGCCCCCAATCCCTAACCTAGCCCCCAGCCATGAAAATCTACATCGTCCTCGGACACCAGAACCTGGGCAGCTTCAACCACGCCATCGTCGAAACGGCCATCGCACAACTGCAAGCCGACGGCCATGAAGTGATCTTCCACGACCTGTACCAGGAAAAATTCGACCCGATTCTGCACCAAGATGAAATCACCGGCGCCGCACCGCTGGACCCGATCATCCAGAAGCACATCGACGAACTTCTCGCCGCCGATGGAATCATGGTCGTGCATCCCAACTGGTGGGGCCAGCCGCCGGCCATCCTTCGCGGCTGGCAAGACCGCGTGTTGAAGCAGGGCCAAGTCTACAAGTTCGGGCCCAACGGCCCCGAGGGGAAACTCAAGAGCAAACGCGTGTTGGTAATCACTACCTCGAACACACCCCGCGAAGACGAACTACGGCTGTTCGGCGATCCGCTGGAGAACCTCTGGAAAAACTGCGCCTTCGGGCTGTGCGGCGTCGACGCGGCCGACTTTTGCCGCCGCAACTTCGAGTCGATCATCATGAGCACGCCCGAGCAACGCAAGGCGTGGCTCGACGAGGTCGTCGCCCTGGTCAAGCGGCAATTCCCGGCCGCCGACTGATGCCTACTGCATCCCGTCGATCATCTGGCGAAATGTCACGGCGTTGGCTTCCACCGTTTGGGCCGGACCGTAGAACTTCACGAAATAGTTCGCCCGTGGAGTCTCGATGATTGCCGCCAACATGCGGTAGCCGGACCGTTTCACCGCGGGCGCAAACGGCCCACGTGAGTCGGCAAACGTGCCTGACAGATCGACCAAGTGAACAACCCGTCCAGCGACGGTTCTCTTCTCGACCTTGGCCTGATCTTCCGACTTGCTCCCATCGGGCTGGGTGAACTGGCCAATCCAGCGTTGAATGTTGGCTTCGACCGAACCGCCGGCCGCCATCACGGTCACCCGACCGTCGGGCTCGTTACGTTCGGCTCCCGGCACGGCGAACTCGTAGTCGATAATTCCCACCCGGGGTGTCTTCCGAACCCAATGGGCCGGAGCGATCAGTTTGTTGGCCCCCAGCAGAAGCAGCTGACCTTTGAGCGGCTGCTGTTCGTCGGCGGCTTGCACTACATGGAAACCGGACAACAGAAGCGGTATCGCCAGCAACGTAAATGCAACAACCTTCATGGGAATACCTCTCGATTGGCAGACAATTGAGTATCGAGAGATATTGTAGGACGATCGGACCAATCGAAACGAAACGACGGGAAACTGCAACCATGCGTCCAAGACGTTAGACACGTTCGTCCCGGCTTCCACCGATTGGACACTTCGTTGGCTCGGTGGTTGAGTAGTCTTACCCTGGCGGCCAAGTAAACTTCCGTCCGGCCAGCAGGTGGAAGTGCAGGTGCATCACCTCTTGCCCTGCGTCGCGGCCGCAGTTGGTCACCACGCGGTAGCCGCCGTCAAGCCCTAGCTGGGCAGCCATCTTGCCCATCGCGACGAACAAATGCCCTACGACGGCCGCATCGTCGTCGGCCACGTCGTCGACCGAAGCGATCTCCTTCTTGGGAATCACGATCAGGTGCGTCGGCGCCTGAGGGCTGATGTCCTCGAAGGCCAAACAAAGGTCGTCTTCGTAGACGATCTTGGCGGGAATCTCGCGGTCGATGATCTTTTTGAAAATGGTCTTTTCTTCAGCGCTCATGAATCTGCTCCAGCGCAATGGCTTCGTCGGCCAACAGGACGGGAATGTCTTCGATGATCGGATAAAGAACGCCGTGCTCCTTGCAGATCAACCCGCCTTGCACTCGGCCATCGATCAAACGGCCCGCCTGATTTTCGATCTGTCCAGCGTCGATCGCTTCGTTCAATTCGGCAATCAGGGCCTCGTCGGCCGGTTGCAGGGGTAATTGATCCTGAGGGCAAACGAGCAGGTCGAGGATTTCCTTGTCGAGCATAAATATTCTCCCACCAACGTATTGGGGCACGATCTTCCGTCGCACAGTAACAGGGCCGCCAATCCCACCGTTCGGAACGTATCAGGATGGTCGATTTTCCCAACCTTGGCAAGCCCCACACCGACTGCGTCAGGAAGGCTGCCAAGTCGGAGTCTGGTGCTTTGTCAAACTTAAAAATCGGGTGCCATGCCCACGGCAACGTGGGCATGAATACGTATCGCACCTCGAGCATGCCCACGTTGCCGTGGGCATGGCACCCACAACCCCTAGTTTAAGGATTGGCAAAACGCTAGACCATCCCCTGGCCCCCACGCTGCAGCATGGGAACGAGAAAAAGGTCTATTTCTTGCAATCCACGCTGTCGTTACTAGACTCACACGTAGATACCAGAAGTGACCGACCTGAAAAAGACGCACCGAGAAGAAAATTAAACGCATGATTCGCAAGGCACTATTCGCTCTGTATCTGGGGTTGGCTCTCCAGGGACACACATTGGCAGAACCCGAGTTCCACGTGTCGCCGGACGGCAACGACGAGGCGCCTGGTACCCAGGCGGCGCCGTTTCAGACCATCGCCCGGGCACGCGACGCCGTCCGCTCAGCCGGCCCGCAAAACGGCGCAACGGTGATCATCCATCGTGGCACCTGCTTCCTGCCCGATCCTGTCGAGTTCACCGCGAACGACTCCGGTACGAAGGATGCGACGGTGGTCTATCGTAGTGCCAAGGGCGAGGAAGCTTGGCTTAGCGGCGGGATTCCTCTTCAGTTGGGTTCCTTCACGCCAGTAACCGACGCGGCCACTCGCGCACGCCTCGATCCGGCCGCGCGCGACCAAGTCCGCCAGTTTGCCCTCCCGGAAGAGTTGAAAGCCCGAGTCTCCCCGCAGTGGCCGGCAACGTGGTGGAGCTATGGGCGCGGTGTAACCTCACTGACCGAACTGTTCATCGGTGAACAACGCTTGCCCATGGCACGCTGGCCCAACGACGGCTACACCACCTTCGGCGACATTATCGTGGGAGCCGAACAAGAGGGGGAGACGCCCACGTTCAAATACAAGGGCAAGCGGCCGGAACGCTGGCTCTCGGCCGTATCCGAAGGACTCTGGCTCTATGGCTACTGGCGCCGCGGATACCGGGCCGAATTCGTCAAGGTCAAGTCGATCGACACCAACACGCAGCAGATCGAACTGGCTGCCCGAAATAGCCTGGGGACTTTGGAATCCGGCGGGGCAAACCGGTATTGCGCCATGCACGTACTCGAAGAACTCGACACGCCGGGCGAATGGTACCTGGATCGCGAGCGTGGCATCGTGTTTCTCTGGCCACCCGAAAACGCGTCGACCGCGAAGGTCGTGCTTTCGGTCAACCCGACGGGCGTTCTGCATTGCACGAAGACTTCGTTCATCGAGTTCCGCAACCTCGGCATCGAATGCTCTGCCGGCTGCGGGATTTGTCTCGACAAGGCGGCCGATTGCCGCATCGTTGGCTGCGAAGTCCGTAATGTGGGCACGCATGGCATCGCCATCACAGGCGACCGCAACCAAGTGATCGGCTGCGACATCCATCACACGGGCGACAAGGCCATCGCAATGGACTCGGGCGATCGCGTCACGTTAACACCCGGCGAGTCGTTGATTGACAACTGCCATCTGCACCACACGAATCGGATCGTTCGGGCCGGTTCTCAGGCGGTCAGCTTAAGTGGAGTCGGCAACCGCTTTTCCCACAACCTGATCCACGACACGGGCTACATCGCTATTCGCTTTGCCGGCAACGATCATGTGATGCAGTACAACCGTCTTTTCCGTACCAACGTGGAATCGGCCGAAGGCGGCGTCTTCTATACCGGCCGCGATTGGACCAGCCGTGGAAGTATCATCCGCTATAACTTCATCCACCACGTGGAAGACTCTCACGAAGGCTGCGGCAGCTCCACGCGATTCGTACACCTCGACGATTCGGCACCCGGAATCGAAATCTACGGCAACGTCTGCTACCGCATGGGCGGGGGCGTCTCGATCTGTGGCGGTGCCGCCAACAATGTCCACGACAACCTGTTCGTCGAATGTGCTTGGGGAGTCGATGTCGGCCCACGAGGCAAAGACATGTTCGAACCCGACGGACAAGGCGGATTTAAGATGGCCGGACAACAGGCGTGGAGTTCTCTGGCCCGATACCTGCATCGCTACAAGTGGAATCAGCCGCCCTACAGCATCCGATACCCCAAGCTGGTCGAAATCTTCAGCAAACGCCCGATCGCCGCACCGTGGTTCAACACGGTCACACGCAATGTCATGGTCCAGTGCGGTCGGGCGATTCGTGCCTCGGGTATGGAGCCGGGTTGGTCCACCGTCGAAAACAACTGGGAGGGCGAAGACCCTGGATTCATCGAAAAGGACCACACGAAGCTGGATTTTCGGTTGGAAGATTCCGCGCCGGTACGTCAAGAGATCGGATTTCAACCGCCGCCGCTCGACGACATCGGGCTCTATAAATCTCCGGACCGGTGCCATTGGCCCGTGGCACTCGACCTTCCGCCGAAGGACTGGAAACCGCGATGGATCCGCTTGCGCGACGAAGCGCAGCAGAAGCCAAGCGACTTGCCCGTGTTTAAGGTCATGCAGGTCACGGGCAAAATCGTCGTCGACGGCGTCGTCGATCCCATGGAGTGGACCCCGGGCGACGCCACGGGGACCGCGCCAGAAATTCACGACACGGCCGAACTCGCCTGGACACCCACCGCGGAAAAGGCCCAACGGCCCAGCCAGGCCATGCTGCAAACCGACGGCTCCCATCTCTACGTAAACTTCCGCAACGAGATCGATCCAGCCGTCGGCCTAAGCGGTGGTCATCAATGGGGTCACGACGATGCCGTCGAAATCGCCTTGGCCGAAGTCGACAAAGGAAAGGTTGGGCCGACCATCGTGTTGCGAGGATACGCCGACGGATATTGGGAAAGCTCCAACGAGGCCGGGGCGCCCGTGGACATCGTCGCAAAGGCGGGTCAGGGCATCACTTTTGCGGCCAAGATGTCAGGCAATGCCCTGTGGTGCGCCGAGTGGCAGATTCCCTTCTCGGCCCTGGGAATCAATCCGACCAAACGCAACCCACGCTTGGTTTTCAATCTGAGCGTCCGCAAGCCGGCCGAAAACCAATGGGTAATGTGGAACCGCAAGGGAGGCTCGACCTCGGACGTTCGTCAGTCGGGTTTCCTGTGGCTGGCCCAGTTTGGCGACATGGCCACGGGAGGAACCTTGCGACCCTCCGCAGGCTGTATCGTTATCGACGCTCGACGAAATCCGATCGTGATGAAGGCAGAAAGTGGCTGTACCGTGGCCGAATGGGCCAAACCGGCCGGTTGTTACCTCTCGGCAACGCTCAAGAATCTGCCCACCGACAAGTGGAAAGAAATGACCTTCTCGTTCACACCGCAAGAAGATGGCGTCGTTCGACTCAACCTCATGGGTGCCCATTTCGCAGTGCCGGGCGTCGGTAAGTCGATTCCCATCTGGGTGTACAACGACGACCTGCGCATCGAGGGAGCAGACTTGGTCAATGGAAACTTCGAGGGGCCAGGTAACAAAGGAGTGCCCAACGGTTGGCGTCCCGACACACGTCCGGGCCTATGGATTCGAGACTCTCGGCTGGCGGCCTCGGGCGAGTACTGTGTGAAAACGTCGCACAACCACCGCTTCGCCCAACAGATTGCCGTAACCAAGGGGCGCACGGTAACCGTCCGCGTCAAAGTCCGCGGCATTGGGTTTTAAGTACGTGTTTTGAAAACAGCGTACCGTCTCCCGTGCAACGGGAGAGGGTGGCGGCGCAGCCGCCGGGTGAGAGCGGTTCGCAGCAGTGAGGGCGCAATCTTCAGAAAGACCCGTACTGCGGCAATCCCTTCACTCAAGTCGTCGCTCGCGGGAAGCAGAGAAGATTTCCAAAACACGTTCTATTGATGCCTGCATTGGAGGAAATGATCGCTTCGGGAAGCCGAACGCCTGGAAATCCAGGCTCCCGTTGGTCGCCTTCCGCTCACTGGCTATGCAAGCGTCAATAGGGCTGGATTTCACACCAGCACAAAAAAAGTGGGAGGTGACTCCACCGACCAGACCACCACCAGGGCGTCGGTCGGCAAAGGCACCTCCCACCGAGGAGGCCCGTCGCGGAGACCGCCCGCGACGGAAAAGCCTACGATGTTTCTTCGACGATGTACGACCTCCGCCGTCGCCGCTACGAGGAAGTGCGTGCCCGGGTTCGGCGGCGTGTGGGTTTCGACACACTCCAATCCTTCGTCAACGTTTCAAAAACCTCGGGTGATTCATACCGGATGACATTCTTCCCTTCGGGAATGGGGCCAATCAAACCGCGAAACACCGGCATGCCACGCAGTTCCAAGTCGGTACTGCAATCGTCTACGCCAATCTGCGTGTGGCGTCGCTGGATAGATTCTTGGTCGACGTAGTCACGGATGCGGATCGTCCCATCGACGCCCCGAGTCACTACCCGAAAGGTGTCTTTTTTCATGTGCCTGTGCCCTGCAATGGCCTTATTGAATCCGACGGCAGTTCGGGGAGAAGAGGGCAATCGACGAAGGCCCTGATCTGCGGGAGGTTGCCCTTCCCCGATTTTCCAGCGTCTACCTCGGAAGCAATGAAAGGGTGAATCGTTTGAAACTCACCCCACGTATCGGCGCACATTGGGGCCGGCGACAAAGCATTTTCGGCGCCCCCACACAGCGTTGGCATGCGCAAGAACCGGCATATTGGGCACCGCAGCCAAACATCCTACCAGCCGCGCGGCAACGCGGTAGCCCACGTTGGGATTGAATCAGTTTTGCGGGCTGGCCGTCGAGGTGGCAACCGATTGTTCCAACAAACCGGTGCGTAACGTTTGCAGCATCACCTCCAGGACCAGATGCAGATCCGTGTTTGTCAGAATACCCAGCAAATGCCCACCATTCATGACCGGCAGGCAACTGATCCCCTGCTCGACCATCATGACCGCGGCCTTGTCGACCAACGTTCTCGGCTCGATCGTCACCAGGTCGGTGCTCATCAACTGTTCGGCGTTAATACCTTGAAGTGCCTGGGCGTCTGGATATCGTTCGGGCCCCAGGCAACGCAACACGTCGCGATCGCTGATCACTCCGACGAGGTGTCCCTCACCATCGGTAACCAAAAGGTGACGAAACTGCTTCTCGTGAAATAGTTTGATCAATTCCCAAGCGGTCGCCTCGGGCGAAATGCAACTTGGCCAAACGGTCATTACCTGACCGGCCGTTAACCGGCCCTGCTGAGCAATCCCATCGGCGTCGGCTAAAAGGGCCCTAATACGCTGCCGTTTTCGTTCGAGTCGGTCCATGATCGGGTCTTTCATCAAAGGCGCGGGCGGCTGGGCCGCCAATCAATCTGGTGCTAGGGCACCCGGGCAAGAAACCACTCCCGCCAGTTGCTGCAGGGTCCGCTGAAAAAAACGAACTGATGCAGGCTTGGCTACGGGAGCCTGAACTGGCTGGTTTTCGGCCTCCCACACAAACATGGGCGGACCACCCGGCCGTTCAGATCTGACAGAATACTAGTTTGTCAAACCGTAGGTTACGGACGCCCGTAGGGCAAAAGATTCGTGCGGTCGTCGATCAGCACGCCGCTCGTCGCCGCTGCCCAGCACTCCCCCTCTACCGAAAGAGCCGGTTACAAGGAATCCCCGGCCTTACGACCCGAACCACGAGAAAAAACCGCCCCGCAACAAAGCCCGACCTAGTACCCTGTCAATCTTCAGAATAGGGGTGCCATGGCCACGCTTGCGTGGCCATGTTCGCCGACGTTTTGGCATGCCTACGCAACCGTTGGCATGCCACCCCCCCTTTTTCTGGGTGTTTGGTAAAGCACTAGGCTATCAACCCAAGGTATCCCCCGCCCCGCCCGGTCTCCGCCTTCCGTTTCCCCGTCTCCGCATACCTCATAGCCCCCCTCGCCTTGATCTCCCGACGGCGACGATCGACAACCGCCAGAAGAATCCCCCCGCTTCGACCGCCCCTTCTTGCCAGACAGCCCAACGGGGGCTAGATTACTAGGAACCGGCCGGAGGGTACGCGAATTGGTTAGCAGCCTGACTCGAAATCAGGTGCCGGCTTGCCGGTTGAGGGTTCGAGTCCCTTGCCCTCCGCTGAAGACCACTTACGAGCATTTTTCGTAAGTGGCCTTTTTTTATGCGCTTACGGCGATATGACATCCCAACCAGGAACCACCAGAAAGGCCGGTTTCTGAGCTGTTTGTCCGATAATGGGTCCGATAAGACGGGCTCCTTGTCCGACAAGGCAACTCTACAGAGGCATTCAACCGGGGGTCATCAGTATGGCAACACGCACACGAAAGACCTGGAAGCCGGGGCGGGGTGGGCAGTACACGCGGCAACTCGGCTGGCGGCGTACGCGGACTAACAAGTGTGGACAGGTCAAATTTCGACTGGGTACGAACGAGAGAGAAGCTAGGCACCGCGACCTTATGCTCACTGCGATTTGGGAGTATGTCGAGCAGTGTACCGGCCAGTTGGCAGAACAACCGGTGGTGTGGCCGCCCGAAATGCTGCAAATTGCGCAACAGATTGCCCGGCAAGGGCGGGCTGACGTGGCAAGGCAAGACGGTGAGTCTGCGGAACGGTATGCCGTCCGAGTAACAATGCTTGGCAAATACCTGCCGTCGGTGCCAATCTACGCTGCCGACACCTCCACGTTTCATACAGGCGTCCAGGCAAGTTTTCAGGCCGCACGATCGGCCCACCAAAATTTCGAGCAGACGACGCAAGCGATAAGGAAAGGTTTTTGCCAAGCTTTCGACGCCGTAGGCGATAAACGTGCGTTGCTCTGCGATACGGTGGACGATGGTGGTCCGAGACTACATGAGGCGTTGCGAGGTTACATCGAGTGGCTGAAGACCGAATACCGCCATCCAGAGTCAGGAATCACGGCGTGGGGACAGGTAAAGATCAAACAAGTTGAAACGCTTCTCGGACGGCACGAGGACACACCGCTGTCCCGTGTCGGTCATGACGCAATCGAGGCCATGATGCGATACTGGCGTCAGCGGCCTGCGAGAAAGGGCTCAACGGAGGCAGTGAGCCGCAAGTCGGCCGAGCATCAGATCGCGGCCCTCAAAGCGTTCTTCAGATGGTTGGCACGATCGAATGCCTACGAATGGCAGAAGCCAACTAGTTTCGACGACATTCGTACTCGTGTCGATCGACGTGCAGATGATGCTCACCCGCAGATTCAGCCAGAAGTCCTCTTTTCACTCGACGAGTTGATTCTGCTAAATACGTACGCCACTCCGCTTGAACGACTTTTCCTGCTGCTGGGAGTCAACTGTGGCTACAGCCGTGCAGAGATCGCCACCTTGCGTGTTGGCGACATCTGCCTTCGCCAGGCACACACGCCAAGCCACCAGGAAATCCTGAACTTCAAATCGACCAATCAGGATTCCTTCATCAAACGCTGTCGCCCCAAGACGGGAGTCTATGGCGAGCATCTTCTGTTCGCGCAAACCGTTCAGGCAATTGAGTGGGCCCTTTCGCGGCGGATGCGTCAGCCTGACTTTGGTCCGAACGCTCGTCTGCTGCTCAACAGCAACGGGGAACCATACAACAAGCCGACGAAGGGCGGCAACCCCAACCGTCAGATCCAAAACCGCTTTGACGCTTTGCTGCGTCGCATTGAGAGGCACGAAAAGCAAGTGAAAAAACGTCCCTTCAAAACACTTCGTAAGACGGCTGGTGACCTGGTACGCCGGTTTTCGGACGGCGAGGTTACAGCTGTATTCCACTGCCGCGGCCAAGTCGTAAAGATCGACAACTTAGCCGACTGCTATACAACACGGCCTTTTAGCAAGGTCTTTGAAGCCCTCCGTAAAGTGGAAATCTACCTGGGACCAATGTTTACGGCCGCAGGTTCACATCCATTTGAACCTGAGGGTAAAAAGTAGCCACCCTCCGGCGCGTGTCGTGAGAGAATAGCCCGGCATTCCACAAATTGATTGTACACTGCTCCCTGAATGAGTAATGTGATCGACAAAGTGTTTGGTATCCTTTTCGCGGCAATTGTATTCGGGAGATCAAAATGCACAGTACTTCAGCCGGCTGTGGGCAAGATGTCAACGGCTGCATCAAACCAGTTCCTCCGTTAATCGCCGCCTATCAAGCAGGTCGCCTGATAGCGCAGTTCGGTTTCTTCGCCCAACAGGCGTGGCTCGGAATCACGAACCAGTCGAAAGCCGTGGCCGAAGTATTCGGAAAACTACTTGCTGTCACCGAAGCAATACCGAGCGCTTCTGCCTCCGACAACTTCCTAAAAAAGTCCCTGCGAGATCGTTACGACGATTGGGAAGATATGCTCAACTCGGAATGGCTAGCTGAGGGGTTTTTTGACGTGAATCGGACTTTGCGAGACTTGTGGGAAAGAAGTGACTTCGACGTGGTACAATTGAAGGAATGCCGATCCTTCGTCGCGCCCGTCATTGATTTGACTGAAAAAATCAGTGAAGCGATCAAGAGTTGCCTTGACGACCATGCTAGAAAGGTCTTTGACATTGGTCGTTCTCTGCAAGCTGCGCTTTGTCCAGAAAATATTCATCGCTTCCTCTTTGAGACGACCGCTGAACAGCCACCAATGGCATGGGACCCAGCGACTTCTCGCCAGCCTACAGACGATGCCCCGCCCCGCAATCTATTGGCCAACCGCTCGCGACAACCCGGCGAAATAAGACCTTCAACCGCTTGTCTAAGTGAAGTCCGGCACCACTTACTAGACATTGGAACACTCGACGAACTTATCCAATTGGAAAACGCCAACACGCCACAGACGCGTGTGGAGACAGTTGGCAGGCTGGCTACAATAATCGAACGTACGCTGCTAAAACAATCGGGCATTTTGGAAAAAACAACTGACGAAGTCTGCAAAAAAACCGGTTACTTAGGCCTGATCATCTACCCGGATTCCTATGAAGTTGGCCGCGAGGGAATGCCGAATAGGGTGAACCTCGGCGGGCTGCTGCCAACCCAAATTGTACTTCTTGTTGCTACGAGGCAGGAAGCACGAACCACGCTGAACGATCTTGGCGGTGTATGGCAAAAGTACGGTCGAGACCAGGCCCCCCAAGACAATACGATAAGGACTCAGATGTCAAAAATCAGCGGGAGTCTTCGCTCTCTGGGCGTGCGACTGCGAGCCAAACGAGGAGAGGGCTGGCGTTTTGAATGCGATAGCTCCTGACCATCCTCAAAGCCATGGTCCGTGAAAACAAAACCTGGGAATTCGCCACTCACCAACCTTGACTTCCAATACAGTCGCTTTCGCCAAAAGAGTGCCGTTGAGCTTAACTCGCAGGCGACGGTCGATAGTCGAGCATAAAACACGCTTACGAACGCCGTCTCTCTCGTTACTGTTTTCCAGGCAGAGTTGACACTGATTTCGCAAGTTAAAGTGAGCTGACGCAACGACTCACTTCTATTTGCGAGGTCACGCAATGATCAACATCGGCCAGGAAACCCTTCTCACCCCCGCCGAGGCGGCGCGCCGCCTTCCATCTCGCCGCCAAGGACGCCGAGTCCACTCGGCGACTGTCTATCGGTGGATTGCAACGGGGATCAACGGCATCCACCTGGAGGCGATCCGAATCGGAGGCAGCCTGTTGACGAGCGTCGAAGCTCTACAACGCTTTGCAGAGCGGCTGACGATTTCCCGACACGTAAACGATTCTGACGAATCGCTCTCTCGTCCTGACGGTCGTCCCAAGGATGAACATTTTTGTTGCGCGAAGAAATGAAATGGAACGATACGGCGCTAGTTACCCCACTTTCGCCGTTGCCCTGGACACGAACGAGATGAGTGTTACATGGAAAACAATCGGGACAATATTATTCCGCCGACGACCCCAGCGAGACAGACGAGCACTTCGCTCGGCTGTCGGTAGAAGAAGATAATCGTGTCTGTGTGCATCACAAAGATGGGACACCGTGTCCCACACTGCGAGTACCCAATTCTCGGAACCATGCAAAATGGTTTCTAACCACCGCACCAGGGATGTCCGACATGTCACCCAACACCACAAACATCACCGCTATCCAATCCGCGGTCGGCCACGCTGCGGAAGAAGACACGGGTAACGTAACTTTGACGCGCAACGGCCGACAATTGTACATCGATCCGCCGTGCGCGGCCGTCCTTGACGATTTAATTACGATCTGTCATGTAGCCGTCGATGATCCATACCACGGTTATCGCTTAGAAAAACAGGCCATCTCGCTTGTCAGTTGTGCCAAAAACGAGCCCAACGTCGGCATTATGGCGGCGGCTGCCGTTCGGCTACACGCCGCCGGCTATCGCGTCCATTTTCGTTGCCGGCGGACCGTATATGGACTTCCGCATCCTGACACCTCTTTAATCCCCGGGCGCCGCTGCGACCGAACGATGCTTTCACTTCTGCAGGAGTGGCCGGAGGGGATCATTCGTTACCGCGCAGGGCATGTTGAAGTGGCTTGGTTAATCTGGCAGATCTATGTGGCGTATCCCGACGCTACGATCGCGATCGTCGAGGAGTCCAGCGAGAGACGACAACAACTGGTTAGTCAGCTGCGAAAAATCGGGGTACAGATCGCCAACGTGGACGCGAACCGGTGTCCCCGCCAGGAATGCCGCGTGGTCGCCTCGAGTTGGATCGGCTTGACGCACGGAGAAATCGAAGCAGAGAAACGCGATATCCTGCTGGTTGCCGACGTCCGGCAGACAGTTAGTCACCGAGGGCAACTGGCATGGTCGATGGTCGAAGCACGATTTCGCCTCTTCGGCCTTCTGACCGAGGCGTGCCAACTGTCACCCTTGCAGCGCGATTTAATCGCCGCCACGTTCGGCTTCGTCGACGTACATATTCCTGCCCATGGCCATACTGTTCGGCCGGTACGCGTTGTTTGGTGGCCCTTTCGCGGTGGAGAAGCCATACCGTTTGTGGCCGACGATCTGTGCGTGAAAAAGAAAGGCGTTTGGTACAACCACTGCCACAATCGCCACATCGCGAAGCTTGCCCAGGCCATCAGGGAAAACGATGCCAAATGGCTGGAAGCCGAGGTCCCCCAGGCCGCCTCCGCAATCGACAGCATGGGTACCAGAAGAACGGCCATCCTCGTCGAGGGCGTAGACCATGCTCTCGCGCTCGCCACGATGTTGCCCCATTGGCCGATCGTCACCGCGCCGGAGGTCTGCTGCGCGGGAATGGATCGGCGACAGCGTCGCCTGCTTGCTGATCGCCGCGCGGCGTGGTGGGACGGCGAGTAGGCAATTATTACCGCCCAGGGCGTAAAAAACGCTGACCTGACTGGCGTAGACATCGCAATCTGGGCCGGCGCAGGCGTTGGACTTCCCCCAATTCAAAACGGCCAGTTGGCCGTGCGTTTTAACCAGGAAAAACCACTACTCGTTATCGACCTCAACGACCGGCGTCATCCGCTACTCCGCCGTCAGACTCATCGACGGCGGCAAGAATACGCACAACACGGTTGGGTCGCGCCGGCAGCAAACCCCCACGTGGTCAGAGTGAGGCAGTTCCTCGCCCTGCGGCCCAGGAGGACACCATGAGCATCGGTTATTCGTCAACCCGTCGATATGTGTTCGCTCGCGAGTTCTATCGTTCTCGCCGCCAGCGAGCCAAGTGCTGCAATCATCGCGGCCGTGCCGATACGGGCCGCCGTGACGGCAACAAGAGGCCGACAATTTATCACGCATTGTCACTCGCCGATGTGGCGCTGGACAAAATCATTTCTCCCGAGAATCTCCTACTGGTCAGCGAACGTCTTCGTCGCGAAGGAGGCCAGGCGCCGGGAAGCGACGGCCTCCGTTATTGCGACTTCAGCAAAACAGAAATGGCCGCAGTCCTTCGCCACGTCAGTCAGGCGATTCGCGACGGACGCTACCGGCCACACCCCACTCGGCACATACGGTTACCGAAGCCGAGCGGACGAGGCTACCGCGAGTTGTGCCTGCCGACGATCGTCGACCGCATTGTCGCCGGCGCGGTTTCCGAGGCCCTGACCCTCGCCTTCGACGTGATCTTCGGCGAACACGTCCACGGATTTCGCTCTGGTCGAGGCGTTTGGACGATGCTTCGGGCCATGGAAGAAGCCATGCGGGAGACGAACTCTTGGTACGTGTACGAGGGTGACATCCGCAACTGCTTTCCCTCGGTGCGGATCGATCTCACGCTTGCGGCGTATCGGGCATACATCGCCGATCCGAGTGTCCTGGATCTGATCGAACGTATCTTGCGGGGCTACGAGGGACAACGGCACGAAGTGAGACTGGATCAGGGCAATCCCCTCTCCCCGTTGTCGCTCAACGTGTTGTTGCATCATTGGCTCGACCGGCCTTTATCCGCCGGCGAGCACCATCCGCTTCCGTTTCGGTATGCCGATAACATCGGCATAGTGAGCAGAAGCGCGTCCGAAGGCCGACGAACCATGCGTGAGACCCAGCAGCGTCTCGAAGACGCCGAACTGGATCTCAAGGGAGAAGACGGACCACCGAGCAACCTTCGCCGCGAAGGGGCCCAGACAGAAATATTGGGAACCACCCTCAGCAAAGTTGACAACGTGATCCGAGTTCTACCCGGCGAAAACGCATGGGCAAAGCTATCCCACAGCCTCCAAAGGGCCCACGGTGCGCCGCACCCAGCAAAAAGGGCGGAAGAGGCCGTACGGGGATGGCTCAACGCACTCGCCGGAACCTTCGAGTGCGCGGAGATCGGAGAAAACCTTAAAAGGGTATGTCGAGTGGCCTCCCGTCTGGGATTCCGCGAGATGCTGTCGCGAAGGAACGAGCTGGAGAGACACCTCCAGCGGGACATCCATAGATGGCAGCGTCAGCGGGATGAAGTAATAGAGGGTCGCTAGATGGCATACTTCTTCTCCGTGCTCCGCACGTGCATCGTCCGCTCGCGTACAGCGAGCGAGGCTGACCGCCTCGGGAGTGCTAGCTCCCGGGGCGGATCGGCTCCCGTTTGAACAGTTTTGATAGGCCCAGCCTGGTGCGGGGCAACCTCCCGCACCAGCCAGGCGACTTGGTCGACGCGGTGTTCGGCCAGAATGCGAAAGGTCGAAAAGCAGAAGAAACAGCCCCATCATGTCGGCGGGGCGCAGCCAGAAAGGAAAGTGCAATGGCAGAGTTCAAAACCAAGAAAGCAGCACGAGCAGCCGAACTGAAGACGGCTAAAGAGTGGTTTTCGCATTACCCCGCGATGGTGCCCAAGCGTGATGCCACGGGCGTGGCGGTAAAAGGCGAGAGTTTCTTTTTTGTGGAAGAATGCGAAGAGGTGCTTTCCGCCACGGGCGCCGGCGCACGTGGCCTAATAGTACCAAGGGATGCCGAACCGGTTGGTGAAAAGTTCCGCGGAAGACCCACGGCAGTGTATTATGACGTGTATCGCCTTTCCGACTGTACAGCCAAACGTGTGATCACCAAACGACCGCCCCGGGCAATCGACCTGCTGTTGGCTATCTTCACAGTCACGAAGGCTGCCAAACGCTATCGCGACGCCGCTTTCGCACATTATCGGGCCGATAGGCACGGATTCGCGACTCATGCCCAAAGGACCAAGGAGAATTTATATCGCCTGAAAGACCGTGGCATTGCCCAAGCCTACCAGGAAGGTCGTCTGAGTTTTGAAGGAATCTATCATCGCCTGGGGCTCTACCGCGGCGATGGTTACTGCTTTCACTCTACTATTATTCCCCGGGATCGAATGGATGCCGAGGCTTTGGACGAACAAGAGTGGATACACATCGTGGCATCGCCAAAAGGCTCGCGCGAAGGAAGACTGAAGGACGCGAAGCACACACTTTCGTCGCTGTCGGATCAGACGGGAGATTTTGATCGGTGCCCCGCCCCAGGCATGGACTACGACGATTAACACCTGCACGGTGCATGAAGGAGAAAAACGACCGCCGGAGCCTGCAGTTGCAGGCTCCGGCGATCAGAATGCATCATCTTCTACTTGGCCCTCCATTTTTCACGATAAATCCTATGGCCACACCATCACTTCGGCATTGTTCCCGTCAGGATCTCGTGCCTACCCCCGACTGGCGTTGGCGGCGTGCGTGCTATCTCGTCGCACACCATCGCCACGCCACGCCAAAACGTGAAGATCCGCCGACGTTACGTGCTGTACGTTTTCTTCGTGCGGCCAAAAAGCTCTGCAGCGAGTGGGGCTATGCGCGGCTCGCCCAGCGGGAGCCGGACCTTGTTGCCGCGCTGCAACTTCACTTCCGCGGCGAACGGACGCTCGAACTGCATGCCCGGGTGCTTGCGCGGCAGAGCTCGAAAGAAATCGCAGACATCATGTCGCTGCCGACGGCTGTCGTGCAAACCTACTTGGACCTCTTCTTCGACGTGGCCCAACGTCTGCACGCCACGTTTTATGTTACCCACGTCGTGGCGGGCGTCCGGCCAACGGGTCCCGCAACCGCCGAAACGATGATGCTGCTGGCCGCCTACCACCACGGTCCGCACGTGATAGCACCGTGGTTGGATTACTTTGCCCATGCCTTCGAGTACCACGACCTCACTACACCGGTCGGCCGGCGGCGCGAATCGATCGAGTTGTTTCTGGCTGCCCAAAACCTGCCGGATGATGCCGCCACACGGCAAAAACTCGTCAAATTATCTCCGTACGTGTTCACCACCGCCCCATTTCTTTGTCACGGTCGCTCTGCCGCGGAATGCTTCGCCGACCGCGCGGCCGAGATCGTCGGTAACTTGCCATGGTATTCTCGGGACGATGACGCACACGTCGTCGAGATGGTTACGAAGTTGTCCAAACAGGACTTGGTCGACTTCTTTCGAGCTCTAATTGCGCAAGCGGCGTAACGCGGGCAATTGTCGCGAGTCGTTTGTCGCACATTTTTCAAAGCCACGAAATTTGTAGCACAACACAAAAAAATGGCCTGGGAACGCCGCCGATCCAGAAAGAGTTATTATTACCGCACGTGCCGCGACGCCGACGGCGTTGTCAAAAAGTCCTACCTGGGCAGCGCCGCCGATCCGGTCACGCAGATCCTCGCGCGCGTAGACCACCTGAGCCGTGCCGAGAAAACGGCCGTTTCCGCCGACGAACGCGTCGAACAACAAGAATACGTAGTCTTGTTGGACCCGTTGGAGGCGTTTCAGCGGGAAATCGACCGGATGACCTTCGCGGCGAAGTTGGCCACCAAATCGATCCGTCGCGCAAAAAAACGAGAAGGAATCACCATGGAATCAAGACAAAAAAACGGCAGCCGTCGCCCGCCAACGCATGAGGAGTTCGACGAACTCGTCCAGCGCGCCAAACGCGACGATGGCCAGGCCCGCGCGGAACTGCGCACGATACTGGCCGAATATCCCAAAATCCAGCAGCCCATTGCCGATCTCGCCGGCCATGTCGAGAACTCGCTGATCCGGCTCATCGCCAATGCAGAGCCTGCGATAGAACAATCGCTACGGATCCGGGTGCAACGGATGCGTGAGGAGCTTGTCGTGGCGCACGACGCGTTGGAGGCGAAGTTGCTCGCCGAACAAGTCATTGCCGGCTGGCTCAATGTCAATTACCTGCAAATGGCCGCCGCCCAGCCTCGCACGCGACGGACGACGGCCGACTTTTGGCAACGTCAACTCGACCGCGCCCAGCGTCGGTACCTGAAGGCGATCGCGGCGCTGATGAAGCTGCGTGGCGGCAAGGCCGTCGAGCCGAACGAATCGGTGTTGCATTGCCGCGCCGATTCGTCTAATCCATAGGCCGGTGAACTTTCATTTCCACAGTCTGTGAGGTTTAGTTATGTCTTCCGATTTTCAATATCTGCAAGACGATGATGACCGATACGACGGTGATTTCAATTCGTATCCGCCCGACCAGACATCTAGCGCCTGTCGTCTGGAAACGCCACTGACTCCCGAAGACCAGCTTGCCGTGTTACACGCCTTCATCGATCAATATCACGCCGAACAACGGGAAGAGCAGAATCAACAAATCGCAACGTATCGCTCATTGGCCAACCAACTCCTCGAAATTCTCGTGCAGTTGGAACTACTTCAGTATGTCTACGCATCGCTTCCCGACGCGGACAGCGAACGGAAGGGTGGTAAGATGCCGTCTGGTATCGCAACACGTTTTCTTCGCGTACTTCGCAAAGCAGTGGATGGCGACGAAGCATCGCTGGATCAGTTGCGCGAACAAATCGTTCGTTTTCCGGAGGCCTGGCAGTGTGTTTGCACGCTGACTGCCCAGGCGGAGGCCGCGGTGATCGACGCCGTTGGCGGACCGACAACGATGTTGGCAACCGAGCTGAAGAACTGGCTGGTTACCGCGACATGCGACGCAATGCCACAGTCGTTGAATCCCTCCCAACGAGTCGCACTAGAGCGTTCTCTGGTTGGCGGCCTGTTCTTGCTTGCGGCGCACCAGTGCATCAACGCCCGGAGATGGCATAACACGCAACTAGCCGAATGGTGGGACGTGTTGAAAACGGTCGGCAATCGCCTCCCTCAGCGCGGAAACTGGCTTTGATCGCGCTGTTTTACCAGATGAATTCATCCTGTTTCGCGACCGTGGCAACGACCTGCCCGATAGTCTCGGATTGCGCCGAGGGCAGGTCTTGCGGCACGCGAAATATTATACCGTCGTGATTGCAGAGCCTGTGTGACAACGCTATACTCACGTATATTTCCCACCCGCAGTGTGGAATTACGATCCCAAATTGACGGAGGTAAATAATCGGCCGTGACCGGCCGTGGCTGACAATTCGAACGACGCGCAAGCGTCACGTGACTGCTTCCCGACAAACGACCAACCTGGGCCTGCTCGGCCCTTGCACAGTAGAGGCGGCCACTTGGCACCGCGCTCCCCGTATGCAGCGATTTTCAGGGGCATGTTGATTTGCCCATCTCTTGGGTGGCTGCCCGTTTTGTCGGTTCCTCTCGCCACACCGCCCCTCTTTGTGTCTAGTAAAATATGGCGTTGTTGAAACGCCGATTTCACTATTTTGTGTTGAAATACGGCACATGTGCGGTCGTGCTCAGGAGAATGATTGCCATATTTAATTAGACTTTCCTGGCCATTTCTGCTATCCTCGCTCCTGAGGGCTCGCGACGTTGCGACCCCGGTCCCGCTGCGATTAGGGAGGAAGCAGTCATGGCACAATTCGACCCGGAAAAGCAGGCCCTGGTCGGGACAGGCGGTCTCCTGTCCGTGCGCGTCGATGACGAAATCACACGCAAGTTGTCGATGCTGATCGAGGGCGAGTGCGAAGGACTGGGCCCCCTGCAAGCTGCCAAGAAGTTCGGCTTCAGCAAGCAACGCTACTTCCAGTTGCGCGCGGCATTTGTCGAGCAAGGTGCCTCGGCGCTGCAGAGCCAGAAACGCGGCCCGAAAACGCATTACCGGCGTACCGCCGAGGTGGTTCGCCAGGTGATCCGGCACCGATTTCTCGATGTCGATGCGTCGCCCGAAGTGATCGCCCAGAAGCTTCGCCAAAGCGGGTGGCAGATCAGCACACGCAGCGTGCAGCGGGTGATCGAAGAGTTCGGCCTTCAAAAAAAAACTCTACCGTTGTCGGCCGAAGGGTGAATTGCAGATCGAGGTTCAGCGCACCAAGAAGCGTACGCGCAGCGAGCCGTGCGATCCGGCCAGTATCGAGCGCGGGGTTCGGCAACTTCTGGCCGACAAGATCTCCGGCAACCTGGTCGGCCTTTGGCTCCTGGTGCCTGAACATCTGCGTTTGGGGATCTGGGACCTACTCGGTGGCTGGAGTGGCCACGTGGCGGAGCGGGTCGAACCGCGTTTGGCCCTACAATTGGTTCACGAAGCGGCCTTGTGCAGCACGGGCGTGCGGCACCAACACGCGCTGAGCCAGAGGGGATTCGAGTTGGCATGCGGGCTGCCCTTTGTCGCCAGCGACATGGCCATCCACAACCTGCTGGGGGTGCACACGGTGGCCGAGGCCCAAGGATTGCAGGTGGCGTTGGGACGCATTCGCCGGGCCTCGGGCGATTATCTGGGCAAACTGCTGGCAATCGATCCGCATCGCATCCGCAGCTACAGCAAGCGACAAATGCGTCGCTATCGGGATGACGAAAAGTCGACACCACTGAAGGTGGTGCAAACGTTCTTTGCGCTGGATCCCGACACGCATCAACCGGTTTGTTTCACCCTCGCAACGTCGGCGCGCACGGCTACGCAGGCCACCAAGGAACTCCTCCAACTGTCAGGCGACATCTTGGCCCCGTCGCCGGGAGAAACCTTAGTGCTGGCCGATATGGAACACTTCTCGGCCGAACTGATCGAGAATGTACAGCAGGAGACGAACTTCGATCTGCTGGTGCCTATGAAGAATCAACGTTCACTGCAAAAAAAGTTGCGGGCGATCCCCGCCGATCAGTTTGTCCGGCGCTGGGCCGGTTATGCCACCACGACGCTGCCCTACAAGATGGTCCGCAGTCGAGCCGACCTCCACCAATTCGTTCAACGACTTGGCGAAACGTCGAAAGATTACCGCTTCCACGCCTATCTTTCGACTTCGGAGCGGGACGAGGTCGATGCGTTGACCCTCGACTTCCCAAAACGCTGGCACGTGGAGGAGTTCTTCAATGCCTATCAGGCCCTCGGCTGGGACCGGGGCGGAACCATGAACCTCAACATCCGTTACGGCCAGATGACGATGGCCCTGATCGCACAAGCGGTCACGAGCCAGTTGCGCGCTCGACTGGGCGAACCGTTTTCACAATGGGACGCGACCCATTTGGCCAAGTCGCTCCTGGCTGGCCTGGACGGAGACATCCGGGTTGCCGACGACACGATCGTCGTCACCTATTACAACGCCCCCAATGTCGAGCGACTCCGCCAGCATTATGAGGGCCTCCCCGCCAAACTGGCGAGTGAGAAGATCGATCCTCGCATCCCCTGGCTGTACAACTTCAAGCTCGACTTCCGCTTCCGCTGACGCCCATTGCCCGACAAATCACAAGGTCCAAGAAATAGCCTCTCGAAAATCGCTGCCGTATGGGAGTGCCGCGGGCCAAGTGCTGTTCTGCTGTGCCTCTTGGTCGGGGCGTCGGGAGCGGCCTTGGATTCTCGGCGCTCCCTTTTTTGCGCGCTCAACGACCGTCAAGCAGTCCACGAAATCGTCACCGCCAAGGGAAACCCGCCATCGCGGGTCCGATTGAGCTGACGGCTGTTACTGATTCTGATGCGACTGGACAAACCATCGAAATCCAACGGGTGTAGGCCTGCTCGGACCAAGCATACCCGACTTGGTAGTCCGTAATCCTTCGTGTGATCCACAAACAATTGGAGTAGATGCAAATGAACGTTGAAAAGACAGCGAGACAGCATCCATGTCCCGAATGTGGCAGCGCAGTTGATACAGGATGGTCGAGTTGCCCTCAGTGCGGATGTCCGCTGCCTCCCCCTGGTACCGTTCCACCGTCGACAGCCTTGCCAACCGCGCCGATTGCCGGAACACCAGCTTGGCTGGGGATCGGGGGCTTCATACTAACATGGTATTTGTTGACGTGGTTAACGTGCTCCCTTCTTTCTTGGTTACAAACTCCATCTCTTGACGGCAATCTCGAAGCATACATCTTGCTGAACAACGCTTTTGAAAGCGGTGAATGGCCTTGTATCGTGTCGGCATGCCGTAAAGCCCACTCGATAGCGGATGACCCAGACCTCAGGCAAATTGCGGATTTCGTTGCCCGCGTCGGTGAATTGCAGATAAGAATGGGGTGGAACACGTTCGAGGAATCAAGCTCCTTTTCGGCTGGATTGGAGGGGTTCGTTGCTGGTTTCCTTAATCCGTTGTTGGGAATCGAAGGCGTGGGAATGATGATTGAAATGTTTACTACGGATTTCGAGGCGATCGGCTCTCGGGTAGACAGCCGCTACGAACCCCTGGTTGAGGCTCGGCGGAACGTTCCTTTGCTTTGGCGTTGGCTTTTCTGGATATTCTTTCTAGGTGGCGTAGTAGCAATTGTCTTCTGCCGCAAACAGGCACTTCAATGGGTGGGATTGGCGGTTACACGTGTCAGTACCAAAGACTGGTGAAGTGGTAACGCTACCTCAGACGCGAGGTTTTCCGAAGCTGAGTTGCGCAAGACGCGGTTTCCAGCACATTGTTCTCGCATCGGGCGAAAGGAAGAATAACATGATCTTGATCAGCTGTCCGGAGTGTACTCGCCAGATAAGTGATGCTGCCCTGGGCAAGGAAGGACGGTGGTCTTGGATGATCGCCGGGGCGTTCGGCGGCGACGTCGCTCTGAGTTTGTTCTCTTGGGGCATAAGCTGTAAACGGGGTGTCGGAGTTTCTTCGGTCGGCAAAACCCACTGGTTTCATGTTGGCAATGTCCGATTGACGCAGGATGCCCTCATTGTCATGTGCCGTTGATAGCAGGCGAATCGTGTTATTACGATCAGCACACTACAGAAGAACGGCACCGTTTGGGAGTGGACGACCTATGAGTCAACCCATTGACGCCTATCACCGCTGGCTCGGCATTCCGCCGGAGGACCAGCCACCGAATTATTACCGTTTGCTCGGCCTTCGATTATTCGAGGATGACGCCGATGTGATCGACACAGCGGCCAGTCGTCAGATGGCTCATCTGCGAACGTACCAACTCGGGAAACATGCTGACCTTTCGCAACGGCTGCTCAATGAAGTTTCCGCCGCGAAGGTATGTCTGCTCACGCCTACCAAGAAGGCCGAGTACGACCGGCAGCTACGGCAGCAGACCGGACAACAGGCGGCACCAACATCTCAAATCGCAGCCGTGGTGCCCAGCGGCCTTACTTCCCGGCCACAGGTTACACAAGCCCCGGGCCCCCCGCCCGGCGCCAGTGTGGCTTCAGCTTCGAAACACGGTGCTTCGAGGCCGGCGCTGTTCGCAGTAGGTGGCATCGGAGGTGTGCTGCTTGTTGCAGCCTCGGCGTGGCTTATCGCGAGTTCGGGGCGGCGCGATGTCCAACCGCCGCAGGTCGCCCACGACGCCAAAGATGCGGCCGGATCGCTTCATCACACGGAAGTAGTGCGTACGCCAACGCCTCCGGAAAAAGAGGGCCGCGCGAAGGAAACAGCCGCCGCGAATGTTGTTGCCTCTTTGCCTGAACCCCCGCCGCCTGCCACCTCGGCACAGGCAGACTCTCCTGCCGACCGATCGTCGGCTTCCGGGAAAGACGTGCCGCCCACGTCCGGCCCACAAACGCCCAACGAGTTGCCGGAACCTCCATCTGCCGCCGCGTCTCAGGCGGATACGCCGCCAGAAGTCCCCGAAAGCCTCGGGCAAACGGCAGTCGAACCATCGCCACCGCAGCCCGTTGTGGTCACCAGGAAACCCGTGCCGGCTGCCGTTGACCAGCAGGAAATCCGTCGGATGATCGGCGAGCTTTACGACATAAACGCGTCGCGCAAACCGGACGAAACCCTGACGCTGGCCAACAAACTGGCTGCTTTGGCCGAGGACGCTCAGGATGCGACGGAGCGGTTCGTCCTGCTCCGATGCGCCTCCGAGTTGACCGCTGATGCAGATGACCCGCGGCGTACACTTCAACTGGTAGACCGCATTTCCGACGAGTTCGCGGTCGACCGACTGTCGGCGCAGACCGTCGTGCTTGACACGTTTGCGAAAAAGGCAACCACGGAAGAACAAATCGGGGCGTTGGTCGATGCCTCGGCGGACGTGATTGACGAGACCCAGGCTGCCGAGCGATTTGACTTGGCCGACACGCTTTCCGCGTCGGTGTATCGAGCCTGTCAGTCTGCGGCCGGACGCTCGCATCGGGGCGAGGCCCTTGCCCGGCGCCGCAAAGTTCAGGAGTTGCGCGACGAATGGAACAAGGTGCGTGCTGCCCGCGTGGTCTTGCAGTCGAATCCTGATGACGCGGCTGCGCACGAGGTCGTGGGCCGATGGTACTGTGTTGCGCGGGACGACTGGGATCAGGCCTTGACGCATTTTGCCAAAGGGACTGATCCGACGTTACGCGCTTTGGCCGCCCGTGAACTGGCCGATCCTCCCCAGGATGCAATGGCCCAGGCGGAGCTGGCCGCGGCGTGGTGGGACGTAGCACAAGGGTCTGACAGCGCGATCCGGGAGGCAATGACGTACCATGCCCGTTGCTGGTACGAAAAGGCGCTGCCATCTCTTTCGGGCGTTCACAAGGCCAGGGCGGAAATGCGAATAGCAGACAGTCCTCAAACCACGCCCCGAGGGATTCGCGGCAAAGACATCTTCACCGTTGTACGCAAAGCCCTCCGGACGCGATCGATCATTGAGGGTCCGCCCATTGGCGTTGCAACCGGCACGACATTTCAAGACATGACTACCGACGACGGAGTTGTTGTGGGATTCACCCTAACAATAGGCAAATTCGGCAGTGGTTTTCGATACTCCGCCGTGGGCTCGATTCAGCCATTGTACCTGACCTCGCGAGGCATCGTCCCAGGACAGGTCCTCGGAAAACGGTCCGGCCAAGTCACAACGATTCAAGCGAAAAACGGTTATGCCGTGGGTGGCCTGCAAGTTGTGGTAACGCAGTCACGGGTTCGCGCGCTGCGTGTCGTCTTCATGAAAATCCAAGGCAGTCAATTGAATGTTCGCGATGCGTATCAAAGCGATTGGTACTGTGATTCCCCGGACGAGAATGCCCCAATGCTCAGTGGCAATGGAAAGCCTGTGGTTGGCTTGACGGGACATACGAGATCAACGGAATTGCGGCGGCTGGCCCTTATCACGATTCGTTAGCTGTCGGTCGGAGCGGCCGAGGTGCGGCGTCGAGGCGAAAGCCATAGGTTTGCCAGGAGGCAGACGATTCGAGTTGCGGAGCCTTACGCCCAGTCCAATCCGTCTTCCGCCGATTCCTCGGGTAGTACGTCGCTCTCCTCGCGTTCGCCTCGTTCGATAATCTCGACAACCCGGTCGAACCATCGTCGCAGTTCTTCGGGATCGCCGAGTTCTCCACACCGCCTGTCGGCGCTGTCCCGCAAGAGCTCATCCACCAGATCGAGCGACTCGTCTTCGTCTCCTGGCGCCTCGATCTTGCCCTCGTCTTGGAAATCATCATTGAGCACGACTGGTACTCCCCTGGACGTTGTGGAAGTCATGGATGGGCTTCGCCCATCGAACGACCGGCAGCACGACCATTGGAAGCCCGGTTTTAAGGCAATTGGCGTCGGCCGATCGTCCAAGAAGTAGGTGAAGATCCACAGGGCGTGGTGGCACGCTTCCTGCGTTCTCCCCACGATGTATCTTGAGCTAGTCTAAGTTCTGTGGAGGGCGATTTCAATTGTTTTCTCGCCTTGAGAGGAGAACGGATGAGTCGGAAACTGGTCTGTCGTGTGGGCGAGATGATGATGTAACCTTAGCCGACGATCTCCCCCAAGTTTGGCCCTGCCTCCCTCGGGCACGGAAGAGCAAGACCAGCGTTGCAGCCCCCCTGGTCAGTAACGCTTGACAGGACGATTTCCCCGGAGGATGATAAGCCTCAGGGCGTGGTGCTATCCTGCTATTCGCCTGTTGCATTTCGGTTCATAGTCGGGAACGATCATGTCGCGTCAGGTTATCTTCGAAGCGAGTGTGCAGTATTTCCTCGACCCGATTCGGCCGTTTTTGCAGGACGAGTCGGTGACCGAAGTGATGGTCAACGGCTTCGATACGATCTATGTCGAACGACGAGGACAAATCGAAGCCACCGATGCCCGCTTCGAGAGCGACGACGCGCTGATGTCGGCGATCCACAACATTGCCCAGTGGGTGGGTCGGGAAATCTCGGCCGAACGCCCCGTGCTCGATGCTCGGCTGCCCGACGGCTCCCGGGTGCACGCGGTGATCCCCCCCAGCGCGCGAACCGGCATCTATCTGACGATCCGCAAGTTCTCCCGCGAAGTCTATACGCTGGACGACCTGATCGGCTTCGGAAGCCTCTCGGAGGAGGCCAAGGAGTTTCTGGAGATCTGCGTTCAGCTCCGCAAGAACATCATCATCGCGGGCGGCACGGGCACCGGCAAGACCGTGTTGCTGGGAGCCATTTCCCGGGCTATCTCCGAGCAGGAGCGGATCGTGGTGATCGAAGACACCTCGGAACTGCGGCTCCTTCAGCGCCATTGCCTGTACCTGGAGGCCCAGCAAGCCGACCGGGCCGGCCGCGGCGGGGTGAGCGTCCGCACACTGTTCGTCAACGCCTTGCGCATGCGGCCTGACCGAATCATCGTCGGCGAAGTGCGTTCCGGCGAGGCGCTGGACTTGATCCAATCAATGATTAGCGGCCACGCCGGCTCGATTTCCACGATCCACGCCAACACGCCGCTGGACGCCCTGATTCGGCTGGAAACCCTTTCGCTCATGTCGGATATCGAGATCCCCGTCTACGTCGCCCGGGCGCAAGTGGCGTCGGCTATCGACCTGGTGGTGCAGATCTCCCGTTTCACCGAAGACGGCTCGCGGAAGATCACGCGAATCAGTGAAACCCGCGGCCTTGACGAGAACAATCGATACGTGACGCATGACCTCTACGTTTCGCGCCTACAAGGGAAAACCCCCGAGGGACGGTTGATTGCCGCCTTGGAACCGACCGGGGTTCGGCCGAGTTTTTCAACCGAACCCTACGAGCAAGGAATGCACGACATGATTCGACTGACCAAGGGAATCTGGGAGGCGTGACAGGGTCCTGTACGAAGCGTTCGTACGAGACAACGGTGCGTCGACGCCCTGAGCGACTACCGATCGAGCCCGTCGAGTATCTGCCGGGTGAAATAGTCGTAGGGAAAACTGACGTAGTGGACCAAGCGGCGACGTTCGACCTTCAGCCGGGCGAGATCGGCCTCCGCGGTCGATGTTGCGATGCGGTTGTCGAAATCGGCCAAAACGTCTTGGGTTCGCTTGCGGCCGAGCTGGTAGAAGCGTGTGGCGTCGGGGCCGCGGTCGGCGGCCAGTTGGTCCAGTGCCGCGAGCGACTCGGTCGGGGGGCGCCAGTTCTCCGGCAAGGCGCTGCCGGCGTATTCTCGCAATTGGCCGGCCAGGTAAAATGCCCGCTGGATCGACTCGGGATAATATTTGTCCGGCGCGGCGAGCGGGGGGATGCTCGTCAGCAGGTTGCGCAGATCGTTGACGGCGGCCGGATAGGCCCGTTTGTCGAATCGGACCCAGGCTAAGCCCATCTGGGGCAGAACCATGTCGGGATGTTCGACGTGCAGTTCCTCCAGGTGCTTGAGCGACTCGTCGCGCTGCTTCGACTTCATCAGCACCAGGCCATACAGCAAGGCAGGCTCCAGTTCGCTGCCCGCCAGTTTCGCGGCCTCGGCATACTGGGCGGCGGCGGTTTGCGTGTCGATGTGGTCCTGGCCGACGAAGGCGGCCAGACGCCGTATCGCGCGTTTGGCGTCTTCCGAAAGTCGTGGCGGACGGTCGTCGGGCAGAAACAGCACGGGTGTCTGCGCGTCTTGGGTGGTCTTCGCCAGGCAGGGCTTGAGAAACTCGAACAGTTCGGTCGGCTCCAGGGAGACGTCGCGGTTCTTGTCGGCCTCGCCGCCGTAGGCCTTGGCGAGGCAATCGGCCATCGCACTTCGCTTCGTCGCGGCCAGCACCGTACCGCGCTGCGAGGGCGAGCAACTGGCGATCGCCGTTATCGTCCTCAGCGGCGCCCGGCCGGGTGGCGTCTTCAGCGCGCGAATCATTTCGGCGGTTGACGGCTGATCGATCGCTTGGCCCGCGAGCCCCGGCTGGCATGTATCCAACAACAAGAGCTTCTGCTTGGCCCGGCATGCCTCGAACGTGTCGACGAGCCACTGCAGGGCCACACCCGAACTGGCCGCTCGGTCGCGGTGGAAGTTGCGGGGCGCCAGATAAACGCTTCCCTTGTCGTCGGCGAAGGCGTGGCCCGCGTAGTACAGAAGCACGGAAGCGTCGGGACTGATCTTTTCCAGCCAGGAGGCAACGGTCTGCTCCAGCCGTACTTGGCTGGGGTCGGTCAGCAGCAGCACCTGGTTCGCAGGCACCTTGTAGCGTTTGACGAGTGTCTCGCGGAGGAATTCGGCGTCGGCAACCGGGTGTTCCAGACGGGCCATCGTGCGATCGTCGTATTGCTGGACGCCGATCAACAGGGCCCAACGTTTTGCGTCCGCCGGTCGCGTGGCCGAGACGCTCAGCGCCTCGGGGCTTTTCACGCCGGGCGAATCGTGCCGGATGTCGACGCGGTCGCCATCGCGCAATTCTTCGAGCGTCACCGGTTCGCCGCTGAGCGTAATTTCGGTCTTCGGACCGACCAGATAGGCGACTGCGCGACGGCCCTTGTCGAGGACGACGTCCAGCGTGTTGGCCGCGTACTGGACGCGGCGAATCACGCCGGCATCGCCCAGAACGCGGTAAGCACTGACCCGGACCACGTGAGTGTCGTGGTCCACGGTGACCTTGTCGCCCGGCTTCAAGTCGGCGGGTTTCACCACGCGTTCGTCGATCACCCGGCGGTCGTTGAGCGTGACCTCGCAGGGATCGCCCAGCGGGAGCTTCACTAGCTTGGGCTTTTCGGGGTTGCCGACGGCGAGCGTCAGCGTCTTCCCCTTGACGTCAATATCGCGCAACAACCCTTCCTCCCGCACGACGCGCAGGGCGGTAATTTTCAGTGCCGCGCGCTGGCCGGTGTCCGTGGCGTAGTGTTCGACGGTAACGCGATCGTCGGGCAAGAGATCGGCCAGTCCCAGTGTTCGATCATCAAGGTGCGTTTGCCCATTAACGATGATTGGGGTCTCCGCGGGCACGGCAAGTGCCAACGAGTCGACCTGCCCGGAACTGCCATCAAGCAGCATGGTCAGTTGCCCCTCGTCGGCCTGAACCGATTCGACGGTTCCCGAATTGGTCTTCGGCCGCGAGGCATAGACTTCGGCCACCGGATACCGCTTGCCCTGTTCGCGGACGGTTTTCACGAGCACCTTGTCGCCCGGCTTGAGGTCGCGCAACACGACCACCTGATCGTTGAGGAAGAACCTCGCATAGCGATCGAACGACACTTCTTCGACCTGACCGCCCTCGCCGCTCTGCACGGCGACGCGATATTCGTCGGGATAGACTTGGGCGATGACGCCTTGGACCGGTTGGGGCGGGCCGGCGGGCTTGGGTCTGGGCGCGCCGTCGAAGAGCATCAAGGCGGACAACAGCAGCGAGAACGCGAACGCCACGATGGCTCCGATGCGAACGAGCCGCTTGCGCTTCGCTTCGGTCGCGTCGAGGGCCTGGGCGTTCTTGTCTTCCTGAACGGGCGGTTGATAAACGCCCCCGCCTGCCGGCTGGAGGTAAGCGAGGACCTCGGCGGCCGACTGATAGCGGTGCGACTGTGGTTTTTCCACCATCCGCTGAATGGCCAGGGCCAGGTCGCCGGGCACGCCTTGCAGGACCTTGATAATCTCGGGCAGACGGCGGTCGGCCGCGGCATGCCACATCATCCAGGCGATCTGCCGGTCGCGGCCGAAGGCGCTTAAGCCCGGGAAGAGGGACTCGAACTGCGCGCCGCACATCAACTCGTAGGCCGCGAAACCCAGCGAATAGAGATCGCTGGCCGGGCCGACCGGGCCGAACTGGTCGGAGACCAACTCGGGCGCCATGTATTTCGTGGTTCCTTTCAACAAGCTCCCTTCGTCGCTGCTGGCGCGGCGTGCGAGGCCGAAATCGCCCAGCTTGACGCGACGGTGCGCGTCGATCAACAGGTTGCTCGGCTTCACGTCGCCGTGAATCACCCCGTTGCGATGCAGAAAATCAAGCGCATGGAGGCTGTCGATCAGCGCGCTGCGCAACAGGTCCAGATCGAGCGGTTCGCCAGTCGCCACCTGCTTGAGGCTTCCTTGCATCAATTCCAACACCAGCCATCCACGGGGGCGAACGATGTCGTAAATCGTCAACACGTTCGCGTGTTGCAGCGACGCGAGCAACTGGGCCTCCTGCCAGTAGCGGGCAAGCCGTTGCGGGTCGGCGAGAAACTGCGCGTGGATCTGCTTGATCGCCACTTCGCGTCCTAACTCGCGATCGCGGGCACGCAGCACCGTGGCGAAATCGCCGGAGGCCATGTTGTCGAGAATCTCGTATCGCGCAGCCGAATCCATAAAACGCTTCCTCGTTCCGTTGCCGTTGCCAACCGCCGTTCTACGGCGAGCTCAAGAGTAACGAAATGTGTTGCTCCAATTCCTGATCGCGAGTACGACTGCCGGTGAGGCCCTTGGCAGAGTCGCTCAACTGCCAACGTTGTCCGCTGGTGTCGCTAAGGGACGCCCTTTCGGCGCGAAGCATCCGCAGGACCTGGCGGTAGAGCTTGCGTTCTTCTTTCGTGTCGCCGCGAGAATGGGCCCGTTGTGCCTCGCGCAACAACACCTGGTAGGGCTCCAAGGGAAGGACGCTGTTGCGCTGGCCGAAGTAGTTGCGCTCGATGGCGATGCGTGCCGCCACCTTCTGCTGGCGGATCGTCGCTCCTTCCGGTTGCGTATCGATCAGGGCCAAAGCGACCGACATCACGACGCTCAACGCCAGGACGGCGAACAGCACCAGGGGATTAACGGACGTCGCTTCCCTTGGGGGTTTCTTTTCGCTGTCGGCGTCGCCGTCGAGATGCAATTCCGGCAGACGGCCGTCTTCCGCGACGCGAAGCGTCGATTGCGCGGCCTCGGGCGAGATCATGCGGGCGACCTTTTTCGGGCCGGCCGCCGGCGCCGCGGGCGACGAAGAACGCGGGGCCTGGGAAGGAGGCGACGGAGGTGATGCCGGAAGCGGACGTCCCGGCAGTGACGGACCGGCCGCGCCCGGCGGCGAAGGCGGTGCCGCAGGCTGCGGGGGCGTTGCCGGATTTCTAGCGCCCGAGGACGGGGACGCCGTCGGTCGGGCGAGGTTGCCCGGCGTCGGTTGCCGCGTCGTCCCGGGAGCGTTGGACGTCGAAAGGTCTGGCGCAGCAACCGGCGAGCGGACCGAGGGTGCTGCCGGCTGTTCGGCGGTAATCGTCACCCGATCGACCGGCGTTGCGTCGGCGGGCGCCTCCTGGGGCACCCAAAATCTTCCTCCACAGTGCGCGCAATTGGCATAACTGTCGGCCGCCGCGTTGGGGACCGCCAAAAGCGTTTTACACCGGGGACAGAAGATCTTAATGGCCATTTACAACTGAAAACCGAAATAAAGGTAATTCAACAAAAACGGCCCGACGATGATCAACACTGTGGCAACCATCACCAACACGCCGGGCAAGAGCATCTTCACGCCCGCTTCGCCCGCCACGGTCTCGGCCCGTTGCGAGCGTTTGATTCGCAGAACGTCGGCCTGCGTGCGAAAGATCTTGGCCAGCGGCGTCCCCAGTTCCTCGCCTTGAAGAATCGAGTTGACAATGCTGGTAATCTCGTCGTCGGCCAACCGCTGGCGCATCGCGACGAAGGCCTCCTGGCGGGTCTTGCCGAGATTCATGTCGGCCGAGACCCGGGCGAATTCCTCAGCGACCGGGTGACCGCGGAATTCGTCGACCGCTTCGCGCATCGCGTTGAGGAATGTTGCGCCCGCCTCCATCAACAGCGTCAGCAGATCGAGCACAAAGGGCATACGACGCTTGATCAACAACAACCGATGCTGTGCACGAACGGCCAGCCGGCGTCGCAGGTACCACGCCGTCAAGGGAACGGCCACGGCGGCCATCACCAGCCCGGAATACTCGAACCAGCCGAACAGCAGATACACGTAGATCGGCGCACAAAACAACGCGATCAGCTCAAGCCGGGCGAGATACTCCTCGGGCAGCCAAAACCGCGGCAAGCCGGCCGCCTGAATCTGGCGTTGAATCTCCGCAAGGCTGGGCCCGAACAGGCGACGGTTCAGCCGGGCCAATAGTGCGATGGCCGGTTGAAACGTGCGATACAACCAATCGACCCGCCGCAATTCGTTCATCCGGCTGACGTCGTACCGCCACTCGTGGCCCTGTTGCAGGTCCTCGCTCTTGAGCACGCCGAGCAACCACCAGACACACAGCGTCACCGCGGCTGCCGCCAGCAGGCTGGCAGCCATGGGAAAACCCGCAGCAAACTCGTTGGTGGCAAATATCCAGGGCATGCTCAAGGACAACTCGTCAGATGTCAGGGTTAAGGATCGCTCGGGCCCAGAAGTAGGCCGCAACATTCAATACCACGGCCACCGCCAGCAGGACGTGGCCGAAAACCTCGGTGAACAACAAGGTCGTATTCACCGGATCGACGAAATACCACACCACCAGCATAACCGGCGGCACGATGGCCATATACACGGCCGACTTGCGGGCCTGGGCCGTCTCGGTCTGAACCTTTCGCTCCAGGCGCTGCATCTCCAACACCGAGGAGGCGATGCGTTCGACCGTTTCATTCAATCGCCCGCCGCTTTCGTGGCTCGCCAGCATCGCGGCGGCGAACAGGGTAAAATTCTCGCTCCGCAAGCGTTCCTTCGCCTCCTGCAACGTCCGCTCCAGCGGCTTGCCGAGGTTGTATTCGGTGACCATCTGGCGAAATTCGCCGGCGATCGGCTGCGGACACTGGTCGGCCAGGATATCCAGCGACTGGGCCAGGGAAAGTCCCGCCTTGACGGCGTTCGACAGCGTGACCATGGCGTCGGCCAGCTGGTCCTCGATCTGCACGCGGCGCCGCTCAGCCATCCGCCGGACCAGGTACCAGGGCGTCGCCAGAAGAAACGCCGCACCGAGCAGGGCGAAGACGAAATTTTCCAGGGCGAACCAGAACCCCACGAAACAAACCACCACGGCGGCGAGCCACACGAGGAGGTAACGACGCAGATGGCGGGTCGACGCCCGCAGCCGGCGAAGCTTCTCGGTCAGGTCCCTTTCGACGGCATCCAGCGCTTGCGCGAAATAGGGCCGCCCGGCGTAGACGAATATGCCCACGCCGGCTCCCATCAAGACGCTGCTGAGCCAGATGTCGAGTTTCATCGTGTGTTTGTTTGGGGACAAAACCCGACCGCTCATCGCACGGGCGGTGGGGCGGGAATTTGGTACTTCGGCGCCGGCTGCCGGCCGTAGAGGAACTCCATGTCGAGCAGTTCCTTGTCGACCAACGAATCGACGAACGACGGCAGGTAGCCGGTGGGCAACAGCGACTGGCCATTGCGGAAATTGAAGATGTCGTGCAAGATGATCTGCTTCTCATCGGGATCGTAATGCACGACTTCGGAAATCTGCGTGACCTTGCGCCCCCCGCCCGGCATCCGGCTGAGATGCACGATCACGTCCAGGGCCGAGCACACCTGCCGGTGGATCGAGGCCACGGGCAAGTCGGCCGCCATGAGCACCAGCACTTCGAGCCGCTCGATGACTTCCCGTGCGCTGTTGGCGTGTACCGTGGTCATCGAGCCGTCGTGTCCCGTGTTCATTGCCTGGATCATGTCGAGTGCCTCGCCACCTCGGCACTCGCCGACCAAGACCCGGTCGGGCCGCATCCGCAGGGCATTGCGGACCAGGTCGCGAATCGTGTACTCGCCGGTGCCCTCCACGTTGGCCGGCTTGGTTTCCAGCGTGACGACGTGTTCCTGGTGCAGTCGCAATTCGGTGGTGTCCTCGATCGTGACGATGCGGTCGCGATAGGGAATGAAACTGCTGAGCACGTTGAGCATCGTCGTCTTGCCGCTGCCGGTACCGCCGCTGACCAGCACGTTGCGCCGGTCGATAACGCAGGAACGCAGAAAGGTGGCGGCCGCCGTGGTGAGACTCCCCATCTCGACCAGGTCGTCCATTGTCAACCGTTGCGTGGGAAACTTGCGGATCGTCAGGCAGGGGCCTTTGACGGCCAACGGCGGGATGACGGCGTTTACCCGAGAGCCGTCGGGTAGCCGGGCGTCGACAAGCGGTTGGCTCTTGTCGATCCGACGGCCTACCTGGGCCACAATCCGCTCGATGATCGCCTGGGTCACGTCGTCGGAGAGAAAACGCCGCCCGCTCCGTTCGATCAATCCGGCCTGCTCGACGTAGATCTGATCGCTGGCCACGACCATGATTTCCGTCACCGTGGGAGCACGCAACAAGTCCTGAAGCGGTCCGAAACCGAAGATCGTATCCTTCAGGTCTTTTTTGAGCGTCCGCAGGATCAGGTACCTGCGCAGCTCGTGGTGCAGATGCGGGCGGACGAGGTGGAAGATGTCGGAGAACTTCGCCTCCACCCGATGAATCTGTTGACTCACATCACGGCACTCGGCCAACACCAGCCGCTCGCGACAGAACTGCAACAGCCCGTGCAGTTCGGCCTCCCGCTCGGGCACGAGCGTGGCCGGAACGTCGAATTCGTTTTGCGTGAGCGCGGCCAAGTCGAAGTACTCCTGGGTGCCCGTCTCCAGGATGATCTGGTTGATGAGGTGATCGCGGAGCGTCAACCCGGTGACTTCTTCCAGGAGGGCCTCGTTCTCGGGCTCGAACACCCGCAGTTCCCGGCAGACGTCCTCGATGTTGTTTTCCAACAACAGGATGCCTTCCGAGTCGGGACCGCGTTTGGTCTCGAACTCGTAGAGGTCGAGCCGTTCGAGGAGCTTGCGGTGGATCTGAAGCTCCAGCTTGGCCACGATGCCACGCAGATGCGATTCGAGTTCGCTGCGGGTGATGACGGCCGCCTTCTCCGACTCGAAGGTGAGCGTGTAGGGCCAGATGCGAACCTTCGTGCCGGGGGTAAACGCGGCCGTCTGCCCGCCGAGCACCTCCTCTTCACCGACCACACAACTGTTGAGCCCCACGTTTTCCAGGACGAGTTGCCCGTTGGCCGTGCGGACCACGGCATGACAGCGCGAGACCAACGGGCTTTGCAGGCAGACCGCGTTCGCCGGGTCGCGCCCAAGCGTGATCTCGGGCCCGGCGACCTCGACCATCGAGCGATGGCTCTCGTTGATCTTGTTGAACCAGACCTTCATGGCGTCTTGCGTTCTCGCGAAAGCAGTTCGATGCCTACGCTGCGGTAATTCGTGGCTTGGAGGATCGCCCAAAGCTTGTCGGCCTTGGCCTCGTTTTCGGGGGTCACCCGAATCAGCAGCACGTTCTCCTGGGTCTGCGGGACTTTGGCCGCCCGCATCACCTCGGCGGAACCCAGCCGGTTGCCGAGCGAGAGTACCGTAAACGGCCCGATCCGTTCGACCGGTGTGTTTCTACTGTCGGATGCGTGTCCCGCCATGGCCGGCGTGGGAGCGCCGAGCTGCGATCGGGCAATCTTGAACACCACTTGATCGCCGGGTTCCAATAACGACGGCACGAACGCGCGACTATCCACGGGAATCCACATGGCCCGTTCGTTCTCGGCCAACTCCAATTCAGCGCGCGGCGTTTCGAGGTGTTCGCGGAGCAGGAGCGTGCCACCGTAGAGCGTCCGCGATACGGCCTGCCCTTCGACGGACGCTAAGTCGGCATAGCGGATCGCGAAGTCGTCGAGATTGCCGATCCACCGCTGGGGAATGTCGACCGGCACGAGCTGTTCCTCGGCGATGCGCGTTCCCTGGGTGACAATCGCCCCGTCCTTGATCCCCAGGTAGGAGACCTTGGCGATGTCCCGCGACTTGCTGTGCAAGTAAAACAAATTGAGCAAACCGGCGGCAATCCCCAGCACGATCGCCACGGCCAGACCGTACACGCCTTTCATTCGTTTTCACTCCCGGGGGAAAGCGTCGAGGAACCGGATCACTTCGGTCTTTGGGACTGGACCTTAGGTTGCGCCGCGGGGATCAGCCCCTTCCTGTTTTTGGGCGAGATGGTAATGGTCCCTCGCACCCCATTATCCGCGGTTTGGCTGAAGCGTACTTCCGCATGTCGCGCGTCTTGTTTCGCCGAGCGGGTGAAACGGGCGTGCCATACCGCATCCGACTGTTCCCACGGTCTGCAAATCGACCATCCCCGTTCGCGAAACCACCGTGAAAAGTCGTCGGCCAGTGTGGACGGCACCTCCGTACTCGAAAAGGCGAGCAATTCGTCACCGCCGACCACCGCCACGGAAAGTCCCCCGTGGCACGATGGCGGTAACAACTCGGCGGGTGTTCCCGTCTGTTCCGAGACGCTCGCTGAGCCACCCGGCCAGGCCGGCCGGAGAGTGAAAAGCGTCCAGCTCCCAGTACCGGCCGGCAAGGCCAACCCCCAGGTTACCACGCGGCCGGGGCCATCGGCAAGGTTCCCGTCGGGGGGCGGCAAGGTGTTTTCTTCCCAACGAACACCGGCAACCATCAGGACCCCCTCGCCGGTTGCGTAGACGGCCCATTCTCCAGGCTCCTGCCGCACCGGTTGCTGCTCGGCGAACTGGGCAAGCAAGTCGTTCTCCGCTGCGCTCGGCGGCGCCGCAGGCACGGCGGCTTCGCGTACCGCCAAGCAACACAGATCCGTGAGGGCGGCGAGCGCCTGCTTGCCGTCGCCGACGAACGTTTCCCGCCGCAGCGTTCCCCCCTTCTCGCCAAACCGCAGCACATGGGGATGACGCGAGTCTCCTAACTCGTCGTCGAGTGGTGGCGAGGCCGTGCCTTTTCCATCGCCAGCCCACCACCGCATTACCTGCCGTCCGAAACCCAGCCCGGCAACTAACACGATCGCCGACAACAGGCACTTGCTCGTGATCGAACTGATCCTCCTGGCCAACAGACCGATCCCGCCGGACGCTTGCTCGCTGTCGGAGAGGGGTTTGTGGCAGGACTCACGATTCATTGGGAAGACGAATTCTCTGGCAGATCTTCTGGACGACGAGGAGTTTTTCGGCGAAGTGGGTCAGCGGTGTCTCTCATCTGCCGAGCTCCATGTCGAGAGGAAGTATCTATTGGTTCCTGATTTGATTGTGGAACACTTCATTGCGTTCCGGCCCGGAAAACCGGGCTCCCGCTGGTCGCCCTCGTTCCACAAGCAATGCAGGACGCAATAGAGGCGATAACAAAACCGGGCTTCAGCTTCATCGATCGGCTGAACGAACCATCTCGGCACCGGTTTTGATACGGTTTCTTATGGATGTCTGCGTTGGAAATGATCGTTTTGAGAAGCCGAACGCCTGGACATCCAGGCTCCCGTTGGTCGCCTTCCGCTGATTGGCGCTTGCAGCCGACAATAGGGCAACTGGCTCGAACATGCCTCCGACCGGTTCATGGTATCACACGCCGAAGCCCGAGAGAACCACCGCAACGGCCGTCAGGACGCAGGGCGCCAAATACAGCGGGGCCTGCAAGGGCCGACGTTCCTCCTCCGATAATGGGTGAAACTGCTTGATCCGCAGCACGCTCATCAGGTATCGCCAGACGCCCGAGGCAATCCGCACCGGCCCGAGACGCCAGATCAGTCCGATCAGTCCGGCACAGGCGGCCAAAACGAACGTCCAAAGCAGAATCACGATACCAAGTTCCGGGCCCACCATGGCTCCGACCATGGCGATGAGTTTCACGTCGCCTCCGCGAACGTGCAGCATCACGAAACCCACGACCATCAAGAAACCACAGACCGCCCAACCGAACAGGCTTTGCTGCAGGCCAATATACCCGAGCGCGGATAATGTTGCTTCATTCGAGAAACCGAGCCCAAGCAGCAGGTCCCCCAAGGCGTTGAACGCGATGGCGATCAGCATGCCGGGATAAGTCGTCCAATTGTAGATTTTGTGCTGCCGCAGGTCGGTAACCGTGGCGACCGCAACAAAACCCAACAGAACCGTGGTAACCAACATCATTATGCCACCGTCAACGGCTGTTGATCGCGCTGCACTTTATTGTGCCGCTCCGTCCATCCCGCCTTCCAGGTCCTCCAAGCCCTGATTGAAGTAGCCCTTGATTCTAGGCCAGCCGAACTTGATAACGAAGATCAGAACGGGCAGCGCGATGGCGCCGATGATAAGCACCGTCTCCAGACTGACGGCCCCTCGCTCGTCCTCGTGAATCTGTTGAAGAAGCCTCCACAACGATGGTTGTCGCATAACTCGATCTCCTAGGGTAAATGTGGTATACGTATCTTTCTACTTGCTATTACATAAACGGCCACGAAACGAGCGTCGCGATCATTTCGTACGCCAGGCGGATGATTCGCGGACCCGCCCACATCACGAATACGAGCATAGGCAAAACCACGGCCAGGATCAACACGTAGTCGAGCGATGCCACACCGTTGCGCCGGCGAATACTACGCCCACACCAACGCTTTCGCCATCTTGGCGCCCGAGGCCGAATAGGGCCGGGAGCGCTGTGGACCAGAAACTCGCCGTCCGGCATCAATGGTACTCTTTTTTTTGTTTTTCGGGAAAGTAACGTCACATGGCTGAGCGGTTCGCTCGAACAACCGGGCTCCCGTTGGTCGCCCTCGTGCCATGATTTTTATGAACCGCAATGGATGAAGATTTCGTTTGAACCAAACCGGTCTTTTGAACAAAATACCTTCCTCTCAACTATCACCCGCTTCGAGCCGGGCAAGGAACTGCTGCAGAATCGAGATGTTCTCCTGCAACTGGCGGATTTCCGCGGGCGAACCGTCCTCCTCAAGTTCGTCGAGGACGCGCTCATAAAGGTCGATGAACTCCTCGGTCATTCGCCGTGGTACGTCGGCAACTCGCTCGACCAGCTCATCTACCCGGCCCTGGGCAAGCGTGTGATCCACGGCACAGAAACCAGACAGAGAGGGATGAAAATCTGGGGCCCCCGTGCCCCAGCCAAACCGCTGCGAGTACGCGAGGAACTCCGCGTCCCGATCCAATGGCCACAGGTCGCGCCGGAAAGATGCGTAGATAATATTCTTAACAGCTTCAACGTATTCGTCGACATACTGAGCGTCGGCACGGGCCAACTCGTAGATTACCGGAATCCGTCGCAGTTCGTTGTGCCAGACGGCGAGGCCCATCCGCTGGTGCTCCCAGGTGTCGTCGAGAAGAAAATCTTCCGATTCCAGGCGGTACGGCCCCAACGTGGGCAGCAGAGGGACATCGCGTTCGATTTCGGCCGATCCCTGCTGCAGCCCTCGGGTGGGGTCGAGCAGGTGTTCGTGGACCACCGTGTTGTAGGGAAGGGGACCGCGGGCAACCGGCAGGTCGACGCGTGGGTCGTCCAGTGCCGGCAGATTGCCCGCCCCTGCGGTTTGGATATCGGCCGAAAGCGGCCAGTATTGCGGGCGAGGATTGGTCGCTCCCGCGCGCGGTTGGCGGCTTCCCCAGAGCGCATGGCGGGCTACCGACTGGCTGCGGATCTTCCAGCTGGCGATCGTCGCGAAGTTGACCATCAACGCCATGATGAACAACAGGATCGGCAGGCAGAGGACCAACTCCAGCGGTGCCAGACCGCGGCGCAGCCTCCTAAATTTTCTATCGGCGGCAAATGCAATCATAGGCTTGCTCTTGAAATCCACACTCAGTGCGGGCTGATGCGCACGACGTCCTGGGTACTCAACTCCTCCAGATTGGGCACCGAAACCTCTTCATCGACAAGTTCGGCCGGAGGATTCGTTTGAAGAACCTTGACTAAATTGGGTGTTGTTGCAGGCACCAGTCCGGCCGTCCAGTGCTGGTTCACTAGATCCCACGCATCGGAGACGAACGGCTGACGCTCGATGCTCCAACGCCGCGGTTGTTCCTCTTGCGGTTCGTCCGGGCCGGAGGGCAACGTGGGAAACTCGCCTGGAAGTCCACCGACATAATACGGCGACGGCGGCGGAAGCCACCATACGAGCCGTGGCCGTGGCACGAACACCCGGGCTTGCGCGTAGGCCGTCGCATCACTCGCGAGCGGATTGGTGAACAGCCCCGGCAGCATCTCCGGTAGTCTACGCCGATAGACGACGGCGACGAAAGTGAAGTCTCGATCCAAGTGGGAATTCGCATCGACAACTTCCTGCTTGCGAGTCCGAATCACGAAAGGCAGATTCGTGTCGGGATATTCCTGGTCAAGGAGCCGATCCAAATGTCCGCAGGTAAAGCTGCGCCACAACTGAGCGAATTGGGACATCTTCGCCTCGCGGTCAAAGCAGAGCATCGCCCAGTAGTTCCACTGGGCCAAATGCCGCCGGGCCATCTCCCGGCGTTGCTGACGAGCCCGCGTGAGATACGTTACTCGCTCGACTTCCGCACAACGCACCGGGTCAACCACCGGCAGCGTGGGATTAACGTCTTCGTAGACGCCGCCAACCGGCACCGCCGAAGTCCGCCACAAGACGCCGTAGAGCGTCCCGTGGCGTCGATCTGCCTCGCCATTGCGACGGGCGACCTCCATGGCGGCCGTTTGCGCGTTGTCACCGGTTGCCGCCACCACGGCCCGTTGAAATTCGGGGATCATCTGCTCGCGAAGGATTTCCTCCATCAACGGCAGCACCTGCTCGCTGGCCGCCTTGGCCCAGCGACTGTACGTGCGCACCAGTTCGCGCTCGCGGGGAACCTTCTTGGCGATGGCCGCACCGGCCTTCTCGAACTTGGTGAAACCCGAGGTCTGCAGTTTTCGACCCACCTCGGGCCAGGCAGCAAGCGTGTCTTGCGTATACGGCTGGGCGTCGCCGTCCCGGGCCTCTCGCATGAAGGCCGTGACCGCGAATACGTCGAAAAGCAAGCGGTTGGTCAATGCCAGGGTATTCATCCCACGGGCAATCACCACGGCTCCACTGTAGGCGGCCGCGTCGGCGGCGTTCTGCATGCGAATCTTCGCATTCAGGTGCCGTCCAACATTCATGACCATCCCCAGCAGCATCACCAGAAAGAGCACCACGAACACCGACAGGATGCTGATCGTGCCCTGCTGGTCGCGATGGAGGGCGGCCAAACGCGATACCAGGCCGTATCCAATTCGCTGTGTGAGCCTATTCATGCCTGCACCGAAAAGGATTGTTTTCGACAAGCCGAACGCCCGAAAACCCAGGCTCCCGTTGTCGCCTTCTGCTCATCGACTGTGCGAGCATCAATAACCGACCAGCTGGACATAAGGAATCACCGATTTCTCACCTTCGTTGCCCAGCGTGGCGGTGGCCACGAGGGGATACACGTAGACGTTGTCCAACCGCTGGATTCGCTGGGCCACTTCGTCCGGCAGGCCCTCGGGATGGCGAACGAATCGGGCCAACAGGCGGCCGGGACCCGGCAGCAGGGCCATGTTGTGAACCACGGTCACAGTGATCGGGTCCTGCCAGCCCAACTCGTTGAAATAGAACTCGTCAAGATTGTCGGCCTTCCTGTGGCATACAAGCGGCGGGTCGGCGTTTTGGTGGTAGAACCGGATCGCCACTTGAGTTTGAGCCGTCGCGTAGGCCAGCTTGTTTTCCAGGCGAGCGGGGATTCGCCGATTGCTTCCCGAAGCGGGAGCCATCGACGCGTAGGCCGCCTTGAGGCTATTCGCCGTCTCGGCGGTCGTTCCCGAAAATTCCAGCCCGAGGTCGCGGGAGGGCGAAATTGCCACACAGGCCAGTATCGCCGCGGAAGCGATCTTCTCGTATTTCGGGCTGCCGGGACGCACGACAAACGTCATTCCTCCTTCCACGGGTCCGTAGTCTTCGCGCGTCGGATCCATGACGGGGACAATTTGGTCCAACGCTTCGAGGTCGAGGTAATAGGAACTGATGCAATTCTCATACTCCACCCCCAACCTGGCCGGAATCCACACCACGGCGCTCCGAGCGGCGGAGAAGGCCGCGTAGTGGACGACCATCGTGCCAATCATCAATTGGCTCACCTGTACAATGAAGAGAACAACCATGAGCAACAACGGCAGCGTCAGCACGAAACTCAGGCTCTGAACGCTGCCGTCCTGATCGCGGTGGAGCCCGGCAAGCCGCTTCCACTGCCATTTCGCCGACATGCCTCGAAGCAGCAAGCCCATGCATACCGACGCCACGGCCAGCATCGCCAGCCAGGGCAGGTACGGTTGCAGGTCAAAATACTTCATCACAAAATGCTCCTCGGCACGATGATAGCATCAAGGCAGGAAAAAGCGTTTCAGACCACTCTCGCCAATTGGCACCATTATCGAAATATATACCATGGCGGAAAGTCTCACGGCAAGGTTCCCGACCATGCCGGCGTGGATCCGTCCGCATTGGGCTGCCAGGCGAGGTAGGAGCCGTCGCGGGCCAGTTCCGCGCGGAGCGTCTGGACCGTCTCGAAGCGTTTTTCTGCCTTGAGTCGATCCAGGCCGGAGGTAAGACCGTTGCGGGCCAGGTCGTACCAGTGGCCGGCACGCAGCCGCAGTGCTGCCTGTTCCTCGCCGTCCCGGCGGTCGGCCAACGTCCACCAGGCGTCGGCCAGTTCCAGACGATCGGCGGCGGTGCCCGGCGGCTGGTTCAGTTCCCGTTCGGCAAGCTGCTTCAGTTCGGCGTCGCTGCCGTCGAGCAGATGCGGCAGGCCTTGCTGCCAATCACCACGCATGAAACAACACCAACGACCCAACGTGAGATGGGCGGCCGAGTCGTTTGGGGTGCTTTCGAGCAGGGCCGCGGCACGCTCGGCGCGTTGGTGTTCCCGCGCGAGCGTCTCCAACGCCGCCCGCTGCGAGGCCGCCGTCTTGCGAAATCCTCGCCCCTCGCGACCCTGGCAAGTCGCATGGATCGCCCGGGCAAGGTCCGCGGCCACCTCGTAACGCTGACGGGCGACGGCCTCGTCGATCACGCGCCGCGAACTGCGAAGCAGCGATTTCAATCGTTCCGCGTCATTGGCCTGCTTCGCGAACAGCTTTAGCGACTCGCATTGGACCTGCAACGCATCCACTTGATAGACTTCGTCCAACCGTTCGGCCGCGGCAAGCATCACGACGGCGTCGCCGCCCTCGCGTGCCGCCTCCATCGCCCCCAGCAACAAGACGTAACGCTCGTTGGCATCGCCTTGCGTTCCCCGAGCGGCCGCCAGGTACTTGCCGGCCAGTTTTCGACTTGCTTCCGGCGTGTCGACGCCGTCACGGGACAGGATTTGGGCAAGCCGCTGGACAACTGCCTGCTGCTCGGCGGCGCTAGGTACAGGCAGCCGCGCGGGGCCTTTGTCAGACGGCGTCGATGGATCGTCCTTCCGGGGCACGTTCTCCGACGGCGGCTTCACCGTGGCAACAACCGGCACCTGTTCCACGCGACGTTTCAGCGACTGCTCGCTCGGCGGAACGAAAAACGGCCGCTCCGCGTCAAGCCGCTCTTCCGCAATAGTCATCGAAGAAGAAGTCGCCTGGGAAACCGCCTCGAAACTGGCAGCGAAGTCCTTGGTCGGAGGGATAGCCGGATCCGACGCCGAGGCCTGCAACCCGTTGTTCGAATCCGGCACCTGGAAAACGGGCCTCTGGAGGCCCCACTGCGACGGTGCTGGCTCATCCTCGAATGGTGTCGGCGACGTTTCCGGGGGCTGAACCCGGCGGGACGATGCCTGATCGGTCCCTGTTGACTCGGGCACGACACGCGGCGCCTTGGTCACGCTTTCATCACGATCTGCCGCCCCATGGCTATCTGCAGCGCGTACTGCACCGGCTGGCGGCACGAGGGTATCCGAATCCGCCGCCAAATCTTGTCCCGGTTGCCCGCTGAGCGCGAATAGCAAGACAAGAACGATGATTCCGCTGGCCGCGCCTGTCGTAACCCACAATGCGAAGTGCCGCGGCAACACACCGCGCACGGTGAGCGAAGACGGGGCCGCCGTCGCGGCAGTCTGCCCGAGCGGGACGACCGAAACCCGTTGCGGTGCCGCGCGAATCACCGGCACCCCGGCAGGCACCTCGGGAACATTTTCCGAATCCTTTTCCTTTTCGGGCGAATACCAGCGACCATCGGGAGCGGGTTCCTGCCTGGGTGCGTAAGCACCACCTGCCCGTCGCGGCTCGCGACTGTCGTAGGCGGCTTTTTTCTCGGGGTTCAGCAGGCACACCTTGGCCGCCGCCACTTCGTTCAACAGCTTCTGCGAAAGCTTCGAGTGCTTGCCCGTCTGAAAGGTCCGCAGGTAGGCCATCCGCTGATCGGCCGCGTTGGCGATCACGTCGACGTTTTCCTCCAACGGCTCGACGCCCAGCAACACATAGTGGTTCGGTGGCTGGTGCTTCGGCGGGATGCCGAGCCAGATGTAGTAAGGATCGAAGTCGCTCATCGGCCGTTCATTCCTCGCCTTCAAGGCCCGGTATCGCGATTGCTTTCTGTTCGACGTCGGTGCTACGCTCCAACGTCGGTTCCATTGCGTGGCCAGGCGCTTCTGCCGCGGCGGTTGGATCGACCGACGGCGACAGCAGGTGGTATTGGGCCAGCGTCTCCGCGCAGGGGTTCGTTGCCAGGAACTTCACCATCGCCCGGGCCGTCTCGCTGGCCTTCGGCGACACATAAAGCGTGTAGGGCACGGCCAGCGGGTAATCGTCTGGCACGTAACCGCCACGAGGCGTCGCGGTCGTGTCCTTCGAGAGGATCAGTCCCACCAGCTTCACGGCCGTTTCCTTCTCGGGCATCGCGCTGAGGTCCACAAACCCGATCGCCGCTGGGTCGCGGGCAACGGTGAGAATCACCTCGTTCGTGTCCTTAAGCGACGTATACGCCGCCTTTCGCCGCGGCAACTCCAGCCGCTCGTCAAGCACTCGGGCGATCGCCGACGTGCGATGCAGGCCAAAAAGCCGCATCGTCGCCTCGGGCCCCTCGGCCCCCGGCCACCGCCGGATCTTGCCCGCGAAAATCTCGGCCAGTTCATCCATGTTGACCGCCTCCAAAGAATTCTCCGGATGCACGACAATGCCCACCGCCATCCGTCCCAAGGTAACCGCCCTGTTAGCCGGCATATCCCCTTCGCCAGCCGTAACGTCCGTCGCCTCCTGCCAATACGCGGTCCACTTCTCGGCAAACGCCTTCAAGCTCGCATCGTCCTCGAACGTTCCGTCCAACAAGAGCATCTCCCCGCGGCCGTCGAGAAAATCCCGCACCGCATCGGCCTTGGGCCGATCCTGGTAGCCGAGCTGCACGGTCGCCTCGGCCTCGACGTACTTCAAGGTCAAGTCGTTCATCAACTTCGCGGCCGTCGAAATCCCACATACACTCACCGGCGTCCCCTCACCACGGTTGAACGCCGCAACACGTTGAGCGATGACAAACCCCTCACGCTTTGTAACAGGATGAAGTCCGCACTGCTCGATGACTTCGGTAGCCGCTTCACTACACGCGAACTTGACAAATGCTTCGGCGGCCGCGGACGCATTGGGGGACGCAAGGAACCAGATCGTCTTCTGAAGTGGATACTCATCGAGTAAGATATGCTCTTGTGTGGGTGGAAAGGGGGCTTCATCCTTGTTTCGTGCAATCGGTGTCAGTCGAACGGTTTTGAAAGCGTCTTCCGCCGGCAGGAGGATACAATAACCGATCGCACGTGGATTCCGAGACACCTCCTCTATCACCTTCGCATCTTTCGTGTAGCGTGGGAACGGCCCGTGACCGGGAAAACGGCCGCGTTGTTCCGCATGGAATTCATTCACCTCTTCCCATGTGGGACGGCGATCCGGAATCGTCAGAAACCTTTCGGGGAATTCAACCTTCTTGCCATCGAGCACCTGATAAAGGAACATCCACCAACTCAGACAAGGATAGACAGTCCCAATACGATCGATGCGGCCGCGCGACGTGCTTACGGAAGACCAGTTGTCAATCTTCTGGCGATAAATGTCCTCCACTTGATCGATAGTCAACCCACGAACGCGGTTACCTTTGTGTACAACTATGGCCAGAACGGCCTTGTAGAATAGAATGTGCTCTGGTTGCTTCTTTACGTCTGCAAAGCCCAACTCCACCGCCCGTTGCTCTTCTTCCGTCAAAGGACGGTCAAGCACGGCCACCTCCGCCTTGCCTGCAAGCAGTCTTTCGATTCCGGCATCCGATCCGTCGGGCTCGTAGAAGAGCTGCGGCGGAAACGCTCTGACCTGGCCGGGCTCCAACGTGCCGATGAACTCGGGATATAACCGTTCCAGTACGGCGTTCGCCCCAGCCGTTCCCGCCATCACCACCGAACGGCTCTTGACAGAATTGGTGATGATCCGATCTCGCCGGTTCCCAGCTTCTCGCAGTTGTTCGTCCGCTTCTTCGAGTTCCCTGATCAAAGTTTTGAGTTCCTTAAGGAGCTCTTCCATCGGCCGTTCCCGATCAGGCGATTTGATTTCCTTCATTACGGCATTTCGACGTTCCTTCAACTGCAGGACCCGCTGCTCCATCGCTTGGATATGCGCCTCGGTTTCGTGTTGTCTTTCTTTCCAGCCGGCGGACTTTGAATCCTTGTGATCAGCCGACAGTGCGATATCAAAGACGCTCGCCACTAAGACGGCGGCCGTCAAGGCAATGGCAACTTTTTCTCGCGTTAGAATTGATCGCATCATGAGGCTAGCTCCAAGATCATTGCTGCCAAGTGGATCAGAGATTCCGAACTTTAAGAGATATGCTACGACGGCAATGGCCTTCATTGTCAAGAGGATGTTCCGCCTAACCGATTTCACTGCGAGCCATCGATTAGCTTCCAAACCTTTCCATCCCAGCCAAACTCAAACGTCTTCCCGGTGCGTGGACCTCGAACCTTAACTCGTAAAAAACCGCTTTTGTCTTTTCCCACGAACAAGATGTCCATGTCGCTGTTGAAGGCGTCGAGGCCCTCGAAGTGTTTTCTGCCAACGATGTCGCCAACTGGTACAACAATCCTTTTCTCCTTTGTCGCCACGTATTCGAATAGACCAACGGTTTTGGACTTGGAGTCGGAAACCTCCATGAACACTACACTCCAACCCCGGATCCATGCAAGGTACGTGTCTCCTTCGCCATGGGCAAACAAACGAAAACCGGCAAGAGGACGAAAGCTCCAAATAGCGCGAGAATAGGGAACGTCACCCTTCGCAGAGCACAATTCATAACAGAGCATTGTGCGACTCCAATCGCTCACGGTGGTGTCGGCCATTTTCTTCTTTAGAACAACATCGTATTCTTGTTCAGTAAGGACAACCCTTACGTCCTTGGTCGTATCATCGGTCGGATCAGTTACTTGAAGCAAGTCCTTGTCGAGCACTATTGTTCTTGGTTTGCCGGACTGCTTTCTCACGGATTGCACAGTTTCCACACCACTACCTGTCTCTTTCAACGCCAAGATGAGAGGGAAGCTCAACAGCATGGCCAGGACAAAAGTTTTGCACTGACGGTTTTGGGTATTTCGCATGTCTGAACTCCTTTTTTTACTAGGCTTTGTCCCAATACTGCTATTTGAGAATTTTGAGAGATCGACGATGTTTGGCGGGAGCGTCGGTTTTCCGCCACGGAGGGCATGTCGATGGCTCGTTTATTGTTAACGGATAACGAATGGGAATTGGTCGCCGATGTATTTCCGGAGCCGGCAGCAACCGGTCGGCCGCGTCGGGATCCTCGGATGGTCCTCGATGGGATTCTGTGGGTACTGCGCACCGGATCTCCGTGGCGCGACGTTCCAGAGGAATTCGGCACATGGAAGACTTGTTGGCGGATGTTCGATCAGTGGAACGCAGACGGTACGCTGGTGGAGATCCTGCATCGTTTGCAGGCGGCATTTGTCGCGGCAGGCGCGATCGACAACCGGTTATGGTGCATCGATGGCACAACGGTGCGGGCAGCGCGGTGTGCAGCAGGCGGTGGAAAAAGGGGGATCCGCAGGAGCCTTGCGACCACGCATTAGGCCGTTCCCGCGGAGGTTTTTCTACGAAGATCCACATTCTCTGCGACGGCAACGGTCTCCCGTTGGACTTCCATTTGACGGCGGGCCAAACACACGAATCAACCGTGCTGGACGAACTCCTGATCTCGGCGGACCAGAGCCTTTTCGACGAAAACGGCGAGCGAATTGCGTGGCCCTTTGCTCTTGGCGGCGACAAGGGATACCGCGCCGACTGGATTGACGAGTACTTACTCCATCTCGGCATCGCTCCGGTGATCCCCTCGAAGGAGAATGAGGACCGCACGACCCGTCCGGTTGAATTTGACAAAGAGGCATACCGGCAGCGCAACATTGTTGAGCGACTTATCGGCTGGCTAAAGGAAAGCCGCCGAATCTTCTCGCGGTTCGAAAAGACGGCGAAGAACTTCGGCGGAATGATCACTTTCGCCTTCATCCGGCAATACCTACGATACGAACTCATTTGAGCCTTTTGGGACAAAGCCTAGAACTAATTTCATAACTGTCTTTGCTGGCTGACACACACCGCAAACTAGCCATTCTCCTCGGGAAAAACGCAGCAAGCATCGCCTATATGCTCCTCATAAGCGAGGCATGAAACCAGTTCTACCAGGATTCATCGGTAAACACTACATCCACCGCTGGATTGCTTGAGGTTTGTCTCCAGTGAGACGCACCACCAATTTCGTCCTCCCATGCGTCGACTGCGCTTGCGGTATAACTGCTGGCTCCGGAAGTTGTCATTCCATAAGAGGGATCATAGTACGTGGAAGTCCCACTGGGATGAACGATGAAGTGTTGGCTAAAGAGTTTCGCTTTTGGTGTCGTCATGTTTTGCCCAGCCAATCCCGCCGCCTCAACGGGGGGGGGCTCGATATCCAGATCTGAGGTCGCGTACTTCCATGGATCGTCTGTGGGGTACTGTGGATTGGCATCGTCGAAAACAATGTTCTTGACACCAAATCCATCGTAGCCTGCTGGTGGAGTCACTCGTGTTCTTTGACTTCCCACGTTGTTCACCAGCAAACATTCCTTGAACAAATGGGCCCATGCATGACACTGGCCATTTCCGTCGGCCAGGAGTGCCGCCGCATACACATTGCCGTTACCAGTGGAGTTCTCGTAGTAGTGCAGGGGCCGGGAATATGTTTTGGTACTCTCATCCCACGCGCACGCATTCGCGGGCCCGCCAAATGATGACCAAGTATTTGCCAGGCAAGAGGAACTATCCGTTCCTCCTGTGTTCCTGCACGCGAGATACATCATTGTCCGGAATCGTATCGCACAACCTGGAACGCCCAAGACCACAAACACCTCGTTTTCACTAATGGCATTATTGCACCAACTTGTCCCGTTATCAAACGACACTTTCCATTCAAGCCGCAGTGGATTCAAATAGTCAACCGTGTTGTTAAACGCATTTGACAACTCTTTGGCTGACAGTGTCACAGTATTTCCCGAAACCGAGCCACCGCTCTTGAGAACATCGAGGTTGCCTGGACCATCAGCTGCTATGTGGATAGTCACGCCAGATGGAACGGGCTCAACGTGGAATCTGGCCTCAACGGTGGCTTTCTTGTTTCGTGTATAAGCGACCGGATACTTCCTGTCCCCCGCATCGTCTGCATCCCCATCAAGAGGAGAGGAATTGTCTTGCCAATGCGGGGCATCATAATCGTCGCTGTCGTCGTCTTTTCTGACTTCGTAGTAGTCCGAGCCACTGAAAGACACCTCTTTTAAATCAATTTGTATCACCGTCATCCGCACGGCATCTCCGCACAGGAAACCCACCGAACCACTCCCGTCGGGATCGACCTCGACTTTGATCTGCTGATCGGCGACCGCCGCACTATTCGTTATTCCTTCAACGTACAACGTTACCACCCGGGTTGCACCGCTGAAGCCGAGCTTCGATATGTCTTCATAAGTATCTGACGGCACATAGTCCCCGGGAGTTCCCGCCTGCACGCTCACCTTGTTCCGGGCCACGGCACCGTCCTTGGTCCAGATTCGAAGATGCCCACTGGCGGGAGTATAAACCGCTTGCGTCCCCGAGCCCGTTCGCGTGACCCCGCCTGGGTCTGAATCACTGTAGGTAATCTTCAGTTTTGCCTTTGTCAGATCAATCGGCTCCGGCAATTCCAGGACCAGTGGCACGAAATCCTCGCCCGCGGTCTGGTTGCTGGTGCCACCAAACTGATTGAATCCGTCAGCGAAGTCGGGGATGCCATCGTTATCATCATCATTGTCGTTGACAACCACGATTTTTCCCGGATAGTTGGCGTCGCCGCTCTTGTCCTCGATCTGGTCCTCGTCGAAGGTCCTCCCGGGAGCACCAAATCCATTGTTATTGTCCGAGTCGATATCGAGGTCAACCTTCATAACCGTAAGCCGCACCTTGTCTTGATGTACCATGCATTGGTTAAGATACAGTTCGTAGACAAGGATCACTTCGCCACTCACAAGACCTTCAACCCAAAATTTGCGGTCTTGGTTGGATAGCCAATACCAAAGAGATTGCCCGGCGAGCATATATTCATAATCGCCATTGTTGACGAAAGTACCGACTTCCACAAACTGGCCATCTGTAAACAGGCGAACCGCACCATCGCCAGATTCTTTTCGGATTCTGAGGCCGGGTGTCATTGTGTCGAGCACCGCCTTGTCGGTCTCGCTCACCCCTAGTCCGCGAAGGGTCAACGGATAAAGGTCTCCTTTATCCAAATCTCCCTGGACCGTACTGCCATCGGGACCATCCCAGTCGACGCCATCCCAACCGTTGTCTGGGTTGTCGTTCGCATCGTCATCGTCGTCGTTGACGCACACGAGCATACCATACTTGCATTCGGGTTCCAGGAGGTAGTAAGAGTGGTCCTGCGGATGCACTTCCAGAAAATCTTCACCAGAGCCGGCACCATTCGAGCCGTCGATCGAACCATTGTTGTCGCTATCCACGTCGATGTCGCATCCAAGGAAGAGATACTTCATCCGGTCGCGCGGCACATATCCTGCTGATGGTGAATTCGGCATAAAATAGGCCGATCCGGTTGATTTCGTTCCGCTTGTTGCGGTATACCATGATTCCAAACGAAGATCGAGGGTTACGAACTCATCGATGTCGAGACTTGTGTCAGCACCAGTGATGCTCGTTCCATCACTCAAACACTGGTATACGTCGGAGAACGTTGTTGACCACTCGCCATCTCTTTTGGGATGGATTTCGAGCACGAAGTCCAGCACATCGGGATCCTCATCGCGATTCATTGGGGGCCCGCCGTCTCGCTCCTCCCAATTGACATCGTTGTCGTCGTTAACGGGAACAATTAGGCCAATGATGTCTTCCGCTGACACTCCGGGATACTCGCAGTGATCTTCGTCTTCGCTGCGCGAGGGAGGATGATGGGAGGTGTTGAGGTTGTTGTTGTCAGTATCAGCATCAACATCCACGTCGGAGACAGACATCCAGCGATAAGTGGGACCGCCTTCGCCAGGCCCCCCTATCAGACACATGATCACGCACCAAAAATCATCGTTGGGACCAACGCCTGCACACTGCCAATCAGTCTCTGAACCGCTAACCTTAGACCAATTCGCCCCTGACGCCACGGAAATCAGATGAGACTCGATAATCGTCCCTTTACTAATGGCCAGATGGATGTTCAGCACCGTAGCTTCCTTTTCGATAAGGTCGAATCCGGCGCCGACATTCTGATTGTAGGAAACGCCGGGGTCCACATAGACTGTGATCGACTTGGTGTCGTCTTGAGCATACGCCCGAACCACAGAAATGCCCGAGATCAAGGCTGTTGTCAGGAGAATGAAAGCACGATGCTTGGTCTGCCATACGTCACATGAAACTTTCATTGGTTTGGTCTCCGACCGTGTACGTGTTCTTGTTTGGCTGCGTACAGTTGCTTTTCCACGTTAGGTAGATGATGGTTTGTTACCAGCTTCGACCACCGTGACTCCGGGTATTTTTCCAGGAACCACTTGTAGGCACGTTCCGCCTGCTCCCACTGTCCATCCCATTCGCAAGTGACGCCAGCGAAGTAGGCGGCTTTGTCGGCTATGTCGCTTCTGGGATACCTTTGGACGACCGCCACATACTCACGAACAGCTCGGGCCTTGTCGAGGCAGAAATTATTGCTGACGCAACCTGCCTCAAATAACGACCGGGCCGCCCAGGGCGCGACGGGACACGCTTTCTGTGCCAGGATGTAGTCGGCGTGCGATTCCGTATAGTCTCGAATTCGACAAAAAGCCTCTGCTCTCCGAAAAAGTGCCCACGATACCTGATGAGGTATCGGATTACATTGCTGACGGTTCACGACAACACTACAAAGATCAATTGCCTTGTCACCTTGGTTGGCTTCCAGGTAGGCACTCGCCAGCCGTAAAATGAGGCCAATCTTTTCATCACCCACCAACACGACCTCAGGCGCAAGGGATTTATTGGATTGTGCCGCTTCAACGAGTCGCTCGATGCCCGTGGGGATCTGGCCCTGCACGACCACTAGGTTCCGCGGCGGGGCCAGGGGCTTCGCCTTCTCGAACCACAGCTTGGCCTGCTCGAAACGCTCCTGCAGGTAGGCCAACAGGCCGGAGCGGAGGTAGATGTCGTAGCCGACACGATCCACGCCGCGCATCGTGGTCGTTTCGTCGTCCAGCGCGCGGCGGGCCTTGGCAACCGAGTCGCGATCGAGTCCTTCGAACCAGTCGATCGCGGCGTCGACATGTTGCTGGGCCCCTTCCAGGTCGAACTCCCGTTCGAGCTTCACGTCGATCAGCCGCACGTGGGCCTCGCCGGTCCAAGGGCTGGTGGGGAACTCCTCGGCGAGCCGAGCGAAACTCGCGACGGCCTCCGCGTTGCGACCGGCCTCGGCCAGCAACACGCCAGCGTGAAAGAGAGCCTGCGGCAGGTGGCGGCTCTTTGAATAACGTTCGACGAGCGCGGACCAGTGTGGCAGGGCCTCGGCACGGGCCTTTTGCAGGGCGGCCGTCTGCTCGCGGTGTTTGACCTGCGTCGAGGACGTTGCCTGCGGGGTGCGACCGGCGGCCTTTTTCTTTTCCGAAGCGGTGTCTTCTGCGGCGGCTGCCTCGCGCTGGGCGACATACTCGATCAACAGCCCCGACTCCCGCAGCGTCTCGTCGTGCCAACGGGCGTTGGGGTGCTCCTTGATGCTCTGCAGATAAAGCGCCTTGGCCTGCTGCCAGGGCGAAGAGGCTTTGGAGGAAGTGGACGACTTGTCCGGTGGGGAGGCCTTCGCTCGGGCCACCGTCACCCGGGCGAGCCCCAGCGAGGCGAACGAACGATGGGCCTCGGAACGGCTTCGCGCGGTGCCCGACAGCGGCATTTCGAAAAACCGTTCGGCCGGATCGTGACGTCGCAAGAGATAGTAGACCATGGCGATCGACAGGGCGGTCGAGCCGCGGTCGTCCCCCACGGCAAGCTCCGGCGGCAACAGCGGGCCGCGGTTTTGGGTCATTTCGATCAGCCGGTCGAGCCCTTCGGCGAGTTTTTCGGTGCCAGCCTTCTTCGGCAGCGCCATCCGCGTCTCGGTGAAGGCGTTGGCAGCGGCGTCGTAGCGGCCCTCGACCAGCGAAACCAGGCCGTGACGCAGGTGGATCTCGTGGGCGATCTCTTGCCAGGAGGACGCAGCCTCCCCCTCCACGTTTTCGAGGTCCGACGCGGCCGCACGGGTGTGCTCCAAGGCGGCCTTCAAGTCGAGACGGCTCTCCAACACCAGATCGGTGCAGCCGACGCGGGCCTGACCGCGCCATGGTCCCTTCGGTTGTTGCTCGATGAACTGCCGCCAGTGCGTCAACGCCTGTTGTGGCTGGTTCAGCCCCAGCAGACACTGGCCGATGCGGTAGCCGGCGGCGTGGGCCCAGACGTTCGCCGGAAAGCGGACGGTCAGTTCCGTAAAACCTTGGCCCGCCTCGCGATACTTGCCCTGGGCGCGCAGCTTTTCCGCGGCGTCGTAGAGCTTCTTGGCCTCCGGCGAGGCGATGTTGCTTCGCAGCCGGCCCCGCAATAGCGTGACGAGATAGTCTTCCTTGATGTCGCGGTATTGGAGAAATTTCAGGCCGAAGTCGACCGCCCGCTTGGCGCCCGCCTGATCGCCCTTGGCCATGTAAAGCATCGCCAGCACGTCGGCCGCTTCGGCCGTCGACGTGTAGGGCATGCTCTTGGTGAGGGTTTCTTCCAGGGTCTTGATGGCCGCGTCACGGTCGCCGTTGAGCGCCGTCAGCCACGCTTGATAGACGAGCAGCAACTGGGCCGCGTCGCCGTCGAGATTCTGGCGGACCATCATCGCCAGATACTGCTGCGCCGGCTGTTTTTGCCCGAGCCCCAACAGGATCCGCCCGTAGAGAAGCGAGGCCTTCCTGCGGTCGGCCGGCATGCCCGACTTCATGATCGCGTCGGCCTGTTTTTTCGCATTGGTATATTTTTCCTGGCCGATGGCCTTCAATAACGGGTCGAGCTGCGACGCCTGTGCAGGCGGCATCGGTACTTGTCCCTGGGACCTACCGGCAATGACCGCAGCCAACAGGAACAGCAAACACCCCCGCCGTGCGACGCGACGCGCACTGCCACCCAGATTGATCCGGTCCACCTGTCACCTCCAGTCGTCTAACGTCTTGCGCCCAGTCCAGGAAGATGTCTCTGCGCGAGCCGATCCCTTCGAGATGCCAGCCGTCATTGCCGACAGCGCGCACTGCTCCACAACGGTGGCCTAATAGAATTCTCATCGGCACACGTGAGTTACCACGTTATCGGACGCAGTAGCGCGAACGCACCACCATGTCGCTGTTCTACGAACATTTGTGCGGCGGGTTTCGATTTGATAACGCATACCGCGATTCGGTGTCAAGCAGCAGAAGGGACGCATCGACACCGTGTGCTGAAAAGGTGGACTGATGCGAAACCAACCTGGGGGTGACAACATGATGTCACCGTTCCCTCAACAGAGGGCCGTGTGTGGTCGCTACGAAACGTCCGCCACTGTCTTCGCACAACCTACGGTGCTACCTTGGGTTGCCACCGTTGAACGGACGGCACATTCACCCCCATCGCCTCCGACACCGAAGCACAATGCGGGAAAGTCTCCCCCGTGTCTCTGGCGAATTCCAAGACCACGCCCCTCTGTAGAATTTTTGGTGAGTTTTTTTGTGAAGCATCCAATGGCAGCATCGCTCGCCGTAGAAACCACACACTGAAGGCGTCGCCCGAAATGCCGCAATAGATCTAAAGCTTCGCAATTGGCCAAGCCCTGCGCAAGAAAGCCCCATACGATCATCTGGGACATGTCGCTGAGCTGTTTCCGCAGCTCAGGGGTTTGGAAGAAATCGTGAAGGTCTTAAGGACTTCTGGAAGCGAACGATCAACGAGCCAGCCTGCGTGGCCACCCCGTCGGCCACGAAACTCAATTCTGTGGCACCGCACTCCAATCACGCGACCAACGTGGCCGAACGCACCGAAACTTCTCGACCTTCTCCTCCGCACGCCGTTCATAACCGCCCTGGCCCAGGGCTGAGAGGTGTCGGGCTGTGGGGTAGGTGTGCCAGCGGTAGATGTAGGTGGGCTCCGCGGTGGGCGAAACGGGTTGGATGCCGGCGTGGCGGAGGCGGGCGGCGAGAGCCTGGTCTTGGCCGGATTGCATGGCGGGGTAGCCGCCCACCGACAGAAACGCGTTGCGGGTGCCGTCGGCCGCGACGGTTGCGCCGTATGACGTGCGACCGCCCGCCGTATTCCAACGCCGCCGGGGCGTCGCCCGGCTTGTTGTTCAGTCGCACGGGCCCGATGACCACCGACTGCCGCCGCACGTCGTAGGCGAAGAAGATGAACTTCTTCAAGTGTCCGGTGTGCGAACTGGGCGGACTACCGATTGCCGCCGGACGTTTTCGTTTGCGGATGCTCGACCGGGCCGAGCGCCGCACGTAGGCCCCGAACCGCGACAACACCCGCCGCTCGGCCCGGCTCGTGGCCGCCTGGACCTTGGCCGAGTCGAAAAAGACGCCCTTGATGTTGTTGATCCGATAGCCAATCACCGCGCGACACGAAACGTCAGGGTTAACACACTGGTAAACAACCGCATTTCGGCCAGGTGCTCCTGGGCGTAGATCGGCGTGTTTTCGACGTTAGTGCGAACTGCGCCGGGATACGACGCCAGTCGCGGCGTACGCGAAAACTCGTCGGCGATCTCTTCCACCAGGCCCATCAGGGCGTCGAGTTCCTCGGTCGCTTCCTCGCCCACTCGCTTCTGCACGGCCACGTCGACCTGCACCTCGTGTTGATTGACACCGCGCCCGATATTGGCGACCGTCACCCCGCGGGGAACAACACTCACATGAAGGTCCTTTAGTGCCGGCAACTCCAGCAGCGGCAAGTAACACCGCCGCGCCTCGAACGGTTCACTGAAGTCGCCAGCATTCAATGTTGCTACCACGGCATCCGCTACATCCGTAATCACGCACATCAAGTCGTCTCCACGTCGATCGCTTTGGTGTGAATCCGCAATGTCGTGCGGAACGGGTCGCTGTAGCGCCAAGCGGGCTCCTTGCCGGGCGCCATCACTTCGTGGATGAAGATCCGGTTGCCCTGTTGTTCGCGAATCCGATCGCCCCGCTCCGGCAGCACGACCCGATGGTTAAGGATCAGGTCGGCCGCCAGAACGAGGAAGTCGCGGGCCTCGTGCCGCACGATGGTCCCATACTCGTCGGCCGTCTCGAACACGGTCCGTCCAATGGTCGCCGGCAGCGTAACGCTCGCCGTACCACGCTGGTAAATCACTTCCCCGGCGAGGTGCTTCGTTCGCTGCTGTTGCAGCCAGTCGGCCCCGCGCCGCAGCAGGTCGTTCATGGTTTACGTTCCGCTGCTGGAGGAACTGCTGCTGGACGAACTGCTGCTGGACGAACTGCTGCTGGACGAACTGCTGCTGGACGAACTGCTCGACGGCGTGGCGGCCTGTTCGGTCACCGTGCAAGGGCAGAGCCGCACCCGTACGGTGGCATCGGCATCGCCCGCCGCGCGGACCACCTTACCCAGCGGCTGGTAGAAACCGCCGCCGTCGTGATGTACCGCCCGGCGATGAACGGCATCCCACCAGGCCCTCGCCCCCACGGCGAACGTCACACCCATGTTGGCCACCTTGGGCACCTCGAACACCCCGGCCACGCTCAACGCTCCCTGCACGTTGGCCGGGATGTCGACCTTGGTGATCCCCACCAAATCACCCACCACGACCACCTCCCCCGCCGCCACGAAGACCTCGGGAGTGTAGTCGATGGAATTGCCGTCTTGTACGAAAGTCGCGGACATTCTTGGTACTCCTCTTTATTGTTGACACGAAAACGCGTAGGATTTGTTCCAAACGATTAGCGACCATCGGGAGCGGGTTCCGGCGTGAGTGTGGAAGCACTACCTGGTTGGCGGCCCTGCCGCCCGTGGCAGTCGAGCAAACAGGGTCGTTTCAACAGCTCGTCGTGGAGTTGTTGCATTAGCCCCTTGGTATCCGCAGCGATGGTGGCCACCGATTCGATGGCCCGGGTGTTGCCGGCGATCACCAGGCTGTTGTCGCGCAAGACGCGAAGCAACTGTTTGACCAGCCAGACGTTGACGGCCAACAGCAGCAGGGCGAACACGGCGAAACCGCCCTGGATCAGCGGCGACCAGAGTTGGATCACATCGGCCATTTCAGGCATCCTTTCGGTTGAGCCACCACTCGATGACCAATCGCACCACCATGGGCACGACGACGTTTAAGGGGATCCAGATCAGCAGGGGATTGCCGACCTGTTCGTTGCGAACACGGGCGGCCAGGTGCAAGGTGAGGCGATCGTTGAGTTCGCTCGTGCCGTAGTGGGCCGTGTCGTGCGACTGAAGGTACTCGACGGCACACCGTGCCAGCCGGCAGGCGTGTTTGCGTGCACGGCGGCAGGTCCAGGAATGGTCGAGGACGTAATCGGTGGCCTCGATCCGCAGCGTGGTCATCGGTTTCGCCTCCAAAGGGTTCTGGTACGACGCGAGGGAGTGCTGCACGACGAGGTGCCGCAGGCGGACGTTGTGCTTGACGAAGCGGCCGATTGCGGTGTGGCCGGGGTCTGGCCGGGTTGTTGAGGTACCAACGAGCACACGCCGTTTTGGCAAGACATGGTGGACTTTTGCGATGGTGCGATCACCTCTTGCCGCAAGTTGGGCTTGGGCAGACGGACATCGATGGTGATTTTGCCGTCGCGTTCGGCCCGATCGAGGATCGCCTTGCCGCGGTCGGCCAGTTCGTTGCCCTTGCGGATCAATTCGCGAGCATCGCGAAGCGTATCCAAGGGGCTGCCTTTGCCGCTGCCGTCACTGCAATCGGGGCAGCGAGTGCGGTGGCCGTCGCCGTGGATGATCCAACCCGTGTCTTGGCATCGCAGGCAGGCATAGGGTTGCGGATCGGGTTGCGGCTGCGGTGCGTGGTCGCTGACCATCGTGGCCACGGCCCATTCCACGGCCGCCGCGTCACGCGGATCGGCAACGGCCGGAGTGGGCAGGCAACCGGCAACCAGCAGAAACCAAGATTCGATCAACAGCAGAAAGCGCGTCATAGTTTCACCCCAAGATGTTGCTGAGATTGCCATAGTCGGGCAGCGTCTTCTGCGGGACACCCTGGATGTCACAGTAGGCGAAGATCGACCGGCTGCCGACGAAGTACCGCTCGTAGACGTCTTCCGCCACCCAGAACGAACCTTCCGGCCACGCACCGTAGCGGTCCTCGGGCCAGACTTTTGGTTGTTGGTTCCAACGGCCCCAGGAATTGGCGACCAGGAACACGCCCACCGGGTAGACTTCCCGGGTATCGTCGTAGCCGACGGTGGCCATGTCGTGCGACCAACTGCCGCTGGGCACGGCGATGCCCCGCTCGTCCGACGATTCCCGCACGCCAAAATCCTGCCCGCTGTGCAGGGCATAGCCCGCATAGAGCAAGTCTTTCACTTCGTCGGCCGAGGTGGGCGCGACCCACTGGCCGACGTTGTGTTTGCGGCATTCTTCCTTGACCTCTTCCGGCACGCCGCTGGATCCCCAGCGGCTGCCGATCCGCGCGTCGTACTGCGAGAGGTCCGCAAACGCATACTTTTCGCGAAACAGAAAACCGTAGTCGTTTTCGAAACGCGTCGCGTCGGCCGGGTCCATCCCCTGGCCGCCATGCCCGCGGGCACCATAGGTTGGCTCCGTGGCCGTCCGCTTGTAAAACTCTTCTGGCTCGCCCTTGATGTGGATCTCGACCGACCGGGTGACCTCCCGGGCGTTGCGCGAGCCGTGGGAGACGCAGTCCCCTACGTTTCGCGCGGCGCGCAAACGCCACAAATGCCTCCTGAACGACATCCATGGCATCCGCCACCAATCGAAAACGCAACATGGCCGCTGCAAGCCGCGTCAAATCTCGCCCCGAAGGGGCGAACAATCGCCAAAGCCTGTCTCTCTCCTCGTCGGTCAGTCGGAATGACGTGGTGTCGTCGGTGCGCCGATCTTCTCCCAGTGTGGCCATAGCCTGATCCTTCCTGTGAATGACGCGGTATGAGCTCGCCTGCTCTCCTTCCAATGCAAAAAACAGCGGAATTCGCTCGGGCAACGGCCGAACCTTGACAGACGCGGGACGCTGGTGGACACCCGTATCGTCCAAACGGCCAGATTAGGCCATGTCAACCAATGAGGACTAGATAACACAGGCTGATGGTAGCAATTTCCCTGGGTTGTGTTAATATACCCAAATTGGTGGATATCGAAGCGTCGCAATTGTCCGTCACTTTCCTAACGCCGCAGTGGTCTGCCGCACGTGTTTCGTTCGAAAAACAAGTCGGTTGCCGTTCCCAAAACGTGTGCTTGTCTCGGCTATCGATGCACTTCGCGAGTGTTGTGAAGTTGCCACAACTCACGCCACTTCCGGTACGCGTTGGCCGAAAAAGTATCTGTTGTCGGGAGATGGCCGCCCGCGATGGGCAACGCCATACTGTTTCCTGTTCCGCCTGTCGGCGGCAGTCTCGTTAAACGAGCCTCTTCGACCCGCGATGGCCCCCGCTACAGCAACGGCCACCCTATTAGCACGCACGTCATTTCGTAAACAAGCCCCATGATCTTGGGCCCAACCCACAAGATGAACGCCGCCATTGGCAACACGACGGCCGAGAGTAGTGTGTAGTCGAGTGTGCTCACGATCTAAGCTCCCTCATTCCCTGTGAAGCGGCCGCCACACGGAGGTGAATCCCCCTAAATCCAGCAGCGCCTTTCCCATTGGCTGGTAAGTTCCATCGCCGGCTATCGGCAACCCCGTGGGAAGTCAAAACTCGATCGGGCTGAACAATGGCGTGTCTGTTGTGGTCCGTGACCGGTTATTTCCCGCCGCTCCCGGCTCTGACCGGTGCGAATCAGGCACGGTTATCTCCGAATTCCCCAGCAATCGATCACTCCACACAAAGCAAAACATGGCTCCGACTATCGACAATACGAGCAGACCGAGCATCGCTACCCGTCGCATCTGCCGACGCTCCCGGGCTACTCGTCGCTGAAGATATACGGCAACCGAGACATCCTCCGATGCGACGCCAGCGGCCGGTTCGTCATCACTCGCGGCGTTCTGCGAGCACTCTGCCCCGTCGTCGCCGGACTGCCGTCGAAGGCACTCATCGTAGGCGGCTTTGGACTCGGGTCGCAGCAGGCATGTCCTGGCCGCGGCCACCTCATTGAGCAACTGCTGCGAACTGCCGCCACGGTCGCCGGTCTGGTGGAATCGTAAGTAAACCATTCTCTGATCCGCAGCGTTTTCGATCACTTCCGGGTTGGACTCGAACGGTTCAATACCGAGCAGGCAGTAGTGGCTTGGCGGCTGCTGTTGAGGTGGAATTCCCAGCCAGAAATGGTAGGGATCGAACGTTTCCTGGGCTGTACTACACGTGGAATCGAACATGGGGCAATCTTACCTCCGTCGAAGATTCTCGTTTCGAGGCGACTCTCGTGGTCTGTCCCGCTACAACCCGACGCTCTCCGTAATCACCGACAAAATCTTACCGTGACCTTTTGGAGTATTTCTTTTCCAGCCGGGCGTTGATCGTGTGGTTCAAAGCGCTCGCGGTCGACTTCGGCACGATGACGGGCTGCAGACCGTTCTTGGCAATCGCCTCGGCACCGCCGCCTGAGAGCAGGAATTTCACGAACTCGGTCGTGCTTTCGCTTGCTCGTGGTGATACGTAGAGCGTATAGGGGCGAACCAACGGATAGTCCGTGCCATTCCTGTCGCGAGCAGACACGGCAAACGACCTGTCCGGTAACAGGAGATTGACCAGCCGGACTGAACTGTCCGTGGTTGGTATCTGATTTACGTCCACAAACCCGACCGCGTTGATATTCTTCGCCACGGCCGCCACCACGCTAGCGGTATCGCGAGAGCGAATTGCATGCTGGGCCACGTGACTCAGTTTCAGTTTTTCTCGAAATAACGGCTCCATTGGGCTGGAGGGTGACAATGTGTACAACCGAATCGGACTTCGCGATACCTTCACCAGCGGAAACGCGGAAGGTTGTTTGGTGACCAGCGTCACGGGACTGGTGGGCGGATTGACTTCGGCCCAGTCCAGAAGCTCACCTCGAAAAATGCTGGCCAAATCCTTGATCGAAAGGGCATCCACCCGATTGGCTGGATGGACGATAACGCCGACCACCGTTCGTCCCAGGGGCACCTCCTGCGGTCGTTGAGTGTTCCACTGCGAAGCGTACCGCCCCAAATCGGAATCGCCGAGTACACCTTCAACGAATAGCAGGTCGCTCCCGTCAAGAAAGCTCTTGATCGCTTCCGATTGATTCGTCGGTCGATACTGCATGTTCATTCGGCCAACGGCTTCGCTGAAGGCGGTGGCCAGATCGCGCATCAAGCTTTTTCCCTCCTCGACACCGGTGGCGATGATCGGCCCCAACCGGTTTGTCCGTCGGGTCACACGTGCCTCGTACTGCCGCCGTTGTTCCGAAAACAACCCCAACGGCTCCACGATCATTGCCGCCTGGGAGCCCGTAGCAAACTTACAGAACTCACGAGCAACCGGTGGTGCGTGTGGATGGAGACGTAGAGAGAGGGTGTCGCACAGGGGGTAGCTTTTGTCTTGAATTGTCCGTGGCGATGGCAGGACCGATCTTGATTTGGCATCATTGGCGACGGGCAGCAACCGCACCCGCGGATCGACGTTTCCTTCTTCGCAATTGTAGAGCATGAAGCCAATGGCACCGCGTTTCATGGCGACTGCCGCGACCATGTTTTCTGCCCAGTCGTTGCGGCGGCTGGTTCTTGCATACGTTTTGCGGAGTTCTTCGGCGAATGGAGCCCCTTTGAGAACTCGGGCCTGAAAGACCGAACCTTCGGTCGTCGTTAGCGGCGGAGCGAACACCTCGATTTCATCGGTGAATCCGGAACCGCGCAGTTCTCGCCACGACCGGATTCGCCCCTGGTAAACGTGGGCCAACTCCTCCACGGTGATCTGCCGCGTTGGATTCGCGCTGTTGACGATTACCGCCAGCACGAAACTGCCAAGCGTGTGTTTCTTGAATTGAGGGCCCAGTTGTTCGTCAGCCCGGGGCACGCGAGAATCCAGCACCAAGCCCACCGCGAGTTTGTCATGAGCCAACAGCGGCACCACCTGCAGACTGTCGCGCGGCGAGAAGGACACGACTCCGCGATTCGGCATACTCTGAAATTGCCAAGCCAGTGCGCGGACGACTCCCCGGCCCGCCCAACTGCCTTCGATCTTTAGTGCGTTATTGGCCGGCGCCGACGCCGCCTCGGATACGAATAGCAACATCAACGCCATCAGCCCAACGGCCCGCTTTGTGAGTCCAAACAAAAAAATCTCACGACTGCCTCCCACAGATGAGTGCCCGATTAGCTTGCACGCCGGACGACACGGCGTGGCAAAAAACAAGATGCGCCAACCCGAAAACAGTTCACGGCGTTTTAGGGCAATTCCCGTAAACCGTTTTCGTTGGCGCGCATCCTATCTGTACCGACCGCACGGAATCGCTGTGGCACGATATGGTGTTCGTTGTCCACGGAATCACCATGGCCCGTGAATTGGCCATATGTCGTCTGGCAAATTATGGCCACGTGTGATTTGCGACACGGCGATTTTGCTGCGACAGAACCGAGAGGAGACAGATGCTCGATCAGGGAATAGACCTCTTGCACGAAGATGTCTGTCGAGAGTGGATGTTTCGGCCGCTGCCGGATGAAACGTCGCTTTCCGTCGTCGTTCCCATCTTCAACGAAAAAGCGACCATTGGTGAAATCATCCGCCGCATCCGCGCTGTGCCCATTCCCAAGGAGATCATCCTCGTCGACGACGGAAGCACCGACGGCACCCGGGATGTGCTGGCGACGTTCGAGGGCGACGACCTTCGAATCGTCCTACACGAGAAGAATCGGGGCAAGGGAGCGGCCGTGCGAACCGGTTTTGCCCTGGCAACCGGTGACATCGTGATCATCCAGGACGCCGACCTCGAATACGACCCCAGGGAGTACCGCCGGCTGATTCAACCGATTGTGGACGGAGTGGCCGACGTCGTGTATGGATCGCGGTTTTTGCCGATCGGGCCGCAACGCGTACTCGATTTCTGGCACTCCGCCGGCAACCGCGCGTTGCCCCTGTTCTCGAACATGTTCACCGGTCTGCATCTAACCGACATGGAAACCTGCTACAAGGTCTTCCGCAGGGACGTCGTCGAGGCCATCCTTCCCACGTTGAGGGAAGAACGGTTCGGTATCGATCCCGAACTCACGGCCAAGATTTCCCACCGACACTATCGGGTGTACGAAGTGGGCATCACCTACTCGGCACGCACGTACCGCGAAGGAAAAAAGATCGGTCTACCCGACGCCTGCCGCACGCTCTGGTGCATTCTTCTCTACTGGTGGAAGGACTCAAAGAACCCTCCCCCTTGCCTCCACCCAAAGCACGCAGCCGACTTCCCCCCCTTGGCCTTGGCAGCGGCGAAAGAAGATAGAACGCCGGCGTAATGGTGAGCCAAGTCGCGCTTGTCCCGGGTGTCGGCCCTGAAACGGCAGCCGCCGGAGCGAGCGGCCTGTAAATCAGTACCAAGGGCATTGCGGTCTTCACGATTTCGACTTCAACAGACAGGCGGCGGCGTTGCACAACCCGATCACGGGCGACTTCAAACTGGTCGTCCGCCGCCTTCCGGGGCGAATTCCAGGAAATAGTGAAGCGGGATAGTGAACGGCCCCAATCCTAAAACGCACAGGGGTATTGACACCCAGCGGAATGATGTTAAAGTCAGTTAAACTCGATTGTATGTGGCTTTTCTCATACACAGGGGCTTTCTATTGTGGCGAAGCCTGTTGTGTCTCATCAAACACTTCTTGATCGGCTGTCCGCTAGATTTGGGCGTGCAAGGCAGTTCCGCGGACAGTCGATATGGCTGATTCCGGGGACCAGTGGCTTTTTCACAAGCATTAACGGCCGAACTGAGCGGGTTCCTATCAGGGGGCAGCAGCGCCGGTTTGACTGGCGGCCCTGCCGCCTTACGCTATGTGTCGGCGACGGAATTCCTCCGCTCGCCGCGGCACGCCTAATCGCCAACCGACCGATCATCGGCCCAGGTCCGCGAACCGGTCTCGTTGAATCCTGTTGTTTCCTGACCGCCGTTGTCGAATCTGAGTTGTTCTCCAGGCTTTGGCTTCCGTCAAGCGTAGGACCCAAGCCGTTCCGCGAGGCAATGGCGGCGTGTTTTGAACGGTCGACGTGTGTTGCCCCCTACGCGACGCCCAGGCTGGCCTCGCCGCACCAGGCAAACGCTGCGGCGACTACGTCGAATCACAAATGGCTTGCTGGCTGGACGACCTGCTTTCAAGTTTTTCAGCCATTCCGTGAACTGTTTTTCCGGTTCGTGCATCTTGTAGGTAACATCGGAAAGAGACTCCTACAAGAGAGGCTGCCATACAAGGATCTCGGTAGCTCATCTCGCTCGCATCTGAGAAAGGTGACTTTCGTGAAACCAACAGTGGCCAAGCTCGAATCAGCGCAATTCAATAGCGGCTACCGGGCCGTCAGTCTTCTGACTGGCATCGTACTGCTAACGGCTGCCGTGCTAAAGGGCCACCAGTTGGCTACGGGTCCCGTCCCGGGCAGTGGGTTTCTCGATTCCCGCTGGGTATTGATAGGGACCGTGGAATTCGAGTTGTTTCTCGGCATTTGGTTGCTAGCAGGCATTTGTCCCAGACCAACTTGGAAAATTACCCTCAGTTGCTTTGCTCTGTTCACGTGTGTCTCGCTCCACAAGGCCCTTTCAGGCCATGCCAGTTGCGGCTGTTTCGGGCGCGTGCCAGTGAACCCGTGGTATACGGCTGCCCTTGACCTGACAATCGTTCTTTCGCTTCTGCACTGGCGACCCAAAAGAGAACTGGGGACAGATTCAGTTTGCCGAAGCGGCCCAACCAATCTTTGGCCAATTCCCGGCACTTGGTACCGACAAGGCCTACCCCGGCGGGCGATGGCAGTATTCGCGATCTGGCTCTCGATCGGCCTTCCCGCTGCCTTCGCGATGGGCAGTTACAGTCCCGCTGCCCTCTCGGACGCCGGCGACATCATCGGCAACAGCGAAGTCGTTGTTTTGGAGCCTAAGACGTGGATCAGGAAGCGTTTTCCACTCCTCGACCACATCGACATCGGCGCTCAGATCGCACAAGGCGAATGGCTTGTGCTGCTTTACCATCACGACTGCCCCAAGTGCCAGGAGGCGATCCAAAACCTGAAGGAACCAGGCAGCCACGCAGACGAGCGGCAAGTCGCGCTGGTCGAAATGCCTCCCTACGCAAAGACCGTTCGCATTGTTTCACCAGAACGTCCAACCATTGCCCATGGACATTTAAGCAGCAATAACGAGTGGTTTGCCTCAACACCTATCACGCTTGTCTTGAATAAAGGGTACATCACAAATGCAAAATGATCACGGCGCCTTCGACGCGAAGGCAGACACTTCCAAACCCAGGTACTTCAGCCCACAAAACCCCAGGATCGTCACAATGGCATTCCACAGCAGCAACATGGCATGGCTATGGCTTTACGCGGTTTGCATTACCCAACTTGCAGCAGGCGGAACCGTCCCGGAACCACTGCACAGCGATAGCGACACGCTTCAGCATCGCCCGGGCATGTTGGTGTATATGGTCGCCGACCCATCTGTCCAGGCCGACCTGGGGCTGAGCACGGGCACAAAGGAAGAAATCGAAGGACTCAACCAAGAGCTACGCACTGCATCACGCAACTGTAATTGCGGCTCGAATAATCAGAATGCTGACGACCGCAAGGCACAATATGAAGCCTTTTTGGAAAAAGCTAAGAAGCTTGATGCGAAGGCGAGGTCGGAGTTTTCGAACGAGGACCTGACGCGCCTGCGGCAAATCGTTTGGCAGGAGGCTGGCCCGTTCGGCCTTGCGAAATTCGACGACCTGACTGGTGCCCTGGGGTTAAACGACCGCAAAAGGTCGCACATCAAAGCCATTGTCAAAAATTTCAACGAACAAGGAAAGGAAGTCATGTATCCGCGGGACGGGTCTCGATTCGATCCGAAAATCCTTACCGCCATGCGTGAGGAAGCCGATGCGAGGATTCTCGGCCTGCTTTCCGACGAAGAACGAAGCCGGTACAAGCAGTTGCTGGGCAAGCCATTCCAGCGCCTCAGCAAGACCAAGACGAAATGAGAACCATGCAAGCAACGGAGAAACTCTAACAAGAGGAGGGCGTGTGATGCAGACGATTCAAGTCATCCGGCGAGCCGCGTGGGCAGTCCTTTTCATCGGGATTCCTGTGGTCGGCCAAGCAGCTACCGACCTCAATTGCGGAGGCATTGCTGGTGGACAAGTCAGCAAATCGCAGGAGTGGGCGCACTACATTTACAATGATGAAGACGCTACAGAAACAATTACCATTTCACCAGATAACTATATCGATAAGGACCCTTGTCGCCCCGGGGCAGAGACGTGTGGCACGCAAAACCGCTGGAACGCTGGGGCGACGACATATCGGGCGAACTGGGGCGAATGTAAACCCACTTCTGGCATCTTAACCCGCTGGAAACCAGATGCCCACAACGATACGGGGCAGGTGACAGTAACGCTTCGGGATTACACAGGTCCCTTCGACGACGATGATGTTACGGTGATTGTTCCCGTGAAGGCGTATTCAGTGAAGGTCGTCATGAATGTGGTAAATAACAATGTTGACATGGGCGGACCCGTTACGAAAGAAATGTGGGAAGGCGACGTTTCCCCCCCCCGTAGAATTCAATGGACAAACCACGGCGATATGCGGAATACATAGTAAATGGGACGGGAATACGAATAACGGTGACACGCAGGTTCCTGCCAATGTCCATATTGAATACACCTATCAAGCTATTCCGAATAACGCGGACCTCTATGGACGCCAAATCTTCGCTGAACTCGAGACCAGTTCCTCGGGCAATTTGCATGTAGATGTTGAGGACGCCGATCGGCCCGACGGTGGAAGTAACATAACGGTTTCCGTTAACGTTGGATCCCCTGTTGGATTTTCCATTGCCAGCACCCTTGTTTTTGGTTCCGACTGCGCCGAGGGAACTGCAATTGCCACCTGGGGCTACAGCAGCACGCATGGGCTTGGTGTTGCACAGAATCCTATGAATAACTGTCTACAAAAGAAGAGCTGCGACGAAACCGATCCTTATCTGTCGTCCGGCAGCTGCAATCTTCTACAGCAATCTCCCAACCCTCCGGTCAGTTGGCTTCGTCACCATCCTTACAACCGCCCCGTCAACTACACAGCCACCAATACTATCGGCAAACCAAACGGCGGCGTCGTTCAAGCTCAATGGGATGGATTCGTGCGGGCTACCACAGAAGGTAACGCGTCTGGGGCATACGCGCATGCCGAATTGTCGAACTGGAACGTGATAGCAAAGATCAAGTCGGTCTGGCTACAATGACTCGAACGCTGTCGTCGGATGACGCTGTCCCCTGGGCTGCGTGTATTCGAATGAAGAAAACACGCCCACCGCACAGAGGGGTAACCCAGGGTTGACATCGACCACGCTCGTCCAAAAATGGGAGCATCGTTTGACTGCCGAATTGGGGCACGTCAATCCCAGCGATCCCGAAACATTGCGATGAGAGGGAGTATTTCATGACCGCCATGAAGACGAATTTGCCGACCTCGTGCGTCCTGCTTGGTCTGATTCTCTTGGGCACAAGTTCCGATGCGAGGGGCGCGCCTGGCCGATGGTATCTTGAGAAGTCGACGGATCCCATTCTGGTGGAAGCTCGGAAGGCCGATCTGAGATTCGCAGGTCCGGAAAAGGGCAATCAGGCAACCGCGGAAGAACTCTATCTGCGGTTCATAAGCCAGAATCCGACGGATCCGCTTGTCTGCTATATCTACTACCATCTTGGCCACATGTATTCGGATTGGGCCGACCCTCGCTACGGTCATGTTCGCGACGATGCGCGGGCCAGGCAGTTCTTTCTGGAAGCAGTAAAGCACCATCCAAGCGGTAAGACTGGTGATACCTTAATAGGAGCGCAGGTTTGCGCAGCGGCTCTTGCACCGACGCCCGAAGAACAGGTAGCGGAGTATCTGGCCGTCTGCAAATCGCTCCTGGCGTACAAACAGCCCGACGAGCTACTGAAGGCGCTATGGCGAACGCCGGAGCAAATTGCCCGGACGGAGCGTAGCGATGGTGCGAAGGCCGCCTTCCGGAAACAAGTTTGGGAAAACCGGGAAGGCATGTTGTTCGTGGCTTCGCAAAACATGGTCGCGATCGCTGAGCATGCCCAGAAGACCAAGGGCCTGCCCTTATTGGATACCATAATCAAGGAGCTTCCAGCAGACACGCTGGCTGTGAAACTAGCCAGGAAAAGAAGGCCGAAATAACCAAGAAAAAGAAGGCGAATGGCTCGAATTCCAATCCGGAAAAGGACGCGGTGCCACAAGGTTCGATGTCGCGTCTTCTCCCCGCTTTCTTCGTCATTATGTTTGCCGGCTTCTTGGCATTCAGACTCTTCAAGACGCGCAAGGATCATCCGTGAAGCCACCCCGCGGAGCGGTTGTGTGGTGGCAGCCAATTTGCAGAGGAGAACGCACCATGTCTAGGCGAGAGTACCTTGCAAAGGCCGTATCGCCCTGGTTGTTGTCGGTCTGGTTTGTGGCAGGAGGTGTTGTGGCACTCGTGGCAGCGCCCCCTCCCTTCGTACAGCAGGTGTTTGCCGCAAACTGTTATCCAGACGATCCAAACTCATGTCCGTCGGGCGAAATCTGCTGCGGTAGCACGTGTTGCCCCAGCGGTGATTGCAAGTCGTGTGGTTGTTGTCCCGGCAATTGTATTAGCGGCTATTGCTGCGGTGCGAGCGACACCTCCTATTGTTCCGTGGACGGTTGCTGTCCCGGCCAGTGTATTGCCGGGCACTGCTGCGGTACGAATGATGGTAGCTATTGCTCCGAGGACGGTTGTTGTTCCTCGGAAGACCATTGTGTCGACGGGCATTGTTGCCCGGAGGGCTTCGACTACTATTGCTCTGGTCAGTGCGCTGAATGTCCTTGCGACACACTCTGAATCCACATCGGTCAATAGAAGAAATGATTGGGGTCGTTATGACACGCTTGGCACGATGCCTCTGGAGCAAGAGACAGGTGTTCGCCATAATGCTCAGCGGCACGTTTTGTACGCTGGCCTTCGCACATTACGGCTGGGTCGTGGCCGCGCCGGCGTTGTCGGTATTTAGGGAACCTCGCCTTGCATGCGCTGAAACGCAATTCGATTGTGGCGAGGTTCCCTTGGACCGAAAGCTAGTAGAACACGACTTCGTTATCCGCAACACCGGTTGGCAACCATTGCACCTCACCGCTAAGCCGGCGTGCGGCAGTTGCTCTACCGTGAAGTTGTCGAAGGACGACATCGCCCCCGGCGATACGTCCGTGCTGACGGTCACGCTCCATCTTCGCCAAATGAAGAAGGGCAAATTCAACAAGCACGTTCTCCTAAACACCGATGCTCCCCGTTCACCTCAGGTGGTATTCGCCATTCGGGGCACGGCGATCTGAGACTCTGAATTAGCCTCCTCTTTCGCTTTGTGAAAGGGGATTCCATGAGGGCATTCGGCGTGAAGCTGCGTTCCATGCGAGCCCAGTTCTGCTGCAGCCTTTACCTTCTATTTCTCTCACGGCGGGAGGGGAATGGTGTGGCGCCCCTCTCCCGGCAAGAAGAATAGGGTACCTTGGTTCTCACGGGCGAAGGACTCGGGAGTGTTACTGCCGTAGTGTGAATAAGGTCATGGGGCTGGATGCAATGGCGGAGGCATGGACATGGCATGGATACGTTTTCTTTCCGAGCGTCGCTTTGCCTCCGCTATTCCTGCGGCAATATTAACCTTGCACGGCGGCCTGCTGGCCTACAGCGCAACGCAGCATAGTCCTGTGATTAGCGAGGTGAATCACCTGCCGGCCGGCTTGAGCCATCTCTATTCGGGACGTTTTGACCTGTTCCGCGTCAATCCGCCGTTAGTTCGAACGGTGGCGGCGTTGCCCGTGGCCTTGATGGCACCCGAGACGGATTGGCATCGATATGATTCCTCACCCCTTCTGAGGCCTGACCTGGAGGTCGGCCTGGACTTCCTAAAGGCCAACTGTGCCCGATCATTGTGGTTCTTCACAGTCGGCCGTTGGGCGTGTATCCCCTTCAGCATTCTTGGCGGTTATGTCTGTTTCCGCTGGGCTCGCGAACTCTACGGAGATGCTGCGGGGTTGACGGCGTTGCTGCTTTGGTGCTTCTGCCCGTATGTTTTGGGACACGCGTCGTTACTGACGCCCGATGCCCACGCGGCCGCGTTGGGTATCGCTGCCTATTACTTCTTCTGGCGTTGGCTGGTGCGGGTGGAGATGGGCCGGGCGATTGTCGCAGGCATTGCCCTGGGGCTGGCTGAGCTGGCCAAGACCACGCTGCTGGTGTTCTATCCTTTGTGGGTTCTGACGTGGCTCATTTACCGGATTCGGGAGCATGGGCTGAGAAACAGGAGGGCTTGGCTGGATCAAGGAGAGATGCTGCTGTGGATGGTACTGGCAAGCGTCCTCGTTCTCAATCTGGGCTACGGGTTCAAGGGGTCGTTCCAGCCGCTCGGTGATTACCACTTTCGGTCACAACTGCTCAATGGAGTGGAGTCGGGCCCCGACGTATCGCGCCAGGTGGGCAACCGCTTTGCCGACACTTGGTTGGGTGCTGTGCCCGTACCGGTTCCTGCGGATTACTTCCAGGGAATCGACACGCAGAAATGGGACTTTCAGCGCAAGCTGTGGTCGTATCTGCGGGGAGAGTGGCGACATGGTGGGTGGTGGTACTACTATCTTTACGCATTGGCAATCAAACTGCCGTTGGGTACCTGGTGCCTGATTTTGATGAGCGTGCTATGCGGGTTTTGGGCCAACTACCGATCGTCCTGGCGCGACGAACTTGTCCTGCTGTTGCCGATCATGACCATTCTCGTGCTTGTGAGCTCGCAGACCGGTTTCAGCATTCATTCGCGATACGTGTTGCCTGTTCTGCCGTTCGTCTATGTGTGGTGCAGCAAGGTGGCCCGTTCGCTTCCGTTGCGGCAAACGCTTTTGGCCGTTGGAACGGTATTGGCACTCGGTTGGTCGGTCGGTAGCAGTCTATGGTACTACCCTCATAATCTTTCCTATTTCAATGAATTGGTCGGTGGTCCGAAGAATGGTCATGCGCATCTGTTAGACAGCAATATCGCATGGGGCCAGGACGTTCTCTACCTGAAAAAATGGTACGACAGTCATCCCAACGCCCGACCATTGCACTTCGCCCATTATGGACTGGTCGATCCGAGGCTGGTTGGCATTGAATTCGAGCTACCACCGGTTGCACCCACGTCTGGGATCTTGCGTGACGAGGTTTCCGACGAGTTATTGGGACCACGGCCAGGGTGGTATGCGATTGACATGAATCATCTTCACGGTACAAGGCTTGGGGCAGCCGATGGGCAAGGCGAGTGGCACAGTGTGCCAGACAATGGTTGCGACTTGACGTATTTTCAGCGATTCCGACCAGTCGGTATGGCGGGTTACTCCATCTATCTCTACCACATCACCCTGGCCGAGGCCAACCGAGTCCGCAGGGAGCTTGGTTTGCGCGAACTGACCGTCGCGGAGAACGAATCGCCGACTGTAAACAGAAGATAGAAAGATGGGCACATCGCGCAAAGGCCAATTCAGGCTGGTTGATCTTCTTATGTGTAGCGCCATCGTTGCCGGACTTCTAGCGATGGTTCCTTCGGTATTTGTACGCATACGAGAACAGGCCCGATGCCGGCAATGTCAAGATAACCTGCGGCGGATGGGCACGGCCCTCGAAGCACACCATCAAGCGCACAACCAGTATCCACCCGCAGCGGTTCAGCCGAATCGAGGTGCCGTGTGGAAGATGAAGAATCCTAGGGAATCGATGGTAGTTTCCCATACCAACTGGGCCATTTCGATTCTGCCTTTCATGGGCGAAGAGGAATTGGCAAACGTTTTCGATCCGCAAAGACCGATCTCGGATCCCGCCAATGCCACCGTACGCATGGCAGAATTGCCGTGGATGACGTGTTCCTCGGATACCTATCACCGTGCCGACAATCCGTACCGATGCGTCCTTAGCTCGGAGGAAGAAATCACCTACGCCCGCGGCAATTACGGAATCAACGCCGGGAGCAACTTCGTGTACCGTCCGGAGCCTGGCACGCCCGACAGACCAGTAGTCGATGCACTTCACTCAGTCACCGAGGGGGCACGTACCATCAAATGGGGCAACGGCATTGCAGGCATCAACAAGTCGTTCTCGAAGAAGGACATCGTCAACGGGCTGGCCACGACGGTGGCGATCGACGAGCTTCGCGCGGGGCTTGCGTCGGTGGATTCCCGGGGAACCTGGGCGCTCGGACAATATGGGTGCAGCATTGTGCACGGTCACGGTGTCCATAGTGATGCAACCGGTCCCAATTCCCGTCGCTTGGGTTCGGACGACATCATCGGATGCGCGGACGTGGTGGAGCTTCTCGGTTACCCGGAGGTAATACGTAACGGCATGGCTTGCCATCGTTGGGTTCCAGGCGCCCGCAAGGCGTCGCCAAGAAGCATGCATCCCGCTGGCGTCAACGTTTTGATGCTCGACGGGTCGGCCCATTTCGTGAGTGATTTTGTCGACCTGAGTTTGTGGCACGTGATCCATTCGCGAGAGACGGTCGAGGAGATTTCGCTCGATGGTCTTGCCGTGGAGGTCGACCTTGAGGCTGCGGCGGCGGCGAACAACGCGGGACGTGATGTGGGTTACCTGAAGCCGTTGATTGATTCCTGCGCTACCCCAAAGCCTCGGCCACCTTCCAGGCCATTCGCAAATTCCATCGGGATGAAGTTCGTGAAAATTCCGGCGGGCGAGTTTGTCATGGGACTTCCAGACAAGGGCAAACGTGTGGCGTTTCTTGAGGCGACGCCGGCTCATGTGGTGCGGATCACGAAGCCCTTTCTTCTTGGCGTTTATTCCGTGACACAAGAGGAATACCAGACGGTGATGGACAGGAATCCCAGCTGGTTTTCGTCCACCGGTGACGGCCGCGATGAGTTGCAGGGCGACGACACGCACGAATTCCTCGACCAACAAGAACGTGTCAATGATAAGGATGATAAGACAGTCCGCGTGCGCGGCAATGATACCCGTTCATTCCCTGTCGAGAATGTCAGTTGGTACGACGCAGTTGAATTCTGCCGGCAGTTGTCCGAGTTGCCTGCGGAGAAAAAGACGGGGAGGCGGTACCGCCTCCCTACTGAAGCGGAATGGGAGTACGCCTGCCGCGCCGGCAGCACCGCTCAAGGCGACGGTTGGATAAACCATCTAAGCAAGCCGGTCTACCGCGACAAGCCCAATGCGTTTGGTGTTTGTGGGATGTGCTCATCTGTGTGGGGATGGTGTTCCGACGGGTACAGTCGTTACTACTACGCACGTTCGCCACGGGAGGATCCGCAGGGTTTTTCTTCGACCTATATCCGGGTTGCTCGAGGAAGCGAATGGATATTCACGCGTGACGTCCATTGCCAAAGCATGAACCCCTGGGGATTTCCGCCTCACGAAAAGAGCCGGTTTGTTGGGTTTCGCGTTGTCTGCGAAACGGCGACACCATAACCACATCCGACGGGAGTTCGCTACTAACTCGGCGAAGGTAAAATGGGATCATCCGGTCGAGGTCAGTTTTCGGCAATTGATTTTGTCGTCCTTGGTGCAATTCTCGCGGGCCTGTTCGCGGTGCTTCCCTCGGTGCTGGTATCGCAGCGGAGCCAAGCTCGATACAACCGGTGCCAGGACAATCTTCGACGAATCGGCAATGCGCTGGGGGTATACCACGAAACACATGCCCAATATCCGCCGGCCACCGTTCAGCCCGACGCCCAGTCGCTATGGACGCTGAAGAACGGAAAGGACCGAATGGTCGTCACCCATGCCAATTGGGCCGTTTTACTTTTGCCTTTTATGGGTGAAGAGCGGTTGGCGGTAGTGTTCGATCCGGAGAAACCGATCTCGGATTCGGCCAACCGCGAAGTCCGCACGGCCGAGTTGCCGTGGATGACGTGCCCGGAAGACACCTATCACCGCCGGGACAACCCCTACCGCTGCATCCTCGACAGTGGTGAGGAAATCCACTTTGCTCGAGGAAACTATGGTATCAACGGCGGAACGAATTCCATCGCATCAGAACCCGGCACCCCCAACAAACCGGTTCTCGACGGCGTAACCCATCGCTCCGAGGGACGAAAAAAGATCTCGTGGGGCAATGGTATTGCGGGGTTCAACAAGTCCTTTTCCAGGAAGGATATGGTCAACGGTCTTGCCACGACCGTGGCCGTGGATGAACTCCGATCCGGGCTTGCCGATGTGGATTCCCGGGGCTCGTGGGCGCTTGGCCAGATTGGCAGCAGCATCACCTTTGGCCATGGCATCTACGGCGACGGAAATGGTCCCAATTGCCGTCGCATGAGCGCGGATGACATCATCGGAGGCGTGGATCTCGGGAAGCTCCTCGGATGGCACGAGGTTACCGCCAATCGACGTATGCCGTGCAGGTTTTACGCCTACGGGGTGCGCAAGGCGACCGCTCGCAGTATGCATCCTGGCGGCGTAAACGTTCTCATGCTCGACGGCTCCGCGCATTTTGTCAGCGATCTAGTTGATCTGAACGTGTGGCACGCCATCCACTCGCGGAAGACCCCGGAAAAGCTCTTGTTGGATTCGCTCACCGTAGAAGCCGACCGCGAGGCGTTGTCCGCAGGAAACAGTGCGGGACTTGACGTGAGCTATCTGAAGCCGCTGGTTGCCTCCTGTGCTGTTGCCTCGCCGCGGGAACATCCTCCCACGACGTTTGAAAATTCGATAGGCATGAGGTTCGTGGAGATCCCTTCCGGGGAGTTCATTATGGGAATCCCGGATGTAAGATTCCGGGTGGCCTATTTGGAGGCGACGCCTGCCCACAAGGTCCGCATCACGAAGCCTTTCGCCCTTGCGGTGCATGCAGTAACGCAGGAAGAGTACCTTCAGGTTATGGGAGAGAATCCCAGTTGGCATTGTGCGACCGGTGGCGCGAAGAATCAATTCCGTGAGATGGATACGAGTTCCTTCCCTGTCGAAAATGTCAGTTGGTATGACGCAGTCGAGTTCTGCCAGCGATTGTCGGCGTTGCCGACGGAAAAAACGATCGGGCGCCGGTATCGCCTTTCGACGGAAGCGGAATGGGAATACGCCTGCCGTGCCGGCAGCACATCCCAAGGCAGCGGCAGACTTGCCCACTCCATCGGTCCGGTCGATCGAGACGATCCGAATGCCTTCGGTGTTTGTGGGATGTTCTGTTCGATTTGTGAATGGTGTTCCGATGGCTACAGCCGCTATTATTACGCACGCTCTCCCCAAGATGATCCCAAGGGTAATGCTTCCGTCTATCTACGAGTGGCGCGCGGCAGCGACTGGATTTTCACCAAGGACGTTCACTGCCAACTGAACGCCTGGGCTTTTCCTCCCTCGGCCCGCAGCCGGTTCGTCGGCTTTCGCGTGGTCTGCGAGACCGAACAGCCAAAATTATAAACGGCCGCGCCCCGCCCATTGTGCCGTCAATCGGCGCGTTCCAGAGTCAACATGCCGTAAGCCGTTCCTGCAAACCTTCTGTGCCTGCGCGAGACCTGTTGGGTTGGCGTGTCGTGTCCTACCCGCTCCCCCTGCGAGATAGTCCCTGGCATCGGCCTCGAGTTCTCTCAAAAAAACGGTGATCTCTTTCTCTTCCTGCGCATCTTATTACCAGACGCCCGCCGACACAGCGTCGGTGCCTTGAAATACATGAACACGGTCTTCCGAGGAGGCGAGACATGGCATCTAGCACTTCGTGGTGGCAACTACTTCGGCAGGTTCATCGCAATGAGGACGGAGCCGTCAGTTTAGAGACGATGTTGGTCATCGGCGCCATCGCCCTGCCGGTTCTGATTTTTCTCTTGAAGGTCGGATGGCCGCGGGTGCGGGAATTCTTCGACAGCGGCATGACGGAACTGGAAGAGGGCGCGGAGCAAACGGAGTATTAGCTCCTTCCTGGGAATCGCTGCGCTGCCGCCCGGCAAGAAGACCGAGGGCGGCAGGGTCGGTGACTGGGATGCGGCTACTGCACTGAGGAAACACTTCGCTGCCGTTGGAAGTCGATCGGCGTCCTGGACGCGGCGATGCGTGAGGTTTGTGTACCGATGGAGAAACCGTCATGACGGGCGTCGCTGTAAGCGCACTCTTGCCGTGCCTGGCATGCCTGGGTGTTTCCTGCCTGGCGCTGGCCCTGCTTTGCCGCGTCGGTCGCGTTCGCCCGAGTCTCGGCCGACTTGCGCTACTCCACGGGAACGAACAGGGAAACGTGCAGAGTCTCAGCTTCGTTTTGGTCTTGCCCTTTTTTGTGATGATCGTGCTTTTCATCGTCCAGGTGAGCCAATTGATGATCGGAACGATTGTCGTGCACTATGCGGCGTTCGCCGCGGCGCGGGCGGCGGCGATCTGGATCCCCGCGGCTATGCCGGGGGAAGGGCCTTGCTGCATCAGCGGCCGCTACTTGGACCCCGAGGCGAAGAATCAAACGCCGCCGATCTTTGATCCGTCCGCCGACGATTATGGCCCGAGCAGTGGCGGACTCTGGTTCGTGATCCAACCGGGCAGTGCCAAATACGACAAGATCACCTCGGCGGCCGTGATGGCCTGCCTGCCCATTTCACCCTCGCGCGACGTGGGTCTGGAGTTATCGGGGCGTGGCCCTGAGGCGGCGGAGATCATTCAGCAGGCCTTCGCCACACTGGCTCCCGGTTCAAACACCAACACGGCCATTCCGCGACGCATTGAAAACAAGCTGGCTTACGCTACGGCCAACACTTCCGTGGAAATGCGGTTTTACCACAAAAACAGCGAGCCCCCGCTGGTGACACACTTCCTGAAGAAGGACACCGCGGAATTCTATCCCAATGAGGTCGGCTGGCAGGATCCGATTACGGTGACGGTCCGGCATAACCTGGCGCTATTGCCCGGGCCAGGCCGGTTTCTGGCCCGCCGCGTTGTCGGCCCCGGTCAAACGCAAGACAAGGTCAGTCAAGCCATTACCCGCCGGGGCGATGTCTACACTTATCCGTTGTCCGCTTCAGCAACGATCTCCAATCAGGGCGAGAAATCGCTGATTCCCCATGTCTACCCTGCGTACTCAGTTCGACTTTCGCACTTTATCCGGCTGCTGCGACCGTGTTTTCCAGGGTTTGCAGGATTTTTCGGCTACCCGGGCCGGAGAGGCCGAGTGACAAAACGTACTGGCGGACGCACATCCTTCGCAGGGTGCCGAGCATGTCGGCGAAGGAAGCGTGGGGTTGCTGAGGAAACCAAGGCCGTGGAAGCGGCCGGTAGTGAGCATGACCATTCTCGACAAACCACAACACGATCAGGCTGTAAAGCAGCATCGTCGTAGGCGCGGTTCGTTCGACGGCTTGGCGGGTCCAGCCTTGCGGCTCTTCGAAGCCCAGGTGTTGTTTGCTGTCCCGGAAGGCGACCTCGATGGACCAGCGCATGGCATACCAAGTGAGGATGTCTTCGGCCGTCGCCTCGTGGCGGGTGGAGTAGAAGGCTTCCTGGCCGCGACCGCCGCGGACGGCTTCAACGGCCACCACGCGCAACGGCCGATCGGGCACCGCATGCACTCTTGCCTCGGCGTCGGCCAGCCGCGTGGTTTCGGTCCGCCCGTAAATGGCGAGCGCGACATGCCGGCAGCGTTCGCCAAGCATCTGCTGGGGAGTCGGCAGGCGTTGCCCGCGTTTGCGTGGTCGACCTTTGCGGCCCGGCTTGGAGGCGGCAGGGGCGTCGTAAAGTCGCGCGTTCTTCAGCAAGCGACTCGTCAGGTGGCAGTTGTCGGGCAGGTGGGCCAGCATGCTTTTACCCCCATAGGCCGAGTCGCCCACCACGTGAAAACATCGCTCGGGAAAGCGTCGGCAAAGCAAGCGGATCATTTCCACTGCCAATTCGGGCCGCGTACGATAGGTGCGTCGATGTTTCCGTGCCTTGGCCTTATTCAAGTAGAGCCGAAAGAGGATCGGCAGGCAGAAAGGACGCTCCGGCCACCACGGAAAGCGAACCACGACTCCCAGCACGACCCAACTGTGACCCCAGTTGGTGATCGTCTTGCTACGGCTGGAGAGCAAGGGGTCGTGGTGCATGCCGCACCCGAACATCTTCCGCCCCCGCTTCCGCGCCAAGGTGTCGTCGATTCCCAGCAATACTTGTTCGTTCGGTACCCAGGGGATCAGCCGGAAGACGGCCAATCCCAACTCGTCTCGCGACCAACGGGCCTGGGCGAAGAGGCGATGGAAGGTCGAGTGGTGTTTCGTGCCCACGGCGCCGGCGGCGAGGATCATGCCCGTCACGGTGCGCCGACCGGCAAAAGTCCAGCCCGCCAGCAAGGTCATGAAATTCGCGAACGAAGGCACGGTCATCACCACGGCCAGGGGTTGCAACAAGACACAAAACGAAGTAACAAGACTCATGTGAGCCTCCTTTGGGTGAACGGAAGTGGTTGGTACCCCCGTCCATCTTGAGCGAGGCTCACGCCATAAATCAAGGCTGCTATCAGTTGCAGCAGCGATAGTGCGAAAAGTGCGAAAGTTGAACTAAGAAACCGCATCAAAACAGGTGCCGAAACGGTTCGTTCAGCGGATATATGGACCTGAAACCGGGTTTTGTTATCGCCTCTAAACGGCATGCTGCTTTTTCGGCAGTCAACGACTTGGCTTGCGCCTTCCTGCGTTTCGGCAGAACAGCGAAACGAGGGACGCTCGCGCCGGCAAAACACCCCCGCCGATACGCATCGGTCGTTCGCTCTACTGGCGGCCCGAGGAACTGGCCGCCTGGGTCGAGGCCGGCTGCCCCGACCGGAAGACGTGGGTTGCCCTGCGCGATGATTAAGCCACGGCGACCAGTGAACCTGCGCGGGCCTTTGGGGGTGAGAGTTCTCGAAAACTCTCGCCCCAGGGGCGGAATGGCCTTGAGCTTTGAGCCAACACCGGGCTCACTGGACTGTGCATTTCAAACGTCGCCACGTCTTTCGAGAAGCCTAGCGACCGACGGAAGCGGGTTGCTGCCTGGGTGCGGAAGCACCAACCGGTCGGCGGCCCTGCCGCCCGCGTGGTCCGACGCTTTAGAAACCACAACACAACGACAATTCACCCGAGGAGAAAGCTATCGATGGCGAGTCTGTACAATAAGCCGATTGTCCGGCGCGACGCCAACACGGGCGCGCGGACGAAAGGGCGCTCAAAGAAGTGGTGGGGACGTTTCACCGATTCGTTGGGCTGCGAGCGGCGGGTGCCGCTGGCCAGCGACAAGCGGGTCGCCCAGGCGATGCTCAACGACCTGGTCGCCAAGGTGGAACGCCAGAAGGCCGGCCTGGAAGACCCCGTCGACGAGGAGATGCAAAAGCCGATCGACACCCACTTGGCCGACTTCGAAAGCAGCCAGAAAGCCAAGAACAACTCAACGCGCTACGTGCTGGAAACCTTGGGCAAGATTCGCCGCTGTGTCGAGGCCTGCCGCTGGCGCCGCATCGCCCAGATCAAGGCCACCGACGTGCAGCGTTTTTTGGCCAACCTGCGCGACGAAGGGCTCAGCGTGCAGACGAGCAACCACTACCTGCGGGCGATCAAATGTTTTACCCGCTGGCTCACCATCAACCGCCGCCTGCGAAGCAACCCGCTCGACGGCCTGGCGATGCTCAACGTCCGCGTCGATCGCCGCCACGACCGGCGGGCACTTTCCCGCGACGAATTTACCTGGCTGATCAAGACCGCGGAAACGGGACCGCCGGCGGTTGGGTTGTGTGGCCGAGATCGGGCGATGCTCTATGTGCTGGCGGCCTGGACCGGCCTGCGTCGCGGGGAGCTCGGCAGTCTCAGGCGGCAGAGTTTTCAGCTCAACCGTAATCCGCCCACGGTAACCGTCGAGGCGGCCTATAGCAAACATCGGCGAGAAGACAAGCAGATCCTTCATCCGGATGTTGTTCAGCGGCTACGTCGCTGGCTTTCGGATCGTCGCCCGGCACCTGGCGAGATCCTCTTTGCGATCTCCGAACGAACGTGCGGCATCGATCGGCGAACCTCCGAGATGATGCTGCAAGACCTCCGGGCGGCGCGGAATATCTGGATCGAGGAGGCGGACAGCGAAAAAGAGCGTCGGCGACGCGAGGTAAGCGACTTCCTGAAATACCGCGACTCCCAGGGCCGCTATACCGACTTCCACAGCCTGCGGCACACCTTCGTGACGAACCTCTGCAAGGCCGACATCTCGCCGAAGACGGCCCAGACGCTGGCCCGACACAGCGACATCCGGCTGACGATGAACGTCTACACGCACATCAACGAGCACGAGCAGGCCACGGCGATCGCTCGGCTGCCTGGCGTCGGCGAAAGCCCGGAAATGGGCGGGGCGGCGTAAATGCCCGGTCAGTCGTCGTGCGACAACGCCTTCTGCAACGGGCATTCACCTTGGACCGTCTCTCCGCGTCGGTAGCGGTCGAGCAGTTCCTGCGAGCGTTGGGCCAGCATCCGCCGGACCTCGCGACGCTTGCCCTTGATCCGAGGAATGGACATCGAGTCGTAGGCGGTGGTCTGATGCCGCATCCAGGCGATGACCGCCGCCTCGGCGCGCTTTTCGACCGGGATTCGCTTCGTGCGGGCGACCGTCCCGCTGCCGACCGGCGTGGCATGTGCCGTCACGGCCCGGGCCAACTTCGTGGCCATGTCGGCGCAGTCGGGATGGAAGGCCAGAAACGACACGACCGCTCCGTGGAAATCCTCGACGTATTCCGCTTGGGCCTTGTCCCGCCGCCGGGCGTCGGCCGCTTTGCGCCTGGCGTACTGCTCGGTCGAACGCTCGGCGGCCAGTTCGGCCCGAATCCGTTCGATGGTTGTTGCCGCTGCCCAGACGCCTCGCGAAAAAGTCTTTCGGCCCTTCTTCTCCTGGACGACCCAATGCAGGCCCGCGGCCTTGACCCGGCGCGTCAAGGCGGCGTCGCCGGGCGCAAGCAGGGCCCAGCCCTCGGGCACTGCCAGCACCTTGCCATCGGCCGAACGTACGGAGTTTGGCGTGGGCCCCGGAGCGAAGATGTTGCTGCTCATTGTGTCCTTCCTTTTCATTTCCTTCGGCAACCTCATACACACGCTCGGCAGGATATCCATTAAACGTGTTCATGGCGAAAGCCGGCAGGCGGCTTAAAGGCGATCCACGAAACTTAATGGACACAAACGCAAAAAGACGTATTTCCGAGTGACATTCGCCGGGAACGTCTACACGCATACGAGCAGACCACGGCAATCGCACGGCTGTCGGGGTTGGTCGAAAGTCTCGCGACTTCGTATGCAGCGAAGCAAGCCAGGTAGCAAGGTTTTCGAAGCGTCGGAGAATGACGTGGGTAACAGAACTCTTCGTTTCGGGCATAGTTGCCGGTCGATCGAAATAACGTTATTGACGTCATTGTCGAACTAAAATTTTCATTGATGCATCTCGGCCAATCACGAGCCGACGGTTGTTGATCTCGATTTCGATAATGCCGGCGACTGGCTCCGCGCGTAAGACTTTTCCGGTCGTACCCAGCTCCAAACCACCTTCCCGCAAGAAGCGCAAGAGTTCCTCAGAAGAATCGTCGACTTGGCATACGACGAAAAGATTACCTACCGAGCATTCGCCTAGTGGTATTCCATCAACGGTAACCACATTACCACGAGCGTCGGGAATCGGGTCGCCGTGGGGATCACGGTCTGGATAGCCCAGGTGCTGGTCGATTCGGTCGATCAAACGGTCAGAGGCAGAGTGCTCCAGTAATTCAGCCTCTTCATGGACTTCATCCCAGCCCATTCCGAGTGACTCGACCAAAAACAGCTCCAGCAACCGGTGGCGACGGATGATCCGCAGCGCCGTTTTTCTTCCGACCGAAGTCAAGCGAGCCCCCTGATGTGGGGTGTAGTCGACGAGGCCGGCACGTTCCATTCTTTTTAGCATCCCGGTAACGGAGCCGGGGGTCAGACCAAGACGGTGTGCGATGTCTCCGGTCGAGGCATTTTCCTGCTGGTCTTCTCCACAGGCATGATACAACGCCTTCAGGTAATTCTCGGCAGTTGAAGTCGCCATAATGGACACTCGTTCCGTTTGCTTCCGCCCAGCCACTTCACGATCCTTGTCTCACCCACAAGTGTGGGGGAAGTCATCTTTCCCTTGTCTCCAAATATATAATTTTGTGCACCCAAATTCTAGAGATGCCCTACCCGCCATTGAACCGTAACGAAAAGGCACGGACGGTCCGCCAGAACACTGGACAAGCAAACATACTGAAAAAACAACTCAAAACTGTTTGACCGCTATGACCTCTGCGGTTTTTTCATGTTGCGCAAATCAAACTACTTGACTGTTGCCAAAACGCAACGCATGTTTCCAAAGTCACCTTCGTTGAAGCTTGAATGCGTGGAGAGCAAATGCATATTTTAACGGGAATGCTGCTTGCAGGACTTCTTGGCCGCAAGCGGGGGGCGTCGATTCTGCCGATGCTGCGAACAGGTCCTGTTCAGACGGCCCATTCGCTGCCTGGGCGCGTGCGTTTCCTCGTTCCGAGCCTTGTGGACGATCCTGCCCAAGCCGCAAACCTTCGCGACCGCCTTGGCGCATTGGAGGGCGTCACACGCGTCGATGTCACCCCGCACAGCGGCAGTGTCCTGATCCAATATCGAGAAAAAATCATACAACCCGAATTGCTATTCGCTGCTACGGTAAGGTTGCTGGGCTTGGAAAAGGAGATGGAGCGTACGCCGCGTCCCGTCGTTACCCGAGAACTGCGAACAGTCCTCGACAGTCTCAATCGAGTCGTCTACGACCGAACCGCCGGCATTCTGGACTTCTCCTCTGCTTTGTTGATACTCATGGCAGCGGTAGGGGTAAACAAAATCGTCCAGCAGGGAGCGGCGGCCATGCCGGGCGGGGTCACGCTTGTTTGGTGGGGCGTACATCAACTCCTCGGTCGTGGGGAAGAATAGGCGATGGACCTAAAGCAATTGCTGATCGCGCCGCTACTTCGTCCCCAAGTTGTTCATCGGCTGCCGGGCCGGTTACGGGTTCACCTGCCAGCGCTGCGGCGTTTGCCAGACAGCCATTTGCCATTGCTGGAGGTGATCGAGGGCGTATTGACTGTGCCGGTGGAGATTCTTTCCGCGCGAGCGTGTTCCACGACAGGCAACGTATTGCTCATCTACAATGTGGAAGCGGTCGACGAAGAAGAGCTCGTTGGCTACGTCCACGGGATCTCGCGAATGTTGGCCAATCATTGGAAGTCGTTAGCGGCTCTTCCACCCGGCGAATTGGTGGCGAGAAAAGGTCAGTGGATCATCGCGGTGAAGGCAGCCATTCGCTACCGTCTTGAATTGGATGAGAACATCAAGGTGTCCGTTTGATGATTTGGCATAAGACCAAGCCCCTTCTCCAATGCGAAATCCTGCATCACCTTCCGGGGCGAGTGCGGATCGGCTGCCGTGCGCTGCGCTATCTTGGGGCCGAGGCCAAAGAGATTTGCGAACGCTTGGAAGACTTGGTCCCCGTCCGCGAGGCTCGCTTGTCGACACGGACCAGAAACGTCCTCGTCTTTTACGATCCTTCCCAAGCCACCTTGGAAGACATCGTCGAGCAAGTCGAAAGTGTCCTTGGTGGCTACTCGTTGATGGCGTACAAGGCCGAGCGGTCTGCCCAGGATTCGGTCACCGTAAACGAGCGGCGACTCCAAGAAGAGCCGATCTCCGAGATGCTTGTGAGAATCGGTGTGACCACGGCCACGTTAAGTTATCCCTTGCTCAGCAAACGCGCGATCAAAGCGCCGACATCTTTGCTGGGTTCTTTCTCGACGCTGCCTGCCATGACGGCTCTCTCGCTGGCAATGCCGATCCTCCGTAGCGGCTGGAACTCGTTGGTGTCTCGCGGGAGACCGAATGCGGACACGCTCAGCGCCACGGCCATTCTCGCGAGCATTCTCGCGGGTCGTGGATGGTCGGCCTTGACCATCATCTGGCTGGCCGACATCGCGGAGTTGCTGACCGCTTACACGATGGGACGAACGCGGCGGGCGATTCGCGACATGCTTTCCATCGGCGAAGACGTCGTGTGGCGTCTGCGCGACGACGGGACCGAACAACGCGTCGAACTGGCGGAGTTGGCTGTGGGCGACCGAATCATGGTCCATACCGGTGAAAAGATCAGCGTTGACGGCGTGGTTGTCTCGGGCGAAGCTGCAGTTGACCAAGCTTCGATCACCGGCGAGTTCATGCCGCTGAGCAAGGTCGCCGACGACGAAGTTTACGCGGGCACCGTGGTGAAAAGCGGCCGCATCGTAGTACATGCGCGGAAGGTTGGCGACCAGACGGCGGTCGCGCGAATCGTTCACTTGGTCGAGGAAGCCACGCACCGCAAGGCCACGGTACAGAGCATCGCCGATCGCACTTCAGCGCAACTGATTCCCGTCAATTTCGTGCTTGCGGGCATTGTGTATCTGGCGACGCGAAACGTGAGCCGCGCCCTGAACATGCTGATTATCGATTACTCGTGCGGCATCCGGCTCTCGACGGCGACGGCGCTCTCCGCCTCGATTTGTACCGCCGCCCGAAACGGCATCCTCGTCAAGGGAAGCAACTACCTGGAAGTCCTCTCCGAGGCCGATACGCTGATTTTCGACAAGACCGGCACAATGACCGAAGGACGTCCGCAGGTTACCAGCGTGATCCCGGTGGACGGTCGACTCTCGGGACAAGAGCTTCTCCAGGTAGCGGCGGCGGCCGAAGAATCGAGCACTCATCCGCTGGCCGTGGCGCTGCTTGAGAAGGTTCGCCGAGTAGGCCTGCCAATTCCCTCGCATGCTAACACCCAAGTTCACACGGCCCGGGGTGTGGAAACCGAGGTTCGGGGACAGCGCATCCGCGTGGGCAGTCGGCGGTTCATGCAGGAGCAGGGGATCGACTTGACCCCCGTCGCCGAGCCCGTGCAACGCCTGGCCCGAAGTGGCGAAAGCATTGTGTACGTGGCCGATGACGAGCGGCTATTAGGCATTCTCGGCGTCCAGGACAGCCTGCGCGAGAACATGAAGAAGGCCATCAACCGGCTGCGGCATATCGGCATGGACGACATCATCCTGCTGACCGGAGACGTGGAGCAGCATGCCGAGATCGTGGCCACTCGGATGTCGATGGATCGCTACCAAGCCGAAGTCATGCCCGACGACAAGGCCGAAACCGTCCTCAAACTCCAGTCGCGTGGCACGCACGTGGTCATGGTCGGCGACGGCATCAACGACGCCCCCGCCCTGGCCTACGCCGACGTAGGAATCGCCATGGGCGGTACGCGAACCGACGTGGCCATGGAGGCGGCCGACATCACCGTCACCGGGGACGATCCTCTGATGATTCCCGCCGTCGTTCACCTGGCCAACAAGACGATGCGAGTCGTTCGTCAAAACTTTTTTACGGCAATCGGAGTGAACAGCCTGGGGATCGTGCTCTCCGCCGTGGGCGTATTGCCGGTGTTCTGGGGCGCGGTACTGCACAATAGTTGCACGGTGGCGGTTGTTCTCAACTCGTCGCGTCTACTATTGCACGACGTGGAGGAGCGCCACCGATGAAACACATTTTGCCGAAGCCCATGGTAACGGTAGTGCATTGCATGCCGGGACGCGTCCGCATGCGGCTCTCCCAGTCGCCGGCGGATGCCGAGACATTGATCGGCTTCGTCCGCGAGCATCCGGGCATGGGACCGATTGTTTACACCGCCCGGACGGGATCACTGGTGGTCCGCTTCGACCCCCACGCGGTTTCCTCGGAGGAGATCACGCTGCGAACCGCGTTTCGCTACGCAATCGACCAGGGAAACCGACCGGTGCGACTGCTGGCCGCGCCGGAGCGTGTGACACTTCAGAACTCCGCCGTGGTTTCCGGAATCGGCCTTCTCACAACGTTGGCCATGCGATGGCTTAACCCGAACGCACGGAACACCTCCAGCGTCGAATGGCTCGCCGGTTTAGGAACCACCTGGTCGGTGCTAGACCATGGTTGGCGTGAGTTGCGAGGCCGGGGATATTTCGATCCGGAAGTGCTCGCCGTGGCGTATCTCGCCGCGGCGCTGGTGCGAGGAAACGCTCTGAAAGCGTCCCTGGTTACGTGGTTGGCGACCTTCGGCCGCCATCTAGTCGAAATGCCGTCGAACGGCGTACTAGTCGAGGCGGTTGCGGTGCCTGGGAGTACGGACCAGGAATCTCGCTATGAACTTTTTGTTGAACCGGACACCGACGCTCCGGATCGCTTGCAGTTGGGCGTCGCCGGTTTCCTTAACAGTACGTTGCGGTACGCCATGACCGGTGGCGGTGCCCACGGCATGAGGAGCTTCTGGGAAGAACTCCGCGACGTGTCGCGGGTACACGGCGAAGTCCTCGATGGCTATGACCGGTATCGCGGTGGAATCCCGATTCGCTTCCGATAAGTTGCATTCATCCCAAACACCACCTCTCCATTTACTCGAAAAGGACAGAAGAAGACATGGCCATCAACTCGGATCAAGTGACTGGTTTCGTCGTCGGCCTTGGCGCGGCGACGCTGGGTTTATACCTTTATAAGCAGAACCAATCGCGTGTCGACGAATGGCTGCGTCAGCAAGGAATCAATATTCCCCAGGCTGGCGCAACCGACGAAACCAAGATGTCGTTGCAGGAGTTGACACGAGAGAAGGAGCGTCTGGAGGATCTCATCGCTGAACGCGAGCTGGAACCCCGAGAGCAAACCACTCCGGAGCCCGCTCCGGGAATGTGAACGGGAGAAAGACAATGGATTGGGCTTCATCGCTTCGTGAGGCAATCGTCATTGGTGATGCGCGAAAGGCCGAGTTGCTGGCGCGCGACGCCCTGACCGCCGGCACGGATCCGCGGGCTTTATTGGCCAAGGGACTGATCCCCGCCATGCAGACCGTGGATATGCAATTCCAGTGCAAGGACTGCGACCAGCCGGAGTTGTGTTACGTTCCGGAACAGATGGTCGTGAATCGAGCGATTCGCTCCACTCTGGAAGTCCTTCAGCCGGCATTGGGCGAAGAACCAGAGGAGGGCACTCCGCGCGTCGTCATTGGAACCGTTGAAAGCGATCGTTGCGACTTGGGACGCGACCTGATCGCACCGTTGCTGAAGGGACGTGGCTTTGCAGTGGTTGACCTGGGTACCGACGTATCGCTCGAAGCATTCGTGCGCGAAGCGGCCAAGTCGCCCGAAACGATCTTGGCCCTTTACACACGAAAACTGTCTTCGGCCGAGTCCATGAAGCGGCTGAAGGAAACACTTAGCGAAAACCCGGCCACGGCAGGTACCAAGATGCTGATTATCGGCCATCATATCGACGAAGAGGTGCGAGCTGATATCGGAGCCAATGACTTCTGTCAAGATGTCCTTGCCACGCTCGACAAGGTCGCCGCCCTGGCGAATCGCCGGAACCAGGAGTAAGGCAGGACGAACGACGAGCGAACTCTCCGGGCAACGCTTGCGGAAAGGAGTTGTGTCAGGTTCACGGTAACGCGGCGAACCGCCACAAGTGGGCCACGAGCAAGCAGACCGTCACCCCCAGCATCAACGGCATCAGGGATGCGAGCACGGTCCACTTCACGCTGCGGGTTTCCTTCCAGATCGTGTAGATCGTCGTCGAGCAGGGATTGTGGATTAAACTGAAGAGCATCAGGTTCAATGCCGTCAGCAGCGTCCACCCGCCCGCGTCGAGAATGGATCGCGTAACGTTCCCATCGACGGCTTCGAACATGACCCCCGCCCCTTGCTCGCCCACGCCCGTAAGCCCTGCCATCAGAACCGTAAGCATCAGGACCGTGGGAATCACGATTTCGTTGGCTGGAATGGCAATGATGTAGGCCAGGAGGATCACTCCATTGAGACCGAGGAAGATTCCTACCGGGTCGAGTGCCGTGACGATTCGCACGGCAAGGCTCTCGCCGCCGACCGGGACATTGGACACCAACCAGATGACCGCCCCGGCCGGAACCGCAAACACGACCGCTCGCCACAGGACGAACAGCGTCCGGTCGATGAGCGATGTGTAAAGTGTCTGCAAGAGTCGCGGGGGCCGGTAGGGCGGCAATTCGAGGCTGAACATCGACGGCTCACCCCGCAACACGGTTCGCGACAGCCCCCATGAAACAGCGAATGTCAAGGCGAAACCCAACAGCGCCACCCCCACCACCGCCAGCGCCGACACTAAACCTGCCAGGTATGCTGGAACCAGCGCGCCGACGAAGATTGTTGCGATGAGGATCTGTGTCGGCCAGCGGCCGTTGCACAGCGCGAAGTTGTTCGTAATAATCGCAATCAGGCGTTCTCGTGGGCTGTCGATGACCCTTGCTGCAATAACGCCTGCTGCGTTGCAGCCGAGTCCCATGCACATCGTCAATGCCTGTTTTCCGTGTGCTCCACAACGCCGGAAGAGCTTGTCGAGATTGAATGCCACGCGAGGAAGGTAACCGAAGTCTTCCAGCAACGTAAACAGCGGGAAGAAAATCGCCATCGGTGGCAGCATCACCGCGACGACCCATGCGGTGGCAAGATACACTCCGTCGATCAACAACCCGTCGAGCCACCACGGCAGGCTGACCGACGCGGCCAATTCCTTCATTGCCGGGTGTATCTGATCCAACAGCAACCAAGCCAAAGCGCCCGAAGGATAGTTCGCTCCGACGATCGTCAACCACAACACCGCCACGAGTATCGCAACCATCATCGGGAAACCGGTCCATCGGCTGGTGAACAGCCAGTCGAGTCGCCGATCCCAGACGCTTGCTACGTCGGTTTCCCGATGCTGAACGCAGACGTCGGCTATCTTTGCCGCTTCGGCGTAGACGCTCTCGACGACACGCTCGTGGAAACGCGGCCCTACGTCCCACCGCAACGAAGAAGCTAATGAGAGAAGGGCCTCCAAATCACTTGCCAGGGGTCGGGCGTCAAGCAAGTCGTTGGCGTCGACTTCGGCCGGCCGGCCATCTCCATCGAAACCGATTTCTCCCTCACGAAGTGCCCGGGCAATCCGTACGTCGCCATCAAGCAACCGCAAAGCGACCCAACGGGCGTTGGGAATCCCGCCGGTCGCCGACTGCACGGCCGTTTTCAAACGCACAATGACTTCCTGTACGCCGTCGGAAAAGTCTTGTACGCGATGCGGCGTGCAGGAAAACGTCCCGGCGGCCACTTGTTCGATCGCGGTAAGCAACTCGCGAATTCCGCTGTTGAATCGAGCAGCCGCCGGAACGACGGGAATGCCCAGCAGATCCGACAGCTTCTTGGCGTCCACCTCGATCGCGTGCCGTTGCGCCTCGTCGACTAGATTAAGACAGACCACCGCGCGATCAGTAATCTCGAGTACCTGCAAAACCAAATTGAGGTTTCTCTCCAGTCGCGTGGCGTCGACCACAATCACCGTGACATCAGGCCTGCCGAAGAGAAGGTAGTCGCGGGCGACCTCTTCGTCGACGGTCGTCGCGAGCAAGGAGTACGTGCCGGGAAGATCAACCAGCCGATACATCTTCTCGTTGTGGTCGAAAACACCCTCCGCGCGAGCCACTGTTTTTCCCGGCCAATTGCCGGTGTGTTGGCGCAACCCGGTCAGTACGTTGAAAACGGTACTCTTCCCGGTATTCGGATTGCCTGCCAAAGCCACAGTGAAGTCTTCGCGCTGTTTCCCGGACGCTGACGCCAACTCTTGGTGAGATGCTCGGTTTGCCGAACAGGCAGGGTTTGCCGCGCACCCGCCACATCGAGGAGTATTGTTTAGCATGGTAGCGTACTATTTCCATTCGACTGGTTCCACTTGAATCTGACTCGCTTGGTCTTCACGCAGCGCGACCAAGGCACCGCGAATTCGGTATGCCACCGGGTCGCCCGCGGCACTCTGCAATTCGGGCACTACGACTGTACCGACCACAAGACCCAAATCCAACAGCCGGCGACGTTGAAGACCCCGACATGTTGGAAGCAAGCTCACGACACGCGCTTTTTGGTGCAACCCAATACGAGATAACCGCTCTCCTTTGTCTGGAACCAAAACGGGGGTTTCCAACAGCTCGACACTCACATTGGCCGCGGCCACTTGGGCGACAACCTCTTCTTCACTGCCCACTTCCACTCGGAGTCCCGTTGCGCCGTGCTCTATCACCCAGACCACCGCGCCGACTGCCAGCCCTTGGGCCACGAGTTGCTCGTGCAACGCGAGGGGCTCATCCTCCACGTGGATCACGCGCCCGACCTGTCCCGGCCGCAAGTCGGACAGCAAAACGCCTCGCACCGAGGGCAGATCTCCCGACGCCGTCGGAATGGGCGCACCATGGGGGTCGAACCGAGGATGCCCCAGATTAGCGGCGAGTTCCTCGACTTGCTCAATCGAGGTGAAGTGCTCGCGCCGATCGGCTTCGTCGTGCCAAAGGGTTTCGTCCAACCCGGAGCGTTCCGCGAAAAACTTTTCCCACAACCGGTGCGTCCGAATAATCCGCAGCGCCTCGCGTCGACCCACCGCCGTGAGCGTCGGGTGTCCGTGTGACATGCTCGCGAGCCCCGCTTGTTCCAGATCCCCCAAAATACCGACTACACGATCTCGCGACACACCAACTGCTCCAGCCAAACCCTCCAGGCTGACTCGTGTCCCAAGATACTCGCAGTGATGCAGATGTTTGAGCGTATCTTCAAGGTTTTGTTTCCGCATCAATACTCTGAAACGCTCCAGGCGTGCGTATCCGCCATTGCGAGGCCACGCGAAAAACACTGCGGCTGCGAGAAACACAATCACCACTGCATAACCAATCATTGGCGAACCTTCTCCGGCACAACAGACAGTACCATCGCATCATTGTACACACAAACAATATGTTTTGCATATACAAATATACGGCGTGAGTCAAGCATCAGTTACCTTTTCCGTGCGGTTCTTCATGATGCTAGATCAACCAGAACGGATGCGGAGAGAATCTCGCGACACCCACCACGATGCACGCAAGACGCTTCCCGCGATGGTGCCGACTATGGTGCCGAGATTCCGCAGAAAGGTGCCCAAATGGGTGCCCGCGTAATGTCCGCGATCTGCATCGATCTGCCGCAATCTGCAACGAAAGCAGCCCCGGACGTGGGGTATTTGGCGGCCGAAGAATCGCCGCAAGGCTTTGGCAAAACGCGACTTGCGCGATATAAGTGCATAAGAGAAGGACGTTTACGTCGATGCGTAAACGCCCTTCTTCAGTACGCCCGAAGGGATTCGAACCCCTAACCCTCGGTTCCGAAGACCGATGCTCTATCCAGTTGAGCTACGGGCGCATGTTGTTCAATGCCAATGACTTACGGCAGCGGAGGCGATTCGCCTTGCCGACGGCAGTTTGCCTGGCCGGGGGGGCCGCTAAGCCGTGTGTGCGAACCATTATCGGGGTTTCGCTCGACGCCGTCAATCGGCACTGGGTGACTGAAGGCGTTTGTGGGCAATATGTTGTCGGCTCGGTGGATGGGCGTTTCGGCGTGGTCTGCGGAGCCGGTGGTTGGTCGTCTGCAATTTCAACCAGGGCCGTGCTCGGAACGCCACCAGACGGACGAACGGATTATCCGCACCCAGAGCGGCAGGGTCGCCAACCAAACGGTGCTGCCGCACTCAGTCAGAAAACCGCTCCCGTTGGTCGCTAGCCGTCGTGAAGAACTTAACGATCTTTGAGGTTGGTAGCACAAAGGCCGCGTAGGAAGTCGTCATGGGACCGGTATTCGTGAGGTACCACTTGGTTGTTCGCTTGCATTGCGAGTCGAGACAACACGGGCTGTCCAGGTATTGCCGCCTTTGCTTGAAAACTCTCCTTCGTACTCGGTGAAGCCCGCATCGCCTCCGTGAGCGGTGATGAGAAATGTCCTTGTTTGTGTGTCGAACCGAAATGCTCCGATGGTATAGGAGTGTGCGCCGATTGGCTCTACTGGAGCAGTCTTGAGAAACGGCAGGGCCATCGTGAGAATCATATCATCTGAACTCTCAATCATCGCCACCAGGGCTTGCCGGGCGTCTGCGGGGCTTAAGGTATTGTTGCTGGGTACTTTCTGTTGAGGTTTCACGCAGCACACGCCAGTAAACGTAGATGCCAGCAGCAACACTTGCATGACACGACACAAGGGAGCTGGCCGGGCTTCGCGACCGTGTGTAGCTGCACGTTTTTTGCATCCAGGACTACTTGACGATTTCTGAGCCATGTTTCACAACCCAACGCTGCACTGGCTGGCGAGCAGCCAGTGGCACCCATTTTTCAAGATTGACAAGGCACACTGACAACGCCGACTCCGCAAAATCATCGGTGCCACTCGCGTTACACCATGCTTGCGATCTTCTCCTCGCAAATCCGCTTGGTTAGCTCTTGTAATTTCTGTACACGGGCGGCCAGGTATTCGAGTTCTTCCTTGGTGATCACGTAGTCGCGTTTGTACCGGGCGTCGATGTAGGCATTCTTGAGCTTCTCGAAACGATCTTTCTGTTCGGGGGTCGCTCGCGGGAAGACGGTGAAGAACTCGGCATGCAGGTTGCCTGCTTGGCGGTCGAGTCTTTCGATGTCGTGCGTCTTTGGTTTATAGCCGGTGAATGTTAGAATGATCGCGCTGAAGAACCGTTCGGTGGCTTGGTGGAGTTGGAATGCAGCTCCGTTGTTCTGTTGCTTCTCAAAAGCATACTCGAAGTAGCCGTGGAATTCGCAAGCACTGCCAAACCAATGCTCGAAATCATCCCGGGCGTACTTCTGGTACTCGGCCGGATCGAGCGACGCGGCTTCCGACAGCGTGTGGCGGCCACTGTCGAACAGCAACACGCCCTCCTTTTTGATGTCGGAAAAGAAGTAGCGGCCACGTTCAAGGTCTTTGTTGAGGTGCTCGATATCTTCGACGATGATCGACGAGCTGGGCCGATCCAGTCCCTGTTGACGTAATCGCCGACGGATCGCACCGCTGAGCTGGGCCTCGCCGTGGCGCGTGGCATGAGCCCGTTTTTCGCTCACCACCAACAGGTCGAAATCGCTCTCGTAGGTGTAAACGATGTTGTCCTCGGTGTAGCGGTCGTTGACCCAATCGCCCCGGGCGTAGGAGCCGAAGAGAATCAGCATGGCCAGATCGTCACCCATCAACTCTCGGATCACTTCGGTGATCTCGGCGAGTTGCTCGGCGGCGTGTTCGGAACGTTCGGGGAGCGAAGTTTTCATGGCGGTGTGAAACGAATCCTTCTGCCGACTGTCTCAGGGACCAAGCGTGACCGGCGCAGGGCGGCAGAGCCGCCACCAAACGGTGCTTCCGCACCCAGCCGGAAACTCGCTCCCATTGGTCGCCTTCTGTTCATTGGCTATGCAAACATCGATAGTAATACACTCAAACTGAAAGCGTCTGGCAAAGCGCACAGCGTTAACTAGAGCCATGCCAAGAGATTAGAGGCGAGAGACGAGAAAACGTAGGTCAAAACGGACCATCCTCGCCCCTAACCTCGCCCCTTTAGAGCGGAGACTCGGATCATTGTTTTCGGTTTGAGTAATACAGGGGTTTATTGTGTGGCCGACGAAGCACCGCTGCAAGAGGGGGGTCGGTTCGTTCCCGAGCGTCACTGGCTGGCAAGTCGCCCATGGCACCCGCCGACTGCAACCTCAATTTGGGCTGACAACCAGAAAAGAAGTCGTAAATGGTGGCTTGCGGGCCGGTGGAAGCACGCAGTGCTGGCCGTGGTTTAGGGTGGCTCGAGCTTTGGTGAGGCGACGGCGTGGCTTGTCGGTTCCTCGGTGGCGTGCTAAAACGGGCCTGGAAGGGCCGTTTGTCCGGCTCGGTCGTTTGAAGGACAGACCGTTAAGTAGCTTGCTGGTTTTCCGGGCCATGCGTCGCGATGGCCCTCGGTTTCCGATTTGAAAACGGTAAGTTTTTTCGGGCCGTCCTAAGGCGGCAGGGCCACCGGCCGAACGGCGTTACCGCAGCAGAGCAACATCTCGCTCTTGTATTGGTCGCCCGCCGCCACTCTGAAGTAAGCGAAAGTTTTTCGCGGTCATCTCTCGGTGGATTTGCCGGCAAGGCGTGGGGCGTACGGTAGCGAGATACGGATAGCCACGATAAAGAGGGCGGGGGAGCCATGGCGCTGATCACGCTTCGAGTGTTAGATGGTGCCGATCACGGGCGGGAGTATCGGGATGTCCCCACTCCTCTGACGATCGGCCGCGAGGAAGGCAACTCGATTCAACTGAACGACGAACGCATTAGTCGCTTTCATGTGAAGATTCAGGAAGACGAAGAGAAAGTGGTCCTCACCGACCTGGAGAGTACCAATGGAACCAAGGTGAACGGCGAGGCCGTGCACATCTGGCTGTTGCGGCCGGGCGACGTGGTGGCCATGGGACGCACGGTATTGATCTACGGCACGCGTGAAGAGATTGCCCAACGTTTGGCCGCCCTCAGGGGCGTCGATTTGTCGGGCGGTGTGACGCTAGAGGCCATCGACGAGATGGACGAGAACCCGGACTCTGTTTCTTTGGACTTTGAGCTGAACTTTGCCGACCAGCCCGACGCAGTTAACCTTCTCCACACCCTAACCCCGCCCGAGTTGCCGGGCCCGCTGCGTCCCGGACACGCGGCTCAACTGGCCGAGCTTCTACAGTATATGCATCTGCGGTTGCGTGGGCTGATCTCTTCGGTAAAGGTAGTACCCAACTCCGAGCGTGTTACCCTGGAGGCCCGGCAGTGGCAGAATCTGCTCGATCTGCAAGACCGGCTGGCGATTTATCTTCGCCAGATCGGTGAGCCGGGCGAGTGAACGATTGGTTGAGTGGTTGTTCTCGCTTGGCGCTTAAGTGCGCGCTTCGCCCAAAATTTCGCTGTCGGCTGTATTTGGGGTAGACTATTGGGTTCTGCATTGCTTGTGGAACGAGGGCGACTAACGGGAGCCGGCTTCCCGGGGCAGAACGTAGCGAAGTGTTCCACAATCAACCAAGGAATCAATAGCAGCAGTAGGCTATTCGTCTCCAGGATTGCGGCAATTTCCTCAAAGCCCGCGACAACGAGAAACTCGCCGCATTCCTCCAGAATCACGCAAGCCCATCTTGCCGGTGGAGTCCCCTCCTATGTCTTGTTGCTCATATCGAAACAACATCGCCTCTGTGGCTATCTGGAGCCTGACTCTCGCCATGGCGCTGGTGGGATTGTCGGAGCGGGCACGGGGCGCGGCCGCTCGCCCCAATATCGTCATTATCCTCGCCGATGACATGGGTTACTCGGATATCGGCTGCTACGGCGGCGAGATTCACACGCCGACGCTTGATCGGCTGGCCGCTAACGGCTTGCGATTCACTCAGTTCTACAACACGGGACGATGCTGTCCGACGCGAGCATCGTTGTTGACAGGACTTTTCCCTCATCAAGCCGGCATTGGTCACATGATGAACGACCGCGGGTACGACGGCTATCGCGGCGACTTAACCCGACACTCGGTAACCATTGCCGAGGCGTTAAAACCGGCCGGTTACGCGGCCTACATGGTTGGCAAGTGGCACGTCACTCCCAATCAAGGTCCCAACGGCTCAAAGCACAACTGGCCTTTGCAACGAGGTTTCGATCGATTTTACGGAACGATTCACGGTGCCGGTAGCTTTTACGATCCTAATTCGCTCACGCGCGACAACACGATGATCTCGCCCTACGCCGATCCCGAGTATCGGCCGAAAGAGTTTTTCTATACCGATGCGATCAGCGATAATGCGGCCAAGTTCATTGAGCAACACGACTCATCGCAACCGTTTTTCATGTATGTAGCCTTCACGGCGGCCCACTGGCCGATGCACGCTCGGCCGAAGAACATTGCCAAGTACCAAGGTGTTTACGATCAGGGCTGGGATGCCATCCGCGCGAAGCGATATCAGCGGATGCTCGATGCAGGGCTCATCGACCCGAACTGGAAGCTTTCGCCACGCGACAGTCGTTCGCCCGAGTGGAGCGACGCCCCGTTGAAGCCGTGGGAGATCCGCTTAATGGAAGTCTACGCGGCGATGGTTGACTGCATGGACCAGGGCATTGGGAAGATTGTCGACGCGGTGCAGCGCAAAGGCCAACTCGACAACACTCTGATTTTCTTTCTGCAGGACAACGGTGGTTGCGCCGAAGCGATGGGTCGTCGTGGAGAGTTTCTCCCGCGACCGACCAACACCGCCGTGCTCAAGCCCATGAAGCCCGACGAATTACAGCCTGATATGATTCCCAAGGTCACTCGTGATGGCTATCCAGTTCGTCAAGGCCGCGGCGTAATGGCAGGTCCGGCCGACACGTATCTTGGCTACGGTCTGTCTTGGGCGAATGTGTCGAATACGCCGTTTCGCGAGTACAAGCATTGGGTTCACGAGGGCGGAATCTCGACGCCTCTGGTGGTTCATTGGCCTGCGGGAATTCCTGTCTCGCGTCGTGGGAAGCTAGAAGACCAACCTGGGCATCTCATCGACCTGATGGCCACTTGTGTCGACGTGGCGGAAGCAAGCTACCCAACGCAATGCCAAGGCCATAAGATCACGCCCCTGGAAGGCGTAAGCCTGCGGCCGGCATTCCACGGCAAGGCGCTGGGGCGAGAGAATCCGCTCTTTTGGGAGCACGAGGGTAATCGGGCAATTCGCCAAGGTGATTGGAAGCTTGTGGCCAAAGGCAAGAATGGCCCGTGGGAGCTCTACGACCTGAAGGCCGACCGCTCGGAACTGAACGACGTGGCCAAGAAGCACCCCGCACGGACGAAGGAAATGGCCGAGGCCTGGCAGGCTTGGGCCCGACGCGCCCAGGTGTTGCCACTAGTACCGCGCCGTTCTCAACGGCAAAAGAAATAGCCTGCCCCTGCAAGGCGAGCGCCCGCAGGCCAGGCTCTCCGCTGCGCCACTGAGTACATTTGGTGGCTCTGGCGTTGGTGAATAGCGTACGAGCGTCTCTCTCGCAAGAGGGCGCTAGCAGCAAGCCCTGCCGTCTACGTTGATCTAGGTTATTGATGCTTGCATTGAAAATGATCCACTTCGGAAAGCCGAGCGTCTGGAAACCCAGGCTCCCGTTGGTTGCCTTCCGCTCGTTAGCTATGCAAGCGTCAATCGATCAGTCAAAAATCCCGGCGCCAAAATCGTCGTTCGTCGACGAACGCGACTGCTGCGGCTGTTGCGAAGGCGCACGGTGCGGACCGCGGGGTTTCTCGGCAGGTTGTACCTGCGTTGGTTCCACCGTGGACGGACTGGCGGCCTGCTCTGGTTCGAACTCGTCGTACATCGACACATAGCCCGGGAGCTGCGCTCGCCGCCTTTCCTCCTCGTAGGCCGCAATCACGCGCTGCTGTATCATCTCGCGGCACTCCGAATTGATCGGGTGCGCGATATCGGCATACAGTTTAGCGCGGCCTTCATCGTCCTTTGCGGCCAACTGTTCCTTCAATCGTGTTCCGCACTGATTGCAGTAGCCGGCACGCATGTGGTTTTTACAGCCACAATGAGGACAGTGGGCAGTCAGCTTGCGACTCGGCATGGCCACAAACGGGCCAGTAGCACCTTCGATGATCTTCAGATCCCGCACTACGAAGGCATCGTCGAAGGTGATCGAACAAAACGCTTGGAGTCGCTCCCCCGGCTCTTCCATGAGCTTGACGCGAACCTCGGTGATTTCCACGGCCGTTCTCCTTACGCTACGGGCGAACTAAGTAGTACTCAGGACGGCTTGCGCCGCCAACCAAATCGGTGCTACCGCATCCAGGCAGGAATCCACTCCCGTTGGTCGCTAGTCTTCGTGAAAAACTTGACGATTTCTGAGATAAGTAGCCTAGCGCGGTAGGGCCGCCAACCAAATCGGTGCTCCCACACCTAGGCAGCATCCACTTCCGTTGGTCGGTGGTGCCTACTTAGCGGCAATTACGTACTGCAAAGACGCTTCCCACGCCGTTTGCCCCTAGTCGCCGCGCGACACGTCGTGCGTGAATCGCGTGGCGGCAAAGCCCAAAATACGATGTCCCACTCCCACTCATTCGATGCCCGAGAACATCTTCTCGATCGAATTCACGTTGGAGGTATTCAATCCAAGGCGACAAACTCGAAGCAGCCGGTTGAAGTCGATTCCACAGCGAACGCCCCACCCCCTCTAGATTACCTGCCTTTACGGCTGATTGTAGTGGCGCCAAGCTATGAGGGTGCTCGGCTGGCTGACACACACCATAAACCGCTGGCGTTGACAATCCTGCGGGAGGTCGAACGACCACGAAATGCAACATTCCAAGGTGCGAGATAGGTTCGATCCGTTCGCCTCGTCCTCGGCAGATTGCCGGCCCATTGACGAGAAAAAACGGTACGTCGCTTCCCAATTCGGCAGCCAACTGCGCGAGGCGGTCGACCGACCATTGGAGGTTCCAGCCCAGGTTGGCCAACACCAGGGCGGCCGCCGCATCACTGGAGCCACCCCCTAAGCCGGCCGCTGTCGGTATCCGCTTGACCAACCGTAACCGTGCCCCGGAAGACACGCCCGCTCGTTGCCGCAGCAATTCCACGGCACGATACACCAGATTCTCGCGGCCCTCCGGAAGATCCGTTGGCTCAAGGTCCGTCGGTTCGATGCCCACCGAAGCCAACGACCCAAAGCCCCTCTCACACCTCAACTCGAGCTGCCCGCTTGATACCTCCTGAAAATACAAGGTGTCGTACAGGTCAATCGGGCACATGAGAGTTTCGATCTCATGGTACCCGTCGCTGCGCCGAGCCAGCACCTCGAAGAACAAGTTCAATTTCGCCGGAGCGTGGGCAACGTATTCACCCGCTTGTCGGCCGACCGGCAATCGATGGATGAGCATCCGCCGGTTCCTCTTTCTGGTCGACAACAAGATTTTCGTCGACAATAAGTACCCCAAAATCCCCGGCAATCATGAATTGCAGTGCTTTCGCGGACTAACCCACGCTAGCAATTGTGATTCTACTCCAGGGGGGCAACTCGGTCAACCTCGACGACAGGGGGGTAGCAGCAGCAAGGTCCCATCGCACCGGAACTTACGCTCGACGAACCATTCGGGGCGGTCACTTCCTCTGGGCCCTTGGACGTCGCTTTCGCGATGTGCTCAAGGCGTCTGTCGCCCCGTGGTCGAAGGGCCAGGGGTTGGTTTCCCAGGGCGGATTTTGCCGCTAAGCAGCCTGGTGCTACCGCACCCAGGCAAGACCCTGCTTCCGCTGGTCGCTAATCTTTGTCAAAAAGTCAACGATCTTTGAGGTAGTGCTACAGAAACGATGTTCCGGCGAAATTGCGCTTCCGCCGCCGACTGAGGATCACTACAATGCCACCCCTTATCTGATGAGCCATTTCGACTCCACGCTGCCAGGGTTGCCCTTTGGCACAAACCTGTAAAGTCTGTTTTTCCTGCAGACTTTTGAGTGACCAACGAGCGCGGGTTCCCGGCAAGGGTGCGGTAGCACCAGTTTAGTTGGCGATCCCTGCCGCCCTAGAATTCTCCGCGCCTTAGTGGTAAATCTAACGCTATTACTCCAGTTTTACTCGGTGCGGTGTTCATCGCCGTTCCGGCTGTAGAAACCCAAGACCGATGCAAACTACCGTTACCAAACCTTTGACGACCGGAAAGCGTTTCATGGCCGATCAGCCTACGTCAGCCGATTCCCCGTCCCCCGAATCGTCTCCCGGGTTTATGCGGCGGCTTTACGACTGGGTACTCCATTGGGCCGAGACGCCCTACGGCACGCCGGCCCTGTTTCTTCTTTCGTTTGCGGAGAGTTCCTTTTTTCCTGTCCCGCCCGATGTCTTGCAGATTGCGCTGTCGGTCTCGAAGCCCAAGCGATCGTTCTACTACGCGTTGGTTAGTGGGCTGGGATCAGTTTTGGGCGGTGTGTTTGGGTGGTTGATAGGCTATTTCTTTTGGGCCGCTTTCGGAGGATTTTTCACCAGTTACGTGCCCGGCTGCACACCGGAAAACATCGCCAAGGTCGGCTCGCTGTACAGCAACAACGCTTTTCTAGCCATTCTAGGGGCCGCCTTTACCCCAATTCCGTATAAGGTCTTTACCATTGCGGCCGGTGTGTTTCATGTGCCGTTGCTGGTGTTGATTGCGGCTTCTACGATTGGACGTTTTGGCCGGTTCTTTGCCGTCGGAACATGTATTTATCTATTTGGCCCCAGCGTAAAAACCTTGCTGGACAAATACTTCGGGCTGATCACCTTTCTGTTGTTCGTCCTGCTTGTTGCCGGATTTGTGGTGATCAAATACCTGATTCATTGAGTTCACGCCGATAAGTAGTCTATTGACGCCTGCGTAGCCATTGAACGGTCGGTTCAGGCCAAACGCCTACCGGGCACCCGTTGGGCACTCTTCATTCGTTCGACCAGAAAAATCGATAGACGAGGGACGCCGCAAGGATTGCCGGCGCACTTGTCTACCAAAAAAGCTAGGGTTTCAAGGAGGAGACCATATGAGCAACACAAACGACTTGGCCACTACGGTCCAAGAACTAGTTTGGGCGCTGATCGATGAGCAGGCGACCCCGGAGCAGTTGAGCCAGTTGGAGCAACTCTGTTTGGAGAGCGACGAGGCACGGCAGGTGTACATTCGCTGCATCCAGATGCATGCTGATTTGCGGCACCTGCTCGGCGGCATGAAGCCTGTGGTTCCGCTCACACCGCCGGCGGCAACTGGCAAGCCGGCCGCTCCCTTGCCGTTGGTGGATCTGCCACCGCTGACTCCCGGCGCGGGCATGCCGGGTTTGCCCACCGATTGAACGGCTCGTACTTCGTTCAATTTTCAAACCGTGAGTTGGGTGCCAGTGGCGGCTTGTCCGCCGCTGCAGAAGCATGGGCAGGATTTTCTGCCCATGGCACCCGTCACTCAAGGTTTGGCAAGGCTGTAAGCTACTTCGGTTCGATCTTCTTCACGAACCCGTCGGCCTCGTAGTGCAGACGCATGCCGTGCGAGGTGAACAGTCCAGTCCAGGTAAACTCTTCTACGCCATCGCTGGGCGATTCTCGATCGTACGACCCGACCAGGTATTTGCCTTGGAGGTCTTTCTTGAACACGTGCTCGCCCTTGGCCATTGCCGAATCGATGGCGCCGTAGCTCTTTTCGTAATTGGTTTTGGCGGGCAACTCCATGGCCAGGATGATGATGGCCACAATCACCAGCAACACGACCGCGGCTCGCGTGGGGGTGACCAGCGCAGGCTTCTTCGGGGCGGCACTCATGGGAAAACTCCTTCTAGCGGCAAGAGATCAACAAGAGCGTGGGACCGAAAGCCCCCCAGTGTAAACGTTGGTCGACTCCAATACCACCCAGGAGGCCGGGGGGTACAAGAGAAGGACGCATTCCGCACTTCTGAGGTTTTTGGCTCCCGCATTTCGGCATTGGGAGCCAGAAGGGGAGTGACGGGTGCCAACCGGCGGCTTGCCAGCCAGTGCTGAACGCGGGCATACAGGCTGCCCGCGGCACCCAACGCGTCATTCCAGGTCTGGCGAATCGCTATTCAGGGAAAGTGGGAAGCGGGTCGCGGAGGTGGCCTGTCGCCCCCTCGCGGGGCAGTTGGTCGCGCAATTGCCGCAACCGACACGATCGGCCCAGCCCTAATTCACTGCCTGGTCTGCTTCGGTGTCTCGATCCGTAAGCTATCCTTCCCGTGGGCGAGGTCTATCGTCTGGCGTACATGGTGCGTCTGAAGTGTAGTCCTTTGCCCACATCGATTTGTAAGGAAACACACTCCCCATTTTGTCCGACGAGTATTCTCCCATGTCACGAATGGCCAATCCTCTGCGGCAGGGCTCCTCCTCGAAAGAGAATAATTACGAGGAGCTGAAGCAACGGATCCACAGCAAGCTGGTCGACAAGCTCGACCTCTCGCGCATCGGCGAGTTGGAGGGCGACACCCTGCGGCGAGAGATCCGCTTGGTGGTCGAGCACCTCTGCGACACCGAAGACACGTTGTTGAACCGCAACGAACGCGAGCGGTTAGTGAACGAGGTCCTCGACGAGACGTTCGGTCTTGGTCCGTTGGAGATGCTGCTGAAGGATCCGAGCGTTAGCGACATCTTGATCAACGGTCCACGCAACATCTATGTGGAACGTCGCGGCAAGATGGAGAAGACCACGGTTTGTTTCCGCAACAACGACCACCTGATGCAGATTATCGATCGCATCATTTCCAAGGTGGGACGTCGAGTGGACGAAACTTGCCCGATGGTCGACGCCCGCATGCTCGACGGCTCGCGTTTCAATGCCATCATTCCGCCTTTGGCGTTGGACGGGGCGGCCGTGTCGATTCGTCGTTTCGGTGCCAATCCGCTGAAGCTGGAAGACCTGTTGAACTACAAGGCCTTCACGCCCGAGATGGTGATGCTCCTGGAAGGGGCCATCAAAGCCCGGTTGAACATCGTCATCTCCGGTGGTACGGGCTCTGGTAAAACGACGCTGCTGAACACGCTTTCGAGCTTCATTCCCAATACCGACCGTATCGTGACCATCGAAGACGCGGCCGAATTGCAGTTGCAGCAGGACCATGTGGTGCGGCTGGAGACGCGTCCGCCGAACATCGAAGGCAAGGGGGCGATTACGGCCACCGACTTGGTTCGCAACGCCCTGCGTATGCGGCCCGAACGAATCATCATCGGTGAGTGCCGTGGTCCGGAAACGCTCGACATGCTCCAGGCCATGAACACCGGTCACGAAGGGTCGTTGACCACGATCCACGCCAACACGCCGCGCGACGCGGTGGCTCGTGTCGAAACCATGATCATGATGGCCGGCTTCGAGTTGCCGCTGAAGGCGATGCGTACCCAGGTTGCCAGTGCGGTAGACCTTATCGTGCAGGCGACGCGTTTGCAGGGCGGTCCCCGTAAGATCACCTACATCACGGAAGTGGTGGGCATGGAGCAAGACACCGTGGTGATGCAGGATATCTACCGGTTCGAGAAGGAAGGGATCGACGAAAACGGTCGGGCACACGGCAAGTTTCTCTCGACCGGAATTCGGCCCACGTTTATGAGTCGACTGGAGTCGGCCGGCGTACGATTGCCGGCTAGTGCGTTCCGCCAACGTGTGATGATGGAGGACTGAGCGTGTCGCCAACACTTTGGATTGCCCTGGCCGCGTTTGTCGGCGTCGCTGCCCTCGTGGGCGGTATCGCGATGATTCTCCGCGATAAGCCGAACAATCGTATCGAAGACCGGCTCGACATGCTCACCGGAGCCAACACGCCGGCCGCAGCCCGAGACGGCCTGATGAAAGAAGCGAGTGTGCTATCGCAGCCGCTCGACGAACGGCCGGGTTTCTTCGATCAGATACTCGAACGCTTCGGTAACATGAGCCTGTTGTTCGAGCAGGCCGATACGTCATTAACCGTTACCAAACTGGTCGCAATCTCTGGCGTGATGGCCCTGGCGGGTATTGTGCTGGGACTCGTTCTGCGAATCCACTTCGCACTGCTTCCGCTGATCGCTCTGTTCATGGCGGTTTTGCCCGTATTGTGGCTGATATTCCGCCGCAAACGGCGTCTGAAGAAGTTTGCCTCGCAACTGCCCGATGCCCTGGAAATGCTCTCTCGCTCGCTTCGTGCCGGCCAGAGTTTGGGCTTTGGATTCAGTATGATTTCGCAGGAGATGAACGAGCCGATTGCCAAAGAGTTTGGCCGTGTGTTTGAAGAGCAGAACCTGGGCATACCGCTCGACGAAACGCTCGACACGATGACCCATCGCGTGCCGAACCTGGACCTGAAGTTCTTCGTCACCGCGGTGATTCTTCAGCGGCAGACGGGCGGCGACCTGGCCGAAATCCTCGATAAGATTGGCTCCCTCATCCGCGATCGCTTCCGCATCTGGGGACAAGTGCAGGCACTCACCGGCGAAGGCCGTCTGTCGGGCATCGTGCTGCTGGCATTGCCCTTCGTGCTGTTCCTGGCCGTTTACCAACTCAACCCCGACTACATTTCGGTGCTGTTCACCGACCCGATGGGTAAGAAAATGCTCGCCGTGGCCATTTTCATGCAAGTCATCGGAGCCCTGGTGATTCGGAAGATCGTGAATATTAAGGTTTAGGGGGTAGGGACTCGGGAGCCCATGTGGCCGCTTGCGGCTTCGCCCAAAATCCGGCAGCTACCCACTAACAACTGAACACCGAAAACTGACGACCAACAACTGGTAATTCCCATGTTGTACGCGAACCTCTTTGATTTCGAATCTCTCTTGCCGCTGGCCCTTTTCGGCACCTTTGCCGCTTTGGCTTGGTGGGCGCTGGAATTGATTGCCGCCGGCAAGCCTCGGGCAGTGGAACGACTCGACGAGTTGAAAAACCCTCGCAAGCGTCGCGAAGGTGGTCAGGATCTTGCGATGAAAAAGCAGGACACCATGACCAAGGTGCTGGAGAAAGCCAGCCCCACCTTGGCCAAACCGCTGACGCCCAAGAACGACCTCGAAATGAGCAAGCTCAAGACGAAACTGGCCGTTGCCGGATTTCGTAGCGAGGCGGCGGGAACGATCTATCTGGGCCTGAAATTCGCCGGGTTGGTTACCGGGTTGCTCCTCGGTGGCGGAACCATTGTGACCATCAACGGCGCTTCGCAGAACTCGCTCGTCATGTCGATGGGATTGGCCGGGCTCCTGTTCTACTTGCCCGATATCGTGGTAGGTCTGATCGGCAAGAGCCGCAAAGACGCCATCTTCCTCGCCTTGCCCGACGCCTTGGACCTGATGGTCGTCTGTGTCGAGGCCGGCCTCGGTCTCGACCAGGCTATGCGCAAGGTGGCCGATGAAATGAAGAAAACCTATCGCGTGTTGGCCGAGGAGTTCTCGTTGTCGAACATGCAAATGCAGATGGGCCGTACCCGTGCCGACGTCCTTCACGAACTGGGCGTACGAACGGGCGTGGGCGATCTGCGCAGCCTGGCCGGCGTTCTCATTCAGGCCGACAAATTCGGTTCGAGTGTTGCCCAGGCGCTGCGGGTGCAGAGCGAATCGATGCGCACCCGTCGTCGCCAACTCGCCGAGGAGAAGGCCGCCAAAACGGCCGTGAAGCTGATCTTCCCCTTGGTGTTGTTCATCTTCCCCGGCATTTTCGTGGTACTGGTCGGCCCAGCCGCCATCACCATGGTCCGCGAACTGTTCCCACGCATGAACGGCGGCTAGACCGCGTTTCAAGATTATTGATGCTTGCATTGAAAATAATCCGTTTCGGAAAGCCGAACGCCTGAAAACCCAGGCTCCCGTTGGTCGCCTTCCGCTCATTAGCTATGCAAGCGTCAATAGGTAGCGTCGTGGGGGCCAGGGGTAGCTTGACTGCCCTTGTTTCCGCGGTGGCGGACAAGCCGCCGTTGGCACCCGACTCATCAGACGAAGATTGGCTGAACGTTCAGTCATTCTTGGTGTTGGGGTTTTTTATCGGGCTCCAACACGATCGCGGCCAGCCTCCAGCCATATCGTCGTCGGCTGTGCCATTGAATGGCACATGCCCAAACGATTTTTCCCAACCGCGCTTGACCTGCTGTAGGCAGATGGCTATCCTCCATGCCCCCTGCGTGGAGGAGGTTTGCTGTGTGCGTCAAAGAAAGCACTTCTTTGTTTATGTTACTGGTCCTTACCAGTGGCTGCGCGAGTGTTTCCCCTCAGGCGACCAATCCTCTCGCTCGATTCGAGCAATCTTTGATCTTTGCGCCCACGCGGTTTCCCGACGGCCGTTGGACGCCACCGGAGGGTCTGCCGGTCGAAGACGCTTGGTTTGCGGCCGAAGATGATACCCGTTTGCACGGCTGGTACTGCTCGCATCCTACTCCAGTTGCCCATGTGTTGTTCTGCCACGGAAACGCCGGCAACCTTACCGATCGGGCTGCGCTCATGCAACAACTCCACGACCAACATCGTGTGGCAGTGCTGATGTTCGACTACCGTGGCTACGGCCGAAGCGAGGGAAAACCAAGCGAAAAGGGTGTTTTGCAGGATGCACGAGCCGCCCGGGCATGGTTGGCCCAACGTGCCAACGTGGTCGAACAAGACATCGTGCTAATGGGGCGTTCACTCGGTGGAGCGGTTGCCATCGATCTGGCAGCGCAAGACGGTGCACGCGGCTTGATCCTCGAAAGCACCTTCACGTCGCTGCCCGACGTGGCTAGCCGACTCGCCTGGTGGGCCGCACCCAAGCTAACCATGCAAACTCGACTGAACTCTTTGGCGAAAATCGGCAACTATCATGGTCCCCTGCTACACAGCCATGGCAGTGCCGATCGCCTGATTCCTTTCGGGCAAGGAGAAAAACTCTTCGCAGCAGCCAATGAGCCGAAACACTTCGTCACGATCGAGGGCGGCGACCACAACGACCCGCAGTCTGCCGAGTACTATCGCCAACTCGATCACTTCCTGGCAGCGTTGCCAGATTGAAGTCCGCCGTTTCCGGGGAAGATGACGATGTTGCCGTGCGACAGTCGGAAAGTCGCAGCCCGATCTGACAGCCGACAGCCCCCCCGCGGCGGGGCCTTGCTTTGCCAACTTGAGTTTGGCTATCGCCTGGACTATTCTGGCAGGTCTGCCGAATCGTGCCGTGAGCATGTGGTTCATGCCGGCAGTTTCCCCGTTGTTTGCTCTCGGGGATGTCTCGACCCCAATTGACCGCAGGAGTATCACCGTGAAGAAGATCGTCGTATTGTTGGCCGCTTGGCTTAGCATCTCTGCTTTTGTTTGCGCCGAAGAGGCGATCCCACCGCAAAGCCATCCCGACTCGAGCTGCTGGCAAGACCTGTACACGGCCGACTTGTCCAACGCCCAGTTTCCCGAGGGCGTGTGGTCGTTCGACAATGGGGAACTGACCGCCACGAAGGATCAGTGCATTTGGACGAAGAAGTCGTACGACAACTTCATCATCGACCTGGAGTTCAAAACGGCCGACGGCACCAACAGCGGCGTGATCGTGTACTGCAGCGATATGAAGAACTGGATTCCCAACTCGGTGGAAGTGCAGATCGCCGACGACTACGCCGAGAAATGGGCCAAGGCCGGTAAAACCTGGCAGTGTGCGGCCATCTTCGGCCACTTAGCGGCCAACAAGAGCGCCGTGAAAAAGCCGGGCGAGTGGAATCGCTATACGATCACCTGCAAAGGGCCCATGATCTATGTGATGCTCAACGGCGAACTGGTCACCGAAATGGACATGCGGAAGTGGACCTCGGGCAAGAAGAACCCCGACGGCAGCGACATTCCGTCGTGGCTGAGCACACCGTTTGCCGAACTTCCCACCAAAGGCCACATCGGCCTGCAAGGCAAGCACGCCGGAGCGCCGATCTTCTTCCGCAACCTGAAGATCAAAGAGATCGACTGACACCGGTCGCCGAGCCCCCCAGACACTCTCCTACCCGATCGGTCGGCGGTCTGCCGAGCGGTGTAATCGCAGGTTGGGAGATGCCTAGGGTTGCGCGCGAGAATGGCACTAGCTTAAGAAAGGCGACCACAAGCAGTGGTGGCTGGGTCCGACTCCTACCGCAATTGCTTGTAGGAAGACACCCGGTTTCGCACTTATTGGCGCTTGCATGGCTAATGAGCCGAAGGCGACCAACGGGAGCCTGGATTTTCAGGTATTCGGTTTCCTGAAGCGATCATTTTCAATGCAAACATCAATAAGAGGCTTAAGCTAGTGCCGTTCGTTGCGCGCGCTGGTCCTTATCGATAAAGACCATCGGCTTCGTGCTAATTGCGTCGATGCGACTGTCCCCAAAACGCCGACAAGTGGCAGGGTATGTTTACACCTAGAGGTTTTTCGCAGCTCTCTATTGCCGAGAACGTTACTGCCTGCCCGTGTGGTTAAAAAACATTCTTTGCGAAAGACTTGCGCCGATTTTTCGCACCGGTAAAAATCTGTTGTATGTTTCTATAGAGACGACGGAACCTAGGGGTTTTATCCTATTTATCAACAGGTTAAAACGCCCTAATACCTCGCTGCGTAACGAGACGAAGTACCAAAGCAACGATTGCCGTCTGGGGCTTTCCTGCTCTCACACTGACAAGGTAATCTGCTTGGCGGCCCGCTTCGCACTCGCCTACCTTGACGTAACCGCAAGGTGCCGTGGTCTCTGGGGCAATTTGGGGCAGAATCTATTGGTACTTGCAGATGCATTGAACGGTCGGATGAGGCCAACCGCCTTGAAACCAGGCTCACGATGGCCGCCCTCCGTTCATCCAGTATGCAAGGCTCAATGACGGCGTCGGAGCAAATCGCACCTGCGCTGGGGCAGGCTCAGAGTGCGCAGGACCCCCTCACGCGACTGGGGCAGAGACGTTTCGCGTGAGGTGGTTCCGCGCCATCTTTGGCCGATGCCCACTTCTGCCACTCTAGCCTCCTTGGTTTGTCTCTCCACGGTGGAGAGCAAATACGATGGCTGCGTATGACGCAGGAGTCGTTTCCCAGTTTCATTTCTAGGAAAGGGGCAGAATCGTGTTACGGAATCTCCCGCTTACTGTTAAGTTGGCCGCCGGCTTCGTTTGTCTCGTGTTCATTGCAGGTACGCTTGGATTCACGGGCTTTCGCAGCTTGAGAACGGTTGGTGAAAAAGTCGAGATCGCCGCCGACGCCAACCGGATGATCAAAGACTCGCTCCAAGGGCGAGTCGCCGAAAAGAACTTCATGCTTCGCAAGGACGAGAAGTACCTCAAGGATGCTCGCGAAATCGTCGCCAACGCTCAGGAAGAAGGCGAAGTCCTCAAAAAAAGGTTTACCCGGCCGAAGGAACGCCACGAGGTCGATGCCGTGGTCGGTGAATTTCAGAATTGGCTCGCCGCGTTGACAACCTACGTCGATCTGGAAAAGAAAAAAGACGCTGCAAACACGCAGATGGTCGATGCCGCCCGCGAAACACTTAAGCAATGCGCGGCCATGCGGGCAGACCAGAAAGCCAAGCTCACGGCCGATCAGCAAGCGACCGAAGAACAGCGGAGCGACAAGCTCTGGAAAGCCGATGCAGCCAACCAGATTGTCAAACTCTCTTGCCGCTGTCGTCAGCAAGAAAAGAACTATGCCCTCCGGGGTGAAGACAAATACGTTCAGCAGGTGCACGAATTTGTCGAGGAAATCGTGCAAGTTGCCCAGGAGATGAAAGATCGTTTCACACAAGAGGCCAACAAGCAGCAGGCCGATACGATTCTCACGGCCGCACAAACGTACCTAACGGGGTTCGACCAGTTCGTGGCCCGAAGTCAGAGCCTTCGTTCGGATGACGACCAGATGGTGCAAGCTGCCCGGCAACTGCTTGCCGTGGCGAACGAGTTGCGGAACGAACAGAAGACGCAACTTAACCAGCTCCTGGAAAACGGCGCCTCGGCTCAGGTAATTCGCGACAAGCTTCGCAAGGCCGACGACGCGAACCGCCTCATCAAATGGGCCCTGGAAGCCCGGCGACAGGAAAAGAATTTCATCATCCGTCGCGATCAACAATATCTAAAGCAAGTTCGCGATTTTACCACGCAGATCATCGAGTTGGCCGATGACATGAAGTCGCGGTTCCAGCAGGCGGGCAACGATGCCCGAGCCGACGAAGTCATTGCCCAGGCACGCAAGTACCAAGAATCGTTAGGTGCCTTATCCGGGCAGCGAGGCGATATCAATAAGCTGATTGCCAGTGCCGAAGAATACCGCGACGCTGTCGAACAGTTTGCCGAGGGCGATCAGCAGCGAACGCTCTCCGACGAAGCCATCAACGAATTGGCTGCCGGCGTACGACAAATGCTCGACGACCTTTCTCAGGTTATCGGGCAGGTGACCGAAAGCGCCGTGCAGTTCAACGAAGGTTCTCGGGTGATTGCCGAAAGCTCTCAAACCCTGGCACAAGGTGCTCAGAACCAGAGCGCCGGGGTCGAGGAGATGAATGCCTCGATCGAGGAACTCACGCGCAGCATTCAGGCGGTTAAAGACAATGCCGCCGAGGCCGATGCTGTGGCCAAACGGACCAACGATCTGGCCGGCCAGGGCGGCATGGCTGTGAAAAAATCGGTCGACGCGATGGAACTCATTCGCAACAGTTCCGTGCAAATCGGCGAGATCATCCAAGTGATTTCCGAAATCGCCAGCCAGACGAACTTGCTGGCTCTCAACGCGGCCATCGAAGCCGCCCGGGCCGGCGAACACGGCATGGGCTTCGCCGTGGTGGCCGACGAGGTTCGCAAGCTGGCCGAACGTTCGAATCAGGCGGCCGGCGAGATTTCCTCGTTGATTAAGGAATCGGCCCAACGTGTCAAGGAAGGCGCCCAACTCAGCGAGGAGACGGGCAAGTCACTCGAGGAGATCATCCAAGGCGTGGAAGCCACGGCCTCGAAGATTGCCGAAATCGCGACGGCCACCGTGCAACAGGCGGCCAACGCCAGCGAAGTTACCAAGGCCATCCAAGGGATTGCCGAGGTTACCGAAGTGTCGGCTGCCGGAAGTGAAGAGATGGCTTCCAGCAGCCAGGAACTTGGTGCCCAAGCCAGCGTGCTACGCCAATTAGTCGGACGATTCCAGGTCAAGACCGACGGCGCACACGCCAAGCACGACAAAACGAGCGAGAAGAGCACCGCACGACAAACAGTCGAGGTCTCGTAATCACCGCGCACTTCGCTCGTGGCTCGTCGGTAGCACCTGCCCGGCGAGTCTTTTCAGGGCGGCCCGGCAAAAAAACCGGGCCGCCCTGTGCGTTTTAGGGTGGCTTGACCAACGCGCGGTCATGCGCGACTTGGCGTTGCACGAGTGACAGTCACGCGATGGCGTCGGCTATTTACACGGACAGTTCTTCTCGTCGACGAGGACGACTTTAGGTTTCAGCTCGCGCGCTTCTTCTGTCGAGACGGCACAGTAGGTGAGCACAATCACCTTGTCGCCGGGTACGGCCAGTCGGGCAGCCGCACCGTTGAGCATCATGGTGCCCGATCCGGCGGGAGCCTCGATGGCGTAAGTGATCATCCGCTGAGCGTTACTGAGGTTCAGCACATGGACCTGCTCGCCCGGCAGTATGTCGGCTGCCGCGAGCAAGTCGCAATCGATCGCGATGCTGCCCTCGTAGTCCAAATCCGTACCCGTCAACGTGGCGCGGTGAATCTTGGACCGTAACATAAACCGTTGCACGAAAAGTCCCCCATGTTTGAACCGGTGGCTCCGATTGCGCATCCAGCAGGGAAGCCCTTGCTTGCCGGACCCTGCGGTACGGCCGATTGCGCGACGGCGCCACGGAATCTGTGTCGCCCGGAATGGCAGGAATAGGCTTCCTAAGCCACCCCAAACATACCACTATGACGCTAACGGGTACTTTTTTCAACGGTACTTTCCCCAACATCGCCCAGTCGCTGCTGGAGCTGTTGGATCAGATCCATGGCCACGTTGAGTTGTTGACGCAGCTCGGCGACCTCCGACGGGGGGGCTGTTGGTTCTTTCGCGGGCGACTGCGTCATCGGGGGGTATTCTGCTGCTGCCGATTGGTTTGCGGGCAACCCTCGCATGTGAAACATGTTACGGCGACCACGTCCCCTGCCACGTCCCATGCCCTGGCCACCGCCACGACCGCTACCACGACCGCCGCCGAAAGCGAAACCGGGGACATTGGCAAACCCTGGAACGTTAGAACCCGCACAAAAACCCGCGCCGCGACCCGTTTGGGGGCCGGCGCCCATCGGACCAGTTCGATCTCCACCTGGCATGATACTCTTTCCTCTCAAATTAGATTCTCAATTGTCTCTAGGGCCGACTATTGGTATCTGCAATCGCCGTGCCATTTCGAGTGTCGCCGAGGACAGTAGTCTTAAGTTGTTTAAGTAAAAGCATGTTACGCCTTTCGGTTGGCAAGCGAGTGCCGGGGCTACGGAGCTCGCGATTGCATTTGATTGCACGCAATGATTGCATTAATGCATCGCGTGCGTGCAGGCATGAAACGATGCGACTCTCATTCCGCTTACTTGGCGATATGCCCGTTGGCATCGCCTTGCCGGGCTGGCTGGGTGATTTACAATGCGGACGCCCCTGCACTCGCGCCAGGCGCAGCGCCCAACTCTGTAGCGGCCATCGTTTCGGTCGGCGTCCTGCCCTGTTGTTGTCACTTCATATCCGTTTGCCATGAGGATTCCCGATGAAGGCCAGCGAAACTGCCATCGTGTTCATCGAATTTCAGAACGATTTCTGCAAGCCGGGCGGCAAGCTTTTCGATGCCGTTAAGGACGAGCTTGCTCGACAGGACACTATTGCTAATGCGACAGAGCTTGCACAGCACGCCCGGGCAAAAGGTTGCACGGTGATCCACTGTCCGTTCGTCTACGACAAAGATTGGGCCCAGCAGCACGCGGTTTGCGGGATCATTGCCGGTGCGGCTGAAGCCGGGGCGTTTCAGCCAGGCGAGTGGGGCGCCGAGTTTACCGAAGAACTTCAGCCGCAGCCGGGCGAAACCGTGCTTTCGGGCAAACACGCGTTGAGCGGCTTCAGCAACACGGAGCTGGACGAGGTGCTCCGCGACAAGGGAATCAAGAACGTTGTGGTGGCCGGCTTCCTGAGTAACGTATGCGTGGAAGCCACCGCCCGCAGCGCCTACGACCGAGGTTTTACGGTTCGCGTTGCCCGGGACGCCACGGCCGCCATGTCGCAGGCGAATCAGGAGTATGTCGAGCGCGAAATCTACCCGCTCTTGGGCGGCTCGCAGACGGTTCGCGAGTTCATCGATTCGCTCGAATGATGTGCCCCGGTTGGCGAAAGGCAATATCAAAACCCGGCTTTGGGTTTGTGCGTCCGCTGAACGAACGACCTTGGCTCCGGTTTTGAAATGGCTTTTATTGGTGTTTGCATATTTACTGAACGATCGGGCAAGGCCAAGCGCCTTAGAATCGGGCTCCCGACGGTCGCCTTCTGTTCGTTCAAAATGCAAGGCTCAATAATGCTTTTTGAAATTCAAGAAAACGGGGGGCCATGCCCACGGTAACGTGGGCAGGCCCGAAGTGCAGTACGTATTCATGCCCACGTTGCCGTGGGTATGGCACCTACAACCCCTAGTTCAAGGATTGACAAAACACTAGAAGCCGCTTCAAAACTACCGATAGGGACATTCGTTCGGCGGGTTTATAAAGCCGAAACTGGGTTTTGAAACCGCCTCTAGTTACTTCTCACGATCCGCCGTCCTGGCTGGAAGAAGTCTTGGCATTGGGCCTACTCGGCCTTCTTGGTTTCACATGGTTTCTTGGCGCTTTTTTCCTTAGCGTCCTTCTTCTTTTTGTCGCCCTTCTTTTTCTCCGGTTTGGCTTTGAACTCTTCGAGGGTCAGCAGGCCGTCGCCGTCTTTGTCCTTGGCCTTGAATCGCTTTTCGATCCGCTCCAACTTCTTCTCGTCGGTACACTTGCCCTTGAGTTCTTCGAGCGACAACTTGCCGTCGTTGTCTTTGTCCTTGGCCTTGAAGATTTCCTCGACGCTCTTCTTGGGCTTTTTCGGAGCGTCCTTCTTCTTGCCGGCATCGTCTGCCCGGGCCGCACTCAGGCCGATCAGTAACACCAACGCCAAACTCAGTAATACGCGCAACATCACTCACCTCCTAAGGTCTCGAACAGGTTGGAAAAAACACGAAATCGAACGTTTCCAAGGATGCGCAAACCTTCCGGGAAGGATGTCTTACGGCAGACCGCGACCGCCAAGCCGGGATTGCCACCCCCTCGGGCGGGAGTCTCTCCCGGTGGTAGCGTGGATTGCCGCCGAAAGACGGGCTTTGCGGGATGTATTGCGGGCTGCATGGCCGATCAACGCGAGGCGACCAACGCGACCCTGGGTTTCCAGGCGTTCGGTTGCCCGAAGCGAGCATCGGTAATGCAGACATCGATTGCAGATTGAGGCCTTGTGTGTCATTGAACACCAAATGGTCGACGCGGTTTCGTGGGTTTCGCCCAATTTTCGATCACGGTAGAATCTTTCGGGGGGGCGGCAGGGCGATTGGCGAGAGACGGCCGATCGGTTGTCCATGAACGATCCGGGCGATGTCGGGTGCCGTGGGCAGATTGCCTGTCTCCTGATTCGGCAAAGACGGACAGGCTGTCCCTCGGGCATCGGTCGAATCAACGTAGTCAGACTGCCTGGCAGAAGACAATTATCTCCACACCTCCGCCGTGTGTTCTTTATGACCAAGCCGCATTATGCCACGGCCCCGATCCCTTCGGCCCACATGCCGCCGGGCGTGCCGTTTATCGTGGCCAACGAAGCGGCCGAGCGGTTTTCGTTCTACGGCATGAAGTGCATCCTCGTGATATTCATGACGCAGCACCTGTTGAATCGCTACGGCGACCCGGCTCCCATGAGCGAGGAGGAGGCGAAAACCTATTTTCACCTGTTCTGCGCGGGGGTTTACTTTTTCCCGCTAGTGGGAGCCCTGCTGGCAGATTCCCTTTGGGGTAAATATTACACCATTATGCGGCTTTCAGTGCTCTACTGCCTGGGCCATCTGGCCTTGGCCGTCGATGAGACGCGCGTGGGGCTGTTGCTCGGGCTGCTGCTGATCACCCTGGGCTCGGGCGGGATCAAGTCGTGTGTTTCGGCCCATGTGGGCGACCAGTTCGGGGCCAGCAACCAGCATCTACTCGCGAAGGTGTTTGGCTGGTTCTACTTCGCGATCAATTTGGGCGCCTTCGCGTCAACCCTGCTCACGCCTGCGCTGTTGCATCACTATGGCCCCGGCGCGGCCTTCGGTGTGCCCGGAGTATTGATGGCCCTGGCCACGTTATTCTTCTGGCTGGGACGTTGGCGTTTCGTTCACATTCCACCCGGTGGACGGGAGTTTGTCCGCGAGTCGTTCAGCGCCGAAGGGCTTGGGGCGATGGCCAAGTTGTCGGTCGTCTATGTCTTTGTGGCCATGTTTTGGGCATTGTTCGACCAGACCGGCTCGGCCTGGGTGTTGCAAGCAAAGCACATGCAACGAGAAATCTGGGGTTACGAGATATTACCTTCGCAAATCCAGGCGGCCAATCCGCTGCTGATCATGCTATTGATCCCGCTATTTTCCTACGCGATCTATCCAATGGCGGGGCGTTGGGTTCAGGTTACCCCGTTGCGTAAGATTGCCACAGGCATGTTCGTCACCGTCGCGGGATTCGCCATTTCCGCCTGGATCGAACATCGGATTGTCGCCGGTGGCCGCCCACACATCATTTGGCAAGTGGTGGCCTACACCGTGTTGACCTCGGCCGAGATCATGATATCGATCACTTGTCTGGAGTTTTCTTACACCCAGGCGCCGAGAAAGATGAAGTCATTGGTGATGGGGCTCTACTTCTGTTCTGTATCGTTGGGCAATGCCTTCACGGCTGGCGTGAACTGGCTGATCCAGAACCCCGACGGCACGAGCAAGCTGAGCGGTCCGGCCTACTACTGGTTCTTCACCGGCACGATGCTGTTGTGCGCTGTGGCGTTTATCGTCGTGGCTGCCAACTTTCGCGAGCAGACGTATATCCAGGAAGAACAAGACCTGGCGCCGGCATGAGAACGTGGTACCCTCTATCGAGAAGCGGGAGAGGATGGCGGCAAAGCCGCCGGGTGAGGTTGCAGCGGCGAGGATATTGTCTTCAGAAAGATCGTTGCTGCGCAATCCCCTCACCCCCGGCCCCTCTCCCCAAGGGGAGAGGGAAGACTCGCGACTAGGGCGTTGGCATGAGATCAAACCACGACGTTCCCAGCGAGATCCATACAGGAATCGTCAGCAGGGCCACGATCGACGTGCCTAACGCCACACGCAACGCGGTGCCCGGGTGGCCGCCGTAGTGTCGAGCCATCACGATGGGGAACACGGCCGACGGCATGGCCGCTTCGACCACCACCACGCGCTGAAGCTCCACGCTGCTCGGTATCCAACGGCTAAGAAACCATGCCAGGGTCATAAATGCCACGGGCAACATTCCCAACCGCAAAATGCACGATACAGAAACCACACCGGCGCTGCGGGCAAACCCGGTTCGGTCGCCGCCCGGGCGGAGCTGGTCGGCCACCGTCGCTCCGATCAGCACCAGCGACAGGGGAATCGCCGCATGGCCCAGCCAGTCGAGCGTGCGGGTGAGAAAATCCGGTAACCGGTCGGCCACGCCCAGGAAATTGAGAATCACCGCCACGAGGATCGTGCAACTCGGCGGGTTGATTAGGTGTCGCCACCAGCGCTGCTCCAGCGAGCCCACCAGAAGCATCATTCCCACCGTCCACAGCGCCAGATCGACGCCCACGTTGTGAACGAACAGTACGCCCAGCGTGCGGTCGTCGAAGAGCATCTTGACCAACGGGATGGGCACGAAGCCGTAGTTGTACATGCCGACGCACAGGGCGAACGTGCGACACTGGCGGGCGTCGCGCAGCCCAAACCAGCGGCCGGCCACCCGGGCAACCGTATAGGCCACGGCAAGCCCCAGCACCACCGTGCTGAAACCCACCAGCGGCGGCAAAAACAGGTTTCCCGCCCGTTTCATCACCGGATTGCTGCTGATGACGGTGAAGATCAGGCAGGGAAACAGCACCCGAATAATCAGCTTCAGCAGACTGTCGTCGGCCTCTTCGGTCAGCCAGCCAAGCCAGCGGGTTACGACGCCTACGCCAATGGCGGCGAAGACGGAAATCGTGGCGCTCAGGATGAGTATCCAGGTGGGGTCCATAGACCTTTCAGGATAACACGGCGATACTGAATGGACAATCGCCGGCTGCCGGGGACGTATTACCTTGGGGGGAACTGGGCAGGCATGAGGGGCCACGGGTCGACCCGCCAGGGCCATCTGTTCCAAGGACTGAAATTCCGAGACCGCAGCAGCCAAGTAGGTCGACTATTTCAGATTCGCAGCCAACCCAAAGCATTTTGAAGCAACGGCTTCCAACAACAGACGAAAGAACCACGAAGGGCACGAAGAAAAGGCCAAGTTCACTCAAGGGCTGTGCTACCGAGCGTCTCTCTTCGTGATTTTCAAAATGCCGTAACCAGTCTATTGCCTGAGGGTTCGATCGCTTCTGAGATCAAACAGTCGAACTAGGGAACCATGGAAAACCTCGATCGTCAGTCCAGTAAATCTGAGTCTTGGCTGTCTTCCCTGGCAACTGAACGCCGGATGACGTCGGAATCTGAGCCAAGTCCTCTTCTCATGGAACATCTGGAAATCTGGACCTATCACTTCGTGCCGGTACTCGCCTGGGGCAAGCGATTCTACGGGACCGTGGACCGAGTTCCCGGTATGTTCTACGTTGCCACCCTGTTTCTTCACATATTCTGGATTCCACTCTTGCCGGTGGGGACGTGGGTATGTGCCTTGGAAAGCAGTGAACACACATTTGGCCGAAGCAAACGTATCCGTCTCAGCGTACGTTCCCTTCTCATGGCTTGGACACGTTTCTTCTTGATAGCGGTTGCCGTGGTTTGCGGCATAGCGGGCACAGGAGGGCTGATCGCAATGTGGACAGAATGGCGTTGGATCGAGCTGCCAGTATGGTTGTTGGCCGCATTGGTTGCTGCCCTCATCGGACTTTGGTGTTTACGACTGTTCGAGCCGGCCAGCTTCCATCGGGCAAAGGCACTGACCATTGCCATAGGCATCTCCGAAGAAGCCGCTGAACGACTTTTGCACCAAGCGGAAGACGAACGTCTTAATCCGCCCGATCCTGAAGACCGACTTGTGGCTTGCCCGAACTGCGGACGCAAAATCGCTCCAACAACAGTACGCTGTCCTCGTTGTGAGTGGCGAAACGCATGACAAAACGGCCTTCAGCTATCTTGCTGTGACGTTTCCCTTTTGCCTTCTGCCGTCAGTTGGACAATAGCCCGATCCTCGCACCAACACCTCAGACCCATGCTACTACAAACCCGCACCTACGGCACGTCCGGTCCGCAAGTCGTCCTTCTTCATGGTGGCCCCGCCGCACCGGGTTATTTGGCGCCGCTGGCGCGACAGTTGGCCGACGCCTTTCGGGTGGTCGAGCCCTTCCAGCGCGGCAGCGGGCCGCAGCCGTTGAGCGTTGCTCGCCATGTGGCCGATCTCGATGAACTGCTGGGGACGCAATGCACCGGCGAGCGGCCGGCCCTGGTGGGACACTCGTGGGGAGCGATGTTGGCGTTGGCCTACGCGGCCGAACATTCCGACACCATTGCCGCGTTGGTGCTCGTTGGCTGCGGCACGTTCGATCCGGCGTCGCGAAACCAATTGGAAGCGACGCGTCAAGATCGCATGGATGAACAGTTCCATAGCGACATAGCGCGTCTACAAACAGAAGTGGCCGACGTCGACCAGCGACTCAAAGCCATCGGCCGGCTGTTCCAGCGAATCGACTCCCACGAGCTGATAGCTGCCGACGACGAAACCCTGCAAGTCGATGCCCGCGCGCATGAAGAAACGTGGACCGATATGCTTCGACTGCAGCAAGAGGGTGTTTACCCGGCGGCCTTTGCCAACATCCGTGTGCCGACGCTCATGCTGCACGGCACGGTCGACCCTCACCCGGGCCAAATGATCGCGGCTAATCTCAAGGCGTATCTGCCGCAACTCGAGTATCACGAGTGGCCCCGTTGTGGGCATCACCCTTGGCTGGAAAAGAATGTGCGCGATGAGTTCGTTGCCGTATTGCGGCAATGGCTCTTGCAGCACACGACCACCTCCCCACGCCGTCCGGCGACTGATCGGCGTGGGGAGGAGTGAGGGAGCACACGACGCCGGCTGTAGAAAACAACGAGGCCGTCGCAAAGGCGGCCCCGTCGCACGATGCACTATTTCTCAAGTCCCAAAAACCCGCTAAAGCTGAACTTCGACAACGGCTTGGCCGTGGGGTCGATGAACTGAGCGACCTTGTCGGGGCTGTGGGCGCCGATTAGGTACTCGGGCTGCCAACCGTTTTCCGTCTTCTCGAAGCGGATGAGTTGAGGAATCGATTTGCCGCGAATCAGTCGGCCAGCCAAGTCTCGCTGGTGGTCGACGTCGACATAGGCGAATTCCACGTTGGCTAATGCGCCGGCTTCGGCCGCCCTAGGAAGCGTTTTGTTTTTCATCACCTTGCAGGCCGGGCACCAGTCGGCTCCTAGCAACACGACGAGCGGTCGGCCCGACTCGGTACTACGCTGGGCGGCCGCGTCGAAACCTTCTGGGGCAGCCGAAAGCAGGGCAACTTGAAGTACGGAAGCGATCGTGAGGGTAGTCATCGTTGTGAAATCCTTTCACGGTGTATGGGGGGGAGAGGGAGCACATGGCGAAGCGGCAACTTAAACCGGTACGCGTCCAGCACCGGTGTTGGTCTGGGGAAGTGCATTCGGCGCGCCAATCTCCGGCAAATTCCGCCCGATTTACGTAAGTGCCTTTTCCGAAGAGAGATACAGCATGCGTCGGCTGGTCATCAGCCGCCCGACGGCCTGAACGGAAGTGTTCGCCCCGAACGCTTCTGTTCAGGCGATGTGTTCGGCGGGAGGTTGGCGCCTCGTTGTCGCACGCAAGTCAGCATCCAACGTTCGAGACGTCGGCGATCAGCGGGTTGTTAGCTCGAAGGTGAATTGATTGTCGCCGCCGGGCGAGATGTCGGCCGTGAGGGTCGACTGACGATTGTATTTCGCCGGAATGTAGTCCTCGTAGAGAGTGCCCATCTCGGGCGCGTCTTGTCGCTCGGGCGGCAAGGGACGTGACGCACGAATGCGAACCGTCTTTTTGCCCGGCTTGGCCGGAAACGAGAAACGGCCCTGTTCGATCACCCCAGCGTCAGGCGAAAGACGGGCGTCGTCGGGATCGAGGCTGATTTCACCTCGCTCGACCGGTTGGCCGTCGAACGTTACGGTGCCCGAGACGTCGTACACCTCCGGGCCACCGCCGCAACCGGTTGTTGCTAACAGAATCAACAGCAGGGCGAATAAGCGCATCGGCGAAGCCATCCTTAGTATTACTCCTTAAAACTCACCGTGGATTACTTCTCCACCGGCCCGGGTTCCCAACGCCTGGTAAGTTTCGGCGTTGATGCCCTCGGTAAGAAAGCGAACCGAGCCGTCGGCCAACGCGCTGACGACGCCGCCGGGATGGTAACTGCGAGCGGAAACGACGATGTCGGTGCCCGTGTTGACACAGGGTGCCTCGTCCAGAGTGTTCAGACAGTAATTGAAGCGGTCCGGCTGCGATGTGTTTGGTGCGTAGAAGGTGCTGAACAAGGCTCCCGCGTGACGGACATTATGATAACGCCCCCGCACGTCCTGTTCTCCGGAGCCGATCGGGCCGTCGGGCACCAGGATAATCTCGCTGACCATCAGCGTGTTGCTGGTCCCGTCGCGGATGTCGGCGATCCGCGTGCTCGAAAACACATAAAACAGCCCGTTGAGTTGCGTACTGTTGGCGTAACCCCCTTCGTTGAAGAACGAATCGCCCGCATTGAGCATGTAGTTGCCGTGGAACCCCTGCTGATTGGTCGTTCCGGCACCGCAGGTTGTTTTGGGATTGGCACTGTCGGACGGGCACATGAACATCGCTATGGCCGTTTCCTTGCCGGGTAGATTGGTGTACGAAAAGCTGCCCGTGGGATTTTGGATGTGTTTGGTGTACTGGTCGGCCAACGCCTGCTGTTCGACGTAGGGCAACAGCGAGGCAAACCACGACCAGCGATTCCAGCCGTTGGGGGCGTTGGCGTCGATGTAGACATACTGTCCTGGCGGAAAACACGAGTGGGCCGTGTAGTAGTTGTGCAACGCCAGGGCGATTTGCTTCGCGTTGTTCGTGCACTGCATCCGCCGGGCGGCTTCCCGGGCCGATTGCACCGCAGGCAGCAACAGAGCAATCAAAATGCCGATGATGGCAATGACGACCAGCAGTTCGACCAAGGTAAAGGCGTTTCGCTGCGATTGCATGCGTCGAGCCCTCGGGGGACTAGGGATGAGGGGCCAGAGACTAGGGATTAGTGATTAGGGATTCTTCTCGTTCCGAAGCTCCGGCTTCGGAACGCAACTCCGCGAAGCTCCGCTTCGCCGACGCTACGATATCGCGCAAACTTCAGCGGCCGTCGGTGAGGGATTCGACAACGGCTACGGAATGTCGCTAGTCGCTTCCTCGAAGCGGAGCTTCTGGGAAGTAGGTTCCCAAGCCGGAGCTTGGGAACCAGGATAAGCCAGCCGGAGATTGAAAATCGGGATAAACCGAGGACAAACCAGGATAAAGCTATAACACACTATCTTCGCCGCCACCGCAGGAACAATCCTGTTGCCAAGGCGAGCAATAACGCAAGGGTCGACGGCTCGGGCACGGCGGACGCCGTTGCAAAAGCCACGGGGCCGTTGGCTATGGTCGTTTCGTCGATCGTGGCCGTGCTGGTCCACGTGTATTGCTCGTCGACCGTAGGGTCGGTATCGATCCACCGCAATACCTGCCCAAGCGCCGTGGCGGTTTGCGTGTTGCCGCCATTGATCGAGTAGTCGCCTGCCGCCGGTGCAACCATCGAGATTTGCAGATAGGGGCCACCGCCGTCGCTGGCAATGAGGGTGTTGATCTGGGGCCCCAGTCTCATGATCTGTTCGTCGGCAACGTAACCGAGCGTGCCAGAAGTGCCTGCGGTGGGCCACTCAATCGGTGTTCCGGAGAGACTGCGCTGCGAACCGCCACTGACAAAAACCCACGCGGTGTTCTGCTGTTGCCCAGAAATCTTCCACGCCACGCCGGCCGTAGCACCGTTGAGCGTAGCCAAACCATTGGTCACCCAATTGGTGTTGTCCGAGCCGTCGACGATTCCCACGGCGACCAATTCGGCGTGGGCTGCCGTAGTGAGGAGAAAAGCTAGCAGGACGGCCGCCGAAGTGCGAGTTACAGAGGAAATTGATGCATACATAAGCTGATTCCCGTAATTTGGGGTGTGTGAGACGATTTTGCCCATTACTCGTTCCAAAGCTCCGGCTTCGGAACGCAACTCCGCGAAACTCCGCTTCGCTGACGCCGCGATATCGCGCAGACTTCGGCGGCTGACGGTGAAGATTCAACAACGGCTACGGAATGTCTCTGGTTGCCTCCTCGAAGCGGAGCTTCTGGGATTTGGGTCCCCAAGCCGGAGCTTGGGAACCAGTAACCGGTAATCAGTGACTAGTAAGCCGACTATTCGGCGCCGGGGGCGGGCGACGTCTCGACGGATTCGCCTTCGGCCGACTGGCCGCTGGCAATCGCCAGAATTCCGCTCTTGCCCTGACTGCGGATTTGCTCCAACTGTGCGGCGCTGAGTGCCGCGGAAAAGATAAATACGTTATCGATCTCGCCGTCGAACGGCTGAGGTGCTGTTGCATGTCCTCCGATGCGGACGAACGGGTTGCACTCGCCAAATTGCACATCCTCGACCGTATCGCGAACCAACCCACCACGGCCGTCGTTGCGGCTGGGGTCTTCTACGTAAAGCGACACGGTACGGTTTGTGCCGTCGTGTACCGCAGCCACGAAGGTCCATCGGCCCACTTTGGGCAACGGCCCACGCGAGGACAACACGCCGCCGGTCCCCAAAAACGCGGCGAAGCGAAGTTCCCGCGGTTTGGTCTCCTGGTTTCCAACGCGAGCGTCGATCGTCAGCATTCGGTCGTAGCCCATGTTGTCGGACGACAGAATCTCGTTGTAGGATGGCCCCACGCTACGAGGCCGTACCCAGGCGCCCCAGGTCATCTGCGGCATCTTCTTTTCGTTGACATCGATGGGAATATCGATGTAGCTGCGGCGGTCTTTGCGGAAGCTGGCCGCGCGGCTCTCCTTGCCTTCGGCGAACTGAATTCCTTCGGCCCCAATTGGATGGGCCTCGGCCAGGCTGGCATCGCGGGTGGAGTTGTCGAACGGATAAAATCCCACCAGCGGAAACGGCCCGTGGCGGAACATGCCGGCAAACTTTTTTGGTACCGAGGGAACGTGGATGATGGCCGACGCGGCCTGGGTAACCTGGGCCGCTTCACCCGCCAGCAACACGACTTTCTGGCCGGTTGGTTTGTTCGTCGACGGATCGCTCGATTGGGGATCGACTTGGGCCAGCAGTTCGGTTTCCACACGACCCTTGAACACGTGGACTTCGGTCTGGCCGTCTTCCTGCACCTCGACGCCGAACTCCGTTCCCAGGTCGGTGATTCGTGCCACGGGCGTGCAGACGACGAAACCGGAAAGCCCGTCGGGTAGGCTTACGGTGAGTTTGCCGCGGTCCAACTGGGTCGATTGGCGCCCTGAAACCTCGAAGTTGGCCGGTCCTTCCAGGACCAGCGCGGCCCCGGTCCGAAAACGAAGCGTCACGATCCCCTCGGCCAGCTTGAGCGTAGCGCCCTCACGCAGGAAACGCCCCTGCGGCCGCGACTCGGGTGTATGCCAGCGGCATTCGTGAAACGCTACGATCTCGGCGACGATCGACGGCGAGGTAGAATCGTCGAATACGGCGGTCTCTTTGTTGACGCGGCTCCAGTAGGCCGGTCCTACCATTCCGTAGAGTCCCAGCCAGATCAGCAAAGTAAGCGCGATGGCTACCGACAAGAACCGGCCCGGGTGAATGCGCCAGTCGATCCACTCGGCCGTTGCCCGGCCTGTCTGTCGCAAGACCGACGCGTTTTGGGGTGTCGGCGCGTGGGCTGACGATTCGGCGGGAGGGGATTCGCTGTCGGAAGACTCCGCTGCCGGTTGCGCAGAATCGGCCGCCGTATCGGTGGCGGCAAAGGTCGGCAGCGACACGTGTTCGGTGATCAACTGAGCGTGGGCCGCCATCAGCCGCACGTAGTACTGCCGCGCTCGCCGATCCTCGCGCAGCAACTCGACAAGCTGTTCGTTCTGTTCGGCCGACAATTGGCCGTCGATTAACGTGCTGAGCAGTTGGCCCAACGGTTCGTGCGGCAAAGGCCGATAGCTCATAGCACGGCCTCCTTCGTCAATTGGCGTTCGACGCAGTCGAGTAGGGCTTGGCGGATACGGAACAAGCTCACCGCCAGTCCGCTGGGCGAACGGCCCAGCCGGTCGGCCAACCGTTTGACCGACTCCCCCTTCCCGTATCGCTCATGAATTAACTCCCGCTTGCGCGGCGAGAGGTGTTCCAGGCAATGGCGCAGGGCGTCGTGCTGTTCGGTGTCGGTGGTGCAAAGCTCTTCAGATTCGGTCGCCAATTGCGCCACGAGACCCTCATCGAAAATAAGCCGCTGGCGAGCGTGAGTTCCGCGATGGGTGAGTACCTTGTATCGCGCGATCTTGCACGCCCAGGCCAGGAAGTTCGTTCCCGGGGTGAAATCGCCCCGCTTGCGCCACATCTCGACGTGCGTTTCCTGAAGCACATCTTGCGCGGCATGGGGATCGGGCAGCAGCGTGAGAATGAGCGCAAACAGCCGATTCTGGGCTGCCGTCAACTCGCGGATGAACTGTTCTTCGGTCAACATCACAAAGCCCAAACGCTGCCGGAAGTCTGCGTGGCTGTGAAAAAACGTGCCCCGCTTTTTTTCACAGTCTTGTACGATAGTTGGGGGGGGCGTACATGGCCGCTGAAGCGGCCAAGCCTCCTTGGGTTTCACATTCTCCCTTTAATAATGCATCGCGGCGGCCGAGGGTTAGCAGGAAATTGCAATGAGAAGTCGCATTAATAATGGGAAACTACTCGCGGCACCCGTATTGGGGGGCGATGGCTGTGTGGGGCCATACTTTCGGCGGGTACCATCGGTCGTTCTCTTCGCATCCTTGCCTTATCGGTAGAAGGTCGCCTTGTAGCAGGCGGCGACGTCGAGCACTTTTCCGACTGGGACGCTGTTGCAATTGCGGGTAATTCGCTATGCTACTCGGGGGGATGGCCGGTATCTGCCGCCCTGACTCGAATTTTCTGGTTCGGTTGCCACGGAGGACGCCATGAACTTTGTCTTACCGGTTCTCTTTGCCACCTTCAACGGCGCAGCGATGTTTGCCTTGCTGGCTCTTTTGGGGCTGGTGGCCCTCCTCTGCCTGATTGTGGTTCTCATTTATTTCCCGATCTGGTTCCAGGCGTACATGTCGAACGCCAACGTGAGCCTGTGGAGCTTGATAGGGATGAGCCTGCGGCGGGTGAATGCCCGGTTGATCGTGCAATCGAAAATCATGGCTATGCAGGCGGGCATTGGATCGGAAGTCCAAACCGGCGTGACCACCCGTCGCTTGGAAGCCCACTATCTGGCAGGCGGGAATGTACCGAGTGTGATTCGGGCGATCATTGCCGCCCATCGGGCCGATATCGATTTGGACTTCGATAAGGCCGCCGCCATCGACTTGGCCGGCCGCGACGTGCTCGAGGCCGTGCAAACCAGCGTCTATCCGCGGGTGATCGATTGCCCCGATCCACAGAAATCCCACAAAAACACGCTCAGCGCCATCGCCAAAAACGGTGTGGAACTGAAGGTGCGTGCTCGGGTGACCGTGCGGACCAACCTGGAGCAGTTGATCGGCGGTGCCACGGAAGAGACGATTATCGCCCGCGTAGGCGAAGGCATCATCACGTCGATCGGTTCAGCCAACAGTCACTTCCGAGTGATGGAGAACCCCGACCAGATCTCCCGTGCCGTGCTGGAACGTGGTCTGGATGCCCAAACGGCTTTCGAGATCGTCTCGATCGACATTGCCGACATCGACGTAGGGCAGAACATTGGTGCCCGCCTTCAGGCCGACCAAGCCGAGGCCGACGTACGGGTTGCCCGGGCAAAGGCCGAAGAACGTCGGGCCCTGGCGACGGCCAAGGAGCAGGAGATGAAGGCCGCCGTAACACGCAACCGGGCCAAAGTGGTGTTGGCCGAGGCCGAGATCCCGCTGGCCATGGCAGCCGCCTTCCGCGAGGGCAACATGGAAGCTACCACTGGCTCGAAACCCAAGTAACGGGTGCCTTCGGCATTTGGTCATTCGCGATTGGTGCTTCCTTGGTCATTCAAGACCCACTGACCACTTTCCGCCGGTCGTCGGTCACTGCTGACGAAGCTGCTGGTCGTAGAGACTGCGCACTTTCTTGGCGCGTTCGGTTTGCTCGTCGGCACGTTCGGTCTGCGGAGGCTCCAGGCGTCGCAATACCCAACTGTGGCCTTCCAGCGTGGTGGCCAAGTCGGGATGGTGTGGCGGCAGCGACTTGACTTGAACGGCCAACGCCTGGTCGAGAACCTTCTCCGCTTCGGGGTACTTGCCGCGGAAGACATGGAGCTTGGCTAGGCCGAAGAGCATTTGCCCCACTTCCGGATGTTCTTCGCCCAAGTGTTGCCGCATCGAGGCGATGGCCTGTTCATACGACGCCACCGCACGATTGTACGTCCGTGGGCTCGTGTCGAGCGAGGCCAGCGACGCTTCCACGCGGGCCCAGTCGGGGTGCTCCTTGCCAAAAGCCTCCTTGAGGATGGAAGCCGCTTCTTCCAGATAGGGTCGGGCTTGCAGCGGTTGCTGACGCCCGATTTCGAGCAGCCCTCGTGTGTGAAGTGTCCGGGCCACCAGCGGGTGCTTGTCGCCGAGTTGCTTCTTGGCGATCTCCAACGCTCGTTGGCAACGTTGCTCGGCCTCGTCGAAGCGTTTTTGGGCAATGTACACGCGAGCCAGATCGTTGAGGTTGTCGATCAGCAACGGGTGTTGCGGTCCCCAGGTCTTTTCGTTTACCTCCTGCGATCTTAGGTAGAAGAGTTCGGCCTTGGGGTAAAGCGCCTTGGCAACGTGAAGGTCGCCGACCGTGTTGAGAATGGCGGCCATAACCAGGTCGTCCTCGTGGACCGACTCCTCGGCGGCGGCGAGTACTTTGTCGAGCGTCGCTTCGGCCGCGGCGTAGTGTCCTTGCTGCAGTTCGACGTTGGCAACCACGTTTTGCCACGCAAGTTGCAGCGACAAAGGGGCCGGTACATTGCCGTCGGGCAAGAGACCGGGGGCTATCCCCAGATCTTCTTGGGCTTGGGCGTAGTGGGCCAGGTTGCAGGCTAGCATTGCGCGGTTCGTTAGACTCGTGGTTTGTGCGGGATACGTGACCTCCGACACGAGCGCCCAGATGTCTCGTGCACCACCGACAAGTTCCTCTGCCCCGGCCAAGTTGGAACGCAGCTTATACAGCACAGCCTGGTTATTGAGACTTGCCGCCATGATCGGCGCCGTGTGGTCGCCGAGATGTTCGAAGATTTCTCGGGCGTCGCGGCAATCGATCTCGGCTTGCGCCCAATTGGCTGCCCAGGCCACAGCAACCACTGCTCGCAGATGTAACCCAATCGCCAGTGCCAAAGGATCTTCCTCGGCGGCCGCGCCCGTTTCGCACACTTTCAGGGCCTGCTGCACCAGCGTTGCCGCTTGAACGAAATCGCCTGCGTGCATCGCGGCCACGGCCATTTGATAGCGATAACGCGGATTGCCGCCGACCTCGGTTTGTACCAGGTTCTGATACCACTGCAGTGCGTCGGCCGGGTGGCCGCTAAGAAGCTCGTTTTGCGCTCGAGCGAGGTGGATCTCTGCCGCGGTGGCGTCCTCGTTGCGCATGGCAAGGGCTAGCAGTCCCCGGGCGTCTTCGTAGCGGTTTTCCGCCATGGCCTTCAGCGCCTGGCGGTATTGGTTTGTGTCGTCGAGGTCGATCTCTTTGGCCAGTTGGTGTGCGAGATTGGGGACGACCGGCGGTTGGAGCATGATCAGGTTGGCGTCGGGCAAGGCCAGGGCGACGGCCAAAATCTCGTCGCCCACCGGGCCCGTCAAGTCGGCCACGGCTGGGGGCCGGGTGACCACCGGTGCCCACGGCGTAAGCCACCACACCGACATGAGTATTCCCACCACCACGGCACCGATGGTTCGCTTCTTCACTTCGCCCACGAGCGGAAGGCAGAACAGTTCGCGCTGATGCAGGGCTTCGCGACGGCGGCGGCCAAAATCGACGTGCTGGCCAGCGTGGCGCTGCAAAATCGTCTCTGGCGTGGGGCCGGTACGCTTCGTGGCAAGCAAATAAACCCCGACGGTCATTCCGACACAGACGACACCCAAGAGCCACCGGAGGAGAACTGGTTGGGAGGGGCCCAGAAGCACGTAGCACGCAGCCAAGTAGAGCACCAGTGCCAGCGCAGCACCGAACTTGGCAAGGCGAAGGGGCCATCGCCGGCTCTTCTTTTTGGTTCGGCGCCTACCCCGGGGTCGGGCTAGACTGTCTTTATGAAAACCGCCAGGGGTTTTGGCCATCGGTGGCCCAAGCGAGGTGCTTCAGAGGGAGGGAATAAACCAGCAAAACCTATTTTAACTCCCTAGAACGTATGTGGCAAACGCTCTGTGCATGCTAGAGTTTCGAGGGGAGACGATCGTTTTCTTCCCCTGGTTTCCACGTTGCAGCGTGGGAACCCAAGCGTCGGACGAATATGCGGATTGCGGCAATTACAGGGAGAGCTTGTGGAGCCGGACTTTCTCCAACTTGGTTTGGCAACCCTTTTGGGGCTGCTGGTTGGTTTGCAGCGCGAACATGCCGAAGCGCCGACCGCTGGAATGCGCACCTTCCCGCTGATTACCCTGCTGGGAACCGTTTGTGGCTACCTGGCCATACCCTTCGGCGGCTGGGTGACCGCGGTCGGGTTGTTGGGCGTGGTGGCCGTCGTCAGTGTGGCCCACTTGCTGCGGCTTCGTGATAAAGAACCCGACCTGGGCACCACCACCGAGGTGGCCATGTTGCTGATGTTTTGCGTCGGCGTGCTCTTGTCACGCAACTGGTTGCCCCTTGCGATTGCCGTCGGGGGCACCGTGGCTGTGCTGCTGCAGTTCAAGCCCGAGTTGCACGGCATCGCCAAACGCTTGGGCGACGGCGACCTGCGGGCGATCATGCAATTCGTGCTGATCACCTGCATCATATTGCCGGTAATTCCAAACAGAACCTTTGGCCCGTTCGGCGTGCTCAATCCCTACGAGACGTGGTTGATGGTCGTGCTGATCGTAGGCATGAGTCTCGGTGGTTACATCGTTTACAAATTCTTTGGGCAAGACGCGGGCATTCTGCTCGGTGGGGTGCTGGGGGGAGCGATCTCCAGCACCGCGACCACGGTGAGCTACGCCCGGGGTGCTCGCGAAAACGGATTAGCCGCGAGAACCGCAGCCATTGTGGTTCTCATCGCGTCGACGGTGGTCTACGTACGCGTGTTAATCGAAGTGGCCGTCGTGGCGCCCGAGTTTCTCAAGGTGGTCGGGCCGCCGGTGGGTGTGCTCATGGCGCTGACCCTGTTGCCGTCGCTGGTATTGTGGTATCGCGTACGTCGCCAGTCGGCACGGATGCCCGAGCAGAAGAATCCCACCCAGTTGAAGTCGGCGATCGTCTTCGGACTGATGTACGCGTTGGTGCTGTGGGCGCTGGCAGCGGCCAAGTACTATGCCGGCAGCGAGGGGCTTGTCATCGTGGCGGCCCTGTCTGGCTTGACCGACATGGACGCCATTACCTTATCGACGGCCCGGATGTCGTTGGCCGACGGCCAAGTGGCCGCTGAGGGCTGGCGGCTGATCGTGGTCGCCTCGCTGGCCAATTTGGTTTTCAAAGCCGGTTTGGCCGGTGCGTTGGGCGGCCGCCGCCTGTGGTGGCAGATCGTCTTGCTGTTCAGCATTCCCGCCGCGGGCGGCGTGGCGATGTTGGCGTTGCTGTAGAGCGCATTACGCGATCACATCTTCCTCGCGTTTTCTGTGGGGCGAGCAACAATTCCAAGCCCCGCGGTTGCAACCGCGGGGACTATCGACCTCTGAAGTGATTTGGAACGCGAGGTGATTTGAGGCGGGGAAGCGGGGTTCGTCCCAACGGACGCAGCCGCTGGGCTTGGAGGGTTCTCGTGAGCTTCAACCTTCAACTCCTGACTCCCAACTCCTAACTCCCCCCGTCCTTCTCGCTTCGCGCCTTCGCGATGTACTCCTGGAGAATGATCGGCACCTTGTCGGGCGTGACGTCGCCGTGGATGGCGCCGTCGACGGAGATAACGGGTGCCAGGCCGCAAGTGCCCAGGCAGCGGGAGCCTTCGAGCGTGAACATTCCGTCGCTGGAGGTTTCGCCCCAGGTGATTCCCAGTTCTTCGATCAGCTTCTGCGCGACCCGATCAGCTCCCTTCACATAACAGGCCGTGCCCATGCACACGCTGATCATGTACTTGCCGCGCGGTTTCAGCCGGAAGAAGTGATAGAAGCTGGCCACGCCGGCCACTTTCGCCGCGGGCAACTGCATCAATTGAGCGACGGCGTCGAGGTGCTCCGGGTTCAGGTAACCGAACTTGGCTTGCACCTTGTGCAGCACGGCAATCAACTGGCTTTCGCTCTGGGGACCCTGGCGACACTCGTCGATGAACTGGGCGATGTCTTCTCCCAGCGCTTCGCGGCTGGTGGTCATTACTTGCTGGAAATTGTCGGTCGAGGAACTCATCGAACGCCTCGTGGGAGCTTGGCTTGATAATGGGTATGCAACAACTCGTGCGCCTTCGTCGAGCCGGGCGCGTCGAGGAATTTGTCATACAACTCGCCAATCGCCGGGTTTTCGTACGACTTGCGGAGCTGCTTGCTTTGGTCGATCGCGTAAAGGGCGTTGGCCCGTTTGCGGAGCAATTTCGGGTCGAGCACGTGCCCGGCCTCGGGCGGATAGGGTTGTCCGCCGCCGCCGATGCACCCGCCGGGACAGGCCATGATTTCGATTACATGGAACTTGCCCTTGTCGGCGACCACCTTGTCGAGCAGTGTCTTGGCGTTGGTAATGCCGTTGGCCACGCCCAGGTGAATGTTGTGCTCGCCGATAGCCACGTAGGTTTCCTTGAGCCCTTCCACGGCGCGGACTTCGGTAAACTCCAACCGATCGGCCGGCTTGCCTGTGACCAGTTCGCTGGCGGCGCGGAGCGTGGCTTCCATCACACCCCCGGTGGTGCCGAAGATGTCGCCGGCACCGCTCGAAATCCCCAGCGGGGCGTCGAACTCGCCGTCGGGTAGTACAGTGTAATCGATGCCGTAGCACTTGATCATCCAGATCAGTTCCCGGGTGGTCAGCACGGCGTCGGTGTACGGGTGGCCGTCGGCCATGGCGTGGTCCGCCCGACCTGCCTCGTATTTCTTCGCCACACACGGCATCACGGCCACGACGAACACTTTCTTCGGGTCGATGCCGGCCTGTTTCGGATAATAGGTTTTCATCAACGTCGACATCATGCTCATCGGCGACTTGCACGTCGACGCATGGGGGATCAGTTCCGGGTAGAACTTCTCCATAAAGCTGATCCAGCCCGGCGAGCAGGAAGTGATCATCGGCAACGGGCCGTCTTCCAGCCGGCTGAGAAACTCGTGGGCTTCTTCGACGATGGTCAGGTCGGCACCGAAATTGGTGTCGAACACGGCGTCGAACCCGAGTCGTCGCAGGGCGGTCACCAGCTTGCCCGTGCTGGGAGTGCCCGGCGTCATGCCGAAACCTTCGCCGATGGCGGCCCGAATAGCCGGGGCCGTTTGTACGATCACGTGAACATCAGGATCGGCCAGCGCTTTCCAAACGGCACTCGTGTTGGTCCGTTCGAGGAAAGCCGCTGTGGGACAGACATTGATGCACTGGCCGCACTGAATGCAGACCGAGTCATCCATGTTGGCCAGATGGGCCGGCCCCACCTCGGTGTGAAACCCACGGCCGTGTTGGCTGAGGTTGTGCACGCCCTGAATCTCGGCACACACCCGAACACAACGACCGCAAAGGATGCACTTATTGGGGTTGCGGATCACCGACAGGCTGGTTTCGTCCTGCGGGAAATCCTTGCGTTCACCCTCGAAGTGCCGTCGCCGCACGCCCATCGTGTAGGCCAGGTTCTGCAACTCGCAACTGCCGTCGCGCTCGCAGGTCTGGCAGTCCATCGGGTGGTTGTCTAGCAGCAACTCGACGATATCGCGCCGCGCGCGGCGGATTTCCGGCGAGTTGGTTTGCACTTCCATCCCTTCCCAGACCTTCACGCTGCACGAGGCCATGTAGAAGCCCATTCCTTTGACTTCCACAATGCACACGCGGCACGAGCCGGCCAGGCTGAGGTCGGGGTGGTAGCAGAGCCGTGGGATGCGGATGCCCAGTTGTTCGGCGGCTTCCATGATCGTGGTGTCTTGCGGCACCGTGATCGGAGTATCGTCGATCTTCAGGTTGATTTGTTTATTTTTTGCCATGGAAAGTCCTGGTGTGACCGTTCACGGTCGTTGTTTTTGACAGGATAACAGGATAGACAGGATCAGCAAAGCAGCGTCTCGAATGGTCCTGTCGATCCTTTTCCGTTATGGATTTCTCACAACTGAATTAACCACGGAGTCACGAAGGACACGGAACGGGTAAGCCGGCGAACGCAAGGACGAATTCTAAAGGATGAAGATAGGAAGGTCGGGGTCATTTTTCATTATTCAGCAACTATTCAGCCATCTGAAGCAAAAGGGCGTGGATCTGGATACTTCGCAATCTCTTGGTGTAAGAAGGAAAAATGGAAAAGGGGGAAGAGGGAAAGATGCCTTTGGGCAGCTTCTTTTCCCGTTTCCCGTGTTTCCCTTTTTTCCTTATTACACACTTACTTTAAATGGCTGAATAGTCACATTGTTCATTCTTCATCCTTCTGACCACTACCCACTTGGTTTTCCGAAAACTCTGTGGCCTCCGTGGTGAAAAAGTCGTGGCGAAAATTCGCGGCAATAACACGGTATCATTCGGATTGACCGGATCAGCCTCAACTGGAAGTCTCTTCCCATCCTGTCAAAAAACGAATCGCCGAAAACGTTTGCGTCCTGTTTTTTTCCTATGTCCGCAGCACGGCGTCAAAGCGACAGACTTCGAAGCAACGGCCGCACTTGATGCATCGGTCTTGGTCGATCACGTGCGGCATTTTGCGGGTGCCGGCGATACATTCCACCGGGCAGTTTCTCGCGCAGGCCGTGCAACCGATGCACTTCTCTTCGTCGATCTCGTAGCGGATCAGCGCCGTACACTTACGCGCCGGACAACGCTTTTCGGTCACATGGGCGAGGTATTCCTCGCGAAAATGCTCGAGCGTGCTGAGCACGGGGTTCGGTGCCGCACGACCCAAGCCGCATAGCGAGGCCTTTTTCACCAAGCTGGCCAGACGCTGAAGCTTGTCGATATCTTCCATCGTGCCGTTGCCGGCGGTAATGCGTTCGAGGATCTCCAACATCCGCTTGGTGCCTTCGCGACAGGGAGTACACTTGCCGCACGACTCGTCCTGCGAGAATTGGATGAAGAACTTGGCGATGTCGACCATGCAGTCGGTATCGTCCAGCACAATCATCCCGCCGCTGCCCATGATCGACCCGGCTTCGTGCAGCGTGTCGTAGTCGACTTTCAGGTTGTCCCACTTGGCCGGGATACATCCGCCGGCCGGGCCGCCGGTTTGGATAGCTTTGAGTTTGTTGCCGCCCGGCACGCCGCCGCCGATTTCTTCGACGACTTCTCGCAGCGTGGTGCCCATGGGCACTTCGACCAGGCCCGTGTGACGTACCTTGCCCGCTAAGGCGAAGACCTTCGTGCCGCCGCTTTGCTCGGTTCCCAAGCGGCTGAACCAGTCGGCCCCGTAGTTGATCACGGCCGTTACGTTGGCAAGGGTCTCCACGTTATTGATCACCGTGGGCTGTCCCCACAGACCATGTTCGGTGGGGTAAGGCGGCCGGATGCGGGGTTGGCCGCGTTCGCCTTCGATCGAGTGAATTAGGGCCGTTTCCTCGCCGCAGACGAAGGCCCCAGCGCCGAGGCGGATTTCCAGGTCGAAATCGAACCCGCTACCCAGGATGTTTTTGCCCAGCAGTCCCCACTTGCGGCACTGGTTGATGGCGTTTTCGATGCGTTTGATGGCCAAGGGGTATTCCGCGCGGACGTAGAAGAATCCCTGCTGGGCACCTAGCGCGAAGCCGGCGATGATCATGCCTTCGATCACGTTCAGCGGGTCCGACTCGAGCATGCTGCGGTCCATGAACGCGCCGGGGTCGCCTTCGTCGGCATTGCAGATCAGATAGTGGATCTCGCCGGGGGTCGACGGCGCCATGGCCCATTTCTTGCCGGTCGGGAACCCGCCGCCGCCGCGGCCGCGGAGTTTCGACTTCGTGACTTCGTCGATCACCCACTGCGGGTCGTTCTTTTCGAGCACGTTGGCCAGGGCTTGAAAACCCCGGTAGTGGAAATACTCTTCGATGTTTTCCGGGTCGACTACGCCGTTGTGCCGCAGAGCCACGCGGGTTTGCCGGTTGAAGAAGGCCACGTCGCCGTAAAGCTCGAAGAACTTCCGCCCGATCGTTTTGCCAAGAACCGTCAACTCTTCGACTGGCCGGCCGCCGAGTAGGTGTTCCTGAATGATGCGGTCGATATCTTTTTCGCTCTTGATGCGATAAAGGGTTTTGTCGGGCCGGATGAGCAGGTGGGCGTAGCGGCCGGCGTCTTCGGTGCCGCAAGCGCCGAAGCAACTGGCCGACTCGACCGAGATTTTGTCGGGTCCCAGGCCGGCGGCTACCAGTTTTTCGCGCAACACGTCGCCGAATTTCCCCCGGCCTTGCCAGCCACATCGGGCGCTGCCGCAGACGAGGATTTCGCGGGCAGCGAACTCCTCGATCGGACCGTCGAGGACATATTGCAGAGCCGGTTTGCCGCCCAAAACGTGCTGGGTGAAGATTTCGTGTACCCGCTGGCGGTCGACCCGTTCGTATTTCACCGGCATCTGGCCGGGAACCATCACGCCAACGATCGGCTCGCGGCTACAGCGGCCCGTGCAGCCGGTTTGCCGCAGGATAATGTCGTCGCGTCCGGAGGCGGCCAGGTATTTTCGGAATTCCTCGAATACCTCGTCCGATCCCGCGGCGTGCTCGCAGGTTGCCGATCCCACCTGAATGCGGATGTGGTCCTGCTGGGCTCGTTGCTGATAGGCCTCTTGTGCCTTTTTAACGAGCTTATCGAATTCTTGAGCAACCTTACTGGTGACCATGGGCGTTGTCTATCTCAAAAAAGTCGTCGATGGTTAGGCACCCTAGCCTGGATTTCTCACAATCAGATCAACCACGGAAACACGGAGGTCACTGAGAAGCCGAGGCATGCCGCAAAGCGATCCGAAGTGATCGCAAGTGCAGCGTGCATTCTGGCAAAAAACGATTGGAGGACAAGCCCCGGCGGAAAAACGGGTGGTTTTCCGCAGGCAGCGTGGCGAAAACGGAGGCGACTGGGGGACTTGGGGTGTCGTGGTCGTTCAAACCACTGGGCCTCGTTTCGCATGCCTCACGCGTGTTGATCGGCCATCAAGTCGTCGACCAGCGTTTCGGCTTCTTTCGGCGTTTGGTCGTCGCTCGGGGGTTGGCCGATCAGCATGATGCCCACGATGGTCAGGCATACGCCGAACAGCAACCAGGCATCGCGAGCTTCGCGAAAGAAGACGATGCCGGCCACGGCTCCCATCGCCACTTGCGAGGCGTTCAGCACGTTGGCGTGGACTACCGTGGTCCACTGCAAGCCTTTGGTGATGGCCAGAAACGCTAGCAGGTTGAGTGTGCCGGCTGCGAGCATCCAGAGCAGTTGCTCGGGCGGTGTGCTGGTCAACTGTTCTACGCCGAGGCGGAAGGCCGCCAGGGGTTCCAGGCAAACCACGCCAACCAGGGTTATCACGAACACAATCACGGTCTGAGGAGTGTCGCCGGTTACCGTGTGCCGGATGGTGATCGTCAGTATCGAATAACTACCGCCCGCTAAGCAGGCGCCCAACACGGCCAAGGCCGTCACCCAACCCGTCACCGTCGAGGGTGGATCGTTTGCGTCGATCGAGTTTGAAGCGGCCGGGCTCGCGTTTACCGCCGGTTCAGTTTGTTTGGCAATCGTTGAATTCGAAATGGCGTTGTCTGCTACCGACTTGCTGGCTGTCTGGGCTCCGAAACTCAAGAAGACGATCGACACCAGCAACAGCGAAATGGCCATCATCGAGCGGGCCGACACGCGTTCGCCCAGCGTCAGCCATCCCAGTACGGCGCTGCTGGTGAGCATGCCACCGAAGACGGCCGGCATGGTGACGGCCAATCCCACCACGCCGAAGGCCCATTGCACTGAGAGGTTGCCGATCAATTGCGTGGCCAGCCCTGCGAGAACCAGCAGGCCCACCGATCGGGCCGTTACCGGAAAGCTTCGTCCCCGCGCGATCTGCCACAACAGCCAGGGGCCGACGACCACCACGGTAATCAGTTCTTTGTTGGCGGCTGCCCAAACCGGATCGCATTTCAACTCGGCCAAGCGTCGCATGCAGATATTGGCCAACGTGTAGCCGACTGCCGAAAGCACGCAGCAAACGGTTCCGGCGACCACGGGACTCAGGCCCCAGAGGCCGATGGTTTTTGGGGCTTCAGTAGACGTGGATGCTGGCATGAGGCGGTAGCTGATGTCGGTGGGAGCAATGGAGCGGCGAGGTGATTGCCCAAGGTGGATTGGAGCCCAACATCTATCGGGTACCCGTCGATTACCGGCTGCCGATGGGCGAGGCGGTCGCCGAAGAGCGGGTATTTTACGGTGCCGTGCCGTCTGCTGACAGGCCCCCTCGCGAGTCCGCCAAGCTTGCCGCCGCCAGCGAAACAACCCTCCGGCGTGATTCCCGCGACACCCTCAACTTGGTATCCTTTGGTTAGAACGCGCTTCAGGATTGTGTGGTGTCTTGGGTGCCATGCCCACGCTTGTCGTGGGCATATTTCGCCGAAAAATTCGCAACCGGCCACGCAAGCATGGCCACGGCACCCGCTATATGTACCAGAAATTCGCGTTAGACGTCTGCTTTGAGCGCTTTTCAGGGCCGAAAATCCGCCAATCGAGGTTCTCGTGGGTTGCCTTCCGCTCATTGCCGTTGCAGGCGTCAAAAGCATGACGATATTTCGCGCAAAAGGGATACGGAGTCATGGGACGTGTCGTTACGTTACCCCCGGAGGAGCCGCCCGCGTCCGACGGGGCGATGCCCGGTGGGTGGTGGCACGGCCTGGACGAACCGCCGCGCGTCGTTTGCGATCTATGTCCGCGTAGCTGCCACATAGCACCCAATCAGCGCGGTTTCTGCTTTGTTCGCGAAAACCGCGACGGTCGTCTGGTGTCGACCACCTACGGCCGTAGCACGGGTTTCTGCGTCGATCCGATCGAGAAAAAGCCGCTGGCCCACTTCTATCCGGGTACGCCCGTCTTGTCGTTCGGCACGGCTGGCTGCAACTTAGGGTGTCGGTTTTGTCAGAACTGGACGACGTCGCGCAGCCGCGATGTGCATGCTGCCTGCGAGGAAGCCGATCCCGATACGATCGCCCGAGCCGCCAAGCAACTCGGCTGCCATAGCGTGGCCTTCACCTACAACGATCCGATCATTTGGGCCGAGTATGCCATAGACACAGCCCGAGCATGCCGTGGGCAGGGTATCAAGACCGTAGCGGTTACTTCCGGCTACATCCAACCGGCTGCCCGGGAGGTCTTCTATCGCGAGATGGATGCCGCCAATGTGGATCTGAAGGCCTTCAGCGAAGACTTCTATCGCGAGTTAGCAGATGGGCACTTGCAGCCAGTGCTCGACACATTGCGGTGGATCGTCGATCACACCGATTGTTGGCTGGAAATTACCAACCTAGTGATTCCACAGGCCAACGATTCGCCCGACGAAATCGCGCGGATGTGTGCGTGGATCGTCGAGCATTTGGGGCCTGATGTTCCCCTGCACTTTTCGGCCTTCCATCCCGATTTCCGAATGACCGACCGTGGCCCGACCCCGCTGGCCTCGTTGTTGACCGCGCACGACATCGCCCGGCAGGCAGGCCTCCGCTACGTGTATACGGGCAACGTCACCGACCGCGAGCATCAGTGTACGTATTGCCCCGGCTGTGGGCAGATGATCATCGGGCGCGATGGCTACGTCTTGAGTTCTTTCGATTTACACCAGGGACGATGCGCTTTCTGCAACACACCGATCGCCGGACGTTTCGACGAAGAGCCGGGCGACTGGGGGAGCCGACGGATGCCGGTGCGCATCGCCCGGTTCGCTTCTTCTCCGTCCAAGCGTTCCACGGATGAACAACGCCGCGACAACGATCCAGGCAACACGGAACATTCTGGCAACGCTGAACACTCCGACAACACTGAACACTCCGACAACACTGAGCAACCGCCAACCCGAGCCAAGGAGAATCTGCCTGTGGAAAACAAACCTTCGTCCTCTGCGCAACCGTCGAGCAATCAAATGCAGCCACCGCGGCTTTCGGAGGCGGAGGAGAAGGTCGTCTATCGCGTGGCCGGGCAGCGGGTAGCAGCCGTCGTGCGCGGCCACGCGCCGCCGTCGACCGGGCAATCGCTGGCCGAACTTGCCAACACGCCTTTGTATGGCGCATTCGTGAGTCTGAAGCGGGCCGGGCAACTTCGCTCGTGTTGCGGCTACCTGGGCGAGGCGATTCCGCTGGGCCAAGCGTTGGATCGGGCGGCCGAACGGGCGGCCACGGACGACCCCCGCTTTCCCCCGATTTCCTCGTCCGAATTGAACGATCTGAACATGGAGGTGTGGCTGCTGTACGCTCCGCAGCCGGTGGCCGCCCGGGGCGAAGACCGCGTCGGCGCCGTGGAGATCGGCCGGCATGGACTTCAAATTGCACGGGGAGCCAATCGCGGCCTGTTGTTGCCCAGTGTGGCGGTCGACCACCATCTCGACGCGCCGAGCTTCCTGAAACAGGTTTGCCTGAAGGCCGGCCTGCCGCCCGACGCCTGGAAGAGCGACGACACCCAACTGCTTACCTTCGAAGGCCATGTGATTCGTGGCAAGCTGGAGCCGGGTGATGCTCTGCCCTCCTCGGCGGTTCCCGGCGGTCCAACGACCAACGAGATCAACGCGCTGGCCGACTTCTGTCGCACGAACCTCAACGCACTCCTCCAGCGTGCAACGCCCAGCTTTTATCTGCCCGGTGGGTATGACGGTCAGGTTTGCGGTCTGGTGTTGAGTGTGGGAATTGCCGCTTCAGACGACCGCCTGGAGACCAGCCGGATTGTTCTGCGCCCCGAACTGCCGCTGCAAGCGACCCTGGGCACGTTAACCGAAGCCCTGGCACGCGGGCTGGCCACCCGGCGGTACGATGTCGAATGGCTTGCCGCGGCAAGCGTCGAGTTGACGGTACTGTTCGATCCGGCGATGCACGGCTTGGCAGATGCACCCCAGGTAGACGACCTCGATGTCAATCACCGAATGCTGTTCGTCTCCGACGGCTCGCGCTCTGCGTGGGTGTTCGATCCCCAGCGGTCGCCCAAGGAACTGGTGGCCGATGCCTTGCGGTACGGTGGATTCCATCAGCCGGAGCGGGTGCGGGTCGTGAGTTTGGCCGCTGTCTCCACGGCCGAGCGTGTGGTCGGAATTTATCGCCCCCAGCCGCAGAACGGCACCGAGGTTCGACCGGCCAACATGGCGGGCACATTCTATCCGGGGACGGCGAGCGAAGTCGACCAAATGCTCGATGAAATGTTGAAGGAGCCGCCGCGGCCAGAGCGATGGGCAGCCGTGATGGTGCCGCATGCCGGTTGGGTCTATTCGGGGCGTCTGGCGGCCGACGTCTTTCGTCGCGTGTGTTTTCCCGAGCAGGTGATCGTCTTGTGTCCGAAGCATCGTCCCGGCGGTACTTGCTGGGCGGTGGCGCCAAATCGCGTGTGGCAATTGCCGGGCGGCGAGGTGGCGTCCGATCCGGAGTTGGTGCGACGTTTGGTCGAGGGAATCGACGGACTTCAGGCCGACGCCGTGCCGCATCAGCAGGAACACGCCATCGAGGTGCAGTTGCCAATCATCGCCCGACTGGCCCCGCATGCCCGTGTGGTGGGAATTGCCATCGGCGGAGGTAGCCTGGCCGAACTGAAACGTTTTGGGCAGCAACTGGCCGACGTGTTGAAGACACTTCCCTCGCAACCCCTGCTGGTCATTTCGGGCGACATGAACCACTTTGCCGACGAGACGCAAACACAACGTTTGGACCGCATGGCATTGGACGCCCTTCAGACGCTCGATCCGGCTCAACTCTACACGACGGTCGAAGACAACGATATTTCGATGTGCGGGATGATGCCGACCGTGATTGTGATGGAAGCCCTACGCCAATCGGGACGGTTGACGCGCTGCGAAGAAGTGGGCCACACGACGAGTGCCGCAATCAGCGGCGACACCCAACGCGTCGTCGGCTACGCCGGCGTGCTTCTGGGGTGAAATGAGTCGGCAGTAATCGGTTCGCCGTAGTCAATCTTCCGCTCGTTCTTTTTCCGTTTTTCCAAAAAAAACGGCCTGCTCGGGAAGACACCCCGAGCAGGCCGCGGTTGGTTGGCGTATGGAGTCAACCGATCGGGTTAGTTGCGAACGATCCGGCCGGAGGTCGGAAGCAGACGACCGCGGAGCAGAGCGGCCGAAGGATCGGCTTTGGGGGCCTCGGGCAGAGGAGCAGCTTCCTCGACCGGGGCTTCGGCCGGAGCGGCCGTAGCCGGAGCAGCGCCACCGCAACCAGCGGCTTCGCAGCAGGCGGGCTCGCAGCACGCGGCTTCGCAGCACGCGGACTTGCAGCACTTCTTGCAACCGAACAGGCAATCCAGCAGATCGCGGACCGGGGTGCAGCGCTTTTTGCAGCAAGGCTCGCAGCAGGTGGGCTCGCAGCACGCGGGCTCACAGGCTTTTTCGCAGCACTGAGGCTCGCAGCACTGGGGCTCGCAGCAGGCGGACTTGCAGCAACGGCTCTTGTTGCACAGGGCGCCCAGCAGACCACCGCAGCCCTTCTTCGGGCAGCAGGTGGGTTCGCAGCAAGCTGGTTCACAGGCTTCTTCGCAGCACTTGGGCTCGCAAGCCTTTTCGCAGCAAGCGGGCTCGGGGCAGCAAGCGGGCTCACAGCAAGCCGGCTCGCAGCAACTTGCGCAGGCCTTCTTGCAGGTGAACAAACCCTTCAAACCGGCGAACAGGTCGCAACGGTTCCTGCAGCAAGGCTCGCAGCAGGTGGGCTCACAGCACGCGGGCTCACAAGCCTTTTCGCAGCACTGAGGCTCAGCACAAGCCGGTTCACAGCAGGCGGGCTCACAGCAGGTCGCGCAACTGCCGCAGCCACCGCACCTCAGCCCAAGCATGCGGTCTAGAAGTTCGAAACCGAACCCCTGACTGCACAGGGCCACGCTCACCAGGAGCGCTCCAAGCATCGTTTTCGTTTTCATCGAGCACCAACTCCTTTGTCTTGAACGGCGGGTGGCGGGCATCCCCGCGCTCGCGATTCGGAACCTCCACGGCCTTGTTGTTCTTGGAGCGTGCGGCTTCATACCGTAACGCTTGAGGACTTCCGTGGGGAAACCTACCCAGGCGTGAATCCAAATCGTGGGTGGGAAGGTGGGTCTGCACCCGCAGTTCGCACGGTGTACTGCGTCAGGGCCGTCGAGCCAATCCTTGACTCGAAACACCCGATCCGGCTACCTGACGCTCCCTCCAAACGCGCCAACCGTGGCGCGCGTTTCTCACTAAGGGACAGATAACGTATCGGCCCAGCCCTGAAGAGCCCTTGAACGTACGGAACCCATTTTCAACAAAAGGTTTACTGCTCTTGTTGCGCAAGGAATTCCGGGCGCGAAGACCAGCGAAGATTTAACGATTGTAGCGACCCTTGCCTCTCGTTTCGGCCTCGTAGATACTGGCTAGTCGGCAAAGTCGACCAGGTTTTACGTGCCAGTTGAAATCGGTCGTCTCGCGCCGGATCGCCCAGTCATTCGCTTGGTACCGACCGATGGCCATTTGTTGGACCCCGATCAGGTGTAGTGGTAAGATGGCGGCGCCACTGAACCGACCCCCATTTCGCTTTCCTTACCCGATGCCTACCCCCAAAAAACGCTATCATTGGATCGATTTCGACACGATTTCTCCCGTGCCTTGCCCGTGTGGTCAGGCACGGCGGGCATTTGCCGACAATTCGGCCTTCCCCGGCACTCTCCACCGCACACACATTACTACCGAGGCCAAGCTACACTATCACCAGCGACTTACGGAGACGTATTATATATTGGAGTGCAGTCCGGACGCCCAAATCCAACTCGACGACGATCGAATACCCCTGAAGCCCGGCATGGCGATCGTCATCCCACCCGGCGTGCGGCATCGGGCCATCGGAGAGATGACCGTGTTGAACGTCGTGCTACCCGAATTCGACCCGGCCGATGAGTTCGTCGTCGACGGGGAGTGAGGGATCAGGGGGTAGGGGCGAGAGACGAGGGGCGAGCGAAAGGTCTCTCGGATCTCCTGGTTCCCACGCTTTGCGGGGGGACCCGAGCTGGGACGCTTTGCGTCCCTGGCCTGCGACAAGAAGTTGACTTGCGGAAGACCCATGACGCGAAACGTCAAAGACGTGCGTTCCCACGCGAATCGCGGGAACGAGAGAACCGAAGACAAACCTCTGAATTCCTACCATTATTCTACTTGCCATGAATCCACATCGCGAAGTTGTCCGTCGTCTGCTGTTGGGCCACACAACCATTCTACTGCTACTGCTCAGCGGTACCGCCTCGCACGCTGCTGATTGGCCGCAATGGGGTGGTTTGCCGGCGCGGAACAACGTGTCGACCGCGACCAAGCTTCCCACGCAATGGAACGTGGGCGATTTCGAACGCAAGACGGGCCGCTGGCTGAACGACTCGGCCGAAAACATCCGCTGGGTCGCCCGGCTGGGAACTACCACCTACGGCACGCCCGTCGTCGCTGGCGACCGAGTCTATTGTGCGACCAACAACGGCGCCGGCTACTTGGCTCGTTACCCGGCCGAGGTCGATCTCGGTTGCCTGCTTTGCTTCGACAGGACCAATGGGCGTTTCGGTTGGCAGCTTTCCCGCGAGAAGCTGGCCGCCGGGCGTTCGGTCGATTGGCCCGAGCAGGGCATCTGTTCCGTGCCGCTGGTCGAAGGCGATCGGCTTTGGGTGGTGACGAACCGTTGCGAGGTGGCCTGTCTCGACGCCGACGGCTTTTACGACAACCGAAACGACGGACCCTATACCGAGGAACCCGCCACGACCGGTCGGCAACTCGACCGGCATGAGGCCGACATCGTCTGGTGCTTCGACATGATGAAAGAATTGGGCGTGGTGCCGCACAACATGGCAAGTTGTTCGGTCACGGCCGCCGGCGATTTGGTATTCGTTCTCACGGCCAACGGCGTCGACGAAACGCATGAAAACATCCCGGCGCCCGACGCGCCGAGCTTCATCGCGCTCGACAAGACGACCGGCAAGCTTGTGTGGGCCGACAACTCGCCGGGCCGCAACATCCTGCACGGTCAATGGGCCTCGCCAGCCTACGCGGTGCTTGGCGGGGTTCCCCAGGCGATTTTTCCCGGCGGCGACGGTTGGCTCTACAGCTTTCGGGCTGAGGCCACCGCGTCGGGCAAACCCGAGTTGCTTTGGAAGTTCGATTGCAATCCCAAGGACTCCGTTTGGGAAGAAGGCGGCATGGGCGAGCGTAGCAGTATTATTGCCACGCCCGTGATTCATCAAGGCAAGGTCTACATCGCCACCGGTCAAGATCCTGAGTACGGTGAAGGCCCGGGCCATCTCTGGTGTATCGATCCCACCCGGCGCGGCGACGTAAGTGCCACGCTGGTAGTCGACCGCCAGGGCAAGCCCGTCGCGCCGCGACGAACGGTGGCCGTCGACGTCGAGGCCGGCGAGCAGATCAAGCCGAACCCCAACTCGGCGGCCGTGTGGCACTACTCGGGCAACGACGCCAATGGCGACGGCGAACTGGAGTTTGAAGAAGCCATGCATCGCACACTAAGCATGGTGGCCATCAAAGACGGCCTGCTGGTTACAGCCGACATCGCCGGGCTGGTCCATTGTCTCGACGCTACGACGGGCAAACCCCATTGGACCTACGATATGATGGCCGCCGTGTGGGGATCGCCGCTGATCGCCGACGGTAAAATCTACCTCGGCGACGAAGACGGCGACGTGGCCGTGTTCGAGTTGTCGCCCAAGCAAGAGTTGCTGGCCGAGAACAACATGGGGTCCAGCGTTTACGGCACGGCCGTGGCAGTCGACGGCGTGCTGTATATCGCTACGCGAACACATCTGGTGGCGATTGGGAGAGACTAGAGGCTGGAGGTTAGGGCTAGAGACGAGAGACGAAGGAAAAGAGGCGGCGGGGTGCCTCACGCTTGCGTGGCCATGCGATCCGATTTTTCACTGCCAACGGGTAGCCCCGATAGCTCTGCTATCGGGGCGGCGCAGCCGCGAGAGGCGTGAGTAATCGGCTGAAGCCTCGGCACCCCGATAGCAGAGCTATCGGGGCCACCCGCTGCCAGGGGCGACCTAACGTGTTGGCGAGATTCATTCACCACCGAGGAATATCATGAATCGTATTTGTTGTTTGGTAGTCGCTCTGATCACGGTCCTCCTCGTTGCCACATCGAGCCGGGCCGAAGAGGGTGCCCCGAAAACGCTGAAGCTGCAAACCCGGCAGCGGGTGGCAAACCCAGAAAACAAAGACCAGTTCAAGATCGTCTACAAGACGGTCGAGTGGGATCCTCAAAAAACGGCCGTCATCGTCTGTGATATGTGGGACAAGCACGGTTGCACGGCGGCCGCGGTTCGGGTGGCTGAAATGGCGCCGCGCGTGAATCAGTTCGTCGCCGAGGCCCGGCGCCGTGGTGCCCTGATCATCCACGCCCCCAGCGATACGATGAAATTCTACAAGGATCACCCCGGTCGGAAACTGGTGCTCGACGCGCCGAAGATCGAGACCGAAAAGCCGTTGAAGCGTTGGTGTTCGCTGGACGAAGAACGCGAGCCACCACTGCCGATCGACGACAGCGATGGTGGTTGCGACAGCTCACGCACGCCCGGCCGACCGTGGACCCGGCAGATCAAAACCATCGAGATCAAGCCGGGCGACGCCATCGACGACAGTCCGGCCGTTTTCAACCTGCTGGCCCAACGCGGGATCGACAACGTGGTCATTCTCGGCGTGCACACCAACATGTGCGTGCTCGGCCGGGCGTTTGGTATCCGCCAGATGGTTGGCCAGGGGAAAAATGTAGTGTTGGTCCGCGACTTGACCGACGCCATGTACAACCCGGCCAAGCGACCGCAGGTAAGCCACTTCCGCGGCACGGAACTGGTGGTCGAGCATATCGAAAAGCACTGGTGCCCGACGATCACCAGTTGCGACCTGCTCGACAGTCCGTCGTTCGTGTTCAAGGCCGACAAACGCCCGCACGTTGCGTTCCTCGTCAGCGACGACCACTACCATGCCGACAAAACCATGCCGCCCTACGCCCAATGGCTACGGCAGCAATACGGCTTGCGGTGCACCGTGTTGCACGGCGAGGGCAAGGCCGATATCCCGCACCTCGACGAGCTTCAAACGGCCGACGTGCTGATCGTCTTCGTGCGCCGTTTGCTGCTGCCTAAAGAGCAATTGGCCAAAATCCGCAGTTACATCGACGCGGGCAAGCCGGTCGTCGGACTGCGTACGGCCAGTCATGCTTTTTGTCTGCGCAAGGGCGATCCGCCGGCCGGTTGCGGCGATTGGCCCGAGTTCGACCACGACGTGCTCGGCGGCAGCTACACCAACCACGGCCCGAACGACGTTGGAAGCGATATTGCTCCGGCCCCCGATGCGGCCGACCATCCGCTCCTTCGCGATGTGAAGCCTGAGAAATGGCACAGCAACGGGTCGCTCTACTTCACGGCGCCGATCGCCGATGGCTCCACCCTTGTGCAGGTGGGTACCATTCCAGGACGCAGCGAGCCGGTCACCTGGACGCGCACGTACCACGGCGGCCGCGTCGTCTACAGTTCCCTGGGCCATTGGGACGACTTCAAAGAGCCGCCGTTCCGCACGTTGCTGCGCAACGCCATCTACTGGGCGATGGATCGGCCGGTGCCGGAGACGAAATAGCGTAAGGCTTCGGCTTCAAGATATTGAATTGGGTGCCACTGGCTGCTTGCCAGCCAGTGCTGATTACGGGCATACAAGCTGCCCGTGGCACCCAACTATGAAAGTTGACCAAGCACTGGGGTTCGACGCGAAGCGTCCGAAAGTGCGTTCCCACGCGAAGCATGGGAACGAGCGAATTACTGTCCACTACCCACTGTCTACTACTAATCGATCCACCCGCCGCCAAGCACCCGGTCGTCCTGATAGCAAACGGCCGCTTGGCCGGGGGCGACGCCGTGGCATGGCTCGTCGAAGCGGACGCGAAAACGATCGTCGGCAAGCACCTCGACCGTGGCCGGATAGGCCGGGCTGCGGTAGCGGATCTTCACTTCGCAGCGGAACCTCGTTTCGCACGGTGGGCTCGACGCGTCGGGCTGCGATGCGAGGTCATTCACATCAACCAACCAATTGGCTTCCGAAGCCGTTAACCGGTCGCAGGCCAATTCGTCTTTAGCGCCCAACACCACGCGTCGCGTATCTGGCTCGATGCGGACTACGTAGCGTGGCTCGCCGAACGCCAACCCAAGTCCCTTGCGTTGGCCGATGGTAAACCGCTCGATGCCGTCGTGGTGTCCGACCACTTGGCCCTCGGTGGTCACGAACTGGCCCGACGTGTCGCGGTCGCCGCGTCGCTGGCGAACGAACCGCGCGTGGTCGTTGTCGGGCACGAAGCAAATCTCCTGGCTGTCGCGCTTCTCGGCCACGCGAAGGCCCAGGCGTGCGGCAATGTCGCGGATTTCGTCCTTGTGGTGTTCGCCTACGGGAAACAGCAGCCGCGAAAGCAACGAACGGCGAATGCCGAACAACACGTACGCTTGGTCCTTGCCCGAGTCGACGCCGCGACAAAGGGCCAACTGGCCGTCGCGCTGAACGAGCCGCGCGTAGTGGCCGGTGGCCACGTAGTCGGCGCCCACGCTGTCGGCGTAGTCGAACAACTTGCCGAACTTCAGCCAGGTGTTGCACACGATGCACGGGTTGGGTGTACGGCCGGCCGTGTACTGGTCGACGAAGTAGTCGACGATCCGTCCGAACTCGTGTTCGAAGTTCACCGCGTAGAACGGGATATCGAGCGCGTGGGCCACGCGTCGGGCATCCTCGGCATCGGCCTCGCTGCAACAGCCCTGCTTGTGAGCCGTTTGGTTGGGCGTTTGTCCTGGTGTTTGCTCCGTTGCCTCATTTTCTTTGGCTGGCAAGCGACATGTTTGTTCGAGTGCTTGCCCATGGCGCATGAACAACCCGATTACCTCGTGGCCCGCCTCGCGCAGCAGCCACGCGGCCGTACTGCTATCGACTCCACCAGACATGGCCAGGACAACTCGGGACATAATGATACGTACGGAAAACGAGATTCGGGGATCAAATCGAATACAAAGTCGTCGCCCTACAGCATGCATAGCCACGGCCACTGGTCGTGGAAGGCCCCATCACGGCGGCAACCCACTCTCGAAGTCTAGCGGCGCCCGAGCGAAGAAAAAAGGGCTCGTCCGGCCGACTCGCGCCGGGCGGCGTCGCATTTGCCGCTCGGGCACGGAAAGGCGATCCGGTGGTTGGCGGCCCCCGCTGGTGTGGTGGGCAGTCGTCTTCCCGGCTTGAAGCCGTTCGGTATAATTAACGGTTTGTGGCTTCAATCATTGCCGGGAGAAGTGTAATGGACAGAGAGCTTATCGACCGTGCCGAAGCGATTCAGGAGCGGATTCTCCAGCTACGAGACTCTCTTTGACTACCCAGGTAAGCAATCCAAGGTGAAGGCCATCGAGCAGAAGATGGCGGCGGCCGATTTCTGGAACAACCAGGAGCAGGCCCAGGGTGTGGTGGCCGAACTCAAGGGACTGAAAGCCCTTCTGAATCCGTTGGACGATACAATTCAGCAGGCCGACGACCTGACGGCCATGATCGAGATGGCCGAGGAAGACGAAAGCTTCGCGGCCGAAGTGCCCGGCGAAATCGAGCGGCTGGAAGAGGTGCTTGAGGACCTTGAGCTGAAGGCCCTCTTAAGCGGCCCCTTGGACAACAACGCGGCGATCCTCTCGATCAACGCTCGCGACGGCGGTACCGATGCCAACGACTGGGCCGAAATGCTTCTGCGCATGTACATCTCTTGGGCGCAGAAAAACGATTACGATACCGAACTGCTCGATCGCCAGGACAATGAGGAGGCGGGCATTAATAGCGCGACGATCGTCGTGCGCGGGCCGATGGCCTATGGCTACCTGAAGGGCGAGTCGGGCATGCACCGGCTGGTGCGAATCAGTCCGTTCAACTCGGAAGGCAAACGACAGACCAGCTTTGCCGCGGTCGACGTGTCGCCCGAGGTGAGTACGAACGTGCAGATCGAAGTCGACTGGGACAAAGACGTCCGCGAGGACACGTTCCGCGCAAGCGGCGCGGGCGGTCAGCACGTCAACAAAACTTCCAGCGCCATCCGGCTGACACACGCGCCTTCGGGCGTGGTCGTGCAGTGTCAGAACGAGCGGAGTCAGCATAAGAATCGGGCTACCGCGCGGAAAATGCTACTGGCCCAATTGGCCCGGCAAGAAGAAGAAAAACGCGAGGCCGAGCAGGCCGCCAAACACAACGAGAAGCCCAAGGTGGGCTTCGGCTCGCAAATCCGCAACTACTTCTTGCATCCCGATCAGCGGGTGAAAGACGCCCGAACGGGGCACCTGATGGGCAACTTCCACAACGTGCTCGACGGCAACATCCAAGAGTTCCTCGACGCCTTCCTCCGCTGGCGAGTGAAGGGAAAGTAGTGGTCCGTGGATAGAAGTTCTTACTCGCCAATCATCCAAGGCCCAGGGGTTGAAACCCCTGGTATGGAAGCCACCCGGTTCAGCACTCATCCCGAAACTCGATGGTACTTGGGGCTTCATCGGTCATTGCGGTTTGGTTATTCTCGTTGATTCTTTTACTCAGTTGCTCAGTTAGGTCATGCTTACCGAACGCGTCGAAAAACTTTGCCAGGAATACACCGGCCAGTACGTGGTTGTCGATGACTCGCGAGCCGAGTTGCAGCGGTTCGCCGGCCACAAAGGTCGGGTAAAGACGATCAACTTCAACGGCCGTGCCTTGGTTCAATTCGAAGGCCCCGACCCGGGCTGGTACGACCTCGAGCTGGACTTTCTCAAGGTGCTCGACAACCTGGAGCCCGAAGCAGAGGAAGCGAAGCCAGAGGCCGAAGTCGTCGAACCGACTCCGGCGTCTCCGCCCACAGCTCCGGCAGAACCCGAGCCGACGGAGACCCTGTCACGACTGGAATTAGCCCGACTCGAAAAGGAAGCCGCAGATCGGGCCGCGGAACAGAGGGAAACAAATCCGTAAGCCATGCTTCAGCATGGCGCGGCCGACACCGCAACCAGGCGAGAAATCGTTCCCGTTGGCCGCTTTCTTTGACGAAAATCCGCTCTCGTCTCCAAACCAGAGCTTGTGAACCAGAATACCACGCTCCCTCTACTTCACCTGCAGCATCCTCTCCAGCGCCAGCAACGCATCGCGGGCCGTTTCGGCGTCGACTTCGATTACGTTGACCACATGCCCTGCGGCCAGGTTTTCCAGCGACCAGCAGAGGTGGGCCAAGTCGATGCGGTACATCGTTGCACACATGCAAACCACCGGCGAGAGAAAGTGAATCTCTTGTTCGGGATACTGCTGCTTGAGCCGGTTGACCATGTGTAGCTCGGTGCCCACGGCCCAGCGTGTGCCGGGGGCCGCCTTGTCGACGGCCTCCAGAATGGCGCCGGTCGAGCCCACCACATCGGCCTCGTCGACCACGTCCATGCGGCACTCGGGGTGGACCATAATCTTGATGTCGGGATATTTCTCGCGGAACTGCGCCACGTGTTCCGGCAGAAACATCTGATGCACGCTGCAGTGGCCTTGCCACAATAGCACCCGGCTGTCGCGGATGGCCTCGTCGGTGTTGCCGCCCAGTTCGTCCTTGCGAGGGTTCCACACGGGCATTTGCTCGAGCGGCACGCCCATTGCTCGGGCCGTGTTGCGACCCAGATGCTGGTCGGGGAAGAAGAGCACCCGGCTGCGTCGGGCGAAGGCCCACTCGAGCGCCGGTCTGGCGTTGGACGACGTGCAGACGATTCCCCCGTGCCGCCCGCAAAACGCTTTCAACGACGCGGCCGAATTCACGTAGGTTATGGGCATCACGTCGTCGATGTCGATCACCTCGGCCAACTGTTCCCAGCAGTCTTCCACCTGATCGATTTCGGCCATGTCGGCCAGCGAGCAGCCGGCGTCCATGTCGGGCAACACAACGGTTACCCGACGGCCGTCGCGCTCGGCCAATCGCTCGGGCCGGTTGGCCAGGATGTCGGCCGTTTCGGCCATGAAATGCACGCCGCAGAAAGCGATGTACTGGCAGTCGGTGTTTTCGGCAGCCAGGGCGCTGAGTTTATAGCTGTCGCCCCGCAGGTCGGACAGCGCGATCACGTCGTCCTGCTGATAGTGATGGCCCAAGATCAACAGCCGAGGGCCCAGCGCGTCGCGAATCTTTTGGATCCGCGCGGTCAGCTCCTCGTTGCTGAGCGACTTGTACGGTTGCAGATCGAACGGGGGTGAGATAGTTTGTTCGGTAATCATGGGATGTGGGTCGTTTAGCTCGTTGTTTTGTCGTCGGCATCCTTCGCGTCGGCATTGATCACTTTCACGTCGATGATCCGGTCGCCGCCGGGGTGCATCGTTTCGGGCCGCTCATCGTCGGTTTGCTCGTCTTCGCCGAAGTAGTCTCGCGGATACCCATTCCAATTCTGGCCGGGCGACATCACGTGGATTTGGCTCTTAAAACGGTGGGTTAGCCACCGTTTTACCACCGTACGGAACGGCGGAATCAGCAACGCGAAGCCGACCAGGTCGGTCAACACCCCAGGTGTGACCAGCAAGGCCCCGGCCACGAGGATCATCAGGGCGTCCAGCAGGGAGTCACCCGGAAGCCGGCCTGCGGCCAACTCCTGATGTACCCGTTGCCAGCACCGCAAGCCCTCGTGCCGAGCCAGCGCCGCTCCCACGATGCCGGTGATCAGCACCACGGCCAGCGTAAATTGCCAGCTCGTAGCGTCGGCCAGCGCCAGCAACAGCATCAGTTCCGCGAGCGGGACGATGGTGAACAGCAAAAACAGGCGAGCAAGCATTGATCCAGTGGGGTAAGTCAGGATTTACGTACAACAGGCGGACATCGCGACCTCGGGAGATCGTAGCTCCTACCGTGTATTATCGCAGGTTATGGCTGGTGTGCCATTGGGGGGCAGCGGGGGGATAGCCCACGCGAACGACGGATATCGACCATTTGTTTTTTTTGCACCCGTATTTTACTCGTTCCCAAGCTCCAGTTCGGGAACGCATGTCCACGAAGCTCCGCTTCGTTGACGCCAGGACGGGTATTGGTTTTGGCTGCCGCCCACTCCGAGGCCGGCGGTGGGGGGGACACTCTTTCTGGAGTTCCTCGAAACAGAACTTCTGGGAAGTGGGTTCCCAAGCCGGAGCTTGGGAACCAGGGGAAGAGCCAAAATGAAACAGGCCCCCGTCATCCGACAGGGGCCTGTTCGCGATTTCGTTTGTCGGCGATTGACCGGCCGACGGCTACTGCAACTGCGTCTCGCCGTTGCGTTTGGCCATTTCTTCGTATCGGGTGGCGTCGTCGACCTGGCCGAGCTGACGGTGCATCGAGGCCAAGTTGCTGTAGGGAACTTCCAGGGCCTTCGGCGACAGCGATCCCTGGCGAACGGCTTCCTTCATCAGCGCGATGCCGATCTGCGTCGTCTCGACGGCCGTATCCCGTTGGCCGACTTCCCAGTACGAAACGCCCATGCTCACGAACGTCTCGCCGTGGTGGCCGAGGTCGTCGAAGGCTTCCTCGGGCACAGGCTGCTTCAGTAGCGGCACGGCCTTGTCGAACCAGGTGACCGCCTTTTTGTGGTCGCCGTCGCGAATGGCGTAGATCGCTCCCGTGCGGAAGTAGAGTCGTCCGATCAGCAGCGAGGCCATGGGCGACTGCTTCTTCTCGTTGGCCTGACTAAGGCATTCGATAGCCTGTTGCCCATACTTCATGGCGTTGTCGTGCTCGTTGCGCATCTGGCAGATCTGCACGACGTCGTAAAGGGCAAGACCCAGGTCCCACTGGTATTCGGCGTTGCGGACCACATCGTCGCTTTCTTCGATCAATTGCCGGCTGGCATCGATAGCGCCTTCGGTCCAAAGCTTAGGATTGAGCCGACCCTTGAGAGCCACGCAGGCCGCCAAGGCTCGGGCACAAACGCGGAAGCGGATCTCTTCGCCGGCCCCGTCCTTCTCGATCATTTCGAGAGCAAACGCGCCGGCGCGGCTCAGCCACGCGGTGACCGCCTTTTCCTTTTGCTTGAAGTCGCCCCAGGCAATGTCGTGGGCGGCTCCCAAGTGGGCGTCGACCAGGACTTCCTTGGCCGGAATGCGAATGGCCGGATGACGGTCGGCTGCCAACGGATCGGCCGTCTTGACGGCCTGCATGTGGAGAGCCAACGCTTGTTGATAATTAGGCTTCACGCCGGAAGCAGCCAGATCGCCCAGGATACAAAACGCCCGAGCCTGAATGTGAGGGCGTTTTTCTGCTAGTTCCACGGCCTTTTGGGCGGCTTCCGCCGCGGTGGCGATTTGGCCCAGTCGGGCGAGAATCTGCGCTTGGGTAACCAAGTAACGAGCGTTCGACGACTCCAATCGCACGGCCTCGGCAACGGCCTTCGCGGCTTCGGTGTTTTTGCCCTGCGACGAGAGAATACGTCCCTGCAGCCAATGGGCGCGGGCGTTTTCCGGTTGCAGCTTCAAGGCCTGCTCCAGGTCGCGCAGGCTCAGTTCGCTATTGTGGTTGAGTGTGGTTTCCGCCCGCAGCACAAACGGCTCGGCGGCAATTGGTTCGAGAATCAGTTGGGCAACCTCGCGGGGTTTCTCGGGATCGTCGCTGGGGGCAAAGGCAAACAGTACTCCGCGCTCCGGATAAACCTGCCCCAGCACTTGTCCCACCTCATCGGAAACGAGCACGGGCCGGATGTTGGCTAGTTCCAACTGTTCGGCAACGGCCCCGACTGGGAATGTGGTTTGGAAACGTACCACGATGGAGATCACCTTGTCGTTGGCACAGGTCACTTCGATCTGGTCGAACGGCTCCATGGCGTAGGTGTGCAGCAGCAACTCACCCCGTTTCTGGATCTCCTGGGCAGCTCCCCAGGTTTTCTCCAGCTCGGCCACGGTGGTGACGCCGGGGGTCGTGCCTTTGAAGCTGGCGGCCTCGACGGTCACCGGCCCCGATTCCTGCGGATTGGGGATCGGCTCCAGCGGCGTTTCGTTTCCGGCATCCGTTGTGGCGCGATCTTCGACACTGGCCACGCCCGAAGTGGCACTGTCCGACGCAGACTTCATCTGGATTTCGGCACTAGGCTGCGGCTCCATCGGGGGTTGTCCGACCGGCGCGAACGGATCGACTTGCTCGGGCGCGTCGATCGCCGGCTCGGCTGCCGGGGAGTCGTCTGTCGAAGTCTCCTCGTTGGCCGAGGGACTCGGCGTGACGGCGCCTCGGGAAAAACCCATGTTGCCGACTTGCATCGGACGCAGGGTCGTCGGGCCCGGTGAAACCTGTGTTTCGTTCGAGTAACGGTCGTCGTCGGCTGGGGCTGTCGTGGTGAATGTCAACAGTACGGCAGCGCCGAGCAAAGCCAAGCTCACCTGGTGCAGTGTTACGAACCGCATTGCGTGTTCCTCCTTGAACCTCGCTGGTCCGGCGACTGCCGTCTAGGCAGTCGTTTCATGGTCATGCGGCAACCTATGCGTGTCTCGAACTCAAGGGACCTCCCTGGCACGAAGACAACTATCTTGTCGCCTATCTCTGGTGAAGTGAGGGCGGGAGTGTACTCGTACCCCACGCGCCAAGTCCAGATGGAATTTTGGAAAAATCGGGGAATTGTGACGAAATTTCCAGGAAAATCTTCCGCGAAGACGCCCGACCCTTGGTGCTAGCAAAGCCAGCAAGTCAAGTGAGTCTTAAATTGGAGGGAATGCACAGTTCGGGGTAGCGATCTCGGGTGCGGCTGCCGGTGAATCGTTCGTGGCGCTCGCCGCTCAGCCGTCGCGCCATTGCATCAATTGGGCGAGGTGCTCTTCGGCAAACGGCACGGCGGTGCCAGGGGGCGGGGGATCGGCTACTAGACGCGATGTCATAATATCGAGCAACGTCGTCATGCCGTGGCCCGTTCGGGCGCTCAACGCAATGCCCTCGGGACGTGGTGCGGGATGGGCCGGCAGGTCGCACTTGTTGTGCACCAGCAGGGCTTGGGGATAAGACGCTACGAGCGAAGCCTGTTGGTCGGACCAGGATTCGCTGCGGTCGAACACCAGCACGGCCAGATCGGCTTGGGCCAATTGTTCGTGAGCCCGCTGAACGCCCGCTCTCTCGACATCGGACGTACCCGAGCGCAACCCGGCCGTGTCGCAGAACTCTACCGGCCAACCGTCCACGGCGCTGGTGGCGGTGACCGCGTCGCGCGTGGTGCCCGGCATGTGGTGAACGATGGCACGTTGGTAGCCGACCAGGGCGTTGATCAGGCTGCTTTTACCCACGTTGGGTTGGCCTGCGAGGACAATCTTCCATGGTGCAATCAGGTGGCGTCCCAGCGAGGCGAGCGCGAGGAGTTGGTCGATCTGCACGCGGGCCGAGTTGCGATCTCCGCGCCGCCGTGCGTCGTCGATCGCGTCGAAGGCACGTCGCAACGCGCCCTGGTACTGGTCCAGGAGGATAGCAGCCGTGCGTTGGGTGGAGGCGTCGGCCAAGGCCCGATGGGCGGCGGCCGTGATCGGATCGTCGTGATGTGCGTCGGTCCACTTGTGCCAAGCCATGGCTTGGCAGCCTTGGGCGACTAACGCTTGTTCGATTATCCGCACTGCGAGCAATCCGCCGTGGCAGTGGATTTCGACGGCGTCGCGATCGGCGTAACGCCGCACGACGACTTCTTCGCCGTGTAAAGCTTCGTCGTTTTGTGCTTCGTCAGGTTGTGTCGTGGCGAAGTGGCCGAAGCGGAGACGTTCGGGGGGCGAAACCGCGAGCGGCTTAGAACCCTTGGCGTGAAAGAACTTTTCGACGACGGCCGTGGCGCCGGGGCCCTCGACCAACACGGTGGCTACCGCCCCACGCCCGGGCGGCGTGAGTACGACGACCCGTGGGCGATCAGAAAAACGGGACAGGTCTAATTTCCGAGGAGGTAGCGTGTCGTTCATTTCGAAATGCGAGGAGATTTGACCAGGCTGTCTTTCCTCCCCTCTCCCTGTGGGAGAGGGGCCGGAGGTGAGGGGATTGCGCAGCAAGCGCTTTTCCGAAGATAATATCCACTCCGCTGTAATCTGCCCTCACCCGGCGGCTTTGCCACCACCCTCTCCCGCCGGGCGGGAGAGGGTACGCCATTGGCTACTTCGTTCGCACACTCTTCCGATCGCCGAACAACGTGATCTTCGGTGTCTTCGCCATGGCCCGATATTCGTAGCGAGTGCCGGGCTTCAGGCCGGTGATTTCTACTTCGAACATGCCCGGCTCAGTCTGGGCAGCCAATGTTGAATCATGCCAGGGGTCGGCGGTGGCCAGCGGCTGGGTGTGGTCGTGTTGGCGGCGATACTGGAAGCCAACTTCCACCTGCTCGGCCTCGCCCAACTCATGCAACTGGCCGCTGCACAGCAACTTATCGCCGGCCGGCGAGCGGGCCGACTTCGTTTCCACTCGCGGCGGAATGGCAGCCGGTCGCGCGTCGGTGATTCGCAGGACCACGGGATTGGGCCATTTGCTGTCGTTGTAGATCCGTTGTGCCCGCATGGCCGAGATTTCCAGGCCCTGGTCCGTCTGCTTCCATTTGGCGCTGGGGTCGGTCGCGGGACTGTATTCCAGCACTTTGCCTGTCTGACCGACGATTTCCACGGTCGTATTCTCGCCGGCCTTCACCGAGTTGAGCCTGAGGGTTCTTCGGCTGCCGCGCGGCCAGTTGGGGTTCAAAAGGATGGCATAGACCGTGTCTTCCCCCCGTTTCTTCGTAAACCAGATATTGTCTTCGTGGGTGACGATCCAGGGCTCGACACCATAGATGCTTTCGCTGTTGATGAAGTTCCACAGGGCCACCTCGCGGAGCCGCTCGCGCTGTTCGATGGGAATAACTCCGTCGGGCCGGGGGCCGATGTTCATCAACAGGTTGCCGCCCTTGGCCCTGGTTTCGATCAATCGTTCGATCACTTCACCGCCCGACTTGTACGACTCGTTCGTCGGCTTGTATTGCCACTGGGTTCCCATCGTCATGCAGGCTTCCCAGGGGCCTTTCAGCGCTACGCCGGGCACATACTGCTCGGGCGTGGGGATCGCGCCGCGCGTCACCACGATGTTCGGTTGCAGTTCCCAACACAGTTCTCGCAGACCGTCGGCCCGACCGTCGATGAACATGATGTCCACCGGCCCGTAGTTGGTCAGCAACTCGCGGATCTGTTGTTTCGAGTATTCCATGAACGCCGGGTTTTCCTGCGGCATGACACCGGGCCGGCGCCGGGCGATCGTGATGTTGTGCTTCCAAAGCCAATAGAAGTCGTCGGGCGAGAAGTAAACGCCCACGGCGATGCCCCGTTTGCGAAGTGCTGTGAACAGCTCTTTGGTCACGTCGCGGCCATAGGGCGTGTTCATGATGTCGAAGTCGCAGGTCTTCGTGTCGAACATGCAGAAGCCCGAGTGATGCTTGGTGGTAAACACCACGTACTGCACGCCGGAGAGCTTGGCCAAATCGGCCCAATCGTCGGCATCGAACCGCTTGGGATTGAACGTCTTCGGCAATTCCTCGAAGAACCGTTTGCAGTACGCTTCGTCGGCGCCGACCAGTGAGTGGCTAATGACGGAGCCGAGCTGGCTGTCGACGCTCCAGTGCACAAACAGCCCGAAGCCGAGGTTGGCGAACCACTCGAGTCGCTCGGCCTTATTGCCCACGGCCGTCTGCTCATTGAACTCGGCCACTTGCGCCCGAAGCGGGGCGACAACTAACAGCGACAATAGCAACGACACGATCCATGGTGCGGTACGACGAAGGGGCATGAACCACATGGTGAGTTTCCTTGGAGCGAAAAACGGGACAGGTCTAATTTCCTCGGTTGTATGTTCCCCTGGTTCCCACGCTTGAAGCGTGGGAACCCAAGGTCGGACGCTTTGCGTCCTTGGGGTGCGAGACGATGAGTTTCTTGGCAGTTCTCGACGCGAAGCGTCGGGCCGTGCGTTCCCACGTGAAACGTGGGAACGAGGAATCGCAATATTATAGCAGACGTTTCTGTCGTGGGAAAACGACGCCAGCCCCCTTCTCGCCGTCGCTGGGCACTGCTAACCTGGGACGCCATGCACTACCTGATTGGAACCGACGAGGCCGGCTACGGGCCGAACCTGGGCCCCCTGCTGATTTCCGCCAGCGTTTGGGCGCTGCCCGAGCCGCAAGTGTCCGGCGATTCGTCCGCCGTGGGTGGCTCCGCGCCAGCCAACACCGATCTCTATTCGTTGCTTGGCGATGTGGTTGCGGCCGCACCTCCGCGACGTGGCAGCAACAATAAATCACAGGTGGCCATTGCCGACTCGAAAAAACTTTACAAGCCGGGCGGTGGGTGGAAACACCTGGAACGCGGCCTCTGGGCGGCGATGGCGGCGCTCGGCCGGCATCCGAGCGACTGGCTCGACGTCTGGAAGGCCCTCTCGCCCGACTCTTGCAACGCGATGGCAAGCGTGCCCTGGTATCAGCAGAATATGCAACGGCCGCTGCCGAAGGATGTCGACGCCGAAGAGATCTCGCGGTTGATCGAGGTCTTCGTCGAAGGCCTCGCCCGGGCTGGTGTGCGGCTGATCGATCTTCGCAGTCGGGCCGTCTTCGCCGGGCAGTTCAACGCGCGGCTTAACGAACATGTCTCGAAGGGGGCCCTGCTGTCGCACGAGACGCTCGACCTGGTCGCCGAGGTTGTCCGACCGCTTGGCGAGGGCACGATCCACGTCGTCTGCGACAAACATGGAGGCCGCAATCGCTACGCCGACCTGCTGGCCGACCACTTTCCCGAGTGGTTGATCGAAATCTACGGCGAGGGTCGCCTGCAGAGTGTCTATCGTTTCGGTCCGCCCGAGCGGCGCGTGGAAATCTGCTTTCAGGCAAAGGGCGAAGGTTTTCTGCCGGCGGCGCTGGCCTCGATGGCTTCGAAATACCTGCGCGAGTTGGCGATGGAGGCGTTGAACGATTTTTGGTGCCAGCGGGTCGAGGGATTGCGACCCACGGCCGGCTACCCGGTCGACGCGCTGCGTTTTCACCAGGCGATTGCCAAGGCCCAGGCCGAAGCCGGCGTGCCCGACGAAATGCTTTGGCGAAGGAAGTGAGTCAGCGCGAACAAGGGCACCGCCAGCCTGGGTACGATTTTTTCCCAGCCCTCACCTCCCTTGTATCTCACGTTGCTCGACTCCAAAGAGGAACGTAGACTTAGAAGACGAGCCGAGCTTTGGCCGGTTTTTTACTGTTTGCCATGCCATCGGGTGGTGGTTTCGGGCGCGACCAGCGGTCGCGGCTTTGTGTAATACAAGGAAATCCGTTTCATGGATCTTTATATTATCCGCCATGCCTGGGCGGGCGAGCGAGACGACGCTCAATGGCCTGATGACGACCAGCGTCCCCTGACCGAAGACGGCCGAGAGCGGTTTAACCACGTTGTTGCGAAACTGGTCAAACGGGGTTTCTCGCCCGACGTGATTGCCAGCAGTCCGCTGGTGCGCTGTCTTCAGACGGCCGAACTGGTTGCCCAAGGGGTTGGCGGCTCGGCCGAGGTTGTGCCGATCGACGGGTTGACTCCCGGTAGCGACCTTCAGACGCTCATGCAGTGGACCAAGCGGCAGAGTCGCCAGCATCAGCAGATAGCTTGGGTGGGCCATGCCCCGGATGTCGGCCATTTGACTGCCACGCTGATGGGCGAACCGGTTGGTTGGGTCCGCTTTGCCAAAGGGGCCGTCGCCGCCCTGCGGTTCCACGGAATCCCCGAAATCGGCGAAGGTGAGCTCCGCTGGCTGGTTACCGCTAAGGTGCTGGGCTGCTGAAGTCGACGGGGCGGCACTGTCCAGGAGCTGTGAAGCGAATGCCAGTGGCACACTTCAACAGTGCCACCCAGCCGCTATCCCCCGCACGGGGGATAGTCTGTTGTGCTATAATAAAAACAGATTGGCTTGGGATAAATAGCCGCTTGTGCTATGAATATGCGCCGATCGCGGTCGAACTTCTCGACCGCCGTAACGCCTCGTAGCCCTTATATCCTCCGGCAACCACGGATTGAGCGGCCATGAGGAGTAGCACCGCAGCAACGAAAAACGGCCGGAACCGCAGCCATGTCGCGCGACGAAGAAAGTCTTTACCAGGAACATATCCTCGACCACTACGAGGATCCCTACAACCGTGGCCGGTGCGCCTCTTGCACTCATGTCCACGAGGATAAGAACCCGTTGTGTGGGGATCGCATCCGCATGGAATTGCAGATCAACGACGAGGGCACGATGCGCGAGGTCTGGTTCAACGGCGACGGCTGTTGCATCAGCCAGGCAGCCGCCTCGATGTTGGCCGAACGGTTCGACGGCCGGCACATCGACGAGGTCAAGCGGTTCACGGCCGAAGACATGCTCGAGCTGTTCGGTGCCCGGCTGACTCCCAATCGCCAGAAGTGCTGTCTGCTAGCATGGCGGGTAATGCAGTCGGCCATTTTCTCGCCCGTCGATAGCCTGCCGATTAATAGTGTGCCTGCCGATAGGGCATCTGCTGACCGTATGTCCCTTGATGGTACGTCCGTCGACAATGGTCCGGCCCGCGCCGCGGGAGAGGCCCCATGACGACCGACCTCGAACCTACCGCCTTGGATCCGAGTCTGTTGCGGCCCGACTTCCCCATCCTCTCGCAAGAGGTGCGACCTGGCGTGCCGCTGGTCTATTTAGACAATGCCGCCACTACGCAGCGGCCGCGGCAGGTGATCGACGCCGTCGTGCAGTGTTACGAACACGACTACGCCAACGTGCATCGGGGCATCCACACACTGGCCGAACGGAGCGACGCACTGTATGAAGGAGCCCGCGAAAAGGTTCGCTCGCTGATCGGTGCGCCGTCGACCGAGCAGGTGATCTTCACCTACGGAGCGACGACGGCGATCAACACGGTCGCCCGAAGTTTCGGCGATGCCAACCTGCATCGCGGCGACGAGATTCTTCTGACCGAGATGGAGCACCACTCGAATCTCGTGCCTTGGCATCAACTGGCCGAGCGAACCGGAGCGGTCGTTCGGGCCGTTGCGCTAACCGACGACGGCCGGCTCGACCTCGACTCGTTCGACGAGCTGCTAGGCGACCGTACGCGGCTGGTCGCCGTTACGGCGGTGTCCAACGTGCTGGGTACCATCAACCCGATCGAAGAGATTGTGCGCCGTGCCCATCGGGTGGGGGCCTTGGTACTGGTCGACGCGGCCCAGTGCGTGCCGCACCAAAAGGTCGACGTGGTGGCCTGGGACATCGATTTCCTTGCCTTCAGTGGGCACAAGATGTTGGGGCCGTCGGGCGTGGGGGTGTTGTATGGCAAACGCGAATTGCTCGACGCGATGCCCCCGTTTCTTGGCGGTGGCAGCATGATTCGCGAGGTGCGAGTCGACGGTTTCTCGCCGGCCGGTTTGCCGCAGAAGTTCGAAGCCGGTACGCCGCCCATCGTGCCGGCCATCGGCCTGGGGGCGGCGGTCGACTATCTCAACGCCGTAGGCCTCGATTCCATCGCCGCCCACGAGCACCGGCTGACACAATACGCCCACGAGGTACTGCAAAACATCTCCGGGCTGCAAATTGTAGGCCCGGCGCCGGAGCACAAGGCCGGCATCGTCAGCTTCTGCTTCGAGTCGGGACGACCGCATCCGCACGACATTGCCTCGCTGGTCGACCGCCACGGGGTGGCCATTCGCGCGGGCCACCACTGTGCGGAGCCGTTGCATCGTCGCTTCGGGTTGGCGGCCACCGCCCGGGCGAGTTTCTATCTGTATAATACGCTGGAAGAAATCGACCGTTTGGCCGAGGCGCTGGAGGACGTGGTGCGGATGTTCGAGCGGCGCGGCGGGCGAAGCCGCAAGCGGCCTGCAAATCAGAAACCAGAAATCCCCAATCAAAAATCATAAATCCCTCCAGCCTCGTCTCTCCCAACTCGAAACTCCAGCCCTTACTTCGATCTTCCATGTGCGGACGTTTTACGCTTCGGGCCCCGGCCAGTGTGATTGCCGAGCAGTTCGCATTGTTCGAGTTGCCGTTGTTTATGCGGCGGTTCAACATTGCGCCGACGCAGCCGGTGCCGGTCGTGCGGATGCAGCCTGCGACCGTCGCCGCCGGGCCGGGCGAGGGTCTTTCGGCCGCCCGGCGCGAGTTTGTTTTGCTCCGCTGGGGGCTAATTCCCAGTTGGGCGAAGGAGCCGTCGATCGGCAATCGGATGATCAACGCTCGGGCGGAAACGGTATCGGAGAAACCGGCCTACCGAGCGGCCTTTCGCCGGCGACGGTGTTTGGTCGTTGCCGATGGTTTCTACGAGTGGCAACGCGCGGGCCGCGCCCGGCAACCGTATTTCATCCGCATGCGCGACGACAGCCCGTTCGCCTTCGCCGCTCTCTGGGAAGCCTGGGAAGGAGCCGACCACAGCTACATCGAGTCGTGTACGATTCTAACGACCGAGCCGAACGACCTGATGCGTCCGATCCACGACCGCATGCCGGTGATCCTGCCGCCGGAGCATTACGCCGCGTGGCTCGATCCGGCGTGCGAAGACGCCGCCAGTCTTCAGCCGCTCTTGAGGCCGAATCCCGCCGACGTAATGCGGGCCGAGCCGGTAAGCACTTACGTGAACAACCCGAAACACGACGACTCGCGATGCATTGAACGCCAGCGGGAGTTGTTTTAGGGGCGAGGGGTAAGAGTCGAGAGACGAGGGGCGGTCGACGCCATAAGTTTCACTGGTTCCCAAGCTCTGGCTTGGGAACCAGGATGTGAGCAAACGTTCATGTCATTCTTGTCACGATCGTCATCAGTGGCTACGCTACAGATACTTCTCTGTTGCCCGCCCACCACGTTTCGCTGTCGGAATCGCGGAGGATCTGTTGATGAACGCTGAGAGCCGCCATGAGGTTACGTTGGTCCAGGTGGTCGTGCTTGTTGTCGTCATTGGATTTTTCCTGGCTCTGCTGGTTGCGTACCTCGGGCAGTCGCGTGACCCTAGCCGGCGGGCTAGCTGTATGAACAACCAGAAGAACTTCTCACTGGCCTTATTGCAATACGAAGGAACGAATGCCCGATTCCCCGGTTACAAAGACCGTATCGGTAAGGACGCCATGGACCAGCCCGTTGTGGCAAGTTGGTTTGTGGTCATCGCGCCGTACCTCGAACGTTCCGATATCTTCCGGAAATGGGAAGGGGGCGATACGTCGGAGACTCCCTACATGGCGATTGCTGTTTGCCCGTCGAATCCAAACAACCACGGAACTCGCAAGGGGCCGCTGTTGGATTATGTCGTCAACTGTGGCCTGCCCGGCGACGACGATACGCTGGCCGACGGCGTGTTTTTCAATCACGATGTCGATACCCGGCCGCTGATGAGTTCCGTCGACGAAATCAGCCGCCACGATGGCACTGCCACCACGCTGCTGCTTTCCGAAAATATCCAGGCCGGCAACTGGAACGACACGGCCGAGGCCGACCTGGGCATGGTCTGGTTCGAGCGGCCCGGCAAGTGTGCGGGCATCAACGAGTGTCTCGATGTGGGCGACGCCCCGGGCAAGATCGAGTATGCGCGACCGTCGAGCTACCACGGTTCGGGTGTGGTCGTCAGCTTCTGCGATGGCCACCAGCACTTTCTTTCCGAGAAGATTCACTACAACGTCTACCGCCACCTGATGACGCCCGACAGCGCGGCCGCTGGGGTGAACGGGGAACTGACGGAACTCGACTACTGAGAGCTTGTGAAAAAAGCGGGGTAACCGTTCACGGGGGACTGTCCCCTTAGCCTACAGCGGAGAAAACTGTTCGCGCCAATTCTCGTGAACGGTTACAAACCGGGACAGGCACCCTCGCGAACTCGGTATTCGTCGAGTTTTTCAAACAACTGGCCGGGAGCCAGTCCCATCTTTTTGCAGGCTCTGACGCGTAACCGTCGATTCGTCGACCGGTTGCCGGGGGAGGTGGAGTTGTAGCGCGGCGCCTTGGGATGAAGGCACCGCGTCGATCATTCCGCCGTGGCGTTCGACAATCTGTCGGCAGATCGTCAATCCCAGACCCGTGCCGCGAGGCCGCGTGGTGAATAGCGGCTCGAAAACCTGGCGGCCGAGGTCTGTGGGGATGCCGGGGCCGGTGTCGGTTACGGTAATGACGTCGAATTCTTCCGTACGGTGGGCGTTTAGCGTAATGGTCCCTTTTGCCGACATCGCTTGGATGGCGTTTTGGAAGAGATTGCGCAACACCTGCTCCAGTTGCGCGGCGTCGACATGGATGACAAACGGATCAGGGTCGTATTGGAATTGCCAGGCGATCGAGTCGAGAGCGGTTACCCGGGAACGAGCCTCGGTAACGATGGCCGCCAGCGAGCACGGTTTTCGGACGGGGGCCTTGCCGCGGTACATGGCCACCAGTTCATTGAGAATTTCTTCGGCCACCACGGTCTCGTTCTCGACGATGGCCACGTAGCGTTGCAGTTTGGCGTCGGCGGCCGGAATTTTGCGTTTCAGCAGGTACGACGCATTTCGCACGGCTCCCAGCGGATTACGCAACTCGTGAGCGATCATGGCCGAAAGCTGACCGATCGTGGCCAGTTGCGTCTGGCGAACGAGTTGGGCGCGGAGCTTCTCCAACTCGGCCTGCACACGCTGTTGTTCTCGTCGCTGCTGTTCGAGTAGGGCCTCCTGGGCGGCGCGGGCGTCGGCCTCGGTGCGGTGTTGCTCGCGGAGGTCCTGGACGATGGTAATCAAACGCTCGACCTCGCCCTGGGGATTGCGAAGGCAGCGGGTAGCCACGGCGACGTCGATAGACTCGCCGCTGGAGTGCAGCAGACGCTTGTCCAACGAATAGCCTTCTTCGTCGCCTCGCAAGACGCGATCTAGTAGCGGTTCCTCTTTGGTCCAATCTTCGGCGTAGGTTATTTCACCCCATGTTCTCTGCATCAACTCTTCCCGCGAACGGCCCAGGATCTCGCACAGGCGGTCGTTGACCTCCAGGCAGTGGGTGTGGGGAGAAGAGATTGCTGTGCCGATCATCCCCGGATCGTGGCATTTGCGAAAACGTTCCAGGTTCAATCGCAGCAGTTCTTCCGCGCGGTTTTTTTCGGTGGTTACGCGAAAGAAGATGTGCAGCCCGGACGTCGAAGGTCGAACCCGCACGACAAACCAACGAATTTCTCCTCGCCAGTGGAAGTAGGTATCGAAATCGACCGGCTCGCGGGTTTCCATCGCCTTGGTAAATTGTTCTTCGAACACCGAATGCCGGGCTTCCGGAAAGGCTTCGTCGAAGAGTCGTGTCCCAACGACCTCCGAGGCTTTTTTGCCGAGATGCTCCTCCGCCATACGGTTGAAGTGCGTTATCTCCAGGTTGCGGTTGAGGGAGAAGAATCCTTCCTCCAAACCGTCTAGCAGTTTGTCGAAGTCGTGTCTCGCCACCGGGCTGTCGCTGGCGGCATAGCGGCTGCCGCAATCCTGCCACGACTGGATCGAGTGGCAGACGACGTACGGAAGGGTTTCCGGCGGATACTGCGACTGTTCGATCCAGTCGACAATCGGCGTGGTTTCGAGACGGTTGGTACTAACCGGCGGCTGTTGTTCCGACAGCAATGCGATTACCGGTACGAAGGAATCGGGCGACGGAATGCCTTGGAGTTCCGAAATTAGGCCATCGGGTAAGTGCCATTGGGCAACCACCATGTCGCAAGTGGTGTCTTGGAGCTGTGCCCGCGCCTCGCTAAGGTTATGTGCTTCGTGCAGTTCGATCGGATCGTTCCACGCGCTGAGGACGTTCCGAAGACGTTCCGCACGAACGCTGTCGTGTTCAACGAGAAGAACGCGGATAGCTTCAGTTGCCATTAGTTGCGCATCCTCCATTTCAAGAGGGCGATTCTCGCGGCACCACGGAGCGACTTGGAGAACCGTGGCGTTAAACAACCGGTTTTCAGGCGATACCCCGGCGGTCGGAAGTCGTTTCGATATCGGCAGGTTTCCGATCGCGCGAAGCGGCTGCTGCTACGGTCGCAGCAAACTTCCGTCGAGGCGATGGTCCCTGGCAACGTAACTGGCAGCCACAGCACATCGCGAACTACCACCCCCCCTGGGATTGCGTCGAGTAACCTTTGGGGAGTAATAAATGGTAATTATTAGGGCCGTTACAGAAAAGTCCAGGGGGCGGCGAGCGTTGGATCCTGCCGGGGGGAAGAAGAGTTGGGAAAACAGTCGTCATTGAAATGTTATCCCTCCAATAGGCACATTGGTTTGTGTACGTGTCCTTGGGGAGGCGGTGAAGGGACGATGCCCTCTCAAAGGGGGCTTGTCAGCCTATTTCTTCTGGAAGTGTTCGCCTATCAGGTTTCTGCTGCCTGCGGAAGCAACGCGGCAAAATTGTGGGCCGCTGGCGTCGGCGGTACGATAGTAAACGCGACCCGGGAAACCGGGCTTCTCGATCGTTTCGTTTTCTTATTTCTTATTTTATGCGACCGAATATTTCTCCAAGGTGATTCATGGTACGGGCAGCAGTGAGTGGCGTTTGGCGTGGGGTCTTGATGGCCGGGCTACTGGGACTTCCGGCGGCCGTTTGGGCCGACGACGGTTTTGTTGAAATCTTCAACGGTCAAGACCTGACCGGTTGGATCGCGGAAGGCATGTTCGACTACGACAAGGAAAACGCCGAAAAGCCGATCTGGATTGTCGACGACGGCACGCTCGTCTGCAAAGGTCGACGATGGGGGTTTTTACGATACGACAAGGAACTGACCGACTTCGTCGTGCGTTTGCAGTTTCGTACCTCCAAAGGTTGCAACAGCGGTCTGGGAATTCGGGGCAGCAAGTTCACCGGTTGGACAACTTCCCCCTCGCGAAGCGGCTACGAAATGCAGATTCTCGACGACGCCGGCAAAAAGCCCAACGAACACTCCAGCGGGGCACTCTACCGCTACGTGGCCGCGAAGCAGAACGCCATTAAACCGGCTGGCGAGTGGAACGACATCGAGATCGAATGCCGGGGACCGAAAATCCGTATCACGCTCAACGACGTGGTGATTCAGGACGTCGACCAGTCGCAGATCGACGCCATCAAGAAAAAGCCGCTTACGGGCTATTTCTCCGTACAGGACCACGGCCACCACGTCGAGTTCCGCAATATCCGGCTCAAAGAGCTGAAGCCGTGAGGAGTGAAACGCGAATGCAGTTCCCGGCTTGCCGGGTTTGTCATCGGCCCTGAGCGGAGCGAAGGATCTTGCCTGAATCGTCCGCCGGATGAACCCTTTTTTGTGACTTGTCGTGCTTTTCGTGGCCAACTTTCTTGCAGGCTTGCTTTCCCACGGCCTGCCGATTCTCGAACATCATCTCGCCAAGGAGCCGCCGGTGCAATCGACAAAATCGGTGTCACCTGATGTTGTGGCCCGCAAGTTCGGACTATCTTCTGGTTGGCTTTGCCGTCAAGCGAAATTTGTCCGATATTCACGATGAAGGGCGCCTGTGCCCACCGGGCACAGGCGCTATCGGCAATCGATGTTCGAATTTGGCGCTAACGCAAGACAGAAACGGTGTACGTTCAACCACTCTTGTTGACGGCCCTGGCTGGTCGAGCCCCGCTGGCATCGGCGTTCGCGGTGCGCAATTCGAGCGCGACTGGCAGCAGCGATTGTTCGTCGTGTCCAACGCAAGCAACGCAGTCCGAACCGGCAACATCGTCGTCCGAGGCTTCTTCTGAGTCGGATGCCACGAGCGAATCCGGGGCAACCAGTCGACGTTCGGTGGTCGCCGGGCAAACCGACACCGTACAGATATCGAGGCAGGCCCAAGCGGCGCTGGCCGAAGAACTCACGCCCGAGGAGCAGGCGGAAGTCGCCGAGCTGAAGGCGACCGACCGCAAGGTCCGCTCCCACGAACAGGCCCACCTGGCAGCCGCGGGCCCCTACGCCCGGGGTGGTATCTCGTATGAGTACGAGACGGGCCCCGACGACAATGAATATGCCGTCGGTGGCGAGGTGAATATCGACACTTCGCCCGTTTCTGGCGATCCCGAGGCCACAATTCGCAAGGCCCAGGTCATTCGCGCCGCGGCCCAGGCCCCGGCCGATCCCTCGGGCCAGGATCGTCGCGTGGCGGCGGCCGCCACACAAATGGAGGCCAACGCCCGGCAGGAAATCCGCGAGCAACAGGTCGAAGCCCAATCGGCTCGACGGGAAGCAAGTGAGGCCGGGGCCGACGGGCAAACCACCTCGACCGCCGAGACGTCATCAACCGATCAGCCCGAGACGCTGGGCGATTCGCCCGACGAGAGCGAGACCACCACAGCCTCGGCCGATTCTTCCAGTTCGCCGACAGTGTCGTCTCCCGCCGAATCGTCCCCAAGTACGTTGCCGGATGGCTCGACAATCGCCCCGCCGCCAACAGTAGCGGTACCGACAGTTGCCAACACCGCCACTCGCACGTCCAATACCTATACGGTCAACGCTTCGCCGACCAATGCTACGCAGCCTGCGGTTGTGGGAACGTTGCTCGACTTAGTGGGGTAGAATTGGCAGCCTGGGAAAGGTGAACCCCCGGACGGTGGCGTGCGTAATATAGAATGCGGCCGCTGTCTATTGCCATCCAGTCGTTTCAACCGGCCGAAGGAACCCGCCACGTGAAACTGCAATTCCTCGGTGCTACCCGGCAAGTGACCGGGTCGCGTTACTATGTCGAGGCCGACGGGGCCCGGGTGCTGATCGACTGCGGCATGTTCCAGGAGCGCGAGCACCAATCGCGGAACTGGGCCCCGAGCCCGGTTCGGGTGCGCGATCTCGACGCCCTGTTTCTCACCCATGCCCATCTGGATCACTGCGGGCTGTCGCCCCGGTTGGTTCAAGAAGGGTTTCGTAGCCCGATCGTCACGACGAGCGCTTCGGCCGACTTGGTCGAATTGATCCTCCGCGACTCGGCCGAGATTCAGGCGGAAGACGCGGCCTTCAAGAAAAAGCGTCACCGCAAGGAGGGCCGCCGCGGTGCCCACCCCGAAAAACCTCTGTACACGCTCAAAGATGTGGAACGTACGCTGCCGCTGTTGAAGACGGTCGACTATGGCGGAGCCGTACAAATCAACGACCATCTTTCAGCCATGTTTCACGACGCGGGCCACATCCTCGGCTCGGCCATGATCGAGCTAAGGCTGACCGACAACGGCCGCCCGCGCCGGGTGCTTTTCTCGGGCGACATCGGCCAATGGGGACGCCCGATCGTCCGCGACCCGACGGTCTTCGCCGATGCCGACTTCGTCGTCATGGAGTCGACCTATGGCAACCGCAACCACGAAGCGGCCGGCGACGCCGAGTCGCAATTGGCCGCCGTGATCCACCGTACGGTTGAGCAGGGCGGTAAGGTCATCGTGCCGATCTTCGCCATCGAGCGAGCGCAAGAAATCGTTTACCACCTGAGCCGGCTGCGGGCTTTAGAACGCATTCCCCTGCTGCCCGTGTTCCTCGACAGCCCCATGGCGGCCGACGTTACCGAAGTGTTTCGTCGCCACCGCGAGCTGTTCGATCTGGAGGCTTGGGAGGTGATCGACTCGGGCGCCTGGCCGCTGAATTTCCCTGGGCTGAAGATGGTTCGCACACCGCAACAGTCGAAAGAGATCAATCGGCAGAAGGGTCCGGCCATCATCATGGCTACCTCGGGCATGTGCAACGCGGGCCGCATCAAGCACCATCTCGCGCGATACATCACGCACGCGGAAAACACCCTGCTGTTCGTCGGCTACCAGGCCCACGGTACACTCGGCCGCCAGATTCTCGACGGCAGCCCGGAAGTCCGTATCCACGGTCGCATGCACCCGGTCCGCGCGGCGGTCTCGCAGATCCACGGAGTCTCGGGCCACGCCGACCGCTCGGGCTTGCTGCGATGGCTGAGCTACTTCCAGAACCCACCCGAGCACCTTTTCCTTACGCATGGTGAAGAAGAGGAATCGCTGGCCCTGGCCGCCCACATCCGCGAAAAGATGGGCTGGAACGTGACCGTGCCGGAGTATCAGGAGGTGGTCGAGTTGGACTAGGACTTCCCTGGTTCCCATGCTTCGCGTGGGAACCTAAGTGTCGGATGCTTCGCGTCCTGGCTGGGCGAACCGACGCCTTTGTTGGCCATTCGCGACGCGAAGCGTCGGAGCGTGCGTCCCCACGCGAAGCGTGGGAACGAGAGAAATGGGAGAAAAGCAAGAGAATTCCCCAAATTATTCGTCTTGCCACGATCGTGGCAGGCCGCTATTCTCCCGCAGCGCAGTTTGCCGTCTGTCTTCCCGCCCATTCGTGAGGTCCCTCCCATGCTCGATGTTGATGCTGTCATTCAGCTCCATCATTCGACTGTCGAACGCTGGCACCGTTACGAGGAGGTCGATAATCCCTACGAGGATCTGCTCGAACTCGTGTGTCGCCAGCACGAACAGAACTATCGGCTTTGGCATCGCGAAGACATTGCCCGAAGCCCCGACGTCGCCGACGCCGATTTGGCCCAGGTAAAGCGCGACATCGACGCGTTTAACCAGCGGCGAAACGACCTGATCGAGCAGCTCGACGACGCCCTAATCCAGCGGCTCGTCGAACTCGAAGTCCAGCCGGCTGCCGATGCCCAACTCAACAGCGAGACCCCGGGCAGCGTGATCGACCGGCTTTCGATCATCTCGCTGCGGATCTATCACATGGAAGAGCAGGCCGCCCGGCTCGATGCTTCCGAGCAACATCGCCAAAAGGCCAAGCAGCGGCTGGAGGTCATCTACGAGCAACGGGCCGACTTGGCCACCTCGTTGGACCATCTGCTGCACGACATCGCCGCCGGACGCAAGCTATTGAAGGTCTACCGGCAGTTCAAGATGTACAACGATCCGTCGATGAATCCGTATCTGTATCAAGCCAAGACCAAGCCGGCGGCTTGACGGATAAAGGGGCGGCGGAGTTGGGGCATCGCTGCGCGCGACGGCGAAGCCGCAAGCGGCCTGCAAATCAGAAATCCCCAATCATAAACCTAGGCTGCTTCGCGATCCGAGCGCTGAAGGATCTGCGCGCAAGCTTCACAAACGTCGTCGACCTGGATGGCCTCCATGTACTTTGGCGAAGCGTGGCGGCGCCGATGGGTGGGGCCGTCGAATATCATCTTCTGAATCGCGATATGCTGCGGTCCGTAGGGGCCGTGCCGCTCGGCCGGCCAAGGGCCGTAGAGCCCGATACACGGTGTGCCCACGGCGGCTGCCAAGTGTAATGGGCCCGTATCGCTGCCGATAAACAGCTTTGCCCGTTGGGCCAGCGCGGCCAGTTCGGTCAACGAGGTCGGCGGGGCCAGTCGGGCGTGGCCCTGGGCGCCGGCCACGATCTGCTCGGCCGCCATCCGTTCGGCAGCGCCGCCGTAGGTGACCAGCGTCGGCAAGCCGTGGTGTTGTCCCAGCCATGCGGCGACGGTCGCGTAACGGTCGTTGGGCCAAAGCTTCGAGGCCCAAGCGGCGCCTGAGTTGGCAATTGCAAACCCGTCGACCACCCCGCACTCGTGGATCATTCGTTTCACGGCCGTCCGATCGCGGGCGCCGAGTGGCACACGAAACTCCACCTTGGGCGCGGCAATGTCCAACGGCCGCAGCAGGGCCAGGTTGCGGTCGATGACGTGCTCCACATCGGTCGTGTCGACCGTTTCGGTGTTCAGCCAGCCGCTCAGTTCGCGTCCCCAGGGAGCACCGAAACCGATCCGCCGCTGGGCCCCGGAAAGCCGGGCGACGATGGCCGATTTCGTCAGCCCTTGGGCTTCGAAGACGACATCCGGTCGCAGGGCACGCAACCGTTGGCGGAGTTGCCACACCGTGCGAGCCGATTTGAGCCAGCCTCGTGGCAGTTCGATCAACTCGTCGATCGCCGAATGTCCGCGCAACAACGTGGCCGCCCGGGCTTCGACCACCCAACCGATCTGCGATTCGGGAAAACGATCGCGCAGCGCACACGCCAGCGGCATTCCCTGAATCACATCGCCCACGGCACTCAGACGCACAATCAGAAATCGAGGGGAAGCGGCGATTTCTGCTGGCAGTGTACTCATGCTGGGGGCATCCATTTCAGATTCTCAATGGGATACGGCGGGCAAATCGCATCAGAGGGCCGGATTATAGACCCGTGACACATCTCGCCCCAATAGGTTTTTCGCGACAACCGCGATGGCCACAGCCTTACGCCGCCCGGCGTTGGCTGGCGACATCCTCGAACACCCCCTCGATGGCCGGCACAACGGTCTCGGGCGAAAAACGCCGACGGAAGTGTTTTCGAGCTTCGGCACCCAAGCGGATGCGGAGGTTGTCGTCCTCGATGAGGCTCACAATCGTCTTGGCCAGGACCTCGCTGTCGTCCGGACGTACCAGCAGACCGGTTCGTCCGTGGTCCACATACTCGGCCATTCCGGCCGCCGAGGTCGTCACGACCGGAAGGCCTGCGGCCATCGCTTCGAGCAAGGCTAGTGGCTGGACCTCGTTCGCCGAGGGCATCACAAACAGGTCCAACGCTGCTAGCAGTGCCGACAAATCGCTCGGCGGCGCGGTCCAAACGAGCCGATCGGCCACACCCAGCTTGGCGGCCATCGTGTGAACCTCGCTGGTTTGGTCGTCGACCGTCTTCTGCCCGATCACAACCAACGACGCCCGAGGAGCGGCCTGGACAATTCGCGGCAACGCTCGGACCAAGTGCTGCAAACCATGGGCAAACGTCCTCTCGCCCAACATTCCGAGCACAATCGCATCGTTGGCAAGCTGCAATTCGCGGCGGGTTTCTTCGCGAGCAACCTCGGCTCGGACATTCCGTGGCCGATCGCCGACGAAGTTGGGGATGGTTACGATCCGGTCGTCGCGAACCAGGTTGTACGTGGCGTGATAGCGTCGCGTGGCGTCGGAAACGGCGATCACCCGATCGTTGAACATCCAGTGCAACTGCACATGACGCGATTGGGCCGTGGCGACCGATGGCGTGCGAGCGAACCAGCGCAGCAACACCCCAAAAGCGTGGGCGCGACTCATGTGGGTGTGAACGACGTCGATTTCCTGCTGCCGAATCACCTGGGCAATGCGTCGCAGTTCGTCGGTCGGCCAACGGGTTAACTCGCAACGGATCACCTCGACGGGATCCTCGGCCACCTGATCGCCGATCCAGGCCCCGGGCCGGCAGACCAACGTCACTCGATGCCCCCGGCGTGCCAGTTCGCGTGTCAACAACAACGGGTGAATGATCGCGCTGTTGACCCGCTTGCCGGAGACGATCTCCATGATGTTCATACACACCTCACCCGGGCTGCACACTTCTTCCGCTGTTCGGGGTTATCGGTTGTGCCGCATGACGCGCTTAGTCGAATTGTCGGGTGCCGTTTTTGGCACGAGCAGCATCGTCCGGCAACCGATGGTGTACCCAGGTACCTCCGGCCGGGTAAAATAGTGAAGTTGTCGCAAGAAAGGCCGCCGGCAGCTTCGCAGAAATCAATACCATGCCAAAGCCCGTCTGGGGGTGTTTGGTACCTCCTTGAAAGTTTCCGAGATGAACCGCTCATCGTCCGCTCGTCGCCGAAATCGTAATGAAGCCGAGCGGTTCCTGCCTATGACGGCTCGGGAGGTCGCCGCACGAGGGTGGGACGTGGTCGATGTGGTGTTCGTCACGGGCGACGCCTACGTCGACCACCCGAGCTTCGCCATGGCTCTGTTAGGACGCTTGTTAGAGGCTGAGGGTTATCGGGTGGCCATCCTCGCCCAGCCCGACTGGCACAGTTGCGAACCGTGGCGCACGTTCGGACGACCGCGTCTGTGTTTTGCCATCAGCGCGGGCAACATGGACTCGATGTTGAACCACTATACGGCCAACCGCAAGGTGCGCAACGACGACGCCTACAGTCCCGACGGGCGCCCCCGACAGCGACCGGATCGAGCCACGTTGGCCTACTGCCAACGCGCTCGCGAAGCCTATCGGGGCGTGCCCGTGGTGACAGGTGGCGTGGAGGCAAGCCTTCGACGCATCGCCCATTACGACTACTGGAGCGATAAGGTCCGTCGCTCGATCCTCCTCGATTCGAAGGCCGACCTGTTGGTCTACGGCATGGGCGAGCGGCCGTTGGTCGAAATCGTGCGGCGGCTGGCCGAGGGGCAGACCGTCGAGCAGCTTCGAGACATCCGTGGCGTGGCCTATCGCCTGGGGGCGAGCGAAGCGGAGATTGAGAGACGAGGGGCGAGGGACGAGGGGCGAGAGAAAAAAGATGAAGATACCGTCGTGTTGCCGAGCTACGAAGACGTCGCGACCGATCCGCTCGCGTTCGCTCGGATGACGCGAACGGCTTACCGCGAGACAAATCCGTTTAACGCCCGACGGCTCGTGCAGTTTCATGGACGCGAGGCCGTGGTGGTCAATCCGCCGGCCTTTCCGTTGGCCGAAGCTGACATGGACCGCGTCTACGGACTGCCGTTTGCCCGGCGTCCCCATCCCAGCTACGGGCAAAGCAAAATCCCGGCGTTCGAGGTCGTCAAGACTTCGGTGCAGATTGTCCGCGGTTGTTTCGGCGGCTGCGCGTTCTGTTCGATCACGTCGCACGAAGGACGTGTGATCCAAAGTCGCAGTCAGGCATCGGTGTTGACCGAATTGCGGCACATGGTAGACGACCCGGAGTTCAAAGGCGTGGTGAGCGATATTGGCGGCCCGACGGCCAACATGTATCGGATGAACTGTAGTCGGCCGGAAGTACGCGCTCAATGCCGGCGGCTAAGCTGCATCCACCCACAGATCTGCGCGCTGTTGAATACCGATCACGGCCCGATCATCGAACTGATGAAGGCCGCCCGCGAGGAGCCGGGCGTCAAAAAGGTGCTAGTGGCTTCCGGCGTTCGCATGGATCTGGCCCGACACAGCCGCAAGTATGTCGACGAGTTGACCACACATCACACGGGCGGATTGCTGAAAGTAGCGCCCGAGCACAGCGACCCCGAGGTGCTTCGGCTGATGAAGAAACCGCCGATCGAGGAGTTCGAGGCGTTCGATCGGGCGTTTCATCGAGCATGCGACAAGGCCGGCAAACAGCAATACCTGGTGCCCTACTTCATTGCCGGGCACCCGGGTAGCGACTTGCGGGCGATGATTCACTTGGCCCAATTCTTGAAGAAGTCGGGCTATCGACCCGACAAAGTGCAAGACTTCATCCCGGCGCCGATGGACCTGGCCACGTGCATGTATCACACGGGCATCGACCCGATTTCTGAGAAACCGGTTTACGTGGCCAAAGGCGCCCGCGAACGACGGCTGCAACGCGCCTTGCTGCAATACTGGAAACCGGAGAACTACGACGACGTATGCCGCGCGCTGGAACAGGCCGGGCGAATGGACTTGATCGGTTCGGGGCCCAACTGCTTAGTGCCGTCGCAACCGCCGCGCGAACTGCGCCGGCGCAAGCAAGGCCGGCGGCCCATCAGGGGCGAAAAACCCTCGGCCACCCAGGCGACTGACAAGAAAAAGACAGCAGCCGGCTACCGCCCACACCGCAAAACCGGCCGCCGCCGGCATTAAAAGACACCTCCCCTCTCCCCGCCGGGGAGAGGGGTCGGGGGCTAGGGGGCATACGCACCAACGTTCTTTCACAAGCCCTACGGCCCCTCGAAGCCGAAGTCAGCACGTATTCTCGTTCCCAAGCTCCAGCTTGGGAACGCACTTCCCAGAAGCTCTGAGGCTGTGAAGAAATTGTTTTTTTTGACAGGATGAACAGGATTGACAGGATCGATGGAATGGTTTGCCGCAGTCGAACCGTTTCTCCTATTCGACACTTCCTATTGCCACGAAAAACACGAAAAGGCACGAAAACAGGCGGTTACATGCCTGTTTGGTTGTCGAGGGAAGCCCGCTGGCAGAAGTCTCTTTTTGTGACTTTTCGTGGCAATCGTCTCTACGGTCCGTGGCCTTGGTCGGGAGTGGCCGATTTTTTCACAGCCTCTCTGATTCGTCGAACTCGCTGAAACGGAGAGCGTTCGGCACATTCCGCGAAGCGGAGCGGGGTTCCCAAGCTGGAACTTGGGAACCAGGGCGCTAAGTCAGTGTTTTTTCCCGACCGTCGCCTTGATACGGCGATGGAATCGACTTGTCCCAATTCTCGCTTGCCGCCGGCCTCCGTACCGGCCGCGTTCGACGCGCCGCAAACAGCGCTAACGAAGGCGTCTTTCCTAGCTGCGACGGCAAGCGATAGGCGTAAACATCCTATCACGCGGAAGAACGCGTGACAGGTAAACAAGTGACTGTTACAATTGAAGTTGCAGCGAGTTTTGGCTTGCGAGTCAGGCTGCAGACTTTTCGCCTACGGATAATACGTGGATCATTCTGAAAATAAGTTCGTCCTTTGGATTCCACAAGAATTGATATGTTGAGTGAACGCGGCCCTAAATGCAATCAAGCGACTACCAACAGTGACGAATTGTATCCGGTTAATTCTTTAACTGATCAAATTGCCATTGTCTTCATCGCAGTTTGTTTGGGAGCCATGTCGGTATGGATGTGGTGGATCGTGCAGACCTTCCTTGATGGGAATACGTGGGGAGATTTTCTTGTGCGTATCGTACTGCATGACTTCATTTTCGCGATCGGCCTGTTTGCAGCTGCAATGCTCATCAATGGTTTATTCTCCCCAATTTGGTTTGCCAAGATTCTGGAGACTGCGACTCAAAAGACGGTCTCGGCGGTAATGGTTGTCACCGGTCTTTTTACGATTACAACCGTTTTCTTTCTACTTGTGTTGCCGATACTACTTCATTTTGGGATAGTCAGGTGAACATTCTTCGAGCGAGATTCAATCCAACGACAAAAACGGAAACGGACGAACCACGCCATGCACCGGAGTGGCGGTGGCTCGCGCCTTTTGAAAGCAAAGTCTACTTCCGCCACCCGGCGTTGGGTCCAGCCGCACAACGCAGTCGTTAGAACCCAAGAATGATGAAGTCACTCAGGACACTTTTCCGCGTTGCCTCGCTAGTCGTCTTATTGAACGTGGTTCCCTTTGTCAGGGGATGTGACGATGTTAAGGGCCTCCACGAGACAGTGGGGTTTCCCGTTCCCTATTTTTCCTGTTCCACGTCGTCCTTTGATCTGTCTGTTTTCCGCGCCGTTCCTCTCGTAATCAACATTGCCTTGCTCTGTTTGGTGATCTGTCTCTTTGTAGTTTCGCGCTCCAAGGTTGGTGCAGTCATTCTGAGTTGGCGATTCTTTCTCGCGGTCGCCGTGCTGGCAGTATCCTCGAATTGGGCAATGTTTTCGTATTTGTCCCCTTGATGCTGATCTGTGTCGGACTTTCTGAAGTCATTGGGAACATCAGCGTGGAACCGACGATAGACTTGCTCGCCAGAATCCTGTTTCTGCCGCTCCTGACAGTATGCCACTTGGTCGCAATGCTACTTGATCACAAGAGGCACAAAGAGGAAAGGTATTGACAACGAACTGGAACGTACACGTGACCCGCCACCAGCGGCTCAATTTGAAGGTTAGTTCAGGCGTTAGTTGAAAAAATGGAGGACAATCTTCATGCGGTGTGAGCAATGCGGTGACGAAATCCGACGTGGAGAATCGGTTCAAATTACACGATCTGAACCAGATGGGCCTGCAACTAGTACGTCATCCAGCAAGTTTCTTCCGGTATAGTTCCGGGAACACTCGGCGGGCGTCGTTGTTATTGAAGGTCCAGTCGATTATGGCTTTGCGGCGATTTCGGTCGCGGGCCCAAGTCGCCGCATGACGTTGAACTTCTTCGATTGTAGGAATCCGTCGCCCGAGGCATTGCTTGGTCAACACGGAGATTTCAATTTCTGCCATGTTCAGCCAACTGGCGTGCTTGGGTGTGTAGTGCCATACGATGCGTCGCAGAGATTGCTTCGCTTTCGTGGCGTCAAACGTTTCGATGAGGGACTTTTCGTTGTGCGTGTTGAGGTTGTCGAGAACCAAATGAATCCGACGAGCCTTGGGATAACGCTGAAGCAGATCACGCACGAATCGTGCGAAATCGGCCCGTTTGCGATGACGCCGAGCCTGGACGAAGCGTTTGCCACCTTTCGGCTCAACGGCGACAAAGATACTGCACGTGCCGCAACGACGATACTCGTAGTCCTGCTTAGCCGCCTTGCCTGGTACGGCAGGCTTGAAGGGACACGTATCGTCCAGGAGTTGATACGGCTGCTCGTCCATGCAAATCAACGGTTCTCTCGGGTTGAACGCCTTTTCATACTGGTCGAGGACGTCCTCCATTCTGTCGCGAAACTCTTCGGTGAGTCTCGGAATGCACCATGTTTTTTTCGCCATGGCTTCATGTCGTGCTCTTTCAGCCACAACGCAACCTCGCTCTTGCTGATCGAATCGACGAAGCCTCGTTTCACGGCGTGCACGCAGAGTAGTTCCAGCGTCCAGCGGACGCGGCCCTCCGGCGGATCGCTGCAAGCCAACGCCACGACTTGCTGCTTCTGCCGTGGCGTAAACGTGGGCGGAGCACCGGATCGAGGGGCGTCGTACAACGCTTCCTCTAAACTCCCGGTACAGAACCGTTTACGCATACTGCGAACAGTTCGATCCGTGCAACCAACGTGTTCGGCAATCTCCTCATCCGTGAATCCTTCATCTGATTTCAGCAGAATCAAGGCACGCCGAACCACACGCACGGATCGCGTGCCGGTATGCACCAACTCCTGCAAATGCTGTCGGGCCTCGTCCTTGAGGCGTACAATGTGTTCCTTCATGCCGGTGCTTATACCACCGGAAACAATTTCATGGAAGGCGTACTAGCTGGGGGCAGAGGACGCGTCTTGTGTCGGTGACGCTCTGTCGGACATGCTCGCGAAAGCGTGGGAACACGCTTTGGTTCTTGTTGGCGATTTTTGCCGTGTTGTCGGCCGTCGTAGGCGTGATTGTCCTGCTCACCTAATCGGCGATCCAGATCAATCGCCCCAAGAGGATAAACGCGTGACAGGAAAACAAGCGACTGCTACAATTGGAGTTACGGCAGGTTTTAGCCTGCGAGTTAGGCTGCAAACTTGCCGCCTACGGGTAATACACGGATCGCTCTAAAAACAAGTTAGGAGCAACGAATGACAACCAATACTCTAAACGGCCGTTCCGGCTTTGCTGCAATCGTTGTGTCGGTCTTCGTTTTGGCCTGTGCTACACATGCGTCCGATCAGTATCACCGGAAAGATATCTCTGTTGCTAAGCCAACCGCGCTGCCGGCATTTACCGCAGCAATCGAGAACGGTGACGTAACGAGGGTCGTTCAGCTTCTCGACGGAAGCCAGGAGCAGATCAATCTTCCGGTTGGAAAGCAGGGCTGGACTCCCCTGCAGCGGGCCATTCGGTATGGCCATCACGAACTGGTGGAGGTATTGGTTAAGCAAGGAGCCAATGTTAACCTTGCCGATAACTACGGTTGGGCACCGCTGCATTACGCGGCGATGAACGGTAGAGAGACCGCCGTGTCCTTCCTCTTGGGGAATGGTGCAGACATAAACCAGAGAGGTCACCAGGGTGAAACGCCCCTGCATTGGGCTCTGAATAACAACCAGAAGGGGACGGTCGTGCTATTGGTCCGTCGTGGAGCACACCTAAACCCCTTGGACAGTCTTGGCAGAACTCCGTTGGATATCGCAACCAAGACGGGGCGTTCCTCTTTGCTGAAGTTTCTGCGGGATGCGGGGTGTTTTACCTCTGAGGAACTTGCTGAAATCTATGATTGGACTGCGCCACGTAAGACACTGCTCAAGCTTCAGACCTTTCAGTGTGTATTGAATACAACACTTGCACGGGAGAGGGAGGACTCAGTTCCTAACAAGCCGGATGCAGGCGACGGCGAATAGCCGCGCCTGATCCGCAACGTTACCGAGCGACGACCTTCCCGCGTTTCCGCGCGAACCCAACGCGTTCCACACGGCTACCCATCCTGTCTTTCTGTATCACCAACCTCAAAGATCGTTAAGTTTTTCACGAAGACTAGCGACCAACGGGAGCGAGGGATTGCCTGGGTGCGGCAACCCCGTTTGGCTGGCGGCCCTGCCGCCCCGTGAGAAATTCGGGCTGGAAGCTGTGCTTCGTGAAACTCATCGAAACGGAAGACGTCTGATACGTTCAGCGAAGCGGAGTGGGGTTCCCAAGCTGGAGCTTGGGAACCAGGGCGCTAATCAGCATGTCGGCGTCGAGAGATAACCAGCACTGGATGTATTTTGCATTCTCCATCTGCCGGCAGTAGAATGGCCCGGGTACGGTTGAGACGTACGCAAACGTCTTTTTCCCCACCTCAAAGGTCTCGACGCTCCAGAGAGGATCATGCCATGACACGTCCGTCCGATAGCCAGGTGACACGTCGCAATTTCGTCAAACACAGCAGCACGGCTGCCGCGGGGGTCACGCTGGCCGGGCTTGCCGTCCCGCGAGTTCACGCCGCCGAAGACAACACCATCCGGCTCTCGCTGATCGGCTGCGGCGGGCGCGGAGCCGGCGCCGTGGCCAACGCCCTGAGCGTACGCGACCAAGGGCCGATCAAGCTCTACGCGGCGGCCGATCTCAACGACAACCTTATGAATCTTCGGCTGAAGGCACTCAAGCAACAGTTCGGGGATCAGGCCGACGTTCCTGAGGACCGCAAGTTCATCGGCTTCGACGCCTACCGCAAAGCGATCGACGTGCTTCGGCCTGGCGACATCGCGCTGTGCACGACGCGGTCTTACATCCGCCCGTTGCACGTCGAGTACGCCGTGAGCAAGGGTATCAACGTCTTCATGGAAAAACCCTTTGCTCCCGATCCGGGCGGACTGAAGCGGATGCTTCGAGCGGGCGAAGAAGCGGAGAAGAAGGGTGTGAAGATTGCGGCCGGTCTGCAATGCCGTCACTCGCCCGCCCGGGCGGCGCTGATCGACAAGATCAACAGCGGTGCCATGGGCGAGCTTTCCTACATCTGCGCCAACCGCCTTACTGGGCGACGGTGGATGGGAAGCATGGGCGAGAAGTCGAACAATTTGATGGACCAACTCCAGTTTGGCAAAATCAACCTGCTATGGGTCGGCAGCGGACACATGGTCGATAACCTGATCCACCAGATCGACGAGTGCTGCTGGCTGATGGACTCTTGGCCCGTCTCTTGCCACGGCATGGGCGGTCGCGAGGTGGGCTGCGACGATCATGGCCAGAATGTCGACACCTACGCCATGGAATTCACGTTCCCCAACGGTAAGAAGGCATTTTGCGGTTTCCGCCGCGCGCTGAAAGGCTACACCGACTTCGCCACGTTCGTTCATTGCTCGAAGAAGGCTGGGCAGTTTTCCGGCAACGTCCACAAGGCCACCGTCCACATGTTCAAAGACCAGCGGATCGCCAAGGACAATATCGAATGGTCGCCGACGCCCGACGCCCATACGCCGTGGGACTACGAGTGGATCCATTTCATCGACAGCATCCGTAACGACAAGCCGCATAACGAAGCGAAACGGGCCGTTTACGCCGACTACGCCGCTCTGCTGGGCCGGGCCGCGGTTCACACGAACCAGATCGTCACCTGGGACGAGATCGTCAACTCCGACTTCCAGTTCTGCGATTACCTTGACGAAATGGATTACGATAGCCCCCCGCCGGTCAAGGCTGACGCCAACGGCTACTTCCCCGCACCGATACAAGGGGTGTGGAAGGAAGTCTAATGCGGTAGAATAGCGGCATGTCGGACGAAGATTTCACCTCCCCTCTCCTCGCTGGGGAGAGGGGCTGGGCGAAAGATGGGGTCAACTCTTGACACTTGACACATGTGGCGGCGTGCCACATGTGTCAAGTGTCAAGAGTTGACCCCTTTGTGACTTGCAACGGACTCCTCGTGTTCTCCACGGAAGACTATCAACTCCTCGATTTCGGCAACGGCCGGCGGTTGGAACGGTTCGGCCGTGTTGTGGTCGGCCGCCCGTGTCCGGCTGTCGAACGTATCCCCTGTGCTGTGCCCGACGTGTGGCAACAAGCGACGCTGCGCTTCGAACGAAGCGACGACGACTCCGGCGAGTGGCGGGGCGTCGAGGCATTGCCCGAGCCGTGGACCATTGCCCACGGGCAAACCACCTTCGTTCTAAAACCCACGCCAGCCGGCCAAGTGGGGTTGTTTCCCGAGCAGGCCGACAACTGGAATTGGATTGCCGAGCAGGTGGCGAACTGCATTGCGGAAAATGGCGTTGAGGAAAATAGCCGCGTTCCCTTTTCGGTGCTGAACCTTTTCGGCTACACCGGTGGGAGCACGTTGGCTGCCGCGGCGGCCGGGGCCGAAGTGGTCCACGTCGACGCGGCCGGCAACATCGTCGCTTGGGCACGCCAAAACGCCGGACTTTCCGGCCTAGCCGAGCGACCCATTCGCTGGATTGCCGAAGACGCCGTAAAGTTCGTCAAACGCGAACTCAAGCGGGGCAATCGCTATCAGGCCGTGATTCTCGACCCGCCCAGTTACGGCCACGGTCGACGTGGCGAGGTGTGGCGGCTGGCAAAGCACCTCCCGCGCTTGTTGGCCATGTGCGCTGAACTAACGGCCGACGACCGTTGCTTCTTGTTGCTCACGTGCCACACGCCCGGCTTTGGACCCGAGCGTTTGCAGGCCATGGTCCGCGAGGCGTTGGGCAGTGAGGGCGAGGCCGAGGGTCACCTGACGGCAGACGCGTTGACCCTCCGCACGGCCGATGGCCGGCAAATGCCTAGCGGCGTCGGCGTTCGCTGGACGAGAGGGTGATTGGGGTCAACTCTTGACACTTGACACATGCGGCACACCGCCGCATGTGTCAAGTGTCAAGAGTTGACCCCGTTTTTGCTAGCGTTTGCGGCGTACGGCTGTCAGGCTGCCTAATAGAACGCCGACCGCAAGGAGTACGACGGTCGACGGCTCGGGCACGGCCACGCCGTTGAGTGTCACCGAGAGATTGTCGAGGGCCTGATACTCGTCGGTGTACGAACTCGACATGTTGTGGATGAACTCGATGGTCAATTGGTCCGACGTATGGGCAATCTCCGTGAAACCGGTGTAGCCCGACATGTCGTAGGCCGTGTCACCGGTCCAACTCGTCATCGAACGATCGTTCTCGTCGCTTGGACCGGCACCGCTGTTGTCGTTCCATTGCTCGCGGTAGTAGCTGTTGAGATTGCCGCCGCTGATCAGTTTAACGACACCGTCGCCGCTAAGGTTGGTACCGCCTGCGGAAAAGAAGAAATCGAAGATTGTCTGGCCGTCGACCTTGACGGTAATTGTCTTTGGACCGTCGGCATGGGAGCTTTCTGTGCCACCGTCGATCGAATCGCCCACGGCCAACAGTAGGTCGATATCGATGCTCGTGTGCTCGGGCAGGTTGTTGAACTCAAGCTTGGCAGTCGCGGTGCCGTTGTCTTCGGCGCGGCCTTTGTTGATCAGCCACTGACCGGAGAAACCGTAGTCGGCGAAACTTTCGGCAGGCTTGATAGCAGAAAGGGGGAAGTTGGCATCAGAGTATGTCAAGCTCGAAGGGGAAGAAGGAGACACATACCCTGTACCGCTTCCGTTTTTGGTTACCTGGGTTGCTCCACCCGCGAAGAGATCGGTCGTCAGCCAACCGTCGACCGACCATTCCTCGCCGAGGGCCTCGTTGAAGTCTTCGGCGTACACATATCCGGTTCCCGTGCCAGGGAAGGCGATCGGGGCTGCCGTCGCCAGACCGCCGGAGAGTGCGGCCGAGAAAACCAATACGGCTACGATTTTGATGGATCGACAACGGCGGTTCATCAAATACCTTCCTAAGACCCCGGAAGAGGGCATTCTGCAAGTACTTCGGATTCCACCAAGTACCATGCTAGTTGCTTACCGCGCTGGCTGCAACAAAATCTGTGCCTGGGCGTTTGGGGCGATCGGGGGGGCATGCACCGCAGTCGCCCCCTACGAGAACTGCTTTCTGCCCGGCAATTAGGCCGCGCGGCGTTGGCCGTGTGGCCGGCTTTCGCAGGCAGCGTTGTCCAGGCGTACGATGTCCGCGTTCTCGTCCGAGGAATCTTCGGCGGCGGGAACGGCTGGGCGTGTCTTACCCGGCTGAAGCAGCAGGTATAGGGCGAACCCGGTGAAATAGACCAGTCCGGCCGACCAGAGCACATCGCTGGCGAAGTGGCGTCCCTGTACCACCCGGGTGAGTCCCATCACGCACCCTCCGGCGACACCAAGCCAGAGGAAAAGCCGCGCGAGCCGCTGACGTCGTCGGAAAAGCAGGAATCCTGGGGCCATCAGGTAGAATCCCATCGAGGCGTGGCCGGAAGGAAACGATCGAGCCTGGGGACTGGCTCCCGTCTGGGTCAGGGTCTGGTAGCTGAGCGGTCCTCCAAAGGCTTCAATCTGATGCGGACGCGGACGCGCCCAGCATGGTTTGAACACGCAGTTGACCAGGAGGCCGGGTCCGATGATCAGCATCAACGCCAGAAACATGCCCGGCTGGCGATACCGGCGCAGCCAGGACGAGAAGGGGCTCAACAGCCAGACGAGCAGCCCGGCCGTTCCCATCACCAGCCCCGGGAGCAATCCGACATAGTAGAGGGTGACGAATGGCTGGGCATCCAGATTGGGCCATTCGGCCTCGGTGCCACCGTAGAAGAGCGAAGAAAGGGCCACATCGGCGTTGGTGTAACACAATAGCAGGGTGCCACTTAGCAGCACTAGCAAGGGCACAAGCCAGGGTGGGCGAGGTTCGTTGGCAAGCGATGGCGAATCACCCGAGTAGGCCTGCGCAGCGTCGTCGGCGCGCCGACGCAACGATACCGGGGCCCAGACGAAAGTACGCCGGCAGTGGTTTTGTCGCTTTGTTTTGATAGCCATAGGCGGCAAAGCATTCCGGCGTTCACGTATAGTCCCTTGTAGCACGCCTGCGGGAGGCGGCGATTTGCCACAACGGGCTGCTTGGCGCCCCATGCGGCATCCCCCCTATTCTGTGGCGACCGCAACACAACGGCGCGCACACAACAGGTATCGGTCGAGTGGGGGACGAGCCACAGTCGAATTGCGTCAGAACTGGCGAGAGGCAAGTTGTAACACGGTCTTCGGCGAAGGCTGTCGTCAAGATGGGGTGTTTAGAGTGACGTGCGAGTTCAAGTTGCCTGGAGATATCGGCGGAAGCCGTTCTTCAAAATGGGAAAACCCAGGAGACTTACCTTGAGTCCTCGGGTACCTCTCCGTCGACTTTCCGCTCTCAGCTTTTTTTCAGTCTTTCAACTGAAACAGCCGCGCCAGGGCTTCGAGCAGCCGGTCGGGGATGCCGTGGCGCGATTCGTCGCGCAGGGCGTCTAGCGGAGGGTGTAGCAGCTTGTTGATCAGGCGGTCGAAGGCCTGGCGGATTTCTTCCTGGCTGTGGGTGTCGAGCTCCGGTAGCTTGTTGAACAGCCGGCTCAGTTCGTCTTCCTTGGGTCTTTGCCAGCCTTCGCGGAGTCGTTGAATGACCGGGCCGGTCGCCCGATGGTGTAAGTCGGCCATGAATTGGGCCGTCTCCTGTTCGACGATTCGCAACGCCCGGGGGAGTTCCTTGTCGCGCTGGCGGCGATTGCGATCGCACGCTGCCTGCAAGTCGTCGACCGAATAGAGGTACACGTCGGGCCGGTCGCCGATGGCCGGGTCGAAGTCGCGCGGCACCGCCAGGTCGAGGATGAACAGCGGACCGCCTTGCCGGGTGTTTTCGATTCGCCGAAACTGCGACAGCCCGACGACCGGTTCCTTTGCGCCCGTGGTACTGATCACCAAGTCGGCCGTGGCCAGGGCTTCGTCCAACAGGTCCCAAGGCACGGCGCGGCCCGAGAATCGCGCGGCCAATTCGGCCGCGCGGCCGAGATTACGATTGATCACCGTAATCTGATGGGCGCCCTCGGCCTTGAGATATCGCAACGTCTCTTCGGCCATTTCACCGGCGCCGAGGACGACCGTGTGTTTGTCGTCGAAACGTTCGAAGATCCGTCGGGCGAAGTCGGCCACTGCCACACTGGGAATGCTTACCCGACGCTGGTGAATGGCCGTTTCGTTGGCCACTCGCCGAGCGACCTTCACTGCCGCTTGAAACGCCGCATGGGTCAACGGGCCGGCGTTGTCGTGCTCAGTGGCCAACTGGTAGGCCTCTTTCACCTGGGCGAGAATCTGCGGCTCGCCGACGACCATGCTATCGAGACTGCACGCCACGGTGAACAAGTGACGCACGGCATCTTCGCCCTGCTGGTGGAACAAGTGGTCGACGACCTGCTGTGGATCCAACTCGTGGAAGCGTGCCAGGAAGTTGGCGATTTGTTCGCGACCGGGAACCGTAGCGTTTTCGGTGGCCGTGTAGATTTCTACTCGATTGCAGGTCGACAGCAGCACGGCTTCCACTCGGGGAAACACGCGACGCCAATGGTCCAGCGCCTCGCGAGCCTGTTCGGGGCTGAATGCCAATCGCTCGCGCATGGCGATCGACGTGTCGTGATGGCTGCATCCGACAACCTGCACGTTCATGCGACACCTCGGCGGCCGGGATGGGGAGCAGGAGGCGTCGGGGGATAGGGGGCGGCAGGGGTTGGGGGCCAGGGGGTAGGGGCTAGGGACGAGTGTTCCTCGTTTTCAGGTTCCCACGCTTCGCGTCCGTGGGCGGGCCACGGTCGCCGACGTTGCTGGGCTACGACGCAAAGCGTCGATAACGTGCGTTCCCACGCAAAGCGTGGGAACGAGGAACGCTCGTCCCTAGCCCCTACCCCCTTACCCCTAGCCCCTGTCTCCCAATGCTCCGATTCCAACGCCAGGCCGACAACCAAAGCGATCGTCAGGAAGACGAAGCTGACCAGCGTGAGATAGGCCACCTTGCGCCCCATCCGCGCCGGTCGATAAAACGCCCCGACGACTACCGCGATCAGCAGCCAAAAGAACATTACGATAGTGGCCAGCACTACCGGATCGTGCCAGGGCAATGAGTCGGCTCCCTCGCCACGGCGGCCCGCGTTGAGCACCATGCCGGAGACAACGCCGACACCGACCATCAACAGCGCCACGACAATTGCCCGACTGTTGAGCTTTTCGAGCCATTCGAGGCTGGGTAGTCGCAGGCCGAGCAAGGGCGGGCGTTTTCTTTTCAAGCGTCGGGCTTGGCCCAAGTACATCAACCCGGCCATAAATCCCATCAACACGGCGATCGTCGCCAAAAGGATCGACACGCCGTGGATGAACCCCCACACCTGCGACGCCGGTTCCTGGGCGACCGGCAGAGGGCTGGCGAAGAACGTGCCGGCCGCAATCAGCCCCAGCGCCAAGGGCAACAAGAACAGGCCAAACGGCACGCGTGGATGGTAGTAGACCAGGTACAGATAAACGACCACCAAGGCCCAGGCGGCCAGCAAGTACCAGTCCTGTTCGCTGGAAAGCGGCGAGCCGGCGGCCTCGACCGCGCGATGGTAAAGAAACGCCGTATGCGCAACCAGCCCCGCCCCGGCGAACCCCAGCATAACGGCTCCCCGCACGCCCGAACGAAACAGCAGCCGGGTGATTTCCAACACCAGGGCCACACTATAGCTGGCAGCAAAACAGATTATGCCGACACCGGAGAGCATGGGGAGCGTAGGGGAAAGTTGTCAGTGATCAGTTGTTAGTTTTCGGTTGTTGAAAGGCGACGAGCGGTATCGCAACCCAAGCCCAGGGGTTGCATCCCCTGGGACGGCTGTCCTCGGAGTTCTCGCTCCGCATCTCTTCTTACCAGCGGTCACGACTTTTTCGCGCTTCGTCGTTCTCACGCCCCGTCGCGTTCCAGGCCGTATTCCTTGAGCTTCTTATGCAGCGTGTTGCGGTTGATGCCCAGTCGGGTGGCGGCTTTGGTTTGTACGTTGTCGCAGACGGCCATTACCTGGGCGATCAGTTCGCGTTCCACGCGGTTGACGATCGAGGCGTGCAGGTTGTCGGCCTGGCTGCCGGCCGAGGATACGCCCTGCTCGACCAACTCGCCGGCCAGCGTTTCCATGTCGACACTGCGGTGCCGGCCGATGCGGCGGGGTTTTTGACCTAGCACGGCCTCGGGCAGCAAGTCGGCGGTCAGTTCGTCGCCGGGAGCCAGCACGACGGCTCGCTCGATATAGTTCTGCAACTCCCGCACGTTGCCCGGCCAGTCGTAGCTCTGCAGGGCCTCCATCGCTTCGCGGGCGACGTGCGGCACGTGGCGGTTGTTCTGCTGATTGTAGATCTTCAGAAAGTGGCCGACCAGTTCGGGGATGTCTTCGTGGCGTTCGCGGAGTGGCGGCAAGTAGATGGTCACCACATTGAGCCGGTAGTAAAGGTCTTCGCGAAACCGGCCGGCTTCGACCTCTTCCAGCAGATCGCGGTTGCTGGCGGCGATCACTCGGGTGTCGACACGGATTGTGTGCGTGTCGCCCACCCGTTCGAACTCGTGTTCCTGCAACACCCGCAGGAGTTTCACCTGGAGCTTGGCGGTCGTGGAGTTGATTTCGTCGAGGAAGACCGTGCCCGTATGGGCGGCCTCGAAGCGGCCCGTGCGGTTGTCGATGGCCCCGGTAAACGAGCCGCGCACGTGGCCGAACAGTTCGCTTTCCAATAGGTTCTCGGCCAGCGCGCCGCAGTTGACTCGCACGAACGGACCGCTTCCCCGGGGGCTGAGGCGGTGGATGGCTTTGGCGATCAGTTCCTTGCCCGTGCCCGTTTCACCCAGCAAAAGCACGGAGGCATTCGACTGAGCCACCTTGCGCGTGAGCTGGTAGACTTGCTCCATGGCCGGTCCCGAGCCAATCAGTCCCGGAATTGGCGGGCCAGTTTCGGTTTGGTTGTGGTTCGTTGGGATACGGGTCATGTGAATTCGGAGGTCGGAAGTCGGAACCGAGGCAAGGACGAATAATGAATTCTGAAGTATGAAGGCCGTGTTTTGCGGTCGCCTCAAAAGTCAACCACCAGCGGGAGCGGGGTCTTGCTTAGGGGCGTTCGCATCGGTCTGGTCGGCGGCCTTGCCGCCCGCTTCGATGCAGTCGAGGATTTCGGCCAACACTTGTTGGGTTTTGGCGTCGGTTTCTCCGCTGGCGTTGTAACGGTCGTATTGTCGGGTAATTTCCGGACCGGTCAGCAGAATGCCGTGTTGTTTTACATTCTCACAAAAAGCCTTACCGGCTGCCTGCCGCACGTCGATCGGTTGCGTCCATTGACTGGCCAGGTCGACCAGTGCCCGTTGACTGTTCGGAGAGTTCAGCCGCCCCAGCACTTCGATCGCGCCCAGGTTCAGCTTGGGTGTGAACAATACGGCCAACATGACCGGTTCAAGCGATACGAGCTGCGGCGACAACGGCTCCGCACGGCTGAGCCCTACGAGCAAGTCCATTGCCGCGGTGGCTTGTCGCTGCCGAGCGTCGAAGGGGACAAACTCCGCGGGCGCGAGGGTCAACAGCCGGTCGACCTGCCAACGCAAAACGTCGTCGTCGTGCGGTCGAGGGAAGGCCATCACGAGCGGTTCTTTCTTAGCAATCTTCCTCGCCCGATCCAGTTGTTCGTCTCGGGCGATCAATCCCACGCGAAGATCGGCCGATCGGGCATCGTGTCGCAACGTCTGCAATACCAGCTCCACGGGCGGTTGGTCCAAGGCCACGTCGACCAGGGCCAGTTCGTAGTCGGGCGAACTCATGGCCAACCGCAATAACTCGCGGCCCGTGGACGCGGTGTCGACCGCGTAGCCGAGCGAGCCCAGGCGACCGGCCAGTGTGCGCGCGGTGGCCACACTGGGACTGGCTACCAACGCCCGCCGCGATCCACTGCTGGCGGCGAAGAAAGCCAATTCCTCGGGCACTTGGCTACTGCCGGGGTACGGGCCCTCGGGCTTCAACGCGAGCACGGCCTCGATCGCTGCCATTCGCAAACGCCGGTCGGGATTGCGCGTGGCCGACACGAGCGGCGTGACCTGGTTGCCATCGTGCAATAGCGTGTCGGCCGATCCTTTCTCGCCAAGGATCCGCACCGTAGCGATTGCCGCTGGGACATGGTCCTTCGCCAACGCCGCTTCATACAGGTCGAGCAGCACGGGCACGTCGAACTTCTCGGCCTCGACAACAGCCGAATTGTCGGCCGGCAGCGGTTTGTCCAAGCCGTTCGTGTAAGCCGCTTCTTCGAGAGCGGTCATCAAGTGGAGCTGCCGCAGGGCGGCATCGTCGGACGCCAGCTGATAGGCTTCCCGGGCCAGCCGCGCGGCCACGGCGCGGGCCGCAGCGTCGGCCGACAAGGTTTCGGCGACAAGTTCCTTCTTCTGGTCGTCCCAATGCCAGATGTCGACCTGACCGTCGAGCGAACCACGCACGCGCCGGTCTCGATCGAAATAGTCTTCCGCCCGACGACGCAACAGTTCGACGGCTTCTTCACGCGTGGGCAACGCGCCCACCAAGCGTTTCAACGCAGCGCCGGCCACCGCTCGGGTGTGTTCGTCGTCCGACAAAAAGAAAGGGCTGACGAGATAGACCACCGCGTGCCGGGCGTCCATCAGCGCCAGGCCGCGAATGGCCTCGGCCGTGAGTTTCGGGTCGTTGCTTTCGAGCAGGCCGAGCAGAGGGCCTTCGGCGTCGCTTCCCAACTGGGCCAACACGGCCCGGGCGGCCGCGTGTTGCTTCTCACGTTTTGCGTCGGCCAGCACAGCCAACAACGGGGCGACGGCCGCTCCTCTCGCTTCTCGCAGACCTTGGGCGGCCAAGAATTGTTTTTCCGGCGACGGGTCGGCCAATTGACCGATCAGGGCTTCGATCCGCTTCGGGTCGCGAAGCTGGCGGTTTACGGCTGTTAATACGGCGTCGGCCAATTGCTTGGCTTCCGGCTGCAACTCGGGCTGGGTGGCCATCTCCAGAAACATGGTCGACCCGTAGTTCTGTGCCAACTCGACCAATTGCGGTTCCTTCAACTTCGCTTGCAACAGCTTGGTGATGAACTGCTTGGCCAGATCCGGACGATTCAGATCGGCGAAGATCTTGGCCGTTCGGGCCCAATCGGCCGGCGTGGTGGGGTTGGTATCGAGAATCGCCTGCACGGTCGGATCCTCGGGCGCGGCCACCTGGGTATCGGCCGGTTTTTGTGCCCAAGCCGACGAGAGGCCGCCCATCACGACAACCGCGGTCAATATCCGGCAAACAAGATGACGTCGAGAACACATGATGGTTTTCACCGTTGCGAGAACTTCTCCGCTCGCCCCTTTTAGGGAGAGGAGCTGGGGGTGAAGGGATTGCGAAACAAGGACTCTCGTGAAGACAATACCGTTGCCGCTGTTGTGTACCGCCGGGTACTACTGGCCGGGTGCCATGCCCACACTCGTGTGGGCATGCTTCTCTAAGGAAGCTCCAATGTCCAAGCTTCAATCGCGATTTCCGTCCATGGCATGCCCACGCAAGCGTGGGCATGGCACCCAGTTCTCCGGCAATCACCACCCGATCACCGTTTCAAAACGTCTGTTACGAATTCTGTCTTCCATTTAGTAATCTGTTTTTTGACCTCTTCCGGCGCCGTCGACCCTTCGCTCTGCATGGCGGCCACCGCTCGCTCGACGCCCAACACCTCGTACACGCTTTCGTCCAACTCGGCGTGTTCCGCTTGAAATACTTCCAGGGGCAAATCCGCTAGGCGAACGTTGCGGTCCATCGCGGCGCGGACCAGCCGGCCGACCAGCCCATGAGCCGTGCGCTGCGGGATGTCGCGGCGGATCAGATATTCCATTAGCGTGGTGGCGTCGAGGTAGCCTCGGTCGAGCCGTTCGGCGATGGCCAGGCGGTTCAACTCGGCACCGGCCACCAGCGGAGCCGCCAACTCCAACGCCGCTTTGACCGTGTCGAACGAATCGAACAGCGGTTGCTTGTCTTCTTGCAGGTCGCGGTTGTAGGCCAGCGGCAGACCCTTAACCAGCACCATGAGCGTTTGCAGGTTGCCGACCACTCGGGCCGTCTTGCCACGGATCAACTCCAAAACGTCGGGATTGACCTTCTGCGGCATGATCGACGAGCCGGTGCAGAATGCCTGCGGGAGTTTCAGGAAGTTGAACTCGGCCGTGGACCAAAGAATCCACTCCTCGGCCCAGGTGCTTAGGTGTTCGGCGATCACAGCCAGCACGAAGGCGAATTCCAGCAGGAAATCGCGGTCGCTGGAAACATCGAGGCTGTTGGCCGCCACAGAGTCGAACTCGAGCCGCGCGGCGGTATCTTGGCGATCGATCGGCAAGCTGGTACCGGCCAGGGCCGCGGCGCCCAGGCTGCACACGTTCGCCCGGCGGCGGCAATCGGCCAACCGGCCTCGATCCCGTTCGTATTTCTCGCAATAGGCCAGCCAGTAATGTGGTGCTAGCACGGGTTGCGCCCGTTGCATGTGCGTGTAGCCAGGCAGGATTACATCGAGATCGTCGTCGCAGCGGCCGACGAACGAACGTTGAAGTTCAACCAGCCGGGCGTCGATCGTGTCGATCGCCTCGCGGACCCAAAGCCGCATGTCGGTGGCTACCTGGTCGTTGCGGCTTCGGGCCGTGTGGAGCTTGCGGCCCGTGTCGCCGATCTTCTCGATCAGCGCCCGCTCGATGTGCATGTGGATGTCTTCCAGTTCGGTGCGGAACGGGAAGTCGCCCTGCTCAATCTTCTGGCGGATCTCGCCGAGGCCCTGCTCGATTTGGCGGCACTCGTCGTCCGTCAGCAGGCCCACCTTGGCAAGCATTTGAGCATGGGCGATCGAGCCCTTAATGTCGTGGGCATAAAGCCTTCGGTCGAAGCTCACGCTCTCGGTGAACTCCTCGACGCGACGGTCGGTAGCCTCCTGAAACACGCCCCCCCAGGCTTTCTCGCTCACGCTCAACCTTTCAGCAAATCCGCCAAGAAAGTAGACAATTTTCCTAGCCTTCCATTCTGAACCAGGCCAAGGGCGTTGTCAACGAGCGGGCGGAGATGGGCGGGGGGGGTAGCGCCCACTGGACGCGGCCAGTGGGCTTGGGGTTTCTTGAGTTCACATTTCCCGGCGGCTCTATTGTTGCTCGTCGTAGGCCGTGGGCAAGACACTGCTGGTGGCCGGCGGCATGGGCGCGTCGAGCGTGGCCGCTTTGGCGATCGAAGTTTCCGGCTTCCGGGGATCGAGCTTCAAGTCGTTGGGCAACGGGGCGTCGGGCGTGCTCTCGCGCAGTCGCCGCGAGCGAGACACCGGCGGTAGGCGGCGCGGTGCCATTGGGTGGGGCGCTTGAGGAGTTGCTTGCCCCGAGGCCGGCGTGCCCAGGTTCGACGAGGGGGGGGGCGAAAAACTTCGGCCCGACGGAGACAATGCCGGCTGATTGGTCGGTGCGGACGTTCCATGTAACGACGCTTCCGGTGGCATGATCCCCGAGCGCTGAATCGCCCCGGCCGGCGTGCGGTAGGGTTGCGAGGACGCCGGTCGTTGGTACGGTACGACGACGTTTGAACGCACCGGAACCTCTGAACGCATGGGGGGGGGCTGCGGCACGGCATAGGGTTGTGAGCTAGGCTGCGAAAAACGACTTCCTTCGCGCCCAACGCTTGGATCGCGACGCAAGGTGTCGCCCATCGACGGCGTCGTCGGCTGCGGAAGCCGAGCTTGCATTAGATGTTGCCGCACGCGGTCGAGCCCTTGGCGGGCCGGATCGAGAGCCGGGTTGCTGTGCAACGCCCGGGTAAAGTGTTGCGCGGCAGCCTGGGGTTGGCCTTTTCGCTCCAGAAGATATGCCAAGTTGTAGTGGGCAATGGCCTCGTTGTGAACGGCTTGAAGCTCCTGTAAGGCTTCGTCGTAGCGGTTGGTCTCGACCAACACGGTTGCCAAGTTGTTGCGGTACTTCGCGTTTTTGGGATCGAGCGACGTGGCTTGGCGCAAGGCCGCGATCCCCTCGGGCAGACGCCCATGTTTGGCGTAGAACAGGCCCATGTTGTTAAACACCGACGCATCTTCCGGATGCGCCTTGGCTGCCTGCTGGTAGAGCTGGGCGGCGGCTTGGCGATGGCCCTGGCGATCTTTGAGCCGGGCATAACCAAGCAGGGCCCCAAGATAGCGGGGGTCTTTTTTCAGGGCCGCACGGTACTGCTTTTCGGCGTCGTCGAGCCGATTGGTCCCTTCATACATGCGCCCAACGGCGGTAAACAGTTCGGCACTGGGCTGCGACTTCGTCGACAACGAGATCGGATCTTCCGCCTTTTGGACCGACGATTTGGGCGTGGCTGCCTCGGAGACCGAGTTGAACCCGTTTTTCAACGACGAGGTGAACCGCTGGGTCAGCGAGGGCGGATCTTTTTTCGTGTTGTTCCACCGGGCGTTTGTCCCAGTGAAATTCGACTGGGCAAAGCACCATACGGGCCCCCCGGCGTATAAGCCTAGGGCGACGACGGGCCCAACGATCCACCATTTCTGCGTGACCTTCACCACCTGGCACCTCCGTGTTGCCGAACGCAACCAACGATTGCGGCTTGAGGAAGTTCGCTCCGCGCGCATCCATCCTACGCGGGACTACCCCAATTCCTTTCTTAAGATCGACGCGGCGGCAAACAATCCTGCAGTCGAACTGGGGAGATTGGGGAGGATTTGCGGGCCCCTTGGGCGTTAGATTGGATTGAATGACGATTTGGGGGCGTGTGGTGACTCTGGGGCGCTGGCTCGTCTGCCCCTGCTGCAGCAAGGGTTGGCAAGCTGCTCATGGTGCCCATCAATCGAAGGACGGCTCGAAAAAAATCTTGCTGTTTTTCAAGGCAAAACGTGAGGGCCGTCGCGAAGCACTGCCCGGTGAATCGGCAAGTTTTTTTCGGTCGATCCTAAGAGAGACAAAGCACGACCGCGAGAGAAAGGACTCTCGCGGTCGGCAGCGTGTTTGCGGTAATCGGTATCGGCCGAGTGGGGGACGCCTTAGGCCGACTGGGTCAGTTCGACGAGCTGCTGTCAGCACTCGCCTCAGGCAGCCGTGGATCGGGGATCGAGGCCTCGAACTTGCGACCGATAATGTCCACCTGCGAGGCGGGCCAACCCTGGTCGGGGATATCCGTTTCGAGTACGGGCGGCAGATCGCCTCGGTGGACCATCGCCGCGGCCACCTGCTGAACCTGATCGACTCGGGCGGCCGTCTGCTCGGGGGAATCGGCCGTATGGACGTAGATCAACCGGTGTTGCGACGGGGCTTCCCGCAGAATCCAGCGGATTTTCAATCGCCCGGCCTCGGTCAATGTGCCTGTGTCGGGCTCGAAGTGGTAGTCCGACAACATATTCTGCCGCCGCCAGCCGTTTTGGACCATCATGGCGAACGGTGCCCGAACGGACTGCCGATCGGGGGCCACAAATGGATCCGGCCAGCAGTTCCGACGCTTGGTTTCCTTGGCGACATGGCTCATCGCCTTGCAGATCCAGTCTTCCGCCTGGGTTTCGGCCGCCCAACCAAGAGCTACGGAACCCAACACAACGCCAGCAACAAGCCGCGTGATCATCTTACGTTCCCCCTTGCAATGTCGATTCCCCTCTGGTGAGGGTGTGCTGCGCATCGCGATCCTGGCGCGCGCCGCCGTCCTAAGAGCCTATATCGGCACACGGCCCCCACACGCCATGAGAACTTCGGCCAGGAGCGATCAGGTGGATTGGCCCGATTGATGCTGGCAGTGAAAGCATAGGGAAAAGATGGAGCGGCCGGGGGGCTCGGCGCGACCTACTACTCGGATCGAACCGTGGCACTTCGCGACGAATTCGGTTTGGGGTTCTGTACCACGTCGCAATCCTGCCCGTCGTCGCGGCGAGTGCTTGGGCCGTGAAGGGGCGTTGCATGGCGATATTCGCGAGGTGTCAGCCCGGTGATTCGCTTGAACACGGTGGCGAAGTACTGCGACGAGACAAAACCCAAATCGAGCGCAATCTGGCTGACCGAGTTGTCTGTGGTTCGTAAGAGTCGCCTGGCCGCGTCGATCTTAGTGCGCAGAATGAACTGCCTTGGGGTAGCGCCCGTCTCGATTTTGAATTGTCGCTTGAAGTGCGACAGCGACAGGTGAACTCGGTGCGCCAGGTCTTCCAGGCGAAAATCCTCGGCAACGGCGCCGCGGATGAAACCGACAACCTCGGCCATGCGATGCGAGCAGGTCGTTCGAGCACGTTGGGCCGCCCCATCGATGGTTTCCAGCAGCAGCCGGATTACCGCCTGTCGCAGGCGGGTCTTGTGTTGCGAGATTTCAGGGTGGTCGTACAGTTCGAACAAATCGTTGAACGCAGGCTTTGTGTGCGGCGTGGCTCGAAAACAGCGATGGGGCAAGTGGCAGAGCCCGTCGACCAGCGACGCGCTTTCGTCGCGTGGCAGGCCGAGCAGGTGACCGTTGGACTTGGGCAATCGGACGTTGAGCCAGTACAGCACACCCGGCTCGGAGGGGTTGCCGCCCGTGCTGTGGGGTTCGTCGGGAAACGTCACAAACAGATCGCCGCCCCGCAGATGGTACGGCTGCCGATCGACCTCGAAAATCTGGCTACCCCGCTCGAGATAGCAGACTTCCAGTCCGCCCTGATGCCGGTGCAGAGGTAAGTCGGGCCGTGCCTGGGTGTAGCAGTAACGTCCGAGCATGGGTATCTCGGCACATCCGAGCGGCCGCAGGTCCAGTACGCGGCGGTGGGACGTGTCGACATAGTTGGCCTGGATGTCCATGTACGGGACGCGCATGTTTCAAATCGTATCACGATCCACATTTGGACGCAATCTAAAAAGAAACATGGCATAATGGCTCGCACTAGCGATGGCTGGCATATGCCCCGGCTGCCGGACGGCGAACCGTCGCTCCCCCCTCACTGGTCCTTCCGTTTTGCTCCAGGCAAGGAGAAAGCAATGAAGAAGCCCTCGAACGACCCCGGCGGTGTCCATCATCATCACGATGGTCAGCCGTGTCATTGTTGTCCCGACAACGCGTGGCATCAGCAGTTGAACGTGTCACGCAGGGATTTTCTGGCTAGCGCAGCGGTGGGTGGTGCTGTGTTGGGCGGATTGAGTTGGGCCAGCCTGGCGGCCGCGGCCGAGCCCGAATTGCCCATGCCCAAGGGCCGCGCAACCCTGAAAGTCTTTCCCGTTCTGGTTTGGGATCACCCTCGTCGGGCGCCCATGCGATCGTGGCGCGGTTGGGGCGGAGTTCACACGCCCGAGGCGGCGGCTGAGGAAGTCGCGCGGATCAAAAAGGAACTGGCCAGTATCGCCGCGCAGGCCGACTTCCCCGTCGAGTTTGCCGAGGTTGCGTCGGTAAACGATGTCAAACAAGTGGGGCAATCGTACGAATTAAAGGCAGCCGATGTGGTGGTCGTTTACGGTGCCGGTCACGGAGTCAACGGCTGTCAGAATTTCGGCAAGGATGTCATTATCTTCCAACGCCATCGCAGTGGGCCGGTCTACCTGCAATACGAAATCGTCAGCCCTCGTTTCCTTCGCCAACATACGGATGAGGCGGCGCTGGAGAATATCCGTTTCGACGATGTGGTGACCGACAGCGTCGACGAACTCCAGTGGCGTTTGCGATCGCTTTGTGGTTTGAAAAACAGCCGGGCGTCGAAGATCCTTTGCATTGGCGGGCCCGGCGGCTGGGCCCAACCGCACGGCGTGATTCCGGCATTGGTCGAAAAAGTCTGGAATCTCGACATGCAGACCGTATCCTATGAGGATCTCGGCCGGTTGATCCAGGCGGCCCAGGCCGACGAGAAGGCTGTGGCGTTGGCCAAGAGCCGAGCCGATGCTTATCTTGGCGATGACAACGTAAAGCTGGAGACACAGCGACAGTTCGTCGACAACTGCTTCCTGCTCGACCAAGTGTTTCGAGCGTTGATGGCGGAGGCCGATTGTCAGGCGATTACGATCCAGGGTTGTATGAGCACCATCATGCCGCAGGCTCAAACGTCGGCCTGCCTGACATTGAGCACGCTGAACGACGACGGTTATCTGGCCTTCTGCGAATCGGATTTTGTCGTCATTCCCTCGGGCATTTTGTTGGCCAACATCAGCGGCCGCCCCGTGTTTCTCAACGATCCGACCTATCCGCATGACGGCGTAATCACACTAGCCCACTGCACGGGCCCACGTCGCATGGACGGCAAGACCCTGGAGAAAGCCCGAATCGTTACGCACTTCGAATCGGACTACGGCGCCGCTCCGAAGGTCGAGATGCCCCGAGGGCAAGTTGTGACGAACATCGCGCCCGACTTCCGCTCAGAACGCTGGATGGGGTTGTTGGGCAAGATCGTCGACGCCCCGTTCCTGCCAATTTGCCGCGATCAGATCGACGTCAGCTATGACGTGCCCGACCAACTTGTGGCCGAACGGATGCCCGGCTTCCACTGGATGACGGCCTACGGCGACTACACGCGAGAACTTGGCTACGCGCTGCGGCGCGTGGGAATTCGGTGGGATTACCTGGACGACCAACCGACGTAGTAGGAACAAGGGGCATAGCCGTGGGGTGAGGACTGCGTGTAGCAGCAAGACCTTGTTGATAAGAAAACCCTAATGCGGTACGACGGCAACCGAATAGGGGAAGCCGACTTATGAACGGCCCGCTCCCGTTGGTCGCTAACATGCGCGCACCGTGCGCGGAAGTTGCAGCGTAAGACTCTAGCCAACTGATTCCCTCACCCCCGGCCCCTCTCCCGCGACGGGAGAGGGGAGTCGCTTTTAGAGCGCGCTTGAAGACAGGGAGCTACGTCTCCTTTTCCCTGCCGTCAGAGTTCGTTGGCCGACAATTCCGAGGCCTCATCGCCCAGCCGGTCGTGGGCTTCTTCGGCCCAAGGGCTGTCGGGAGCCAACGCGAGGAAGGCGCGCCAGTGGTGTTCGGCCGGGTCGCGATGGTCGAGTTCGTCGAGCGTTCGGGCGAGGTGGTAGTGGACGTCGGCGTAGTCGGCATGGTGCTGCAAGGCGCCCTCGAATGCGGCTACAGCCAACTCCAATTGTCCCATTTCGGCCAGCACGCAGCCCAGGTTCGCCCGGGCTTCGACATAGTCTTCGTCCAACTCGATGGCCATGAAGTAGCGTTCGCGCGAAGCGCCTAATTCACCTTGGCGGTAGAGCAGTTCGGCCAGTTGGAAACAGATCTCCGCCCGCGGGCCGCCGGCAGCCAGGGCCGCGCGATAGGTGTCGACCGCGCCGGGCAGATTGCCCGTCTCTTCCAACTCGGCAGCATACCGGCAAAGGTCGGTTGGCGAGGTGGGGTCGGGCCGGGCGTCGCGCTGCGGCAGAGTGACGATAATCTCTTCCGACGTGGTTTCGTCGCGAGAAACTTCCTTTGGTGCGATTCCGTCAGTCGCCGTTTGTACAGAGGCCGTGTCGGCGGCGGATCCTTCCGTCGGAGCAGCTTCTGCGGAACGCCCGGCCTCGGCGGCGTCGAAGTCGAATCGCAGTTGGCCGCCCGGTTCGATCAGGCCATCGCCCTGACGCAGCAGGATTTGCTTGCCTTCGATGATCACCGACAACTGGGCCAACGGGCGGCTTACATCGGGCAGGTAGCGTGCCAGCGCGGCCAACTTCTGTTCGATCTGCTTGGGCGATACCCCGGCGGCTAGCAACTCGGCCAGCCGCCGCGCGTTGGCCACCTGGGGAAAGTCGAAGTAGGGCAGCCGGCGCACCTCGCGGACGGGCACGATCAGCCCTCGACGGTGCCAGCGGCGAATCACGGTCACCGGCACGTCGAGCAATTCGGCCAGCATCGCGGGCGTATAGAGCCGCTGGAATTCGTCGACCAGCCCCAGCCGCTGCCAAAGCTGAGTCTCGCTGAGCACCTGAAGGGTGCCGCGTTCGACGGCATCGAGGGTGGGTTCGTCGAACCACTGCTGGGGGCCTTCGGCCTCGGGCACGGCCAGCTCGTTCTCGCCGATTACGGCCAAATGGACCAAGGCGTCGGGCTTCTCGACCACCGTGGCGCCGTGCCGACGAACCAACTGCGCAGCATCCCGCCGGCTCATGCTGGCGAGTTTTCCAAGAAATACAACCCGGCGGTCTTGGAGCCGGTCGGACGTAGTAGGAGTTTCTGGCGACATACTGTTTTTGTAACCGCTCGGCTGCGTTCCGGAAAGGCGTGGGCGATGAAAAGGGAGCGGGAACACGAGGAATTTCTCGTTTCCACGCTTTGCGTGGGAACGCACGTTTTCGACGCTTTGCGTCGTAGCCCAAACAAGGGCAACGTCCGCGAGCCGCCCACGGACGCGAAGCGTCCGACAGTGGGTTCCCACGCAAAGCATGGGAACCAGGAAACAAGTGCGCTGCGTATGCAGCGAGAAAACAAGAATCGCGAACGAAAAAAGGGCACGAACAACCGGTTTGTCCGCGCCCTTTGCTCTGGCTGCCCCGGGCATCCAGGGCATGACTTGCTTGGCGTTGCGGCCTTACGTCCTCGGCCCATCCTCCGGCGAATAGATTTCCTTCAGGCTGCCGCGATTATACGGCCGCGCCTCGCTGGGGCCCGGCAGGTTGTCGCTCGGGTTTATCGCCGGTTGCCGATCAGCCGGGTCGCTGTTGGGCTGCGACTGCGACTGCGACTGTGCCGGCGTGGGCTGGGCCGGTGCCGGAGTGGACGTGCTCGGAGCGAGCGTCGTCGTGGCCGATTCCGTGACGATCGGGTTGCCACAAGCGTCCAACGGAATCCGGTAGCACACCACCTTGGGGACTGAGCAGGTGTAAGTTACCGGGACGCGCTTCTCTACGCAACGCGATACGCGAACCGTCTGCTGCTCGGCCACCATCCGACATACGCGATGCGGAATCTGTTGCACGCGCTCTTCGTAAACCGTTCGGCAGGTGGTCACCGGGATGCGGCGCGTCTTCTGCTCGCACACCATCCGGCACACCTGATACGGCACCTTGTTTTCCACACGCTCGACCACCTGACGGCATACCGTGTAGGGTACTTTGCGCGTTTGTTGTTCGGTAACCATGCGGCATACCTTGTAGGGCACCGTGCGGCAAACCTGCTCGGGTTGGTAGCTGCAAACCTGTACGGGCACCTGGCGGGCGACCGTTTGCGGTACGTACGTCGTTTGCGGCACCTGCTGGGCCACTACGTTCGGCTGCCAGACGCGCTGCACTTCGTAGCTACCTCGCGGGGTTTGTTCCCAGTAAAGGCCTGGTCGCATGTAGACCGTCTGGCCCGTGGCCGGGTCGACCGTGCATGTGCCCGACTGCCAGCGAAGACGAGTCTTCGGCAGCCTCGGCTTGAATACGGTTTGCGTGGCGTAGCAACCTTGATCGACGTAGCGGGTGGAGCAAGTCGTGACCGGCTGCATCACCGTTTGGTATTCGGTGCGATAGGTCGTCTGCGTGACCGGCTTCATCACCGTGTAGCATTCCTGCCGCTCTTGCGTTTCGTAGACCGGTTTCTGCACCGTGTAACACTCTTCACGCTCGGCCGTTTCGGTGACGTAACGCACGCGGTCGTAGCTGCAATCGCGATACTGCGTTTCGTAGACCGGCCGCTGGACGGTGTATTGCTCCTCGCGGAAGCTGGTTTCCGTAACCGGACGCGCTACCGTGTAGCGGCGTTCCTGGTAGTTGGTTTCCCACACCGGCCGGTAGGTGGTTACCTGCTGGTCCTCGCAGACCGTGTCGTGTTCGATGCGGTAGGCCGTATACTGCCGTTGCTCGCAAATCGTTTGATAGACGAGCCGGTAGGTTTGGCCTTCGCAATACGAGACACACGGCGTGGGACAACACTCTTGGGCAACGCCCGGGCTGCACCACAGGGCGATCGCCGCCAATTGAAGCACTGCCAGTTGAGATACAAAGGGAACTCGCATTGTGTTTTCACCTTGCCGACATAATGTGTCGGCCATTGAGCAATAAAGCACAACCAGTCAGCATGGCACCGACCACATTGGTTCGAGTGCAACGCAATGGGCTACGAATACAACCCATCACCTGAGTGTGCCAGACAATTGCGCCTTGGGCAAACCGCTCCTGCGATGGCCCAGACAAGTATTCGTTGTTAGTTGTTAAAAAGCAATGCTTTAGAGCTTCAAAAAAATTCTCAAGTTTTGCAGAGGCATCGCCGACAGTCTGACGCGACTTTTGACGGAAGTCTCATGGGAGAAAGACACTTGCGCCGCAAGTTTGCGCAGCCCCTACAACCGGCCCTATTGCGTCCTGGCTCGTTCGCAATGCCCATGGTGCACGACATCCTGGCGATGGTACAATGGCAGCCATGTTCCTGCTCGATCTGACCTTACCAACGCCGGCCGAGAATTTGGCCCTGGACGAAGCCCTGCTCGAAGAGGCCGAACGTGCGGGTCAGCCGCACGAAACACTGCGTCTCTGGGAGCCGGCCGCGCCGATGGTCGTTGTGGGACGTTCCTCGCGGCTGGAGCAAGAGGTCCAGATCGAAGCCTGTCGCCAACTGGGCGTGCCCATCCTGCGACGCACGAGTGGCGGTGCGGCGGTAGTGACCGGGCCTGGCTGCTTGATGTACGCCGTGGTGCTCAGCTACGAGAAACGGCCCGAGCTTCGCGCGGTCGATCGCGCGCATCGTTTTGTGCTGAACACCATCGTTGCCGGACTCGAAGAACATGCGCCGAGCGTACGCTGCCGAGGCACGAGCGATCTGACCCTGGGACATCAAAAGTTTTCGGGCAACAGTGTGCGTTGCCGGCGCGAACACTTTCTCTATCACGGCACTCTCTTATACAATTTTCGTTTGGAGTTGATCGAATGCTGCCTGCGAATGCCGCCACGGCAGCCGACCTATCGGGAAGGCCGCGCCCACGGCGAGTTCGTAGCCAATCTGCCTGTGGCGGCCGACGCGCTTCGCCAATCGCTGATTGCCGCGTGGCATGCCGATCGCCCCAGTGCCACTTGGCCCGAGGCGGAAACCGCCCGTTTGGTGGCCGAACGCTACAGCCACGACGAATGGCACGGGCTAAGGTAGCGGGCAGAGGGCAGGGATCCGGGTTTGGGGTGTGGGAGCCGACCACGCTCATCCATCCCTGGACCGACCGGGCGTGTCCCATCAAGCCACCAAGCCCACCGGCTGCGCCCGGTGGGATTCAGTGTGGATTCCCCCGCCCTCAATCGTTTTTTCCGTTGTTTTTTCGTTCAGCCCCCTATTTTGCCGCCGCCCCCTGTTTGACAGCCGATTTGGCATCTGCTACATTGCGGGCCGTTACACGGTGCGTTGGTGGTCGGCCACTTATGCTTAAAGGGCCGACGAACAGGGAACCCGGTGCGATTCCGGGACGGTCCCCGCCGCTGTGACCGAGAGAATACGACTTGCCCTCTCTTGAGGCCATTGTCGTGCCACCGCGATGAACATCCCGGGTTGGCCGCACGACGAGAAGGCCGGGCAGGTCGTCGCTCGGAAGTCAGAAGACCTACCAACGCGCCGCCAGTAGCAAACCTCCGCGAGGGAACGGACGGTTTGCGAAGCGAAGGCCTTCGTTCACATGGGTTTGTTTACCACACCGAAACTGTGGCGGTCGTCCGTCGCTGCGCGTTGGTGCGTAATCGTGCCATGCCGACGCTACCGGTCCGCGCTCACGCCCTGGCAGCAGCGCAAAGTTCCGCACGCGGTTTCTTGCCCCCTAAGCAACGCAGGACTTTGCACCATGACGATTCATAGAATTTCCTTGTTAGGTATTGCGACAATTGTAGCCATTCTTGCGGGCCCCACTGCGGCCAAGGCTGAGGCGGTGTACGCCGACGTGCTGGTCTACTTCGAGCAAGGACTCGAAACCCACGGAGGTACTTGGGAAGACGCCAAACGGGCTGTTGACTTCAAAGTGGACACCGGCTTAGTCGACACGGACACCGGCGTATCGGTGGGCCGTTGGTCCGACAATCCCGACCAGGGTACCAACGATCGGCCCGTGGGGTTGACAGTGGGTTTTTCCACGTCGATTGCAAACGGCTCGGGCAACGACCTGAAGATCATCGGCAATCCTATGACCAGTTGGTATGAGCCGGGGTTCGTGGAAGTCGCTCGGGAGACTTCCGGTTCCGGCGCCACAGTCGATGGTTGGCAGGACGAGACGTTCTATCTGATCAAGCCCGGCAATTACGACGATTTGGCGGCCGATCCGCGCACGGCGGCAGCAGATATCAGTTATCCATATAGTGACCCTTGGCTGAACACGGGCGACAACCTCTACGGCTATGCCGACGTGACGGTGGGTGGCGACTCGATGGACATCTCCGATGCTATCGACGAAGCCGGCAACTCGGTCTTTTTAAGCGACATCGCCTACGTTCGCATCCGCACGGTGACCGACAGTTCCGCTGGGATCTTCGGTCATTTTTCCACGGAAGTCATGGCGGTCGGGGCCCTCAACGGCGTTGTGCCCGAACCGTCGACCTACATGTTAGCACTGATGGGTTTCGTTGCGGCCGGGATATTCGGCTGGCGACGTAAATGTCGGCAGACAGGTTGACTATGGGGTATTCGGTAAACTGTGCTCGACGTTGTCGCGGTTTTACCCTAGTGGAACTGCTGGTGGTCATCGCCATCATCGGGCTACTGATCGCCCTGCTATTGCCGGCCGTGCAGGCAGCGCGAGAAGCTGCACGCCGGGCACAGTGTACTAACAACCTACGCCAAATCGGTATCGGGATGCACGGATATCATACGGCCCTAAAGAGTTTTCCGGTCGGCGGCATTGAGCATCGCTGGATGGTAGGTTCGGATGGACACCCTCTGTTTGGCAAGACCGGGCGCCAGATTGCCTGGTCTGCGTTTTTGCTGCCTTACATCGAACAAGCCGCGTTGCATGGCCAAATCGATTTCTCCAAGGCCTTCGACAGTGTGGAAAATGCTACCGCCGCCGCGCAGGTGATCCCAACCTACTTGTGCCCGACAGTACCCCGCGACAGCTACCTTCACGACGGCCGGGCCGCGATCGACTATGGCGGAATCTACGGAGAGCGAATCTACAGTTCCAGCGGAACCCCCAACGGTACCATGCTTTATCAGAAGGCTGTTTCGATTCGGGATATTCGCGACGGAACGGCCAATACGGTGATGGTTTCGGAAGATTCCGCCTGGGAAGACGGTCAATGGATCAACGGGCTGAACGTTTTCGATCAAGCCTACACGATCAACTTTGAGCCGCCCGACGCTAGCAGCATCGAGAATGAGATGCGCAGCCTGCACCCAGGTGGTGCGAACGCACTTTTTTGCGATGGGTCGGTGCATTTTCTTGGCGAGAGTCTCGGAGAAGAGTTGATCGCAGCGATCTGCACCCGCAATGGTGGAGAAATCGTTGAGAGATTTTGAACCACACAAGTAAAGTCGGAACGAGAATAAGGTTTTTTGCCATGCGAACTAACTATCCCACCATGTTGGCCGCGGTTTTTTCGGCCGGATTGTTCTCCGCAACAACGGGACATGCCCAAGCGGTAACCGTCGGCTTCGAAGACATCGGGGCTTCTCTCGGCACGGAGGGCTACTGGCAAGGGCAAACCCGATTCGAAGACACCGGTGAGGAAGACGGCATCTTCGTCAGCCAGGGCGTTACGTTTTACAACCATTACGATAAAGACACGCCAGACAAACGTTATTGGGATGGTTGGGCCTACTCGAACACAAGCGATACGACGACTGCCGGCCATACCAATCAGTTTAGCGCGACGACCGGAACGGGCGCGCCAGACCCGGCGTTTGGAGCATCTTCGCCCACCTACAGCCTCGCTTATCACGGCTTCATGCGTTACAACGACGACTACACCGAATGCCTTGGTATTCCAACATTGGACCTTCCGGAAAACAGTCAATTGTTGGGCGCCTACTTCACCAACACGACCTACGCGGTGCAGTCGATGCTCCACGGCGATAGTTTTGCCAAAATATTCGGCGACGATAGCCGCGATAGCGACCACGACGGCGAGTACGATGACGCTGAGGACTGGTTCAAATTGGTCATTACCGGCCTGGACGCCGAAGGCAACGAAACCGGCAGTACCGAGTTCTATTTAGCCGATTACCGTTTCAGCGACAACAGCCAGGACTACATCGTGACCGATTGGCAATGGGTGGATCTCTCCGTGCTAAACGATCCCGTCCAGGTTCAGTTCACCCTCGGATCGAGCGATGTCGGCACATTTGGCCCGAACACGCCCTTTTACTTCGCGATGGATAGCCTGACGCTTCAGACGGTACCCGAGCCTACGTCGTTTTTGCTGATCGCCGTCGCCGCGGTCATGTTGGGTGGCTGGTATTGTCGTTTGAAAAAGCGATCTTTCCGAGTCTTTGGTTGGTTGCCGGCATGCCTGGTGCTGGCTTGCAGTGGAACGGCATTGGCTGGCGACGGACCGTATTCGCAGTATGCCAACGACCCGACCAACCCGTACGATGCTCCCGTCAGCGAGTACGATGCCCGCATCGTCAGCTGGGCCGACACGGTGGTCGACTACCGTCCGGCCCCTGGTGTGGGTACCTATAAACACTGGCAAACCCATTTGCCCGTGCCTGAGGTGGGTTACCAGGCACCAACCACCGGCACTGGATCGCTCGGCGACCTTTACGACCCGACCAACCCTCCGGCAACCGGTACCAAACCGACGTATCACGGCGTCGATGAGGTCTTTGGTGGCGACGTGAACGACCTGACCGATTCCTACGGGTTCCTCGGTATCGACACGCCCGGCACGATTACCGTGGGATTCGCCACGGCCATCCGCAACGGATCGGGAGCCGATTTCGCCGTCTTCGAAAACGGCTTCTTTTCCGATCAGGATCAAGCCTTTTACGCTGAGTTGGCTTATGTCGAAGTCTCGACCAACGGTACGGATTTTGTGCAGTTTCCCTCCGTATCGCTGACGACCGAAGGCGATCTGAAGGGCAGCCGGGGTTACGCGGCTCTGGATGAAACGAAGATCTACAACCTCGCCGGCAAGCACGGCAAGGACTCGAGCGGAACCTACTGGGGAACGCCCTTCGACTTGGACGATCTGGTCGATCAGCAAGCCGTAACCAACGGGTTAGTCGACCTGGAAGAAATCAACTTCGTGCGCCTGGTCGACATCCCGGGCAGCGGCGACTTCAGCGATTCGGCCACGCAACTGATCGATCCGACTACCGGCCTTGCTTACACCGAGGATCATGGAATCCTCGATGCCTGGGTAACGTACGACTCCAGCGGCTTCGACTTTCAGTTGTCGCGCGGCGTGGCAGCCATCAACGCGGTTCCCGAGCCGGGCAGCCTGATCTTGCTGCTCGTTTCGGCCTTGGCACTGTGGCCGTGGTTGCGGCGGCGCGGGAGCAAATAGACGGCTATCGTTGCGTTTACCCGTTTTAGACCATAGTATTTCCCCGATCGTCTCAGGATCAAATCCGCACCTTGTTTGCACGCTTTTTTGAAAGGTAGTTCGATGCTTCAACGAATGATGTTCTCTCTGATCGTCCTGGGCCTTGGCGCTGGGCTTTTCGCATCGCCGACCTGGGCGGTTACCGTAACGTTCGAGGATCTTTCGCTCGGTACGGAAGACTACTGGAACGGTGATTATGACCCCGAAGACGAATCTGGCAACACTGACTTTCTCTTTTTCAGCGGTCCCGCTTACTTTTACAACTACCAGGATGCCTTCTCTTGGGAAGGCTTCGCCTACTCCAATCGAACCGACACCGACAGCACATCAACCAATGGCCAATACACGGCCTACTCGAGCAATGGAACCGGCGGCGGCGCCAACGGTTCGAACAACTACGGGATTGCCTACCAAGGTTCCGATTGGGGGTCGCACATAGCTCTAAAACCCAGCGTTTCTTGGGACGAAGCCAGCATCGTTTCCGGCGCCTATGTCACCAACAACGCCTACACCTACCACTCGATGCTTAATGGCGACAGCTTTGCCAAAAAGTTCGGTGGCACCACCGGCGACGATGCCGATTGGTTCAAACTCACCATCTACGGCCTGGATGAAACCTGGGGCAAGATGGAAAGCAACAGCGTTGAGTTCTATCTGGCCGACTATCGCTCTGACGACAACTCGCAGGACTACATCGTCACCGATTGGACAAACGTCGATCTAACCAGCTTGGGCGAAGTCTACGGGCTGGAGTTCGAACTGAGTTCGTCCGACAGCGGAGATTTCGGCATGAACACACCTGCCTACGTCGCCATCGATGATATCTCGTTAGTCCCCGAGCCGTCCACGATGGTTCTTCTCTTGATGGCCGCCGCCGCAGGGGCCATCGCGTGGCGACGACGGGTGAGTACCACGGCAAACTGATCGATCGGTAACCACGCAACCATTTTGTTTTCCTTCATATCTTCGAGACATCCAAATTCTCAACATCCAAGTCCACCGGCTGCGGCCGGTGGGTCTTCGACGTCACTTTTTGAACCAACTCAACGTGCAAGGAGGCCAGCCCATGGCGGGTTATGTTCACGTTTATACGGGCGACGGCAAAGGAAAAACCACGGCCGCGTTGGGGTTGGCCCTGCGCGCCGTGGGCGCCGGCTGGAAGGTGTTCATCGGTCAGTTCGCCAAAGGAATGCAGTACAGCGAATTGGCCGCGCTAGAACGCTTTGCCGATTTGATCACCATTTGCCAGTATGGACGGCGGACGTTTATCGAAGGGCAGCCGCAGTCGGCCGATCTGAAAAGCGCCGCCCGGGGACTGGCTGAGTGCCGCGAGGCGCTCGTGTCGGGGGAATACTCGCTGGTTATCCTCGACGAGGCCAACGTGGCCGCCGGCCTGCAACTGATTCCGCTCGAAGAGTTGTTGGAGTTGATCGACGCCCGACCGGCCCACGTGGAACTGGTTATCACAGGTCGTTGGGCCGATGAGGAAGTGCTTCGCCGGGCGGACCTCGTCACCGAAATGCGCGAGGTGAAACACTACTACAACGACGGCGTGCTGGCACGGACGGGGATCGAGAAGTAACGAACTACGTTCGAAGCGTGTGACGAAAAACACGAGATCGGCGAGCGGCGGTGGTCGAGGTCTTATCGCGTTTCCGGTTGCTCGAACACCAACGTCAAGCCCAACGGTTGCATCCGCTGGGACCAAAACGTTGTGGAGTAGTGAAAATGGCGGAGCAGATCTCTTGCTTCGTCTCATCGGGTGCCACTTCTATGAAAGCTCGTCGGGTGTCAAGGCTTGGTTGGTGGTGTATTCGTCGAATTTTTTGGTGGTCCGTGTGGAACGCAACCGAGCAGAAGAAGAGGCTAGCCGGGGGTCCAGGGGGTGGCAATGAACGCCCCTGGTCGGCGGAGGGAGCCGCCGAAACTTCGGCAGGGATGCTTTCTGTGGCGTCGATTGATGCGTGCATTGAAAATGATCGTTTCGGAAAACCGAACGCTTGGAGATCCAGGTTCCCGTTGGTCGCCGTCGTTTCATTGGCTATGCAGGCGTCAATAAGGGAATTCGGGGCGCCCATACTTCTATCCGAGCATCGAGAATCGTCTCTAGCCCATGGTGGTTGTTTCGAGTTGGAGAGAACAGCCCCTACTGCTGTCGAGCGTTGAGCCCCTGGCACCTTCGAGCGAGTTCTCACCAACGTCGGGCCTCCGAATTTCGTTGATTCCACAGCTTCCGCGGTTCTACTGGTGTGCGTGATATTCCGTTTTCAGCATGCTAACTGGTCGGGCTGCATCTGGTGAAAAAGCCAACGAATCCAACGATTCGCCACGGCCGCCACGATCACGTTCGTGGGCTTCTTTCTTCGGCGCAGCCGGGCGCTGAACTTTCGCCATCGTGGCTCGCGTAACATCAAACGATGGGCCGCCTCGATCAAGATGCTCCGCAGTTGCGGATTGCCCGCTTTGATCAGGCCGCTGTCCGCCTGCCGCGTTCCACTCGACGCGTTGCGCGGCGAAAGACCGCAAAATCGGGCAAGCTGCTTGCCCTTGGCAAAGCGATCGAAACGCCCGATCTCCGCCCGCAGGGTAACCGCCGTGATCAACCCGATTCCGGCCAACTCCATCAACTTCAGGCAAAGGCGGTCCTCGTCGGCCCATGCCTGCAATTCCCGCTCGACCTGGCGAACCTCGTGATTGAATTGTTCCAGCCGGTCCAATTGTTGTTTCACGATCCATTGCGAGGTGGGCGAAAGCTTCGCCTCTTCCCGCACCCATTTCAGCCAAACACGCGTCCAGGGCCGGATGTCCGGAAGCACCACGCGCTCGTCCCGCAGGATCGCCCGCAGACGCAGTTTCGTGCGGCGACGGTCGTCGACCAACTGGCTGCGGTAGCGAACGAGCTTGCGCAACTCGCGAATCTGCTGCGGCGGAAGCCACACTTTCGGCAGGTAACCCACCCGAATCAGGTCGGCCAGCAGCCGCGCATCGCCGAAGTCCGTCTTGTCCGGACTTTGCTTGATCCGCGCCACGTAGCCCGGGTGCGCCAGGCTCACCGACCAGCCGGCCTTCTCGGCCAACTCCTGGGCCAGATCGGCTGCCCCGCAACAGGCCTCGATGGCCACCGACACCCGCTGCCGCCGTGCTCCCACGGCCTGCCGCACCTTGCGCCAATCGTTGGGGCAAGCCCGATTCTTGAGAATCTTGCCCTTCTGGTTCATCAAACACACCTGGACACTCTCCTGGTGGTAGTCCAGCCCTACGAAAACCTCTAAACTGGCAGACATGTCCGTTGCTCCTGGGTTGGGGAAACGTCGGATTCGTAAACACCAACGTTATACCCCAATCCCGAGCAACGGGCTCTCATACCAACTGCTGGGCTTGGAAGTCTCGCCCTCGCTGGACTCTTGGGGTTCACCCTTCCGGTCGCAATTCCTCACGCTTTCCAACCCCAGCGATAGCCGGCTTGGCGGATGACTGTTAGCGAGGCGGTCAGCAGAACGAATTCGGTGGTCAGCAGGAGAAAGTGGAATCCGGAAGCGAGATTGTCTGAGATCAGCCCCAATAGCCCACCGACGACCAGGGCCATCGCCACGTCCATCGCGAGCCGCACGCCGCGGAATCGTGGCGCCAGCAGGGCCCAAGCCAAACCAATGGCGATCGCCGCCCGCCCGACACAGGGCACCGCGAACGCTTCGAAGATCTTCGACAGGATACCCAACCCTTCTTGCGGTGCGAGGTAGTGCATCGTGCTGAGCACGATAGCCACCGCCGTAGTCCAGCCAAACAGGTAGAGGATCGAAAACTGCACGGGCCGTCGCTCGGCCGTTTCTTCCCTCTCTCGTCGCGGGAGAAGGCCCGGGGATGAGGGCAGATCGCCAGACGTTCCGGCTTGGAACATCGGGAGCGAAACGGGGTCGCTTCCGAGTGTCTTATCTCCCTGCGTCTTACTCGTCCCGTTTCGGCAGATTCCATTACCGTTTCTACTATTCGCGCTATGCACGTTTTCTTCGTTGAGCGGCATTACGGGACACGGGCATGAGATCACGCGCAGCCCATATGCCCGGGCGATCAGCAATGGCCCACTCGTCAGGGCGACCAGGCAAGCCAGCAACACGGTCCATTCGGCCAACTCGGGGGCGTGGTCCAGCGTGGCCGCCGCCCACGACCACCCGGCCACTACGGCCAGCACCACCAACATGCGAAGTGGCGCCAGCGTACGCCCCAGGGCCAGCCAGAGGGCCATGAGCGTTGTCTGGCTAATTTGCAGGGTCCACGTCAACATGATCAGCCAGTAGGGGTCGCTGGCATTCTGGCAGGCCACTACCGTGACGACATCGACCAGCAGGCTGGCCAAAATCAACAGGACGATGAGTAAACGGCTCGAAGCGTTCATGCCCGCGATTGTCGCCGCAAACGACTTGGTTTCCAAGTCGACTTTTTGCAGAAAGCCGCGACCGCCGCTCGCACTGCGGTCGGGAAACCACGGCAAAACGGGGCCGACCACAACATAATTGTGCCCAGCCCATTTGGGGGGAACATTGCAGAGATCTGGCAAGCCGAGCACAATACGATAAACGGGAACTCGCGGACAGGGTCGTTTCTGGCCTTGTCGCGCCCCCGATTGCGCGAGAAACGGAGTCTTTGCGCCGTGGCCAGCTTAGCCGTACAACCGACTCTCGTCCTGCTGAGCGACACCGCCGGTGGGAATCCCACCCAATACATGATCGAAAAGGCCTTCGCCTTCCACGATCTCGACTGGCGGTATCTTACCGTCGAGGTGGCCGAGGACGACTTGCCCGACGCTGTGCGCGGTCTGCGCGCCATGGGATTCAGCGGTGGTCATTGCAGTTCGCTCCATCAAACCACCATTCTCCCGTTGTTGGACGAAGCCACGGAAGCGGCTGGGCGGATTGGCTCGGTCAACTTCATCACACGCGTCGAAAACCGGCTGCTGGGCGACAACAGCCAGGGTGCTGGTGTGTTGGCCGCCTTGCGCCCGATGATCGATCTGGCGGGCAAACACGTGGTGCTACTGGGAGCCCAAGGCGTTGCCCGGGCGATTGCCGTGGCCTTGGCCGATGCGGAAATCGAATCGTTGACCGTCGTGGACCTCGACTTGGCGCGAGGGCAAGCCTTGCTCGATCTGGTTGGCGGGGGAAACCAAGACGAAGAGGTTGCTCTAAAGGTCAACCTGGTCGCGTGGGACGGCGACTTCGACGTACCGGCGGACACGAACCTGCTGATCCACGCCACCGGTCCGATTGGCGATCCCGAGGCCCAAGTGGCCGTCAACGTCAACACGCTGTCGTCCGAAATGGTCGTAGCCGATCTAACGGCCGATCCTCCCCGCACGTGGCTATTGCGCGAAGCAAAGCAGCGCGGCTGCCGCACGGTCGACGGCCTCACGATGTTCATCGAGCAGGTCGCCCGCGACATCCTCACCTGGACCGGCATCGATCCCAACCGCGACGTATTGCGGGAAGCGGTCGAAGAGTTTTTGGAGGTGTGAAAGTAGCGTACCCTTCCCGTCGAGCGGGAGAGGGTGGCGGCGAAGCCGCCGGGCCGCGGCGAAGGCGTTGTCCTTGGAAAGCTCGTTGCATCCGACGATGGTGTTACACAGCCTCTCCAGCGAGATGTAAGCAACCAATGAAAGTAAAAACCCGGACACTCGCCATTTTGGGTCTTCTTGGCGTCGGGGTATACGTGTTGTCGTATTTTGCCCTATCACGCTGGGGATATCATCGGGCCAACTACTTGAGCAATTGGGAGTTCTTTCATTTCGTGGAACCGACTGCCCCCTGGCGAGAAAAATGTAACAACGTTCTCAATTGCATCTATTGGCCGCTAATCGAAGCCGATCGGCGATTCGGTAGCGGCCGCTCACCGGGATCGCCGCCGACCAAACACCTGTCAGGGAGCACCACGGGAAGAGACAAAGGGACATGTTGCTTTTTGCGGGGAGGCGAAAGGGGAATTCTACTTGTCAGAAAGAAATAGAACGTCCCCTTTTGTATTCATTGAGCAGAAGAAAGCCAGGCATGTTTTCGACGACTGGGCGAGCATCTCAGAAGTGGCAGTGGACGTCTTGCGTGCGCATCGGCAGTGCCCTTTTGCTTCTGTTTGTACTTGACAGTGCGATGATTGTGCGAGTGGCATTCTCGCAGACGTCGGGCCTACCACCGTTCGCCGTGGCCCGATTAGGCACACTTCACCTGAGGCCCACAGGCTCTATTGGCGATCTGGCGTTCTCGCCCGACGGGAAGACGCTCGCCTCTCTCGGCATGGCAAAGGCCTTTGGATGGCCGCGGGTCGGTCTCCTGCAGCTTTGGAACGTCAGCGATGGCCGCCTTCAGAAAGGTCTCGGCACGCGAGAGTGGGCGTTTCCGATCAGTCCCCGTGAGATGGCTTTTGCGCCGGATGGCAAGACTATCGCACTGGCCTATTCGTCGGCCGTGGCTTCCTGGAACCTCTTGAGCGGGGAGATTCATCAGCACCGGAGCGACAACGCCCGAGACATCCACGGCTTGGCGTTCTCGCCAGACGGAAAACTCCTAGCCTGGGGAAGTGTTGCTTCTGGCCAATCCGATCCAACGATAATGCTCTACGATCCGGCAGCGAACAAGCCGGTGCGAGAAATCACCTTGCGAACCCCCCCGAGGCTTCTTCGCTTCTCGCCCACTCGCAATACGATCGCCACGATCGATCGGGATGGTCGTATCGACCTTTGGGACGCGTCGAACGGCGACCGTCTGCGCTCGATTCAAGGGCATGGGGTTCGGCACATGGCCTTTTCGCCAAGCGGCACACGACTCGCCGGATGTGGCGAGAGTGGTCCTATTTGCGTGTGGAACACGGCCACAGGAAGAAATACTCTCGCGATTGAGGCCCCGAAGGGGACCATATCCGACATGGCATTTACGCCGTCAGGCAAGTCCTTGACAGCGTTGTTCGTGTACGAGCCATATGACGACAGGGGTAGGTTCAACATATCCACCTGGACAGAACCCAACTTCCTTACGTGGGACGCAACCACCGGAAAACTCGTTGCCAAACAGAAGACGACGTACGCAGACAGAGAGTTTGCCTTTTCGCCGGATGGCGAAATGTTAGCCACCGCCGGTTCTTCACGTGCCATTACGCTACGGCGCTTCCCGGAAAACAAGGACGTACTCGACTTGCTCGGCCACACCTCAGGCATCCAACACGTAGCGTATCTGCCCTGTGGCAGACTTGTTGCGTCGTGTGGGTTCGACGGCAAGGTATTCGTCTGGAATTCCGCAACGGGAGGGCTATTGTGGAAACCACCGATTACAGGCTGCGCAACAGCGATGGCCGTTTCGACACGCGACAATGTCTTGGCGATCGGGATTTGCGGCCGTGGCGTGGATATCTGGAACGTGTCGACCAAGCAGCATGCAAAACACTTGGACATCGACGGACGGAGGCTCGCTACGGCACTCAAATTCTCGCCCGATGGCGACTGTCTGGCTGGCGGCGACGATACAGGGCGAGTGGTGGTCTGGGATCTACGGACCGAACAAATCGTCCGAAAATGGGAGGCCGCTACAACGGGCGACGTGACGGACAAGACGGTTCACTCTCTCGCGTGGTCACCGGGTGGAAAGCTGCTCGTTGCAGCGGACGGCTATCAAGTCCGCTGGCTTGATCCCAAAACCGGAAAAACCGTAAAGAAATCGTCAGCATCGGGGCAATACGCTCCTCGGTGTATTGCGTTTTCTCCGAACGGCAAGATACTGGCAGAGTCGGCGCGTGGTTCGTGTATGTTGCGGAGCACGACTGACCATCGCGAGACGGTGCAGGCTGATGCGGAGATGGATGGCGAACTCGTCTTTTCACCCGATGGGACGGTCCTTGCAGGCCGCGATACAGCAGGAGCAATTTCACTGATCGATGTGTCTACGGGCAAGGTGCGTGCAGTGGTGCACGATGGCAGTCGTGATGCCATCGTGGAAGGGCTGGCGTTTTCGCCAGATGGACGTTTCCTTGCTTCCAGTGCCGGTGATACTACTATCTTGATACGAAATGTCGAACAGATTCATGAAGATGGAAAGGCAAAGGAAAAATCGGCGGGGTCGCGCTGACGAAAACCGAGGAAGAGAGTGCCACTGACTTTGCCAGTGTTCTGCTGGCGGTGATCTCTCATTTAGTTGTCGCAATGAATGAGAGACGATACATTGACGCTTCATCCCTCGGTCATGTTTTGCTGAAAAGGTTCGTCTTGCTGCTTGTCCCAAGGCAACACGGACGGAGCCAGTGGCACACTTGAACGTTGTCACTCAGCCGCTTTCATCCAAAGGCCAGCGGTATTCTCTCCGTAGTCCAAGCCTGTGGAAGTCTATTTCGAGCAAGACTTTTTGCGACCAACGGGAGCGGGTTTTTACCTCGGTGTGGTAGCACCGGTTTGGTTGACAGCCTTGCTGCCCCGTGGTGCCCCGACGTTCCCATTCTCCCTTCCTATTTCAGCACAGCAGAAGCACAATGGTTGCAGATAGGACTCCGGCTATTGTGATATAGACATTTCTTCTGAAATGTTTCGTGCCAGATTCAAACATCCAGAAAGACGATATTGCCAAGAAGAACAGCAGTATCCCGAAGATCATGGAAAACCAATGCATGGAATCCTTGCTGGATGACTTATGTAGCTTGCTCAGTTTTTCAAGCACAAGGGGAAGGCTTTTACTGGTGTAAACGGCAACTCCTGTCGGCTTATGGTATGTTCCATTGTTGAAATGGATGGTTTCTCCTTCTTCTTTTGTCACTTTCAACCCTCTGAAGTGTAAAGCCATGCCGAGCTCATCTGCTTTCAGATTCGGAGCTACCGTCTTTTCGGTCAAGGTTTCGTGTTTCAAAAAGTCGGTGTCCCGATAGATGAGCACAATACCGCTCAAGCTGTAGATCACGGCAAACCCGATGATGAAATAGCCGATATACCGATGTAAGGAACGCACCGTTCTTCGGATGGATCTCTTTTTCTCGCTGCCCACAATTGTTACCTCTTTGTTGCAGATAGGAATATTGCCGTCTCTCCCACATATGGGCGTATAATAATTCTAACACGTTTGGAGTCGACAAGTTTCGGGTAGTTGAGATAGATTCAGAGGTTGTGAATCCACGGGAATGCCCTGACGGGTGGTGGGTAGCCCCGATGGCTCCGCTATCGGGGTGCCAAAGGCGCAAGAGGCGTCGATTTGTTTCCCAAGGGCAGAAGAGTTACGTCCTTTTCTTATCCCTCATGGAGGCAACTGTGTCGGCGGGGCGACACTGACGAAAAGGGACGGAGAGAATGCCGGTGCCTTGCTGGAGGTAACGTCTCGTTTCGTTGTCGTAATGAGAGACGGTACATTGACGGTTCATCCCTCGGTCACGTTTTGGTGAAAAGGTTCCTCTTGCTGTTTGCCCAAAAAGAGCACTGGCGGAGCCAGTGGCACACTCCAACGGTGTTGCTCGGCCGAGGGAGCCAGAGGGAGTGTCATGGAATTTCTCGCGCGGACGTTGAAATGCGCACGTCACCATTGGCGTGATCTCGCGATGATCGCGGTAGCCCTCGTGGTTTTCTGGATAACGCTACCGCTGACGTTCGGCGTGAAATACTTCAAGATTCGCTCGCCAGACGGCCGCGCTGAGGCATATCTGGAGAGAAAAGGCGGTGTGCACTACACCTTGGTTGTGCATCGCGATGATGGAAAGGAGATGAGACAGTGGCTGCCAGGGTTTGCCCGGCCCGAACGTATTTTCTGGTTTCGCAATGGTGATGCAATCGGCCTGGACTACGGCAATAATGATCGCCGAGTTATTTACGTGACGCTGCGACTGAGATGCCAGGAGGCCCCATGGGCAATCACGGAGGAGGAAGAAGACAAGGCGTTCTCGGTGCGCAAGAGGATGCTATCCGATGAGGAGGAAGAGGAGTTCGAGTTCGTTAAGTAGTCCCTGCATTCGGACGAAGAGTTGCCTCCTCTTTTTCTCGTTTGACCTGCCAGCCTGCACCGCAATCCCTGGCCGGCTCCACCCCCAGCCACCTTGCAGTCTCGCATTCTCCAGCTTTCTGGACATCTTTTTCCGAAGAGATTATGCTAATCGGTAGTATTTTCCTGCCTCTGCCGCCCTCCACCTTTCCAGGGAGCCCCCGCCGTGAAGAAGTTGCTTGCCGTCTGTCTGTTGGTGTTGTTTGCCATGGCGACTGCGGTCCGTGCCGAGGAGCCCAAGCTGCGTGGGCTTTGGTGTACGGGCGGGTGCTGCCACGACTATAAGAAACACGCCCCGCTGTTGACCGAGAAGATCGGCGAGTTGGCCAACGTCGACTTCACCATCGCTTGGGGCCTCGAAACGTTCAAGGACAAGGACTACGCCAAGGACTACGACGTGGTCGTTTACGATCTCTGCTTCGGCGGCGAGAAGGATGAGACGTTGATTAAGAACATTACCCAAACGATTCGCCAGGGCAAGCCCACGGTGATTGTTCACTGTTCGTTGCACAACTTCCGCGCGGCGGAGATCGACGATTGGCGCGAGGCCATCGGCATGACCTCGCGAAGCCACGACCACTTCCGTGCCCTGGCGACCAAAAAAGTGGCCGACCATCCCATCACCCGATTCTGGCCGGAAGACTGGAAGACCGAAGGCGACGAGCTTTATCGGACCGAAAAGTTCTGGCCTAGCGCGACGGCGTTGATGACGGTCCACAGCCCCGAGTCGGACAAAGACCACGTGGTCACGTGGATCAACCAGTACGGCAAAGGTCGGGTGTTTGCGACCACGTTGGGGCACAACATGCTGACGGTCGGGCGTCCCAAGTATGCACGCTTGCTGGCCAATGGGCTGCTGTGGACTTGTGGCAAGCTGGGCGAAGGACCAGGGGCTGGAAACTAGGGACTAGATACTAGGAGCTAGGGGAGAGAGAAATCAGCGGCGGGTGTTAATCTTTTCGGAGCAAACTATGGTTCACAACGCGCTTCATAGAATTCTGGCCATCGCCATTGTCTTGTCTTGGACAGCCACGTTGTCCCTGGCGGAAGACGATTTTGGGGTGAAGCTGATGCGGCCCGACAGTCTGGTTGGGTGGCAATACGGTGAAAAGTCTCCGGCAGGTTGGATCGTGACCGACGGTGTGCTTAGCGGCACGAAAGACTCGACGCCGCTGCTTTCTGGCTTTACGGCTGGCGACAGCGAGTTGCGTTTGCGATGGAGCGTGGCCGAGAAGGGAGCTTGGAAGCTGTTGCTGCCCGAGGTTCCTAACAAGCCGGGTTTGTCGATCGTGTTTCGCGAAGGCGACGGCTGCGGTCGTATCTCCGACGGCGACAAACAGCTCCATGCCGGCGCCAAAATGGAAGCCAAGAAGGACGGCATGCACACGGCCGCGCTGCGTCGCTCAGGCGATAAGATCACGCTGAAGGTCGACGGCAAGCAGCTTTGGCAGCTTCCCCTGCCCGGTGGGCGACGTTTCGGCCTGGGGCTTCAGCTCACCGAAGGAAAAGGCACTCTGGCCGATCTTCGCGGCAGCGAACCGGCTGGCACGTCGCTGATCGGTGGCAACGATCTGAAAGATTGGTGGTGTCCCGGCAATAAGAAGGCCTGGGTCGTCGAAGACGGCGAAATGGTGCTTCATCCCGACAATGGCAACTATCTTCGCACCAACAAGGAATACGGCAACTTCGTTCTGTCGTTCGACTACAACATCAAAGACGGCGGAAACTCGGGCGTGGGTATTCGCACGCCGCGCGCTGGCTGGCCCTCGGGCGACGGTATGGAGTTGCAGATTCTCCACCAGAAAAATCATCCCCGCAATGCCCACGACGCGGCTTCGATTTACGGCAATGTTCCGGCGTTGGACAGGGCCTACTGGCTTGGCGAGTACAATCAGATGGTCATCAAAGCCGACGGCTGGTTGATCTCGGTTTGGGTCAACGGCGAGTTGGTTCAGCACGCCAACACGCTCGAACATCCCGAATTGCGACACCGTTACCTCAAAGGTTGGGTCGGCCTGCAAGACCACAATGCAGAGATTCACTTCCGCAACCTTTGTATCCTCGAAGCGCCCGACGGAACCGGGCTCGACGCCTGGTACCGCACGCACCCGAAAAACGCCAATGCGGTGGTCATCGACCGTATTATGAACACCGACACGCTGTCGAAGGTCGACGGGTTGACCTCGGGCGTGGTCAGCAAGACGGTCGATGGCGACCAACCGGGCGAACACGTGCTTGCGGAGTTCATCGGTCCGGGCGCCGTGGTTCGCATCGCACGGACCAACGACGAAGGCCAGCTGGCCTTTTTCTTCGACGGCGAAAAGAAGCCGCGAATCAAGTGCAAGGCGGCCGATCTGATGAACGCCTTGCCCATGATCACCGAAGACGGCAACCCGGTGCCCACGTGCTTGGCCTACACGAAGAGCCTGAAGATTGTGCTCTCCGACGCCAAGAAGGCCGAGTATCGCATCGACTACGTGAACCTATCAAAGTCGGTCGAGGCCGAGACGTTTGTCAGTCGCAACGCGATGAGTCCGCGCGGTTGGAACTCGGCGGCCAAGTATCGGGCGTTCCGTAACAAGTTCAATTGGGCCGGGCCGCGGGAATTCGATCCCATTCCGCGTTTGAAGTCGGAAAAGAAGGCCATCGATCCCGGTGAAAGCCAGGAGTTGATTCACCTCGACGGCACGGGCGTTGTCCACATGGTTCGTCTGGAAGCTCCTAAGGAGGTCCTCGACAACGACGACCTTTGGCTCGAAGTAACCATCGACGGCGAGGACAAACCGGCCGTTTCGGCACCGGCCCGTTATTGGTTTCCCAGTTTGGCGAAAGATCAAGGCAATTACCGCAATTATCTGTTGGTACGACGTCACGGCAAACCGACGCTGTTTCTGGCCATGCCGTTCGCCGACGGTTGGACCTTCACGGCCAGCAACCGCGGGAAGAAGAAGATCGACGGGCTGTCGCTCGAAATCGCGGCCGAAAGTGCCACCGACAAAAACCGCGAGGAAATTGCCAAACGGTTGCGTCTGCGGGGAACCTTCCAGCCGGCATCCGATGGGACCAACGAGATCATCAATACGCAGGGCACTGGCCGCTGGATTGGTTTGGTTTACGCCGAACCGTCTGTGCCGGCGGGCATTGCCGCGTTGGAGGTCGATGGCGAAGCGGTCGACGGTTGGGCCGCGCCGAATCTCGGCTTGCTGCTCGGTTCGCCCGAGGAGGAGTTCCGTTCGGTCCTCAGCGGTCGGCGGCGAGGGCTCAGTTGGCGCTACCTGTTGATGGCTCCGGTCGATTTCGAAAAGTCGTTGGCGCTTACGTCGACCGACGACAAAGTGGGCAGTCGGCTGGCGCTGTTCTACATGGCGAAGTAGCAACAAATTCCTCCCCTCTCCCTGTGGGAGAGGGGCCGGGGGCGAGGGGATTGCCCCATCTATACTGAAGTTGCCATTCGGGTGCCAGCCAAGCTTGATGTTGGCCGACCTATGGCGATGGAACGTCACTGCCAAAGTCTTCGAAGCAGAGCTTCGGAACCAGAATGAATGGGAAGAGGCGATGGCCGAACACACACCCGGACTGTTCATTACCGGCACCGACACTGAAGTCGGTAAGACGTATGTCACAGCGCTAATCACCCGGGCGATGGTGGCCGCTGGACATCGGGTGGGCGTTTACAAGCCGGCGGCCAGCGGGTGCCGTCGACAGGGCGAGACGTTGGTGGCCGATGATGCGGTATCGCTCTGGGAGGCTGCCGGTCGGCCTGGCGAGTTGCAGCGCGTTTGTCCGCAGCGTTTCCTTGCCCCGGTGGCCCCGCACGTGGCCGCTCGCGAAGAAGGCAAACAGCTCGATGCCGCGCTGCTGCGCGATGGGCTTACCTACTGGCAGCAACGTAGCGATGTTATCCTGGTCGAAGGCGCCGGGGGACTGATGTCGCCGATGGGCGACGAAGAGTATGTGGCCGATTTGGCCTACGATTTGGGCTTTCCCTTGGTGATCGTCTCGCGCAATGTATTGGGGACGATCAATCAAACGTTGCAGACGCTGATCACGGCGGCTGCGTTTTACGAGGGCTTGCCGATCGCCGGGGTGGTTCTCAATAATCCCACCGCGCCGGCGGACGATGCAAGTCTGGCGACGAACCGGCAGGAACTGGCTGCCCGGTGCGGTCCACCACTGCTTGCGGAAGTCGGGTGGAAGGCCACCGAGTTCGACCGCCAGCTCGATTGGTTTGCGTTGGCGCGCTAGTGCTTTATTAGGGTTTGATGAACTTCTGCACTTTTCTTCGCAGCGTGTCCGGCTGGAAGGGTTTGACCACGTAATCGTTCGCGCCGGCGCCGATCGCGGTCAGCACTTGCTGTTGCTTGGCCTCTCCGGTGACCATGATCACGGGAATCATTGAACCGGCTGATCGTAGCGAGCGGATCACATCGAGGCCATTTGCGCCGGGCATATTCCAATCGATGATTGCCAGGTCGAACTTCTCGTTGGTCAGCCGATTGAGCGCCTCATCACCGTCTACCGCCATGCAAACCTCATCAATCCCTAACGAAAAAAGGGACAGTTCAAGTAAGGTCCTCATGGGAGGATCATCGTCGGCAATGAGCACACGAAAACTCATGAGCAATGCACCGCAGCCTCCAGACGTCGTTTGTAAATAGGTTCAACGCATGAGAGAGCGTCTGGAAGCTCCCGTTCGTCGGGCCTTTCGTCTCTTTGTCCACTGCGACGGCAGCACATGGGACTGCCGGAGCAGGGCATACGAACGAAAAAGAATAAATAATAAGGATCGTGAAGAAGTCTTCAACCCCGCTTGCAGACTACGAACACTAACGTTCCTAACAATCGGTGGCCGGTTTGGTTTACGTTACCGGTCCGACGCTTCCATCGGCCCCATCGGGGGTTCGGGCTCACTTCAATTCGCACCAGACTGTGGTTAACGCGATCAACCACTCGATGGACTGTATCATTTCGTCAAGACAAGCCCACTCCAACGGAGAGTGCGGTGCGTGCTGACCGGTAGATAGATTGGGGGTTGGCAAACCCAACTCCGTCAATCGCGATCCATCAGTGCCACCGCGGACGATTGCCAGTTGGGAATCTCGCCCCAACTGGCTTAACGCCTGTTGGGCATAGCCGACGGCCCTCGGTTCACGCACCAAGCCGTCGGCCATATTGCGATACTGCCGACAAAGTTCTACTTCAATTTGGGCCCCTTTAAACTCTAACATACTATCGGCCGCTGCCACGTGTAGGCGTTGTGCATATTCTTCAAGTTTTGCCGTATCGAAGTCGCGGAGTATTACCCGCAAACGCACCTCCCCTACCCCACCTTCGATCTGGTACGGATGGATGAAGCCTTCCCGTCCTTGCGTGGTCTCCGGCGAAAGTTGGTTGCGGGGAAGACGTTCGATAAAATTCGCGGCGACCCGCAGGGCATTCGTCATGCGATCTTTTCCAATCGACGGATGAATGTTTACGCCGCGAACGTGGATTACCGCAACGTCGGCCGAAAACGTCTCGACGTCGATTTCGTTGGCCCCTTGGCCGTCGAGTGTGTAACACACCGTGGCGTCGATCCGATCGAGATTCAGCTTGTCGACACCTCGGCCTATCTCTTCGTCGCACGTGAAGACCAGACGAACGGGACCGTGCTGGATTTCCGGGTGTTCCATCAGCCAGGCCGCCGTTTCCATGATCACCGCCACGCCCGCCTTGTCGTCGGCACCCAGCAGCGTAGTGCCGTCGGACGTGATCAATGTGCAGCCGACGAGGTTTTTCAGTTCCGGGTTTTCGTCCACAAGAATTACCTTAGTGGAATCACCCGGCAGCACGATATTGCCCCCTTCGTAGGGTTTGATTACCTGCGGTTTGACTCCAGCACCAGTCGTCTCGGCCGAAGTGTCGAGATGGGCGCAAAACGCGATTGTGGGGACGGGGTCGCCGGCGGCCACCGTGTCGGCCGAAGCAGCAGCGCCGTCGACCGTCGACGGTACGGTGGCCAGGACGATTCCGTGCTGGTCCTGCTCGGCTGCGATGCCCAGGGCCACGAGTTCGTCGGCCAGGATCTTGCCCAGCTCGAGCTGCCCCGACGAACTCGGGTAGGTCTCGGCACTCTCGCGAGCCGTGGTGTCGATCTGGACGTATCGCAGGAAGCGTTCCAGCAAGCGATCTCGATTCATCGTATTTCAGACCTCTATTGATTCCGTGGTTGATTGTGGAACACTTCATTGCGTCCTGGCCCGGGAAACCGGGCTCTCGTTGGTCGCCCTCGTTTCCTAAGTAATGCAGGACCCAATAAAAGTTTGTTTTTCGAGCGATAATCTCAGCGACCAACGAGAGCGGGTTCTTGCCTCGGTGCGATAGCACCGGTTTGGTTGGCGGCCCTGCTGTCTCGCGCGTCTCCTCGGTGTTACTCATCTCGAAGAAAGTGCCGGTTTACCGTATCGGCTATCTTCCGTCATACGGGCCAATTCTGGTAGGCTATCGTGGTGAGCCGTTTTTCGCTAGGGATCCTCGGCAGTTCCACCCGGGCTGTCATGTTCCCATCGCCCCTGCCCGTTCCCTTCTATCCCGAGGACTCCGCACCATGTCCGAAAAAATTCGCTATCTCGTGTTCGACATCGAGAGTGTGGCCGATGCCGAGTTGGTCGCCAAAATCCGCTACGCCGCCGAATCGGTCGAGCCGGTCGAGGCCGTCCGGCGATATCGGGCCGAGTTGATGAGCAAGTACGAGAGCGACTTCATTCCTTACACGTTCCAGATGCCGGTTTCCGTGGCCGTGGGCAAGGTGACGGCCGACTTCGAACTGGTCGACGTGGTGGTTCTCGACGAACCGAAGTTTCGCAGCCACGTGATTACCGAGTATTTCTGGCGCGGCTGGGAAACCTACCGGCGCCCCACGCTCGTCAGCTTCAACGGTCGCGGTTTCGATCTCCCACTGCTTGAGCTATCGGCCTTTCGCTACGGTTTGCAGGTACCGGGCTGGTTCCACGAAGGCGGTCGAGCCTACGAGCAACCCCGCAATCGCTACAACACCCAGGCTCATATCGATCTTTGCGAACTGCTGACCAACTTTGGTTCCACGCGTTTCAACGGCGGGCTGAATCTGGCGGCCAACCTGCTAGGAAAGCCCGGCAAGATGGAAGTCCAAGGCGACATGGTCCAGGATATGTACGACGCCGGCAAGCTAGGCGAAATCAACGACTACTGCCGCTGCGACGTTCTCGACACCTACTTCGTGTTTCTTCGCACCCGGGTGTTGCTCGGCCAGCTTCCCTTGGATCGCGAACAGCAACTCATTGCCAGTACCAAGCAATGGCTGCAAGGCCAAGCCGAGTCGGTGGCGGCCTATCGAACGTATCTCGATCATTGGGGTGACTGGCGTAACCCCTGGATGGAGACGAGCCAGGAAGCGGTATCGTCGAGTGCCACTTGCGGCGCGGAACAGGCAGAACCTCCGGAATCGGCATTGTAGCGGGACGACAAGACAACTTTCTGCAGCGAGACTATCCGTCGCGGCACGAACCGGGCCGGCAAGAAAAGAAAAAGCCCGCCACGTTACTGTCAGATATCGAAACGTGACGGGCTTCCACCGCGGGAACAAATCTGACGCCTCGTGCGGTGTCCCTGTCAGAGCGCCGTCGGCGAGGCAACCGCACCAAACGCCCTGACACTTGAATTATAGTTCACAACAACCGCCAGTGAAGGCTGTGGACAGTTTTTTTTCGGGAAATCTGCCGACCTTCCGTCCATGTGGCACGGGGGCCATGCCCACAAAGAGAGTGGGCATGTTCTTCGGGATTTCGGCATGCTCACGCAAGCGTGAGAATGGCACCCCGACCCGAATATCTAAAAGTGACGAAGCCTTAGGCCCGTTGGCGGAAAACGAGTTACGACGTTTCGGCTGCGTCCGGCCGTATGGCGTTGCAGACAACCTGCCCGCGGCGAAGGTCGCCTTCGTAGCACACGCTTACCGGCACGGCCACAACCCATAGCCGCTGTGGGCGGCCCATCGCCCGGCGGTTGAACGCCTCGATATAGGCAACCGCCTCGGCCATCTCCCACACGCTTGGCTTGGCCAGTTCTACCGCGTGTGCGCGGGGCGGCACGTCACATGGCCCATCGGGCACCCAATCCTTGTAGCGCGTGATCCAGAGGCGAAATCGTGTGGATCCTGGCGAGTTGCTCATTGCCATCTCGATGAAATCGTAAACCAGCCTGCCGGCCAGGAGAAATGCAAAGTCTATTTTGCCAACCAAGGGGTGGGCTGGGTCGTAGAAACGGAAGGCCGTGGCGGAGTTGCGGCGGGAGTTTCCTACGTTTCAAGGAGGGCCGTATCGTGGTCGCATCGTCGTTGAGTCAGTTGGAGGCGGTATTCTCAAAGGTTTCGGATCCACGCGACCCCAGGGGGGTGAGGCATCCGTTCTCCGGCATCGTTTCCTTGGTGTTTCTCGGCTTGTTGGGGCGGATTACCGAGATGGCCGTGGTGGTACGTTGGGCGAATGCGAATTGGGAGGAACTCAAGGAACCACGGGGATTTACACGCGACAAATCCCCGTGCGGCTCGACCATTTCCAGGGCATTGGCCGGGCTCAGTCTGGACGAGTTTCGCGAGGCGTTCGCCCTATGGCTGAACACGGCCCTGGCCGATCAGGAGGGCCGTTGGGCTGCGGCGGTCGACGGCAAGATGTGTCGCCAAGGACTTGGCGCCGATGGCTCGCCCGTGCAGATGCTCAATGTTTTCCTGCAACGGGTCAAGTTGACGCTGGACCAATGGTCGATCGGCGGCGACAAAACCAACGAGCCTGGGAGTCTCAAAGTGCATCTGGCTGAGTTGCTCGAGGCCTATCCTGCCCTGCAACTGCTCACCGGCGATGCGATCTACGCCCAGCGGCCGTTGCTCGAACTTCTCCAAGCCCACGGCTGCGACTACCTGTTCCAAGTCAAGGCGAACCAGCCCGACATGCTGGACGCCTTGGAAACCTGCTTTTTCCAGGAGACGGCCACCGAGCCGGCCCATGAAGTCATCGAAAAAAGGGGCTGAATCGGGAAACGCGTAGGCTTTGGATCAACCTCGACGACGCCGAGCATATCCGCGAGCATCTGAACGTTCCCGGCTGCCGGATCGGCATTCGGGTTGATCGCTTAGTGCGCTCGGCGGAGGGCACGCTCCTTTCCTGCGAAAGCCGGTACTTCATCACCAGTCTGGAGCCCGATTCGGTCACGCCGCGTGAACTCCAGGCCACCATTCGTGACCACTGGCAGGTGGAAAACTGCCTTCATTTCGTCAAGGACCGCTGGTGGGACGAAGATCGCCACTACACCAAGCGGCCCGGTCTGGCCGAGGCGTTCGCTTCGCTGACCAACGCCGCTCTGGCCGTCCTCCGCCTGATCCACCCTCCAGGCGAACCCCTTCGGGCAACCGCCGAACGAATCCAATGGCGGCCCCGCTCCACCCTCTCCCGCCTCGGATTCAACCCGCCCAGGTGACTTTGCATTTCTCGCCTGCCGGATTGCCCACTTGACAATCGTCCCAATCGCTAGTATACATGCGTCCATGTTTTCGTCAGGGGGTGGTAATACGATTCTGGTTGGCAGCGAAAGCCGCCTATGAAGCCATGCAAAACCATGTGGGCGCCAACCTGATGCGGCTGATGGCTGCCGCCAACTTGTCGATTTACCAGGTGGCCAAGCAGACGAATCTCGACCTGCGCACCATCCGCAGTATCCTCAACGGCCGTAATCGGCCACAGACGCGGTCACTGCACCGTCTGGCGGCTGGGCTGGGCGTGTCGGTCGACGAACTGTTTGTCGATCCTGCCCGGTTGCTCCACCGTTGCTTCGATCGTCAGACGAATCCCGTGGTCGACGAAGTTGTTCAGCAGCACGGTCACCTGTTCGACCACTGGACCGAAGCCGATTTCGACGAACTGCACAGCCGCATGGGCACCGGCGGAGCGCTTACCCGCGAGGGCACGCTGGCCGTTGTGGAAGCCATGAACCGCAAACGCGAGTTGCACGACCAACTCGACCTGTTGCTCGAGACGGGCCACGCCGAAATCATCGCGGCCATCATCACGGCGATGTACGAGAAGGTCGTGGTTTGAATGATAGGCTAGAGAGTGAAATGGAAAGCTGCGGGTGCCACTGGCTGCTTGTCAGCCAGTGTGGAGCAAAGGCATGCAAGCCACCCGTATCAACCGCGCGGATTGTGGTGTCTGGCGCGACCCGCGGTCGCGGCTTTTTGCCGCGCAGAAAACAACTCACTCCACGAAACCCTCGTCCCTAGTCCCTCGCCCCTTCCACCCCAGCCTGCACATCGGCCAGTGCTCGGAGGATCGTCGTCACGATTTGTTGTGTGTCGAACTGCACGGCTGCGGCGGCTGCCACCTGTTGCCGGTCGATGCTCCAGCATCGCTCGACCGCTTCGAGGCACCACGCCGGCCGCAGCTTCGGCAACAACACGCCCGTTTGGCCGTGCCGCACGAACGGTGCTCCGGTGGGCAGTCCGACGGTCGGGCAGCCGCTCAGTAGGATTTCGGCCAAGGCCAGCGGTCCCCGGTCGTCGGTCGAAAGATACAGGCCGGCGCGCGAGCGTCGGGCAAGCTCGAAGAGTTCGCTACGGCGAAACCGTCCGTAGGCCAACACGCGAGCACGGCCCAAACGGTTGCGAAGTCGCTCGAAAAGTCCCGTTGGATGCTTGCCCTTCACGTAGACGAGCGTATCGTACTCGGCTGCCAACGGCCCACCCGGCTTTGGCTCGATCGGGTAGGGCCACAGCACCACCGGCGCCCGATTTCGCGGCCCTCGATACCGTTCGATCAATTCTCGGTACCAGCGCGATTCGGTAAACATCAGCCGGCAACTGGCTGCGTCGCAGATCGTCCGTTCGTCGGGCACTTGGCATGGGCGACGGCTGTCGGCAAACAGGATGTTGGGTCCCACGACAAACGGCCGCCGCCCATTCGCCCATTGGGCCGCACGTCGGGCATCGCGCCAACACCAAAACCAAGGGATTTCGCCCGGGCCGAGCGCGCCGCCGATCTTCAGCCAGCCCGGTGCCCGGCCGCGTAGTTCTCGCTGCAAAGCGTATTGGCCGTTGGTCGGCCCGCAGCGGCCGGGCTCGTTCACTTCGCGTAACAAACGGACAATGGACATAGGGAGGGGAAGTTGGGAGTAAGGAGTTGGGAGACGGGGGGTGGACTTCAGAACACGCGAGGACGGATCATGGGGAGAATCCGCGGTTGCGCCAAGTCAACGTGCGGTGGATCGGTCACCTGAAGCGGGGCCCTTACTGCGTCGGCCGTGCCCAAGCGTTCGTAGCCGTCGGCTCCCATGCCCGACAGGTGCCAACCGCCGTTTTGCCAGCAATACACGTAAAACGGTTTGGTGTTTGGCCCCAGCGGGTCGAATTGGCGGATTCTTGCTTGTTCGAAGCGTTGTGCAAGTGCCTGGTCCTCGCCGTTGTTGATCGACGGATAACCGCCGACGCGCCGAAATGCCTCGCGCCGATAGGCCCAACCGCCATGGAACAATCCGCCCGTTCGATGTTGCTGAAGGTGCCCATCAGGGCGTGGATGCAGCACGAGCGACGGTCGCGACCAGTCGGCCTCATTCAATGCCGCGACCGATGCCTGCAAGGCCCAGGGTAGATACAGATCGTCGTCGTCCCAGACAGCCAACGCTTCGACATCGTCAGAAACCATGGCGGCGGCCGCGTTGCGTTTCTCGCCCAGGCTGGCAAACCGTTCGCGTGCGGAGACGAGCCGCCAACGGTTGCCCTGCTGCGTGTCGTATTGGCCGGCATCGTCGAGCACGAGCAACTCCCGATCGGCGTAAGTCTGACGCTCGAAACAGCGGATCATCCATCCAAGCTGCTTGGGTCGCCGAAACGTGCAACAGACGGCCGCGATTTTCATAGAGGTTGTTTCTCCAACTCATCGAGCAGTTCCCGCCAGGCCGTGGCGATCGTGTCGCGTGGGGCCAGTTCTTCTTCGGCCGCACGTCGGGCTTGGTAGGCCATTTGTTGACGATGGGTTTCGTCGTAGGCTAACCGCGCGGCGTAGTAGGCAAACTCCTCATCGTTGTCGCACAGGTAGCCCGTCTGGCCGTGGCGGATCATCTCGCGCCAACCGCCGCGGTTTTCAGCGATCACAGGCACGCCGGCCGCCATTGCTTCGAGCCCCACGCGAGGCCAGTTTTCGACGGCTGTTCCACCCGTGTGGACCAGGGCATGCAGCGTGGCCAACACCTCGGCCGTCGGCCGGTTGCCCGGCGGCAGGCACTCGGCCCAATGGGGTGGCGGTCCGAGTTGGGCCTCAACCTCGTCGGCCCAGCCCAACACGGTCGCCCGGACGGGATGAGGAATCCGCTCGTAAATCTTCCACGTGCGCGGCGAGAACTTGTCGGCTTTCGCCCGGGAGATGCGGCCCACATGAAACGCCTCGCCCTCGCGATGCTCCCTGGGAGTGAACGGAAATTCTTCTAAGTCGAATGCCCCACGGATGATTCGTCCCTGTGTGTCCTGGTAACCATAATGTCGCAACTGCGGCACGAGCTGATCGTGTTGGTGACGGCTTTGGAACACATAGCGATCGAATGTGCCGTGCAAACGGTAGTGCAGTCGTTCGGCCGAGAACAGCCAGTTCATGCAACCCAGCCAAACGATGCGACAGCCAAGTTGGCGGAATCGGTCGGCGACGATCAGAAACCGGCTGTTGCACATCGACACCACCACGCTGCCGGCCAGGTTGGGTACTTGCGACAGACGGTCGGGATGGCTTTCGATCGTGCGGCAGCCGCTCGCGTCGAGCCGCTTGCGCCACGGTGGGTCGGCTTGCCAAGTGGGAATCAGCGTTACATCAAGACCCATGCGCCGCCACAGCCTCACGGTGTGCCACAATTCGGTATTGGCCCCGCCGACGTCGCTGGGGTAACCGCAGATGAAGAGGCGAGAGGGCATTGCGAGTTTTTAGCGGCCAGTGTTCAGTGGACAATGGGTAGTGGACGGAGAGTAGATGCCAGTGGTGGCGTCCAAGCCCACCGGTTGCAGCCGGTGGGACTTTGCCACTGGTTCTCAGAGAGTGGCACATTGAATTATCAACGCTGCCGCCCTCACCCCCGGCCCCTCTCCCACAGGGAGAGGGGAGACGCTGGGGTTTTCCCCTTTTCGGCTGTCGACTGTCACAGTGTCTCGGGCAAAAACAGTTGAGCGAAGTCGCTTTGGCGGTACAGACGCTGGCCGGCCGTGTCGACCAATTCGTCCCAGCCGGCCGTTTCGACCGGTTGGCTGCGGAAGGCGTGGTTGAAACCCACGATCTCGCCCGAGCCAGTCTTTACGGCCTTTTCGCGAAACACATAGTCGATCCGCCAGCCCTGTTGGGTTTGTTCGAGTTCGTCGATTCGGAAGAACTCTTGCTCGGCGGTAGCCCCGTCGAAGAGCGTCGTGGTGGCCGTCGCCCCAAGGAAGGTCGACGCGTTGACCGTGCCCACGCATTGGCGGATGGCCGTCCACGGTGGCGCGGCCGCGCGGTGCCAGGTGAGGCGATGTTTGACGATCGGCACGCGGACCGTGGGCACATCGTCGGCCGCCACCGCAGTGCTCGCCGCCTCGCTCCACGACAGCCCACTGGCCGCCGGCGTAACGTACTCGCTGCCCACTTCCTGCCGGTAGGTCAACACGGTGCCCGGCTCGGTGGCCGGTGCGTCGGCCAGGTCGAGCGGCGAGAGCAATTCGTAGCGAACCGTGAGCTTAGCGAAGCTTTCGTAGCGGTTCAGCCCTTCGGTAAGGCTGTCGAGGGTTTGCGCGATCAGGTCGTCGGTAAACGGTTCGCAGCGCACCCGCATGGCCACGGCACACGCATGCCCGGGATACGACGCGCCACGACTTCCGCCAAACAGGTAGCCGTCGCCCAACAGTTGTTCAACCACCTGGTGACGCTCGTCCCACGCACAAAGCAAACGCCGCGTAGCCGTAAGTCCGTCGGGGCCGTACTCCTCGATCGGAGAACCGGCGAGTTCTTTGAAAGCCAAAGACATGAGGGATTTCTGATGTTTGATTTGGGATTTTTGATTTGGGGGACGGACGACAGCTTACACGCCGGAACTGGAGCTTTCGGCCGACGTGGTGCCGACGACCGCGATGCTGTAGGTCGCGTCGCCGCCGGAGGCGGTCAGTTTGAGGTTGCGACTCCCTGCGTCGACCACCCAACCTTGCTGGCGGTTGCTAAGCAACAACACGCTGTCGGCCGGAACGACCACCTGATCGCCGGCGGCGCCGAACGGTTCAAACCATTCGTCGCTGGCGGCGTTGCCCAGCAGCAATTGTCCGCCGTCGGTCGTGTGGTTGATGACCAATAAGGCCTTCACCCTCATGAGCGTCGTGATTGTGGCGGCGCCGAGGATACTTCGGCCAAGGGCCGTCAGGTCGTAGGTCGTCGCCGCGCCGATAAGCAGTTCCTGCTCTTCGAGAAACCAGGCGGCTTCGGCTTGGTTGACGTCGTTACCGTCGAGCATTTGTCGGGCGTAGGCGAGCCGGCTACTGTCGGTCACGCTTCCTTCGCTCCAACTCCACCCCATCGACGCACGCAACTCGGCTTTGAAGCTCATCTCAACATCCTTCCGCTAAATAGACAGTACAGGCGAAGTCGACGACGAACTTCCACACGCGGTCGTTCACCGACTCGGCCGAATCGTTGGTTCGCTGCATGTTGAGCACCCGATCGGCACCGGCCAGCGCGAAGCGGTTGTCGTCGAAGGTGCATTTGATCTGGCCGACGACCTCGTGGCCCTCGTCGTAGTTGTGGTGGTAAAGCTCCATCCGCAGGTCGACCGTATCGACGGCCGAACCATCGTGGTGCCGCGAAATCGGGCGATCCGCGCGCTTGGTAATTACCACGTAGGGTGGCGTCGGATCGAACGCCATGGCCGTAAACACTCGAGCCGACGGCATGCAACCTTCTAGACCGGCCGACTCGGCCCAACGTCGATGGACAACTTGTGCAAGGTTCATGGTTGAGTTTCCAGTGAAAAGGTTTCAGTAGTCAGTGGATAGTGTGTTTGCGCGTCTCTTGAAGCCTGTGTCGAAAACCTTCTCCCCTCTCCCCTTGGGGAGAGGGGCCGGGGGTGAGGGGACATTGCACAGCAACGGTTTTCCCCGAAATAACGTCCTTGCCGCTGCAAACCACCCTCACCCGGCGGCTTCGCCGCCACCCTCTCCCGCCGCGCGGGAGAGGGTACGCTCCGCTCTCACCCCACCTTTTCCGCTTCCACCACGGCTACCTGATCAATCCGTTCGTGGCCGGTCGACTGGAGTATCTGATAGATGGCCCCGTCGGTCCCTTCGATACGATGGGTGTGGTCGAGCGTGAGGTCTTCGGCAAGGAAGATGCGATAGCGGCGCGTCGTTCCGACCACGTCGTGTTCGGCGACGGTCTTGTTTTCGACCGGCTGAATCTTCGCCCGAACTGCCGTACGCCAGCGCTGCCAGATTCGCACGACGGCGCCGCATTCGCCCTTGGTGTCGACGACTTTCAGCACGTTGATCGAGTTGTCCAACTCGTCGGCAATCGTCGAATAACGACACGTGCAGCACCAACGCGTGTTGAGCGTAACGCTCTTCGTGTCGAGGATCGTCCAACTACGGCCCACGGCGTCGAGAATGCGGTCGCCTACGCAAGGTGGCTCGTCGAGCTGATTGGCCGGCAGGTGCCAGACGACGTCGTAGGCCAGATGGCGTCCGTCGGTCGGTTCCTGGCGTCGGCGTTCGCGTCGAGAACTTACGATGGGCTCGCCGATCGTCATTTCGGCCCGCAACGCGTGGGTGACGATAATACGTGCCACGGTGCCGTTGTGCAGTGGTGTGACGCGTCGCTCAAGGGTGACCGTTTCTGTGGCGTCGACCGTCGCGAGGTCGGCCGCGGGGTTGAAGTCGAGTGTCATGACATGGGAGTCCTGGGATTATGTACTCTAGGCGTGTGGTCAACTCTCGTTACCCTCGTTCCCACGCTTTGCGTGGGGACGCCAGATCCGACGCTTTGCGTCGTGTGTTTGGCGAGATGATAGGTGATCGCCAAGGTGCGGACGCGAAGCGTCCGGCGGTGGGAACCAGGAAGGTCGGAGTTTAGACACAAGGCAAAAACCCCTCACTCCCGGCCCCTCTCCCCACAGGGGAGAGGGAAGAAGTCGCTTTTACGTGAAACCTTGCGAGCGATACTCGAACGGTGCTGCACCGGCCAGCTTGGTGTTGCACCAATCGACCGTCTGCCGCAGCGTTTTCAGGTAGTCGGCCCAGTCGATCTTCTGACCGTCGATCTGGTAACTGGGCTTGGGTTCGGCCGTGATTTCGGCAATCCGAGCGAGCGTCTGGGCCTTGATCGCCGCGAGTTGTTGGATATCTGTCGACATGGCATTGTCCGAGAAAAGGAAAGTCGGTCGTCAAGTCTTCTCCCCTCTCCCCTGTGGGGAGAGGGGCCGGGGTGAGGGGGATTGCGCAGCAACGGTCTTTCCAAGACAATGCGGTCGCCGCTGCAAGCCGCCCTCACCCGGCGGTTTTGCCGCCACCCTCTCCCGCCGAGCGGGAGAGCGTAAAACCCTACACCCCGCTGCCGCTGAGCGAGCTGCCGACCGTGCCGAGGCTGCGGACGACGTATCGCGGGTTGATCACCGCGGCCGCCCCGCGTTCGCTGGCTTTGAAGCGAACGACGATGTCCTGGTTGAACTCGGCCTCGCTGCCCGGGGGCGAAAGTGTTACCGTGATCGGCCAGTTTTCCATGTAGGCGAAGGCCTTTTGGAAATCGCCAATGAACCACCACTTCTTAGCCTCGGCCGCTTCCACGCCCGAAGCGACCACGCGGCGATAGGCCAGCCGACTCTCGACCACCCGATAGTTGCCCAGCGGATTGGCGGCCGTGGTAGCTGTTGCGGCGCCGTCGGCCGCGTAGACGATCTCCGTGGCGTTGAACACCCGATGGGCCGCGTGGCGATACGCAGGCATTACCAGCACGGTCGTGGCGTTGATCAGCACGGGTTCGCCCGTGTTCGGGTCGACAATGTCGGCGAACAACTGCTCGGCGGCGTCGATGTCGGTCCAGTCGATCAGTTCCTCGGCCAACTCGTTGGTCCAGTCGCCGTCGGGCGCGATGCCCGTGCCCGTGGCGCTGTACGTGTGATAGGCGACGCCCTTGTGCTTGTAGTTGTTGGTCGCGCCGATCAAGAGGTCGATCAGTCGCTTTTCCTTGTTCAGGCCCAGCACTTCGCCCACTTCGGCCGCCCGTTTGAGCACCAAATGCGTACGGTCGAAGAAGATGGCCTCTTTGGTCACCGGCACAATGAATCCCCGCTTGGTGGTTTGGGGTGTGTCGATGTAGTCTTCGGCGAATCCGAGGTGGGGATACGGCATGCCGGGCGGCACCTCAGCCACGTCGTCGCTGACGCGGCCGACACCGGGGATGCGTTCGCCGTCGAGTCGGGTAGGAATCGTGTCGACCAGTTTCGACAGCACAAACGCCTCTTGGTGGTAAGCGTCGAGGATCTTCTGCTGCACGATCTGACCGGTGATGGCTGAGAAGGCCGCCACGTCGACGCCTTCGCCCGCTTCGAGCAGCGTGACGTCGCCGTGCCGGGGATCCATTTGCCGCACGCGTTGGCCGCCCAGCGTGGCCTCGGCCACTTCGCGAAGGCTGAAATCCTCGGGCTTCAGGTGGCCTTGCTCGAGTGCTTCGCGGAGATGGTCGACCGTCTCCCGCGGTCCGATCTGTTCGTACATCCGTTTCAACTCGCGATACTTGATCGATCGCACGATGATGTCTCCTTAGTTGGGTGAGGAATGAGCTTATTTTGTTCAACGCGGTGTTCGGGTTACGAACTGGCGGTGGTGCCGAGCACGCCGCCGGTCATCACGGTAGAGCGGACGTCGACGAGCACCCGCGTGGTTTCGGTGGGCTCGCGCCGTGCCGCCCGGCCGATCGCCTGCACATAGGAAGCGACCTTGGCCACTTGCTGGTCGATAAGCGGCAGGAACATGCCGGAACTGGCCGGGGCAATGAAGTCGCCCAGTTCGAATGTGCTGGGCACGCAATCGAACTCGAAAACGCCGGTGGTTGCCACGCGGATTGGCGCGGTTTCTCCTTCGCCGCTGCGTTGCATGGCCACGCCGAGAAATCGGCCGGCGAAGGCGATCTGATCGCTCGCGTCGCTGCCCATGCCGGGTTGGATCGAGGCGGGGCGCACGTCGTCGGTCGATTGGTAAACGAGATCGCCGATCTCGATCACCGTCGACGCATCGACGGCCGCCATCACGGGATTCGTGTCTCCGTAACGCCAACGCATTTTGTCGCTCACGGTTTTGTCTCCGTTTGGTTGGGGTGAAGGTTCTGTTGTTGGGTTTGGCGAAGCGGAGCTTCGCGGAGGTGGGTTCCCAAGCTGGAGCTTGGGAACCAGGTTTACGCTAAACACGCACGGAGCTTGGGAAACAGATCCACAGCCAGGTTTACTGCGCCGTGTGTCAGGTGATCGCTTCGACGAAACTCCGCGTATCGAACGAGCGCGGCGCGGATGCCGAGAATGGATCGCGCGACTGCGGCGCCGCTGTGCCACGCTGCGTGGCGTCCGAACGACGACCGGCCTCGCGGATCAACGCCGCTCGCTGTTCGACCAGCGAACGGATTGTCACTTCATCGTCGGCGGTCAACAACGTTTCGACGAACTGTTCGCCCAACAGGGCTTTGGCCTGGGGGCGGTTGTCGTCGGGGTCCGGAAGGTCGAATTCGCGGAGAAGCTTTCGTACGAGCGTCTGCCGGCGACCTCGCTTCTGTTCGCCCTGCAATCGCTCGACCTGCTCGCGCAACTGCTCCACTTCGGCGGCGACTTGCGACCGCACCTCTTCGAGCAATTCCGCACGCAAGGCTTCGGCCATGGCGGGCTGGTGTTGCTTGAGTTCGTCGAGCGAATGGGCATTTGCAGTGGCCGAGGTGACAACAGACGATTCTTCAAGCTCGCCGACCGTCTGCCGATCGGCTTGCGACTCGAAAAGTCCTCGCGTGGTCGCCGGGTCGGCCACCAGATCGACGCTTTGCACTCGGGTGATCTCCTCGACCACGATCTGCTCGTCGACGCGCCGCGTTCGGGCCTGCACGTTGTGGGAGAAGCCCACGTTTTCCGGCGCGTGCTCCGCATCCCAGAGCAACTGCTCGGCTAACGTGTGTTTCGGGTTGAAGTGGAAATCGGCGAACAGGCCGACGCCCTCGCGAACGACCACGTTGCGGATCACGCCGATGCGATCCTGATAGTCGCGCGGTTGCAGGGGGCTGCCCTTGGGGTGATTGACGTTCACCCGGGTGTTTTCGTAGAGCGCCGCGGCGCGGCGTAGCGTGTCGTCGGGATACGTGCGGTGGTTTCGCGAGACGGTGCCGAGGATTTTCACTCCCCGAATCGTCCCAGCCTGCCGATCGACGCGCAACGTTTCGCCCCGGGCGGCGACGAACTCGTGCAGTGTTTCCGTCATGGTTTTTCCTTTCTTCACGTCACAAAAAAAGCCCATCAACAACCGGGCGGTTGCTGATGGGCTCGACCGAGCGCCCTGTTGGGCCTGGCGGGATACCCTGGGGAGTTGGGAGTGAGGAGTTGGGCGAAAAAGTTGTCAAACTCAGGCCCAAGCTTCGGCCCTCAAACTCGGTCCCAAGCTCCGGCTTGGGACCGCACTTCCGCGAAGCTCTGCTTCGCGGAATGGGAGGTCATGTAGGGGACTTGGAGGAACGTTGCACGCGAGTCGTCGGTCCCATCGGTTGCAACCGATGGGCTTGGAGGGGGTGACTTCGTCGTGGCACGTTGCGATGGAAATTGTTCGTCGCTCATCTCTCGCCCTTCGTTCCTCGTCTCTCTCTTCACCGTTCCAGCCGCTCGACGCGGCGGCGGATGTGTTGGATCGTGCCGTCCTGGACGGCGAATTCGAGGCCCAGCGTACCGAAGTACCCGCGACGCAGGGCGTCGGTCAGCATCTCGGCCATCGCCTGCTGAAGCTGGGCCACCTTCTTGGCATTCGTATTGTTTTTGCTGTCGGTAACCATACGCTCAACTTAACAAACGGCACTGTTCGTTCAAGACAATGTTTTGACCACCCCCCGGCTAAGTCTGCGGGGTGTTCGCACGTTGCTCCTGCTCGGGATCCAGTCCGTGGCGCATCGTCATCGTCGTGACCGACATGGCCCCGGTACGCACCAGGAGTTCGTCGGCCTTCGCTTCCTTCAACCGGTCGCGGGTGACCAGTTGCGGCGCGATCGCCTTGATGTCAACCACGTCGAGCACGTCCGGGGGTACTCGCCCCGCGTCGACCGCCGCGCGGACCACGCGCCACATTACGTCGAGGTCGTCGACGATCATATCGTGCTGCATCCGCTCGAACATTTTCACCGCCGGTCCTTCGGCCACCATGGTCGACGCGTAGTTGGCGTTACTCGCGTCGCTCGACAACATGAACTCGGGCATCACCAGCCGTGCGGCCACGGCGCGTAACTCGGCCTGCAACACGGTAACGTAACGACCGGCGTCGATCCCGGCCACGGGAAACTCGTAGTCGGTCCCGGTCGCCGCGTCCAAAATGGTGCCCGGTCCGTAGCGGCGGAAGTGGCTCGTGCCGGCACTATCGCGGTTGCGCACGCTGACGTCGGCCTGGTCGGCCACGAACTGTTCGAGCCCCGCCGCGGTCGCCGATCCGTGACGGCGAATCAACGCGATGGCCGATTGAATTTCGGCCACCACGCTCATGTTACGCAGCAGCTTTTCGGCGCGGCGCAGGTTTTTTCGCACGGGAAAATACAACGGGATGCCGCGTTTGAAGTTGGCGTCGACGCCCAGTTTGCGCAACTGGATTTCGTCGGCCGGCACCAGTTGCCCGTCGACGTAGTAGCCTTCGACGGTCTCCACGTCGTGCGGATCGGTGACGATACCGAAGCGATGGTGCGTGAGCCCAGCGACTTCCGCCGGCGTGGTCACCTGGTCGGGCTCGACGAACCGGACACGCGTCGTGCCGTCGGCCGCGGTGAAGAAACGCAACAGGCATTCCCCGTCGCGATCCCGGCGGCGAACGATCTCCTGCTGGCGCTGATGCCACTTGTTCAGCCGCAGGAATTCGTCGACCACGGTTTGAACTTCTGCCAACAGCACCTCGTTGGCCGGTTGCCCACGGCGCGGAACGACGCGATACTTGTGGCCCGGGCCGACGATGTAGGAAATGCGGTTTTCGTGGCCGTTGATCGCGAACTCGTTCGACATGGCCAGCCGCCGGCACTGATTGCGGATCTCGGCTAGTTGGGCCTCGTCGAGATACGGCACGCCGCCGCTGGCGTACCACGCACCAGTTGCCGAGGGCGAAATCCATCGCGTGCCGTCGTCATCGTAGTAAGCGTCGTCGGGATCGACAAAGCCTTGCCACAGTTCGTCGAATGCTTCGAGCAATCGGCGCTCGATCCGGTTCAGACGAGGATTGGCCGACGAGATTGGATCTTGTGTCGAGTTCGTATTGCCAGATGCGTTGTCTTGCATGGGTTGTAGTCCGGGGTAGGGTTAATATGCTACTATCCTCAAAGATCGTTATTTTCACGAAGATTAGCGACCAACGGGAGCGGGTTCTTGTCCCGGTGCGGTAGCACCGGTTTGGTTGGCGGCCCTGCCGCCCTGTGTGACACCGAGACGGGTGCCAGGGGCAGCTTGTCTGCCCCTGCCTCGGCAAGGGCGACACGCTGGATTCTGGGGGCCATGCGCTCGCGCGGGCATGCTGTTTTTTGGTTCATCCCACAAGTGCGTATCTGGTTTGTTGGAAAACGAACAAAAGGGGACTCGCCAAGGCGCAAAGACGCAAAGGACAGGTGGCCTTTCTTTGCGTCTTTGCGCCTTGGCGAGATCATTTCTTTAAGGGCGGGGCTGACGAAGCAGAGCTTCGTGGAGGTGCGTTCCCAAGCTGGAGCTTGAGAACGAGTGATGATCGTTCTTGCTCGCCTCGCGTCTCTCGTCCTTCGTCTCTTCCTCCTCACACTCCCACGGCCAGCCGTTTTCCCAGGCCGTCGCCTCGCGTGCGACCTTGCAGGAGTTCGGCGGCCAGGCGCAGCGCCATTTCCAGGGCGTCGGGGCCGTCGTCGTGGTCGCCACAAGGAAACTCTTTGAGTTGCTCGATCAGCAGCCGCGTGCCGGGGCTGTCGCTTTTGAAACGCAACCGCCGCGACGCCAGGTACGGGCCCAGCCGGCGGATGCGCACTTCTTTGTTCACCCGATTGGTGATTGCCACCGGCCGTGCTCCCAAAACGCCCTGTCGGCGAAACTCGGCCTCGAACTCGCCGCACAACAGGTCCTGAAACTGATTAGCTTCGACGCCGAACGCGTCGGGCGCAAAACGTCGGTACCGTTCGACGCCGTCGGCCACCATCCGTGGCGTGGGACGCCGGGCCAAGTCGGCTTCGACGTAGATTGTGCCCTGCCGGTCGACGCCCAGCATGACCAGGGCCGAGTAGTCGCCGCGCCGCGCGTCGCTGCCCTTGCTGGGATCGAGCGCCAACGTTTTGACCGCCAACGCGCCGGGCCATTGGTCGAACCAGATCGTCTCGTCGAAATACTCCTCGGGCCATTCGCACAACTCGGGATTGACCGGCGAGTTTTGTTTTTCGCGTTCGAAGGCCGTGCGGCCCCCTTCCGCCCGCATGCACATCAACGTATAAAGATCCTCGACCTCCGGCCAAAGCACGGCGGCCCCGGCGTCCATTGCCTCGCGATGGGCCTCGTAAAACGCCCGGGCGTCGTGTCGATAGCGCGGATTTGCCAGCGCCGTGTAGATCGACTCCCATTGGTGCCAAAGTGCCATGTTGTCGGGCCAGCAGCGAATGGCCGAGAACACGCGCGACGTCCAGCCGGGCGTTTCGTTAAGCTCCAAGGCCAACGCCTCGCGATGCAACGCCGTGGCCAGGTTGATCACATTCGTCTCCGGCGTACCGGCCTTCAGCAGCGTGCCGTGAAACCATTCTCGCGAACGGTTGCGCTGCCGGGCCGATTGCATGTGGCCGTCGTTTTGCAGGTCGTCGCAGACGATCAACGTCGGCCGATGGGCACGGCGGCGCCGTCCACGAATCCGCTGGCCCGTGCCGATCGCTTCAATGGCCACGCCGTTGCGCAACACGATGGCATCGCGACGCCAGACCGTACCCCGACCGGCGGCCTCCGGGTATTCGCCTGCCAGACGCGGATTGTCAGTCAGTTCGGTCTTGATATTCTCCAGATGGGCACAGGCTTGGTGCCGCGTGTCGGACACGATCCAGATGTACGGCTCCCAACGATTGACGGCCGCCACGAGCGGAAACAACAGCGTGCCGACGGTCGACTTGGCCCCGCCACGCGGCCCGAGCAGGTTGATCTTGGTACCGCGATGATTGGTCATCCCCGTGAGTTGTGCGGCCAACCACCGATGCATGGCCGATGGCGGTTTGGCAAAATGCTCGGGTAAGTGGCGTCGGCCCCAGTTCAACAGGTCGACGTTGCCCGTGTGTGCCCTATGGCGTCGCCGCGCTTGGCCGTGGCGCCGGGCCAACGCCTCGCGCAAGAATAGCACCACGGCCCCGTACTGCTCGGGCGCTAAGTCGTCGGCCGTCGACAACGTTTCAGTTGGCGTCGTTTCACATGTCGACAGTGCTTTTGATGTCGTCCGTGTTTTACATATCATCATGGTGAACGATCCGTTGAGACGGGGCACACACTTTGCGGGTTAGATCGTCGAGTCGCTTGAGGATGTTCTTGCGGAACCGGTCGACGGGAACCTCCTCGACGATGATCTCGGCGAACTGGGCCAACAGCCGCTTGATTTGCTCGACGGTGATGACCTCGGGACTGCGTCGGGCGTATTTCTCGGGAAAAGCGTGCTCAAGTACCCAGGCGGCCGCGCGCCAGTACTGCGGTTTCTTGGCTGCCTGCTGGATGTGCTTCAGGTTGGTCCATTCGTGTTGGTTTTCGGCGCGGCGCAGCCGGGCGGCGAATTCCTCGTCGCGCTCGGCCGTGTTCGCGATCGTGGCTGGCGAACAGCCGACGTAGCGCGCGGCCGTGCGCCGGCTACAGCCTACGCTGAGAATGGCGATGATCTCGCGCTTCTTGATTTCGTCGAGCACACTGCGGCGATTACGCTGGGCCACGCTTGGGTTCCTTGTCCCATTGGTTGCAGGTCCCACCGGTTGCGACCGGTGGGCTTGGGGAGGATGCTTGCGAGTCGTATTCCCTAATTCCCCCCAACTCCCAACTCCTAACTCCCCACACCTCCCACATATTCGAACGACACCACGGCGCGAGCGCTGCTGCTGCGGTAATTCTTGACGAAGTGTTTTCCGCGGCGTTCGCCGGGGCGGCTTACGTTGATCGCCCGCCAACGCGGCGAGCGGCGGCAATGGGCGATCAACGCCGGGTGGCTGGCCGTGACGTTGATTCGCTTGCCTTCGCCGCGATGTACGTCGGCCACGGCCTCGGTCACCGCCATGCCGATACCGATGCCCTGGTAGTCGGGCAACGTTACGATGCGGCTGATCCGCCAATGGTCTTTGCGCCCGACCATCGACAGCGTGGCCACGAAACACACCGGATTGCCCTGCCACAGGGCGAGGAAACATCGGGCGTAGCGGCTGAGTTGCCCGCTTAAATAGTGATGTCGCGCAAACAGGGACCACGCACTACGCCGGCAACGAACGAGTTGAAGCTCGACCGGCGGTCGCCGAAGACACCTCCGTTGAAACGTGGACGTGGCCATATCGACCACCCAGTCGGGCGCGAGCCATTCGGTTACGTCGTAGTGGCACGTCACGGCCACGAACCGGCAGGGGATTTTGCCCGAGCGAATTCCTTTGGCCACGGCCGCCGACACGACGCGTGCCACGTTGCGATCGACCACGCTGGTAAACTCATCGAAGGCCACGATCCGGGCGGCGTCGCTCGCCGAGGCCAACGCCCGGGCCAGGTCGCAACGGAATTGTTCACCGCCGGAAAGGACCTGGTAGGGTTTCACCCAACTCGGCGGCGAACTGAAGCCCACGGCCGTGAACAGTCGGGTAACCTCCTTGACCGGCCGTTCGCCCAGGCCGTCGACCACCGCGCGGTCGGTCGCCCAAGGACGCTGTTGGTAGAAGTGTTCGCCAAAAAGCCGTCGGGTAACGGTGCTTTTTCCACTGCCCGAGGGACCGACGATCAGCCCGACTTTCCAGTCGTCGCCCAACTCGGGCATTTCGAGATGGAACGCCTGCTTCGCTCGTTGGGCCAGCGGCACGTCGAACATCCCGGCCACTTGCTGGACGCGAAACGAATCGTGAATCGGACAGTCGACGGTGATGTCGATGGTTGGCATGGCGGGAGGGAGGTTAGGGGTTAGGGACTGGGGACTAGGGGCGAGGGGTTGACGCAGAACGGGTAGCCCCGATAGCTGTGCTATCGGGGCGGCGCAGCCGCAAGAGGCCAGGGAGAGAAAGCCACTCGGTCACCTTTTGTGCCTTCGGCACCCCGATAGCACAGCTATCGGGGCTACCCACCGTTTTTCCCTCGCCCCTAATCCCTCGTCCCTCATAACATCAACAGCCGGCACTTCAGGCCTTCGGCGGTCAGCCGCTCGTAGATTTCCTTCTGGTGCAACTCGTTTTCGCAGTCGACGACCACCTGATAGGCCTCGGGCACGTCGACTTCTGGCGGCATCGGTTCGCCAACGTTACCTTCTTCTGGCGACTGTGCGTCTTCGAGCATTTCGTCCAACAACCGCTGCACGGCGTCGTTTTCGGTTTCCACGTCGGCCAACAACTCGGCCAACATCTGGCGATCGGTTTCGGCCATGTCGGCTAACGGGTCGTGAAGGGCCAACAGCTTGGCGGCCTCTTCGTCGTTGAGATCCACAACCAACACAGGCACATCGGCCTCGGGCGTAGTCTCGGCGCGAAGATGGCCGTCGATCAGTTCGAGTGTGCCGTCGTCCAACTCGCGAGCGATCAGCGCGTCGGCGTAACCGATCTCGGCCAACACGCCACGCAAGGCGTCTTGTTGCTGCTCGGGATGGGTGCGCCAGTTCTTCGGATGCGGCCGCAACAGCCCGGCCTTCACACGACGCAGGTCTTGGATTCGATCGCGGATTTGCATAGGTAGTGGTTAGTGGTCAGTAGGTGGTGGTTAGTCGACTTCTCGTGCCCACGCAAAGCGTGGGAACCAATAGCAACCAGTAGCAGTTCAGCTTTCGGCTTTGGTCAAAGCTCCGATTCCCGCAGACGGTCGTTGAGCATGGCAATTTGCACGTTGTGGGTCTCCAAACGCGACTCGTGGCGGGCGTGGCGTTCCCAAAGGCGTTGATGGGCTTCGGCGATGTTTTCCAAACGCTCCATGGCCGCCTGGACGGTGGCCACCAGGGCGGCCAGTTTGGCGTGGACCATGAACATCCAGGGCCCCAAGGCCAACATGCCGGAAATCACCACGCCCACCACGATGCTCCATTCCTGGACGGTCATTACTGCGGCTCCGATGTCGTCTCGCTGGGGTGTAGACGCAGTTCAAAAAGGGTGTCGTGATCGACGACGGTTTCGTTTTCGGAAGTGTTTTCCTGCGAGGCGTTCTTCTGCTGGGCGATTTGACTGATTTGGCTGGCCAGCCACGCAGCGCTGGCCCCCAGGCCGCCGGTTGCCAACAACGCCACGACAATCGCCGCTTTCTTCAACAACGACGATACGGTCGAGGACAATGTACCAGACGCGTTGATCGTCGCGCTGTCTTGCGTCGCCGGGGTTTGCTGGTACAGGTCGCCGATGTGGATCATCTCGTCGTCCTCTTGTTCGGGCACTTCCAACCCCATCGCTCGGGCGTGTGCCCGGGTTAGCTCGCGGCTTTGTCGCAACAAGGCCTGGGTGTCTTCCAGCATGAGCGCCTCGTGGGCCAGCCGGGCTCGGGCCCAACGGGTCGCTTCGCGCTTATTGCTCGGTAGGGTTTCCACCATTTGTGTTTTCGACGTCTGGGTTGTCGTCGACGGCAGATTGCTCTCGCTCATCGTCGAGGAACTCCTGGAGCTTGCGGCGGGCGTCGGCCCTGTCGCGGGCGAGGGCCTCGGCAAACGTACCCGAGCGGTACGCCTGCCGCAGCCCCATTGCCCGCTCGGCTGATCGCAACGCCTGATGCTGCGCGATCTGAAGCGGATGCACTGGCGTTACCCTTGCTTTCCGTCGGGCGAGCCGTATTGCGGGTGCGGACCCTGGATGTAGCGAATGCCCAGGCCCTCGCTCATGCTCAGGTTCGACTTGCCTTCGAGGTAGTCGTAACGCAGGTTCTCAGCGTAGTGGCCGGCACCGTCGGCCTGACGCTGAGCGCTGTTGTGGGCATGCAGTTTCAACATGCCGTAGTCTTGATCGTTCACGATCGTTTCTCCAACAGAAGGAACCGGAATTGTAGGGCTCACGGTGAGACCCTCCGAGGAACAGGGACAAGCCGCAGCGGCAACGTACCGCCGAGGCGGATCTTCTCTTCTTCAATTATCTGGCCGTCGCGAATCGTCTGTACGGTGATCGGCCGCTCGACTTGGTTTTCCAACGCATCGAGCCGGGCGACGATGGTCTGCAACTGTCTCGCGTCGAACGGCGATTGCTGCTTGATTGCGTCGATGTGTTGGCTCAGCGTGTCGACGGTCTCGCGCAGTTCGACCAATGTGTTTTCGGAGGGAGCAGATGCAGTTGCTCGACGTTCGTCCGGCTTTTCGTCGGTCTGAAGCGCCGAAAGCCAGCGACGAATCCAACCGACTTGAGGGCCGAAGGTTGTGGCACGGTTGCCGTCGATTTCCACTTCGCTGATGATGCCGACCAGTGTGGCCTGTTGAGCGTTCGACGCATTCTCGTTGTTGACGACCGTATAGATTGGGCCGCCCGAGTCGCCGTGACGCACACGTCCGGCGACGGCAAGCAATTCGCCACGGTAGCCCCGCACTACGCCCAACGTAGCAAGATAACCCTGGTCACCGCCGTAGCCGGCCATTACGGCGCGTTCGCCTTGTCTCGCGAAGTGCGAAGCCAGCGGCATGTGGGCGAGCCGCGCGTTGGCATCGATCGCCAGCAGTGCGAAATCGTGCAACGCGTCGGTAGCGACGATCGTGGCTTTGCGGCGATCGCCTGTCGGAGCCACCACCTCGACCGACCAACCGGCAGCCAGGATGTGGGCGCAGGTAACGATTCGGCCCTGCCCAACGTGCGTGCCCGAGCCGTGCTTCTCGCGGTTGCCGTGGCGGCTGATCACGCGCACGACGGCCGGATGAGGGTGCGAAGGTCGGAAACCGGAGGTCGGAAGTCGGAACGAGTTGGGATTGACCGACGGTGCGAACGTAGGCCGATTGCGCCCGATCGTGCATACGCCGCCGGGACAACAGGGCGCGACGGTTTGGCCAAACACCGACGCGGCCGCCAGACACAACAGCATTGCGGCTAATGAGATCCAGTAGATCGTCGCGGAAAAGCGGGAGTTGTTCATCAGAGACCAAAGATTATGAATCAGGGGCCAGGAAACGTATCTCCTCTCTCCCGCTGAGCGGGAGAGGGGCCGGGGGTGAGGGCAAAGGGGATGTCCTCTTGGGTGACGTGATTCGTTCATTTTTTGACGGGATAACAGGATCGACCGGATGACGATTCAGCTTGCTGCTTTGCTGATCCAGACCATCTAGTTATCTCGTCAAAAACAATGGCCGTGAACGGTTACTACAGTTGACCAAACAACGAACCAATCGCCCCTCGTCTCTCATCTCTCCAACGAAAACCGATACCGATAGAAAAAGCTTCGTGCCAGGTCGCCTGGCTCGGTGATGCGGTCGGCCAGGTTGGGCACCGGGTCGACGCCGCCTCCGAGGCGATCGGCCATGGCGACGGCTTGCGAGCAGAACGGCACGCTGCTGTGGAGCCGATCGTCGATGGCCGGCCGTACGGCGAGTCGCAGCACGGGAGTGTGCAGCAAGGCCGCGCGGGCGACGTTTTTCCATCCGTAAGGCATGCCGCACAACGCCCGCATGACGGCGACCGTCGCCTCGCGATTGAACTCGGGACGAACCTTGCGGGGGTTGACTTCGTAGACGTCGATCCGTCCGGGATAGCTTTCCACTTGGCGACGCAAGGTTACCGCCCGGGCGCCGTGCCAGGCGGTCGTTTCAAGGACCATGAGCGTGTCGTCCCACCAAGCGGCCATGGCGGCGTGGCAGTAGGGCGTACGTCCCATGGTGGCAATCAGGCCGCGACGGCGAAACAACAACAGGTCGCCGTCGCGAATCTCGTGACGTACCGTGTCGTAGCGGGCAAGTATCGGCTTGTCGGCGTTCATGGTTGTTCCTCACCGTGTTAGTGGCATGCCAACAGTTCATCAGCGTCGAACGCGGCCAGCGCGTCGGCTGCTTCCATGGCCGCTCGTGCATCGCGTACCGCTTCGTAGCGGGCGCGGTGATGCGGGCGAAGGTCTAACGCCAAGTCCTCGTCGCCGCCATTTCGTACGCGCAGCTCGAATTTTCGCGACGCCTTCGTCTTGGCGCGGATGTGACAGGCCATGCACGGCATGAGGACCGTCGAGCCGCAGCTCGGGCAACGTCGCGGGGGGCCAACCGGTTGCGGCAGGTCGTCGGCCCGGGCACGACGCAGGGCTACGTAGTCGGGGCGTTTTCCAACGGCGATAGCTCCGACCGTTCCCCGGCTCACACCGGTTGCCTTGGCAATCCGTCGCTGCGAGAGTTTTCCTTCGGCCAGAAGGCGTTTGACTTCGTCGATCAATTGCGGAGCGATCATGATGGTTTTGCCTTGGAGTGGCCGTCGGCGCGCACTTTCAGCGCTAAGGCCTTGGGGATACAAAAAAAGCCCGTCGCGAGAAGACGTTCTCACGACGGGCTCAAAAGATACCGGGCAACATCTGCTTCGGCGTGCAGCGATCGGGTGGCATGGCGCCACGGGCTTTCCGGCACACGAGCAGATGTCACGCAGCTCTGCGGACACCCTCAACGGCGAATGAACCTACCAGAAGCGGTGGCCCAATTTCAAGCGGTTTTTTCGATATTGCCCTGAGCCAACTGCTCCAACTCGTTGACCGTTCGGTCAAGCTGTTCGACCAGTGGCTTGTGATCGCCTGCTTGTCGAAGTGCGTCGGCGACGGCGCGATAGTACCACAGCGTTCCGTCGCGGCCGCCGCGGAAATGCGACCACAGGTGTTCGCCCTGCTGGTGGTATTGGTCGATCAAGGAGCGGACGTTGTGTAACTTGTCGGCGGCCGATACCAGTCGGACAGATGACTGCCCATGAGCAAGTCGTTCGATGTAGGCTTCTTTTCGTTGGCGCCAGGGAGGCTTAGGCGTGAGGTCGGTGTCGGTGCAGCCGTCGACGATGGCGACCACTTCGTCGCCAAAGCGGCGGCGTATCTCGTCGCGCGTGGCCGCTCCGCCCTGATCTTCCACGGCATCGTGCAACAGCGCGGCGATCACTTCGTCTTCCGTCGTGCCATGCTCCATCACCAGGCTGGCGACGGCCAATAGATGCGCTAGATAGGGGACGTCCGACGCTTTGCGCCGTTGCTGACTATGCAGTTCGATCGCGTAAAGCAGGGCATTCGTGAAGCGATCTGTGAGGGTCATGCGCGGCTTGGGATGTGGGATTTATGATTTATGATTTCGAATTTGGGATTTGCTCCGGCACGACGGGCGGCCATTAACTGTTCACTAACCACTATCTACTGTCCTTTACGCATCGCGTCAGTGAATTGGGATGAGCCCCTGTTGCTCGACGATACGTCGGCCGTTGTCGCTGGTCAGAAAGTTGAGGAAATCGGCGACCGCGCCGCTCGGCTGGCCGTTGGTCAGCAGCAACAGGGGACGACGTAGTGTGTACGAGTGTGGCGCCGCGTCGTCTGCGACGATGTTTTCTTCGCTGGGCACCACGCCATCGAGTTTCAGTATCTTCACCGGCGCGCCACGAGAGGCCATGGTCAGCATAGCACCGAGCGAGCCGTAGGCAATACCGTTGGGTTGAATCATCACCGCGGCCAGGGCTGCCCGATTGCCGTAGACAACACGGGCTGTCGCCGTCGCGTGGTCGGACGCCTCGTCCTCTTGGAAAACAATCTGGTCGCCTTGCTCGTTTGCCGTCATCGCGAAGTGTTCGCAGAACACGTCGAACGTGCCGTGGTGGCGGTTGACTGAGAACAGCACAATGGGTGCGTCGGTTCCACCAACTTCTGTCCAGTTGGTGATCCTACCCGTGAAGATGTTGCAGACCTGTTCGGTGCTAAGATCGCAGACCGAATTCAGCGGGTGAACGATCAAACCTACGCCATCGATCGCGATGCGAACCGGCCGGAGGTGACGATAGGTCGCCTTCTCGCTGTCCGTTAAATCGCGGGAAATCAGACCGATTTGCACCTCGTCCTTGCCGACCGAGGCTACGGCGTTATCGGAGCGACCGCTGCCAACAACGAACCGAACGTTTGGGTAGTCCTTACCGAATTCTTCCACGGTTTGTTGCACAAGCGGGCGAACCGCACGAGAACTGGCGATGCTGATCTGTTCACCACCTGCGATCGGCGAAACGGCGGCAGACAAGATGCCCACGCCTGTTAGGGCAGCCAACAATTTCGAAAAATTCGTTGTCATTGAAGCGTTTTTTTTGGGACTCGACGCGATAGGACAAACGGCCCTTTGCACTACGGCCATAGTACGTACCATTCCGGTGGGCTACTAAAAACGAGCTATCCAATGCAACCAAGTAAACGCAATCTGGTATCTGGCTGTTTGTTGGTCGTTACCTCGCACACTTCCCAAGCGTTCGACGATGCGTTGCCGAGGAACTGATTATGGTGCGGGTATTGTAGGTTTAGCCGTTTATGGCAAGGGCCAAATGATCGGACTCAAGCAAGCGCGCTTGTCAAATCGCGATCGCCCCACGCGAGGTTTCGCGTCGACACCGGTATGAAAGAACCGTAGGTCAAGAATACTACGGCATCAACCTAACGGTCTCGATGAGTGGGCATAGACAACTCCTTAACAGGGAGAGATGTTCCGGCAAGTTCGGATAAGCGGTCGTGTCCTGTGGAGATCCACAACATCCGGTGCAAAGAAAACCGACAGTACAACGCCTGATCAACGTGGCATACCGTAATCAAGCGTCTTGCTTTTCTTCCCCCCGTTGTATACCCTTCTTTGGTGCGGCCCCCGCAAGCAGAATCCTTGGGCAGGTTTTTCGACTCGAGCTACTTGGGCATTGCTGAGTCGTGGATTTTCCGGAGGTCGCAAGCTTCTCAACGTTTGCTTCTTCTTCTCTATTCCAGGGCATGGAATCTGCGCTATGAAAGCTGCGTTTATCGAACAGACTGGTCCCCCGGCAAACATCCGTTACGGCGAACTTCCAACTCCACAACCCACCGGTTCCCAAGTCTTGGTTCGTGTGGGCGCCGTGGCGGTGAATCCTGTCGACACCTACATTCGTTCTGGCATGTACGCCATGGACTTGCCAATGCCGTTTGTTGTGGGCTGTGATCTGGCTGGCACGGTGGAAGCCGTAGGGCCCGAAGTAACACGTTATCAGCCGGGCGATCGTGTGTGGGGAAGCAACCAGGGCTTGCTCGGTCGCCAGGGAACGTTTGCCGAGTTAGCGGCAGTCGACGAGTGTTGGCTTTACAGTACGCCTGAGGAAGTTACCGACCAGCAAGCAGCGGCCGTGGCCTTGGTCGGCATCACGGCCCACTTGGGCACGTTCCATCGTGCCGACCTGAAGACCGGTGAAGTGGTGTTCGTCAATGGCGGCACCGGCGGTGTTGGTTCCTGTGTCGTGCAGATGGCCCATGCCGTGGGCGCCAAGGTGATCACTACCGCGGGCAGCGAAGAGAAGGTTCAAGCCTGCAAGCAGTTGGGGGCCAATGTGGCCATGAACTACAAGACGGACAACGTCGACGAAGCCATCCGCAAGGCCGCGCCCAACGGGGTCGACGTCTGGTGGGAGACGCTTCGCGAGCACGACCTCGAACGGACCGTGGGTCATTTGGCTCAGGGAGGGCGGATTATCGTTATGGCTGGCCGTGATTCAACGCCACGCTTGCCGATTGGTCCTTTCTATGTCAAAGATGCGGCACTGCACGGCTTCGCCATGTTCAATGCCTCGCCTGAGCAGCAACGCAAATGCGCGGCCGAGATCAACCGCTGGATGGCCCGCGGCAAGCTCCAGCCGCGGATCGATCGGGTGATGCCTCTAGAGGAAGCCGCCGCCGCCCATCAGTTGCAGGAAGACAACACCTTGCACGGTGCCGGAACGTTGTCTGGCAAGATCGTGCTGGAACCATAAGTTCTGCTTGCCACTGAGTGGGTTGTCCATAAAACCTCAAGTTGGACGCCAAGGGCGGTTTGTCGGCCCTTGCTGAATCGGGGGCAGGCTTTTCCTGGTTCCCATGTTGCGGCGTGGGAACCCCCGGGCGCGACGCTTCACGTTGCTGGAGTGTTGTGAGTCGACACTCTTCTTGGTCTGCCACGACGCAAAGCGTCTGACCGTGCGTGCCTACGCAAAGCATGGGCACGAGGCGGCAGGGCCGCCAGTCAAACCGGTGCTTCCGCACCCAGCCAGGAACCCGCTCCCGTTGGTCGCTGGAATTCTTGCTCGAAAAACAAACTTCTACAGGTTTGTAATACGACGAAAATTTCGGCCGTCGGCTTGCTCTCCTGCGCACCCCCCAGTGTGCGGATTCTGTCCTGCGCAATCGCCCATTTCGTCGCTAATTCGCGACTGGGCGGAAATCGTCGAGTTTTTTCGTCAGACCATCGCGTCCCGGTCTGTATAGGCTACAGAGATACGCGCACATTCGTTGTGTGCCATCCCGAAGGCACTGTATGGCATGGTGTTTTGGGGCAGGTTTGGCTTCTTTTCTGTGTTGTCGTTCAATGACACCGTCCGCGCCCGACGCCGATTTTGTCCGCCACCTGACCGGCTGCCAGCACTGGCTCCGGGCGTTCATTCGCGCGCTGGTCCCCAACGCCGAGCAGGCCGACGAGGTCCTCCAGCGGACCAACCTAGTGATGTGGAAAAAAGCCCAGGAGTTTACCAAGGGAACGAACTTCCGCGGCTGGGCCTGCCAGGTCGCCCGATACGAGGTGATGGCCTTCCGCAAGGAACGGTGTCGCGACCGGCACGTCTTCAGCGATCAACTCTCCCATCTTCTGGCCGACGAAGCCGAGCGGCATTTTGGCGTGGTCACCGATTTGCGAGATTTCCTGCGTGGTTGTCTTGGCGAACTCTCGCCGAAGCACCGCCAGTTGGTGGCCGAGCGCTACGCGCCCGACGGTTCGGTGCAGTCGCTGGCCGAACGTGAGGGACGCTCGCCCGACGCCATTTCGGCCATGCTCTATCGCATCCGCAATTCGTTGCTGAAGTGTATTCGGCGCAAGATTGCGTTGCAGCAGGGAGGTCTCCATGGCTGAGCCGAGCCAGAAACAAATCGACAACCTGTTGGCCAGGGTTGCAGACGACCGCTTGGGCGACGACGATTTGCGGCGGCTCGAACAGTTGTTGCTTTCTGACGCCGATGCCCGGGGCGCCTACCTCGGTCTCACGGTGTTGAACTCCTATCTGGAGATCGACTTTCAGGCTCGCGACATGTTGGTGCAGGTGATTGGCGAACTCGACGGGCTCGACGAGGCGAAAGAGGCTGCTGCCTCTCAGCCTGTCTCGCCACGTCGCCGATTGGGAAGTGCGGCCGATGCCATCCATTGGCGCCGCCACCCGGCCCGTTTTCTTGGCGTGGTCTTGCTGCTGACCGTCATGGGATGGCTCGGGCTTTTCGCGGTCATGCGGCCCGGCTTGGACGAAGAGCGACCGGTGGCCGCCGTGCCGCCGATCGACAAGGTGCCTCCCGCCGTTGCCCGACTTAGTGGAACGCGCGACTGCCGATGGGCCCCGTCCGGGCGAAACCTGCAACTCGGGCAAGTCGTGCGAAAAGGCCAACAGTTCGAACTGCTCAGCGGCGTTGCAAAGTTCACTTATCGCTCGGGCGCTGAGTTGCTTGTCGAAGGACCGGCCGAATTCACCTTCTGCGACGAGGGCGATGTGTCGTTCGACGTCGGTTGTCTGGTGGCCTTCGTACCCCGGCAGGCGATAGGTTTTTCAGTGCACACGCCCGTCGCGGTGATTACCGACCTGGGAACGCGTTTTGCCGTGGCGGTCGACCCGCAAGGGAAAACGGCCGCCCACGTGTTCGAGGGCATGATCGAGCTGGCTGCTCACGGACGAACCTACGTGCTCACGGCCGGGGCCGCCATGTACGTCGATGGGCAAAAAACTGCCATGGCTGAAGCCGATCCGGAAAGCTTCCGCGAGATCGTCACTTATTCCTCGGGCACGGCGGCCATTGACTGGGGCGATGCCCAGGATTTTACCGGACCGAACGACATCCTCAACGAAGGTCATCTCGTGCTGGCTATCAACGGTGGCACCGCCGGTCCCATGGTACATGGCGTGAAGTTCAAGCCGGAGCATCTCTTGGGCCGCGTTGCGCAGGGTGGACTAGCAGGCCACACCACGGGTGACGAGGCACTCGATAAGTTTCTCGATGGATTTACCTACGGCGGTGGCGAGACAACCTCGTTTGCGATCAAAGGCCTTATGCCAGGCAAAACTTACAAGGTTCAGTTGATCTATTGCGACGGTCGCGGTGGGACATCTTCAATGCCTAGCCCGGCCAACCGTCCGATGATTTACGGCGACGGCCACCATCCGCAAAACACCGTTTGCTTGAATAACAACGCGGTCACTTCCGACGACGGGCCGTTCGGCCAGTTCGCTATCGGAACGTTCGTCGCCGAACGAAGCTCGCAGACCATCACGATCCGTACGGCCGGTGCCCCCAATGCCCACTTGTCGGCAGTAGTGGTGCGCGAGGCCGGGACCGAGGAGGAGAGAGCAGGGAGTGTGGAGTAGGGAGTATAGAACACGAAGGTTACTCGTTCCCAAGCCGGAGCTTGGAAACCAGGAAAAGAATACGAAGGCAACATTGCGACCATAGCCTCAACAAGGAGAGTTACGCATGAGAAATTTCATTGTGATTCTTGCCGCGTTTGCCATTGCCGTGGTGATGGCCGGACAGACCTCGGCGGAAACCATGCTGTATCTGCGTTTCGACAACGATGGCAAGACGGCCGGCCAGGTTGTAGGCACCGACTCGGTACTCGACGAAACAGCCAACGACAACGACGGCACCGCCTCCGGCACGAGCGGTGCGACGGCCGTCTACACGAGCGACGTGTTCGGCTCGTCCGCTCCGCTGACTGGATCACCCAACGGGCTGGCTCTGGACTTTGAACGCGACAACAAACAGATCCTCACCGTGGCCGATGACGATTCGCTCGATTTCGGCCCGACGGACGCTTTCACGCTGGAGGCTTGGGTGAAGCTGGAAACGTTGGCTTCGGACGTCACCGAGAACAACTACCGTCGGCAGTATGTGATGCACAAGAAAAGCAGCGCGGGATTGAGTGATAACGCTGTGAATTACGCCCTGCTTGCCACGAGCGAAGTCGGATCTGGCCTGAGACTGCAACTAGGAAACGGCACGGCCAATACTTACGTCGGTAGTAGTCTTGGCATCACCGATTACGATTGGCACTACATCAGCGTGGCGTTCGATCCGGTAAACGACGTCGTACGGTTCGTGCTCGATGATGCCACGCAAACCATCAACGGCATCACCTTCACGCCTGCAGCGAACGACGGCGAGTTGACTATCGGCGGCCATTACCCGTCGTCAGGCACACTGGAAGATTGGACCTTCGACGGGATGATCGACGAAATCCGCATCTCCAGCGGTTTCCTGGCGGAAGACGATCTGTTGGTCAATGCCGTGCCCGAGCCATCGAGCTGGGCGCTGGCTGCCATCGGCCTGCTGGGGCTAGCCGCAGCAGCGGCGCAACGGCGGAGATGGGCGGGAAAAGGCAGTGAGGATTAAAAAGCCACTCGTTCCCAAGCTCCAGCTTGGGAATGTGCTTCCGCGAAGCTTTACTTCGCTGACGCTACGTATTGCGTTGGTTGCCGTCAGGCCTATGTAGAACTATCAATGACGACGGGACATCATCTCTAAGATTCTTGAAGCGGGAATTCCGGAAAGTGGATTACCGAGCCGGAGTTTCGCAACGATGGGAAGCCCTCAAAAATGGAGAGTTACACATGAGACATTTCATTATGATTCTTGCCGTATGTATCGTCTCCCTGATGATGGCAGAACAGACTTCAGCCGAAACGATGCTGTATCTGCGTTTCGACAACGACGGCAAAACGGCCGGTCAGGCAGTAGGTACCGACTCGGTGCTCGACGAAACGGCTAACGACAACGACGGTGCCGCTTCCGGCACGAGCGGTGCGACGGCCGTTTACACGAGCGACGTGTTCGGCTCATCCGTTCCGCTGACTGGATCACCCAACGGGTTGGCTCTGGACTTCGAACGCGACAACAAACAGATCCTCACCGTGGCCGACGACGACTCGCTCGATTTCGGCCCGACGGACGCTTTCACGCTGGAGGCTTGGGTGAAGCTGGAGACGCTGGCTTCGGAGGTTGATGGTTACGACAAGCGTCAGTACGTGATGCACAAAAAGAGCAGCACCGGGGTGGGGGATGATGCCGTCAATTATTCCTTACTTGCCTCGAACGATGGCGGCACGTTGAAAATGCAGTTGGGAAACGGTGTGGACTCCAACGCCCAAATCGACAGCAGTCTTCGCATTACCGATAAAGATTGGCACTACATCAGTGCCGCGTTTGATTCGGTAACCGACGTAATACGATTTATGCTCGATGATCAAATAGAAACCAAGACAGGCATCACCTTCACGCCCGCAGGGAACGACGGCGAGCTGACCATTGGTGGCCATTACAATAATTCAGGTTCTCTGGAAGCCTGGACTTTCGACGGGATGATCGACGAAATCCGTATCTCCAGCGGTTTCTTGGCGGAAGACGACCTTTTGATCAACGCCGTGCCCGAGCCGTCGAGCTGGGCGCTGGCAGCCATGGGCCTGTTAGGGTTGGGTGCGGGAGTTGTCAGACGGCGAGGGTGGTGAGTAGATCGTGGTAAACGGATGGTGGGAACCAGGGAAATGGCGTACCCTCTCCCGCCCAGCGGGAGAGGATGGCGGCGAAGCCGCCGGGTGAGGGCAGTTTTGCAGTCGCGAGGACGTGATTGCCAGGAAGAGCCGTGCTGCGACATTCCCCTCACCTCCGGCCCCTCTCCCCAAAGGGAGAGGGCAGACGGTTGTCAAAAACACGTTCGGGGAACCGGGGATCATTGCCTGATGAGACCATCTCCAATCCAAAATCACAAGTCCGACGTTACGTCGCACGGTTTTACCCTAGTGGAACTCCTGGTGGTGATTGCCATTATCGGCATTCTCATTGCCTTGCTTCTGCCGGCCGTTCAGTCGGCCCGGGAGGCGGCGCGGCGGTTGCAGTGCGCCAACAACTTCAAGCAGGTCGGCCTGGCGCTGCACAACTACCACAGCAGCTTCAACACGTTTCCCCTGGGCGCCGATAGCAATGTGGGCGGGGCGAGCGCCTATGGATTTTCTTGGGCGATGAGGATTTGGCCGTTCCTCGAACAGGGTAACATCTACGACTCGATCGAACGCGACCTCTCGGGCTACGCCGATGTGGGCAACAAAGTTCACCTCGACCACATCGGCTTTCCCGCCATGTGGTGCCCGTCGAGTCCCTGCGAGATGTTCACGAACGGCCGTAACGTGGAAGCCGTGACGGGTGCCGATATCTTCATTGGCACGATGGTCGGCATCGCCGGCGCGATACCCGATACGGGCAACCGCGCGCGTCACGACCCGGCCAGCCGTACGCCCGAGGATCGCCACGCGTGGAACGGGATACTCTGTGCACTGACGGCCGTTCCCATTTCAGCCATCCGCGACGGCACGTCGAACGTGATGATCGTGGGCGAGACTTCCGACCTCGGACACCATGTGTCGGACCGCACGCGCGACTACGACATTCGGGGACAATACCCGCATGGGCCGTTGATGGGCTGCAACCGCTCGTCACTCGATCCGAATGCGATTCACGGCGATCCCCGGGTGTTCAACACGACGGTGATCAACAGTTACCCGCTCGGCACCAAGCTCAGCGGCGGCGGCAGTTGTTCGAACAGCACGATGCGAGGCCACAATTACGACAACAACATCCCCATCCAATCGGCGCATCCCGGCGGGGCCCACGTGTTGCTGGCCGACGGTTCGGTCCACTTCCTCAGCGAAACGATCGAGTTCGACACCTACCGCAACCTGGCAATCCGCGATAGCGGTGAGGTTAAGCAGGGAGTGGATTGATATTGAGGGGCGAGAGGGCAGGGACGAGAGAAGAGGGCGAAGGTGTGAAAAACGTCGAGATGTGGCACCCTACGCCGTTTAGGATCGACCGAAAATAACTTGCCGATTCACCGGGCCGTGCTTCGCGACGGCCCTCGCGTTTCGCCTTGAAAAACAGCAAGTTATTTCTCTGGTCGTCCTAACCTTGTTCATCGATTCGTGGTGGTTCCGAAACAAAGGCAATCCCATGTCGCTAATCGTCTCACGATTCCTCGACCGGTTGCGCTGGGCTTGCCTCGGGTGTGTGTGCGCCGCGCTGGCCTTGGCGGGTTGCTCGGCAGGGCAGGAGCCGACCTATCCGGTTTCTGGAACCGTGACGCTCGAAGGTCAACCGGTCAGCGGAGGTACGATTTTCTTTCGGCCGGCCAGTGGCCCGTTGGCCACCGGTGCGATCGACTCGCAAGGCCACTTCGAACTGACGACCTACGCCCAGGGCGACGGGGCCGTGGCCGGCAAACATGCGATCGCCCTCGGGCCGCCCGACAAGACGTTTACCGTCTCGGCCGAGGAACTCGAATTGCCCGACGACCCGGAGGCGTTGCGACAAACGGTTCCGTTTCCGGCCAGGTATCTTTCGTTCGAAAGCAGTGAGTTGTCGGCCGACATCGAACGACAGCCGAACCGAATGGCGTTCGAGCTGCGGCCGTAGCGCATGCTGCACGCCTGGCGAGGCCGTTCTGCCGCGAACTCGTGACCGCCGAAGCGGTCACGCCTCGACGGACGTGGCGCACGGAAGAAATGCTACACCAGATGCCGGTCGTTCGACGTTCAGCCGTCCACGAAAATATCTTCGATCGTGTCGCCCGTGATCTGCATTTGGTAGTCGACCTGGCGATTGTCGTCGAACAGGTGACTGTATTGGGCAACGGCGGCGTAGGGATCCTTGGCATAAGCCTCTTGAAACGACAGGGCCTCTTCCGACGCCTGAAGCAGGCTCGACAGGGCCGATATCCCGCGGAACTGATTGGCCAACTGGGGATTTTCCTCGAAGATGGCTTCGATCTGTTCTTTGTCGGGGTGGTCGCCCACGACGCGGACCTTGCCCATGGCGTCGGAGGTCAAGGTAAACGTCTGCGAACGGTCGATACCCTGCTCGTTGGCCAGTTGGTTGAATTCGGTCTGGAACTCCGACTGCATTCTTGCCCGGGCTTGGGTTAAATCCAGGGTGCTGATCGCATTGTCCGATCCTGGATCGATTCCGGCAAAGAGCCCCGAAGCGAGTTGTCCCGCCGGCGAGATGTCAAGTTGGTCTTTGACCGCCCCGGTTGCCGCCGCCACCGGAGAAGAGTCCGTTGTCGCCGACGACATGGCGTAGGAAGCCATTGCATAGCCGCCCACCGTATAGGCCATGGGATCGCCGATCCTCATGTCGTGTGCTCCTGTTCGGTGAAGAGATGCCGAAAAGCCTGGCAGTCCGACGCACTTTGGAGTGCGTGTTGGGTGCCACTGGCCGCTTGTCAGCCAGTGCCGAACACGGGCATACTAGCTGCCCGTGGCGCCCTTCGCCCAAGTGCCGGCGGTACGTCAGTCATATAATCGGCAAATCCCGCGCAGATCTCCAGTTAATCCCTTGCGGTGCGGGCTCTGCCCCCCCGATCTTCCGCTTTTGCCGCTCAGTCCAGCCACTTGCCGTCTTTCAGCCGTTCGGGCGTGTAGACCTCGGTCACGTAGCTGATGTCCTTGCTGATCAGCGCTTCCACTTCGAGCTTGAAGCCGTTGTCGATCATCTTTTTGATTTCTTTCTGCCACGGCTTCTTATGGACGAACCAGGGGTAGTTGGCGATTTGTTTCGCTCGTTTGCGGTCGGTGTCGTTCAGGGAGATTTTCACGCTGTCCGACAGGCCGCAACGCTCGAAGTCGCCGGAGCGCAGGCCGAGGAACTTGGCATCGGGAATGGCCATCCGCCGCGATTCGAAGGCCAGGTTGATCGACCCCTGTTTGATTACGCTATAGATGTAATACCCCCAGGGGTCGTTATCCAACAGGCAGTAGATCGGCAGTTTCAGTTCGCTGTGCAACCGGTGTAGCAACCGCCGCACGCCGCGAGGAGGCTGCCCGCCGCCGTGGGTAAGAATGCACTTGTGTTTGCGCCAGAACTTGTCTTCGTTGAAGCGTTGCCAGACCGTATCTTTTTCGACATGGAGGACAAACTTGGCGTTGCACTTTTTGAACTTGATAATTTCCGGCTCGACGATCGAAGGGATGCCATAGCCGCCGGAGCCCATGCGGGCACAGTCGATTTCATCGCCGCGGTCTTCGATGACGAGTTCACCGACCATGTCGCCCTTCTTTTGGGCGTACAAGTGCAGTTCTTCGCGGAGACTGTTCAGCAGGACTTCGACGTCCTCGATCACCGGGTCGCATTCGCCCTGGTCGCTGAACGTTTCTTCCTTGGTGCCTTCGATGGTGTGCTTCAGCAGGTAGTAGAGACCACGGATGCTGGTGGTCTTACCTTCCACGATCAACTGCTTGGCCCCGCTGGCCACGAGCATCGTTTGCATGAAGCTCTTGGCCTGCGACAGGTTGAACAACTGCCGGCGGTTGGTATTGCTGCCCATCTCGATGATTCGCTTCGACTTGTTGAAGCGGACATTCGAGAGCGACCGCATGGGGATGTCGACATGTGGATCGCGCCGTTTTCCGGCCGCCGCCACGACATTGTCGGCCAAGTCGCCTAGCCGGCTCATGGTCTTGAGATCCACCGGCGGAAGTTTCGGCCGCGGCGCCGTAGCAGTAGCCGACGGCCGGGCCGCCGGAGTCTTTTTCTTTCGTACTAATTTTTTCTTGGCCATGAGCAAATTGGTTTGCGCAATATGATTGAATTGGAACCGTCGAGGAATTCCGACAGAAAACTGATTCGCCTCTTCCGGCGCGACCAACGGTCGCGGCTTCATGCATTACAATTCGGCATCGCCATTTTCTTGTCCCTCGTCTCTCGCCTCCGCGTCGCCGGCCGCCAGTTGGGCGGCGCGTTCGGCCGGGTCGACGATCAGGACGTTGTCGCCGAACTGCTTTTCGTAATCGACGAACTGGCCTCGCTCGTCGATCTTCTTGTCGGCTTCGGCCGTATGGCGTTTGGCCACCTGTAGCAGGTCGTCGTAAAGGCCTTCGCCGTCGGCCCCGTTGATGCGGCTGACGGCGCCGGCTACTTCCTTCAGGTAACGCATGAAGATCGCCCGCCGATCGGACTGATGCCGCACCAGCTTGCGCCGACGAAGGTACATACCCAGCTTGCGTCCGACGGTTTGCAGGGCCAGTCGCAGTTCCTTCTGAATCTCCGGATACGAGGCCACCGCTTCCTTCGACTCGCTGGTAAACGGCACCCACACGCTGGCCATGTGGATCATCATCGTGACCGGGCCGCGCGGAAGCTGCCCACGCGATTGGTTCAGTCCGTAGGATCGCCAATTGGTCGACATGACCGTTTGGCTGATTGCGCACGCTCCAGCCTGAAACTGCAACGGTACCCGATTGGCGTACCGCAGGACGTTCATGGTTTGGCCGTCGGTGAGATTCACGTTGCGCATCGCTTCGTGGAGCTGGTTAACTTCCTTGTCTTTCAGCTTGCCAGGTGAGCAGCGCGTTTTCAGCCGAGCCTCTTTGATGATCTTGTCGGCCGCGTCGGTACCCAGGCCGTCGATCGTGGTGCTTAGAAACTGCCGTAGCGTGCGGGCGTCGCTCTGTTCGATCATTTCGACGAGCGCTTCGCGGGTAACGCGATGGACGCTGACGCCGCCGCCGTAGGCCAACCCGACTTCAATCTGGAACGGGTTGCCGCGATACACGGCCGGCGGGCGCGTGGCGGCGGCGTAGAATTCGCCGGGCACGACTTGGTGGAGCCCTTTGAGAATCAACTCCTCGCCGATCGGGGCGATGCAGTCGGTGGCCGGATTCGAGATCTTTGTCTTTTGGATCGCCTTGTAAAGCTCGTCCGCTTCGTGGTGGCCGATCCGTGTGGGCCTCGCCCGGGTACTGATTTTCGCCGCTTCGCAGATTCGCCGTGCCACGGCCGGGCTTACCCGGGAAAACGAAGTGGTCAGGAATTGGGAGATCGTCGGCTCTTTGTTGTCCTTGAGCATAGCCAACAAACGGCCCAATTCAACGCCGTACGGATGCGGCTTGATTTCCTTCGGTTCCGGCGGCAACTTGTCGGTAACGGCTGAATAAATCCGCTCGTTGTTGTCGGGATCGGTATAGTGGATCGTGACGTGGGGGTTGGCGATCGCCGTTTGTTCGAGGTATTCGTCTACACTGCCGCGGCCGCGTTGATACCGGGCTTCCAACTCGATAGTCACTCGGGTGCCGTGGTTCGACTCGATCCACTCGATGCCGTGTTTCTCGATCTCTTTGAGACCCTTCTCGCCGGGCGGAATATCCACGCCGTCGCCCCGGTTGTTAACGATCTCCGGCACGTTGCGCTTCGTGTCGATCTGGATTTCATAATAGTGAGCCGGCTTGCGAACCGAGACCTTCGACATGATTTTGACCGGCTTGCCGGTGGTCAACAAACCGTACATACCGGCGGCCGAGATCCCGATTCCCTGCTGTCCTCGACTCATCCGCAGGCGGTGAAACTTGGAACCGTAGAGCAGTTTACCGAAGATCAGGGGAATTTGTTTCTTCAGGATTCCCGGCCCGTTGTCTTGGATGCCCACTTTGTAGCGGTTTTCGTCGACACGTTGGATGTGTACCCACAGCTCGGGCAAGATCGCCGCTTCCTCGCAGGCGTCCAGGGCGTTGTCGACCGCCTCCTTCACCGTGGTCAGCAAGGCCTTGCGCGGGTTGTCGAACCCCAGCAAGTGACGGTTCTTGGCGAAAAACTCGCTAACCGAAATATCACGTTGGCTCGCGGCCATCGACTCGGCCGTGACACGTTTTCGCCGTTGCGGGCGAACCGCACCGTTTGAGCCGGCGGCGGTCGCCGATTTTGCTACACGAGACTTAGTGGCAGGCAAACTTACGACTCCATACTCTCGGAATTTTTTGAGGCGACTTCAGTACCCGGCTCCGGGTTCGTACATCTGTTGAACGAACGACCTCGCCCCTGGTTCTAAACCGTTTCTCAGGACGACCCAAAAACAATTTGCCGTTTTCAAGGCGGTAACCGAGGGCCGTCACGAAGCATGGCCTGGAAAACCAGCAAGGCGTTTAATCGGTCTGTCCTTCACGCACCAAGGCTCACCAGAATGTCACCAAGGAAACGAGCCGACCGCAGAGAGTTATCGGCCAGCGAGAGCCGAAAGGCCACACGGGTAAGGCAACGGCGACTGCATTGCGGTCGCCGGCATGCTTCTGCGGAGAGCCTTGAACTTCGAAATCACAAACGAGCCAACCACGCCAGCAACCTGGTTTCGCCGACTCACTGGCGATCACGAAATCCCGGGTGACACTCCAGGGGGAGTGCGTCGACGCTGTGGATTATATCGACTCTAGCGACAGCCTCCCAGCCGGTTTTGCTCGGTTTTCCCGCAGATTCGCCCTGTCGGGAAAATCCGGAACACAAAGACTAACCCGCAGGTCCCTTGCAAGCCGAGGTTGATAAGGAACACACCAAACCACCCAACCTGAGCGAAGTTGGCTGGCCATTGGACGCAGTCACCCTGTGGTAAACATGCCCCTGTGGGGGCATGCGTTGTGCGGTCGCTGCGACCATCCCGCCGCCAACCGAAGCTCGATCACCCGCAATCGATAGACCGCTGGTCGTAGCGCATCCCCCGAGGGTGTGTGTTTTGCCACTCGCTGGGGCGCGTTCGCGTCGTCTGCCGTTGCGGTGTTCGGAATTTGCCAACCATCCACCGAATAACATCCACCCAATGCGGCACAGCCGCAACCGAAATGGGGGACGCGGAGCAGCAAACGGCCCGCTCCCGCTGGTCGCTGACATGCGTGCTGGGTGTGTGCGCGTGTTGCCGGGTAAGGGGCGGCCGAAAAACAACTTGCCGTCTTCCAAGGCAAAACGCGAGGGCTGTCGCGAAGCACGGCCCGGCAAATCGGTAAGTTATTTTTCGGTCGATCCCAAGACTTCAAATCGAAGAGGAAACCGACGATGGCTCGCAGTTTATTACCGATCGTGATTGCCCTGGCTGCCGTTGCGATTGCTTGGCAAGTCGGGCTTGAGACAACGAATCAAGCGCAAGCGGCATTCCCTCGATCCTATTACGCTGGCGAGGGCGGGGTGTTTCCCGGCTATTACGTTGGCCCGGGAGCCGGCGGTGCCGTGGCGAGGATGTATCCGTGCCCCTGCCCCACGCCTCCGGTGGTCGGCCACACCTTTGTTCCGTACCAACCCTTGTTGCCTCAAGAGTTTCTCTACCGACACGCTCGTTCCTATCGACGATACAACGCCGAAGGCGGTGTCACGACAACCAGGGTGTGGTGGCACTAACATGAGGGAGTTAACGCGATGAAACGTACATCGATCATTCTATTGCTGTCGTGTCTCGTGGTGTTGGTGGCGGCGATGGCCAGTTCGGCGAGTGCCGGCGGATTCCTTGGCCGCTTGGGCGGATACCGATACTACGACGACTCGTGGAACGGCGACTACTACAACAGCACTTGGGGCATGCCGACAGCCATGGTTGTTCCACCAACGGCCCGACGCCAGAGCCATTACGGCTGGGGCGTTGGCAGCACGCGTGTCACCCGGGTTAGTTCCCAGTTTCATCAGGGTTGGCCGGGTCCGGTTACCTACGAGCGTTCCATGTTTCGCCCCACCCCGCGATGGCCCAGCGACACCGATCAGTTCGGAGTGTACTATGTTCGTGGTCCTCGGTAGAACGGGGCGGCAGGGCCGCTAGCCAATTGGTGTTACCGCACCCAGGCAAGACTCCACTTCCGTTGATCGCCTAACGAGTGTGCAAAAACAGGCTTTTGCTAGTCAACGACACAGAGGCCCGAAACGATTCACGTGTGTCCCCCTTTACGGTCAGGGCAGTCCGAAGCATCGGGCTGCCCTGATTTTTCTAGAAGCCGTTCAAAACTCGCGGCAGAGTTGTTCGTTCGGCGGATTCACGAGGCAAAAACCGGGTTTTGAAACCGCCTTTAGGATTACCGGGAACCGATGGCCTTTCACGCCTGAAACGAGGAAGACTGCCATGCTGCTCACGCGGTGTACTCTGCTGTATGCAGTCGTAGTGGCAGGCGGACTGTTTGCCGCCTCGGTCGACGTGTCGAGTACAGGCGTCGAGCAAGAGAAGGCACCTCAGGCGGTGCCCGAAGACGAACGTCCACTGCCCCCGCCACCCATGGCGATTCCCGTTCGCCAACCGGTCCGCAACGTTGATCCCAACATGCTGGTATAGCGAATCACAATTGCGGGATCGTATCTTGGCTGCATTGGTGTGCCACGGGCAGCTTGTATGCCCGTGTTCGGCACTGGCTGACCAAGCAGCCAATGGCGCCCAACCCGCCATTTTAAGATTGGCAAAACACCAGCGTGAATGATCAGGACGGAAGGACCTGTTGGGATGGCGAAGCGTCAGCAACGCAGATTGCGTATCGCGTTGCGCCGCGATTATGCACCACTCGCCAAATCATATTGACGGCGCTGGGTAAATTTTTACCATTGCCCTGCCAGATAGCATGCGGAGCAAACAAAAAGCAAGTCGTTGTTCAATAACCACTTGCAATTTTTCTTTTGGGCACTTGCTCCAGGTTGGCATGCTGCTTGCACTTCGTTTCCTCCGGCGGCGTAAGCCGACGACTCAATGTCCAGGAGGGAAACCGATGTTCGAACCCATTCTGATGATCGCCGGCTTCGCGTTCAGCCTGCTTGTGGCGTTCGATTTCATCCGACCCTTGCGTGGCACAGATCCGTATTAATGGAATCCATCACACCGGAAACCACCGGACAAGGCGGCGACTTAACGCTTACTGCGGAGAACGAAACATGTTTTGGGCCATGTTGCTGGGAACATTTGGATTGGTCGCCCTGGCAGTTTGGGTTGCTGCCGAACCGCATGTGCCCGTTCGTTAGGACGGCCAAGAAAATAACTTGCCGTTTTCCAAGGCAAAACCCGAGGGCCGTTGCGAAGCACGGCCCGGCGAAACGGCAAGTTATTTACTTAAATTGAAAACGTCCGACGAAGGAAGAACGTTAACTAAGTGCGAGGCAAGGGATTAGGGGCGAGAGACGAGGGGCGTGAAAACGCAAGTTGAAACCGACAACACTCGCCCCTAATCCCTCGTCTCTCGCCCCTTCTTCAGTTTGAGTTATTTATCGGTCGATCCTTAAGCTACCATCTCACTCGCCACAGCCTCACGTTCGTGCCGCTTCGAGTTCCGCCAGCCGGGCGGTGATTTGTTCGTCGCCGGGTACAAAGCCTCGCATGCGGTTACCTTCGTATTCCGCTTCGAGTTCGGCCAACTGTTGGCGTACGGCCAATTGGTTGGTCTCGCTGAGCCGGTCCACAAACAGCACGCCGTCGAGATGGTCGTATTCGTGCTGAGCCACACGAGCGAGGAATCCCTTCAGGTCGAAACTCATCTCTTCGCCGTTGAGGTTGTAACCGCTTAGCTGGATTTTGTCGGCCCGGCGGACGGGCGCGAAGATCTCCGGCAAGCTAAGGCATCCCTCGTCGGCCTCGGCCGAACCGCTACGGTTAGAGATGACCGGGTTGATGAAGACGAACTGCTGGTCGGGTTCGTTCGGGTCGCCCGTGGGGTTCATCACAAACAGCCGGTACGGCAGGTCTACTTGGTTGGCCGCCAGGCCGACGCCGTTGTCTTCGTACATCAAATCGAGCATCTCGGCGACCATCTTTTTTAGGTCGGCGTCCACCCTACGGAGGGGCTTCGATTTGTGGCGTAGTGTGGGATGAGGGTATCTGATGATCCGCACGGGTAATGACTCCGGGATTCCGGGGGGTGGGTTGCTGGCCAAGCATAGTGAGGCAACGGCCTCGGCGAAGTCGCCGAATTTCCAGGGAAATCCCGCGACTTTTTCCTGGCCGGCGGCGTAACACGTAGAGGGCCTACCCGGATTATAGGCCAATGCCCCAGCGGAGCGAAGGGCCATGCCGTAGCGAGGGCAATTGGGGGGGCCATGGTGTTTAGCCTGCTGGACGACCGGAAACAGCAGCTACGATCCGGCTTCCCACGTCCGGCCGTTTTTTCTAGAATTCGGCGCCTGTCGTAACTACTTGTCTTCTATTGTCTTGGAGCCGACGCCCATGCCTGTCAGTGCCGCCGAGTCGCCGAGCGTTGCTGGGCCGGCTCGCCTGCTGCGCCGTCCGGCAGTGCCCAGTTGGCTACTCTCGGCCGTGTTCCACATGGTTCTGCTGCTGTTGGTGGCTGCGACACTTCGAGTAGCCCCCCGGCAGGGAGCCGCGCCGGAGCAGACCGCCGAGGTGGGGATCGTGCTAAAGCAGAGCGAAGGAGACGAGACCTTCTACCATTCGGCCGACGACGCTGGCGGGGGCGAAGCCGAGCGGGCAACGACCGCCACCAGCAGCACCGATATCGCCGAGCTGATTAGCGACCAGCCGCCCAGCGACCCGGGCGAGGCGTTGCCCAGCGACTTCGCCGTGATCGGGCCGGGGGCTCTGGAGGGTGGCGGCGTGGGTTCCGCGTTGGGTGCCGCACAGGGGCCGCGCGGCACGGGACACGCCATCGGCGGCAAGGCCCGAACCAGCGTGTTTGGCATCGAGGGCGAAGGCCACAAGTTCGTCTATGTTTTCGACCGCTCGGGCAGCATGGGTGGGTCGGGACGCAGCCCGTTGGCCGCCGCCAAGGCCCAACTGATCGCCAGCCTGCAAAGCCTCGGCAAGACGCATCAGTTCCAGATCATCTTCTACAATGAGCGATCATGGCGGTTTAACCCTACGGGCCATCCAAACAAGATGTTCTTCGCCACCGAGCAGAACAAGCAATTGGCCACCAAGTTCGTAGGCAGTGTTACGGCCGACGGTTCCACGCGGCACGAAGAGGCCCTGTTGGCCGCCATCAAGATGCAACCCGACGTGATTTTCTTTTTGACCGATGCCGACGAACCGCAGTTGTGGCCCGCCCAGTTGGAAAAGATTCACCAGCGGGCGGCCGGTATCACGATCAATACGATCGAGTTCGGCCTCGGCCCCCAGCGAGATCCGAACAACTTCCTCGTGAAACTCGCGCGGCAAAACGGCGGCCGTCACGCCTACGTCGACGTGTCGCGTCTGCGGCCGGGAGGCGTGCGATGAGATTTTTGCCTTCATTTGGTTCACTTCGTCCCCGCGCTTCGCGTGGGAACGCACGCTCCGACGCTTTGCGTCGTAGGACCGCCGAACACCGTCGCCCCGCAAACGAGAGAACGCAACCCTGGCCTTTCGCCTTCTTTCAGCTTCCCCTGGCGGTTTTTGTCATCCTACACGGCACTACCTTGGTTCATGCCCAGGACACCGTGACCATCGCCACGGGCGACGAGGGCGGAACGATTCGTGCCTTGGGCAAGATCCTCGACTACACGGGCCGCGAGTTGACCTTGGACACGGCCGGCAATGTGCGAAAGCAGATTCCGGCCGAGAAGGTCGTTGGCATCGAAACGCAATATACGCCGCAACAGCAAGAGGCCGACGCCCGAATGGCCCAGCACCGGTTCGCTGAAGCGGCCGTGCTCTATCGTCAAGCATTGCAGGCCGAGTCGCGAAGTTGGGTCCGCCGGCAGATCATCGCCCAAATGGTCTGGTGTTATCGGGCATTGGGGCAGCAACAACAGGCCGGCGAGACCTTTCTGGTGCTGTTGCGAAGCGACCCGCAGACGCCCGACTTCGACTGCATCCCGCTGGCTTGGGCACCTCGACAGCCAGACGCTGGCCTAGAGCAGGCCGCCCGGCAGTGGATGGCCCGTGAGGAGCCGGCCGCGCAGTTGTTGGGGGCAAGCCATTTGTTGCGTAGTCCGATGCAGGCGGCAGCGCTCGAGCGACTTCGCCAGTTGCGAACCGACGGCGACCATCGGGTGGCCTCGTTGACCACGGCCCAGTTGTGGCGCCCCACATTGGTTACGGCCGACGCCGCGCAGGTCGACGGTTGGGCCCGGCTGGTCGAGCAAATGCCCGAGCCGCTCCGCGCTGGTCCGTACTATCTCGTGGGAATCGCCCGGCTGCGGCAACAGCAGTGGACCCCGGCGGCTTTGACGCTGATGCGGTTGCCGATTCTCTATCCGCGACATCGTCGCCTGGCATCGGAGGCATTGTTGGAGACGGCCCACGCATTGGAAAAACTCGGTCGCCGCGCCGAAGCCGCACGGCTCTACGGCGAACTGATCCGCGACTATCCGGAGAGTGAAGCGAAGGCTGAGGCGGAAGGGAAGAGGCTGGAGGTTGGAGGCCAGTGAGTTAGCAATCGGCCGCAGTTGGCGGCTCAATTTAGGTAACTTACATCCCAGAAGTTATCGCATTTGAGTCAAGTTTCAGCGACCATCGGGAGCGGGTTCTTGTTCTGGGTGCGGCAGCACCAACTGGTCCGAGGCCCTGCCTCGTTAGATTCTCTTACATGAAGTGCCCGACCGCACTACAATGCGAGTTTTCCCTCTACGACCAACCTCGAAGATCATCAACTTTTTACATAGCTTAGCGACCAACGAGAGCGGGTTGCTGGTAAGGGTGCGACAGCTCCGGTTTGGTTGGCGCCCCTGCCGCCCTATGATGGGTCAGACGGAAGGAGACCGCCTTGGTTAGAGTCTTACCGTGTAACACGCGCGCATCCGGCGCGCATATTAGCGACCCGTCGCAACGGACCGCCGGCGAGTCGGTGTTCTCTGTTCGGTCGCGGTCGTGCCGTATTCGGACGGTGGCGTTATTCGTTGCCCTGGTGCTAGCGGCAACCGTTTGGAGCTGGCAGCAGGCCGCGGCCCAAGTGGCGGGGGACCAAGTGTCGGGCGGGGCCTCGGGGGTATCCACGTCTGGAGATTCGACTTCCGCCGAGGAGGGGGCGTCCGGCTCGATCGGCGAAATCCTCACGGCCGGTGGTCCGGTCGGAATCTTGATTCTGCTGCTGTCGCTGGCTGCCGTAGCCCTGGTGTTCGAACACATCATGACCATTCGTCAGGCCGTGATCATGCCGCCCGGGCTGAGCGACGATGTGCGCGCCCTGCTGATCGAAGGGCAGATCGCGGCGGCTCGGGAACGTTGTCGCCAGCAACCGAGTTTTCTGGCCTTCGTGATGGAAGCCGGCATGGGCGAAGTCGATGGCGGATGGCCAGCCGTGGAAAAGGCCTTGGAAGACGCGGCCGCCGACCAGTCGGCCCGACTGTTTCGCAAGATCGAATATCTATCGGTGATCGGTAATATCGCGCCCATGCTGGGGCTGCTGGGCACGGTGATCGGTATGATCTTCGCCTTCCGCGAAGTGGCCAACACTCAGGGCGCCGCCCGGGCGGCCGACCTGGCCGAAGGAATCTACCTGGCCCTGGTAACCACGGTCGAAGGCCTCATCGTGGCAATTCCCTCGCTGGCGGCGTTTGCCGTGTTTCGCAATCGGGTAGACCAGCTTGTGGCCGAGGCTTCGTACGCCGCGCAGCACGCGTTTATCCCGCTAAAACGGTTGCGTGCCGCTGGTGCCGGTCGGACGCGAAACGTGGCGCCGCCCAGTCCTCCGCCGCTGGGAGGACAATGATGCGTGTGCCGAGCAACCTGGCCCGGGGGAGTCTCGGCTTCAACATGACGCCGATGATCGACGTGGTGTTCTTGCTGATTATCTTCTTCCTGGTCTCCAGCCACCTGGCCCAGCAGGAAATTCAGATGGAGCTGGACCTTCCCACCGCCGGTACGGGCCAGCGGCCGCAAGAGGACGAAACACGTCGGGTGGTGGTCAACGTATTGCCCGACCTCTTGCCCGGGGGCGGACAATTAATGGTCGGAGGGCGCATGCTTTCGGCCGAGGAACTGGAACAACTGATCCGTTTCGAGTCGCAGCGGACCGAAGGGCCGCTGGAGGTGCGGATTCGTAGCGACCGTCGGGTTGCGTACCGCGTGGTCGAGCCGGTGATGGTTGCCTGTGCCAAGGCCGGAGTGTGGAAAGTGACGTTCGCCGTGACGGGGAAGTGAAACGAACATTCATCCGCAGTGTGTTGTCATGTCGCTCGAACCAACTGCTATAACACATCTCGACCGAACCGCCCTGGATCGTCTGGCCACGCGGCTCTCGGGGGCTTTTGTCGATGACCCGATTGCCCGTTATGCCTTCGCCGACGCCGTTCGCCGACCGCGACAGGTGGCCTGGGCGCTGGGACGATTCATCCGCTACGGTTTGCTCTACGGCAAGGTTTTTTCGCTGGGCAAGGACGAGGCCGTGTCGGTTTGGGTGCCGCCGCGGTTTGTTAAAGTCACGTTCCTGCGAACCCTGCGTAGCGGAATGCTCGCAGCGCCCCGGGCGCTGGGATGGCGAGCGTTTCAAACGTTTCGGCGTCTGACCGATCATGCCGATCGGCTGCACCGCCGAAGTGTCGCCGGACCGCATTGGTACTTGCTCCTGCTGGGGGTAACGCCGGGTTCCCAGAAACGCGGCTACGGCAAAGCCTTGATGCAACCAGGTTTTCAGCAGGCAACGGCCGATGGCTTGCCGTGTTACCTGGAAACAATGAACGAAGTGAACATTCCCTACTACGAAAAACACGGGTTCGAAGTAGCCGTGCACGATCGTACGCCCGGCCAACCCGATATCTGGACCATGGTGAAGGAGAAAAAAGGGGAAGGATGAATTCTGAGAACGTGTTTAGAAGAAAATGGCGCGCCCTCTCCCACTGTGCGGGAGAGGGTGGCGGCGAAGCCGCCGGGTGAGGGTGGGTTGCTGCGGTGAAGATGTTTTCTTCCTGGAAGGTCCTTGCCGCGACAGTCCCCTCACCCCCGGCCCCTCTCCCCGGCGAGGAGAGGGGAGAAGGCTTTCAAAACACGTTCTTGCACTTCATCCTTCAAAAAGTATCGCATGCGACGACCAACCGGATTCCAACAGCAAGGTGAACGGCTCGACGTGAAGATGACGCCGATGATCGACGTCATTTTCTTGTTATTGATTTTCTTTGTCTGCACGGCCAGTTTCCAATTACCCGAGGAGATTTTGCCCACGCGATTCACCCTGCCTGGCACTTCCACGGCTGAAGTCCCGTTGGACCCCGAATTGGTCGACTTGGACGAAATCGTCGTCGAGATCCTCTGGCGCGACGGGCGGCCGGCTTGGCGGATCAATAAACGCCAATACGGCGAGTTGGCCGAGGTGGGCGCGGTGCTGGCCACGATCAGGCGGATGCAAAGCGACCTGCCGGTGATTCTCGACGTCGAGCCGGCCGTGCCCATGGAGCACGTAATCGACGTCTACGACCTCTGCCGCAGCGTGGGACTTGAACGGATTCAGTTTGCGGCATCGGAATAATGTTACGAGGACGGCAATAGATGGTCGAGCAGTGTCGGGTGTCGTATCGGGTGCCATGCCCATGCTTGTGTGAGCATGCTCAATTGTTGCGGCAACATGCCCACACGAGCGTGGGCATGGCACCCAGTGCGTCCTATAAACGACTTCCCGGTGTGCTCGCAACCGTGGCGGTTTTGTTGTTCTTGTCGCTGTCGGCCGGCGTGTCTCGTGCCGACGACACCTCGACCGACCAACGTTACCTGGCCGGGCTTCGCTCGCGAGGGCTGTACGAGTTGGCCGAGGCCTATTGTACGCAGCAGTTGGCCCGCGCCGATTTGGCGCCGTCGGAACAGGCCGATCTGACAATCGAACTTGCCCGAAGTCTGGCCGAACAGGCGGCCAGTTCTCCGTCGGCCGAGCGGCAGCCGCTTTGGGCCCGATCGCAGGACGTAGTAACCGAGTTTGTTCGCCGCAGCCCGACGAATCCGCGGTTGCCGTTGGTGCGGATGCAGGGGGCCCTGGTTTCGTTGGCCCGCGGTGAACTTGCCCGCCAGGAAGCCGAAGTCGTGGCCCACGGCGAGCCGCTTCTTGACGACGCACGGACGAACCTTCGGCTGGCTGTCCGCTCGTTGGAGTCGTTGGCCGAAGACGTCGAGCGGCAATGGCGCGAAGTGAATCTGTCGGGCGGTCAACGGTCCGACCGCATGCCCGGCTATCAGTTAGTAGCGTTGAAGAAAAACATCGAATACCAGTTGGCCCGGGCACGTCGCAACCAGGCGTTGTGCTATCCGAGCGATAGTGCGGATCGTGCCAATTCGCTCAATGAAGCCATCAAGCAGCTTGAGCCTTTGGCCCGCGTCGAGGCTGCCGACCCGTTGGCGTGGCGTGCCCGGCTCGACCTGATCAAGTGTTACCGTTTGTTGAAGAACTACACGACGGCCGACCGGATGATTGCGGCCGTCGTACAATTAAAGCCACCACCGCGCGTGATTCTGAAGACTCAGGCGGAGCAAATCCAGCTTGCCTTGGTCACCGACCACCTCGACGCCGCGTTGACCATGTTGGACAAACCGCGGCAGATCAACGGTATTACCTCGCCCGAGCTCGATTACGCTTGGCTGCAGACCATTCTGGCGGCCTGGCGCAGAGCACTCGACGCAAATCGCGACTCCGAGGCCCAACGTTGGCAAGCCAAAGCTGGCGAGATGGTCCACGTGATCGAGGCCGCCCATTCGCCCTACTGGACACGTCGGGCGGAGATGCTTTTGGCCGGTTATGTGCGTGTGTCGCCCGAAAGCGGCGACTTGGAGATGCTCGTCCGTGCGGCCGAAAGCTCGTATCGTAGCGGCCGGCTGGACGATGCCTTGACCGGTTACGACCGCGCCCGACAAGCGGCACTCGACGCCGGCGCCCGCGATCGGGCGTTCGACTTGGGCTACGCGGCGGCGGCCATCGAGCACAAACGAAACCACCACCAAGAGGCCCTGGAGCGTTACGGCCGTTTGGCGCTGGACATGCCCGGTAACTCCCGCGCTGCCGACGCACACATGCTGGCTATCCATCATGCGGGGCAGTTGGTCAAACAGCAGCCTCAGCAGTATCTCGACGGCTACCTGGCATTGCTCGACGAGCACTTGGCCAAGTGGCCACAGGCCGCCGATGCGGGAAAAGTCCGCATGCAATTGGGACGATTGCGGGAACATCGGGTCGACTGGGCCGGGGCCGTTGAGGCCTATCGAGGCGTGGCGCCCGACGATCCCCAATTTGCCCTCGCGGTTCAAGCGGCGGCCCGGTGTTACGAGGCCTGGCTGAAGCAATGTCAGGCCGACAGTAAACCAACCGAGCAGATTGCCGACAATGCGGCCGAGTGGTTCGAGTCGTTGGCCAGGACCTCGCCCGAGCAATCGGCCGGCGATTCTTTGGATGCCGTGCAACAAGCGGCCATCGTCGCTGCCGCGCGATTGTGGGTAAACTACGCGCCATCGGGCCAGCATCGGGCCGAGGAAATGCTTGCCCAGACATTGCGTGATAATCCCGACGCGCCCGAGGCCTGGCGCACCACGGCTGAAGCCCTGTTGGTGTCGGCCTTGGCAGCGCAAGGCAAGCGGCGCGAGGCCGCCGAGGTGCTCGAACACATCTCGGGCGGATCGGCCGCGCAGTTGCTCGACTTGCTGGCTGGTTTGGTCCGCGTAGCGCAAACGGCCACGCCTGCCGTGCGCGCGGAACTGGCCGCACTAGAGCTTCAAACTGTCGAGTTGCTGCGTCGTAACACAAACCGGCTCCAAGCCGATCAGCAGCGGCGTCTTGCCCGCCTTGAAGCCCAAGCCCTGGCCGACGCCGGCCACACACGCGAGGCCCTGCTGGCGTATCGTCGTTTGGCCGAAGCCTATCCGCGCGATGGCGAACTGCAAGAGGCCTACGCCGAGTTGCTCGTCGAGCAAACCGATCGCGTGTCGCTGCAAACGGCCTTGGGCAAATGGCGTGAGCTTGAGAAACATTCGCCCGAGCGGAGTGCGCGTTGGTTTCGGGCGAAGTACAACGTGGCGCTTATCCAGTTTCGATTGGGCGAGAAGGCGAAAGCCGCCAAAATCATCACGCTCTTGAAGCTCTTGCAACCCGACCTGGGCGGCCCGGAGATGCGTGCAAAGTTCGAGTCGCTGCTGCGACGCTGCCAGGGGTAGTAGCGGTTCACGGTCTTTGTCTTTTGACAGGATAACAGGATCGGCAGGATGGCTCGTGACACAGCCTCGCTGATCCTATCGATCCTGTTATCCTGTCAAAAAAACGAATCACCGTGAATAATGGACCATGGGTGGCCTGTTCGTTGGTACATGCCTCAAATGCTTTCTGGCAAAGATGTTAGGGTAAAACCCGCCGGGGCATCGAAGGTTTTCTCAAGAATTCTCGAAAATCCTCCGCAAGACGGCGTCGGCCGACGGTAACCGTCTTCTCAGAGGCAAGCTTGTCGCCGGAGGTCAATGGGAAAGCCAAAACGATAAACGACGAAGTGCAACTGTCGCCGCGATGTCGGCAACTCACGGCTTCATTCCATCGAGCATCTTTTTTTGTCGTTCGACGTCTTGGCATTTGTCATTTCCGTCCAGTTCTGTTGCCGCCGCGTGCCAAAAGCGCGAGGTGGTCGTCGGTCTGAAGTGCGTTGAAACATTTTTTTGGAGGTGTACCTATGCAAGAGACCCTGTCGAAAATGAACCTTCGCGCCTGGTCGTGCGCGTTGGCAATTGTGGCCTGTGTTGGGCTGCTGGTAGTCGGCTCGTTGCCGCGCGATGCAGCAAATGCCGACCCTGCGTCGCCTTCGCCCGAAGTGGCGGCGGCCACCGATTCGGCCAAGGCGCTGTCGTCGGCCTTTCGTGCCGCGTCGGACAAAGTGTTGCCGTCGGTCGTGATGATTCGCAACCTGCCGACCCCGATGAAGATTTCGAAAAAGGCTCCCACGGGCGAGTGGAAGAAAGAAGAGATTACTCCCGACGGAAAACGCCACGAGTTCGAGTTCCGTGGCACTCCGTTCGGTTTCAAGGGAACGCCGTTTGAAGACCTCTTCAAAAACAACCCGGAGATGAAGCGGTTCTTCGGCGATATTCCGTCGATGCCCGAGATGCCCGGCGGCCCCGGCGCGCCCCACGGTGGCGGTGGCATTGGCTCCGGCGTAATCATTGACGCTGCCGGTCTGATCCTTACGAACAATCACGTAGTCGACGGCGGGGGCAAGATCGTCGTTCGCCTGCAAGACGGCCGCGAGTTCGAAGCCGTCGAAATCAAGACCGACCCGAAGACCGACTTGGCTGTCGTGCGCATCGAAGGTGCCGACGGGCTGGTGGCCGCCGAACTGGGCAATAGCGACGAGGTGCAAGTGGGCGATTGGGTCCTGGCGCTGGGCGATCCGTTCGGGCTGGAAGGCACCGTAACGGCCGGCATCATCAGTGCCAAGGGTCGCGGTATCGGCATCACCGCGCGGGAAAATTTCCTGCAAACCGACGCCGCTATCAACCCCGGCAACAGCGGTGGTCCGCTGGTGAATCTCGACGGCCACGTGGTCGGCATCAACACGGCCATCTCGTCGCGTAGCGGAGGGAACCAGGGCGTGGGCTTCGCAGTGCCGGTGAACCTGGCTAAGTGGGTCAGCCACCAGTTGGTCAGCGACGGCATCGTTCGCCGTGCCTACCTGGGCGTGATGATCCAGCCGGTCACCCACGAGTTGGCCCAGCAGTTCAACGTGAAAACCCGCGACGGCGTGCTGGTTACCGACGTCCGCAAGGATACGCCGGCCGCCAAAGCCGGGCTGAAAGAGGGCGACGTGATCGTGGAGTTCAACGGCACGAAAATCACCTCGCCGCGACAACTGCAAGGTGTGGTCGAACAAACCCAGATCGACAGCAGCACGAAGATGGTCGTCGTTCGCGACGGCAAGCGGACCACGCTCAATGTGACGGTTCGCGAGCAACCCAGCGAATACGGTTTGGCTGCGGGGATGGGACAGCAAGAGGAAGCCTCGCCCAAGGCCGAGTCGTCGACGTTCGAGAAGCTTGGCCTGCAACTCGAACAACTCACGCCGGAAGTGGCGAAGCATCTCGGATTGGAAGGTCACCAGGGTTTGGTAATTACCGAGGTGCAACCCGGCAGCCCGGCCGATGCGGCGGGACTGAAGTCCGGTATGTTAATCACCCAGGCCAACCGTAAGGCGATCGGTTCGAGCGAAGATTTGGGCAGGATCCTCGCAGAAGATGACAGCAAAGATGGCGTCCTGCTGCTGGTCCGCGACCGCAACGGTGCCCGTTTTGTGGTCCTCTCGTTCGACGAGTGATCGCCGCACTAGCGTAGGTTGCGGGCGGCGTATTGATTGGCCGATGGTAGAGTATCCGTCACACGCCAGCCCGCACCCCACGTACCCGCCGCCCCGGGGCGTGTATTCCCCACACGCCCCGGGGTCTTTTGTTGGGGGCGAGAGACGCGAGATGGGATAGGAAAAAAAATCAACCAAGTCGCTTGTGGCTTCGCCCTTTTAGCTACGATCCCCCGGCACGTGGCGGCGCACCAAACGTCATGGCCCCAAGCCGCCGCCCGCTGCCGGGGGTTTCTTTGAGGGGGTCGCGAGATCGGAAGGGCAGAAATCCGTGTGATTGGGAATACGGGCGTGAATTTCATCAGAATGATAAATAGACCGCCGAACTTGGGCCGTTTCGATATCCACGAGTGCCTCTTCCTCTCTTTTTCGCGTGTTACCCACGGAAACAGCCACTTTTTCCCTTCTTAGGATCGATCGACCGAAAAACGACTTGCTGATTCACCGGGCCGTGCTTCGCGACGGCCTTCGCGTTTCGCCTTGAAAAACGGCAAGTTTTTTTTCGGGCCGTCCTTAGTAGCAGCCAATAACCTGAACTCCTGTCGACCGGCGTGCGTAACGTACAGTAGGGCCAGGCGTTGCACCGCAAAGCGGTTGAGTGTTGGGATGACCTTCCCAGCAATTGGGCCGAGCGAGAACCGAGAATTCCTTGGGCGAATCCGCTCGTCTCGGCCGCGCGAAAAACGCGCCATTCGGTAACAGAGAAGAGAGAGGAACTCCACGATGGACGACCACCCGTCCGACGCCATTCACATCTATCTGACCCAGATGAGCGAGGCCACGCTGCTGAAGCCTCGCGAGGAACTGGCCCTGGCCAAACGCGTAAGGCACAGCCGCGCGGGTTATCGCTTACGGGTGATGGCTACCGACTACGCATTGCACGCCGCCGTCGAGTTGCTCGAAGGCATTCAAGCCGGGCAGCAGCGTTTAGACCGTACGCTGGAAACGTCGGTTAACGACGTGGCCAACAAGCGCCGGCTTGTCGCCATGCTGGAGGCCAATTTGGATACACTACGAAATTTGCTTCGGCGCAACCGGGCCGATTTTGCGGTAGCCATGCATCGCCACCGGCGGGGTACCTTGCGACGGGCTGCTTGGCGCCGTATCGTGCGTCGCCGCAAGAAGGGGGCTCAGTTGGTCGAGGAGCTTGGCCTGCGACGGCAATTCGTCCAACAGATCCACGAACAGCTCGCAAAAATACACCAGCGCATGGAAGAGTTGCAGTCGCAACTAACTGGCGAGGGTGATCGCCCTGTAGATTATCGTAGCGACGAGCTACGGGCGCAGTTGCACTATTTGATGCGGGTAACGCAGGAAAGCCCCGCCACGCTGTGCCGTCACTTGGAAAAAGCGAGCCGACTGTGTGCCGAACACGCGTCGGCCGCAAGAGAACTCTCGACGGCCAATCTCCGTCTGGTCGTGGCGATCGCCAAGCGGTACCGCAACGCAGGCATGAGCTTTCTGGATTTGATCCAGGAGGGGAACACGGGCTTGATGAAGGCGGTCGACAAGTTCGAGTATGAACGAGGCTTCAAGTTCTCGACCTACGCTACCTGGTGGATTCGTCAGGCCATCACCCGAGCGATTGCCGAAAACAGCCGCACGATCCGCGTGCCGGTCCATATGCTCAATGCCATGGATCAGGTGCGAAACGCCACGTTTTCCTTTATGCAACAGAACAGGCGAACGCCCAGCCTGGAGGAAACGGCCGACGCCGCGGGCTTGCCTGTCCGCAAAGTGTTGCTGGCCGAACGCGTGGATCGCCACCCGTTGTCGCTCGACGAACCGCTCGGCGATCAGGCCGAGAATTTTTTGGGCGAGCTTTTGCCCGACCGTCCCAGCGAACCTACCGGCGAGGCACACGACCACGAGTCGCTGAAACGGCGTCTTGAAGAAGCCCTGGACACGCTCACCTATCGCGAGCGGGAGGTGATCCGCATGCGTTTCGGATTGACCGACGGCCGGAGCTACACGATGCAGATGATCGGCCAGGTCTTTTCCGTTTCGCGCGAACGGGTGCGTCAGATCGAAGCCGACGCGTTGCGCAAACTTCAGCACCCCCATTGCACGTCGAGGCTTTCTGGTTTTCTCGACACCCCGGCGGATATTGCTACCCCATCGGAACGCCCGATGGCAGTTCCGCTGGCATCGCTACCGATTTCCGCGGCCACCATGGCTGCGGCCGGGAACTGAGCGGCGGCGGGAATTGTCGCGGCCCGTCGTGAGTGCGACGAAGGTCAATCGCAGTGTGATGTGATCGCGAACCGTTCGACGCCGGTCGTCAGCTTGCTTTTACCTCGCCGGAAGTTTCCGTTGAACCAGGGCAAGGAAACGTTGCCAGTCTTCCTCACTCTGGTGTAGTTCGCGGGTGGCTGAAATGTAGTCGCCCGGGTACCTCAAGAAAAGCACGACCACACGCTTTGATTTGCGATAGCCACAGAACGCACTCCACTGCATCGACGACTCAACGCTTGCTGACCTTTGACGAATCATGTCGCTGGTGAACCAACTTTCGACATGAGAAAAAGGTCGTTCACCCCGTCGACGCATTCCATGCAAGCGCCCCCGGTTTGCTAGGCTTAGTCCAAAGGCAAAAAGAAAAAGGCCCGGGAATATGAGCAGCAGGGTGCCCGTTTCCGGTGCCGCGTTTAGGCCGGTAATCCAAAAGCCGTGAACGTGGATGGTGCCGTCAAGCACAAAGAATAGCAGCAGCATAAGGCACAGCGCAGACCAGATGCCCCATCTATACACGCGGGGGTACCGAGAACACGCCAAGCTGGAAGCTTCCAATACATCCCGCACGCTCAGGGTACCGGCGGTATGTATCTCGCCCACGTCGACAAAATCGGTCGCCGCGAAATCCATTACTGACTGGGGCGACTCGTAGGGGTTCTCTCGGAGTGTGGGCATTGTAGCTTTCGCGAATTGGAACTGCTGCACACGATCTTTCAAGCGTTTTCAAGGTTCAGCGAGGCGTCGGGCACGAGCCAACCCAGTTGGCGAAGCAGTCGCTGCGTTACAGATTAACCGCGATGCCGCCAAATCCGGCGCCCATCTCTTCCGTGTACAAGCTGGACAATCACACTCAGACTCTGCATGTTTGCCCTCTACCAGGAAGCATACCACACGTTTTAAGGGTGGTGTCTGCACTAGAAGGGTGGTCTCCGGCGCGGGGCGTGCCAGCGGCCGGCCGCGCGATTTCGGCGTGACGAGACGGCAATCACACCTTGAGCATTGGGCGCCCCGACCACGTGCTCAGTCGGCAATCCCACCCTGGTTTGCGCGGGCAAGCGCGGGCTGAGGGGAACTGGGTTGAATTTTCAGGGAGGTTATCAGCGGTCAGCGCGAACGTGCTGACGTGACGACATTACCACCACACTGCGCCACGATCCGGTTCGTGTCCTTCCGGTCTTCCCGGGTGGATTTCAACGCAAAAACGGCCGATAGATAGCGTTTGTGTGGCGGCCAGAACGAACGCCGGAAATGAAGCCCGAAAAGAAAATCGACGAAGTCGACCGTTTTTTTGTGGTAGGGTGTTGACGCGATGTCGATGTGGTGATATCTTTATCGGTTTTCCGCTACTGGCTGCGGACGCTCTTTGGTAGTTTGGAATTGGGAACCTCGGAGGCTATCCGTGGCTGGCACGACAAGTGAAATCATCCGGATTCGGATGGAAGCGTACGATCACGGCATCTTGGATCAGAGTGCGGCGGATATCGTTGATACCGCCAAGCGAACCGGCTCCGTTGTTCATGGCCCGATTCCCCTGCCAACTCGAATCGAACGCTACACGGTGCTGTCGAGTCCCCATGTGGATAAGAAAGCACGCCAGCAGTTTGAGATCCGGACGCACAAGCGTCTGATCGATATCATGCAGGCGACGGCGAAGACGATCGAGGCGCTAAACAAGCTAAGTCTGCCGGCGGGCGTCGATATTAAGATCAAAGCGACGGCTCGGCGGTGAAGTAGGCGGTAAATAACCCAGTTTACGTATACTCGGCGTTTTATCACCAGGACTTCCGGTATGTCATTGGAAGCCAGGTGGGTAATATCGGCCTTGGGCCGGTGTTCCTATCGGGCGACGTGAAAGGCAAGAACGATGGTTGGAATACTCGGCCGGAAGGTCGGGATGACCCAGCTCTATAGTGAGAGCGGGGAGGTCGTCCCTGTTACCGTCATTCAGGCGGGGCCGTGCCATGTGTTGCAGGTGAAAACCGAGCAGCAGGATGGGTACGAGGCCGTTCAGTTGGGTTATCTAGATAAGCCACGTCGTCTTGCTAGCCGCGCACAGCGCGGACACGTCGCTAAGCTCGATAGTAAGCGCCAGAAGCGCCGCGTCGCCGCGGGTGTTGAGCCTGCTGTGAAAGCCGACTGCGAGCCCAAGCGTTTGGTTCGTGAATTTCGGGGTTCGGTGGCGGGCTACGAGGTCGGCCAGCAGGTTAAGGTCGACGCCTTCTCGGAGATCAAGTCAGTCGACGTGATCGGTACCAGCAAGGGTCGTGGCACCGCCGGGGCCATGAAGCGGCATAACTTCAGTGGTCAGCGTGCCACGCACGGCGTGAAGAAATGTCACCGTCACTTGGGCGGCACTGGCTGTAGTGCCTATCCTTCGCGTACTTTTAAGGGTAAGCGAATGGCTGGTCGGTACGGCAATGCCCGTTGTACGGTGCGTAATTTGAAGGTCGTTCAGGTCGACGTCGATAATAACTTGCTGGTGGTTCGGGGTGCGGTTCCGGGGCCTAATGGCGGTTATGTTGTGGTTCGCGAAACGAATAAGGTTGGTTGATGGGTCGCTTCGGAAGCGGCAGGGTCCGCAGGACGCTGGAAGGCTAAGTAACCCGACGGCACAGCAATCCTCAAGGGAAACACCAGAAGTCATGGCTAGTTTGCCTATTTACGATCGCACCGGTGCGGAAGTTGGCACCTACGAGGTTGATCCGCAGCAGATTGCCCCGCGCATCAGTAAGCAGTTGATGCACGACGTGGTGGTTATGTACCAGGCCAACCTGCGTCAGGGCTCGGCGAGGACCAAGAGTCGTGCTGAGGTGGCCGGTGCTCGCAAGAAGATGTATCGACAGAAGGGGACGGGTAACGCCCGGGCGGGCCATCGTCGTAGTGGTGTTCGGCGTGGTGGTGGGCATATTTTTGCTCGCCGGCCGCGTGACTATAGCTACCGGTTGCCGAAGAAGGCTGTTCGTTTGGCGACGCGGATGGCGGTGGCCTCGAAGTTGGCCGACTCGCAGGTGGTGTTGATTGACGAACTGAAGTTTTCGGCCCCGAAGACCCGCGATATGGCCACTATCATCAAGGCCTTGAAGATCGACGGGCAGAGCCTGCTTGTGGCGGTCGAGGGCTACGATGTGAATGTGTACAAGAGTATCCGCAACATGGCCGATGTGGCGGTCGTGCCGGTCGCGGAGCTCAACGCCCTGAACGTTCTGCGTCCGCGGCGGTTGCTGATGACGAAGGCCGCCCTGGATGCGTTCCGTGAGAAAGCGGCGGCGACGACGAAATCCGCCTCGTAAGAAGAAGGGTATCCGGGCCGATGGGCACGAAAAAAGACGCCACAGAATCGAAGCTGACCTTGGAGCCGCACCAGATCGTGCTGCGACCGCTGGTGACCGAAAAGGGTATGCATAAGGCCGACCGGTACAATGCGTATGCCTTTGAGGTAAGCCGCTGGGCCAATAAAGAGGCTATCCGGCATGCGGTCGAAGAGCTGTTCAATGTGCGGGTGTTGCAGGTCAACACGCAAAACCGGAAGGGTAAGCCTCGGCGAACCCGTTTTCGCCAGGGTACTACCAAGGCTTGGAAGAAGGCTATTGTGACTTTGGATTCCGAACATCGGATCGACTTCTTCTAAACGAAGCTATCAGTGATCAGTTGTCGGTCGTAAGTTGAGAGCTTGCGGCGACTGGCAGCGATCCTTTGAGTACGGACAACTGAAAACTGACAACCGACAACTCCGAGTGAACCATGGGTATTCGCCGATACAAACCGGTTACGCCGGGTCGCCGGGGAGCGACGGTCAGCGACTTTGCTGACCTGACGCCCGATGCGAAGCCGGAAAAGAAATTGCTACGTCCGAAGCGGCGTAAGGGTGGACGTAACAACCAGGGAAAGATCACTGTACGTCATCGCGGTGGCGGGCATAAGAAACGCTATCGGTTGATCGATTTCCGTCGCAATAAGGACGGGGTCCCGGCGGTTGTGAACTCGGTTCAATACGACCCGAACCGCAGTGCGCGGATTGCCCTGTTGCACTATGTTGACGGGGAAAAGCGATACATCCTCGCCCCGGAAGGCCTGAAGGAAGGCGACCAGGTGGTGAGTGGTGAAAACGCGCCGGCAACGGTCGGCAATTGCCTGCCGCTGGCAAAGATCCCCCTGGGGATGGATGTTCATAGTATCGAGCTGCGTCCTGGGCGCGGTGGCGTGCTCTGTCGATCGGCAGGTGTCAGTGCCACATTGGCTGCTCGTGATGCGGGTTGGGCACAGATCAATCTGCCTAGCGGCGAAATTCGCCGGGTTCCGGCGGCGTGCCGGGCGACGATTGGCTCGCTCAGTAACTCAGAACATATGGGAATTGTGCTCGGGAAGGCCGGGCGAAAACGATGGATGGGTCGTCGGCCGCACGTCCGCGGTACGGCAATGAACCCCATCGATCACCCGCACGGTGGTGGTGAAGGTCGCACGAAGGGTGGCCGTCACCCGGTGAGCCCGACCGGCAAGCCGACCAAGGGTGGATCGACTCGGAAGCGAAGTAAGGCGTCAAACAAGGCGATCGTCCGTCGTCGACGGTCGAAACGTTACGGCCAGTTGAAGGTATAAACGAGTTATTCGTTGTCTGTGAAAGCCGTTTTGTCTCCTTAGGGAGGCGACGCGTTGTCCGGCAACCGAAGACCAAGACTCAAGATTGAAAACTGAGAACATGCGATCATGAGTAGATCCCTCAAGAAAGGCCCGTACGTTGACCCGAAGCTGTACGTGAAGGTCGAGAAGCAAAACGACGCGGGGACACACGAGCCGATCAAGACGTGGGCACGAGCGTGCACGATTATTCCCGAATTTGTCGGGCACACGTTTATGGTCCACAACGGCAAAGTGCATATGAAGGTGTTTGTGACCGAGGAGATGGTCGGGCATAAGTTGGGAGAGTTTTCCCCGACCCGAACCTTCCGCGGCCACGGCGGCAAAGGCAAGAGGTGATCGAGTTGACAGTGGATGGCGAATAGCGGCAGTCGCCGGCGGGGAAACTGCTGGAGAACGACCGCGACTTACGGGTGTTAGCCACTGCCCAACGGAGAAATCGAGGAACGCACCATGGCATACGAAGCATTTCATCGCTTCGCACGAATCAGCCCCACCAAGGTCCGGCCGTTGGCCGACTTAATTCGTGGGAAATTCGCCGACGAGGCCTTGGATATTCTGCGCTACCAACCGCATCGCGGGGCGCGGATGCTGGAGAAGGTGCTAAAGAGCGCGTTGGCCAATGCCGAAGACCGCCGGGCACCAAACCTGCATCATTTGATTGTAGCGGATGTACGAATCGACCCCGGCCCGATGTTCAAGCGGATGCGTCCGAAGTCGCGGGGTATGGCGTCGATTATTAAGAAGCGGATGTCTCACATTCGTGTTGCGTTGGACTAACGGAGACGGCCGTGCCGGGACTCGTGGTCCACGCGGACGCTGAACGAAACACCAAATGGACCCGCAAAACAGGCGAGAACTGAAGTATGGGTCAAAAAGTTAATCCCACTGGCTATCGTACCGGGATCATGGTCGGCTGGAAAAGCCGGTGGTATGCCTCGAAACAAGAGTTTTCCGATCTGTTGGTCGAAGATCAGCGGATCCGGAAGTTTATCAAAGGCCGGAAGGATCGGATGGGCAAGCCGATGTACCCGGCGGTTGCCAAAATTGAGATCGAGCGCACCCGCGATGAAGTCAAAGTGGTTCTTCACTCGGCCCGCCCCGGCGTGCTGATTGGCCGCAAGGGAGAGCGGGTGGAAGAACTCCAGAAGGAGTTGCAGGAGCGCACCGGACGGCGGATCAACTTGAAGATCGAGGAGATCAATCGACCGGAAGTGGTCGCCCAACTGGTGGCCGAAGACATTGCCGAGCAACTCGGCCGGCGGTCAGGTTTCCGCCGTACGATGAAGCGGGCGATGGAGCAAACTATGGAAGCCGGCGCGAAGGGGATCAAGATCCAATTGGCGGGCCGGCTTGGTGGAGCCGAAATGGCCCGGCGTGAGAAGCAAATTTCCGGCTCCATTCCGTTGTCGACGTTGCGGGCCAAAATCGACTACGGGTTTACCGAAGCCAAAATCGCCCAAGGTCACATCGGCATCCAGGTGTGGATCAACCAGGGTATGTATAGCGAGGACGAGATCGATGGCGTTGATGCCCAAGCGGGTCAAGCATCGAAAAAGCCAAAGAGGACGTATAAGAGGTGAAGCCACGCGGGGTAACCGCGTCGTCTTTGGTGATTTCGGATTGCAGACCGTTGAAGGTGGTTGGATTAGTGCGGCGACGATCGAAGCCGGTCGTATCGCAGCGCAGCAGTATCTGCGCAGCGAAGGGCGACTGTATATTCGCATCTTCCCGCACAAGTCGGTGTCCTCCATTCCCTTGGAAACCCGTATGGGTAAGGGAAAGGGAGAGCCTGACTATTGGGCCGCCGTAGTTCGGCCGGGCACGGTGCTGTACGAGATCGGTGGCGTGCCAGAAGAAGCCGCGCGGGTGTGTTTCAACCGCTTGGCACATAAGATGCCCGTCAAGGTCCGCTTTGTGCGGCGGCGGCCGATGTAGTTGCGGTAGTTAGACACCGCCGGGAAAACCAACGACGCGACCCCCGCTTGATCAGGATCGATGTAATGGCCAAGGCAGCCGAACTTCGCGAAATGAGTGACGAGCAGCTCGCGATGCTGCTGAAAGAAACCACCGACAACTTCTTCCGCTTGCGGCTCCAGGCCCAAACTGAGCGTCTGGACGCACCCAGCGAGTTGAAGAAGGCCCGCCGGTTGGTTGCACGGATTAAGACGCTGCAGACCGAGCGTTCTCGGGCAACCGCCGTAGCGACCCCGACTGGGGAGTAGAACGAAACATCAGCGCGTCGCCCGAGGCGACGGCCGTGACGTGTGAGGAATAGCGACCATGCCAAAACGAGTACTTGCCGGCGTAGTGACTAGCGACAAGGCGGCCAAAACCCGGCGCGTCGAGATCGCTCGTCGAGTGAAACATCCGAAATACGGAAAGTACATCAACCGGAAGTCCGTCTGCTACGTGCATGACGAGAACGAGGAGTCGCAACTCGGCGACAAAGTGGAGATCGTCGAGACGCGGCCGATGTCCAAGCTCAAGCGTTGGGAATTGGTGCGGGTGCTGGAAAAGGGTCAGATTATCGATTTGGCTGCGTTGCGGGCGGCCTCCAAGGCCGAAGACCAAGCGAAGTAGGCCGCGGAAGCAGCCCCTAAGTCGGAGCGGAGGGCCCGTTCGGCCTCGACCGTCTTCCGGAGTACAACACAGATAAACGATTGCGTGGTGGACTGTTGCCATGATACAAATGCAAACCCGACTGGCCGTGGCGGATAACACCGGGGCCAAGGAGTTGATGTGCATCAAGGTGCTCGGTGGCACCCATCGACGCACAGCGGGACTGGGTGATATTGTGGTGTGCAGTATCAAAAGCGTGATCCCTGGAAGCGATATGAAAAAAGGGACCGTCGTGCGGGCGGTGATCGTTCGTTGCCGGCAATCCAGTCGCCGACAGGACGGTAGCTACGTGCGTTTCGACACCAACGCGGCCGTGATTATCGACAACGATAAGAATCCTCGAGGCACTCGTATCTTTGGTGCGGTCGCCCGGGAACTGCGTGAACGTAATTTCATGAAAATTGTCAGCCTCGCCAGCGAGGTAGTGTGATGCGGATACGTGTAAACGATATGGTGGAAGTGACCGCTGGTGGCGATCGAGGTGCCCGCGGTAAGGTACTCAAGGTAGACCGCGAGGCGGGCAAATTGACCGTCGAAGGGGTCAACCGGGTTTACAAGCATGTGCGGCGCAGTCAGCGCAACCCGCAAGGGGGCCGGCTGTCGATGGAGATGCCGATTTCGGTCTCCAACGTGCTGTTGATCTGTGAGAAGTGCGGCGCCGCCACGCGGCTTGGTGCCCGCTTGCTGGACGACGGCAGCAAGGAGCGATTTTGCAGGAAATGCGGTGCCAGTAATGGCCCCATCGCGCCGCCGAAGGCCAAGCGGGCGAAGAGCTAAGGGAGACGTGAAGGAATAGCTTCCCGCAAATCCAAGTATTTCGGGAGGGGCGTGCCGAGCACACCCCGGGCAATGGACCACGTTGTTTCTTTGCAGTTACTAGAAGGCGTTTCAAAACTAGTATCAAGGTCGTTCGTTCGGCGGACATGCGAATCCGAAGCCGGGTTTTGAAACCGCCTTTAAATAGCGTAGCGGGACACCGACATGGCAGACAAGAAGGTTACCAAAAAGAGCAAGAAGGGTGAGGCGGAGGCAGCCGTGGCGGAACCCGCACCGACTCCCCGGCTCCAGGAACGCTATTTCAGCGAGATCCTGGCGCAACTCACGGAGGAGCTGGATCGCAAGAACCGGCTCTCCTTGCCGCGAGTTCAGAAAATTGTTTTGAATATGGGCGTCGGAAGCGGGTCGACCGAGAAGAAGCACCTCGAAGAGGCGCTCGATGCGATGACCTTGCTCACCGGCCAGAAACCCATCGTCACCATCGCCCGCAAGTCGATCGCCGGCTTTCGTCTCCGCGAGGGGATGTCGGTCGGCTGCAAAGTTACCTTGCGGGGTCGGCGGATGTACGAATTCCTCGACCGGCTGATTTCGGTGGCGTTGCCGCGGGTGCGTGACTTCCGCGGTTTGAACCCCAACGCCTTCGACGGCCACGGTAATTACAGCATCGGGTTGACCGAGCAATTGGTTTTCCGGAGCTGAATCCAGACAAGTATTCGAGAACGCAGGGCATGAACGTCACGGTGGTCACCAGTACCGACAATGACGATGAAGCCCGGCTCCTGTTGCGTAAGATGGGAATGCCGATGCGGGCGGCCTGAGTCGGCCGACGCGCGGCTCCCGCCGGAGGACCATACGGCATGGCAAGTAAATCGAAGATCGCCAAGGCGTTGCGAACGCCCAAGTTTAGCACTCGCTCAGAGCGGCGCTGCAAGTTGTGTGGGCGGCCGAGAGCGGTGTATCGTAAATTCGGCATTTGTCGGATCTGTTTTCGCAACCTTGCAGACGAAGGTCTGATTCCCGGCGTCAAGAAGGCGAGCTGGTAAAGGGACACCAAACATCATGATGACCGACCCCATCGCCGATATGTTGACTCGTATCCGCAATGCGGTGCGCGTCGAGCGGCCCCATGTAGATATGCCCATCTCCAAGGTCAAGCGCGGCTTGGCTGAGGTGCTTAAACGCGAGGGTTATATCTGGGATTGGGAAGAGCTGGAAGATAAGCCGGCTACGCTGCTCCGCGTGCATTTGAAGTACGGCCCCAACGGGGAACGCGTAATCCGGCGACTGCAACGTATCAGCAAGCCGGGATGCCGCGTGTACAGCGGGCACAGCAGCATGAAACCTGTGCTTGGCGGCCTGGGTATTTCCATTATTAGTACCAGCCGCGGGGTGATCAGCGACCGCGAGGCCCGACGTCGTAAACTCGGCGGCGAGGTCCTTTGCCAAGTCTGGTAACGCCCTCTCCATAGCCATTCCCGTGACTACTATAAAGGCATAACGTCATGTCCCGGATCGGAAAGAAACCGGTACAAATTCCCGAGAAGGTCAAGGTGCAGCTCGACGGCTCCACTCTGGCGGCCGAGGGTCCTCAGGGTAAACTTACCCTTGAGGTGCATCCCGAGGTCGTGGTGGTGCTCGACGAGGAAGCCAAGGCCCTGACCGTGGACCGAAAAAGCGATGAACGCCTCAGCCGCGCGATGCACGGCACGACGCGGGCGCTGATCGCCAATATGATGGTCGGCGTGACCGAAGGGTACGAACGCCGTCTGGAAATCCACGGCGTCGGCTACCTGGGTGCGATACAAGGTTCGACGTTGCAACTGCGTGTCGGGCTGGCCAACGAACTGCAGGTTCCGGTTCCCGAGGGACTCACCGTTACGTGCCCGGATCAACAGCACATCGTCGTCCGCGGGATCGACAAGCAGCAAGTGAATCAGTTCGCCGCGGAAGTGCGGGCGTTGCGAAAGCCGGAGCCCTACAAGGGGAAGGGAATCCGCTACTTCGGCGAACAGATTCGCCGTAAGCAAGGCAAGGCAATGGTGAAGTAGTTGTCAGTCGTCAGTTTGTCAGTCGTCAGTTTGTCAAAGCTTGTTGAAGTCGGGGTTTGGTTTACTGAAAACTGATAACCGAAAACTGAAAACTCAGAAGATAGAACAATGAAACACGAAAAACGAATTGGCAAACAGCGCCGTCGCCGCGGTTTTCGCGTTCGTAACCGGATCAAGCGGGATTCCGTGCGGCCGCGGCTGAGCGTGTTCCGCAGCCATGCGAACATTTATGCCCAAATCATCGATGACGAAGCAGGGAAAACCCTCGTGGCCGCCAGTACGCTGGACAAGCAGGTTCGCGACGAGGTGAAATACGGCGGTAACCGAGAGGCGGCTGCGACGGTGGGAAAAACCCTCGCCGCACGGGCGCTGGAAGCCGGTATCAAGCAGGTCGCTTTCGATCGTCGCGAATACAAATATCACGGCCGCGTTGCGGCTCTAGCCGAGGCCGCCCGCGAGGCCGGCTTGGAACTCTAGGGCAAGGGCGCTGCCGTCACGTGTCGGTTGCCTGGGGTAGCTTGGGTCAACGGACGGACAACCGATAACGGACTACTGACAACAGATAACTCCGAGAAGAGATTTCGCCATGGCAACCGAAACATCACACGGGGAACTGGTCGACAAGGTCGTCAAGATCCGGCGCTGTGCCGCCGTGGTCAAGGGCGGACGCCGCTTCAGTTTCGCGGCAATGGTGGTCGTCGGCGACGGCAAGGGGAAAGTCGGCTGGGGCTACGGCAAGGCCAACGAAGTACCGCCCGCCGTCGAAAAGGCCGTTAAAGACGGCACCCGAAGTATGATCCCCGTCTCCATGGAAGGCACCAGTATCCCGCACCTCGTTAAAGGCCGGTTCGGGGCGGCCAAGGTCGTGTTGGTTCCCGCTCAACCGGGTACTGGCGTTATCGCCGGCGCTGCGGTGCGAGCTGTTTGTGAAGCCGCCGGGATCAAGGACATCCTTACCAAGAGCTACGGGACCAACAACCCCATCAACCTGGTCAAGGCCACAGTGGCTGCCCTGGAGAGTGTCCGCTCGCAGGGTGAAGTCGAGCGGCTGCGGGGAGTTTCGCTGTCATGAATCTTAATGACGTCCATCAAGATATTACGAAGTTTAAGAAGCGCAAACGCATCGGCCGGGGACCCGGTTCGGGCCACGGCAAGACCAGTGGCCGCGGCCACAAGGGTCAGCGCAGCCGTGCCGGCGCTTCGTTCCATCCGACCTTCGAAGGCGGCCAAATGCCGCTCGTACGGCGGATTCCGAAACGCGGGTTCAACAATCGTTGGGCCGATGCGGTAGCTATCGTCAACCTCGGTGATCTCGATGCCCGTTTCAACGACGGCGACGAAGTCACCCCCGATACGCTGAAGGCTAACAATTTGGCCAAAGGCCGCTACGATGTGTTAAAGGTTCTCGGCGACGGGGAACTGACCAAAAAGCTGAAGGTCACGGCCCATCGTTTTAGCAAGTCGGCCATCGAGAAGATCGAGAAGGCCGGCGGCGAGACCGTCGTTCTGCCCGGTAAAAAGCCGGTACCTAAGAACAAGCAACGAACCAAGTAAGGCAGCCAGTGGAATGTTGCAGCGTGTCACGGCCCGCGGCGTAAAACGCCCGCGGGTTGTTGCGTTCCGTTGGTCGGCCGAACCTAGATAAACCGGGCGGATGAAGCCATGTGGGAAAAAATTCGTGTCATCTTCACGATCCCGGAACTGCGGCAGAAGATCCTCCTGACGCTGCTGCTGTTGGCAATCTATCGGGTAGGCTGGCAGATTCCGCTGCCGGTGGTGGATCAAGCGAAGATGTCGGCCTTCTTCAACCAGGAAGGCAACCAGGGCATGAGCGACCTGCTGAAGACGGTCGCTACCTTCAGCGCCAGCCAGCTCAGCCAGGCCACGATCTTCGGTCTGGGGATCATGCCCTACATCTCGGCCTCGATTATCTTCCAGTTGCTCGGTAGCGTGTATCCACCGTTGGAGCGACTACAAAAAGAAGGGGAGTCGGGCCGCAAAAAGATCAATGAATACACCCGCTACGCCACGGTGGCCATATGTTTTGGTCAAAGTTGGTTCTACGTGGGCTTTTTGATAACCAACGGTATGCTCCACGATGAGTTTATGACGGCCTCCGGAGGCCTCAGTTTCGGTTGGCAATTGACCGCCGTAATGACGATGACCGCCGGCACCGTGTTCCTTATGTGGCTCGGCGAGCAGATCGACGAATACGGCATCGGCAACGGTATCAGTTTGTTGATTATGGCGGGCATCCTCGCTCGCATGCCGGCCGCCGGATGGGAATTGCTTGGCCCGTTGTTTAAGCAGGGGGTCGAACTGGGAGGTAGCCGCGGCCAGGTGGGAATAGAGAATATCCTGGTGTTGGCCGTGCTCTTCGTGGCGGTGATTTTTGGGGTGGTCTTCATCACCCTGGGCCAACGCCGCATTCCTACCCAAAGCGCCAAGCACGTACGCGGGCGGCGCGTCTACGGCGGTACCCGACAGTACCTTCCGCTGCGGGTGAATCAGGCCGGCGTGATGCCGATTATCTTTGCCAGCAGTTTGTTGTTGTTCCCGTCCGTATTGTTGGGGTACTTGGCCGGGAACTTTGGGGCCGACCATCACTGGCTCCGCACGTTTAAGGATATTTTCAGCCGCGGCGATGGATTCATTTACAACGTGCTTTACGTCGCGTTGATTTACTTCTTCTGCTACTTCTGGACGGCCATTACCTTCAACCCGAAGGACATGGCAGACAACTTGAAGAACTACGGTACGTTCATTCCCGGCTATCGGCCGGGACGGCGAACGGCCGATTACTTAGAGAAAGTCATGGTGCGGATCACCTACGTTGGGGCCGGGTTCCTCGCGTTGGTGGCCATTATCCCGACAATCGTCGCCTCGTCGATGGGCATCAGTTACTCGGTTGCCAGCTTCTACGGCGGTACCGGTCTGCTGATCGCGGTGAGCGTAGCCTTCGACTTGGTGCAGAAGATCGACAGCCACTTGGTAATGCGAAATTACCGCGGCCTGTTGGAACGCACCTAAGGCTTCGTCAAGCCCGAAAAAATGGCGAGCTGGGTACCCCTGGCTGCTTGTCAGCCAGGGTCGACCGCGGGCATGCGAGCTGCTCGTGGCACTCGGCAAGCAAAACGATTTCCTACTACTTTGAAGGACTCCTAGTGATGCGGATTGTATTCATTGGACCTCCGGGTGCCGGCAAAGGTACGCAAGCCGAACGGTTGATCGACACCTACCAGATCGCTCACCTGTCGACCGGCGACATGCTTCGCGCGGCCCGTGATGCGAAGACGGAAGTCGGCGTGAAGGCCGATGAATACATGTCGGCCGGAAAGCTCGTGCCCGACGACATTATCGTCGCCATCATCGCCGAGCGGTTGCAGGAAGCCGACTGTGCCAAAGGTTACCTGCTCGACGGTTTCCCGCGCACCATTGCACAAGCCGAAGCGTTGGACAAGATGCTCGCCGAGGCGGGTACCCCGTTGGACGTGGTGCTGGAGTTGAAGGTCCCTGAGGAAGAGCTCTTCCAGCGGTTGGCCGGCCGTGGTCGCAAGGACGACACCCCGGAGGTGATTCGCCAACGGCTGGTGGCCTATCGCGAGCAGACCGAACCGCTGTTGGCTTACTACACGGAGCGGAATCTGCTGAAGAGCATCGATGGTCTGGGGACGATTGATGAGATTTTCGGTCGGGCGAAGGCTATCCTGGACGAGATTGCTTGAGAGACACGGCAGTGTGCGGCGTCTGTCACCGCTTTTGAGTGGCTGACTGCACGGTACACCGCTACGGTTGCTTGGGCCTAAGAGGCCAGGAGTTGGAGAGCGTGGAGATTTTGCGGTCACCTCGGGAAATCGCTGAGATGCGTAAGGCGGGGCTACTCGTCTGGGAAGCGCATCAGATCGCACGAAAAATGGTGCGACCCGGCGTGACCACCGGCGAGATCGATGCCGCCATCGAACAGTATTTCCTTGGACAGAACGCCGTGCCGTTGTTCAAAGGGGTTCCCGGACCGGTCCCCTTTCCGGCGGTTACCTGTTGTTCGGTCAACGAGGAAGTGGTTCACGGGATTCCCGGGCCACGTGAGCTAGTCGAAGGCGACGTGTTGAGCCTGGATACCGGTTGCCGGCTGAACGGTTGGTGTGGCGACGCAGCCACGACCCTGCCAGTGGGACAGGTCGACCCGGAAATCCAGCGACTGCTCGACGTGACGCGCGGCACGCTGGAGTTGGCCGTGGAAAAGATGGGCACTTGCTCGCGGTGGAGTCAAGTTGCCCGCGAAATGGAACAATTTGTCAAAGACCATCGGTTTTCCGTGGTAGAAGCATTTGTTGGCCATGGGATTGGCCGGGAGATGCACGAGGACCCGCAGGTGCCGAATTTCGTCAGCAGCCAGTTACGGCGTGGCGGCGATTTCGATTTGGTCCCGGGACTTGTGATCGCCGTTGAGCCGATGGTGAATATGGGTACAAAGCGTGTCCGAACCAAATCGGACCACTGGACACAAGTTACTGCCGACGGCAAGCCGAGTGCCCATTTCGAGCACACGATTGCCGTCACCGAGTCGGGTCCGGAGGTGTTGACCGCCGGTCCCAATGGAGAGAGCTGGTAAGAAGGGTCGTCGCAAGTCGGTTTTTTAGAGCCAGCAGGAAAACAGACAGCCTGGGTAATTTGGCAAGCTTTGCGGCTTGGGTCGCAGGTCCTGCCAGAAGTTGCCGGCAAGGATGCAAAAACCGGGCCAAGATCCACGATTTCCCGTCGCCGGGGACTTGTGGAAATAGGGCCTTTGCGCGTATACTGGAGTGCTTCGTCTCTAAAGAAAGTGCCGTTTAGTGCTATGAAGGTTCGATCCAGCGTCAAGCGAATCTGCGAAAACTGCAAGGTCGTCCGCCGTCGAGGCGTGGTCTTCGTGGTGTGCAGTAATCCGCGTCATAAACAGCGTCAGGGGTAGGCGGTATCGTGTGAGCCGGTGCCTCGCCTGCGTTACGTTTCCACTTGGGTAAAGGGGAAACGCCGTGGGGCGTTGGTCTGCCGGCCATTGGTAGATGCCGTCAGTGGCCACTGATCAACCACAGCGAATACATTCCGTTTTAGGATTGGGGAGTAGCGAGAAATGCCGCGTTTGCTCGGTGTGGACATTCCGAACGATCGTCCGACGGCGGTCGCGCTGACCTATTTGTATGGCGTAGGGCCGAAGACCGCACGGGTTCTTTGCCATCAGGCGGGGATCGATCCGAAGGTTCGGGCGAAGGACCTTCGCGAGGACGAGATTGCCCGGCTTGCGGCGATCCTCGATAAGGATTTCGTGGTCGAAGGTCAGCTCCGCCGGCAGTTGAACCAAAACATCGTGCGTCTGCGCGACATCGGTTGTTACCGAGGCTTGCGACATCGTCGCGGCCTGCCCGTGCGTGGGCAGCGCACCCGCACCAATGCCCGTACCCGCAAGGGTCCGAAGAAAACCGTAGCCGGGAAGAAGGGCGTCAAGGACCTGCGTTAAACGGATGGCCCTTCTCCGTCGAATCGGCCTTGTTTTAACGGCAGGTATTCGGATTCGCCGGGGAGTACGAGGCAATTCGCTTTGCGAGGGTTACTTCAGAACCAAATCAAGCCAATACGCTGTTTTTAGGGAGTAGAGGAACCGGTGGCCAAGCAATCAACATCAGGTAAACGTCGCAAGACGCGCCGTAATGTGGCTGTGGGGATCGCCCACATCAAGGCGACCTTCAACAACACCACCATTACCATCACCGACACCAAGGGTGACACACTGTGTTGGTCGAGTGCCGGTACGAGCGGATTCAAGGGAAGCCGCAAGAGCACTCCCTTTGCCGGCCAGATGGCAGCTCAGCAGTGTGCAGAGCGGGCGATCAAGTCGGGGATGAAGGAAGTGGATGTGAAGGTCAAGGGGCCGGGCAGCGGACGCGAAAGCGCAATCACGGCGCTGCAATCGGCTGGCTTGAAGATCAAGTCGATTGAAGACGTTACCCCCTTGCCGCACAACGGCTGTCGCCCGAAGAAGCGCCGCCGCGTGTAGTGTGCTGCGGCCCGTCGCCTGATTTCCACTACGACATTAGAACACCATTATTTGTTTGGGAGTAGGAACGAGTATGGCTCGTGAAACTGGACCTTCCTGCCGAATGTGTCGCCGCGAGGGCATGAAGCTGTTTCTCAAAGGCACCCGTTGCGATACGCCGAAGTGTGCCTTCGAGCGCCGGGAATCGCCTCCCGGTATGAATAACTTCCGCCGCGGTAAACTCACCGACTACGGTGTGCAACTGCGCGAAAAGCAAAAAGTGAAACGCTACTACGGCGTGCTCGAACGTCAGTTCCGCAAATACTTCAAGATGGCGGAACATGCCAAGGGCAATACCGGAGAAGCGCTGATGAGCCTCCTCGAACGCCGGCTGGACAACGTCGTTTGCCGGCTTGGTTTCGGCGAGTCGCGGTCGCAAGCCCGGCAGCTCATTTGCCATGGCCACGTGGCCATCAATGGTCGCCGGATGGATATCCCGAGTTATCTGACGCGTCCCGGGGACGTGATTACCGTGAAGAATCGCCCCAAAAGCCTCGAAGCGGTCCGAACTAACCTGGAGCAGGTAGATCGGGCGGTGCCCGACTTCCTCAATCTGGTCCTTGAACCGCAGCCGGAAGGGCATGTGGTGCGAGTTCCCGAACCGGAAGACGTATCGATCCCGGTGCAGACCCAGTTGATCGTGGAGCTTTGCTCGAAGTAACATCGCGGCCGGCCGCGCGGACCCGAGCCGAGGGGCCTCAGCCACGGGCTTGCCCCGGCTGCCCGAGGAGAGCGGAGCTTGGCTGTTGGGCCAAAGCAGGAGCCCGACGATTGGCGATAGCAGAAGCTACTTGGCGATAGCAGGAGATTGTCCCGACCGTTGCGGGAATCGCGATTGCCATTTTCCCGCGAGGGCGTGGGAATGGCCGGAAAAAAAGGATCAGGTAGTCGATCGAAGGGGACCTTCAACGCGGGGCCAAAGCCGTGGGGAACCTGGGATATCCACCTTGGCTAGACTACATCGGAAGCAATAACAACACACAATGCCAGATCCCGCCGTGGGCCGTTTTGTGGCCCGGGAAGCATCGGCGTCAGACGCTTGTCGTCGGCCGTGGATGCCCAGGCGGCTTTCGGAAACGTGCGAGACGGCGATCAACGGGGCTTGGGACAGGGACTTGGGGCAATCGTCCCGTAGCCGGTCTCCTCGAACCGCCTTGCCCGTAAACAGACGACCGGAGACGACCTATGCGAATTCGATGGCGCGGACTTGAGTTGCCCAGTCAGGTGGTAGCCGACCGGAAAACCCTCTCGGCCACGTATGGCAAATTCACCGCCGAGCCCTTTGAACGCGGATTCGGCGTGACGATCGGCAACAGCCTCCGCCGCATCTTGCTCAGCAGCCTCGAGGGAAGTGCGGTAACGCAGATCAAGTTGCACGGCGCGCAGCATGAGTTTTCCACCATCCCCGGGATGATGGAAGACCTGACCGATATCGTCCTGAACGTGAAGTCGATTGTGGTCAAGAATCACAGCGATCAAACCCGCGTGGTGCGTGTCGAAAAGAACACGGCGGGAGTGCTCACGGGTGCGGACGTTCGTTGCGACGACCAAGTGGAAGTGATCAACAAAGACCACGTGATCGCCACGCTGACCGACGATGTTCCCTTCCTGCTGGAGATGGTGGTGGAAAACGGTCGCGGCTACGTGCCGGCCACCGAGCACACCCCGCAGGTGCAGGAAATCGGCATCATTCCAATCGACGCGGCGTTCAGCCCGGTTACCCGGGTCCGCTACGAGGTCGAGGAAACCCGCGTAGGCCAGAAGACGAACTACGACCGGCTCACCATGGAGATCTGGACCGACGGTTCGGTCACTCCCGAGATGGCGCTGGTCGAGGCCGCCAAGATTATGCGGAAGCACCTCAATCCGTTCATTCAATACAATGAACTGGGCCCGCTGGTTCACAGCGAAACCCGTAGCGTTACCAGTTATGGCGTGGATCAGGCCACGGAAGCCAAGCTCTCGATGAGTCTGGCCGAATTGGATCTTTCGGTTCGGGCCACGAACTGTTTGGAATCGGAAAACATCCACACCGTCCGCGATTTGGTCACCCGGTCGGAAGACCAATTGCTCGAGGTGCGTAACTTCGGCGAGACGACGCTGACTGAAGTCCGGGAAAAGCTTTCCGACATCGGGCTTCGGCTGGGGATGCGTTTGCCGCCGGCACCCAGCAGCCCGGTGTAGTTCTGAACCCGACCGCGGAACCCTTTCAGTACAAAGCCCTATTACCATGCGACACCGACGACGAGGCCGCAAGCTCGGCCGCAATCCCAACCACCAACGTGCCTTGCTGCGTAACTTGGCCAGTGCGTTAATTCTCACGGAGCGCGACGCCGAGTTCGACGACAACGCGCCGAAGGTCAAGGGGCGCATTGTCACCACGTTGCCAAAGGCCAAGGAAGTCCGACCGCTGGTCGAGCGCTGCGTGACTATCGCCCGCCGGGTCTTGCCGCACCAGGAAGCCGCCGATCGGCTGGAACCCGATGCCGATCGCAACAGCGACCAGTGGCGAAGCTGGCGGAAGAGCGAGAAGTGGAACGAATGGAACCAGACTATCGCTCCCGTGGTCGCCGCACGCCGCCGTGCCCTGCAGTTGCTTGGCAGCAAGCAAGCCGTGCAGATTCTGTTCGACGAGCTTGCGCCGCGTTTTGCCGAACGCTCCGGCGGCTACACCCGAATCCTCAAGCTGGCCACCCCGCGGCTTGGCGACGCCGGTGCCCGGGCGATCCTGGAATTCGTCGGCAATAACGATCGCGTGTCCAAAGCGGCCACGAAGCCGGCCTTCGATGAAAAACCCGAGGTCGCTCCAGAGGCCGCCGCTCCGGAAGAAGCTGACGCGCCAGCCGCCGAGCAGGTCGAGGGTGCTGGCGGTGAGCCGAAAGAAGAAGCCGGCGATAAGTAACCTACAGTTGCCGGCGTTTGACGCACAACACATGCCCACGCCGAGAAAGCGTGGGCATGTTCATTTGGCCCGGCCGTCTCTCTACGATCCACTACCTGCTATCCACTATTCGCTGCGTGTTTGATTGCCATGAACAGGGCACGACACGACAAGTCGCACGGCAGCGGCGTTTCGGGCGGGTTCGACTTCACTGCCCATGTGCATTCTTTGTGCGATGACATGACTCGCCGCGTCGAGGCGCTGGGGCACATCAATATGGCGCGCGTGACGGTCAGTTTCACGCAAGCCCGCAAGAACACCGCGCATGGGATGTTCGCTTCGCTCACGCCCTTGCGATTCACCGGCGGCAAGCCTCACCGTATTCGTGGCGGTCGGAAGTGGGGCGTGCAACCGATTCACGATACCAAGGGCCGGGAGATGCTCTACATCGTGAACTTCTACCTTCCCCGCTTTCTCGACTTGTCCTTCGACGAAAAGCTGACCACGGTGGTCCATGAGTTGTGGCACATCAGTCCGCAGTTCAACGGCGACATCCGGCGTTTTGCGGGCCGCTGCCATGCACATTCCGGTTCGCAAGCCCGCTACGATGCTCACGTTCGCACGCTGGTTCGCCAGTGGCTCGCTCTAAAGCCGCCGGAGAAGTTGTACGCGTTTCTTCGCTACGACTTCCGCGAGCTCCGTACACGCCACGGACGAGTCTTCGGGCAGAAAATTCCGGCACCCAAGATCGTGCCGCTGCCATGAAGCGGCTTGGGGCGAAGTCCTGGTTGGATTATCGAGTTCCCAGTCGATCGTACAACCAAGCTAAGTCCTGGGATTGCACCCCCTGGGTTGGCAAAAACGTCTTCGGCGAAAACCCCGAGCCTGCGGATTCCTGTCGTAAAGATTCGAAGAGGATAGTCGGCAAAATTCGTCTGGACGGCGGCAGCGAAAACGTATAAGGTTTGGGCACTGACACGCCAAGGGTTGTTGTTGCCACGGCGGTTGCCAGCACCACGATGAGGCCAACGAGTTTTTTGCGAAGGGAATTGAAAACCGCCCTTGACGCGAAACGCCAAAAAACATATTCTCGCGGCCTCATGAGGGAAGTCAAACACGGGCGGCAAGGCCGCCAACCAAACGGCGCTTCCGCACCCGTTGGTCGCTGAACTTTGTGGAAGACTTGCGGACGTGTTCGACGCCCACGGAACAGAACGCCCGTATAAAACAACTGACAAATCATCGTGATCCACGTGGCTGGTCCTGCATAGGCGTGGCGACGCAAGTTGCCAACGCTGCGGACCACGAAGCGTTACCCCCGCAAGGAGGCTGGTGGCGCGCTTCGAAAACATCGTGTGCGTCGACAAGTATCTGGTAGGGGAATTCCGGATACCAACGTCGTCTGCATCCAATCGCTCCCGGAATAAGGTTGTATCCTTCGCCCCCCTGGGATTCAGCCTTACCGGGGGCTTTTTTTGCGCGCACTCGATCCCAAGGAAGCCGTCGTGCGACAAACTTGAAGTGCGGGGTGTCGTGGGCAGCTTAGCAGCCCTTGCGTCGGCAGTGGCGTCCAAACTGCGGTTCACACCAACCTGCGAAGCGACGGGATGTTTACCCCAGTGGTCGCACGACGGACGTGGGACGCCAATAGTCGAATAGCGTTTGCAGAGAGCCCACGCCGCCGCCCATGCCGCTTTTGTTTACGCCGGCATACGGAACGCCTAGCGGGAAGAGGTTGTGGGCGTTGATCCAACTGTTGCCGGCCACCATCGATTCGGCCACCCGCGTGGCCCGGGCGTCGTCGTTCGTCCACACACTGTTGGCCAGTCCGTAGTCGGTGTGGTTGGCCATCCGCACGGCATCGTCTTCGCTTTCGAAGGGCGCCAGGTAGGCCACGGGCCCGAAGATTTCTTCCTGTGCGGCTACGTTGTCGAGCGAACCGGCCAGCAATGCCGGTTTCACATAGAAGCCATTGCGGTCGGGTACGTCGGCCGCGCCGCCTTCGAGGATCACTTCGGCGCCTTCTTCCGCACCACGCTCGAGGTAGCCCAACACGCGCTGCTGTTGTTTGCGACTGATGACCGGTCCCATCTGTGCGCGGCGGTCCAACTGGTATCCCACCCGCACACTTCCCAGCCGAGCGACGGCCGCATCGACGAATTCGTCGTAGATCGACTTCTGGACGAACCACCGCGTGGCGTCGCAGCAGACCTGGCCCGAGTGGAAAGTGATCGCTTGGGCGAGTTTCTCGACCGTGTCGTCCAGTTCCACGTCGTCGAACACCACGGCCGCTCCCTTGCCGCCGAGTTCCAGCTTGACCGGTACCAGATTGCGACCACAGGCTTCGCCGACTAGGCGACCCACCTCGGGCGAGCCGGTAAACGACATCCGCCTCAGCCGGGGGTTGGCAATCAATGCTGCCCCGGCAATAGAGCCCAGTCCGGGGACGACGTTGATCACGCCGTCGGGGATACCGACCTCGCGGGCAACCTGGGCGAAATAGAGCGTCGAAAGCGGGGTGTCTTCGGCCGGTTTGACCACCACCGTGTTGCCGGCGGCCAGGGCCGGGGCGATGTTCCATCCCAGTAGCAAGAAGGGGAAGTTCCAGGGGAAGATGAACCCACAGGGGCCCCACGGTGCTCGAGAGATCCAGGCCTCGTGCCCAGGCACGGCCAACGTGGTGCGCAACTGAACGTGTTGCGAGGCCTCGATAAACCAACGCATGGTGGCGATGAAACCGTCGACATCGCCTTCAGCGTGTGGGGCCAGTTTGCCGCAGTCGAGGGCTTCGAGTTGGGCGAAAATCGCTTTGCGACGCTCGACCTCGTCCGTCAGACGATGCAGCAGGGCTCCCCGTTCGTTGGGGGCCATTCGAGCCCAGGGGGAGTTGGCAAAGGCCTCGGCCGCTGCATCGACCGCTCGGGCGACGTCGCCGGCCTCGAGGGCACAGACCTCGGCCAGTCGCTCGCCGGAGCCGGGGTCGAGGGTTTCGAAGGTCTCGCCCCCCGTGGCCATCACGTCTTGTCCCCCGATAACGGCCTTCAACGGTCCGCCGGCGAGAAACTCGACGACTTCCGGCAAACGCTCACGTCGAATGTTTGCGGCGATGGACATGGTTTGGCTCCTTATACGGGGGGAGTTTGGGGAATCGGTCCACGATAACGAGTCGAAAAACGGGACAGGTCTAATTTCTCGCCACTAATCTCCCGTGACACCCCGAACGGTGCTCCGCGAGAAATTAGAGACCTGTCCCGTTTATCGACGGCGAACGTACCTGCCCCATTATAGCCCGGCCGGCCCAAAACGGGTACTACGTAGCCCCTGCGGGCATGTAACCAGGGTGGCGTCAAACGTCCACAAGCGTTAAAAAACGCTTTCTTCGTCTCTCGTTCCCACGCTTTGTGTGGGAACCAGGAGACAGGGGACCAGAAAAGACAACCAGCCATTTTCTCGGTGCTTGCGTATGTTGCAGAAATTGAGATCGGGGTGCCATGCCCACGAAAACGTGGGCATGCTGAAATCACCGGAAACATGCCCACGTTTTCGTGGGCATGGTACCCAGTCTTTTCGAGTCGGAAAAGCACTGGCGCTTGCCGTGGTCCTGCTCGGACTCTCGCTCCACGCCGGCACGGCACCGGCCGTGGAGGTCGTTCTCCGTGCAGCCAATGGGCGGTTTCTTCGAACAACTAACGAAGGTACGTTGCGAGCCGATCTGTCGATGCCCGATGAATCGGGCGCCTTCGAGCTTCTGCTCGGCGAAAAAGAAAACGAGTTCTCGTTGAAGGCTCCCGACGGGCGTTTCCTGGTGGCCGAGGGACGCGATGCCCGACAGCTTCGCGCCGACAGCCCTCGCAACGAGCCGGGCGACCGCGAAACCTTTGTGTTGGAGCCGTTCGACGGACGTAGGGTAAGTCTTCGGGCACGCGGCTATCGGGCCTTTCTGATCGTCGACCCCACGAACGACAACCCGGCCGAACCGCCGGTGCCGGCAAACCCGGCCGATGAAAATGAAGACGCCGACGCCACTGAAGAAGGCGTTACCGAAAAGGACGCCAGCGAAGAAGCCGTCGCTGAAGAAGTCGCCGAACAGCCCGAGCCCTCGTCGGAAACCGACAACTCCCAGGCAAACGATTTTGATGTCGACGACTCCGAAGCCGACGATTCAACGCCTTCGGCGGTTGAACCGCGCCGCCCGGCGGAGCTGGTCGAGATTTTTCAGTTAAAGGCCATGCCTTTGATGGTGCGTATTACCTTACCCCGCGTGGTGAAGGCCCTGGTGGTCGAAGAACTTACCAGCGAGGAGTTCAACGAAAAACGCAGCAAGCTGAAAGAGAAGTTCATCAACCTGCCCGCGCCCACACTGCGGCAACCGAAACGCATGAAGCGTCACAAGGTGTTTGCGATGCGGGAGGAGCAACACATCAAGGCCCGTTTGGCCGACACGCCGGAGATCAACATTCCCCAGATGCCTTACTTGATTGCCTGGCCGAACCGGGAGCGTGGCATCCTGATGTTTTCGGCCGGTGCCCGATTGCCGATCCGCGGTTGGGTTCGCTACACGGTGCCGGAGGCTTGGAGCGTTTCGACCAACTTTCGCACGGTGATCCACCTGAGCTTAGCCGGCGAAGTGCAGGTGGAGAAACGCGACGACCAACTGAAACTTCATCCGCCTCAGGTGGTCGATCTGCGTGTGGAACTGCGGAAGCTCGACATTTCGAACGACCTGATCAACATCGCGCGCGAGGCGATCGAAGACGGGATCAACGACGAACTACGGCGGCAGCGCGGCCGGATCCACCAACAGGCGAACAAGCAGCTTGCCAAGGCCTTCGATACGCAGGAGTTCCGCCACCCGCTGTTACGCTACTTGCGACTGCCGTAGGAAAGCGTGGGAGCCAGCGGCAGGCATCTATTATTCGTCGGAATCCTCTTCGGTCGTTTGCGGCGATTTGTCGACATTGCCGCGGGGTTCCTCGGTGGTGGCGATCTCTTGGGGTTCTTCGACTGCTTCTTCGTCACCCTCTTCGCTCGGCACCCGTTTGACGGCTACCAGTTGATCGTCGCCGTCGAGGTTCATGATCCGCACGCCCTGGGTATTGCGCCCGACCACGCTGATGTCGGCCGTGCGAACTCGTTGGATCTTGCCACGGGCGGTGATCATCATCAGTTCGTCTTCGTCGCTCACCCGGACGATGCCAATCACCGGGCCGTTGCGCTTCGTGGTTTTGATGTCTCGCAAGCCCTTGCCGCCTCGGCCCTGGGTGCGGTAGTGGTGGCTGGAGGAAAGCTCGTTCTCGGAGATGTTTTCCCCGTCGCCGTCGGTTTCGGTGTCCTGCGCCTGTTCGGCCAGGCCGGGGCCGAAGGGCGTGCGCTTGCCGTAGCCGTTGGCACACACGGTCAGCAGGTAGCCGTCGGGTTCGGCCACGACCATGCCGACCACGCGGTCGTCGCCCACGATTTTGATCCCCTTCACGCCGCTGGAATTGCGGCCCATCGGCCGGGCATCGGTGTGTTGGAAGCGGATCGCCATTCCTCGGGCCGTGGACAACACCAGTTCGTCGTCTTCGGCGGCCACCACCACGTCGACCAACTCGTCGCCCTCGCGGAGCTTGATGGCAATGATGCCGGCCTTCAGCGGCCGGCGGTAGGCCTTCAGCGCGGTCTTCTTCACCAGGCCCTTGGCCGTAACCATCACCAGATAGTGGTCCTCGCGGTCGAAGTCTCTCACCGCGCGGCAGTCGGCAATTTCTTCACCTTCGCTCAGTTGCAGCAGGTTGACGATTGCCCGGCCGCGGGCGTCGCGGGCCAATTGCGGCAGATCGTAGACCTTGCGCCAGTAGACCTTGCCCTTGTTGGTGAAGAACATCAGATAGTCGTGCGTACTGGCCACGAAGAGGTGCTCGATGGGGTCCTCTTCTTCAGCCTTGGCCCCTTTGAGCCCCTTGCCGCCACGGCGCTGGGCACGGTAAGCGCTGACCGGCGTCCGCTTGATGTAACCGTTGCTACTGATCGAAACGACCATCGTCTCTTCGGTGATCAGGTCTTCCAGGTCGATATCGCCCAGCTCTTCGCCGCTGATTTCAGTTCGCCGGGCATTGCCGTGTCTGCGTTTCAGTTCCCGCAGGTCGTCGCGGATGATATCGAGGATGTTCTGCTCGTCGGAGAGGATGCGGGCGTATTCGGTGATTTCGTCGAGGAGCTTTTCGTGCTCTTCGGCCAGCTTCTCCTGCTCCAGGTTGACCAACTGGCCGAGGGTCATTCGCAGGATGGCGTCAGCCTGCACGGGGGTGAGGGTATAGGCCTCGGCCACGCCGCGTTCTTCTTCGAAGATACCAAACCCACGTTCGCCCAACGCCCGGCGCAACAGGGCAGACGGGGTTTCGATCTGCATCAACCGTTCTTTGGCCTCGGCCTGGGTCTTCGAGCTGCGGATCACGCGGATCACTTCGTCGATGTTGGCGTGGGCCAGCAACAGGCCTTCGACCGTGTGCTTGCGCTGCCGCGCCCGAGCCAAAAGGAACTGGGTTCGTCGACGAATGACGGCCACCCGATGGCGGACGAACTCCTCGAGCAGTTCCTTGAAGGTCAGCACGCGGGGTTTGCCGTCGACCAAGGCCAGCAAAATGATCGAGAAGCTGTCTTGCAGCGGCGTGAACTGGTAGAGTTGGTTGAGCACCACCTCGGGATCGGCGTCGCGTTTCAGTTCGCAAATCAGGCGGACCGGCTCTTTCAGGTCGCTTTCGTTGCGCACTCCGGCGAGGCCCGGGATTTTGCCGTCGTTATAGGCGGCGGCAATGCGTTCTTCGATGCGGTCGCGGGCCTGCTGGAACGGAATCTCGGTGATGACGATTCGGCTACGGCCCTTTTTGTGTTCTTCGATCCGGGCCCGCGCGCGGACCACCATCGTTGCCCGGCCGGTATGGTAGCCGCGGCGAATTCCTGACCGGCCGCAAATCACGCCGCCGGTGGGGAAGTCGGGACCGGGGCAGATTTCCATCAGTTCGTCGATCGAAACATCAGGCTCGTCGATCACCTTAATCAACGAGTCGCAAATCTCCACGAGGTTGTGCGGCGGGATCGAAGTGGCCATGCCGACCGCGATACCGTTGGCCCCGTTGACCAGCAGGTTGGGGAACTTCGACGGCAGAACCGTCGGCTCCGTGCGGCGCTCGTCGTAGGTGGGCACAAAGTCGACCGTGTCGAGCTTCAGGTCTTCCAGCATCAGCGCCGCCGTACCCGACATCCGCGCTTCGGTATATCGCATGGCGGCGGGCGGCAGGCCGGCGATCGAGCCGAAGTTTCCTTGCTTGTCGATCAACACGTGCCGCATGTTCCATTCCTGGGCCATGCGCACGAGCGTGGGGTAGATGACGCTTTCGCCGTGGGGGTGGTAGTTACCGCTGGTGTCGCCGGAGATCTTGGCACACTTCACCCGACCGGCGCCTGGCGTGAGATTCAGATCGTTCATGGCGACCAGAATGCGCCGCTGCGAGGGCTTCAAACCGTCGCGTGCGTCGGGCAGTGCCCGGCTGACGATCACGCTCATGGCGTACGTCAGGTAACTGTCCTTCAGCTCCTCTTCGATGGGCAACTGGAGCAGTCGCGTGCCGCCGTTGCCGTTTTCGCCGCCATCGGAATCCTCTGGCAGCGGGGTATTTGTTTCGTCTGGTTCGGGGGGAAGATTGCCGTCGGTAGACAACGCAGGCCCTTTCCGTATTTAGGTAATCGACTGCCGCAAACCTGTGTCAGGGATGGGACCAGCCGGTCTCGATTCAAACGCTCCGCGTAAACCTTGGATTATAGCGATTTTGGGCGAACCTCACAACGCCTGCTTGCCGAAATCTGCTACCGCAAGTGCCTATTTTGCAGTAACTTGCGACGCGAATTTGAGGGCAACATTCGATGCGGATCTGATCGTGATTCCGGCATGGACATCGCGAGTAAAAATCGCTCGACAGCGGGGTTTATTGCAGTCCTGTGGCGGCCCGAGTAGCATGGCCACTGGTGAACGCCCGAGGAGGCGTCGCGAGTCTCATCGAACCCCCTTTTGGCAGGTGTCGCCATGAACTGTAAAATCTTGATCGTTATCGTGGTTGTTGGCTCACAACTGACACTGATTGGTACCGAGCTAAGTAGGGCGAATGAGCCGGCGCGAAAGATCACCGTTAGCGCGATGAGTGAGTTCAATGTCGCGCCGAACGAGGTTATTTTGTCGCTGTCGGTGACCAACTTAGACGAAAGTCTGGTGGCTGCCAAAGCGGAAAACGACGAAAGGGTGCGAAAGATCCTTAGCCTGGCGACGAATCACCAGATTGAGCCGAAGTATTTTGAGATCGATTACTTCAATATCAGCGCCCGTTACGAACAACGGGGGGCGCAGAGGAAGCGGGAGTTTGTCGGATACGACGTAGTGCGCAGCATCGACATCACACTGCAAGATTTCGGCAAGTTGGAGCCGTTACTCTCCGATGCCCTCGATGCCGGAGCCAATCGGGTTGACGGCATCCACTTTCGTACTACCGACCATCGTCGGCACCAGTTTGAAGCCCGCCGCCTCGCGGTTCTCTATGCCAAAGAAAAAGCTCAACACCTCGCGGAACTCAACGGACTGACCTTAGGTAAGGCAATCGAGATCGAGGAGGAGGTGGAAGGCAGCGACGATACCACGTCGTTCGGCATGGGCGCCTTTATGAGTAGTAGGCAATCCGACGGCGTCCCGCGTTTTCAACTCGTCGGTACCGCTCAAGTCGACAAAGCCACTCAAGAGAAAGCGTTGCCGACCGCTGGCGAGCAACCGTTAGCGCCAGGGCAAATAACCGTCAGCGCCACAGTGACCATTACCTTTGAATTGCAGCTACCGAAACCCGAGGAAGAAAAAAGTAATGGGACTTGATCTCCACGAATTTGGCCGACCACACGTCGACCCGGTGAAGTGCACCGGCTGCGGCCAATGCGCGGCCATTTGTCCCGGCGACGTGCTGACCATGCAACAGGGCCTGCCCGTGGCCAGCGAAGGGCTCGTACTGGGGTGCATCGCCTGCGGGCATTGCATGGCCATTTGTCCGACGGAGGCCATACGGGTCTCGGGTCGGGGAATGCAGGCCGACGATGCCGTGGCCTTTTCGCCCACCATGCAGAAGGCTACCGCCGAGCAGTTCGAGGCCCTGCTTTTCGGGCGCCGCAGCATCCGTAAGTTCACCGACGAGCCGGTCGATCGGGCGACGCTCGACAAGATCTTGGAAATGGCCGCCACCGCGCCGATGGGAATTCCACCCCATGAGGCCAGCGTGGTGGTGTTCGACAGCCGCGACAAGGTGCGGCAGCTTCGGGAAATCGCCTGCGAGGCGTTTCGTCGCACGGTGAAGTTTTTCAATCCCGTAACGCTTGCCGTCATGCGGCCGTTTATTGGCAAGGCCCAGGCTACGCTGATGAAAGAGTTCGTCCGTCCGTTGTGTCGAACGATTGCCGAGCAGCATGCCCAGGGTCGCGATGTGTTCGCCTACGATCCGCCGGCGCTGATGATTTTTCACTACTCGCCGGAAGCCGACGTGGCTGACGCCGTGATTGTGGCCACCTACGCCATGCTGGCCGCCGAGTCGTTGGGCCTGGGCAGTTGCATGTTGGGCACCACCGTGGCCTTGAGCCACTTCAAAGACCTCAAGGCAAAGCTAGGCATCCCAGAGCAGAACAAGGTGAGCGTCGGTCTGGCGTTGGGTCACCCGGCGGTCGAGTTCCGTCGCGGCGTGCGGCGGCGTTTGGCGTCGGTCATTTACGCGTGAGGCGAGCCATCGTGAACGGAGACCCTACGGTGTATTCCGCGAAGCAGAGCTTCTGGGAAATGCGTTCCCAAGCTGGAGCCTGGGAACGAGGCACTGGCTGGCAAGCAGCCAGAGGCACCCAACTCCCAACACCTAACTCTTCTTCCCGTACTCCGGAAAGCGATCCTGGATAGCCTCGACCGTGATCTCCTCTCCGCGCAGTGCGTCCATCGCCCGGACGGCGGCTTCGATCGCTTGCCGGGTGGTCAGGCAGGGGATGCCGTGAGAGACGGCCGTGGCGCGGATCCGCCCCTCGTCGGTCCGGGCACCTTTACCGCTGGGGGTGTTCATTACAAGCTGGAGTTCACCGTCGATCATGTAGTCGATCAGGTTGGGATGGCCCTCCTGGATCTTTTTAACCCGTTGCACCTCGACGCCGGCGCCTTCCAGGCAAACGGCCGTTCCCTTGGTGGCGATCAGATGATAGCCCAACTCGACGAGTCGTCGGGCGAAGGGAATGATCGGCTCCTTATCCTTATCGGCTACGCTGATGAAGATCGAACCCGACTCGGGCAATAGCGTGCCGGCCGCCAACTGGCTTTTGGCAAATGCGATCGAGAATCGCTCGCTGATGCCCATCACTTCGCCGGTCGATTTCATTTCGGGGCCGAGCACGATATCGACCCCGCGGAACTTCATAAACGGGAAGACGGCTTCTTTGATCGAGACGTGGGCCGGAATCGGTGCCCGATCGTATCCCTGCTCGGCCAGCGTGACGCCGACCATCACCTTGGCTGCCGCTTTGGCCAGCGGCATGCCGGTGGCCTTCGAGACAAACGGCACCGTGCGGCTCGCCCGCGGATTGACCTCGATAATGTAGACGTTTGGATGCCCGTCCTCCATTTTCACGGCGAACTGCACGTTCATCAGGCCCTTGACCTTCAAGTCGCGGGCCATCTTCTTCGTGGCCTCGCGGATTTCCTCGACCACCGGCCCGGGCAGGCTGTAGGGCGGGATGACACAGGCCGAGTCGCCCGAGTGTACGCCTGCCTCCTCGATGTGCTCCATGATGCCGGCCACGATCACTTTCTCGCCGTCGCCGATGGCGTCGACATCCACTTCCGTGGCGTCTTCCAGGAAACGGTCAATCAATACCGGCTGGCCCTGGGCCACCACGAAGGCTTCGGCCACGTAGCGCTCGAACTGTTTCTCGTCGTAGCAAATTTCCATCGCCCGGCCGCCAAGCACGAAGCTCGGCCGCACCAGGGCCGGGAAGCCTACCTTGGTTACCACAGTTCGGGCTTGGGCCATGGTTCGGGCGATGCCGTTGGCCGGCTGCTTCAGGTCCAAACGCTTCAGCAGATTGGCAAACTTCTCGCGGTCTTCGGCGTCTTCGATCGTGTCGACGCTCGTGCCGATGATCGGCACGCCAGCGTTCGACAGCGCCCGAGCGAGGTTCAGCGGCGTTTGTCCGCCAAACTGCACGATGACGCCGTCGGGCTGAACGCGGTCGCAAATGTTCAACACGTCTTCGGTCGTCAGCGGCTCGAAAAACAACAGATCGCTGGTGTCGTAGTCAGTGCTGACCGTTTCCGGGTTCGAGTTGACCATAATCGACTCGATGCCCAGTTCCCGCAGAGCGAAACTGGCGTGGCAGCAGCAGTAGTCGAATTCGATTCCCTGGCCGATGCGGTTGGGGCCACCGCCGAGGATCATCACCCGTTGCCGTTCGGGGTTTTTCGGCGGCGTTTCGTCTTCGTCTTCATAGGTCGAATAGTAGTAAGGAGTGTAGGCCTCGAACTCAGCGGCACACGTGTCGACCGACTTGAAGGTGGCCACGATGCCGCGGCTCTTACGATACTTGCGGACGTCCATCTCGGTAGCGCCCAGCAGCGTGGCCAACTGTCGATCGGAGAAACCGAACTGCTTGGCTTGGCGAAGCTTGGCGTCGGAAAGCTCCTTTAAGCTGGGGGCCTCGCGGAGTTCCTCTTCCAGGTCGACGATCTCTTGCAGGTTGGCGAGGAACCAAGGGTCGATGCTGGTCAACTCGTAGATTTCTTCGATCGACATGCCGTATTTCATCGCGTAGCGCAGATGCCACACGCGCTGGTCGCCGGGCACGGCCAGCTTGGAGCGGACCTCTTCGATGGCCGGTTGCTCCGGCGTCCCCCAGAGGTCCTTGCTGTCGCAGCCGAAGCCGAAACTACCCACTTCCAGCCCTCGCAGGGCCTTTTGGAACGACTCCTTGAACGTCCGTCCGATGGCCATGGTCTCGCCCACGCTTTTCATTTGCGTGGTGAGTTTGTCGTCGGCCTCGGGGAATTTTTCAAAAGCGAAACGCGGGATTTTGGTGACCACGTAGTCGATGGTCGGCTCGAAGCAGGCCATCGTTTCGCGGGTGATGTCGTTGGGCAGCTCGTGGAGCCGGTAGCCGATGGCCAGCTTGGCGGCGATTTTGGCGATCGGAAAGCCCGTGGCCTTGCTGGCCAACGCACTGGAGCGGCTCACCCGGGGATTCATCTCGATGACGACCATTCGCCCGTTCTCGGGATGGATGGCGAACTGGATATTCGACCCACCCGTCTCGACGCCAATCTCACGAATTACGGCCAACGAGGCGTCGCGCATCCGCTGGTATTCTTTGTCGGTGAGGGTTTGGGCCGGGGCCACGGTGATCGAGTCGCCCGTGTGAACGCCCATGGCGTCGAAGTTTTCGATCGAGCAGATAATCACGACGTTGTCGTCAACGTCGCGCATCACCTCCATCTCGTATTCCTTCCACCCCATCACGGCCTCTTCGAGCAAGACCTGGTGGACGGGTGAGGCCTCCATGCCGGTCGAGACCTGCTGCTCGAATTGTTCGCGGTTATAGGCCACGCTCGAGCCGGTGCCACCCAGGGTGAAGCTGGGACGCACGACGCAGGGCAGCCCGATTTCCTTGAGTACCTCGCGGGCTTCGGCCATGGTGGTAACCGTGTCGCCGCGGCAGACCTCCAGGCCGATCTTCTCCATGGCCTCTTTGAACTGGTCGCGTTCTTCGGCCTTGGCGATCACTTCGGCGTTGGCGCCGATCATTTCGACGCCGTATTTCTCCAGCACGCCGTGGCGCGAGAGGTCCATGGCCAAGTTCAACCCGGTCTGGCCGCCCAGGGTGGGCAGCAGGGCGTCGGGCCGTTCCTTTTCGATCACCTTGGCCACCACTTCCCAGGTGAGCGGTTCGATATAGGTCCGCTCGGCCATGCCGGGATCGGTCATGATGGTGGCCGGATTGGAGTTGACCAACACGACCTCGTACCCCTCCTCGCGGAGGGCTTTGCAAGCCTGGGTACCCGAGTAGTCGAACTCGCAGGCCTGGCCGATGATAATTGGCCCGGACCCGATCAGCAGGATTTTGTGGATGTCGTCGCGGCGTGGCACGTGGAGGTCTTTCCCTTCGAGGCGTAGCGAATAGGTACCCTTTCCCGCTCCACTCACTGGGGGCGGGGCGGGGCGGGGTGTAAAATCTCACCAGTTTAACATTGGTGAGGGGAAAGGTTCAAGTACCGGGGAAAAGGTGAACCGTGGCGTATCCTCTCCCGCTGTGCGAAGCCGCCGGGTGGGGGCCGGTGGCAGCAGCGCGAGCGTTGGCTTCACGAAACCCCTTGCTGCGCGCAGCCTCTCACCCCCGACCCCTCTCCCCGCGGGGAGAGGGGGGAAGGGAAGGTTTTTACCACGCAACCTCTACACCGCCGCTGCCGGTGTGGATGCTCTGGCGGATGTTGAAGAGAAGGTCGTATTCGGCGTAGAGCCGTACGGTGTCGGTCAAATTCCACTTCAGCCCGGTGCCCATCCAGCACCAGTCGCGGCCGAGATCGGCGCCGGCCACGGGGAAGGTGGTCCCGGTCGTGGCTGCCGAGAAGCGGGCGTTGGCCAGCGGGGCCGTGTCGTGCAGTAGCTCGTGGATCCAGACCGAACGGAATTCGGCCGTGCCGCGGAATTTCTCGCGCGTGATGGCCCGGGCAAGGCGGACACCCAGGTGGGTTCGCAGTGCGTCGTAGTCCATGCCGCCGACGGTCAGGGCCGTGTTCGGCGCGCCGGTGGCGTCTTCGCTGTAGCCCTCTTCGCGGAGGTAAAGGTATTGCAGGCCGACGAGCGGTTGGACGATGGCATAGGGCGTGTCGAACTCCATGCCCCATTCGCCATAGACCATCGATTGCCAGCCGTCGTGTTCCGAGTGAGGTGCTTCGGTGATCGCGCCCGCGCTGACGCGACGCGTGATATCGTATCGGTCGTAGCCGAAGCCGAACGTGGCCAGCCAATAGGATTCGAGTTGCCGTTTCACTAAGTAGCCGCCGAAGAAGTGGTCGTCGATGCGCGTCGAGGCGTCCAGCGCGGCCATGTCGCCGTACGTGTGGCCGTAGTTGAAGAACACGCCGGCCTTGGAGCCCGTGGCGGTGCCCCATTCGAGACCCACCAGCGCCCCGCCGACGCTGACGGCCGACTCGGCGGTTTGGCCATCGCCGAAGATCGCCCCGCCGACACCGTAGCCGGTAACCCAGCCCGACGGCATGGCACACGCGCAAGTGGAAAACGCACACGCCTCGTCGCATTGACCGCGAACCAGCATGTCGCCCGGCACGGCGAACGTATTGGCCGCATATTCACCCTCAGCACCATACGGCGCCAGCCCCGGTCGGATCTGGTTCAGCAGCATTTGGGTGCGGATCATCGAGCCGTTGAGGCTTAGCGACTGCGAGGTAGCAAGCGGTTCGCCGGAAAGCTGCCCTAGGGCGTTCGCCTGTTGCTCGCTGTTGAGGGCGTCCACGGCGTTGAACAGGGCGACCATGTCGCCGGCGTCGTAACGGGCGAGCAGATAGTCGGCCATCGCCCGGGAATTGGGTGTGTTGCTGCCGAGCCCTCGGGCAAGATCGAACCAGAACCAATCGCCTGTGATGTCGGTGCCGCCGACGTTCAACGTGGTTGCTTCGATGCCGTAGTTGCCGATTGTGAATCCGGCGATGTTGTCGACGACGTTGGCGCCCTGAAGGTTGCCGATTCCTTGTTCGGCGACGATCGTGTAGTACTTGTCGCCTACCTTGAAGTTGCTCGTGCTGGTGCTGTCTTCGGTGACCAGCAGCGTGCTGCCGTTTTGCAGGGTCATCGTGCCGGTGACGTGCTCAAGGTCGCTATCCGTACCGGGGGTGCCGACGGTTTGGGCACCGCCGAGGTCGCGGATTTCGATTTCCATGCCACCGCCGGAGGCGATCGTCAGATTGCCATTGGTCGTGTGAGTGTCGATCGAATTGCCCGGCTTGAGCCAACCGCCGTTTTGTAGAACAACTTCGCCCTGGATGGTGCCGTTGCCCATCAGCACACCGCCGTCGTTGACCGAGAGGGTTCCGGTGCCGCCGCCGACGGTGAAGGTAGCGCCCTGTTGCACGGCCAACTCGCCTTCGCTGACGGTGGCTGCCTGAACGCTTACGTTGGCGCCGCTGCCGAACGACGTTTTGCCGCTGCCAGTCTTTTCAAGGGCGCCGACACTGTCTAGTGTACCGACGAAGTTGGTGGTCGTGCTGACATCGCTTCCCACTTCCAGGTTTTTGCCGTCCGCGTATACCGTGCCGCCCCCTTCCAGGTTGCCGGTGGCCACGGTGTCGCCACCGTCGACAAAGCGTATCTCCGCACCGCTGGGCAATTCGAAGCCGGCGAAACTCGAAGGATCGATGTTGCCGCCGCTGCAATGAACGTAGACGGTCACCGTGCCCGTGGCAGCGCCGTCTTGTTCGATCTTGAGGATTCCATCCCGGGTGAGCAGCTTAGCGCCGTCGACATGGACGGACACATCGGTATTACCGTCGACGATCAACGACCCACCGCCGGGATACGGTTCGCCCTCGCCCGTGTCGATGTTGATGGCCGCTAGCGAAAAGCTCTGCAGATCGACCGTTGCTCCCAGGGCACTGACGTCGATTTTGCCGCCGCAGAAACCGAGGTTGCTGGGCAAGCTGTCGAGATTGGCCTGGCTGCCGACGACCAGCGTGGCCGACGTGTTTTCCAACTGGCCGCTAAGGAAGTTGCGTCCCCCGCCCACGGCGAGCGCGTCGGTGTTGGCAAACGTCGTATCCGAAAACTGAAAACTACCCGTTCCGACGATTACCGAGGCCTGGCCCCACGCCTGACTATAGTTGTCGATGTAGTTCGTGCCGTTGTAGGTGATGGCGCCGTTGTAAGCGACATCGGCGGCCACGGTTGCGCCGGGCGTGTTGTCGCCCAAGAGCATCATGCCTCCGATATTGGTGTAGGCTCCGCCGTCGGAATCGACCTGATAGGTGAAGCTGGAGCCAACCGTGGTTCCGGTGGTCGGCAGGATCACCGCCGCGCCGTACTTGCCGATCAGGGTGGTCGTTTCCGGCAACGAGAGGGCGTTGTCGATACTCAGGCCGCCGCCGGCGAACTCGAACGTCACATTGCTGCCGTTGTTGTTGGACTGGCCGCCGTTGAGGTGGAGAATCGTTCTTTGGTTTGTTGGATCGCTGCTGCGGAAATCGAGCGTGCCCGTGGTACTGGCGGCAAACGTTCCCTGGCCCGCCATGTTGCCGAAGAAGAGATTCAAGTCGATCGGGTTGCCGCTACCGTCGATGGCGTTGTTTTGAATCAGGAGGCGGTTGTTATTCAAGTCGAGACTCGTGCCAGTGCCGGCCACGATCAGGGCAGCGTTTTGGTTGCCTTCGAGCTGCAGAGTGCCGTCGCGATTGAGTGTTAGATTGCCGGCCAGCACGGCTGTTCCCGTCGTGGGCGGTTGGAGAATCAACTTGCCATTGTTGCCCGCACCGGCCGAAAAGTCGTAGTTCGTCGGGTCCGGATAGTCGCCGCCGGAACGGATGATGTCGGAGTTGGTGATGTTCTGGGCCGGGGCCGCGGGAGTCAGCAGGGTGGCCACGACCAGAAAGGCAGTCGCGGAGAGGACGGTTGTTCGCATCGCACTAAATAGGCTGTGGAGAGAACGCATGGCTCGGACTCATTCCAGGGGGTCAAAATACCGGTGGCGAGCGTGTTGCCCGGCCGTGCCATTGAGCTTCGCATATTGCACGAACGACGACGTAGCTACTGGCAGCCCGCGTTCTACGGCGAGTGGGCTTGGCCAGCCGCTGCGTGAATATGCAGACAACAAAACTGCGCGGGGTTTTTCACCGAAGGCCCGTGAAGTACGCATGGAGAGTGTGGTTCGAGCCCCGGTACACCTCTATAGTTCTAGGATCGTTCCGCCGTATCGCACGACTCGATTGAAATATGCCTGTCTTGGTGCTGTTTCCCCAGGCAACGCTTTCGTCCGGAGGGGGTGTAGCGGAATGGTAAGGCAGGCAAAATGTGCGGACTGGCGTTTGGGGGTGTCTTGTTGCGAAACGCGATATGATACGGTTGGACAACGACGGCCATAACACGACCAACGTGTGCACACGCTTTTCTCGATGCTCGTGAGACGAGGGAAACTCCCACCTAGAGGTATCACCCTCTACGCCGATGGTGAAGTCGTAGGCAGGGAAGTAGGGGCGTTAGTGACAACGGCAGTTCGTGTTCGTTGTTCCCCCGGCGATGCTCGACGGAGCGGGGTGACGAGTCATGTCGAAGCTATATTGCAATCAACTGCTTTGTATGAGCCACATAGTCACGCCTATCATCACAGCCAGGACGGTCGTCCAGAGCAGCATCTCGCGGAGAGAAAACTGTCTCCATTTCGGTTGTTTCTCGGCGGCCACCGATTTTCTTGCGTGAGTCAACACGTAGGCCCAATGATGCTCCGCGAACGCGACCAGGAGACAGAATGTGCCAATTGCCCCGAGCGCTGAAAGAACAAGAAACAACCTGCCCGATAACCGGTGTTCCCAGGCGGTCTGAACGAGAACCACGACGCAACCAAACACCGGCAACCCACCAAGAAGCATCAGCACGAACGCGGTCATGTTGGCTGCTCTTGGGTTATTCCGAAAGACACCGCGGTACTGCTGAAACCCGATAGTCGTGACCATCGGAATTACGAAGATCGCCTCGATTATTGCCAAAGGATCCTTGGCGGTGCAGCAACCGGCAATCGTAATGGAGAGGGCAAAAAGGCATGTGCCGATCAGCAAGATGCTGCTGACGACGAGAAACCAACCCGGGCGGGGCCATTCGGTCATGTGGGGAACCTCGAGTTGAACTTTGCCTGATCCCGACCAACTGCGGCGGCGGTTTCTCAAGGAAGAAGGCGGGCGGCAATCCGGGGATTTTGCCCGTTTTCTTGAGCAGTCGCATTACCTTGAGTTATGATGGTACCAAAATCCTCCCGGCCGTCTTCCACCGGCGGAAAGGCTTGAAAAGCCACGCTGAGGCACAAATCCCAGCCCACACGTTTCACTCCCTACCCATCATTTCACGGCAGTGTTTCCCATGCAAGTCCCCTATCGCACCAATACCCCGGGCCGCGTTTTCGCCTTATTGCTTCTGACGGTCGTGGCCGGTTTCCAAGAAGCGGATGCGACCAAGGCCCGGGCCGCCGACTGGCCGCACTGGCTGGGGCCCGCGCGAAACGGTCTTTCGCCGGAAAGCTCGCGATGGGATCAAAAGGCTTGGCCGCCGAGGCAACCGTGCTGGGAAGCCAACGTGGGCGAAGGCAGTTCGTCGCCCATTGTCGTAGCCGGTCGACTCTACACGCTCGGTTGGGCCGACGAGCGCGATACGCTTTACTGCCTCGACGCCACGACGGGCCGCGAACTGTGGAAAGTCTCTTACCCGGCGCCTCGCTACGCACGAAATTCGTTTGGCGATAAGGGGCTCTACGGCGCCGTCACCGCCACGCCGGAGTACGACCCGGCGACGAAATATCTCTATACGCTTAGCCTCGACGGGGACCTCAACTGCTGGGATACGACCAAGCAGGGTGAGAAAGTCTGGAGCTTGAACCTTTACGACCGCTACGGCATGCAACGCCGGGCGAAGATCGGCCGTTCGACCCAAACCGACTACGGCTACATCGCCGCGCCGTTGGTCTACGGCAACTGGCTGCTGGTCGAGGCCGGCGGTTCGGAAGGCACAATCGTGGCATTAGACAAACGCACCGGCCGACAGCTTTGGGCCTCGCAATACAACGATCAGGCGGGTCATACCGGCGGCATCGTTCCCATGCACGTCGAGGACGTGCCTTGCGTGGCCGTGCTCACGCTGCGCCACTTGGTCGTGTTGCGGCTCGACTCGGGCAACGAGGGCAAAACGGTGGCTCAATACGAGTGGACCACCGAGTTTTCCAATAATGTGGTCACGCCCGCGGTCGCGGGCAACGAGGTGGTCATCACCTCGGGCTACAACCACAAGGCGATGTGCAAGCTGCGGATCACGCTCGACGGGGCCACCAAGGTCTGGGAAAAACCGGTCTACTCGAAGGTCTGCACGCCGATCATCTATCGCGGCAACATCTACTGGGCATGGCGAAAACCCTATTGCGTGGACCTGGAAACGGGCGAAACCTGCTGGGTGGGCGATGCGTTTTTCGGCGAGCCGGGCTCGGGTATCATTACGGCCGACGGGCGCTGGATTCTCTGGGGCAAACGGGGCGACCTGGCACTAGCCGAGACGGCCGATCGTTCGCCCGACAAATACCGTGAGTTGGCCCGCTTGGACGACCTCTTCCGCACCGACGCCTGGCCCCACGTCGTGTTAGCCGACGGCCGGCTGTTCTGCAAGGACCGCGACGGGAACTTGAAGTGTTTCGAACTCGTGGCTGCCGACGAGTAACCGTCTTTTTCACATAGGGCGGCAGGGCCGCCAACCAAACGGTGCTACCGCACCCAGTCGAGAACCCGCTCCCGTTGGTCGCTAATCTTTGTCAAAAACTTAACGATGTTTGAGGTTGGTAGTATAGTTGACCGCTGCGGCCTACTCGGCAACAATAGGGCTCGACGTCGGCGGAGTATTCGGCCAAGGTGATCACCCTCGATCCGCCGGCGTCGCACGCCGTTTGGGACAGATCGATAGACATTTACCGGGTTACCGGACCGTCCTTGGGTTGGTTTTCCCTTTCCCTTTTCTTCGCGAGGGTCGACGATGGAGTGCAAGAAGAGCCGAAATTTGGGCATCTGTAATTGCAGCTATACCCCCTGCTCCCGCAAGGGCGTTTGTTGCGACTGCCTGAGCTACCACCTCCGCTCCCGGCAGTTACCGGCCTGTTGCTTCCCGAACAGTGCCGAGCAGACCTATGACCGCTCGTTCGAGCATTTCGCGAAGTTGGTTGAAGAAGACAGGGTTTAGGGCATTTTTCCGAGAATACGTCTCCGAAGGGCGTACCCTCTCCCGCCGTGCGGGAGAGGGTGGCGGCGAAGCCGCCGGGTGAGGGCGGTTTGCAGCGGCGAGGGTGTTCTTTCTGGGAAGTCACTTGTTGCGCAATCCCCTCACCCCCGGCCCCTCTCCCGAAACGCATAGGTATCTACACATCTTGCCTCGCAGAAAACCGAAGGCATTTCGTCGCAATAGGTTCAGGTGAGCAGATAAAAACCACGAAGGTCACGAAGGAAGATGAGACAGAAAGACTCCTCGATACGGCGATGCCCGTTTGTAAGACGTGAAAGAGGAAGAAAATAGCTCTCGCAAAGGCGCAAAGACGCCAAGAGAAAGCCTTTCAGCCTTGGCGTCTTTGCGCCTTTGCGAGAGAAGTCTTCAAAGAACAACGAGGCGTCATCTTATTGCTCTCGGTCCTTTCCGAGAACCACTGCACTGTTGTTCTTCCTTCGTGACCTTCGTGGTAAATAGAAAAAACGCACGACCCATTATATGCCAAAAGGTTCGAACACGTTCGGAAATCGAAACGTCGAGCAAGCACGCTGGTTGACTTGCGTAGATATTAATGCCCCAAGGGGCGAGGGGAGAAACTCAGCCATTTGCCGATCGGTTATTCCGCTGGCGTCGTGATCTTGATGTTGCGGTAGGCGACCGGGCCGTGGTTGCCTTGGAACATCAACGGGCCGGTGGCCGCTTCTTGGTGCGTTACGCCGCCAGGCGTCGGGCCTTGCATCTCAACGTCTTCGTGGATCACTTGGCCGTTGAGCGTTACCTTGACGAACCGGGCGTTGGCTATCTTCTGGCCATTTTCGAAACGCGGCGCCTTGAACTCGATGACGAACTTCTGCCATTGGCCGGGCGCTTTCGAGGCGTTCTTCGACGGGGCCTGCGCGCCGTACAGCCCTCCGATGTCGCCGGGGCCCACCTTCTCGCGGCCGTAGCTGTCCAGCACCTGGATTTCGTATTCGCCCATCACATAGATGCCCGAATTGGAGCCTTGCGGCACCATCAGTTCTAGCTCGATCGTGCAGTCGCCGAATTTCTCCTTGCTGTAGATATCGACGCCGTGGCCTTGGGCGTTGACCAACTGGGCCGAACCGTCGCCCGACGTAGCGACGATCAATTCGCGCGGATTTTCCGGGTTCATCGTGGCGTAGCCCATCGTCCAGTGGCTTCGTTCGGGCGAACCCTTGAGGTTCCAGCCATCGAGGCCCTTAGCCAACGGGTCGACGACCTTTACTTCGGCAGCATTGCAGAGCGTCGAACAACTGGCAATCACGGCGACGGCGAGCGAGTAAGCGGCAGCTTGCTTCAACATACTTTTCACGGGTGGGTCTCCAGGAGAAGGTAACGGCGGGAACAAACGCCCGGCGGCGACGTTGCGAGCGCCGCGCATACTGGTGTCAGCAAAATTATAGCCCGGCGGAGGACGAAACGCCAAAAAAGCCGAGATGGTGCTTCTGCCATCCGCTGGTTCCCTTACTGCTGCGTGGGAACCAAGGAAGAGGAGGATAGGCGGCTCGCGATTTGCGTTGCCCAAGTTTCGGAGCTATTCTGGGAGACGTTTATACGGGGCCTATGGGGGTCCTGGCGTCGGTTCCTTATGGTGTCTTGCATATTCAATAAACGGAGGGCGACCATCGGGAGCCCGGTTTCAAGGCGTTCGACCTTGGCCGACCGTTCAATGAATATGTAAACATCAATAACCGGCAAGTTCACGTTTACGCACCCAGGAGGTTTTTACTATGTTTCGTCGTCCTTTGCTTTTGGCTCTTGCCGCATCCGTTCTTTGTGCCGGCCTCTGCACCGCGGTTTTCGCACAGGCCACGGCGGTCAAACCGAACGACGCCATCGTTCCTGTCCCGCGCGATAGTGACTGGTGGACCAACCGTCACGCCAAGATGAACGAGCGGGTGAAGCAGGGCAACGTCGATTTGCTGATGATCGGCGACTCGATCACCCATGGCTGGGAAGGCCACGGCCGAAACGTTTGGGCCAAGTATTACGACAAGCGCAACGCCGTGAACCTCGGCATCGGTGGCGACCGTACCCAGCACGTTCTCTGGCGACTGGACAACGGCAACATCGAGGGCATTTCGCCGAAGTTGGCCGTGTTGATGATCGGCACAAACAACTCGGGTTCGAACACCCCCGAGGAAATCGCCGAGGGTGTGAAGGCCATCGTCGAAAAGCTTCGCACCAAGCTGCCCAAGATGAAAGTCCTCGTGCTGGCCATCTTCCCCCGCGGCACCGACAACAACGATGCTAAGCGTCAGGTGAACCAGAAGGCCAACGAAATCATCGCCAAGCTGGCCGACGACAAGATGGTTTACTTCCTGGACATCAACCAGAAGTTCCTCACGCCCGAGGGTGTGTTGACGAAAGAGGTCATGCCCGACCTGTTGCATCCGCACGAGATGGGCTACGGCGTCTGGGCCGAGGCCGTGGAGCCGACGATCGCCAAGTTAATGGACGAAAAGTAGCGCGAGCGGGGCAAACCGAGCAAAAAGCCGCGACCGCTGGTCGCGATGCGCGCGAAAAGTCGTCGAATCCCACGGTTTGTCCAGTCCGGGCAAGCCGTGGGTTTACGATCAGGCGATGTTGAAAAAGCACCAGCCGACGATTCCTTGCGGTTAGGGCGTTGCGGTCCCCTCGAAGAATGCACCTCCAGCGGGGATTGCCTCTTGCAGCCTTTGGGTATAATACCTCAGGATGAAAACCGTGGGTTAAAACGCTGTGGCTGGTTCTGCCTGTAACGGTCGGGTGCGAGGGCTCTGCACTTCGGAAAACGTCGGGCCAGCCACATGCGGCAGTGGATGTTCGTCGAGTTTCCAGGCAATAGATCGGGAGTTGCTTCTCTTGCGAGAAAAGCTTTCGGCTGTCGCCGACTTCGTTGCTCATCCTATCGACGCCTGCATGCCAATGATCAAAGAGGCACCAACGGGAGCCTGGCCCTTCTGGTTTACGGTTCTCGGACGCGATCATTCTTGATGCAGGCATCAAAACGAGGGAGGAGTTGGGCATGTCTTCTCCCATTGTGCGCCGCTGGAGGAAGGTCGATTTCGACGACGACGGGGCGCCTAGCCGCACACCGCCGAGCACGGAAGACACCCCGCACGGCGACACGCCGGCTGCGAGCCGCGCTGGCGGGCGCGTGTTTTCCGCCGAACGAAAGATGCTCGTGCGGCTCTTGCACGAGTTAGACAACCCGCCGATCCAGATTTCCCTCTTCAACGGCGAGGTCATTTCCACGAATGACGAACGCCCGGTTGCTTGCGTGGTGATCCACGATCGCGCGACGCTCTGGAAACTGTTGGTCGATCCCAACTTCCAGTTCGGCGAAGGCTATGCCGACGGCCGTATCGAGGTCGACGGCAGTCTGGCGGCCTTGTTGGAGATCGTGTATCGGAAGATGTCGACCAGCGGTTGTGCGATCGACGGGGCGCGAGCTGCCGTGAATTGGCTCGGCCGGCATGCCCATTCGCTAAGCGGTTCGCGAAAGGCGATCCGTCAGCACTATGACCTGAGCAACGAGTTCTACCGCCTCTGGCTCGATCGGCAAATGGTCTACAGTTGTGCCTATTTTACCCAGGAGCCGATGTCGTTAGACGCGGCTCAAGAAGCCAAGCTCGACTATGTAGGCGTAAAGCTCGATTTGCGACCTGGCGAGACGGTGCTCGACATTGGCGGCGGTTGGGGGGCAACCGCGCTACACCTGGCCCGGCGATTTGGCGTACGGGTTACGGCGCTGAATATCTCTCGAGAACAACTCGACTTCTCCCGTCACCGAGCAGAAGCCGAAGGGATGACCGATCGGGTGGACTTCGTCGAGGCCGACTACCGTGAGGCAACCGGCCAGTTCGACGCCATCGTCTCGCTCGGAATGCTCGAGCATGTCGGCGCCAGGCAATACGACCAGTTCGGGCGCACGTGTGATCGGTGTCTTAAGGCGCATGGACGAGGGTTGATTCAGACCATTGGGCAGAATGTACCGGAAGCGACGAACCCGTGGATCGATAAGTACATCTTTCCCGGTGGCTACCTTCCTAGCCCTACCCAACTGATGACGATTTTCGAGACCGGCCGATTCTCGGTCCTCGATGTGGAGAATCTCGGCTGGCATTACGCGCGAACCTTGGCCCATTGGTTGGCACGTTTCAACTATGCCGAACAGGAAGTGGCCGGGATGTTCGACGCGTGGTTCGTCCGTCTCTGGCGGTTGTACCTTACCGGGTCGATGGTCGCATTTTCGACCGGGGTGTTGCAGCTTTTTCAGGTGGTGTTTTCGCGACCGCCGGCCGCCCCCATTCGCTGGACCCGGGCCGGATTGTACCGAGAGCCGACGGCGACGCTGCCGCCCTGGGCGCGGCGTGAGATTCCGGCAGAACCTTCCAAGGTGCGTCCGCGGTAACGTTTTGCCCTGCCAACTGCCCGTAATGCACAAAGCCCCTCGACCGCCGGTCGAGGGGCTTTGTGGGTTATCGATCTGAGGAGTTCGGAACTCTCAGGCAGCCGCAGGAACAAACCCTGCGGCCAATGGTCGGGCGATTAGAAAATCCCCAAGGCCGTGAGGCTGTAGCGGACGACAAGACCGGCCGCCACCACGCTGACCATGCTCATCAGCTTGATGAGGATGTTCAGGCTCGGGCCGCTGGTATCTTTGAACGGGTCGCCCACGGTGTCGCCCACGACGGCCGCCTTGTGGGCGTCGGTTCCCTTACCGCCATGTGCACCGCTTTCGATGTACTTCTTGGCGTTGTCCCAGGAACCACCGGCGTTGGCCATGAACACGGCCACACAGAAGCCGCAGGTCAGAGCACCGACCAGCATACCCATCACGCCGGCCACGCCCAGCAGCAGGCCACCGACAACCGGGGTCGCCAGACCCAAAAGCGACGGGATAATCATCTCCTTCTGGGCGGCCGCCGTACTAATCGCCACCGGCGCGGCGTAGTCGGGCTTCTCGGTGTAGTCCATGATGCCCGGCTTCTCGCGGAACTGCCGACGCACTTCCTCGACCATACCGTAGGCCGCACGACCAACCGCCTTCATCGTCATCGCACAGAAGACGAACGTGGCCATGGCACCCAGGAACACGCCCACCAGCACCTTGGGGTTCATCAGGTTGCAGGAGTAGTAGGTCATCCAATTAATCATGTTGGCGCTTTTGACCTCGACTAGGGCCTCGTGCGTGCCCTTCAGCCGTGGAGCACCTTCAGCTTCCTCGACGATCTCATCAATGAGCGTCGGGCCTTCGGCCGTGTCCACTTCTTCCCAGCCCTTCGCTTGACGGATATGGGCGGGCATGGCCATGTAGCCGACGAAATCTTTCTCTTCGCCGTCCTTGGTCATTTTGATCACGAACTGGTCGTTGACCTTGTACCAGCCTTCATCTTCCAGCGACTGAACGACCGATTGGCCCCAGTGCTCGTGGCCCATGCGGACCTCTTCGACGTAGGCGGCCAGCAGAGCCAAGGCGGTCAAGGCGGCCGATCCAATGGCAAAACCCTTGCCCGTGGCGGCCGTCGTGTTGCCCAGGCTGTCCAGGGCGTCGGTCCGCTCGCGGACGTAGGGCTCCAGGCCGGCCATTTCGGCGTTCCCGCCGGCATTGTCGGCGATTGGGCCGTAGGCGTCGGTGGCCAGGGTAATACCCAGCGTGCTGAGCATACCGACTGCCGCGATGCCCACGCCGTACAGGCCCATGGCAAACAGGTTCACGTCGTTGAACTGCCAGTCGGCGGCAAATCCAAAGGCCATCAACGTGGCCACGCTGACCGTGATTACCGGAACCCAAACGCTCATCATACCGTCGGCAATACCGCCGATGATGATCGTGGCCGGGCCGGTCAGGGCCTGGTCGGCCAGTTTCTTCGTAGGACTATACTCGTCGCTTGTGCAGTATTCGGTCCACTTCCCGATGATCCAGCCGGCCGCCAAACCAACGATCACACTGGCCGAAATCCATTCGAACTCGGGCAACAGCAGCTTGGTCAAGACCCAAGCCGCCACGATAACCAAGAGGCTGGAAACGTTTACACCGCGTGCCAAGGCCTTCAGCAGCGTTTTCTGGTCGGCCTGCTCCTCGGTGCGGACGAGGAAGATACCAATGATCGAAAGCAGGATACCCACGCCCGCTAGGGCCATCGGCAGGAAAAGGGCACGCAGTTGGAAGTCCTGAATCAAGGCTTCGGTGATTTCCGTGCCCTCGGGCAGGATTTTGGTCAGCAGGCTGCCGCTGGCGAACGCCGCCACGCCCAGCGCCGCGGTGGCCAGGATCGAACCGCAGTACGACTCGTAAAGGTCGGCACCCATGCCGGCCACGTCGCCCACGTTGTCGCCCACGTTGTCGGCGATCGTCGCCGGGTTTCGCTTATCGTCTTCCGGAATACCGGCTTCGACTTTACCCACGAGGTCGGCACCCACGTCGGCCGCCTTGGTGAAGATGCCGCCGCCCACGCGGGCGAACAGCGCCTGGCTACTGGCACCCATGCCGAAGCAGAGCATGGTTACCGTGATGCTTTCCAGGCTGAGTGCCTCGAAACCCAGCGAGGGCACGAGCCAGTAGAGCACAGCAAACCAGATGGTGATGTCCAGCAGGCCCAGGCCGACCACGGTGAGTCCCATCACGGCACCACTGCGGAAAGCCACCTGAAGGCCCTGGTTCAACGACTTCTGAGCACCGGCCGCCGTACGGCTGGAAGCCCAAGTGGCCGTCTTCATGCCGAACCAGCCGGCCAACCCGGAGAAGAACCCCCCGGTGATGAAGGCAAACGGCACCCACTTGCTCTGCACGTGCAGCACGAAGGCCGCATAGGCCAGCAGGCAGAAGATGACTACGAAGAAGAAGAAGACGACCTTGTATTGCTGCCACAGGTAGGCGTTGGCTCCAACGCGTACGTGGCCGGCAATCTCGATCATCTCTTCGTTGCCTTCGTCGGCCGCCATGACCGACTTGAAAAACCTCAGCGCGAAGATCAACGCGAGAATCGCGCCGACAAACGCAATCGCCCAGTAGACCACAAACATGGTCTGGCCCGCGGCCTCGGGCGCCACCGTCGCGGCGGCAGCTTCGTCTTGGGCCATCGCCAGTGCCGGACAAGCCGCCACGACGACCACAGCCAGCAGGGCCAAACAGGCCCCAATCTGGCGGCCGGTGTGTGTTAGTACCTGTTGCATCAACCTCATCGTCAACACTCTCCCGTTACGAGTACGCGGAACCTTACCGCCGGCGATTTTGGAAAAAACCAAGTTGCCCAGTCTATCTCATGTCTTCTTGAACTGTCAACCAGGTAGAACCAGGGCAAACCGGGGAATTGCGGCGATTTTGGTCTGTCAACTCGCTGTCCGAGACAACCTCGCCACTGAATCGAGCAAACCTCGGGCAACAGCGACAAGAATGTGCGAATGACCCCCTCCTGGGAGCTAGGCTCGCAATGGCTTCGCCCCCCGGTTTTTTGCTTGGCATCTACTCCACGGGCGATTAGTCTATAGGATATCCGTGAGAAGTTTGCGCTGGTTGCATGTCATATCTGCCGAGAGCGGTTCCCCGGGCCATTCTGGTGCAAGTGGGGAAACTTGTCGGGGCCTTGGGCTGTCTCGGAACCGCGAATACCGGAACATTATTTTTGGAGGTCCACTCATGATCCGTGTTAGTTGGAAGCCGTGTTGGATGCTTGCCGTAACGCTGGTGCTTCTGCCCGCGTTGGCCATGGCTGCTAAACAGCCGAAATATGGGGAGTTCAACCCGGAACATCAGTCGGTCGAGATGTTTGCCGCCATCAATCAGGGCGACATCGACGTACGGATAATCCCCAAGGATTCGACCGAGTGCCAGGTGCTCATCGAGAACAAAACCGATAAACCCCTGAACGTGAAGTTGCCCGAGGCCTTCGGCGGCGTACCCGTGCTGGCCCAGTTTGGTGGCGGCGGTGGCGGTATGGGGGGTGGTGGTGGCGGCAGCCAGGGCATCGGTGGCGGCGGCATGGGCGGTGGCGGTATGGGAGGCATGGGTGGTGGTGGCGGTGGCGGTTTCTTCAATGTCCCGCCGGAAAAGGTTGGCAAGCTGCAGGCCACGACCGTTTGCTTGGAGCACGGCAAGAAAGAACCCCGTGCGGCCATTCCGTATAAGGTTGTGCCCATCGAGCAAATCACCGACAAGCCGGCCGTCCAAGAATTGTGCCGCATGGTCGGCACCGGGCAGCTCAGCCAACGTGCGGCCCAGGTTGCCGCTTGGCACCTGAACAACGACATGAGCTTCGCCGAGCTGGCTGCCAAGCGGCTTCGCTTTGCCAACGGCGCTTCGCAGCCCTACTTCTCGCCGCAAGAGTTGCGTGCCGGGATGCAGATCACGATGTTGGCCACCAAACTGGCCGAAAAGCGCAGCCAAACGCCCTCGCCCGGCGACTCCGCAATTTCCGAGTGAGCCGCCTCGAAAAGGAGCTTGAATATCGAGTTGCCCGATTTGTCGAATTGGGCGTCGTCTAATTTGAATGTTCACCCCCCACCGTCAGCGTTGTGTTGCCGGTGGGGTTCTTTTTGCACATCAGTGAACGAGCGTTCGGCACAACCCACGGTTGCGTCGGATACGCGCCAGGGCTGCGAGTTGCGGGGGGGCCGGCCGCCGTTGCGTCGCCGGGCTCCTCGTGTATTCACGACGGGCTTATTGATGCTTGCATTGAAAATGATCCTCTTCGGAAAGCCGAACGCCTGGAAACCCAGGCTCCCGTTGGTCGCCTTCCGCTCATTAGCTAGGCAAGCGTCAATAATATAGGGTGCTCGACATCGACCGCATCGATTGATACAACGTCGGAAGAGGAGCCCTGTATGCGCAATCATCCTGCTTATCGAAATTTCCGTCGCGTCGCCGTTGGCTTGGCCGTTGCGATCAGTGTGGGGTTGCTGTTGCTTTTGGTTTTCCGGCCCCGTCCTACCTCGTCGCAGGACACGGCCCTTCGCGTTCGTAGCGGGTGGGACTCGGTGCCCGACGCAGAAGTGATCGTGGTCGACGGCAACGATGTCGTCGCCGCGCTCGTCTTGTTGCCGTTTTCTACACCGTTAGGTCGGACTACCCCGGAATCGGCCTTTGGCGAGTTGTTTAACACGATCGTCGTGGCGAAGCAGCTCGAACCGAAGTTGACCGATGCCGACGGACGGCTGGTACTTCCCCGACTGGAGCCGACCGACTACGTGCTGGTTCGTGGCCGTGTGCCGGGCAAATCGGCGAGTTCTTCGTCGGTCGAGTCCGAAACGCTCTGGTTTATTTCGGCCGAGCAGGTCGACGACGGGGCGCTGTCGGTGGAGGATGGCGACCGCGGGGGCCAGCATCTTCTCGACGTCGTACTCGCTTCGCCCGAATTGCGAGAAACGCTTCTGAAGCGGTTGTCCGACGAGGCCGAGGGGATTGCCGTGCGGCAGCAGTTCGATTCGGCCCGGCACTTTTTGAAGAACGCGGCCGATTTGCTGGGTTCCACCCAGTCGGCAGCCGTCCGTCAGCGCATCGACCAGGAAGAAGCCAAGCACTGGTGTCACCAGGCGGAGAACGCGCGGGATCGGGGCGACTACGAGCTCGCTCGACAACTGGCCGACAAGCTCGATCAATTGGCGCCCGACTCTGGCGACAAAACTCGCCTGCTGCAGAGTATTGCCGAACACGAAGGAGGGCTGGCCAAAGTTGTTGACGCCCAGGCGGGGGGAGCCAACTGCGCGGCCTTCTCGCCCAACGGGCAGCGTGCTGTCTCGGCCGGCAACCAGGGAACCGTGCTGCTCTGGGAAACCGGCGGCTGGCAGAAGCTTCGCCAACTGGGGCCCAAGCTCGGGCCGGTGGCCGCCGTGGCCTACTCGCCACGCGGCGACGTCGTGTTGGCGGGCGACAAAACCGGTGCGGCCGTGGTGCTAGACATTGCCGACGGGCAGTTGCTTCGGCGGCTCCAAGGTGCTTCGTCGGCCATAACCGCCGTGGCCTTTTCTCCCGATGGCGAACAAGCGGCCGTGGGTGACCAGGATGGTTTGGTGCGACTGTATCGGATAAAGACGGGCGATCAGCTGCACAGCTTTTCGAAGCACCGCAGGGCCGTCACGGGAGTTGCCTTCTCGCCCAAAGGCCGGCAGGTCTATTCGGCCAGTGCCGATGGGACGGTGCGCCTCTGGTTGGCCGAAACGGCCGTCGAACAACGAAGCTTCTCGGCCGACGAATCACCCGTGATGTGCATGAGTCTCGCCCCCGACGGCCAACTGTTGCTGACCGGCAGCGACGACATGCGGCTGCGGATCTTCGCCACCGAATCGGGCGAAGAGCAACGGCGAATGATCGGCAACCCCTCGATTCCTCGGGCGGTCGCCTTTTCGCCCGACGGACGCTTGGCCGCCTCGGGCCACGACGACCGGACCGTGCGGCTGTGGAATGTCGAAGAGGGCAATCTCCTAGAGACATTCCAAGTGAAGGCGGGACCCGTCTGCTGCGTGCTCTTCTCTCCCGATGGTACTCGCGTTCTCTCGTGCAGCCAGGGCGACCCCAAGTTGCGGTTGTGGGTAGTGGCTAAAGAGCATTTAGGGAAATAGGGCAAAGGGCGGATCTGGGTTGTTTGCTCAGCTTGCCTGTTTCCCACACGAAGCGTGGATGCGAGGAGTCTTTTTTTGCATTCGCATTCTGCCTCCTCCCCGCCGGTAGAGGCAGTCAGCCGGGCAAGCGATATTGCCCTGCCGATGCCTTTTCGGCTACCATTTGCATTCCCCGGGCCATGCCGACAGAGGGGTATGTGTTTCACCAAAGCCTGATTGCCCAAGGAAGGGCCACATGAAGGCGTTGATCGTTGGACTAGGAAGTATCGGCCGGCGCCACTTGACGAATCTGCGTCAACTGGTTGCTGGCGTTACAGTTATCGCGCTGCGCCATCGACGGCCGTCGTCTTCGCTCGACGACGGGCCATCCTCCGAGCGCGCGTCCCAGCCCGACCACGAGGTCTATTCGCTTGACGAGGCCGTGGCTTGCCGTCCCGATCTTGCTCTGATCGCTTCGCCCTCGCCGATGCATTTTCCCCAAGCGATGGCCTTGGCCGAAGCCGGCGTACCGTTGTTCATCGAGAAACCGCTGGCCGACCGGTCCGAGGGTGTTGACCGTCTGACGGCCCTCTGCCGGCAGCAATCCCTTCCGTTGTTGGTTGGCTACAGCTTGCGACACTATCGACCGCTGCAGGCGATGCACGACGCAATCCGGTCGGGCCGGATTGGTCGGCCGCTGGCGTTGCGCGCCGAAGTGGGCCAGTACTTGCCCGACTGGCGTCCCACGCAAGACTATCGGCAAACGGTCACCGCCCGATCGGATCTCGGCGGCGGTGTGCTTTTGGAACTAAGTCACGAGTTGGACTACGCCCGATGGATGCTTGGCGAGGTGGCGGCCATCGACGCACACACGGCGCGAGTGAGCGATCTGGAGATCGACGTGGAGGACGTGGCCGATATTGTTTTGCAGTTCGATAGCGGAGCCGTGGGCAATATTCATCTTGATATGCTCGACCGCAGTGCCACCCGACGCTGCCGCATCGTAGGCACCGAAGGCACGTTGACCTGGGATCTCGACGGTCATCGCGTGCGTTGCTACTCGGCGGAAACCCGACAATGGGCCGATGTGTTTGCTGTCAAGGACTTCGACTGCAACGAGATGTACCTGAACCAACTGCGGCACTTCCTTGACTGCGTCGCAGGCAGAGCGACACCAGCGGTAACCGGCGAGGATGGGCTTCGGACGCTGCAACTTGTGGAGGCGGCCCGGCGGTCGTCGCGGCAGCGGCGAACCACACCGCTTCCCGCCTTCGGCATGGCCCAAGAGACACCAGCACTGGCGGAGGTCGCGTCGCGATGAAACCCAAGGTCGTAGGATTTGTATTTGCCCGAGGCGGTTCCAAAGGCGTGCCGCGAAAAAACATCCGACCATTGGCCGGCAAGCCGCTTATCGGCCATGCCATCGACATTGGGTTGGCCAGCCGGCACATCGATCGGATGGTCGTCTCGACCGACGACGAAGAGATCGCCGCCGTCGCCCGGCGCTACGGGGCCGACGTGCCGTTTATGCGTCCGCCGGAATTGGCCACCGACAAAGCGCCCGAGTGGAAGGCCTGGCAACATGCCATTCGTGCGGTCCAAGATGAATCGAGCGGTGACTTCGACATCTTCGTTTGTCTGCCGGCTACCGCGCCGCTTCGGGCCGTGGAAGATGTTGACGCGTGCATCGAAACGCTGTTGGCCGATTCGACGGTCGACCTGGTCATCACCGTCAGCCCGGCGCATCACAATCCGTATTTCAACATGATCGTGCTCGACGAGAATCGTTCGGCGCGGTTGGTCATGGAAGCCGCCGGAGTGACCAATGGTCCGATCGCTCGTCGTCAGGACGCTCCGGTGGTCTACGACCAGACGACGGTGTGCTATGCCGCCCGGCCCGAGTTCGTGTTGAACAGTACGCGCCAGTTCGACGGCCGCGTTCGTGCCGTGGTGGTGCCGCCCGATCGGGCATTGGATATCGATACGGAGTTGGACTTTCAGTTCGCCGAGTTCTTGCTACAGCAAGAACAACATAGGGTGCCATGGCCACACTCGCGTGGCCATGCGGCGTAAGAAGATTACCTGATGAAAACAATCCAGCAATTGATGAACCTCGAGGGCCGTGTTGCCCTGGTGACCGGCGGGGCCGGGCATATCGGTCGCGCGCTGTGCGATGCGCTGGCCGAGCTGGGTTCGGCGGTGGCTGTGCTGGATCGCGATGTCGACGGTTGCCGCACGGCGACCGAGCGCTTGGCGAACAACTATCAGGTGGATGCCCTGCCGCTGGACGTGGATCTGGCCGACGAAGCAGCGACTCGGGTGGCTTGCCATCGGGTGATCGACCACTTCGGGCGGCTCGATGTTCTCGTCCACTGTGCGGCGTTTGTTGGTTCATCCAATCTGGCCGGCTGGGCAACGCGATTCGTCGAACAGTCGGCCGACACCTGGCGACAAGCGATCGAAGTAAACCTGACCTCGGCCTTCGTGCTCACGCAAACGTGCGCCGACGCCTTAGCCGACTCGAGCCACGGCAGCGTGATCAATGTTTCGTCGATCTATGGGCTGGTGGGGCCTGACCTGGGGCTTTACGAAGGTACCGAAATGGGCAACCCGGCTGCTTACGCGGCCAGCAAGGGTGGCCTGTTGCAGTTCACCCGTTGGGCGGCGACTACCCTGGCTCCCAAGGTTCGGGTGAACGCCGTCACACCCGGCGGCATTGCCCGAGGACAAGACGAAACGTTCGTCACCCGATACGTCGCCCGCACACCGCTGGGTCGAATGGGTACCGAAGAAGAACTCAAAGGCGCGGTGGCTTATTTGGCCAGCGATCTGTCGGCCTACGTCACGGGCCAAAACCTCGTGGTCGACGGCGGTTGGACGGTCTGGTGAGGGGAGTTGGGAGATAGGAGTGGAGAGTTCGGAGTTAGCCGCTTGCGGTTTCGCCCTTTCTTGTGGAAAAATGTCTGCAACCGATCAAACCGACAATCCGACGCAGCAATTCACCATCGCCGGGCGTCCGGTGGGCGATGGCTGTCCGTGTTTCGTCATCGCCGAGGCCGGAGTGAATCACAACGGCGACCTTGATCTGGCCCGACGTCTGATCGACGTGGCTGCCGAAGCCGGGGCCGACGCCGTAAAGTTCCAGACCTGGAAGACCTCGTGCTTGGTTACCAACGACGCTCCCCTGGCCGACTACCAGAAGCAAAATCTTGGTCAGCAGGGTTCGCAGTGTGAGACACCCCAGTACGAGATGCTTCGTCGTCTGGAACTCAAACCGCACAGCCACGCCGTGTTGCAGCAGCACTGCCGGCAGCGCGGCGTGATGTTTCTTTCGACGCCGTTCGACGAGCCGTCGACCGATTTGCTCGTCGGACTCGACGTACCGGCCTTGAAGATTCCCTCCGGCGAAGTAACGAACGGACCACTGCTGGCCCACATCGCCCGATCGGGGCGACCTGTAATCATGTCGACCGGAATGTGTCGACTGGACGAAGTGGAAGCGGCCGTCAACACGCTTCATCGCCATGGCAACCGCGAACTCATCTTGCTGCATTGCGTGAGCAACTATCCGGCCGATCCGGCAGAGGCCAACCTTCGCGCGATGGCCACATTGCGACAACACTTCGACGTGCCGGTCGGTTTTTCGGATCACACGCCGGGCGTTGAGGTGTCGTTGGCGGCGGTGGTCTTGGGGGCGTGCATCGTCGAGAAGCATTTCACGTTGGACCGTACCCTGCCCGGCCCCGACCACAAGGCCTCGCTCGAGCCCGACGAGCTAGTGGCGCTGGTTCGCGGCATTCACACGGTGGAGTCAGCCTTGGGCGACGGGCGCAAGATGCCCACGGCGTCGGAAACCAACACGGCCGACGTTGCCCGAAAGAGTCTGACAGCGGCGGTCGACATTCCGGCGGGCACCGTATTGCGGCCTGAGTTGATCGCCATTCGCCGGCCCGGCACCGGGCTGCCGCCTTCGATGCGAGAGGAACTTCTGGGTCGCACTGTGCAATGTGATATTCCCGCCGGCACCCTTTTGGATCGGAAAATGGTAGCGTGAGGAAGATTGCCGTGGTAACCGTCGGACGCAGCGATTTTGGGCTCTACACGCCCGTGCTGCGCGCGATCGCGGCCGATCCCGAATTGAAGTTGCAGTTGATCGTCGGTGGGGCTCACTTGACGCCGGAGTCGGGCTGGACGGTCAACGCCGTCGCGGAAGCGGGTTTCGAGATTGCCGATCGGGTCGATATGACCCTGGCTGCCGACACACCGGAAGCAGTGGCCATTGCGATGGGCCTGGGAACCATGGGTTTCGCCCGGTCCTATGCCCGGCTGAAGCCAGATATCTTGCTGGTGCTTGGCGACCGCTACGAGATGCACGCCGCAGCCGTGGCGGCCGTGCCGATGCGAATTCCTATCGCCCACATCCACGGCGGCGAAATCACCGAAGGGGCCATCGACGACGTCTTCCGCCATGCCATCACAAAATACGCTCATTTACACTTCGTGGCCATGGAAGAATACGCCCGACGGGTAAGGCAGATGGGCGAGGAGCCGTGGCGCGTGACCGTCAGCGGTGGTCCGGCGCTGGATAACCTGCACAACGAAACCCTACTCGACCGCGAACAGCTTTCCGCCAAGCTGGCGATGGATCTTGATAAGCCCACGCTGTTGGTCACGTATCATCCGGTCACGCTCGAATACGACGACACCGAACGTCAGGTGACCAACCTACTGGCGGCACTCGAACGAAGCGAACACCAAGTGGTGCTCACGTATCCCAACGCCGATACCTACGGCCAACGCATTTTGCCGATGATTCGCGAGTTCTGCGATCGGTGTCCTCGGGCGAAGGCCTTTGCCAACCTGGGCACGGTGGTCTACTTCAGTTTGATGAACTACGCGGCGGCCATGGTGGGCAACTCGTCGTCAGGAATTTGCGAAGCGGCCTCGTTCCGCCTGCCCGTGGTCGACGTAGGCAACCGGCAGCGGGGTCGTCATCGGGCGCAGAACGTCGTTCACACGGGCTACGAAGTCGACGAAATCCTCGATGGCATCCGTCGGGCGACCGCGCCGGAATTTCGCCAGGGTTTGGTCGACTTGGTGAACCCCTACGGCGACGGCCATGCCGCGGAACGGATCGTCGAGCGGCTCAAAGAAGTCGCGCTCGACGAACGACTATTGGCGAAGAGGTTTTGGAGTGCGGAGTTGGGAGTTGAGAGTCAGGAGTTGGGGAGGCAAGAGCCGCTTACGGCTTCGCCCCTTAATTCGGAGTGAGATAATCCACGGAAGTACAAGATATCCATGGAAGTGGAAGCAAGCGAAGCAAGGTACTATTTCGAGCGGTTGCCGAGCCGGCTGCGCGCCCCGGGTCTGCATCCGCATTTCGTCTGCATCGATGCGGCGCGCGAGCCGGACCTGCAACCGACGTTTTTCGTATTCAAACAAGGCGACGATTTCTATTACCACGGTTTCCACCTGGCGGCGCTGCCGGTGGGTGATCTGGCGGTCGAAGCGCTTACTGGCGAGGTTCTTTACGACGTGCAATCGCCCTTCGGCTACGGCGGCCCAGTGGCCACGACCGACGACCGTACATTTCTCGAAGCGGCCTGGAAGGCATGGCAGGCGTGGTGCGAAGAGCAGGGCGTTCTGGTCGAGTTTCTCCGTTTTCACCCGTTGCTGGGCAACGACCGGTTCTTCGGCGGTGAGGCCGTTTTCGACCGACACACGGTGGCGGTCGATCTGGCCGCGGAAGATTTGCTGGCCGGCTACAGCGCGCCCACACGCCGAGCGATCGAAGAGGCCCAACAGGCCGGCTGCGCGGTCGAGCATTGGGCAACCGACGACTTTCTGGGCGTTTTTTCCTCGCTGTACCGATACCTGATCGGAGGCAAAAATCCCGACGAGTTCTTCTTGTTTCCGCTGGAGTACTTCGAGCGTTTGATGATCGAACCCCAGGCGTTTGGCTTGGTGTGTCATTGCGACTGCGAGCCGTTGGCTGCCGGCATATTTCTCGTTGAGGGCGATGTTGCGGAGTTTCACTTGAGCAGTTGCTGTCCGGAGCGGCAAGCGACGGGAGCTTCCCACTTGCTGTTGCACGAAGGGGCCCTGCAGATGCGAGCGCAAGGATGTCGCCTGTTGCATCTCGGCGGCGGCACTGACGGTCAGCCGGACAACCCTCAGTTGTTCTTCAAGTCGGGCTTCTCCGAACGACGCGAGGCGTTTCGCATCGGCAAGGCCGTTCATGCCCCGCTGCACTATCAACACCTGAAGAACGTCTGGCAACAGACGAAGCAATCGACCGACCGTGTTTTGTTCTACCGAACCCCTTGAGGATTCGTCATGAAGCAGATCAAGGATGTCTGCATTGACCGCACCACGAGCATTCGCCAGGCCATGGCCCAAGTAGGGCGTGGGTGCCGGGGGATTGCCCTGGTTGTCGACACGGACGGCCGGCTCGAGGCCACGTTGACCGACGGTGACCTGCGGCGTGCGATTCTAGCCGGTACCGAGCTCGACGCGCCCATTGATTGCGTCGTCGCGCAGAAGCAAGCCACCGGCATTCCGCTGGCCGTAACCGCTCCCGCGGACATCGCGGAAGAGGCCGCCATGCACGCAATGCGCGAGGCCTGCGTACGGCAACTGCCCTTGCTGGACGAGGAAGGTCGCGTGGTCGATCTGCTCACGCTCGACGAACTGTTGCCCGAGGCTCGTCTGCCGGTGCAAACGGTCATTATGGCCGGTGGTTTTGGCACCCGCCTGCGGCCGCTGACCGACGATACGCCCAAGCCCATGTTGTCGATCGCCGGCCGCCCCTTGCTGGAACGGATGATCGAACGTCTGCGTCTGTCGGGCATTCACCAAATCAACGTGACCACCCACTACATGCCGGAAAAAATCACCGATCACTTCGGCGATGGGCAGCGGTTCGGCGTGAATATCAACTACGTGGCCGAGGACGAGCCCCTGGGAACGGCCGGGGCCTTAGGCCTCGTCGGCGCCAGCGAAGAGCCCCTACTGGTGCTCAATGGCGATATTCTCACCCAGGTCGACTTCGCCGACATGCTGGCCTTCCACCGCGAGATGGAGGCCGAAATGACCATTGGCGTCGCCCAGTACGACTTCGAGGTTCCCTACGGCGTAATCGAAGCCGACGGGGGAATCGTTCGGGCGTTGCGTGAAAAACCCCGCTACGATTTCCAGATCAACGCGGGCATGTACCTGATCGAACCGTCGGCCCGTCGTCGCATCCCGCCGGGCCAACGTTGCGACATGACCGACCTGATCGCTCAGCTACTGGCCGACGGCCAGATTGTCGCCAGCTTTCCCGTGGTCGAATACTGGCTCGATATCGGCAAACACAGCGACTTCCAACGGGCACAACAGGAAGTGCGACAAATGCGATGGGCATCGTGAAACAAGTGGGGAGTTGCGAGTAAAGAGTTAGGGGAAAATCCGCTTGCGGCTTCGCAGTATCACCCGTGTGAAAATCAACAAGGAAGAGAATGTCCCTCAAAGGCAAACGCGTATTGGTCACCGGCGCGGGCGGCTTCATCGGAAGCCATCTCACCGAACGGCTCGTCGAACTGGGGGCCGAGGTACGCGCCCTGGTGCGCTACAACTCCTCGGGCAGTCACGGCTGGCTGGACCACTCCCCACTGCACGAGCAGATCGATGTCATCGCCGGCGACGTGGCTGACGCTGGCAGTGTGGCTTGCGCCATGGCCGACCGCCAGGTCGTCTTCCACCTGGCCGCCCTGATCGGCATTCCCTACTCGTACCAGGCGCCGGTCTCTTACGTTCAAACCAACATCAACGGCACGCTCAACGTGCTTGAGGCCTGCCGGCGGTTCGACGTCGAGCGGATGGTTCACACCTCGACCAGCGAGGTCTACGGCACGGCCCTGCATGTGCCAATCGACGAAGCCCATCCGTTGCAGGGACAGTCGCCCTACTCGGCCACCAAAATCGGGGCCGACAAGTTGGCCGAAGCCTACTTTCGCTCGTTCGGCACGCCGGTGGTCACCGTGCGGCCGTTCAATACGTTTGGCCCACGCCAGTCGGCCCGGGCGGTCATTCCGACGATCATCGCTCAATGTCTCAAAGGCGATCGCGTGCGATTGGGCAACCTTTCGGCCACCCGAGATTTGAATTACGTAGCTAATACGGTCGACGGCTTCGTTCGCGCGGCTACCGCGCCCGAGGCGGTCGGTCAAACGATCAACCTGGGTTCAGGCCGGGAAATCAGCATCGAACAGCTTGCCCATCTGATTGCGGAACTGGTGGGCAAGAAAATCACGATCGAAACCGAGTCGCAACGCCTGCGGCCCGAGAAAAGCGAGGTCGAACGCCTGCTGGCCGACAACGTCCGGGCGCGCGAGTTGTTGGACTGGCAGCCGGCCGTCGACCTGGAAGAAGGTCTGCAACGTACCATCGCCTGGTTGCGCGACAATCAAGGGAGGTATCGCCCCGATGTCTATCAAGTCTAAGGCGGCAGGGCCGCCGGCCGATGGGTGCTGCCGCACCAAAGCTCCCGTTGGTCGCTACCAAGAACAGAGCTTGCCGGAGCGAAAGGACCTTGCCGCAAAAGGTGGCGACGCGGGGCTTCGCACGGATTCGTTCATCCCACTGAGCGTGCCCGACATGCAGGGCAACGAATGGCAGTACGTGCGCGAGTGCCTGGAGACCAACTGGGTGTCGTCGGCGGGAGCTTACGTCGAGCGGTTCGAACAACAGGTCGCCCAGCAGGCTGGCACGCGGCATGCGGTGGCCACGTGTAGCGGTACGGCCGCATTGCACACGGCCCTGCTGGTCGCCGGTGTTGAGCCGGACGACGAAGTGCTTGTCTCCACGCTCACGTTCATCGCCTCGGCCAATGCGGTGCGCTACGTCGGCGCGCATCCGGTATTCGTCGATGCCGAGCCGCGTCACTGGCAGATGGACCCTGCGCTGGTCGAAGAATTTCTCACGCGGCAATGCGAGTGGCGCGACGGTGCGTTGGTCAATCGGGCGACCGGCCGTAGGGTCCGTGCGATTATGCCCGTGCATGTGTTAGGGCATCCGGTCGATATGGATCCGATTCTCGAACTGGCCCGGCGGTGGGAACTGAAAGTAATCGAAGACGCCGCCGAGAGCCTCGGGGTGCGTTACGACGACAGGCCGGTTGGCAGCTTGGGCGACGTGGCCTGTTTCAGCTTCAACGGCAACAAGCTGATCACCACCGGCGGTGGTGGTATGTTGGTCACCAACGACACGCACTTGGCCGAGCGCGCCCGATATCTTACCACCCAAGCCAAAGACGATCCGCTAGAGTATGTTCACGGTGAGGTTGGCTACAACTATCGTATGCCCAACCTATTGGCGGCCGTCGGCTGTGGGCAACTCGAAAAACTGCCCGACTACATCACCATCAAGCGGCGAATTGCCGAGCGTTACCGGTGTGCGTTGGCCAACGTGCCGGGCGTGGACTGTTTCACGGCATCGCCCAAGGTCTACTGCACCTTTTGGCTCTCGACAGTCCTGATCGACGCTGCGCGGTTCACAATCGACCGACGCGAGCTATGCCACCGATTGCGACAGCAACGAATCGAAACCCGGCCGCTGTGGCAGCCGATGCACCGTAGCCCGGCGTATCGCGGAGCGCAGGCCGTGGTCTCGGGCGTCGCCGATCGGTTGGTGGCCGAAGCGCTGAGTCTGCCGTCGTCGGTCTCACTGTCCGCCGCGGACCAGGATCGGGTATGCCGAGCGATTGCCGAACTGGCGGCAGAAACCCAACAACGAAAACGTTCTGCGTGAGAGGATCGTCATGCCTTGCCTACCCAGCCACACCACAGCGTGTACCGCGGCGGTCGAACCGTGTGACGCAGGCGCCCAGCATTCGATCCTCTGCCTGCCAGCTGGTGCGTCGGATCTAAAAGAGATGCTATTCTTCGCCGATCAGCTCAAGGCGACCGGCGAGTACCGCTTCACGTTCGTCGTCGATTGGGCGTGTGCCGATCGTTGGCTTCAGGCACTGCGGAAAGGCGGTCACCAGGTGGTGTCCACTCGTCGTGGAAAGCGTCGTTTCCCACGGCATTCGGGCGATAATTGGCAGCACATTGCCGACTCGGCTGCCAGGCCTAGCAAGCCCTCGTTGATGAAACGCTGTCTGTCGGGCGTTCGCGGCGCGTTGCGGTGGCTAGGGCAAGCATCGCTGGTCGAGACGCTTCTGAAGCTTCTGAAGCACTACCGGCGCTTCTGGCGTGATCGGTCGGTCGCTAGGCGTTGGCTGCGTGAGTCGCAGGCTGAGTTAGTGCTGGTGGGTAGCGATCGTCGACTGGGTACCGAAACGGCCCTATTGGTCGAAGCCCGATGTGCGGGCGTTCCGTCGTTGGTTATTCCTTACGCCATGTGGGTTCCCGAGGCGAACATCCTCTGCCGTACAAATCGCCCCAAGTGCGACACCAAATACGGTATGGCCCGATGGATCAACCGCTTCGTCGCCCGGCTCTATCCCGACGAGGTCATCCGCGGCATGGGCCACACGCTGCTGATCGCCTCCGGCGAAGAGATTTTGGCTGCTAAGGCGGCCGGGATTTTTCCTCCCCATCCGCTGCGAAGTCATTGCGGGGCGGGCTTGGCTACGCGCGTGGCCATCGACTGCCAGTACGTCGGCGACCTCAACGACCAGCTAGGCGTTCCCCGCGAAGTGCAAACGATGACCGGCCGGGCCTCAACCGACACGGTTGCCCGCATCCACCGCAACGCCGACCACTACCGCCAAGCGTTCTGCGAAAAGTACGGTCTTGATTCCGGTAAACGTATCCTGCTGTATTCGGTCCCCAGCAATGCGGAGCAGGGTCTTTGCAGTTGGCAGCAGCACTGGGAGCGTACGCGGTTTTTGTTCGAAGCAATGGCCGCCTTGGAGAATACGCACGTAGTGCTGAACCTGCATCCGAAATGCGACACAAACGCCTACGATGACATTGCGGCCCACTACGGTATGACCATCGCCCACGACGAACCCATTGAGCAGGTGATTCCGCTTTGCGACGTCTTGATGTGTACCTTCTCGTCGACCATCGTTTGGGCGATTGGCTGCGGCAAGCCCGTGGTGATTCAGAATTTCTACGGGTATACGTACCCGATGTACGACGCTTGCCCGGGCGTGGTGGTTGTCGACCGTCGCGAGGATTTGGTGCCCGTGCTGAGCCGTATCTTCAGCGACGTTGCGTACCATGAGCACTTGGCCGCCGAGCAGCGACGGGTTGGCCCTCAATGGGCACAACTCGATGACCAATGCAGCCAACGGTTGATTGCCGAGGTGGAAGACCTGATCGCTAGTGCTTCGTCAAGGCTAAGATGTGGGGTGGTTATGCACGCCCGAGTACGGGATTGCCAAGGTCTAGCGACCGTGGCTACCTCCAAATCAAGAGTCGACACGGCACTAATGGCCGACCACTGCGGCAGACGCGACGAGTAGCCAGGCGTTTTCTCGTGTTACTCCTCAAACTGAAAACGATTCTGACGGTCGCAGTCGCGGATGGACGCAGATAAACGCAGAAAGGAAGGTCCTGGCATCGAACGGACTATCTGGTGTGATTATTGCGTCCTGCATTGCTTGTGGAACGAGGGCGACCAGCGGGAGCCCGGTTTTCCGGGCCGGAACGCAATGAAGTGTTCCACAATCAAACCAGGAACCAGTAGATCTTCGAAGCGTTACCTTCACGGCGTTTGGCCATGACCAAACGTTCAATGAATTTGCGAACATCAATAGAAGGGCGTGAAACGCCCCCCACTTGCGGAGTCTGCGCAAATTGCCGTTCCCTTGAAAGGGCCGTTCGTGGTATACCCTGACGGTTCGTTTGGGGTGTCACTGGCTGTGCTTGTCAGCCAGTGCCGCTGGGTATGTAAGCTACCCAGGGCATCCAAGAAGAAAAATTGACGAAGCACTAGCCGACCCCGAAAAAGTCTGATCCATGGACAAGACACAGACCATCCAAATTGCCGGTCGACCAGTTGGTTTGGGGCATCCCTGTTTCTTGATCGCCGAAGTGGGCATGGCCCACGACGGCAGCCTGGGTGCCGCCCATGCCTATATCGATGCCGTGGCCGACAGCCGTGTCGATGCGATCAAATTCCAGACACACGTGGCCGAAGCCGAGTCGACTCCCGGCGAGCCGTTTCGTGTGAAGTTCTCCAAGCAAGACGCCAGTCGCTACGGCTATTGGCAACGCACGGCCTTTACGGCCGAGCAGTGGCAGGGGTTGGCCGACCACTGTGCCGAGCAAGGTTTGATCTTTCTCAGTTCGCCGTTCTCGATCGAAGCGGTCGAGCTGCTCGACCAGATCGGCATGCCGGCCTGGAAGGTGGCCGCCGGCGAAACGTCCACGTTGCCGATGCTTCGAGCGATGGCCGAGACGGGCCGGCCCGTGTTGCTTTCCTCGGGCATGAGCCCAATGAGCGAACTCGACGCCGCGGTGGCTTGCGTCGGCGAAACCGGTGCGCCGGTGGCCGTTTTTCAGTGTACGACCGCATATCCCTGTCCGCCGGAAAAAATCGGGCTAAACGTGCTCGACGAATTGCGATCGCGATATGCTTGTCCCGTCGGGCTGTCGGATCACTCCGGTGCTATTTACGCTGGCCTGGCGGCTGCTACGCTCGGGGCCAACCTGCTTGAAGTGCATATCACGTTTTCCCGCGACTGTTTCGGCCCCGACGTGCCAGCCTCGCTGACTCCCACGGAGTTGAAGCAACTGGCCGACGGCGTGCGTTTCATCGAGACCATGCTTGCTCATCCCGTAGACAAAGACGCCGTGGCCGAAGAGATGGCCGGCTTGCGGCGAACGTTCAACAAGAGTGTCGTGCTGCGTTGCGACCTGCCCGCGGGTCATCGACTTGCGATGCACGACCTGGCGATTCGCAAACCGGGGACGGGCATTGCAGCCGCACGGCTGGATGCCGTGGTAGGGCGAACGCTGCAGCGCGCCGTCGAAGCGAACATACCCTTGATGGAGGACGACCTTGGCTAACTCACCTCGCCGCAAAGTGTGTGTGTTGCTCGTCGATCGGGCAAACTACTCGCGCCTGAAGCCTGCGATGCGGGCCATTCAGCAGCATCCCGAACTCGAGTTGCAGACGATCGTCTCCGGCACCATGGTCCTCGATCGCTTTTCGCGACCGGTCGATATTGTTCGCGGCGATGGTTTTCCCGTCGACGCCGAAGTCTTCATGGAACTCGAAGGCTCGCGCCCGGTAACGATGGCCAAGTCGGTGGGTGTGGGGGTGATCGAGTTTTCCAGCACACTCCAGCGTTTACGACCCGACGTTTTCTTGGTCAACGGCGACCGCTATGAAGCCCTGGCCGCGACGATCGCCGGCGCGTTCCTCAATCTATGCTTGGTGCACGTTCAGGGCGGCGAGGTCTCGGGCTCGATCGATGAAAGCACGCGACACGCGATGACCAAGTTCGCGCACTTCCATCTGCCGGCTACCCAACGAGCATCCGACTACCTGGTGCGCATGGGCGAGCGGCCGGAGACGATTCTCAACGTAGGTTGCCCTGGTAGCGACTTGGCGCTGCAACTCGACCGAACGTTGACTTCCGAGATGATCAACTCGCGGGGAAGCGGTGCGGAGATCGACGTAACACGACCGTTTTTGCTGAGCCTGTTTCATCCTACCACGACCGAGTTCGCCGACGCTCGCCAACAGATGGTCGCATTGCTTGCGGCGCTGGATCGACTTGCGATGCCTACGGTACTCTTGTGGCCAAACATCGACGCTGGGGCCGACCAGATCAGCAAGGCCATTCGCCGGTTCCGCGACCAGCGTCAACCCGACTGGCTGCGGACGGTGATTAACCTGCAACCGGAGTGCTATCTGAAGGTTCTCGCCAATGCGGCCTGTGCGGTGGGCAACTCGAGCAGCTTCATCCGCGACGGAAGCTTCCTGGGCACGCCGGTCGTGCAGGTGGGCAACCGCCAAGCGGGAAGGGAATGGGCAGAAAACGCTATCCCGGCCGCTGCCGAGGTCGACCAGATCGTGGCCGCAGTGCGCTATCAACTGGCCCACGGCTACTACGGACCGAGCACTCTCTACGGCGACGGCCACGTGAGCCGACGCATCGCCGACTCGCTCGCCCGACTCGTGCCCTACACGCAGAAGCAACTCAGCTACGCAACCGAAACCACCGTCGGCAAGCAAGATCGGCAGCATCGCGCGGCGTGAAAAGTTGTTTCCTCCCCTCGTTTGCCCTCTCGTTCCCACGCTTTGCGTGGGAACGCGCGCCCCGACACTTTGCGTCGAGACTCGCCAAGCGTGCGTCTGCTTGCGATTCCACGACGCGAAGCGTCTGAATCGGGTTCCCACGCAAAGCGTGGGAACCAGGAAACGCTTCGCGCGGGAACCAGGAAAGACAGCGCGGCCAGGAGAAATGCAAAGTCACCTGGGCGGGTTGAATCCGAGGCGGGAGAGGGTGGAGCGGGGCCGCCATTGGATTCGTTCGGCGGTTGCCCGAAGGGGTTCGCCTGGAGGGTGGATCAGGCGGAGGACGGCCAGAGCGGCGTTGGTCAGCGAAGCGAACGCCTCGGCCAGGCCGGGCCGCTTGGTGTAGTGGCGATCTTCGTCCCACCAGCGGTCCTTGACGAAATGAAGGCAGTTTTCCACCTGCCAGTGGTCACGAATGGTGGCCTGGAGTTCACGCGGCGTGACCGAATCGGGCTCCAGACTGGTGATGAAGTACCGGCTTTCGCAGGAAAGGAGCGTGCCCTCCGCCGAGCGCACTAAGCGATCAACCCGAATGCCGATCCGGCAGCCGGGAACGTTCAGATGCTCGCGGATATGCTCGGCGTCGTCGAGGTTGATCCAAAGCCTACGCGTTTCCCGATTCAGCCCCTTTTTTCGATGACTTCATGGGCCGGCTCGGTGGCCGTCTCCTGGAAAAAGCAGGTTTCCAAGGCGTCCAGCATGTCGGGCTGGTTCGCCTTGACTTGGAACAGGTAGTCGCAGCCGTGGGCTTGGAGAAGTTCGAGCAACGGCCGCTGGGCGTAGATCGCATCGCCGGTGAGCAGTTGCAGGGCAGGATAGGCCTCGAGCAACTCAGCCAGATGCACTTTGAGACTCCCAGGCTCGTTGGTTTTGTCGCCGCCGATCGACCATTGGTCCAGCGTCAACTTGACCCGTTGCAGGAAAACATTGAGCATCTGCACGGGCGAGCCATCGGCGCCAAGTCCTTGGCGACACATCTTGCCGTCGACCGCCGCAGCCCAACGGCCCTCCTGATCGGCCAGGGCCGTGTTCAGCCATAGGGCGAACGCCTCGCGAAACTCGTCCAGACTGAGCCCGGCCAATGCCCTGGAAATGGTCGAGCCGCACGGGGATTTGTCGCGTGTAAATCCCCGTGGTTCCTTGAGTTCCTCCCAATTCGCATTCGCCCAACGTACCACCACGGCCATCTCGGTAATCCGCCCCAACAAGCCGAGAAACACCAAGGAAACGATGCCGGAGAACGGATGCCTCACCCCCCTGGGGTCGCGTGGATCCGAAACCTTTGAGAATACCGCCTCCAACTGACTCAACGACGATGCGACCACGATACGGCCCTCCTTGAAACGTAGGAAACTCCCGCCGCAACTCCGCCACGGCCTTCCGTTTCTACGACCCAGCCCACCCCTTGGTTGGCAAAATAGACTTTGCATTTCTCCTGACAGCGCGGCCGGGCAATTTGCGTCTCGGTTTTTGGCATGGTAAGATGCCCTCCGCTGCCCGATTTGTCTGTTGTTTTCCCGGGAGATCGAAGCATGTCGCACTACCGTAGCGTATTTACCCGTCGTCAGATGCTTCAAACGGCCGCTCTCAGTGGATTAGCTAGTGTGACTGTGCCGCGGTTGCTTCGAGGTGAGGATGCCAAGCCGGAGTATCCGCCGCAGCGGACGATCACCCGAGGACCGAAGCATCATTGGTTCGCCTACTACGACAAGCTGGAGTTCGATCCCTCGGGTCGTTACTGCCTGGGCATGGAAGTCGACTTCGAGCACCGCAGTCCCACGCCCGACGACGTGATCAAAATGGGCATCGTCGACCTCGAAGACGGCGACCGTTGGATCGAATTGGGCGAAAGTCGCAGTTGGGGTTGGCAGCAGGGTTGCATGTTGCAGTGGATTCCGGGTTCCGATCGTGAGGTGCTCTGGAACGATCGCCAGGGTGATCGCTTCGTGTGCCATGTGTTCGACATGAAGTCGCGCAAGCGGCGTACGGTGCCGCATCCGATTTACTGTCTGAGCCCCGATGGCCGAACGGCGTTTGCCGCCGACTTCCGGCGGATCAACGACATGCGTCCTGGCTACGGCTATGCTGGCCTGCCCGACCCGTATGCCGATGATCTGGCACCAAAGGATTCGGGCATCTTCAAAGTCGATCTCGTCACGGGCAAACAAGAGTTGATCGTTCCGTTGGCCGAGGTGGCGAAGTATCCGTTGCCGAAGAAGAATCCTTACTTTCCGCAAGACGAGATGCCTAAGGCCAAGCACTATTTCAACCACTTGCTGGTCAATACCGACGGCACGCGGTTGGAGTTCTTGCATCGTTGGCGACCGGCAGGCCAGAAACGCTGGCTGACGCGGATGTTCACCTGCAACCCCGACGGCTCCGAGCTGCGCACGGTGATCGACACGGGCATGGCGTCGCACTTCATTTGGCGCGACCCGTCGCACATTCTCTGCTGGGCCCGCGATCCTTCGCACGGCGACAAGTTCTATGTGTACGAAGACAAACCGGCCGGCTCGATCGAAGTCGTGGGCCCCGACGCAATGACCCGCGACGGCCACTGCACTTATCTGCCCAGCACCGATTGGATTCTCAACGACACGTATCCCGACCGGCAACGACAACAGCACGTGTTTTTGTATCATGTGCCGACGGGCAAGCGGATCGAGATCGGCAGTTTCTTTCAGCCGCCGCAATACCGTGGCGAATGGCGTGTCGACTGCCACCCGCGTCACAGTCCCGACGGCAACTTTGTGGTTGTCGACACACCGCATACCGGCCAGGGTCGGCAACTGCATTTGATCGACATTCGTTCGATCGTTGGATAAACAGACGCGAACGGCTGCGTGTCGGCTTTCTCGGCCCACGCCGTGGGTGTTCACCCCGTAAATCGGTGGTGTGGCGCTGGCGCCGCCTCTTCCATTATGCGAAAATTCGCTAATAATATAGGGGAGTCGCAATGCGGTGCGCGTGCTTTCCTATTTTGTGCTGCTTATCTGAAGGCGCCGATCGCGCGTAACACTTTGGCGCTTTGTCGAATTTCGCTTAACGGGTGGGGTGCCATGCTCACGCTTGTGTGGGCATGAAATCCCGACAAACATGGCCCGCAAGCGTGGCCAGGGCACACGTGTATTTAAGATGGACAAAGCACTAGCCCGGATTGTCTATGCCGGGTCACTCGGGGCATGTAGGTCTTTGGTGGGGCGTCGCAGGCCGCGACGCTGGCTCGTCGCTCTCGCCAGGAAGACAAGTACGTGGTAGCTATCGAAGGACTACCGGGACTTCTTCCCGATAGTTGCGAGGGCGATAACCATGACACCGCGTAGCCGAAGCGAACTGCGGAAATTCCTTGCTCCGGAGTTTATTTTTGGCGAAGGGGCGTTGGAACTTGCAGGACAATATGCCAAGAAGCTGGGGGTAAACAAGGTGCTCGTGGTCAGCGATCCGGGCGTGATCGCTGCTGGCTGGACCGACCGGGTAATGGCCGATTTCGAGGAGGTGGGTCTCAAATCGGCTCTCTTCCGCGACGTTACGTCGAACCCTCGTGCAGCGGAAGTGATGGCCGGTGCCGAGGTCTGGCGCCGCGAAGAATGCGACGGTCTGATCGCCGTTGGCGGAGGCAGTCCTCTCGACTGTGCGAAGGGGATCGGGGTGGTAGTTTCCAACGGCCGCCCGATCATCGAGTTCGCCGGCGTGGACCGGATCGCGATGCCCATGCCGCCTTTGATCTGCGTGCCCACGACAGGTGGAACCGCGGCCGACGTTTCCCAGTTCGCCATTATCATGGACGGGGAACAGCATCGTAAATTGGCCATCATTAGCAAAGCCGTGGTGCCCGATTTATCGTTGATTGATCCCCAAACGCTCACCACCATGGACCCGTGGCTTACCGCCTGCACCGGGATCGATGCCCTGGTTCATGGAGTCGAAGCGTACGTCTCTTCGGGGCATTCGCCCATCACCGACACCCATGCCCTGGAAGCCATTCGTTTGGTGTCGAGCAGTTTGCTCGATTGCTTGGCTGATCCCGACAACGTGCCGAAACGTGCCCGGGTGATGTTGGGCTCGCTGCAGGCTGGCCTGGCGTTTTCCAACGCCAGCCTGGGCGGCGTTCACGCCATGGCCCACAGCCTGGGCGGGGCGTTGGATCTGCCTCACGGTGAGTGCAACGCGATGCTTGTCGATCACGTCGTGGCGTTCAACTTTCCCGAGGCGGCCGAGCGCTACCGGCGCATCGGCGAAGCAATGGGCATGGACCTCTGCAAGATGAACGCCGAGGAGGCGAAACAGGCGATCCTCGGCGAAATCCGACGACTTCGAGAAGCCGCCGGAATATGTGACACGTTGGGCGCCAAGGGCGTTCACCGCTCCGAGATTCCCGAACTCTCGCGGTTTGCGATGGAAGACCCCTGCATGCTCACCAATCCGCGGTTGCCCAAACACCGTGACATTGAGGTGATCTATGAAGAATCCCTCTGATAAGGATCACTCGCCGAATAGCGATCTGCCCTTGGGAGACGATTGGGTAGCGAGGCGAGATGCGATTCTCGGCCTCGGGGCGGATTCGGTTCACAAGAGCCACTATTCGTCGTTGCGCGAGCGTCTGACCGAACTGGAGCGGTTCCGGTCGCTCTTGGATATGAGTTCCGATCTGCTGTTTGTTCTTGACTTGACGACTGGTCGGATTTGCGATGTCAACCAGACTGCCTGTAGTCAATTGGGACACGAGCGGGCATCGTTGCTTGAGACTCCATTTGTGGAGATATTCGACGAACAACAGCGGCCGGCCGTGGCCGCGGCGCTACGAGAGGTTGGCGATGAAGCGGGTGGTTCGACGGCCTTGACCATCGAGTTGGTGGCTTCCGACGGCCGTCGTCGTTCGGCCGAATTGGCCATGCGCGAAGTGACCACCGGCGGTGCTTCTTTTGTTGTCGTTTCGGCACGCGACGTCACGGAACGACTGGCGGCAGAAAGAGAACTGCGCGAAAAGGAAGAACTATATCGCGTTCTGGTGGAAAACATTGACCTGGGAATCACCCTGATCAATGCGGACCACGAGGTCGTAACGACAAACCTGAGACAGGGGGGGATGTTCGAGAAGCCGGGCAGCGAGTTCATCGGCCGGAAGTGTCACGAGGAGTTCGAAAAACGTGGGCATATCTGTCCGCATTGCCCAGGCACTGTTGCCATGGCCACGGGGCAGAAAGCAGAGGTGGAGACGCAAGGCGTCCGCGACGACGGCAGCCGCTTTGACGTTCGTTTGCAGGCGTTTCCGGTATGTGAACCCGACGGCACCATCTCGGGCTTCATTGAGGTGGTCGAAGACATTACGCAGCGAAAGGCGGCTGAAGCCACATTGCGTCTTACCCAGGCAACGGTGGATCACGCGGCCGACGCCCTATACTGGTACGGTTCCGACGGAGTTTTTGTCTACGTCAACCAGGCCGCCTGCGATGCTTTGGGCTACGGCAAGGAGGAACTGCTGCAACTGCGAGTGGTTGACATCGACGCGGATCTTGACGAGCGGGCGTTCGCCGCCAGTTGGGTGGAAGTGAAGCGTACCGGCGAGCGGTTTCTAGAATCGCGTCACCGGAGGAAAGACGGCAGCATTTTTCCTGTTGAAATACGTGTCTCGCACCTGGAGATGGGAGACCGAGTGCTGCACTGTGCGTTCTGCCGCGACATCACGGAACGTAAACGTGCCGAAGAATCGCTGCGGATGACCCAGGCGGCGGTGGATACTACGGCCGACGCAGTATACTGGGTTCGTCCCGACGGCACATTCGAGTACGTCAACCAGGCCGCCTGCAACTCGTTGGGTTACAGCAAGGAGGAACTGCTGCAACTGCGAGTGTTCGACATCAATGTCGCCTCGGATTCCGGCGAGCAACCGTTCATCAACAGTTGGGCGGAGGTGCAGCGTGTCGGCGAGCGGCTTATGGAATCCCGTCACCGCAGGAAAGATGGTGGTACCTTTCCAGTTGAGGTCCGCGCCTGTCGCGTGGAGATGGGGAACCGAGAACTGCACTGTTCGTTCTGCCGCGACATCACGGAGCGCAAACAAGCCGAAGAGAGACTGCGGATGACCCAAGCGGCCGTGGATCACGCGGCCGACGCGTTTTTCTGGGTTCGTCCCGATGCCACATTCGAGTACGTCAACCGTGCCGCCTGCGACTCCTTGGGATACAGCAAGGAAGAACTGCTACAGCTACGGGTATTCGATATTGATCTGGACTTCGACGAGGATATGTGGAAGGGATACTGGGCGGAGTTGAAGCGGCATGGCCACCTGCTTTTCGAGATACGTTTGCGGACGAAAGATGGGCGGATCATTCCCGCGGAAATACGGACCAACTACGTCGAGTTCGGCGGCCGGGAGTATAACTTCGCCTTCGCCCGCGACATCACGGAACGTCGCCAAGCGGAAAAAGCCCTGCAAGAGAGCGAAACCCGCTATCGGGCGATCTTCGAGACCGCAAAGGATGGCATCCTGCTTATGAAGGATGATCGGTTCGTGGAATGCAATCCGGAGATGACGAGGTTGTTTGGGGCGTCCGAGGAGGAGATCCTTAACCGAACTCCCGGCGATTTTTCGCCACCATTCCAGCCCGATGGGCGTGAATCGAAGGAGGCGTCTCACGAAAACATTGACTTGGCTTTGAACGGCCACTCCCACCATTTCGAATGGAAGACTCAACAGCTCGACGGTACGTTGATCGACGTCGAAATCGCGCTGAACCACGTGGACCTGCCGTCGGGACGTCACCTCCACGCGATCCTACGCGACATCACCGAGCGCAAGCGAACCGAAGAGGCGCTACGGATGACCCAGGCGGCGGCGGATAACGCAGCCGACGCGCTTTTCTGGGTTCGTCCCGATGCCACATTCGAATACGTCAACCGTGCCGCCTGCGAATGCTTGGATTACAGCGAGGAAGAACTACTGCGGTTACGAGTATTCGACATCGATTTGAACTACGACGAGGAAACATGGAAAGGATACTGGGAAAGGTTGAAGCGGCATGGCCACTTGCTTTTTGAAACGCGTCTGCAAACGAAAGACGGACGGATCATTCCCGCGGAGATACGGACCAACTACGTCGAGTTCGGCGGCAGAGAGTACAACTTCGCCTTCGCCCGCGACATCACGCAGCGCAAGCAGGCGGAAGAAGCCCTGCAAGAGAGTGAAACTCGCTATCGGGCGATCTTCGAGGTCGCCCGCGACGGCGTCTTCCTGATAAAAGACGGGCATTACGTGGACTGCAACCCGGCAACGGAGGCGATGGTGCGAGCATCCAAGGAGGAGATCCTCGGCCGAACGCCGATCGATTTCGCGCCTCCGCGTCAGCCCGACGGGCGGGATTCGAAGGAAAAGGCCGGCGAATTGATCCGCCTGGTCGTGGAGGGCCAGCCCCAACGCTTCGAGTGGCGGAACCAACGGGCCGACGGTACGCTGACCGATATCGAAGTCAACCTGAGTCCCGTCGACCTTCCGGCGGGACGTCATATTCTGGGGTTTGCTCGCGATATCACGGAGCGCAAACGAACCGAAGAGAGACTACAGATGACTCAGGCGTCGGTGGATCGTGCGGCCGACGCGGTACACTGGATAAGCGCCGACGGCAGTTTCTATTACGTGAATCAGGCCGCTTGTGAGCTTCTGGGCTATAGCGAAGAAGAAATGCTGCAAATGGGAGTGCTCGACATCGATCCAGATCTCGACATGGAAACGGGACAGAAATTGTGGGAGGAGTTGAAGCGGAACGGGCCGCAGCAAGTTTTCGAGAGGCGCCACCGGAGGAAAGACGGCAGTACTTTTCCCGTGGAAGTACGGAGTAATTACCTGGAGGTGGGAGGAGAAGAACTCAGCTGCGTTTTCGTCCGGGACATTACTGAGCGCAAGCAGGCGGAGGAGGCAGTGCGGGCGAGCACCGATCGGCTGAATTATGCCCTGAAAGGCGCCCGGATGGGCACCTGGGAGTGGGACATTCAAAACGACGTCGTCACTTGGTCGCCCGAGACCGAGCGAATCTTTGGTCTGCAGCCGGGGCAGTTCGAGGGTACCTACGAGGCGTACGCCGCCTTTGCGCCACCGGAGGCCCGCGACGGGATAAATGAGTATGTTCGTACGTTCCTGGAGACCTCAAGCGAAGGAGACGAGATGCTCTACGAGCAGCCGATTGTCCGGGCCGACGGCCAAGCGGCTTGGGTCGAGATCCGGGGAACGGTGTTTCGGAGTGAACAGGGGCAACCGGTCGAAATGGCGGGCCTCTGTCTCGACGTCACGCAGCGCAAGCAGGCGGACGATGCCTTACGCGAGGCCGAAGAGCGTTTTCGCCTGGCTGCACAGACGGCCAGTGATCTGATCTGTGAATGGGACTTCACCACCGACGAACTGCGATGGTTCGGCGACATCGACGCGGCGCTAGGTTACGAACTGGGTGAATTTCCGCACACGTTTGGGGCATGGCGTCAGTCGATTTATCCAGATGATAAGACGCTCATAGAGCAGGTGATACAGCGTTACCAGGAAACCTACGTTCTTCCAGAGCCCGTCGAATACCGTATCTCTACCAAACAGGGAAATCATCGACACTGGACCCTCAAAGGCAAAACGGTTTTCGATGGCAGTGGTAAACCTTGCAGGCTTGTTGGCGTGTGTACCGATGTCACCGAACAGAGACAAGCCGAAGCGGCGCAGCGCGAGAGCGAGCAACGGTATCGGTTCCTCTTTGAAAATGCAGGGGTCCTCATTTCGGTTTTCGATCGCGACGGAGTTTTCCTGATGACGAACAACGTGGCTGCCCAGAATCTGGGCGGTTTGCCAAAAGATTTTATTGGCAGATCCTTGGCCGAACTTCATCCGGGCGAAGGTCACGAATATACCGAGCGAATTCGTGCTACGATCGACTCGGGTGTCTCGACAAAATACGAGGATTTGGTGAAATTCCCCGCCGGGGATCGGTGGCTTATGTCGTTGTTCCATCCCCTGCGGGATACGGAGGGCAACGTTTTCGCCTCCCAAGTTATCAGCCACGACATCAGCGATCGCAAACAAGCCGAAGCGGCGTTGCGCGATAGCGAGCAACGGTATCGGCTTCTCTTCGAGAATGCGGGGGCCTTTGTTGCGGTTTTCGATCGCAACGGAGTCTTCCTGATGCTGAACAACATGGCTGCCCAGAGCTTGGGCGGCTCGCCGGAAGATTTTGTTGGCAAGTCATTGGTCGAACTTCATCCGGACCAAGGTCACGTATATGCCGAACGAATTCGGGCTACGATCGACTCAGGTCTCTCGGTAGAACATGAGGATTTAGTGAAGTTCCCCAGCGGGGACCGATGGCTTTTGTCAATGGATCATCCCGTGTTTGATGCCAATGGCAACATCTATGCGGTTCAGATCATCTCTCACGACATTACCGAACGAAAACGGGCAGAAGACGAACTGGCTGAAACCAAGGCCCTGCTTGCCGCAGCCATCGAGCAGTCGCCGGCCGGGATTATCATTGCCGATGCGCCGGACGGTAGGATCCGTATGGCTAACTCGGCGGCTCTGGAGATTCGGGGGGGCGCTGCGGAGCCGTTGGTCGACATTTCGTTCGAATCGCACTCGCAAAATTGGCAGACATTCCACGCCGACGGAACCCCTTTCCCTGCCGAGGACCTTCCGCTGGCGCAGGCTTTGCAGACCGGCCGGACCTGTCGGAACGTTGATGTCATCATTCGTCGTTCCGGCGGTGAAGAGCGTTGGATTTTGGCCAACGCCGCTCCGGTAAAAAACGCCGAGGGAGAAACGGTGGCCGCAATTGCCGTGTTTCCCGATATCACCGACCGCAAACGGGCCGAAGAAGCCCTGTTGCGGGAAAAGACCTTCTCAGAGACGGTCCTCAATAGCCTTCCTTCGGTGTTTTGCCTCTACAATCGCCAAGGCGAACTCCTGCGATGGAACTGTGAGTTGGAACGGGTGACGGGTTTCTCGGACGAAGAACTGCGGGGAACTCATCCGCGGAAACTCTTTGCCGAGGAAGACCATCCCAGGATCATGGAAGCATTCGAGGAGGCTTTCGAGGCTGGTCAAGTCATTGCCGAAGCGAACATCCTTTCCAAGGACGGACACTCTACGCCGTATTACTTCACCGGCGTTCGCATGATGGTTGACGATGCTCCTCACGTGATAGGCATGGGAATCGATGTCAGCGAAATGAAACGCGCCCAAGCAGCGCTGCAAGAGAGCGAGGCCCAGTTTCGTTCGGTTGTGGAAGACCTTCCCGGCATGCTTTGCCGCAATCAGCTCAATGGAATCATCGAGTTTGTCAACAATCAATACTGCCGCTACTTCGGCAAATCGCGGGAGGAACTCGTTGGCCATGATTTCTTCGAACTTATCCCCCAAGAAGACCGCGAACTGGTCCGCTCCAACCTGGCTCGTCTGAGCGCCCATAATCCTCTCCTGGTCCATGAACATCGGGCCATCGATGCCATGGGATCGGTGCGTTACCATCGCTGGACGAATCGAGCCATTTGCGACGAGCGAGGACGACTGCTCACTATCCAGGCTTACGGGGAAGATATTACCGAGCGCCGGCGTGCGGAAGAGGCTCTGCGCGAGAGCGAACGCATGTTGGCCACACTGATGGGTAACCTCCCCGGCATGGCTTACCGGTGCCTCAACGATCCCGACTGGACAATGCTATTTCTCAGCCAAGGCTGTATGGAACTCACCGGCTACGAACCCGATGCGTTGGCCTTCAGCCGCGATACCTCGTACGCCGCCCTCATCCATTCCGAGGACCAAAGGGCCATTGGCGAGGTGGTGTCGGACGCCATTGCCGCAGGCGAGCAGTTTACGCTCATTTATCGGATCGTGGCCCGGTCGGGCGAGGAGAAATGGGTTTGGGAGAAAGGGCGGCAAGTCGACACGACCGAGGATGGTGTTGCAATCCTCGAAGGGTTCATTGCCGACATCACCGATAGAAAACGTGCCGAAGACGAACTGAAACTCAAGACCGACTCACTGGAGCATTCGCTCAACGGCTTCAGTATCATCAGCGAGGACGGTCGTTTTGTGTACGCCAACAAGGCCTACCTGGACATGTGGGGGTACGATAGTCTCGATGAAATCGTCGGCACCTCGCCCGCCGAACACTGCCAGGACCCGACGATTCCCGAAAGGATCATCGCGACCTTGAAGCGAGAGGGAGGATGCGAGATCGAGTTTACCGCCAGGCGCAAGGACGGTTCGACGTTTGAGGTATTGATGTCGGCGTTTCTGTGGCGAGATGAAAAGGGTCACGAGTATTACACCGGTGCCTCATTAGACATTACCGAGCGCAAAGAAGCCGAAAAGGTAATTCGTGAAAGCCGAGAGAGATTATTGCAGATTATCGACGGGAGTACGATTCCAACACTCATCATCGATACCAACCACACTATCACCCACTGGAACAAGGCCTTCGAAACTCTGATTGGTGTCCCAGCGGGTGAAATAGGCAGTACTCTGGATTTGTGGAGAGTCTTTTATACGCACGCAAGACCAGGACTGATCGATCTACTGGTGGACGGTGCTGACGATCAACAGATACAGGCCTATTACCAAGGAAAGGGTTTACGAAGGGTGGAAGAAACCGGTGCCTATGAAGCCGAAGACTTCTTCTCACGCGTCGGCAAGTGGCTCTTTTTTACAGCGGCCGTGTTGCGGGATTACGATGGGAACATTATCGGGGCCATGGAAACCTTTCAGGACATTACCGATCGCAAAAACGCCGAGCGGGAGATCCTTAAGCTCAACACCGAGTTGGAGCATCGTGTCCACCAACGGACCGAGCAACTTGAACTGGCCAACCGGAACCTTAGCGAGTTCGCCTATGTGGTTTCCCACGACCTGAAAGCCCCTTTACGTGGCGTGGGGCAACTTGCCCAGTGGCTCGCCGAAGACTACGCGGATGCTCTCAACGACGACGGCAGGCACAAGATCGACCTGATGCTCGGCCGAGTCAGACGGATGTATGCCCTGATCGATGGGGTACTTGCCTACTCTCGCGTGGGGCGCGTTCGACGAAGAAACGAAGCAATCGACCTCGGTGCCCTGGTCTCCGAAGTGATAGAATCGCTGGCTCCCCCAGAGCACATCGAAATTGCCATCGAAACCGAGTTGCCCACGATTTCCGCAGACCGTACACGAATCCAGCAGGTGTTTCAGAATCTATTGAGCAACGCGATGAAGTTCATGGACAAACCACAAGGGCTGGTTAGAATTGGCTGCGAAGATCAGGGGAATTTCTGGCGGTTTTGGGTGAGCGACAACGGTCCGGGAATCGATCTGAAGTACCGCGAAAAGATTTTTGGAATTTTCCAGACACTTGCGCCACGCGACCAACAAGAGAGCACCGGCGTGGGGCTTGCGGTGGTCAAAAAAAGCATTGAGTTGTACGGAGGACAAGTGTGGCTGGAATCGGAGATCGGCCAAGGAAGCACCTTCTTCTTCACTCTCCCCAAGGAATCGTTGTCATGAAAACGACCAAGCCGATCCTCCTTGTCGAAGACGACGAAATCGACCAGATGACCGTCTGCCGCGCGTTGAAAGAAATTCACGTGGTCAACCGCGTCGATGTGTGTGCCAACGGCGAAGAAGCACTTGAATTTCTCAAGGACCCCAAAACCGAAGAGCCGGGGATTATCCTCTTGGATCTCAATATGCCGAAGATGAACGGCATCGAGTTTTTAAGAGCGATTGCCGAGGAAGAGGAACGCCTGAAGCGCATACCCGTAATTGTCTTAACCACGTCGCAAGAAGAGCAAGACAAGATCGAGAGCTTTTGCCTCGGCGTCGCCGGCTTTATGCTCAAGCCGGTAGACTATAAGCAGTTCGTCGAGGTGGTGCGTACCATCGATCTGTACTGGACCCTCAGTGAATTCCCCGACTAGGAAGGCGATCATGGAGATAGATAGGATTCGTATGCTCCTTGTCGAGGACGATGCTGTCGACCGGATGGCATTCGAGAGGTTCATCCAGCAGGGAGGGTTCCCCTACCATTACGATTGTGCCGATTCTTTGCAGGAAGCAAAGCAACTTCTGTCTGACAAATCATTCGATATCGTTGTGTCCGATTACCAGCTTGGAGATGGAACCTGTCTCGAATTACTGACCGAGTTCAAGGATGCGCCAATCATCGTGGTGACCGGAACCGGAGACGAACGAACCGCCGTTCAAGCGATGAAAGAGGGAGCCGGCGATTACTTAATCAAAGACCCGGAGGGGAACTATCTTGTCATGCTCCCCCCCACGGTGAAAAAAGTCTTGGAGCAAAAACGCGCCCAAGACGAATTGAGCCGATATCAACAGCAGCTCGAACTCCTCGTGAAAGAGCGCACAGCGAACTTGGAAGCCGAAATCCAGCAACGCAAACAAATCCAAAAAGAGCGGGAGAAACTGATTGTCGAGTTGGAAGCCCGCAACGCCGAGCTGGAACGCTTCACCTACACGGTGTCTCACGACCTGAAGACCCCGCTGATTACCATCAAGGGCTACCTCGGCTTGCTGCAGGAAGATCTGGCAAACGGCAATTATGCCACCGTCGAGGACGACTCACGCCGGATCAGCAACGCGGCCGATACCATGGATCGGCTGCTGCGAGAGTTGCTCGAATTGTCGCGAGCCGGACGGCCGATCAACCCGCCAGAGGAAGTGCCGCTCGACCTTCTCGTTACGGAAGCGTTGGAGGCTGTCTCCTGCCAGATTTTGGCCAAAGGGATTTGCGTGACCGTTTCTCCCAACATGCCGGTCGTCTTTGTCGACCGGCCGCGTGTGGTTGAGGTCTTGCTGAATCTCATCGACAACGCCGTGAAATATATGGGCGATCAACCTCGGCCGCAAATCGACATCACGGCCGAATCGCGCGGGAAAGATACGCTCATTTCCGTTCGCGACAACGGCGCGGGAGTGGATGCGAGATACCAAGAGAAGATCTTCGGCCTGTTCGAGCAGCTCGACCAGGCAAGGGAGGGAACGGGCGTCGGGCTCGCTTTGGCCAAACGGATTGTCGAAGTGCATGGGGGACGCATTTGGGTGGAGTCGGAAGGCGAGGGCTGCGGGGCCACCTTCTGCTTTACGGTTCCCGCCGCGTTGCCAAACTCTAACGGCAAAGGCTGTTGTTGATGTTTGCCTATTTATTGAACGGTTAACCGCGTGTGAGTGTCCGGCAAATGGGCTTCCATCGGTCGCCCATGATTCATTTAATACACAAGGGGCAAAAAGATATGCTAACGCAACCAATCGTCATCCTGCATATTGAGGACAATGTCGATCATGCCCATCTTGTGAAGCGAACGCTTCAGAAGCGGGAAGTGACGAATCAGGTGTATCTCGTGGAAGACGGGCAGGCAGCGCTCGACTACCTGTTTCGGCGAGGACCCTATGCCCCCGAAGATCGAAGCCCTCGCCCCGATCTTATCTTGCTCGACCTGCGGCTCCCCAAGGTTACCGGCCTCGAGGTGCTGCGGACGATCAAAGAAACGGAAAGTCTCCGCGAGATACCCGTCGTCGTGCTGACCTCTTCGGAAGCCAACAACGATATCGCCCAGGCTTATGCCTACCGTGCCAGTAGCTACTTGGTGAAACCGGTGGGGTTCGCCAAGTTCAACGAGATGATGCGCCAATTGGGCCAATACTGGCTGGGGTGGAACTGCTATTCCTGGCAACTGAACGGCACCCCCATCGCTTGCTCTCGGCCCAAGACCTCAGGCTGAGCCCTCAATGCCAGGGATGCATTTGCGTGAATGATCGCCAACGAAAGAAGGAAGAGTCCATGTCGCAAAACCCCTACGACGCTCCTCATACTGAGGCCACTTCGGCCTCGCCGGACATGCCGGCCGATCAGGGCGACTTCAAAGACCGCAGCCTGGGGCTGATGCTCTATGGACTGCTGCAAATCATCATGGGCGCGCTTTCCGCCCTGTTGGTACCCTTTATGTTGCTCAGCATGACGATGGCTCCTCCGGCAGCCGGAATGACCATGCGATCGATGGTGCCCGCGTTGCTGATGTATGGCATCCTCGCCGTGGTGTTAATCTGGCTGGGGGTTGGTTCGTTTTTGGCTCGGCGGTGGGCCAGGGCACTCACCCTGGTATTGGCCTGGCTGTGGCTCATCTGTGGTGTTGCGGGCATGATCGCTTGGGGTTTCATGATGCCATCTTTTTACCGGCAGATGACCCAACAGCAAGGCGGGCTGCCAAGCTCGACATTTACCACGATACTGCTCGTCATGGGCGGCATGGTAATGTGCATCTACGTCTTTCTGCCGCTGGCCTTCGTCGTCTTCTACCAAAGCCGGCACGTGAAGGCCACCTGTGAGCTGAAAGACCCCACGGTTCGCTGGACCGATCGTTGTCCTTTGCCCGTGCTGGGGCTGTGCGTACTGATGGTCTGGGGCCTGTTCGCCACCGCGACGACGCCGTTCAATAATTTCATCATCCCGCTGTTCGGAACCATCCTGACGGGTTGGCCGGGCGCGGTGGTTTGGCTCGTCAACGGGGCCCTGTTTCTTTATCTATTGCGGGGGCTCTATCAACTGAAGCCCACGGCTTGGTGGATCACCTTCGCGTGGGTTCTGCTTTGGTCGCTATCCAGTACCATTACCTTTGCGACCAACGACCTGATAACTGTGTATCGGCGCATGAACATGCCGCCGGAACAGTTGAAAGTCATCGAGCAGATGGGCGTTACCACACGTCCGGTGATGATGATCTTCATCGTCGGCGGGGCGATCTTTTTTGTCGGGTACCTGCTGTTTGTCCGCAGGTATTTTCGCAAGCAGCCGCAAGCCGACTAAACGCCCTGCGAGTGACGCGCACGGATTGTGCGCGTATTGGGCATGGTCGCTGACGCGACCATGCCTCGTTCTCTCCGCGGACGCCCATCTCTAATCTAACCCCTGATCCCCTGCCCTACTGCTGTTCCGTCTTGGCTGGGCCGAGGATGTCTTTCAGAATGAAGTCCTTAGGGAACGGCTGGTCGCGGACTTCCAGGATGCGGCGATAGTGGTCGGCGATCTCTTGAAGCTCCTCGCGGATAGTCTCGTTTTGTGCCAGCTCAGGATTCTTGTCGAGCACCTTGCGCCACGACTGAAGGCCTTCGTCGTATTTCTGTTTGGCCTTACCCAAATCGGCTTCCACCTGAAACGCTTGGTTACCCTGGTAAATGGCCTCGCGGGCAGCCAGGGTGTCGGAGTCTTGCTCCATGTCGGCACGCAGTCGCCAGAATTCGAAGTTCACGATCTGGCGATAACGGTCGATAATACGGGCTTTCTCTTCGTATTCGCTGGCCTCTTTGGCCAGTTTGAAGGCCTCGGCTCGCTTCTCTCCCTTGAGCCGGGCGGCCACTTCTTCGTGGGTGACCTTGAGTTTCTTCTCGGCCTCGGCGGCCAATTCGTGTTCCTGCGTCGAACGATCGGCGGCCGGCGTGTCGAGGGCCTGACGTTGAGCAGTGGTCAACTTGGCTCGCTTTTCTTCCACAATCTTTTCGCGCAAGCCGGGCTCTAGGTTGTTGAGCTTGTCGACGGTCTGCTTGGCCAACTCTTGAAAATGTTCGCCTTCATTGAGGCGAATGGTTGTGCCGTAGCTGGTCGGGATTTCGGTGTCGCCGTAGCGGTTCCACTCGGCGGCAGCCTTTTTCCACGCACGCTCCGATCTTTCGCCGAAGACGCCGTCGTCTTGCAGGGCTCCGGCGTAGTTCATCTGGCACATGGCCGGGTCGCTGCGGAAGATCAGCGGACTAAGACCCTGCATCGAGGCGCCCAAGTCGTCGACCATCTGCACGACCTTCTGGAACCACTCCTTGCCGACCAGCCAGTTGTCTCGCTGAACGCCGGGACGCGAACCGTGGAACGCGTCGTCTTCCTTGAACAGGTGGCGAAATTGCAGTCGCTCGTCGGCGCGGCCCAGTTTCTGGCTGATGAACCAGCCGATGTCCCACACCAGACGCGGTTCGTGTTCGTTGTAGGCGGTGCCCCGTTTGAGGAAATCGATCCCCTGCATCACCCAACGGTATCGCTGGCGGACGTCGTCGAACTCGGCCGACACGTTGTAGGACAGGTTCCACGCCTGAAATCGCCAGACCGAGATGAAGTTGGGCTGCAGCTTGGTGATCTGTTCCAGCGTGGCCGAAAGGTTGGTCCAGTCTTTCTTTTTCTTGTACGTATTGGCCTTGGTCCAGAGGATGTTTGCTGCGACACCTCGCATCCCCAGGCTGGCCAGCTTGATGGTTTCGCTGGTCGGGTCGATCTCACCCAGTTGCGACTGGCTGAGGTGATTCTCCTGGCGTGCCTGGGCAAGGATTCCGCCTGGGCTGCCCTGGCCGTCTTTGCCGGCACGCGTCGCGGGACGTCCCAGGAAACTGAGAATCGCCAGCAACACCGCGATCGCCACCAGATAGTAGATCTTGTGTTGAAATGAGCTCTTGGGGTTCATCGCGCTACCTCACGCGTCTTCAAGAAGAAGTAAGACGCAATAAAGACGGGGACCAGAAAAGCCAACGCCCGACAAAGGCACTGGAGAATCAGGCCAGACGAGATGTCGAAGCCGTAGGCCACGTAACTAGAGAAGTCGAAGGTGCCGAATTTCGGAAGCACGGCGGCCGCCGCCGCCATGGGGTAGCTGGTCCAGGTATCGAGCATTTGGGCAATGTTGGTTTGCAGACCAGGCTCTAAAGGGCTCACCATGTTTTCCTGCGTTACCAGACGGATGGCGGACTCGAACGGTCCGCCTCCCATCGCTTCACCGCTGGCCAACTGCGACATGAAATCGGTGAAGAAACCGCCGATCAACACGCCCAGCGTGGCAATCATCGCCACGGGACCGCTGAGGAAGGTGCTGAACATCACGCCAATACCGATGACCACCACCATTTGCAGCCAGACGCCCAGGTAGCCCTTCAGGAAGTTTATCGCGAACGAGGCGTCGTTCGCCCGAAGGTACACGTCGGCCTGGGCCGCACCAAAGTATTGCGCTCGCGGTACACACTTCAACGACACCTCCAACTTGCCGTCGGCCACCAGATCCTTGAACAGATCGATGGTTTTGCCATCGGGAGTTTCGATCTTGCGGGGGATATACTGCGTGTCGGTGGCGAAGTCCCGAGCTTCGAAGATCCGCACGTCGTCGACCGTTTCGCCCGTCTTCGGGTTGCGAAGCGAAATGCTACCGAGAATGCCGGGTACCTTTTCGGGGTCCGACATATCGCCCTTGTGCGTGCGGAAGACTTCGATGTTCAGTTCCAGCGGAAGCCCGGTCGGGAACTTGTCTTCGGGGAAACGGGCCGGCGTGACGTCGCTAAAAGTCCACACCGCGGCTGCGTTGGAGCCACCTTCCAGGAAGCTTCGGTAGGTCCACTCATCGCCCACGTTTACGCCCTTCTCGGCGTCTTTTCCCGCACGGTCCTTGAAGCGAATTTTTCCGTAGATGGGCACCCGGGCAACGAGCATTCCCTCGGGTGGGCCCAATTCGTAGGTCGTTTTGTCGCCCGAGCGGTGTACGGTGAGCTCATGCTTGTGGCCTTGCTCGGTGGAGACCCAGGCGTTGCCGTTTTCGTCGATCGTGGCTTGATGGGTGTGGTTGCGGACTTCGCTGGTTCGGCCCTTGAAACCGGCCATCTCGCCGGTGGTTCCCCGCTGGATCGGTTGCAGGTTTTCGGCCGTAAGCTGGTGGGTGTGCGAAAGCCCTCGCACGACGAAACCGTAGCTGATCGGTCCCATGATGGCCAACAGCAGAGTGCCCACCGCCACGAAGCCGAGAATACGCCCCAAAACGATCTCGCTCGGGCGTACTGGTTTGGTGACGATTGTGTGTAAGGTCTTGTTTTTGATGTCGGCCGGCAGACTCAGCGCACTGAGGAACAACGCGAGCAGGAGCACGAGATAACTGGTCGCCGTGAGAACGAAACTCAGATACAACCGGGCTGGCTGACTGCTGCTGGGATCGAGGAACCAGCCGGCAAAAAGTAGTATCAGAATGAAGATCGCAAACACGACCACCACCCGGCGCCGGATCGATTCTTTAACGGCCAGCCAACTCATGGCCAGCACGCGGCGCGGAGACATTCGCACCAAGTCGACCAGCCCGGCCGTCAGGGTGCGTCCTAGCGAGGAGAAAGCCGCTACAGGGCCCATCCGGATAAGGCAGACCACCAGCGCGACCAACAGCATGCCCACGGCCGCGAAGCCCACGATCACCAGCCACTCGATGGCCGCCTGGGAAAACCATTCGCGAAAGGGGAGTAACTCAACAATGTTTTCGACAGACATCGGCTACGCACCCTCCACCTTCGACGCTTCGGCACCCGAGGCACTCTCGGAGTCTGAACCATTGCCCTGGTCACTCTCCACGCCGCGGACACGCCGGCCGGGATGTGCCTGGCTCTCGCGGATGATTCGTACGAACAGTTCTTCGAGCGTGGTGGTGGGGTTGCCGATCGAAAGCGTTTCGCCGCCGTGACGTTCGATCACCTCGGCGATCTCTTTCTGGGCCGCTTCCGAAAGTCCCTTGGCACGAATCTCCGTCTCATCGCGAACCTTGACCAGGCTGTCGACCCGACCGAGTTCTTTCAACTCGCCTTGGTACAAAATCGCGATCCGGTCGCAGACGTCTTGCACGTCGGCCAGCAGGTGGCTGCACATGACGATCGTCTTGCCTTCGTCGCGGAGCTTGAGGATCAGGTCCTTCATCTCCCGGGTGCCGATCGGGTCCAGGCCACTGGTCGGCTCGTCGAGCAGGATCAGTTCGGGGTCGTTGATCAACGCCTGGGCGAAGCCAATTCGGCGGACCATACCTTTGGAGTATTCTTTGAGTTGCCGTTTGCGGGCCCAGCCGAGGCCGACCAAGTCGATCAACTCGTGAACTCGCTGCCGTCGCACGGCGCGAGGGATGTTGAACAATCGGCCGTAGAAGTCGAGCGTTTCCTCGGCGTTGAGGAAGCGGTAGAGGTACGACTCCTCGGGCAGGTAGCCGAGCCGTTCGTTTTTGGTTACGTCGGTCGTGTCGCGGCCGAAGATCAAGGCCCGGCCGGCCGTGGGAAACAGTAGGCCCAGCAACAGCTTGATCGTGGTGGTCTTACCCGACCCGTTGGGGCCCAGCAGGCCGAAAATCTCGCCTCGGCGGACCTCGAGGTCCAGGGCCTTCAGGGCACGCACTTTTTCCCGCCCCCAGAAGTCTCGATAGACCTTCGTGAGATTCTGGGTTTCGATAATGATTTCCGACGAATCCATGGGTGTCCTCGACAAACGGGTTCGCGTGATTCTGAGAGGATTACGGCGGTTCGTAACCGCCTCTGGGGGGCTGGCTAGTCCAGGTATCCCAAAAATCGTGCAATCTTATTCTTTTAGATGGTCGCTCGGTAAGTCTGTACCGGTAGCGGCAGATTTCTAATACGCAACGAAGTTGGGGAAGGTTCGATGATTGTCGAAAGAGATGAAAACCGTCATCTTAAAACGATCATTCGGGCGTTACAAGGTGCACAGTCCAACCCAGTGGAGGGGCGTGCGCCGTGCCGGTCCCTAGGACAGTGTAGATCGGTTGCGTTAGGATGGTGTTTTCGATTGTGCAGTTGGGCGTATGCATGGCCGCCGAAGCAGCCAAGCCTTGATTGCCAATCATAAATCCCAAACCTTCAATCATAAATCCGAAGCCCCATGCCCCTCCCCTCCGACGACGCGCCAATCCGCAGTTATGAAGACGCTCGGGCGTTTCTCTTCGGGCGGATCGATTATGAGCGGGCGGTGAGCATGCCCTATGGGCAACGGCACTTCAAGCTCGACCGCATGCGCGAACTGCTTCGGCGGCTCGACAACCCTCAGCAGAAATTGCCGATCGTCCACATTGCCGGGACCAAGGGCAAGGGCTCGACCGCCGCGATGACGGCCGCCGTACTGCAAGCGGCCGGCCATCGGACGGGCATCTTCAGTTCGCCCCATCTCGAACGCATCGAAGAGCGGATGGTCGTCGACCGCCAGTGCTGCAGCGGCCAGCAGTTCGCCGCTTTGGCCGAGCGGCTGCGGCCCGTCGTGGCAGAGATGGACGCGCAAGCTGCAATCGAGGGCGAGACCGGTCCAACCTACTTCGAGTTGACTACCGCCATGGCCCTGCTGATGTTTGTCGAGAATAACGTCGACATTGCCGTGCTCGAGGTAGGCCTGGGCGGACGGCTCGATTCGACCAATGTTTGCGAGCCCCGTGTGTGTGTTATCACTAGCATTAGCTACGACCACCAGCAACAGTTGGGCAACACGCTGGAGGCCATCGCCCGAGAAAAGGCCGGTATCATCAAACCGGGCATTCCGGTCGTCAGTGGCGTGATCGACCTGGAACCTCAGGCGGTGATTCGCGAGATTTGCCAGCAGCAGGGTTGCCGTTTAATCGAACGGTCGACCGACTTCGACTTCCGCTACCACTGGCCCACGCATCTTGAGGAATGCTCGAAGCAGGGAACGCTCGATGTGTGGTTTGGTGAACGGCCCGAGGCGGCCCATTACCAGGGGCTTGCGATCGGTCCCCTGGGCGAACACCAGGGCGCTAACGCCGCGGTGACCATCGCCATCGTCGAGGAGCTTCGCCGTCAGGGTTGGGTCATCGAGGACGACGCCGTGTGTGCGGGGCTCAGTCAGGTCGATATTCCGGCGCGGATTGAGGTCGTCGCCCGGCGGCCGGCGATCGTGATTGACGTCGCGCATAACGCGGCCTCGATTGCCGCCCTGCTCGACACGCTCGACCGTTGTTTTTCCGCGCGGCAACGGCTGCTGGTCTTTGCCACCACGGCGGAAAAGGACATCGAAGGCATGTTGCGGTCGTTGCTCGCCCGCTTCGATCGAGTGATGCTGACGAAATATTCCGATAACCCGCGTGGCGTACCGGCCGAACACTTGGCCGCCGTCGCTCGATCTATCACGGGGCAGGAGTTTCCTGTCTATCTTCGCCCGGCCGATGCATTGACCGCCGCCCGAGCCGAAGCCCAGCCCGAAGACCTGATTTGCATCACCGGCTCATTCTTCATCGCAGCCGAGCTGCGGCGGCTTCTGCCAAGCGACGAATAGTCCTCTCCAGTGGTTGTCCATATTGAGACTGCCCGACGAGTGCCAGCGGCGGCCTGTTTGCCTTGTCGGATCAGGGGCAGACAAGCTGCCCCCTGGCACCCGTGAAGCCAAAGCGGCTGAACGCCTAGCTTGCCCAAGCGGAATAAATTCCCGCTTCGATCTTGCCATAAACCGGTCGAACTGGTAAATGGCCGTATTCTGCGCGAAGCGCCACCGCCTTGTGTTGACCCCCTCTGTGGAATGACGACGGAATGGCTATTAAGAGCTTTCAAACCAAGCTGACTGCCTGGGGACGCTACCCGGTGGTCGATGGGCAAGAGATCCGGTCGACCGATCTGGTGGCCGCCACGGAGACAGCCACCTTGTCGAGGGGGTTGGGCCGTTCCTACGGCGACAGTTCTCTGCCAGCCGAGCCTGGCGATACGGTGGTCGACACAACGCTGGCCGACCGAATCCTCGCCTTCGACCGCGACTCGGGCATACTGCGTGGCGAGGCTGGACTATCGCTGTTAGAACTCAACCGGCTGTTTCTGCGACAAGGCTGGTTCACGCCCGTCTCGCCCGGCACCCAGTACGTTACGCTCGGCGGCATGGTCGCTTCCGATGTTCACGGCAAGAACCACCACGTGGATGGCTGTTTTGGGGAACACGTCACGGCACTCAAGCTTCGCGTTGCCGATGGTCGCATCATCGAGTGTTCTGACGAGCACGAGCCGGAGCTTTTTCGGGCGACTATCGGCGGCATGGGCCTGACGGGCCACATCCTGGAAGTCGAGTTCCGGATGCGGGAGATCCCCTCGCCGTGGATTTTCGAGGAGAGCGAGCGGATTGAGCACCTCGACGCCATGGTGGCGGGCCTGAAAGAGGCGGCGGCCGAGTGGCCGATGACCGTCGGCTGGGTCGATTGCCTCGCTCGGGGCAAAAGCCTGGGTCGCGGTATCCTCATGAAAGGTCGTTGGGCGACGGCCACCGAGGCGCCGGCCAAACCGCCGGCCGTCAAACGGCGGCTCCGCATCCCGATGGAGTTTCCCAGCATCGCGCTGTGTCGGCCGAGCATGAAGGCATTCAACGTGCTTTATTACCACAAGCACTTCCAGAAGAAGAAAATCGGCATCGCTCATCCCGACAGTTTCTTCTACCCGTTGGACATGATCGACGATTGGAACCTGATCTACGGCCGTCGCGGGTTCACCCAATATCAGTGTGTACTGCCCCATGCCGACGACAACGGCCCTGCCCGACGGTTCCTCGACCTGTTCGTCTCGGCCGGCGGCATGGCCTTTTTGTGCGTGATCAAGGATTGCGGGGCCGAGGGCAAGGGGATGATTTCTTTCCCGCGGCCGGGCATCTCGATCGCCATGGACTTTCCGATCGTCGGACAACAGCGCACCCAGGATTTCGTCGACAAGCTCAACGAACTCGTGCTCAGCGAAGGTGGGCGGATTTATTTGACCAAAGACACCTTCACGCGGGCAGAACATTTTCTCGCCATGGAAACCCGGCTTGCCGAGTTCAACGCCGTACGTCGCCAGTGGGATCCAGAGTGTAAAGTGCGAAGTGCTCAATCGATACGCCTCTTGGGAGATGCCGCATGAAAGCCGTCGTATTCGGGGCAACCAGCGGGATGGGGCGTGCCTTGGCCCGGCAGATGGTTGGGCGGGGCGATCGTCTGTTTCTGCTGGGGCGCAAGCCGGAAGACCTTGAGCGGTCTGCACGAGACCTGGAGGCTCGCAGTCCAGCAACCCAACGTGCTGAGGGAACCGTGAGTACGGCCCATTGCGACCTGCTCGATTCGCAGTCGTTCGATTCGGCCTTGGATGCCGCGGCGGAGGCGTTAGATGGCTTCGACACCGTGGTGGTCACCGCCGGACTGTTTGGCACGCAGCAGCAGTTGGAAGACGATCCGCAGTTAGCCGCTCGAGTGTTGTTGGCTGATTTCACCAATACCGTGCTGTTCTGCGAGGCCGCCCGACGCCGGTTGCTGGCCGCAGGCGGCGGCACGTTGTGTGTGTTCAGCAGTGTAGCCGGTGATCGGGGACGGAAGCCAGTAGTGCTATACGGGGCAGCGAAGGCCGGGCTGTCGCAGTACCTCGAAGGGCTCGATCACAAATTCCGCGCCCAGGGACTGAAGACTGTCTGCGTGAAGCCGGGATTTGTGAAGACGGGCATGACCGCGGGACTGAAGCCACCACCGTTTGCTGGTGAGCCGGAAGACGTCGCCCGCCGGGTGCTCAAGGCTATCGATCGTGGAACGCCCGAGATCTACGTTCCGCCCATGTGGCGTTGGGTGATGCTGGTGATTCGCAACCTGCCACGGTTGGTGATGCGGAAGATCAATTTTTAGGAGCCAACGTAGTGCAAGAAAGCAACAGCACCACGGGCACAGCCGTGCACCGCAGCGGCGCAACGCTGGCCGGTATGATTCGGCTCGCTCGGCCCAAGGACTGGGTCAAGAACGTCTTCGTGCTCGTGCCGTTGCCCTTTGCCATGGCCGCTTCGTTGCACCATGAAGGCGTGCCCTACGAGTTCAGTCCTTGGGTGTTCCTGCTGGGGTTGCTGGGCTTCAGCGTGATCAACTCGGCCGTCTACACGCTCAACGACTTATTCGATGCCGAAGCCGACCGGCAGCATCCGCGGAAGCGGCTGCGTCCGATCGCCTCAGGCCAGATTTCTGCTGCGGTTGCGGTGGCCCAATTCGTGATACTCTTGCTGGCTGGCATGACACTGACCATCGCCACGGGACGACCGGTGGCCGTAGCCGTTGTGTTAGTCTACCTGATCGTCAACATTGCCTACAGCTTGGGCGTGAAGAACGTAGCGCTGTTAGACGTGTTTGTTCTGGCCTCGGGCTTTGTGATTCGGGTGCTGTTGGGCTGTGCGTTGGTTGCGGTGATGGCTTCGCCTTGGCTGCTGCTGTGCACCTCGGCGTTGGCCTTCTTTTTGGGGTTCATCAAGCGACGGGCTGACCTTACCGCTGGATTGGACTGCAATCATCGTCGAAGCCTGAGGGGATACACCCAAGCCTTTCTCGATCAGGCGATCACGATTTGCGCCGGCGTTGCCTTGCTGGCCTACGCCCTTTACAGTATTGAGTCCAACGTCTTCGTGTCGGGCCGCGAGATGGCATCGATGCCGCTGGTGGCTTACGGCATCCTCAACTATCTTCGGTTGGCCGACAAGAACAATACCGGAGGCTCACCGGTCGAGATCGCTTATACTTCGCGATCGAGCCAGCTTTGTGCGGTGGGATGGATCGTAGCCGTAACCTGGAGCCTGGGACTGTGGTAACCGTCGAAAACGCATGGCAGGCACCTGCCCCCTCGTGGAGTGAAACGTTGAAAAAGGCCGGCACGACGCTGCTGAAGGTCGCCCTGTCCTTGAGCATCATTGCGTATTTGGTATGGGACGCCGCCTGTACGCAAAACGCCAACGGCGAAAATATCTTCCAGCAGTTGGTTCATCAACCCAAGCATTGGGGCATGCTCGCGATGGCTTGGGTCTTCTGCTTCATGGCCGTGATGATTACGCTCATCCGTTGGTGGTACCTGGTTTGCGCCTTGGAGTTGCCCTTCTCGCTGCGCGATGCCTTGCGGATCGGCTTCTTGGGCTACCTGTTCAACCTGGCCCCGTTAGGCATTGTCGGCGGCGACCTGCTGAAGGCGGTGATGCTTGCCCGAAAGTATCCCGAACGCCGTCCTCAGGCGGTCGCTACCGTGTTTCTCGATCGAATCATCGGGTTGTATATGCTCTTTATCGTGGCGACCGTGGCTATCTTGGTCACCGGGTTCCATCAACTGCCCGTGCCTGAAATCCAACTTATCTGCAAAGCCACGTTTATTCTTACCTCGCTGGGAGCCGTGGGAATCGCCGGGCTGTTGATTCCTGGCATTACCGAGGGACGCGTGACACACGCCCTGGGGCGGATTCCCAAGATCGGACACATCCTCGAGAGCCTGATCGACGCGGTGCGAATGTATCGCCGTAAGCCGCACGTGCTCGTGATCGCGGCCGCGATGAGCGTGTTTGTGCACAGCTTCTTCGCGATTGGCGTTTATCTGATCGCCCGGGGACTGCCGGGCGACGACCTCTCGTTGGCCAGCCACTTCGTGGTCGCTCCGGTCAGTGCGACGACCGGTGTGTTGCCCCTGCCGCTGGGGCCGTTCGAGTTCGTGCTCGAATTCCTCTACACCCACGTACCCGCGGGTGTGATGATTCCCAAGGGCCAAGGGCTGGTAGTAGCGCTGGCCTATCGGCTGATCTGCCTGCTGATCGCGATGGTCGGCGTGGGCTACTACTTAAGCAGTCGCCAGGAAGTGGCCGAGTTGATGCACGAAGTCGAGCAGGAACCGCAGCCGGTGCTGTAGACGGTTACTGCGGCATCACGGTTCGCGTGGCCGCTTGCACGGCGGCCGTCAGCATCGGATCGTCGTCGTCATTCTGCAACAACGGCATGCTGCCCTGCGTGGGCTTGGCTGCCACGTGGACGAAGACATCGGGTTCGACGCCAACTCGGCTGTACGGCCGGCCGGTCGGCGAGTAGAACTTGGCCGTGGTCAAGCGAATCCCCGAGTTGGCCACGCCCAGCGGGAAGATCCCCTGCACGGAACCCTTGCCGTAGCTTCGCACGCCGACGATCGTCCCGCGGCGGTGGTCGCGAATCGCCCCGGCAAAGATCTCGGCCGCACTGGCACTGTCCTGGTCGATCAGCACGACCAAGGGAACTCGCCACGTGCCTGCCGAATGGGCACTGTAGGTGAAGTCTTCCTGGGCACTGCGTCCGCGGGTGGAGACGATAACGCCTCGCTCGACGAATTTGTCGACCACTTCCACGGCCGTCACCAGCAGTCCACCAGGATTTCCACGCAGGTCCATAATCAGGCGACGCATGCCCTCGCGGTGCAGACGCCACAGGGCGGCGTCCAGGTCGCGGCTGGTCGTCTTTTGGAAGCAGACCAGACGCAGGTAGGCGACGCCCTGCTGCGGATCGAGGATTTGGGCGTCGTCGATGCTGGGCACTTCGACTCGGCGGCGGCGAATTACCAATACGCGAGAGGAGTTCTCCGGCGAGATGACCGTCAGTTGCACCACGCTGCCCTCTTCACCTTGCAGCAGGTTGGCGGCCGCGTCGGCCGAGAGATCCTGGGTCGATTGCCCGTCGACGGCCAGAATGCGGTCGCCGGACAGGATACCACCCTCTTCGGCCGGGCTGCCCGGGATGACGCGAACGATCAACAGGCTACCGTCCTCGGCTTTCAGTTCCACACCCAGCCCGACGAAGTTTCCTTCGATTTGCGAGTAGACTTCGTTGAGCTGGTCGGGCGTGAGGTAGGAGGAGTAAGGATCAAGCGTGTTGGTCAGTCCGCAAAGGTATTCCAGCACGACGGCGGTTGCTGGTACACCCAACCGCTGCTGGGCCAACTCGGCCACGTAGGCCACGGTGTTGCAAGCTTCGTCGCGAGTCTGGATAACGCGTGGCCCCAACGTACGCCGCAGCTCGCCACGGAAGCTATCGAGCATAGGGCCGTCTTGCTGGGGAAGATAGCGTTGCAGAAAGGTCGACTCGCTCAGCGCTACTTCAAAGCTATTGGTTCCTCGTTCGACGACGTCTTTCCAGTCGGGCTCTTCGACGTAATACGCTTGCACTTTCACGAGCACTTGGCCATAGAGGTCCAACACGTCGGACAAGGAAAGCTTGGTAATCGACCCGACGAAGCTGCGGTCGGCGTAGCGGCGTCCCAGGTCGTAATGTAGACGCGTGTTCTCGAAACGACGCAGCAAGCTGGATTCGGCCGGATACTGTCGGACCGCGTCTTCGTAGTGCGTCAACGCCTCGCTCCAGCGCCGCTGAATCTCCAGGCGACGTCCTTCGCGAAGCAGGTCCTCGACCTGAGCCGTACGCGGCGCGATCGAAATCGTGGTCGCTTGCTGGGCCAGACCGGTCGCGGCTACCGAAAGTAGCGCTGCAACCGAGAGAACCAAAGAAGCAATGGTGGGCAGGACCCTTCGTCGCATAGTGTCGTCCGTGTTTGCGGGAGCGTCGTTTGACGGCAAAATGGCTCTCCGCTTAGGCGGGCGAAGCGGAGCCAAACATTGCAACCAAGTGCGTCGCATCGGTGGGGTGAGTTCCTGGTGGCGGGCCGGAGTGCGGGTCCAGCGCCTCGGCCACTCCCAAGCATAGGCCATGTTTCGGCAACGGTCAAAAAAACGACGGCATAATTTTCGTCGCCATTTTATCCAATCGATACAGGCATCTGGGCGCTGCTCGCATCGCAACGCCTGAGACCGCAGACAAGGCATAATCGCCCTGTATCGTTTGTGCCGAGCAGGCGCGCACATTGCGCGCAGACTAGTGGTGCGGGGGGAAAGCATAATGATTGCCCAGGTAGAATAACCGGTGTGGCGCGAGGTCCGCACGCCCGACGAAACGCCGGGGGCGCCTCGTGCGGTTGCCTAGGACGTCCTTCAATTGACGCCCTCGGCAAGCACTCCGGTTTGAAGAAAGGCTCAAGTTTTCTTCCTTCTGCTACGCAATGGCCGGGGCAATGGTTCCCGGAACGATAGTTCCCGAGGTATTGCGGGGTTGGGCGTGCGAAGCCGCAAGCGGCGGCGCACACTCTCACTCCCGATTTCCCAAAACCCCGCGCCCCTTGTCTCTAGCCCCTAACTTCTAGTCTCTAGCCTCTAGCTCCTCATTATTCAGCTTCGAGTCGACATCATCCCGCTCGTCGGTGCTTTCTCGTTTGCGGAGGTAGAGCTTGATGGGCACTTCGCCAAAGTCGAGCCGGTCGCGGAACACGCCCAGCAGATAGCGCCGATACTGGGCCGACAACGACGCCGGATTGTTGCAGAAGAGCACGATTGTCGGCGGCTGTTCGGCCACCTGGGTGGCGTAATAGATTTTCGGACGGCGGTTTTGAAACAGTGGCGGCGGGTTGTGCTCAATGGCCGCTCGAACCAGCTTGTTCAATCGCGAAGTGGCAATCCGGCTGCGCGACTGCTTGAACAACATCTGCGAGTGGTTTAGGAGGGCCTTCACGTTCTTGCCCGTCTGGCCGGTGATAAATGCAATCGGCACGTGCCACATCGTGCGGAACGTGTCGCGCAGATAGTTCACCCATTTCTCCGTGGGCATGCTGTTGACCAACAGGTCCCACTTGTTGACCACGAAAATGCAGGGCTTGTACTGCTGGGCAATGTAGTCGCAGAGCTGCTTGTCGACCTTGCTAATACGCTGGCTGGCGTCGAAGAACAGCAGCACTACGTCGGCCCGACGAATACTACGGCTCGCCCGATGCGTGCTGTAGAAGTCGATGTCGGTCGACACGCTCTTGCGCCGCCGGAAGCCGGGTGTATCGATGGCGATGAAGCTGTGGCCGTCTAGCTCGAAACGCACGTCGACACTGTCGCGGGTCGTGCCGGGTACCTCGCTAACGATCATCCGCTCGGCTTCGGCCAGCGTGTTTACCAAGGTGCTCTTGCCCGTGTTGCGCCGGCCCACAATGGCCACCTTCATCACAGGAGTTTCCACTTCCTCGGTAAGTTCGGCTTCGTCGGGCAAACGTTCGGCGATTGCGGCGAGCAGTTCCCGGCGTCCCCGGTTCTGCTTGGTGCTAACCACCACCATCTTGCGGCCCATGCGATAGAATTCGGCCGCTTGGGGTTCGAGGCCTTCGTGGTCGGCCTTGTTGACCACGCAAAGCACGGGCACCTTGACGTAGCGCAGCCGGTTGGCCACTTCCTGATCCAGCGGCACCGGGCCGTCGTGGCAGTCGGTCACGAAGAGGATGACATGGGCCGAGTCGATGGCCGTTTGGATCTGCTCTTCGATATGCTCAGTCAGGTTGTCGGAGTCTTCGACCCCCATTCCTCCCGTGTCGACCAGTTCGACGAACTGGCCGTGAATGTCGACCAGATGCGTCATCCGGTCGCGCGTAACGCCAGAGGTCGGATCGACGATTGCCAATCGTCGTCCTGCCAACCAATTGAAAATACTCGACTTGCCGACATTCGGTCGGCCAACGATGACAACCTGTGGAACGCCCATGCACCCTCTCGATATTCGCCGCTGGGACCCCTCGATAAGCGGGGGCTTTGCGGTAACAAACCCCGATCCTATGATAGTTGCCACCGGCAATTCGTTCCAGCGGTCGGGAGAGATTAATGGGGGCAAGAGTTTCGTGGGGCAAGGCGAGAGATGGCGGGCAAGAGACGAGAAAGGCTATGACGCAGCCCGACGGCGTGATGACCAACGCGAGGCGTGGTTGCTTCAGCGACCGTAGGGCTCCGAGCAGTGTTGTGCCCGGGTATCCCCTCGGCTGTAAAACCTTATACTGAATCCGTTTGAGGTGTCAGAGGTCCGACAGCGCGGTTTCACGGTCGTTGAAGCGACCACACCTCGCTCACGACAAGTTGTCCCCGCGTTCCCAACTCCTAACTCCCGTACTCTTCGCCATGCCCTCCAGGTCCCATTCTGCCCGAGGTCGCGCTACGAAAGCGGCCGTCCAGAAGCTCGAAAGTCTTAAACGTGCTGGAGTTACGCACCTAGGGAAGGTTCCGTGGGAGGAAGCGGAAGTGCCGCCTCCTGTGGCATCGCCGGCAACATCGCCGGTCGGTCCGAAGCGTGCCGCCCAACCACCCGCTCCATCGGCCGCCCTGGCTGCGTTGGCCAAACGGGTGGCTCAGTGTACGCGGTGTGCCGAACTGGCCCAAACACGCACCCAGACGGTCTTCGGCGTGGGCAACCCTCACGCCCGACTGGCGTTTCTCGGCGAGGCCCCCGGGGCCGACGAAGACCGGCAGGGGACCCCCTTCGTAGGCCGGGCGGGCAAGCTGCTGACCGATATCATCGAAAAAGGCATGCGCATCCCGCGCGACGAGGTGTATATCCTCAACATCCTTCGCTGTCGTCCGCCCGGCAACCGCAACCCGACGCCGGTCGAGGCGGCCGCTTGTCGCCAGTGGCTCGACAAGACGCTGGAGATCATCCAGCCGGAGTTTATTTGCTGTTTGGGCGCGGTGGCTGCCCAGAACCTGCTGGATACGACCGTGTCGATCGGCAAACTTCGAGGGCATTTCCACGACTACGAAGGCATCAAGGTACTCTGTACCTACCACCCGGCTTATTTGCTTCGCAACCCGGCAGCCAAAAAGCCCACCTGGGACGATATCCAAATCCTCATGGCCGAAATGGGCTTGCCCCGCGGCGGACAATAGAAAATGGAGTTGGGAGTCATATCATGCTTCCCGAAACATTTCGCTGTTTCTTGGTGAACAAGGATGACCAAGGTAACGTTACCGCCGAGGTCGTCCAACGTCCCGTGAGCGACTTGCCCACCGACGAGTTGCTGGTACGCGTGGCGTATTCGTCGTTGAATTACAAAGACGCCCTGGCCGCTACGGGCCATTCGGCGGTGGCGAAGCGCTTCCCGCATGTGCCGGGAGTCGATGCCGCGGGCACGATTGTGCGGGGCGGCGCCGGTGACACGCCCGACGGCACGGCCGTATTGATCCACGGTTTTCAACTGGGCGTAGAACGCTGGGGTGGGTTTGCCGAATATGTTTCGGTGCCGCGCGAGTGGATTGTGCCTCTACCCGAGACGATGAGCCTTCGCGAGAGCATGGTCCTGGGCACGGCAGGTTTCACGGCTGCCATGTGTATCGATGCCCTGCAGAAACACGATGTGAACCCCGACGCGGGCGAGATTGTCGTAACCGGAGCCAGCGGCGGTGTGGGCAGTATGGCGGTGGCGATTTTGGCGAAGTTGGGTTATCGCGTAGTGGCGGTTAGTGGTAAGGCGTTCGCATCGCAGTATTTGAAGAAACTGGGAGCCGCTAGAATAGCCGGACGCGAAGAGTTCGACGACCGCACGTCTCGGCCCATGCTTTCGGGGCGTTGGGCTGGCGTGGTGGATACCGTGGGAGGAAACATCCTGGCGACGTTGATCCGGTCGACCAAACGCTTCGGCTGTGTTGCTGCCTGTGGACTGACGGCCGGCGCCGAGTTACCGATGACCGTTTACCCGTTCATCCTGCGTGGCATTACGTTGGCAGGTATCGACACGGTTTGGTGCCCGATGCCGCTGCGCCGCGAACTGTGGCAGCGTTTGGCCGGCGCGTGGAAACCGACGGACCTCGACGCGATGGCCACCGAGGTGCAACTCGACCAGTTGGCCGAGAAGGTGAACACGATTCTCAAGGGTGGCATAACGGGCCGTGTCGTGGTGAAAGTGTAGTCCGATGTCTTACGAAATCTTCGATCACACGGCCGACTTGGGGTTGCGCATCCGGGCAGCCAGTCTGCACGGACTGCTCGAAGAGGCTGGCATCGCCCTATTTTGTGCGATCGTCGAGAATTTCGACGTGATTGAACAGAAGCAGCGAGTGACATTGGAACTGCCCGGTGACGAGCACGACGAACTGCTCCGCGACTGGCTGGCCGAACTCCTCTACATCTTCCACGTCGAACGGTTGGTGTTTTGTCAGTTTCGCGTAAGCGTCAACGAGAAGGGCCTGCGAGCGACGGCTTGGGGTGAACCTCTCGACCTGACACGCCATCATCTCGATATGGAACTGAAGGCCGTTACCTACCATGGATTGAAAGTGGAGCACCACGACAACGGATGGCTGGCCGAAGTGATCGTGGATTTGTGAGGCGAGGGGCTAGGGACTAGAGGTTAGAGGCTGGGGATTGAGAGCAACGCAAGAGGCGTGGTCGCTTTTGCGACCATGTATCCCCCGCGCGACGCAAAGCGTTGTCGACGTGCGTACCCACGCAAAGCACAGGAACAAGAAGAAAACGGTGGACCCATGGGCCACGGAAAAAAGACGTTCAAATCGCCCGCCCGCAAAGACCTTCCGCAGAAAAGCGGGGGCAAGCAACACGGCGGGGAGAAATCGCCCAAGCCCGGCTACGCTGGGCCCTTGGAGCAAATCGACGAATGCCTTTGGCGATTGCCGATGTCGTACGACGCCGGCATGAAGGTCGACGGCCACATCTTCGCCGACGACCGGCTCATTGAGCAGATTCGCGCCGACCAAGCGCCCCAGCAGGTGGCCAACGTGGCCCATTTGCCGGGCATTCAGGCAGCCAGTCTTGCCATGCCCGACATTCATTGGGGCTACGGTTTCTGCATCGGCGGCGTCTGTGCGACCGATCCGGACGAAGGCGGCGTGATCTCGCCCGGCGGTGTCGGCTACGACATCAACTGCGGTGTACGCCTGATGCGCACCAATCTACAGGCCGAGGAAGTCCGAGAGAACGTTACCCAACTGACCGACGCGTTGTTTCACGCCGTGCCGGCTGGCGTGGGGCGTGGCGGCAAGTACAGTTTCCGTGGTCAGGCGATGCATAGGCTGTTGACCGACGGCGTGCGTCACTTGCGCGCGAACGGCCTTGCTACGGACGACGACGTCGATCACACCGAGGGCGGCGGTTGCCTTAGCGGGGCCGACGTCGAGGCCGTCAGCGAGCGGGCACTGCGCCGCGGCGACGACCAATGCGGCACGCTCGGCTCGGGCAACCACTTCCTCGAAATCCAGGTGGTCGACAAGGTCGTCGACCCTCAGGCGGCCGAAGTGTTGGGCCTTGCCGAAGGGCTTCTTTGTGTGATGATCCACTCCGGCTCGCGCGGGCTGGGCTACCAGGTGTGCGACGATGCGCTGAAACAACTTCGCCACGTACCGGCAAAATACGGCATTGGCCTGCCCGACCGGCAGTTGGTCTGCGCGCCGGTCGAAAGTCCCGAGGGCCAGCGATACTTGGCCGCCATGCGTTGTGCGGCCAACTACGCCTGGGCGAATCGTCAGTTGCTTATGTGGCAAACGCGCGAAGTGTTTGCCGACTTCTTCGGGCAGTCGTGGGAATCGATGCAAATGCACCTGATCTACGATGTTGCCCATAACATCGCCAAGATGGAACAACACACGGTCGCCGGAAAGAAAAAGACGGTGTGCGTGCATCGCAAGGGAGCTACCAGGGCGTTTCCGCCGGATCATCCTGAGTTGCCGGCCGTGTACCGCGGTATCGGGCAGCCTGTGATTATCCCGGGCGACATGGGTCGGGCGAGTTGGGTGCTGGTTGGTCAACAGGGCAGCATGGATCGGGCGTTTGGCAGCAGTTGCCACGGCGCCGGCCGGGTGATGAGTCGAACGGCGGCCATTGCGAAGGCCCAAGGACGACGAATCGACGACGAACTGGCCCAGCAGGGCATTACGGCCCGATGCCGAAGTTGGAAGGGGCTAGCCGAGGAACAACCGGACGCGTACAAAGATGTAAGCGTGGTCGTCGACGTAGTACACCGTGCCGGCTTGGCGAAGAAGGTTGCACGACTTCGCCCGTTAGGTGTGGTCAAGGGGTGAGGTTTCCACGGCGGCTGGCGTGGTTTGCCGAGACGCTGAGCCCTTTTACTCGCTTCCGAACCTGGGTGCCATGCTCCACGCTTGCGTGGGCATGATTGTGCGTGACCTCCGCATGCCCACGCAAGCGTGGAGCATGGCACCCGACGTTGCCGCTATGCCCTGCGGTCGACCACGTTTGTGTGTTGAAAATCCGGTGAGGGATTTCTACACTAACGATGGGGATTACGAGTCATGCAGACGCATCTCACTTCTCTCGCAGACAACGTCGCGCTCGCGGCGGTTCTGATAGGCGTCTTGGTCCTTAGTGGCTGTGATTCGTCGTCGGGCGATATCGGGGCGAAAAACAAAGACCCCCGCCAGGCAGCGTCCGACAAGCAAATCAGCACGACTTCTCCAGGAGGTGCGCCGATGCAAATTCCCGCGACGATCAAAGTCACGAGCACGGCCTTCGACGAAGGGCAACGCATTCCGGTGAAATACACCGGCGAAGGAGCCGACGTTTCGCCGCCCATTCAATGGGAAAACCTTCCCGAGGGAACGCAGGAGATCGTGTTGATTTGCGACGACCCCGACGCCCCCAGCGCTGAACCGTGGGTGCATTGGGTCATCTATAAGATTCCGGCCGGCGTAACCAGTCTGCCCGAGGGCGTTGCTCGCAAGGCCCGGCTGACCGACCCGTCGGGCGTTCTGCAGGGTCAGAACTCCTGGCCGAGCGACAACCTGGGTTATCGGGGCCCCATGCCGCCGCCGGGCAGTCCGCACCGTTACTACTTCCGGGTTTACGCGTTGGAAGCCCGTTTGTCTGTCGAGCCTCGCCTGCCCAAGCATGTCCTGTTGCAGGAAATCGAGGGCCACGTGTTGGCCACCGGCGAGTTGATGGGGACGTTCGAGAGGTAGTTGTGCCAGATCGCCGAAAGCATCGCGGCCCCCATCCCGACGACGTAACGCTTTTCGGTCCCGAAGCGGTGCCCGTGCTTCGCGAGGCGGGCAACGACTTGGCGTGGCTGCTTTCGAAAGGCTACGCCACGGCCTCGGCCCTGAAATTGGTGGGCGACCGCTACAACCTGGTGGTCCGCCAGCGAACGGCCGTCGGACGGGCCGTTTGCAGCGATGCGGCGTTGGCCGGGCGTCGTTTGCGGGAGGTCGTTCCCCAACAACTCGCGGGCAAAGCCGTGTATCTCGATGGCTATAACGTGCTGACCACCGTCGAGGCTGCCCTGGCCGGTGGGGTACTGTTGCTCTGCCGCGACGGCACGTTGCGCGACATGGCCAGCATGCACGGCAGTTTTCGCCGGGTGGAAGAAACCCGACCGGCCCTGAACCTTATCGGCCGCACGGCTGTCGCATTCGGGGTGTCGTGCTGTTGCTGGTACCTCGACAGCCCGGTTTCTAACAGCGGCCGCCTGAAAACGCTGATGCGGGAACTGGCGGCCGAGCGAGGGTGGCCGTGGCAGGTGGAACTGGCCGGCAACCCCGACGCGGTGCTGGCCAAGACCCAGGGCATTGTGGCTACGGCCGACAGCGTGATCCTTGATCGCTGCCAGAAATGGGTGAATTTGGCTCGGGTTGTGGTTGAGCAGCATGTGGCCGATGCGCGGGTGGTGGCCCTAAACGATGCGACGACGATGTGACCACAAACCGGCAGCGGCAGTCGATACGGCACGGGAAGAGTTGGGTGCCACGGGCTGCTTGTCAGCTCATGCTGATTACGGCCAAGCACGCAGCCCACGGCACTTGACGATCTAAGGTGAAAAGGACCTGACTAGCAGCCCGAGGGGGGCATGGTCGAGTGCCCCGCAATTGTCACGTGAATGGCCGTGTTGTCACCCGAGCTGGCCACCAGAAAGCCCGGTGCGAGGGCACGAGTTGCCGTGGGTTTGATTTCGTAAGTTCTTTTTTGTAAATGCTTTATGGACATCGTCCCCTGCCCTGTGGGGGCGTCGCCTAGACGGCAGGGTACTGGTAAATCGTGATCTATGCTGGTATAATCTTAACCCGCTAAAACTAGGGGATGGTCACCGGGGTGTGGCGACGCAATTTTTTGTGGCGATTGGCCCGAAGAAACGGCCGCTTTGGCCGACCTCGCGGGGTGCGAAGTAGTAGCAACCGTATTGGCTGAAGAGTATTCAACAACCGAGCAACAGAAACGGCGAGTTCAGGGAGTATCGATGACTGATTTGGATCTGAGCCCGCATGGGATTAACGTGTCGCGAGTTATTCGCAATCCGTCTCCCGCGCGATTGTATGAAGACGGTGTCATTCGCGAGAAATCGGCGATTACCTCCAGTGGTGCGCTGACGACCAGTTCTGGCGAAAAGACCGGACGAAGCCCCAAGGACAAGCGGATCGTCGAGAATCCGGAGAGTGCCGGGAACATCTGGTGGGGTAAGATCAACATGAAGATCGACGAAGAGACCTTCATGTACAACCGCGCCCGAGCGCTCGACTACCTCAACACCCGCAAAACCATCTACGTGATCGACGGCTTCGCCGGATGGGACGCGAAATACCGGATCAAGGTCCGCGTGATCTGCGAGCGGGCATACCATGCGTTGTTCATGCACAACATGCTCATCCGTCCCACGCCGGAAGAACTGCTGGAGTTTGGCGAGCCCGACTACGTGATCTACAACGCGGGTCTGTTTCGGGCGAACCCCACCATTTCGCCGGACCTCGGGTCGCCGACCAGCGTGAATATCCACTTCGAGAAGGGCGAATTCGTTATTCTCGGCACCCAATATGCCGGCGAGATGAAAAAGGGTGTGTTCACCATCATGAACTACCTCATGCCCCGGCAGGACGTGCTCTCGATGCACTGCTCAGCCAATGAGGGGGTCGACGGCGATGTCTCGCTGTTCTTCGGCCTTTCGGGCACGGGTAAGACCACACTCTCAACGGAACCCAACCGTCGCTTGATCGGCGACGACGAGCACTGCTGGAGCGACGAGGGTATCTTTAACATCGAGGGTGGCTGCTACGCCAAGTGCATCGATCTGTCGGCCGAGAGTGAGCCGGAAATCTACAATGCCATTCGCTTCGGCACGGTGTTGGAGAACGCAGTCTACGACGACCGCAACCGTGCGGTCGACTACCACGACTCTTCGATTACGGAAAACACCCGGGCGTCGTACCCGATCGAGTTCATCGACAACGCCAAAATTCCCTGCGTGGGTGGGCACCCGAAGAACATCATCTTCCTCACCTGCGATGCGTTTGGCGTGCTGCCGCCGGTCAGCCGTTTGACGCCCGAGCAGGCTATGTACCACTTCATTAGCGGCTATACGGCCAAGGTGGCGGGTACCGAGGTGGGTGTGACCGAGCCGAAGCCCGACTTCTCGGCCTGTTTCGGTGCGGCGTTCCTTGTGTGGCATCCAACGAAGTACGCCCACTTGCTGGCCGAAAAGATGCGCAAACACGGTACCCAGGCCTGGTTGGTTAATACGGGTTGGTCGGGCGGACCGTACGGTGTCGGCAAGCGGATGTCGATCAAGCACACTCGGGCGATCATCGACGCCATCCATAGCGGCGAGTTGGCCGACTGTTCGACCACGGAGGATTCGCTCTTCGGACTACACATTCCGAGCCACTGTGCCGGCGTGCCCGCCGAAGTGCTGATCCCCAAGAATACCTGGGCGGACAAAAATGCCTACGACGAAACGGCCAGCAAACTGGCCCAACTGTTCTACGAAAATTTCGAGCAGTATGCCGATGCCGAGGGAGAAAAGATTCGCGCAGCCGGGCCGAAATGCCCTACCTGCTGATTCCTGCACTCATGGGGTAGAAAGCGTATGAGTGTTTCCACTGACGCCGTCGACCGAGTTCGCCGTTTTCCCGAGGCGCTGTTGCCGTTGCGCGAGCGCCTCTTGGCCAACTTGGTGATGATTGCCCAAATCCCCTCCCCGGCTGGCGAGGAGGGGCAACGAGTTCGGTTCTTGTTGGATCGCTTTGCGGAAATCGGGGTGTGCGATGCCGCGGCCGATGAAGTTGGCAATGCCGTGGCGCAAGTCGACGGCAAGACGGGCCAGCGCAATATCCTGCTCGTCTCGCACCTCGATAGCATCTTTCCAGCCAGCATCGATCACAGCGTTACGGTCGAGGCCGATCGGATTATCGGCCCCGGTGTGGGCGACAACGCCATGGGCGCGGCCATCGTGTCGCTTTTGCCTGCGGTTCTCGAACACCTGGGAATCGAACTCAACTCGAACTTGATTCTGTTGGGGTCCACCGGTTCCTTGGGACGTGGCAATCACGCCGGCTTTCGGTTTTTCCTCGATCACACGGCGAGGAAAATCGACGTCGGCATTTGCGTCGAAGGAATACAACTGGGGCGGCTGAACTACTTTTCCACCGGCACCGCTCGTGGTGATCTTACCTGCGACGTGCGGCCCGAACCGTCGCGTAGCTACGGGTCGGAAAGCGCCTTGGTGGTGATCAACCACATCATCAACCGCATCCTGGGAATCACCATCCCCAGCCGTCCTTACACGGTGATTCGGATGGGAAAAATGCGTGCCGGGGTGGCCTACGATGTCGAGCCCGACCATGCCGAGTTGGGCCTGGAGGTCGTCAGCCACAGCGACGAGATGATCGATCAGATCCAACTCCAGATCGAAGACATCGTGGCCGAGATGTCGGCACGGCATGCTGTCGAGGCCCATCTCGACATGTTCTTTCGCACCAAGGCTGGCGGGATCCCGTTTTCCCATCCGTTGGTCAAGAGTACCCTGGAGGTCATGCACACCTTGGGAATCGAGCCGGACCAGGGGCATAGTCCTTCGGAGCTTTCCGAACTGATCGCCCGAGATATTCCTGCTATCACCCTGGGAATCACGCGCGGTGTGCGCAGCCTCCGCAAGAGTCCCGACTATGTGCTCATCGATCCCATCCTCACCGGGGTGGCGCAGTTGTTGGGCGTGGTCCTGGCGATCGACGAGGGAGTATGCGATGAGAACTAAACAATGGCTCACCAAACGAACCTTCCACCATTCTAACTTCTGGGATATCAAGTGGTTGGTTGAGGAAAAGGAACGCCAAGGGCTGACCATTTCGCTCTGCCTGCCGACGCTCAATGAAGAGCGGACCATTGGGCAGGAGATCGTCATCCTCAAGGCCGAGTTGGCTGATCGCTATCCGCTGATCGACGAAATCGCGGTGATCGACTCGGGCAGCGAAGACCGCACTTGCGAGATCGCTGCCAGTTTCGGAGCCGATGTCTACATTGCCTCCGAACATCTCAAGCAGTGCGGCGAGCACCGCGGTAAGGGAGAAAACCTCTGGAAGGCCCTTTATCTGCTCAAGGGCGACATCATTGTCTACGTCGACTCCGATATCAAAAACATCCACCCCCGCTTCGTCTACGGACTGGTCGGCCCGCTGATCAAGGACCCCGAAGTCCACTATGTGAAGGCCTTTTATGATCGGCCGTTGGCCTTCTCCGGCGGGTTGCGTCCGACCGGTGGCGGCCGGGTGACCGAAATCCTCATCCGCCCGTTGTTCAGTCTGTTCTATCCGGAATTGGCCGCCATCCTGCAACCGCTCTCGGGCGAATACGCCGGGCGGCGTTCCATCCTGGAGCAGATTCCCTTCCCGGTCGGCTACGGCGTGGAAACCGCCATGCTGATCGACATCTACGAACGGCTCGGGCTGTACGCCTTCGCCCAAACCGATCTCGATCGGCGCATCCACCGCAACCAGGAGACGATCGCCCTCGGACGGATGGCATTCGGGGTGCTGCGGACGTTCATGAAACGGCTCCGCCGCCGCGACGATGTGGAGTTGCCCTCGGAACTAATCAACATCATGCGACAGTATGAGGTGAACGAAGGCCAGTATCAGCAGGTGGAGTATCAGATCGAAGAATTCGAGCGCCCACCGATTCTCGAAGTCGACGCCTACCGCGAGAAGTTCCACCCGGAAGGGCACGCGGTGGAAACGTCGTGATAAAGCGGAAAGCCGGATGCGGGAAGCTGAATTTGGCGGCCGAGCGTCTATGAAAAGCCGCGACCAGTGGTCGCGGTTTTGCCCGCAATAAGTATCGATTCCAGTCGATGACAGTCACGTCGTCGGTGACGTGTTCTCCCCCGCGACCGCCTATTCGGTTTTCGGTAACACTGGCGGCTTGCTTGTTCGAACGAAAACCCGCTTTACTACGTGATCGTCCTCTTGGGTCTTGAACGTGGTTGGCCGTTCGGGCGGCGTCGTCTGGAGCGCCGATTGGGAAATCGTCATCTGCGTCATCCCCACCGCAAAGATACACGGAATGGCAACCGTCTCCGCGGTCGTGTCGGCGAAGACTTTTAGGTCCAGATGAGCCGGACTCTTACTGGCGTCGATCGTGTAGCTGGCCACTTGCGGATTCTTGCCACCCTGCTGGGAGATCAACCACTCGTCGCCGACGGTCAAACGTACACTCCCATGGCCTTTCAAGGGCCAACGGCCGTCGACGGCGGCGGCAATCTCGCTCCAACGCCCCTGGAACAGCAGTTTATCTCGACTGCTGGGATTATTGTTGCCTGGGTTGTTGCCGTCCTGTTGGTTGCCGGGCGGCGCTGCACGCTTCAGCATCCGGATCCAGCGATGGCCTCCCACTTCGAAATCCATGGGAAAGGCACTATTGGGTTGCGGCACCTCCGGCTTCGGATGCAGCAACAGCAGCGTGTCGCCGTCGAGCCGGTAGGTCAGTTCGGTCAGAAGGCCTTTGGCCGATCTGCCCGGCACGGCGTAAAAACGCATGTGTGCCGGGGTCAGCGCGACGTTGACTTCGTAACGGGTTAAAAACGGATACCCCCCCAAATCGTCTCGCGACGGTGTCCGCCGCCGTGGGCCGCCTTTGGTTTCCGGCTTCGGGGGCCCGGTCGGAGAAGCAAGCCGAGGGTGCTGGAGAATGACCCAATGGTCGAGAAAGGTGAGTGTCCAGGGGTCGCGCACGACAGATCGTTTTCCGTCGACGTGTACTTCGGTTTCGACCCATTTGCCTTCGAGTGTCGCCCGAGTGTCGCCGGGCATCAGCAGTTCGTCGGCTTCGGCCACTTGCGATAACAGCACGCCCACGGCGATCAACAGCAGCCTCTGCGCAGTCATGGCAGCCTTTTTCCTCACGCAAACAGCCCCGTCTGGCCCGATGGCTGCACTCCAGCATAGTCTGTTTGTCGTGGGAGGAAAAGTCGGCCGTTGGTGGCGATGGGCAATGGTTGCGGGGGCCACGTTTCGCGACCACTGGTCGCGGCTATGCAGGACGTGGCTTTCCGCCGCAACTAGTTTCCAGACACCCGTCCGCCTCTGCCCCTATTCTTCGACGACCAATTTGCCGTCGAGCCGAATTGGGTTGACCAGATTAAAGCGGTTTGGCGAGGTTGCGAGGACCGTGCGGTGAATTTCTTCCATTTCTTCTCGACTTCCGTTGCCCTTGATGCGCACCGTAAAACGGAGTTCGTGGTAACCGGGGCGGACCGAGTCGTCCAGTCCAAGGAAACCCCGTAGATCGAGCTCGCCCTCGGTGTGGATTTCGAGCTTTTCTAGCTCGATTCCTTTGAGCGTGCATCCGGCCACGTAGCCGACCAACATGCAGGAGTTGAACGCGGCCATCAACATTTCCTGCGGGTTGGGCGCCGTGTCGGAGCCGAGCAATTCTTCCGGTTCGTCGATAGCGATAGAGTAATCGCGGGGCAAAATCTCGCCGGCCAGCATCCAGGTGTTAACCTGGGTTTCGGAGCGTGTCCCCCCCTCCCAACAGGTGTTCACCCGAAATTCTACTTTCCCCTGACTCGGGTCATGGGACACGTCGCTGATCATTTGCTTCAGCGATTCCACGTCGAGGCCGTTGATGGCCTGAGTACTCGACCTGTTCATTGGTTTTCTCCCGGAGAAAAAGCGAAAGAAGAAAACGTACGGCACGTCATCAAGCGGTGATAGCACGGGCCGGTGATGTGCAACAGAATCGTAGCACCCAACCGTGGCAAGGAAAGCACCCCGCGACGGGCTGGCAACAAGCGTCCGGCGAGATGGGCTTCGCTCTTCAGTCGAAGATCAGTACCACGTACGCGCCGAAAAGCAGCAGATGGATTAAGCCCTGCAACACGTTGGTCCGCCCGCTGCCGAAGTTGACCGCGCTGACGAACAGCGTCAGCAGAAGCAATACCGTGTCGGCCGGGCCGAGGCCGAGAATGATCTTTTCTCCGCTGAGCAAACCAATAACCAGTACGGCGGGAATCGTCAGACCGATGGTTGCCAGGGCCGAACCCATGCACACGTTGATCGAGCGCTGCAACTGGTCGTTCAGTGCAGAACGAAAGGCGGCCATTGCCTCGGGCGACAACACTAGGGCCGCCACCAGGAAGCCACCCAAGGCCGCCGGAGCGCCAACGACGTTGATCCCGTGGTCGACAATCACCGCCAGTTTCTTCGAGAGAAATACGATCGGCAGCATGTAGGTCAGAAGAAAAACCACGTGGAAACCGACGGATCGCACCACCAGACCTTCGTGGTCGTGGTGATTATTGGCCGTTTCGTTGGGGGCTATGAAGAACTTCCTATGCCGCATCGTTTGAGTGGCCAGAAACACGGCGTACAACCCCAGCGACATGAGAATCAAAAAGACCGCCTGCAGCGGCGAGAACGTTCCTAATTCGGTCGACTCGGTGTAGTTGGGCAACACCAGCCCCAGCACGCTCAACGGAACGATCAGAGCCAAAAAGGCGTTGGCTCCCTGGAGATTGTATTGCTGTTCGATGTGTCGATACCCACCCAGCAGCAGTGACAAGCCGATCATGCCGTTGAGCACGATCATCAACACGGAGAACATCATGTCGCGCCCCAGCGTGGGGTTGTCGGCCCCGGTGATCATCACGGCCGTGATCATCACCACCTCGATGCTGATCACCGATAGCGTGAGGATCAACGTCCCGTAGGGCTCTCCGAGTTTGACGGCCAAGCAGTCGGCATGACGAACCACGGCGAACGCCGACCAGAGCATCACACCAAACAGCCATGCGAACTGAAACGACACCCAGGGCCCATTCGACAAATCAACCAGCCAAGCCTTGCCGAAAGCGAAATAGAGAGCTGCGGTAACCACGCTGGCAGCCAGCCCCAGTTCACCGAGGAGCGTCGATTTGAGATCGGTTCGAGCGGTATCGGTCACAGCAATGTTTTTCCCTGTCGGAGATCCAAAGTGACCTGGTATTTCGTTAAATCCAAAACATCGGGGTGCCATGCCCACGCTTGCGTGGGCATGCGGGCATCGCCGGGAACATGCCGGCCTGATCGCAGCCTATTCTACCGGTTCCGCCCTGGGGGGCCAGCGGAGCACGACACTTGGCGAAGCCTAGTGTTTCGTCAAGCTTGGAAAGGCGGGTTGGGTGCCACGGGCAGCTTGTATGCCCGTGTGCGGCGCTGGCTGACAAGCTGCCGGTGGTAACCACAAATCAGAAGTCGCCAAAGCACTAGCGCCGTGGCGTCACGGTCAGGTCGACCCGGGTGGCGACGTCGCCGTTGAGCCGCAGCAACACCATCTTGGCTGGCTGTCGTTCGGGAATGCGCTGCAGCAGAAGTCCCAGGTGATTCAGGTCGCGAGGGCGGATTCCGTTGACCTGAGCGAGCACGTCGCCCGGCTTCGGTGGTGCCTTGAGGTGATCGTAGAGCCCTGGCTCAACCGTTTCGACGACCACGCCGCGATACACCCGCAGCGAGGTCGCTCGAGCTTTGTCGTCGTCCAACGGCACGGGCTTCATTCCGAAACGCTCTTGTAGCAAAGCGGCGCCGTCGGGTTGCGGTCGCGGGGCAACAACGAGCGACGTCTGGGCGTCGCGATCCGCACGCCGAACGTGCAACACCAATTGTTCACCCGGCTTGCGGCCTATCATTGCCAAGTGAAAGTCGAGACCGGTGCTTAAAGTATGCTCGCCAAGCTTCGTCAGCACGTCGTTGGGTTGCAGACCGGCACGGCTTGCCGGAGAGTCCTTGGCCACCGCGGCCACCACGCACGGATCGCCCGGCTTGACCTTGATGCCCGTGATCAAACCGTAGCGATGTTCGACATCGAGCATTGCCGGCAGGGCCTTGCGGATGGTTGCGGCCGGAACGGCGAATCCGATGTTGTCGGATTCGGGTTTCTTCGAGGTGGTCATCCCGATTACCTGGCCCACGGCATTGAACCATGGTCCGCCCGAACTGCCCGGGTTGATGCTGGCGTCGGTCTGAATCAGGTGACGGAGCGTCACGCCGGGTAGGCCGTCGGGTCGGGTCGATCGCCCTACGGCGCTGACGATTCCCGAGGTACATGTTTGCACCAGCCCGTGAGGGTTGCCGATGACGATTACCGTTTCGCCGAGCATGACGTCGTCGGCCAGGGCAAGGCGAACCGGCCGGAGGGTTTCAGCGGCATCGATCTTCAGCAGGGCCAAGTCGTAGGGCCGAAGGATGGCCACCAACTCGGCCACGTAGCGACGGCCATCGTCGAGGGTAACCTGCGGGGTAATTACCCGTTCGGCGCCGTGAGCCGTGGTTACGATATATCCCGACTCGTGAATGACAAACCCACTGCCCAGATTGGTTACTTCCTTGGTTTTGCGGGGCAGACGGAAGAACTCGTCGAGCGTGGGGGTTTCGCCCACCGCCTGCGGACCCGTGACATAGACCACCGAGTCCTTCCAATTGGCGATCACGTCGACCACCGCCGTGCGACGAATGCGCTGGGCCTGCTCCTCTGTGAATTGCTCTTGAGCAAAGGTTGGCTGCCAGGTGGCCAGCGTAGCAAATGTCACGACCACCACGGTTACAGGAAAGCGAACGAACACTCGGCAACCTCGATTATGGAAGACGGGAATCGACAAAGTACTAGCATAGTCCACGCCCCCCCGGAGTACAGGGGTATGCGGGCATCCAAACTCCTGTTCTGGACTATCGAAGGGCCGGTTGGCGTGCGTGCGGCAGTTTTCTTGCGGCGTATTTCTTCTTCTTAGGAAGTATAAGATAAGAGGAAATCTGCTTGCGTGTCATGTTTTTTAGGCGGAAATTGCCGTGCCTTCCCCCTTGTAGTGTGGTTTGCGGACTGGAAAAGCCATGCCCTTGGAATTCGACAGCCCGAATATCGAGGCTTTTGTCTCACTGCTGACCGAGCATCAGGCCCGGCTGAGCAACTTCCTGCATGCGTTGGTTCCCGACGACCACGCTGTGCAGGACCTGCTGCAGCGGACCAACCTCGTACTGTGGCGGAAATCGCAAGATTACGAGCCGGGCACCAACTTTTGGGCATGGGCTTCGCGAATCGCCTACTACGAGACACTGCGCTATCGCCGGTCGATGCATCGCGAGAAGCTGGTTTTCAACGACGATATTCTGGAAAAAATCTGTCAGGTGGCCGAACGACGGAGCCTTGGCCAGGAATCGCGGCGCCGCGCATTACGCAGTTGCTTGGAAAAACTCCCCCAACGGCAGCGGGAATTCATCCGTCAACGCTACACGGAATCTGTCTCATTGGGTACTATTGGTGGGCGGTTCGGTGTGACCGCCAACGCGGTAGGCAAGGTGCTTCAGCGCGCACGTGTCTCGTTGCTGGAATGTATTGAAAGGGCTGTTGCTCAGGAGCAGGCATCGTGAGTCACTCGCCCGAAATACTTGACGTACTCTCGCCCGTGCTGACGGCACTCGTCGAGCACGAGTTGACTGACGACCAGCGTGCCACTTTGGAGCGGTTGCTGGGTGAGTCGGAAGAAGCCCGGGAGCTGTACGTCGACTTCATGAGCCTGCACTCGGAGCTGAAGCAGGCCCACGAACCATTGGCCGCCCAAACGGTAGCCATGATCTTCGAGGATCTCGACGACCCCATGGCCGCCATGGCGAACGCCTTGGGCGACGACGAAGGGGAACTGCCGGGCGACGAATCGAAGCGGCGCGTTCCGGTATTGGGTTTTCTGGCCGATGTGGGCCATCAGGCCGTCGGCCTGTTGTCACACCAGACACCCTTCTCGCTGTTCGTGGCGGCCGTGAGCATTGGCACGCTGCTAACGCTGCTGGCCATGTGGACTCGCCCCGTCTTTCATCGCTGGATGGCCCAAGGGACGGTCGCGGTGGCTGAAGCCAGCGTGGCCCAACTTAGCAACGCGGTCGACGTCCACTGGAGCGATGCCCAAGCGGCGGTTGCCATCGGGGCTGGATTGAAGGTCGACGATAAGATCGCCATCGAAGCCGGGTTGGTGGAACTGACATTTGCCAAAGGAGCCAAGGTCGTTGTCGAAGGACCGGCCGTTTGTACGGTGGAATCTCGCAGTGGCATGCGGCTGGACCGGGGCAAGCTGGCGGCTCGGGTAAAATCGCACGCCGTGGGGTTTACCGTGACGACGCCACGTTTCAACGTGATCGATCTGGGCACGGAGTTCGGTGTGGTCGTCGATCCGCAGGGATTGGGTGACGTTCGCGTGTTTGCCGGATCGGTTCAGGTGGAGATTCCTCACGCGGACAACCCGGCCGAGATCTTGCGGAGCGTGTACCTGGTAGCCGGTGAATCGGTCCGGTATCTCGGTGGCGACCAGGTGGCCGCCGCGCCGCCCGAGGGTATGCCGCGTTTTGTGCTCGACATCATTCCTCCGCAGCAGAAATGGGAGGCCGACGAAAACACGATCCCGCTTGGCAACCTGTTCGACGATTCGAAAAACGCGTCGCTCCGCGTTGCTGTGGCGTCCGACACCTATCGGGCCGAGGCTCACACGGAAGCCCTGGGGCTGGCGACCGTTAAGGCGGGCGGCCTGGATCAGCCCGTGGAACTGGCTCCCGGCGGCGTTCGATTCAACTTGGCCAACGTCGGCGGTGGAGCTGGGGGCGCCGGGGTGGCCGCCAACGACGCCTGTCGACCCCACAGCACGATTCCCATCCGAACGGTCGGCAAGCATTTCGAGGAAGGTTCGATTGTCGACAGGCAGTCGGAAGGCATTGGAATGCACGCCAACGGGCTGTTGACCTTCGATCTCGACGAACTGCGCGGTGCTGGCCAGTTTGAGGGCAAACCCCTGCAACTGATCGTCGACCGGGCGGGGCTGAACGACAACCAAGTAGAAGACTCGCGAGGCAACGTCCGCACAATCGTGATCCTCAGCAACGACACCCAGGTGTTGGGCGGCTACATCAACGGTCGTCGGGTTGCCATCGTCGAAAAGGATGGCGTGTTCGCCTTCGACGACGTTAACGACCGAATCCCCGGCGAACTGTTGGGCAATGGCAAGTACGCGTCGTTCAACCTGCCTGTTGACTCGAACGTGCGCTACCTGAGCCTGGTCGTGACCAGCGGCCACGATGTGACCTGTGATCACGGGGTCTTCAACGGTGCTCGTCTGCAGATTCTCGAACCAGACGCTCCGCCTCGCCAAAAATCGGCCGAGTAGGCGGCTCGTGGCGGCGGCAGGCATTCTCCCAGACTGTGAGTTACCGGGGACAAACGGTTGCGGCGGCGTTTTATGTCCCCGCCGTGTATTCACGGTGGGATAAATATTCCTCCGTCCCCAATCCCCGGCCGCTGGTCTTTTCCATCCCCAGCCACTCGGTCGACGGCTTGATCGGCTGCCGCTATAATCCGAGGGTTGCTTCCCGTCTTTTTCTTGCTCCGGTTCGGAGGACTCTCTGATGAAACGTCCGTCGTTGTGTGTGGCTCTGCTGTCGTTGGCCCTCGGTGTTGCCATGGTGGGCGTGTGGGGATGTGGGGGGCCGACGGGGCCGCCGCGATATGAAGTTTCGGGCACGGTCACTTACGCAGGAGAACCGGTGCCGGCCGGCGAGGTGGTCTTCGAGCCCGACCCGAGCAAGGGCAACAGCGGGCCGCAGTGCCGAGCGACGATCAACAATGGCGAGTACTGCACCCCCAGCAGTAGCGGCAGTGTGCCCGGTGCGGTCATCGTTCGTGTGCTTGGGTACGACGGCAAGGCCAACCCCGAATCGCAGATGGGCATGCAATTGTTTCCGGTCTACGAAACGACGATGGAACTGCCCGCCGAGGCGACCGCGGGACAGAACATCGACATTCCTGCCTCGCATGGCAAAAAGCGACGTTGAGCACTGCCGCCGACGGACAATGGCACCTGACGGGGGGGTGTGTAGGCGCAGGTGCGGGTGTGGCCACCGGAGCCTTCGGTATGCCGAAGACCCGTACTCGCCTGGGCGAGTGCGAGACAATCTAGTTGTCATCCCCCGCCAGGTGGCTTAGAATGTGGTCTTCCACGCATGCGGCCGTTAGGTCCACGGCGCCCGGTCCCGGCACCTTGGCAAACGGTATCGTAGCGAGCGTTCCCCAGGGCAGGTGTCGTTGCAGGGGATTCGCCACGAGCGGCCGCCCGATCTCCCACCGGAACAGTCCCTCCCAGGTGAGCCATGTTGCGCTCGTTCTACACGCGTTACGCCCGTTGGATCCTCGCGGTTGCCGTAGCCACCGTTCCGTTGATCGCGTGGGGAACGTACGGCGCGTTCCGAAGTTCCAACAACAATATTGCGCAGTGGCTTCCGGCCGACTTTCCCGAGACCGACATCTACGAGAATTTCCGCGAACTGTTTGGCGCCGACGACTTCGCCCTGGTCAGTTGGGAGGGCTGCACGCTCGATGATCCGCGGCTGGCCGATTTTGCGCGTCGCGTTGCTCCTTCGCCCGAGGAGCCAAACGACAAGTTCACGCGTTACTTTTCGGAAGTCACCACGGGTGTGTCGGCTATCGGCACGCTTACCGCGGAACCCTTCCAGCTCAACCGCCGACAAGCCATTGCGCGCATCCAAGGGTCGTTGATTGGGCCCGACGGCCACACGACCTGTGCCCTGGTGGGGCTTTCGCCGCTGGGCTGCGACGATCGCGTGGCCGCAGTCAACGCCTTGCGAGCCGTGGCCGTGGAGCGATGCGGCATCCCGGCCGAAGACCTTCGGCTCGATGGCGACACGGTGATCAATGCGGCCATCGACATCGAAAGCCAGCGTGCCATTGCCCAATGGGTGTGGCTGGCCATGGCCGTAGCGATTGTCGTGGCCTGGTTCTGCCTGCGGCGAGTGCGGTTGGTGCTGATGGTGTTCACCTGCGCCGGCTACTGCGCGTTTGCCAGCACGGCCATGGTGTATTACACGGGTGGGCAGATGAACTTGGTGATGGTGATCGTGCCCACGCTGATCTACGTGCTGAGTCTTTCGGCCAGTGTTCACCTGGCCAATTACTACCGCGACGCGTTGCGCGACGGAGATCCCGGCGACGCGGTGGCCATCGCCGTGCGCCATGGATGGACACCCTGTGCGCTTTCGGCAGCCACCACGGCCATCGGCCTGGGATCGTTGGCCGTCAGCCATATCATTCCGGTGAAGCAGTTCGGGCTGTACTCGGCCATTGGCGTGTTGTTGTCGCTGGTGGTTCTCTTTTCATTGCTGCCCGCCTTGCTCCAGATGTGGCCATTGAACCCTCATACGGAAACGTTGCAGCGGAAGGCCACTGCCGGTGAACGCCGGCTCCGCGAGATGGCCGGAGTGGTGATTCGTTACCGTCGGCCGAGTATCGTGATGGGGTTGGGCTCCATTGTGCTTTGCGGCTGGGGGCTTACCTATGTGACGACGTCGATCGCCCCTTCGAAGTTCTTCCCGCCGACCAGCCGTTGGATCGTCGACTCGGATTGGGTCGAGCAGAATATTGGCCCCGTGGTGCCAGTCGAAGTGTTGCTCTGCTTCGACGGCTCCAGCTCGTTGGACACGTTCGACCGGGTGCATCTCGTCAAGCAGGTGGAGCAACGGGTGCGCACGGTCAGCGAAGTGGGTGCGACCCTCTCGGCCGCCACCTTTGCCCCGCCATTGAACAGCCGTGATTGGCTCCGCCGGCGAATCCTCAACAAACAGCTCGAAGAAAACCGCGAGGTGTTTTTCAAACACGGTTTTCTCAGCGAGGCCGACGGCAGCCAGTACTGGCGTGTGAGTGCCAGGGCGACTAGCACCGGAGGCGGAACCTACGATGAGATCCTGCGAAAACTCAAGCACGAGGTCGACACCTATCTGGCCGACAGAAACCTGGCCGACCAGGGAGTGACGACCATTTACACGGGCGTGGTGCCCTTGGTCTACGTTGCTCAGCAGGAGCTTTTCGATGGGCTGTTTTACAGCTTCTGTCTGGCCTTCGCGCTGATTGCCGTGGTGATGATCCTGGTGCTGAAGAACGTTACCGGGGGAATCGTGCTGATGTTGCCCAACGTGTTTCCCGCGGCCGTGGTGTTTGGCGCCATGGGCTGGATGAACCACGCCATCGACGTTGGTACCATGATGACAGCCAGCGTGGCACTGGGTATCGCGGTCGACGATACGCTCCACTATCTGACTTGGTTCCGCCGCTCGCTCGAACAAGGCAGCGACCGTTGGCTGGCCATCGCCGAGGCCTACCGTCGCTGTGCGGTGCCGATGACCCAAACCACGCTCATCGCCAGTCTCGCCCAACTGGCCTTTGTGATGAGTTCTTTCCAGCCGGTCGCGCACTTTGGTCTGTTGATGTTCGTGCTGCTATTTGCCGCACTGGTGGGCGATCTGATCTTGCTTCCGGCCTTATTGGCCAGTCGCATGGGCCGATGCTTCCAGCGTCCGACCGACGGCCACGCAGCAGCTCAACAGCCTGTGGCCACCGCCGGTTCTGGCCTACTCCCAACGCCGGTAGCGGACGGCGTGTTGCCGGCCGTGCAGTGATGCGGAGGTAAGCCGTTAGGCAACTTGCATCCCAGAAGTTGTTGCATCTGAGGCAAGTTTCAGCGACCATCGGGAGCGGGTTCTTGTTCTGGGTGCGGTAGCACCAACTGGTCCGAGGCCCTGCCTCGTTAGAACCGCAGTTCGGAGCGGATGGCCAGGCCGTCGAAGGTGAGGGTATCGCCGAGCGAGACGAAGTTGTTCTGTTGCACGGCGTCGATCAGATCGTTGGTTTTCACCGCATTCAACCAACTGCTGACCATGTAACCGGCGGTCACTCGGAAGCAGCCGCTCGGGCTGCGCCAGCCAATACCTAGTTCCAGGTCGAGAATCGTCACCACCCGACCCGCGTGCCAGCCCGTGTCGACGATACTGGCATCGTAGGCCGTGCCCTGGGCGTAGCGGGCGTCGAACTCGCCAAACACGAAACTCGCACAGCCCTTGGCATAGGCCATCAGGTTCGATCGGCAGAAATATCGTTCGCCCTCGAGTCCCAAGCGGAAGCCGCCACCGTCGAAGTTGATGTCGGTCAACACGGTTTCCAAGCCATTGACGGCGAACTGCGAGTGGAAATTCTGTTCGAGTTTGGCGTAGCGGGCACCTGCCACGTAGTTGATCGAGTACAGGTCGCTACACTTCCAGATTCCGCGCAGGTCGGCATCGACCAGTTGGAAGCCGATGCCCGAGTGAGCGGTGGCCGACAGTCCGTCGCTATTGCCGGAGTGGGCCGACGGGTGCGATACCATCGACCGAATCACGTAAGGTTGAGTAGTGCTGATCGCGTGGTTCGCGCCGGTGTCGAAATAGCTATACGTAACACCCATCGTCGTACAATTGTCGACCGAGCGGCCGAACCCTACGCGGAAGCCCGAATCGTAGTCGAAATCGACCACGCCCACCGGAGCGACCTGAATGGGAGGATTGGGTGGCGACGCCACCGGACCGTTCATCGCTACGCCGTAAGCCACTTCGGCATCGCGGGGTCGGATCAGCAGATACTCTCCGAAGAAGATCCACGGCGAGGCGCAGCATTGCTGTGGGCAACATGGCTCGGCACATCCGAGGTCGCAGCTTTCGCCTTCGAAGCCACATCCGCCCGCACCGCATCCCATGCCGCCCGCCACTGCGCAACCGCCTTGTCCCAACAGGGGACGAGACAACAGCGGACCGCCTCCGGCGTAGCCTGCCCCGAAGGTTCCTGTCGTGCAGCTCGCGCACGGCTGAAACGCGGCGACAGGCATGATCGGCTGTGGTGCTTGGGGGTTCTGCCAGGCCACGGCCGCAGTCACCTGGGCGGGTGATGTACCCAGCGTCTGGTGACCAGCGTACTGCACTCCCTGCGATGAATCCAGATAGCCGACCAGTCCTCCGGAATACTGGGCGTGGCACGTCTGCACCACGGCAAATCCTGCCAGGGTGATGGTCAGTACGGCAATTACTCGGTTCATCGGGTTCTCCCCAAAACTGTTTGCCAATTCGTCGGTTGCGCGTTAAGGCTGTGAAAAAACCGAGGCAGGCACCCTCGCGGGACAGTTGCTCGTCGGATTCTTTCTCTTGGCAACTGGCCGGGAGCCAGTCCCATTTTTCACAGCCTCGTTGCCTTGCGAGCGCGTTTCCGGGTTGTGATCCGGCTACATTGGGTAATACGTGCCGCGCAATTAGCCCGCATATTCGTATCGAGCGGCACGAACGAAAAAGCGAGTAAAATCGGATTAACGAGTAGATCTTGCGTATTTTGCCCGAACTGCCGCTGGGTGCTCCCTTTAGCCCCCCCGTTGGAGTGTGGATGCGAGACGTGTTCATTTCAGTGCGGGGGCTTTAACGACCAGTTGTGGCCGGGTATGGTGTCGGTCGTGGAACAAACAATTCCGCGGGACTACCTGCTGAGGCTCTGCCATGAGCGAACCGAACAACGCGTTACCCTCCGGCGTCCGACGCCGGACCTTCCTGGCTTGTTCGCCCGTTGCGGCGGCGTTGGTCTTTGGCGCCAGTGCCAGCGAGGCGACCGAATCGTCGGCGTCTGAGGAGGAACCTCCGGTGGCCGACCGTCGAACGCAGCTTCTTCGTTGCCTGGGCGGGCAGTGGCCCGAGCCGTGTGCGTTGCGGCCGAAGATTGACGAGACGGTGCCGAAGGACGGCTATCGGATCGAGCGGCTTAGCTACGAGGTCGAGCCGGGCGACCGCGTGCCGGCGCTGCTTCTGGTGCCCGACGGCGTCGACGCCAATCATCCGGCACCGGCCGTGGCTGTCTGGCATCAGCACAACGGCCAATGGCACCTGGGCAAGAGCGAGCCGGCCGGGTTGGCAGGCAACCCCATGCACCACACGGGCGTGGCGTTGGCTAAGCTCGGCTACGTGGTCCTCTGTCCCGACGCCCTCTGTTTCGAACAACGCCAGAACGAGACACTCAAGGGCGGCGACTTCGAGCGTTTCGAGTTTCTTCGCTATGTGGTGAGTGGGCGGTCGATGGCCTGGAAGAACATTCTCGACATGCGTCGAGCGGTCGACTATCTCGTCGAGCGACCCGAGGTCCAAGCCCAACGCATCGGTTGCTACGGCCATTCGATGGGCTCCACTCACACGTGGCTAGTTGGGCCCTGGGAGCCGCGACTGAAGTGTTTGGTGGGCAACTGCTGTCTGCCCACGTATGCGGCCATCCATCGCACGCACCTGCTGCATTGCTTTCCGAACTTCATTCCCGGCTGGTTCGAACATGGCGACACGCCCGACATCGCGGCCATGATTGCCCCGCGACCGTTGCTGTTGAACTTTGGTGAGAACGACGGCGGCAGTCCGTTGCCGGAGGTTCGCCAAGCGATCAAGACCATCGCCGCCGCTTACGAAGGGGCCGATGCAGCCGAGAATTTTCAGGCCTACGTCGAACCGGGCGCCGGCCACGTTCTGTCCGAGGAGATGTGGCATCGCACCCAGGCGTGGTTCGAAAGGCACTTGCGCGGTTGAATAGTCGCGGCGCAGCTTCTGGACGACAGTGGTTCGCCGTTGCGGAGGCGTCTTGTGGCAGGACAATTGCTGTGGGGGTTAATGCCCTTGTTTCCGGCCTCTCTCTCCAAAGGCAGAGGGGAGATCGTCTTCGAAACGTGTTCCTAAAGCAGGTCGGTCAGTTTGATCGAAGCGGCTAGGGCTTTTTTGAAGTCGGCCGAGGTGCTTTGGGGGGGGAATTCCACGGCGAAGCCGGGCAGGTTGGTGCCGTCGTCCCAGCGGCGCGTCCACACGACGTGGCCGTGCAATGCGTGGGTGGTGTTGCCAAGGTCCTGCAAGAGAAGTTCAACCGGTGTGCCTGCCGCGACCGTCTCGTAGCTCACCAGAAACAGGCCGCCGGAGCCAATATTGAGTGTGTTGCCCTCTTGCCAACACTCGCTTTGTCCCAGCCGGTATTTCACTCTACACGACAACTCAAGCCGCAAGTGGCGTCGTTGGCTATGTAATCCGTGTCCTGCCTCGCAGAGAAACGCGTCGGCCACGGCCGTGTTGTCGAGCATCTCCCGCAGCGAACCGAAACGTGGCGGTTTCATGCACAGCGCGTTGATCTCGCCGTTGGGCAACACATTGCATCGCATGACGGGCCAACTCATCCGCAGTTCGAACAGCGGACCCAATCCCCGGCTACCAGCCTGGGTTACGACAATCATGTCGAGCAACACACCCAACGGCGGCTCCTGAACGCAGTGGCGGAGCATCTCCTCCAACGAATGAATCAGTTCGATGTCGTGCGACATCGTGCTGATTGCCGCACGGTAGCTGGCCTCTCGCTGGGGATGGCAGACGAGGATGAAGTAGCGTCGCGGCGCCAGCACGTTGCCTTGCGAGTCGGTCGCGCATTGCGCTTCGACCATCCCGACACCTTGTGCTTCGTTCATCGAAAACTCCGCTCTTGATGGGCCGCACCGCTGATTTTTCCCCATAGCAAGGGTCATCGGCCCTCTCTTTCAATCCTACCCCGAAACAACGCAAACGCCCGACGCTCAAGGAGCGCAAACGCAACTTCACGGGACCCCAAAAGTACAGGTGGGAAGGGTAATTCAAGTCAGACGGCGTTTGCCTTCGGCGAGGTACCCCGGTTGGGGATGGACGGCGCGGGTGCCATGGGCATCCAATCCGCCAATCAAAGATGGAGGCAGCACTATTCGGCAGCCGGTTTGGGTACGGGGTCTTTGGACACCGGGTCTTTGAGCACCGGGTCTTTGAGCACCGGGTCTTTGAGCACCGGGTCTTTGAGCACCGGCTCGTCGGACTCGGCCGGTTCGTTGGCGTGCGGCGCGGTGCCCGAGTCGACCAGCATATAGCCGGCCCAGAAGAACGGGTGTTTGGCCTTGGGCATCGCGTCGGTCGCGGTGCTTTTGACACGCGGCTCGCCGGCAAGATTCAGTCGCGAGCCGGCGGCCAGAAACACGCTCCGCTGCCAGGCGTCGGCCGCCGTCGTGTTGGGCAACTCCTGAATGAACTCGCGCACCAGATCGAAGCTGGTTTCTCCGCCGGTACGCCAGCGGCTGATCAGCAACGTGCGTGCGCCGCTCGACATCAGGCCACATACCGAAAGAAAGACTTCGGTGCCGGCCGTTGCCCGATTGATGTTTTTCAGCGATCGTTCGGCCGCGGTGTGGAAGCCGGGCAGGACGATTTCCTCGGGTCCACCCCAGGGCAAGGACAACCATTCGGCCAGGGTCCCGCCCGCTTTACCCCGGTCGTGCGTAACCGGGCACCAAGTGTACGGGCCAGCGTCGTTTAGGTCGAGGTCGTCAAGCACCACCAACCGGTCGAACATCGTTCCGTACAAGGCCGAGGTGGCCGGCGCGGGGGTCTCCAGGGCAACCGTTCCCGGCACGGCGGAGGCGATCTTCTCGAAGGCCGCTTGGGCCACGGTGTCTTCGTCGCGAGGGAACAAGCGGCCCACGACAACGGCCGTATTGCCCGAGGGACGTCGCGCACGCTGGCTGGGCACAGCCAACGAGGTCGTCGGTACGTAGCGCATTTTGAAACGCGAAATCAACGGCCGCATTTGTCCGTTGACCTTCACCTGCAAGGCCTCGAACGGCAGATACCACAATGCCCCGTCGGGGACGATGACCAACTCGTCGAAGTCTTGGGTGAAGTCGGCCTGGGAGCCCTTCAACAGCAGATCGAGCACCTCGGCAGACGATTTCTTCCACTTCTCGTCGTCGAGTTCGTCGATTCCCAATTCGTAGTTCTGCTGATACTGGCCCATTTCGCGCAGCAGGCCCACGATTTTTTTGTAAAGCATATCGGGCGAACCGACACGCCAGTAGGTGTAGTTTTCTTTGTTCAACAGAAAACCGTAGAGGTGCCGGCTGGTGGCGAAGAAGGCCAGCAGGGCGTGGCCCTCGGGCATGGCCAGCATGACGTCCTTCGTGCTGCGAACGGGCGGAAAGACCATTCCGGCCGGCTCACGGCGCAGAGCGATCTCTCGTAGAATCACTTCCTGACGCATGCTGACTTCGGCCAACGCTTCAAGCATTCCTTGCTGTTTCCGCAACAGTTCCGGGTTGTCGGCGACCAAGGGTAATGCGTCGAGCTGCTTTTCGAGAGCCCGGGCCTGATCGTTGAGTTGATTGTAGATGGGAAACTTCGCTAGTAGGTCGCGCCGATTGAGTTGGGCCTGCTGGTCGAGGTCCTCGGTCGGACCGGCCAGAATCCAACGCAACGATTGCAGACGCCCGCCCAGGGGCATCGAACTGAAGTAGCGATGGCGCCGTGCCCGATCGGCGATCTCCAGGGCCGTTTCGTGCTCGCGTCGCTGCATGGCCACCTCGAACCAGTGTTCAAACGTCAGCGGATGCGGGCTGAGCAACACGGCCAGCGATTCGGCCGGGTTGAAGGTCCAATCTTCCGACGACGGATCGCGGAGCACGTGGCTGTAGAGCTCCATGGCCACCCGCGGACTGGCTGTGCCGCTGGTGTAGAGGTTGTCGGCCATGGCGATGTGGAACCGCCAGAACGAGCCGTGTTGCATGTAGCCCATTGCGGCGGCCAGGGCCGTTTCGCCGTCGGCCATCTTGCCTTGCTGAAACAGAACCAAAGCGGTGAGGTAGTGGAGCTTGGCCCCGATCCAACCGCCTCCCATCGTGCGTCGGCCGATGGCGTTGCGCGCTTCATCGAGCATGACCGACGCCGGGGCCGCTTTGCCGAAGGCGGCCAATGTCTCGGCACTACAAAGCAACAACGACGTGCGAAGTTGGCGCCAGTCTTTGGTCTTCGCCCAAGCGATGGCCGCCGGCGGCGGATACACGCCGGGTTGGTTTGCCAGGATGTGGGCAACCGAACCGTAGCGAAAGGCCTCTTCCAGCACACCGTAGTCGGGATAGTACGTGGCCGAGTAGGTCGCTTCCTCAAGGTATTTCAAGGCCGTGGGATAATCGGCCCGAATCATGGCCAGACGTCCCAATTCCAGCAGGGCAACGCTGGTCAGTGGATGGTCGTATTCGCCGGCGGCCACCAGGCCTCGCTGCAACACGGGCACGGCTTGGCCTTCTTTGCCGGCGGCCACCATGGCCAGTCCCAGTTGGACGTCGATCCAGGCTTCCGACCAGTGGTTGGGCAACCCCGGTCGCGCGCTGAGTGCTGCTAGCAAACGGGCGGTGAGCGTGTCGTATTGGCTGACCGGCCCGAGCAACTCGGTGCGTCGCCGGATGGCCAGCGTCGTGCAGCGGACGATCTCCTGCACGTTGATCGGATAGAGAATCGCCTGTTGGAGAATACCGCCCTTTTGCACGACGTCGTTGTTGTTGATCCGTCCTTGGCTGATGAGCATTGAGCTGGGGTAGTGTCCCAGGCGTGCCCGGCGCTTGCTCGCTCCCCACGGAATCCGTACGCCAACCGAGGAGGGACGAAGCGAGGGCGGGAAGTTTACGCGAACCATCCAATCGTTGAAGGCCACGTACAACTGCACGGCGGCCGTGTAGTGTTCCAAAGCCTGATTGAGGTGGCCCATCTGGTAGTAGCACTCGCCGACCATCGTTTCGTAGCAGATCGAATCGATCCACCGCGACTGGGTCGTCTTGATCGAGCCACGTCCCTCGGCGCGAAAGCGGTCCAGGGCGTCCTTGTATTCGCCGGCGTAGAAATCGGTGAACGCAGCATGATATGCCGCGCTGGGTACCGAGCGATCTTGGGCGGCGGCCAACTCGGCCGACATAAGCCAGCATGCGGCCGCCAGGAAGGGGGCCCCAAGGGCAAACGCGAAATGCGTCGCGCGCGACGTCGCGCCGACGTTAGGATTATGCGCCATGGTCTCTGTTCCTCCGCGGTGCGGCCGGGAATAGATAGATTCCGACGAGAGTCGCGGCCGCTAAGTTCGATTTTACCATGATCTTATACGGTGCCCAACAAGAAACCAGGGGCTAGGGGCAGGGATCCGAGAACGGGAATTAGGGGCACGGGGGTGTTCAGGGCAGAAAGCCGCTCGTGGCTTTGCCATTCTACCTTCCGACTTCCGATCTCCGACTTCTGGCTTCGTTTTCCCGCTCCAACCACTTGTCCGATCAAGGTTTAGCCACAGCGGCGGCGAGTTGTCCCCCCGGGGGGCGGCACCGTTTCTTCAGTGGAGTTAAAGTTTGCCGGATCCATACGACGATAACGGTCGTGCTGATTACAGCGACATTAACAGCAGTCGCCGCCGGGGTGGCTGGGCAGTCGGCGGTATTTACGATACTCCAGAGTAGACGGAGGTAGCCCATGAAGGGCTTGCTTGAACAACCACGCCTTATGCGGGTGATTTTGCTCGGGTTGGCATTGACTGGCGTGTTCGCCATCAGTGGTTGCCAGGTCGACGTGGGTGGCCAGACGCTACCCAGCCCGTATTACCTCTCGGACGACGTCCAATACTTCCCGCCGGGCCCCGAGTTCAAGCTCGCCCGGGAAGCGGCCGCCCTGGAGGAATTCTCTCAAGAGCAGGCGTTGCAGCGCTAGTGCGGTATCACCTTTCTTTTGGTAGCAGTTACAGCCGCGCGATCGGCCGTGGCCCGGTTGGTAGAGCCTTGCTCGGGCGACCAACTGTTGTCGGCCGAGGGTCGATCGTTATGTGGGGGGACGGCGCCCTTCGTTGTTGGCGTCCAGAGCAGCACGGCCTCTGGGCGTCAACAGCGATAGGGAAATCACCATGCACGAACTTGAGCTTTCACAAAACGCCCAACACTGGGTAAACGTCGTGCTGATCTGGATCGGCTTCGGAACCCTGGCCGGTCTTTTGGCACGCGCGGTTCTTCCGATGCGCTTGCCCTCGGGCTCGGTACCCACAATGCTGCTGGGGATCGTGGGCAGCATGGTCGGGTTGCTCGGCCTTTCGCTGCTGATGGGCCAGCGACAACTGAACCCCATCAGTCCCGTCGGCTTTCTCGCCGCCACCGCTGGCGCCTTTCTCTTGCTGATACTCTACCGGGTAGTCTACGCGCTGCGCCCGACGCCGCAGGAACACGACGTGGAAGAGTAGTGCTTTGTCAATTTCTTGATTTGTGGGTGCCATGGGCAGCTTGCATGCCCGTGTTCGGCACTGGCTGACAAGCAGCCAGTGGCACGCGGCAAGTGGAGATTGGCCGAGCCGTAGCGCTATCGCTACGCCGGTTGGGCCGGCGATGCGTGGTGCCGACGATGCCATCGCTCGCTGAGCCAGCATCCCATCCGCCATAGCTGGCCACGTGCAGCCACCCGCGGGACATGCCGGTAGGCGTAACTCGCCTCGAAATCGGTGGCCGCTTGCTCCCCGATGGCCGCCGCATCGAGGGCAAACTCATACTGGCAGTCCGAATGGCCGAACGAGTCCTCGATCAGCCGGGCAATAAGCACCTCAGCCAAGGGCCAATCGGCCAAAGCAGGATCCGTGGCCGTCCACAGCCCACGCACGTGGTCCTGGTAGTGGGTGCCGTAGGCGACAGCAATTGGGCGATCGTCGAGCGTGAGGGTGCTTATATCGAGGCAGCCATGGCGGACCAGGGCTTCGTCGAGGTCGTGGCGGTAGGCTTCCACATCGGTTGCGGCCGACAACTCGGCGTCGGCGAAAAAGCCGAGGCTTCCGGCGCCGATCCATTCGTGCTCGGCCGACAGCCGGGCCGTGGGTGTTTCGATATCGCCGCGTGCAACACCTTCGGGCCGCTCGCGGCGCAAATCCAGGCAACCGTGCCGTTGAAGTCCGTCGAGAGCTTGGGCGATACGCGATTTCCACTCGGCCGGCCGACCGTGCCAGTAAGACGACCAACTGGTCGAGGTGTCGACCGTTGGCGCCCGTCGCCAAGCGGTTTTCTGGAAGGTCCACCCCAGGCGGTGCATTGCGGCCGCAGTACGACCGTGGTCGTGGCCGTCGGCATCGACGCCGCGAAGGTCCACGATGTCCCAATCGCGTTGCGTTTGATGCACGTGGCGCAAGGCGGCGGTCAAGGTAGCCGTAGGGTTGGGACCCACGGGACCGTACCAGACGCCGCCCGGGGGCAACGGATAGGTGAGCACGCGCATCGTGCCTAACGGAGTCGCCTGCGAGAGAACCACCAGCGGAAGAATCCCCACGGCACGCCCGCTGCTGAAGACCACCAGTGCCCGCAGTCGGGCATCCGGGTGGTGTTGGCAGAAGACTTCCAGCCAATCGAGCGACTGGAAGAAGGTCGCCCGCCGGGTTTGCGGCAACAGCGAACCAAACACTAAGCGGTATCCGCCCAGTTCCAAGATGTCGTTAATTTCTTCGACGCGTATCATATCTCAAATCCGCGGAAGTCTGTTTTTCCAACAGACTTTTCGAGCGACCAGCGAGAGCGGAGAGCTTGCTTGGGTCCGGCAGCACCGCTTGGGGTGGCGGCCATTTTGGGGTGCCCCCGTTTTGGGTGGCCCTGCCATCCTGCGCCTTGCTATCCCTTGGGTTTCATTATGCCCTGAATCGCCGCCTGAGTGTGGCAAAATGACAACGCCAAGCGGACGATTTTTCGGGCGTCACGCCGGGAAGGCCGCGTTGCAGGTGGGTTGGTGACGATTGCAACGATCCCGCCAGCACGGTTTCCACGGTTTGCGTCCCCCCGCACCGGGAAAAAATGCCATTCTTGTTGTGGCGGCCCTTGCTCGTTCCCCAGAGCGTTTGTTCGTGTGGTAGTTCGCTTGTCAGCCAGTGGTGTGGAACACGGGCACACAAACTGCCTGCGCCATCCGTCCGCGCAACGCCAATGAGGTGTGACGCCAACTTCGTAACCCCCAAGAGTCATGCAACAAGAGTCGATTACCTCGCTTGAAGATCTCCGCACGGCCGCTCCCCTGTGGGACGACCTCTGGTGGCGGAGCGACATTGCCTCGCCGTTGCTGCGCGCCGAGTTGGTCGCTCGTTGGGTAGAGCATTTTCGCCCCAAGGGCGAATTTCGTGCCGTGGTGGTTCGGCACCAGGATCAATACGTTGCCGCTTTGCCGATGGTGCGCGGTTCGCAGTGTCGGCTGTTGGGTTCAGGTGGGTTAACGAGCAACGAATGGACGCCTGCCGGCGACCTGCTTCTCGACCCGTCGGCCGACGTCGACGCGGTACTTGATCATTTGACCGATCACCTGCGTGGGCTTCATTGGCCGGTCGTCTGGTTCCAGGAAATCGATTTCGCCGCCACGCGTTGGACGTCGTTTGGCGAGGCCTTGCGTCGGGCCGGCGTGGTCTACGATTGTCGCCACCATATGCAATTCGGCCGTGTGGAAATCGACCACGACTGGGACGCCTATCGTAAGAGTTGGACGAAGAAGCACCGCGGCAAGATGAATCGGGTTGCCCGACGTCTTGCCGAGCAGGGCGATGTTTGCGTGGAGACCATCACCAACCCCGATCCGATGGAACTCGTCCAGCACATGCGGACCGCTTGGTTGATCGAGGACCGCAGTTGGAAAGGTGAGGCCGGGACGTCGGTATTGCGAACGCCCGGTATGGTCGACTTCTATCTCGCCCAGGCTCGAGCGCTGTGTGAGCTAGGGCACTTGGAGCTGTCGATTTTGCATTGCGATGGGCAGCCGGCATCGTTCAGCTACGGGTCGCATGCCAAGGGAGTTTCGCATTGGCATAAGATCGGCTACGATCCGGCCTTCCGCTGCTGTACGCCCGGCCAACTGCTGCAATATTACCTTCTCGAACAAGCGTTTCACGACGAACGCTATCGAGCGATCGACTTCCAGGGCACGGTAACCGACGCCCTGTCGAAATGGAATCCGACAACGTACAACGTCGGCCGGCTGGTGTTCGCCCCGCGGCGCTGGCACGGCCGCGTAGCACTGTGGGCATGCAAATACCTCCATCCGCTGGTCCGCCGTTTACAGAGGGGCGTTTCCGCCATCGTCGCGCCTGCAGCCCACCAAGCCCCGGCACCCTCTGAAGTCGGTGTGGGCGTTGGGTGACGCCGTTCATAGCCAGCTTGTCTGCCCGCGCTCAGCACTGGCTGACAAGCAGCCAATGGCACCCGTCACCAATCTAGCGATGCAGAAGAAGCAACCCAGGGAAGCGTTATTTGGGTTGCACGCGCCGGGTGGTTCCCGATAGGTAGATTTCGCCGTCGTGAAGTTGAAGCGTTTCGATCTGAATTACGTGGGATTCGTCTTCGCCGGCCGGAGGGATTACGATTTGAGCGACCGGGTCACCGTCGGCCTGTAGCCATTCCACACGTAGTCCCATCCGGTTGCCGGCTTCGGCGATTTGGTCGAGTACGTTGCCCAACGGCATCGGCAGCGAGCCGGCCCGCGCGTGACGAATCCGCAAGGCCAATACATTGGGCTCCGGCACATAAGGTTCGACGGCCAGCGTGAGCACGGTGTCGAAATCGCTGCGCTGAAGGCGGCAGAACAATTGAATTCGGTCTGGCGCGATGGCTACCCGCGGATCACGCAGTTCGGAAGGCAAAGCGCCAGGGTGGTTTTCCACTAGATCGACGGCCAGCCAGCCGTTGATCTGTTCTGCGGTAAATACGGCTTCCCAGGGACCGTCTCGCCGTACGTCGCTGGCCAACGCGCTGGCCTGTTGCAGCATGCGGTCGCTGGCGTTGACCAGCGTCGTATTGTCGAGTTCGAGCGCTTCGATGTACGGAGCGGGCACCTGCTGAGTCGCCAGGTAGCCAAGCCACAGCCCGATCCCCGCTATCGCGACCAATCCTCCCAGGACAATTGCCACGATAGTGAGTCGTTTTTTCACTCCGAACTCCCCAACTCCCTACTCCGCGTTGGCGATGTCCTTGCGGAACACGCTTCCCTGGTCGGCCAGCTGGAATCCAAGCTTTTCATACAACGCGATGCCAGCCGCATTGTGTTGCATCACCTGGGCTTCGACAAGAGTAATTCCTTGGCGAATGAACTGCCGGAAGGCCTCGCTGAGCACGAAAACCGCTAGGCCGCGATGACGGAGCGATTCGTCGACCCACATGTCGACCAAGCCGGCGGTGCGTCCCGCTCCCACGGTTCCCATCGGTTCAAGACCGCGGAAAACGGCTCGGGCAACGGGGGTGCCACCACCGCGGGGGATGATTTCGAACCGGGTGAGGTCGAAATCGCCCAGGGTGCTCGCTTCCCACCAGTTGCACGTTGGGGCGTCGGTCGTTACCTCCACGACCATTCGACGCCGGATTTGCATCTGGTAGCGATCAATGGGCGACTGGAAGTTGCTCAGGTTGCGATGCAGCACCATCGTGCGGTCGATCTCGCGATAACCGTGCGAGGTGTAAAGGTCGTGGGACACCCGGTCGGATGCCAACACGCCCGGCAGTTCGCTGCCGCCGTAGAGCCCCAGATAGAAGGGGTTCAGTGGGTTAATCCCCCCACCGTAAAGCACCTGAGCACCACGTTGGCGGAGATAGGCCTCGGACCGCTCGAGCAGGCCAGCAGCCACGGTCGACGTGTCGCAATCGGGACGGACCAGCACCAGGCTCGTCACACCCATTTCGGTGGCGATGCCGTCGCACGCGTCGTTGGGCCCAAAACCGGCATGCGCAAAACCCAGGGGGCGATCATCGTCGCAGGCGATGATGAGGCCCGGGTAGTCGAAATACAGCTTGGCGAAGACCAGTTGCTCGAGGACGTCGGGAGTAACGCGCTCGTATAGCCCGGGCTGGCCCGAGCGAGACCGCCAAAGGTCCACCAATACTGGTGGGTCCGTGTTGCGAAAAGTGCGAAACTCCAACATCGACCGTCAGGGGCCCCAGGATACCAAGTGCAGCATTGCCGACCGATTATAGCAGCCACGGCAAGTTGTTCTATTGGGACCCCTTGGTTTCGTGTCTTTGTTTTTCAGGGTTGAGGTGCTGCCACACGCTGCAAATGGGCAATCAACTGGGCGTCGGGTTTGCCCAACAGGACGGTTAACTGGTGGGACAACGGCACGGCCGATCCGTCACGCCGCAACTCCTGCAGATAGTCTCGCAAAACGCTAGCGTGTTCCGCCTCGCCGTGCAAGAGATAATAGACCCACGACCAGGCCTCGGCGTAGTCGTCCTGGGTCATGTCGAACGGCGATTCAAGCAACTCCAGCCGGGGTAGGTCGGGTTGCCACGGGCCCTGGTTGATGGCGGCCACCAGGCGTTTCAGGTGCGGGCGGTTCAAACCGTTTCGGTTGCGGGCTACTTCAAAATACTCGGCCAAGCCCTCGTCGAGCCAGAGCGGTAGCCCGGGAACCATTGAATGTAGATAGCCGTGGGTAACTTCGTGGCGCAGATCCTCGGCCACATGATCACCCCAGTAGGCGTAAACCATCAGCCGGGTGTCGGTCTCGACAAAAAACGCCCGGCGTTTCGGAAATCCCGGATAGTGTAATCGCAGAAATCCGCGAAATTGCTTTTCGTCTTCAAAAAGATAAACGTGAATCGGCTCATTCGAAACCGGCAAGGCCAGTACCCGACTTATGTCGTAACGCCGCGCAGTTAGCTCTTCCATCAAACGATGTTGAGCGGGCAAGGGGAAGTTGCTGTGGACTACTAATTGTTCACGGACCAGGGCGTACTCTTCGGGCAGACTCAGTTGCACATGCTGCCAGCCCGAACAGCCACCGGCTGCGGATAGGAGCAGCGTGCCAAGGACGGCGATCGTCCGACAACGGTGGTCTGCGAACAAAGTTGGCTCCTCTTAGCCCTCGCGTGTGTGCCACTGGCTCTGCCATCGTGGAAGCGTTTGCGGCCATAAGCACTGGCAGAGCCAGTGGCCCCCGATCCTTGGTTTTCAAGTTGACAAAGCCCTACCCCGCAGCCGCGTGCGGCCGGTTGTTGTGCAATACCAATGGCCTTTCAGGCAATGTACCAGACACATGCGTGGGCCGATTCGCGGCGGTTGCTTCCAGCAGATCGGCCAGCGCCGGACCCCAGCGATGGGCGTTGTAGCGGGTTTCTACCAGGTAACGTCCGGCCTCGCCCATCCGCTGACGCAGCGCAGGGTCGGCTGCCAGTCGGGCGACGGCTTCGGCCCACTCGGCCGGCGTCGACGCCAGGAAGCCCGTCTTCCCGTCGACCACCATCGTGCGATTCATGCCCACCGGATTGGCTACGACAGGTAATCCGGCCGCCATGTACTGCAATACCTTCAGACCGCACTTGCCGCGGCTCCAAGCGTCGTCGGGCAGCCAACTGATGCCGATGTCGGCCCGACCGATTTCGTCGGCCTCGGTTTGTTCCGACCACCGTCGGGCGACGATCTTCAGCGGTTCGAAGTCGAGGAACCGATCGCAAATCAGCCGCAGTTGCAGGCCCGGCAACCGATGGGCGGTCGCCGCGAGTTGCTTGCGGGCGCATTCGAGCGAAGGCAGAGTGCTCGACGAACCAATCCACACCAGCCGCACGGCCGATCCGATCCGACGGTGCGACGCCTGGTCGTAGAGTTCGGGAGTCACGCAGGTGGGGATGACGTGAACGCGCTCGGGCTCGGCGAATTGCGAGGCCTTGTCGGCCAAAAACCGATTGCCGGCCACCACAGTGTCGGCGGCGTAGACCGTTGCCCAAAAGCGAGCCATGCGGGTAGTGCTCTCGGGACCCTTGGGGCTGTAGCTATCGCGCTGCAACACGGCGTCGTCGAAGTCGTAGACCAAACGTCGAGCCGCCCGACGCAAGAGGCCCAGTTGCCACACTGGCAGCAACTTGCGCTGCAAGAGCACCACATCGGCCGCCCGGGCCTTGCGCAGTATCGCCAGTCGGGCAAACCACGGTCGGTCGAGGGCCATGGTTTCCAGCGTGAAATCCCGCTTTGCCAGCGCATCGGCATACGCCGTCACACGGTACCGATAGCACACGTGGCTCGGGCTCTCGGCCAATGCTAGCACACGCATCCGCATTACGAACCTGCGAGAGTCTGTTTTTCGACCGTCACCAATTTTCGACCGCTACGAAGGGGGGAGGATCGTAGCAGAATCGCCACGACACGGCTACGGAGATTTCCACAACCCAAGGGGGCGGTCGGGCAGGCTGCCCGGGGAATTTGGGCGAAGAAGTTCGTTCAAAAAAAACGAGTTGAGGGCCCCTATTTGCGCTTGCATGGCTAATGAGCCGAAGGCGACCAACGGGAGCCTGGATTTCCAGGTATTCGGTTTCCTGAAGCGATCATTTCCAATGCAAACATCAATAAATCCACGCAATCGTGAAATGTGCGGTGAATAATGCGAGGTAATTCAGTCGCCTGGCTGGGCCGAGGTGCCGGTTACTCCCAGCTCATCGTTTCCAGGTATTGGCGGAGTTGGCCCGCGTCGCGGTATTTTTGGAGGATCAGCCCTCGCTTCAGGCCACAACAAATCGATTTCACGGCCTGGGGTTGCTTGGCGTAATACCGCTGTCCGCCGACGGCGTCGTAGAAGATGCGGACCAGGTTGAAAAGATCCTCGTGGATATTCTCCGGGCTGGCGGCTCCCCAATGGTACATGTCGACCAACTTCAGGTCGAACGACAACCCGTAGCGCCGCACGATGACGTTGTCGGCATGGAGGTCGCCGTGGTACTCGCGCAGGTTGTGGATCGCCTCGATCCCGGCAGCCAAGGCGTGAAGGAGGTGCAAGGCTTGAAATACGGGCAACCGCTTGCCAGGCTGCCGGGTGACAAACTCGCTGAGCAGCTCGCCCTCGACATACTCGGAGACCAGGAATCGGACCGGAATGTCGGCGTGGGTAATCGTCTCCTGGGTGTGATACTGGATGATGATCCCGCAGTGGCGGAGCTTGTGGAGCTTGTTGGCGTAGAACCGGATGGCCCGATTTCCGGGATTGCGGTGCGGATACCAAAATTTGGCCGCTCGCTCGATCCCGGTCGCCAATTCGCGGACCAAATAGACTTCGCCTTCCCAACCGGTTCCGATCTGGGCGATGGTTTCGTACTTGCGACAGAGGGTTGTCCCCGGCGCAAACCCAAACCGGGTGATACGGCGACCTTTACTGGTTCGTGCCATTGCAATCGTGGCCTAGTGTTGCGTTGAATCCAAGATGGAAGAAAGCGGCGGAAGAGATCTGGGATTTGGGAAGGTTGCCCTCGCTGCTTCGCAAGTCTCACTTCCCCGCTTCCCGCCTTCGGCTTTCCACTTAAAGAGAGGGCTATTCCGCCAACGGCGTTTTGTCTACTCGCATTTTAACCAGGTAGACCAACGCAAGGAAATCGTAAAGTGCGTGAATAATGACCGGCACCAAAAGATTGCCGGTGAACATCCACAGTCCACCCAGGTACAAGCCAATCAGTCCGGCCAGCACGGCGTAGCTGGCCGTGATGCTGTGGGAGAGGCCGAAGAGGAGGGACGCGGCGGCCAAGGCGATCCATGGTCCGGCCCCCGAGCCGATGGCGTCGGCGATTGCCTGTTGAATCACTCCGCGGAAGAGCATTTCTTCGCCCAAGCCGGCCAGCAGGGCGATGATCGCCAGCTCGGCCAGACGCATTTCGCGAAAGATGGGAACGAGCAACTGCTCGACCACCCGCACCAACTCGCCGAGCGGCCCAACGGGCCAGCGAACACAACACCAGAGCATGACCAGCAAGGGGAGAGTGGCGCCGACGGCCAACACCGCGTCACCTGTCGACCACGTCAGGGTCCGCAGTGGTGGACTGCCGGCCAGCCACCCAAGCCCAAGGGCCAGTAACGCCAGCCCCCCCTCGAATACGGCCGCCCAGAGAGCAATGTTCTCAGGCGGGTCGAGCGGGTCAAGCATCGGCTCAATCGGCGGCTCGCGGTCGGCCGGGTCGGTTACCGAGGAGGAATCCTCGATATCGTCCTCTTCCGAAGGTCCAGTGGTGCCTGGCGTGGGCAAAATGGCGACGTTCTCCTAACTATCGATTCCTTGGTTGATTGCGGAACACTTCGTTACGTTTCTGTTCCGGGAAGTCGGGTTCCCGTTGGTCGCTCTCATTCCACGAGCAATGCAGAACCCAATAAACGACCAAGGGTTGAATTCGGATACCTCGTCGGAGAATCCACATACGAAGGATTGTCGGTCTGGAATTATAGGTTTCCCAAGTCGCTTTGCGTAGCTCACCGTACCACCCGCAGGGACTTCGGCCGTAGCGGGGGCGTCCTTGACGGTTATTTGCTCGACTGTTAGATTGATCCATTTCATTTTCTGCAAAAACCTACGCCGGTTAGGACATCATTAACGTCGGGGAAGTTCCGGCGGCTGGGGCAGCTTCTAACGGCCGGCTGAGAAGCTGTCAGCGGCAGAGGCAATCGCCGACGAGATAACGTCATTTATGGCGTTCGTGCCTCCGGCAATCCAAGCGGTTATGAAAGGGGCGGCAAGGCCGCCGACCAAACGGTGTGACCATACCCAGGTGTGGCCCCGCTCTCGTTGGTCACTGATTTTTTGAAAAGCGTCACAATCATCGCCCAAAGTGGCCAGGATTGGTCGTCGGTTAGTCACCTAACGACGTCGGCGACACCCGTTTTGCGAGGGTGTCTGCTCCTGTTTTTTTATAAACCCCAAGACAATCATTCCGAACGAGGCGAGACATTTTCGTCGGAATGTACAACATAACCCCTTTCTCAGTGCCAAGTTGTCGTGCCGCGGTTAGTGTCGCCGTCGCACGGGTTGAAAATAGCCCATTTTTTCTGACACCACTCGAAGGAACCAATCATGGCTAAGAACGTTTACTACTTCGGTCCTAACGGGACCGATGGCGATGCCTCCATGCGGAATACGCTGGGCGGCAAAGGTGCTAACCTGGCCGAAATGGCCAAGTTGGGCCTGCCCGTGCCCGCGGGATTCACCATCACTACGGAGGTTTGCACCTACTTCATGCTCAACAACGCCAAGTACCCCGAGGGTACCGAAGCCGAAGTGGCCGACGCCTTGAAAAAGACGGAAGAGGCTATGGGCATGAAATACGGCGATCCGGAAAATCCCTTGCTGGTTTCCTGCCGCTCCGGGGCACGTGCCTCGATGCCCGGCATGATGGAGACCGTGTTGAACGTGGGTCTCTGCTCGAAAACGATCCCCGGCTTGGTCAAGAAGTCGGGCAACGAGCGGTTCGTCTGGGACGCCTATCGCCGGCTGATCACCATGTATTCCGACGTGGTGATGGAGAAGTCCGAAGGCATCGAGCCCGAGGAGGGTAGAGGTGTCCGCGTCCAGCTCGAAGAGATCATGGACGAAATGAAGGAGAAGAAGGGTTACAAGGCCGACACCGACCTGACGGCTGACGACCTCAAGCTCCTCTGCGAGCAGTACAAGGCCAAGGTCAAGGAAGTGCTTGGTAAGGAATTCCCCGACGACGCCATGGAGCAGCTCTGGGGCGGCATCGGCGCTGTGTTCAAGAGCTGGAACGGCAAGCGGGCCAACTCCTACCGCCGCATCGAGGGCATTCCCGACGAATGGGGAACCGCCACCAACGTGCAGAGCATGGTCTTCGGCAACATGGGCGACGAGTCGGCCACCGGCGTGGCCTTCAGCCGTAACCCGGCCACGGGCGAGAACAAGTTCTACGGCGAATGGCTCGTCAACGCTCAGGGCGAGGACGTGGTGGCTGGTATCCGCACGCCTAACCCGTTGAACAAAGAGACCAAGAACGAGCAGAACAAGCACTTGCCTTCGCTCGAAGAAGAGAGTCCCGCGCTTTACAAGGAACTCGACGACATCCGCGCCAAGCTGGAGCAGCACTACCACGACATGCAGGACATCGAGTTCACGATCCAGGCGGGTCGGCTCTGGATGCTGCAATGCCGCAACGGTAAGCGAACCGGCACGGCCGCGTTGAACATGGCCATGGACATGATCGAGGAAGGTCTGATCGACGAGAAGACGGCCGTCACTCGCGTGGCTCCCGCCCAGTTGGACGAGTTGCTGCACCCGATCATCGACCCCGCCTCGGAAAAGAAGGCCAAGGCGATTGTCTCCGGCCTGCCCGCCGGCCCCGGAGGAGCCTGCGGCGAAGTAGTCTTCACCTCGGGTGCGGCCGTTGCTGCGGAGAAGGCAGGCAAAAAGACCATTCTCGTCCGCGAAGAGACCAACCCCGAGGACGTCGAGGGTATGCGTGCGGCCGAGGGTATCCTCACGGCTCGCGGTGGCATGACCAGCCACGCCGCATTGGTTGCCCGCGGTTGGGGTAAGTGCTGCATCGTGGGCGCTGGCGAGCTGAAGATCAGTGCGTCGGCCAAGACCATGACGGTCGGCGGCAAGACCTTCAAGGAAGGCGACGTCATCACGCTCAACGGCACCAAAGGCCTGGTCTACGCAGGCGCTCTGGAGATGATGGACGCTACCGAGAACCCGCGGTTCCAGGCCTTCATGGACATCGTCGACAAGTTCCGCACCATGGGCGTGCGAACCAATGCCGACACGCCGGAAGACGCCAAGGTAGCCTTGAGCTTCGGCGCCGAGGGCATCGGCCTGTTCCGTACCGAGCACATGTTCTACGGTGTTGGTACCGAAGAGGCGTTGTTCATCCTTCGCAAGATGATCCACTCCAGCACCGACGCTGAGCGGAATCAGGCGATCGACGAGTTGGCCCCGTTCGTCAAGCGCGACATCAAGGCCACGCTCGCAGCCATGGACGGCAAGCCGGTGACCGTCCGCCTGCTCGATCCCCCGCTGCACGAGTTCGTGCCGCAGGATGCAAGCGTCATCGCCGAGTTGGCCAAGGCGCTGGGTACCACCGCCGACGAGGTCAAGAAGCGCGGCGAGTTGCTGCACGAAGTCAACCCGATGATGGGTCACCGCGGCGTGCGGCTGGGTATCACCTATCCGTACCTGACCGAAATGCAGATTCGGGCGATCTTCGAGGCCGCCAAGGAACTGAAGGCCGAGGGCAAGAATCCCAAGCCGGAAGTCATGGTGCCGGTCACCTGCGCCGTCAAGGAACTCGAAGTGGTCAAGCCGATCTTCGACAAGGTCAACGCCGAGGTAGACGGTTCGATCAAGATCCCCTACGGCACGATGATCGAGATTCCCCGCGCGGCCCTGTGTGCCGACAAGATGGCCGAAACGGCCGAGTTCTTCAGCTTCGGCACGAACGACCTCACACAGATGGGCTTCGGCTTCAGCCGCGACGACATCGGTGGTTTCCTGCAAGACTACCTGGACCAGGGCATCCTCGAGGCCGACCCGTTCCAGACGATCGACCAGGAGGGCGTGGGTCAGTTGATCCAGTTCGCCGTCGAGCGTGGCCGTTCGACCCACAAGGATCTGAAGATTGGCATCTGTGGCGAGCAGGGCGGCGACCCGGCGTCGGTCGACTTCTGCTTCAAGATGGGTCTGAACTACGTCAGTTGCAGCCCCTATCGGATCCCCATCGCCCGACTGGCCGCGGCCCAAGCTGCCGTGAAGGCCCAAGCCGCCGGCTGTGGTTGTAGCTGTAGCTGCAAGAAGTAAGAAAACGTTGGCAGAATTCTGACAACGAAAAAAAAGAAACGGGGTAGCCGTCGCATCGGATGGCTACCCCGTTTTGTTTGTCCAGCGGGTGTCATGCCCACGCTTGCGTGGGAATGTAGCCATGTGGGACGGGTCGAGCGAAGCGAGCCCCATCAACCTCGGCTCGATTAACCGTTTCCGAATATTGGGCGCCTCAAGTTCATAAACAAAATGGGCTGACGAAAGTACGTGACGAGAAAATTGGCGGGGCTCGCTGCGCTCGACCCGCCCTACACTTGCGTCGGCTGGCTCACTCGCCCTAGAAATAGAATCGCCCCGGTGCGATTGTCACGGATGAGGAAGATGAAGGGATGGTCGGCGCGGAAGATGGGGAGAGGACTATTCGTCGGCAGCGTTCCGCCAAAGAATACAGTCGCGGCAGCGGCACCGGCCTTGGTGCCCCTTTCGTCGACCTCGACGAAGGCCTTATGAACGACCTCGTCGAGATACAGGGGCTCGGACGACGAAATCCCCGACAAATCGGCCTCATTCGGCTTGTTACCGAACACACGTCGTATTCCCATCGCCGAAAGTGTCGGACGAAGCGGGTAGGTGGTTTCCAGGCGAAACTTAGGCAGGAAGACGTCGACCTCGCAGGTAGCCTCACCGAGTTGCTCGTCGACTCGTTTGAGGAAGTCGACCGAAAGCCGCTTTTCGAGGTTGCGCAAAGCGGCCGGATGTTTGGCGGGCAGCAGGATCATCATCGACAGTGCGTTACCTACAACACCGGTGCAGACATTGTAAGGTTTGCTAAGCACCTGTACGTTGTCGACCTTGCCGTAACGATGATGACCGCGTTGGTGCATCATCGCCGCCCGCATGGGCCCTTGCGGCGCGAAGAATTTCTCGTTCCGCGTTGCCGATTCGGAAAAAGAGCTTTCCCAATGCCCTTTGAAATAGAGGGCATTGGCTAGCAGGAGCGGAGTTCGCGGATCGAGGCTTTCCATCGACACGATTTGCGGAATCGTGCCCTGGGTCTGCTTCGACACCCAATCGTTGATCAATTGGACTGTCGGGCTAAGTTGTCGGAAATCGACCAACTGCGGCTCTGCTTGATATTGATGTCGCGAGAGCTCAAGAAACTCCGGACGTAGATCGAGCCCTTGCTGGGCAAACAGCCGGTTGGCAATCTCCAGTTGGCAGACCATTGGATCAATGGCCGAAAAGTCTTCGGCCTCAAGCAGTTCGTGAAAGCCCTGGTGAACCTCTTCGTCCGGCTGCGGAAACTGCAAGACGCGGCGGATCTCCTCGGCCGTTTTGCCTTCGGCCCCACCGTACACCATGGCCATGGCGGTCGAAATGCCAAGTGGCGAGAAGAACAGGTTTTTCTCACCTTTGGTGTCATCGGAAGCCAGTCGCGTGAAAAGGTCAAAACCGAAATGATTGACACATTTAACGGCAGCATCGCGTTGCGAATCATGCTCGAGCACCGGCAACGTGGCAACCGGTGATGGACCGGTGCGACCGAAAAAGTACCGCCCTACCGGCTCCGGTTCCAGCGATAGTTTTCTTAAGTCGATCTCCTCCAACGGCCCCCGCAAACGCCGTATCTTGCTCAACAGTGCGGCGATTTCGTCGTGAGTTTCATCGGTTTGGGCGACTACCACGACCTGAAGGCCTTTTGACTCGTAGGGACAAATCGAGCCAGGACCACCGACTTCGTCCCACATCACCCGATAGACTGTGCTCGTGATGGCGGAAATCAGCGAATCGGTGTCGACAACGGTCTTGCCCGCTTCGGTCTGATAGCTCGGCAAATCCGACACGTCGTAGACCCGCGCTGCTAACCGCGATTCCGCTTCTTCGGGCGTGGTGATTTCCAGCACTTCGTCATGGATTTTCCACGTCAGGTCGAGTTGATCGCAAACGAATCTCAACGTCGCCTTGGCCGGCAATCCGGTCGCCCGGACGGTCATGGGGGTGTTGCCTTCGAACCCCATATCGTCCAGCGCCCGCCGGTCAACGATCACGGAAATCCCCAGCGTACGACGAAACGTATCGACCACTTCTTCCAGTGTCGCTTCATGGATGTCGACGGGCAACGGTTTTTCGAAGGCCGCCAGAATCTCGGCTTCCTTTTTGCCGGGCTGCGGCAAGATCACACCCGGCGATTTGGCGCAGAGCTCGCGAACACCACGAAGCATGGCCAACAACTGCGTTATTTCCGTATGGCCCAGAAAAGTCTGCGAGACGATCAGCAGCCGTTTTGGGCCCACCGACAAGGGAGCGAGCGAGCCCGGCCCGCCCACTTCGTCCCAAGTACAGGGGGACAGAGTTGAGGTAATGACTACCATCAACGAGTCGAAATCCCCCGCCGGGCAAAGATCGGTAATCACCAGGTCGGTGACGTCGTAGACGCGTGTTGTCCGCCGGTTTTCCGCTTCCTCCGACGTGGTAATCAGAACGGCCTCGCCGTCGATCAGCCAGGTCAGGTCGACTGATCGGGTGGCCAGCGAAAGGATCCATCGGGCCGAGATCTCATCGACTTTGAGCGTTACCGGGGCATCGACGGAGATGCCGATATCGTCCAATGCCTTTTGATCGAGCAGTATCGGGACCTTCAATTTGGCTTGAAGTTCGGCAATGACGTCGCCTAGGGATTTTTCTTTCCAGTCGACGGAAAGCGGAATGCCAAGTTTGGCGAGAATTGGGTCCTGCTCTGGCGGGAGAGCGACATCGTCGGCACCGCCATCTTCCTTGGCAGCGGTCACCTCAGGTTGCGGTTGCGGGGTTTCTGGTGACTTCGCCGCCGCGCCGGTTTCCTCGGCCAGGAGCGAACACGTCGAATTGGCCCCTGGTATCGCCAGGAAAAGGATCGCCAGAGACGCCACTACGCGTTTTAGTGGCAAGAAATACGACCGAGAACATCGCGCGCAGAACATGATTGCCTCCTCTGCTGGCCCGATAGATGAGTAGCCCCATTATAGACGGGCCATTACCCACCATGCAAGCATCGGTTTTTCGGGTGGCGGGGAGGCGAAAGGGTGCAGGTGGTGCAATGGGTGAGGACAAACCTTGCGTGAAATGCCCTCACCCCCGGCCCCTCTCCCGCCGAGCGGGAGAGGGGAGCGATTGGCTTCAGCCGCCGACGCCCGTCTTTCGGGCTTTCAGCACCGGGTCGCTCTTCAGCGGCAGGGTTACCGCGCGGCCCGTTTCGGCTGCTTTGTAGATGCCTAGGATGACCTCGACCGAGCGGCGTCCTTCGGGGCCGTCGACCAACGGCTGGGTGCCCTTCTTAATGGCTTTCAACACATCTTGGAACTGCCGGGCGTGGCCGTGATGGCCGATGGCGGCCGGGTCGGCTGCACCGCCGCCACCGCTCTTCTTCTCGGCCATTTTCTGCAAAATGCTTTCGTCGCGCTTGATCGTCTTGGCGAAGTCCCACTTGATCAGGTCTTCTTCTTCCATGACGGCCGAGCCGGCCGAACCGTGGATTTCGATCCGCTTCAGATAGCCCGGGTAGATGGCCGTGCTGGCTTCGATGATCCCCAGTGCGCCGCTCTCGAACTTCAGCGTGGCCATGGCGACATCTTCTACGGCGATCCGCTGGTGGGCCAGCAGGGCCGTTTGAGCACGGATTTCGGCCACCGGGCCCATTAGCCAGATGAGCAGGTCGACGCTGTGGATAGCCTGATTCATCAGGGCACCGCCGCCGTCGAGTTCCCAGGAGCCCCGCCAGGCGCCGCTGTCGTAGTATTCTTGGGTACGAAACCACTTCACGAAGGCATCGCCCACGGTAATCCGTCCGAAGCGTCCGGCGTCGATCGCTCGACGCATTTCCTGGCTGGAGTCGTGGAATCGCGAGGGGAAGATCGTCGAGACGGTCACGCCGGCCTTTTCGCATTCAGCGATGATTTTGTCGCAACGCTTCAGCGTGATTTCCAGCGGCTTCTCGACGATGATGTGTTTGCCCGCCCGGGCAGCCGCCACGGCCGGTTCCATGTGGGCACCGCTGGGCGTGCCGATCGTAACGACATCGACCTCCGGATCGGCGAGCATCGCGTCGAGATCGTGATAGGCTTTGCAGCCGGTCTGTTGGGCGAGTCGGTCGGCAGCGGCCGGCACCATGTCGAAGCAGGCGACGAGTTTCGCTCCGCGGCAATCGGCGATTGCCCTAGCGTGAAAGTTCGCGATCATTCCACAGCCGATAATGCCGAATCCGGTTGCCATTATGTTCTCCTTATGGTGAGGGCGGTGTGTGTGGACCACGAATTATACCCACCCGCGCCGCCAATCGCACGCCCCCCTACTTCGCCAACATGGCCCAAGCCATGGCCAGGCTGAACGTGTTGAGCGACATGTGAACCACGATCGAGGGCACAATTCGATGCGTCCGGGCGTAGAGAAATCCGAGCACGGCCGAGAGCGCAAACAGGGCGAACGGGTCGGGGGCGAGGTATTTCGGCAGACAACTGCTCAGGATCATCTGCAGCAGGTAGATCGGCGTGGCGATGGCGAGAAAAGTTACCAGCCCCAGGCGGACATCGTGCCAAAATCGTCGCGCGTCCCAGCCCAGGTCGGCGGCCGTGGCCTCGCAACGCGAGTGGAGCAAGACAATCGCCAATGCCATGGTGGCCAAGCTGGCTACGGCGTTGGCCAGCAGAAAGGCCACGTAATACTCGGGTTCGCGCGTAGGGCCGGCCACCCGAAAATGCATCATGGCGAAAATGAACGAAGTTAGCGCGATCGGCCCGACCGCCCCGGGCAGCAGGCGGCGGAGCGTCGGCAATTGGGCCCGCCATCGCGATTGTTCTGCTTCGAGCCAACCCTGCAAAAGAACCCGAAACAAAAATTCCTCGACCACCGGCGCTACCAGGGCCGCCGCAAATCCACACAACAGAAGCAGCCGCCAGTCACCTTCAGCCAGCACCCGGGCGACCATGTGCTGGGCTTGCGTGTTTTCGGGATTGTAGATGGCCGGTGGTTTGAGTTTCTCCTCGGGAACCACGTTCATTACGGCCCAGGCTCCAGCAACCTGCAAAACCAGGTAACACGCCAGGATGAGCGCCAGATCGAGCCCTCGCCAGGGCACCGGCACGCGGGGTTCATAGGCCACTAACGGTTGCCGAGCGAACAGCCGCGTGACGATGAACAGCCAAACGGCCGCCGTAAGCCATCCGCCTGCCGCCAGAAGGCCGAGAACCCAAGTCGGCACAGGTTGCAGCGCGAGATCGTTCATGCAGGGAGGGACTAGAGATTAGAGGCTAGGAACTAAAGATTGCTGATTGGGGATTTATGATTTGGGATTCGGGGGGAGCGAAACGCGAACAACGAGGCTTGGCCGCTTCAGCGGCCATGTCGGGGCGTTGGTTTCATGCGGCTTCGCGTGGGAACGAGAGCAACCGCAACCATGGCCGCTGAAGCGGCCAAGCCTCTCGTCCTAGTCCCTTGCCTCTAACCTCTCAACAGCCGAACGGCTGCGAAAATGTAGCCTACACCCGAATACACCGTCAGCACCACGGCCGACCAGAGCGACGCAAGCAACAGCACCCACAGCCAAGTGGGCGCCTCGTGGCCTTCGCCGATTTGTGCCAAGTAAAACAAACACACGCCAGCGGCCACGCACTGGAGGACCATCTTCAGTTTGCCCGCCATCTTGGCCGAAAAATCGCTCCCCTGCTGTTCGATAAAGCTCCGCAGCGCCGTGACCAGCAACTCGCGACCGACGATGACCACGACCATCCACGCCCGCAGGCCGTAGGGCATCGAAGTCAGTGCCGGAATGGCAATGAGGTAGATGAACGTGCCGCAGACGATTACCTTATCGGCAAACGGATCGAGAATCCGCCCCAGCGTGGTTACCTGGCCGTATTTTCGCGCGAAGTAGCCGTCGAGCCAATCGGTACCTGCTGCGATAATGAACATCACCAGGCTAATTAAATAGTGTCCTTGGGCCATGAAGCAAAACATGATCACCGAAAGGATCAGACGCAGGCTGGTCAGTTGATTGGGCAAATTGAAGACGACCGCCATCGGGCTGGCTGGCTTCTTCTTTGTGTTGGCACTGGTGCTCATCGGAAATCGGGATTGGTGGTTAGGAAAAAACAAAAAGCCGCGACCGGTGGTCGCGCCGACGGTTCCGTTGTGGCTTCGATCGACGAAATCCTACGGCGTCTGGTCGAGTGCTACTCCTATTAGATCATAACCTTGGTATTGCACAATCTCACACGGTACGATTTGTCCCGGTTCGAGGCCCTCGCCCGTTACGTACACCGCCCCGTCAATTTCGGGGGCGTCGGCGTAGGTCCTGCCTACATAGGCGTTTTTCTGTTCGGGAATATAACCATCGATCAATACGTCGACCTGCCGATCCACCTGTCGGGCGTTGTAATCGAAGGCAATTTCCTGCTGAACGGCCAAAATCTGATTGCGCCGCTCGCGTCGTACGTCTTCCGGCAACTGGCCGTCGAGCTCGATGGCCGCCGTCCCCGGCTCGTCGCAGTAGGCAAACGCCCCGAGCCGCTCGAAACGCTGCTGCGAGACAAACTCGAGAAGTTCGTCGAATTGTTGCTGTGTTTCGCCCGGGAAACCGGCGATCATCGTGGTCCGCAGCACGAGTCCCTCGATCCGCGCGCGGAGCTTGTCCAACAACGCCACCGTCTGCGCCCGATCCACTCGCCGCCGCATCCGCCGCAGCACCTCGTCGTTGATGTGCTGCAAGGGAAGATCCAGGTAGGGGATGATCCGGCGAGCGGAGGCCAGCACGTCGATCAACTCGTCGGTCACGTGCATCGGGTAAAGATACATCAGCCGTATCCAGGCCGGCCCCTCGATGGCGTCCAGACGCCGCAACAGTTCGGCCAATCGCGGCTCGCCGTAGCAGTCGATGCCGTAGAACGTGGTGTCCTGGGCCACGAGGATCAATTCCTTGACGCCGTCGGCCGCCAATTGCTCGGCCTCGTCGACCACTTGCTCGATGGGTTTGCTGGCATATGGTCCCCGCATGTGGGGAATCGAACAGAAACTGCATAGCCGATTACAGCCGTCGGCGATCTTCAGAAAGGCCAAATGCCGCGGGGTGATCCGTAGGCGATGATCGTCGGCCGCCGGACGGCTGGCGGCCGGGCGGAAAACCGTCCGCTGTTCGCCCAACCCCTGCAAGATGCGATCGGCTGCCACGGTGATTTCGTCGCGACCGAACACGCCCACCAACTGGTCGATCTCGGGGTAGCGCACAAGCAATTCGTCCTTATCCCGCTCGGCCAGACAGCCGGTGACCACCACTCCGCGCACGTCTCCGCGATGCTTCAAATCGAGCATCTCTTCGATTACGGCGTACGACTCGGCCCGGGCGCTTTCGATGAAACCGCACGTATTGATCAACACAAAATCGGCGCCCTCCGGCTCATCGACAAGCCGACAGCCGTGCGCGATCAGCAATCCGGCCATCTGCTCGGTGTCGACCAGGTTTTTGGGGCAACCCAAACTGATCAGGGCGAAGCTGCCGCGGGCGGAACCGTTCGTCATAAGGGAATTTCCAAGGGTTTCGATCAAGTCGTCCTTCGAGGATTCGTCGGACGGTAGCGAATCAAGTCATCGTAACGCAACGACCGGAAAACGATAAGTGGGCCGCCCCATCGCTTGACTCCTTTGCGGCAGATGCTATAGTGTACGCACGTACACTAATCGCCGCGGGTGATTTGGCCGCTTGCGGCTTCGTCGACCCAAAAAAAACAAACCGAACCGGCAGCCAACTTTGAGATCCAACCCATGATTCCCGAACTTGCACCCGAGGAATTGTCGACCGCCCTGGACACGGTGGCCTCAGAACTGCTTGCCACGGCCGGCATTGAGCGGCCACCGGTCGATGCCTTTGCGGTGGCCGCCGCGTTGGGGATTACAGTCGCCCGCGACGACGCTCAAGGAGGCCGCGGCCGCTACGTGCGGTTGGGAAGCTATACCGGTAGCGGCAACGGTCGGCCCACGATTCTGATTCGTTCCGACCCACGGCCCCAGCGGCGTCAATGGACCGTTGCCCATGAAATCGGCGAGCACACTGCGTGGCAGGTATATGCCGCGTTGGACGTCGATCCACGCGAGGCGCCCGCCGGTGCACGAGAAACGGTGGCCAATCACTTGGCTTCCCGGCTGTTGTTGCCCAGCATGTGGTTCGTCGACGACGGGCAGTCGTGTTTCTGGGACTTGGCCGAGTTGAAGGTCCGATACGCCACGGCCAGCCACGAGTTGATCGCTCGCCGGATGCTCGACTGCCCGCCGCCGGTGGTGGTGAGCATCTTCGACCAGAAGCGGCTATATTTTCGCCGTAGCAATCTGTCGGGCCGAGTGCCGCCGCCTTCGACGGCCGAGCAGCAATGCTGGCAACGAGTCCATGAGACGGGCCGAGCCAAACAGATCGTCGACGGCCTTTGCACCATCCACGGCTGGGCGGTTCACGAAGACCAATGGCGACGAGAAATCCTCCGTACCGAACTGACGACCGTCGAGGGCTACGTTTTTTCGTAGTCGCTTTTTCGCAGTCACTCGGTGGCCAGCACGCGTCCCAGACGCCAGAACAGGTCGTCCAGGTCGATCGGCTTCGAAACTACGCCGACGGCTCCCGCAGCTTGCGCCGCTCGGGTGTCTTCGATTCGCGGCAGATCGAGCAGGGTGACCACGGGCGTGGGAGCCAGGCTTTCGCACAGGTGGCGCAACTCGTCGAGTTCGCCGCCGCGAAGGTCGGAACCGTCGAACAACGCGACCGCGGCGCCTTCGATTCGGGCCGGATGCGGCGGACGAAGCCATACGGTCGACAGGCCGGTCGCTCGGCAGGCCGCCGAGAGCCAGTCTTCCATCTCGAACGTGCGGGTGTAGATTCCCACCAGCCCCCGATACCGCGGCAACGGCTGTTCGGCCGTTTGCAGCAAGCGTTCTTCCTCGGTGGCCGTTACCGGCAGTCCCCAACTGGAGCACTTCCCGGCGGCCATTTGCCGTAGCTGTTGATCGGCGTGTGACGCCCACTGGTGCCAGTAGACACGGACCACCGCCGGCCACGGCTTGCCCGTGCGCGTTTCGCCCTCACACCAACTACCCAGCAGTCCGACCGTGCGGGCCAACGGGGCCTGGCCTCGAAGGCGTTCGACGGCATCGGTCGCGAATTGGCCGGGGTAGGCCTGGGCGACGACGAGTACGTCGGGCACCATCTGGCCGTCTCGCTGCAATGCAGCGGCACTCGCCACGTCCGCAACCGAGGTAACCTGTCCCTGCGTCTGCAACGCCTCGTGCGCAGCGCGAAACTCCGAACGGTGAGCGTCGCCGACGAAAAGAATGGATAACGGCATGGTTAGGGACTAGAGGAAATCATAAATCCGAAATCAAAAATCCCCGTCACAGTCCTTCTTCCGTTTCCATGATCAGCGCCCGGGCGGCCGGGGCGTCGGGGGCGTCGTGGAGCGCTTCCAGGAAGCCGGGCACGGTGAGGATGCGGCTCAGTCGGGCCAACACCTGAAGGTGCCCTCGATCTTCCGTCGAACAGATGAGGAAAAAGACGTCGGTCAAGGGTACGCCGGAGCCGAAGGGGATGCTTGTGGGGGTTCGGCCCAGGGCCAAAAACGGTTCGCCGAGGATCTTGGCCATCGGCCGGCGAGGGTGCAGCAGTGCCACGCCATTTTCCAACGCCGTGGGGTGCATATCCTCGCGAGAACGAACGGCGTCGGCCATGGTCGCCGGTTCCCACAACAGGCCGGTACTTGCGGCCAACTCGACCATCTTGTTAATGACCGAGTTTCGCGTGCGAGCGTCGAGCGGAACGGCGATGGCCTCCAGCGGAAGCATGTCGGCCAAGCAAATTTCCTTCGGCTCGTGCGCCCGGGCCGCCCGGCGCAACACCCGTTCGACCTCGACCAACTCTTCTTCTTCCGATAGTCCGATACGCCGTTCGAGCCAGTGATGGATCTCCGCTCGGGCGAATCGCCACTCGCCGGCCACCTTGCGACCCGGCAGCTTACCCCGATCTGCCAGCTTGGCGACCTGCGCAGGGCTCAAGTGCAGGTACGAAGCCAGTCGGGCAATGTCGAAATCGCGATGAGGCATGGAAGAAAGTCTTCAGTTGTCAGAGATCGCTTTTCAGTAATTTTCGCGAGGCGTGGTCGCTTCAGCCACCATGTTCGGTGCGAGCGTTTCGCATCGTTTGGCGTTGAGCGTTTCAGGTTGAACGTCTTACACAAAACGTCATCGCGCTCGATTAGTCCCCCACGGCATCGTTGGGATTCTCGATCGTATCGTCAATCAAGATCGCCTTGAAACCACGGAAGGCCCCCGGCCGGGCACGATACTTCGGCATGCCTTCGACGGAAACGACCAACGGGCTGCGGACATCTTTCTGTGTCGTGATCACATCGCCCACGCGAAGTCCCAGCAGTTCGCCCGTGCTAATCGTCGTTTGGGCAAGCCGCACCTGGAGTTCCACCAACGACGTGCACACGGTGCTGCTGATCTGTTCGATGCTTTCGGGCGTCGACTGTTTGCGCCCGTAGGCCGACCAGCTATTGGCCGACAACTTGCCGCCGATTCGCTCGATCGAGTTGTACGGGATACAGAGGTTCATCATCCCGCGGATATCGCCCAACGTCAACTCAAAGCTGATCAGCACCACCACTTCGTTCGGCGGAACGATTTGCACCAACTGCGGGTTGCTCTCCACTTGGACTACTTCGAGCTTTAGGTCGAGCACGTTTTCCCAGGCGTGATGCAGTTCTTCGAGGAAGAGATTCGTAATCCGCGAAACCAGACGAAGCTCGATTTCGGTCAACGGGCGCCGGGCCAACGGACTACCTTCCCGACCGCCACCGAGAAGCCGGTCGATGATCGGATAGAGGATGGCCGGGTTGATGTCCAGAATCAGGTTGCCTTCAAACGGCTCGGCTTTCAGCAGGTTGAAGCAGGTGGGGTTTTCCAGGCTGAAAACGAATTCGCTGTAGGTGAGCTGGTCGACACTCGTGAGCTTTACTTCAACAATACTGCGGAGCATGGCCGACAGCGCCGCGCCGAAGTTTCGCCCGAAACCTTCGTGCAGCGTTTGCAGCGCCCGCATCTGCTCTTTGCCGACGCGTTCGGGTCGCTTGAAGTCGTAGGGCGTGATCTTCTCGCGAGGTTTCGGGGGCGTGAATCCCGGGGAACTCCCGCCGGAGCGTGGCGGCGCCGACGGCGCAGCCGCCTCTGCTGTCTCCGCGCCGCCAGTGGCCATTGCGCTGAGCAGACTCTCCACTTCCGTTTGGCTGAGTACTTCTCCACTCACGGACGAACCCTTGATAACAGACTTACTGGAGCTTGATTTCTTGCGAAGCCGCAAGCAGCTTCGTTGCTACTCCCAATTCCTAACTCCTCACCTGTCCGCTTCCGTAGACTACGTACTTGTAGCTGGTCAGCTCGTTGATGCCGCAGGGGCCCCGGGCGTGGAACTTGTCGGTGCTGATGCCGATTTCCGCTCCCAGGCCGAATTCCCCGCCGTCGTTGAAGCGCGTACTGGCGTTGATCATCACGGCCGACGAGTCGATCCGCGTGGCAAACTCCCGGGCGGCGGCCAACTCGCGCGTGACAATCGCTTCGGTGTGTTGCGAACTGTAACGGTTGATGTGTTCGACCGCCTCGTCGAGACTCTCGACCACTTTGACTGACACGACCGGGCCCAGGTATTCGTAGCCGTAGTCTTCGTCGGTGGCCGGTTTGGCCTCGGGCAGCAATTTGCAGGTGACCTCGTCGCCGCGAATTTCGATGCCCTGCGCCAGAAGCGCCTTGCCAATGCGCGGCAGAAGCGTTTCGGCCACCTCGGCATGAACAACGAGCGATTCGGCCGCGTTGCATACACCCATCCGCTGACACTTCGAGTTCACCACGATTTGTTCGGCCATTTTGGCGTCGGCCGCCCGATCGATATACACATGGCAATTGCCAGCGTAGTGCTTGATGACCGGCATCCGAGCTTCTTCGCTTACGCGACGGATGAGGCTCTCGCCGCCGCGGGGGATCGTCACGCTGATGTACTCGGGCATGCGGAGAAAGTGGCCCACGGCCTCGCGATCGGTTGTGGCGACCAATTGCACGGCATCGGCCGGCAACCCCGCTTCGATGGCCGCTTCGGCCAGCACGGCCGCGATGGCTTGGTTGCTATGAACCGCTTCTTTTCCACCGCGAAGGATCACTGCGTTGCCGCTTTTTACACACAACGCTGCGGCGTCGGCCGTTACATTGGGACGCGACTCGTAGATGAAAAAAACCACGCCCAACGGCACGCGAACCTTTTCGACCACCAACCCGTTGGGCCGCACCGACGACGAAATCACCTCGCCGATCGGCTCGGGCAACATCGACACTTCCTCCAGCGCCACGGCGATCGACTCGATTCGCGCGGGCGTTAGCCGCAGGCGGTCGATCTGGGCGTCGGTCAGTCCGTAGCGGGGCGCGGCGTCGATGTCCTTCTGATTCGCCTCGGTCAAGGCCTCGCCCCGCTGGCGAAGCAAGGCGGCGCTTCGACGCAGCCACTGGGTCTTCTGGGCGCCGGTCACTTGGGTCAACGCGGCCGAGGCACGAATGGCACGCTGGGCGACGTCGAGGCAGTATTCTCGCAAGTCTTTGGTTTCGCTGGACATGGATGCCGGTGGTCGCTCGTGCTGTGTTAAGGTTATGAATTGGGGTGCCACTGCTGGCTTGTCCAGCAGTGATCGGAAGTGGCCGAAGGCTCTGCACTGCTGGACAAGCCAGCAGTGGCACCCACAGCGTTGTTTTTCGGTTTGAGTTAGGAAGCCTTGGTCGATTAGGTAAAATCTCCGCGGACCGCCTCGCAAGTATCCCTTTTTCGGGCGGGCAAGTCAACGGAGATTCGTTGGGAAATAGAGATTGGCTGGCGAATGTAAGTATTTTCATTCAAAACACTTACGCCGGGTGCCATGGGCAGCTTGCCTGCCCTTGTTCTAGCAGCGGCGGACAAGCCGCCGCTGGCACCCGGCGATTCCCCCTTCCAATGCTTTGTGTGGAAACCAGGGGGAAGCCGCTCGATCACTCGGCAGCGCGTTCGACGGCGGTGAAGAGCGTTAGCGCTTGACGCACGGCCGCCACGTCGTGAACGCGGAGGATCTGCACGCCTTGCTGGGCCAAGCTGAGGGCTACGGCCACCGTGCCGAACGTGCGATCGGCCTCGGCATCTTGCAGTACTTCGGCGATGAACCGCTTGCGGCTGGGACCCACGAGCACCGGACAACCCAGCGAATGGAACCGCCAGGCGTTGCGCATCAGCTCGATATTGTGTTCGGTCGTTTTGCCAAAACCGATGCCCGGGTCTAGAGCGATTCGCTCTCGGGCGATGCCAGCCGCCATGGCCGCGTCGCGCCGCCTGGCCAGCCAGTTCGTTACTTCGGCCACCACGTCCTTGTACCGGGGCTGCTGCTGCATGGTGCGTGGCGTGCCCTGCATGTGCATCAGGCACACGCCGCAGCCGCGCTCGGCGACCAGAGCAAGCATTTCGGGATCGCCGGCCAGCGCTGTCACGTCGTTGACGATCTCGGCGCCGGCGTCGAGCGTTTCCCGGGCGACGGTTGCCTTGTCGGTGTCGATCGACACGGGCACGTCGGTCTGTTGGCAAAGGGCCGAGATGACGGGCATCACGCGACGCAACTCTTCGTCGATCGTGACCGACTCGGAGCCGGGCCGGGTGCTTTGACCGCCAATGTCAAGAATCTCTGCGCCGGCAGCCACCAGGGCCAGGCCATGGTCGACGGCGGCGGCCGGATCGAGGAATTTTCCCCCGTCGGAAAAGCTGTCGGGCGTGACGTTGACAATGCCCATCAAACAGGGCAGCCGCCCAAAGTCGATGCGCCGGCTGCGCAATTGCCAATACGTGGCCGCCGCGACAGGTTGAGATGTTGAGTCGTTCATGGACCCGAGTCTACCACGGGTTTTCCATCAACGCCACGATCTGCTGGGCCAATCGTTCGATGGCCTGTTGTTGGGCGGTGGCCACCGATTGGCCCAGCTCGGGCACGAGATTAGCCTGCGAGCTGACCTCGGTTAGCTCGGGGGGAAGCACAATGGTTTGGTAATCGCGGAGCACCTGCCCGCGGCGGTCGATCCAACTGACCTCGACCGTTAGGTTGACTTGCACTTCTCGCGCTTCGCCCGTTTTGGCTTGAACGACAACGCTTTTGTTCTCCTCGACAATCCGGCCGGAAAGGATACTGTCGGCGTCGCTACGGCCAACCACTTTGTAGGGCGTATCGGCTTCGATCCGCTTGCTCACGGCCTCGGTCAATCGCTCGCCCAGGTTGCGGCGGAAGCTGGCCGATTCGAAGATCGGCACGTAGACCGAGTGGATGTGGCCGGGATAGAGCAACTGGTTGCCGATCTGGTAACCGGCACAACCGGTGAGGGACAAGAGGGGAATGACCAGGAACCAATGACCAATGACCAATGAACGACCAAAAACTAAGAACCAAGCGTTGTCGTCGCGCTTTGCGCGAGAACAAACCGACGGTTCCCGTCTTTTGAGTCTATTGGTCATTGATGCTTGGTTATTCATTGGGCATTGCGCTGATTGGTCATTGAGCATTCCCCTTTAGGATCGACCGATAAATAACTTGCCGGTTTACCGGGCCGTGCTTCGCGATGGCCCTCGTGTTTCGCCTTGGAAAACGGCAAGTTGTTTTTCAGCCGCCCCTTAGCCGAGCACGGCGACTATTCGTGTTCCGGGAATAAATCGGTGAGCCACTTAAAGCGATTCGGTGGCTCGTCGGGTTCGTTGGCGATTTCCGTCATGCGGTTTCGGGCCTTCACGGCGTATTCACTGAGCGGGAACTCTTTGATGAGTGATTCGTAATAGAACCGGGCCGCTCCGTAGAGCTTCTTCTTTTCGTAAAACTGGGCCATGGTCCAATCGCGTTCGGCCTTTTTCTTTTCGATCTCGTCGCGAACCTGTGCCACCCGCCCTTCTTCGGTACCCAATTCTCCACGGAATTGGGTGAGCGCCTGATCGGCGATTTCTTCGGCGTCGTGCAGGCGTTGAGCATCGTAGAGCGAGCCCTGGTACGACTGCAATTGGCTTTGCAGACCCAGTAGGTGTGCCTTGGCCTGGTGCTGGCTCGTCGAGTATTCCTTGCGAAGCAAGTTGTAGTAGAAGGCAGCGTCTTCGTATTTCTGCTGACGGAAGAGAATATTGGCCGTGGCCATGATACTATCGTCGGCTAAAGGGCCGGTGGGATCCTTCATTCGCACGATTTCATAGGCCTTCATCGCCTGGCCCAGGGTATCGAAACGGGGCCGGGTACCGTCGGTAAGGTTGGGAGTGATCGGCCAGTGTGGTTCTTTCACGTACATTTCTTCCCAGTAGCGACCGATGGCGAACAGACGCCGGCAGATCGTATCCAGGTGGCGCGAGTTGTCGTATTTCTTCAGCAATTCGGCATACGCGTCCTGGGCCTTGGGATACTTGTCGGTGAAGAACAGGCACTCGGCACCCAGGAAAAGAGCGTCTTCCTCCAGAGCCGAGTCGGGCCAACGTTTGGCGGCCTCCTCAAGTTGCTCGGCCGCCTCGCCATATTTTTTCTGGGCAAACAGTGCTTCGCCTTGTTTCAAATGATTGCGCGCAATCGATTCGTCGGGACCGTTGCCGGTTGCCCGTCGCATGGTCTCCTGGATCTTGCCGGGCGTGAGGTCGTCGATGCTGAAACCGTCGCCTTCCTCGGACTTGGTCGGAGTTGTGGCCGGAGCGGGGTCGGTTACCGCCGTCGGCGGCGCCGTGTAGGAAGCAGGCTGCACGCCGGCGGTCGCTGCGGGTGGGGCGGGCGACGAAGCGCCTGAATTGGGCGTCGGGCCGCGGCCCGTAGCCGACTTGAACAGCCAACCCTCGTACTCGTCTTCCTCTTTCTGACGCAACGGTTGGGCATTTTCCGGCCGCTGGGCAACGTTGGTTGGCGGCGGAGGAACGGTCGCACATCCCTGCACGAAGAACACCACGACCAGCGCGGTCATGAGGAGTCTGAAACCGTTTAGCGACATGCGGACTTCCTTGTCCTAGGAGTGCTCGAATCGAATGTGATCTTCCGCTGGATTTGTGTGCCACCGGCTCTACTAGTGCCTTTGTCCGTAGGCATTCTTAGTAACACACACGTAACTCTCTCGAATCTCTGTCCCTGAAATTCCCAGTTCCCGCCCCTCCCTAGCCATCCAACGTCCCTAAATACTTCGTCAAACGTGGCTTACGCCCCAGCAGGTTGGCCAGGTATTGGTTCATAATTCCACGCAACTCGCCGAGGATGCGGGGCGAAATCTCCATGCGTTGCCATGTGGTATTGTGGGGGTCGGCCAGTCGTTTCATGGTTTGCAGCGCGCCGGCACTAATCGACACGACTTGTCGTTTTCCCCGGCGGCAACGGCTTGAAAGGACTCCTCCGTCGAGCAAACCAAAGGCCACCCGACCCTCGGCCGCAATCGGTTCGCCACATTCGGCGCAACGGTCTAACATGGGCATGTGACCTAACAGCCGTAACATACCCAACTCAAAACGTATCACCTGGCGAGCTACCGACTCGTCGGCCGCCAACCCAACCAGGGTTTCATCGACCAAATCGAAAAGTTCTGGATGGGGATCGTTTTCGTCAGTCAAACCGTCCAACAACTCGGCCACATAATAGCCGGCGTAAAGTGCCGACAGCTTCCGGCCCGGCGGTCGGAAGCGGCGCAGCAGCTTCGCTTCGGTCAAAATGTCGAGAGCCCCGGACGATTTGTGGAGGAAGACTATTCGACACAAGGCCAACAGGTCAAGAGCAGACTCGAACGGACCCTTCAGTCGTCTGCCACCCTTCGCTAAGGCCCCTAGCTTGCCAAATTCGCGGGTGAAAAGCGTCACCACCAAGCTCGACTCGCTGAAGTCGACCGTCCGCAGGACCAGGGCAGTAGCTTTTTCGGAAGACATGAGGGGAGTGACTGGAGACTAGAGGCGAGGGGCGAGAGACTGAATTTTGGCCGCTTGCGGCTTCGCCCCCGCCCACCGCCGGCCTTCCCCGCGTGCCACTACGCCGTCGCCTGCGAGTTGCCGTTGAGCACTTCCAGCCGCACTCGCTCAATACGACGGGGAGTGGCTTCGGTCACCGTGATCCGAACGTCCTTAGCCACCAACTCTTCGCCCACGCTGGGAATACGCCCCAGAGCGCTGAAGACGAAGCCCCCGATGGTGTCGAAGTCGCCGTCGTCGGGCAAGTCGAGGCCCAGCCGTTCGTTGATTTCGTCGATGTGGACCTTGCCGAGCGCTTCGCAATGGCCGTCACCGAGCATGCGAATATCTTCGACCAGATCCTTGTCGAATTCGTCGACAATTTCTCCGACGATTTCTTCGAGGATGTCTTCCAGAGTAACCAAACCGGAAACGCCTCCGTATTCGTCGAGCACGATCGCCAAATGCACGTGGTTCTGTTGGAATTCCTGCAGAAGCACATCGACCGGCTTGGTTTCCGGAATGAAATAGGGCTCGCGCAACAGCGAAGTCCAGGGCGCCCGTGGTTCGTCGGGGTCCTTTGCCAGTTCGGGCAACAGGTCCTTGCTGACCAGCATGCCCACGATGTCGTCGCGGTTCCTTTCCGTCACCGGAATTCGTGTGTGGCCCGTCTGGGTGATGAACTCCAAGGCTTCCTGCCAGGAGAGCGAGGTAGGCATCGACACCATATCAGTTCGCGGCGTCATGATTTCCGAGACATGGACGTCGCTCAGTTCGATCACGCCCTCGATCATCTCCCGGGCATCTTCTTCCAGCAGGCCTTCGCGATGACCTTCGGTGACTAGTGTTCGGATGTCGTCTTCGAACGATTCTTCGTCGGGCTCCTCGTGGGAACGGCCCGCCAGGCGGTGGAGCACTGTGTCGACGAACCGAGCGGCCAGCACTGGCGGGGTCATCACGATGCTTACGGCCAGCCACAGCGGCCAGGTCGCCACGAGAAACGGCTCCGCCCAGAGTCGGGCGATGGCCCAGGGAATCCAGATTTCGACGGCCAACAGGCAGAAGGCTCCGCCGAACAGTCCGCTGCCGATGATCAACGCGTCGGAACCGGCGGCCGCTCGGGCTTCGCTCCAAAGCCAAAACGTCCCCGCCCCGGCAAAAACGGCCGTTCCGATCACCTGCAGCGTTTCCGCGGCCAGGGCAACCGGGACATGGCGGCGGAGAATCTCCCCCAGGCGATCCGGAAGGTTACGACGCCGGCAGACTTCTCCCAGGTCGTGGGGTGAAAATTCGGTGAGCGAGCGGGCACCAACCGCCGCAAAACAGGTCACGATCAGGCCGGCAATTGCCAGCCAGAATATCCCATCGGGACTCACAGGCTTCGGTTCTCCTACAGTACGGATTTAAACCACGGAGACACGGAGGGCACGGAGTTTTCTAGAAAGGATGAAAAATGAATGATGAAGTATGAATTCAGCCTTCATACTTCATAATTTAGAATTCATCCTTCTATTGGCTCCGAGTTCCAACTCCGTGCCCTCCGTGTCTCCGTGGTTAATCCTAAATGATCTCCTCATGCCGGACGTCGATTCCCAGACGTGCCAAATACTTCGCTTCCTGACGGCGCATCTCCGGCCGGGCCGTATCGGTTGTGTCGTCGTAGCCCACCAGATGCAGCGTGCCGTGGATCACGTATAACAGCAATTCGTCTTCGGGCGACCAGCCATAGGCGGCGGCCTCGCGGCGGGCCGTATCGGCGCTGGCCACGACCTCGCCCTCCAGGCTGCCCGGGCCTTCTTCCAGGACGAAACTGATCACATCGGTCGGCTCGTCCAGATCGAGAAAGTCGCGATGCACCTGGGCGATGGTCGAATCGTCGACGATGGCCACACTGATTTGCGCGTCCGCGACGGCCGCGTCTTCGACGATCATTTCCACGGCCTGCCGAATCCGAGTTTCGTCGACCGGCAATGGCTCGGCAGACGACTCGGCTTGCTGATTAGTAATCTCGATGTGAATCACGAAGGATCAGGATGCTGCGAATTCGTGGGTGGTGCGGATGGTTGCGATTTGCGAGCTACTGCTTTGTCAATCTTAAAATGACGGGTTGGGTGCCACTGGCTGCTTGTCAGCCAGTGCCGAACACGGGCATACTTTTCTGCCCGCGGCACCCGTAAATCAAAAGTTGACAAAGCACTACTGCGGTGTTGGGCGCGACCAACGGTCGCGGCTTTTTCGGAACACGCGGCAATGCTGCGGTTCTTCAATGATTCGTTTGCTCTAATGCGTGTGTTTCTTTCATCCACGCGTGTCTTGCACTACTAACCTCAAAGATCGTTAAGTTTTTGACAAAGATTAGCGACCAACGGGAGCGGGTTCTTGCCTGGGTGCGGTAGCACCGGTTTGGTTGGCGGCCCTGCCGCCTTGTGCGTCAATCCGTGGTCGCTGAAGCGACCACGCCTCTCCCCATCCTCCCAACTTTCTATTCCTAACTTTCTACTTCCTTCGTCACGCCATTTTTTGGTCGGGATATTTGATTCGCCCATGATAGTTGGCAATGAGCGACTTGACCATACTCTTTTCGATAGTTCGTAGCTCACGCAGGGTGAGGCCGCTGTCGTCGAACTGGCCGCCGTGCAGCCGGTGTTCGGCCACTTCGCGCACCAGGCGCTCGATCCGCGCGGGTGCCGGGTCGACCAGCGTACGGCTGGCGCTTTCCACGGCGTCGGCCAACATCAGCACGGCCGCTTCCTTGGTCTGGGGCTTCGGCCCGGGATAACGAAATGAGCTTTCATCGACCTGCCCCCCATTGGGATCGGAGGCCATCTTTTTGCTCGCCTGCTCGTAAAAAAATCCCACCCGGGTGGTGCCGTGGTGCTGCTCGATCAAATCGATAATCGGCTGCGGTAAATGGTGCTGTCGGGCAAGGTCGGAACCGTCTTTGATATGGGCCACGATTACCAGACTGCTCATCGTCGGTACCAGCGAGTCGTGGGCACTGGCCTTGTCGCCTTGGTTTTCAATGAAGTAGCCCGGCTTGAGCATCTTGCCAATATCGTGGAAGTAGGCACCCACGCGGACCAATAGTCCTCGGGCACCGATGCTGTCGGCGGCCGCTTCGCTGATCGATCCGACGGTGACCGAGTGGTTGTAGGTGCTCGGTGCGCGGCGAATTAGCTCTTGCAGCAAGGGGTGGGAAACGTCGCCCAGTTCGAGCAGGCTCAGGTCGGTCAACACGCCGAAGGCCCGTTCGACAAACGGCAACAAGCCGGTCATCAGAAAGCCGGCCATCACGGCCCACAGCCCGTAGCGAGCGGCGTTTTCGAGCAATTGCCAGCCGAAGGGTTGGTCGTCGATCAAGCCCAGGCCGATCTCCAGCAAAAAGGCGATCAGTCCGGCGAAAAGTCCTACGTAGATCAGCTTGCTTCGCGTCCGGATTCGTCCCGTGTTGAGGATGGCCGTCGTGGTGACACCGGTCAACAAGAGGAACTCGTGCAGGCCATGCCCCACGGCAAACACCAGGATCAACGCTAGCACGCCGGTCAGCAACAGGGCCAACTCCTGGCGATAGGCGATCGAGAGAATCATGCCGAAGAGCATGAGCGGGATAAGTTCTCCTCGCCACGTGTCGTGGGCGGCCAGGCAGGCCAGCGCCACAACGGTCACCGCTAGAATGAGGATCGCCGTCAAACGCCCGAAGCTGGCCAGGGGACCCCGCTGCCGGAATCGCATGTACATGCCGCAGAGCAGAAACATGGCAAAGATAATGGCCACCACCGCGGTCGCCCGAACCACGCGTTCGACGAGGGTGCGTTGGGCCATGGCTGTCTGGTATTCGGCACGCAGCAGAGTGATCGTCCGCTCGTCCAACGGGATGCCCGCCCGGGCCAAGGGAGGTTGCCCCGCGGGCTGATTCGCCTGGTATTCGATCTCGATAGGCTTCACGGCCTTGTCGGCCTGATCCATCTCCCACTGCACGGGCGCGGTCCGATCGAGGCTCAGCGTGGCCGCCTTGGCGAGCCGAGGTTTGGTCCAGGCGAACAGATGATCGGCCACGTGATGTTCGGGAAACTCACGCAGCAGAGCCTCGTGGATGACGTTGCCGTCGCCGATCAACACGTCCGACACCTTAACCACTTCAACCGGTTCCGCCGCGCCGGCCGGGTGGACACGAATTTCGTCCTGGTCGCCTTTGCCGTAAGGTTCGACCAATTCGGCCAGGATGCCGCGTTGTTCGATCGGCGCAAAGGCGATTTCCAACGACTTCTCAAACTGTTGCAGTTTCTCTTCGCCCGTCAGGGCGGCGCGAAACTGTTGAAACTCTTCTTCCGACGCATTCTCCGTAGCGGTCACGCTTTCGGGATCGTCTGTCGGCTGAAACGATTGCCAGAGCTGCTGGTCGACGTCGGCCAGTTTTTCCTTGGCGACCAGTTCGATCACCTTGTTGCGCAATTCGTTGCGCAGATCGACAAGCGGTTTCGGATCATGCACATAAACGTAGCGCACTTGGCTTCGGGCACGACGGCGCTCGAAAATGGTTGCCTCTTGATCCACTTCGGAAAAGGCCACCGTGGCCATCACATCGCGCGACGGCGTATAGCCCGTGCGATACGGAAACGGCGGATTCCATCCTCGAATGACGATCGTGATGGCAATGGCCGTCAACAGCGCCAAGGCAATGCGGACGTGGACATCGCGGCGACTGAGGCTAGCCCAGGTCCGTTCCCACTGGCCTGGAGGCAGGTCCAGTGCGGCCACACGTTCGGATCGAGTACGGATTTGGCCGCTAGGGGGCATGGTGTTGCGAAGGGGTTAAGGATCAATAAGACCGAAAAAAATCAGATTCGACGAAAATCTCACACCCACAGCGTGGTCGCGTCAGCGACCACGAACCAACCTCACACGTTTCCAACTCATCTATTTCGACGACCTATGCCGCTTGGGGCGCGGTTCGTAGGCATCGACGATCTTCTGGACCAGCGGATGCCGCACAATGTCACTGGTGGTAAGCCGTACCGAAGCAATCCCCTTGAGGTTGCGAAGACGATCCAAAGCGTCGATCAAACCACTTCGCGCATTCTCAGGCAAATCGACCTGGGTGATGTCGCCGGAAACCACGATTTGGGAACCGGTCCCCATTCGGGTCAGAAACATCTTCATCTGCGAAACGGTCGTGTTCTGCGCCTCGTCGAGGATGATAAACGCCTCGTTGAGTGTGCGGCCTCGCATGTAGGCCAACGGAATCACCTCGATGACGTCTTCCTCGGTATAACTGCGGATCATCTCGTGATCCATCATTTCGTGCAGGGCGTCCATCAACGGCCGCAAGTAGGGATTGATTTTGGCCTGCAAGTCGCCTGGCAAGAAACCCAGACTTTCTCCTGCCTCAACCGCGGGACGCACTAACACGAGTTTACGGACTTCTCCCGCCTTCAAGGCGGCCACCGCCATGGCTACCGCCAGATAGGTTTTTCCCGTACCTGCCGGTCCGCAGCAAAACACGATGTCGTGGCGCCTAATGGCCTCCAGATATCGCGCTTGCCCGGGCGTGCGCGGACGTATTTGCCGGCCGGTCTTGAAAACCTCGATCGGCCGACCTTCGGCCAACGCCGAATCCCCATTTTGCACGCCCACCAACACACGACTCACGTCGTCGTCGGTAAGCATCCCGTGACGCACGGCGTGACTGCGGAGCTGCTCGAGGACTTCGGTGGCCGTCGTTACTGCGGGTGCATCACCCTCGACATGAATGCGGCCGTCGCGGGCTACGATACTTACCCCTAAAGCATTGCGAATCTTGCGTACGTGCTGATCGCAGGCGCCGAACAGGGTCAGTAAATCCTTGGAACTGACGACCGACAGGGTTGTTTCAGTCATGAAGCATCGCGCTGGCATAACCGCCAACGCACTGGACTAGTCCGTCTTCTGCGTTTTTTTCAACACTCCCGGCCCGGCCGAGTTGTGTCGACGTTGCTGTTGTTCCCGTAAAAAACAATGAACCGCGGAAGGGACCCAAAATGGAAACGGCGAGCCGCCGCCGTGTACCGCCAACTCCAGGGCTAAATCCCCCGAAAGCCGTCGGGCAAGGCCTGCTGCCCGCTTACCTTAAGAGAGCATGGTCTATGGAACCGGAGCTTGCAAGACCAACCTGCGGTTCACACCGGTTCGTCTAAACAAACTTACCTTACGACCAGACTCCTTCTTGTAGTATATCCAACCAGAGATTTTGAGGAACAGCCGAGGTAAGAGTGTCGCCGTAACCTTTTTCACGAAAACAATTTGGGGATTTCCGGGGAACGCCGGGTGCCATGCCTCACACTTGCGTGGGCATGCTCGAAGTGCGGTACGCATTCATGTCCATGCAAGCGTGAGACATGCCGCCCAATCTGAGAATTTGGATTTATCGAGGTACCGGCCTACCCCCCGCCGACTACATTCTGCGGTTGCCCCGCCAGGTAGGCCCGTACGTTTTCTACCGCGATGTCGAGTAACCGCGAGCGGGCCGCTCGGGTGGCCCAAGCGATGTGGGGAGTAATGAAACAGTTGGCAGCCGTGTAAAGCGGGTGGTCGGCCGGAGGCGGTTCGGTGGCCAACACATCGAGTCCCGCACCGGCGATGGTGCCCGCGTTCAGTGCAGCGGCCAGCGCCGCTTCGTCGATCAACGGTCCGCGGCTGGTGTTGATCAGCAATGCCGTGGGTTTCATCGACGCCAAGCGTTCGGCATTGACCAACTTTTCGTTGTCGGCGGTCAACGGGCAATGCAGACTAACGACGTCGGCCTCGCGGAACACGCGGTCGAGATCGTCGACCAGTTCGACGTTGTCCGCTAGCCCCTCGGCCGCGTTGCTCGCTCGTTTGGCGGCCACATCGTAGGCCAACACCCGCATGCCGAACGCCCGAGCGATTCGCCCCACCGCCTGACCGATCCGCCCGAAGCCGATCAGCCCCATTGTCTGGCCGTGGAGTTCCACGAGCGGATGGTCCCAGTAGCAGAAGTCGTCGCTTTGCGCCCAACGACCCTCGACCACCGTATGCGCGTGCTGTGCGACGCGTTGTGTCAGATTCAGCAGATGGGCGAAAACCATCTGCGCGACCGATTCGGTGCCGTAGCTGGGAACGTTGGTCACGACGATACCTCGCTCGGACGCCGCCTGGATATCGACCACGTTGTAGCCGGTGGCCAACACGCCCAGGTACTTCAGGCGGGGTAACTGTCGGATGACATCACCGCAGAAGACGGTCTTATTGGTCAGCACAATCTCGGCCGCGTCGGCCCGTTCGACGACCAACTCGGAAGGCGTAAACGAGTGGACGGTCACCTCGCCCAACGCGTGCAGGCCGTCCCAACTCAAATCGCCCGGGTTAAGTGTGTTACCGTCGACAATCACGATGCGCGTCACGTTTTTCTCGCTCCCCTACCGACGGCTGGACTTGGCATCTTGATTCGAGTGCTCGGCGATCCAGGATTCGAGCTCATCCCAGTCGACCGGCGGAAGCTGATTGCGGTCGGGGCGAAGTCGGCCAGCATCTTTGACGTAAATGTGCACGATTTCGTCCTGCCGCTTATCCGTGTTCCAGTGCAGCAGAATTCGAATGCACTGCTTCAAAGATCCCGGTACGTCGAGCTCGTTGCCGCACATCAAGGCCACATCGAACCAGCCCAACTGCCGGGCGGCCAGGGCAGGAAACTCGGCATCGAGGTCGTGGCTGGTGGTAAACGTGGCGCTGGCGACGTCCTCTTGCCGGATGCCGTTCTGTCGGATCATCAACGCGAGCAACTGTCGGGTGGCCGTCAGAATGTCCTCACCTGTATTACTGTCGGCGGTAGTAGCCCCGCGCACTCCTCGACACGGCATTATTGTCTCCTCTCGAAGGAAAAATACATCCAGGCGGACAGAAATCGGCCGCGGCCGAACACTCCGCACGGCTGCTCAGTTTAACTGCCGGAAGATATTCCTTCCAGCAGCCCCGAAAGGGTCGCCCCCCCGCAGGTGGTGCCTGGCTGCGGTCGACAATGATCGGGGGGAAGGCTCACCCGGCGTAACCTACACTTCGGTTGGGGCTGGTGCCGTGTCAATAGCTTGCTTCGTGGGGTGCCACGGGCAGCTTGTCAGCCAGTGTTGAACACGGGCACACAAGCTGCCCGTGGCTCTCACAAATCAAACGTTGGCCAGGCGGGTGCCATGCCCACGCTTGCGTGGGCATGCTTGAAGGGAGTACGCATTCATGCCCACGTTGCCGTGGGCATGGCACCCATACGTATACATCGGAAAAAGCATCTGGGGCATGATCGTGCAGCGGCGCGCTGCTCTAACGAGGACTTCTACCATGGACAGCTTGGCCACTTATGCCTCAGCCGGCATCCGGCGCACGCTTCAGGCATACCTGACAACCAAGGCCCGACTCCGCAGCAAAGCCTTCTTCTGCAATGCCCTGGCAGGCAACTCGGATATCAACCTCTGTGTGAACTCCGATCTGACTGTGTCGTGTACCTGTCACGACATCGACGCCTCGGGTCACATTGGCGACCTGCGAGAACAGTCGGTCGAACAGATTCTCGACGGCCCGACCGCCCGGCGCTTCCGCGAAATGCTGGCCGAGGGCCGCTTGCCCACACCGCTATGCACACGCTGTTGTGACCTGCGGATGATCAACCGAAATCAAGCGGCCAAGCTCGTCGACATGTACCATACGCCCGACTTCATGATGGTCGAGAACACCAGTGCGTGTAATCTTCGTTGTCTGAGCTGTCCTCGCGAGAAAATACGCCAGATTCGATCGAAAGTCTCGATGTCGCTCGACGAGGTGCGCCGCGTGGCCACCGAGCTGAACGCTGCCGGCGTGAAACGGATTGCCTACTTAAACCAGGGCGAACCGTTTCTGTCGAAGAACATCCGCCGCGAATTGGAAATTTTGCGTGAGGTCAACCCGTCGTTCTGGATCAACACGTCGACCAACGGCCAGTACATCGACAGCGACGACAAACGGGAAGCGGCCCTGCTGATGGATCGAATCCACATATCGCTCGACGGTGTCGATCAGCGCATGGTCAACCGTTACCAGCGAGGCCTCGACTTCGAGGCGGTCTATCACAACATGAAGGCCCTGGTCGAATACCGCGACGCCCGAGGCCGCCGCAGTCCGACGATCATCTGGAAGTATCTGTTGTTCCGGTGGACCGAAAGCCGGCGGCATGTGCTTCGGGCTGTGGAAATGGCTCGGGCGGCGGGTGTCGACCGTATCGAGTTCGACAAGACGGTGAGTCCCTTCTATGGCATGCCCATTCGCTCCTATCTGGGCTGGCTCAAGGGCATCGGCGAGCAAATCGACGGTGACCGGTGCGTAGTATTTCGCGCCGACACGCAGGAAACGGTTGCCGAAACCCAACGCAACGATTCGGAAGCCGAAGTCGTCGCGACCGACGTCTGAGAATGTCGGCCGCCCCTGGGTTGCTTGCTCGCTGTGGTGTAGTGCGGTATGTTGACGACCATACCGTGTGACCATCCGTCGACCATGCCCACGCAAGCGTGGGCATGGCACCCAGCCACCTATTTGCGCCCTGGTTTTGCACCCTAGCTGCCAAGTTCCGCTTGGCAACGCGCGAGAGAACAAGGATCACCACCATGAAGTCTTTTGTTTTTGTAACGCTTATCGCGAGTCTGTTGATGACCTGTTCCGTGTATGCTGCCGAGAAGCCGCCGACGTTGAATGTCTGGCCGGGGACCGCACCTGGTGAAAAGGGCGATGTGGGCGAGGAACACTACATTCCCCCACGCGCAGAGGCTCGACCGGTGAAGCGGTTGACCGACGTGACGCAACCGACAATCACCGTCTATCGCCCCAGCGATGAGAAGAACACCGGTGCGGCAGTGCTGATTTGTCCCGGCGGCGGTTATCACATCCTGGCCATGGACCTCGAAGGCACGGAAGTGGCCGAGTGGCTCAACTCGATCGGCGTTACCGCTATTGTGTTGAAATACCGGGTGCCGCGGCGCAAGGATCGCCCGAAACACGAAGCGCCCCTGCAAGACGCCCAGCGTGCGATGAGCCTCGTGCGGGCAAACGCGGCCAAGTGGGGCATCGACCCGAATCGCATTGGAATCTTGGGCTTCTCGGCCGGCGGGCACCTGTCGGCCACTACGTCGACAAACTTCGACCGTCGACAATATGACGCCATCGACGACGTCGATCAGGTAAGCTGCCGGCCCGACTTCGCGGTGTTAGTCTATCCGGCCTATTTGCTCGAAGGCGAAAAATTCGCGCCAGAGATTCGTGTGAGTCCGCAGACGCCGCCGACGTTCTTCGTCCACGCCGGCGACGATCGCATCAGTTCGGAGAACAGCGCACGAATGTACCTGGCGTTGAAGCAAGCCGGTGTGCCCGCGGAGCTTCACATCTTCAGCCGCGGTGGTCACGGCTTCGGCCTGCGCCCCACCGAAAACGCCTGCACCGGCTGGCCCCGTTTGTGCGAACAGTGGATGAAGGCCCAGGGGCTGCTGAAGGAGAGGGACTAGAGGCCAGGGACTAGGATCGAGGGCAGGGAATCGGGGGCAGCGAATCGGGGGCAGGGACCAGAGATTTCCAAGCCCAGCGGTTGCAGCCGCTGGGACTACCGAATCCCGCCGCCACGAAAACGAGTTGCTTTCGCTGTCCTAGGGAATCCAACCCCTGGGCTTGGCGTTGGTGCGATCTCTCGCGTCTCCTCTCCCCCCACTTTTTATGGCCTCGTCGTGCGCTTCCCTTGCTCCGTACACTTCTGGTATAGCTAGGAGCAGTCATTGGGAAACGCCCGATAAGGAGCCGGCGGTGTCTGAGACGCAAATTGTTTTGGTGGGGATCACCTCGGTTCTTGCCCTGGGGATTGGCATCCAGTGGCTCGCCTGGCGAGTCCGCCTGCCGTCGATTCTTTTGCTGTTGATCGCCGGGCTGGCGGTGGGGCCCGGCCTGGGGCTGCTGCAGCCCGACGAACTACTCGGCCCGCTGCTGTTGCCCATTGTCTCGCTTTCGATCGGCCTGATCCTTTTCGAAGGCGCGTTGGGCCTGAAGATGCGCGAATTGCGCGAGGTCGGTGGTGCGGTTATCGGCCTGGTAAGCGTCGGAGCTTTGTTTACCTGGGTGCTAGCCGCCGGTGCTGCCTATTGGCTGCTGGGCGCCGGTTTTTCCGAAGCGGTGCTGCTGGGGGCGATTCTCGTGGTCACCGGGCCGACGGTCATCGGTCCGTTGCTGCAGCAGGTTCGCCCCACGGGTCCGGTGGGAAAAGTGGCCAAGTGGGAAGGTATCGTCATCGACCCCATCGGCGCGATCCTTGCCGTGCTCGTGTTCGAAGCCTTCCATGACGCCGAAGCCGTGGGCACCTACGCCGTGGCCCACGAAGCTGCGGTAAACCTTCTACGTACGATCGGCATCGGCTTCGCAACCAGCTTGATCGCCGGGGGGCTGATGTACGTCGCCCTGCGGCGCTATTGGATTCCCGATTTCCTGCAGAGTCCCGTTCTGCTGATGGTCGTCGTGCTCACGGTTACGGTCTCGAATCTGTTGCAGCACGAGTCGGGTCTGCTGGCTGTCACCGTCTTAGGAATCCTGCTGGCCAACCAGAAATCGGTTCCCATCGAGCACCTCGTCGAGTTCAAAGAAAACCTCCGCGTGGTGCTGATATCCGGGTTGTTTATCATCCTGGCCGCGCGGATTCCCGTCTCCTCGCTCGAAAGCCTTCACGGACAAAGCATCGCCTTTTTGGCGTTTTTGATTCTTGTCGTGCGGCCCCTCTCGGTGTTCCTCTCGACAATACACTCCGGGCTGACCTGGAAAGACAAAGTGTTTCTCGCCTGGATGGCACCGCGCGGCATTGTCGCCGCGTCGGTGGCTTCGGTGTTTGCGCTGCAGTCGGGCGGCTCGGGTAGCCTGCTTGTTCCCATCACGTTTCTGGTGATCGTGGTCACGGTTTCCATATACGGTCTGACTATCGGACCGTTGGCCCGGACGCTTGGTTTGGCCACGGCCAATCCTCAGGGCCTCGTGATGGCGGGCTCCAACTCGTTAGCCCGGGCGTTGGCCAGCGTCCTACAAAACTCGGGTTTCAAGGTACTGTTGGTCGACAGCAACCCGACCAACATCAGCACCGCTCGAATGGAAGGGCTTCCCACCTGCTACGGCAGCATTCTTTCGGAACGTGTCTGGGAACAGATGGACTTGGGCGGCATGGGGTATTTTCTGGCCCTAACACCCAACGACGAAATCAATTCGCTGGCGGCCATGCACTTCAGCGATCTTTTCGATCGGGCAGGTGTGTATCAGCTTGCACCACCGAAGCCACGGACTCCCCGGGCGGAAACGACCCTGGAAAACCAACGTGGACGCCTCCTGTTTTCCTCCGAAGCCACCTACGGCTTTCTGCAAAGTCAGCTTGCCCAGGGCGCAGTGGTCAAAAAGACGAACCTCACCGAGGAGTTCGACTACGAGTCGCTGCGGACCCACTACGACGGGCAGGTTCTTCCGCTGTTCGTCATCAGCGAAAGCAAAAAGCTGACTATCTGCACGGTCACCGACCCCATCAAGCCGAAACCCAACGACACGCTCGTCTTCCTGGCCCAACCGGTCGACGAAACGCCAGAATCGAAGCCGGCGGAGTCGAAATCGGCATAACCCGGATTATTGCCGCTGGTCAGTCTCGTCGGCGTAACCTATGATTTAGCAACCGTTTGCAGTAGTCACGACGAGCTTCCAGACGTCGCCATGGTCGGAATTTCGCCGTCCAGCGCGTTATATTCGTTTCGAAGGCGAGCCTAGTCGGGTGGAGGCGTGCGACCGTTCGCCGGCCAGGCATCCGCAAAGGCCCTCGATCGCCATCCGGCGCGCCGGCTCGTCGAGTGATCCATCCCGTGGAGCGACCCGACCAATGGAAGAAATCCTCATCGTCGTGCTGGTCCTCACGGTCTTCCTGGCCATGGTTACACTGATTGGTCACGGTATCTGGGTACTTCTGGCCGCGCTGTTTGGCAGCGAGCGATCCGATAAAAACCCCACTCGACCGTGTCCCTTCTGTAGCCAATTGACCCCGCTGGGCAAACGCCGCTGCCAGTTCTGCGGCCACGAACTTCACACCGAACTGGCCAAGGAATTAGCCGACATTGAGGCCGTCGACCGGCAACTGCGGCGGTTTCGGTCGCTAGGGCTGATCGAGCGAAGCGAGGTGCAAGACTATTTGCGCCGCCTGAATGCCTACCAACGTCGTCTGCGCTTACTCGAATCGCCCGCGTCTGCCGACCCCATTTCACCGGATGCCACCGAGACGGGTGCCATTGAACCGGGTGCCGTCGACTCGGGTGCCGTCGACTCGGGTGTCAGTGGCGGTTTGCCCGCCGTTGCGGAAACAAGGGCAGACGAGCTGCCCGCGTCACCCGTGGCTCAAATCATGGCAGAGTACGAGCTACAGCAGTCCGCTGCACTTTCACCGGCCGAAACCGACGACGAGCAGGAAGAACCCATCGTGGCCGAACTGGTCGATGTGGACGCACCGATCAACGTGGTCGAACCGGTCGAGGAAGAATCGTCGATCCCAGAGCCGCTCACGTCGGAACCGTCAGCGCAGCGGCCGCCGGTCGTGGCACCGGGAGCCCGTGGCGACTTGCCAGTCGCTGGGGAAGCAAGGGCAGACAAGCGGCCCATGGCCCCCGATGTCCCCAGGGCACCACAGACCGTTGCCGCGATGACTGCCGCCGCGCGACCGGCGCCGATGGTCGAACCCACGCCGGTGCGCAGACAGTCAGCGTCGCGACCGCCCGTGCCACGCCGTTCGATGGCCGAAATGCTTTCTGCCTTCATGGAAGAACACAATATGCGGTGGGGCGAGATGGTCGGTGGTTTGCTGATCATCGGCTGTTCGGCCGCGTTGGTGTTGAGTTACTGGAGCACCTTGCAGCGGTTCGAATTTACACTGCCGCTGATCTTTGCGGCGATCACGGCGGCCGTGTTTGGCGTGGGCCTTTGGAGCTATCACCGCTGGAAATTGGAATCGACCGGCCGGGGCATGTTGATCATTGCCACGCTGTTGGTGCCGTTAAACTTTCTGGCCACTGCCGGCGGCGGTCCGTCGCAGCCGGTTTGGTCCTTGTTGAGCGGCGCGATGCAAATGGTCCTGCTTGGAATGTTCGCCTGGCTGACCGCCCAGGCGGCCGGCGTGTTGGTTCCTCGTGGACGATGGCTTATGTCGGCCGCCGTAACGGCCAACGCCGCGGCTGCTCTGGTCATTGGTCGTTGGATTGCACCCTCGATCACGCCCGACATACCGCTCGGCTGGATAACCGCCACGGCCTGTCTACCGGTGGCTGTGTTCTGCGGCGCGATTGCTGGCTACTGCTATGTTACACGCCGATTGCGCGCGTTGGGCACCGCCAAAGCTACTCAGGTGTTCACCCTGCTGGGTTTGGCCACGTTTTCGTTGGCCGTAAGCCTGGGGTTGCTCGGGGTGCTGGCCGCCAGGTCGCTCACGGCGGCCACCGTGCTCGATGCCCTGGCCGTTCCCCTGGCTCTCGCTGCCATGCCGCTGACGGCGGTCGGCCTGTTGGTGCGGCAGCGCACCGTGGCCAATGCCAAGCTGGAAGCCTACCGCACGGCCGGCACAACCGTGGCACTGCTGGGCATGGCCGGCCAACTGGCGTCGTTGCTGTTGGCTTGGCCCCATCCGGCCGGGCTGATCGCCGTCGGCACTCTCAACGCCGTGGCCCTTACGGTAGCCGCCATCCGCTACCGCATGTCCGAGCTGCACGCCGGGGCGATTGCCTGCCTAACGCTCGTTTACGTGGTTGGTTTTCAGACGATTTACCACCACGGCCCCTGGATGTTTGCCGACTCGGCCCAAGCCGTCGCGATGCTCGCGCACCTGCTGGACGCTTCCAGCGGCACGGCCCTGGCAGGGCTGTTCGTTCTGCTGGCCGTGATCTCGGAAGCCTTTGCACGAACTGGCTACCGCCGCGATGGGTTGATCTACGCAGCCGGTGCCGGTGTGGTGGCTGTTGCCGGCCTGCTGCTGGTCACTTACCACGGGCTGGCCGGCGGGGGCGACGCAGTGCGGGCGTCGATCCTCTACACCCTCTACGGGACCGTGGCGCTCGGCCTGGCCGCCCGGTGGCGCCGGATTGAAGCAAGTTACCTGGGCCTGGGCCTTTTGACGATCGCCCCGCTGTGGGCTGCTTGGCGTGCGACCGAACCGGTTATGCCGCCCTGGGCCATGCTGTTTGCGGCCGAGGCCCTGTTGTTGGGCATTGTGGCCACGGTGCTTGTCTGGTGGACGGCGCGACAGAGTGGCCGGCAACTGCGAGACCGGCAACTGCGGCGTTTGATCGTTCGGATGTACGACCGGCCGTTGATGCACACGGCCCTGGCGTTGACGGTTGCCGCAGTGGTCGTCTTGCCGTTCGATTGGGCGCTCGACTGGATCACTCCCGGCAGCCTGGCGTTGCTGGCCGCGGCGTGGCTCGTGTTGGCCGTTCGCCGTCGCAGTCCGGAACTGTTTGCTTTGCACCAGGGGGCGCTGGCCGTGGCCTGTGTGGCCGGCACCATGACCTGGCTGCACGTTGGGTTGGGCAGAGCGCCGTCGGCAACCATGCTGCTCTCGTCGTCGGCCCTGGTGGCCTACGGCATCGCGTTGGCTACCTTTGCGCTGTTCTGGATCTTGGTTCGACTGGCCCTGCGCCGCAGCGCGGCCGCAGATCTGCTTCTGAACCCCAGTTGGCCGATGGGCCGCCGTTGGCTCTCCGTCGACCGAGTGGTGTGCCACACGGTAATCTGGTCGCACCTTGCCCTGTTGGCGTATTGGTCGTCGGTGGGTGTCGGCCAGGAATTAAACACCACGGCGACGGCGTTGGGCGTAAGTCAGTTTGCCCTGTTCAGCGCCAGCGCGTGGCTGCTTTGGGCCGTCACGGGACTGGTCGTGCTGCTAGCCCTATGGAACCGTTTCGCTCATGCCGAACTGGCGGCCACCGTGGCCCTGGCCGCAACGGTCGCTTGCTTAGTGGCCAACGGTTTCGCCGCTGATCGCGCGGTGGCCTCCGCATTGCGTTGGTCGCTGGCCGTGTGTCTCTTGGCCGGATCGGCTGCCGTTTGGGGGCGTGGCAAACTGCGACAATGGCTCGACAATGTCCGGGCACGCCTTGCACTAAACAACACTCAGGCAGCGCAGCTTGCCCGAGGGCTGTTGCTTAGCCTGGCGGCTGCCCCGGTGTTGGGACTGACCGTGCTGGCTGCCATGGAGCAACTCAGCGGCCGTCCGCCGGGTGGCCCGGTGGCCAACACGCTGTTCGCTCAACTGGGGGCGACCGTTTCGTACGTCGTGCCCTTGCTGTTAGTGATGACGGCCTTGGTAGGGCACGCGGTGCACGAGCGGTCGGCCGGCTACGCCTTCTCGGCCGGGTTGGTCGCCGAAATGATCGTCGTGCTCGGTTATCCGCTCTACTTGACCACGGTTGTCCGACAATCGTTCGAAGAAGAGCACTTCGTCGTGTTGGTCCAACTAGCCACAATCACGGCCGCCGTCTGGGCCATCGCTTGGCTGACTTTGCGACGTTGGCTCGACGTGTGGCGGGAAGACTCCAGCGACCAACGGGAGCGGGTACCTGCCTGGGTGCGGCAGCACCAGTCTGATTGGCGGCCCTGCCGCCTGATGAACGTGCAATTGGCTTTCGGCGCCGTGGGCAACACGCTGTTGCTTCTGCCGACCGTTTGCCTGCTGGCCCTGTTGGGGCCGTTCCAAAGTGACATCTCCGAATTGACCGCGCCGGTCGGTTCCTGGTTGGGCTGGACGGCGTTGGGGCTTGCGGTGGTCGCCTACGCGTATCGACGCATTCAGTTGGGCCGTGCGTTGCGTCCGCAGTTGGTCGGCTTAATCGGCATGACCACGATTGCCCTGCTGGCCATCACGGTCGACGGTTTCTCGCAGCAGTGGGACTTCAAGGAGCCCTGGGGTTATCGCACGTTGATGCTCGGCTGGGCCCTCTACGCCCTGGCCGTGGTGGCGGCCACTTGGTGGGCGGCCTCGCTGCGTACCGCTCCTGAAGCGCAAGGCCCTCCGCAAGCGATGATCCGTTTGGCCAGTGTTTGGGTAACGATTCCCGGGCTGGCCGCCGTGTTGCTTGGGCTATACGTTGCACTTCCCCACGGTCCCAGCGTGGAAACCCTTTGGGCCGCGTTGTCGATCGCCATTGCCAGCGTGGCCGCCGCGACGATGGCCGTTTGGCGGCGCCGCGAGGGCTGGGCGTTTGCCGCGGCCCCGGGCGTGAACCTAGCGGCTTCGCTCGTCGTGTGGTACGTTAACCGCAACGCCGGGGTGTTCGACGACTGGCTCGTGCAACTCATCCAGGCCAACCTAATCGCCTCCTCGGCCGTCGCCCTGGCGTGGCTGGCCGTGCGACGGCGGCTCTATCAGCTTCGCGAACTGTCGTTAGGCGAGAGTCCCCTGTTGGCCGTTCAGGTGGCGCTGCCGGCTCTGGGGAATTTGGCCGTTTGGGCCGTGCCGGTGGGCTGGTTGGTGTTGCATCCCCGGGCGTTGCCCGATCACATGACCCATCTGGCCGACATCGCCGGTTGGCTGGCATTGGTCCTTTCGGCGGTGGCCGCTGCCTGGTACGTGCTGCAAATTGGCCCCCGCCGATTGCTCGACGTCCTGGCCCCTGCCGCGCTGGGTACCGGAGTGCTGACGGTTTGCTACACAACGCGTTTCACTCGATTTTCGTCCATGGACTACTTCAGCGAATATCACCTGTTGATCACGGCTTGGGCCGCAGTCGCCCTGGCGCTGTTGGTCTTAGGCGTCTTCGCCCGAGGTATTCGCGTTCCTGGGCAGCAAGCAGGCACGGGCGTTTCCCCATCGCGTTTGTTCCCGCGCACGGTGGTGCGCGATTGGGTCACTCTCGTCGCGGGCGTCGTGCTGTTGTTGTCGACCATCCACGTAAGCGGCGATCCCGTGGGCATATGGTGGTACGCCCGAGCGATCCTGGCGGTTGCCGTGATGTGCGTAGCACTGGTCACCTGGCTACGTCAGCCGGCCTACGTATTCGCTTCGGGCGTGGTGTTGTGTGCGTTGGCCACCGTACTTTGGATTGCCTACGGCGCGACGCTCTACGATTTAGCCTGGGCCAACGTGATTGCCTTGGCTGGCGGCGCGATCTTCTGGACGCTGTTGGACCGCCTGTTGCCCGGTGGCGTACCGCATGTCCGCTTCGGTTTGCGACCGTTGCCCTACGCTCATCTCGCCATCGAGGCGGCCGCGGTGCTTGTGGCCTTGACGGCTGCGGTAGCACTGGTCGTCGACCTGGCTGACGGCCCGCATTACGCGGTCGCTCCGATCGCTTGGATAGCCGTGGGGCTGGCGGCCTTGTCGGCCCTGCTGGCCCTTTGGGACCGCCGTGCCCGATTCGTTTGGCCCGTGCTCTACGGGCAAGCGTTCTCCGTGCTGGCGCTGGCCCTGGTCGCCCGCAACCTGTCGCCACGGATGATCTACTGGTCGAGCGTGTGCGAGATGACCGGTCTGATGTTAGTGATCGCTCTGGTGGCTTGGGCAGTGCCGAAGGCACGAGGGCTTTGGACGCTTTCGAAAGCGGAAAGCGGGAAACGGAAAGCGGAAGGGAGAACCGAGGAAGCCGCTAGTGGCTTCGCAACCGGAACTGAAAATTCGGAAATCGGAATTCGGAGATTGGGCGCAACGGAAGCCTACGGCTGGTTCCATGTGGCGCAGGCGGTTGTGGCTTCGCTGGGAACGGTTTTGGCATTATGGATCTCGTTGTCGTTTGCCTTCGACGGACTGGGAGAAGGCATCGCGCTGTTCGGTTTGGCTGGCCGCATGGCGGCCGTTCCGGCCGTGTTGATCCTGTTGGGCGGCACGATCGTGATGGCTTGGCAATCGACCGGCACGACGCGCCGACGCTGGCAATACGCGGCCATTGCCATGGGCTTGGCGCTGAACTGCACCTCGCAATGGGCCGGCATCCCGGCGACGATCCCGGGCGGAATGGCCTCGGTGTGGCTGCATCGCACGGTCGCGCTGTTGATCGGCGGCGCCATGCTCACGCTGGTTTGCAGCGTGGGGCTCGCACGAGTGCTGCCGCGTGCGACCGATTGGATCGGCGCCGGACGACGTGCCGTGCCTACGCTGGCGGCCGTGGCTGCTGTGGGGCTGGTGCTGACCTTGGGGCAAGAGATCGCACTGTTCGACGTGGCCTCTGAGACGGGCGTGCCGTTGGCGCGTTGGGCCGTGGTCGTCGTTGCGCTGACTCTGGTGGGACTGGCCGCCGGTTGCATCGCTTGTGCCGTATTGCCCGAGTTGGATCGTTTTCGGCTCAGTCCTCGTGGACGCACCATCTACGTTTACGTGGCCGAAACCCTGGCGGCATTGGTTCCGTTACACCTCTGGCTGACCGAGCCGCAACTGTTCCGCCTGGGCATCGTCGAGAAGTACTGGATGTTGATTGTCATGGCCGTAGCCTTCGCCGGCGCGGGCCTTAGCGAGTGGTTCCAACGGCGGCGTTTGGCCGTGCTGAGCGAACCAATGGCCAACACGGCGTTGCTGCTGCCGGCGATTCCGGCGATTGGTTTCTGGTTCATGCCCTTGTCCCACATTTCGGCGCCGTATATGGCCCTGGCGCTCGTCGGTCGCACGCCCATGCTGTGGCTGCTGATCGCGTTGTTCTACGGCCTGATGGCCGTCATGCGGCGTTCGGCCTTGTGCACCGTATTGAGCCTACTGTGCGGCACGATGGGCGTTTGGGTCGCGCTTCACCAGTACGGACCGTCGTTCATACAACATCCACAACTCTGGGTCATTCCGCTGGCCATGGCCGCCCTGGTGGCCGAATACCTGCACCGCGACCGGCTCAACGAAAACCAACAAACGGCCCTGCGTTACCTGGCGTTGGCGGCCATCTACATTGCCTCGACGACCGACATGTTCCTCCACGGCGTGGGCCAAGATTGGCGGCTGCCGTTGGCCCTGATGTTGTTGTGCGTGGCCGGTATCTTGCTAGGTATTATGCTGCGGATTCGCTCGTTTCTGTTTTTGGGGGCCACGTTCCTGGTGCTTGATTTGATAAGCATTGTTTGGTACGCGGCCTTTGGGCTGGGGCAGCGCTGGATTCTCTACGCCAGCGGCATTGCCCTGGGCGCAGCGATCATCGCCATGTTCGCGCTGTTTGAGAAGCGCCGCAACGACATCCGCGACGCGCTCGGGCATTTGAAGCAGTGGCAGGGGTAGGGGACAGGGGACAGGGGACAGGGACTGGGGGGTGGGGGTTAAGGGGCATTTTTAGTAGACAGCCGCTCGCGGCTTCGCCCGTCCAACTTACGCTTCGCGACTTCCGACTTCGCTTCCTGTTATCCGACTCATCTGACTGCAAAGCCGCGACCAGTGGTCGCGGTCGAACGGTGACGCTACACATCGTCGATCGCACCCAAGTACGTTATTCTCCCCATTCGCAAAGGAACACGTCATGAGTAGTCCTCGAACTTTGGGCTGGGCCAAGATGATCGCCATGATCGGATTCTTGGTGTTGTTGTGCAGCACCTACTATCTCCGTAGCGAGGTGCTGACACTGAACAAAATCGGCTTCTCGGCCGAGCAACTTCGCGCCGAGTACGAACTCGAACGTCTCAAGGAAAACTACCCTCACGAAGTGGAACGCTACGACGTGGCAAAAAAGAACTACGAGCTGCAAGTGAAGCACTACGAGGAGATGTTGAGTCTCTACCAGACCGACTACAACGCCTACGTGAAGCGCATCGAGGACGAATACAAGCCGCCGCAGTTGCCCAATCGGCCTCAGATGCCGGCATCGCCGCAGTACAACCAGAAGCTCTCGGAAATCAACGCCGCATTTCGCACGCAGAAATATCACTACTTCCAGATGACCAGCATGCTGAACTGGATCGCCCTGGCAGCGGCCCTGTGTCTGGTGGGCGGGCTGCTGTATCTGTTGCTGTTCGACACGGCCAACGGCCGGCTGATCTACTTCTTCACCCTGGTATTGAGCTTCGTATTTATGATCGGCCCCTCGTTCCACTCGATCCTCAGCGCCATCGTAGGTTTCATGAGGGCACCGGGAATGTATTGATGGATAATGTACTCAAACTGAAAACAGAAGAAAGCCGCAGATGAACGCAGGTACACGCAGATGACGGAAACGCCGCGGAAACTTGGGTTATCTGGATGGATCATGCCGTGAAGATGATGCTTCTCAAAAGTCTCTCACACCAGATAGTCCGTTCGATGCAAAAGTCCCTTCTACCCGCGTTTATTTGCGTCCATCCGCGGCTCAAATGTCAAAATCGCTTTATGTTTGAGTAATGTATCGATTGACAAGGAGAACCAAAAATGAAAAAGCTCAGTGTCATTTTTTGTTTGACCGCACTGCTCGTCGCCGCGATCGTGGGCGCCTCCGCATGGGCGGAACCTCCGAGCGGGGACGTTTCGAAGAAGACCTTGCGTGTCGGCACGTTCGACTCTCGGGCAGTGGCCATCGCCTTCGCCCCGTCGGCCATCCACGCCAAATACCTTGGCGACCTTCGGCAACGCCACGAAAAGGCCAAAGCCGACGGCGACGAGGCGACGGTGAAGAAGATCGAAGCCGAAGCACAGGCACAGCAAGACCTGATGCACAAGCAGGGTTTCGGTACCTACTCGGTCGACAACATCCTCAAGCACATCGAAGACCAACTGCCTGAGATCGCTCAAAAGGCGAGCGTCGACGCGATCGTCTCGAAGTGGGACTTGGTCTATCAGGCACCGTCGGCCGAGTTTGTCGATGTGACCGACCTGATCGTCGTCCCGTTTGAGCCGAACGAGCGGACGAAGAAGTACATCCGTCAATTGAAAGACCACGCCCCGGTACCGCTGGAGAAGCTTGAACACCTGAAGTGCGAGCACTGAACTGGGAAGCCTCGAAAGAATCCGCCCGTGACAGGGTGAATGCACCGGCATTTGGTGTTGACTCCCCTTGCGTCTTGGCCTACCCTCCGGCCTTCTCGTAGTGAGGCCCATGCGGGGGGCTGTTTTCGGGCGTTTCTGGCCGGAGAGGCTGTCGCCATGTTACCAAACTTGCCAAACCGTTGCCGCCATCGGCTGTCCTGGGTGGCGGTAATCGCCCTGGTGGCAACCGTACTCAGTACCGTGCTGGGTGCCGATCAAGCGGCGGCCCAGAACGTGGCCTCGTCGATGCGTGCCGACGTGCGGCGGTTGCCCTCGGCGGCACCGTCGGGTGACCCGTCCAGCGATTGTACTTCCGGACGCAAGAAAAGCCGGCCCGACTACTACGACGATATCAGCGGAACGGGTGACAGTTACGACGACGACAGCTTCGGGCTTTTTATGTGGCTCTTGATGCTGTCCTCGCCCGCTTGGGCACCGCATGCCGCGTTGGGCGATTCTTACGACATCGACGGTTACTTCGCCCCGTATCCTTACCAGGGTGGCGTCCGCGGCTACATGGGTCTATCCGATAATCCCTGGGACGCTGTCCCGGCATTGTCAGACGCGAATTCCGGTCTGGAAAAATCCCTCAATGACTTCCGCCGTTGGTCAGCACGGTTTCGCGGGGAATATCTTCACCAGTCGGCCGACCTGCGCCGGATCGGCGGCCATCTGCTGGTCGAGACCACGTCGCGTTGGGGTATCGATACCGAGATGAGCTATCTGAAGGAAACTCTCGCGGACGGCACCGACGACACGCTGTGGCTGGGCGACTGCAATCTGACACTACGGTTTGCCCAAAGCGAAACCATGCAGTGGCGTGCCGGCTTGGGGTTCAACTGGCTCGACGACCCACACCAGACCGACTTCGGGTTCAACTTCACCTACGGCGTCGACTGGTTTCCGGTCCGCCCCTGGGTTGTCTCCGCCGAACTCGACTGGGGAAGTCTTGGTAGTGCCGAGTTGTTCCGCTTCCGCAGCACGGCCGGTGTACTGATCCTTGGTCTGGAAACGTACATCGGCTACGAGCATCTCGACATCGATCGTACGCAAACCAACAGCCTGATCGGTGGCCTGCGTTTGTGGTTCTAGGCCCGGCTTGTGTGCCACTGGCTTTGCCCCGTGTCGTGGGCCACGACACACCCACACTGGCGAAGCCAGTGGCACCCGGTGACTTCCAACGTCGTCGCGAAATCATCGGCTACCGAAAAACGCTCAGCAACCCGGCGCACAGGCCGTGCGACAGCAAGCCCGCGGCCGGCAGCAGCTCCGGCATTTCCGCACGGGAACCTGAATCGTCTGCGGAATTCTGTGGCATACGCGTACTTCGATTTCCTTCTCCACCTGGCACGGCACCATTACCGTGTACTGCACCACCTTCTCCTCAGGCACGCAATTGTAAACGGTGTAGGTCCGCGTCTTCGTGCGGGTTTCCGGCACACACACCGTGTAGTTCACTTCGCGGCTGCGTTGCTCTTGCACATACTTGCAGCGTTTCACCGTCGTCGTGCGGGTTTCCGGCACGCACACCGTGTAGCACACCTCGCGGCTGCGTTGCTCTTGCTCGTACCGGCAACGTTTTACCGTCCTGGTACGAGTTTCCGGCACGCACACCGTGTAGCACACTTCGCGGCTGCGTTGCTCTTGCTCGTACCGGCAACGTTTCACCGTCGTCGTGCGGGTTTCCGGCACGCACACCGTGTAGTTCACCTCGCGGCTTCGCTGCTCTTGCTCGTACTTGCAGCGTTTTACCGTCCTGGTACGAGTTTCCGGCACGCACACCGTGTAGCACACCTCGCGGCTGCGTTGCTCTTGCTCGTACTTGCAGCGTTTTACCGTCCTGGTACGAGTCTCCGGCACGCACACCGTGTAGCACACCTCGCGGCTTCGCTGCTCTTGCTCGTACTTGCAACGTTTTACCGTCCTGGTGCGGGTTTCAGGCCGGCAGACCGTAACCGTGTAGTCGTAGGGTTCCTCGAAGGCTTCGAACTTCATCACCGTGCAAGAGATCTCTTCCTGGACGATGTTCGGCACCCAGACGCTGCGTGTACAAGTTCTCGTGCAGGGTTCGCAGCAAGCAGGCTCACAGCAGGCCGGCTCGCATGTGCCACAACCACCGCACGCCCGACCGCAGCGCCGCACGCCACAGCAACGTCGGGAGCAAACCGGAACCTCATAGCACTGTTCTTCCCAGTGTCCTCGATCGCGACAAACGGTGCGGGTTACCTCGGTGGGCACGCGACGACACACGCGGCGCGTCCCCTGGCGGGTTTCCTGGGTGGGAACCATCACTGTGTAGTCGCACTGCTCCTCGTACCACACTGGCTTGCAGACCGTGTAGTTAATGGTCTTGGTACGCGTCTCGGGCACCATCACCGTGTAAGGATGCTCCTCCTCGTACCAGACGGGCTTGCAGACCGTGTAGTTGATGGTCTTGGTACGCGTCTCGGGCACCATCACCGTGTAAGGATGCTCCTCCTCGTACCAGACGGGCTTGCAGACCGTGTAGTTGATGGTCTTGGTGCGCGTCTCGGGCACCATCACCGTGTACTGGCGCTCCTCCTCGTACCAGACCGGCTTGCAGACCGTGTAGTTGACGGTCTTGGTGCGTGTCTCGGGTACCATCACCGTGTACTGGCGCTCCTCCTCGTACCAGACCGGCTTGCAGACCGTGTAGTTGACCGTCTTAGTGCGTGTCTCGGGCACCATCACCGTGTACTGGCGCTCCTCCTCGTACCAGACCGGCTTGCAGACCGTGTAGTTGATGGTCTTGGTGCGTGTCTCGGGCACCATCACGGTGTACTGACATTCCACCGTCTTGGTCTCCGGCACCCGCTTGTACACGGTAATCGTTTTCTCACGGGTTTCGGGGCGGCACTCCGTGCAGGTGATCGTGCGAGTTTCGGTCACCCATTGCGGAACATAGATCGTTCGTTCCACATAACATGGTTCTTCGCAACAACTGGTCACGGCGCACCCCCCGCCACAGGTGCCGCAACAGTTGCCCGCGTACGCCATTGAGCATGTGGCCAACAGCACGGCCACGACAGGTAAAAATTTCCCTAAATACCGAATCATCATACAGCCCTCCCTGAGTCAAACTAGGACGAAACAGAATGCGTGCAAAGTGTAAAGATCCTAGATGGCGCGGGCACTCAGTCAAGAATGTGGACTTCAGAACACCGCGGAACGGAAGTGGCTAACCGGTGCTGTACGGCAAGATGATGAGAAGGTTTCGTGGAAGGCCACGGCTTCCTGCGGAGTGACCACACACGCCGATAGCTTCGCCCATTACGAGCATTACGCAGTTTCACACTATTGGGGTCAATGTCCCTTTGGTTTCGTGTGGGGTGTGGAACCCTGCAAATCGTCTGGGGCTTACCGGACACTTTGGTTCCTGGCTCTCGCCCGAGAAATCTTACTGACAAGGTGATCTTCCATTGCGGTAACGGCACAAACAGCAGATAGCACTGAAATTAGTGAAGTTTTCGCAAAAAACACGTGACACAGGGCGGTGTTTTTTGCATCTCGACGTGGTACAAAACATCACTACGGCAGTCACCAAATGATCGCCTCGAAGGTAGACGACCGATCCAACAAACGACGATGCCCGAGACACGAGAACCTTCGGCTGTTTTTGTCTGTCTCAGTTTGTGAGAAGAGCCCTGTATTACAGACCAGAGGGAGTTTGTTTTCTCGCAAACTTTGTAAGTCACCAGCGGGAGCGGGTTCCTGCTTCGGTGCGGTAGCACCGGTTTGGTTGGCGGCTCTGCTGCCCTTTTGCGGCGCATTGTCGAATCGCAACAATTCTCATCGAATATTCACAAAACGATAGCGAATAGGCTGGTAGTGATACCTGCCTGGGACGTGGAGGGAGAACGGTGACCGGGGAGAAGGAAAAGACCGAAAAAACATGGGCTTTTGGCGAGTCTCGGGCAGCGGCGTCTGCTGCCCGACAAGCCCCACCCCCTCTCCCGGTGCCCCTTGCGGGAACAGCCGTTAAAGTCGAGACTGTAATTTGACGCTTTTCGTGAAATCCTGTCTTGCCAAAGGTGATCTGGGGCAACAGGTGCCTGCCGCGAATCGTGGGTATAACAATTGCCCCACTCACTTCGGCAGTTCAGGACTCATCCGGGGAAGGGACCATGAGTCGACTGAGCGATGCGTATGTTCGTGAAATGCCCAACTGGGACCTAATCTATCGCCAGGGGCTACCGCCCTGGGAATCCGGCAGACCGGCGACCGAATTGGTCCGTGTCGTCGAAGAAGGTCTCATTGAACCTTGCCGAACGTTGGAGTTGGGCTGCGGCACGGGGGCCGACGCCATCTATCTGGCCCAACAAGGGTTTGAAGTAACCGCCGTCGACTCTTCGCCCACCGCACTGGAGCGTGCCCGAGCACGTGCCGAACAGGAAGACGCCCTGGCGAATCTGGTCCTGGGCGACGTCTTTGAGTTTGCCCCGACGGCCGGGAGTTTCGATTTGGTGTACGACGCCGGATTCTACCACTTCATTCGGGACTACGACCTGGAAGCCTACTTGGACTTGCTTTGGCGCGTAACCGAGCCGGGAGCGTTGTATCTGACGTTGGCCGGCAGCACGCGAGAACGTGCCAAGGGAGGGCCGCCCCAGGTTTCTCGTCAACAAGTGCGTGACGAGTTGGGACGCCTGTTCGACTTCATCCACGTTCGGCCATTCAAATTCGAAAGCCCGATCCGACCGCAGGGCTTCTGGGGATGGTCGTGTTTGACAAAACGGCCGAACATTGCCGTCTATTGACGCTTGCCTAGCTAACGAGCGGAAGGCGACCAACGGGAGCCTGGGGTTCCAGGCGTTCGGCTTTCCGAAGAGGATCATTTACAATGCAAGCATCAATAAAGACGGCCGAAAGACAACTTGCCGTGTTCAAAGCGGAAACCGGGACCGTTGCGAAGCACGGCCCGGCAAGCCGGCAAGTTATTTATCGGTCTGCCCGAAACATTGCAGTCGGAAACGGGACGTGCTATCGTGATGGCGTGGGTGAGTAGCATGAACCCGCCAGGCAGAGTTCGGTAACGAGTGTCAAGTCGCGTGTACTCCTGGTAGCGGGTTCTTGGTAAGGGTGCGGTAGCACCGGTCTGGTTGGCGGCCTTGCCGCCTGGGGAGAATATCTATGCGTATCCTTCAGTGGAATTGTGCTTTGTTGACTGCGGCGTTGCTGGTATCCGGATGTGGAGGGCCGTCGGCCGAGGAGTCGAACACCCCGGCAGTCAGCGAGCCCTCGGGCGAGGCGGCACCGGCACCGACTTCTGAGCAGCCGAGCGACGAAGCGGCAATGGCTGCTGAACCCGCCGAGGAAGCCGTCGAGACACCGGCGCCGTTGCCGTCGACCGATTTGCAGGCCGAACCAAAAGCCGAGGCGTCGCAAGAACCAGCAGCTCCGGCTACCTCATCCGGCGATGGCAGCAAGGTGGGGCGTGCCCTGGGCCGAGCCCTGATGAAGGGTTTTGCAGTCGGGGGAAGTGGCAATGACAACGCTGGAAATGACAACGGCGATGACAAACCGGCGCCTGCTTTTCCGTAAGCTGCGCGTTTCCATATAACACGGGTGCCATGTCCACGTTTTCGTGGGCATGGCACGTGATCGGTCTTCCCTGATTGGCCGCGTTATTGCTGGTCGCCCATCGTCAGGTTGACCTTGGGCTTGAGGATCAGCGTCACGGGCGTTCCAAGTGCCGGAATCTCCGGCGTGTTGGCCTTAAACAACAGGGCGTCGTTGGCGCTGCTGCTGGAAATGGGCAGATCGAGCATGGCGGTCGAGAAGTTCGACACGCAGATGAAGTCGCCCCCCTCGGCCTGGTAGATTTTCTCGCCCGTCGTTTCATCGACCCAGAAGTAACTTCCGCCGAAGACCCAAGGCGACGTCATCGGCTTGTTGGTCTTGTTGTCGATGATCCACTGTTGAGCGGGAACCGTAATGATTTTGCCGCTTGGGTCCTTGTAGGCCACGCTCACTTCAATCTCGGTGCCGGTGGCCGGTTCGTATTTGGGCGCGAATTTCACGGGATTGCCGGCTACGGCCCCAGATGCCAACAACCCGGCATGAATGGTAATCGCCTTCGCGTCGCAGGTGATCACCGCTTCGTGTTCTTTGGTGTCTTTCAAACAGGCGAACAGTTCCAGCGGCACGTCTCGCGCACAGACCTGCCCTTGGACCACCACCTGCTTGTTTTGCCGGTCGAGCCAGACGGGTTTCTCGGGGTCAAGCTTCTGGAGCTGATCGGCATTGTCGACCAAGGGAGGCCCCAGATCGACCGGTTTCTCCATCTCCACGACATCGGTTGGCTCCGCCGACGGCAGCAGGGCCGGTTCAGTCCCCTCCGACTCCATGGCTGGCTCCGTTTCCCCACTTGTAGTCGGTTCCGGCTGTTTCGCGGGCTGGGGCTCCGGTGTGAGGGCGGGTTCCGGTTCGGGTTCCTCGGCCACCGGCGGTTGGGCTTCCGGCTCAGTCGGCGGCTGCTCGGCCGCGTCGTCTACCGGCGTCTCGGTTTCCGTGGCGACCGCATCCTCGGCCGGCGGCTTCGATTCTTCCGCAGGCTGACACCCGAACACCAGCACCGCGATGGCAAGCATCGCAACCACTCCCCGAGCGGTATTCCGGCTGGTATTCCTGCTGGCTGACAGTTTCATGATCACTGACCTTTCCGTAAAATGGTCGGGAAACGATTCATGGCCCAAGCTCTTCGAACGGGCCGAAAAGCAACGTACCGTTTTCCAAGGCGAAACCCGAGGGCCGTTGCAAAGCACGGCCCGGCGAATCGGCAAACTGCTCGTCGGTCGATCCTTATAAGGTAAGATACCGCGTTGCCGACAGCTTGTACAATACCCGAACTGCTCGCCTGCGAGAAGCACTGCGGATAGATAATAGTACTCCTAGACCAATGCCGCCCGGTGCCCTTCGGGCTTTTTCACGCGAAGGAAGGAAGCTTCTTTGATGACTCGAAAACACACTCCTGGGGACACTCCCACCGCTGCTGGTAGCCGGGCGCTGAATAGTCGCACGGGAGTCCTCTGGCACAAATCGGCCCCGACGGCAGTCCGAAAAAAATCGGTAGCCGGAGAGCTGGACGCGGCATGGTCGGCATGGCAGGAACATCTGGCCACCCGAAAACACCCGGTCGATGTCGTTGGTCTCATGCCGGGCGAAAGCCGTGCCATGGGCTGGGCCCTGCCGGTATCACTTGCCACGCCCCCGCAACCCGACTGGCTCGCCCAGGCTGTCACCGCGTCTGCGCCCGATGTCGCCTTGGAAAAATCGCTGCTCGAATGGTTGGCCGAAGCGGCCGGCAATAGCGCGAGTGTGCAGCACGCCCACGAATTGCTCGCGTGCAGCCAAGCCATGCCGTCGTTGGGCCAGGTTCTCTCGGCCGAAGTGTGGTGGACCCTTCTCGATCACCTATTGGCCACGATCCACGAGACCGAGACCTTGGATCTCACGTCGGCGTTCTGCAACGGCGAACCGCTGGCCCACCAACTCGTGGCCGGCGAGTTGGCCCTTACGCTGGCGTATCTCCTGCCGGAGGTGGCCGCATGCCATGAGCTGAAAAGCACCGCCACGAAGGCCTTGTCGCGGGGAGTTGCCGATCTACTCGATGGCGAAGGATTGCCGCATGCCCGAAACTTCAGCCTCGTCCGTCCGCTGCTGGCCTGTTGGACTCGCTGCCTGTTGATCGGCGACGCCATGGACGCCAAGGTCCTGACACGAACGGCTCGGCAACAATACGAGTGGCTCGTACGCCAGTCGTTCCGTCTTACCCGACCCGACGGCACCCAGGTGTTTTCGGAAGATGCCACGGCGACGTTGCCATCGCTGTTTATCGAAACGGCTCTCGATCTTGGCGGCGACGAGGGTGACCGCACGATTGCCGAACAACTGTTTTCGACCAACAAGAAGGCCAAAGGAAAGTCGTCGAAGGCCAAGCACGGTTTGGCCGACTTGCCCGAGGCAGCGATCAACGCCGAATGGGCTGCCGCCGCCGTGTTGCGGCGCGACTGGTCGCGGACCGGCCAACGTCTGACGGTAGCCTACCCCGATCAGGTTGTGATGATGGAGTTGAGCTGTGGCCGCGACGTGGTCTTTTCCGGTCCTTGGCAACTCGAACTTTCGCTAGACGGAGAACTTGTGCCCCCGGAAACGGAATGGGAACAGGTTTGTTGGGTTTCCGACGAGGACGTCGACTATCTGGAACTGGAAATGTCCTTTGTCGGCGGGATTCGCGTGCAGCGTCAGATGGTCCTCGCCCACGAAGACCGCTTCCTGCTGCTGGCCGATGCCGTGCTCGGCTCACGATCGGGTAAGTTGGAGTATCGCAGCGGATTGCCGCTTTGGCCCGGGGTCGACTTCACCGGCGACGAGCAAAGTCGCGAGGGAGTTCTCGTGGGCAGCAAACGTCGAGGGCTGGTGATGCCCTTGGCCCTGCCGGAGTGGCGCGCGGACAAAAGTTCCGGCGAGTTGGCCCTGCGCGACGGTGTTCTACAACTGCGGCAGTCGCACGAAGGCCACCACCTGTACGCTCCGTTGTTCATCGACCTCGACCGCCACCGTTTCTCTAAGCGGCTGACTTGGCGCCAATTGACCGTGGCCGAGCAACTCCAGATTGTGTCGCCGGAGGTGGCGGCCGGCTACCGTGTGGCGGTGGGCAACGAGCAATGGCTGATTTACCGCTCGTTGGCCCACAAGGCCAACCGAACGCTGCTGGGTCACAACCTGGCCACCGAAGCCCTGATCGCCCGCTTCGACAAGGCCGGAGAGATCGAGCCGTTGATGGAGGTGGAGTAGAGATTTTTGATTTGGGATTGCCGATTTGAAAGTTGGGAGCCGGTTGCGGCTTCGCCTCACGGTCTTATCGACGCAAAAGGGGCCATGTCCGTATGAACATGGCCCCTTGAGTTTCGGTCGTCAGCCGTCAGCGGCAGTGGGCTCGCCTCTTCCGCTTTCGGCTTTCCACTTTCCGCTTTGCATCACACTTCTTCCGGCACCACAAACGGTGCTCGGTAGTCGCGGGTGAGCAACTTGTCGGCCTCGGCGTTGCCGACAAACTTCTCGCTCTTCGGATCGAACGTGAGCTTGGGACCCAGCGTATAGGATTGCTTGCCGAGGTCCATACCGAGGGCGCCCACGAGGTTTTCCTTGAGCATGTCGATCGAGTCGTGGGCTAACTCGTTGTCGCCGAAGCCCACGGGCGTTTCGCTGAACGGCACCTGTTTGCCCAGGCGGTACGAGATGTTGCCCAAGTGGCACAGCGCCGAGGAGTAGTGCCCTTCTTCGATTTCGCCGTTGACCTCATCCACCTTGCGGCTACGAACGCATTTGATGAAGCTTCCGAAGGGGCCGTCCGGAGTAACGTGGATCGGTTCCACTTCGACGTCGTACTCCTTGCCGCCTTCTTTCGGATAGAACTTGCCGCCGCGGACCACGCCCTCGGTCGTGTAGAACTCGTTGTCGACCTTACTGGGGAATTTCTTCGTGCCACGCGGATCCACTTTGTTGACCAGCCCTCGTGTTTCGAAGAGCAATAGGACATCGTCGTACTCGAAGAGGGTGACGATCATGTTGGGCGTCTCGCCCTGGTCCTTGTAGTCGTCGGTGTTGACCCAGCGACCGCCCATGCTGACCACGCTTTTTGGCAATCCGCTGCTGGTGATGGCCCAGCGAGCGACGTCCATCTGGTGAACGCCCTGATTGCCCATGTCGCCGTTGCCCGTGTCCCAGAACCAGTGCCAGTTGTAATGGACCAGATTACGGTGATAGGGCTGCATCGGAGCGGGGCCGAGCCAGAGGTTGAAGTCAAATTCCTTGGGCGGTTCTCCCGTGTCTTTGAATCCAATACTCCAACGCGGCTTGCAGCAGTAGCCTTTGGCAACCAACAGCTTGCCGTATTTGCCGGCGCGGATGGCGGCGATTTCGCTGGCCCGGCCTCCGCTACTGCGTTGCTGAGTGCCGTGCTGCACGATGCGGTTGTACTTCCGTGCGGCCTCGACGCACTTGCGTCCCTCGAATACGTTGTGGCTGCATGGCTTCTCGACGTACACGTCTTTGCCGGCTTGGCAGGCCCAGACGGTAATCAGCGAGTGCCAGTGGTTGCAGGTGGCAATGGAAACGGCGTCGAGTTCTTTGTCTTCGAGTGCCTCGCGGATATCTTGCATGCACTTGGGCGTGTTGCCGCCTCGCTTCTTGACCGAAGCCGAGCGCGACTCGAACAGCCGGCTGTCGGGATCGACTAGGTGGGTCACCTGGACTTTGTCCATGCTGGCGAAAGCATCAAGGTGGCTGCGGCCGCGCCCGTTGATGCCCGCCAAGGCAACGCGAATGGTGTCGTTGGCACCGATCACGCGACCAGAGGCCTTTGTGCCGGCAATCGTGAAGGTTGAGGCTACGCCCGCGGTGACGGCGGCGCGTTTCAGAAACGTACGTCGGGTTTGACGCGACATGGTCGAAGTCTCCTCGTGTTGAAGGCGGGGGAGTGCTGATTGCGCGACGGTATCAGCACGCATCGTAGGATTGACCGGTAAATAACTTGCCGATTCGCCGGGCCGTGTTTCGCGACGGCCCTCGGGTTTCGCCTTGAGAAACGGCAAGTTGTTTTTCGGGCCGTCCTTATGGCAGGTACGCCCATAGGGCCCAAGGCAGGAAGTCATCCCGGGACAATCGACACGCATCCGCAAGCGGCGCGACTCCGATTGCACAACCCTATTACACCACAAAATCGTCGCAATGTACAGAAAAGCCATATCCCCGCAGGGGGGCAGCGTGCGACATGACCGGTATTGCCCGAGCTTCCGTCCCCCGGCATCGCGTCAAGACCTTGCAGCGTGAACTAGATTTTCAATAGCCGTTGGTGCCTGCATAGCTAAGGAAAAGACGGCGCCCGTGGGAGTTCGGCCCCGCAAGGGGCTGAGGCTGCGCGGCTTACCCTGGTTTACTTCGGAGTCGATGGATGTCCCTCGAAACGCCGAGGAGCTCGGTGATTTTCCTAGCCACGGTTTTATCCGATTTGGTTCCATCCCACACGATGTAGCAATACGTCATGGCCAACAAGCACAACAAAGCGAAGAAGCCCCGTACTTTCGGTCGGCGTCGCACGGACAATCGTGGCTCTTGGCTGCGAAAATCCATAGTGGCCGGTGGTCTGATCGGTTGGTTCTTCGTGCTCGTTGGTTATAGCGTGTGGTGTGGGCCCGATGCCTGGCGTCACTGGATGCCGAAGATGTCGTTCAGCAAAGACGGCCTCTCGCGCAACGGTCAAAGCACGAACCGCCAGCGCGACTCCTCGACCAACCCGTCCTATCTCGGCGAGGGTCGCGCAGAATTGGGCGACTTCAGCATCCGAGTTTTCAATCCGGTAACCCACACCACGTTGCGCACCGATTTTCGGCTCGAAGGCAAGACATCGTGCCGAAACAAGAACTCGTTCGATCAGTTCATGAAAAACAATCAACGGTTTTTCCGCGAGCAGGTCGCCGTTACGATGCGCGACTGCAAGTCGGAAGAACTCACCGATCCCAATTTTTCTCTGCTGGGCAAGAAGCTTGTCTCCCGTGTGAATCGGGCACTAGGCAAGAAGTTCCTTAAATCGGTCGCGTTCAACGACTTCACCCTCCACGAAGCCGTGGGGGCGTCGTGCTTCGTCGAGTATGACCTGCCGTCGGACGACACGAACCCTTCAAACTAACCACGGTGAGCTAGTACCATGTTGCCACGTCTCAAACGACTGCTTGCCACTGCTTGCGGACGGCGCCGTAGAATCACCTCCAATGCACGTTCGGTTCCGGCGGCCAGGCATCAAAATCTGCCGAGACTTCTCCGGATACGATGGCAGTGTGTCGCGGCGATTATCCCTTGCCTCGCCATGCTGGTCGGTTGCGATTTTCTGTCCGATTTTGGAGAATCTTGGACGCAAGCCCCGCCACGCTTGATACCCGAGGAACGAAAACGCATCGACTACGAAGGAACGTCGATCGCTCTGCCATTGAGCGAGATGCATGCCTTCCTCCGCAATCTATCGCACCTGCCGGACCAACGTATTCCTCGCACGAAGGTCGATGAGATTTGCCGCAAACTACAAGGTGTGTTGGACGAAGATGTAGTCACCTGGTACTTGCCTGTGACGTTCGACGGGCGCCGCACCGAACTCGAACTGCGTGCCTTCTGCGACAACCCTGTTCGCCCGGAAGTCTACTTCTATTCCGAACCGCTGATCATTGCGAAGATCAACGAACTGATCGCAAACTATCGCGCAGCTTCGCCCGGCACGGACGATTCGCAGGAGTTGGCCGACGAGTGGTAATGGCCTGTTTGTCGTGATCTGTTCCTGTCGAGGTTGCCGATGGGTGCCATGGGCGGCCTGCCCGCTGGTGCTGCCCAAGAAAAGCCCTGGCCCGGATGAGCGACCCCAAAGGGGGCCCAACCGGGCTCAGGACCGTGCCAAGTAGGCTTCGAGAATCTTGGGTTAGTTGCGGGCTGGGACTCGGACAAGTCGGACGGTCGATGAAAGTCCCCGCGACCACTGGTCGCGGCTTTACATCCCCCAGTCCCTAGCCCCTGATCCCTAGTCCCTTAAATGTCGTAGTACATGCAGAACTCGTGCGGATGCGGACGCAGACGCATGGCATCCACTTCGTTTTCGGTCTTGTACCAGATCCAGGTGTCGATCACGTCGGGCGTGAAGACGTCGCCGCGGAGGAGGAATTCGTGGTCCTCTCGCAGAGCCGCCAAGGCCGCTTCCAGCGAAGCGGGGGTGGTGGGTACTTCGGCCAACTCTTCAGGCGAGAGATCGTAAATGTCCTTGTCGAGCGGCTCGCCCGGATCGATTTTGTTCTGAATACCGTCGATCACCGCCATCAGCATGGCAGAGAAGGCCAGGTACGGGTTGCAACTCGGGTCGGGGCAACGGAACTCCAACCGCTTCGCTTTGGGGCTGGGGCTGTACATCGGAATACGCACCGACGCCGAACGGTTCCGCTGCGAGTAGGCCAGATTGACCGGGGCCTCGAAACCGGGCACCAACCGCTTATAGCTGTTGGTCGTGGGGTTGGTGAAGCCCAGCAACGCCGGGGCGTGCTTTAGCAAACCGCCGATGCCGTACAAGGCCAAGTCGCTCAGGCCGGCATAGCCGTTGCCAGCGAACAGCGGCTCGTCGCCCTTCCAGATCGAAATGTGGGTGTGCATGCCGGAGCCGTTGTCGCCGAAGATCGGCTTGGGCATGAAGGTGACCGTCTTGCCGTGCTTGGTGGCGACGTTCTTGACAATGTACTTGTACATCATCATCTTGTCGGCGACGTCGACCAGGGTATCGAAACGCAGGTCGATTTCGGCCTGACCGGCGGTGCCCACCTCGTGGTGTTGGCACTCGACGTCCAACCCGCACTCGATCATCGTCTGCATCATCTCGTTGCGGATGTTCATCATTTGGTCGGCGGGCGGTACGGGGAAGTAGCCTTCCTTGTAACGCAGCTTGTAACCCAAGTTGGGTTTCTCGTCGCGGCCTCGATTCCACTGACCTTCAATACTGTCGATGAAGTAGTAGCCGGAGTTCGAGTTTTGCTCAAAACGGATGTCGTCGAAAATGAAGAACTCGGCCTCGGGACCGATGTAGCAGGTGTCGCCAATCCCGGTACTCTTCAGGTAGTTGACGGCTTTGCGGGCAACATTCCGCGGGTCGCGGGAATAATCCTCGCGAGTGATGGGATCCTGGATGTTGCAGATCATCGAGAGTGTCGTCAACTCGGTAAACGGGTCGAGCATCGCCGTTTCGGGCTGCGGCACGACGAGCATGTCGCTTTCGTTGATTGCTTGCCATCCGCGGATGCTGGAGCCGTCGAAACCAAGGCCGTCTTCGAAGACATCCTCGGTCAGGCTGGCGGCCGGAATGGTGAAGTGCTGCCACAGACCGGGGAAGTCCATGAACCGCATGTCGACTGCCTTAACGTCCTTTTCCCGGCACAACGCCAATACTTCTTTGGGAGTCACTGAACCCTCCTTTCACTGGTGTCAGAAGCCGAATACGCAAACGGAGAAAACGACCAACCGAAGTCGTGGGTGGGCCGGGAAGCGAAGCTTCGCTTCCGTCGCTGCGTCTCGGGCATCATCCGATAAACCACGGGCATTTCGGTCCCGAACTACGCAGTACGCATGGTGTCTTGCCGGTTTGCTTGGCACGGCTTGCCTGCGTACAGGATAAACGACCGCCACTCGCATAGGCCGTGCCAGCGGGCGGGGGACCAACCCAGAATCCATGCCAAAAGTTGATTGAAAATAAAGACTTGCGATTAATCCACCGCTTTTCCCACGTTTGGCACGGAAGTTATTGCATGCACAGTCTTCAGGCAAGTGCTGATTAGATTGCGCGCAACAGTCCTTGCAGCAAGGCTCGTCTACAAGCCTTCCTCTGGCCGATCCCACGATAATCGCCCAAGTGAGGATTGCTCCCTTCTTCGGCCAACCAACGTCGATCGGCGAGATGTTTTTCCCAAAAGGTTCAAAAAAACGCCTCCGAGGCAAACGCAATAAAATGCGAAAAAACGAGACCACCCACAAGGCACAATGCCACCTGGGAGTTATTAAAATAAACACTTGCGAGCTAGTAATTATTTGCTGTAAATTGCCGCCAAGTTAGTGGGCAGCTTGACGGAATTCTTCAGTCCGGGCGCGTTGGGTAAGTGCCAGCGGAAGACTCCTGGTGAGTCGCCCGCCATCCCGCTTGGCAGAGCCTCCCAACAAAGCCCACAGCAACGGGAGCTGCTCATGCGATTGACAGCGTGCCAATGTCGGCCAAGTCGGTTAGCCATCCTGATGTTTGTGGTGATGGTCTTTGTGGTAATTCTGGCGTCTCGTCCCGCCGGTGCCGCGGTTACCTACTCGACCAGTTTCGACTTTCCGCTGAATTCGATTCCCAACGGCTGGACAGTCCGCTACGGCCCCGAGGGCAACGCGACTACGCCAGGGTGGAAGATCGCCCCGGAAGGCACGTACCAGATCGACGTCAACGCGGGCGGAGTCTCTACGTACATCGGCTCGGGTGACACGTACACCGACGGCGTTTTCACCGACGGAATTGTCGAAGCTCACTTTCAATGCTCCAACCACACGGGCGTTGTCGCCCGTTATCAAGACAAGCGATTCTATAGCTCTCGGCTGTCTGGAAACGACCTGGAGATTTATAGTTTCGGCGGCGCCCGCGGCGCGACTTGCCTGGCGCGTATCGGCGATGTGCCCTACGTCGAGGGTGAAACGTGGACCATCCGCATGGCAGTCCTTGGCTCAACGATCACGACGGCCTTGCTCAACCAAGACGGCACGAAAGTCGCGAGTTTGGCAACGGTCGACCATGAATTCACCAACGGCGAATTCGGTCTTCGCGGCGGCTTCAATGGTGTGGTGGCCTCCCAGTGGGAAGACTTTGCGATCAACGAAGAGGTTCCCACTATCGACATCACCACGGCCGACGGCGTCGGGGCCGATTCCTACATCGAATATCGCACGGACCAGCCTGAAAAATCGGATTCGAATTACGGCGACGCGTCGACATTGGTCGTAAAAAATGCCGGCTCGACTCCTACGGAACTTTCGCGCAAAACCTACCTGAAATTCGACCTGAATTCGCTCGGCCATCGAAAATACGATGCGGTTCTCTTGAAGCTGAATGTCACCGGGAGCGATGGAAACGGCAATAAGTTCAACGTCTACGGCCTAAACGACCTTAACGACGGTGAACAGTGGTGTGAGTCGGGTGCCGATGGCATCACGTGGAACAACGCACCGGCCAACGATCAAGACGACCTGGGCAACAACAACGACGGCGACAGTGACTCAGGTGGAGTAATCGCCGCCGATGCCGTACTGCTCGGCCAATTCGACGGGCAGGCCGGCGGTACCGTGCTGAAATTTTCGTCGGAGGCGCTTCACGATTTCATCGAGGCCGATACCGACAAGCTGGTCACTCTGATTATCACCCGAGAGAGTAACGACCCAAGTTTTACCGGTCCGAGCCACAGTTTCTACTCGAAAGAGCTAGCCAAAAACGAGGGCGACCTTAGTTTGGCGCCCACGTTGACCTTCGTTAACGTGTCGCCGAATCCCGAGCCTTCGACGCTGCTATTGTTGCTGGCGGGTGCCGCGACGGCCAGCGTCCGAAGTGTTCGCCGTCGACGCGGTTAGTCCTTTGGCAGTCTTAAAATGAGACGGATTGGGTGTCACTGGCTGCTTGTCAGCCAGTGTCGAGCACGGGCAGGCAAGCTGCCCATGGCCCCCGTCAACCAGCAACGGCAGAGACTAGCCCGGCCAGTGATACACCCGTTCGAGCGCTTGATGCACAGTAAGTGTCAGTTGGCCGAGGGTCACTGGCTTGGCGAGCACCGAGAAGGCGTGCTCGCGTCGGGCCTGCTCGACGATCAACTCGTCGAGTCGAGCCGACATCAGAATACACGGCAGCATGCCCCGAATCTCCCGCAGCCGGCGGAGGGTCTCCAGGCCGGTCAGCTTGGGCATGTGCATGTCGAGCAGGACGAGGTGGACTTCCTGGCTCTGGACGATATGGAGTGCCTCTTCGCCATCGCCCGCCAAAAGGGTGCGGAATCCCCGGGGCTCGAACGCCGCCCGCAGGGTCTCGCGAAACCCGCAGTCGTCGTCGGTAATCAGCAGCGATGGCGATTCAATCAACATGGCCTGAGGCCCCCTTTCCGTTCTCCGGAAGGAAGTCTTCTCGCAATTTGAGTGCCACTTGAGCGACAGACGACGGTTTTTTCAGAAAACCAGCAGTAACCCATCTGCCTTCAATATCTTACAGCGCCGGAAGAACCACAGCCACAGGAAAAATGCGGGGGCTGGGAAGGGCGAGGGACTGACGTTTGCCGCTCGAAAACTGCCATTTCGGCAGAACGGCCGTCTGTCGCAGCGACCACGCCCGGGAGGGGACCGAATTGGGAGAACAGCCAGAGGCTTTTCCTCGTTCCCATGTTTCGCGAGGGAACGCACGGCCCGACGCTTCGCGTCGAGACTGGCGAGAAGGACATCTACTCACCGAACCAGGCGTTCAGGATACGGAAAGAGCCATGGCCACACCAGCGCGACCATGGCTCTTCGATGCGAATCGTGTTTACCAAGCATCGGTTCGGAAGGGCGATGCTGGCAGGCCCTCGCGGTTGATCAAGTTGCCCTTGGGATTTGCAGCCCACGAGTAACGCACGGCCACCGGGTTAGGCACCTCGGCGCTGGAGACAACGACCGAGGGACCGTCGATTTTGGCCTCGGCCCAGACAAAATTCTTGTCCGATCCGGCGATGGCGAAGCCCTCCAGCGGTCCACCATCCCGGGCCGCTAAACCGCCGCCCGTGTGATCGAATTCGATGCGAATCTTGTCGCCCTGCTGGCTCATCGACTTGTAGATCGGGCCACAGTGAACCAGGTCCTTGCCGTAGGTTTTGGCCAGCGCCCAAAGAGCCAGACGTTTGCCCACGTCCTGCTTGTTCTTCGGGTGGATGTCGCGGGCTTCGCCCAGGTCGATCGTCACCGCCATGCCCACGTTCGCAATGCGCAACGATTTGAGCATCTGCTCTTGCACGACAACCCAACCATCGGGCTGCGACGGCTGCTGCTGCGGCGCTTTGAAATTCGGCAGTTGCACGTAGTAGAACGGGAAGGGCCCCTGCTTCCAAAGCACACGCCAGTTGGCCACCATGGCCTCCAACTGCTCGCCGTAGAGCCTGGCGTTTTCATCGCCCGCATTGTGTTCGCCCTGGTACCAGATGGCACCACGAATGGCATAGGGTGCCAACGGATAGATCATGGCGTTGTACAATACACTGGGTGCTCGAAAACTGTTGCCGGGATCTTCCGGCGCGCGGGGTTTGCGGGGCGGCTCTTTGCCGGCCGCTTTGGCTTTGTTAACGGCCTGCTGCCAACGCTCGAGCGCCGCTTCGTACGCGGCCTGGGCCTTGGCCGGATCGAACTCGGCCGCACGGGTTCGCCATTTCTTCAACACTGGTTGAATGTCTTGCAGGGCCGCTTGCACCGTCATGCTCGTCCAGGCTTCGACCGGCGAGCCACCCCAGGAGCTGTTGATTAGTCCCACGGGCACACCCAACTCTTTGTTCAACTCTCGGGCGAAGAAATACGCGGTAGCCGAGAAGCTGCCAACCGTCTCGGAACTGCAAACGATCCACTTCGCCTCGCAATCGTCCTTGAGTTCTTTGGCGAATCGGTTGGCCACCTTGGCCATGCGAATTTCCGGACAATTGGCGGTCGCCTTCTCCTGCTCGAAGTCTTTACACCGGTTGACCGTCATGGCCATGTTCGACTGGCCCGAGCAAAGCCACACCTCGCCGACCAGAACGTCGGTCAGCTTGACGGTGTTTTCACCCTCGACGGTCATCGTCAACGGACCGCCGGCCGCAAGCGGTTCCAACGCCAGCTTCCATTTGCCGTTGGCGTCGGCCACCGTTTTGGCCGTCTGTTTGCCGATGGTCACTGCCACCTTCTCTCCCGGGTCGGCCCAGCCCCAGACAGGCACTTTCATGTCGCGCTGCAAAACCATGTGGTCGCCAAACACGTGAGGCAACCGAACTTCGGCCTGCGCGGCAGTCGCCCAACCGAAGACCAATGCGGCAACGGCCGCAATCGACGAAAATCGATTAATAATCATCTCTTCCTCTCACGTAAAACGTTTCTCTTGACGAACTTCCTATTTCTCCCAGTCGTCGGTGCGGAAGCACGACGCCGGTAGACCTTCCTGGTTGTAGAGATTGCACTTGGGATTGTCGGCCCAAGCGTAGCGCACGGCCACGGGGTCCTTTACCTCGGGGCTCGAAACAACCACGCACGAACCGTCGATTTTGGCGTCGGCCCAGACGAACTTTTTGTCGGCTCCAGCGATGGCAAAACCTTCAAGTGGTCCGTTACCCTTAGCCACCAGCCCGCCGCCCGTATGATCGAAGCAAACGCGGATCTTGTCGCCCTGCCGGGTCATCGACTTGTAGAGTGGGCCCGAGTAAACGAGGTCCTTGCCGTAGGTGTTAGCCAGTGCCCAAAGGGCCAGCCGCTTGCCCACGTCCTGCTTGTTACGAGGATGAATGTCGTTGGCCTCACCAATGTCGTTGATCACGGCCATGCCCGTTTTGTCAACGGCCAGGCTCTTTAGCATTTGTTCCTGCACCAACACCCAACCGGAGGTTTGCGAGGGTTGCGTTTGCGGGGCGTGAAAGTTGGCCAATTGGACCCACAAAAACGGCAAGTCGCTTTGCGGCCAATCGCGGCGCCAATTTTCGATCATCGTCGAAAGCTGAAGACCATAGATCATCGGAGCGCCGGCATTGCTTTCCCCCTGGTACCAAATGGCGCCCTGCAGGGCGTAAGGTTTCAGTGGGTTGATCATGCCGTTGTAGAGGTTGGCCGGACGGTGAGGGCTCACCTTCGGATCGCCCGGATTGTGTGGTCTCCGCGGCGGCTTCTTCCCTTCGGCTTTGGCCTTGGCCACTGCGTCTTTCCACTTGGCCACTGCCGCTTCGTACCAGGCCTTGGCCTTTTCGGGGTCGTAGGTAGCGATGCGATTTCCCCAGTTATCCAACAGGCTCTTCAGTTCGGGTAGTTGCTTTTGGTCGGGCAGGCTCGTCCAGGCCTGCACCGGGGTGCCGCCCCACGAGGAGTTAATCAACCCGACGGGTACGCCAAGCTGTTCGTACAGATAGCGTCCGAAAAAGTAACCCACGGCCGAAAAGCCGCCCACGGTGTCGGGCGTGCACACTTTCCAATCGCCTTGGCAGTCGTCTTTGGGCGTCTCCGAGGGGATACGGGCGACCGTGAACATGCGGATGTTCGGCAAATCGGCAGCCGCTTTTTCCTTGTCGAAGTCGTTGCACCGGTTGACCGTCATGGCCATGTTCGACTGGCCCGAGCAAAGCCACACTTCGCCGACCAGCACGTCGTTGAGCTTGATCGTGTTGGTACCTTCGACGGTCATCGTCAGCGGGCCGCCGACCTTGAGATTGTCGAACTCGACTTTCCACTTGCCATCGGCGCCGGCCTTGGCGGTTTTGGTCTTCTCGCCCAGGGTTACGGTCACCTTTTCGCCGGCATCGGCCCAGCCCCAGACCGGCACGACCATGTCGCGTTGTAATACCATGTGATCGCCAAAGACCGAGGGCAATTTAACCTCGGCCTGCGCGGTCACAGTCCAACTGGCAACCGCGAGTATAGCGACGGCCATTAATGCAAGAGTTCTGCGCATGTTCTTGACTCCTTCTTCATGGATGTGAGAAACGGTGAAAATGAAACAAGTGCCGCCATCGTAGCTCACACGGCGCGAGCGTGCAAGAAACGATGTGCTGCAATACGAGAAGACGGCGGTTTCCTGGTCGCTGAAGCGACCAGGCCTCGTGTGGGAACGATGGATGCGGATGGTGGTGCTTGGTCGCTCAGCGTTCGTTCCTCGCCTTTCCTTCCCTTACCCAAAGCAGCACGCACACGCCCAACGATCGCGTGATCCATCCCACGAGAAAGTTGTATTGATAGAAATCCAACGCAACTCCGCCGGGCAGCAACAAGAGCTGATCGCGAAAAAGATCGACCAACGCGCCCCCGACCAACGTGCTGGCGGCATAGCACAAGCCGACGATCGTGTAGTAACCGGCGAAGTATGCGGTGTTCGACTCCGAGGGCGAAAGCTTCAACATCAGATTAGGAAGACACACGTTGATACCCGCATAAGCCACCCACACCGCCCAGGCACTCGCGAGCCACCATCTTCGCTCGGGCGTGGCCATCAGATAAAACAACGGCCCCAGGGCCACCAGCAGCAGACACACCATCATCACCGAACGGTTGCCCCAGCGGTCTGCTGCCCGACCCAGCGTGGGGCTGATGGACAGTTGCCCCAACCGCATGGCGGTCTGCAAAACGAGCATCGCCAGCAGGCTGAAGCCGAGGACCTTTGCCGGGTAGATACCTTGGGCCGCCTGGGTTACACCGTTGAAGAACGAGAACCAGCAGCCGAAAAGAATCAACCGCCGAAAGCGTGGGTCGGCGAGCGGTCGGCCGAGTGATCGCCACGTGGCACCGCGTTGCACCAATCCCCGGGCAGCCACCCGGGGCATCCGCGCCAAGGGAACCAACGACGCCATCAAGAAGCCCGTCCCCACGATGGCGGCAATCGCGTAGGCCATCCAGCGCGGCGGTTCGGTGTAGCCCAGACTGCCCCACCAGATGAAATTCAGATTGCCGAAAAATGCGACGGCCGACTTCGACGGCAACCACCAGGTAAACCACCCGGTGGCGAGCATGGCCGCCATGTTGCCGGCGACCATCCACCGCTCGCGGCGGCCAAGAAACCGGCCGCGAATTCTGCCGGGCACCAAGTCGGCTAGCCACGACCACAGCGCGATGGTGCCTAAGTATTCCAACAGGTGATACGTGCACCAAAGGACGACCAGCGCCGCGAGCGACACGTTGGCCGATGGCAGCAGTCCGGGGGAAGCCGCGAGCGGCAATGCCAACAGTACGACCGTGCTGGCCAGGTACGTTATCAGGCAGAAGCGTTTACGATCGAGAAATCGGCCGATGAGCATCGGCGCACCCAGCCGCAACACGCCCACGACATGCCGGGCGGCCAGGATCATGGCAATGCCCAGGCCGATCTTGCCGGCGCCCAAGTCGAGCGCCAGATAGATCACCAGCGTGGTGCTGGCCATGCCGTTGCCCAAGGCCCAAAGCAGGCCGTTACGATAGGCTAGATGCCGGGCGCTACGGCGCTGGTAGATCGGCAGTCGCGCGGGGTCGTGTCGGGGCATACCGGGTTCTCGTCGATTTCACCCGCCCCACATCACGTGCAATGGTCGCTCAACTCATCCGGTGATCAGCCGGAAGGCCGCCACGCCGGCTAGCGTTAATACTAACGGATCGAACACCTTTTGGGGAATCCATGTGAATACTCGCTTGCCAAGCAGAGCGCCCAGCACGACGCCGGGCGTGATGATCAGCGAGAACTGCAGAGTGCTCAGGTTCATTAGCCCCAAGCTGCCGACAATAGGAATCTTCAGCACGTTGACAATCAGAAAGAACCACACCCAGGTGCCCATAAAGTGGTTTTTTCCCAACCCACGGCTGATCAGGTAAATGGCCATCACCGGGCCGGCGGCGTTGCCGATCAGGGTGCTGAACCCGGCTAGCAATCCCATTGTGGCGACGAACCACCATTTCTCGGGCAATTCGTCCCAACCGAACGCCTGACGACAGATTTCCAACAGCAGCAGGGCAAACACCATCCAGCCCAGCACTAGCTTGAACTGGTTGTGGTCGATGGTGGCCAAGACAATGATGCCAGGAATCATGCCGGCGATAACCGCAGGGAAAAGCCCCCACAGTTTGTTCCATTGGACGTGCTCGCGGTAGAAGGCCACGCCCATCAGGTCGCCCACCACAAGCACCGGCAGGATGGCCCCGACCGACATTTTGTCGGCACCGGAAAAGGCCATGGTGATCAACAGGATCGCCGGCAACGACACCCCCGGCACGCCCGTCTTCGACAAGCCGACCAGAAATGCCGAGCAGGCGCCCAGCAAATATGCGTTGAGGGTTGGATCCATGAGGACGTGGGTGGTGGGGAAAGGCGTGGGTGGGTAGGGACGCAATATCATCTTGTTCCCATGCTTTGCGTGGGAACACACAGTGTCGACGCTTCGCGTCGTGGCGTTTGGGTACTCGTGTTGAATGGCCAGGCAACGACGCAAAGCGTCTCGTCTTGGGTTCCCACGCAAAGCGTGGGAACCAGGCGAATTGCCCTTACTTTTGGGCCATCGCCTCGCTGAGGATCGCGGCCGTGCTCTTGCGCATGATTCGCGGGTCGACTTCCTCGCCCGCCATCAGCGCGCGGCGGACTTCCTTGCCGGAAATAAAGACAGGTTTCTCGTCGCTGTGGTTCTCCATTAAATCCACTCGGCCCAACGATTCGTAGTAGGCCGCGAAACCAACCTTCAAGGGGTGAATCTTCAGGTCGCCGGCCAGATTCTCGAAAATCTCCTGGGCGTCGAAGTCGCCCCAGATGGCCGTGCCGTCGTGATACGGGGCATCCGCGTGTTTGCGTCCGATGACCAGATCGGTGAAGCCGAAATTCTGGCGGTAAATCGCATGCATCACCGCTTCCTTCGGGCCGCCGTAGAACATTTTGATGTCCAGCCCCAACAGAATCACCCGATCGGGAACCGACTCGCCGCGCGAACCCCAAAGCTCTGGATCGCTGTCGCCCTCGCCCAACACGCGGCGGTCGATCAGCGTCTCGTAGGTGTGCATACGGACATCGGCGTGGACATCGTCGCCCTTGGTTTCGCCGATCAGCGGGTTCAGGCACGCAGCCGCGTCGTGCCCGGCGCGAAGCAACGTCTCCAGACCATAGACCAGTGCGTATTCGTGGGCACGGTGCAACGGGTTGCGGGTTTGGAAGGCCACGATCCGCTGCCAACCCTTGTCGGTCAACAACTGGCGAACCTCGCGCGGTGTGAGCACGTACTGGCCGAACTTCGGATGCTTTGGTTGCGGCAACACACGGATTTCGCCGCCGACGAGGTGCGTTTTGTCGGCATCGCCTTTAAGGACCATGTCGCCGCCCGGGTGGTCGGTCCGCTCGGTCAGGTAAACCGATTTCAGGTATCGCGGCTTGTCCCAGGGGAAGACGTCGCTGATGGCAAGCGTGGCCACGACTTCGCCCGACGTGTTGGCGAGCGCCACTTCCTGCCCGGCGGCCAGCTCTCCGGCCATGGCCTCGGTGACCGGCAGCGACAGCGGAATGGTCCAGGCGTAGAGCTTGCCGTCGCACTCGATGACCGCTTCGTCGAGCACCCGGTTGTAGGTGGCCGAGTCCATTGGCCCGACGAGAGGGCTCAGCCCACCGTCGCCCAGTCGGTAAACCGTCGACAGATCAGCGTCGGAGACGGGCACCTGCTTGAGCGTCTTGGCACGTGCGAGGAAGTCGGCCGTTTCGTCGGCGGCTACCGTACGGCAGACCGGCTTAGACAATCCACCATGTGGAGGGGGAAGATGCGACATCAGAGTGTTTCCTTCGGTTTCGGGCAGAGGTAGCTGTGCGTGGGGGGCCACTGGCTGCTTGTCGGCCAGTGCTTCGCCTTTTCGGTCTCGGTTTCCCATCATGGAGCCACGGAGGGCACGGACTTGGTAGGTCGGAAGTCGCAGCGAAGGAAGGATGAATTCTAACGGATGGCGTATGAAAGCCGAGTTTGTTCTTCACCCTTCGATTTCCCCAAAAACTCCGTGCCCTCCGTGGCTCGGTGGTTAAGACGACCGTACCAGATGTAATCTTGCCGGCACCAACCGCCTACGCTACCTATTTTCTCGTCAACACAAGACAAGCCGTCAGTATAGGAAGGCCCTGGATATGGCACAAGCGCGGATGATTGCTCGCCGCACCACCCGTCACTCGGGTGGCAGCGATGATTTTGCGTTCGCTATCCGCGACGAGAATTTCGCCCGCTCCGCGAAATCACCGGTGCTATCCGCTCGGCGATTGACCGATGCACTACGGCCGATCGGCGATTTCCTTGCCCACGCGTTGCAGGTCGGCATCGACCATCATGCGGACCAGGGCGGGGAAATCGACCGTCGGTTGCCAGCCGAGCACACGCCGGGCCTTTGTGGCATCGCCCCGCAGCGTATTCACTTCGGCCGGGCGTAATAGGGTCGAATCGATCTCAACATGGTCCTGCCAGTCGAGGCCCACGTGGTCGAACGCCAACTCGACGAACTGTTTGACGGAGTGTTGCTGCTCGGAGGCCACCACATAATCGTCGGGCTCGTCCTGCTGCAACATCATCCACATGGCCTTCACGTAGTCGCCGGCAAAGCCCCAGTCGCGTTTGGCTTCGAGATTGCCCAGCGGGAGTTTCTTCTGCACCCCCAGCTTAATCCGGGCGACCGCGTCGCTGATCTTGCGGGTGACGAATTCCTTTCCCCGCAAGGGCGACTCATGGTTGAACAGGATGCCCGAGCAGGCGAAAATTCCGTAGCTCTCGCGGTAATTCACGGTAATCCAATGGCCATAGACTTTGGCCACCCCGTAGGGACTGCGGGGCCAGAACGGGGTTTGTTCGTTTTGCGGCTCCTGCTGTACCTTGCCAAACATCTCGCTGCTGCTGGCCTGATAGAAGCGGATTTCGGGGTCGACCAGCCGGATGGCCTCCAGCACCCGAGTGACTCCCAACGCGGTAAACTCGCCGGTCAACAGCGGTTGCAGCCAACTGGTGGGCACAAAGCTTTGCGCCGCCAAGTTGTAGACCTCGTTGGGACGTACGTCGCGAATCAGGTTGACGATCGACAACTGGTCGAGCAAATCGGCCTGATGCAGCGTGATCCGATCGCGCAGCGCAGAAATCCGCTCGAAGTTCTCGGTGCTGGCCCGCCGGACCATGCCGTGGACTTCGTAACCCTTGCTCAAAAGGAATTCGGCCAAGTAAGCACCGTCTTGGCCGGTAATACCGGTAATCAACGCGCATCGAGCCATCGAGGTTTCCTATTCGCTATTCGCCGGGAAATCCGCAAGGTGATATCTTGACAGCCACGCTGGCGCTGGTCAACTGGATTTCTGTCGTAAGTCCTCGCGCCGACGGCGTGACACAACGAAGCTCAGGGTCGCGCAGCGCGCCCTGGGTGACGGACAAAACGTTTATTCGTACCCTGAAAGGGTACTACAGACATTGCCCGTCGTTCGGTGCAATTGTACAAATCCTTGGGAGTTGATGGAGCGTTGCATACTCAACCCAGGGTGCGCTACGCGACCCTGGGCTATGCTGTTTAACCGCTTCGCGGTGACAATGGCGGAATCCAACGCGTATTCGTCAGCCGAACCGACACAGTATCCGAAGCAGGAGACACAACCATGACCGACACCAACCGCTCGCCGAAAATCCACGCCCGGAGCTTCACCTCGCTGTTGACCTTTGCCGCATTCCTGGTGATGAGTTTCACCGGGATCGCGCTCTACGTGTCGCCCAAGGGACGCGTCGCCCATTGGACCGATTGGACCCTACTGGGGCTCAATCGCGACCAATGGACGGCCATCCACATGAATATTTGCCTGCTCTTTCTGATCGTCGGCAGCGTGCATCTCTATCTGAACTGGTCAATCTTCTGGTGTTACCTGACTCACAAGCTTTCGGGCGGTCGGCGGTTCTGGCGAGAAATCGCCCTGGCCCTGCTGGCCACCCTCGTGATCGTCGGCGGCACGCTTTACGCCGTTCCTCCGTTTTCCTCGCTGGTCGACCTCAACGACCAGATCAAACGCTACTGGGCTCAGCGGGCGGCGCCGGCGCCGATGCCCCACGCCGAGGAACTTCGGTTGCCGGCCTATGCCCAACTGCTGGAACTTACGCCCGACGAGGTGCTCGCCGCGTTACGCGACGAAGGCTTCACAGTCGACGATCCGAAAGCGAGGCTTCGCGAAGTGGCCGAGCAAAACGGTACCAGTCCCAGCCAAGTCCACGCCGCCGTGTTGAAGCACTTTCCTGAGGCGATTGACCGAGGAATTGGCCTGGGTAAAGGACGCGGACAAGGACGCGGCGGCGGGCGGAAAGCGACGGGCGGCGGTCCCGGACGAAGTGCCGACTCCGGCACCACACCAAGCCCGGAAGAGTCGCCCTTGCCCGATGTCGAGCATCACCCCGGCCAAGAACATCAGCCCGGGACTGGGCTAGGGCGCGGTGGCCAGGGGCAAGGACGCGGACAGGGTGACGGCGTAGGCCGTGGGCAAGGCGGGATGGGCCGTGGGCTAGGCCCCGGCCGTGGCGCCGGACTGAACCGCCAACAGCAAGACGACGAGTAGCCAGTCCCCGCTGGTGCTTTGTCGATCTGAAAACGTTCGGTTCGTCCTCACGTCCTGGTTCCCACGCGAAGCATGGGAACCAGGAAAACCACTCGGTGGTTGACAACGCTTGTGTGCCACTGGCTTTGTCAGTGTGGAAAACTATGCGGCCAAAGCACTGGCAGAGCCAGTGGCACACACGACCAGAATATCCCACTTGAGTGATGCGAAGGAATCCCGGGGACATTCCCCCCGCTACCCACCGAAGCTCTGTTCGATGGTTACTTCGCGGACCTGCCGGCTATCGGGCTCGAACACCCGAATCTTCACCTGAATCCCCCGCGCCGGATAAGGATACGGCGGCGGCACTTCCCGCTCGCCAGCATCGTCGACGCCGTTAGCCCCGTCGTCGTCGAAACCGTTGGTGCCTTCATCGACCGCACCACTACCGCCGTTGTTCTGGTCTAAGCCGTCCGATTCGTACGAGGTAGTCCAGGTATCATAGACGCGCACAAGCCCTGAAGCCGTGTCACCATTGCTGGAGAACTGGCTCAGAGTGGGATCGGTCGACGCGTAATACCCTAGGTCAACGTAAGCCCCATAACTCACAATTGAACCCGCTGGATACCCTGGATCACCGGGTTTGAACACTGCGGTGCCATCACCGTAAACTGGGGCCGTTGGGTCCCAAACCTTCACGTCGAAGCCGATTACGTTGTTGAGGATCACGTCTTCGGCACCACGAGTGCCATTTTGGAATGTGCCCAACGTTCCCGTCTCAGTGTCGATCTGAGATGCCGTCCAATTCGCAAACGGTGACGGGTTTTGCCAAAGATCGATATTATCCGGCCTGGTCAAAGTGATCGACGTGCTCCGTGCTCCGGCATACCAGTCTGTCGACGATGACTCACGCAATGTCGGCAAACCGAGCCCGATGATTGGATTACCACCGCTTACTCCGACGGTTGCCCAAACTGTCGACGAGGGCGTAGCCCCCAATGTAACGTTGAAGTGAGGATGACACGGATTTGTCAGCAATCCGCCTTGTGGATAATGTGCGTACCGGGCAGCAGGGTTCGCAAGATCGCTCAGCGAATTGGCGACAATGCCGCTTCCGCCGCCATTGACACGCAAAGAAAGGTCGTTGTCTCCAAAAAAACCGCTTCGTGTGGCAGATGACAAATCAATAGTCGGCGCGACCAACAGCACTCGGCGATAAAGCGTTCGCCCTCGGACAAACCAAGCCACCTCGGCTACATCGGACTCGTAGGCTACACCACCAACACGTCCCACAAACGGCCGTGTGGAACTCCGCGTGGTAAACATCAACATGTCGTCGAAGTCGCCGGCCGTGGTATCGGGAGCGTCGCCGTTGCTGCTATCGACCGCCACCACCCAAGGCTCCCAACCCGTGCCAGCCGCTCCCACCGGCCCTTCCGTATACTCGAAATACCCCTGCCCGGCGGCCGGGTCGAGCGGGGGGGTGAGCGGGGCGGTGACGCCTTCGAGGTCGAGCCGCAATCGCGAGGCGGCGCTGCGGAGCCGGTCGCTCGTTTCGAGCATCGACCGCGAGTCGCTCACTCCTTCGCCGATCCCGCTGAACACCCGCACGACGGCCGCCATCATCAACAGCGTCAGGGCCGTGGCGATCATCATTTCGACCAGGGTGTAGGCGCTGCGCGAGGGGCGCGAGACGAGAGGCGAGGGGCGAGTGGGAAGGGAGCATACTCCCCTCTCCCGTTTCGGGAGAGGGGCCGGGGGTGAGGGCCTGTCGAGAAGAGACTTCAAAGTCATTTTTAGACAGCCGCTTTGCAAGCGGGCCGAAAAATCGGGCCGAATCATGGCGTTTCTCCTCGCGGCCGTACCGCGCGTTCTCATGGCGACACGGCGGCCGCACTTCTTAGGATCGACCGATAAACTACTTGCCGCCTTGCCGGGACGTGTTTCACAACGTCCCCGGTTTCCACCTGAAAAACGGCAAGCGGTCCTTCGGTTCGTCCTTGCCCACGATTGTTGTCCGCCACGGGACGCGGCGAGTCAACTTCGCTTTGCCCGGGCTGTCCGGATTAGCTGCCAAGTTGACCGCGAACACGTCTGCGAAGCGGCTGGCCCGACCGATCGCAAGTCGGTTGCACCGCAAGATTAGGGGGCAGACTCCGCCACCCGGTGCGACCTCTTCTGCTACACACAATTATATTGCACTCTGAATCGCGAGGATTGTCAACGGCCATGTGCGCAAAGCGGAAAGGGGAGAGCGGAAAGCGGAGCGGCGAGTGTTGGGAGAAGGATGCGGAAGGTACAGGCCCCACTGGGGGGTTGGTTCGGTTGCGGCCCCTTGGGGTTGGCGATGCCTTGCAGTACAACTAATGCGTCGTGGCTCGAAAATGGGCGTCGCCGGCAATAGCCAGGGGCTTACGCCCCTGGCTATTGCCGATCGTCCCTTCGGGACTTTTCCCCTTCCCAAGCCGGAGCTTGGGAACCAAACGCGTCGAATCCACCTACCCTCAGGAGACCAGTCATGCGAGTTGAATTCGGCGACGCGGCCATCGAACTGCATCAGGGCGACATCACGGCCGAGCGGGTCGATGCGGTCGTCAACGCGGCCAACAGCCGGTTGGCTGGCGGCGGCGGGGTCGACGGGGCCATCCACCGCCGGGGCGGCGCCTGCATTATGGCCGAGACGGAACACCGGTATCCCGACGGCTGCCCGACCGGGTCGGCCGTGATCTCGGGGGCTGGCGAGCTGAAGGCGAAGTACGTGATCCACGCCGTCGGCCCGGTCTGGGGTGGCGGCAACCGCGGCGAGGCCGATCTGCTGGCCGGCGCGTATCGGCGTTGCCTCGAGTTGGCCCAAGAGAACGACTGCCAAAGCATCGCGTTTCCGGCGCTGAGCACGGGCGCGTATCGTTACCCAATCGACCAGGCCGCCCGAGTGGCCTTGAGCACGGCGATCGCTTTCCTCGAAGAACACGACCGGCCACAGCTCGTACGTTTCGTGCTGTTCGACGCGGGAGCGTACGGAGCGTTCAGCGCGGCGTTGGAAGAACTTGCGGGCTGAAGAACGAGCCCCAAGGGGGCGTTTGGCAATAGCCAGGGGCGCAAGCCCCTGGACAGCGTTGCGTTCTCCCAAAACGCAGCCCCAACGGGGCGACTGGAAAATGCTCGACCGGTCGCCCCGTTGGGGCTCGAAAATGGAAATCGCTGGAACTTCCCAGGAGTTATCGCCGACCGTCTCTTTGGGACTTCCGTGGTTCGACTCGTTTCCAAGCTCCGACTTGGGAGCTAGGAGAAAACCAGGGAATGAATGCTTCGCCTTGTCCGCACGGCCCTCACCCCCGGCCCCTCTCCCGCAGGGAGAGGGGGGCGAGAAAACTCCGTGTTCTCTGTGCCTCCGTGGTAAAAAAACCCTGCCTATTACTTCACGACGAAATTCACCAACCGCCCGGGAACGATGATCGCTTTGACAATCGTCTTGCCCTCGAGCAATTCGGTGATTCGCGGATCGGCTTTGGCTGCCGCTTCGATGGTCGCGTTGTCGGCGTCGGCCGGTACCGACACCTTGCTGCGGAGCTTGCCGAGAATCTGCACGGGAATTTCGACCGTGTCCTCCTTGATCGCCGCTTCGTCGAACTTCGGCCACGGCTCGTAGGCCAGTGTTTTGTCGTGGCCTAGCAGCGACCAAAGCTCTTCGGCCATGTGCGGCGCAAAGGGCGATAGCAACAGCACGAACGATTCCATGGCCACCTTCGGACGCGGGTCTTGCTTGGTGAAGAAGTTGGTAAACTCCATCATCCGGGCGATGGCCGTGTTGAAGCTCATCGTGTCGAGATCTTCGGTCACGGCCTTGATCGTGCGGTGCAACATGCGGTTCTGCTCGGCCGCAACGTCGTCGGGCAGCGGGCCGTCTTGCACGGCCGGGTTCAACTGCAACTGCTCGGCCCGTTCGTCGACGATCATCCGCCACACGCGGTCCAGGAAGTTTCGCACGCCGCTTACGCCGTCCATGCTCCAGGGCTTGGTCGCTTCCAACGGGCCCATGAACATTTCGTATAGCCGCAGGGCGTCGGCGCCGTATTGCGTGACCACGTCGTCGGGATTGACCACGTTGCCGCGACTCTTCGACATCTTGTACGCACGCGAGTCGATTTTGACCTTCGGGTCGTCTTTCAATACAAAGGCATCGCCCTGCTTTTCGACCTGCTCGGGTTCGATCTTCACCGTTTCGACCGTTTCGCCCGACGCTTTGATCACCTTCTGTCCGTTGGCGTCGGTGTGGACTTCCGAGGCGCTGACCCATTGGGCCGCATCGCCATCGCCCACCTTGTAGCCGGTAAACTCCATCTCGCCGAGGATCATGCCCTGGTTGACCAGCTTCTGGAACGGTTCTTCGGTGGTCACGTAGCCGCGGTCGTGGAGCACCTTGTGCCAGAATCGGGCGTAAAGCAGGTGCAACACGGCATGCTCCGCTCCGCCCACGTAGAGGTCGACCGGCATCCAGGCCTTTTCCAACTTGGGATCGACCAGGGCTTCCGTGTTCTTGGGATCGAGGAACCGCAGGTAATACCAGCACGAGCCGGCCCATTGCGGCATGGTGTTCGTCTCGCGTTTGTAGCGCTTTCCGTCGAGGGTTACGTAGAGCCACTCATCGGGCGCGGCGTCCAGCGGCGGCTCGGGGCTGGCGTGCTCGGCGTCGAAGGTCATCTTCGCCGGCAAGTCCAACGGCAACTCTTCCGGCTTCAACACCCGAATTTGTCCGGTCGGTTGACCCTGGTCGTCGAGTTCGTGCAGGACCGGGAACGGCTCGCCCCAGAAATGTTGGCGGCTGAACAGCCAGTCGCGCAGCTTGTAGTTCACCGCACTGCGTCCCAACCCGGCGGTGGCTAAGTCCTCGGCGATCTTCTTTTTGAATTTCGCGGTCGACAGGCCGTTGTACGCTCCGGAGTTGATCGCGATGCCGTCGACGGTAAACGCCACGCGCCCGGCCAGCAGGTCGTCGCGATTGACCTCCGTCGTTTCGCCCGGATCGACGACGGTCACGATCGGCAGGTCGAATTGCTTGGCAAACTCGAAGTCGCGGGTGTCGTGGGCAGGCACGGCCATGATGGCGCCCGTGCCGTAGCTGATCAACACATAGTCGGCCACCCAAATCGGGATCGGTTGGTCGTTGACGGGGTTAATGGCGTACGAACCGGTGAACACGCCCGTCTTGACCTTGGCCAAGTCGGTGCGGTCAAGGTCGCTTTTGCGTGCGGCCTCGTCGCAGTACTCTTTCACCTTGGTTTCGTTTTCCGGCAATGTAAGCCGATCGACCGCCGGGTGTTCCGGGGCGATGACCATGTAGGTGGCGCCGAAGAGCGTGTCGGGCCGCGTGGTGTAGATCCGCAGCACGTCGTCGTCGGGCCGCTGGGGATACTCGGCCAGATCGCGGTCGCGTTTCCAGCCCTGATATTCCTTCCTCGACGGCTTTCCGTCGGCCTCGTTGAACGTGCCGATGAAGAAGTCAACCTCGGCGCCCGTGCTGCGGCCAATCCAGTTGCGCTGCAGGGCCTTGATCGACTCGGACCAATCGAGCTTGCCGAGGTCTTTCTCCAACCGATCGGCGTAGGCCGTAATGCGCAACATCCACTGCCGCAGCGGAATGCGCACTACCGGATGGCTGCCGCGTTCGCTTAGCCCGCCGACGACCTCCTCGTTGGCCAGCACGGTGCCCAACTTCGGACACCAGTTGACCGGCGCTTCGAGCTGATAGGCCAAGCGGTGTTCGTCGCGGAATTGGGCCACGGCAGCGGGCCCCTGTTCGGCCACCTGCCCGGGTATGGGAAGTTGGCTGATCGGCAGGCCGCGTTGCTGTTCGGCGTCGAACCAGGTGTCGAACAACACCAGGAAGATGAACTGCGTCCAGCGGAAGTATTCCACGTCGGTGGTGGCCAGTTCGCGGTCCCAGTCGTAGCTGAATCCGAGCATTTTCAACTGCCGGCGGAAGTTGGCGATGTTCTTCTCGGTGGTGATCCGCGGATGGGTGCCGGTCTTTTTCGCGTGTTGCTCGGCCGGCAGCCCGAAGGCGTCCCAGCCCATCGGGTGCAAGACACTGGTTCCCCGCATGCGGTTATACCGGCAGACGATATCGGTGGCCGTGTAGCCCTCGGGGTGGCCCACGTGCAGACCGTCGCCGCTGGGGTAGGGGAACATGTCGAGCACGTAGAGCTTGCGCTCGCCGGGCAGCCGGGGCGCGGCAAACGTGCGGTTTTCTTCCCAAAATTTCTGCCACTTCGGTTCCGTGACGGCCGGGTTGTAACGGGGCATGGTTGGATAGGGGTTGGGGGCTGAGATTTATGATTTGGGATTGATGATTTGGGATTTGCCGACGAGGCGTGGTCACTTCAGCGACCATGTTCCCCGAGGTTGTCCCCTCGCAATCTCGCGAAAACAGGACAAAAGGGTGATTCTACCCCCGTCGGGCAATTTGGGCAAAGGGCTCTAACCGCTCTTGAATGGTTCGCCCATTTCGGCTACAAGCCCGCGGTCTACCTTTCTTTTCCGACCAATTTGACTGCAATTCTTGCCTTTACCCGGCTTCTCGGCGGAGGTTTTCCATGCGTTGGCCACTTGCCGCTTCGATGGCTCTTCTGACAATCGCCGTTGTCGCGTTGCCGGCACCCCAGGTGTGGGGTGCTCGGTCGTTTCCCTATACGGCCTACATTACAAACAAAGACGTCTACGTCCGCAGCGGCCCCGGCCAGGACTACTACCCCACCGACAAGCTCAAGACGGGCGACCCGGTGGAGGTTTACCGCCACGATCCGGGTGGCTGGTACGCCATTCGTCCGCCTAAGGGCAGCTTCTCCTGGCTCAGCGGCCGATACCTGGATTTCGACCGCCGCAGCCCCAAAGTGCCCGGATTGGCCAAAGTGAAAGGCGATCGGGTGGCCGCGCGCGTGGGAAGCCGCTTCAATAGCGTCCGCGACGTGATTCAAGTTCGTCTGCACGACCAAGAAATGGTCGAAGTGATTGAAGAACGCTCCACCGGGGACCAGAAGTGGTACAAGATCGTGCCGCCCTCGGGTGAGTTTCGTTGGGTGTTCGGCAAGTATGTCGACCCCGACTACCCGGCCAACGGTCTCCGCAAAGCGCCCGCCGGCAGTAGCCCCTTGGTACAACACCGGAGCAAGTCGACCGATCTCAACCCGACCGGTCTCGACGCTGCGCCCGAAATGGCCAACATCGAGCAATTGACCGATACGCCCCCGCGCGACGGTCGCGAAGCGGACGAAGCGGAACAAACCTCGTGGAGCGACGCGCCCCGCACGTTGCGCGAGCCGGCGGCGGCTCGGCCGCTTCGCTCGGCCGTGGCACAAGCCGACGACCAACGCGCCGCGGAACAACAAACAGAGGAACAACGGCCCGGCGAATTGCCGCCATTGGACGCCGTTGCTGATCAAACGGAAGAGCTAAGCGACGGGACGACGGTCGAAACGGCGCAATATCTGGCTCCGTCGAGTGCCTCCGGCGGCCCGGCTCCGCGGTTTCGGCCGACACAATCTGCGCCGCGCGTTGCTCGCGTGCCAGTACGCGATCGGACGCCCGTGACGAGTCGTGTACCCGACGGGCCGGACGAGTCGCAGGTGATGCGTCATCTTTCGCCCGAGGAATTTGAGGACGAGGTCCAACGTCTCGACCTGGAGTTGGCCACCATGGTAACCGAAGAGCCCACGGCTTGGACCTTCGGCGAGCTTCGTCCCCAGACCGAAGAACTGCTGGCCACAGCCCAAACAGCCTTGGAACGTGGCCGCGCCCGACTCGTGCTCAACAAGATCGCGCGATTCGAAGATATCAAACAGCGGTTCGACTCGGTCAACACCATGCGTGAGCAGACCGAGCAATCCAACCAACAACTCAGCGCTCTGAAGCCCAAGGTAACCGCGGCATCGGCTGCCGAAGACGACCGTTTCGACGGCGTGGGGCATCTCACTCGTGTGGCATCGACCCGATTGGGCGATCCTCGCTACGTGCTGCTCGACCCCAACGGCCGGGCGGCCTGCTATGTAACGCCGGCCCCGGGTTTGGGGCTGAAGCACTATCTGGGGCACCGCATCGGCGTGGTCGGGACACGGGGATTTTTGGCCGAACAAAACGCCCCTCACGTAATGGCCAAACACGTCAACGTGTTGGACGCCGTTTGGCGATAGCGAAGGGCGTGCTTCGTGCGCAACATCGAACTGAAAGCCCGACTTACCGATCTCGACGCCGCTCGTGCCGTGGCCCAGCGGATCGCCACCAAGCGGTTGGGCACGCAGCACCAGATCGATACGTACTTCCACTGCCGTCACGGCCGGCTGAAGCTGCGCCAAATCGATGGGCTGCGGTCGGAGTTGGTCTGGTACGCCCGGGTCGATCAACAAGGCCCCAAGGCGAGCGACTATCGGCTGGTCCCGGTTTCTAACCCCGAGACGCTCAAAGCAGCGCTGGGGGCCGCCTGCGGCGTGTGGAAGGTGGTTGAGAAACGGCGGGAGATTTTTCTGTATCACAACGTGCGAATCCACCTCGACGACGTGGTCGAGCTGGGCACGTTTCTGGAATTCGAAGCCGTCTTGAGCCAAGCGAGCGGTTCCTCTGCGGCAATCGACGACGCGACAGGTCGGGCACAGCTCGATAAGCTAATCCGCGAGTTCGCGATCGCGGCCGACGCCCTGCTGCCTGGGTCGTATAGCGATATGCTTTGATCTGGGGTTCTCGACGCAGGTTCTCATGACCGCTGAAGCGGCCACGCCTTGCTGGCGCCCCCAACCCTCTGGCCACTAGCCCCGCACAAACACCTGCCAAATTGACAGGTTGGAGGACGCTAAGTTGCCAAGCTGCGAAAGGGGAATTTTGATGTCAATTCCCTAAGTTCTTTGGCGAAGTACACTAACAGTTCCACTCAGGGATTGGCACACACTTTGCTTTCCCATTCTCTCGGGTCAGCGACCGAGAGAAATGAATCGGTCGAGGACAAAATTCCCCTGGTTTGCTTACCAATTCACCCACGGTGAAACACGAGAAAAGGAGGATCTACTATGGTTTTCCGCTATCGAGCACCTCGACATCCAATCCAACAGCTCCGCGACGAAATGGACCGGCTTTTTTCCGGCGTTATGGAGAGTGCCGGCGATTCGCTCTGGCCTCGTCCCGGTCGCGGTCATCCGGCGGTCAACGTTTGGGAAACGCCCGAGACGATCTTCGCCGAACTCGAACTGCCTGGCGTGAAAAACGAGGCAATCGACATCTCGGTCATCGGCGGCGAATTGTCGCTGAAGATCGAGCGACCCGAAATCGTCGAGGAGGGTGTCACATATCATCGACGCGAACGGCCCGCCGGCACATTCACTCGCGTGGTGCGACTGCCCAGCGATGTCGACTCCGAACGCGTCGAGGCCGAACTCCGCAACGGAGTCCTCACGATCAAACTACCCAAGGCCGAAAGCGCCAAGCCGCGAAAGATCGTGGTTTCTACGGGCGGCTGAGCGGCTAACGTTTCGTCATGCGTCGAGCGACAAGCCGGGTGCCATGGGCAGCTTGACTGCCCGTGGTCGGCACTGGCTGACGAGCAGCCAGCGGCACCCAATAACTTGAGACTGACGGAACACTACCCCGGAGTTCAACACCGAGCGTGGTTTTCCGCGGAACATCCCTGCCGTGGCGCGTTGATCGCGTGGCGGCTGGTATAAAACACCTTGTATGAGGAGGAACGATTACCATGGCAAACGACGAACCCCTGAGGAAAGCGGCCGCCGAAGAAACCGGCGCCGAACATACGCGAAGCGGACGGTATTACCGCCCTAATGTCGATATCCTGGAAAAAGAGGACGAACTTCTGGTATTGGCCGACGTACCGGGTGCCAATGCCGAGTCGATCGACATAAAATTTGAGGACGGGACTTTGGCTATTCATGCCAAAGTCGAGCCCCGCCAGGAAGCAACCCCCGAGATGCTCTTGCAGGAATACGGAGTTGGCGATTTCTACCGCACGTTCCAGGTGAGCGAGGCGATCGACGCCAGCAAGATCTCGGCCGAGTTGCACGACGGTGTGCTCACCCTACGTCTACCCAAGGCCGAGGCCGTTAAGCCTCGCAAGATCGCCGTCAAGGTTTGAGGTAAACAAAATCCTCGACGCATTGACGCCTGCACAATCGCATAGTCAATGAAAGGAGATGGCTAGTCATGGCTCTTATTCCCTGGAAAAACAAGCAGCGAGGAACCTGCGAACCGGAATCGTCGCGGCTGCTAACCTTGCGCGACGAGATGGACCGGCTCTTCGACGCATTTGTCCGCGAACCGATGGGATCGCTGGAGTGGCCGTCCTGGCGTGGGGGCGAATTCGCGCCGGCGATCGACATCAGCGAAACAGAAACGGAGGTTGTCGTTCACGCCGAGCTGCCCGGCCTCGCGCCGGAAGACCTCGACGTGACCTTGGCCGGCAACCAACTGACCCTCGCCGGCGAGAAGAAGGAAGTTTCACAACAACGGGCCGAAGGTTCGTATCAAACGGAAATTCGCTTCGGCAAGTTCCGCCGCACCGTCCAGCTTCCCCAGGAGGTCGACCCGGAGCAAGTCGAGTCGGCCTACTCCGACGGGGTGCTTACGTTGCGGCTGAAAAAGGCGTCGCCCACGCCACCGAAACGGATTGAAGTGACACCCCGCACGGTCGAAAATCCCCCGCCCCCAGCCCCCGGGCCGGAATGCTGAGCAATCCCGCGTAGCACCGGGTGAGCAGACCTTGGAGGTTCCCTGGTTCCCACGCTGCGGCGTGGGAACCCAAAGGCAGGGCGCTTCGTGTCTCGGCAGTGCGGTCGACGGCCTTCTTGGCCCGTCTCGACGCGAAGAGAGAAGGAGCTACAATCATCCTTCTTCTCCTTTCGCCCTTTCGTGTTTTCGCGATCCAAAAATCGAAAGCCAGGGGGCGACCTTTCGGCCACTTGGCTGAAGTGTTACCAGTTTTTCACAGCCTCAAAGTGTCGGGTCGTGTGCGGTCCCACGCGAAGCGTCGAGAACGAGGAGGGGAGTTCCCAGGCCGTGCCGTTTCGGTCATTTGCCGTTTTGGCAACCTTGGATTTCCACCCCCCACGAGCCTGTTTTTGCCATGTCAAATCGGCGCATTCTCGCGGCCGTACCACGTTGACGAACTCGCGATGGCCCCCTAAACTCAGTGTTTCGTTTGACTGAGAAAATATCTCTGGGGGATCCCATGGCTGACGTATCTGTCGACATTGAACAACTGGCGATTAACACCATCCGTACCCTTTCGATGGATGCCGTGCAGAAGGCCAATAGCGGCCATCCCGGCACGCCCATGGCGCTGGCTCCCGCAGCCTATGTGTTGTTTAACGACGCGATGCGTTACGACCCGGCCCGACCGCTGTGGCCCGGTCGCGACCGTTTCGTGCTCTCCTGCGGCCATGCGTCGATGCTGCTCTACTCGATGCTGCACCTTTGCGATGTGAAGCAGTTCGGCGAAGACTGCCGTCCGACCGATGAGCCGGCCGTATCACTGGAGCAAATTCGCCAGTTTCGCCAGTTACACAGCCGCTGCCCGGGCCATCCCGAATATCGCGAGACCAGCGGCGTGGAAACCACGACTGGCCCGCTTGGCCAAGGCGTGGCCAACAGCGTGGGCATGGCAATCGCCGAGCGTTGGCTGGCCGACTACTTCAACCGGCCTGGCTTCGATCTGTTCGACTACGACGTCTACGCTCTGTGCAGCGACGGCGACCTGATGGAAGGCGTGTCGGCCGAGGCCGCGTCGCTGGCCGGTCACCTGAAGCTGTCGAATCTGTGCTGGATCTACGACGACAACAAAATCACCATCGAAGGCGATACCTCGCTGGCCTTCAGCGAAGACGTCGGCATGCGATTCGCCGGCTACGGCTGGAACGTGATCGAAGTGGACGACATCAACGAACTGGAAGCCCTCCGCGGCGCCGTCCAGCTCTTCAAGCAGACCGAAAACAAGCCGACGCTGATCATCGTCCGCAGCATCATCGCCTGGGGTGCTCCCAACGCGGCCAACACCCACGGTGCCCATGGTGCTCCGCTGGGCGACGAAGAAATTCGCCTAACCAAGCAGGCCTACGGTTGGCCCGAGGACGAGCAATTCTACGTCCCGGCCGAGGTACGTGAGCACTTCGCGGCCGGCATCGGCACGCGCGGCGCCCAGGCCAGCAAGGACTGGGACGCGATGCTCGCCCAGTACAAGACCGAGTATGCCGAGCTTTACGCTCAGCTTATGGCCATCTTGCACAATAAGCTGCCCGAGGGCTGGGACGCCGACATTCCCACGTTTGCCACCGACGCGAAGGGCATGGCCAGCCGGGCCTCGTCGGGCAAGGTGCTCAACGCGGTGGCCAAGAACGTGCCTTGGATGGTTGGCGGCTCGGCCGACTTGGCCCCTTCGAACAAGTCGGATCTTACGTTCGACGGCGCTGGCGAACTGCTGCCCGACTCGATCGGCCGCAACATGCACTTTGGCATCCGCGAGCACGCCATGGGCTCGATCTGTAATGGCATGGCGCTTTCCGGCCTGCGAGCCTATGGCGCCACGTTCTTTGTGTTCACCGACTACATGCGACCGCCCATGCGGCTAGCCGCGCTGATGAAGTTGCCCGTGCTCTATATTTTCACCCACGACTCGATCGGCGTGGGCGAAGATGGGCCGACCCACCAACCGGTCGAGCATATGGCGGCCCTTCGGGCGATCCCCAACTTGGCCGTCTTCCGTCCGGCCGACGCCAACGAAGTGGCCGAAGCCTATCGCACGGCCATGCAGCTTACCGACATGCCGTCGGCCATGGTCCTCACGCGACAGAACCTGCCCACGGTCGACCGCGAGAAGTTCGGCTCGGCCTCCGGCGTTGCCCAAGGCGGCTACGTGCTGGCCGACGCGGCCGACGGAAAACCAGACGTTGTGCTAATGGCCTCCGGCAGCGAAGTGTCGCTCTGTCTGGAAGCCTACGAACAACTCACCGCCGATGGCGTCAAAGCCCGGGTGGTGAGCATGCCCTGCTGGGAACTGTTCGACAAGCAATCGCAAGAGTACCAGGACAGCGTCCTGCCACCGGAGTGCAACAACCGCGTGGCCGTCGAAGCCGGAATTGTGATGGGCTGGGAAAAGTACATCGGCCGTTGCGGCAAGTTCGTCGGCATGAAAGGCTTCGGTGCCTCGGCCCCATTCAGCGTGCTGATGGACTACTTCGGCATCACGAAAGACGCCATCGTAAACGCCGCCAAATCCGGCTGCTGAGAAGATCCGGCCTACGTTTTTACCACGGAGGCACGGAGGACACAGAGCGGCAGGGCCGCCAACCAAACCGATACACGGGTGCCATGCCCACGCGCAAAGCGTGGGCATGTTTGTTTGATGCCAGCGGTTTCGCCCCAACATTGTTCGTTAGTTTGAATGCCTGAGATTCGTAGACAACCGAAATCAGAGGGTCGAATTAACGAGCCATGAGTTGACAAGCCCCTGGTACTCTTCGGTTTCGATTTGGCGTCATCCTTCGAACGACCGACGTTTCAGTCCGTTTTGGGGCGGGACTGGTCACCTCCATTCTTTATTGGGCGAAGACCTTCTCTGGCCCACCACGACTCCCCTTCGGGGTGGTACTTATCCTCTGTACACTTCTTCGGGCGAAGGCCTCCTCCAGTCCACCACATGAGCTGCCCATCGCGGTCAACAAGCCGTCCAGGCTTCAGGCCCAACCCAATCAGCGTAAACACCTGCTCGTAAATCTTCTTGTTGATTTCGGCATGCTCCACGGCGGCAACTTCTTCGGTCGCCAATTTGCCCCCTATCTCCGAACGATACACTACTTCGCTTGGAAACCACAAATCGTTGCTCTCGTGATACTTGAGCGTACTTTCGGCCGAATGGAATGTCTTGTGGGCTCCTTCGCCAGACCATGTCGCAACGTACACAGGCTGATAGCCCTTGTCGATAGCCAGCCGATACGCGCCAAAAAGCGACTGCGCACCCTTTCCGATTTTGTAGGAAACCTCGATAAAGGTCTCGCCTTCATGTTGAATGCGTTTGGCGGACAGCAACGAGCGATCCTTCCGCAAGACGCATTCTTCAAGGCCAGACTGTTTCATTGTCGCGACGTTCCGGGGAACAAAACCAAGCAGGCGTGGATCGATTGTCTCCAGAGTTGCCGCTGGCCGGGCCATTCGACCATAACACTCAACGAGCGAGTCATCCGACAAGGTTGCCCGTATAAACAAGTCCTTGGAAGAAACGCATCGGGAGTTGGTTCCGAGCTTACTTGAGGCGTAAAGTTTCAGGTCGGTACGCTCGTTTTGGCCGTTTACGAACAACTCGTATCGCCATCGGGTTTTCGTGTAGTCCGGATCTTGAATAAAGGCGTTGTAGGACACAACAACAACGAAATGCCCTGACCTAATGGCCTTCCTGGACGCCACGGCAGCCTTCTCGGCCTTTTCCACGGCTTCCGGTGAAAGCGAGTCCGTATCAAGGGTAGCGCCGAACACTGGAGTGCCAGTAAGGGCAACTGTGCAAACGAGCGAACGTGCCATTCGCCACGAAGTCTGGCGGCAAGAATTCATCGGCATGTCATCTTTCCCCAGAAGGGCTCTTGGGTTTGACTCTTGATATTGGCACTGTATGGCCTATTGACGCTTGCATAGCTGCGGAAGGCGACCAACGGGAGCCTGGGTTTCCAGGCGATCGGCTTTCCGAAGCGGATCATTTTCAATGCAAGCATCAATAATCGCCAACCGCAGTCGTAAGCGAACCGAGCCATTCCAACCGATCCGCGATTACAGCCAGCATTTGCCGCACCAACCCATCGTATGGCGTTATATCACCCACCCCACCGGCAGTGCAATGATTTTGAATACGAATGAATACGAAAATGGCAACCAGTTCGCCAGAACGGCCCGTAGATGCTTCGAACCGATAAGACTTGCCCGTTTTCCGCGTCAGCCCAACGACTGCCGACGCGACCGAGGGCAGTGCCACCAGCCGGGAATCGGATGGTCGGCTTTCCCAGCAAGGTTTCGAGGTCTGCTCGGCGTTCACTCGCGTTTCGGCCTGCATGCTCGCCAAGTCGCCCAAGGCGACACTCTACACCGAAGTACTTCAGCGGACTTGTCACCTCCTCCGCCGCTCCGATTGCTACCGGCTGGAACGACAGTCGCCGGGTGGGATTTTCACCCACTGAAAATCGCCGCCTTTTCACGGCATACTTCATAGATCAAGCCGCAGATCGCGGCGTCTCGAATCCTTCCGATGACCTTCTGGTCTGCGACTTCGGTGTAGATGCGCTCACGACGGAAGTCGGTGGTCCATTTCACCTCGTACAACTCGCCACCTGACAACCCTCTGCTCTCGAAACGCATACAAACCGTATGTGCGTACTGGCAAATCGCCGTAATGTTACTCCCTTCGCACTGCGATAGTCGGATGAATCGATTTTCCTGCCTTGACACCCCCAACCTCCTTGGGTAGAAACCGCCGGGCCTTTTTGGGAATACTCTCTCGCTTCAACTTGATCGGCATCGAGTCGCAAAAACGCGTTGGAGTCCCTGCTGCTACAAGTGGTTTTCCCAGAATGGAAATCGAACAAGAATTCCAAGGCCGATCCAGAAGCTACGGGCCGTTTGTTGGTACTTCAGAATCCAGACTTGCGCCGTCTGCAGTCTACCAGCACCGATTCACTGCAAGCACCTCGAGCTGTACGGCACAGACTTGTGCGTGTCACCCATACTTGCAGTGTGTACGAACGGAATTGCGCCCGGTTTCCCAGGCGAATCAAACGTTACACTTACGAAAAAAACGATCCGAAGGCCATGAACCAGCAGAAACTCCACTGGAAAGGTATTGTCCTGGCGGGGGGAGTTGGCAGTCGTTTGCACCCCGTAACGCGGGCGGTCAGCAAGCAATTGCTGCCGGTTTACGATAAGCCAATGATCTACTATCCCCTGTCTGCGCTCATGCTGGCAGGTATTCGGGAAATCCTGATTATTTCTACCCCGGAGCATACACCTCTGTTTCATGGTCTCCTGGAAAACGGTACCTGCTATGGCCTGGAGATATCTTATGCAGTCCAACCCAAGCCCGAGGGTTTAGCTCAGGCGTTCCTCATCGGCAAGGAGTTCGTTGGCGATGACAACGTGGCTCTAATTCTGGGCGACAATATTTTTTACGGCCAGGGATTTCCCAATCTGCTCAACCGGGCGACCAGCCGCGAGCAGGGTGCTACCGTATTCGGGTATCAAGTTCGGAATCCGCAGCACTACGGTGTGATCGAAATAGACGACGGTGGCTCCGTGGTTTCCATCGAAGAAAAACCATCGATACCCCGTTCCAACCTTGCGATCACAGGGCTTTATTTTTGCGCTAACGATGTCTTAGAAATCGCCCAACAAGTCAAACCGTCGGCCAGGGGAGAATTGGAAATCACTGACGTGATCCGTGAATATCTTCTGCGCGGAGACTTATGCGTCGAACAGTTCGGGCGTGGTTTCGCCTGGCTGGATACAGGCACACACGCATCGCTGATGCAGGCAGCCAACTTTGTGCAAACCATCCAAGAACGTCAGGGCCTTAGAATCGCCTGTTTGGAGGAGATCGCTTTCCGTAAGGGATTCATTTCGGCCGACCAATTGGAGGAGATGGCCGATTCGTACGGCAACGATTATGGAGATTATCTTCACGAAGTACTCAAATCCGGCGTGAGAGACGCTCACCCAATGCCAGAGAGCTTTGCCCACGAGACTATCTCGGAGGTTAATTGTCTATCGCGAAAAGGCTCAAGGACGAAGAGTCTTTAGAAATCAACCTCGCACGGCAATTATCCTCGAAGGTGTGTCGTAACGCCCGTCGCGTGTACGAATCGTATTGAGCTTAGTTTTCCGGATTCATCAGACACTACACTGTACGTAAGACGCAATCTATAAACCGGCCAATGAAAATCCCCTTCAACAAACCGTTCATTGCGGGCAAGGAACTTTTTTACATCGCCGAGGCTGTAACGATGGGCAACATCGGTGGCGATGGCCATTTCACCCAAGCGTGTTGCCGATTGTTGGAAAAGCACTTCGATATTTCTCGTGTATTGCTGACGCCCTCATGCACGGCCGCACTAGAAATGGCGGCCATGCTGTGTGATCTTGGCCCGGGCGATGAGGTCATCATGCCCTCGTTCACGTTCGTCTCCACGGCCAACGCCGTGGTTCGCCTAGGGGCGAAGCCGGTTTTCGTCGATATTCGGCCCGACACACTCAACCTTGACGAAGATCTGATCGAAGAGGCCATCACCCCCAAAACCAAGGCGATCCTTCCGGTTCATTATGCCGGTGTCGGCTGCGAGATGGATCGCATCATGGAAATCGCCGAGAAACACCATTTGTTCGTCATAGAAGACGCTGCTCAAGGGGTGAATTCTTTCTACAATGGTCGGGCTCTTGGGTCCATTGGACATCTTGGCTGCTACAGTTTCCATGAGACGAAGAACTACATCTGCGGTGAAGGCGGGGCCCTCTGCATCAACGACGAGCGATTCATCGAGCGAGCCGAAATCCTGCGTGACAAAGGGACCAACCGCCAGAAGTTTTTCCGTGGCCAGGTCGACAAATACACCTGGGTCGATGTCGGTTCGTCTTATGTCCCGAGTGAGATTGCTTCCGCGTTCCTTTACGGACAGCTCGAAATGCTCGAACCGATCGCCGACCGGCGCAAGGCGATCTACCAGTACTATTACGAGCGGCTCAAGCCACTGGAGTCGGAAGACCTGCTGCGTCTGCCGGTTATGCCGCTGACGTGCGTGAGCAACTATCACCTGTTCCACCTCCTGCTGCCGACCGAAGTTGCGGCGGCCGGCCTTCTCGGGTATCTCAAGAACCAGGGCATCGCGGCCGTCTTTCATTACGTGCCATTGCATAGCTCGCCGATGGGGAGGAAGTTTGGCTATTGCCGAGGAGATCTCCCGGCCACCGAAACGCTCAGTGCCCAACTGATTCGATTGCCATTCTTTTACGAGATTGCGCAAGAGGAACAACAGGATGTCGTACGAGCGATTGGCACCTTCCTGAGATCTTCGCTACATCACAATAGAGAAACGCTTCCCAAGGCTGCTTGAGGAATTGTAGGTGCCATGAGTCCATCGGTGTTGAATATGGGTAAGTCTGTTGCCATAGTTCAGTCGAACTATATCCCGTGGAAAGGCTATTTCGATCTCATCAACTCCGCCGACGAATTCGTGTTGTTTGACGACATGCAATTCACGCGGCGTGATTGGCGCAATCGCAATAAGATCAAAACGGCCCATGGGCTCAAATGGCTCACTATTCCAGTTGCCGTGAAAGGACGCTACTATCAGCGCATTTGCGATACCCTGGTCAGCGACAGCGACTGGGGTGTCGCCCACTGGACGACAATCCGGCACGCTTATGGCCGCTCCCCGTTTTTCAAGGACTATGAAACACTATTTGAGCAACTGTATTTGGAAACGACCGAGACGTGTCTGAGTGCTATCAATCATCGTTTTATAACGGCAATCTGCGACCTTTTGGGGATCAAAACGAAACTCAGCTGGTCGAGCGACTATCAGTTGGTCGAAGGAAAAACTCGCCGACTGGTCGAAATTTGTCGTCAAGCGGGCGCGGATGAGTATCTAAGTGGACCTGCCGCCGGGGATTATTTGGAGCCAGAGCAATTCGAGGCGATCGACATCTCGCTACGATACATGGATTACTCAGGCTATCCCGAGTACCCCCAGCTCTATGGCGACTTCGATCACGGCGTCACGATACTCGACTTGCTTTTCAATGTTGGTCCCGAAGCCCCGAAATACATGAAATCGTTCTGACATGCATTTGTCCGTTGTTTCGACTTTATATCATTCAGCGCCTTATCTGCGCGAATTCTGCTCCCGCGTTGCGGCGACTTGTGAATCGTTGACGGACGATTACGAAATCGTTCTTGTCAATGACGGTTCTCCCGACGATTCGCTTGCCATGGCCCTCGAATTGCAACGGGAGAATGCGCGCATCAAGATCGTTGATTTGGCTTCGAATTACGGGCAGCATCGCGCGATGATGACCGGTCTGGAGCACGCCAACGGCGAATGGCTCTTCTTGATCGATGCCGATCTCGAAGAGGCCCCCGAAGTACTTCGCGAATTCTGGACTACGCTGCAGAACTCAAATGCGGACGTCGTCTACGGCGTGCAGGAGGCGAGAAAAGGAAGGCTATTTGAGCGACTCAGCGGCGCCGTTTTTTACAAGATCTTCAATCGGCTATCGACGCACCGGATTCCAGAGAATGTTTCCACCGTTCGGTTAATGAGTAGACGCTATGTCGATTCGCTGCTTCAATTCCGCGAACGCGAATTGATGATCGCCGGTTTATGGGCGGCAACCGGCTACCAGCAGGTGCCGCATCCCATCGCCAAGAGATCAAAGGGCACTACGAGTTACAGTATCCGGAAGCGGATCAGCGTGTTCGTCAACGCCCTGACGTCCTTTAGCGCGAAGCCGTTGATGCTTGTTTTTTACTTGGGTGCACTTATCATCTTCGGGTCGACGGTCGCCGCTGGCTGGATCGTTGCCTGCCGCTTGTTCGTCTCGGAGTATTCGGCCGGCTGGCCTTCGCTCATCGTTTCGATATGGATGCTGGGAGGGGTGACCGTGTTTTGCCAAGGACTTATCGGTATTTACTTGTCGAAGATTTTCGTGGAAGTCAAACGCAGACCATACACGATCGTCCGTCATGTCTACGAGCGGAGTTTGGAGAAAGACTTATGCACCTCGAGTCCCCCCTCGGTAAAGTAAGAGATTACTATACTTGTAAGCTTGCCGAGCACGGAACAACGCCTGCTGGCGTTGACTGGAACTCCTCCGATTCTCAGCGACTCCGTTTCGAGCAACTGCTGAAGGTCTGTGGCGCGAAACGTGAGTTCACCATTACCGACTATGGCGCGGGCTACGGCGCGCTCATCGACACGCTCGTTGAGAAGGGATACCGATTCCAATATCGTGGGTTTGATATCTCGCGGGAAATGGTCGAAACGGGCAGGTCGTGCTATGCGCAACGCGCCGACTGTGAATTCGTCGCGGTCGATGCGGAACTCGTCCCCACGGATTTCGTCGTGGCAAGCGGCATTTTCAACGTGACACTTGGCACGTCGCTGGCTGAATGGAAAAAGTATGTGCTACAAACGCTCGCACGACTCAACGAACTTGCCCTTTCCGGTTTTGCATTTAATGTGTTGACGAAGTACTCGGACCCCGAGCGGATGCGTCCCGATCTCTATTATGCTGATCCATGCTTCCTTTTCGACCACTGCAAACGCAATTTCTCTCGCAACGTTGCCCTGTTGCATGATTATGAACTGTATGAGTTTACTATGATTGTTCGGAAGTAACCGCATGCTCGACATCGAAGGTCCACCCTCCATGCATAAAAAAGTCGTGATTTTCGGCACGGGCGATTTTGCGAGAACCGCCGAGGTGTATCTGACAGCAGATAGTCCGTACGAAGTCGTGGCGTTCACCGTGCACCGAGAACGGTTGGAAACGACACAACTACGCCAGAAGCCCGTGGTCGCGTTCGAAGAATTGGAGCAGAAATACCCTCCGGACGAGTATTCGATGTTCGTCGCTATCGGCTTTGGGCGCGTCAATAAGTCGCGAGCCGAAACCTACGACGTATGCAAGTCCCTGGGTTACGAGTTGATTACCTATGTGAATTCGAAGGCCGTGTCTTGGGGTGAGATCGCGATTGGCGATAACTGCTTCATTTTCGAGAACAACGTGATTCAACCGTTCGCTCGGATTGGCAACAATGTGATCCTTTGGAGCGGGAACCACATCGGCCACGATGCGACGATCGAGGACCACTGTTTTATTTCCTCGCACGTCGTAGTTTCCGGGAACGTCACCGTGGGGAATCATTCATTCTTGGGAGTAAACGCCACAATCCGGGACGGCGTGACCATCGGCCCGGAGTCAGTCATTGGCGCGGCTGCGGTAATCCTCAAGGACACGCCGCCGCAAGCCGTCTATAGGACAACCGAAACGCTGATCTCCAAGGTTACCAGCGATCGATTGCGGCATCTCTGAGAAAGGCGCGACGATGAAATGGGAAAAGCTCGGGCAGGTTTTCGTGCCCAATTGCGAGCAGTCATGGATGCAATCGCACGCCTCGAATCCCACTGCGGAACCGATCGAGGGTAGCCTATTTCGCGTCTATTTCAGCTGTCGAGACGGCGACAATAGGTCGAGTATCGGGACTGTGGTGCTCGATGTGTCTGATCGTCCACGGGTACTAGAGCTCTTCTCGGAACCGGTGTTGGCTCCAGGAACGCGCGGAATGTTTGACGACAGTGGAGCGTCCATGGGATGCTTAGTGCAGGTCGGTTCCAAGCGATATCTTTATTACACCGGTTGGAACCTCTCGGTGACCGTGCCATGGCGAAATAGTATTGGATTGGCGGTTAGTGAACATTTTGACGCCCCCTTTCGGAAGTGGTCGCTCGCACCGATCATCGATCGCGCGCCGACGGATCCGTTTTCTCTCTCGTATCCTTGGGTGCTCAAGGAGGGCGACGAGTGGAGGATGTGGTACGGTTCGAACCTCAGTTGGGGGCCGGGAAAAAGCGATATGTTTCATGTGATCAAATATGCCTCGTCGACGGATGGTCTCTGCTGGAAACGAGACGGCCAACAGGTCGTCGGCGATTCTGACCCCAAGCAATACGCATTCTGCCGACCTACTGTGATGCGACTCGGAACCAAGTACTGCATGTGGTACAGCTACCGTGGGAACGCGTATCGCATTGGCTATGCCGAATCACCCGACGGTCTCCACTGGGAACGAATGGATGATAAGGCGGGCATCGATGTTTCGGATTCGGGATGGGACTGCGAGATGATCGAGTATCCGTGCGTGTTCGCTCACGACAACCGGCTCTTTATGCTCTACAACGGGAACGATTTCGGACGGACAGGATTCGGGCTCGCTGTTGCGAGCTGACGCAGAACACGGTCGGGAAGGATGAGTAAATAATTGGTCCCGAGAAAGAGAGAATACGGAAATGCCCATTTGCGTGAACGACAAACCGCTCTCCGAAGAAGCGAGTCGCGACATTCCCGCGCCCTTGAAGCCTGAGGAGTTCGATTTTGGGCTCTTGTTCGAAATGCAGAAAGATCATTTTTGGTATCGGGGGCGTCATCGCTTTATTCTTGAAGCGTTCAGAAGATGGTGCTATGCGGACAACAGCGATTCGCTACGGGTCATCGATGCCGGCTGTGGATGTGGCGGATGGATGGACTACCTGCTCAAGCATTTTCCTCGCCGGCCGGCGGAGTGCGCTGTCGGCGACTCCTCGCCCGAGGCGTTGGAGTATGCCAGCCAGGTGTTGCCGCCTGAAGTTGAGCGTTATCCCATCGATCTGATGAGCCTCGGCTGGGAAAACCGCTGGGATGTGATCTTTCTATTAGACGTGATCGAGCACATTCCAGACCATGAACTGGCGATGCGGGAAGTGGCTTCTGCGTTGTCACCCGGCGGTTTTGCCGTGGTAACGGTGCCGGCATTCCAGCAGCTCTGGAGCTTCAACGACGAAATAGCCGGCCATCAGCGGCGTTACACGATCGCCGATTTCGCTCAGCTTTCCGAAGCAGTTGGGCTCAAACTTTGTGATGCGCGATACTTCATGTTCTTCCTAAGCCCGCTGCTGGCATTCAGCCGCTGGCTTGCCGAGCGCAATGTCTCCAAGATGTCGCAAGACGAACGGCAAGAGCTCGCCGAAAAGATGCACCGAGTTCCCTCTCCCTTAATCAACACAACTCTGAAGGCAATCTTTGGCCTTGAGACGCCGTTGGGGCATCGGATCTCCTTTCCTTTTGGGTCTTCACTGCTTGCTGTTCTGCGGCACCCTACGTCATGAAGACCCTGGCAAATCCTGGAAAGGCATACTCGCAAAATGAAAACAACCGTAATAGCGGAAACACGAATGCTGAAATCGGAGACCCGTCTTCAAGACCAACCTCAAACCTTTGTTGGCGATAGGCCAGAAACGCAGAACAATAGAGGATGGAAAACCGCTTCGGTTGTCTTCTCACTGTTTCTGTTCTGGATGGTGTTTCATGTCGCGCCAGAGAACGCTCATGTGATCATCCATGATTCCTTGGATAGCATTACACCCGTCTATCACGTTTTCGCGAAGAGTGACTGCGTTTTTGCCGATTCGCAAACGCAGTTTCCGGCACTGCTCGGCGGAATTCCTCGAGGTTGTTTGTTCAGTGAATTGTCGCTGCTGCTTTGGCCCTACTTTTTTTTGTCGCCACCCTGGGCTTTCGCCGTAACCGTGGCGGCCATACGTTTAACGGCCTTTTGGGGTATGTGGTTGCTGCTCTCGCGTCCCGCCTTGGCCGGGAACACGCGTTTTGTGGCCTTCGGTGTCGCGGCAGCGTTCGCCTGCCTTCCCTTCTACCCGATTTTGGGCCTGACTGTCGCGGGGCAACCTTGGCTTCTCCACGCATGGTTAAATATTCGCGACAAGAAGAGCCTTTTCATTTCATTTCTGGTCCTTGCGCTGTTTGGACTAAGTTCAAGCCTGATCGCGGTCGGAATATTTATCTTGCCATTGCTGACAATTGCAGCAGTGATTGACGGGCTTCGGTACCGACGAATTCCTTGGCTTTCCCTGGCCGCCGTAGCGGTCCTCACCGTGAGCTACGCCCTCTGTGAATATCGCCTGATTTCATCGACGTTGTTCAACACGGGTTACCAGTCACATCGTTTCGAGTTTGGCTTCTCCCACCACCTGACCCTGGTAGAATCCCTCACCCGGGCCTGTAAAAACTTCATCTCGGGGCAGTACCACACCCCCAGTGTCCACTGGCCCGTGTTGTTCATCGCCTTTGGAATCGGACTTTACGTGGGCATCGATCAATTGCGGCGGGCTCGAGTTGCGGCGAGGCAAGACGCGGCGACTCCCAATGCCGATAATGAGTCGCTCCGGTGGCAACTGACGATGCTCTCGGTGCTTATGGCGGCTGGTGCGTTAGTTTCTTTCTGGTTTGGTATCTACCGCTGGGAATTCACCGGTAGATTAATCGGCGCGTTGCACATCGATCTTCTCACGGCGACTAATCTGGAACGAATTCACTATTTCCATCCGTTGCTCTGGTCGCTGGCCTTGGCCTTCGCTTTGTGCATCATCGCAACACGTGCCCGTTGGGGACGGAACATTGTGATCGGGTTGCTTATATGGCACGGAGCAGCCTTATGTCAAGCCAGTCATGGATGGCCACACCAGGACGCGATCACCTTCCGGGAGTTTTATTCTCCCGAGCTGTTTTCGGAAGTAGAAAAGCACATCGGGCGTCCCCAAGATGAATATCGCGTTGTCAGCCTTGGGCTCGATCCGGCCATCTCCCTGTACAATGGCTTCTACACAGCGGACGGGTATTGGGTCAACTACCCGCTCGAATATAAGCATCGCTTTCGCAAGGTAATCGCCGGTGAACTTGCGAAGGACAACGACCTGGCATCTTACTTTGACACCTGGGGGTCGCGCTGTTATCTTTTTTCGAGTGAACTTAGAAAGCCATTTCTCTACACGAAAGATCATGCCAAACGCCGCGTGGACCACCTGGCTATCAACACGACGGCACTTTGGAACCTTGATTGCCGGTACATCCTAAGCGCGGTTGAGATAGGCAACAGCAACGAAACCGGACTTCGGCTCGAACGAGTCTTTCGCCAGGACGATTCGCCTTGGGAGATCTTCCTTTATGCCGTTCCTCGGCCGGATACGGTGGCATCTTTCGCGCCATCCGAGTCGTGCTCCATGAAAGTGGCCAGGGCGCCGGAAATCACCTCGACTTGGCAACGCTCGTCGGCCGAGCGGCCCTGATGCGGTTTGGCCATGCGATCCTGGTAGATTCCGCGAAGCGTCAGGGCACACTTGATGCCTTGCAGCGAAACCGTAGAGCCGCTGCCGATGGTGTAAATCCGTCGTTGGATGTTCAGAGCTTTTTATTTGGTAAAACCACGGCCTCTGGCCGTGGTCGATTATCGTCCTTCTTCTCTTTTACCGCATGCTCTTCATATACTTCTTGGTAATCTCCGCCACTCGTCAATTGCCCCGAGAAGGACCACTTTCAAGTAGCCGATGATACCCAGCGAAGGCCCATAGGCCGTTCGGGCAAATCAGACCTATCCCGCTTTTCGATGCCCAACGATTGCCGAGACAACGGAGGGGCAGTGCCACCAGCCGGGAATCGGATTTGCGCGAACTTGGCCGCGGCGGCTGGTGTCGATAGATGAAACGCGGTCTTGGCGTTCAAAGCCGTGGTAAGGGAACGATGGATTTTCGACGTGGCCTCTTGGGAAAATCAGAAATGACGCAGTGGTATGAAACCCTTTTTGCCAACTTCGGCAAAACTTACGACAAGGAAGTTTTCACTCAAGGAACCCTAGGCGAAGTGGACTTCGTCGAACGGGAATTGGGGGCCGACCGGTCGAAGCAAATTTTGGACATCGGATGCGGTACGGGCCGACACGCCGTCGAGCTTGCCAAGCGGGGTTATCAGGTGACGGGTTTCGACCTCTCCCAGGGGCAGCTTCGCCTTGCCCGCGAGAAGGCGGCCGCGGCCGTCGTAAACGTCGAGCTGCAATGTCGCGACGCGACCCGGCCGCATTTCCACGAAGAATTCGACGCCGCCATCATGTTTTGCGAGGGCGCGTTTTCGCTCATGGAGACCGACGAGAAAAACCACGCGATTCTCGTTCACGCCGCCGCGGCGCTACGGCCTGGCGGCAAACTGCTCATGACGACGCTCAACGCACTGTTCCCGCTGTTTCACTCGGTCAAAGACTTCCTCGGCGCGAACAATTCGGGCGCGGAGATCGAGAACTTGACGTTCGATTTGATGACGTTCCGTGAAGGGGTCGAGATGACCTTCACGGACGACGATGGCCAGCCGCAGACGATCACCACCAACGAACGCTACTACACGCCTGCGGAAATGAGTTGGCTATTGCAGACGGCCGGGTTTGCCAAGGTCGACATCTTCGGTTGCCACCTGGGCCAGTTCAGCCGCGAACATGCGCTGACGCACAACGATTTCGAGATGCTCATCGCGGCAGAAAAAGACGAGTGCCGCGGTTGACGTGTCCCACTAGCTGTGTCGGTGCTCTATCGGCAAAACTCGAATGCCCAGGCTTCAATGACCAATGAAGCACCAAGCACGAATGCTCAAAAGAAGCAAACCATGTGGGGCGCTTCGCAACATCCTTCCTTTTCTGGGCTTAAAACGGGGATGTCTCTTGGTTCGTCCTTAGATCAACCCTCGCTGCGAAAGGCTAACGAAGCCGTTATCGCCGATGACAATTGCATCCCGCAGTTCAACACCCAGAACCGTGCCTTTTTCCTTCAGATTCTTGGCCCCTTTGATATCGGCGTCCGACGGTTCAGCAGATCTGAGTGGGTGGTTATGGATCACGATGATTTTTGTGGCTCTGACAAGAACCGCTCCGCGCAAGATCTCCACCGGATCAGCGATTGCGTAGGTCTGCGTTCCAATGGAAACGACCTCGAATGAAATGATTTCGTATTTGTCGGTAAGGTGGATACAAACGACCTTTTCCCTTACCTCGTTTTCCATTTCCTTGAACAGTTGATAAGCGTGCTCGGCCGTCTCCAATGGGGCGTGCAGAAAGTCGTCGTCGACTCTCTTGCGCTCAAACGTCAGCTTCAGCTTTTTGATGTGAGCCATTACGTGGTCTCGTCAGTTTTCGACAAAACGCGGCAGGACCGCAACCGATTTGGTGTTGCTGCACGTTACCACCCAATAGCGTGATTGCCCGACAGACACCCATCCAGTGGTTGTGATTTTAGCGCCAAAGTCGAGGGGGTACAATGGGAGCCTTCGGGTTCAACTTCTAGTTTACTTCGGGCAAAATCACAAACGCCTCAAGTCTTCCAGAACCGGCAACAGGCGAGCTTTGGCTGCCTTCGCTTTGTCGGTAGTCATATCGGCCTCCGTTTCCTTCGGCAGTTTTCGGCAGTCGATGAGTTTGCCATTCTTATGATGCAAGCGCCACTGTCCGTCGAAGACGAAGAAGTCGGCGCCGATTCCAGCGGTAACCCAGGAGCGTTTTCCCGCCCCCTGGCCGGTGAGAAGGCCGACAAAAGACACGCCGTCGGGGGCGGCGTCATGCGGACACTCCACGCCGGCCAGCTCGCAAAGCGTGGGAAAGAAATCGGCCATGTCGACCAAAGCGTCGACCTTCTTGCCGGCCGGAATTCTGCCCGGGCTAAAGGCAATCAAGGGCACGTGCGTTCCGCCGTCGTTGAGATGGTGTTTGCCGCCGGTCACTTGGCCGGCCGTCGTGTGACGGGCAGACACAACATCGGTCCCGTTGTCGCCCACGAAGAACACGATCGTGTTGTCGACCAGGTCCAATTCGGCCAAGGCGGCCAATAGCTTGCCCACCTGGGCGTCCAGGTAGCCGATCATTCGATCGAGGTCGGCCGCTCGGTTCTTCTGCACATCGTCGGGCGTTCGAACGATCGGAACATGCGGCAACATCATGTTGTGGTGAATACAGAAAGGCTTTCCGGAATCCTTTGCCGCACGCATTCGTTCGATCACATATTCCGTGAGTACGTCGGGTCCGAATCGTTCTTGGATACCGTCGAGGATCTTCCCGTCGCGATTCAAGGTGGGCTGCCAATACCGTTTGGTTTTCTGGTTGTCGTGCCAGATTTGCCAGACACACCACGAATCGAAGCCCGCGCTGCGACAGTGTTCGGGATGGAACTCCAAGGCGGCCAATTGCCACTTGCCGGTCACCGACGTTTGGTAACCTGCATCGCGCAACAGTTGCGCATAGCAGACGAACCGCTTGTCGAAATCGACCGCTTTCTTCGTGCCGTTGTGGACAGGAAGTACCCTGACGAATTTGTGTCGTGGCGTATACGTGCCCGTGTAGAGACTCATGCGGGAAGGCGTGCAGACGGGACTGGTGTAGGCCCGAGTAAACCGCGTGCCACGACTCGCCATCGTGTCCAAGTTGGGCGTCGACGTATTCAACCCGCCGTAGCACCCTAGTTTTTCATAGCCCAGATCGTCGGCAACTATGAGCAAGATATTGGGCCGCTCGGCGGCGGTTGCCGTAGTGCCGGCAATCTGGAAGATCGCTGCGCAGACGACAGCGCCGACGATTTTTATGAACCTGTGAAAGTCACGTTCAGCGTGGCACATGCGGAATCTCTCCTGTCTTGACGCTACGTCGTCGAATCGCCAACCGCGGTCGCGAGTGGACCAAGTTAGTCCCAGGACTTGCCACGTAGAACGACGTTCGAGAATATGAGTCCCAGGACGGCGCCCACGATGGCCCAACCGATCAGCGATTGCAACCAGAATTCGTCGTACCCGCCTTGCTGAGCATACTGTGCCCATTTGTCGAAATGCTGGGTTACGCGACGAGGCAACGGCAGAAACCACCACGGCGGCGCCACCCGCAGAACGAAACTCACCACCGTAAGCAGTATACATCCGCCAGAGATACAAGCTATTTCCTTGCGACCGAAAGACCAATACTCTTGCTCTACCATGGCGTTACTTCCCACTTGGGCCCCACTCGTTAGTCAGGATTCTACCGCCAGCACGAAGGGGCTGCAATTGTTTGGGGTCTTACTGCGAAGCATCCGCGCACTACTGGCGCGGCCGCCGAGGAAAGATCCTGAAGAACACCCACACCAGCACGTTGTTGCCTGGGAGCGTGGCAGCACGGAGGAGACTTGCCGCGTACGACGTGAAACGTCGAGCCTTGCGTTCCCACCCAAAGCGTAGGAACGAGCGTAAGAACGAGAAGACGCGTTGCGTCAGAACGGCGAGGCGGCTGGGCGTTGGGCTGTGTGGTCCGACGTGCCGGGCGCCAGGCTTGGCGGTTGCGTTTGGATTCGCTGGATCACTGCGTCGGTGATGTCGACCGCCGCGTCGTAGTCGAACAACACGCTGTCGTTCTTCGTGACGATGACCGAAAGACCCTTCTCCCGGGCGATTTCCCGAGCGATCGGTCGTACCTGGTCTCGAAACTGCTCGGCGAGCTGCGTGCTATGGCTGGCCAGGTCCTGCTTGGCCTTTTGGCGAGCCTGATTCAAGCCCACGCCTGCCTGTTTCTGCATGTCGGCCAACACTTGGGCTTGCTGGGGCGCGGGCGCGGCGCCGAACCTTCGCTGCTGCTCGGCGATCTGCTTTTCGTACGAGGTTTTGACCGTGGCCAACTGCTGGTTGAGCGACGTCTCGCGTTGCTGTACCGCGGCCGTCAGTTGCTTGTCGAATCCGAGCCGCCGGGCGACCGTGTTCAGGTCGATCACGGCCACCGTGCCGATGCCCGAGCCGTTGCTCTGCGAGGCCGCCGAGGTGGCCGTCGCGTCGCCTTCACCCAAATTACATCCAACGAGGCCACTAAGGAGCATGCAGCCGACAGCAATCAGGCCATAAGACGGGCGCACAACAGACTCCTTTGCAGGAAGGTTTAGCAGAAGAAGAGGTCGTCGATCATCGCAAGGCGGAAGAATACTGAGTGCTGCTGGCTGAATCAAGATGGTTTGACCAGCCGGGGAAGCGTTGAATACTCGGCAACTGTAAACGGGACATGTCCTCTTGGGTGGCGTTGGGTGCCATGGGCAGCTTGACCGCCTTTTTCTTGCAGCGATGGGCAAGTTTCCTATGGACTGCAACCTGCGCAACTTGCCACTCAATGCGCGGGGAAAACGTCACTCCAGTCCCGTCCCCCAGCAGTTCTCTGGACGATCGCAGGTGCCGCTAGGACGAACGCGAAAGCCGCAGGCAGACATTACTAATACGCTGCCAATCTTCTAGGTCCATGTTTGGCGGGATTTCAGCATCCCAGGCAAGTGTGGCCATGGCATCCCGTATTCGGGTTTGCCAAAGCACTACGACCTTCTCGGATATCACAAACCGGCCGAGGTCTTGAGCGTAACGTGTTTGTGTAAAACAACTAGCGTCAATCGACGTTCGCATGTCGTCGTCTGGAAGACGTCGCCGTGGCAGTGCGCAACGTCGCTTCCGGCCAAGGTTTGTGGTTGGGCCACTGCAAACCGCTAAAGTGTGGCAGGAAGGTCAGCCGATGTGAAGATTTAACGATTAGGCTGACCTTTCGGATTGCGCAGCCACGGTGCGCGCCCATCTATCGCGTATGACATAACAACGGGCGACGCCCTCGGAACGACTTGGCAAGGATGCTGAACATGGCAATTGGATCTGCACTTTCGCTCGCAGTTTCCCATCGAAATGTCCTCTTCGCGCTGGCAACCGTCGCGGCGGTGCTGGCAGGGCCGGCTGGTGCCTTCGCCCAGACGGACATCATGGCGATGGACGCCATGCCCATCGATGAATCCGTGCCCATGGAGACGGATGTCTTTCCGATGGACGACGAGTTGCCGTTCAGCGAAACGGTGAGTGGCGAAATGGGGGGAAATATCGACCTCTGGGACGCCCATTTTCGCTTCGGCTACCAGACGGCCGCCTACGGTCAGGAAAACGGCCAGTTGAGCCTGGGCTTCGAGAGCTTCCGCCCTCTGGCTTCCGGCAACGGTGTGATGTTCCTCAAAGGTCAGTTCGATTTCGCGCCCAACAGTTTCGGAAACGGGGGCGTTAACGTCGGCGGTGGTTTCCGATGGCTTTACCCGAGCATCTTGGGCAACGGGCAGGCGCGGATTTTCGGCATCAGCGCCTGGTACGACGGCGATGTGACCGTGGCCGACAACTACTTCAACCAGGTGGGCGTCAGCCTGGAGTCGCTGGGAGAACTCTGGGACGTTCGGGTGAACGCCAACATGGCCGTCGGTGAAACCTGGCAGATGGGCCACGATATTACGTATACCAACGAGTTGGGCTACATCGGCAACTCGATTGGGACCACCGTTTGGCGCCCGGCCGATCAGGCCATGTCGGTCGTCGATTTCGAGGTCGCCCGCGCCGTTCTGGACCACAACGCCTGGGTCTTCGGCGGCGGTTATTCGTTGCACGACGACGACCAGAGCGACTTCGGCTACAAGGTCGGCGCGCGCGGTTACGTCAACGAAAACTTCCTTGTGGAACTGAGCGTGTCGGACGACGACACGTTTGGCACCACGGTCACTTTCGGCGCCGTGTGGTATCCCGGCCGACTGCCCGTGTTCGGCCAGCAACAGTGCGGCATCGAACGCCGCCTGCGCGAGCCGGTGATCCGTAACGAATACATTGTCACGCGGCAGGAAGATGTCCGGGGCTACGAGATGCTCACGGACCAGGACAACGAGCCGCTCCGCGTTGTTCATGTCGACAGCAACGCCTCGGGCACGGGCGACGGTACCTACGAAAGTCCGTTCACCAGCCTCGACGACGTGTTCGACGGATCGCAGGAGGGCGATCTCATTCTCGTCCACGCCGACAGTACCTACAGCGGACAAGCCATCACGCTCCGTGACCAGCAGCGTCTGCTCGGCGAAGGCGACAACCAGATGCATACGGTGATGACCTACCAGATGGGCGAAATCAACCTGCCCGAGACCTCCTCCGGGTCGTGGGAGGGTGCCGTGCCGGTGATCAGCAACGCCTCGGGCAACGCCGCCGTGACGTTGGCCAACGTGGCCACCACCCGCAGCGAAGACGACGAGACGTCGTACAACGAAGTGTCGAACTTCACGATCAGCGGCGGCACCAACGGCATCGTCTCGGCGGCCAGCGGCATCGCCGACGCGGACCTTAATCACTTGACCATCTCGAACACCACCGAAGACGGTATTCGCCTGACTGCGCTCGTCGAAACGATCGAAGAAGACAATAGCGAGCAGGTACGGTTCAATCCGATCATCGACGAAGTGACCTTCAGCAACATCGGCGGCGACGGCATCGACCTGACCGGATCGAGCGAACCCAGCACGACGCCGGTTACCGAAGACATCCAACTGAGCAACATCACGGCCACCGGAGGCAGCGGCTACGGCGTCCGCATCACGTCGAACAACAGCCAGGCGACGATCAGCGACTACACGTATGACGGCCAGACAACGGCCCTCGGCGGTTTGCTATTCGACCAGTCCGACGGCGGTGCGGCAGTCTCCGACTTGACGTTCAGCAACGGAGCCACGGGAACCGGCACCGGCATCGAAATCAACAACAGCGACGGAACCTTTACCTTCACAGACACGACTCTGACCAACACGGGTGGAGCCAGCCTGCAAATCAACGGTGGCGAGGCCAACGTAACCTTCACCGGTCTGATTACCCAGGGCAACAACGCGGCGGCCGTGTACATCTTCGGCGAACATACCGGCACGGTCAACTTCAACGAAGTAGAAACCGATGATGGCGTTATCACCGCCACCGCCGGCACCGGGTTGGTCTTCGACCAGGCCGACGGTACGTACAACTTCAACCACGCGGTTGCCCTCAGCGGCGGTGCCCGAATCAGCATCAACGACTCCGACGGCACGTTCAAATTCAGTGATACGACGATCACCGACCCGACCGGCATAGCCTTCGAACTGGTCGGCGGCGAGGCCAATGTGACCTTCACCGGCAGCATCACACAGAATACCAACGATGTGGCCGCGGTCAGCATTTCGGGAGGACACAGCGGAACGGTTAACTTCAACGAGTCGGAAACCGACGCGGGCGTGATCACCGCCACCACCGGGGCCGGCCTGGTATTCAGCGAAGCCGACGGCACGTACAACTTCAACCACGCGGTCGCTCTCAGCGGCGGTGCCCGAATCGATATCAACGATTCGGACGGCACGCTGAAATTCAGCGACACGACCATCACCAGCCCTGATGCCATCGCCTTCACCGTAGTCGGTGGCGAGGCCGACGTGACGTTTACCGGCAACATCACGCAGGCCAACAATTTCGCCGCCCTCTCTGTTACCGGAGGACACACCGGCACGCTGAACTTCAACGCGGGCACCGACTTCGACAACGTGATCGAGGCCACTGCCGGCGCCGGACTGGTCTTCAATCAGGCCGACGGAACCTACAACTTCAACGACCCGATCGAGCTGAGCGGTGGCGCCGCCATCGACATCGAAAACTCCGACGGCACCTTCAACTTCGCCGACGATTCTACGATCACCAGCACCTCGGGCACGGCATTCCACGTAGCCAATAGCAGTGCGACGGTCACCTACAACGGTACCATCAGCAATAGCGGTGGCCGGTCCGTACTGATCGAGTCGAACGACGGCGGTACCGTAACCTTCGGTGGCACAATCACCGACTCGGCTGAAGGAATCCTCGTGCAAAACAACACCGGCGGCACGTTCCGCTTCAACGGTTCGACTGATCTCGACACCACGACAAACGATGCCGTTACGATCACCGACAACGACGATGATGTCACGGTACGTTTTGCCAACCTGGACATCAACACCACCAGCGGCAACGGTCTGGTGGCCACCAACGGCGGAATCGTCGAGGTCACCGGCAGCTCGAATACGATTACCACGACCACCGGGGTGGCCATCAACATGAACGACGTGGCCATCGGCAGCAGCAACGGCATGAACTTCGAGAGTATCTCGGTCGATGGAGCCGCCAACGGCATCGTGCTGACCGACGTCACCGGGGGAACGTTCACCGTCGGCTCCGGCGGATCCAACCCGGGCGACGGCGGCGTCATCCAAAACACGACCGGCGCCGGCATTGTGCTGACCAACACGGCCAGCGTGTCGCTGAACAACATGCGAATCGTCAACACGACGGGCAACGGCGTGACCCTGGTCCACGACAACGCAACAGCGTTCGACGTGACCATCGCCGACAGTATTGTCCGCAATACAGGCGCCCAAGGCATCGATCTCAACGCCTCCGGCTCCGGCACCTTGCGGCTGACGCTCAACGACAACGCGGTCGACAGCACCGCCACCGAAGGTATCCACCTCGACTTCGCCGACGGAGTCAACACGGCCAATGTAACGCTCGACGGCAACGTCGTGGCCAACGACACGGACAACGAAGCCGTACTGATCACCGCCGACGGCGCCTCGGCCAAGACGCTCAACCTGTTGATGGAAAACAACCGTATCTCGAACGATTCGACCAACGCCGCGGCCAGCATCCAGGCCAATGGCACGGTGGCCATCAACGCCACGGTTCACGACAATACGTTCAACAACGCCAGCACATCCACGGGCCGAGCGTTCGCGACCACGGCCAACGCCGCCGGGGCAAGTGTCCGGTTGAGTCTGCTGGACAACACGGCCTCGAAGGGCATAAGCAACTCGGACGAGGAGTACCACCTACACCAGATCACCGGTACGTTCAGCGTGGAAAAGAAAACCACGCCGGCGGTGCCGTCCGAGGAAGTCCCCGAACTCACGGCAGCCGAGCGAAACGGCGGTACCATCCTATACGATGGCGCGATCACCACCGACGCGGGCAACATTCCCACGCCGTAGGCTGCCGACAGTACAACTCTCCTCCGGATCCCCCCTGGTTCCCACGCTTGGCGTGGGGACCAGGAGAAGCTGAAAGCCGAAAGCGGAAGGGCGAAGCCGCAAGCGGCTGTCCAACGAAATGCCTCCCCCCCCGCTGCCTCGATTCCTGGCCCCCTGGCCTCTAACCCTCTACCCGTTGACTGCGTTGCTAGTTGACAATGGATTTTGCGCCCGTTAGTCTGGGTAGGTAGCGCCGTCTTTTTCTGGCGCTGATTGGGAACACCGAAGGGGATAGGCATTCGCCTTGTTTTCTTGTCGTCGCCGACAGGTTTTGCTTCGTCGTCGTTACCGACAGTGGCTCCCCTCCTTTTTTACGCGCGACTTGACCGGAGCGGTTCATGGCTGCAAAGAAGCGTCTGGAATGGACGGAAATCCTTATCCGCCAAGGTGTTGTTAGCCCCGAGCAGCTAGCCGAAGCCGTCCAAATGGCCGACGAATCGGGCATGCAGGTGGTCGATTCGCTCAGTCGTCTGGGGTATGCCTCCGGCGAAGACGTGATGCGGGCCTTGGCCGAGCAGCACAACTGCGACTACGTGAACCTCAGCGAAGTGGTCATTCCCCCGTCGATCGTGGAAATGGTCCCCGAGTCGGTTGCCCGAGAAAACGCGGTGCTGCCGCTGGCCGAGGTCGACGGCAAGCTCAAGGTGATCGTCAGCAACCCGACCGACTACGAAACAATCGACAAGCTCGTCTTTATCCTCAACAAACAGGTCGAAATCGCCCTGGCCCCGCGGGATACCATCCTCGAAGCGATCAACCGCTACTACGGCCAGACGGTCGGCGAAAGTGCCGACTCAATGCTCCAGGAATTTACCGACACGGCGATCGACTTCACCGAGACCGAAGAAGAGGCCCAGGCCGGTGGCGACGATATCGACGAAAGCAGTGCCCCCATCGTCCGGCTGGTCCATCTGATTATCACCGAGGCCGTGCAGCTTCGGGCTTCGGATATCCACATCGAGCCGTTCGAGGATCGGATTCGTGTGCGGTACCGGATCGACGGGGTGCTTGTCGAGCGGGACAGCCCCCCCCGCCGGTTGCTGGGAGCCCTGCTATCGCGTATTAAAATCCTCTCGAAGCTCGACATTGCCGAACGCCGCCGTACCCAGGACGGGCGGATCAAAGTAACCGTGGGCGAGAAGGAACTCGACCTTCGAGTGAGTGTGATTCCCACGAGCCACGGCCAGTCGGTCGTGATGCGGATTCTCGACAAGGACAGCATCAAGGTGGGGCTGCGGCAGTTGGGGTTCTCCGAGGAGGACTTCCGCAGGTTCGATAACCTCATCAAGCGTCCCAACGGAATTATCCTGGTTACCGGGCCAACCGGATCGGGGAAAACGACATCGCTATATGCCGCGCTGAACGATCTGAATACGCCGGATCGGAAGATCATTACGGCAGAAGATCCCGTGGAGTATTATCTGCCAGGAATTAACCAGGTAGAGATTCGGCACGACATCGGGTTGGATTTCGCCCGGGTGATCCGTGCCATGTTGCGCCAGGCTCCCAACATCATTCTCGTGGGAGAAATGCGAGACCTGGAGACGGCCCAAATGGGAATTCAGGCTTCCCTGACTGGACACTTGGTTTTCAGTACGCTACATACGAACGATGCGCCCAGTGCTGTTACACGTTTGATCGACATGGGAGTTCCCTCCTATCTGGTGGCAAGTAGCGTGGTTGCGATTATGGCTCAGCGCCTGGTACGCGTAATCTGCCAGAAATGCAAACAGCCGTTTGCCCCCAGTCAGACAGCGCTGGAGGCCGCTGGCATTACTCCGGAGATGGCAGCCAATGCCACCTTTATGAAGGGTGTTGGTTGTGCTAGTTGCAATGGCGGTGGATACCGCGGACGGCTTGGAATCTTTGAATTGTTGTTGTTGTCGCCCAAGGTTCGTGAGCTGACGTTCAACGAGGCGCCGACCACGCAGCTCCGGCGAACGGCCATGAATGAAGGGATGCGAACGCTTTATTGGGACGGAATCGACAAGGTGCTCCGTGGGGTCACGACGTTGGATGAAATCTTCCGAGTGGCCAAGCGAATGGAGGACGAATAGTCCTGCGGATGTATATGGCTTCCCTTCGTAAGAGTGTAAGATCCCGTCCCGTCGGTCGACTAAAATTGATTGCATCCCCAGTGGCCCTCACTAAGGGTGGTTCGGTATAGCAACAATGGCGGCCAGTAAGAGTGCTTGTGAGGTGGCGGTTGTTTCGGGGGGCATATTTTCCTACAGAGGCTTCACGCCCGATGGGGATGCGGCCCAGGCATCCGGCGCTTTGCCTGCCGGTATTATGCCAATTTACTTGAGGTTTTTGGGAATAAGCGAATAATCCTAGCGTCGTGAGTTCAGAGAGGGGATCCCCTCGGCGTGTGCGGTGCGGCTACTTTTCGTGTCCGTCATTCGGGACGCACCGACAGCCACCCAGTGGGGCCGGTATAGGGCAACGGCTCGACGACGTCGCGGAACAGATTTCTCTGCAAGCATAGATTCTCGAGCAATATGCCACGGACGATCTTGGGCGATTGGCTTCGCCCGTTCGGCCGGGGCACCCTGTACACGCGCAAGAAGAGGCACGTATGGGCACAATTCTCATCGACAAGCTGCTCCAGACGGTGGTCAACCGTGGGGTCAGCGACTTGCATATCACGGTGGGCCAACCACCGGTTGTGCGGCTCGACGGGCGGATGATCAAACTAGAGACCAAGGTCCTCGAACCCGAAGACACCGTCGCGCTGATGAAAAGCATCACGCCCGAGCGGTGCCAGCAGGAACTCCAAGAGGTCGGCGGTACCGACTTCGGCTTCGCCTTTGGCGACATGTCCCGTTTCCGTGTCTCCGTGTTCAAGCAACGCGGCAACGTGGCCATGGTACTGCGTCAAATCCCCAACAAGCTGCTCAATTTCGAGCAACTGGGGACTCCGCCGGTACTGAAGGACCTGATCATGCGTCCCCGGGGGATGATCCTGGTGACCGGGCCAACCGGTTCCGGAAAATCGACCACGCTGGCGGCGATGATCGACTACCTCAACGACACGGTCGACCATCACATCATCACGATTGAAGACCCGGTCGAGTTCTATCACACGCATAAGAGATCGACGGTCAACCAGCGGGAAATCGGCGTCGACGTTCCCAGTTTTGCCGAGGCCATTCGCCGCGCCTTGCGGCAGGACCCCGACGTGATCCTCGTCGGCGAAATGCGCGACTTGGAAACCATCGAAACGGCCATTACCGCGGCCGAGACGGGCCACATCGTGTTCGGCACCCTTCATACCACGGGGGCCCAGGGAACCGTCAACCGAATCATCGACGTTTTCCCCACCAACCAGCAAGAGCAAATCCGGACGCAGCTCTCCACGGCCATTATTGGCGTGCTTTCCCAAGCCCTGTTGCCCAAAATCGGTGGTGGCCGGGTGGCAGCCTACGAAATGCTCGTGGTTACGCCCGCGATCGGTAACCTGATCCGCGAAAACAAAACCTTCCGCATCACCTCGTCGATCCAGACCGGCCAGAAGCTCGGTATGCAACTGTTGGACGACAACATGTTCCATCTCTGGAGAGAGGGCAAGGTCGAGAAGCGAGAGGTTCTTCTGCGGGCCAACGAGCCGGAAAGCCTGGCGATGAAAATCTACCAGGCCGAACGGGGCCTGCTTGAGGAAGAAGAGGCAGCGGCGGCCGCCGCCGCGGGACGGCGACCGGCGAAGACAAAATAGCCAGCGACACACCAAGCCAAAGCACAAGCCCCGTCACGGCGACGAGCCAAACAACGGCGACGAGAGGGAGTAGCGAGTATGGCAATCCGGCGGATCGGACAAATCCTGGTCGACCTGGGGTTCATCAGCGAGGAGCAGTTGGAAATGCTGCTGGACGAGCAGCAACAACGCCCCGGCGAACTACTGGGCCAGATCGCCATGAGCATCGGCCTGATCAGCGACGAGCAGCTCGCGCAGGCGCTGGCCGAGCAGATGAACATGCAGGTGATCAACCTGGCCGACGTGGTCATCGCGCCCGAGGTCTTAGGCCACATCACCGAGCCGATGGCCCAGCTCTATCGCATCATCCCCATCAGCTTCAAAGACGAGGTGCTGACGATCGCCATGTGCGATCCGCAGAAGCTTTCGGTGGTCGACGAATTGCGGAGCTTTCTCGGCTACGAGGTCCGTGCCGTGGTGGCCACCGAGCGCGACCTGCTGAAGGCCCTCGAGCGTTACTACGCCGTGGGCGGCGAGAGCGTGGAAACGCTGATCGCCGACATGGAGCAGGACGCCGAACTGGCCGAAGCGGTCAAACAGCTCGAAGCGACTTCCGCGCTAGACCTAACCAGCGTCGAGGCCTTGGCCGAAAGCGCGCCGGTGCGCAAGCTGTTGAACATGGTCCTCTTGATGGCCATTAAGGACCACGCCAGCGACTTGCACTTCGAGCCGTTCGAGAACGAGTTCAAGATCCGCATCCGGGCCGACGGCGTGTTGTACGAAATGGTCCCGCCGCCGCGACACTTGGCCTTCGCCATTACCACCCGCATCAAGGTGATGGCCGATTTGGACATCGCCGAACGTCGGCTGCCGCAGGACGGCCGCATTCGCTTGACCGTCGGCGGCCACCCGGTCGACTTGCGCGTGAGTGTGTTGCCCACCATGTTCGGCGAGAGCGTGGTCATGCGAGTGCTCGACCGCTCGGTGGTGATGCTCGACCTGGAAGCGGTGGGCATGCCCAAGACCGTCTTGGTCAGCTTCCGCGAAGCGATCCGCAAACCCAACGGAATCGTGCTGGTCACCGGGCCGACCGGCTCGGGCAAAACGACCACGCTCTACGGGGCGCTCAACGAATTGAACGAAGTGTCTGACAAGCTCATCACCACCGAGGACCCGGTGGAGTACGACATCGACGGCATCGTGCAGATGCCGATCGACGCTTCGATTGGCAATACCTTCGCTCAGTGCTTGCGTTCCATTTTGCGGCAAGACCCCGACAAAATCCTGGTCGGCGAAATCCGCGACCTGGAAACGGCCGAAATCGCCGTGCAGGCCTCCCTGACCGGGCACATGGTGTTTAGCACCTTGCACACCAACGACGCCCCCAGCACGATCACCCGACTGCGCGACATGGGCGTGCCGCCGTTCCTGCTCACGGCCACCTTGGAAGCCATCTTGGCGCAGCGGTTGGTACGGCGGATCTGCAAAGACTGCCGCGAGCCGACCATGCCTAGCACCGACTTGCTGGCCCAACTGGACCTCACGCCCGACGACGTACTCGACCGGAAGTTCTACCGAGGGCGCGGTTGTGCTACCTGCAATAACACGGGCTTCAAGGGACGCACCGGGTTGTTCGAGTATCTGGTCCTCAACGACCAGATTCGAGACATGATCAACGAAGGAGCCTCGACCGAGCGGCTCCGCGACGCCGCCTTGCAGTCCAACATGTACCCGCTACGCGAGTCGGGCCTGGAAAAGGCCTATAGTGGCGTCACCACGATTGAAGAAATCATCCGAGAAACTGTTAGCGATGTGTAGGTGGGGAAGAGAGTTGGGAGTTGGGAGTGAGGGGTTGGAAGTTGGGAGTTTGAAAGTTGGGGAGTGGACCGTCGAGGCTTGGTCGCTTTAGCGACCATGAGCGTCGCACAGTCCCGGATCATCCGGGCCAAAATCGGTAGTCGAATTTAGGGCGCTACAGCGACCGTTGGATACAGGAGTCGAGCCATGCCGACCTATCAGTTCGAGGCGATGGACGCTACCGGACAGGAGATCAAAGACGTCGTCGAGGCTGCCAGCGAGGATGAAGCGCAGCAGACGATACGCCAGATGGGCTACTTCGTTACGAAGATCTCCGTACAGAAGTCGCGCAAAGCGCCCGCTGGCAAACAGTCTCAGAAAAAGAAGGGCAAAACCTTCGCCCTTGGTGGGGTCAAAACCAAGGTTCTCACCACCTTCACCCGGCAGTTGTCTATCCTGCAAGACGCCGGCCTGCCGATCCTCCGCAGTCTGAAAATTCTCGAGGGCCAGTCCAAACCGGGGGCCCTGAAAAACGCCCTGATCGACACGTGCGACGAAATCGAAGGCGGGGCCACCCTCTCCGAGGCCATGTCGAAGAGCCCCAAAGCCTTCAACCGCCTCTATGTCAACATGATCCGGGCGGGTGAGGCCGGCGGTGCCTTGGAAGTTATCCTCAAGCGGTTGGCCGAGTTCCAGGAACGGGCCGAATCGCTCAAACGCAAGGTCAAAGGCGCCCTGATCTACCCGATCACCATCGTGACCTTCGCCGCCGGCATTCTCGTCTTCATCATGTTGAAGATCGTGCCGCAGTTTATCAAAATCTTCGACGACTTCGAGGCCGACCTGCCGGTCATGACCCAAATGCTGGTCAATGTCTCCAACTGGATGGCCTCCTACTGGTATCTCATTCCCGGCATCCCGGTCAGCATCTGGCTGACGATCAAATTAATACGCAAATTCCATCACGGACGGATGGGATGGGATATGTTCATACTCAAAGTTCCCATTTTCGGCCAGTTGGTGGAAAAGAATATTGTTGCGCGGACAATGCGCACCTTGGGTACCCTGGTGGCCAGTGGTGTGCCTATTCTTGAAGCGCTACACATTACCAAGGAGACCTCCGGCAATGCCGTCTTCGAGGTGCTCTACCAGAAGGTCTACGACTCGATCCGCGAGGGCGAAACCATCGCTACCCCGCTGAGAGAATATTCGCGGCCCGGCTTCCACCCCATGGCCTTGTTCTTCTGGTTCTTCTGGCCACCGGTGATCGGTGCCTTGTTGTATTTCACGAAAATGAACCAGCGCATTCTCGACGACATGGTTGTCAACATGGTCGACGTGGGCGAAGAAACGGGTGAACTCGATACCATGCTCTATAAGGTGGCCGACACCTACGACGAAGAAGTCGCCGTGTTGACCGAAAGCCTCATGAGCCTCATGGAACCGTTGTTGATCATCTGTCTCGGCGGCATGGTCGGCTTCATCGTGATCGCCCTGTTCATGCCGCTGATTAGTCTGATCCAAAAGCTGACGTAACGGAGGGGGACGAGAGACGAGAGATCGGAGGCGAGGGGCGAGAGGCTTGGTCGCTTCAGCGACCATGAAACCGCGTCACACTCCGTCACCAACCAAACAGAAATCCTGGGCCAGTAACCAAGAAGGAAATACTAATAGGGCAATCGGTTTCGTCATCCGGCCGCTCGGGGCCGAAAGGACGTGCCATGAACAATACGCAACAGGTCGAATGCGACCGCCGCCAGGCCTTCACTCTCGTGGAGCTACTGGTCGTGATCGCCATTCTCGGGATGCTGGCCGGGTTGACCTCTACCGCGGTGTATAGGGCCGTCGTCCGCTCCAAAATTCAAGTTATCTCCCTGGAGTTGACCCAACTCGACCAAGCAGCCGGCCAACTGGCCCAGCAACACGGCCTGTACCCGCCCGACTTCACCGGTTCGCCGGCCGAAGTCGACCGCGCCGTGCAACGCTATCTGCAAAAGGTTTTCACCCAATACGACGCAACCAACTGGCGGGCCGACATGGCCGCCGCAGGCATCCAGGCAACCGATCCCGCGTCGGCCCTGCTGGTCTTCCTCGGCGGAATTCCCGAACCGGTCGGAGACCGAATGGCCATCATGACCGGCTTCAGCACCAATCCGCGTAACCCGTTCGATACCAGCACCACCAGCCGCAGCAAGCCCTTGTTTTCCTTCGACCCGAAACACACCTTCTACGACCCGGCCACCGGCACGTTGCGTTACTGGCCTTCACACGCCGTGGGCGATCGCCAGCGCGGGCCGATCGTCTATTTCCGTGCCGAAGCGTCCGGCAGCTACGCCGGCAAGAGTTTCGACGGCGCTCGTCCGCTGGAAGACGTCGAACTGAGCACGCCCGCCCGCACCCGTTGGGCCAATCCCGACTCGTGCCAGATCCGCGCCTCGGGCTTCGATCTGACGCACGGCACCGGCGTGGCCTTCCCCACGGGCACCGACTACGACGACGCCCAATGGGACGATATCACCAACATCACCAGTGGCACACTGGGAGACAAACACGATGACTGAGCGATTGATCCCACCCGCCATCGACGCAGCTTCTCTCCCCTCTCCCGTTTCGGGAGAGGGGCCGGGGGTGAGGGCCGATCGCGGAGAAACCTCCAGGTTTATCCTGGACAGCCGCCAAGTCGGAAGTCGGAAGTCGGAAGTCGGGCCGGGCAGTTCGGAGCCACCCCGCCGCTCGCGGCTTCGCCCCGTCTTTCGCCCGTGCCCAAATCATAAATCCCAAATCGTAAATCCCAAGTCGTCTCGCCGCGGCTTCACCCTAATCGAACTGTTGGTCACCGTAGTGGTCATCGCCCTGTTGGCCAGCATCATGCTCGGCGCGCTCAACTCGGCCCGCACCACGGCCCGGGAAGCCAAAACCAAATCGCTCATCGCCCGACTGCACGCGGTGATGATGGATAAGTACATGAGCTATCAGACACGGCGGGTGCCGATCAATACGAGCGGCTTAACCCGAACTCAAGCGGCGACACAACGTTTGAATGCCTTACGCGAGTTGATGCGGTTGGAAATGCCCGACCGGTGGAGCGACGTGTCAGCAACACCCGCCACGCCAACGGCGAACGGTGTAGCCACGGGGCTGGGAGGAACCATCCAGACTCCCGCTGTCACGTATTCCTATAACGCCGCCTTCTATGATGCCTACCAGCGAGTGCAGACCGATGCGAATCTCACGATCGACGACTTGGCGGCCAACGCGGCAGCGGAGTGTTTATATCTTATCGTGATGTCGATTCCCGACGCGGCCGACAAATTCCGCGGTGCTGACGTTGGCGACATCGACGGCGACGGCCTGCTCGAATTCCACGACGGCTGGGACCAACCCATCCGCTTTATCCGGTGGCCGGCGGGGTATATCAATGTTCCCGGCAGCACAATATATACCGCCGACACGCTGCTGCAGAGTGATGAACTTAACGTAGCGGGAGACAACTTCCTGATGCCAGACCCGTTCGACCCGCAAGGTATTGATCGTTTGATTTCTGCGTCGCCGGGTCAACGAAGTGGCTATGCGCTGTACCCACTGATTTACTCCGGCGGGGCAGACAAGGAATACGATGTGAATGTCGGCACCACTAGTGGCAATACGTACGCTTACAGCAATCCCCCAGATCCCTACGACGTCGACAGCAATAACAACATGATCGGCCAACCCGTCTCGCACCTTAACCCATCCAACGCTGGCGAGTACCATTTCGACAACATCACCAACCACAATATCGAGGCCCGGTAAGATGACGCCGAGCAGAAGAACTTTGCGAAGTCGGAAGTCGGAAGTCGGAGGTCGGAACTTGTTCCGACGCTGCCGTTCCGACTTCCGCGTTCCGACCTCCGACTTGCGCGGCGTGACGCTCATCGAGCTGTTGGTCGTGATGGCCATCTTCGCCATCCTGGCGGCGATTGCCGTGCCGATGATCCAACCGGCACTCGAGTCGCGGCGCGCCCGAGAGGCGGCCCGGGCCGTGAGCGTCTACCTCGGCTCCGCCCGCAACCGCGCCATGGAAACCGGCCGCCCCTGCGGCGTGATAATCCGGAGGATGGAAGCCGAAGGCAACGCCTGCATGGTTCTCGAACAGGCCGAGGTGCCGGTGCCCTACGGGGGTGATGCCACAGACTCGGTCGCTACGATTCAAGCAACTGCGCCGGTGAGTGGGTATGTAACAGTTCAAGCCGAAGTGTTTTCCCTCAGTAGCACCTCAACTCCCAAGGATGCCGCGTTCACACAGACGTTGGTCAACCCGGGCGACCTGATCCAGTTCAACAACCAGGGCCCGCTCTACGAGATCACAAATGTGGGTGCAAGTTCCATCACGGCTCAGGTGGACGTCAGCGACGGCAAGCTCGTCCCCTGGCCGACAGCAACGCAGTCATCTCCCGTCCCCTACAAGGTCTATCGCCAGCCGACCAAGTCGGCCGCCGTGCCGATGCAGTTGCCGGCCACGGCAGTCATCGACCTTGCCTACTCGGGCACCAGCCCTTTCACTGCGGTCAACACACTGACGCAGACGCAGTTCCCCGGTGATGTCACAATCATGTTCTCGCCCAACGGCTCAATGCACGAGGTCCGTTGGTCCAACGGCAGCATCTCGGTGCTCAGTCCGTTGTATCTCCTCGTCGGCCGGCGGGAACAGGTGGGGGTCAACCCGAGCGGCGCTACGATGACCAACGAAGACGAGATGGCCAACTGGCAGATCCTTTCCAACTTCTGGGTCGGGATCAACACGCAGACGGGCATGGTCACCACGGCCGAGGTGGCACCACCGACGTCGACCACCCTGGCTGATGCCGTCGAAGAGTCGCGCGAGTTTGCCGCCGAAGCCCAAAGCATGGGAGGACGCTAGGATGCCATACCGGGTTCAGCGATCAGGGATTTACAATTTGGGATTTGGGATTTGGGATTTCGGATTTCGGAGTCGGGCCGCTGACGGCTTCGCCCGTCCGCTTTCCGCTTTCCGCCTCCCACATCTTTCCCATCATAAATCCCAAATCATAAATCCCAAATCGCGTCGTGGCGGCGTGAGTCTGTTGGAGGTGTTGATTTCGATGTTCGTGCTCACGGTGGGCCTGTTGGGCCTGGCGGCGATGATCCCCGTGGGCCGCTACGCCATGACCCAAACCACCATCGCCGACCGCGCCGGCACCTGCGGCCGCGCCGCCATGCACGAAGTCAAGGTGCGGGAGATGATGGATTATCAGTATTGGCGGTTATCCGACGGCACGCAGTGGCTCGACGCTACGGATACCAGCACCGACTGTTTCGCCATCGACCCCTTGGGGATAACCTCGCCGCATAGCCTTACGTCGAACGTCGGAACTTTCAGCGTGGATGGCTCGTCGACCGCCGGTCCGCTATCGCGTCGAAACCTCGGGCTGGAAGACGCCAGTGGCAACATCGTGGCCATGACGGGCATTCAGGCCGATTCGCTGTTCTACTGGCCCGACCAATTATTGTTCGACAACACCCGTGACGATGCACGTGCCCGACGCATCGTCACGGGCAACGGCGGCTCCGGCATCACAGGGCCCTATCCCGTATTGTCGGGCGAAAGCCATTCGTTCACCGGCACCATTGTCCCGCAGATCGAGGCCGATTTTTCTTGGTTCCTCACCGTGCAGCCCTCGCCGGCCGAAGCCACGTTGACCATGGCGGAAAAACGCTACTACACGGTTTCCGTGGTCACCTGTTTCAAACGCGGTTTCACCACCGGCAGCGAAGTATTTGCAGCCATTACCGCCGGCAATTTCGTCGGCGGCATCGGCGGTTGCATGGTGACGTTCGATACGACGAACTACAACCCACCGGGCGACGACGACGAAACGGCCGCCTTGACCACGGTCGACAGCCTTCGCTCGGGCCGTTGGGTGGCGCTGTGTTATGTCAGCGGCAGTCATTGTGTGCGTTGTTCGTGGTACCGGGTGGCAAACACGGGCGCCGACGACACAGTCCGACGGCTTACCTTGGAAGGCCCCGACTGGACGAGCAGCAGTCTGCCGAACCGCCTGATCATCGTCGACGGCGTCGTCGGTGTTTACACGACGATGGTCGAGGTCAGTCAGTAGGCCAAAGCGGAAGGCTTTGACGAAAGCGGAAAGTAGAAAGCGGAGAGTGGAAGATTGGAGGCAGTAGGGCGAAGCTGCCCGCGACCCAAATCCGAAATCATAAATCCCCAGTCCCTAACCCCTAACCCCTAGTCCCTACCCATGAACCGACGCATTCGACGCACCCGACGTTTTCAGCGCGACGCCCGGCGTGGCGTGTTATTGTTGGTCATCTTGGGCCTGTTAGCGATGTTTGCCTTGGTGGCGGTGGCGTTTGTGGTAATCACGAGCCAAGCCCAACGGGCGGCGAAGCAGACCCAACGGGTAGACGAGCAATACGACCCGCCCGAGGAAACCCTCCACCAGGCCGCGTTGCAACTCTTCCGCGGCAGCACCAGTCCCGGCTCGGCCATGGGACCGCATAGCTTGCTGGAGGATATGTATGGCAAGTCGGTCGAGGGGACCATGGCGGCCAGCTTGCCCGTGACCCGCCCGAACGACGCCACGGCAACCGCGCTCAACAGCGATCCGGTCTGGGAAGTCAACATCACCGACATCCTTGGCGGCGTCCCGAGCGAGTTCGACACCGCTTACCAGTGCGTCGGATCGGTGTTGACGATGACCAGCGGCGACGCGGCAGGCGAGAGTACGCGGATCGTGGGCTACAACCCGGCGACGTCGCGCGTGCAGATTGTGCCGTTGAAAAGCGGAATCATCCCCGCCGCGGGCGACGAGTACGTGGTCAACGCCATGCCGTTTTCCGGGTTGGGGTTTGGGTACAACGCGGGTACTGGTGACATGGATAAGGTTGATCCGGCCACCGGCAAAAATTTGGCCTTCTTGCCGGGCGCGGACGACAACCTTGACCCCGATGGCGGTGCCAACGAAGACTACGACGCGGTCGACTTCCAGAACATGGCCCTGGCTGCCCAGATCAAGCATCCAGACCCGACCGATCCAACCATTTCTCGACTTGCTACTATCCCCTCGTTCCATCGACCGTCGTTGATTCAGTATCATGCCGGAGGCGGAGCGTGGACATCGATGTCTCTGGATTTACTTCGCAAGAGCATGCTTCGCCCGATCGGTGCGGAATACGGCGCTTCAGCCGACCACCCAGATTTCACCGGCAGCAATCCAGACTTCGATCCAACATGGGACGGTGTTTACGACGACAGTGATGGCGACGGCCAGTGTGACCACGCCTGGGACGTCGACAACGACGGCGACGGAGTGGCCGACGGCATTTGGCTCGACCTGGGTCTGCCCGTACGAAGCACGGCCGACGGACGCCTCTACAAACCGCTGGTGTCGTTCCTCTGCGTCGACCTCGATGGGCGGTTGAATCTGAATGCTCATGGGTGTTGGGATCAGGCGACGGCTGCCTATGATGGTGATGCCAACGCGTCGACGGAATCGCTACCTTCGTATCCCGGCGGCTCAATTTTCGCCACCATGTTCGCCGGCAGTACGGCGACTGCTGGTTTGTCACGTGGCCTTGGTTATGGTCCGGCGGAAATCAATCTTCGCCCTCTGTTCGACGATTCTGGTGCACCCTACGATCTGTACCAACAACTTCTCGGCGGTAACACCACCGTGAGTCTGACTGGCCGCAACGGCTATGGTGCGAGTATCGCGAACGCGCCACCGGGAATGTTCGTCGGATCGGAACCGGCGAGCGTGAACCAGCATAGTGATCTTCCAGGCGATTATTCCACCGACACGACCTTCAACTCCTATGGTAGTCCACCCGACTTTTCCGGTCGCATGGCGGTGGGTCTTGATCTGCGCGGACAGCCGATCTACACGGCTCTTAGCGCGAACTGGGAGACCAATGCTGACTATCCCTATGAATCCAACTTAAACAACAACAAGATTCGGGGTGAGAACATTGCGGCCGACCTCACTGGCCCATATTACCGCGACGGGCTTTTCAGCCCGAACGAACTCGAACGGATCTTGCGGCCTTACGACTGCGACGCCACGACCCTGCCCTCTCGCTTGGCAAAGCTTACCGCGACCACGGGCGTGGCGAATGAGTCGGAATTGATCGCGAAGCGTCACGCAGTAACCACCGAGAGTTTTGACGTGCCTGTTCCGCCGACGGCGCTGCCGGCGAGTTACACCGATATCGAGCGGACACGCCTGCCGAATGAACAAGCACTACACATCACCGACTTGTTGCGTGCGAAAGATGTGCCCGAGGTGGCCTGGAAGTATTTGCTGCCGCCCGGCCTGTTGGCTGGGCGGAAGATGAACATCAATACTCCGTTGGGCGACGGAGTGGATAATGACGGAAATGGTGTGGTCGACGAACCTGGGCAAACCGTGGAAAGCGGGGGGGTTCACGACCTCGATACAAGTAACCCGGGCGAAACCCTACTCGACGAAACCAGCTACTACGCGGCCGACGGTTCAGGACCGTCAACGACTGCGTTTAACCACGTCAATGGTTTGTTCACCGATGGAAGCGGCAACGTCGGCGTCGATGTCGACAACGATGGAGACGTTGATGATGCAGACCAAGCGATGGCGCGGCAATTGCAGGCCCGGTACTTATTTGTGTTGGCAATGCTGTTTGCTGACGAGGACTTCAAGGAAGTCCCGGGAACTCCTGCGGAGAAACCTATCCTGTCAGATCCTGCTGAGAAAAGAGAACTCTGGATTCGTCGGCTGGCGCAATGGGCGATTAACGTAGTCGATTTCCGCGACTCGGATGCCATCATGACGCCGTTTGAGTACGACTCCAATCCTTGGGACGGCTGGAACGTCGACGGAGACATTAGCACGACGACCGGCGAGACAGACCGCGGCGTTGTTTGGGGAAGCGAAGGGCAGGACGTGATTCTTACCGAAACGCTTGCCTTCCACGATCGGCGAGTAGCCGATACCGCATGGGATCCAACCCTGAAGAAGCGTACTGATAGCGACGGCGGTGCTACTCCGCGACCGGCGGACGACGACTTGGACCAAACGCGGGTTCCTCAAGGCTCCGCGTTCTTCGAGTTGTACTGCCCTCGCAACCGGGCTAACGTAAAAGAACCATCAGAGTTGTATGGGTACAGTAGTGGCGCGAAATCGTGGTATCTGGATTTGGGGCGGCTTGCGCCCGATGACGGCAGCGGGTTGACGTATCCCGTTTGGCGAATGGTAATTTCAGAAAGCCACATTCTTACAAATCACCCGGAATCGAACGTACAAAACATACTCTATAACGATTCACATGATCCGTATAGACCGAATACCATGTCGTTCGACACGGAGCAGACCAGCACTGCGATACCCACTAACACGGGCACATCAAGTCTGCTCATGAACCCGACGGGATTGGGAGCCCAAGACATCCAAATCGAACGGGTTATTTGGTTCACTGACCTTGACCCAGCCGGCTACGCCGACGAAAACATCATTTATTACCGTCGCGGTGGCACGCCCGCATTGCTTCCTGGATGTTATGCGGTGGTCGGTCCACGACAGGAAACCTATGTTGGCTCCAAGAATACAGGATTGGGTGACCTTGCCGACCAGAAGATTGTTTTGAATCCGAGTGTCAGCGTTCAGGACATGGACGCCAGCACCGCTTCCTATCCCGGGGCGAGTAAAATCAAAACGCCCGTGGGGCTGATTGTCGCGGCTAATGCACCGGCCACGTGGCCCAACGCTTCCACAACGCTGCCGAACGGGGTTGGGATTAGTATTTCGGAGCCTGTACCGAACCATTATTACACTCCAGAGCCAACTCCCGCTTCGGGTAAGCCGGTTGAATGGTACGGCGATCCGGACGAACTGGATTCTACGAAGGGGTATTTTCGCGATGAACCCTTTGAACACGACGGCGGAAATTCGAATTACCCAATCAATGCAGATCAGTTGTGGGCTAGAGGGACAACGGCCAACTATAAAACGGTGATCCTGCAACGTCTGGCAAATCCGCTTCAGCCCTACGACGCGGTAACCAACCCCTATTTGAGCGTCGATTGGCTGCCGATTGATCTGACGGTCTTTAACGGAGAAGACACGAAGCCTAGCTGGCCGCCATCCTGGGTGAACGCTGCCGATGAAGCAGCATTTTTGAATGATGAGCCTACTTGGGATCCAGACGATCCGTACACGGGCACCGTCAAGTTTGCCAGCCGGCAGCGCGGAGGCAACGCTACCGATAGCACCTACAACGTTCTACGCCCGTATAGCGAAGTGCCTGACGATAGTACCGCAGTGGGCGGGGCTAATGAGATCTTCAACTACGAACTAACCGGCCATCACAGCCTGGGATTCTTGAATGTCGCATTCCAGGAACCGGCATTTGCCGCCAACCCAACAGGAACAGCACCTGGACTGACTACGCCTGCCGAACACCTTGGAGATCCCTTAGAGCCATTCCCCTGGCTCACGTGGAACAATCGGCCGTATGTGAGTCAATTGGAACTGATGATGGTACCGTCGAGCCATCCCGGGCGGTTGCTTTGGGAGTTCACGATGGACGCTGGAGCGACGGAGAATCAATACAAACCGACTGCACCGGACAATGTGTCGTTTTCCCACTTGCTGAACTTTTTCTATTCGAGCACGGATGAGATTGGGGCCGATCCATCGCCCCAATTGGCTCGGGTGCTGGATTACCTTTACGTGCCTTCGCGGTTTGCGGGTACGGCCGAGCAGGCCAGTCCCTCGGCGATGGCGGCGGCTAACGTGCCCGGCTATATGCCGCCGAATCATTGGATTCCGACGTATCGAGAGCCGGGGCGGATGAACATCAATACGATATTCACACAGGATGCGTTTTATGGCTTGATGGCGCCGTACTATTCTTCGGTGAATGATGAGTTCCAGGATTTTTGGAACCGGTTTGTCTTCAGCCGACGGCACTACGGCAGCGCCCCGAGCTTGACTGCCAGCGAATTTACGAAGAACGAAGGCCTAGTTGCGGAAGCGATCTTTGATACGGCCAACAGCTATCCTAGCCGTTTCGCTCGACCCTTCCGTTCGACAGCCGGTGGTCAGATGGTACCAGACATTGGCGGTACTGATCTGTTGCGTCCTAGTCCCGAGATCAACGCCACATTATTGCGAGAAGATCCCGTAGCGGCCAATGAACCGCTGTTCCGTTTCGAGTCGACCGACGAATACCAGAACTCCGACCGCAGCGCCTTCTTCCGTTATCAGAAGTTGCAGCGGCTAGGTAACCTAGTGACCACGCGGAGTAATGTGTATGCCGTGTGGATGACGGTCGGGTATTTCGAAGTCAGCCCGGTGGCTACGGCTGATGTGACGCGATGGCCCGACGGCTATCAGCTCCAGCAGGAACTCGGTAGCGATACGGGTGACATCAAGCGGCATCGGGCCTTTTATATCTTCGATCGCTCCATTCCCGTCGGGTTCGAACGTGGAAAAGACCTCAACGTGGACGACGCGATCCTGCTGCATAGGATGATTGAGTAGAGAAGGGACAGGGGTTTAGGATTTGGGATTTTTGATTTGGGATTTGGGGTGGTTGTTGGCGGGGGTGAGTTGGTTGGCGATTCGCCCCTCACCCCCGGCCCCTCTCCCCGAAGGGGCGAGGGGAGACGCGACGCATTCCAACGTCCGACTTCCGACTATCCGCTTTCCATTCTTCCGCTCTCCGCTTTTCCAAAGTGCGAAGCCGCGAGCGGCTACGTCCCAAATCAAAAATCCCAAATCCCCAATCATAAATCCAAAATGTCTTACCGCAACCTGGCCGAATGTCTGACCGATCTCGAGCGGCGGGGCGAGTTGCGTCGGATCGATGCGCCGATCGATCCCTATCTGGAAGCGGCCGCGTTGCAACGGCGGGTGTATCGCAAGGGCGGGCCGGCCTTGTTGTTGTCCAACGTGGTCGGCTGCCGGTTTCCGATGGTCGCCAACCTGTTTGGCACCATGGACCGGATGCGGTACCTGTTTCGCGACTCGCTGGAGATGCTCGAGCGGCTGGTCAGCTTGGGCGTCGACCCGACCGACGTGTTGCGCCGCCCTCGGTTGTATCTCGACGTGCCTTGGTACGCGTTGAGTGCCCGACCGCGGCGGGTGCGCCGTGGGCCGGTGCTGGCCGAACAGACGACGATCGGCGAGCTTCCGCAGTTGGTCTCTTGGCCCGACGACGGCGGTGCGTACATCACGTTGCCGCAGGTCTACAGCGAAGATCCGAATTGCCCGGGCCTTCAGCGGTCGAACCTGGGCATGTATCGCGTGCAGCTTTCCGGTGGGCAGTACGAACCGAATCGCGAGGTGGGTTTACACTATCAGTTGCAGCGAGGGCTGGGCGCTCATCATGCGGCGGCGATCGCCCGGGGCGAGCGGCTGCGAGTGAATGTGTTCGTGGGCGGGCCGCCGGCGATGATGGTGGCCGCCGTGATGCCGTTGCCCGAGGGCATGAGCGAACTGTCGTTCGCCGGGCTGCTGGGGCGGCGCCGCGTGCCGATGATCTGTCGCGAAGGCCAACTGCCGATCCACGCCGAGGCCGACTTCTGTATCACCGGCTGGCTCGACACGAAAATGCTGAAGCCCGAGGGACCGTTCGGCGATCACTTGGGGTATTACAGCCTGACGCACGACTTCCCGGTGATGCGCGTCGATCGGGTGTATCACCGTCGCGGGGCGGTGTGGCCGTTTACGGTGGTCGGCCGGCCGCCACAGGAAGACACGGTGTTCGGGCAATTCATCCACGAACTGGTCGGGCCGATTGTGCCCAAGCAAATCCCGGGCGTGAAGGCGGTCCACGCAGTCGACGCGGCGGGCGTGCATCCGCTGCTGCTGGCGATCGGCAGCGAGCGTTACGTGCCCTACGACGAGCGCCGACCTCGCGAATTGCTCACGCTGGCCAACGCCCTGCTGGGTATGGGACAGTTGTCGCTGGCGAAGTACCTGTTGATCGTTGCCGGCGAGGACAACCAGGAGTTGGACGTGCACCACGTGCCCGACTTCTTGCGGCATCTGTTGGAACGGGTCGACTGGCGTCGCGATCTGCACTTCCAAACCTGCACGACCATCGACACGCTGGACTACACGGCGGGCAAGCTGAACGAGGGCTCGAAGGTGGTAGTCGCCGCGGCCGGGCCGGTGCTGCGGACGTTGCCTGTGGCGACCGATAGCCGTTTGGCCCTGCCGGCCGAGCTGGGGTTTCGGCGTCCCCGGGTGCTGCTGCCGGGGATTCTGGTGGTCGAAGGACCTCGCTACACGGCAAACGGCAATGGGCCGAACGCAACGAGACCGAATGAAATGGGACACGACGGAAGCATGACGCAATTCTGCGAGCGATATAAACGCCGCGACGCGATCAACGGGTTTCCGCTGGTCGTGGTGGTCGACGACAGCGAGTTTGCTGCCGCGTCGTTGGACAATTTCCTGTGGACCACGTTCACGCGAAGCAACCCGGCGACCGACGTGTACGGCATCGAGTCGTTTCTGCTGAACAAACACTGGGGCTGCTTCGGTTCGCTGGTGATCGACGCGAGAAGTAAGCCGCACCACGCGCCGCCACTGGTCGAGAACGACGAGGTTAGCCGACGGTTAGAGTCGCTGGCCACCCGGGGCGGACCGCTGGAAGGACTGATTTAGGGTTTATGATTTGGGATTTGGGATTTATGATTTGGAAGTGGGGAGCGGAAGGTAGAATGGCCAAGTAAACCCCCAAATCATAAATCCCAAATCGTAAATCATAAATCTCTCTCTGCCATGTCCGACCTTACGCCTTACGTGATCGCCGTGTGGATGTTCGCCCTGGGCGGGGTGATCGGTAGTTTTTTGAACGTGGTCGTGTATCGGCTGCCCGAGGGGATGAGCCTGATCGAGCCGGGCTCGCATTGTCCGAAGTGCAAGAAGCCGATCCGCTGGTACGACAACGTGCCGATCTTCGGTTGGCTGTGGCTGCGAGGGCGGTGCCGCGATTGCGGCGTGTGGATCTCGCCGCGCTATCCGCTGGTCGAAGCCGTGACGGCCGGGCTGTTTCTGCTGCTGATGGTGGTCGAGTGCCTGGGCGACGGGATGAACCTGCCGGCGCGGGCGGTCGAGCTGCCCGACGCGGTGGTTTTGCCCGCCCGGGCGGCCCCACAGTTGTACTGGATCGCGGCCTATCACCTGGCCCTGCTGACCACGCTGCTGACGGCCGCGTTGATCGAATACGACGGACAGCCGATGCCCTGGCAACTTTTCGTGCCTGCGTTGACCGCGGGGCTGGCGACCGTGGTGTGGCCCTATTTGCACCCCGTGGCGGCTTTCGCGATGGCCGAGGCCTGGTGGACGGGCTTGGTCGACTGCCTGGCGGGCGCGGCGGCCGGGGCCTTGTTGGGTGGTGCCGCCTGGTGGCCGCTTGCCCCACGGCGGCGGCTCGGTTTTCTGCTCGCGGCCACCTGCGTAGGGCTTTTCTTGGGCTGGCAGGCCGTTTTGCTGCTGGCGCCCCTGGCGTTGGGGGTACATCTGCTGCTGTCGCGGCTGCCTGCGGTAGGCATTTTGGCCGCGTGTACGTTAGGATGGATAATGGTGTGGGACTGGCTGGTCGACCTGATTGCCGCGAGCTAGAGTTCTACTTCGGGATGCAACGCGGCGTTTCCAAGCAAGTCTATCACTGGCAAGTCCATGGTCGCTGAAGCGACCAAGCCTCGACCAAAGATTCAAGACTGAACACCAACAACTATCCACTATTCACTATCCACCAACCACGATCCACTCCTCATGACCGGTGACGAACGAGAAAAGCTGCTTCAACAATTGCTTCATTCGCCCAGCTATCGCGTAGCGTATAAGGATGTCGACTTCCTCGACGGCCCGCAGTTGCGTCCGCAGCGGATGGAGTTGGAGCTATTGAAGCCCGAGTTGGCCTTCAACGAGTTGAACATCCGTTCGACGATCGTGGTCTTCGGGAGCACACGGATCTCGGACCCCAAGAAGGCCGAGGACGATTTGCATCATGCCAAGGCCCGGCTGGCCGACACGCCCGACGATCCTCGTCGGCAACGGGCGGTGGCCTGCGCCGAGCGGATCGTGGCCAAAGCGCGCTACTACGAGTTGGCCCGGGAGTTCGCCCGGCAGGTGTCGTCGTCGTGCCAGACGGACGGAACGTACGACTACGTGATGGTAACCGGCGGCGGCCCGGGCATCATGGAAGCGGCCAACCGTGGGGCGTTCGACGCGGGGGCGAAGTCGATCGGACTGAACATCCGCTTGCCGCGCGAGCAGGCCCCCAACCCCTACATCACGCCGGAGCTTTGCTTCCAGTTCCACTACTTCGCGATGCGGAAGTTTCACTTCATTCTCAGGGCGAAGGCCCTCGTAGTATTTCCCGGTGGCTTCGGCACGCTCGACGAACTGTTCGACGCGCTCACCCTACGGCAAACCGGACGCATGCAGCGGATTCCCATCATCCTTTTCGGACGGGAATACTGGGAGCACGTGATCGACTTCCAATATTTGGCCGACGAAGGCACGATCGACGACGCCGACCTCGATCTGTTCCGCTTCGCCGAAACGTCGGAGGACGCTTGGCGAATGATCCGCGAGTTTCATCACCACTGAGCTGCTGCGTTGCTCCGGAGTGAATGAACCGCGGAGGCACGGAAGACACAGAGTTGGTAAGTCGGAAGCTGGAAGTCGGAACGAAGGCAATGATGAATTCTGAAGGATGAAAGTATAAACTCGGCCTTTATACTTCATCCTTGGCAGAGTTTTTCTGCACCTCCGTGGCAGGAATCGCGTTCTTCTGCCACGTCCCTTCGGCTGCGGACTGTCGCCCAGGCGATGTGACCCCTCGGTATGAGTGGGAAATGCCGGTTTTTCCGATGCTCTGGCGTTGAAAACCACCCGCTGGATGGCGAAAAAGTGGACTTCTGCCCCCCAGGCGGTAGCATTAGGGTACTTGGCGTGTCTGGGAGCCCGACCCCGCCTGCTTTTTGGCTCCGCGGCATCGCCGAGGCGTATCGTCCCTCCCCGATTTCCTGTGCGAAACGCAGGATCCATCCCCATCTCGACGTAAAGGAAGGCAGACATGCACGGTTCTCAATGGTCTTGGTTCTCTGGTTTGGTGCTAGTGGCCGCGCTGTGGACTCTGGCCGACGTGGCGTTGGCCGACGATCAGCCGAAACAACCCGCGGCGAATGCCGCACAGTCGTCCGAGAAACCGGCGCCCGCGGAACCGGCGGCCGAGCAGGCCGATCCCTTCAAGGTTCCCAACGGCACCCCGGCCGAGTTGATCGAGTATCTTTCGGGCCTTCAGCACTTGCGTCCGGAAACGCCCACGGCTGAAGCCGTCAAAGCGTTTCGCGAAAAGCTCTTTGGCGCCGTGATTTTGGCTACCGACAGAATCCTGGCAGCCAAGCCCACCGAGCAAGAGGCACAACTGGCCGTCGAAGTGAAGCTCGACGTGTTATTGGCGATGCTCCGCAGTGGAGAACCAAAGGCCGAAGGCATGCTTCGTGAGTTGCTCGAACGGTTGAAGAAGACGGACGACTCGAAGTCGACCCGGCTCGTCGAAGGAGTCGTGTTGCAGATCGATTTGCAGCAAGCCGTGAATGGGAAGCCTGAAGACCTTACAAAAGTGGTCGATCGCATTACAGCCTACGTTCGCGAGGGCAAGATTGGTCCCAACGAGTTCTCGTTGATGACCCAAGCCACGCAAACTCTGGAGATGGTGGGCAAGGAAAATGTGGCCGCAGAGGCCTATCGAAACTTTGGCAAGATCCTTTCTGCCAACGACGACCCGCGCATCGCCGATTTGGGCAAACGCATGGAAGGCGCCGCGCGACGGCTGGATCTGGTCGGCAAGCCGATGAAGCTTTGGGGCACCCTGCTCGACGGCAAATCGCTCGACTGGAAGGCCTATCACGGCAAAGTCGTGGCCGTGCAGTTTTGGGCCAGTTGGTGTGCACCCTGCCGACGAGAAATCGCCAACCTGCTGGCGTTGTACGATAAATACCACGCGCGCGGTTTCGACGTATTGGGCATCAATTGCGACGATGACCGTGAGGCGGTGGATACCTTCCTCAAAGAAACCCCCTTGCCCTGGCAGAATGTCTTTAGCACCGACTCGGATGCTTCGGGCATGGATAACCCGCTGGCACACTACTACGGCATCATGAGGATTCCCGTGGTAATGCTGATCGACCGCGAGGGCAATGTCATTTCGCTCGACGCCCAGGGCGAGGGCCTTCAGGAAGATCTCGCCGCAATTTTCGACCCGCCAGCCGAACAGAAATCGACCGAAGAGGCGTCGGCCGAGGCAAAACCGAGCGAGGGGATGGCCGGAAACGCCGACGCCCCGGAGAAGAAAAAGCAAGCAGCCGCTGGCCAGTAAAAAACGTGTTTGAAGATAGCGTACCCTCTCCCGCTCGGCGGGAGAGGGTGGCGGCGAAGCCGCCGGGTGAGGGCGGTCTGCAGCGGTGAAGGCGTTGTTTTCAGAAAGATCTTTGCTGTAACCACCCCTCACCCCCGGCCCCTCTCTCCGGAGGGGCGAGGGGAGAAAGCGCGTCGGCCATCAACTCGATCACAGTTCCTTCAACGCGTTGACCAGATCGAGTATGGCCTTCTTGCCATCGCCAAAGAACATCAGCGTGTTGTCTTTGGCGAACAACGGGTTGGGGATGCCGGCGAAGCCCGGGCTGAGACTCCGTTTGACTACGATCACCGTGCGCGCTTTGTCGACGTCGATGATCGGCATCCCGGCGATCGGGCTCTTGGGGTTTTCTCGGGCCTCGGGATTGACCACGTCGTTTGCCCCAATAACCATTGCCACATCGACCTGGGCCATGGTGGGGTTCACTTCGCCGGGCTCTTTGAGCTGCTCATAGGGCACTTCGGCTTCGGCCAGCAGCACATTCATGTGGCCCGGCATCCGTCCGGCCACCGGGTGGATGGCGAACTCGACCTCGACGCCCCGGGCTTCAAGCAGTTCGGCCAGTTCGCGCACCGCGTGTTGTGCTTGAGCGACGGCCATGCCGTAGCCCGGCACGAAGACCGCCCGTCGGGCCGTTTCATAAAGCATGGCCACTTCTTCGGCCGTGGTCGATTTGACCTTTCCGCCATAGACTTCGTCGGCCGAGGCCGTGTCTTCGCTCGGCGCCAGCACGCCGAATAGCACGTGGGTAAGCGAGCGGTTCATCGCCTTGCACATGATCGAGGTGAGGATCAAGCCCGAGGCTCCCACCAGCGAACCGGCGATGATCAGCACCGAGTTGTTCAACACAAAACCGGTAGCCGCGGCGGCCAAACCGCTGTAAGAGTTCAGCAGGGCGATGACCACGGGCATGTCGGCCCCGCCGATCGGATTGACCAGCGTGACACCCAGTACGGAAGCCACCACGACCAGGGCCCAGTAAACCCAAGTCAGCTCGGGATGCAAGGACCCGTAAACAGCCAGGACGATCACGGCGATGGTAAGCACCAGGTTACCGGCCTTCTGGAAGGGGTATTGCCACGGTTTCCAGAAGATTTTCAACTCTTGGAGCTTGCCGAAGGCGATCATGCTTCCCCAGAACGTGACGGCACCGATCAGTCCCGAAGCCACCGTCGCAATGGCCACATCGGTAAGCGGGCCGGGCGGACTTTGGATCAGTTCGGCGCCGGCCACTAAGATCGAGGCCGCACCGCCGAAGCCGTTGAAGATGGCTACCATCTGGGGCATGGCGGTCATCTCGATGCGGATGGCCAGCACGCCGCCGATGACGGAGCCAATGACCAGGCCCACCACGATCAGCGTGTAGCTGAGAATGTCTTGGTGGACCAGCGTGGCCAACACGGCCACGAGCATGGCTAACGCGCCGAGCAGGTTACCCCGCACGGCCGTCCGTGGATGGGTGAGCCCCTTGATGCCCAGGATGAACAGGATTGCCGCCAGCAGGTAGGCCAGATTGATGATGATCTCTTTGTGTTCCACGATAATATCTCTTGAGCGTCCAATGACCAGGGGAGTATCGGTTTGTCACACGCGGTTGGGCGTCACTCGCGTTTGGGTGCCCATGCCCACGGCAACGTGGACATGCGATCCAAGGGTTGTGCCCAGCATTGCTATTTCTTCCGGAACATCGCCAGCATACGGTTGGTGACCAGGAAACCGCCGACCACGTTGATCGTGGCCAGTACCACGGCCAGGGTGCCTAGTGCGGCGACCAACGTGCTGTTAAGTCCGTGGCCCGCGGCCAGGATGGCACCGACCAGGGTAATGCCGGAGATAGCGTTCGAGCCCGACATGAGCGGTGTGTGGAGCGTGGGCGGAATTTTGGTAATGATCTCGAAGCCCACAAAAACCGCCAGCATGAAAATGGTGAGCATGAGGATCAACTGCGAGGCGCCACCGCCGGCCGCGCCCGCCGCAGCTTCGGCCGCCGCGTCGGCGGCCACGTCGTTGGCGAACAACATCAAACTGGTACCCATTGCGTATATTCCTTACTTCTCAGTTGTCGGAGTTTTCGTTTTCGGTCGTTTCGTCGGCTGGCTTTTCGGCAGCGGGTGGCTCGATACCCAACACTTCGCACACCCGAGGGTTGACCACCTGGCCGTCGCGGCAGATGAGCGTGTCGGTCACGATTTCATCGCTCATGTCCAACGGTTTCAGTTTGCCTTCTTCGACTAGGTGGAGTAGGAACGTGGTGATGTTCTTCGCGTACATCTGGCTGGCATGCTGGGGCACGTCGGCCGGCAGGTTGGCCGGGCCGAGGATCCGCACGCCGTCTTTTTCGACCGTCTCGCCGGCGACGGTCAGTTCGCAGTTGCCGCCGCGTTCGGCTGCCAGGTCGACGACCACCGAGCCCGGGGCCATCCCGGCGACCATTTCGGCAGTCAGCAGGATGGGTGCCTTTTTACCCGGCACGGCGGCCGTGGTGATGACGATATCGCTCTCGGCTACCACCTTGGCGATCAGTTCGCGTTGTTTGCGGAGGAACTCTTCGCCCATCTCCTTGGCGTAACCGCCCTTGTCTTCGGCGGCGGCGGTGTCCAATTCGAGTTGGACAAACTTGGCTCCCAAGCTTTCGACCTGTTCTTTCACGGCCGGGCGAATGTCGTTGGCCGAAACCACGGCCCCTAGACGCCGGGCGGTGGCGATGGCCTGCAACCCGGCCACCCCCACGCCCATGATGAACACGCGTGCCGGGGTGAGTGTGCCGGCGGCGGTCATCATCATGGGAAACATCTTGGGTAGGGCCATGGCGCCCAGCAGCACGGCCCGATAACCGGCTACGGTGGCCATCGACGAGAGCACGTCCATGCTTTGTGCCCGGGTGATACGAGGAAGCAGCTCGAGCGAGAAGAGCGTTGCCCCTCGGGTGGCTACGTCCTGAGCGGCTTGGGGGGTGCCCAGCGGATCGCACATGCCAATGACCACTTGGCCTTGGCGGAAGTGCTCCAGATCGGCCTGGCCAGCTTCGGGGTTGGCCCCGGCGGCGCGGACCTGAAGCAGGACTTCGGCTTCGAAAAGCTGGCTGCGCGAGGTGGCGATTCGGGCGCCCTTGTCGATGTAGTGCTGGTCCGGAAAACCGGCCGCCACACCGGCGCCCGACTCCACGACGACCTCAATTCCCGCTTTGGCCAGCGCGGGCAACGAGGCGGGAATCAGGGCCACCCGCTTCTCCCCAGGAAATGTCTCTTTGGCAACGGCAACTAACATGGGCATGCGATCACAACCTGCTGCAACATCAAAAATGGAAACTTAGTGGAGAGCCTGGCGAAAACTCCGGCAACCAGCCATTATTTGCCAATCTTGACATGTGAAACAATGGCTTAATTACGGGAAGTCAATCATTATTGCGATTGCCGCCTCAACAATAAACCACCCTATTGGGACTATATGGCCACCACCTGTTTTCTTTTTCTTGGAACCCCAGTCGTGATGACTTGCGAGCCTGCCGATAAACAGGTAAACTGTGGGTTTCCCATATTCTGAGGTGGGGTCGGGGGGCGTTGCCGCGTGAGTGGTTGCCTCTAGGGACCTGACCCGAACCCTGGTATTTGCCAAAATCTGGGGTAGTTGACCGGAACGGGCGACCAATGGGAGCCCTGGGTCGCGGAAAACGAACGTTTTCCCCGGCGTTTCCAGAAGACTTACCTCGGAAACTTATAGTTCCGCGGATCCAAGCCCGGGGCTGGAAACAAGTTCCTCCGCTGTGCCAGGGGTCGGTAAGCGACCCGGCTGCACGAGCGACAACACTGGTTGAGCGAAATTCGAAATGGCTACAATTAAGACCTACATGGCCAAGCCCGGCGAGGTCGAGCAGAAATGGTGGCTCGTCGACGCCACTGACAAGGTGGTGGGCCGATTGGCTAGCGACATCGCCGTGATCCTCATGGGCAAGCACCGGCCGACCTACACGCCGCACGTCGACACGGGCGATTTCGTCATCGTGACCAACGTCGAAAAAATCGTCTTCTCCGGAGCCAAGTGGGACAAAAAAACCTACACCTGGTACACCGGCTACCCCGGTCTGCGGAGCGAAACAGCCGGCAAGCGTCAGGAGAAAAAGCCGGAGCTGATCCTTCACGACGCCGTCCGCCGCATGTTGCCCAAGAATAAGCTTGCCCGAAAAATGCTCGACAAGCTGAAAATCTACACCGGCGACCAGCATCCGCACCAGGCGCAACAGCCAACGCCGCTTGAGCTGGCCGTGAAGAAGTAAACCACCGCACATCGTCAAAACGTTACGAGAGAAACAGTAATGGCAGCCACCACCGATATTCTGGGTACCGGACGTCGCAAGAGTTCCGTGGCCCGAGTTCGCATTCGCCCCGGCGAGGGCAAGATCATCATCAACAAGCGTCCGCTGGACGAATACTTCCCCTCGCTGAAGTGCCGCAACGCCGTAATGGCCCCGCTCGAGGCCACCAATCTGCAAGAGCAGATCGACATTGACATCCGTGTCGGTGGCGGCGGCTACACCGGCCAGGCCGACGCCTGCAAGCTGGGAATCGCCCGGGCACTGAATAAGCACAACCCCGATTTGGACGACGCCCTGCGCGACGCCAGCCTGCTGACCCGCGATAGCCGCATGAAAGAGCGGAAGAAGTACGGGTTGCGTGGCGCCCGGCGTGGCACCCAGTTCTCCAAGCGTTAAGTCGCTCGGTCAGAACGGCTGCAAAACAAACCATGGAGGCGTCTCCCGACGTCGACTTACGAGCACTCGACTCGCAAGTCGGCGACGGAAGACGCCTCCCGCTGTTTCTTGGGACCAACCCGCTTGTCTCGTTCCCAAACTCCGGCTTGGCAGCGCACTTTCCAGAAGCTCTGCTTCGAATTCAGCGAAGTGGAGCTTCGCGGAGTTGGGTTCTCAAGCTGGAGCTTGGGAACCAGGAAAAACGCGATCTATGTATCCGCTTCATAAACCGCATTGGATTTCGCGGCGGGGTTGAGGGGGCTGAGGGATCAGCGGGACCAGGGGCGGTAGGCATTGGGGTTGGACTTCAGCCAGAGGTCGGGCAGTAGCGGGGTGAGGGTGGTCTGGGAATGGCCTTCGGTGTTGCGCAACTCGGCCATCCGTTGAATGACGTCGCGGAGATAGGCGAACGGCTCTGCCTGATTGGCTTTGCAGCTTGCCGTGAAGCTGTAGAGGATCGCCGCGACCCGGCCGCCGTGATCGTTGCCCAGGAAGGTCCAATTCTTCCGCCCGATCGCGCATGCTCGCAACGTTCGTTCGGCCAGATTGTTGTCGATCGACAGTTCGCCCTCTTCGCAGTACCGCTTGAGGCCTTCCCAACGCGGCAGCACGTAACCGATTGCTTGGCCCATGGGACTCTTCGGCAACACGCGATGCCGGGCCCCTTCGAGCCACGCGTGAAACTGGTCGAGGATCGGCAGTGAACTTTCGCGACGCCTTTTCCATCGCAGGGCGTGCCAACGCTCGCGATCGGCCGGGTTGCCGAAGTCGAATTGTCCGGTGTGCTGTTTCACCTCGCGTTCGACGCGGTACAATCGTCCCACGTAAGCCAACGCCACTTGCGCCTCCTCCGGTTTGGAAGTCTGGGCGTCAAAGAATTTTCGCCGCGCATGCGCCCAGCAGAGCACTTGCCGTACCTGGCCGTCGGCATAGATCCCGTCGTAGCCGGAAAACGCATCTGCCTGAAGATAACCGCGATAGCTTTCCAGAAACCTGACCGGGCCGTCGCGTTTTCGGCTGGCCGTGTACTCGTAGATCGAGTACGGATTGCACCCGTCGCCGCAATAGACCCAGAACCGGCCCGTGCGACAGTGGGGCAATGCCGGATCGAGAACCTTCACCGGCGTGTCGTCGGTCCAAATCACGTGCGAGGATCGCACCCGTTCGACCATCAGGTCATACAGGGGCGAAAGCAACTCGGCGGTGGCGGCCGCCCAGCGGCAGAGCGTGCCCCGGGAGATTTCCGCGCCGTGCCGAAAAAACACGTCCTCCAGCCGATACAGCGAGAGGTGATCGGACCACTTGCCCACCACCAAGGCACTGAGCAGCCCGGGCCCGGCGGCGCTCTTGGGGATCGGCTTGGCCGGCGGCGGAGCGATTGACACGTGCTCCTGGCAGTGACAGCAGGCGTATTTGTAGCGGATGTGCTCGATCACCTTCAGCGACGCCGGCACGAACTCCCATTGCTCGCTCGTTTCGCTGCCGATTCGCTGCCGAACTTCCCCGCAGCAGGGACAGGGCTTTTCGTCTTCCGCCAGATCGTGTTCGACTTGTTCACGCGGCAGATCCGCAGGCAATGGCTTCCGCTTGCCGCGCCGACGCACGTGTCCCCTGGCGGGCGTTTCGCATGCCTCGCTTTGCTCGGGCACTTCTTGCCCGAGGTCGCCGCCGTCGAACAGCTCCAACTGGTTCGGGGCGCACTTCTCGCCACGCGGCCCGTAGCGGCTTCGCAGCAACTGGGCCGTATAGTGCCTTAGTTGTTCGAGCTCGCGCCGCAGCTCGATGATCGTGGCGTGTTGCTGCGAGGCAAGCTCCTTCAAGGTCGCCACGTCGTTCGGAAGAGAAGGGACATCCGTGCTCATGTTTCTCTAGACGTAGCGACTCGCAAAATGGTTCCCCGGGATTCTGCCGCAAGGGAGGGATTTTTCCGCAAGGGGATCGTGAAAACCACCACGTGCCAATCATGGCTCAGCCACGCCTCGATAGCGTCTTCGGCGCCTGACACTGGCCAGATCGATGCCTCCCAGCAGCAACGCCAGATCGGTGGGCGAAAGCCTGACCTGTTGCGTTGCTGCGTCGACGGCCGGCAATTGATAGGTTCCCTCTTCGAGCCGCTTGAGCTTGACATCACAATACCCTCGTTTTTACCCCGTTATAGGAATTCCGGGCGGCAAAACGAGGTCGGGGCCCATCGTCTGTCGCCTCTCAAGTTATCGTGTGGAACGCTTCTTGGGAATGACTAGATCCGGACGCCGGGCGGCGATCCAGGAGTTCTTATGCGTTGCCAGTTGCTGAAGCCGACGAAGTTCGGCTCTGTCCGCCCATACAATCCAGTGCTTTCCAGATGGGGTGCGACGCGAAGAGATCCATCCCTGTTTCACCCAGTAGTGGATCTTCTGCGTGATAACTCCAAGCCTGCGAGCCAAATCAGGAATCCACCACTCGTCTTTCCTCAGGAGATCATCGCGAAACAGTTCTCCCACAAGTCCCAGATCCCGTACTAGAGTTCCGACGCTGTTCTTCGTAAAGACTCCGCGTCGCCGTGGCGGCACGAAGCCCTCCGCATTGAGTTTCTCGGCGATCTGCCCAAGGTGGAGCCCGCCGCCATGGAGTTGCCGGATTCGTTTGGTAAGACGCCGGTAGTCCTTCAGTTGCACGTAGCTGCCGACGGGGCGAGCGACGCGGTGCCGGGTCGTCATGCCACCCTGCCAGACAATTGCCACCTCGTTCAGTTCCGATGCTCTGTCCGGCACAACGATCACACGTTCCACCACGCAACGTACGATCTCTTTGCGATCCAGCGCCGACGTACCCGCGGCATGCCAGAGTGTCGCGACGCTGTCGGACAGGGATCGAATACGCTGGTGATCCTCATTGCTGAGCGTCTCTGGCAGCTTGGCCAGGAAACGGTGGTAGTCCGCCCCGTTGACGGTGAAAGCCCAAGGGCAAATCGTTTTGCATCAGGTAACGAAAGACCGCGTAGGCGGTACCGAGTTCCTGGAACTTCTCAAACACCAGGCGGATCATATCTCGCGCCTGTTCGTCGGGCTCCTGGATGACCTCGCCTGCGGGCGTCTTGAAGTATCCCACCGGAATGGAAAGAAAAAGCTCGCCCCGCTCCGCTTTGTTGCGGCTGCCGCGAAGCAAGCGATTCCGTAGCGTCACCAACTCGAACTCGCTCATGGCGCCCTTGAGACGTGGCTCATAAAACACAAGTTCTACCTTCTCTCCCGAATCACGTAAGAATTCTGAAGCACCGTCGCAAGGCGGGTGGCAATTGTGGATCGGTTCGTGATGTGTTTTGGAGGGAGGGAAAACCATGGATAGTGCTATCACTGCTGTCGGGCTTGCGGGCGGTAGTCCCGGCATCCTGAACGGATCTGCCAACCAAGGATCTTTCGGCGACAACCACCCTGGAAGTCACTGTACCCGCGTTGGTCGAAGTGGCCCATCTGAGCCGAGCAATTCAGAAGCGTTCAGCATGTCGTCGCTCCAAGGCGACTCACAGAGCGCGCAAGAAGAAGTAGTCCCTCCTCAGTTGTGGTTTCGACTTTCGGAAAAGGACCGAGCGTGCTTCGGCGGCTGCTTCTCGCGGATGATCCTTCGAGTTCTCAGATGCCAGGCTGATGGAACAGAAGGAGGTGAGCCATGATCGGAGGAAGTGTCTATTCCAAACTCAAGCCGGAGCATTTGCGACGCCAGGCTGTCGTCTACGTACGACAGTCTGGTTCTCACCAGGTGCGCAACAATAAAGAGAGTCGGCAGCGTCAATATGCGTTGATCGAACGGGCCAAAGACTTGGGATGGCCCGCCAAAAGCGTGGAGACAATCGACGAGGACCAAGGGCGAAGCGGCGCTGGTTCAGTGCATCGCCATGGGTTCAAGAAGTTGATGGCGGAGATTGCGGCAGGTCAGGTTGGCATCGTCTTGGCGTTGGAGGCCTCGCGTTTGGCGCGCTCTTCCGTCGACTGGCATCGCCTGGTCGAGATATGCGTCATTACCCAGACACTCCTCGGCGACGAGACGGCAATATACGACCCACGCGAACCTAACGACAGGTTGTTGCTTGGGGTAAAAGGGACGATTTCTGAGGCAGAGATGTTTACCCTACGATGTCGTCTTCATGAGGGACGATGGAACAAGGCCCGGCGAGGCGAGTTGAACCGTTCGCTTCCAGTAGGTTTCGTAAGGACGGAATCCGGAGAGGTGCGGAAGCATCCTGATCGACAAGTCCAGTCGCGTCTGAATTACATCTTCCGTTTGTTCAGGCAGTTGAAAGTGGCCCGACGAGTCTTGAGGCGGTTGGTGGATGAGAAGCTCAAAATCCCCGGGAAGATCTGGGGCGGACCCCGTCACGGGCAGACGATCTGGAAGGAACCCGACTTCTCGGACCTTATGCGTACGCTCCACAATCCCATCTATGCTGGAGCCTATGTGTACGGACAATATGAGTACGATTCCTTCAACCGTTCGCCGACCACAGGAAAGGCGAAGGTACATACCAAGCCGATTGAGCAATGGACCGTGTGTCTTCAGGGAGTCTATCCGTCCTACATTACTTGGAAAGAATTTGTGGAGAACCAGCGTCTACTCCGCTCGAACTGGTATCGCCATGAAAGCTGCGGAGCACCGCGCAAAGGGGCTGCTCTTCTGCAGGGGATCGTCTTCTGCGGGCGCTGCGGTGCGAAGATGCGCATTTACCATTACTCGACCAAAGAGCATCGCGCCCCAGGGTATGCCTGCGTCTATGAGTATGTTCGCCATGGCCAAACGCCATGCCAGCCGATGAGCACTCGTGGAATTGACGAGGCCATAGCCGAATTGTTCTTGAACGCGGTTTCACCTGCGAAGATTGAAATCGCTCTTCGAGCGATGGAAGAGTTGGAAGACCAGAGGCAAGAAACGCTTCGGCAGTGGGAGCTTCAACTTCAACAGGCCGATTATGACGTCGAGCTGGCTCGCCGCCGTTACGAATCGGCCGACCCTGAGAACCGGCTGGTAGCTGGAGAATTGGAAGCAGCCTGGGAAGCGGCCCTTCATCAACGCGAGCATTTGCAGCAGCAGCGAGACACCTTCGAGCGTCAATCCGGGCATTGTGTCTGTGACCACGATCGTCGTGTGATCCAAGACCTATCTGAGAATTTGGAACGCGTCTGGGGTGCGTCAACAACCACCATGGAAGAACGTAAGACCCTGCTTCGCTTACTCATCAGGCGGGTTCACTTGGACGGCGTAAGCGACGCCGGTAAAATTCTCATTGATGTAGAATGGTACACGGGAGCTCACAGTTCGATCAAGGTCGACCGTCTGCAAGTGGGAGTCTGGGCGCCGAAAACTCCCCCCAAGGCAGTAAAACGTATCCAAGAGCTATTGCCCACCCATGACTACGCAGACATCGCCAAAATGCTCAACAAGGAAGGTTTCAAAAGTGCCAAAGGGCTTCCGTATAACAGACAAACCGTGGGATACGTTGTGCGGAGTCGAGGATGGAGTCGCAGGAAAGGAAAGATGCGCAGGCCGCACAAGGCCAAAAGTTGAACCTTGTGCCTTATGAAGGAGGTTACTTCATGCCCAACAGGAGACGATCGTTACTGTCCACAGGATCATAGACGCCGTCCTGCTCGCACAACAACGTGTTGAAAATGCCGCACACGTCGATGAGTTGATGCCAGTCCTTGTTGGACCGCGACAACCGGCTGAGTTCCAATCCCAACACCATACCTACGTGGCTCAGGCTTACCTCCGTCATCAAGCGTTGGAAGCCTGTCCGATGCTCGGCTGTCCTACCGCTTTGACCTTGATCCTGGTCGACAATTTCGACACGCTCCGCCGGCCAGCCCAGCCGTTGTGCGAAATGCGCGAGCGCGTATTGCCGCTCGCGCGATTCACGATTCTCCAGCACTTGCTGCGGCGATGACTGCCGCACATACACCATCGCCAGTCGATCCAGATGCAGGTCGCGAATTTTCGACGTTGCTCGCAGTCCCAGCGGACTGGTGGCGGCAGCAGACATAGGCGTCGGTCGCTCGTCGCGATCTACGCCACTCAAATCATGAGCGGTCATCATGCACCTCCTGGACGCCGCGAGGTGCGCCGAGTTGTCGAAGCACAATGCCGCTGAGCGTGTCCAGCGTCTGTTGACGCTGTTCGTCCGTCAGTTGGTTCCAGAACTGGTCGAGCGACGACCGCTCGACAAGCCGTGGGCGCGGGGGGGAGCAACGAGTGCGACGATTCTGGACATGGGTCACCTCCTTGGACCACTTGCTGGTGGACTTCGATCCACTCAACCAGCCGTAGCAGACCAGCCAACGAGATTATAGGACCAGCCGCCGATTTCTGTAAAGATGAACCATTGGAGGTAGTCTTCCTCGTGCTTCTTGTACCAGATGGCCGGTCCGTCGGTGTCGAAGTAGAGCAGTTTGACGCGGTCGCGTCGCTTGTTGAGGAACACGTACAGCCCGCCGCGCAGCGGATCGCGCCCGAGATGTTCTTCGGCCATGCGAATCAGGCCGTCGAAGCTTCGCCGCATATCGGCCGACGGCACGCAGAGGTACACGTCCAACGGCAAGGAGAGACTCAACATGCGCGTCGTTCCAGATCGGCCACCAACGCGGCAACCCGGGGCAGGTCGGTTGTCGCCGGCAGACGCAACACGACACCGCTTGGCAAGACGAGTTCGATGGCGGCGGTCGCGGGCGGATCGGCGAGCGCCACCGGCACGAACGTCGGACGGGGCAAGGGCTCTGCAGCCCGGCGCGGTTCGCTCTCTTGGCGACGGAGTTTCAATTCGCGCCGCCAGGCGTAGAACGACGCCTCGCTAAGCCGTTTTTGCCGACAAAACTCCCGAACCGTCTCTCCGCTTCGCCCCTGTTGACGCACCAACTCCCTCCACATCGTCTCCTTTCGCAGGTCCCTGCGATCCTTCCTCGCACTCATGACAAGTCTCCTGAAGTTCGGTAATCATGCCCGACTTCAGATTATCACACGCGCCAAGATGCGGTTTGTGGAACGGATACCGATCTATGCCATCACCAGAAGCAAGCAGCCACCGCTTGTCAGGAAGCTTGTCACGCTGAAAACCAACGCGCCTCGGCCAAAGGCTGGGAAATGGTTGCGAGTTAATAGCCAGTAACCGATTCCCACCAGAGGTCCGACCACTACCGGCGATCCCGCGCCGATCACTATTCCAACATAGTCAGGAAGGAGGTTTCCAAGTAAAGACAGCAGCAAAAAGCCCAGTATGCTGGTAGTCACTCCGGCTGTGATAAAACCCAAGATTCCGAGACCGATCGCACTGGCCATCTCGCCCCGGTCGTTGAATTTGCCAGGCTCGTTCAACGGGGTTTGGGGAGACTCAAAGGGGTTTTCCATCGTCGTGTTCCTTTTGTAGTAGCCTTACCAGAAGCGTGCCCGGGCATTGTCCGCTGAGGCTCATCAGCGATGCCGCCACGGGAATCCACAGCAACACAAAGAGTCGGCCGTCGTAGGCTGCCAGCGAACACAGCACGAGGATCATCGCGGTCTTGATCTTGTAGGCAATGCGGAAGTCTTCTCGCTGCATCACAAAAGAAAGCCCCAGGGTTAGCACCGCGGAGAGTAGGAATAAGTCGAGTTGTCGGGTCCAAATGCCGGCCAATTGCATCAGGCCCAGCCCACCGCGTGCCACCCGGGCGACACCTTCCGGCAGGCGAGGTACCATCCGCGGAACCGACCGGCAATAGGCCGCGTATTGCTCGTTACATGCGACCATGAGGTTTGCCTCTTCTCGCTTTGCACGCCAAGCCATGGCCGGCAGGAAGGCAAGCAGCGTCAAGGCGATGACCGGCGGATTGACGGCCAACAGGCCCATGCCGACACCAAAAAAGACGAGCGAACTATACATCGGATGCCGCACCCAGTTGTAAGGCCACTGGCGCACTACCTGATGGTCCTCTTGGATTTCGATTTGGTCGCTCCAATACCGACCGATTACCCAGCGGGCGGCCAGATTGACAATCGCTGCGGCGACCACCAACACGCAACCCGCGATCTTCGACGCAAGTTCCGCCGGCGGCGAGATATCCAGACGCCCTACTCCCAAGCGTCCCAAGTAATAGATGCCGAAAAAGAAGAGCGTCATCGTCAGCGTGGCCATCAGGTGACGTTCGCGCGTGACGGGTCGGCGGCCGTCTTGCCCCTTTTCAGAGAACCGAATCGCGACGCTCGAAAGAATCGCGGCCGCAGCCACGAAAAGCACGAGGTATTCCCATTGGCCAACCAGAGTGGGCAATACGTCATTGAGCGTGCGAACCGGCATAGCCTACGGTTTCCTGAAGCGGGCGGCGCGACAGCAGTTCCCAAGAAAACACCAGGATACCCGCCATGGCCAGAAGGTGGTAGACGGTCAGCCCCAAGAATACCCGGGGCTCGGTACGCAGGAATTCCATGGCAAACCGAAACACGCAATACGACAACATATAAAGGGGAAACCACCGGCCGGCGAGTAGTCGACGACGGCGCAAAACAACGAACACGCAAAACGCAGCCAGATGAAACGCGATCTCGAAGGCCGGAACCGGCAGGCCGTTTCGTCCCCAGCAACATCCGTTCAACAGGCAACCCACGCGACCGAAGGCCAGGCCGATACTGATCGGCAGAACGTAGGCGTCGCCGCCGCCCACCCAGTGCATGCCTTTCCGCCATTTGGCCAAACGCACGGCCAGATAGGCCCCCAACAGGGCACCGAGCATACTTTTGCCGTGGGTGACGAACTCTGGCCGAAGGCCGTAGCTAAGCAACACGGGAATTTTGGCACCAACAAACAGCCCCAGGCATGCCGGAAAGAAGACGAATTCGCGATGCGACGGTTCGACACCCGGCATCGGGAACACAATCTTCACGATTCCGGCCGCCAGCAGACCTAGCGCCACCATCACGGAGTAGCTGGACAACGTCGCCGAGAAGATGTTAATCTCGGGATACACGTGGCCGTCCTCTGGATTACTAAACTCAAGGATCGTTAAGTTTTTCACAAAGATCAGCGACTAACGGGAGCGGGTTCCTGGCTGGGTGCGGTAGCACCGTTTGGCTGGCGGCTCTGCCGCCCTGTGAATGGTGTTGTAGCTGCAAAAGGGGATCATGCGGTCGTCGTCGGTCACCACGGCAATACAGCAGCGTGTCGCCCGAGATGCATCGAACGTCTCGGGGTCCATGAACTGCTTGACAATCACTCGCAACAGTTTCTCGCCTCGCCAGTGGGCCTTGGTGGCGTTGCGGAAGAACCGTCGGGCCGCCCAGGCACCACGCAGATTACGAAGATTCAGACGCCGCCCTCGGGCAATGCACTTCAGCGCGGGCAGCAATTGGCGATACATCGACGAGTCGTAAGAAAGCCGATTTTGTAGCACCGGCGCAACATCGTGATGATTTGCCAATCGGATGAGCGGAAACGGATCGCGACCGCTACGGCAATGGAGATAGCCGATTTGCGTGCAATAGGGATGCGAACAAGGCAGGGGGAAAATGTCGGAACGTTGAAGCCACGCGACCGAGGTCAATGCGTCGACGATATCGCTCGACGTAACACGCTGCGAGGAGTCGCCTCTCTCGGCCCGGCCAAAAAACGCCAGGGCTTGAAAAGTCACTCCGGTGACGATCGGGGTCTTTGCGGCGAATTGCAGAATTTCCGGTACATCGGCCAAATTCTCCGGACAAACGGTGGCTACCAAGATCGTGTTGAGTTGCTTGGCCGCGAGATGGGCAAGGGCCTGTTCTTTCTCCTCGCGAACATCGGCACCGCGAAGACGTTGTCCGGCGGCGGCCGATGGACCGTCGTACTGCAAGTAAACGTCGAGCACGTCGTTGAATTCCGCAAGCCCAGCAACAAACGCCGGATCGTTGGCAATTCTTCGCCCGTTGGTGTTCAGCAGAATCCGTGTTGGTTGTCGCCGACGCGTCTCGCGAAGCAGGTCGAACAACTGCGGATGAAGCGTCGGTTCTCCTCCGGAAATTTGCACGATATCGAGATTGCCTTCGACGCGTTGCAGCGTGTCGAGCCGCCTGGCAAAATCCGACGGGCTAATGTCGTCGGTGATTGCGCGGTTGGCATAACAAATCGGGCAATGCAAATCGCAGCGATCGGTGATCTCGATCAGGCCGATGCAGGCATGTTGCTCGTGCTGAGGGCAATAGCCGCAGTCGAGCGGGCAGCCGTCTTTCGTCTCGGTCGAAAACTCCTGCGGTAGCCGACCGTGAATCATCGGCGCTCGCACTCCCAGGTAGTCTTCGAAGCAGGTGCTCACCAAGCACAAGAACGCCCCGTGCTCGGGGCAATGCTTGTCGAGATACGCTTTGCCGTCGCGCTCGACGAGTTTCGCCCCGATCGGCCGCTTGCACTCCGGGCATACCGACACGGTTCGGCCGAAATACCGGTGCGGACGCAGTTGTTGTGGCACGGACGAACCGTCGGTACGCGGTTTCGCTTGGCAGGAACACAACACCGAAAGCGGCGACGGCTTCGCCTGTTGCGGCCGACAGCAAGCTGGGTTGTTACGTTCCACCATTTCTCACCCTTTGTTGCGCCGGGAGGTTTTCTTCCCGGACTGAGTGAGGGCCATTATTGTCGATGCTGGTAGGGCGTCAAGACGGTGGAACCGGACAACACGCCTGCCAGGGTGCAAAACGGCGGTTCAACTACGGTTGCCCCAGCCGCACAACGTCGTGCCCCTGGCTCTCGACGTCGACAATGCGCTGCCCGTCGACGAGCACCTGGTACTTCACCCCGGGCTGGGCGTCAATCTCGGCCGTGCCGTTGCCCAGAGTGACGGGGAAGGGGGCGACCACGCGGTGGTCGCCGTCGATGGCCACCGCCAGGGCGTCGAGCTTGCCGTCGAGCACGCGACGCAACGAAACCAGGGCACACGGGTTGATCCGCCACGGCCGACGCTCTTGTTGTGTCAGTTCGAGCGAGTCGGGCAGCAAGCCCACCCATTGCCCGTCGGGATACTGCATTTGCTCGGCCGTAATGAGAATTCCTCGGGCAAGATGGTCCCAGTCGAGCGTCTCGTCGTGTGGGGCCAACAGGTGCAGGGCGTAGGCGTAGACGCCGCCGACCCATTGCACGGGCAGGCCAATCCACAGCGGTGCCTGCCAGTTGGTCGCTCCATAGACGGGCGGTGTGCCGTAGAGCATCGTCGGATGACAGCTCCAAAGATAGACGAACGGCACGCCCGAGAGGGCCCAGCGCCGGGCGTCGGCCAGGTAACTTTTGTCACCGGTCAGTTCGTAGCCCCGCACGTAGGCCCACACCAAGTAGGCCGAGGCCAATTGGTCGGGCGTGTGCAGCGAGAGTTCCCAGGTTTGGGCTCCCCGCGGCGTGCGGAAGCGGCGCATGTAGTCGAGTGTTTTGCAGGCGGCGGCCAGGGCCTTACGGTCGCCGGTTGCCCGGGCGTATTCCAGCAACTGCATGGCTGGCAACGCACAATAGCCGCTGGCCGTGTCCTCGAAATGCCCTTGGGTGTATTTGCCCTGGTAATGGAACGAGCCGTCGGGCTGCTGGCGACGCAAGATATCGTCGACTTGTCGTCGTTGGTGATCAAGCCACTGTCGCGCCCTGCCCGTGACGAAATAAATGGCCGAGTTGCGAATATGGGCCCCGCCGGGAACCAGTTGCGGCAGTTCAGGCGCATGGCCGGTCAGCCGCCAAATGGTCGACGCATGGTCGGCAAAGGGATGGCGTGCCCAGTGGTCTTCGGCGCAGTGCCCCCAACCTTGCTCGGTGTGTAGTGGACCGTTGAGAGCTGCCAGGCAGAGGGCCCATTGCTCTTCTTCGGTACGCGGCGCCTTGGGCAGCGGCGGCAGCCCTCCGTTGTGCTGTACGGCCCAGCGGATTTGGTCTTCCAGCGAATCCGCGGTGACGCGAACGACGGCCTCGATCCGTTGGCCCCGCAACGCCATGCGATGGTCCGGCGTCTGGTCGAAGAAGTTGGGCACGGCAAAAATGGGCTGCAATTGCATGTCGCGCCAGGTTACAGCGACCGACGCCCGATCGGTCCGAACGGCCATCAGCGGCAGGGTAACCTTCAGCCGATCGGGAGCGAAGCGAAACCGCTCGTTGGTTTCCACGTCGAGCAACGACGAGCTGGTTTCGCCCTTGCCCAGGTATTCCAAGCCGGCGAACAGCTCTTGCTCCAGGTCGCCCAGGGTACGCACGACGGGTCCCTCGCACGGCTTTTCGCTGTCGATGGTTACTGCCAGTTCGTCGCCATCGAGGTCGATTTTTACGGTCACGCCGTCGCCCTGCAGTTGTACGGCTGCGGGCTTCACGCGGTCGTTAGCCTTTTGCGGTTGGGGCTGCTTGGGGGCTACCTCATGAAGCTCGGGCAGTAAGCCGTCGAAGTGGACAATCGGAGCGAGGAGGGCCACAAGCTTGCCGTCGCGATAAATACGGGCGATGCGGCCGTTGCGTCCCACCTGCAACTCAAGCGGCCCCGTCTTGCGGATGGTCCATTCGGCCTGGGCCGACGGATGATGCACGAACAGCGTACGGCGAAACGGCGAGAAGCCGGCTGCCTTCAACACGAGCGACACCGCTTCGAGTGGCTGCGATTTATCGAGCGGTTTAGTCAAAACCCATTGCTCACCGGCGTCGAATGTGCGTTGTATTGTATCGATCTCAATGGTTTGCTTCGCTTCGCTCGTGTTGACCAGCGCGAATTGGACCTCGTCGGGCAACACGTTGATCTGCTGGATTGCCACGGGAAACACCGACACGGCATCCAGTTCGACATGGTCGATTTCTACCACTCCGGCAGCCGAGCCGGGATCTACCCTCAAACCGGTTAGCCGGTCGTCGGCCTCGACTCGGGCCGTGTAGTCGTGCCACTGGCCGTCGTGGATCATCGGGAAACGGGCGGATCGGTCTTCCGAATACCCGGGCGAGGTTTGCGTGGCCCAGTAGACGCAACCGCCGCCGGAGGTTTTGCTCCGGGCCTTTAACCGCACGAGGTACGTTCCTTTGGGCAGATCGACGTGCCGATGGAAATACGGATCGTCGCCCGACGCTTGGACCTTCAGCACATGGTCGTCGACCGACAAGGCACATTCGTGCAACGGGGCCCAACCTTGGGCGTTCTCGTCGAACCGCCATGCCGTTGCCGGTCGAGTGACTTCGGGGCGAGTGACGACATCGATTTGCGGGATGGCGTTGCTCGGCAGCGTAGTACTTACCTGCGAAATGGCACTACCCAAAAGGACGGTCAAAATGCAGTGAAACATCGCGTGCTCCTTATTGCGGGGAATCTGACCGGATTGTCGGTCGCCCATAGCGGCCCGTCAACTTTTTGCGGGTTTTTCAACGGAAAATGCCGGAAAATGGCTGGAAAAGCAGGTCGTTCGCGGCGCGAACACCCGTTTCCCGCTCGTTGCGATACTTTGCGTGGAAACGAAGGGAAGGACTCGTTGGTCGGTGGGACGGCCTTGTCGCCCACCCGCAGCGTGGGGTACGATTAATAACTTACATTTGGTTATTCCCTCGTTCCCACGTTTCTGCGTGGGAACCAGTAAACTAACTCACTCGACCCTTGCGGAAGCATTTCCCATGCCCCGTCGTAATATCGTTGCCCTGCTGCTGATAAGTCTCGTCTCGCTGGTCTGTTACCGGAGCGTGCAGAGTAGTCGCGCCGGGCGCGTGTTATCCGACGCGATCGAACGCATCGAGCAACGCTACCTCGAACCGATCGACGAAGAGGCCCTTTTCGAAGGGGCCATGCAGGGGATGGTCAGCCAATTAGACGACTACTCCGCCTACATTCCGCCGGTCAACTTACAGGAGTTTAACGAGTCGCTCGAACAGCAGTTCGGTGGCGTGGGCATGGAGGTGGGACTCGACCCGAAGACCAATCAGCTTACCGTGATGAGCCCTTTGGTCGGCTCGCCCGCCTACGAGGCCGGTATTCGCCCCGGAGATAAGATTCTGCGGATCGACGGCAAGAGCACCCAGGGAATGTCGTTGAAAGACTCCGTCGCCCTGATGCACGGGGATCCCGGCGAGCCGGTCACCATTACCATCCAACACGAAGGCGAAGACGAACCGGTCGAGTTGACGATCATTCGGGCGATCATCCAGGTGGATACCGTACTGGGCGACACCCGAAACGCCGACGGCTCGTGGAACTTTTTCCTCGAAGGAAACGACAAGATCGGCTACCTGCGAATCAATACGTTTGCCGAGAACACGGCCGGCGAGCTGCGCGAGGCGCTCGAGTGGCTTGTCGAACACGACATGCAGGCATTGATTCTCGACCTGCGCGACGACCCGGGCGGATTGCTCAACGCGGCCGTCGACGTGTGCGATACGTTCATCGAGTCGGGCGTGATTGTGTCGACACGCGGGCGCGACGGGCACATCATCCGTGCCGAGGAGGCTACGCCCGGCGATACGTTCACCGATTTTCCGATGGCCGTGCTCGTAAACCACATGAGCGCTAGTGCCAGCGAGATCGTGGCCGCCTGTCTGCAAGACCACAAGCGGGCGATTATCGTGGGTCAGCGCACTTGGGGCAAGGGAACCGTTCAGGAGGTCGTCGAGTTGGACGATAATCGCGGTGCCCTGAAACTGACCACGGCCAGTTACTGGCGCCCCAGCGAGAAAAACATCCATCGCCGCAAGAACGCCAAGGAAGAGGACGATTGGGGTGTAAGTCCTGATAAGGGTTTTGAACTGAAGCTCGACGAGGAAGAAGAGAGCAAGCTCCGCATCGCCCGGCTGAAACGGGACATCTACCGCCGGACCGACGGCGACTCCGAGAAGCCGCCCGAGCCGTTCGTCGATCCGCAGTTGAACCTGGCCGTCGAGTATCTCGAAAAGGTATTGGCCGAGGGGCACGACGACGGAGGGGGTGAGCAGAAGTCGGAAGTCGGAGATCAGAAGTTGGAATCGGCGCGAGAGTGAGTTCTTTCCTGGTTCCCAAGCTCCGGCTTGGGAATCCACTTTGAGCGAAGCTCTGCTTCGCGGAACCCGGTACCGCTTTCGACATCCGTCAAGTACTCTGTTTTTGATCGCGAAAACGCGAAGACGCGAAAGACAGATGGTCATTTTTTCGCGATTTCGCCACTTCACCCTTTCGCGAGCCCCTTTTCTCCTACCCAAGCTCCTGCTTGGGACCGAGTGGAGTCGTCGGGGTATCTATCTCTGCCGCATTGTGTTTTTTCTTTGCACAAAGCGTCTCCCATTCCGGGAAATTGGGCTGTCGTGGTCGCGAAAAAGCTTGCATCGTCCGGCCGATAGCTCACACTGTAGCTGCGTGTTGAAAATCCAGCACGTATAGTCCCTCCTTCTTCTCCCACCCGACAAAGGAGCCTTCGGCCATGACAACCCAAAGCTACTTTCGGTCTCTCGTGTGTTTCGGATGGTTGGCTCTTTGCTGCCTGACTGGCAGCCCGAATTGGCTTCTGGCTGCCGAGAACACTTCACTGGCCTCCAAGGACAGCTACGACGTGCGCCAATTCGGCGCCGTTGGCGATGGCAAAACTCTCGACACGGCGGCCATCCAAAAGGCGGTCGACACGTGTGCGGCCGAAGGCGGCGGGAAAGTCTGCCTTCGCAGCGGCACATTTCTTGCCGGGACAATCATTCTGAAGAGCAACGTCACGCTCTACGTGGAAGCCGGCGCCACCTTGCTCGGTAGCCGCAACATGGACGACTATCCCGACATCAATCCCAAAATCAAATACCTCTACAGCACTCGCTTCACGAAGTACATGATCTATGCCGAGGGGGCCGAAAACATCGGGATCGCCGGGCGAGGAACGATCGACGGCCAGGGCAAGTTCTATACCAATCCCCATGGGGATAAACTGCGGCCCTACATCGTGCGGTTTGCCGAGTGCAGGAACGTCCGTGTCACGGGCGTTACGTTCCTCAACTCGGCCCGATGGCTTTCGCACTACCTGGCTTGCGAGGACGTGGTGATCGACGGCGTCACGATTAAGTGCAAGATCGGGGTGAATCGCGACGGGATCGACGTGGATAGCTGCCGTTGGGTGCGGATTTCCAATTGCCATATCTGCTCGGGTGACGACGCCATCGTGCTGAAGGCCACCGCCCATCGCCTCTGCCAGCATGTGACCGTGACCAACTGTGTGCTCAGTGCCAGCCCCAGCGCGTTCAAGCTGGGCACCGAATCGAACGGCGGCTTCGAGGATATCACGTGTAGCAACTGCACGATCTACGACTCGGGCTACTCCGGTATCGGACTGATGATGGTCGACGGTGCTACGCTCAAACGGGTGAATATCTCGAACATCACGATGCATAACGTCCATGCGGCGATCTTCATCCGGTTGGGCAATCGCGCCCGACCGTTGCCCGACGAGGAGAAGCCCGGTATGGGCGCTTTGCAGGACGTCATGATCAACAACGTGCAGGGTGGTGTGGTCGGCGACGCGGGCTGTTCGATTACCGGTATCGAAGGCCACTACGCCGAAAACATCACGCTCGACAATATCCGCCTGCACTTCGTCGGCGGCGGTGCCAAGGAACTCGCCACGCGCGAAGTGTCCGAGAAAGAAGCCTCGTATCCGTGTGGTCGGATGTTCGGAAAGCTGCCAGCCTATGGATTCTACTGCCGCCACGTGAAGAACCTGCGGCTGCACAACGTCGACCTCGACTTCGACAAGCCGGATCACCGCCCGGCGATTGTCTGCGACGACGTGATCGATCTCGATCTGGCCGGCCTACGGGCGGGCATCTCGGAGGAAGCCGACTGCGTCGTACGGCTGAAAAACGTGCAAGGCGCCTTGATTCACGACAACCGCACGCCTCAGCCCGTGGCGACCATGCTGCGTGTTGAAGGAAAGCAAACTCGCGATATCGCCGTGCTGGGCAATGATTTTCGCCAAGCCAAGCAGGCGGTAACCCAGGGCGACGACGTGCCCGACGCGGCCGTGTTGGTGAAGTAGGCGCCGTTCGCCAGGTGACTTTTTCGCCGGGTGCCATGCGCACGCAAGCGTGGGCATGTTTGTCGGATTCTCGGTCCGCCCACCTACTGCGAAGCAGTTGCACAGTCCAGGGTGTTGGGTGCGCTGCGCGACCCTGGGCTGTGTCGTTTTACACCGTTGGTGTGAGTACGGCAAAGACTTCGGTCTCAAATACTGGCCGCCCCCCCCGGCGCTTTCCTGCTAATAGGCGCTCTCCGCGCAATCCGAACGGTCCGTGGTAGTCCCGTTTTGCGATACGAACCGATTGTATTAACGCGTGGAAAAGTCCTCAGCCAGGTTCTCTAGACGCCCGATTTAACTCTAGAGAAAACGGGCGAAGTTTTTCGGCTCCGCGTTGAGTGGGGTTTCCTGAACGCTCCAGACAGACACAAGGGGTGCGCAATGTCGACAATGGCAAATATCCTCCTCGACAAAGAGATTCTGCTGGAGAGCGGAACCAACGAACTGGAACTGTTGGTCTTCGACGTGGCGGATTACACGTTCGGCATCAACGTCGCCAAGGTCCGCGAAGTGTTGCCGACGGCCGAGATCACGGCGCTACCCCGGGCACATTCTTCGATCCGCGGCGTGTTCAAACTCCGCAACAACGTGATTCCGTGCGTATCGTTGCTGGATCACCTGGGCATTGAGGCGACAAGCGACCACTCGGAATCGAATATGATTCTGACCGACTTCAACCAGCAGCAAACGGCTTTCCTGGTCGACGGCGTGGAGCGGATCCACCGCCTTAGCTGGGAAAACATCCTGGCTGTGCCGGGCTTAGACGCGCTGTCACACACACCAGTTACCGCGTTGGCGCGGTGCGACAATCGTTTGATCGTGATGCTCGACTTCGAGATGATTCTCGACGACGTAACCGATCAGTATTTCCGCACCGACGTGGTCGACAACCCGCTAGGACTTCCCCGCGAACAACTCAAAATCATGTTGGCCGAGGATTCGCCCACCGTGCGTGAGGCCATCGGCAACACGCTGCGCAACAGCGGCTATACCCAACTCTTCTTCTTCGACAACGGTGCCGAGGCCTGGGACTGGATGCAGCGCATGCTCAAAGCCAACGGCCGCCGCGAAGACGTTTGCGACCTGATCATCTCCGACGTGGAAATGCCGCAGATCGACGGGTTCCACCTGACCAAACGCGTAAAGGATCACGCGGAGTTGAAGCACATCCCGGTGCTGCTCTATTCGTCGATCATTACGCCGGACAACCACAAAAAGGGCCAAGCCGTGGGTGCCGACGCCCAGGTGGCCAAGCCGGAACTGAACAAGGTGGTGCAGTTAGCCGACGAGTTGATTTCCGCTTCGATTCGCGATAGCCGAGCGGAAGCCCTGCGTGAAGTGACCACGGTTGCACAAACGAGTATCGAGGAAGTTGCCGTTTCGGCTGAACCGGCGCCCAGTGAACCGGAAGTCGCTGCGGAAACACCGCAGGCGTTGCCATCGGCGAGCCCAGCGCCCGTTGCTGCGACACCCGCTCCCTCGGCACCGGTCGCCCCCGCACCTGCCGCCGATCCCGAGCCGGCCGTTGAAAGACCGACGCTGGCCGACGACCTCCAGGAATCGCCGGCTCCGCGCGGGGTCGATCACCGTTTGTGGCGCACGTTCCACAACGAGTTGGTGTCGCGACGCGACGATCTGCGGACCTTGCTGGTTCGCTTCGGCAATGGCGACCGCCAAGCCGAGCTGACGCGAGAATTGGCCCGAGTGTTGCATACGATCAAGTCGGCCTCGATGGTAATCCCGCTGGACCAAGTCACCCGATGCACGCACCTTGCCGAGAGCCTCCTGGAACGCCACTCGCAGGATCCTTCCTACTGGCCGCAGGAGTTGCTGGAGGACTATCTGGATTGGCTCACGTCGTTGGTCTTGCCGCCCAACGACGACACCGACGCCGCACTGGCCTTGGGTACCGACTTGTCTACCCGACTGGAAGGCTAAGGATCGACCGGTAAATAACCTGCCGCTTCGCCGGGCCATGCTCCGCGACGGCCTTCGGGTTTCGCCTGGGAAAACGGGAAGTTGTTTTTAGGCCGTTCTATTGAGGCCTGCATGGCCAATGAGCGGAAGGCGACCAACGGGAGCCTGGATTTCCAGGCGTTCGACTTTCCGAAGCGATCATTATCAATGCAGGTGTCAATAAGCACGTTACGGAACCCATGCGGGCGCCTCGTTGACACCGGCGATGGTAGCCATGTCTCCGTACAGCGTCAGGTCGATGGTTTCGTTGACGAAGTGCACGCTGCCGTCGGCCATCACGAAATGGGCTCCGCCTGGATGCCGGCTGCCGAAGAACAGGTCGTTGAACAGGCAGGTGACACCGTGCGAGCAATTCCGATAGCAGGTGGCTTCGGGGTCGGAGTTGATCGCCCAACGGATGTTCTTGGCTGCAAACACACAGACGTGCGAGGTCGGTGAACCGTCGTAGTAGGCACCCTTCGTCCATACACGCAACTCGTAGAACCGTTCGCCGAAGGCGAACGTATTCGACGTGCCATCGCGGATATGCGCGATTCGCACACCGCTGTATGGGTAAAAAATGCCATCGGTGCTGTAATTACCGCAGTGTGAGTCTTCTAAGTCGACGAAGTTGCTGCGGCGCCCCGGCCCCATCACGCCCACGTAGTTGGTGGTCAGCCACTCGTAGCTTTCGTTGTAAGGGTCGTAGGGTTGCCGACCGTCGCTGGGGCATAGGAGGAAAGACGCAATCTGTTTGCCAAGCTCCCGATTCACTCCGTTGTAGACCGGTATCGTGGGGTCGATATTGTCGTAGGTGTTTTTCTGCTCCAGGTAGGGCAGCAGCCAGACGTGTAGGCTGAGGTCCGTGTAGTTGGAACCGCTTCCCCACTTGGCACCTGGCGGAAAAGAACGAAACGATTCGTGATAGCCGTGCAGCGCCAGACCGATCTGCCGCAAGTTGTTGCTACACTGCATCCGTCGTGCTGCCTCGCGGGCCGACTGGACGGCTGGCAGCAACAAAGCGATCAGAATTCCGATGATGGCGATAACCACCAACAACTCGACCAACGTGAAACCACGTTGCCGCTGGCAAAAGAAGGATTGGCGCCACGCCAAACCACGCCGTCCACACCTGCCCAGACTGTGCGACATGCTTCGATCCAATTAAACGTTCATCGGGCGGCCGGGCCGCTAGCCACACTAGTGCCACCGTACCACGACAAAAAACCGCTTCTCCTGGTCGCTCGAAAAACTTGTTGGAAAAACAAAACCTTGCCGGGTTGTAATACGGCGTTTGATTTCGTGCACGGACAAACGGCCCACTTCACGATACTGGCTCGTTGATAGCCATCGTGGTTTGTTGCAGAGAAAATCCGCGGAAAAGAAAAGACCGTCCTCATTGTACCTACAAGTCAGATTATGTCCACATTTTTGTGTCGCAGAACACCCCCAAGAGACATTTCCTCTTTGCGAGGCACAACAGATCGTTCCGCTTGACCCCGCCCGGCGAGTTATTTGCAGGTTTGAGCTGTCAGATTATCAATCTGCCGCACCGGCTTCCGGCGACTGGGCGTTTCCCGTAGAATCCCTGATGAACGGAACACGCGTACCTTGCGCAACCAACTTCAAAAATCGTTAACGTTTTGCCAAAGATTAGCGAACAACGTAAACGGGGTCTAGATAGAAGGTGCGGTAGCACCGATTGGTTGGCACCCTTGCTGCCTTGTGCAGAGCGCACCGGGAGTGTAGGGCGACCCCAGACTGCAAGTGTGCAGAGAGATTGGGTCACGTTACCTACCGCGAGACCGACGACGCATTGCGACCGCGCACCGCTTGACGTCCCTCTCATCAATAGTCCTGCGGTGACCGACGGGTGAAACAGAAAGCCTTATGGACGACGCACAATCCTTCAAAGGACTGTTCGGCAAGTGGCCGCAGGGTACACCTCGGCGCGGTGTGCTGGTTACGCACTTTGGAGAACAGATCCCGTTTTCCGACTTTTTTACCAGCGACGAACTTCTGCTCATCGAACGTCAGAATCCCGATTCGTTGGGCGCACGGCAGCTTATCGTCCCCTACAGTCAAATCGCCTCGTTGAAGATCACCGAGGTTGTGCCCATGAAAAAATGGCGAACGTTGGGATTCGTCGAGCCTTCGTGAACCGGGGCAGACGATCCAACCTATTGTGAGGATACTGCGGAGAAGACTTCCACAAAAAACACGATAAGTCACGAAAAGTGACCTGGAAAGCGTTCGCCCAAGGCACTGCGTTTTTGTGTTTTTCGTGGCAATAACAAATTATCTACGACTCAGAATGTAACCGTTCGTCTTCTTCCCGTGCATAGCTGCAAAAGCGGCAAGCTGAGTAAAAAAGCGATAGCTCCATCGGCTCGAACGTGGAAGGCGCGGGCTTTGGCACGTCGGCCTTTGGCTTGCAGATTCGCCACAAGCAGAAAATCTCCGTTGACCACCCGATGTGCAACGGAATGGTTCTGCGGGAAAATCCGAATTGGACGTACGGTTACGTCGGACATAGCGGTTTTGTTGGAATTCGTGAAGTATCCAACGCCCCTCGCCTTATAGCACGATGTATATACTTATATTGTGGTTCATGGAAATGGTTCGCCGACGGGGTATGCCCTGAGTGTGCAACTTGCCGTGAGAGCACGCTCCGCCGCAACCGCCCTGCTTTGGGCAGGTTGTCGCTCGGGCCGGTGCTGCGACAACGCACGAGAACTCAGTTCCTATCCGGGCAGGCCGGATTGCCAAGTTTGGTTCGTCCGGCAGATCAGGTTTCCACTTCGGACTGAAGTACGTTTACCATCACAAGGAGTTATCAGTGGCCGAGAAACCCGAAAAGCCAGAACAAGAAGAAATGACCGAAGCGACTGCCCCCGAGGCCAGTTCGCCGCAGCCGGCAGCCCAACAGCCGCAGCGTGTGCAGGTCGACATCGATGATGCGGGCGCCGTTGCCACGTATGCCAATTTCTGCCGCGTTACCGGCACGCCCGAGGAGTTGATTATCGACTTCGGACTGAATCCGCAACCGTTTGGGGTTCCCACGCATCCGATCCCCATCAATCAGCGGATTATCACCAACTTTTACACGGCCAAGCGGATGCTGCACGCTCTGACCCTCACCGTGCAACGCCATGAGGCCACGTTTGGCGTGCTGGAAACCGACGTGCAGAAGCGCGTTCGCCCAGGCTCGATGCCTCAGCGACCCGGCGGCGCCGGCAAGTAATTCGAGTTATCTAGAGGCGGTTTCAAAACCCGGCTTCGGGTTCGTACGTCCGCTGAACGAACGACCTTGGCACTAGTTTTGAAATGGCTTCTACTCATAGCGACACGATCGCAACCGGCCGAGAGGCGCCGATTTCAGGCTGGATCGCTTCTGCGGGCGGCTGCTAAGCACGCCGAGTGTGCGCGTGTCGCAAGGTAAGACTCCAACCGTCGGAAGCCGGGGGCCACAACAAACGGCCCCCGGTTTCGGCGGTGGTAGTATGCGCGGACGGGAAGACGGATGCGGAGCATCTATTTCGACTACAACGCGACCACCCCGATCGCCCCGGCCGTGCAGGAGGCGATGCTCCCCTTCTTGGCCGAACACTACGGCGACCCCACCGCATTGCATCCGCTGGGTCGGGCTACCGCCGAGGCTGTCGAAGACGCGCGGCACCGCGTGGCCAAACTGATCGGCGCCGACCGCGATGAAATCATCTTCACCTCGGGCGCCACCGAAAGCGACAACCTGGCGCTGAAAGGTGTTCTACTGCGTCAGGCCCCCGCGGCGGCTGGCCATCTGGTGATCTCGGCCATCGAACACGCCGCCGTGCGAGAGTCGGCCCAGTGGCTCGAATCGTTGGGCTACGGGCTCACCATCGCTGCCTGCGACCGTCGCGGAGTAGTCGATCCGAACGCCATCGAAACGTCCATCCGCGACGATACCGTACTGGTGAGCGTCATGCACGCCAACGACGAGATCGGCACCGTGCAACCGCTTCGCCAGGTTGCCGATATCTGCCGCCGCCGTGGTGTCTTGCTGCACACCGACGCCGCCCAGAGCGTGGGCAAGCTTCCCGTTAACGTGCGGCAACTGGGCGTCGATCTGCTCTCGCTCTCCGGCCACAAGATGTACGCCCCCAAAGGCGTCGGTGCCCTGTATGTGCGGCGCGGCGTGTCGCTCGACCCGCTTCTGCACGGTGCAGGCCAAGAGGCCGGTGTAAGGGCCGGTATGGAGAACGTCTCCCACGTAGTCGCTCTGGGACGTGCGGCCACACTGGCCGCCGGAGGCCTGACCGACCTTACCGAACGCATTACTCGGCTCCGCGACCAGTTGCAGGAGCGTTTGCAGGAAGGCATTGGCGAAGAGCTTACCGTCAACGGGGCTGGTGCCCTGCGGCTTCCCAACACGCTGTCGCTCAACTTCCCCGAGGTCAGCAGCCGCGACATGCTCCGCCGCATTCCCGAACTCTGCGCCTCGACCGGTACGGCCGGGCACAGCGGCTCCGAAAACCTCACCCCCACGCTGGCCGCCATTGGGCTTCGGCCGCAGCAAACCCAAGGCACGATCCGCCTGAGCCTCGGCTGGTACACGTCCGAAGAAGACATTGATCGGGCTACCAACCTCTTGCTAGCCGCGTGGGACGCCGAACGGCAACCCGGCTGACTCTTCTCGAAGTGGTGTCAAACCCCGGCTTCGAGTTCGTATGTCCGCTGAACGAACGACCTCGACACCCGTCTTGAAACGACTTCTATATCCACAACTGCAGCCGCCCGTCGAGCATGTCCGGCAGGGCCGTTTCCACGTGGCTTACGACTTGCCTGGGATGGTAGCGTGTGCTTAGATGCGAGGCAATGACCAGTTCGTTTTTGAAGCGGTCGCGGCGCTCGAGCAGGTCGTCTAAGTGCATGTGGCCGAACTTGTGGATCTTGTCCTTGCGGTGGCGAGGAGCCACGAACGTGAGCTCCATGATCAGCACCTCGGCCCGATACATGTCTTCGCAGTGGTCGAGTCCGCCGGGGGCGCTGTCGCCCAGGTAGGCCACACGCGGGATGCGCATTTCGGCCGTTACCTCTTCGCCGGCCAGTCGCAGGTCGCGAATCTTGTCGCCCGGCAAACCGTGGTATTCGGGCTTGAGCTTTCGGCGACGCTGGTAAACGACGAATCCCAGCGACGGTACCGTGTGGACCGTTTGCGAAACTGCCACGACGTGTTCCCGCGACAGCTCGATCTCATCGCCCGGCTTGGTGGCTACCAACTCGCAAGGCAGTCGGCCTCGATCCAACTTACTGAACAGACGAAGCATGCGACGCACGGGATCCACGGCCGCCTCGGGTAGGTAGATCGTCGGCGGTTCCATTTTCATCATCCGCCGGCGAGCCACGTAGACGGGCAGGGCCACAATGTGGTCGAGATGTGTATGAGAAACAAACCAAGTGGGCGTGCCCATGAACGACCAAGGCTGCGCACCCAGATCGAAACCGATCTTCAACTCCGGCACCCGCCAGTACGTTTGCACGGCCGCGCGGGAATAGCCTTCAATAGTAAGATCCTTGTGGATGAGCGTTCTGACGGGAAGGTTATTGACCATGGAGGCGAGCGGAGGGCAAGAAGTGGGAGGGATTGCGGCTTGGGTCGGGCAAGAATCGATCACTACCCACGATACGTGTCGTACTGCGAAAAATCTACCGGCTCGGTCGCTTCCAGGCTGGGAAGTACCCAAATTTCGCCGAACAAATCGTTTTGTTCCACACGCACATGATGGTGGCGAACCAGTTCGAGCACGGCCAAGAAGATTCCGACCATGGTCGACTTGTGCATGCCCGGCTTGAAGAGGCTACTAAAGGTGACCTGCCCTTCGGTGACCAGTCGGGCGTGGATCTTGCTCATGTGGACATGGATGGGCGTGTCGTCGTAGACAATGTTCGACGGCTTCGTGGCATGCGTTTCACGGATAATCCGCCCAAAAGCGCTGACTAAGTCCCAAAGCTCGACCTCTTGGATCGGCTCCTCGGCCAGATTGCGTTGGCGTGGGGGCAGATCGTCGGAAAGTCGGGCGTAGCGCTGCTGCCAACTGCGACTACGTTCCTCCAGCAAGCTGGCCGCATCGCGATATTTCTTGTATTCCAGCAGCCGCCGCACCAATTCCTGACGCGGGTCTTCCATCTCGTCTTGGATTTCGTCGGCCCGGGGAAGCACCTGCTGCGATTTGATCTCGATCAGCTTGCTGGCCACGGCCAGAAAGTCGCCCACCGCGTTTACGTCGAGCTGTTCCAGCACGGTCAAATACTGGAGATACTGGTCCGTGATCATTGCGATCGGAATCTCCGTGATCTCCACCTCGTGCTTCCGCACTAGGTAGAGCAGCAGGTCCAGGGGACCGCGGAAGACATTCAGATCGACGCGAAAATCCATGAGCGGTTGATGCAGGTCGTCGGGAAGTTTCGTTGGGGATGTTGGAGTCGAGTGAACGGAAAGCCGTTTTCGGCAAGCAAGCTGCTGCTTCACCGGCTGGCCGGTTCGCAGGGCGGCGAACTACTCATTGTAGTCGGCACCACAATCGTCGGCGAGGTCTGATGGCCATCGTCGCCGGCAGCCTGGGCGGTAAAGGTCGCTTAACCACTACAGTCATTGTCGACCGGCCGCAACGGCCAACTTGAGGCGGTGACCCGTTCGGGCGTCGGCTTGGGTTGCCCTAACTCGCGTTGTTGTTTAGACTTGCTGACCAAAGGCGTACCGCGCCCAGCGAGGAGCTTTCTTAAATGAATTACGAACATCTGTGGGCCCCGTGGCGGCTCGGGTACATTCTAGGCGACGACCAGTCGCCCAAGCCTACTTCTTCCGAAGGGCTACTGCCCGGGGCCGACCCTGAATGCTTCCTCTGCCAGGGGGGTGTCGAAGGTGATGATCGCCAGCGGCTAGTGGTTGCCCGAGGTGAACGCACGCTGACGGTGCTGAACCGTTACCCCTACAACAACGGGCATCTGCTGGTTGCTCCCCAGCGGCATCTGGCCGACTTGGCCGAACTCGACGAGGCCACCCAATTGGAGATCGCCACGACGACCACCCGGATGGTTGGGGTGCTCAAGAAGCTCATCAATCCCGACGGATTCAATGTGGGGCTCAACCTGGGGCGCCCGGCCGGCGCCGGCCTGCCGGGGCACCTTCACTGGCACATCGTCCCCCGCTGGAACGGCGACACCAACTTCATGCCTGCCCTAGCGGCAGTCCGGGTGGTTCCGCAATCGCTTGAAGCGATGTGGGAGCTACTGGCCGAAGAATTGGCTGCGAAGTAGCAGATTGCCCGATCCTTTGGCCGCCTTTCCCTGTCTAAGGGATCGCGGTATGCTGGAAGTTTCGTATCGCCGAACTGGGGTACACGCCGGGGAACATTGGGCTCTCGTTGGGGAAAGACATGTCTGCTATTAGTGAAGATCCGCAATCCATCAGTCCCGGCCGGGAAGACGGCCAAGAGATCGGAACCTTTCAGATCGACGTGTCCGATCGGGTGCGGCGTCTGCCTCCCTACTTGTTCGCCCAAATCAATAAGCTGAAGTACCAGAAACGTCGCGCGGGCGACGACGTCATCGACCTGGGCATGGGCAACCCGAGCGATCCGCCCCAGGATCTGGTCATCGAAAAATTGGCCGAAGCCGCTCGCGACCCGAAAAACCACGGTTATGCCGAGGCGATGGGCGTGCTGCAATTGCGACGTGAGGTGGCCAGCAAATACTTCAAGCAACACGGTGTAAGGCTCGACCCCGAGTCGCAGGTGGTCGTGTGCCTGGGCTCGAAAGAGGGGTTCAGCCACATGTGCTTGGCTCTACTCGGGCCGGGCGACAACGCGATTGTGCCTGCCCCGTATTACCCGGCCCACCTCTATGCCGTGGCCCTGGCGGCCGGCAACGCCATTTTGCTGGAAGTGGCCGATAGCGAACGATTTTTGGCCAACGTCGACTACACCTGTCGCCACATTTTGCCGCGGCCGAAGGTCCTGACGGTCAACTACCCCCACAATCCGTCGGCCACGACCGTCGAGCCTGAGTTCTACGTGGAGATTGTCCGGCTGGCCAAGAAGTACGGTTTCATGGTCATCAGCGACTTGGCCTACGCCGACGTCACGTTCGACGGCTACAAAACGCCCAGCTTCCTTGCTGCCCCCGGCGCGCTCGATGTGGGCGTGGAATTCACCACGATGAGCAAGGGCTACAACATGGCTGGCTGGCGGATTGGCTTTTGTGCCGGCAACACGGAAATGATCAGGGCCCTGTCCACGATCAAAGGCTACTACGACTACGGCATGTTTCGGCCCATTCAGATCGCTGCCATCATGGCCCTGCGACACACCGACGCCGCAGTCGAGGCCCAAGCGGCCGAGTACCAACGCCGTCGCGATGTGCTCTGTTCGGGCCTGGAGCGGCTCGGTTGGCCGGTACGGCCGCCGAAGGCCTCGATGTTTGTCTGGCAGAAGATTCCTGAGCCCTGGGCTAGTCAGATGTCGTCGTTCGACTTCGCCATGAAACTGCTCAAAGAGGGCGACGTGGCCGTCAGCCCCGGCGCAGGTTTCGGCCCTGCCGGCGAGGGGTACCTGCGAATGGCACTCGTGGAAAATGAGAACCGACTCCGCCAAGCAGTCCGGCAAATCGGCCGCTGTTTGCAGAAGTAGGGGCTAGGAGTTGGGGGACTGCCGGCTTGCTGCTTCGCCGTCGGCCGGAGCACATCGCTGCTAACCATCGCCGGGTGCCATCGGCCGACCGTTGCTCGCACACTCAAGCGGGAGTGCTACCCGACCAGCGCCTTCGCAGCTATAATGGTTGGGTTTACCCATCGCTTATCAGCCTGTTGCTGTAAGGACGGCCCGAAAAATACTGGTTGTCTTCCAAGGCAAAACGCGAGGGCTATCGCGAAGCACGGTCCGGCAAACCGGCAAGTTGTTTTTCGGTCGATCCCAAAGACGGCCCGAAAAAAATCTTACCGTTTTTCAAGGCGGAAACGCGAGGGCCGTCGCGAAGCACGGCCCGGCGAAGCGGCAGGTTTTTTCGGTCGATCCTAAAAAGCGAATACGGCAAGAAAAAAACGAGGGCCCTTGCTCGCCGGTACAAGGGCCCTCGGTTGAGGCTGACCGGACTTGTGTATTCAAAAGCCCGGAGACCCACAGCCATTACTCTACACGATATCGGGCTGTGGCCGACCTGACTTTAAGTGACCTGTAAATTGAGACCCAGCAATGACGAAAACCGCAAAGCTCGCACTCGAAGACGGCACCGTGTTTACGGGACAAGCGTTCGGCGCCGAAGGCGAAGTCGACGGCGAGGTCTGCTTCAACACCTCGATGACCGGATACCAGGAAATCCTTACCGATCCGAGTTATCGCGGGCAGATTGTCACGATGACTTATCCGGAAATTGGAAACTACGGTGTAAACCGCGAAGATGTCGAGAGCCGGCGGCCGTTTCTGTCGGGATTCGTGGTGCGCGAGCGAAGTCGGCGAACGAGCAATTTTCGCGCCGACGGAGATTTAGACACTTACCTTAAAGAAGCCGGTATCCCCGGCATCGAAGGAATCGACACGCGGGCGCTCGTGCGGCGGATTCGCGTTCACGGGGCGCTCAACGGCGTGCTCTCTTCCGTCGATCTCGACGATGCCAGCCTCGTGGCCAAAGCCAAGGCCTCGCCAGGGCTAGTCGGTCGCGATCTGGTTCAAGAGGTGATTCCCGAAAAACCCATCGCCTGGAGCGAGCCGCTAAGCAGTTGGACTCACTTGACACCGCAAGATCGCGACCGCCTGCCGGGCGCCGATGCGCCGCACGTCGTGGCGCTGGACTACGGCATGAAGTGGAACATCGCCCGGCACCTGTTCGACATGGGATGCCGGGTGACCGTCGTGCCCGGTCGGGCGACGGCCGCCGACGTGTTGGCCCTGAAGCCCGACGGCGTGTTTCTCTCGAACGGCCCCGGCGACCCCGAGCCGCTAGGATACGCCCACGAGACGATTCGCGGCCTGGTAGGCAAGAAACCGATCTTCGGCATCTGCCTGGGCCACCAACTGCTTTCGCTGGCTTGCGGTGCCAAGACATTTAAGCTCAAGTTTGGCCACCGCGGCGCCAATCAGCCGGTAATGAACCACCAGACGGGCCGTGTGGAGATTACCACGCAGAACCACGGCTTCGCCGTCGAGGCCGGCTCGCTGCCCGACGACCTCGAAGTAACCCACCTGAACCTCAACGACAACACGGTCGAGGGCGTACGCCACCGCAAACACCCGGCCTTCAGCGTGCAATACCACCCCGAAGCCTCCGCCGGCCCGCACGACAGCCACTACCTGTTCGAGCAGTTTCGGGAAATGCTGGGGTGAACGGAGGTCGGAAGCCGGAATGACTGAGGCTTCAATGACCAATATTAAGCCGAAGCGCCCGTGGCTCGGGCTGATTGTCCTGTTGATCCTTTGCTTCACGGCGGCGGGGATCGGTGGTGCCGTCACGACGCCCCGGATCGACGGTTGGTATGCGACTCTTGCGAAACCGTCGTGGAATCCGCCGGACCGCGTCTTTGGCCCTGTTTGGACGGTGCTCTACCTGGCGATGGCCGTGGCGGCTTGGCTGGTATGGCGACAGCGCGGCGGGACCGATGCGCGGCGTCCGTTGACGCTGTTCGGGCTTCAATTGGCGTTAAACGTCCTCTGGTCGTGTCTCTTCTTTGGGCTGAAGAGTCCCGGCCTGGCATTTGTCGAGGTTCTCGTGCTCTGGGCAGCCATTGCCGCGTCGATGGTGTCCTTCTGGTTTCGCTCGAAAACAGCGGGTCTGCTAATGCTGCCCTATCTCGCCTGGGTCACGTTTGCCGCCGCTTTGAACTTCACGATTTGGCGAATGAATGCGTGACAGAAGGGATCCGACAGCCCTCTGGGCTACTGTAGCTGTTGCCAGTCGACCTTTTCCTCGCCATCTCGGGTTAGCAGGGCCTTGATGTTTTCGGTGGTAGCCGTATCGGGAAGAATCAATACGGCGCCGTCGACGAGTGCTACGTTGGCCCTGCCGGTGTGTTTACTGGAAATACCCTGCCCGTGTTCGGGATTGACGGCCGGGTTCATCTGCAACACGTGCAGATCGCGGGGTTCCAGCCAGTGGATACCCGTGTCGGCCGCTTCGACGACCATGATCGTGTGCGAGAAGCCGTCGGGGACATCGTCGAACTTCACGCATTGCTGACCGGGCCACATTGTGTGCGGCCCAATCACCGCCAGATAGCTTGTCTCCGAGGAGGGCTGTTCGCGGCCGTTCCGCTCCGAAGGACACTGAAATATCGTGGGACATCGATCGAGCAGCTTACGGTTGTTCGGCCCGTCCCAGGGTTCGCTGAAGTCGTAAGCCTTGTAGAGGTCTTCCTCTTCCAAGTAAGGAAGAAGCAACACCCGCCAACTGTGCATCGGCTTGCCGTTTTCGTCGGCGATATAGGCCGGCGGGAAGCAGTGGTGCAGATCGTGGTAGTTGTGCAGTGCGAGGGCAATCTGCTTGAGGTGGTTCGTGCAAATTGCGCGACGTATTGTCGTCTGATAAGGGGTGAATGCGGGAAGGAGTAACACGGCCAACAATCCCAGCAGCAACACAACAGCGATAACCGTACGAGTCTTGGAGTAACCAAGCCCCGCCACGAGGACCACCAACAGCGAGAGCAGTATGCCGGCTGCCACCGTAACGCCAACACCCAAACTCGCAAACGCGGCACACACCACGGCCACCAGGGCGGTCAACCCCAGCAGGTGCTTCAGGTGGAATTGAAACGGCTGACCTTCAGGCGGCGAAGCCGGCGGCACAGTCTCGGACATGGGAATTCCCGCTAATGGAAAGAGCGACCAAGCTCTTCAGCTATGCGTCAGCATACCGCGGCAGCGAAATATCATCAAGAATTTCGTACGGCAGCTTGACGGGAGACTTCCTCAGGCGGCAGGTGGATTGTCAGGTTTCATTGGCTAGGGGGGATTCCTTGAGTACCGCCGAAACCCGTTTGGACCTGTTCACAATCTTCCATCGTTTCTGGGCCGACTGCATCAACTCGAAGATCACCGTCAAGCACCTGATGGTTACGATCCGAAACTTGGCAATAAAAAAACCAACGACCATGCCCGCGACAAGCGTGGGCATGGTACTCGTTGGTTAGTGATTACGAGTCAGGGGGAGGGAGATTTATGATTTCGGATTGGGAATTTCATACCTGGGGGTATTGACCATTCCGACCTCCGATTTCCAATCGCCGACTTCCCTGGTGCGCTAGGCCGTGGCGCCGATGGTTTCGCGAACGCCTTCCAGTTGACCGGCCGAGCCGAGCTTGTCGTTCTTGTGGATGATGTACTTGGCGTACTCGGGCATGAACAGCTTGCCCGGGGTGCGCGGGTCGAAGTCTTCCGGCGTGTTCTTAAACGACTCGCGGTAAACGGCACACCAGACCAAACGGCCGTCGGTGTCGATGTTTACCTTGCAGACGCCCAGCTTGGCGGCTGGCAGGTATTGATCTTCGGCCACACCGCTGGAACCCTTCATGGCGCCGCCGGCGTTGTTGATCCGAGCGACCCATTCAGCGGGCACACTGCTGGAGCCGTGCATTACCAGGGGGAACCCTTCGGGCACGACCTTTTGGATCTCTTCGAGCACGTCGAACCGCAGCGACTGGCTGCCGGAGAACTTGTAGGCGCCGTGCGAGGTGCCGATGGCCACGGCCAACGAGTCGACGCCCGTCTTCTCGACGAACTCGGCCGCCTGGTCCGGCTCGGTCAAGCAAACGCTGCCGACAATGTCTTCTTCAACGCCGCCGAGTTGGCCAAGTTCGGCCTCGACAACGATGCCCTTCTCGTGTGCCCGTTCGACCACGCGCTTGGTGGTGGCCACGTTCTCGGCGAATTCGTGGTGCGAGGCGTCGATCATTACCGAGCTGTAGAAACCGCTGTCGATGCAGTCGTAGCAAGCTTCCTCGGTGCCATGGTCGAGGTGTACGGCGAAGATCGACTCGGGAAATACCTGGTCGGCCGTGCGGATCATCGCTTCGAGGAACCGCTTGTCGGTGTAGCCGCGAGCACCGCGAGAAATCTGCACGATGAACGGAGCGCTGGTCGAGGCATCGGCCGGCTCTTCGTTGGTCTTCGCTTTGCCCAGGTTGCCACGGAACAGACCGACGGTCTGCTCCAGGTTGTTGATGTTGTAGGCACCCACGGCGTACTTGCCATAGGCGTGTTTGAACAGTTCCTTGGTGGTGACGATCATCGCTTTTTCACTCCTTGGGCCTCCGTAGCCGGAAACCAGGTTTTAAGGGCGATTTCAAAATCCGATTCTGGGTTCGCCCATCGACTGAACGAACAACCGCTGCACCGGTTTTTGAAACGCTTTCTTGGAAAGACCCCTACAGATGGGATTTGGTAAACTCGATAAACCGGTAATTTTACCGGATTCGCCAGAAGCGTTCCAGGCCATCGCCGCCGAGGAATTGTAGCCGGATAGGGGGGCCCGGCCACGGAAAACGGCCCCGGTTACAGTAATGTTAGCTCACGGCGGCGAGGCCTGACGGCCAGGGCAGGCGGCCACCCGCAGGGACTCCGGGGATTCCTGCCCACGACTGATCCGAAGCGTCCGGATGTGCGTTCCTACGTAAAAGGTGGGAACGCGGTAAGTAAAGACGTCTGGCCCAATTGTCTGAAAACGGCCGTGTCGCGGCAAGCTTCGGTTGCTGCCAGCGGGCGTCCTGGTTACAATTTCCCTGCCCTGGGGAGTGCCTCCGCCGGATGGGTGGTCTGGGTGAAGCCGTAAGCGTAAGGCACGCCCCTACGCGCAGGATGCGCTTTTGGCCCCCGAATCAGTCAAGGACGACACGGATTATGACCAAATCGAAGAACGCTCGACGAAGTTCGCTGTGCCCCGTCCAGCAGCTTCGCTTCGCACGCGAAATTCTCGAACAAGAGAGCCAAACCCTAGCCACGCTGGCCGAGCGGCTCGGCGGCGAGTTCTGCGAGGCCACCGAACACCTGTTCCACTGCCAGGGCAGCGTGATTGTCTCGGGCATGGGGAAGGCCGGGCTGATCGGACAGAAGATTACGGCCACCCTGGCCTCGACCGGCACGCGAAGTCATTGTCTGCATCCGGCCGAGGCGGTACACGGCGACTTGGGCCGCGTGCATCGCGACGACGTCGTGTTGCTGCTCTCTCAGAGTGGTGAGACCGAAGAAATCGTCCGCCTGTTGCCGCCGCTTTGCGAATTGGGTGTGCCGATCATCGCCATCACGGCCAACCGCGGCAGCACGCTAGGCCGCGCGGCCACGGTGTGCATCGAGTTGGGCTCGCTGGAAGAAGCCTGTTCGTTGGGCTTAGCCCCCAGCACCAGCACGACGGCCATGCTGGCGTTGGGCGACGCCCTGGCGTTGGTGACCAGCCGGATGCGGAACTTCGGCCGCGAGGACTTCGCCCGATTCCATCCGGCCGGCAGTTTGGGACGCAAGCTCAGCAAGGTCGAGCAACACATGCGACCGCTGGACCAATGCCGCATGACATCGGACGAGAAAACGGTCCGCGAGGTGTTGGTCGCCGTGGGGGTGTCGGGTCGACGCACGGGAGCCACCATGCTGGTCGACGCCCAGGGCAGACTCTCGGGCATCTTTACCGATAGCGACCTGGCCCGACTTTTCGAACAACACCGCGACGGCGAGTTGGATTCGGTCGTTGGCAACGTGATGACTTGTAGCCCATTGGCCGTTTGCCACGGCACGCGAATGACCGAAGCTGTCAACCTGATGGCAAGTCGGAAGATCAGCGAGTTGCCGGTGGTCGACCAGCAAGGTTGCCCGATCGGATTGATCGACATTACCGACATAGTTTCTCTGTTGCCCGAGCAGCAGGACGATGGTCAGCAGGACGGCGAGCGGTTGGATGATCGTCAAAGCTTGCCAGGACTGCCGAGGTCGGCCGCTGCGTAAGGTTCAATCCGAACGCTGGTCGTGATCGAAACGTAGTGTAGTAAGCCGCATGTGTAGTGAGTTCGAATTGGAACGCGGATTGTCGTGGCCGCTGAAGCGGCCAAGCCTCGTGTTTCGCCAAGCCCTACCCCCTAGCTCCTAGCCCCTTTCATGTCCATCGAATCGCTTTGCCAGCCGATTGAGTTGATCCTTTCCGACGTCGACGGGGTGTTGACCGACGGGCGAATTGCCTTCGACAACCAGGGCATCGAGGCCAAGCGGTTTCATGTGCGCGACGGAATGGCGGTCAATCTTTGGCAGAAGGCCGGTTATCGCTTCGGCGTGATTACCGCTCGCAGTTCCCAGATCGTCAAGATTCGCACGGCCGAATTGGGGATCGAGATCGTCCGGCAGGGTAGTGGCGACAAACGGGCGACGCTGGACGAGATTCTCGCCGAGACGGGCCTAAGCGTCGAACAAGTTTGCTACTTGGGCGACGATCTGCCCGACTTGGCCGTGGTGCGAGCCGTGGGGTTGGGCGTGGCCGTGGCCGACGCCTGCGAGGAACTCCGCATCGCGGCCGACTACGTCGCCCAAGCCCAAGGCGGCAACGGCGCGATCCGCGAAACGGTCGAAATGATCCTCAAGGCACAACATCGTTGGGCGGATGTGATACGGCCCTACACGAAGTAGTTCACCCATGCAGCGTTTGATCCGCATCGCCGTCAGTTCTGCCATCGTGTTGGTGGCGTACTGGACGTATGCGCTGGTGGTGGTGCCAAGGGTCGAACCGCCGGCCAAGCCACGCTCTGATGATACAGCACGCCGGTCGGGCAGGAGTAATGTCCCGGGCATTGATCCGAAAATCGAACAGATTCGTCCGCTGTTTGCCCCCGACGCCTGGGAGTTGACCAACCCGAAAATTCTCGAGAGCGAACAGGCTAAGCTCTTGATGCGGGAGTACCACAACCTGGGCGACGGCCGTGTGCAAATCAGTCCTTGCACACTAATCTTCCTGCCCGACGACCCGATCGACGACGACGCCGAACGGCTACGGCAGGCTGTCGTGCTGGAAATCCCCGAAGGAGCCATCCTCGAATTCGACGAGCCCTTCGACCTGCGGCGGATGAAAATCGGCAAACTCGTCGGCGGAGAACTCTCCGGGCGAGTCACCATTCGCAGTGCCGGACGAGATCCCGGCCCGCAGGACGACCTGCGGATTGTCACCCGCGACGTGGAACTCACCGAAAAGCACATTTGGACCCCGCACCCGGTGGCGTTCCAACTGGGTCCCAACTACGGCCGCGGCCGCGACATGCGGATCAAACTGCTGCCGGCCAACGAAGACGCCAACGGCAACGGCGACCACCGTGGCCCGAATATCGGTGGCATCGAACTCTTTGAACTCAAGCACATCGATCGGCTGCACATCGAACCGCCACCGCAGGAGAAGCCGCAAGGATCGCGCGTTGCGCAGCAATCGGCCGGCCTCGATCCGACCGCGCCGGTCGAGATCACCTGCCGGGGGCCGTTCCGCTTCGACCTGATCGACAAGGTGGCCACCTTCGAAGACCAGGTCGACGTTATGCGAATCCATCGCAATGGTCCCTGCGACCAGTTGAGTTGCGAACTGCTCTCGCTGTTTTTCGTTGAACGCAACCCGGACAAAGGCAAAGCGAAATCGGAACCCGGCAAATCGGCTGCTGCGAAGAACCCCAAGCCCTCGCAAAACGATTCCCAAGGGAGAGTATCCACGTCGAATGCTGCATCCACGTCGAATACCGTGCCGGCGCTGAATCTCGAACCCTCGCGGATCGAAGCCCGGGGCAATCCGGTCATCATTTCCGCACCCAGTTTGAAGGTGCAGGGCCAGGGACAACGGCTCGAATACGACTTGATAAACAATCGTGTGGTGCTCGACGGCACCGACGAAGTATCGTTGAAGCAAAACGCCAACGAGATCCACGCCCGAAGTCTCGACTACCAATGGGAAGGCCCGGGCCGCATTGGTCGTATCGTGGCCGACGGTCCCGGGTGGTTGCGAGGCCAAATGGACGACCGGCCCGAGCAACAGCTCGAAGCCCGATGGACCAAGCAACTGCTGGTGCGTCCTCACGAGCAGAACCAGGTGATTTCGCTCACGGGCGGTTCTGGCGTAAAATTTCCCGGCATTGGCGAACTCAGCGCCGCGGAGATTCATCTTTGGCTTCAAGAATTGCCCAATGCGAAGGGCAACGACCAACCCAACATTCGGCCCGATCGGATGCTCGCCCGGCACGACGTGCGGCTTGCTTCGGCCGAACTGTCCGGAGCGGTCAACCAACTGGAGGTCTGGTTCGAGGAGGCCGGCGACCTGCCTCGCGTAAGCCCGACCGATGTGTCGCCGGGCGGCGTCAACACGCCCATCGGGCCGCCGCTGGCCGGTGGCATGCAACCGTCGCCCTATGGAGGCGTCTACGGCCAGCAGGTCGACGGTTCGCCGCAACAGCATTTCCATGTGGAAGCGCGATTGGTTCGCGTGAAAATTCTCACCCGCGGCGGCCAGACCGACTTGGACGAACTGATGCTCGAAGACGGCGTTCGACTTGTCGAAACCCAAACCCGGCGTCCCGACGAAAAACCGGTGGTCGTTACCGGCAATCGGGTTCATGTGGTCGACGCCAGCCTTCCGCACGCGGCGGTCACCATCATCGGGGCTCCGGCACAGTTCGAAGGGCGTGGGCTTTCGGCTCAGGGCACCACAGTAACACTCAACCGAGGCACGAACCGGCTGGTTATTGACGGCGCCGGGCAGATGAGCTTCCCGCTCGACCGTGGATTCGACGGCCAGCCGTTGCCGACGGCCACCTCGCTGAAGATCGACTGGCAGGACCGCATGGAATTCGACGGGCAGACGGCCCGCTTCGAAGAACTGGTTACCGCCTGTACGCCACAGCAAACCCTGCGGACGGAAACGCTCGAGGTGTCGTTGCGGCAAGCGATCCGTTTTTCGGAACTTCAGCAGCGTGAGGAGCCCGAGATCGAGCAGATCCTCTGTCGCGGCGGCGTTTTCATGGAGAGCCGCACGTATGAAGACAACGTGCAGACGGGCCACGAACAGTTCGAAGTGACCGATATGGCCATCAACCTCCTCAGCGGCGCCACCACGGCCGGCGGACCGGGCTGGCTCAGCAGCGTGCGCCGCGGGGGTGATCCGACCGTTGGATTTGCAATGCCCGGGGCGAAATCGTCTCCGACGCCCGCCGCACCGAGCGATACGGCATTGCGTGGCCTGTTTGTCCGCTTCCAAGGGACTGTGGCCGGAAACCTGCACCACCGGCAGCTCACATTCCAAGATCAGGTACGCGTAACCTACGGGCCGGTCGAGTCATGGGAGCTCAACTCGCTCGATACGGCCAACCCCGAAACATTGGGCGCCAACGGCGCCGTAATGCACTGCGACCGCTTGACCGTTACCCAAATGACCGACCCGTTGGGTGGAAAACCGGGCATCGAACTGGTGGCCGACGGCAACACGGTGGTCGAGGGCACTAGCTTCACCGCCCGGGGTGTCCGTATCAGCTACGCCGAATCGAAGGACCTGCTGATTCTCGAAGGCGACGGGCGGACCGACGCCGAGTTGTTCCGCCAAACCCAGGTGGGCGGACAGACGTCGCGCGCCGCCGCGCAAAAGATCCTCTTCTGGCCGAAGAGCCGACGGCTGAAAATCGACGGCGCCCGTTCGTTCGAACTCAGCGGCCTATCGGCCGGCGGACCGTTTGGGCAGAGGTGAGAATAGAACTGAACCCAATGATTTCCCTCGTACCCAAGCTCCAGCTTGGGCACGTACTTCCGGGAAGCTCTGCTTCCCTAACCTTGTTTTGCGTGTCACGTTCGGGCTGGCGAAGCGGAGCTTCGCTCGAAGTGGGTTTCCAAGCCGGAGCTTGGGAACCAGTGTAAATAGTCAATCAGTCGATCCTAAACATGTTCCGTCGTCTCTGGTCCGCCGAAGCGGGTTTCTTTCTCGGCCTGTGGCTCGTGCTGCCGGTGGTCGGGCGAACCTCGATGTACCGCGACCCGGGCACGTTCTGGCACGTGGTCGTCGGCCAGCGGATGGTCGACTCGGGCGAGGTGATCTGTAGCGATCCGTTCAGCTTCACCCGCGCCGCCGAACCGTGGACGGCCCATCAATGGCTGGCCGAGTGCGGCATGGGCCTGCTGCATCGCCTCGGCGGCTGGGACGCCCTGCTGCTGGCGGCCGTTACACTGCTGGCGGCAATCTACACTTTCTTGGCATCGCGGATGTTGCGAGCGGGGCTGCACCCGCTTTGGGCCGGTTCGCTGCTGGCCGTCGTTCTGTTGGCCAGTGCGCCCCAATTCCATGTCCGCCCGCTGCTGATCACCATCGGTCTGGTGGCCTGTAGCTTCGCGTTGCTGGTCGATGTCGACGCCGGTCGCCGACGACTGCGTCGGCTTTGGTGGTTCGTGCCATTGATGGCCCTTTGGGCAAACCTCCACGGTGGCGCGCTGGCTGGGCTGGGAATGTTCGCGGTTTGCAGTGCGTGGTGGATCGTGCTGTGGCTGTTTGGCGGTAACTCGCCGCTGACGCGACGGCGCGACGTGCTCGCCCTGCTGTTGATCGTGGCGGTCAGCGGTGCGGCCGTGTTGCTGAACCCGTACGGCGTCGAACTGCCGCGTTCGTGGTGGACAACGCTGCGGATGCCGCTACCCGTGCTGATTCAAGAACATGCCCCGCTCGACCTTCGCGATCCACTGGCCTGGGCGACTGTCGTGCTCACGCTGTTGTACCTGGCAACCTTGCTTTGCGTGCCGCCGCGCCGCCTGCGCATCACCTGGCTGTTGCCGCTGGTGTGGCTCGTGTTGGCTGTCGCTCGGGTGCGCAACGTGCCGTTGTTCGCTGTGACCACAGCCATCGTCTTGGCGGAACTCATTCCCCAGATTCGTTGGGCCGACTGGCTCGTGCAGCGCGAGGTGCTGCTGACGCCCGAGGTGCTTGCCGGACGCCGTTGCGACGCACGCTCGGCCGTGATCCCGCTGGCAGTGATGTTACTTGTTACGGTGCTGTTGTTTGCGGGAGTAGCTTCGCCCTTGGTTGGGCCACAATGGGCCCGATTCGATCCGGCACTATGGCCGGTCGACCTGTTGCCGGAGCTCGAAGCGCTCGACCGCACCAGTCCCGAGGGTACGCCAATCTTCAACGACCTGAACTACGGCGGCTTTCTCATCTACCACACGCCGCGTCTGCGCGTGTTTGCCGATGACCGCTGCGCGCTGTACGGCACCGAGATGTTGAAGGACTACGAATTCGCTCGATACGCCAGCCCCAGCCGCATCAACCACTGGACCATGCAATACGATTTCAAGCACGCGCTGGTGAGAACGGGCACTCTGTTTGATCGTTTTCTACAAAACGAATCACGTTGGCTGCTGGTCCGCCGTACCCCCACGGCCACCCTCTACCGGCGGGAAGAGTAGTTGTTGGGTGGATAGTGATTAGTGGGTAGTTGGCGGGTGGCGGAGAGGGGGTGGGTGCCATGCCCACGCTTGCGTGGGCATGTTTCCAACGATACTCACGACACCAACGCCTCGGCGACGGCCCAGGCACCGATAGCCTGTAGCCGGGATTCCAGTTGCCGTACAATCTCTTTGTCGTTCCAAATCTTCTGGAGGAACGCTTCGCAGCCCAGTTCCGCGTACCAGCCCGCCATGTACGACCAACCGAACTCTTTCGGACTGGGTTTTGGCGGCTCGGGACGCGAATCGAGCCACCGCTGCACGGCCGGGCCACGTTCTGGGTACGCCGCCACCACGGCCGCGCAGACGAGTCGTTCCAGCGTTTGTTGCGGAGGAACGCCCGGCATTGCCACACCGTTGGTGCTCCAGCGCACCACGTGGATCGTTGTTGCTCCGCTGAATAGCGTGAATTTCCTCTCCGCTTCGACAACCACTGGCGTATCAAACTTTTCGAGCAGGTTTTCCACGGCCTGTGGGCCGAGCGTGGGCACTTCGTCCTCGGCAGCGTCTTCCGAAAGATCGGAATCGACGCAAAGCACCAAATGCGTCAACGGGCGATCAACACAAACGTCCTTCAGTCGTGAGCTTGCCTCTATGGGAAGATTGTTTTTGCCATTACAAGGAACGACGCGCACAAACTGTTCACTGGGTGAATGGTAACTGTATTGCCCACGCACGGCTACCCTATCCGAAGGTTCCATCTTTCCTTTGCAGCTTGTACACCCAAGGCGTTTCAGCCATCCGGCCCAAAACGCACGATCATGGTAGCCTTCGCAAAGAACGACGGATTCGCTCGGATTCATCGCAGGTCGCTTTCGATCTCAGTACGGGCGAACGAAATCTCCTCGCCGGTCATGCGGCGCGATTTCAGCAGACCTTCAGCCAAACTCAGACGATACAACGAGGTCTTCTCCAGGTCGTCCTCCGCTGCCTCGGAAAGGAGGAAGTCGATGAACTCCAGGCTATGCGTAGTGAGAATTACCTGAATGTCGCGCCGAATGGCCGCCAGAATAGCTCGCACCGATTGACAGATGGCGGCGGGGTGGAGATGAGCCTCCGGTTCTTCGACGAGCATCACGGCCTTGTCACGCGATGTGAGGTTGAGGGCCAAGCGAACCAGGTGGTAAATTCCGTCGCCCGACAACGACACCGGAACGGCGTGATCCGCGTACTCGAAAAACGTGACGCTCTTGCCGTTTTCGACAAGGATGCTTAGATCCACCAAGCCGGGCACCACTTCGGCAAGCAGTGCTTTGACCTGCTGACGTTGCCCCATCTTCACGGCTCTGGAGAAAAGCTCGTCCAAGGGAAGGCCGCCCTTGAAATGTTCGACGAGGTCGATCTCCGGCAGGGTTTGTAGTTCCCGTGGTGGAATCTGTACGCGCGTTTCCGGCAATGATCGGAAACTGGAACTGCATAGGTCAGGGACAAGATCAATGTTGTTGCGCCAGCTCGTCAGTGTGAACCCCTCGTCCGACTTCATCGTAGTAGCGACGTAGGGCTGATCGAAGAAATCAACCAGCATTGTGGCTTCTGTCGTCTGTGGGCCTCGCCAGAAGAGCCAGTCTTTGCTTGAGTCTCCTTTGTCGTGCTCGTGACGTTTGACTACTTCTGTCGCGGCCTGTTTCGAATTTCGATTAGCCCCGATCAGCAGTGCGTCCAACACCGTACTCTTCCCGCAACCGTTCGGTCCGACCAAGACGACCAGCGGCGTGAGATCGCCGAGCTTTCCTTCGCGAATTCCGCGGAAGTTTTCGATTTGGACGGATTTGATCACGGCACGATTCCTTGACGCTTCTGATTTCACACGACGGGTCGGACGCGAATTCCCAAATCCACGCTCAGCCGCCAGCAAACATGCCCACGCTTCTCGTGGGCATGGCACCCGGTGCAAGATCTTATAGCCGGGTGACTGATTTATCGCCACATATGGCGATATCTCTCCTCACGAAATTTACCATGAACCACCCGGACAGCCAAGGTCCACACCCCACCTCGCACCCGGCGAGGATCGCCCGTAAAATGGGGGCTGCCGTTTTCACGACAGAGTCCCATTTTTCCTGTCGCCTTTCCGTCGGCCCAAGCGCCGCTTTCTGCCCATGAAAATCCTGCTCTCCGAAGAACAACTCCGCCAGGGCATCGCTCGGCTTGCCGGCCAGATCGAGGAGTGCTACAACGGCCGGCCGCTGACGGTTGTGGGCGTGTTGATCGGGAGTGTGATTCTCCTGGCCGACTTGGTTCGCCAGCTCTCGCTGCCGTTGCGCGTCGAGATGGTGCAGACTCGTAGCTACCATGGCTCATCGACCCGGCCGGGCCAGTTGACGCTCAACGTCGACCTGCTCAGCGGCGATCTGCGGGGACGCGACGTGTTGCTGGTCGACGATATCTTCGATACGGGCCACACGCTGGCTGCCCTGCTGCCGGAAATCGAACGCCTGCAACCGGCGAGCGTGCGCACGGCCGTGTTGCTGCGCAAGGCTGATCGGTGTGAAGTGGCCGTGCAGCCCGACTTCGTGGCCTTCGACATTCCCGACGAATTCGTCGTCGGCTTTGGGCTCGACTACCGCGATCAATATCGCCACCTGCCGTACTTGGCAGCGTTGGAACCGAGCGATCTGGCGTCGCCGTTGCCAAGCGACCGAAGTTCGACGAACTCGCACGATCATTCGGAGGACGCGTCGCGGTGACACCATTGAAACTCTTGATCGTCGCGCGTCGGTTCTGGCCCCTGATGGGTACCAGCGAAAACGCGCTGGGCAGCCTGGCAGTCGAGTTGGTGGCCGCCGGGCACGACGTTACCGTGTTGACCGCCGACTGGCAGGGCAATGGTCCCGCGATGATCGACTTTCGCGGTGTCCGACTGGTGCAGATGCGTTGTGCCCCGCGTTCACAAAAGAGCACGTTTTGCTATGCCGGCTTGTTGCGTCGTTGGATGCGGCAGTGTACGACACCGTTCGATTTGGCCTATGTCGCCGGTTTGAAGCACGAAGCCTTTGTGGCGATGTGCGTATTGGGCGATCGGATGCCCATCGTATTGCGGCCCGAGTTGGCCGGTCGCAAAGGCGATTGCGTTTGGCAGCTCGACGCGCCCTTCGGCGGGCATATCAAACGGCGCTGCCTGAGCGCCGACGCGTTGGTGGCTTCCACGCCCTCGCTTGCCGATGAACTCAAGGCGGCCGGCTATCCACGCCATCGAATTCATGTGTTGTCCGACGGTGTCGCACAACCACCCGCGCGGCTGGCGAAAACCAAGTTCGACGCGCGCCGGGCGCTGGCCACAGCCAATCGGGCGTTGGTCCTGCCCGACTGGGCCCAAGCGGCCGTCTACGCCGGTTCGCTCGACGACCAGGAAGCCGTGGCCACGTTGCTCGAAGCCTGGGAGCCGATCACTTCGCGCTGGCCCAATGCCCGATTGTGGTTGCCGGGCGGCGCCGTGGACCATGTGACGCTCGAACAGCAGATTGTCGCCCGAGGGCTGACGGATCGGGTCGTTGCGGCCGGAATCTTCGAAACAAACGAAGACCTGCTGGCGGCTGCCGACGTGTGCATCACGGCGTCCGCGCAGCCGGGCATTGCGTTGATGTTGCGCGAGGCCATGGCCGCTGGTTTGCCGGTCGTGGCCAGTGACACGGTCGACCACCGCAGCCTGATCCACAACGGACGCGACGGTTTGCTGGCTTCGTCCGACGACGCGGCGGCGTTCAGCCGCGCGATCGCCCGAGTGTTCGACGAGCCGAATCTGGCCACCGACCTGGGCTTGGCAGCCCGGCAGCACGCCGCCGAGTTTTCCCTTGCCACGATGGTAGAAAAGCACGTAACATTGTTTCAGGAGTTGGCCCGGCCGCTGGCCGCTCACGAACCGACACCGACGTCGAGCAACTGTAGCGAGTGAACCACCCGTGACGAAACGCATCCTGCAAATCATCCCTTCGTTGGACCGCTCGGGCGCCGAGAAACAGCTTTGCCTGTTGGCCGCAGGGCTGCCACGCGACGAGTTCGAGGTCCACGTCTGCTCGCTGACGCGCGGCGGTCCGTTGGCCGAGAACCTCCGTCAGGCGGGTATCCCGTTGACCGTAATCGGTAAGCGGTTTAAGGTCGATCCTCAAGCCTATTGGCAACTCAAACGCCACATTCGCCACATTCAGCCCGAGTTGATTCATGCCTGGATGTTCGCGGCCAACGCCTACGGTTACGCTGCCGCCCGAGCGTGTGGCGTGAAACACTTCGTGGCCGGCCAGCGGTGTGTCGACCCGTGGAAGAGCGGCGTGCAGTTGGCCATCGACCGCTACGTGGGCCGCCATGGTTCGGTTACCGTGGCCAACAGCCCGAGCGTGCGCGACTTCTACGTCCGCCACGGCGTTCCGGCCGAAAAGATCCGCGTCATCCCCAACGGCATTCCGTCGGCTCCGGCCAGCGACGCCACCCGGGAGCAATTGCTCGACGAGCTTGAGCTACCCCGCCGCGCACGGCTGATCGGTTTGATCGGCCGGCTTTGGCCCCAGAAACGCGTGAAAGACGCCATCTGGGCGACCGACTTGCTGAAGGTAATCCGCGACGACGTCCATCTGCTGATCATTGGCGACGGCCCGCAGCGCGACGTGTTGCACCGTTTTCGCGATCAGGTGGTGATTCGCGACCGAGTTCACTTCCTCGGCCACCGCGACGACGTGCCGCGTCTGATGCCCCACTTCGACGTCGTCTGGTCGACCAGCGGTTACGAAGGCCAGTCGAACGTCGTACTGGAGGCGATGGCCGCTGGTGTACCCGTGGTAGCGACCGACATTCCGGGCACGCGCGATCTGGTCGTCGACAACCAGACGGGCTTGCTCTACGCGGTAGGCGATCGTGCCGCCTTGGCACGCCAGACACGCAAGTTGCTGGACGACGCCGAACTGGCCGCCCGGCTGGCGACAACCGCAAGACAACGCGTCGGCGAGGAGTTCAGCGTGACGCGGATGGTTGAACGCCATGCGGAGTTGTATCGGGAGGTTTTGGGGGCGAGTTGAACTAAGGCTAGTGACCATTGGGGGATTGGGATCATGGCAGAGCAACTCTGTCCCATTTGTGGTAAAGGTACAATTCAACACAAAGCGTCTGAAGATGGAGACCATTGCACGTGTCGTTTGTGCGGTAGATTCGTCCTCGAAAGCTTCCTAGATCAGGACATCTCGGCTTATCTTGATCTAAGCGTCCGCCACCGAGTTTCTGGCGTCATACGCCGGCATTGGGAGAAGAAAAAAAGGCCACTTTTTGTATCGTCGGATAACTGCAGAAGTCTGGAACAGCTTGCACCACCCGACAGTGCGGTTTCAGAGAAGGCAATGTGCCTCTTGGAGGCATTGGCTTGGAAGACAACATGGCCGGGGCAACAAATCTACATCAAGAAAGAATGCGATTACTCCTTGGCATTCTGCCATAATCAAGACGAGTTCGCGTTCTTTGTAGACCATCTCGTTGATTTGGGGTGTATTAAGTGGATGGCCGAGCCTTCTTGGAGTGGAGGGCTGTGCATCACCCCCTCTGGCTGGAGTCGTCTCGCGTCCAGCAAGAGTCGAAATATGGAATCCGACAAGGCATTTGTTGCGATGTGGTTTGATGCCAAAATGATCGAAGCTTACGAGAATGGTATCGAGCCGGCCATCAAAGAATGCGGCTTTCGCCCAGTCAGGATCGATAAGAAGGAATTCCTTGGAGACATTGTGGACGAGATTATCGCAGAAATCCGTGAAAGCCGATTCGTCGTGGCGGATTTCACTGGCCAGCGTGCGGGAGTCTACTACGAAGCTGGTTATGCTGCGGGATTGGGGATTCCGGTGGTTTTGACGTGTCGAGAGGATGACATGGATGAACTTCATTTCGATACGCAGCAGAAAAACCACATTGCATGGCAATCATCTGAACAATTACGGAAACGGCTTCGAAATCGTATTCGGGCATTGATTGGATTGGGACCCCATCACGCCGATTGACTCAGTAGGTGGAAACCGTAACACTTTTTCATTCCCCTTCGACCCGCCTCATGTGTGGCATCACCGGCGCCGTCTGGACCGAACCGCAACTGGCCGTGGAGCAACAGACGCTTCGGCGGATGACCGACGTATTGCGCCATCGGGGACCCGACGGCGAAGGGACGGAACTGTTCGCGTGGCAGGCTCGCCCGGGCCGCGACGCTTTGCCCGGCGTGGCCCTAGGGCATCGTCGGTTGTCGATTATCGACTTGGCAGCCGGCCGGCAGCCGATGGCCAACGAAGACGGTTCTGTGTGGGTGGTTTTCAACGGCGAAATCTACAATTTCGCCGACCTGCGCCGCCGGCTCGAAGGTGCCGGCCATTGCTTCCGTACCCGGTGCGATACGGAAGTGCTCGTGCATCTCTACGAGGACGAAGGTCCGGGCATGTTTCGGCATTTGGTCGGCATGTTCGCCCTGGCCATTTGGGATGCTCGCAACGGCCAACTGCTGCTGGCACGCGATCGACTGGGACAGAAGCCCTTGGTTTATCGCCACGAGCCGGGCAGGTTGCTGTTTGCCAGCGAGTTGAAGAGCTTGTTGGAAGTACCCGGCGTGTCGAGGGAAATCGATCCCCAGTCGCTCGACGAGTATCTTACCTACCAGTACGTGCCGCATCCGCGGACCATCTTCCGCGGCATCGCCAAGCTGCCGCCCGGCTGTTATGCCGTGTATCGGCGCGACCGCCTCGACGTGCGCCCCTACTGGCAGCCCGACTTCGAGCAAGAAGACGACCGTCCGGCGAAGGACTACGCCGCCGAACTGCGCGAATTGTTGACCGCCTCGGTCGAGATACGGTTGCGAAGCGATGTGCCGCTGGGGGCGTTTCTCTCGGGGGGAATCGATTCGACGATCATCGTCGGCCTCATGCAGCAACTGGCCGCCGAGCCGGTGCGGACCTTTTCAATCGGTTTTCCGGTGGCCGAGTACGACGAAACCAGCTACGCCCGGGCCGCCGCCGAGCGGTTCGACACGATTCACCAGGAGTTCCAGGTTGAGCCGAAGGCCGTAGAGATTCTCCAGCGGCTGGTGTGGCACTACGACGAACCGTTTGCCGACAGCTCGGCCATACCAACTTGGTACGTTTCGGAGTTAACCCGGCAACACGTGACCGTGGCACTAACCGGCGACGGAGGCGATGAGCTGTTTGCCGGTTATCAGCGTTATCGGGCCGTCTCACTGGCCAACCACTTCGACCGGCTTCCGGCTGCCGTTCGAGGCATTTTGGCCGGCGGCTACTGGCAGCACCTTCCCTCGAGCCCACGGCAGAAGTCCACGGTGCGACGATGGAAGCGATTTGCCGAGGTGCTTGCTCAACCGCCCATGCGTCGGTATCTCGACTGGATTTCGATCTTCAACGAAGGCCGGCGGGGTGGCTTGTACACCGACGAGTTCGTGGCCTCGTTGCCCGGCGTCGATCCGGCCGAATTTATCGAGAGTGCGTTTCGGCGAATCGGCCGGCGCGATCCGGTTACCGCGACCAGCCTGGCCGATCTGGTCACCTACTTGCCCTGCGACCTGATGACCAAGGTCGACATTGCCTCGATGGCTCATGGCTTGGAGTGCCGACAGCCGTTTCTCGATCATCGCGTGGTGGAATTGGCCGCACGGATGCCGCGGCACCTGAAATATCGTTACGGCCAGGGCAAACGGATCCTCAAAGAGGTCTTCGCCGACCTGCTGCCGCCGGCCATTCTTCGGCGGAAGAAAATGGGTTTTGGCGTGCCGCTGGATCACTGGTTCCGCGACGAACTCAAGGATTTCGCCCGCGATGTGTTGCTCGATGACCGCACTCAGCAGCGGGGTTATTTTCGGCCGGAGGTGGTGGCCGCCATGCTCGACGCCCATCAGCAGGGCCAATTCGACCACTCCCCCCGGCTTTGGGCGCTGTTGGTGCTGGAGCTGTGGCACCGCGAATGGGTTGATAGCTAGTGGCGGGTACTCGGGACAACTTATCCGCCCCCTGTGAGCCGGCAAAGGTGGACAAGCCGCCCATGGCACCTAGTCCATTGCCTCAGGGCTCCCGGTCGCCACCCTAGAGCGTGAAGATCCGGGAAATATACACACCCTAGGCAGACTTTACGTCGCAGGAATCGCAAAATCGGTTCGTGCGCCCTGCGTCTCGATGTGGATCGCCAGATTCTCCAAAATTGCCTCTTTGGCCAGATGTCCTCACCGATACAATGACTAGGTGGGCAGCGGGATGACTGCGCCCTGTTCGCCAGGAGCCGTTCAGAAAGCTGGGAGATTGCACAATAATATCTTCCGCGAATCGTTTCTCCGCTCAGCTTTGGGGAGCCCGACCACTGCCGGGCTGGCTGCGGTAATGAGGCCGCACGAGCGCATCGAAAGGACGACACCATGAAAGACGTACTGGCCGTTATCCTCGCCGGAGGCAAGGGATCTCGCCTGGAACCGCTCACCCGCGATCGGGCGAAACCCGCGGTGCCTTTTGGCGGTGCCTACCGTATCATCGACTTCACATTGTCGAACTGTCTGAACAGCGGAATTCGTAAAAATCTGGTGCTTACCCAGTACAAGGCGATGAGTCTCGATCGGCACATCAACCTTGGCTGGCAGGGTTACTTGTGCCGCGAATTGGGTGAGTTCATCGACGTTGTTCCTCCGCAACAACGGATCGACGAACATTGGTATCAAGGCACGGCCGACGCCATCTACCAGAACATCTATACCATCGAGAAGGAACGCCCCAATCACGTGATGGTCCTGGCCGGCGACCACATCTACAAAATGGATTACTCGAAGCTGGTTGAGTACCATGTGGAGAACAAGGCCGATCTGACGATCGGCGCGTTGCGGTCCAACCTTTCCGACGCCCGGCAGTTCGGCGTAATGCAGGTCGACAACGATTTTCGGATTATTGGGTTCGAAGAGAAGCCGACCGATCCAAAACCCATCCCCGGCGATCCCGAGCATGCCCTGGCCTCGATGGGTATTTACGTGTTTTCGGCCCGATTTCTTTTCGAGCAGTTGTGTCTCGATGCCACGCGGCACCAGAGCAACCACGACTTCGGCCAGGATGTGATCCCGTCGATTATCGACACGCATCGGGTGTTTGCCTATCCGTTTCTCGACGAGAACCGTAAGCACGACGCCTACTGGCGCGACGTCGGCACATTGGATGCATTTTTCGACGCCAACATGGACCTGATTTCGGTCGACCCACAGTTGAACATGTACGATCAACATTGGCCGATCCGCACATACCAACCCAACTTTCCCCCGCCCAAGTTCGTCTTCGGAGAAGAACGTCCTGGCGGCCGACGCGGGGAAGCGGTCGATAGTATCGTCTGTCAGGGCACGATCGTCTCTGGCGGTAAGGTCCGTCGTTCGATTCTGGGGTTTTCCGTGCGTGTGAACAGCTACTCCCAGGTGGAAGACTCGATCATCTTCGATCGGGTTGACGTGGGACGACACGCCAAGATCCGTCGCGCGATTATCGACAAGGGCGTGAGTGTGCCCGCTGGAATCGAAATCGGCTACGACCACGAATTAGATCGCCGCCGCGGTTTCGCGGTGACCGAGTCCGGGGTAACCGTGATCGCCAAGACCGACGGCCTGGAACACTTTTTCGTGGAAGAACGGCTCCACGCCCTGGAAAATGCGGTGAGCGGATAGCCAATGGCGTACCCTCTCCCGTCGAGCGGGAGAGGGTGGCGGCGAAGCCGCCGGTTGAGGGCGGTTTGCAGCGGTGAGGATATTGCCTTACCGGAAAACCATTGCCAGAGCCAACGCCCCTCACCCCCGGCCCCTCTCCCCGGAGGGGGAGGGGAGTGGACTATCGAGACTCTTTCTTACGGCCAGTAGGCGGCGAAGATGTCGTCGACCACTTCGGCCGTCGGTTCATCGTCGTTGCTGCTGTCCTTGCTGAAGACTTCCTCGAAGTCGTATAGCCAAGCGAGTTGGCTGGGCGTGAGCGAAGCGTCTGGCTCTTCCAGCGTGGCGTCGTAGAGGGTCGCCCGATCGGTGCCGAGCCCTTCACCGTGGATGGCCAACGACTCGAAGAACTTGGCCCGATTGTAGTAACCCTTGCCGAGCAGGGAGACCTGATTGGCCCGGGCGTCCAGTGTGTCGTCGCCGTCGGTGCCATAAAATAGGGCTTGGTCGTTTCCGCCTTGATCGGCGTAAGCGTGGGCGCCCTCGAAGAACTTGGCCCGATTGTAGTAGCCCTCGCCGTAGAGGGCCGCCTGGGTGCCCGAGGCGTAGAACGTGTCGTCGCCGGCCGAATCGTAGAATCGGGCTTCGTCCACGCCGCCGTAGAAGGCATACGCGTGGACGCCTTCGAACAGTTTCACCCGGGTGTAAAAACCGTCGCCGTAGAGGGCCGCTTCCTCGGGTCGGGCGATGAACGTGTCGTCTCCGGCCGAGTCGAGCAGCTTGGCTTCGTCTACGCCGCCGATCGACGAGTAGGCATTGACCACTTCGAAGAACTTCGTGCGGTTGTAGAAGCCGTCGCCGAAGAACGCTACTTCGATCGGTGAACCCCACAGCATATCGTCGTTGATCGAATCATAGAGTTTCGCCTCGTCGGCACCACCGCTGGTGGCATAGCCGTGAACGCCGTCGAACCCTTTCGCTTCGAGCAGGTAGCCGTCGCCGGTAAGTTGGCCGTAGCTGGGCGTGGCGATGAAGAAATCGTCGCCCGGCGAATCGTAGAACTTGGCCGTATCGACCCCACCCGATTCGGACTGGCCGTAGACCTCGGCGAAACCTTCCACGCGGTTGTTGATGCCACCGCCGATCATCACGCCGCCATTGGTCCAGCCGACGAATAAATCGTTTTCGGCCGTGTCGTGCAGGGTGGCAATATCGTTGCCGCCGGCACCGTTGACCTCCACCGTGGCGAAGTCCAACGCGGTGATCGTCACGTCGCCGCTCACCATCACCGTTTTGTAGGCCCAAGCCTCCACCGTTTCGTCGGTTGCGGTCCCAGTGATGGTCAACTGGTCGTCGCCGCCGGAGCCGTTGATCTCGATCGTGGTCACCTCGGTGCCGAGTTGCTGCGAAACGCCGTTGACCACCGCCACCCAGACGCCCAGGTCGGCCCGGTAGGAAATCTCGATCACGTCGTCGCCCACAGTGCCGTCGATCACGGCCTCGGTCGCGTCGGCCGCCTGAACCACGGGCGGGTCGAAGTTGCCGACCACGGGCAAGGCGTAGTCGTCGCCGAAAGTGGCCGTCGTGTCGTCGCCCAACGGAGTCGGCGAAAAGGCATGGTCGAGCGTCACGACACTGCCCGTCTGGCGTTTCGTCCCGTTGGCATCGGCCGACATGAGGAAATACCACTCGGCCTGTTCCTCGGGAACCTGACCGCTACGGTCGGGCACCCAAAGGCCGATGTCGTCGACGCCGTCCTGGTCCATGTCGGCCGCTACGGGGCGTTCACGCACGCCGATGAAACCGAACTCAATCGTGGCGTCCTGCTGGCCAAAGCCGTTGGCGGCTAGGTCGAAGCGGAAGACGTCGTCGGTCCACGTGGCCAGGTCATCCAGCCCGTCGCCGTCGAAGTCGCCCACGATCGGGTAACCCGCGATCGCGCTCGGGATCGCCGTATCGACGTTGAAGTCGTGATCCGTGTCGAGCCACCAAGTGTCGCCGGTAAACAGGGCCACTTCGTCGCCGTTGGCCGCGTTGCCGTCGAAATTGCCGGCCACGGGCAGGCCGTTGATACCCATCGGGTCGACGATTCCCGGGCCCACCACCCCCTGCTCGCTGAGGCCCGTAATGTTTAGGTCGGCCACGCCGTCGTTGTCGGTGTCGATCAGCCAGCGGTACTGGCCGTCGACCAGCCCATAGGCGGCCAGCTTGTCGAAGCCGTCGGCCGTGCCGTTGGCCGAGCCGACGAAGTTGCCTGCGAAGATGTCGTCGCTCGTGAAGCCGTAGTGGTAGATCAAATCGACGTTTGTGGAGTCCTGGTTCTGGTTTTCATTCTGTGGATCGAAAACCCAGTTGCCGTTGGCGTCGACATACACGCTGCCGGCTACCCAGGTGCCGATTTCCGGCCGGCTGTCCACGGTGAATCGGGCCAAGAAGTCGCCGCCCGGCTCGCCGTCGCCGCTGGGCAACTCGGGGTTCTCTTGCGGTTCGGCGGCGTTCGATTCGCCGTCGAGCGCGTTGCCTGCGTCGTCCGTGATACTGTCGGAAACGGTCACCGTAAAACGATCGTCGGGCAGCGGCTCGGCGAAGTGGATTCGTACGGTGGTTTGGCCCGGCTCGCCCGCCTCGCTATTGTCGATGAATTCGATCCACTCGATGGCGATGTTGCCCACGTGATCGCCGACCACCGTGATGTTACCAGCCGCGGTGGCCAATTGTTCGTTGACTGCCGGATAGACGAAGGTCGTGCCGTTGGTATAACGCTCGGGCTGGTCGACAAAGACGATGTCCAGGCTGTTGACCAGCGGTGTGGGCCCGTCTTCCGATGGCTTGGGATCGAACAGGTCGTAGTCCGTCGCGTCGGAGATCACGACGTCGGCAACCTGCGGCCCACGGGTGTCGAGGAAGATGTCCAACACGTCGACATCCACGTCGGCTGCGTCGGTGATATTACCCGCCACGTCTTCACCCGTGACAAACACCGTCCGCAGTCCGTCGATCTCCGAGAAGTAATTCGGGTCGTTCAGGTCGATCGTCGAGGTCAGCTCCCACTGTCCGCCGGGGAACTGGTTGGTGCCGTCGAGCGGCACGGCCACCGTTTCGCCCAGCAGCACGTCGACGTTGGGATCGAGCAAGCCGTTGCCGTCGACATCGGCGTAGACTCGCACAATGGTGTTGGCTTCGGCCGTGCCCCAAAACGTCGGCGTGGTGTCGGACGTAATGCGGTCGACCGACGTGTTGGGTTGGTCTTCGACGCCCGAGTCGCTGTCCGGGTGGAGGCCGTCGTTATCGACGCCGTCGAAGCCGAAGAAGACCTCCGGTGCGATTGTGTCGACCACGATTTCCAGCGACTCGCTTCGCGCTCCCCAGCCGGTTTCCAGCTCGGCCGACGGGTCGATCATTTGCACTCGGGCCGAGATGAAGTGGCTGCCGTCGGTCAACTCGTAGGGCTGTCCGTCGAGTGTGTCGGTGGCGAAGTCGAACACGTAGACGCCTTCAGCGACAAGTCGGGCGTAGCCGATCGGTTCCTGCGGATCGCCCTCGACGAACACGGCCACGCGGTAGCCGGCCTGGGTGGGATCGGCCGTTTGCTCCGAATTGAACGGAATGGGGATCACTTCGTCCGGCGGATCGTTGGTCGACGCGTTGCCTGGCAGGTCGTTCAGCAGGATACCGTCGTCCAAGCGGAACCAAACGGTTGGCGTCGTGTCGTAGGTGATGTTGTCCAACTGCGAACGGCCCGTGTCGCTGTTGTCGCTGTCGCCCGGCGGGTTGGTGGTGCCGTCGACCGGCGCGTCTTGCAGTTCCAAGTCGTAGGGCGTCGGCGGGGCCAGATTGGTGATACTCAGATCGTAGCCGTTGGCACCCAGCGGCGAACGGCCAAACACCCGCAGGTAATAGGTCTGGCCGGCAACCACGGGAATCCGCGCCCGTTCGTTGTCGTCGATCGGACCTTCGTTGTTGCCGAAGTCGCCCGTGCCAGCGATCAGGTTGCCGTTTTCGTCGTAGACCTCGATATCCAAGTCCCCGCCCTCGGGCAGCAGCTCGGGATTGTAGCCCTCGAAGTAAACCTGAATGTCGAGCGTGCCGGTTGTTTCGGGGACGAAGCGGAACCAGTCGTTGTCTCTGAAGGAAGCGCCTGCATCCGAATTGAGCGGGAATATGGCCAGATTGGTAACATTAAGGGTTTCACCACTACCGATGTAAGCGGCCGTGTTTATGTATTGATTCTCTTCATACATGTCGGGCCCGAGGACCAATAGGTTGGGCTCCAAGTTATCGTTGGCGAAGGCCGGTTCGACGATTTCCACATTAACATAGCTAATGTCGGGGAATTGAATGGGCGATGTCGCTGATCTTGGGGTTTCGTCTCCAACGACGCCTGTTGCGTCACGGAAGATGCGAATCACGCCTTCGTCGGATCGACGGCTGTGGTCTATTACGACGAAATACGTCTCGGGCAAAAAGGAGGACGGATCTTCGCCGCAGATCCTAAGATAATCGGATACACTGGGTGCACCACCGTCGATATGAATTGCCAAGTTGCGTGTTGTGTCCCAAGTATTAATTCCCACTGCCGGCGAAACCATGATTTGGTCGTTGCCGAGAAGTGACTCAACGGTAAGGGCCTCAACTGTATCACCCAAGGTTAGTACTTCCAGGGTCCAAGCAATCCCTAAGTCGAGTTCGACCGTGCGCTTCTCGGCGTCAATCCAGATGAAGTCATGGGAGTTTGTGCCACGGAACACAACCTCATCGGCCAGGTTATTGCCCCCTTCGATGAGGAAGGTTCCATTGATGTGATCGAAGAAGTACTCAATGTCCTGGCCATCGAGATAGAAATTCCCAGCCGTACTGTCCGTTGGCGTAAAGACGATTCGATCGTCCTGCGGCGTGCCAAACACGGTGAGGGTATTCGAAGCGGAGTATATTATGCCATCCAGCAAGACCTCTCCTACGCCCACGTGTGCCACTGTGCCACCGAATCCGGTGACCGTGTTGGCGTCCAGGTCGACTTCGATGTTTTGGGTATTCGTGTCGCCGAGCAGTTTGAGCGTGTCGCCCGCATCGACGTCGCCACCGAGCACGTTGATCCAAGCAAAGGGATGGCCGACGGAAATCGAGAACGAGTCGACGCCGCCGAGACCGTCGAGTTGCAGGTTTTCGATGCCGTCGGTAGCGACCGGAAGGAACTTGCCGTGCTCGACTATTCCGATGCCGGCGCTGCCCGTCACGGCGATCGAATCGTCGGCCTCGGTTGCCGTGTAGGCGAGTTGGTCGGTGCCGCCGTTGTCTTTTAGCGTTACCCCGGCCGTAAGCCCTAGGTTTTCGAAGTTTACGGCCAGCAGCGTTTTTTCGTCGGCCTGGTCAACGATCTCTACGCGACCGGCGTCGACCGACGTTCCGGGCAAATACTCGAACACGTCGTCGCCCACGGTGCCTTCGACGGTGAGGTTCACACCTAGCCCGCCGCCGGTGACGGTCAACTCTTCAGTCGCTCCCACACGTACGGCCGCGAAGCCGGCCACGGTCACAACGGCCCGATTCACGTTGGGTGTGTCCCCGGGCGAAACGGTGACGTCGGCCGTGGCGTCAACCACCACGCTGTCGGAGGCCGTCGGGGCGCCTCCGTCGACGATCACTTCCACGCCCATCAGTGGATCGACGAAGAAGGCATCGTCGCCCTCAAGGCCCACGACGAACAACGCGCCGATTGTGTCGTTGGTAGCGAACTCGATCGCTGTGCCGTCGTTGACTGCCACGGTCGCTCTGCCGGTGGTGTCGTTGCGTGTCACGCTGATCTGGTCGGCGTCGCCGGTGGCGCGAACGACCATTTCGCTGTCGGCCGTGTTCGAGGTGACGTTGATCAACTCGATGCCGGAGAAGTCGACCGGCTGCCTGGGCGAGGCAGTGATCACGCCCGAGCCGGCCGCCGCGCCGTGAGCGATTTCTAAACTACCGGGCACCACGACGTTGAGCACATCGGAGGCCGTGGGACCGTCGCCTTCGATCACCACGCGGACGTCGGCGATCGGCTCCGCCGCAAAGGTGTCGTCGCCTTCGAGGCCAACCAGCGTTGCGGTGGCGATGCCGTTGAACACCAGCGACGTGCCGTTGCCGACGGCACTGCCCTGCGTGCTCGTGCCCGGGCCGATGGTCAACGCATCGGCGGCGTCGGTGCCGAAGATCTCAAGCGAGTCGTCGTCGGACCCTTCTACAGTGAGCGTTCCGGTAAACGCTTGATCGAGCCCGGTCGGGTAGATGCGGAACAGGTCGACGCCTGCGGGCGTCGCCGGTCCGTTTTCGAGGGTTACATCGTTAAACCCGGCGAACTCGACGGTTGTCAGGTCGTCGATTTGCACGCGCACCGTGTTGGGGTTCTCGCCGTTGGCGACTTCCCATGTGTTGTCGGCCGCGTTTTCGTGGACGACGATATCGTCGTTGTCGCCTGCTGCCGCTTGTCCCGTGAGATCGAGGTGTCCGACCGATTGTGCCAAGACCTGCGTGCCCGGCATGAGGAGTGCAAAACTGTCGGGCGTTGACGGATAAACTTCAAAGGTCTCGTCCGTGCCCGAGGCACTGGTGACGCGAACGATGTCGTTTTCGTCGGCATCGCCGCCATCGACCGTAATGTTGGTATAAGGCAGGGCCGAGTCGAGTTCGAACAGGTCGCCACCGCCAAGGCCCGAAAGCGTCAGGTGTTCGACATCGGTCGGATTCAAGGTCACCGTCGCTCCACCCGTGCTGACCATGCTCACCGAGTTGCTGGCAGCCAACACGTTGAAGGCATCGGAGGCTTCGCTGCCCACGACCACCAGTTCGTCGAGGTTTCCACCCCCGCCACTGATGTTGATCGTGGGAGTTTGGCCGAGGTTCTGGTACTCGACCGGCACGAGCGAATTGACTTGCAGCATGCCGGTATCGGCGGTAGCGCGCGGTGTGTGGACGATCTGGTCGTTGTCACTGGTGCCTTGGACGGTGAAAATGTCGTCACCGCCCTGGCCGTTGACCTTGACCTTTTCGATCGTGGTCGCCACGACAGCCAACGGCCCGGCGCCGGTAATCGTGGCCGCGTCGGCGGCGGTGGGAGCGTAGTTGATGGTGTCTTGGCCCGACATGCCGTTGACGATCAGCGTGTCGCCGGTCGTGGGATCGCCGCCGGCGACCTGAATGGCCGTCAGCCCGGTCGGCACAGTGGCGTTGTTCAGATTGATCGTATCGTCGCCGGCTTGGCCCAAGATGGCCAGCTGCGACTTGTTGGCGAACTCGATGGCTTGTACCGTGTCGACGGTCACCCGGCCGTTTGTAGGGTTAACGCCCTTGGAGTAGTTGATCGCGTTGTCTGAGTCGGTACCGTAGACGCTTAGCTGAAACGCAGAGACCGTGTCGACGACCGGTTCGACGTTCTGGAAGCGGATGTTTTGGGTACCGCTGGGTGCCAACAGAACGTGTTCTCCCTGGCCGGTGAAGGGGCCGACGTAGTAAGAGGTCAAAAACGCAAAGCCGCCGGCGAGATTGAGGGTGTCGTAGCCGGTGCCGCCGTCGAAATCGACGCCGGAAGCGAACGGGAGAATATCGTAGGTGTCGTCGATCGTCAGCGTGTCGTCGCCGTCGTAGGTGTTCACAGCCACACGATCGATGCCCGCGGTTTCGATCGGCCCGCCGACGGAATTCGTGTAGGTAGTGGTTGTGCCGTTGATCGTTACGACCAGGGCACCACTGGCGTTTAGCCCGAGCGAGATCGTATCGTCGCCCGGCGTGCCTTCGACGAGCAGCGTGTCGCCGAGCGCGCCGGAGGTGCCGCCGATCACGGTATCGGTACCGCCGTTGCCGACGAACGTGTCGTCGTTCGAGCCGCCATCGAGACGGTCGCTGGCCGCGGTGCCGACGAGAAGGTCGTCGCCTTCGAGCCCCGCAAGTGTTACCGGTCCCAGAGTAAAGGCTTGGGCATCGAGCGTATTGTCGGAGACCCCGCCGGTAAGCGTGGCCCGTTCGACGGTCGATCCCAGTGCGATGCTGCCGTTGCCGGTGAGACCGCCGGCCGTGAGTTGAGCGTCGGTGAGCGTGAAGTCGGCATCGCCGCTGGCTACGATGCGGTCGGTTCCCGCACCGGCGTCGTAGGTGAACGTGCTTCCGGCGAAGGTCAGACCGAAGTCGGCGCCGACGGTCAACGTGTCGTCGCCCGAACCGGTAAGGATGGCGAGGTTCTGCAAGCCTTCGGCCACCAGCGGTGTCTCTACGGTAATCGAGTCCGAACCACCAGCCGTGTTGGCTGCGGCGTCGATCATTACGTTAGTGACGTCGTAGAAGATCAGCGATTCGAGCGGTACGCTGTCGCTGGTGCCGGAAATACGGTTTTGGCCGGCCGTGGGCGAATCGATCGTCAAGACGTCGGCGTCGCCCGGCGTGGTGAAGGTAACCGAGGAGACGCCGCTTACAGTGACCGGTTCGAAGCCGGTGAACGAGATTGTGTAGTCGAGGTCCGGTGTGCCGACGTCGATCGTTCCGGCACCGGTCGCCGTGGGGCGGTAGTCCACATGGCTTTGTTGTTGGGTGCCTTCGACGACGATGTCGTCGTAGCCGGCGCCGCCGTCGAGTGCCACGTCGAAGGGGAATGTGCCGCGAAGGATGATCGTTTCGTCGTCGTCGGAACCGACAATTGTCAGGGAGTCGACTTGGCTGAGCGGTTCCGTGGCGACTATGCTGCCGTTGACGACCAATTCGAGTTGGTCGTCGCGCGTTTGCACGAGCACCGTGTCGGGCGTGCCGTCGTTGCCCTCGGGCAAGGTGGCCGTGGTGAGCACCATATCGCCCGGCGCAATCGGTGAAGTCATCAGCGAGGCGCCGGTTCCCAGGGCATCGACCGTGAGTAGTTGTCGCTGTTCGAGCGGTTCGAGCGCGAGACCGCGCCACGCCGAAGATCGTTTCGCCCGGGCGTCGGACGTAACTCCTTTTCCTTTGCGCTGCTGTCCCTTGTGGTTTGAATTACACCGTTGCCTTTGGTTCCACCACATCGCGAGTTTTTCCCCAGATAATCGTCAGGAGCAGGGTGACACGTATAACCCTGCTATCTTCACTTTGGGGGGAGCCGATTTCAATAAAAGGTTGGGTGGAGATCTGGTGGAAATTTGGTGGAGCAACTAGGCACATATAGTCCCGTGGAGTGGGTTCTGTGTAGCCTCTGGTAATGCGAAAATACCGGCAATGTCAAATCCCGTCAGACGTGCCGTTGTATCGTTTTATGCGGAGATTATCGAGGTTTTCCAGCGATGCGCAGTTGCGAAGAGTTTACCTCTGCCGAGCTGCCGCCATCAAGGTATATGGCAGCGATTTTTTTACCACACGAACGGAGATGTTTGCGAAAATTAACCAAAAAGAAATAAATGCGAAGTTTTGGGTGTATGGTGTGTTTGTATAATATACGAAGCGTTAGTGCCGTTGCCGACGACGGTGGCACGGCCCGACCTGGGCGCCGGTGGCGGTTGGCCGCCGCTGCCTGAGCAAGGGCAGACAAGCTGCCCATGACACCCACTACGCTGCAACCGGCACCCGTCGAAGCAAGGGTAGCAAACCAGCGTCCCGTTGCTTCCGTTTTTTTCGAGGGATGTCTCGGATGGACCACTTCCGGATAGCCATGCCCCCTTCACGAATAGTGCCCACGCAGGGGGAAGCCGACCAGTGTCGGTCGTCGACGGTTGCCGACAGCGTGGCCTTCTGGTGTCAGCACCGCAACCCGAACGGTGTTGGCCATTTGCTGGACGCCCAACGGTATGCCGAGGAACTCGGTCGGGCGATCTGGGATTTTGCCATCGAAATCGACACCCTGCGCGAGGCCGGTCTTAGCAACAGCGATCTCCGTTGGCTGGTGTGCAAGCGACTGGTACACCACGGTCGGGAAGTGACCTTGGAGGGTGAGACGGGCCGAAGCTTCCGACGCTTCGAGGGACTGTCGTTTTATCCGAACACGTGCTTCGTGCTGACACCTTCGGGCGTGGCCTTTGTGCAAGGCGTGCTAGAGAATCGTGGCAACCCGACCGGCTGCCCTGCGATTGTTGATCGGCCCGACGGCGTAGACTCTCGCTGCCTGTTGATTCCCCACTGGGACACCGATCGTCAGGAGCTTCGCTTGGGCCGGCAGTTGGTCAAGCGGTTCAAGGTGCCGGCCGCCAACCAGGAGTTGGTGCTCACGGCGTTCGAGGAGGAGGGCTGGCCCACGCGGATCGACGACCCGTTGCCTCCCCGCGTCGAGCAGATATCCAAACGCCGATTGCACGACACGATCAACTCGCTGAACCGCAACCAAAAAAACCGCATCATCCGCTTCACCGGCGACGGCCGCGGGCTGGGCGTGCGCTGGGAGGCGATCACCCGGCCAGAGAAAACGGGATCGGTCTAGTTTTCTCCTCTTTCAGCCCGAGGCGCTTACGACGGCGTCTCTCCCTCGGGCATGTAGAGCACCCGGCCGCAGGTCTTGCAGAAGATGGGTTCGCCGAGCATGATCTTGGCGATCGTGTTGATGGGGATCTGCGTGTAGCAGCCTCCACACACGTTGCCTTCCACGGCGGCCAGGGCGTCTTCTCCGCGTTGGCGAACGAGGCGATCGTAGTGAACCTTCACTTCGGCCGGCAGGGCCACTTCGCATTCTTTTAGTTCGTTTTCCAGGCGGGTGATGTCCTGCTGGATGCGCGGCTGTTCTTCGGCGACCTGCTTATCCACGTCGCTCACTTTGGCTTTGGCCGCCCCGACGCCCTTTTCCGCTTCGGCCACCTTCGGTTCGAACTTTTCGATTTTCTCCCAACCCTCGAGAATCTCGTCGTCGAGCACACTGTTGGCCATCTTTTGGGCGGCGATCTGGTCTTTCAGGGCCTGATACTCGCGATTGCTGTTGGCCGTGTTGAGTTTGGTTTCCAGGTCCTTAATTTTGCTTTCACCCGACTTGAGCTGAAGCTGTTTGGCGTCGGTTGCCATACGCATCGACTTCAGTTCATCCTGCGCCTTCTTGAGCTGTTCTTCGCTGTGTTTCACGTGGGCTTCGGCGGCAGCCACTTTTTTGGGGCCCCGGTCCATGCGTCCACGAAGATCAGTCAGTTGGCGGTGAATTCGGTGGAGGGTACGCAGGACATCCGCACTTACGTTTTGAGATGACATCGTTGTGGTTTTCGTTTGCGGTGGTGGTGGAAGAATGAATGATTACAACTCAAACTGAAAACAGTAGGAAGCCGCGGATGAACACAGATACGCGCAGATAACGAAAACGACTTGGAAGCGTGGATTGTCTGGTAGATCACGCCGCGAACGCGATGCTTCCCCAAAGCCTCTCACACCAGATAGTCCGTTCGATGCGAGTGCTTCGCTATCTGCGTTCATTTGCGTCCATCTGCGGCTCCAATATGTCGGAATCATTTTCAGTTTGAATTACAAGTTTCCCGTTTTGAAAAAGTCCACGAAAAAAGCCGCTGGTCACTTTGACCAGCGGCTTGGCGTGTTACGTTAGCCGGCCACCCGTTCCAGGAAGCCTGCAAGCTGCTCGCTGCGCACGGGGTGTTGCAGCTTGCGTACGGCTTTGGCTTCGATTTGCCGCACGCGTTCGCGGGTGACTTTGAAGATCCGGCCCACCTCTTCGAGGGTATAGGTGTAGCCGTCGCCCAGGCCGTAGCGCAGGCGGATAATCTCCCGCTCGCGGTAGGTGAGCGTTTTAAGTAGGCTTTCGATTCTTTCGCGAAGCAGTTCATTACTGGCTGCTTTCTCCGGACGCGGCAGGCCGCCGTCCTCGATGAATTCTCCAAAACAACTATCTTCGCTTTCTCCGACCGGTCGGTCAAGGCTTACCGGGTGGCGACCCATGGAAAGTACCCGCCGGGTCTCCTCCATGCTCAGACCGGCTGCCTCGGCTGTCTCCTCGGGGGTGGGTTCGCGACCCATCTCCTGCTGGAGCCGTTTGGCCGTGTTGCGGAGCTTGCTGAGCACGTCGATCATATGGACCGGAATCCGGATGGTTCGGGCCTGATCGGCAATCGCCCGGGTGATCGCCTGGCGGATCCACCAAGTGGCGTAGGTCGAAAACTTGTAGCCCCGGCGGTATTCATACTTGTCGACCGCCCGCATTAGGCCCGTGTTACCCTCCTGGATCAGATCGAGGAAGCTCAGCCCCCGATTGCGGTATTTCTTGGCGATCGAAACAACCAGCCGCAGGTTGCCGCCGGAGAGTTGGCGTTTGACCTGTTCGTAGTCTTCGTATTGACGCTGCATTCGTTGGCAGCGTTTTTTCAATCCCTTGGGGCTCTCCTGGGTGAACACCATCAGGTCGCGGAGTTCGCGGCGGAGATTTGCCCGTTTATCGCGCGTGGCCGGAGTGTCGAGCAGATGTTTGAGCCGATCGCGGATGTGCTCCATCCGGTTCACGGCGTCTTCCATTTGCCGCATCATGGCTTGAACCCGCCGGGTGCGAAGGCTCAACTCTTCGATCAACGTGAGCATCTTACGGCGGCGACGGATGAACCGCTTGCGGAGTTCAAGACGTGCTTCCCGCGACGTCCGCTTGCTGATCATACGCTTGAAGTCGCGATTGTTCTCTTCGTCCAGATGCTGCAGCGTCGCCAGGTTGTGAGGCATGCGTGCCTGGATCTGCTCCTTGGTGAGCCGCTCGGTCAACGAAACCTTGATCGTGCGGTCGAAGGGCAAGTGGCCTTGGTGCACTTTTACCAGGGTACCCAAGGTCGACTGCATGGCCAGGTTGCAACCCAGCACCGTACGGCGGAAGCGTTTGCGCGTGACCTCGATCTTCTTGGCCAACGCAATCTCTTCATCTCGCGACAAGAGGGGAATTTCTGCCATCTGGCTGAGATAGAGGCGAATCGGATCGCTGCTCCATTTCGACACTTCCGGCGGAGCGGCCGAGCGGGTTTCGCTTTCGACCGACTTTTCGGGAGAGTCTTCGGAGGCGACCTCCTCGCCGTCGTGTTCCGAGGCGTCGAAAAACTCGGGTTCGGGAGCTTCGTTTACGAGGTCGATGCCCTGCTCTTCCAGAGCCAGCAAGAGGTTATCGAGACGGTAGGGATCGACTTCCTCGTCGGGCAAATAGGCGTTCACTTCGTCGTAGGTGAGGTATCCTTGGGCCTTGCCCTTGGCGACCAATTCATGCATGTCCTTGTCGAACAGGTCCACCTTGCTACTCCTTTCGCGTCGTCGCGACGCGCTGGGTAAAACGGGTGTGCGATCGTCTTGCGTGCCGTGCGGGCGGCACTCTGACCTCGATTTCTTACCGCGGAGATTAACCCCGGAGGCACGGAGGACACGGAGTTCCTTGGAAGGATGAATTATGAATGATGAAGTATGAACTCAGCCTTTATACTTCATCCTTAAGAATTCATCCTTGGACTTTTTCGCTCCGTGTTCTCCGTGCCTCCGTGGTGAAAATTATCGTCGTGGTAAGAAATTCCGGTCAACGGGTGAAAACGATCGCCCGACAAATGTATCCTTACCCATCCGTGGGCTCGGAAATACCCTGCCGGTTACGCTCCTGCCGGATAAGTTCCTCCAGCAGGCGGGCTTGCTGGCTTTCGTCCAGCTCACCTTGACGCAGGGCAGTAATCTGCCCCGGCCGCTGTTTCTCGCTCTCCTTGTGTTTCAAAACACGAATCAGTTCGCGCAGCAAAGGTTCTGGATCGGCCTGCTGATGCCCCTTGGCCTGCGCTCCTTCGTCCAACTCGACCAACAGGCTTTTGATCGCCGGTTCATCGAATTCGAGCATCAGCCGGTCGAATTCGGGCAGGATGCCTTCGTCGGCCAGCCGGCAACTTGTTTCATAAAGCAGTCGGCACGTCGGATGCCATAGCTGCGAGGGGTGAAGCTCCTCGCGTACAATTCCCAGGGCCTCCGGATGAAGCAGCAACACCTCGAGCAATTCCCGATAGGCCGGATCCAACGGGGGAATCTTCATCGCGGGCCGCTCGTCGTCGGTCTCCGACGCATACGAGGGCGCTCGGGTATGCGATCGCCGCCTGAGGTCCGTTAGTCGGCGGCGCACCTCTTGCTCGTCGATGCGGAACCAGGCGGCCAACCGTTGTAGGATGCGTTCCTCGCGGAAACGATCCTCTCCGGTCGTGTCGGCCCGAAGCCGCGGTGCCCGGGCGACAATCTCGATCAACCGTTCCAAGGCTTGCGTGGAGCCGTGGATGTCGGTTTCCAGGTTCACGTCGCGAGTGGCCACGCGGAAGGCATGGTCCAGGGCGTCGACCGTTCGCTTTTCGATCAACTCCCGGAAGGCTTCGGCGCCGTTGTTCAGGAGGAATTCGCAGGGGTCGCTGCCCTCGGGCAACGTGAGGATGCCCAGGTCGACCTGCTGTGCGACGAACAGCCCGAGCACTTCATTGGCGCGGCGCTGGCCGGCTTCGTCGCCGTCGAGCACCAGGATAATGCGATCGGCAAAACGCTTGAGAATGCGGATGTGGCCTTCGCCCAAGGCGGTTCCCAGCACGGCCACCGCGTTTTCGAAGCCGAACTGATGGGCTACGATCACGTCGGTGTAGCCCTCCATCACCAGGGCCGTGCGAATGCCCGAGCTAGGGTCTTTCTGCCGAATAGCGTCTTTGGCCACGTCCAGCGCGTACAGCAGGTGGCTCTTGCTGAACAGCGGCGTCTCGGGCGAGTTGACGTACTTCGCCGGGCTGGTCAGGCCGCTCTCGGGCAACACGCGGCCGCCGAGGCCCACGGGCCGACCCTGCGCGTCGCGAATGGCAAACAACACGCGACCACGGAAACGGTCGTAGTAGCTGCCGCCGTCTTGTGGCCGGGCCACGACGCCGATGGTCTCCAACACTCGGCTACGCTCGGCCGAACCTTGCACCTTGCGCAGTGTCCAGTCGCGTTCGTTCGGGCAGAAACCCAGGTGAAATTTTTCGACGCTCTCGGGCGTGATGCCGCGTTGTTCGAGATACGCGCGGGCCGGTTCGGCCTCGGAAGCGTTGAGCAGGCAATCGTGGTACTGCTGTTCGACCCAGGCCATCGCTTGGTAGAGCGTTCGCTTGTCGGGCGGACCGCCGGGCGTGCCGGGCGACGCTCCCTGGGCGGGCCGCGGAGCCGGACGAATTTCGATGCCTGCCTGCTCGGCCAGCATTTCCAGTGCTTCGCGGAACTCGACGCCCTCGTTCTTCATCACCCAACTAAAGACGTCGCCGCCGATGTCGCAAACCCAACACTTGAACGACTGCCGTTCGGGATTCACTTGCAGGCTGGGACGGGAGTCGTCGTGCCAGGGGCAAAGCCCTACGTAGTTGCGCCCCTGCCGGCGAAGCTGAATCTGGCGACCCACTAGCTCGACAATGTCGACGGCCTGACGCACGCGATCTTTCGCGTCGTCCAGCGGCAATCCACTTTGCGGCGGTACGGGACTTGACACCGTCAGCTCCTGTCGTGTATATGCCACGCCGCGTGATCGCGACGTCCGCTTCCGCGCACGACGCAACCCTCGATGTGACGAAGCCGACAACATTGAATTCAGGCTTTGGGAGGCCATGCCTGCGAATTCCATTTCGCATCCAGAAGCCAGATCGACAATTCCATTTGCCGTAGGTCTGCCCGAAAGACGGGAGAGACTGGGGATGGTGGCGATGGCACAAAAGAATGCGGGAAAGGGCCAACGCAACCGGGACCAACGCTATCGAGATCCCCCAGCGGCGTTGCGGATTATAGCCCCATCGCCCATTTCGGTCAACTTCGTCTGACGAGGCCGAGGTTCGTCGGTGCTAGCAGTCTCTCCGTGGCGAGATCTGTCTCGCTTATCTTCGCAACTGCTCCATCTGTACGGGACGTTCGACCACATCCACCTCCTTGGTGACCTCCGCGCCGTTTCGAATCAGCACGACCTTGGCTGTCGAACCGATCTTGGTGCTGGCTACGGCCAGACCCAGTTCGCCAGGATCGGTGATTTTTTCGCCGTTCCATTCCACGATCACATCGCCCGGCTCGATACCGGCATCGGCGGCGGGCGAGTTGGGAAACACGCCGGCGACCAGGGCACCATCGGTGGTGTCCAGCCCGAATCGCTCGATCAGCCGGTCGTCGAGCGTTTGTAGCGACACGCCCAGCCAACCTCGGGCCACCTTACCCGTGGTCTTCAGACGCTCGTACACTTCGTGGGCCAGATCGCTGGGAATGGCGAAACTGATTCCTTGATAGGCGTGACCGACGATGGCCGTATTGATTCCCACGACTTCGCCCTTGAGATTCACGAGCGGTCCACCGCTGTTGCCCGGGTTCACGGCGGCGTCGGTTTGCAGGAAGTCCTGATAGTCGAGGTTTTCGACGATCCGCCGCCGTCCTTTGGCGCTGACGATTCCGGCCGTTACCGTGCTTGCCAAGCCAAAGGGGCTGCCGATGGCCAGAACAGGATCGCCCACGTCGAGCTTGTCGCTGTCGCCCCACGGGGCAGCGATCAGGGCCCCCGCGTCGATCTTCAGCACGGCCACATCGCTCAACGGGTCGGCACCCATCACCTCGACATCGCGGATCGTGCGGCCGTCGCTGAGTTCTACCACCACCTCAGTGGCGTTTTCGATTACGTGGAAGTTGGTGATCACGTAGCCGCTGGCGTCGACTATTACTCCCGAGCCCTGACCTTGGGAACGATAACGCGGGATCCGGCCGAAGAGAAACGATAGCTCGTCGCCCTTGCCGTCGTCGACCACGCGGGTGGTCTTCACTCCCACCACGCTCGGTTCCAGGGCCTTGGCCACCAGGCTGAAAGTGCTGGCGCCGTCGGGCAAATCGGCCAATTTCGTCCGCGCGACCTCAGCCTCCGCCCGAAGCCGTCCCCGAGTGATCGAATATTGCACCTGCTCCGCCAGATAGGGGGCAACCACCGCAATCACCAAAATGGCAAAAATCCACAACAAGCGGTGCAGCCGCGGTTGATAGACCACGGGAGGACTGGGGGGAAAATCGGTGGTAGTGGGGGGAGGGGTGTCGTTTTCCATGGACAGCAACCGGGAACTCGAAACTATATATGGGTAGCAGCACTTGCCAAAAAGCCGCGACCGGTGGTCGCGTGACGCCACGCAATCTGCTCCGAGGTATTATAAGGCGACCGCCATCCGCCTGACACCCAACCACTGCCCTGCTGGCCGTTGCCGACACGACTCGTCGTCGCACCATCGCGGGGGCTTACCGAGTACCGATCCACCGGGTATCCTGCCGACATGTTCTTCTCCGCTCGCATTGCCTTGAAACCGCTGGCCGATCTTTGCCACCGTCTGGCTATTTCCCTGGAGGCGGGGGTCGACATTCGTACGGTCTGCACTCGCGAGGCCAACCACGCTCGGGGGTTCGCCGCGCGGCGACATTGGACGGCAATCCGCCAGGCGGTCGAGCAGGGCGACAGTCTGGCTGCGGCATTCGATCGAACCGACGACTATTTTCCTGAGGTTTTCCGCGAGCTGGCCGCCGTGGGCGAGCAGACCGGCCATCAGCCGAAGGTTTTCGCCCAACTGGCCGACCACTATCAGCACCAACTCCAACTGCGACGGGTCTTCCTGGCTGCCATCACGTGGCCGATGATCCAACTGGCCCTGGCCCTGGCGGTCGTCGGCTTCTTGATCTGGATCGTGGGCTTCATCGGTCAGTCGACCGGCACAACCATCGACCTGTTAGGCTTGGGATTGGTTGGCAACGATGGGTTGGCAACCTACCTCTTGTGGCTAGGGATCATTGCCGGCGTTGTTGCGTTTGTGGTCAGGGCAATACGGCGCGGGGTACTTTGGACGCGGCCCATTCAACGGGCCGTTCTGCTTGCGCCCATGCTGGGCGGGGCGGTGAGGACAATGGCCCTCGCCCGAGTGGCCTGGGCGATGCACCTGACGATCGGCGCCGGCATGGAAATTCGCCGCGCGTTGAATATCAGTATTCGCAGCGCACGAAACGCCCATTTTGTCGAACGGGCCGAAGCGATCGATGCCCAGATTGCCCAGGGCCAGTCGATCTACGATGCGTTCGTCCACGCCGGCGGGTTTCCGATCGACTTTCTTGATGCGTTGGCCGTGGGCGAGCAGAGCGGCAAGCTCGACGAGTCGATGGCCCGACTCTCGGAGCAGTATCAGCAGCAAGCCCGGGCTGCGCTGGCCACGTTGACTGTGTTGGCCGGTTTTGCCGTGTGGGGGATGGTGGCGCTGTTGATTATCGCCCTGATTCTGCGGATTTTCAGCTTCTACCTGGGCGCGATCAACGACGCCATGAAACCGCTTTGAGCGCGTGCTAGGCGGCCAAAGTCCACTGTTGTCCCTGCCGATATTAACCTAGAATTGCCTTCTATCTGGTTCCCACGCTTTGCGTGGGAACCCAAGGCGGGACGCTTTGCGTCCTTGGAGTGTGAGTGGACTCGGCCCTTGGCAGTTCTCGACGCGAAGCGTCGGGACGTGCGTTCCCACGCGAAGCGTGGAAACGAGGGGCAGGTGCGAAGCGTGGGAACGAGAGAAACCGTCATACTCATTCACCTAAAACCAGAGACTTCCGAGATCAGCCATGCCAAACTTCCTCGTCACTGGTGGAGCGGGATTTATTGGGTCACATATTGCCGAGGCGCTGGTCGCCCGGGGTGATCGAGTCCGCGTGCTCGATAACCTCAGCACGGGCCACCTCTCCAACATGGACGGTTTCCGCGACAAGATCGAATTCATCGAAGGCGACCTGACCGACGCCGAGGCGGTTCGCGACGCCGTCGAGGAGATCGACTACATCTACCATCAGGCTGCGTTGGCTTCGGTGCCTCGCAGCGTGGAACGGCCGTTGGACACCCATGCGGCTTGTGTCACGGGCTCGGTGATGCTGTTGGACGCCGCGCGTCGGGCCGGGGTGAAGCGGTTGATCTACGCCGCTTCGAGCAGTGCCTACGGCGATCAGCCCACCAGCAGCAAACGCGAAGCCGACCTGCCCTCACCGATCTCGCCCTACGGGGCTGCCAAGCTGGCCGTGGAGTATTACCTGCAAGCGTTTACCGCTACCTACGGCTTCGAGACCGTAGCCATCCGTTACTTCAACGTCTTCGGTCCCCGGCAAGACCCCGACAGCCCCTACTCGGCCGTGATCCCGCTGTTCATCACGGCGATGCTCGCCGGGCAGCAGCCGGTCGTTTACGGCGACGGCCTTCAATCGCGCGATTTCACCTACGTGGCCAACGTCGTGCATGCCAACCTACTGGCGGCCGAGGCCAAGGGCGTGGCCGGGCGAATGTTCAACGTGGCCAACGGCAAGACGACCGACCTGTTGACGTTAATCGCCATGCTCAACCGCTTCTTAGGCACCGACGTGAAGCCGCGACACGATCCACCTCGGGTGGGCGACGTCCGCGAGAGCCTGGCCGACATCACGCAAGCCCGGCAGATGCTCGGCTACGAGCCACAGGTCGACTTCGAAGAAGGCCTGAGCCGCTCGATCGACTACTACCGCTCGATCGTGGAGGGTTGAGCAGCCCGTTGCTGTCCTTGCTTGCCGCCTCCGATACAATAGCATTGTTCTCGTTCCCACGCTTCCGCGTGGGAACGAGAGAATTGAGGGCGTAGCCGTAGAACTCGACGCGAAACGGCAGTAACGGATGACGTCGCCTCGGAACAGGCCGAGCGGTCGCGGTGGACACTATCGGCTGGTAGTGTTAGGCGCAGGTGCCGAGGCGCTGGCTGCCGCACAGACTGCCGCAGAGCGGGATGTTCGTGTAGCCGTGGTTGTGCCCGAGATCGACCGGCCACGGGCGCCGCAAACGCTGTTGGGCGATAAGATTCGCGAGATCCAGCGTCAAACGGGCCTGGATGTCGACGTCCACATTGCTCCCGACTGGGGCATCGATGTCTTCCGAGGTCAGCCCTGGTTTTCTCGCTACCGGAGTTTGGCCGTCGGTCGCGTGGAACTGACTTACCGCAGTGTGCTTGTGGCCACCGGCTGGCGGCGCACGTCGTTCGGCGAGCGCGTCTCGCAAGCCGAACTCTGCCTGCGACCGGAAACGGCCACCGAAATGACTGAACTGCCCAAACGTCTGGCCGTCGTCGGCGACGGTGCGGAAGCCTGTATTTGGGCACAGGCGATGAGCCGGCTGGGTAGCCAGGTCGACTGGTTCACAACGACCGACGACCTTCTGTCAGGCGAAGACGCGGAGGCGGTCGCCCGAGTTGGCGCCCGGCTGCGCGACCAGGGCGTAAAACGCCACGTCGGGTGGGGTCGTTTGCACGTCGATCGTACCGGCCGGCTACTGGGGGTGGTGGTCGAACACCCAAATAACAGCGAACATCTGTCCAACAACGAAAAACCAGACAACGGCGAACGTACCAGCCACAAGGAAAAGCTGCTGGTCGACGCCATACTGCTTTGCGAGCCGCGCGTGCCGAATCTCGGCGGCTTAGCTCTACCGACGGCCGCTGTGCGCTCCACGCCCGAGGGCATCGAGGTCGACGAACACCTGGCAACCACGGGCACCCGGGTTTTTGCCGCCGGCGCGGCTTGCGGCATTGTCTGGCAGCAGCCGGAAGCGGCACTGGCCACCGCGAGATTGGCCACGCACAACGCCTTATGCCGAATTGCCTGGCGGCGACGTTCCTTGGATAACCTAGTTGTGCCGCGGACGACTCCGACCGATCCGCTCATCATACGAATAGGGCCTTTACCTGGCACGCCCACACGAAAACGCCGCCTCGAAAAACAGGGCGACGACGTCGAGGAAGTTGCCTTCGACGTGGCCGAATGTGAGTCGTCATCAAGTGGCGAGACGCACGAAGGTTTTGTGAAGCTGCACATCTCGCGCCGCTCAGGTCGGCTGTGCGAGGCAACCTTGGTCGGACATGCCGCCGAACAGTTCGCCGCACTACTGACGCTGGCCATGACGCACCACGTGCCAATGGGGAAGTTGGCTGATTTGCCCCTATGTGCCGCAAGTAGCACGACACGACTGATCGAAGCCATTCGACGTGGTTAACGGGTAGCCCCGATAGCTCTGCTATCGGGGTGCCGAAGGCACAAGAGGACCACCGGGGGGCATATCGCCATCCGCCCACTTGACGCCACGCCCAACGTCGGGCATCCTCTTGTGCATGAACAAACGAACGATTCATGACGACGAGTTGCACGCCCACTTCGTCACATTCTCGTGCTACCGTCGCCGCCGTTTGCTTGACCCCGATCGCGCAAAACGGGTGGTACTGGGCGTGTTCAATTCGCAGTTGACCGGCCGCAAGGCGTCGTGCGTTGGTTTCGTGGTCATGCCCGACCACGTTCACGCCATTGTTTGGTTTCCGATGCCGGGCCAGTTGAGTGTGTTCCTGCAACAATGGAAGCGACTCAGTTCCTACCACATTGGCCAACTTGTTTGTAGCAAGTTCGTTCATTATGCCGAGAAGATCGGCGATGACGACCCGTTTTGGCAACCGAAGTATCACGGATTCAACTTGTACAGCGAGGAGAAGGTTCGCGAGAAGCTGACGTACATGCACGAGAACCCCGTCCGCGCGGGCTTGGTGGCACAGCCATGCGATTGGGCGTTCAGTTCAGCACGTTACTGGCAGCAGCGGCGAAGCGTGGGCGTGCCGATTCGGTGGATCGCATGATGGGCCTCTTGTGCCTGACGGCACCCCGATAGCGGAGCTATCGGGGCTACCCGTTAGTTCGGGGGCTACCCGCTTTCCGCTCTCAGCTTTCCGCTTTTTCCCAACTACTCCGGCGTCTTCAGCTCTCGGTCGGTTTCTTCGACCAGGTCGGTGCTGAGTTGCTCGGTCATGTCCTGCGGGGGCAGCGGTATCTCGCTGGGGCCGAGGAAATCGACCGGGCCCGGGCGTTCTTCGGGCCTTAGCAGAGAGCCGGCAATGACGGCCGCCGTCTGACGACCCGCGTCCAGCGGCTCCTCGAAGTAGCCGGTTGCCACAGGCGCCGGTTTCTCCGGGTGCATGTGCAGCGTGCGGGTGGGAAACGCGAAGTGAACGTCCAACTGCTCGGCCAGTTTGAGGATGTCGACGAACAGCCGGTGCCGTTCCCGCAGCTCGACGGCCCAGTCGCCGCACTCCACGAAGCAGTACAGTAGCACATCGACCGAACTGCTGGAAAACGCGTTTAAGTAAACGTGGTAGTAATCTTTTCGCGTGTAGGGATGCCGCCGAATCAACTCACGAACGCCCTCGCAAAAGGCCTCGATCCGGTCGGCCGACGTGTCGTACTGCAAGCTGAGCATCGTCTTGATTCGGCGGTAACGACGACGCCCCATATTGTCGACCACGGCCGTGATCAACAGACTGTTGGGCACCGTGATCTGCGAATTGTAAAACGTGCGGATTCGCGTGCTTCGCATGCCAACCGTTTCCACCGTGCCCTCGATGTCCTGGGTTTTGATCCAGTCGCCAATTTCGAACGGCCGATCGACCAGCACGGTGATCGAACCGAACAGGTTGGCCAAGGTATCTTTGGCGGCAAAAGCTACGGCCAAACCACCGAGGCCCAAGCCGCCGAGCAGCCCGGCGATGGGCAGGTCGAGTGCCTGGGCCATGGTCACCAGGCCCACGGCCGCCACAAACACCTTCAGCGAGCGGGAGATCAACGGGATGATCAGATCGTCGAACTTGGTTTCCGTGTCTACAGCCTTGCTGAGCAGATAACAACCCAGCACGTCGATCAGACAGAAGGCCGTCCAGACAGCAGCGAATACCGCGAAAAATTTCACCGCGACCAGCAACACATAGAGCACGGACGGCGGCAAGCCGATCCACACCGTGCCGCCGTACCAAACCAAGGCACGAACCAACAGGCCCATCGGCTTCCACAGTCGCCCTCCCAGCCGCGGGTCGATCTGGATGTGGACCACACGAAGCCAATGGGTGGTGGCCTGATTGAGGAGGAAACGCACAATCGCGTCGGCCACCATACCCACCAGGATCACGACCAGCAGGGCCAACCACTGATAATTGGGCAGCAAGAACACGGTTTGCATGGCCCAGTCGGGCAGCAAACGCTGCACCCAGTCGCCGGCCACCCGAGGACGGTCTTGCACCTGCGCGTAGACGTCGTCGATCTGGCTCACCGTATCGGAGGTGAATCGCCAAGCCCCGTCGTCGTCCCGGGCCATTTCAATCTGAGAAAACCCGGTCACTGGCTGATACACATACTGCGTATCGTCCGGATCGTTGCGGATTGCCTCGAGATCGATCAAGATCAGCCGGTCGAGCGCCTCCTTGAGTCGATAGGCCAGCTCGTGTTTTTCCGTTTTGGTGATCCCAGGCAGAGCCGAAAAATCGAGACACTCGATGGCCGCATCGAACTCTTGGGCATTGGTCGACTTCAGGAAATAGTCGACCGCCGCGCGAGCGTTGGCCAAATGGCTTGCGACAGGCACCGCCATTGCCGCGGAAGACGACGATGTGTCGGTGGCAGCCGGGGCAGATTCGGCGGTTGCCGCCCGAGTAAGCTCGGAAACCGCACTGTTCTCTTGAGCCGAAGTTGCCGAAGCGACCAGCCACACCATCCCGCAGACCAATCCCGCACACCAGCGCATTTGCCTTCCTCCCGCTATGCGATCTACTTGCCCGACGTCAATTGTGCAGAAAGCTCGCACAAAAGAAAGAGAGGCGCACAATTACCGGTCGTTGAGCGAGAAACGCACCGGAACCCTTACGGTGGAGGCCACCGCACGCCCCGCCTGCATCGCCGGGAGAAACCGCCATCCGCCAACGGCCTGAACGGCCGCCCCGTCGAGAATCGGGTGCCCGCTGGAACGGAGAACTTCGACGTTGACCACCCGACCAGTATCGGCGACGTGAACGCGGAGAAAAACCACGCCTTCAAGCTGATTGCGCAAGGCTTCGGAAGGATAAACTGGCGGACGATTTTCGAGTGGCTTGGCCAAACGCTCCTCGTTCGTGCCCACCGAGGTTTCTTGGGGCACAACGGGACGCGACGGTGGCACGGGCCGAGCCACGACCTGGGCCGGCGTCACTCGACGGGTGGCCGTAGCAGTTGCTGCGGCCGCCGCTTGCGGTTGCGTTGGACGGGTGACATCGGTCCGACGCCGCGCGGCGGTCGACGCAGTGGCCAGTAGTTGTTCGGCCAGGGTCAGTTCCTCGGGTGTCGGTCGAGAAACGTCGGTGCTTGCGGGCGTGAAGGATTGGTCGTCTACCCGAACCCGATGCGGCATGACCAGTACCTGCGGGTCGGGTGGAACGATTTCGACCGGCCGCGACTGCTGGGGTTCTGCGAAACTGGCCTGAAGTTCCAGGTTCGTGGCCGTCAGGTGCCCCGGAAGTTGGGCCGCGCGGTCGCTGATGGCCAGAAAACTCACCGAGGCCAGCAGAACACCCATCCCATGGACGGCAATCGAGCTGCCCCACCCGATCGGCTGGTGGTGGACAGCCCCAAAACGGATCACATTGGCCAACCAGAGTTTCATTCTGTCAATTATGGCCGAAATCGATGTGCTACGGCAAGCTGGGGTTGGCGGGTTCTGGATGAATGCGGGGCGGGGTGGTTTTCTGACCCAGGGGTTGCCACCCCTGGGCTTGGAGTTTTTAGGTGGCTCAACGGCGGTGGGGGGCTGGTCGCGGAAGACGCAGTCACAGGCGGCTATTAGCCACGGGATGTCGGGCCTGAGGGCGTTCGTCTCGCTGTCGTTGTCAACACCCGGCGTTTGAGCGTTACATTTCTTTCTCGGACGCAGCGTTCCCCGAGGCAGCGTCCCACAAGGCGAGGTCGAACGGGAGTTGGTCCAGGAGGGCTTCGGCTGCCAGGCGGGCGTCGTGATCGAGGTAGGCCCATTGCCCTTCGGTCAGGCGGCTGCGGACCAAGACATTCAGGTCCTTTGCGGCGTCGTTTGCCAGGCCGGCCAACTCGTCCAAGTCCATTTCCGGCTCGTCGGTCTGTGCCGTAGCCACATCAGGGTGGGGTGGGACGATGCCCGGTTGTGCCGATGGGATACGATTGCTCGCTACGTACCAAGTCAGAAGGACCCCGCCGACCAGCAGGCTAGCAGCCGCGACGGCCAGCCAACCCGACACCGCCGCATGCCGTGTGGCGTGTCGCGGTGCAACCGTTGTCTTCTCATGCGTTTTTTCCTGAATCGCGCCGAGTATCTTCGCGTGCAAATCCTCAGAAAAAACCGGTCGCGACGCCAGCGCGTAGTCTTTCAACGCGGAGCGCAAAACATCGTGAGACTTTTTCGGTCCGTTGTTAGTCATGGGCCACCTCCGCGGCTGCACGGGTAGCCACCCGTTGGGAAAGCCCCTCGTCGAATTCCCTTTCTTGTATCAGGGGCAGTAGTTTTCTTCGGGCACGGAACATCATCGTCTTCACCGCCGCCCGAGAACGTTTCAGGATTTTCGCGATCTGCTCGACCGGAAGGTCCTCGACATAGTAGAGCCACACGGCCGTCATCTGCTCTTCCGAAAGCACATCGGCAGCCGCGGCCCAAAGTCCTCGCCGAGTTTCCTCTCGAATCGCCACTTGATGCGGTTCGGCCGCGTTGCCTTCGAGTTGCTCAAGCGACGAAGAATCGGTTGTCGGTCGGGCACGACGATAGTGGTTGATGCTCACCCGACGTGCGATCGTGAAAAGCCACGCGGCAAACCGCCACGACGGCGAGTAGTGCTCCAACTTCTCAAAGGCGCGAACGAACGTCTCCTGCGCGAGGTCTTCGACATCAGCGGCAGAAGCCCGGTGCCGCAGAAAATGCAGCACCGGGACTTGATATCGCCGCACGAGTTGCTCGAAGCTCGCGGCGCAGCCGGTCTGGGCTTGCTGGGCAAGCTGCTCGTCGCTGGGCGACTCGGCCGGAGAACCACGCAACATGTCGTGCCTATTTTTTGAAGTGAGGCGGTCGTTTCCAGTGCTTCGGCCAGCCGTGTTCTCGAATCTTCTTCTCGGCCTTCTGGCACATCTCCCAAACCTCGTCGGCCGGTACTTCTACCGTTAGGGCCACGGCCGTGCCGTCGACATCGACCTTTACGGCCTTGAGCACCTTTTGGGCGTCGGCGTCTTCGCTTTTGTGCAGAGCGGCCATCGCCCGAAATCCTTCGGCAATCGCTTTGACCTGATCGGCCGTTTCGGTCGACTTGGTCACCAGCTTAGCCTTGAGGAACGACTTGCCTTCGTTTTCGCCCAGGGCCATGCAGAACGATTCGCTCAGCTTAACCAGTGGCGACTTGCAGGGCAATTTGGCCTCGCTCAGGCCGACCGCTCGGGCAAGCACGATCGTCCCGGCCGGCGCTTCCGCAGCCAGCGGCGAGTCGCTTCCTTCGAGACTGGGGAGCTTGCCGTCGAGAATGTCCAGAGCCGCCATGACCTCGGCGGCCGTGCGACCGAACACCAAGACCGTTGGTGCGGCCAACACGCCCGTGACGGGATGTTCATGGTCTTTGCCTTTTTTGGCCGTCCAGCTATGCAGCGTGTGCTTGCCGTAGGTGCTCGTGCGGTAGTCGGGCGCCTTTTTGACCAATTCACCAAGAAGCTTCCCGTCGACCGTGGCATTCACCAGCAGCACGCCGGTGTCTTTTTTGAGCTGCGTGCCGTAGAGGGTTGCTGACGCGAGGTCTTTCGTCGGGTTCATCCCGATCAACTTGCTCACCATGGCGAGGCGTTGCTCTGCGCCGGGATGGGCGTCCACGTGTTTATCGTAGGCCTTCTGGACCACGGACGCTGCCTTCATCGCGTCGACATCGACGTGGGCGACCCATTTCGCGTCGGCCGCGACCTGATTCAGGTTCAACGGGGCCGCCTGGGCCACCACGGTCAACGCCATCACGGCCGCCGCGGCAACCGTCAACGTTAAGGTACGCATTGTTCTCACCTCCATACGCCTTTCGTTTGTGTCCTCGGGAAATTGTAACCGGACTTGCGTAGCATGCTGCTGTCCACCCGGCTATACACAGCAAGCCGGCCGCCGGTTACGAAGAAAATTCCAATCCCGCCCCAAGAGGGGCAAGGAGAGCCAGGGGTAGCAGCGACGATTTTGCGGTCGCCATTACAACAGGAATTACGCCCACTCCGCAAAATCATCGCTGCCACCCTCTCCTGCGGGAGACTTGGTCATTCGTGCTTGGTTATTCATTGGCCATTGAAGCTTGGACATTCCGACATCCGACTTCCAATTCTCTCCTGGGCGCGACCAACGGTCGTGGCTTAATTCGCCGCCGTTCGGCAGTACCGTCTGCGTTTCCCTCAACCGGCCCCCCACCTTCGGCCCGCGGCTTTCAGGCTTGGGGCCATCGCGATAGAATGCGGTGCTGGTACTTATCGTTGCTCGATACGCGTCTTTGCTCAGCACACGGAGGGAACCTGGTGAGCACTCCTCCCCCCTTTGCCCATCTGCATTGCCACAGCCACTTCAGCCTGCTCGACGGGGCGGGCCAAGTGGGGCGTCTGTTGGAAAAGGCCAAGGCCTTGCGGATGAACGCCTTGGCCCTGACCGACCACGGCAACCTGCACGGCGCCTTGCAGTTTTACCGCAAGGCCAAGGAACTGGGGATCAATCCTGTGCTGGGGATGGAGGCCTACATCGCGCCCGAAAGTCGCTTCAAACGCGAAGCTTCGAGCATGAAAGAGGCCAGCTACCACCTCACGCTGCTGGCCCAAAATCGCGTCGGGTTCCGTAATCTACTGAAGCTTTCCTCGGCCGCGTTTCTCGAAGGGTTCTACTTCAAGCCACGCATCGATAAGGAACTGCTCGAGCAATACAACGAAGGCATCATTTGCCTCAGCGGCTGCGTGTCGAGCGAAATCAACCGGCTCATTCTTTCGGGCAAGGAACCCAACCTGCAAAAGGCCCGAGAAGTGGCCAATTGGTTCGCCAAGCTGTTCGGCGACCGGTACTTCATCGAGATCCAGAACAACGGCCTGGAGATTCAGCGGCTCGCCACCGAAGGCGCCGTCGAGATTGCCAACAGCCTCGGTATCCCGCTGGTGGCCACCAGCGATGTCCACTACGTCGAGCAACACGACCACGAGGCCCAAGACATCTTGCTCTGCGTCAACATGGGCAAGTACCGCACCGACGCCAACCGGATGCGGATGGAGAGTCGCGAGTTCTACCTCAAGAGTCCCGAGGAAATGTACGCCGCATTTCCCGAGTATGCCGACGCGGTGGCCCGATCGCAGGAGATTGCCGATACGGTTGACATCGAACTCTCGTTGGGCGAGCGGAACTTTCCGATCTTCACGCCACCCGACGGCAAAGACTCCGAAGACTATCTCCGCGAATTGTGCATCGAAGGGTTGGAACGTCGCTACGCCAACCGGCCCGACCGCTTCAAAGACGGGAAGCTCTCCGACGAGGTCATGGACCGGCTCAATCGCGAGTTGGGGGTGATCGGCAAGCTGGGCTTTCCGAACTACTTCCTCATCGTCTGGGACTTCGTGAATTTCTCGCGAAGCCAGGGGATCGAGGCTACCGCGCGTGGTTCGGGCGTGGGCTCGCTGGTGTGCTACGCGCTGCACATGAGCCACGTGTGTCCGCTGGAATACGACCTGCTGTTCGAGCGGTTTCTCGACCCGAATCGTCTGGAAGCCCCCGATATCGACATCGACTTCGACCAGCAGCGCCGCGGCGAGGTAATCCAGTACGTCAAAGAAACGTATGGCAAGGAGAACGTCGCCCAGATCGGCACCTTCGGCACGCTGGCCGCCCGGGCGGCCATTCGAGACGTGGGCCGCGCCTTGGGACTGCCGATTCCCCGGGTAGACGCCGTCGTGGCGCTGGTGCCCGACGAACTGAAGATCACCCTGCCAAAAGCCCTGGAAAAAAGCGACGAGCTGAAGAAGGTCTACGATACCGACTCTGAGGTCCGCGAACTGCTGGACTTGGCGATGAGTATCGAAGGACTCGCCCGCAATGTCGGTACGCACGCGGCTGCCGTGGTGATCGCCGACCGCCCGTTGACCGATTACCTTCCCCTGCAACACATCCAGGGCAAGGAAGAAATCATTACCCAATGGGAGATGGGCGACGTCGAAGCGGCCGGCCTGTTGAAGATGGACTTCCTCGGGCTGCGCAACTTGACGATCCTCTCGAAGGTCGTGCAACTGATCGAGCAAACCACGGGCAATAGGGTCGATCCTTACGCCTTCCCGCTGGACGACAAAGAAACGTTCGCCCTGCTCTGTCGCGGCGAGACAAAGGGTATCTTCCAACTGGAAAGCGGCGGCATTCGCGATCTTTTACAACGGATGAAGCCCGACCACTTCCGCGACATCATCGCTACCAACGCCCTCTACCGGCCGGGTCCGCTGGAAGGCGGCATGGTCGACGACTACATCCAGGTGAAGCACGGCCGCAAAGAGGCCGAGTACATGCACCCCGACATGGAAGGCGTCTTGGCCGAGACCAACGGTGTGATGGTCTACCAGGAACAGGTGATGCGGATTCTCAACCGCATCGGCGGCATTGAGCTGGCCAGTGCCTACAAATGCATCAAGGCCATTAGCAAAAAAAAGCTAGCGATCATCGCCAAGTTCCGCGAGCAGTTTATGGAGAATGCCCAGGTCAAGGGCATGAGCAAGAAAGACGCCGAACAGCTTTTCGAGATGATCGAGAAGTTTGCCGGCTACGGCTTTAATAAGAGCCATTCGACGGCCTACGCCCTGATCGCCTATATGACGGCCTACCTGAAGGCCCATTATCCGGTCGAGTTCATGGCAGCCCTGCTTTCCAGCGATATTCCGGGCCGCAACTTCAAGAAGAAAGACTCGCTGGTCGAGCACCTCGACGACTGTCACCGCATGAACGTCGAGGTTCTCCCGCCCGATGTGAACCGCTCGTACCCCGATTTTGCGGTCGTCGACGACAAGATTTGCTTCGGACTGTCGGCCATCAAAAGTTGCGGCGGCGGCGCCGCCCAAGCCATCGCTCAAGAACGTGAAGCAAACGGGCCGTATCGCAGTCTCTTCGACTTCTGCGAACGACTCGACCCGAGCACAGTCAACCGGTCGGCCATCGAAGTGCTCATAAAAGCCGGTGCCTTCGATTCGCTCGGTGCCAAGCGAGCACAGTTGGCCGCGGCCGTCGATCGAGCGTTGCAGTCGGGTGCCTCGGCTGCCGCCGACCGGCGCAGCGGACAGATGGGACTGTTCGACAGCGACGAAGACGACGCGCCCGAGCAGGTTGTTGCCAATCTGCCCGATGTACCCGAGTGGGAAGAACGCGATAAGCTCAACAAAGAAAAAGAAGTGCTTGGGTTCTACCTCTCCAGCCATCCGTTGGCCGAGCACGAAACCATGCTTCGCACGTATTGTTCGCACACCACGACCCAAGCGACCGAACTATCGCACCGCACCGAGGTCATGCTGGGCGGGATGCTGGCGGCGATTAAATTGGCCCATACGAAAAATCCCAAGCCGGGAGCACCCAGCCGCTACGCGATGTTCGACCTGGAAGACACCGAAGGCATCATGCGGTGTATCCTCTGGCCCGATGGATTTGTCGACTACGGCGAGCTGGTTCAGCCCGAGGCGATTTTGGTCGTGCGCGGGGCCATCGACAAACGGCCCGGCAGCGAGGAGGCCAACCTGATCGTCAACGAGTTGATCCCGCTGGAAGACCTCGCGTCCCGCTACACGCGCGGTGTCATGCTCCGCGTTCAGGAAGCGGTACACGGTTGCGAGAAACTCGAACAGCTTTACGAGATCCTTCGCGGTTACCCGGGCAACTGCGAGCTGCAACTACTGCTGGCATTGGCCGATGGTCGTAGTGTCCCGTGCAAGTGCAAGCGTCTGCGGATCGAGGTGACCACCGAGATGCGCAAAAGGGTAGAAGAACTGCTCGGGCCCGGAAATTTCCGTCTACTCACGGCCAATCAACGGCGAAGCAGCCAGCGCGGTGGTGGCAACCACGCCAACGGCCGATCGCGGCATCGGCAACCAGCTTAGGTGGGTGTTTGGTATAACATCTTATCCTCAAAGTGGTTGCGCAATGCCATCGCCCGCCGGAGTGGACGATAGTTGGCTCCCGGTAGGTTAGCTGGTAGCTTGTCGCGTCACTTGCTTGCTTTGCCCAGCCCCCCTAATTATGATCAATGGTGTGGCCGGCAGGGTTTCTCCTGCTCTCTGCCACCGTGGAAACAGCCATCTTCTCGTTCACCTTACGCTCCCACCCGCGGCACGTTGGCCGATGCGGTGGGAGCGGACCGGACAATATCACCCCTTCGTGGAACTGGAGAGGTTACTCATGCGTTATCGTGCCATCGGAATTTCGGCGGTTGTGGTTCTCGCTGCAGTGGCGGTGTTGATGCAAACGCCTTCGTCCGTGAATGCCCAGACCGTGGGCACCACCGCCGGTGTGATCGTCGACGCGCAAGGCGTGCTCGACGTGAAGACGTACGCCGACCCCGGCGGTCAGCTTACCCGGCAACGGATTGCGGCCGCCAAGACCGCGTTGGCACCCGAGGTGCTCGCCGCGAGCAAGCTTCGCAAGGTGTCGTTGAACCGCCTGGAGAAGGCCATCCAAGATCGCGGTGGCGCCCCCACCGACGAGATGCGTTATCTGGCCGGGTTGCTTCGCGTGGAGTACGTGTTCTTCTATCCAGAAACCAAGGACATTGTCGTGGCCGGTCCGGCCGAGGGTTGGATGACCGACATCGCCGGCCGCGTGGTAGGTGTCAACAGCAGTCGCCCGGTAGTGCAGCTCCAAGACCTCGTCGTGGCGTTGCGTGCGTTTCCGCCCGGCCGTAGTGCGGCCAATTTCATCGGCTGCTCGATCGATCCCACGCCTGAAGGACTTGCCGCTATGCAGGCCTTCTTGCGGCAGATCGGTTCTCGGGCGACCCCGGCCGACACCCGGATGATCGTCAACGGCCTGCGCACCAGCCTGGGCCTGCAAGAGGTGAGCATCAATGGCGTGTCGCCCAAGTCGCACTTCGCCCAAGTGATGGTCGAGGCCGACTACCGTATGAAACTCATCGGCATCGGATTGGAGCAACCGCCCGTCCGGCTGACCAGCTACGTGGATCGTGCCAACCCGGCTCAGGTGAGCCGCAATGCCATGCAACGCTGGTACTTCATGCCCGACTACCAGTGCGTCCGTGTGACCGACGACGGTCTGGCCATGCGTCTGGAAGGCGACGGCGTGAAGCTCGTCGGCGAAGACGAAGTGGTCTTGGCCGGCGGTCAGCGCAAGGCGGCCTCCACGGGCAACAAGGCCAGCCAGGCGTTCGTCAACATGTTTACCAAAAAGTATCCCGAGTTGGCCAACCGCTCGCCGGTCTACGCCGAATTGCGGAACCTGATCGACCTGAGCATTGCCGCCGCGTTCATCCAACAGGAAGACTACTTCGCCAAGGCCGATTGGAAGATGGAGTTCTTCGGCAACGAAAGCTTCTTCGCCGTGGAGACACACAACGTGCCCAAGATGGTGGCCACGGCCGTGAACGCCATCTGGAAGGGTAGCCGGCTGATGACGCCGGTCGGAGGCGGCGTGAGCATCTACGCCCGCAAGGCGCTCGAGTCGGGCAACGTGCAAAAAGACGAAGACGGCCAAGTGACCAAGGCCCATCAGCAGGTGAAGATCGACCTTCCCGCGGACCGCTGGTGGTGGGACTGAGAACCGACGTTCGCCGTCCTTCGATCCACGAATAACAGCATCGCTAACGCCCCGCAACACACCGTTGTGGGGCGTTTTTCGTTTCTGGTGGTGCTTTCAGGCGAAGCCGCGAGCGGCTTTTCTCTTTTTGGTGACCACTTCTCCTTCTCCTGTCCGTTTCCGAGACAGTCGCCCTCGCCGCGTTGGACATAAGTGTCTATAATGCCTGGACACTTTCGTTCACCCGGTGAGGGGGGATCCTGATGAATCGTTCGCCGGTCGACCAGCCCGAGCGTGTGGCGGCCAAGCAGATTAGCCGCGATGACCTCGAAGCCATTCTCGACAGCCTCGTCGAGGGTATCGTCACGCTTAACGCCCAGCGCCAAGTGATCGGCCTAAACCGCGCTGCCTGCGAGATCCTCGAGATCGATCGCCAAGAGGCTCTACACAGCGACTGCCGCGGATTGTTCGGACAGCACTTCTGCGCCCAGGCCACCAAGATCCGCGAAGCCGTGGAAAGCGGCCGAGCGATCGACAACCTCTTGGCCCAACTGCAAACCGCCTCCGGACGGCAGAAGACGCTCAACTTCCGCACCAACGTGCTGCGCAACGGCCAGTCGGAGCCGCGCGGCAGTGTGGTTGTCTTTCGCGACGTCACGGAGCTGATGCACCTGAAAGAAGACCTCGCCCGGCGTTACCGCCTGCACAACATCGTGGGCAAAAGCAAGGTCATGCAGGAAATCTTCCGCCTGATCGAAGAGGTTGCCGACTCGGATGCCACGGTGTTGATCGAAGGCGAAAGTGGCACCGGCAAAGAACTGGTCGCCCGGGCGATCCACCACCAAAGCCCTCGCCGCGACGGGCCGTTTGTGGCTGTGAACTGCTCGGCCCTGGCCGAAGGCGTTCTCGAAAGCGAACTGTTCGGCCACGTTGAAGGCGCCTTCACCGGGGCCATGCGCGACAAACGGGGGCGGTTCGAGGCCGCCACCGACGGAACCATTTTCCTCGACGAAATCGGCGACGTCGCCGCAGGAATCCAGGTGAAGCTGCTCCGGGTGTTGCAGGAAAGGATTATTGAACGTGTGGGTAGCGAAGAGTCGATCCACGTCGACCTGCGGGTGATCGCCGCCACGAACCGGCCGCTGGTCGACCTGGTAGCCGAAGGCCGTTTTCGGCAAGATCTCTTTTACCGACTTCGCGTCGTGCCTATCCAACTACCGCCGTTGCGCGAGCGGCGCGACGACATTCCCTTGCTAGCCCAACACTTCGTCGACAAGTTTCGCGAAGAGACGGGGCGGCCCATTGAAGAGATCGGCCCCGAGGCACTTACGCTGATGCTAGACTACCCTTGGCCGGGCAATGTGCGTGAGTTGGAAAACGCGGTGGAGTATGCGTTTGTCAAATCTCGCGGAGGGCAGATCCTGCCGGCCCACCTGCCGCCCGAGCTGAATCGAGCGGAACCGATGGTCGCCTTGCCCGAGGATCTGGCTTGCCCGATCGCGCCGCCGGCCGAGCCGGAGGACGACGCCCGGGAGTTGCTCCGCCGCACGTTGGACGCCACCGGCTGGAACGTCGCTCGGGCTGCTCGGCGGTTGGACATCAGTCGCACGACCATCTACGAACGCATCCGTCGCTACCAACTACAACGGCCGGAAGACAAAATCTAGCTCCGGGGCGACTATTCGCCCCGGGTGAACACGCCCGGCGGCACGTACGCTTCGTACGTGGTACAATTCATCGGCACAGTCGTACCCAAACTGCGGGTTGTATACGGTCGATACGACGCACCATCCACTGAAAACTGACAACGTCTCCCCCTATGCCCCCCGACGATCTTGCTCACCTGGAACTGCTCGCCGAGGTCGATACGCTGGTCGCCCGGCTCGATCGCTGGGCCCAGGATGCGCCGTCGTGGCAGACGGCCGAGAACTGTCGGGCACTAATCCAACGGCTCTCCCGCCGGGCCGATACGCTCCGCGTGCGGCTCGACGCGCCGCTGGTCGTCGCTACGCTCGGTGGCACGGGCACGGGTAAGAGCACCCTGGTCAACGCCCTGCTGGGCGCCGATGTGGTGACCACCGGACGGCAGCGCCCCACGACGACCAGCCCTACGCTTATCTGCCGACCCGACCTTACGCCCGAGATGCTTGGCATCGAGACGCTAGCCGAAGCGGACGGCACGGTGAAAGCGGACGGCACGGTGGAAGTCGTCCATCGCGACCTGCCTGCGCTGGCCGATCTGGTGCTGATCGACTGTCCCGATCCCGACACCACGGAAGTGGACGAAACGTCGACCGAGTCTGCAACCACAGAAGACACTAAGGATCTTGCCGCCCACGGCTCCAACTCCAATCTGGCCCGGCTACGGGCGATCCTGCCGCATTGCGACGTGCTGTTGGTTACCGCCACGCAGCAGAAGTATCGCAACGCCCGAGTTGCCCACGAACTGGCCGCCGCCGCACCGGGTGCGCGGATCGTCTTCGTGCAAACCCACGCCGACTTGGACGACGACATCCGCGACGACTGGTGCCGCGTGCTCGATCCGCACTACACGACGGGCCACGTCTTTCGCGTCGATTCGGTTGCGGCGTTAAATGATGCTAAACAAGGGCTTCGCCCTCGCGGCGAGTTCGCCCAACTGGTCGACCTGCTCACCCGGCAACTGGCCGGCGCGGCGGGCAATCGAATTCGCAGGGCCAACTTCCTCGACCTGGTCGAAGAAGCGCTCGAGCGCTGTCGCACGCGGATCGACGCCGCCATGCCGGCCGTGGAAAACGTGCGACAGGCGATCGACGAACAACGCACTCGGCTGGCCGCCCAACTTGGCCAGCAGATGCGTGCCGAACTGCTTAATAGCCGCCGGCTGTGGGAAAATCGGCTGCTGGGCCAGGCGGCATCACGATGGGGTTTCAGTCCCTTCGCTCTGGTGCTGCGATCCTATCAGGGCCTTGGCGGACTGCTTAGTAGCACCCTGCTGTTGCGTGCCCGAACCCCGGCCCAAATGGCCCTTTGGGGTACACTACAGGGCGCTCGCGCTTTGCACAGTTGGCAACGCACGCGCCAGGCCGATCGCGAGTTGGACCGCGCGGCCGGTGCCTGCTGGGACGAAACCGAGTTGCGCGCCGCTGCCTTGGTGCTCGAAGGCTACGCCAACGAGGCGGGCTTGAGCCGCGAAGCCATCGGCCCCGGGCAAGTGGCCGAAGAAGCAACTACGGCCGCCGGTGGATTCGTTGAAGACACGGCCGGACAGTTGCAGTCGCTCATCGAGCGGCTGGCCGGGCGCCACACGGGTTGGTTCACCCGCTGGCGTTACGAACTGTTGCTGCTGGCCATGCTGGGATTTCTGCTGTATCGCTTAGGTAAGAACTTCTTTTACGACTCCTGGCTGGCCGCCGATCCCGTGGCAGTCTACGGCCTTGACTTTTACGTTTCGGCCGCGTTTTGGATGTTGTTGTGGTGTGGGTTGTTGCTGTGGATGTTCACCGGCCGGCTACGGCGCGGCTTGCGCCAGCAGATCGACCAGTTGGCGCAAAGCTGGGGCGAATCCACGTCGGCTGCCGGACTGTTCGCCCGACTGGAAGACGACTGTCTGACAATCGAGGACTACCGTCGCCAGTTAGACGTGCTGCAACACGAGGTAGCCCAACTGCGCCGCCACCTGGCCCTACCCGACGCCCAACTGGGTCACCGCAAATAAGCAGGTAGGCTATGCTTCAGCATAGCGCGGCAGGGCCGCAGCTAGTTGGTGCTACCGCACCCAGGCGAGAAACCGCTCCCGTTGGTCGCTATTTTGGAGAATTCTCGTTTCCTGGTTCCCACGCTTTGCGTCGCTGGAGTGCGAGCGGATGCTTTCTCGGCAATTCTCGACGCAAAGCGTCGCTCCCGTGCGTTCCCACGTGAAACGTGGGAACGAGTACCTAACCTCTATGGCTATCTCCCCGCAAATTCCGATTCCTCCGGTCGTGCGTCTCGGCGAAGGGTTGGCTCGTGTGACTTCTGGGGCGAAGGTCGGGGGCGTGCTTGATCGAACGGACGTAATGCGGCGCGAATGTTCGCTTCACCGGCGCGAGCCGGCCGCCCGACAACAGACGTGGGTTACCGTCGTTTCCCTCTCTCCCGGCAGGTCTACCCGACGTGAATCGTTTTCTGGCTTTCATCCTGGTTCTGCTTGCCCACGGCCTGACTTGCGGGTTGGCTGCGGGCCAATGGGCTGCGCAGCAACCGCACCCGGCCGTAGTCCGCATAATCGCCCCGGAACACGGTGCCGCTTCCTACGGATCTGGCGTTCTCGTGGCCGTCGACGAGACGCACGGTCTGGTGTTGACTAACTGGCACGTGGTCTGCGACGCGACCGAGCCGGTCCGGGTGGTCTTTCCCGACGGCTTTCGGAGTGGTGCTCGAGTGCTGAATGTGAATAAGAAGTGGGATTTAGCGGCCCTGGCCATTTGGCGACCGCGTGCAACCCCTGTCTCCCTGTCGCCCGCGGCCCCTCGGCCCGGCGAGCCGCTGACCATCGCCGGCTACGGCCCCAAGGGCGTATATCGGGCAGCCACGGGGCGCTGTACGCAGTATGTCTCCCCAGGCGGGCAGGCGCCCTTTGAAATCGTCGAACTCTCGACCGCCGCGCGGAAGGGCGACTCGGGCGGGCCGATCTTCAACCAGCGCGGCGAGTTGGCCGGTGTGCTGTTTGGCTCGGGACGGGGGCAGACGATGGGCAGCTACTGCGGCCGTGTGCAGTGGTTTTTGGCCTCCGTGGAAGAACCTTTCAAACGGCTCTCGCCGGGCGAGGCCGAATCGACTCCCGAGACACTGATTGCCCAACGCCCGGCTGCCACGGCCCCGACGGTCCCAGCCTTCCCGTACCCGGCGCAGGACGTTTCGGCCGGCAGGGAGATGCCCGCGGCAAGGGAGGTGGCCACGAGCCGGCCGTCGCCCCAGCCATTGCCGAGCCGTGTGGTCGCGGGAAATGCTCCGAATAGGCCCAGGAAGCCTCTGGAGCGGTCGCCGGACGAGGTGGCTGCGGTGACTGATGCGAAGCTCCGAGGGGCTGTCGAGCGGCGTGTTACGGCTTCGTCGGCTGATGGCGTTCCCCGGGCGGGCGAGGAAATGGTCGGAACACTCCCCCCACGGGAGTCGCTTGCCCAAGCGCCCGCACCGCACGATCGCCAGACGCCGGTCGATGTATCACTCGGGCGAGTCCCCCCCGACGAGGTGCTTTCGCCGGAGATTCCTAGCCGCCTGGAGCAGATCAAGACGATCCTGGCCATCTTCGGGCTGATCGCCCTGCTTTTTCACGGCATGCGTCTGCTTGTGGCCGCCGCCGCGTAATGCCGGGGGACGAATTGGGTGCCATGGGCAGTTTCTTGTGATTCCTCTGGTTCCCACACTGCAGCGTGGGAACCAGAGGAATCGACTTTGCTGTTCTGCTGCGGCGCGAACCTGGCCCCTTGCCGGATGGTCCTGTGGGGGGTATGATCACGATTTCGTCTATTGTTTCTGGAGCTTGCCATGCGTCACGTCTTGTCGGCCCTGGTCCAAAACCGACCAGGTGTCCTATCCCACATCTCGGGCATGTTAGCCTCGCGCGGCTACAACATCGACAGCCTGGCGGTTGGGGAAACCGAAGACCCCAACCTGTCGCGGATGACCTTCGTCGTTATGGGCGACGATGCCGTATTGGAACAGGTCCGCAAGCAGTTGGAAAAGATCGTGACCGTGGTTCGAGTCGACGACATCAGCTCGCAGGATTTCGTCGAGCGCGATCTGATGCTGATGAAAGTGTCAGCTCCCAGTGGCAATCGGAGTGAAATCCGTGAACTGGCCGACATCTTTCGCGGCCGGATTGTCGACGTAGCTCACGATATGGTGATGATCGAGATCTCGGGCCAGGAAAAGAAGATTCAGGCCTTTACCGAAGTGATGCGGCCTTTTGGAATAATCGAACTCGTTCGTACCGGACGAATTGCCATGGTCCGCGGCAAACACAATCACCAAACGTCGGACGAAGACCAAGGGGCCGCGTGACAACGTTTGTTGGCAGCGTACGAAGCCGCAAGCGACTTGGTCCCAAATCATAAATCAGAATCATTCACTTCTCAGGAGTACACACACCATGCCTGCTACGATCTACTATGAAAAAGACGCCGACCTGGCCCTGCTGAAAGACAAGACCATTGCCATTCTCGGCTATGGCTCGCAGGGTCACGGCCATGCCCAAAACCTTCGCGACAGCGGCTGCAATGTCATTGTGGCCGAACTGCCCGGCACGGCCAACTACGAACAGGCCGTCAAGGATGGCTTTAAGCCGATGAGCACGCCGGAAGCCGTCAAAAAGGCCGACCTGATTACCATCCTGTTGCCCGACGAACTGCAGGGCGACATCTTCCGCAGCCAGATCCGCGACAACCTTTCGCCGGGCAACGTGTTGGTTTGCTCGCACGGGTTCAACGTCCATTACGGTCAGTTCGACATTCCCGACGGCGTGGCTGCCATCCTCGTGGCTCCTAAGGGCCCCGGTCACTTGGTCCGCAAGGAATTCGTCGGCGGTGGCGGCGTGCCCTGCCTGATCGCATTAGGCCCCAACGCGGGCGACGACGCTCGGCAAATCGGTCTGGCCTACGCCAAGGGTATCGGTGGCGCTCGGGCGGGCGTGATCGAAACCACCTTCGCCGAAGAAACCGAGACCGACCTGTTCGGCGAGCAAGTTGTGCTCTGCGGCGGCCTCAGTGCCTTGATCCAGGCCGGTTTTGAAACGCTCGTCGAGGCCGGCTACCAGCCCGAAATGGCCTACTTCGAATGCCTTCACGAGGTGAAGCTGATCGTCGACCTGATTTACCAGGGCGGCATGAACTACATGCGGTACAGCATCTCGAACACGGCCGAATACGGCGACTACAGCCGCGGCCCGCGGATCGTGACCGACGAGACCAAGGCCGAGATGAAGAAGATTCTCACCGAGATCCAAAACGGCAGCTTCGCTCGCGAGTGGATCCTGGAGAACAAGGCCAACGCCCCGATGTTCAAGGCCCTGCGTCGCCAGCAGCGCGAGCACTCGGTCGAGGAAGTCGGCCGTCGCCTCCGCCGGCTGATGTCGTGGATCGACGCGAAGGAAGTGTGAAATAGGGGTTAGAGACTGAGGGCTAGGGATTAGTGGGCGAGGTGCAAGACTTTTCTCGGTCCCAAGATCCGGCTTCCAACTCATTTTTTCGTTCAACTCGAACTCGGTCTCAAGCTCCGGCTTGGGACCGTTTTTTTGCGGAACTCCGTTTCGCTGGAGTGGCGAGTTACGGTGCCGTAGCTCCCGGTTGCCGTGCGTCGAATTATCCAAGTCGTTCGCCCCGAAGGGGCGTTCGGCAATAGCCAGGGGCGTAAGCCCCTGGATTGCGTTGTACCGCCGTAAACCAAGCCCCAACGGGGCGGCCGGTACATACCCGACCGGTCGCCCCGCCGGGGTTCGAAAACGACAATCGCCGGAACTTCCCAGGGGCTTACGCCCCCTGGCTATTGCCGGCCGTCCCTTCGGGACTCGGGGAAATTGCACGGAAGAAGAAGTGTCTCGGGTGGGGACGTTGTTTTATCCCGATTCTTCACTCCCCACTATCCACTACACCGCAGCCTTCGAGCACCGTTTCGGCCGCTGTTTCGCCGCCGTGGATGCAGTCGGGAATGCCGACGCCGTGGTAGGCGTTGCCGGCAAGTTGGATGCCCGGCAGGTTGGCCACTTTGGCCTCGATCGAAGCGACCAACTCGCGATGGCCCACGTGGTATTGCGGCATCGTGTTGGGCCATCGGGTGAGGTTGCGATAAACGGGCTCGCCGCTGATGTGCAGCAGCCCGGCCAGTTCGCGTTCGATGCGCGGGTGCAACTCGGCCGCGTCCATTTCGGCCATCTCCGGATAGCGCGATCCGCCGACGAACACCCGCAGCAGCAGCTTGTCGTCCGGGGCGCGATGGGCGTATTTTTGGCTGCTGAGACTGCAAGCCAGGATCGGGCTCTTTTCGATTGCCGGAACGACAATCCCGATGCCGTCTAGCGGATGAGCAACTTGGTGGCGCTCGTAGGCCAACGTGACAATGGCCGTGCCCGAGCGGGTGATGGTTCCCAATTCTCGCCCGAGTTGGGCATCGTGGGGCCCGAGCAATCGAGCCGTAACGTGCGATGGGGTGGCAAGGATCACGGCGTCGAAGTCCAACGTCTCACCAGACGCCGACGTCTCGCCGTCGCCCGGCTGTCCGAGCACCAACCGCCACTGCTGGCCGTGGCGCTGGATTGACTCGACCGGCCGATTCAACCGTATGGCCTGCTGCGGCAGTCGCGCGGCGACCGCTTCAACCAAGCTCGATAGCCCTCGGCGCAGGGTGACGAACATACTGAACCGCGCACCGCTTTCCCGCGAAGCCGTGCCTTCGCGGCGGCGTTGGGCCATTTGACGCCGCATCGCTCGAACTAGGCTGCCGTGCTCGCGTTCCATGTCGCGGAATCGGGCAAGTGTGGCCAACACGCTGAGCTTTTCCAGGTCGGCGGCATATACGGCGCTGACCAACGGCTCGACCAACCGCTCGTAAGCCTCGCGGCCCAGCCGGCGGCGCACAAACGTCGCCATACTCTCGTCGACGTCGTTCATGCGCGGCGGGATGAAGTATTCCCACGCGCAGCGCAGTTTTCCCCAAGGGCTTAAAATGGGAGTTACGGCCAGCGGCCACATCTGCGTGGGAGCCATCATCAAGAAGCCGTCGGGCAGCTTGTGTAAACGGCCGCGGCGAACGACGAACGTTCGGCGAAATTCCGGATTGGTGGGCACCAACTCATCGCCCAGGCCGACGCGCCGACAAAGGCTCAGGCCCCAGGGCAACGTGGTGATGAAGTTGTCTACTCCCTTCTCCACCTGGTAACCCTGCTCATGGACCGTCCAAAGGGCCCCGCCCAGCCGGTCGCGACTCTCGAACAGGGCAACGTCGCACGCGGGGTACAGTTCCACAAGACGATGGGCAGCCGCCAAACCGGCAATGCCCCCGCCAATCACGGCGATACGTGGCGGTCGGGCGGACGAGGTTGGATGGGTCATCGGCAAGGTCGAGATGGCAAACACCAGTCAGACGGGAAACGGGGCAGGCGAGTTGTGCAGGCACTACGACTCAGCGTAGTCCCAGTAGTCCCAACACGAGGTTTCCCATTATACCGCGGCCGTAGCGTAACCGTCTACCAACCATGACCGTAGAGATGGCCCCAGAAATCATCCCACCAGTTTCCGCTTCCGCCACCATTTCCATTCCCGTTCCCGCTTCCACTTCCGCTTCCACTCCCGCCGGAGGAGTCTCCGTTGTCACCCGACGAAGAATCGCCAGACGAATCACCGGCAGAATCGCCGCTGCCGGTGTCTCCTCCGGAGCCGCTACTGTCGTTGTCGCCCGCATCTTGCTGGCCGCCGGAGTCGCCCTGGTCGCCGTAGTCGCCGCCGGAAGTACCGGAATCTGAACTTCCGCCGCTGCTACCTCCACTGGAACTGCCACTCGAACCGGAGGACGAACCACCGTCCGACGAGCTTGGATTACTGGCGTACGTGGGCGCAATGCCATCGCCGCCAAAGCGTTGGTGATGGATCAACTGGCTCGGATCACCGACTCCGGTGGCGGTTGAGCCCATATCGGAAAGCATATTGCTGCCCAAGCTGGCAGCCGCGATTACGATCACCAAAGCAAGAACGGCAAGAATGACCGACCACTCGACTTGCCCCAACCCTCGACGATTACGCCGTTTATGCCGCATTTGACGATTCATAGTTAAACCTCCCACTCGTAGGAAAACGTACCCAAGTGCTCAATAGGACTATAGCTTATTGTTGGTGTCAAAATCCTCCTGCTCGGGTTGCGTGGAAAATCCGGAAGATTATGGCCTTTTCGCGGTGGAACGTGGGGATCGTGTTTTCTTGCACTGCCGTTGTGGCCGTGTTAGCTTGGTAGGTTGATTTGCGGCCAAACATTCGGGTCGTAGTGGTCCTCCCCGACTCACTTCCCGCCAATTCACCAAGGAAAATGCACCATGAAGTTTCGCATCCTTTGCACATCCATCGCTTTCGCAATTTTGAGTTTTTTGCCGATCGCAGCCACGGTTGGCGGTGAGAAGTCGGTCGAATTGACGGTTCACGGCGGTGCCTGCGACCGCGTCAATACGCCGGTTTGCGTCGTGCTCGACGTTCCGGCCGAGGCTCAATCGGTTACCGTGGTCGACGGCCAAGGCAACGCGATCGCCGCTCAACTAACCGCGTTGGGACTTCTCAACCAGTCGTCGGGTGAAGCAGACGCCACGAAGCGCGAACTGCACATGGTGTTGCCGAAGTTGGACAAGGCCGACACGTTGAAGCTGAAGGCAACGTTTTCCAAGAAACCGGCGGCCAAGGGTTTTGCCTGGTCGGACAAGCCCGACGAGTATTACCAGCTTTCGTACGACGGACGGCCCGTGTTGCGTTACATGTGTCTGCCGTTCGACGATTCCACGGCAGCCCGTCGTCACGACACGTACAAGGTGTTTCACCATTTGTTCGATCCCGAGGGGAAGACGATCGTGACCAAAGGGCCGGGCGGCCAGTTCACTCACCACCGCGGCCTGTTTTATGGTTTCAACCGAATCAGCTATGGCGACGCTCGGGCCGATACGTGGCACTGTGGCGGCGACGCCCATCTGACGCATGAAGGCGTGGTCTCAAGCGAGGCGGGGCCCGTGTTGGGGCGTCACCTGCTGCGAATCGACTGGCACGGCAAGGGCAAGAAGGTTTTCGCCCAGGAGTTGCGCGAGATGACCGTTTACGCCGTGCCGGGTGGACAGTTGGTAGAGTTTGCCTCGCGGCTTGATTCGACCGTGGGTAAGGTCACCTTCGATGGCGATCCGCAACATGCCGGTTTCCAGTTCCGCGCTTCGCAGAAGGTTGCCGAGGGCGACCAGAAGCTGTCCTACTACCTGCGAACTGATGGCAAGGGAAAACCGGGCGAAACCCGCAATTGGCCGGGCGACAAGCGGATGGTCAACCTGCCGTGGAACGCCCTGAGTTTTGTGATCGACGGTGAGCGTTACACGGCCGTTTACCTCGACAAACCGACCAATCCCAAAGAGGCTCGTTACAGCGAGCGAACCTACGGCCGGTTCGGTTCCTACTTCAAGACAGAGATCGACACGGACAAACCGCTCGTGCTCAACTACCGCGTGTGGTTGCAGTCGGGCGAAATGACGGTCGACGAGGCAGCGGCCCTGAGTTGTGAGTTTGTCAATCAGGTTGAAGTTGACCTACCGTAAGTTACACACCCCAAGGAGAAGAACCATGCGAACGTTGAGTAGTCTTTGTGTGACGGCCGTTGCCGCAACGGTCTTGACGACACTGTTTGTTGCGTCGCCGGCGCAGGCGGCCGACAATACGCCGCCCGATGGCTTCGTCGCCCTGTTCAACGGCAAAGACCTGACTGGCTGGAAAGGCTTGGTCGGCAATCCCAAAACCCGCGCGGAAATGTCGCCCGAGCAATTGGCCGAGGCCCAAAAGAAGGCCGACGCCGAAGCCCAAGAGCACTGGAAGGTGGTCAACGGCGAATTCGTATTCGACGGCAAGGGCAAGAGCCTTTGCACAGCGAAGGACTACGGCGATTTCGAGATGTATGTCGACTGGAAGATTCTCCCTGAGGGCGATAGCGGTATTTACCTTCGTGGTAGTCCTCAGGTGCAAATCTGGGATCCGAATAAGTGGAAGATCGGTTCCGGTGGACTGTACAACAACAAGAAGAACCCAAGCCAACCGTCGGAAATCGCCGACAACCCGATCGGCCAGTGGAACACCTTCTACATTAAGATGGTTGGCGATCGGGTGACCGTGAAGCTCAACGGCAAGCTGGTGGTCGACAACGTGGTGATGGAAAACTACTGGGAGCGCGACAAGCCGATCTACCCGACCGGCCAGATCGAGCTGCAAAACCATGGCAACACGCTGTGGTTCAAAAACATCTATCTCCGCGAGATTCCGCGCAAACACTAGTGTTGCCTGACGCCGGGTAATGCCTTCCTCGTTCCCACGCTTCGCGTGGGAACGCACTGTCAGACGCTTTGCGCCGAGAGCGGCCGAGAAAAAAAGATTCGCGGAGAAACGCGTCTATCGACACTCCAAGAACGCGAAACGTTCTGCCTTGGGTTCCCACGCAGAAGCGTGGAAACCAGAGAGTTTGAGACAAGTCAAACAACAAAAGCCCCGGGCGAACCCGCTCGGGGCTTTTGTCTTTAACTCAGCGTCATGGTAAAATGAAGCAACCAAGGGCAGAGGAACAGGCAAGAGGCTTTCGGTGAAACCGCACGGCCATTTCGGCGGGCTGCTTCCGCGAGTTGATGTAGCGTTCTTGATTTTGCTGCTGGCAACCGCCGTTGCCCGCGCTGAAACGCCGCGCTACTTCCAACAACTCATCGACAAAGGCCGCGTCAGCTTCCAGTTCTACGACCCGGCGGTCGAGCGTCCCAAGCACACCGGGCTGGCCGTCTTCTACTACGAAACCCAGCACCACTACTCGTATCGCTACAAGGTTCTCGACGAAGAGCGCGCCACCCGACGGCTGAATGTTACGCCAAGCTCAACCAAGGCCGTTCTCGAACGCCAGCATACGATTCTCATCCCCAACTACCTGGACAACGACCAACGCTGGGCCAACCGGCTCGTGCAACACGAGTTCGACCACGTGGCGATTTCCAGCGATCCGCGGCCGAAAATGCTTCTGGAGCAGCTCCTCCGGCAATTACCGCGTTTCGAGATTACGATTGGTCCCTTGGAACCCACTGACGCCACGATTCGTGCCGCCATCGACAAACAGGCGAAACAGCGCAGCGATGCGGTGGTTGAGTTGGTCGGCCACAACTACGTTCACCTCGACGCCGTTACTTTTCACGGCATCAAGGCAATCGGCGATCGCCGCGATTTTTTCACGTCGCTTTATGAGCAGGCCAATCTCGAAGCCGCCAAGTTTCCTTACTTGTCGGAGGTGCGAGGGTTGTTGAAGACACGTGCCTACCGCACGGCGGAACTGCCCTATCGGTTTGAAGACGAATAGTCCGACGGTCTCAATTCTCCCGCGTTCCCGCGCTTCGCGTGGGAACGCACTGTCAGACGCTTCGCGTCGAAGACCGGCCTAGTGCTTTGTCAACTTGTAACCGTTCACGGAAAAAAGGAGAAAGGTACATCCTGCCGGTTTTCTTAGGCGTGGATTGATGTTGCCACAAAAAACACAAGAAGGCACGAAAAACATGCGTGCCAAGCATCATCCGACAGGTTGCTTTTTGTGACTTATCGTGTTTTTTGTGGCCATCTTTTTCGCGGTCTTCCTTTGCCACGGCCTTCCTCTAACACGGTCTATTAGCCTTCAAGGAATCATCTCGCCAAGGCGCAAAGACGCAAAGGAAAAAACCTCCCGCCCTTTGCGTCTTTGCGCCTTGGCGAGAGTTATCCCCTATGCCTTTTCGCGTTCACCAGCAGGCCTCGCGCTGTTTGCAGCCGCTTTTCCTATCCGTGAACGGTTGCCTTTTAATTTACGGGTGCCACGAGTAGCTTGTATGCCCGTGTTCGGCACAGGCTGCTTGCCAGCCAGTGGCACCCAACCCGTCGTTTTAGGTTTGACAAAGCACCAAAAACGAGAGCGACGGAGAAAAACGTCTATCAGCACTCCAAGAACGCGGAGCGTTCTGCCTTGGGTTCCTACGCAAAGCGTGGGAACCAGAGAAAAGGAAAAAAATAACGAACGTCGGCGGAGCGTCGACGTTCGTGTCTGGCGAGGTGCGACGCGACCGTGGTACGGGCCGCAAACCCTGCTTTTTGCCGGGGAATCGGCACCTTCGCGTTCTGGTGTTGCCGCGAGCGGCGAAGGGAAATCGTGCGATTCCCCCGCTCGAATGGCCCAAGACGGCCCACCCCTCGATACCTGGTAATCGTTGACACCCTGGAGGGATGCACTAAAATAACCGCCAAATTAGTGGCATGGGCCACAGAGCGCGTTGCCTGTTCACACGACTGGGAGGACGTCACTTATGGCAGAGGACAAATCCGGCCAGATTGTCAACGTGATGAAGGAAGAGCGACTCTTTTCGCCTCCACCGGAGTTTTCCGAGAAAGCTCGGATTGGCTCCATGGAGGAGTACGAGAAGCTCTGGAGCGAGGCCGCGGGAGACATCGAGGGGTTCTGGGATAAGTTCGCCAAGGAGCTTCACTGGTTCAAACCCTACGAGAAAGTGCTCGAATGGAACGAACCGTTTGCCAAATGGTTTGTAGGAGGGCAAACCAATGTCTCCTACAACTGTTTGGACATTCACCTGCAAACCGATCGCGCCGACAAGCCGGCGATTATCTGGGAAGGCGAGCCGGGCGATGTTCGTATACTGACTTACAAAGCACTGCATCGTGAAGTGTGTAAATTTGCCAACGTGCTCAAGAATCTAGGGGTTCGCGAGGGCGACGTGGTGGCAATGTACATGCCCATGGTTCCCGAACTGGCGATCGCCATGCTGGCCTGCGCCCGTATTGGCGCCGTGCATTCCGTCGTCTTCGGTGGGTTTTCGGCCGAGGCCATCGCCGACCGTAACAACGACGCGTCGGCCAAGATCCAGATTACGGCCGATGCCGGCTGGCGTCGCGGCAAGCAGTTGCCGTTGAAGACCAACGTCGACGCCGCACTGGAGAAATCGCCCACGGTTGAAAAGTGCATCGTGCTCAATCGCGTCGGCTGCGATGTCGAGATGAAACCGGGCCGCGACTTCTGGTGGCACGAACTTATGGACGAAGCGTCGGACGATTGCGAAGCCGAACCGCTCGACAGCGAGACGCCGCTGTTTATCCTGTACACGAGCGGATCGACTGGCAAACCGAAGGGTATCAAACACACCACGGCCGGCTACAGTCTTTACACGAAGAAGACGGTCGAGTGGGTGTTCGACGTTCGCGATGAGGATGTGTATTGGTGTACCGCCGATATCGGCTGGATTACTGGGCACAGCTACATCGTCTACGGGCCGTTGGCGGCCGGGGCTACCTCGTTGATGTACGAAGGGGCGCCCAACTACCCGGCCGAAGATCGCTTTTGGGAACTGATCGAGAAGTACAAGGTCTCGATTTTCTACACCGCGCCGACGGCCATTCGTACCTTCATCAAATGGGGCGACGATTTCGTCGACCGGCACGACCTCAGCTCGCTACGGCTGTTGGGAACCGTGGGCGAAGGTATCAATCCCCAGGCCTGGATGTGGTACCACGAGAAGATCGGCGGCGGCCACTGCCCGATTGTCGACACCTGGTGGCAGACCGAGACGGGCGGGATCATGATGACTCCCTTGCCCGGTGCCACTCCCACCAAGCCTGGGAGCTGTTGCAAGCCGTTGCCCGGTATCGTGCCGGAAATCGTCGGCGAAGACGGCAGGCCGGTGCCGGTGGGCTCAGGCGGCTGGCTCACCATCGCCAAGCCTTGGCCGAGCATGTTGCGCGGCATCTGGGGCGACGACGAACGTTACAAGGCCCAGTATTGGAGCGACGTGCCGGGCAAGTACCTTTGCGGCGACAACGCCCGCAAGGACGAAGACGGCTACTACTGGATCATGGGCCGGATCGACGACGTGTTGAACGTTTCCGGACACCGGCTCAGCACGATCGAGATTGAAAGCGCGCTGGTTAGTCATCCGGCCGTGGCCGAGGCGGCTACCGTGGGTCGGCCCGACGAACTCAAGGGCGAGGCGGTGGCCGTGTTCGTTACCCTGACGAACGGTTTTGAGCCGGACGACGAGTTGCGTAAGGAATTGAAGCTGCATGTCCGCAAGGAGATCGGCGCATTGGCCGTTCCCGACGACATCCGCTTCACCACATCGTTGCCCAAGACCCGCAGCGGTAAGATCATGCGGCGACTGCTGCGAGATATTGCCGCCGGCCGGGAAACCGTGGGCGACACCACCACGCTGGAAGACTACAGCGTGTTGGCCAAGTTGCGTAAAGAAGACTAACCAGCCGAGCGTCGCATTTAGCCCGCCGTGAACACACCGCGGGGAAAGCGTGCGTTGGTTAACGTGTTGGTTTCACAAGTGGCCCTGGGCGCGATCATTCGCCGAGGGCCACGTTTTGCGCGGCGACGGGCGGAACGTTGGAACGCGTTTGGAAAATAGCCTCCCCTCTCCCACGGGGAGAGGGGAGAAGTCCCGTTAAATCATTGGCTCCGGATACTCTCGTGCGCTGCGATGCGGCGCGACGCGCAGGAGTCGGAAGCCGACATCGGAGCGGATGAACCCGTAGAGGCTTCCCAGGACGACGATCAACACGCTACCGGCCAGCCAGCGATTGTAGGCCGTGCCCACGAAGATCGGTGCTTGCCCCACGTCGGGCGTGGTAGCGGGAGCAACGGGCAATTCGTAGCGTTCGGCCAGCTCGGGAATTTGCACTAGGTTGATCACGGGGATGCCCTGCCGGATGAAGCGAGGCATCACGCCGTCGACGCGTTGGATGTGGGCCGGGGGACGCCAGTTCAGCCCCGGGTGAAACAATTTTTTGCCTACGCTTCGGCCGACCGAGACGGTGCCGCCACCCACGTTGATGTAAGCCTTGATCGGGCTTCGACCGGCCAATTTTCGGTAAAGGTCCATGCGCACATCAATGCTGGTGGTGAAATCGGCCGCATCGATTTTCGTGAGTCCGTTGCGCTGGATACCTTCTTCCACAAGACGAAGCCCCTGCTTGGAAAGGCCCAGGCCCCGATCTTCATGCCCGCCCACGGAGGCTGCGGCCGAACGCGTGTGGAACACGCCATCCTCGGCCAGGATGCGTTCCATGTCGATCCAAAGCAGTTCGGGCACATTGGCTCCCCATTGCGAAGCGGCCGCGCTGGAGATGACCAGCGGCTTGGCTTGAAGCGTCTCCAAGGCGGCATAGACGCAAAGGTTCAGCACGGGAAACGAGCCGGAGCAGCCGACGGCCACGGCGTCGCCCGGCCGAACTCCCGCTTGTTCGAGCATATCGACGATCACCGCGGCGAAGTTGGGGTTCACGGTGGTTTGCTTGGAAACCAAATCGCCCGAGACACTGGTGACCGCCGACATGGGCAGACCGATCAGCCCGCTTTGCGCCAAGTCGGTCGTGGGGTCGATTTCGGGACCCACTTCAATTCGGGCGCGGCAAATCCGCTCCATTGCCCGAGCGGCCAGTTCTGTGGCTGCCATTTTCTCTTCGTAATGGGGACGTCGTCGCGTTACCGGAAGGTGTTCGACCAACAGTATCCCCGTCAGGGATATCGCGGCAATCAGCACCAGGGCCGTGCGGGAAACGACACGCGGACGCCAGTAGATCTTTCTCATCCCAGCAGCTCCATGTCGAAGAACAGGATCAAGATCAGACGGACGACCACGGACGCGGTCATCAAGGCACTGAGCGTTTCGATCAATCCCTGTCGATCAATCCAAATGGCGATCAAGCCTGGAATGATGTAACCGATCACCATCACATCGCCGGTGGTTACGGCTTCGAGCGAAGCAATAGCGCCGTAGGGGGCCATATCCATCAGCATCCGAACCAAATAGCCCACCAGAATCATCAACACCGTGCGGCGTTTGCCGTAGACGATAACAAACGTCGACATCAGGTGGACGATGAAGTACGTGGCCACGGCCGCGCCAAGTGTTAGCACAATGGCCACGGGTCGATTGAGGTAGAAGGCGAAGTAGCCGGGTACGACCATGCCGCCAGCCGCCAACCCAAACATCTCCGAAAACACGAGGCTTACGGCCAACCCCACGCCGATCGCCACAGGAAGCAGGGGAATCATTTGAATACTCGCATCGTACTACGGTTGGCGAAGTAACGCACCACGTCCAATCCAATGCCGCCAATATTGGCCATACCCATGACCAACGACGACTTGCCCGATAACTCGACGATCGACTCGAAAATCTCTTCCACGCGTCGCCCTTCGGCAAACGCCAGCCGCAACGGATCTAACCCGGCGGCCATGGCTGCTCGGGCGAAGATGTAGGTCCCACTGCCGATCAGCAGGTAAGAATCGGCGGCCGGCCAATCGACGATGGCACGCCCCAATTGGTCGGAACGATCGGGGCGATCGGCACGGCAATTGAATACGGCCACGCGTTTCTCCACGTCGGCATAGCGTTCGATGGCCATCCGCCAGATCTGCTCGGTCGATTCCGGATCGTTCGCGGCGAAACCGTTGATGAAGTTGATCTGGCGACCGAAGAATTCCATCTCGTGGGCAGTCATTGCCCCCGGGTCGGGTTTGGCCTGCCACATTCCCTGCAGCGCCGTCGCCCGGTCGACGCCCACGTCTTCGCAAACCTTCAGTGCCAGGGCTACGTTCTCCGCATGTTCCAGGTAGGCGAACCCAGCCAAGTCGAGCGGCGTGATGCGGGCGACCTGTTCTGAGCCCACCGCGATCAACTCGCTATGGCGGTCGGCGGCGGCCGCGGCAAAGATGCCGAGGTGGTCGCGTTCGGCCGTAAACAGTTTGCCACCCCGCGGCGTCATCCCGGCCAACGCACAGGCTACGTCCCGTTCGGTCGGCCCCATCACGTCGAGATGGTCTTCCCGGGCGTTGGTAATGACTCCATGGGTAGCCTGCACGAAGCGGCCTTCGCTGAGCCACTGCAAATAGGGAATCAGCGCCATACATTCGATCACCAGGGCTTCGGCGTCGAAATCGATCGCCGTATCGACCACCCGAAGCTGCTCGATCACGTTAGCCCGGGCGGGACGAAAGACAGGATACTCGGACCCGTCGGGCAAGATCATTCGCGGCAATGTGCCGGTGGTTTTGGCGCAGGTGCGGATACCTCCGGCGCGAAGACCGGCAGCGATCAAGCGGGTGACGCTCGACTTCCCGCGAGTTCCGTTCACGTGGATGCGCAACGGAATCCGCCGAAGTTGACGGCGATGTAGCGTGGCCTCCAGCAGTCCCCCGGCGGTCAGGAGGCCTGTTGTGGCAAGCAGAACGGCAGCGGCACCCATGGCCGACGACCCTTCCCCAAAAAAACGAGGACGCCTAGCCTCTGTTAGTCCTGTTTACCACGGCACCCTAAGAGGCAGAGGGTGAGCAATGAAATAATTGTCGTTTAAAAATAGCGTGTAGTTGGTGGAAGAGAAGGCCCGCCCCCAACAAAATTCCGGTTTTTTCGCGCGGCACGCCCTGCCTCCCCCAAAGGTAGCTCGACGATGCGTGAAAACCCCCAGTGCTTCGCGTCGTAGGACCGGCCGGAAAACAGCTTGCCCTTTTGCCAAGGTAGCAACCGAGAGACGTTGCCGAGCACAGTCCGGGAGCGGTTTTCTGCCTCGGTGCGGTAGCACCGGTTTGGTTGGCGGCCCTGCTGCCTCGTGTTACCGACCTAGTGAAGTAGGCCTTCCCCGCTGAACTTTTGGACGACCAGAAAGGATCGGGTGTCTGCCTGAGTGCGGTAGCACCAGTCTGGCTGGCGGAACTGCTGTGCCGAACGCAACCCACCACACGCGTGGGTATGCTCATCGGGATTTCAGCATGTCCACGCAAGCGTGGACATTGGCACCCACAACCCCTGATTTAAGAGTCGACAAAGCGCTAGTGTGGCAGCGTAGGTTTCGCTGGCGGGATACACGCACTAATCTCTTTGCGAACACGTCTCCCTTCGCGAACACGTCGGACGATGGGATTCGATATCTGGGTTTTGCCCACCGTGGGGGCCACATACGGATTGCTTGACTGCCACAGATATGGCGCAACAATTCCTATATTTCCACCGGTTTTAGAATTGACCGACAAATAACTTGCCGATTTGCCGGGCCATCTTTACTCACGCCGACGTAAGGGATTGTCGCGTCCCGATTTGGAGCACAGGACAAAGGCCATGGATACCCTAACGATTGAACAACTCACTGCAAAGCGGTGTATTGCCTGCGAAGGCGGGCTGCCGGAACTGACTCTAACCGAGGTAGAAGCCCATCTGGCAGCCGTTCCCCAGTGGCACCTGACCCATGAATCCGAGCGAATTCGTCGCGACTGGTGGACGACAAACTTTCTAGCCGGTATCGACTTCTTCTTAAAGGTCACAGAGTTGGCCCAACGCGAAGGGCACCATCCGGATCTGCACCTGGAGAGCTACTGCCATGTGTGGGTCGAGATTTGGACCCATGCCGTGGGCGGCCTGACCGAAAACGACTTCATCCTGGCAGCCAAGATCGATCAATTGCCCATCAAGGTGCGCGAGGAATCGTAACACAGCCCGCCCACGCGGGTCGCTAGCACGCGCGCACCGTGCGCGGAAGTCGCCGTGTAAGACTCCCCGCAACGCGTTTGTGGAAAAAATGGGGCTGGCGGCCGGCCAGTCGCCCAGAAAACCCGACGAATATCGTGGATCTCGTGAGGGTGCCTGTCCCAAGTATTTCACAAGCTCAACGCCTTCGTGCGGCCAGCTTTGGCGAGTGACGCAAGCCGATCGTACCGACGTTCGCGGGGCCGTCGCCGAAGTGGCACGCACGACCCCCGCTCGGGGATTAGTAGTGCGGAGGCGTCTCTTCGTTTTCCGTCGGCCGATTCTCGGCTACCCACTCCGACACTTCAGTCAGTTCGTTGTTGAGATCCAACATGCTGGCCTGAATGGCCTTCAAACGTCGCTCCTGCTCGAGCACCACTTCGTTGAGTTGCTCCAACGTCCGCTGCTGGTGCGTCAGTAGTTCTTCGAGCTCGGTTACCCGAGTCTCTAACGTCTGAGGTTCATCAATGTGTGGGTTCATGACGTCTCCTTCGCTTCCTCGGACGGTTTGTGTAAGGACGAGGATCGGGGAACAGTAGGACGTAGGCTGCCGCCAACCTCTGGCAACGCCCCGAACGAGAAGAGTGGGTCCCACAGCCCGCGATGGTAATTCTACCACCAACTGTGTCCAGGATTATAGGGCCAGTACGATTTTTGCGGGGCACCGAAGCGAAGCTCTATCCCGCCCGTGAACGAGACATTATGAACCGTGCTGAACCCACTGGCACCGCCGACGAAGATGTTGTCGGCCAATTCGAAACGTAGGGCAAGTCGCGACGTGAAGCGATGTTTGAAGCCGATGCCCACGGGCAAGCTGAATAGTGTGTCCTTGTAGCGATGGGCCAGCCGATCGGTTACGTCCAACGAGGCCGCCCCAAACCCCACGGTGAAATAGGGCCGAAACGGCGTGTCGCCCCAGGGATAGTAGAGCACATCGAGATCCCACATATAGACGTCCACACCACGACGTTTGTCGTAGCTATCGCCGTTTTCCTCTTCGGCGGCGGCAATCGCACGCGGGGTGTCGAACACGGCAATCGACGCTGAACTGAGGCGAAATTCCCCACCCCAGTAGCAGCCGACATCCCAACTGACTCGGGCGCCGCCGTAATATCCACGGTCCATGCCCATCCAACCTGGCATCAGCGGCCCGCCCTGCATCATGCCCACAAACCAACTCACACCACCAGGACGGTAGTTCCAGCCCTCGTAGGGAACCGTCTGCATGGCACCCGACCCGGGACGCTGGAGCAACGACCCCACACCGTCGCCAAACGGCCGCTGCAGCCAACCCGACTGCATTGCAAGCGACGACTCTTCGCCTGGCATCGGACAGCTCGTTTCGGGAGCCGGTTGTTCAACGAGCCGAGTCACTACCGGATCGGCCACTGAATCGGCAATCGACCGAAGCCGGCCGCCTGGGGTCTGAAACACCTTGCGATTCGATGGGGCATCTGGCGTGGAATTCGGCGCGAGGCTCGGCGGTGTTGCCGTTTGGGTTTGAACCGGCTTCTGGGGGATCACGCTGCTTTTGATCGCACTGGCCTTGGGCGATTGTGTCGCATCGGGGGATTCCGCGGCGTCGCTACCGAGATTGGTGTTGATATCCGGCGGCTCTGCCAGATCGAACGGCCCAAAGACTCCGTCGGCTCGATCCGTGCGATGTTGGACCTGCACCACCCCGTACACGGCCTCGCGCAGCACCTGCGCGCGACTGCCATCCGGCGCAACGGACGGTACCGGAGAGATCGACCAGGACGAGTCGGCCGCCACACCACGCAGCATCCCCGGCACGCCCAAGGCGAGCACCAAAGTCAGCACGACAATCGTCAGGCGTTTACCTGAGACCATGGCCGGTCCGAACCGTAGAAGGTTGCAAGGAGAAGGCAGACGACGATAAGACAGACAACGAAGAGAACGCCCAGCCAGCCGAGCCGATTACGTATGGCTTGCAAGGAAAAAAGTCCTCGAGCGCATCACGGCCCCCGCCTGAGATAAGGGGCCGAATTATGGCGAGGTGGCCCGGTTATGTCAATGTGAGTTGGCTATACCCCAGCGGAGGCACCAAACCGCTCTCGCGACCAAACGCTTCTCTTTGTCCAGCTCACGGCTCCAAGGTCGTAATGCATTCATTGCTGGCGTTTCGCTTCCGGCCGACGAACTTGGATGCGGTACATCGAGGGCTGGGTGGGGATGCGTTCGATGAGCAGATTGGCCGAAAGGGTTTCGCCGTGAAGGATGACACTTAGGCAGGCGATATCTTCAGCAACAACGTCGTCAGCGATGGTTTCGTACTGACCCTGGTCGCAGCGTTCGACGGTCCCCCGGTTGCCAGAAACGGGGCCTTCGTAGTCGAGATACGCCCGGCGATGGTCGGGCAATCGCTCGGCGATCAGTTCCGCGCCGGGAACCAGCAATTCGGGCAACGCCCAGGTCTTCAGGACCTCGCCCGATTCGAGCATGAAATCGTAGTGCAAGCCACGGGGGCTGTCGTGGCGAAGAATAACGAAACGGGGCATCGCGAAACCAGGGGATGTGCGGCTCGTCAGAGAAATCGTCTGTCCGAGGATACCTGGAATCGCGTGGATGTGTCTAGACAGTCTCTACTGGCCGGCGGTCGAACGATGAGCCCCCCCGACCGCCGGCCACCAGCAGACAAGCTCCACGCGATCCGCAAGCCAACGTCGCTCGATCAGTCGCTTTTCGACCGTCGGCTAGAACGTGGCCACCTCGGAAAGTCGGTGGACAAGCTCACGGACTAATTCCAGTCGATCGTGCAACTCCTGTCGCATCGTGCTCGTCCGCGTGTGGCGGATCTCCGCCGGCAGATCGGAACGTTCGCGTTCGAGAAGTTCAATGACCAACTGCCATTCCGCATCGGAAAGGATGGGCTGTTCGTGCATCGTAGTTCTCCCCTTCTGCTTGAGACTAGGTGAATTCTATGGCCGATGGAAGCGACCGGCCACAGAACAAACAAGACAACCCACAAAAAAAGACAATCGACGACGTAAAGTTTGCGCCCCGGGTAAATGTACGCAGCCCGTCGCTGAATCTGCTGACGCAGTGCCTCGGGATGGGGACACTGTGGAAATGGGACACGCTGGCATGGTGCTTTGACCAAGCAGGTGACTATTCTGCGTGTGCGGAGATGCCTGCGACCCAAACTGGCAAAGCCAGTGGCACATAAACCTGGCCAGAAATACGATCACTCAACTACGATGTGCTGCGTTATTGAGGCCTGCATAGCCAATGAGCGGAAGGCGACCAACGGGAGCCTGGATTTCCAGGCGTTCGGCTTTCCGAAGCGATCATTATTAATGCAGGTATCAATAAGCGAAGAAAGCCACGGCGTTTTCGAACAGCTTCAGACCGTCGCCTACCGTGCCGGCTTCACCCCGGGTCCAGCGGGGATGCTGCGTGGGGTCGATGTGGCGTTCGGGGTGAGGCATCAACCCTAGCACGCGGCCGGTGGCGTCGCACACGCCGGCCACATCGGCTACCGAGCCGTTGGGGTTGTCAGGGTAAGGAACCAGACTTCCGTGGCAGTTGCCGATTAAGCTGCCTGCCGCTTGGCCGCCACAGCGACACGTCCGTTCGGCCTTCAGCGGCATGTAACGCAGGGCCAGTTGTTGGCCGTCGTTGAGCGCGGCCAGGGCGTCGGCATCCCGGGTGACGAACTTGCCTTCGGCGTGGGCCACGGGCAGGTACATTTCGCCGATGCCCTGGAGAAAAACCGACTTACTGCCGCAGACCTTCAGCCGCACCCAACGATCTTCGAACTTACCCGAGTCGTTCCAGGTGAGCGTCGCCGCCGCGCCCTGTCCTGCCTCACCCTGTCCCGCTTCATCTGACGGCGTAGCCCCATCAAGCAGCACGCCCGACTTGATCAACACTTGGAAACCGTTGCAGATGCCGAGAATCAGCTTGCCAGCCTCTTTGAAGGCTGTTAGCGCGTCGGCCAAATGATGCTGGATCTGGTTGCCGAGAATGCGGCCGGCGGCCACGTCGTCGCCGTAGCTGAATCCGCCGGGAATGCAGAGGATCTGAAACCGTTCGAATAACTGGGGAGCCTCCAGCAAACGGTTGATGTGCAGAATCTCGGTCGTGGCACCGGCCTGCTGAAAGGCGAAGGCCGTTTCTTGGTCGCAGTTGGTGCCCGGGGCGCGGAGGATTAAGACGGTGGCTGGCATGGAAATAGTGGTTAGTGGTCAGTAGATAGTGATTAGTTGTCAGTTGTCAGTGTTTGGCAAAACAAGCCGCTCGCGGCTTCGCCCATCAGCTTTCAGCTTTCCCATTCACCAATTCAGCGGGCCTTGCCAGGCTTCTTTCAGCGTGGCGGTGTCGGCTGCAAGTACGGCCGTGTCGTCGGCGGCATGGATTTGCACCATCGGCTGCTCGGTAACTTCACCAATCGCAGCGTGCGGCACGTCGGCCAACGCCGCTTCGAAGGCTTCGGCCTTGTCGGTCGGCACTTCGCAGAGAAACCGCGTGTTCGACTCGCTGAACAGCAGGACCGTCGGGTTGCTGGCGTCTTCGTCGCACGGCACGTTCGCTAACGATACGTTGGCTCCCAGCCCGCCGGCAAACGCCATCTCGACTACGGCCGTGGCCAGCCCGCCTTCGCTTAAGTCGTGACACGCGCGGACCGCGCCGGAGGTGATCGCCGCATGCACGGCCGCAAACGTCTTTCGGGCCATGGCCGCATCGACCCTGGGAACGTCACCGCCAGAAAGGCCTTCGACCAGTGCGAAGTGCGAACCTCCTAGCTCGTTCTTCGTCAGCCCGACCAGGTACAGCCGGTTGCCGGGCGTCTTCAGGTCCATCGACACGCAACTTGCCACATCGTCGACCTGGCCCAGGGCACTGATCAACAGCGAGGGCGGAATGCTGATCGGCTCTTCGGCTCCCTCGGGGCGGAACTCGTTGTTGAGGCTGTCTTTGCCGCTGATAAACGGGGTACCCAACGCCGTGGCCAGATCGTAGCAGGCCAGCGAGGCGCGAACCAGCGAGCCCAAGGTCTCTGGCCGATCGGTCGTACCCCAGCAGAAGTTGTCCAAAATGGCGATCCGCGACGGATCGGCGCCCACGGCCACGCAGTTGCGCACTGCCTCGTCGATGGCACTAGTGGCCATGTGGTAGGTGTCGAAATCGCCGTAATGCGGGTTCATGCCGCAGGAAATGACGATACCGCGTCGCGAACCCAACACGGGCCGCACCACGGCCGCGTCGCCGGGCCCATCGTTTTCGACGCCCACCAGCGGCTTCAACACGCTGCCGCCTTGCACCTCGTGGTCGTATTGCCGAATCACCCAATGCTTGCTGCACACATTGAGCGATCCGAGAATCTTCTTGAGCGACTCGCCATAGCCGGCCGTGTCCTTCGCGGGCAGCACCACTTCGGTCACCGCCGGCGGCGTGTAAACCGCGTCGCGAATCACCGGCGGGCGGCCGTCGTGCAGAAACTGCATGTCGAGATCGGCCACTTGCGTGTCGAGATACTTCAGCACCAGCCGGCCGTTGGGCACGAACTGGCCAATCACCGTGGCCTCGACCCCTTCCGAATCGCACAACGCCTTCAACTCGTCCCACTTCTCGGGCGGAACGCTCAACGTCATTCGCTCTTGGGCCTCGGAGATCCAGATTTCGGTGTAGCTTAGCCCGTCGTACTTTACCGGCGCCCGATCGAGCCACACTTCGGCCCCGATCTTTTCGCCCATCTCGCCGACGGCACTGGAAAAACCGCCGGCACCGCAGTCGGTCACGGCGCTATACAGCTCTCGGTCTCGGGCGACCATGAGCACGTCCAACACCATCTTCTCGGTAATCGCGTTGCCGATCTGCACGGCCCCGCCCGAGAGGTCTTCGCTCTCGTGGGTCAACTCGGCCGAGCTGAAAGTCGCGCCATGGATCCCATCGCGTCCGGTCCGCCCGCCGACGGCCACCACGTAGTCGCCCGCCTTGACCTCTTTGAACGATTTGTCGCGAGGAATAATGCCCACATTGCCGCAGTAGACCAACGGGTTGCCCAGGTAGCGTGGGTCGAAGTAAACGGCCCCGTTTACTGTGGGAATGCCCATCCGGTTGCCGTAGTCGCGCACACCGGAAACCACGCCCTGCATGACCATCCGCGGATGCAGTACTCCGCCGGGCAGTTCTTCAAAGGGCGTCTCGGGTGGGGCAAAGCAGAAGACATCCGTATTGCACACCGGCTTGGCGCCCATGCCGGTACCCATCGGGTCGCGGATCACGCCGCCGATGCCCGTGTTGGCACCGCCGTAGGGCTCCAAGGCCGAGGGGTGGTTGTGCGTTTCAACCTTGAAGACCACGTTGTATTGGTCGTCGAAGTGGATCACGCCCGCATTGTCGGCAAACACGCTCACGCACCAGTCGTCGTCGCCGGCCTGCTGGCGGAGTTGTTGCGTTGCGGCGAAGATGGTTTCCTTGAGCATGTTGTCGAACTGACGCTCGCCCTCGGGCCCGCGGTAGTGGATCCGCCCGGCCAACGTCTTATGGCTACAGTGCTCGCTCCAGGTTTGGGCCACTGTTTCCAGTTCCACGTCGGTCGGATCGCGGTCGAGCCGGCGGAAGTAGTCGCGGATGGTTTGCATCTCGACCAGCGAGAGGTACAACTGGCCTTCGAGGCTCAACCGCCCGAGCGCTTCGTCGTCCATCTCGCGAATCGGCACGGTCACCAAGTTGAACGTGTAAGGCGAGCCGACTTCCAGGTGGTCGAACGCGAGCGGCCCGACAATGGCTTGCTCGATGGCGTCGTTCGACAGGATCTTGGCACAAAGCACGTCGAGTTTCTCGTCGGCGATGTCTTCGAGCCAGTATTTTTTGAACGTGCGAACGGCTTCGGCTTCGATGCCGAAGTCGGCGATGGCGGCCTGGGCGCTCTGAGCCACGGGATCCATGACACCCGGCTTGGGCAACACGTGGACGAGCCGCTTCTGGCCGTTGGGCGACTGACTCAGTGCCGCGTCGCCTACGGACGCCACCACGGTGCGTTCGACCACGCTGTCGGCCAGCAGTTCGTCGGCCAGTCGGGCGACCTGCGCTTGGGTGAGGTCCCCTTGAATGAGATAGCCGCGAGCCGAGGCTACGGTGAGCCCCTCGGCAACGCCCAGGTGAGCGGCCGACGCGGCAACTTGTTCGGCGCCGAGGTCGGGTTGGCCTTTGGCCGGGTAGATGTCAACTTCCCAAAGCATCGCGATTCTTCTTGCCCAGGGTGAGGATGCGTTCCAGTTCGTTTTGATTGTCGTCGCGCAGCGCTTTGTGCAGCGCGGCGAGGTTTTTGCCGTATTGTTCGATGGCCGACAAGGCGTAGTTCCGATTTTGGGTGAGGATTTGCACCCAAAGCTGCGGGTCGCCGGCTGCCAGTCGGGTGGTGTCGAGCAGGCCCGTGCCGGTCAGCCGGAACAGCGACTCGGGAATGGTCGCCGCCAGGGCCGAAGCCGCCACGTGGGGCAGGTGGCTGGTCAACGACAAGGCCCGATCGTGCTCGTCGGCCGTCATTTTTACGACCACCGAACCGAGTGCCTGCCAAAAGTCTTCGATTGTGTTGTAGTCGGCCGTTTCGGTGTTTTTCGTGGGAGTGATGATCGCCACGCGCCCGTCGAACAGCTCAGCGTCGGCGTGGCTGGCGCCCGTCTTTTCACTGCCGGCCAGGGGATGGCTGCCGAGAAAACGGCACCCCCGCGGCAAGTCGCCGTCCAACGCTTCGACGATCGTCTGCTTGGTGCTTCCGGCATCGGTAATGAGTGTCCGCTCCGGGGCATGTTGGGCGACCGCACGGACGTGTTCGACGATCTGTCCGACCGGCGTGCAGACGACGACCAGATCGGCCTCGGCCACGCCTTTGGCCAGGTCGATGGTGGTACTCGTGACAGCCCCCACCCGTCGTGCAACCCGCAGGCTAACCTGCCGTCGTCCGATGCCAATGACCTTATCGGCGAGATTTCGCTGCCGCAGGGCCACCCCGATGGACCCTCCGATCAACCCCACGCCAACGATAGCCACGTTCTTGAAGCGAATCATGGTGCGTTTCTCGAACTACCCGCTCTTAGGTCCCCGAAGTCGCGCAATACCCTCGCCACCGAGGGTCTCGTTTCATAAACGACCCAGTGTAACAAATCCCCGGCAGCTTGGGGTGGGGACCCGAGTGGGGGAGGAGACTCTAAAACAGTTGCAGCGAACTACACCCCAGTGTATGCTACTTATTGAGTGGCATTTCATTTCACCAAGAGGGGGTGGTGTGTCTGTGCCGCTGGGTAACACACCACTCGTCGGTTGATACGTTTGAACTTCAAAGGGGGAGGAACCAGGGTTATGCAACGTCGACAAAATGTGTCGGGTTTCGGTTCAGCCAGAGCAGCAGCCGTTCTGCTAATCGCGTTGGTAGTGACGGCCGGAGAGGCAATGGCGGCTAGAGAAACTGCACCTTCGTTGCGGTACGGTGTCCAGGCAGACAGCAAGTACTGCTACGACATTACGATCAAGGCCGAACTGGAAGATTTCTTCTATATACGTAGCGGTGTGCTGACCTTCACGGTGACCAAGGCCGACGAAGAGCAGTTTACCGTTAGGTCTTCCGGCGGGTTGGCCACGAAAATGGAACCAAAGCCGGACAGCCATGTCATCGGAATCGGTGGCATACCGCCGTTTCCGTTTCCTCATCGCTTTGGGGTGTCCGAGGGATTAACGCTCACCCGGTCCGGTAAACCACTCGTGGCGAGCGACTCGACTCCCCTGCCGTTTCTGATGGGCGACCAGGAAATGCTTGTTTTCGAAACGTTTCCTGCAGACTCGCAGTCGAAATGGGAGGACTCCAAGGACTTGGTGGTCCGCGAACAAACGGGCGGCCCGTTTCCTCGTTTCCACTTTCGTCGAAGTATTGGCGGCGCCACCGATCGCAGTGCTAAGGAGCAGATCACGTATCATGTAGACGAAATTAAGCCGGATACGATCCGCGTCGGCAAAAAATACGATTTGAGAACGGCAGAAAAATCTGGCGAAGGTGTTCGTCTGGAGATGACCGGCACGGGCGAGTTTCTTTTTGACCGCCAACAAGGGATGATCCGTTCGCTGTCGATGAAGTACACAATTACCAGCCGAGACGGCGGGCGTGTCGAATCGTTTCCTGTCACGCTCAACTACCGGATGCTTACGGCCGAGGAGATCGCCGCTCGCGACAAAAAGGCCGAGGAAGCGAAGGCCGCACGCATCGAGGCGGACACCCCTAAGCCACTAGCGTCGGGCGAAAAGCGGGCTCTGCTTGCCGCGTTGCGCGGCGGTAATTCGCAGGAAATGCGCAAAGCAGCCGACCGGCTGGCTAAGGTGATTCGCGACGACCAGCCCGAAGCGATTGCCAGGGTACTGGGTGTGTTGGTCACCAGTTCCGACCGTTGGGTACAAAGGTCGGCGGCCAAGGCCCTAGCGGTTTGGGCCACACCCGAGGTCGAAAGCGAACTGTGCAGGGCGGCAAGCAGCGAAGATATTTGGGTTCGCAACGCAGCGATCGAAGCGCTGGGAAAAATCCCCTCGCCCCGGGCGGCCCAGGCCGTGGCAGCGCAGATGTACCGAAGCCGCCGAGAAGCGGCCGCGGCCTTGAAGGCCATGGGCCCCGTCGCCGAGTCGGCTGCCATCGATTGCCTTAAAGACCGCGACCTTTGGGTTCGCAAGGAAACTTGTGACGTGCTGGCCGAAATCGGCGGTCGCGCGAGTATCGATCCGCTGGAAGCGTTGCAACGGAGCACTTCCGACGTCTTCGCAGGAAAGGCCGCAGGCGAGGCGATCGATGCCATCCGCCGCCGGCTCGCGTCGGCCGACCATGACTCGCCTTCTCAGACGCCATCTGACGCGAATTCCTCATCATTCCAGACGCCGCCGAGCAACGAATCGACCACATCGTCGGCCCCGCCCGGATTCCGTATCTGGCACGACAACACTGGAATATTCCAGATCGAGGCGGTACTGATCAACGCCAACGGCGGCCGAGTTACACTGGTCCGCAAAGACGGCAAGCCGCTCGTCATCCCGCTTGAAAAGCTCTCGGCGGAAGATCAGGAGTATGTGCGGAAGCACGCAAGGTAACGAGAGCCAAAACGAAAAAGTGGAAAAGGTGTCAGGAATGAATGGCACATGAACCTTTGTAGCTGCTTTGTGGTTCATAGTACCACAGATGTTCATAGGTGTCTGTGGGGCTTTTGATGGAAAAAACGGGTCCTGACACGAATGGCACTGTTGCTTGCAGTATAACGACTTAGGGCGATCGTGTCATTTGCTGCGTTTGCCGCGGACGAGGTCCTTGTCGTGGCGGGCTTCGTGACGGGGTTTCGTGAGGAGGCGTTGCGATTTGGGCCGGCGTTTGATCGCTCTCGGCTCGATGCGGTTGGGGCGATCGCCCACGCGATGTTCCGAGAGATTGTAGAGAAACACGTCGACAAGCAGCGATCGTTGGGATTCGGGCATGGCGAGCGCGACGGACCAACCCGCACCGACTTGCTGCAGCGCCGCGGCGAAACTCAACTGTCGGGGGGAACACTCCCTGTCCAAAGCGGCCTGGAGCATCGTTCGGCGGATCAGGTTATAAGCCAAGAGGCCCACCCAAATCTCCCTGCGAATCATCTCCGGCGACTTGCAGCGGAGCACGTCCAGGCCCATGGTGATCTTGACCGCGCGGAGATCGACTTCCACCATCCAGCGTTTGTGGTAGAGCGCAGCGATTTCCTCAGCGTCGTGGAGCATCGCGTCGGTCAGCGTCGTGACGACCACGAACGAGTCGGTGCGAAAGCCTACTTGGTCGACCCGCACGTGGAACTCGCGTATTTCCAGGAATTTTGGCATTCGCCGGTAGGTCGTCTCGTTCATCCACGCGGGACAAGCCGGGCGTTGCCACCGCACCAGATGGTGTCTGTGCCCTAGGGACTTGCCGCGCTGGAAATCGGTCTTGCGAATCTGGTGTTGACGGACTACGGCGTCGATTCCCTGCTCGGCGGCCAACGCCAGCATGAAGTAGGAGCACATGAATCGGTCGGCGACGAAGAGGTCGCCGGGCCGCAAGGAACCGAGCAGTTGGCGAAAAAGGGCCGTCTCGCCCGTCTTCTTTCCGGAGTAGGGTCCGATGGCCATGTCCTTCACCATGCCGGTGCAGAGCGACATCATGGCCACCAGGCGAATCATGGGGAAACCGAGTCCCGGCTTCTGGCTGCTGGGTTGAGGCCAGGCGGCCTGATTGGCCCGCGTGTCGGGCATGCTCAACGTCGTGCCGTCGACCAGGTAGACGTGTCGTCCGTGCCAGAGCCATCGCGTGGGCGAAGCGTCCTCGCTCCGTGCGGCCAGGGTCGTGGCGAGGCGGTGGAGGACCGCCAAGGGCAGCTTCGCCCGGGCGCGACAGAAGCAGGCGGTATCGCCCGAAACTTGTCGTCCGGCCGCGGCCATCAGGGCAACCACCCTCGCCACGGCGGCGACGCAACTTCGATGCTCACCCTTGAAGATCGCCTGGGAGAGAAACGCCCAAAGGGTGACCTGAGGGGTATATACACCCTTCTCGTCCTGGGCGAAGCGGACGCCCTCGGCATCAAAGGCGGCTTGAATCTCGTCCTCCGGCAGGGCCTCGGCAAACGGCAAGTCGTCGCGCGACAGGAACGACTTCAGCACCAGGCGAAACTGGCGTGGCAGAAATCTGCCAGATGTGCGAAAACACATGAGACCTTCCTCGGCATCCAGCGGTCAGCGCCCGCTGCCAAGGAAGGTCTCGATGGGCCAAAGGATACCCCAAGGAAGGCCCTCGACCCAAGATCAGTTTAGCAAAAACGGCGTCTTCGCCCAACACGGCACAACGCCCCGCCCAAGGTCCGCGCAGCCGCCGAATACACCTCGCAACGTAAGTCCTTTCGCATCAATCGACAGTGCCATTCGGTCCTGACACTTTTTTGTTCCTGACACCTTTTTGTCCAGTTGCCACTTTGAATCAGGAGGCAGTTATGGTGGTTTCTATGCGGTACGTGTCCATCTGCTTAACGTTGCCGGTGATTCTTGCTCTATGCACTTCGGTGTGGGCACAGCGGGAGCCGGTGAACAAACCCGGACTGACAGTCAGGCACACTGGTAATCCACCTCCCTTTGCGCTGGTATGTGGTCTCATATGCAACAACCCTATCGTCCAAGAGGAACTGGACCTAACCGAGGATCAGAAGGCCAATCTCAAAGAGGCTGTCGACAGAATGCGAGCCGTCTTGCGCGAATTGTCTCCTAGCATCCGTCGTCATGGGTCGGAGGATCTCCAAGCAAAGATGAAGGAGGTGCGCAAGAGAATAGAAGACCTAGCGGGGGAGATGAAGAAAACCTTCGAGGACGTTCTTTCGCCTAAGCAGTTGGAGCGTCTTAGGGGGATCGCATTGCAGGTGATCGGCGTTTCAGCACTCACCATCAAGGAGGTCCAACGGAACCTCGCGCTCTCGGACGACCAAGTGGCCAAGATCGAGGCGGCCGGCAACGATCTGGACAACTCCTACGAGTTGTTTAGCGAACGGGCTGATCGGCAGAGTCTGGCCGTGAAGACGCAGGAACTCCGTGCGACTTACGAGAAGAAGGTTATGGGGGTACTTACAGCCAATCAGAAGGCTTTGCTCGACAAGATGAAAGGCACGAAGCTCGAATTCCCGGGTACTCAACGCGGGTTCCCCCGTGCTGTCAACGAACTCGTGCAGATAAAAGGTGTCAGGAACCATTTCCTTGACGCGAGGGGCGTGTTACGCTAGTCTGTTGGCATGGGAAGACCGAACCGAGCAGCCGATGGCGGATTGGTGTATCACGTTCTCAACCGAGCCAACGCGCGGATGACGGTCTTTGAGAAGGCCGAGGACTATGTGGCCTTTCATCGCGTGCTCGAAGAGGCCGTCGAGCGAACGAGGATGCGGTTGCTGGCATACTGCGTTTTGCCCAACCACTGGCACCTGGTGGTTTGGCCCCGGGAGGACGGGGACTTGTCTCGGTTCACCGGCTGGTTGACATTGACCCACACGCAGCGCTGGCATGCGCACCGCCAAAGCACCGGCAGCGGCCACGTCTATCAAGGGCGATTCAAATCGTTCCCCGTCCAGGACGACGACCATTTCTTCACGGTGTGTCGCTATGTGGAGCGGAATGCGTTGCGTGCCAATCTCGTCCGGCGTGCGGAAGATTGGCCTTGGGGGAGTCTGCATCGATGGGCGCAGGGTAGCGTCAAAGAGAAGTCGCTCTTGGCCGCCTGGCCGCTCCGGCGGTTGGCCGGTTGGGTGGAGATGGTCAACACGCCGCAAACGGAAGCGGAGTTGTCTGCGGTGCGGCGTTCGGTAAATCGGGGTTGCCCGTTCGGCGAGGCCTCGTGGTCGGACCGGATGGCAAGTTGCCTGGGGTTGGAGAGTACGCTTCGTCCCCGAGGCCGTCCCAAGAAACTGAACAATGGTTCCTGACACCTTTTATCGAATCGTCCCAAGAAACTGAACAATGGTTCCTGACACCTTTTATCGAATATCACGATGAACGCAGCAAATATATTTTGTCGAGGCATAACGCTCTTGCTGGCGCTCTTGAGCGTCTGTCCTGTTTTGGCGCAACAGCTTGAGGACCACACTCCGGTCCCCGCGGGCGATCCCACGCTGTTCTTCGCAGAAGGCTACTTCTACGTCTTCAGTTCCGGTCCCGGATTGCCGTTCTACCGTTCGAGCGATCTCGTCATGTGGCAACCCTGTGGCCGAGTGTTTGCGAAACTACCGCCATGGGCCGACGCGGCCGTTCCCGGCAATAGAGGATTCGTCTGGGCACCCGACGCAGTGAAGATCGGCAACGAGTACCGTGTCTATTGGTCCACCTCAACGGCCGGTTCGCGGCGGTCGGTCATTGGATGGGCCAGCAATCAGACGCTCGCTCCCGACTCGCCCGAGTACCGTTGGGTAGATCGGGGCAAGGTTATCGAAACCACGCCGCACGATGATTGGAACGCTATCGATCCGCAATGCTTCGTTGACCAACAGGGCAACGTCTGGTTGCTCATGGGGTCGTATTGGAGCGGGATCAAAATGCGCCGGCTCGACAAAGTGACGGGCGGATTGTCGCAACAAGACACAACGCTGTATCATCTTGCCCGTCGCACAGACGTCGAGCCGCCAGCGATCGAAGGCGCCTACCTCTTCTGGCGAGACGGTTTCTACTACCTCTTCGTCTCGTTCGATCGTTGCCACCTCGGAGTTCAAAGCAACTATAACATCCGGGTTGGCCGCTCTCGCGACGTTTCCGGGCCCTATCAGGATCGACTCGGCCGTCCAATGCTTGAGTCAGGCGGCACACTGATACTCAAGAGCGAAGGGAACGTGCGCGGACCAGGACACAACAGCGTTTTGCAGCACGGCGGGCAGACCTGGATAGCCTTCCATTACTTCAACCCTGCCAAACACGGACAGCGTACACTCCAGGTGCGTCCTGTCTCTTGGGACGAACAGGGCTGGCCTCGTGTCGATGCACCGAAAAAGGTGTCAGGAACCGAATAGCACTTGAGCTTTTGCAGCTGCTTTGCGGTTCACGGCTTAGAGTTTCACCGATGTTCGCATTGCTGTTGGTGGGGCTTTACAGAAGAACGGTTCCTGACACCTTTTCCTGACACCTTTTCCTCAGTCAAGCAGGCATCCAGCGGCCACCCGCATGGCTTGGCTGTAGAAACCGTACGTCTCAAGGCGTTTTCCTGGTGGTATTCATCCCCAGGGCTTCTCGCAGGGATTTGGCAGCAGCATTATAATTCACGATTGTCACGCTGCCCTTCTTTTGGATTGTCCTGCACTACTAACCTCAAAGATTGAATAAATCTTCCACAAAGATTAGCGACCAACGGGAGCGGGTTGCCAACTGGGTGCGGTAGCACCGTTTGGTTGGCGGCCTTGCCGCCCTGGGCCGTCCCTGTTGTCATGTCTATTCTTGCCCCATCCCGGTTCTTTCCCCCGGCAGAGAATGCCGATCGAGAGGGGCTCATCGGCTTTGGGGGCAAGCTTTCGCCCGATTGGTTGTTGGACGCCTACACCCACGGGATTTTTCCGTGGCCGATGTGCGAGCCGGAGGTGCCGGTCGCCTGGTGGTCGCCCGATCCGCGGGCCGTGTTCGAGTTGGACCAGTTCCACATCCCCCGCCGTCTGCGACGGATCTGCCGCAGCGACCGGTTTCAGGTTACCATTGATCGAGCCTTTGCCGAGGTGATCCAGGGATGCGCCACGGCAACGGATCGCGAGGGCCAGACATGGCTCACCGCGGCCATGATCGACGCCTACGTCCGCATGCACGAGTTGGGCCACGCCCACAGTGTCGAGGCATGGTTCGACGGCCAACTGGCGGGTGGTACCTACGGGATTTCGATTGGGGGGTTGTTCGCCGCGGAGTCGATGTTTTATCGGGTGAGCGAGGCCTCGAAGGTGGCCCTGGTGTATCTCGTCGAGCATTTGCGGCAACGGGGCTATACCTTGCTCGACATCCAGCAGCTCACGTCGCACACGACACGGTTTGGTGCGGTAGAGATTTCTCGCCGCGAGTACCTCCGACGGCTGGCCGTGGCGGTCGAGCTGCCTGTCTCGTTTGGTGATAGCATCCCCCACCCGTTCGGGGAGTAGTGGCCCAGCGGGGCTTGAAATCGGTGAGCGTCTCGGTTACCAATAGAGGTCTGTTCCACCGCATCCGAGGATACCATGGCCGAGAAGACAAACGACAAGGCGACCGAAGCCAAAAAGCGGATTCTGCTGGTCGACGACGACCGCGAGATCATCGAGTCGATGCGCATCGCGTTGGAGGCCTCTGGCTATGAAATCCTTGTTGCCCGTGATGGCAACCAGGGTTTGGCCATGGTCGAGCGTGAGGACCCCGATCTGGTGATCCTCGACATGATGATGCCCAAGCGGAGTGGTTTTTTGGTGCTCGAAAAGCTTCGTCGCACGCGTCCGATCCCCATTCGGATCATTATGGTCACGGCCAACGAGGGAAGCCGACATAAGGCTTACGCGGAGATGCTGGGGGTCGACGACTACCTCCGCAAGCCCTTCGCCATGGACCGGCTGATGACCAGCGTTGAGCGGCTGCTGGGAAAATAGACGGCAGTGGGCAGTCGGTATTAGCTACTTAGTAAGTCGGGTTTTGTGGATTTTCGTGTCTCTACCGCCATCTTTGTGGTTTTCCACAGTTCCCCGAGTCGTCCGTTCATCCGGCTCTTGTCGGTTCGACGGCCGGTGTCCGCTTATCTCAAGGTACCTCAGATGGGCAACCGATGCTCCGATAGGATTGGGAGTAGTGCGTGTTGCACGTAACGGTAGCGTGTCCGGGCCGCGTTGAGCCTCGTTTTCAAAGCGAATCGGGCGCTACACTACGTAAAACGCGATCTAGTATCGGTCGGCGCTGGGGCAGGCAGGAATGCCATGGCCAGGGTGGCGCCGATATTCCTTTGAATATTGCCGGACGAAAATCGGCGGACACTGTCATGAACGAACCAAAACCTTTCACTCCGACTCAACGGTACCGCGTGCAGGTTGGCTTGGCCGAATGCACCGTCACATGTGCTTCCGAACAAGAAGCCGTACACAAGGCCCGTCGCCAACTCAAGCAAGAGATGCCGCACCTGGCCCAAATCATCCGCGGAATCCAAGACAAGGATTTTCGCGTTGACGCGGTCGGGTAGACCCGCGCGGACATGCTGCGGAAAGCCACCAAAGAAGAATGTCGCATCGCGCATTGATAACGGGTGTTTCTGGCTTTGCGGGAAGCTTTCTCGCCGAACACCTGTTGGCTTGCGGCGACTCGGTGTTGGGTTGCACACCGCACGCTCAATGGCTATCGGCCAGCCCCGCGACGCTTGCCGAACGAGTTCCGCTGGTGGCCTGGGATTTTGGCGATCAGCAGGGCCTCACTGCGGAATCACGCCGTCGGATCGAGAAGTTTCGCCCCGATCGGATCTACCACTTGGCTGCGCTGAGTGTGCCGGCCGACTGTGGCCGCGACGAGCCGTCGGCCGAGGCGTGGACGATCAACGTAGAAGGCACCCGCAAGGTTCTTGAGCTTGCCGGATGGCTCGATTCGCGCCCTCGCGTGCTATTCATCAGCAGCGCACGGGTGTATGCCCCTGTACGGCCCGAGTCGTCGGTGATCGACGAATCGGCTCCGCTGGGACCGATTCATCCCTACGGGCGCACGAAGCTGGCCGCCGAAGAAGAGGTCGCCCAGGCCATCGAGCGGCTTGGTTGCGATGCGGTCATCGCGCGCGCGTTTCAGCATACAGGTCCGCGGCAGAGCCCTCGAATGATGCTTCCGCAGTGGGTGCAGCAGTTTGCCGTCAATACGAGCGAACCGGTCGAAGTACTCACCTGCGATGCTCAGATCGATGTGACCGACGTGCGCGATACGGTGCGCGCTTACCGATTGCTAACAGAAAAAGGCCGCTGCGGTGTGACCTATAATGTGGGATCGGGCAAAGCCCAACGCAGCGGCGATGTGCTTGAACTGCTTCGGCAGATGGCCGATCCTGGGCGCCCGATCAAGGAATTGGCCCCCGGCTTCAAACAAGACCCGATTGCCGATATAACTCGTCTGACCGACGAGACCGGGTGGAATCCCACGGTGCCCATCGAACAAACAGTTGCCGACACATGGACGTGGTGGCGTGAAAACCCGTCGTAATAGAAAGATAGCCCAGGAGCCGTCATCGTGAAAATCACCGTCGTAGGAACCGGTTACGTGGGGCTGGTAACCGGAACGTGTTTTGCCGAGACCGGAAACGATGTGACGTGCGTCGACTGCGATCAGCGCAAGATCGACATGCTCAACCAGGGAGAGATTCCCATCTATGAGCCGGGCTTGTCGGAACTGGTTCGGCGCAATGCTGACGACGGCCGGCTCCACTTCACCACCGACCTGGCCTCTGCCACGGCGAAAGCCAAGCTGGTGTTTCTGGGCGTAGGCACACCCCCGGCCGACGACGGCTCGGTCGACCTGTCGGCCCTTTGGACGGTGGTCGAGCAGATTGCCCCGCACCTGCGCAAAGATGCCATTGTGGTGCTTAAGAGCACCGTGCCGGTGGGAACCAACGCGGCAGTAACCGAGCAGTTGAAAAAACTGACCGGCCGCGACTGCGACGTGGCGAGCAATCCCGAGTTCCTCAAAGAAGGCGCGGCGATCGACGACTTCATGAAGCCCGACCGCGTGGTGATTGGCTCCCGGCGCGAAGAAGTGACCGAAGTGCTCTGGGACCTTTACCAACCTTACCTGCGCACCGACAAGCCGCTGTTGGCCATGCTGCCCGAGAGCGCCGAGATGACCAAGTACGCGGCCAACTCGTTGCTGTCGACAAAAATCAGCTTTATCAACGAGATCGCCAACCTGTGTGAGCGGACCGGGGCCGACATCAACGACGTGCGTCGCGGGATGGGTCACGACAGCCGCATCGGCTTCGCGTTTCTCTTCCCCGGCGTCGGCTACGGCGGAAGCTGCTTCCCGAAGGACGTGCAAGGGTTGGCCTCTGTCGCTCGAAAATTCGGGCTTGAGCCGCTTGTGCTCGAAGCGGTCCACGAAGTCAACCAGCGCCAGAAGACGGTATTGCCCAGGAAGATTGAAGAACACTTCGGCGGCAAACTCCAAGGGCTGACGATTGCCGTTTGGGGCCTTGCCTTCAAGCCAGCCACGGACGACATCCGCGAAGCGCCCGCGCTAGTGCTGCTCGACCGGCTGCTGGAACTGGGCGCCACGGTGCATGTCCATGATCCCGAGGCGATGGAGAACGTCGAAGCCCTTTACGGCAACAAGCTCGTCTACTGCAACCAGCGAGACGAAACCCTGCAAGGTGCCGATGCCTTGGCCATTTGCACCGAGTGGAAGCAGTTCGTACATCCCGACTTCGACGAGATGAAAGAGTTGATGCGGCAGCCGGTAATCTTCGACGGCCGCAACCTCTACACTCCGTGGCGCATGAAAGAAGCCGGTTTCACGTACTACAGCATCGGACGGCCGACGATTCAGGGCGGGGCGAAATAGGTAAGCACCCTACCGTTTTCATTCGATGGGAGAGGGTGACGACGAAGCCGCCGGGTGTGGGTGCGCGGCCATGGTTGTTTCGTTCCCACGTTTCGCGTGGGAATAAGAAAAAAGTCCTCACGCCCGAGTAGTGAGCATGAGGACTCGACGGGGCCTGCCGTACCACCCCGCAGGCCGTCAGACGCCGATTTTCTCGTGCCCACGCTTTGCGTGGGTACACCCGTGTCGACGCTTTGCGTCGCGACTAAGCAGGAAGAGCGTCGGCTCGCACTTCTCCAGACGCGAAGCGTCCGCCCCTCACCCCCGGCCCCTCTCCCCGAAGGGGCGAGGGGAGGAACGCGGGGGAGCGTGGGCTGCTTGGCTGCCCGTGCTTTCTCGATCACGCGACCGGCTTCGCCCCGGGGACGTCTTGGTTGTCTTTTTCGGAACAAACCGTCGACACGCCCGTTTTGCGGAGCAGGCCAAAAACGAGTGCCGCGACGGCAGCCAAGGCGATGATCAACACCCAGGGCGATACACCCAGGATCTCAGGCAACGTGACCTTACCCAAGTTGCCGACTGAGAGCACATTGGACTTCATCCAAGGGTATACCTCCGCGTAGGCGGCCGATCCGGCGAGCATCCCGAGGATGCCAAACACCGCGTGCCGTGAACCGTCGCCCAAGGCAGCGATACCTGTGCCTGGACAGTACCCGAGCACCACCATGCCCACGCCGAAGATCATTCCGCCCAGGACGTTGGCCAACACGGCGGCGTCCTTCACGTGAAGCTTGATTTCTCCAAATGTCGCGGGAGTCAGGTGCATTGCGTAGACGCCGATCGAACCCACGACGAGGGCTGTCAGCATCGTCCGCAACACGGTGTGGTCTTTCCAGAGGAACTGGCCGACGATCGTGCTGTATCGGGTGACCCCGCCGCGCTGCAGCAGGAATCCGAAGGCGAGTCCGGTAATCAGCCCGTAGGCGAGTTGGTCGAACGAGGCAATCTCAAACATGCTGGCGGCCCTCCTTTCCGAACAGAACGAACGCGGTCGCAATCGCCGCGGCGAAGAACGACGCGAAGAAAATCCAACTACTTACGCTTAGCTGCAACCCCCCGCTGATGCCGTGGCCCGAGGTGCAACCGCCGGCCAGTCGAGCACCGAACAACAACAGGAACCCGCCGACGAAGGCTGCCGAGTAGCGAACGATTCGGCTGGGGCCAAACCGCCATTGCCACAGTTTGGGCACGGTTTCCTTCACATACGAGCGGCTTAACAAGGCCGCCGCCAGCGCGCCCAACGGTAGGCCGATGACGAGCATCATCTGCCAGTCGACCGCCGGCTTGTCGATCAGGTACTTGGCGTAGTACGCATTGGCCTTCACGTGGGCCGGGGTAACGAGCGATTCGAGCAACCCCATCCACCGAACCAACGTGGTACTGGTCCCCAGGGCTTTGCCCATCAGCCCGAACGTGATCCAACTGAGCACCCCGATACCGGCCCCCACCACATACGGCGACCACCGGGGCTGGGTGAAAATGTTTTTCATTGAAATCCCCTATTGGATTGAGTTGGACGGTGCCTCCTGCTCGTTGGAATAAGCGAGGGGGAGGCCGGACGGATTTTTCCCTGCCTGCCCTGTTATTATGTGATGCGCGGGGGTCTCGGCAGGTTACAGATCAGGGCTGTGGCGAGAGTAAACCACAACTACCGGAGCTGCCGTCCAAACAATCCGAAGGAGATCGAAACGATTCGACCGGTAAGAATCGAGACGCTTCGCCTTTGACAGCAACGACTTACTGCGCCGCACGTTGCTCGCTGGCGAGGCGGTAGAGGCGGCGGAGGATGACGTAGAAGAAGGGAAGATATATCACGTCGGAGAAGAACACTACCACGGCGAAGCCCCAGGGGAGGCGGCCTGCGGCCACGTAGCACAGGGCGGCTATCGAGCAGAGGGCTTTGGACCAGAAGCCCAGTTGCAGGACATTGCGGTTTTCGACCGGATTGCCGGCTACCAGGTGATAGCCCACGCCGTAGAGAATCACCAGGATGCCGACCATCTGGATCGGCAGCACCATGGCCGGCTTCGCAACGCCCAGATACCGGTAACCTTCGTGATAGAAGACGATCATGCACAACCCGGCCAGCAGGTTAAAGGTGCCGGCGAAACGCAACAGGTATTTCATCCAGGGCTTCAAGGGCGTCATGGTGCTGGTCGGTTGGGAGGAAGAAATTGGAGGGAGGATGGCGAGCGACCGTCTTTCCTGCTGCCGCGCATCGCACACGGAAGACGGAAGAACAAGCCACGGAGGCCGGACACGCCCGATTTTATCCGCGTGGCGCCGCCAGCCCAAGCCCGAATCTCGTGGCAGTGGCTGCACGGCTTCGCTCGATCCCCTGCCACGGTCCGGCCCCCGTTGCTACAATGGCTCCTTGCAACAGTTTGCCCCTCGCGGCCCCCTTCGAGGCTGTAGATCGGTACAGACGCGCCCTCGCGGGATAGCTGGCCATCGGCTCGTCTTGGCAACAGGCCGGGGGAATTCGTTGCCGGGACTTTTGCTTTCTTGGATTGCTGAAAACGACGGGAGAAATGGTTGTGACCGCGGAAATTCTCGATGGGAAGGCGTTGGCGTTGGAGATTCGCGCGGAGATCGCCCAGCAGGTGGCCGAGTTCACCAAGGCGGCCGACATCGTGCCTTGCTTGGCTGCCGTGTTGGTGGGTGAGGATCCGGCGAGTCAAGTCTATGTGCGCAACAAGCAGAAGGCCTGCGAAAAGGCCGGTATCCGAAGCCAATTGTTCACTCCCCCGGCCAGCACGACCACCGAGGAACTGTTGGCACTGGTCGACAAGCTCAACAACGACCCGGAGGTTCACGGCATCCTCGTCCAGTTGCCGTTGCCCGAGCAGATCGACGAAACCCGAGTGCTCGAAGCGGTCGATCCGGCCAAGGATGTCGACGCCTTCCACCCGGAAAACGTGGGCCGAATCGTCCAAGGCGCTCCCCGGTTTCTTCCTTGCACGCCGCACGGCATCCAGCAGATGCTTGTGCGCAAGGGAGTAGAGACCTCCGGGGCCAACGTGGTGGTACTGGGACGCAGCAACATCGTGGGCAAGCCGATGGCCATCATGTTGCTGCAAAAGGCCGCGGGAGCCGATGCCACGGTGACCGTTGCCCATAGCCGCACGAAGGATCTGCCGGCCGTATGCCGCAGCGCCGATATTTTGATTGTCGCCATCGGTCGAGCGAAGTTCGTTACGGCCGACATGGTCAAGCCGGGAGCCGTGGTGATCGACGTCGGCATGAACCGCACTGAGGAAGGGCTTTGTGGCGACGTCGATTTCGAGGCAGTCAAAGACGTGGCCGGCCGGATCACGCCCGTTCCCGGCGGCGTGGGTCGGTTGACAATCGCCATGCTGTTGTACAACACGCTCAACGCAGCCAAACAGCAGACATTGGCCTAAACCTTCTCCCCTCTCCCGCTCGGCGGGAGAGGGGCCGGGGGTGAGGGGGCGTTGGAGTAGCAACGGTTTTCCAGTTGACCAGCGCCCTCTCCGCTGCAAACCGCCCTCACCCGGCGGCTTCGCCGCCACCCTCTCCCGAAAAGCGGGAGAGAGTAAAACCGTTACTTCTTCCCAAGCCGTCGCTGTTGTTGGAAAAACTCGGAAAGAATCCGGCTGCACGGTTCGCCTAGCACGCCGTCGACGACCAAGCATTGGTGATTCAGCCGTGTGTCGGTCAAAAGGTTGTAGAGCGTGTGGACGGCGCCTGCCTTGGGGTCGGTGGCTCCGTAGACGACCGTGGGAATTCGGGCGAGCACGATGGCCCCGGCGCACATCGCACACGGTTCCAACGTCACGTAGAGCGTACAGCCCTCCAACCGCCACGACCCGAGCGACTCGGCCGCCTGGGTAATGGCGATCATTTCGGCATGGGCCGTGGGGTCGCGCAGACGTTCCCGCTGATTGTGGGCCTGTGCGACCACCCGATCTTGATGGACGATGACCGCACCGATCGGCACCTCGTCTTCCTGAGCGGCAAGTTCCGCCTCTTGCAGGGCGAGTCGCATGTAGTGGTCGTGCATGGGCAGGGGACGGGTATCAGGGGGCAGGGAGAGGGGGGAGGTGAGCCTGTTGTGGTGAGCCATGGCCGAAATTAAGGGATCGTAGCTTTGGTTGAATTTGTGTGCCACTGGCTTTTCCAGTGCCGTTGGGCCGTCGATATTTCCACTCCGCACTGGCAGAGCCAGTGGCACACATGGTGCAACGGGCCGACCATTCAGGGTAACTGCCGACGGCTGAAAGCGAAGGGGGGCCCTCACATCGGTTGGATTGCCATTCTATATTATCGTATGGCTTTTTTGTTTTTTTCCCGGCAACGAAGTAAACAAGGGAAGTCGAGCGTTGATGCTTGGCGCTTCATTGGTCATTCGGCATTGGTTATTCAGGCTTCCGCTTGCCGCTCGCTCCTCAACAAAATAACCCCAAGGAGAGCCTGGCCGTGCCTTACGTGTCGCAAGAGCTGCTCGTAAACTTGCAGAAACTTCTGCTGATCGCCATGGCCGGAGGACTGGGCACGTTGGCTCGCTACACGCTGGCCGATTGGGTTCAGCGATTCGCCGGCGAGGGATTTCCCTGGGGTACGGTTACCGTCAACCTGCTGGGTTGTCTGTTGTTCGGCGCGATCTGGTCGGCCTTGGAATCTCGTTGGACCTTCAGCCCTCACACGCGAGCCATCGTGCTCACCGGATTCATGGGCGCGTTTACGACCTTCTCGACGTTCATCTTCGAGACCGGCCAGTTGATGCGCGACGCCCAATGGCTGTTGGCCCTGGGGAACGTCTCGCTGCAAAACGTTGTTGGCATTGCGGCCCTCTTCGTGGGCTTGGCCATAGGGCGACTGATCTGACCCGACAAGAACAGTAAAAACACATTAATCCGCGGAGCCACATCATGAAATTGCCCGAGGAAGCCGAACTGCTGCGGATCTTTATCGGCGAGAGCGACCATTTCCAGGGCAAACCGCTCTACGAGGTGATCGTCCGCCGCGCGCGCGAACGGCACATGGCCGGAGCCACCGTGTTGCGTGGGATCATGGGTTTCGGCGCCCAAAGCCGCATGCACACGGCCAAGATTTTACGGCTCTCGGAAGACCTGCCCGTGGTGATCGAGATCGTCGACAGCCCGCAGCGCATCGCCGACTTCCTGCCCGAGCTCGACGAAATGATTCAAGAGGGCCTCGTCACACTGGAACGGGCACAAGTGATTGCGTACCGGTACGGCAAGATGTAGCTGCTCGAACCAAAAACGTCTGGTGAAACACGCCGCGTTGACTAAAGGCACATTAAGAGGCTAGAGACTAGAGGCGAGGGTCGAGAAGACGCGGTCAAAACGGACCATGCTCGCCCCTCGTCTCTCGCCCCTTGGCAGCGAAAACTCGAACCATTTGTTTTCAGTTGAAGTAGTCACCGTGCCAATTCGACCTCGAACACTTGCACTTCAAGCGGCTTCATCGCGGTGGCGAACCCTTGCGAGCCGATCTCAATTGCTTGCGTCTCGCCGCCGTCGCTGACGGTGCGTACGGCCGCGGGTTTGCTGGGCAGCACGAATTCCACGTGGCCCTCGCCGTCGCCATCGTTGGTGGCCACCAGGTAGAGCTTGCCCCGGTGTTGTCGGGCGAGCCAGTGCAGCCACGACGGCTTAGCCTGAACGGCAGCGGAACCTTCGGTCTTCGTTTCCGTTAGTTTCACGTCGATCTCTGGCACGGGTTCCACCGAAAGCAACATTGGGGCGAAGCGGTCGATCTCGGCGACGATGCCCTTCAGCGCCGGCCAACTCTCGTCGAACGCCACGTCTTTGTTGCGTTTCAAGTCGTAAAACGAGTAGTAGACCAATCCGTTGGCGCCCTCGCAGATACACTGCCACGACATGCTACGGATTTCGGCCGTCGTCGGGCTGCGGAACTTATCGGCGTCTTTCCAGTGTTCCCGGTAGTTGGCCCAATTGAATACCTGGGGCACCTGCCAGATCGCCCGGGCGTTGTCGACTTGTCGTATCACCTCTTCGGTCCACACGCCCGCCTCCGAGGCCGACTTGCTGCCAATCGGGTACGGGTCGGTGCCGATGACGTCGAACGTGCGGAGGTATTGAGCTACTTGCTTGTATTGGTAGAGCACTACCCAGGTCGGATGGTTAGGGTCTTCCTCGGCCACCCAACGTTGATGCGCCTCGAGCTGCGGCAAGAACGACAACGGCAATTCGTCGTTGAGGTACCAGGCCAACAGGGCCGGATGGTTGCGGTGCTTCTGCACCCGCTCGCGTATCAGCCGCTCTTCGTCGACCTCGTTCTTGATTGACTTCGGACACCAGCGGCTGCCGGCGTAGAAGTCTTTGATCGAGTAGATCACCTTCAGCCCGTGGCTGTGGATCAGGTCCATCTGCTCTTCCTTCGGCGAACCGTAGGCCATCAGACAATTGAAACGGCTGTCGGCGAACGTCGTCAGTTCGTCTTCCTTGATGCCACCGAAGTACATCCCCAGCGGGAAGAACGGCTTGCCCTCGACGATCAACCGGCGGTGTTGATCAATAAAACACGTGGACCGGAAGTCGTCGGCCACGCGATGGATCGCATAGCGGTGCGTATCGAGTACTTCGCCGGACGGGTCCCACAGGGCTACGGTTAATTCGTAGTCGCCGACGGGCAAGTCGACCGCGTCGAGCGTAACTTCCGCCGTGGCGTCAGAGGCGTCGGTATCCCAAACAACCGAACTCGTTTTCTTCACCGCTTGCTGGGCGTCGTACAGCGTTGCCGCCAGCTTCAACTCGCTGGGTTTCAGTTCGAAGTCGGTCAGGTTCAATTGCGATCGAACGCAGATTTGGCTCGGTCCCTCGGCCGTGATTCGTCCGCGATAGGCCGGCGCGATCAGGTTGGTTGCCAACGGCGGGTCGACAAGCCGTTCGACTTGCAGATCGTCGAACCAGGCGGTGCCCGTCATCGAGCGACGAACGTAACACTTCAGCGTTACATTCGTCGCTTCCTTGGGAATGCGGACGATCGCTTCGACCGGCCGCCAGTCGCTGGTCTTGCTTACGCCCGTTGGGTAACAGCCGCCAAGCCATTTGCCGTCGGCATCGCACCACTCGATACACAGTCCGGCGCCCGACTCCTTGCCTTCGATCTTCTCGGTCTTTACCCAAGCGGAAATGCGATACTTCTTGCCCGGCGTCAGAGGAACCGACTGAACACAAAGGCGATAACGCTCGGGATCGCCGTTGTCGTAGCGGAGCGAAGTCTTGCCGCCGTGGAAAATTTCCGTGTCGATGCGGTACACGGCGCGATCGCCGCGCCAGTGGTCGGGCAAGGTCGACGAGTCGGATGATTGCTCGAAGCCGGGGTTCAGTATCAACGGAGCTTCGATGTTGGCTGCTTGGACGTTGGCTGTTTGGGTGGCGTCGTTAGCCAAGAGACCCAGGCAACCGAAGATCGACAGCACGACGAGCGTGCGAAACTCAAATCGGCAATCGGAGGACCTTCGACTAGGCAGGAAAGGGCGGGAGGTTTTCATGATGGGCCTGCATGGGCGGGAGGTGACGCTGGAGGAAGGCGAACATGATGATCGCCGTGGCGTGGACAGCCTGCTTGTGCTGCCCACGCCACATGACACCCCCGATTATGCCTCATACAGTCATACTGGGCAAATTCCTGCTCTCCTCTCGTTCCCACGCTGCAGCATGGGAACCAGGGGAAACGGTTATTCGCCCTCGTGGGCTTTGTGCCGCGATTTCATGAAATCGTCGATGGCCGTCTTGGCGGCGTCTCGACCGCCGATGCCGAACGCAATCGCGGCGGCAACGGCCAGGGCACCCAACGTCAGCCCAAAGGCCATGTTCACGATTTCCTCGGCCAAGTTCATCTGTTGCAGACCCATTGCACCGGCCAACACGAGGATGGCAACTCGGGCAATCGTTGCCAAGAGCTCCGCGTTGGCAATCGCCGAATCGCGGATGAGGTCGGCAACCAGCTTGGCGAAAAACAGACCGAAGCCGAAGATCACCAGTGCAAGCAGCACGTTGGTAGCGAAGATCAAAAATTTGCCGAGCACAGTGGCCAACAAGTCGAAACCCAACAGCGGCAAAGCCTGCAACGTGGCGAACAAGACGATCGCCAACATGATTACCGTGCCCGCGATTTGCGACGGGGTGCGGCGGCCCTCGGCAGGCGCGGCGGCCAGCCCGAGTCGGGCCGGCAGCTTGTCGAATCCGATGGCGGTCAGCATATTGACCGCCAGTCCGGAGACCACGCGTCCGACGACAAACGCGACGCCAACCACTAAGAACGCGGCCAAAATACCCGGCAAGGTCGCCAGGATCTGGTTCAGCATTTGACTGGCTGGGCCGGTCACGGCGTCGATTTGCAGGGCATTCAACGAACCGACGATCACCGGCACGAGGATCAAAATGTAAATCAAGAGGCCTATGGCGACCGAGAGCTTGTTGTCGCCGATCACTTTGGATAGGCCCACCCGCTCGCTCAAACGATCGGCTCCCACGGCTACCAGAAGGTTGGTGGCGACGCGTTGCACGATGCGAGCCACGAACCAGCCGATCACCAGGATGACGGCTGCCGCGAATAGGTTGGGCAAAAATCCAAGGACCTTGCTCACCATGTCGCGAACCGGCGCCAGCAGGCCGGGAACGGCCAGGGCATCGAGGATCGCCGGCAGAAACAGCAAGTAGACGAGCCAATAGGTGGCGTCCGAGAGGGTCCGCGTGATGGGAAGATCGTCGTCCTTCTCGACTCCCGTTTCGCGAGTTAGCCGGCGGTCGATCTTCGTCGCGGTAAGCACTCCGCGGACCACGACCCGTAGTACCGTGGCCACGACCCATGCCAGAAACAGCAACACCCCGGCTGCGATCAAGCGAGGTGCGTATTCGAAGACCTGATTCAAGAAGGCGGTCAACGGTTCGGTGACGATCGTCAGGCCCAGAACCTGGAAGAACGCCACCAGCACGAAGAGCATGATCAGGTAGAACACGCCCTTGCCGATGCGCCGGCTAAGCTCGGGGCGGGCGCCATCGCGATCGGGACTCACCGACTCGGATACTCGCTGGTCGAGTCCCATCTTTCGCAAGCCACCGCGAACCAGCGCGGCGATAATCAGTGCGACAATCCAGCCAATGACGAGTACGGCAAGTGCCGCCAAGGCATTGGGAATGTAACCGCCCACCAATTCGGTAATCTGCGTGGATACGCGATCCCACGTTTCCTGGCCTAGCGTCCAGGCCTTTTCCGAAGCTTCCTTGCCGGCTTCAACAACGGTTTCCGGTCCCGTCGCCTGCGATAGCAGCCAACCAGTCATCTTCACCTCCTCGACAAGCGAAAAGTGTTAGAGGCGGTTTCAAAACCCGATTTCGGGTTCGTATATCCGCCGAACGAACGACCTTGGTACTAGTTTTGAAACGGCCTCTATTGGTTCCTGGTTTGATTGTGGAATACTTCATTGCGTTCCGGCCCGGAAAACCGGGCTCCCGCTGGTCGCCCTCGTTCCACAAGCAATGCAGGACGCAATAGACACGCACGACTCACCAGCAGACACTTCAGGCTGGTCTGCTCGATATCACAAACCTTCATCACCTATTTCGATTTTTTATATCCAGCGACCAGCGGAAGCGATTATTCACCTCGGTTCGGCAACACCGGTTTGGCTGGCAGCCCTGCCGCCCTGTGTAGGTTTGTTTTTGAGAAGATCTTCCAGCGACCGGCGGCAACGGGTTTTCGTCTGGGTGTGGTAACACCACCGTCGCTGGCAATGCCTCCGCCCCACGCACCGGCGCACAAGCCACGAGAGTTGGATTGGTAGAATTCTAGAGTGGGCCGGGGCGAGGGAAAGCCGCGAGAGGCAATTCACACGGCAATCCACCAAATGACCGAGAGAGCGACCGCCAACGGCGCAGCGTAGTACGGGGAAACCACGTCGAAAAGGAGTCGCCGAGCTTCCTAGAAGATACGTGCCCAAGCCGGAGCTTGGGCACGGAGAAAACTCGGATTGAGCGCAAATGCCATGCTGAAGCATAGCCTGCGAGCTACTCGGCTCAGTCGATGATCTTGCTCAGCGGATACTCGACAATCCCTCGGGCACCGGCGGCCTTCAGACGCGGGATGATGTGGCGGACGATCGATTCGTCGAGAATCGTGCTTACGTCGACCCATTTCTCGTCGGCCAAGCTGGAAACGGTCGGTTGCTGTAGCGCCGGCAGCAGCGTGAGCACCTGTTTGAGTTTATCGCAGGGAACGTTCATCATCAGGCCCACCTTGCCCTCGGCGGCCATGGCCCCTTGCAGCATCAGGGCGATGTCGTCGATCTTCTGCTTCTTCCAACTGTCGGTGTAAGCCTCGCGGTTAGCGATAAACCGGGTGGTGCTTTGAAGCACTTCGTCGACGATCCTCAAATTGTTCGCCCGAAGCGAGCTGCCGGTCTCGGTAACTTCGACGATGGCGTCGGCCAACTTGGGTGGTTTTACCTCGGTGGCTCCCCAACTGAACTCGACCTTGGCGCTGACGCCGTGTTTTTTCAGATAGCTGGTCGTCAGGCCTACGGCTTCCGTGGCGATCCGCTTGCCCTCGAGATCCTTGGCTGTTTGCACCGGCGAGTCTTCCGGCACGCAAAGCACCCAACGCACCGGTCGGCGACTCACTTTCGAGAAGACCAGTTCGGCCACCTCGTGAACATCGGAACCGTTCTCAACGATCCAGTCGTGGCCCGTCAAACCGGCGTCGAGCACGCCGTCTTCCACGTAGCGAGCCATTTCCTGAGCACGGATCAACAGGCACTCGATCTCGTCGTCGTCGATGGTCGGGTAATAGCTGCGGGAACTGAAGGTGATCTTGTAGCCGGAACGCCGGAACAACTCGGCGGTGGCCTCTTGAAGACTTCCGGCGGGGATACCCAGTTTCAGGATGTTTGCCATGGCTGGTGTTGCTCGTTTTTCGTGATCGAGAGGAAGACGGAGGTTTGGGATGACGTATTTTATTGATGCTTGCGTTGAAAATTATCTGCTTCGGAAAGCCGCACGCCTGGAAACCCAGGCTCCCGTTGGTCGCCTTCCGCTCATTAGCTATGCAAGCGTCATTAAAGGCGGTTCAAAACCCGGTTTCGGCGTCATAACCCGCCAAACGAATGATCCTGTTCGTGGTTTTGAAGCGGCTTCGAGTTACTTCTTGCCGTAGACTTCGTCGGGATCGAACACCCGTTCTCCCTCGACGACGAGCCCCTCGGGCGTGACCCGACGGTAGAAGCAGCTCTGATACCCCACGTGGCAAGCGGCACCGCCGATTTGCTCGACCTTCAACAGGATCGTGTCGCGGTCGCAATCGACGTAGATGGCATGTACCTTCTGCACATTGCCACTTTCTTCGCCTTTTCGCCAGAGTTTTTGTCTGCTTCGGCTGTAATAGACAGCGCGGCCCGAGGCAACGGTCTCGGCATAGCTTTCCTCATTCATATAGGCAAGCATCAGCACGGTACCCGACTCGGCGTCCTGGGCAATGGCCGGCAGCAGGCCGTCGCCGCGAGAAAAGTCGGGGCCAGTTTCAGGAGTGTCAGGCATAGCAATACTCGAGAGGGGGTAGGTGTCGACGATTCGGAATCCTTTAGCATAGCTGGCCAAGCACTCGATGGCCAGTGGGGCGGCAAGCAACCGGATGAACAGGCCGAGCGACGGCCGTCCATCCAGTCACCCTGGATCGGGAGACAACTGAAATCCGCCCGATTTCAGTCCTTCTGGGTGGTTGGCCAGTCGGGGCGAAAATGCCGATCGCGGCGGCAATGCTGGGACGATTGCCGTGCGACCGACGAACTCGTCATGAGCGCGCCAACCCGCTCCGTCGCTATAAGGTGTGTAATGGGGAAACATTGGTTCACTTTATAGTTGCGCGAAGTGACCTACCGAAAGAAACACCGGCGAAGTGTGTTTTCTTCCCCTTCCCTCCCGAAAGGAACACCCTTGGAACGCTCGCTGACTGTTTTGCTCCCGGTCCACAACGCTCAGACTTCGTTGACTCAAACGGTTCACGAGGTTCTCGAGGTTGTATCGGATCTGACCCAGCGTTTCGAGCTGGTGATTGTCGACGACGGTTCGGCCGACGCCACCGCGGAGGTCGGCGACGAACTTACCCGCCAGTATCCTCAGGTGCGATTCGTCCGACACCAACAGCGGCTCGGACGCGAGGCGGCTATCCAGACGGGATTGAAGCAAAGCACGGGCGAGGTGGTCCTGTTGCGTGATGAGGTTAGCGGATTGGCGCTCAACGGCATCGGCCGTGTATGGCACGCTACGAGCGAGCATGGCGTGCTCGGCGGAGATCGCCGTCGCCGCGGGGAAGCCCGCAAGAATTCCCTCTCGTTCGCGGCCATTTCTCGGCGGCGTCAGCCGGGCTATCAGATCGTCGACCGGCAGATGCTCGAGAAACTCCACGCACCGAGTCGCCCAACACGTCCAAACTACCTCACTCGGGTCAAAAATTTCGCGCTGGGCGAATAGTCTCGGCAAGCCAGCGAAGATCCGCTCGCTTAAGACGGCCCCGGCACCAGCCAACTTGGCTAGGAGTGGAGGGTTTAATCTCCAAGCTGGGGCTGTACGCCAGTAGCGGCTTGTCCGTCACTGTTGAAGCAAGGGCAGGCAATCTGCCCACGGCATCCATCAATCCAAGGCTGGCAAAGCACGCAAGACCGGCGACCAGGGGCGAGCTAGAATTTGCCCGACGGAATTTCATTGCATTCCGCTACGACCGCCCATCGCATCGGGCATTACCAGTGGCCGGGCGTGATCCGTGGAACGTCGGACGATCAGCCGCCTGGTCGGTAGCAGTGATGGCATATCTTTTCTGCTGAGTTGCCGTGCGTAACTGCCTGTCGCCCAGTGGGTGCCGTTCGACGGCCTCGATTTTCAGTTCCAAGTTTGGTGGCAAAGTGTCCTGTCGGCTTGCCATGAAACGGCCTATTGAAGGTAACCCCCAAGACTCGTCTCTTGCGGCACATTCTGGCCCCATCCCGTGTGGAATTCTCAGGTCACGCGTGGGAAACCAGCGCTAGCGACGCTAGTATGTTGGAGACTCCCACGGAAATCCAGGAAGGGTTGCTTGTCAAACAGTATGGGCGGTGTTAGGATATCCCCAGAGGCGGACTCCCGCCAACTTTGTGATCTAATCTAGGGTGGGCGATCGCCTGCGGGTCAGTTAGGATTCGGCGTCGTTTTCTCGGGCAGTTGACGGCGTCAAGGGAAACCGACGAGTTCATGATTTCGGAGAGGGCCATGCGCTTTCTTCACTGGGATGTCTCTCGTCGTGTCGGTTTCTGTACACGGTCCGTTCGCGGCCGTAGAGGGGATGGTCTCGTATCATGAGTTTCCTCGATTGTAGCCTCTCCGAGGTAGGTAGCGCGGACGGGGTGCGCATGCCAGCCTCGCGGCGTCCCTTGCATCGCGTCGGTACGGTCCGGCGTCTGCAGGGAATCTCGCGCCGCACGGTGGCGCGTCGACTTGATGTTGACGTAGCCAGTATCAAACTCCAGGAACGCGAGACTTCCGATATGTCGCTCAGTCGGCTCTATGAGTGGCAGGAGGTTTTGGATGTTCCGATTTCCGAGTTGTTGATCGACACCGACGATCCACTCTCGGCCCCCGTGCTGAAGCGAGCCCAATTGGTTCGCGTAATGAAAACGGCGCTGGCAATCCACGAGGCGACGAAGCAGGCCCCGATCCGTCGGATGGCCGAAACGCTCATCGATCAACTCAGGGAAATTATGCCGGAGCTTGAAGGCGTAGGGCCTTGGCATGCCGTCGGCCAACGGCGGCGACGTGACGAACTGGGACGAGCGGCCGAGCGTCGCCTCTCGGAAAACGTCTTTCTCGATCTTGTTGAATAGCTATTATCTTTGATTGATCTGAACCCACGTGCAGCGCGGCGGATACCACGGTCAGTGGCCGCCGCGTTGGCACTTTCTTGTGCGGGCCCCATGCGCCTGCAATCAAAACCCGGTCGCTGTACCCGCCACAAATGCCCCCGAGCGGGGTATCGCCCGAAGCCGGACATGCCCGCATAATCGGCTAGGCCATTCCAACCGCATGTGCCAGGTTGCGCTGACATGCATCCGGCACTTCCGATGGGGGGCGGCAGGCTTGACCGGACTCGCCAAACAGATCAGGATAGAGTTTGATCTATTGTGGAGATCCGGCACGTTGATCAGCAGGGGTGATACCGGGAGTCCAGACTTCAGACAACGCGGGACCCCCGATCGTCTCCCGAACTTCCTCGGCAGCTTCCTCGGAAGCAGGCGTGCCGTTATCCCAGTTCGCTTGGGCTTGTTGCGAACCGTATGATGCCGATCCAACCAAACGACGTCGCTGAGCAGTTCACGAAACGCTTCGGGCGAGGTCCACAGTATGTCGTCCGGGCTCCCGGTCGGGTGAACCTGATCGGCGACCACACGGACTACAACGATGGTTTCGTGCTGCCGATGGCCATCGATCGGGCGATCTGGATTGCACTTCAACCCCGCGACGACCGCCGCATCGTGCTCCACTCGATCGAGTACGATCAAACCCGGGAACTTCACCTCGACGGTTTCGCCAAAGACACGTTCGAGTGGATCGAATACGTCAAGGCGATGGCTTGGAGCATGCAGCGAGCCGGTTACCTTCTGACCGGATTCGAAGGCGTGTTGCTGGGCGATGTACCGCTGGGCGCCGGGCTGGCTTCGTCGGCCGCCATGGAACTGGCCACCGGCCGGGCCCTGGCCGCCGCCGGCAATCTCGAATGGGAACCGATTCCCATGGCCAAATTGGCCCAGCGTGCCGAGAAAGAGTGGATCGGCGTGAACTGCGGCATCATGGATCAACTGGTGGTCGCCTGCGGTCAGGCCGGCCACGCGGCGCTGATCGATTGCCGCTCGTTGGCGATCCAACCCGTCCCCTTCCCGCCCGGCGTGGCGGTGGCCGTACTCGACACGGGCACGCGGCGTGGGCTGGTCGACTCGGCCTATAACGAACGCCGCATGCAGTGTGAATCCGTGGCCGATTTCTTCAAGGTCAATGCCCTGCGCGACGTGAGCATCGAACTGTTTCAGCAGTTGGCCCATGGGTTGGACGATGCCAGTCGCTGCCGTGCAACGCATGTCATCACGGAAAACGAGCGCACGCTGCAATTCGCTGCGGCAATGGAACGTTGCGAAACCCACGCCTTCCGTGTGTTGATGGAGAAGAGTCACAACAGTTTGTGCGACGATTTCGAGGTTTCCAGCGAGGCGCTCGACGCGATCGTCGCCTGTGCCCTATCGCAGGAGGCCTGCTACGGTGCCCGAATGACCGGCCCCGGCTTCGGTGGCTCTGCTGTGGCACTGATCCAAGCCGACAAAGCCGAGGAATTCGTCGAACACACGACCACGGCCTATCAAGAGAAGACTGGCAACCAACCGGCGGTGTACGTGTGCCACGCCAGCGATGGGGCCGATGTGGTCGAGGGGTGGTGATCGACCGACGGCCGGTTTTTGGCCCGTGCGGGCAACTTCTGCTATGCTGATTGGCGGCCGCGTTCGGCGCGTGGGTGCCTTGCACCTACTGCATTCTGTTTCCCACGCTTTACGTGGGAAAGCAAGACCCGACGCCTTGTGTCATCGGACTATGACAATGCTAGTCGTGGTGTGGTGCGACGCAAAGCCTGGGAGCGTGGAAGCAAGAAAGCCGTGTTCGTAGCCGCTGAAGCGGCCACGCCTCGCATGAGTAACGTTTTTCTCCCCGCGATACATTCTTCACTAACAACCATCCACTAACCACTCCCTCCCGCCATGCAACGTCGTCAGTTTCTCTCCACCGTAGCGGCTGGTGCCGCTGGTTCTTTGGTCGGTCGTCATGTCTTCGCGCAAGACAGCGCGGTGTCGGTTCCGCTGGCTCGCGAGTTGCCGCGTTGGCGCGGTTTCAATCTGCTCGAAAAGTTCATGAAGCCCTGGCACAACAAGCCGTTTGTCGAGTCGGACTTCGCCTGGATGGCCGAGTGGGGATTCGACTTCGCTCGGCTGCCGATGGACTACCGCTGCTGGACCGATGAGAACGACCCCTACAAACTCGATGAAAAGACGCTCGCCGAAATCGATCAGGCGGTCGAGTTCGGACGCAAGCATGGTGTGCATGTGAGCTTGAACCTGCACCGTGCACCCGGCTACACCGTGGCCAAGCCACCAGAGAAGATGAACCTTTGGGAGGATGAGGAAGCCCAGAAGCAATTCGACTTCCAGTGGTCGCAGTTCGCCAAGCGTTACCGGGGCGTGCCGTCGACGCAGTTGAGTTTCGACTTGGTCAACGAGCCGGCGAAGCTCGACGCCGCACCGTATGTGAACGTCGTGCGGCGCGCGGTGGCTGCCATCCGCAAGGTAGACCCTGGCCGGTTGATCATCGCCGAAGGCCTCGAATGGGCACGCAAACCGATTTTCGAATTGGCCGACCTGGGCATCGCCCAAAGTACGCGCGGCTACGATCCCTTCCCGCTGACCCACTACCAGGCGTCCTGGGTATGGGGAGGCGGCAAGCAATGGCCCGTGCCCACTTGGCCGAACCCCAAGGACAAGCTCGGTAGCCGTGAGGCATTGTACGAGGACCGCATCGTGCCGTGGAAGAAGCTGCAAGAGAAGGGCGTAGGCGTGCACGTGGGCGAGTGGGGGGCCTACAGCAAAACCCCGCATGACGTGGTCCTCGGCTGGGGCCGCGATTTGCTTTCCCTCTGGAAAGAAGCCGGCTTCGGCTGGGCCCTGTGGAACTTCCGCGGCAGCTTCGGCATCCTCGACAGCGATCGGGCCGACGTCGAGTACGAAGATTTCCACGGCCACAAGCTCGACCGCAAAATGCTCGACCTGCTGCGGCAATCCTGATATCGTTTGCCGCCCCAGCAACGCCCCCCCATGCTCCAAGGCCCTCGACCTGCTACGATGAGGGTTCCCGGGCTTTTCCGGTTGTCTTCCTGGTTCCCACGTTTCACGTGGGAACCCAAGGCCAGACGCTCCGCGTCGTCGGACTACGACAAGACGTAGTAAACCGCATGGCGCATGAAAGGAAGACTGCGTACCTTCGCCTGCTTCCGAAAGAGGGCGGTGGCGAAGCCGCCGGGTGAGGGCGATTACCGTGATGATGATGCGACTTTTCAGGAAGATCTTTGCCACCACGCCCCTCACCCCCGGCCCCTCTCCCCAGCGGGGAGAGGGGAGAGATTTCACACTAAGCCGCGAGGCATGGAGGAGACCCCATGACCGCACGAAAATCGCCTGTCGTTGTTGGAGTGGGTGAAGTCCTTTGGGATATGTTTCCCGAAGGCAAAAAATTCGGCGGCGCTCCGGCGAATTTCGCCTACCATGCGCGAATGTTGGGGGCCGACGCCCACGTGGTCAGTTGTGTCGGTGCCGACAACCTGGGCAATGAAATCCTTCGTCGCCTCGAATCGCTGGGCCTCAGCCGCAAGTATGTCGCTGTCGATCCGGATCACCCGACGGGCACGGTTTCGGTGAAGGTCGACAACCACGGCAAACCTCAATACGTCATCCACGAAGGTGTCGCGTGGGATTACATTCCGTCGATGCCCTGGCTGGTCGAATTGGCCAAACGGTCCGACGCCGTTTGCTTCGGTTCCCTGGCCCAGCGGTCGCCCGATTCGCGAGCCACGATTCGTGACCTGCTTGCCCAAACGCCGGACGAATGTCTGCGAGTCTTCGACATCAACTTCCGCCAACACTACTACAATGCGGAGACGGTGGCTATTGGGCTCGAAGCGGCCAACGTGCTGAAGCTCAATGACGAGGAACTGCCCGAGGTCGCTCGGCTGTTGGACCTCGCGGACGACAACGGCGATATAAACGAGGATGAAGTCCTGGCGTCGCTGTTGGACCAATGTGGATTGAAGCTGATCGCGTTGACACGTGGCTCGCACGGCTCGACATTGATCGGTCCTCAACAGCGCAGCGATCACCCGGCGACGCCGACAGAAATCGTCGATACGGTGGGAGCCGGCGACTCGTTCACGGCGGCCGTGACCATGGGCCTGCTGCATGACTTGCCGTTGGAGACGATCAACGAACGGGCGAATCAAGTGGCTGCGTTTGTCTGCTCACAGGCGGGAGCCACACCGGAAATGCCCGAGCAGTTGACGCGTTGGGCGCACTGACATAACGGCATAACGCGACGCAAAGCGTCGCCAAGATGCGTTCCCACGCAAAGCATGGGAACGAGAAGACTGCATGAACTACTTCGCCCACGCCCTGCCCTTTCTCGACGACCGAGACCCGTACTTCCTTGCCGGCACTTCGGTACCCGACTGGATGGCCGTCGTCGATCGTCGTGCGCGGCTGCGGCGAAAAAACATCGAACCCTTTCAGACTGAGGCAGACCCGATCGTAGCTGCCGTGAGTCGTGGTGTGTTGCAGCACCTTCGCGACGACGCGGCGTTTCACGGCACCCGGGCGTTTGCCGAAATCTCGCTGCAAATTACCGTATGGTGTCGCGACTCGCTGGGCGACGAGGCAGGCTTCCGGCCCAGTTTCCTGGGGCATTTATTGACCGAAGTCCTGCTTGACGACGCACTTATCGCTGACAACTCCGAGGCCTTGGATTCTTATTATCGGGCGATCGCTTCGGTCGACGCCCAACTGGTACAAGAGGTGGTCAGCCGGTTGGCCACGCGACCCACGGACCGTTTGGCGTGGATGATTACCGAGTTCAATCGGCTCCGCATCTTGTCGGACTACCGCGAAGATGGCAAACTGTGGGGGCGGTTGAATCAGGTCATGCGCCGGGCGAAGTTGGAATCGCTGCCGGAAGAATTCTGTGACGTACTTCCGCTTGCCCGGCAACTTGTAAACGATCGAAAGACGGAATTGCTTGACGGCATTCCCACGAAGCCGGAAGGGTGAGCGATCGTTTTTCGTTTTCTTTCTTGTGTAAGGAACACGGCGAAGCCGCAAGCGGCTAAACCAACTATTGGGGCCTGCATTGCTTGCGGAACGAGGGCGACCAACGGGAGCCCGGTTCGCGGGGACAAAACGTAACGAAATGTTCCACAATTAACCTCGGAATCAATAGTACCCAACAACAAAGGAGCGACCTCATGCGTTTTGGAATCAACATGTTGATGTGGACCGACACGCTTTCCGACGAGTGGCTACCCAAGGTCGACGAACTGAAGGAAATCGGCTACGACGCCATCGAAGTCCCGGTTTTCGATTTCAATATCGATACCTACGCCAAGTGGGGAAAGCGTTTCGACGAATTGGGATTGGCTCGCAGTGGCACCTCGGTACGCGGTCCCGAAGAAAACATGATCAGCACGGACCCGGCCGTTCGCAAGGCGGGGATCGAAGCCAATAAGCGAACCTTGGATTGCTGTGCGGCGGCCGGTTGTTCGGTAATGGCCGGCCCGTTCCATTCGGCTCTGGGCACGTTTTCCGGCAAGGGTCCCACGGCCGACGAATGGAAGTGGGGCGTGGAGTGCATGCGTGAAGTGGTCGAGCACGCCGAAAAGGTCGACGTGACGTTGGCGCTCGAGTACGTCAATCGCTTCGAGTGCTACTTCCTTAACACGGCGGCCGACGGTGCCCGGTTCTGCGACGAAGTGAACCACCCTCGTTGCAGGATGATGTACGACACGTTCCACGCCCACATCGAAGAAAAGAACATCCCCGGAGCCATCCGTTCGCTGAAAGACCACTTGGTCCACGTCCACATCAGCGAGAACGATCGCAGCACGCCCGGCCAAGGAAATGTCCGCTGGCCAGAAAACTTCGATACGCTCAAGGAAGTTGGCTACGAGGGCCTGATGGTGATCGAGGCCTTCGGGTTGGCCCTGGAAAAGCTTGTCGCGGCGACGAAAATCTGGCGGAAAATGTACGACACCGAAACCCAATTGGCCACCGACGGGCTGAACTTCATGAAAAGTGAAGTGGCCAAACGGTGGTAGGCTAAGAAGCCGCTTGGAATCTGTTACAGCGGTCGTTCGTTTAGCGGACGTATGAACCCGAAGCCGGGTTTTGGGGTTATCTGTGAAATGTTACGGATTTCGTGTTAATCAACGCGCATTCCCGTAAATGAAAATACGGCCCAGGCTGGGCACGGTCTGGGCCGTTTGCTTGCGCTTCGTGCTCCCACCCAATTTGCGGGATACTAGCCAGCCTGCCACGCCGCCCGCTGAAAAGTGACAACAAGCTGGCACGGGCGGTATACTCGAAGCATCAAGGCAGATTATCGCCAGCCGTGCCGCATGCCCGTTGATCGCCCAAAAGGATTCAACACGATGTACGTAACGCGCCGCCTGCTTGTTGCCCTCGCCTTCTCGATTCTGTTCCAGGCAACGTCGACCGCCTCGGCCGCCGAGCTGTCGGAAGAAATGGCTTCGCTTCGGGCGGCCATCAACGATTTGGTGGCTACCTTCGACAACGATTACCCGGCCGGGCCGAAATATCTGGAGCGACTGGACCATCTTGCCGCCCAACTTTCCGGGGCCACCGCCGAACAAACGGCTGCCATCGAACGCGAGTTCACCAGCCTTCGCCGCGAGGCGCTGGTGGCCAACCCGCTTATCACCCGGCAACCGATTCTGTTCGTGGTGCGCTCGCAGTACCGTGGCGACCACCACAACACGGCTACCATGTTTCAGACGGGCGAGATCAACGCCCACAGCTTCCGAGGCACCGGGGCGATGAAGTCCATCGACTTCGCCCGTGGCGGTGAAGTAAACGTTTTGGTCGACGCCCCTACCGGCGTGGTTCGCGATCCCGACGTAAGCTTCGACGGCCGTACGATTCTCTTTTCGATGCGTCGCGACGCGGACGACGACTATCATCTGTACCAGGTCAACGCCGACGGCACGGGGCTGAAGCAGTTGACGTTCGGCAGCGGGCTGTCGGACATCGACCCGATCTACCTGCCCGACGGGCGGATCATGTTTACCTCGACGCGCGAGCCCAAGTATTGCATGTGCAATCGCCACATCATGGGTAACCTGTTCACGATGGAGGCCGACGGGGCCAACATCGAACAAGTTGGGCACAGCACGCTGCACGAGGGGCATGCAGCGATGTTGCCCGACGGCCGCGTGATCTACGACCGGTGGGAATACGTCGACCGAAACTTCGGCGACGCCCAGGGCGTTTGGGTGGTGAATCCCGACGGAACGAACCACGCCATTTTCTGGGGTAACAACACGAACTCGCCCGGCGGCGTGCTCGACACGCGGCTCATCCCCGGCACCGAGCAGTTCGTGGCGACATTTTCTTCCTGTCACGATCGGCCCTGGGGTGCGTTGGCGATTGTCGACCGGCGCCTGGGTCTCGACGGTCGCCGGCCCGTGGTTCGCACCTGGCCCTCCGATGCGATCGATTTGGTAGGCCAGGGCAACTACGACACGTTCAAGCGGGTTGCAGTCAAATACGAAGACCCCTATCCGCTCTTCGATCCAGGCTATCCACAGTCGGCCGGCAAATACTTCCTTGTCTCCCGCATGACGGGCCAGGGCGAGCAGATGGGCCTGGTGTTGCTCGACACGTTCGGCAACGAAATTCTTCTGCACACCGAGGAGCCCGGCTGCTACGATCCGATGCCGCTGGCCGCACGTCCCAAGCCCCCGGCCATTCCGTCGCGCACGAACCTCGAAAAGCCGTTGGGTTATTTCTACGTGGCCGATGTTTACCAAGGCACCGACATGGACCGCGTCTCGCGAGGCGAGGTCAAGTATCTCCGCGTGGTCGAGTCGCCCGAGAAACGTCACTGGACGGGCACGGCTTGGATGGGCGCCGGCACGCAGGCGCCCGGCATGGCCTTCAACGACTTCAACAACAAACGCATCCTCGGCACCGTGCCCGTGGAGGCGGACGGCAGTGTCTATTTCGCCGTGCCGGCCGATACGTTCGTCTACTTCCAGTTGCTCGACGCAGACGGCCAGATGGTGCAATCGATGCGGAGCGGGACGATTGCCCGGCCGGGTGAGACGGCCGGTTGCGCCGGCTGCCACGAAAGCCGTCGTGGCAGCGTTCCCTACGGTGCCGCGGGCTTGGCGTTGCGTCAACCGCCCCAGCAATTGAAGCCCTGGTACGGCCCGTCTCGCAACTTCAACTATGTTACGGAAGTGCAGCCCGTGTTCGACAAACACTGCGTCGAGTGTCACGACTACGGCACGGAGGCCGCCGCGAAACTCAACCTGGCCGGTGACCTGGGTTTGATGTTCAATACCTCATACTACGAACTGCGCACGAAAGGGTATGTGAACGTTGTTGGTGCCGGGCCGACAGAAGTGCGGTCGCCAAAGAGCTGGGGTTCGCACGCCAGCCGGTTGGCGCAATACGTACGCCAAGGGCACGGCGATCCGGAGATCGATAAGAAGATTCAACTGAGCGACGAAGACATAGACCGTATCATCACGTGGATCGACATCAACGCTCCCTACTATCCCGACTACGCCAGTGCCTATCGCAACTATCTCTATGGGCGATGTCCCTTGGATGATGTCCAGCTCAAGCGGCTCGGCGAGCTAACGGGCTTGAATCTACGCGACCAGAAGCTTTCGGCCCATGTGAGCTTCTCACGGCCTGAAAAGAGCTTATGCCTGGCAACGTTTTCCGACACGCGAGATCCCAAATACCAGGAAGCTCTGCAGATTATTCGTGCCGGGCAACAAATGCTCAAGAGTCGCCCTCGGGCCGACATGCCGGGTTTTCGGTTGGTCAGCGACGTGGAAATCGCTCAAGAGGCCAAATACCGAGAGCGTCTCCGCGAAGAAGCCGCACGCCGAGAAGCCATCCTTGCCGGGCAGAAGCAGTACGACGCCAAGCCGTAGCCTCTTCGGGTAACTTCGTTATCAAGGGCGCCATGCCCACGCTTGCGTGGGCATGCATCCTTGAGGAAGTCTCAATCTTCAGGTCGCAATCGCCGGTTCACGCCGAACGGCACGGTCTCACGGAGTCACTAGCGGCGAGAGGATCTCGCGGCATTGGGTTTCGTTGCCGGAGGCCAGGGTTTGGCCCTTGCCTTTGCCCAGCAAACGGTCGTAGGCCGCGGCGGCGTCCTTCTCGGGCAGCAATCCCTTGGCCTGATAATAGCGCAGCTCGATCAAGATCGGCCAGGGGTCGTCGTTCGACTGGTAACCGTCCAGCAGCGACGCGACGCGACGCTTCACATGCTCCGCCTGCAAGGCCGGCATGGGTTTCAGGTCGAACAGCGCGTCGACCTGCTCCAACGTTTCACGTACTAGATCGCCCGAGAGGTCCTCGCCCTTACGTTGGGCCGCAGCCACTCGACGGCTGCTGAGCGAATTCGATGTCCAAAGCGTTTTGCGTGAATCTACGTCGATCAGGCGGATGCGAATGGTGTTGTCCACGCGGCCCGTCATGCCGATGGCTTTCGGAGATAAATCCAAAATCGCGAGGGCGTCAAGTTGATAATAGTCGGCGTTGTCGAACAGGTCGGACGACTTGCCACAACCGACCAGCACCAAGCGGCGAAGCCGCGGATCGCCCTGTTGCGGCCAATCGCCGAACTGCCCACCGGCGATTCGCTGATTCAACCCGTCGGCGATCCCCGGTCCGATCGTACCGGTAATTCGCGCCAGGTCGTACTCGCTTGTCAATTGCGGCATGGCAACTTTACTGGTCCAGGTAACTCCCACCCCCCAACGCAACCCGACCACCGGGCGTTTCACTTCGGCAAACCAGCGGAGGCAATCGACCAAGTCTGCCGGCCGCAGCATCAGCGACAAAAAGTGATTCCGCACATATTCGAACGAGCTACGCACCAGGCGAATATCGCGCGAAGGCGTGCGCTGCAAGGCCGAGGGCATGAGGCCGGGCCTCGTGCTGCCGTCGAACTCCGGCAGTTCGTCGATCAATGGTTGAAGCGTGGGCGTCGACGTGGGGTTATGTGTGATCGTGTTGATCGACACCCCGGCGTCCTGCCGAGTCAGGTTGTCGGGCAACACGACGGGAGACAAAAAGGCTTGCCCACCACCTCGCGATAACACGAGCCACGCGCGGTCGTCGGGGCTGCCGTCGACCTGATCGCGCGCATGCCGCAGGTCGGCGCCGTTGTACTGCCAGACAACCGCCTCGCGTCCGAGATCGAAGAGCGACTGGTCGCACAACAACAGGTCGTCGCCGAGGAACTGCACGGAATCGTTGGCCGGCACATTCGCTCCATCGACCAGCAGGTGGCCGTCGCTGAGATCCCAGGCCAAGAGCGTAGAATGGCCCAACGCGGCAAATCGCCGTCCGTCGCGACTCACGGCACAGTGCAACGCGGTGCCGGAAGGCAACGACGCATTCGCCGGCCGGGCGAGCCGTCCGCGGGCCTCCCCGGTGGCCGCGTCGTAGACGTAGCCTGCGAGGTTGCCGTTGTGGTGTTCGAGCACAATCAGATAATGCCCACCGGCACTTACCGCGGCTCCGCCAACATTGTCGATCTGGTAAACTAAGCCAGCGTCGGGCAACTGTCGAACTTGAAGCCGCTCGGAATGGTCGAGCAGCGCCACGAAATCGGTCGAGATGAATGTAGCCCAGCGAATTCGATCCGCCGACGAATCGATCTCGCTCCAGCGCGCCACTAGATTGCCGTCGGGAAACTCTGCAATGCTGAATTCGTTGTTGTTGCCGAGCAGGAATCTTGTTCCATAGGGGCCGGCCGCCAGGAATCGATAGGTGTCGCCCAAGTCGACACTCGTACGCGAATCGCCGGAGACCAAGTCATACGAGGCCACATACTGAGGAAAACCATTCGAACGCCGCACGGGATCGCTTTGAATAAGTGCAACGGCTCGCGCGGCCTCGGGCGAGTTCGAAAAAGCGATGTGCGCAATGTCGGACTGGGAACATCCCATGGGAACGAAGCGACAGGTCGGGACGATCCGGGCGGGAGGAGCGGGATCGAGCGTCGCCTGCCAAACGATTGCGTCGCCGTTGGGTGGTCCTGCACTGGGAGGTAGAATCGCGCTGGGGTTTCCTCCGGCCAAAAGCTGTTTTCTCTGCTGTTCTTTCAGCCAGCGGATGCCAGCCGGAATCCCCAGCGAGATCATCGACTGGAAGTGATCGCCGCCGGGGATCGTCTCCAGCGTAGCCTCACCATTGTTGTGCTTGACCTTGGCAACGAAATCGCGCGACTCGCTGCATGCCACCACCCGATCGCCCGTAGCATGGAAAATAAAAACCGGCTGGCTTATCCGGTCGGCATAAGTCATCGGGCTGGCGTGCTTGATGAACTCAGGGCACTCGGGCAGATCAGCACGCAGTTCGTCCATATGCGGTGCGAAGTGCTTCACCAAATCGGCCGCTGGGGCGTAAGCCACGCAACCTTGTATGCGCGGTTCGTATTCGGAAAACAACAGGGCCATCGTCCCGGCCGAACTATGGCCGGCCACGTAGATTCGCGTGGGGTCGACCTCCGGCATGCGGGCCAATATGTAGGCCAGCGCATTGCGCGCGTTGACCAACCCTGCCCGCGATGCTTCGTACGCCTTGAACGCTCTGCGGAACTCGGCCACCGTGGCTTGCTCGGGGTCGGCCAACGCACCGTCGAGCTCGTAACCCACCACGGCGAACCCCTGCTTGACATACGGCGTATGCTCGGGCCGATCCCCGGCCGCAAGCTTCATGCCCGTCAAGAGATTGGAGCCGGCCGGCGCGATCAACACACACGGCAGAGAACGCGGGGCGTGCGTTCCCTCTGGCTGGTAAAGGTAGAGCCGGTCGCTTGCGCCAGGCTGGCCCGGGCGAACACCCAAACGGACTTCGGCGAAACGGACGCCTCGCTCGAGGGTCCGCATCGTGGGTGCCGCCGGCATCGCTGGCACGGGCACGGAGGCGACGTCGGACAACCAGCCGGAGTCCGCCGCATCATCGCCGCCCGAGCCCGACGGAAGGACATCTTTGCTCCACTCGGTGATTTGTTGAACGGTTTCCTTCGTCGAAGGGGCCGAGAACAGTGCGTTAAGACCAATGGGAACCGCCACGAAAAGGCACACGTACCACCAGCCCATCACGCGATGGAATCCGTACCATGCCAGCAAGTGATAGACGAGACTGATAATCGCCAGCGAAACGACGACGGCCACTGCGTAACCGGCACCGAACGCCAGCCTGCTTGCCAGGGGGCCCTTGCCCATGACCACAAGGTACAGCGCACCCGCCGCCCCCAGACATGTCAGCCCTGCGGCCGTATAACTGAGAATTCGCGCAAGCAGGGTTTCTATACGCTCGGAACGCGGCAAGAAGCCGATCGCCGCGATAAACAACCCCAAGGCCAAGCTGACCGTCGATTCGGTTGCGTTGCCGTGGTCGGAGTGCCACGACATGGCCACGAGCATCGCGATCAACACGACCGCAACCAGCCAGCGACGCTTCAGGAATTTGACGACGTGAGACAGAATTGGTTTCACGGCATCCGCCTGAGGGATCGACGGCAAGGTCGCCGCGCCGCCGATACGCCCGGCGTCAACTCGTCGCCCCGCAGCCATGCCACTTGGTGGCGGTGGCGGCGGTACCGCAACGGTTTCTTCCTCGGAGAGCACGTCCAGCGGATCGGCCAGGGGTCCCAGGTCTTCAACCGCGGGAACTCCCGGAGGGACAGCTGCGGGCGAGGCAGGCATTGCGCCGGGCAACGGGGGTACGACTACCGTCGCACCACAGCTTGGACACGGCACCTGTTTATCGGCAAAACTGTCCGGTGCAGCGTAGCGCTGCCCACAGCGAGAACACTGGACCTCGATACTCACAGTTGCCTTCCTTCAAGAAATCCTGCCCAACAAAACCGCTACGCCAAGGAACACCCCAAAGAGCCCCCTCTTAGCGACGCAACGACACCTACCAATAGAGTGTAGTACAATAATGCCGGGTCGGCTAGTCATGAAACCGTTGCGCGCAGCCTTCACGCGAGCGGTGAAAGCGAAAAGGCTGTGAAAAAATGGGACTGGTTGCCAGCCAGTTGCCAAGAAAACCCGACGAATAGCGATTCGGCGAGAGTGCTTGTCCCGATTTTTTCACAGCCTCGAACACGCGATGCTGCTACTGCTAGCAGAAAGCTAACCGAAGGCCCACGGCGCCCGGCTAGATAGGGGTGTAGCGCCGTTTACCAATTCAGCCCAAATTTATCACCCCCACTGGATCGACCCACACCACCCTTCAGTGGTTTGTTCGACGTGGGACGCCGCCTCTTGGGCTCGGACAATGGCTCGGGCTCTTCGTCTTCGGGCTTTTTCTCAGGCTCCGGAGGAGCGACGGCCTGTTTCATGGAAAGGCCGATTCGCTGCTTGTCCGTGTCGACGGAGAGGACCACGACTTCCACCTCGTCGCCCTCTTTCACAACGTCGCTAGGACGCCACACGCGCTTGTGTGACAGTTCAGAGATATGAACCAGGCCTTCCACGCCCGGTTCGAGTTCTACGAATGCACCGAACTCCATCAACTTCGTCACGCGGCCTTTGGCCGTGCTGTGCTCGGGATACTTTTTCTGGGCGTCGTTCCAGGGGTTTTCCAGCAGATCGCGATACGAGAGACCGATCTTGCGGGTTTCCGGATCGATCTTGTCGACGCGGACCTTGATGGTTTGGCCTTCCGTGAGCACGTCGCCCGGATGATTCACACGTCCCCAGCCAAGCTGGCTAATGTGCAACAAGCCGTCGACCCCGCCGAGGTCGACAAAGGCACCGAAGTCGAGGATCTTGCGCACCACGCCTTCGTGAATCTGGCCAGGCGCAAGTGTTTCGAGCATCTGCTGCCGGGCTTCTTCACGTTCGCGTTCCAACACGGCCCGGCGACTGAGCACCAGATTGCGGCGTTCGGGGTTACACTCCGTAACGAGGCACACCCATTTCTCGCCAACGAACTGCGCCAAGTCGTCGACCCGATACATGGCAATCTGGCTAACCGGAATGAACCCGCGAAGCTGGTTAACCTCGCACTCCAATCCGCCCGTGTTGTGACCGGTTACGTTGACTTCGATGAGCATCCCGTCTTCGACTTCGTCCCAACCGGAAACGTTGGCCGCTCGATTGGGGAGGCTTAGCTCATAGAGTCCTTCCTCGGGCTGGAAACCTCGGACGATCACTTCGAGCGCCTCGCCGATGCCGGGCGGCTCGTCAAACTGGCGAATGGAGATCACGCCCTGCTCGCGACTTCCCAACTCGACGAAAACGTCTTCCCGCCGCACGGCCAGCACGCGACCGGTATGGTGGGAGTCGATTTCCAGGTCGACCATGGCGTTGCCGCTCGACGATTGGCCGCCACCCATGAGGTCTTCCATCGAAAGATCGCCCAATGCGGCCTCGTATTCCGACTCCATCTCGGGTGTCAGCTTGTCGCGTGCGCTGGGCGCAGGAAAGTGGCCATGCGTACTCGACGAAGTCAATCCGGCGACGTCGGCCCCCAGGGCCGTTTCGGTGTCGATGACCTCTTTTTCGAGGGTAGCCCAGCCCGTGTCGAGTTGCGAGGTGTCAGCAACTGCCGATTCGTCGTCGATGTCCTCTGCACAGAAGGCCGACGGCGCGCTGTCTGACGCGACCGGCTCGGCCTCTTCGTCCTGTTGCACAACGACGGGTTCGAGTTTGGCGGATTCGGATTCAGCAGGTTCGGGCTTTTCGACTACCGGTTCCCAGTCGCGCTGCCGGCGTACGTGTTGGGCAGCCGCATCGCGTTGCGATCCGATGAGGATCTTACGGCGCGACGGATCCGACGCTTCTTCCGACGAAGCCGCCTGCTGGTCGACGGATTGCTCCTCGTCAGGAGTCTGATTCGGTGTGGCCGCAGCCTGGGAAATCTGCTGATCGTGCCGGTTATTCGGGTCTTGATTGGACAAAGCTCGTCCCCTCAGAAAGCTTGCCTAGGAAAAAAAGGAAATTAGTCTGTTGGTAGACACCAAGTTTGTAATTTTAGATCATCAACAGAGGGGTTCCAAGGGCGCAGCCGCGGAAACCCGGGAAGTACAATGCGGGGGGCCTGGTCGATTTTTCGGCCAGATGGTGTAACCCCTGCCGTTTGGTTTCCCGAGAAAGATGGAACAAACCCCCTTGAGGTGCCCCCGGCCCGGCATATTCTGCCGTGGTCGGCATTGGACGAATCGCGGTTCGCTAGTCACAATGATAGGGATAGCCTGGGCGACTTGTGGGTCAGACGTAGCAGCTAAGGACAAACCGAAAAGCAGCTTACCCTTTACCAAGGCGAAAACCGAGGGACGTTGCGAAACACGGCCCGGCAAATCGGCAAGTAATTTATCGGTCGATCCGAAACAGAAGCAACGGTCTTTCCAGGCGGCCGGAATAAAGAGGAGTGTCATGGCGTTTCAGTTTCTATGTCCCCAGGGCCATCTGCTGCAGGGCGACGAATCGCAGGCAGGCCAGCGCTGCCAATGTCCCTACTGCGGAACCGAGTTTCTTATTCCCGCGCCGTTGTCAGGGCCACCGGCCGACACGTCGCAATACATGGCCGGCCAAATGCCCGCGCAGCAACCGGCGGCCACCCCACCGTATCAAGCTCCCCCCCAGCAGCCCGAACAACAACCGCCCGAGCAGCCTGCGCCGCAGTTTATGCAACAGCCACCCGGGTATCAGCCGCCCGGATATCAGCCACCTGAGCAATCTTTCGTGCCGCCGGTCGAACAATCGCCTTTTCCGCAGGTAGGACCACAGGCAGAGACGCCACCGGCGACATTCGAGCAATTCACACCGCATCCAGGTTTCGCCGGTGCGGAACCGCCCATTCCGCCGGTCGAAGGCCCGGGACAGCAGGAGTTTCCCAGCTTTAGCGCCGGCCCAGGTTTTGCGGCCGACGGTGGTTTTACCGCTCCGGAAGAGGCGGAACCATCGTTTGCGCCAGTCACGGCGGAAGCGCAGCCGATGCTGCACATCGTCTGTCCCAACGGCCATGTGCTGGAAACGCCGCGAGAGATGGTCGGCCAGGACGCTCTGTGCCCGTTTTGCCAGGTCCAGTTCAACCTACGTTTCGAAGACAGCCAGGAGTATCGGCACGAGCAGGAAATCGAACGTCAACGACGCGAACAGGCCGTGGCCAACGCCTGGTTGAAATGGTCGATCGTGGCCGCGGTGGTCGTGGTGTTGGGGGTCATCGTGATGATTGTCTTGGCCTCGACCGCACGAAGTCCACGCCGTCCGGCGAAGCCACCGGCCACGGAGTCGACGCCGGGTTCGGCCCCGGCAAAGAAACCGGCTTCGACTCCCAACTCGGAAACCGCACCGGCAGATTCCGGATCGCAGCCAGCGGCAACTCCGTCTGCGGCGCCAAGCACCTCAGCAGAACCCTCGGCGATGCTCAATTCCCCCGCGAGTTGGGTGCTACTGGCTGCTTGCCAGCCAGTGCCGAACACGGGCAAACAAGCTGCCAGTGCCATTCGCGGCTGCTGAAGATGGGGCGACAGGTAACACATTCCTGCATTTGTCGCCACAAGACTAACCACCACCCCGCCATGGAGGGCACGGGGCAGCAGGACTGCTCACGTAATCCGCATGGGCGGAAAACACAGGACGGGGATGGCTAGCGAGGCGTAGCCCAACGCGCGGCGGGGCCAACCGAGCGGGACGCGGTCGTCGGCCGTGGGCGGATGGTGGATGCCCATAAAGATCACCAGCGTCAGCATGACGACCCAAATGTAGGCCTCCCACAACAAGATCGATACGATGGCGGCCACCACCAACACTCGAGCGAGCGTGTGTGCCCGATGGCGTCCCAGCAGCGCGTAGGCCACGTGGCCTCCGTCGAGCTGACTCAGCGGGACCATATTCAGCCCGGTCACCAACATTCCCACCCAGCCGGCCATCAGCAACGGGTTGAACTCCGACATGTAGAGGATCTCGGGCGTCGGAAAATCGGGCCGGAGCCAGCCGATCATCAGGCGGAGGATCAAGGGGCTGAAGAAGGGGATGCCCGAGCCCGGATGAGCCGCCGGATTGAGCTGCAAAATGCCCAGGCAAATGACCGGCAGCGCCACGGCCAATCCGGCCAACGGCCCGGCAATGCCTAGGTCGAACATCTCGCGCCGATCGGCCTTCAGGCCATCCAAACCGATGACCGCGCCCATCGTGCCGAAGGGTAGTACGGGCACGGGAATGAAAAAAGGCAGGCTGGCCGGAACGTGATACCGCAGGGCCATCAGAAAATGGCCCATCTCGTGCGTCAACAAAATTCCCATCACGGCCAGCATGTAGACCAGCCCACGTTGCCAGTTCGGCACCAGGGCAGCCGCTGCCTGCCAAAGGGCCGTGCCCGACTCGCCGCGTTGCCAGTGGAGCTGAAACTGTGCTGCCGCACGTTGCACGCAGCCGGCCTGCCGTTCGGGATGCCAATCGACCGCTCCGGTCCAGAACGTCGACAGGCATGTGGCGACAAACAGCACGACAGGCAACACCACCCGACGTCGGCGCGGAGCAGCCGCATAATCGTATGCCGCTTCGACGACGGCCGCCCGACGCACCACATCATCGGGGTTTTTTCCCCCGGCGACGGAGCTTGACGCTGGGGATTCCATTTCCTCGTTCGTCACGTACCAGTCCTTTGTTTGCGCTACTCAGAGCTGAGGGCGAAGTCGCAAGCGGCCACCCCACTACCCACCATCCACTACTTCCCAAGCTCTTTCAAGCGGATGTTCCGCCAGCGGATCTGTAGCGGCTCCTCGCGTTTGCCCACCCCATGGACCTGCAATGCAATGAAACCGCTGGGGGTCATGTCGTCTTTCAGGTCGGCAGCCGGGACCCCGTTGATCCAGGTGCGAATCCGATCGCCAACGGCCTCGACGCGAAACTTGTTCCACTCATTTTGTTTGAAGGCCTTTCGGGCGGCTTCGTTTTCGGCCAGGTTGTTGAGCCAGCCGCGGCGACTCTCGTCGTAAATTCCTCCGCTCCACGCACGATTCGACGGGTCGATCTCCACCTGATAGCCGTGTACCCGACCCTTCTTATAGTCGGGCAGGCTGTTGCTGCGAATCTGAACGCCCGAGTTCAACGCCGGATCGACTTTGAATTCCAGTTCCAAGATGAAGTCGCCGTAGTTCTTTTCGGTGCAAAGAAAACTGTTGGACGTGTTGGGTACCGAGGAGCCAACGATCACGCCGTCTTCGACCGCGTAGTTGGCTTTTCCGCCCAACTGTTTCCAACCATCGAGCGTCTTGCCGTCGAACAGGGAGACAAAGCCTTCTTCGTCGGCAACGGCCACTGCGGTGGCAACGATACCCAAGACCACGACCAGCGGAGCAATCAATCGACAATTCACGTGGTTAACCTCCTCGAAAATCCTAGGGACAAATCGGCCGCACCGTCCGGCTTCCCCACCAACTCAGCACAAGACAATACACCCAAACTTTCACGTGGCCGCAAGAGTGGAGCGAGGGGGCATGGCAGCGGGGGGCGTTGCGTGCTGACGCAAATACCTAACCAGTGCATTGTAAGTCGTGCCACAGCCAGGTGCAAACCGGCTCGCCACCCTGGCAGGGGGACCACCAAGCCGATCACCCCCTCGTTCCCGCGTTTCGCGTGGGAATGCGTACTTCGACGCTTCTCGCCGTGATTGGCCAAGAGAAGCATCAATTTGCACTGCGAAGAACGAAAGGCGTTCGACTCTTGGGTTCCCACGCTACACCGTGGAAACCAGATGTGGGCTCCTGTCCCCTGTTGCCCCAGCCCCTAGCCTCTAGCCTCTAGCCTCTAGTCCCTCCATCGCCGCCTCCGACCAATTCCAGCATCCATTGCGGCGGGCGGATCGGTTTGCCGGTGGCGTCGGTTACCGCGTGGACCGTGTAGCCCGAGCAGACGGGGTTGCCATCGACGTGTTCGATGGTTACGTCGAATCGCATCCGCGCGCGACCAGACATCGACACGGTGGTGGTCATCCGCAGCAGTTGATCGTACGCTGCCCGACCGCGGTATTTCACGTGGGCTTCGGCCACGGGCAACAGCACGCCACGGCGTTCCCATTCAGCATAGGGTGTTCCCGTGGCGCGACAGAGTTCGGTCCGACCATACTCGAACCAATCGAGTGCCCGGGAGTTGTAGTAGCTGCCCATCTGATCGGTGTCGGCGTAGCGAACGCGAAATTCAACGGTGTGCTCGTGTGGCATGATCGCGCTGTTGGCAGTAGCCGTTGAGATGATTCTGCGTGTGCTACTGGCTCCGCCAGTGTGGAATGACTGCGACCAAACCTCGACTATGGCACACGCAATAATGATCTGACCATATTGAAGGTTACCGGTCGGGGGCCATGGGCGGTCTGCCCACCCTTGCCAAATCAGGGGCAGACAAGCTGCTTCTGCTATCCGGCAAATCAAAGTGGCGGACCACAGTCTTCGTGGACAGACTTCACAATCATGCCACAGCGAGACAGATTGTGGACCGACGTATCAAGCCCTCACCCCCGGCCCCTCTCCCGGCGGGAGAGGGGGAGGCGGGGTGTCGTGGCATGAAGCAAGGTGCAGGGGAGACGTTGCGGCGCATCACCACCAAAGCACCAACGAAACAGGCATCAGCCGGCCTTGGCGTGAACCATCGTTTTGGTCTCTTCCTCGCGGCGAATTTTCAACGTGGCGCGCGGCGGCATGCGCCGTTCGGGAATGATGCCACGCTTGGTATCGGCCAGGAACTGATGGAAACGAACGGCCGGTCCTTCGGGGAAACGCAACTGGAGTTGCTCGAGGATCTCGGCCCAAGGCAAACCACTACGATAGACCACGCGGTAGGCTTCTTTCAACTCGCGAATCTGAGTCGTGTTGAGCCCTGCGCGACGAAGACCGATCTGGTTGAGCCCTACGACCAGGCTGCTGAGACCATCGATCGTCACAAACGGTGGCACATCGCGGGTAACATGGGCCTGACCACCGACCATGGCCATCGTACCCACTCGACAGAATTGATGAACGGCCACCGCACCGGAAATATAAGCCCGGTCTTCCACCAACACGTGCCCGCCGAGCATCGCGTTGTTGGTAATAATCGTGTTGTTGCCAACCTTACAGTCGTGGGCAACGTGGGCGTTGACCATCAGCAGGTTGTTGTCACCCAAGGAAGTGAGTTCCTCGGCTTCCAGTGCCCGATGGACCGTTACGTTTTCGCGGAAGGTATTGTTGGCCCCGATGATAACGCGGCCGGGATTCTCCGGCCGGTGGATATGCTGCGGATAACCGCCGAGCACGGTGCCTTCGCCGACACGATTTCCTGGGCCGAGTGTCGTGCCGCTCTTTACGACCACATGACTCTCTAGAACGCATCCTTCGCCAATGGTGACGTCTTCTTCGACGACACAGAAAGGACCAATCTCCACATCGGCGGCAACGCGCGCGGCCGGATGAACGACCGCCATAGCATGGTTGTTCACGGAGGATACCTCGAAGCGGGTAGGGGTAATGGTTACCATTAACCTCCGGCGCTAATGGTGGGCAGCCGTGGTCGCTAACCACGTCGCCTGCAAAGTTCTATCGGTTGCTCCGCAAGGGCCGATTGGTTGTGTTATGTCAGTCGTGACGGACTTCCCAGCTTTTCCAATCTGAACCCCACTGGGGAGTGTTGCCGTGGGGCCTGGTCGCCACGTAGTCTCCGATTGGAGGATAGGAACTGTCCACCACTTGCGGTCGAAAACGAACGAGCCGATGGACTTCAGCCGCACGCTTATACCCATTCTCTGAAAAAGACGAAAGGCGAAAAAGCATAACGCGGCTGACAACCGATACGCGCAAGTGCCTTAACTGGCCCGAATTAAGGCATATAAGCCACCCCATAAGGATGAGGCGATCTTTGTGTCCGGCATGCCCCAGACTGCGTGTCGCACGAACCCCGACGATCGCCATCCGCCCCAAATTTATGGACTTTTTGCCTCGAATCACCGGCTTTTGGGCTCGGCAGGAGTGTCGCATCACGACTCCCCCCCTGGAAGTTGGTTGTCGACCGGGGTAGACTTCTGTTCTGGATGAGCACGGTCGTGGCTCGATTTGGGCTTTGGCGTGCTTTGTTTTTGAGACCGAGTGACTTCGGAAAACGACAGCGAGGGAGACCGCGAGCCATGGCAAGTCCCGATCAGGTTTACGATGAGGCGATCGAGCTGCAACAAGCCGGTAAGCTGGAAGACGCGGTGACCAAACTGGAATCTCTCATTGCCGAAGCTCCGGACTTCGCCCTGGCGTACGCCGCCTTGAGCGTCTTCTGCCAGAAACTGGGACGCAACGACGAAGCGGTCGAATATGGCCGCAAGGTTTGCGAAATCGAGCCAGAAGATCCCTTCAGCTTCATGGCCATGAGCCTCATCTGCCAGAAGGCCGGCTACATTTCCGAAGCCGAACAGGCTCTTTCCCAGGCCATGGAAAAGCAGTGGGCCGCCGGCCGCAAAACGGCCGAGTAACGAGTCGCGAGTAGTTTCCCTGGCCTTGCCCGCCGAAAAAGGGCGGATTCTAGCGATCGATCCGATATACGCGGACTCAACGCGCTGCCTGCCTGCGCATCCCACGCTACATGATTGGGTTGCGATAAGCCGATGGCAATGGAAGGCCCCGGCTAGTGTTTTACCAATCCTGGATTGATGGGTGCCATGGGCAGCTTGTCTGCCCTTGCTTCCGCAGCGGCGGGCCAGCCGCCACGGACATCCAACGCATCAAGCCACGCTTGGCGGAGTACTTGCAGGTCGGGCAGCAAAAAAATGACGAGGAGTCCGTCATGCGTTGGGCCAACCTGAAACTGGTTTGGAGACTGGTGTTTGCACTAGGGCTTGCCGCCATCGTGTTGGTGGCCGGCACGGCAACCTATTACACGGCACTTCGCGACGCGACCGGCGAACTCGACGCCCTCGTCGACAGCAAACTCGTCGACAGCAAACCGGTCGACAGCGAACTGGTGATCGCGCAACAGGCCGCCTCGGGCAGGGAATCGATCCTTCGGGGGCGGTGCGAAGAGAAGAACCTTTTGTTGGGGACGAAGCCCGAGTCGCTCAAACCGGTCGAGGACCGCTGCACGGCCTTGTTGGGCGAGGTACACGCACTTGCCCAATGGGCCGAAACACGTGGCGACAAAGAAATCGTCGAACAAGCATCAATCGTCGACGCCAAGGCGGTCGATTACCTGGCCTCTTGCCGCGAGGTCGTAACGGCCGGGCAACAGATCAGTGTGTCGCACGATACCGATTTGCAGGGCCGTCTCGCCCAAGCGTCCGAGGCCTTGGCTGCGGCTACCGCCGCGCACGACCTGGACGAGTTGGCCCTTTGCGTTGCGCACGCCCATCAGGCCCAGGGACGTTATCTCTACAAGAAGGCCGAGGAGCATCGCGAAGCGTTGCGCCAGGCACTCGACGCCACCGAACGAGCCTTCGCCCAAGCGAAGCCGACCGACACGGTTCGCCTCGCCGTGCAAACCTACTTGGTCGCCACCCGACGTTGGCTCGACGCAATCCACACCGCCGATGCCGTCGGTCCACTGGCGGCGGCCAACGTTGCCGCTAACACCGGCGCCGCTAACACCGGCGCCGCCAACGCTGGTGCCAACGGCGCAAAGGCGAACACCGAGGCAGTAAAAAGTGCAGCAGCCAAGAGTGCTGAAGAAGACCAATCCAAGACCGACACCAAAAACGCGGAGGTTGCCGGTTTGGCGTTGCTCGATCTGGAACGGGTGACCGCCGAGGCTCGCATCGCCGACATCGGACACCTGGTTGCCGACGTACGGGTTGATGCCGCCCGATATCAACTTTCCGAAGATCCTCAACTGCTCGACGCCACCCGACAATCGATCCAACGGCTCGATACGGCCGTGGAGAATTCTCAGCTTGGGCCTGTGCAAGCAAAGCCCCTGCGAGAAACTCTCGCTCAGTTGTCCCAGTTGTTGAACGATCTGGCGGCCGCGAATCTACAACTGGCGACGGCGAATCAACGGCTTGTCGAACTAAAAGCGGCCGTCGGCAATGCGGGCGACGCGTTGGAATCGCCGGTACTTAAGATCGCTGAGTTGGTCAACGCCCGACAAACGGCCCAAATCGACGCGCTACGCCAAACCGTCGACGTCGCTGGACAATCGGCCGAGTGGCGTGGCAGACTGGCTCTCGGCCTCATCGCCGGTGGCCTGTTGCTTGCGTTGCTGACTTGTATTGCCGTTGGGCGTGCGTTTGCCCGACCGTTGCAGCATGGTACTGTGTTTGCCCAAGCGATTGCCGAGGGCGATTTCAGCCAGCGTCTCACCGTGCGCGGCAATGCCGAGCCGGGCCGTTTGGCGGAGGCCCTGAACCACGTGGCCGACTGTCTTCAGCAGAAGCTTCATGATCTTGAGGAAAACGCCCAACGCGAACGAGATGAACATGCAGAACAGGCACGGCAACAGCAGGAGACCATCGAAGCCGAGCAACTGCGGGCGAACACGATGCAACAGCAGGCCGCCGAAATGGCGGCCGCCGTGCGACGTGTGGCCGACAGCAACTACGCCCACGAGTTGACCGTCGACGGCGATGAAGTCCACGGACAACTGGCCCACGATCTTCGCCAGCTCTTCGCCGCAAAACGGGCGGCCGAAGTCGAGCAGCACGAGGCGGCCGAGGTTCAACGCCAACAGGCCGAGAAGCTTCGACACAAGGTCGATCGCCTGCTTAAGGTCGTCGATGCCGCCGCCAACGGTGATTTCACCCAGTCGATCAAGGCCGAAGGCGATGAGCCGATCGACGAACTCGCCCGAGGGTTCGCGCGAATGCTCGGCGGTCTTTCTGGACTGATCGGCCACGTGAGCGAAAGCGCCTGCCAGTTCAACGAAGGTTCGCGTGTGATCGCCGACAGCTCGCAAACGCTGGCCCAGGGTGCCCAGCAACAGAACGTCAGCATCGAGGAAATGCGCACGGCGATTCGGCAGCTAAGCGAGTCGATCGAAGCCGTCAAAGACAACGCCCAACAAGCCGACCAGGTCGCCCATCAAGCCAACGAACTGGTTGCGCGGGGCAACGAAACGGTCGACAAGTCGATCGAGGCAATGGAGTTGATCTCCAAGAGTTCCCATCAGATTAGCGAAATCATTCAGGTGATTGCCGAAATCGCCGATCAGACGAACCTGCTCGCGCTCAATGCGGCCATCGAAGCCGCCCGGGCGGGAGAACACGGCTTGGGGTTCGCCGTGGTGGCCGACGAAGTTCGCAAGCTGGCCTCCCGGGCCGACAAGGCGGCCGGCGAAATTTCTGGGCTAATTCGCGAATCGGTCCATCGTGTCGATGAAGGCTCGCAACTGAGCGAACAGACGGGCAAGGCGCTGCGCGAGATCTCCGAAACGTTCGAGGTTACCGTTTCACAAATCGCTCGAATTGCTACCGCAACGGCCGAACAGGCCGCCAACGCGCAGAACGTAACCCAGGCGATCGACCAAGTGGCCGAAGTAACCGAACAAGCGGCCGCTGGAAGCGAGCAAATGGCCTCCAGCAGCGAACAACTCGGCGCTCAGGCCAACTCGCTGGCCGAATTGGTGGCGCGATTCAAAACCTGATTGCTTTCTTGGTTCTTCAGGAAATTCTCCTCGTTCCCACGCTTTGCGTGGGAACGCACACCCCGCCGCTTCACGGCGCGAGTGAAATATTTGGCCGTCTGGCCGCATCTTTGTTAAGATGGCACGGCAATGTTGCTGCCAACATGTTGTCGCGTGTTGTCGCACACGTGCCCTCCGCCTGTAACGTGTTGTTTTGCAGGCGTTCCCCGCCGAACACGCCCGAGAGGATTCTTGCCATGTCGCGCCAGGTCATTTCATGTGGTCTTTGTCTGCTTATGGTATTTCTGGCCAATGCGGTGTGGGCCGATACCGGAGGAGCCCCATCGCCCAAAGTCCGCAGCAGTCGGATGGAAGTCGTCTTTCGCGACGACCTCAACCAACTGCAATCCATTCGCGACCTGAAAAGCGGACGCGAATATGCGAACGTCAAAGCACCGGCCACGCTTGGCTTATATAAACTTGGTTTCAAGCAGCCGTCTGGAAAAAGCCAGGACATCACCTCGGCCGACGCCGTCGAACGTAATTTCAAGCTGATCGACGGCGGGCTGGAACTTCGGTTCGAGCACCAGGGCGCAACGTCCTTGAGCGTGGTGTGCCGCGTATTGGCCAACGAGGCCGACTCTAAAATTCACTGGCAGATCGAGGTGACCAACCGTAGCCAGCAGCCGCTGGTTTCCATCGAATATCCCCGGGCGTGTTTGCGGCTGCCTTTGGGCGACAATCCGGGCGACGATGCCATCCTTCATCCGTTGCACGAAGGTGCCCTGCTCTGCAATCCCCAGAAGCATCTGGGCAAACAGGCGGCGTATGCCAAAAATTACCCAGGCGTCTTGTCGGCCCAGGTGCTCTACTATTTCGATCCGCAGGGCGGGTTCTACTATGCCGCGGCCGACGGCCAGGGTCACAGTAAGAAAGCCCTGGTCGGGCGCTATAACGACACGCTTATCCTGGCGTGGGTTCATCGATTGCCCAACGTCGTTCAGCAGAAATGCCACGTGCCCTACGATCTTGTTTGGGCGGCCAGTGAAGGTCGTTGGGAGTCGGGTGCCGACATCTACCGGCGTTGGACTGAGAAGCAGTCGTGGTGTGCCCAAAAGATTCCGCAACGCGATATGGCCCAATGGCTGACGCGAACCAACGTGTTCCTTAATATCAATCCCGACGTTCGCAACCAGTTTGGCACGGTTGACGTGGCCGCCGAGACATTTGCTCGTTATCACGGCTTTTTTGACGCTTCACTGGTCGGTACGGTTTTCAGTTGGGAGAAGAACGGCACGTGGATCGGCCCCGACTACTTTCCACCCCGGCCGAGTCGCAAGTATTACGTCGATCTGACGCGAAAGCTGGCCGATCGCGGTGACCATCTCCAACTGTTCCTCTCAGGTTTCCGCTGGGGCGTGCGCAAGCCGGTAAACGAACGCCAAGAAGAGCCCCGCAAGTATACCGACTACGACGGCACGGCCGATTTCGAACGCCGTGGCCGGGCGATGACAGCGGTCGATTCTCAGGGTAAGCTCGTCTTCGGAAAGCTTCCCTGGGCAGACAACTACACTCTCTGCGCAGCAGCGGACGATGCCCAAGAGTTGCTTGGAAGTTGCTATCGCGAAATCTTCGGCTGGGGCGTGGCCGGCGTCGATCTGGACCAAAACCTTGGCGGCGAGGTGAACGATTGCTACAGCACCGAACACGGGCATCCACCAGGCGCAGGACATTGGCAGCATTTGACCATGAAGCGGTTTCTCGACGGTGTGCGTGCCGACGCCCGGCGCCAACATCGCGACAGCTTCCTCGGCGTGGAAGAACCGTGCGAGTTATACATCCCCCAGTTCGATATCTACCATGGCCGCAGCCTCACCGACACCCATTGGCCGGTCTACGGTCCCGGCGCAATTAGCATCCCGTTGTACGCGTACCTGTATCACGACTATCAACTTGGTTATGTCGGTTTTTGTGACGCTGGCTTTAGCCCCCTGGGCAACGTACGAATGGGATTGGGACGGATGTTTCTTTCGGGCATGCAACCAGGCGTGCGGGTGTTTTACCCGCCATTTCGGCTGAGCGGAGATGAACCTTCGCCGGAACTACTAATGGCTCGCGACGTGGTTCAACTGCTCAAACGTACGGAGAAGTACCTGCTGCTAGGCCGCATGCTCCCGACGCCGCGTGTCGAGGGTTCACCTTTGATAGCGACACCGGAGAAGATGCCGAAGAAGCACCGGCCGTGGCCCATCGACTGGCCCGTGGTTCAAGCAACAGCCTGGCAAGCCGCCGACGGCGACGTGTGCTACGCGATGGCCAACCTGAGCGACCAACCGCAGGAAGTCCGTCTCGCACTGGAACCACACGGCACAAGTGCCACCGCACGGCTGAAGTGGATCCGGACAACCGGCGAGACGCTTCAGCCGGAGGCGACTTCACTACCCGGGTCGCTGCCCGTGACATTGAAGCCCTGGGAAGTGCTCTGCGTTGAACAAACCAGCGGTGAGTAAAGCGTTCAACTCTTGGGTTGCCACGCCGCAGTGTGGGAGCCAAGTTGACAAATGACCAAATCTCAATGACCAATGAAGCCTCAATGACCAAGTCCCAATCCGCGGCTCCATGCCGTTGAACGATTTGGACGACTGGTCATTGACGCTTGCTCCAAGGTGCATGCCCACGTGGGTGTGGGCATGACACCTTGGGGTGCGTGAGCGTTTTCGGTCTACTCTTCGCTCGACTCGATGTCCTGCACTTCCAGCAACGAGTGCGTCACAACGGCGCCCTTCTGGAGGTACGTTCGGCTGGTGTACTTGCGGAACACGCCGAGCACGTCGAACACCGTGTCGACTTGGCTCTTGACCATGGCGGCTTGCATGCCGGCTCCGTCGTTATCCGACTCGGCGTAGAGCCCAATCCCGTAGTCCACCCAAGGACGAATCAAGCTGAACATGGCCTGGCAATTGACCACCACGGCGACGGCCATCGGTCGGTCGGTCTTCTTGAGCACTCCGCCCACCTTCAGCGGCGTCTCGGTCAGCAGACGCTCGCTATGCTTCTGCGAGGCGCTGACTACAGCTACCCCGTCGCCGATGCCCAAGTTGGGGAACACTCGCTTGTCCATCTTGCAGTGTTTCGGCAGCTTGTAACCGAAGATGTCGCCCGACTCGGTCTCGATCTTTTCCGGCTCGGGAATCGTGTAATCTTCGGGCACGGCTTTGGGATTGATCGTGCGAACGGCTTTTACCAGGTCATCGAACACGGCCTTATACTCTTTGAGCGCCTCGCGGAACAGGGCCTCATCGCTGAGGCCGACAACCACGGCCGGCTCGACAACCGGCAACGGCTCGTCGCTTTTCGGCATCCCCTTGTAGATCTGCTTGCTCTTCAGTTTGCGATCGATAACCAAGGCCGATTGCCCGTCGGCGGTTGCCGGAATCAACTTCTCGCGATTGATCTTGTCGATGCGTTCAAGCAACGGGAAGATCTGCTTAGTTACCTTTTCGTACTCGGCCCGATCGTCTTCGTCCATCTGGGGCACGGCAAACTCCTGCACGTAGCCCAAGGCCTTGCGAACCCACTTGGCCGTCAGGTCGTACTGTTCGACGGAAGACTTGCTGCGTGTAACAACGGCCAGCATCGGGTTGCCGCCAACGTGTTCCAGCAGCGTAAGCGGCTTGGAACCGTCGAGCAGCGGCTGCCCGGCCCAATTGTACTGATAGCCCTCGATCCCCTTGCCGGTGAGGAAGCTGTAGCTCATGATCGGCGCCGACTGGGGCAAATACTTCTTAATGTCGGCGGCCAACTCGGCGACGCCGTCGAGAATCTTCTCCTGCTGCTCGTCGCTGAGTTTCGTCTCCGAAAGCAGTTGCTCGGCCGTATCCTTCAGCTCGTCGATGTCATCCGCGCCGAGCATCATTTGCTCGGCCATCGCCTTGCTGAGGTAACTGATCGACGTCAGACGCTTGTCGGCGTGTCGGGCCAGGGGCTTCAGTTCCTTGCGCTCGATAAGCCGCTTGCCCTGGCTCAGCTTGGCCAACGGTTCGGTCGAGGCGCCCACCGACATCAGCAGGTACTTGTCGCGGAGGCCGATGGCCATAACCAGCTTGGTCTTCTTCAACTTGGCGATCACCTTGTCGGCATCGCCCTCGTTTTCTTCAAGCTCTTTGAGCTTCTCGGTCGGAAATTTACTCCAGGGGAGCATTTCGCCGTCGAGCGTCAGGGTAAGATATTCGGCGCCGTCGACCTTCTTCTTTTCGAGCTTACCTTTAAGCTTTTCTTGTTCTCCCACCCGGGCGGTGATCAACTCTTCGAGTTCGGCCAGGTGCTGCTGGGCGTTGGCCGTGTCGTTGATGCGGAAGCCGACGACCATCTCGGGCACCCAGTTGCGGTCCAGGTTTTCGGCCAGCACGGACAGCGCCAACTGCTGCCGAGTTTCTTCGATGTCGAGCCCTTCGTCGTCGAGTTGGGCGAGCAGGGGGGCAAAACGGGTGCTGTTTTGAACCTCTTGCGCCAGCGCAAAGAAATCGCCCGTGCCTTGGCCGCCGTAAACAAAAATCTCGTCGGAGATCATGTCTTTCAGCAGAGCGACCAGTTCCTGGTTGGTCGGATCGTCGAGAAACAACTTGACCTTGCCCAGGGGTGTTTCCGGGTTGGCCGCTTGAATCTGGGCCATGGCGAGGCCCATCTTCAATACGGGCATCTCTTTGAGCTTCGCCCAGGCGTTGCTTTGGGCGATCGCGTCGATCTGCTCCTTGTTCCGCAAAAACGCGGCGTAGAAACCGGCGTCGGCGGGAACCAGTTTCAGCGAGCAGTCCAGTTCGTCGAGCTTGTCGGCCGCGGCCGTTTGCGGTGCCAGGCCGGTCGTCGAGAGAATCGCCGCCAGTGCCAAAAACGGCAACCATCGCAGCCCGGGGGAAAAGCGTTGTCGCAACATGGGGAGTCTCCTTGCAGCCAGAGAAACAAGAGAAGCCGTACAGTAATCCCAAGGACGGTCCGAAAAACAACCAACCGTTTTCCAAGGCGAAATCCGAGGGCCGTCGCGAAGCACGGCCCGGCAAATCGGCAAGGCATCTATCGGTCGATCCCAAGATGGCAAAGCCGCGTTTCGGTGGTGACTTGCCAATCGTGACACAACAGACAATGCGCAAGCATACCATGTGATAATGAGGATTCCAGCGCCCCCGAAAGGATGGGCAAATCATGTGGGTTATTCGTGTAGGGGGGGTGGATATTGGCAAATGCATCACGCTTCCGCCAAATAAACGGTGTGCGGCGAAGGAAAACCAGGACGACCGAACCGGAACCGCGAAAATGCGAAAGGGCGAAATAGCGAAGGAAATGGCGGCTATTCTTTCGCACTTTGCGTTTTCGCGATCAAAAAACCCTGGTAACGCTTCACGCTGGCACCCGCGAAGCTTCGGATTACTTTCGCCCGGAAGACAGCCCCGCAACGGGGGGGCTTGTGCTTGTTCCGCGTAATGGCTTCTGTTAGGATAACCAACGGCCAGTGGCGACGGCCCCGGAACACCGTCGCTCGCAGGGGGAAGGGCGAGACGCATTCGACGCGTCGTCCGACGCCTGATGCGTCTCCCCACAGCGTTCGCGTGTCACTCGACGTTCTTTTAGCACGAGGAGAGGTGTCATGTCATGGTTTCACGCGAGGTCGGCGGCTGCGCGGTGGTTGGTCGGAGAATTCGGTGTCGCGGCCATTCTGTGTGTCTCTGTTGCTACGGCTCAAACGTTACGCTCGGCCAACGATCCGTTTGATCCGGAACCAAGAAACCGGCTCAACAACGATCTCAACAGCAAGGCCCTAATCGATCCATTCGGGAACAATGTTCCGCCTGGAGGTGAAAGCCCCTTAAAAGCCAACACCTCGGAGAAACGTCCCGCCCCGTTTCGCAAGGCGAAGACGGCTGAAACGTCAGAGCGTGGCAAACTCACCTGCGGCGACAACGAGAAGAAGATCCGCGCGGCGCTCGACAGCAAGACCGAGTTGGAATTCGTCGACACGCCGCTGAGCGATGTGGTCGACTACCTAAAGGATTTTCACGAGATCGAGATCCAGATCGACAACAAGGCACTCGACGACGTGGGCATTGGCACGGACGAGCCGGTGAACGTTCGTCTCAAGGGAGTCACCCTTCGTTCGGCCTTGGACCTGATCCTTGGTCAGAGGAAACTGAGTCATCTGATCACCGACGACGTGCTGCTGATCACCTCGTCAGACTACGCCGAGAGCGTATTCGTGGTCAAGGTCTACCCGGTCAACGACTTGGTGGGCACGCCAGCGACCGACGACACGGTCCTCCGCGACCTCGACGACCTGGCAACCACCATCGCCGGCACCATAGCGCCCGACAGTTGGGATTGTCGCGGTTGCGGAGGTTCGATCCGCGGCGGCCTGTTTGGCCACGGTCGGGTACTGGTCGTGCGGCAAACGGACCAAGTTCACGAAGCGATCGCCCAACTACTGGCCAATATTCGCAAGTTGGCACCCACACCGCCACAACAGCAACAACCGGCGACCGAACAGCCCACCAAACCGGCGTTGAAACCGCTTCCTGAACCGAAAGAAGGCGAAGCGGCTATCCGTCGCGCATTGGAGGAATGTACCGAGTTGGAGTTCATCGAAACGCCGCTGACTGACATGGTCGACTATCTCAAAGAAAGGCATCGGATTGAGATTCAGCTCGACACCCGCGCACTCAACGATGTGGGAATGAACAACGACACGCCGATCACCAAAAACCTCCGACGCATCCGCCTTCGCTCGGCACTAAACCTGCTGCTCCGCGAGTTGGAACTTACGTATACGATAACCAATGAAGTACTTTTGATTACCACGCCCCACATTCCAGAAAGCCCAGTTACTGTGAAAGTCTACCCCGTGGCGATCTCGTTACCTTCCGCGACGGACAAGGTGAGACCTGGGAGGATTTCGATTCTTTGCTCAACGCAGTCACCGTCGCCGATGCGACCTATTCTCGGGCATGGAAGAAGGCGGGCGAACCCGACACGATTTCGGCCAGCAACTTCGGTGGGGCCAAAGTGCTTGTCGTACGGCAAACCTACTCAGGCCACGATGCCGTAGCCGCGTTATTGACCGAACTACGAAGATATGCCGGCGATACCACCGAACCGCCACAACGGAAGCCGCCGAAGAGCCAGTAAACAAGCGGGACCCTGTATATGAACAGAAACCGCTTTTCCCTTACCCAGGGCGCGACCACCGGTCGCGGCTTTGTGATAGTCGCCGACGGTCGCGGTTTTTGGCGAAGCGGCCGTGTTACCCGGCGGTCGGTTCGCTCGGGAGATCGCGGGGATAGGGCGGGAGTTCTTTCGGCGGCAACGGCTGGCGATAGGTTTCCGCCCAGTCTTCCCGCTCCTCGTCGCTGGCGTAGTAGCGGAGCCAGATCTCCGGATCGCCGGTCGGGCCGGTGCAGTCCCAGTGGAGATAGTTGTTGGGCCAATCGAGCTTCTTCTCTCGCGCGGGCAGGATGTCGCGGAAGATCATGTAGTACAGCGCGCGGTCGCTGAGGTGGTCGGTGAAGTCGAGGACGATCCGCTTTTCGTGAAGCTTGCGGAGCACGTCCCAGAGGATTTCGTGCAGGTCCTCGTCGGTCAGTGCGTCGGGGCGTGGGGGACGCATCTCGGGCTCAAACCAACGGTAAATCGGCAAGACGGGAGCCTGTTCCCAGGCCAGCATGCTGGCGAGGAATTCGTTCTCCTTGTCGAGCGTGAGATGCTGGACGTTTACCCGGCTGATCGACTCGTCGAAGTAACGTTCCAGTTCGTTGCGCAGCTCAGCATTTCGCAGCAGTTGCTCGACTTCGTCGGGTTGAGGACGTGGCGCACGATACATGTTTGGGGCCAGCAATAGGGATTCGGAACTCAGGATCAGTAAGAATCGACTCTAACAAGAGTTTTCCGCTTTTCCAAGCGTGGGCTCCGGGGGGAACGGGGGTTCCTTGAGTTTTTCTCGGCAAAAGACGTTACGATCGAAACAACTCGGAAACACCGCCGCCACAACCGGTATATTTGGCTTGGGCGAAGCCGCACGCGGCGTTTACTCACCCGCCCCAAAACTCCTCATGCCTTGTCCCTGCCTCCAGTCCCATCCTCTTCCGGGCGCTTGTGGATCGTTCGCTCGAAATCGCAGATTTTCCCGACGCGTCGGGCGTGGCGGCCGCCTTCAAAAGGTGTGGAAAGCCACAGTTCGATCATCCGGTCGATCAGCCGTTCGCCCAGCAGATCGGCTGAAAGACACAGGATGTTGGCGTCGTTGTGCCGGCGGCTCATCTCGGCGGTCAAGTCGTCGTGGCAGGGAGCGGCGCGAACGCCGAGAAACTTGTTGGCCGCGATACACATCCCCAACCCAGTGCCGCAAATGAGGATCCCACGTTCGACCTCGCCATGGCTGACCTTTCGGGCCACGGCCGCGGCAATGTCGGGATAGTCGACCGCTCCGGACGAGAACGTGCCCGTGTCGTCGACCTCGTGCCCGAGCCGTTCGAGCAGTTCGATCACTTTCGCGCGGATTGCAAAACCACGATGATCAGTGCCAATCGCTATACGCATTGGTGACGCTTGGGGTTTTAGAGGCGATATCAAAACCCGGCTTCCGGTTCATGTACCCGCCGAACGAATACCTCGGCACCGGTTTTGATATGGTTTTTTAGTGTTAAAACCGTCCACAGCGTGGAGGTGTTGGCGAAATTGCTGGTGCCTTGTCAATCTTTGAAAATAGGGGTGCCATGGCCACACTTGCGTGGCCATGTTCAATAAAGATGAATGCCCACGCAAGCGTGGACATGGCACCCAAATGGAATCACAGTTCAAGTTCCTTAAGTTGCAACTCGAGTTCCCTCTGGATCTGCTCGGCACAGCTCTGGTAACGCTCCAAGGGGCCGCCAATCGGGTCGGCCACGTCGGAGCCGTCGGTGCAAAGCAGGTGCGTCCGCTCGGCCGCGTTGGGCCACTGAGCCACGATGGCCTCGCGATGCGACCGGGTCATAGTATAAACCACGTCGGCATGGCGGACCAAAGGTTCGGTCAACGGCTGGGTTTCGTGCTGCGTAAGATCGTGGCCCAACCGGGATACGACCTCGACGGCCTCGGCACTGGCTCGCCCCCCCATCATGGCCGCAATTCCCGCCGACATCACTAATACCCCGCGGTCCTCCAGCTCATCCATCTTGCAGCCCAACCGCTTAGCGAGGATATTCCGGGCGATGACTTCGGCCATGGGGCTGCGGCACGTATTGCCCGTGCAAACCAGCAGTACCAAGGCGGTGGAAAGGCGTTTGAGTGTCTTCTCGGGCACCACGCCCTCGCGTAGCACCTTGTATTGGTTGTCGAACACGCGGACCACCGACGACGGCTGGCCGAAACGGCAGGGGCCGTCGTCGAGGACCATGTCGATATCGTCGCCCAAGGTATCGAGCACCTGCTGGGCATCCCGGGCGTCTTCCTGGCCGCTACGATTGGCGCTGCTGAGCACCAGCGGTCCGGCGAGCATCCGCAGTACGTCGAGGATGGCCTGATGCCCGGGCACCCGAAGCCCCACGGTTTTCTCGGGAGCCACCGCTTGTTGGACCGCGGGCGGGAGTTGTCCGACGAGGCTTTCCGGATGGGCGTCGTCGACCACCAGGGTAATGGGGCCCGGCCAGCAGCGCCGCGCCAGACGTTGGGCCAGACGGCTCATGTCGGGCACGTAGTCCCGGGCTTCGTCGGCGCTCTTAATGGCCAGCGTGAGTGGGTGCCCGGCCTGCCGACCCTTGACGTGCAATAGCTGGTCGACGGCCTTGGCGTCCAGGGCGCTGGCGGCTAACCCATAGACCGTTTCCGTGGGGAACGCCACCAGCCGTCCTTCCACCAGTGCCTGAACCGCACGATGGACGACGTCGCGCCAATCGTCGGCTTGGCGTAAATCAATTACCACCGGTGGCATGGCTGGCCCAGCGAGTTTTTGCGTACCCATCAATTGACGAAACACTTTACTATACGGGCTGTTACGGCCCGTCGTCAAGGGCCAAACGCAGGGGGCAAACCGCGGCAATTTGTCGCCGGCCATACCCTTGGTTCCCACGTTTCGCGTGGGAACCAGTACCCCGGCACTTTGCGTCGCGACTGGTCAAAAAAGCGTCGGGGCGCACAGTCGGAGCACAAGGCGTGCTGCCCTTGTGTTCCCGCGTTTGCGTGGGCAAATGGTCTGGGTGAACTCGCTCTTGGCGCTCGTTGCACGTGTCGGCAATTGGTAATGGCGTCAGTTCTGAAATATCACTGATTGGCGCGGGACTCGGCCGGGTTGAGGTCTAGGTTACGCACTGCTTTGCCCCTCCGTAGAGTGAAAGTCGGCTGCTTTCCCCTCTTGTGGGTGGTGATATTCAGACGTTGCGGTTCCCGAAGCGTGACCGATAATAACTACATGGACGTATTATGTTTCAGCCCGATGGAGCTTGCTGCGGGACAGGTCTGCCCGATTGCCGGTGGCAAGGCGGCCGTGCTTTCGCGGCCTGCGCCGCATCGTGAGTCGGCCAACGAAGACGCCGTGGCGATTATTACCGTCAATCACCATGCGGGCGTATTGGTGGTGGCCGACGGTCTAGGTGGTTTGCCGGCCGGAGAGCAGGCCTCGACGTTGGCTGTTGGCAAGCTGATCGAATCGCTGCGCAACGCTCCGCAAGACGAAGCCAGTTTCCGGGGGGCGATCCTCAACGGCATCGAGTCGGCCAGTCAGGCCATTGCCGAGTTAGGCGTCGGCGCGGCGACTACGCTGGTCGTGGCCGAAATCCAGGGCCATACCGTGCGTCCTTACCACGTGGGCGATTCGGCACTGCTGATCGTCGGACAACGTGGACGGATTAAACGCCAGACCGTGGCCCACTCGCCCGTGGGCTATGCGCTGGAGGCCGGGTTGCTCGACGAATCCGAGGCCATGTATCACGCCGAGCGGCACGTAGTTTCCAACGTGTTGGGTATGGCCGACATGCGGGTGGAAGTAGGTTCTACCGTGCAATTGGCCCCCCACGATACCCTGCTGCTGGCCAGCGACGGGCTGTTGGACAACCTCCACACGGAGGAAATCGTCGAACGGGTGCGCAAGGGCCCACTGACGCGGGTGGTCGACGACCTGGCAGGAGAATGCTCTCGTCGGATGGCATTTCCGGAGCCCGATCGACCCTGCAAGCCCGACGATCTCAGCTTCATCGCCTTCCGGCGCGGCGGGTCTTCGCTTTGAGCGATACGTTCCCTGCGATCGCTAGGTTCCTTTCTCGTTGCGGTCATGGCGATTGTTGCGGTGCTGCCGGCTGGGTGATCCAGGGGAACCTCGGTAAACCATCGCCTGTGCGATGGTCGAAGCTTAGGACAGCGACAATTCTTTTACGGCTTTGCTGACTGCCCCCCGCCACCTACCCGGCAAGAATTCCATGAGCACATTCGAACGCGAAAGACCGCTGATCCTGGTTGTCGATGACGAAAGCCAGGTACTTGAGCAGGTTGCCGAAGTCCTGAAGAAGGCAAACATCGACTGCCACTGTTGCACAACGGCCGAAACTGCCGTCGTCGACGCCGAAACGGTCCATCCCGATCTGATCCTGTCCGACATCAACCTGGGCGGTTACAGCGGTCTGGAGATGTGCGAGCGGATCAAGCAGAACGCGGACATGGTCGACGTGCCCGTGATGTTTCTCTCGGGAGCCCAGATCCCCGACATCATTCGTCGGAGCCATGCCGTAGGGGGATCATACTATCTCCGCAAGCCGTTCGATCCAGAGGTGCTCGTCGAACTGATCGACAAGGCCCTTTGGATGCCCCACTTGGTCTCCAGCCACGTCAATCGATAAGACGGCGGAACAACGCGCGAGCGGAATGACCAACGCCAAATGTGCAACGAAGCACCAAGTGCCAACGGTCAAGCACCGCTAGTGGTTTGTCAAACCTATTGCGTCCTGCATTGTTTGTGAAACGAGGGCGACCAGCGGGAGCCCGGTTTTCTGGGTCAGAACGCAATGAAGTGTTCCACAACCAAGCTAGGAATCAATAAATATACGGGGGGCATGCCCACGCTTGCGTGGGCCTGTTTGTCGGGATCTCAGCGTGCCCACGCAAGCGTGAGCACGGCACCCCAATCGGAAATTTGAGAGCGACGGAGTGCTAGCCGCTCTTCCCACTCTCGATATCCCTACTTCTCTCGCTATCGGCCCCTGGTCGACGGTCGGCGGCTGTGGTAAGACTACGGTTTCCCCCTCCTTGCTGGAGGTCCGTCTGAACGCGATCCACAGCGGCCAAGTCGCTTGCGACCCCTCCGGCCGCAAACTTCCGGGATCGTAGAGTCTTACAAAAATCTAGAGGCGGTTTCAAAACCCGGCTTCGGGTTCGTATATATCCGCCAAAGGAACGACCTCGATACCAGTCTTGAAACGGCTTCTAGCGAAAATGACCGAAAAACCGTCTTTCCAAAAAGCGCTCCACCACGACGTGCTGGTCTTCGACGGTGCCATGGGCACGGAGATTTACCGCCATCACGTCTTCACCAATCGCTGCTTCGATGAGCTCTGTCTGAGCGAGCCCAAGCTGATCCGCAAGATCCACGAGGCCTACTGTGAGGCGGGGGCCGACGTGCTGACGACCGACACCTTCGGCGCCAACCGTGTGGCCCTGGCTCAATTCGGCCTGGCTGAGAAGCAACGCGAGATCATCTTGGCCGGCGTCGGGTTGGCCCGGGAAGTGGCCGACGAAGCCGACCGGCCAGTCTACGTGGCGGGTTCCATCGGGCCCCTGCCCTCGCAGCCGCAATACCTCGACCAGATCGAGCAATTGATCCTCGAACAGGTCGAAGTGATGGTTACCGCGGGCGTGGATTTCGTGTTTTTCGAGACTCAACCTACCCGGCTTGCCCTGGAGCAATGTGCCGCGGCCATGCGCAAGATTCCGGCCGTGCCGTATGCCTTGTCGTTTGCCGTGATGAACAACGCCGAATCGGCTTCCGGCGAGCCGCTCGAACGGTTGCTCGCCCCACTGCCGGAAGACGTTCCGCAGCCGGTGGCCTGGGGGATGAACTGCGGCACCGGCCCCGACGGAATCCTGGCCGCCGTCGAGCGCGCCGTGCGGCTGACCGACCTGCCGCTGATCGTGCAGCCCAACGCCGGGCAGCCGAAAGAGGTGGGCAATCGGACCATCTATCTCTGCTCGCCGGAATACATCTGCACTTACGCCCGACGGTACGTCGATCTAGGTGCCCGGGCCGTAGGCGGATGTTGCGGGACCACACCGCAGCACATTCGCGAGATTGCCGCCACCGTGAAGCCGCTCAGCCGCGCGGCCTCGAAGACGGTGATCCAGGCAGTGGCCGAAGAGGTCGAACGCAAAGAGCCCTTGCCGCTGGCCGAGCGTTCGAAACTCGGACGCCGGCTGGCCGAGCGGCAATGGATTACCACCGTAGAACTGGTGCCGCCGCGGGGCTACGACCTGACGGTCACTATCCGCAAGAGCCAAACGCTGCGCGAACGCGGCGTCGATGCAATTAACATTCCCGACGGTCCCCGGGCAAGCTCGCGGCTCTCGCCGCTGATCACCTCGGAGCACATCCTTCGCGAGGCCGAGATCGAACCGATTTTGCACTTCTGCTGCCGCGACCGAAATCTGATCGGTATGCAGGCCGATCTGCTGGCCTGCGCGGCGTGTGGCGTGCGGAACATCTTGTTTGTCACGGGTGATCCTCCCAAGCTGGGCAACTACCCGAACGCCACGGGCGTGTTCGATACCGACTCGATCGGCATGGCCCGCGTCCAGTCGCGTCTGAACCAAGGCATCGACCTGGGTGGCCAGGCGATCAATCCCCAGACCCATGCGGTGATCGGCGTGGGACTAGACCCCACGGCGATCGACCAGAAGAACGAACTGGAACGCTTTCGGCAGAAAGTGGAAGCGGGGGCGGAGTTTGCCATTACGCAGCCGGTCTTCGATCCCGACGCCCTGCTGCGAATGCTCGATGTGGTGGAAGGTTTCGGCATTCCGATCATCGCGGGCATCTGGCCGCTGGCCAGCTTCCGCAACGCCCAATTCATGCAAAACGAAGTGCCCGGGGTCGAGATTCCCGATGCCGTGATGCAACGCATGGCCTCGGTGGAAAGCCGTGAGGACCAGCTCAAGATGGGCGTGGAGATCGCCCGCGAATCGGTGGCCCGGGTGGCCGACCGGATCGCGGGGATCCAGGTCAGTGCGCCGTTTGGCAATATCGATACGGCTTGGGCCGTGATCGAGGGGTCCGGGAAGTAAGGACGGCCCGACAAACTGGCACGTTATTTATCGGTCGATCCTAAGCCATGCCAAAAGATTAGAGGCGAGAGACGAGGGACAAGGAAATGCAGGTCAAAACGAACCATGCTCGCCCCTAACCCCTCGTCTCTCGTCCCTTGAGAGCGAAGACTCGGATCATTGTTTTCGGTTTGAGTTATTTGTCGGTCGACGTTACGAACAGTTCGGGTGCCAAACAAAGAAGGGGTGCCGGGAGCACGTGGTCGACTGGCTCCCGACACCCCTTTGTTCGAATGTCTGTCGTGTGATAATGTCGTTCGGCGTTTACTCAGCGAACGGATCGTCCGTCGGCGGCTTCATGCCACCCTGCGGAGCATCCCCGGCGCCACCAAACGGATCGTCCACCGCCGGCTTGGTGGCCGGTGCGGCGGGGCTTGGACCGCCAAACGGGTCGTCAGCCGCCGGAGCGGCCGCGGGTTCTTCCGCCTTGGGTGCAGCAGCGGGAGCACCGAACGGGTCGTCAGCCGCAGGGGCCGCCGCCGGTTCTTCCGCCTTGGGAGCCGCAGCTGGAGCACCGAACGGATCGTCAGCCGCAGGGGCTGCCGCCGGTTCTTCTGCCTTGGGAGCCGCAGCCGGAGCACCGAACGGGTCGTCAGCCGCAGGGGCTGCCGCGGGTTCTTCCGCCTTGGGAGCCGCAGCCGGAGCACCGAACGGGTCGTCGGCAGCCGGAGCAGCCGCGGGTTCTTCCGCCTTGGGTGCCGCAGCCGGAGCACCGAACGGGTCGTCGGCAGCCGGAGCAGCCGCGGGTTCTTCTGCCTTGGGTGCAGCAGCGGGAGCGCCAAACGGGTCGTCGGCAGCCGGAGCGGCTGCGGGTTCTTCCGCCTTGGGTGCCGCAGCGGGAGCACCGAACGGGTCGTCGGCAGCCGGAGCGGCTGCGGGTTCTTCTGCCTTGGGAGCCGCAGCGGGGGCACCGAACGGGTCGTCGGCAGCCGGAGCGGCTGCGGGTTCTTCCGCCTTGGGAGCCGCAGCCGGAGCACCGAACGGGTCGTCAGCTGCCGGAGCAGCTGCCGGTTCTTCTGCCTTGGGGGCCGCAGCGGGAGCGCCAAACGGATCGTCGGCAGCCGGAGCAGCGGCAGGTTCTTCCTTAAACGGATTCTCGTCGGCGGGCATACCAGCCGCGGGCTCTTCGGCCGCAGGCTCGGCGGCGGGAGCACCAAACGGATTGTCGTTGGCCGCCGCTGGTTGCTCGGCCGGTTGCTCGGCGGGTGCGCCAAACGGGTTGGCGTCGGCCGGTGCGGCAGCCGGTTCTTCAGGCGTCGTCGCAGGACCGGCGGCAAACGGGTCGTCGGCCGGGGTTGCCGGGACCGGCTCCACCGGACCCTCAGGTGCCGTGGCGGCCTGTTCCTTCAGCAGCTCTTGCCGCTCGCTGTTGATCTGTTCGTAACGGGCCTGAATGGCCTGCTGGTCGCGCTGGCGGGCGGCCATGCGGGCCTTTACCCGATACTTCTCCAGCAGCAGACGCGGGGAGCCTTGAACCCGTTCGAGCGACTTGGCGATGCTGAACAGCCGGTTGTTGAGCGTTTTGCTCTCTAACTCGGCTCCCTTGGCGAAATCCATTTCGGCTTCGCTCTCGCGGCCAAGACTCAGGTACGTCAGTCCCCGGAAATAGTAGGCACGGGGATCTTTAGTGCCGCCCTCAATGGCGCTGGTGAGCTGTTCATGTGCCTGAAGATACTCTTGCGAGAAGTAGGCGTGCACACCACTGCCGTAGAGTTCGTTGAGCAACGCGTCGGCCTGCGCCGGAACGGCCGCCAACAGAACGAGGATGACACCGCTCAACAGAGAAAGACTCCGAAACATTTTAACAGGCTCCTGCAGAGTTTTTCGAGGGCGGGCCTCCTGGGCCCCACACCAACCGTACGGGTGAATAAGCATTTTTGCCCTAGCCGCCATTACAGGGGTTTTTGCCCTTTCGTGCAGCGGTTTTCGGGACAGGCCGAGGAAATTAACTCACCGATTCATCGGGACGTCCTAGGGCAGATTTGGGTTGTTTCGTACTACCAGATTCAGGGATCGTTAACCTTGTCGCCGAGATTAGCGACCAACGGGAGCGGTTCTTGTCTGGGTGCGGTAGCACCTTCTGGTTGGCGGCACTGCCGCCGTGAGGGAAAAAGGAAACGCTCGATCGGCACTAGCGATCAACGGGCAAGCAGCGTAGGTGGTTACACCGAAAGCGTTTCCGCGTGGTCGCTTGCAAGCATTTTATACGCATTGCGAACGAAAGGCGAATCGTGGGAAGCTCGATACCTTCGAAGCCATTCACCTTCCGGCCGCCTGTCGTAAAACACTCGCGCTATACGCGATACTAATTGGGCGGAGGAGGAAATTCAAGCATCATCCATGATCTTGCCGATCGGGATAGCCCCCCTGTGGTTGAGTTCTACGACAATACCACAGGGTGGGTGTTCCGGGGTACTTCGACGGCGGGGCTGAGGTGCCCGGGTAACGAGGGTGCGTCGACGCCGGCGGATGAAGCGCGTCGCGGTTCAATTCGCCAGGGCGAGCCGTGGAGAATGGCTGTGGGGAATTGCGCTGCGAAGTCGGGGCTGAACCGTTTTGGGCCGATTGACGTCAACCGTGGCAGTCCGATTTTTCCGCGGAGAAATGGACCTGCCCCTTGAGGCACCGTCGAGCAAAATCCTCTCGGCAGTTTCCTCCTGCTCGATCCTCGATGTGGAGGCGTAAGGAAGGGACCGACCGGCGACGAGCCAGCGGAAGAACCTCGCGGCGGAGGAATCCCACGGTGGCCTGCGGTCCTTGAATGCGACCCAAAGTCGCAAGAAAGAAAGCAGGGCTACCGACGGACGGTATCGTGCGAAAGTGGTTTCCCAGTAACCCCGGGGAAGCGACTCCCGTTTCCCGCACGACAAGCCGTCGAGTAGCCCTGCTTCGAGTCGGCGTTGGTGCTAACGCTTCCGGATTGCGATATCCCAAGAGCTCCGCAACCGGTCGAATGAGCACCGTCGGACAGTGAATTTCCCCATTCCCCGTCCGTACCCTAGTCATCGTAAACCGATCGTATGGATGGTGACGCAAACGCCAACTGAACCAAAAAACCTTGTCAGACCCCCGCAGCTTGGCGCGGATATGCCGGTTATTGGGGCCTGGGTGCGTTGGACGGTGCCGACTCGCGTGATGAAGCCCTCTGGGGTAACCGCGTCGGAGGTAGGGCTCGGGGTGGCTGGGGACGTTTCGCGGGCCGTACCGACGCTATTCAACGGCGGGCCGACTTCAACAGAATCCTTACTGCCGTTTGCCGTCTATGGAACGCCCGAGCGTAATCACACCTGGGCGTCAATTGCTGGCGTACGACGATTGCCGGTCTTGGCGTCGGGCAAGCTCGCTCGTGTAGCGGTAGCCGAGGGTGTCGGCGTAGCGCCGGGCCCAATCGGTGAGCTTGGTCGTGCCAGTCGGGGGGGCGTCGACGTATAGCAGGTCGTCCATCAGGCCCCGAATTTCCTCGGGCGTGATGATTACGTCGTTGACGAGCCGGCCGAGAATCCAGCAGGCCGCGTATCCCAGCCGCGGTGGTACGGAAATCACTGGTCGTGGTTTGCCGATGATTTGGCCGACCGTCTCCACCAACCCTCGGTAGGTAAAGGTTTCTGGACCGATGGCGTCGATCACCACGTTGTCACTTCGCTTGCCCGATTCAGTGACGCTTTTGTCGCCTAGTTCGACGGCCAACTGGGCCAAGTCGTCGACATAGATCGGTTGGAGGCGGTAATTTCCGTCGCCGAACACTCCGAACGCAGGCAAACGCCGCAGTGCCCACGCGATGTTGTTGATCAGGATATCTTCTTTGCCGAACAGTACTGTGGGCCGCAGGATGGCGTAGGAGATGCCCGACTCACGCAGTTCTCGCTCCAAACGGGCCTTGCCCTGGAAGTATTCCAGGGGCGAATCCTCGGACGGGTTGGTGATGCTCACGTGAACAATCCGTTCGACGCCGGCCTCTTTCGCCGCTTGGAACAGCGTTAAGGTGTTGCGCACGGCATCGGCATGAGTGAACGTCCGGTGGTTGAATCGCACCCAGTAGGTGTTGTATAGGACCTGCACACCACGGAGCGATTCGACAAGCTTCGGAGGTTGGTCGAAGTGAAACGGTCTCGCGCTGACCTGGTCGCCAAATGGATTGTGCCGCTGTGGCGAGTTGGTCAAGGTGATTACCCGATGTCCGCGATCAAGCAGCCGGGCGGCGATATACTTGCCCGAGTAACCAAAGGCCCCGGTCACGGCGTGAATGCACCGGTCGTTCATTTCACGAGACCTCCGGCAAGAACACTACGGTTTGGCATGTACCTACTACGGGTTGCCACCCAGTGTACCAGCTTGCCATCCGCCGGGAATTGGGGCCGTTGGGCCCCGGTATGGTTGATTTTTCCGGCGAAGCTGGGATGCTAATGTAGTAAGTCCTACAGTTGAGGGATCGTATTTCTTGGGCGGATTTGTGTGCCACTGGCTTTGCCAGTGCGGAGATGTCTGCGAACAAAGCACTGGCAGAGCCAGTGGCACACAGAAAACACCCCGTTTGAGTGACGTACTACGTTAGAGAGCCTGTTTTCCCTTTTGTCGAACATCCATCCGTCGTCCGCTCGCCCATGTGCCGTCGTCCCGCCGAAAACCTGATCGCCGTCGATATCGGCAACGCCCGGATTAAGTTGGGGGCGTTTCGGACTGCGACGGACGTCGGCGAGGGCCTGCCGGTGCCGGTGGCCACGTTGCCACTGTTGGGTGCGCCACTATCGGGTGCACCGCTGGCGGGCGATTGTGTGGAGCTGGAGCATATCGAGCCGTGGCTTGCCAAGATGTTTTCGTCGACGCCGTCGGACGGCTGCCGGTGGTGGATTGGCAGTGTGAATCGGGCGTCGGCCTCGCGATTGGTCGACTGGCTTCGGACTCACCGACCCGACGATTCCATTACCCTTCTGGCAGCCGGTGATCTTCCGTTGGAAGTCCGCTTGTCGCGACCCGATATGGTGGGCGTCGACCGGCTGATCGACGCCGTAGCGGCCAATCGGCTCCGCACACCGGATCGGCCGGCGGTGGTGGTCGACGTGGGCACGGCGATCACCGTCGACGCGATCGCGGCCGACGGTGCTTTTCTCGGTGGGGCGATTCTTCCGGGCATTGCCATGGCCGCGCGGGCACTGCACGATTACACCGACTTGTTGCCGCTGCTCAACATGGCCGAGTTGACCTCCCCACCGCCGGCGTTGGGCGATTGTACCGAAGCCGCCATGCAGAGCGGGCTGTTCTACGGGGCGGTGGGCGCGATTCGCGAACTGGTCGGACGCATGGCCGAAGACGCCACGCCCGAGGTCTTTCTTACCGGCGGCGCCGGCCCGGCCGTGGCCAGCCTGTTGGGCGCCGACGCACACCACGTGCCGCATCTGACCCTGGCCGGGATTGCCGTAGTCGCTGGGCAAATCGGAAATCGGAAAACGGAAAACGGAAAACGAAAAGCAAGAGACTAGCGTGGGACGCGAAACCACAAGCGGCGACATCATAAATCCCAAATCATAAATCCCAAATCATAAATCCGCAGTCCTCCTACCCTCCCGGCGGGGCTCCGCTACAATAGCCCGCAAAGGAGGGTCGTATGCGAGTTGCACAATTTACCGGATTACGCCAAATCACGGTTGTCGACGAACCGGATCCCAAGCTCCAGCGGCCCGGCGACGTATTGCTGCGGATCGATCGTTTGGGTGTGTGCGGTTCCGATGTGCATTATTACACTCAGGGTTGCATAGGTGATCAGGCGATCGAATACCCGGCCACGCTGGGGCACGAGTGTGCGGGGACGGTCGTGGAAGTGGGTTCTGCGGTGGAACGGCTGAAGGTGGGCGATCGGGTGGCGGTCGATCCGGCGTTGGTCTGTGGCGAGTGCGATCAATGCCGAGCCGGACGGCAAAATACGTGCCGCAATCTGCGATTCCTCGGCGGACCGGGCGAGGCTCCGGGAGCAGCGGCCGAGTATCGAGTGCTGCCGGCCGAAAACTGCTTGGCCATTCCGGCCGAAATGAGTCTCGATGAAGCGACCCTGGTTGAACCACTTTCGGTCGGGCTGTATGCCGTGCGACTAGGCGACGTTTACCCGGCAGCGCGGGTGGCGATTCTGGGGGCCGGCCCCATCGGGCTGAGCGTGTTGCTGTGTGCCAAGGCGACCGCACCGTGTACGGTCTACATGACCGACCTGCTGGACGAACGGCTGGCCGTTGCCCGGCGATGCGGAGCCGATTTTACGGCGAATGCCGGGTGCCGTGAAGACTCGCGCCGTGAAGACGCGTTGGCGGCCATCGCGGAGCGTGAGCCGTGGGGGTTGGACTTGGTGTTCGAGTGCTCGGGCGACCCGGCTTGTATCGACGAAGCCCAACAGTTGCTCACTCCCGGGGGAACGCTCGTTTTGGTCGGCATTCCGGAGCAGCCGTCGGTGAGTTTCAACATTCACCGCATGCGCCGCGCCGAGTTGACGTTTATTAACGTGCGTCGGCAGAAAGGCTGCGTGGCCTCCGTCATTCGGCTGATTGCCGAGCGGCACATCGACCCGTCGCCGCTGTTGACCCATCACTATCCTTTTGTAGAAATTCAAGACGCCTTCGACCTGGTAGCCGGCTATCGCGACGGCGTGGTCAAGGCAATGGTGGAGTTGGATAAAGATTCGTAAAAGTTTGGAGTTTGGGGTCAACTCTTGACACTTGACACCCGCGGCACGCCGCCGCGGGTGTCAAGTGTCAAGAGTTGACCCCCTGTTCTATGGAGATTTTCGATGCTCTCGAAAAAACTGCCCTTAGGCGCGCTCTCGGACGCCCAACAGCGGCACGCTTTGGCCTACGGTACCCGTTATGTCGAGGAGCCCGTGCCGAAGTACGTGTTGCCAAAAAACTCCATGTCGGGGCAGGTTGCCTACCAGATCATCCACGACGAGTTGAACCTCGACGGCAACCCGGCGCTCAATTTGGCCTCTTTCGTGACCACGTGGATGGAGCCCGAGGCTGAGCGGCTGATGACCGAAACGCTCAACAAGAATTACATCGATCAGGACGAATACCCTCAGACGACCGAAATCCAGAATCGCTGCGTGAACATGCTGGCCAATTTGTTTCACGCGCCGGAAGACAAGCGGGGTGTCGGCACCGGCACGGTCGGCTCGTCGGAAGCGATTCACTTGGCCGGCTTAGCATTGAAGTGGAATTGGCGCAAACGCCGCCAGGCCGCCGGCAAACCGGCTGACAAGCCCAACCTGGTGATGGGCCACAACGTGCAGGTCTGCTGGGAGAAATTCGCTCGCTATTTCGAGGTGGAGCCGCGCTATGTTCCCCTGTCGCAAGATCGCTATGTCTTGGGCGTGAACGAAGCGCTGGATATGGTCGACGAGAACACGATCGCCGTGGTGGGAATCTTGGGTAGCACCTACACGGGCGAGTACGAACCGATCGCCGAACTGAACGACGCCCTGGAGAAACTCAATCATCGGACCGGCTGGCAGGTGCCCATTCATGTGGACGCCGCCAGCGGCGGTTTTGTGGCCCCATTTACGTCGCCAAACCTGATGTGGGACTTCCGGCTGCCGTTGGTCCGGTCGATTAACGTCTCGGGCCACAAATACGGGCTGGTTCACCCTGGCGTGGGCTGGGTCATCTGGCGCGACGAAGCCGAGTTGCCCGAGGAACTTGTCTTCCACGTCAACTATCTCGGCGGCGACCAGCCGACCTTCAATCTGAACTTCTCCCGCGGCGCCAACCAGATTCTCGCCCAGTACTTCAACTTTCTCTGCTTGGGGCGCGAAGGCTACACGCGGATAATGACCGCGCTGGAAAATATCGCCGGATATCTCACCGAGCAGCTATTGGCTTCCGACAGATTCTTCATGCTCAGCAAGCGGGGGCATCTACCGGTGGTGACTTTCGGGCTGAAAGATGCCCAGGGCTTCACGGTCTTCGATCTTTCGGCCCGACTGCGCGAGCGGGGTTGGATTGTGCCGGCCTACACCATGGCACCCAACGCGCAGGACATCGCTGTGCTGCGAGTAGTGGTCCGCGAGGGTTTCAGCCGCGACATGGCCGATATGCTGCTGGCCGATATCCGCCGTTGCGTAGCCGACTTCGATCAGGCCGCCCCGACAGTGCCACAACCGCCGCACGAGAAGAAAACCCGTGGGGTGTGCTAAGAATAGGTGTCAAGTGTCAAGAGTTGACCCCGTGTGCCAATTCACTTCGGTGGCGCGATATACGGCGGGGCCAGTTCGCGTGGCTTCTTAAACTCTTGCGGAGCGTAGACCGGCGGGCGGTACTCGGGTCGGTTGTAGCGCACGGCCGGGTCGTCGTAGTCGGGCCGGTGGACGGCCGGCTCGCGGTAGGGCTTGATTACGTAGTTCGTGCCCGCGTCGCGGTAAACCGGCGCGGCTTGGTGGTAGTTCATGATCGACGGCGGTGCGTAGTACTTCGTGTAGTTGCTCGGTTTGTTGTCCGACGGCAAAATGGCCAGCGGCATTTCATACCGTGGCTTGTGAACCGCATCGAGCCCATACGACGGCTTCTGGTACGAAGGCGGAACGTAGGTGGGGCGCTCCAGGCGAGGCTTCTCGACGTGCTGACGCCGATAGTCGGGCTTCACCTCGTGGGCCCAAAGCGGATCGACTTGAGCCGGGTAGCCGAACAGTCTTCGTTCTGTAACGGGATAAGTCGACGGCGTGGATCGTGGTGGCGACGAGGGATGGGGCGACGCTGTGGGTCGAGGCATCGAGTATTCGGGCGATCTGTGCAGATACTCCGACCCACTCGCTGGGCGAGCGGCTTCTTCGTTGCTGTCGGTCGATGGTGCGGCTGCTGCCTGGGTTGGCGCGGTGCCGACGGTTTCGGCCGGCGGAAATATCCAGGAGGCTGCCGCCGGCGTGACGCCAGCCATCTGCCATGCCGTTGCCAGGATTATTGCCCGAAATAACATGATTCGCGTGCGAACAAGGGTTTTTGTAGTAACCAGGGCCATCGTGCCTTTGTTGGCAGGAGGTCCTCCCGAGGTAAGTATAGCTTACTGTAATCGAACCATCCCAAGGTGGGGTCTGGTTTCGCTGCTCTGGCAACGGCTGGGCATTGCCGGTAGGCTAACACCCGTGGCCAACTCGACTGAAGTCGCTCGGTCCTTTGGCGGCGTGCCGCTGGCAGGGTGAGTGAGATGGAGCCGCAGCGCATGGTTCTTTCGGGGGGGGGCTGGGTTTGGCGAGGGAGGGCAAGCCGCCCGTGGCACCTGTGAAGTCAAAGTGGTCAAACCACTAGTCGAAGATGCCCATGTCGATCGACGTGTCCAACGATCCGCGTTCCGTTTCAATGACCTCATTACCGACAACGGCCCCAACTCGTCATGGACCTCCGCTGTGGCCGGTCGTGCTTTGCGTAGGTTTGGCGGCGCTGGTGTGTGTCGGTCGAAGGCTGCCGGCCGTGCTGGCTGGAGTCGACCTGTTTTCCGACGATGCCTACTACTATCTGGTCATTGCTCGAAACCTGGTGAACACCGGTGAGTTCACCTTCGATGGGCTGACGCCGACCAATGGTTTTCATCCTCTGTTGTTGTGGATCGAAGCGGCAGTCTACGCTGTGTGTGGTACAGGTGCCGAAGCGTTGCGGCAGTACCAGGTGGCGTGGCTCACCATGGCCGCGGCGTTTTTTGCGACCGTGTTGCTGTCTCTGATCGCTGCGGTCGTTGGGTTGGGTACAAAAGCTGGACAGCATTCCAACAGCAGTGAGCCGACGTCGGCCGACCAGTCGATCGTCGCAATGGCCGTCTTTGTGTTGCTCGGTGTTATGGTCGTTCCGCGTTTTTCGATGCCCTTGTTGGGCGGGATGGAGGCGATTCTCGTCTTTCCGCTGCTGTTGCTTTTCGGCGGGTTGCTGTGGCGACGGCGTTACGGTTGGGCCGGCCTGATGGCGGTGGCCCTGGTGCTCTCGCGACTCGACATGATGCCTTACCTGGTAGCCCCGGCCGCATTGGCTTGCGCGTGGCGCGAACGTCGTCACGGCAGAGACGCTTTGCGTTTGGCCCTGCTGGTGTTGTTGCCGGCCGTGCTGGGGGTCGTCGCGTTTCTGGTCTACAACTTCTGGCACTTTGGCCATCCTATGCCGATTCACGGCACCTTGAAGAGTTGTTTTCCGAGAATCCACTTTCAGCTGCATCAGTTGTTGCGAGTCGACCACGATGCCGTGTTGTTGCAGGTTGCCGTTGTGTCGGCCGTGGTCGGCGTGTTGTTGCTGGCCACGCGGCGCGAACACCGCGATGCCCGATGGCTGGGGCTTTCGGCCGCCGGACTCACCTTGATTCAGATTATGGCCTTTTTGTGCTTCCAGAAATGGTCCAAGCCGGTGCCATCGTGGTACCTTGGTCCGTCGGTCATGACGGGAGTCTTCGCGTTGGCCGTGGGGTTGGGCGCGACGTTACCGGTGCGAGCCATGCGTTGGGTGACGATTGCCGTGGCCGCGGTAGCTCTGTTGGTGAACGTCGGGGGCCTTCTCCGGCAATGGCACGCGGGAACACCGCCGTGGAGCGTGGTGGAAGTGGACGCTAATTCGTCGGTCGTTCCGAAAAAACATCCGCAGGACGTGGTGGCGTTCATGCAAAGCACGCCGCCAGACGCTGTTTGGGCCTGTACCGACTGCGGCAAACTGGCCTTCTGGAGCGGGCGGCGGGTGGTGAACCTCGACGGGTTGGTCAACGATTTTCGATACCAGGAGGCGCTACGCGATAAGCGGCTGGCCGATTACTTGCGTCAACGGGGCGTTCGGTACCTGATTTTCCTCTGCTGGGATCGACCGCAGTGGGGCGACGACGCGAATGAGTTCGAGCCAATGTACCATAGCCGTGTTGCGCCGGATATGTTCGCCGGCGACTACCGCGAGGCGCAATTCTACGTGGTCTCGTACCGGTATCTGGCCTATTCGGAGAGCGTTGTCCTGCCACGCGCGGCCGAAGTATGGCGTAGCGAACCGGTCCGCGACGGCCGAGCGCGGGGGCGCGCCGTGGTGTTCAAGCTTGGCAAATAGGCCCTATTTCGGCTGATCTGCATCGGTTGATTCTTCGACGGCCGGGTGCCATGGGCGGCTTGCCCGTCCTTCTGTGCGCTAGCGAGCGCTCGTTTGGCAAACGCCGAAGCCACCTGAATTTACGGGGGGCACTCTCGACGATCCCATAACCGTGTCTAATCGTCCAAAACCCGGAATCTTGACATTGACGGCGCTAGCTTGCCTGGGCTATACGACTCCTCCACAAGGCGGCGGGGCCGCCAGCCAGACCGACAGATATTTCAGTCGAACGGTGCTAGCCTGGATTTTTCACGACGGTGGTGAGAAATGCGGGTTAATGGGCCAAAGCACCAAGCGGCCTCAGGCCAGCGAATTGGGATATCGCACCTATTGGGGCAACTCCGACAACGTAAGTAGCGTAATAATGGATTCTGAACACAGATTTCGGTGGATGACTAACGCTGCGACGACAAACGGGCCAGCGATCTTGCTGGTCGCTGTGATTGTGCTGTCGTGCTTGTGTGGGTCGATGAACCTGGGCCTGGTTCGGTCGGCGGTCGCCGCAGAGGTCGAGAAGGCCGATACTAAGAAGACTGAAACGAAGACGGCTGAAACCGAGGTGGTCGAAACCACGTCGCCCTGGTCTATCACGGGCCGGACGGGCTACATCGCCTTTCCGACGTTCGGCCGGGACGATTCGATTACCCATGTCGAACTGCTGCCCTATCTGGAAGCGAACCAGCACACGGTTTTCAGCGATATCCGATTCTTCATGAGCAACGACGGCCTCTTCGGCGGAAACGTCGGGCTTGGGTATCGATATCGTGCGCCCGTGACGGATCGCATTTTCGGCGCCAGTTTTTGGTACGACTGCGACGACACGACCGGCGAACTCTTTAATCAAGTCGGCGTCAGCCTGGAGACGTACGGTTCCGACTGGGATCTGCGATCGAACCTCTATGTGCCGATTGGCGACACCGAACAGGATTACGGCATTTCGGTCCAGAATCAGCGATTTGTCGGCAACCAGATCGTATACGACGGTTCTCGACGGTTCGGCGAAGCCATGACGGGATTCGATCTGGAGATGGGGCTCCCCTTGCCTACGGAGTTCGCCGCCCGACACAACCTTACGCTCAACTACGGTGGCTATTGGTTCTTCGGCGACAGTGCGGAGGATATCTGCGGCGTGAGGGTCCGTGCCGAAGGTAATGTCACGGACAATGTTGCCATGCAGGTCGAGATGACCGACGACAGAACGTTTGGCACCAACGTGACACTTGGGGTCGCCATCCTGTTTCCCGGTGGCGCCCGGCGCGACGGCTCGCGCTGCACGTCTAGCTTCAGATCGAGCGGCGAGTTCATCCGACGCAACTACAACGTGATTGTCTCCCAACAAGAAGACTTGCGAACTGGCCTAACGGCCGTCAATCCCGAGACCGGGCAGGCGTACGTTGTGCAACACGTCTCCAGCACGGCCGGTGGACTTAACCTCGGTACGGTGGAGGATCCTTTCCAAACAATTGCCGACGCTCAGGCCGCCGGCGGCGACATTACCTTCGTCCACGCTGGCAGCGTGCTGAGCGAGGCCGTGGTGCTGAACTCGGGAGAAACCCTGCTTGGCGAAGGCGTCGACCACTGGATTTCCTACAGCCAATACGGCAACGCACTGCTGCCGACCGCCACCAGCGGCACCGTACGCCCGACGTTGCAGGGCGTTAGCGGCGATGCGGTGACGTTGGCTTCGGATGTCACCTTCGCCGGGTTCATTGTCGACAGTGCCACCGGACACGGTGTCGTGGGCAATGGAGTCCAGAACGTAACACTGACGAATGTCGACGTTCGCAACACGACGCTCGACGGCGTGTTCCTGCAAAACTCCAGCGGCAGCAACGTACTAACGAACGTTAACGTTACGGACGCCGGCGGAGCGGCGCTGCACGTCGACGGCGGAACGGCCGACGTGACGTTGCGCGGCACGATCGAAAACTCGGCTGGAGCGTCTTTAGTGGTCGAGAACACGACGGCCGGGCACGTCGACCTCGCCCGGGCGACAATCGACGATGACGGTGGCGAAGGCGTAGTGCTGACGAACGTCCAGGGTGATGTGACGCTGGGCGACGTCAACATTCGCAATGGTTCGGCAACCGGCATTGCCGTTGCCGACAGCACGGGAACGTTCACCTTCGGCGATGTCGAGGTCGAAAACGCCGCGGGCACCGCCGTTCAGTTGAACAACGTGGCCGGGACGGTCACGTTCGACGAGGTGACCATCAACGGGGCCTCGGGAGCGGTCGGCCTGAGCATCGTCGATAGCACGGCCGACGTGTCGCTGAACGACCTCAACGTAACCACGCAAAACGCAACGGCGCTCTACTCGCTCAACAGCGGAGTACTCACGATTGTCGACGGAACGATTGCCGCCACCGGTGGCTCGGCCGTGGACGTCGAGAATACGGAAACCGACATTACCCTCACCAGTGTGTCGAGCGATGGGGCCACCACGGGTATTCGCATTGTCGACAACCCGGGCACGTTCACCGTCACAGGAAGCGGTACCCTTGGTTCCGGCGGCTTGATTCAAAACGCTACCACTGGCGTGCTGCTGAGCAACGCCGGCACCGTCACGTTGAACTACCTCGATCTCAACGCCAACGGGATCGGCATCGAAGCCACCGATACGGAATACCTTTGCCTGAATTACGGCCGCGTGACCAATTCGACCACGTACGCCATCGATTCCCTCAATACCAAGACACTCGATGTCTACAATTCCACCTTTGAAAACAATGGCACCGGTGGAACCAACACCATTCGGGCGCGTGTCGACACGTCGGATGACTACGACTACGTCTTCCTGGCAAACACCTTCACCGACGATTCCGACGCTGCAATCTCGATCTTCTCCACTGCCGCCGCAGCAGGCTCGTCCCTCTCGCTGTGGATCGAAGAAAACGAGATTACCACCACCCGCGCCGGGGCCGACGGAATCAACCTGGCCTTCGACGGTGCGATTTCCGGCGTCTTCTACAACAACCAGTTCGAAGGTTCGGGCGGGTCGAACGACGGAATCGACATCGCGGCCAACTCGACCACTGAACTGATGGAATTCTCGATCACCGGCAATACGTTTGCCTACGACGGCGGCAACGACACGGGCGTACGTGTTACCACGCTCGGGCCTTCAATGGTTAGCATCGCCAGCAACGAAATTACCTTCGACGGGTCGGGCGGCGTCGGTGTCGACCTAACGCTCGCCGAATCCGCCGAAGTGTATCTCTACAAGAACGTCATCACCGACAACGTTTCGGGCGGTACCGGCATACGGTTCAGCTCGATCGCCGGCTCTGCCGAGGTAAATGTCAACTCCAATGAAATTTACCTCTTGAGCGAGACCAGCATCATCGACTACGGAATCGTGTTCGCGTCGATCACCGACACGATCACCTTAAACGGAGTCAAAAACAACGTCGTCGACGGCGCCACCACCTCGTTCTATGCACCCGACGGACACATCGACGGCAGCATCTTCGTCAACCGCGTGGCCGTACCGTAAGGGACGGCGACGATCTAACGTTCGACCGATAAATAACTTGCCGATTTGTCGGGCCGTCCTAACGTCTCGCTACGAGGCCTTCTGCATCAGCGACTTGCCGCAGCAGGCGAAGGTACAGGCTGCCTCGTGTTTCGGCTTGTCGGTACTGCAACCGCATCCGCTGCCGCAACCGTTGCCGACCGTCTCCAAGGCTTTGTCGCGGCATTCGGCCACCACTTGCAGTTCGATGCCACAGCTAGAACATGTGTAAATTTCGCCCAATTTCATCTCGTAACACGACGTCAAGATACCGTCTCCTTTGCAAGGGGAATGGCAATGCGCCATGAAGAAAAGGGGGTATCTCGGGCGCTTTGGCAAGACCGAAATACCCCGCTGTTCTTCGGGCCTCGAAGCGAGGCTCTGGTGGGTTACGTAGACACACTACGCGTTTCTTCTTCTACTGTTGGATTATTACCGACCGCGCCGACGGGAATCAATCCTCAAGCAGTACTTGCCAGCATGGTCGCTAAAAATGTTTCGCGACTGTCTTTGTAAAACGTTGTGCTGGCAGATGTTACGGTCAATGTCTTGCCCTTTGCCTCGGTATTGTTCGCAGGCCGCGCAGGCGGATCGCTAGTGGACACGCCGCAGAGAACGAGGCTGTGCGCTAAGACAGGGAGACAGGGTAGACGGCGGTCATTCGATGAATTGAAGACGTAACCCGTCAATTCCGTTCAGCCCCCAACGAAGCCCATTTGTCGCCGTTCTGGTGCGAAATCTTTGCGGCATCATCTTTGGGGCATCGCCGTGTTCTGCTTGCATTGTGATGGCAAACAGAAACCTCCTTGAACCCATACGCGATTTTTACGCGGCGCTAACTGTTCGCTAACACGCCATTGATAGAGTCCATTTCTGCTGGCATTTCTTTCAGAGGTGGTCGCCAATCGATAGAGTTGGGTTTTCGAGTTGGTTGGGTGGTTCTGTCGATTCTTCCATCGATCGGCTCGGAACTTGAAGCAGGAGACGCGGTGTGCCGCGTGGAAATTAGCGATGGTCAAGCAATCGGTGTTAATCGTTGAAGACGAAGCCGACATTCGCGAGTTGGTGAGTTACAATCTTTTGAAGGAAGGCTACCAAGTGGCGAGTGTAGCCAGCGGCGAAGAAGCGCTGGCGATGATCGAGTCGAAGCCCTTGGACCTTGTGCTGCTCGACCTGATGTTGCCGGGCGTCGACGGGTTGTCGGTTTGCCGCGAGCTGAAAAACAGCCCGCGGACGCAAGCGATTCCCGTCATCATGCTCACCGCCAAGGGCGAAGAGCCCGACATCGTGGCCGGTTTGAACCTGGGGGCCGACGACTACATCACCAAGCCGTTCAGCCCCAAGGTATTGGTTGCCCGGATGGACGCCGTGTTGCGCCGTGCCCAGAACGGGGCCAGCGGTGCGGGCGGCAATGGTCACGATGAGGATGAGCCGCTCCGCATTCACGAACTGGAGATTCATCCGCAACGCCACCAGGTGCTCTTCGAAGGCGAGCCCATCGAGTTGACCTCGACAGAATTTCGTGTGCTGCATTTCCTGGTGAGCAAGCCGGGTTGGGTCTTTACCCGGCAGCAGATTCTCGACGCCGTTCACGGCAACAACTACGCCATTACCGATCGGGCGGTCGACGTCCAGATTGTCGGCCTTCGCAAGAAGCTGGGGCTGGCCGGGCGCTACATCGAGACCGTTCGCGGCGTTGGCTACCGCTTCAAGGAATAACCCATGCGGAAGAAACGCCTTCTTTGGCAACTCTTCTTCTCCTATCTGTGGGTCACGCTGGCGGTTTTGTTGATGATTGGTATCTACCGCACGTCCGTGATGCGGTCGTTCTACATCGACCGCATCGCACCCGTCGTGGCCACGGCGGCCATCCTGTGGGTCAGTCTGTGGCTGTCGCGCCGGATCAGTCGACCGTTGGAGGAGATGACCGCCAGTGCCCAACGATTCGCCAGTGGCGACCTGGAATACCGGCTTCCCACGTCGGACACGGCCGAGATCAGCACGCTGGCCGAGGCCATGAATCAGATGGCCGAGGAACTCGATGAGCGGATCCGCACGATTTCTCGCCAGCAAAACGAGCAAGAAGCCATGTTCCTCAGCATGAACGACGGGGTCTTGGCGGTCGACTGCGAAGGGACCATTTTGAACCTCAACGAGGCCTGCGCACGGCTATTGCACACGGAACTTCCGCGTCTGAAGGGGCGCAAGGTTCACGAGGTGATTCGCAAGCCCGACCTGCTGGGGTTTGTTGAAGCGGCGCTGGCCGGTTCGGAGCCGATCGAGGGGACGGTCCAGATTCACGACACCGAAGACCGTATTCTGCGGGCGAACGGCACCACGCTTCACGATGCCAAGCGGCAGAAAATCGGGGCCCTGGTCGTAATGCACGACATGACCCGACTGCACCGTTTGGAGAATGTTCGCCGCGATTTTGTCGCGAATGTATCGCACGAGTTACGCACGCCGATCACCTCGATCAAGGGGTTTGTCGAAACGTTGCTCGACGGGGCATGGGACGACCCGGAGAATTGCGAGCGGTTTCTGAAGATCGTTTTACGGCAAGTCAACCGGCTCAATGCCATCATTGAGGATCTTTTGATTCTTTCGCGGATCGAGCGGGGATCGGAGGAGCACACGGTGCATTTGGAGCCCGACAGTATCCGGGAGATGCTGGAAGCTGCATTGCAGATGTGCCAGAAAAAGGCCGAGGCGAAAGGTGTCCATCTCGACCTGGATTGTGTCCAGGATCTGACTGCCGAAATGAACGCTCATTTGCTCGAACAGGCCGTGGTCAACCTGATCGACAACGCGATCAAGTACAGTCAGGCCGGCATGACGGTGTATATCTCGGCGGTCGAGGAGGCCGGCAACGTGGTGGTTCGCGTGAAGGACGAAGGCTGCGGGATCGAGGCGACGCACCTCCCGCGGCTATTCGAGCGGTTTTATCGGGTCGACAAGGCTCGCAGCCGCGAATTGGGGGGTACGGGGCTGGGCCTGGCGATTGTCAAACACATCATCCTCGCGCATCGAGGCGAGGTGGAAGTGGAGAGTCGGGTGCGGCGGGGTACCACGTTTTCGATTCGGATACCCGCAACGGCTCCCAAAATGGTCGCTGCCGGACGCTAACGCAAACCTAACAATAGTTCCATACTTGGCTAACGGTCGACTACTAGCATTCATTTGTCCTGGTTGTGGAGATGAGTCCATTCGTCCACGCCGCAAGTTGTCCAGTGAAGGAGAAACGTCGATGAAGTGCTTGCTGTATCTTGCCTCGCTTGCCGCTGTTGCGGGAGCCCTACTGATGAGTTGCAATCCCGCCTCGGCCGAGGTCAAGGTGGATCCCGCGGTGAAGGGCTACGAAAAAGTGTCCGGTATCTCGGGCAACCTTAATGGTGTTGGTTCCGACACGCTCAACAACATGATGGACATGTGGTTGGCCGAGTTCCGTAAGGCTTATCCCAACGTTACCACGTCGTACAAGGGCGAAGGTTCCAGCACGGCCCCGCCGGCGCTGATCGAGGGCGTGGCCCAACTCGGTCCGATGTCGCGCGGAATGAAGGACTCGGAAATCGACAAGTTCGAGAAAAAATATGGCTTCAAGCCGACCGAGATCAGTGTTGCCCTCGACTGCCTGGCTGTGTTCGTCAACAAGGACAACCCGGTTCGCGGCATGACCCTGGCCCAGTTGGACTGCATTTTCTCTTCGACACGCAAGAGCGGTTACCGCGACATTACGCGTTGGGGTCAGGTTAACCTGACGGGCGACTGGAAAGACCGTCCCATCAGTCTCTACGGTCGTAACTCGGCCAGCGGGACCTACGGTTACTTCAAGGATCACGCCTTGCTGAAGGGCGACTTCAAGAATTCGGTGAAGGAACAGCCCGGTTCGGCCGCCGTGATCAACGCCGTGGCTAGCGACATCGGTGGCATCGGCTACTCGGGCATCGGCTACAAGACGGCCGACGTTCGCGCCATCCCGCTTTGTAAGAACCACGAAGACCCCCTGGCGGAGCCGACCTTTGACAACGCCCTGGACGGCAGTTACCCGTTGGGTCGTGCCTTGAAGATTTACGTCGTCAAGAAGCCCAACGAGCCGCTGCCCCCGCTGGTCAGCGAATTCATCAAGTTCGTGCTTTCCAAGGAAGGCCAGCAAGTGGTTGTCAGCGACGGTTTCGGTCCGCTGCCGCCGGCCGCGCTCACCGAAGAACTGAAGAAAATCCAATAGTCCCGTTTGCGGGCCATGGCGATTTTCAAAAGCGTTTGGACATGCCGCCCTGCTCGTGGGGCTTGACGGCCCGACGGGCAGGGTTTTTTTATTCTTGGACACATACTTTTGCTCATGGCAGCAATCAACAATAGCACGACGATTCGACGGGCCAAGTTCTTCGACGCGGTGGCCCGATGGATAATCACCAGCGGTGGGATTCTCGTCATCGCCAGCGTGATCGCCATTCTGGTATTGATCGTGTCGGTCACATTGCCATTGTTTCTGGGTGCTACTTCCGAGAAACGCGTCGACACCGAGATCCCCGAAGTGCTGGCAAAGGCCGATGTCCTCTGCGTTGGCGTGGACCGGGTCGAACTGGAAGGGTCCGGCGAGGGCGATGCCGACGCCATTTCCGGCTACCTGCTGGCCAACGATGGTACGTTTACCTTTGTCGAATTTCCTTCGGCCGACGCCTCTGCGAATCACACCCGTTCGTCTTTCTCGCCGGGTAATGCGATGCCCGGGACGACCACGACCACGACGGCCAGTTTGACCGGCAGGGGCACCTCCGGCGCCGGTGCCAGCGTTACCGTTTTGGGAACACAAAGGGCCGAACCACCTGGTGGAAAGCAGGGAGTCAAAGTCGTTCGCGTCGAACGTTCGGCGGGCAACCAGTATACGTTGCTCTGGTCCGACGGTTCGGCCTCGCTCGTCAAAGCCGGACTGTTTCCGCAATACGACGAACACGGCCGGCGGACCGTAGGGCATCGGCTTGAGACACTGCAAAGCTTTCCCGCCGAAGATGGCGAAAAACCGACAGCGGCAGCTATCCGCGCAACGAGCGACGAACTGGTCACCTGTGTCCGCCTCTTGTCGAACAATCAACTGGCGATCATTCGGCAGGCGCCCTCCGGCGGCGGTGGTTTGTTCGGTGGCAGCAGTGGCACGCAAACGCATCGCACCGTAATTCGCGAGGGAATCCCCAGCAAGATCACCGCGATGACGCTCAATACCGACGGCACTTGGCTTTACGCCGGTACCGACGACGGAAGCCTGGTGCGTTGGCAGTTGGACGACGAGGGCAAACCCAAATATCACGAAGTGGTGCCCGCGTTTCGCGATCAACGAGAAATCACCGCGTTGGCCATTGTCTACGGTGAGATGGCGCTGGTCGTCGGCGATGCTAAGGGCGGCGTGAGCGTTTGGTTCGAAGTGCGTCAAGAAGACTCGCGCAAGTTCCGTTTGATTCACGAACTGAAGCCCCACGGTTCGGCGATTGTCGACCTATTTCCTTCGCGGCGCGATAAGTCGGTGCTCAGCCTCGACGAAGACGGCATTGCCCATCTGGACTATACGACGAGCCAACGCCATTTACTTACCCTGGCGGAGAGCGCCCCACTGAAGCTGATGGGTTTCGCCCCGCGGGGTAACGCCATGATCGGCGTCGACCGCGATAATCGGCTGTTGGTCTGGAACTTCGGCTGGATGATGAGCGAAAACTCGCATCCCGAGGTCAGTTGGGCGGCGCTGTTCGGCAAGATCCACTACGAGAACCACGAGAAGCCGAAATTTATCTGGCAGAGTAGCGGTACCGACGAACCCAAGTTCAGCCTGGTGCCGGTGATTTTCGGAACCTTCAAGGCGACGTGCTACGCGATGTTGTTTGCCGTGCCGTTGGCCCTGTTTTCGGCCATGTATGTAAGCCACTTCACCACACCGGCATTCAAGCGGGCGATCAAGCCGGTCGTCGAGGTCATGGCTGCGATTCCCACCGTGGTGATCGGTTTCTTGATCTTGCTTTGGGCCGCTCCTCTGGTGGGCGACTGGATCGTGGGCGTGTTTGCCAGTTTCCTGACGATTCCGGTTACCTTCGTGCTGTTCATGATGCTTTGGCAGGTTCTGAGGAAGTTCGATTGGGCCAAACGTATCGAAAATGGCTACGAATTCATCGTACTTTCGATGTGTGTCATTTTGCCGGCAACCATTCTGGCCGTGGCATTGGCCGGACCGATGGAGAATCTTCTCTTCGACGGCAATTTCCGCCAGTGGCTGGTCGACCACTGGAATATCGAATACGAGCAACTCAACAGTATCGTGGTGGCGTTTGGACTTGGGTTTGCGGTGATCCCGATCATTTTCTCGATCTCCGAAGACGCCCTGTCCGACATCCCCCACAGCCTTACGGCGGCCTCCTTGGCCTTGGGGGCCAGCCGCTGGCAGACCGTGTGGCGCGTGATTCTTCCCTCGGCCAGCCCCGGTATTTTCGCTGCGATTATGATCGGTTTCGGCCGGGCGGTGGGCGAAACGATGATCGTGTTCATGGCGGCCGGCAATACGCCGATTCTCGACCCCAGTCCGTTCAACGGCTTTCGCACGTTGTCGGCCAATATCGCCGTGGAAATCGGCGAGGCGCCGCGCGACGGTACGCTCTATCGCGTGCTCTTCCTGTGTGCCGTGCTGCTGTTTGTGTTGACGTTTTTCCTGAACACGGCAGCGGAGATTGTCCGACATCACCTTCGTAAAAAATACGGCAAGTATTGATGGATACCCTTCGCAAGAGCCGAGGTTTTTGGGCGCAAGGTGAGCCGTTTGTTTGGATCACCGGGGCGGCCGTGGCGTGTACGTTGGCGCTGACCCTGGTGCTGGTGGTCGTTGTGTTTTTCAATGGTTTGGGTGTCTTCTGGCCACACGCTCTGGTCGAGGTGTCGTTGAAAGACGGCAGCAAGATCCTTGGCGAACAGGTTGAGACCGACGTCAATCAGCACGACAAGATCGATCGGATCAAATACAAGGTGGGCAACCGTGAAGACGGGCCGGCGTTTCGCTGGGTCGACCGTGTCGACATTGCAGGCGTGGCCTATCCGGCCGATGCTTTCAAGCTCGACCGCATGGCCAATCTGAACTACTTCGGCTTCCTTAAAGAACTGAACACGCCGGACCTCGATTTACCAAAAGATGGGACCACGCAGCAACAGTTGGACGCCGCGCTCACGGCAATTCAAAGTCGGGACGCCGCGGAAATCGCTCCCATCAAGGCCAAAGAGGCCGTTCTTGCCCAGGTGTTGAACGACGATATCAAATACCAAGTGATTGATATCAAGTACCGTCGCAAACTGCTGCTGCGCGACGGGGTTGGCGAGGACGCTGCGGAAGTGGCCGCCTTGGACTCGCAACTCGAAAAACTACAAAAACGCGAGAAGCAGCTCAAGGATGAATCCTATGTCTTGTCGACGGAACGTACGAAACTCGACGAGCAACTGCGGCGCAACACGGCAGTGTTCGTGGCTGCCGACGGGAAAGAGAAGAGCATCGCATTGCTCGACATCGTGCGTTTCACCACGCCGAACAACATGGGCTTTGCCGCCAAGGTGTCGCACTACTTGGCCAAGGTTTGGGAACTGCTTTCCGACGATCCGCGCGAGGCCAACCAGGATGGCGGCCTCTTTCCGGCCATCTTCGGGACCGTATTGCTGGTCTTCCTGATGGCGGTTACCTGTTTCCCCCTCGGGGTGCTGGCGGGAATTTATCTGGGAGAATACGCCAAAGAAGGGCCGCTGGTCCGCTTGGTCCGGGTGGCCGTCAATAATCTGGCCGGCATTCCTTCGATCGTCTACGGAATTTTCGGCCTGGGATTCTTCATCTATCTCTGCGGCGGCATCCTCGACGACTGGCTCTACCCGGCCCGAGTGGATGCCAGCGAGCCCGTGTTTGGCCAGGGTTGTATTCTTTGGGCTAGTCTGACGCTGGGGTTATTGACCATCCCGGTGGTCATTGTGTCGACCGAAGAGGCGCTTCGCGCGTTGCCCCGTGGCGTTAGCGAAAGCTCCTACGCTCTGGGGGCGACCAAGTTTCAGACTCTCTGGCGGGTGTTGATTCCCATGGCGTCGCCCGGCATTATGACGGGATTTATCCTGGCGATGGCCCGAGCGGCGGGCGAGGTGGCCCCCTTGATGATCACGGGGGCCGTGAAGAGTGCGCCCGTCCCGGTGAGCGGGTCTTTTCCTTATTTGCACCTTGACCGACAATTCATGCATCTAGGATTTCATATATTCGATATCAGCTGCAAGTCACCCAACGTCGAAGCCACCAAGCCCATGGTCTACGTTACCACGCTTCTGCTGCTGGTAATCGTCATCACCCTGAGCAGCTTGGCCATCTGGTTGCGAAACCGTATGCGGAAACGTTATCAGTCGCGAGCAATTTAGAAACCGTTTCGAAACTGGTGCGGAGGTCGTGCGTTCAACGGATTCACGAACTCAAAGCCGGGTTTTGAAACCGCCTGTAGTAACTATGCACTTACCCGTTTCGAGTCTGAGGTTAGCTGAGGGGATCACCATGGATCAACCCGAAAGAGCCGTAGGGGAGAAGTCTCCCAAGCCGTCGGTCCCGGAAGTCGAAGCGACGGCCGGTTCCGATGGGGCCAGCCTGACCGACAACACCGTGGCCGATGCCATTGTCCAAGCAAGCGATCTCCATCTCTATTATGGTGAGTCGGAGGCCTTGACCAGCATCAGCATGAAGTTCCCTCGCAACGAGGTGACCGCGCTGATCGGACCCTCGGGCTGCGGCAAGTCGACACTGCTGCGGTGCTTGAACCGGATGAACGACCTGATCGACGATGTCCGCACCACGGGCAGTATCCGCCTCGACGGCCAAGAAGTGCTCGACAAGGCGCTCGACGTGATCGAACTGCGACGCCGGGTAGGAATGGTCTTTCAGAAGCCTACGCCGTTTCCCAAGTCGATCTACGAAAACATCGCCTACGGATTGCGGATCGCCGGCATCCGGCAAAAAAGCATGCTCGACGAGGTCGTCGAAAAAAGCCTCAAACGGGCGGCCCTTTGGGAAGAAGTGAAGGGCCGTCTGCACGAGTCGGCCCTGGGACTTTCCGGCGGGCAGCACCAGCGATTGTGCATTGCCCGAGCCATCGCCGTGAGCCCGGAAATCATCCTCATGGACGAACCCTGCTCGGCACTCGACCCGCGGTCGACGACGCGGATCGAGGATCTGATCGGAGAGCTGCGCGGAGAATACACCATTATCATTGTCACCCACAACATGCAGCAGGCCGCGCGGGTGTCGGACTGGACCGCCTTCCTTTACGAGGGCGTACTGATTGAGTTCGGGCATACCAAGCAGGTATTCACCAAACCCGTGCGAAAAGAAACTGAGGATTACATTACGGGGCGGTTTGGGTAATGGTTGCGACGCCGCAATCGCCAAACTCCCCAGCCCCCAATCTCTAGCCTCTAGCCCATGTCTGTTCATCTTCAAACGGAAATCGAGCGTCTGAAAAAGTCGTTGCTATCGCTGTGTGCGATTGTCGAGGAGCAGGTTCAATTGGCCGTTCGGTCGATTCTCGACCGCGACGCTGCCTTGGCCGGCGATGTCGAGCGGCGCGACCGCGACATCGACCAGCGCGAGGTCGAGGTGGAAGAGGAATGTCTGAAGATTCTAGCCCTGCATCAACCGGTGGCGGCCGATTTGCGGTTTATCGTGGCCGCGTTGAAGATCAACAACGACCTGGAACGCATTGGCGATCTGGCCGTGAACCTAGCCCGTAAGACCATGGCTCTCTGCGAGCAGCCGGCCATGGAAATCCCCTTCGATCTGGCCGGAATGTGGCAAAAGGTGCAGGTGATGCTTCGCGACAGTCTCGACGCGATGGTCAACCAGGACTCCGCCTTGGCCAACGATGTGTGTGCCCGAGACGATGAAGTCGATGCCATGAAGCGGGAGATCCGCCTCGAAGTGGAAGAGATGATTCGCTGCGATCCGGAGCAAGCCAACGGCCTGCTGCGACTATTGGCCGCCACTCGAAACCTGGAGCGAATCGCCGATCACGCCACCAATATCGCCGAGGACGTGATCTACATGATCGAGGGCGACATCGTCCGCCACGGCGACGGCGAAGAATAATCTCGCCCACGGATGCCGCCGATAGCTGCAGGTTAGGCTTCAGCCTAACACTTCAATCGCTTTCCATTGGTGGGCGCTGCGTCTGGCCCGACCTACTTGAAGTCCTGCAGCTCTGCGATATAGGTATGGCAGTGTGGACAAATATGGTGCAGGGCGTCGATCGTTCGATTGCACCGGTGGCAAATCTTTTTGGGCGGACCGTTCCGTATGATGCTTGATTCGGAACTTGTCCGTTTGGGGCGCTCATCGAGAACGCCGCTTGACGAGGCATCCGGTGCACGCGGCCCAAGGATATCCAGGATTGCGTCTTCGCTGAGTTCGTCGCACCGAAGGGCCGGCACTTGCACACGCGCCTTGCACTTCGGGCATCGTCCGATCTTTCCAGCCAGCGCGTCGTTGACGCGCAATACGTGACCGTTGGGGCACACTACCCTAATCGCCATCGTATCCATCCCTCCTGCCAACCACAGGGACAGAGTGTACGTGGTCCATCTCGTTTGACGAGATCCGAGCTATACTGGCCCAGGCAGCCCGAGAGACACATCCGCCTGAAGTCGATCCGAAAGAAAGCAGCGACTAGCGGCGGTACAACACCCTCCGGCTATCTCGGATTCGTAAGGTGACATTGCGCTGTCGGTGGACAACCCTTTGTCGGTGAAGAAGAGACGAGAGCAATCCGCAAATGATGTATTGCGATCGATTATGCAAAGAAAAGCGGTGTACGAAGCTACCCCTCTCACTCTTCTGTAACACCATCGTCCATATTACTCTCTCGCGAGCAGGATGAATAGCTCACAACTCGACGATTCTTGGTGTTTTGGCGTGTAAGTCCGTGCAAACTTGCGTGATGCGACCGAAATCGACCACTTTGGCCGGGGGGCAAATGCGCCTTGGGTATTATGCAATGCGGCAAGGCCGCTCGCTACGAAAAAGAAGTCCCGTGGTTAACCTCGTTTCAAAAACTGGGTTAACCGACGAGCCGCAACGTCCAGAAGATCCACGCTACGGGCGCGGCCAGGAGCAGAGAGTCGAGGATGTCTAGCACACCGCCGAAGCCGGGCATCCAGGCACTGGAGTCTTTACGGCCGACGTCGCGTTTTACCAGCGATTCGGCCAAATCGCCGAACATACCGGCTATCCCCACGGCCACGGCAAACAGCGTCCAACCCCACCATGGGGTTGGCTGCGATGTCGGCAATAGCCAGGGAACCAGCCAGGTGAACGTCGCCCACGAACCCAAGGCGGCGAATGCCAACGCCCCCAAGGCTCCTTCGATTGTCTTCTTTGGGCTTAGCGTGGGAGCCATCTTGTGGCGTCCCGCCAAGCGACCCACGGTGTAAGCACCGATGTCGCCCAACTTTACCACGATCACCAGCGAGGCCAACGCGCCGATGCCCCAGGTCATTCGCAGTTGGACAACGAAGCAGAACATGACCCCGGCGTAGACGATCGCCAGCATGGCCACGGCCAAGTTGCTGGTCACGCCCCCTGGCTTGTTGTAGCGTCCCATCTCGCCGGCAAAGACCAGCAACACGGCGCACCCCAATGCAAACCATGTCCAAGTAAGCGGCGAAAACGACGTTCCGTCGAACGAATTGGTCCACAGTTGCGGCAAAGCCGTGGGCAACCACGTGCTGAGTAGCAGAAGAAGGTTTCCAGCGTGAACGGTCCATGTCAAAGGGCGCATGCCACCGGCGCTGGCCAAGTCGATTATTTCTTGCCCAGCCAACACAACAGCCAGAATGGCCAGGGGAAATAGCCATGCTCCAGGGACGGCGGCCAAATGATCGAGCCAGCAGATCCCCAGCACGGCTGCTACGATGATTACTCCCAGGATGATTCGCCAACGAAGCATAGGGGCCCGCCGTCTACGATGCCAGAATCATGGAAACGCCGCCATGATAGCAGATCGCCGCCTCATCGCCGAGAGGCCCGGCCCGTTGGTTGTGGTAGGTTGTGCTTTAGCACAACGCAGCAGGGCCGTAGCCAATCGGCGCTACCGCACTCAGGCAGGAAGTCGCTCCCGTGGTCGCCAACTTTGAGGGCATTGCCTCAATCCTGGAGGACAATTATTAATGGCACAACATTGGGATCAGGGGGAGGGGCCTAGGGCGGAGTCTAGGATGTGGAGTGGGGGAGATTTGCGGTTGGGGACACGGGAGATCCCACCGGTTGCGACCGGTGGGCTTGGGGGCCGTGTTTGTGGTCTCACACCTATCTTCTGGCAACTGCGACGTGCGCCGCCTCAACGTATTTGGCCGAGGATTTGCCGGGCGACCACGCTGGCGGCGTCCGGTCGTGCGAAACGACGCATGACGGTAGCCATTCGCCGGCGTCGGGTTTCGTCCGTCAGAAGCGGTCCGAGAACGTCGGCCAGCCGGTGGTCGAACCGCCGGGCGTCTTCCCGTTGGTCCAGCAGAATGCATCCGCCAGGTCGGGCGAACACCTCGGCGTTGTGACGCTGATGGTCGTCGGCTGCATGAGGATACGGCACCAGCACGGCCGGCACCCCGGCGGCGGCCAACTCGGCCAGCGTGGAACCACCGGCCCGACTGACGACCAAGTCGGTGTTGGTCAGCAGCCCGGGCACATCTTCGATGAAGGCGACCACCTGAGCAGGCACGTCGAACTTACGGTACAAGGCCACGGTTTGCTCGAAGTCGTCGGTGCCCGACTGATGTACGATCTGCCAACCTTCGCGCCGCGAGCCCAGCCGGTACAAGGTCCGGGGAACCTGCTCGTTGAGTACCCTAGCGCCACGACTGCCACCAAGAATGAGTATCCGCCGGTCGTGCGACAGTGGTTGGCCAACGGTCGTTGCCGGTTCGTGAAGCAGGGTTGTTGTCGAGGCGGCCGTATCGCCGCCCGTGTTTCCCTGCCCTACTCGCCTAACCACGGAAACAGGCAACGCGGGCGGTCGAACGCCGGTCGGACGGTCTACGGCCACGCGGTTCGACAGTCGAATAGGATTGCCCGTTACCTCCACCGGACAAGTGCACCGCAGGTGGATCCGCGTTTGGGCGAAGGGGGCACAAATCAGGTCGGCCGATCGGGCCAGCCATCGGGTGGCGCGGCCGGGCAACGCGTTTTGTTCGAGCAGCACCAACGGGATACCGCGAGCCACGGCAGCCCGAGCCGTGGGCACACTGGCATAACCACCGAGCCCCACGACCAGTCGGACCTGGCCCTGGTCGAGCAGTCGTCGGGCGGCGCGGAAGCCCCTCAGGTTGTCGCGCAAAAAAGGTACCACTTGCCGAAGGTTGCGGGGCAGCGGTTGGCAGGGGATCTCCACATAGTCGAAGCCCGCGGCGGTCACGTGCTCTCGTTCAAACGGTTTTCCCGTGCCGGCAAAAGTTATTCGCATCGCCGGCTGCAACTCGCGCACCTGTTGGGCCACGGCCAGGCCGGGAAACAAATGTCCCCCAGTACCCCCGCCAGTGAAGACGAGATGGAGATGTGCGGAGGGTTGTGAGTTTTTCATACCGGGAGTTGGGAGTTAGAGGTCGGGAGTAGGGAGTCGTTTTTTTGCTGCACAGCAACCGCTTGCGGCTTCGCCCAAATCACCGACGCAAAGACGTTTCCACCGCAGTCGCATGGAGATGATCCCCGGCCACCGGTTCGTTCACCTGCAGCTTCAGCGAGGCCACACCCAACAAGGCACACAACGCGGCGGCAATCCAGAAGCGAACCACAATCTTGTTCTCAGGCCATCCCTTCAACTGGAAGTGATGGTGCAACGGCGCACAAAGGAAAATCCGACGTCGTCGCCACTTGTAGGACCCGACCTGCAAAATTACGCTCAGCGCTTCGGCGACAAACACCCCGGCGACGACCACCAGCAGCAACTCCTGCCGGCAGGCCAACGCCAACAGACCGAGCAGTCCGCCCAAGGGCAACGCGCCCGTATCGCCCATGAAAACCTGGGCCGGGTGGCAGTTGAACCAGAGAAACCCCAGCAGTCCGCCCAGCATGGCTCCGCCCAACACGGTCAGTTCGCCGGCACCGGGAATTCGGGCGACGCCCAAATAGTCGGCCCATCCGGCGTGTCCGGCGGCGTAGGTCATGGCGGTCATTGCTGCCACGGCAAACATCAGGCACCCGCCTGCCAGACCGTCGAGCCCATCGGTCAGGTTCACAGCGTTCGACGTACCCACCATCACCAACACCGCCCAGGGAATGAACCAAAGGCCCAGGTCGATCTTGATTCCCGCCAGTGGCAGTTGCAGGGTAAGCCCGTCGGCCAGGCCGGAGTGATGCTGGTACAAGAGCACGGCCGCCACGGTGGCCACGGCCAGTTGGCCGAGCATTTTGCGACGGGCCGACAGTCCGTTGCGCGAGCGGTGGAGTTTCGTCAGGTCGTCGATCGTTCCGACGGCGGCCAGTCCTCCGGCCACTAGCAGGGCAATCAGCAATTGGGGGTTGCTCAAGTCGCCCAACAACAGGCAACCGGCGATAAGCCCGGCCACGAGAAACAACCCACCCATGGTCGGCGTGGCCTCTTTGTCTTCGTGTAGCCGGCGAACTTCTTCGGAGTCGCACTTGATCGGCTCGCGAAAACGTCGCCGTAGCCAGGCAATCATCCAGGGTCCCAGCACGACGGCCAACAAAAAACTAACCCCGGCCGCGGCGGCTGCCCGAAATGTAATCTTGCTCAAGCCGGCCAACGAGGCCTGGGCCGAAGTACGCGTCACGATGTCGAACAGCCAAAGAAGCATCTTGGGATTTCTGATTTATGATTTGGGATTTATGATTTACGAGAGGCGTGGCCGTTTCAGCGGCCACGTACACGCCATGTGTGCTTATTCACGCACTCAATCGTCCCTCAACACAACAAAGCACGAACCACGAACGACTCAGGGAAAGCAACCGTTCCCGCTTCGCCATTCGTCATTCGTGCTTTGTTCTTGACTCGCCGGACTGTGGTTTGTGCGGCCAGGGGGCCGCGACGCTGTATCCCTGAGCAGCCGGGGGCGGCGGGTGACGCCGCGCCCCGGCGCTCAGTCCTTGAACACCCCCGCGAAGCGCTTGCCGATGCGGTCGACCCAGTTACCGCAAGAGACGACAAGCAATTGCTCCAACCCAAGGAGGGAGGGTGCGCCGAGTTCCCGCAAACCGGGCGCGTCGGGGGTGTCCACAATGAATTAGTTGTTAGTGTTCCGTGACTAATTGTTAGTTGTTAGCCGCTTGCGCCTTCGCCAGACTATTCTTCGAAGGACTTTTTCAAATGTCGTTATTATTGTTGAACGAACCCTAGGCACTCCGTCGCTGGGGATACTGCCCTAGGGCCTCAATCACGCGTTCCATGGCCATCATCCGCGATCCCTTGACCAGCACCACGTCGCCGGGCAGGATCGCCTGGCCGAGAAACGGCAACGCCTCGTCGACCGTTTCACAGGGGATCGATCTCGCGCGAGCCATCCCGGCCGATCGGGCACCGGCTACGACCTGTCGAGCGTATTGACCGCAGGCGATCAGCAACTGGGCGGAACCGACAGTTACCACTTGGCGGCCCAACTGCCAGTGCAGGGCAGCCGCCTGTTCACCAAGCTCGCCCATATCGCCGCAAACGACGATCCGTCGGCCCGGCCCGTCGAATTCCCGCAACAGTTCCATCGCGGCGGCCATCGCCGTGGGGTTCGCGTTGTAGGTGTCGTTGATCACCGTCGCCCCGCGGATCGTACTCACTTCGCAACGTTGGGGTACCGGATGGTAGTCTTCCAACGCGTCGGCCATTTGTCCCAGGTCGAAGCCCATCATCCGTCCCACGGCCACGGCAATCAGGGCAGCCGTCAGGTGATGGCGTCCCCAGACGGGCACACAAAATCGGGTGCCGGCCACTTGAAACTGCAAATGTCCTTGGCGGCTGACGATCTCGGTCGCACGGATCTCGCACCCTTCCGAGGTTCCTACCCAAGTGATCTCTGCGCGACAGCCTTCGGCCACGGTTCGTAGCCAGGGATCGTCGCCCAGGATGGCTCGACCGTCGTGGGGCAGTGCGGCCAGCAACTCGGCCTTGGCTTCGGCCACGGCCTGACGGCTACCGAACCCGCCGAGGTGCGCGTCGCCCACATGGGTAATCACGCCAACCTTCGGTTCGCACAGCGCGGCCAGCGAAGCGATTTCACCGGGCCGGCTCGCTCCCAACTCCAACACGGCATAGTCGTGTTGCGGTTCCATGGCGAACATGCTCAAGGGCAGGCCGATGTGGTTGTTGTAGTTGCGAGGGCTGGCCGTGCCTGCCAGTTGCGGTCGCAGCACGGTATGGATCATTTGCCGGGCGGTTGTCTTCCCGACACTTCCAGTCACGGCGATCAGTGTGCCGGCAAACTGGCGACGTTTGCACTCGGCCCAACGTCGCAGGGCGTCTTGGGTGTTGTCGACCAGCAGGGCCCAACGACCCGAGGGCACGTCGACCGGTTGTTGCGCGACCACGCCCGAGGCACCGCGAGCAAAGGCGTCGGCGGCGAAATCGGCCCCGTTGTGGTTCGGTCCCCGCAGCGCCCAGAACACGTCACCCGTACTGACCTGACGGCTGTCGATCTCCACCGATCCCAACCGCACATTGGCCGCCGTGCGCAGGGACTCCGGTGGAATCATCTTCCCGTTAAGGGCGTTGCGTAGATCGTCGACAGTGGTCATGGAAGAGGGGCTAGAGGCTAGGGATTTAGGATTGGGGATGCTTGCCGCTTGCGGCTTCGCCACCAAACCAGTTTTCGGTTCTCAATCTTCCGCTTTTTGTTCACTGCGTCATTTCCGGTGCGTAGGGACGCACTCGGTAGAGCCAGTCTTGGGCGATTTGGCGATCGTCCATCGGGAGTTTTTGGTCGCCAATCGTCTGGTAAGTCTCGTGACCCTTGCCGGCGATGATCACGCAGTCACCCGGTTGGGCCATTGCAAGCGCCTCGCGGACGGCTTCTTCACGGTCGAGGACCACGCAGGCCGACGCCGGTCGCCGGAAGCCCAGGAGGATGTCGTCGACGATCGCTTGGGGATCTTCGAACCGTGGATTGTCGCTGGTCACCACGGCCACATCGGCGAGCGCCTCGACCGCTTGCCCCATCAGGGGGCGTTTTTGCTGATCGCGGTTTCCGCCCGCGCCAAACACGCAGATCAATCGTCCGGAAGTCACTTGCCGCAGGGCGGCGAGCGAACTTCGCAAGGCGTCGGGCGTGTGGGCGTAGTCGACAAACACACCGTAAGGCTGTCCGCACTCAACCCGTTCAAGTCGGCCCGGCACGTGGCCGGCTTCTTCCAGGCCGCGGACGACCGTGGGCAGGTCGATCCCGTAGGTCAGCCCGACGGCGGTCGCCACCAGGCAGTTGTAAATATGGTGGGTGCCGATCATCTGCGTCCGCACAGGCACCGTTTCGCTTCCGGCAGTGATCAGAAACGTTTGTTCGCTTTGGAATTGTTCGATGGGCGTGGCCACGATCTCGGCCGCCGCATTGATCCCCACGGTCAGCACGGGCCCGTCGATCTGCCGCAGGTAGTCGGTGGCTACCGGATCGTCGGCATTGATTACCGCGAACCCCTCGGCCGGCAATTGCTCGAAGAGCCGGGCCTTAGCCAAGCGGTATTTGCGGAGCGAGCCGTGGTAGTCGAGATGATCCCGGGTGACGTTGGTCACGCAGGCGGCATCAAAGCGGACGCCTGCCACGCGGCCTTGGACCAGGGCGTGGCTGGAAACCTCCATCACGGCGTGGGTGCATTCGTTGGCAACCATCCGCGAGAACCACGTGGCCAGGACATCGGCCGGAGGCGTAGTCCACGTCGAGCGTTCGATTTTGCGGCCGTCCAAGTAACCCAGGGTTCCCAGCAACCCGGGCGAATAGCCGGCCGAGGTCAATATGCTGGCAATCAGGCAACTGGTGGTCGTTTTGCCGTTGGTTCCCGTAACGCCAATCACTTTCAACTGCTGGCTGGGATTACCGGCCAGGGCTTGGCAAAGTTGGCCGTAGGCTTCGCGAGCGTCGGGGACCACGCAGCAGGGAATTGCCAAGTCGGCCGGGGGACGCTCGCAGAGAACGGCCGCGCATCCTTGCGCTGCCGCCTCGGCGATAAAGGCATGCCCGTCGCGGTGGCTTCCTGCCAAGGCGACGAACAATTGCCCCGGTTCAACTTGTCGGGAATCGCAGGTACAGCCGGCGATCGCGATGTCGTCGCGGCCGAGAAACTCGGCGTGCGGCAACAACGTACGCAGGCTGACGAGATGTCCCAGGTCGGGACAGACTTGCATGGCCTGTGGCCTCCGTGCCTGATAGGCGTGCAACGAATCGGACAAGTAGGGGCCAGGACCGTTTACCCGTTTGGATGGCGGAAATTCCGTTTTCCTGGTCCTGTCCTGGGGATGCCTGCCGAGGGGGTCTTACTTAGGATGAAGACCTCTTCGGCGTGTGACGTGGCGGCCGGATTTTGGCGATTTTGGCGTGTCTGTCAAGGCGGAATTTGAAGTGGAGCGCCGGCCATGCTAGCATCCACCATACCGACGTTTGGTATCGACTTCCCAGGAAACAGGTTTAAGAGGTGTTTTATGCGTCGAAATCGCCAAGTATTGCTCTCGGGTTTGGTCCTCGTGGTTCTAGCGGCGCCATGCGGTATTTTTGCGATTAATCCTGCCCAGGCCGGCGGATGGGACGTTTCTCGCGGCGCGGCGCCTTCCGACGGAAGCCAGTTGCCCCGGGTGTTGATCATCGGCGACTCGATCTCCAACGGCTACGCTGCCACGGTCCGCAAGCAGCTCGAAGGCAAGGCCGTCGTCGACCATTGGGCTACGCCCCTTTGGGTAACCCATGGCGGTATCCACGCGGGTTTGGAAAAGGCCGTGGGCGATTACCAGTATGCCGTGATCCACTTCAACCACGGCCTACACGGCTGGCAGAAAGACCGCACGCCCGAAGGTTCGTACGAACCGGCCATGCGACGCTACATGGTCGCCATGAAGAAGTGCGCCAAGGGAGCTACGGTCATTTGGGGATCGACTACCCCGATGACCGTAAAAGGCAGTCCCGAGCAGTTGGATCCCGAGAATAATCCCACGATCCTGCGGCACAACGCAATTGCCGCCAAGGTGATGAAGAAAAATGGCATCGCGGTGAACGATCTCTACGCCCAGGTGGTCGACCATCCCGAGTGGAGCCGAAAAGATCGTTTTCACTATGACGGCAATGGCAGCAAGCAGTTGGGACAGACAGTGGCGGCCGCCATTTCCAAGGCACTAGATTCGCGGGCAGCCGCTACGACGCCGGTTGAGTGAGGCTGTTGCGATTAATGGGAAATACAAATATCGAAGCACGGAATACGAAACGAATACAAAAGACAAAGTTCCAAGGCTCCAAACATGGGGCCGTGCCCACTGCTTCTGTCATTTGCAGTTTCCGTGATTCGAATTTGTTTCGTATTTCGACATTCGTATTTTCCGCTTGATGTTCCGTAGATGCCAAGGTTTGTACCGTTTGTAAAAGCTACTCGCCGGAAAACGTAAACAGGGGTTTGTGGCCATGAAATACAATCGTCGTCAGTTCCTTCGGCAAGGTACGGCCGCCGCAGTGGCCGTGGGCACTGCGGGTGTCTCTGGTGTGTGTCGCTCGGCTCAGGCCGAAGAGCCGGCAACATCAGACAAGTCGGGTTTGCTGCCGATCATCGATACGCATCAGCACCTTTGGGATCTCGACACGGTGCATTTGCGTTGGGTCAAAGGTCGGACGCTGTTGAACCGCAGCTTCGTGACCAAAGACTACCTGGAGGCTACCCGCGGGTTGAACGTGGTGAAGGCCGTTTACATGGAAGTAGCTGCCGAGCCAGACGAACTGGTGACGGAAGCGGAGTATGTGATTGGACTTTGCCGTCGCGACGACAATCCTACCTGTGCCGCCGTGATCGGAGGACGACCTGCCCAAGAAGGTTTTGCGGAGTACCTCGCCCGATTTAAGGGCAATCCTTACGTAAAAGGCGTGCGGCACATCCAGCGCGAAAAAGGTTGGCTCAGCGACGAACTTGTCGGGGGCGTCCGCCTGTTGGGCAAAGTGGGGATGAGCTTCGACCTCTGCATTCCGCCCGACCAGTTGGAACTGGGGGCGAAGCTGGTCGACCGTTGTCCCGACACGCGATTCGTGTTGGACCACTGCGGCAACGCCGACCCGAAGGCGTTTCCGCCGGCTCACGGCAAGCTGCCCGAGGTACATCCGGCTCACGACGCGGAAGTATGGTGCCGGGGAATCGACGCTCTGGCCCGACGTAAGAACGTGATTTGCAAGATCTCGGGCATTGTCGCCCGGGCGCCGAAGGACAACTGGGGGGCCGAAGACTTGGCACCGATGGTGAACTATTGCCTCGACGCCTTTGGCCCCGATCGAGTGGTTTTTGGCGGCGACTGGCCCGTCTGCACCCAAACGGCCACCTTCCGCCAATGGGTGACCGCGTTGAAAGAGATTATTCGCTCGCGCCCCGTCGCGCAGCAACGGAAGTTGCTACACGACAACGCAGTGGGGTTCTACGGGCTCGGCTGACCACCCGGTCAATCGTGCCACGGCCAAGCCCGGGCGTTGTACCCCCTGGGATAAAAGATCGCTTCTTTCAAGTACTAATGCGTCATAGCCAACTGAACGAGTTCGGCCACGCTATTAGCCTGCATCTTTTTCATCAGTCGGGCGCGGCGGTCCTCGACGGTTCGGATACTCAGGCCGAGCTGCGAGGCGATTTCCTTGTTGTATTTGCCGTCCATAATCAGGTCGAGCACCTCGCGTTCACCGGCGGTGAGCTTCGACATCCGTTCCTCGACACGCTGACGCCGCGCCTTGCGGCGGCGGTTTCGGGTGTCGACCTCCAGAGCCCGGCGGATGCTGGCCCATAGCTCCTGTTCATGGAACGGTTTTTCCAGGAAGTTGACCGCCCCAGCCTGCATGGCCCCGACGGCCATTTGCACGTTGCCGTGTCCGGTGATGAAGACGATCGGCAAGTCGACTTTTTCTTGACAAAGCTTGCGCTGCAGTTCCAAGCCGCTCATGCCGGGCATGGCCACATCAAGCACCAAGCAGCCGGACTGGTCGGCGTGGTAGTTCGACAGGAAATCGGTAGCCGAGGTGTACGCCTCCACATGTGGGAAGACGACCTTCACGAGCGTGGTCAACGAGCGAAGCACCGCCGGATCGTCGTCAACCAGAAAAACAGTTGTGTCGTTATTCACGGTTCGTCTCCTTCAACGTACGCAGGCAGAGAGAAGCAGAAGGTGGTTCCCCTGGAGGCATTGGGGGACGCTGTCAGTTCGCCCCCGTGTGCCTCGATGATCGAACGGCTGATGGGCAAGCCGAGTCCAATGCCGTCTTGTTTGGTAGAAAAGAATGGTTCGAAGAGGTGGTCGACTGTCCCATTCGCCAAGCCTTTGCCAACATCTTCCACCGCTACGGTCACGGTATGGTCGTCGGCTGTCGCGGTACGGATGGTAACGCTCCGTGTCTTGGTGGGGACATCCTCCATGGCCTCAATAGCGTTGTATACCAAGTTAATGATGACCTGTTCGATCTGGATGCGATCCACATGGACCAATGGCAGGTTACGAGCCAGGTCGCGCTCGAGATGGACCTCGTGGATTCGCGCCACGACCTCGAGCAAGAGACACGCCTCGTCGACCAGGGCGTTTACCTCGACTGTCGATGACTGTGAAGCCACCCGACGCACAAAGGTTCGCAAGTGGCGCACGATTTGTCCAGCCCGATTAGCTTGATCGGCAATCTGGTCGATAGAATCCAGTACGTCGGCCTGCGACACATCGAGTATCGCACGCAGATTGTGCCGGCAGGCTTGGGCATGGTTGGCAATCGCCGCCAACGGCTGGTTGAGTTCGTGGGCTACGCCCGTGACCATTTGTCCCATCGTGTGCGTTCGCTCCACATGGGCTAGCTGATCGAGCCGCCGTCGGGCCTGTTCTTCTGCCCGGCGACGCTCGGTAATGTCGGTCGTTACGGCCACGAAGCCGGTAACCTGCCCCGACTCATCACATTTGTAGTCCCAGTCTAATCGTACTTGAATAATTGTGCCACTATTGGTGCGATGTTGCAGAAATAATGGCTCGGGCTGACGCTGCCGGGGGAGGTGCTCGCCGAAGACTTCGCGAAGCCGCTGCGAACGACCATCGGGGGCAAGCAGGTCCCAGATGCTCTTTCCTGCCAACGCGCCGCTTGGGTAGCCGTGCATGCGGTGGAAAGCGGCATTGGCAAAGGTGATATTCCCCCCCATGTCTAACTCACATATTCCGTGGGGAATTGTATCCACGAGAATGTGGTACTGGTGTTCCCGCCGTCGCAGTGCATCTTCGGCGATTGCCCGTTGGCCGATTTCCTGCCGCAGTTCAAAATTGGTGGCCCTCAGCAACGCCGTGCGCTGTTCGACCCGGTCTTCCAGTTCGTCGCGAGCTTCGGTCAACTGCTGTTGAATCTGTGAACGCTCGATGGCGGCTCCAATGATAGCGGCCGCCGTGCGCATGGCTCCCACTTCGGCCTCCGACCACACGCGTTCTTGTTCACACTCGTCAAAACCCACGAGCCCCCACCACTGTTCGCCGACGAAGATCGGGACCAGCAGGATGGATTGAATATCCTCTGTGCCAAGAAGGGTTTGGCTCTCGGCGTCGCTGAGTTTGCTGGTTTGCGTTTGAAGCACTTGGCCGTTGAGAAAGGTTGGTTTCCAGCAACTCAGCCCGTCGCGATCCCACGACAGGTTTTGCAGGTGGGTACTATTCCGCAGCGGCTCGACACCCGGCGCGGTCCACTCGTAGCGCCGACCGACAGACAACTGGCCGCTGTCGGCCGAGTGGTTCACGATGAGGTAGACACGGCTTACCCGATCGGCCTCACCGAGGTGTCGCAAAACGTCGTCGATACACTGCTTCCAGCAATCGGCCACCAGGAATTTCTCGGCGGCATAGCCGACGGCTTCCAATACTTCGTCGTGACGTTTGAGGGCTTCTTCGCCTTGCCGCCGCGGGGTGATGTCGACCCAAGCTCCGACGTGCCCCAGGAACACTTCGTCGGGAGAAAACCGAGGTTTGCCCCGGGCGAGAATCCACCGATAGGAACCGTCGTGGCGCTGCATGCGGAGATCCATTTCGTAGGGTTCCGCTTTCTGGCAAGCGTCGTGAAGCACCTGGACGAAATTCGGCCGATCATCGCCATGGAGCCCCTCGAGCCAACCGTCCTCCTGCTCCTCGGCAAAGGTGCGTCCGCGAAAAACCAACCATTCGTAGTTGAGAAAATCGCATTTTCCTTCGGCCGTGGAGAGCACCAGCAAGACGGGAGCGTTGTCGGCCACTTGGCGGAAGCAGGCTTTGCTCTCTTTTCGGGTGAGCAGGTGACAACACTGCGCGGCTTGGCCGATGATGTGCGGCAGTTGGCCCGTATCCTTTGTGTCGACGCGATAAGAATAGGCGCCACGCTGTATGGCTTGTCGCACAGCGTGCTCAGGCCGGTCGTCGATCAGCAGCACCACGGAACAGGGAGGCAGCGTTTCGAGAATGCTGTTGACGTCCGTCTTATGGTCAGTGCAATTCACCAGCAGCGTGTCGCAGTGGTCGTTACGGAGCCAGGTGAGCGCGTCGTGTTGGGTGTCGGCTTCGTGGAGCACGTAACGGCCTTCGGTGGCGCTGAGCGATTTCTCCACTGCCGCACGAAGTTGTGCGGAGAGAGCAACCAGCAAGAGCGTCAATGGCCGTTTCGTGTGCATTATGAGCATCCTCGGCGGAATGCGATTCTCTATTAACGCCTGTGTTAGAAACGGTCGGCCCGCGGAATGCAGCATCTGGAAGCCCAGGCTTACGTGGGTCGCCTTACGCTTGTGTTTGCTACACAGGCGCCGAATCGAGCATCGATGCATATCCCGCCGTGCATTCCCCGCGCGCATTTCCGGTCGCACCCTTGGAGAGGAGCGACACCCTGCGCTACCTCGTGTATAGATTTTTTCTCGGTACCCCTACCGTTTTTACCACCCCCAAACCCCAACGGAATATCTACCACCCGGCCCTCTTTTGCGACGGTGGAGTTGGATACCTGATGGTTTCGGTGAAACCACCATCTATTCGGCCGAGCACGACCCCCGAGCGAATTTTCCCTTTTTTGCTCAGCGCATGCGAGGCACCAACTTCCCATCGCTGGGGTGTCGCTTGCTGCCAATCATGGCGGTGGTGAAAAGCTGCCCCGCGTTGTGGTTTTGCGTCCATTGGATGCCGTCGACCCCAAGAGGATCGGTGTTCCGTCGTCGAAGTGGTTGTCGCAGGGTGACGAAGCCAATGGCCGCACACCGGGCAACCCGCAAAACTCTCGCCAACGCCCACGCCATGTGTTTACCACACAACCCTTTGTGGTGGAATAGGCGCACTTCGTGGCTTGTGGTAAACCACGAATCAGAACGTTATGCCCCATGTCGTGATGATAAACAACCGACTGTTGAGTCGCCGGCCAACGGGGGCTCCCACACTACCTGACCTTGTCGTGCTAGCTTAGATTTTTTGTGAACTTTGAGGGTGGTGTGAGAAAGCCAAAATCTCACGGCGACGTGACGCAACCAAAATGTTCCCAGGCAATCCGACATTTGTTCGGTGTCCCATGGGTTGGAGAAATCATTCGTTCTCGTCGATCGCATCGAAGCGCGACTGGCGCGGATGTTACGATGGTAGATCGTAGACTGTTCGCGGCCGTACGGCCGGATTGTAGCGATTTGCGGCCAAACGCTGGCCCCACGGGCGAAGGATCTCCGAAGCGGAAGAAGGGGATTGCCAATTTATTGAGGCCTGCATAGCCAACGAGCGGAAGGCGACCAACGGGAGCCTGGATTTCCAGGCGTTCGGCTTTCCGAAGCGATCATTATTAATGCAGGTATCAATAGAAGTACCACCGCGACGAAGCTCATTCCCTCAAGTCAAACGAATAAAGGATGGTCATGCCGTGTCGATATTGAAACGAATCCTAGTAACCGGGGGAGCCGGCTTCCTCGGGTCGCACCTTTGTGAACGACTTGTCGAGCGGGGACACGACGTTATCTGCCTGGACAATTTTTTCACTAGCCAAAAATCCAATGTCGCCCATTTACTCGGCAATTCGAACTTCGAACTGATTCGGCACGACATCACACTGCCGGTCTTTCTCGAAGTCGATGAGGTCTATAATCTCGCTTGTCCGGCTGCCCCAGGCCATTACCAGTTCAACCCCATCAAGACCATGAAGACTTCCGTCATGGGAGCGATCAACGTGTTGGGGATGGCCAAGCGATGCCGCGCCAAAGTGCTTCAGGCTTCGACGAGCGAGATCTACGGCGATCCGGAAGTCCACCCACAACCGGAAAGTTATCGTGGTTCGGTCAACACCCTGGGTCCCCGAGCGTGTTACGACGAAGGCAAACGCGCGGCCGAAACGCTGTTTATGGACTACCACCGCCACAACGGCGTCAACGTGCGGCTCGTACGGATTTTCAATACCTACGGCCCACGGATGCATCCGTTCGATGGTCGAGTAATCTCCAATTTCATCCGCCAGGCGCTTGAGGGCGAAGACATTACCATCTTCGGCGACGGTTCCCAAACCCGATCGTTTTGCTTCCGCGACGACCTGATCGAGGGCATCATCCGGATGATGGAAGGGCCTGACGATTTCGTCGGACCGGTCAACCTGGGCAACCCCGGTGAATTCACTATTCGCCAACTGGCCGACTTGGTGCTGGAATTAACTGGCGCGAAGAGCAAGCTCGTGAAATGTTCTCTGCCGGCCGACGATCCCCTGCAACGCCAGCCCGACATTTCGCTTGCCCGAGAGAAGCTCGGTTGGGAACCGACCATTCCGCTCTGCGAGGGCCTTACGAAAACGATCGAATGGTTCAAGTCGATCGACCTGCGACACTACCGACCACCGACGCCTAATTATTGACCTGCCATGAAAATCGAGTACCACCCCATCGGCATCGTTCACACACCGTTTACCGACATCGCCGGGATGCCCATTCAACCCAGCGGGGCTCGCGGGGTTGTGGGGACGATCGACATCTTTGCGGAATTCGCCCCGGCGCTCGCCGACCTCGACGGCTTCTCGCACGTGATCCTGCTGTACCATTTCCACCAGGTGACCGAGTGCCGGCTGACCGTCACGCCCTTTCTCGACACGCAACCCCATGGTCTGTTTTCCACTCGGGCACCAAAGCGTCCCAATCCGATCGGGCTTTCGGTGGTCAAGCTGCTTCGCATCGACGGCGTGCGACTGCACGTGGAAAACGTCGACGTGCTCGACGGTACCCCGCTGTTGGACATCAAGCCCTACGTGCCCGAGTTCGATCACCACGAGGTCGAGCGTCTCGGCTGGCTCGAACAGGCCAAGGGCCGCTCCCGCGAAAAACGATCCGACGACCGGTTTGCATGATTTTTTTGGGAGCAGAGTCGAGCAAATGGGACTCTTTAGAAATAGCTCGCGAGACACTTCTTCGAGCTGACGCGTGGACCAAACCGACGAACAACTTGCTCTGGCTGCCATCGGGGGGGATGCTCATGCGTTCGGCATCCTCGTCGAACGCCTGCGCAGACCGCTCGTCGGATATATCACGGGCCTGACCAGATCGCGCGACGATGCCGAAGAAGTGGCGCAGGAGGCTTTCCTTGCGGCTTGGCGCAATCTCGATGGGCTGCGTGAGCCGGGGCGGATTGCCGGGTGGATCTACCGGATCGCTCGCAATCTGGCCGTCAAGAAAGCCAAAACCGTTTCGACCGTGCCGCTGGAAAACGATCCGGCGGCGCAAGCCGACCAACGCCAGGCCGATCGGATAACGGCCCTGTTGGCCGCCGTGGCTCAACTGAGTGAACCTCATCGAGAAGTTATCTCGCGAAAACATTTTTTGGGAGCCTCCGGACAGCAAATTGCCGAACAACTGGGCATCGCTCCCGGGACGGTACGCAGCCGGCTGTCGCGGGCGTACGACGAGTTGCGTTCGTTGCTCAACGATCAAGCCATCGACTAGTGGCAGTATGACTGCAACCGAATTGGGGGATGCCGACTTGTGGACGGCCTGCTCCTGTTGGTCGCTAACATGCATGCACCGCGTGCCGTTTTGCCGTGTAAGATTCTAATCCAACTCAGGCGAAGTCCAATGAACTCGCACGACGATCCTCATGCTGATCTGAAAGAATTGTTGGACGAGGCGGCACAGTGGTGCCGCCCGCAGACGCCCGGTTGGGACGATTTGCTCGATCGGCTCCCACCGCGCTCGGGTGCGCGTTTCCCGGACGCAAGTCCTGCCGCGAGGCGGAGTTCGTTTTCCCCGCGTTGGTTGCCGCACGTCGTGGCCGCCGGCCTTTTGATCGCTGCCGGGGTTGTTTTTCTCGGACATCGTTCGCATGCGCCGAGCGTTGCCGTGGCGCCGGCGTCGGTCGCTTTGGAGCAACCGCCCGTGGTCTTGGCCGAAGGGTGCGTGGTGAAGCCGGTTGGCGAGGCCGCGTTTCGTGTGCTCGAACCCCGGCGTGTGCAGCTCGATCGCGGCGATTTGTACGTAGAGATTGACCCGGGCCAGGACGGCGCCGAGCCGTTTGTCATCGAAACGCCGGCCGGCGAGGCCCAGTCGGTCGACACGAGTTGCGTCGTGCAATCTCGTCCACTCATAGGTCGTTCACTCGCAGACGGCGAGGTCGATCGGCCCGAAGACATTCAAGAAGATTCGCTCGTGGCGAAATCGATTTCTGGTACCAAGTTTCTCACCAGGGTTCTGGTGTTGGCGGGCATGGTGCAACTGGTTACCTCGGAAATGAGCATCGAGGGCCACAGCGGTGAAGTGCTTGCCGCCGAAGCCCCACAGGCCGCGCAGCAACAATCGCAAACGCGCGGCGTAATTCCCGGGCTGTGGGCCTTGCGCCAGGACGACGTTCGCGAAGACTTGGGGCTCACCAAGGAACAAGAGAAAAAGCTCGACGAGATCGGCAAGGCCTATACGGAAACGGTGTCGAAGATCTCGGCCGGCTATCGCGACATCCAGGACATCGAACAGCGCAGAGCGAAGCGACGGCAGATCCGCGACGCGATCAGGGCTTTGCCCGAAAAGGTTCGCAAGGAAGCCGTCGCGGTGTTGACTGCTGAACAGTTGGACCAAGTACTGCGGTACCAACTGGCGCGGCGTTCACTTACCACGTGGTGTAGCCCTCTCTATGTCGAGACGCTTTCCATTACCCCCGAGCAGAAAGCGGCGTTGCAGCGCAAATGCAAGGAGATCGACGAGCAAGGTCAACCGTGGCAAGTGAAGATGCAGCAGGCAAAGAAAGAATTCCAAACGGTACGTGAGCAGGCTGCGGCCGAAATTTTCGCGATGTTCACTCCGGAGCAACTCGATAAGATCAAGCAGGAAACTGCGAAAACGTCGTTTATCTGGTCAGCACAACGTCCCGAGATCACCAAGCAAATCGGCCTGACCGAAGAGCAGGCGGAGAGAGTCAAGCAGATTGCTAAGGACCACTCCGAGGCTATTTCCAAGTTCTACAGGGAAATCCGCAACCTGACGGCCGAACAGCGTAAGGAAGCCTACCGGCAGGTGCAGCCCAAGATCAATCAGCTTGCCGAAAAAACCAAGCAGCAGGTCAAAGCGGTTCTCACGGCCGAACAGATCGACCAATTGCTGCTCAATCAGGCTCGTGCGACAGTTCTTTGGATGGTGAATCGTCCCGAGTTCCTCGATAAATACGGAATCGCCGGTAAGCAAAAAGAGGAAATCCAGCAACGCAGCAAGCAGATCGACGAAAAGACCCAAACCATACAGCAAGCGATGCGCGAGATTAGTGACGAATTCCGTAAAATCCAGCAGCGGGCAACTTCGGAAGCCCTCGATCTGCTTACCGCGGAACAAATCGAGAAGCTCAAGCGGATGGAGCTGACGCAAACGTGGCCGCGGGCGAAGGCGCAACCCCAGCAGCCGCAACCCTTGAAGGAGTCGCCGCAACCGGAGTGAACCACACTCGGAAAACCGGGCGTTTAGCCAGGGGATGCCGTGCCTTATCGCGAGCCGGTGTCCCCTTTCTCATGCGCCAGAGCCCGTCTTCGGCGAATTCGCTGACTTCACGGTTTGGCTTTTTGTAAGCGTTCACGGGCTGGAAAAACGGTTGCACAAATCGATGGGCCTGCTGGCAAACGCGAAAATGCGAGGCCGAAAGCTCTCGAAAAGGCGCCGAGACGCGAAGAAAAAACCCTCATCCTTTGCGTCTTTTGATGAAGCCTTGGAACCCAATAGACCGTGACAAAAGAAGACCATGGTGAAGATTGCCGCAAAAAGCACGATAAGTTACGAGAAGTGACCTGGGAGGCGTTTGCCCAAGGCACAGCATTCTCGTGCCTTTTTGTGTTTTTTCGTGGCAATAACAACCCACGACTCAAAATGCAACCGTTCTCCTTCTTCCCGTGAACGGTTTGGTTTTTTCTCGGCCCGAAATGGCTGACTTCTCGGTCGACATCTGGTAAGTTTGGGGCATCTTATTGATATTCGCATAAATAGTGAATTGGCCACGTAGCGGATTTCCCCGCAATTGCCGGGCTTCCGATGGTCGCCCTCCGTTCATTCAATATGCAAAGCTCAATTGGACGGCCCGAAAACAACCTACTCTTTGCCACGGTGAAAGGTGAAAACCGAGGGACGTTGCGAAGCACGGCCCGGTGAATCGGCAAGTAATTTGTCGGTCGATTCTTACAATCCTTCAGTCCCGAGCCAAAGCCTCGATATGGTGCGACTTACCGAACTGATTGGAGTGGAAACCGACCTGATGATGTTGGCCGCTGCCGTACGAGACTTCGTCGAAGACCTCGAATCGCCGGTCATCGGTTGCCACCATGTGACCTGTAGCGACGAAACCGAACGGGAATGTGAAGCGGTCTGGCAAGAACACTTCGTCGATGCCCTGTTGCCCCCGTTGAAGCACGGCCATGCGAGTCCCTTTCGGACCACAAACCTGGGGGCGCGCTACGAGTGGGGCGCGGTGCGCGTGGGCGAAGAACACTTTGCGTTGGCCGCCGATGACGACACGCCCAAGCTCATGGTCGTCAAGCTCAATTCCCATGTGGCCGTGCGTTCGACGCCCGACGGTCTGCAATACGGCATGCTCGAACGCTACGGTCAAAATTCCACTTGCTGCGGCGCCTTGGCCGGCGTGCTTACCGGTTCTTTGCTGCCCGGCATCCAGCAACTCCGCGAAACGCTCAACCACGATGGCCGCAATCGCGTGGGCGTGCTGGCCAATCCGCGGCAGATACCGCCCGAGCATCGGGCCCTGTTGGCCGCCGTGGTGAACGCTCGACTACAAAGCCGCCGCGCGGTACTTGATATTCAGGAGTGCCGGCCGGCATCGCCGACGATCTTTCTGGTGTTACCCTGCGTTACGATTAACCGTTCGGCCAACCAACGCGACACCGAATTGCTAGTCGGGCAGCACGGTGTGGATTACACGCAGCGCAAACCGATCGTCCGTTACCGTGGCCTTGGTGACGATCCTACGGCGATTACGTTGCGCCACAAGGGGGATCGACTCGTGTTGGAAGACGACTGCTGGCCCGACGGGATTGAGGCCGAGTGAGAAATTCCTCGGCCCGGGCTTCTTTCGCCGTGTGTCGGGCGATGGCTACGACGGTTGGGCGGTTGTGTGGTGAGGCAAATAGCTGGCGATGAGCGTCAACAGTTTTGCCCGATCGATGGGTTTCGGCGCGTAGTCGTTGCATCCCGCGTCGAGACACTTCTGCCGGTCGTGGACCATGGCGTGGGCGGTCAGGGCGATGATCGGATTGCGATAACCGGCCGCTCGCAGGTGGCGCGTGGCGTCGTAGCCGTCGAGCACGGGCATTTGCATGTCCATCAGGATCACATCAAACGGCTTTCCGGCATCGCGTGCCGCCAGAGCTTTGTCGAGGCCGATCTGGCCGTTGTCGGCCACCGTTACGTCGGCGCCTGCCTTTTTGAGTAGAAATGCGATAAGTCGCTGGTTGTCGGGGCCGTCTTCACACAGGAGGATACGGGCGGAAAGGTTGTTGGGAAGCTGTTCCTTCTTTTCCACCGGGGCATGCGGCAACAGGCTTACGGCCTCGTGGCAGTCGGTCATCATCGGCACGCCGTCGAGCGGTCCGGTGTCGAGCGTGAACCGGAAGATGCTTCCTTTGCCGGGTTCGCTTTCCGCGGAAAGGGTGCCGCCGAGCATTTCCACGAGCGCTTTGCCGATAGTCAGTCCGAGCCCCGTACCGCCGAATCGCCGCGTCATGGTTTCGTCGGCTTGCGTGAACGGTTTGAACGTTTCGTCGAGTTGCCTTTGGCTCATCCCCACGCCGGTATCCGCGATCTCGAAGCACAACCGGGGGTTCTCCCCTTTAGCGTTCGACTTTTGCAGGGAAACCGAAAGACACACGTGGCCTTGCTGTGTGAATTTGATGGCGTTGCCGACCAAGTTGACTAGGATTTGCCGGAGCCGGGTGGGATCGGTGCGGATGGTCTTGGGGATCGGGCCATCGTGTCGCACCTCTAGCTTTAATCCTTTTTGTTCGGCCCGCCAGCCAACCATCGAGACCATTTCCGCAACAATATGGCAAGGTAGGCATTCGATGCGTTCGACTATCATCTTGCCTGCTTCGATTTTGGAAACGTCCAAAATATCATTGATTACAGCCAAGAGGTGATTACCGTTGCGGCGAATGGTGTTGACATAGTTGTCTAACTCGGGCGTGGCGAGTTCCGTGTCCTGCGAGCAATACTCGGAGATGAGAGAAACGTACCCGAGGATGGCCGTCATCGGTGTGCGGATTTCATGACTCATGTTGGCCAGGAAATTGCTTTTGGCCTGATTGGCCGCTTCGGCCACTTTTCTGGCCTTGTCGTGCGCGATTTCCGCTCGCTTGCGAACGAGCACTTCCTTTTCGAGTTGTTCGAGAGTTTCTTCCAACCTTGCGGTACGTTCGTGGACTAACTCTTCGAGGTGTTGCTGATGCTTCGCCAATTCCGCTTCGGCGTGCTTTTGCTGTGTGATATCGCGGTTTGTGCCGCGCCGTCCGTGATAACAACCATCGCTGTCGAATACCGCCTGGCAGACGTGGGCAATCCAGCGTATGTCGCCGCTTCGCGTGATAATACGATACTCGCATGAACTGGCTGCCGTAACTGTTGTAACTACATCTTTATGTTCGACATAGATTTGCCGATCGTCGGGGTGAACGATGCGCAGCAACAGCGTTGGGTCCTGAAGGAATTCCTCAGGCTGATACCCACTGATCTGCTCACACGAGGGGGAGGTGTAGGTGACCACTCCGTCGTTATCGATCCAGAATTCCCAGTCGTAGGCGAAGTCAGCGATCGTCCGAAACCATTCTTCACGCGACTTGAGAATCTCCTGCATCTCTTCCAGTTCGCAGATCGTCGTGCGCAACTGGTCTTCTTTTTGCCTGAGCGAGGTGACCATCGAGTTGAACGACTGGGAAAAGTCGCCCATGACATCGATCCGTTGGCTGTAGTCGCCCTTGGCTACCTGCGCTGCTTGCCAGGTGAGGTGCATTAAGCGGGAATGCAGTTCCTTGAACGGCGAGGCCAGGTAATTCTTGGTTTGGGGAAGTTGCTCGTGCAGTCGTCCTTGCGAAAGGGGAACGACGAACTTCTGGACCTCAGCGACACTTTCGATCAGCGCGTTGACGAGTTCCGCATGATGTCGGATCAATTCGTCGGCATCACTGGCCGTGTGAAGCGTGTCCGGAATATGGCCTTTCAAGAGCGCGGCAATAGCCTCGTTGGCCTCTTTCAGAAAGCTGGCGTCACTACTATCCATTGGAAGTCATCCCTAGGCCGGCTTCAACGCTTCTGATTCACGTCGAATCCGCGAGCGAAGTGTCCCTTCCCCGCGGAACGACTCATATCTAGTCGATCGAATAAATTCTGATTCGTGCGATACCCACGTTTGCGTGGGCGTACTCGTTGGATATTCAACATGCCGACGCGAGCGTGGGCATGGTCCCCCTTTGGTTTCGTTTTGCACGTTTGTTCGAGTGCTACTGATCGTCCGCCAGTCGCACGTCAAACCGGCACGTTCTGTCTCCGCTTGCCCAGCAGTCGATTTCCCTAACGCAAAACTCTTTGCCCGTGTAGGCGTAGAGGATTCCGGCAATAAACCCTTCGTCGTATACGCAGACCACTTCGTCCGTCATCGGCAGGCCGGAGCAATCGAGGTCCTCGGCCACGGCGAGTGTCATTCGCATCTTCTCGAAGTCGGCATACTCGACGCGCAAGATTCCGACGCGCTGCTCGCGGAGAACACGTTGTAATTCGGCAAGGAAGTCGTCTATCGGCAGCTCGGTGTTCAGCAGATTCTTGCAGAATTGCTCACCGGCCAATTTGCCAGCCGTGACGAAAATCTCGTTGGCGGTCGCCACATCGTATTGGGTGATCAACACGTCGCGCAACGTGTATTGCAGCAAACGATAGACGGGAACCGGAACCGACATGCCCAAGCTCGGCCTGCCCGTGGCCGGATCGCCCAGATCGTCCCATGAGAAACGGCTTGCATCTCTTTCTTCCGTAAACATTAGTATTTACCTCGAGAATGGTGCGGGGATAGACTTTCAGCACACAGCACGTTTTCAAGCTTTCTGGGCCAAACCGTTGGACACACAAGGCAGCAGGGCCGCTAACCAAACCGGTGCTACCGCACCTAAGCAGGAACCCGCTCTCGTTGGTCGCTCAAAAAATTTGCAGGAAAAACGACTTCCTTCAGGTTTGTAATACGATGGGTGTCTGCATTGAAAAGTGTAGGTCTTCGGAACCGAAGACCTGCGAATATCGGTGTTTCGAGCAGTTGTCTTTTGGTGATTACCTATGCAGACGTCGATAATTAAATATATTACTTGTTGTCGGGGTGAGCCCGAGAAAAGGGGATTCCTTACATGAAGCTTGCGACGGATCCCCCGGTTTTTCCGGTCCTGGCGATACTGCCGTTTTTTGTGGCATGGCGCCCCAGCCACGGCATGGCAGCAACAAATATGGGGGTGTGGCCGGCGGTCGTGGTTTCATGCCGTACGGCTCGTGGATGCTTGCATATTCATTGAACGGTTGGCTATGGCCGAATGCCTTGAAACCGGGTTCCCGATGGTCGCCCTCGGTTCATTCAAAATGCAAGGCTCAATAAGAGTGTTGCACCATTGTGTTTCGTCGCCTGTCTCATCCCTTACTTCTTTGCTGAGTTCTCGCATGCCGTCCGATTATTTGCAGTTGAGTTGCCCTGCTTGCTTCTGGTCGGACATAGCCGATATCGAGGGGCTCATCGATTGGCTTCGTCCGGTCCGGAAGTTCCGCGAAGGTCGCGAGCCAGAGTGGGACATCGTGGTGGAGCTGGTGCAAGCAACGTTGCCCGAGCTTACCTGCCCAAAGTGTGGCCAAAAGGGTCTTCGGATGGCGGCGGTCGACGACGAGGCCGACTGGCCCGAGCCGGCGGCGTGTGAAGTCTGCGGCAAGCCGATCCCGGAGGAACGTTTAGAGTTTTTACCCGGGGCGAAACTCTGCGCCGCTTGCCAACAGGCCGACGACGACGGCCATGGCTCGGCAGAGGTCGACTACTGTCCGCGCTGCGGGGCTCCCCTGGAGTTGCGCCCCTCGCGTCGTGGAGGAATTACTCGTTACGTGCCGACTTGCACGGGCAATCCCCCCTGCCGGCCGTGACGAATGCGACTGGTTTCGTTGCCAAATATGTTCTTAGGAAAAAATTTTGGACAGGATGAACAGGATCTTCGGGATAAGGACCAAGGGAAGATTGTCCGAAAGATTTAGGCGAATCCCGTCAATCCCGTTCATCTTGTCTAAAATGAACTCATTGATGGTCATTGTTCGGCAAGGCCATCGCGACTTGCCAATCCTCGATTTCCGGGCAACAATCACAAGAACGCTCGTCCGTGAGCGAATACCAACTGGGAATCGTCATTGAGGGGCGACGGAATACCTGCCCCTGGACTTGCGTTTTTGCCTTGTGTAACACCATGCGTTACCTGATTGCTTGTCCCCAATGTCAACGCCAATACGACGCCTCGGGTAAACCGATCGGCAGTCGTTTTCGGTGTCATTGTGGGCAGGTGCTTACGGTGGAGGATGGCCGCGGGCATGATGCCCAAGTGGTTCGCTGTTCAAGTTGCGGCGCCCCGCGCGAAGAAGGAAGCCAGCACTGCCGGTTTTGCGGAGCCGATTTTACACTGCACGAACGCGACCTGCACACCGTATGTCCCGCGTGTCTGGCTCGGGTGTCGGATCGGGCGAAGTTCTGTCACTATTGCGGTACGAGGCTGACGCCCGAACATTTGGCCGGCGAAAAGACCCAGCTTCCTTGCCCGGTCTGCGGTAGAGAGCATTGCCTGGTACATCGCCAGTTGGGACAAGTCGCGGCCATGGAGTGCGACCGCTGTGCCGGGCTGTGGCTCGGCCGCGCGGCCTTCGACCAACTCGCCCGGCAGGCCTCGGTCGACGCCCAGCAAACCGATCCTTTCCTGAAGTCGCTTACCACAGCCTCGGAAACCGCCGAGCCTCGCAAGCAGCGGGGCCCGATCTATCGCCATTGTCCGGTTTGTGACCAGATGATGAACCGTCGAAACTACGGGAAACGCAGCGGCGTGATCGTCGATGTTTGCCGCAATCACGGCATGTGGTTCGATGCCGACGAGCTGCCACAGATTCTCGCTTGGATACGCGACGGCGGGATGATCCGTTCGCAGCAGGCCGACGTGGAGGACGCGGTTCACGAAGAGTTGCGTCGTCGCTTTGCCCAGGCAAGTGCCCGCAAGGCGGTTCTCTCGGAACCGAGCGGTAGATTCTCAGGTACCGGTTCTCCGGAATTCGGCCTGGCCAGGGCGATTCTCGAAGTCGTGTTGTGGATGGTGCGGTGAGTTGGGAGTGAGGAGTGTGGAGTCGGGAGCTACCGCGATGCCCCGGCTCGCTTGCGGGCGTGGAGCACGAGATGGGCCATCTCGGGAGGGCAGTTCAAACGTAGCGGCAGTTCGCCGGAGATTCCCCGGGTGACGTGCATGATCGTCGGCGGCGAGTAGAACAACCCTGAGGCGTATTTCACGCCGGCGAGGCTCGGCGACACAATGGCCCCCAGTAGCGGAAAGCGGATTTGTCCGCCGTGGGTGTGGCCGGCCAGCAACAAGTCGGTGTCGTACGCCCGGGCCCAGTCGAACTGGTCGGGACTGTGCGAAAGAACGATGCGCAGCGCTCCACCGCCGGGCGTGCGAGGTGGACACTGGCTTAGGTCGGCCGCCGGAGCCAGCCAGGGCAGTTCGTTGCCGGCCAGGATGACCGGTTCGCCGCGGACTTCGATTTCGATCCACCGCCCACCCAGGTCGACCAGCCCGCATTCGTTGAGCACCTCGCGAATCCGCTGGATATCGGCGCGCATGTCGTGGTTTCCCAACACATAGTACACGCCGTAGCGTGCACGAAGCTGTCCCAGTGTGTCGGGAAGCCAACGGATGTAGCGGGAGTTGTCGACCAGGTCGCCCGTGACGGCCACCAAGTCGGGTTCCACCTCGTTGCTGCGGCGGACGATCTCACGGAAGAAGGCCTTGCCCACCCGACCCGTAAAGTGGAAGTCGGACAGATGCATGATCGACAGCCCGTCCAGTGCCGGCGCAAGCCGAGGCACCCGCAGGGCACGGTCGCTGCGGTCGAACGAAAGCGACTGGTTGCCCGGCAGGTGGACCATGAAATGGTGGGCGTGTTCTTCACAGCCTGGTGGAACCGGCTCGGGCATGACCTCGAAGCGATGCCGGCGATGCCAGTGCAAGATGGGCGATCGGCGATGCTTCAGGGTGTGCCATGTCCAGCGAGCGATGCCCACGATGGCCACCAGCCAGCAAACACCCAGATAGGGCCAGGCGGCGGTTGGCAGGCGGGCGAAGTTGTCGTTGCCGAAGAATCCCGCACCGGCAGCCGAAGACAGCACAACGAAACCGACCGGGCCGCCCACGATCAAGGCCAGCAGGGCTAGCGACAGCAAATTCATCGCCCATCGCGGCATGAGGACTGCGTGCAGACGATTCAGCACGGCCACCCAAAGCAGCACGTGGCCCCAGACCGCAAGCAACAGCAACAGGCAATAGAGCATGGTAGCAGCGAAAGCAGAAGGACAGGCAGCAAGGACGACGGATAGGCCGTCCCGAGTTGTTGGTCACCGTTGCGTCGTTTTCGCGATGCGATACACCTATCCGCTGCTTTGCCCGACGGGACCGGGCGAACTGATTACCTGCTCCACAGAACCGATCAACTGATCCAAACGGAACGGTTTGTACAGCACCGCCTGAAGGCCGGCCTGCCGGGCCTTGACAATGGAATGTCCCGGATCGTAACCAAAGCCTGTCATCAGGATCAGCGGCACCGGATCCATAATCTCCTGGAGCCGGAGCATGAAATCGTAGCCCGACATGTCAGGCAATCGAATATCGGCGATGATTCCGTCGTATCCCGCGTCGGTTGCCGCACGGACCATGTAAATGGCCTCGGCTCCATCGTGGGCCGTTTCGACGACGCAGCCGTATCGATCCAGCAGGGCGTGGGCCGCACTGCGGACGTTTTCGTCGTCGTCGGCCACCAGGATCCGCCGCCCACGCAGTCCGGGCCGCTCTTCGAACTGCATCGCCTGCGGATGGGCTTGCGTGGGAGCCATCGTTTGGCCCACGTTTTGGATCACCTGCTTGATATCGCGGGCATTGCGAAGGATCCGCTGAAGTCGCTCAACCACCTCGGGTTCGTGGCCGATGTACCGTTCCATCACGTTGACGGCGTCGTTGAGGATTTCGTCGACCGGCAGCGCCACCGCGCTATGGATGGCCTCGCAGCTCTCGGCCGCCGTGCTGGCCTTTTCGGCCACGAGCAGCTCCAGGGTGTTCAGGGCGACCGCCACATCGCGACTGAAAATCTCCAAAAACTGCAAGTCGCTTTCGGAAAACGCACGCGGCTCAGGGCTTTCCACGTTGAAGGTGCCGATGACTTCGTCGTGCATCACCAACGGCACGGTCAACGAGCTTTTGGCATCGCGGGCACCCTTCAGATACAGCGGGTCTTCGGTGGTGTCCTCGCACAGATAGCTCTTGCCCGTAGCGGCTACGAAACCGGTTACGCCGTTGTTTTGCGGCAGGGCAAACAGATTGCGTTCGACCGCTTCCGCCTGCATTCCCTCGCTCAACAGGGGCTCCAGCCGATTGGTCTCTTGGTCGAGAAGACGAATTTCGACGACCTTGAAGTTCAACAGGTCCTTGGTGTAGTGAAGGATGTTGGCCTTCAGCAGCTCGATTCGCTCATTGACCGACATCTGGAAAAGTTCTTCCGGTGTCAGGTCGGCCAGCTCCATGCCTGCTTGGTGAATGGCCGCCAGCTTCTGCTGCTGGTGCATTTCGTTGGTGACGTCGCGTACCGTGACGATCAGGTTTCGCGGCAACCCGCCCGGCTCGCGAACTGGGGCAGCATGGACATGGAAATAGCGGTTGTCGTCGCCGCGAAGCGTCGACGTCGTTCCCTGGCTGGTGGCCAGTGCCGTGTGGAAGGGACAGAAGTCGGGGCCCAGAATCTCGGGGCTGCCGAAGACGGAGTAAAAGTTCTCGCCGACGACCGTTTCGCGGTGTGTCCACTCGCAAAGCCGGCCGTTACTCCAGAGAATGGTATTTTCGCTATCCAGCAGCAACACGCCGTCGGGCATGCTCTCCAGGACCTGCTCATTTTGCAGCAGCTTGCCAAGCTGGAAGGCTTCGCGAAGGTACTCCGACGTCACGTAAACGCCGGCGAACTTCTCCCTTCCCAGCAGGGCCACTGCACGCAATGGGTTCTGGACCACCACAACGTCATGCGAGTTGACCGGCTCGGCCAACATTTGCTCCACGTTCTCGCGGGAGTCACTGACCACTAAAATCTTGGGCTTCACCGACAACTTTTCGCTCCGGCGTCTGTGGATGCGAGCCTGTGTCACGCAATCTTGGTCCTTCGGCCCCTGCATATTATAGGGGGACCCCAGAAGGCAAACAACCGTCAGACCTGCTATTCCGCCCCCAGTCTTGCATCGGCCCGTCGCAGAGCGAATATTGATCGTCAATTACCTAGAAAACCGGGATTTCGTCTCCACCGTATTCTCTGCACGTGACACGGCCACTACCAAAGCTACAGGCCTACCGCCCTGGACAAAAGGTCTATCGGGCAGGCCATTGTGTCGGGTAGCTGCGCTGGGTAACACGGTGCCCGACCAATACCGACACCTGTGGGGTTCGATAATTCTACGCGTATCAGCCCTGGTAAAAACCCCGCCTTCCGCAGGGTGTCGTTCGAGCCGGAACACCCCGGGCGACACAAACGTAGCAACGCCAGGGCCTCGAAGCCGGAGACACCAACCGATGCCGTTATCTAGGGGGTATCTGGTGGTTTAGTGTGTGGGTTTTGCTTGGCATTTCCAGGGAGTTTCGTTACACTACGAGCAGACGGCATGGGCCCCGTCAGGGCAAGGGAATGTGAGAGGAGGTGCTTATCATGTTGGCTTCTCAACATCTGCGCGTCGTCGGCGGGTTTTCCGTGGCGATGGCCCTTTGGTTGCTTCCGTCGTTTCTCTCGGCGGAGGAACCCTCTCTGAAGTCTTCGCTGCAGGCCGAATTGGTCGACCTCTTCGCGGGAATCGAAAGCGGTCAACTCGAAGCCCGGGTGATTCCTCGCGATTCGACGGAGTGTCGACTGTTGTTGACGAACAAGACACAGCGGCCGTTAAGTGTGCAATTGCCAGCGGCGTTTGCCGCCGTGCCCGTGCTGGGGCAATTCATCGACTGGGACAATCAACAAGACAACGACAATGCGTCGCAAAAGGTGGGCGTTGGCCCCGGTCAGGGACCCTGGGGACCGCAGCAACCGCCGATGTTCAACATTGGCAACCCGCTGCAAAACAACCGTAATCAGGACCAGCAGGGGCCGAACTTCGACGCCTTTCCCGCCTTTTTCAACCTCCCGCCGGAAACGACGCTCAAGGCCAAGATGCCGACCGTGTGCCTGGAGCATGGCAAGCCGAATCCTCGACCTAAGATACCCTATGCAATTTGTCCACTCAGCGAGGTGACGCAAGCCGAGGGCGTTGCCGAGGTGATCACCCAACTGGGTCAGGGCCAGGTGAGCCAGCGCATCGCCCAACTGGCGGCTTGGCATTTGGCCAACGATAAATCCTGGGATGACCTGGCTTCGTTACAGAAGAAGATGGCCTTCGGCAAGCGACCGCAATACACCGAGAAGGAAATCGCGGAAGCCAAGGAGTTGGTGGAAAAGGTCACCAAGCCGGCGGCGGCCGAGTCGCTCAGCCAGCGGTGACAATTCCGTTGAAGCTGGAATAGAAGCAACGGCAAGAAATGCTCGGGGCCAGCGCACCCGACACATGGGTGTGCTGGCCCCGTTTTGCGTTGGTACCCGTCCGAAAACCGCCTTGCCTTCTCGGGTCGCGGGAGGAAATGCGGGGCGGGGAAATTGGTGGGAGATCTTGCGGGTTGGCCGCTGCCACGGCGGGGCGTCCCAACGGCCGGGAACTCTTCTACCTTTCCCTCGATCGGCGAACCGTTTTTCGAATCAGGATATCCAAACGCAGCACGCGAAACCTTGGCTTCATTTACGCCGCTTCCACGCTCGACGTGTCCCCGCCGAGCGTTTGCGACTGGGGATCGTCTATCGCCACGATAATCAGCTTGTTGCGATCGGCCAGTTCGATCAGCTCGGGCTCGTCGAGCACGATCGTCTTTTGAGCCTCGATGGCCAGCACAGATGCGCCGGCTTCGATCATCGTTTCCAGTGTGCCCCGGCCGATGGTGGGCACGTCGAATCGCATGTCCTGCTGGGGCTTGGCCGTTTTGACCACCGTGAAACCGCCCGCCTTGCAGAGCGTGCCGGCTCGACGGATGCACTCGTCGGTTCCTTCGATGGCCTCCAGGGCCAGGGCTGCCTGGTCTTTGACGCATACGCTCTGTCCACAGTCGAGCCGGCCCAATTCCTTGGCCAATTGCCAACCGAACTGAATGTCTTTGCGTTGCCAGGCCGACGGGCCGCGGCGGGTGAGCTGTCCCTTTTTCACGAGCAACTCCGGGGCATAATCGGTGGGCGGTCCGAACTGGATTCCGTCGGATGCGAATTCGTTGACGATGGCCAACAATAGCGAATCGTCCTTGAGGTCTTTACGCCGGGTGAGAAAATGTGGCACGAACATACGAATTGTCCGCAGGTCGGGCAAATGCCGTAGCCAACCTCCTCGTTGAAAGAGCACGGTCTTGAAGATCTTGCCTGCCATCATCGCTTGGGTAACGTCGCGCCGCTTGAAGTAGCGGATCGCCCGACCAAATTTGGCAATGCCGACCCACTGAAAGTCGACGCACAACTCGGCCAGTTTCGGGTCGGCGTGGCCGATGACGCCCAGACCGTAGATTTCGTACTGCTGTTGGCGCAGAGCCTCGGCCACCACAAGCGGATAGCGTCCCCAACCGGCGATCAAACCGATGCGGCGAGGGCTTTCGCTGGCTTGGGATGGCGTCGACAACATCGTTCTTCTTGTTTCGTTTTACATCTGGTTCCCAAGCTCCAGCTTGGGCACCAGAAAAGGTCGGGTGCCACGGGCTGCTTGCCAGCCAGTGCCGAAGTCCAACGAACATGCCCACGCAAGCGTGAGCATGGCACCCAAATCGTGGGTCCAAATCGTTTTTTTTAACTAGGTCTAGGCAACCGCCCGGCGGCTCGCGTTCTTTGCCGGTCGTTCTTCCTCGGCCGGCGTTTCTTCGTTGTCGCCCTGGCAATGGGCTACCAGGTCTTCGAATCGCTTCTGGAGCTTGCGTAGTTCGCGGCGCATCTCGGGCAATTTACTCAACGCGGCTTGTTTGAGTTTCTGCTCGCGTTCGGGCGTGGCGGGAATGCCGATCATTCGGGCACCGTCGGGCACGTCGTTGACCACGCCTGCCATGGCTCCCAGTACTGCTTGGTCGCCGATGTGGACATGATCTCTCACGCCCACCTGCCCGGCCATCACCACGTAGTCGCCCGTGGTCGTACTGCCCGCGATACCCACCTGCGAGCAGAGCATGTTGTGTTTGCCAATGCGGCAGTTGTGGGCAACCATCACCAGATCGTCGATCTTCGTGCCTTCGCCGATCACGGTGGGACCGTAGGTGCCGCGGTCGATGGTCGTACCGGCGCCGATTTCCACGTCGGCTCCCAGCACCACGTTGCCTAACTGGGCCGAAATCTGATGGCGTCCCTCGACCATGCAGTAGCCGAAACCCCAGGCGCCAAGCACCGCGCCGGCGTGGATTACGCAGCGTGGGCCGACGATCGTGTTTTCGTACAACACGGCGTTGGGAAAAATGATCGTGCCTTCGCCGATTTGGCAACCGTTCATCACCTGCGCGCCGGCGTGAATGGTGGCGCCGTCGCCGACGATTGCGTCGTCGCCGATCGTGGCCAACGGATGCACGTCGACGTCCCGGCCCAGTCGGGCCGTGGGGCTGACGACCGCCTGAGGACTGATGCCCAGGCGCTGTTCGCGGCGTGGTGGACGGAAATAGCTCAACACGGCGGTGAAGGCGCCGTGGACGTCGTCGACATGGATGGTGGGCAGGCCGTCGGCGTCGAACTGCTTCGGGGCGATCACCGCCGAGGCTCGACACGCCGACAAGTTACGACCTTTTTCCTGGCAATCGACTAGGGTGATTTGGCCCGGTTCCGCATCGCAAAGCGTGGCGGCGCCGTGGATTACCAGGTCGCCGGTGCCGATCAACAGGCCGTCGACCAGCTTTGCTATGTCGGCCAAAGTGGTTTGCATAGATGGATTCCTTTCCAGAAGCGGCCGATCAATGGCCAATCCCCCCGCAGCATGGAAAAGGGGCTTCGAGGCGACGCAATTTACCGCAACTGCCGGGGCCAAACAAGAGCAGAATACACTACAGGCTGGTGCGGCCTCTAAATTGGTCACCTCTTTCGGGGGTGATTGACGCCACTGCTTGCACAGCGAGAATTGACACTCGTCGCAGCGGCCATCCAACTCGCTGTGAACACTATTTCGGCCGCCCCCTAGTCCCCGTAGATGTACGGCGGGGACGCCAAGGCCAGGGGAACTCTTTTTCGGAAACAAGTTCATAACAGGACAAAAGGAACTGCCGTGAGCGACAACCCGTTTCAGGCACCGATGACCGAAGAATTCGCGCCCGCGGTAGGTGTACGAAGCGGCTTGCCCCAGGACGTGCGCGGAGTGGCCGTGTGCCAGAAGGGGATTCTTGTTTGTATTTTGCTCAATTTGCTCTGTATCTTTGCCCTGGTTGCACTCCCGCCATTTTTTCGACCTGTTCTTGCGGTGGGTATGTGCTGTATATGTGTGGCGGGGTTCGTCTTCGTAATCCGGTTGGCAATGAAAGTGTACAGTCCAGCGTTTGGGGTCCTCCTGGGCATTTTGACTTTGGTTCCAACGTTTGGCCTGTTCATCCTTCTTCTGGTCAACGGCAAGGCCACCAGCATCCTTCGCGCCAACGGTCACCGCGTGGGCCTGATGGGCGCGAAGCTGGCCGAGATTCCGGCGTAGAAGTCCTTGGAGGCGACGGCCGCCTGAGCTTATATCCCGCTGCGCCGTCGCAAGGAATTGATCAACTGTTGTTGGGCGGCAGCCCGATTGTTCGAGCGTTGCTGGATCGCCCTGCGCTTCTGCGGATTGAGCTTGGCCACTCGTTGACGCCGTAGCTCCAGTTCTTCTTCACGCAAGCGTTGCTTGTATTCGCGCTCGCAACGCTTGGTCTCCAGTTCCACGTCGTCGATGCGTTCCAGCGCGACACGGGCTACGTCATCTTCTCGGGCCTCCTTTTCCTCGGTGTAGCTGCGAAGCACCTGCGGACCGGAAAGCACGTGAATGGCCTCGATGTCGTCGTACTGGCATTCCACCAGCAAGCAAAGGCGATTGTCTTTGAACAGGCAGCAGAAGCCGTGGCGTTTGCCGTTGCCGTATTGGCACCAGAAGAGGTTTTCGCCTGCCTCATTCCACATCTTGAGAATTCCGTGACGCTCTCCTTTGCGATAGGTAGCGTACATCAGGGGCTCCTCGTTTTCGTGATAGGCCATCGCCGTGCCTTCGAGGTTTCCGTCTTCATGGCGGAAGAAGGCAAAGGTCGAGCCGCTTGGGTATTCGCACGTGAGCACCGAACTCTGACTCCGCCCGGAACTGGTAATCAGTCTCTCGACTTCTCGTTCATCGGTTCGAAACAGAGTGTTCTGGAAGACCGCGCCCGAGGGCAGATTTACCTGGTAGCTTGCAGGTTTTGGTGGACTCGCAGGTCTTGCTCGCGTTTGTATCGTACGCCGTGTGGGCCGTATGTTGTCGGCCGTGGGCAACGAGGGTTCCGGGCGACTCGGCGTAAGCCACGACTGCCATGGGTTCTTCGCCGGTGTGCCGTCGGCGGAATCAGCATCCTGGGTGATTCTGTCGAACGGTGAGATCGCCGGACTTGCTTGGGCCGCGCTCTCGCCGGTTTTCTGCTCGTCGACCGTGCCTAACCGCACCGGCCACTCGGGTGACGCAAGTTCCGTCGAGGACAATTCCGACGTTGGCGAGTCGGACGCGAGGAATTCCGAATCCGCGGATTCCGGCGGTGGTGGCGGGACCAGCGACGGCGTTTCCTCGGGCAGTGTGGCGCCCATGAATTCTCGGTCCGCCGACGGTGCTTCCAACGCGGTTGCGTCTGGCGATTCGTTGGCGTCGGTTTGCACTACTTCGGGCGGACGTTGTACGACCAAGACCACCGCGAGCGTCAACGCACCTGTAGCGATCAACGTGAAGGTCGTCGGCCATAGCCACTTCGACAACCGAAGCCCGCTGAAAGCCATCGGTTTCGAAGTTTCAGGTGGGGCCACGCCTTGCGGTGGTTCGAGTAGGACGGGGGAAGTAGTCTGCAACGAGGTTGGCGTTCCGGAGGGCGCCGGCCTCAGGCCGAGTGGTCGAAGCGGTGGCGGCACGGCTCGCGGTGCGGTCGTTGACTCCGGCGGCGGCGATGTTGGCCCGGGCGACATCGACCACGCACTCTGCGATCGACGGAGTTGCTCATCGTACGTCCGTTTTTTTCCCGGATCCAGCAAACATAACCGAGCGGTGGCCACCTCGTTGAGCAACCGCTGCGAGGCCTGCGAATATTCGCCCGTCTGAAACGACCGCAGGTGGCTCATCCGCTGGTCCGCGGCCGAGGCGATCACATCGGCGTCGGACTCGAAGAGGTTGACTCCCAGTAGCCGATAGTGGTTGGGCGGCTGCTCGGCTGGAGGAATTCCCAGCCATTTGTAGTATGGGTCGAAGATCTCGGGCATGGCACCGAAGCCTCCCTACCTGCCCTCAGGAAAAGCCATCCCCCGCTGGGAAATGGAATTATACCCTCCGATTGGAGATATGCAATACGGGGGAAGCCGAAGGCCCGATCGAATGGGCCCGATCACTCGGCCGTCGGCGTTTCGCGCGGTGGCTGGCGCAAAACGTAGTACCAGAGCAGGCCCACCAGGGCCAGCATCACTAGGCTGATGTTCTGCGAGATACTCAACCCGGTGCCTAAGAACGAAGCTTCGTCGATGCGGATTGCTTCAAGTAGGTAACGCGAGATGGGATACAGCGTGAGCAACAGGGCGAATAGCTCGCCGTCGCGGCGGGTAAACGGATCGTAGGCCAACAACAGCAGGCACAAGAGCAACGCGTTGATCGAACTATAAAGCTGCGTGGGATGCACCGGCAAACTCCGCGCACGTAGCGCCACGGCCGGAAGCTCGACCGCCGGAAGGTCTTCGACTTTGACGAGCACGGGCAACTCGTGGTGGTAGAGTTCGTGCAAGATCTGTTGGGCGTCGCCGGCGCAGGTTACGTCGAACTCGTCGATCCGCACGATCCGCTGTCCTGGTTTCAAACCGGCCTTGGCTGCTAACCCCTCGGGCATTACTTCGAGAATCACGGCCGGGGCGTCGTAGTCGCCGCTGATACGAAGGCCGTACATCTGTCCCCGTGTTACCTGCGACATGTAGGGTGGACTTTCCGTCGGAAAGGTTACCGCCCATTGGTGCTCGCACAAGCCGCCGTAACAGCAGCCGTTCAACAGGCATCCGATTCGACCCAGGCATAGGCCCAGCAGCATCGCCGGGGCGATGATGTCGGCCACCGGCAGCACGGCCACGCGGTATCGGCGCACAAAAGCAAAGAAACCGGCGAGGCCGCCAAACAGGCCGCCGAAGACGACCAACCCACCTTCGGCCACATTGACGACCGCGCCGAGAAACGGTGCAAATCCTTGCTGTTGGTAGATGGGCCAATACTGTTCGCCCCAATATTCCACGACGTAAAACAATCGTGCCCCGAGAATACCTGGCACAAACATCCAGAAGGCCAGCGTGAAGATCAGATCGGGATTCAGCCCACGCCGTTTGGCCCGATAGGCGGCCAACGCGGTGCCGGAAACCACGGCAATGAGCATCATCACGCCGTAGCCACGGATCGGTAAGCCCTCGGGCTTGACCAACGCCGGCAACAGAAACGCGATCACCGCGCCCACGGCCACCATGATCGGCAGGTAACCGAGCGTGTCTGCGTTGAAGCCCTGTCGGCGAGCAAGCCACGCCAACACGACCACACAGATTACCGTCCAAACGGCTAGCAACAACCCCAGCCCAAACACGGGCAGGCCGAAGGCTTGTTTCGGGATGAAAAACAGGGTTTGAAGCATGGGTACCGTGCGGTTTGGGTGTCTCGTAAAAACGACTGACTATTTTTGGTCCCCAAGCTCTAGCTTGCGAACGAGTGGATCATTATTCTTCGTCTGCCATTCCCTTGCCCGGCCGCAGCAGGCAGTTGTCGATCAGACGAGTGTTTTCGATCTTCACGGCCAGCGCGGCCACGGTCGTTGCGGTGATTTCGTCGACCGGCTCCAACGTATCGGGATCGGCCAGGGCGATGTAGTCGATTTGGGCGTCGTCGGCCGTGGCGATCACTTCCTGCATTCGCTGCTTGACGACCGATGCGTTGCTTTCACCTCCGGCGACCAAGGTGCTGGCTGCCTGTAAACTTTTCCACAGTACCAACGCCTGCTGCCGTGCAGCCCGACTGAGATACTGATTGCGCGAACTCATCGCCAGCCCATCAGCCTCGCGAACGATAGGGCACACACACACTTCAATCGGAACGTTCAAGTCGCGAACCATCTGTCGAATGACGGCTACCTGCTGGTAGTCCTTTTGGCCGAAGTAGGCCGCGTCGGCCGCGACCATGTTGAATAACTTCAGCACGATGGTAGCCACGCCACGGAAGTGGCCTGGGCGGCATACGCCTTCGAGCGGCTCGGCCACACCGGCGATCTCGACCCAGGTTGCGTGATCCGGTCGATACACTTCGTCGGGTGAGGGTGAAAATGCCAGCTCGACGCCACACGTGGTCAGAGCGTCGAGGTCGGCGTTGAGTGTGCGGGGATATTTCTCGAAGTCTTCGCCCGGCCCAAATTGGCTGGGATTAACGAAGACGGAGACTACCGTGAAATCGCACTCGCCCTGCGACGCACGGACGAGACTCAAGTGGCCTTCGTGCAGCGCTCCCATCGTCGGTACCAAGCCAATGCGCTTGCCTTGACGACGTACGTCGGCCAGCACCTGGCGAAGCTCAGAGACGGTGGTTACCAGTTGAGGAGGCATGGGGAGTCGGGAGTTGGGGGTCAGGAGTTGGGAGCGGGGAGTTTGCCGTTTGGGGCTTCGCCCAACCGCTTTCGAAATTCGGTTTCGATGTGGTGCAGTATTTCGCGTTGCTTACCGCATGGCCTCGATCGCCGCCAGCGTTTCGCGATACGTAGCGTCGAAGTCGTCGGCGCTGGCGACCAGCAACGGTCCTTCGTAGGTTTCACGCACCTCGTGGCGTATCGAAGCCGCAATGCTACCGAGTTGCTCGGCCGTCAGGTGTTGCTCGCAGCGACGCCCTCGCCGTTGCACGCGATCGAACAGGGCGTCGGCCGATGCCTCCAATAGCACCAGCAACTTCGGCCGCACCACGTGGCGTCGGGCCTCGCACCATTGTTGCCGAAACGCTGGGTATTCGGCTGCCGGCAGCCACACCCGGGCGAACGCCGCCGATTGATCGTACCAGAAGTCGCTCAACGAAAGAACCGATCGCTCGGTCCACGCCGTGTCATCGGCCGCAAGGGCCTCGGTCCGCTGTCGCAGGAATTCTAACTCGGTCTGCCGGGCATGAGAAGACGGATCGGCGTAGAAGGTCGCCAAGTGCTTCAAATCGAGCGGTTCGCGGACCAGCCGAGCAGACGTTTCGATCGCCAGCCGCTCGGCCAGCACACTTTTGCCCACCCCAATCGAACCGGCCAGGGCCACGTAGTTGGCCGCCGTGTCGAGGTGTTCAAGTAACCGGCTCACGGTCCAGCCGATCGTCGGATGAACCATGTCGGCCGCCACTTCGGCCGCCGGTTGCAGGGCAAATCGCCGCCAAGCCATCCGAGGATGAGGTAGCTGCAGGCGGTCGGTGTCGAGTACTTGCCGCTCGTAGAGTAGCAGATCGAGGTCGATTGCGCGTGGCCCCCAGCGCACATCGCGCTGGCGTCCCAATTGGTTCTCGATCAACTGCAAGACGGTCAATACGTTTGCGGGCGACAACGAAGTATGCAACAAGGCCGCACCGTTGAGAAACGATGCTTGCTCGGTCGGTCCTCCGACGGCCGCCGTTTCGTGCCAACGGCTACACGCCGCGAGTTCCACGTCGGGATGCTGCCGAAGAAGTTCGACGGCTTGCTCGAGTGCCGCATGTCGATCGCCTAAGTTCGATCCCAAGGCAATCAGGCAACTCGCCATAGTGTTAACCGTCGGTCGGCAGCAGTGTGGCTGTTATTGATGTTTGCATGTTCATTGAACGTTTGGCCAATGGCCAAACGCCTTGAAGTCGGGCTCCCGATGGTTACCCTCCGTTCATTCGACATGCAAAGATCAATAAAATCGACGGAAGCGTGGGGGAGGCCCTCCGGGCCGCGATCGATCCGACGCCGACTGTCGTTCCCTGCGGTCGCCGCCCCCCATGCCTCCGTCTTATATCAATGGCCCTTGCCCGGCCTTTCATCGGTCGAGCCGTGAGGATCTGTCGCGAAGCGGCAATTGCAGGCAAAGCCAAGCAATGCCGATCGCTCTATTGAACCGCATTCCCTCCAAACGATCAACCACCCTCGACCACAAGAAAAAATGCTTTTGCTTGGCAGATCTTTTCAAGCAAACGGCGGCCTACAATTACGCTACAAGAAAACAACACGACAGCTGCTTGCACTGCCGTCACCGTAAATAAAGACTTGGGCCACGGATGCCTGCCCAAAAAGAAAACTCGCTGTGCCTTTGTTCGGAAAGAACTGTTCGGAAAGAACCTCCGGATACGATGCCCCGGCACATGCGAAACATGCTCCTATTGTCCGAAAGCGTGTGCGATTGTCAAGCAACTTGCTGATTTTGACTTGGCAAGGGCGGCAAGTCGCCCGTGGCACCCGATCCCTGGTTTATTGACGCTTGCATAGCTAATGAGCGGAAGGCGACCAACGGGAGCCTGGGTTTTCAGGCGTTCGGCTTTCCGAAGCGGATCATTTTCGACACAAGCATCAATAAGAGTTGGCGAAACCTTGGCCTTACCGGCCGGCTCGTGGAGGCTCGGGCAAAGCCACGTGTGGTTGTTGCAGGATACCTCCCGAAACGGCCGGAGTTCGACATCCCCAGCATTGCGAAGCGCTACGTGCGGTATATTGCGAGGTGAACCAGGGCAAGTCGAACTCGCGGCGGTAGTCGTAGCACTTTGGCTGGAACGAGCCGTGGTAGGCGCAGCCCAGCCGTCCTCGCGGCCAGCCCATGGGCGAGTAGCCGGGTATCGATCCATCGCAGCAGAGCGTTGTTGCATAAGCGTAAGGTGGTGCGGTGGGTGGCCATGCCGTGGGAGACATTTCTGTCGCCGGAGATGTGGCTGGCGGACGCGGCACTACTTCGGTGGCCGGGCTGGTCCAGTGGGGGTTCACCGTCGCGTCCTGCGTGGCGGACTTTTTTGTAAGATGCAACGAGTCGGCTGCCATGGCGATTGTGCCAAATCCAATCGCGGCCAGTACCAATGCCATCCGTTGAAGCGAGTAGAATGTCTGCATCATCGGGTCGCTCTCCCCCATTGAATCCCACCCAAGGCGGCTTTCGCCGCCAACCAAACCGGTGCCATCGCACCCACTGCCACATCAGCATGGATCGGCATAACGTAGCAGTCTGAGTGAAGTTGTTCGAAGGCGTCTGGTTTAGGTTTCTTCGGCTTGTACACGCCGCCAAGCTCCTGAATTGCCTAGATTTCCAGCGTTCTGGCTACTTGCACTCGACTTTTCAGCTACGGAGAAGCGATGCCGCGCTTCCGCAACGCGTGTTGCATCTGGACAACAGGATCTCGACTGATCGTGGCGTGTCGCTGTGGGTCGTTTGTTGTAAGTTGTTTTCTGCAATTGGTTTGCGTGTCGTCGTTGGATTGCCTGGGAATCCGGCTGGTGTTGGCACGGCGAGTGCGGTACCTTGGAATCCATCGAGTCGATCACCTGTCTGCCGTCGGCCATTTCTTCGAGCAGCCGTGGGCATTGCCGGAATGTCCTCATCGGTGACGGGGAAAACCAGGCGACCTCGAAGTTTGCGGCGTTTGGGAAGCTTGCATTGCCTTTGTTGAGCGGTTAGCATGCATGCTCCATACGCCTTTAGAGTAGTTGTTGCATGCCCCAAGGGTGGCTGCCATATGCCGGCAGCAGACGAGGTACACGCGACCGACGCACGAGCCACATGGTGAACTGCGTTGCACACCTGCAGATGCTTGTTTTTCCCAGTGAATTTATGAGTCACCAATGGGAGTGGGTTCCTGTCGGATGCGGTAGCACCGGTTTGGCTGGCGGCCCAAGGGACCGTAGGGGAGTTGCCACATGAAGAGTCTGAAACTTGCATTGCCCGTGTTGCTGCTGAGTGTCTGCTTGGCTTTGACATTTGGCGACGGCCATGAACAGTGTGGCTGTGAACAGTGCGGCTGTGAGCAGTGCGGCTGTGAGCAGTGCGGCTGTGAGCAGTGCGGTACTGTGTCGAACTGCCCGGCTGTGCAACCAACGGCCGTATGCACCGAACTTGCCGAAACGGCGCCGACGGTCGATCATGGGCGCTCGGGTTACGTGCCGTCCGAAGGATCGGTGCCGTCAGCAGAGTCGAAGCCGACCGTGGTATTCGGCGAGCCCACTCCTGCCCCGCCTCGGACAGCGCCGCTGGTCGCGCAGTCGCGTGTCGTACACCATCCACGCGGCCAGGTCATCTATGTGGAAGTCGAGTCGAGTGCCTCGGAAGTCGCGGCTGAACTTCCCTAGTGCTCCGGCGAACGTAGACGTGCGGGTGCCGTGCCTTCTCTATCCGGCCCGGCAGATTGCGGCAAACCGGTCGAAGACCACACGGCCTAGGGTTTCCATCTCGGCCAATTTCACGGGCGTTTGCTCGCGAATGGCCTGGGGATCGACATCTTCCAGGGCGGCAACTTCGCAGGCGTTTTCTGGCACGTCGAGCCAATCGTCGACCATTTCGGCGGTAACTTCCAGATGGAACTGCAATCCCCAGGTTCGATCACCGTAGCGAAAGGCCTGATTCTCGCAGAGCCCGCTTCGGGCGAGTTGGACCGCACCGTGGGGTAGGTCGAACGTATCGCCGTGCCACTGGAAAACGGTGGCCACGTCGCCGGCCATGGCATCACCGGTCGCCGGGTTGTCGGGGGACGATCCGCCGGGCGGTGAGCCATCGGGCGACGAGTTGCCAAACAACGGATCGCTCTGCGCTGCGGCCGTTCGCTCGATATCGTACCAGCCAATTTCTTTCGTCCCGTTGGGATGCACCCGGGCGCCAAGGGCCTTGGCGATCAGTTGCGAACCGAGGCAGATCCCCAGCACGGGCAAGCCGGCATCGACGGCCTGGCGGATCCAGCCAACCTCCGGCCCGAGGTAGGGGTACTCGTCGATCTGGTCGACATTCATTGGCCCCCCAAGAACGATCAGGCCCGCAGCCTCTTCCATCGCCGGCCGCTCAGGCATTGCGTCAAACAGGTCGACGTAGCGATACTCCAGGCCAGCCCGGGCAAGCGAGGTTTCGATGGTACCCAGGGTTTCGTGGGGAACGTGGCGAAAGGCGAGGATCGGCGGCATCGGGTTGGCCTGCTGAGAGTGCGAAAAAGGGGCGGGTCAGTCGTCGCGGCGCTTTTCGTCCAGGCGTCGGAATATGGGCCGGGGAACCGACGGGTGAGCCGAGTCGAAACGCAGCTTGCGCTGTGTGGACTTGCCCGGCGGGTCCTGGTGCGGTTTCTTTTTGGGCTTCACGAAATGGTTTTCCTGTCTGCTGGTCTTGCCGCCAACGGATTTTTCGTCGCCAGTCGGGAATCGGCAAGATCGTCAATCTTTGAGGATATCAGGTAACCCCGAGAAGCGCCAACGGGGCAGTCAATCGTCGGGGCTTTTCCATTCCCCCTGAACTTGCTAGTCTAAGGCGTGGCCGAAAAATAACTTTCCGTTTTTTCAAGGCGAAATGCGAGGGCCGTCGAGAAGCACGGCTCGGTGAACCAGTAAGTTTTTTTCGGTCGATCCTATTGACGCTTGCATAGCTAATGAACGGAAGGCGGCCAGCGGGAGCCTGGATTTCCAGGTGTTCGGCTTCCCGAAGCGATCATTTCCAATGCAAACATCGATAAGAATGTGCTTCAAAAACTCCTTTCCTCGCCCCTCAGGGGGCGAGGGGCCGGGTGAGGGGCGGTCGTGGCAAGGATCTTATTTGCAAAAACATCACCTGCCTTCAAACGATAGATAAACGGACGCCAAAATGGACGGACTCACGGTTGCCGAACTGCCGGTGCTGGATCAGCGAAACAAGCCTCATCGCGAGGATCTCCAAGCAGACGAGGTGTTGTGCACGTATTGCACGGCCAAGTGTTGTCGGTACTTCGCCTTGCCCATCGATCCGCCTGAGAACTGGAAAGACTTCGATTTCATCCGCTGGTACCTGTTGCACGCTCGGGCCACGGTGTTTATCGAAGACGATTGCTGGTATTTGCTGGTTCACACCAAGTGCAAACACCTGGGCGAAGACAATCTCTGCGGCATCTACGAAACGCGGCCTCAAATCTGCCGCGATTACACGACCAAGAACTGCGAATACGAAGACGATTGGGTTTACGACCACTACTGGGAAACGCCCGAGCAAATCGAAGAGTATGCCGAAGCGCTGCTCGGGCCCCGGAAGGGACAATCGTTTCGCAGCCCGTCGCCGAAATGAAAACAAGCCACGATGGCGGGCGAAGCCGCAAGCGGCCGATCCCAAATCATCAATCCCAAATTCCAAATCATAGATCTGAAACTGTGACCAAACCGCAACTGATTACTCCCCGCACGCTGAAGGGCTTCCGCGATTATCCGCCGGAAGCGATGATTCCCCGCGAACAACTCATCGACACGGCACGCCGGGTGTACCGTTCTTACGGGTTTAGCCCCATCGACACGCCGGCACTGGAGTACCTGGAGATCCTTGCCGGCAAGGGGAGCGACGAAACCGACAAGCAGCTCTACAAGTTCCAGGACCACGGCGACCGCTGGGTCGGCTTGCGGTTCGACCTGACCGTACCCTTGGCCCGATTTGCTGCCCAGCACGTCAGCGAGATCGGCACGCCGCTGAAGCGTTACCATATCGCCACGGTCTGGCGGGGTGAAAACACGCAGCGTGGCCGCTACCGTGAGTTCATGCAGTGCGATTTCGACACGATCGGCACACGCTCGATCGCTGCCGACATCGAAACGGCCCTGGTTATTCACGACCTGTTTCGAGCGATTGGCTTCGAGCAGTTTACCATCCACTTGAACAACCGCATGGTGCTCAACGGCGTGCTTGAAAAGCTCGGTTTGGCTGAGCAGTCGACCGCCGTGCTGCGCTCGCTCGACAAATTGGCCAAAATCGGCCCGGCCAAGGTGGCTCGCGAAATGATTGCCACGGCCGGTGTTTCCGAGGCCCAGGCCAGCGAGATCCTCAAACTCGCGGCCATTGCCGGCACGTGCGACCAGGTACTCGAGCAACTTGCCCCTTTAGTCGAAGGCAACAAAACGGGCGAAGCCGGCGTGGCCGCGCTGAAGGCGATTGTCGACGGGGCTTGCGCCGGTGGCGTATCGCCGAAGTGTCTCACGCTCGACGTGGCCATCGCCCGGGGGCTCGACTACTACACGGGTACGGTCTTCGAAACGTTTCTCGACGCGCTGCCCAACATCGGTAGCGTATGCTCCGGCGGCCGTTACGACAACCTAGCGGGTCTTTATACCAAGCAGGAATTGCCCGGCATCGGGGCCTCGCTCGGGCTGGATCGTTTGTTGGCCGCCATGGAAGAGTTGGATATGATCGACAAGGTTTCGACGCCCGCCCCGGTGTTGATCGCCTACTTCGACAAGAACCGCCTGCACGACTACCTGAAGCTAGCGGCATCGCTGCGTCGGGCGGGCATCGCCGTGGAACTGTTCCCCGAGCCGAAGAAGCTCGGCCAACAACTGAAATACGCTGACCGTCGCGGTTTCCGCATCGCACTAATCGCCGGCGACAACGAATTCGAGGCCGGCACGATCCAAGTAAAAGACCTGCAAAGTGGTGGGCAGCAGGACGTGACGCTGGGCGAGGACGCGGCGGGGGTGGTTGCCGCGGTGAAAGAAATCTTGCCGGTGTAGCGACTATTGACGTTTGCAAAGCTAATGAGCGGAAGGCGACCAACGGGAGTCTGGGTTTTCAGACGTTCGGCTTTCCGAAGCAGATCATTTTCAATGTAAGCATCAATAAAATCTAGGGATCGCATCTTTGGTGGCACACATGCGTTGTTGAGATTTTGGATTTCCGCAGTCATCGTTGTCATGTTGCTTGGGTTCCATGGCCAACCGCGACAACCACTACGAAGCGGCGTTGGAGGCCTACCTGCGGGCGAATGGGATTCCGTATGTGGCGGTCGATGAGGCCAAGCGGAGTGTGCTGGCCGATGGGGCCTCGATCAAGAACCTCGACTTCATCGTCTCCGCGCCCGAGGGCGGAAGCTGGTTGATCGACGTCAAAGGTCGCCGGTTTCCCAGCGGCGACGAAACCAAGCAGTACTGGAAGAACTGGTCCACGGCAGACGACGTCCGTAGTCTGGCCCAATGGGAGCAACTCTTTGGCAAGGACTTTCTGGGGCTGTTCGTGTTTGCCTACCATGTGTTGGGCGACCGGGCCCCGCTGCCGGAAGACCGGTTGTTTGCTTTTCGCGAGGCGATCTACGCCTTTGTGGCCGTGCGGCTAGAGGATTACGCCGCCTGGGCCCACCAGATTTCACCCCGCTGGGACACGGTAGCCATGCCCACGGCCGAATTCCGCCGCTTGGCCCAGCCGCTGGACGAGGTGTTGGGAATTGGGGCGAGCGAATCGGCGGCCGAATAGCGCTCGGCCGAACTCTTTCCAGGCAGCTCCTGGCCGTTTACAATGGAGGGGTCGCAGACGGGCTACGCTGTTGTCGCAGGTGCCCTCGTTTTCTTAATTCTCCCAAATGTCCTTGCTGGTCATGTGGCCATGAAAAGCCGTATTTCTTTTGCTATTCGCATCTTAGGCTTGTTGCTGACGGCAGCCTGGATATGGCTGGCCGCACCGTTGGTGTGTTGGGCAGCGAGGTCCGAACCAGAAACGCCGAGCGGGGGCGGATCCTGGGCGATGTCCTACGGCGTGGTGCTGTTGGGTATTTGCCTGGGGATGCTATGCGTCTGCCGCATGGCCCGGCGCCGCGACCGTGCGCGGCCCGAGCAATACAAGAGCCAGAACCTGTTGGATGACGGCGAAGAGTAGAGAATTAGGGGTCAACTCTTGACACTTGACACCCAGGGCATCGTGCCCTGGGTGTCAAGTGTCAAGAGTTGACCCCGAGTGCCCCGAGTGCGAAACACACAAAAACATCGGGCCGCAGGATAGAACCCTGCGGCCCGATTCGTTTCTTGGTTCGACTACGACGTTTTGCCCGCGTGCGTGCGAAGCACACACCTTACTTTGATTCGTCGTGGGGCGTTGTGCTGCGCGATGTCGAACGGGCGAGGAACTTCGGCTTGGGGATCGAGTGGCCGCCGCCGGTGGTTGGCCGGACGAAGGCTGCGATCCGGTCGACTACCCGTTGCTGTTCTTCGGCGGTTAATTCAGGGAAGATCGGCAGTGCCAGGACTTCCTCGGCCGCTCGGGTGGTTTCGGGTAGATCCTCGGGCCGGTAGCCGAGGTGGTGGAAGCACTCTTGCTGATCGAGGCCCAAGGGATAGTAGATTTCGGCACCGATCTTGGCGTCGGCGAGGAACTGGCGAAGCTCATCGCGGCGGCCATTACGGATGCGGACCACGTATTGATTCCATACGTGGCGGCAGTTGGGGGTTTGAGAGGGAAGACCGATTTCGCCGTCCAGGCCCGCGGCAGTGAACAATTCGGTGTAGCACTGGGCGTTCGTTTGCCGCATTTCGGTCCAGCGGTCGAGGTGTTTCATCTTGATGTTGAGGATGGCGGCCTGGAACGAATCGAGCCGGCTGTTGATGCCTACGGCCGAGTGGAAGTAGCGAGGTCGCATGCCGTGACCGCGTAGAAGATCGAGCCGGTCGGCCAGTTCATCGTCGTTGGCAGTGAGCATGCCGCCATCGCCGGCGCCGCCAAGGTTTTTGGTCGGATAGAAGCTGAAGCACCCGATATCGCCAATCGCGCCTGCCCGACAGCCTTTGAATTCGGCCCCGATTGCCTGGGCGGCATCTTCGATTACCCGCAGGCCCGCCTCTTGGGTGGTACGGCAGATTTCGTCCATCGCGGCACACTGGCCAAAGAGATGGACGGGGATGATGGCCTTGGTCTTCGGGGTGATTTTCTGTTGGATGTCGGCCGGATCGATATTGAAGGTATCCGGGTCGATGTCGGCGAACACGGGCGTGGCACCCAGCCGAGTGACCGCACTGGCGGTGGCGAAGAATGTGAAACTGGGCACAATGACCTCGTCGCCGGGGCCCGTGTCGAGCGCCATCAGCGCGAGCAGCAGGGCATCGCTTCCCGAGGCACAGCCCACGGCATGCCGGGCGCCGCAGTATTCGGCCAGATCTTTTTCGAGTTGTTTTACCGGAGGCCCGAGCACGAACCAGCCGCTTTTCCAAACATCGGCCAGCGCGGCGGCCACTTCATCGGCCAGGGGGGTGTGCTGTCGCGACAGATCGAGCAGGGGGACGCCTGCGGTGGGGACTTTTTCGACGTTCGGATTGGATTTCGACGTCATGAGATCGACTTTCTGCCTTTCGGACTGGCTTCAACAACGCGATGGGTCGCTGGCGTGGCCGCGTATGCGTAACGTTGCACCGCAGGAAGGCCACGTGAGATACATCGTAGGCTGTCGAAAAGCCGGCAATGGGTTACCCCCTCGGACGGTGGTTTCCCGAGGGCTTCTACCAAAATGACGCGGTAGGGTAGAAATTCGGCCCTGGCACGTCAAGGGCGAAGCCGTTCAGAAATTACCATCGAAGCCGGGGTAAACTGACCTCGACGTACCCTTCCCCTTTCGAGTATGGTTCGCCCGCAACAGTGCCGGAGAGTCTGCGCCGGTCGTCCCGCCAGGGATGAAGGAGCCGAGCGGTCCATTGTTGAGAGCATTATTGTTCATTGTTGAACCTTGCCTATTGGCAAGCATCAACAAGACCACCACGCGCGTTGCCGGCAAGAGCTGGGCTAAGGAGACGAAGAAAAGCACCTCCCACCGTTTCAACATTGTAGGGAGGAACGTCGCACCGCACGTTCCGGTTAATCACCACGACATTCCCCTTAGGGCGACCCGGCGAATCAGTAAGTTGTTTTCCGGTTTGTCCTTACAAGTTCAAAGTTCGTCGATGAGCCAAACCCATCGTTGTCTGAAAAAAGCGACCTCGTTGATTGTGGCTGGCCTATTGGTGTTGGTAGTCGCTGGTTGCCCGGGAGCGAGAAGCTATACGGCGAAGACCCTGCCAGTAGAATACAATGCCCCGGTAGTGGAAAACGCACAGACGGTCGATCTGTCGAATTTCGGTGGTCCGCCGGTGCGCAACGACATGGTCGACCGGGGCGACCTGATTCGGGTATCCGTGGCCGCGGGACTCGACGCCACCGCAGTAACCAATTTTTACGCTCGGGTGGGCGACGATGGAATGGCTACGTTGCCAGAAATCGGCTCCTTGGAGTTGGCCGGACTCGATGTGGTGCAGGCCGAACAGCAGATTGTCTCAGCGTGCATTACCCGTGGGCTGTATCGCAGTCCGACCGTTACGGTGAATATCGACCGTCATCGTGTCAATCGGGTGACGGTGGTGGGCGCAGTGGAAGAGGCGGGGATTCACGATCTTCCCCGCAATTCCAGTTACCTTCTGGCCGCTTTGGTCTCGGCTGGTGGTTTGGCCGACGACGCGGGTACTAAGGTGGAAATTCGCCAGCCGAATTCACCTTCGCGTTTGGCCTCAGACCCGACGTCGAGCCCCTGGCCCGTTCAACAGACCAGCGCCACGGAGCCGATCGACGGCGCGCACGTGGTTTGCTTGAATCTGTCCGACGCGGCCACTCAAGTCAACGGTGGTTACTACCTGCAAGACGGTGCCGTGGTACGTGTCGAACGGCGAGTGCCCGATCCGGTTCAAGTGGTCGGGTTGGTCAGTAAGCCAGGGGCCTATGAATTTCCTGTGAACCATGAGCTTCGCTTGATTGGCGCAGTTGCCGAAGCGGGCGGGCTGTCGTCCAAGGCGGCAGACAAGGTCCTGGTGATTCGCAAGAACCCACAGAACGACGAGCGGGCCGTAATCAATGTAAGCATCAGCGCCGCCAAACAGGATCCCGAGCAGAATATCCGTTTGGCTCCTGGCGATATCGTAAGCGTGGAACAGACCTTGCCCACCGTGGTGCTCGACATAGCAACACGCGTGCTCCGCTTCGGAATTGGCGGCAGTCTGCTTTCGTTCTGATCGTCGTTCGTCCACGCAGAAGCTCCTTAAAGCCACCGTGAGTCCAGTTTCCGACCGCAGAGTTGACCAGTCGATCAAGGTGAATTGCACGGCATATGTCTAGTCCGCTATCCAATCCGAATGCTACACTTGAAGCCCCGGCCGAAGCGCTTTCGCTGCATGCGATGTTGCGATTCTTGCGAGCGGTTCGCTTTCGCAAGAAGGTGATGTTCGTTGCGCTCGTCGTCAGCGCACTGTTGGGAGTATTGTACTATTCGACGACGCCTCGGGTTTACGAGTCGAAAGCAACACTCCTGGTATTGCACACCGGCGACGACTGGACGCCAGAAATGCAAGCGGGCAAGTCAACTCAGGACTTGATGACCACGTACCGCAATCTGTTTGTCAGCGAAGCGGTTATCAATCAGGCTCTGACTTCGCTTCCTCCCGAAGGCCGTTTCGATCTGGCGGGCTCCCCGCGTGAGGCGTGGCCGAAGATCCTCGGTCGGAACCTCAATGTTTCGGTCGTCAAGAGCACGAACATCCTTGAAGTGGGTTACCGTTCGCAGGATCCCGAAGCGGCATTCGCCGTGGTTAACAGCATGGTGACGGCCTACCTGGATTTTATGAACAACCTGTACCAGAGCCAGACGGGTGAGATTCTTCAGATACTGACGAAGGAGAAGACCTCGCTCGAAGAGCAATTGCGAGAGAAAGAACAGGAAAAACAAGATATTCGCACCCGCGCAAAGGATCTCGTGTTGCGTGGAGGCAATCGCGATGTCAATGTGATCATGGAGCGGGTGGTCGAACTCAACCAGGCGCTGATCGCTGCCCACGAAAAACGTCTCTCTGCCCAGGCGGAAGTCGTTGCTATTCAACAAGCCATTGCCAAGGGCGAGGATCTTCAGCAGTTTGCGTTGGAGATGGTCAGCGATGTCGGAAGCCAGGTCATTTCGCATGCTATCGGACTGTCGTCGAACGACGCCAGCACCACTTCGCGAGTCAAACAGCAGTTGTTCATCGACAAAGCGGAACTCCAAGCCAAGCTGGAGCACTACGGTCCGGCTCATCACAAAATCCGCCAGTTGGAACAGCGGATCCAGGTGGCCGACCAATACCTGCGGTTTCAACAGCAAATCGAACGCGTACAGCTTCGTCAGGCCAGCAACCAGGAGCTTGCTCCTATGCTGGAGCAAATGGCACGGCAGAAGCTCGATAAGACCATCGCTCATGAGCAGTCGATTTATGCCAGCTATGAAAAGGAAAAACAGGCGGCCATCGAAATGGACCACACGATGGCCAAGCTGGAAACGCTCGAACTCGACTTGAACCGCCTGCGAGGATTCTACGATGTAATTCTGCAACGCTATACGGACCTCGACTTGGGGCAAGAGAACGGCGCTTTGCGAACGTCGGTGCTCAGCGAATCGCAAGTTCCCACCGGTCCGGTTTGGCCCAAACCGCACATCGTCGCGTTGTTGTCGCTTTTTCTAGGCACGGCGGTTGGTTTGGTCATCGTGTATCTGCAGGAGTTGCTTTACGATCACTTCCGCTCACCAGAGGAAATCCGCACTGAATTGGGCGTTCCCGTGTTGGCCATGATCCGCCGCATGGATCCCGTAGCCGATTGCGGGATTGACGCGGTCCACGTTCACGTTCGTCCCAATGCCGCCGAGACCGAATCCTTCCGTACGCTGCGAACGGCGTTGGCTTTCACCGAAGGTGGCGCCCAACGGTTGGTCGTTTCTAGTAGCGAACCGGGCGATGGAAAAACAACGCTCGTCTCGAACCTGGCCGTGGCCTACGCCCAGTCGGGCAAGCGAACGCTTTTGATCGACGCCGACATGCGTCGTCCCGGTCTCACGCCATTGCTCGATTTGAAGGGACCCAAGGGCCTCTCCGTTGTGCTGCGTGGTGTTGGTCCTATCGACCAAGCCGTGGCCGAGAACGTTTTCCCGTCGATTGCCACGAACCTCGATGTTATCCCCTCCGGGCCTCGGCCGATTAACCCCACGGAATTGCTTGGCAGTGCCCGGTTCTCGGAACTGCTTTCCTGGGCAGAAACGCATTACGACCAGATTCTTGTCGACAGTCCACCGGCTCTGGTCAGTGATACGGCCATCATTGGCCGGCTGGTCGACGGCGTGTTGTTGGCCCTGCAACCCGAGAAGAACCGTCGACGCGTCGTGATTCGGGCCACCGAGAGTTTTTCTGGCTTGGGTATCAAGGTCCTTGGCGTGGTTATCAACCGTCTGGCCAACGAAAACGAGAAAGACTACTACGGCTACGACTATGGCTACGGCTACAGCTATAGCTACAGTTATGGCCACGATGACGAGCCGGGCAACGAGATTGCCTACGAGAACGAGGAAGACGATTGGGCAGAAACACCGCTTCAACCGCCGCAAATCATACGGCGAGCGGCGTAACTGCATCGGGAACGAAGGCAATGACGGCCACCAGCGCGCATCGGCATCGACATCGTACTCGGTCGTATCGGGTGCGCTCGTCAAGCGATGCTTCACTTGCCCCATCCGGTTCGATCGAGCAGATGCTGCTTTCGGTCGTCGATCTGGGCTTGGTGGCTACGGTTTTTCTCGTACCACTGATTCTCGGTGGCCGAGTCGCCTTGGGGCAGTTTGTCCTTGTTGCGCTAGCGCTGGGCGTTACCGTCTGCTGGACGGCATGCCAGAGCCTGCGTGCGTCGGCAGTCTGGAGACGCTCGGCGACCACACCCTTGTTGGTGGTTGTCGTACTGCTGATCGGTCTTCAATTGGTCTGCCTGCCTGCCGGTATTCTTCAAATGCTTTCCCCGAAGATTGCCCAGATTTTGCCGATGTGGGGTGCCGCCGGAGATACCTCTATAACACTGGGTACGTGGTCGACGATATCGCTTACGCCCGCTGCCACTCGCGATGCGCTGATTTTGGTTGTGGCCTTTGTATTGCTGTTTATCACGGCGTCGCAACGGGTGCGGGAAACGGCTGATGTCGAGCGTTTGCTCCGCTGGATGGCCATTGCTACGGTTGTTTTGGCCGTCCAGGGTCTGGCCCAACGCTTTGTCAGTAACGGCAAGTTTCTTTGGTGCTATGACCATGCTTGCTTCAATCCCGATATGTGGCTGTCGGGGAGCTTCACGAATCGCAACCACTTCGCGCAGTTCATTGCCTTAGGGGTTGGACCCTTGATTTGGTGGTTGTTCTCTGGTTTCGCTAAGCCCGAGCGTCATCGCCACTCAAAGGCAGCCGGGTTTGGCAATTCCGCCACCGTGGAAAACGATACCTGGCTTCGAGCGATGGGCCTGGGAATTGCCGTTTTCGCCGGTTTGCTATCGCTTTCACGCGGTGGTGCCATTGCCATGCTCGTGGCGATGCTGGTCAGTTTGGCCATTCTTTATTGGGCGAAAATGGTTGGCCGCCGGATGATGCTAGGGCTCTCTGGAGCCGGTTTACTGGTTGCGGTGGGCTTGTTGATCTTCGGCCACGAAACCGTTACTCAACGGCTAGAAAGCTTTGGTTCGATGGAAACGCTCGACGGTCGGGCCGGCCGACGACAAATCTGGACGGCCGACCTCAAAGGAATCGCCGACTACGCCGCCGTTGGTACGGGTTTGGGAAGCCATCGCGAAGTTTATCCAATGTATTTGGCCAATGCGGAGACCTCCCAGCGGATGGAATTCACGCACGCCGAAAACGGCTACATCCAAACGGCCCTGGAAGGTGGTGCCGCCGGACTGTTTCTCGTTCTTATTGCTGGTGGGCTTTGCGGTTATTGGTGTTTCCAGGCTCTCAAACGTGACGATTCACGTCGCACAATCTTGTGCGTCGCCGCTATTGCCGGAAGCTTGGCCGCCAGTTTCGTGCACTCGTTGTTCGACTTCGTCTGGTACATCCCCGGTTGCATGGTTGTTCCCGTCCTCTTGGCTGCCTGTATCGAACGTTTGTCGCAACCGCCGTCGTCGCAGACAGACTACGGCGACCGCGGTGACCACGACGAATCGCCTGACGCAACTTCGCCGGCCACTGCGGTAACGCTCGGGCGTCCGGTGTGGATCGTCGCCACGGGCTTGCTGGTCTTCGTTGGTTTTTTCCTACTACAAAACCGGTTGGCCGTGCTTCAGGCAGAGCCGTACTGGAATCGCTATCTGGTACTGAGCCGAACCGTCGATCGAGGGCGGGAGCTCGAAGACGAACGAGCATCGCTCGAAGCGATTGTCGGGCAACTCGAACAGGTCGTCCGGCGACTTCCCGACCATACGCAAGCTCACGCCAAGCTGGCGGCCGTTCATCTGCGGTTATTCGATTACCACGACGCTACCGACGTCTGTCCCATGACGCTTCAGCAGGTTCGCGATGCGGTTAACCAGTCGCAGTTCGAGTCGACCGAGGCGATTCGTGCGTGGATCGGTCGCGCATTTGCCGAGCGAGGACGGCACCTGTACGCGGCGTTGGAGCACGCCCATCGGGCCGTACGCTGCAATCCGCTCGACGGCGAAGCTTATGTCTATTTGGCCGATCTGGCGTTTCTGGAAGGTTGCGAGGGGCCTGGTACGGCGGCTTACATTGCCCAGGGCCTCAAGGTGCGTCCCTACCACGGCGACGTTTTGTTTTCCGCTGGGCTGTTGGCTGGAGAACCAGACCGCGCGCTGGAGCTTTGGAAGGCGTCGTTCCATGCTGGCCGAGTGCATCAGCAACGACTCATCAAACTGCTCGCTCCTCAGCTTTCAGCGGATTTTCTGGTTGAAACCTTCCAGCCTGACGCCCGGTCGCTCGGCTACGTGGTTCGATGTTACCAAGACCGGGGCGAGCCCGAACAATTGGCCATCGCGCGGCGCCACTATGCAAACGCGTGCATCGTAGAAGCCCAACAGCATCGCGGGGCGGAAGCAACCGATTGGCTCCTGAAGGCAGCGGCGGCTTTCGGCGGCTTGGAGCAAATCGACGCCCAGTTGCAATGCCTGCAGGAGGCTGTCAACCGCGATACCACACACTATCAGGCCCATTACCAGTTGGGCCGATGTCTTCATAAATCGGGACGCCATCAAGAAGCGGCCACCCACCTGCAATGGTGTCTGCAGCGCCGCCCGAAAGACCAGAAGTTGCGCAAGCTAGTGGAAGCGGCCATCAAGGGAGGGCTACGGATGACAGGACTGCCCGCCGAAGATCGCCGGTGAGTTTGCGGTGATTATTATTGATGCTTGCATTGAAAATGATCCGCTTCGGAAAGCCGAACGCCTGGAAACCCAGGCTCTCGTTGGTCGCCTTCCGCTCATTAGCGATGCAAGCGCCAATGGGGTATCGCAGCGGGCTTTACTTGTGGACGGCAACCTTCTACACTCCCATCGGCCCCAATACGTCCCCCTCCCGAGAATCTATCGATGCGCACGATGAACACGCTTTCGTCGAAAGCGGCCTGCCGGATTGTCGGCATGGCCTATGACCTGGCAATGGGAGATTTTCCGGCGGTAGTTCGTATCGAAACGACCAATGCCTGTAATGCACGCTGTGTGATCTGCCCGCACAAGGATCTGAAGCGACCGATCGAGCGAATGGACGACGACCTGTATTGCCGTACGATTGACGAGTGCGGCGAGTGTGGTTGCAAAGAGGTCCATCTGCACAATTTCGGCGAGCCGCTGTTGGACAAACACCTGGAAGATCGGGTGCGTTATGCCAAACAGCGGGGGGTGTCCAAGGTGAAGATCTTCTGCAACGGCTCGTTGATTACCGAAGATCGTGCCCGCGGCCTGATCGACGCCGGCCTGGACGAGATTAAAATCAGTTTCGACGGCGCCACGCGGGAAGAATTCGAGAAGATCCGCGTGCCGTTGAAATTCGATGCCGTGGTCGACAATGTCCGCCGGCTGGTAGAATTACGCAACGAGAAGCAGTCGTCGATGCGGATTCTGGTGGCCTGTTGCAGTACTACCGACAGGCAGGGTACCATGAATACTTTGGAGAAGATCGTCGACGGCTTCTCTTTTGGCAAGATCCACAATTGGCACGGAGAGGGTGAGTGTCCGGCACCGGGCAAGGTCCGTAAGCCGTGCTCGCGGCTTTGGCGAACATTTACCGTGTTGGCCAGCGGCCAGGTGGCCTTGTGCTGCCTGGACTACGACGGCCAACACGTACTCGGAAAACTCGAACCGGGAACCTCGATTCGCGATATCTTCCAGAATGAGGCTTACCGTCGGGTCCGTGCTCAGCACCGCGAAGCCCGACAGCACGAGATCCCCCTTTGCCACAACTGTACGAAGGCATTTCTCTGATGGCACCGCAAAAGACCCCCGCGACGGAGTCTGCCCTGGCCCGCGATGTCGCACCGCGTCGTCGTTCTCGTCGAACCATTTTTCTGGCGACGGCTGCAATCCTTGGTGGCTTGGTCTTTGCGGCGTTAATTTTGCTGGGGCGGCGTGGGCAAAACGGACACGCTGAAGGCGCCGTTCCGCCACTGCGGCTGCAAGATATCCCCTTCAACGGCACCCGGGCGTACGAGTATCTCAAGCAACTCTGCGCGATAGGCCGGCGGCCGAGTGGCTCGCAAGGGATGTTCAAACAACAGCAGTTGTTGAAAGACCACTTCGAAAAGTTGGGCGGTAAGGTCGAGTTTCAGACGTTTCGCGTGCGGCACCCGCAGGACCCTAATGTGTTGGTGCCGATGGCCAACATGATTATCCGTTGGCATCCCGAGCGCAAAGAACGCTTGCTGTTGTGTGCCCATTACGACACGTTACCCTACCCGATGCTTGACCGCCGCAATCCGCGAGGGCTGTTCGTGGGTGCCAACGACGGTGCTAGCGGCGTGGCGCTGTTGATGGAGTTGGCCCACGACATGAACCGGTTGGACACGAAGTATGGCGTCGACTTTGTGCTCTTCGATGGTGAAGAGTTCATTTTCGACGAGAATGGGCGGTTTTTTCTGGGCTCGGAATACTTCGCCCGGGACTACGCTGGCAATCCACCGCCGTATCGATATCGATGGGGCATCTTGCTGGACATGATCGGCGACAGCGATTTGCAGCTCTACTACGAGCGTAATAGCTACGGCTGGCGCGATACGCGGCCGCTGGTCGAGCACCTGTGGGCAATTGCGCAACGGTCAGGTGTGAAAGAGTTCGTGCCGAAAAAACGTCATGCCATTCGCGACGACCATCTGCCGGTGCATAACATCGGCCGGATTCCTTGTATCGATGTGATCGACTTCGACTACCCGCCCTGGCACACGCAGGGCGACACGCCCGACAAATGCTCGGCGTTGAGCTTGGCCAAGGTGGGCTGGGTAATCCGCCAATGGTTGCAGGAAGCGAAGTGAATTTTCTCCCCACTCTGTTATTTTCGCTGTTGTTGCTTCTGGTGGCGGCCATGATGATGGGCGCACACCTTCGAGCACGTCATCGAGCCGAGTTGGAAGATCTCTCGCCGGAAGACCGCGACTTCTGCCGACGGCAGTATCGTCGGCGAATGCAAACCAGCAGCATGTTAGGCGTATTGGCCGTGGGCCTGATCGTGGGTCACTGGATCGAGTACCCGATCTTGCCGCTGATGATCGTGGTGATCTATTGGGGGGGCGTTGCCGTGGTGGTGCTTTGGATCAGTCTGTTGGCGCTGACCGACATTTGGGCCACGCACTACCACTTCGGCCGCGTGCAAACTTCGTACACGATCGAACGTGCCAAGCTCGAAGCGGAACTTCGGCGGATCAAGACCACCGAAGGCAACGGCGAAAGCAAGAGCCACACGCCGCCGGCGAAAGACTAGCCCGGATGTCTTTGCTCGTTCCCAAGCTGGAGCTTGGGAACCAGGAAAAAAACTAGTGCTTTGTCAATTTTGATTTTCGGGTGCCACGGGCAGCTTGCATGCCTGTGTTCGGCACTGGCTGACAAGCGGCCAGCGGCATCCAACTCGGGAGTCTCCGACTCGACGAAGCAGTGACCGTTTGCTCGGGTCAGGCGGCCTTGTTTTGGTCGGCCTTCTTGTGGCGTGGTTTCCGGCGGGCGTTTGGGTCGCCTTTCCAGCGGCGGTGGAGCCACCAGTATTGCGTGGGGTCTTGGCGGATGCACTGCTCCAGAACGCTGGTGTACCACTGCGTGATGGCTTTGATGCTGGATGTCTCCGGGCAGTCGTCGCAAGGGTCCAGAGCGGCGGCTACGTCTAACTCGACGGTCAACGGTTTGTCTAATCGGCGCGAGGCGGTGACCGCGACTGGCGCATCGTGCTGTACGGCCAACAGGGCAATCGACTTGTGGGCCGACGCCGGACGGCCGAAGAACTCGACCCAACAGCCCTTGCGGCCGGCGTACTGGTCGGCCAGCAGGGCCATCGTGCCACCGTGATTAACGACGTCGAGAATCTGCTCGAAGCCGCCGTTTTTCGGAATGATGAATTGGCCCGTGGCCCCGCGGAAACGGTGGACAAACCGGTCGAGATATGGGTTGTCGAGTGTCCGGGCGACCGTGTAGGTGGGAAATCCTAGGATTCCCATCACGAAGCCGGCTAGCTCGAAATTGCCGTAGTGGCCGGTTACGATCAGCGTGGGCCGGTCGGTGAGCATCAGTTGTACCAGCGTGGCGTCGTTTTTTAGCTTCACGTAGTGGCGCCAGTTCGTTTCGTGAAGCTTCCGCGGAGCGTGAGCAACTTCAAGCACCAGCAGAAAAAGATGCTCCCACATGCCGTGCGACAAGCGGCAACGCTCTGCCGGGGTCAAGTGGGCAAACGCGTGGGCGAGGTTCTCGTCGACCACCTTGTGGCGAATGCGCAATACGTCGCCGAATAGCCACGCCAGCCATGTGGCAAACATTTGTCCCGTCTCGATTCGCATTGCCTGGACAATGCAGATCAGCAACCGGACTACGACATAGACCAGATAATCGACAACACGGTTTCGTTGCATGCGGACCCCCGGGTTGGGATGCCAGACACGAATGTCTCACGGCAGAGTTGGGAGTCGGAATGACCAATGCCAAATGGCCAAGGAAGTACCAAATCCCAAATCAAAAACGCTCCACCACCCACTTCCCCGTATTGTCTCCAAAACACGGGGCGAAGAAAAGAGCGATCTGGGCGACGAGCGGCTCGGGGCGGCCGTGATCCATTGCCAAAAGAAAACGCCCCTGCAGGTGGCGAACACCTGCAGGGGCGTACACTGTTTGGCATGTTCAGATGCGATGGAATCGTTAAACAACCGGCGGATCAGTTACCGCTGGAGGAGTTGTCTTGCGAAAGCGTGATCGGCAGGACAATGGCGGTGGCCACAATGCCGGTGAGAACCACCGGGTTGGCCAATAAGTTGCGGAAGCCCGAAATGGGGCTCTGGCCGCGGGCCATGTCCTGGCCGGCAACAACCAGCACGCCCGGCTGAGCCGCGGGAGGAGCCGTGGGCTGATCCCAAGCACGGACCGTTCCCCGACCTTCGGCCGCTGCGACTTGGTAAACACCCGTGTTGAGACCGGAGAAGGCGAAGTAGCCATTCTTGTCGGTCTTGCTTTCGCCGAGCAACTTTTCGCCGCTGGAAAGCGTTACGGTGGTGCCGGTCACGGCAGCACTTTCAGGAGTAACGACTTGTCCGACGAGCACACCACCAGAATGCAACGAGACATCGGCAACCGTTGCACTGGGTTGAGCGGCAAACGCCACTTGAGGAATACAAAGGCCGACCGTGGCCAGCCACACAGCAGCAACTTGGATTCTCATCGCACTCTTCATCTTTCACTCACCTGCTTGTTGGATTTAGGTTCCTGGAACATCTATCCTTGGACCAATCCGGCCCCGGTTTGTCTCACTCGCCCCTATTCCGATGAGCCTGCAAAGCCCAGTCAGCTTCCTCCAGCCCCTTTGGGGTAAACTCAGCTCTTATATCGGTTGTGGAACTTGCGAGACTGTAAAAAATGTCCGAACAACACGACTAGGATATTTTCAGCCGCCCGTCAGTGGGATGGATGGTTTCAGTTATCGGCAATTTTCTTGTCAGCTCACGCGGCGTCGGCACGGTTTGTCGATCGAGCCCGGATTCGCTTGACCGCATACGGTGAAGCCATTGGCTGTTGGTGGTTGGGCCGCGTCGCGCGTTGCGACTGGCTGCCCGGGGCAATCCGTAACCGCGGCTGCACTTGCTTGCCAAGTGTCTGAAACCAACTCACATAAAACTCGTGGTAACAATGGTGGCATCGCATCGGAACGATGAGCAACCACTTCATTAACGTTCGCTTCCATCCCTTACGGACGTCACGAATATAGGCCTTTTCCGCCCAACAGGCTGGACATTTCATGTGATCAACCTCATGGCACATCGCTTGCTCAGCGCGACGAATTGAGGTCCAGGCGGTTTGTGAAGCTAGGCGACCAAGGAATATCTCGTTTTGCGAGAACCCGATGGGCGAGTGCTTTCATCGATTCTTCTGGAGTCAACTATGCTCCCGCCCTAGACCAGTCGGTTGGTTTGATGCGGGAAGGGATTCGCGGTGAGTTTGTGGTATTCCCGGAAAGTGCGGCTTTCAATCGCTGCGCCGGTTACGTCGGCTTTAACCTGTTATCGAGTGCCGAACCGGTTTCCTTTACGGGAACTACTGTAATGTCACGAGGCCTGTCGGCAAAAATCGGTAGCGTAAGTTAGGGTGAAACTGTGCAGGAATCAAGGTCAGTTTCGGGATTTTTTCTTCCGAGCAATCCGGCAAGGATTCCTGTCGAGTTTTCACGAAAAATGGTTTTTATTGGGTCCTGCACGGCAAATGAGCCAAGCCGGCCAACGGGAGGCCGGTGATAACAGCATATCCGTTTGCACCATGGTTCATTTTCAATGCAAAATCAAAAATCTCCTGCAATCAGGCGGCAGATCGTGTTTTCTCAAGTCCAACGGCATGTTGTTCGACCATTTCGGCCGCGGAGTCTACGTCAGAATGTGTCAAAGGAGAAAGCGACGTGTGCCTATGCGGCAGGCCTTGCGTCGGCAACCGCTTGGTGGGAGCGTCGAACACTGGCTCCTGGCCGAACAGGGTTCCAATGTCGGGCATCCGTTGCCAGATCAGCTTCCATTCTTCGTGGCCCAGCAATCGCAGGTTGATGGCCAGGAGGATCATCGCGGCCAGACCTGCACAGGCCCAAAGCTCATGCCCGACCACGGTTACCAGATAACCCACTGCACCGGTAATGGCGCAGAAACTACCGAGAATGGCCAGCGCTTGGGCGGTGCTGAAGCCACGATCGAGCAGGCGGTGGTGGATGTGTCCCCGATCAGCCGTCATGAAGCCCTGGCCCTGTAGACTGCGCCGCACGATGGCCAGCGTGGTATCGAGCAATGGAATAAGGAAGAGCACAAACGTAAGCGTCAGATTTACAGTGCCCGGCGTCGTTTGAGCTACTTGCATTGCCAGCAGTGCCAACGTCAGCCCCACAAGCATGCTGCCGCAATCGCCCAGGTAGATCCGTGCCGGCGGTAGGTTGTAAAAGACAAAGCCGGCCAGCGCTGCCGACAACACGAGCGAAAGCAATACGACGGTAGGCATGCCGAGTGCGGCGGCAGTGATCGCTGTGGCCAAGGCAATGGCGATTCCGATCGTCGACGCCAAGCCGTCCATCCCATCGATCAGGTTCATGGCGTTAATGCCAAGCACGAGCCAAGCCGTAGTAATCGGGATGCCCAGCCATCCGACGTCATAAACGCGGCCGGCAAAGGTCAGCCGCTGGAGATGGTAGCCGACAATGGCCAGCGGAAGCGCCGCGGTAATCTGGCCGAGGAGCTTCCATCGAGCGTTCATGTCGTAAAGATCGTCATAACAGCCTAGCAGGCCAAGGATTCCGGCCGATGCAATCAACGCCAGCGGCAGTGCAGGGTCGATGCCGAAGAAACAGCCAGCCGTAATTCCCGCAACCAAGCCCAAGTAAACGGCAATTCCACCCCAGACAGGGGTGGGGCGGTGGTGGAGACGACGTTGGCCATCTGGATAACTAACGGCATTCAAACGCCACGCCAAGAAGCCTATCGCGGGTGTGACGGCGAAGGCAACCAGTGTTGCAATTACCACGGCGAATGTCATACGGTTTTACCCTGTCCCTCGGGCATTGAATTCCGTCCGAGCTGCCCCCCGGATGCTCCCGTGGGTCGCCAACCTGTTCGTCGTCATACGACGAACGATCGCACGGCGCGCATCGGCCGCAGAAAGGTGGCAACTTGAGGCACTATCGGATGTGGGGCTGGAATTCTTGATTATGTTTGCTTATTGCTCAGAATCGGAAGTCTTTTGGTGGTTGCCCTGGGCTGCCTTGCTTGTTCAGCTGCAGCGTTTTGCCTATGCTGTTTGCGAGTGGGCCCTCTTCACGACGAACGATTCTGCCCAATTCCGATGACTTTTTCACAAAAGCTGAAGACGATATCGAGATTCTTGGGCGGCTAGGGTTTGAACCCCCAAAAGACGACAAACTCTACGGAAATCGTTGCAGCAGGTCAAGGGGAGTTGTGCTCCTCAGTGGTGGTGGTTGTTGCTGGGGGATTCCTCGCGGGTGCTTGCCATCCTACGCGGCTTTCCGGACGTGTTGTGGTGCCTCGGGTTGGGCAAGCAACTTTTTCAGGAACCCATCCAACCGTCGTGCCACCATCGATAGATCGTGATGTTCCTGTACGAAAGCACGTCCCCGCTGCCCCATCTGCCAACGTTCGACTGCCGAGGTATCGCGAAGCCGGATCATCGCCTCGGCCATGGCATCGGGATTCTCCGGCTCGACGGTGATCCCCGCGTCTGACTCCCGGACCGGATCGTAAAAGGCTTTACACGCAAACACTATCGGGCGGGCGGCCATGAGATAGTCGAACACCTTCACGCCGCTCATGCCGTACTTATCCAACACAGACATGTAATAGTTTGAGAAAATGAAGGCGTGTGACTGATGAGCCAGCTCAGCCAAATCAGTCTTGGGTACAGGGTCACGAAAATCGATATTTCGTAAACCGAGGTTGGCGGCTCTTTGCATAAGGGCTTTCTTCTTGCGGCCGTCGCCGATCAAACGAAGAAGAATACCTTGTCCTCGGGGATCGGCCTGCAATTTCGCAGCGGCTTCCACGATGGTCGACAGGTCGTTTAACGACCCGAACACGCCAAAATACGAGATCACAAAGGGCTCCGTTTCTGGAGCAGGAGCCACGGTGGTATAAAGCTCAGGATCAATGCCGTTGGGTACGTAGCAGCACCGTTCAAGAGGAATACCATATTGTTCGGCGTAATACGGCATGCCGGGATGGACGGCAAGCACGCCATCGGCATGGCGGAAGGCCCGTAATTCCAACTGGCGGAAGTGCCAGTAGAGAGGATTAATCTTTGAGAGGTTTTTTAGATCGACTAACGACTGAGGCCAGATATCGCGAATCTCGTAAAGGAACGGAACATCGAAACGGCGCGCGAATCTTCCTGCTGCATCGACCGCATAAGGATGTGGACAAGAACCAATGACTACATCTGGCTTCTCCAGGTCTTCCGTGCAGTACGGCACATTGGTGCGATAACTACGGCAGTTCGCTAATCGTCCAAGGGTATTGCGAAATGCTCGCGTTCGCACAAAGCGATACCGAACCTTCTCCTCCTGCCACTGATCAATAAACGGTCGTCCTTTTGGCACGTCAATGTTGCCAAAATGGGGCTGGCTGAAGGCGGCTGGAAACAGTGTGATGGAATGCCCGCATTGCTGCAAATAATGGGCAATTACTCCATGGGTTGTGATGCCAGAGGTGGACCGCATTCGTGCGTAGTGATTCAGGATCCAAATGTTCATTTTGCTCCTTGCCTTCGGCAACCTTGGATATTTCTGGCATTAAATCATGCGGCTTGTGTTTGTTTTCGACGCGAATTGTCAAGAGGAGATTGCGGGAGGGAGTGAGATGATGGCAAGGAATGGCCAAGGAACTCCTCATAGAACTTCAGTAGCTTCGGTGCTTCGTGATCCCAGTTGTAATGGTTGTCAACGGCTTCTTTTCCGCGTTTTCCCATTTCCGCAGCTTCCGTGGGATGTTCAAGAAACCATCGGATTGCGTCGGCAATCGCCTTGGGGTTGTCAGGATCCACGGCCAAACCGCAGTTCACGGATTCGACTAGCTGCTTGCATCCTGGCAACGAGGCTACCAGTACCGGTATTCCCAAGGTCATGTATTCATAGATCTTCGTTTGGATCGCGAACATGTTGTTTGGCGAAGATTTCAAAAGGCAGAGTCCAACGTGCCATCTCGCCGCAAGATTCCATGCCTCACGCGGCGGCGTATATCCTCGAAAGCTTACGTTTGACAATCTCAAAAGGCGCACGAGGGTTTGAAGTTCATTGCCGTGGTTGATGCCCTGTATGTTACCGATGAACTCAAAGCGAGGAGTTAAGCCCGCGTCTTTCAACTCAGCGAGGGCTTCTAGCATGGTAATACTACTGCGCAAAGGGTTTATACATCCGAGGTATCCCAGTGTCGGTTCCTCATGTCGTGGTGAAATGACGGTGTTCATCTCACGATGCAAAGGTACATTGAGTACCGTCGTATTCTTTCGGATCCAGGGATAGTCTTTGGCAACGCAGTCTGCCGCAAACACGACTGGTAAGTTGGTAAGAATGAGGGACTCAACAAGACGCATTGCGGCTGCTGTCGGGCGGCGCAACCACCTGGGAATCCATGATTTCGTGAGGATCTGTTTGGGATAGGTTTCATGCATATCAAAAACCACCACCTTTCCTCGACGCCGAAGCAAAGGCACCAAAGGCAGCAACTCTGGGTCATGTAAATGATAGAGGTCGGCATTCTCCTGACAAGCGATGCGGTAGATCTGACAGACCGTCTGTGTCATGCGACGATATCTGCCGCGAGTTTTCGGAATGCCTCGGATCCGCACGCCGTCCACCGTTTGGCTGTCGTCGTTAGGTGCAACTAACACAACGTTATATCCGGCCGCTGCCAAGCTACGGCATTCCTTCTGGAAGATACGCGTGTCGAGTGCGGGATGAACGGATGTGAGATGAACAACTTTCATCGGCGCTGACTCCTTTCGTGCCACGAACTTCATGGTGAGCCCTTTCTAGGCTTCGATCCGATTTGGAGAATGGCAGTCAATTCATGTATTGAGGGGGCTTGACGCCGTAGATCGCAAACATGTTCAACCAGAACAGTTGTCCGGTCTTACTGACCTGAAGCATTTCCAGTGGAATGCACATTACGGCCATGGCTACGCAAAGCGAAACTCCGTAAGGGAAAAGTGATACGTCTAATGGAGGTGGGGCTCTGTTCTGCGAAACCTGGCGAAGTATAGTGGCAAGGACTGCGAACAGAACCAGCATGCCGACAAACCCGCATTCTACAAGAAGCCGGGCATATTGGCTGTCAACAGCCAGCACCCACGCCCCGGTGATTACGTTGCCGTAGCCCTTGCCGCGACCGAAAACCAATTCCAGGGGATGTAGTTCAAGAACAATATCACACCATTTCGCAAAGCGATCGTTTCCTGCGTCTTGAGACTTTGCAAAGCGAGACTGCAATCGCCCGGTAACATCCAACTCGGGTGCCACCCATTGCCAAAGACACACAGCAAGAATCGATGCGAGGGCGAGAAAAACAAGTAACCGTATGCCTTTGCGGCCAGTGAAGATGATACGGCAAAGCAGATAGGTTGCTATTCCAGCCACCGAAGTCCGCGAAATTGTGGCGAGTGTACACGCGATTCCCATCCCCACCAATGCAAGATACATCCGCCGTGGTCCCAGTAGATCTCTGTCGGCAGCACGTGCATCTAACCACACAGTTCCCAGGCAATAAATGCCTCCGGAAATGGCTGAACCAGTGTCCGTAATACTACCGATCCCGTAGTATCCGACTTGGCCGGACAGCATGCCGTAGACACCGTAAGCAATGTTGGCAATGATTAAAATGTCGACGATTTTTTTCAGCAGTGACGAATGGGTCGCACCATACTGATACATCAAAAAGGCGATGTAAAAGAACTCGACTTCCTTCACCGCAATCAACGGATAGTAGCCCAGGTCTCTGACCACGATACCCGGGAAGTAGGATACGGTGAATGTACCCGCAACGAAGTACGCCAGATAAACTACCGGGCTGATCAGGAAGTAGACTGCGATCAACCAAAACAGCAGTGTCTTTTTCATGAAAACAAACCGCCACGAACACACCACCAGCAGGCAAAAGGCCAAGTCTTCTGGTTTCATAGGCAATCGACCAATGCCCGGGATGGTGAAGTTCTCCATCCGCTGCAACAGGAAGAACGATATCCAGAAGAATGCCAGTAGTGGCACAATCAATATATTCAGTGTCGGCGTTGCCAACGCGCGTTGTCGCGAGGGCAGGCCGATTTGAGCATGCTGCGAAAGTCCGATCGAATTGGTGTTGACCGTAGCCATGAGCACAAAAAAGTGAAACGATCTTGTTTAGTCGGATGAAGCGTTTACGGTGTCTTCCGCTGTCGCTCTTGTCTTCTTCACGAGGTTCGATGTCCGAAGTCCGTCGCCGATTACCATCCGCAACGGCACCTTGTAGTCTTCCAGCCGTTCACGGCAGTGCTTCCGCAGTCGCCGTTTGAAATCCTTGGGGTCCTCGTCGCGACGCAGCGTGACTTTCGCGCAAACGATCTGTCCGGTGATCGCGTTCTCCTCGCCGAACACCACGGCTTCCGCCACGTTGTCGAGCTGCCTGATCACGTTTTCCACTTCGGCCGGATAGACCTTTTGACCGCCGACGTTGATGATCTGGCTGTCGCGGCCCAGGATACGGAAGTACTCGCCGTCGACCTCGACGCGATCGCCGGTAATCAACCAGCCGTCGTCCGTCATTGGACGGGCAGCGTTGAGGTAACCGAGCATGGCCGAACGAGTTTTCACTTGGAGGATGCCGTCGACCACGCGTATCTGAAAACCCTCACCGCCAAGCTTCACCCAAAGCGAATCCGAACTCCGCGACCGTGACCGCAGGATGCCGATCTCCGACATCCCGTAGGTTTGTACCAATTCAATGCTCGGCAACACCTCGGCGAGCCGCTGTAGCGTGCTTTCGAGCATCGGTTCTGTGCCGTAGGAGATGGTCTTGAGCGTGCCCAGGTCGTGGCGTCGGTAGGCTTCGCTGAGGAGCATCAGGTTCAAAAACGTTGGCGTGGTGGGCAACAGTTCCACGCGATGCTTCTCGATCGTCTGCAACACGGCGTCCGGCGACCGATCTTCCACGGCGACCAGGCAGCCCGCATTGCTGAGCATGTAGAGCATCGTGTTGATGCCGCCAATATGGTCGAAAAGCAGAAACGAAATCGCACGCAACCTGCGCCGCTCGACCTTGAATGATTCGAGCAGAGAGACCATGTCGTGTACGGCGGCTTTCGGTTGGCCCGTGGTACCCGAGGAAAGCAACACTAAACCGGGATGGCGGCGTTGGCGAAGCGTTTCATACAACGGGTGATCGGCCTGTCGTGCGAGGCGAACAATCGTCGGGCGGCCCACCGCGTCTTCGACGATGCCAACTTCAGCCTGGACGATCTCCAGGTATTCTGCGTGTTTAGCCACCGTGGCGGGCGTCAGTGGAACGACGACGCAGCCCGTTTCGATCAGGGCAAGGAATGCGGCCGTCGCGTCGGGCGAGAAATCGCGTTGGAGAGCTACGACCGTGCCCGACGTTATGCCGGCCTCCATCAGCCGTTGCTGCCAGGCGTTCACTTGCTCGACGAGGTATTCGTAGCAATACACTTTGTCGCGCCAGACGATGGCATCGTCCTGGCGGTGCGCGTGGAAGACATCGAGCAGAAAGTCGATGAACATCTCACACTCCTCCCAGGAAGATCGTTTGCCCGGTGACGAAATCACTCTCCGGGCGGATGAAAAAATCGATCACATTCAACACGTCGCGAAACTCGCCGTAGCGTGGAATCGCCTGGCGACTGAGAACGTCCTTGATGGTCGCTTCCGGCACGGAACGGATCAGGTCGGTCTTCGTCGGTGCGGGACCCACCGCGTTGACGGTAATGCCGTAAGGAGCCACCTCTCGGGCGAAGATTTCCGTAAAAGTGGTAACGGCTGCCTTCGACGAGGCATAAACGGCTTCGCCCGCCAGCTTCAACGCCACGGCGATCGTGGTCAGGTTGACGATTCGTCCCCACTTGGCCTTTTGCATCAGCTTGGCTGCTTCCCGGCAAAAAACGAAAGTGCCCAGGTAGTTCGTTCGCATGACCTGCTCGGCCGTCGCGTACGGCGTGAGCAGGGTGTGGTTCATTGAGGCCACGGCGGCATTGTTGATCAACACGTCGAGTCGACCAAAATCCGACCGGATACGGGCCAGTAGCCGCACCACGGCCGCTTCATCGCTTACGTCAAGGCATTCGTGCAGGTAGTTCTCAGTTTCAGCCGGTTCGGTCTCGGGAGAACGCCGGCTGCAACCGACAACCCGCCAACCGGCGGCCGTGTAATGCTCGGCCAGAAAACGGCCGATGCCCTTGCGGGCGCCGGTGATGAGCACTACACGCGGATCATTCACCCTGAAACTCCTCCCCCTCGACCTTGTATTTTGGATTGACCGAAAAACAACTTGCCGCTTCACCGGGCCGTGCTTCGCGACGGCCCTCGCGTTTCGCCTTGAGAAACGGAAAGTTGTTTTGGGGCCCGTCCTTAGCGTGGGCGTCTTCGGTTCAAACTTCTTTCGCCTGGGCTTCTTCCACTTGGTCTACCACATAGTCGACCAGTGTCCCGACGGTCCGAAAAGGACTGTTCTTTTGACTGAGTGCCCTATTGTTGGCCAACGACAAAGTAACCCCATACTCGTCTGTTACGGCTGCTTCGATTTCCACGATTAGGCTAACCAGCCCCAACGAATCCAATACGCCCCCTTCGCCATAAAGCACCCTGTCGGGTGACTGAGAGATTTGCTCGTCTAGTGCCAACTCCTCACTCACCTCGTCAAACGCACGACAAACCAACTGCTGGACCCGAGCGGGGTCTACCATTACACGCTCCCGACAATTCCTGTAGCCCGATTGGGGCAAACTGACTTCACGCGGGACCATCCGGTCAAAAAACTCATTCGCAATCCTTCCGCGTGGGCTGGCGTTCTTCGGCCAGTTTTGGCTTTGCCCGGGAGAAAACGGCTACTATTCCCATTGAGCGCATTCGCCACTGCCGCGAAGCTCGACGGAACGGCATTTCCACTCCCAAGCGGGGGCGGGATTCTAGTCCATGAGAACCGTGGTCGCAAGAGAGATTTGGTGGGGAGATTCGATAAGAATTGCCAATTCTGCCTTGAGTGGTGCGGCCGGTTATCCAGCGTCGATTCCAGCCGCCACCGCGAGCAGCCCGGAGAAATGCGATAGATGGAGACTCTGAGGGGCTACGGACGGTTCGCAATTAAATGCGATGGCGGTCAGGCCACTTCGAAGTGCCCCTTCGAGTTCTTCTGCATCATGCCCTACGAAGGCCGTTTCGCTTGGGGAAGCACCAAGCCGTTTGAGCACACAGGCGTAGGCTTCGGGGGCCGGCTTCGCATGGCCCACATCAACACTGGTTACCACGGCATCAAAATACCGTTCGATTCCCAATTTAGCCAAAAGGTGACGCACCTGGGTTTCAGGGCTTTCGGTGTCGGAGAGAACAGCGAGCTTCGTGCCGGCAGCTTTCAGTTGGGCAAGCGTTTCCGCGACCCCATCGAACAGGGTGCGGGTTTCGACTTCGCTTGCCTTTTTTCGGGCAAAGGTTTCTATCTGAGCGATTTCGCTAGCATTCAATCCCAATTCTCCGAGCCAATGCCGGAAAGCACTCCAGTAGGCACACTCGCCTCGATAGACCGGCACGAGTTTGGTTTCCCACTGCTGGCAGAGTGTCGGATAATCGATGGCCACGCCCGTCTGCTGCAAATAGGCTGTCAGGCTTCGACGCCAAAGAGTGGCATCAAAAAAGATGTCGCCCATGTCGAAGATGATGGCCGAATACCGCATGGTCAAATCACGAATCGCGGGGGGCAATTATTGGTGGCGGCAAACCTGCGTTCGGCAGCCGGTTATGCGGCGTCACGCTTGCCGGTGACGGGCAGGGCAAGGTCGTCTTCGGCTATCAGGGCGTCGGCAGGTATGCCCCGCTTTGCCATCTTGCCTAGAACGCGGTCTCGTTGCTGCCAAGCTAAGCCCGTGCCGGGGCTTTTCAGGCAGAGTAGGTCTTCAGTGACGATCGTGCCGGCCGGGATGTTCTCGCGCGCAACGAGCGATCGTCGCAGTTTGGTTCGGGCGTCGGCCACCGTGTTGGGGATTCGCTTAATTCCGTCGCCTAGGGTCAGTTCTACATTGCGGATGTCGCGGACCACGCGGCGCAGGCCGTCGGGCTCCAGGCTGCACGCATGGTCGGTACCCTTCATGTGTCGGGCCAGGGTGACATGTTTTTCGACCACGACGGCCCCCAGTGCCGCGGCTACCACGGGCACCATGATTCCGATCGTGTGATCGCTCATGCCCACCAATACATCGAACTCGCGTCGTAAGGTGTGCATTGCGCGGATGTTCACGTCCTCATACGGTGTTGGATAACTACTCGTACACTGCATGAGCACTAGTTGGTCGTGGTGTCGTCGTACCGTGTCGACGGCGTCCTTGATCTCCTCCATCGAATCCATGCCGCAGGAAAGGAGGATCGGTTTTCCGGTCCGAGCCACGTAGTCGATCAGCGGCAGGTTTGTCAAATCACGGCTGGCAATCTTATAGAGTGCGACGCCGATTTCTTCCAGGTCGTCGACGCTCTGAATATCGCAGGCCGTGGCGAAAAAGATCGTGCCCTGGCCTTCCGCGTAGGCCTTCAGTTCGCGATAGTCTTGCAGGGAAAGCTCAAGGAACTCACGATGACGTCCGTAGGTCTCGCCAAAGCTCTGTGGACCGTGGTAGGGCCGATGATACATCTCGGCCGTCATCTCACTGGGAATGTGGCGTTTGCAGAGTTTCACCGCATCGGCCCGATGGAAGGCGATGTTGTCGATCAACTGCCGGGCGATGGCCACGTCGCCGTTATGATTCTGCCCTACTTCGGCAATAACAAAACACGGGTGGTCGTCGCCAATATAGCGAGTCGGCGCTACCTGGAGGCTCGGCAACGGTCGGAATTCCGTGTTTTTCGGCGAAATCGACATGGGAGAAATCGGGTTTGGAGGGCGACGCCTTCCTACGCGGCTACCGCCGTCTTGGGGTTTGAATGATTCAAGGCGACCATGGTTCGCAGCCACTCGGGATGACGATGGATCAAGTCGAGGATTTCCCGCGTGCCGGCCGATTTTGCTCGCGGCCCCAACGCAGAGAATACAGTACGAAGCAAGGCGAGGTCGTCGGACGTGTCCAGTGTAAGACGCAACCGAGGGTCATTGCAGCCCGAGGGCACATCAAGCCAGCAAACGTCATATTGTTCTGGTTTCGTATAAATTCCTAGCGTCACGTGTTCGCGCTCGAACGGATCGTCGATTTCCCGATCAGCCCGACGCAGGCAAGACATCGAAACGACCTCGGCGAAAAAACTCATTGCGGTGAGCATGACCGGTGTGCCGTCGCCGCGACGATAGCTCTGGTAGTCGGCTTCGCTGCGTTTGGCAGCGTCGACGAGTCGATCGATGTACAACGGGTCGATCAAGGGATTATCGGCGTTGACTCGCACTACCCGGTCGGCGGCGTATGTCTTGGCCGTCTCGACGAACCGGCCCAACACGTCGGACTCACTGCCACGAAAGCAGGGCACCTGCCAGCGGCGACACTGAGCGACCAGCATGTCGTCGGCCTCTGATGTACTGGTCGCGACCACGATCTCGTCCAAGCACTTCGCGTTTCGCAGGCGATCGACAACCCATCGCAAAACACACCGGTCGCCGAGATCGCGCAGGACTTTTCCCACGAGGCGGGTGCTGCGAAGTCGGGCCTGAATGATAGCGATGGTTTTCATGGGATCGCGTGGAGAAAGTGTGGATGTCGGCAACGCAAGGCGGCCGGCAACACGAAAGGGGTGTAAGTAGATACCAGAAGCAGATCGGAGGGAAAAGACCAGTTGCCGCTGCTTCGTCTAGCGACCCCAACGTTCGGGTGGGGCAATGATTCGCCTTTTCGGCATGGCCAAAGGGACGTTGGTCGCGAATCCGTCGCCGGTCTTTGTTGGAACGGGAGGCTTGCGCAAGGTGGGGTAAGTGGTGACGCGGCCTGCCTTGTTTCTTCCAAAAGCCGTTCCCGAAGTCACCACATATGATTGGTACTTGAGTGCCTGCTTCAACTACCGTCGTCGGTTACTTCCGTTGGTCGGGGGGTGGCCACGCCCATTCGGTCATCTTCTGGACCACGACGTACAGCACCGGGATGAAGAATACGCCGAGGACCGTGGCGGCCGTCATGCCGCCGAATACGGCGGTGCCTAGGGTTCGGCGGCTGGCGGCTCCGGCGCCGGAGGCGATTACCAGGGGGACGACGCCTAGGATAAAGGAGAAGGCCGTCATTAGGATTGCCCGAAACCGAAGGCGGCATGCCTCCAGTGCGGCGTCGATGATCGAGAGGCCTTCGGTTCGACGCTGTTTGGCGAATTCGACGATTAGAATCGCGCTCTTGCTCGAAAGGCCAATCAAAAGCACTAGGCCGATTTGGGTGTAGACGTTGTTGTCGAACGCCCGGGCCCAGGTCAACCAGATCGCGCCGAGCAGGGCCAACGACACTGAGAGCATCACCGACAGCGGAATGGTCCAGCTTTCGTATTGGGCCGCCAGAAACAGGTAGACGAAGGTGATGGCCAAGACGAAGATGATGGGCGCCTGCGCGCCGGCCTGAATCTGCTGGAAAGTAATGCCCGACCATTCATAGCGCATCGAACGGGGCAACGTGCGATCGGCCAATTGCTCCATGGCCGAAATCGCCTGGCCGGAACTGTAGCCGAGGCGAGGCTGTCCGGTGATCGTGGCCGAAGGGTACATATTGTAGCGGTACACGGTTTTCGGGCCGGCCGTATCTTCGACGGTCAACAGGGTACTCAGCGGCACCATGTCGCCGTTTGCGTTGCGAACGTCGAGTTGCCGGATGTCGGAAATCTTGTTGCGAAATTGGTGGTCGGCCTGGATTTGCACTTTGTAAACGCGGCCGAACGTGTTGAAGTCGTTCACATAGGCCGAGCCCAAGTAGGCTTGCAGGGTGCTGAAAACGGTTTGCAGCGGAATGCCGAGCTTCTTGACCTTCTCGCGGTCGACCTCCAGATAGAGCTGCGGCACCCGGGCGCGGAAGTTGTTGTTCAGTCGGGTAAGCACGGGCGAAGCGTTGCCCTCGAAGACCAGATCGTCGCCGATCGTTTCCAACTGGGCCAGTCCGGCCCCGCCGGCGTCTTCCAGGCGGAAGTCGAACCCGCCGGCATTGCCCAATCCGGTGATTGGCGGTGGTGGGAAGGCCAGGCAAACGGCTTCCGGGATGTCCATCATCCGCTGTTGGACCGATTGTACGAGCATGTCGACCTGCTGGTCGGCTGCCGTTCGTTTGTCCCAGGACTTCAGCACCACGAAGAACGCGCCCGCGTTGGGCGAAACCAGACCATCGAGCACGTTGTAGCCGTTGATGGCAATGGTGTTCTGCACGCCTGGCGTATTGTCGAGGATCTCCTGAACCTTGTCTAATACCTTGCGGGTTCGCTCCAAGGTGGCACCGTCGGGCAGTTCCATGTTGACCATGAAGTAGCCCTGGTCCTCGTCGGGCAAAAACCCGCCGGGTACTCTGAGAAAACCATAGACGGTAGCTGCTACCAAGGCCGCAAAGAGAATCATACTGATAAACGCTCGACGCACGGCCATCCCGACCACCGACATGTAGACGCCGGTCGACTTGTCGAACCCGAAGTTGAACCCGCGGAAAAACCACCCCAACAGTCGATAGATCCAGCTTCGACGACTCTCTTCGGTGCTGCGCAACAACACGCCGCACAGCGCCGGGCTGAGCGTCAGGGCGTTGAGCGACGAGAAGACCGTCGAGACGGCGATGGTTACCGCAAACTGGCTGTACAGCCGGCCGGTGATTCCGCCCATCATGGCCGTGGGCACGAAGACGGCCAACAGCACCAATGTGGTGGCGACTACCGGTCCGGTGACTTCCTCCATTGCCCGGATTGTAGCCTGCTTGGCCGGGAGCTTCTCTTGGTCGATCAGGCGCATGGTGTTTTCGACCACCACGATGGCGTCGTCTACCACGATGCCGATTGCCAACACCAATCCGAACAACGACAACGTATTGATCGACAGCCCCAGGACCATCATCATGCCGAAAGTGCCGATCAGCGATACGGGAATCGTGATCGCTGGAATCAGCGTGGTGCGGAAGTCTTGCAGGAAGACGTACACGGTCAGAATCACCAACGCCACGGCAATGACAGGGTTTCGCGCACTTCGGCGATCGAGCCTCGACGACGACACGTCGGTCGTACGCGATTCGTAGCGGAGTCCTCGGGAAAGTCTCGTGCGAGTTGTTTCATGTTGGCGCGGACCTGATTGGCCACGTCCAGCGAGTTGGCTCCAGGCAACTGATAGATGGCGACCGCGATGGAGGGCGCGCCGTCGAACTGCTGCACTTCCCAATTGTACGTTTGGGCGCCCAGTTCCACGCGGGCGATGTCGCGCAGCCGCACCACTCGCCCGCCTTCACCCACCTTGACGATCATTTCTTCGAACTGATCGACGCTGGAAAGCCGGCCCAGGGTGTTGACCGTGTACTGGAAGACCTGGCCTTTGGGAGCTGGCTTGGCGGGCGGCACCGATTTGCCCGGCCGCCACCTGGACGTTCTGCTCGCGAATGGCGGCCACCACTTCGTCGACGGTCAGCCCTCGGGCTTTGAGCTTGCGGGGGTCCATCCAGATCCGCATTCCGAAGTCCTTGGCACCCATGACGTTGACCTTGCCCACGCCGGTGATCCGGGCCAACTGGTCTTTGATTCGCGTGCCGATGTAATTGCTGATATACAGCTCGTCGAACCGGTATTCGTCGGTGCCGGGGATCTTGTCGGACACCATGTTGATCATCAACACGATGTTGGTCGAACGCTTTTCGGTCTTCACGCCCTCACGTTTGACTTCCTCGGGCAGCTTGGGTTGGGCGATGGCGACGCGGTTTTGCACCAGCACGGTAGCCATGTCGATGTCGGTGCCCACCTCGAAAGTAACGGTCAATTCGTAGCTGCCGTCGCTGGAACTTCGCGACGACATATAGAGCGAGTCCTCGACGCCGTTGACCTGTTCCTCGATGGGAAAGGCTACCGTTTCGGCGATGACCTCGGCGCTGGCGCCGGGGTAGTTCGTGCTTACGACAACCGTGGGCGGCGTTATGTCGGGCGTCTGCTCGATCGGCAGAAGCGGGATGGTAATGCCCCCGGCCAGCAAAATCACAATCGAAATCACCGCAGCAAAGATCGGGCGTTCGATGAAGAAGCGGCTGAACATAGGGACTTTGGATTTATGATGTGGGATTTATGATTTCGGATTTTTGGGTAACCCTCGTTCGCACGCTTCGCGTGGGAACGTCGGTCGCACAACGTGCCTACGTTTGCCACTTTGGGGCTGGTGCTTCGTTAAATACAAAAACATGGCTGGGGCATGCCCACGCGAGCGTGGGCATGGCACCCGTGTTATTCCGCCGGTGTTGGTTCTTCTGGCGTTTCCACTTCGATTGGTGCTTGCGGCTTCGGTTCTGTTTCGCTGGCCATCTTGGGTGTCACCGGGCGACCTGGTCGGGCTCGCTGTAGGCCGTCGACGATGTACTTCTCGTTGGGCTTCAAGCCGCCGCGGATTACTCGCATACTATCGACCAGGGTGCCCAATTCCACGGGCCGTTGCTCGACGACGTTTTCGCTGTTGACGACCAGCACGAATTTTCCGCCCAGGTCGGTGCCGATCGCCCGTTCGTGGACCAGCACGGCGTCTTTTATTTCGTCGCCGGGCACTTTTACACGGACAAACAGCCCGGGATAGAGATAGCCGTCCTTGTTGGGAAAAACACCTCGGATCAGCGCGGTGCCCGTGGTCGGGTCGACGCGGTTTTCGACATATTCCAATCGGCCCTCGTGGGGAAAGTCCTTTTCATTGGCCAATTGAACATAGGCCTTCGGGTCGACGTCTTTGGTCCCGCCGTTTTGTTGATGTTCGCGCCACCACTCCAGCAGCTTCAGTACCGACTTTTCGCTCACGTCGAAGTACACGTACATTGGGTCCATACTCACGATGGTGGCCAGCAGAGTGTTTTCGCCGGCCCCGACCAAGTTGCCCGGGTCGACATATTTACGGCTGATGCGACCGTCGATGGGGCTGGTAATTGTGGTGTAGCCCAAGTTGATCTCAGCCTGGGTGATGTCGGCTTTGGCGGCTCCGATGGCCGCGAACGCCACTTTGTATTCAGCCCCCTTGGTTTGGTATTCCTCGCGAGAAATGGCTTTCTTTTCCAGCAGCGTTTCCGCCCGCCGGAAATTTTCCAGCGCCAGCTCGGCTCGGGCGATCGCCTGTTTTTCTCCGGCATCGGCAGCCGCCAAAGCCGCTTCGTAGGGCGCCTGTTCGATGAGAAACAACTCCTGCCCTTTCTTGACCATCTCTCCCGCTTCGAAATCGACACGTTCGAGAAACCCCTTCACCCGAGCACGAATCTCGACCGTGTCGACGGCCTCCGTTCGGCCGCTGAAAACGGTGAAGTCGGTCACGTCGCGGATCTCGGGCGTGGCCACGGTAACTGTCGGCGGTTTCGGTGGCTCCGGTTGCGGTTGTTCGCAACCGGAAAATACCAAGGAAAAAGACCCTAGTGCGACAACCGAGAGAAAACCGGCACTTTTCACGGCTGGATCCTGGGTTGCGAAAGATGAGAGCTTCTGACAACGCTTCTTGAGAACGGCACGTACCTGCTAATGCAGCGTGTCGCTCAAATGGAACACTATTCCGTGCGTGCCACTGGCTATGCCAGTGCGGAGATGTCTGTAGCCATAAGCACTGGCATGGCCAGTGGTATCCGCAAACCGAAAGTCAGCGAAACCCTGAGCGGGGCGAAAGAGAATGCACGGGCATCCCCCACGCTGGTATCATTGTAGTGCTGCCGGCAGAAGAGGAAAGTGCTCGTGCAGAGAAAACGTTGGCCATGAGGTGATGTTTTGGGCGATTTCGCGCGTCCGAACTTTCACTCACCAAGAGTAGCCGGCCGCGAGGCAAAGATTGAGATGGCCTCTGGCCGTACCGACTTGTCGACGCGGAGTAAATCCCCTAGCTTCCCTGGTTTTTCGCCGTCTGGACCATTGGCACCGGGGATTTCCATTGTTAGCGTGACATTTTGGGTTTGTGTGCCGGTCAATTTCGCCCAGCAGCGTTCCGCCCGGGGGAAGTCCAACTCGCCGAGCGCCAGATCCCGCACATTGTGCAAACGGATGGTGGCCTCGCGTTCGCCGGCAGCCTTTGTGCCGAGTCCGGCGAATCGGGCGTCGACCACGTCGTCGCAGGCGAGAAGCGGCCGGGCATCGGGCTGTTGGCAATCCACCCGTACGTCGCGCATTCGCAACCCCTCGACGTGTCGGCAAAAGAAACCGTAGACCGGCATCGGGCCCCACATCGTGGCTTCCGGGTAAGACGACTCGCGTTCGGGCAACTCTTTGGCGGCCAATTCGGCAGGGCTGCCACCCGCGGTGGTGATCTGGATATTGCTCAGCGAAACGTTTTTCACACGATGATCCGCAATGCCAGTGATCGAACAGGCCGTGGCCGCGTCGTAGGCCACCACGTTGCTGATATTCACATCGGCCAGCGTTCCCGGCTTGTGTTCCTTCTGTTTCTGAGCACCCCGGCCGCCACGGTTTCCCAGGCGGACAAAAATGGGGGTTCGCACGCCTCGCATTACCACGTTGGATACGGCCACGCCGCGCACGTTACCCCCGTCGACCGTCTCGATGGCCACACCGGAAAGTGGCCCCAGGGCGTTGCCGTGATGTGCCGGGTCGAGAGTTGGCAGCGACTCCTTGACCAACGGATCGTCTTCGGCGGCGGCCTTGATCACCGAGTTGCTAAAAACGATGTTCTCGAAGTCGCCGTGCGTGCCCGTGCCGATCTTCAGCCCGTTGCACGTGGTCGTGATAATGCAATTGGTTACCGTGATGTTGCGACACGGCAGGTGATTGTGGCTGGCGGCGCGATTCTTCAGGCAAATGGCGTCGTCGCCGGTGAAGACGTCGCAGTTGGAGATCAGCACGTTCGAGCAGGCTTCGATATCGATGCCGTCGGTGTTGGGGCCGTGCAGCGGATTGCGAATCCGTAGGCCGCGGACCTGCACGTCGACGCAGCCCAGCAGATGCAACGTCCACGCTTCGGAGTTTTTCAGCGTAACGTCCGTAATGTGAACGTCCGAACAGCCGACGAAACGCACGATTCCGCCCGGCGGCTTGGCGGGATGTTCGTAGGCGAAACCGGGAATCCAGGCGAACTTTCGCCGCGACTCGCGGATTTCCGCCCGTTTCTGCCAGAAGCTTGGCCCACGGCCGTCGATCGTGCCGGGGCCGATCAGGCTGATGTTTCGGGCACCATCGGCAACGACCAGATGCCGGGCCGTGTAGTCTTCGATCCGAGGGCTGCCCAGCAGCGTGGCACCGGCTTGTAGCTCGAGCGTTACATGGTCGCGCAACTCGATGGTGGTCGTAAGGAAGGTGCCCGCCGGAACGACCACTCGCCCGCCACCCGATTGGGTACAAGCGTCGATAGCCTTTTGGACGGCCGTGGTTGCCAGGGTTTTGCCATCGGGTTTGGCGCCGAAGTCGACGATATTGAACGTGCCGGGGCTGTGGACCGCGGAGTGTTGGGGGACGTCGTCGCCGAACGCCGCTTTCACTGCGAGAAGGCTTGCCAACAGGACAAGAGAGATCGACAGTTGGCTCCAGGAACGACACATGATTGGCTCCCCAAATTTGCCCCGCCCGGAATACACGGAGCGAACGCACGGCTGTGCATCTGAGTGTACGCCTGGCTCTGTCAGCGTAGAGGTGCTTGTTGACCCCAACACTGGCAGAGCCAGTGGCACACATAAATACGTGCCCCGGGATGGTGAGTCACCGGGGCACGACTTACGGTTGCCGATAATGTAGGACTTTTACTTAGGCACCGCCCAAATGTTGCGATATTGGACCTTGTTGCCGTGGCCCTGTAAGTAGAGTGGGCGGGGACCGGGGCCTTCGCCCATCCGGCCGGGTGTGGCGTGCGGCAACTCCAGGTCCTTGTGAATCACCACGCCGTTGTGGACGACGGTTGCCCGGGCGTTTTTCACCTTCTCACCGTCCTTATACTCTGGCGCAGTGAGTTCGATGTCGTAGGTCTGCCACTCGAGCGGAGGCAGGCACATGTTCACCTTCGGCTCGGCGACCTGGTAGAACCCACCACACTCGTTGTTGCGGCCTTCCAGACCGAACGAATCGAGCACCTGGCATTCGTAGCAACTGTGCAAATAGACGCCGCTATTGGATCGGCCCTGGCCGCGGGCGTCGGGCATCCACGAAAGTCGGAACTCCAGGTGCAGTTTGCAGCTATCGAGGAGCGGTTTCGTCTCGGCATCCGACCAGAGATTGCCCTCGGGGGTCATCTTGCCGTGTTGAAACTGATCGGTGTTTTTGCCGTCGAAGATCACGATGGCGCCCTCGGGGGCTTTGGCTTCAAGAGTGGGGCTCTTGCGCTCGGTTTTTTCGAGTTTGATACACTCCTTGCCGTTCGGGTCGACAATGGTCATCGTACCGCCGACGATCTTGCCGTTGAGTTTGCGACCTTCGAGCTTGGTCACATCGCCGTCGCGTTGGCCGTCCATGAAGAATCGAGCGTCTTCCCGATTCCAGCCGGCCCCAGGCAGACCGCCCTTGGTAACGACCACTTTGAACTTGCCCTGGCCCTGGGCGACAACTTGAGCACCGACCTTGTCCTTCGTACCGTCGGGCAATTCGCCTTCGCCGACGTACTCGCCCTGCACGGCGAAATCGGGGTCCTTCTGGGCCTCGGCCGGATCGGTCACTTCCTTCGGCTTTGCCCAACTGCTGCAAGCCATGACACAGACAACCAGGGGAATGAGAATCAAATGGATGCGTCGAAACATAATCGCTCCTCGGGGGAAAGGGGGGAATAGTGGAAGGTGAGTCGACAGTTCACGAAACCTGCGGCTTGCCGTTTCGTAAATGCCGGGGGCATGACGGCCATTGCCATGGAGCCTTCGATTATACGATGTGCCAGGGGGGGGACGTCAAGCGGCCTGCCTCCCGGATGGGAGAAGTCTGACATCGGGGGGGATTGCGATTGAATGCCTGTACTACTAACCTCAAAGATCGTTGAGTTTTTGACAAAGATTAGCGACCAACGTGAGCGGCTTCTTGCCTGGGTGCGGTAGCATCGTTTGGTTGGCGGCCCTGCCGCCCTGGGCCGATTGGTGTATCGTCACGACGAGACGCCGGTGAGGGCAGGCGAGGCGTCTTGGGTTTATTTTTTGTCGCTGAAGCGACCAAGCCTCGGACGCGGTGGAGCGTTGAGCGGTAGAGGCTCTCGACAACCCTACCCACTGACCACTTTCCATGCCACGATCCTGGGGCCTTATTGTCGAACGGCGCAGCGGCACGATCCTTCTCGTGTTCGTTGTGCTGCTGGTCGCGCTGGCCTGGGCGAACCGTTTTGCGCAAGACGACGCCTTCATCTCGTTTCGCTACGCTCGCAACCTCGTCGCGGGCCATGGTTTGGTGTTCAACCCGGGCGAACCGGTCGAGGGCTACACCAATTTCCTCTGGACGCTGTTGATCGCCGGCGGCATGGCCGTGGGGATCGAGCCGGTCGCCTGTTCGTTCGCGTTGGGCTTGATGTGCTTCGTGTTCACCTTACTGGCCACCTACCAATTGGCCGGCCGGCTCTTTTCGCGAGCCGGTCCTCGGCTGCTGGTCGTCGTTCTGTTGGGTACCAACTATACGTTCAGCGCCTACGCCACGGGCGGGCTCGAAACCCAGTTGCAGGCCTGTCTGCTGACGGCCGTCGCTTGGTTGGCATTGCGGTTGTTCGAGGAACCGTCGAGCCGAAGCGGTACGGCCCCAATCGCCAGGGCTACGGCCTTTGGCCTGCTTAGTGCAGCAGCGCTGCTCACGCGACTCGATAGTGCCGTGATGCTATTGGTTTGGTATCCAGTGGTGCTGTTCGGCATTTTGCGGCACGGAACAGTAGGGTACGAAAAATCGCGGGCCCGGCCATGGATTCAAGTCGCGATTGTACTCGGACTGCCGACCGTGATCGTCGGCGCGTGGCTGCTTTGGAAGCTGAACTACTATGGCGATCTATTGCCCAACACGTTTTACGCCAAAATTGGCGCGCCCGGCGCGTGGCGACGAGGGCTGGGTTACCTAGCCGGATTTGCCGCCACTTACTGGCTTGCTCCCGTGCTGTTGACGGCCTTGATCTTGGTGCCACGAATTGTGCGTCGCTGTCCGCCGGCCGTTGCCATGCTGGCGTTCACTGCGGTTCTTTGGTGCAGCTACGTTGTGAAAGTCGGCGGCGACTTCATGGAGTTTCGTTTCATGGTGCCGTTATTGCCGATCGGGTTTGTCTTGGCTACCTGGCTGATAATCGATGTGGTTAGGCGACCGGTTGTACAAGTGATACTCGTCGCCACGTTGTTGCTCGGTTCCGTATACCACGCGTGGACATACGACACGGGTCGCACCGTGTTCGGGTGCGCGGTGCCGTTGCGCACCGAATCGTTCCGCACATTGCAGGGCCATTTGAGCGATCCTGACGAGAATTGGCAGCGCGTGGGCGAAGTGTTGGGCGAATTGTTCGCCGGGCCCGACGGCGACGTGGTCATCGCCACGACGGCAGCCGGCGCGATTCCTTACTACTCGGGACTGAAGACCGTCGACATGCTGGGCCTCAACGATCGCCACGTAGCACGGCACGGCACCGTGTTGGGGTCCCGCCCGGGCCACCAGAAGATGGCCACCTTTGAGTACATGACCGAGCGAGGTGTCCACTTGGTCGTCGGCCACCCGGCCATCGGGCCACGCGACCCGGCCGCCCTGCCACAGTCTTCCATCGGCCACGACTATGGCCGCTTTGCCGATCCTGCGGCACACTCCCAGCCCGTGCCCGAGGGAGCAACTTTGCTCGGCATTCCGTTGGACGTTGATCATCAGGTTTTCGTCCTTTATCTTGTACGTAGTGATTGGGTGGACGAAGTCATTCGGCGCCGAGGGCTGCGGCAAATGACTTTCGACGAAGTGTTCGGCGGGCGCTGAACGACGGCCATCGGTCCCACCGGTTGCAACCGGTGGGCTTGGGTATCGATGTTGCACACACAATCCGGCCCTCCAAGCCCACCGGCCGCGGCCGGTGGGACGGAAACAAGGAGTGTTTATGACTGAATCTCGGCAATGGTTTGGGCGCTGGACGTTTTGTTGTGTTTTGGCCGTGGCGTTTGTCGTCACTGCATCGACGGCACGGATCCCCTCGGCCCTGGCCGGCGGGGGCCCCGAAAACGTAATCCTGGTCGTCAATCGCAATAGCATCGATTCGATGACCATTGCCAATCACTTCGCCCAACTGCGCCAGATTCCGCCGGGCAACCTGATCACGCTCGATTGGCCCCGGTCGGCAGTCGAGATGACCGACATCGATACGTTTCGCGAAAAAATTCTCCTACCTGTGCTCACCACAATCGACCGGCGTCGGCTGTCGTCGCAGATCGACTACATCGTTTACTCGGCCGACTTCCCTTGGGGTGTTCGACTGAAACCCGACGAAGCCGATCCCAACGCGGTGGCTGAGAAGAATGACACTTCCGAGCAGGATGCGAAGAAACAAGACGCGGCGAAGCAGCAAGCCACGGGCGAGGATACGGCCTCGACTTCCGGCGACGGGAAAGACGACGACGAATCGACTCCGCCTCGGCCGAAATGGCCGAAAGACTACAAGTCGGTGGCCTCGATCAACAGTCTGACGTACCTGTTTCAGGCGGTGCTGGTGCGCAGTCCGGCGTATATCAGCCTCGGGAGTAACTGGTACATGCGTTTGCCCGTGGCCGAGCAAAAAGATCTGCCCACGCTCGGGTTCCGCAGTGCGATGCAGTTTGGCCCGCGGGGAGAGGTCGTTAAGAAGGAGGGACGCCGTTACGTGCTTTCGACGATGTTGGCCGTCACCTCCGGGCGAGGCAACACGTTGCCCGAGGTGCTCAACTACCTGCGTCGCAGCGCCGAGGCTGACGGCACCCATCCCAAGGGCACGATCTACTTCATGAAAAACGGCGACATCCGCAGCCGCACTCGCGATCGCCATTTCCCCGAGGCCGTCGAGTTGCTCAAGGAACTCGGCGTCCGCAGCGAGATTCTCGACGGAAAGCTTCCGAAAAACAAGGACGACGTGCAGGGAACGGTGGTCGGCACGGCCGGTTTCGATTGGAAGGCCTCGGGCAGCACCATTCGACCCGGGGCCATCTGCGAGCACCTGACCAGCTTCGGCGGAATCATGCGCAATGGCGCCGGGCAGACGCCGCTTTCCGAGTTTCTGCGTTACGGTGCGGCCGGAGCCAGCGGCACGGTGGTCGAACCGTACGCCATCTTGGCCAAGTTTCCGCATCCATTTGTCCAGGTCCACTACGCTCGGGGTTGCACGCTGGCCGAGGCGTTTTACCAGTCGGTCTACGGCCCGTTTCAGCTTCTGATCGTCGGCGACCCGCTGTGCCGGCCCTGGGCGAACATTCCCGAAGTGAAGGTCGACGGCATCAAACCCGATGCGAAGGTCCAAGGCCATTTACAGTTAACGGCCACGGCCACCGTGCCCGGCGGCGGGAAAATCCATCACTTCGAACTGTTCGTCGATGGCATGCGTGCCGCCCTGGCCGGGCCCGACGGAAAGCTGAAGTTCGACACGGCACGACTCGGCGACGGATACCACGAACTCCGCGTGGTCGCCGTCGAAAACAGCGCCATTCAATCGCAGGGGCGAACGATCCTGGCCATTGAAACGGCCAACCATGGGCGGACGATCACGGCGTCGATCGAGTCGCAGGGGCGAACACTTCGTGCCCAAACGTCGGGCAATAATGTGGCGGGCGACAAGCCGTTGAAAATCACGGCCTCGTCGCCCGGCTCGTTGGGCCTCGTCGTGCTGGCCGGCAGCCGCCTGTTGGGACGGATCTCCGGCGCGCAGGGTTCGCTGGAGATCGCCCCGCGCACGCTCGGCTTTGGGCCCGTGCAGCTCCGAGTCATGGGTCTCGGCAACGGCACACCGCTAAGCTACACTTGGGCCAAACCGCTGGTCGTGACGATTGACGATCCGACGTCGGAGTGATGCACCCTTCGTCTTGTGACCTCGTCAACCAACGATGGCTGCGCCCGCTTCGGCCACGGCGTGATCGTCCTCGACCGTGCTGCCGGAAACGCCGACGGCGCCGATGATTTGGCCGTCGGCATTCTTCAACGGCACCCCGCCGGGAAAGGTGATCAGGCCGCCGTTGCTGTGCTCGATGTTGTAGAGCGACCCGCCCGGCTGCGAGAGTTCGCCGATGGCGCCGGTGTTCATGTCGAAGAACCGCGCCGTTCGGGCTTTGCGAATGGCAATGTCGATCGACCCCAGCCAGGCGCCGTCCATGCGGACGAAAGCCTTCAGGTTGGCACCGGCGTCGACCACCGCGATGTCCATCTTCGTACCGATCTCGTCGGCCTTCTTTCGCGCCGCTTCGACAACGGCCTGGGCTTGTTCGAGGGTAATGTCGGCCATGGGAGTCTCGAAGGGGTTGGGGGGACAGGGGGTTCGGGGGCAGGGGGCTAGGCGACGGGGTTTGGGTGGTTCAAGTTTCCTGCCCCTTGGGGCTTCGCAGAATATTCACCTTACGTGCTCTCTCGCTACACACTAAACCGAATCAACACAATGTCGTCGTCCTTCAGTACGTAGTCCTTGGGTTCTTGCCGCAGCAGTTTTTGGGCCTTGATCTCGCGCTCGCTGCCCAGCCGGATGAGGTCGTCGAACGTCGTTACTTCGGCGCGGATGAATCCTCGGGCTAGGTCGCTGTGGATGTTGTCGGCCGCTTCCAGGGCCGTGCCACCGCAATGCAACAGCCAGGTGCGAACTTCCTTCTCGCCTGCCGTGAAGAAGGTGTGGTAGCCCGAGGCGTTGAGGATCGAACGGAGGATGTGGTCGCGGTCCGTCCCTTCCAGACCCATCTCCTCCTCGAATTCCTTGCGGTCTTCGGGCGTCATCCGGGCGAGCTCCAATTCCAGTCCGGCGGGCAAGGCCAGCACGGGAACCTCGTCGGTCGTCATCTGGGTGAACCGCTCGGGGTTTTCCTCGTCGTCGGCCGTGTTGATGATCACCATGCGCGGCTTCTCGCTGAGCAGGCGAAACGCTCGGGTGACCTTTTGCTGTTCCTCGTTGAGGTCGCTTTCCCGCAGCGGCTTGCCCGACTCGAGACCGGCGAGCACCATTTTGAGCGTTTGTTCCTCGTGGGTCATTTGCTCGCGTTCGGGGCGAGGGATCGGCTTTTTCAACGATTCTTCGATTCGCGCGATCCGTCCGGAGACGATTTCCATGTCGGCCAGCGTGAGGTCTTCGTCGAAGCTACGGAGATCTTCTGCCGGATCGGTACCGGCGTAGGCGGCGATGACGAGAATCAGGCAGCCCGCTTCGCGGATCAAGGCGAGGCGTTGGGCGTTGCCTTCGTGCGAACGGCTGAGGCCCGGTGTGTCGACCAATTCGAGCGCCGCCATGGTGATTTTCTTGGGCTGGTAGATTTCTACCAACTGAGCAACGCGGGCGTCGGGAATCGTGGCCATGGCGCTTTGGCCCGTGTGTGCCTGAGCCGGATCGGGCGCCACGCCCGTGAGCCACTCGAACAACGTACTCTTGCCCGACCCTTGGTAACCTATAAGACCGATTTTCATCGAAAACTCCGTTATTCTGTCGACACCGTTTCGCCGTCGTCGTCAATTGCGTCTGGCGAGGTTGTCAGTGCATTTCGCCAGCCGATCCAGGGCCTGTTCTACCGCTTCTGCCCGCGTGCTGTCCAGGGGGAGACCACCGAAACGCACTTGATAAAAGGCTTCGACCACCTCTCGGGGTGCCGTGGCGAGCGCCGCTTGGCCGGTGACCTCCGTCAAACGTTGGCCGGCGACGGCGGCGAATTCCTGTTGCGTTTGCCCCGGCTGGCGAACGATTCCCTGACGGCGGAGCAACGTTTCCAGTCGCCGGTAGAACTCGATCGAACAGCGCGTCGCTTGGGCCGTTGTGTGGCTGTGGGCGGCCAAACGTCGCCAAACCCCGGCAAAACGTCGTACGAGTCGCCAGAGCAGCCATCCCAATGCAGCCAGAAATGCGACGAATGCCGCCAGGGCGATCCAGAACCACACGGACCCCCAGACGCTGGTCACGGAGGTCCACATTCGCTGCCAAAGACCACGCCACCATTGCGGATCGCGCAGATCGCGTATTGCTTGGCGGCTGAACCGGGCCAGGGGCTCGTAAACGGTCTCTTGTTGGCGTTGGCGATCCATTTCCAGCACATAGTTCGACCAAATGGATTGGACCCAATTGGCCGCCTGCTCGAAACGTTGCCCAAGCGACGGCCCGGCCGCTTGTTCGCCGGCGATTTCGGTCCATGGGGTGGGATCGAGTTGCAGCCAGCCGCCGGTCCTCGGCCATCGCCAGAACCCCTTACCGTGGAGCATTTCCTCGGGAATCTGCTCGGGTTCGAGATAAGCCTCGACCCAGCTGTGGGCATGTTTCTGGCGGACCTGGAAGAACTTGCCCAAGTCGTTGTATTCGTCGCAATGAAAACCGATGACCAAACGTGCCGGAATCCCTTGGCTGCGGAGCATCAGGGTTAGCGCCGTGGCAAAATACTCGCAGTGTCCTGCCCGATGCTCGCTAACGAAGTCCTCGATAGGATCAAGCGAAGGATTACGTTTCTGCGGCTGCAGGCTGTAGTGGAACAATCCCGAGGCGGCCAATTTCTGTTCCAGGTACAGCGCCCGGCCTACGCGATCTTCCGGCGGCAAACCGCTTTCGGCGATCCACTCGTCGGCCAATGCACGCAACCGCGGCAACGCTTCCTGTTCGCGGATTTCGCTTTCCGGAAGGTAGCTGTCGAGCAGTTCATCGCCGGGAAGCTGCAACGTGTCGGCTGTCAGACGGGAATTCTCGCCCGGCACCAGTCGGGCTTGCCGTCCGTCGATGACGCCGGTCGTGCCAAGGGTGTACTGAAACCGTCGACTGCGAACGTGGTCACTACGGCGCAGTCGGCGGTGGCCGTGGTCGATGTAAACGTCGAGATTCGACTCCAACGGCACAAAGGGCATCACGCAAAACAGCTCGTCGCGGTCAAGCGGTTCAATGGTGATTTCCTGACGCACCAAATCCTCTGGCAACCAGGAGATTTCCTGCAACGGTTCGTTCCCAACCGACGGAATCGGGGTGCCGGCCTTCCACTCGCCATTGCGGTAATACAGCATGACGGCGCCGTAAAGATAGACTTGGCCGCCCAGTTTGAGTGGTTGATCGGTTTGATTGTCGAACAGCCCTAATCGCATGACTTCTTCGTTGCTTTCGAGCACTTCGCCCAATTCGCCGAGGATCACCCGATCGTTGAAGCCGACTACGCGTTTGGGAGCGACCAACGCCCCGCGCCACGCGCTGTGGCCGAGCCGCGGGATGGTGAAGAAGAGAATGGCCGTGAGCATGAGCGTGCCCAGGCCCATCAGCCCCAACCGCAGCACGATCTCTCGACCCAGTCCGGCTGCCGACCGCCCGGCCGGCGCACTGAAAAACTCCGACCGCCGGATAGCCAGCGGCCAACGTCGATCGGACGTTTCGGAATCGGGCGATGGGGACCGTTTCCAGGGGCCGGGTCGGATGTTGGAAACCTCGCCATAGCGGGTCCACTGTCGTTCGAGAAACAGCAGGCAAAGCGCCAACATGCCCAGCAGCATGTAGACCACCAGCAGCACGCCGAACAGGACCCCGTGGTAGTAGGCTGCCGCCACGACTACCTGCAGCAGGCTGAGCATCAGCAGTTGCCAATAGAGCCGAACGTCTTTCTCTTGGAAGAGAAGGATAATCTGCAGATAGGCCAGCAGGTTGGCCACCGAGAGAACCTGGACGCTGCCTGAGAGGCTCCACAAGGTTCGCAGCGATAGCAACAGGGCGAGGATCGACGCCACGTTGGCCACCGCACGATTGAGTCGAAACCACCCGGCGATGTCGGTCACCCAAACCGAGATTCCCGCCGCCGCAAACATCCCCAACGCCAACGGCGTGTTGCGTGGGCCCATGCACAACAGCAGGGTTCCCAACGCCGCCAACGCAGCCGTGGTGATCGAGAGTAACCGTTTGCGATACATGTGGGATGGGGGCTAGGGGTTGGGGACTAGCGTACGAGGCATGGCCACTTCAGCGGCCATGGATTCACCATGCGCATCGAATTCACAATCTTCATCGCACGCTTCCCCCTGTCATTCACGTCATTCCGGACGAAAAAACTCTGCCAAAGCATCGCTCGACGTATCAATACAGCGTATCTGCCGTATCTGCCGTGCGGCCGACGTGTCGACTGCCCAGACGCGAAGCACCTCCGCATCGCGCACGTCGATCGGCCGCGTGCTGACCAGTACCATCTCCGTGCCAGGCTCGATCTCGCGCATCGCCGTTTGAAGCAACGACTGCATCAGCGGTCCCGACGCGCCTTCTTCGTGAGGCTCCACCAGGGCGAGATCTTCCATCACGTCTTGCAGGAAAACGGCCGACGTGGGACCGCGCATCCAGTGCACTTCGGACGCCGCCGCCATGCCCACCGAGAGCACGCTCTCTCCCCGTCGGCACAAATCGGCCACGACCGTGGCCACGAAACTCACGGCCAGTTCGACCGCGTCGTCGTGCTGCGGCTCGGGCGACGCGGGCTGCCAGAGATCGAGCAGAATCGTCAGGTCGCGGTTGCGCGGTTGTTCGAACTGGCGAACCACCAGTTCGCCCGTGCGAGCCGTGCTTCGCCAGTGAATCCATCGGCGCGAATCGCCGGCGCGCCAAGGGCGAACGCCATAAAAATCGCCGTCGAGGCCCGGTTGCCGCTCGCGGCGGTGCGTGCCGGCAAACGCTTCGTGCTGGCGCTCGAGCCAATGACGTGTCAGCCGGCCCAGGCGGGGAAACACCATTAAAGGTTCTTGCGCGGCAATCGTGCGCGTGCGGCCCAGCAGGCCAAACGGGAATCGGGTGGAAACCTTCAGCGGTCCCAGAAGATATCGTCCCCGCTGAGTGAGGCGACCGCGATACGCGCCGGCGTGTTCGCCGCCTGCGGGCACATAGGGGAAAAACACGCTGGCATGCCACGGCCGCGCCGCCGCGCCGCCGCGACGTTTTCGTTTTGCCGTGGAATGTCCGTTGGCCGAATGGTTTTCGCGCTGGATCTCTTCTTCAACGACCAACGCCCAGGAGCCAACCCGGCGGCGGACGTTTTTCACGTGAATCCCGACGACTAGTTGATCGCCTGCACAAACGCCGGGCGGTGCGCTACGTTGGATTTCCAGGCCGCGAAGGGTAACGACCAACGCCCGCCAACTGAAAACGATCATGCCCAGCAGCATGCCGGTGAGTACCATCAAGAGATTGACTTCCCGCAGCATGGCCCCGCCGAAAACCAGCAGCAGCACGACGAGCAAGTATCCTCCCTCGCGAGAGATACTTACTTGGCCAAAGGTTTTGAGAAGTCGGATCACAGGGCGATTTCCGCGGGCGAGTTAAGGTCGAGCCGAAAAACCATTTTCCGTTTAATTTCCCTGGTTCCCACGCTTCGCGTGGGAACCGGCTGTCGGACGCTTTGCGTCCAGGATTGCCAAGTAGCGACGGTCTCTTGTGAGTCTCGACGCAAAGCGTCGGGAACGAGGAGGTAATCAACTTCGCAGTTTTCCTTTTGCAGCCGTTACCCCGGCACGGGTATTGTCGCCACGAGTCGTTCGACCAGCGACTCAACGGCTTGGCGTTGCTCGCCGTGCAGGTAACCCTTGGTGATGATGCGATGGGCCAGCACGGGCACGGCCAATTGCTTCACGTCGTCGGGTACCACGTAATTCCGCCCGGCCACCAGGGCCGTCGCTTGGGCAGCGCGATAGAACGCCAGCGCCCCACGCGTGCTCACCCCGACGCGAAGTTCATCGCAGTCGCGCGTCGCTTCGACAATATTCAATAGGTACTCGTTGACCGATTCTTCGACCTCGACCTGGCGGACGACCTCTTGCAGAGCGACAACCTGTTCACAGCTCAGCACGGCGTCGAGCGTGTCGACCGGTTCGCCCGAGCGATGGTTGACGAGCACCTTCAGCTCGATTTCCCGCTCGGGATATCCCACAGGAATACGCATCAGGAAGCGGTCGAGTTGACTTTCGGGCAACGGGTAGGTGCCCTCGAACTCGATCGGGTTCTGTGTGGCGATCACCATGAACGGCTCGGGCAATGGATGGCTGTGGCCATCGACCGAAACCTGCCGCTCGCTCATCGCTTCCAACAGGGCGCTCTGCGTGCGGGGGGTCGCTCGATTGATCTCGTCGGCCAACATCACATTGGCGAATACCGGACCGCGGCTGAAGGTGAATTCGCCGCTTTGGTTGTTGTAGATGCTGCTGCCGGTAATGTCGCCAGGCAACAGATCGGGCGTGAATTGAACACGGTGGAACGTGCCGGCCAGACTGCGGGCCAGGGCTTTGCCGACCAGCGTTTTGCCCACGCCCGGCACGTCCTCCAGCAGCACATGCTCGCCAGCCAAAAGGGCGACAATCGTGAGCCGGACCACCTCCGTTTTTCCCAAAACCACACGGGCGACGTGCTTCTGGAGTTGATCGATCAGGGCGTGAGGTTCAAAGTCCATCGGCAATAGCGGCTCCTTGGGGTTTGAGAACGTGTTCAGAAGCAATCTCCCCCTCTCCCCTCTGGCGAGAGGGGCCGAGGTGAGGGGCTTTCGCAGCGTGGATCGTTCTGGAAATCGCGTCCTCCGCACTGCAACCCACCCTCACCCGGCGGCTTTGCCGCCACTCTCTCTCGCTTGGCGGGAGAGGACACCGAAACATAGTATTCAGTGAACCGTCGCGAATGGCAAGGGTCGCGGCAGCTCCACTCGATCGGGTGGTAAGATGTGTTTCGGGAAACTTCCGTGAATTGCAGCGACGGCAGCCAGCCCTTACAATAATGGGTGGTGGGGTTTGCCTGGCAGGCGGCAGCTACTGCAAATCGGCCCTCATTGGCAAATGTCTCTGTTGGCAGGTGATGGAGAGGGGCTGCCCCAGTGGGGCGATTGAATGTCCGCGGTGTTCGCGTCCGCGGTTTTTGGCGCACCAAGTGACGGCTTTTTTCTGCCGGCCAACTCCACTAGGCACCGGAACAGAATGAACTCCTGAAGCTGCGCATGTCTGCGACTAGCCACGATTCCAGCACGCAGTACCATCTGGAACCGATTTCGCCCGAGGCACCGGGCGCACCGGGGGGCTCCGAGTCTACGTCCAGTTCGACGGGCATCTGGCTCGATGGCGATGTGCTTTCTTGTGCCTGCCCCGACTGCGGGGCCCCGATGTCGATCCGGCTCTGGCTGATGGTGGCCGACTGCTTCCGCTGTGGAGCGAGTATCGAACTGTCCGAAGAGCAGGAGCAGGAAGCTCTGCGGTTGCTACGGCAATACGAGAAGGCCCGGCGTAGCGAGTCGCAGCAGGCCGCCGCCGCGATCACGCCCACAATGCTTCCCAAGGCCCGGCCGCACGTTGCGCCGGCAAAGGAGGCTGAGACTGAGCCGACGACGACGGAAACTCCTGGAGAGACGGGGGCGAAGCCGAGAGCGGCTGTCGCGGGGCCGATGCCGGAATCCACGGCACCGTCTACGTCTACCGCACCTCCGCTGCCGGCTCGGCGACGACGCATCGCGGCTTCCGAGGTCCACCGCGGCGCCCGGGCGCACATCCGCAATATCTATGAAAAGGGCGGCGCTGTCGTCTTCTGGAGTCAGTTCTTCAAGGACCTGCCGGCTTGGCTGATTAGTGGCGTATTGCACGCCATCGTGATCTTGTTGCTGGGAATGTGGATCAGTAGCACGCCCGAAGACCTTGACACCATCACCCTGTCGACTTCGGTGAGCTACGACGACCTCGACGGCGATCAGGGCGAGTTCGAGCCGATCGATCCCAAGGCGTTCGAGTTCGAAGACCCTGGCTCGATCGAGGTAGAAAACCTGCTGCAAGACGCAGGCTCGGCCGTCGAGCCCGACCCGGAGATGGAACCCGTCGACGTCACGGCCGACGAGTTGGTCTTGCCTGGCGTCACGCCGGAGTCGGTCATCCGGCCGATCGGCGCGCCGGATCGGGTGCCTGTGGGACGAATGTTCGCCGGTCGCGATCCCAACGTCCGCAAGCAAAACGTCTACCGTTCCGGGGGAACCACGCAGACCGAGGCCGCGGTTGCTCGGGCGTTGAAGTTTCTCGCCCGACACCAACGCGACGACGGCCGCTGGAGCCTGAATAAATTCAACGATACGCCGGACTGTGACGACACGTGTACTCACCCGGGCCGCGAGCAAAGCGACATCGCGGCCACTTCGCTTGCGCTGCTACCGTTTTTGGGCGCGGGCCAAACGCATCTCGAAGGCCAGTACACCGACGAGATTTTCAAGGCCGTTCGGTGGCTGGTCGAGCACCAGAAGGAAGACGGTGGTTTACTCGACGGCGGACGGATGTATGCCCATGGTCAGGCCGCCATCGCGCTGAGTGAGGCCTTTGCTTTAAGCGGCGACGAGCAACTCCGCGAGCCAGCCCAACGGGCGTTGAACTTCATCGTTCGCGCCCAGCATTCGGCCGGCGGTTGGCGTTACGCGCCCGGCGAGGCAGGCGACACCAGCGTGGTCGGTTGGCAACTGATGGCATTAAAGAGTGGGCAAATGGCCTACCTGCACGTTCCCCCCAAGACGTTCGAGCAGGCCGATCACTTTCTCGATTTGGTGGCCGGCAACTCGCAACAATCGCGTTACTGTTACCAGCGAGGGCGGGGGCCCGACCATGTGATGACAGCCGAGGGTTTACTCTGCCGGCAATACCTGGGTTGGCCCAAGGATCATCCTGGCCTGGAGGACGGCGTGCGCTATCTCCTCAAGGAACACCCGCCCGACGAAGAGCATCCGAACATTTATTACTGGTACTACGCCACGCAGGTGATGCACCACATCGGCGGCTCTTCGTGGACGCAGTGGAACGATGATATGCGCAGGCTGCTGGTACGTCTGCAAGAGACCAAGGGCCATGCAGCCGGTAGTTGGACGCCGCTGGGCGCCGGCCATCACGCCGGTTTCGCCGACCGCGGCGGCCGCATCTACATGACCGCGTTGGCCGCCTGCATCCTCGAAGTCTACTACCGTCACATGCCCATCTACAGCGAAGACGCGCTGCTACGATTCGAGTAGCGACGCGCAGCCCCCCTGGCGGCATCCCGGTCTTCGTGATTCTCCCGCGAGTACGTGTTTCCTGGTCTCACGTTTTACGTGGGAACCCACGGCGGGATGCTTTGTGTCCCCGGAGTGCGAATAGAGACGGTTCTTGGCAAGTTACGACGCGGAAGCGTCGGACAGTGCGTTCCCACGCGAAGCGTGGGAACGAGGATACGAGGTGCGACGCTGATTACAGCGTGCTGAGCTTCGAGAACTGTAGCGTCGTGCTCACCGGGAAGACGCCGTAGATGCCGCGAGTGAATACCAGGTCGATGAAGTCGTCGGCGGCCAGGATCGGGCTCTTCGGCACAATGATCACGTCGGAATCGTCGATCCAGATTTCGCCCGGCGGGCAGGGCTGCTTGCCAAACAGGGCGTTGTGCAGGTCGATCACCGTGGCCATCAGCCGCCAGTCGTCGCCCCGGCGAAAGACCACGATGTGCTTCAGATACGCGCCCACATTCCAACTGCCGGCCATTGCGATGGCCATGGTGGCAGTGGTCGGGCCTGTCAGCTCGTAGCGGCCGGGGATAGCCACTTCGCCCAGCACGTAAACGTAGCGCGGCGCCCGTTCGACCAGCACGGGGATAACCTCGACCCCCTCGATCTCTTCGGCATACCGAGCGTTGAGTTCCGCGCGAAGCTCGCCGAGCGTGAGACCTTGAGAAAACACCGAGCCCAGAACGGGCAGCGAAATAGTGCCTTCCGGCGTAATCCGTGCGGCGCGGTTCAAACCGCCGGTGGCTCCGTAGCGAGAGTCGACCGTGGCAATCAGGTCTTCCAGCTTGCTGTTCACCTTCAGCGGTGTTACCGTGATGGCCGGAACCTTGTAGTACTTCTCGTACAGCTTGTCCAAGTGCTCGCGAAGCTCGGGCACGGTTCGGCCAGTGGCCTTCACCTGGCCCAGCAGCCGCAGGGTGATGGTGCCATCGGGTTGGAGAATGAGCACGCGATTCAACGCCGGATCGGTGAACGACTCGACCTGGACCTCGTCGCCAACGTTCAAACGATACGGCGTGGCGGTTTCTTGCCGGGTGCGGCGATAGACCAAATCGAGCACGTCGTCGACACGCAGCCGGTACTCGGGCACGTGCGCGGTTCGAGCGTGACCCACATATTCACCCTGGGCGTAGGCCTGCCACGCGATTTGCCGAGCCGACTCCCAACCGCAACGGCCACCACACCCGGGATTGCAGGCGCAATCGACGCCGCAGATCGGATAGGGTGCGGCTGGGCCGAGGGCTTGGCACAGTTCGATCCATTCAGGCTTGTCCACTGCGGTCGACTTGCGGATCGACACGCCGGTGCCAGAGGCCGTCTGGAGTATGGGTGGCATACGCAGCTTGCAGCGCAGCGAGGCCATGTCGACCGGCGGAGCGAGCGTAGTGGCGCTGGCCGCGGCGGCCACGTCCACCGCTGGCTCGGTCCCCGCCGGACAACCTGGGATGGTCGAGTAGTTCCACGCCGTGGTGGCCAACACTGCGGACGTAACCGTTGCCACGACAAGCGACGCGACGAGGTGGGGCAATCGACGACGGTTCCGAAGCGGTCGTGATTTCATCTTGGTAACCATTCTTGCTATCTGAATTCGGTCTTTTATTTTCGGGTGTTACCCTTGGTGAACAGGTCCCAGGGGAGCCAACCGGTTTGGGTCGAGGCTTCCTTCTTCGTTTCCGGTCTCTTCGCTTGCTTCGGTTGCCCCTTGGCGGGAGTGACCAGGGGCATGATGGGCGCCGGTTGCCCAGGCCGGGGCGTGTCGGTGCTCGTCTTGGCGAACGTCGGCGGATCCAGCCAGCGAACCATGGGCCGGGAGCCGTTGTTGGCTGCTGGACGCTGCTTTTTCTCGGCCAGTTGCATTGCTTCGGCTCGACCGTTTGCCCGACGTGCGAGTTCTACTTGGCCCAACGCGTGATAGACCTTGGCAAGGTTTTGCCAAGTGGCCGGATGCTGCTGAACCAGCAGGGCCCGTTCGAGCAACTGCTGCGATTCGGCGTAGCGGCCATACTTGGCCAGGAAAACACCCAGGTCGTTGGCCGCCATCGAGTTCTTCGGGTTGGTAAGCAAAGCGGCCTGGAAGAAGGTCACCGTTCGCGACTCGGCACCGCGGATCGTCGTGTCGGGCTGGCTGGCCAGGGCGGCGTTCAGCTTACCCAAGCCGTGCAAGGCCATCGAGCCGGCCACCTCGCGGCTCATGGCGGTTGCCAACTGCTCTTGGGCGAAGGTGAAGTAGCACCGCAAGGCAAACATCGAGACCAGGCGCGATTCGTCGGTGTCTTTCAATACGGGCGTCTGGTGCAGCGCCACGGCGGCCGCGACATTTGCGTTAACGTCCATCTGCCCTTTGCTGGGAATGAAATCCTCGGCCTCACGCATCGCGGTAAGACCTGCCGCGAGGGCTCGCGTATGCTTGTTGGTCTGATGCTCGGCATCCAATCCTTGGGCGACCAATCGCAACGCGGTGACAAACTCGGAGCGAGCGGCAAAGAAAGCGTTGCGGCCGGCCAACTCGAAACCGTAACGGCTGTGGCGGTCGGCTTCCTGAGCGATGCGTTCCAACTGCTCGCTACGCGGCACCAACCCGCTGGGCGGAATCAGCAGCGTTCCCTCGGCTTTTTCGAGATGCTCGGGACTCGACGGCGCGGGCACCTTTGCCTGGGCGTTAGGCAAAGGCGTCGTGCGAGCCGACAGCCGGCCGCGTGTCATCGCCTCGGCAATAAGCCCAGCAATCGGGGTGTCTACCGGTTCGCCCACCAGCAGGTCGCGGTCAGAGGCTGGCAGACGTTTTTTGCTCGGCGTTGCTGGCGACGTTGGGCCAAGCGTTGCGCCGGTGCCGTGCTTAGCGGTTGCCGGATCGGCGAACAAGAGGGGACCCTGCGGCGGGGATCCCTGAACGCCATTGACCGCATCGAAAATCGAGGGATCGTTCGGAAACGCGGTGGGGAGCACCGCATCGGCTGCCGACCGGGGAGCCAACTCGAACGGCAGCAGCGCCGGCGACTCGTCCGAACAGCGTAACGGAGTCGAGGGCAACGGCGCCGCTTGGTCGACGAGAGTCGAACTGGGGCAGATCATTTCGCCCGGGGCCGATCGTTGTTCGCCTGCCGGAACGATCTTCGGATGCGACGGGGCACTATACTGCGATGCCAGCCAGGGTAACCCGGCGGCTGCGACGCCGGCCAGCAGGAGGGCCAGTTGTCCTGAGAATAAGCGTGCTAGGCGATCCATCGTACGTCCGTGGGATGCAAGTCCATGACTCGCGGATGACCGGGGTCGGATAACCCCGAAAACCGGCCATTTTCCGTAAGGCCGATTGGGCCGCCGTCGGCGACCAGCCACCCTACCCGCCAGTTCATGCGGGCGCGCCGAGCGAATACACCGGCGCTGTTCCATCTGACTGACCCATCGACCAGGGCTTTTCTCATGGCTCAGCAAAAACAGGCCAGCTTGCGTTGACTGCGGTATCCGGGGGTAGAACAGCCGTCAAAGACGATTCGAGCCGCCCCTCGCATCCGCTAGGCGTGTCACAGCCGAGCGGAATAGCCCCAAGCGGCGCGAGTCGCTTGAGCCTTTCGACCGGCACAATCGGCTGTCGGCTTGTGTTAGAAATGAACCTTCTCGTTCCCACGTTTCACGTCGCGACTGGCCAGCAAAAGCGTCGGCTTGCACTTCAAGGACACGAAGCAAGGCTTTGAAACCGTCTCTGGTACTTGACCGCTACCCGCCGTTTCGGCTAGGGTAATGCCATGCTGCTGTTCAAGAAGAAATTCCTGCCGGCAATTCGCGAGGGTCGAAAGACCCAGACGATCCGTCTCTGGAAATACCGCCGCATGCGAGCCGGTCAGCGCAACTATATTCCCGGGGTGGGATACATCCGGGTGACGGCCGTCGACGAAGTGCAACTCGACGCCCTGACCGACGCCGACGCCGTTCCCGACGGCTTCGCCACGGCCGAACAGCTTCGCGACGAACTCAACCAGCTCTACAGCGAGAAGATTGCCGAAGGATATCAGGCCTATCGGGTGGTCTTTGTTTTGCTGCCGGCGGACGAAAATGGGGGCGAAAGTGGCGACAGGTCCAACTTTCGGCCCGCGAATTTGCGCACAGCCGAGGATCAATCGGCCGAAAAATAAACCTGTCCCCATTTTCGTCGACTTCGATGCTACATCCGCAGCATGTCGAAGAGGGCTTCGGCGACGGCCTCAGGGTTTCGGGCGATGGCCGTTACGATGCCGACCACGATAATCGCGGCGGTGCCGATCAGGCTCAGCCCTCGCGGATTACGAGACATCTCGACCCGTCGCAGGGCGACCGTTAGTGCCGCTTCCAGACGTCGCCAGCCCAGGTGGCTTTGGTTTGCCCCGGCCGAAACGAGCGACACGTTGCGCATGTTTGGCAGATTGTCGATGAACAGTTGCACGCCCAGGTTAGGCAACGTCAGGGCGTCGCCGGCCCAACGGGCGTCGCTATCGAGCCGTTCCACCAGATCGGCCAGAATCGGTCGAAGTTGGTCGACCGTGATGTTGTAAATGATCAGCCGCGGACGCAGCAGCAAAAGCACCAGAACAAGCCCTAAACCGTAGAGGACCAGCAGGAAGAGCCAGATGTAAGGCCCAAACACATTGGCGGCGGCGTGCGGAAAAAACAACTCGATGGGGCCCACGATTACGAAACCCGACACGGCCAGGCCAAGCACCGCGGCATCTCGCCCTCCGGAAACCAGAAACGGTCGGCGGGAAAGATTGATCGCACCGAGCAACAACAGATATATCGCGACGGGCCCAAAGGCCAGGCAAAGTCGAAAGGCATCCATCGTACGGCAAACCTATTGGCGTTTGTTTCTTCCGCATGCCCACGCTTTTCGTGGGCATGACACCCGTGCCTCGAACTAACCAAGCCGCAATGACCAATGAAGCGCCAAATCCTAATTCCTAGTGCTCTGGCCAGATTGATTTAGGGGTTGAGGTAACATACTGTGGGTGTCACTGCTGGCTTGTCCAGCAGTGTAGATCCTTCGACCACATCCGATCACTGCTGGACAAGCCAGCAGTGGCACCCCAACTCCTAACCTTGGCAAAGCATTAGTCCCTCGCCTACCGCAACTCGGCGGCGTGTTTCTCGCGGCAGGCGGCTACGATGGTGTCGCGGATCTCGTCGGCCTGTTGGTTGGTCATCGTGCCTTCGGCGCTGCGAAGGTCGAAGGTCATCAGCAGGCTTTTCTTGTCGGTGCCTAGTCGTTTCTCGTCGCGATACGTGTCGACGTACCGGAGGTCCTCGAAGAACTCGCCGCATTGCCCTTTCACGGTCGACGCGATATCGGCCCAGCGGACCGACTCGTCGACCACCAGGTTCAAATCCCGCGACACGGCCGGGTACGACGGCAACTCGCTGTAGCGCGGCACGAGGTTGGCCGCGTCGACGAGCAACGACAACTTGATCTCGGCCACCGTCGTCGGGCTGCGCAGTTCAAACTGCTTTAGACCCGCGGCCGATAGCGTGCCGACGTAGCCGAACATGGTGCCGTCGAGTTCCAGGAGGCACGACGCAGCCGGTTCGAGCATGTCGCAGGCGATGTTGGTCGCCGTCAGCTCGGCCGCCGGACGAAGCGCCTGCACGGCAGCTTCCACCACGCCCTTAAGCTGCCCATAATCGCGGCCGCTGGTCATGCCGAGCATGTACTGCTCGTCGGGCAACTTCTTACCTCGGGGAAGATAGGCCTTGGCAATCTCGAACAATTCGATCACCGGGTTGGCCAGCGCCTCGTTCGTGCGACGGGCGACCAGCAGGCTCGGCACCAGACTGATCCGCAGGTGATCGGCTCCACGCAATACGGGCGTGTGGCTTCGCAGCGGTTCGGCGTCGGTCCAAAGGCGGAAGGTGCCGACCGCCTGCTCGTCGAGCACGCTGTAAGTCATTGCTTCGTCGAACCCACTGGCGGTCAACGCGTTGCGGACTTTCTCGAATACCCGATCCTCTTTGCGCCGCGTGGAGGCGACCATCGGCACGCTCACGTCCTCGGGGATTTTGTCGTAGCCGTGGATGCGCGCGACTTCCTCGACCAGGTCGATTTCCCGGGTCAAGTCGCGCCGCCAACTGGGCGGCACCACCGCAACAGCAACTTCTCCCTCTTCCTTCGGGAGAGGGCCGGGGTGAGGACGCGTTGCCGTGGTGTTCGTCTCGCAACACGCTTGACCATGCTCTGCGCATCCTAACGCCATCAAAATCTCGCGTACTCGATCGCCCGGCACGTCGATACCCAGCACGCGTTTCAACTGCGACAGCCGCAGTACGACTGGTTCCCTTGCGGCCGGCTGCTGGCCCACGTCGACAACGCCTTTGGCCAACTCACCGCCGGCCAGTTCGAGAATCAGCTCGCAGCAGCGGCGGCTGGCCCAATCGATGCCCTCGGGATCGACGCACCGCTCGAAGCGATACGACGAATCGCTGTGTAGGTTCAGCGCCCGAGCAGTGGCACGGATCGACATCGGATCGAACTCGGCCGCTTCGATCAGCACGTCGGTCGTTTCTTCGGAGATTTCCGTATGGGCATCGCCCATCACGCCGCCGATCGCCACGGGGGCCTCGGCATCGCAAATCATGCACATCTCGGGCTTCAGGTCGTAGGTCTTATGGTCGATGGCCTCGATCTGCTCGCCCGGTTTGGCGCCGCGGACGATGATTTGGCCGCCGCGGAGCTTGCCGAAGTCGAAGGTGTGCAGCGGTTGGCCACATTCCATCAGCACGTAGTTGCTGATGTCGACCACGTTGTTGATCGGCGTGATGCCCACGGTTTCCAGGCGTCGGGTCATCCACTTGGGGCTGGGGCCGATCTTCGCACCGCGAATCACTCGGGCCGTGTAGCGGTAGCATAGTTCGGGGCAGTCGATGCGGACCTTAACCAAGCCCTCGGCCGGCGTTTTGCCCTCGGCGGGCGCGGCCGGTGGGACGGTCAGTTCGCCGCCGAACAGTACGGCCACTTCCCGGGCGATGCCAAGGTGTCCGAGGCAGTCGGGCCGGTTGCTGGTCACCTCCAGATCGACGGCCATGTCGCCGGCGACCTCGTTGGTGCCCTCATGGTTGAGCCCTGCCATCATCAGCCGCTCTTCCAACTCGGCAAGCGACATCGTCAGCGGCACGTATTGTTTGAGCCAATTCCAGGAGACGATCATGATGGGGGCTGGGGACTAGGGATTGGGGGCTGAAAACGGGAGGTTGGGGACGAGGCGTGGCTGCTTCAGCGGCCATGTACCAATACGTTGTCATCCAACCCACGTAGATTATGCTTCAGCATAACGCGGCAGCACCAATTAGTTGCGGCGCAAGCCGCGTTATGCTGAAGCATAACCTACAAGGCTGGCTCCAGCTAAAACTGGTGCAAAAACCGCACGTCGTTTTTGTAAAACTCGCGGATATCGGTGATGCCGTGGCGGCGGGCGCACATGCGTTCGATGCCCAGGCCGAAGGCGAACCCGGTGACTTCCTCGGGATCGTAGCCCACGGCCTTCAGCACGTTGGGGTCGACCATTCCGGCACCGCCCATCTCCATCCAACCACCCTCCCAGCTCATGTCCATCTCGACGCTGGGTTCGGTGAACGGGAAGAACGACGGACGGAAGCGGATGTGGGTGTCGCCCTGGAAGTAGCTCATGCCGAACAGCCGCAGCACGCTCTTCAGGTCGGCCATGGTGACGTTCCGGTCGACCAACAGACCTTCGATCTGGTGGAACATGGGCACATGAGTGGCGTCGGGTGTGTCGGGCCGGTATACCCGGCCGAGCGAGACGATTCGCACCGGCGGGGGTGTCTTTTCCATCACCCGAATCTGCACGGTCGACGTCTGGCTACGCAACAACCACCCACCGGGAGAAGCCGCCGAAACGGCCGCACCCGCAGCCGCTTTTTGCGCGGTGGCCAAGTAGAAGTTGTCCAACGGATCCCGGGCCGGATGTTCCTGGGGGATGTTTAGCGCTTCGAAGTTGTGCCACGGGTCTTCGATCTCGGGCCCTTCGGCCACGGTGAACCCGAGCCGTCCCATCAGGTCTTTGGTCTCTTCGATCGTTTGCGTGATGGGATGAAGATGCCCGAGCCGCGGCAGGGCGCCCGGCACGGTCGGATCGAATTGCAGCGTCTCGATTGTCTGGCCGGTGCCGGCGGCCAAGCGATCGACGGCCGTTTGGTGGGCCGCTTCGATCTCGCCTTTGACCTCGTTGAAGCGTTTGCCGGCGGCCGGTTTGTCGGCCTTATCGACTTTGCCCAGGCCTTTTTGCGCAGCCTTCAACCGTCCGTTCTTGGCGCCCAGAAACTCGATTCGCGCTGCCTCAATGGCATCGTTATCGGTGGCGCTGTCGAACGACGTTTGAGCCTGTTCGACCAGAGCGTCGAGTTCAGCAAGAAAATCGGCTAAGGCCATGGCAGAATCTCCAGGGTACGGATGACGGCGGCCTTACCCGGGGCGAAACGGAATCTCCCCTCCCCCTCAGGGGGAGGGGCCGGAGTGAGGGCTTTCGAGTTGCCAATGCGTCTTGGAGATACCAACGCTCTCCCGACCACTTCGCGGCAACCCTCTCTCGAAAAGAGAGGGTTTTTCGCGGGAAGACGTTCGCGCCCGGCCTTACGAGGCAGTTGCCATGGCGGGCAACTTCTCTTTGACCAAACCGACAACCTGCTCGAAGGCCACCGGATCGTTAACGGCCATATCGGCCAGCATTTTGCGGTCGAGTTGGATATTAGCCAAGTTTAACCCGTTGATAAACTCGCTGTACCGAAGTCCATGCTGGCGGACCGCCGCGTTGATGCGGATGATCCACAGGCGGCGGAAGTCGCGCTTGCGTGCGCGGCGATCGCGGAAAGCGTAGGCCTCGCTTCGTACGAGGGTTTCTTTAACCGTGCGCAGCAGGTTCTTTCGGCCGCCGCGGTAGCCCTTGGCCTTTTTGTAAAGCCGTCGTTTCGCCCGAGTTCGGGCTGCACCTTTGATGGTACGCATGACTATCCTTCACATCTAGCGGGATCAAGGCCCCTTTACCTTTTCGGCAAAGGCGTTGTCCTGCCCGTCCCGTGGTTCTTGGGGGTGCATTTCGCTGGACCACACTGACCGATACGCAGCCAGTGGCACCCAATTCATCGCTTGACCGAAGTACTCAGCCTTGTACTAATAGCTATTGCCGGCCAGCGCGGCGCGGATCCGCTTTGCTTCAGCCTCAACCACCGTGTCCGTGCCACGGAGATTTCGCTTGCGCTTCTGGCTCATGCGAGCAGCCAGGTGGCTAGTACCGCTCTGACGGTGCTTCACCTTACCACTGCCCGTCAAACGGAAACGTTTCTTGGTCCCTTTGTGGGTTTTCATCTTCGGCATGATCGCAACCTACTCTGCAGGGTTGGCTCCAAAATAACGAGCCCATCATTATAAACTGCACAACATCCTTGAAAAGGGGGATCGACCGATTTCGCCCGTTGGCCGCAGTCAATCTGGCGATCCACCCGACAGGGTGGTGTTGGCGAGGGGGGGGTTGCCTTGTCGGTCACCAGGGGGGTAGGCGCCCTGCTGGAGTGGTGGTAGGCTAAAAATTGTCGTATTGTTGTCTTTTTGCGAGCGGGGGGGGGGCTGACTCATGAAACGCCAAGCCAAAAACCTACGCCATGCGGTGCGTGTAATCTCTGGATGGAAACTCGCACTGGCTGCGACATTGCTGAGCAGTCTGCTGCTGGGATGTTATCAACAGACGGCCGAACAGGGCGAATCGGACGAGTCCGGAATGCCGGCGACTGAAATGGTCGCCGAAGGTGGCAGCGAGGCATCGAGCGCTGCCCAGCTTGGCAAGCAGGCCCTCGATCGCAACGACCCGGCCACGGCCATCACCCATCTTAATGCGGCAATCGAGCAGAGCCCTACCGACGCCCAGGCCTACTACTATCGGGCGTTCGCCTGGCGAAACCAGAACGAATTGTACAAGGCCATTGCCGACCTGACCGAGGCCATCAAGAACAATCCCCGGATGGCCGACGCCTATCGCGAACGCGGTGCCGTTTACCTTGAACAAGGCAATGCGGAAGTCGCCATCGGTGATTTTGCCACGGCCTTGAGGATGCAGCCCGACGACCAGGAGGCCTATTACCTTCGCGGGCGGGCTTATATGAAGCTGAAAAACTTCCCTCGGGCGATCAACGATTTCGGCCAGGTTGTCCATTTAGACGAGCGACATGCCGACGCCTATCGGCAACGTGCCGCCGCCCATTTGGCCAACCGCGATCTGACGGCCGCGCTGGAAGACTACACCAAGGTGCTCCAGCTCGCGCCGACGGACGCCCAGGCTTACCTCGATCGCGCCAAGGCGTTTGTCGCCAAAGGCGATCTGGCCACAGCCCTGCCCGACTTCAATCAGGCGATTCAGTTGGGCAGCGATCCGGCCGTGGTCTATCCGGCGCGGGTCGACGCCTTGCTGCGGTTGAACCGGCTCGACGAGGCCATTGCCGATTGTACCAAACTGCTCGAAGAAAAACCGGGCAGTGTGCAAGCCTACTATCTTCGCGGCTTGGCCTACGACCGACAGGGCAAACTTGACGCGGCTATCGACGACTTCGCTCAAGCCGTGAAACTCGACCCGCAAAACACCGAAGCCATTTTGGCTCAGGGGCTTGCCTACCGACATCGGGCCGAAAATCCTACGGCCACAGCCCAGGCGAAGGCCGCCGATCTGGCCAGTTCGGCGGAAAACCTGGTCGCTGCCACCCAGGCTAACCCCGACAATGCGGAGGCTTTCTTCGAGTTGGGCACAACCCGACTTGCCCAGCAACAATACGACGAGGCCGAGCGTGCCTTCGTCGAAGCCATCCGAATAAAACCCAGCTATGCGGCGGCCTATCGTGGTCGGGGGATCGCCTGTCGCAAGAGCAATCGACCCGAGCAGGCGTTGGTCAATTTCCGCGAGGCCGTACGCTTAGACCTCGACGAGGCCGAATCGTATCGACAGATGGCCATGATCTTCCTGGCGAACCGCGAATACTTCAACGCCATTCGCCAATGCAACCACTTCCTGCGTATGCGCCCGAAAGATGCCGAAATCCTGGTGATCCGCGGCGGTGCCTACTTGGGCAACGGCAACCTGGACGAGGCAATTGCCGACTTCAGTGTTGCCATTGAGGTCGATCCCAAAAGCTTGGGCGCTTACAACAACCGTGGGGTGGCCTACGTTCGCAAGGGAGAATCGGATCTGGCGTTGGCCGACTACGATCGGGCGATCGAGTTGAACCCTCGCGATGCCACGGCCTATTTCAACCGGGGACTTGTACGCTATCAATTGAGCCAGTCCCTCTACGAAGACTTAGCCGCAACGTCCCCGTCGGAGAAACGTCGTTTGGCCGGCTTCGCCGACGAAGCCCTGAGCGACTTCGGCACAGCCATTTCGCTCAACCCGGACGACGCCGAGGCATACTACAACCGAGGCCTCGTCTACTTGCGACGCAACGACCTGGACAACGCCCTGGCCGACTTCAGCCAGACGATCGGCCTTAGCCCAGCGCATGCCAAGGCCTACGAGGCCCGGGCCATCGCCTACCAGCGCCAGGGCCACACCGACCAGGCCCAACGCGACCGCCAAGACGCCCGCCGCCTGCGCGAGGCCGAGGCGTCGCGCAAAGACAAGTGATCGACGACCGGTAGGCTATGCTTTAGCATGGCGCGGCAGGGCCGCAGCCAATTGGTGCTACCGCACCCAGGCAAGAAACTGCTCCCGTTGGTCGCTTGCTTCCGCTCGGTCCCAAGTTCCGGCTTGGGAGCCAGGGAAACCATTCCTTTTGAAACTACGGTGCCGGCAGGACTGTGCCGGTCTTCTCGGGCGTCACCAACCACAGTACGAGGCCGTTTTTCGCGAGCTTCGAATGTTTTAGGGTGATCGTGCCATCGACCGGCTGCGCCTCGTATTCGGCGATCTTTTCGATCCCGCCGCGATACTCGGGCTTGGCCACACAGTTGCTGTGCTGCTCGTCGATCAGATACTCGGCGACCTTCATCTTGCCGTTGCCCAACGCAGTGAACACGGCAGAAAGTTTGTCGATCTGAAGGCTCACGTCGCGCGGCTCGCCATAGTTGACCGCCTCGACAACCAGCCCGTCGTTAGCGACCGAGGCCAACACGATCTCGTCGTTGGCCAGGTCGTTGTCGACCGCCACTTCCCAGTCTTTGTGCATGCTGAGCAGTCGCATCGAGCAGCCGCTTGGCTGCATGCGAATTTCCTCGGCTTTCGTGTCGGGCTCATTGGGACCAGCAAACCACATGAATCGGGTTTGGATGTTGCCATCATGATAGATAACCCAAGGCATGATGTGTACGCCCGGGCTGTTGCGATTCGTGAAGTAAAGCGACTTCACCAAACACGCGGCATTGATCAGGTTGTACTCGCGCATGCCCGACTTGAGATGATAGGGATCGTGTTCGGTAATGAACATGGGGATGCCCGTGGGTAGGCCTTCAGCGGCCAGCATCTCGTTGACCTGCTTTTCGCGTTGGGCAAGCGCGGCGTACTTGTTGTGGTATTCGTGCCAAGTGACGAAGTCGAGCTTCTTGTCGGGCGCGGGATCATTGCTGTAGTTCTCGAAAAACCGCTCCATTTTCGCAATGACATTGCCTGTTACCGCGGGCCCGCCGACCAATAGCCGGTCGTCGCCCGACAGACCCAGTTCGGCGTTGGCTTCGTTGACGGCCTGATAAGCTTGTCGGTAGAACTCGTAGTACTCGTCGGCCGTGCAACCGATGAAGCCTTTTAAAGCGTATTCATTGCACACTTCGACGTAGCGAAGGTTGGGGCAAACTTGCTTCGAGTGCTTCACCGCCGTCTTGAAGATCGTCCGCCAGTCGTCCATCGTAACGCCCAGCTTCTTATCGAGAACGTCCCGCTCGTAGCGCCGGATGCATAGCATCATGGAGTCGCTGTGTGCACCAAAGGCCTTAAGGTAATCATCGTCGAAACGCAGACGCGTTTCCTTCACACCACCCCAGGTCTCCCCGTGTTTCTCGCGTATGCCGTCGTACTTGTGGACACCGATCGGGTAGTTGAAAGTATACTTCCGCGTGCGGTAGTCCCACATCTCATCGAGGTTCAACCAGCATCGGGTGACCTTGGCCTTGCCGAATTGCTCTTCACACACTTCGGCCAGCACCGGGGCGGGCGCCTTTTGGATCGATGTGTTGCGATAGGCGACCAACTCGGGAAACGCCCGGAAGTATTGGGAGGCGTCGATCGTTCGTTCGATGCTCGCCGGCTTGTCGGCCGCTTCGGGTTTTTCGGCGACGGCGATTGTTGCCAGGCCGATCAGGCAGGAAAACGAAACGGCCGTCGCGATCAGGTGGGTTACTCGACTCATTATCGGGCTCCTGGGGCAGTGGGGCAGGTAGAAATGGGGCGGGGGAAAACGGGGGCAAAATATGTCTACTCGGTCCCAAGCTCCGGCTTGGGAAACAGGGTAAGTGTATCTTAACCGCTTCTCGTATTACGGCTTTTCCCAGACCAATAGTCGCACCGTTTGTGGGGCCAGGGCGGCGAATGCTTGTGGGTTGTCGTCCTCCGGTTCGGATGCCGATGCCAACTTGGCATGGGGCACGCTCAGGGTGAAGGTTGCCGACTGGTTGCTTGGATTCCAAACGAGCACACCTGTCCGATTTCCGGCAACATATGCTTTCGCGATAAGGTTTTCGCCACTGAACGCGAAACCCTGGTCGTCGACAAAACGTCCGCGCCAAAGCAAGTCGGCATTCTTGCGTTGGAATTCGACCACGCGTTTCAGATAGGCGTTTGCCTCTTCAGGGGACGTAGCTTGCATCATTCCGATGTTCGGAGGCGATAGCACTTCTCGATACTCGCTCGCCTCGGGCACTTTATCTTCTTTCAGGTATCGAACATCCGGAGCGTAACGCGACTCGATTTCGTGACGGAACCCATACACGCACGCGTAGTTGGTTCCCACGCGGTTTATCATGGGTGTGGGATTGCGCATCGTGCTCATCACCTCGGGAAACGTGTATCGAAACATCTCGGGAAATGCGGCCGAAACGGAACTCCCATGGATTCGTGCCATCATGTCCCCGGACGAAGTCCCGAATACGCCTAGCACGCACCCGTGAAACAGACTAATCGAATTCGCGATGCTGTCGTGTAATCCTTCGGTCATTACGATGAAATCCGGATTGATTGTTTTCATGTGATCCGCGATTCGTTGCAAGAACTGGGTGCGGTCGTTCGTACAGACCGTGCTGGGCATCGGGTGTTGGTGTCCCGTGGCGTGGCAGGCCTTCGGTCCGACCACGCCAAGCTGATCGTACAGGATGCCGTCGGCGCCCAGGTTGTTCGCCTGAATGGCCAGGGCCAACATCCGATCGTACCACCCTTGAGTTGCCAGGCACGCAACGTCGAAATGGTAACTTGGCGCATTGCGGTACTTGTGCCACGTTTCCTGGACCGAAACGCCGTCTCGCTTGATCACGGCCAGGTCTTTGCCTTGCGTTTTCCAGAACTCCGTGTCGCGTTCTTCAAGTTGCCCATTGGCGTAGATGATTGCCCGTTTGCCGTGTCGATGTACTTCTTTCAGCGCTTTGCGGAGGGCGGCTTCTCCACCCATCTTCGGGTCGGGGAAGTAATCGGGGTACAAGTGATCGTGCCCACCGTGTGCCCAACCGAACAGCCCGAGGATGTCCAATCCGCGCTGGTCGGCGACCTCGGCCAGTTGTTCCAGTGACGGGTAATCCCACAGCACTTCGCCGTTTTGTTGCTTCAGAATGCAGAGTAGCCAACCCGATGCGTTTTGGGTCCATGCCGGTGTCTTCAGCACAGGCGTGGCAGCATCGATCCAATCACGATAATAGTGAGCGGCCGTATGCCAGGTGCCTTCGTAGGGCAGGAAAATGGTCGGCGGCAACGACCAGCTTTTGCCGGCGGCACGGAAGAAACGATGCTTGATCGCGAAGCCAAACCGTTTGTCCGTGGGATCGAAACGTACGCAAAAGTCCTTTGCGCCATGCGCGGCGTCGTGGCACGCTAGGTAAAGCCCTCCCTGCTGGCCGGCCAACGTACACCACTGCATGGTTCCCGACCGGGAAGGATAGCGTGTGGCGACCTCGAAACGTTTTCCTGCCGAATGCCACGGTGCGGCTTTGCCTTTTTCGTCAGGTACGCGGTTGACCCGTCGGCCAAACCCGTCTGCCAGCAATAACGGATGGGTTGCCAGATCGGTCTGGATGCCGTCGAGTACTGGCCCGGTGAAACCGCATACGATCCACCCTGGCTCGTTGTTTTTGATTTCGCCCGTCACTTCGAAGGCATCGCCCCGGCGGTGAATGTCGAGCGTCAGCGACACTTGCCACGTTTGCTTGCCATCGGTAAGGCTCTCGTAGATCAGACGGATACTGTCCGGTCCCGTTTCCCGCTTAACGGTTTGTTTGCGGTCTTCCAGAACTGCCGGGGCGCCCTTCACGGGTGGTTCGCCGGCTTTTTGGAGCAGCACGGCCCACATCGGAATGTTCTTTGCCGTTACCGTGGGACAAGATGCGTTCGACGGCGCAATGCTGATTCCTTTAGCATCGACGATCAACTCGCCGTTTGATCCCTTGATGCGAAGCGGCCCGCTCTCAGCGGCCAACCCGAGGCCGCAGGGCAACGCCGTTAATAACATGACACACGCGGCAATCATTCTTCGGTTCATGACAAATCCTTCGCGTCATTAGGGTTTGATCGGGCCACGGATTTGCTCTATCTCTTTCTTCCCACTCGGTCCCAAGCTGGAGCTTGGAAACCAGGGATGCTCCCGCTTGCGAACCAGGGATGCCATGCTGAAGCATAGCCTATTTGCCTTTCGAGGTTACGGCGCTGACAACTCCGCGCCGGTCTTTTCGGGCGTCACTACCCACAGCACGAGACCGTGTTTCGCAAGCTTCGGATGCTTCAGGGTAATGGTCCCGTCGACTGGCTGCGTCTCATATTCGGCCGTCTTCTCAATTCCGCCGGGATAGTCGGGCTTGGCCACGCAGTTGCTGTGCTGCTCGTCGATCAGATACTCGACGACCTTCACCTTGCCGTCGCTTAGCGCCGTGAACACCGTCGGAAGCTTTTCGAGCTTCAGGCTCACGTCGCGTGGTTCGCCGTAGTTGACCGCTTCGACGACCAGCCCGTCGTTGTCGACCGAGGCCAACACGATCTCGTCGTTGGCTAGGTCGTTGTCGACCGCGACTTCCCAGTCTTTATGCATGCTGAGAAACCGCATCGAGCAACCGATTGGCTGCATGCGCATTTCTTCGGCCTTCGTGTCGGGCTCGTTGGGGCCGGCGAACCACATGAATCGGGTTTGGATTTTTCCTTCGTGGTAGATAACCCAGGGCATGATGTGAACGCCTGGGCTGTCGAGGTTAGTGAAGTAGAGCGACTTCACCAAGCACGCGGCATTGATCAGGTTGTACTCGCGCATCCCAGCCTTGAGATGGTAAGGATTGTGTTCGGTGATGAACATCGGCAAGCCCGTGGGCAAGCCGTGAGCAGTCAACATCTCGTTGACCTGCTTCTCTCGTTGGGCGAGCGCGGCATATTTGTTGTGGTATTCGTGCCAGGTAATGAAGTCAAGCTTTTTGTCGGCTGAGGGATCCTCGCTGTAGAGTTCAAGGAATCGATTCACCGCGCCCATGGCGTTTTTTACGACGTTGGGACCGCCCACGAGAATGCGATCGTCGCCCGTAAGTCCCAACTCGGCGTTGACTTCGTTGACCGCTTGATAGGCGAGCCGGTAGAAGTCGTAGTATTCTTCCGTCGTACAGCCGATGAATCCGCCGCACCCGAATTCGTTGCACACCTCGATGTAACGAACATTGGGGCAGACCTGCTTCGAGTGCTTCACGGCCGCCTTGAAGATCGTCTTCCAGTCGTCCATCGTAACGCCCAGCTTCTTGTTGAGAATGTCTCGCTCGTAGCGCCGAATGGTGAGCAAAATCTCGTCGCTGTGCTGGCCGAACGCCTTCAGGTAGTCGTCGAAGTGCACTCGCGTCTCGAACGCCCAGTTCCACGACTCGCGGAACTTCTCGGGCACGTCGTCGTACTTGTGCACGCCGATCTGGTAGTTGAAGTTGTACTTTCGCGTACGATAGTCCCACATTTCGTCGAGGTTCAGCCAGCATCGGGTGACCTTGGCCTTGCCGAATTGCTCTTCACACACTTCGGCCAGCACCGGGGCAGGTGCCTTTTGAATCGACGTGTTGCGATACGCGACCAACTCGGGAAACGGCCGGAGGTATTTCGAGGCGTCGATCGTTCGTTCGATGCTTGTCGGCTTTTCGGCCATTTTGGGCTTTTCGGCAGCGGCGATCGTTGCCAGAGCGGACAGCCAGGAAAACGCGACAGTCAGCGAGATCAAGTGTGTTGCTCGATTCATCGTCAGGCTCCTTGGGCAGTGGGGTGGGAAGAAATGGGGCGGGGGAAAACGGGGGCTGAAACACGTCTACTTGGTCGCAAGCTCCGGCTTGCGATCGCACGCCACGAAGCAGAGTTTTGCTCAAGGTGGGTTCCCAAGCCGGAGCCTGGGAACCAGGACAAAACATTGGGTTACTCAGTAGGGCACTGGCAGAGCCAGTGGCACTCATTTCCGTCGCCAGCAAATCGCGGCGCCGCACAAGACGGCCACCAGCAGGCTGACGACGTTTGCCGGCTCGGGAACGACGACCGTGGTAACAAAGCCCAGGTCGTCGATGGCCGTGAAATAAGTACCGGTTGTTTCTTTTCGGACTTGAATTGCCGTAATATAAGACCCCGGTGGCGCGACGAATCCAAAGAACGTGTCATCAGTTGCTTGGCTGCCGGCGAGTGTAGTTTGCTTGCTGGTGGAGGTGCTGTCGCTGAAATAGGCGGTCACGCTGTAATCCGCCGAGCCGGTTTGGCCTCTTGAGAGGAGTGTCAGCCCGCAGGTGGTGACATACTCGTTGACTTGACCGCCGACAATGGCACCAAACTCCAAATCGGCGCCACCAGACAAGACGTAATTTCCCAGCATGTAGTTGCCCGAAATGGCCGTTCGGTTGGAGCCGCTGAAGCCCGTTCCAACGAAGTCGTTGTTCCCGCCGCCGATGGTGATCGACTTGTTACTGCTATCGAACAAGGTGTGGAAGGCTATTTTTTTTGTGTCGGTTCCACCTACCGATGTCTCGGGCACGGATTGAAACGTATCGGCTTCTTCTCCGGTATGGGTATCGAAGTCGATCACACCGCCGTTGCCCGAGGCATGGGCCGCGGCGACCAGCGTGGTGAAGTCGGCCAGACCGATCTCTTGGCCGGTGCCGGTGGTGGTGGCCGAGACGTCGACGACGTTGGCGGTCGTCGCGTCGTAGTCGGCGACGGCAACCCATTCCGCGGCGGCACTACCGGACATCGCGATAATAAGCATCGCGGCGAGGTACCCTGCCCATAGATTGCTTCTGTGTACCATAGGAAACCCTACCTTCCTCGAACGTAGCGAAAGTGATCGACCAAATCGAAATCGCGACGAACATCGCGTTGGAAACGTGGTTGTAAGCGTTGACCTGAGTCTTCGGCGGGACTTGCCACAAAAGGCCCGTGGCCGCCGTTCCGTGGACCTATTCGCGACGGCCGGGGCGCCAACCAAAAGCGGCGCCACACAAGACGACCACCAGCAGGCTGGCGACGCTTGCCGGCTCGGGAACGACCGAAGTGACGAACCCCAAGTCGTCGATGGCTGCGTGGTACGTACCGCTCGTTTTTCGGACTGTGACATTGGTAATGTAAGTCCCCGTTGGTGCGATGAAGCCGTAGAATGTGTCGTCCGTGCCCTGCGCTACCTCCAATGTGCTCACTTGGCTGGCGGAGGTGCTATCGCCGAAATAGGCGGTCACGGTGTAGTCGGAGGCCGTAGCACCGACGACGCCACTACCACGCGAGAGAAGCGTTAGCCCGACGGCCGTGACGTATTCGCCTTCGGCAAGGTCGCTGAATGCCAGATCGGCGCCGCCGGCATAAGCATTGTTGCCCAGCATGCCGGTGCCCGAGATGGCCGTTCGCCCACCGCCGACAAACGGAATGCTTGTGGCGAAGCTGTTGCCCGTTCCGCCGATGGTGATTGACTTATTGCCACTGTCGAACGACGCATAGAGATAATCGGCGTCCAGAGTTGTCGTGCCCGTGGCAAAGGTATCGAAGTCGATTACCCCGCCGTTGCCCGAGGCATGGGCGGCGGCAACCAGTGTGGTGAAGTCGGACAGACCGATCTCTTGGCCGGTGCCGGTAGTGGTGGCCGAGACATCGACAGCGTTGGCGTTCGTCGTCGCATCGTAGTCGGCGACGGCAACCCATTCCGCGGCCGCAATCCCGGAGATCGTGGCGACGAGCGTCGCGGCAAGAAGCCCTGCCAGTACACGTTTTTGGGGCATCATGTTCGACCCTGCCTTTCTTGAAAGTAGCGGAGACGTTTGCGGGGACCAACGGTCGCTAGGTGTGCTGTCGGAGTGTGCCGCGGGCTTTGCCAGTGTTTCCATGGGCCAGGCAACAAGCTTTTCTCCCAAAATGTGGCCGAGGAACACGTCATCCGTAAGCTGCGGTTCGATTCGGTACGACAACACCATGGAAAGCCGACAACCTCAGTTCGGCACTGGCAGAGCCAGTAACACCCAGTGACACTTTTGGACGTTGTTCGCTTTCCCTTATTATCCCCAAACACCCGTTCGCAGTATATGAAAAGAACGGTCAAAATCTTTGTTAATTTCGGTCAGTATCGGGGGAGATGGATCGTGGGAAGTGGGTGAGCGGATGGTGATCGGACGCGCTGGTGAATACACGAGTCTTCCTACCCACGTTCCGTCATCCTTCAGAATTCATCCTTGTGCCCTCATTCATCCTTGTGCCCTCATTCATCCTTGTGCCCTCACCCTACTCCCTGTCCCCTGGCTCTCTGACCGCTGGCTCTCTGACCGCTGTCCGCCAACCCCTATTGGCCGCGGCCACGCGGTGCCAATATACTGAGGCCCATGAGCACCGATCCTACGCAAACCCAGGGCGGGTCAGAGCGCCGCCAGTCGCGGCAGATGAGCCTCACGCCTGGTCACCCCCCCACACAGGTGCCAGGCTACGAGCCTGAGCGCTGCCTGGGTGCCGGCGCGTACGGCGAGGTTTGGGTCGCGCGAGAGCGAAATACGGGCCGCCAAGTGGCCATCAAATTCTATGCCCATCGCGGGGGGCTCGACTGGTCGTTGTTGAGCCGCGAGGTCGAGAAGCTGGCCTTTCTATTTGCCGACCGCTACGTGGTGCAACTGCTAGGCGTCGGCTGGGATGCGGAACCGCCCTACTACATCATGGAGTATCTGGAGCGGGGCTCGTTGGCCGAACGGGTCGCCCAGGGTTCCCTGCCGGTGGCCGACGCGGTGGCCGTGTTTCGCGACGTGGCCATTGGCTTGGTCCACGCCCACGGCAAGGGCGTGTTGCATTGCGACTTGAAGCCAGCCAACATCCTTCTGGACCAGGACGGCAAACCCCGACTGGCCGACTTCGGTCAGTCGCGGCTTTCCGACGAGCAGGTGCCCGCCTTGGGGACGCTTTTCTACATGGCGCCCGAGCAGGCCGACTTGGAAGCCACGCCCGACGCCTGCTGGGACGTCTACGCCCTGGGGGCCTTGTTGTATTGCATGCTGACCGGTCATCCGCCGCACCGCAGCGATGGCGTGGCCGAGCAGTTCGAGAAGACGCCTCACCTGCTCAAGCGGCTTTCGCACTATCGCAAGCTCATCGAGAGCTCGCCGATCCCAGTCGAACACCGTCAGGTGCGCGGCGTGGATTCCCAATTGGCCGAGATCGTGGATCGTTGCTTGGCCGCCGATCCCGACAAGCGATATCCCAACGTCCAGGCGGTGCTCGATGCGTTGGACCAGCGCGACGAGCGACAGCGGCGCCGCCCGATGATGTTGCTCGGTGCGTTGGGGCCGGCCTTGGTATTGTTGGTGGTTTTTTGGTTCGCCTGGCACGGTTTCAGTGTGGCCGTGCGGCAGTCGGATCAGGCGTTGATCGACAGTGCGCTGAAGAGCAACGGCCTGGCCGCCGAGTTGGGTGCCCAAACGGCCGCTTTCGAGCTTGACCGGCGCTGGGGAGCCGTGCGCCACATGGCGGCCCAGCCGACGTTGCGCCGTGCATTGGCCGAGACGCTGGCCAAACCGGAAATGGCCGAGTTGCTTCGCAAGCTGGCCGATCCCAATCTTGATGAGGCCGACGCCGAGCGGTTGCGCGAAGAGTTTCGTAACCATCCCGACCGGCTGGCCTTGGAGAAGCAGTTCATCGAGTCGATTCCCTCGGGCATGGCGCCGGCGGCGGAAGATGGCAAGGAAGTGGCCAGTTGGTTCTTCTGTGATCCGGGCGGGGTGTCGACGATTCGTCTGCCGACGCCCAAGCCGCCGCGCCAGACGACCGTGGGCAACAACTATGCTTGGCGGAGCTACTTCCACGGTGGCCCGGAAGACCTGGCCGACCATCACTGGCGCCCGTCGCCCGGCGAACACTTGCAGACGACGACCCTTTCGGCCGTGTTTCAGTCGCAGGCGAGCAACCAGTGGATCGTGGCCATCGCCACGCCGGTTTACTCGCCGGCGCCGGAGAAGAAATTCTTGGGCGTTATCGCGCAAACGGTCCGTGTGGGTCAGCTCATTCAGTTGCCTGGTCTGAAACAACAGTTCGCCGTGTTGGTCGACTATCGTGACGGTCCACACAAGGGCGTTATTCTCGACCATCCGCTGTTCGACGCCCTGCTCGAACAACAGCCGAAGCTGCCCGACCGGTTCAATGATTATCGCGTAACCGAAAAGGATTTGCCCAACCGCTTGGCGGTTCAGGAACACTACCGCGACCCGTTGTCGGCCGATCCGGCGGGCGCCGAGTACCGTGGGCGATGGTTGGCCCGCATGCACCCGATCCGGCTGCGGAATCAAGATACCGAGTGGCTCGTGATCGTTCAGCAGGCCTATGGCACGGCCATCGGCTCGACGTTGCACGACCTGCGCGTGGGGCTGGTCGGCTACGGCCTGGCCGCCCTGGCGATGGTCGCCCTGGTGGTAATCGGCCTGTGGGGGTTCGCCATGCGATTGAGTGGGAAGTAATAAACGCGGTTTGGCTGGCCAAGATGGCGAAGCCGCAAGCGGCTGACTTGCGCAGCCCCTAGTTCCTAAACCCTAATCCCTAATCCCTGACAAAATGCCCGATTTGATTGCCCAAGGCGTGGAGCCTCAGCAGCGTTGGCGACGGCGGTTGCCGGAGGACCAGCCTGTGGTGCTGGGACGCGGTGGCGGGGCCTGGGCCGTGCCCTGGGACTCGCGAGTTTCGCGGCATCACGTGCGGCTGCTGTGGAACGGCCAGCGACTTTCCGTTGTGCGGCTGCCCGACTCACGCAATCCGGTGTTCCTCCACGGTGCCGAACGCCAACAGTTCTCGATGGCTCCCGGCGAACATTTCGTGATCGGGCAAACCACGTTCACGCTGACGGACCAGCGCGTGAACATCACGGCCGACGCGCCCGAGCCAGCCCAGCAGCAGTCGTTTTCTGCCCAATACCTCAAGCAGCTTCAGTTCCGCAACCCGGACCATCGCATCGAGGTGCTCAGCCGGTTGCCGGAAGTCATTTCGGGAGCGACCGACGACAACGAGATGGTTGTGCGGCTGGTGAGCATGCTGCTGGCCGGGGCTCCGCGGGCCGACGCGGCCGCCGTGGTGGCCGTCGAGCCGTTGCAGCCATCCGCACATGCGATGCGCGGTGAACTCCGGGCGTCGGACGACGATTTCCAAAGCACAAAGAACCTGGCCGCTGCGAACGACAATACGACTAGCGACAGCATGGCGGCGGCCGAGGTGCTGCACTGGGACCAACGTCTGGTTATCACCGGCGACTTCCAACCCAGCCAAGGGCTGATCCTTGAAGCGATCCGCCAGCAACAGAGTATTCTCCAGGTGTGGCACGGGCCCGAGGGCGGGGCCGCTCAGCCGTTCACCGAAAGCGACGTCTTCGACTGGGCTTTTTGTACGCCCGTACCGGGGAAGATTTGCGCGGGCTGGGGGCTCTACGTGGCCGGACGGTTCAACGTGGAGGGCTCGGGCGTGGCGACGTCGTCGGATCCCACCGATTTGCGCGAGGACGTCAAATTCACCGAACTGGTTGCCGCCATGCTCAGTTCGTTGCGACAGATGCGGCGTCTCGAGCACCAGCAGACCACGCTCAGCCAGTTCTTCTCGCCCGTGGTGCTGGAAACCCTGGCCGTCGAAGATCCCGACGTGGTACTCGCACCGCAGGAGACCGACGTTACCGTGATGTTCTGCGACTTGCGCGGTTTCTCGCGTGAAACGGAACGCCATGCCGACGACCTGCTGGGGTTGTTAAACCGGGTGAGCAAGGCCCTGGGGGTGATGACTCACCACATCCGCCAGCAGGGTGGCGTGGTGGGCGACTTCCATGGCGACGCCGCGATGGGTTTCTGGGGTTGGCCGCTGGCCCAGGAGAACGCCGTGCCGCGAACGGTGCGTGCCGCGTTGGGTGTTCGAGCCGACTTTCGAGCCATTGCCCAAGAGCCGGGAAGTCCACTGCGCGGTTTTCAGGCGGGTATCGGCATCGCCAGCGGCCGCGCTGTGGCCGGAAAGATCGGCACGGTCGATCAGGTGAAGGTTACCGTCTTCGGGCCGGCCGTGAATCTGGCGTCCCGGCTAGAAGGAATGACAAAAATCTTCCGTGCGCCGATTCTCCTCGACGAAACAACGGCCGCCGAAGTACGCCGATGCCTCCCGAAAGAGATTGTCCGAGTGCGCCGCGTGGCCATGGTTCGACCCTACGGGCTCGACACGCCGTTGGTTGTCAGCGAGCTATTGCCGCCCGAGGCAGAGTATCCCGAGCTGACCGACGAACACTTGCAGTATTATGAAACGGCACTCGAAGCGTTCCTGGCCGGCGATTGGGCCGAGGCTTTCGACCTTCTGCATCGCATTCCCACGGACGACCAGGTGAAAGACTTCTTGACGGTCTACATCGCCCAGCACAACCGCACACCCCCGCCCGACTTCGACGGCGTGGTGCCGTTGCATTCGAAGCTTTGACCAGTCTACGGTTGCCGGGCCTGTTCGAGTCGCGACTCGAAGACTTGGCGTTGCAGGTCACTAAGTTGCGACTCTGCCTGCGAGTACCAATAGAGCGATCGCGTCTGCATGCGGCGTTTTTGGATCCCCGTTTGCGTATCGGCCAATTTCCACCAGCGGTCGCCCAAGGCCACTTGCTGCGCCGTTTCGCCGGGTTGGGCCAGATCGAGCCGTGCGACTTCGGCAAGTTCCGCGTCGCTGCACTGAGCCAAGTGGGGTAAGCCTTTGGCCCAGTCTCCGAAGATCAACCCGTACCAGATTCCCACCACGCGATTCGCGTTTGGCTCGTCGGGCTGGCTGGCCAACGTCTCCTCGGCCCGGGCGACTACTTGCTGCCGCTTCTTCAAATCGTCGACTTCCTGCCGTGTTTCTTCGACGGCCGTGGTCAGCTTCGGGTTGCCGATTTTGTGTGCCTCGCTGGCCGCGATCCGCAGGCAGCGGTAGGCCGACGTAAGATCGCCACGATAGAGCGCCTCGTCGGCCACGGCCTGAGCGGCACGAAGCGTTGCCAAGGGGTCGCCGCCCTGGCGTGCTTCTTGGCGAACGGCTTTGGTTACGATCGAGGTTTTCAGATCGCAAGGTTCCATGTCGAAGCGGCTCGTCAGGTCGTCGGCCACGGCCATGGCACACTCCAGATGGCCTCCTTCAACGGCCATTTCGATGGCCATTTTGTACAGCGTGTAGCTGATCTCGGGCCGTTTCTTCTCCATCTCCGGTGCCGCGTGCCATAACTGATGGGCCAACTGGAGTTTGTCGCCCGATGTCTTGGCTGCCGCCAATTCGGTTCGATATTTCGACAAGAGGTCGATACGAGCCTGACGGAATGTGGCGTCGTCGGGTTCGGCCAGTCGCGCGGTCGTTGGCTGCGACTTGATCAGCCGAGCCCGGGCTTCGGACTCCGACGACATGGGACCGAAGAACGAGGCAAACGGACCGTCGAAGTGGCCCTTGTCGGAGGTTTTCCCCGTCTGATTTCTCTCGGTGGCGGTCAACGCATTTCCCTGCACGGCAACCGATCCAAGCGGATAGGCCTTTACCGGTGTCGCCGTGGAGGCCGACGTGTCGCGTGACACGGCAGGTTTCTGGTTGGAGGATTTCGTCTTGTTGGCCGCAGTTGCCCGCTGCTTGGAACCGGTGGGCGTTGGTTGCTGATCGGCGGGAGCCGGCAGTGGCACGGCGACATTGCCCGAAGGGTTGGTGGGCGGAGTTTCTGAGGCCGGTTTCTGTTGCGCTACGGACCGGCCGGCCGGTTCTTGTTTGCCCATCAAGAAATACCAGCCGACGACTACCGCGATACCCAGGATCAATCCGACGATAATTCGCGGTCCCCAGGCCTGGGACGAGCGTTTACGCAAATAGGCTTTCGTCGCGGTGCTGTTCGATGCCACCACGGGCACCTCGAATTCGACCGCACCGGCAGAATCCGCGTGGGCCACAGGAATCGATTGCGGTTGTCCCACATTCGGCACGTGCGCTGCCAAGGGAGTACCGTTTTGCATTGGCGAGGCCACCGGGTGGGCGATCGGCTGCCCGGGGTGCATGCCGACCATTCCAGGATAGGCGATGTGCGACACCTGCCCTAATTGCCGGTGCAACTGGGCATCGTACGGGGCCTTTTGCTCGGGACTCAGCAGCAGCACGCGGGCGGCCGCGATTTCGTTGAGCAATCGTTGCGAGAACTGCGAATATTTGCCCGTCGCATAACTCTTCAAGTGCGTCATACGTTGATCGGCCGCGTTGGCGATCACGTCGGGATCGGCCTCGAAAAGCTCGATACCCAGCAACCGATAGGCGTTTGCGGGCTGATGCTTGGGAGGAATTCCAAGCCATTTCAGGTAGGGATCGAAGGTTTCATCCATGGTAGAGCTGCCCCGTTGAGACGGAGGAAAGGAATCTGTTATCGATGCTTGCCTGGATGTGCCGGACCTAGAGACGTCGCTATCGCCGGATTCGTTCCATCAGTCGAGCACCAGACCATTGGGGACCTCCTCCCAGCTCAACCTTACCATCTTATCGGGAGTATACCCACCACTCAAGAGGTGGCACGTGCAAATAAAAATAGCTAACAAAAACGACGAAAAATTTATAGCTCTGTTGGGTGGTTTTTGGGCAAAACAAACAAAATTGTTGCAGATGGCCACGGGGCTGCAGGGCGGCCGACCAAACCGGTGCTACAGTACCGAGGCCGAAACCCACTTCCGTTGGTCACGGAAATTCTCGTAGAAAACAGACTTTTATAGATTTGAAATACGCAAGGACGGTCGCGAACCGAAAACGCCAAGCGGCCGCGCCCTGCTAAGAATTCGACGACACTTCGGCTATATTGGTGATTGGTAGCTGATCCGTTGCGTGACGCAGAAAGTCGGACAATCTCACACACCTTCGGCTAGATCGAGATTCTCACCATGGCGTCGGCGCTCCTTTGTTCTGGGGTGAACACTTTTTCTCGACGGTTAATCGTTCTTGCCTCATGAAACAACGAATTCTACGCCTGCTCGTCCGGTGCGGTTTTTTTGCGTTGGCTGTTGCGCTGGCCTTGCCCTTGGTGCCATGGCCGACGGCCGTGGTGCTGGTACCGGCGGCCAGTCCGTTGGTAATGCTTGCGGCGACCATCGCAACGCGTTCGTTCGGTGCGGTCGCGTTGATAGGCCTGCCCGTGCTGTTGTTGACACTCGTGCGACGGCGTTGGTTCTGTCGTTGGGCCTGTCCTGTGGGATTGATGACCGAGCAGATCGGCCGGCTGACGGCAACCAAACGCCGCGACGACGCGCGCGATACCCGCGGTGGCCTTGCGTTGCTCAACCCCAGGCACCCGCGGCACGCCCGTTGGCGCTCGATCGCCCACTGGCCGCCGCTTGGGCAATGGATGGTGTGGATCATCTTGGCCGGTGCGGCGCTGGGCTACCCGGTGCTGTTATGGCTCGATCCGCTGACGCTGTTCAGCAGTTTTTTCGGAGTTTTCTGGACGCCCGTGCAAACGGCCAGTCTGCTGCTGGGCATTGGGTTGCCGCTGGTGTTGCTGCTTAGCGCCGTGTGGCCGGGCGCGTGGTGTGTGAAGATCTGTCCGCTGGGAGCGTCGCAAGACTTGTTGTCGCTGCCGGGCCGGATGATCTCGCGCCGTTGGGCCGCCTGGCGGGAACAATCGTCGACCGATTCGTCGACCGATTTGTCAACACCGGGAGCCGGGTTGCGGTTGGCTCGCCGTACCGTCTTGGCTGCCGGCGTGGGCGTCGCCTGGGCGTGGTGGCTGAAGCGACCGGCGACAAGCGCGGCGGCCGACACATTGCCGTCATCGACCTTGATTCGTCCGCCGGGGTCCGTCGCCGCCGAACAGTTCAACAGCCTGTGCATTCGCTGCGGCAACTGTATTCGCACCTGTCCGGCGACGATCCTTCGTCCCGACTTGGGCGAGCAGGGCGTCGGCGCACTGTTTACGCCCGTGGTCCGCTTCGAGCAGGACTACTGTCGCGAAGACTGCCACCGCTGTACCGAGGTGTGCCCCAGCGGCGCGATCGCACGTTTGACGCTCGACGAGAAGAAGGTCACCCCGATGGGGTTGGCGGTAGTCGACATGGAACTGTGCATCATCAACGAAGCCGAATGCGGCGCTTGCGTGAGTGCCTGTTCCTACAAGGCCATGAAGACCGGTTGGGACGACGAGACGTACATGGTGCGAATCGACGTCGACGCCGATCTATGCCCCGGCTGCGGTGCCTGTTTGGTGGTCTGTCCCACCGAGCCCGAGAAGGCGATTGTCGTTCGACCCGTGTGAGGGACGTGTAATGCTTCTCCCGCACGAACCACCCTCCCGGTGGCGGTGTCAGTTCGTTACAATGTGAGTTTTCCGGCGGATCGTCGTCGCCCGGTTTCGTCGGGCGGATGCCATTGCCGCCATGGAATTCCAGCGACCGGGATTGGGTTCCCGCCTGGGTGCGGTAGCACCGGTTTGGCTGGCGGCGGAAGCTGCCTTGTGAGGAGTACGGATTAAATATGCGACAGATCCTTGTAACCAGTGCCCTGCCCTATGCCAATGGGCACATCCATATCGGCCACTTGGTCGAGTACCTGCAGACCGACATCTGGGTGCGGTTTCAGAAGTTGCGGGCGAACCGCTGCATCTACATCTGTGCCGACGACACCCACGGTACGGCCATTATGCTTCGGGCCAAGGCCGAAGGGATCTCCGAGGAAGAACTCATCGCCAAGATGCAAGAGGCCCACGTAGCCGACTTCATGGGCTTCGATATCGAGTTCGACAACTACGGCAGCACCAACAGCCCGGCAAGCCGCGAGGTGTGCCACGAGATTTGGGCCTCGATCCGCCGCGCCGGACTGGTCGAGGAGCAAGAAGTCGAGCAACTCTACGACGCCACCGAGGGCATGTTCCTGGCCGACCGCCAGGTGCGTGGTACCTGCCCGAAGTGTAAAGCCGAAGACCAGCCGGGCGACAACTGCTCGGTCTGCGGTGCCCATTACAACGCCATCGAGGTGATCGACCCGGTCAGCGCCGTGTCGAAAACCAAGCCGGAAGTGCGCAAGCATCCTCACTTATTCATCAACATCGAGAAGCTCCACGGTTTTCTCGACGAGTGGACGCAAAGCGGCCAACATTTGCAGTCGGAAATCGCCAACTACCTGAAAGGCCATTTCTTGCACGAGCCGCTGCGCGACTGGGACGTCTCACGGCCGGCGCCCTACTTCGGGTTCGAGATACCCGACTCGCCGGGCAACTACTGGTATGTCTGGTTCGACGCACCGATCGGCTACATGGGCTCGACACGCCAGTGGTGCCGCCACCACAACGAAAAGTTCGACGACTGGTGGAAGAGCCCTGAAACCGAGATTCACCACTTCATCGGCAAGGATATTACCTATTTCCACACGCTGTTCTGGCCGGCCATGCTCAAGACGGCCGAGTACAGCCTGCCGACGAAGATCCACATCCACGGTTTCCTCAATGTCGGTGGCGAAAAGATGTCCAAAAGCAAGGGCACCTTCGTGATGGCCTCGACGTACCTGAAGCATCTCGACCCCAGTTATCTGCGTTACTATTACGCCTCGAAGTTAACCAATCGGGTCGACGACATCGACTTGAACCTGGAAGACTTTGCCGACAAGATCGACTCCGACTTGGTGGGCAAGGTCGTGAACCTGGCCAGTCGCACGGCCAAGTTCGCGCAGCCAACAGGCCTTTCAACGACGTATCCCGACGACGGCGGCCTGTTTGCCCAGGCGGCTGCCGACGGCGATGCCATCGCTGCGGCCTACGAGGAGTGCGACTACAACCGGGCAATGCGAATCACACTGGCGGCCTGCGATCGGGCGAACAAGTTCGTCGAAGACCACGCCCCCTGGGTGCTCCGCAAAGATCCCGACAGGGCCCAACAGTTGCAGGACATCTGCACTGTGGGCTTGAACCTTTTCCGACAGATCGTCATTTACCTGGCGCCCGTGTTGCCGCGGTTGGCTGAGCAAACAGGTGAGTTGTTGGGCAGTCCGATCGAAACGTGGGATGAATCGAAAACCCCGCTTACCGGCACCCCGGTAAGCAAATTCCAACACATGATGAAGCGGGTAGACCGCAAGGCAGTAAAAGCGATGATCGACGAAAGCAAACAGGCCGAAGCCGCTGGACAGAACGTTGCCGCCGAGTATAACGACAGCGGCGAGTCGCTGGAAAAGGAACCGCTCACGCCGGAATGCACGATCGATGACTTCGCCAAGGTCGACCTCCGTGTTGCCCGAATCGTGGCCGCCGAAGATGTGCCCGAGGCGAAGAAACTGTTGAAACTGCAATTGAGCCTCGGCGGCGACAATCAGCGCCAAGTGTTCGCCGGAATCAAGGGCGTGTACAAACCGGAAGACCTCCTTGGCCGGCTGGTCATTTGCGTGGCCAACCTGAAGCCGCGACAGATGAAGTTCGGACTGAGCGAGGGCATGATCTGTGCCGCTGGGGCTGGGGGCAACGAGATTTTCCTGCTTCAGCCCGATGAAGGCGCGAAGCCAGGTCAACGGGTGCATTGACGAACATGAAAGATCTCTTGCCCGTCCTTGTCGTGCTCGGCGTGTTGGTCACCGCGGCGTTTGCCGTGGGGGTGGGCGTGGTGATGCTTACCTCGGGATCTTGCGGTACCTCGGGGCATACGGTGGGAACCGTCTTGGTCTACGAGATCGACCAAGACGCAGGCGAGCGACGGATTACTGTCGAGCAGGAAGTTTTGCGGGCCGTCGAAGATCGGGTGAACCCTGGCTGGTCGCGGCGCGGGCTGGTGCGACGGCGCGACGACGGCAACATCGAAATCGCCGTTTTCGGGCGTCATCCGAAAACGGTCGATCGCATTGAACAGATGCTCACCCGACCGGGCCGGCTCGCTGTTCGTATTCTCGCCAACCGCGATGATCACGAGGATCTCATCAAACAGGCCGAGGCCGCAGAGGGGCGTGTCGTGCGTTCGGCAGCCGGCGACGTGCTGGCGTGGTGGGTGCCGATGCGAGATCAGGCGGCACAGCTAAACAGCAAGCTTGCCGTGCGCCGGTCGACTCGCGACAATCCGCAGCACGAAGGCCAAGAAGCGGACAATCCCAATCATGGCGATTCAAAGCAGGTCGAAGTGCTGGCCGTCAAGGACAAGTACGACATCAACCACACGCATGTAGCGTCCGCCCGGGCCGATGTCGACAATCGTGGCCTTCCCTGCGTGACCCTCATTCTGAGCAACGAGGGAACTCAGCTTTTCGAATCGCTGATTACCGACAACCAGCCCAATTGGGTCAACAACACCCAGCAATCTCTGGCCGTGTTGCTCGACGGGCAGGTCGTGACCATTCGGCTAATCGAGAATCCGTACGATACCAACTGTCAGATCATGGGCGACTTTTCGCGCGAAGAAGTCGAGATACTGGCCGACATCCTCGACGCCCCCACCCTTCCGGTTGCGTTGAAGCAGATAGAACGGCAAACGGTTGGGCCGTAATTGTTGGGGCGATTTCTGGCCCCTCTGGTTCCCAATCTCCAGCTTGGGAACCCACGTTCGCAAAGCTTCGCTTCGCTAGGGTGACCGTCGAGAATCCATCGTAGTTCGCCGGAAGCAGAGCTTCCGTAACATGTGTTCTCAAGTCGGAGCTTGCCAGCGAAGGTGGAGTTCTGGGGTTAAAACGCCGTTATCGCACACGGCGACGGCGTAGATACAGCCCCAGTAGACAGATACCGCCGATCCCTAGCAGGGCGACCGAAGTGGGCTCGGGCACCGTGGCCACGCCGACTACGTCGATCTCGAAATAGACCGTGCCGTCGATGCTCGCGTTTATGTTCGACTTGCCGTGGTTCATCAGTATGAATTGCACCGCGTCGACACCTCGCGCGATGACGCCCGTATTGCTGGTCAACGCCATCTTCGTGGCCGAGGCCGCGTTCGGGTCGTCGTCCTCAAACGGCGAATATTCGAAGATGCCCAGTGAGGTGAAGCTGTCGTCGCCCACCGTGCTGACCAACAGTTCATACTTCTGGTTGCCCAACGCCGAGCCGTTCTCGTTCCAGCCCGCGTAGCTGCAAATTTCGTGCAGGTCGTAGCCCAGCGTGTTTTCCGTGGTGTTCAGAGTGCAGGTGTAGGTGACCGGCAGGTGTTTTTCCTCGTCGCCCATCGTCTCGGTCCAATAGGTTCCCTGAGACGTGGTGGTCGTGTGGCCTTGGCCGTCGTTCAAAGGGCTGGTTTCAAAATAGGCCGCCTTGCCCTCGGGCCACTTCGCCTCGACCAGCGTGCTGCTGCCGTTTTCGATCAAGTCGTCGCTGCGAATCTGATCGGCAAAATGGGCAGCCGTGGCGAAGTCCTTGGCTGTCGTGCTCGACACATTCAGGCCCGTGGTGATGATCGTCGGCCCACTCGATGCGTCCATTGCCTTGTACCAAGCTTCGCCCATCTTGTCGTAGCCGGCTTGGTTCGGGTGCAGGGAGTCGGCTAGGTCGTTAGTTGCATCGAGGGCGTTGTACATGTCGACAAAGAAAACGTTTTCGCCCGCACTGCGGTGTTGAGCCACGAGTTCGGGCACCTTGGCATTGAACGCCCGAACGTTGGCCTCCGTCGTAGCGTCCTTGCTTGCAACGACCGAAGCGACCATCAGTTTGGCGTTCGGCTGCAGGCCGGTCGTCTTGTCGGCGATTCGCGAGATGAGGGCGTCGAGCCGTCCGGGCGCTTCGTCGACCTTATACCCGCCGCCGACGTTCATGTCGTTGGTGCCGATCATCAGCAGGATCATGTCGGGCTGATTGGCTCCGGTCGGGCCCATCCAACTCGCTACGTTTTCGTAGAGTCCCGTGCGCGGAGCGTCTGCGGCGCTGCCGTCGATGATGTAGCCCGAGTGGCCTTCGTCGTGTTGTTGCCCGGCGGCGATCAGTGCCGGGGTGGTCCAGTTGGCGCCACTGCCGACGAACTGGAACGTGTCGCCGGTCGCATTGAGCTGCTCGAACAGCGGCTCGCGGTACCCGCCATCGACAAAATAACCCGCCGTAATCGAGTCGCCCAAAGGCATCACGTTGCCGTAGTCGACACCGAAGACAACCGAAGGACTGGCACAACAGGTCCAGACGAGAGCAACAAGTAGGCAGAACGTTGATTTTCGCAAGGTGGGATATCCTCGGTAGTGAAATCAAAGAAGGAGAGCAACCAAAGGGACTGCAATGGGGTGCCACGGGCAGCTTGCCTGCCCGTGCTTGGATGAAAACCAAAGTTATCTTTGACGGCGCCGGAATAGGGCCAAGGCCGTGAAGCTTCCAGCGCCCAATAACCACCAGGTAGCTGGCTCGGGGACTGTGGCCATGCCGAGCACGTCGATTTCAAAGTAGACGTTGCCGTCGACGGTACTGGCGTTGTCGATGCCCGTGTCCATCAAGATAAACCGCACTGCATCCACCCCGCTGGCGATGATGCCCGTAGCGTCTTCGATGAGCGTGACTTTGGTGGCGGCCGCCGTATTCGTGTCGGTGGCGGCGAAGGGGGTGTAGGTGAAGGTGCCGAGCGAAGTGAATTCCGCACCGTCAACGGTGCTGACCAGCAGTTCGTATTTCTGGTTCGCCAACGTCGACCCGTTCTCGTTCCACCCCGCATAGCTGTGAATCTCCTGGATGTCGTACCCCAGCGAGTTCGTGCTGACGTCGAGGTAAAACGTATAGGTGGCTGGCAGCTTGTTGCCCGTGCCGAAAGTGGCGGGCCAATAGGTGCCGGCTGCTGAGTCGGTCGGGTGACCTTGGCCGTCGTTGAGGGTGGTATCCTCGAAAAAGGGGATCTTGTCTCGATTCCAGGACGCCAACGTCGACGAGTTCGTGTCGATCAGGTCATCATCGACGATATCCGCCGTATAGGTGGCGGCAGTGGCATAGTCTTTGTCCGTGGCCACGGCAGCCGCGTTTTCGCCCGAGAGAATGACCGTCGCGTGAGCGGTCGTGGTCCAGGCGAGAACCACCAACAAAAGCAGCAATCCCACTAGATGTCTCATTGCTACTCCCCCCAAAAGGACATGGCCAGGGAAACGTGAGAACGTCCTACTTGGTGAGTGGACGCTGGCCGAGAAAATTCAGGGGAAAACCGATGAGATTTCGAGAATTTCGAAAAAGGCGAGGATTCGTGGCTCCTCTCCCCCCGTCCTCCCTGGTTTTCGCCGCGGACATCCTGCCCACATTGGCTGCCGTGCCCCTGTAAGCCACACAGTCGCGACAGCCGGCAACCGTGGCCGACGATTCGGGGGCCAAGCCCTGCCGGTGTGGTGAAGTGCTGCCGCTGGCCGCGTCGATGTACTACGATGACGAGCGATCCGTCGTCGACACAAGGCGGCGGGGCCGCCAACCTTGGCGGTGCTATCGCACCCAGGCAGGAAACCGCTCCCGTTGGTCGCTAATCTTTGTCAAAAAGTTAACAATCTTCGAGGTTATTGATTCCGCGGTTAATTGTGGAACATTTCGTTACGTTTTGTCCCCGCGAACCGGGCTCCCGTTGGTCGCCCTCGTTCCGCAAGCAATGCAGGCCCCACTAGTAGTACAAGGAGAGCGGAATTATGTGGCGGGCACTGTTTTTGGCGATCGGCACGTTTTTGATCATTCTCGGCGTGGAAGCATTGGCCGTGGCCAACGTGACGCTGAAGATCCACGAGAAGCCGCCGGCCGCGACCACGCCGTTCGAGACGCCGCCCACCGTCGGTCCGAAGAAAGTCGTCACGCCGCCGGGGTGGGCGCCTTGGAGTTTGATGTCGTCCGGCGCCGTGGTGATCCTCTACTCGTTCACCATCCCGCGACGAGTGGCGGGGAATTAAGCCGACTACTGCTGTGCTGCCAGGCAATCGTGGGTTGGATGCCGCAGGCAGCTTGTATGTCCGCGTTCGGCACTGGCTGACAAGCAGCCAGCGGCACCCACAAATCAGTCGACAAAGCACTACTCCCCTTCGCGAAACTTGTCGAAGTATTCGCGGGCGAACTCGCTGTGTTTGCGAGGCATCCGTACGCCGGAGAGCGGATCGGTGGAGCCCTGCTCGGGTGGCTGAAACTCTTGCTTGACGACCTCGCCGACGCGACCCTTGGTGTTGGGGCCGTCGACCAGATCGGTAACGATGAAATCGCCCTGCGGACGGACTTGTTGACGCACCTTGGTGTCGTAGAAGGTGGCGTCGATTTCTTCGCCCGGCGGTCCTTGTGCCACGTGCCCACGCCCAGCTTTGCTGCCGCCCTGGCCGGCTTGGCACATCTCGCAGCCGGCGCCTTGGCAGGCCGGGCAGTTCATCTGGTTGCGAGCGTCGGCCAATTGTTCCATGGCGTCTTCGAGCACCTTCAGCTCGTCGGCCTGTTGTTGCAGGTCGTTCAGAGCGTTTTGCATATCCTGCATCGCTTGGGCGGCGTCTTCTAGCTGGCCGTCTTTCATGCACTGGGCACATTGATTGAGTTGGTCAGCCATGTCGCGGAGTTGATCCATCTGCGGCATCTGCTGCTGGAGCTTCGCTAGCTGTTCGGCCAGCTTGTCGGCCATTTCGTTCTGGCCGTTTTGCCGGGCTTGGTCGACCTGTTTTTGCAGGTTGTCCATCGCCTGCTGATGGGCCTCGGCCAATCGCTCCAGCCGCTTTTGCATTTGCTCCATCTGGCGGGCCAGTTGTTGCTTCTGCTCGTCGTTGAGATCGCCTTTGGCCATTTGCTGCTGGAGTTTTTTGAGCTCCTCGATCGCCTGCTTGAAATTTCCGTCGGCCACCGCCTTGGAGAATTTGTCGGCCGGCCCGCGGTCGATGTTTTTCATCTGGTTGAGCTGCTTGCGGATTTCATCCGCCCCGCCCACCTGTTTGCGTCGGCTTTGGATCTGCCGGGCCAGTTCGTTGAGCTTCACCAGCGTCTGCTTGCGGTCGCTCGGTTTGGCTTCCATATCCTTGCTGCCTTTCAGTAGCCGATCGAACATCTGCTCGGCATCTTTCAGGCCCATCTTTTTGGCTTCCTCACGACGCTGCTGCATCTTGCGGCGCAGGGTATCGGTCGAACGTTTCACTTGCTGGCGGACTTCAGCCGGGTCGGCCTTGGCTTGGGCCGGGTTTTCGACCACGGCTGGCGACACCAGCAGAGCGATCAATACGGCCAGCAGTCCGGGCACCAAGGGCAGCAAAATTCCCCGGCCGGGCGACATACTGAATTGCGAGCCGACGTCGACTCGCTCGGCTCGGCGCATCGCGTCGGCCACCAGAGCCTGCCCGGCTTCGGTTTCCCGTTGGTCGGCCGGCAACGCCAACGCGCTGGAAATCCGTTCCTTCAGTTGAAATCGTTGGTCAATCTCGATGGCGGCGGTTAGCGACGGCCGTCGCGTAAGGTAGGCCCACGTCGCTGCGGCCATAACCCCCAGGAGCAGGGATCCGGCTAAGGCCAGCACCTGCCACGTCAGGCCGGCCCCCGCCTCGACCGAAACGCCAAGCACCAATGTCCGATCGAGCCAGCCGAGCACGTTGCGACCGATCGCGGTGCCGAACAGATAGAACTTGTCGACCAGGATCAGTGCCAAGGCGACTAGCAAGGTGGCCGACCAGCACCAGCCCAACGCACGCAGGAACCGGCGTACGGTGTTCCGTCGATGGGCCTGTCGCACCAGCTTCTGAAGTTCGTTCATGGTTTGACTCCTCGACGATCAGAGTGGACCGTTGCGCGAAACGACCTGCCGCCGGGCGGCAGTATGAAAGGCACCCCATCATTATACCCATCGATCGTGCGGCAACAGCCGCCCCGGGGGTTGATAGTCAGATTACGATGCGGCCAGCGGCTCTGCTTTCCCACCCGACGGTGGCATTGCATGGGGTTTGCCAGTTGCCATGTCGACGCTCGCGCGATCGAATAGTGAGGCCAATAATTCGAACAGCGTTTTGGGGGTCCCCGTAGAAGGAATTGGGTGCTATCATACGGGTTTTCCAACCTTGCGCGTACAATTGTATAGTTGGTATATCGTATTTAGGTTGAATCAGCTTGCGGTACGATCACCGGGATTCCCCCGCGCACACCAGGGGGAGTCAACGTGATGTTTTTTTCATACCTTGATTATCATCCACGATCCACAAATTAAGATACACTTGTGAATGAAGCGGAGTTCTTCGCAGTACCGGTTATTCTGTATCGACCGATAGGTAACTTGCCGATTCACCGGGCCGTGTTTCGCGACGGTCCTCGCGTCTGGCCTTGGAAGGCGGCAATTCGTTTTTCGGCCCATCCTGAGACGGAATCGGCATAATTTTCGGGGCTCGCGTTTTTCCTGTCGATGTATCGGTACCCGTTACTCCCGAGATCCTCGTACGACAACCCTGCATGAGAAGGTTTCGCCAGTAAGAATTCCAGCAAGCAGCGGGAGTCGGTTTCTACCTTGGTGCGGCAGCATCGATTGGGTGGTGTTCCTGCTACCTCGTAAACAGGGCAGACGGCGGAGCAAGAGTGCAACTGACAACGCCGAGTTTTTCGGATGTGAAAAGCGCACGATTTTCATGGTTTCCCCGCGAGATTACCAAGTGTCTCATTGAGGGACGATTTCGTTAGTTGCGACGATAGAAACAGGCCTCGGATTTCCTGCATTTCCAAGGGGCTTGCTGCCTGGTGTTCCTTTGGTGCGGCCATGGTTGTCAACGCCAAGGGCCGAGTACGATCGTCGGCCGAATCAGAGGAAGGCAGGGTTGCCAACCAAGCCGGTGCTATCGCACCCAGGCAGGAAACTAACTGCTTCCGTTGGTCGTTTAGCTTAGTGAAAAAGTTAACGATCATCGAAGCAGTGATACAGATTCCCAAGAGTCCGTTTCGAAGTGGAGCCTTCGGAACAAAAATTGCAATATCCGATTTCGTGGATGGCTGCGCCGCGCTATGCGCTGCAGTGCCGGTCACGCTAGCCCTACGATGTCGCGTTCCTGCTCACTTTTTTGCTGGAAGGCGGTAACGCCGCCGGGGCAGGTTTTGTGTAGAGCAAAAGCCAATGCCGTGTTGGGGCAAGTACGTCGTGAGTCCTCAAGAGCCGTCGCGAGCAAGTTCGGAGGCCGACATGAATGAATACCGAGTAGAACGTGACTCGATGGGCGAAGTTCGCCTTCCCGCGGCAGCCTACTATGGGGCACAGACGCAACGGGCGGTGGAAAATTTCCCCATCTCCAGTCGGACTATTCCTCCGGAACTGATCCACGCCATGGGTCTGGTCAAATGGGCCGCCGCCAAGGCGAATCACGAACTGGGGCGCCTGACGGGTTCCGGGAAGAACCCCCTCAACGACCAACAGGTGGAAGCTCTGCTTGCCGCTGCCCACGAAGTCGCTGCCGGTAAATTCGACGATCAATTCCCGGTCGACGTCTACCAAACCGGCTCGGGAACTTCCAGTAACATGAATGTCAACGAGGTGATTGCCAATCGGGCGATCGAACTCGCCGGGGGCGATCGGTTCGCCGTGAAAAAACCGATCCATCCGAACGACCATGTGAACATGGGGCAGAGTACCAACGATACGTTCCCCACGGCCATTCACGTGGCCGTCTGCCGTGCGATTCGCGACGAACTCATTCCCGTACTGCGTCGATGCGGTGCCGTGCTGTCCGAGAAGTCGTCGCAGTGGTTGAATATCCTCAAGATCGGTCGAACCCATTTGGCCGACGCCACCCCGCTGGCCCTAGGGCAAGAGATCGGAGGGCTAGCACGCCAACTCGATTGTTCGGTCGACCGGGCCGGTGCCGCCTTGGAGCCCCTGCTGGAGTTGCCCGTCGGAGGAACGGCCGTCGGCAGCGGCATCAACACCCATCCGCAGTTTGCCGCCACTGTATGCCAGTTGCTCGCCGACGAAACGGACAACCCGTTCGTCGAGGCGGTCGATCACTTCGAGGCCAACGCCCAACGCGATGGATTGGTTGCGTGTCATGGCCAGCTAAACGCGGTGGCTACGACGTTGTTCAACGTGGCCAATAACATCCGTTGGTTGGGGAGCGGGCCGAAATGCGGCTTCCATGAAATCAGGATCCCCGATCTGCAACCGGGAAGTTCCATCATGCCGGGCAAGGTCAATCCCGTGCTCTGCGAGGCGGCCATGCAGGCGGCGGCGCGAGTCATCGGCAACCACCAGGCGATTACCCTGAGCGGTGCCGCGGGCGGACAGTTTCAATTGAACATCATGATGCCGATGATGGCCGATGCCATGTTGGAGAGTGTCCGGCTGTTGATCGGTGCTACCCAGGCGTTCACCGAGAAGTGTCTTGTGGGGCTGGAAGCCAACGCCGAGGTGTGCGACGTGGCCGTGGAAAAGAGCTTGGCCTTGGCAACTGGTCTGAACCCTTACATCGGCTACGAACAGGCCGCGGCCATCGCGAAAGAGGCTTTTCACACGGGCAAGACCATTCGCGAATTGTGCCGCGAGAAGGGTATCCTGTCCGAAGAACAACTCAACGAGGCTCTCGACCCCTGGCGAATGATCCGGCCGAGCTAAGTGCTGTGTCAAACTCAAACATACGGGTGCCATGCCCACGGCAACGTGGGCACGCTTGAAGTGCGGTTTGTATTCATGCCTACGTTGCCGTGGGCATGGCACCCAAGCCGCAAATCAAGCATCGACGAAATACTACTGATACCTGCGTTAATAATGATCGCTTCGGAAAGTCGAACGCCTGGAAATCCAGGCTCCCGTTGGTCGCCTTCCGCTCTTCGACTATGCAGGCCTCAATAGACCGGATTAGCCTTCTGCCAGCAAGGCGTCGAAGGCCTCGACCGATACGGCCGGGCAGGTATTAAAGGCGATGCCCGTTAGCTTGCTCATTGCTGCCGAGGCCTTCATGGCATCTTTCATGCCGGGGAAATCTAATATAAATACCAGATCGTTCTGCCCCAGCGTAGCGTACATGGCCTTTACCTGACCTTCGTGCTGCTTGATCAGTTCGATGGCTTTCTCGGTGCGTTGAGTGCTGATTCCTCTCAACGCCTCGGGCGTGTACGTGCCTGTCATCAAGAACGTGATCATGGTTTCGTCTCCTGTTTTGTGGCGCAATATATCCCCGCGCCTCGCTCACTTGCCCTATCGTTTGGTTATGCGACCGTTTCCGCCGGGTGTCAAGCAATTGCCACGGCGACGAACCGGGAGAAGCGCAGACGACGGGGCAGAGTTTGGAGGCTAGAGGCTACAGAGGGGGTGTCAGTGGCGGCTTGTCCACCGCGGCTAACCCAAGGGCAGACAAGCTGTCCATGGCGGTACGTCAATCGAAGGTTGACCGAGCACTCGGGGTTGGGAGCAGAGGGTCGGAATTTTCAAACTTCCATGACCAGTGAATACCCAACGCTCTGATATCAAATCATAATCCCGAATCCAAATGAAGAATTGCCGCCACTCACGGCCCCACCTGTGAGTTGCCCCCTTTGCCGCGTTCGCGGACCTGGAATCGCAATACGTCGCGGCGGCGGACCACGCCCAATAAGTGCTGTGGCGACTCGTTGGTCACCACCGCGATGCAGTCGTCCTTGCTGGCGGCGAACAGGGCACTGGCTCGACTCACCGGTTCGTCGGGATACAGCACCCGGCCGGCTGGCGTGGTCACGTCGGCCGCCAAGACTAGGCCGCCCAAGGTTCGGTCGAACAGGGCATGGCTCAGTTCGCGGTAGCGGATCACCCCGGCCAGGGTGCCATCGTTGTCGACCACGGGAAATGTGTTGTCGCGGCTGTGTTCGAGCAACTCAATCACGTCGTCAAAGGTGGCCGAAAGTGGTACGGCCAGAACGTTCTTGCGCATGATTTCGTTGATCGTAAGGTCTTGTTCGGTCCGCTTGTGCCAGGGATCGAACCCGAAGGCCATTAACAGGCCGTTGATAATCGTGCGGATCTGTTCCCAGGGGCCTTCTTTGCTAGGGCGGCGAATGGCCTCGGCGATGGGAACCTCGCCGGCCTGGACCACGGCATGACGAATCAACAGCGGTCCGGCAATCTCGAACACCACGACCGTTCCCAGGATGATCGTCTTAATGTCGTGGAACATGTCGGGCAGCGCGCCGGCCATGTGTTCGGTACGCTCGACGGCGAGCGACGACAGAGCAATTGCCGCGCCGGCTTGCGCCACCAGCGTTGCTCCCAGCCAGGTGCGGACTTCCGGCTCTTCGTGACCCGTTTGAGCAGCCCAACGGATACCCAGGTATTTTCCCCCGCTGCGCAAGACGATATAGGCCAGTCCTATCATTCCCGCTTCCCAGAGTTTTTCCACGCGTAACTCGGCGCCGTGGGTCACGAAGAAGATTACGGCCAAAAGGCCTGTCATGCGGTCGAGTTCAGACACCACCTGTCGGGTGTGATACGAACTGTTGGCCACCGTGACTCCCATCGCCAGGAAGGTGAGCAGGTAGGGCACGTCGATCACTAGGCACACGCCCAGCACGAGTGTGATCAATCCGACCAACAGCACGAGCCGGCGACGTTCGGCAACCAGGCCAAAGCAGAAGCTGGTCGCCAAGCCGGCCACAATCCCCAAGACGGCCGAACCGACCAGATCCTGGACGAGCTGTCCGACGGCAAGCAGCGGCGACTGGTCCAATTGGCCGTGCAGGCAGAGGGTGGCCAGAAAGAGAATCTCGAAAGCGACGATCGAGACCAGGTTATTGGTGGCCACCAGCGCATTGGCGTATTGGGTAATCGGCCCTTCGGATTCTGCTTCCTTCAACACGAGGATGGTCGTCGCCGGGGCGGTAGCCAGGGCCAACGCGCCGAGCAGCAGTGCCGTGGAAAGTCCCGTGCCGACCGCCATGAGGCCGCCGGTCACTAGCAGGAACGTTACGGCCAATTCGCCTACGGAAAGTCGAAAAACCCGCCGCGCGATTTGCCTCATTTTGGCCAGTGGAAAAGCGCAGCCCAGATTGAACAGCACTAGCGCAATAGCCAGTTGGGTAAGCGGCTCGATCGCTTCGATGTGGTCGTGCGGGGCCTCGTGTGGAATCCAGTTCAGTGCCGAGGGGCCTAGGGCCACACCCATCAGCAGATACGAGGTGACCTTGGGTAACCGCACGTACTGCCCTACTACGCCGGCCAACAGCGCTGCGGTGGTCAACAACCCCAGCGTGAGCATCACGGGAGTCAATTCATGTTGCCATTCGAGTGGCGGCATGCAGAGGTCTCATGGGGGCTATGGGCAGAATAGTGAAGCCTAGTTTTCGACGCCTCCGACGGCACAAGTATAACACCGAAAATTTGCTTGTCGTAGCGGGGGGGAATCGTTACGATCGTTATCAATCGCACTTGCTGTTTTTTGAATTTATTGGTTCCGTGGTTGATTGTGGAACACGTCGTTACGTTCAGTTCCCGCAAGCCGGGCTCCCGTTGGTCGCCCTCGTTCCACAAGCACTTCAGGACCCAACAAGCGGCCCCCGGACACCAGAACCTGTCGATGGAAAATCTCCGTGACTGCATCACCAAAGCAGCCGAATCGCTTCGCCAAGCGAAACACGTGGTGGTGTTCACTGGGGCGGGAATGTCGGCCGAGAGCGGTATCGCCACGTTTCGCGATCGAGGTGGCCTCTGGCGAGATTTTCCCCCAGACCAGTTCGGTAATCTGCCCGGTTTGGAACGCACGGCACTGTATCAACCACGCCGACTGGCCGAATTCCTCATCCAACTGCTCGAACCAATTGCCGCGGCCGAGCCGAACGACGGCCATCGAGCAGTCGCCGCACTGCAAGACCACACTCGGGTAACGGTCGTTACCCAAAACGTTGACCGCCTGCACCAAGACGCCGGTAGCCGCGAGGTTTGGGAAATCCACGGCTCGCTGTTCACGATTATCGACTCGCAGGGCGACGTCTTGCGTACGCTTTCTCGCCGCCAACTCCGCGAGATTGTTACCTCGCTTTGGCGGTTGGTCGACAATCGGGTGGTGCTGCTGCCGCAGTTGATGTGGCGTGTCCGAACGATGTTCGGCTTTCGCGTTGGCGGCACGTATCGGCCCGACATCGTGCTGTTCGGCGAGTCGATGGCCGATCCGGCCTGGGTTCGGGCGATGGAAGTTACCGAGCAGTGCGACTGTTTTCTCAGCGTGGGCACGTCGGCCACCGTTTACCCGGCCGCCTTTTTGCCCGAGGAAGCCGCGGCAGCCGGGACCACCACGATCGTCGTCGACCCCAACGGCGGTACGGCCGATCACGTGCTCACCGGCCCCGCCGCCCGCGTGCTGCCGGAATTGGTGGAAGCGGCCTTTGGAAAAGCGGAAAGCTGAGAGCGGAAAGCGGAACAGGCGAAGCTGCAAGCGGTTGCTACCCACTGACAACTGTCCACTTACAACTGCGTCACATCAACTGCCACTCGCCGGTCGTTACCACGTAGATGCCCAGCAGCAGGTTCGTCACGGCGTGGGCGGCTACGCAGTCCCAGATGTTTCGGGTGCGAAGCATCAGCCAAGTGACCATCGAGAACCACACGGCGGCGGCCAGCAGTTCGGCCGGATGCATCAGCATGGGCACGGCCGTTCCCAGCACCACGGCAAACGGCGTCACCTTGCCGAACGGCACTTCCCACCACTTCGCCTCCACGACGAACCGCATCACGAAGCCGCGTAGGAAGAACTCCTCGATAATGGGCACTACCAGCGCCAGCCCAAAGAAACGCACGGCAAGAAAACCCCAAGCGGCCGGCGGATTGTCGGCCAAGTAGACAAATGGGTCGTAGGCGCTTCGGGTGCCGGCTCCGATTAACCATCCCAGCCCGACATGGTCCAACGCCGGTTTTAGCAGACTTTGTTCGAGATTGAGCCGACAAAGTCCCACCCATACGAAAATGCCCACCACTCCAACGCCCACGGCCAAACCGCTTATGCGCCAGGGAAACTGCCGGTAGCCGGGCCACACGAATGCCATGGCTGCCAGGGTGAGCAGAATCTTGAGCGTGTAAACCCAAGGGTAATAAGCGTAGGGAATGTTCAGCAGCGATTCGCTTTTCGAGGTTTCCTCGCCCTCGTCTTGCAGTTTCGGCGCGACGTCTTCCCCCTCGGCCACTCGGTCGCTCTGAGTCACCAGGTTGCTTTGGGCCGCCTGACCGACCGTCTCGGCCGTCGTAGTCGGCTCGCTTGGCTTGGGCTCGAAACTGGTCACCACCATAAAGACGGCCAATGGCAACAAAAAGGTCAACCAAGGGTTTTGCTGCAACAGGCCGGTGCGCCAACCGGTGGTTGTCTGCGGCGAAGGGGATGTCGAATTCGTGGATTCCGGCATCGTGAATAATCCGATACGAGGTGTTTTGAGTTTTCCTCGTTCCCACGCTGCAGCGTGGGAACCCAGGCGAGATTTGTGCCGGCGGGAAACGGTGTGGGAACCAGGGAAACCGCCCATGCTGAAGCATAGCCTACCAGGGCAACCCGGGCCATGCCACGGCCGAAACGTGGCCTGCGACGGTGACTTGCAATTTTCCGCCGAATATGGTTTCCTAGAGGCGGTCCCTCCTGCTATCGTGAACTGGGCTACCGGTTCGTTCGTACGGTGTATTGAGCCTTTCAATGCCCCCCACTTCCCCCTCGACCGCAGGAGCGCAACACATGCCACGGTCCATCTGGTCCCCGTTCGGGGCTGCCTGCTTGGGTATTCTTCTGGCAACGGTTTGGCTGACACATCCCGCGTTGGGTGCCGACGCGGCACCGTCAGACGCCGAAGTCCACGCCGTTGAGGCCACCTTCAACGACGCACCCTTCGAGTACCAAATGTCGCTTCGCGCGCGGCGCGACGGCTATCGGGTATATCGGCTGACGTACCCCTCGCCGATGAAGACCCCGCACGAAGCGAACAACATGGTACCGGCCGACTACTACCTGCCCGACGGCATTCAGCCGGGCGATGCGAAACGTCCGGCCGTGATTTGCCTGCACATCCTCGGCGGCAATTTCGAGTTGGTCGACATCACCTGCTCGGCCCTGGCTGCCCGGGGTATTCCCGCCATCATGTTCAAGCTGCCCTACTATGGCGAACGGGGTGCCAAAAATGGGCCGCGAATCATGGCTGCCAACCCGGCCCTGTTTGTTCGTGCGGTCGACCAAGGCTTGCAGGACGTGCGACGCACGATCGACGTGCTTTGCTCCCGTCCCGAGGTCGATCCCCAGCACATCGGCATTACCGGCATCAGCCTCGGCGGAATCGTGTCCGCCACGGCCGCCGGCGTCGAACCACGATTGAGCCGGGCCGTGTTCATATTGGCCGGCGGCGATGTGTTGACCATTATCAACCACGCCCGCGAAACCCGCGACCTGCGGCAGATGCTCGGAAAACTGCCCGAGCAACAGCGACACGAAATCGAGCAGCGACTTTCCGCGGTCGATCCGCTCACACGGGCGCCCGGCTTGCGCGAGCGTGCGATGGCCGGTCGGGTGTTGATGATCAACGCCAGCCGCGACGAAGTCATCCCGCCCGAGTGTACGAAGAAGCTTGCCAAGGCCCTGGGCATTGACGGCAAGACCGATCAGGTCGTCTGGCTCGATGGACTGGGACACTACACGGCCATGGCAGAACTACCCCGGGCGGTCCGGCTTACGACCGACTTCTTTGCCCGAGACATGCCCGCCGACGCACGGCCGAACCACACGGCCGACAGCGAAACGCCGCTGCAAACCACGGCCCAACTGCTTCAGCAGGTGGCCACCTTATTGACGGTCGAACCGCGTGCCGGGCGCTGCCATCTTGCCGACCTGAAAGTGACCGTCACGCCAAACGGCCAGAAACCGATTGAGGCTGAACTACAAATCATTCGGGGTTGGGGTTATCGTTTCAAACTGGCCTGCGATCTCCCCAAGGTCGGCCAGGCTGTGGTCGGACAAGGCGCCATGCCCTGGATGTTGGCGGCCGACAAACGAGCGTTCGTCGGAACGGCCGAACCCGGCACCGAAGCCACCGATCCGTTGGCTGGTGCCGATCCGGCGCATCTGTTGAAGTTGCGTGTGGTTTCCGGCGCGGCCGCCGCTTTGTCGCTCTCGCCCGACGTGCTTCTGCGCTGGGCCGACATCGAAGACGCTACGACCGACGGCGGTCCCAAGACGATCCGCCTGGTTCTCAAGAAAAAGGCTTCGGGTGAGGTGCGATTGGTCTTCCACGAAGACGGCAAGACGCCCGCCTCGGCCACGTTCGAGATAGGCGACACGCAGGGCACCGTTATCTTCCGCGGTTGGGCCATCGATTCGGTGGCCCACCGGACGATGTTCCAACCTCCGCCCGACGTGCCGCAACAGACGGTCGACACGGAGGAACTTCACTGGATGTTTTCGGCCATGTTCAACTTTGCCATGGAGCTGACGCAATGACGGCAGGGCCGCCAACCAAACCGGTGCTACCGCACCCAGGCAAGAACCTGCTCCCGTTGGTCGCTGAACTTCGTGAAAAAATCCACAATCATCGAGGTTAGAAATACCATGACGATAATCAATCGAAAAAACTTTGCGATGCTTGCGTTGGTAGGACTGGTGCTGTCGGTGGGAATTTGTCCAGCGATGGCCGAGCAGTCCGAATCGCTCGAGTTCGTCACCCGTACGGCCGACGGCCATGGGGTTCTCGCCCGATGCCAGGGCAAGACGATTCTGCTGGTCTCCGGCACGCCCGAGCAGATGGGCGCGGCCCAGGGCCAATTACTGCGCGACAAAGTGGCCACCTTGATGCAGCGCGTGCTCTACGTCGTAGGGGCGGGCGACAGCTTGCGCTCGGGTATCTGGTTCTTCGACCGCATGGAAGAAATTCAACGTCGCACGTTGCCGCACATTCCCAAGCGGTTCGTCGCCGAGTGCGACGCGCTCTCCGAAGCGGCCGGTGTTTCGCAGCGCAACGGGCGTTACGCCAACCTGTTTCCCGAGCGGTTCCATTGCAGCGGAACGGCCCTGCGCGGCAAGGCCACCGTCGACGGTCAGGTGCTGCATGCCCGGGTGCTCGACTACATGCGCGATATCCGCCTACAAGACGCCGCCACAGTGACTGTCTTCATGCCCGACGGGTATAACGCCTGGGTAAGTCTCGGCTATGCGGGTTTCGTGGGCACGGTCACTGCGATGAACGAAAAGGGACTGGCCATCGGTGAGATGGGCGGTCGCGGCGAGGGCGACTGGGATGGCATGCCCATGAGCTTCCTGCTTCGCGAAGTGATGGAGCGGGCCGACAACGTGGAGGAAGCCCTGGAGATCATCCGCAACACGCCGCGCACGTGCGAGTATTACTATGTGGTGAGCGACAAATCAGGCGCGATGCGCGGGATGCGCTGCACGCCGAAGGAAATGATGCTCTTGCATCCCGGTCGGCAGCACGAACTGCTTCCGCATGTGCCGGACGACGTCGTACTGGTCTCCGGGCCCGGTCGCGCCGAGGTGCTCAGCCAGCGCATCCAGGAGCATTACGGCAAGATCGACGCCGCCCGACTGATCGAGATCATCAAGCGACCCGTGTCGATGAAGTCGAACCTGCACGACGCGGTTTTTGCTCCGCAGTCGCTCGAAATGTGGTTTGCCGACGCCGGCCGCCACACGTGTGCCTGCGACGAGCCGTACGCCCACTTCAAACTGCCGGAATTGATCGAATTTTTCCAGCAAAATGCGACACCCGCCGCCGCACCGCCCGCGACCGCACCACAATAACCCGGGCGATAGACTGATCCGATTGGACGCGCACGACTTCGATCGGCTATGATCGAAGCATTCCCTCCCCTCTCCCTTTTGGGGAGAGGGGCCGGGGGTGAGGGGGTTTTTCATCGCCCGTTCGCCCCCACTCCATTGTCCGCCATCCAACAGGAGCCCTCTCATGACGCGCCCGCAACGGTTAGTCCTGTTCGCTTTGTTTATCTCTTTGCTCGTAGTTCGTTCGGCCGTAGCCGCCGACGTAACCCGGCCTAACATTATCTTCGTGCTGACCGACGACCAGCGTTGGGACACGTTGGGTTGCATGGGCAATCAAATCATCCAGACGCCGAATGTCGACCGGCTGGCCGACGAGGGCGTGGTGTTCGACAATTGCTTCGTCACTACGTCGATCTGTATGACGAATCGGGCGTGTATTTTCACGGGCCAATACGCGGCGCGCCACGGTGTGATCGACTTTCGTACGCAGTTCACTTCCGAGCAGTTGGCCCAAACGTATCCGGCTCTGTTGAAACAGTCCGGCTACTACGTGGGCTTCGTCGGCAAGTGGGGCGTGGGCAAGCCGCCACAAGGGTTGTTCGATTACGACAAGGCGTGGCCCGGGCAAAATAAGTATTTCAACACGATCGACGGCAAGACGGTCCATCTGACCGGATTGATGGGTGGGCAAGCGTTGGAGTTTCTCGACACGGCCCCCCGCGACCGGCCGTTCTGCCTCTCGATCAGCTTCAAGGCGCCGCATTGCCAGGACGGCCATCCGGACCAGTTTCTTTACGATCCTGAACTGGAGTCGCTGTATCAAGACGCAACGATTCCGCCGGCCAAGCTCTCCGACCCGGCCTTCTTCGAGGCATTGCCCGAGTTTCTGAAGACCTCGGAAAACCGCCGTCGCTGGCAGTTGCGTTTCGCCAACCCGGAACTGTACCAGCGCATGATGAAGGCCCACTACCGGCTGATCAGCGGCGCGGACCGCGAAGTGGGCCGCATGGTAGCCAAGCTTCGCCAGCAGGGGTTAGACAAAAACACAATAATCATCTACACCGGCGACAACGGCTTTTACCTGGGCGAGCGAGGGCTGGCCGGCAAATGGTATCCGCACGAGGTTTCGATGCGCGTACCGCTGGTGGTCTTCGATCCTCGACTGCCGACCGCTCAGCGTGGGACGCGTCGCGAGCAGCCCGTGCTGAGCATCGATCTGGCCCCAACGATGCTGGCCATGGCCGATGTCGCAGCGCCCGAGCGGATGCAAGGGGTGAGTCTGCTGCCGTTGCTCGAAGGGAAAACGCCCTCGTGGCGCGACGAATTTTTCTACGAGCACCTGTTCAAGCATTCGCGCATCCCGCGCAGCGAGGCCGTGCGTACGTCGCAGTACAAGTACATCCGATACCTCGACAGCCAACCGCTGTACGAGGAACTATACGACCTGGAAACGGATCCCGACGAAGCCCACAATCTGGCTGAGAAACCGGAACACGCGAAAACGCTCGACGCAATGCGAGCCAAGTGGGCTGCCTGGCGGGAAAACGTGAAGTAAACGCATTTATTGATGCTTCTCTTGTTCCCAAGCTCCAGCTTGGGAACACACTTTCCAGGAGCTCTGCTTCGAGGATCTGCCGAGTCGCGTGGGGTATTTGAAGAGTTTCGCCAGCCAACGTTTCGTTCGGTTAGCGGCGTCGGGCGCGACCAGCGGTCGCGGCTTGATGAAATGGTGCTGGAAACATCAGCCTTATCACTCCATCTGCGACATGGGCCTCCGAGGTGCCGTGGCTGCCGATCGTGGAACGTCGAAGTCTTGCGTGGTCGAAGCGGCTGCCAGGTCGACCACAACGGAGAACTCCGCGAATAACGACTTCGGTGCTGAATCGGGTTTTGTTGCCCGTTCAAAGCCCAAGATCCGCACGCGATACTTGCCGCCCGAGATTCCCCGGTGCGACGTTTGTGTGTCGTATCGACCATCGTTGATTTCGGCAAAACCTTGCAGCCCATCGTTACCGGCCGCCACATCGGGGTCGAAGAAGATCGCGCCCGCGGGCACAGGTGCACCGTTGAAGGTAATTTTGCCCGAAATGTCGAACCCCTCACGCCGATTGTTGCCGCAGCCGAACAACACGACGGCAAGCAGCGCAGCGGCGACTCCCGCAGCGACCGCCAATGACCCACCGCCGTTTTGCAGTACGCGTTGCATGAGAGAAATCACCTCGACGAAAATAGGAGAAGGTTTTTATTGAGCCTTGCATATTGAATGAACAGAGGGCGACCATCGGGAGCCCGGTTTCAAGGCTTTTGACTTTACCCAACCGTTCAATGAATATGCAAACATCAATAACTGGTTCCGAGGCTAGAGCTTCGGAACCAGGAGCTCCGTTCATTCGATAAGCAAGGCTCTAAATTACGGCACGACCTCGATCTCACCGCCGTTGCGGCTGGCGGTCGCCCAGTAGACGCCCATGTCGACACTTTCGGCAACGAACGTTATCGAACCGTCGCAACGAGCGAAATGCGTTCCGCCCGGGTGGTTGCTGCCGAAGCTGACGTTGTTGAACTCATCCAGATATACGGAGTAGGCCACCGTGTGGATACTGTGTCGCACGTTTTTGGTAGAGGCACACCAGCGGCAACTGCCCGCCCCGCACCCCCGGGCCCAACTGCGATAGACATCGGCGCCGTCCCAGGAGAGTTCGCCCAGCAAAAAGGTGTTCGACAACCCGTCGCGAACCTCGGCCCAACTGGCGCCACGGTCTTTTAGGATCACTCCCGTTTCGGCGTAGCCGCCACAATTGCCGACGTCTTCGTAGGCGTAGTCGGTGCTCGACGAAGCATTGACACCGACGGGACCGATGACCCCGTAGTAATGTGTGGTGTAAACGTCTTGCCCGTCGATTCGATCGGCCGTCGAATTGAAAGCCGAGTAATAGGCCGAGCGCTCGTCGGGCTGACTGGGGCATAAAAATGCCGGTATGCCGTTGAGCGCCAACTGTTTGACTGCGGTCGTGCTGTAGTTCCAGGTTAGATCGAACTGATCGAAGAGGTTTCCTTGCTCGATGTAGGGTAACAGCAATACGTGGAAGGAAAGTTGCGAGGTGTCGTACAGTCCGCCGGGCGGCAGTGAACCGTGGGCGTCGTGGTAAAGGTGCAATCCCAGGGCGAGTTGCTTGAGGTTGTTGCTACACTGCATTCGCCGCGCGGCTTCCCGAGCCGACTGTACGGCCGGCAACAACAGGGCAATCAGGATCCCGATGATCGCGATGACCACCAATAATTCTACCAGGGTGAAGCCCTTGGTACCTTGTTGCGTAGACTGCCAGCGACGGCGACGCGCCGATGCCCGAGAGTCGGCCGAATGAAGGTCGCCCGACCGGTTTGCCGTTGTGGCGGGGCAGCTTTGGATAATGAATGACCGCACCGATCCCCCCATGCCGAACGGCGAAGAAAACCCGGAAAGGAAAAGAGGTTGGGAGTCTTTTTGGTTACCAGACGGGCGGGCCTCAGGCTTGCACCGGGAAAGGCCCCTCGACCCTTTTCCTTTCGCTACCACGTAGCCTGCGCCACACTATCCAGATTTTCAGCGCTAACCAGAGCAATAACAATAGACGATCGCTCTGCTTCTTGCACAATCTGACCCCGGAACCTTGGGGGGCGGTGCTGGGGTCAGGGGAGCCCTTGGGGTTAGGCGAAGATTGGTCGACGGGTATCCATGGGCGACTTGTCCGCCCTTGACGAAAAAGGGGCAGACAAGCTGCCCCTGGCACCCCTGCTTTTCAGGTTTGGCAAAGCATTGGCTTCTTCTAGCCCTTCGACCACTCGGGCTTGGGTTGTTGCAGGATGTCCATCGGCGTGTCGCCTTGAATGGCGGCCACTGTCTTTTCGGCTGCCGCGACACTCGACGCGTCGGGATGAACCTCGATGGTGATCTCCGTGCGGCGCGACTCGCCCGGGCTGAGTTCGACGACACGTCCCTGCCGCTTTTCGAACGACTTCACATTGGGGAAGTTCAACGCCGGCTCCAAGCCCGTCACGTAACCATCGGCCACCGCCTGACGGTTCTTCCAAAGGGTGAAGCACGGTAGTTGGGTTTTGTTGAACTTCAGGCTCACTCCCTTGTCACCGGTTACGTTGCGCAACAACACTTGCGTATTGTCGTTGGCGTCGGCTGCCAGGTCGAAGAAGAAGCAGGCTTCAGGCATTCCTGGGGTTTCGGCACCATAAGTATCCCACTCGCCGAGATTCTCGACGGCAACGCCGTTGTGAGGAGCCACCGTCTTCACCGGCAGCACTACCTTGGCGCCAGGTGTCAGCAGCGGCGCTCCGAAGTTGATGTGGTAGAGCAACTCCAACTCGCCGTTCTCGGCTGAAAGGTTTTTGATTTCGTCGACGACCGTCATGCCGGGCTGTCCTACCTTGGTCGTGATGGTCGAGGTCAGCCGCAGCTTGTTGCCGAACAGTCGGGTTTCGTCGACTTCGCCCACGATGGTGATTTCGCCTGAGTCGCCGTCGATCGTCACTTCGACCTTGTGAGCCGGTGTGTTGGCGATCTTGCCGTGAAGCGGATGGATCAAGGCCCCGTTTTCGTTGAACTCCGGCGCGCCGTTGCTCTCTAGGCCGCAACGGACCAGCAGTTCGTCGAAGCCGTCGAGCCAGCCGATGCCGGTGGCTTCCCAGAGATTGACGAACGCCGGATTGACCGGCCCTTTGACGGGCGATTTCCAGCCGAGTTCGACGTGGTCCATGCTCGCGCGCCAGATACCCATGCCCCGGGTAGGAACGACCACGAAGCGGAACGCGCCGTTGTTGACCTCGATCACGTCGACTCCCGCACGCCGGCCCGTCTTGAGCGTACGTTTGGACACGGAGTACCCAAAGGCTTCCCCTTCAACATTGCCGGGGCCCAGCGCGATTTGCTCCACAAAAACGTCTTGCTCTAGGTCTGTCAACGTCCAGGTTTGCTTCGACATGAGTTTCTCCTCGCAAGAATGGATTTGTTGATGTCTACATATTCGTTGAAGGGTCGGCCAAAGCCAAACGTCTTGAAACCGGGCTCCTGCTGGTCGCCTTGCGGTCATCGACTATGCAGCCGCCGACGGTGACGTGATCCGACGTTTAATTCCAGTGAAATGCGACAGCTCGACGGCGTGCTCAACGCATTGCGATGTAAACGCCGAAAGATTTTTCGGTTTGGCGAGGATTTCCACGCCTTCCGACCTGCGATTCCCTGAAGTTTTGACGCACGAGACGCGAAAACAATGTACTGCTCATCTTGTGTGGTGGCCAGGGCCTGAAAATGATTGCCCGACGCTCGGCTTCACCCGGACAACGCAGGTCACCCACTTTTACATTTCATCTTTCATTTACTTGCCAGCGCTTCGGCCAAGGGCTACAACAGGGACTATCCAGCGACAATGTCCCAGTAGATTACGGTGTCCGCTGGACGCCCGTGCCTTAGTCGGCACAGCTCGGGGACTCTTGGTGGCGTTGGCCCTTTCGTGCCGCTGGGTAAGCCCAGAGTTGATCCACCGCCGGTCGTACGTTCTGTCGGTCGGCGGATGACTATTGAGGACTACGCGGCTAGCGGAACAGGGCGACCACAGCGGAAGCCCGACAAGCCGTAGGTCAGATTCGACGCGGCCGTTCCGCTTCCTGCGCAGACGTCAACATTTCTTCAGCATCACTTATTCCTTCAGCATCACTGTCAACGGGTACAACTATGTGTGCATCTCCCCTCGTCAAGACTGACAACGTGGAACAAATCCTTGCTCGCGCCATCGATGCCGGCGAAGGACTGCTGCGGCTGACTCCCTGTTGGGTCCCGCGTAGTTTCCTGCATCCTGGCAAACGTATCAAGCTGCACCCCGAAGACTGGTACGCTCTGGGTGTGCATCGCGGCGGCATCGACGAACGCTGGTTCGCCAGTACGACCGAGGCGATGAACGACAATCGGGCCGACGATGAGGGCCTCAGCTACTGCATCTTCGAAGGCGAGCGGTTCCTGCTCCGCGACGCCGTGGCCGAGGGCAAAGGCCGCGTCGTGGGCAACGCCATCTGGGAGAAATACGAGCGTTGGCCCGTGTACTCCAAGTTCTTCGACAATATGGGTCCCATCCCGCACCACATGCACCAAAAGGCCGAGCATGCCGCGCTGACCGGCCAGCAGGGCAAGCCCGAGTGTTACTACTTCCCGCCGCAACTGAACCGGGCAGAAAACCACTTCGACTACACTTTCATGGGCCTGGAGCCGGGCACCTCGCAAGACGACGTCCGCCGCTGCCTGGAGAACTGGAGCAAGGGCGACAACGGCATTCTGGACCTCTCGAAGGCCTATCGTCTGAAGCCGGGCACCGGTTGGATGATCCCGGCCGGTGTGTTGCACGCCCCCGGTTCGCTTTGTACCTATGAACCGCAATGGGGTAGCGACGTGTTCGGTATGTTCCAGTCGCTGGTCGAGGGACGCGAAGTGCCTTGGGACCTGCTGGTCAAAGACGTGCCCAAAGACAAACACCAGGATCTCGACTACATCATCGGCCAGTTGGACTGGGAGAAGAACGTCGACCCCTGTTTCAAGCAGAGCAACTACGTGGAGCCGATCGTCGACGAGTCGACCTCCGGCGACGGCTACACCGACCGCTGGATCGACTACGGCACGTTCGACGGCGAGCAACTCATCTCGGCCAAGGAACTCACGATCGAGCCGGGCGCCAAGTGCGTGCTAAAAGATCCCGGTGCCAGCGGATGGATCACCGTGCAAGGTGGCGGTCGCATGGGCAAGCTCGAATTGCAGACGCCCGTGATGATCCGCTTCGGCGAAGAGCCGTGGGACGAAGTGTTCATCACGGCCGAAGCGGCTGCGGCGGGCGTGGAGATCGAGAACACCGGCGGCGAACCGTTGGTGGGCCTGCGCTACTTCGGCCCCAACGTCCACCCGAAGACGCCGCAGATCGGCGACCACAAAAAGAACAACGGCCGTTGGGCTCCGTGAGTCGTGGTTGGATCAAATTCGAGTGTCGTCCAGAGTCTCCCCTCTCCCGCTGTGCGGGAGAGGGGCCGGGGGTGAGGGCAGTTTGATCGGAGAATACGCCAGACCATGCCGAGCAAGCCGCGCCCGAAGCATCCCATGGTAATCGATCGCGCTCGCGGACTCCGTCGGACCGCTACTCCGCCCGAGCAACTCCTCTGGTCGGTACTTCGCGGCCGTCGGTTGACGGGACTGAAGTTCCGGCGGCAAGAGGCCGTTGGACCGTATATTGTCGATTTTTGCTGTCGGCAGTTGAAACTCATTGTGGAACTCGACGGAATGAGCCATGAGGAGAAGGTAAGCCGTGACGAAGTGCGCACGCGATGGTTGGAACAACAAGGTTATCGCGTGTTTCGAGTAACCAACTGGGATGTCAATGAGGACTTAGAGGCTGTGGCAAGAGGGATAGCCCGAGAGGCGGGAGTGGAATTCGACCAAACCGGATGAGCATCGCGTTCTCCCCTCTCCCGCCGAGCGGGAGAGGGGAGGAACTGTGCACCACCAACGCGCATTGACACAAACACTCATCAACAGTGAGGTTTCTTCATGAGCGACGAACACACCAACAATTACCCCAAACTTCACAATGCTGCTTGGCCGGGCGTGGTCGGTAAAGGCGATGGGGGCGAACCACCCATTGCTCTCGACACGATGCTCGACCTGACCGCGGCCGCCGAATTCGAGGGCGTGAAGTTCGACGGCTTCGATCTGTTCCTCTTCGACCCTCACATCAACATTGACGGCACCGACGACGACATTTGCCAATTGGCCGAGAAGGCCCAGCAGCGAAACCTCGACATCGGCACCGTGGTTGCTCCGATCTGGCCGCCCACCGGTGGTGGCCCGGCCATGGGCAAACCGGCCGAACAGAAACAGTTCATCGAACAAGTTCGCAAGGGATGCCACGTGGCCATGCGGTTGCGCGAGTTGGGTGTGCGTCCGAACGGGGCCGTGCGAATCGATTCGGCCTCGGGCGTCGAGGCTTGGTACGAGGATCCCGAGGGCAACCAGAAAAAGATCGCTGAAACGTTCCGCGAGGCCTGTGCCATCGCCGAAGATTGCGGCGAGCGTCTGGCCGCCGAGGGCGAAATCTGCTGGGGTGGCATGCACAGTTGGCGCCGCATGGTGCAACTGCTGGAAATGGTCGACCGGCCCGACGTGCTGGGCTTTCAGGCCGATATGGCCCATACGCTGTTGTACTTGTTGGGCTACAACGCTCCGGAAGATGCCCTGTTGCCCGAGAATTTCGACTGGCACGATGAGGAACAGTTCGATGCGGCCTACAAGACGCTGACCGACGCCCTGCGGCCCTGGACGATCGACTTCCACGTAGCCCAAAACGATGCCACGGTACATGGTTCGGGTTCGCACGACAAGACGGGTCGCCACTGTTTGGCCAACGACCCGAACGGCAAACTCGACATTGCCCGGCACGCCGGTTACTGGCTCCGCGACGGCAAGAGCGAACTTACCAAACGCATCCGCCACCTCTGCTGGGACGGTTGCATGTTCCCCAACGCCGTGATGATGAAACCCGACACCTGGAACAACATCCTGGCGGCGATGATTGCGGTGCGGGATGAGCATGGATGGCGAGAGTAATTCGGAAGTCGGAGGTTGGAAGTCGGAAGGATGCTGATACGGACGGCGGTTTGTGAAGAAGGACGCATTTGATGCGAATGCACGATCTGCGCGACCGGACAAAACAGTTTGCGTTGCGAATCGTCCGCATGAGCACGCAACTTCCGAAGACCTCAACAGCTCAGGTAATTGGAAAGCAAGTTCTGCGCTCGGGCACAAGTGTGGCGGCCAATCTCCGTGAGGCGTCTCGGGCGCGTTCCGACGCCGAGTTCGTCGCCAAACTTGGTATCGTGGAACAAGAATTGGACGAAACCATGCTCTGGTTGGAGTTGCTTTCGGAAGGGAAAATCGTTTCGTCGGGAAGGCTCTCGCCGCTCCATAATGAAGCAGAGGAACTGCTGAAGATAGTTGTCGCTTCTATCAAGACAGCTCGTCGTCGGAAAACATGAGTTCGTCGTCGACTATTGCCGACTTCCGATTTCCGACTTCTATAACACATGTCTGAACACCTTGATTGCGAAAGGACGAAATCATGCCAAAACCTTTGAACATTGCTGTCCTCGGCTGCGGCTTCATGGGCCGTACTCACTCGAATGCCTGGTTGCAGGTCAATCACTTCTTCGCCCGGGAGCATCAGCCCGTGCTGAAGGCCTGTTACGCTCGGGAAGAAGACAAGGCCAAACTGGAAGACTTCGCCGCCAAGTGGGGTTACGAGTCGATGGAGACCGACTGGCGGAAACTGATCGAGCGCGACGACATCGACCTGGTCGACGTCTGCTCGCCCAACTTCTTGCACCACGACATGGTGATCGCCGCCGCCGAAGCCGGCAAGATGATCGTCTGCGAGAAGCCCCTGGCGATGAGCATTCAGGAGGCTGAAGAGATGGTCGCCGCCGTCGAAAAGGCGGGCGTGGCCAACATGGTGTCGTTCAACTACCGCCGCGTGCCAGCCATCTCGTTGTTCAAGCAGATCATCGACGAAGGCCGCGTGGGCCGGCCGTTCCACTATCGGGCGACCTACAACCAGGACTACACCATCGGGGCCGACGTCCCCCAAGGCGGCATGGCCCTGTGGCGGCTCGACTCCAAAGTGGCCGGCTCCGGCGTGACCGGCGACCTGCTGGCCCATTCGATCGACTCGGCCGAATGGCTCAACGGGCCGATTCAGAAGGTTGTCGCCCACAAGGAGACGTTCATCAAGGAGCGCAAACACGCCGACACCGGCGCGATCGAAAAGGTCGACATCGACGACGCCTGCATGTTCCTGGCCGTGTTCGAAAACGGTTCGATGGGCACCTTCGAGAGCACTCGATACGCCCGGGGGCGGAAAAACTACAGCACGATGGAGATCAACGGCGAAAACGGCGCGATCTACTTCGACCTGGAAGACCCGCACATCTTGGAGTACTTCCGCTACGCCGACCCCGACACGGGCAAGAAGATCGAAGACCACCTGACCGGCTGGCAGCGGATCCACGTGACTAACTTCGAGCATCCCTACATGAAGAACTGGTGGGTGCCCGGCTGCACGATCGGCTACGAGCACACGTTCACCAACGGCTTCGCCGACTTCCTGGCCAGCCTCGAAGGCGGACCCGAGTTCCAGCCCAACATGCGCACCGCCATGCGAACGCAAAAGGTGTGCGACACGGTGCTCAAGAGCGCCAAAGAAGGCCAATGGCTGGAAATCCCGGCCTAAGCGTGTCGTATGCTCCTTGGGGGCAAGCACACTCAAGGCATGGCAGCTTCAGCGGGCATGAGTTCAATTCGGCGGATTGGTTGGAAAGACGGGGGCCATGCTCACGCTTGCGTGGGCATGGCCCAAGATTCTGCCGAACCTGCCGACGCAACCGTCGAAATAACGCCCGCCACTCAGCGGTGGGGGGCTTTGAGGCCCTTGCCAACCGCCCTTGCCCCGTCGGGCGGTCCGGTCCTATAGTGCAGCCATGAAGCCCAATGCGGAGTTTAAGCCCGAGGAGTCCCCGCAGGGGATCTCGCTCGACCAGTTGACCGAGGCCTTCGCCCAGGCGATGAGGATTGCCCCGCAGTCGCCGGCCACCGACGACGCGCCCGAGACGGCCGCGTCGGCAAACACGGCAACGACGGAGCAGGGCGGCACCGAAGCGGTGGCGGTCGCCGAATCGACGACTAGTGTCGATCTCGACGAGCAGCAGGGACAAATCTGTCCGGTCAGCCCGCTGACGATTCTCGAAGCCATGTTGTTCGTCGGCAACTGTGATAGTGCGCCCTTGTCGGCCCAGAAGATGGCCGACTTGATGCGCGGCGTCGAGGCGGACGAAATCCCCGACTTGGTGGCTCAGCTTAATGAGCGGTACTCGGCCAGCGGCTGTCCGTACTACATCGAGCGCGACGGTACGGCCTATCGCTTGGTGTTGCGCAAAGCGTTTCATTCGATCCGCAACCGGTTCTACGGTCGGGTTCGCGAGGCGCAACTGTCGCAGGCGGCCGTCGACATCCTGGCACTGGTGGCCTATCAGCAGCCGCTGACGGCCGACCAGTTAACCACGCTGCGTGGCCGTCCCAGTGGGGCCGTGTTGAGCCAATTGGTGCGGCGCGGGCTGTTGCGCATCGAACGCAAGCATGTCGACAAACGGCGTATTACCCAATACTTCACGACCGATCGGTTTTTGGATGTCTTCGGGCTCGATAGTCTCGACGACCTTCCGCAGAGCGAAGAACTCGATCGATGAAACGGGCGAAAACGTCGAGCTCAGCCGGCCGGAATTGGGTTAAAATTCCTGTCCTCTGGGGGGTGCCTAAAGGCCGTTTGGTAAAGGGTTTTTTTAGGATTTTTTCGGCAAGTTGTTGTGAGTAAACGACTTGCGGCATCAAGGCAAATAAGCGCTGACGATGACTTCCCTGGTTGGTACAATGGGAGGCTCGTATGATACGCTATCCGGTTCGAAACTGTACTGCTAACCCCAACGATTGTTGAGTTTTTCGCATAGACGAGCAACCAACGGGAGCGGTGCCTTGCTTGGGTGCGGCAGCACCAGTTTGGCTGGCGGCCGGGCCGCCCTGTGAGGCTGGTGGTGTCGAGCGAGTGTGTTTGCCTGATCGGCGGAGCCCGACCAGTGCAGTTTTTAATGGAGACTGGCTAACAAGTCTTTTGGGTATAAGGCGGTACGTCGCGGTCGTTAGGTTACGATCGAGAGACAATTCCAAGGTCAGGCGGGCGGAAAAGGCCTGCTTGAACGTCTATCGAAGCGATTCTTTTGCTTTCGCCGCCGCCACGTGTTTCTTTCCTCGGAACAGACGCTTGCCGTATGTCCATCGCGCCCGTTGTTGACAATTTACGTAACGCCTTGCCCTTGATTGCCCCGTCGCTTCTGGCTTGCGACTTTGCGCGCTTGGCCGACGAGATTCGTCGCGTCGAAGACGCCGGCGCTCGGATATTGCATTTGGACATCATGGACGGCAACTTCGTACCCAACCTGAGTTTCGGGATTCCCGTGGTCGAGGCCGTGCGCCGGGTGACCGACTTGCCGCTGGACGTGCACCTGATGATCGACCGGCCGGGCCGCTATGTGAAACAGTTTCGCGAGGCGGGTGCCGACTTGCTGACCATCCACATCGAGGCCGTACCGCAGCCGCAGGAATTACTCGAAGAGATCAAAGATTTGGGGGCCGCTGCCGGAATATCACTAAACCCCCCGACTCCGCTCGACACGCTGACCGAATGTCTGCCGTATTGCGATTTGGTGTTGGTGATGAGCGTGATGCCGGGTTTCGGTGGGCAGCAATTCGATCCGGTTGCCCTGGAAAAACTTGAACAGTTGCGGGCGATGGCCCGTCCGGAAACCCTGCTGTCGGTCGACGGGGGGGTGAACCTTCAAACCGTCGGTCCGTGTGCCGCCGCCGGTGCCGATCTGTTCGTCGCTGGTTCGGCGTTGTTTGGCCAAGATGATGTAGCCGCCTTCATCCAACAGATGATCGCCTCGGCGAAAGAGGCCGTGGATACAAGCGTTTGATGCGATATGTAGCGGGTTGATAGCAACGTGGGGCCCTTTGGCGTTAGTCAGAGATGACGCTGCCCAGAGACAGAGACATGGAATATGGGACACAGGGTATCCTCACATTACGAACGGCCGTCGCCGTTACCTTTTGGAGTTAAACCGATTCAGTCATGCTGAAGATTGCGTTGATTCGTCCTGGAACCACCGACTACGACCAGCAGCAGCGCATCCAGGGTGCGCTTGACGTTCCCTTGAATGAGCAGGGCAACGACGAAGTTGCCCAACTGGTCGACGATCTCTACGACGTTGGTCTGGAGACGATTTATTCGCCGGCCAGTGAGCCGGCCCAGCAAACGGCGGTTACCATCGCCAAGCGACTTGGCATCCGCCATCGCAAACTCGATCGGATGCAGAATCTCGACCACGGACTGTGGCAGGGCATGCTGGTCGAGGATGTCCGCCAGAAACAGCCCAAGGTCTACCGGCAATGGCAGGAACAGCCGGAAAACGTTTGTCCGCCCGAGGGCGAAATGCTTGCCGAAGCCAAGCAGCGGGTCCGCAACGCGCTGACCAAACTGCTCAAGCGGCACAAGGAGGGCCTCATCGGGTTGGTTGTGCCCGAACCGTTGGCCAGCGTGGTGCGCCACGTGATCCGTGAGGAGGAACTGGGCGACCTTTGGCAAGCCAGCCGTGCGTGTGGTAATTGGGAGATTCTCGAAGTGACGCCGGACAAGGTCCTGGCGCATTTGTAATCTACCCTCGCACGCAAGCGGGAGGGTGGCGGCGCAGCCGCCGGGCAAGGGCGGTTTGCTGTCGAGAAGGTGTTGGTTCTTAAAGGCGATTTCACAACCCGGCCTCGGGTTCGTACGCCCGCCGAATGAATACCTCACTAATCCCCTTGCTACCCGTCCCCTCTCTCGAAGGGAGAAGGGAGATTTGTAAAAAGCGGCCTGAGAGGTTGACCGATATACGGTAGATACGGCAAACTCGTTAAATGCGGTCCGATCGTTGCGGACCGTCCCCAATCAGTGGACCCTCGCAAGGACCGAGAGATCACGTCATGCCCGTTAGCAAACCTGACCCCGCCAGTTGGAAGGCCATCGCCAAACGCCCCAAACGGGGAGTGCCCGAGGGGCTGTGGAAACGGTGTCCCGGTTGCCAAGCGACCATCTTTCGCAAAGAGGCCGAAAAACGCCTCGGTGTTTGCCCCGAATGCGACTACCACTGGTACGTACCGGCGCGCGAGCGGATTCGCCAACTTTTCGACGAAGGCACTTTCGAGGAGTGGGATGGCAACCTTGAACCGGCCGATCCGCTCGAGTTTCAGGACAAACGTCCTTACCGCGACCGCCTGAAGGTCGAACAACAACGCACGGGACTGAAAGACGCAGCCATCGTTGGCACCGGCATGATCCGTGCCCGGCGCGTGGCCTTCGGCGTGACCGACTCGGCGTTCATCATGGGCAGCATGGGATCGGTGGTTGGCGAAAAGCTCACCCGAGCCATCGAACGGGCGACCGAACGACAGTTGCCGCTGATTATTGTCTCGGGCAGCGGTGGCGGTGCTCGAATGCACGAAGGCATGTATTCGCTAATGCAGATGGCCAAGGTCTCGGCCGCACTGGCCCGTTTCGACCAGGCCGGTGGGCTGTTCATCTCGGTGCTGACTAACCCCACTATGGGTGGTGTTGCGGCCAGCTTTGCCTCGTTGGGCGACGTGGTCTTTGCTGAACCGAAGGCGCTGATCGGGTTTGCCGGTCCACGAACCATCAAGGCCACGATCCGCATCGAGTTGCCCAAGGGCTTCCAGACGAGCGAATTCCTCCTGGAACACGGCTTCATCGATCGCATCGTTCCCCGTATGGAACTGCAAAGCGAGATTGCCCGGGCTATCGACTACTGCGGGAAGTGAGCGGCTTGGCATGGGTCTTATCAGCAACCTGAAGTCGTTGATTCCCGGCGGCCGATTGGACGTGTCCAAGCGATTTGCCCTGCAGCGCGAGGCCATCTCGGGAACGATGTCGAAGTTCTACATGGCCCGCGACCTGCGCAACAACGAAGTGGTCGGGCTGAAGGTTCTCGATCCCAAAAAGACGGCCTTTTTGGAATCTCGCTTCAAGGGGCTCAAAAAGCCCTGCGAAGGCGAAATCGCTATTCAGATGAACCACCCTCGGATCGTCAAAACGTTGGAATATGGGATGACGGTCGGCGGCGAACAGTATCTGGTGATGGAGTTTATCGACGGTCCCGGTGTGAACTCGCTGCTGGTCGGCAGCAATCCGTATCTCGACGGCCGGCGGGTACGGTTTATTCGGCAGGCCGCTGAGGCGTTGGCGATGGTCCACAAAACGGGCTTCATCCATCGCGACGTCTGCCCACGAAACCTGATTCTCACCCCCGATCGCGAGAACCTGAAGCTGATCGACTTCGGCCTCACCGTTCCCGCCACGCCGGCGTTCATGCAGCCGGGCAATCGCACGGGAACGCCCAACTACATGGCTCCCGAATTAGTGCGCCGCCGTGCCACCGACCAGCGACTCGACGTGTTTGCCTTTGGCGTGACGGCGTTCGAGATCTGCGCCAGCCAGTTGCCTTGGCAATCGGGCGAGACGGGCATGGCCGCGATGAGTCACGATACAGAGCCCACCGACATCCGCACGCTTCGTCCGGCAATCCATCCCAAGCTGGCGGACGCCATCCACGCCTGCATCGAGCCGAATTTGAACAAACGCTGCAAATCGATGGACCGATTCCTGCAGATGATCGCGGGCGTGGATTATGAGGACGTGGAGTAGCGTACCCTCTCCCGCTCGGCTGGAGAGGGTGGCGGCGCAGCCGCCGGGTGAGGGCGGTTCGCAGCGGAGAGGGTGTTGGTTTCAAGAAAACCCTTGTCGCATCGCCCCCCCCTTTTTCGGTGGGAAAGCGGAGGCGAGTTTTGCCAGCGTGATACGCTTGCAGCGATCAACGGGCCACCGTATACTGATTGGTTTCCCGAACCTGGCCGCTGCCTTGTGGGACCTTCGCGTGGCACGCCCCGGCAAGACCGAACCGCTGGAGATCGTCGGCGCTGTGGGCCGCAAGGCCGGCACGGCTCCTGAGATCCTCACGCCGGTCGACCGCAAGGGGTACGAGCAGTCCATGCACGAGCGATCGTTGCGCGTGCAGATCACCCCGTGGGGAGCGTTTGCCGCGGGGGCCGTAGTGGTGGCTGCATCGGCGCTGGCGTGGGCGTTGGGTCGCAGCACGTCTCAGGCAACCAGAAGCGAAAATATCCCGGCGGAGTCGGTCGAAGAACTACACCGATTACCGCCGATACCCTACGAAGATGTACTGGTCGATCGCGGGCGATTGGAAACCCCACCGCACGACCTCTAACGAGCCAACGTCGAGGAGATTGCGATCATGACAATGGACAAAAGCCTCCGGGTGCAGCGTGGTCTGGCCCGTGCCCGAAGTGTGCTGACCCGCGCCGAACGCATCGAGCGGCTCAAAGCGGCCGACCGCTGGGAAGAAGGCGATAGCCCCGTAGGGCTGGCCAAAGTGCGCGTCTACAAGCTCAGCATGAAGAAGAAAAAGAAGAAGAAGGGTCCTGAAGAGGAAGAAGAAACTCCCAAGAAGAAGAAATAGCGGCTGGTTGGGGTGCGTTCCTCCGATGGCGTGCCGCTTCGACGAGGCCTCCCATGAAGGTGCATCTCAACTACGGCCGCTCGGGCTTAACGGCAGAGCTGCCTGAGAAAAACGTCGTCAAGTGTTTGAAGTATCAGACGGCCCCCCCTCTGGCCGACCCGGTCGCCGCGGTCGAAGCCGTGCTGGCGGCGCCGGTGGGTATGCCGGCGCTGGTTGAATTAGCCCGAGGACGTCGCGACGCCTGCGTGGTGGTCAGCGACGTCACGCGCCCGGTGCCCAACCCGGTGCTTCTGCCGCCGATTCTCGAAACCCTCCAGCGCGGCGGCATTCCGCGCGACAAGATCCTCATTCTCGTGGCCACTGGGCTGCACCGCCCCAACGAAGGCGACGAACTGCGCGAAATGGTCGGCTCGTTCGCGTTTGAGAACTACCGGATCGAAAACCACTTCGGGCAAGAGCGGTCGCAGCACACCTATTTGGGCGAAAGCCCCAACGGCGTGCCCGTCTGGATCGACAGCCGCTACGTCGAGGCCGATCTGAAGATTACCACCGGGTTGATCGAGCCCCATTTCATGGCCGGTTTCTCAGGCGGGCGAAAGCTGATCTGCCCAGGCTTGGCGGCGCTAGAGACGATTCGCGCCTGGCACAGTCCTCAGTTTCTCGAACATCCGCTGGCGACCAACGGCGTGATCGACGGTAACCCGGTGCATGCCGAGAACACGGCGATCGGCCGAATGGCCGGGTGCGATTTCATCGTGAACGTGGTGATCGACGACGAGCGCCGCATTCTCAAAGTGGTGGCCGGCGACATGATCGAGGCCTGGGAGGCTGGCGTAAGCTTCGCCCGAGGGCCGGTGACCGACACGGTTGCCGAGCCGGTCGACATCGTGGTGACCACGTCGGCCGGCTATCCGCTGGACACGTCTTTCTACCAGTGCGTGAAGGGGATGGTCGGGGCGATGGACATCGTGAAGCCCGGCGGCACGATCATCCTGGCGGCCAGCCTGAGCGAAGGCATCGGCAGCCCCGAGTTTCAGCGTCTCTACGCCGAAAACGACTCGCCCGAGGGCTTCATGCACCGCATCACCCACGACGGCTACTTCGTGATGGACCAATGGCAACTCGAGGAGTACGCTAAGGTCGCGCGGAAGGCCAAAGTGAAGGTGGTCACCGACGGTCTGCCGCCCGAAACGCTTCGGCAGTTGTTCGTCGAACCGGCCGAAAGCGTGGAAACGGCCGTCGCCGATTCGCTCGAAGAATACGGTCCGGAAGCCACGATCGCGGTCATCCCCGAAGGGCCGTATGTGATGGCCAAGCTCGACGGCAAAGGCTGAAGATTTCTGATTTTTGATTTCGGATTTCTGATTGGGAACAGGCAAAGCCGCTCGCGGCTTCGCCGAATCTGGTCGATTGGGAGGTTGGCACTATTCGCCATGTCTTCGTGGCTTTTCGTGTTTCTTGTGGCAAGAAAAAACGGCCACGAAAAACACGAAAAGGTACGAAAACGTAGGGCGGGACGAGCGAAGCGAGCCCCGCCGGCTCCAAACGGAACGTGCCTTTCCCCCGCTCGGCGCATAACAGCATTGCCCCAATTCATAAAGAGACTTGGGCCAGCCGGCATTTGGCGAAGGTTTATCCAAACCCGGATTCGGCGGGGCTCGCTTTGCCTGTCCTACGCTGCCAGATACGAATCCAAGACCATGAAAGGATGGCAAGAATGGAGCCAGTACGTTTTCGGCGAGGTTTGTTTGGCGCCGTCGTCGGTGCGTGTGTCGTCGCGACACTGTTGTTGATCTTCCACCAACACCGATCATCGTTGCCGGATGTCCAGGGCCAAGATCTCGTCAAAAAGTATCCCAACGAAGAATTCAACGCTTCCATAGTGCAAATACTTGCCCATCGCGACAAGTATCATGGCAAGAAAGTGCGGATTGAAGGATACCTACATGTGGAGTTTGAAGGCACGGCAATCTACTTGTCGAAAGAGGATGCGGAATACGGAATGACGCGAAATGGGTTCTGTGTATCGTTCGACAAGGAATCCGTACCCTACGAAGGTATCGTTGGCCCAGTCCAGTTCGACAGAAAGTATGTGCTTATCGAGGGAACGTTCAACAAGAACAACATGGGGCATATGAGTAGTTGGCAGGGGGCAATCCAAGGAGTTAATCGAATAATGGAACTGGAAAGACACCCATAGGCTTCTGCCAGCCAAGGTCAATGACCTTGTGGAAGATCAACTCGTGGGCCGTCTCAAAGAGTACGGGTTGGCGAGCAGTCCATGGCACCCAGTACCCGGCAAGGAATACTTGCGATGCAGGACAACTCAAATAGGCCGGCTGAACAAGCCCTCGATGAGGCATGGTCAACGATCCTTGTGCGCAAGGCGTGGTTTCATCGCGGCATTCGGCTGAGTGTCGTCATTGCGATTATGCTGCTGGCCTGGGATGTGGCGTTCAGCGGATCATGTGTTATGTCGTTGTTGTTCTGCCCGATTTGGTTTCTGGGCAGCATCCTGAAAAACGCGCTCCAGCGGCCTGGTTGGGGACTCGCTCTTTGCAGGATTGCCATTCCCGCCATGACATTGGTACTGGTGCTGGCAAACGACGCCTTTCAGCTGAAGGTCGCGGAGGAAAACGCCCAGCGAATCATCGCGGCGTGCGACGAATTTCATGCGGCCAAGGGGAGGTATCCCAAGACCCTTGACGAACTCGTGCCCGACTATTTGGCGTCCGTCCCACAAGCCAAGTATTGCCTGAGCTTTGGCGAGTTCACGTATTTCAACTCCTCAGGCAGTCCCATGTTGATGTGGTGCGTTGTTCCGCCGTACGGACGGAAGCACTTCGATTTCGAGGATCGGCGATGGGGTTACCTCGACTGAAAGAATCCAAAACCGGCGGGGCTCGCTTTGCTCGACCCACCCTACGTTACTGGGGTCACCTCGACTGAAAAAATCGTAATACTTTACCCAACTGAAGTAGTCGAGAACCTTGGGGTGGTGTATGTGCGTACATGAATCATGTGAGCACTACATGCACACGGATGAATCTCGACGAAGTACTTGGCCCGTCGCTGACGGAGGAACAAGCACGGGAAATCTACTATCAGGGCGTCGAGGCAGTTGTCTTGGCGCTTCTGTCCCTGGCACCTTTGTCTGTCTCTACGGCGGCATCTCCCCACCATCCCAGCGAGTCAGTTCTCGCCTGGGCCCCATCGCGAAGGGGGTGCCTGTTTGGCTGGCGAGGCGCGCCCCGCCAACCAAACAGGCACCCCTGATCCCCCAGTCCCTACGGCTTAGACTCTGTGCCATGGGGAAAATCGAATTTCCTATCCCTTTTTTTTCTCCAATTTCCGTGTCTACCGTCTATTTGTAAATGGGGGCATGGATTCGGCACAGTCGGTGTCGGGTGTTATCGCGTCGTGCGCGGTGTTCTGCTCCGAATCCGAGATTCCTCCGTGGTGGTTTTCGGGCATGATCGCTTCCGTCGTAGTTGATGGTTGAACCAAGCCGCTGCGCACAGCGCTTTTCTGGTGTTGTTGTAGATTGGCGTTTTGGCCGTTTATGCGACGGTGTCGGCGGTCGGGTTGGCCGAGCGTTTATCGTAACACATCATCAATTACACTTTGCCGGTCCTTTTTTTGGAGAAGCTACTGACATGAAGCGAACTACCAAGACGAAACGACGACCGCTGCCGGCGATCCTGGCAGCCATTGCCTGGGCCTTGTTGTTATGGCCCTCCGCCGCGGAACTGCGGGCTGAAACGTTGCGTTACGAAAACCAGTTTGAATACTACGTCAACAGCCCGTCGACGGCCTACACGGTCGGCGATCTGATCGGCCAGGATGACTGGGGAAAGGGACAGTGGAGCGGAACGCTGTCGGATGCGGACGTGGTTGCGGAAGGCGGGAACAAGTTCGCGCGGCTCACGACCGGCGACACGAGCGGCTCAACGAATCGGTACACGAACGTCTGGCAGAATGCGGGTGCGGTGCTGGATGCCGGAACCGTCGTGTTTACTGCCGATGCCCGTTATAACAACGCCTCCACCACGGGATATTGCGGCTTCTACCTGGGCGATCAGGATATGGATTTGGTGCCCAGCTCGCCGACGGGCTACTCGTCCACATCCACCTTCGGCTTCCGCTACGGCAAATTCTGGGCCCGCGATGGAAATGGGGATGAGACTTGGACTGACGACTTGTCCGAAGAGTCATTTGTCGTTGGCACGTGGTATACCTTTCAGGCGACCGTCTACCTTACCGACCCCGACAGCGCCGGACCGAAAGAGGCGAATACCTACGACTTGTTGGTTCTTGATCGCAATACGGGCAACGTGGTGACCAGCTTCTCCGGTCTCGGCTTCCGGACCGATGATACGGACATCTCACGCGTTGGACTATACACGCGGGGCGACTCGGAGGATTGGGGCAGCACGGGCGCCTGTTCTTGGAACGCCGATAACATGAGTCTGACCCTCGTGCCCGAGCCGGCCTCGATTGCGTTATGGCTGGGCGGGCTGCTCGCGTTTTGTCTGTTCCGGCCGCTCGGAAAGCGGAATCAGTGACGGCCGAAGAATAGCAGTCCGGAGATCAAGCCTTTGCAGGAGGCGACTCCCGTCGCCAATCAGACTTGGCTCCGTTGGAGGACGAAGTGGATATCCGCAACGAGCGCGGTCCCCGGCGCGTGAACAGTCGCCGAATGTGAATGATGAATAGTCCCATGAGCGCCTTCGATCGCCGTCAGCCACAATCACGGCGAGGCGAAAATGTCCACGTTCCGAAAGCCCTCCGGCCAGTACGAAGTGGTCGGCGTCGTCGAACCGGACCCCAACTGGCGGAAGATAAGGAAAAAACCTTGATGTACATCCGTAATGAAAAAGGCATGATTTGTTTCAGGACGATTTGCAATGAAAGTATTTGGATTATTGATGACATTTTTACTCTTGATGAATTTCTGCGCAATACAAGCGATAGGATGTACAGGAGGTGTGGCAATTCATGATGCCACCTTCGATGGAAGACCTGTATTATGGCAAGTTATGGACTATGCGAGTGGTCATAGCCTGCTATGGAAATATAAAGACTCTAAAGAAGAGGTGTTGTATTATGGATTAGGTGCGGGATCAACGGCTCATTCCTTAAATTCACATGGACTTGCCAGAGGGGTTAATGAACAAAAAACTTTGGATTATGACGGTGATGGGGCATGGAATCCTTTAAGAGATAATATTGACAGAGGATGTACATCAATAGCAGATGTTAGAAACATACTAGAGACTAAAAATTATGGCGGCGGCAAATCGTACCCTTTTATCGATGCAACAGGTGAAGGAACGATGTTTGAGGTCGCAGATAATGATTATTGGGAATACTATCCTACGAATCCTTCACGGCTGAACAATCCGGACTATGATTATTCCTCTCCCAATAATTTCGTGGTTAGAGCAAACATGCCATTCCAAAATAGCAGCCACCAAGAAATGGAGTCAGTTATAGATGGCTGGAATAATGAATCAACACGCCGGCACAGATATGCCAGAGCGGAAATGGCGGGGAAAATAAATGATGCTGACAAGCTGACTCCGAGAGAATTATTTGAAATATGCCGTCATGGAAATCCGGGCATCAATGATGATCTTGGTGTGATATGCGAGGCAAGGTCGAAAGTAGCAACTGTTTATTTAGGAATCAAGAATGGTGAAAACCCGGCATTTACGACAGCATTATATGCAATGGGAATACCGGATTATTCAATTTTCATTCCTGCTTGGTGTAAGCTTACCAGCGGTGATTTGAGCAAGTGTGTGAAATCCGCCGACCCTACGATTTATTCCGCAGTCCGGGAGTTATTTGATAAGAATAAAAATGATGGCAATGGGCTGGATTCTTCTGATGACGAGTTTGTGCGGGAGGCTTTTAATCTCGTAGAGGAGAATATTATTGAGGGTGTCTTAAGCGCAAGAGATAAATGGCTAAACAGAGGGGATACTGATAATTATTACGAAGACATGAAAAGACTGCATGGCCTTTCGTGCGACGCGGCATACTGGACTATTAGTTCAGCTTGTCATACCGTTGATTTTGGCGCCAGAACCATGAATGAACCACCCTCAATAAGTTCCTTGGCTCCAGATATACATGGATTGAATATAGGGTTTAATTGCAGTGCCTCGGATATGGACGGATTGCAAAGTATAGAATGGGATTTTGGCGATGGTTCAACAGTGACAGGAACCCTAACTCCATCACACACTTATACTCAAGCCGGCACCTACCTTGTGTCGTGTTATGTTGAAGATGGCAATACTCATAAAGCTGCGAATGTAAGATTCGAATATGTCGCAGTCTCGTCGGTCCCCGAACCCAGTGTGATGGTTTTGGCCGGGACTGCTTTGATTGGCGTCGCTATTGCGGCCCTGTACAGAGTTTTGCGTCAGGGGTGAGTTGGTACGGGATTAGCTCAGATCTTTTGGCATGCGGTCTTGGTACATGATGGCCAAACAAAGGGGACATTCTACTTTTCTCTTGCCGTCGGGGAGGGAATCGGGTATATTTCGGGCATGCCTAGAACCGCAAGAGCCTCTGTCGGCGAGATGTGTTATCATGTTTTGAGCCGTGGCAACGGTTGCGACGACGTCTTTCACGAGCCGGACGACTACGCGGCGTTTTTGAAACTGCTGGGCGAGGCGAGTGAACGCGTGCCGATGCGGTTGTTGGCCTATTGCCTGCTGCCCAACCATTTTCACTTGGTAGTCTGGACGCATGAAGACGGTGACCTGGGTCGATGGATGCAGTGGCTGATGACTTCGCACGTGCGTCGTTATCATCGGTATTACCAGTCCAGCGGTCATGTGTGGCAAGGGCGATTCAAGGCGTTCCCGATCGAGGGCGACGACCATCTATTGACCGTGATGCGCTATGTTGAACGCAATCCGGTGCGGGCGAAAACGATCCCGATCCGCAAGGCCCAGCGTTGGCCATGGTCTTCGATCGGCAACCCGCCGGCCGACGTCGAGCGCCCCGTGCTCACTCCCAGCCCCGTTGCCCGGGGAAAAGACTGGCTGCAATGGGTGAACGAACCGCAAACCGAGTCGGAGTTGAAGGCGTTGCGCGAGAGTATCGCCCGCGGGCGCCCTTTCGGTTCGGACTTGTGGCAACGCCGCACGGCCCAACGCCTGGGGTTGGAATCGTCGTTACGATCGAGAGGGCGGCCAAGGAAGGTCGCGGAAAAGTAGAATGTCCCCTTTTCCACCTAATCCGTCTCTTCTTCGACTAAATAAAGATTCCCTTCCTTCAACCCCAGGTAGTGAAACTTTTTCTGGGCGTCGAAGATCAGTCGGGCGTCGGGTACGGTCCAGATGGCTTCGTAGCGATGGGCCGCTTCCTGGTCGTCGATTACGGTGAACGCCTCCGTGTCTTTCGTGGCGGCGTAGACGTAGTGGCGGCCGTCGGGCGTGAACGTTAGGTAGCCGACCATGTCGTAGCGCGGCTTGCGGACCGCGTCGACCACGACGAACGACGCCCGGCCGCTTCGCGCGACGTAGCCCAACCGGCTGCCGCCGGGCGTGAAGACCAGCGTGCCCCCGCCCACCCGATCGAACACGCGCCCGTCGCGGTCGTCGAGTACGACCATCTCGGCGGTGCCGACCTGGGAGATATAGGCCAGGTGCTTGCTGTCGGGACTGAAGAGCATTTGCGAAATGCCGTCGAACGCGCGGCCTTGTTCGCCATCGACGACCGCGTGCCATCGGCCTTCGGCCATCGCGGCGTAGGCCAGTCGGGCGCCGTCGGGGCTGAACTGAAGCGAGTCCTCGCCGACGGCGTCGTAGGCCGCCTGGGGCTTGCCGTCGACGATCACGCGCCACTTGCCGTCTTCCATGGCCGCGTAGGCAACGTGTTGGCCGTCGGCACTAAAGGCCAGATTGCCGAGGTTTTCGTAGAGCTTCTGCGGCTTGCCGTCGACGACCGCGCACCATTGTTTGTCGATCAGGGCGGCAAAGCCCAGGTGTTTGCTGTCGGCACTGAACTGCAAGCCGGTAAGCGTTCCGAGGAAATCGTAGGGGCCATACTGCTGGGCGTCGTGGACGACGTACCACTTCTCGCCCTTGCACATCCCGTAGGCGATTTGCTGGCTGTCGGGGCTGAAGACGATCTGGCCCTCGAAAACGCGATCGTAAGCCTCGCTGGGCCCGCCCGGCAGTTGGATGACCTGGACCTTTTCACCCCCGGCCGGTAGGGCAACATAGGCCAGACGTTTGCTGTTGGGGCTGAACGTGGGGCGGCCGATCTTGGCACAGCCGGGTTGCTCGCGACCGTTGACCACGATATGCCACTGGTTGTTTTCCCGGGCGGCGTAGGCATACCATTGGCTGTCGGGGCTGAAAGTCAGCGCACCGACGCGATCGTAGGCCTTGCCTTGTTGTCCGTCGATCACGGCGGCCCGCTGTTGTCCGGCTTGGACAAGGTAGGCAATGCGTCGGCCGTCGGGGCTGATGACCGTCGAGTCGTAGGCCTCGGGCGGCATCGGGCAGAGAAGCTTTTCGGTGTATTGCCGTTTGACCGTAGTTTGGGCCGTCGCCGTGCCCGCGAGCAGACAGCCCAACACGACCGTCCATGCGAAGGTGGATGCCCAACGGTGTGAAGAAAGGATGTTCATGGTGTTGGTCTTTGCTGGGGCTACTTTTGTTATTCAGACGGCGAAGGAAACATGGAACTCGGAAGGGCGACGGGGCGAAGCCGCGAGCGGCGTTCGAATCCCAAATCATAAACCTTCAGTTTCCATACCGATTAAACCATGCACGGCGGTCGAACGGTAGTTTCTCCTTCTGGACGCCCTCTTCCACCGGTACACCGATCGGCAGGAGGATGCGGATCGATTGGTCGTCGGGCACCCCGAGAGTTGCGGCGATGCGGGCGGCCTTTTCCTCGACGCGCAGCACCCCGTCGAGCCACACCGTCGCATAGCCCAGGGCCGTGATCGCCAACAGCATGTTTTCCACGGCCGCCGCGCAGTCTTCGACGCCGAACGACCAGTCGCCTAGAATGGGGCGCGGGTTCACCACGCAGGCAATCATCGCCTTGGCCGTTTCGCACACAGGCCGCGCGACGATTTCCGCGATTTGAGCGAGCACTGCCGGATCGTCGACAATGACGAACGATACGACCTGCTCGTTTTTGGCCGAAGGCGCGTGAATGCCCGCTTCGACGATCTTCACCAGATCGTCGCGTGATACGGGCGCGTCGGTGAAGGCGCCACGATAGCTGTGACGGCGCTGGATGGCTTCGAACAATTCCATGGTGCTTGTCTCAATGCGGTTTCGGTCAAAAGGCCGCGACATTTCTTCCTGGTTCCCAAGCTCCAGCTTGGGAACCCACTTTCCAGAAGTTCTGCTTCGAGGAATCTAGTGCTGCGTCAAGGTTGCGAATTGGCGTACCACTGCTGGCTTGTCCAGCAGTGATCGGAAGTGACCAAAGGGTCTGCACTGCTGGACAAGCCAGCAGTGGCGGCCACAGTTGTTGCCTCAACCCCTAAATCAAATCTGGACAAAGCACTAGTTGTTTTATGCCAGGCAGAACTGAAACCAATGCGAAACGTGGCGTTAACGAAGCAGAGCTTCGTGGAGGCTCGTTCCCAAGCCGGAGCTTGGGAACGAGTGTAAAACTTCCTGGCGACAAAACTGGGTTACTTCTCAACCGTCGGCTGGCAGTAGGCCAACGCGAGCAGAGAGTAGGCGGTTACCAGCGCGGGATCACCTTCTAGCCAGCGGGTTTCCTCGTTGACCCACGAACCATCGGCCTGTTGGCGTCGGAAAAGTTCCTTGCGGAGGTCGGCTTTCCAGTCGTGAGCGGTGCCTTGAGCATCGACCACTTTGTCCTCGCCCACGGCATCCAAGGCCTTGGCGAACACATGGTAGTAGTAGTACAAGCCCTGTTTGCCCATGCCGGGATTCGAGTCTAAACCGTAATGCTTGCCGATCCACTTCAGCGCGGCCTTCACGCGGGGATCGTCGGGCTTAACGCCGGCGTAGATCATGCTCTTCAGTCCGGCGTAGGTCATCGAGCCATAGCTTCGCAGCCCACCGTTGGGAGTTTCTCCAGCCTTGCTCGAACCACCAGCGGCGCAGGTGTAGTAGAACCCGCCGTCGGGATTCTTGGCGCTGAACTTGGTCGTGTTGTACTCGGTTTCGAGGTTCTGGCAACGCGAGACGAAGACCAGGGCCTTCTTCATGGCTTCGTCGTCGGGGCCGTTACCGGCTGCACGCAGCGCGTCGACCAGAAAACTAGTGTTCGACAGGTCGGGCCGTTTGTGCTTGCCGTAGCCGGCGCCACCGTAGCTATAGCTGTCGATGTCGTGATCCTCGTCCTTGTCCCACTGAATGCCTTTTAGGAATTTATCCGCTCGATCGATCACCTTGCTGTAGCGACTGTCGGCATTGGCTTCTTTGAAGGCCAGAAGCGCGAGCGACGTTTCGTAGTTGCGCAACGGGTTGTTGCGTTCGTAGATGCCGCCATCGGGTTGGACGAATCCTTCGAGATACTTCAGGCTCTTGGCGACGGCCGGGTCGTCGGGGCTTCGGCCGTGGCGCAGGATGGCCGCCGTGACGATGGCCGTTACGCCCGGCCCGGCGTACGACGAGTACGAACCGTCGTCGGCTTGCGCCTTGGTTTCCAGAAAGCGAATCGCTTGGGCGACCGACTTCTGATACGCCTGTTGTTGCGTCTGGTCGGCACGGGCCGCGGGAGCGACGAGCACCAGAGCGGTTGCCGCCATGGCGAGCATTTGAGCACACTTCAACATGTTCCACCTCACTTGGTTTGGGGTAATGCGTGTCATGTGACCGTCAGTCACACGTTGTGCCGCATCCCGGCAAACGGGGGGTATGTGTGGTCGGACGCGGTGGTCCACCTTGGAAAGAAATTGTAGCTTCTCGGAGGAACAAAGCCACCGAAATCGTGCTGGCGCAAGACGAAACGCCGCGTGGCGCTGTGCTCGTCGGCCCTACGCTGGCCGTTCGGGAAGACACGTTTGTATGCGTGTCGAGCGCGATCGGTGTCTTGTGGCTATTGGCTCTGGCGTTTGGGTACCCGTGGCAGCTTGCCCGACGCTGCCGAAGCAAGGGCAGGCTTTTCTGCCCACGGCACCCATAACCTCAGTCCCACTTGGTCCCCGCAAACGCAATGGGTGTGAGGCGCTCGATCAGGGCACGACGGCAAGGATTTCATCTTCGCTCATGATAAGCAGATCTTCGCCGTCGACCACCACTTCGGTCCCGGCATAGGAGCCGAAGAGCACGCGATCTCCTTCTTTGACCTGATGGGCCAGACGAGCTCCGCTGGAGAGCAATCGACCGTCGCCCACCGAGAGGACGCGGCCCTCGCGGGGTTTTTCTTGGGCGGCTTGGGGCAATACGATGCCGCCTGCGGTCATTTCCTCCGCATCGAGTCGCTTCACTACTACTTTCTCACCGAGAGGCACCACTTTCATGGCCGTTGAACTCCTTGTGGCAAACCACGTCGCTGCAATCCAAAGTACTAGTGCTTTGTCAAAACGGAAAATTGGGGTGCCATGGCCACGCTTGTGTGGGCATGTTCCCGACAATTTCAGCATGCCCACGCAAGCGTGGGTATGGCACCCGATCCCTGGTCTAAGAGTTGGCAAAGCACGAGGATCTCATCCGTTCGATTGTCGCACGTCGAGGAAGTGACCACAAGGGTCGGTCGCATGCCACCGGCGGGGTGTTCCGAAAAAAAAAGGTCTCCTTGGGTCGTGTCCCCATGGCCGATCCGGCTCTCTCTGGTTTTCGGGTGGAACGATTTTACCTCATCTGGCGGAGTTGCCGGTAGGGCGTATTCTCCGCAAAATCCCCCTTTTGGTGCTTGAAACCGTGGAACGGCTCGATACACTTACCGTGTGAAAAATGGGATCGAGTAGGGCCTGCGCGTTAGGGTGGTCCGTGACGACGGTACCCGCGTGCGAGTGTGGGAAACGCAATTGGGACCTGCGACGGCGGTTCTCGGTGACCACGGTCGACCCCGTCACCGGGGAGCTACCCCGCAGGCGACCGGTGCTTGGCTGGCTTTGAGCGATGCGACGTGGACGAGGGGTTGAGCCCTGGCTCGATACGGTTGGGGATGACGAGAGCGACTGCGACGTCGTGGCAGTGCGGTCTTTGCCCGAGTTTTATACGACCGTACTGGCGACCCGCCCGACAACGCGGTTACTCCCCTGGGTTTTTCCCAGGCATTGATTTCCGACCAAGCCGAACTGGCCGTTTGATCAGACCACCGACGACCCAACACATCATCAGGGACCAATTGCGATCAAGCCGCCTTCCTGCTTCGGTGGGAAGGCGGCGTTTTTTGCGCCAATCGCTACCACGCCCCCGAGCGCCGGATGGCTGTCGACGAGATGTCTTCGCGGAAGACGTCGGGCGGGACCTCGCGGCAGATCGCCCGGAGCGTGTCGGGCAGGTCGAGATCTGAGAGTCGGAAGAAACCCGTGCCGACATCGCGACCAAACACCAAGAACCGGCAGCCGCGTTTGGCGATTTCCACCAAGGCGGCCACGCAGGCGGCCTGGTCGTATCCGTAGTATCGCGGCGCGGCAATGCGGCGCAGGGTATCGACACCCACGACGAACGTGGTACCGGGAAACAAGTGCGACTTTTCGACGAACGTCGACGCCCGGGTGAGCCAAACTGTTCGTCCCGGCGAGAACTGCCCGACGCGCCGCTCGATCTCGATGTAGTCCAGCGGCGGTTTGTCGACGTTGACGATCGACATCTCCATTGCCACGGGCACTGCCAACACCTGCTCGGCGATATCGGCCATGCGGCGGTGGCCAACGTGCAGCGGATTAAAGGCCCCGGGAAAGACGGCTTCCGTGCGATGCGGTCCCAAGCAGGCTGCGTCGGTTTTGCCCAACAGAAGTCCCTGCCAACGCGGGTCGGCAATCGCCTCACGATGTTCGAGTTGCTCGTCTTCGAGCAAGGCAATGTCTACTCGCAATGACAAGCCACACGCGTCGGCCACGGCGTTGAGCACCATGCTCGCGGCGATCTGCTCCTCTTCGTGACGCGACCGGGCATCTTTGCGTAGGGTCAACGACCAACTTGCCGTGCGATTGGCCGTCTGCACAGCCACATAAACCCGATGCTCGCCACGTTTGGGACGATCGGTTGCCAACCCGGCCGTACAGGAAACGCCCGCTAGGTGCTCGTCGTCACTGGCGTAGGTCTGGGCCTTCTGCATGGCGGCCACGGCCATCGCTCGGGCAGTGCAGGGGGCGCAGAATTGATCGGGCCGCCCGCCGAGCCACGCGATCATGGCCGGCTGGGAATACGGAACGATGGCTTCGAGGATCGTCCGCGAGCCCCCAGGGCGAGAAAGCAGTTCGCCCACGGCACCACAGCCGCCACCGGAAATCGCCAAGACAATCCGGGCATCGGAGGCGTGGATTGCTTCAACGAGTTGTTCGGTTGAGACTGCCATCGTTCGTTGCCTTCCCGGTTATCCCCAGCAGGGCACCACGTAGTAACTCAATATTTAGCCACCGGCTCGGCCGATGGTTGCTGGTTTGCCAACAGGCCTGTTTCTCTCTATTTCGTCCTACGCCGACTTGGTTCCGTTGGGTTTGTCGGCAAATCAGGTTTAATCGACAAACATGGCACTTCGGCAGCGAAATATCCCGTGGTAAACCGCAACGGCGATGGCTGGTCCTGGGTTTCACCCGGCCAACGGGCTACCGAACAGCTCCTCTGTCACACTTGAGTATACCGCAAAGGGGCTGGATTACAGAGAGTTCTCGGAATCCGGCAAAAAAATCGCTCAACTCGTTCAAGATGCCGGAAACGCCCGCGAAGTACCCTCCAGATCGCTAATACGACGGGCCATGGGTAGTTCTTGTCGCAGGAGAATCCACGGTGGAGATTCCTTCGCCAGTTCGAGCGACTAACGGAAGCGGGATTCCGGTTCGGGTGGGTCAGAACCGTTCGGCAACGGTCGTGCCGCCCTTCGTACACCCTTTTAGGTAGTGGAGGTTCGGATGATGGTTAAGAAAATCGTGTTGATCGGAGGCGGGACGATGCTCATCGGCCTGCTCGTCTTCGGGCGCGGGGCGGTAAGCTATGTGCGTACGTCGGCCGGTTATATGACCGACTCGATGAAGGATGCCGTGCCCGTCGAGTTCGAAATCCAACGGGCACGCGGCATGATCAAGGATCTTGTGCCCGAGGTGCGAAAAAACATGCACCTGATCGCCAAGGAAGAAGTCGAGGTTAAGCGGCTCGAGGAGCAAATCGCTCAGGCCGAGGAACGTTTGTCTCAAGAAAAGGGACAACTGATGCGGTTGAAGGCCGATCTGACGACTGGTCGCGACGTGTTCCGCTACGCAGGTCGAAGTTACACGGAAGATCAGGTTCGCCACGACCTGGCCAACCGCTTCGAGCGTTACAAGACGGGTGACGCCACGCTGGAAAGCTTGCAGAAAATCTACCGTGCCCGGCAGCAAAGCTTGGGGGCGGCTCGCGACAAGCTCGAAGGCATGCTGGCCTCGAAACGTCAGATGCAGGTCGAGGTGGAAAACCTGGAAGCCCGGCTGCAAATGCTCGAAGCGGCCCAGGCCACCAGCGAATACCAGTTCGACGACAGTCGGTTGGGACGCCTGAAGGAGTTGGTGCAAGACCTGCACACGCGGCTCGATGTGGCCGACAACTTGGTCAACGCCGAAAGCCGTTTCCACGACGAAATTCCGTTGGATGCCGTAGCGCCGGAGAATATTGTCGACGAGGTCACCCAATACTTCGCCACGCCCCAGGTGACCGATGACGTCGCCAAGCTGGCTGATGCCACGAAGAAGTAAGCGCCCAGGCTAATGGTGCTTGGCGAAGCCCATGGTTTCCTCAAGAGGAAGGCTCAGCAATGCTAGGGGTTGGTGGCGTCGGAAAAAGCAGGTACGATCCGCTTTCGGCATTCCGTTTTCCGCTTTGCGGGCAACCCATTTCCGGAGTCGATCCAACGATGCACAACGGTGGTACCCCATCGACCAACCGGTTCATGCTCTGGGTCGACGCCGTAGGCGGCTTCCTAGTGTGTTTGTCTGACGAGGTAACCATTGGGCAACCGGTGTCCAACGGCTCGGTCGACGTGCCGCTTCTGGCCGACCTATCCAGTGGGCACGCCCGAATTCGTCGCGACAGCGAGGGTTACTTGCTCGAAGCCGTTCGGGCGGCCCGGGTCGACGGCCAACCGGTCAACAATGTGGCCGCGTTGACCGACCACAGCCGGATTCGGTTGGGCGACACGGTCCGCATGATGTTTCGTCGTCCGAATGCTTTAAGCGCCACGGCACGGCTGGAGTTTGCCAGTCCGCATCGCACACAGCCGACGGCCGACGCCGTGGTGCTGATGGCCGACAATTGCATCCTAGGGCCCGAGTCGTCGAGCCACATCGTGTGCCGCAACTGGCGGCACCGAGTTATCCTTTTCCGCCACGACCAAAAGCTGTTCTGCCGTAGTGACGCGGTGTTTTACGTCGACGGAGTCCAGCACCGCGGTCGGGCGGAGATCCACCTGAACTGCCGCATCGAGGGCGAGGATTTTTCGTTGAGCCTGGAGCCGTTGGACTGAGTGAGGGGCTAGATGCCGGTGTTAAAACACGGGGTGCCATGCCCACGGAAACGTGGGCATGCTTGAAGTGCCCTACGTAGTCATGCCCACGGCAACGTGGGCATGGCACCCACAATCGCTAGTTCTAGTTTGAGGCACCGACGGAAACATCGGGGCCACCCGGGTAGAACGCAACGCAGTCAACGTCGCGGGAGAGAACGGCCGTGTCGCCCCCCATAAAACGGGCGGGGGCAACCGACACTCGACATGATACAATGGGGGAGTACATTTCGATGAGCCGAACCGAACAGGTAGAGGGCGGAAGTCCGCGGCTCGCGGTGGCCTCCGACGCCGACGACGAGGTCGGGGACCAGCAAGTCGCTGTCCAGCAAGCCGGAGCCTCGGGACCGTACGACCCGCCCTCGGAAAACCACCATCGCCAGCCCTTCGACCCACAGGTAGTAGCCGTGCAATCGCCTCACGAGGAACCGATCGACTTTGCGGCGATCGAGGCCGACGACGTGTCGCCGGCCGGTTCCCCGTCGCCGTCGCCAGGCACCGCGAGATTTGTGTATCCGGGCGGATCGAAACCTCTGGCCGGTTACACCATCAAGCGGGGCGTTGGACACGGTGGTTTTGGGGAAATCTACTACGCCGTCAGCGACGCCGGGAAAGAAGTCGCCCTGAAACTGGTCCGCCGCAACCTCGACATCGAGCTGCGCGGGATCCGCCACTGCCTGAATCTGAAGCACCCCAACCTGGTGGCCCTCTATGACATCCGGCAGGACGACGAGGGCGACACCTGGGTGGTCATGGAATTCGTCGGCGGCCAGAGCCTCGAAGACGCGGTCGCGACCAATCCACAGGGTTTGCCGATCGACGCGGCCTTGGCCTGGTTCCATGGCATCGCTGCCGGCGTGGAGTATCTGCACGATCGGGGCATCGTCCACCGCGACCTGAAACCGGCCAATATCTTTTCCGACGAAGGCCTCGTGAAGGTTGGCGACTACGGTCTCTCGAAATTCATCTCCTGCAGCCGTCGCAGTGGTCACACCGAGAGCGTGGGCACGGTCCACTACATGGCTCCTGAAGTGGCCAACGGACGCTACGGCAAGGAAATCGATATCTACGCCCTGGGGATCATGCTCTACGAGATCCTTACCGGCCGCGTGCCGTTTGAGGGCGAGAGCGTGGGCGAAGTTCTGATGAAACATCTCACGGCCAAGCCCGACGTCTCGATCCTCGCCGAACCTTATCGTTCGGTCGTGGCTCGGGCGTTGGAAAAAGATCCCGGCAAGCGGTTTCAGTCGGTGGCCGAGATGGCCGCCGCTTTGCCGCCGGCCACGAGTGGTATGGGCGCGCCGCCGCGGATTCCGTATCCCGCTGGCGCTTCGATGCCCGGTGTTGGTGCCGCCGCCGGGCAGGGGCCCGCTGCCGCCAGGGGACCGTATGTCGCTGCGTCAGCAGAACAAGTCGTTATGGCTGAAGTGGCTGACGAGGAACCGATTCTTCGGGCGGTCAAAGACGGTTGGCACAGCTTGGCCACCTCCTGGCGAGAAGCCAACCTGGCCACGCCGCTGAAAGTGATCATCCTGGTGGGCGTGCTGTTTGTGCTGCTGACCAGTCACGCGGTTCTTGTTCCCGCGTTTATCTTTTTGCTTCTGTTTTACGGCGCGTATCGTTTGATTCGGGCTTTGGTCATTCCGTCGCCTTCACCACGGCCGATGGCCACCGGGGCCCATCCGTTTGCAACGCCGGTCACGCCCGCCTCGCGCGATACGCTGCCGCACCCCAGCCGACACCGGCAATACGGCGTCGCCTACGCCGAACATCATAAACAATGGAATCGTCATCGGCGGGCCGTCGACCAACCGGTGGCTGCCCTGGTGATGCGGTCGCGGAAGCAGCGATTGACCGAGCTGTTGGGCTCGATGCTCATGAGTTCGCTGGCGTGTGTGGTGATGTGTGTCGTCGTGGTGTTGATCGCCGTCTTCTTAGGCGGTGCCAACGGCTACTCGCCACGGCCGCAACAATGCGCCTGGTTGCTGCTGATGAGTATTGCCAGCAGTTGGGCTGTCATCGTGCCGGCAAAATTCTGGGAGGGTAGCCGGGGAGAGCCCATGCTGCGACGGTTCATCATGATGGTTCTCGGCCTGGGGCTCGGGCTGCTGGCGTTCGGGTTGGCTTCCGTGCTGATGGTGGATTTGCCCCCGAGTGCCCAGATGGGTGAGCCGCTGAACTACAATCTACCGGCCAGCTTTTATGCGGCCGACGGACGCCCGTTGGCAATGGCCTACTTGGCCTGCTTCGGGTCGCTCATGTTGTTGATCCGCTGGTGGCGCCAAGCCGATCCGTTGCGCGGCACACGGTTGAGTCTGTTCTCGGCCATGGTGGCCGTCGTGATAGCGGGGCTGGTGGCCGGGGTGTGGCAATTCCCGCAGCCTTGGTTGATGATGCTGGCCGGTGCCGTGTCAGTTTCCGTTCAATTGACCAGCCCCTGGTTGCACCCTCGGAATCGCAAGGCAACTGCCCAGGGCAGCCATGCTGAAGCATAGCCTACGGGACTGGAGCTTCGGGCCGAGTTGGAAAGAAGGGCTGAAAAATGGCCGTTACGTTGGCTGGACCACTCTTGTTGATCGTCGTGTTGTCTCTGGTCGTTGCTGCCGGATTATTCCTTGGCGGTGCGATTAGCGGTCGCATCAAGATCCTGTTGCTGGGTTTGGTGGGCGGAGTGTTTATTTTTCTGGCCGTGGGTGTCGTCGTTTTGCTGTTCTTTGTAGCCAGTAGAACGCAAGTGGCGTCATCGCATCAGCCCGTGGAAATAAATATCGGCGCTTCGGTGCATCGTTCACCGGAGGTCGATGCCGATCAAGCGAACGGTTCGAGCGATCGCGCAAAACGCGACCCACTGGCCGGCGCCCCCCTGCCCTCTCCTGTCGACGTGGCCACGGCCGACAGTGCTGCGGACGAAAAACAGGCGAAAGACGATACCTCGTCGGAAAAGAAAAGCGAGCCTGACAAGCCGAGCGACGAGACGGCGAGCGAACCGAACCGGGCGTCTAACAACGACGCGGACGTTGCTGCAAAACCAGCCCTCACCCCCGGCCCCTCTCCCGAAGCGGGAGAGGGGAGTAGTACATCGTCGGCCGACGATGCTGAAACGTCGGCTGACGTCGAGCGGCCTGCTTGGGTTGAGGCTGAACCGAAACGCGTCGGGGACGTTTACCTGATGAGCATCTCGGCAGGCCCGTATACCACGCGGCTGGAGTGCGACCGGATGTTGCCCCAAGCGGTCCGTACGGCCGTCGACGAGTATGTCGAAACGTATCTCGGCCCGGAGGCGGTCGGCCAGATCCGCCTGTCGCACGAAGCGTTGGACGACCTCGTTCACGAGAAGTGGGAGGAGACGCTTCAAACGACGTTAACTCCCACCACCCGATTTCCGATGAAACGGTTGCACGCCCTGCTTCAGTTTGATCGGGCGTTTAACGACCGGCTCAAGGTGGCGTGGCGCGAGGCGGTGGTTAACCGGCGGCTTTGGTATGCCGGTGGCGGTTTGACGGCCGTATTGGCCCTGTTGGCCGCTGCGTTCGGGTACTTGAAGATCGACGAGGCCCGCGGTAAAACACCATAATGGTCCCGGTTGCAGGCTCGGGCGAAAGCCGTCATACTTGCGGAGGATGTCCCGTGGAAGAAGCAAGGGCTTACTTCGTTGGCTGGGGGACGTTGGCATTAATCAACGCCGGCTTGGCCCAAAGCAAGAATCGCAGCGGCCTGCTCTGGTTTTTGCTGTCGTTCTTCTTGCTGGGGCCAATCGCGACGTTTATCCTGGTAACGTTCTGCGACAAAGTGCGCGAGCCGCACGAATGAGCGTGAGTCGTCGTTCGTTGCCGAGGACGGCCCGAAAAACAACTTACCGTTTTCCAGGGCGGAACCCGAGGGCCGTTGCGAAACGCGGCCGGGCAAATCGGCAAGTTATTTGTCGGTCGATCCTAACTAATCCGGCCTCATGCCGCCTGTACCCAAATCCGACAACCTGCTGGTCGATCGTATCCACCGTGGCGAGGCCGAAGCGTGGGAAGAGTTGATTGCGCGCTACGAAGGCCGGCTTCTGGCCTACGTCGACACCCGCTTGCGGAATCGGGCCGTTTCGGAAGACGTGGTCCAAGAGACGTTCATCGGTTTTCTCACCAGCCTGCCCAACTACGACACGCGTCGGCCGTTGGAAGGTTACCTGTTTTCGATCGCTGCCCACAAGCTGACCGACCACATGCGGCGCGAGGGGCGACGTCCCACGATTCCCTTGATGCCCGAGGGAGCCAGCAACGCCAGTAGTTGGGAACCCAAGGGCAAAGCCCGGCCGGCCAGCAGCATTATGCGCAGCGGCGAGCGGCGCGGCCTGGAGCAGGTCGCCCTGGCCGACGCCGTACGGCAGCAGATCGAACACTGGCAGTGCAAGGGCCAGTGGGACAAACTCCGCGTGAACGAGCTGCTCTTCGTGCGAGGGATGGCCAATAAAGAAGTTGCCCAGGCGTTGGGCCTGTCGGAACAAACGGTCGCCAATTACAAACACGAGTTCATTGCCCGACTGCAAACGCTGATTCGCAAACAGGACTTGCCGGAAGAGGTGTTTCCGCAGTTGTATGAGGAGTAGCCGTTCGCGGTTTCGCCGTCAGCCGATTCTCACTGCTTTAACGTCGCACCGTCTTTGATCGAACACCCATGGCCGCACCCATTCGACAATCCGACCTGGAAGCCTATCTCAGCGAAGAACTGCCGCCGGCGCGGATGGCCGAGGTGGAGATCGAACTCCGCAAGCGGCCCGAACTGGTCGAGCACCTCGGAGCGATTCACTCGCGTCGCGATGCGGGCGTACACTCGCTGGGCGAAATCTGGCGTCAAGGCCGGCTCAGTTGTCCCACCCGCGAACAGTTAGGCAGCTATCTGTTGGAGGCCCTGCCGGACGAAGCGGCCGACTACATCAAGTTTCACCTCGACGTGGTCGGATGTCGCTACTGTCTGGCCAATCTGGCCGACTTGCGCGACCAGCAGGCCGAGCAGCACGAGACGGTACAAACTCGGCGACGGAAGTTCTTTCAAACCAGCGCCGGGTATCTGCGCGACAAGCGTTGACAGGCTTTTTCCCACTGGTTTCCCAACACCACTGGTTCCCAAGCCCCAGCTTGGGAACGAGGTGGCAAGGGGACTCCCGAGCATTACTCTCGCACTTGCATGCTGCCCGCGATCAGTGCGCCCAGTTTGTCGACATTGACACTGCCTTGCAGCGAATCCGGGGCTCGCAGACCGATGAACACGGTGTAGTCGCCCTGCTCGCTGATGAAGAACACCGAGCGGCCCGACATTTCGCGGAAGCTCCCCTGCCCTGCCGGATCGATGTAGTAAAACTCCTGCATGCCCGTGTAGCCGGTGCGCTGCCAGTCGATAGTACGTCCCTCGGGCGTCTTGCACTGGACAGTCGTCACCTCGTCCGACGAATCGGGAAAGGCCGTCTGTAATTGGGCTCGCAAATGTCGTGCGGGATTCTTGATTGGGTTGGTCTTGTTGTCGTTGACCGCCAAGTAGCAGTAGAATGAAATCTTACCGCCGGTCGAGTCTTCGACGAAGTCTTCGTAGGTGTATCGCAAGCCTGCCAACACAGGCGAGAAGGGCACCACGCGTTTTAGATTGGGGAGTTGGCCATCGACTTCCACATCTTTGACCAGCGGCGTCTTGGTAAACAACTTCGGCACTCGCACCATGATAGGCGTATCGCCGACGGCGGCCGCGTCGTAAAACTCGCTGAAGTCCGAACGCTGGGAGAGTTCGGTCAGTCCGGCCTTCATCCGCCGCTCGTACTCGCCCGTGCCGCAACCGGCGACCGCGACCAATACGAGCCCCACCGAAAGGAAGAGATGCCGATTCATTGCGTGCCTAGTCATGGAAGTGTTCCTGTTATGATTTCATTTGAGGTCAGTCGAATATCAGGTAGCCGAATCCCTCGGGCCGAACGTCGACGGCGGCCGGTTGGGTCCAACTCTGGAAGCCTACATTAGGAATGATACGTTGCAACCCCACCGCCCAGGTGCTGCGTGCCGAGGGAAATTGCCCGGTAAGCTGTTCCAGGGGAATGGCCGCTTCGGCCGTCCAGAAGCCGTCGGCTCGGGCGGCGGCCACGAACCAAGTGGGATTCCACGTGGCGTCGCCCCAGCAGCCTTCGCCCGTACAACCGCGATGGTCGATGGTCAGCCGGTAGGACGTAACGAAGTCGCGGTCGAGATCCAGGTAGATTTCCACCCGATCGTGCGAACTAAGGTCGGGGTCCCGGGTTCGCGGTCCCTCGGCCGGCGGATACGAGGCCCCGGGCGCCTCGCGGCAGCGGATGCCCAGGTAAAGGAACTCGCGGTCGTAGGCCGTCTGTACCGTGGCCGCCCAGGTGTCGTCGTCGCCCAGCGCGCTCTTCAACGGCGCCGCCCTGGCCGTCTGCCAAATAGCGTCGTCCAGTTGGCCGTCGAGCGTTGGTTTGACGGCCGACGCCACGCAATGCAGAATCGACTTCGCAGGAATGCCCTTGGGCTCAAGCAGCCATTGTTCGCCTCGGGCACAGTCGCTCCAGGCGTCGCGTTCGGCGCTGCGTGAGGCGGTTAAGTAAAACCGCTCTGCTTGACGCGGAAACCCTTGATGGCGATGGGCCGCAGCCAACGGGAATCGCAGCTCCGGCTGGGCAAACAGCTCGGGCTGGGTGCGTTCTACCTGCTTGCCAATCTCGGCAGCTCGTTCCGCACCCTTGTGTTGCTGCGACAGGTCGACCGACAAGGTCGACGTTTGCTGCACGGCGAAACGTTGCTTGCCCTGTTCACGCCACGCCGTCTCCGCGCTGGCGTGGTACTGGATCAACCACAACGCCGCCGGCCGACTCATGGCGTGCTGAGGAAACCGCGTAACGAGCAGTTCCATGGTCTCGGCAGCCAGTGGCCAGTTGCCGTTGCGGTAATACTGTTGGGCCAAGTGATACAGCAGTTGACCGGCCGCCGTAGGATCGAGTCCCCGCGTGAGATCGGCCGTTTGGGCCAATAGCTGACGTCCCGCCTGGGGCTGCTCGTCGGTCGAACGCAACACGGCCTCCATGTTGCGCCGCTTTTGGGCCATGCGTTTCAGCAAGTCGATGCTTTGCAAGGGCGGATCGACGAGTTGGCGCCGGGCGTCGCTGCCGGGCCAAATGGCCAGGCCGTGGAAGAACGCCCGGGTAGCGTCGCGTTGGAGTGTTCTGCCTGAACTCTCGTCCTGTCCGGCGCCGCCCGGCTGACCGTTGCGATGGTCGAACATCTGCCGAAAGCCGATCTGCTCGGGCGAACTCTCAAACCGCTGGGCGAGAAGTCCACGGGCCGACGTGGCCATATCGTCCAGCGAACGGCCTAAACGCGGCGCAAGCTGGCTAGTGACGAGACTCGTTTGGCAGAAGCCCGACGGCCGCGTCATCGCGAACCCGCGCCGCACTCGCCATGGCTCCAAACCGGCGTGGGTGATCTGTTGGGTGAAAGCCGTAGGATCGGCCGCCGCTTCCACGGCTTCGACCACCGCTTGATGGATCAAATGGTCCAGCGGATCGTCGCCGCGGGGGCTGAGGTCGTGGGTAACGATTACCTCGGGTCGCCAGATGCGGATTTGTCGCACGAGATGGGCGGTCAGTTGTTGCGTGCCCCGCGCGTCGTTCGCGCGGTCCCAACCGGCAACGATCTGTTGGGCACCCATTTCCAGGCCCGGTTGCCGCAAGGGAAATCGCCAGGCGGTTTCCGTTTCGCTGGCTCCCACGGCCACGGCCGCTTCGTGCAACCGGTCCTGGGTGTGCGACTCGCTGCGTGACGAGGTTTCGATGTCGCGGCGGTTGAGTACGTCGACCACGGCCAAGTAGCCGTCGTTGCCCGCGAGCCGGGCGAACAGCTCTAGCGGCACATCGTCGGGCGAACTGAACAGTCCGAGCAGGGCCGCCCGACGACCGCCGTCGCGCTGTCGCCGCCAGGTTTGGCCGCCGTCGTCGGTGGCCAGGATCGTGCCCAGGGCACCGACCGCCCAACCATGTTGTTCGTCGACAAATGTCAGTGCGTGTATCGGCAGACTCGTGCCGGTGGGTTGTGCAGTCCAGGTGTGCCCGGCGTCGGACGAATGGAAGACGTTCGTGCCGGGGGTTCCGGCAACCCAGCAGTTCGATCCTCGCACGGCCAGGGCCCGAAAGTCGAACTGCTCGGACACGCCCTCGGGAAGCGGTCCGGGCGGAGTTTGCCAACTGGCGCCCAGGTCGGCCGTGGTCATGACCAGTCCGCCGTCGCCGACGAGCCAACCGTGTACTGGCGCCACGAGGGCGAGGTTTGTAAGCCGGCGCAACCCGAAATCGCCCACCCGCGCCGGCTGCACCCCGCCGCGCTGAATTACGGCCACGATGCCCTGGTGCCCTATGGCAGCACCTGTCTGCGGGCTCACGAAGTCGGCCGCCAGCCAGTGGCCCAGTCGGGCGCCGCTCAAGGGAGTCCAACTTTGGCCGCCGCTGTCGGTCACAAACAACCCGGTAGGATACAGGGCCGAAGGACACGCCAGGGCCCAGCCGTGCCGGGCGGTAACCATGCGGAGTTTTTTGACTGCTGGCAGCAATACCCGATCGAGATGGCGCCAATGGCGTCCGCCGTCGCTGGTAGCGAGCACCACCGCCATGCTGGTGTGCGTATACGGATGGGTCTGCCCGCCAGCGGCCCAGCCGGTTTGCTGGTCGAGGAAACAGACCGACTCGAGAGGGCACGAGACGCCGGAGACTTGCTGTTGCCAGTGACGGCCGCCGTCGTCGGTATGCCAGAGGGTCCCGCGGTCGCCTACCGCCCAACCGTGTCGCGGATCGACGAACGAGACGTCGGTCAGCCGGGCGTCGTTGCGCATGGCCGTGGCGGCCATCGGGTCGGCGCTCGGCCCGGAGAACGTTGCCGGGGCCGATTCGCTACCCGTCGGCAGTGCGTCGGCCGAAAGTTGGGCCATTAACAACGCGGCGAGCAGTGCGTAGCTGGACATGTTCCATCCTTCATCCGATCAGCGAAAGCGTGACCAGCAACCCCAGCCATGCTACGTAGACCACGGCTAGGGTGGCCAATAACCACTTGCGTTTGACGGCTGGCCGCACCGGCGCGGCATCGGTTCCCGCGCCACCAGCGACGACCGTGGCAGTCGAGGAACTAGAATCACGAGAGGAAGTTCCCCGCCGTTGCTGGTTGGCCGCCGTTTTTTTGCCGTGTTTCGCCATGGTTGCCAGCTTCTCGGAGGGCCGTGCTACGCTTCCGGCGGAACGATCCGGAATTCTTCGCAGAAGGCCGTGTCGAAATCGAAGACGTCGTCGAAGTCTTCCCGGCGGTCGTGAGGAGTCTTCCGCATCTGGCCGATGCGGATTAGGTTGAAGACAATCTCTCCGAAATCGCCCGTTGTGTGAATTCCCCAGTTGTTCAACACGGTTTTCGCCATATAGCCGAATTGCTCGACCGCGTAGCAGCGGATGGCTTCGCAAAGCTCCTGGCCAGTAACGTGCCGCTCGGCCTCCTCGGCTTCGTCGGTTTCCTTTTCGGTCGACTCGCTAGACTCGCTTGGCGATTCCGTGCCCATTTCCAGCACGTTTTGCGCATAGTTGAGCGACTCGAAAACGAACACGTACGCATCGAACGTATAGCGTGTGTCTTCTTTCAGCAATTCAGCAATCGGATGGGAGGGATCAAGCATGGCAACAAAACAACACGGGGAAGACGGCCAAGGGTGTTTTAGGATAGACCGACAAAAAACTTTCCGATTTGCCGGGCCGTGTTTCGCGACGGCCCTCGATTTACGCCTTGAAAACAATAAGTTGTTTTTCGGCCGCCTCTTTACCATTCGAGGCGGTTAAAAAAAACCGGCTTTGGGTTCGTACATCCGCCGAACGAACAACCTCGGTACCAGTTTTGAAACGGCTTCTAGGACTTCGAGGACTGACCACTCGTTTCATTCTGGTTCGACGGGGCCTCGTCGCGGGATTCTGGTTTTTCGGCCGGGGTGCAATCGGCTACGTCGACCAGCACACGCCGGCGGTCTTCGGTGATTACCGTCAATTGGGCCGCGAGGATTTCCTGGCCAACGACCTTCGCTCGACCTTCGGGCGTATCGACATAGGATCCTAACGAAGGCATCTCCTTCTGGCCCAACTCGTAGGTGTCGTATTCGTAGCGAAGACAACACTTCAACCGGCCACATCGTCCGGAAATCTTATTGGGGTCCAAGGTGGCCTTTTGCAGTTTGGCCATTTTCATCGAGACGGGGGGCATTTGCGCCAAGTGCGAGTTGCAGCACACGGCCTTGCCGCAATCGCCGAAGTCGGCCAGCAGTTTGGCTTCGTCGCGGACACCAATTTGCCGCATTTCGATCCGAGTCTGGAACTCGCTAGCCAACATCCGAACCAGTTCGCGAAAGTCGACTCGGTTTTCGGCCAGATAATAGACCACGATCCGCTCGCCGCCGAACACGTGTTCGATGTCGACCAGATTCATTTCTAGGTTCAGCTTATCGATACACCGTTGGCATACCTGGAGTTCTTCGCTCGTACCGGCCCGAATGCGGGCGACCTCGTTGTGGTCGTCGTGGGTCATCTCCCGTAGAATCTGCCCTTCGGCCGGATCGCGGAGCCGCGCAACGGCTTCGTCGTCGGCCAGGCAAAGTACCTCACCAACCTCCAAACCGCGATCGGTCCGGGCGATAACCTCCTGACCACGGCGGTACTGCTGACCGCTGCTGGCCGTGAAGATTCCCAGGAACCGCATGGCACCATATCGAACGATATATTTGGACATCCGCCGCCGTCTGTCGCAGGAGAGCCAAGAAGTGCGTCGCGGCGATCGAGCCTTCGTCCAGCCGCCGCGCGCATCAAGGACGAAAAACTCAATATACCCTGCCGGCCAGTTTGCGAAAAGGGAGCCTAAATAGGCTGGGTAAGGCCGGCAAGCTATCGTACGTAATCCGCTTCGATGCGGAAGGGTAGGCCACCGTATGCGCGTCCCGTTTGTCCCAGATCGATGCGTAGCTTGCCCCCCACGGCGGTCAGGCGGGGACTGAAATCGGCCGTCAGGTCGCCTTCCAGCGTGACGTTGACCATTTCGTACGAACTGAGTTTTTTGCTGCAGAAATTGCAGTGGCCGCGGGTCGGTACAAAGATGAAATGCTTCAGCCCTCGGCTTTGACGGCCCGGGTACATGTAGCCTTTGAGAAACACCTTGGTGTTTTTATTGCCTTCCTCGGGAGTCAGTTCGATGATCTTCGGAGGAATCAGTTCGCCCGGGGTGTTGGGGTCGGGCTTGAAGTCGTCGAAGGTGATCAACGTGTAGCCATGGGGAACGTCGCGGAAGAGTGTGATCGTGTAGAATGTCCCGCCGGTGATGCCCAAAACGAGCGATAGGGCGATTCCTGTCCAAGCCAATTTGATTCCGGTCAATTCATGGGGGTAGTCGCGAATTTGCCGCAAGGCAAGCCATCCCAGGCCGATTCCCAGCAACGGGACCACGGCCAGCGACCAATGAAACATATCGAATAGCGATAACACACCCAAGATGATGCTACCGACCGCCAACAGGCTTACCGAGCGGTATTGAAACAGCGCCTTGCGTTTCGTCGGGCGCGCGCCGCTGACAATGCGTCGCGGCGCCCGGTCGTCGCCACGGGCGTTTTCACCCACGGGCTGCTTGGGTTGGGTACTCATGGTTCGGTTCACTCCTACGAAGCCGCCAACGACTTGGCCACATCGGTGCGGTAGGCCGATACGGCGGGCAGGTATCCTACGAGGGTTGCCAGTATGATCAAACCGGGGATCAATACCAGTTCGATCACCTGGAACTGCAAGGCCCCGACGATCACGCCCGTCTGTTCGGCAATCGTGGGCCCGAGCAGGCCGATCAGTCCGTGGCCGAGCAGCAACCCCAGCACGCCCCCGCCCAACGAGAGCAGGATGGACTCCATCAGGATGACCAACATCACCGTATCGCGGCTGGCGCCCAACGCTCGCATCACGGCGATCTCGTGCCGCCGGTCGCTCATCGAGTTGTAGATGCTCACGAGGATTCCGATACCAGCCACCACCACAACCAGCACGGCCAATACGAGCAGCAGCAGTTGGATATTGCCGACGATGCCATCGAACAGCTTGGCAATGACTTCGGCGGGGGCGACGGCTTGCGCCGCATTCTCTTCGTTGATGACTTCCGGCAGGGCCATCGCCAATTGGGGACGGTTCTGCATGTCGCTGCAAACCAGAATCGCGGTCACCTCGCGATGGAAGTGGCCGTGCTCATGATCATGATCGCCGTGTTCATGATCCGCATGGTCGTGGTCTGCATGGTCGTGGTCTGCATCGTTATGGTCGGCATGCTCATGATCGGCGGGTTCTGCGTCGTCGTGCTCGTGATCAGCCGGGTCGTCGGCCTTCTCGGTCGCGGGGGCTTCGGAGGTTTCTTCGGCCGTGTCGGCATCGGTGGTCGACTTGTCGTCCTGTTCGCGGAGGATGTCGTCGCTGGTGGTTTGCTCGCGGTTATGGGCGGGACAACGGAAGAAGCCCTCCATGTTCACGAAAATGGCCCGATCGTTGGGTGTGCCCGTCGGGGCGAGGATTCCCACGATCTTAAATGGATCATGCCCCTCGTGTCCTTCGTCGCCAGACGCGGTGCCCACCGGCTGGAAGGTATCGCCAAGCCCCAGGCCCGACCGTTTGGCGGCTGTGGCTCCGATCACCGCTTCGTAGAAGTTTTCCTGCTCGAAGTCTCGCCCTTCGGCAAATCGATACTTCTGGCCGTTGAGATAGGTAAGTTTTTCGAAGTAGTCGGGCACAGTGGCCACGACCGGGTAGTCTTTGTAGGCGTGGCCCATGCAGATCGGAATGGCCGCCTCAACAGCCGGCGAGAACCGCCCTTCGACAAATTCTTCGTAGTATTTGTAGGGCACATTCTCGATTGGCTGACCGAGATAGAACACGCTGTTGAGCACCAGTTGTAACTGGCTTCCCTTGGCGCCCACGATCAGGTCGTATCCCTGAGAACCCCGCTCGAACGATTTGGTGACCACGCTATGAATCACCAGTACGGCCACAACCAGGGCTACGCCCAGGGCCATCGAGAAAGCCGTCAGGGCCGAGGCCAACGACCGCTGTTCAATGCTTCGCCACGCGATCTTCCATAAACTCATTTTGCCACCGCCACCTGATTGAACTCTTCGAGACGATCCACCCGTTCAAATTGGTCCGACACTTCCGGCGTATGGGTTACCAACACCAGGGCGACCTCCTCTTCGCGGCACGTATCACGAATCAGATCGAGCACCTGCTGCTGATTGCCCGAGTCGACGTTGGCCGTCGGCTCGTCGGCCAGCAGGAGCTTGGGTTGGTTGGCCAACGCCCGGGCGACGGCCACGCGTTGTTGTTCGCCCACCGAAAGCATGGTCGGCTTGTGGCCCGTACGATGCCCCAAGCCCACGCGATCGAGCAGATGTAGGGCACGCTGCCGGTCGGTCTGGCCGGCAAACCGCATTGAGATCATCACGTTTTCCAGGGCACTGAAACCGGAAAGCAGGTTGAAGGTCTGGAAAACGTAACCGATTCGCTGAGCGCGAAAGCGGTCGCATTCGGCTTCGGTAAACAGGGTGATGTCCCAGTCGTCGACACGGACCTCGCCCGAGTCGGGCCGGCTGATCCCGGCGATCGTGTGCAGCAGCGTCGTTTTCCCGCAACCGCTACGACCGACCATCGCCATTTGCTCGCCGGCATCCACCCGAAACTCTGGGATGTCTAACACGGGCAACGCGGAGCCGTCGGGCTGGCTGTACGACTTCTTCAGTTCAAGCAATTCCAGCATCTTGGTGCGCCTGACAAACGTTGATGTTTTTCACAACACGAATTGGGGCCACTGATTGGGTGCCACTAGCTGCTTGCCAGCCAGTGCCGTTCGCCGGTGACGGGTGCCGTGGGCGGCTTGTCCGCCCTTGCCGAATCAGGGGCAGGCAAGCCGCTCCTGGTTCCCACTCACTCGACAATCAATAGACTGCTACGTGAGTTGTCTTACGATGCGGCAGGCCGTTTGGTTCGCGCCTCGAAGCCCCGGCGAGCGAAATACGCTTGCTGGTGGGTGTGGATTGCGCCGAATGGAGGGGTTGTGCGGCCCGGCGGATAGCTAACGCCGCATCATTCGCAGGCGGATCTGACGGTCGGCATCGGCTTTTTTCATGGCTTCGCGCTTGTCGTGCTTCTGCTTTCCCTGGCAGACGCCCAACAACACTTTGGCCCGGCCGCTTTTGAAGTACATCTTCAACGGCACCAAGGTGAGGCCATGCTCGTGGGCCCGACTGGCAAAGCGTTGGATTTCTCGACGGTGCAGCAGCAGTTTTCGGGCGCGGCGCGGCTCGTGGTTGAAGCGGCTGGCGTCGAAATACTCGGGAATATCGCAGCCGACGAGCCAGACTTCCCCCTCGCGCACCCGGGCGTAGGCCTCGGCCAGCGAGACTTGGCCTACGCGCAGGCTCTTCACCTCGCTACCGACCAGCGCGATGCCGCACTCCAAGGTGTCGAGCACGACGTAGTTGTGCCGGGCCTTGCGATTCTCGCTAATAACCTTTTCGTTGGGGTCGTTCTTGGCCGCCCCCTTTTTCTTGTCTTTCGATTTAGCCGTGGCTGGGGTCCTTGTAAGGGGCTAGGGACTAGAGGCGAGGGGTTGGGGGCGAGCTGCTGCGTCTTTCTCGTCTCTCGCCCCTAATCCCTCGTCCCTCTCGCTGCCCTTCCGTTAGGAATCGGTTTCGCAATAATGACACTTTTACCCGGTCCGGGCCCTCAACTCAACCGCTCCGATGCCGCGATCCCCTTTCGAAACCGAACCCCGCTCGCCTGCGGTAGAAACCTACCTGCTGGGTCGGATCGATTTTCAGCGGTGCGAACAGTTGCAGCGACGTTTGCTTCACGAGTCGGCATTGCGCGACGACGGACAAATCACCCTGCTGCTTTGCGAGCATCCCGACGTGATTACCATCGGCCGCGGAGGCTCGCGTGGTGACCTGGCCATGCAGAGCCCCATACTCCGCGATCGGCGAATCGCTGTCCACTGGGTCAGCCGCGGGGGGGGATCACTGGTCCATTGCCCGGGCCAGTTGGCCATTTATCCCATTATCCCCCTCGCGTGGCACGGTTTTTCTGTGGGCGAATTCCTCGAACGCCTCACGGCCGGCCTGATCGAAACCCTCGACACCCTGGGAATCGAAGGTCGTGGGCGGCTCGGGTGGGGGGGCATCTGGGGGCGAACTGGGCAGTTGGCAGCCGTTGGCACAGCCGTACGTAGCGGGGTCACTCATCATGGGGCCTTCCTCAATGTTTGTCCACGAATGGGCCTCTTCCGGCTGGTCGACTCCGATCCCCTCGGTCACACCAGCATGAGCTGTCTGCTGGCCGAGCGACGGGGCGATGTTAGAATGACCACCGTCCGAGCTACCCTGGTTCGCCACCTTACCGAAACATTCGGGTGCGAGCGCTATCACCTATACACGGGCCACCCACTGTTGAGACACGATCGCCACCGGACGGGCGAGAGTGAGTAGTTCGTTTTTTTCACCACGGAGACACGGATTTTGAAGAAGGATGAATTCTGAAGGATGAAGTATAAAGGCCGAGTTCATACTTCATCCTTCTTGAAGATCCAGGTTCCTTGCCAGTGGGTAGTGGGTTTCCTTTGTCCCAAACCATAATCCCAAATCCTCAATCATAAATTCATGTCTCGCTGTACCGAAGGTCTTCCTCGTTGGCTGAAGCGGAATGTGCCGAAGGGCAATGCGAACCATTTCACGGCTCGATTGATCGACCAGCTCCGGCTGAAAACCGTGTGCGACCATGCCCGATGCCCTAATCGCATGGAGTGCTACGCCCAGAAGACGGCCACTTTCATGATCTTGGGCGATGTCTGCACGCGAGGATGCCGGTTTTGTAGCGTGGCCACGGGCCGTCCCCTGCCGGTCGACCCGGACGAACCGCGTCGCGTAGCCGAGGCAGCCAAGGCCCTCGAGTTGAAGCACGTGGTAATTACGTGCGTCACCCGCGACGACCTGCCCGACGGCGGTGCCCAGCATTTTGTCGAAACGATCGAAGCCGTGCGCCACGCGACCGACGCTACGATCGAGGTGCTACCCTCGGACTTTGCCGGAAACCGTGCGGCCGTCGATCGGGTGGTAGACGCGGCACCGGAGGTTTACAACCACAATACCGAGACCGTCCCGCGGTTGTACCCGAGTGTGCGTACGCCGAAGTCGGACTACCGCTGGACGTTGGACATGTTTCGCCAGATCCGCCGACGCAATCCGGCCGTCCACCTGAAGACGGGGCTGATGCTCGGCCTGGGCGAAACGACCGAGGAACTGTTCGACACGCTGGCCGACCTACACGACGCCGGCTGCCGGATGCTGACGCTGGGACAGTATTTGCGGCCGTCGCTGGACCAGACGCCGGTGGTCCGTTACCTGACGCCCGAGGAGTTCGACACCCTGGGCGAGGCTGCCCGACGGATGGGATTTCGCCAGGTGGCCGCCGGGCCGTTTGTCCGTTCCAGCTATCACGCCCGAGAAATGGCCGTGGAACTCTGATTGGTGAGGACGCAGCAGCAGTGCGATGGTTTTCGTAACTCCTTTTTTGTCGGTTGGTTGTGGAAAATACCCCTTGGATGAGTCCCCCGCTTTCTTGAGCTCGGAGGATAACCAATTTTGATGGCAAGTTGTCCAAGGTTGAAATACAATGGTCGAATAGTCTAGCGAACAGGCAGAGAGGGGACAGGCCGCCAGCCGAACCGGTGCCACCGCACCCAGGCGGGAACCTGCTCCCGTTGGTCGCTGAAAACCTTGCTCGGAACGCAAACTCTTACCGGTTTGTAGCATGGGGAGTGGGTGCGATGAAACGAATTTTCTTGATGGCGATTCTATTGACGTTCATGGCTGGTGCCGATCAGGTGTTGGCACGCATATGGACCGACAGTTCGGGCAAACATACTATCGACGCTGAGCTGGTCGCGTACAAGAAGGGTTGGGTTCGGCTCCAGAAACCCGACGGTACGTTGATTTCCGTGCCACTGACGCGTCTGAGCGAAGCGGACCACGAGTTTGTCAAAGAGTATCTGCGGCGTGCCGCAGATACGCCCACAGCGCCCCAGCCGGCGACGCCTGAACCGACCACTCCCGAGCCGGTAACTCCCCCTGAGCCCACTACGCCGGCCGTCGAAAGTCCCGAACGGTCAGGCCCGAAGCTCACGGTTCCCGAGGCGACCACGCCGGCATCGGCCATGCCCGAGGTGGAACCGCCAGCCGCGGAACCACCGGTCGAGGAGACACCGGTCGAGCAACCGCCGGCGGTGGATCTTTCCGCTATCGAGATCGATGGCAACGTCGAATGGGACAAGATGATGCTCTTCGGCAGCGGCAAGGACAAGAAGCCGGACATGATCGTTTCCGTGGTATTGCGAGGTAAACCGGCTGCCGAGGCCATCGCGTTTGGGTTGGTGCAACTCAAATCGATCGTCGACGCCGCCGGCACCACGCTCACTCCGAAAGCGCCGAAGTACGCCGCCAAGGACCCGACCAAGTTTCTCTTGAAGGTCGACCGGGGCGACAGTTTCTTTGCCAAGCATCCCGACGGCGGTGTGCGTGTTCCGTTGCGGTTTGCCCAGCCGGTAAAGGCATCGACGAAGTTGGCCGTGGTCGAAGGGAGTATGAAGCTGAAGACCGGCGGGACGCCTCAGATCGTCATCGTCGAGGGGCCGGCCAGCGGCAACCGACGCGAGATCGACGACGAAGTGCTCAAAACGGCGGGCATCGACCTCGTGGTCGATCCGCAGGGACAGCGAAGCGTTGCCGTTGAAATCAGCGGCAACCACGAAGCGGTCGAAAAGCTGCAATTGCTCGACGCCCGCGGTCGCGATCTGCAAAACGGCATCTCGACGGCGTCGACCGACGATTCGACCACGATCACGCTGATGTCTGGCCGATCGATTCCGGCCAACGCCCAACTGCGAATTACTGTGCGGTTTGGGGCCCAAGAGGTCGATGTACCCTTCCGGCTGACCAACTTGAAGGTTCCCCCAGTTCCCAAGGCCAGCGGCGGCCTAAGCATGCCGTTCTAAATCGCTGATTGGGAATTTGGGATTTCTGATTTGTGGGACATCAGTCGGCCACTCGCGGCTTCTTGCCAATGCCACGGTATCCAATCACGCTGCCCGATTTAGGCTTGGACGACGTTCCCGTTACGTTGAGTGTGTGGTACGTGCGGCGTGGTGAGCGGGTGGCCGAAGGGGAGCCGGTCGCTTGCGTGCTGGCCGGACCCGTGGCAGTCGACCTCTCGGCCGAGGCGGACGGCATACTCGTCGAACGCCACGTCGGCGAAGACGAAGAACTTCACGCTGGCCAGACGCTGGGGGTGATTGAAGCGGAAAGCTGAAAGCTGTAGACGCGAGGGCCAACATTTCTCCCCTCTCCTCCGCGGGGAGAGAGGCCGGGGGTAAGGGGGCTACGCCGCAGGTTTTTTCGCGGCAACAACGCTTTATTGACGCTTGCATAGCTAATGAGCGGAAGGCGACCAACGGAAGCCTGGGTTTCCAGACGTTCGGCTTTCCGAAGCGGATCATTTTCAATGCAAACATCAATAACACGCCTGCCATGCTGAAGCATAGCCTACTGCCGCACCAATTCCAGCGTTGCCCAAAGGCTGGGATCTTCTTCGTACGGCATGGGTTGGCCGACCGTGAGCGTTTGCTCGCCCAGTTCTCGATCAAGCACTGCGTAGGTAAAGCCCAGGCGGGGGTGCTCTTCAGGGTCGAAACCGGTGAGCGCCTTGGTTCCCAGCAACGCTTCAAGCTGATAGCCGTCGGCCAACGCTTTGCTGCGGATTTGCAGGGCCGTTTTGGGGATCGCACGCGGTTGTGCTCGGGCGCGGTTGATCGGCAACCAAAGGGCCACCGGTTGGTCTAAACGCCGACCGGTGCCAAACGGCATAAGCACGAACCGGTGGCAAAACTGGCTTGCCCGATGGACGTTGTGGACGTCGCGGGTGTCGATCCACAGGTGTAGCCCGTCGCTGTCGTCGGGCCGCGACTCCCGGCACCAGGCGGCCTGTCGTTTGCCCGACACGCGGACGGCCACGACCAGTCCCTCTTCGCTCCAGGCCGCTCGAACGTCGGCTTTCGATACGTGGCCTTCTAGCGCCGCCAGATCGACCAGCCGATACGACTCATCGAGTCCGGCCCCGGCGTCGGTCCACAAAGGATCGCGATACCGGCACGGCAGCGAGAAGCGAAACAAAAAGCGTTGAGGAATCAGCGGTTCGGGCATGGAAGCATTGTCGGTAAACAGTAGTTGATCGTCGTTAAGTCGTAGCCGCTCGCGGCTTTGCAGGTCGCGTTATGCTCTACGTTATGCTGAAGCATAACCTACTACTTATTCCTCCACGGACGCGAGGTGTTCTTTCAGAAACTCGGCCAGTCCTCCGTTCCGCAGTTCGTCGACCGTACGAAACTTCAGCAGGATCTGGTCGTGTTCTTCTTGCTCGGCGTCGAGTTCCACGTCGGACTTCAACTTGCGCAATAGCCCTAAGGGAAACTTGCCCTTGGGGCCGAAGAGGCCCAGGTACACGGCGTCAGGCTTCTTCGTTTGGATGCCTGCCCACGTCTTCTTCTGGTCCTTAGGCTGGACCGGCACCCACACCTTGTTGTTCCACCCGAAGCGGCAGCCGGGCGCCGTTTGTTCGAGTAGTTGGACAATTCTCTCCAATACGTCGGTTTCCCACTGTGGTGGCCCGCCCTTGAGAAAACCGCGACGGAGGAAGTGCCACTTGCGGCCCAATACCTTCCAGGGCATCAGGTCCTCGGGCTTCTGGTCGACCTTTTCGGTAAACTTGGCGAACCCGGCCACGGCCTCGTCGAGGAACTCCCAAAACTCAGGCCGGTCGATTTCCTCGTAGCCGTGCAGCCGTAGTTCGATTTCTTGCCATGGCCCGCGGAGATTTTTGCACCGCACGCGTGGCTCGGTGCCGTAGAGTGGCAAGTCGGGCATGTCGTTTAGCGGTTTGAGATCCAACCGCTCGACGAGCCGTTCGCGCCGGAAGGTATGCCGCCCGGTGCGAAACTTCATCTTTAGAAGCCACTCTTCACCAGTGATGGCATGGAAGAACCAGCCCAGGCTTTTTTTGGTCCCGCGAATTTCGACTACACCGCGTTTACCCCAGTCGGTTTCGCTAAACACGTCGTCATATTCCTGGATGTGGTCGACCACCTCGGCCAGGATACGACCGTTCCAGCGGCAGGGACTGCCGTTGCGGCTGGTGCGTTGTTCGGTATGCCAACGCGGCCCGTCGATCTGCCAGGGCATTTTGGCTTCGCGCCCGACTTCGGTAATCTCCATGTCGCCGTTGCGAGCAGCCTGCTCGGCGGCGAAGTCGTAGAGTCTGCGTTTCTTGTGCGGCCCGGCAGCCAAAACGGGCGCGAGGACTTCGCCCGTATGCGAACGTTGTGCAGAAAGGACAACGTCGGCCTTGGTCACCGCTTTCCGCTTTCCGCTTTCCGTTTTTATTTTTCGTGTTTTGTGCTGCGACTGTATCCACTGCTCTGCATGCTCGACCACGTCTTCCGGCGTGCCGGCCACCACGATATGGCCGCCTTCGTCGCCCGCCTCGGGGCCCAGGTCGATTACCCAGTCGGCCGTTTTGATCACGTCGAGGTTGTGTTCGATGACCACCACCGTATTGCCCAGGTCGACCAGCCGGTTGAGCACTTCGAGCAACTTGCTCAGGTCGTCGAAATGCAGGCCCGTGGTCGGCTCGTCGAGCAGATAAAGCGTATTGCCCGTGTCTGGTCGCGAAAGTTCAGATGCCAGCTTCACACGCTGCGCCTCGCCGCCGGAGAGCGTGGGAGCCGGTTGGCCAAGCGTGAGATAATCCAGCCCGACGTCGCAAAGCGTTTGCAGAATGCGACGAATCTTGGGAATGTTTTCGAACAGCTTGACCGCCTCACCGCACGACATGTCCAACACGTCGGCGATCGAGCGGCCGTGGTACTTCACCGACAGCGTTTCCGAATCGTAGCGCCGGCCGTGGCACGTATCGCATTCGACCCAGACGTCGGGCAAAAAGTGCATTTCGATCTTCAACTGGCCGTTGCCTTCGCACTTCTCGCAACGTCCGCCGGGCACGTTGAAGCTGAACCGCCGCGCGGTGTAGCCGCGTAGCTTGGCCTCGGGCAATTGGGAGTAGAGCGTACGGATCAACTCGAACACGCCCGTGTAGGTGGCCGGGTTCGAGGTGGGTGTTTGGCCCAACGGCTGCTGGTCTACCCGAATTACCTTGTTGATGTGCTCGATGCCGCGAAGGTCGTCGTGGGCGCCGGGAAAGGTCTTTGCCCGGTGCAACATGCGTGCCAGGGCGTTGTACAGCACGTCTTCGACCAACGAACTTTTGCCCGAGCCGCTGGGTCCCGTGACCACGGTAAACGTGCTCAACGGGATGGCCACATTGACGTTCTTCAGATTGTTGTGCCGAGCCCCGACCACCTGAAGCCATCCGCCATTGGGCGACGGCGGCAGCGCAAAAACTCCCTCTCCCTTCGTGAGAGGTCCGGGGTGAGGGGACGTTGCCGCGCTCTGTGCGTTTTTCTTGCCCTTGGTTTTCCCTTTCTCACTTTCCCCCAAGCTTGCACGCGAATCCATCCGCCGATTCGTCGGCACAGCGATAGCCTTCTTGCCCGACAGATAGGGCCCGGTGACCGAGGCCCGACGTTTGGCCACCTGCTGTGGCGTTCCGCGAGCCACCACTTGTCCGCCGTTGCGTCCGGCCTTGGGACCGAAATCGAGCAACTGGTCGGCGTTGTCGATTACCTCGCGGTCGTGTTCGACCAACAACAAGGTATTGCCCAAGTCGCGAAGCTTTTTCAAGGCCGACAGCAACCGCTTGTTGTCGCGAGGATGCAGGCCGATGGTCGGCTCGTCGAGCACGTAGAGCACGCCACACAGTCCGCTGCCCACCTGGGCCGCCAGCCGAATGCGCTGCATCTCGCCGCCGGAAAGCGTGGGCGCGGGCCGACCCAGAGTGAGATATTCCAGCCCCACGTCCACCAGAAACTGCGTGCGGTTGCTGATCTCGCGAATTACCTCGCCGGCCACTTTCTTCTCGGTGCGGTTCGGTTTCCAATCCGCGAATTCTTCGAGCAGTCGGCCCAACGGCAGGCGACACCATTCGTCGATCGTGCGATCGCGGAGCCGCACGGCCGCCGCATCGTCGCGCAGCCGGCTGCCGCTGCACGCCGAGCAATCGACGTCGTCGACCAGGTGTTCCAGCTTCGTTCGCAACCGGGGCGACAGGCGGCTCGCCTCTTCCAGCGCGGGGTAAAGACCCTTGTACTGGAAACGCAGCGTGGTGTCAGACGTTTGGCCATCGGCCGTAAACCAGCGCTCGCCCGTGCCGTGCATGATCAAGCGGCGGTGTTGGGCGCCAAGTTGCTCGAACGGTACATCGTCGGGCACGCCCGTCTCGCGGCAGAACGCCGACAGCATGGCCTGAAAAAGCGAGCTGCCCGCCGTGGGCCACAACGCCACGGCACCCTGGGCCAGCGTGAGCTTGGGGTCGTGAATCAGCGTTTGGGGATTGGTGCCGGTCTGCACGCCCAAGCCTTCGCACTCGGGACACCAGCCCAAGGGACTGTTGAACGAGAAATGGTGCGGCGTGAGCGGTTCGAAACTCCGGCCACACTGGTCGCACGCGAAGTGCTGGCTGTGGACGTCGACCGGCCAGTCCGGCTCGGGCATGTCCTTATGGGGATGGGCCACGTGCAACACGCCGCGCCCGATCGACAGGGCGTTTTCCACGCTGTCGGCGATGCGGCCTTGGGTGTCGTGCCGAACGACGGCCCGGTCGATCACCACCTCGACTTCGTGTTTCCGCCGACGGTCGATCTGTGGCACTTCGTCCAGCGGATAGGTTTGCCCATCGACGCGAACCCGCACGTAGCCGCTACGGCGCATTTCTTCCCAGAGCGTTTCATACTTCTCGCCCACCTGGATTTCGAGCGGGGCCATCAGTTGCAGCCGCGTTCCGCTGGGGTGGCTCATTATCTTGCCGATGATTTCGTCGGCCGACTGGGTGCCAATCGGCAAACCGCAATCGGGACAGTGCGGCTGGCCGAGTCGGGCCATGAGAATTCGCAGGTAGTCGTAGATTTCGGTCACCGTGCCCACGGTACTTCGCGGCGAGTGGCCCGAATGTTTCTGCTCGATGGCGATTGCAGGCGAGAGCCCCTCGATATGCTCGAGCTTGGGTTTCTGCATCTGGCCGACGAACTGTCGGGCGTAGGCACTCAAGCTTTCGACGTAGCGGCGCTGGCCTTCGGCATAGATGGTATCCATCGCCAGCGAACTTTTGCCCGAGCCGCTGGGGCCGCAGCACACGGTGAATTGGTCGCGGGGGATATCGACGTCGACATCCTTCAGGTTGTGTTGCCGGGCACCGCGGACCTTGATCGCCGTGGCGAGAGCTACAGGTTGTCGCGTCTTTCGGTCAACTCGTTTAGCGGCGTCTGTCTCGATGGCGTGGTCGGCAGATTTGCCGTCGCCCGAGGGCAACACGGCTTGCAGTACCCGACCGGTGTACGATGCGTCGCACGCGGCCACGTCCTCCGGTGTGCCGGCGGCCACGATGCGCCCACCCGCTTCACCCCCTTCGGGTCCCAAGTCGATGACCCAATCGGCTGTCTTAATCACGTCGAGGTTATGCTCGACGACCAGCACCGTGTTGCCCGCGTCGGCGAAGTCGTGCAACACCTTCAGAAGCAACTCGATGTCGGCGAAGTGCAGACCCGTGGTCGGTTCGTCGAGGAAGTAGATCGTTTGCCCGGTGCTTTTTTTGACCAACTCTCGGGCGAGCTTCACACGCTGGGCCTCGCCGCCGGAGAGCGTGGGCGAGGGCTGGCCGAGCTTCATATAGTCGAGGCCCACATCGTGGAGCGTTTGGAGTTTGTCGTGGATCTTGGGGATGTTTTCGAAATGCTCGAGCGCTTCCTGGATGTCCATTTCGAGCACGTCGGTGATCGACTTGCCCTTGTAGCGGACCTGGAGCGTTTCGCGATTGAATCGCCGCCCCTCGCACACCGGGCAGGTCATCCAGATGTCGGCCAGAAAGTCCATCTCCAGACGGTTCGAGCCGTTTCCTTCGCACGACTCGCATCGTCCGCCGGGCACATTGAAGCTGAAACGGCCGGGTTGGTAACCCCGGGTTTTTGAGTCGGGCAATTGAGCGTAAAGCTTGCGGATTTCGTCGAACACCTTGATATAGGTGGCCGGGTTGCTCCGCGGCGTGCGACCGATGGGCGATTGGTCGATCGCGATCATCTTGTCGAGGTGCTGAAGGCCCTCGATGCACCGGTGTCGTCCTGGCTCGCCGAGCCCTGCGTTGAGATCGCGCCGCAGGGCCTCGACAAGGATGTCGCCCACCAGCGAGCTTTTTCCCGATCCCGAAACGCCCGTCACGCAGACCAGCATGCCCAGCGGGATTTCGACGTCGACGCCCTTGAGATTGTTGTGCGTGGCTCCGCGAACGACGAGCTTTTTCCCACTGCCCGGCCGCCGCACGGCCGGCACTTCAATCCGCCGCTTGCCGCAAAGGTATTGCCCGGTGACGCTATTCGGCTCGGCTAAAACTTCCTCGAAGGGGCCGGCCGCGACGATTTTTCCGCCGCGGATTCCAGGGCCCGGGCCGAAGTCGACAATGTGGTCGGCCGCCCGCATGGTGTCTTCGTCGTGCTCGACTACCACGACCGTGTTGCCCTGGTCGCGGAGTCGGGCGAGGGTTTCCAGCAGGCGATCGTTGTCGCGGGGATGCAGGCCGATCGACGGTTCGTCGAGGATGTACAACACGCCGACCAGCCCGCAGCCGATTTGGCCCGCCAGCCGAATCCGCTGCATCTCGCCGCCGGAAAGCGTGGGCGCGGTGCGCGACAGGGTGAGATAGTCGAGGCCCACGTTGCGCAAAAACCCCAGCCGGCCGCGAATTTCTTTGATCGCTTCAGCGGCGATCGTTTGGCCCGTCTCGTCGAGCACCAATGCCTGGAAAAACTCTTCGGCCTCGGAAACAGCCAGGGCCGACACCTCGGGCAGCGACTTGATGGGGCCCTCGGCAAAGCGTGGCGAGGCGGTTTCGAGCATGACCGCTCGGGCCTGGGGATTGAGCCGTTGGCCCTCGCAGCGACCGCAGTCGATGACCGACATGTACTTTTCTAGCTGGCGTCGCTGTGGCCGGCTCTTGGTGTTGCGGTATTGGGCGAGCAGCTTGGGGATAATGCCCTCGAACTTGCCGCCCCACTTGTGTCCCGAGGAGCCGCCGCGCCATGTGTAGGTAATGTGCTCGTCGCCGGTGCCCCAGAGCAGGGCATGTTGTACGCGCGGGTCGAGTTCCTCCCAGGCCGTTTCCAGAACCGTGCCCGACTCCAAATCCCACTTGTGTTCCAGCGTGTTGGCCACGCCGCGGTAGATGTGACGTTTCCAGCGGCCCATCTGTCGCCAGCGCCCGATTAGCTCGACGCAACCCTGCTGAAACGATTTGGTCCCGTCAGGCACCAGTTGGGCCGGGTCGAAGGTGTAAATCTCTCCCAGCCCGGCACATTCGGTACACATGCCCTGGGGGCTGTTGAAACTGAAAAGCTGAGGACTAGGCGGCTCGAAACTCAGATTGCAATGGGTACACGCATAGTGGGCCGAAAGAACGATGTCGGAAATCGGAGTCCGGAGTTCGGAGGGACTGCCACCGCTGGCGTTTCCGCCTTCCGCTCTCTGTCCGCTTTCACTGTCTCCCTCGTCGATCGCCACGACCAGGTTGCCCTCGCCCAGACGCAGGGCCAGTTCGACGGCCTCGGCTAGTCGGGCGCGAACCTTAGGGCCGACAACCAGCCGGTCGATGACCACCTCGATGTTGTGACGCATCTGGCGGTCGAGACGCAGATCGCGGCCTAGCCGGACGACGGTGCCGTCTACCCGGCTACGGGCGAACCCTTGCTTCTGTAGGTCTTCGAACAGATCGCGATACTCGCCCTTCTGGCCACGAATCAGGGGCGCCAGCACCAGAAATCGCGTACCGGAGGGCAGCGTTAAGATGCGGTCGAGAATTTGGTCGCGAGTTTGGGCCGTAATCGGCCGGCGGCACTGTGGGCAATGGCCGCGGCCTACACGGGCGTAGAGCACGCGGAGGTAGTCGTAAATTTCGGTGATCGTGCCCACCGTGCTGCGAGGGCTTTGGCCGGTCGACTTCTGCGAGATGGAAATCGAGGGGCTGATGCCGGCGATCAGGTCGACATCGGGCTTGGGCATTTGCCCAAGGAACTGCCTCGCAAAGCTCGACAGGCTCTCGACATAGCGCCGCTGGCCTTCGGCGTAGAGCGTGTCGAAGGCCAACGAACTCTTGCCGGAACCGCTCACGCCGGTCAGGCAGATAAGCTGATTGCGCGGCAACACCACCTCCACGTCGCGGAGATTGTGTTCGCGGGCACCCTTGATAAGGATATCGGTGGCAGCCATGCAGCACGGAGGAGAGCGGGGGATTCCTATCGGCGAAACCCTGCATTGTAGGGTCAGGTGGCCCACGGCGACAAGGACTCAAACCATAACCATTGCCATGCATTGCCGACCCGGACTCGCGATGCAGATTGCCTGGATTCCCCAGTGGGCTCAATTTAACTCGTGGTCGCTAAGTTGTTTTTGGAAAGAGAATTGCGATGCCAACCAAGTGCCGTATGGAGGTTTCGGGGGCCGGATAATCCACGAATCCCCACTAAATTCCAAGGCCGGGCACTAATCTGGGTTAAGCCTGCCGGCAAAATCGACCGATGCCGTAATAAAGACGTAATCGTTACAGCTTGCGCAACCGGACCGATCCTTGTGGTCGTCAAAGCAAGCTTTTGCACGACTAATTGCGGTGGGGGGACAAACGAATCATGGTCGCCAAACGACTTCAGCGGGCTGCTTGGCCCGTGGTGTTCTGTGTAGGACTTCTTCTGGCAAGCAGTGTAGCGGATGCTGCCCAGCAAATCAGACCGCGACCGAAACTCCGGCAGACGAACTACACGGAGTTGGAGAGAACTGAGCCGGAGAGAATGGAACCGACCCAGGCCGAGCCAATCTCGGTCGAAAAGACGTCGGGCCGCGCGGCAGATACGGACAGCCGCGATCTGGTGAAGCCGACGAGCGCTGCCGACGAAGAATCGTTGGACCTGCTCGGAGAGCCGCTGGATGCCTACGGCGATGCGTACTGCGATTGCGGCGAGTGCGATGTTTGCACTGGCGACTGCTACGATGATTGCTACGGCGGCTATTGCACTCGGCTCTGGTTTCAGGCCGACGCACTGATCTGGTGGCATAAGGCGGTGAAGCTGCCGCCGCTGCTCACCACGGGACCCTCTTCCGACGGCGACTACGCCGGCGTACTCGGCCGGCCCGACACGCAGATCGTGGTGGGCGACGAGTTCCTCTTCAACGACAACCGCTCGGACTTCCGCTTCACGTTAGGTTACTGGTTCGATTGCTGCGAGACCTTTGCGGTGGCGGCCGATTACTTCGGTACCGGACAACGTGACCGTACGTTTTCGTACACGTCGACCGGCGACCCGGTGCTTACGCGTCCCTACTACGATGTGCTCAACGACTTGCCAGCGGTCCAACGCATTGCATTCCCCGGCACGCACCTCGGTTGTGTCGACATTCGGGCGACCGATGAATTCAACTCGGCCGGTTTCTACTTCCGCAAAAACGTTTGGTGCTTCGACGGCCAGTGCGAGGAAACCTACTGCGAGTCGGATTGCGGCGAGTACGGCGACTGCGGCGGCGAGTATTGCGACGCGGAGTGCGACATCGGCTACGGCTGCGGCTTCGTGCGTGTCGACTGGATGGCCGGTTACCGGTACTACGGGCTCAACGACAGCGTGCAGATCGGCGAAACGTTCGTCCTTACCCAACCCGACGGCGGCTTGCCCGCGGGCACGGCGTTTCAGTTGGAAGATAGCTTTCGGACCACCAACGACTTCCACGGGGCCGAGCTAGGGCTGATTACCAAAATGTGCCGAGGACGATGGTCGCTGGAACTGTTAAGCAAAATGGCCCTGGGTACCAACCGCCAGATGACGATGATCAGCGGCTCGACGGCCGTTACCCAGCCGGGGCAATCGACGGTGAATTATGACGGCGGGTTTCTCGCGCTCGATTCGAATATCGGCCGCTACACGCGCAAGGAGTTCGTGGTGATTCCGCAGTTCGGCGCCGAGTTGGCTTACGATGTGACCTGCAACGTGCGGTTCCACGTGGGCTACAACTACATCTATTGGGCCCACGTCGCCCGATCGGCCGACCAGATCGACCTGGGGATCAACACCGACTACCTGCCGCCAGTTACCGGCACACCCACCCCGGTTCGCCCGGCGTATGAGTCGAAACAGACGAACTTCTACGCCCACGGTATCAACCTGGGATTGAGCGTGACGTACTAACTCAAATCGAAAACAATGCCCTTCGTTCTAAAGGGGCGAGAGACGAGGGGTTAGGGGCGAGCATGGTCCGTTTAGGCCTGCATTTTACACGTCTCTCGCTCACTACACGTCGGACCATAGCCCATTGAAGAACAGGTCGAACGCCGTGGTGCCGACCTCGCGGACGTCGTCGCCGCCGTTGGTCGAATTGGCGTAAACCTGTTCAATGCCGGAGAGCCAAACCGTGGCGTCCCAGGCCGAATCACCGTAGAGGATTTCGGCCCAGTCGTCGGTGGCGTTAACGACGTCGTCGCCAGCCGAGTCGTAGAGGCTGGCGCGATCGTTGCCGCCGTTGTCGGCATGAATGGCCACTTCTTCGAAGAATTTGGCTCGGGTGTAGAAGTTGCTGTTGTAGAGGGCCGTTTGCTCGTGTTGGGCGACCAGCAGGTCGTCGCCGGCCGAGTCGTAAAGCGTGGCCACGTCGTTGCCACCTTGCGTGGCGTAGGCGTGTACGGCGTCGAAACCCTGCACGGTATTCGAGAAGCCCTCGCCCGAAAGAGTCGCTTCGGTGGGCGTGCTCACAAAATGGTCGTCGCCGGCCGAATCGTAGAGCTTGGCCACGTCGTTGCCCGTAGAGGCGATGACCACGACTTCGTCGAACAGCTTCGCCCGATTGTAGTAGGAGTCGTTGAAGAGCTTGCCTTCGATCGGACCGGAAGCGAACGTGTCGTCGCCGGCCGAGTCGTAGAGCGTGGCCACGTCGTTGCCGCCGCTCGAGGCGTAAGCATCGATTGCTTCGACGCCTTCGAGTTGACTGATGAAATGGCCGTCGGTCAAAGTGGTTGTTTCGCGGGTGGCGGTTAGCGTGTCGTCGCCGGCCGAATCGTACATCTTGGCAGCGTCGTAACCGCCGTTCTGAGCGTGTACATAAACTTGTTCGAAATCGTCGGCCCGGAATTCTACCGTGTCGGCTGTCAGTAGGGCGCCGTCGGACCAAGTCACGACGAAGTCGTCGCCGACCGTGTCGTAGATCGAGGCCGTGTCGTCGCCTCCCAGGCCGTCGGCTTTCACCTGCTCGACGTTGTTGAGTGTCACGATGAAGCCGTCGCCGGTGAAGGTCGACGTTCCCACGGCCATCACCAGCGATTCGCTGCCGTCGGTGCCGGTCAGTAGCGCTATGTCGTTACCGCCGAGGCCATCGAAAACCACTTCGCTGATGTCATCGACGACGGCTTGCGCCACACCGTTGACCTTCACCACCCACTGCGACGGCGTCGCCCCGGCAACGAACTCGAACGTGTCGTCGCCCGCGGTGCCCTTCAACTCGATCGTTTCGCTCGTTGAACTGACAGGCTGGGCCTGAAGATCGTCGTCCGATACTTCGGTTGTTTCGGGCGTATCCTCTTCGGTCGTGACGACGGTCGCGGCCGTCACTTCGCTTTCCACGCCGTCGGCCTCGACGTCCTCGACGTTGACCATGGTAACGGCGAAGTTCGACCCGACGAAAATGGCAAAACCGTCGCCCATGGTCAACGAATCCTCGCCGTCGGAACCGTGAAGGATGGCCGTGTCGTCGCCGCCGAGGCCGTTGAAGTAGACCAGGCCGGTGTCGGTGTCGATGGTTTGGGTTTCGCCGTTGATCGTGACGATCCACTGCGACGGTGTGTCGCCCGGCGTGAACTCGAAGATGTCATTGCATTCGGTTCCCAGCAGTTCGGCCACGCCGGTTGGCTGATCGGCTCCCGAGCCGTCGGGCAGGTCGGGACGCACGCTGACCGGAAATACCAGGTAACGCTTCGAGGGATGCCGCAACGAGTATTCGCCGAAGTTATACTCCACGCCGTTGTCGCCGGGACCGAGATCGATGTTGGAGAACTGGTCGTTGACCGTATCATCGCCGCCCAGCGACCCGAGGGTGTCGAGCCCGTCGTACCAGGCGTCGGGTTGGGTTTCTCGGATGGTGTAATTGCCCGTGCGTAGGTTCTCGAAAAGATACGCCCCGTTGGCGTCGGTTGTAGTCTGAAGGAAGACGTCTTCGCCTAACACATCGACGCCCACCAGCGTGACGGTCGTGTTGGGAATCGGCGACTCGCTGGCATCGAACACGCCGTTGTTGTTCGTATCGGCATACACGAAACCGGAGAGGCTGCCCGGTGTACTGTTGCCGAAGTCGTAGCCCCGTGCGTTCGGATTGACGACGAGGATGTCGTCCAACTCGAAGTCCACATCGGCTACGCCCGAGCCGTTGAGCGTGATGCTGATGCTTGTGGTTTCGGTGAAGTCGAAGCCGGCGTCCACGGTGAAGTCGCTAAACGACACGAGGTGGGTGAACGCGTCCGGATTGGCCTCAACGGTGCCGCTAAAGGTGGCCGAACCGCCCGGGCCGGTGATTGTGATTTCCAGATCGGTCTCGGTCTGCAAGGCACCGATTTCGAGGAAGTTGAAGTTCAGTTGCAGGCCCGTGTTCGTGCCGTCGTTGGTCAGGTCGATGGGCGAATCGAAACCGGCGCCGTTCGAGTCGTACGTGAGCACACCTTTCGAGCCGACCGTGGTACCGGCCGTGTAGAAGCTCAAGGTGCCGTTGCCCACGCCGCCGCTGGCCGAGTTGGGCGCGGCAGTTCCCAGTACGTCGATCGTCAAGGCCCGGTAGCTGCCGAGGATCGACGAGCCGGCTGTGCCGATCGTCGTGGGATCGGAATTCAGGGCGGCGATGACCCATTCTTCGATGGTTCCCGGCGAGTCGAAGTCGTCGACCAGCGAACCGACCGACTCGCCCACGACGTTGACCGCGTAATAGGGATATCCGAGCGTAGGTGTCGCTCCGGTGGGCACAACCTCGCGGACGAAGTACAATCCTTCGTCCAGATCGTCGAAAGTGTATTCACCCGTGCCATCGGCCGTCACTTGGGTATCGATGAGTTGATCGACCTGGTCGTCGAACACACCGTCGCCGTCATCCTGATACAGCTCGATGGTGATGCCGCCCAATGGGAGATCGCAGGGATCGTACTTCCCGTCGGCGTCGAGGTCTTCGAACTTGACACCGCCGATCGACACGCCCGAGAGCATGTTGCGGTCTTCACAGAATTCGAACCGTAGCGGTCGCCGATTGGAGGATCGCCGGGCGTTTCGCTCCGATCGCTTCAACCACAACGGGTGCTTGGTTCGAGACGCCTTGTCTGCACTTTTGCGAGTCATCTGATGCTTTCTCCGGATGCACAACGCGATCTATCGGCGATCGGTTTGCCGGTCACCGCAGCCGTGGAGGCTCGTGACCGGCACACTCAGCGATGTTGTTTTTCAGCCCGTCGTTGTTTGGATATGCCAACGCCGAGCGGGTAGCCGTTTGCGGTTGTCCCGCAATAGACTCGGGCCATGGACTCGTGGCGAGGGGAAAATAAAACCGCCGGTTGTCGTTTGCGGTCCTGTCGCCCAGGTTGCCGCCAGACAACATTGGTTGTTGCCTCTCGTCCGGCAAACGGTTCGCCTAATGGCCGTGCTGGAAGTTCATGCGGGGCGCCGGCGGGTTCGCCAGCGATTGCCGGCGAACAACATGAGGGCGGCGCCGATCAGCCCAACCAACACGGCAGAGGAAGGTTCCGGAACGTTGGTCGCCTGCAGTTCGCCTAAACCGAAGTCGACGTTATGTGTTCCGCTTTCGTTGAACAGGAGTTCGATCTCGTCGACGGCGGCGAAGCTGGCTTCGCCGTCAGCGTCGAATTTGGCGTAGGGAATGATGTATTCTTGGGTACCGGCCGTGTTGGGAACGTAGCCGGCGTACGAGAGGGTTCCACCGGCGGAGCTTTTGATATTAACGGTCACATCCAGCCCGAGCGGCTGTACTCCGTTTACCCGATCAAATACCAGAAGCAGTCCGGAGGCCTTCTTGTTGTTGCCCAGATTGGTAAGGTCGAAACCATCGAGATCGGCATAGGTTACCTTGGCGGATCCGCCCGGGGCGCCTCCGGTGCCAAATTCGAATTTCCCTTCAGGTGCCGAGGCTTCGTCGACACCAATGAACCCAACCGCCGACATGGTGCAGGGCGCGGACGTCAACTCAATGACTACCTCGCGTTGCGAGGCCGCCGATTCGGCCGAAAGGTTATCGTTGAAAAGCGTCTCAGAGTTCGGATCCCCTGTGGAAAGCATGTAAAAGGCGTAGGGATCTGGATCCTGGAAGTTGTCAATCATCAGGAAATCGGCGCGCACCGATGACACTGCGATTGAGCAGAGCAGCGCCATCATTCCAGCGGTCAAGCACCACCGGGCACGCGGAGTTGAAAACATCGTAGGCCTCTCCGAAGTCCGCGCTGCAATAAGGGGGGGTACGCCTCCGTTCGTCACCGTCCTGCAGGCACACTTTTCGTGATCAAGACAAATTGCGCATCCGTAGCAAGTTCCATAGTAATTAGAACTGCCGAATTTGCAAGCTTTTGGCTCAAGGAATAGGGCACGGCAGCCGACGCGCGAGCCGAATGGAGAACGGCGACGCTTGACGGCGGGGCCATTTCAGAAATGTCCGGCAACCGGGACGCGAAGCGGCGACTGGTGGCCGTGCCGGGCACTGCCCGTAACGCGAAGTAGTCCAATTGGTGTAACTACTGTTACTTCAGAAGGTTGCAGAGCCTCTCGCGAGACATCGTGCGACGGCGCAAGGTGGCGGCGCCGGTGCCGCGGGCTCGCCGGTCAACGATCGCCGGATGAAACACCGGCCAACGGTAGTCCCGGCTATTTGCCGTCCAAAGTGCCAACCTGTTACAATTGATTTTGTGCATAATACACCAAATTGGCGTCTGTACCCCTCGGGAGAGTTGAATGGTTGATCGCATGCTCACATTCGTCGTCGCCATGCTCGGGTTTCTTGCCGGTCCGGCGTTGGCCGCTGCCGCTGATTTTCGAACCCTCGACCAGGCCGAGGCTTGGCTCGAGCGACAGGCCACCGAGATGATCCACCAGTGCCGACGCTCGATGGACGATGGCACGGCGGCCTTCCCGCCCCAGGTCGGTGGTGGCTACAACGCCTTCTGGCTTCGCGACTACGCCTACATGCTCGAAGGCTGTGCTCAGACCGCTTCCTACGGGTTCTCCGACGAAGAACTCCGGCGTGCCTGCCTGCTCTTCGTTCGTGCCCAACGAGACGACGGCGCTTGTGTCGACTGTGTGAAGTTCGACGGTACGCCAATCTACAAGCCGGGCTACGGACGCATGGGCAAGCAGCCCGTGACCGATGGCTCGCAGTTCACCGTCGACGTCGCCTGGCACACGCATCGGCGTTTGCAGGACCGGGAATTCTTGCAGTCGATCGTCGACCGGCTCATCAAAGGCATGAACGCTGTGCCGCGAAATCCTGAGACGCGCTTGGTGCATATCGTGCCAGCGGCCGAACAGGAACGCTGTCCCTACGGGTTCACTGATACCGTACAGAAACAGGGCGAAGTGCTGTTTTCTTCGCTGTTATTCGTGCAGGCGAGCCGGCAGTTGGCCGATCTGCTTACGGCGGTCGATCGTCCGCAAGACGCCCGGCACTGGGCCGACGAAGCCCACAAGGTTTCGGCATCGATCAATCGGGTATTCTGGAATGGCCAACCGGGGCTTTACAACGCGGCCACGATAAAGTGCAAACAGCCCGATATCTGGGGTTCGGCGTTTGCCGTCTATCTCGACGTGGCCAATCCGCAGCAGGCTCATCAGATTGCGCATTATTTTCAGAAGCACTACGGCGAGATTGTCGAACGAGGGCAAATCCGCCATCTTCCCGGCGGTGTGTACTGGGAAGCGGCCGGGCAGCGCGATCAGTATCAAAACGGGGCCTACTGGGCCACGCCCACCGGTTGGTTCGTTTATACTCTCGATCGGGTCGACCCCGAGTTGGCCGACCAAACGGTGGTCGACATGGCCAACGATCTACGTGCCCGAGGCGTTGCCGAATGGTGCTTTGACGAGACCTTGGGCGTGGGCAACTATATGACCAGCGTGACCCTTCCCTTGGCCGGTGTTCGCAAGATGCTCCAACGTCGTGTGAGCGATAACTAAGCCCCCCGCCGAGTGGCATTTCTTCCTGGCCCACCCACCGTCTTCTTCCACCGTTGGGCCAAACAGCGCCGTTTTTCTGGAAAACGGAAAAATCTGCGGGGAAATTCCGAGGGCTATGTTGCTAATAGGGAGCAACAACGTCTACCCGCACAGGTCTGCCGACAAGGAGCCTCTTTCGGGATGAAATGATCAAGAAGACGGACTGCGTCAATCCGGACTGCGATTCTGCGGGCAGAAATGCTTTGCAGAACGACGATGGCCGGCATCGCCAATTTATTCGTCTCTTTGCTCAGCACGAACACCGGATCTACGCCTGCATTGCAGCGATGGTGTCGCGTTGGGCCGAGGCCGATGAGGTGATGTCGGACACTAGTCTCGCGCTCTGGGAAATGTTCGACCAGTTCGAGGAGGGGACGGACTTCGCTCGTTGGGCCATAAGTATTGCCCGACTCCGCGTGTTGCGATTTCGCCAGAAGTGTTCCCGCGACCACCACCAGTTCAGCCAGGAATTCGTCGAGGCCCTGGCCGACACGGCCGCCACAGAGATCGACGTCCTGGAAACTCGACGCCGCGCATTGGAAGAGTGTCTTGCCGAATTGCCCGAGCAGTCGAGGGATTTGGTCGCCGCCTGCTACGCTGCGGGCAATACGATCAAGAGCGTGGCCGAGCAACTGGGGCGTCCGGTCAAGCGGGTTTACAAAACTTTGGAACGAGTGCGTCAGACGCTGTTCGATTGTGTGCAGCGCAAGGCGAGCCTTTCCTGACAGTCTCTTAAGTGTCTTGACGGTTTCTCATGTCACAGGTCCAACAGCCCGAGATCACCAAGCTCGCCGAGGCTTTCTGCCGCGACGAACTCGACGAGCGCCAACGCGGCCGACTCGATGCCCTGATCTGCGCGGACGAAGCCCTTCGTCGGCAATATCTGCATTACCTCCACATGCACGTCTGTCTACGTCGGGCGTTTGAGGGGCCGGCTGCCGTGGTGGGAGCTTTGTCGCGCCCGAGCGACTCTCCTTTGAATCGTGACGATATTGCGGCGACCCTTAAGTACCCTCCGGCAACCCCCTCTCGCTGCTTGGCGGATCGTCTCGCGTGGATCGAGCCAGGCGAGTACAGATACCGGTTCTGGTCGACCGTGACCGTGTTGACCGTGATCTTCCTGGCGGGCTTGGTTGTGTTGGTTCGTAGCCGGGCGCCGGAAGCGGAGTTAGCCCAGTCAGAGGTCAGTAGGATCCTGCCTCTGGTGGCTTACGTTACCCGGAGCCATGCGTGCCGGTGGCGGGAAGGAAGTTGGCAACCGCAACAAGGCGCTGCCCTGCGAAAGGGACAGACGTTGGAGTTGGTTTCGGGGCTGTTGGAGATCACCTTGCGTTCGGGAGCTCGAGTTATCGTGGAAGGGCCCGCGAAGTATCGAGCAGACGGAACCAATTCTTCATCGCTCGAACTGGGCAAGCTGGCGGCGTGGGTGCCGAGCGAGGCGGTTGGCTTTTCGGTGAAAACACCCTCCGCCACGATCACCGATTTGGGAACGGAGTTCGGTGTGGTTGTCGACAAGCGGGGAGATGGCGATGTGACAGTATTCAAGGGGTTGGTCGAGGTTCTTCTGGACGCCTCTGGCGGTCGGTCGGAGGAGGAAGCGTCGCGATTGGTTCTTGCCGAGGGCCAAGCCGTACGCATTACCGGGGGACGGTTGGTTGAACCGGTTGCCGGCAAAGCCGCACCCCATTTCGTGCGAGCGATGCCGGCTGAAGAAGAGTCTCAAGAAGAATCCGCTACGTGGAACGGCGAAACTCTTCCGTTGGGAAATTTATTCGACGATCCCGCGGGCCGAAAGTTGGTCGACGCGGTTCCGTCTGACAGCTTCGGCGCCGAGGCCGACGTGAGCGATCTTGGGGTGGATTGGATTGCGACGGGCGATTTTTCGGTGCCGGTAATGATTAGCGGCAAGGCCGTGCGGTTCAATTTTGCGTCAGCCGGAGCGGGTTACGAGCAATATGGAAGCCCGACGAACGATTGCATTCCCCAGGAATACTGGGGAATTCGACTTACCGGTTCCGGAGCGAAGGCCGTGGCAACCAGCAAGATCGAGGACGGCGTCGGTGTCCATTCGAATTCACTGGTAACCTTCGATTTGAATGAGCTCCGAGAAGCCGGACTTCCACGCGGTGAACTGGTTTTCCGGGCCACGGGAGCATTGAACGACAGCGGGGTTCAGGCAGGCACTCTGTTTGCCATCGTACTGCTGAGCAACAGCGACGGAGTGGTGGGCGCCTACGTCAATGGACGCGCCGTTGCCGTGACCCAAGACAACGGAATTTGGATGTTTACGGGGCCGATGCCGCCGTGTCTCTGTGGGAAAAAGGGGCAAAATCGTGTCGGTTTCAATGTTCCCCTGCCAAGCTCCGTGCAGTATCTCACCCTGGCTATGACCGATACAGGCGATGGTTTTGGATATGACCACGGTGTCTTCAGTCGCGCCAGGTTGGAGACTCCTGGTACGCGTACCAAGTCGAATTCCAAACACGTAAATGACACATTGCGCGACTCAGGACGCAATTCAGGCAAATAGGAAAATGAGTGGCAATCGGCCACTATTGGGGGTTGCATTGCTTGTGGAACGAGGGTGACCAACGGAAGCCCGGCTCGCGGGGGCGGGGCGTAACGCAGTGTTCCACAATCAACCGCCGAATCAATAAAACGTGATTTTTCATCGAATGGCAACCTTTGTTTTTGTTCAAGCATTTCGTTCGTAAGGAGAATGGCATGTGTGCGAATCGATCAAACCGTGTAATGCGAGTCGAGTGTCGATTGGTCGTGGCGGCTGGTTTTGCTGCAATCGTTTTAACGTTGATGACCAATCAGGCTTTGGCCGAGGCGCTATCGATTCCCTTGGGTAACTTGTTGGACGACTCGAAAAGCGCAACCTTGAGCGATGCCATTGCGTCCGACGAGTTTGCTGCGGTGGCCGAGACCACCGATTTGGGAGTGAATTGGGTGGCGAAGGGAACTTTCACTGCCGTGCAAACGCTCAATACGGCCGGCGTGCAGTTTGATTTTGCCGCGAGCGACGCCGGTGATCAGGAGTACGGCGACGCAACCAACGACTGTACTCCCCAGGATTTCTGGGGAATTCGCATTACCGGGTCGCATTCACCTGAGGTGTCAAAGTCAAAGATAGAGGATGGAATCGGGGTTCACGCGAATTCGCTGGTTACGTTCGATCTGGACGAACTGCGTTCAGCGGGCATGCCTGAGGGCGATCTGGTTTTCACCGCCACTGGGGCGATTAACGATAGCGGCGTGTCACAATTCAACGGCACCATCCATACCATGGTGCTACTCAGCGACGATAGCGGAGTGTTGGCATCTTATGTCAACGGCCAGGCAGTGGCTGTGGCCGAAACAGGAGGCGTATGGTCATTCTCGGAGTCCCTGCCTGACAATCTTGATGGGAGAACAGGCCCCTATACGGCCGACTTTTACGTTCCGTTGGCATCTTCAGTGAAGTATCTTACGTTGGCCATGACCGATGCTGGCGATGGCTTCAGCTACGATCAAGGTGTATTCGTTGACGCGCGGATCGTCCCAGAACCGTCGTCGTTGGCGATGCTCGGTATTGCCCTGGTCGCGTTGTTGTCGTGTGCGCGACGGCGTTGGGGCGGTCGTTAGTCCTATCAAATGCGCGCGTTTCGCGAGTATGACATTTCATCGCACGCTGCGAGGGCGAGCCGTTGTCCAAGTGGCGTGCGATGACCGTGCGCCGTTGGGCAACTTGGTGTGTCTGTTGGCCATGCGTCATACCAGAAAAGAAATGCGGCCCTTTTGTGTCTTGTAACAGCAAATGCTGACGCGGAGATTCCCCATGGCGATGGCTCGGTTGACGTTCGTCCGGTCGTTACGTCGAGGTCATGGTTTCACCCTGGTCGAGTTGCTTGTGGTGATTGCTATTATCGGTATTCTCATTGGCCTGTTGTTGCCGGCCGTTCAGTCTGCTCGAGAATCCGCCCGACGGCTGCAATGCTCCAATCATCTGAAACAATTGGCGCTGGCGGCATTGGTACATGAGTCCACGCAGGGGCATCTTCCGGCGGGAGGCTGGGGATGGGGGTGGGTTGGTGATCCCGACGGCGGCTTCGGCCGCCGTCAACCTGGAGGTTGGATGTACAATTGCCTACCCTTCTTGGAACAACAGGCCATGCACGACATTGGTGAAGGGCAAAGCTTCGCAACCAAAAAAACACTCAACCGCCAAATGGTTGGCACACCGTTGAGCGTGGTTAATTGTCCAAGCCGACGCAGTGCGATCGCCATGCCGTGCACGATGGATTTGTACAACGTCGAAGATTCGACGTCGGCCCTAATGGCACGGGGCGACTACGCCGGCAACGGGGGAATCGGTGCCTTTCTGTTACACGATAAGGGTCCCACGGATCTCGCTGGCGGAGAGAATTGGGCAGTGCTGGATTCCGACGGCATCTTTGCCCAGTGCAGTACCACCAAGGTCGCCGAAATTCGCGATGGCACGAGCAACACCATTCTGTTTGGCGAGAAGTACATGTCTCCGGCGGGTTACGTCGACGGTAGCGACCTAGGTGACAATGAGAGCTTATATTGCGGCGCCGACAACGACATCTACCGCGTTGCGTATTACGATGCCGCGAACGCTGCCAATAACAAGACGTTGAAACAGGACCGGGCCGGCCTGCAGGATGAGAACATCTTTGGCAGTGTACACTCCGGTGGAGCCAACTTCGCTTTTTGCGACGGTTCGATTCGAACGATCAATTACAATACCGACGCGCAATTGTTCACGAATTTGGTTGCCCGTTCCGACGGAGAAATCGTCGAGTTGCCGTGACGTACTTGCCCGGCTGAAACGGCACGTACCTCATCTCCCCCCCCCACACACATGCAGGGGTGCCGGTGGGCAGCGTGTCTGCCCCTGCTGGAAACCGTATTCCTACCGAAAACCCGGCCCCGGCAAAAACAAGGGCGGACAAGCCGCCCATGGCACCCGTTTCAATCGCTCACCCTACCGGGCTCGACGTCGGGCGCCGGTGACGGCCGACGGCTTTGGGGCGTGGCACGCTGCCGTCGATCGGGACGGTTACCAACTCGTCGTCCGAATCGGCGGCGACTTCGTCAGATTCCTCCGACTGTGAATCGGCGGTGGCCGTGTCGTTCGACGAGGGGTGTCGCGGCTTCCGCTTCTTCGACGTGCGGAAGAAGCGGCCGATCGGGCCCGAGAGCACGGCCGGTAGGAAGATCAGGTCGCCGACCAACGCGGCGAACAACAGCGCCAACATCAGGGCGCCGAATCGCTGGGTGGGCGTGAATGTGCTGAATGCAAAGACCGAAAGCCCGAAGCCGCCGATCAGCGTGGTTTGGGTCATTGCCGTGCCGCAGCGTTCGTAGGCCATCATCACGGCCCCCTTGCGGTCGAGGCCGTCGTCGAGCCCTTGGCGGAACCAGGTGAGGAAGTGAATCGTGTCGTCGACGGCCACGCCCAACGCCACACTGGCGGTCATCATCGTGCCCACGTCGATGAGAATTCCCAGCGTACCCATCGCCCCGAAGACAACCACCACGGGGAACACGTTGGGTAACATGGCCAACAACCCGGCCGCCGGGCTGCGGAGCACGACGATCATCACCACGGCAATCAGCCCAAAAGCCCACATCAGGCTATCGGTCAACCCGGCCATCAACTCGTGCTGGGCCTTGTAGACCAGCGGCACCAGGCCCGTGTAGACTATCTCGATTCCCTCGACCGGCTTGACGCCCGCGGCACGATCCTCCTCGCTGAGCACGCGATACCTTTGGTCGACCACGTGCTCGACCCGTTCGCGCAGATCTTGGACGAACTGGCTGTAGTCGAGGTCGGTCAACGCCCACACGCGGGCGCTCACCCGCCACAGCTCGATGCCGTGTTCGATGCGCCACTTGTCGATGGCTTCGTCGATCTGTTGGGCACCTTCGGGGCCGATGCCTCGGATGGCGGCCAATTCGTCGTGATGGGTTTCCAACGCCTTGGCCGTGGTCCACTGCTTGGCGTTGAGCCGATCGGCTATTTTGCCAGTAATACCTAACTCGGCCAGCGTGGCGTCGCCATCGTAGGCGAGATAGGTGCGGAACTCCTTGCGAAATTTATCCAACGCCCGACTGGTAGCACTGTCGCGAACACTCCACCCCAAGCGGCGTTCGGCCGAGCGCGGGGTGGGCCCGATGTCGGGGGCAAAGGTGGCCGCCGACAGGGCACTGCCCACGTTGTCCAGTTTCTCCTCGCGGGCGTGCTCTTCGAGCAACGATTCGATGGCCTCTTCGACGTCGCGGGCCAGACGCATACGTTGCACCATGTTCAACGGGCAACGCTCGTTGTCGATCTTGACGACCACCTCCATCGGGACCAACGGGCCGATGTGTTTCTCCAGCCACTCGTAATGCCCGACGATCTCGGCCTCGGAAGAAAACATCTTCATCAGCTTGACCGAGGTTTCCATCTTGAAAAGGCCCATGCCGAACACGGCCATCACGGCAAGGCAGCCTACGGTTACCCAACCGTTGTGGCGAATGATCACCTCGCCCACGGCGTGCCAGAATTTTACGATGGCCGATTTCTCTTCCGGGTTACGGCTTCCGGTGCTCGGCGGGCGCACCATGTTGCGCGAAGGGAAGAAGTGCAGGCAGGCGGGCAAGTAGAGGAACAACAGCGCCAAGGTGGCTAACACACCCCAGGCCGAGAAAATTCCGAACTTGCTGACCGGCACCAGGTGGCTGGCCAACAGGGAGCCGAGTCCCAGGGCCGTGGTGAGCGAGGCCAACGTACAGGGAAGCATCGCATGGCCCAACGCCCGCTCCGGTGCCCGATCCAGGCCAAACTCGCGAACCGCATCGTGATAGTAGTTCACAATGTGGATAGCGCCCGAGAGACCCAACACATAAACCAGCGAGGGCATGGTCAGCAGAATGGCGTCGCACGTGCCGTAGGTATTGGCAAACCACTCGATGCCGAGCAATCGTGCGAGGGTTCCGCTCCAGTAGACCGACGATAGCCCGATGCCGGCGGCCAAAATTCCGATAAAAAAGACCAGAAACGTCAGCCGGAAGCTACGGAAGCAAAGCCAGGAGATTAGTAGGCCGACGATCCCGGAAAGCGCCGCCAAACGGTAGAGCGTGCGTTCTCCTTCGACGGCGATGGCCACGTTGTCGACCGGAGGGCCTCCCAGGCGGATGTCCTGGGGAGGAATTTCGCAATCGCGATCGGCGATTTCTCGAATCGTGTTGAGCGTCTGCCGCAAGTGCTTGCCCTTGGCGGCCTCTGAAAGGGTAACCACCAGGCAAGTCTTGTCGTGGTCGCGGCCGATCAGCGATCCTTCCAGCCGGTTGAGTACTTCTTCCTCGGTTAAATCCTCGTGGCGCTCGGCAAGCATCTTCACCAGGCGTTCGCCTGTGAGCACCGGCTGTTTGAATGGTGGAACCCAACGGCGAATTGTTTCGACCACGTCCTCGGCCTGCTTCGGTTGCAGGCCCTCGACGGCGACCAGCTTGCCGTGGTTCTGTTCGAGTATCTTTTCGATGGCACGCAGGTTCGTCAACCCGGCCGCGGTGAGCGCCTTGGCAGACTTCCCCGAGATTCCCAATTGCTGAAGGTTCGGGTTGAAGTCTTCCAGCTTTCGGGCGAACAACTCCAGCCGCGGATCGTCGAGCGTGCAGCCCTCCCAACTGATCAGTACGAACTGTTCGTGGGGAAAATGTCCTTGGAACCACTGATGGATCTGGGTCTCTTCGAAATGGCTGGGGAGCCAGTCTTTGACATCGTTTTGGTTGCTTTCCAACGTCAAACGAGTGCCGCGCATTAGGAACGGCATCAAGAACGTTGCGATCAGTAAGATCGTGTAGCTGCGACGTGCAAAAAATGACTGGCTCATACGTGCCTCGACGCTTGAACTGCCGGACCCTCGCGTGAGAGTCTCTGGCTTTGGGTAGCCGGCACTACTAACCTCAAAGATCGTTAACTTTTTGACAAAGATTAGCGACCATCGGAAGCGGGTTCCTGTTGAGGTGCGGTAGCACCGGTTTGGTTGGCGGCCTTGTCGCCCTGCGACGGAATACTGAAGATGTGGCCTTGTCCCCACACCCGAGAGTACGGCAGGAACACGGCGCCGTACAGAATGTACCCCTGTTGTTGAGGCGTTCCGTCGAACACCCGGCAAATCACTTAGCTCCGACAACCCCTAATTAATCCTGGTAGCTTACCGAGCCGAGACAATCCCGTCTATGCCGTCATCGGCGTTCAAAGCATTGATACTTTGGAGGCGGCCCCTACGACCGGCTTGGTTTTGCCAGTCTTCGTAGCTTATGCTAGCAACGGGGGGCAATCCGGCAGATGCGAGCCAAGCTCGGCCAAAACGACCTACAGCTCCGTCTTCTAACCCGAATTTCTCACCACGGAGGCACGGAGATCACGGAGTTGTTTGTACGAAACAACTTACGAAGACCGTTCTCCAGCAGCCTGACATCAGTCAGATGGCTATTGGTCCGCAGCAAACCTTCCCTTCTCAGTGTTCTCCGGGGCTCCGTGGTTTAGTCGGTTGTGAGAAATCCAGGCTAACCCCGAGTCTTGACCGCTTCAGCGGTCATGGAAACTCGCATAGCTCCAAGTCATTCTGGTGGGGGGCTCGTGGGTAGTGTTTTCGCAAAAGGTCTGCGTTTTACGCAAAAAGCCCACCGTCTTCAGTGACGGTGGGCTTCTGCGCTTCTTCAATCCCGGCCCCAAACTATTTACTCAAACCGAAAACACAATGATCCGAGTCTTCGCTCAAAAGGGACGAGAGACGAGGGCTCAGGGGCGAGCATGGTCCGTTTTGGCCTACGTTTTCTCGCCCCTCGCCTCTATTGACGTTTGCATAGCTAATGAGCGGAAGGCGACCAACGGGAGCCTGGGTTTCCAGGCGTTCGGCTTTCCGAAGCGGATCATTTTCAACGCAAGCATCAATAATTACCAAAGCCACTCCAAGGAGAGTGTCAGGCCGTGCATGTATACGGTGCCGTTCTGGTTGACGATCGATGGCGGATTTTCCGAGAACCGCATCTGTTCGGTGGCCAGGGCCAGACCGCTGACCCACATCAGGTCGTAACCCGCGTTGAGTTGCAGCGTCGGTCTGATCTTGTAGGTGCCGTGGAAGCCGAGTTCTGCAATAACAGCGGCCCCGTTTTTCCGGGCGTTTCGTGCGTAATTTGCTGAGGTGTCGACTAGATCGTCGAACGGTTCGGGAACACCGCCGGCGAACTGGGTGCTGCTGACCCGACTGAGTTGATCGGAAAAGTTGAGAAAGGGCCCCGCTTTAGCTCGCACTCCGTAGCTCCATCGGCAACTACGAAAGGCGTAGTCGAAGCCGATCTGGAAGCCAAACAGATCATTGTGGGTGCGAATGCGGTAGTTGCCTTCGGCGTCGAGCGTTTCGCCCGTCGGATCACCCGTGGTCGAGTCGAGTTCTGCGATGTGACTGTGGCTGTAAAGGTGGAAGTCTTCGTCGAACGACATCAAGCGAAGTCCCACCTGATAGTCGCAATAATGTCCCGGGCGGCAGCGCCGTTGCCATCGCCCGTTCGGCTGCAATACAAGCTGATCTGCCCGGCTGCGAGGGCTCAATCGCAGATTCAACTCGAAGTTGTTCAAGTAGGAGCCGACCTCGAAGTTTTGCTCGTCGGCCCAACTGAAGCCGACGAAGTTTGTGGCGAATCCGGTGAAGAGCACGCCGGTGTTGAATCGGGGGCCTTCTTGAGAAAAGGAAATTTCGTCCGTGGGGCCAGGTATCCGCCGTTCGTCGGTCCAGGTATTCATTCCCCAGAAGGCGAACTCGAGGAACTGGTCGCGGTTTTCCGCATCACGGCCCAGATACCGCCCGATGGTCATCGTGTAGCCGGCGGCGATGTCACTGATCATTTGCCGGTTGGTCAGCCGGTTGTTGAACGTGGTCAAATTGATCAACGCCTGCGAGAGGACTTGCTCGCGGGGTTTGCTTCGGGCGAGCATCCGAACGCCGTGTTCGGTATACCACAGCGGCGGACAACACGAGCCACCGCCACAGACCGAGCAGCAAGGGCCAATGGCACACAACGCACATTCGCCGTCGGCGCCGCACGGAGTGCCGCACGTGTCGCATACGCCCGGATTCTCGCTCATCAACGGAAATACGCGTTCACCGTCCGTTTCTTCTTCGATTACCGGTCCGGTAGGTACGATTTCCGGCTGGCTCTCATCCAACAACGGCATCATGCTTTGGTCACCCCAATCGGCGATATCCTGCATAGTCGCATCGGGCGGCTGTGCTGTCGCCATGGCGCTTCCGAGCAGAAACACCAAAATCGAGGAGATCAAAGTTGGCCGGATTGTCTGTTTCACTGGCTATTCCTCCGTGACGCCACCACGACGCTATACCAACAACGCGCCGCGCTGCCGAAAGCGGTACTTCAACCCTGCTAATCGACCAAAGCGCATCGCCACAACAGGAATAACCGTTAAAATCTAGCAAATCGACGCAGAGCGGGTGACCGTTAGTGTCGGCTAGGCGTTCTCAGTTGTTGTATTTTCGCTAAATTGCCGTTTTCTCGTTCTCACGTTCTACGCGGGAACACACGTCAGCGATGCTTCGCGTGGCGGCATGCCCCTCGACGTGGGTGTCTTCTCGTGTTCCAACGACACGAAGCGTCGGGCCTTGGGTTCCCACGCAGAAGCGTGGGAACCAGAGAATACGCTGAGAAGCGTGGGAACTAGAGAACTTTCACTTTCTCCGAACTCCGAGCCCTGAAGTTCACGCTCGCGGGGGGCTTCTCTTCGTCGGAGCCTGCGTAAGAATACTTACTATTGATATTTGCGTATTCATCGAACGGTCGGATTAGGCCAAACGCCTTGACTCCGGGCTCCCGATGGCCGCCCTCCGTTCATTCATTAGGCAAGGCCCATTAAAACACTGCCGATATTTCCTGAGTCCCCAAACGTTCCAGGTTCCCATGACGACTCCCATCGCATCTCTGTTGGCTACCGGCACCAAGTTGTGGCTCGATTCCGTCGATCCCGATTTCGTTCGCGTCAATCGCGTGGCGGGAGCAACCGGCGCCACGTCGAATCCGGTGATTGTTTCCGACCTGATCGCCTCCGGCCGGTTTGATGACCAGATCGAGCAACTTGTTCGCCAGGGTTTCGACGAATCGGAGATTGCCTGGCGAATGACCAACCGTTTGGTTCGTGAGGCCCAGCAGGTCTTCTTGCCGGCGTGGCAGAGCACCCGCGGCGACGACGGCTACGTAAGTTTCGAGGTCGATCCCTTGCTGGAAGATCCCGAGCGGGATTTGTCGCACGACGCGCGCGTGGAAGAAACCATCCGCCAAGCCCGGCAGTGGGCCGAGGGACACGAAAACCGGCTGATCAAAGTACCCGGTACGGCAGCCGGCATCGACGCGGTGGAAGAGATCGTGGCCGCGGGCGTCAACGTAAACGTTACGTTGCTGTTCGCTGCTCGGCAGTATCGTGCCGCGCGCGACGCCGTATGGCGTGGGGCCCAGCGGCGCGAGTCGCTCGAAGGCTTTAAGAGCGTGTACAGTATTTTCGTCTCGCGGTTAGACGTTTATACCCAACAGGCCGTGCCCGAGCTCTCGCCGGCCGCCCAGGGGATGGTGGGTATACTCAATGCCAAGCGGATTTGGGCCGAAAACCAGGCGTTTTGGAAGCAACACCCCACGCCGTTGGCTCAGGAGATTGTTTTCGCGAGCACGGGCACGAAGCGGCCCGAGGATTCGCCGTGGAAATACGTCGAAGCTTTTGCCGGCAGCGACATTCAGACGAACCCACCGGCCACAAACGACGCGGTCGCTCAGAGCGACCTGACGTTCACCCGTCAGGTTGATCGATTACCGCCCGACGAGGTTGTCGAGGAGATCGATCGGCTGGTCGACATGGTTCGCCTTGAAACCACTCTGATGGAGGAGGGGATCGAGAAGTTTGCCAAGCCGCAGAAGGCCCTGCTGGCCCTGGTGGCCGAAAAGCGTGCCGCCTTGACAGCCGGCTGAGATTCCGGACTTCATTACTCCCGCTGCCAACTCATTCCCAGCGGCCGGTCCATCTGTTAGGATGGGCGATTTGGCGACCATCGCCGGTCGTAGCGTGTACTGTCTCTCTAGCCCTTGGGAAACCCGATGCCACTGGACGCCTATTCCCTTTGTCCCGGCGGGACTGGCAAAAAAATCAAATTCTGCTGTCCCGATTTCCTGCCCGAATTGCAGAAAATCGAGCGGATGCTCGAAGGTGATCAGAACCTGGCCTGCCTGAAACATATCGACGGTCTGCTGGAGTCGAATCCCGATCGGCCGTGTCTGCTGGCAACCAAGGCCCTGTTGCTGCGGATTACCAACCAGCTTGAAGCGGCTTCGGTCAACGCGAAGCACTTCTTCGAGAAGCATCCGGAGAACGCAACCGCGTTGTCGGAGATGGCAATCCTCGCGGCTGTTGAGGGCGAGAGTGCCAAGGCGATTGACTTTTGGCAGCAGGCCATGGTTGTCGCCGACGGTCGGATCGACGGCCGCGTCTACGAGGCCATGACCGTCGTCGCCCAAGCGGCGTTCGGCAATGGCGACGGCATGGCGGCCCGGGCGATCTGGCAGCTTCAGGCGGCGATTCACCAGGAAGATTCGCGTCCGATGGAAATGTTGCTGTCGTACCACGGGGCACCGAATCTTCCTGTGCTGATGAAAGAATCGCCCCACCTGATTCCCACGCCGGCGGAGGCCTCCTGGAAGCCGCAGATGGACGAAGCTCTGGCGCCGATGGACAAGGGCTGTTGGCGACAGGCGGTCGACCGGCTCGCGGCCCTGACCGACACGGTCGACTGGCCGCCCCTGTGGCGCAACTTGGCCACACTTCGCAGTTGGCTGGCCGACAACGAGGGGTGCGTTGCCGCTTTGCGCAAATACGCTTCGCTCGACGTGCCTTTGGAAGACGCCGTCGAAGCCGAAGCCCTGGCCATGTTGTGCTCCGAAGATCCCATCGGTGATGGGATCGACCTGTTTAGCCTCACATGGAATCTGTCGGAAACCGACGAGCTGCAAGCGGCACTGACGCTGGAACCGCTGGTCGTTGCCTTGCCGGTCGATGAACGATCGGACGAAGATGAGGGACCGCCGCCGCGAGCGATGTATATGTTGCTCGACCGCGCAACGCCGAAAGCGTCCGAAGGGCTGACCGTCGAGCAGATTCCTCGTTACATTTGCCAGTTGCGTTTGTTCGGCCGCCAAACCGATCGCGAAGCACGTCTTGAAGCGATTGGCGCTACTGAAAACGACGTCGAGCAAGTGAAGCAATTGATCGGCAAGGTAGCCCAACGGGCAATTAGCTCGGAGCCCGAGCAAGTTGCCGTGATGAAAACCTCGGGCACGGAAGAGTTGCTCCAGCGGAAGTGGCGTTTGCCCGAGGGAACCGAACCGGCGCAGATCGCCGAGCTCTCGGTGGCGCACGAGCGACGGGTTATTTTCGAGCAGTGGCCGGAGTTGCCGTTGAGCATCTTCGACGGCCGTTCACCGCGTGCCGTGTCCGGCGATGAGTCGTGCCGTGTCCGGCTGCTGGCCGCCATCCTGATTCTTCAGTCGTACATGGCCGCCGATGCCGAGGAAATCGATTTCAACGAATTGCGTCAATCGCTGGGGCTACCCACACTCGATCCGCTCGACCCGACGGTGGTCGACGTCAACAGTGTGCCCCTGGCTCGGCTCTCTCGGATCGAGGTCGAAAAGCTCAGCGACACGGATCTTCTGCATGCCTTTCGTCGCGCGGCGGCCTATGGGCTGAGAGGCTCGTTGCGCCGCTTCGCCGTGAACCTGATCGACCGTCCCACGTTGGCTGACACGAACGAACAACGTCGCGCGTTGAGCATTTTGGCTCGCGATGCCGAAAATCCCGACGAAGGGTTGAAGTACGCCCAACGTGGCCGCGAAATGGCCGAGAAGGCCGGTCAGTCGCCAGCGAGTTGGCTGATTCTGGAACTTTCGCTGCAATTTGCTCGGGGCGACAGCAACGAGATCAACCGTCTGCTGACACAAATCCAGCGCGACCACATGAACGAGCCGGGCGTTGCCCAGGCGTTGACCGAGTTGTTGGTCGGGCTGGGCGTGCTACGACCCGACGGTATGCCGGCCGGTGCTATTCCCGGAGCGGGCATGCCGGGTGGACCTGCCATCGGTCCGGCACCGCAAGCCGCTCAAGAGCCTGGAAGACTTTGGACGCCTGGCAGCGAGCAGGGTGGCGGGGGCGAGAAGAAGCTTTGGACGCCCGACTGACCGGGGAATTGCCCCGAAGACCACAAACCTCGCGGCGCTGCCGCGGTAGTTTGCGACCGTGTATCGGTCCGGTTATACTGCCGTTGTTTGAATGCTGGGTTAAGCTCCCAACGACAAGTTGGATGCCACTGGCTGTTTGCCAGCCAGTGATCGGACACGGGCATACAAGGCGTCCGTGGCACCCGTCTTTGGCTCCGGCACCCGAGCTTCAGTGTTCCGCACCCCTGCCGTTGCGTTGCCCAGGAGGATCTCACCATGTCAGTTCACGCCGCTCGGTTCTCCCGATTCGCTTGTTTGTTTGTGATCGTGATGTTCGCCGTCGGGTTGGCATGTCCGATGGCCGCAGCGGCATCCGAGAAGCCCAACGTCATCATCATCTACACCGACGATCAAGGTTCGTTGGACACGAACCTCTACGGCTCTAAAGACTTGATCACGCCTGGCATGGACCGGCTCGCTCGCGAGGGCGTGCGTTTCACGCAGATGTACGCGCCCTCGTGTTATTGCTCGCCCTCGCGCGCAGGGCTGATGACGGGTCGCTTTCCCGCTCGGGCAGGCGTGGCAAGTAATTGCCCTTCGATTCCCAATCATCCGGGCATGCCTAGCGATGAAGTGACCATTGCCGAGATGCTTCGTGCGGCCGGCTATACGACCGGGCACGTCGGCAAGTGGCACTTAGGCTACACGCCCGAGACGATGCCCAACGGCCAAGGTTTTCAATACTCCTACGGTCACATGGGTGGGTGCATCGATAACTACTCCCACTTTTTCTACTGGCGTGGGCCCAACCGCCACGACCTGTGGCGCAACGGCCAGGAAATCTGGGAAGACGGCCAATACTTTCTCAACCGAATGGTCGAGGAGTGCGAACAGTTCGTCGAAAAGAATCGGCAAGGTCCGTTCTTTTTGTATTGGGCGATCAACGTGCCGCACTATCCGTTGCAGGGCACCGAAAAGTGGCGCAATGCCTACAAAAACCTCGAAGATCCCCGCCGAATGTACGCGGCCTTTACGTCGACCATGGACGAGAAGATCGAACGTTTTCTCAAAAAGCTCGACGAGTTGAAACTCCGCGAACGCACGCTGGTAATCCTCCAGTCGGACCACGGTCATTCGACCGAAGAACGCACCTTTGGCGGCGGTGGCAACGCCGGGCCGTATCGCGGGGCCAAGGGGAGTTTCTTCGAGGGTGGAATTCGGGTGCCGTCGATTGTCTCCATGCCCGGCACAATTCCCCAGGGCGAAGTTCGAGAACAACTCGCGGTCGGCTGCGACTGGTTGCCCACGATCGCCGATTTCTGCGGCGTGTCGGTACCCAAGGTGAAACTCGACGGGCAGAGCATCAAGAACGTTATCCTCTCGGCCGACGTTGCCTCGCCCCACGAGGGTTTCTATTGGCAATTGGGCCGTGGTCCTCGGGCGCAATGGGCGGTGCGCGACGGCGATTGGAAGCTCATCGGCAATCCCCGTGACTCCAGCAAAAAAGCCCCGCTAACCAAGGCCGACAAGCTCTTCCTGGTCAACTTGGCCGACGACATTTCGGAGATGACAAACGTTGCGGCCGATCATCCGGATATTGTGACGCGACTTCAAAAAACACATCAGAAGCACGAAGCCGAGATCGAGCAGCGGTACGCGACGGCAGAGAAGTGAACGCCTCGGTTCGTGACTAACAAGTCCAAAACGGGTAGCCCCGATAGCTCTGCTATCGGGGCGGCGCAGCCGCAAGAGGCGTGGGGTGGGAAACATACCTGACGCTTCTTGTGCCTTCGGCACCCCGATAGCAGAGCTATCGGGGCTACCCACTACCCACTACCCACTACCCACTACCCACTATAAATTCCTTTTATGGACTTGGCCGAAATCGATCGTTGGCACATGCGTCGGGCGCTGGAACTGGCCGCCAAGGGGCAGGGCTGTGTTGAGCCGAACCCGATGGTCGGATGCGTGATCGCCCGGGGAGCGGAAATTATCGGCGAGGGGTGGCACCGTCGCTTCGGCGGTCCTCATGCCGAGGTCGAGGCCCTGCGTTTGGCCGGCGAACGGGCGACCGGTGCTACGGCTTACGTTACCCTGGAGCCTTGCTGCCATCAGGGCAAGACTCCGCCATGTAGCAAGGCCCTGTTGGCGGCCGGCGTTGCTCGGGTGGTGGTGGCCCAACGCGATCCTTTCCCACAGGTCGACGGCGGCGGGTTGGCCGAACTCGAAGCGGCCGGCGTGTCGGTTTCCGTCGGGCTGCTAGAAGACGAAGCCCGACGTTTGAACGCTCCCTATCTGATGTTGATCGAGTCGGGCCGTCCTTGGGTGATCGCCAAATGGGCCATGACGCTCGACGGCAAGATCGCCACGCACAGCGGTTCCAGCCAGTGGATCTCATGTGCCGCATCGCGGGCGCTGGTCCATGCGTTGCGCGGTCGGGTCGACGCCGTTGCCGTCGGCCGTGGCACGGCCGCGACCGACGATCCGTTGCTCACCGCCCGACCTGCCGGCCCACGCGTCGCCACGCGAATCGTGCTCGACACGGCCGCCGCGGTCGATCCGTCGAGCCAATTGGTGTGCACCGCCAGCGAAGCGCCCGTGCTGGTCGCTTGCAGCCCGGAGGCCGACGCTGCCGCCGTCGAAAATCTGCAAACGGCCGGTTGCGAGGTATTCGCTTGCGAGGGTGAAACTGCTACGGAGCGGTTGCAGTCGCTTCTGGCCGAACTGGGGCGACGGCGGATGACCAACCTGCTGGTCGAAGGAGGCGGACGGCTGCTGGGCATGCTCTTCGACATGCAGGCCGTCGACGAAGTCCATGTGTTCATCGCCCCGAAGATCGTCGGCGGCGAAGATGCGTTGGGTCCGATCGGCGGCCGGGGTATCGAACAGATGACCGACGCAATGCAACTCGACGACGTACACGTCGAACAGGTCGAAACGGACATCTACCTGCGAGGATGCGTGAAGCGAGAATCGCCGGCCCGCGAAACCACGTAACGTTCGTTCTCGCAAAAGCCGCTCGCGGCTTCGCCTCGTCACCCCCCTGCCCCGTCTTCCCGCAGCACGTCGACGGCCGTTTGCACATCTCGAAATGTTTCGCCGTGTGGCACACCGGCCCCGCTGCGCAATTCGCCGAGCAGGCTGCCGAGCAGTTCACCTTCCAGCCAACCGGCGAGCCACTGGGCGCGGCGCCGCGCGTAGCCGGCTTGCAGGCGGAGGAAGAGCCGACCGGCCGTTTGACGAACGCCTTCGCTTGTGCCGCTAACGATGGCCTCGCCGCCGCCAGTGATGCCGCCGGCAATTGCTGCTTCGGTGGCCACTTGCCCCAGCGTGTCGCCCGCGGCGTGAACGGCTGCTTGGCTTACCAGGTCGCCGGCCAGCACCCAACCGCTCACGGCCAGCGTCACAGTAATCGCCGGTCGGGCCACGGCTGCCGCCTGGTCGAGCGAACGCAATACCCGCACCGCCCGAGGGTTGCTCTCCCGCCAGGTGTTCAACTCGTTGCGGAGAAACTGGCGGTAATCTTGGTCGACCGCTGGGAGTCGTTCGTGGGCTGCTTCCACGCGGCGCAGCAACTCGGCTCGTGCATCGCCACGCAAGAGGCGTTCCAATCGGGGACGCAAGGTGTCGTTACCGATCCGCGAGAGTCGATCCAGTTCGTCGATCAGTTTCTCGACCGCCAGCACTACCGCTTGGCGTTCTCGCTGATGAAAGGTTGCCAGCGGATCGGCGTGCGGTCCGGCCATCGCCTCCCAGGCCTTTTTCGCCGGCCAAATTACCCCGCGTCCTAAGGTGCGATAAAAGCCGTGGACCTGCCGCGACCACTCGCTGCGTTCAGCGTCCCACCAGTCGCGGATTTCGTCGACCAGTATGCTGGCCGGCAGCGTGGGCCACGCCACGCGGGCCATCTCGGACGACGAAAGCGTGTCGGCCGCCGCTTCGAATTGCGCGGCCACCTCGCGAATCGAACGCAAATAGGCGCCCACTCCCTGTTGCTCGTCGAGCACGCGGGTGAGCGCGCCGCGAAGGGTACGAATCTTGATCGTGTCGAAGTGTAGCGAGGCCAACTCGTCTCGCAAACTGGTCGGCTCGCCCGGCTGCGTAGCGCCATCGGCTTTAACGCGATAAAACGGCAATCGCAGTGACTCGGCCGCCTTGCGATCGTAGGGCACCACGTAGACCAACTCGGGCGTCGCCCCGGTAGCTTCGCAAAACGTGGCCAGCCACTGGGGCCAATAATCCGCATCGGCTTCCAGATCGCATTGATTGAATACCACGACAATCGGTTTGTCGGCCTCGACCGCCGCGCGGAAAAACTGCTTTACCGCCGCGTCGTTATACTTCTGCTGTGTGAGGACGGCCACCAACACGTCGGCCGACTGGCGAATCGTTCGGGCACGCTGCCAGTTCACTTCGGCGTCGGAATCCACGTCGGGCGCATCCAACAACAGAAGCTGCGGCGGCATGTTCTCGCCGGTTCGCCAGAAGAGACGGTCTTCGGGGCTGTCGGCCAGCGAGTCTTCGGCCGCGTGCCAGCGATGCAACTCGAAGGCTTCGAACAGCCGGGCAAGCTCGTCGGCATCTTCCAAGCCCGAGGGAACCAGGCAAACGGGATGCCGCGTTCCGGCCGCCAAGGGACTCGACGCGCTGGCCACCTCGCCAGCCAGATGATTGAAAACCACCGACTTGCCGATATTCGTACCCCCGACGATTCCCACCACCAGCAGCGGCCGGCTTTCGACCTGCGGAAGCAGCTTGTGCCGCAACAGTTCGAACCACTCGGCTCCGACCGGCGCAGACACCCCCAAACGCTCGGCGACCGGCTGGAGCTGAGCCAGCGCGACGTCGAGTTGCTTCAGGTTTGCCGCGAAGGTGGTGAAGTCGCTCATCGCTAACGCCGACGGTAAAGAAGTACAATCACTGCACGCATACTACCGACCAGCGGCGTTGGGTGCCAGAGCTCACGCCAACGGCGTGAAACAACAAAGCCCAGGGGCGCGAAGCGCGCGGGTGCCATGGGCAGCAAAGTCTGCCCCACGTTCAGCAGCGGCGGGCAAGCCGCCGCTGGCATGCGCTGACTCTTGCTCGAAGACCGATGAAGCAGTTAGGCCTTGCCCACAACCACGGCAATCGCCTGGCCGAAGGGGGTGTGGTTGAGAATCAGGGCAGCCGGACGATCGAGTTTTTCCGGCCGGCCATGCACCACGTTGATCGGACACTCCGGATCGGGCGTTTTGTAGTTGAGCGTCGGAGGGATTGTGCCGTGTTTCAGGGCCAGCAGCGAGGCCATCAATTCGACGGCTCCCGTACCGGCCCCCAGGTTGCCAAAGTAGCTCTTCGGTGCCGTCACGGGAACGTCGCCCAGCAGTTCCCGGATAGCTTGGGCTTCGACCTTATCGTCTTCCACCAGCCCACCCGCGTTGGCGTTGACGTGGCCGATGTCGGCCGCCGTAACTCCGGCGTTTTTCATCGCACTGGTGATGGCCTGTCGAACGGCACTGCCGTGCAGGGAATTTCCATTGCGACGGGGTTCGAAGTTGCTGCTGTATCCCAGCACCGTGGCACAAATCTCGGCTCCGCGGGCTTCCGCATGGTCGCGCCGTTCCAGAATAATGGCGCCCGATCCCTCACCATTCACGGAACCATCGCGTTGGGCGTCGAACGGACGACAGGCTTCGGTCGGGTCACCCCGGTGGCGGCTCACATGGAAAAGCGGCGAGCGTGCCCAGAGGCCGGCATGAATTCGCGAACCCGTGCCACCGGCAATCATTACGTCGGCCGCGCCGCGTTGGATGACGCGCATCGCCTCGGCCACCGCGGACAAGCTGGAGACGTCGCCCAGGGTGAGCGAGTTGTTCGGCCCTCGGGCGTCTTGGGCGATTCCGATATGGCAGGCCGGCATGTTGGGGAGGTACTTCAGCATCCAGAGCGGATACATTTCCGCCATCGCCGAGCGTCCCCAGTTGTCGAAATTGAAGGAGCCGTTCTGTATGCAACCACGATAGGCCGCCACCAACTCACTGAGCTCACAGGAGATCAACTCGGCGCCGAAGACGATTCCGAGTCGATCGGGCTCGGTGGGCTTGTCGTGGAGCCCGGCTTGCTCGCAGGCCAAGTCGGCTGCGGCGAAGGCCAGTTGGATGTCGCGGCTCATCACCTTGAGGCTCTTCCGCGGCCGGACGTATTTTTTTGCCTCGAAGTCGGCCACCTCACCGCCAATACTCAACGGCAGGCTGTTGTCTTCGTATAGTCCGAGATTCCGGACGCCACTGCGACCTTCGCAAAGCGAGGCCCAGTATGCTGCCGCGCCGATTCCGATCGGACTGGCGACTCCGATTCCCGTTACCACGATGTCATGCGTTGAGGCCATGCGCGTTTTCGGCCATGAGAGGCCGTTGAATTCCCGCCTAAGACGTGTACACTACCTAGCCTATCTATCCTAGCTCCGGGACGGGTTTCCTGCAACACTAGCACTACCGGGTGGTTTGTCTCGCGGCGACGGCAAGGATACTAGCTCAAATCTCTCGGAAATCGTACCACGTTCAGAGTAGCCGTCCATTCGACAGGGGGTGGCGATGGCGGTGGTTTAGGTGTGGGCAGGTGGGATCGATTGGGATGTGACTATCCACAGTGGAGGACGACACTATTGTCGCGATCCATCTTACTTATCGATCTAAATCGTACAAGCGGTACGTCTTGGCGCGTTTGGTGCCGCTCTTTTCCAAGGCACCTCGTGAGAGGGAGTTCGATTCCAGAACCCAGGAGAATTCGGCCTCTTGCAGCCCCCACTCGAGTCCCAGGGGAACCATTCCGTGCATCAGGGCCAAGCCAACTCCGTGTAGTTGGTACTCGGGCAATACATTGGCGCTGATAAAACGTACACGTTTGATGGCCGATTTGTTGCGAATCAGTTTTAGAAAGCCGAAGGGAAACAGGCGGCCGTCGATGGCTTTGATTCGTGGGTTGTAGTCGGGCAACCCAAAGGCGGCGCCCACGGTCTTCCCGTCGATTTCTGCGGCAATGGCCATCTCGGGGACCATCAGATACCGCAGTCCGGCCGCCGTGTGCCGAACTTCGGCTTCCGACATTGGCACGAATCCCCAGGTATTAGTGAGCGACTTGTTGTAGATCGACAGGAAAAGCTCGACATCCTCCAGGAAGCGTTTGCGGTTCAGCGGCCGCAAGTGAATCCCCAGTCGCTCGATAATCTGCTCGACCACCGGTTTCCAACGTTCTTGGACCTTTGGCAGCATGTCGATGCTGCCCCAGAATGCGTAAAGGTCCTGGGTTTTGCGAAAGCCGTATTCTTCGACCAGCCGCTCGTAGTACGGCGGATTGTAGGTCATCATGAAGGTGGGCATCGAATCGTAGCCGTCGACGAGCAATCCCAGGGTGTAGTTTAGTGACGGGTTGCACGGCCCACGCAGGCAGTGAATATCGCGCTGGGCAAACCACTGCTCAACGGCCTCGAACAGCCCATCGGCCACTTCCTGGTCGTCGACCGACTCGAAGAACCCAAAGAATCCTCGCCGTTCGTCGAAACGCTCATTGTGTCCGTGATTGATAATTGCTAGCACACGTCCACACGGCTCACCATCTCGCAGTGCAAGAAAGGCCTGACGTTCGTTCACGGCGTAGAACGGATGCCGGGCGAAGCCCACCATCTCTTTCTGATCCATCCGTAACGGGGGCACCCAGTTGGGGTCGTCACGATAGAGCATCCAGGGAAGGTTGAGAAACTGCTTTTTCTCGCGACGGGTGGTAACTGGTTTAACGATCATATTCGACATGGCGGACTTCTCGGTGGGTTTCCCTACAATTTCACGTAAACAGGCGTCCGGGCGCAGCTATTCGGTGCTTCCGCACGCAGGCAACTGCGGGTCGCTCCCCTGTCGGCTGCCAACGTTGCGGAAGTGAGCTCGATCCGGCAGGCTGTTGGCATAGCAGGTGCGTTTGGGCAGGTGTTTTGACAAGTCCCCCGGAAGCTTCCTTTCTTGCCTAGGCTCGCGATTCTAAACCTCGATCGTCGCGGGGGTCAACCCGAATGCTTGATTCTCTCGTTCCCCTCTGGGGGCGTGGGAACCAGGGAAGGCCAGGGGGGACGTGGAAGCCAGGGAATCGCGAAATCTGATCGACAGGTTGAATCCACACAATCAATCCCCTTGATAGAACACCCCTTACCTTCTTCCTATGCCTGCCGCTTAGGATACAGGCCGTAAAAACCGATGATGGTACAGAAATAGGTGGATGAACGCCTGCCGGTTTGCTGTCGCGTGCAGTCCACCTCGCAGGCCGAAGCAGTTCGAGAGGAAGGGCAACGCCGCTTAGGATCGACCGAAAAACAACTTGCCGATTCATCGGGCCATGCTTCGCAACGGCCCTCGCGTTTAGCCTTGGAAAACAGCAAGTTATTTTTCGGGTCGTCCGAACTTGTCGTTGGCAAGTTCGCGGTGACCCGAACTGACGCCCATGACTCAAGTACTCGTTACAGGCGCAACCGGATTCATCGGAACCCACTTGGTTAGGGCTCTTGTCCGGCAAGGCGACAAGGTAAGTTGCCTCATTCGGCCGACTTCGCGCACCGAGCAGTTGAAGCCCTACGGCGTACGGCTGATCTCCGCTGACGTCACACAGCCCGACGGCCTGGCGAATGCCGTGGCGGGGCACGACATCGTCTACCACCTGGCTGGCTGCAATAATGCGATTCAGGGTGTCGAGTACTTTCGGGTGAACCATTCGGGCGCGCGGAACATGGCTCAAGCTTGCGCCGAGCAGGCGTCACCTCCGGTAATGGTTCTGATGTCGTCGCTTGCAGCCGCCGGCCCGGCACCAGACGGTCGGCCGCGTACCGAGGCCGATCCCGAACGGCCCGTCTCGCATTACGGACGAAGCAAGTTGGCCGGCGAGCGAGCCGCCGCCGAATATGCCGATCGGGTGCCGATCACCGTGTTGCGTCCGCCGATCGTCTTTGGGCAAGGCGATTGGCAGGTATTCAATATTTTCAAGACGGTCGATCAGTTGGGTGTACATTTCGTGCCTGCGCTGGGGCGTCAACGGCACTCGTTGATTCACGCCGCCGACTTGGCCGACGCGGCCATTGCGGCCGCCGCTGGGGCAAAACGTTTGGCGGTGCCGTCTGAGCGTGGGGCATTGACGCAGGCAACGACACCCTCCGGTGCCGAATCCGCAACGTCGGGGGTGTACTATGTTGGCCACAACGAGCATTTCACGTACGCCGAGCTAGGACACCGGATCGGCGGGGCGTTGGATCGTACGCGGGTTTTGGTATGCCCCACACCGCCTCGCGCGATTTGGGTGGTAGCGGCAGTCAACGAGGTGGCTTCGCGTGTGACACGGCGTCCTGCGTTGTTGAACATCGACAAAGCCCGGGAGGGCCGCGCCGGCTGTTGGACGTGCAACCCTCAGCGTGCCGCCGACGAATTCGGCTATCGTGTCACAGCGTCGCTCGACGACCGTCTCCGCGAAACGGCCCGCTGGTACCACGAACAAGGCTGGCTGAAAAGGCGCGAACCATGTGGGTCGACCACGTCCTGGTATCCCGACATGGTCGACCGGCTATCGCACACGAACCATCACTGAGTGAACTCGTTGTAGACCTCGTGCCCGGGCCGCAACGAACCGTTGCTGAGAATGAACGGCATGTACAGCCCGTGCTTGTACTTATGAAGGTCTGCTACCCCACTGGTCCACAAAGCGTGGGGGAAGAAGGCGATCTTGTACTGCTTCAGCAACGTTAGATTTTCGCGGATGATTTCCACCCGTTTGGCATCGTCGGGCGAACCCCAGCAACATTCGGTAGACATCATCGGACGGCCAAGTTTTTTTGCCTCCTCAAAGGAATTGGTGACGATGGGTTGTTGCGCGCAAAGGGGAACGTAAAGATGGGGCGTGAGGATATCCTGTAAGTGACTGCACCGCGTAAGGTGCGTCATGCTCGGGCATGTGCCGATACAGATGAGTGCCTCGGGATCGCGTTGTTTCACCGCCCTATGGACTTTGCCCAACCACTCGGTCTCCACCTCCGGAGATACGGGAGCCGCCTCGTCGCCCGCTCCACGTAAATACGGTTCATTGCAGAGATCCCAGGCAAGGATCCGCAAGTCGCCTTTCATCGGGGTAACGATGGCTTCGATGAACGGACTGAAGGTTGTCTCGAAGTCGGCAAGGATTTCGCGGTTTTGAACACGGTCCCAAAGCGGATTACCGGTCCAACGATTGAACAAGATGGGCAAGACCAGCAGATCTAACTCGCCGCAAATGTCGACCGCCTGCTGGAAGTTGCGCACAAACTGTTCGGGATTTTCCCGGTAGGCACTCCAGGAGAGCCAAATCCGCACGGCGTTGAACTTGGGAAAGTATCTCTTGCCGGCAGCCAGTTCCTCGCGGTACCTTTTCGCATCGAATTTCTCACCCCAGACCGTCAGCCCGTTGTGGCCCCAACTCGGTTGGTAATTGAAACCAAAGATATGGCTGCAACCCTGGGGTGATTTCAAGTCGATCTTGTCGCGAACGGCCTTCGATGCGTCGGAAATGCAACCGGGCTGATCGGCCGCTTGGACCTGCACGGTTACGGAAACAGCGAACGTCAAGACAAGGATCGCTGTCAGTAACGATAAAAGACAATGGCGAATCGGTCTCATGGGTTTCTTCCTCCTTCTGGGGTTGCCCTTCTTCAGCGGCCGCCGGACAACAACTCCCCTCTCCCGCTTGCGGGAGAGGGGCCGGGGGTGAGGGTGTCTTGGGACAACCGCCTGAAACATACGAAGCCAAACAAAGAACAAAGGTGCTGGTTTGCTACCGATCGATTCCGCTTGCATACGGCAATCAGAAATCAGCGTCTACGATCTCACCACCGCGACTCGATGAGAGTGCCTGCCAAACGTCCCACGCAATCGAATCGCTAAAGAAATGCACGGAGCCATCGCAAAGCGAAGCATTCACTCCGCCCGGGTGATGGCTCCGGGCGGCAAAGGCCTGCAATGGAATCTCCGCGACATCACCGATTAATACACAAAAAGGAATACCGTTCAGGTTTCCCGGTGCCGGACATTTGCGGGCAACCAAGTCGGACCCGTTGAAGTTGGGCGTAAGCCAAGCTGTGAACACTTGGCCACCTTCGCTGGCCATCGTTTCGCTTAAAGGGCCCGACCAACCGGTGCTTGCGTTCGGCGGATTTGAATCGCCGATCGTCGTGATGATTTCGCCCATCAGCAGCGTGTTGCTCAGACCATCGCGAATCTCGGCAAAACGGGCACTGCGTCGATAGCTGAATGGAGCCTTCTTAAAGGTCACGCCTTGGTAATCCTGCTGACCGTAATTCGTATTTCCGAAGTTCACAACGTAGTTGGCTTTGACGCGTTCGTAGGTCGCATGGCCTGGATGTGCCGAATTCGGTCGGTCGGAAGGACAACCCATCATGGGAATCCGATGTTTGCGGGGTTCGACATTTCCGTAACCTTTGTTGCCGTCAAAAATCACTTTGTCGAAGTTGATCGAGTCGAACCACGCTTGTTCTTCAATATATGGCCCCATTTGGGTATACCAACCGTGATCGTGATTCCATCCCCCACCACGACTTGTAAACACACCTCCTTCATCACCCACGAAACGGATCGCCCCAAAAGGTAATTCCCCTTTGGTTGTGTGGTAGTTGTGCATCGCCAGGGCGAGTTGCTTCATGTTATTGGTGCATTGCATCCGCCGGGCTGCTTCGCGCGCACTTTGAACAGCAGGCAGAAGCAAGGCAATGAGGATCCCGATAATCGCGATTACGACCAACAGTTCAACAAGTGTGAAACCTCTGGTTCGACCACAATTTGAACCAAGTCGATTGTCACGACGCCGGCATTCTGGCATGATTTGAACCATTTGCTCACAACCGGAAATGGTGCACGAAGTCTTTCGCGGGAACTTGAATCACTGTTCCACTACGAGATTGCTCGGGGATAAGATTAACTGATGAGAAAACCGGAATCCCCTCTACCGTTCCCATCTGTTTGCCACGTTCAATAGCGGTAAAAAGGACTCGCACCTTGCCCACGGGAACACCTTCGGCCACGTAATGACCCTGTGTGATCAGGGCTCCCACTGCCGGTCCCTGTCCGGCGACCGTCGGGAGGAATTGCACGGCCCCCGATTGCAGCGATTTCCCGTCGATGGTGACTTCACCACGAAGCGTTACGCACTCGTAGTCCCGCCTACCTGATCCACAACCGACAATACCAAGCGAAGTCAGGCCCACAACCGCAGCAAATAGCTTCTTCTTGCCCACAGTCTTCGCCTCATCAAATCGGAGTCACACGAATCTGTGAGGTGGTCGAAATCCGCGACTACAATTCAACGCACCACGGAGCGACCACAATTCACTCAGCACCGCAAATCACCGATACATCCGCCGCATCCCCATTCCAACCAACATAAGCAGGACCATAGCAGAAAGGGTCACACTGGAAGGCTCGGGTACGACCGCCCCCCAAGTCGTTCCAAAGCGAATTGCATCGATTTCGTGAGCGGGACCACCGGTTGAAGGATAAAAACGTGCGAGCTGAACTCGATCGAACGAAAAGTCGCCACTTAGCGTAGCATCTACCGTACATAACGATTCATCTGCGAGCGACTCGGGGTTGCGATAGACAGAGACCGTATCGGCGTTACCTGCTCCGAATGCGATTTTTACGACCATCAGGCTCACGCCTGTCGTCGCTGCCTCGTCGAACGAGTCGTGAATGCCGTTGATCGCAGAACCGATCCCATAGCACTCACTGTAGTTCGCCGACCACGTGTCGTCGATGCCGATGATCAACGCTCGGTTTCCGTCCGCCGCCGAACCGGCATTGAGCTCGAAGGCAGCATATCGAGCACTGCTCGACGGCGTCGACGTAAAGTTCTGCAGGAAGCTCAGGTAGACGGTTGTATTGTCGGCACCAATCATCCCACCGGAATCGACCAAGCCGGCGTCGGCGAACGAACCGCTGCTGCTCACATCCAGCAACCGAGTGGACCGGCCGGCTGACACACACGTGACACGGTTGCCGCTTTGAGCTATTTCTGGATAATCGAGGCTGTCCGCAGTGATCGTCTGGTTGCTGGCGATTGACACCGCTGTCCAGGAACTATCCCAGCCCAGGTCGGTAGCCGCACCGTTTCCGGCAAGAGTGGTGCCGGTTGAATAGCCAAATTGTTCCGTGGCCAGCAAATCAGCCATCACCGTTTCGGCCATGTTCGTGGTGCCGTAGAGAATCAGAACCGTTAGAATCGTTTGCTTAACCATCGTGAAACTCCTGTGTTATCAAAGGGATTTCCGAGTCTATGTACTTAGCGGCCACTGTTTATTCGATCAATTCGTCGTCAACCGCTACTGCTGGGTCGGAAAGGCGAAAATATATGGCTTCCCCCGTCGGCTCGGGGAACTCGCTGAGGATTAGCTTCAGGTCGGGTGATTGCGACACATCGCGACCGGGGCTCCAGGCAGCCACCGTGCATGATACGCCGTTTGGTCGTACCCGAGAGTCCTCAAGCGGATCGCGAAGGGAATTCGGGTCGATCACAATGTCACACAGCGGCATGTCGGCTGGCAACTTGTTCAACTCGCCACTGAGGCAGTACACCACCGGTCCTCGCATGACGGCCGCACGCTCTGCCTGTAGCTCCCGGCCCTTGATGAACCGCCACGGCATGGGCAACGACAGCTCAATGGTGTCGCTAGCCTTCCACTCTCGCGTTATCACTGCCGCCTCGGCCTTGCCGAGAGCTGAATCACCATTGATTTTGACCTCTGGCTGTGAACACCAACGTGGAAGCCGCAGGTAAACGGGGAACACGGCCGACTTGGATGGCGATACGGTGAGCTTCACATGCCCATCGGTCGGATAATTTGTCACTTGAGAGATCCTCACCGAAAGGCCGTCACCCAGATCAATCTTCGCGTCGGAAGGCGTGTAAAGGTTCACCGCAATACCGTCTTTGAAGCGGTAGTACACATTCAACGGCAACCGCGAAATGCCTCGGCGGAAGTTGCCTGGGCAACAGAAGATGTCGGTATGGTAGTACGGTCGCTGACCGGTGAACGGAGTGAAGTATCGTAGCTGACGACCCTCGGGCGCTTGGGCCGCGAACAGCGCGTTGTAAATGACACGTTCCATCAAGTCGCCGTAACGAAGATCGCCGTCGAGATTGGCCAGTTCCTCGAAGAACCAAAGCGAGTAGGTGGCGGCACACGTTTCACTGTGTCCGTCCGCGCCGCATTGGTCTTCGCTCCAGCCTTCGTGCCGTCCCATGCCGCCAACGATTGTCATGCCCGGCTTCTCGGAACGCACCAACGCCTTGTAGAACTTGCGCGACATGTGAACATAATTGTCGTTCGGCTCAAGGCGATGCAGCTTCAACTGGGTGTATATTCGATCGAGGTACCGGTAGACGTGACAAATCTGCCGCCCGGGCAGATCCGTCGGAACGACATCCTTTCGTGCTCCGCTCCTGGCGTCATGCCACCCTCGCTGAAAAAGCACATCGTCCCAATCGCAGAGCGATGCTACTTTGTTCGACCGAATCGGTCCCAACTTCGTATCCTTGAATGCAGCGAAGAACCGCTGCTCGCCTGTGAATTGGTATACGGCCAGCAAGGCATCGCAGTAACTAATGGCGGAGAAGCCCTGAACCTTTGATGGATTCTGTCGATAACCTTCAATCAAGCATTCGACCAATGATCGGGCCGCTTGCCGCGACGCCTCGTTGCCGAAATATTGGTAGTCGTGGGCTAACGCCAACGCGATGAATGAGGCATCTTCCCATGTGAAGTCGAAGTATAGTGGGTTACTGTTGGGTTCCCGAACGAACTGTCCGATATAACCATCCGAATCCTGAGTTGCAAGAAGCGATTCAACCAGACGGCCTTTTAACTGAATCACCTCGGAATCCTGGGTGTAAGCCGCGAGGTACACAATGGCATCGAGAGTCTCACCCGTGCCAATGAACTGCTGGCGCCCCGACTTTCTGTAGAGTTCCCTTTTCTCCTTGGTCGCTGGAAACTCAAGGCGGTTCTGGAACGGTTCGAGGAAATCGCGGTCGTAATCCAGAGCAAGAACATTGCGTTTAATAGTAAGTTCAATGCGACGTCCGATCTCGCCGCCAACATGAACTTCTGAAGGCTTCACGTGTTGAAGTACTCCAGGTAGCAGCGGGACACAAACACCGGCATCCGCGGCTAAACCTGCTCCAACCCATGACAAGAGAACACAACTGACTGCACTCACAAGCCATGCTTTCCAGACCATGCTTCGGCTCCTGTGATAACGGGCGAATCGAGAAGCGACCGAATGGTTTTTGTGCCCGAACCAGGCACTGTAGCTCCGCGCATAGCAGAATCTGGCGTGTGGATCGCTTAACTCACGCTACCCAACCTGAACATCTCGCGTCAAGAATCGACTTTTATGAAAGATCCCAAAACTGTTATGGAATATAACGACAGCCCCCTATTGGCGTGAAAGTACCATGGGGTTTTGTTTCTATGCTTTGCTTGCTTTCGGCTGAACAGATGCGGTAGGGGATCACCCAACCACCGACGTCCACTCTACTCCGACCCTGCTGCCTACGCAAACCATGTCCTTTGTGAAGCATCGCAAAAACGTTATGGAATATAACGGCGAGTAAGGCATGCCTTTGACGCATGCGCCGCCTGCAATCAATGTGGCCGCAGAACTGACACGAGGGTCTTCGGCCGTAGCGCCTGGTCCAGCGGATGTCCGTGAAGGTCTGGGCGTCTTTGCGCGATCCGCCCTCACCTCCGGCCCCTCTCCCGAAAAACGGGAGAGGGGAGTGTTGCTGGGTGGGCCCTTGTTGACGGGCTCAGTCGATTGCTCGACTCAGTCCGCGGCGCGGCGGAATTGGGCTGGTGTCAACCCGGTGCGCTCGTGGAAGAGGGTGGTCATGTACTGGACCGATTTGAAGCCGGACAGGGCGGCCACGCGTTTCAGCGGCAGGTCGGTCGTGGCCACCAGGTCTTTGGCTCGCGCGATCTGTACGTGGCGGATTTCCCCATGCAGAGTTCGTCCCATGATCGCTTTGAATTGCGGCTCGATCGTAGATCGGGCAATCCCCAAATCGGCGAGCACGCGAGAGACTTTGATGCCCTCGCAGGCATGTTCCCGAATATACTGCACAACAGTCGCGACTTCCGCGTCTTCGATCGCCAGGACGTCGGTCGACTGCCGGGCAATTACCCTGTCGGGTTTAACAACGAACTCGCGGCGACGCACGCGCCGTTTGGCCATCAGGTTGTCGAGCAACTTCGCAGCCTGGTATCCCAGTGCGGCGGTTCCTTGGCGGACACTGCTCAGCGGAGGACTGGCCAAGCGGCAGAGCATTTCGTCGTCGTCGACACCGACCACCGCCACTTCTTCCGGAACGTGTACGCCAACGGCGCGGCAAGCTTCTAGAACGTGGCGTGCCCGTTTGTCGTGACAGGCCATGATGCCCACCGGTTTTTCGAGCGAACGAAGCCACGCCGACAACTCTTCGAGCACCGAGGCCCAGCATCGTGCCGTGCGATGACGCCCGTTGTAAACCGAACACGAAAACCCTCGCCGCTCGACGTACCGGCTGAAGGCGTCAGCCCGTTCCTGCGACCAGCCGTTGATCCGCGTTCGCGAAAGCCCACAGAAAGCGAATCGCCGAAAGCCGCGATCCCGCAAGTGTTCGGCTGCCAATCGAGCGATGCCCTGGTTGTCGGCATAGAAATACGGAATGCCCGAGGCCGGATCGTGCCAACCGTAACCACCGCCGAAGCCGACCGCCGGAATCGTCGCCCGAGTGACCGCCTTTGCCACGCGGGCATCGTCGAAGTCGGCGAGAATGCCGTCGCCCTGCCAGTCGCGGAGGTCGGGGAGCCGCTGCTCTCGCAGTGCGTGCTCCTCAATGTAGATACACCAGTTGCCTACCTCGTGAACATAGTCCGCTACACCTTCGACAACCTTCAGGTCGTAAGGAAGGGTGGCGTCATAGATCAACGCTACGTGTCGGGTTTTCGACATCGACGATCGTCGGGCTTTGGAAATTCGGCAGGAGAGGCCGTCCCGTACATGCGGGCATCGTACAATGACATCCCCAATTCGAATATTGGCGATTCTACCGTGACTGGCAAGGCAATGCCACGCAGTTGTCGACCTTGCGCACTTCGCGTCGCCCGTTACCCCTGCTTGGTCAGCAGTACGCAGATGCCGCCGGCGCGGAGCATTTTGTGCATGCGGGTGAACCAGAGCTCCCGTTCCCATTGAAGCCCGATTTCCTCGCTCACCCGGCGCAGCTCGCGTCGGTTGTAGGTGCGGCAACACCACATACGACTGGTCATAGCCCCGGAGAAGTTGTCTTCGGTCGTCAGCAACAGCATCTTGGCGCCGGGCGTCATCACCCGGCACAATTCCGATAGGCCCAACCGGGCGTCGGGGAGGTGTTCCAGGACGTAGCCACAGGTGACGCCGTCGAAGAAGTCGTCGGGAAAGGGCAAACGCGTCAGGTCGGCGGCGATGAAGTGCGGTCGAGGGTTCTTAATCCGATTGCGTGCCCGACGAAGCATCTCCGGCGACAGATCCGTGCAGTACAATTCCGTTGCCGGGTCGGCATACTTGATCAGGTGCCGGGCGATCTGTCCGGCCCCGCTGCCGACGTCGAGAATGCGGCGCATCCCGGCCAGCGGGAAGCGGCCCTTGGAAAAGAGTCGCTCGCCCAACGGTGTGTGGAGCGAGATCATGCTGCATGCGGCCAGCATGGCACCCTGAGGACCGTCGTAGACGTCGCGCACCTTCGCCCGATACTCATCGTAGCTCACGCGATTGATAATCGAGTGTTCGATGAGGCGGTTGATTACATTGCGTCGTTTGCTGGGTGTCTGGTGGCGGCCTTTACGTCCCATGACGGGGCGATTAGTGGAACCGGTCGTCACTGCGTGCTTCCCCTGGAGACTATTGACACGTGTAAAGAAACGGCTTTCCGCAGTCTTCCTGCCCGATAAAAGGAGGTCGCAGAACACGGCCCGGCAGATTGCCGAGTAATTTCTTCACATGGATATTCGTCGCGCTTTGTCAATTCTTGCATGACAAGGTTCAGATGCCATGCTCACGGTTTGACAAAGCACCAGCCGAGTTTTCTCACCGCGTTTCCCTGCTGCGCATACCACCAACCCCCTTGGGCTGCACGATTTCGCCGGGACCATTCGTGGCGAAGATCGTCGAACCAAGGGAAACCGTTGTCGCAATATCACGACAATGTAAAGTGGCCTATGCCCGCCGCTAAAGACTTACACGACGATTATAGATATACCACTCTAACAAAAGAATCGCTAGTCCCGCCAGTAGAATCCACCGCCAGGTTTCCTGGCGCGCGACGTCGCGATGCGACTGACCCGTAACCTCCACGTGACCGATTTTGATTACCGGTTCTGCCTGGGGTGGGATGTTGCTTTCGGTTGGGTCGAAAAGATTGACCGCGAAACGTCTTAATAGCTTCCCGTCGGCCTCGACCTCGTATACCCCCAACTCGTCGGTGTTTGTGAAGTCGAGCTTGGCCGAGGCATCGGCCTTGTCCTTGGTGATATCCCCCGAGGGGCTTTTTACGGATATTTTTCCCCCAGGCGCGGGGGCTTCGATGTCGATGGGCTGTCCCGGGCGAACGCTACCAGTCCGCACGGCATCGCGACTGCCCCCGAGGTAGTCGAGCAGATTGAGGACGAACACCGGAAAACTCGCCCTTTTATGCCAGTTGCTACCCACAAAAACACCGGAGTTCCCTTGCTCGTCTTTGTCTTGATAGACGATCCGGAACCCGAGCACGGCGTCTTCGAAGCTCTCGCGTGGGGCGATGGCCAGCACCGGTCCGGCGTCGCTGTCGATCAGCGTGGTGCCTGCCCGGGGAACCACCAACGGCGTGGTCTCTTCGAGGATCACGTCGCCCAGGTCGATCCACTGCATCAGGGGGTGCGCGGCCTCGATGTCGATCACCTGGGGCATTGCCACCTGGCCGTTAGCCGCCCAGTCTTTGCCCGGCGGCAATTGGCCGATGAACAGCGTGTTGGCCGGCGGCATCGACTTCGGACGACAGCGATCGTAGATCACCAGATCGAACGCCCGGCCTGCGGTCGCCCGGGCGTATTGGTCTGTGGCGAGGTAGTCTGGCCCCTTCACTTCCACGTTGGCATACTTCTGTGCCGCGTCGCTCTTTAGGGCAAACTCCAGCGGCTCGTTGCCCGGGGTGACCAACAACACGCTGGCCGGCCGCGGCGGAGTGACTACGGCGTAGGCCTCGTCGTCGACCCGAAGGTTGTCGCTCGTTGAAGCCGCCAGGTGGAGCACGCCTTCGTCGAGTTCGCCCAGGTCGAATTTCACGCCCGCGTGCTGGCCGGCGGCGATCGAGACCGTGTCGGCGTTGATCAGGCGGCCGTCGAGCCGCAACTCGACCTCGACTTCGACGTCCTGCCGCCCGAAGTTCTCCAGTCGGGCGTAGGCTTGCGATTCGTACGTTCGGGCTTCGTTGCGTCCGACGCTGAAGGCCACAATGCCCACGTTGGCCGCCTCAGGATCGCCGATCGGTTGAAAAATTGGCTTCAGGTAGCCCAACGAGAAGTCGGCCACGGGCGGAAATCGGCCGTCGCTGAAGATGTAAAGATCGGCCGGTAGTGATTCGGCCGAGTGGGGACCGGTGGCTTGCGGATCGTCGGTGCTTTGCGGCGACCCGCCAGGCTGGGCCAGTCCCGAGGCAACCTTCAACGCTTCGCCCAGGGCCGTGGGGCGTTGGGTAGGGGCAATGGCCTCGATCGCGCGATGCAACAGCCGTCGGTTGTCGGTAAACGGCTGTTCGACCTTAGCCGTGTCGGTGAAGCTGATGACCATGGCCACGTCGCCCGACTTCATTCGGTCGACCATCTCGTTCGCCCGGCGTTTGGCGTCGTTTAGCCGCGTACCGGCGACGTCGGTCGCCTGCATGCTGGCCGAGGCGTCGACCATCACGATGAACCGATCGCCCTGCAACGTGGAGCCTCGCCAACTGGGCCGCAACAGGGCGATTGCTACGAGCAACAACAGCAGCAGTTGCAGGAGCAACAACAGGTTGCGCCGCAGACGCTGCCAGATCGAGTTGACGTGCAGATCCTCGATCGATTTCAACCAAAGATACGTGCTAGGCACTTCGACCGGCTTACGCTTGAGCTTCAGAAAGTATAGCGCAACGATGGCCGGTGGTACGATCGCCAGGATCGTCCACTGCCACCAGGAGAGCGTATTAGCAAGACTTGGCCACATGGGGCGGATAGTTGTTGGTGGTTAGTTGGTAGTTGGTAGAAAAGCCGCTTGCGGCTTCGTCTCCGCTTTCAGCTTTCCGCTCTCCGCTTTTGCCTCACCTCACCAGCCCTCGCGTCCTCAAATACCCGGTCATCAAATCCTCAACGCTCACTTCATTTCGCGCCATCAGATAGACCATGCCGCGTCGGGTGCAGAACTCTCGGGCTTGGTCCACAAACGTAGCCACCGTTTGTTTGTATCGTTTCAGTAACGGGCCGCTCACCGTGATTTCGGCCTCGTCACCGTCTTCGCAGTCGACCAGCCGCAGATCGCCCTGCAACTCGGGGTCGAGCTCCTCGGCCGACAACACGTGAATCACGTAAACGTCCATGTCCTGGGCCAGCAGATAACGCAGGGCCGGCTCGTAGCCCGTCTTGTCCATTAGGTCGCTGATCAACACGACAACACCCTTACCCGAGTTGCGCAGACAGAACTCCCGCACGCCCTTGGTCAGCGTCACCGTAGGGCCGGGCTCGATTTGTTCGAGGTGGTCCAACATCCGCCACAAGCTGCGCCGGCCGCGAAAAACGGGCGCCGGGCCGCGCGATTGCTGGTCGAGTGTTTCGATCCGTACGCGATCACCACGGATTAAGCCCACGAACCCCAACGCCGCGGCAAGTTGCGTGGCGTAGCGGAGTTTCGTCGGGTCGCCGAAGTCCATCGAGGCGCTGACGTCGACCAGGGCGTAGAAGTGCAGGTCTTCTTCCTCAAGAAACATCTTCAGGAACAGCTTTTCGAGTCGTGCGTAGGTGTTCCAGTCGACGAAGCGCAGGTCGTCGCCAGGCACGTAGTTGCGAAAATCGGCGAACTCAACGCTCTGCCCTTTACGCGGACTACGCCGCTCGCCCTTCATCCGTCCACGAAAAATCTTCCGACTAACCAACTCCATCCGCTCGAGACGGGCGAGAAGTTCGGGACTAAGCAGGGGTGCGGCGGTGGACATGGGATTTTGGAGTTCGGAGCTAGGTGTCAGGAGTTAAGGAGTTGGGTGTTCGAGCAGGAATGTCGTGGCGATCTCGCCCCAAAGGGGTGGTGGGCAATAGCCCAGGGCGCAAGCCCTGGGACGATCGTTCACCACCCTCTTTCGAATAAGCCCCAACGGGGTGTCAGGAATATTCATGCGAGTCAGTCCCAGACATAACGCTCATCGTACTCGATGCCGTGCCGATCCAGGAACGCCCGATACTCTTCCTTAAACGAACGAACACGATGATGTTCTGCCTGCGTGCGGATGTATCGTGTAACACCCTCGATATTCGAATAACTTACGGCAAACGCACCGTATCCTGCTTGCCACGCAAATCCAGCCAGTTTTGAGTACGTACTATGGACCCATCCCGAGCTAACGCTCTTGATACCCCGCACAACATCGGCAACGGCCGATTGTCTCGAAAGTGAAACCAGTAGATGAACATGATCGGGCATTCCCCCAGCCAACATGAGCACGTTGCCATCGCCTCGTAAAACGCCACCGATGTATCCATGGAGGCGATCAGCCATCGTCGGATGGATTAGTGGTTCCCGATTCTTCGTGCTGAAGACGAGGTGAATAGGCAGGCAAGCGAAAGATTGCGGCATGGCGTGATTCTCCGGGCGCCCCGCTGGGGCTTGTGGCAAAAAAAACGTTGAAATCGCGGTCCAGGGGCTATCGCCCCTAGCTATTGCCCTGTGGCCCCTTTGGGGCCGAGTTCGCCCAAATCAACCCAAATTCCAAATCATAAATCTCACTCGGCTTTCTCCGGCACCTGTTCCAGCAAGTCGAGGAGGACTTTGTCGGGTTCGATGCCTTCGGCTTGGGCTTCGAAATTGACGATGATCCGGTGTCGCATCGACGGGAGGTAGACGCGTCGGATGTCTTCGAAACTTACGTTGTAGCGGCCGTCGAGCAACGCGCGTACCTTAGCGGCCAGGGCCAACGTCTGCGCCGCTCGGGGACTGGCTCCCCAGCGAACATATTGATTGGTAACCGGCATGGCCATTTCCCCATCGGGATGCGTGGCCAGGACCAGACGCACGATGTAGTCCTGCACGTGCGTGGCCAAAATCACTTCGCGAACGAGCTTCTGGCAGTCGATGATTCCCTCGCCGTCGATCACCTTGGCCGGCTCGATCGTCTCGCTTCGGGTTGTTCGGTCGACGATCGTCGACAATTGCTCGCGCGACGAATAACCAACCACCAGCTTGAACATGAAGCGGTCCAGTTGGGCCTCGGGCAAGGGGTAAGTACCCTCCTGCTCGATCGGGTTCTGCGTGGCCAACACGAAGAACGGCTGCTTGAGCACGTACCGCGTGCCGGCGGCCGTGATCGTACCTTCCTGCATCGTTTCGAGCATGGCCGACTGGGTTTTGGGCGTCGCCCGGTTGATTTCATCGGCCAGGCAGATCTGTGTGAAGATGGGCCCTTTTTGGAATTCGAAAACGCGTTTGCCGTCGGGTGCTTCCATCACCATGTTCGTGCCCAGGATGTCGGCCGGCATCAAGTCGGGAGTGAACTGGATGCGGTTGAAGTCCAAGTCGAGCGTCTTGGCCAATGTGCGGACCAACAACGTCTTGCCCAGCCCGGGTACACCTTCCAGCAGGCAGTGCCCGCCGACGAACAGGCAGGTCAGCACGCCGTGGACGATTTCGTCGTGGCCGACGATCACCCGCCCGATCTGTTCGCGAATGGCCTGATAACGATCGGCGAACTCCGCGGCACGCCGCTGCATGGTTTCCGCTATGCTCATGAGTTGTGTTCCCTGGATTGGTTTGCAGTAAGTGGCGATTCTGTTCCTTGGGAGGGCGAAGCCGCAAGTGGCTAGTCTCTACTCGCTCCCCTTCTTCCACGCCTTCTTTTTCGCTTTCAGCAGTCGTTCGGTGTAGCTTTCTTCCTCGGGTTTGTTTTCCATGGGCGTCGTGGTCGACGGCCGGGGTGCTTCGTGGATTGGGCGGTTGGGTTCTTCGAGTGTCCGATCAGTGGCCGGGCCCACGGCGGTTGGCTCGAATCGGGCTTCGGCCTTGCGCTGGTCGATCTGGCCGGAAACCTCGGCCTTACGGCTGCGGAGCCGCTCCATCGTGGGAAGGGCCTCCGGTGTGCGTTCGCGGCGCAACAAGCGATCGCGCGCCCAGCCAGTCCAGACGGGCACCCACGCGAAGCTCAACTGTACGCGGCGGAAGAACACGTCGAAGAAAAATAGCACGCTGCCCACCAGAATCACGAAGTACCAGATGTCCTGACTGCTGGTGGCCTTGGGAAGCTCGCCGTGGCGGAAGGGATTGAACTTCATCAACGGATCTTCGGCCACCGGCTGCGACGGATCGGCTGAGGCCGCAACGTCGATCAACTGGCCCGGCTTGCCGCCGGCGGGTGTCATCTTAACGAGTTGTTCCAGTAGGGCGTCGTTGGGGGTTCGTATGCGGAACTCGTCGCTATACGGCACGTTGATGCCCGAGAGAATCGGCGCCAGGCCCGGCACGCCATGGCTGACGACCACGAAATAGCTGCCCGCTGCGATGGCCGGAAACTCTCCCACGTAGCGGCCCGGCGATACTTGTTCCATCGCGAAGGGAATCGGTTTCAGATCGGGACCCACTGCGCTGCCTGCCATGTTCAGGAAGTTCAAAAACTCATCGTCCTTGTCCAGCGCGGTCACCACAAGGCGGACCTTTTCGCTGCCGATGTCGGCGGCCACGGTGAACTTGCCCGAGTTGCCCGAGGGCCGCATCGACCACCGCACCATCTGGCCGAACAGCCGGTCGTAGGTGTCGGTCGACAGCCAGTCGGTAGTCCATCGGGCGCCGGCGTCGGTGGTAAACGCCACTGCTTTGCCCAGCCCGTAGGTCCAACTGGCCAGTACCGTGTTGTTTTGGCCCGACGGTTCCGGTGAGACGAGCGAGACCTCGACCAGTGGGTTGTCTTTTTTGGTGGTCATCACGAAGCCGCGGATCGGTGGCAACGGGTCGTTCACGCCGCTGAGTATTTCGTGGGGGAAGGCGATTCGCGGCGCCACGGGATGTTTGTCCCAGATCAGCGGTCGGGCGACGCGACGGGCTTCTCGCATGAAAATTCTCGGCAAAATCTTGGGGTTTTTCACCCGATAGAACTTTCCGCCGCCACTTTGGGCGATGTGGCTCATCAACGTCACGTCGGCATCCGGGCCGATCGCCACCGAAGAAATCGTGATGTTGTCTTTGCGGATTTGGGCGGCCAGCGCGCTGTAGCCTTGACCTTCGGTTTGACCGTCGCTGAGCACGATCATGTGTTTTGCGCCGGCAACCACCCCGCGCAACCCCCGATGTCCAAATGTCATCCCGGGATACATGTTGGTTCCGCCGCCGGAGCCGATCTTTTGAATGCGGCGGATGATTTTTCCGCCCGAATCGACGCGCATCATGGGCACGTCCCAATTGGCGGCCGAGTCGAACGTCACGACGCCCACGAAGTCGCGGGCACCCAGCGTTTTCACGGCCGCGATTGCTGCAGCCTTGCACTGTTCGAGTTTCTCGCCCGACATCGACCCCGAACGGTCGATCACCAGCGCCAGGGCTCCCACGGGCACGACCTTGGCACTTTTGATCTGGAAGTCGACCGGCATCGCCTTTTCCAGTTCGGTGCCGACCCAGCCACCCGTACCGAAGCTGTTCGGTCCGCCGAGCACGACCAATCCGGCACCGAACTCCTGGGTATTGCGCACCAGCATGGCGATTTGGTCGTCGCTGAAGCTGGTCTGCTCGTCGGTCACACGCGGCACATTGGCCAGGATCACCGTATCAAAAGCCAACAGTTCGGCCAGCGAGTTGAACAGTTGATCGGTTCGCTGCACGGTGACTTCGAGTCCCAGAGACTTCAGTCGTTCGGCTAAGTGCGAAAACTCGCCGGGATGTTCGCAATCTTCGATCAGCAACACCCGACCCTTGCCGCGTACCTGGGTGAAGGCCGTCGCCCGATTGTTTTGCGGTATCAGGTCGTCGTCGGGATTGTCGGGAATGAATCGGGCTTCGTAGGTGTAGAAGTCGGGGGCGTCGATCCGTCGCGGCAGGCTGTAGACCTTTTTCCCGGGTGGAAGTTCCACCTTTTGTTCGGCAATCACCTCCGACTGGCCGTGGCGAAGCTGGGCGATGCGCAAACGCCCTGGCACCGGCTTGGGCGACGTATTGGTGGCCACCAATTTCATGTCGAAGGTTTGCCCTCGACGCACGTCGCTGGGGATCGCCAACCGGTCGAGGACGACCTCGCTACGGGTGTCGTAGCGGATGGGCATCACATCGATCCCGATTCCCGCGGCCAGCGCCGTTTTGGCTTGTTGCACGACACTGCCGAGGTTCTCGTTTCCGTCGCTGACCAGCACCACCCGCTTGGCTGCGTCCTCGGGAAACGACGCTTTGGCCAGCTTCAGCGCGCCGGCCAGATTGGTGTAGTGGGGATCGAGCAGGCTTTCGACGACGGGGGCCAACTGCACGTCGTCGTTGAACGGCGGAATCTCGATGGCCGCATCCCGACCGAACACGATCACGCCCACGCGGTCTTCGTGTTCGCGATGCTTCAGCGTGGCCGCGTTGACGTAGTCGATCATCGCGCGGCGTTGCGCTTCGGGAATGCTCAGCGACTGGTCGAGCAGATAGATTACGGTGAGCCGGTCGCTGGTGCGGACCATTTGGATCTCGGCCAGAGCGAGCACGATCAGCAGGATGATTGTCGTACGAATCGCTAGCACGATCCAGCGCCGCACCGGGCCCAACGGGCTGAGCTTGCGGTAGCTGAACCACCAAATGACCGGCAGCAGCAATAGCAGCAGCAGGTACCAGGGCGAAGCGAAGCTGACGTGGTAGTGCAACACGGGAAAAGGACGTGCTCGGTGTTGGTGATCCCGGCCGACTTCGGTGGCCAGTGCTTCGTCAATCTTGGGGCGACCTGGGTGCCACTGGCTGCTTGCCAGTCAGCGGCGAGCACGGACATACAAGCCGCCCGTGGCCCCCGACGCGCCATCTTAGATTTTTCGCAGCATCAGGCTTTCGCAGGTCGTCCGGATTCGATAGGGGATGAGTTCCGTCGCAATAGCGAGCGTACCCGGTTTCCGAGAAAAACGCCAGGACCTCCCCCCTCTCATCGGGTGGTTTTTCTGGGCGAGGAATGCCCGCGCCCGGCGGGCTGGTGCAGGGTTTGCCCGGGTGGCGGGCAAGCCGCCACTTGCACCCGACTCATTTATCCACGATTGACGGAGCACTAACCCGCGGCCTGTTGGGCGATCAGCGCGTCGAGTTCTTCCTTTAGCTGGGGGATGATTTCTTCGTAGGTGAAGGCCCCCAGGACTTCGCCGCCGCGTTTGAGGTTGACGAAGTTCGGGCCGCACCAGAGCCCCAGGTCGGCCACGTCGGTTTCGCCTGGGCCGTTTACCCGACAGCCCATTACGGCGATGGTAATTGCGTGTTCACGGGCGTATCGGGTGGCCTCACGGACCTGCTCGGCCAGGTCGACGAAGGCTTCGTTTTCCACCCGGCTGCAACTGGGGCAACTGATGATGTTCAACGCGTCGAGTTCGGCGTCTTCCGACGGGCGGAACCGACCCGAGGCCACGTCGACCAAGAGCTGCTGAGCCGCTTCCACTTCTTCGTGTTTGCGCGCGCTGGGTACTGTGAGCGACACGCGGATTGTATCGCCAATGCCTTCGCGCAATAGCACGCCCATCGCGCAACGCGACTTGATAATCCCCTCGGGCGGCATGCCTGCTTCGGTTACGCCCAGGTGCAGCGGCACGTCGGGACGTTGATCGGCAAAACGGCGATTAACGTCGATTACCTTGTCGGGGTGCGAATCCTTCAGCGAAACGCAGTACCGTGTGAATCCCAGGCGGTCCAGCAGTTCGCAATGTTCCAGAGCACTTTCGAGCATTGCCAGGAGGATGTCATCGTCGGTGTACTTTTCGCGTTTGGCCGGATCGACGGAACCGCAGTTGATGCCCACGCGAATCGCACAGTTGTTTTCGCCGGCCAGATCGACCAGGTAGCGGACCTTGTCTTGCCAAGGCAGCTCGCGTTCGTGGTGGAACAGGTGGCCCGGGTTGTAGCGAATCTTGTCGACCAACGGCGCCACGTCGGCAGCCAGACGGTAGTTCTCTTGGAGATCGACCGAAAGGTTCGCGTCGGTCTGGCGGCAGACTTCGGTCAGGGCCTTCACGTCGCGGTCGTTGTCGACGGCAATTCGCACGATGGCCGCGCCCGCTTCGGCCAACTGCTTCACTTGGGCCACGGTGGCGTCGACGTCGGTTGTCTTCGTGGCACACATGCTTTGCACGGCCACGGAATGTCCACCGCCGATCATAACCGAGCCGATGCGCACGGCCCGTGTGGATTTCTGGGGGGAGGGGTTCAAGGGCGAATCTCGATCCTCAGGAGGCATAGCCACGCCGTTCCTCTCGCAAGGTTGTCCGAATAGTTGGAGTCGACCGACAAAAAACTCACCGATTCCCCCGGCCGTGTTTCGCAACGTCCCTTGGATTCTGCCTTGGAAAGGGGGCAAGTTGTTTTCGGTTCGTCCTAAGTTCTCGCCGTATCGCTGGTGCGTACCGGCACGAAAGCAATCAGTCTGTCTATTCTCGCCAACTCGTGCGGTGCATCAAGGGCAGTGACTACTTCGCAACCTCACGAAAGCCTGGAGAATCTAGGGTGGGTTTACCGATAATACCGGCGGCACCGCCTAGACGCTCTGGGTCGATCGTGATACGCCCCGCCCAGCGGCAGAGGTTCACCCGGGGTAATTCCTCCTTAACATGTTTCAGGAAAAGATGTTGCGGTTCATTGCTACCATTGGTTGCTTGCTGCTAACCGGCTGCTCGATGCTGCCGGAGGCGGTGAATCAACCGCAGTTGCATAATCCATTCCCGCAGCTTGCCAAGGTTGCCGTGGCTCCCTTTTTTAACCTAAGTGAGGAACCGACTCTCAATGGGAAAGACGTTGCGCTGGCCTATTTTAATGAATTGCAGTCGATCAGAGGGTTCGAGGTGGTTCCGGTAGGTGTTGTTGAAACCCACATGCGACGCAACGGTCTGACGCTGAACAGTCCCGACGATGCGCGACGGCTGGCCCAGTCGCTGGGGGTCGACGCCGTGCTCGTGGGGGCCGTGACCGATTACACGCCGTATTACCCGCCGCGGCTTGCGCTGCAGGTCGAGTGGTATTCGGCCAATCCGGGCTTCCATCCGATTCCTCCCGGCTACGGTCTGCCCTGGGGGACACCCGAAGAGGATCAGATTCCGGCTCCCTTGGTATTCGAGGCCGAGTTTGCCCTGGCCAAGGAGCAGTTGAAGACGCAAACGCCTTCGTACGAACCACTTCCAATGCCGGCTCAAGCAGCGGCGGCTCCCCAGCCGACTCCTTCGGAAGACCGTCCGGCCCCAAAAAATCCCTGGCGGGATGGCATGGCGGACGAGGGGATCGAGCCGCTTGCCTACCAGGCGCCGGTGGAAATGCCGGCAGGACAGCCACCGAACGGTGGGTTATCGCCTGCGGAAGCGATGGCGACCATGGGCGACCAATGCATACCACCAGGATGGCCCGATCCGCGTGGGTTTATCCCCCCGCCACCGAAATGTCATCCCCCGACATGTTGGCCCAACGATGCTCCGGTGATTCGGCACACGAAGACGTACAACGGAAATGACATGTGGTTTACCGAAGCACTTTCGACGTATTACACGCTCCGTGATGAGGCTCGCTTTGGGGGATGGCAGTCGTATCTCCAACGCACCGATGACTTTGTCCGCTTCTGCTGTCATCTCCACTTGGCCGAGACAATCAGCGCCCGAGGTGGAGCTGAGGAAACCCGAGTGGTGTGGAGGTGGCCCAAGATCCGATAAAGGTCTAGGACCCCTGCGTTTCCCAGTTTACCCCGCTGTGGTTTAGGTTTGCCGCAGTGTCGACTTGCCAAAAGTGTCGATGCGGACGCTGGCCGTGTGAGCTTGGCCCCCTTCCAGGAGAGACCCGTGAGTCAGGATATCAACGTGTTGGCCCTCGTGAAGGGATCGGAACGCTACGTGTTTCTGTACGACGACTCGAGTCGTGCCGAAACCCTGCGTACGCTAGGACGCTACGCCTCGAATCCTGAGTTGAGCTTCACCTGGTACGACGCCGCTGTGCTGAGCCAAAAAATCCGCCAGGAAAGCCAGAAGGTGACCACCGAGTCGCGATTCCATGTTCCCACACGGGGGAATAGCCAAGACGAGCTTTGTTGATGTAGAACGAAGGGGGACTGCGAAGCTGCAAGCGGCTCCCAACTTCTAACTCCTAACTCCCAACGTGTGCTTCCGATGCGCACTGCCGTCGATCGCTTTTTAGATTACCTGCGTGTCGAGCGAAACGCTTCGGAATTAACGATCAAGAGTTATCGCGAAGACCTTGCCCTGTTGGCCGAGTACCTGGAAGATTCTAGCGGTAGCCGGTGCCCGGAACCCTCGTCGTTAACGGTGCTTGATCTGCGCGGCTACGTGGCCGCGCTACACGAGTCGGGCTACGCCAAGACCACCATTGCCCGACGCTTGGCCTCGCTGCGAAGCTTCTTTCGATTTGGTCAGCGCGAAGGCTGGATGGAGTCGAATCCGGCCAAGCCGTTGCGCAGTCCGCGCAAGGGACGCTCGCTGCCACACTTCCTTTCGGCCGAAGATATTGGACGATTGCTCAGCGAGCCGCCGGCCAACGAACCGCTTGGGTTGCGCGATCGAGCGATCCTCGAAACCATGTATTCGGCCGGCTTGCGAATCAGCGAAACGGTGGGCCTATCCGACGGCGATTTGGACCTTGACGCGGGCGTGGTGCGGGTGCGCGGTAAAGGACGCCGCGAGCGCATGGCCCCCGTCGGATCGTTTGCCGTTCGAGCATTGCAGCGCTGGTTTCGTCGACGCACACTCCACCATGCCGAAGCCCAGGGCACCGAGGCGCCGGTGTTCGTCAATAAATTCGGGCGGAGAATCACCACGCGGAGCGTCGCCCGGATGCTGGAGAAGTACCTGAAGCTGACGGGGCTGGACAGCCGGACCACTCCCCACTCGCTTCGGCATAGTTTCGCCACCCATCTGCTCGACGGTGGCGCCGATATCCGTAGCGTGCAGGAACTGTTAGGTCACAAGAGCCTGGTAACCACGCAGATCTACACGCACGTGAGCACGGCGGCGCTGCGCGAAGCCTATGAAAAGGCACACCCCCGCGCTAACTGACGCACGGGGGTGTATTGTTTGATTTTCTCATTTTCAGCCTCTCTGCTTGAGAAGCCGAGTCGACTCACGGGTGGCCGGGGCGCAGACAATCCTGCCCTTGCTTCAGCACAGGGGCAGACAAGCCGCCACTGGCACCCCGTAGTTCACGATTGGCGACGCACTAGACCAATCCCTTGCGCACTGCCCAAACGGCCGCTTGGGTTCGATCGCTTACGGCGATCTTCCGCAGGATGTTTTGGACGTGCTCTTTGACCGTTTCCACGCTGATTTCCAGCGAACGGCCGATTTCTTTGTTGCTCAAACCGAGAGCCACGTGGCGCAACACCTGAGTCTCACGCTGGGTGAGTGGCACATCGTCGTCGTCGATTACTTGACGTACCTTCATGGCCCCGGCGATGCGGCGGAGTTCACCACTTCGACTGGGCGATTCCCCTCGGGCGGCCGCGGTAATCGTAGCGATCAGGTCGTCGCGCGACGAACCCTTCAACACGTAGTCGGCGGCCCCCAGGGCAACTGCGCGGGCGATGTAAGTGGGGTTGTCGTACGTCGACAGCATTACCACCTTCGACTCGGGCACCTTCGCCCGCAGCTTTTCCAACGTGGCCAGCCCATCGCCGTCCGGCATGCGGATGTCGAGCAAGACGATATCGGGCTTGACGCGTTCGGCTTCGGAAATTGCGTCCTTTCCGTTCGCTGCCTCAGCCACGATCTCAATTTCTGTGCCAGCCAAGAGGCTGGCCAATCCAGTCCGAATGACTTGATGGTCATCGGCTACCAATAGTCTGATACTCATTTTCCCGTGGTCTCCCTAAAAGCGGGTGTGCCGACCGGAACCGACCACGCTGGTGCCCCGACCAACGTGTGTTGCAAACGATCGGACTACAACTCGGCAGCGATCGGTCCGGATTACTCAAAATAGGATGTTCCGTAGAAGTGACTATTAACATCCTAGTACGCTTACGGGTTGGATGAAATTCCCCAAGGGAACAAGTTACACCCCCCGACTCAGCGGCATACGTGCTAGGATTTCTCCCAAGGCGAGGGGGAATTGGACAGATCGGGCGGGGTCTGGGAGCTAATTCGATGCATCTTGCCAAAAATACCGGTCCGGACACCTTGGCAATCTGCCAGAACGGGCGGTCCCGAGGCCCTCTTGTGCCTATTGCGCGGGTTATCCCCCCTGTAAGTTGGGTGCAGCTTATGCGTCGCCCTGCTTTGCCTCGTCGACCCAAGTTGACTTCCGGCACCCCGTAACGTAGATATTTGGCGACAGGCCGTGCGGATTTTCCGCATCCGTTGCGAATCGGAGTCTCCCGAGGCAACGTGCTACCGCGTCGTCGTGGGGACCACCGCAATTCGTTGCGGCACGACGTGCTGCTACTGACAACCAACCAAACCCACGCCCCGGCCCGAATCGTTCGACCTTGGCCGTCCATGCAGCGTGGTGAGAAACACAATGAAGAACCAACATACGCTCTTGCTGGTTGACGACGACCGACACCTGCTGATTTCCATGGCCGAGTGGCTTCGCGAGCAGGGGTACCCGACCGATACGGCTTCGACCGCCGCCGAGGCCGTCGCTGCCGTAGATCGCAAGAGCTATGACTTGGCCCTGGTCGACTGGCGTCTGGCCGACGGCGACGGCTTCGACGTGTTGGCCCACTGTCGCGAGCATCACCCCGACACCACCGTAATTATGATCTCCGGTTATGGAACGGTCGAGTCGGCCGTCGAGGCAATCCACGCCGGCGCGTTCGATTTTCTCACCAAGCCGTTGATCGACGACGAGCTGGAAATGGCCATCGAACGGGCATTGAACCAACGCCAGGTGATCGAAGAAAACAAAACGCTCAAAGCCCAACTCGACCTGCGGTTTGGCATGGAGAACATCGTCGGCAACGACCATCGCATGTTGAAGATCTACGACATGATCGACAGCGTGGCCGACACGAAAGCCACCGTGCTGATTACCGGCGAAAGCGGCACGGGTAAATCGCTGATCGCTCGGGCGATCCATCGCCGCAGCGGCCGCCGCGACAAAGCCTTCGTCGAAGTCGCTTGCGGTGCCCTGCCCGAAAACTTGCTGGAAAGCGAACTGTTCGGCCACGTGGCTGGCGCCTTTACGGGCGCGGTCGGCGACAAGCTGGGTAAATTCAAACAGGCCGACGGCGGCACGATCTTCCTCGACGAAATTGGCACGGCCAGCCCGGGCATGCAGGTGAAACTGCTTCGGGTGTTGCAGGATTTCGAGTTTGAGCAGGTCGGTGGTACGAAGACATTTAATATCGACACCCGCGTGATCCTGGCCACCAACGAAGAACTCGGCCGTGCAGTGGCCGAGGGGCGTTTCCGTCAGGACCTGTTTTACCGGATCAACGTAATCAACATCGAACTGCCCTCGCTGCGAGAGCGAATCAGCGACATTCCTCAACTGGCCGAACACTTCCTCCGCCGTGTCGTCGACGACACCGGCAAACGCGTGCTTGGGTATACCGAATCGGCCATCGGCGCGTTGCAGCGTTACCGTTGGCCGGGCAATGTCCGCGAGTTGCAGAACGTGGTCGAACGAGCCGTGTTGCTGGGTAAATCCGATCGGATTGGCGTCGAGGATCTTCCCGCCGAACTGGCGGCCGCCGGGCCAGTGGCCGTCGAACCGCTCGGCACCCGCACGCTCAAGGAAGCCTTAGCCGGCCCCGAACGGCAGATCATCCTCGAAGTGCTCGAACAGCACGAATGGAACCGCCAAACCACGGCCGAAGCTCTGGGCATCAACCGCACCACGCTCTACAAAAAGATGAAACGCCTGGGCCTGGAAGACGAGCAACCACTGCTGCGGCGGTAGGCGGAGCTAGGCGTTGGGTTGGGAGTCAGAGGGGACAGGAATTATTGATTCCGAGGTTGATTGTGGAACACTTCGTTGCGTTCTGCCCCCGCAATCCGGGCTCCCGTTGGTCGCCCTCGTTCCACAAGCAATGCAGGATCCAATAGTCGTTCAAGTAGGGTGCCATGCCCACGCTCGCGTGGGCATGCTTGTTTCTTGCTCTCGTCTTTTCGTGCGACGAACGATTGCCAAATGGGGCAATCGTGCTTATCCTGTTGGGCAATTGAAAAACGGCTGCCCGGTGTTCGTGCCGGTTGTTCGTCCACCGGTGATAGATCTACTCAGAACTCGCGATCGAGTCCTCACGTTAATCACACATAGGTTGCCAACATGGCCAAAATCGTCTACGGCGTAGCGGGTGAAGGTTCGGGGCATTCGTCTCGGGCACGCGAAATGGCAGGCCACCTGCGCGACGCCGGGCACACCGTTCGGCTGGTCAGCTACGACCGAGGCTACCAGAACCTCAAAGACGATTTCGACGTGTTCGAAACCGAAGGTCTCTGCATCGCCAGCGAGAACAACAAAGTTTCGGTCGTGAAGACGTTTACCGAGAACATCAAACGGTTGCCTGAGGGATACCGCACGCTACAGCAACTGCGGCGCACGTTGTTCAAAGAGTTTCTGCCCGACTGCGTAATTACCGACTTCGAGCCGATGACGGCCTATCTGGCCAATCATTATTCGTTGCCGCTGATTACCATCGACAACCAGCACCGGATGCGTTACGTCAAGTACGACGCACCGCCGAACCTGATGGTCGATGCCCAGGTGACCAAAAACATCATTCGCGCCATGGTGCCGCGTCCCGACGTGTCGTTGGTCACCGCCTTCTGTTTCGGGGAAACGAGGAATGAACGCACGTTCCTGTTTCCGCCCATCTTGCGCCGCGCCGTAATCGAAAAGCAACCCAGCCAGGGCGATCACATTTTGGTTTACCTGACTAGCGGGTATGAGTCGTTTCTGGAACAGCTTGGGCAGTTTGGCCGCGAGTCGTTCGTGGTCTACGGCTACGACCGCACGGATTGCGTGGGCAACCTGACCTACAAACGACCCAGCCGCGAGGGATTCCTCGGCGATTTGGCCAGTGCCAAGGCCGTGATGGCGACCGCCGGGTTCACGCTCATCAGCGAGGCCCTGTACCTTCGCAAGCCCTACCTGGCTCTGCCCATGCAAGGACAGTTCGAGCAGGAGCTCAACGCCTATCAACTTCAGCAGCAGGACTACGGCAAACGGGTTTCGGAAGTCACGGCCGAAACGATCGCCGATTTTCTCTACCACCTGCCCGACTACCGGGAGCGACTCAAGCAATATCAGGCCACCGACAATCGAGCCATCAAGGCCAAGCTCGACGAACTGCTGGTCGACGATTGTGCGCTGGCGAAAGAGTTTCACAAGCGACGGGCGTAATTTGGCGGGCTTTGAATTTCTCCGATTGAAATGTTACAAGGTTTCGATTGCGAAAACGCGAAAGAATGCTTGAAGTTTCCTGTCTTTCGTTCTTTCGCATTTTCGCGATGCCCTTCAAGCCGTCTTCGGATCGACCGACAACTTACTTGCCGATTCATCGGGACGTGCTTTGCAACGGCCCTTGCGTCGGCCGTGGGCAGATATCAACGGCTCTGCCCCCCCGGCAGGGCTTCGGCAGACTCGTCTTTCCGCAATGTCAAGCCTTGCGTATAATTCCCACATTCACTCGCCCGTGCGGCACGGCTGTCGGCCACACGGGGTTACCCCGCCGCCAAACCACGGGTCGGTTCTCGGTGGGCTTTCGCGGAAGGTATTGACTGATCCCGAGAGCCTCGTGGTAGAGAACTTCGCCTCTTCCCGGAGTAAAACGTCATGATACGTAGAATCCTTCCTTCGCTGAGAATGTTGGTCGTTTCCCTACCGATGTTGTTCGTTTGCTCGACAGCCTGGGCGGCGGAGGGCGATGGGCAGGACGATCTCGACAAGGCCACCGAACAGAAGATCGGCGCTTCGACCCTGGCCGATCTCGGCGAGGTGATCAAGCTTTGCGAAAGCGCGCTGGAGAAGGGCCTCGACCAAGACAATGCCGAGTTCGCCCGCGAACTGCTCGGCGCCACGCGCATCCAACGCGGCATGGCCATCACTCAGCAGATATTCAAAGGCAATCCTTTGGACCCTCGGATACCTCAAATGCGAAAGATGGCGCTGACGGATCTCGAAGAGGGAGTCAAAGTCAGCCCACAACAGCCTGAGGCCCTGGCGCTAATCGCCAAACTGAACCTGCTGCCCGGCGGCGACCCCGAACGAGCAACTCAGGCTTTGGATCAGGCCATCGCCCTGGTCGAAGACCGCGACAAGGTCGAGTTGTATTTGCTTCGGGCCAAGGTGGAAGAGAATTTCGACAAGAAACTGGCCGACCTGAACGCCGCGCTGAAGCTGGCGCCCAACAACGCCGAGGCCCTGCGTCTGCGAGGGCTGGTGTTGGCCGACCGCGGTAAACTCGAAGAGTCGTTGGCCGATCTGGATAAGGTAATCGAGCTGATGCCCGGCAGCGTGAATGCCTACGAGGCCAAGGCCCTGGTGCTCACGAAGATGAAGAAATACGACGACGCCCTGATCTGCCTCGACAAGGCCCACGAACTGGCTCCCGATTCCGTCCTGCCGTTGTTGCAGAAGGTCGAGATTCTCGTCGAACAAGAAAACTACGACGCTGCCATCCACGAACTCAACGTGGCCATCACCATGGTGCCCGAGAACGTGGGCGTGCTGCTGATGCGGGCGGCCGTTTATCAAGCCAAGGGCGATAAGCAACAGGCCCTGGCCGACGTGGATGCCGTGCTGAAGATCAAGCCCGGGTTGCCTCGGGCACTGCGCACCAAGGCCATGCTCTTGGCCGACGAGAAGAACTACACCGGCGCCATCGCCGAACTGCAAAAAATCCTCAAAGAGGAGCCCAAGGACCCGGCGACGCTGCTGCAAGTGGCCATGCTGTACGGGGCCGAACAGAAATACGCCAAGGCGATCGAAGTCTATAATCAGGTGCTCGCCGAAGTGCCCGACAACACCACGGCCTTGCGCGGCCGTGCCGACTCGCAACTCAACCTGGGCAAGCACGCCGAAGCCATCGCCGATTACGACAAGATCCTGAAACTCGATCCCGAGGACACCGGCTCGTTGAACAACCTGGCTTGGGTCCTCTGCACTTCGCCCGACGACAAGGTGCGCGACGGAAAACGGGCCATTACGTTGGCCACCAAGGCTTCGGAGCTAACCGAATACCAAAAGGCCCACATTCTAAGCACCCTGGGCGCGGCCTACGCCGAGACGGGCGATTTCGACTCGGCCATCAAATGGGTGCAAAAAGGCATCGACGTAGCCGGCGACGAAGAACGCGAAGCGCTGGGCAAAGAGCTGAAAAGCTACCAGGAGAAGAAGCCCTGGCGCGAGCTGATCGAACAAAGCGAACCGACAGCCCCCGCCGAGAAACAGCCGTAGACGGTTGGGTGCCGCGGTTGGCAGCGATGATTTTGCGGAATCGGTGGTATCCCTGTGTGGGATCAGCCCGCAAATCGTCGGTGTTGCCATTGACAACGAGAGGAACGCCGCGGGACGGAAACTTCATCTACTGGATCCTCCTGTAACTGCGGCACCCGGCTTGCCGTATCCGGTTTCAATTCACCGGAATCATTGGATCGACCGATTCCACCCCCGGCCAGGTTTCAAGGTTTTTCATTGCGTCGACCACGGTCATTCCTTGGGGTGGGTGCATCGTGAACCAGGGAGTCTTTCCCGAGTTGGCCGCTCCCTGTCTGATGATCGCGTAGCCGTTTTGCTCGAGTTTCTTTCGGATTTTTTGCTGAACTCCCGTGCCAGTGAGATCGATATTGAGCGAGTTTTCGAGAATTTCGACCAACCCGAAGAAACACCACACCTTGCTTGGCACTTGTTTTCCAACGTTGGGCGACCAACAGTAAGGCCTAGTCTCAAAGGTCTGGGGACGTGACTCGGAAGGCATGAAGGAGGCCGAGATCAGGGCACCAGGCGTGAGGTCGAGATCGAATTCCGGCTGGTACTGCAATTCTTCGTTGCGATACAACTGAAACACGAAATGGGTTCGGCCTGACGCCTCGAAGTAGATACGCTGGCACCTGGGATCACTACTTCTTTCTGCTCGATCATACGTATCGGAGTTTTTGCCATCGATCAACACCTCGATTCGGTCACAAGGATGGCAGCCGGTATAAAGCCAAAGCAGGCAGAGCTCCGAAGGCCGGGCGGTGTCATCCGTGGAAGGAGGAGGTTGGTCTTCCTCCACCATTTCGGGCGCACTTTGCGGCATCATATAGCCCAACAGCAGGCCGACGACCAACAATGCCAACGGCCAAAGTTTTTTGACTGCCTTGGTGTTCATGGTTTTCACCCCAGTATCGAATCGCAACGAGGTAGGGCGGGACGAGCGAATGCGAGCCCCGCCAAACCCGATTCTGGTTCACCGTGTGCGAATGCCGAATGGATCTGGTCCATTCACAAAATGGCCGACGATGGCACGTGACGAGCATAACGAAAATCGGTGGGGCTCGCGTTGCTCGTCCCACCCTACGTCAACTACGTTAATACGTTATTTCTTTGCCGAACGAATCGGCCCGACTTCGGCGTAGACGGGACGATGGTCCGACAATTCCGACGGCTCTACAGCGTATCGCAGATACTGCCAATGGCGTGGAATAAGAATCCAGTCGATCACGCTACACGGTCTGGCTGAATGAAATGTCAGGTCGTCGTCCGTGTCGGGCGGAGACGACGGTGTGCGCTGAAAATAGCCGGAGTTGTCGAACGTTTCCATCGCGTTGGCCCCGGTGGGATCGGTATTCGACTGGGGAAAACCCGACGGCGTTGAATTCAGGTCGCCCGCGACGATGGTTGGTGCCGTGCTGTCGGCGGCGATCTCCGTAAGCAACTTGGCAGAATCCACGCGCAGCGATTCGCTTCGGTGCGAAAGATGGGCGCCGATGACGCGGACTACGTCATCGCCGAACTTGATGTCGCAGATCAGCCCACGTTTCTTGCCGGCCAAGATGGTCTCCCAAGCCGAATAGCCGGGCAGGTCAGCAACTTGTGCGTTTTCGATGGGGTACTTCGACAGCAGGGCGTTTCCGAAACGCCATTTCCAGGTGAGAATGCGGAAGTCGAGGTTTCGCTGCTCGGCCCAATACGCGTAGCCGGCCTTTCGCGCCAGGTATCGGGCCTGATCGACCGAGTAGCTCCAACTCGAATCGAAGTCGACTTCGTTCAGCACCACCACATCGGCATCAATCTGGCGAAGCAGTTCGGCAATCTGCTCCAGACGAGCGATCCGGTCGGCCGGACCGCCGCCCGCCCAATTCGAGTCGGCAATGCCACGGCCATGGGCAATGTTGTAACAGGCGATCCGAAGCGGCCTATTCGGCGCCGGACTTTCCGACACTCCCGGTGCCGGCTTCGAATACACTGAGAGACAACGCCACGGACCGGCGAGTCGACTGAACAGGTACGGCACCAACAAGACGACCGCTGCGGCGACAACAACACGAACCCATCGTCGTTTTGGCCAAAGGGAAATCATCACGGTGTCATGCCATTATGGACGCCTACGTCGAAAAAACTCGCCCGGGCCTTACTGTTGACGTGTGCCACTGGCTCCGCCAGTGCTGGGCCGCCGCACGGTTGGGCCGTCGTTCCAATGGTCGCCTTGGGTTACCTCTTTCAGCTTGTCGTCCAAGTGCTTCTATTGCTTCTGCTGATGGTCTTCAACGCACTGGTGTAACCGCTTGGGTACGCGATCGCCCCCGATCCCTCCACGCTCTTTAAGTGGGACCCGCCCTGGGCGGATGGGGGCGAATGAAGGGGGACGGTGGGTGGCAGCGGGCCGCCGCTATCGGGGCCGAGCCCCACATTGCGTTACTTGTTACGGGTTCCCTTGATCTTTTCCTATTCGGACCTTGAGCACAAAAGCCCATTCCACTCGCTTGGCCATTTCGGTGATAGATTCTTCCCCCGAACTGATTCCGCTCTTGTTTCCCACCATATATCTCCACACGGCCACTTCTCTCCCATCACGCACAACCACGGGTTCGGGCAATTGCTTGGGACCGCAGGCACGATCTGTCGGCGTGTATTTGTCGATGTACGCAGAACAAGCGCCGTATCCAGCCTTCCCGGTCATCAGCGCATGGACTAGTACGCCTTCCATGAAATTGTTTCCGGTGGTATAAGCACCGGCATGAAGGAACACATTGTACGCCTCAAGGACGAGGCCCGACAGCATTTGCAGGAGTTGGTGCATACCGGCACGCGATCCGTGCGTGTGGTTCGGCGTGCCTTGATTCTGCTGAAATCAGATGAAGGATTCACGGATGAGGAGATTGCCGAACACGTTGGTTGCACGGATCGAACTGTTCGCAGTATGCGTAAACGGTTCTGTACCGGGAGTTTAGAGGAAGCGTTGTACGACGCCCCTCGATCCGGTGCTCCGCCCACGTTTACGCCACGGCAGAAGCAGCAAGTCGTGGCGTTGGCTTGCAGCGATCCGCCGGAGGGCCGCGTCCGCTGGACGCTGGAACTACTCTGCGTGCACGCCGTGAAACGAGGCTTCGTCGATTCGATCAGCAAGAGCGAGGTTGCGTTGTGGCTGAAAGAGCACGACATGAAGCCATGGCGAAAAAAACATGGTGCATTCCGAGACTCACCGAAGAGTTTCGCGACAGAATGGAGGACGTCCTCGACCAGTATGAAAAGGCGTTCAACCCGAGAGAACCGTTGATTTGCATGGACGAGCAGCCGTATCAACTCCTGGACGATACGTGTCCCTTCAAGCCTGCCGTACCAGGCAAGGCGGCTAAGCAGGACTACGAGTATCGTCGTTGCGGCACGTGCAGTATCTTTGTCGCCGTTGAGCCGAAAGGTGGCAAACGCTTCGTCCAGGCTCGGCGTCATCGCAAACGGGCCGATTTCGCACGATTCGTGCGTGATCTGCTTCAGCGTTATCCCAAGGCTCGTCGGATTCATTTGGTTCTCGACAACCTCAACACGCACAACGAAAAGTCCCTCATCGAAACGTTTGACGCTACGAAAGCGAAGCAATCTCTGCGACGCATCGTATGGCACTACACACCCAAGCACGCCAGTTGGCTGAACATGGCAGAAATTGAAATCTCCGTGTTGACCAAGCAATGCCTCGGGCGACGGATTCCTACAATCGAAGAAGTTCAACGTCATGCGGCGACTTGGGCCCGCGACCGAAATCGCCGCAAAGCCATAATCGACTGGACCTTCAATAACAACGACGCCCGCCGAGTGTTCCCGGAACTATACCGGAAGAAACTTGCTGGATGACGTACTAGCTTGACCCTCGGGCTATCCGTGCATTGACCAACATCCGTCAGTGACGCGGTCAGCTTTCCAGTAAACGGTGTACGTATGGAACTGCCCGCCCAACTGACTGGCTGTACGATTTCACCATTCCGCCAAATCTCGTATCCATGAGATATCCATTCCTCTGGACCTGCATATTCTATCTGCACAGCACCAGAGGACATTCCGAGATGTGGCTGCAGTAGTTTCGTGCTCTCGTTGAATAGCGTGCTTCATGAGGTTGAAGTGGCAACGCTTCCGACAATTGTCGTTGAGACAATTGCTGTTGCGATGGATGCTGGCCACATCCAACACCCAGCGCTGGCAACATGATACACAGCCACGAACATCTGGTTCCCAACATTCTCTTGGTTTTCATAACGGACGGCGTGACGCGCTCATCACTGCCTTATGTGTGATGCGATCCCGAAGTTGACTACGTCATCTGTGGTGCGTTATCCCACCCGCTAGAGTCTACTCGCATTCCGCGTGCGTGCAAGCACGCACCCTACTTGGCGGGACATCAAGATGAATCGTCGGACCGGGCTGGTCGATGGTTAGCCGGGCGAGTGGTTGCATGTTAAGTCGCTTCGAGAAAACAACTTACAGAGACGAGTGGGCCGTTTTCTCGCTGCGCCACCTTTGTGCAAATAGCACTTTCTGGCCGGCCGCTTAAGTCGTTTTGCACCAAGACTTTACGCGGGAAATGCCCGGACTTGCTGAACAGTGATTTGTTCGCCCGGAAATCGGGCTGGTGGGCGGTGGCGTAAGTCGTTTGGCGGGAAGGGGTAACGCGGCGTGGGTTAGTTGGACAAATACCCCCAAGTCCAAGTGTGTGCAGTGATCAACTTGGGTGAGAAAAGAAAAAATTTTCGGCCGCCGGGGGAGTCCGTATTCACTGGTTGACAAGCGGCCAGTGACACCCGACGAGGAGGACTCCGCCCTCCACGGCACCCAATCCGTTTGGTGTGCGAGGCCCTACTCTTCGACGATTGCCGAGAGGTCGAGCGGCTCAGACGGGTTGAAGAGTTCGTCGTGCTGCGTTTGGCTCAGGCGGATGATCAGCAGCTTCTGCTCGAGTTTGTCGTGGTCTTCGGTGAAGAAGTGATGGCCCAGGCTGCCTTGGCGGTTGGGCAAACTGCTGAGCACGAGCATGTCGCCCGGCGAAAGGGTGGGCGAAAGGGTCATGTCGTCGAACACCCGACGCGGGCGGGCCGTTTCGAGTCGCAACATGCCTTGGCTGCCGACCCAACGTTGTCGCGCTTCGTCGTGATGCAACTCGGGAGTTAAGTGGAGCTCGACGCGACCGTCGTCTTGCGGAAAGGCCTTTGCCGCCCACACGGCTTGGGCCATGTTGTAGGTGTCGCCGCAGAGTCCTTCCCGATCGAAGAGCAACACGGCCAGCTCTTCCCGCAGGCCGGAAGAAAGGATCTCGCTGCGTTGGCCTTTGCGGATTTGCAGATGGCGGCGCATCACCCGGGGAGTTTCCTCGAGCCCGGCTAGATTCGTTTCATTCGGCTGGCCGGTGGCCACCGGTTTGTCTTCGAGTTCCAGCAGCTTCGAGAGGGCGATGGGAATCTGGCCTCCGACCACCCCGGCGCGAAAGCCGTTGTGCGCCAGGCGTTGCCGCAGCGGGGCCGGAATCTGTTGTTCGTCGATCTCCCGCCAAACCGAGCCATTGATCTCCGGATCGCCAAACGGAAATCGGACGAAGAAGATGTCGAGCACGCAGCTATCGCTCGACATTTGGGCCGGCGCAAGCGGCGACCGACCTTTCTGCAAAGGGGAAGTGCAGCCGACCAGCAGACAAGCGGCCGACAGAACGAGCGAAATTGGATTCGCGATAAGCTGCATACGACGTGAAAACAGACGAGGAGCGCCGAAATTGAGGCGGCAGCGTACCGAGATCCCCCCCGTGTGTCAATGCGGGTCGGCGAGATCCTTGGCGATCTCCGTCGGAGAGGGGGGAGGGCTCTCGGCGGGCGTATGCCCAGGGTGGTTTTCCCGTCACGCGGACATGAGCCCGGGCGAGCCAGGATTTCCCCGCACGAGAAACCGCAAAGCCAAGATCCCGTTACGCCGCCAGCGAGTCGGTGTCGGACTCGTCGGCGTCAGCGTCGGCATTGCTGTCCGACTGGTCGAACTGGATTTGGTGCAGCCGTTGGTAAAGGTCGCAGCGCGAAAGCAGTTCGTCGTGGGTGCCGAAGTCGAGCACCTCGCCTGCCTGCATTACGATGATCCGGTCGGCCAGACTGAGGATCGACATACGGTGGGTAATCATAATGGCCGTGCGCTGCTTGACGAATTCCTCCAGCACTTCCTGGATGGCTTGTTCGCTCTCCAGGTCGACCTGGCTGGTGGCTTCGTCGAGGATGATGATGGCCGGGTCGCGGAGGACCGCCCGGGCAAGCGCGATTCGTTGACGCTGCCCACCGGAGAGCCGCCCGCCGAGGGCGCCGACCATCGTGTCGTAGCCGTCGGCCAGATCGTTTTCGATGAACTGATGGGCGTTGGCCTGAATGGCCGCAGCAATCACTTGCTCACGCGTGGCGTGGGGTGTGCCGTAGCGGATGTTGTTCAGCACCGTATCGTCGAACAGCAGGGTCTCCTGGCTGACCAACCCGATCTGCTTGCGGAGATCGCGCAGTCGCAGATCCTTCAGCGAGATGCCGTCGAGCCGGACCGTTCCATGGGCCGGGTCGTAGAACCGCGGAATCAGGTTGGCCAATGTGCTCTTGCCGCAGCCGTTGGGGCCCACGATGGCCACCGTCTGGCCGAAGGGGATCCGCAGGCTGACGTCGTTGAGCACCTTATGGCCCGAGCCGTAAGCGAAATCGACGTGTTCGAAGGTCAGTTCGGTTTGGTGCCGTTTGAGCGTGACCGGATGTTGCGGATCGCGGATTTCCGGTTCGCGGTCGAGCCGGTCGTAAACGCGATCGGCGGCGGCCGAAGCGCGTTGAATTCGGGTGAAGACGTCGGAAAGCTTGCGAATGGGATCGGCGGCCCCGGCCAGCAATCCGTAGAACAGCAGCAGCGAGCCCAAGCTCAACGGCCGATCGCTCATGCGGATGCCGAACAGGTGCGTTTCGTTCGACAACACCAACCACGCTCCGGCCAGCAGGGCCAAGCAGATGGTGAGGATGCCCATCAGTTCGGTGATCGGGCGCGAGAGGGAATTGTAACGGGCGATGCGCATCGCCTTTTTGTAATACTGCTTGCTCCGGTGGTGGAAGCGTCGTCGTTCTTGTCGTTCGTTGGTAAAGGCCTTGACGATCTTGATGCCGCGGAACGTTTCCTCGAGTGCGGCGTAGATGTGGGCCATTTCTTCCATCGCCCGACGGTTCGCCCGTTTGAGTGTTTTACCCAACCACTGGATTAAGAAACCAGCCAGTGGGGCCACGACCAGGGAGAGCAGCAGCAGCCGCCAGCAAATCACGGCGGCGCCGAGCAGGCAGGTCATCATCTTCATCGGCTCGACAATCAGCCGCCCGAAGACAGTGACCACGCCGTTGGCGACGATTTCGGTATCGTGGGTAAACCGACTCATCAGGTCGGCCGTGCCCTCTTCGCCAAACGTAGAGAGGTTCATCCGTAGCGTACGGCGGTAGAAGAGCTTACGTAACTGAAAGGTACTCAACTGAGCCAGTCGGGCGACAAAGATGGTGTTGCCGATCAGAAACAGGTCTTTCAATACCGTGCCGACAAGCAACAACACAATGATCACGGCCAGCGTGGTAAACGGATCGTGCGGCAGATAGCGTTCCAAATAGGGCTGCAATTGCAGGTAACGTTTCTCGGCAGTCGCCTCGGCCGTGATCCGGTGTTCGGCCAGTTCGATGTGACTGCGCAGTTTGCGGCCTTGCTCGGGCGTGGCCTCAACCAGTTGGTCTTCCCACTGGTCGATCTCTTCCTGCAATGCGGCCCGATTGGTGTGGGTCTTTGCGATTTCGCCCTGGACCCACTCTTGAAGCGATTCGCCTTGAAAGACGACCTCGACGAACGGATAGACCGCACTGATATTACCACCCCAGAGAATGGCTACACCCAGTGCACAGACGATGGTCGCCGCAAACGTGAACTTACGTCGGAGCGCCAGACGCAAAACCCGGGAGAAATTCCTCATAGTCGATCCATCCGTGGCATCAAGCTGAGCCTAGAAACCATCACCGATTTCCCCACGGCTACGGAATCCCCTTGGCACTGTCGAACAGACCGGGGGGCCGAGGGCATGCGGCAACTGTTTCTTGCTCTCGCTTGAAGAGGCAATCCGGGATCCTACCCAGACGAAAGAGACATGGTAGCAAGGGCAACGGCCATAAACCGCCACCACCTACTATATCTACCAAAATCGGGCCGGCGGACCAAGAGCGACATGCCAATTGCAGAGGCCGCGATAGGCGGTCCATTCTCTCCGGGGCACTCAGACCTCCTGTTTTCACAGGCCCTCACCGACGTCGACGCCGGTCGATCAACCGCACGAGTCCGCGGTAGAGGCTGATGCCCACCATCAGGGCCATGGGGGCGATGGCTGCCATGAGCACGAAGAAGCCCGGCGGCATGTCGGCATGGCCCGAGCGTCGCCGCAGCATCCCCCCAAGAGCGGCTGCCAGCACGCTGACCAAGACGGTTGCTAGCAACAACGACGCGAGACTGAATTGGAAGGGGCGTCGGGGGCTAGGGGGCTCGCTGACCATGTCACTCGATTTGCAGTATCACTCAATATGCCGTGTGCCCAATATGCCGTTTTGGCACTATCCTGCCAAGGTACACGCCGAATGAGGCCCTACGCCAGCGGTTTGATCCGTTCGAGGACATCTTCCTGCATGAGGAGTCGGTCTGTGGGCAGAATGACGTAAGCTCCCCGATCGCTACAGCAATCGAGGATTACCTGACGTTCGTTGGGCGCATTGTAGCCCTGGGTGCAAGGTTCGTGGCCGTTGATCACCAGTCGGGCATCGACCGTATCGGTAAAGGCCTCGGCGTTTTCCGGGCGGTAGTCTCGCCCCCAAACGAGACGAAAAATCGACCGCCGCTCCAGAAAATCGCCATCTTCCAAGGCACGGCCGAATATTGTGGCGTCGAACGGCTGGGTGTCGCAGTTCTCCGGTATGCTATGCGAAATGAATACCCCGTGTGGCAGCCGTACTGCCAGGGGGCAACTCCGAAGGAAGGGGAAAAACGATTGCCGGACCTTCTCGGCCGCCGGTCCGTACATCTGCTGTAACCCTAGCCGAAATAGCAGGTTGAGCATCTGCTTGTTCTTTTGGATCGGGTAGTCGGCCAGTTCGGCCAGTTCGTGATTTCCGAGAATGAAATGCACCTGGCCGGGGAACTGGTTTTTCAGTCGAGCAACGTCTTCCAGCACGGCATGCGACATGCAGCCGCCGTTCTGTGGATAGGTGGGCCCCCCGTGGCACACTTCCTGGAGGATCAGGTGCCGGCGAGGGTGGTCTGCGAGGGCGGCGATACGCCGGATCAGATTGAAGTTGCGCCGATGGCCGTGCAGGTCGCCCGTTATCATCACCTCGTCGGCCAATTCCGGGCCGATTTCGACGATGTTCCCCAGCCGCCCCGGTGTGTTCCGGTTCGCTTCGGTTGCCTGCTGAAAAGAGGTAATAACCTTCTCGATGTACTCGATCGACGCGACCATGATTCGCCCAACGTATCAATTTTGGCGGGGATCGTCCAGTTGGTAATTCTCCGAGGGAAAGGTTCCGTTTCGCGATGTCAAACGGTCCCTGTAGCGAGCCAAGGGGGCTCGATTGCCCGTAAACTCAACTCACCAGCTCCAGTTTACCATACTTTAGGGCCTTAGCCCCCGGGTTGGGGTCATAGCGATCGAGCTGGGCGCAGCGGTTCTGCCGATTTTCTGGACTCTGCCGGTTGTCGGGCCGATGACTCTTTCAGGAGGGGGGACGGGCGCTGCGGCGATGCAGGCGTCAAGAGGGCCGGCTCGGACTGGCCGATTGCCCGTCGAAGCGCGTCTGAAGAAAGGAAATGTCGGATGATGAAAAACGTACTGTTTGCAATGTTGGTCGTAGTGGTCTTGATTGGTCTGGCCGGATGCCGCCACACCGGAGGCTACGCGCCTGGTGGATACATGGTGGGTAGTTGTTCTGACGTACCCGGCGACTGTGGCAGTTGTGGAAATGGTTGCGATCCGTCGGCGGCCATGGGCCAGGGCATGGGACAGATTACCTATCCCTATTACACCACCCGTGGGCCACGCGACTTCTTAGCCGAAAATCCACGCTCTCCGGGCCCCTGAGCCGCGCAACCCTGAGCCGCGCAACCCCGAGCCGCGGGTACCCGAGTCGTGAGTTCCAACTGTTGGTCTGACCACTTCGACCTTTCGGGGACCAGGGGGCAGCTTGTCTGCCCCTGATTCGGCAAGGGCGGTCAAGCTGCCCTGGCAACCAATTGAAGCAAGAGTCATAAGACTCAAGCGAATTCACGAAGCCGCGGCCACCTTGGGCGCGGCTTCGTACTGCGAGGAACACTGGCGCCCCTTCTACTTCGGCGGCGGACCCTGCCAGTCGGCGAAAGGCTTTGCTGGACGCGTGATCGGGGGATCCTTCTTGCGACGCGTCTCGCGCCACACGCGGTAGTGTTCTTGCCAAGTCGTCGGAGACAAGCCGGTGCCCTGCCGCTCTCCCAGCAAATAGAACACGGCCTGCAAATCGAGCACGTCGCGCCAAGTGATCGGATGGGAGGCGTCGGCTTCGTAGAGCGTGTCGAGATAGGTCACCACCGAGGCTACTTGCCGTGCCGGTTCCATCACGGCACGATAACGCCAGAAATGGGCCCAGCGATCGGCCAACGCCTTGTCGCCTTCGAGATGCTCGACAAAATGCTGACGTAACGCATCGCTACAGCGGGGGTCGGCCAGATGACGGGCAAGGTACCAGTCGAACTGCGCACTACCAGTACCCCATTTGGTGACCAACTCGCGCAGCCGTACGTCGCATGGCGGTTCCTGCTCAAACCAAGCTAACTCCTGCTGGGCGTCCGCAAACGAATCGGCAGTTGCTACCCGGTAGCAGTGCCACTGTCGGGCAAGCTTTTCGCGGTAGCCAAAGCCCCAAATCGCCGCCCCGGCCACCAGCAGGATCAACAGGAGTATCCACCATCGACGCATCGCAAGTTCAAACAATCAAAGTAGAGGTTGGATTACCATGGCCTCTACTGAATGTACACTTTGGGGCCCGGGAAATCGAGGACCGCGACGAATGTCGCAGGGAAGAATTGCAGAGTCGGAGTACGGTCCATTTTTCCCCTGTTCCCATGTTGCAGTGAAGGAACGAGGGGTAATCAACTGGGCGAATGGAGCGGAGTTCAATTGCAAGGGGACGCAACTCCCAACGCAAGAGTTGCGTCCCCTTGGATTTTCTCACCCACGAATCGGCCGTCCACCCATGACTGGTCTGTTCGAGTAGACGGAAAACGCTCGACAAGTCTCTACGATTTGTTGTTAGGTTATCCAGGCGAGCGCGTCTGCCAACTCCGACGAGCAACGTGCCGCTGCACGTGGTTCGGGCTGGCCCTTGCTTTGGGCTCATCCCCGGGATTGGCAAGACGTCTTTGAGCGACAAACGCGCCGGTGGATATTCACGAGATTAGCGACGAGAAAAACTCCTAACTACGGGGTTAACGAAGCGGGAACCAAAACCACGTGAACCATACATCTCCTTTTTGTGAGGACCACAAAAAACCCAAACTGTTTACCCTGGCGGGCGTCGCCGACGATACCGCAAGGCAATAATCGAGCCGGACAAACCGCGTTGCAGGTCGTAGTATTGTGCTCGGAGTTGCCGTTCTCGTTCCACCTCGTCGACCTGAGGCATTAGCGATTGCCCCGCCCGTTGTGCTAGCACCTGCTTGGTGCTATGACTCTGCACCCAACTGTTGGGAAGTGGACCGACAGGACGGATCATGGCATATGCCGTACACTAGAAATTATTCGGGTCAACGTTACAAAGGAAAAGTGGCAACGGTTTGGAACCGCAAAAAAACCAGCGGATTTTGCAGGGAATTCTGCCCCCTTGGCCACCTTGGTGTCAGCGAAAAACTGCCCCGGGGCGGCGGTGGCCAGCACGGCGTCGACGTGCTACCCTCCCCCTACCTTGCTGAAGTACGCCCACGGCCGAAGATCGTGCCCACGGTTGCCACCGCCGGCTTTCCCAATACACACCCCCAGGGAAATACCCATGGCAGAAAGCGGGCTTGTCTCGTGGCATCGTGCCGCACGATACCAACTAGCAACTCAGCGGCCGACATCACCGCGCTCCGGGGTAACTGGTCGTCTCGAAATCCACGTTAGCGAAAAACACACACGGCAAACGCGTAAGTAGATAATTGCCGTTTGCGTGATAAAGGCATTCGGGGGCGGCAACTTTTCGCGGAGCCCACGGCTCCCGCTGATCGCCCCTTGGTGTTGGCTACTTAGGACTCAAAAAGGTGCGACTTCGTCGACAACAACACGAGAGTACCGAATCGACTCGTTGAGCGTTGTGTTGTTGTCCTCCAGTACTTAGCGTATACACGATCCTGGCACGAAGTCAAAAGAGAATTCGCAAAAATGACGAACGCTCGATAGGCATCCAATCGATAACCCTAAGCACACCAATTCATTGCGACTTGAAAATTTTTTTCGCGGCACGCCCCGCCGCGTCGACGCAAGGTTTTCCTCATACGCAGGCACCCCGCTACCCAAGAAAACGTTGCCGCAGGCAAACCCAACGCAGTGCGGCTTTGCTGCCAACAAAACCGGCGCTACCGCACCTTCACCAGGGACCGGCACTCCGATGGTCGCTGAACTTCGTCGAAAAGTCGACGGCATTTTATTGATGTTGCATTGAAAATGATCCGCTTCGGAAAGCCGAACGCCTGGAACCCCAGGCTCCCGTTGGTCGCCTTCCGCTCATTAGCTAGGCAAGCGTCAATAGGTTGGAAGTGCGGGCGTTTGGTTGTGCCAGTCCAGTCCGCAATGTCGCAAATGACTCGTCGGTTTTTGCATCGATGACCAACGCCCTCTCCATTTCGTCGCGAATTGTAGTCGCGTGAAAAAGTCCAGTGAGAAGTCTCAGGCCGGCATTTCTAACGCCGGGGTCTTTGCCGGCAAGGCAGACTTTTCGGGTTTGTCGATGTTTGCATTGAAGGCAACTGAAGCCATGAAGAAAAAAAGCCCACCGGCTGCAGCCGGTGGGCTTGGAATATCGCAGTGATCATCGAAGGCGGGTTACCGCGCCTCGACTAGGCGGCGAACTGTTTGAGGATCAGCGAGATGTTTTGTCCACCAAAGCCGAAGCTGTTGGTCAGGCAAGTATTGCACTCGATCTCGCGAGCCTGGTTGGGGACGTAATCCAGATCGCAGTCGGGATCGGGCGTTTCGTAATTCATCGTGGGCGGCACCACGTTGTCGCGGATGGCCAACAAGCAGAAAATAACTTCGGTAGCTCCCGCCGCGGCAATCAGGTGGCCCATCATGCTCTTGGTGCTGGAGACCGGAATCTTGTAGGCCTGTTCGCCGAACACGCGTTTGACGGCCAACGTTTCGACCTTGTCGTTTACGCTAGTGCTGGTACCGTGGGCGTTGATGTAGTCGATACCATCGAGATTGATCCCGGCGTCGGCCAGTGCCATCTTGATGCAACTGATCGCCCCGCGACCTTCGGGATGGGTGTCGGTGATGCGGAAGGCATCGGCCGTGGAGCCGAAGCCCACCAGTTCGCCGTAGATTCGTGCGCCGCGTGCCTTGGCGTGTTCGAGCGATTCGAGCACGATCATGCCCGACCCTTCTCCCAACACGAAACCGTCGCGGTTGCGATCGAAGGGCCGGGAGGCCTTGGTTGGCTCGTCGTTGTGGGTGCTTAGGGCCGTCAGCAGGTTGAAGCCGGTGACGCCGAAGGGATGGATCATCGTGTGGGTGCCGCCGGAGAGCATAATGTCGGCCTCGCCACGACGGATGATCTCAGACGCTTCGCCGATCGCCTGGCTGCTAGCGGCGCAAGCGGTCAAACAGTTGACATTCGGTCCCTCGGCCCCAAAGAGGCTCGCCAAGTGGCCAGCCGGCATGTTGGGTTCCTGTTCGAGTTCCGCGATCGGATGGAGGTTCTCCAAGCCGGTTCGGATGAAGGGGACCAAGTCGAGGTCGTTGCCTTCTTTCAGTCCGGCGACCATCATTTGGGTGAAGCGATCGAAGTCCTGCTGGCCTTCGCCGCTGCCCAGATAGACACCGAATCGAGTGGGATCGATTTTGGTTGTATCGATGCCCGAGTCGGCCACGGCTTTCTTCGATGCTCCCACGGCAAACCGCGTGTGGCGGCCCTGGTACTTCCAGTCTTCGGGATCTTCACCGACGTCGGAGACATCCCAATCGCGAACCTCGGCCGAGATTTTGGTGGGGAAGTTACTGGCGTCGAATAACGTCGTGTAACCGATGCCCGACTCCCCGGCCAGTAGCCGACGCCAGATGGTGTCGATCTCCGCGCCTAAGGGGGTCACACAACCGATTCCGGTCACTACAACGCGCTGTCTCATAGTATGGTTCCTTGGGGAACTCTTCGCTCATAAGGCGGCATGCCGCCGACCAAACCAGTACTACCGCACCCCAGGGAACCCGCTTCCGGCAAGTTGCTAAACAGTCGCCAGGAGGTCAACGTTCTATGGTGTTGGTAGTACAGATACAAAAAAATCACCGGGGTTGTAATAGGGGCATGCCCCTAGCACTCCTCGGACAAACCGGCCAATTCCAGCAGTCGGGCTGGAGGTTGTAGGGGGCTGCCATCGGCCGCCTTTCCTACGTCGTATGCCCCCAGCAGTCGCATCATGCGCAGGTAGGTTTCTGGCGGAAACAGCGATTCCAACCGGGGGTCGTTCAGGTGGGCCAGCACAATCTCCGCCTCGGCGTGGAGCACGTCCCCCTTGTAGCTGGTGGTCGCGACCATCGCCCCTTCTTCCTTGATGTACTCGATCTCTGCGGTATAGGTCAGCGTTTCACCTGGCAGGCCTTCGCAGTAGAACTTCACTTTGGGGACCTTGGCCAAGACTACCTTCTTGGTGAACTCGCTGTACTCGCTGACCAACAGGCCGCCGGTTTGCGCCATTCCCTCGATGACGAGAGAACTAGGGATCATCGGGTAATTACGAAAATGATCGTGGACGTGCTCCTCGGCCAGGGAGATGTTTTTCACCGCCTTGGCCCGGCGTCCACTTTCGAATTCGATGAAACGATCGATCCAATACCAGCGCATAACAGCAGTCCTTCGGGAGGTTCAGCCCGCCCACGGCTTGACCGTGTTCTCGGTCGGTCACCGTCCTCAGTCGGTCACTTCCACTTTGCCCTCGACGAAGCGGCACATGTCGGCCACGGTCAACAGGCTACCAAAGTCCTGAACCACCGGGTTCTTGGCGAAATCGTCCAAGTTGGCGAACGGCATTCGCTTGCGAAGTTCGGCCAAGCCGGTTTCGGTAACCTTGCCGTCTTGCACGTAGGTCGAGTCGGTCAATACGTCCTCGGGGAACAGTTCGCCGCGAGGAATCTTGATGTCGAAGGACTTCTCGAGGCGGAATACGATATCCAGAAAGTCAATCGATTCGGCACCCAAGTCGCCCACCAACGTGGCGTCTGGAACAACATCCTCGTCGTCGACTCCCAGGGCATCGACCAACGCGGCTTGGATTTTTTCGAAGATTTCGTCCTTTGTTGGCATCTCGCTCAATCTCCCAAACTGGTTTGCTTCACATACTTCCCGGCAGCCAGACGGCCTCGGGTGCGCGAACACGCAAATACGCATCTACCACAACAGATTTTTAGTAGCCACCGAGGCTCAACCCGCCATCGACCCGGATGATCTGGCCCGTCAAATAACTGGCCTCGTCGCTGGCCAAAAAGGCGACCACTTGGGCAATTTCCTCGGGCTGTCCCACCCGCTTCATCGGAATTACTTTTTTGATCATATCGCCGGCGACCCCGCGAACCACCTGGCTCATGTCGGTTTCGATCATGCCCGGCGCCACCGCGTTGACCCGCACCTTGCGGGGAGCCAATTCCTTGGCCAACGCCCGCGTGATGCCGTTGATGCCTCCCTTGCTGGCGGCGTAGTTGACCTGACCGCGGGCAGCGAACTCGGCCGCCGTGCTCGACAGGTTGATAATGCTACCGCTACGCTGCATCATCATCGGCTGGGTAACGGCGTGACAGTAGTTGTAGGTTCCCCCGAGGTTGGTATCGATGACCTTACGCCACTGTTCATCGGTCATCGCGCCCATGAGGCCGTCGGCCACCACCCCGGCCGAGTTAACCAAAATGTCGATCGTTTCCCACTCTTCAAGCAGTTGATCGACCAGGGCGTGCGCCCGCTGGCCATCGGCCACATCGGCCTGCAACGGACGAATCTCGCCGGGAATGTCGCCCAACTCGGCAATCAGGCTTTCGGCCGCTTCCTGGTTGCTACGGTAGATCATGGCGACCTTGGCACCTTCGGAGGCTAACTGCGCCACACACGCCCGACCTATCCCCCGACTACCGCCAGTGACAATTGCTGTCTTACCTTCAAATCGCATCAGTTCCATCTCTTTTCGCTTGTTGGCTCTTTCCGTTTATCGGCGCGAATCCATTTCTACAGCGTGCGCCAGGTGTTATGTCGAGGTCGGCGTTTGCGACACCGTCAATTCCGGTTGGTACAACAAGGCGAAAATTTGCCGAAGGTCGTGTCGCGTCGCCTCGTCGATTCGGGCATGGACTGGGTTGCGGTCGGCCAAATTGTATTTGCTCAGCACGAGCCGGCCGCCCACCGTCACGCGACCGTCGATCATTCCTCGCGCCTTCAACTTCGTCTCGTGGTCTGTCGACTTGATAATCTCGGCGTGCACGGTCAGGGTTTGACCGGGCTCACAGAACTGCGCGTATTTCACATTGGCAGCCTCTTTCAAGACCACCATGCTGTGCGAGAAATCCTCGGTGGCCCGGATGAGCCATGCACTGGCCTGTGTCAGGGCTTCGAGCATCAGCACTCCCGGCATCACCGGGAACTGCGGAAAATGATCGGCCAAATACTCTTCCGCCATCGTCAACGCCTTGACCGCCGTGATCTTCACGCCCGGCTCAAGCTCGACAATGCGATCAAGTAGCTGAAATCGCATAGCTTCTCTGGCAGGATGGTTTGAATGCGCAGACTGGGTACGCAACTGAAAAACTAAACCACCCAGTATAACTCGGCCAATCCGCGTCGACAACTGAGAAAACTGCAATCTTCCTATCCACTACAAACAGAAAAAAAGATCGCGAATGGGCGAATTATCCCCACACGGTGTGGGATGTCAATTGGTGATAGCAGGGTTAAAAAGACTTTGTGCCGACGAAATTTTCTGCGATTTCGCCGCTCGCAGTCGTTTCGCTTACCTCTCGCGGGGAATTTCTTCGACCGCCATTCAAAGCATCGGCCCGAGGGTGTCCCCGTTTCCCACGTTGTTTTCCACGCTGCCTAAACGCTTTTTCGCTAAGGGCGAAGCCGTAACAGGCTTTGTGTAAAACACTTAGGCCTTCTGGCTGCAGGCACCGTTTGCCGCAATCTGCTTTCATTGGTAAACTGATGCGCTTTTCAAATCCCGAGCCTGCCGCCTTCTGTGGGGTGCGTTACCCTCTTGACGACGGCAACCCGAGATACAGTGAGGACGACCATGACGTGTGAAAATGCCCGCCTGATCCTTGGCGATCAGGAGATTGATCTCCCGATTGAGGCAAGTACCGAGGGTGAACGGGCGATCGATATTTCCAAGTTGCGGGCCATGTCGGGCTATATCACGTTGGACGACGGCTACGCCAATACCGGATCGACCATCAGTGAGATCACCTACATCGACGGCGAGAAGGGCATCCTTCGCTATCGTGGTTATCCGATCGAGGAAATTGCCGAACGGTGTGAGTTTACCGAGTGTGCCTATCTGCTAATCTACGGCGAATTGCCCACGCCGGAACAACTTGAGGAGTTTCGGGCCAGTGTTCGGCGTCATACGCTGCTGCACGAGGGAATGAGAATGATTTTCGCCGGTTTCCCGCCAGACGCCCACCCGATGGCCATCCTCAGTTCGGTGGTCGGGGCCTTGGCGATCTACGCCAGCGATGCTCTCGAACCGGCCGACCCCGAACAACGAGAATTGGCCATCTTTCGGCTTATGGCCAAGCTGCCGACCATCGCCGCGTTTGGCTATAAACAGTCGTGTGGGCAACCGTTCATCTACCCGCGAAACGACCTGACGTATTGCCAGAATTTTCTCCAGATGATGTTCGCCGTGCCCAGCGAACGTTACAAGATGGACCCCGATTTCGTCGATGCCTTGAATCTGCTGCTCATTCTGCACGCCGATCACGGGCAGAACTGTAGTACGTCGACCATGCGAATGGTGGGTTCCAGCACGGTCAACCTCTTCTCGGCCACATCGGCTGCCATCTGCGCCCTTTGGGGGGCATTGCACGGCGGGGCCAACGAAGAGTGTATCCAGATGCTCGAAATGATCCACGCCGACGGCGGTAACCTCGGCTCCTATATCGATCGAGCCAAGGACCCCAACGATCCCTTCCGCCTGATGGGCTTCGGTCACCGGGTCTACAAAAACTACGACCCCCGGGCGCGGATTATCAAGAATGTGTGCCACAAACTGCTCAGCAAGCAGTCGCACTTGAATCCCATCTTCGAGATTGCCCAGGAGTTGGAAGAAGTCGCCCTGAGCGACGAGTACTTCATCGAGCGGCGGCTTTACCCGAACGTCGACTTCTACTCTGGCATCATCTACAGCTTGATGGGCATTCCCAAGCAGATGTTTACCGTGTTGTTTTCGCTCGGGCGTCTGCCGGGCTGGATTGCCCACTGGCGCGAGATGCATACCACGGCTGGCGGAATGCGAATTCACCGCCCCCGCCAGCTCTATAAGGGCTCATCGCAGCGGAAGTTCGTCCCGCTTATTCAGCGGTAGTGCTTCGCCAAAGCAAGGAATTTCCTCGTTCCCACGCCGCAGCGTGGGAACCAGGGAAGTAACGGCAAAAATGTCAACGCATTCGGGTGGCTCTCTTCTCTGGTGAATGAAGCGGGTGCCCATGGGCGGCTGGCCCGCCCTTGTTGTATCAGGGACAGACAAGCTGTCCCTGGCACCAGTAAAGCCAAGCTGATCAGCCATTGACGGCCGCAACCTTCGGTTTGCGGCCGTCTTTTTGCGCTTTTCCCTATTTCGATCGCCGTTAAATTCTTTGTATTTACCCCGGGTTACCTTGTCAGTATTTTACGGAAAGATCGCATAGGGCGACGGGCCGAATCAGCCGATGAGAAATGAAAGCCTGCCGCCGATGCGTGCAGGAACCGGGCTCGGAATCCGCACCGCGACGCTAACTGATTTTGGGTGAGAAAGATGGCAAAAATACGATTTACCCCGGTGTTGTTGCTGATCCTGGGGATCACGTGGCTGAAGTCCGACGTGTGTCCTGCCCAGTCGGTGCCTACGATGGCACCCACACGCACCATCAAAGTAGGCGACCCCAAGCAGCCGGATCGAGTTCCTGTCGTTTCAGCGGTCGCCATCGACCAACTGGGGGAGCGACTGATCGTTGTTGGCGACGACCATCTGGTGTGGCTTTACCAAGCGGCCGACGGAAAGCCGCTTGGCATGCGTGCGTCGCATGCCGACTGGGTCCGTACTGCGGCACTGCATCCGGCAGGAAAAGTCCTGGCCACCGCGGGCGACGATCGCCAAATCCGTTTCTGGACGTTGGATGGCAACGATCGACCAAAAAAATTGCCGGCTCAACCCAATACCATTCAAACGCTCACCTTCAGCCCCGACGGCAGCCGATTGGCGGCAGCCGGGTTTGGCGACAAGGTTTTTCTGTACGACACCGACGAGGGAAAGCTCCAAAGCCAGTTTGAAGCCCCGGGAGCCGATATTCGCGCGGCCGCATTCTCGGCTGGCGGCAAATACCTGGCCGTCGGCGGACGAGCGGGAGTGGTTCGTATTGTCAATGTCGAGTCGGGGGAACGAATCACCGATTTGCCGGGACCGCGCCGACGTATTTGGGCGATCGCCTACTCGCCCGACGGACGGCGACTGGCCGTGGCTGGCGAAGATCGCACCATTCGCCTGTTCGATGCTGGAAACGCTCAACTTCTACGCCAACTGCCACACCGTAGTGGCTCGATCCGCACATTAACGTTCTGTGGCAACCAGGTTTTGGCCTCCGCCGGGACGGGCAACTCGATCACCTTGTGGAACGTCGAATCGGGCGAAGCCCAACGCCATTTAGCCGGACACCAGGGAACCGTCACCTCGCTGGCCTTCAATTCCCGAAGTGGCGAGCTGTTTTCCGGTGGTTTCGATACCACGGTTCGCGTGTGGACACTCGCTGGGCAGCAAACGCCCGAGATGACCCGCCGGCCAAACGCCGGCCAAACACAATCGCCGCGCTAAGGCAGTGGCAATCCTGGAATTTCGAGTGGGGTGAGACGAAAAACGGGACAGGTCTGATCTTTCGGAGTGAAGGTTGTCCAATACGTGTTGCTTCCTAAAAAGTTAGACCCGTCCCGTTTTCATCCCAGTCATTGAAAACTTGACGCATACACCATCATTTGAGGGACTCTCACAAAAGCTTGGCACCAATATGCCGTGAGATGCCCTACCAACGAACGACAGGGAGGTTGTCGTGGGCCTGCTACGTAGACACTCGAAACGTGCTGAAAAGAGTGGTCGCGCCCGATCGTCCAACCAGCATTCCGGACCGAATAGTCGGTCGCGCCGTTGCCGGTTCGAGCAGATGGAGCCCCGCCGGCTATTGGCCGCCGATTTCCTGCCCATCCAGATCGGCGCGGTCTATTTCGAAGATGGCAGTGGTGAAGATGAGGTCGGCGATGTCGTCGAGATCACCTTCGTCGGCGGCGCCGAAGGAACCCAATTGACCGAGCTGAGGATTGACACCGACAAATACGGCGACGGTCTCAGCATTGGCGATGTCTTCTTCGATATCGCGGCCGGAGGCGAGGGCGCCTTCGAAAGCAATCCGCTGGTGGTCCTCGACAGTTCGGGTATCGACTCCTACTCCTACGAAGTGGTCGACGGCGGTACTGAGCTAGTCTTTCGCTTCACCGGCTTCGACGCCGGGGAGAAGTTTGCCTTTAGCATCGATGTCGACGAACGCGGCGCGCTAAGTGCTAACGCCGTGGCCGAAGGCAATGAGTTCGAGGCCTCCGTATTGTCAGCCACCTTTGCCGCCCCGCATTTCTACACGACCACGGGCGCCGACCTATTTCTCGATTATTACGACAACCGCCTCGAAGACTCGGGACTCGATCTGCCGAACGACGACTACCAGCCGCCAAGTTCCTATATGCCGCCCACGGCAGAGCCTGGGCCGGTCTACACGGCTGCAGCGATCTTTTCGGTCGAGCAAACGCCGTTGCCGATCACCATCGCGGGCACGGTGTATGAAGACATCGACGTCGACAATACCCAAGACACGGGTGAGCCGGGTATCGAGAACGTCGAGTTGACGCTCCTGCGGATGGAAAACGGCACCTACGTGGCTACCGGTATAACTGCCACGACCGACGCCGACGGCCACTACCTGTTCGAAGGCGTGCTGCCCGGCACGTACCAGATCGCCGAGACACAACCCGACGGATACTATAGCGTCGGCGCCCGGGCCGGTACGGTCGACGGATCCATCCGCGGCGTGGTTCGCAACGCCGACACCTTAAGCGCCATCGAGCTCGACGGCGGGGAAGACAGCATCGGCAACGACTTCGGTGAAGCGTTGCCTGCGAGTGTCTCGGGCTACGTCTATCACGACGCCGACGATGACGGCACGATGGACTCCACCGAGTCGGGCATTGCCGGAGTGACGCTCGAACTGCTCGACGCCGACGGCAAGCCCACCGGCACGACCGCTGTGACCGACGCCAATGGTTATTACCAGTTCGACAACCTGCCGCCGGGCGTCTACGGGATTCGTGAAGTACAGCCCGACGGATATTTCGACGGCACGGACGTTGCCGGCACCGCGGGCGGTTCCGCGCAAAACCCGGGCGATCAGATCGACGATCTGCGTTTGATCAGCCGCCAGACGGGGCAGCGATACAACTTCGGCGAATTGATGCCGGCAAGCATCAGCGGCCGGGTTCATGCCGATACGAACGGCAATTGCCTCTACGATCCGGGCGAGCAGTTTTTGGCCGACGTAACCATCGAGTTGCTCGACGAATTGGGCCAAGTGGTGGCCACCACCACGACCGACGCCAACGGCGAATACGTCTTCACCGGCCTGCACCCGGGCGTTTACTCGGTTCATGAAATACAACCCGATGGCTATTTCGACGGCGGCGACCGCGTGGGCTCCGAAGGAGGAACACTGGTCGACCCCGACTCGATCACCGCCATTTCGCTCGGCTCCGGCGTCGTGGCCGTGAGCTACGACTTCTGCGAAAAGCCACCAAGCACGATCAGCGGTCGGGTGTATGCCGATGCAAATCGCAACGAACAACTCGACAGCGGCGAACAGCGATTAGCCGGCGTGACGGTGCGTCTGCTCGATGCCTCGGGCGCCACGCTGGCGACGACCACGACCGACGCCAACGGCGAGTATTGCTTCGACGGGCTGGCCCCAGGTACCTACGGGGTTTATGAGGAACAGCCCGACGGCTACTACGACGGCGCGGAATCTGTCGGTTCCGAGGGCGGGACCCTCGCGCCGCCCGACTCGATCACCCAGATCACGCTGCTTGGCGGGACCGACGCGATCGACTACGACTTTGGCGAACTTCTGCCCAGCAGCATCAGCGGCCATGTCTACGCCGACAGCAACAGCAACGCCTGGCTCGACGACGGTGAGGAATTATTGGCCGGCGTAACGGTCCACTTGCTGGACGCTTCGGGTAATGTGCTGGCAACCACCACGACCGACAGCAACGGAGAATATCTCTTCGACGGCTTGGCTCCCGGCACCTATGGTGTCGAGGAAGAACAGCCTGAGGGGTATTTTGACGGTGCCGAACATGTCGGCTCGGCGGGCGGTTCGAGGCTTGCTCCCGATTCGATCATCGATATCGAACTACTCGGCGGAACACAGTCGATCAATAACGACTTCGGGGAACTGCCTCCCAGCAGCATCAGCGGAACGGTCTACGCCGACATCAACGGCAACGGCCGACTCGACGACGATGAATGGCCCATCGAGGGCGTTACTCTTCAGTTGCTCGGCGCGGCAGGCAATGTGATCGAAACCACGCAAACCAATGCGGCCGGCTACTACGAGTTCACCGGGCTGGCCACCGGGTTGTATAGCGTCAGTGAAACACAGCCCGAGTACTACTACGACGGCGCCGACTACGCCGGGTCGCTCGGCGGTACGCTCTCGGCGCCCGACTCGATCATCGACGTCGTTCTGCCCGTCGGAACGGATGCCATTGAATACGACTTCACCGAAACTCCGCCGGCCGGGATCTCTGGATTTGTCTATGTCGACGACAACGACAACGGCCAGTTCGATTCTGGCGAGACGCCTTTGCAGGGTGTCACCGTCGAGTTGCTCGACGCCGCCGGTAATTCCACGGGCCAAACCGCCACGACCAGCGCGGGCGGCTACTATCGCTTCGACGTTTTGGAGCCCGGCACGTACGGCGTGAGGGAGGTCCAGCCCGAGGGCTACTACGACGGCCAGGACACGCCCGGCGACGCTGGCGGTACGGCCGTCGGCAACGATCAGATTACCGGCGCCGTGTTGGGCTCTGCCGTGCTCGGAAGGTATTACAACTTCGGCGAACTGCGACCGGCCAGCATCCAGGGCCAGGTGCATGCGGAACTCAACGGCGATTGCATCGTCGATCCGGACGAAACGTTGCTCGAAGGCGTAACCGTTTACCTGCTCGATGCCGACGGCAACCGAATCGCCGAAACCACTACCGACGCCGAAGGACGTTACGTCTTCGACAATCTGGCGCCGGGGACCTATGGCGTGGAAGAAATCCAACCGGCCGACTACCTGCAAGGCAAGACCCACGCCGGGTCGGCCGGTGGTGTGGTCGTTGGAGATCGCATTTCCGAGGTCGAGTTAGGCTCCGGCGAAGACGCCACGGAGTATAACTTCTGCGAGATGACGCCGGCGAAAATCTCTGGCTACGTGTTCCAGGATGGCGACACCATCAAGGTGTCGGCCGGCGAGACGCTGCCCGATCCGGCCACGGTGCGCAACGGCCAATTCACGGCCGATGACACACCCATTGCCGGCGTGGTACTGACCCTTGGCGACGGCAGCGGTGCTCCGCTACAAGATTCTCAGGGCAACCCGATTACCGCCGTAACCGACGCCAACGGCTACTACGAGTTCACGATGCTCGAACCGGGATTGTACACGGTTCTCGAAGAGCACCCCAGCGAGTACGTCGATGGCGTCGACACACCTGGCACTACCGGCGGTATCGCTATCAATCCGTCGGACAATCTCGATCCGATGATGTTGGGCATGCTTGCCGTGGATCCTAAGGACGACGCCATCGTGCGAATTCCTCTGGCCATGGGCGAGCACGCTTCGTCGAACAACTTCAGCGAAGTGGTTTACCAAGAGGACACGCCCAAGATTATTCCTCCGCCCACTCCGCCGAACCGCGACCCGGATCCGGTTACGCCTCCGCCGGTCTACAGTGCGCCGCCTCAATCAATAAGCCGGCCGCTGGTGATCTACAATAAGATCGAGCCGCTTCTGGGTGGCTCCAGTGGGCCGGGTGGCCAAACGTGGCACCTCAGCGTGATCAACGCCGGCATGCCGCGCCGTAGCCAGCAAGGAACCGATTCGCTGACGAATCCCACGAACCGCTATTTCGATCCAATCACTTGGACTGGCGTGGCGGTGGACCAGGGCCATTGGACACTTACGGGTCCCGATGGCACCGTTTCGCGGCAGTTTGATTTTGGTATCCCGGGCGCCATACCGATTACGGGCGACTTCAACGGCGACGGCGTCGACGAAGCGGGCGTCTTCATCGACGGTGCGTGGTTCATCGACCTCAACGGTAACGGGATCTGGGATAGCGAAGACTTCTTCGCCCAACTCGGCGGCCCTGGTGATCAGCCGGTGGTGGGCGACTGGGACGGCGATGGCAAGGCCGATATCGGCATCTTTGGGCCTTCCTGGATTGGCGATCCGAAGGCGATTGCCGCCGAGCCGGGTTTGCCCGACGCCGGGAACCACTCCACGGGCGCCGCGAAGAACCTGCCGCCCGATCCTGCCAATGCGGCCATCGGGTACCGGTCGATGCAGCGTGGATCGCAGAACGATTTGCGCAGCGACCTGATCGACCACGTCTTCAAGTTCGGCACCGCCGGCGACAAGGCCGTGGCTGGCGACTTCGACGGCGACGGCGTGGCTTCGATCGGCGTGTTCCGCGAGGGGCACTGGTACCTCGACGTCGACGGCAACGGTCGTTGGAGCGACGCTGACGTTAAGGTGGCCTACGGCCAACGCGGCGATACGCCCGTGGTCGGCGACTTCAACAACGATGGGATCGACGAGATCGGCGTCTATCGGGCCGGTACGTGGTACCTGGACACCAATGGCGACTACCGGCTCGATGCCCACGACAAGGTCTTCGAGCAAGGTGGTTCGCAGGACAAGCCGGCCGTGGGCGACTTCGACGGCGACGGGATCGACGAAATCATCCTCTACCGCGACGATGCGGCGTAGTGCTGTGTCGATCCCAAGCAGATATAAGCGACATGCCCACGTTTTTGCGTGGGCATGTTCGTTGTGATTCCAGCATGCCCACGGTAACTGCCATGCGAGATCTCGACGACCTCTTTGCCGCACTGAATTGCAGCAAATTCCGCATGCGGCAGAAGCTCGACCCGAAGGAACAAACCTATCTGGTCGAAAAGACGCTGGCCGTGGTTTTGGAGCACGGGCGGAAGTTCGTCGAAGAACGTCTGGCACCGGCCAATCCAAAGAACGACGGCAAGCAAACGCCCATGCGAGGGCATCCCGTCTTCATTGCCCAACACGCTACAGCCACCTGCTGCCGGGGCTGCCTTGAGAAATGGCATCGCATTGCGCCAGGCCGCGAACTGACGGCCGAACAGGTCGACTACGTGCTGGCAGTGATCGAGCGTTGGCTGCGACAGCAAACACTCACGACATGAGTGTGCTGGGTGCCATGGGAAGAAACGCCTGCCTTTGCTTCTGCAGCGTCGGGCAAGCCGCCACTGGCACCCGTTGTTCGACATAGGGTACCGGCTGTCAGAAATTCGTGCTAACGAGCAGACAGATTGCTCGCCGCGATGGGTAACTCGCCGACACCGCAAGCCAATGGTGCCGTTCGCGGCGGGCAGTGGGCGTCGAGACACAGGCAATCGGCAAACACGTCGTCGCCGCGCATCCATCGCGAAAAGGCGTCGTCGGTGTTCAATACCATCAACAATGCGGAGTTGAGTTCGTAGAGGTTTGTGTCGAGGCCCACTTCGGTGAGTGCGTACTGCATCGCGGCAAATACGCCCATCGTGGACGCCTTGGCCGAAGTATCGAGGGCGTCGTTGGTTTCTTCGCAACCAGCGGTTCCCTGCAGCGCAGCCTGGCAAGCGCGAGCAGAAAACGAAAACGCGCCGCGGCAGGCCAACGGCCGAAGCCCGTAGGCGTCGCATTGCTGTTGCTCGTTCAGAAGGCCACAGCGCAGGCGAGTCGTTTGCTGTCCGGCCAACGGGAGTTGCTGCCGCCGCTTGACGGCCACGGCCAACCGCCGACGAATGGTTGCCAGTTGCTCGGGGGTCGAGGTTGTCTTGAGGTGTTCGCCCAGTACGAGGATCTCCAAGGGCGTCATATCGATGCTGGTCGTATAACAGCACGAGGCACAACTGACGGCACACGCTCTCTCGTCAGCACGCGGCAGACTCGCCACCGTTTTGTCGAGGCGTCGCCGTGCGTTGTTCAGCAAGGCAAAAAGACTGGCGGTTGTCACGCCCCGGCGCAGTAGTTCCGCCGCATCCTGCAACTGCTCCAACGCCACGCGTTCAAACAACCTGGCCAACGGGGGATTGAGCCCAAATTGGTTGGCGGCCGGTACCCCGTTCTCTGGGGGGTGGGTTTCATGCGGGGGTGAGATCATATTATCGCTCGTGCCGGAATGGCACGCGATACCTCCAGAGGACCAGAGGATCGCGGCGCCTCATGTTAGGAAAATCGGCGGGAAATATACTGTTCCATCTGGGTAAAACAGAAAAAAGCGGAGAACTTTCCTGCCCCTCGGCCAGCCGCAAAGTCTACCTTTCCTGTGTAGCCTACGCAAAAGAAACCACGCGGATTCGTTGACTAAATGGGGAGGTGACCGGTTGGATGACCACTACAAACCCGACTGGCGGCACGGCCGGATGGGATGGGCCGGAATCCGGACTCGAAAAAAGGCGTCTAGCAGGCCATTTTCTCTCAAAACACACGAGTGGCTGGTGGGTTTTCGGGCGGTGAAATCCGGGCGATTTGTCGTTTCGTGTCGCTACGGCAACCACGCCGTTTGCTACGCAATTTAGGTAAGAAGAAGCCCCTGAAACGACTCGTGGAGTACCACCCGACGATCCCTTAGCGAAGACTTCCGACGGTTGTTGGCAACTCGTCGAGTGGCATCTTGGCCGCGGTCAGTTCTGGTGCCAGGCCGGGTTTTCTGCGTCTTTGGAGGGGTGTAAATTGACATCCCCAGACGGGGTAAACATAATGAACGTCTTGCCGAATTTACCCTCCATATTCCTTTCCTGTGCCAGAGGAGTTGCCCGTGTGTGCGGCCCCGTGGATTACGTATCGCCCTGAACTGAAGGTTCTCGACTGCACTGTTCGCGATGGTGGGCTGATTAACAACCACCAATTCAACGACGGCTTCGTTAAGGCGGTTTACGATGCCAACGTGGAAGCCGGCATCGACTATATGGAGATCGGCTACAAGAACTCCAAGAAGATCTTCGCCCAGGATCAATTCGGGGCCTGGAAGCATTGCGACGAGGAGGACATTCGTCGCATCGTGGGCGAGAACGACAGTTCGCTGAAGCTGGCCGCCATGGCCGATGCCGGGAAGTCGGACTGGCGCACCGAGATTTTGCCCAAAGAGCAAAGCCCGCTGGATACTATCCGCGTGGCGTTCTACGCCCATCAGGTGGCCGAAGCGGTTGACATGATCAAAGCAGCCCACGACCGGGGCTACGAAGTAACCGCCAACCTGATGGCCGTCTCGACGAACACCGAGTTGGAAATAGACCAAGTGTTGGAGGAGATCGCCGAAACGCCGGCCGGGGTGATTGTGGTGGTCGACAGTTACGGCGCGATGTATGCCGAGCAGGTTGAAATTCTGGTGAAAAAATACCTGGCGTTTGGCAAGGACCGTGGCAAAGAAGTGGGCATGCACGCCCACAACAATCAGCAGTTGGCTTTTGCCAACACGATCGAAGCGATCATCCATGGAGCAAACCGGGTCGACGCCTCGATGGCTGGCCTGGGACGCGGCGCCGGCAATTGTCCGATGGAACTGCTGATCGGTTTCCTCCGTAACCCCAAGTTTAAGCTCCGTCCCATTTTCGAAGTGTTGCAGACCCAACTCGTGCCGCTGAGCCGCGAGATCGAGTGGGGACCCTACGTGCAGTACATGATCACCGGTCAGCTCAACGAACATCCCCGCGACGCTATCGCCGCCCGAGCGGGCAACCAAATCGACGACTACGTGGGATTCTACGACCGGATGACGAACGACCTGTAAAGGGTTCGGGATTTTTGGGGTAAGGGATATTGGCCCCGCCGTGAATACACGGCGGGGACGGGGCTAAGGAAACGGATCTTCGTGGAAGGGCGTTCCCAAACGGAAACTTGGGAACGAGGGTGGTAGGGTCGAAAATCCGTGTATTGCCGGCCGGCTACCGACGTGCTGCCGCGATTTGTTTGGCTTGGGCAAGATCGGCTTTAGCTTTTTCCTTGTTGCCCATCCGGTCGTAGGCCAAGCCACGGCTCTGGTAGGAGCGGTGGTTTTTGGGATCGAGTTGGATTGCCCGAGTGAAGTCGGCGATGGCGTTGTCGAACTTGCCCAGAATCACGTGGACAAGACCTCGGTTGTAGTGGGCGCTGGCGTACCGTTCGTCGAGTTGGATGGCTTCGGTGAAGTCCTCCATCGCCGTGGTCAGTTCTTGCTTCTTCGTGTAGGCCACGCCGCGATGGCAGTAGGCTTTGGCGCTCTTGGAATCGATTTCGATTACCTTGCTGTAATCGTTGATTGCCGAGTCGAGGTTGCCGAGATAGCCGTGCAATACGCCTCGTTGATAATAGGCCCGCAACAGCGTCGGGTCGAGTTCGAGGGCGTGGGTGAAGTCTTCCAGGGCCGTGTCGCGTTGGCCCTTGGCCGCTCGGGCCATACCACGGCACACGTAGGCCTCGGTATACTTGGGATTCAGCCGGATGGCTTCGTCGTAGTCGACCAGCGCCTTCTCGGTGAGGCGTTTCTTCGAGTAGGCGATACCGCGGCTACAGATGATCTTTGCGTTGCGAGGGTCTAACCGGATGGCTTCGGAATAGTCGGCGATGGCCTGATCGTAATTCTCGATTTTGTAGTGAACGATGGCGCGATTCGAGTAGGCCTTGGGGTCTCGAGGCGAAAGTCGAACGACCTCGTCGTAGTCTGCCAGGGCCGTTTCGTGGTCGTCCTTTCCTTCGTAGGCATTGGCTCGGTTCCCGTAGGCCTCGGCATGCTTGGGGTTGCGCCGAATGGCCTCGGTGTAGTCGGCGATGGCCTTGTCGAATTCTCCTTGGCTTGCGTAGACCAAGCCACGAGAGACGTAGGAGTCGGCATCCTTCGGGTCGTGTTCGATGGCGGCCGAGTAATCGGCCATCGCTTCATCGAGTCGGCCGAGCTTGCGCTGAATAAACCCCCGGTTGTAGTAGGCCTTGGAGTAGCGGGGGTTAAGGCGAATGGCTTCGTTATAATCGTTGACCGCCTTGTCGACATCGCCCAACTTCAGGTGCGCGTGTGCCCGGTTGTAGTAGGCCACGGGTTCCTGCGGCGCGAACCGCAACACGGCGTTGTAGTTTTCGATGGCAACATCGTGTTGGCCTTTTTCCTCGTAGCAGTTTCCCCGGCTGAAGTAGGCTTCGATGTACTTGGGATTCAGATTGATCACCTCACTGAAGGTGGCAATCGCCTGATCGAGGTCATTTTTTTCCTGCAGCGCTTCGGCGCGGTGGAACAGGTCAACTTCGTCAAACATAAAAGGAATCCTACAGTAAGGCGATTTCTCGGTGTTCGGCCCCAAAGTTCGGCGACTCGATCAGTTCGGGGCCGTCCTTCTCGTAGAAGCAACCGGTGTTGGGGCCGTGCTTCTTGGCCGCTTTAACGCACGCCTGAACGCGATTGAGCGTATCTTCGAGTGAAATTTCTGGTGTAACTTCCGCAACACCAACACATGTGGTCAGCGAGATCTTTTCTTTTGGTTTGCCGGAGAGGAATGTGGTCCTCTCGAGTGCTTGCCGCATCGTTTCGGCGTTTTTGGCGGCCGTACGGGGACCGACGTCGAACATCACCCAAAGGAATTGCTGTCCGGAGAAACGCCCCAATAAGTCGCTTTGCCCTCGCTCGTTGTCGATCAGTTGCGCGATTTGGGAAATAATCTGGTCGCCAACCTGCGGCCCCACTTTTTCGTTAACCTCGGTGAACTTGTCCAAATCGAACAAAACAACCGACATCTGCCGCGACTTGTGACGGCCCTGTTGCCACCACTGATGGAGTGTGGCTTCGGTGCCGATGCGGTTGCGATGCCGGGTGAGCGGATCGTCATAGAGTTGCTTTTCTACCTTGCCAAGGCGACCTTCGTATCGTGCAATGGCCACGAACGCCATGTCTTGATTGTCGCGTAGCTTGTGTCGAGCGTAACGCAGATTGCCAATCTCTTCGAGCAGCCGGATGTTGGCGGCCTCCAGGTCGCTCTCGAAATCCATGTGTTTTAGATTGCTGAGGGTGGTTTCCACTTGGGCCGCCTGCTCCAAGTTGGCCATCTCGATCTCTTCTCCGAGATCGCTCAATTCACCCATCTCGCCGATGCGCGTGCGGAACTTCTCGGCCAACTCCGCCTGTTCGGCTAAGTAGACTTCGCAGTCCTCGACAAGTTGTTTGTGATAACCTTCGATAGACTCTTTGGTGGTTTTGCCCTGCAATTGGCGGAGCGACGTATCGATTTCGGTTGCTCGAACACCGCTCTTCATCATGGCGATGTTCAACTTCAATACGGCCGTTTCTACATACTTTTCGTTGAGGTCCCAGATCTCTGGTCGGTTAGGATCGATGTGCTCGGCGAGGGCCTCTTCTTCGGGATCCTCGTAGTCCTCGACTTCCATGTCGGCGCCCAGGTCGTCTTCTTCGTCCATTTCCAGAAGATCGGTCAGGCAATCGCTGGTGAACTTCTCGGCAATCTCGTCCAGCTCTTCATCCGGCTCCTCGTCAGACTCTTCCGCGACCACCACACGCCGGCGACGGGGTATCGCCACAAGCGGCGTGTCCCAGACGCACCTCAGGCTGGGCGGGCCGTAGCCTAGATAGACCGCCAGCGCAAAGCCGAGTCCGATGTTCAGCGTACCGATGATAAGCGTCAACACGACCACGGTCGCTCTCCGGCGATTTCCAAGGCATAGGCACTGCAGACGATTTCAATCGAAGCTCATTCATGCCAAGTCAGCCGCCCCAGGCGTTTGACGCCAAAATCGAGCGGCTTCAATCGAAGCAGGCGTCCTCGCGGCACCTTTCCACGAGTCCACCAAGACAACTATAGGTCATCTCCGTCGGAGATGACTAAGTGGCGGGGGTGGCCGTCTCCCTGTACGCGAGGGGGTGGCTACACGATTGCCACTTACGCAGAAGTCACTGCTACCCTGCCAAATTCAAGATGGCGAGTTAGGTGCCGAGTTGGGTGCCATGCCCACGGCAACGTGGGCATGGTCGCAGTGGAAGACGTATTTATTGCCCCATTGCCGTGGGCATGGCGCCCGTATGATCTCGGTGGGACGAAGCGCTAGGACAGAATAGGCCGATCAAACGGGTTGAGCAGGCATCGTGACGACGCGATGCAACCCAGGCCAAGCGTCGAAACCGAGGTGGAGACGCACAATGGCGCAGAACGCCGTGCGGCCGTGGAATGGTTTACCGCAAGTTGCTGGCTCGCCAGCCGGGCGTTTTACCGGCCCAATCGATACGATCCGACCGACGGGCCACCGGTAGTTGCGGCAAGCCTCCACCAATTGGACCGACAGAACCGTTAGCACCGGAATCGCGTGATACCGGCGTTTCACGAGGTACCTCCATTGAGGTCAGTTGCCGCGAGCCCATCACGTTTCCGCCGGAGGCCAACTGTTCGAGGAATTCGTGCGAGACGTTGTCGAGCATGATTACCTGAGTGCGCTCTTGAGCGTTGGCTGGCCGGATGACACACGTAACCTGAGCTCCCTGCTGAAGGAAGCGACGGATTTCGTTGAGTGCCGCTTGCTCGGCAACCGTCATCGGTGCCGGCTGGGACGACTCTGCCGCTGCCGCACGCAACGGCGACGAGGGATTGTCTGCGGCATTTGCCGACATCGGCATCTGCTCGGGCATTGGAGGTGGGGTAACTGCCACGAGCGCTCCGCGCGGAGCAGGCGACATTTGATCGATCGGTGGTGCGGACATCGGCTCACGGTAGATGTGCGATAGTCCCGCACGGTCCAGTTCGCTGTGAATCGACGCCAGGGCGGCGCAATAGGCTTCGTTGTCGGTGCGATCGGCCGCATTGCACACGGCCACTACCTGGCCCTGCGCGGAAAAAATTCCTCCGCCGCTGCGTCCCTCGACCGACTGTCCGGAAATCTGAAGGTTCGGGGGGCCTAAATAGCGATTCAGTGAAGTAATCCGACTGTGCATCGCCGTGGGACGTTCGCCATGGTTGCAGCCGAGGCTAACGACCAAGTTGCCTGGGCCAGGCTCGTCGGCGGCCGGAGCCACACGGGCAGCCATTACGGGACCCGGTGGCCGAATGGCAACCAAGCCCACGTCGCTTTTCAGGTTGTAGGAAATCAGGCGTCCGGGAATACCGCGGGCCGGATGAGCCCCGAACAGATCGACTTCGATTTTTCCCTGGCCCTTCGAATCGCGGAAGATGTGCCCACAGGTGAGGATCAACGCTTCGCCCTCGCGGGCGTCGATGATGGTGCCCGTGCCACAGGAGTGACCGTCGGCATCCTCGATGCGTAATCGTGCGGTGGCGGCCACGAGTACGGCGTCCGAGGGCTCGGTCGGGTTGATCGTGGTGTTGTCGGTGCCTTGCCCGGTCGGCAGCGGCGGCGCGCCAGTCAGCGAAGCCAGTTGTGCCGGTGCGGGCGACGGAGAAGATGTCTGGAAGTTGGCCGGCACAACAGGATTGGGCGATGACTTGGCAGCCGCGGCCCAACTCGAAGGAATCGACGTGCCGGGCATGGCCATCGGCGGAGCCGAAGCGGCCACCTGCTGTGGAGCGACTGGTGGTGCTGCTGCCGGGGCCGTCTGCGCGGCGTTGGCCGCGGCCGTCTGGCGCCCGCGTTCACACATTTGTTGGAGGCGACTGAAGGTGGTTCCGCCCACCGTACGGTCGATCTCTTTCCCGTCGGCGACCATCACGAAGCAGGGAATGCCCGTAACCTGGTACTTCTGCGCCAGGGCCCGATTGTGATCGATGTTGATCTTCTGTACGGGATAACCCAGCCGGTGAAGTTCGTCGACCGTGGGCGACATCGCCCGGCACGGACCACACCAGTCGGCGTAAAAATCGTACAGCACGGTTTGACCCGTACCAGCCAACACGATCGCTGCTAGGGCCGCATGCAACGAGACCATCAGGTTCCCTCCTCGTCAATCGGAGACGTCTCGATCGTCGCGCGTTGAGAGCGAAAGCCCTCAATCGGACGATCGGAGTAGCTTGTGTGGATGCCTGAACGACCTCGCTGCCAGCTTGAAAAAGGACAAGCCATCGATAATTACCGGCAGCACCGCGACCGCAACGCGTCGCAGTAAGGCGAGCGGGCAACCTCCTTGTCACCACCACATATCGCGAAACAACCTGCACTGTCCAACCGGTCGGCTTCCTGGCTTCGACACCGTGTTGGCCAGGGACGTCAGGCTGCTTTTCGCGGCGAATTCCTTTCCTTCTTCAGCCCATGCCCAAGGCAGGGCCTTTTTCCGGCTCCAAATGGCTTTGCCTGGAAACCGGATCTTGGGTAGGCGAGGTATTTTCTCCGGAATGGTAATTCGAGGCAACGGCAATCTGACCAATTCAGGACACAACGGAAGAAAAACCCCAAAAACCCAGAAAAATCCCTCTCAAGGGCACCTCAAACCGAAGCCCGACGGACCCCAAAGTCCGTAGTCGCAGCGAGTGATGCCGGCAGTGATACACTTCGCAATCCCCTGTACGGTGGGGGTAGTGCGGCGTGGGCGGCCCGGGTGTTTTTTGGCTGTAAGTTTTTTTCTGGCAATAACTTACGGTCACTGGAGTGTCGCTCGCTCTAAAACGGCCGGTTTTCGATACCAATTTCCGTGGTTTTCTCGTCTATCGTTGAAAGGGAAACGACTGTTCTCAGGTTCTCTTCAATCCTGGCCTCTGCCTTGATGGGTACTTATGCCGAAGTCGTCGCGGATCGCAGAAGCGTTGGGTGAATCCCCGCAGGGCGATAGTCCGTCGCGGGTCGATGAGTTCGTCCGCCTGCTAGCCGAGCACCAGTTCGGTCTGTATGCGTACATTCTCTCGCTGCTGTCCAATTGCGCCGACGCCGACGACGTGATGCAGGAGACCAGCGTGGCCCTTTGGGAGATGTTCGACTCCTACGAGTCGGGCACCGACTTTCGGGCCTGGGCCTGCCGCGTGGCTTACTATCGGGTTCTGAAATTCCGCGAGCGCTGCCAAGGCACACCCTTTGCCGTTAGCGATGAGTTTCTCGACCGCGTAGCCGCCGTCTCGTTCGAGCGCCACGACGAACTGGAGCACCGCCGTCAGGCCCTGATCGAATGCATGAAAAAGCTCCGCGATCGCGATCGTGAGTTGCTCGAACACCGCTACGACGCCTCGCAACCGACGCTCAAACGCATCGCCGAGTTGGTCGGACGACCGGTCAACACCGTGTACAAGGCGATGAGCCGGATCCACCGCACGTTGTTCGAATGCGTCCAACGGCGCTTAGCTCAGGAGAAAACGGCATGAGCAACTCGGGAGCCGTGGTGGAAATTCGGACATTGGTCGATGCCATGCGCACCGATCGGTTTACCGCCGAGCAAACGGCACGCTTGGACGAACTGGTCTGCACGGACGACGACGCCTGTTGGGCCTATGTACAACAGCGACACCAGGATGCCGTTTTGCGAATGGCCCTTGCCCGCCAGATACCCCACCTGGCGCAGCCAGCCAGCTTGGCATCGTCGCCGACTTCCGAAGCCCTGCCGACAGCCATTGCACCGCGCCGTCTTTGGCGGCGATTGTCTTCGCGCATGGCGGAGCCAGGAGCCGTGTCGCTAATCGCGGCCACGGTTGCCGTCGGCCTGGCATTGGTTGTCCTGGCCGCGTTTGCCGTGCCGACGTTTCGCGGCCGCGACGTCCAACGGGCTGCCGTTTCGGCGACCGCTTCCAGCGTCGCTCGCCTTACGCGAACCTTCAATGTCAACTGGACGGCCGGCACCCACCCTCTTGCGGTCGGCGCGACGATCGCGAAAGGCGAACGGGTGGAATTGGCCGCCGGGCTGATCGAAATCGAGTTCGACAAGGGAACGAGGGTCGTTGTCGAGGGCCCGGCCGCGTTGTCGTTGGACGGGCGGAACGGTGGCCTATTGTCGCGCGGCAAGCTCGTCGCCCAGGTACCGCCGGCGGCCATCGGCTTCACCTTGCACACGCCGACGGCAACGCTGACCGACTTAGGTACCGAATTCGGCGTTTTGGTCGACGACACGGGAGCGACGGAGGTTCATGTCTTCCAGGGCATGGTGGAAGCCCAATTTGCCAACACCACCACGGAACCGCAAACCGGCATCCTCACGGCCGGCGAATCAGCCCGCATCGATGCAACCACCAGACAACTCCAGGTGACAACCGGTCACACTAAGTCGCTCGCCCAACGATTCATCCGAAGTGTACCCAATACCCTCAAACGCGGCGTGACCAAGGACTTGGTCGTTGCGAACCCGAGCTTCGAGGTCCCCGATATCCGGAAGCATCCGAAGTATCGTGAGTGTTGCGGCAATCTTCGAAGGGTTCCCCTGGGTTGGCGAGCGCCGCCCATGCCGAACGAATATTCCGAACAACGTCGCGTTCTCTACCAACGGTCGCCCTATCGCGAGTCGGCGGAGAGCACGCTTGGCCCCGGAGCAACCGATGGCGAACAGGTAGCCTTGGTGTGGTTAAGAAAGCCGGGAGGAGGAAGCGATGACGATATTTCGGAAACTTGGCTATACCAGTCGCTGGGGATCGTCACAGCGGACGATGTCGGCAAGACGCTGCACCTTTCGGCCGATGTGACCGCCCGCACTCAGTTGCAGGGAAAAACCCCAATGGACGACGGAGCAACGGCCGAAACCGCGTTTGCCGTGGATGTTTCCGATCGTGGCGCGGGCAACGCCGTCGGGACTCCCGGTCAAGTGCCTTCGTTGCGACGAGATCACGGAGTACGCACGCTACAGGCGGCGCTGACGATTGGCCCCGAATTAATCGATCGGGAGTTGTCCATTCGCCTCACGGTCGCGATTCCAGAGCCGGTACGGGATGCTTCGTGTTATGGCCAATATCACTTTGACAACGTCCGTTGCGTTGTCGAGGGACAGACATCTTCGGGTCGCAATGGACCTCATCACCCCGTGGATGCATCAAAAAACCGCGAATGAATCAAATGATTTCAATGTGTCGAACTCAGTACCGTTCGGAGTACGAATTGTCGGGTTGTGTCCGCGATCCCTGAACGTTCAGCAAGTTGTGTCTTAACAGGAGATGTACTATGAGAAATGTATTGTGCGGTTTGACACTTGGGTTGATACTCTGCTTCGTTGTCGGTTCTGTACGTGCCGAACTGGTCGATGCAACGGCCGATCTGAGCAACCCGAGCTTTGAAAGCCCATCGTTGGATTTGATCGAAGGTTCGACTCTCGACGGTTGTAACTACCAGCAGAATCTTCCCACCGATTGGAGTGGCGGCTTCAGCGACACCTCCACGGACCAAAACCAGAATTCCTTGCGACACTATCGCCCGCATACGTCGGGGCTGAAGTCCAACGGCGGCTACTTCTGGGATCCGACCGATGGCTTTAATGGAGCGGCCATCATTTTGCGGACCTCTACGGTACCACTGGGATGGATGTACCAGTCGCTAGGAACAGTGACCGAAGATGACATCGGCAAGACACTCCGTGCAACGGTCGACAGTTCAATACGTGCACATATGGCCCAATCGGCGGGTGAACGGAGGATTTCCTTCCGAACAGGCGTCACCGCAGGCAGAAACGGCAGTTGTGGTGAATTGGTGAGCATGAGCGTGCCGACTGCTACCCGAACTGCCGGCGAGGATGATCCGTGGGCCACGCTTGTGGAATACTTTCAACCGGCCGAGGAACATCTCGGGCAGGAAGTCTTCTTGGTTTTCTCCGTTGAGGACGTTGGCGCTGCATACGACGGCCAATACCAGTTTGACAACGTGCAATTATCGGCCGTGCCGGAACCGGGGACGATGTGTCTCCTAATAGTCGGCCTGTTTGGGTTGATGGGTTGGGGATGCTGGCAGTGCCGATGATATGCCGAGAAGACAACGCGATTGGTTCACGGACCAGCAGAACTCAAAACACAACCACGTTCTTGTCCAGCCAAGAGGTGTGACTATGACATTCGATCATTCAAAAGAACGCCAGCATCATGTTGTGGCTCTACTGGCTTCTTTCGTTTTGATGGCAGGTGCCGTATCGCCCGCAGCCGCCGAGCCCATCTTGGTCCATCGTTACGACTTCGAAAACAACGTGAACGACACTGCGGGCACCATCGACGGAACGCTGCCAACGAATTCGGAACAAACCCCCGAGTACGACGGCGACGCTGATGACAAGGTGGTGGGCAACTATGCGATTTACTTCGACGGCGACAACGATTATGCCACAATCCCCAAGACCGCCGGTACCGAAGAACTGTTGGCGGCCGGTGGTTATTCGTTGTCGTTTTGGACAAAGCTTGCCCGAAACAACGTCCAGGGCTACTTCATGTGTGACGCTGGAAACTCAGGCAACCTCTATCTACAGATCTACCCAAGTGGTGCTTTCAACGGCTCGATCGGGACTATTATCGGTCCGACTTGGGATTTCACCAACCCTGACGATGGCAAGGCCTGGCCAGTTGGCGAATGGAATCACCATGCCATCGTCGTCCCAGAAATCGCCACAGGCGAGACGGGTACCGCCACGTGGTACGTCGATGGAGTGGCCTTGGACACGATCACATTGGGACCGTTTGCTGGACTCGTCGGAGATCTATGCCTAGGAAACCGCACCTTCGATCTCGCCCGAGACTATCAAGGCTGGCTCGATGATCTCCAAATCTACCAGGGCGCGTTGTCCGCCGACGATGTGAGGCACCTTCACGACAACCCGGGTGCCACGGTTCCTGAGCCCGGTAGTTGGGCGTTATTGTTGGCCGTTGGCGCGGGATTCTCGCTGATGGCGTATCGCAAGAAAAGGCCATCGCAGTCTACCTGACAACTAAACGACAAGATGGCGGGACAGCCCCTCCTTTGTTCGTGACGACAAGGAGAAGACACAATATGCCAAGACGTCAACAAGGTTTCACACTAGTTGAACTACTGGTCGTTATCGCGATTATCGGTATTCTCATCGGCTTGCTGCTTCCCGCGGTGCAATCAGCGCGTGAGGCCGCTCGCCGGTTGCAGTGCTCCAACAATCTGAAACAACTAGGTTTGGCCGCTTTGTCGCATCATCAGGCGTCCGGGTTTTTCCCCTCGGGCGGTTGGAGTTGGGTGTTTGTGGGCGAGCCGGAATTGGGCTTCGGCCGCAGCCAGCCTGGCGGTTGGACCTACTCGCTATTGCCCTACATCGAGCAGCAAAACCTTTACGATATGGGAGAGAATACCACGGGCGACGGCCGCACCAAGGCCGTTACGGCGCGGATTGGCATGCCCGTTGCCACGTTCAATTGTCCTACTCGAAGGGCGGCGCAAGCGTATCCCGACAAACGTGTCAACTGTCCTTACATCACCCGGGGTAACAACGCCATTTTCGCCACCGAGGCCGCTAAAACCGATTATGCCGCCAACGTGGGCGACACGGCTAGCCTGTCGATTTATGCCGGTCCGAAAAGCGTCGAAGAAGGCGAAACCCGCACCGCAGCCGATTGGCCCGATCTGTCGCATCTTACGGGCGTTTGTTACAGCCGCAGTGAAATCTCGATCTCGCGAGTTCGCGACGGTACCAGCCATACGTATCTGTTTGCCGAAAAATACTTAAATCCCGACGATTACGCCACCGGCAATGACGCTGCCGACAATGAAAACATGTACGTCGGCTACGACAACGACCACTATCGAACAACCTACGTGGCGCCGCATAGCGATCAGGCCGGCGTGCCCGACGCGCTGGCCTTCGGCAGCGCTCATTCGGGCGGTTTCAACGCTGTCTTTTGCGACGGCTCGGTCCGCTCGATGAGTTACTCGATCGACCTCGATACGCACCGCTGCCTGGGCAACCGGGCCGACGGCCTACCTGTACAACTCCCCTAGTGCCCACCCACATGGCAAGTCTTGCCCGAATTTGACACCCACACTGCTTTCACCGAAAATCGGTCAGAGGGCGTGTGGCTGCTTAGGGGCGTGGCTGGTCCATGAACCGACATGACACAAACGGAGGAATCGGCCCTCCGATGATGCTTCATCCGTTATCGCGAACGACTTCTGGAGGACAACTGCCATGATGAAAAGCCCCTTGCAACTCGTTACGTACCTACTGATGGCAGTCACCTTCGGGTTACTCAGCCAACAAAACCTTGCCGCAGCCGAGACGTCGAAAAACGGCGCGCCGTCAGAGTCGCTTCAGGTGCTCGCCGATTATCCGGCGTTGCCCCAGCCGCAGGAGATGATGCGGGATTACCTGTCGAAGCAGATCGACGAGGCGGCCGCGCGGTGGCGGGACGATTACGAACAGCGAAAGTCACCCGAGCAAATCGCCGAATACCAGAAACGGTTGAAGGAAACGTTCACCGAGCGAATCGGCGGTTTTCCGGAACGCACGCCGCTTAATCCCCAAGTGGTCGGCAAACTCGAGCGTCGCGGCTATCGCATCGAGAAGATCCTCTTCGAGAGTCAGCCGAAGCATTTTGTCTCGGCGGCCCTGTTTTTGCCCGATGCCGAGAAGTTCAAGCCGCCGTACGCCGGCGTGCTCATGGTGTGCGGCCACTCGAACGACGGCAAAGCCTGCGACGCCTACGCCCCGTTCGGCGCGCTGGCCGCCGTCAATGGCCTGGCCGTGTTGATCGTCGATCCCATCGACCAGGGCGAGCGACATCAGTGGATCGACGCCGACGGGAAATACACCCTGGCCTGTTGCGCAGGCCACAACATGATCGGCGTCGGCAGTATTCTACTAGGACGCAACACGGCCCGATTCGAGATCTACGACGGGATGCGGGGAATCGACTACCTGCAATCGCGCGACGACATCGACCCCGAGCGGATCGGTTGCGTGGGCAACAGCGGCGGCGGTACCCAAACGGCTTACATCATGGCGCTCGACGATCGGGTGAAGGCGGCCGCCCCGTCGTGCTACATTTGCAGTCTCTACGGACGCATGAGCCCTCAAGATGCCGAGCAGAATATTTTCGGCCAACTCGCGTTTGGCATGGACCACGCCGACTACTGCATGATGCGCGCCCCGCGGCCGACGTTGCTTTGCACGGCCACACGCGATTTCTTCAGCATCGAGGCCGCCTGGGCGTCGTTCCGCTACGCCAAGCGACTCTATGGCCGTTTGGGCTACGGCGATCGGATGAGTTTGGTCGAGACCGACCAGCCGCACGGGTTTACGCTACGGCTGCGCGAGGCGGCTGCGCGATGGCTGGTCCGCTGGCTTGACGGTCGCGACGAAGCCATTTTCGAGCCCGAGGACCTCGATGTGCCCAGCAAGGCCGACCTGCAATGCACGCCCGATGGTGAAGTCATGCGGTTGGAAGGCGCCCGATCGGTTTACGACCTGAACCGCGACTACGGCTACGAGTTGGCCAAAAAACGAAAGCAGCTCTGGGAAAAAACGCCGCGCGAAGAAATGCTTCACCGCGTGGCTCAAATCGCGGGCATCCGACCGCTAGCCGAATTGCCCGAGCTGAAGGCCGAATCGCGCGGCACCGTCCAACGGCCCGGCTACCGCATTGAAAAGCTGGTGCTGATGCCCGAGGAAGAAATCTCCCTGCCGGCACTCTACTTCGTGCCCGAGGGTAAATCGACCGGCGCCATCGTTTACATCCACGAAGACGGCAAGTCGGCCGATGCCGCCACGGGCGGGCCGATCGAGACGCTCGTCAAACAGGGCAAGGCCGTGTTGGCCGTCGACCTGCGTGGCACGGGCGAAACGCAACGCCTGGGGCAAAAGTACTTCAATCCCACGCTCCACGGTCCCGACGGTTGCGATTATTATCTGGCGTATCACCTGGGCCGAAGCTACGTGGGCATGCGGACGGAAGACCTGCTTGTGTGCGCGCGATGGTTGGCCGAAAAGAAACACGGCGGCACCGACCGCGTCGACCTGGTCTCGGTGGGATACCTCGGTAGCTCCGCTTTGCACGCGGCGGCACTCGAACCGCAACTGTTCGACGCCGTCCGACTGGTTCGGTCGCTGGTTTCCTGGGCGAACGTCGTGGAGCTAGGCTTCAGCAAGAATCGCTTGGTCAATACGGTTCACGGAGCGTTGACGCAATACGACTTACCCGATCTGGCCCGGGTTGTCGGCCAAAGCCTTGCGATCGAAGACGCTCGCGACGCCATGGGCCAGTGAAGATCGGCCATATTCCCCACTTTCCCACGTTCGGTTTCCTCCGCAGGAGCCGCCACGTCGGCCGATTGCGTCGACGCCATCGGGCAGATATACTGGCGTAACGCGCTCAGTGCGATGGGCGTTGGCTGGCCAACGCCTTTTTGTGGTAGTTGCCCCCTTGCCCCGCGTGGGGCAAGTTGGGCCTCGCCCCTCCATCCGGTGACTGCGTGTCCTTTTTCGACCCGCACTGCCCCCTCTTTCGTCGGGGTCTGGGGTTTACCCCTCGGCCCGGGCGTCGGCGCGACGATAGTCCGTGGAGAACTCCGCGTGTTTTGAATTCCGAGCACTTAGTTTATTTCGGCAGTGGGATTCCATGTTACAAACTCGCCAATTCATCACCCTCGACGAAGCACAGTCCCCGTTTTTTGTCGGATTGGATTTAGGGGGAACGAACATCAAAGTGGGGGTGGTCGACAACCTCGGTCGTTCGCTTTCCTGGCTCTCGATTCCCACGGAGATTGAAAAGGGAGCGGAAGACGCCAGCCAGCGGATGGGCGAAGCCGTGCTGCAGGCCATCGCCAAGGCAGGGCTGCAGCCCTCGGCCGTCGCGCGAGTGGGCCTGGGGTCACCTGGCACGATGGACATCCCCGCCGGCATGTTGATCGAGCCGGTCAACCTCAAGGGTTGGAACTACTTCCCCATTCGCGATCGGGTGGCCCATCACTGCGGGCTACCGGTTACGTTTGCCAACGACGCCGCGGCCGCCGCCTATGGCGAGTATTGGATCGGTTCGGGACGCGACTTCAACAGCTTGGTGCTGTTCACCCTTGGCACGGGCATCGGCTGTGGAATCATTATCGGCGATTTCTCGATCGACGGCGAAAACAGCCACGGTGCCGAGTGCGGGCATATGACTATCGACATGGCCCCCGATGCCCGGCTTTGCGGTTGCGGCCAACGTGGACATCTGGAAGCCTACGCCAGCGCGACGGCCGTCATCAAACGCACTCAAGAGGCCTTGGCCAACGGCGACGAAAGCTCGCTAAAGAAGCGAGTCGCCAACGGCGAGGAGCTCACCCCAAAGCTCGTCGCCGAAGAGGCCGAAGCGGGCGACGAACTTTCCAACCGGTTGATCTGCGAAACCTCGCGTTACATGGCCGAGGGTATCGTCAACCTCATGCACACGATCGACCCCAACGGCGTGTTGCTCGGCGGGGCCATGACCTTCGGCGGCAACGACACCGAACTGGGACGGCGGTTTCTCACGCAAATCAGGCAACACGTCCAGCACCGGGCGTTTCCTGTGTTGGCCGAACGGACCAAGATCGAGTTCGCCACCCTCGGTGGCGACGCCGGATACATCGGCGCCGCGGGAATCGCTCGGGTCGACCACAATCGGCAGAAATAGCCCGGCACTGGTGGTTTCTTGCTTTTCTCGTTCCCGCGTTTCATACTATCTGCTCCGTTTATTTCCTCGTTCCCACGCTTCACGTGGGAACCAGAAACGCAAACGACTGAGGGTTAACGCGATGAACAACGTCTACACGATTCTTGCGGCGTCGATCTTGACGATGACTGCCAACACCCTGGCCGTGGCCGAAGAGGCGGCGCCGTTTCCTGGCACTAAGTCGCAGTGGAACGGCTACGACCGCTACGACTTCACGGTCGATGAGGCCAAATGCTGGGTGGTTGTTCCCAAGCAGGCGGCCGAAGGACGACCGTGGATCTGGCGAGCACGGTTCTTTGGTCACGAACCCCAGGCCGACCTGGCCTTGCTGGCCAAGGGTTTTCACCTGACCTACTGCGACGTGGCCGCACTGTTCGGCAGCCCTAAGGCGGTCGCGCGTTGGGACAAGTTCTACCGGCTGATGACCGAAAAGCACGGCCTAGCCAAAAAGGTAGCGTTGGAGGGGATGAGCCGCGGAGGGCTGATCATCTACAACTTCGCGGCGGCCTACCCGGACCGTGTTGCCTGTATTTACGCCGATGCGCCGGTGTGCGACTTCAAAAGTTGGCCCGGCGGCCGAGGCACCGGCCCTGGAAGCGCGGGCGACTGGAAGACCTGTCTTAACGTCTACGGCTTGACCGAAGCCGAAGCTCTGGCCTATCCGCACAATCCGATCGACAATCTAAAACCGATCACCGACGCCGGCATTCCGTTGTTGCACGTGGTGGGCCTCGACGACCGCGTGGTGCCGGTGGCTGAGAACACGAAGATTTTGGAACAACGCTACCAGCAACTCGGCGGCAGTTTCATCCAAGTCGTCGAAAAGCCAGGCGTGGGGCATCACCCGCACTCGTTGAAAGACCCCAAGCCGATTGTTGACTTTGTGTTGAAATACACGGGGCAGTAGTGCGCTAGCACGGATTTCTCACAACTGAACTAACCACGGAGACACGGAGGACACGGAGCGGCAGGGCCGCCAACCAAACCGGTGCTACCGCATCCAGGCAGGAACCCGCTCCCGTTGGTCGCTGAAATTCTTGTCAGACAAACAAATTCGTACGGGTTTGTACTTCGGAGCAATTTCGATATGAACCCAAGGATGAATTCATTCTTCCTAGAAAACTCAGTGTCTTCCGTGTCTCCGTGGTAAAATCCTCCGTGGCGAAACATCCCCGGCATCCGTCGGCCCGTAGCGTTTTAGATAGCCGGCGACACGAAGTTTTCGGGCCGTGTTTTCCGAACTCATGTAACGGACCGTGCCGAATACCGGTCGCTCGGGTCCCCAGGCACGGTCGTAGCGACCGAGGCCCCAGAAGACGCCGCTATAAGAATTCGGATCGCAACCGTCGATGGCGTAGCGGTTGTTTAGCTCGATCATCACTTCGAGTGCTTCCTGGGGCGTGGCCGTCCACTCGAGGATCTTCTTGCCCCAGAGCATTCGCAAGTAGTTGTGAATGCGGCCCTCGGTGACGAGTTGCCGTTGGGCAGCGTTCCACAGCGGGTCGTGCGTGGCGGCGGCGTCGAATTCATCGAGCGAATAGACGTACTCGCGACGATCCCGGGCGTGCTTAGCGAGCGTCTTCTGCGCCCAGTCGGGCAACGACTCGTACAGGTAGTAGTCATTGCGCTCGGCACACATATTGAAGCCCACCTCGCGCCAGGTAACCAGTTCATCGAGAAAGGCCTCGGCCGCAGCACTCATTCCCCACCACCCTTCGCGCCGGCCGGTGGCTTTGTCGGCCAACCGGTCGGGCGACCAGTCATCGCACCGGGCGATCGCCTGGAAGATTTCATGCGCGGAGATATGCCCATGGTGCAGATACGGCGACAGGCCGCTGGCCACTTCGTCGTCGACCGCGTTGCGCTGCTCGGCATACCGGGCCAGCCGCTCGCGAAGAAACCGCTTCAACACAACACCGGCCGCCTTCGAGCCGCCTCGTGTCGCAACCGGCAGTACGTCTTGGTCGATCGGTAACGCAGCCAACGCCGACGGTTCCGCACGAAGCAGCGCCGCCGTAGCCGGGGGCCAACGCTGCGTGATTTCGCGCGACAGCGATTTCATCGGCGGCAGCTTCACGCGGGCGAGCGGATTGGCGCGCGGCGCTTGCAGCAAAAAGTCGGGCAGACGCCGCTGCAGGAACCGGCGAAAGGCATGCGCCGTGGTGAACGCCTTGTCAGCTAGTCGCATGGGCAACAGGCCGTTGCCGTCGACGGCTTCTCTGCGCACCGGCAATGACTCGCTGATACAACCGTGCTGACCGATCGGGTAGTCATCAGTAACGACCGCGCATGCCCGAGCGGCCAATTTGGCCATCAGATCGAAGCTGCTTTGGCCCGGGCGAGTCTCGACAAACGGATAGTACCGCACGGGCGTATTGGCCAAATGCCGGGCGTTGTCGGCCATTCCCTGCAGGACGAACGTGTGATGGCGGGTACTGTCCCAGTTATGCCCCAGTCCGTAGCAACGCAGCACCTCAACCACCAATAGCGGCTTGCCCAACTCGCGGGCCCAGTCGACGGCCCGATCGAAAGCAAAATTCCACGAGGTGCGTCGGGCGGCCGTCATCCAGTAGAGCACGAAGACGCCGCGAGGGTCGACCGGCATGTCGTCGAAAACGCGAATCCGCTCGGTCGGGACACTGCTTCGTGGAAGAGCGTTTTGCGAGCGGTTGCTTTGCGAGGCGGGCATGGCACGTTTTTGAGATGGGTCATGCTTGGTGATGGTTTTGGGCGGTTTCGTGGTCGTTGAAGCGACCACGCCTCGCTCGTCCCGCGTCCCTCGCCCCTTCGCTACTTTCCCTCTGGCTTTTCGACCAACAACTCCACGGCGTTGCCCGAGGGGTCTTGGATGTAAACCGAACTGGTGCCGTCGCGATGGACTTTCAGCCGGCCGAATTGATGGGCCTTTTCTTCGGTCGAGGCGAAGCCCAAGTGGGGCGGGTGTTGGCTTCGCGACACGAACGCCAGACATATATTGGCAAGTTGGAGCATCGCCCAGGTGTCGTCCTGGTAAACCACCCGACATCGAAACTTCTCGGTGTACCAAGCGACGGCTTCGGCGATGTCGTCGACGCTTATCGCCACGTGATGCAGAGTGTCGAGTGTTTCGACGTTGGCTGATTCGTTCACGATCAATGTCCTTGGGTCCTTGGTTTCAGTAGCGTTTTGCTGGTCCCACGGGGCGCAGCCCGTGGGCTTGGATATTCGCATGCGAAGTTTTTCACGTACGACGACATTCACGCGGCTTGGGGCCTTCGCTTAAAGTTAGGGGCGATGCTCTCGGCTGGCAAGACCCCTCGACTTTCTGGAAGATAATGTGGGCGATTGACGGTAACCCGAAGTACGCGACGACACCCGGCCGCCCGGGTGTTTTGGGCCGACGGCCGCCGTAGCCAAACCTCGCAACATGCCGGCGAAAACCATCTCGTGCAAGGGATAAATCAGGTACCAATAGGCCAGGCCCGAGAGACCCTGCGGATCGAAAATGGCCGTCTGACGAATGGCCGAACCGCCCGGCTCGGGCACGACCTCGAATTGCAGCCAAGCCCGGCCGGGCAACTTCATCTCGGCCGCCAGCGAGAGCCGTCGCTCGGGCTCGTAGGTCTCGACCCGCCAGCAGTCGACCACGTCGCCGACGACCAGTGCCTCGGCGTCCCGGCGCCCTCGCCGAATTCCCACGCCGCCGGCCATTAGATCCAGCACGCCGCGCAATGTCCACAACCAATCGGCGTAGTACCAGCCACATTGTCCGCCGATGCGCCGAATGGGCGCGAAGGCCTCGGCCGGGGAAACCTCTACATGGACAACCCGTGAGTCGACCAACCGGTTGCCGAAACGGGCGGTCGCCCAAGACGCGCGTTGGCCGGACGAACTCAGCGCATCAAACCAATGCGTTGCGGCATACTGCTGGTCTTCGTTGTGCAACGCACGGGCGATAGCGTCGGCCACGCCACGAGGACGAACCGCAAACACGCCAACGGCCACGTCATCGCGCACAATGGTAGGGTTGCGGATGCCATCGATCAGCTTTCGGCCCACCCGCGCAAACAATGGGGTTACCAATCCCAGCCAAAGGGCGGACAGCCAGGGCGTGAGCACGGGAACAGGAATCATCAGCCGGCGCAGGCCGCGTTGACGGGCGTATTCGCGAATCAAGTCGGCGTAGGAAACGCGATCCGGCCCACCGATTTCAAACACCCGGCTTTCGGCCGAACCGTTTTCGTAGCCGTCGCTGCCGCTGCTGATATTGATGTCGACATCGGCCGCCGTCGCCAGATACGCGACAACGTCTTCGATGGCGATCGGTTGCGAGAGCGTCGACACCCAGCGGGGTGTGATCATCACGGGCAAGCGTTCGGTCAAGGCGCGGATCATCTCGAACGAAAGACTCCCGGAGCCAATCACGATCGACGCCCGAAACTCGATTACCTGCACGCCCGAGTTGCGTAACAACCGCCCCACCTCCTGGCGGCTACGAAGATGAGGCGACAGTTCGTCCCGAGTGTCGCCCAGGCCACCAAGATATACAATGCGTCGAACTCCTGCCTCGCGTGCTGCTGCGGCGAAGTTTTCGGCCCCCCGCCGTTCTTCGTCCTCGAATCCCTGATTGCGTCCCAGGCTGTGGACCAGGTAATAGGCCACCTTGATGCCACGCAGGGCGAGGGCAAGCGAGTCGCGGTCGAGCACGTCGCCGCGAACGATTTCGCACGTTACCTCGTTCGGCATTCGTACGCGAGCCGGGTTTCGTGCCAAGCAGCGAACACGATACCCCCGTGACAGAAGTGCAGGCAACAGGCGTCCCCCGATGTAGCCGGTAGCACCGGTCAGGAGAATTGTCGGCCGTTGTGTTGATTCGATTATCATGGCGCATTATTCTCCGGACGAACGGTTCAGGGTAGCAGGCTTGTGGAAGAGGCAGGATGCCCCGAAGGGGGTGGTAATGCTCGGCCAGGGACGTGATCCCCTGGGATCATTGGTATTCGCAAAAGTAGTGAACCGGCCACGCAGCGGTTTTTCCCACAATTGTCGGGCTCTCGTTGGTCGCCCTCGTGTCACTCTTATGCGACGCTCAATAAGGTGCTGCATTGCGTCCGAAGTCCCCAGGAAACACGGTAGAAACCTTGTTGCGGTTGCCCGGTTGCTGTATCGACCAACAATTGGAGGAGAGGGAGATAATCAGTGTAAACCAGGGCTTCGACCAAGCAGACACACGAGGGCTCGCTCATGAACGTCCAGAAGTTTGTCCGCCGAGTGCGGCTGCCGGTGGCCGCGGAAGAGGCTTTCGCTTGGCACGAACGGCCCGGTGCGCTCGAGCGTTTGATTCCCCCCTGGGAGCCCGTCGAAATCCTCGAATCGAGCCAAGGTGTCGGCGAGGAGCAAGTTGTCGGCGAAGGGCAACGTCTCGGCGAGGGGCAACGGGTGAAGCTGCGTAGCCGTGTGGGCCCCTTGCCCGTCGTGTGGGTCGTGGAACACCGCGACTACAAGCCGGGCCGACAGTTTCGCGACGTTGCCCTGTGTGGACCGTTTTCCTACTGGGACCACCTGCACGCCTTCGAGCCGGAAGGCCCAAGCGATTGCATTCTGGAGGACTGCATCGAATATCGGATTCCCGCCGGACTGCTGGGCCGCACGTTGGCTGCCGGCCATGTCGAGCGTCAATTGCAGCGGATGTTTCGCTATCGCCACGATACGACGCTGGCCGACCTGAAGATGCACGCCGCCTGGGCCGACCGGCCGCGGTTGCGCGTTGTCGTAAGCGGGTCACACGGACTGGTCGGCTTGGCGCTGGTGCCCGTGCTGACCACCGGTGGGCATGAGGTGGTTCGGTTGCGCCGCCAGTCGGACAACCATATTGTGGTGCATGGGACCGACGGGGCCGAGGGCACCGATGCGGTGGTTCATCTGGCAGGCGAAAACATCGCCGCGGGCCGGTGGTCGCCATCGCAGAAGCGGCAGTTGCGCGACAGCCGCGTGGAAGTGACGCGGACGCTCTGCGAAAACCTCGCCCGGCTTGCCCAACCGCCTCGCACGCTGGTATGTGCATCGGCTATCGGGTTCTATGGCAACCAGGGCGACGAGTGGGTCGACGAGCAGAGTCCGTCGGGCGAAGGTTTCTTGGCCGAGGTGTGCCAGCAATGGGAAGCCGCTTGTGTGCCTGCCCGAGACGCTGGTATCCGCGTGGTGAATCTGCGGTTTGGCGCGGTGCTCAGCTCGCGCGGGGGCGCGTTGGCCAAGATGGTTACCCCGTTTCGCCTGGGCCTGGGAGGTCGGGTAGGAGACGGTCGGCAGTACGTCAGTTGGATCTCGATCGACGACGCGGTGGGAGCCATTCACCACGCAGTGATGAACGACCAAGTGGCAGGACCGATGAATGCCGTGGCCCCCAACCCGACGACAAACCAGGAGTTCACGCGAACGCTGGCTGCCGTGGTTCGTCGCCCTGCTCTGGTCCCGGTCCCGGCTACGGCCGCCCGATTGGCGTTGGGCGAAATGGCCGACGGACTACTGCTTTGCAGCACCCGAGTACGCCCTCTGAGACTCGACGAAAGCGGCTACCGGTTTCGCCACGTTCAGTTGGAACACGCACTGCGTCACGTGCTGGGGGCCTGGTAGGTGCCGGCGCTGGCGGCGCGAACCTCCCGGCCGTGGTGGGGTCTAAACCAGGACACGAACTACCCTGATCGCAGTCGCGGCCGTTGGACGTTCTTCGTTTGGCTGCCCCCTCCCGTGGGAGGGTAAAACGGGCGGGTTGAATTTCCGTCGAAAACGGCCTATGCTAAGGAGCTTAGGCACTTTTCGTCCCCACTTGCCTGGGGATTTCCTTTTGCTTAACGAGCATGTAACGATGGCCGCTACTACCGCCGCAGCCAAAAAACCTTGCGTCCAGGCTGAACACATTTCCGGAGCCGATATTGCCATCCAGTCGTTGGTCAATCACGGCGTCGACACCATTTTCGCTTACCCGGGCGGAGCCAGCATTCCGCTGCACCAATCGCTGACCCGATTCCGCGACAAGGTTCGCGTGATTCTGCCGCGCCACGAGCAGGGCGGAGGGTTCGCTGCGCAGGGTTATGCCCGAAGTACGGGCAAGATCGGCGTCTGCATGGCCACCAGCGGCCCGGGCGCCACGAACCTGGTGACCTCGCTGGCCGATGCCAAGCTGGACAGCATCCCCCTGCTGGCTATTACCGGCCAAGTGGGCACCTCGGTGATCGGCACCGACGCCTTCCAGGAGACGCCTATCGTCGAGGTCTGCCGTAGTGTGACCAAGCATCACTACCTGGTGACCGACGTCGAGGATCTGGCTCGCGTGCTCCGTGAGGCGTTCTACGTGGCCACTACCGGGCGTCCCGGGCCGGTGCTGGTCGATTTGCCGAAGAATGTGCAGATTGCCAAGACAGTGCCCAACTACGAAGAGCCGATGGATTTGCCCGGCTACCTCGTCGAACCGAGCTTGGCCACGCCCCGAGAAATTCAAGAGATGGCCGCGATGATTCGCAAGGCGAAGCGGCCGGTGATTTACTCCGGCGGCGGGATCATTTCGGCCAACGCCAGTGAAGAGCTCACCGTGTTGGCCCGCAAAATGCAGATCCCCGTGACCTCGACGCTCACCGGTTTGGGTGGTTTTCCCGGCGACGATCCCCTCTGGCTCGACATGCTGGGCATGCATGGCAGTGTGTACGCCAACCACGCCGTCGACGAGTGCGATTTGCTGATCGCGTTGGGCGTGCGTTTCGACGACCGGGTGACTGGCAACGTCGCCGCGTTTGCGGCCGGGGCGAAGATTATCCACGTGGAGATCGATCCTTCGGAAATCAACAAGATCAAGCGACCCTATCTGGCCATCTGTAGCGATGTGAAATACGCGTTGACCGAGGTGACCAAGATCGTCGAACCGTCGGAGGATCTGGCACCCTGGCACAAGAAAATCCAGGCCTGGAAGACCGAGGATCCGTTCCACTACAACCGCGACTCGGAGCATATCCTTCCGCAGGAAGCCATCGACGAGTTGCACCAGTTGACCAAAAAGTCGGACCCCTACATCGCTGTCGGCGTGGGGCAGCACCAGATGTGGTCGGCCCAATACTGCAAGTTTCGACAACCTCGTCACTGGATGTCGAGCTCCGGTTTGGGCACCATGGGCTTCGGTCTGCCGGCGGCCATGGGCGTGCAGGCCGCGCACCCGGGCGAACTGGTCGTCGACATCGACGGCGACGGCAGCCTGCTGATGAACATCCAGGAAATGGCCACCTGTTACTGCGAAAAGCTGCCTGTGAAAGTTCTGCTGCTGAACAACATGCACCTGGGCATGGTCGTTCAATGGGAAGACCGTTTTCATGCCGCCAATCGGGCACACACCTACTTGGGGCCCGTCGACCATCCGGAGGCTACCGGCCAGGGCAACGGCATTACGCCCGGGCATCGTTACCCGAATTTCGAAACAATCGCCAAGGGCTTCGGCTGGCAAGCCCGCACGATTTCGAAAAAAGAAGACCTGCGTCCGGCCCTGAAAGAAATGATCGAGTCGGACGGCCCTTACCTGCTCGAAGTGCAAGTGCCCTACCAGGAGCACGTGTTGCCAATGATCCCCTCGGGCATGACGGTGCAGGATTTGATTAAGGAGTAGGGGCTGGGGACTAGGGACTAGGGCCGAAACGGGGTAGCCCCGATAGCTCCGCTATCGGGGTGCCGTCAGGCACAAGAGGCCCATCATGCGATTCACCGAATCGGCACGCCCACGCTTCGCCGCTGCTGCCAGTAACGTGCTGAACTGAACGCCCAATCGCATGGCTGTGCCACCAAGCCCGCGCGGACGGGATTCTCGTGCATGTACGTCAGCTTCTCGCGAACCTTCTCCTCGCTGTACAAGTTGAATCCGTGATACTTCGGTTGCCAAAACGGGTCATCATCGCCGATCTTCTCGGCATAATGAACGAACTTGCTACAAACAAGTTGGCCAATGTGGTAGGAACTGAGGCGTTTCCACTGCTGCAGGAACACACTCAACTGGCCCGGCATCGGAAACCAAACAATGGCGTGAACGTGGTCGGGCATGACTACGAAACCAACGCACGACGCCTTGCGGCCGGCCAACTGCGAATTGAACACGCCCAGTACCACCCGTTTTGCGCGATCGGGGTCGAGCAAACGGCGGCGACGGTAGCACGAGAATGTGAGGAAGTGGGCGTGTAACTCGTCGTCATGAATCGTTCGTTTGTTCATGCACAAGAGGATGCCCGACGTTGGGCATGGCGCCAAGTGGGCGGATGGCGATATGCCCCCCGGTGGTCCTCTTGTGCCTTCGGCACCCCGATAGCAGAGCTATCGGGGCTACCCGTTAACCGTTTTCGACTTCCCACTTCCGACTTCGCGTCCTTTAGGCCGAGTAGTCCTCTACGAATAGCCGCGAGTCCCGGGGAATGACGTGGACCTCGTCGCCCACGGCGTGGGATTCTTGCCGGAATCGTTCGTGGGGTATTTCCACGTGCACCGTCTGGCCGGATTGCGTGGTCAACTCGACCTTGACCACCGGCCCGGCCGACTGGATTCTTGCGATCCGGGCGGGAAGCGACGGGCGGCCGTCGGGTTGCCGGCATAGCTCCAGGTCGTAGGGGCGGATGAACAGCCGGGCCGTGTCGCCGTTGATTTGCAGTCCGGCCGGCGGGTCGATGACCAGGTGCCCGAACACGGCCTTGCCCGACTCGACTCGCCCGTGGAAGAAGTTCACGCTGCCCAGGAAATCCATCACGAAAGCATTGGCCGGCTGGTGGAAGACCTCGTCGGGCGTGCCGATCTGTTCGATGCGGCCCTGGTTCATCACGACGATGCGGTCGGCCACTTCGAGAGCCTCTTCCTGGTCGTGGGTGACGAAGACGCTGGTCACGTGGATCTCGTCGTGCAGCCTGCGAAGCCAACGGCGCAAACCTTGCCGCACCTTGGCGTCCAATGCGCCAAACGGTTCGTCCAGCAGCAGTACCCGCGGTTCGACAGCCAACGCCCGAGCCAGCGCCACTCGTTGTCGCTGGCCCCCGGAAAGTTGCGCCGGGTAGCGTTTCTCGAGTCCGTCGAGTTGGATCAGGTGCAACAACTCTCGCACCCGGGCGTCGATTTGTTTCTTCGAAGGACGAAGTCGTCTGGGACGCACCTGCAACCCGAATGCGATGTTGTCGAACACGGTCATGTGTCGAAACAACGCGTAGTGCTGGAAGACGAACCCCACTTGCCGCCGGCCCACGCTATGGCGGGTGACGTCTTGTTCGTGGAAGAGGATCGTGCTTTCGGGCCGATCGTCGAAGGCCTCCAGGCCGGCAATGATCCGCAGCAGCGTGGTCTTGCCCGAGCCGGACGGACCAAGCAACGCGACCAATTCGCCGTCGGGAATCTTCAGCGAGATGTCCTGCAAAGCAGTGAACGCGCCGAATGTCTTGGTGATTTGTGTCAGCTCGATACTCATGGGAGATTTCCCTTTGCCGTTACGTTGTACATGCCCGTCGTGCGTTCGCGGTGGCCAAATACGGTCTGGCGGACCAAACCACAACCTCCTAGTCCCCAGTCCCTAATCCCTAGCCCCTTTTCTTTCCACAAAACTCTTTGCGGCCAAGGTGATCAAAGCCAGGATCGCCAAAAGTGAGGCCACGGCAAAGGCCGCCACGAAGTTGTATTCGTTGTAGAGAATTTCCACGTGCAATGGCATGGTATTGGTTTGCCCTCGCAGGTGGCCCGAGACAACCGACACGGCGCCGAATTCGCCCATCGCCCGGGCGTTGGAAAGGATCACGCCGTAGAGCAGTCCCCATCTGACGTTGGGCAGCGTGACGCGCCGGAAGGTTTGCCAACCGTTGGCGCCCAGCACCAGGGCCGCCTCTTCTTCTTCAGTGCCTTGCTCTTGCATCAGCGGTATCAATTCCCGAGCGACGAAGGGAAAGGTCACGAAGATCGTGGCCAACACGATGCCGGGCACGGCAAAGATGATTTGAATGTGGTGTTCCAGCAACCAGGAGCCGAACCAGCCCTGCATGCCGAACAACAGCACGTAGATAACGCCCGAGATCACCGGCGAAACGGCAAACGGCAGATCGATCAGCGTGATCAACAGGCTCTTGCCCCGGAAGCTGAACTTGGCGATCGCCCAGGACGCGGCCAAGCCGAATACCAGATTGACCGGCACGGCGATTCCCGCGACCAACAGCGTAAGACGGATGGCGGCTAGGGCGTCGTGGTTTGCGAAGCTCTCGAAGTAGGCCGCCAGCCCCTTGCGAAACGCTTCGGCAAACACGGCCACCAGCGGCACCAGGAGAAATAGCCCGAGGAACCCGAGCGACAACGTGCAAATCAACCATCGCACCCACAGGGGCTCTTGGGTGGCGGTTTGCTTGAGTTGTTGATGTTTGCGGCCCAGCTGGGGACGTGCGGTGCCGGCCATGCGATCAGCCCTCCATCCGATGGTGACGAGCACTCCACCACTGTAAGAGGTTGATCAACAGCAACAGAACGAACGAAAGCAGCAGCATCGCGGCGGCGATGGCCGTGGCGCCGGTGTAGTCGTATTGTTCGAGCTTGACCATGATCAACAGCGGCACGATCTCGGTCTTCATCGGCATGTTGCCGGCGATGAACACCACCGAGCCATACTCGCCGAGCGCTCGGGCGAAAGCCAGGGCGAAACCGGTCAACAAGGCGGGCAACACCGTGGGAAGAATCACGCGACGAAAGGTCTGAAGACGGCCGGCGCCCAAGCTGGCCGCCGCTTCTTCCACCTGGGGATCGAGATCCTCGAGCGCCGGCTGCAACGTACGCACGACGAACGGCAGCCCGATGAAGGTCAGGGCAATGGTGATTCCTAACGGTGAAAACGCGGCTTTGATGCCCAACGGTTCCAGGTATTGCCCGATCCAACCGGTCGGGGCGTAGACGGTCGTCAGGGCGATGCCGGAAACGGCCGTCGGCAGGGCGAACGGCAGGTCGACCATCGCGTCGACGATTCGCCGCCCGGGAAAGCGATAGCGTACGAGCATCCAGGCAACGGCCAATCCGAATAGGGCGTTGATGCTGGCCGCCACGAGCGACGCCGTTAGGCTCAGCCGAAACGCCGCCAACACCCGGGGTGCGGTGACGGTTTGCCAAATGTGTTCCCACGAAGCGGTTGCCGTCTTGAAGAACAATGCCGAAAGCGGAATCAGCACGATCAGGCTCAAATACAGCAAGGTGTAGCCAAGGGTCAGGCCAAACCCGGGCAACACGCTTCGCCGTTTCAACGCGATTTGCATGGAACTTCGTCGCCTATGCCGGAGGTTTGGAAAAGAAACCCGGACTGGGGCGCTTGGGGCGGAGTAAGCGTTGCCCAGTCGCGGGTTTCCATGGATTCACCCTGCTAGTGTTTCGTCAATCTTTAGGATAGGGGTGCCATGGCCACGCAAGCGTGGCCATGTTCGCCGACGTTTTGCCACGACCACGCAAGCGTGGGCACGGCACCTGAACCCCCATTTGACAAGTTGACAAAGCACTAGAGCCGGCGAGGCCACCAAAGAGTTGGGTGTCACTCCGACAACGTTCAACTGCCCGGGGTGTAAATCTGGTCGAACACGCCGCCATCGGCGAAATGCGTCTTCTGGGCCTGTTGCCAGCCGCCGAAGACCTCGTCGACCGTGATTCGTTCAACCTCGGGAAATCGTTTCATGTCTTCCGGATCGGCCTCTTCGGGCGAAACGGGACGATAGTAATGTTTGGCCGCCAGCTTCTGGCCCACGGGCGAATACAGGTATTCGAGATAGGCCTCGGCTACCTCACGGGTGCCGTGGTCGTCGACCCAGCGGTCGACCACCGTCACCGGCGGTTCGGCCAAAATACTGATCGACGGCACCACGATGTCGAACTTTTCGGGTCCCAACTCGTTGACGGCCAAAAAGGCTTCGTTCTCCCAGGCCAATAGAACGTCACCGATGCCGCGTTGAACAAATGTGTTGGTCGAGCCGCGAGCGCCCGAGTCGAGTACCGGCACGCGTCGGTACAGGGCCGTGACGAATTCGCGGGCCTTGGCCTCGGCCGCTTTGACCTGTTCGGCCGCCTTCGGATCGTTGAGTTTTGCCAGGTCGCCCAATTCCTTCTTGAGCATGTAAGCCCAAGCGGCCAGGTAGTTCCACCGCGCACCACCCGATGTTTTGGGGTTGGGGGTGATTACCTCGACCTGGGGCTTGATGAGGTCGTCCCAATCGTGAATCCCCTTGGGGTTTCCCTTGCGAACGAGAAACACGATCGTCGACGTGTACGGACAACTGTTGTGCGGCAAACGCTTTTGCCAGTCGGTGCCAAACAGCTTGGCCTTTTCGGCAATGGCGTCGATGTCGTAGGCCAGCGCCAGCGTGATGACATCGGCCTGAAGCCCGTCGATCACTGCCCGGGCTTGCTTGCCGGCACCGCCGTGCGACTGGGTGATCGCTACCCTCTGGCCCGTCTTCTCTTGCCAGTGTTTGGCGAACTCGCGGTTGTAGTCCTGGTACAACTCACGCGTCGGATCATAGGAGACGTTCAACAGTGCTACGTCTTTCTTGCCCGTGGCAGCACCGTTGGAGGTTGCCGTCGACGCCGTATTGCCACAGCCGGCGAAGCCCACAAGAACGGCCGCGGCGAGGACAATTGAAGCATGTAGATGTCGATAGAATAATGACAGCATGGAGCGTGGCATCAGATCATCCTTGTTCTGGTTTCGGCCTGGACGGTTCGCAGTCAAATCAACCACAGAGGCACGGAGGTCACGGAGTTAGTAGCGAACGAAGGAAAGGATGAATTCTGAAGGATGAACTCGGCCTTTGTACTTTATCCTTCAGAATTCACCTTCCCGAAAACTCTGTGTCCTCCGTGTCTCCGTAGTGATAAATTCGGGCAAGTGTGTGGCTACGCAACGCGTGCCAGTTCCTTTTTCACATCCTTGTTGCGGCCGACGGTAGCCGACCGCGATCGTACCCGTGTGTGGTAGGTGAAGGTCGAGGATTTCTGCTCGGCAGGCTTTCGGGATCGGACCGTCGGCCGAGCGTGGGTTGGGGCCGCAACGTCGTTGCGGGAAACGCCCGTCTGTTCGCAGGAGAAAATCATCAGCGGCTTTCCAAGACGCCGTACCAAGTCGCGAAGTTCCTCGACGGTGGCCAACAAAAGCGTCTGGCCACGATCGAGCAGCGTTGCCGCGGTGCTCTCCGACACCTCGGCAGCGACGATTTGGGTGGGACCCAACTGAACAGCGTATAGGTTGACCTTCATGGTCGATAGCCTCTGCGTGGAAAGCGTGGGGCGTCCAAAAAACGCCGGAGTGGTTCACCATGGTCGGCGACCGTACAAACTGCTACGCAAGGGGCGTGCCAGAAGCGATTGCGGCACGCGAATTTAGCAGGACCGATGGTTTGCTGGCCGAGGCGAGAGAGAAGTCGGAGACGTCGGCGCGACGTTGCGCAAATGAATGTGGGAGAGACGGTCATCTGTTGTCACAAGTAACCTAGGGAAAAGCACTTGCAACTTTCCAGCGTGGCCGCCGTAGGGCGAGAACGCCGACGAGCGTCGTGGTGTCGGATGGCGTTTTTTCCAGCGGCTTGATATTTTGATTTTTCCGTGCCGCGAGGAAAAACAGCCGGTGAGTGAGTCACGGAGCCACAGCGCAAGCCATCACATACAACGGCCATCTGTCATATATGACGGCACCCGTGGTATTTGACGGGCGTTGGGCTGGTAGAAAGAAGAAAACGCCGTGTTTCGGCAAACCGTGGGATGGTCCAAAAGCCACTGGCCAACAAGCAACCGGACACTCGTGTAACGACCTTCAGTTTTCGGGTTGGTCGCCAGGTTTTTCTGTGTCGGTTGACTTAAGAAAAGCAAGTGCTCTCGGATCGCCCGTCTTCTTGAGGGCGATTCTGGCGTATTCGCGAATGTAAGAAATTTCCGTGGGATCCTTCGCGACGGCGATCAACGGCGGTACCACGCGGGCATCGCGGAGAGCCGGGACATCTTGTCGTTCAGCATAGTCTCCCAACACACCCTTTGTCCGCAGGTCAACGCCTTCGACCAACACACGGGCAGATTCGTAGCGAAAACGTGGGTCATCGTCTCGCAAGGCCTCGACAGCCCGAAGATATGCCTGGGGCTTGGGGGACAATGCAAGAGCATCAAGGTAGGCCTGGCGAATGTTGGGCCAATTGGAACTACATTCAAACTCTTGAATTACCCGGGCGATTGCCGCTTTCTGGCCGGTTTTTGCAAGGGCAACCACAATTCGCTCTCGAAAATACGCATCGGGCCACTCCCGTTTCAACATGTCGAACAACAGAGCTACGCAGCGCTGGTCGCCCAAATGGCCCAGCGAGTCGACCGCGGCTTCCCGAAGATTCTCGTCTTCAGCCCAGGCGTACTTGCTTATCATATCAAACGCGGCTGGGTCACCAATCTTTCCCAAGGCCGCGAGAGCTGCCTCACGAAGATGGCGTTTATTAGTTATCACCAGCGTTTTGAGGGTTGAAAATGCCTTTGCATTGCCCAAGTCACCGAGCGCCACAATTGCGGCTACCCTTACGTCTTCGTGTCGACTCTCGTTGCTGGCCGTCTCCATTAACGCTTCGATCACAGCGGGATCTCCAATTCTTCCTAGTGCAATCGCTGCGTCATCTGCAATCTCATCGTTACCGCCTTGAAGCTTGCGAGTCAATTCATCCGTGGCTTCAACGACTCGCATTCTGCCCAACGCCCGAATTGCAGATCCCACGACTCTCGACTGATCGTCGTGGAGCGCTTTCATCAACACCGGCACACTCCGCCGGTCACCGATCCTTCCCAAGAGCCAAATCGCTGACAATCGGTGGTCACGGTCTTCTGTGGTAGATATCTCCAGGAGCGTCGGGACCGCTTTGCCTCCAAAGGCCTCAATCGTCCGCGATACCTCTCGCTCGTAAAGAATACTACCCCTCCCAAGCAGAGGAACGAGGAATGGGACGACCTCCGGGTAACGCGGCGCGAACTGACGGATCTGGTCGGCGGCATTCTTCCGACACGGTTCATTTTCCGAGAACGTATCTGCCAGCAGGGACTGCAATTCCGCGGGAAGATCGCCTGGAATGTCGGACCTCTTGGGAGGCTTCCAGGGAAGTTCCGGGGACTTCGTTGGCTCATCGCCATGGCATATCGCCGCCGACAGCAAAACCAGCAAGGCGATACAGCATGGTCGAGCGATTACACGTTGTTTGGAAGTCATCGTCGTGCTCCAAATGGTTACCACGTGATGAATAGGGCATCGTCCTGGGAATGGTGGTACGTATCATCCAGCGGGAGTGTGTCGTGATACGTCGTGTCCGAGACGTTTAGCCTCCGGAATAAAAACGGGGGCGCAGCATCTCTGCTCACCGTGGATTGGCCTGAGAGGCACAGGTTGGCAAGCAGCCAGTGCCGCCGCGCCATGCTGAAGCATAGCCTACGGACTATTGGGGTTCACTCTTCGCCGTTGCGCGTCACGGCGTGGAAGCGTTCGAGTAGGTCCCGCGTGATCGGGCCGGGGGTGCCGTCGCCGATGGCACGGCTGTCGACCTTCACGACGGGGATTACCTCGGCCGCTGTGCCGGTCAAGAAGCACTCGTCGGCAATGTAGACGTCGTGCTTGGTCAACGGGATCTCTTCGACCAGGATATCGCTCTGGCGGAGCAGGTCGATCGCGACTTCCCGAGTGATGCCTTCCAGAATACCGGCCTCTTTCGGTGGCGTGGCCACGCGTCCCTTGCGAACCAGGAAGAGGTTGTCGCCGGTGCATTCGGCCACTTCGCCCTTGTGGTTGAGCATCAAGGCCTCGATGCATCCGGCCTGAATGCCCTCGATCTTGGCCAAGATGTTATTCAGATAATTGAGAGATTTCACCCGGGGACTCAGCGCGGCCGGGTGGTTGCGCACCGTGCTGACGGTGATAATCTCCAGGCCCTTTTCGTAGAGCTCTTTGGGATACAGCGAGATGAGGTCGGTGATGATAATCACTTGGGGATCGCTGCAGCGATTGGGGTCCAGCCCCAGAGTTCCTGCGCCTCGGGTAACCACCACGCGGATGTAGCCGTCTTTGATGCCGTTTTCAGCCAGGGTTTTTTCGATATCCCGGGCCATCTGCTCTTTGCTGATCGGAATCTGAAGCCAAATGGCCTTAGCCGAGTCCCAGAGCCGGTCGAGGTGTTCCTGCATCTTGAACACCTTGCCCGCGTAGCTGCGGATGCCTTCGAAAACTCCGTCGCCATAGAGCAACCCGTGATCGTAGACGCTGATTTTGGCGTCGTCTTTGTCGTAAAGCGTGCCGTTGATGTAGACCTTCAAAGACATTAGGCGTTATCCCTCAATGTGGCCATCGACCAGACGGACAATACGGTCGCTCTGGTTGGCGAGGGCCAAGTCGTGCGTAACCATGACTATAGTGAGGTTTTGTTGTTGGTTCAAGGTTCGGAGGATCTGCATTATTTCTTTGCCGGTCGCGTGGTCGAGGTTGCCGGTGGGTTCGTCGGCCAGCAGGACGTCGGGTTGGGCGATCAGCGATCGGGCAATGGCTGCCCGTTGCATCTCCCCCCCCGAGAGTTCCCTCGGCTTGTGCTTCAGGCGGTGGCCCAGGCCCACCGTTTCGAGCAGTTCGGCCGCTTTCTCCCGGTATACGCGACGTCCCCGCAGGTAGCTGAACATCCCATGGGTGATCATCAGCGGCATGAGCACATTCTCCAGCGTGCTCATTTCGGGCAACAGGTGGTAGAACTGGAAGATCATCCCGAAGCGGCGGTTACGGAGCTGGTCGCGTTGTGCCGAGGGCAGGTTGTCGATCCGCCGGCCCTCGAAGTGGATCTCCCCGGCGTCGGGGGCGTCGAGCGTTCCCAGTAGGTGTAGCAGGGTACTCTTGCCCGAGCCGCTTTGGCCGACGATGGCCGTGAACTGGCCGGGCTGAATCGTCAGGTCGACCCCGGTGAGCACCGGCACCGCGACGGCTCCCTTGCGATAACTCTTTTTCAGCGCCGTAGCCATGAGGCGTTTGTCGATCACAGTCTCATCCGTTTTGGGGCCCGACGCCGTTCTGCTACCGGCGGTTTCGGGATGCCCCGCCACGTTGGAGTTGTCGTTCTGCCCGGTTGGTATCGCCACATGGGGTTGCCCCGGGGCGTGGGGAGTGTGTCTTGACGGCGAGGCGGGGGCCTTCGAGGGTCCGACATCGAGCGTTGGCCCTCCGATCAGAGGACGTCCGCCTTTCACATAGGGTCCCACGGCCAGCTTCGCCGTCCGTGCGGCGCGGTCTGGCGCAGCTTTTCGTTTGAGAAACTGGTCCAAATCGTCATTCATAGCGCAAGGCCTCCACGGGGTGCAGCATGGCGGCACGCATGGCTGGCAACACACTGGCCAACACGGCGATCCCCATAGCCCCGGCCACGATCCAGGCAATCGTCAGGGGGTTGACGATCGTGGGGATTTTGTAGAAGTAGTAGATCGAAGGATCGAAGACCGGCCGCCCGGTGATTTTCCCCAGCAGGTCGGCAATTTCGTTGATTTTCCAGACGAACATTAGTCCTAGCACGGTACCCACGCCGGAACCCACCGCACCGAGCGACAGCCCATAGGTCAGGAAGATTCCCATTACACCCTGGCCCGAGGCGCCCAACGACTTCAGCACGCCGATGTCCCGGGTTTTCTCGACGACGATCATCAGGAAGATCGCCAGGATGCCGAAACCGGCCACGGCGATAATCAAGAACAGCAGGATATTGAGGATGGTCGTTTCCAGGTGGACGGCGGCCAGCAGGGCGCCCTGTTTGTCGCGCCACGTTTCAACCGAATACAACTCGGGAGCGAAAGCGGCCCGCAGCTTGTCGCGCACGGCGCCCCCGTCGACGCCCGGTTTCAGCTTGATTTGGATCGAGTTGACCAATCCCACGCCGGTGGCCGGATCGATCATGCCTCGCGATTGTTGTAGCGTTTCGAGCGGCACGAACACGAAACTCGAATCGTACTCGCTCATCTTGCTTTCGTAGAAGTCGACCACGGTAAACGCATCGCTGACGGCCTTCGGCGGGGTGCCGGCCGTGGGGAAGGTCAATTTCACATCGTCGCCCGGGAGGACCAGGAACCGGTCCTCGTAGCCTTCGCTGGGATTGCTCTGGTCTTTGAGGATCCGAAAGCTGGCCAGCGCGATACCCAATACCACGCCCGGTTGTTGCTCGCGTGCGGCATTGAATTGCGGAGCCGTTTCGGGATGTTGGGCGAACGGATCGTTGGGAACCATCGCGGGTGGAGCTGCTGCCGGCGGCGGCACGGCCGTTAGCGAGGGACCCGGCGGTGGGGAGCCAACCGGCATCGGCGCCGCGCTGCCCGGGGCCGAGGGGATCGGTTCTTCGTAGGCTTGTGGGTGGATCAGGCCCGGTTCGGCTGCGGTGATGCGGATTTCTGTCAGTGGCAATCCCGTGTCGGTCTCGGCTGCCACCTTGCCGACCTGATCGTCGAAACGACGCGCGTTCGAGAATACCGGCCGGTAGCGTGGACTGCGTTCGAGCGTGGGCGGCTGACGCAGCCCTTGAGCGCTGTGCGAAGTAGAGCGTGTCGGCTGGGCTTCGTCCGCCGGGGCTGGGTTTTGCTCCGGCTCCCGCGTCGCTCGGCGAGGCTGTTGCCGTTGCGGCGACGGCTGGAGTTGTTGTTGTCGCGGTTGCTGTTCCCTCGGTTGTTGTTCCATGGCCGGGGTGCCCTGCGGAACGGCGAATAACTCGGGTTCGGCCGGCTGAAGCGGTTGGGCTGTTGGCTGGCGTTGCAGTTCGTCGTTGCGCCGCCGGGCCTGATAGAGCTGTTCCTGGAAGGCCGCCAACCGGGCCATCTCGCGACGATGTTTCCAGCCGGCTTGGGTCATCTGTTGCCGATCGGGCGTATCGCGCGATTCGGCCTGGTGATCCTCTGCATCGTAACCGTCTTCGTGAAGCTCGAAGCTCATCTGCTGACGGTTATCCGGATGCTGTAAGAAGCGGCCGAAGTCGCTCACCAGCGAGTGCGTGGTCGGATCGATTCCGATCATTTGCACGGGCCGATTGATGTATTGCCCACCGTGCTGAAAACTGAGCATGGCCGGAACCACGACCGTGGGCGTCATGCCGACCAGGTCGTCGCCGACTACCTTGCGGATCTCGTTCATGTGCCACTGGGCATCGCGCATGCCGCTGGCACTGCGGCTTTCGACGACCACGTCGGAGAGAATGCCGTGGATGCGGTTCTGCATTTCGGCCGTGAAGCCCGACATCACGCTGTTGACCACGATCATCGTGGCCACGCCCAACGTCACGCTGACAATCGACGCCAGCGCGATGTAACGCGTGCGGAGATACCGCCAGCAGAGAAGCAGTTTGTACATGGGCTGATCTTCCGTGATGCCCGGGTGGATTTTTTAGTTAGGAGTCGGGAGTGAGGAGTTAGGAGCGAATTCACACACCTAACACCTAAACTTCCAACTCCGTACTCCCAACTCACTCCGCTTCTGGCCGCAATAGCGGGAAGAGAATCACTTCGCGTATCGTTTGCGAGTTGGTCAGCAGCATGACCAGCCGGTCGATGCCGACTCCCAAACCGCCGGCCGGAGGCATGCCGTAACGCAACGCACGGACGAAGTCGTGGTCCATTTTGGCCATCGAGTCTTCTTCCGCTTGGCCCTGCAACTGCTTGCTGAACAATTCCTGTTGCAGGTCGGGATCGTTCAGCTCGGTGTAGGCGTTGGCCACTTCCATGCCTTGAATGAATAGCTCAAAACGTTCGGCAATCGCCGGGTTGTCTCGTTTGCGCTTGGTTAACGGACAAATGCTGGCCGGGTAGTCGAGTACGAAGACGGGGCCCATCAGAGCGTCTTCCACCCGAGCCTCGAAGACCTCGTTCTTGACCACATCCGCATGCTTGCCGGCTGGCTCCAAACCAATCGATTCGGCCACCTGGGCGACGGCCACCTCGTCGTGCGGGTCGACGCCCGTGTGCTCGGCGAAAAGCTCATCGTACGTCTTTCGGGCAAACGGCGGCGTGAAGTCGATTTCCGCCTCGCCCCAGGGCAATTTCAGGTCCTGGCCAGTCGCATGGATCGCTTCGACGATGAGCTTCTCGGTCAGATCCATCATCGTGCGATAGTCGCCGTAGGCTTGGTAGACCTCGAGCATGGTGAACTCGGGATTGTGCCGAGGGCTGATCCCTTCGTTGCGATATACCCGACCCAGTTCATACACCCGTTCGATCCCGCCGACCAACAGCCGCTTCAAATGCAGCTCCAGGGCGATCCGCATGTAGAGATCGATATCCAATGCGTTGTGGTGCGTGACGAACGGCCGAGCCGCTGCCCCGCCGGCAATGGCGTGAAGCGTGGGGCCTTCGACTTCGACGAATCGCTCACCGCCCAGGGTGTTGCGGATCGACTGCACAATCTTCGTCCGGTGCAGGAATCGCTCTAACACGCCGTCGGTGTGGATCAGGTCGAGGTAGCGCATCCGCTGGCGCAACTCGGGGTCGTTCAGGCCGGCGTGCTTGTCGGGCGGGGTGGCCAGCGACTTGCCGAGGAAGTGCAACTTTTCGACGAAGATCGTCAACTCGCCGGTCCGCGTGCGATTGAATTCGCCGTCGACACCGATCAGGTCGCCCAGGTCGAGATTCTGAGCCACCGCCCAACCTTCGTCGCCCACCTGCTTCTTGCCAATCATCAACTGGATTTTGCCGGACCAGTCGCGGATGTCGATAAAGAACAGCTTGCCCGCACTACGGCGCAGCACAATCCGGCCCGCGGCGCGGACCTTGGGACCGTGGGATTGCGGCCGTTTGTTGGGCTGACTTTCGTCGGCCGGTTCGACGACGATTTCGTCCTCTCGGGCACGAATCTCGCCGATCGGTCGATGGTCGTCGAAACGCCCGCCCCAAGGGTCGATTCCCAGGCTCGCTATATTTTGCAGTTTATCCCGTCGGGCGGCCTCTAGGGCAGCACCACCGGTCAGCTCAGGTTCGTTCGGTGTCGGCATTCAATTCGCTTCAAGAACTAGAAGAAAAAACGTGCAGGTGATGGCAGGGTATTAGGTGGAGGCATTGTAGTTGACCGCCATCACGCGTCAATGTCAAATTGGGCCGAGTATGGAGGGCGGGGGGCGGTGAACAGCACTTGGGCCCACCGGTTACCACCGCTGGGCTTAGCCAGCAATATCCACCCTCTACACTCCAAGCCCACCGGTGGCAGCCGGTGGGGCTGGCGCCCCTATTGCTCCCTCACCGTCGCGAATCGCCCGCCGGACCGCGACTAACCTCCGGGGCCGGGACGTCTTCGACCACCTTCTTCCATCCCCAGGGCACCTTCACCGCAAACGGATCACCCCGCAGGAAACTCAGCGGGTCGTTGGTTACGATGTCGCTGAACTTATAGACCGTGTAGTTCTTGCCGTTCGGGGCGTAGATCCGCAGGGCAAACGGGTGAAGCTTGTCGCGAGACAGAATGAACTGCGCCGATTTGAAATTCGCGGCGTCCTGCTGGTATTTGGGATAGGCCTCGAGCCAAATCTGCTCGTTCTGCATGTCTTGGGGTGTGATTGTCCGCATCCAGTAACGTTGCTTCAGGTTGTCGGCCTTGGCGCCAAACAGAAACGGCAGCGGGCCGTTGGCGATAGCCTTGCCCTGCATCTCGGGCGGAAGACGCCGTTCGATCACCTGTTTTTTACTGGCCTTCACTTCAAAGATCGCACTGCCGTCGCAGACCCAATGTTCGTTCCGCTCTTCTTCAATCGGCGCCCATTCTTGGCCTTTGGCGGTGTGCGTCACATGAAACATCCCGCGGTCGGGCTTACCGTAACGAATCTCGCCCGAATCGACGCTCACCGGGCCGTTGGCCTGGAACACGGGGTCGAACTCCCAGCGGACGAAGTTGCACGAGAAGGTTTTCACCCGGTCGCCACGTTCTTCCCAGGCCTTGAGCACCTGTTCGAGATAGGCCTGTTGCGGCGGGGTAAGCGTAAAAGGCGACTGGGGAGTGTTAGAGGCCGGAGGACGGCGATGCAGGGTCGGGGTGTTTTGGGGAACCACGGGTTGGTCGGGTCCGGCCACGGGGCGATTCGTCGGAGACGATGGTTGACCCCAAGGGCCGGTTTGGGCGAAGGCCTCGGCAGCAATCGCCCAAACGACGACGAGTGTGGTGTACACCAACATACGATGCAACATGGGTTCCCTCCCAACAAGACGAGCAGCACTCGCGCAGCCCGCTAGCAACGCCAGCGGCGGCGTTCTTCCCTGAATAACGGCAACGATTGTACCAGGATCTCACGCCCTTCCCTATGCCAATTTGGGGGGAGGTAACTTGCTGTTCTCACCAAACGCACATGGCGGTATCATGCGACGGCTCTGCTTCGCCGACGTTTGAGTGGAAGCCGGTTATGAGAGGTCTTTGAAGCAGAGCTTCGAGGAAGTGCGTTCCCAAGCCAGAGCTTGGCAGCGAGAAAAGAGAATTGGTCAACAAGGCCAAACGTCAATGAAAATCGCCCTGGTCCACGACTGGCTTACCGGCATGCGCGGCGGCGAGAAGTGCCTGGCTGTGTTGGCTCGCCGTTTTCCTGAGGCCGAGCTGTTCACGCTGCTGCACGCCCCGGGCGCGATTTCTCCGGTTATCGAACGTCGGCCGATCACGACCAGCTTTCTGCAAAGGCTGCCCGGCTGGCGGCGATACTACCGCTATCTTTTGCCGCTGATGCCTCGGGCCGTCGAGCGATTTCGTTTGCCTGAGGATATTGACCTGGTCGTCAGTTTCAGCCATGCGGTGGCCAAAGGGGTGATTCCGCCGCCCGGCGTCCCGCACGTGTGCTACTGTTTCACGCCGATGCGTTACGCTTGGCATCGGCGGGCCGACTATTTCGGCGATGCCGGCCGTTTTACGTTCAACCCGCTGGCGTTTGCCCGCGACGTGTTGCTGAATCGTATCCGCCGCTGGGATCGGGCCGTTTCCGATCGAGTGACCCAATTCGTGGCTATTAGCCAAACAGTGGCCGATCGGATCCAAGAGTGCTACCGTCGCACGAGCCGCATCATCTGCCCTCCGGTCGACGTGCGGTTCTACACGCCCGATGCCGACACACCGCGTGAAGACTTCTATCTGTGCGTGTCGGCCCTGGTGGCCTACAAGCGGATCGACCTGGCGATCGAGGCGTGCAACCGGCTCGGACGGCGGTTGATCGTCATTGGCGACGGTCCCGAGCGTGCCCGGCTCCAACGCATGGCCGGCCCAACAGTCCAGTTGGTCGGTTGGCGAAGCAACGAGCGAATTCGCGAGCATTTGCAGCGCGCCCGGGCCCTCTTATTCCCGGGCAATGAGGATTTTGGTATCGTTCCGTTGGAAGCCCAGGCCTGCGGAACCCCTGTGGTGGCCTACGGTGCCGGCGGTGCAACGGAAACGGTGCTGCCGGCCGACGAATCGACCGCGGGCACGGGTCTGTTTTTCGACCGACAGACGCCCGAGTCGCTCGCCGAAGCCGTCGAGCGTTTGGAGACCGGCCGCGATCGACTCGATCCCGTGCTGGCCCGACGCCATGCCGAGCAATATGCCACCGAGCGGTTCGAGCGAGAATTGCTTGCCCTGATAGAGGAAACCGCTCGTGAAAACGGCCGTATTCAGCACCAAACCCTACGACCGCGAGTTTCTCGAAGCGGCCAATCGTTCCGCCGGGCATCATGAACTCGTTTTCTTCGAACCCCGTCTGACCGAACAAACCAGCCGGCTGGCCGAAGGTTTCCCGGCCGTCTGCGTGTTTGTCAACGATCAGCTCGACGCCCAAGTGCTTTTGCGCCTGGCCGGACAAGACACCAAGCTTATCGCGCTGCGTTGTGCGGGCTTCAACAATGTTGACCTCCCCTCGGCCGAACAACTCGGCTTCACGGTGGCTCGCGTCCCGGCATATTCACCCCGGGCAGTGGCCGAACATACCGTGGGCCTGATCCTGGCGCTCAGCCGCCGTTTGCACAAGGCCTACAACCGGGTGCGCGAGGGCAACTTCGCACTGGATGGCCTATTGGGATTGGAGCTGTATCAACGCACCGTGGGCGTGATCGGCACCGGAAAGATCGGCGCCATCACGGCCGAGATCCTGCGCGGCTTTGGCTGCGAACTGCTGGCCTACGACATCGCAAAAACCCCCCAGGTGGAATCGCTCGGCGGCGAGTATGTGTCGCTGGAAGAGCTCTACACCAAGGCCGATATCATTAGCCTGCACTGTCCCCTGGTTCCCGCCACGCATCATATGATCGACGATGAGGCGTTAGCCCGCATGAAGCCGGGCGTCATGCTCATCAACACGTCGCGCGGCAAACTGATCGACACCCGAGCGGTGGTACGCGGATTGAAGTCGGGAAAGATCGGTGCCTTGGGACTCGACGTCTACGAAGAAGAGGCCGATCTGTTTTTCGAAGATCTCTCGAACGAGGTAATCCAAGACGACGTCTTCGCCCGAATGCTGACGTTCCCCAACGTGATCATCACGGGCCATCAGGCCTACTTCACCCGCCGGGCGATGGAAGCTATTGCCGTGGAAACCCTGGCCAACATCACGGCTTTCGAGAAGGGAGAACAACCCCCAGGCTTGATCACGGCCGAAATGGTGCGTCGGTGAAGCGACGGACAATTACTCACTTCTCTCAAACATCGCCGCCTGACAGACATGTGCTGCGCTGTCGACGTGCGCCGCCATCGCCTGGGCGGCTGCCTCGGCGTCGTCGGCCAGCAGGGCCTCGACGATGCTGACGTGCTCCTTCAGGGCCAGCTCTATGGCCGACCGATCGGCGCCAATGATCTCGCGAATCGTCTGCACGAGGATATCGTAGCGGTGGATCTCGTTGGCCAAACGCCGGCTTCCACAGGTCTCGGCAATCGCGGCGTGGAATCGTCGGTCGGCCACGGTCGCCCGTTGCGACCAAGTCGCGTCGTCGGGCAGGCGGAGCAGTTCCTGCATCTCGTCGTGAAGTTCTTCCACCAAAGCGCGCTCGATCTTGCCACACGCGCAACGCGTGGCCTCGGCCTCCAGCACGCGGCGAACCTGGTAGATCTCCTCAAGCTCCTTCGGCCCGAAGGGCATGACCTCGGCCCCTCGATTGGGGATGAACTGAACGACGCCAATTGCCTCCAGCTCGACCAGTGCCTCGCGGACGGGGGTTGAACTGGTTCCGAATCGGGCGGCCAGTTTCATCACCATCAGCCGAGTGCCGGCCGGCAATTCCCCTCGGAAAATCGCCGAAAGCAACCTTGCCCCGATTTCGCTGCGCAAAGACCCCCGGGCACCAAGGGGAGCGTCTTTTAAGGCACTGAGTGGATCCATACGGCCCATTATGCAAGAAAAACGACCGTTTGAACATAGGCCTGGGGGATCTCATTCGCGAAAGCTAGGGTGACATAGGGGGTCTGGGTTGTTTCTCGGAGTTTTCCGAAAAACTCCTGGACGCGATGATCGTAACCGTGTAGACTGGGATCCCAGAAGATAACTGGGATCCCACATTTTTGGGCTGATCGCTCAATATACAAAGGCCATCAACGTGTCCGACAACCTTCTACACGACCGCGTTTACACCGCCATTCAGGAAAAAATCTTCCGCCATGAGTTGGCCGCGGGACAACGTATTTCGCAACACACGCTCGCCCGAGAGTTGGGCGTAAGCCGCATGCCGGTACGCGACGCCTTGCGGCGGCTGGAAACCGAAGGCCTGGTGCAAAGCGTTCCGCGGTCCGGCACCGTCGTGGCGCCAGTCACCCGGCAGTACCTCATCGAACTGTTCGAGCTCCGCGAGGCCATCGAACCGTTTGCCGCAGAACTGGCTGCCCGACGAATCACGCAACGCGAATTGAGTAAGCTACAGCGGGTACTCCAGAAGATGCGCCACATCGCCAGCACCGTACTTCATCAACGGACCGACGCACCCGACGAAGTCGTCCGCCGTCGGTGGCTCGATACCGACCGGCAGTTTCACCAGATCGTAGTCGCTGCATCAGGTAACAGCCGCCTAATGCGTTTGACCGACGACGCCCAACTGCTGGCCAGTACGTTTACCCTGCCTACCTGGGTAATTGAGCGGCCAATCCATGCGGTAGACGCGTATCGCGCGCACTCGCGCGTTTTTCGCGCGCTGCGCCGTCGCGATGCGGAACAAGCACGACAATCGATGGCCACGCACATCCAGAACGCGCTACAAACACGCCTCGTCCAGTTCGACGAAGAACAGGCTCGTCAGGCAAACCTTTTGAAGACCGTGTAAATCACACAACTCAGCACGGCACGTCCCCTGGCTACTCGTTCAGCAAAAGGAGGAAAAACTATGAGTCGTTATCTACGGAGACTTCCCATGGCAGTGGTACTTGGTGCCGCACTTCTCGTCACCGCCTCAGCGGAAGCTGGAATCGTTGCCGCCGACAGTTTCGAAGGTTACACGCAATCGAATCTATCTGGCAAAGGCTCGGCCGCCGACGAAGGGTGGACTGGCGGCTGGGCTACCACAAACGATACGGGCGTGAATGTGAATGTTGTGGCGGAATCGATGGCAGCCTCGGGCGTCGATGGCGGAACTCAGGCGATCAAGATCGACTTCGACGAGAACGGCTCCGGCATCTACGGGCCTAACGCCACCTTTCGACGTGGTTTCACTGCACAGTCGGGAACCGTTTACACGAGCTTTTTGCTAAACACCCAAAACTGGGACGCTACGAACTTTCTGCAGTTCTACCTTTTCCCGGCCAGTGGAAACACCTTCTACACATCAGCCACCGCGGGCGTTCGAAACGTAGAAGGCAGTCCTTACTTTGCTCGAATCGCTACGCTGGAGGATTTCGGCGCCACATCCACCGGCCGACATATGGTAACCGCGGACTCGGCCATTGACCATACGAACGGTACCACGTCACTGGTAGTCCTGAAGCTGTCGAAGGGCGATACCGACGGAGACAACGACGTCGACGCCAACGACAAGTATGTGCAGACCGACCTTTGGATCAATCCGTCGAGCGTCACGGAAGCCGACAACACAATCGCAGCTACGGCCGTGTTCAGCGAGAGCACCGATTACGACTACAGTTTCACGTCGGTCAACAGCCTGGCACTGCGCCTTTTTAACGTGAACGACAACGATACGATTGCCGTCGATCGGATTGTGCTCGGCACCGATTTCGCGAGTGTCGTGCCGGAGCCGTCTACTTGGTTGCTGATGATTCTCGGCTTGGCCGGGATGTGGTGTATCCAACGGCGATGGTCGTGAGAATCGCGCGTCTCTGGCGGCCCGCGGCGCGATCCACGTTTTCTTTGCCGGCGACTTTTCGGACTATTCTTTATGCAATGGGAGAAACAACACGATGCTTCATCGCGTCTTCCCTTGGTTGGTTTTTTTGCTCTGTGCATGCCCGACGTTAACCGCCCGGGCGACCGAATATCCCCACCAGGATATTCCCGGCGTGGTAATCGACTACAGTCCGGCCGCCTCGGGCAAGTATATCGGCTGTCCGGCGATTGCCATTTTGCCTGACGGTAGTTACGTAGCCTCGCACACGTTTTTTGGCCCCGGCGCCAAGCCGCTCAACGAAACCTGGATTTTCGGCTCGTCCGACCGCGGCGCGACGTGGACCAAGTTGAGTGAGATTCACGGTCAGTTCTGGTCGAACCTCTTCGTTCATCGCGGCGTGCTCTACATCATGGGTCCCGACCGAAAATGGGGTAACGTCGTTATCCGCCGCTCCGACGACGGCGGCCGCACGTGGACCGAGCCGAAAGATAAAAACACCGGCCTGCTGCTGGACGACGGACGCTATCATTCCAGCACCGTGTCGAAGGTCGTTCATCAGGGCCGCATCTGGCGGGCGATGGAGGGCGAAAATTCGTACCCCAAACGCGGCCGCGACGTGCATCCCTATTGTGCCTTCGTGATGTCGGCGTCCGTCGAGGCGGACTTGCTGAAAGCCGACAACTGGACGCGCACCAACTATCAGAAATTCGATCTTCGCCGGGTAGGGAAGAAGCCGGGCGAACGTTCCGGCGGATGGAGAGAGGGAAACATCGTCGTCTCGCCCGAAGGACGGTTGATCGATTTTCTGCGGATCGACGATGCGGGCGTCGACAAGGCCGACCTCCTGCCGCTGTCGGCCGACGGGAGCCGAATTTCCATCGACGACGAAAACTGGGGGCTAATCGACTTCCCCGGCGGCCGAACCAAGTTCACAATTCGCTTCGACCCGACGACGCATCGCTACTGGTCGTTGGTCAACAAACAGTCCGAGCCCACGGCGGTACGCAATGTGTTGGCCCTGGTCTCGTCCGACGACTTGAAGCACTGGAAGGTTAACACCATCGTGCTGCGGCATCGCGACCCACGGCATCACGCTTGGCAGTATGTCGACTGGGTGTTCGACGGCGACGATCTGATTGTTGCGTCGCGCACCGGCTGGGACGATTCCCACAGCTTCCACGACGCCAACTATCTAACCTTTCATCGGGTGAAGAATTTCCGCCATTTGACCATCGAAGACTCACCTCCTTGGTTGGGAGCCAAGAAAGCGAAGTAGCTTTGCCGACAACCACCGTTGTCTCTGGTTCGGGGGGCTTTTCAGACATGACCAATCGTCGATTACGTCGTGCCGTTGGCTGCTGTTGCGGCGGGTTTACGCTTGTGGAACTGTTGGTGGTGATTGCCATTATCGGCATTCTGATTGCCCTGTTGCTGCCGGCCGTGCAATCGGCTCGCGAGGCGGCACGTCGGATGCAGTGTGCCAACAATCTCAAGCAGATCGGCTTGGCGCTGCACAACTACCACAACGGCCACCAGGCATTTCCCGCCGCCGCGACCCAATTGAAACTCGGCATGGAGATGTCGTGGCAGGTGCGCTCTTGCCGTATCTCGAACAATCGGCCCTTTACGAAAAGGCAATGCAAGGCAGGGACGCCTATCTTCCGGCCGTCGCTGCCCGCAGCCTGAGTGCGTTGATTTGCCCGAGCGACGGCCAGCAACCGCTCGATCCCTACAGCTTGCCGGCCAATGAGTTTCCCACGTCGAATTACTCCAGCGTCATGGGGCCGGGCCGCGACGGCCAGGTCGCCGGAGCCGACAGCGAACAATGCGGTCGATACGCCACCGATGGCGTGATTTACCCAAAGAGCAAAACGCAGATCGCTCACATTCGCGATGGCACGACCAACACGCTCTTGGTAGGCGAACGCATCAACGAGTTGCGGGTTTGGACGAAAGGGGCGGCGATCGACAGCTCGAAGGCGTGTGTCTATCAGAGCAAAAACGTCCGCTGGTCGATGAACCAGGACATCAACGACCTCTGCTATCGCGGCACATACCGCACGTGTCCGAGCGGCTCGACATCGCTGAAGTTCAACGACGCCGAATTCGGCAGCCGCCACCCCGGCGGCGCCCATTTTGCTCTGGCCGATGGCAGCGTGCAGTTCGTCTCCGGCAGTATCGAGCTGACAATCCTGCAAAATCTGGCCACCCGAGCTGGCGGAGAGTTGGCCACGCTGCCGTAACAGAATATTTCTCCGTGTGAAAGCCAAGCAGCTTACTCAAACTGACAATGATTCCAACATTGGAGCCGCAGATGGACGCAAATGAACGCAGATAGCATAGCATCGAACGGACTATCTGGCGTGAGCGGCTTTTGGGAAGCATCGTCTTCGCGGCGTGATCTACCAGATAATCCACGTTTCCAAGTCGTTTACGTCATCCGCGTGTATCTGTATTCGTCTGCGGCTTCCTTCTGTTTTCAATTTGGGCAGCCTACCCGAAGAGAATCTGCTGCATCTTCTCGGCATTTACCTGCGCTAGGCCTTGTCGGTCGTGTGCGGCCAAGGCGGCGGCCACCCCGGCGGCTGCTCCGATGGCCATCGCGATCGCCTGTACTCGGTACGACGCGTGCGCCTCGTGACTGCCGCTAATACAACGCCCGGCCACCAGCAGGCCTTCGACGTTTCGCGGGATCAAGCAGCCATACGGGATATCGTAGGGTTTCGTGGTTGGGTCTTTGCCCAAGGGATGTGCGGCACTTGCGCCTGCGACTTGGCCGGCGCCGGTGGGATTGTGGATGTCGATCGGAAAACAAGCGTCGCGCACCACGGCGTCGGGCCATTTGCGGCCGTCGATCAGGTCGCTGGCCTCAAGGTAGGCACGACCGAGGATACGCCGCGTTTCGCGAACCCCGATGGCTGCCGGCATTTCGGAGATGTACGCGTTTTCGTACCCTGGCGCACGTTTACGTAGATAGTCGATTACCTGAAACGCTTGGCGGCGACCTTCCAGTTCGGCCACGGTGAGATCGTCTACCTTGGTGCCATCCACTCCGTTGATCTGTGTAGCATTGATTACCCGTTCATCTTTGCGGATCGACGGATAGATGCGAACCCGCGCCACGTTGGGTGGTAGAAGACCTTTTTTGTGGTCTTCGGCCGTGATGTCGACCCAGCGTCTGCCGTCGGGAAATCGGTAACGCGACCGACCGCCGTGGGCAAGCATCGACTTGTCGTACTTGACTCCGCCAACGCGAAACATGATGGTCATCGGTTGCAACAGGCCATCGGCCTCCCATTGAGGGCCGGCACCGCGTCCTTGCTCGTAGACCGCACCGGCGGCGAAAGCGATATCACCGTCACCGGTTGCGTCGATCGTAACATGGGCGTTCACGTCGATAAGCCCCTGCTTCGTGAGCAGGCGTACGCCGGTCACGCGATGGTCTTTCGCCAGCGTGTCCATCGCCCAGGCGTGTAGCAATAGGTTGACGTCGGCCTTCTGTACGAGATCCGCATAAGACAGATCGGCCGATTCGTACGAAATGCGTCGGCCGCCGAGGTAACGAATTATTTCGTCGACCACCGGGCTTTTCACGTTGCCCATGATGGGGCTGACCATCGCGTTGACGGCCATTCCGCCCAGGCGTCCATAGCGTTCGACGAGCAGCACCCGTGCTCCTTGTCGGGCGGCCGTCAGTGCAGCGGCGATTCCTGCCGGCCCGCCGCCACAAACCAACACGTCGGTTTCTCGAACCTCGGTAACGGTATTTCGCTTTGGTGCCGCGTTTGCGTACGTCGCGGGAATAACGGTTTGAGCGGCCAGCCCGGCGCCCATCTGGCAGATGAGGTGTCGGCGGGTGATTTTCATCGAAGCGTTCCTTCGTTGAGTTCGTGTCAGTGACGCGAGATATCCAGCACGCCCGTGAGGCAATACTTACTCGCTTAGCAGATCGAGCGGCACACGACTAATGGCCACATCTTCTTTGCCGATCGAATACAACACCCACAGATCGTCGCCCACGATCGTGGCCGCCGGATACTGATATCCCTTACCTTTCCCATGTCCTCGTACGCGGATCTTGGGAGCGCCGGTGCGGATGGCGGCTGCAAGGTCGAACACAATCCCGTCGCGCGAAACGCTGATGACCAGCGGGTCGCGCGTGTGGTGTTGTGGCTGTTTCTGGTCGAACGGTTTCGCCACTTGGTTGCCGATCAGATAGCAGCGCCCGTCTGGCAGATTGCCTGAAAAACTTCGGGAAGGGCTGTCCGGAATATCGGTCGGCTCTGGTTCGGCCCAGGAACGTCCGTTGTCGCGGCTCAGCGAAGCGTAAATGCGATGCGTGGATTCCAGGTCGCGATAGAGACGCACATAGACTCCGTCGGGCCGGCGATATGTGGTCGGCTCGCACATGCGGTGCCCGTCGGCCGCTTTCTTGTGAAAACCGATCATCTTGCGCCGCGCTGCATCGTTGTAGAAATCCCAACTCGGCAAGTTCATCGGTTCGGCCAAGTGATCGACGATCGTGGCGGCTACACCGGAAAACCGTGGGTCGGTCGACGCCGCGTACGACTCGAATCCATCGACCGCCGCCGGAGGTTTCGCGATGAGCCAGAAGACTGGCTCCAGTTGTCCGTCGGCCGACACGCTTCGGGCAACGCGACCATGGTTATTTACCTCGGCCACGGCATACATCTGCTCGCCCACGGGCACCCAGGCCAAGGCCGTTAACACACGAACCGCCGCTTTGTTGCCGGGTTCCGTCGGTCCTTGAGAAGGAAACAACTCGAACGGTTCACCCCACGAGCGCCCGTCCGTCGAGAGTGACGCAAACACCCGTTGTCCCGGCCCGTCTTCTCGTTCTTTGTGATTCGACCACGCGGCGAAGAACGTGCCATCGCGATGGGCGAGCTGCGCGTGGTGGCTATAGGTTCCGATGTCCTTGGTGGCGTGGAAGATCGGAAAATGTTCCACGCCTTCCAACACACGATAGCCGGCCGCTGGTTTCGAGAGATCGGGAAACGGCACGGCAAAACGCGGCACATCCGCAGTTGCCGACTTCTCGTCGGCAAAGCTATTTTTCGCGGGAGTCGTCAGGCAAACTCCCAACAACAGAACAACGTACGGTGAGGCGTACTTCATGGCGGTCTCCAAGACGCGGGGAGGAATTTTGGAGTTAAGGTAGGAAATCGGCAGGCTAAGATTGGTTGGCGACGACGATGTCTTCTTGGCAGAATAACGCTTATCGTGACAATTCGCTCACCCCCGGCCCCTCTCCCAGCAGGGAGAGGGGAGAAGGTTGTGCAATACGTTCTAAGAGGCTATCCGGGAAGATTCCCCGGGAAATTGAGGCTTTTCACGCGGCACGGTAATGGAACTCAGGAACGGGATGGGGCTTGGTCAGACGTCGGAGTATCAAGTGAATCGTGCTGATGCGGATCATCGACTCGCTCGAATCCGTTCGCCGCTCCAGGTCTTTGTTGTGCCGACGATACCGTCCGTTCCACGCATAGGTGCGTTCCACCACCCAGCGTTTGGGCTGCAACTCGAACCGGCCAGGCGTCTCCCGTCGCGGGACGACTTCCAGCTTCCAGGGTTGGTGGGATTGTGCCATCCAGGCTTCCAAGTCATGGTTGTGGTACTTCTGGTCCGCAAAGATCGTGTGCAATCGCGGATAGTCACGCCGACGCATCTGTCCCAACACCGACGGGACCGCCCAGGCATCATCCCAGGCCGCGCTGGTCACCACGACAACCAGCAGCAAGCCCAGCGTATCCACGAGAAAATGGCGTTTTCGGCCGGTGGTCTTCTTGCCGGGGTCGTATCCGCGTTCCCCGCCAGCCTCCGTGGTCTTGACCGTCTGGCTGTCGATCACTGCGGCACTGGGCGTCGGCTCTCGGCCGACCGCCGTCCGGACCCGGGCTCGCAGGGCATCCATCATCCGTTGCCACGTGCCGTCATCGCGCCAGCGGGCAAAATAGTCGTACACCGTGCTTTTGGGCAACAAGTCATGGGGCAGCATGTCCCATTGGCAGCCCGTGCGATTGAGGTACAGGATCGTGTTGATCACCTCCCGCAGGTTCACCGTGCGGTGTCGTCCTCCCCGCTTCGCGGGTGGAATCAGCGGCTCCAGGATTGCCCATTGTTCATCGGTCAAATCGGTCGTATATCGCTTTCGCGTAATCGTCTGCATAGCAATTACCTTTCCTTGAATTTGGAGGTGTAATTCTATGCAGCCTCACTACTTACAACAAACACCCCTTTCCGGATAGCCTCTCAGGGTTGGAATCCACCGAGTGGTTTGCCGTCGGCGATAATGCCCAGCGTCTGGTAGGTTTCGGCGTCCATGTTTTCATTGGCGAAGTGGACCGAGGCGTCGCCCATCAGAAAATGACAACCGCCGGGATGGTAGCTGCTGGTCGCATTGTTGGCGTCGCACCAGTTCGCATTCGCGGCTGCGTTCATCGGCAGGTGCGTGGCCACCAAGCCAAATTGGATCGATAGAGTGCCGTTCTCCGTGGGGCGAATGGCCGAATCCCAACCTACATAGTTTTCTCGCTGATTGGCGTCGGTTTCATCTTCCCGTTCGTGCTTCATCTCCATGTATCGCGTTTCGCCGATCATCAACACGTTGGACGAACCGTCTCGCAGGTCGGCGAATCGAGTGGACGAGTTGTTGTAAAACATGCCGTTGGTAAAAACCATGCGGCAAGGGCAACATCCGGCATGGCAGGCGGCCTGGCTTGCGTTGCCACCGCCCTGGCATGCGTAGTAGTTCGTGTTCGACTCGCCACGTCCGTTTCGCGGGTCCGAGGGACACTCGAACGCCGGGTTTGGTTGAAACTGTACGGCGAAGTTGGCCGTGCCGGTATACGAATGGGTGGGCGAGAACGTGCCGTTGAGCTTGTAGGTGTCGTAACGGGTCTGTTGTTCCAGGTAAGGAAGGATCATCACTGTCCACGGGGCGAACGCATTGGTCGACGTGTTGCCAACCATCGGCGACGTCACCCCGGAACAGGTGACCGTGTTGGTGACCCCGCCCGGCGGAAATGCCCCGTGTGTCGAGGCATAGTTGTGCAGCGCCAGCCCAATCTGCTTCAGCTTGTTGGCGCACTGCATACGCCGGGCAGCCTCGCGGGCGCTCTGTACTGCCGGAAGCAACAACGCGATGAGGATGCCGATAATGGCAATCACCACCAACAACTCGACCAGCGTGAATCCGCGTTGGCATCGCATGCGACACAAGGCGTGAGGATCAGACTCGAAGCAGCGTGCCATGGTTTGCCCTGACCTCAGACTCGAAAAACACGGTTTTTGCCCGACGAACGACACGATTGGCTCTACCGGCGGCGACGCCAAGTCGCGCCGATCAACGTGAGAGCGCCAACGATCAGCAATGCCCACGTGGACGGTTCGGGAACCAGGAACTGGTCGGACGTCAGAGCGACATCGGAGATGCGCAACTCGTCGATCATGCCGTCGAAATACTGGCCCGTGTTCGTTACGGCCGCATCTCGAATGATACCGCCGATAGCAACCGGCCCATCGTTGCTGGTAGCGCCGTTGAGCGTGCCGGTATACGATCCGGTCGTCTCCAAAACGCCATCGATGTAAAGGCTAACAACACCAGTATCTCCGTCCCACGTACCGGCGATGTGATGCCAAGTTTCACGAGTTAAGGTGGTTAACGCCGTCAGATACAAATACGAACTGGCTCCCAATCGAAACGAAGGGGCACCATTGACGATGTTCAACGCATAGCCATTTTCAGAAAATCCTGCTCCGTCTCCGGCCCAGGTGTCGGTCTTTCGGATGATGGAATTGGAATTCGCCGCCGAGGCACCGAGCCAGACGAACGCTTCGACGGTCAAACCCGACAGCCCACTGTCGCCACCTACCAACGGGTCGGTTGCGGAAGACAGGTTATAGACCATCGCGCCGAGGTTGTTGACGCCGCCCGTGTTGGCACGCAGGTCCAACGCGGTGCCAAAGCCCGTGGGGCCTTCGCCGTAGAAGGCGTCGGGAGGCGAGGTGCCGTGTTGCACTTTGTCGACCGTGATGGCTGCGCTGCCGGCACTCGTATCGCTGACCAAGCTGGCTCCGACGGTCCCGCCGTCGAACGTCCAGTGGGCAATTGTCTCCGCGGCGGCTGAAAAACACGACAATAATACGCAACCAAACAGCACCATGCAGGTAATCCAGCGATTCATCGATTCTCTCCTAAGGGTTAGAGGAAGCTTCTGGCTTGGCAGACTTGGCGTCGCGATAGTGGGTTTCGATCTGCTCCGGGCGCAACGCGCGATCGTAGATGCAGACATCTTCGAGTTGGCCCTGCAATACTTGGCCAATGTTGGACCCGTCGTTGTTTCGAACAATCGCACCCAGTCCGACGTGGCCGGCCGTGTCGGAGAGCGTGCTTTGATAGTTGGCGGTTGTCTGACGCTGGCCGTTGATATACAGCGTCGCTTGCTGGCCATCCCAGGTGCCGACCACGTGGTGCCAGCGCCCCGGTGCGATCGTGCCTGGTGCGGATATCACTTCGACCGGCCGGTCCATCTCGTCGCCCAAATGGAACATCACCGTGCCATCCCGGTTGTCCAGTCCACTGAGCGAAAGCCAATAGCCGTTGTTCATCTGGTAGCCTGGATCGGACAGATTGTGGTTGGCGTATTTGCGAACCAGAACGGCGGCGCCGTTGAGCCCGTCAACACGAAACCGCGCTTCCAGCGTAAGTTGTTTCAGTCCCGAACCGTTTGCCGCGTGCCCTGTGAGTTGTGGATGATCGGCGGCGAACAGGTAGCGGCATACGTTGGTGCCGTCTGCCTTGCCTCGGCCGACTCGGGCGTGATGCTCGTTGCCCGTCAGATCGACGGCGCCCATTTTCAGCCCCGGCGTGGGCCGCCAATAGGCGATTGGGCGACTTTGCAAAACGGCCTTAGCGAAAGCGTCGAGGTCTTTGGCAGCTACGGGCGGCATGCGCCGAACGAAGCGATCGTCGCCCTGCGACTCCTCGACGGAAACCGTTCCCGATACTGCGATGCTCAGCCCTTGGCCGGCTATCATCTCCTGGGTGCTCGGCTTCTCGTTGCTCTCCGAGTTCACCAGCGTTTCTACGCGAACGCGGCCGTCGAAAACGCGGACCGTGGTGTGGCCCGTCTCGGCGACGCACATGCCGAACTCTGTGCCCAGGTCGATGACCTTTGCCTGGGGCGACTGCACAGCAAAACCCACGGCCATCTTCGGCACCCGGGCGGAAAGTCGGCCGTGCTGCAACGTGCCACGGCCCGCGTCGTCGACGACGAATTCGGCCGGGCCTTCGAGAATCACTCGGGCACCGTCGTCGAACGCTACTTCCGCCAACCCGGCGGCCAGGGCTATCTTGGTGCCGGGCAATAGCGAGTCGCCCTCCTCTAGAACCTTCGACGAATCGACCCAGGTGCCGTCGAACACGCGAACCAGCCGCGCGACGGGAACGTTCTGGGCCAACGGCTGCTCGCGAAGACTCGGCCGAGGAACCGATGTCAGGGCAAACAGCGCCAACACGGTGGCCAGCGTGGCCAGCGAAACCAGCACCGAGAATCGGGCCGGGTTGGCGAGGTAACCCAACGTCTGGTGAACTGCCGTGCCGAGTTGCGAGAGATACGGAGTCGCGGTGGTCGGCCGTGTAGCGCGGGGCATGTCTACGTTGGACGATTCGGCCGACGATAGTTCGTTGCGGAAGTCGTGAGCCAGCGTGGGAAGGTCGACGACCAACTCGCTATCGACAAACCGTGGCAACGCGGCGTGCAGGTGCATAGTTTTTACGTAGTACCAGCAGGCTTCCTTGTTTTCGGAGACCAATTCTTCCAGTCGATAGGCCTGGGCGTCGGTTAGCTCGTCGTCGCAGAGCATGGTCACGAGGTGGCGCACTTCGTGAAGCTCTTCCGACATCGGTTTCGGGAAATCGGCGCTCATGCATGCTCCTCCCGAGCCATGCTCCGATCGACACACTGCATCAATGCGTGGCGGATCCGTTCCAGTGCCTTGTAGAGCGTGTTGGCCGGGCTGCCCAATTGCTCGGCCGCATGTTTGATGGTCGACTTCGACCCGTAACGCAATGCCACGAGGCGGCGATCTCGCTCGGGCAGTTTTTCGACACAGTCGGCCAACGCCCTCAGGCGGCCTTGCAGATCGTCGGAGTGCTCGACGACCATCTCGTTGACGGCCTCCAGGAAGCGGTCACTGGCCAGAATCCCACGGCGGCCCCGCTGTTTGCGGAAGGTGAGCACCCGATGGTAGGCCACCTGGCGAGCCCAGGCGAAGAAATCGGTACCCGGTTCGAATTGCGCGTAGCTTTGCCACAGCGCAAGAGTGGTTTCCTGAAAAACCTCCTCGGCGTCGTTGTAATTGGCCACCAGCGAGAGGATGTAACCGAAGATCCGCGACTCCACCTGGGAGTAATTCCGCAGGAATTCTTCGGTCCGTTGGCCTTCGGTGGCGGAACCGCTCGATTTGGTGCAGCCAAAGGGCATCGCCCCCCCTTTTCGCAGGGATTTGCAGGAAACATAGCGTTGCTTCTTCTATTAAGTCCATGCGCCGACGGCTTTCGTATGGAAATCTTGGGAATTGTCTGCCGGTCGGAAGATTTCATGTCCCGATCTGCGGTTCCTGCGTGTATTACCCTTGCTTGGGGACCATTGCGCAACCGGATGCTCTGTGGCACCCCTCGCCGTAGGGGAACTTATCTTGAAATCCAGCAAGTCGGATGACCCACGATCAACGGAGCAGTTCGTCCGCCTCCTCGGCCAACACGAGCAGGCGCTGACGGCGTTTATTCTTGCGCTGGTTCCCGACTGGCATGCCGCCCACGACCTGGCCCAAGAAACCCGGCTGCGGCTGTGGGAACAGTTCGACGAGTACGATCCCGACAAGGACTTCGGCGCCTGGGCGCGGACCATCGCTCGCTACGAAGTGCTTCACTACCGCACGCGAAAGGGTCGACAGAAAGTCTGCTTCAGCGACGAAGTGCTCGACCTGGTGGCCGAAGAGGCCGACGAAGCGGCCGGTCGTGTGGATGCCCGACAGGGCGCCTTGGCCCGATGTCTCGAACGGCTCTCCGAAGTGCAGCGCAACCTATTGACCCATTGCTACGTGAGCGACAAATCGCTCCACGATGTGGCCACCGAGTTGGGTCAGTCGTACGAGGCGGTGCGCAAACGCGTGTTTCGCATTCGCCGGCTGTTGCACCAATGTATTGACCGCACGTTGCGCGTGGAGGCGGGCTGATGTTTGCGCCGCAACGCAATAATCGACCTTTGGCCGACGAGGTCCTGCAGCTATCGGCCGACTGCCTGTCGACGGACTGCACGGAACAAGACGTTCAACGGCTGGAGACTTTGTTGCGCGACAATCGCGATGCTCGGCGGCTCTACGTTCAATACGCCCAGGAAGCGGCCGCGTTGAGGACCTGGGCGGCCGGCCGTTCGCTGTCGATCCAATGGGCGGCGCCCGCGACGGCAGCCGATGTGGAAGCTGACGGGGAAGCCGCGCCATCGGAAAACGCTGCGCCGGAATTTACCGATTCATCTGTTGAAGAACAAGCGGCCGCGGGCCGTCGAGCGTTTGCCGTGTTGTTGGGGCAAACCCTTCCCCGGGCGATCGACTTTCGTACGCATCCGGCCCGATTCGCTGCTTCGGTCGTCATGCTCACCAGTGCCGTGTGGCTCGTGCTTTTCACGGCGTTGTGGCTACAACGCGGTTCGGATCCCGCCCAGGTCGAAGTCGCGGCGCCGGCGATCGAAACGCCTCGATTTGTGGTGGCTCGGGTGAGCGGACTTCACGAAGTTCAATGGGCCGATACGGCACGGCCGAAGCAGGTCGGCAATCCGGTGGCGGCTGGCGAGACCCTGCAACTGGCGTCCGGCCTGCTGGCGATCGAATTCAACGACGGTGCCCATGTGATCCTCGAAGGCCCGGCCGAGTTTCGGCCCGACCGGTCGGGTAGCGGACGGTTGTCGCAGGGAAAACTGGTCGCCCAGGTGCCGAAGGAGGCCACCGGCTTCGTCGTCGAAACCGAAGCGGCCACGATCACCGACTTGGGTACTGAGTTCGGTGTGAATGTTGCCCAACTGGGCGAAGCGGAGATCCTGGTGTTCGACGGCATGGTCGAAGTCCAGGCCGACGACCGACGGCAGATTCTTCAGCGGGGCGAGGCCGTAGTCATCCAGCGACCGGCGCCCCAGCAGCCGCCCGTGATTGTGTCGCGACCCGTGCCGCGCGACCAGTTCGTTCGCGAGTTACCTGTTTCGGTTGAGTTGCAGGGATCGGTGGCCGAGTTACGCCGATTAGTGACGGCTCATCCTCGCCTGCTTCACCACTATCCGTTCGAAGGCGCCACGCCGGAAGAAAAACGCCGCGACCGCAAGGGCGAGTTGCACCTGGTCGAAGTGGCCATCGGTGGCGAGATCGACGCTTGTCCACTCGACTATCGTTGCGAGGGCTGTGATTCGTCGACGTCGGCCGTGCGGATTTCGCGCATCGAGTCGCCGCGCGAGCAGAGCACGGCCATGCAAACCACGACCGCATTCCAACCGCCGAAGGCGTTGACCGTGGAACTGTTGCTGCGTTGCGACTCGCGGGATACGGATCCCGGGCCGGGACCGGTCCATGCCGCCGTGGCCACGCGAAGCAACGACAACGACTGCGGCTATTTCGTCACCACCGACGGGCAGGGACAACTTCGCTTCATTTTCGAAAAAATGGCAGACTATACCAACACGGGCGTGCGGCTAGCCCGAGGGCATTGGCACTATCTGGCCGCCAGTTTCGATGTTCAAGACGACACGACGGTCGTCAACGCCTATCTGGCCGACCTGTCGCGCGGCCAAGTGAAACTTCGACAAATTGCAAAGAACAAAGCGGTTCGTGGAATACCGGCGACAAGCGTCTTGGGAATCGGGAAGGTTTTCGACGGCGGCGGTCGGGACGCCTATGCCTGGGACGGGGCGTTAGACGAAATTGCCTTGTACGACGTGATCCTCGAACCGAACGTATTGCAGAACCATTTAAATGCGATCGTGCGACCGCCTGAGACAAACGGCGGTACGAAAGAACAGAAAAAATAGCGAATGAGTCTTGGCCTGAATTACTCGCAATAATGAAAACCACGGAGGCACGGAAGCCACGGAGTTGGAGTTCGGAACCAATCGAAGGATGAATTCTAAAGGATGAAGTATGAAGGCTGAATTTAAACTTCATCATTCATACTTCTTCCGGACAACTTCGTGTCCTCCATGCCTCCGTGGTAAAAAAATAAATTGTGCGACTTCGGGCGAAACACTCGAAAACCACGATTCCCACACAAACATTCATCGTCGGGAGACAAACATGGGACGTGTCATGTATCGAAGGGCCTTTTCGGAATTCTTTTCGAACCATCAACCACGGGAGGATCGTCTGATGAGGAGGAGTATCATTGCAGCCGCCCTGTTGCTTGCGTGCGGTTGGGGGACATCCGTTGCGTCGGCCGACTACATTCTGCGAGTCGACTTCGGAGCCACCGGACAAACAGTCGGCGCCGGTTGGGAACCATTCAACCTTTCCGCGGTTACCACTGTTTTGGAGGCTTCAAACACGTTTTCTGGCATCACGATTGCGCTCGATGGTCGGTTAGAGGGGGATACCGTTGGCTATCTGACCGCTCGCAACCGAGATGCCGTGACATTTGATACCGGCCTGGACGCTGTGCTCTCAGACACGGCCTTTTATAAAAAGGACGGCACGCTGACGATTTCCGGCTTGGCTGCGAACACAGGGTACGATTTGACTACCTATCATCACGATTCACGAACGGTGCAACAGTCATCTTTCGACATCCTGCTGACGACCGGTGGTAGTTCGACGACGATGGCAACAGGCTTGTTAGCCAGCACGGGCACAACGCCCACGACCATCACGTCGGCCAACTTTTTGGCCACTAGCGATGCCAACGGCACCATCGAAATCACGTTCGACAAGATGGAGAATCCACCCGAGCCCGGAACGGACTGGACTACGCTGAGCGGCCTGGACATCGCCACCGCTCCGGTCCCCGAACCTTCGACGCTGGTGCTGGCCGTCGTCGGTCTGCTGGGGCTTGCGTGGTGTGGTTGGCGGCGCAAGAGATGACATACTGACCGTGTGCTGCTCTCAATCGGAGAGTCGTGGTTGGGTGCCACTGGCTGCTTGTCAGCCAGTGCCGAACACGGGCATACAAGGTGCTCGTGGCACCTGCAATGTCTCGTGGTTTCCAAGCTGGAGCTTGGGGACCAGACAATATAAGGGGTTAGGGAATGCGACCCAAAGGTTTTACCCTAGTCGAGCTGTTGGTCGTGATCGCGATCATCGGTATCCTCATCGCGCTGTTGCTGCCGGCCGTGCAGTCGGCTCGCGAGGCGGCTCGCCGGACCCAGTGTGCCAACAATCTCAAACAGATCGGCCTGGCGGTACTTAACTACGACACGACCAACGGCACCTTTCCGCCGGGCGGGATCACCGAGGGGCCTTGTTGCAGCACGCAAAGCCTGACGAATTGGGCCATTTCGATCTTGCCCTACCTGGAGCAGCAGGCGCTGTACGACCAGTACGACATGGACGAGTACAACGAAGCGCCCGCGAATCAGGCGGTGTGCCAGGCGTCGGCCGCGTTTTACGTCTGCCCAAGCGATGTCGACACCCAGGACATCGCAACGCCGGCAAGCGGACCGGCAGGCAGTCAAGGAGCGAAATATCGCCGCGGCTCCTATCGAGGAAATACGGGACGCCACAAGGGAGGCACTTGGTGGGGGAACTCGCCGGGCAGTGGAAGCTTCACCCTCACGCCTGGCTGGCGCGGCCCCCTGCTGACGATTGGCCACGGCCACGGCTACGGCACCGTGCGACAAGCAGAAATCCGCGACGGGACGTCGAACACGCTGCTGGTGGGCGAATATGCGTCGATTACGGCGCCAACGCGCCGCACGTTTTGGGCGGCCACGTACTCGTGTTTCAATAAATCGTCGGTAACGCCGGAAAGCCGCATCCTGTTGCCCGACTTCGACCGTTGTGCGGCGGCCGGCAGCAGCGACTTCGCGTGCAAGATCGCCTGGGGGAGCCTCCATCCGGGTGGGTGCCAGTTCGTCATGTGCGACGGCTCGGTGCGATTTGTTCAGACCACGATCGACATGAACCTTTTCACCGGCTTGGGAACGATCGCCAACGGAGAACTCGCGTCGTTGCCGTAGTGCGGCAAAACACCAGCTTGGGATTGACGGGTGCCAGTGACGGCTTGTCCGCCGCTGCTGGAGCAAGGGCAGACAAGCTGCCCATGGTACCCGACTGACTCGTTTTTCGTTCACCAGAGAGAGCCATGCACCGTCTCGCCGCAATCATCTTGTTCGCCGTCGTCTGCGGCTGTTCGCAAACCCCTTATGATGTGGCCGAAGTCTCCGGGCGGGTGACGCTCGACGGTCAACCGCTCGGCGATGCCGTCGTCATGTTCCAGCCGACGACGAGTCGTGCAGGGCAAACGGCGCTCGGGCCGGGCTCTCACGGGACGACCGATGCCGAGGGCCGCTACGCCCTGCGACTGATCGACCCCGACCGCGAAGGTGCCGTCGTGGCAACGCATCGCGTGACCATCACCACCGCCCGGGAGGTGAATCCCGACAGCGAGTCGGGCGAGATGACTCCAGAGAAGGTACCTGCCCGATACCGCGACGGATCGCTGACGTTCGACGTTCCGGCCGAAGGGACTTTTCGGGCCGATTTCGAATTGACCAGCAACCGTTGATCGAATGCTCGATTGGCAACCACAAAATAGAGGAGAGAGTCCGATGTCGTGTTCGCTTCGTGGATGGGTAGGACGACGATTTCTTGCGACGATGATCTTGTTGGCATGTCCCGCCTTGGCCGCGGCGTACGACGATGACTATGCCGGCGCCCCGCGCGTCTTGATGTTGGGCGATTCGATTACCATGACCACCGGCGCCGTCGGCTGGCAGGTGCAAGAGGCCTTCGCCGGGTTGGCCAACGTTCACGTCATTCCCGAAAATTTTCAGGACACCGACTACGCACTCAGCGAAGTCTCGACCGGCGTGTCGCATCTCGAATCGTGGATCGGAGGTGAAACTTGGGATGTGATCGATTTCAACACCGGCCTGCACGACATGAAAGTCGGCCAGGTGCAACACGATGTTCCGTCGAGCTACGCGACCAAGTTGGGCCAAGTCATCGACGAGCTTCAAACGAACGCCCCCACGGCAACGCTCATCTGGCGTGAGACGACCTTTGTGCCAAACCCCGAATCGCTCGGGCGGCACAAAGCGGTCGACGGCACAACCGCCCTGGACAACACCCATCGCTACTACAACACGGCCGCCGCGACCGTGGTCGCCGCCAAGGGCATCACGGTGGCCGACGCCATCGGGTCGCTTTCCGAAACGGTTCACGCCACCAACGGCGCGGGCAGCAACAACGTGCATTACACAACGGCCGGTTATCGCCAACTGGCACAGCCCGCGATCGAAAACATCTACGAACAGCTCGACATCGCGCCCGGGCTGTGTGTCGACTTCGGCCACGCCGGTGCCAGTAGCGATCTCGTCCAGCAGGGCTACTACGATTTCGAGCGCACAACCAGCACGCGACTGGTGGCTACCGACCTTGGCACGGAAAACGTCGTGGAACTGACATTAACCAACGCGACGGTCGACTCGCGCGACCGCGACGCCGTCGACGGGGCCGGACTAGCCACAAGCGATCTGCTGCGCGACTTCGTTTTCGGCCAGGGCACCGGTGCACCGCTGGAGATCGTCCTCTCGGGCCTGAAAGCCGGTACCTACACGTTCACCGGCTACTTCCACGACAACAACGTGTTTCAGGGCGTGGCCAATGTGGACGTGAGCGTCGACGGCGGACTGAATTTCGCTGACGGCGTCGACACTGTCTATTCGACGGGCGTCGAGCCGACCACAATTGGCTCGGGCAGTTTCAAGTTCACTACCGACGGCACGGCCGACGTGGTCTTCCGGGTGTTGGCCGACACGACCGACGGCGGCAACGGTTCCCATGTGATCAACGGCCTGGAGATTACCGCCACCCCGGAACCGGCATCGCTGACGCTGCTGGGTGTCGCCCTGGCGGGAATCGCTTTGGTGGCGCGTCGTCGGATGAGGAGCGCATCGCGTTAGAATATCGAGGATGCTCTCTAGCCGGAGCTTGCCTGGCCCTGATTCAACAAGGGCGGACAAGCCGCCCATGGCACCCTCAATCCTTAATTTAACGAAGTACCCTCACCTTCTGCGCGGGAAGTGCTAACTCTCTAGTGGCATACTGCCGCCGTTTCCGCGGGAAATCCGATTTCTTTCCGGATTTTCTTCCGTTTCGATGTACACATTCCTAGACACTCTGTCAGGGATATTACGGAGGAACAACGCGCGCATTCGTTGTTGTCGCACCACGCGCACCGCTGGAAGCTGTCATGTCGATCGATCCAGAAACCGCCGTCCGCGGGATTATGCGAGAGCGAGCCAAGCTGCTCGGCTTTGCGCTCTCGCTGCTGGGCGACATCCATCTGGCCGAAGACGTGGTCCAAGACGTGGTCACCCTGGCGATGCGGAAGAGTGACCAGATTCGCGACGAGTCGCACTTGTTGCCTTGGGCACGCACCGTCGCCCGAAACAAGGTCTACGAACTGCGTCGCGCCAACCGCCGGCAAGGCGTGGGCCTCAGCGACGAGGTCCTCGAACTGCTCGACGATCGTTGGGCAAAGCTCGACCAGACCGACAGTACCCAGCGGCTCGACTTCCTCCGTCATTGTATGCGAGAGCTCACCGAGCGGTCGCAGCGGATCCTCAAACTCCGCTACGTCGACGACCAGAAGGGCGAGCAGATTGCCGCCACGCTCGGCGTGAAGGTGCGCAGCATCTACACGGCGATGACTCGCATCCACAGTTCCCTGGCAGAATGTGTTCAGCGTCGGCTACAAGCGGCCGACGGCGGTCATGCCTGACTTGATTTCCACCATTCCGAACGATGCGTCGTACGCCGACGATGAATTCCTGGGTTTGGCTGTGCGCTATTACCAGGAGGATCTCGACGAACCGGGCACGCGCGAACTCGATCGCCAGCTTCGCGGCGACGTTGTCAAACGGGATCGCTTCGTAGCGCTCGGCCTACAAAGCGTCCTCATACCCGAGGCGTTGCGCATTGAGGCCGAAGAACAGGCGACGACCATCCCATTGGATGCTTTGCCCCGGCTCGATGTGGCACCGTTGGACGATCTGAGCGAACGTCCAACACACCAGTCCGGTTTCCGGCCGACCAGCCCTCGTTTCTGGATCGCGGTGAGCTTGTTGACAACCTTTTTTCTCGGCGGTCTGTACTTCCTGGTAGGCCAGGGTTGGCGACCGACACGAATGGCCGCGCAGGATCAACAGAAGGACGAGCAAGAGCACCCGTCGCAGCAAATCGCGGCCTTGGTAGCCGGAGCGGTTAATTGCCAGTGGGCCAAGGGCAGCCCCGTCTTGGATGTCGGCGACCGCGCCGTGGTGGGCAAACGCTATGAACTGGCCGATGGCCTGATGAAACTCGTCTTCGGCCGTCAGGCCCGATGTCTGCTGGAGGGGCCGGTTGCGTTTCGCGTGGTTTCGGCCGACGTGGTCCGCGTTGAACAAGGTCGGTTGGCGGCCGAGGTTCCGGCCAGCGCCAAGGGATTCGCCGTCCGCACGCCTTGGGCCAACGTGATCGACTTGGGCACGGAGTTCGGCGTCGAGGTCGAAGAGGGCGGACCGCTGGCGATCCACGTTTTCCAGGGCAAGGTGCGAATGGAACCGACGGTCGAAGGGCCCTCGGTAATGACAATCGCGGCCGGCCAGTCGGTGCAATTATTTTCGCGGGGAGGCAATGTTACGACCACCCAGGGCGAGGCCACACCGCTGGCCTTCCGACGGCAAATGCCTATCGGCCCCGGCGGCGGCTATGCAGAAAGCCGGTTTGACGAATCGACGGAGGGTTGGGTGGTGACGGTCGATGGCCATCGACCTGCCCTGCACAAGTCGGCCCTAGCGCCTCATGACAGTTATTTGGAGACGTACGATGGCCAAGGAGGTTTCTACTTTTCTTTCATTGCGCCTAGGCGATTTTGCGGCGATCACAGCGCTGCCCACGGAAAATGGTTGACCTACGAATTGCGTATCCGGGGCGGTTTCGATGAACCTGAACCCAAGTATTGCGAATTACACGGGGCCGACATGATATTGGGCTTTCCGCTCGACGGACCGCCCAACGATGACTCGTGGACTCGGTTGAAGGTGCCGTTGCGGGATGATCCTCGGTGGATTCGCTTGGACCGGGCCGACAAGCCGGTTGCCGAGCCGGGGGCGCTCAAGGCCGTCTTGCAAGACCTGCGCCGCGTGGTAATTCCCGGGGAATTCTATCTGGGGACCGATGAGGTGGTGGGGCTGGATAACGTTGTCCTGGGGGCGGGAGAAGACCTTGCGCCCGAACAATAATAATTCATCTAGGAGGTTCGATTCAAGACGTCAGGAAAATGCGTTTGACGCAGCCGCTGGCTGCACTGTTTAACAGACTGGGGCAACGTGAGTTTCGCAAGTGGAAAGTAGCGAGTTACGGAAAATCCCTAACAATGTACTCAAGAACCTTATTGGAGAAACGTGTGATGTATCAACTTCGACAAACACTCGCCGCTGTTGGTTTTGGGGTGATTTTCCTCTTTGTGGGCGCAATCGCCGACGGGGCCATCATCGTCGAGTACCCGATTCCTGCGGGAACTGACTACAAAAATCCCAGTTCCGTGGACGATCACGTTACCGCCTCGACACTCGAGAACCACGGCCACACCTCCGTATCTACGGGCACGGAGAGTGGCTACATTTCCGGCAGCGTCAGTCAGGGCAACGAAAACGACGCCATCAGCCAAAACGACTATTGGGATTTTACGGTCACCGCGGAAGAAGATTACGCGTTGAACCTGGAGAACCTCGTAGTTTCGCTTGGCGGCAGCAGTGTCGACGTGGAGGAGTTTACGGCGTCGTTTTTCGTTCGTTCGGACGTGGACGGATTCGCGACGACACTTCCCGGCAGTCTGACCAGCATCAGTGTTCCAGAAGACCAGGGTGTGGCCGTCAATGGCACACTGAGTGTTGATCTGACCGGAGCGGCCTTTCAGAACCTTGGTTCCGTCAGTTTCCGAATTTACGTCTTCGACAACGCCACGAACAGCGCCCAGATGCCTCGGATTTTCGACCCCACATTAACTGGGGCTGTTGTACCCGAGCCGAGTAGTTGGGTTCTGCTCGCAATGGCCGCGATGGGGCTCATGGGCGCCGGCTGGCGACGTTATCATCAGGCGTGAAAATAACATGGAAATTGCCGTCCGACTAAACCGTTGACGGGTGAGTCACCATGCGCTATCTTCGTTCAATGACTGGCTTTACACTTGTCGAACTTCTGGTGGTGATTGCCATCATCGGTATCTTGATTGCGCTATTGCTTCCCGCCGTGCAATCTGCCCGGGAGGCCGCGCGTCGGTTGACATGCACCAACCATCTCAAGCAGATCGGTTTGGCCACGCACACTTACCACACGGCGCTGAGATGTTTTCCGCCCGGTGGATTGGCCGACACGAATTACGAAGTTCCCCTACCTGGGTTGCATACCTTTCTGCTGCCGTACATCGAACAGGCATCACTGGCCAAACAGATCCTTTCCACCGAGTCGATCTACACCGGGATTAACGCGGAGGTGGGCAAAATGGCGGTGGAAACGTACATTTGCCCCAGTGCTCCGGTCGGCGACGACGGCAACCAGCCGGGCAAGGGTTATTGTGTAACCAACTACTCGGGCGTTGCCGGCCCTGGTCTCAACGATCATCTGATCGACCTGGAAGACTCAAACTGCGGCGACTTTTACACCGACGGAGTTTTCTATCCCCAAAGCCACACCAAGATACGCGACATTACCGACGGTACGTCGAATACGTTGGCCATCGGAGAACGGACCTACGAGCTTCGCGTGTGGACTCGGGGTTCGATACTTCGCGGCACGGGCGGTTGCACGACAGCGGCCAAGAACATCCGGTGGCCGATCAACTCCAACCCGGAGCAACTGTGTTATCAGAACTGCCTCGGAGGACAACGGACGTGCTTGTTCAACGATCTGTTTTTTGGCAGCCAGCACCCGGGTGGTGCCAATTTTGCCTTCGCGGATGGAAGCGTGCGGTTCGTCAGCGAAAACACGTCGTTCGTGCTGTTTCAGGAACTCGCCACTCGGAACGGCGGCGAGGTCGTGACGATCCCTGACTAACGACGCTAATCTTCGATTCCCACCTCAAGGAACCTGCCCTATGAAACGTCGTGATCTGCTTAAAACCACCTCGGTAGCTCTCGGTGCCATGGCAATGAGTCCCCTGCTGGCCGAAGCCAAGGACACGGCTCCCATTGACCAGCAAACCGATGTGCTGGTGATCGGCGGAGGGCCAGCCGGCACCGTGGCAGCAATTCAGGCTGCTCGCGCGGGCGCAACCACGACATTACTGGAAATGGGAAGCCAGTTGGGCGGCACCACCACAACCGGCGGCGTCGCCTTTCCCGGTTTGTTCCACGCCTGGGGAAGGCAGGTGATTGCCGGCATTGGCTGGGAATTGGTGCAAAAGGCGGTCGAGTTGGGCGACGGAACCATGCCCGACTTTTCCGTGCCCACAGGCCAACAACACTGGAAACATCAAATTAAACTCAACCCTCACCTTTACGCCGCACTGGTCGAGGAAGCCTGCCTTGGGGCCGGTGTCTCGTTACGATTCTATCAGTTTCCCGGCAAGGTTGAACAAACGGCCGAAGGATGGCTTGTTGATGTGATCGGTGCTGGCGTACGCTGCCGGCTTGCCTGTCGGCAGCTTATCGACTGCACCGGCGGGGCCGATATTGTTGGGATGATCGGGCTGGCCCGACTGCGTGAAGAAGAAACCCAACCAGGTACCATCCGTGGAAGTTTTGGCCACTATACGATCGACAACAACGTTCTTCATGAACATCTTCAACTTGCGATTGCCGAAGGACGGATGCTACCAACCGATGCACGACAGTACGTGCCAGGTGCCGATTCGTCGACGGCCGAGACCAAAACACGGGCCAACGTCGAAGGACGCCGCGTAATGCTGCGCAAACTGCGGTTCCTTCGCTCGATCCCCGGCGGTGAAAAAGCGGCCATCACCGAAATGATGCAGGAAACGGCGATACGCGAAACCTACCGCATCGTCGGCCAAACGACGATCACCCACAAAGACTACATCAGTGGCCGCGTGTTCGATGATGCCGTGTGTCATGCGTTCTACCCGATTGACATGCACTCCAGCCGTGGCGTGCAGCCGAAACACCTTGCCGAAGGCACCGTTGCCACGGTGTCGCTTGGTGCGCTGATCCCGCGCGGCAGCCGCAACCTGGCAGTTGCCGGACGGTGTGTTTCGAGCGACCGGTTGGCCAACTCGGCTTTGCGCGTCCAGGCGTCGTGCATGGCCATGGGACAGGCAGTGGGAGCTGCTGCGGCATTGGCTGTCCGCAACAACTCAACACTGGCCGATGTGTCACTCGACAAGCTTCGTGGTCTGTTGCGACAACACGGGGCGATTGTGCCGGAGACGAAAAAGGCCTATTGATGCTTGCATTGAAAATGATCCGCTTCGGAAAGCCGAACGCCTGGAAACCCAGGCTCCCGTTGGTCGCCTTCCGCTCATTAGCTATGCAAGCGTCAATAGAGGCAAGCGTCTGTTCAACAGTCGTGCCCACAGCCGGCAATCTGCGTTGAGGCAACTCTCTCGCGTCCTTCCCGAACGCAAAGCCTCTCTGGCAACTCTTGCGTGCCATGTTGACGCCACTCGGCGGGGGCATTTTCGGGTTGGCTTATCGAAAATTCTCAAAATTCCGCCAACTTCTGCGCCAAACTTGGCCGGCTGAGCCACGTTTTCTTATAAGAGGTGGTGTTGCTTCCTGGGAATTTGCCAGCACCCCCCTCTTTCGGAGGTAACTGGCAGTCTTTGTCGATCGGCGCTCATGAACGCAGCAGATCAAACGTCGGAATTCGTTGCCCTGCTCACCCGGGAATCGCGGTGGATCTACTCGTATATCCTCACCCTGGTCCCCAATCGGGCCGACGCCGACGAAATCTTCCAGGAAACCAGCGCCACGCTCTGGCGTAAGTTCGAGCAGTTCGAGTCGGGCACCAGTTTTCGGGCGTGGGCGTTGCGGGTGGCCCATTTCGAAGCCCTGCAATATCGCCACAAACAGAAGGGCCTGCCGGTGAGCCTCGGCGAGGCCTTTTACGAAGCGGTCGAGCGCGTCGCCATGCCCAAGTTGGAAAAGGCCAACGACATGCTCGCCGCCCTGGAGGAGTGCTTTGGCCTGCTCGGCGAACGCTCCCAGCAGTTGCTCCGTCGACGCTACCAGCCGGAAGGATCGGTCAACGATATTGCCGAGGCCGACGGCCGTTCCAACTGGTCGGTCTATCGCGCGTTGGCCAAGATCCATAGCACGCTGTACGAATGCATCCAGCGTCGAATGGAAGAGGGGGTAGCGCCGTGATGACGATCGACCACCATCGTACCGATGAACTTTTCCCGTTGTTTGCCCGACTCCACGACGGCGACGTCACGGTCGACGAGCTTCGTGACATCGAACACCGCGTGAGCAACGACCCTCAGGTGTGTGAGCTTTATGTGGCCTACACCCTGCAGGTAGCGCAGTTCACCTGGGACAACAGTGTACACGAGGATTTCCGGCCGTCGATTACCGGCGATAATCTACGGTCGTCCAAGGCGGACATTGCCGTGCGTGGCGGTTTCGGCGGCTTTCCATCCCAACCGTCCCGCGTCTGGCTGGCAAACCCTCGCTTCTGGGTTGCCGTGAGCCTGTTGATGGCCGTCTTTCTCAGCGGACTGTACTTCCTCGTGGGCCAGGGCTGGCGACCGGTACGAATGGCCGCTCAGGATCAGCGGGAGCAAGAGCATTCGTCGCAGCAAATCGCGGCCTTGGTGACCGGGGCGGTCAATTGCCAGTGGGCCAAGGAAAGTCCCGTCCTGGAAGTCGGCGACCGCGCCGTGATAGGTAAACGCTACGAGCTGGCCGACGGCCTCGTACGACTCGTCTTTGGTCACCAGGCCGGATGTCTGTTGGAAGGTCCGATCGTGTTCCGCGTGGTTTCGGCCGACGTGGTCCGCATTGAACGGGGCCGGCTGGCGGCCGAAGTTCCTGCCAGTGCCAAGGGATTCGCCGTCCGCACGCCCTGGGCCAATGTCATCGACTTGGGCACCGAGTTCGGCGTCGAGGTCGAAGAGGGCGGGCCACTAGCGATCCACGTTTTCCAGGGCAAGGTGCAGATGGAGCCGGTGGTCGAGGGGCCGTCGGCGATGACGATCGCAGCAGGCCAGTCGGTGCAACTGTTTTCGCGGGGAACGGATATTACGGTCGCACAAGGCGAGGCCCAACCGATGGTCTTCCGGCGGCATTTCCCCATCGCCGCGGGCGGTGGCCATGTAGAGAGCCGGTTTGACGAGTCGACTGAAGGATGGACGGTAACCGTCGACGGGCATTCGCCGGTGGCGCACAAAGTTGAGGAAGGCCCGCACGGTGGCTACCTGGAAACGTACGACGAACGGGAAGAAACCGACAAGCGACGAGTTAAGCAGATGGGGTCGCAGGGCGGAGGATTTTATTACTCGTTCGTCGCGCCGTCGGAGTATCGAGGCGATTACGGGACCGCCTACGGCAAGAAACTGGCCTTCGACCTGCGGATTCGTGGGGGCTCGGGTGATCCGACGACGAAGTACTGTGAATTGCACGGCGCCGACATGACGCTTGCCTTCCCGGTGAAGGGGCCGTTGAACAACGACACCTGGGCACATTTTGAGATTCCCTTGCGCGACGGCCCGAAATGGGTGCGTTTGGATCTTCCTGGCAGACCGGCTGCCAAGCCGGGCGCGTTGAAGGCCGTGCTCAGCGACCTGCGTCGTCTCGTGATTCCCGGCGAGTTTTATTCTGACGAAGAGTGGACTGCCTTCGACAACGTAATTTTGGGTGCCGAAGCAAAACCCTGAACTAACGTGAGGTAACGATGATGAGAGTCTCGCGAAAATCCATGTTGATCATTTTCCTCCTGGCGTGTGGCATAGGTTGTTTCTTGGCAACGCCAGCGGCACAAGCGGACATTCTTCAAGCCACACTCGTCGAAGATACCTATGTGAGAAGCAACTCGCCGGACACGAATTTCGACGGCGATAGCGAAGAAATCTGGATCCGCAATCACAACACAGTAAGTCGGCTTGGGTTGTTTCAGTTCACCCTGCCACAACTGACGGCCGGGCTTACCGCGAACGACGTAGTCAAGGCGGAACTCGTCGGATTCACCGTGCCCGGGAAAAACGCTAGTTCTCCCTCGGGTCTTATTGTCAGTGGTTTGAGCATCAACCCAGATCTCCAAACGATTACTTACAATGGTGCGGTGAGCCAAGACATCATTACCGGGAAGGATGCCAACTACAACTTCGTTTATGGAGCCAATGCCACGGTGTTTTCCGATATCTGGAGCGTCGCGGCCACCTCGGAGCAAACCTACGAGGCCACCGCGCCCGGCGAGGGGTTGCTGAAGTTCGTCCGGGACCATATCAGCGACACACAGCCCGTGATGGTTACCATCGCCGTTGGCCCGAACGGCACCGTCGCCACGACCGACTTCCATTTCTGCTCGCAGGAGTATAGCGGCACGCCGGCCCAGTTGCCCATGTCGCTGACGTTGACCACCGTGCCGGAACCGAGTACCGCACTCCTGGCCGTCTTCGGTGTGTTACTCGGTCTGGTGGCTATTGTCCGCCGGCGGCGCTGAGCAAAGCAAGCCCATCGCGAATCTTCCGAACAAACATACCAGCAGAGGCTTTCCTGATGCGCAATGAAGTTCCACGACGTCTCTTCCTATCGAGTGCCACCACCGCGCTGACGGCTTCCGTGTTGGGCGCCGGTCTGGGGGGCAGCGCGGCTGCTTCGCAGGAGGAGCCCAAGCCACAACCCGTCGACGGAAAGACCATTTGCGAACCGCAACGCGACGTTCCTGTGGTCGACGAAGCCGACGTAGTCGTCTGTGGTGGAGGCCCTGCCGGGGTTGCGGCCGCGATTTCCGCCGCACGATTGGGCGCGAAAACCCGTTTGATAGAGGGCAACGGCTGTCTGGGTGGTGTCTGGACCGCTGGTTTGGTGAACCACATCATCGACCACGGCAACAAAGCCGGTATCATGCGGGAGATCGTCGAGAACCTGAAAAAACGCGATGCCTGCGTCCGCGGCTGCGATTTCGACGTCGAAAAGATGAAGCTCCTGCTGGAAGAGATGTGTGCCGAAGCCGGCGTGCGCATGCGTTTGCACACCCAAACGACCGCCGCCGTGAAAGACGACCAGGGGCGTCTTGCGGCCGTAGTGACCGAATCGAAATCGGGACGCGAGGCGTTTGCCGGAAAACTGTTCGTCGACGCCACGGGCGACGGCGACTTGGCCGCCCAGGCTGGCTGCGGTTTCGACTATGGCCGACCCGACAAAGACGAAGCCCAACCGATGAGTTATCTCGTTCTCCTTACCGGCATCGATTTGGAGAGTGTCAGCCCGTTCGTCTCGGGAATGCCCGGCAGCAATTGGGCCGACCCGAAGCGACGCCTGGCCGAAGAAATTCAACGGGGCTCCGGATTTGGCCCGTCTTATGCGCATCCCACACTGTTCTATTTCGGCCACGGCATGTACAGCTTGATGGCCAACCACGAATATCAGGTCGACGGATTCGATGCGGATGAGCTTACCGAAGCCACGCTTCGTGGACGACGCGAAGTCCATCGGATGATCGACGGGCTGCGCGGCTTGGGTGGGATCTGGAAGGATATTTCGATCTGCGCCTCACCGGAACGGCTGGGAGTACGCGAAAGCCGGCGGATTCACGGGTTGTATCAGGTAACGTCCGACGACTTGGTTCGCGGCGCCCGATTCGACGATGCCGTATGCCGTACGACGTTCTGCGTGGACGTGCATTCGACGAACCCCAATCACAGCAAAGGCCTGGGAAGCGACAACATCCGCGCGAAACCCTACGACATCCCGTATCGCGCACTGATCGCCCGAGATGTGAAGGGTCTGCTGCTGGCCGGGCGATGCATCAGCGGCGACTTTTTCGCCCACGCCAGCTATCGGGTGACGGGCAACGCGGTCGCCATGGGCGAAGCGGCCGGAGCCGCCGCCGCCATGGCCTCGCAAAAGGGTCGTTTGCCCCAAGAGGTGCCGTGGGCTGAGATTCAGGCGGCGATGTCGAAGAATTCATCAAAGTCTTGAACCAAGAACGTGGTTGGGAAAAGCGTACCCTCTCCTGCTCGGCGGGAGAGGGTGGCGGCGAAGCCGCCGGGTGAGGGCGGTTTGCAGCGGCGAAAGCGTAACCGTCAGGACGATTGTTAGCGCGAACGCCCCTTACCCCCGGCCCCTCTCCCCGGAAGGGAGAGGGGAGAAGTGGTTCATTAGCATTCCCGTGGTTCGAGAGTTGCCATGACAGGGCGTGTGAACAAAGCGTTTACGCTGGTCGAGTTGCTGGTGGTCATCGCCATCATTGGGATCTTGATCGCGCTGCTGTTGCCGGCGGTGCAATCGGCCCGGGAGGCGGCACGGCGGATGCAGTGTAGCAACAATCTCCGGCAGTTGGGTCTGGCGCTGCACAATTACCATACGGCGTTGCGAGTGCTCCCGCCCGGAGGGATTTCCCGTAAGAACGGCCAGGGCAACGAACTAAGCTTTCTCGTAATGCTGTTGCCCTATCTGGAGCAGAAACCGCTTTACGACCAAGTTGATTTCAACACCGGTGTGTATACCGGCCAGGGAAAACTCGATATATCTCTAACGTCGATTCCCGGCCTGCTTTGCCCGAGTTGTCCAATCGTCTATTCGAACCTCTATCAAAGAACCAACAACTACACAGAGTATTGGCCCAGCGGCGACTCGACCGGCCAGAATACCTACACCACGCACTATGTGGGCGTAATGGGACCGCGCGGCACACACTCCTTGACCGGCGAAGACTATCAAACGATCGCTTCGCCCAATTGCGGTCCGATCGCCGTTCAGGGCCTGCTCTATCCCGACAGCCACGTGCGGCTCGGCGATATCACCGACGGCACATCAAACACCTTTGCCGTCGGCGAAACTTCATGGGTCGGTTACGACAAATACCGCTCCTGGGTTCGCGGTTCAAGCAGTAACCTGTGCCAGGGCAGCACGAAGAACGTTTACGAGCCGATCAACGCGGGGGCCCCCTATGTCGACTTCAACAACGGCGCGTTCGGCAGCGAACATCCCGGCGGCACCCACTTCCTAATGGCCGATGGCTCCACCCATTTCGTCTCCGAAACGATCGACGACAGCGTCTACCGCGCTTCGGCCAGCCGCAACGGCGGGGAAACGCAAACGGTGACGAGCGCGGGCAACGGGTTCTAGCGTTGCGTCAATCCTGCCACGCTGAATGGGGTGTCACTGGCTGTCTGCCAGCCGGCTCGACCACTCCCTCTTCTGGATAAAGGCGAAATCTCGCCGTTTTTCGCGCTATGAATCTAGCCCGTCTCGCGTAAACCATAATAGGAAATGGTCTTCTTGTTATGAAACCGCCAGCCATCCCCTCCCGTAGGGTGGGGTTTCCGCCCAAGGGCAACGCGAATGAACCGTAACCCGGCCGACGAACGACGATTGCTGGTTTCCTTGTGGATGCAGCACCAGAAAACGGTCGGTTCGTTCGTCTGGACGGCGATCGGTGACCTGCACGACTCCGAGGACGTTTTACAGCAAGTCGCCGAAGCGGTGGCCGAACACTTCGACCGCTATGACCCCGAAAAGCCGTTTTTGCCGTGGGTGATGACCATTGCACGCAACAAAGTAACCGATCATTACCGGCGCGAAAGCCGCAACCGCCTGAGGCTTTCCCCCGGCAGTCTCGAGCAGCTCTGCGACGCGACGCAGGACTTACAGGAAGAACTAAGCGAACGGGCGGAAGCCCTGAAACTGTGTTTGGGGAAACTTGGCCGGAAGGCGCGCCAGATGCTCGATCTTCGCTACAGCCATGATCTGACTCCCAAGCGGATTGCCGAGAAACTGGGGACCACGGCAAACAGCGTTTCGGCTACTCTCTCACGGCTTCGCAGTTCTCTGGCCGAATGCATCAACACGCGCCTGGCGGCGTCGGGAGGCGATCATGGCACCCGATGATCTGATCAGCGCCCATTTCGATGGTTTGCTCGATGAGCAGCAGGCCGAGGAACTGCAAAGTTGGCTGGAATCGGCTCGCGAACACTTTGAATACTTCCTTCGGCAGGGCTCTCTGCATTACCAGCTTCACGGCGGCATGGCGCGCGACGAAGGAGGTGCGGCCGAGTTGCAGCCGACGGGCTCCGACGCCCTTGGTCAACTTGGCGCGGTGTGTGCGACCCCGAGCGAAGATTCTCTGCTGACCGAGCTCTACGGTCGTCTGCCGCATGAGCCCAGTTCGCGGTTGACGAGCCCACGGTTCTGGATCGTGGTCAGCCTATTAACGACCGTATTCCTCAGTGGTTTATACCTGCTGGTGGGCGAAGGCTGGCAGGCCAGAGAGTTCGCCCAGCAACCGGTGGAACAACCAAAAACGGTCGCATCGTTGGTACCGCCGATCGCCGTGTTGGTCGCCGGGATGGCCGACTGCCAATGGGCCTCCGGTAGCCCGACCCTGCAACTCGGAAACTACGCGGCAATCGACGAACAGTACGAGCTTCGCAGCGGCCTGCTGAAACTTGCCATCGACCGGAAGACACGGTGCGTTGTGGAAGGGCCTGTCGTGTTCCGCGTGATCTCGGCCGACACGATTCGCCTGGAACGGGGGCGGCTGGCGGCCATCGTGCCCGCCGACGCAGTCGGATTTACCGTACGAACGCCTCGAGCCGACGTGACCGACCTGGGCACCGAATTCGGCGTGGAAGTGGCCGAAGACGGAACCCTCAACACTTATGTGTTCGAAGGCACCGTGATGTTGTCGACCCGTCCGCCGAAAGACTCCACCGCGGGCGTAAGTACGATGGTGCTTTCGTCCGGGGAGTCGGCCTTGGTGGCCGTCTCCGGCGAATTGCGTAGGGGAGCTGGATGCCCCATTCGTATTGCGAGGCTTGGTCTTTCCTATAACGACAATGACATCATCGTCGACGATACGGAGGCAGAAAAGGTCGGACACTGGGTTCAAGGGTCGTTCATCGCCGGATTCGTCGGCCAGGGATATTCGCACGACAACGATGAGGAAAAAGGCACGAAGAGCATTCGATTTCGGGCGAGGTTGCCCAAGCTAGGCCGATACGCGATTCAACTGGCTTTTCCGGCACACGCTAACCGCGCGACCAACACGCCCGTTACGGTTCATCATGCCGACGGCGTCGACCGGATCGTCATCGACCAACGTGAAGGACCGGAAGGCGGCAAAAAGGTCTTGCTGGGAGCATTCCGCTTCACTCCGTCGACGAACGCTTACGTGGAAATCGACAACGAAGGCACCAACGGTTACGTGATTGCCGACACCGTGCAATGGCGGTTTTTGGGCCCGACTGAGGAAAACGATAAACCGTAGAAACGATGTAAAAATGACTTGTGGGTTGATCATCCTTCGCTTCGCTCAGGATGACACAAATCGAAAAAGGAAAACGTGTTTGTGCATCGTTCCTTAGTAAAACAATGAAACTCCCGGTACCGATAGGTAAGTCGAAAATCGATGCGTTGAAAGGAAGGTGATTGCGATGACGTATTCTACTTGGAAGAAATTCGGAATGCCGCCGATGGATGCCCGCTTGGTGCGAGGGGGGCTACTGGCGATGGTGGCGCTTGCCTGCCTGTTGCTATCCCAAGTCCAGGCCGATGTGGTCTACTCCACGGGCTTCGACGGACCGGCGGGGACCACGCCCGGCACCATCGGAACGGTGCTCGAAGATTGGAGCGGCAATGCAGCCTACTATCAACTGGACGGTTCCGGCGGGTATACATCAAGTCAAGACGGCGAGAGATCCCAATACACGCCCTACACCTTCACCAACGGCATCGTCGAGGCCGATTTCAATTATTCCGGCTTCACCGGCGTGGTCGCCCGAGCCAACGGGGGCGACTACTACCATGCCCGGCTCCACGGTAACAATCTGGAGATCTACAGCTTTGGCTCAGCAGGCATAAACAAGTTGGCGTCGGCGTCGGCCCCGGGGTACGAGGAGGGCGAAACCTTGAAAATCCGCATGGCGCTCGAGGGCCCCGCGATCGTCACTTCGCTGTACGACCAGAATGGCGACCACGTCGCGACCACCACCGCCTACGACACGAATTACAGTAGTGGTGGAACGGCAGGCCTTCGAGGGGGCGAAGGATCGGTGTGGAACAGCTTCGCCATCGCCGACGAAGTGCCCACCTTCGACATCACCACAGCCGACGGCAACGGAGCCGATTCCTACGTGGAGTATCGCTCGGACCAGACTTCCGCGGCAAATGCCAATTACGGCACCTCCACAACGGTCCAAACAAAAAACGCGGGCCCGAATCCTGAGGGCAATAGTTATCCCGTAGGCGCGGAACTCTCGCGCAAAACCTACCTGCGTTTCGACCTCAGTTCGCTCCCCGAAGAATCATTCGAAGCGGTGCTGCTGAAGCTGACCGCCACGGGCAGCGACGGCACCCTACACACCTTCAACGTCTACGGTCTTAACGACGACCTGGATGCCGACAACTGGAGCGAAACCGCGGTTACCTGGAACAATGCTCCGGCCAACGACGACAGCCTGGGAGCGGTCGATCTGGCCGAAGCCACGTTCCTCGGCGACGTCGCAGGCGTGACGGCGGGAAGTACCCTGGCGTTTGGCACTCAGGAACTACACGATTTCATCGCCGCCGACACCGACAAACTGGTTACGCTCATCATCACCCGGGCAAACAACGATCCGAATTTCGCCAGTGCCAGTCACAGCTTCTATTCGAAGGAGGCGGGAGATCTCGCCTTGGCGCCCACGCTGGCGTTCGTCACCCCGTTGGCAGTTCCCGAGCCGTCGACCCTGGTGCTGTTGGGCATGGGCCTTGTGGGGCTGTTGTCGTTGGCCGTCCGCCGACGATTCGGTGGCAAATGATACCGTTTGGGGTGAATATTCCAATCCACGTGTGCCACTGGCTCTGCCAGTGCCCGTGACCGCGGGCAAGTTCGCACTGGAAGAGCCAGTGGCACACGAAGATATGATTCCTCGATTACGAGACGCTCCGCTAGATAGGATTGCCGGAGACTCAGACGCGATAAGGTGATGGATGATCGCACGAAAACGTTTTGCCAGGGCCTTTACCCTCGTCGAACTGCTGGTGGTAATTGCCATCATCGGGATTTTGATCGCGCTGCTTCTGCCGGCGGTCCAGTCGGCCCGGGAAGCGGCGCGGCGGATGCAGTGTAGTAACAACCTGCGGCAGTTGGGGCTGGCGCTGCACAACTATCATACGGCGTTAAGCGTGTTTCCGCCCGGCGGCATCTCGCGGCAGCAAGTCAACGGCCAGTGGCAGGGCAACGAACTGAGCTTCCTGGTGATGTTGTTGCCTTACCTGGAACAGAAGCCGCTTTACGACCAAGTCGACTTCGACTGCGATCACTATAACGGCTCAGGGAAACTCGACATCGGCCTGACGTCCATCTCCGCTTTGCTCTGCCCGAGCTGTCCGGAAGATCGGTCCAACCTTGACGGCACTTCGGAATGTTGGCCGAAAGATGCGACCGGTCAGAAGACTTACACCACGCACTACGTGGGCGTGATGGGGCCGCTCGGTACCAATCCATTTACGGGGCAGAAATATAAGGGCATCGTCCCCGAAGAAATGTGCGGTGAGTTTGCCACGCAGGGCCTACTCTATGCCGACAGCCACGTGCGGCTTCGCGACGTCACCGACGGCGCGTCGAATACCTTTGCCGTCGGCGAGATCTCCTGGGTAGGCTACCAGAAGTTCCGCGTCTGGATTCGTGGCTCCAGTATCAGCGGGCAATGTCAGGGGAGCACGAAGAACGTCTTTGAGCCAATCAACGGAGGCGCTGCATACGGCGATTTCAACAATGGCGCCTTCGGCAGCGAGCATCCCGGCGGCGCCCAGTTCCTGATGGCCGACGGCTCCGTCCACTTCGTCTCGGAAACGATCGCCGACAGCATCTATCGCGCCACCGCGAGCCGTAACGGCAACGAGGTCGAAACGGTCACGACCACGGCCGGGAAATGATTCTCGTCCGGTTCATCTCACCTGGTTCCCAAGCTCCGGCTTGGGAACCCTCGTCCCAGAAGCTCTGCTTCGAGGAATGCGGTTTTAGGCTGTCGGTAGCCATAGACTGGACGTCACCGGAACTGCATAGCGACCGGCGCGGGCATGTCGCGTCAGCGAAGCAGAGCTTCGCGGAAGCCCGTTCCCAAGCTGGAGCTTGGGAACGAGTGAATTCATTGGTCATTCGGCCACCGCTGGTCGCCTACTGCCGCGAGATCAGGCCCAGGTCGAGCCCGAGCACCCAGAACATTAGGGTGAGGATGAATGCCAGGCCGATGTAGGTGAGCACGAGTTGGATGCGCTCGTCGGCCGGTTTGCCGCGGATGCCTTCCCAGGCCAGGAGGATCATGTGCCCGCCGTCTAACAACGGGATTGGCAGGAAGTTGATCACCGCCAGGTTGGCGCTTAAAAGCGTGAGGAAGATCAGCAAGTCGGCAAAGCTCTTTTCGGCCGCGCTCTTGGCGACCACGAAGATCGAGATAGGCCCACCCAACGCCCGGGGCGACACCTGGGAACCCAGCTTGCGAATAAAACGATACACCAGCAGCGTGGCGTTAAGGGTTTCTTCGCCACCCCATTGAATTGCCTGGCCGAGGTTCGCTGCTCGTTGGGTGTAGTACTCCGACTGCAGGATCAATCCCCGGTCGGGATTAAACCAGGTGGGGTCGTCCTTCAAGCCGAGCGTGGCCGACAACTCCTCGTCCTGCCGTCGCCAGGTGAGTTCTACCGTTGTGCCAGGCAGGGCATTTTGCAGGAAGTTGATGAAGAAGGGCCAATTGCGCTCCTCATCGCTGAACTTCAGGGTCAGTTCGGTTTGCTCGGGTTGTTCCTCGGCCTTTTCATTGCCGGCTTCACCGTCGGCCGGTGGCGGCAGGATTTTCGCCGAGACGATTTCGTCGCCGTTCTGTAGACCGGCCTTCGCGGCGGGGAAGCCGTCGATGGTGGAGTTCACCCGGCCGAGCACGCGATAGGCCACGCCCAACGAGGGCACGCTTATCGGACTGCCCGGCACCCAGGACGATTCATACCAATCGGCCTTACGCAAGGGCACTTCGACGTCGACCGGGCCTTTTTCGCCAGCTCGTTCCAGGGTAAGAACCACCGTTTGACCACCTTGGCGTGCGAGTCGCTCGGGCAAGGTCATGGGATCGCCGGGAAGTTCGCCGTCGATCTGTACAATCTTGTCGCCCGGCAGAATTCCTGCCGCCATGGCGGGCGATTCGTCTTGCACGGCGCTGATCGTACCCATCTCCATGACCAATCCCAACCGGTGCATGGGATTCGGCGGCACGTCGATGGTCAATTCCTCGGGACTTCCGTTCTTCTCGGCAGACGGTCGTTCCACGGTGAACTGCAATGTTTTCTCAGGGTGTGTGGCCAGATAGGCATGCAGTTGCGTATAGGTTTCGAGCGGCTTCCCGTCGATTTTCACAATCCGATCGTTTCGTTCAAACGCCGGTTTGGCCTGGGCGGCTGCCGAGCCGGGCCAGGCGGCGAAGGGGAGCCGCTTTCCGGCAACCACCGGTACGTAGGAATTACTAATACCGATCCGCGGCAACAGCCCGTCTTGTTTGGGTTTCACGACAAACGTCAGTGGTTCTTCCGCGCCCGGCCGTTCGACGGTGATCGACACGCCCTCGTCGAGGTTGTCGCCCAGGGAGATGGCTTCTTGCAGATCGCGGAATTTCTCGATGGGCTTTCCGGCCACGTCGACCAGCCGGTCGCCGACCTTCATATTTCCCTGCCACGCGGCCATACCCGGCTCGACCGAACCGACCGTGGCCGCCACCTGTTGGACGCCCAGCGAGTAAGCGACCACGGCCATCACGAAGGCGAAGATCACGTTCATGATCACGCCCGCCGAGATGATGGCCATCCGCTTAGGAACGCTTTGAGCGAGAAAACTGCGGGGATCGTAGAGGGCCTGTTCGGCTTCGGTGACGCTGGAAGAGGCGGGCTGCGACGGTTTTTCGGCTTCATCGCCGGCCATATCGCTCGCTGTGTCACCTGTCGCTTCCGCCGAAGAAGCCGATGCCACGGCGGGCTGATTTTCGCTAGTATTTTCGTCCGACTCCTCAGACGCTTCCGCACTGGTATCCTCGGCCGGTTTTTGCCGGGCGCGCTCCATTTCTTCACGCAATTTCGCCGGATTGTCTTCCTGACCGAGCATCTTCACGTAGCCACCCAAGGGGAGCACGCCGATGCCATACTCTGTTTCGCCCCATTGGAACTTGCAGAACTTCCAGCCTCCGATATCGAAGCCCAGATAGAACTTTTCGCACTTTACCCCACAGGCCTTGGCCACGAGGAAGTGGCCCAACTCATGGACGAAGATCACGAAGCCCAGGCCAATGGCCACCTGTAAAATGGCAATCCACGCGCCGAGGTCGAGCCAGCCACTGGCGGCGATCAAGTAGCAATCCAATGCAAAACCTCCTGACGAGCCCAACCATCCAGATCGAGAAGCTGTGATAAGGTGGGGTTGGGGTCGAAGTTGTGATGGTCCAATACGCGACGACAGGCAGGCACGATGTCGGCAAAGCCCAAGTGGCCGTCCAAAAAGGCAGCCACCGCGGCTTCGTTGGCCCCGTTGAGGACCGCTCCGGCGGTTCCACCCGCCCGGGCGACCTCGAGGCCCAACTCCAACGCGCCGAACCGCTCGAAGTCGGGCGGTTCGAACTGAAGGCACATCGCCTGGGTCCAGTCGAGACGGGCCGCGACCGACCGTTGTCGCTCGGGCCAGTACAACGCGTACTGGATGGGGAGTTTCATGTCGGGAGGGCTCAGTTGCGCAATAACCGAACCATCCTTATATTCTACCATCGAGTGAACAATCGACTGAGGATGAATCATCACGCCGATCTGGTCCGGATTCAAGTCGAATAGCCATCGGGCCTCGATGATTTCGAGGGCTTTGTTCATCATCGTGGCCGAATCGACTGTGATCTTTGGCCCCATATTCCAGGTCGGGTGGGCCAGGGCCTCGGCGACGGTCACCTTTTCGAGCTGCTGGGCCGTGTAAGTCCGAAACGGCCCCCCGCTGGCAGTAAGCACCACCCGCTCGACTTCGTCGCGCTGCCCCGCTCGCAGGGCCTGAAACACGGCACTGTGCTCGCTATCGACCGGCAACAGGGGGGCCTGTTTCTGTTCGGCCAGTCGAGTGACCAGGGGGCCGCCGACGACCAAGCTCTCTTTGTTGGCCAGGGCCACGGTTTTGCCGGCTTCCAGGGCTGCCCAGGTTCCTTCCAGGCCGGCACGTCCCACGATGGCCGACACGACGATATCCACGTCGGCGGCGGTAACCGCGTTGGCCAGGGCCTTGGGACCCACTAACAGTTCGACCCCCTTGGGAAGGGATGTCCAATCCTGGGCGGCAGCGGCCGTCGGATCGGTCACGACGATCTGTGGTGGCTGGAACGCCTGGGCCTGTTCGAGCAACTGCTGCGTGCTTGAGTGGGCCGTCAGCAGCACGGCCTTCAGCATGCCCTGCGAGGCCTCGATAACCTCCAGCGTGCTGCGGCCGATGCTCCCGGTCGAACCCAAGACGGCGACATTCCTCACACGGTTGGCCATATACGGATGTCTGTCGGCGCTAGTGCCTTGTCAATCTTCGAGTGACCTGTAGGGTGTCAGTGGCAACTTGTCCGCCACTGCTGACGCAAAGGCAGTCAAGCTGCCCATGGCACCCAACCTGCCCTTTTCCTTTGACGCCACGCTAGCGACACTTGCCTTGCTCGTGGGGGGGGCCGTGTCGTCGTGCAAAAAAACGCGAGGGTTCATTGTACGGAGGCCTTCGCCCCCCAGCAACCCAACTCGCGCCGGCTGCGTAAGACTTGGTATCGCGTGACTCTCGTTTCCGACAGTTGGACATCAATGGCGGCTACAAAACCACAATCGCCAAGCTTCAATGACCGATGAAGCACCAAGCACGAATGACCAACAATCGAGGCGATATACCCCCCGGCTGACTGCCACGGTTGGTCATTGAAGAATTGGGGATTGGCATTTCATTGGTCATTCTGGCTCGGTCATTGGTTTTTCGTCTCTGCGGTAGCTAGCCATTAAGCGCTCGCGCAAACAATCCGCCCTCTGCCCGGCAACGTCTGAAATGGTATGATTAAGAAAGCGCTTACGCGTATAAGAAAGAATCAAGGGGATAAGGGTTAAATGGAACAGAAGAAACGTCCTCCGGAGTCCGATCGGCAATCATCAGACCGCAAGCCTCCGTCTTCCGGGGGGAATATGGTCTGGTACCTCCTGGCGTTGGGGCTGGGCACTCTGCTGCTGGTCACCGTGTGGCAGAACCCTCGCGATGTGGAGATTACGTGGAACCACTTGCAGGACCTGATCGAACAGGGGGCTCCCGACCGGAATTCGGACGCCTCGATCGAAATCCACACGACCAGCCGCGGCAAGCCGGTTACCATCCGTTACTCGGACCTCTCCGATCTGCAATTTGACCGCGACCGAATCACCGGCAAGGTGAAAATGGAGGTGATCGAGCCCTCTGAAGCGACCGACTCGGCGACCGGTGCCAAGAATGCCGCTGAAGAGAAAACCGACGAAAAGAAAGCCGACGCTGAGGAAGATTCCAAAGTTCGGTTCAACACCTACTGCCGTGGGCTGGAAGACGACAACGGTCGGATCGCCATGCTTGCCCGCAGCATGGGCTTCGAGGTGCGAGGCGAAAAAGACCCCAGCGGCTGGCAAACGTGGGTGCCCATGTTCGTGCTGATGGGCCTCATCCTGCTGGTCTTCTTCCTGATGATGCGGCGCCTTGGCGGTACCGGTTCGGCCATGGCCTTCGGCCGTTCGCGTGGCAAGCTCATCGCCCAGGAAGATATTGGGGTGACGTTCGACGACGTGGCCGGCATCGAAGAGGCCGTCGACGAATTGCGCGAGGTGGTCGACTTCCTTGGCAAGCCCGAGAAGTATCAGAACCTCGGCGGCCGGATCCCCAAGGGTGTGCTGTTGGTGGGACCTCCCGGCACGGGCAAAACCCTGTTGGCCAAGGCCATCGCCGGCGAGGCGGGCGTGCCGTTTTTCAGTATCTCGGGCTCCGACTTCGTCGAGATGTTCGTCGGCGTGGGTGCCGCTCGAGTGCGCGACATGTTTCAACAGGCCCAGGCCAAGGCTCCCTGCATTGTGTTCATCGATGAGTTGGACGCCCTGGGAAAAACCCGGGGTTCCAGCGTGGTCGGCGGCCATGACGAACGCGAGCAAACGCTCAACGCGCTGCTGGTCGAGATGGACGGTTTTTCGTCGAACAGCGGGGTCATCGTTCTGGCGGCCACCAACCGTCCCGAGACACTCGATCCGGCCCTGCTGCGACCCGGGCGTTTCGACCGCCATGTGCTGGTCGACCGGCCCGACGTACGCGGTCGCGAAGAAATTCTCAACGTCCACGTTCAAAACGTGAAACTCGACGATTCGGTCGATTTGAAGAAGATCGCCGAGATTACCTCGGGCTTCGTTGGGGCCGATTTGGCCAACCTGGTCAACGAAGCGGCCCTATTGGCCGCCCGGGAGGACAAGCCGGCGGTAACCATGCAAGAGTTTACCGAAGGCGTGGAGCGAGTGACCACTGGCCTGGAGAAGAAACAGCGGATTATCCAGGAAGACGAGAAGCAGCGGGTGGCTTACCACGAAAGCGCCCACGCTCTGGTGGCCTACAGCCTGCCCAATACCGACCCGGTCCACAAGGTTTCGATTATTCCGCGTGGTCTGGCCGCCTTGGGCTACACCATGCAGCGTCCCGAGGGCGATCGGTATCTGATGACCAAGAGCGAACTGGAAAGCCGTATCCAGGTGTTGCTGGCCGGCACGCTGGCCGAGGAGATGATCTTCGACGACGTATCGACCGGCGCCCAGAACGACCTGCAAAGGGCGACCGAGTTGGCCCGGAGCATGGTCATGGATTACGGTATGAGCCGTTTGGGACGGGTGAACTATCGCGAGAACGGCCGCAGTTTGTTTCTTGGCGGCCAGGATGAGTTTCCCCGTGACCGTACGCACAGCGAGCATACGGCCCGAGAGATCGACGAAGAGATTCACTACATTGTGGAGCAGTCGCAAGAGAAGGCGGGCGAGATTCTCCGCACGCGGCGCGCCGCACTCGAGGCCCTGGCCGTACGACTGATCGAGAAGGAAGTGATCGACTTCGACGAACTCAAGGAGGTGATCGAAAGTGGTTCACCCAGCCCGATGATTGTGCCCGGTACCGACAACGTAACCAAGCGCCCGGCCGAAAAGCCCGAGGCGGGCGGAGCAGGCGAAGCGGCCGGAGGGTAAGATTTTTCTGGTTCCCACGCTTTGTGTGGGACCAGGAAACAGCAAACTGAATCGGTTCACCAGCGCTGCTACGTCCGCCACTTCAACGCATGGCGTTCGCCCTGTTTCGGATGTTTCCGGTCGAGGCTGTGGAGAGTCAGCGTGGCACCATTGGCGGCCAGTTGGGTGTCGACCCAACCTCGCGGCTGTGTCGGTTGAAACAGCCATGCGGTCGTGGGAATGTTGACTAGATACAGGCCGTCGTGTTGTGTAACACTCCAACGATGGCTGTGTCCGAAGAAATAGGCTTTGACCTGTTTGCGGGGTACGATCACTTCGAGCAGCTTGGTCGAATCCTGCAACCCACTACCGGCTTCGTTTTCCTGCAAGTTATGATGCGCGACCAGCAGGGCCGGCTTATCGGCATGGGCATCGAGCGCGTCGGCGAGCCACTTAAGTTGCGTTTCGCCGAGCCGGCCGGGCGTGAAATTGGTCTTCTGCAGGGAATCGAGCAGGAACCAATTGGCGTAGGGCGTAGCGAGGATCGAGACGTGTTTGTCGGCCGCGGTGGGTTTGCCTTGCGGCCGACACTCGGGCACGGCGGCGTAGAAGTTCTCGCGGTGGTCGTGATTGCCCAGCGCGAAGTGAACATTCACTCCCTGTTCGCGCAGCGGCTGAACCATCTCGGTCAGCACGGCATAATCGCCCGGCTTGCCTTCGATGTACACGCAGTCGCCGGCGATAATGGCACCGGCCGGTCGGCTCTTCATCGTAAGAATTTGATTAGCCGCTTGGGCGAAGTTGTCGGCCGGTTTTACATCGTGGTGTGCGCGATCGCGATGCTCCCAGATGTGGCTGTCGGCCAACAAGGCCCAATGATTGGGGTTGCCCGAGGGCGATGTGGCCCAAGCGTGCTGCGGAAGCAAGAGGCCCACACCGGTGGCCACCGTGCCGGCCAGAAACTCACGTCGTGAAATCGCGGGGAGATGAACGGGCATGGTGTTTCTCCAACTGGTGGCAACGAGGGGAGTGTTTCGTGGGGGCCACGACAAGCCAATTCCGACGAAAACGGTGGCAAACCGTGTAGTCTCAGGTATCCGGCTTCCTGGACATTTGCCGCTTGCCCTCTCTTGCCGACTACCTGAAACTCCCCAATTGTCGCCGACCGTTGGGTAATGTCAAGTTCTGGGCAACTTCAAGAAACAACGCGGCGGGTGGCAAACCGCGTTGGGGATTGCCAACCGCTGCATTTATTTGACATGCCGGCTTGGTGAACCGTGGCGTGTTGGTTTACACCGGCTGCTGATTAGCGAAATGTGTTACTTGGTTGCCGGTGCCGGTTCGATCAAACCCAGGCTCCGGACTTTTTCAATCAACTCGGTTTCGCTGACGGGCTTGGTCACATAGCATTCGCATCCTTCCTTGAAGGATTGGAGGCAATGCTTCGAGTCGCGCAGTGCGGTGGTCATCACGACATTAACACTGTCGGCGCCAGTAATACCATGCTCCGCTTCCAGACAGCGAATGGCCTTCAGCGCGTCGTGCCCACTGGTACCGGGCATCATGATGTCGAGCGTAATGAGATCGTAAGGAGTTTTGTCTTCCAGAGAGAGCCGCACGGCGTCGATGGCCTCGCTGCCATCGTAGGCGAAGGTACATTGTCCGTAAGGCTCCAACATCGACCGCATCAATTCGCGGCACACGCGATCGTCGTCGACGATCAGGAATCGTTTGGTCTTGGCCTCGGCCGGATCGGGGGCCGGCGCCGTCGTATCTGCATTGGCCGACGGGGCAGGGGGGGCCGTGGGTACAGCGGTGGAAGCGGCGGTGGGTTTAGTTGGCGCAGGCAGCCCTCCCAGCACTTCGCGAACTTGCTGGATGAACTTTTCGGCGTCCACGGGCTTCGTGCAGTAGCTTTCGCAGCCGTCGGCAAAGCAGGCGATGCACTGCTTGGTGTCGTCGACGGCCGTGGCCATAATCACCTTCACCCCTTCGTTGCCTTGAATGCCCTTCTCCTGCTCCAGCATGCGAATGGTTTTGAGCACATCGTGTCCACTGGTGCCAGGCATCATGATGTCGAGCACGACCAAGTCGTAGAGGGTATCGTCTTCCAAAGCGAGCCGCATGGCATCGATCGCCTCGGGACCATTATGGGCCAGTGTACATTGGCCGTAGGGTTCGAGCATTTCGCGCATCAACTCGCGGCACACACGATCGTCATCGACGACCAAGAACCGTAGGATCCTGCCTTCGAAGTCCGCCGAAGCAGACGAAGGGCCGGCTTGGGGCTTCGATTCCGACGAGGGGACACGCTCAGGCAACTCTCCCAGCAGTTGCCGAACCTGTTCGACAAAATGGTGGGGATCCAACGGCTTGGTGCAATAACATTCGCACCCTTCGGTGAAGCAGGCGACACATTGCTTCGTGTCGTCAACGGCCGTGGCCATGATTACCTTGGTGCCATCCGAGCCGCGGATGCCCGCTTCGTATTCCAACCGCCGCAACCGATCGAGAGTTTGATGCCCATCGAGCATGGGCATCATAATGTCCAGACACACGAGATCGTATGGCTGGTTCTTTGCGATGGCATCTTTGAACAACACCAGCGCTTCCTCCCCATCGACGGCGAGATCGCAATACGCATATCGGGACAAGAGTGCCTTGAGCAACTCTCGGCAGGCCGGGTCGTCGTCAACAATCAGGAATTTCACGACGGATATCCTCCGGTTTGGAATCGAAACGCTAGGTGGACGAACAGTTTATACCAGCAGCCATGGGCTGCTCAGAAATCGCTTGACGAAGCCGCTGTACGGCCGATGCCGCGTTGGAGATGTCGTGGCTTCGGGCCGCCAGTTGCACACGTAACGCACAGTCGGCAACCGCGGGACAGCCGGCCTTCGATGAGAGGGTTTTCATCTCACTGGCCGAGCTTTCCAGCTCGGAGAAGTCCTGCAGTTCCAACGCTTTGCACAGGGTTTTGAAACACTCTTTCAGTGTGTGGGGAGGATCTTGGCGGTTGCTCATGGATTCGGCTCCACCAAGGCCTCCTTGCGCCAGGGTCGGCGATACATACTGTTGGAGTATCGTAACCAGCGCGTCGGGGGTGATCGGTTTCGCCACGTGTTTATCGGCCCCGACCGCAAGGCACTGGTCGCGTTCGGCCGGTTGGTCGCCGCCTGTTAACGCTACAATCGGCAGGTGGCGACTGGCACCATTCTCAAGTTCGCGGATCCGGGCGATGGCTTCCAGGCCGTCCATTTCCGGCATTTGAATGTCGATGAGCAACAGATCGTATGCCGAACGGCCGAGCAAGTTCAACGCTTCGCGGCCGTTGCCTGCCAGATCGACGAAGCACCCTGCCCGGGCAAGCAGCATTTCGGCGAGCGTGCGGTTCAGTTGATCGTCGTCGGCCACCAATACGCGTGGCTTCAGCGATGCCGCGTCTCGGAACGTCGAACCATCGGGCACGGGCTTCGCGGCGTTGGGAACAATGCCAACCTGATCCGAGCCGGCGGGCCTCGTTTGGTTCTGGTATTTCTTCAATGGCAGGGTCAGCCAGAAGCAGCTTCCGTGTCCGGCGAGGCTGCGGAAACCGATTTGCCCTCCCATGAGACTCACGAGTTGTTTGCAGATCGCCAAACCGAGTCCCAAACCGCCATAGCGGCGGGTGGCCGAACCGTCGGCCTGCGAAAAACCGTCGAAGATAATCGCTTGGCGTTCCGGTGGAATGCCCACGCCCGTGTCGGTCACGGTAATCCGTACTGTTGCGTCGTCGGCGTGTTCTTCGTCGAGCGTGGCTTGGAGCTGGATATTTCCGCTTTCGGTGAACTTCACCGCGTTGCTTACCAGATTGATTAGTATCTGGCGGATGCGAGTGCGGTCGCCGCGTAGCCAGGCGGGCACGGACGACACCACGTGGTATTGCAATCCCAGTTGTTTCTCTTTGGCACTAGGCCCGACCGCAACGAGGACTTCTTCGATTACTTCGTTGAGATTCAGAGTCGTAGGACGCAAGCCCAACTGGCCCGAACTCAGGCGCGAGTAGTCGAGCATATTGTTGATCAACGACAACAGCGACTTGCCGGCGTCCTGGATGTACTGCAAGCGGTCGAGTTGGTTTTCGTTGTGAGGATCTTTCATCAACAGTTGGGTGAAACCCAGGATGGCGTTCATCGGCGTGCGGATTTCGTGGCCGATATTTGCCATGAACTCACTTTTGGCGCGTTCGGCCGATTCGGCCTGATCGCGGATTTCGTCCAGCTCCCGTTGGGTGGCGCACAATTGGTTACTCATTCCGCGGAGCACCACCTGCCCCAAGCGGTAGTCGATCTGGCTTGCCACGAGACGGCAAATGTCTTCGCGATCGAGCGGTTTTTCCACCAGCACATACGGCGTTCGGTTGCCGAGTTGCCTGCTGATTTCTCGTCGCGACGCGAGCGGGCAACCGGCCGGAGTGCACACTAGTATCGGTAACCGTGAGTCTTCCAGCCAAAGGCTTCGCGCGGCATCCAGCCCCCCGGATTCGACGTCCAAAATGGCCGCCAGATAAGGTTGGTTCGCCCGAAGCGTTTGTCGCAACAGCGCTACGCCCTCTTTCGGATGACAAACGGCGTCTACCTGCAAGCCATAGAGGGCGTCAAGCGGATTGTTGCCTTGCGCAGGTTCGTTGGGATCGCGATAGAGCATCTCGCGCAGCTGGCGATGAGTGGCCAAATCGCCATGCACGAGAAGAATTCGAATACACGATGCGGCATCCATGATTCGGCTCCTACCGGCTTACGCGCCGGTTGCCCCACTATCAATTGAGTCGAGTTAAAGGAGGTCGACCGTGAGCTTTCCTAGACCGGAGGCAACGAAACGATGTTCACCAAAGCACGGCGAACTTTCGTTGTCGGCCGAGAAGTCAGTCGGTTTTTCCTTCGGTACTCACTCAACAGCGATTCGCAACCAATTGGCGAATACTGACGGTCTCAGTGAGTATGTGTTCTGAGCGTGTTTTTGATCGAGGGGGCGTGTCGTGGTGGATTCGTCTGTTTGGTGAATTGCCCTCCAAAACATAGGACGTGGAACACCACGATGCCATGGGAATCGCGTAATATCCCGGAGTTTGCTGGGGGGGACTCGCCCCCAGTGGCGGCAAGGTGTGCTCTGCCCCCCAACGATTCTCAACCGTGCTTCATCAAAAGGCCCCCTATCGTCGGTTACAACGATTGTGGCGATCGAGGCGATCGTGCAACGCTTCCACAGCGTTGTCGTCATGCAGACGCAGCATGTGAGTATCCGCAGGCGAGACATGGCGCGGCACAATCGCTGCAATCAAACCACTTGAGGATCGGCCGGCAGATAGCTTGCCGACTTGTCGGGCCGTGTGTTGCGACGTATCTCGCGTTTCACTCCGAAAAAGGAACGTTGTTTTTCAGGGCATCCTTGGCGAGAATTTCCCCACCGTGGGTACTAACAAATAGCTAATAGGTTTTTAACTTTAAAAGCATTGAATGGATTGCAGGCCACACGTATTCTGAAAGCGTGGTGAGTGAGAAGAACTGGGACCGTTTTCTCTGGGAGCTTCGCAGGCCGAATCATTTCTCTTGCGGCTCTTTCCGCAAGCAGGCATTGTCCTGCAACTTATGCCCAATTGGCTTGTGTTTCCCCCTCACTGCTAGAAAGCCGCCAGAGCCCTCGCTGGCGGCTTTCTTCGTTTTCTTGTCGATGCCGCTATTTCGGAGCGATGTATTGCTGACCTCAAAGATCGTCTGGGAACGGTAGTGAGCAACGTGACGAAACAACGTGATGGGGCACGCACGTTCGTAATTGCTCAACGGCCAAGACGACGCTGCAGAAGCAGTTCGGCCAGTAGCAAGTCGGTCGAGTCGTCGATATCGACCGATTCGTCCTTCGCCATTTCGTAGGCCAGGATTGTGTCGCCGTAGACGCTGCCCTTGTGCATCAGGCAGTCGTGGCGAAAGGCATAGATGGCCGGACCGTTGCGTGCCCAGAACGCGGGTTTGTGTTGCCGCAAATTCTTCCGCTCGTCCCATTGCAGATACGGCCGAACACACGGCCCCTCGCGGACCATCACGCTGTAAGGGTTGAACTGGTGGGGTACCCGAGTCACGCTCACTAGCGAATCCGCCTCGCTTGCATCTAGCAGTGCTATCGCTTCGTCGATGTGCCGCGCGGTTCGCAAGGGACTGGTGGGTTGCAGGAGCACAATGATGTCGGGCCGGAAGCCGTCGAGCGCTTCGAGCGTTTCCACCGCGTGGCGAATTACCGGCAGCGCCGGCGTATCGTCGCGTGCGAGTTGCTCGGGCCGCACGAAGGGACAGTCGGCCCCCAACTGGCGGGCGACCGCCAGAATCTCCTCGTTGTCGCTACTGACCACCACACGGTCTACCTGTTGGGCTAAACGGGCCGCTTCAATCGTCCAACCAATCAACGGCCGACCGGCTACCGGAATGATGTTTTTGCGGGGGATCCCTTTCGAGCCACCCCGGGCGGGGAGCAAGGCCAACACGTTCATGGCTGCCACGACTCTGTCGGACACGCGTACTTGCCAGAAATCGTTCGCCTCCCGGCACGAATTGGGGGCTCGGGCCGTTGTAGCCGAAAAGCCGGCAGCCGCCCAGACCCGGTTGCGAGTGCCGGTGGGTTGCCATTGCCCGAACCGTTCGATACCGCTATAGTCCCCCCCTGTAGTGCAAACCTGTAAGAGTTTGTTTTTCGGACAAGAATTTTGGCGACCAACGGGAGCGGGTTCTTGCCTACCTTCGCTGAGGTACCCATGTCGCGACCCGAAATCCTCTATTTCATCGAACATGTTGCTCGAGAGCTGGACATCGCCTGTGCCGTTCGGCATTTGGCGCGGGAGCGTCACGACGTCGACGTCCGGGTAGCCTCGCTTGTGTTCGATCGTCACGAGGCCGTCGCGCAATGCCAACCGCAGTTGATCACCGTTCCCTTCTTCTACTCGCAGGCCGACTTCGGCATACGCGACCTGCTTTTAGGTCGGCCGGGAGTTCCCTTCGTTAACCTGGCCTTCGAGCAGTTGCTTTCGAAGGTCACCCGGGTGCTCAAGCGTCCGAAAGACGACATTTCGCGCAAACACGTGCTGCACGTGGGCGCGGGGCAGTTTTTCGGTAGTTTTCTGCAACAATACGGCGTCTCGCCAGACAACATTGCGATTGCCGGTAGCCTTCCCTGCGCGTTGTACCGAGAGCCCTATCGTCACTTCTTCTCGGGCAAACGCGAGCAATTCGCTGCCCAATACGGTCTTGATCCCGATAAGCCGTGGATCTTTTTCCCGGAGAATTTCGGCGCCGCGTTCTTCGAGGAGAGCACGATCGCCCATCGCGTGCGATTGGGGTGCGACCCGGCCGAGGTTCGTGCATATCGCGACTACGCTCGTGCGGCGTTTCGGGAGATCATGCCCTGGTGCCGGAAGGCCGCGCGGCTCGGGACGGCCGAAATTATTATCCGCCCCCGACCGGCCACCGCGCGCGAGGCCTTTATCGGTGCCTATCGCGAAGTGGCGGGCGACGTGCCGCCGCGGAATCTGCATTTCATCAAAGAAGACTCCATCCGCGAATGGATCCTGGCGAGCGACGTGATTGTGTCGTCGTACAGCACGTCGCTGGTCGAAGCGGCCGTGGCGGGCAAGCCGGTGGCCATGCTCGTGCCGCATGCCTTTCCCGAGTGCGTGCGAACCGACTGGTGCGACCTGCCGTTGCACGTGACCACTGCGGAGCAATTCTTGCAGTTGGCTCGTTCGGCCGATCAGGTAACGGTATCTAAGTCGCTGATCAATTGGGCGAACGCCAACCTTCTGCCTGTTGGCGATCCGATTGCCGCGTTGGCCGACCTTCTGGCCGGCATCTGCAAAGGCCATCGTGCGGTTCCCACGGCCCCCCCTGCCCTGCCCTTGCCGGTGCGAATGCGCGAGGCGGTGAAGAACGTCGGCAAGCCATTCGAGCAGCTCTATCGCAGCGTCGTGCCCAAGAAAAACCTCGCCCGAGCGTCGTTCTACGAGACCGACCATTTCACGCAGGACGAAGTCGACCGTCGCACGGAAAGCTGGGCCGAACTGCTAGCCGACACCGTCCAACGCGAGGCGGCTTAGGACTTCGTCGAATGGTTTCGGGTGCCATGGGCGACTTGTCCGCCTTTGCCGAACGAAGGACAGCATGTAGGCTATGCTTCAGCATGGCGCACTACTCGCTCCCAAGCCGGAGCTTGGGAACCAGGAGATCTCGGCCCCCAGCCTCTGACCCCCAGTCCCTCAAGCAGCCTGATTGGCATGCCTGCGGCCGTGTGCGATAATCCAGCAAGCGTGTCGGAGCAATTCCCCAGACTATGGACCAGGAGCACGGACCAATGAACCTGACGTTGGGTCAATTCATCGTATGGCTGATCGTCGGCGCTCTGGCCGGAACTTTTGCCGGCCGACTGGTGACTTTCAAAAAAGAAGGTCTGGGACGCTGGACCAACATCGGCGTCGGTCTCGTCGGCGCACTGATCGGTGGTCTGTTCGTCAGCATCTTCAACATCGACTTCGGCTTGGGCGAGATCAAATTCAGCGTCGCCGATTTGCTCGCCGCATTCATCGGTTCGCTGCTATTCATCGCCGTTTGGTGGCTCGTGCGATGGTATCGAGGGGGGAAGACGAACGATTGAGCGACCGGACCGGCGTCCGAATTTCTGGTTCCCAAGCTGGAGCTTAGGAACCAGGGCAACTAAGAAACCAGGAAGACTATGCCATGCTGAAGCATAGCCTACGCCGAACTTACCAGTTTTGCGGCGTGACTTGTCCGTCGTTGCGGCTGCCGAGGTGGCGGTGTACCACGCGATCGATCGAGTAGGGGATGAACTGGACCGAGCCGTCGCAGAAGACCATGTTGAAGCCGCCCGCGTGGGCGCTGCCGAAGGCCGAACCGGCTGACGCGCCGGCCCGATCTTGTGTCGGGCGATATGCCAGACTACCTTCCTCATCGTCCGGGTTGTAGTAGGTCCAGCGTAACGTGTCCTGGTCGGCCCCGACGTACAGATACTGGTCGTCGGCGCTGCCGCCGGTGGTTTCGTACTCGTCAGGATCGAGGTATCGCTCGCCGACGAAATAGGTGTTGGTAGTGCCGTCGCGAATGGCGGCCACCGGCACTTCGCTTTGTTCATAAACGACACCGTTGGCCTCGTAGGTCGAGGGACTGGCATCGCCCGCCGCCAGGCTGTCGGGGCCTTCCACCCCATGGGCGCCGTTCGAACCTCCGTTGGCTGCATAGTCGCCCCGGGCGATCGTTGCCGGGACATTGCCCTGGCTGTGGAAGTTGCGGATTTCTCGCCGGTCGTAAGGATAGGCCTCGGCTGCTCGCCGACTAGGGCAGTGGAAGGCCGCCAAGGGCGTCGAAAGCATTTGGGCCAACTGCGTGTCGAACTGGGCCGCATCGCTGCTGGAGGGCAGGTTGTAGAGGGTTTGTTGTTCGAGGTAAGGCAGCAAACTGTAGGGCCACCCGCCCGGCTGACGGCGACCGAAACCGCGGTCGGGTTGGCCGGCCCATCTCCAGCCCCAACCGCCCGTGGGAAAGAAGCCGTTGGCACTCTCGTGCGACATGGCGGCCAGCCCGATTTGCTTGAGGTTGTTCTGGCACTGCAACCGCCGCGCCGCCTCGCGAGCCGACTGCACAGCCGGTAGCAACAGCCCAATCAGAATCCCAATGATGGCGATCACCACCAGGAGTTCGACTAGGGTGAAACCATGTCGGTTGTGCATGACGTTGTCCCTGTTCTAAGAACGTGTTTCAAAAACCTTCTCCCCTCTCCCCTTTTGGGGAGAGGGGCCGGGGGTGAGGGGATTGTCGCAATGGAAATCTTCCCGGGAATAACGCCTTTACCGCTTCAGGCCGCCCTCACCCGGCCGCTTTGCCGCCACCCTCTCCCGCTGAGCGGGAGAGGGTACGCATTTAGCGACGGCGGCGGCCGACGAAACCTAGGCCGGCAAGTGCCGCGGCTAACAGGACCCAACTGCTCGGTTCGGGAACCGGCGACGTGGTGATTTGCAGCATGGGTCGGGCATTGGCGTTGGTGTTGTCGGCCATGTTGAACTCGAAGGCCGTGTTCGGGGCAAGCGATCCGCCAACCGCGGCACCCCCGTCGGAACGCGACAGACGCAGAAAGACGAAATCACCCACGGTCGCTCCACCAGTAATTTGCGTGTTGAGGAAGTCGACGAGACTGGCGTCGCTAAAGGAAACATATCCGACCGCCGTCGAAGTCGTCACGAAATCGCTTTTCAGCACCGTACCGCTTGCTTCGTAATCGCTTCCCAGTACCGTGGGCGAGGCATTCGTGCGATCCAACCCAGACAACGTTGCATCAAAATCAGGCGTTCCTTGCAGGCTGTAGTAGTACACCGAGAAGTTCGCTCCGGTAATGACTTCGCCGGCGGCAATCGTCGGCAGAGCGAAGGGGAAGATGAGAAAGTCGTCTTCAGTGGCCAAGTCGTTGATGTTCGCGCCGAATGATCCTACACGGCGCGTCGTTTGTGTAACTTCGCTGGCGTTATCGCCCAAGCCGTCGAAGACTGGCGCGTCCACACCGGTGCCCATGTCGCGGGCGCGGGCGTCGGCCACGTCGGCGGTGATGTCAATGGTTGTTGCGCCGGCAAATGGGTTTGCCCCCAATGCCAACACGCCCACGACAAGAAAGGTGAAGCGTTTCAGTAATGACATGGTCAAATCTCTCCCTGAAAGAAATGATTGAAAATACGCCGTTTGTCGGTTGTCAATATGTGTCGTTATGTGTTTCTTCCAATGGTTTGCCGGTTGTATGACTCTTGCTCGCGTTGCGTGCCGAGGCATTCGGGCGAACCGCCGTGGAGATGTGCAACATGGGCGTGTGATACGGTAACGGGCCGTCGGCCATTTGGAATTCGTAGGCCGTGTTGGGCGGAATCGCTCCGCCTCGCAAAGCACCACCGTCGGATCGTGCGAGTCGTAAGAAAACGAAATCGCCCGCCCGAGCACCCTTGTTCCGCTGGTGGATAAAAAAGTCGACAAGCTCCTGGCCGCCAAAGACCAGCCGCTGCGGCCGCGTTGCCGGGGTAACGAAGTCGGTTTGCAGTCGTGTCGACTCTGCTTCGTAGTCTTCGGCGTACACGGTGGGGATTTTTGCCATCCGAGCCAACCCGGACAGCGTTACGTTGAACGGTGGAGATCCCTCGATTTGCAGCAGTGAAATCGCAAACGCCGCCGCGGTAATCGTCTCTCTTTGGTCGATGGCCGGCATCGCGAAGGGGAAGACCAGGCAGTCGTCTTCCGTTGCATAGTTACCTCGGCTGGCCCCAAAAGAACCCACCCGCCGCGTTGCCAGTGAAGTTTCGTCGGCGTTGTCGCCGCGACCATCGAACACGGGCGGATCGGTGTTGGTCGCCAAATCGCGAACGCGCGTATCGGCAGGATCGGCCGCCACATGAATGGCATAACCGCCCTCGATGCGCGACGCCACGCCGGCCAGCGCATACCGCATGGTTGAAAATTGCTGCTGGGCAACAGCGACGACCTCGTCGAGGCTTCGGTCCATGGAGAATCTTCGTGCTTCATCCTCGGTAAGCAAGATCAATTCGTCGCTCGGTAGCGTTGCCGCCATGCGACGCACGGCCACCTCGCCGCGGAAGACATGTACTTCGGTCTCACCGCCTTGCGCCGTTTGAACGCCGAATTCGGTGCCCAAGTCGACGATTTCCACGGTCGAGGTGGTCACCGTAAACCCGCGCGCCCGGCGCGTAACCAGCGCTGCCAATCGCCCCGCATCGAGACGGCAGGCATTCGCGGCCTCCGCCCGAAACGTGCAGGGGCCTTCCAGAACAACCCGGGCACCGCTGGCGAACTTGATCTCAGCGAGTCCCTTCTGCAACACGAGTTGGTCGTTCGGATCGAGGAACTCGTCTGGCTTTACCGATTGACTGCCGTGGCTGAATCGTGCGTCGACGAGTCGAGTGACCCGAGCCACCCAGGGTTGGGTCAACGACGAATCGGCCGCCGGGTTGTGTTGCGGACGACAGTCCGGTGGAGCCAGCGAGTAGAGCCACCCGAGTACCATCACCATGACCACGGCTGCCGCCGCAACCGATATCGAGGTGGGGCGGGCAAGATACTCGGCGGTTGCCCGGGAGATCTCTATCAGTCGAGCGAAGACCGGGGGCCGTGTGTTCTCCATTTCCGACGCCAACGCCGACACAATGGCTTCGTCTCGCGACTCGGCGATCAACATGCCAACCATTGATAGTTCGACGAACTGCTCGCGTGCCGTCGAATCGTGGTCCAGAAGGGATTCGACTCGTGCGAATTCGCAGTCGTCGAGCGTGCCCTCCAGGCACTTCAGAAGCAGTTCATCGAGCTCGTCGCCAGTGAACGATTCCCTAGCCATCGAGCGCCCCCCCGGTTCGGAGCTGACGCTGCATACACTCGCGAAGGGCCTTATGGATACGCGTAAGCCCGACGTAGATCGTGCGAACGTTCCGCCCGAGGCGTTCGGCCACCTGGGTCGAACTTAGGCCCTCGATATAACGCAAAGCAACAATATGGCGAGAACGCGGCGAAAGCTGTGGCAAACAGTGACGCAGCGCCGCCAGACGTAGCTCCGTCGAGTCGATCGTGTGCTCGTCCCAGCAGGCGTCGAGCTTGTCGAGCACTTCGTCGCTGAAGCGTTGCGCGTCGCGATGCCGGTCGCGCAATGCAGCCAGGGCACGGAATCGGGCCGTGCGTCGTAGCCACGTCGGCAGCGCCTTTTCCTCGCGAAACTCCGCGCAGTTCCGCACAGCCAGTAACGACACTTCCTGAAAGACGTCCTCGACCAACTCGCCGTCGCGCACGATCGACCAGATGTAGGCCAAAAGGCTGGCACGCTCGGAAAGCAGCGTGCGGACGAGTGTTTCTTCGGTCAACGGCATCGGCTAGGCACTATCTGTTGTTTGCCCCAAGGATTGTTGGCTTTTCACGATCAGCGACCAACGGGAGTGGGGTTTTGCCCGGGGGCAGTAGCACCGCCCGATTGACGGCTTTGCCGTCTGCGCAAAAATCCCCCTCTATAAGTTAAGTTCCACCCGGCGCGATGATGTATACACAGAAAATGGACGAGATCAGAGAATCGATGCGAGGATGCGTCGTAAGGGATTGTTTTTGAATGACTTACGACATTTTGTGCCGGGCAGGTGGAATGGACGGTTATTTTGTCGCCCAGGGGGGAATCGGGGGAATTTCAGAGTTGATTCCCCTCGTTCCTACGCATTGCATGGGGACGGAACGAAAAACGGGACAGGTCTAATTAATGCGAAGCACCCTGCGGGCCGTTCCGGTAAATTAGACCTGTCCCGTTTTCTTCCCCATGGGGATAGCGTTCAGCCAAACTGTGGCTCGGTCAGATGTAGTACATCTGCTCGTCTTGTCCCTTGGCCCGTTCTAGAAGGTCGGCCAGGGTAATCTCGTCGAGCATTCGCCGCTGTACTGCGTTGATGTCGCGCCAGGCCTGGGCGAGAACTTTGACGGCCGGCGAGTCGGGCGAGGCGCTGCTGGAATGGCCGTTTTCGTCGGAGGCGCCGTCGATCACGTCCATCACTTGGCCCAGCGAGACGTCCTGCGGAGGGCGAACCAAATGGTATCCGCCAGCCGCTCCCCGGACGCTGGCCACCAGGCCCGCTCGCTTCAATTGCAGGAGAATCTGCACCAGAAATCGCGGGGGCACGTCGTGCCGCTCGGCAATGCGACGGATGCGAACGGGTTCGCCGGAGCCAAACTGAGATGCTAACTCCAGCATGGCAATACACGCATACTCGGTCTTTGCAGATATTTTCATATTTCGTGACGTGAAGATCACTTCACCATTTGGCCTCGGTCGTACTACGGCAGATTCCAATACTCTAGTGCTTCGTCAAACTTGAAAAACGGGTTCCATGCCCACGTTTGCGTGGGCAGGTTTGTCGGGATTTCAGCATGCCCACGTGAGCGTCGACACGGCACCCCAGCCCGCAACTTAAAGATTGACGCAGCAGCTTCCCCCCCGCAAGAGTTGCCGGCACAGCTCTTTCGCCAATGGCAACGAAGGTCCCCGGTGGGAAACTTTTTCTAATACTTACCTTGTTGGAAAACAAGTCAATTGTATAAATGTTTGTAAACTTAAAAAACATTAAGTCCCATCGGAATACTGTTTCATGCATTCTCACAAAGCTTGCCCTGCAAGCGACTTCTCGCCGGCAGGTACTTGACCCCAGGGCCCCCAGCGGGCAGGATGACGGTCCCGCTGCTATCATTTGCCAACTGGACACTTCCTTTGGGGAGTTCGGCCGATTATCTCGACCAAAAGCAGGCAAGCGACACCGCGGGGGGCGCCGGCAGGTAGACGCCCTCGTGACTTCCCCGACACGCCCTGGTCGCACGACTCTCTGGGCCGTTTTGGGCGGATCCTCGGGCAACGTGAGGCGGTCGCCTCTTGGACTTCGTTCGGAAAGGAATGAGTGAATCATGGCAAAAAGGGCATATTTGGCGATCGACATGGGGGCCTCCAGCGGTCGGCACGTTCTCGGGTCGTTCGACGGCCGTAAGCTGCAACTCGAAGAAGTCTATCGGTTTGAAAACGGGGCCGTCGATCTGGCCGGAAGTCTTCACTGGAATTTACCCGGGCTGTGGTCGCATGTGTGCCAGGGGTTGCGTGCCGCAGGAAATCGCGACGACGTGGAAGTCGTCGGCGTGGGAGTCGACACTTGGGGCGTCGACTTCGGCCTGTTGGGTCGCGATGACGTGCTGTTGGGCAATCCCTACCACTACCGCGACAGCCGCACTAACGGCATGCTCGAAACGGCTTTTGGGATCGTGCCTCGCGAGGAGATTTTCCAACACACGGGCTTGCAGTTTATGCAGCTCAACTCGCTTTACCAGTTGTTGGCCATGCGGCGGGCCAACTCGCCGTTGTTGGAGGCGGCCAAAACCCTGTTGTTCATGCCCGACTTGTTCCACTGGCTGCTGACCGGCATCAAGTGCAACGAAATGACGGAAGCCAGCACGAGCCAGTTTTTCAATCCGGTGACCGGCGGTTGGGCGACTGATTTGCTGAATAAGTTCGGCCTGCCGACCGATATCTTGGGCGAAATTCGCCAGCCGGGCAGCCGGTTAGGGCGTTTGCGAGAGGCGCTCATCGCGGAGACCGGCCTGTCTTCGGCCGAAGTGATCCTGCCCGGCTCCCACGACACGGCCAGCGCCGTGATGGCGGTGCCCGCCGCGAGCCAACCCGGTCAGCGGCCCGACTGGTGCTACATCAGCCTGGGTACTTGGGCCTTGATGGGCGTGGAATCGCCGCAGCCAGTGATTAACGACCAAGTGCTGAAGCTCAACTTCACGAACGAAGGCGGCGTGGGCAACACGATTCGCCTGCTGAAGAACATCACCGGATTGTGGCTCGTGCAGGAGTGTCGTCGGGCGTGGAATCAGGCCGGCAGAAACTGGGGTTGGGAAGACCTCAATAAGCTTTCGGCCGCGGCCAAGCCGTTGGCCGCATTCATCGACCCCGACGCCGCCGACTTCATGGCTCCTTCCAGCATGCCCGAGGCCATTTGCCAGTTTTGCCAGAAGACGGGCCAAACGGTGCCGGGCGATGAAGGGGCCGTGCTCCGCTGTGCCCTGGACAGCCTGGCGATGAAGTTCCGCCAAGTGTTGGGTATGTGCGAGGAGCTCAGCGGCGGACGGATCGAGACGATTCACATCGTGGGCGGTGGTACACGCAACCGTCAGCTCTGCCAGGCAGCGGCCGACGCCTGTGGACGCCGGGTCGTGGCCGGGCCGATCGAGGCTACCGCCACGGGCAACATCATGATGCAGGCCGTGGCCACCGGCGAAGTAGGCTCCATCGCCGAAGCCCGAGAGGTCATTCGCAACAGCTTCGAAGTAGAAGAGTACGCGCCGTCGAACACGGCCGCCTGGGACGACGCCTACGAGAAGTTTTTGGCTGTGGCGAACCCGAACGGTTAGACTACGTAACCGCCCGGGTGGCCCCGATGTTTTTCCGTCATCCGTGTTGGTGCAAAAAATGGCGTTACCGGAGAAACGTCGGGGTGACGCAGTCACAAGAGGGAGTTGGTTGGAAAGTCTCGTCGCCGGGGTATTCCTCTCGTTGCCGTTGGCAACACCGACGATTTTGCGTTTTAGCTAAGAACAAGAATCACGCCAACGCCGCAAAATCATCGGTGCGACCCGTTCCGTCTTTTGCACACAACGTTTCCATTTCACTGTGTCCACTTGAAGGAGTATCCATTATGGTGAAGGTCGGAATTGCCGGCATCGGTTTCATGGGCATGATCCACTACCTCGCCTACCAGAAGGTTCGGGGCGTGAAGGTAACGGCCCTGTGCGAGACCGACAAGAAGCGTCTGGCCGGCGACTGGCGCAGCATCCAAGGCAACTTCGGTCCTCGTGGCACGAAGATGGATCTTAGCGGTATCGCCAAGTACGAAAATCTCGACGACATGCTGGCCGACGAGAACGTCGACATGGTCGACATCTGCCTGCCGCCGGCCTTGCACCCGCCGATGGCGATCAGCGCGTTGAAGGCGGGCAAGCACGTGCTTTCCGAAAAGCCCATCGCGCTGAGCCCGGCCGACGCCAAGCAGATGGTGTCCGCATCGACTAAGGCGCGGCGTTTGCTGATGATTGCCCACGTGCTGCCCTTCTTCCCCGAGTATCAGTTCGCCTACAAGACCATCGTCAGTGGGAAGTACGGCAAACTGCTTGGTGGAAACTTCAAACGGATCATCTCCGATCCGCTGTGGATTCCCGACTTCTACAATCCCGAGAAGGTCGGTGGGCCGATGCTCGATCTGCACATCCACGACGCCCATTACATTCGCCTGGTGTGCGGAATGCCTACGCAAGTAAGCACCGTGGGCACGATGCGGGGCGAAGTGTTGGAACGGTTCAGCAGCCAATTCCGCTTTGCCGACCCCGAGGTTGCCGTGACTGCCTCCAGCGGAGTAATCAACCAGCAGGGCCGCCCGTTTACTCATGCCTACGAAATCTACTTGGAAAAGGCTACACTGCTGTTCGACTACGCCTCGATCGGAAAGCAGGACCAGCTTACGCCGGTCAGCGTGTTGCAGGAGAACGGCAAAGTGCAACGTCCCAACCTGGGCTCCGGCGATCCGATCGACGCTTTCAAGGCCGAATTGACCGAAGCGGTACGAGCTGTGCGGACCGGCGTTCCCTCGCCGCTGTTGGCCGGCGAGTTGGCCCGCGACGCGGTAGTGCTTTGCCAGAAGCAAACCGACTCCTGCCAGCGCGGACGACCGGTGAAGGTATAGGGAGAAATCTCCCCTCTCCCGCCGAGCGGGAGAGGGGCCGGGGGTGAGGGCGGCTTGAATGGCGACGTGGATTAACCCCACTCACCGTGGTTCCCAAGCTGGAGATTGGGAACCAGAAAACACCTATGGAATCTCTGCCTTCGGCTCTTCCGCATACGGAGCCGTGCTCAGCACGATTCGGTCCAGTCGTGCAAGCCGTTCACGAGAGTAGACCGTTACCTGGTGCTTGCCACGCGTAAGCCGGAATGAAAATGGGTTGTCGGTCTGGCGGAAACCGGCTGCACGGCACCAGAACCAGCGATCGGGCGTGACGTGCGGGATGTCCCAACGTACCCGCTCGCCGCCATCGACCGCTAACTCGAACGAGTCCTGGCTGGCCGCCTTTTCCGGTGGGCCGGGCACCATGCAGCGGCCCACCACGTAGTACAGCCCGTCGGCCGGCACGTCGAACGTGAAGCTCACCAAACCGTTGGCCCCTTCCGGCGTATCGACGTATTTGGTCGCCGAGGCGCCGGCATCTTCGCCCACGCGCATCCCGCCTTCGATCTGGCCCTGTTCGGCCTCGGCGGCCAGTGTTACGTACGGCTGTGGGTAGACCTTGATGTCGACCATCACGCTACGGTTGAGGCCTTCGTCGGTGCGAAATGTAACTGCCCCGCGATGCAACCGGTACTCGGGCGTGTCGGCGGCGAACATTATGCGAACCGTCTGCGGCGCGTCTTGGCAGGTGCCCGACGAAGGCTCGCACCGCAGCCAAGGGCTGTTCGGATGGGTCGTCCAACGCGTGCCCGTGCTGGTGGGGGCCAGCAAACGGATCTCGCCCTGGCTTGGCCCCTTTTTCGGCAAATGGTCAAACGCCACACGCAAGGGCAGGGCGGATAGTGCGTTTTCTCGGTGGGGAAACGCAACGTTGGAGTCGGGCCGCCGCTCGAAGGCACCCAAGTCGGGACCGGGGCCGGTGAAACCGTCGTTGATGCCTGGCAAACGCTGGCCGGCGTCGATTCCCGGCGAGTCGGGCAACAGACGGAAGTCGCCGGCGGCCGCGTTTTCGACCTTGGGGTAACCTTTTACCGCATGAGTCTCCTGGCCGGTGGCGGCGATTTGCGTGCCGTGTGGTGGGATCAGGTCGTAGTCGAAGTCGACATCGCTCGTGTAGCGATAGCGAATGGCTCCGCAACCGACACTGGGGCCGAAGAACACGTTGTTTCGGGTGAGAATCGGCGTGGGGCCCTTGCCGTAGTGGCCGGCTGTTAGACCGTCGCGGCAACTAAAGACCGTGTTATGCAGTAAGAGCGATAGGCCCGGAGCGGGAAAACGGTTGCCACCCATCTTGAATCCGGCACCCGTTCGGAAGAACTCTTCGCCGGTGAGCACGATCAGGTTGCGGAACACGTACGACGGCCCGCGTCGGTTCGGTGCACAACTGACGCCGCACAGCGCCTTGTCGATCCAGTTGTTGAAGTAGCGAACGTTGATCTGGCCGCCGTCGAGTTCGGTGCCATCGTCGTTCGAGAAGGCCAGCGTGTTGCCGTAGAAGTCGGTGTCGCGGTAGGGGCCGCCGCCGACGTCCGAGTTGCGGATGCTTTCGATGGCGTCGTTCCACCAGTGCGCCTCGGAGCCGATGATGTCGTTGTTGCGGATCACATTGTTGCCGCCCGTTTTGGCGAGGATTATGCCTTGCGGTCCGGCCGGATGGCCATATTTCCACGAGTTGGCCGTACCGCGGGGATGGTGGATGAAGTTGTCTTCGACGCAGACCTGCGAGCTTTCGTCGGCCACGCAGACGCCTGCCTGGAAGTTGATCAATCGGCCTCGTTCGTCGACGTAGAGTCCCATCTTGAGGTCGTCGCGTCGCGTGCCCGGATCGCCCCAACCGGCGATGTCGCAACGGCCGATGCGTATGTGATGCGACCGCACGACGTGGATGGCGTGTTTCTTGCCACCTCGCACCGTCACGTTTCGGAGGACCACGTAGGCCGCCTTATCGAAGAGTACGGCCGCGTCGGCCGACGTGCCGACGTCGATCGTGCTGGTCTTGCCCTCGGGTGGAGCGAAAAGAATCCAGCCGTCGGGTTTTCCCACGGCGTCGATAACCAGCGGCTGTTGGGAAACACCGGCCGGTAGGTGTCGGACTTCGGCGATGGGAACCGTCTCGCTCCAGGTACGGCCCGTGGTCTGTTGGCTGTCCAGCGGCGTTTGTGTGTCGGACTTGCGGAAGATTCCGCAGGCGATTTCGTATTCGGTGGCCGGTTCGAGGTCGAACAGACTCCCGCGAAGCTCTTTCTCGGGCGGATAGGCGACTAGGTCCATGCCCGAGTGCCATTGAGCCTGGCCACGCGCCCGATACCGCACACTGGCAACATGATGGGGACCGAATCCGCCGTCGTATTTGACCGTGACGCCCAGCGAGTGGAACGTGCCCACGGCTTCTGCACCGAGTAGTTTTGGAGGACCAACTTCCGCGAGCGACAGATTGGCGAACCAGACGCTCTGGCCGATGGTTTCCGGCTTATCTTGAGCCCAACGGCAGAGGATCTCGACCTTGTCGGCGTCGAGCGTGTTGAATTCCAACGCGATCTCTTGCCACTCGGTTGTGCTTCGGGCGGAATTGAGTCGCTTGAGTTCTTTGCCATCGCGGTAGAGTTTTACCTGCAAGACGCCCAATTGCTGCAACGAGCTTTTCACCCAACCGGCGAGTCGGTAGGTGGTGTCGTTTTTCAGCCCACGAAGCGACTGGGCCGCTTCTCCCCAGTTGCGATGCGTTGCGCCGACATCAACCCGAAGGCTTCCCTTGCAGCCGTTGGCCTGCGATTGGGCCGTGTCGTAGGCGATCTTCTGGTCGGCTTTGGGGATTCGCCAGGAGTCGAACGACGGCGTGTCACCCATTGGTGTGAAGCAACCGTTTCTCAGAAGGTTTGCCTCGTCGGCGTTGGCCGTGGCCATCCACGCCAGGGAAGACAGGAGAACCGTGAGATGAAGACGGGGCAAGAACAGGGTAGCAGCGAACCTGGGACGCATCATGGCAGACAACTCCTGCGGTTCCGCGCTTGTGGACAACCGAACAAGGTCCGATTATCCGGCACCAAGCTGCAAAACGCAAACCGCGGAGCCAACAGGCCGGGAGAACGGTGAAGTGTTCGGAAGCCGTCATTTCCCTGGTTCCCATGCTGCAGCGCGCGAACCCAAAGGTGGGGCGCTTTGCGTCCGGGGAAGTGCGAGCCGACGCTTTTCTTGGCCCGTCGCGAAGCAAAGCGTCGAAGCGGTTATTCCCGTGCGAAGTGCGGGAACGAGGGAAAAACAAACACGGGCGACGGAACAAGTGGATCCGTCGCCCTGCTTGATTTTCGTGTGTGCCGGCCGACTCGCTACTTGGGGGCCAGCGTACAGATCATTCGGCGACCGTGCTGCCGGGGTGGGGATTCCACCTTGGAGATTTCTTCCAACTGGGCAAGGATGCCATCGATCACACGGCGTCCTTCCTGGATGTGGGCCATTTCGCGGCCGCGGAACATGACAGTCACGATGACCTTGTTCTTGTGTTCAAGGAAATCGCGAGCTCTGTTCACCTTGACGTTGATGTCGTGCTCGCCGGTCTTCGGACGAACCCGAATTTCTTTGATCTTGGTCTGATGCGAGTGGCTTTTGTGCTGCCGCTTTTTCTGCTGATACTTGAACTTTCCGTAGTCCATGATGCGGCACACCGGTGGACGTTCGGTTGGGGCCACTTCCACCAGATCCAGCCCGGCATTGCGCGCTTGAGCCATTGCTTCTTCGGTGGTAATGATCCCCAGTTGCGCTCCATCGGCCGCGATGACGCGAACGGGTGTAACCCGAATCTGTTCGTTGATACGCTGTTTGTTCTGTTCGGCGCTAGGTGCCCTCGACTTAGCCATAAGCAATCCAATTAATCCGATTCATGGAAATGGAAACTCGCACTACTACAACCCAATCCTAACTGTGTCCACCCTGAAGGTGGGTAATATCACCATGGACAGTATTTCTTAGGTAATCTGTCCCGTCAACTGGTCTTGGGAGAAACTAACGCATTTCGCCACGTTTTTCCCCGTCTGCCAGCACCCGAAACCCGCCGGTTAGCGGGGTAGTAACCACGCCCCTTAGTCTCCTATTCGGCATCTTGCGAAGCCTGCCGGCGGACCGTTCGGGCGTCAATTTCTGTTTTCAGTCGGGCGATGGCTTCGGCCAACGGCATGGCCCCCAGGTCGCCCTCCAGGCGATCCCGCACGGCCACCGTGCCATTTTCCATCTCGCGCCCCCCGATGACGAACATATAGGGGATAAGTTCGAGTTGGGCATCGCGAATCTTGGCCCCGATCTTCTCGGCCCGAAAATCGCCGCTCGCACGTAGTCCCGCTTCGCGAAGCGCCCGTTCGACCTGCCGGCCGTACTCCTCGAACTTCTCGCTCACGGTCAACACCCGAGCCTGCTCTGGTGCCAGCCACAGCGGGAAGGCCCCGGCAAAATGCTCGATGAGAATCCCAAAAAACCGCTCCAGCGAGCCGAACGGGGCTCGGTGAATCATCACCGGCTGGTGCGGCTGGTTGTCGGGCCCGATGTATTCGAGGTCGAACCGGTCGGAACTTGGCAGGTTGTAGTCCAACTGCACCGTGCCCAACTGCCAGTCGCGGCCGATGCAGTCCTTGACTACGAAATCGGCCTTGGGGCCGTAAAACGCTGCCTCGCCGACTTCGATCTCCAGGTTGGGCAACTGCATTTGCTCGCAAACGTCGCGCAAGGCCGCCTCGGCACGGTCCCACACCTCGGGTTTGCCAACGTACTTGTCGCTATCTGGGTCGCGAAAGCTTAGCCGCACGCGATAATCGCTCAATCCCAGTGTGCTCAGCACCAACTGGGTCATCTCGATGCAACCGCGGAACTCGTCGGCCACTTGGTCTTCGGTGCAGAAAATGTGGGCGTCGTCTTGCGTAAAACCACGCACTCGGGTGGTTCCGCTTAGTTCGCCCGACTGTTCCCAGCGATGCACCGTGCCAAACTCGGCCAGCCGCAGGGGCAGATCGCGATAGCTGCGGGGCTTAAGTTGGTAGATCTTGATATGGTGCGGGCAATTCATGGGCCGCAACAGGTAGCGGTCGTCGTCGGCCGTCTTCAGCGGCGGAAACTGGCTGTCGGCGTAGTACGGAAAATGCCCTGAAGTCTCGTACAAATGCACATTGCCGATCACCGGCGTGTTGACCAACTGGTAGCCCCGTTTGACCAGTTCGCTGTAGATGAAGTTTTCCAATTCGCGACGGACAATGGCCCCCTTGGGCAACCAGAGCACCAGGCCCGAGCCCACCTCGGGATCGACGGCGAACAGCTCCAATCGCTTGCCCAACACGCGATGATCGCGCCGCTTGGCCTCTTCCAGTCGGGTGAGGTAGTCCTTCAGATCCTGCTTGCTGAACCAGGCCGTTCCGTAGAGTCGTTGGAGTTGTTGCCGCGAGGCGTCCCCTTTCCAATAGGCCCCGGCCACCGAAAGGAGCTTCACTGCACCAATCACCTTGGGACTGGGCACGTGGGGTCCCCGGCACAGGTCGACAAATTCGCCCTGGCGGTAGAACGAAACGGTTTCTTCTTCGGCCAGCCCTTCGGTGAGATGCTCGACCTTGAGGCTCTGTTCGAGATCGCTGCAAAGCTGGACGGCCTCGTCGCGGGGCATTTCCACCCGTTCGAAGGGTTCGTCTTCTTTGATGATCTTCTTCATCTCCGCTTCGATTTTCGGGAAATCGGCGTCGGACAGAGGGTGTTTCAGGTCGAAATCGTAGTAGAAGCCATCGTCGACCGTCGGCCCGAAGGCCAATTGAACACCGTCGAAAAGCCGCATCACCGCCCGGGCCATCACGTGTGCGGCCGAGTGGCGCATTACGTCGAGGGCCTCGGGGTCCTTCTTGGTGATCAGGCGAATGGCGACTTCGCCTTCGGCCGGCAGGAGGGTGTCGGTGCCAACAATTTTGCCGTCGATTTCCGCAGCCACCGTGGCTTTGGCCAGCCCGGGCCCAATCTGGGCAGCAATGTCGATAGGGCGAACGCGGCGTGTGAATTCGAGAACGTTACCGTCGGGAAGCTTGGCTCTTAACATATTCCCCAGATCACCTATTTCGTCTATTCCTGAGAGGAGTCGCTCGTCGATACAAAGGACGTTGCCGTGAAACCCGCTCCCAGTACCTACAATCGGCAAGTATGGCGGGAAACACCTGCTAGTACAAGGGAGAAGCCCACTGGGGTGGAAGTTCGTTCGGTCGTGGGTAAAATCTTTTGTAGACGCCTTGATGGCCCATGAGCGGAAGGCGACCAACGGGCGGCTGGATTTCCAGATTATCGGCTTCTTGAGCCGATCATTTTCAATACAGGAATCAACCGTAGCCGCCCGCCCCACACCCCATTGACTTGTTGGCAGGGCAATGGCAAACTTTAGGTTTCGGTAAGGGCCGTTAGCTCAGTTGGCTAGAGTGCCACGTTGACATCGTGGAGGTCACTGGTTCAAGCCCAGTACGGCCCACTCATCGCACCCCGCCGGCGGTTTCGACCACGGTGGGGTGTTTTTTTGGCTGGAAGTCCGGAAATGACGTTTGTCGTGTGGTTTCCCGACGATACCAGCTACCCAAGACGGGCAGGGGCGCCGAGGCAAAGCGCGACGGGTGCCACTGGCTGCTTGTCAGCCAGTGCCGAGCACGGGCAGGCAAGCTGCCCATGGCACCCAACCCATTATCCGGAGTTTGACGCAGCATCAGCCAACACTACAAAGGATCTTTGTCAGCCATGACACCTCACCGCGTCGGCATCATCGGTTTTGGCTTCATTGGCAAGGTTCATGCTTACGGCTACCTGAATTTGCCGCTGTTCTACGATCCGGTACCGCTGGCGGCCAAGATCACGCATATTTGCACCAGTCGTCGAGAGACGGCTGAAGCCGGTTGTCGGATGATCGGTGCCGAGAAGGCGGTGACAGATTATCGCCAGATCACCGAAAACCCGGACATCGACATCGTCCACATCTGCTCGCCCAACCATCTGCACAAAGACGCCCTGCTTTCGGCGATGCGTCACCAGAAGCACATCTATTGCGACAAGCCGCTGGTGGCCACCATGGCCGAGGCCGAGGAAATCCGCACGGCGATGGCCGACTACCAAGCCACTGCCCAAATGACGCTGCAAAACCGGTTCTACCCGGCCACCATGAGGGCGAAGCAACTCATCGACGACGGCGCGCTAGGAAAAATCCTTGAATATCGGGCGCTGTACCTGCACGGCGGCAGCGCCAATCCCGACGCGCCCATGAAATGGAAACTCTCGTCGGCCGCCGGAGGTGGGGTTATCGCCGATCTGGCCACGCACGTGCTCGACCTGGTGCATTTTCTGCTGGGCGACTACGAGTCGTTGATGGCGGCCACCCACGTTGCCTTCGACGAGCGGCCCTCGGCCGACGATCTGTCGAAACGCATACCGGTCGACGCCGAAGATTGCGTGATGATTCTCAGCCGTATGAAGAATTCGGCGTTGGGTATGATCGAGGCCACAAAGATCGCCAGTGGCACCGAAGACGAAGTCCGGCTGGAGATCCACGGCAGCCAAGGTGCCCTGCGTTTCAACGGTATGGATCCTCACTACCTCGACTTCCACGACGCCCGGGCTGTCGATCACCCCATTGGTGGACTGCGCGGTTGGAATCGTATCGCCACCGGCCAACGCTACCCGGCGCCGGCCAACGGCTTCCCCGCCCCGAAGGCAGCCATGGGGTGGGTGCGAACCCACATGGCCTGCTTGGCCAACTTCCTTCAAGCCGTGGCGGAGCAGCGTCCTGGCAATCCCGGTTTAGACCAGGGTATTCTTTTACAGCACCTGGCCGAGTCGGTGGATCGTTCGGCGGCAGAGAACTGTTGGATCACCGTCTGACAGGTGCCGTTTCGATCCGATGCGAGTTTCCGCAAGACGGCCCGACAGCTTCACCGTCTTCCCCAGGGTAGTTGCCCGCTCAGATGCTGCCGTTTTCTCCTGTGCGGCGTTTCCGATGGTGCGGCTTCCGTGGGGCCTGATAGGAGTTGGAGGGGAGGGATATTGCGCCAAGACGCACTGGCCGCCAACCGAACCGTTGCCGCCGTACCCTTACCAAGGCCTCACTCCCGTTGGTCGCCAGTCTTTGTGGAAAACTCAACAATCCTTGAGGCTGGTGGTGCCGAAAGAAGAGTCCTTTTTCTGCTCATTGGGACGTGGTGAGAGCAACTTAGTGAGATTCTTGTCTGGCAGTCTCGCCTTCGTACTGCGCCGTGTCGCCTGTTTGCTCTTCGGGAAACCACACTCATGTCTTGCCCGGCAGCGCGCAGTCTGACCCAGGAAAGCGTCGAAGGGTTCACGACCGAGATGTCGTTGGCTGGACGATCAAAGACGTGTGGTTATCGCTACCTCAAACAGTGGGATTGCCATAAGGTTTTCGCACGCCATGCCGGCGATTCATCCAATACTGTTGGTTGCTTCGTCGGCGAGTACACCTTAGGGCGTACGCCCTTCAGGTAAAACCACACCCTCCTTGAGGCGGGCCGTGGGCTTCAAGATGTATCAAGCGGATGCCGATGCACAACTGTCGCCCGAGCATTTGCTTCGATCGGTGGCCGTGTTCCTATGCCGTGCCGACTCGTAACGAACTGCGGTGGAGGCCGTTTTGTACTTGGTTTTAAGGGGTTTTTCGTAAATCTATCAAACGCCACTTCCCGCTGAAGGTTTCCTGCGAATCCAATGGGAAGCTCGATCGAATCGTGGAAACCACAATTCGGCGAGCTGCCAACCAAACCGATGTCGCGGCAACAGAACGCGAGATACACCCATCCGTCGATGAGAGGCTTACCTGGAAGATCGACTTCGGTATACCCGCAATTTGGGACGATGCAGCGGTCGTTTTTGCGATTGGCAGATTCGTATTAGCGGGAAATACCCAGCCTTCTACCGTTGCGACCACGGCCTTTGAGGGGGTTAACCCTGCCTGTATTGCGCATGGCGCAAAACGAAGACCATGCCGATACCTACCGTCTTGGCCGGGGTTCCATTCAATTCTTTCTGCGTCTCTGTGCGAGGTCTAATACTACCCTTCAAATCAGGGCCAATGTGGCGAGCATGTGGAAATCGACATCGTGTCGGCAAAAAGAAGGCTTCATGACCGTTGCTCCTCTGCATTCGGTCTGCAATAATACGTTGTGATCAAAATGCCCCGCCTATAGTTTTTCTTGAAGGGAGATCTTGGTAATGTCAGTTCAACTCACTCCGCGAGAGCGGGAAGTCGTTCGCTTGGTCAGCTTGGGTTGCACGGTGAAAGAAGCCGCCGCAATCTTGGGGTTGGCACCCAACACAGTGGACAACCACAAATGGCGTGCGATGTCGAAAATGGGCACCGACAAAGTGGCTCTGGTTACGCGTTTGGCGATCAAGAAGCGAATCACCTCAATGAACGATCAGCTCACCCCAGCCGAGAAACGCCGTAGCGGTCGGAAGAACGATGGCTGGAACTGATCTTCGTTCGCTGTTTGCGCGGGGTAGCGTCAGCGATACGTAGTGAGCGACACGCTCCCGATTGGTTTGTGGAGTGTTGTTGCGATTCCGAGGGCAATCGCCTGAGCCAGATAGACCGACGACTCACGTCGGATGCTCAGAAGTCTTATTGTCCCTTGTCTGCTGCTTGAATCTTTGAGTTGGGGTGCCATGCCCACGCTTGCGTGGGCATGCTGAAATCCCGACGAACATGGCCACGCAAGCGTGGCCATGGCACCCATTTATTGATGCTTGCATTGAAAATGATCTGCTTCGGAAAGCCGAACGCCTGGAAACCCAGGCTCTCGTTGGTCGCCTTCCGCTCATTAGCTATGCAAGCGTCAATAAGATTGACAAAGCACTAAGGAGTGAACGGAGGACGACTCGCGGGAGCCCGGTTTCAAGGCACTCATTCGTGGCCAACCGTTCAATGAAGCTGTAGACATCGATAGCCGCTCAGAACTCGCTCCGTGGTCGTTTCCGGGTTTCCTATCCAACCGGGAAGCACCACGGTGCGTTTTTTCCAGCGCAAGGTGTTTCTTTCATTGCATGGTATCGCGGCCGACAAACCGCTCGGCTGCGTTCTGAGTGAAGGCCAAGCGTGTTGCCCAGGCTCTTCGTTAGAATTGCGTTAGACGACCACCAATGGCGTGCTCGTTTGAAGCGGTGCGTTTCCACTGCAAAACGAGCCGGGGCCCGCAAGGGGCAAACTCGCGGCGACGCGCGATTCGATGTCGAGGTTGGCAAAAAGACCGCTAATTCCTGGCGCCGTTGGCACCTGCGCCGGCGACGAAAATGCCCTTCGAACAGTAACGGCCGGGGGCCCTCCTACTCCCCGTGTCTGTTTTTTTGGTGCCCGCCAAGCGTCGGCGATATGCCACAAAGCGTTTGTGCCGGGCGATTGCTGTCACTCTTCTCTTGACGCCAAAGGTGGCTGCGCGATACGGTTGGCGTCAAGCGGAAGGCATTGAGCACAATGAGGCACGGGCTGCCCGCGACACTTGGCCTGCCCGAGGCACGGCCCGCTGCCACCGAAGCGTATTGTGGTCGGTTTGTGCCACGATTAGCGAAGATTATGAAGTGTTTCACAAAGATTATTGATGTTTGCATATTCATTGAACGGTTGGCCAAAACGAAACACCGTGAAACCGGGCTCCCGACGGTCGCCCTCCGTTCATCCAATGTGCAAGAGTCAATAGCGACCAACGGGAGCGAATTCCTGGTTGGGGGTGTGGTAGCACCGGTTTTTGGTCGGCGGCTCGGCCGCCCTGTGGAGGTTGCCATCGGGTAACACAGACATTCCATGATGATTCAGCCTGTTGAGAGTCCGAGGCCCAAGCTCTTCGTGCTCGACACCAACGTCGTCCTGCACGATAGCGGATGCCTACGGAACTTTGAGGAAAACGACATCGCCATTCCAATTGCGGTGCTCGAAGAACTCGATAAGTTCAAAAAAGGACACGAGGAGATCAACTTCCACGCCCGAGAGTTTCTCCGCCGGCTCGACGGCATGACCGGCGACGTCCTCTCTGATGAAGGTGCTTCGCTGGGCGACGGTCTCGGGGCCATCCGTGTGGTCCTTGGCGGCGAATTCGACAAGCAACTGCAAACGGCCTTCTTCCGCGACTCACCCGACCACCGCATTCTCAACACGGCACTGCGGCTGAAAAAGGCCAATCCTCTACGGCCCGTGGTCCTCGTCTCCAAGGATACCAATCTGCGGATGAAGGCCAAGTCGCTGGGAGTTACGGCCCAAGACTACACGGCCGACAAGCTCGAAAGCTTCGACAAGCTTTACACGGGCAAGCGAATCGTCGAAGGTGCCGACGCCGAAACGATCGACACCTTCTACGCCGGCGGCGGCACCGTGCCGAGCGCGAACCTCGCCATCGTCGCCACCCCGGTGGCCAACGAAAACTTCATCATCCGCAACGGCTCGAAATCGGTGCTGGCCACCTATCACGCCAGCGACGAAATGTTCGTGCGGATCGAAAAGGCCACGGCCTACGGCATCAAACCCCGCAATGCCGAACAGTCGTTCGCCCTGCGGGCGCTGTGTAACGATTCGATCAAGCTGGTTACCCTGGTGGGTAAAGCCGGCACGGGCAAAACCCTGTTGGCCCTGGCGGCCGCCCTGGAATGCCGGGCCACCTATCGACAAATCCTCCTCGCTCGGCCGGCCGTGCCGCTGAGCAATCGGGACCTGGGGTTTCTGCCAGGCGACATTTCGGCCAAACTCGATCCCTACATGCAACCGCTCTACGACAACCTAGCGGTAATTCGCAATCAGTTTGGCGACAAAGAAACGGCCGCCAGCCGCATTCAGGAGATGCTCGAATCCGAGAAGCTCGTGATCACCCCGCTGGCCTACATTCGTGGCCGTAGCCTGCAACGGGCGTTTCTGATCGTCGACGAAGCACAGAACATGACGCCTCACGAAGTTAAAACCGTGATCACGCGAGCCGGCGAGGGCACCAAGGTGATCTTCACCGGCGACATCCAGCAAATCGACCACCCGTATCTCGACTCACTTTCCAACGGCCTGAGCTACCTGATCCACCGCATGATGGGCCAACCGATCTACGCCCACGTGACACTGGAAAAAGGCGAACGCTCTGCCCTGGCGGACTTGGCGAGCGACCTGCTATGAACCTGCTCATCCTCCACTACCATCTCAACCGGGGCGGCGTGACTCGGGTGATCGAGAACCAACTGGCGGCGCTCGACCGGGTACTCGATCCGGCCAAACCGTGGCGCGTGGCAGTGGCCTACGGCGGACGCCGCGAAGGGTGGCATGAGCAACTGGCCGATCGGCTCCAAAACATCGAACTGTCGCTCCACGAAATCTCCGCCCTGGAGTACGACAACCTGCGTTCGGAGAAACACAGCGCCGTCGATCTGCTGATGGAACTCTACTGTCTGCTGGGGCAATTGCAGTTCGGCCCTCAGGACACGGTCCTCCACCTGCATAACCACACGCTAGGAAAAAATCACCTGTTGCCCGAGGTGGTGCCGATTTTGGCCCAAGACGGCTACGGGTTGCTTTTGCAGTTGCACGACTTCGCCGAAGATTTTCGTAGCGAGAACTACCGCGCGATCGCCCATCTGGCGAAGAAGTCGTCTGGTCGAAACGACAACGCTGGGCTGTATCCCCAGTCGCCGTCGATCCACTATGCCGTGCTCAACGGGCGCGACCAGCGTGTGCTGAAAGAAGCTGGCGTGGCCGAGTCGTGTTTGCATTGGCTACCCAATCCGATACCCGATTTCGACGACTTACCTTCGCGTGAGACGGCCCGAGCCAAGTTTCAGCAACTCTTCGACGTTGCCCCCGAGGAGCGATTGTTGCTCTATCCGGTACGCTGTATCCGCCGCAAGAACCTGGGCGAGGCATTGCTGCTTGGTGCGTTGGCTCCTGCCGGAACGACGGTGGCCTCTACGCTGGCGCCTTTGAATCCACTCGAACAGCCCCTTTACGAGCAGTGGAAGCAAACGGCAGATAAACTGAAGCTTTCGGTGCGTTTCGAGGTCGGTGCGCCCGGCAAGATGGCGTTCGACGAAAACCTGGCCGCTGCCGATGCCATTCTCACGACCAGCGTGACCGAGGGCTTTGGCATGGTGTTTCTCGAAGCTTGGCTGGCCGGCCGCGCGTTGATCGGTCGCGATCTGCCGGAGATTACCGCCGACTTCACCGAAGCCGGGCTCCGCTACGATTGGTTGCACCCGACGCTTCGCGTGCCGGTCGATTGGATCGGCGAAGGCTGCTTCCAAAACGCCGTACGAGAAGCTTACGGCAAAGTGTTGGCCGCCTACGGCCGTGGCGAGCCGGCCAATCTCGACGAACAAATCGCTGCCAAGACGGTCGATGGGCTGGTCGATTTCGGCGATCTCGACGAAACGATGCAGCGTGTCGTGCTCGAAAAGGTGTCCAGCGACGAGACATGTCGCCGCCATGTGCTCGATGCCAACCCGGGCCTCGAAACCGCGTTGGCCGTCGGCGACCACGATGGGGGCGACGCGATCGCTCACAACTGCCAGATAATCCGCGAGACCTACTCTTTTGAACCCAGCGGCCGGCGATTGTTCGCCTTGTACGAACAGGTCGCAGCCAGCGACCGCGGCCAAGCCCCCGAGCCGTTGGCCCACGTCGAGCGGATCCTCGACGGCTTTCTCAACGCGGCTCGCTTCCGGCTAATCCGAAGCTAAATCGCGTTTCGCGATTGTGCAGCGCCTTCACCTGGTTCCCACACTGCAGCGTGGGAACCCACGGCCGGATGCTTAGCGTCTCTGAGTAGCCAGTGAATTCTTTCCTTGCCAATCTCTTGACGCGAATAGGCTGTGAGAATCGGTGTTTGGCAACACATCAGCCAAATGAAGGGTACGCAGCAAGGAACAACTGGAACGACTTTCGAAGGGTCGCGAAAACACGAATGGGCGAAGACGCGAAGAAAAGAAGGGACTAAGATCATCCTTCTTTTCTTTCGCCCTTTTGTGTTTTCGCGATCAAAGAGTCGTGACCGTTCGGCCATCTGGCTGAAGTGTTACAAATTTTCCATAGCCTCGAAGCGTTGGGCCGTGTGTGCCTACGTAAAGCGGGGTGCGAAGTAGGCGGGAACTTATGACACTCTTGGCTGGCAAAAGTGTCTCGGGATAACTCTAGCTTTACAACTCGCTTCTGTAAAACGACTTGCGCTGTTTAGTGGCGTGAGTGAACGAAATACTGGCAATTCGGCCGTAGGATGTGGGTAAGAGAAAAATCCCCTGCTATTTAGAGGAAACACGAGCCGGCAACCCATTCCCGAGGAGACGAGCGATGCGTGGAGGAAAATCTGTAGTCATGATTCTTGCAGCGGCCGCCCTCGCCGTAGCGGCAATTGTGATCCAAGTTCGTGCCGACCGGCAAACGACCGACGCCGTACAACCGGCGGCCATTCAACCGACAACCGGCAGTAGTTGTTGCAGTGGGGCAGCCACTGCCGAATCGACCGCAGGCGTTACCACGGCCAGTCAGTCGAAGCCGGCATGTTCTGGATGTCCGTTCAGCATGATGGCCGATACGGCCCGAAGCATGTTCAGTTCAGAAAGCGGTGATTCCTACTGTGGCGAAAAATCGTGTCCGGTTGAACCCGAGTCGAAATCCACCACCCCAGTGATCGCGTCCGACGGTGTCATGGACGGCGACGAGTCGGGTGGCTAGCAACGAAAAGATTGTCATTCTCCGTTCTACCGGCATCGCAACGGCTCCACGACGACTTTGCTGTCGTTGTGGAGCCGTGCCCATTTCTAGCCGGCTACTGTATTGCCTGGTTCCGACGTTGTCGTGCGGGAGTCCGATGCGTGACATTTTGCATCACTGGGTTGCAAGTGGACGCCCTTCTCTGCAAGTCGCGGCGCTGGAGCGTCGGGCCGTGTGTTCCCACGCAAAGCGTGGGCGCGAGGTAACGTAATCAGCTACGATAACGCCTCTTCTGGGGGAAGGTTCTTCCTTCGTGCTGAGCACGCTATATTGAAGGGGTCGTTTGCGTAATCCACCGCATAGGGCTGATTTGCCGAGCTAAGCAGCAGAACCACCACCGATGAGCCATCCGTTAGCCGAGATCTTTCGTCACGCGTTCCGCCCGCTCGAGCCCGTGACCACTGAAGAACAGCCGGTGCTGCCTGCGCTCGACGATATTGCGGCCGTGTTGTTCGATGTTTACGGCACGTTATTCATTAGTGCCAGCGGCGAAGTGGGAACGACAAAAGAGGCGGCCGTCGAGACGGCCTTGTCGGGCGCCTTGGCTGCGTTGGGAATCGACGCCCGGGGTCCACTAGCCCAAGGTGTCGACCTCTATGTAAGTACGATCGAGGCACAGCACGCCGAGATGCGGCAGCAGGGCGTCGACTTCCCCGAAATCCAGGTGGCCGAAATCTGGGGTGTGGTGTTGACCGAACTGGCACGCCGCGGCACGATCACGGCTTCGGCCTGCGAGGGCGTTGATCTTCAGCGTTTGGCTGTGGAATACGAAGCCCGGGCAAATCCTTGCTGGCCGATGCCCCACTTGCGGCAGTGCTTGCGTGACCTGACTCGACGAGGCATCCTACTTGGTATCGTCAGTAACGCCCAATTCTACACGCCCTTGTTGTTCGAGGCCTTGCTCGACGCGCCCACTGAATCGTGGGGATTTCATTCGGACTTGCTGTTTTTCTCGTACCAGCATGGGCATGCCAAGCCGGGAGCCGTGCTTTACCGTCGGGCGGTCGAGCGGCTTAGTGCCCTGGGCGTCGAGCCGAGCAGCGTGCTTTACGTGGGCAACGATATGCTCAACGACATCTTACCGGCCGCTCAAGTCGGCTTCCGAACGGCCCTTTTCGCTGGCGATGCTCGCAGCTTGCGTCGGCGCCAGGGCGACCCCCGGGTGGCCGGATTATCACCCAATGTGGTTTTGACCGACCTAGCTGAAGTGCTAGAGTGTATTATTAGCAGGACTGCCCTAGACGCGCCTTCGTTGGAAGATGATATTTAGCGATTCGTCGAGACGACCGAATGGTAGTAATAGGCGAGTAATAGGGTTGTCGATTTCGACGGCCCTGCTGCTTGTAGGCAGCGGTAGCACGCGGATACCGAAAAACCGCGCCATCCCGACTTTCGGGCCCCATCGGCCCCTCGTTGCTCGTTGAGCCCCACACCCCGGAAAACTCCCGGCCGTAAACGTGTCGCAAAACATTGGCTTTGTTTCAACTCGATTTTCCGGTACCGATGGCGTTTCGCTAGAAAGCGCCAAGTGGGCTCAAATCCTTTGGGATCACCAGCATGTCAGTTACTGGTACGCCGGCAAGCTGGACCGGGACCCCGAAGTAAGTATGCTGGTGCCGGAGGCCTACTTCTACGATCGCGACAACGTGTGGATCAACGAACGCGCGTTCGGAACCCGCACCCGCGACGAAGAAGTTACCAAGAAGATCTACGAGATCGCCGGGCGGTTGAAGAGTACACTTTACGGGTTTGTCGACCGTTTCAATATCGATCTGCTGGTGGTGCAGAACGCGCTGTGTATTCCGATGCACATCCCGTTGGGCGTGGCACTGACGAATTTCATTGCCGAGACGGGCATCCCGACCATCGCTCATCACCACGACTTCTACTGGGAGCGGGCACGGTTTCTGGTCAATTCGGTGAGCGACTTTTTGACCATGGCCTTTCCACCCATGCTGCCATCGATCCAGCATGTCACGATCAACTCGGCCGGTCAGGAAGACTTGGCTCGACGCGGCGCCTCGTCGATTCTGGTCCCCAATGTTCTCGATTTCGAGACCCCACCCCCAGAGACCGATTGCTCGGCCTTTCGGGCGGAAATCGGTCTGGAGCCCGACGACATCTTCCTACTGCAACCCACTCGCGTGGTACCTCGCAAGGGCATCGAGCACTCCATCGCTCTGGTCTCGCAGTTGAAGAACCCCAAGTGCAAGTTGGTGGTCTCCCACGAATCGGGCGACGAGGGATTGGAATACCAGGACGCCCTGATCGAACTGGCCGAGCAGTCGGGCGTGGACCTACGGTTTGTCCAATCCCAGGTGCCCAGTTCCGATCCTTTTGGCCAGCAAGCAAACGAAGAAAACACGCTCGCACTGGCCTATGCCGCAGCCGACCTGATCACCTACCCCAGTCTCTACGAGGGCTTCGGCAACGCGCTGCTCGAGGCTTTCTACTACCGCAAGCCGGTGTTGGTGAATCGCTACGCAATCTTCATCTCGGACATCGAGCCCAAGGGCTTCGAAGTGATCACGATGAACGGCTTCCTCACACGCAACGTGATCGAGCAAGTTCGCCGCGTGATCGCCGACGAAGAATATCGCCGCCAGATGGTCGACCACAACTTCGAACTCAGTAAAGCGTTCTTCAGCTACTCTGTTCTCCGCCGCAAACTCCGCTCGCTGGTTACGGCGTTTACTGGGCTGGACGATCTCTAATCGGCCGATTGCCGTGCTTTGGATCACCCAACGCCCACGCGTCGTCCCCGTGCCGTCTCATCGGCGGACATGATTACCCCACCGGTACGGCTTGTTCCGAACCGCGGAGGCTTTCGGCGATTTCGCCGACATCGATCACCAGCGCGAGTGCCCCGCCGCCGAGTTGGGCTACGCCACACACTCTCTGCGTGGTTGTCATCACTTCCTTCAGGCTGGTCACCACTACCTGGCGATGTCCGATCACCCGGTTGACCATCAAGCAAAATTCGCCGTTCTTTGAATGAAGGACAATCCCGCTGTTGGCCGTTGCGGTTTGCCCATCCGCGATGGGATGGCCGATGGCCTCGTCGAGAGAAAGCGCGGCGTAGGTTTTGTTGCGGATCGAAATCACCGGCTGCCCGTGGACGTACGACAACTGCTCGCCTTCGATCGCGGCAATCTCGCGGATGTTCTCAAACGGGATGACGAATTGTTCCTCATCCTGGGCGATCATCAGGCCGTCGATCACGAGGGTCGCCTGACGCACGGGAATGTCCAGCGTGATGGTAGTCCCCTGGCCGACGGCCGATTCGATTTCGATTCGCCCACCGTGTTCTTCCACCGTCGTACGGACGACATCCATGCCCACCCCACGCCCCGACACTTCGGAAAGCTGCTCCGCAGTGGAGAACCCCGGCTGAAAGATCAGGTTCAAGACCTTTTCGTCGGAGAGGCGGCGGGCATCGGCTTCGGCGATGACTCCCTTTTCGACGGCTTTTTGGCGAATCTTTTGAGGATCGATGCCACGGCCATCGTCGCGCACCAGGACGTGGATGTGATTGCGTATTTGCTTGGCTTCGAGCCAGAGGTTTCCCGTGTCGGGTTTCCCGATCGCTTGTCGCTGTTCGGGCGTTTCCAGCCCATGGTCCATCACGTTGCGGATGAGATGGGTCAGCGGCGCGTCGAGATCTTCCGACAACCGCTTGTCGATTTCCGCATCTTCGCCGGCAACGTGAACCTTCACCTGTTTTCCCAGTTGGTTGGCCAGATCTCTTGCCATCCGGGGGAACTTGGAAAACAGCCCGGCGACCGAAATCTGCCGTAGCGCCATGACTCCTCGTTGAAGTGAGGTCGACTCGGCCTTCAGCTCGAGGCTCACCTGTCGAAGCTCTTCGACTAACTCGGTTTGGTGGTGCGATTGTGCCATCCGTCCTTGGATATCGCGGAAGCGTTCCGTCATAATGAAGAGTCGCGATACGTGTTCGAGGAACTCTTCGATGCGATCTTCCTTGACGCGCACAAATCGCGATCGATCGGTAGCCGGTGCCTTGGCAGACGGCGCCCGTGTCGTCGTTTCCTCCGCTGTATCGTCGTCGGCGCGTTCCTGTTTCGCCTCGCCGTTTCCGCTTACCCGATACTCAAGTAGCCCGGTGACCAGGTATTCCCAAATGATTCCGCGCAGATTCTCGTCGAATTCCAGCGCGCTGTCGACGATGGTCCGAAAATCGGCGACGGCCGCGTACAGCGACTCTTCGAGTTTGGTTTGTTTCGCCTGATTCGCCCAACTGATCATCTGCTGGGTTCGGTCCAGAAACGATCGTTCGGCACCGGGCGATTCGCCGTCGAGCCGCAATCCCACAAAGGCTTCGAGCAGGGGATGGACGTGCCGTGTGATATCCTCTGCCTGATGAAAGAACTGCGACTGCAGCAGATCGGCCGGCGTGGGGGTCGCCGCATCGGCAGACCTTTTTTCGCCGCCCGGTCCCGCCTTCGCGTAACTGCAGACTAAGTCCTGTAACCGGCGTCCCCAATCACTGGCGAGCGTTGGCTCGGCGGTTGTAATTCCCTCGGCCACTTCCAAGAGTCTGTCGAAAAACACCTGCTCGGATGATTTGACGGCCGGCGAGTCTTGGGCCGCGGCGCAAACGGCTTGAAGCAACGCCTCGTCTTGCGCAATGAGTTCTTCAGCGATATCACCCGAGGTTGCCCGTTGCAGCATGTCGTCGAGATGATCGAACGCCGTGACCATTTGGCGTTGCAGCTTCTCGGTGAGACTTACCGCATCGTTGCGAACTTCGTCGAGGGTGTTTTCCAGCGAATGGGAGAACGCCCGAATGGCCCCCAAGTCGAGAAACGCTGCACATCCCTTGATGGAATGGATCGCCCGAAAAACGGCGTTGATCGAATCTCGATCGGTGGATGCCCGTGCAAAGGCATCCAGACAATCGGGGAGATCTCGCAGCGAATCACGGGCTTCGTCGATGAAGCCTTCCAAGGTTTCGCGATAGTCCACATCATGGGAGATCATGGGAAGGCGCCTCGGGTATGCGTTCTCTTGCGGTGTCGGACAGCCACGGTAGCGAGACGGAATCCTGGGTTGGTGCCGGCGGGCTGTCGCTCGACGAGCGTTTTTGCTGAGACACGTAGTCGATGGCCAGCCACCATTGGTCGATCTTCCAGAACACGGCTTCGATCGTCTGACACAGCGGCCCGAAGTCGGTAATCGGCTTGAAGAAGCAGAATTCGGCTCCCCATCGGTACGAACGCAGCGCCGTCTGCATCGATACCAAACCTGTTAGAATGATCACCTGCGTGCCGCCATCGACCGACTTGATCTTCCGCAGCAAGTCGAGGCCGTTGATTCTCGGCATGTCGATATCTAAGATCACCAGTCGATGCTGCGACTTGCCGAGCGTTTCCATTACAGCTTCCGGATCGTTGAGGCTGGTTACCTCGTAGCCGGCCTTGCACAAATGATGCGCCACGAATCGGGTGATCTGTGGGTCGTCATCAACGTGCAAAATGGTTTTCTTGTAGTGGCCCACGATTGATTCCTCGGTAGTGACAGGCGGCAAAAACGCCACGGGTTGATGGCGGCATTTCCATTGAACGGTTGGCCACGATCCAGCGCCCTGCAATCGGGCTGCCGTCGGACGCCGTTCGTTACTCCCCGGCAAGAGGCGGTCGGATCGCATCTCTGGCGGTGAGCAGGTGTGGTTTCCCTAAGAAAACGCAAGTGGCAATACGCCGCACAAAAAACCGGACCGTGCGGGTATTCGCCCAAAAAATGCCCCGTCTGGTTTGAAAACGGTCCCTTCGGTTTTCTCGGCAAGAAAGATGCTCCAGCTATCGACTGGTCCCGCAAAGAAGGTGGTCTGTTCCAGAAAAACGGGTGGAAGATATCGATTGATTCACTCGTTCGGGCAAGAAACGCACGGCCGACCGACTAAGGCAACCCGCGAGGCGACAAATGAATTGCTTCTCGGCGATGGAACTTGCTCATGCAAGCAATCACAGAACTAAATGGCAAAATTCCCGGCAGCTCTTCGGTTCTTATAGGGTCCCGTACGGCAAATGAGCCAGGCCGATCAACGGAAAGCCGGCGGATGGCAGTATATCCGTTTGCACCATGGCTCATTTTCAATGCAAAGATCAACAATTGTTTCGGCGGCGATTGAGATTATTGATATTCGCAAAAGTAGTGAATTGGCCACGCAGGCGATTTTCCCGTAATTGAAGGGCTCCCGTTGGTCGCCCTCGTCTCACCACTTACGCGACACTCAATAACTACGACCAACGCACGGTCATAGCCAGAGAGCGGAAGTCGAACAGCGAGAGCCCATTTCCCGGCTTTCAGTTTTCGTAAACGAACGTTTTCGATGCAGGCCAATACGCATCTTCGCAGAGATTCCAATATTCGGACCTACAAATTGTTCGCTCTACAGGTGTCTGTCATTGGCTGGCAAATAGTTGCGGACAGGGCGGTCTTCCGTGCCGCGCCGTTTCATTGCCTACCGTTTCCCTCTCGTCTTCAGCATGTCTCTCGCTATAATGCCGACAGACTTGACCTTATGGGGTCTTGCACGGTAAATGAGCCAGGCCGACCAACGGGAGGCCGGTGATGGCAGCATATCCGTTTGCACCGTGGCTCATTTTCAAAGCAAAGATCAATAAGCCAACCCACGAGCCCGCGCCATGTTCGACCCATCGACGAAAGACCGAATACGAAGACGCTTGGCCCTGTTGTATGCCGATCGGGCCGATGAGTGTCTCGATCATTTAGAGGTCTTGGCCGAGCGTTACGCCCCTGCGCTGGCCGCAGCGTTCCCCAGCCATGCCCAGACGACCACCTGGGATCAGCGCGATACGGTGTTAATCACTTACGGCGACCAGGTTCAGCGCGACGGCCTTTCGCCGTTACGCGCACAACGTGAATTCCTGGCCGACGCCGGTCTGAAAGATCTGCTGCGTACGGTCCACATCCTGCCGTTTTTTCCCTACTCGTCGGACGACGGTTTCTCGGTGATCGACTATCGTCAAGTCGATCCGGCCGTGGGCGATTGGTCCGACGTAGTCGCGCTCGGCGAAGACTATCGCCTGATGTTCGACTTGGTGCTCAACCACGTTTCTCGGGCGAGCCATTGGTTTTTCGACTTTACCGCAGGCAAGCACCCGTATACCGAGTTTTTCATCGACGTCGATCCGCAGACCGATCTGTCGATGGTCACCCGACCGCGGAGCCACCCGTTGCTTGCGCCGGTGGAAACGAGTTGGGGAACGAGGCATCTTTGGGCAACGTTCAGCCACGACCAGCTCGACCTGAACTTCGCCGAACCGGACGTGCTGCTGGAAATGTTCGACATTCTACTGTTCTACCTGCAACAGGGTGCGAGGATCGTGCGATTGGACGCCATCGCGTACCTGTGGAAAGAGATCGGCACGAGCTGCATCCATCGGCCGCAGACGCACGCCGTGGTCAAGTTGATACGCGACTTGGTCGACGTCGTGGCCCCGGGTTGCATCCTGTTGACTGAAACCAACGTACCCCACGCCGAAAACTACAGCTACTTCGGCGACGGCGACGAAGCCCAGATGGTCTACCAGTTCAGCCTGGCACCGCTGCTGTTGGAGGCCATTCTCTCGGGCGACGCCACGTTGTTGGCCGGTTGGCTTCGCGACCTGGAGCCTACGCCGCCGGGCACAACGGTGCTGAACTTCACGGCCTCGCACGACGGAATCGGCGTGCGACCGTTGGAAGGTATTATGCCGCCCGAACGATTCGAACGATTGCTCGTGGCCGTCAAAGATCGCAACGGCCGGGTGAGCATGAAACGCAATCCCGACGGCAGCGAAAGCCCGTACGAGTTGAACATCACGTACTTCTCGGCTTTGCAGCCTGACGAGTACAATCCCGACAAAGCGGAACACGTCCAGCGCCACGTCGACCGGTTTCTGGCCAGCCAAGCGATCATGCTGTCGCTGAAAGGCATTCCGGGCATCTACTTTCACAGCCTAATGGGTACACCAAACGACTTGGGCGGCGTGCAACAGACAGGCCGCGCCCGATCGATCAACCGCCGTAAGTTCCAACGAACCGAACTCGACGCGTTGCTTTCTCCGGTTTATCCCGCATCGATAAGCACAAATGCAACGGCTCGCGGCGCGATCGTGGGAGGTGAAAGCGTCGGGGCGCAGGCAAAGGTACTCGACGGTTTCCGTCATTTGCTGGCAGTGCGGATCTCCCAGCCAGCGTTTCACCCCGATGGGGCTCAAGAGGTCGTCGAACTTGGCGACCCGGCCCTGCTCGGCATTCTGCGCACCAGTCCGGACGGCCAGCACCGCGTCTTGGTGACGGCCAATCTCGGCCCACAATTGCGCAATATCGACATGCTTGCCACCGTGGGCTGTGAGGCCGTGGGCGATCTACTCGACGTGGAAACACCCATCGAGCCGGTAACGCTGCGTCCCTATCAGGTTGCTTGGTTGACGCTCTGACGTGAGATTTGCAGGGTGCGAAGCCGCTAGCGCTAGGGGCTGTGCTGGGAACCAGGAAGTCGAATTGTCCTCCCCCCCTGCCCCTTTGACGGCCAGCCGGTACTATGTTAGAGTTTTACTCGCGGCCATTTCTGGCCTTCCAGGACTGTTGCTCTGGTCTTTTCACTCCATTCGCAGGGGATCTGCCATGTCTTGCCGGAATTATCGTTGCTCGGCTATCTTGATTGCGCTTGCTCTGGTTGTTGGTGTGGGTTGTCAACGCGGTCCGTCGCGTGTCTATCCGCCAAGCATCGATGCAGGTGATGCCGGTAGCGGAGCCATGTCGCAATACGACAAGGATGGCGACGGTAAGGTTGCCGGCGATGAGCTTGCCAACTCGCCCGCCTTGGCATATGCCGTGGAAACGATCGACACCGACGGCGACCGCGCCGTGAGCGCCGCGGAAGTTGCCGCCCGGGTGAAGAAGTGGCAAGCCAGCCGCGTCGGCCGAATGGCGTTTAGCTGCACGGTGAAATTCCGTGGCAAACCGGTCGAAGGTGCAACGGTGACGATCGAACCCGAGAAGTACCTCGGCGACGAAATTCAGGCCGCTACCGGCAAGACCGACGCCAACGGCATTGCCATGCTCAGCATTCCGGTCGACCCCAACAATCCGGACGACGTGGCCGGCGTGCAATGTGGGCTGTATCTGGTGCGGATTTCCAAAGAGGTCAACGGACAAGAGACCGTGCCGCCGCAGTACAACACCGAAACCACCTTGGGATGCGAAGTGGCCTTGGACTCGAAGGACATGGAGCAGGGGCTGGTCTTCGATCTGAAGTAGTAAACCCCGGGCAAACTTATTTGGTCCGGATTTCTCGCCACGGAGATCACGGAGTTGTTTGTAGAAAACATCTTTGCCCTCCCGTGGCTCCGTGGTTGAATCGGTTTTAAGAAATCCAGGTTGCGATCCCAACCGGGGCCGCGGCGCATTGCCGAGCGTCGTCGCACGCACGAAACGGGCAGCGTGAGTCGACGCCCGTGCTCGTTGTGGGAATGGCTCACTGCAGAAAAAAACGGCTTGGCCACGTTTGTTGTGACCATGCCGTTTGCTACGCTTTTCAGAAATCCGATTTAGCCCGCCGTGTGTTCACGGCGTGCTAAATCTTTGCAGCCGCCCTACTTGTTCCACTCGTCGATCTGCTTCTGAATCTTCTCGGTCGAGAAGTTTTCGGGTTTCGGATAGTCCTGGTTCTCGAGCAGTTCGTCGACCGTGGGCGTCTTCGACGGTACGCCGCCCTCGGGAATGTCGATCTTGGCTACCCAGGCGATGCCGTTGAGCACCAGCGTGCGGAAGCTGTCGCAAGCCCAATTGTGGTGCCAATGACCGCCGGTGAAGCCGAAGCCCCGGCCGCCGTCTTCACGCGTGGCCACCCAGCCGAGGTGCTCGGGCATGCCCTTGCGGGCACGAACCGTCGGGTTGTTGCTATGCGGGCCGTCGGGACGCTCACGCGTGCTGTCGGGCGGGATGGCCGTGAGCACCGGCGTCACGTCCTTCATGCCATCGCGGAACCGCATGTGGTAATACCACTCGTCGTTCATCGTAAAGGGCTTCACACCCTGAGTGACCGGATGCGCGGGAAATTCCTTGAACTCGCCGGTCCAGTGCGGGTTGACCGACCAGTCGATCTCGAAGTAGCCGCCCGTCCAATCGAGAAACTTATCGCCCGGCTCACCCTTAGTAATCTCCACACCGTAGTGCAACAATGCCAAGCCGACGCCCTTTTTCATCAGCTTGTCGATTTCGGCCAGATGCGGCATCAATACGTGTCCGCCACCGCCGTCGCAGAATACGACAATCGCGTCGGCATCGTCCAATACGCTGGCGTCCTGGGGCCAACCTTCCTTGACGACCACCGTCTCCACGTTCGGCACGTTTTCTTGCAGACGCTTCGCCAGCAACACGCAGCCCGCGTAATGCTCGTGGCCGTTGTAGCCATGGCTCTTGCGGCCAGCCAGGAAGACGATCTTCTTCTTGGCACCGGCTTCCGCCTGTTGTGCGGCCGGCTTGTTGAGTTCCTTGAGACGAATACTGCGGAACGCCACTTTCATCGGCGGACCGGCGTGTAGTTGCAGACCGAGGAGGCCGTCGAAACGGCGATCCGTCTTGTCATCGTCGACGCACTCGATCATCTGGTGTCCGTTGATCGAATGGGTAATCACGTTGCCCTTGGCCACCACGTGGTACTCGTTCCAGTCGCGCAGTTTGATGTACTTCAGCAGTTCGGCCGGATCGCCCACCTTGCCCACCACGCGGGGTTTGTGGTCGTCGCCGATGACCGTTTTGTCGCCGCGATGGGCCAGGATGCCGCGGAACTTCTCGCCGTACAGAATTCCGGCGTAGCGCTCGCCGTCGAAGATATCGGTTTGATAGCCGCCCAGCACCCATTTGCCCCACTTCTCGGGATTTTCGAAACTGCGGAACTGGATGCCCGAGTTGTGGTTGTACAGCTTGCACTCCACCTTCAGCTCGAAGTCGCCCGGCGTACCACCGCGCCAGACCAAAAAGGTATTGCCCTTAGTGGGCTTTTCCGGCGTGGTTTCGCCGACGATCATGCCGTCTTCCACACGCCAGAACTCTGGATTGCCGTCCCAGCCGTCGAGCGTTTTGCCGTCGAACAGCGAAACGTAGCCTTCGTCGTCGGCTGCCAGGACGGTCGACATCGGGAACGCCACGAGAGCGGCCATTGCGGCCACAACCGTAAGCGCCGACAGCCGCCGCAGAAATTGACTCGTCATCCAATTCATCGAGAATCTCCTTGAGGGGTGAAAACCTTGGTGTCACTCACCAATCATCTTTTCCAACTGGCACTCGCCAGGCACCATCGCTTGCGTATGTTGTTCGGCAATGCGGCGAATTTCGGCCACTACTTCGGGATGTTGTTCGGCCACGTCGTATTGTTCGCCGGGATCGTGTCCCAAGTCGAACAACAACGGAACCTCATGGGTTTCGACCTTGCCGGGGCCGTATTCCGGTCGCGTGATGAAGTGGGCCTTGAACTGTCCGTGGCGCACGGCTTGGAGCTTGGTGCCGCGGTAGTAAAACATGGTCTGGCGAGGGCTATCGCCGCTACCCAACAGCACGGGCGAGAGGTCGTAGCCGTCGAGCACGCGATCTGCCGGCAGTTCGGCGCCGGCCAGTTTGGCGCAGGTTGGCAGCAGGTCGAGCGTGGCGCCCATTTGGCGGACCGTCCCGGGCTTGATCTTGCCCGGCCACCAGAAGATGCCCGGCTCGCGCATGCCGCCCTCGAACGTACCGCCCTTGCCGCCACGCAACAGCCCGGCCGAACCGCCATGCTCGCGATACACCAACCAAGGGCCGTTGTCGGAGCAGAAGAAGACCATCGTGCGGTCGTCGATCTTCAGGTCCTTGAGTGTTTCTACGATGCGACCGATGTCGGCGTCGATCTCTTCGACCACGTCGCCGTACAATCCTCGCAGGCTGCGGTTGCGAAACTCATCGCTACAGAACAACGGAACGTGCGGCAGGTTATGGGCTAGATAACAGAAGAACGGCCGGTCTTTGTTTGCTTTGACAAACCGAATCGTCTCGTCGGTGTAGCGTCGGGTGATGGTCGTCTGGTCGGCCGGCCGCTCGACGATTTCTTCGTTGCGCATCAACGGAACATTGAAGTACTCGACCTTGGGATTGAAGGTCGCGATGCGTCCCATCTTGCGATACTCGGGCAGGCGATCCATGTCGTTCGAGTAGGGTATGCCAAAGTATGAATCGAAACCCTGGCTGGTGGGCAGGTACTGGGGTAGATGTCCCAAATGCCACTTGCCCACGGCCGCCGTGGCATAGCCGGCCGGCTTGAGCACCTCGGCGATGGTCACTTCAGTCGGCGGTAGCCCACCGGCCGACTCGGGAAACAGCACGCGGCGACGGTCGCTGCACATGCCGTTGCGGATCGGCAGTCGGCCGGACATCAGAGCCGCGCGGCTGGGCGTACAGACACAAGCCGCCGAGTAGAAGTTGGTCCATCGCTGGCCTTCGGCGGCCAGACGATCGAGGTTCGGCGTGGCGATCGTCGGATGCCCGTAGCAACTCAAATCGCCGTAGCCGAGGTCGTCGGCATAGATGATAATGATGTTCGGTTTGGTCTCGTCGGCTCTCGCGGACAAGGCAAACAAACTCAATAGGCCCATTGCAAGCGCAACAGTCGCAACGTGTGGCTTCATCGTCGGAGCTCCGTCACGGAAGGCGGGATGTGTAGTGGGGACAGTCCGTCAGTGTATCATACCCGAGCGGTGGGTGGCAACTTGACGGCCGATTATGCTAGGACGAACGGCGTAGGGTGCCACTGGCTGCTCGTCAGCCAGTGTCGAGCACGGGCAAGCTGCCCGTGGCACCCACGAATCGCGATAGTTGAGAAAGCGCTAGCCGTAGAACGTCGCCACCGGCAGGCCCGTTTGGCGGCGGACCAGTTCGCCGAGGGCGTCTACTTCGTCGTAGCTCAGCCGCGAGACGAAATCCTCGGCCGGCATGCGAACGACGGTGTGGATCTGCACCAGCTTGATTTGCCCTCCGGCGTCGACGATTTCCCGCAGTCGCTGGCAATAGGCAAGCTGCTCTTCTTCGGAAGGCGGTTCGTCGGACAGCCGCATGAAGAGCGACTGGATGATGATCGGCCGGCGCCGAGCAACGGCCGTCAGATTGTCGATCACCTGCGGCAACGCAACGCGACTTCGGGCGACACGAGCGTAGTATGCCTCGGTGCCCGCGTCGAGTTTCCCCCAGATCTCGCCATTGGCCGTGTCCATGATTTCCAGCGCCTGTTGCACGTGGGGCAGGTGAAGCAGTGTGGCGTTGGTAATTAAAACCAGCTTCACATCGTCGAGACTATGCTGTCTTCGCACTTCGGCACAAACCTTGACCACCTCGTCGAACTGCCGGCAAAGGGTCGGCTCGCCATCGCCGCTGAAGGCAATGTCGTTGAGGCGGCGAAGGTTCGTCGGTGTCTCCTTGAACCGTGGGCCCTCGAAAAGCCGCTCGGAAACAACCAGTTCGACGACTTCCTCAAGCTCCTCGCGCAGACGATCCAAATCGATCGCGCATGCTTCGCCCGGGCTGCCGCGATCTACTTGGCAATAGACGCAAGAAAAGTTGCACGCCTTGTCGGGGCTGATATTCACACCCACCGATACGCCGTGCGCCCGACGGCTGAGCACGGGATAAATGTAACGGTTGGTGCGGAAGTCGCGGCCGTGGGAGGCAAACAAGGAATGCTTTTTCTCAGGTGAATCGCTCATAAAACTGATCGTCGGACCGTGAAGGTTGGGCAGGCATACGGAAGGTGAGATTCGGTCCGCACGATATCGCGTCACCGGCTGTCGCCGAGGCTATTTCGCTCGACGCACCACAGTGAACTCGTCCATGGTAACCGACGTGAGTTCGCCGTCGGCCAATTCCAGGAGAATGGCATCGCTGAAAACTTTGTCGTCCACGTTGCGGCGATGGTGCAGGCCGTGCCGGCTGCGTTCGGTGCGCACAACCTTTCCTGCCGTGGTGCTGGTCCAGTGTTTTTGACCTACGGTGACCTTGTGTTCCACCTCGATCCGGTCGCCCGGTTGCAGTTCGTCGAATAATTGCCGGTTTTCACTCGTAACCTTTGGCATGGTTGCGTTCCTCATGCTCTCGGCACACTTGCTGCCGATGTGAACGATTTCACTAAGACGTAGAGAAAAGATCGGTCGCAGCCTCTGGGCGACTCGTTTTCAGCCGTCCCACGCCGATGATGTGAAGAGAATCCGATTGCGAAACGTACCATCCATTTTTAACGTACACGGGCATTCAAGCAAGCCCAAACCCTGCGGCTTGCCCAACACGCGGCCGCGGCTAGAGCGATACCGTAACATCCACGTCGCCGCTCCTCATTGCGAGCGGCCGTATCTCGTCGCGACCGAATGCCCGGCGAAGAATCGCGACGGGCGCCGGGCACGAGGGACGCCGTGCGCGGCTGGTACTTGGCGAGAAGGGTTTTCGTCGGCCTGTCGGACAACGGGCCGCCACCAGTCGCATTTTGCCGCAAGCCGTCCCCTCCCGCTTCTCGCTTTGCTCACGAATTGCTAAAATACAGACTTGCATGGGTGGTGTGCGAAGTAAGACCGCTTAGTTGCGATCCGAATTATCGCCCATGTCATCTGTTAAGTTGTTTTTCGAAAACGACTTACAGCCAAGTCCCCGTGGCTCAATTGGATAGAGCGTCGGCCTCCGGAGCCGAAGGTTGCAAGTTCGAATCTTGCCGGGGATATTAGACTTACGACGATTCGGGGTGCTTCTGTCCGAGAAGTTGTCCGAGAATCGGGTAGAATGGGAAGTGAAAGAAAGGCCCCGTTCTGGCGGGAACGGGGCCCGAAGCGAGCCTTTCGGTCGCCTCTGGTTGTTTCCTTACACGACTGGAGGGTTCGCAAAATGCCACATTTCCCCAAGCCGTTTTTCAAGAAGGGCCGCGGCGTCTGGTACGTCGAGGTCGACCGCAAACAGGTCAACCTCGGCCCCGACAAGGACGAGGCCTTCCGCCGCTACCACCAACTCATGTCCCAGCCGCAGCCCAAGCACGTGGCGGCGGATTCCGTCCTGGGGGTGGTGGATGCCTATCTGGACTGGTGTTCCAAGCACCGGGCGGCGGACACCTACCGCTGGTATCGCGACCGGCTGCAGGAATTCGTTCGCCACATCGACCCGACACTCTCGGTGGCCCAACTTCGGCCCTTCCACGTCCAAGAGTGGATCGACGCTCGGGAAGGCTGGGCCGACGGCTCTCGCCGGAACGCCATCCGGGCGGTGAAGCGGGCGTTCAAATGGGCCGAAGAGCAGGGCTACATTGACCGTTCGCCCGTGGCGCACATGAAGAAGCCGAAGGGCGGGAAGCGGGAGGTCATCGTGAGCCGGGAGGAGTTCGACGAAATTCTTAGCTTCGCTCCCGATCGCGGCTTTCGCGATCTGGTGATCGTCACCTGGGAGACCGGCTGTCGGCCGCAGGAATCGCTCATCGTCGAAGCCCGGCACGTCGACCTGGTCAACCAGCGATGGGTTTTCCAGCAGAGCGAGGAGAAGAGCAGAGCCATTGGCCAAGTTGTTGGCGAGCGAGGTGCGATATGAGTTGACGGGTGTCTTGCAGGTCGCCGTTGATGTTGGCGGACAGTGGAAAGGCGGTGGGATTCACACGAGTTACTTTCGGAGGCATCCGCATTCGGGAGTGTTTGCGATGACCTGCTTGCCGCTGTGGTCGCTGACGATTCTTGACCATCGCGAAGCGATTCGGAATTGGCTGGAACGGATTGCCGGTACTGCGGGGGATCCAATTCCTCCGACTGAAGCAGATGAAGAGGCACGACGGTTTCAGCCGAACCGGGATCACTTCGCCCTGATGCTTCATTTGTGTGAACGTGACTTTCAAGGGCGTGACGAGGCATTGGCTTGTTTGGCAGATTCACCGGTATTGGCTATTCCCGAGGATGCGGCGTGTGCGCATTTAGCGGAGTTAGAGACCGCGGGATTGGCGACCGATGGGAAACTCACCGACACGGGTGAAGCCATGCTCCTTGCAAGCCCGTATGGCGTTTATGCCACAGCATTGAGGAGAAACCGGCGATGAAAGATACGCCTGACCAGTCGCGTTCTTTGGCGCAATCCCTGGCGGTACAAACTCAGGTGCATCTCGTCGGGACGGTGGGCCGCCTTCTGAAGCAGATTCGCGATCTTGAAAAGGTCGGCCCCTTGTTCGTGGAGGCAGGTCTTATCTGCTCCGTTGATCGGCCTAGCCCGCTGAGCATGGATGTGGCTGGCATTTCGACAAAGTCCGTCACACGGCGAGTTGCGGGAGGATGGCTTTACGCCGCTGCTGGGGTCCGCGTCGATCTCAGTGTCCAAGAGAACGTGGTCGCCACCCGAGGCGAAGACAGCCTTTGTGAGATTGACGATATCGACTACGAAGACCAATCCAAGCGGTTTCAGTTGATAGGCGTTCGTCAGGCCTACGAATTGGCAGAGCGGGCGCTCACATCTGGTCAGCATTTCGACTTGCTACTGTGCGATTGCCCATTGCTGCTGAATCGTAGCATGGTCGCCCCTGAGGAGGGGACTCGATATGCGGCGCTACGGAAGACCTATCAGACCACGGTCGAGACAATCGGCGAGTTCTGGCGTGACCATCGCGACAAGCTCTTCCCGTGGAACCGCCAGGGGCCAGTTCTGGCCGGGCTCGCTTCAGAGCGTTTCGGTGCAATCATCAACGTTTCGCAACAGGATTTGCGGACTGAGGAAGGGCGACGCCACGTCCTACACGTCGACGAGCTTGCCTCCGGGCCGTTACAGCGATTAGCGGGGGCGCATGCGACAATCTCCGGGGTTGGAGAGCGGCGGTTCATCAACGGTATCCTCGGCAGTTTCACGCGGACTTCCGCATTTCGGATGAACACCCAGACGCCGCGAATGGAGCCTCACGAAGTGGCGGGTGGCGGTGTTGTCGGACTGCATTACTGCGCTGGCCCGGGCACACAGCCGAAACTCCTGCAACTCATTGGTGACGAACCGGGGTGGCGTGCCGCGGATCTTGATGAGCTAACCGGGCGACTAATGGCGTTGACGGTAACCGGCGGAAAACGGGCGTGGCCAATGCCCGTGCAATTGGCCGCAAGGGAACTGGGGTCGCTGGATGGTTTCATCGAACACTACAGGGCTGGCGTCCACGGTGAGATGAAGAAACGAAGCATTGAGGACGTGTGGCTGTCTGACCTGGACGATCTCGTTTGAATTGGAATGAACACATGAAACAGCAAGTTCTTGGAACACTGGTTGGCAATACCGGCGATTCGACCAAGGTGATGATGATCATGGCGTCATCTTTCTCGGCTCGCCGTGGAGAGTTCGTCCGCATCAGCCACCAGGAACGCGACGACGAGCAAGCCTGCGATGTGCTGGGGCGAATTGCCAGTATCAGTCGCGTCAACGCGCTTTATGACGCCGGGATGGGAAGTTCGTTGACCGAACTCGAACTGATGCCGGGCGCGCGGGTAACGGGCGAGAGTATTCTCGGCAAGATCGAATTGATTGGGTTTAATGATCCTGCGACCGGTCAGATCCGCATTCCCCGCCGTCCCCTTGATCCGGGCGCCAAGGTTCAAACGGTTGATTACCACTTTCTGAGTGCGTTCTATGAGTTTGATGAGCAGACCGGTCTGCATATTGGAAACTTGGTCGGCTACGACCGGGGTGACAACATCGTTCCGGTCTTTCTTGACGTGAACAAGCTGGTGACAGAACACCTAGCCGTACTGGCCATGACCGGTGCCGGGAAGTCTTACACGGTCGGGCGAATCATTGAGCGTCTTGTAGGACTTCACAACGGAACGGTGATTGTCTTTGATCCACACGGCGAGTACGGCCGAGCGTTGCAGGGCGGAAAGCTACAATTCAGTGACCCCAAAAATGGCTCGGATGATCCCCGCGACCGCCGGACGATACCGATAATTCAGGAATCCCTGGAAAGGCTGATGGGAGCTGGAGCTGGGATCGTCGTCTACACCCCCCAGATCCAGTCCTTCCGCCATAAGTATGCCGGAAAGAACCGTGAACTGGCGCTTCAGTTTGACCATTTCGAGATGGACGACATCAGCCAAATCCTTCCTGGCCTGACCGAACCGCAACAGCGTGTTCTCGATGTCGCGATTCGCTATTGGCGAACAGCCGACGGAGCGGAACCGCGCGACATCAATCGGCTCCGTCACTTCCTCAGCGACGGGCTCGACGAGGTGCGGCAGTGGGACGAACTGACTCAGGCGGAGGCTGCAGCGCTTAACAGCCGAAGTGCCGCTGTTGCGTCAATGAAGCTCTCACGCGTTCTATCCGAAGCCCAAGCGTTCTACTCGGCGGCCCTGTCCGAGCCGACAAACATTTACGAAATGACCGGCCGGCGAACCGATAAGCATGGACGGCTCGTCGTAATTGACCTGCAGGGCTTAAGCGACACCGCCAAGCAGATCATTACCGGGTTGATTTCGAGCGAGGTACTCCAAGCCGCGTCCAGCAAGTCGGATCCGATCCGGCCATGCATGCTCGTGTACGAGGAAGGGCACAATTTCGCGCCCGCAGGTCAGGCTGCCGTGAGTCACCGCATCATCCGCAAGATTGCAGGGGAAGGACGCAAGTTCGGAGTGGGCTTTGCCGTCATCAGCCAACGACCATCGAAATTGGACCCTGACGTCACATCGCAGTGCAATACTCTGATCGTCATGCGGCTCAAGAACCCGGAGGACCAGCGGTTCATTGCTCGCACTTCCGACATGGTGAGCCAAGCAGACCTCGATGAACTACCAAGTCTATCGACCGGAGAGGCATTGATTTTCGGGCGGTCGATTGCCGCTCCGTTGCTGGTGAAGATCGGAACGAAGGCACTGGTCCACGGTGGCGAGTCACCGGACGTGTTGCACGTGTGGGGGAAAGGCCATGGTCAAGTCGCCAATTGATTGGATTCGGCAGGAAGCCAGCGACCTGTCAATCGCGCGGACACGCCTGAGCCTTTGGCTAGACCGAGGCGTAGCAGACATATCGTGCTCATTGCACAGTGTGGGAACGTCGTATTGGTCCTTGTTGGGGACCGTGTGGGGTTTTGATGCCGTTACCGAAATGCCGGCGCCAAACGATGGTCCGTACGCCTTCGTTGGGGATGACGTAAGAAGTGACTCGGTGTGGTTTGCAGCGCAACAGCCCAAACCGGACGTTCTGGTGGAGTTCGAACGGTATGGTGGTCCTGCCGACGAAGGGAAGCTCGCTGGGAAGGTCGACAACTTGCTCCTGGCCCATCACCGATGGGGCAAGCAGCCGCAGACTCTGGTACTAGTACGCCTTCCATGAAATTGTTTCCGGTGGTATAAGCACCGGCATGAAGGAACACATTGTACGCCTCAAGGACGAGGCCCGACAGCATTTGCAGGAGTTGGTGCATACCGGCACGCGATCCGTGCGTGTGGTTCGGCGTGCCTTGATTCTGCTGAAATCAGATGAAGGATTCACGGATGAGGAGATTGCCGAACACGTTGGTTGCACGGATCGAACTGTTCGCAGTATGCGTAAACGGTTCTGTACCGGGAGTTTAGAGGAAGCGTTGTACGACGCCCCTCGATCCGGTGCTCCGCCCACGTTTACGCCACGGCAGAAGCAGCAAGTCGTGGCGTTGGCTTGCAGCGATCCGCCGGAGGGCCGCGTCCGCTGGACGCTGGAACTACTCTGCGTGCACGCCGTGAAACGAGGCTTCGTCGATTCGATCAGCAAGAGCGAGGTTGCGTTGTGGCTGAAAGAGCACGACATGAAGCCATGGCGAAAAAAACATGGTGCATTCCGAGACTCACCGAAGAGTTTCGCGACAGAATGGAGGACGTCCTCGACCAGTATGAAAAGGCGTTCAACCCGAGAGAACCGTTGATTTGCATGGACGAGCAGCCGTATCAACTCCTGGACGATACGTGTCCCTTCAAGCCTGCCGTACCAGGCAAGGCGGCTAAGCAGGACTACGAGTATCGTCGTTGCGGCACGTGCAGTATCTTTGTCGCCGTTGAGCCGAAAGGTGGCAAACGCTTCGTCCAGGCTCGGCGTCATCGCAAACGGGCCGATTTCGCACGATTCGTGCGTGATCTGCTTCAGCGTTATCCCAAGGCTCGTCGGATTCATTTGGTTCTCGACAACCTCAACACGCACAACGAAAAGTCCCTCATCGAAACGTTTGACGCTACGAAAGCGAAGCAATCTCTGCGACGCATCGTATGGCACTACACACCCAAGCACGCCAGTTGGCTGAACATGGCAGAAATTGAAATCTCCGTGTTGACCAAGCAATGCCTCGGGCGACGGATTCCTACAATCGAAGAAGTTCAACGTCATGCGGCGACTTGGGCCCGCGACCGAAATCGCCGCAAAGCCATAATCGACTGGACCTTCAATAACAACGACGCCCGCCGAGTGTTCCCGGAACTATACCGGAAGAAACTTGCTGGATGACGTACTAGCCTATTGGACAAAAGGGCTCGCCTCACTGCCGGATCACACGATGTTGCGACAACGGGCAAGACACGGGTTTACGACCAGGGCACGGGAGTGTGTTTGCGGCTCACTGGCGTGCGAGGTCTATTTCTTCCAACTAGTCCTTCAGCAGACCGCGGAGTCCCACTGGCGGTTGTCGCAGCTAATCGAGCGAGGCGTGCCATGACCCAACGTAATCGCTTCTTTATTCCACGAGAAGACAAGAAGTTGGGGGATCGCTACCAACTGCTTGAACAACTGGGCGACGGGTCCTACGGATGGGTGTGGCGAGCCGAGCGGCTTGAGAATCGGGAGATTGTCGCGCTGAAGATCCCCAAAGAACAAGGGGCCAGCAATGACGACCTCGCTGAAGGCTCTGCCCTGGTCAACAAAACCAAGCACGCCAATGTCGTTAGCGTCTTTTGGATGGGCCGAGTTCCACCAGAGCGCGAGTGGTATGCGATCGAGATGGAGTACTTTCCCAGCAGAACGCTGTCTCAGTTGCTTGACAACGGCGACGGCGGGTTTGTCGCCAGTTACGCGAGGATCCTTGGGATTTACGAGCAGGTCTTGGCCGGCGTCGGGTATCTTCACGACCTTGGAATGTCCCACGGAGACATCAAGCCACAGAATGTTCTTGTGCAGGGCGACCGTGCCAAGATTACTGACTTCGGTTGCAGCGTGCTGCCGGAGGACATGTATACCAGGACTCGCGAGAACGGCGGCACGATCCTGTATTCAGCACCAGAAGTCGTTGGATCGACCCGCCGTGGCCGTGGGCGCACCGAGATCTTCAGCGCTGACATCTACAGCCTCGGAGTGCTTCTATACCACCTGGTCACTTCTCGCCTGCCACACGACACGCTGAGCCAGGTGGCTCGGCACGCACCGTTTCCGCGTCCACGCGAAATCAATCGATCCGTCTGTCCGTCACTAGAGGACGTGATCTTGCGGTGCCTCGCAGCCACTCCCGATGATCGCTGGACATCCATCAAGGAACTCGCCGCTGCCACGCAACGAGCCAGGCAAGCTCAGCTAGATTACGTCCCGGAGCGTACAATTTCCGCTAAGCGTGGCGTGACAACAGACTGGTCTAGCGATGTCATTGGCTTGATCGACAAATCGGATTATGCACGTGCCGAAAACGTGGCACGCACACAGTTCGAGTTAACCGGCGATCAGCACGCTTTCTTGATGATGGTGTCAGCAGCCGTACGTGATGGGCGCGTGTTCGACGCCAAGAGGGACTTTGAAGCCCACCCAAGTCTGTTGAGTGAGCCGTCGGCGCTGCGACGTGACTTGCGAGAGTTGGCATTGAAGTGTTTCTTGGAGACCCGTGACATCGACCGCTCGCGTGATCTGATTGAGACGATGCTCTCGGAAGATGGTGAGACTCCCAATATCCTTCTCAAGAAAGCATCGGTACTCGGGCTTCAAGCGCAGTATCAGGAGGCCAGCGACATCCTGCTTGGGCTTAATCGTGACTTCCCGGGACGACCGGCGGTCCTGCGGCGTCTGGTGGTGGTGTTCGAACAACTACGTGACCTTGGCAAGGCTTCCGCCTTTTTGAAGGCTTACAGCAGAGTCAACACAGAGGACGGTTGGGTCAGGGAGAAGCGCGACAAGTTCGCAGCACTTGGATTTCGATGAACTGGAAGTAGATTCTGACATCCATGCGTCCACAGCCGTTGCGGCCGTCCGAGGGCGCTTCGAGCAGTCGGTGGAATAGCAAGTGGAAAGACCGACTGTCTTCCCGTCTCGCGATGCAGCGGGGGTTGACGAAACTGCTGTGGGTCGGGTTGGCTCCGGTGTAACCATAGATCTGGTAGGAGAAGAGGGCTTTGTTTGACGCACGCCACAACAGGATCCGTTTGGCCAGGCCAGCGAATTCCCGCCTGTCGCGATGGCGAAATCCATGCCGTTTCCGGTCATTCGCGTCAGCATGCAAGACGTGGTGCCTGACGGCGTCAAACGCCTTCCCACGAATGCCAGAATAGCCGGCATTCTGGCTTTGCGCGTGCCGATCAGCCGATTCTCGTGCGCGACGCGTGACAATCGTCTGTGTGTGTGGCATAAGAGTGCTCTACAGCCGGTATCCGCGGGCTGTTTAGCGGAACGCAGGGGCTGACGACATCTTCCCAAGATAAATGTACGCGTTGTTTCCTGTGTCACTCGTGCGATGCGCTAAGTTGCCAGGGACAACCGTCTTCCTTTTGCGTTCCCTTCCTGGACGAATCAGCTCCGAACAAGCCCGAATGAAACTGCTTGAAGCTCGATGGCAGCACAAGCGCCGCTGGACAGAGTGCATCCATCGGATGTTTTGAGGAAGTTGAGGCCCGGTGGTGCAAACTGGGCCTCGGATGGGCCTCAGAAACCTTCGCCCTGGCCTTCCGGCTGGGATTGGTTCTGGCCTTGCTGATAGATCCATGTGTGGACCTGGTCAGCGACCTTGACCAGCAGCGGCAGATCGTCGCGGCCGAAGCTGCTCGAATCTTTCCACTGCTCGCCGTCGCGATAGAGCCGCGAGAAGGTCACGTTGTGCCGGGTGCCGTTCTGGGTATCGTTTTCCCAGATCGCCGCCCGAACGCGACCCATGCGGATCTCGTGAACCGGTCGTTTCGCCATTTTTCCATCCTCCATTTCGGGGTTCGAGAAACACATCACAATACACTCCACGTTACGGCCGATGCAGCGACGAGCTACACGGCCAAAGTCAACAACTTGCCGGCCTGCTGGTCCAGTTCGGCCCGGTCGCCGGCAAACTCGATGCGGCGGGAAAGCCGCGTGAGGGCGTCGACCACGGCAAACACCGTGAGCGCCCCCTGTTCACGGGCCATCTCGATGGCCTGCTTCGCCAATGAACGGCCGATGCCCGAGCCGGCGAGCGACTTCATCGCGTCGTCGGCGTCGTCACCGAGCCGTGTCTGCATGGCCTGCTTCACCACGCGGGCGAACCCATCGCGGCGTTGGTCTCGCTTGGCGACCAGGGCCTGGATGATTCCCCGCACGTCGCCGAAAGTGTCGCGCACGTTGGCCGTATGCTTTCGCTTGTACTCGACGACCTCGATGGCGTCCCAGACAATGTGGTTCTGGCACACGGCCTGGAACCAAAAGGTCTCGACGCCCAGCGACCGCCGGCCGACTTCGGAGTTCCACAAGAAGAACCCCGGCGCGAAGGACTCACCCTCGATCTCGACCCAGCCGGTCGGATCGACGAGAAACAGGAACAGGTCCTGCTCTCCGCAGTAGAGCCCAGTCGCGCCGTTGAAGCCTTCCGGCGGCGGCTCGAAGCCGTCAGCGAATTGGTCGACCAGGTCCAGCAGCTCGGAGTTGAACAGCCGAGTGTAGCTGGCGCCGTGGATCGACCGGGCCTGCTGGCCCACCGTGTACACCTGCAGCGGCTTGTTGCCGTGCGGCAGGGTCTCGGCGAGCACGCGCGACGCGGTGTCGGGCGAGAGCCGGTTGACCGTGTCTTTGGCCACACCGCCCAAGCGGCAGAGCTGGCCGAAGCTCCAATCGGTCATCTGGTAGGACTCGCCGTTGCCGTGGGCCAGCATCAACTGCTCCGTGCCCACGGCCCTGGCCCACAACTCTTCAGGTGCGTGCCAGTTCTCGTGCGACTCCTCACACTCCTGCCGGCAATGAGCCGACAAGGCGGCCAGCGACGGAAACGTCTCGTCGGGGCTCCGGCGAAACAGCTCCTGGCTGGCCTTCATGAGATTCGACATCGTTTCGTTCCTTTCCTGCAAGAGGACGAACATGTGACAGAGAAACCACGTGACATACCGATACGTTGCACCACCGGTCCTCGGCTCAGGGAGTCGCCCAGAACGAAGGACCGGGGACCTTCTTCCCCCAACGAAGCGATGCCAAGGAACAAGCCGTTTCAGAAGACGTTATGGCTTGCGGGCGAGAAGATGTTGCACAAGCAGGGTCAGAAATGGTGCACTGAGTGAACGCAGGTCGCCGGCGATGGCGTATCGAAGTCCGTCCCGACCGTTACGCGCAGCGTCCAAGAGCCGAGCGGATCTGGTTCAGCCCCGTCGAGGATAGCGCGTCCGCCAGAAAGGACGTGCGAACCAGGCCACCCACATAGGCCGACACCGCAAGGCCCCAACGTCGGAAGGCGAATCGGAGGGTGTCGGGCGTGGCGGAGCGGGTCTCACGGCCTTTGGCCTGGAGCAACAGGATGCCGGATCGCAGGGAAGCCGTGGGCCGGACCGGTTGCCAACCCGTCGAGTCGGCGACCTCTGCGACGCGGTCCGCGTTGGCGATTTGCCGGTCGAACTCGTCGATCCGCCCGTGGGGTGAATGCCAAATTCGGCTCACAGCGGCCGCAGTGGTGAAGAGCGGGGCGAGGTTCACTGTCTCCGAGAAAGGCTGGCAGCGACTGTTTTCCAGCTCACAGGTGAACCGCAAAAGAGGGTCGTCCAGTTGGCCACATTCAGTCATCTCCATACTGACCTCGGCGACGATGCTGTCCGCCTCCGGGCGGCAGCAGAATCCGAGGCCCATCGGATGATAGGCCCGCAGCCATTTGTGGCACCCGGCGACTAGGAAATCGCAGTGCGGGACGGTTAGCCTGAGCGGCGTGTGGTTAACCGCCTGGGCCGCATCGACCACCACGAACCGCGGCTGACGCACACGCGATAATGCCGGAACGATTTCAGGAATGGGCAGCTTGACACCATGGCAGGTGACCGCCGAGAGAAGAAGCCCGTCGCAGTCCTCGCGGGCGTAGTACTCGACCAACCGGTTGACGACCTCAGCCTGACTGATACGGTCGTTCAGGATAGGGCCCTGAAGCGGGAGCGTGGTCAGTCTTCGTCGCTGCTGCCCACACTCATCTTCGAGGACGGCTCGATATGCGGGCCAGAGCATGTCCGTCACGAGCACGTTCTCACACCGGCGGCAGAGCGCCCGGCAGGCCAGTCGGACCAGCACAGCCGACCGGTTCGCCAACAAAAGCGGACTTGCCCGGGGTACACCAATCGCAGTCTTGATCCGGCTTTTCAAGGCGGCCACACCCGACCAGTCCGCCAGGCCCGGATATCGGGATCGGAGAGAAGGGGGCAGACTGAAGAAGCCGCTACGGAGGAAATCGTCGTAGTACAGGGAACCGGCCTCTTCGCCCGCCAACCGGGCGAAGTCGCGGTCGGCCCGCTGTGCCTCAAGACACATCTGGCCGAGTCGGGCGGTGTCCAGATAGAGGCAAGTGCTCATGCGTACACATGATCTTATCCTCCGCGGGCATTGGGATCAAGTGGCTCTCAGAACGACGCGGAGCGGACTGGACACGTGCGGCGGTTGGCCCTCCCCCTCATCTGATGGGGTCGTGGATTCGAGCGTGTCGGTCGAAGTGACCGATGCAGGTGCGAAACGGGCTGGTAACCGCGTCGGCGTTTACGGCCGACGCGGATTGAAGGGCTCGTACAGTGATCGGCTCGCGGTGTGGGCGCCCCCCTCACAAGCTCGTGCAACGTAGGTCCATCACGCACGCGCATTGTGGTCGATCAGTCGTCGTCGTTCACTGTGTAAGAAGCTAGAATGACGGGCATGGACGGATTTGAACCAGCCCGTAATCAAGACGCGTGGGCGACTTTCCGCGGTTTCGTTTATCAGGTGGACCTCACGCTGTTGCGATGGGGGGCACTAGAGGAAGACGACTACCTGGAGTTGGAGCGCGGCGAAGACATCGACGCCGTCGCTCGTGCGGTGTCGGATACCGGCGACAAAGAGTTTGTCCGAACGCTAGAACAAGTCAAGGTTCGCGAGCGGAACCTTTCACTCCGGTCCGCCGAAGCCCTTACCGCGCTGGCGAATGCTTACGCCAACCTGAAAACCAATGAGGGACGGAATCTCAAGTTTTGCTACAGCACCAGCGCCCAGCTGGCTGGCGAGCGTCCCAATCCGTTTCCGGACGGGGCGGCGGGAATCGAGCTTTGGGAACAAGTCCGGCGGCAGTTACTGGACGGGAAGCAGGAAGAACGCGCGGTCGACGCGATTCGTTCGTTCATCACTCACGCCGTGAAACCGAAGAAGGTGCCAGAAAAGACCTGGGCTCCCCTGGTCGACCTGATGTCAACGGCGCCACGATCAGACGTTGCGGATTTCATACGCCGTTTCGAGTTCAGCTGTGGCGTCGAGGCGCCAGATTCTCTCAGTGGGAAGGTTAAGCGACAGCTTGGCGGCTTGATTGCTGAGAGCGATAGCAGTGGTCTTCAGGTTGGCGAGCTATACAACCGCCTTTTCTTGTACGTGCTCAAGCTGCTGACCTGCCCGGGCGTGAAGCGGCTCAAGCGAAAGTTGCTTTTCGAGCAACTCGCTGCGCCTACCTTGTCGTCGTCCGATCGGACGCTGCTGCAACGAACGACCGGAAGGCTGGAGCTTCTCGAACAGCGAGTTGCGCGGGTTGAACATACCGTCGAGTCGATGTCGGCGACCGTACGCTCGCTCGCCGAGAGCATCGGTGGCGAGTTTGGCCACGTCCGTAGTACAGCGCTGGCCTCTTCGGGACGGCCTCCTTTGGTGGAGCACCTGTGCCCCAGGGCGGATACCGTCCGGGATCTTCTCGGGTCGCTAGATGGGGCTTGCTGGCTTGCCATCTTTGGTACCACCGACACCGGGAAGACACACTTGGTCTCGTTGATAGCTTCGCGCCACCCGAAGCAGGAGTGGTTTCGGTTCAGACACGACATGGCTGCGGAGCAAGCCTTCGCAGTTTTTCGCGAGACTGCTTTCCGTATCGCTCAGGAACCCTCCTCGGATTCTGGCGAGATCCCGTACCGAGCGGTTTGTCGCCGCATGAAGCCCGACGCAGTGATCGTGCTCGACGACCTGCCACGTCTGCTCGACGACGACCCATTCACCGAGTGCCTTGCAGGCTTGGCGAGGGTCTGCGCAGATGAGCAGGTGTGCCTCCTCTCCTCCAGCCGTTTTCGTATGCCTACACGTCTGATGTCGCTCGTTGGTGCGGAGTCCATCAGAGAGGTGGCCGTGCCGAAGTTTAGCGATTCTGAGGCGGCAACGCTGTTCAGAAACCAAGGAGCCCCCGATGGGGTGCTATCGAGTGCCGACATAGCGGCTATCAACACGCTTACAGGCGGCCATCCGTTTCTGCTGACTCATGCCGGCAGATATCTGAATCAACACGAATGGCGGTTTGATGAAGCTGAATTCGGTGCTCTGCTCCGGGGAGATCACACCACCGGACTGACCGACGACTTGCTCGCACGGCTTTGCGCGACTCTGCAACAGGACCAGCGGGACCTACTTTATCGTTTATCACTGGCGACGCGGTCAGTCTCTGTCGGTGTGGTACAGGAGTTGGCTGACGTCGACCCTGCAATCGAGCGCTCCAGGGAATGTCTTGCCAACTTGAACGGGGCTTGGCTACAGAGTGAAGTGAGTCACAAGTATTCCGTGAGCCCCCTCGTCACACAACTCTTGCGGGACAACCTCAGGCGTGAGTTGAAGGAGCAATGTCACATCGTGCTCGGACACGGAATCACCCGAGAGTCGATGGATCCCTGGGACGCGCATGAGGCGATTTGTCACTACCGGGCAGGCACAGCGTACGACCTAGCGGGACTCCTTTTCATCGAACTTCTCAACCAGAGCCGACTGCGGACGCACGTCGCCGCATTTCGACCGATCCTTGCAATTTGGAGTTCGGAGTCGCTGCCCGAACAGATGCACGCGAGCCTCAAGCTCATGGTGCGGGCCATGCAGTTCTGGACCTATCCGAAGTACTCGATCCCGGATGCCGCCGTCCTTGCCGAACTCGATAGTCATATGGCCTCGCTGTCGGCGGAGTTAGCGGCACCCGCTTACCTGGTAGCGTCGCTGGCGATGTTGTTCCTGTCGCCCAGGGACTTCACTCGATCGCACCAGTACTTTTCAAGTGCGATCGCCGAAATCCGCAGCAGCAATGTGGACGTCGGCGATCTTGTAGTTCCCTCGAAAGAACACCCGGTTGAGTTGCTGTGGACGACGATTGCTAACATTCAGTCGACCGCCGACCTGGAGACCTGGAAACGCACGTTCGCCTCGCTCACCAGCGATGAGCAGGAGATCGTCAAGCAATCACGCGACGCACGTCTTGGAAGCATGGTGTTGGCCGACCGGTTGATGCTCGTGGAATCGCGGCGGCCCGAGGACCAACGACAATGGCCCGGCGTTCTCGACGCGTTTGGTCATCTCTACGATTGGGCGCTCGACCGAGATTGGGTGTATCTCGCAGCCTGTGTTGTCAAGTCGGAGACGAATCTCTGCGGTGAATACTTGAAAGAGCAACGTCCCAATCTGGATCGTGTTACTGACTTCGTCGAAGACGAGAGGCACGATGAGTCAGCAAAGGCCTTAGTTGCCGGTATGTACGGAAAGATGCTCGCGGGGAGCGGCAGTGACGCCGAGGCGCTGCCGTGGCTGGAGCGTGCTGTGGCGGCCATCCCTGTCTACGAAGGCCACGACCGACTCATGACACTGCTGGCCGCAGCGAAATGCTGCCGCGACGATCCCGCCAAAGCAATCGAATTCACCCAACAGGCGGTCGTACTTGTAAGCGGCAATGACTCGATCACGTCGACCGAAGCGACACGGGCCTACATGGAGCACGCGATCGCCGAAATGGGCAAGACGCACACGCAGGAGAACGCACTTCGTTGCTTCCCAGCCTGGAACGCCGCGGCGATGAGCATGTTTGATTGCGAGGAAAGGAACGACGCCTGGAAAGAGTTGTTCGTTATATTCGGACACACCCACAACTTCTTCTTCCAGTTGGCAACGACCGGCGAGGCGCCGACCACGGCCTGCGATGGGAGTCTTTACGCTCGCCCCTATCAGGGGTTTACAGCGACGTCTCACCCGGAACGTCTGGAACTGTTTCATGCGGAGTCAATTCCTGGAATCATGTGGTTTCAGAGTCTTTACGCAAGGGCTGCAGGCGATCCGGAGTGCGCCGACGAGTGGTTGAAACGGGCTGGTGAAGAACTGGAGGGCCTGCCTTTGACGCACGTCACCGCGATGGTTCGACAGGAGATGCTCCCGCAAATGCTGAAGTCCGACCGTTTCGCCGAAGCCTTCCAGGCGGGCATCCAAGGAACTCTGGCTAGTGTCGCGCTAAAAGAGTACGCAACCCAGGACGGCGCTCCGCCAGCCGTGCCGCACCAAACGCCATTGACCACTCTAGTTGACAAATTGACAGACGACGGGAAGCGGCTCGCGCAAAGGTTTACGTTGATCACGACCGCTGTGCCGGCGCTGCTTCGAGTGGCTACGATCGCCGTCGAGGATAGCGACCGTGCCCAAGACGCGGCTCGGCAGCTTGGCAGCTTATGTCGCCAAATGAGTCATGGGTCCTTTGAACCAAAGTACTGGGACGGGGCTGCCGAGATCTATGAAGCGATTGCGGACAATGAGGACACGCAAGCAATTCTAGAGCTGGCGCACACATTTGACGCCGACTCTTGGCGGGAGCTTAGAGTAATGGGGTATCTGGCCGTTTCGGTGACTGGGGTTCTGGAGGCTGCCTACGGCAGTCAACTGGCGTCTATCCAGGTGCTCATGTCTTGGTATCCAGAAAGTTCTTCAACCTATGCGAAGGTCTTGTTACCGTTTATCGAGCTGTACTGGCGAGAGTCGTTTCGAAGACAGAGATTCAGGTTTCGCTCCCCGAGTGTCGTCGAACCAGCGCTGCGAGAGGCACAGGGCGCAGCCCCTGAACTCCGCGTCCACGAGATTCTGAAAGCTGTGAGGCCTGCCTTTCGTGTTCGTGGCCTCTCGGACGCAGAGGCCTGGCTGAACGCAGAACAGTGAAGTTCCTTAATCGCAATCTGTGTCGGTCCGACACATCGAGGTGACCCTAAGTTCGGTAGGGTTCTGTCGACTGTCTCGGTTCCGGGCTTGCGAAAGTGACAGTGGGGAGGGCTACGTTTGCCTTGCCTTCCGATCAAGCACGTCCCGGAACGGCACGGCGAACAGCAGTAACCGCCGCCATCGCTCCTCGAAGAGCCGCACCTTCTCGGGGGTGAAGGCGAGCGTGAAACGCTCAGCCCGGCACTGCTCGTCCAAATCCAACTGGCCGGTGGCGCGGTGCCCGTAGATGCCGAAATCGCAGAGGAGTTCCGGCTCGTCTTCGATCTCGGATTCCCGAACCAGACGGACGACGATTCCCCGCTTGTACTGTTCCTCGATCCATTGGCAAATGACCTTAGCCGGGAGCGTTGCCCCCGAGGGCCAGAAGAAATCGTTGAGGATGAGCGTCCGCTCGATCCGCACGCCGAGTTGAATCAGGTCGTAGTTCAGTTGCATGCTGTGCCGTCCCGGTGCGTCACGCCAGTAATCCTCGTTGCGGAGCCAGGCAACAGACAGATATCTCTCCAGGCCTGGCGAACACAATATGCGCTCGTACGCTGTTCGCCAGGATTCGGTGCCGGTGAAAACGACCTTGCCCTCAGACAGCATCCGAAGCTCCTCTTGAATGGTAGCCAACCGAACGGCTACCGTGTCGCGGAATACTTCGTCCGTGTGTTCGGATATTCCGCTCAGGCTGTGTGAGAAGGAGTTATGGGCGACGAGTAGGTCCGGGTGTTTGCCGAGTTGCCTCAGCGCCGGCGAATCGCCTTGCGAACTCGCATCGGCGCGATGCTGGGCTCTCAAGAGACAGACCAACGTCACGAGCAACACGAGGGCGGCAGCGACGAGGTGCGGCGCCGGAGGTTCTTGGCCACGCTGTGCGATTACCGCGACCGTGAATACGACGGCTCCGAGAACGAGCCTGTTGAGAAGCCGGTTTGTGGACATCGATGCGAGGCGCGAACGCAAACGGATGCTGTGATTCATGGTTGCCACGCTACACCATCCGAGTCAGGATTGGCAAGCGTCGAGTACACGAGCGTGAAACGATGCCAGGCCCCTTGCAGAACGATGACCTCAAGGACGGGGAGTGCGTGTGAACAGATTCGCCGAATCCCCAGCGTGCCTTGAATCATGGATATGCACGGATGACCACGGGGATTCCTGCACGGTGAGTGTCCTGATGAAGACAAGAACCGGCGTGTTCACGCGGAGTTGGCCATCGGAGGCGGGGGCGGACTTGACTTATCAGTGGTGCCGTGACCAGTAGAGCAGGACCACGTAGCCCAACAGCAGCCACCGAGCGACGTCCGGATAAAGGCAACACAGCGCTCCTGCGAGAAAGAAGATGGGCATGTGAGACATGGACCATTCCCTACCACATCCCACGGCAGTGGTCTACCGCCATGCGGTTGGAAGATTTTCTTGGGGCCGTGTCCTGCCTGTTCTGGAAAGAGGCGCATAAGAGTAGTACTTAAGAGAGCATCTGGCTTGGCGGAGAAAGTCCCTCTTGTCCTCCAAGAATCACGGGCCGATGGCTTCGAGCACGACGTTGGATCGGGTACAATCCGTCTCCCGTGACCGCCGTACAAGCGGCCGAATGTCCGCGAATGTAATGAATTGGAGGATATGCAATGCAATTGGGGATGGTTGGTCTTGGCAGAATGGGCAGCAGGATGGTCTGCCGCCTGGTGGGCGGCGGGCACGACTGCGTCGTGTTCGACGAGAAGTCCGAGCCCATTTCGGAAGCGGTCCGTCATGGCGGGACCGCCGCGGGGTCGCACCAAGACCTCGTGGCGCAACTCGCCGCGCCGCGGGTCGTGTGGGTAATGGTTCCTCACCACTTCACAGACGGAGTGATTGACTCGCTGGCGAAGCTGCTGGAGCCTGGCGACACGATGATCGACGGCGGCAACTCGCATTTCAAGGATGACATTCGCCGGTACAGCGCGCTTGGCAAGCGAGGCATCCACTACCTGGATGTAGGAACCAGCGGTGGGATTCGTGGTGTGGAACGCGGCTATTGTCTGATGATTGGCGGCGACAAGGCAGTTGCCGATCGCCTTGAACCGATCTTCAAGACACTGGCCCCGGGTCGAGACGCGGCGCCAGAGACGCCAGGGCGTGAGAACCGGTCGAGCACGGCTGAAGAGGGCTATCTCTATTGCGGTCCGGCGGGTGCGGGCCACTTCGTCAAGATGGTCCACAACGGCGTCGAATACGGACTGATGCAAGCCTTCGCCGAAGGATTTCATATCCTGGAAGCAGCAGCCTCGAAGGGCGCGGATGAAAAGGACTTCCACTACGACCTCGACCTCCCGGAAATCGCCGAAGTGTGGCGACGGGGCAGCGTGATTGGATCGTGGCTGCTTGACTTGACGGCCTGGGCACTAGCTGAAGATCGTACTCTGGCTCGATACACGGGATTTGTCGAGGACTCCGGCGAAGGCCGTTGGACGATCAAAGCGGCCATCGACGAAGCGGTTCCGGTAGAGGTCCTTTCGGCGGCACTCTACGCCCGATTCCGCTCCCGCCACGACCACACGTTCGGCGAGAAGGTGCTATCGGCCATGCGCGAGAAGTTCGGCGGACATAAGGAAGGATGAAGGGTCGTCCCGTCTCGCGATGTCGCGTAGGCTATTGCCGGCGTTCACTTACTGAGCAGGGCCGCGCCAACGCCTGCCAAGGCCGCAGCTTTCTCGGCGTGGCTGGGCAGGGCCTCGATGTCCTGGAAGACTGCCAACAGATTCACTGCATCCCCGCCTGCCTCGGTCCTGGCGATGGCGTACCGAGCCGGGACCTTGGCCCCCTCGTCGCGTATTCCGTCGAGTGTCTTCCGGGCGTCCGCCAGGCGGCCTTCTTTGACCAGAGCTATCGCAATCTGAGCGAGGACGGCGTCCCGCTCGGGGCCGTAGACTCGGGATTGCTCGACGTATTCCCGGGCGACATCCGGCTGGCCAAGGACCGCGGTGGCTTCGGCCAGTTGGAGGAAGACGGATTGCGACGCGGGATAGCGAGAGGCATTGATCAAGCCGCCGACCGTCATGGCGGCTTTCCGGTAACCGTCCTCATCGCCCTTGGACGCCGCCAGAAGTGCAATTCGCGTATGAAGAATGGCGGAATACGTTGCCAGTTCGGATGAGTAGCGTGCATTGGTCCGCAGTAGTTCGGCCCATTTTGTGAGTTCATTAACATCCTGGGCCTCCGCCGCAGCCAGACCTCGAACGAAATTCGTCGTTCCACGTACCGCTTGGACTTGGCGCCAGGGGGACCGTGAAATAATGATCTCGGCGATGTCGGCTCGGCCGCGGAGACGGGCACGCCCGGCGATGCGAGCCAGCCATGTGACCTGAGAGCCGGCTGGCGAGGCGTAGCCACCTTCACGGGGCATTGGCTCGGTACATCTCAGTCCCAGTAGCAGTGTATCCAGGGCGGCGCGCGAATCGCCGATCTCGTATTCCGATTGCTCCGCGTCAAGGAGCACGCCCAACAGGCTATTGACTTCGGCCAATTCTGCCTGTTCGGTACGATGGTCTAGCCGCCATCGGTACGCATCATCGTACTCCCGGCGGGCAACGGGGCGACGGGCGAGGATTTCATTCCAGACGGCCGTTGTGCAGTGGATCGCTTCATCCAAAGCGGCACGGCATGCTTGTGAGTCCTTCGTCTGCCGGCGGGCACGGGCGACCTGCAGCCACGCCTGTGCCCGAAGGCAAGGGTCGTCGACACTTCGCGCGACGATTACGGCTTGCTCAAGCCACCAACGCGCCGACACAGCGTCTTTCGCATCAAGCTCCTCTGAGACGGCTGCGGTTGCGTGTTCTTGTTGTTCCGTTGATTCTGCCGCCCGTTCGGTCGACAGGTCAACAGCGGCCTGCGGGGCGGCATTATGAGAGAGTCTCTCGAATCGCCGGTCCGTCAAGTCACGGTTCAATCCAGCTTTGACACCAAGAGCGATTCCGCAGAGTGCCACACATTTTGCGTCAGCACCGGGCTCTCCCTCGGCCCATTTCTTGAGTTGCACCGTCGTCCACTTCCCGCTAAGGGCCCGAGCTTCAGCGATCCGGCAGAGGGCTTCACGGGCACACACCCCTTTCGGCAGGTACTCATCAGCGGCAATGACGTCTTCGGTTTTGCCCCGGTCGACTCTGGCGCTCAAGATTCGTCCCATGAGCTGTCCGCGAAGCTCCGGGTCCGGAATGTTCAGCGCGCTCACCCATGCTCGATCGCACTGACCGACACGTACGTCGGCCAAGGCGAGCCAGCGCCTGGTAAAATTGGCGTCGGAAGTGTGCATCAGAAGTAGCGTGGCCAAATGCGTACAGGCAGTTGCATAACTCCTGGTAAATGTCGCGGTCGGCGCCTCCTCGTCACGACTGGCCGTTGCCGCAGCGAATGCGGTGGCCGCGTACGCAAGTGTCGTTCGTTTCGCCAAATGATCACGGTTGCGATGGGCGGGCCCCAACGATTCAGCGGCCGCGAGAGCCCTTTCCGCGGAGTAGGCCTCGGCATAGGCAACACATTGGACAAGGATCGGCCACCGTGCCCGGATTGAGGCGACCGGGTCGCCAACTTGTCGAGCCGCTCCCAAAGCTATCGGCATGAGTCTTGTCCAGTCGTGCGTTTCGCCCAGGCGAGCGAGTATCCCCGCGCATCTGGCCATGCGGAAGGACTTGGGTGCAGGTTCCTGAATTCCGTCACAGAAGTTGGCTGCTTCAACCGCCGATTCTTTAGCTCCGCTGCGGTCGCCGCACCGCAGTTGTAGCTCGGCGGTGTCTAGCAGAGCATTTACAGCATATTTGGGATTCACGATGCCGGTGGCCGTAATGTATGAAACGGCCTGCTTGCTGAACCGCCGGTAGCCCTCTTCGTCCCCAGCGCGATGGGATGCCTCGGCAAGAACCAGCAACGTCTTAGCCCTGGAATTACTCGACAAATTGCCTTCCGCCCGTTGTCGTGCCCAGTCCAACCACAACATGTAATCCTTACTGGCAACCTTATCGAATTGTTCCAAGGCAGCTTGATAGAGCGCTTCTACCTGTCCGAATCCATACGCGGCGACCTCGTAATCACCTGCCTCGAACAGGTCGACTGACTTGCGGTAGTTTCTTTCCGCCGACTCGCAGGCCTGTGGGACGACAGACGCGGCTTCGCAGATTTCCAGGTCTCGCTGCCAAGGAATGAGTTGCTGCCGCCTTTGCTCGGCAGCCGAGCGGACTTGCTGCGTGATCATCTCCGCCGATGGCACTCGGCTGTCCAGCGTCTGTCCGGCGATCGTGCTCGCGTCGAAGCCTTTGGTCAGGCCGAGCCTCGACGGACCGACATCATTGAGGAACTCGGGGCCGAATAGGGCAACCTTGCGGAGTGTTTTCTCCAGATCATATGCCTTCCCGCGCAGTTCGGCGGCTTCTTCGCTTCGTTCGGCCTTGTCGTAGGCGTCGGCCAGTGCCTGCTGGGCAGCAATGTATTCGCCGTCGATGTCGAGGGCTTGTCTAATGTCCTTGGTAGCCTGTTCCACCTTCTCCTGAGCAAGCCGAGTCTTGCCCAGCCAGAGCCATGCGCCGGCGTCCATGCGTGCCATTTCCACCGCTTTGGTTAGGGCCGCCTCGGCCTTCTCGTACTCACCCTGGTGGTAAAACGAGGCCCCATTCAGGACATAGGCGGCCGCGAAGTCTTCCTTCAGATCAATGGCCTTCTCCGCGGCGCGGACGGCGGAATCGTATTCGCGATTCTCAAAGCGGACCTGTCCCAGCAGGAAGTGATAGGCAGCAGACCCCGGGTGGAGACGGATAGCCTTCTCGAAATCATCGCCCGCCTTGCCGAGGTTGCCTTGCTGGCGATAAAGCTTGCCGCGGGCCACGTAGGTCTGATGGTCTTCGCGATCGGCTTCCAGAGCGTTCGAGAAATGGAACAATGCCTGCATCTCGTCCTTTAGTGCGACGAAGACTCGGCCCAACTCTGCGTGGGCGCATGCGTCACGCGGTGCCAACTTCAGGGCCGCTTCGAGGTCGATCTTGGCCAGATCGTATTGCTTCTGGGCATGATGGGCCGTGCCGCGTATAACCAGCGCGGCGACGTCGTCCTCGTCTGGGGCACCGGTCCCGATGGCTCGTGTCGCGGCCTTGACTGCCTGGTCGTACTGCTTGGCTGCCCGGAAGGCCAACGCCTGTCCAACGTGCGCCAGCGGCCTTTCGGGGTCGAGCTGAACCGCCTGGGCATAGGCGTCCTCGGCCTCCTTGTGCTCACCGGAGAGCAGGTGTTTTCGTCCCTGTTGACAGAGTTTTTCGTACGTCGGTTGTGCGGCGCCGGACAGGCAGAGAGCAAGTCCTGCCAGCGCCAGAGAAATCGTCTGGTTTTTCGGGAAATGCAGCCAGCCCATGATGTGTGATTCCTGCGGTGTCGAGATGCTGCGATGCGGTGAGACGCGGAGCCCCCATTATCGCTGGTCGGCACCGATTCGCAAGTTTGCGACACGAGGGGGAGACAGACGGCATAGTGGTTACGGAGAATTCGCCGTGCCCAAAAGATGCGAGGAGCCGGTGGTGCGTCAACCTCGCGAAAAACGCCGGCCGCAGCGATTTCACTGAACGCGGCCGGACATCATGTGCTGATTCCGGTCGCCGGCCGTACCGGAGTAGGCGAAACGCCGGACCAGATCGTCGGCGTGGAACCGCTTGAAGCGTTCGACCTCCTCCGATGGGTCCGCAGGCTCAATGCCGATGAGGCCGCCCGTCTTGGTCAGCCAGACCTCTGGGCAGCCCGATTCAAGCAGCGCAAAAATCCCCACGAACGGCAGGACCTCGCGAGCGAGCATCACCGAACCGACGTGCGGATTGTCGTCGCTGCCGCGGTTCCAACTTTCGGGAAGTCTCAACTCGATCGCTCCGAGCGCTTTTTCGAGAATGCCCTTGCCGCGGGCTGTGACGTCGCAGAGGATGCGGTACATCAGTCCGCACGCTTCCCCGGTCAGCGGCACTACTCCGTAGCGGGTCAAATCGTCCCAGCAGTTGATCGTCTTCATGATCACCTCCGTTTCCAGCGGTGTATCCGCTGCTAATAGTCAAGAGGCAACCCGGCGACTCCGCCAGGCCGCCAGATCGTTGGGGGAGAACCTCTGGAAGAAACACAAGCACCACCGGCCTCTCGGACGTGGCGCCTTGGAATCGCGGCAGCACGAGAGAGGGTCGGGGCAGGCATCTACACGTGTTGAAGGGATGAAAGAACAAGGCTGGGCGTCGGTGGCCGCTCGAACTGAGTCACCGGCCTACCGACGTTATGAAGCATCCACCGCGGTCTGTTGCATTGAACCAGCAGTGAGCGGCGGAGAAGAGGTGTGGGTGGCTACCATGTCCGCATGTGGAGGGCACGGTGTTAAAGAGGCCCGCTCGTGTGACCGCAGGCCGAAACGAGCGTGACGAGCGATGCCGAGGCCCTCTGACGGGGCTGGCAAGCCCGTTCAAGCAGACGTGGGGGTGTGATCCCTCGCTACGCCGATGCAGTCGAATCCTGTTTGTCTCGTTCAGAGAGCAACTGCCTGTACTCCTGGACGAAACTGCGGATCTTCTGCGGAGCGGGCACGGCGATCGTCATGTCTTGCCATACAAGAAGTTCCCGGTGCGGCCTGGCACTGTGCCGAAGCGTGACATTCGAGAAACGTCCGTCGCGATTTGTCTCCAACCAAGGATAGCTCGGAGCATGATCCCGGAATTGGTCGTTCGTGATGATGCTCTGCCCCAACATCGTGGCAATGTCAAGGATCGCTTCATCGGCGGTATTGCCGGCAGGAACCTCGCTGAAGCGTTGCGGACTGACTCGAATCAATTGTTCGCACACCTCGGCAAAGTATGTGCCCTGGAGTTCTTTGACGCAGGGCCGGGCGGATGCGTCGAACACGCACAGAAAATCAATGTCGTCCTGGAGCATGTGGTAGGTCAGCGCCAAGAGGAAATCGAAACGAGGCACGTCCTCGCCCTGAAGGCGGACGATGTTCAGGCCGTCAATCAGCCAAAACTGGCGGGTATCGTGCCGCATGCCCGCGACGATGGGATGCCAGCCGACGGCTGGGCGAAAGTTGACACCGTGGACTTGGTTGAGGTGCCGGTAGATGTTTGCGCGAAGAACGACGTTGTGGCAGCGAGGGCATTGCAGCGATGGCCGCTTCAACGGCTCTTGCGATCGAACGCCGTGTTTCTTGAGATTGTGGCGGAGAAGTCCATCAGCGCGGATGTATTGGTTGCAGAGCGGACAGCGGCGAACCGTGCCATGCACCTGGTGGCGGTGCAGGTTCAGTTGGCCGGCGGTAATCCGGATCGAGCATTCGGGACATGCGACGACCTGGTCATTGTGGTGGCGGCTTCGGGCGCCGGGTGTGCTCGGTGGGGTGGGAGATGCCAGGCCGGAATTTGCCGGCTGGCTGGAGTATTTGGCAGGCTGACGCTGGTTTGGTTGCGCGTCCCTCGGCCCCTCAGACCATCTCAAGAGCGCCAGGACGAGCAGCACAATCCCCACGACGGCGGGGGCAGAATAGAGGGCCAACTGCCAGTCGGAGATTGCCAAAGGAACCATGCCGGTGCCATGTGGGGGAACAAATCGCGGGAAACAGCCGGTGGACGCTGCAGTGGCAGCCATTATACTAAGGGCGGTTCCCGGCGCACAAACGCCGGAGGCTCCCCGGCTTACGGGCCGGGGGGCTCGCCTTTGACTTGTGTCAACGGCCCGCTGCGTAGGAATCGCCTTCGCAGCCTCTGACTTACACTTCCTCCGCCCCCTCGCTGCCGCAAGATCGGCTTAGGGACCGGGTGACCTCAATCAGCCTTCTTGGGATTTTCCATAGCACGTTACCCGTCCTCAAACGAGGACCAATATGCTGGTAAGGAAAAGGACATCCTAAGACAGCCCTCCCGGGGGGAGACATGACGGCCCAAGGCAAAGTATCCGAAGAGGACCTGGAAGAAGCGTTTCGGGCTGATCCCAAGTCTGGAATGCAGCTTCTTCACGAGGACCGCCGCGACAAGATCGCGCGGTGCATCAAGAGGTGCGGCTGCTGCTTGCAGCCCCATGAGATCAAGGACCTGTATCAGCAGACCATGCTGGAGATGGTCCAGAAGACGAAGACGCCGGATTTTGACCCGGAGCGCCCGCTGCGGCTCGCGCAAGCGATTGCCAAGCGGAGGACCGTCGACTATCTGCGAAAGCAGGGGCACCGGGCGAACACCAACCACGACGCGATCCTGCCGCACGTCGCCGAGGATCTCGGGACGTCGGACCTGAATCTGCGCTGGAGGTACCTGGATCGTATGATTCAGGCGGAATTCAGGCAGGCAGTGGAGGAGGAGGTCGCGAAGCTGCCGGAGAAGCAGCGGATTGTCGCCAAGGCGTTCGTCGATAACTATGAAGACTTACGCCAAAGAGACACATACTTCCCACTTGCGAGGGCGGTAGAGGCCGTCACGGGCAAGGACGAGAACGTGGCGGCCGTGAAAAGCGCCTGGCACGAAGCCAAACGGAAACTGGTCAAGGAACTGACTCGCCGGGGCTTCCATTTCTTGGAGGAGGACTGAGACATGACCATGAACGAGCGTGAAGATCGGGCTCTTGAAGCGCTCATCGTGTCGCAGCTCCGACGGAACGATGAAACGAAGAGCGAACACCTGCCGCAGCTCTCGGACGATGACAAGGCGGCCTTGGACTCCCTTGGACCGGACTTCATCGACCAATTGTATGCTGAGGAGGCACCCACGGAGGAACAGGATTCCGACGGAGTAGAAGAGCACTCGGAAGAGATGTTCGCGGGGATGAACCGCGCCGAAGATATCGACGACGAAACCAAAGCCGAACTTGACAGGAAGCGAAGGGAGATCATCGACCGGTTGAAAGGCGAGCAGGAAGAGGACGATGAGTGATCCGATCGCAGCGGAGGCGGAAGGGGTGTTAAAGGCGCTGGGCATGTGGAAGCTGCCTGTCGACCCGTTTGCGGTCGCCAAGGAGGAGGGCATTGAACTCGCCCCGGGGAACTACGGCCATGGCTTCGACGCCAGAATCGAGTACCTCCCGATGTTCAAGCGGTTCGTGGTCTATTACCGGGAGCCTGGGCCCGGCAGGACGATGGGCCGGGTGCGGTTTTCGCTCGCGCACGAACTCGGCCATTTCTACTTGCCGGACCACCGCGAAGAGCTTCGAGAGGGGCGGATGCACAACTCGGAGTCGGATTTCCGCTCCAAGCATCCTCGTGAAGCACAGGCCGATGAATTCGCGGCCTCCTTGCTGATGCCCCAGGAGCTATTCATCGCGCAGGTCCGGCGGTTCAGGCAGCACGTATGTACCTTGCCGGAGATCTGCAAGCTGGCGGAGGAGTACTTCCACACCTCCGTCACGAGCACGGCCAGGCGGTACTGCCAGTGTGATATCGAGGCATGCAGCATCGTCGTGTCCAGGGAAGGTGACGTGCTCTGGGCAATGCACTCCGAGGACATGCGCCGGCTGAACATGAAGTACATCCAATTCGGGCAGGCCGTCCCGCGTATGAGCAAGACGGCGGCCTTGTGGGACCGAATCGGCGATTCCCCGGAAGACCTCAGCGCGGTGGAAGGGGCCGTCGAATCCGACGTATGGTTCGAACGTCCCTACTACCGGAAGGAGCTGTGGGAGGAGGCGATGCCGCTGGGCTACACAGGCCTGGCGCTCACCTACCTGACGCTCGAAGATCCCGTCGAAGATTCTGAATAATCCGTAGCACGATACGGACCTTTGTACGAGGACAGGGGTAGAAGGTCGGCAGAGGGTCGGCCGAACACTGTTCCTCGTAGTACAAGGGGGAAATATCCATGGCTACGGGTGTTGCGATTGGTGCCCGTTTTCGCACGGGCGAGAAGTGCATCGAGTCGGGGCGTTATCGCTTCGACGGGTATCTGGACGGCACGCACAGCCCTCCACCGACGGCCGAAGAGCGGGAGATCCCGCTGAGCCGCGGCGAGACCTTTCCCCCAATCCGTTCGAGTGGGAAGGGGTGCTGGTGGAAGCTCATGCGACGAATCTGAGGCAATCCGAGACCAGGTGCATGGTGGGTTGCCCCCGTCGAGGCTCGTCACAGAGCCTCGGCGGGACAGCCGTGCTACGGCAGCAGCCCTTGTCTTTCCATTTGCACAGTCCCGGCCTTCCTCGCTGGTCTCAATTCTCAGAACAGATCCTCCAACGCGGCCTCCTTCTGCTCCTGGGAAGGTTGGACATATCTCCAGATGTAGCGGCTGGAAGTGTGCCCGGAGAGTTCCATGGCGTATTGGACGCCGTGTTTCTCGGCCGCTTTTCGGAGCATCGTGTGCCGAAGGAGGTGGGCCGAAAGATGAATCCGCCGATTCTTCGGAAGGCGGCTATTGGCTTGACAGGCTAGCGCCTTCAGCGCCGCGTCGACGTTCTGGCGACCCAAGCGGTTTCCGGATTGGGAGCAGAAGAGTGGCCCGGGCTCGTGGCCCCGGACCTCTGATACATAGCGGTCGAGGGCCTCACGCGACTCTTGAGCGAGGAACGTCTTCCGTGTGACGGTCTTGCCCTTCCGCCGGACATTGTAGAAATGCTTGCCGCGGTACTGGTCGAAATCCAGCGCGAGCAGCTCGGAAACTCGCAGGCCGGTGTGCAGCAACACCAGAAAGATCGCCCGATCACGCAGGGGATTCTGGTTTCGCCGCGATTTGAGATGGAGCAATTGCTCAGCCGCCGCCTTCAGCCGGGTGACTTCCAGATCGGTGAGGCCCTTCCATTCGGGCGCGTCGGTGTGCAGGTCAGAAATACGATGGCAGGGATTCCCGGCCAAAAAGGGCCGCCTTTGGTGAATCCAGTTCGCGCAGTGCCGCAAAGTGGCCAAAGCCCGATTGACCGTCGTGGGGCCAAGCCGTGCCTCTCTCTGCAAGTGTTTCAGATAGCCTGTGGTCAGGGAGCGGGTCCAGTCATCCACATGGTCGCCGCCAACCGCCTCGGCGAAGTACTCAAGAAACCGTCCCAAGTCGCGACGTTTTGCCTCCAGCGTGTTTTCGGACCCGGCCGCGGCCTCAAGTTCCATGTAGAGATTGAACCATGCGACCAGGCTGTCAGACTTCCCAGCGGAAACGAGTTGTGGTTGGTGGCTCTGATGCCGAACGATTGGAAGCTTCGCCATGCATCGACCATAGCGCGAAATCTTCTGTCATGCAAATGAAAAGGTTTTCGCGTCCCACGGCCGCGCCAAACCGGGCCGATTGCGGCCAGTTTGCATGTCGGAAGGTACATTATGTCCTGGGTGTCTCACGTTCGAGGTGCGCGGCATAGGTGCTAATCCTACTTCGGCACAACAGTGGTTCTCAGTACCTTCTTCAGTATTGGCGAAGGTCAAGCGAGGTGTATCGCTGTTCGTTCGTTTCGCTGTACTCGATGCGCACTTAGTCGGTGGAACTCGTCATTCGCCACTTTGCCTTTGGCAGGACACGCTACCTTGGCTCTTCATGGATTGACGACACATGACAAGCCCTCATGTGTCGCGAGCGGAATCGAATCGGTTGCAGCTTTGACGGCGCAAGGACCGGCAGTTCGTCCGGAAGGTGGGAACTGGATTGACGGCGCGGAGGTCGATCGGACGTCGGTCGGACCTATGACGAATTCGCGCGATCCAGAAATCGATCCGTCGGCACCGGCACGCCACGGGAAGTGCACTTTCCCTCACGGCGACGACCGATGTGCGCGACGAGCGACAGCACACAGAGCAACAAGTCTACTAGCGTTCACCGCTGCTGTCGCGCGATGACTCGCTCTGCAACTAAACTCTAATTGACGCTCTGAGTCGTGGGATGACGCGTCGCGAGACCGGCTACCGGATATTTCCGTTCAGTACATTTCGACTCAGCCGTCAAGACAGCTTACCGATTCACCAATGGCGGGGATGTGTGTCTCTCCTGCGGTGGTTGTTTTCTGGATGGCATATTGCGGGGCACTTCCTGTGCGCACGGTGTCTTGCCAGCGGAACAGGGCTCGTCGGCGAACGATGGGCCCCTTCAGGTCGTCCGGATTGGTCAGCTCGATGCGGAGCGGTTTCGGCGACCAGGCAAACCGAGGCGCGGCCACCCCGTCATCCGTGTCCCCCATCCCGCCTGCGGGGAGCGTGCGGCGGAGCAGCGCGTAGGCAGCAGCCGGTGGGGCCGCGTTCGTGGAGTCGACAACGTTCACGCGCAACGCCGCGAATCCGCCCTCTGGCGCGACGTCGTCGTTCTCGGGCAACTCAACCTTGAGTTCGATGGCGTCGCCCGGCTCGATCTTGACGTTCTGACTGACCGTCTCCGAATCGGCAATATTCGAGCCGTTTTCAAACACTGTGCCTTCGGCGATGTCCAATTCGCGAATCATGTCCGCCTCCCAGCGTTCCCTCGGTTGCGTATCCTCGGTCGCCTTCTTGAATTCCCTGAACGCGGCCAACCGGTTGCCGCTAGGTTTGATCACGGTGACGGTTAGCGACCCTTTGATGGGTCCCGGAAAATGTCCATAAACCCGCAATTCATCCTGGTGGATGCGGATCACGAAATGCCGCGTGACGGTGCCTGCTACTTCCGAGAATCGCCAGAACCGGGTATCGGCGGTCAGTGGCTCGATGTCCTGGATATCCCCTTCGATTTCATATCCAGCAATCTTCAGCAGCAGCCCCAGGACGGCAGCGATCGGTGGTGAATCGGGGAGCCCCTCTTTCAAGTCCGGGTACTTGTTGAGAATCATCGGAATCGTGCTCGGCTGAACGACCATGGACCTGAAATCATCAGGCAACATCAGCAGGGAGAACAGGAATGAATCTACGTAGAACAGGAACGTGATCCGGTCGGTCGGGGCGAACTCCGTGCGGTCGGCCGCGAGGACCAGATCGAAAAGGGGTTTCTTGTTGCCTTGCTGGAACACGGTGGGCCGTCCCTTGCGGGCCGGTGCCGAGGCCAGGAAGCGATTGTATTCGGGGTCTTCGAACTGAGCGTAGCGAGGCAAATGCGGCAACGTGAGGGAGTCGGACTTGTGCAGTCGCATCGGCAGACTGATCTCTTGAACCAATCCCCGTACGAAAACTCCATACTTCTGCGCTGCCGCTTCTTTCAGACTCAGGGACATTCGCAATTCCAGCGGGGCGCCAGACGAGGCGTTATTACGCCACAAGTTGAAGGCGGCAAGATCGCTGTCTACGATCTCGAAGTCCCCGCTCACGGCGTTGTTATCCGAATCGTCGTCGGCACGGGGTTTTCCCATAACAAACGACACACCGTCGTCGGTTGCGAATAGCCGCGGCCGCGTCGCGTGGAGGTCGGTCTCCGGCGTCAGGTCCCCATGAATGATCACGTCTGTGTTAATCCGAGGCGGATCGGCGTCGTCCGAGGAAACCCGGAGCACCGGCTCCGTCAGTTCCATCTCGAAACCGATCGGTTCGTCCGCGTCCAGAAACGTCGAATCGCTGGCCGCTGAGGTGAGCTTCAGCAAACCGGGACCACGCGCGACCACGACCGCCAGTTCGTGGGGACAGCGGAATGCCACAACGTAGTTGTTTGCGAACTCGCTTTGCAGCAACCACTCACCAACGTCCGAGTGGTGCGCGACAAATGGATTCCAGGAATCCAGCCAGGGTCGGAGCGGCGGGCAGGTCTCGGACGCGAGCAATGCGTGAATCGCGTCAGCCACGCTCGCACGATTTAGGTCGGGCAATTCGGCTGCGAGCTCGCGCAGTTCGGCTGCGAGAGCTTTCAGCCGGCCCTGCACGCCGGCTGCCGATGTTTCTGAGAGTGCCTCGTTAAGGCCTTGAATAAGCGATTCCACACGCTGCTTGAGTTCCGGATCCGTCGAGCCGGGGAGTGCGGATTTGAGTCCCTCGACGACCGCGTCGATTCCCGTCTTCAGGAGCCTCAAAAAGCTGCGATCGGCTGCCTTCTCGAGAACCTCGACAACCGAGTTAGCGTCGGAGCTGAGATGAGCCAACCGCTCAGCCCAATCGTCGAGCGTTAGAGTCGTTCCATCATCCTTCACGAGTTTCAGTAATCCTGTTCCGTCTTCGAGGGTCACGACCCACACGGTCGGCGCGTCTTGAAGGTCGTAGCGCAGGTTCCAATGGCTTGAATCGACCTGCTCGACCGTCAGGTTTTCGATCTGGTCCGGATTGGGCAGTGCGAGGCGAATATATTGTTTCGGGTTGGCCACCGTCGGAACGTCCGAATCACAATCGGAGGCGTGTTCGATCTCCACGCCTTGTGGCGGCCAAGGGTCCTGTGCCGCGGCGCGAAAAACTTCCGGCCAGTCCGGCACTCGAAACAAGCGGCGCGGCCGGTGGTGCAGTTCGAACGAAGTGCCCACGGTTTGGAACGTCCGCTCGGCTCGCCGAGGCGAGTTGGGAGGCAAGTGCATGGGACGCGGCATGCGATGCATCACGGCCGTCGATCCGGACACGAGATCGCCCCCCGATTCACCGGTTGCGACGTGCGTCAAGAGACGGTGGTGGACCAGTAACGGAGCGCCCGGACGGGCGCCGACCAGCAAGTATCGATAGCCACCAATCAGCCAAGGCTGCCAATAGGTGTGCAGCGGCGTGAACCGCGACTGCGACTCCAGAGGCGGAGGGTCGGCGTGGGTTTCCACCGGGGGCAGCATTCCGCCGACACCGGTTTGCAGAAATCCGCCGATGACCTCCGAGCGAAACAGGGCCGGCAGACGAGGCGATGCACCATCCTCGTTGATGGCAAATTGTATTTCGATCTGCTCACTATTCCACCACATGCGCGGGGGCGGCGCGGTACCGGTCACACGCCGCCCCACCAGATTCTCGCGACGGCGCGTGACGCGCACGTCGACGTGCAGTGCGGACAACCCAATCGGCCAGGAAAGCGCATCGTCGGCCTCCGTCTCCGAGGTGGGCGGCCCTTCACGCTTCACTGGCGGGCGCGACCGCTCGTACAGCGGCTGAACGGCTCCCGGTTGTGGGCCGACCTGTTCCAACGGATGGAATTCGACGGCCTGCACAGTTCGCAGCTGACTTTCGGCGAATCTCAACAACTCGGGACGCCCGCGCCGCGCCGCGCCCTGCAGAGCCAACCGCGGGGAGCGGTGAACTTCAGGCAGCGGCCGGAACTGATAGTCGACGACGATGTTGCCCTCTTCAGCGGCCGGCCGCACCGCGCGGACTCGCATGACGGCGACACGCGAGTCAGCTGCCAGCCGCTTGTGGGAGGCCTCAGCCCAGGCCACCAACAAGTCGTCCCAATCTCCGAGGAACTCCTGCAACTCATCAGCCTCCCAGGAACGCGTCGTGACCGATTCCAGTCGATTACCAGATTCTGTGAGGCACAGCAGTTCCGCAAAAACAAACGCGGGCAGCTCGGCTTCTTGAGGTGTCAGGCGCTCTTGTTGGATCGCCAGACAAGGAGAGATCGCGAAATCCACCGGCTGCAAATTGAACGATACTTCCTCTCCGTGGGGCATGGGCAACAACGTCACGGCGCTGTGCGTGGTACAGGCGCCCGACGCCCCTTCGCCCGTGGAACGCCTCGCGGCAAACCTCAGCTGCCGCATGGCCCGGGAGATATGCAGGCTGGTGATCGCAAACGCCAGGGACTGTTCGCGCCCCTCGGACGGCCCAAAGGGGTTCGGTGAAAACCGGGCCACATCCTGCAACATGAACAGGCTCCGCGGATGCCATGACAGCGAATCCGGTTCATTTCGCGGATCGGGAGCCGAAGCCGAGACGGGCGGGAACGCACGCCGCGTGGGATCAAGGAAGGCCGTCAAGGTGGCTTCCCGAACCACGCGGGCTTGGGTGTTCTGTGCCAGCGACGCCATCACACCGCCCAATTGTGATTCGGAGGGCAAACGATCTGCCACCGTGTGGAACCGAGACCAGCCTTCGAGCAGTGAATTGGGATCGAGCCGGCAACTCTCACCGTGCCAGGTTCTCTCCAAAACGGAGGCGGTCACTTCGATCGGCGACTCGGCGCTGCGCGATGTAAAGTGGAACAGCAAATGAGGAATCTCGTCTGCCGAATCGGTATCGGCGCTGGCAAGTCGACGAACGGGATCCACGTGTAACATCGACGCCGAATCCATTTTTTCATCGAGTTCGCGGTCCTGACACCGGCCCAGGAACGGCACGGGGATGCGGAGCCAGGGCCGCCCCATCAGGCTCGTTCCGATATTGCGGAAACCGGCCGTCTGCAGCTCATTCATCACCTGCGCGATGAGATCCTGGTCGGCCGGTTCCTCGACCTGCATCCAGGCGAAATCCGCGCCTGCGGAATCAACGAGTTCCTCCAGGCGAGCCGACAGGTCGTCCAGCGCGACCTCCTCCCCATCGACGAGAATCCGACCATCTCCCATGACAGTCGCGGTGGGATGTGGAGGCTGGTCGATACCGTCGAAGTCGACCTCAAAATCGGCCGGATCGGCCAGTTGTGAGAGCTGGGCCGCGCGCGGCAGAACTTGTACCGTACTGGCCGCTGCCACGTCACCCGTCGGGCGAGGTTCCTTCCCCAGACAGGCGTGGACGCTGGCTTCCACGAGGAGCACCGGAGGACCGGGCGGTTGTCCGAGTTCCGCAAGCAGCGGATCGGCACGCAACTCGTCAAGCATTTCACCACCCGCATACCCGCTCATCGACTGCTGGATCGAGTGGATCTCGTTGTGGTCGTGCGGATCGTTCGACCGCGTCTGATCGAGTTTGTCCAGGTAACGCTTGAATGCCCGTGGTGTGGCGAATCTCACTTCCTGAGCGAGCGCGAATCGCCGCGATTCGACGATCGTGTGGGTGTTCGCGCCTTCGTCTTTCGTGACGCGCGAGAATTGATGCTCGACCACCGCGGCCGGCCGCCAGACGGGCGCGTCATGCAAACTGAACAGCACGGGGCCGCCGCCGCGGGCCAGCACGCGCTGAGGTACGCGGTGTTGGTTAAACAGCACGCGAGCGACGTGGCGGACACGTGCCGTTTCGCTGGAAACATCCGGCAAGGAAAACGACGTCGCGTCATCGCCAACCTCCAATTGCGGCCACGAAACCAGGTTGGTCAGTTCGAGAAAACCGTTGAGCAGAAGGTCGATCGCCCAGGGAGCCTCGGCGGGCCCGGGCCGATAGTCCCAGGTCACGTCGGCATACACGTGGCCGGAAGTGGACTTGTAGAGTTGTTCCTCAGTTATTCCATCTCCATCCGTAGCACCATCGCCAAAGGGCAAACTCGATCCCCAGCGGCAGGGGATGAGCGCTTCGGAGAATGCCGTCTGGACGCCGAACCGCGGTTCTTGGCCCGCCCGCGGTTCAACGTCGAAGGCCATCGCAGCAAACCCTTTCGGCTGCTCCAGGTCCTCCTCCGTGCCGGACGGATCGCGGAGGTGAAAGCCGGGCAAGACCTGCAAGCGGTGCGGCTGGGCCACGTCGTTTTCAGCGGGGACAAACCCCGTCCAGGCAAACTCCAACACACTGTCTGAGATATCTCGTTGCACGAAACTCTTGGTCCCGTCGTGGCAGTTCAACAACCATTGATTGCTGGAGGCGTCCTGGTTGGTCTTGAATTGCACAAGTCGCGCCGAGATGTCAGGGGTCGCTCCCTCGTGCGGAATAATCGGGCAATCGACGCGGAAACACACGTGCGGCTGATCCCGTTTTCCCCACCGGGCCACGAATCGCAGTTCGACCTGGTGACGGTACCGTCCGCCTGCGTCTGGCTGCAATTGCAGAGTTACACGGCGACCGTAACCGAACAGCGGCTGATCCTCGGGTTCCGGCAAGGTTCGTTGGATTGGCACGGAGGCGGTATTCAAAGGAACGACCAGTTTGTCCTGGTCGGTCTCCCCGACAACCAGCGGCGAGGTCCAAGAGACTCCCTGAAAGGAAAAGGTGAGCACGACGTTACGCAAGATCAGTTGGCTGGTCCCGTCCGATTCGGCGTAATCAATCGGCGGGGACGACGGGCCGTTCGTGACGAATACCGACAACCCGAGGGAGTCGATCGCCAGCCGCAGGTCGCCGGGCATGACCTGCCACCCGTAGTCGTCCGAGTGCTGGATTCTGGCATTCCCGGCAATTTCGACACCACGCTCCGCGAGAGCGCCTCGCAGGGACTCCGGCACGGCAACCTCTTCCGCGCCGCGAGCAGGCAGCGCATCGGCGTGGGAGGCTGGTAGCGTGAACCGGTATCCCTCCGGCATCAAGTGCAGGACCGGGAAGGAGGCAGCCTCCGCTGGATCCGATTTCGGCTCATCCTCACTGACCAGCGGCCACTGCAATTCCGCAGGCACGCTGACACGACGAGTTTTGACGTGCTCGTTCTGCCCAGGTTCTGCTAGCAAAAGCTCTCCGTCTTCCGCCGCGATGTCGTCCAGTACCAGGTCTCCTGCGCCGGACCGGCGGAACGTCAATCGGACAGCGTTTGAAACCTCCGTCGCCTCGCGGTGCCTCACAAGCCCGTTCACTTTTTCGGCCTGGAACGGCAACTGCAGTCGTCCGACGATGCTCACCTGATCGACGAATCCCCCCTCCATCAAAACGGCAGCCAACCGCAACGGGAAAAAGGGGAACACGCCCGCAATTCGGAGAGTCTCGGCGGATGCCCCGTCTTCGCCCGCCAGCGACCACTGGTAGTCGGTGAGCGGGGCCCGGTCGGCAGCCGACATGGCCGGATCGTTGACATCCTCGGCCAGATCGGAACGCAGACGCGACGAGTCAAACTGATTGGAGTCTGCACGAAAGGGGAGGTCGGTGAAACCGAAGTGCCAAATGGTGGCCTGGTCGTGCGACTGGCGGCCGGCCTGCAACCGCAGCGACTTGAGCAACGTCTTCAGGATATAATCGCCGCCGAGGCCCGGCCGATCGGAGGTAAGCGGTTTGGCCACGACCATCGCGTTGGACGGATGGGTCGACGCGAACTCCCGCCGCCAACCGCGCTGGTCGCGGATGGATTCCCCTCCGGAATCGGTCGGCGCGAAAACGGACTCCAAACTACCCGCGATCACGGTCCACTCTCCGCCGGCACTGTCGAAGGTCAATCGACCGTCGTCGAGGGGGTGAAAGAAACCGTGGAAGCCGCGCAAGCCATCGATGCCCTCGAACTTGATCGAGGTACCCGTGTTTTCGTCATTGAGGGTGATCTTTCCCGGGAACACCGGGTCGGCCGTGCCCGCGGCGGTCCACGTGGCCGGTTCAACGATGGCGTCGAATACGAGGCCATTCCCGTTGCCCTGGTTCACGAGCATCAGTTGGGCGGCGCACTCGGCAAACCGAGCCCGTTCGTTCAACTGGGCCCAGTGAGCCGGGTAGCGATCGCGCGTCAGCGCCGCGTCTTGTCCCTCATCCGGAATCGCCTGCGCTCGTGAACCGGCGTTCTGCGCCGCGTCACTGGTTCGTGTTTCATTCAGTCCGGCCAACGCCGTCGTTTGATCCAGCACCGGCAGACCCGCATGGCATTGCACCCGCAAACCGGCTGGCAACCATCTGTCCGCAACGGGCCAGAGTTCCTGCCAGGGGCGTCCGCGTTCGTGCGGATACCAGGACCAGCCGGGCAACGTCAAGAATGCGCCGCAGACGTGCGAGAGAGACGCGATGGCCTCCGAAAGACCCGCGTCCGACGCACGTTGCGCCGATCCCGAGACGATCACCGGATACTTGAGTGCCCCAAGACTGTGCGGTGCTGATTCTGCGGATTTGACGCCGATGGTGAACGGTGCGGGAAACCACAACTTACGGCTCTCGAGCGTCTGCTGCTTCCCTGTTTGGCGATACAACTGGGACGGTACGAGCCGAACTTGCAGCGGGATCAATTCGCGGCTGGCGGCCGGATGGTCGGTGCTGCCCGCCGCCTGAACGAGCGGGAGGGATTGAATCACCGGCAGCGAGGGATGCCGCCGCCAGATCAGCGGCGGTTGGTCGTCGCGGCTGAAGGCCGGTTCCGCGGGGAGATCGGCGGCATCGTCCGGCCCCACCAGGAACTTCTCGGAAAAGGGCCCCGCGGCCAGCAGCCAGGACAAGATCCCGGCGTGCCCCAGGGGCCGCACGCCCTGGGGCGGCATGGGGTCGCCACTCGTGACGGGTGGTTCCAGGACACGCGGCTCACGGAGGAGGCTGGGGTCTTCGTTGGGTCGCACCGTGAGGGACCAACCGGCCAGCGCTTCGCCGGTTTCCGACCCGCTGCGTTGCTGGTCTGCCCGGGGCGTCATCGTATGATCGTTCAGTTCAAAGGTGAAGGGGCTTGGTGCGGGTGTTTGGGCGTCCATCGTCCGCAATTCGAGCGGCCGCAGTCCGGCCAGCCAGTTGTCCAGATCCGGCAGGGCGTCCTCGGGGCGGCGGGCTTGCGTACCCAGCCAGGCGAGTCCTTGACACGTTGCGGATGGCCGATCGAATCGTAACTGCTCAACCTTCGCCAGTTGATACGCGTCGCCCGATTTCGCGAAGAAAAACCTCCCGCTCACTTCGGCCACATCCGTAATCGCCATACTCCAAGGCTGTTCGCTCACCGGCTGGGAACCCGCCCGCTGGTTCGAGAAGACGGCGGCTCCCGACACGACGGACATCGGGGCCGGACCGGGCGGGTCCAGCAAGTCGACGTACATCTGGTCGGTCACATTCAAGAATGGGAGTTCCAGCCAGCCGTCCTCCATTTTGACGAACCCCCACAACGTGGCCGGTTGGACCCAATCCTCCGCCGTGACCTGGTCATCGCCGCGCCGCGGTGCGGGTAGCTGTTCCTGCTCGCGCAGAAACTGCGCCGTCTCGACGGGCGCATAGCCGAGCGGCAGCCGCGTCGCTACCAGACTCTCCGCAGGCGCGTTGTCTGCAGCGGCAAACTCATACGTGATGCGACTCGTCAGTCGCCGCAAGGCCGCCGCGATTCTGGCTACCGCAAGGCGAAACGACGGGAGGTCGTCCGCCGCTGCCAAGGCCTCCAAGCTGGCCAAGGCGGCGCCGATCTTCGCTTCGTCGGCGACCGCGAACCGTTCGGGGTGAGCGATGTGGATGCTGGACTCGGTCAGCTCAATCGTGTCAGCCAGCAACTCGTCATCCACTTCCGTTGGGGCGTCCTTGTCGGCGTGTTCGGCAATGACCTTGAATTCCAACAGCGACTCGTCGTCCACTTCCGCTGGTGCATCTTGATCGGCGTGTTCCGCATTGATCTCGAACTCCGACAGATCCGGTTCTCTTTGCGCCGCCGGCCGCGTCCGCCGCATCGTCAGGATCAATGAATCCTGCTGACCATCGATCGTCACTTGCGGAAAGCACGCCAAGTTGGCCCGCGCGGCCCGTTCGATACGGTTGTCGTCCGACAGCCCCAATTCCCAGGGGCCGGGCTCGAAGTGTAGCGGCAGCCGGGGAACACCCTCCTGGGCATCCAATTCCCAGTGAAACTCCGGGAGCCCCTCGGACCGGGTGAGCGTCAGCGATACCCACCGGGGGCCTTGGTCGGACTGCCCGGGGACGAGGGAGGGCAGTCGCGTGATCCGATCGAGCTGGTTGAACGCGGCCACCAGCTCCGCCCGCGCACCCGCAAAGCGGGCGGCGCGCAGCCGTTCGTGGTCCAGCGTTACGTATAACGAGGCGTCCGCGTCAGGTGCCGATCCATAAAACGGGAGCGAGATCAATAGGGGCGCTGCGACGTCCGTGCCGGAATCCGCCCAGGGGAAGACAGGTCGCCCGGTCAGCGAGACACCCGAAGGCGAAACGCGCACCCCGGCGGGGCGGTCGTCTTCGTCCAGGGTGGCGCCAAGGCCACCGAGTGCCTGTGACCATGCGGCGCCGCTTCCGTCGGCTGTTTCGAACTTGAGCAGATCGAGATCGATTTCGCCGCCGACGCAAGTGGCGTCGTGAATGTGCGCGTGCACGTGGCCGCCGTGGTCTACCCGGTGCCAGGAACTCGGATCCACTGCCAGCACCAGATCCACTTCCCGTGGGGGGATCCTGGACTGAACGAATCCCAACGTCCCCTCGAAGGTCTCATCGGCGGACGTCCACGAAAAGCTGCCCCCGGGCAGATGGACGGTCACGCCAGAAAGGCTCACCCGGGCAGATAGCAACCCCGCAAAATGCTCGCGCGCGTCTTCCGGGTGGTGACGATCCCACAGGAACAGACTGCGGATTCCGTGCTCGGCCATCGCCGTCCGTTCGTACAAGCGGGCGTTCGAGAACCGGGTCAGACTGGCGCCGTTCGCATCGTCGTCGCTCACGAAGAGCAAGTACTTCCAGGTCCCCAATGGAAAATGCCTCCCAATGGGAATCTCGAAATGCACCGTTCCGCCCGAGTAAGTGCCGACTCGCCGTACCTGATGGTGGTCCTGCGTTCCGTGGACCTGCAGCAGCCGCGTATTCGAGTTGCCGGCGAGTCGTTGCGCGACGCCCACGCCATGGATCTCCCCTTCATGCGGAACGTCGATTTCGAAGGAAAGCACCGTGTCGCGCTGAATCCGGTGATTTACCTCAATCGCCTTCCAGGCGTTTCCCGCCAGCTCCAAGGTCCGCCCATTGTCGAGCACCCTGGCCGCGGTGGGTTGACCTTCGGCTCCGTCCCGTTCGCCCGGGTCATGAGCGTGTATCTCGAAATCCGAAAAATCGATGAACCGCGTGTCGAGCGGCTCAACATGCATCAGCTTCGCCGTGGCCTCCCAGAGCGTTTGCGGCGTATCCTCTGCACCTGGCCGCCGGGGCCCGAAAACCGTGATTTCGCGGTCTTCAAGCCACTGGCCGATGGTGCGCAGATCCCCCTGGGGCGACCACGTGATTCGCTTTTTATCCATGGGTTTCACCTGTGGTTTGGATTCAATCATCAATCACCGCATCGACCTCGCGCGACACCATCGCGGCAGCTTTCCGCCGGGTTCGAACCTCGATTCGCGCACCGTCCAGGCCGGAATTCACCGAACTTGTGAACAGTTCGTCACACGCCCGCTGGTCGCCCGTGGGGGCGCCCACTTTCGATTTGCCTGCCAACGTCCTCAATTGCCTGGCTTCGGATTGCGTCATCACGCCCTTGAACGCCAGCACGACTCGACGCGGCAACAGGGCTCCCGCAAGCAGCGGGAAAGACGCCTGAAGGTCGGCGCCGGTTGGCCGGGGTTGCCAGGTTGCGTCGACGATCGGGACCTCGATCGTGACGCGTTGCCCCACGTCGCCGATCAATTGCGCTTTCAACGCACCGGCCTTGGCGGCGAAATCCGAGCCGGGAAGCAGGCCGATCACTACGTCAAGGGCATCGACATTTATCTGATCGAGTTCGGCAAGTTCCTCGGGACTCTTGTCGGCAAATTCGATGGCGCCCGCATTCGGCGTTAGGATCAGTCCCCGCCAAACGATCTCCTGGGTGCCGTTTGCCTCCAGGGAGAAACGCCCCGCCAGTTCCGCCGGAATTTCAGTCGGGTCCGGGGCGTCGCCTGCGAATTCCAGCCTGATTTCCTGTTGCTGCAACGATGCGAGAAGACTATTGAACGTGCTCCGGAAATCCGAGGTGACCGCCCACCCCGCTTCCTTGGCGTTATCATTGGCGTCGAGTTCCTGGCGCAACAGCACCCGCAACTGTTCCGCGGACATGGCACCGACCCAGGTGACCGTGCGCCAGTCCGGAATGCCGTCGCCGTTCGTGTCAGCGTTGTCGCGATCCACATCGTACGGTGGTGTTGGAGACTCCTGGAACACACCCCGGCACGGCGGCAGTTCGGCCAATTGCTCCAGGCCGATCGAGGCATCGACGATGTTGTCGCGGACACACCAGGAGAGGTTGACGGTATCGTCATCCTGCACTTCGATCCGATGCGATCGGTCGCCGTCGTCGATCTTGAATTCCTTTTCCGTCAGCTTGGTCATGCGTCCGCGCAACTTGAGGGGCAACCCCAACGATTCCACGCGGCGGACCAGCGACAACGATACGGGTCCCTCCGCGAATGTTTTGCGGAACGACTTATCGCGATCGAATACCTGGGTCTCTCGAGTACAATCCGCCTCCTGGCGCAGCAACTGCCGAACGGCTTCGCGGAACGAGGGATCCACGGGGCGATCCGGATCGGCGAGAAGTTGATCGGCCTGCTGACGCATTTGCTCGGACGTTGCGCCCACCAAGTGCAACCGGTAGGTGTGCGGCGGCAGGAAGGAAGCCGTTCCGGTAAGAGGCGGCGGCCCGAACGCGTGCTGCGAGCTGGCCCGGTGAGTCACCGATTCGGGGTCGGCGGCCGGATCGCGTCCGAATAGCGTGACGATCCGCATTCGGGGGTCACCGAGACTGGGAGGTTTCAGCAATTGCACTTCCGTCGAGTAGCCAAGCCCAATGTTGCGAGCCACGTAGCCTTCCGCCTGCAATGGATCGAAAGCCACTTCCGCGACCGTTTCGATCACGCGGCCGGGCTTGACCAGTGTGTATTGATAAATCACATCGCAGTCGGGAAGCGACGCAAACGTACCGGAGGCGAGAATGCCCAACGTGGGCGCGTCGGGTTCTCCCACCACAACACGGCAGACCCGTCCGTTGGCCCCCACAGTGATCAGGGTCGAGCCATCCGGTGTCGCGACGACACGCGTGGTGCCGGCACCATGGTCCACAACCGGCTGCCCGCCCACGTCAAAGCCGTCAACGCGCCCCACGAAGACCTCTCCGTGCAACGTTGCGACCGCGAGTTTGGCATCGCTGAGAAAAACAACATCCGTGAGAGGCACGCCGAGTTCGGTCTCGTGCAACACCGTGCCCGATGCAATTTCCCAAATCCGCAGGCGCCCGTCGTCACCCACCGACGCGAGACGCGTCGAATCAGGAGAAGCCGCGAAAGCCGCCGGGGCGCCGGTCTGCCCGGTCTCCCACAAGACCTGCGATGACAGATCGGGCGCCACCCGCGCCATCTGCCCAGCCGCACTGCCACAGATCACGTGACCTGTGCCGTCGACCAGCAGCGCAGATACGCCGTCAGGAAACACGCGCCGCTGGGCCGTGACGCTTTCGTCCTCGGGATCAATCAGATGAACCTCGCCGTGGGCGTCTCCCACGGCCAGGACTTGGTCCGACCAAGCCAGGCAGCGGGCCTGGGAAATGTCGAGCTGGCTCACTTTGCCGCCCCCGGGTTCCCACATCAAGGCGACGCCGTCTTGACCGATCGACGCCGCAAGCGAGCCGTCCGGTTCCACCTTGATGTCGGTCACGCGTCCCTGATGGCGGGAGTCAACGGAAGGGGCACTGCCGTCCTCGAACCGATGCACGGTGCCGAACCGGCCGCCCGCCAGAATGGCCGTCCCGGCCACGGCCAGCGCCGTACCCGCCTCCTGCGGGGATTCACTACTCCAGCGATTTTGTGTGTCCGTCGCCAGGCAGTCCCAATAGCGGGCCAGCGCAATTTCAATGCGCCGCTTGCGAACGGCGTCGCCGGTGCCGCCGTCGATTATTTCGATGCCATCAATCAGGGCTTCCGGAATCGGCGATTCATAATGAAAATCGGAATGATCCAACCGGGTGACTGGCGAGACCTTGTGACCTGCCCGGGCCGCAAACAGTAACCGCTGCGTGTAGAAGTAGGGAATGGCATCGAACTGATAGACCATGTTTCCCGCCGGGCCCCGCGGGAGCCGCAAAGGCAAGTCGAGCATCCGACGCACCTCGGGAGTCAGCACGTCGGTCTTGATCAGCCCTCGTTGTTCCAACCAATCATCGGCGAGCAACTTGCCCGGTGGCTGGGGTTCCTGCGGTTCACGCGGGAAGTCGGCCAGTTCGACCGAGGCGTCGAGCTGGTCTTCCACATAACGCACCTCCAGCAATTGTTTGAAGGTCCCTAAGGCAGTCAACTTGTGATCCGGATTCTCGTCATGAAGCTCGATACTCAGGTCTTCCGTGGCGGAGAAGAGTAGGACCAGTTCGCCGGACGCATTCTCCACGATCCGAACGTGGACCCGGTCCTGAAGACCGTGCTGCGGCTTTGCTAGTTCCGCTCTCAGCCGCCTGACAACGGCGCGAATCTTAAGGTTGCTTTTTCCCGCGATCTCTTCGGCATTAATCAACGTATCTCCGTCGACGCGGAACGTGAGTTTGGCCTTCGGGTCGTCGGGGTTTGGCACGTGCAAGAACGCACTATCCGGCTTCTTCACACCCCAGTCGGACTTGTGCCGCTGCAACAAAGCTTCCTGTAATTCCTCCAAGCGGGCGGCATAGGCAAAGCGGCGCAGGCGCGACCAGACAACGTCGTGGAATTCCAGCCTCGCCTGCAGTTGATGATTGCTTTCCTTCAGCGCTTGCTCCGGATGCCGGTCGAGAATCACCTCCCAGGTAACTCCCGGCGGGGCGGCTCGCCCGGGCGACGATGGCCCGTCCAGACGGCTTGAGAGTTTCACGATCGGCGCCGTGACCCGTCGAATCCGCGGGAAGGCGAGGTCCACACCACCCGGCGACAGCGGGGGAAGTGCGTCCAGTCGTTCCAGGCTTTCGCGGCGTTTCGCCGTATCGTCCGTCAAGACCTTCGAACCCGCTACGAACTCCCAGAGCTTGTCGTAACGGCCTCGAGGAACGACGAAATGCCGAGCCGCAGTGGCCAGCTGGTCGTCGACAAAATGGTCGTAAGCGATGCGGCCGGATGAATCGGGGGTAACTGTTGCCGGAGAAAGAGATCGCGGGTAGGCCGAGGCCATCCAAGGCCCCGACTGTTTCGTCCCGGACTCGTCGGCGTCACCACTGTAATTGAAAAAGCGGACGAGCCATTCGCGGACGGGACCCTGTAACTCTTTCTTCTTCTTTTCAATGTTCGCTTTGCGGAAACTCGCGTGAGCCTCCGTTTCGTGGGTGGCACCGAGTGCCTCGACATAGCGCTCGAACTCGGAGGTGAACCATGTGCGCCATTGATCGCCCTCATCGGTCTTCGGCCAATCGAAATGACTCGACACCCATTCCCAGGGCGGAAGGTCCTCGTCCAAGCGGATGATCTCGGGAGCCAACTCTGCCTCCACCGCCGCAACTTCCGTTGGCATGTCGCCGCCGCGGAAGATCAACTTCAGATTTCCTTCTCGTGGAATCGTCACTGGTAGACGCGTCGCTGCGTTGTCATCACTAGTACCCTCGACTACGACAGATGCCCCGGGTACTCCGGGATTCAAGACCACATCGCAAGGCCGAGGCGAATTCGGGCGTTTAATCCGCAGCGTCACCCGTTTGCCACGTAGCGACTGGTCATCTGCCGGGGCAACGATCGTCCACACGTCATATTGAGATGCCTTTTTGATCCGCGGCCGGAGGCTGACCTGGATAATGGTCAAGAGGTCGCTGGCGTCCGAGCCTTCCGGCAGGTCGTGGATTTCCTTGACCTTCATTCGCCGGTCGGGACGGTAGAGCACTTCGGCAAAGAGATGGTCTGCAAAAGACTTGAAAACCTCTAATCCCAAGGAATCCTCGACGGCTCGTTGCAGTCGCTGCAGTACCCCGTCGCGGTCGACGAACGTGTTTTCGTCCGGATTTCGCAAACAGAACGTCACGCTCAGCCCCATCCGTTGCAGCAGCCCCCAACCGTACGGATCGGAATCGTTGTCCGAGGCCGCCATGGCTTCATCGAACGTCTTCGCCGTGCCCCACGGATGGGCGATGATCTCCAACAGGGGTGCAGAATCACCATCGCTAATCAGTTTCTCAAGTCGCCAACGATTAACATGGTCCTGACCCACCTTGACCGCGACCCGACGTTCCACATGGAAAGAACTCCCGTCAGGATGCAGCACCCGCCACCGCGTGCCGGGATCCGTCACCGTGACGAATGCCTCTTCAGGGAGAGGCTCGGTTTGCCACACATCTTCAAGCAACTTCCGTAAGAATGGAAGTTTCTTGTCGATATGGTCGGTGTCCTTTACGTTCAATTCTGCAACCAGTTGCCGGCCGTCGTCTGGCGTCCATTCCGATTCCGTCTTCTCGTCCACCGTCCCCAGGACTTCGAATTCCATGCGAGTCAGAATCTCGTCCAGCAATGCGTGCCGGGCCCGCTGCCAGAACAGCGGGCCATGTTCGGTGTTTTTGCGGAAGAGGGCGAGCCCGTTGGGATCATCCGGTTCACTAACCAGTGGATCGGGCCAGACCAGTTCGGATTCGCGCCAAGAGAACCAAGGCGACCGGTTGGTCTCTGCTTGCTCCACTCCACGCCCCTCTTTCTGCATGGTGTCGAACAGGTTGAGTCTTCGCATCTCGCTGGGGTACCAGGCTTCCCAGATTCGTGGACTATTGGTGTCGGCCGGCAGGTTGTCGAGATCATCGGCCGGGGCCAATTCGATCTCTTGCACGGTTTGCAGATCGGCTTGCCGGATGAATCGCTCCCACGTATCGAGACTCCCTGGGTCCAGCCGGTCCGGAGAATGGGCCAGCGCGTCGAACCGCAGGAGGCGAAAACCGGCGTGCAAATCGAGCGGTGTCTTCGAATCGCCGCTCGGCCCCTGGTTGAACACGAAACGAACGGCCCGATGACCGTCGGGATGTAAATCGAACGCCAGTTCGGACAAGGGCGATCCTACCGGCAGGAACTTGCCAATGTTTTCCTTGCGTTTCACCCTGGCGGACACGGTGAGATCGATACCGACACCTGCCAGCGCCTCGCGGCATGCGGCGGGTACTTCGACTTCACCCGTATCCTTGTTCGGCAGGACCTCCTTCAACTCCGCAGGCAAGACGTCCGGCGCACCGGCATGCAATACCCTCAAACCGGCGGCATCGGATCGAAGTTCGACGAGCCGGCCGCCATCAGCAATCCGCCACGATTCGGCCAGAGTTGGTTGCGGGACAAACGCGTATCCGATTCGCCGGCCTGCGTCGTGGGCGGGGAGTGTTGGCAAGAGGACGGGACGGGCCATCCATTCCAGGATCGCCGCCTCTCGTTGTTCAACATCGCTCTCGTTCGGCGGGATGGGGCGGTCATCGAGCTGGTTTTCGTGGATTCGAATTCGGTCGATCTTCTCCTGTGACGCGAACTGCAGGACCACCTGGACCGGGGTCAGCGACGAACGAACTCCGGTTTCCGATTCGGTCTGGAAGAAGATCTCCCAAGCCTCGGGCCGCCAATTGTTGGCAGTTCCGTCCGCCGGCGGCAGCACGCCCAGTTCGCGGAGTTCCTCCACATGCAAGTGAGTGAAGAATACAGCCTGTCCATCCAGTTCACGGACGCGAACCCGCGCAGTTTCGCCGACGGCAGCCTTCCAATGCATCACCCGATCGGTCCGCAAAGGGCGGGCGTTTGTCGCCGGGGTTCCCGAGTTGACGACGCCCCGCGCGTCGGAATCGACACCGTAGTAGCCCGCCGGAAGCGTGGCACTGCGGCGGAACAACAGACGGTAGCGATCCACGCCGACCGCATTTTGCCCCACGGCGACTTCCGGTTGCGTCCAGCGGACCAGAATCCGGTCCGGTTGCTGAATGCGTGCCTGCCGCCGGCGCTGAAACTGGCTGTCCGCCTCACCCAAGATGCGCCAGGCACCCGTTGCGTTGCCTTCAGCCTTGACGAAATACAGATGAAACGACTTTTCGACGACTGGCTCACCCTCGCCGCTCTCTTTCACCTGGACCCGCCACGTGTGCGACTGTTCAAGTGGCTCGACGGTAACGGCCGCATCGCCGGGCAGCGCGGCGAGACCGACGGAACTTCTTAGCCGGTGGAGTCTTTCAAAAGGCCCGTTACTGTTCAACTCATCGACCAGATGCTCGCTGTCTTCCGTGGTCCAAAAACGGTCTTCCTGTAGGAACTCCGCGGGCCGGTCGGAACTGTACAGCACCTCGAAACGGGTATCGGTCGGCACCGGGGGCGGGACGGAGGGCGGCCGCTTGGCCAAGATGGTACGTGTTTGCCCCAGCGTACCGTCCATGGCGACCGGCGTTACGGTGTATAGATACTGGACCGGTCGCGTCAGCGGACCGGACGTTTCGGGCGGGAAGTGATTGACGATCTGGAAATGCGATCGAATTCGTTGAACCACGTAGGATGACGCTTCGTCGCCAGCCTTCGGCTCGCGCACCAGCGGATCGATGCTGCGCACCTTGAACTGAGTCTCGCTGGTCGCGTCGTCCAAGCGTCGCCGCGTAACCTGGTAATAGGCGAGATGGTCTTCGGGCGAGTCGTTTTGCAGAGCGTCTCGGTCGTCCGCGTTGTCATCGTCGGTTGGTTCCACCGACCACGTCAATTTCCAGCCGAGGGCGATCGTGTGCTCGTGTTCAAACTTGCGGATATCTTCGGCGCGGGCCCGGTTGACCGCGAAACTGCGCTGCCGCGAATTGTATAGGGTGACCTGCCGGCCTTCCACGCCGGTCACCACCGGTTCGACTTCGTCCACAGTCCGCCGTTGCCAGATCTTGCCCCAGTCTTCCGAATCGCCGTTCGCCTGGAGCGAGTCCTCGATCGAGCGAAGCGCTGCTGGAATGCAGAGGGTGTTGTCGTCGATGCGCACCAGGGTCAGCGAAACACGGCGGTCGGTCACCTGCCAGAGAGCGTCTGCCTCAATTTCGTCCACGCGAATATCGACCTGGAGGCCCAATGCGCCCGCGATCGCCTCTTTTGCGGCTTGGCTGCCGGCACTATTCAAATGCGGTACCAAGTCGCCTGCCGCAAACATACGGCTGCTCCGCATGATGCGAAACGTCATCCCGAGCATGCCGCCCACGCTTTGTTCGAAATTCCCCGCCTCGCCGCGACTGTAAGCTTCGACCCGTTGCCGCAAGTCGGCCACCATCTGCTGCAGAACCACACTCCGCAATTGGATGGCCTGTTGATCTTGTGTCGGCTCGTCCGCGGCATCCGCAAGATCAGGATCGAGGGCGTTAAACGGCTTATTCGTGCCGTAAATGTCATGCCGCTGATCGAGGGCTTTGGCCAATTGCTGGGAGTACCGCGAGCGGCGCACGTCATGGCGAAAATACGGTGCCGATTCGAACTGTTCCTGGGCTCCCCGGACAGCCGACTCGAACGCGGCATCCGATGGATTGTCCATTCGTTCGTCGGTCACTTCCCCCTCCTCGGGCCACTGTGCCGGATCGCGTTCGGGGACGAAACTATCCAATGCATCTTGCGGATTCCCAGCACTCGACGCGGAGCCAAGGTATCCCGTGCGCAACAGATGCTTCACCCGAAGACTTGCCGATTCCCTCGCACTACCGTCTTGTTTGGCAAATTCCGTATGCTCCTGGTAAGGTTGATTCCAAGCCATCTTCCACCGCACGATTCCTTGGTCGGGCGTCAATGTCTGCCACGTCCCGGATTCCGGCAAGAATTGTTGGATGATGACGTCTTCATCCAGTTGCGGGAGTGTCCAGGCATAATCGTGTACGACGTCCGTGCCCTCGGACGGAGGCACAGCGAAAAAGCCTTCGGTGATCATGCCTGCCCTGGGACCGGAAATCATTGGCTGGCGGCTGTCGCGCGGCAACAGCGTGAAGAATGCGGTTCCGCGAGATACCTTCTGCAGCAAGATGTAATCAGGCGCCACGAATTCCGAAACGGCTTCTTCGGCTGTGATCTCCGCCGCTGCGCTCTCCCCCGAGGCGACCTCGCCCGCCGTGATCGCTTCGCCAACGTCGTCCGCAGATCCGGCGCCGGCGAGCGAAGACCGAGAGCGGGCGCGTCCGTTTCCGCGGGAGAGTTGTTCCACACCGATGGACCGGGGGCCGCTTCTGCGTTTTCCTTCAACCGGGGCGCCCCCCAAGCTCTCGAAGGTCGACCTGCTCTTCCTCGATACTCCGGGAATTGCGTCGACATCAGTGGCTTCCAGGCCGATGTGCAAGAATCGCTCGGTGATCCGTCGCGCCGTCTTGACCGCTCCGTCGTTGACTTTGAATCCTACGCTGAAGTGCAGCGACTTCCAGCGAGTGTTGAGCGTGAACGTGCCGGAGCCCTGCAGGCCCATGGACCCGTTGCCCAGAACGCCTACTTCCAGAGAAGCCGTGAAATTGATGTCGAAGCCAATATTCCAGTGGTCGGTGTACGATCCCAGCCAAGTGTCAATCTCCACCCAGATTTTGACGCTTACCCGGATATCGATCTCGACGCCAATCCCGCCGTAGAAGGCCGACCGCGACAGGTTGTTGTAGTCGAGCACGCCGATGTAACGCGCACCATACGAGACGCTTGCCGTCGCCGACAACGAGGCTCCCACCCAACCGGCATCCACGTGCGCGTCAAATTTCAACTTGCCCGTCGCCAGGTAGCTGAGCCCCGTGACCAACTCGTCGCGCGACGTGCGGAAGATGGCACCGCCGCGAAATTCGGCCATCAGAATCGGATTGTTCTTGTCTGGGATTCCGTCGCTCCATTGCAGCATGTTAGGCCATCCCAATTCGGCGTGTACCAGCCCCGGTTCGATCAGCAGCGTGGCGGAAAACCGACTCTGCTTGACCGCCCTCTTCAGGAAGTCGGGTACAGGCGGGCTGTTGCCGAATTCGCCCTCGGGGTTGGAAGCGACGTGGGCCAGGAACCGCTTTTGCCGCGGCGACAGGAGCACGTAGCCGCTCACCAGGGGCCGCCGGTGCAAGGTGCCCCCTGGGCTGTCGACGGATTCACGAAACTCCGCATAGTTCGTGTTCAGCCAGCCCCGCGCGACCATAAAAAACGTCAAATCGCTGCGCAGGGCGACGACCGCATCGAGCAGAAACAAGCAGGCCAGTTTCTTTTCCTTCTCCTGGTTCCATTCGAAGGCCGTCTTGGCCGCCGACGTCTGCGAAAACAAACCGCGGAGGGCGACGGTGATCCGCGGCTTCTGACCGGGTGGTTCCACGTCGACCGCCCAACTGCGATGATCCGCCAGGTTGCCCTGCGTCCGCGAGATCCGTTTCAGTTCACCGATCAAGAGCTTCACGTCGTCGATCTGGTCGGCCGTCTTGATGCCGGCCAGCGTGTAGCGGTAGCCTAATCCCAAGCCCACTTCGCGGAGAAATATCTCGACGACGGGAATCTTGAAGCTCATCTGGCGAGCTTCCAGGTAAATGAACCAAGCCCGCACCCAACGACCGTCCTCCGGCCGCCGCACGCGGAGAAACGCGAAGGTGGCGTCGATCGGCGGCAGTCCGCCAATGTGCAAGTAGCCCTTCCCCCGGAAGCCGTCGCCGGGCAACCCGGGCGCGACCTCTTCACCTTTCTCGATCAGCGAAACCGAGGCCCCCAACTTGACGTTGCCGGCCTGGATCATGAGTCCCAGGCCCTTCATGTAGAATCGGGGGACCAGACTTCCGCTTTCAGGAAGACCGATGTACAGGTCGTGAAAGTCGAATTTCCCGCTGATTGCGTCTCCGCCCCCTTGGGCAAACAGCAGTTGGCCGGACAGGACGAGCGCGCCGTCGCCGTCGAACTTGTCGCACTGCGGAAGAAAGCCGAACCCCCGGATTTCCATCTGGAAACAGCCAAATATGTCGAACGCGGCCGGTTCCTGCAGTTTCACCTTGAACTTCACGTGCTCCGCAATCACCCTGGCATTGCCGGTCAAGGGACAGTCGACCAGGCGAATCTGGACCCCGGGCAGCCATCCCAGCAACCCCGAGTTATCGTCGCCACGCTGCGGCTTGTATTCGGCCGTAGCCGTGACTCGGAAAAAAAGATGGTACGATCCGTCGTCGACGAACTCCAATGTGAGCGACTCAAGCGTGAATTCGAAACGGTTACTCTTGCAGTAGGCGATCTTCTTGCCATCCACACGTGCCGCGCCGCGCACCAGCGCCAGCGTGTCCCCCTGCTGCTCGAATTGCAGCGTAATCGCGGCGTTCGCTTCCCCGACCAGGGCCGGCGGTAGTGGTCCGCCGCCCGCGATGGAAAAGGACAGGATGCGATTCTCTTTAATCTGGAACCGGCCTTCGGTGAAGCGAAATTCCGTCTCCAGGCCGTTTAACTTGGCAGGGTCCTCCGTGACGTCCGCGGTGAGGCCGATTCCCGCCTCGCTGATCTCGAAATTCGATACGGTGAAGACAATCGGCTGGTCTTCTGTCGTGGCCCGCGTGTAACGAAGCTCGATCTCGCTGCCATCCAGTTGAATCAACTTGTAATCCGCATCGGCCGTGACCAACTTGAAGAAGGGTTTGCCGTCGAGTCGCTTCTTGAAGGTCCAGATCAAACCGAGGAAATTAAACTCCTGGTCCTCCTGGAGCGTCAGATCGAGGCCCTCACCGTGGTCGACCTCAAACGCAAACGTCTCCCAATTGAAACTCATCTTGATCGGCCCACTCAGCATCAAGGGACCGACGATGAACTCCAGTGTGAGCTCGCCGCGGACCGTCGACTCCTGGAAATCGATCTCGTTCAGTTCGTAGTCCCGGACGCGGACCACCTGGCCGATTCCATTGGTTTCGCCGCGAAGAAACGGCATTTCGAACTTCTTGAGGAGTGCCTCGCTCAGCGCGAAGCGGAATGCCCACCCCTTTGAGTCCAGCGAAAACGTCTGCCACGGGGTGCGGTGGCATTGGGCCTTCCACACCTCATCGCCCGCATCGTTTACCACCTGCTTCCAAATCGGGGCGACCTCGGTGTCGCAGTGGCGGAGCATCCGCGGCCGCTGCCCTTGCGGCAATTCAAACAAGGCCAGGGTAATCGGTTCCTCTTTGCGAATGACAATGGCCGCAATCAGCGGATCGGGCGGCGCGCTCTCTTGGGCGTCGTTCTGCAATTCGCGGTCGTCAAACCGCGTCCACGTGAAGGTGCTCGCGGCTTTGATGAAGCTTCCAGCGGATGGTTGTGGCGGCTTATCCGGCCCAAGAAAGGGAGGTTGGCTCGGCAGCGGAACGGTGTTCTCGTCGACAGTCACCAATGCCGCAACCGTGTGCTGCGGCGGCGCGGGGTCCGGACCGTCCGCCGACGAGTAGACCACGGAAAACAGTTTGCCGGCGGGCAAGGAGACACCAAATCCGGGCAGTTCGACGGGAAACTGCTGCGGGGCGGCCGTCACGTCGATCCTGATCTCACTGACCGACCGGTTGGCTGTCAGCACCCGGACCGCAATATTCGCGTCACCGACGAGCACTTTGGAGTCGAATCCCGGCGCGATCATCGTCAACAGGTTGGCGAACTGCCTTCCCGTCCACTGCACCGCGAAGCAGCCTTCGGATACGTGCCAGCCGTTTAGGGGCAGCTTGTTCTTCTCCCCGCGCAAGCGAATGGATGACGCGGCGACATCCACGCTCCCGCCCTTGACCGCGAGAACGACATCGGCCTCCAGTCTGCCCGTGGGGCTCTCCACGAATAACCTCTCGAACGTCAAGGTGAAGCCCGTGGCCGTCACCTCCAGCAGCAACGATTCCCACCCCACGCGAACGTCCACGCCGCGGAGGTTCGCCGAATAGGCCGACCAGCGCACGGGAAACCAAGACGGCGGCGACGGAGGGAAGGACCAGGGAACGGGCAATCGAGGAACGGGCAACCCGATGTCTGGCAGGCCGAACCAGAGTTCGGGCGGGCCCTGCGCGTCCTGGGCCGTGGGGAGGTCCCGAATCGTCACCGAAAAAGATACGATGTCCGGGCAAAAATTGCCGCTGCCGGCTCCCACCTCAACATGCGCCGAGAGGTCAAACGTGGCAAACGCCTCGGCTTCGGATCCCAGCGGCGGTACGCGGATGGTCAACTGCGCCGTCAAAGTAGCATCCACGTCGACGCCCAATCCCAGGAAGCTCTCCACTTCGGCCACGACGAACGAAGTCGACCCCACTAGCGTATCGTTGGCCTGCTGGCGGAAGACCCAGGTGCCACTCCCGCTTGGCACTTCTTCGAGGAAACCGTCGGCATCGTCGGGCTGAATAATCTCGAGCGGAGGCTCGAGCCGAAAAGACTCGCCGGTGGGCATTGTCAGTTCACGCAGCGTGAACTTGCCCACGTCGTGTTGTCCGCTCAGTTGAATCTGATTGGTAAAATTCCAGTAGATGGGCACAACGACATCTGCCATGGGTCGTTCCTAACGTGTTGTCGTGCTTGAAATGTCACTTAGTCGTGGTCTTCCGGCGTATCCTTCAACAGGTCCACGAACGGCGTTTCGGAAAGGTGTGACGTGGTGCGAAACCAGTCGCGCCGGGTGCGCGTTGACTTCCTGAACTTTGCACTCACTTCCGCAACCGACTTGTTGGCCATCGCCTCCAGCAACTGGGGCTCGCTCGTTCCCGACAGGGCGGAATTCGCCACGCTGTCGTAGATGTCCGGACCTCCGTCTGGCCCATGTTGGTTGACCAGGTCGATAGCAAACGTCACGCCGCGTTCCGACTTGATTCGGGGCATACGGGCAGTGACCAGTTTGTACAGATCGACGCGGAAGTGTGTGATCGCCGTGTCGATCTGCAAAGACTGGAATCTCGCTTCCCTGGCAGCCCTGCAGAATGCCTTCTTCCAGACGTCGTCTGTCAATTCGAATTTCGGATCCGTCGACGTTCCGTCCGGTTTTGTCCCGCCGTCAGGCTTCTTCGTGTGCGCCAGCATACCGGTTGCCAACGTCTTGCCCCGGAAAACCGATTCGAACAAAACCGGCTGTTTATCAGCGAAGACCGTGAGTAGCTCTTGGAGCCGTTCCTGGCGCTGTGCCCAGTGGATGAGGCCGTACGACAATCCCTGGTCGTCCTCGTTGGGATTCATGAATCCAAATTCCCCCCGGCACTCGAACAGTCCCACTAGTTCCAGGATCTTATGCCAGGCGTCCCACTTGCGCCCCAATCCGAGCGTTGCGTAGACTCGACCGAAAACTGGTGTGGGCATCGGTTCTTCGATCAAGCGTTTGAGGACCACGCGGTCAACGACCGGGTTCTTCGGATCGCACTTGATCTTATGACTTTGACAGAATTTGCGGATGTACCTCTGTGTCAGGGGCCCGTATCTTCCGAAAGTTCCCTGTCGCTGGTTTGGAAGATCCGATGCGCCGTGACCGCGGAGCAACGTTTGGAGGGCGCCGACGGCCTCTCGGTCGGCGTCGGCAAAACCGATCGTCGCTTCACCGCCCACGGCTTCGCCGAAGTAGATCTTGTCGATACGTTCGATGCCGCTCCGGCGCCGTCGGGGCGTCCCGATCTCCACCGAGTCGGGCACCGGGCGAATGTTGGCCTGGTTCAGAGCTTGTTCATACGTGTGATCGGGAATCGGCCATTGGATGCAGAACGGCCACCCGTAATTCGGCCAGGCCAGGAAGCTCGCCGGAACGCCGCGCGCGGAGCATGTTTCGTTCGCCCGATACACGTTGAAGTCGGGAGGCAACGTATACTTGTTATTGAATTCTTCGATGATCGTATTTCCGAATGGCGGAAAGACGACCGCCACGGATCCCGGGACGGTTCCCGGGATGTCCGGGGCGCCTACGCGGCGCGCGATCTTGTCTTTCGGGATGTACAGTCCGACGAACCCCCAGTTGTCCGGTGTCTCCTCGCCCTTCGGTAACCGATAAAGCGAGGTAAACTCGCTGTCATCATCACCGCTGTGACGCGGGCCATATACGAACAAGGTGTCGTTTGTCCGATTCACACACCGGCCGTGACCGGACGGAATGGGCGGTTCATGTTCCAGCAATTCGGTACTGTGGTCTTTGAGTTCGGCCAGCGGAATGTCCGGGACGGTCCAATTGTGTGCGTTGCCCGGTTGGAAAACCGCCGCTTCGGAAGGCAGCACGTAGGTGTCTCCGTCCTGATAAGCGTTGACCACGCTGAAGTTACGGTATTTCACCGCAACCTCGCCCTCAAAAAGCGGCGTATCCGGTGTCACGGCCTTCATGTCGTTGGGAACGAAAATGCCGTCGCAATCCCAGTACCGAGGCGTCATTCGCCCCTGGGTCAGCCAATACAACTTGTTTGGCATCGTGGGATCGCCCACGTCTTTGGGACCGTACACTCCCAGTGGCCCGTCCGTGAAGTTGATGCAACGCCCGAAGGTAACAGATTGTGCTAGCTCGACATCAGGGACTTCCGGTAGCGATGCAATCTCCGGCCCATCGTGAGCCCAGGCGGGTACGAACCAATCGGGCGAGCCACCGGGCTCGAAAATACCGCGTTGCTCGATGGGAAGCGCGTACTCGTCTGCACCACGAGCCGACACTTCGAATCGCATTCCGGCGCCGTAGCGTACAGCCACCGGTCCAGCATGATCCGCAAACAGAAAATCAATGTATTTCCATTGGGCGGCCGTTCGGCCTGCGGGTACCAGGACACCCTCGTAAGAGTGCCCCTTAGGCGTCTGTCGATGGGGCGGCAGTCTGTATAGCGAGAATTCACCCGGGTTCGGATCGCTGCTGCGACGCGGCCCGTAGACGGCAAGGGAGTCGTCGGTGTGGTTGACGCACTGCCCGAACACCTCGAGAAGGACGATATCTTCACGGGCGGGTGCGTTGATCTCGATGTGGGCGTGGTCATAGTGTTTTGCCTGGAACTTGCACAACTTTTCTTTGATCAACACGTCGTCGTTGAGGTACGCGAGCTTAAACAAGGGCTGGGCGTGGAATGCCCGCAACATCGCCCGCATCGCATTGCGGTCGTACTTGGTTGCCGGTACGTTCGTCTTCGTCTCCCCCGGCGCGGTTCCATCCGTCCTCGGCAAACGAAGGTCGGCCGACATGCCGCTTTGGTGGCCCTTGTGCTCCACCTTTCCCTTCGTGCCGACCGCCAGCCCCCCCTTCTTGAGGCTTGCATCGTTCACGGTGATCGGGGCCGCTTTGTGTGTCTTCAGGTAGTTTTTCAGGTAGTGCGCGCCGGCGTCCTCAATCGTCTGCGCCAACCACGACGTGCCGTAGTCAAAGATGTCCCAGATCGCGGTGGCCACCTCAAAGTTGACGTATCCGGCGTCCTCCGAACCCGGCGGCAGCTCTTGCCACCGCGGAGCGTTTCTCGCATTCAACCAATCGATCGTGTCGCCTTCCTTGTCGACCCGGCCATCGTTTTTGGGAAACGTCAACTTCTCCAGTCCGTTCTTGGCAGCTTGAAATAGTCTAATGGCGTGTACGGTCTCCTCGTCTTCACCGGTCGGAGCAGCAGGAACCGGGAAGCCGAGATCCTTAAGCCGACGGACGACAATCTCGACGTCGCTTGGATTGTTCACGGCCTGCGCACCAACTGACGCTTCTATCGATATTCTGTACATGGCTCTGACTCTCGGTTAACGCTCGGCTTACGGTTGCCCATTTCGTGTCTCAGGCGAGGTCCTCGATGTTTCTCCATTTCCATTCTCGGCCTCCCTTGAATTGGCTTGTATCTCCGAACAGGCCTGGAAGCGCCGTGTAAGCATACGTGCCGCGCGTCGGGGAGCCACTTCCGGTGTGGCCTTCGGCAACTTCAACTTCCTGGCCACTGGCGTCGTTGGTGAGCACGACCATTGTGTGGCCCGTGAAATCAGGATTCCCAGATAGTTGGTAAAGAATAAGGTCGCCGGGGACGAGGGCCGAAAGGTCCTTTGGGACGGTCACCTTGTCCTGGTCGAACAAACTGATGGCTCCCATCTTGATCTTGATCGTTCGGATGTACTCGTCGACACTAGCATAGTCGCGTCGCTTAATCCGGATGTAGGCTCCCGTGTCAGAGTCGTACACTTCCAAAGACAAACGGACGTTGTTGTCTTCGCAGCATTGTGCGAGCGACGCGAGCGCCAGGTCCGCACAGTCAATCGCCGCGCCACCAATGGCAGCTTCCGCCTTCTGTGCAATGCAGGCGAGGATCACGTCATGGACCCCTAATTCCTTTCGCTCTCCCATCACAGCGCTCCTTTCTGTAACGTTTGGAGTAGTGTTGCTTTTTGTGCTGGTTACCTTCTCCGCTGGGTATTGCCCAGTAGCCGCGCCGGAATCCGCAAGGTTTACGACTGCCGTTGGTGCGAAGAGCCCAACCATCCAACTGTAGAGTCCTACGAACACAGCCCCAACAGGTTGACTGTAGGGAAGGCCGGCAACATCCTGCAGCGATCTGAACGGTCCCCCTAACACGTAAGCCCAAAGAGGAAACGCTACGGAGGATATGACCAAGTGGTACCACTGCTGCCCAGTCGGCTTTCCAATCTTCCAGAGATACAACGGAGTCGAGGCCCATCCGACAACGAACACGATGAAACCGAGGATAAGGCTCGTTGTCGTAGGTTTAGCGGTCGGTGCAACCGCTTCAACAAGCGCAATAACAGCGATGTACCCGGCAACTATCTCGCCAGGTATGTACTTGGCTACGCGAGTCACGTAATCTTCGCCAGACTCCCCAGCCGCGTACGCTATTCCGCGCGACGGCCGCTCCTTCACAAGTCTCGCCATTTCCTGCTCCTTCGTTAGTCTGTTCAAGTCAAACCAAGATGGGGAAACTGGGACTGAGCTTCCCTCAGGAGATAATCAGCGAAGCAAGCGACAGTCCGATGTCCGAGTACACCAATCACAATGCCGTTCCAGCGACGCGAGCAGCCGTCGAAGTCGATGATCCATGCGCCGGAATCACCTCCCTGACCGATAGGGCGTAAGTCGCCATTCAAACCCATCACCCCGAACACGCCACCGAAGCAACGCTCGCCGCCAAAACCCGTGCCAAAGTCCGGTACCCAGATCCTTTTCCAGATCCCTACGCCGGCAATCTGCGCTCTGACGAAACCGCTCTCCTTACCGTTGATTTGAACTAGGTTGTACGGCTCCATGTGTTTCACAGAACGAAGTTCCTCGGCTGCGGGTTGGCTCAAATCCGAAGCATCGGCCCATGTTGGATCAATCTCTACAAGGGCCGCATCAAGACGGCCAGCCTGCGGCGCACTCTCGAAATTGCACGGGCCACTCTCTTGACGCAGTTGGGCAATCGAATGCCAGCGGGTCTGGCCAATGCTTCTGACTGCGCGGCCTTCGTACGGGCCAGGGCAGAAAACCTGCGTGCCGTCTACTCCCAAAACGTGGGCACACCCCACTCCGAACAGCTTTCCTGTGGTTCGATCGCGGAGAGCCCCTGTCATGGTCCCCGCAGTAGCAGGATCCACGCGGCCAACGCTTACGGCCGGCAAGTTCGGGGAAAGATCAGCAGCATCGCTCCATGGCCAATGGATCAAGCAGCGAATAGAGGCGGCAACCGCAGGAGGAGCGATCTCGTAGATGATCGGATAACCTTCGTAGAACTGCGGCCATTCGGGTTCGTTTGTGAGGAGTGAATGAGTTCCGCCCGCCCCTAAGACCGATCGTTGGTCGAGGAACACGCGTATCAGAAGAGGTTCTGGTGATTCGTTGTCGTAACGTCCGTAGCCAGATCGATCGCAATACTCGCCCCAATCGTCCGGCCGATAGTCAAGGTCCCATTTCGGCGGATCATGCCTCGACAACCAACAACGGAATGGATCACTGAACAGTGTGTTCGGTCGCCCGGCTACTCGCGCGAGGAATGACTCCAGCCAATATCTGTCAACTTCGAGCGACGCGCCGTGTACGAAGTCGTGACCGACGGCTGAATGCAAGGTTTCCTGGAGCCCCGGCCTAATCTCCTCGGCTATAGCCACCATCTCGTACAGCACGGCCTGCCTCCCAACCGGGTACAAGGGTACTCGCCCAAGGCAACGTCCAGACTTCCGGTTCGGTCCGCTGAAGCCATCGGCGTTGCCAAGTCGAGTCATAATGAGCGATGCTAGCACCGTTGGCAATCACCCCAGAAATGGGGGTATGTCACACAAGAAGCTTGCGGTGCGAGGGCCGCGTCTTCACGCCAAGCACACATCCAAAGTGTCGATCGCGGCTTTGCAGCCAACTGAACGGGAATGCCCAGGTTCCTAGACTCTCTCAATGAACATAGATAGCATGCAGACCTCGGCGAATCGCTAGCCAAAACGAGGATTGTCCCCAGTTGTGCCCCAGGCAACTCGGCGCGGTTAGCAGCAACGTCATCCTACGTATTCTTCCAGTGATGTACGCGTGCCCATCATCGGTGGCCTTCGGTCACAGCTGAGATCCTCAGCCACCCGCGCCGGAATCGGCTGCCATGGTGCTGGTGTCCGCTTACGGACGAACGACATCGACGTCGCCGACGCTTTCAAGAGTGGTACGGTTGGTCTCGTCGCGTCAAGGGGGCTGACGAGTTCCGGCCAGCTGAGACGTGTCGTCGTCAATTGTTGATCATGAAGGTGGCTTTCATGAAATGGCCGTTGTTGCGTCAACGGGCGCCCACATGTGTGCCAATCTACCCGTCACGCAGAGGGTGTTGGCGGCGGCCGGGGGTTGAGCCAATTCGCCGGCCGGGAGGCGGGGTGGCCGGCGGTGGTCGGTGGCGGCTGGCCGGCGAGAAAGTGGCGGCCAGGGGTGGGGGTGAGTAGTCTGGAGGGGAGGGAGGCCGAGGGATAAGGCTTTGGGGATGAAGTGTCTCGGAGAGGAATGAGACTCCTCCCCGAGACTTGACCTGCGGGAGTTGACGCTCCCTTGGGTCTTCTTGAGCATGATCGACGATCTTGTCGAAGGCAAGCCTCCTGCCGGGGGCCGAGGCCGCGTCGCTGTCTTTTGAAGGGCTGCGAGCGGTCCTTTGTGCCTTGCTGTCCGCAGGCGCGGTATTGTGGGCCGGCGTGCCAGCAGGCGGCCAAACGGTGGCGGTCTTGGCGTGCCGGCCGGACCTGGCGGAAGACGGACGGTGGCCGGCGGTGTCGTCGCCGGCAGAGCTGCCGGTATCGCCAACGGGTTCGCGAGCGACGGCAGGCGGAAGAAGTTGCCGAGGCGTCCGTCCAGCCGGCGCGCGAGGGCCAGCGCCCAGCGGAGACTCTGGAAGAATCTCCCTGTGCTCGTCCGGGCTGCTACGAGTTGTTTGTTCCCACGCGGCGCTCGCCGCATCAGCGGTTCTGTTCATGCTTGTGCCGTCAGGCTTTGCGTCGAGTGCTCGATCGCGAGGCGCGTTGGGGTCGGCGACGGAAACGATGATCGCAAGGTCGCCGGCGCATTCCGCCCTGGCGCACGAAAGTACGTCGCCGCGTATTGTAGGCCCCTGGCGTGCGGGCCTATCGTTGTCGCGCTGCGATGATGATCGCGGCGGTGATTGCTTGCGAACAAGTGGCGCGAAGGTCCCAGAAAGCCGGTGGGGGTGATGATGGACTGGGCCGAGGGCGAGATCCGCTGGATCGCGGTGGAAATGATTGGCGAGCGTTACCGGCGGTATCGCTTGCCGGACGCGGCGGCGGAGGCGGCGATGGCGGGCTCGCTGGCCCGCTATGGCCAGATCTCGCCGCTGGCGGTCTGCCTGCGGGAGGAACGGCCGGAGGTGTTGGACGGTTTCAAGCGGGTGGGGGCGGTCAGGCTCCTTTCGGGAATATCGTCGCTCGAGGCCCGACTTGTAGAAGTGGACGAGGCAACAGCAAAGGCGATGATCCTGGGGCTGAACGGGATCGGCGGCCGGATGAAAGAGCTGGAAGAGGCCTGGGTCGTGCAGGCTTTGGTGCGTGAGGACGGGCTTTCGCAGCTTCAGGTGGCGGAGTTGCTGGGGCGACACAAAAGCTGGGTCTGTCGTCGGCTGGCACTCTTGGAGCGGCTCTCCGAGGAATGCCGGGAGGATCTCCGTGTGGGACTGTTGTCGCCGACGATGGCGCGGCAGTTGACGCGGTTGAGCGTCTGCTGCCGCCGCGCCGAAAAGGCCGGCCGGAGCGGTATCCACGCACTACAAGGCCTTCGGCCGTGCTGCCGCCGTCACGGCGAGACGCTTCGGCCGCTTCGTCCCGGCTTCCGGCCGCAGCCGGTTACCGGCAGTCCACTGCCTCGACGTTCCCATCCATGCCGACGGCCGACCGCACGAACGTCCGCCACCTTCGGGCCACCATCGGAGCAGGTTACGAGCCTGCGGTGTTGGTACGGGAGTCGAACCCGTGACAGCCAGATCCTTGGTCTGGTGCTCTACCCACTGAGCTAACCCCACGTGACACGGCCCTCGGTCAGAACCCATGGACGGAACACACGCCGCCGACCGCCTCGCAAGAGGACGGGACACCGTGCGCCGTTGGCCTGGCCGCATCGTTGCTTCCCAAAAGACGCCGGCGGGAGTCGAACCCGCTTGGACCGGGTTGCAGCCGGTTGCCGTGCCGTCTGGCTCCAACGTCAGGCTGCCCGCCATGGGTGGGTGTTTGTTTCGTCACTGCCTAAAAGTAGTCGTCGCGGTTGGTGCCGTCAAAAGCGGCCTGACGTCAGGCAGCACCTCTTAAACCGTTTGCCGCTGCCGCACGGGCAGAGATCATTGCGACCGAGATTCTCTTCGAGCAGCTTGTCACCGTGAACGACGCGTACACCGCGACCGACGTGCGATTCTGATGGGAATCCCTTGCGTCGCTTGCTCATCTTCTCGAAAAAACATCTCGTCATTGAAATTGCGGTTGGCTATGGGGCACCTCCTTTCCAAATGAACCTACGGACATCGCCAGAACCTCAGCGTCCTCGCCAGGAGTCGAACCTGGTCTTCGACCTTCGCAGGGTCGCGTGCAAATCCCCCACACTCCGAGGACGTTCGGTAATCAGTGCCCCGCCGAGGAATTGAACCCCGTCTTGCAGTTCCGAAGACTGCCGTGCTGTCCGGCACACTCGCAGGGCATCTCAATCAAGTATCCCGACCAGGACTCGAACCTGGACCTGGAGCTTCGGAGGCTCCGATGCGATCCGCTACACCATCGGGACGTACAAGCGAGAGCCGACGACTGGACTTGCACCAGCATCAAGCGGTTTACAGGACCGCTGCCTAGCTATTCGGCCACGTCGGCAAGCACGAGCGCGAGGAGTTGAACCCCGTGCGGCAGGGTTGGAATCTGCCTGCTCTCCCGGGAGCACGCTCGTGTTTCGGCGCTGGCGTCCCGTTCCGCCGGCATGTGGGACTGTCGTTTGCGCCGTCCTCAGCCATGGATCTCGATCTGCGCTAACTCCTCCTCTGTCGCTGGATTGTGAATCGGGTCGGGATGATCGAACGGCTTCGACCAAAGTCTCTTCCGCCAGTCGTTGGCAAACTCCTGGGCTATCGTCTCGCTGGCAAATTGGCGCCATATTCGAGGCGCCGTTGAGTCAACAATCTGTAAGTGCCCCAATTCATGCAAGAAGACCTCGTACAACAAGAACCGTCGCACGGCGGTCTCGGGCCATTGCATGCCACGCTTCGCGCCGAAGTTTTCAGGTGAGCCGTGCACACGTCGACGACCCGATCGGCGTACGAAAAAGGACGACAGGCTGACATTGGGTGGCAATGCGCAGATCGCAATCTCACGGTGTCCTCGGTTCACATATCCGAGCCGCCGCCGTCCTAATGCCCGGTCGTTGAAATGGACCGTTCGCAACCGTTCGAAGACCTCATTGGGCAATCGTCCCAGCAGTATCTCGATGTCATCTGGGCACAGATAGTGCTTTCGCTTTTCGCCGGGTGGCGTGTAGCTGTAGCTGATTCGTTCATTCATGGTGGTGTCTTCTCGTGTTGGCCTGGGCCCAGCGCGGCCCCAATTCGCCGCGCCGGGCACTTGTCAATCATTTCTGCAACTCCACGTTCCAGTACGCTTCGCTGATGAACTTCGACCAGCTTGCGATCCGCGTCGTGTGGTCCGCGTACAGCGGCTTCCACGTCGGGCGGGTCGGTCGCTTGCGGAGCTTCACACCTGCCTGCTCCGGCGTCCGGTCGGCCTTCCGCTTGTTGCAGGCCATGCACGCCAGCACACAGTTTTCCCAGCTCGACACGCCTCCCTGCGACCGCGGCAACACGTGGTCGATCGTCAGTTCCTCGCTGCCGGGCTGCGCTCCGCAGTATTGGCACGTGTAGTGGTCGCGCTTGAACACGTTCCGGCGGCTGAAAGTCACTGCGCCCAACGGGAGGCGGTCGTAGCTGGTCAGCGTTACGACCTCCGGCACCCGTAGGCGGAACCGAACTGCCTGGACAAACGACTCGCCATCCCGCGGCTTCAGCTTCGACCAATCAGCCCAGGTGTAAAGCTGGAAATCCTCCGGGTCCACCACGCGGGCCGAATCGTTCCAGACCAGCACCAGCGCTCGCTCCACGGTTGCCACGTGGACCGGCTGCCAGTTGCGGTTCAGGACCAGCGTCGGTTGTTCAAGTACCTTGGTGACCATCGCTCACTTCCATTCCTCAAGGTTGACCGGCCGGGCTCGAACCGGCACATACCTGGTTCACAGCCAGGCGCTCTGCCCATTAAGCTACGGCCAACATGTGCGTTGTCTTGCAGCGGAAGGGGCGGGAGTCGAACCCGCAAGGCTTATCGCTCAACCGGCTTCCAACCGGGTCCCGTCGCCCATCGGGTGGCCCTTCCGTTCCTTTCTTCCAGCACCCCGACCAGGACTCGAACCCGGAACCTCTCGTTAGAACCGAGAGATGATTGTCCATTTCACCATCGGGGCAACGACCCAGCACACAGCGGAGGGCAAGGGAGTCGAACCCTCATCTCCACAAGGGAGAACCGCGTTAGCAGTGCGGCCCGGCAATCCGGTATCCGGCTACCCTCCGAAATCACGTATCAGTGGACCGACCGGGAATTGAACCCGGATCTCCAGACTGCCAGCCTGGCGTCTTCCCGTTGGACCATCAGCCCATGTTCATTGAGTGGACCGCATGGGAATCGAACGCATCGCACCCATCTGCACCCGATCAGCCGTCACGCAACCTTGGCCACGTAGAACACGTAGCCGTAGTAGTCGTGGTACTTTGTCCACAATTCGATTTCCTGGTCGAGTTCGTCGGCAAATGCCTGGGCCGAAGAATCGCCTTGACGCTCCTCACGAAAACTCGCCAGTTCGGAGCGCAGCGGCGCGTAGTATTCCTCCCACCAATCTTCGGGTGGCAACACAAAATGGGCAACGGGTTGGTAGCCTGTCGATTGCAAGGTTGACTCGTTCTGCTCGATCGAAGTGATGGCCGGATAGTCGTTGGACCAGAACTGGGATAGTTCGGACGGGCGTGACTCGCTGAGCCAGGCGACCTCGGAAACAGCAATATGTCCCCCCGAGCGCAGAAGCCGCCGCCAACGTCGTAGCGCGGCCTCAAAGCCGATGATGTAAACAGCCGCCTCGGACCACACAATATCGAACGCTCCGTCCGGCAGAGGCGGATCAGCCATGTCGGCTTGCAGCGTTGTAATGTTCGATTGCACTCCACCATAGCGAGCCCTTGAACCAAGAGCGTCGAGAAAGGGCTGATGAATATCCACTGCCGTAACGTGGGCGTTCGCACTCGCAAGGATGATCGTGGCTGAACCCGCACCACAACCGAATTCCACGATGCGCGCATTTGGCGGCAGCGTGGGAATCAACGAAAGAGCGCGCCGGGACGAAGATTCACTGCCCGGTCCCTGCCGCCGAAGCCGCTCATAGAAAGAAAACATCAATTCGAGTTGTGGATCAGTTTCACCGCTCATCAACAGAACCTCCAAACCAGTCAACAATATCTTTTCCCGACAGCGCGAATCGCCCAGAACTCGCCACACGATTATGTAATCCAGAATCGTCCTGTCAATTGGGACAATGGCGGGTCCGGGGGTCGCACCCGGCGGTCCAGGCTTATGGGCCCGGCTGAGCACTGGCCCACCCACAGCATGTTTTCAAGTTGCAGGCCCCGGTATCGAACCGGGCGCACCGGCCTTATGAAAGCCAGTTGGGCACCTGCCGCGCCTGCAATGTGTCAGTGACCACGGGGAGACTCGAACTCCCAATGCCCGTTGGGCACGACGATCTGAGCGTCGCGTGTCTGCCAATTCCACCACATGGTCATTTTGCTTGAGTGGCCCGTGCGGGAATCGAACCCGCCTTTCCGGCTTGAGGGGCCGGCGTCCTGTACCGATAGACGAACGAGCCGTAATGTCTCAGTGCGACGAGCAGGAGTTGAACCTGCAAATCCTCAAGGGATGGCTGGGTTACGGCCAGTTGGGCTTGCCAATGCCCAATCGTCGCATGTTGTTTGCGAGTGGCGCAGGCGGGACTCGAACCCGCAGATCACCAAGGTTTGAGCTTGGCCGCTTTGCCGATTTGCGTACCGCGCCGCCGCTCGTCCCCAGCGCCCTCGACGGGATTTGAACCCGCGATCTCCTGCGTGACAGGCAGGCGAGCACTCCAGGCTGCTCCACGAGGACGAATTTGTTTTCAATGGCCCTGGTGGGACTCGAACCCACAGCATCCCTGGTTCTAAGCCAGGGTGGTCTGCCAAATTGCCTACCGGGCCGTGCCCAGGGCCGGAGTCGAACCTGCAACCGCCTGGGTTTAAGCCAAGCCGCTCTGCCAGTTGGCGTACCTGGGCAATCAAGTAGCCCCGGATGGAGTCGAACCATCGTTTCCTGGGTGTGGACCAAGTGTCGTTGCCGTTGGACCACGGGGCTGTGTTATTGGAGTGGAGTCACCGGGAATCGCACCCGGATTTCCGGCTTGCGGAGCCGGCGTCGTCCTGTTGGACCATGACCCCGAAGCGGAAGCCGTGGGACTCGAACCCACAAGCGGCTGCTCGCCGCCACCTGTTTTCAAGACAGGCTCCTCATCCGGCCGGATGACTTCCGTCTGCGAAGCTGCGGGAGCTGGACTTGAACCAACATGACGACGTTCAGAGCGTCGCATCCTGCCGTTGGATGATCCCGCATCGGTTTTCCTTGGAGACACGCATGGTCTCGGTGGAGTTCGGGGAGGAGGGGTCGAACCTCCGTCTCCTGGTTCAAAGCCAGACGGCCTACCGCTAGCCGATCCCCGATCAAATGCCAGAGTGCCCTGCGGGAGTCGAACCCGCCTCGCCGGATTGGAAGCCCGGCACCTTTGCCGCTCGGCCAAGGGCACGAAGGCGGAAGGTGAGAGAGTCGAACTCCCAAGGCTCATCGCTCGGCCGCTTTCGCCCACGGCTGCCATCGCCAGTTGGCTTGCCCTTCCGTTTTCTCCAAAAGGCTGCGGCGGCAGGAATCGAACCTGCGTCAGGGCGATTAACAGTCGCCTACCCGTACCAACACGGGTCCCACCGCAATCACAGTCAGGACGGCCGGATTTGAACCGGCGATCTCGTGCGCCCGGGGCACGCGGAATACCAGGCTTTCCTACGTCCTGTTCATCGAGAGCGCCCAGCGGGAGTTGAACCCGCGATTCCTGCATGGCAAGCAGGTAGGTTTCCGCTACATCATGGGCGCGTCGTATCGTGTGCCAGATTGCCAATGAACAAGAGCACCGGGCGGGACTCGAACCCGCGTCGCCGCATTACGGGTGCGGTATCCTTGCCGCTGGACGACCAGTGCGATCAACTCAGTGGGACCAGAGGGACTTGAACCCTCACCTGGCGGATTAAGAGTCCGCTGTGCTGCCGCTAGCACCTTGATCCCAATCAATCGGCGCGGAGGGAGTCGAACCCTCGACCTGGCCCTTATAAGAGGTCTGCTCTCACCGCTGAGCTACGCGCCAGCGAGTAGGGCCGGAGGGACTCGAACCCACACCTGCCGGATTAAAAGTCCGGTATGCTGCCGTTACACCACGACCCTGTGGTTGGTCGGGCGTATGCGTTTCAACCGTGTCAACATCGCTTCGCTCCTCTTCCTTCGATCGTGCCAAGTGGTAGCCCTGAGAATCGAACTCAGCGCCACGTGGTTATCAGCCGCGTTCGGGCAACCAGCCCTCGACTACCGCGTGCCAACGTCATTGTCGATCGAGTCGGGATGGCAGGACTCGAACCTGCGTCTCCGTGCTCCCAAAGCACGTGGGTTCGCCGCTACCCTGCATCCCGTTGTTTCAAGTCAGAACGGCCGGATTTGAACCGGCGATCTCCTGCACCCCGAGCAGGCGCGATAGCCAGGCTTCGCTACGTTCTGCCGTCAGTGGCCCGTGCGGGAGTCGAACCCACCTCGCGGCCTTGAAAGGGCCGCATCCTGTCCGATAGACGAACGAGCCGCATCAGCGCGCACCTTCAGCGCCAAGTGGGCCGGGAGGTGCTCGAACCCTCGTCTCCTGGTCTTCAGCCAGGCGCTACGCCGTCTCAGCTACCAGCCCAACAAAAAAACCCGGTGTCGCTTGTGACACCGGGTTTCTTGGGAACCCATCGTGACGTAAAGTCAAGCGTCACAAGCGCAAAGGATGCACGGGCAGGGTATTCGCCGGTTGACCGGCATAACGCCCTGTGCATTTTGGTTCGCTTGCTATACTTGACCTAAACGAAGTCATTGTCCTTCTCGCAGTTGTGGAACCCGGCCGACCTCCTCGGTCAGCCCTCATACGTATAGACGCCCCAGGGGCTGAAATGGTTCACGAAAATCCTGGAGCACACAGCCGCCTTATGTACAGGATACCGAAACCGGCCACTTTATTCCCCGTGGATTGAGAATTCCCGTTTCGGCCAGCCGGCGGCCGGTCACCCGTTGGGAGATTTACCGGACGCCGTATGGCAACTTGGGGAGCTGGCTCAGCCTGGACGCCATCGGGCTTCTTGGGTCGCCGGACGTGAAATCGGGTGGGGTGGCCGGAGTGGCGTTGGCATCAGTCGTCTTTCCCATTGCGGGGTTCTTGGGGAGGAGTAAACCGTGCCCCTGAGGGGACACGCATTGCATTGAGTTTCCTGGCGTAGTTGAAGTACGTTGTGCGACCGCCACCCCCGCCGTCCTGAAACGCCTTGACGCGAGCCGCTTCCGAATGGAGCGTCGGATCAGCCTTGATCCGTGCAACAAGGAGTGCCGGCCCCGACAGGCATCGACTGAGAATCGCTCGCCGCCAGTCCATTTTTGCTTTCTTCAACTCGGATGCCAGTAGATAGGTTCTGAAGGAATGGTTGGTAACGAGATGGAGATGCTTGGACACGAAGTTGAGGACTTCTTGGTCACGGAACCACATCGCCGCTTGTCGATGGATTTCGATCGGGGTTGGATCGAAGACAAGCATGTGGCCGCGGTCTTCCAAGGCCGCAACATCCTCATTCACGGTCGACCACCGATTGGCAATGATAGCCACGGGACTCGACGTCAAAAATGTCGCCGGAACGCCTCGTCGCTCCAGGTATTGGGGGTCGGAATACCAGCCCAGCATTCGAGATGGCTCCGACTGGCACAATTGCTTAAGCAAACGGACTCCGGCAGCGTCTCGATACAGGGCATCGACATCGTCGAGAACAATCGGCTTGTCTCGGTGCATGAACGCGGCAAAGTAGACCCCGAACGCGGTTGCATTTCCATCGATCCAGGCAGCGTGGCCGTCCATCGCCGTGCGCATGGCGTGGCTCTTTCCCGTCCCCGCCGGCCCCACGACCATTAGAAAACGGAGATGGCCGGTGGCGAACGCTCGCGTGTAGTTGTTAAGTTCTTGATAACGGTCAACAACGATGGCATTGCGCGGGATGTGTTTCGGTTCAGCCATCGAGCGACCTGTCCGGGGTGAAACACCATGAAAACCTACCGATCGATCCTTCCCGGCCGCCTGACAGGCATCTCCCGCCGCCATGTGCGGCCGGAAAACCCGTGGACTTTTGGACTAGAATACCTCCCATGGCGGGGCCTTCCTGACCTGTTCCGGGTCAAATCCTGCATCCGCCAAGGCTTTCGACCAACACCCGAAGCATGTCTGGCCGGCCTTGAATAGCGGACTATCATCGCGGCGGACGGAGTCACCGCGCAGGGGCAGGCCCAGGGCATGACGCTGGAGAATGGCCTTCCGCACACGGTCCTTATTCCAGACGCGTTTCTTTCCTTTTTTCACGGTGCCTCGTAAACGCCGCCCCACGTAGTCCGCCGGTTCCAGTCCGGCCGCCACCAGCGCCGCCGGCCAGGATCCAAATTCCCTGACGGCCGCCGACTTGAGGGTGTGCGGGCGCACAGTAGTGCTCCCCAGGGCCCTCCCTTGCACAACGCGCAACAGAATTGCCTCGATGATCCGTGCATGGTCCCACTGCGGGTCACGGCAGATCGCGTCAGGATTAATCCCGGCGGCGATCAGGGCGTTGCACCAGGTTCCGAAGTGCTGACATGCCGCGCGATATAGTCCGCTATCACGTCGATGTACGCTCTTCTGGCGCAACGATCGTCCCCTGGCGCACAAATCCCGTAGATGGGCGATAACCTTGGCCTTGTTCCATTGGCGTCGCCGTTCGACGTCGCTAGCCTTAATGCCGGCCGCTTTCAGCGCGTTACGCCAGGAACCGAAGTGACGATACGCGCCCGAATGAAGCTGACTGGACGCCTGCTGGACCGCCCGGCTATTCAGTGGAAGTCCCTCGCGTTCGCGGCGCACAATAGCCCGGATCACGGACTCGCGGCTGCGGAATGCTCCAGTCTCCATGTGCATTCCTACCCCTCAGCGTTGGCGATGATTTCCTGGAAGGCGGCCAGTATGTCCGCATACGACTCGCGGAGGTAGGCCACGATGCGCTCATTGTTGACCAGTTGCCGAGCGTAAATCACCAGCTTCAACAGGTTGATGGAGTACTGGCGGTACAACGTGGTGTAGAAGTCGTGCTTCTCCTCGGCCTCTGCCAGTTTCTTCAGCAGATCCGATTTTCGCTGCTCATTGCGGGCCCAGGGATTCTTCGTGCCCGTCCGGTTCTTGGCACGGGCCTGCAACGGCGTCTTGAGGACCAGGCTGCGGACAAACGGCAGAGTGAAATCCTTGTAAGTCTCCATGGCCTTGAGGATTTCTTCCTGCCGCTTCGGCGTGACGTAGGTCAGCTCTTGGACGCAAGCCCGACTGATTGTCCCGGCGTCGAACGCCGCGGCGACACTTGGATGCAACTGCTTCAGAAGCGTCGCCTTCAGCCGATGCGCAAGGTGCGTGATACCCAAGGCCGAAGCGATCGTCTTCTCATCGAGTTCCTCAAGAGACTTCTTGATCATACGGCCCTCTTGAAAGGGCGACACGCGATTCACCATCCGGTTACTGGTGAACGCTTCCTTCTGCGGCGCAAAAATGCAGGGTACGGTCTCCACACCCATTTCGAGCAAGATCCAGTAGCGCTGGTGTCCGTTGAGAATGATGTAGTAGTCGTTCTCGGGAAAGACCAGAAACGGCTCGATGAGGCCGACCGCAAGAATCCCGGCCTTGATACGCTCGTATTCCCGCTTGGTAATCTTGCGTTCGAGTCTGGGGCGGAGTAGCACGATGGGGATGTCGCTACCTTGGATGTTCACGATGCCTACCTTTCCATCATGAGGATATCACGTTTCGTAACCTACTTTTCCGACCAATTCTGGGCGATCGTTGATCTGCTCTTCCTTGACGAGTCCCAGGAAGGCCTCGTCGTGCCAGAGTGTGTTGATGGCCGTGAGGAGCATCAGGAACCGGTTCTCCTTCGACGCGGCCTCACGAACAAAAGAATCCTTCGCCTTGGTGATATCGGAGATGTCCTTCTTGAGCATTGACACGGTCACGTTCGCACGATCCTTCTTTCCGTTACCGTTGGCCTTGGATGCCCGGTCCAGCCTTGCGCCCACGATCCGACGGGCGCGTGCGAAGTTCTGACAGTTCACGATCCCCTGGTCAAACGCGTCCATGAGCACGTTCTGGATGTTCGCGTCATCACTTTGGGCGACAAGGATGGCGAACGAGATGGGGAACACCCCTTGTTCGACTCCCTGAATCAGGCGATCTTCCCCCTTTTCCACGAGGCCAATGTATTGCCGAACGTATTCCGGAGTCCGACAACAAAGCTTCCCGATCTGGGCATAGTCCCAATTCTCGTCATGCAACTGCTTCAATTCCCGGGCAAATACCATCGTACGCGGGTTGCTGCGGGCCAGATTCTCGATGAGCGACTGAAGATAGGCTTCCTTGCGGGTGCAGGTCACCACTTCGGCCATGATCTCGGTCTTCCCCAGTCGCTGATGGGCGATCAGTCGGCCCTCGCCGCAGATCAGTTCATACAGGCCCGTCTTTTCGAGAAACTTGTCATTGACGCGGATGGGCATCAACATGCCGTTGTTGTCGATGCTCTGCACATTCAGTTGGAACTGCTCTTCGTTCCGGATGCGAGGGTTGATGACTTTGATCTTCTCAATGAGGATCATCAAGTGCCGGCGGTCTTTCATGGGCAGGATATCGGGGATTTCCATAGGCGTCCTCTCACAAGAGCAATTGCCCGAGAATGTCCAGCCCGTTGTGGCCGTACATTTCCAGGCGGGAATTCGACGTGCTGAACAAGCGGATCCAGTGATCCGGCACCAATAGTCGGGGCAGGGCCAAGTAGCCAAGAATTCGCGGTTGGGCGCCATCGGACAGCGGAACTCCGAGCGTGATGTCGACGACTTCCCGCCGGTCCGGCCGAAAGAACCAATAGTGTGCGAAACCATACGGCATCGGCACGGATGGCTGCACCAACACCGTCAGCTTCTCGTCGATCACCAGAAAGTCTTCGTAAACGACCACCTGGTTGACCAGGGCCTCGATGCGCTCGCTGACTTGGCTGCCAGCCGCCGAACGCGCCTCGTGGAACAGTTGTTGGAATGCCGCATCCATCGATCCGAAATGCTTCAAGTACGTTGAGGGCGATGGCATGTCTGCAGCGGATCGAACCAAAGACGACCGGACAACGCGGTGCATCTTGAACAGCGAGTCCAGTTTCTCCAGCATGTACTCCGGCGTGTAGAAGCGGGCACGCTCGGCGAAGATCCCCTGCGTCTTCGCAAAGACCCTCGGATCGATCAATGGCTCGAAGGATTCCGGCGTCCTGATCCACTGGTCCTTGGGATTCCGCCGCGAAGGCGTCTTGAGTTTTTGCGTCGTGCGGTTGTAGATCATCGTCCCTGCATAGCGTTCATCCGTGAGGATGTCGCGGACTTTGGCAGCGTCCCAAGTGCCTCCGCCTGGCGACGGAATGCCGTCGCGGTTGAGCCCCTCGGCAATGGCCTGTTCGTGCCGGCCCTCCTCAGCAAATTCGTGGAAGAGACGACGGACGACGGCCACTTCCCGATCGTCGCCTGGCGCCAAGGTGACACGCTGGTTTTGAATGCTCTTGCGCTCCCCAGGCTGGAGGATCTGCACGGGTTGACGGGCCTCGTTGAGCAGCAGGCGGCGGAAACCATAGCGCGGCTTCCCGCCGGCCCAGTATCCCTGCTGGGCGATCTTCACGCAGCCGCGAAACACCTTGTCGCTGAGTTCACGGCTATATTCGGCGGCCCGCAGCCTCTCGAACTGAATGTAGACCGGATACAGCGGATCATCCTCCCGAGGCATGCCGATCTTGGTGTAAATCACCTCTTTGCCGTATTTCCGGCACTCGGCGCTGTATTGTGCGGAGAGGTCAAGATCCTGGAATCGCCCCCAGCGGCTGACATCCAAGCAGAGAATGTACTTGAAGTCGTTGCGCTTCTTGACCCAGTTTTCCATCATGTCCTGGAAGCCTGGCCGCCCTTCGGCCGTCAAACCGGACTTGCCGGGGTCCATGAACTCGTGGATAATCTCTCCACCCCGGGTTTCTGCCCAAGGGCGCACCTGGTCTTGCTGAATCGCGATCGAGTTTTCCTGACGGTCCTGGGCCGAATGGCGGTAATATGCGACTGCGCGCCAGGCGACTTTGGGTTGTTGAGGAGTTGTGTCGCGACGTTCCCACCAGTTTTTCATTTTTTTGCACCCATTGAGAGTTTCGTGGCTAGGCGTCGGCTTTGGCCAAGCCCTGCAATCGTGATTCACGGGTTCGCAGGACGGCCATACAGTCCATTGTTGCTTGGACGCGTGTGAAGACGTGGTAGGATGGGGTGTGATTTCGTGGTGGTTCTCAAACAGAGCGATCTAGGACCAAGCCGTAGCAGTTACGCCGGCGGCCGTCGATTGCCGCAGCCAAGTCCGCCATCCCTGCCTGTCGCAGCTTCTGCTTCAACGTTTTGACGACGCTTCGAATCGCCTCCTTGGTGACATGACATTGCCAAACCTCGTTTAGCAGGAGGTCATGAGAGAGGAACTGATTGGGACGGCGTGCCAGCCGTGCAAAAAGCTTGAAGGGCAGAGTATCTCCCAAGAAACACGTCTTGCCTTTCCAACGAATAGCGAGGGTGTCTGCGTCAGCGATTGGGATCCGGGGTGCGGATGGGTCGAGTGCTGATTCGTTAACGGCCAACGGATTTGTTGTGCCAATCCCCGCGTCCAAACCCATATCCTCACCAATCTCGGAGACGAGTTCGTGCAAGATGATGGTGGCCTCAAGGTGGATGGCCGCGAGTCGCCTCAATCCCTGAAGAATCGGATCTACGTGCTTCAACTGGTACATGGATGGCTGTCCTTTGCGCGTGGTGCGCATTTCTGAGACAGCCATGCCCGGGAGAGGACCATCGCCACCGAAAGAAACGGCCGTCTGGATGGAGGGTGCGTCCAGTGGCGCCGGATACACGGATCGCGGATTCTCCAAGTAGGCTTATCGCAATACAGTGAGCCTGCTGGAATTATGGGATGCTCTCCAGTGAGCTGCCGTCGGGCTCCCCAGCCTTGCCTTTTCCTCCCGAAGCGGTCTAATAGGAAGCGTCGAGCAAGGGAGAGCCCCAGGGCTGGTAGCGCGAAGGGTGCTGGGTATGAACCTACGGGAACTCAAGGCGATCGTAGCCAGGGGTGAGTCTGATCGGGCCGAGTTCAAGCGAACCACCGGCCAGCGGACGGAAGCCGCAAAGACCGTCTGCGCGATGGCAAACGCTTTGGGAGGCTTCGTGCTCTTTGGAGTCACCAACAAGGGCGAAATTGTTGGCCAGCAGGTCGCCACGACTACGCTTGAGGGCGTGGCCAACGAACTGCGCCGCATAGAGCCACCGATCTTCCCCGATATCGAGACTGTAGCGTTGAAAGGCGGTAACACCGTCATCGCCTTGCGCGTCCCCGGCGGCGGAGGCCCGTACACGTACGACGGCCGGCCGTATCAGCGGCATGGCCCAACTACCCGCGTGATGCCGCGTAGTGTCTACGAACAGCGGGTCATGGAGAAGGTTCACGCGTCCAGTCGCTGGGAGAACCAACCGGTTCCCGACGATGTGTCGATTGCGGACCTGGACGAGGATGAGATCCAACTCACCGTGGACAACGCTGTGGACCTCGGGCGGCTCGAACCACTCAAACGGCGAACCACGAAGGCCATCCTTACCGGCCTGGGGCTGATCGTCGAGGGCAAACTGCTTAACGCAGCCGTAGCCTTGTATGGAAAGAGCCAACGGCTGCAATCCCTCTACCCGCAGTGCTCCGTCCGCTTAGCCCGGTTTCGCGGTACGGACCGGCTGGGCGATTTTATTGACAACCGGCAGTACTGGGGCCATGCCTTTGCCTTGCTCCGCCGCGCAGAAACGTTCCTGTTGGACCACGTTCCCATTGCGGGCCGGGTGGTATCGGGCCAGATGAAGCGCCAGGATCGCCCGCTATATCCGCCACGGGCGACCCGTGAAGCGGTTGCTAACGCCCTTTGCCACCGCGATTACACCATCCCCGGCGGCGCGGTCAGCATGGCCATGTACGACGACCGCCTGGAGATCATCAACACCGGCACGCTGCACTTCGACATCACGCCGGAAATGCTGACCCAACCGCACCAATCGAAGCCCTGGAATCCGATCATCGCCGGGGTGTTTTACCGGGTCGGCATCATCGAACAGTGGGGTACCGGCACGCTCAAGGTAATCGACTGGTGCCGGGACAACGCCAATCCGGTCCCGATTTGGGAAGAACAGAGCGGCTCGGTCGTGGTTACCTTCCGCCCGGCGCCAGGGTTCGCTAAGGAAGCCACCGCGCAAGATACCGCGCAAGTCACCGCGCAAGATACCGCGCAAGTCACCGAGGAAGTCGCCCGGCTCTTGCCACTTTGCGTGACGCCACAATCACGCGACGACTTGATGCGGCAACTTGGGCTTGGCCATCGGGAGCACTTCCGTAAGGCGTACCTGGTACCGGCCTTGGAATCGGGGCTGCTGCAACGGACCATTCCTGAGAGGCCGCAGAGCAGCAAGCAGCGTTATCGACTGACGGAAGAGGGGCAGGAATGGCTGCGGCAGCACAACCCTCCATAGAGCGTGGCGTTGCACCAAATCGGTGCCAAAGCCTTCCCATTCGGCGCTGGTGTTTCGCAACCTTCCGGAAGCCCACCCGCGAAGAGAGCATGTTCACGGGCAAATTCTCAAGTAGTCCCGTCCGAGAAGTGTCCGAGAACTGGTGGTACACCACCGTATTTCGTGTAAAATGTGGAAAGTGGGGTGACCGAAAGCCCCTTCGCATCCTTTACGCAAACCTCTTTCACAAAAGCATTTAAGTCGATTCCCTCCCGCGGATTCTGACAGCAACCCGATGGCCTCCGGAGCCGAAGGTTACAGGTTCGAATCCTGTCGGGGATACTTTTTCTTTTGCCCCTTTCGCACCCCTGCAAATCGATGCAGCGTGGTGCGGTTCGGTGCGTAACGTCCTACGGCGTTTTGCTTTCGGGCGATCCACGTCATCGCCCTCCTCTTCGCGGCTCTCGGTGCAATTCGGTGCAACCTGTGACGTGCCCGATGCGAGCCGTATGGCACCATTTTTGGCACCTCTTGGCACCACTGTTGGCACCTTTCTTGGCGGATGTTGTGGCCCATCAGTCCCAGTCTGGGCCATGAAGGCCGGCGCTTTTTGGGGCTTCGGTACGGGCGGAGCCGGTAGCGATTCGATCGCCGCCGTTCGATCGTGGACCCCCACATGGGTGTAGACGCCAAGCGTCAGTCGCACGTCGCTATGCCGGGCGAGCGTCTGCGCCATCTTGGGCGAAAGGCCGGCCCGCTCCAGGCTCGTGATGAACAGGTGCCGGTTGGAGTGGAAATCGGCGAACAGCCCGTCGCTGTCGCAGTACTCGAGGAAGTCCGACTGTTCCCGCCGCTTCCGCTCCTCGACGCTTATCTCATCCGCTTCGGCCAGCCACAATTGTCGAGCCCGAGCCAGGTCGCACTGCATCATCCGATGGGTTTTTCGTTCCTTACCGCCGGGCGCCTTGCCCGACACGGGAAACAGCGGCTCGTCATGCTTCAACGATCCTTTCAATGCCAGCCACTTCTTCAAAAGCGCTGCGACCTTCGGATGCAGAATCTGCGTGTCCTGTCGTTTGCGTTTGCTGAAACAAGCGTCGACCGTCGCTGTTGGGGGATCGTCGTCGAGCCGGAGCGACCGAAGAGTCAAGCTGCCGATCTCTCCCTTTCGAAATCCGGTCCACGCGGCCAGTATATACATCATGGCCCGGTCCGGGCCCGCGATGCTCTCGATCGTTGAACCTGTGCGTGCCGCTTCCACGAGGTGCGAGAACTCGTCGGCCGACAACGCCCGACGGTCGTGCCGACGATCGACCCGGACGTTCATCCGCGACAAATGCTCCAGCACATTCTCCGGCGAGCGCCGGTCGCGAACCAACCAGCGAGTAAACTGCTTCGCTGATTTCAGGTAGTGATTGCACGTTTGGGCACTTCGGCCTTCACGCTTCAAGTCGCCCAGATAGGATTGCACATCGCCGGCGGAGATGTCGCGGATGGTTTTCCATTTACTCTTCTTGGCAATCTTCTCGACTTGCGACTTGGCGGTGTAGATCTGCTTCTCGGTCACGCCCTTGTTGGTCAGATACCGTTCGAAGGCGCCGATGTGTACGTCAAGCGGGGTTTTGAGGTGGTCCTCAAACGGGTCGAGTCGGCCGGCACGCTCAAGTTCTACGCGACGGACCAGTTCATTGAGCATCGCCTGGGCCGCCGTCTTGTCGTTGGCCAGCGGGACACGGCGGTCTCGGCCCAAGGCGTCGCGGTAGCGGCCCCACCATTTTCTCGACTTCTGCTTGACCTTCGTCCCCGTCTTCGGGTCGGTCACTACGATCGGTTTTTTGTACAAGCTTGCCACGTTATCTGCACTCCCTTTTCGTTGCCCTAAGCCGTCGCGTCATGGGTATCCACGTTGTAGTCTCAATAATGGGCTGGGTCTTTGGCCGAAAACGCAGTAGCTGTTTGCGCACAGCTTCTGGAAAGGGCCTAACGTCCAGTCGAAGCGTTTCGTTAGACCATAACCGCGCGAAATTGGCGATCTTTTTGTTGACACGCTCCTCATGGTCACACCACGAGCAAAACACCTCCGTCGATTCGAAGTTATGCACAAGTCCGCCAGCCGTCTCGTTTGGGGATCCAGTAAAGGCGACGGTATTCCCGGAGGCATCGAAGAACAAACCTATTTTCTCATGGTAGATCCCATCACAAGGTTTTCCTTCCTCGTCATGCGGGATCGCAACCTTGACATCGAGCCGACCTTCAGCGATCAGCCATGCCAAGTACCCCAATCTGTCTGCTATTACGGAATCGGGTGTCGACTCGATTTGCCTGAGCAGAGATCGAGCCACCACGTCGTCACGCGCAAAGTACCCGTTTTCGATTGCCTCTAGATCGTCTGCGTCGAATAGAGGACTCGCCACGAGGGACATACGCCCGTTTCCTGCAATCAGAGCCGTAATGCCCTGAGCCGCAACGGATAGGCCACGACTTGTGAAGTACCCTACAGCGCGTTGGTACAACTTGCTGCGTTTCAGGCAGGGGAGATAGAAGTCGCTCAGAAGGTCGTCAGAGTCCGATCGATACTCAGTCTGAAGCGAGAGTTCCGATAGCGGCGATTCTGGCAAACTGGATAGACTTGACATTCGCTTCGTTCAACTGTCCTATTTTCCGACAGATCGGAGTGTAACGTTCAGTGGTGTTTGGCAGGAATCCAGAATTCCTTTAGGATAGCGTGATGTCACAACGAGAACGAGTCTTTCGGCAGAAAAATTTTCAGGCTGCCCCCCCCGAAAAAATCCATCCGGCAGTAATGCCAGTCACCTGAACCCACGTCGCGTGGAGTGACCGTTGAGAAAAATGCTTGATGTGCCCTATCGATGACGAACACATGGCGTGTCTGGAACGGATCGACGGGAATACGTTGGAACGGAAGGGCAAGTCAGGGCTCCTGGAATCGATGGCCATGCGGCAAGCGTTTCTTTCCGAGGACCGTCATCAGATTCGGTTCGTGCATTTGCCGAAGCGCACGTCGTGGCTGAACCAGACCGAGGTCTGTAGGTCGACGTATTGCGCGACGCGGCAACTTCCCATCACTTGCCGCCTTGAAGGAACGTTTTCTGCAGTTCATCGACTACTTCAATCGCACATTTGCCAAATCGTTCCACTGGACCTACACGGGGCATCCAGTCACCGCCGAAATGGTCAAACGCCGCACGATTCGGAAAAAAAACTGAGCAAGCCGTCGAGCAAATGGGGCAATGCCGGCTTTGGTGGGTACCAATTGTGAGTTGCGGCGCTACCATCGCCCGCGATCCTTCATCAGCCAGCCAATACCGGGTGTCGACCAAGATTGACACCCCAAAACAAAATTTTCCGAAAATTCTCCGTCACCTCTTGCAAAGAAAGCGCACGCATGTACACTACACCCCACACGCGTCGCTGAGACGCCTCTCTCCATTGTTCGCCCTGGGGGCGGCCTGTTGGGGCCACAGTATTGGCTCCTCGATTCTTGAGCCACGTTGGCTTTCCTGAAGGCGGCGCGTTTGCCGTTTTTCCTTTCCGTCTCCCCGGGCAGAATTCGTGCGCGAATTCTGGTGCCGGTAGGGCGCCGAGGTTGTGGTTGGCGGTTTCGTCGTCGCCATCGCCCGAACGTCGCGGCACGATCAGGAAGTTCAGCACTGGCTCCACCTTGCCGATCGCGGTTCGTGGCATCGCGGCCCCTGCGGCACATTCACACTAGAAAGACCAGAGAATGAAGAAACCGTGGTAACCGTGGTGTTACCGATTGTTGGCAATTGACAGGGCAGCAGATGATTACCATTCCCAACACTCCCAAAGCATTGATCGTTGAGGACGACGACAGAGTTATCGGATCGATCGAGGACACTCTTTTCTCCATCGGACACGACCACGACTGGGCGACCAACCAGCACGACGCTCGGCGGATGCTCACAAAGAACGACTACGACTATGTGTTGTTGGACCTCGAGATTCCGGCCAAACCCAACCGGGGTGGTGCCGACAAGGAGTTCGGCTGCAATCTGCTTCGGGACATCCAGCAGATCAAAGGCCGACGTCGGACGCCGGTGGTCGTGATGACGGCCAACAGTTCCGATTGCCTGGACCTGACCACGGAGTTGTACGCCAACGGTGCGTCGGAGTTCATCGCCAAGCCGTTTTCCAACAAGGGCCGAACGCTGGCCAACGTGATCCGCAAGGTGCTCGCCAGCCCCGCACCGCCGCCCTGGGCTGCAACTCGCGCGAGCGATACTCCGCAATCGGCGGCCACCTGCTTCGCCGGCGGCGAGATGGCGTTCTATCCCAATCGCGTCACGCTGCTGGGTATCACGATCATCAGTGATCGCGGGACCGGTCAGTGCATGGCCGTGCTCGAGCAGCTTCGCCGGCAGGATGGTCGTGGCCGGTTTCGGCAGATGTCCGGCGAGGAACTGGCGGCGGCGATTTGCGCCAGGGGCGGGGTGGGAACCATCACCGGATGCATCCAGACCCTTCGCCGAAACATCGGTGCCCGGCTCCGTAAGACGGGGATCACGGTGGGACGGGAAGACGTTATTTGCCACGACGAACAGGGGTATCGCCTCCGCGACTGGATCGTGGTTTACGACGGGGACGCACCGAGTGATTCCTGCGATGCCCCGACTGTCCCCGCAGGGTCATCGAATGTCCCCGCTGATGTCGGCGACGCTGTCCCCGCAGGGCCAAGCCCAAACCGGCGGCAGCATTGGATCCTCGGGCAGTTGCAGCAGGGAGTCGAACTCCAACGGGTGATGCTCGAGCGGGAGTTCAACATCGCCACGAAAACGGCCAAGCGGGATCTGTCCGAACTGGTGCAATGGGGGCTGATCGAGTACTTGCGATGCGGACGCTCGGGATGCTACCGGTTGCGTAGTCAAAGGAAACGATGAATTCCCGGAGGTGAAGGCATTCCGGCCGGCGAGGCCTTCGAACGGCTTCGCAGGAAGCACAGCATCCCGGGAGCATGAAGACGTACCGCTCGATCATCCCGCTACGGGTTTCATGCGATGAGCTGGAAATACGCGACGGAGCATGCCACGGACAACATCAGGCCGATCGGGACGAGGACCAGCGCCGCAACGACGGCGTACGGCCACCGCCAGCGAAGAACCTCGACAAAGAACACGCTGGCGGTGACAAACGTAGGTAGCGCACCGCGGATGAGCCAGCCACGATCGAGCCAGCAATCCCAGTACCACATGTCCCACGAGAAAATCCCAACCACAAAACCACTGCTCGGTTCCGATGCGATACGTGGGCACGCGATCCACACGCCGATGAGGTACACGACTTCCAATAGAATGAACCATGGCGCGAAGGCCAGAAACCGAGCAAGCGTAGACGACGCACGCTCGGTTTTGAGCCAACGCTTAAAGGGTGCGGACACCGCGAGCCACGCGAGAACGAGTGCACCAAACAGCAGCCACCATCTGCTCAAAGACCACGCTTCCCACTGCCAAATCTGCACCCAATGCTTACCTGGCGAAAAAACAGTCATCATGCTGTGGGTAGCGTCAACCCACGTGAACCCTTCTTTGGTGGTCTGAAGTGTCACGAGCGACAGAGGCTGGCCAATTGCGCGAATCAAAGGCCACAAGCCGACCAGAACCATGCTTGAAATCAGCGCGGTCGCGAGGCCAGCCGCGAGTGAAGGAGGTTTTTCGGGTTGCCAAAGCCCCAGGAAGCGAAGCGGGCGCAGGAGCATACCAGCGATTGGCCCGTCTGGCGGGCACCGATCGTCGGCCATTGTGCCCAAGCGGACGAACGGTGCCCGACGCAGCGCTATGATGACGAGTGGAAGAAGCACCAAGAGCGTCATCGACAAAGTGAACGTCGACTGACGAGGGAACCGGACGACAATCTTAGAGACGATTGCCGCGACGAGGACGAAGACAAGCATGGCGCGGAGAGAGAACTGCCATCGGCGTCGCGATGGTGCCGTGTCACGTTGCGAGGGTGAGTCAGCGGTCATGAGTAGAGGCACTCAACGCACAGAACGGCTGCGATAACCCGCGGGAAGCGCGAGTCACGTTACCTTCATCTCAGACCCCGGCCGCCCTTCCCGGTCGGGCTGACCGCTTGGTTAGCCGTCCTTTCGCGATAGGTCAGTGACCAAAAGTGGATTAGTTCTACGGTGGTGTTCGATGAGCTGCTCTGCCGTGTGTTTCGTGTCTTTGAAACTGTCGAGTTCGCTCTGGGTAATACCGAATGCCTGAATGAATTCTACGCGACCGTGTGGCGAATCGACAGGTTCGAGCGTGGGATCATTGAGAAATGCAAGGCCAACGATGTCGGTATCGTAGTCAGCACGGATTGGACCGTTGGCCGGAATCCAATGGTATTCTTCAAACCATTTGCCACTTCCGAAGACATATCGAGCCAGGTTTTGTAGGAGGTTACACACCCAAATTGGCTCTTCGGGTGGCGGCAATTTGCTTGCCAGTCGAAAAGTCATTTCAAATCCGAATCGACTGTAGTCTCCGCCGACAGCTTCTTCATCGTAGTAGAGCGAGGTGTAGCCGTACGTGACGAAATGGAGATGATCTATTCCGCCATTGGTACATTGATAAGCACTAATGCCGTCAATTGGATCGGGGCCACCGAACATGTGTTTGATAATCGTGCCCCAGTGCTTCGGTTCTTGTTCGTGATAGACTTCGGCAAGACGCGAGTTGATCGCGTCCCATCCCGGAGCCGCGTCGTCTTGATCTTCGTAGCGACGTTTGTATTCAGCGAGTTCCATGATGACGGCTAACGTTCAAAGTAACTGGCATCCAGCGCGAGTGACCCGGCCATCATCCAAGAACGCGAACGCCGCCTCGCGTGGATCTGTAATAGCCCGCTACGCTAATCTCGCACAAATGACTTCCGTCCTTCTTCCTCTGCTTCGGTCGCAATCAACTCATCGTAATTTTTGGGGTGTCGTGAAAGACTGGCCGGCCTCCATCCTTTCCGCAGCTTGGCGTAGCACCGACGACGGTGGGGATACTTCTCAATGATGGCGGAGATGTCTCGAAAGAGGTTGGTCTTGTGATACCAGATTGAGCCACATTCTCCGCAGCCCCAGAATGGTTCCTTCCCCCGGTCACCATCATCAATATAACTTACATCGCCCCCGCAGCAAGGAACGGGGCACTTGAAGGTTTCGACCTCGCATGCGGGGCCTGGTGGCGTTTGTGACACGGGATCGAATCTAGTTGAAATACCGCAGAACTGGCACTCCAACATTACGAGTCTCATTTCCTTGGCCTTGGCATTGGAGATGAATCGCGCCTGTTCGGGGGTTGGCGTGAAGACCCTGCCGCAGTTGTCGCAGGGAATGCCGCTGTTACTCATTGCTTTCTCTCTAGGTCCGTCCAACACCTCATGCGAGCCGACCGGTGTTGGAGAATTGTAGGCTAGTCGCTGAACGTCACCGATCACAGGACGGCGACCATTGACTGTCCATTTTGAATCCGCCCGACTTCACCGCTTTCCTGTATCGGGTTGTTCGCTCACTGAGCGTTCCGTTGGGACTTTTGACGCTTCAATTGATTGGCCATCTCTTTTGGAATCGCAATTACGGCAGCGTTCTGACGCAATTTGTCGACTTCACTACCATCGAGTTTTCGTCCGAGGTGTTCTTCTTGAATTTTCGTTAACTCTTCAAGGCTTGGAATGAACACAAGCACGAGTCCCCCGGGGTTCGGTAGTTGTGAAAGGTCACCAAATGTGCCGACCTGCGATTTTCTCAGGACGGCATCGTCGTGGATGTCGGAAATTGATTCTGGCGGTGGCTGTTTGGGCGATTCTTCGGCAACCGCCGCAAACGTACGAACCGTCAATTGGCTGCACAATGCGTTGGCGGTCGTGGCGTGAGCAGCATTGACTAGCGAGTCGTCATGTATTGCGATTCCGAAGGTGTCTTCAACCTCCATCGTGATTTCTACGAGGTCAAGGTCATCTGCCCCGATGGCAGCAAAGGTTTGGTCCGGGTCGATCTCAGATGCCGGCTTGCCGAGTTGGCCTGCAATGATCGATTGGATGCTGTCAAGCATTGTCGGTTCAGCCGTTTCAGAATCGGGGCTTCGCGCCGGATTACAGCCAGCGAGAAGGCAAACAATCAATAGGAGTCTAATCCGCGTCATGGATTCTTTGAGCGAACGTTTTGAATAACGCAGCCGGGCGGAAACATGACCGAGCGGAGCGAGCCGACTCGGCTTGTTCGTCGGCCGCTCATTCTACCGGTTTGGCTGTAAGTTCGCACCACTGCGAAGCCGAGCAATTGATACGCTTCGTCTTCCCAGGCTGCAAGGTGGTTCGAATCTCAAGGATCTCCATTCTGACCAAGGCGGTCTCGGGTTCGTCTTGAGGGACTGCCGAGGCTATTCGGACCTTCAAGGCGAGCTGTACGGTGCCGGTCTCTGAGAGCTCAAACTTGCCAGACACACGTGTTCCAGTGCGGAAATCGTTGCCTTCGGAATTTGCTGTCAGGCTGCCACCGGACTCAAGCGAAAACGGTCGTCCGGCAATGGCGACAAGAATTGGCTCGGCCAGAATCTTTGGTTCGGAGCATTCGGTCGCTTTTTCGCATACCTTCATCGACAGGATCATCTGTGTGCCGTGGTTGTCTTGGGCAGCAGCCACACACGAGAAAGCGGCCGTGCAGACGATGAGAACAGCGCAAAAAAGACACCTTGTCATGCTCCGACTCCATTCCTTCAAAAGGTTGATGTGGACGACGAACGTTCAAGGTAACTGACGCGGCGAAGCCGCGTCCTGGCCACCGCCTTGTTGGGCGCTATGTCAACACCCGCGGGTGATTACCAACCGTCTATCGTTTTCTTCCGATATAGAAGACATACCCGTAGAATTCCTTATACTTCTCGTACAACCGTTGCTCATGCCTTTGATTTTCAATGAATCCCTCGGCAGCCGCATCGCCGGCATGTTTTGCCAGGAAAGCTTTTTGGACTTCCGCCTGGGGGGCATAGAAGTGGTCTATCCAACAGGTCTCTGGTAGAACGAAGCACGCCGCCGGCGTATATCCGGCAGACTGCAACTGCCCCAGCTGCGCTGGGATCGTGTCGATTCCCGGATAGGCATCCATCCAGAAGTCTTCGATTTCCGCGGGACGTTTCTCGGTGAACCACGACGCCTCGGAAACGGCGACATATCCACCCTGCTTCAGGTACGGCCTCCATTCGCGGAGTCCTCGCTCGAACCCAATGTTGTAAATGGCGCCTTCGCACCAAAGCAGATCCATCTCGCCCTCGTCGAAGGGAAGATCATCCATCGACCCGACGCATCCGACCGCCTTTTCTTGAAGCCCCAATTGCCGGGCATTTTCGTTGAACAGATCGATGAACCTTGGAAAAAGATCGATCCCGATGACCTTCCCCGGAACCTGCCGAGCCAAGACCATGGTTTGCCCCCCGGTGCCACAACCGATATCGGCAATACGCGAATCCTCGTCCAGGCCCTCGATGAAATCCAGTGCTCGATTGGTGACCTCGGGACTGCCAGGCCCCTGCCGATCGAGACCGGCGAAGTATTCACAGATCAAATTGAGGTCGAAATCGTGTATCGATGGAATCTCCGACATATCACACTCTTTCTCTTTGGTGAGTTACGTTGGTTTCGGGCGCCCAACGGCTCCGGTGGACCGCTTTGTTATTCGCGATTATCGAGAACGCGTCGGAAATGTGCGAAATCGGCTTTGGCCTCTTCAATCGACAGGCCAGGATTGATCCGCCGGTGTTCCTTGATGAAAGACACCAAATCGTTTTGTCTGGCGAACAACGACAAGACTTTCGTCGTCGTTGTTGGCAGCGGTAATTCAAGATAGATACAATGTGGTTCCCATGCGCCCCAGTCGAGCCCCCGATGAAAGTCACCCCATTTGTCGGTGTCCTTGGTGCAGTGAAACCCATGAATTCGATCAACAGCGAGGAACACACATTTTGCACATTTGCGGGGAACCTCGACTTTTGATGTAACGAATTCATTTTCGTAGGCAACTGGGTCGGTTGGACCGTAGACTCCACAAGGGCCGTGGTCGAGGTGCAAATAGTGCCCAACGTTCTCAATGTATCGGGTACATTCGCCTTCGAAAAGATGTTTGCAGGCCGAGCACTTCGTGGGCACCGCACCGCACGACGCCATGTGACCGAACGGTACTGGTGGCTCGATAGGACCATCAACGGGGCACGGTGGAAAGTATCGGCTGTACATGCATCTTGAAGCGGATAACGACTGCGCCAACCCACCGGGAACGGCGGCGAGTAACGTTGGCTTCAGTTTAGGACCCGACCGCCGTTTCCGGTCGGGTTGACCGCCTAACTACGTGGCATCCCGTCTCTTTTCGGGCGTGCGTGCCTCATTTGATTCGTTTGTTGTAACGGAGTGCCAGTCATGCCCGCACCACAGACATTGCTTCGCTGACGGCGACGCGACGATCCGTTGGCATGCAGGGCATCTATTGACGAACAAATCACCTCGATGTTCGCGCTGAATCCGATCGATCGTTTGGCGAGTGAACTCGTCAACGACCTCTTGCAGTTTTCGGACAACGGGCTGGGACATCCTTTTGCCGCCGTGGTATTCGGCGAGAACGGCCTTGATGTCGGAAAGGGACGCCTCCGGAACAAGCTCCTGAAGACGCAGAAAACTTGGCCCAAAACGCTCGTTCTCGTTGAACAAGTGCTTGTACCAACGTCCGATGTATCTCCAGGTTTCAGCTTCGTCGTTGTAGGAGTCATTCATGGGTCGTCGGGTGCCACTTCTGGCTTGTCCAGCAGTGCTGCGTGGAGCTTCAATCGTCTACCTGGTAGGGCTTCATCGAGAACCCATGAACCACCGACGGCGGAGAATTGTCGGGAGCTCTTTTTTTCGACGTGTAGTCGTTGCACTGGACCACCGCCAATCGGTGGCTACCACGTAAAAACCCCGTTGGCCCGGGGTAAGTGAAAACAGTCGATCGGTGAAATGTCGAACTCACTTCCGTTGTGGCCGGCCCGTTCCATGCTTCATCACCATCCGCCCAATCAGAACTGCTGGACAAGCCAGCAGTGACATCCGGCGGCTGGTTAGCAATCCTATTCGTCAACCACTGGGGCCGGAGCAGCGATATACCACTGGCCAGCCTTTTGGCCGAGAAAGTAAGTGACATCACTAACTCTAAACCCGCTCTTCAAGGTAATCGGCGTTGCAAAGTTGATGGTGAGGTTCATGGTCACCTTGAGATTAGACCTGTAGGTTACGCCATCTTTCTGCCAAGGGACATCGGGAGCGCCCTGGTCTGTGGGCACGATCTTTGCATCCTTGATGCCAGCCGCGACGTCACGTGAATAGGTCGACATGACCGCCATGCGCCGAGCCTCCGGCACGCGATCCCAGCAGGTAAGCCGACCCAACTCAGCGGCATCACCCGACTCGAATGCAGCTACCACCGCCGCCTTGAGGTCACTCTCGCTCTCATACCCGGACACAGGCCCGGTCGTGTGCTCGGACACAGGTTCGGGATCGCATCCAGTCAGCCCCGTGACGCATAACAATGCGGAGAGTCTCAGCAGCCTAGACATGATCACCTCAATTGCTAACTACTGTTTATCATGCACGCCCAAACCTCTTATCGGGCGCGCCTTGCGCAATAACGTTCCCTGCCTTGACGGCGATTGTAGCACACGAGGCGTGGAGTACCAGTCCCTTGGGTGGCCGCGATCGCCTCCGCCGAAGTGCATTGTCGCGCGGCGCCAACTGCACAATAACATTCTCCCCACCCGCCGCCGCACCGAATAACTGGACATCCGTCGCCAAATAACACCCGAGTCCGATAGCCCCCCTGGTAACGTATCTCTCCGCCTGATAACGATTGGCAATTATCCACTAGATCCGCTGGTGGCCCCTGCGGCCAACATCGCCCCACACCGCAACCCAGTGTTTTTCTACCGGCAGGTCGATCGCACCATTGCCAAAATCCCCGCTCGAACGGCGTCGGGCAACTCGCGCCAGGCGGTGATGATCTCGGCCAAATCGGGCGGAAAATCGGCACCAAAATTCGCTTCCGACGGGCATGGCACCACTGTTGGCACCTTGGGGTTTTCGTTTTGACGCAACTCCGCGTCGTGTTTAGCAGTTACGGAATCCCGGCGTCGGCCTCCGGAGCCGAAGGGTCATGGGTCATTCCAGGAAGCTTGTATTTCTCTTCGTAGTACATGTCGGTCAGTGCTTCAAGATCGTCGGATATGGGAGAGAATCCGTCGAAGTAGCCATCCGGAATCTTGTAACGAATGAACTCCGGATACTGCCTGGTACAGGCAAGTAAAGCCGACTTGAAGATGCTTGCCATTCCGTCCTCGCCGATGTGCTCGAAGCACTCGATGGCGATCAGGACGAGGTTTCCCGTCGAGTTGTGAAAGAACTGATGAAAGCCGCCGTTTGTGATATCGGCATCAGCCCACCATACAGCGTAACATCGTGCATATCCTGGTGGATGATTGGCGGCGAGTGCGTTGGCAACATCGCCGTATCCCAAGTGTCCTTGACCTGAACGCTGTCTGCGTACGACATCACTTGGTCCCAAGGCGAAGGCTCTTTCATGCTTTCTTCCGATCGATGGCCGTTGCAGCCAGCCAGAGTCATAAGGCAAAGCAACGCGATGGCTGATTTGCGATCGGCTATCATTGGGATCTCCTGCGTTGGCGACGGGCCAGCACTGCTGGCCAAGCCAGCAGTTGGTATGAGAGCCCGTTGCTCGGGATTGGGGTATAACGTTGGTGTTTACGAATCCGACGTTTCCCCAACCCAGGAGCAACGGACATGTCTGCCAGTTTAGAGGTTTTCGTAGGGCTGGACTACCACCAGGAGAGTGTCCAGGTGTGTTTGATGAACCAGAAGGGCAAGATTCTCAAGAATCGGGCTTGCCCCAACGATTGGCGCAAGGTGCGGCAGGCCGTGGGAGCACGGCGGCAGCGGGTGTCGGTGGCCATCGAGGCCTGTTGCGGGGCAGCCGATCTGGCCCAGGAGTTGGCCGAGAAGGCCGGCTGGTCGGTGAGCCTGGCGCACCCGGGCTACGTGGCGCGGATCAAGCAAAGTCCGGACAAGACGGACTTCGGCGATGCGCGGCTGCTGGCCGACCTGATTCGGGTGGGTTACCTGCCGAAAGTGTGGCTTCCGCCGCAGCAGATTCGCGAGTTGCGCAAGCTCGTTCGCTACCGCAGCCAGTTGGTCGACGACCGTCGCCGCACGAAACTGCGTCTGCGGGCGATCCTGCGGGACGAGCGCGTGGTGCTTCCGGACATCCGGCCCTGGACGCGTGTTTGGCTGAAATGGGTGCGGGAAGAGGCGAAGCTTTCGCCCACCTCGCAATGGATCGTGAAACAACAATTGGACCGGCTGGAACAATTCAATCACGAGGTTCGCCAGGTCGAGCGGGAATTGCAGGCATGGGCCGACGAGGACCGCCTTTGCCTGAAGTTGATGGAGTTGGCCGGAATCGGGTTGATCACGGCGGTTACCCTGCGGGCGGAGATCGGGCGTTTCGATCGCTTTGCCAAGGGCAAGCAGCTTGCCCGATTTTGCGGTCTTTCGCCGCGCAACGCGTCGAGTGGAACGCGGCAGGCGGACAGCGGCCTGATCAAAGCGGGCAATCCGCAACTGCGGAGCATCTTGATCGAGGCGGCCCATCGTTTGATGTTACGCGAGCCACGATGGCGAAAGTTCAGCGCCCGGCTGCGCCGAAGAAAGAAGCCCACGAACGTGATCGTGGCGGCCGTGGCGAATCGTTGGATTCGTTGGCTTTTTCACCAGATGCAGCCCGACCAGTTAGCATGCTGAAAACGGAATATCACGCACACCAGTAGAACCGCGGAAGCTGTGGAATCAACGAAATTCGGAGGCCCGACGTTGGTGAGAACTCGCTCGAAGGTGCCAGGGGCTCAACGCTCGACAGCAGTAGGGGCTGTTCTCTCCAACTCGAAACAACCACCATGGGCTAGAGACGATTCTCGATGCTCGGATAGAAGTATGGGCGCCCCGAATTCCCTTATTGACGCCTGCATAGCCAATGAAACGACGGCGACCAACGGGAACCTGGATCTCCAAGCGTTCGGTTTTCCGAAACGATCATTTTCAATGCACGCATCAATCGACGCCACAGAAAGCATCCCTGCCGAAGTTTCGGCGGCTCCCTCCGCCGACCAGGGGCGTTCATTGCCACCCCCTGGACCCCCGGCTAGCCTCTTCTTCTGCTCGGTTGCGTTCCACACGGACCACCAAAAAATTCGACGAATACACCACCAACCAAGCCTTGACACCCGACGAGCTTTCATAGAAGTGGCACCCGGCGATCGACCATTACTTCACGAAGTCGGAAGGCCACGGGACGGTGCTCAATCTCGTAGGTTTCCACGCGTTCGATAACGACATTCCGTTGCTTCAAACCAGCAGCGAGAAACGCAGCAAGCTCCTTGCCCGGTGGTTCGTTTGAAATCTCATCCACGCAATCAGGCGTTGGGAAGCTACCCTGGAAGTCCACAAACCAGTTCAACTGCTCGCGCATGTGGCCACCTAGCTTAGTGCATCATCCGGCCGGATAAGCCCCTACAGAATCCGGCAATCAATCCGCATCTGTTTCTGTCATTTGCCCATAATGATAGACATTTTCATGTGTGCATAGGTGTGCTGTCAATGACCATATCTGATCTTGTTTTCGGAAACCATATAGTTGGCCAACCTTTTGTTTGGGAGTTGTTGGGCATCCCGGTTTCCAAATGGTATGAACCGCAGCCTGATCATGGCGAGCAGTACGTGTGGGGACGGCGATGCGGAATCGAAGGCAATGTTGTTCGTATGGCTTTTCAATAGATCGCCATTTGTGATCACCCGCGTTCCATTGCCAAATGAAGGACCAGTCGAATTCAGGCAGTCCATTGCGGCTATAGGCTGAACCGCCGTAGCCGCTTGGCCACGCGAACCCGCCATCGGCGGTCCATCGTGTTTGATGTGGCCGTAGCCAGTGGGAACAAACGCCGATCTCTGTGAAGACTGACCGCTGTGTCGCTGAGTTCTTGCAGAGGGATTCGGCGTCCGCGATGATCTGGCCGATCGCCGTTGACCAAAAGGTGTGGTCGTCTTCCGTGCCGAGAGCCGGAACAATGCACGCCTGGAATTGCGCCCAAATGCCAGCGATCAATGATGCGTCATGAGTCAGCATTTCAAAGACTCAGGGAAGGCAGGGATTGACACACATAGGGTTCTATTGATGCTTGCATTGAAAATGATCCGGTTCGGAAAGCCGAGCGTCTGGAACCCCAGGTTCCCGTTGGTCGCCTTCCGCTCATTAGCTATGCAAGCGTCAATAATTCACTGTAAGACCGCGATGCCCCCGAAACGTTGGCTCAAGAGATGCCCGTAGAATAGAGCCGTAATGCGTGTGGCGTCAAGTACTTGGAGGGATGTTGCGCGGGGGGATTCAACTGGGGGCGACAAAATTGCCCCTAACCTTCCGGCCTGTGAAGGCCAACAGGCAGGGACGGGCCAGCACGTTGGTGATGAATTCCCGCTCGAATTGCCTCAACAGCGGCAAGGTCAGTTCTCGCCGACCGTCTTGTACCACACGTGCATGCTCTCGATTTGCCCGGAGATGTTCGTGTTGTTGACCAGTCGACCGCCGTGGGTGAAGTTCTGCTTGGCAAATGTAATGTTCATGCCAGGCGATGCGGCTCGGGCGATGGTGTAGGCCGTGCGCATGCCTTTCTTCTGCATCTCTTTCTCCATCCGCGCAAGCAGCGAGGCGGCAAAGCCGTTTCCTCGATAGTCGGGCAGCGTGGCGAAGTCGGTCATTTCGACATTCAGATTCACCAAATCCATCTCGGCCGACGAAACGGCTACCAGGCGGCCGTCGACTTCCATCCCGAAATAATCGACATGATCGGTCATCGTTTCGTACAGGTACTCTGGGGAATGGATCGGAAAGGGATAGGTGGGAAAGACTTGCTCGTAGATCTGAGCGAGCGACGGGATGTCGTCCGGTGTTAGTTTGCGGACTTCAGGACCTTCCGACGCCGGTACTTCTGTCGTCGACGGCGAAGCAGTTTGTCGCTCGATGGCCAACGCCAAGTTGCGGTCGAGCTTGTCGACGTTTACGTCTGTTTTTCGCTCCTCATCCAGGAAGAGGCCTAGAAATACGGCGTTTTCCTCACCGCGATAGAATTGGGGTACGTGGGCTTCTACCTCAAAATCGACTTCCGCGAAAGCCTCGGAGTGTGACTCGGGAATCTTGGCGAAGATTTTGCCGTATCCATGATCGTCGGCCAAATTCAGCAATTCGGGAATCAGAGATTCGGGATCGGCTTGTCCGAGGTTCATCAGGTAAATGCGATCGTTGAACGGCCCATGTTGGATCGTCGCGCCGCTGACGTTTTTGACGATATCCAACTGTTGGGGGTTTTTTGCAGTTTGGTGTACCTGATGAAAGGGAAGATCTCCCTGCTCGATCTCCCCTACGTTTTGATCGGGTAGAAGCAACGAGACTAAGAGGTAGAGGACGGCGGAAACGGTGATTCCATACACGCTCATATCGAGTTCCCATTGCCCCAGGGCATCGGGAAGCGACACGACGTTGGTCATCAGCAGAATGGTGAAGGCTCCGCCGCCGATCATTCCCGCCAGGGCGCCTGCGGAACTGCCGCGCCGCCAGAAGTAGGCGCCCAATGTGGGAACAAACAGCCCGGAAACCATGAACGAGTAGGCGTAGAGAATGGCATTGAGGACGGTCGTGAATTGGGCCGCCAAGACAACGGCGATCACTCCAATAAACAAGGTGGCCGCCATGGATAAGGTGATCGCACCTCGATCGGAAAGATTACGAAGCCAATAGCGCTCGACAATGTCGTTGACGAAGTTTCCCGAGGACGCCATCAGGCAACTATCCGCCGTCGACATGATGGCCGAAAAATACGAGGCGATCACGATGCCGGTGATTCCGACCGGCAGGATGTCGCGAATGAGCATCGGTAGGGCCATTTCCGGTTCGGCTTCGGGGAAGACTACCCGTGCACACATTCCCAAAAACACCCCGGTGAAGGCCATCACGGGATACTCGAACAGGCCCGCGATGAACCACGCCTTTTTGGCCTCCCGCTCGTTCTCGCAAGCGTAGATCCGCTGGTACAGAGTCATGCCGATCAGCCAAATGGGGATGATCGTGACCATCCAGTTGACGAACTGCACCGGCGTGATGTTCAACAGCGAGAAATGCGAGCTGGGCAAGGCCTCGCGGAGTGCCTGAAATCCTCCCAGGTGGTGTAAAGTCACCGGAATTGTGATAGCAATCAGCCCGACCAGGAGAATTATCCACTGGACCGTGTCGGTGTAAATCACGGCCTTCAGCCCGCCGACCACCGTATAGAGTACGGTAATCGCTGCGATGACCAGCAGGGCGAAGAGGATGGGATCCATTCCCAGGGGCGATTCCGGCAGGATGGTTGCCGAAGCGAGTTTGGCTCCCGCCAGCATCTGAGCGCCGGTGAACCCAAGATAGCCCACCCCGGAAATCAGCGACGCCACCAGCGCTACCGGCGCATTGTAGCGGTACCGAAGGAAGTCGGGATAGGTCCGCATGCCGTGTTGCACATCGAGTTGCTTTAGCCGGGGGATAATCAGCACGGCCGAGAGCCAGGCGCCGACCAAGCCGGTAAACAAGAGCCAACTTCCGGCCAACCCCATCAAAAAGCCGACGCCCCCGAGCCCGATCGAAAAGCCACCGCCGACATCGGTAGCCACTACCGAGAGACCGACGTGATGGGCTTTTACCGAGCGAGAACCAACGTAGTAGTCTTCGGCGTTCTTGTTCTTACTGAAGTGGTAGACCCCGACGGCCAACACGCCAACCATGTACAAGCCAAAGATGACGAAATCGAAAATACTCATTGCAACTCGCAATCTCCGTCGTTGCGTCGTTGGTGACGTGCGTTACCGGTGGGGACCAGCGAAATCGTCTTATCGTGGTCGGCTAGCAGTTTTTCAATACCGACGGATCTTTTCTCGTCGGCATCTTCCAACGCGAGTTGGAGTTCGCATTTTTCGCAGTTCCGATCGCAGAACCACGGTTCGTAGGAATCGGGCTCTTTGTAGGTCGTGATCACGCCCTCGTAGTTTCGCAACACCACTTTGTTGGTCGACCAGGAGAGAAGGTAATTCGGCATGACGGGAATTTTGCCGCCACCGCCAGGCGCGTCGATCACATAGGTAGGAACACAGAATCCACTGGTATGTCCGATGAGGCTTTCCAGGATTTCGATCCCTTTGCCGACCGGCGTGCGGAAGTGAGAAAGTCCTTCCGAGAGATCGCATTGGTAGAGATAATAGGGACGAACCCGATTGGCCACTAGCTTGTGAACCAACACCCGCATAATGCGTGGGCAGTCGTTGACGCCGGCCAAGAGAACCGATTGATTGCCCAGGGGAATCCCCGCGTCGGCCAATTTGGCCAGTGCCGTCCGCGATGAGGCGGTTAGTTCACGCGGATGATTGAAATGGGTATTGATCCACAGCGGATGATGTTTTTTGAGGACCTCGACCAGTGAGTCGGTGATCCGGTAGGGTAGAACCACGGGAGTTCGGGTGCCGATCCGGATGATCTCGACATGGTCGATCGCGCGGAGCTCCGTCAAGATCCAGTCGAGTTGCTCGTCGGAAAGCAGGAACGGATCGCCGCCGCTGAGCAATACGTCGCGTATTTGTGGGGTTTGGCGGATATAATCGAGGCCCTGGTTGATTTCCTCGCGGCTGGGAATGCGATCCATATCGCCCACGCGGCGTTTTCGGGTGCAATGCCGACAATACATCGCGCAAAGTCCGCTTACCAAAAACAACACGCGGTCCGGGTATCGATGTGTGATGCAGGGCACGGGACTGTCTTCATCCTCGTGAAGCGGATCCTCCATGTCGCCTTTCATTACATCGATTTCACGCGGGGAAGGAAACGATTGGCAGAAAATAGGATCGTTTTCCAAGTCCTGGGTATTGATCAGCGACAAATAATAGGGCGTTGCCGCCATCGGAAAGCGTTCGACCGTTCGGTGGAAGTCGGCGCGTTGCGATTCGTTCAGCTTCACTTCGAGTAGCTGCTCGAACGTTTCCAGGTCCCGCACACGGTGCTTCACCTGCCATTTCCAACTTCGCCAATGCGACGACGAGGCATCCTCGTCAATCGCATTGATGATCTGCTGTTGCGCTAAGGTAAGGCTTTTCATAAGCTTTCGTCTTCCTTTTCCCGTGGGCTTGGTGAGATCAACCTGCGCACTCGGCAACAGGTGACGGGAAGCGTCAAGATGCTCGGCGTCCATGAGCTTATGGGGTCTTGCACGGTAAATGAGCCACGCCGACCAACGGGAGGCCGGTGATGGTAGCATATCCGTTTGAACCGCGGCTCATTTTCAATGCAAAGATCAATAAGCACACGCCAAAACGACCAGGCAATGGTTACATGCTTTGGCGCGCAAAAAACCGGCAAGCAATCTTGAAACAACGACGGCGTTGTCCGGGTGGTTTTCTGCCCACCTCGGTGACCTGAAAATGGTTGTCCGACGATCCGTCTGGCACGGCCCCTGGCCAAATACCGCTTAGCCTCCAGTCGATCGACGATTTTTGTCGATCATACTGGCTCCCAGGTCGGCTCACTTGACCGACTACGACTGAGCAATTTTCGCGTTGTCGACCGCCATTTGCCATCTGCTGGATGGCAGAGCGAAGCTCGCTGCCCGGATTGTGGGCATGAATGTCGGCCATCGCACGAATCGTCCACCGCAAGGGCCGCAGGTTACGCAACTCACCCGCAGCGAAGGACTTATCGTGGCCGCCACTTGCTTGCATTGTCGACACCTTGTGGGTGCTCTCTGGGATTGCGCGTGCCTTCCCGTAAGATGGTCCGCAGACCAAATATCCCTTGAGTAACTATTAGAGCAGAAACTACCCGATTAAGCAAGGCGAATGAAGCCAGCAGCACATTGGGGTCAACTCTTGACACTCGCGTTGGCGCGAGCGGTATCACGGTGAACAGCGATATCGAATTCACCCTCGATCGGCTTTCGCTATCGTAGAAATTTTTGTGAATTCCAGCAATGTGTCAAAAGTCAAGAGTTGACCCCATTGTCATTATTCCGGCCTTACTTGTCCGGTGCAAAACTCCAAGTACCTTCCATCTGAACCGTGCTGGGACCGCTTGTGTGTGTTTTGGGTGTCAGTACTACGCCTTCAGCCACGTTTTTGAATGTGTGGTTGACTACCGCGGTGCTGACTACCATTTCTTTGAGCGTACCGCCCAACCGTAACTCGCATTGGATAACAGCCTTGCCCTTGCTGCTGCTAATCGTCGTGCAAGTGTCGGATACGGATTCATACGAAGTTCGGTCGTGCCAGATGCCGGAGATGCGATTATCCTCAATTGTTCCCTCGAACCACATCCTTTCCTTGTAGTTCAGCAATTTCGCATCCGCCGGCGGCCAGTTGGTCAGCTTGGCCGTGCCCGAGACCGTTCCGCCGCGAACACGGTAGGTTCCCGCGATTTTGTACTTCGGGTACTTCGGATTCCAGGACACCATGCTGATCGTACAATCGACGGGAATGACCGGAATCGACGCGTCGGTCGGCGCGTCCGTGGCACGATTATCGTAACCATATCGCTTCATGAGCAAGCGTTCCCGCTCGGCAATCGATTTGGCGATATCATCATATAGCCCTTTCTTACGCCTATAATCGTGTCTTTCAGCGACACTTCTCTCGAACGGAGTCGGCTCCTTGCTTGTCAATGCATGTTGGAGTGCTCCGGTGACGGTTTCGCCCGCGTATGCGTCGTAGACCATGCCCGTGCCGACCGCGCCGACAAAGCCGCCGACCGCACCGCCGATTATTCCCCCGACTGGGCCGCCGACAGTGAACCCCGCAACGCCAAATGTCTTCGTGGCCAGCCAAACGCCTGCTGCGGTGCCGGCTGCCGCACCGACCGTTCCGCCAGCAGACGATACAACGCCTTTGGCACCTTCGTTGATCATCGAGGCGGATCCTTCCGCGTAGTTGCCGGCCGACACATGCCCCAGTCCGGTCGACATGTCGGTAAGAAGAGTCGCATACGGAACGGCTTTGGCCGCATTCGTATCCAATACTTTGCCGATGGTCTTTCGAGCCAGATTGCCCTTGCTCGCCCAGCCTTTCCTCACCTTGTTGTTGAACGCTCGACTTTGCCCGGAAGCCCGAAACTTCGTTTTGTTGGTATAACGCCCGACCCCTTCGACCGAACCGTGGGCCGCGTCGGTCCCGCTATTAATGAGGTTGCCGGTGCTACCATCGTCCGAAGGCTCGGCGGCCGCGGCGGGCGACATAAGGCAGGCTGTAATGACTACTGCGCCGAGAGTATTTCGCGGAAGCATCACTTGGACTCCTTCGCCGCTAGATTGTCGGCTATCTTGATGATTGTCGGGAAATGCAGGAAATCGGCACGAAGAAGCCGCAGCGTTTTATTCTCTCGCTCATAGCTCAATGCGATGCAGAAATCGGGATTCGTTTCCGGAACGAATAGCGCGATCGCGCCTTGCGGGTCGGCGAGCCAGTACGTGGGCACGAGCGTGGCAAACGCATCCGGTGTTACGTTGCCAAGCAGCTTCGCACTGTCTGGTGAGGTCTTGCCAGCAGCCTTGAGAACTGGTGCGATGCGTCCGGATCGTCCCGCGTCGAGAAACTGAGTCGTTGCCTCGATCAACTCCTGAAGAGCCGGCTGCTCTGGGTCGCCAACCGCCAACTCACTGGCTCGCAGGCAGCCCTGCAACAGATTGCGTGATGCGGTCAGTGTATTGGCCTCCATCAGGAAGTCCTCGCGAACGTCGAGACGAAGTGCCTCACGCCACGAAATCGGCTCGCACAGAACGCGATCAAAGACGTCGATGCTTTCGGCGGTCGCCCGGGCAAGCTGCTCGACGCGAAACCCGTCGCGGCGCAGCCAGTCGGGCCGGATGTCGAGCGGCCCCATTCCACGACGTCGTACCCAATCGCCGCACAGAACGGCAACATCGGTGATTCGAGGTATCTGCCCAACTTGCCATTGGGTGACCACCCAGGTATCAGACCAAGGATGATAAAATCCTACGACCGGTGCCTCGGAGTTTGGCTTGGCTACGTCAAACAGAGCCGTAGAAAAGAAATACGACCATCCGCAATCGATATCATAATCGTCCCAAATTTGCCTGTTCAGTTTCTTGATCTTCTTTCGAGCCTTCTTGGTGGCAAAGTCATCCCACCCAGGTTCACCCTCTAACGCACACTTGCCCCGAAACTCAAGAATCGCAATCCACAATAGCTCGAAACGGCCTCCGGTCGAGTCGCCAAGTGACTTGTGGTTCACATGCTGCGAGGACTCCTCGGCGCGTGATCCCTTCGATATCTGCCAGTGGAGTCCGATACCAAGAAGCGTGGTCCCAACAACGATCGCGGCGAACAAACGAGCAAAGAGCGGAACATGGGCAGCAGAAATTCGCATAGTTGCACTCTTGAAGTTGGTTTCATTGACATGGATTAACAATAGGACAAACCTGGGTTTTTCCAGGTGGGACGCCAAACGCATTTGCGTAGGCGTTGCCAAGCATCAGGGTGTGAACAGCGGAGTAAAACCCCATGGAGGCTTGGTTCGTCTGAAGACCCTTGGTATCCTGTGACCCGGCCAGCCGCGGCTGCCCGAATGTCGAGAGAAATCGCTTCGGCGTTCAGTTTATCGGCATCATGCACCTTGTAGCATACAACGCGCCCCCCTGAAAAGCCATCGTAAGTCGTCTGTTTTGCCGAGGATTGCACGGTTTGCACGAGATGATAAATGCAAATGGGGGTCAACTCTTGACACATGCGGCGTCGTGCCGCATGTGTCAAGAGTTGACCCCGCCGTCTTTCTATTCGCGTCCCACTTTTTCCAGGCTGATGCCTGTCGTTTCGATCCGAAGAACCCAGGTAAGTACTGCGCCGGCCAGGGATGTGCCGACCAAGATGAAAAGCAAAGTCTGGGTGCCAATGTCTTTAAGCAGAATGGGGAATAGGAAGACTGTAGTGACGGCACCGATTTTTGCGAAGGAGGCAGCAAGCCCGGCTCCCTTGCCGCGGATGTGGGTGGGAAAGACCTCGCCTGCGATCAGGTACGTCATCGCATTAGGGCCTAAGTTGTTCATGAAGTTGAAGAGCATGAAACCGACGAAGATCAGCAGGATGCCGCTCGTCTCTCCCTCATGCCCCACCGACAGGGCCGCGAGAAACAGGCCGGCGCCACATCCGATGAACCCGATCACCTGCAGGCGGATGCGTCCAACGACATCGGCCAGCAACACCGCGCAGACAATGCCCACCAACAAGAGGATATCGACGACGGCTGCCCCCTTGGCTGCCAGCATATCATTGTGGATGAGGTCGGCCACATTACGTACATATTGGTTTTTTTCGCCGATGACCGAGGCCAGGATGGTGGGTGTGAAGATGCCGATGCCGTAAGTTCCCAGGTCCTGTAGAAACCAAGGCACGGAAGCGAGAATAGTGGCCCACAACGTTCTGCCCTTGAACAGTTGGAGATAACTTCCCTCGTTCTCAGTGCCGTTGTCTCCCGATGGCAAGTCTCCGTTGGGGCAGACGAGTTTGATTTCTTTCGGGTAAGGGGGCGTGCGCTGAAGGAGTCTTCGCACCTCGTGTTCTGCACGCTCGATCTTCCCGCGGTTGACCAGCCAATGACCGCTGTCGGGAATGGAGAACCGCCCGGCGACTACCAACACGGCCGGGATAATGGCCGTGGCGTACATCCATCGCCAAGCCCCAAGGTCTGGATTCATGTACAGAATGAAGTAGCCGACGCCCGTACCGACCAGGGCACCTACGGCCTGGAAGCCGAAGGCGCTGAGCACCAATCGGCCGCGCACCTTGCTGGGGATGGTCTCGGATATCATCATATGGGCAGTGGGGTAGTCGCACCCCAACGCCAAGCCCATGCTGAACAGACAAATCAGGAGCCAAAGGAAGCTTTGCGTGCACGACAATAGCACGAGAAAGACGCTTAGCAGAATCATCTCCGCGATGAACATGCTCTTTCTGCCGTAGTAATCGGCCATTCCGCCCAGGGCCGTGGCACCGATGAGGATACCGAACAACGGCGCAGCGCCAACGCTGCCTTTTTCAAGGGTGGAAAGGTCGAATTCCTTTTCCATCAACGGCAGGGCCACACCGGTCATGAACACCACGAGGCCCTCGAAAAACTTGCCGGCCGTGGCCAGTCCCCAGATGCGCCATTGCATAGGGGTCATCGGTGTAGAGGAAACTCCCGTTCCGTCTGCCCAGAAAGGCGTCTCATCGAGGTATGCCTGAACGGTCTTTCCTTCAAGGCTATCCGCAGTTGGCGCAGCCACGCTTGTCACTCCCATCTTGGTGTCTTATTGATGTTTGCATTGAAAATGATTGCTTCAGGAAACCGAATACCTGGAAATCCAGGCTCCCGTTGGTCGCCTTCGGCTCATTAGCCATGCAAGCGCCAATAATGGACAGAGCGAAAGCTCGACCGGGCACGCGCTGAACCTGCCCGAAGTCGCTGCTCGCGACCATTCGATTCGTGTTAGCCGAGAATGATCGGTCGGTTGGGTGCGTTGGCTATACGCAGCGACCTCGCCGATCGATTGGCTTTCGAGAAAGTATAAGACAGGATTAACCGGGTGTTCCGGATTGGGACGAGGCACGCGGAATTCATCCGGCAAAACCGGGCGCAATCCGGTTAATCCTTTTCATCCCGACCGATGGATTCGCCTTGAGGCAACCACATGCGACGAGTCTAGTCGGCCGTCACGTGTTCGTGGTTCTTAAGGTGTTCTTCGCAATAGCAGCAACTTCCGGCACATTTCGAGCAGTAGCGGAAGCTCATCTGCGGATCGGTCGCGCTCGATTTGCCGCAGACACGACAGACGTTGCGCGGCTGTCGCGAAACCTTGGCGGCCTTGGCTTGCCAGGCCATCGAGCGATGGCCCTGGCGTGCGCGTGTGAAGATGTCGCGGCTGAAAAACACGAGGAAGTTGACCACGGCGGCCGTGGCCATCAGTCGCATATCCCAGCCTCCCCGCAGAATCGTCAGCCCGTAGAAGATCCACGTGAGCAGCGCCAGCCACTTGATCTTCACCGGCAACAGGAAGAACAGTTGTAGCACGAAATTGGGATACAGATGGGCGAAGGCCAAAAAAACCGAGCCCTGTAGAAACGCCGCCCCGGTTGGCTGATTGGGCACCACAAACGCTGCCGCCACCGTGGCCACGTAGCCGATCAGCAGGTAGACGTTATAGCGGAACACACCCCAGGTCGACTCCAGGGCGGTGCCCATCAGGTAGAACAAGTACCAGAAGAAGAAAGCAAAGATCACGTTGGTCGTCGGCGGTTCCAACAGAAACGAGAGCAGCCGCCACCACTCGCCCTGGAGCACTTGGCTCGGAATCAGCGAGAGATCCAGCCCAGCCGGGGCCTGCTTACCCATGCGGGCAAGATAAATAAATACCTGGCCGAAAATAAACACTTCCGTAACGTGTGGTACAGCGAATCGGCTGAAACGACGGTCCAGGCGGTCAAGCAGAGTCATGGGGAAACGTCAGGTTGTCTTGCTGGGCACGTAATTCGTGGATCTGGAAAACGATCTCCCCTCGCCCCTCCGGGGAGAGGGGCCGGGGGTGAGGGGTGTTCACATCAGCGTCTTTTCTGAAGCCAACGCTCGTGCCGCCGCAATCCGCCCTCACCCGGCGGCTTCACCGCCACCCTCTCCCGCACAGCGGGAGAGGATAACGCTTTTTTCGAACACGTTCGCAAGCCGCAGCGCTCAACGGGGCGCTTGTTTCAGTTCGGCAATGGCAATGCCCTGCTCTCCGGCGACGCAGTAGAGCAGGTAGCGCCGCCCCTCTTCCTCAAATACCGCTGGATCCCGCAATTGCCGCACGGGCCCGTTGGTGGAGCCATAACGCGAAGGCACCAGCGGCAGGCGAACGCCTTCGTAGTTTTCCTTTGGTTCGAGGACGACCTGCGGTTCAGAAACCTGCCACGCCTGCCAGTCCTTTGTCAGATCGATCGTCGAGAGAAGGATGCGTTCCGGTGTGTCGCCGACTTTGGTGTAAAGAAGATAGAGCGTATCCGCCGCTACCCACATTGCCGTATGCCGTACGCCTGGAATGTAGTGTGGCCCTTTTTCGAATCGAGTCAAGCCGTCTTTCGAGCGGTAAATGATGCCGTCCTTGTTATCGTTTTTCGCAAAAGCGTAGTACCAGTCGCCGTGACGAAACACGCGAAAGTAGAATTTGCCGAGCACTTCGGGCCGAGCGACGAAGTTCAGTCCGTCGGACGAAAGGGCCACGAACGACACCTGGCCCGGGATGGGACTCTGCTTGGGGCCGGGTTGATGGAAGTACATACGTATTTCCTTGCGAACCGGGTCGACATGGACGTCGGGACTCGCGATGTGTTGTCTGCCCGGGGCCTCCGGTAGGCTCAGTACACCTCCTCGATGGATTTTCCATGGGCCTTGAAGCGCATCGGCGTAGGCCAAACGAATATACGTTCCATGGTGATGGGCAAAGTACAAATAGTACTTGCCGAGCGGCCGCTTCACCCAAGCAGGCACGCGGATCAGCGAGGGGCCGTTGATGTTGCGGCCGTCCTTGCCTTCGAAACCTGGCATGTCGGGATAGATGATCGGGTTTGCCTCGACACGATAAACGACCGATGCATCGGCCGACGGTGAGGCCTTCACGTCGTTGCCCAAAGCGAAAGACGGCGCAAGTTCCGAAGCCGTCCAACTCAACACGGCCAAAGCGGCAAGCGACAGTACGGCCGATCTACGAGGATTTGCTATGTTCATGGAAAAGACCTTCTCCCCTCACCCCTCTGGGGAGAGGGGCCGGGGGGGTGAGGGGTTGTGCACTAAAGACGTTTCTGAAAATTGCGTGAGTCAACTCTTGGCACTCCCAGTTTCCCCCAGCCGCGTGTCGAGTGTCAAAAAATGCCCCGATTTTCTCCCCCGGGAGAAACTGCCTCACCCCAGGATCGATTCAATTCTGTTGACGAAACGGTCAAAAAGAATTCTCTATACTACTATCGGGCCCTGCATTGCTTGTGGAACGAGGGCGACCAACGGGAGCCCGGTTTCCCGGGACAGGACGCAAGGAAGTGTTCCACAATCAACCACGGAACCAATAACCTCAAAGACCGTGAAGTTCTTCACGAAGATCAGCGAGACCAACGAGAGCGGGTTCTTGCCTGGGTGCGGTAGCACCGGTTTGGTTGGCGGCCTGCGGCGGCCCAGGACTGGCGGATTCCTGGCGGGGCATGTTTTACGCCGCTACTGCCGGGGCGTTTTCGGCTTCAAAGGTGTCGGGGGAAAGATAGTGCAACGTCTCGTGTAATCGGACGGGATTGTAGAAGGTCTCGATGTACCTGAAGACGCTCAACCGCGCTTCCTCCAGATTAGCGTAGCACTCGTGATTCGTCCATTCGTGCTTCAACGACCAGAAGAATCGTTCCATCACCGCGTTGTCGTAACAGCAGCAGCCGCGACGACTCATCGAACAGGTGATGCCCAAGAGTTTTAACGTCCGTTGATAGGCGTCGCTGGTGTACTGGCAGCCGCGATCGGAAAACTGGAGGACGAACTCAGTTCGACTTTCGCACTTTATCCGGCTGCTGCGACCGTGTTTTCCAGGGTTTGCAGGATTTTTCGGCTACCCGGGCCGGAGAGGCCGAGTGACAAAACGTACTGGCGGACGCACATCCTTCGCAGGGTGCCGAGCATGTCGGCGAAGGAAGCGTGGGGTTGCTGAGGAAACCAAGGCCGTGGAAGCGGCCGGTAGTGAGCATGACCATTCTCGACAAACCACAACACGATCAGGCTGTAAAGCAGCATCGTCGTAGGCGCGGTTCGTTCGACGGCTTGGCGGGTCCAGCCTTGCGGCTCTTCGAAGCCCAGGTGTTGTTTGCTGTCCCGGAAGGCGACCTCGATGGACCAGCGCATGGCATACCAAGTGAGGATGTCTTCGGCCGTCGCCTCGTGGCGGGTGGAGTAGAAGGCTTCCTGGCCGCGACCGCCGCGGACGGCTTCAACGGCCACCACGCGCAACGGCCGATCGGGCACCGCATGCACTCTTGCCTCGGCGTCGGCCAGCCGCGTGGTTTCGGTCCGCCCGTAAATGGCGAGCGCGACATGCCGGCAGCGTTCGCCAAGCATCTGCTGGGGAGTCGGCAGGCGTTGCCCGCGTTTGCGTGGTCGACCTTTGCGGCCCGGCTTGGAGGCGGCAGGGGCGTCGTAAAGTCGCGCGTTCTTCAGCAAGCGACTCGTCAGGTGGCAGTTGTCGGGCAGGTGGGCCAGCATGCTTTTACCCCCATAGGCCGAGTCGCCCACCACGTGAAAACATCGCTCGGGAAAGCGTCGGCAAAGCAAGCGGATCATTTCCACTGCCAATTCGGGCCGCGTACGATAGGTGCGTCGATGTTTCCGTGCCTTGGCCTTATTCAAGTAGAGCCGAAAGAGGATCGGCAGGCAGAAAGGACGCTCCGGCCACCACGGAAAGCGAACCACGACTCCCAGCACGACCCAACTGTGACCCCAGTTGGTGATCGTCTTGCTACGGCTGGAGAGCAAGGGGTCGTGGTGCATGCCGCACCCGAACATCTTCCGCCCCCGCTTCCGCGCCAAGGTGTCGTCGATTCCCAGCAATACTTGTTCGTTCGGTACCCAGGGGATCAGCCGGAAGACGGCCAATCCCAACTCGTCTCGCGACCAACGGGCCTGGGCGAAGAGGCGATGGAAGGTCGAGTGGTGTTTCGTGCCCACGGCGCCGGCGGCGAGGATCATGCCCGTCACGGTGCGCCGACCGGCAAAAGTCCAGCCCGCCAGCAAGGTCATGAAATTCGCGAACGAAGGCACGGTCATCACCACGGCCAGGGGTTGCAACAAGACACAAAACGAAGTAACAAGACTCATGTGAGCCTCCTTTGGGTGAACGGAAGTGGTTGGTACCCCCGTCCATCTTGAGCGAGGCTCACGCCATAAATCAAGGCTGCTATCAGTTGCAGCAGCGATAGTGCGAAAAGTGCGAAAGTTGAACTAAGAGGCTATCCGGAAAGGGGTGTTTGTTGTAAGTAGTGAGGCTGCATAGAATTACACCTCCAAATTCAAGGAAAGGTAATTGCTATGCAGACGATTACGCGAAAGCGATATACGACCGATTTGACCGATGAACAATGGGCAATCCTGGAGCCGCTGATTCCACCCGCGAAGCGGGGAGGACGACACCGCACGGTGAACCTGCGGGAGGTGATCAACACGATCCTGTACCTCAATCGCACGGGCTGCCAATGGGACATGCTGCCCCATGACTTGTTGCCCAAAAGCACGGTGTACGACTATTTTGCCCGCTGGCGCGATGACGGCACGTGGCAACGGATGATGGATGCCCTGCGAGCCCGGGTCCGGACGGCGGTCGGCCGAGAGCCGACGCCCAGTGCCGCAGTGATCGACAGCCAGACGGTCAAGACCACGGAGGCTGGCGGGGAACGCGGATACGACCCCGGCAAGAAGACCACCGGCCGAAAACGCCATTTTCTCGTGGATACGCTGGGCTTGCTGCTGGTTGTCGTGGTGACCAGCGCGGCCTGGGATGATGCCTGGGCGGTCCCGTCGGTGTTGGGACAGATGCGTCGGCGTGACTATCCGCGATTGCACACGATCTTTGCGGACCAGAAGTACCACAACCATGACTTGGAAGCCTGGATGGCACAATCCCACCAACCCTGGAAGCTGGAAGTCGTCCCGCGACGGGAGACGCCTGGCCGGTTCGAGTTGCAGCCCAAACGCTGGGTGGTGGAACGCACCTATGCGTGGAACGGACGGTATCGTCGGCACAACAAAGACCTGGAGCGGCGAACGGATTCGAGCGAGTCGATGATCCGCATCAGCACGATTCACTTGATACTCCGACGTCTGACCAAGCCCCATCCCGTTCCTGAGTTCCATTACCGTGCCGCGTGAAAAGCCTCAATTTCCCAGGGAATCTTCCCGGATAGCCTCTTAGGAGGCATTACACAATATGTTTATTATGGGAATGGAGGAAATCATTTTCGCTTGGACCGTACGAAGTACGACCCTTCGAGTCCATCTGTGATTCTTGATTCGTACACGGGTATCATTACGCCATCAGACTCCCATATTCTACACCATTCCAAGGACGACAGATTCTCCGTAAGAACTCGCAAGAAAATGGATGAAAGTGATTTGGATAAGCTTTGTTCATATGAATTCGTCAATTGCCCCTATGCCGTCGTAGGGATGCCTCTTCAATACCTCTTGTTCCAAAAACCGGGTTTCGCGGATACTTATAGCATCGATAATATAGACGTCGCTGAAGAAGATGGGGTGAGAATCGCGACGATCTCTGTTTCCTCCGAGAACACCCGTGGCGCCGGGACGATGGTGTTCAGGTTCCTTCCTGATCACGCTTGGGTATTGCATGAGGTGATTTTTGACTCCATGTTGGACAGTGAAAAGGAAACCGGCGATCACGATTATTCGCGTATTCGGTGCGTATACCGGGAAGGCGAGTGCGAAATACCACAGCTTGCCGAAATGGTGAGGGAAGGAGGTTTGAAGAAGAAGGACGGAGTGATAAGACTGTTTACTCGCGACAAATATACCGTCGAGTCATTTGCTGTCGGGCCTGCGGAAATGTCAATATTCGACGTGGGAAGCCTGGTCGATAATCGGAGTGGAGGAGAGATGGGGGCCCTTCCTTATTTGCTCATTGTGTGCGTGGTATTTGGTGTTTTGTTGCTGGTGGTGAGGATCTATCTGCGGCGGAGAAGAAGGATCGCGACCGCGGGCGGGATTGGGGTCAATTCTTGACACTTTTCCCCCTGTTCCCCTTGTTCGGCGGTCCGCTGGTAATGACCATTCCGGAGTCTGGAACGATGATGATGGTGATTGGCATGGCATCTCCTTGATGTTGATAGGTTGGGCCCGTTTTTGACGCCGTGTTGTTTAAGAGACTGGCTTCCCCCCTAGTTTTGGAACAGAGGTTTTTCCAGTGTTTTTGAAAGGAGACAGCAAGATGAAATGGTTGTGGTTATGTGCGATCGTCGGATTTCTGGGCATATGGACTGACGTGGCTTCGGCGGCCATGACGCTGGAAAACTATAGTCCGGCCAAGCACGATCGTTTTTATACCGGCTCGGACAAGGCGTTCATCGGCGCCGCCTACGATTGGTCGGGCGTCGGCCTGAACGGCTCGGGTTCCTGGGCGACAATGGTTTCGCCCAGTTACTTTCTGACGGTGAACCATGCCCATCCGGCGATAAACGGCACGCTGAACTTCTATTATACGAATGATCCGGACGACGGATACGAGACGGCCACCGTGGCGTCGGGAACGCGGATCGGCGACACTGACATTTGGGTGGGAAAACTCACCAGCGAGGTTAGTTCTCGCGTCGCCAAGTATCCGATCTTGTCGCTGCCCAATGCCACTACAGATTCAGACTCCGATTATATGAATCTGACCGTATATACATTCGGCCTGTCGGACAACGCCAATGCCAGCCAGAACCAGCGATTGGGGCGAAATATCATTGAAAGGGCCTTTAAATTCACAAACAATACGGACAATCTCACTTATCGCTACCAGCAATGGAAAATAGTCAATGGCGAAAAGATCTCCACCAGCGTTGGCGACGATGAATCTTTGGCGGTGTCTGGCGATTCCGGCGCTTTTCATTGCCGGCGGCGTTCCGACATTGGTTGGCAATGTTTCCACCAGTGACGACTGGTGCGACACCAACATCACGTACCTTGCTCGGTATGTCGACCAGATCGACGCAGTGTTGAACGACGGCGGCGAATCGCTGACCTACGTTACAGCAATCCCGGAACCGTCGAGTATGGTTCTTTTGGTTTGTGGGGTTTTAGGTTTAGCCGTTGCGCTTGGCATAAAGGAAGCAAAAAAGTATTGAACGACCAACGACAATAGGTAATGGTAATGGGGTCACCTCTTGACACTTGACACATGCGGTTTAACGCCGCATGTGTCAAGTGTCAAGAGTTGACCCCTATCTTTACGGTCTCCCTACTCCTTTTTTTTCAGATCTTTCATCCGCTTCTCGTAGCCACGTTGCTGGCGATCTTCCCAATACTGCACAATCGCCGGCGGCTCGGGCGTGCGGCCTTGGTCGTTGCTGGTGACGATCCAGCGGTCCAACTCCGTGCGCATTCGCCAGAGCACGTCGCGATGTTCGGACGAGTCGGCCAGGTTGTGGATCTCGTACGGATCGTTCTGCAAGTCGTAAAGCTCCTCGGCCGGGCGGCTGGGGGCCATCAGTCGGGCTTGCACGTCGTCGAGCTTGCCTTGGGCGTGCAACTCACGCATCAACGGAATCACCGGGTAAGACGTTTCCTTGTAGCGGTTCAGTTGCAGAAACGGCCGCTCGGGCATGAAGTTGCGGATGTAACGATACCGCTCGTCGCGCACCGTGCGAATGCGAAACACCGTCTCGTCGCACCGATCCCGCGCGCCATGGGCATACTGCCGCGGCGGTTCGGTATCTGGGCCAAGGAAGACGCGCCCCTGCATGTTTGCCGGTTTCTTCACACCGGCCAGGGCCAACGTGGTGGCCGCCAGGTCGATGGCTTCGATCAACTGCCCGTCGACCGTGCCCGGCTTGAACTGCTCGGGCATTGGGAAATTCTTCGCCCAGCGGATGATCAACGGCACACGCAGTCCGCTGTCGTAGCACCACTGTTTGCCACGCATCATGCAACGACCGTGGTCGCCGAAGTAGATGACCACGGTGTCGTCGGCCAGTCCGTCGGCTTCCAGTTGCGCGAGCACTTGGCCCACTTTGTGGTCCAACTCGCTGACTGAATCGAGGTAGTCGGCCCAATCCTGCCGGGTTACTGGATGATCGGGGTAATAGGGCGGAATCTTCACCTTGGTCGGATCGGCTTTCTTCGGTGCATTGAAGCGGCGATGCGTTTCGTGGAAGTTCACCTGCGCGTAAAACGGCTGATGCGTTTTCAGATCGTCCCACTTCATCGAATCGAAAGGCCGCTCGGGCACGGTGAAGTTCCAGTCGGTTTTGCCGCTGCCGCCGAATTTCGGGTCCCGGCGGATGTTGGCCGTGAAGTAGCCGGCCCTCTGGAGCCGTTTGGTAAATACCTCGACGCCCTCGGGCAGTTGATAGCCGTCGTCGCGGTGCGAGCGGTGGTTGTGGGCCCCGATCGTCGTTTGGTACATGCCCGTCATGAAAGCCGATCGCGCGGCCGAGCAGACCGACGCCGTGGTGAACGCCCGGCTGTAGCGAACGCCCTCGCGGGCCAACTGGTCGAGATTGGGCGTCGTCACTTGCTCGGTCCCGTAGCAAGCCAGGTCGGGACTCGTATCTTCACTGATCAACCACAGGATGTTGGGATGGGTTTTCTTCGGTGCGTTTGTCTCGGCCGCCATGGCACCGTTTACGCCGGCGGCAAGCGAACTCCCGGCAAGCACTGCTAGCAGCGAAAGAAACCAACGGGAAACCCGCGTCTTGGTGCCGTATTGACCGTACATCAGTTGCTACTCCCTCGGGTGGCAAGCGAATGTGAAAAGCATTTCAACATTGTATGCCACCCAAAATGGTTATGCAAATCGTCCGCCGGGCCGTTCGACTAGATTTCGTTGCCAGTCCGCCCAGGGGTTTGACAGTATCCCTTCCGACAGGGATCATGAGGGGAGAGAAGCCTCCTGGTGTGCGTTTCTGGCGGCGGCCGCGTTTCCGGCGGCGAAGAAACGGGAACTTTCCCCGTCGTCAGGGCATCTCAAACTATGAGCCTATTGTGAACGACGACACCCAACTGATCGACGAAACCCTAGCAGGCCATTCGGCGGCGTTCGGCCAACTGGTGCGCAAGTACCAGGATCGGCTGTACAACACGGTCGTCCACGTGGCCGGCAATGCGGAAGACGCCCGGGACATCGTCCAGGACGCCTTCGTTCAGGCGTTCGTCAAGTTGGATACGTTTCGCGGCAAGAGTGCGTTTTATACTTGGTTGTACCGAATCGCGTTCAATGTGGCAGCTACCCATCTGCGGCGCAAGCGGTCGACCGTATCCGTCGAACAGGCCCGCGAGGGCGGCGGCCTGGAACCGATGGCCAACGACGATAACGATCCCACCGCGCGGCTCGAACAAAAGGAACGCCAGCGCCAGGTGCGCGAGGCCATCGCCCAACTGGATGAAGAACATCGCGCGGTCATTGTGCTGCGAGAAATCGACGGTTGCTGTTACGAGACCATTGCCGAAATCCTGGAGTTGCCGGTGGGCACGGTTCGCAGCCGATTGCATCGTGCGCGATTGCAGTTGCGCGAACAGCTCAAAGCGGTGTTGATGCTCGACGAGTGATCGTAACTGATGAGTGATTGTGATAACGTCATGAAAAACGTGCCGGAAAACGAACTGTTCAGTGCCTATCTCGACGGTGAGCTTACCGCCGAAGAGCAGGCCCGCGTCGAACAGTTGTTGGCCACCAGCCCGGAGGCCAGGCAACTGGTCGACGAGCTGCGCGCACTGAGCACCACGCTGCAGAATCTTCCCGCGTACCCGCTGGGCGAAGACCTTAGCGGCCGGGTATTGCGGCAGGCCGAACGCCAGATACTTACTGGAGCATCGGGCGGCGGCGAGACAGTCGCCGGCAAAAGCGAGCCCGCAGTGCCCGCCAGCCAAGTGCCTGTAAGCCAAGCGGAATCGGGCGACGGTTCGTCGGCATCCTACGTGCCGACGCCCTACACGCCGTTTTCCTGGCGGCGGCTCATTTCTTCCCGGGCGTTGGCGTGGTCCGCGCTGGCCGTGGCCATCGCGATCATATTCATGCTCAACGATCCCGATCAGATGGACATGGCCGTCAAGCAACCGGTTGGCGGCGACGAAGTGGCCATGGTTCCGCGAGAGGCGGCCGAAGAGTCGTTCGCCGACAAAGCTCCCGCTGCCGGAGAGTTTGCGGCCAGCGAACCTGCAGCCGAGGAAACGGCCATGCGTGCCAGGGGACCGAGCATCGCGGCACCCAGCATCCAAACGGAGACCGCGGCGCGGAAACCGGGTGCCACGGCTGCTCGGGAATCGCTGGCCGTCCAGCCGCAAGGCGGGCTGACGATGGGCCGCGACGTGACCGCATCGCCTGCCGATTCGGCAGCCACACCGCCGCGGGTCGGCAAAGGCGGGCGCGGTTCGGGCACAATGACTGGAGATGGAGAAACCGCGCGTGAGTATACAGTGCCCGGGAGTACAGTGCCTGGGAGTACAGTGCCTGGGTATTCCGTCGCGCAGGATGCCGCGAAACCGGCGGCCGGTGCGATGGCTGCCAAGTCGGCCAAGACGGGTGGTGGAATGCTCAGCAAGTCGGGCGAGCGCCAGGTGGCCGCCGCCGCAAAGGCCGCGCCTCCCACCGCGGACGATTTCATCCGACAAAAACAACGGATGCTGCGGCAGGCAGAATCCGACCGCCTGATACCTGGTGGTGCGCCCGACGGGGTGATGGTCGTTCAGTGTGACATTACTCGCGAGGCGCTCCGTCAACGGGCGTTCGAAAAACTCCTGACCTCGAACCGAATCGCCTGGGACGACGCCCTGGATGTGCGTGCCGAGGAAAGTGGGGGTAGCGAGGGAGAAATGTTCGGCGCAAAAGCCGCACCCGGCGAGCCGGTTTCGCGTCGGCAAGGAGGTCAGTTGGCCGAGAATTACGCTGCCCAGGCCGACCGTCGTTCGCTGGCTGGCGGTGTGGCGGGTGCCGGAACGTTAGATGTGGTTTATGTCGAAGCGTCGCCCGCTCAGATCGAAGCCACCCTGGCCGGGTTGGCCTCGCAACGCAGTGAGTTCGTTTCGGTTTCGGTCGATCCCGATCCTCGCGAGGTGTCGCAACAGCCTTTGATGCGATTCAATCGCAAGCGAATGGTCGTTGGCGCACCGGTGGTAAACGGGCGGCCGGGTACCTTGCAGCAACGGTCATTGCGGCAGGAAACCATGCAGGTCGATACCGATGCTCAATCATTCGAAGCGAAAGACGGCGGTGCCGCCAACTTGCGGCAGCGGGCCGACAATGCGACGGTGGAGAAAGACGAAGTTGCAGCGAAGGCGGACGCCACAGAGAAACACAAGGTGACCGTGGAACGTGGAAAAATAGTCGGTAAATCGGGGCCGGCGAAGAAGGAGTCGTTCGCGCACGAGCTACCGTACGGCCGAGCGCAGCGATTGAACCTGCCCGAAGCCAATCAGCAAATCCAACAACGTCGAATGCCGCAGTATCCCGCGCCGGCACAACGGCCGACGTTGGACGCAGAAACCGAGGGCGTCGCGACAAACGGCCCAGGCGGCGACATGGCCCAGAGCCGAGCTCGAAATGTACCACGCGCGACGGCCCCGCCATCTCCAGCACTTGTGCCGGTCCCCGCGACGTCCCCGCATAAGGCGGCGCCCTCGCCCGAAGCCCCAGCGAACGCAGGGCAGCCGGCCGATCGCCCCTTCGCGATGCCATCGCCCGCCGAACCATTGCCCGCACAGTCGGCGCCTGTCCAGTCAGCGCCATCGGCTGCACAACCGTCGTTTGCACCGCAGCAGGCGATGCCGCCGAATGTGCCGCAATATATCGCTCAGCCGTCGTCCGATGTGCAACAACCGGCCGCTTCGCAACCCAGTGCGCTGCCGATGACGACCGAGTCGATGGAGACACCTTCGGCGGCGGCTGAGCAAACCGTTGGGCAAGAGAAACAGGCGCCAACTTACCGTGTGCTGTTCGTGTTGCGAGTAGTCGACACCCCTGGTGCCGACGCGGCCTCTGCAATTCGCGCCGCGCCCAATTCGGCCGCTTCGCAAGTCGAAACCACCCCGGCTCGGCCCGCTGACCTTGCACCAACCCACGCCGAACCCGCCCGCCAACAAGCGGTTCCCCGCTAGTGTAGTGTGTCACTCAAAGGGGGCATTGTCCTGCGTGTGCCACTGGCTCTGCCAGTGTGGAGATGCCTGCGGTCGAAGGCACTGGCGGAGCCAGTGGCACACCAAACCGGCCGAAGATACGATCCCACAATTTTGACACGCTACACTCGGATCGAGGTTATCACCACGTAGGCACGGGGCGGCAGGGCCGCCAATCAACCGGTGTTACCGCACCGAGGCAAGAACTCGGGCCGGTCCGCAGCAGCCTTCCTCCTCTCAGTGCCCTCCGTGACTCCGTGGTTAATCTGGTCGTAAGAAACCCCGGCTGGCGCGATTCTGACGATTGTACGAATACGTTGAACGGTTTTGGTCGCTACGGGGCACAAGAATTCTAAAGTAGTAATGGTGTCGGGCTATGCGCACTTCGCCGCCCGGACCAGACTTTTCTAGACGACGTTTCACGATGAAGCAAACGTCAAGCACGTTTTGTTTTCGCGTCGTTTTTTCTCTTTGCGCAACGACTCTTGGAGCTTGCACGATGAAAAAAATCTTTGCGCTGTCATTCGTTTCGGCGTTGGCTCTGTTGTTTTGTTCAGGCGACTTGTTTGCACGCGGTCCGATTGGCGCTCGAGCGGGCGCCGGACGCACCGGGGCGATCAACCGCACGCCAAGTGATCGTGGTCAGGCTCTATCCGGTTCACAACGAATCGGCCAACAGGCCTTGGCCAACGAAAGGTCGCACGGCGTACGCCAACAAGGTCTTAACGGCACAACGCCCACCCGACAGCAACTTCAGGACTACCTCAACGTAAGGAATCACGAATCGGCAAGGCAGCGCGACCAGCGTCCCGGCCCCGAGACTATCGAGGCCGCGCAGGGCAGCCTTGGCGACCGGTTGGAGACCCGGCAGCAATGGGCCGATCAGATTCGCAACGATCTGGCCACCAAATACGACCAGATGTTTACGCCGGCCTGGTACCGCGATCATCCCAATGCTTGGCACCTGACGCATCCCCACGCCGACGCCTGGGCGGTAGCTACCATGGCCGCCGTGGCAGGCTGGGTTGGATTGGCCGTGCAACCGGCCAGCTATGTCTACAACAGTGCCGTCGTGTATGACGATGGTAACGTCTATGTCGAGGGTCAGCCGGTCGCCACGGCCGACGAGTACGCAGCCGAGGCTGAAGCAATCGCCGATAATGGGCAAGACGTGCCGGCGGACGCCCAGTGGTTGCCGCTCGGCGTATTTGCGATTGCGCCGCAGGGCCAGGCAGACGCCAATGTAACCGTGCAGTTGGCAGTCAGTAAAGACGGCACGATCCGCGGCACTTACTACGATTTGGTGACCGGTACCACGTTACCGGTCAAGGGAGCGGTCGACACCAAGACGCAACGCGTGGCTTGGACCGTGGGCGACAACGATCACGTTGTCATGGAAACCACGCTGGCCGGTCTCACCGAACAGCAAGCCGTCGTGCTGGCCCATTTCGGCAAGGCCCGCGCCCAGAACTGGACGATGGTGCGGTTGGAGAATAAGGGCGACGCGCAGTGAGGACGCGACCAACGGTCGCGGCTTTTTGGGGCTCAACCAGCGGGAGCGAAGCAACCACTGACAACTGCTTCCCCCAGCCCCCAATCCCCAGTACCTAACCCCGGGCGGCCCTGCCGCCATTCATCGACAAGTTTTCCCCACCCCGGTTGCCGCGGCCGCCGGGGTTTTTTGTTGCGCTGCGGGGCGTGAAACCCGGGGATTCCGGGCGACTGCGGGCTTTGGCCTGCGGAGTGTTTGCGTCGTGCTAGCAAGCTGGCAAAACGTCGTGTTAGAATCTGAGCTTCGCCTATTCGGCTGCGCTTATGTCGCATTGCCCCACAGGGCGGCAGGACCGCCAATCAAACCGGTGCTACCGCACCCGGGTAAGACCTCGCTCCCGTTGGTCGCTGAACTCTGTCATAGACTTCACGATGCTCGGGGGGAAGTAGTACAGGAAAGAGAAGGAGCTTATCGGATGGAAAAACAGTCCCGCGCAGACCAATCTTCCGAATCGGCCGTTTCGGAAGACTTCGCCCAGGAAGACAATCTTGCCGTGGAAGACGACGACAAGGAAGAACTGTCGTCCGAGGCGGAACTGGCGACCGACGAGCCGTTGTCGCCCGAGCTTGAGGCGGCCTGCGGACAGTACCTTGGCCAATGGATCCGATTGGTCAGTACAACCAACTGGGAGAAGGGCCAAATCATCTGTGCGTGGCGCGAGGCGTTGGAAGCGGCCGGTGCCCCGGCTGCTAGTTGCACGGACGAGGCCTGGAGTCGTAGGGTGGGCAACGTGACTCCGCAGCATGCCGGTCGGCTGCGCCGGGTGTATCAGAAGTTTCACGGAATTCACGAACAGTACGAGGGCCTCTACTGGAGTCACTTCCAAGCGGCGCTCGACTGGGACGACGCCGAGATGTGGCTCGAAGGGGCCGTGCAAAATGGCTGGTCGATCTCGCAGATGCGCCAACAGCGTTGGGAAGCCTTGGGTGCGCCGGCGGAGAAGAAACCTCGCGACGAGGATATTATCCAAGCGGAACTCGACGAAGACGTCGATTCGACCGACGATCCTCAGCCCAACGAACCGGTGGGTCCCACGGTAGCTGAAGTGCGCGACGCAGACGATGAAGATTCGGACGAGGGCACACCCTTCGATGCCGACGGCGAAGCCGACGACGCATCGTGGGACGACGCGCCCGACCCGCTGGCCTCCGAGGCGTCGGTGGCGCCGATCCGCCCGTTCGAAAACGTGGGCGAACTACCCTCGGATCTGGCCGAGGCCTTTGAGATGTTCAAACTGGCCATTCTTGCCCACAAGCTGACCGACTGGGAAGAGATCGATCAGAACAAGGTGCTTGGCGTTCTCGAATCGCTCAAACAACTGGCCCTGGCTCCGTCTGCCGATCAATAGCCGCGAATCGCTGATGGATCGGGCGGTTGTCGCACAACGCCGTTACCTCTTCGGCTACCGGCCGACTATTCAGCCATCTGACGTAGAAGAACGTGAATTCGAGTATTTCCGACTGAAATGTTACGGGTTTTTGATCGCGAAAGGGCGAAAGAAGAGGAGGAAGATCGTAGCTCTTTTTTCTCTTCGTGCCTCCGCTCTTTCGTGTTTTCGCGACGCTTTGGAAATCGTTCTGTTGACCCCTGCATAGCCAATGAACGGAAGGCGACTAACGGGAGCCTGGATTTCCAGGCTTTCGGTTTCCAGAAACGATCATTTTCAATGCAGGCATCGATAATTCTTCCTGGCTGCGCACCCTCCATTTGGCTGAAGTGTGACGGAAGTCGTCTTTGCGTCCTCTCCAAGCCACACCGCCCGATTTTGCCTCAAAGGCCAAAACGTTGACAACCCGATCGGCGTGACCGAGAATTGTAGCTATTGGCGTCTGCCTCGAAGATGCTCGGCGTCTCGGGGGTGAAAGCCGGCCGCGGGGGCTTTGTTGGTTGCCTCCCGTCGATTGCTCACGCAGATGCCCGTTGTATCGAAGTCACCAGACCGTTTTGGGGGAAATCGTAGAGCGACCTTGCCCCGTCTACAAACGGTTTCCGAAAGTTTCAACTTGTGAGGTATCGACCATGAATCCCACCCTGCCAAGCCTGACCATTACTCGCCGTTCGGCGCTGCAAACCCTGACGGCGGCAACGGCCCTCGGTGCCACGTGGCCCTTGGCCAACCAAGCTTGGGCTGCCGAACTGAAAGGGCGAATCAATCAGTCGGTGTGTCTTTGGTGTTACAACGGCTACATGAAACGCGCGGGAATGGACCTCGACCAGTTTGCCGCCGCCTGTGCCAAACTCGGGCTGAAGTCGATCGAGCTGACCGGCCCAGGCCAGTGGCCCACGCTCAAGAAGCATGGCCTCATCAACGCCATGACCCCGAGCCACGGCATTCCCAAGGGCCTCAACCGTACGGAAAACCACGAAGAGTGCCTTGCGAAGATTCGCAAGAGCATCGACGACACGGCGGCCGCCGGCTTCCCCAACGTGATCACCTTCTCCGGCAATCGCGAAGGAATGGACGACGAAGAAGGCCTGAAGAACTGCATCGCCGGTTTAAAGAAGATCGCCGGCTACGCGGAGAAGAACAACGTGACCGTCTGCATGGAGTTCCTCAACTCGATCAACCATCGCGACTACATGGCCGACACGACCGACTGGTGCGTGAAGATGGTCCACGGGGTCGGCTCCCCGCGCGTGAAGGTGCTCTACGACATCTACCACGCCGGGATGATGAAGGAAGATCCCTTGGCCGACATCAAGAACCATGCCGACTGCTGGGGTCACTACCACACGGGTGGTCTGCCCGGCCGTAATGAGATCGACGACACGCAAACGCTCGACTACGCCAAGCTGATGGAAGCGATTGTCGCCAGCGGCTACAAGGGTTACGTGGGCCAGGAGTTCATTCCCAAGCGGCCCGAGGCCATGGAAAGCCTTGCTCAGGCAGTAACCATTTGTGACGTGTAAGGTTTGCCGTCATCTAATGTGTTTCATACACGCCGTCCCAGCTCGGGCGGCGTGTTTTTTGCGCATGGGAAAATACACTATTTTTTCCGCCAGGAAGCTCGCCGTATTAGCCAAGAAGGTGTATTATTCGTTGGGAGAACATTGAACACCAAACCACAAACCACCACGAGCACTATGTCTGCCGAAGAACGACTTGCCGCAAAGCTGTCTGCCTTGGGGATGAGCATGCCACCGGCACCGACGCCGAAGGGAGTGTATCGTCCGTTGATCGTTTGCCGCAAGCTGGCCTTTACGGCCGGACATCTGCCGGTGACGCCCCAGGGCGAATTGATCACCGGTCGGGTGGGAGACGAGTTGGACCTTGAAGCCGGTTATCAAGCGGCCCAGTGGGCAGCCTACGGGATCCTGGCCACGTTGCGCCGGGAATTGGGGTCGCTGGACCGCATCGTTCAGGTAGTGAAAATCCTGGGTGTGGTGAACTGCACGTCGGACTTCACGCACCATCCGTCGGTAATCAACGGTTGCAGCGAGTTGTTTGCCGAGATCTTCGGCCCCGAAGCCGGCGTCGGTGCCCGCAGTGCCATTGGCACCAATAGCTTGCCCTTGGGCGTGCCCGTCGAAATCGAGGCCATCTTCGAGGTGAAATAGGCGGTCGCCTTGGAGCCTTTTGAAGGATTTTCTCCCCTCTCCCCTCTGGGGAGAGGGGCCGGGGGTGAGGGGTTTTCGCAGTAAGTGTTTTCCTGAAGCCAACACCTTCGGCGCTGCAAACCACCCTCACCCGGCGGCTGCGCCGCCACCCTCTCCCGCCAATCGCATAGGTATCTACACATCTCGCCTCGCGGAAAACCGAAAGCATTTCGTTGCAATAGGTCCAGGTGAGCAGATAAAAACCACGAAGGGCACGAAGAACACGAAGGAAGACGAGACAGAAAGACTCCTCGATACGGCGATGCCCGTCTGTAAAACGTGAAAGAGGAAGAAGATAGCTCTCGCAAAGGCGCAAAGTCGCCAAGAGAAAGCCATTCAGCCTTGGCGTCTTTGCGCCTTTGCGAGAGAATTCTTCGAACAACAACGAGGCGTCGTCTTTTTTGGGTTCTCGGTCCTTTCCGAGAACCACTGCACCGTTCTTCTTCCTTCGTGACCTTCGCGTCCTTCGTGGTAAATAAAAACGCACAACCCATTGTATATCAAAAGGTTCGAGCACGTTCGGAAATCGAACCGCCGGACAAACACGCTGGTTGACTTGTGTAGATACCAATACGCCAAGCGGGAGAGCGTACGCTGGGTTCTTACCGTCGCTTGGGCCGGTACATGTCGGTGGCCGTGCCGAGGTGTACTTCGGCGGCGAAGGCCAGGGTTTCGCTGAGCGTGGGGTGGGGATGGATTGTGTCGGTCAGGTCGCGGATTTCGCCGCCCATCTCGATGGCCAACACGGCTTCGGCAATCAGGTCGCCGGCACCGGGGCCTACGATGCCGCAGCCTAAGACGCGGTCGGTTTCCGGGTCGACAAGCCACTTGGTCATCCCTTCGGTACGTCCGACCGACTGCGCCCGACCGCTGGCCGCCCAAGGAAACACGGCCTTTTCGACTTTGCGTCCCTGCTGTTTGGCTTCGGTTTCGGTCAGTCCGGCCCAGGCCACTTCCGGATCGGTGAACACCACGGCCGGGATGGCCAGCGGCTCGAACACGGTCGGCTCCCCGGCCAGCGCCTCGACGGCTACCTTGCCTTCGTGGGCCGCCTTGTGTGCCAACATCGGCTGGCCGACTACGTCGCCGATGGCCAGGATGTGTGGGTCGGCCGTGTGCTGGCGGTTGTCCACCTGGATGAAGCCCTTGGGGTCGACCTGCACCTTGGTGTTTTCCAGCCCCAGGTTTTCGCTGTTGGGACGTCGGCCGACAGAGACCAACACGCGGTCGAATGTCTGCACTGTCTGGTCGATGTTGCCCTCGAATGTGACCTCGACCGCCTTCTTTTTCTCGGCCAGTCCGACGACCTTCGTGCCGAGATAGATGTTGGCCAACTGCGACTGCAAATGCTTGGCCAGCGGTTTGACCAGGTCGCGGTCGGCGCCTGGCAGCAGGCCGTCGGTCAGTTCGACCACCGACACCTTGCTTCCCAACGCGGCATACACGGTGGCCATCTCCAGCCCGATGTAACCGCCGCCGACGACCAGCAACGACTTGGGCACGTCGGCCAGTTCCAGTGCACCGGTCGAGTCCATCACGCGCTCGTTCGGCGTATCGAACGGCGGGAAGACCATCGGCCGTGAGCCGGTGGCCAGGATACAGTGCTGAAATTCGATGCGGTTGTCGTCGATCGGCAGCCCGTCGACCGATTCGAGCCGTAGGGTTTCGGAATTCTCGAAGACCGCCCGAGCGTGGACCACCTGCACCTTTCGCTTGGCGGCCAGTTGTTTCAGTCCGCCGGTAAGTGTGGCGATGACTTTCTCTTTGCGGGCACGGACGGCGTCGATGTTGATTTTCGGCTCGGCGAACTCAACCCCCCAGTCCTTCAGGTGCTTGGCTTCGGCCATCGCCTTGGCTACGTGCAGCAGGGCCTTCGAGGGAATACACCCTCGCAACAGGCAAACGCCCCCGAGCCGCGGTTGCGTGTCGACCAGCGTTACTCGCATCCCCAGATCGGCAGCCAAAAACGCGGCCGCGTAGCCTCCAGGTCCCGCACCAACCACTACCAGTTGTGACTGCATCGTGTTGTCCCATCCTCTTATTTACGAGACCATTTCATTTTGGCAACTATTCAGCCATCTGAAGTACGTGTGCAATAAGGAAAAAGGGGAAGCACGGAAAAAGGGAAAAGAAGCTGCCACAAGCGATTTCCCCTCTTCCCCCTTTCCTGTTTTTTCTTCTTACGCCAAGAAGTCAGAAGACATTCAGATTCACGTCCTTCTACTTCAGATGGCTGAATAGTCACTCGTTTTCTTTTCGGCTTTCCGTCAACGTCGGTATTGGCAGCGGATTAGGGCCGGTGATCATTCGTGCTTGACGGTTGTACGTAATGTAGTTGTAGGCCCATTCGCTCATTACAGCAATCCGATTGCGGAACTGAATCAGGGCACCCAAATGCACTAGCAACCAGATGATCCAGGCCGACAGGCCGGAAAACTTCATCGAACCGAGCACGGCCACGGCCCGGTTGCGGCCGATCGTGGCCATCGAACCGAAATCGTGATAAGTAAACGGCTCCAAGCTGCCGCCTGCCAATCGACGACGAATCAGCTTGGCCACGTAACGTCCTTGCTGAATGGCCACGGGAGCCACGCCGGGCAACGGGCCTTTACCCTCCGGGTCGCAATGGGCCAAGTCGCCGATGACGAAAATCTCGGGATGCCCCGACACAGTCAGATCGGGGCCGACCGAAATCCGACCGCCACGGTCTGCTTCGACTCCCGCCGCTTTGGCCAATCGAGGTCCCAATGACGATGCCCGAACTCCCGCCCCCCACAATACCGTACGAGTGGGGATCGTTTCAACCTCTTCGCCGACTTGCAGGGTTACGCAATCGGGGGTGATTTCGGTCACCCGAGTCGACGAACGAACCACCACACCCAGGCTTTCCAACTGGTGTTGGGCTTTCTCTGGCAAGTTGCCGGGATAGATGGGCAAGATACGGTCGGCACCTTCGATCAGGATGATATGAGCGTGAGAAGGGTCGATTGAACGGAATTCGCGGCGCAACGTATCTCGGGCGATCTCGGCCAAGGCGCCGGCCAGTTCCACGCCCGTCGGACCGCCGCCCACGATGACGAACGTTAGCCACTGGCGACGGCGCTGCGGGTCCGACTCGCGCTCGGCCGCCTCGAAAGCCAACAACAGCCGGCGACGAATCTCCGTAGCGTCTTCAATGGTCTTCAGGCCCGGGGCCAACGGTGCCCATTGGTCGTTGCCGAAGTAATGATGCGTGGAACCGGTGGCCACCACCAACGTATCGTATTCGACATGTCCGTCGCTGAGCAGGACTCGACGCCTGGGCAGGTCGAATTCGCACACCTCGGCCAGCAGTACTTGGGTGTTGCGGTGCCGCTTGAGGATCGACCGCAAGGGAGCCGAGATATCGGCCGGCGAAAGAGCCCCGGTGGCCACCTGATAGAGCAACGGCTGGAAAAGGTGGAAGTTCCGACGGTCGAGCAGTTTGATGTCGACCGGCGCACGTCGCAAGTTCCGGGCCGTTTCCAACCCGGCGAACCCGCCGCCGATGATGACTACTCGATGCGTGTTGCTCATGGTGCGTGTAATGTGGGGTTCATGGTCGCTGAAGCGGCCACGCCTCGACCTCTGCCAATCTCATCCCCGGGATTCCTCGCCCCTCGTCCCTAATCTCTAGCCCCTGTTCCTACCCCGCCAGCAATAGCTTGCCGGGGTTTTGCAGGTAGTCGATTACCTCGTTGAGGAAGCGGCCGGCTGCGGCGCCGTCGACCAGGCGATGGTCGTAGGATAGGCTCAAAGGCATCATCAATCGTGAAACGACTTCACCGTCGCGGACCACGGGCATCCAACGCGAACGACCCAACAACAGGATGGCTACTTCCGGATGGTTGATGATTGGCGTGCTGTAGGTTCCGCCCACCGCGCCGAGGTTGCTGATCGTGAACGTCCCGCCACGAAGATCTTCGATGGCGAAATCCGCCGATCGAGCCTTGCCCGCTATCACGGCCAACTCCCGGGCGATCTGCGGAATCGATAGCCGCTGGACATTCCGCATGGCGGGCACCACCAGGCCGCGTGGCGTGTCGACGGCCACGCCCAGGTTGACGTACCGCTTGTAGACGACCTGCTCGGTTTCGTCGTTGATACTGGCGTTGAGCGTGGGATGTTGTCCCAGCGCCAACGCAACGGCTTTCATCACGAAAGGCATCGCCGTGAGCTTGATGTCTTCGCCCAGGTAACCCGGCGGAATGCTCTTGCGCAGTGCTTCGAGCTCGGAGACATCGGCGTCGTCGAAGTTGGTTACGTGCGGGATCGTGGTCACCGACTTGACCATCTGTGCAGCGATCGTACGGCGGATCTTGGGCATCCGCTCCTGGGTAATCGGTCCCCAGTTGTCCTGGCCCGGCTCGCCCGGCGGCGTGACTGGTGTGACCGGCATTGCACCGGCAGCACCCGGTGTTGCGGCTCCCGCGGGCGTAGATGCCTGCGTGCGAACATCGTCGACGGTAATTCGTCCGCGGCTTCCCGAACCGGCTACGCGACGCAGGTCGACGCCCAACTCGCGCGCCACGCGCCTCGCTGCTGGACCGGCTGGCAGCGGGCCTGTCGGCTCGGGCAGCGTTGCCGTGGCCGCCGGCGCAGAGGTCGCGGCCGCTGGAGTTACCGCGGCGTTTGCTCCCGAGGTCTTCGGCCCTGCGGCCGTGGTGTCGGCGGCGGTGGTCTCCGGGGCGACCGGCTCTTCGGCTGTGGCCTCTTCCTCCTCCACAGGTTCGAGCGTTAGCAGCGTTTGGCCGACCTTAACAGACTCGCCCTTGCGGACGTGGATCTTGACGACCTTGCCGGCGTGCTCACAGGGGATCTCGACCACCGCTTTGTCGGTTTCGAGTTCGAATGCGCCGTCGTTCGCGGCGATCTCGTCGCCCTCGTTGACCAGGATATTGACAATATCGCCGCTTTCGATGTTTTCACCCAGTTCGGGCAGCTTGAATTCAATGACCATGGATGCGTATTGGGTAATGTTAGTTGTTGCTTTGGATTTTTTAGTTCTCTGTCCCTTGAATCCCCTCTGGTTCCTACGCTTTGCGTGGGAACCAGAGGCAGGACGCTTTGCGCCCGAGGACTGCCAGTAGACACTGTATTGTTGACATCACGACGCGAAGCGTCGGCATGTGCGTTCCCTCGCAAAGCGTGGGAACGAGGTGTGTTCTTCTGTTCGTTGCTACACGGTCGTGGGGTTCGGCTTTTCGGGATCCAATCCGAGGGTTTTCACCGCGGCGGCCAGTTTGTTCTTCGGATACTTGTCTTCTCGGCTAAGTTCGGTCAACGCGGCCAGGGCGATGTTTTCGGCGTCGACCTCGAAGAACGACCGCAACTCTCGCCGGGCTTCGCTACGGCCGAAACCGTCGGTTCCCAGCACGGCATACGGTTGCTTTACCCAGGGCGTAACGCTCAGCCCCACGGCGCTGACATAATCCGAAGCCGAAATGACCGGTCCTTGTGCGTCGGCCAATGTCTGCTCGACCCATGAGATGCGCGACGGCTGCTCGGGGTTACGCCGATTCCATCGTTCACACGCCCGGGCGTCGTCCAACAGGGCCTTGTAGCTCGTCACACTGTACACATCGCTGGGGATGCCGAATTTTTCTTCCAACAGGTCTTGTGCCCTGAGTGCCTCGCGCAAAATGGCCCCGCTTCCCAGCAGGTTTACATGTGGCTTGCCGGCGGCCGTCTCTCGTTCGCTGTATTTGTACATCCCGCGGCAGATGCCCTCGGTCGCTCCGAACGGCAGGATGGGCATCTCGTAGTTTTCGTTCATCAGCGTGATGTAGTAGAGGATGTCTTCCTCTTCGTAGTACATCCGCCGCAGACCGTCGAGCACGATGACCGACGTCTCGTAGGCGAAGCACGGGTCGTACGCCTGCAAACGTGGGTAGGCCATGGCATACAGCAGGCTGTTGCCGTCCTGGTGCTGAAGTCCCTCGCCGGCCAACGTTGTGCGTCCGGCCGTTCCGCCGAGCAGGAATCCGCGGCAACGCATGTCGCCGGCCGCCCACACTTGGTCGCCGATACGTTGCAGCCCGAACATCGAATAGTAGATGAAGAACGGAATCATGTTGATTCCGTGGCTGCTGTGGGCCGTTCCGGCGGCGATGAACGACGCCATCGAGCCGGCCTCGGTGATTCCCTCTTCAAGAATCTGGCCGTCTTTGGCCTCGCGGTAGTAGAGGAATGTGTCGGAGTCGACCGGTTCGTAAAGCTGTCCGGCGTGCGAGTAAATGCCGAACTGCCGGAACAACGACTCCATGCCGAAGGTCCTCGCTTCGTCGGGTACGATGGGTACGATGTAGCGGCCGATGTTCTTGTCTCGCATCAAGCGAACCAGCAGACGCACGAAGGCCATCGTGGTCGACACCTCGCGGCCGTCACTGCCGGCGAAGAACTCGGCGAAGTCTTCCCATTTCGGCGGCTTCAGCTTAACCGTAGGCGAACGACGGCCCGGTACGAATCCGCTAAGGTCTTTTCGCCGTTGGCGCAGATAGACCATCTCGGGACTGTCGTCCGCCGGGCGATAAAACTCAGCCCGGGCGGCCGCTTCGTCAGAAATCGGAATGTCGAATCGCCGACGGAACTCGATCAGTTCCTCTTCGTTGAGTTTCTTTTGCGAATGGGTGATGTTGCGTCCTTCGCCCGCTTCGCCCAACCCGTAGCCTTTGATTGTTTTGGCCAGAATCACGGTCGGCGCGCCCGTATGTTCGGCAGCCGTTTTGTAGGCGGCGTAGACCTTGGCCGGATCGTGACCACCGCGTCGCAGCCGTTCGAGGTCGCGGTCGCTGAGGTGTTCGACCATCGACAACAACTTGGGGTCGTCGCCGAAAAAGTGCTTGCGGATGTAGTCGCCCGGGCTGACCGTGTATTTCTGGTACTGTCCGTCGACAATTTCGCTCATCCGGCGGACCAGCGAACCGTCGGTATCGGCGGCCAGCAACGGGTCCCAATCGGAACCCCAGATGACCTTGATCACATTCCATCCGGCACCGCGGAACGCGCCTTCCAATTCCTGAATGATCTTGCCGTTGCCGCGCACGGGCCCGTCGAGCCGTTGCAGGTTGCAGTTGATCACGAAGACGAGGTTATCGAGTTTCTCGCGGGCGGCCAGGGTGATGGCCCCGAGCGTTTCCGGTTCGTCGGTTTCGCCGTCGCCCAAGAAGGCCCACACGCGCGAGGCCTCGGCGTCGGGCTTGATGCCGCGGTCGACCAGGTAATGGTTGAAACGGGCCTGATAGATGGCCATGATCGGCCCCAAGCCCATCGACACGGTGGGAAACTCCCAAAAGTCGGGCATCAGCCAGGGATGCGGATACGACGATAAGCCCGGCTTGTCCTGCAACTCGCGGCGGAAGTTTTTCAGGTGGTCTTCGTTGAGCCGATCCAACAGGAACGCCCGCGAGTAAATACCTGGGGCGGCGTGCCCTTGGAAGTAGATCTGGTCGGGCGGCAGTCGGCCCTCTTTACCGCGGAAGAAGTGGTTGAAGCCCACCTCGTACAACGTAGCGGCCGACGCGAAGGTGGAAATGTGCCCTCCGATGCCCGGGCTGAGCTTGTTCGCCCGAACCACCATCGCCATGGCGTTCCAGCGGATGATGCTCTTGATTTTGCGCTCGATCTCGCGGTTGCCGGGGTACTCGGGCTGTTGATCGACGGGGATCGTATTCACATACGGTGTGCTGGCCGTAAGCCGGTGACGCATTCCTCGCATATAGGCCCGATGTTTGAGCCGCTCAAGCAGAAAGGCGGCCCGCTCAGGCCCGGCCGTGTTGATTACGTAGTCGATCGCCTCCGTCCAATCGGCCGTTTCTTGCGGGTCGATATCGTGGGCCAATTCGGGAAGGATGCCAGCGGGCAGAGTGCCGTCGGGCTTTTTTTTGTTCGGCTTGGCTTGTTGTTTCATGGGCATCGGTGTTCGGTGGTGGTAGGGCCAGACCGCCATCGGCCGTGGGCCTCCGGAGAGGTACGCTTCCCCATAATACTCGGCCGGCCAGGCAACGCGTGGTGAGGATAACCTATTGCTTCCCCTTTGATCGGGCTGAAAGATGATCGATTTGGTTATTTTAGAAAGCCCCTCCAGAGCGTCAAACCGACGCGGTGGTGCTTGTGCGGTAAGTACTGGCTGGAAAACGAGTTACCGCCTGGTCGCTAAGAAGAGCCCTGAGCTATGACACGGGATATCGCATCGCGCAGCACTTGTTGGTGGTGCGACGAAGGAAGATGGAATCGCGAGAATGCGAAAGGGCGAAGAGGCGAAAAAAATGAAGGAAACCGCGAGTGTTCTTTCGCGTTTTTCCTGGTTCCCACGCTTGGCGTGGGAACCCAAGTCCGGACGCTTCGCGTCCCTGGAGTGCGAAAAGACGCTCTTCTTGGCAACTCTCGACGCGAAGCGTCGAACCGTGCGTTCCCACGCGAAGCATGGGAACGAGGAAAACACGTACGCAGCGTGAGAACCAGGAAAACCTGCGGCAAGTGCTCACTTCTGCCGCTTGGGCGGTTGGGCCATCAGCAGGCCGATGACCTGGGCGATTTCGTCGGGCTTTGCGGCGTTGACCAGATAAGCGTGGGGGCCTGTCGCGCTGGGCTCCCAATGGTTGCGGGCGTTTCGCGCGTCTTCAATCACGTTGTGGCCGCGGACCAGATGCCAGAGTTTGCCCGGGCCGCGGACGGCAAACAGTACGGCCGTCTGGTCGTAGCTGGGCTTACCGCCGGAGAGCGAGGCGCGGCCAAGATAAGGGCGAAGTTCAAATGCCCGACGTACTGGATTTATCACTGGTGTCTTCTGTAATTCCTTTCCGGTGATAATCGGCCGGCCCACCTCAAAGCCCGTGAAAACGATCGGCGTGGGCCAGTTTTCCACGGCGTACTTTGTTGCCGTCGCGTGGCGGGAGAAATTGGCCTCGCTCTCTCGCGTTTCCTTAGGGTACTGTCCGCCCATGACCACGGCCAACTTCACTTTGCGCTCGACAAGCTGCTTGCCCGACAGATCGCTGAAATCGTCGGGCGGCGAACGCAATAGGTCGGCCATGTTGCTAAGCATGCCGACGCTCACGTAAGTGACGCTGCGGTCCGCTTGTTGCGCAAGCACCTTGCGGCAAACGGCCACCGCGTCGGGCGCTTTGCGGTCGTGTGGCATATTCTGGGGAAACTCGTCGCGCAACGCGGGCGTGAAGGGACTCCGTTTGCGAAACGCGGTACCACCACCCTTGTAGGTGCCGATCGGAACGTCGGGCCGGCCGTAGTAGGTGTTGATCGCATCGACCGCAGCGGCCGACGATTCGTGCCACTCTTCGCCGTTGGTAACGACGGCCAGAATCTCGGCCTCACCCCGATCGGCCAGGGCATGAAGCACGGCCAAGGCGCCGGCGTCGTCGCAATCGCCCGCCATGTCGGTGTCGAGAATCACGCGAACCGGCTCTTCGGCCAAGCTGAAATCGGGCAGAAACAGACAAAGCGCGGCCGCGGCCGTGACCAACACCAACGAAGAACACTTCGGCATGGGGGATTGTCTCCTGGTTTGGTTCCAACGAGATAAGGGACGAGAGGCGAGACAATAGAGGCAGGTCCGCGGCGCAAGGCTTCTCTCGCACCTAATCCCTCTGAAGCGCCTTCAGTCGCGCCCGAGCCTGTTCACGCAACGGACCATCGGCACGCCCGAGGACCATGCGATAGTAAATTTTGGCCACTCCGGTCTTGCCGGTTTCTTCGGCCGTTTGGGCGCGCTCGAACAGGGCCAAGGCCTCGCCGTCGTCGGCTGCCTGTTCGCGTTGGTACATCTGCCGCGCTTCGGCCACGCTGGGCACGGCACGACCGGCCGAACTGCGTTGGGCAATCGCCAACTGGCCCGACGATGTCGAGGGCGATGCTTCTGCCGCCGAGCCACCGAAATCGAGGTCGTCGTCCCCCATCTCGCCGGGCACATTGTTCGGCGCAATAGCCTGCTGCGCCGCCGGCGCGACCGGTTGCCCCGCGGCGGCCATGGTGGGCTGCCGTTGAGCCATCTGTTGCCGGTAGGCCTGTAATCGTGGGCTGGCTGTCGTGTTCATCGGCATGGCCATGTTCAACTGCCGGGCAACATACTGCGGTCCAGCCATCAGCGGATAGCCGTAGCCGAATTGCGTCGGATAGCCGCCGACCACCGGCATGTGGCCGATCACGAAGGGACTTTGCGACGTATCGGACACGAAACCCGGCTGGCCGTTGCTCAACGTAACACTGGGCGTCTGGCTGACCAGGCTTTGTCGCGAACCTTGCGAAGCGTTGAAGTTGAGGCTGCCGTTGAAATTCCTGCCCGCGACGCCCACTCCACCGCTGAGTCCCGCGCTGGGATCGAAGCCGCCGAACGCCGGCGCAGCCTGGTTTGGTCCGCCGCCAAACTGGGCATGTATCCCGCGGTAGTTGAACCCCCAACTCGTGCCGATGTTCTCGAAGAAACTGTCTCCCACGGCGTTGAAGGGAGTGGCCACCGTGGCTTGTTGCGCTTCGACGGACGTCAATAGACTGGCGCATACCGCCATTGCTGCCAGCACCCTAAAGAAAATCGGGTAGGACCGCATCGCTCGTTCCTCCTCACCCCCACGGCCGTTGCCCACAGCATTCTACCGCTGGTCGGCCCGAAACGTCAAGGAAATCCTTGCAGGCCGCAGGAGAAATGCAAAGTCACCTGGGCGGGTTGAATCCGAGGCGGGAGAGGGTGGAGCGGGGCCGCCATTGGATTCGTTCGGCGGTTGCCCGAAGGGGTTCGCCTGGAGGGTGGATCAGGCGGAGGACGGCCAGAGCGGCGTTGGTCAGCGAAGCGAACGCCTCGGCCAGGCCGGGCCGCTTGGTGTAGTGGCGATCTTTGTCCCACCAGCGGTCCTTGACGAAATGAAGGCAGTTTTCCACCTGCCAGTGGTCACGAATGGTGGCCTGGAGTTCACGCGGCGTGACCGAATCGGGCTCCAGACTGGTGATGAAGTACCGGCTTTCGCAGGAAAGGAGCGTGCCCTCCGCCGAGCGCACTAAGCGATCAACCCGAATGCCGATCCGGCAGCCGGGAACGTTCAGATGCTCGCGGATATGCTCGGCGTCGTCGAGGTTGACCCAAAGCCGACGCGTTTCCCGATTCAGCCCCTTTTTTCGGTGACTTCATGGGCCGGCTCGGTGGCCGTCTCCTGGAAAAAGCAGGTTTCCAAGGCGTCCAGCATGTCGGGCTGGTTCGCCTTGACTTGGAACAGGTAGTCGCAGCCGTGGGCTTGGAGAAGTTCGAGCAACGGCCGCTGGGCGTAGATCGCATCGCCGGTGAGCAGTTGCAGGGCAGGATAGGCCTCGAGCAACTCAGCCAGATGCACTTTGAGACTCCCAGGCTCGTTGGTTTTGTCGCCGCCGATCGACCATTGGTCCAGCGTCAACTTGACCCGTTGCAGGAAAACATTGAGCATCTGCACGGGCGAGCCATCGGCGCCAAGTCCTTGGCGACACATCTTGCCGTCGACCGCCGCAGCCCAACGGCCCTCCTGATCGGCCAGGGCCGTGTTCAGCCATAGGGCGAACGCCTCGCGAAACTCGTCCAGACTGAGCCCGGCCAATGCCCTGGAAATGGTCGAGCCGCACGGGGATTTGTCGCGTGTAAATCCCCGTGGTTCCTTGAGTTCCTCCCAATTCGCATTCGCCCAACGTACCACCACGGCCATCTCGGTAATCCGCCCCAACAAGCCGAGAAACACCAAGGAAACGATGCCGGAGAACGGATGCCTCACCCCCCTGGGGTCGCGTGGATCCGAAACCTTTGAGAATACCGCTTCCAACTGACTCAACGACGATGCGACCACGATACGGCCCTCCTTGAAACGTAGGAAACTCCCGCCGCAACTCCGCCACGGCCTTCCGTTTCTACGACCCAGCCCACCCCTTGGTTGGCAAAATAGACTTTGCATTTCTCCTGTTGCAGGCCGTGGCGTTCTGGGCTTGCGGGTTCCCATGCCGCAACGCGGGAACGAGAAGAGGCGAGGATTTATTGATGCTTGCATTGAAAATGATCTGCTTCGGAAAGCCGAACGCCTGGAAACCCAGGCTCCCGTTGGTCGCCTTCCGCTCATTAGCTATGCAAGCGTCAATAATTGATGTCTGCGTGGAAAGTGGAACGGGCGTGTTGCATCTATTGCGTCCTGTATTGCCTGTGGAACGAGGGCGACCAGCGGGAGCCCGGTTTTCCGGGCCGGAACGCAATGAAGTGTTCCATAATCACCCCAGGACTCAATAGGCAACGAAGAACGACATCGCCGCGGCGGTTAGCCCACCTCGAGTTCCGCCACCAGCGCGTCTTGCAGGAACATTTCGCCCAGCGATTCCCAGTCGATGAGGCGCTCGGCCTTGCACCCGAATGTCCAGGTGCCATCGCTGTCTTTCTTGCGCCAACGGACCGTGGCCGGCAGGACCAAGCGGAAGTCGGATAATTTGGCCTGGATCTTCAGCGTGAGCCATTCGTCGATTTCCAACGGAACGTTGGCACAGAAGCCCAAACCTTCGCGCGATAGGTTGGTCAGGTGTGCAGAAAACACCGTGGGCATGCTGCCGGGAACCCGTTCCACGCAAACCTCAAATGCTTCGCCCCCCTCGGCCGCATGCCGAGGTTTTCGGGCGACGTAATCCCAATAGTCGGAGACCATAGCAGAGACATCCTGGAAAGGAGAAGCGAAATAGACTGTCGAAAGAAAAGACATCCAAGTATAGGTCGCAAGTGGGGGTGACGTCGGGGAATTTGCGCAAGCTCTTATTGCGACAGTGATTTAGGGTTTTTTCACGCCGTTTCTCGCTCGATGAGAATCCACGGTTCACGCTGCACAGGCAGACCGTGCCGAATCCATCGAACGCCCAATTGCGTCGCGCACCCGATGGCCCGGGCAATTGTTGGTTTTCTGTTAGAACGCTGGTTCTCTCGACGCTTTGCGGTAAACTGATGCTGTATTGAGTTCGTCCTTGCTGACAACGGTACTGATTTCGAGAGCGAACGCCAAAGAAGTTCGAGCCTTGGCTTCCCATCGAACCGGGCTTCGTTTTGGGCGTCCTCTTTTTACAACGGGCTCGATTACCAAGGGCAAGACCAGAACGCGAACTTCGATGATCCCGCGTGGCGAGATCGTTTTAGTAGTGGTATGGCGCATGATTGTGCGAGAGGATGTATCGGCGGCCGCGGGATGCAGCCGGCTGGTGCGATGGCTCGTTGCCTGCTCTCGCGATTTGGCCAGGTAAACGTCCGTTGTCGGCAAACTGAACCAGTCACTCCTTCCTCCCGACCCCGCTTCGACGTGGCCTGCGGGCCCTTGTCATGAACATCCATTTTAGCTGCCCGGAATGCGGCTACCTGATCTTCGCCCCGGAGTCGTCCGCGGGACGCACGACGCGTTGCCCGAGCTGCGCGGCTCCGATCCAGGTTCCCGAACAGTCCGACGCGGAATACACCGGCAATACGTCGTCCTATGCCGATCCGATCGCCCTGCCCTGCCCTGCCTGCGAGAGTCCCTTGCGGCTGATTCCCGCGCTGCGCGGACGCCACATTTGCTGCAACGCCTGCCGCGCTGTGCTGACCGTAGACAGCGACTCGTGGCATCTGGCAATCGTGGGCAAGGCGCGGCAAGGGCGCCAACCAAATCGTCGACAGAACACGACTGCCGTGCCGCCCAATGGCGAGACAGGCAAAAACGGCACGGCGGGCAAAAACGGGAGCGCAGGGAGCAACGGCGCGTCGAAGAGAGCTGGGGAAAACGGCGCAGCGGCGAACAGTGGTACGGCCAAATCCTCGCAGACGATTGGTGGGACGAACGGTGCGGCTACGGCCACGTTGCCCTCGACATCTGGTGCGGCAAGGCAACCGGCCGCGTTGGCTGCCCGATCGAAGACGAAGAAGCGGCCAACGGAAGCGTCCGTGCCAAGCGTATCTTCGGTGGTCCGACCAAAGCTCCTCGGCGCAAGCCTGGCCGGCGTTGGGCTGCTGGTCGTGGTGGCCGTTGTCTGGGTGGTGTTCTTCATGCCATCCAGCTTCACACCGGCCGATTTCGTCGAGAAAGGGAAAGTCGCCGCCTATACGTCGCTCGACGTCACACGATGGCGACAACGATCCCAGCAGCCAGGATTTCCGGAAGACGAGGCCCTGCAACCGACGCATTTGGCCCGGTACCGTACCTTTCTGGCCAATGCCGGCATTGCCTGGGAAGACGTGACAAGGATTTCCAGTGCCAGCGACGCTCGGGATCCTCAAGAGGTAGTGGTCGTTTACGAGTTGAACCGGCCGCTGGAGCCGTCGGAGGTAACCAAACGTTCGGCCTTTCAACGGTTGGGCAACGAAAAACAACAACAGCAGGAAATCGCCGGGGTACTGCTGTGCTCGATTGGGCCTGTGGGAATTTGCTTTCCCGATCCGCAGATCGTGGTTACCGGTCGGAAACAACAACTCGAACGCCTTTTGAAACGTTGCGGCGATGAACCGGACGAGGTCATGCCGCAACTGTGCGACTCGCTCGATCCCACGGTCGACGAAGTATCGGCCATGGTGGGCGTGCCGTTGAACCTTCAGAAGACGTTTCTGGCCGACTGCCCTGAACTGGTACAACACATTACCGGCTCAACCCGCGAGGTCAACTGCGGCGCGCAATGGCGGTTGATTCGCAAGCTTTGGGTCGAGGATGCGGGTAGCGCCGAACGCCTGCGCGACGAACTCGAACGCCGTTTCCGTGAGGCCAGTCGCGACAAACAGTGGCCCGACGAGGTGCGGCTTCTGCTGAAGTCGTTGCAGGTGCAGTGCTTCGATAAGGTGGTCGACGTGCGAGTCGGCGTCGACGAAACCATGCTCCACGGCGAAATGGCGGCCACGATCGAGCAGATTTTTTGACAATTGTCGAGGGCATCGTTCAAGCCCGTTCTTCGACCGGCAGGCGAATCTGAAACACGGCGCCCGGCGGATCGGTGGCGAGCAATTCTAAGGTGCCGCCGTGACGGTGGACGATTTGACGACAGATGGCCAGGCCCAGGCCCGTGCCGGTCGATTTGGTCGTGACCAGCGGTTCGAAGATTGCCTCCCGCCGCTCTGGCGAGATGCCGGGCCCGTCGTCGGCGACGAGGATCGTGTCGACATCGTCTTCGCGTTGGGCAGCAACGTGGATCTTTCCCATCTTACCGAAGTCGTCGATCGCTTGCACGGCGTTGCTGAAAAGATTGACCAGTACTTGGCGCAATTGCACTGGATCGGCCGACACGATAAACGGTCGGCGATCTAGATCGAGTTCGAGCTGAATGCGGCTGCTGTGCTCCACGCGGTCGAACACCTCGTGGACCATTTCCTCCAAGTTGGTCGGCGTTTTTTCCGACGGTTTGGCCTGCGCCATTTCCATCAGATTGCTGATGATCCGGTTTGTGGCGTCGATCTCGTGCTTGATGATGTCGAGAAACCGATAGCAATGCTCTGCCTTGTCTGGGCCACACCGTTCGAGGCAGTGGACCGCGTTGCTGATCACGCCCAGCGGATCGCGCAAGTCGTGGGCCACGCTGGCAGAAATCTGACCGATCGTGGCTAGCCGGGTTTGCCGAACGAGTTGGTCCTTGAGCTTGGCCAATTCCGCTTCTGCTCGGCGTTTCTCACGTTCTTCGTGTTGCAGCAACTCGGCTTGGGCTTCGTCGGCGGCTTCTTCGGACTTGTGACGTTCGGTGATGTCGCGAATAGCCCAAAGCGTGGCTGCCGCGCCGTCGAACTCAAACGGCACGACCTTTGCTGAGAACCATCGTGTGGTGCCCGCAATTTCCATTGGGTAAACCAGCTTTTGCAGTTGGTGGCGTCGAAGTGTGCGGTTTACGGTGGTCTGGACGGTGTCGGCGAAGGCCGAAGGAAGAACCTCGTGAACATTGCGACCGAGAAGTTCCTCGGCCGGAGCCACGAGCATCTCCGACGAAGCTGCATTGACGCTTCGATATGCTCCCTCGGCATCGATCACCAGAATCAGTTCGGGTAGGGCTGCCAGCAAGGAACGAAAACGTTGCTCGTTTCTGCGGAGTGCTTCTTCGGCCTCCTTACGCCGGGTGATATCGCGGATAACCCCCACCACTTCCACAACTTGGCCGGCTTCGTTGCAAACGGGGTTGGCATTGACCAGCCCCCACATCACGCTGCCGTCTTTGCGGACGAAGCGGACTTCCTCTTCGCTGTCGTCCAGAGACTGCCCCTGCTGAAGACGGCGCAAGACGTCGTCCGACCAGTCGTCGGGATGGATGACTTCGTGGAGATGTTTACGAGTGAGTTCGTCGACGGAATATCCCAACGCGCTGGCCGCCCGTTGGTTGGCGTGTACGAATCGTCCGTTGCGGTCGACGATCCCCAGAACTACGGCACTTTGGAAGATGGCGTCGAGCCACCGTTTGGTGGCATCCAATGCATGAATCGCCCGTTGTCGCTGCTGTTCGGCCTGTTCGAGTTCGGCCACCCGAGCGCGGAGCTGCTCCAGCTCTTCGAGCAACGTTGTTTGGGAATTTTCCTGTTCGCGCATTGCTCCGGCTCCGTGCCGTGCGCCCGCGGGCTGATTGGTGACTATGTGGCTAGTGCCGTGACAATCTTCAGAATAGGGGTGCCATGGCCACGCTTGCGTGGCCATGTTCGCCGACGTTTTGGCATGCCCACGCAAGCGTGGGCATGGCACCCGAACCCCCATTTCAGAAGTCGACAAGGCACTAGTTTTGAAATGGCTTCTATTGCGTCCTGCATTGCTTGTGGAACGAGGGCGACCAGCGGGAGCCCGGTTTTCTGGGCCAGAACGCAATGAAATGTTCCACAGTCAAGCTAGGAATCAATAGTAGTCCAGAAGTTTCCAGCGGCCTCTGTTGGCCAACGGGATACCCGACGTTGGCCAACGGGATACCCGACGTTAGTTTACGGCAGATCCACGGATGTGACCAGCCAGGAAGCCCACCCGCGCAGGAAAACCGAAAAGTCGGAGTCTGCTCGCTTTCCCTCTCTGGTTCCCACATTGCAGCGTGGGAACCAGGGAAAAATTTCCCGGCGGCCCCATGCTGTGGTAGTATTATCTCAAGGAAAATCGGTAACCGTCTCCGTTCGCTTATCACGAAGATTGAAGGATAGCTAATGTCGTTCGCCCCGAATTGTTGCGCCGGATACTGGACTGTTAGAGTGGCTTCGTTCGTTGTCGCTACCGTTGTCATGGCGTGTGCCGTGTCGGACGTGTTGGGCTGGGGCGGAGGGCATAACGACCTGCAACAGGCCATCGTCCGGCGATTGCCGGAAGACCTTCAGCAGCATCTGCCGAAGGAGGCCGTTCGGGAGTCGATCGAGCATTGGAGCCATTACCCGGACAGCTTCGAAACGTTCCAACCCGAAGCCCAACTGATCGGGCCGGAAGGCATGCAAGTGCTTCGGGAGAATGGAATTCGCCGGCGCTACGATTTGCATCATGATCGCAATCGGGCGGTGGTCTTTCTGTTGCTCGTCGACAGCCTGAAACGCCAACGCTACGACGCGGCCCTATTGTGGATTGCCTGTTTGGGCCACAGCACGGGCGACATGGTCGCCTGCAACCACGATCCGCTGGTTCACGTGGCCACGTACGACTGGCCCGAGGTCGACGCCGCCCTGCCCGGCGGTACGGTCTTGGCACGCCTGGCCACCATGGTCGATCTGCATCCGGTCGTGGCACTAGACGGCGGCGCTGCGGCCTTTGACGAAGCGATCGACGCGATGCGCCTTGCCGACGATCAACGCGATGCGACGGCCGCTTTGCTCGACATTATGATGTACGGCAACCAGGGCGCGGCGTTTTGCTCGCAGCATGGCGTGGGTGTTTTGCAGCAAGCCGCCCTGTGGCTCGACCGGCAGGAACCCGATGCGCGGCGCCGTCTTCAACACCACATGAGTCGGTTGGGGGCTTGGGGGGCCGTGCGGGTAGTTCGTGACGTCGAAGTGGCCTGGCGTCTGGCTCAACAAAAGGCCGAAATGCCCTCGGTCGACGAGGTCCAAAAGGTGTTTGAGCAACGCACGGCACAATGGGTACGCGAACATCGGCTGGACGACGAGGCACTGTTTGTGCCCGTACTGCGGCCAGCCGGCCCGACGACGAAGAAAGCGGTTGCCGTGGTGCTGGAGCCAACCTGGCGGATGAACGAGGGAATGTTCGCAGCGGCTGATCGGGTAATCGCCGTGGCCATTTGCCGCACGTTGGCTGCGGCTGGTGTGGACTATGTTACGGTGGATTCCCGCGAGTTGGCCGATCGCGAGTTGCCCTCGCCAGAACAGCTATCGGCGGTCGTTGTGGTGGGTAGCCGGTTTCACGACTACCATGGGTTGAAGGCAGCCGAGGTCGATCGCCATTTGAAATCGTATCTCGATCGTGGCGGCCGGGTGCTTTGGATCGGCGGCACGAGTCTTCCGGCATCCTCGGCGTTGGCACCGCTACGGGCTGCGATGAAGAAGGACGACAATGCCAAGTGGCCGGCCCCGCTCGATGAGGCGACGAACTGGCAGCTCTGCCTGGCCGACTCGGCGACAGAAACCGCCTGGCAGTTCGTCCGTTCGCCCCAGACACCGGCCGGATGGCACGTGCCGCGTTGTCCCTGGCGATTTGAGCTGGATGACCACGACGAGTTGCAGCCGTTGTTGACGCTGCGGCTGGGTGCGTCGTCGTCCGTTGTCGGTGCGATGTGTGGCGGCGCACGTGTGGCTTGGCTGCCGGTGTATGCCGTGCATCCGTATTTGCTCACGCGGCCGAAGGTGATCCGGGAGCCCAGCGAACCGCAGCTCGACGCCGCGGGGGCGACGATTCTTCTCGACGCATTGAAACGCCTAAACTAGTGCCTTGGCAATTTTTGAAACAGGGGTTCGGGTGCCATGCCCACGCTTGCGTGGGCATGCGAAAACGTCGGCGAACATGGCCACACAAGCCGCCCATGGCGTCTAACTTGCGCGACCTCTCATCAGGGACGGTCACTGCGACCAGCGTTTTTCTGGATGCCAGGTGCCCGTCGTAACCTCTGTGCTAGCAAGACCTTCTGCCTGTATCGCCGTCTCGGATTGGCTTATCTGCCAAATTCGCGATACAGGATTCCGCCTGCGCGCGCCAGTAAGGATAGAGGAAGTACTGGCGTGCGCCAGGCGGATGACATTATGCCCCGAGGAATAGGGGCTGCATGAGCCGTTCGCCAAACCAGCCTTGGCGTTGCCGTGCGAACGCCGACAACCGATCTAATCAGCATTTTCGTCACATCGAGAACGTTTGTTACAGAAACGGGTTTCGCCCGGTCCGGCGGTCTTCGGTGATTACAGTAGAAAAATAGGTAGAAAGACGCGATAGCCGAGTCTTTTTCCGCGTCGCGTGACAGTTGTGCCTGTAGATGCCATGACAGCCATAATGAGCCAAACCAATCGTGATTTGCCGCCCGAGGCATACGATACGTTTGTGCGGCTGTTTGCGCAGCATGGGCAGCGCGTGTTCGCCTACATCCTCGCCCTGTTACCCAATCGGACCGACGCCCAGGAGGTGTTTCAGGAAACCAGCGTGGTGCTGTGGCGCGAGTTTGCCAACTTCCGACCCGACGGCGATTTCGGCCGCTGGGGATGTGGCATCGCGCTGAACCAGGTCCGTAAGTTCCGCCGCCAGCGACAGCGCGACAAGCTGGTGTTCAACGATGTGCTGATCGAACAACTGGCCGAGGAACGGCTCTCGGGCAGCGATCGCCTCCAGCAGCGACAGGCAGCGCTAGCCGAGTGTCTCAAAAAGCTTCGGGCGAAGGATCGCGACCTGATCGGCCGGTGTTACGCGGGCACGAACAGCTACAAGGCCGTGGCCGAGCAAACGGGTCGTCCGGTGAACACCGTCTACAAAGCGCTCACCCGAATTCGCCGCGCACTGATGGAGTGTATCGATCGCCGCTTGCTTCAGGAGGGTGAAGCATGAGCGGCCGTCTTCGCCAATATGAGGCCCTGTTGGAGCAGATTAGCGCCGTGTGCAACGGCACGGCCACGCCCGAGCAGACTACCCTGTTGGAGCGACAGCTCGAGGACGATGCCGACGCCCGGCGAATTTACCTCGATTACATGGCGTTGCATGCCGAGTTGTGCGACGCCAATATCGAGCCGCCGGTGCGTCCTCCTCGTGGGCCGTTGGTCTTTGCCTCGCTGAGCAACATTTGGCAACGAAGTTACGAGGCATTCCTCCAGCCCGTCTCGTTTTCACTCGCAGTTTCGGCCCTTACGCTTTGTGTCGTGCTCGCCATGCTGGCTGTTTGGGGAGCGCCGAGCTTTCGCCAATGGGCCAGCCGGGATTTACCGGCTCAGGAAACGAAGGTCCAGTTTGTCGCCCAAATCGTTGGGGAAGTTCAGGCCGAATGGGCCGACGTTCGCGATGTGCGGGCAGTTGGAGGACAGATTGCACAGGACGACGTTTTACGGCTGAAAAAAGGTCTGATTCAGGTCGAATTCGAACGGGGTACAGGCGTTATCATCGAAGGTCCAGCGACCTTTGTCGCCCGAGGTGACAACGCGGGCATGCTCGAACGCGGCAAGCTGGTCGCCCGGGTGCCAGAGCACGCCACCGGCTTCGCGTTGGCGACACCCCAGGCGAAGGTCGTCGACCTGGGCACCGAGTTCGGCGTAGTCGTGGGCGAGGGCGGCGCGACCGACATTCAAGTGTTTGAGGGCGTCGTCGAGGTGGCCACGTTGGGTGTCGATGTGTCGGCGGAAGACGAGCCGTCGACGCTCGTGTTAACCGACGGGCAGGTCGTACGCGTGGCCGGCGGACAGTGCACCGATGTGATGGCCGAGCAGGCCCGATGGAATTTTGTGCGACACATGCCGGCGGGAAGCGTGCCCAGCGAACGTGGTGCTCCCTGGGACGGTGTTACCGTTTGGCTTAGCAATCTGTTCGACGATCCGCAGGGTGCCTCGCTGAGCGATGCCGTGCCGACCGATACCTATCGGGCCGAGGCCGATAGCTTCGACCTGGGCGTTGACACGGCGCTCCAAGGCGGTTTCGATGGGCCGGTGGTGATCAACGGTGGCGGACTGATGTTCGATTTCCGCAGCGCCGGCGGTGGGACGCTGTCGCACGGTCTTCCGACGAACGACTGCGTTTCGAGAGAATCGTATGCGATTCGCACGTTCGGCAAGCCCATGGACCGTGGCGGCGAGAATCGCCGGGCCGAAGACGGTATCGGCATCCACGCCAATGCGCTGGTAACGTTCGATCTTGAAGAGCTTCGTGCGGCCGGCATGCCGGAGGGCGAGTTGGTTTTCCTGGCCCGAGCGGCCGTCAACGACAGCCGGGTGAACAATCCGGAATCCACGCTCCATACGGTGGTTCTGTTGAGTGATGACCGGGCCGTGTTGGCCGGTTACGTCAACGGTCAAGTGGTCGACGTGGCCAAAGCGAACTCGGCCTGGGCCTTCTCGGGCGAGCTTCCCGAGTGTTTTGCCGGAGGCTCGCCGTTGCACGGAGCGGAGTTCAACGTGGCAATTCCATCGAAGGCGAAATACCTCACGCTGGCCGTCACCGACGCGGATCAAAGCATTACGAGCGACCACGGTGTATTTGCCGGTGCCCGACTGGTGATTCGAGAGAAAAAGAAAACGCCTGCTAGGCAGAAGAGCGAGAAACAGTCGAAATAAAAATCCAACTGGTTCCCAAGCTGAAGCTTGGGAACCAGTGAAACAACAACCTTCAAAGGTGAATAGTCACATACAAACAAGGATATTCTCAATGACAAGAAGCATTATTTCTTTCGGGCGGGCTGGCTTTGCTGTGCTTCTGCTGGGCGTCCTCGTTTCGCAGGCTGCCGTGGGCGAGGTGATTTCTCACTGGTCGTTCGACACCGATCTAAGCGATGACTCGGGCAACGGCCACGACGGCACGGCGGTCAATGAAGCCGCCGTTTCGTCAAGCTATTCGGCCTTCGGCGGCAGTTCGCTTTATCTCAACGGTGCCAGCCATCAATATGTTCAGGTGGCCAACCCGGCGATTCAGCAGAGCAGTTTCACAATCGCCGCCTGGGTGCGGCCGGAGACCTTGGAGAACGATTGGACCGACATCTTCGGGTACTGGAGCGGCAGTGCCGGCAACAATTATCCCTTTTCGTTCTTTCTGCGATCCGACAATAAGGTGCACGTCTTTTTCCGACCCAATATCAACGAACTTATCACTACGCAAACGTATGACTTGCTGAATACCTGGAATCACGTGGCGGTTACCTGGGATCGTGACGCCAAGACGATGCGGATTTATGTCAACGGCGTAGAAGGTGCTTCCGCCTCAACCGATGCCGCAGACGTTGATATGCAGGCATCCGTTTCCGATTGGACCATCGGCCGCAAGGACGACTCGTCTGCGGCGTGGCACGACGGCTACATCGACGAGCTTTGGGTCTTCGACGAAGCCTTGTCGGCCGACCAAGTCGACCGGTTGATGGAGGTCAACGTCGTGCCTGAGCCGTCGACGATGACGCTCCTATTGCTGGGCAGTCTTGTCGGCCTGTTCGTGTATCGGCGACGAAAACGATAGTCACCACAGCCTTAACGTCACTCGGCGATAAACCATCCGGGAGTTTTCTCATGACAAAAAACGCATCTCTTAGCTGCTTGGCAGGCATTGCCGTGGTGTGGATGTGCATCCTGAGTTCGCAGCCCGCGATGGGTGAGGTGATTGCCCATTGGTCGTTTGATACCGACTTCAGCGACTCCTCGGGAAACGGCAACGACGGCACGGCCAAAAACGGGGCGTCGACCTCCACGGCCGAGTCGAAATTCGGTGGCAGAGCACTCTACCTCGACGCCTACAACACCGAGGGCACCAACAACCAACAGCACGTCCAAGTTCCTAACCCGCAGATTCAAACCAGCAGTTTTACGATTGCCGCCTGGGTGCGACCTGAGACGTTGGAACGAGACTGGACCGACATTTTTGGGTATTGGAAACGCAATGATACGATTGGCGACAATTATCCTTTCGCATTTGCCCTCCGCGATACAAATAGGGTCTACGTGCACATGCGCCCCGAGTTCGATGGCTTGGGAAGCTCCCAGGAGTATTCCCTGCTGAACACCTGGAACCACGTGGCCGTCACGTTCGATCGCGATGCCAAGACGATGCAACTCTATGTCAATGGCGAGCTGGCTGCTTCCAAAGTGAGTACGGCCGAAAACGTCGACATGCAGGGTTCCGTCTCCGATTGGACCATCGGCCGCAAGGATGATTCGGGCACGCCGTACGACGGCTACATCGACGAGCTTTGGGTGTTCAACGAAGCCTTGTCGGCCGACCAGGTCGACCAATTGATGGAACTCAACGTCGTGCCCGAGCCGTCGACAGTGACGCTTCTGCTGCTGGGCAGTCTTGTTGGCCTGTTCGCATACAGGAGAAAACGGATGAAAACACACCTTTTTCTGGCTTTCGTGAGCATGTTTCTGGTCGCCAGCGTCGCTCGTGCCGAGAGCATTGGTCTGAACGTCGGGGTACAAATGGGCACGGAGGCCGTGGCGGGGCCGGCCGGCCTGCGGCAAGCCAACTGGAACGATGCGGTTGTCACGATCGTGGACGACGAAATCCAATGGACATCGGTCATCGACAACGGTGGCAATGCTCTGGCCACAACGGCCGTTCTTTCGTTCACTAAAGCCAACGGCGATTATGGAACGACCCACGACACTCTGAATTCTTCAGGAGTGAACGATAATCGCATGTTCAGTTCCTACGTCGATCTGTTCGGCGGTTCGGCTTCCTCGCCGAACGGAATCCTCACGGTCAGCAACATCCCCTACGCCCAGTACGACGTGTACGTGTATCTCCAGCCTGACGATCCCGACCGCGTTGCCGGCACCGAAATCGGCGGGCGCATCGAATACATGCGAAAGCTGGCCGACGGCGCCGAACCGACCGACGGCGATGGTTATATTGAGTCGAACCACACCACGGCTCCTATCGACAACGCCGATGCGCTGAACATCCCCCAGGCACATTTCGCGAAGTTTGAGGGCCTGACCGATAGCACCCTGACGGCCAAGTTCTGGGGCGACCTTGCCAACGACAATACGCAAAGGTTTCGTATCTCGGGCATTCAGATCCAACAAGTCCCTGAACCTGCTGCGTTTACCTTGACGCTACTGGGTGTGCTCGGTTTGGCCCTCTGGAGATGGCAACGCCGACGCAACGAAATCGGGAAGTAGAGACCGTTCTCGAACGAACGACTGAATTATCCTCGTTTTTACCCATGACCTCTGGCAGGTAGTAGTAGGAAACCCTTACCATGTCCCGGACATTACCGAAACGTTCGACCAACTCGCGACATTGGTGTTTTGTTTTAAGTATTGCGATGTTCATCGTGGTGGCATTCGTGAACGGGCCTGCCGTGGCCACGACTATCCCGTTGGGCAACCTCTTCGACGACGCCAACACGGAAACCCTGGCCAATGCGATCGCGTCGGACACGTTTCAGGCCAAGGCGGAAGACACCGATTTGGGCGTGGCCAAGGTGATCATGGGCGGTTTGAATGCGGATCAAGATATCACCGGTGCGGGAACCACGTTCAATCTCACCACGGCCGGCGGCGAAAGTGCCTATTGGAACTCGACGATGCCCAGCTTCTACAACGACGCTTTCTACAACGACAATGTCGCAGTCGCCGCTTGGGCCGGGATCCGCACCTCGGGCTCGGCAAGTCCTCTCCTGACCGCCGACGTCAAAGTGGAAGAAGGTTTGGGCGTTCACGCCAACGGTTTGATTACTTTCGATCTGAGTGAGATCCGCACGGCCGGTGGGCTGGCTGCCGATACGCCGTTTGTCTTTACCGCCAAGGCCGGTCAGAACGACGATCAGGCCACCAATGGCAGCATGAAAGCCGTGGCGATTCTTACCGACGCCTCAGGAACCGTCACGGCCGGCTATGTCAATGCCCAGAGCCAGGCGGTCAATTTCGACAGCGGAACGGGTGTGTACTCGTTCGACGCAACGGGAATGCCGGGTAACGTCGGCAAAGGCGTATTCGCTGAGTTCAATGTTTTGATCTCCGGTGACACCAAATATCTGACTCTGGCAATGACTGGTGGCGGCGATGGCATTAGCTCGGACCACGGCGCGTTTTCCGACGCCCAACTCACCGTCGTGCCCGAGCCGACCACCACCGCGATGACGCTGCTCGGCCTACTCGGGTTGGTCTTCTGGCAAGGGCGACGGAAGCAATAAGTCGGCAAGTTGGCAATTGGAACGAGTGACGAACATTGGGAGTGTTTCCTCATGCAGACATTTCTTCACACACTTGTCATCGGCGGCCTGTTGCTGATGCCGGCCGGTTGGGTATCGGCGGAAACCATTTTCGATTTGGCCGATGCCGTTGGCGGCGGCGACGGCAGCCTGCCAGGGACCGGCGGGACGGGCGACCTCGCGGTTGTAGCCGGCATCTACACTTCGTACCCAGACAAACCATTCGTCGACGGGACCTTTGCACCGAATAACACGGCCGTGGCGGCGGTGATAGACGGTGCGGGAAACACGTACGACTTCGACAGTCAGACTTCGGAGGGTGTACATGCTACCTGGTACAATGGCCTGAATTTGGACATGGACCCATCGAGTGCCTCGGAGGTACCCGACTTCACCGGCGACCCGGACAACCACTCGTTGCTTTCCGCCCATGCCAATAAGGGAATCACCTTCGACCTGCAAGCGGTCCGCGACGCCACAGGTTTAACGCCGATCAGCTTCACCACCTGGGCCGGCGATTCGCGTCCCAAAGGTGGCGGCAACATCTGCTACTACGTGTTTGTCGATGGTGTGCTGAAGGCCAATCGAAACGGCATAACCAACGACGAGGATTTTCTCACCATCGGGTTGAGCGAAACCGATCGTTACCTCACTTTGGCCATCAGCGACGCCAACGACGGCATCAACAGCGACCACGGCTATTTCGGCGATCCGTTCCTGCACTTGGTGCCCGAGCCGTCGTCGGCCGTGTTGACATTATTGGGATTGATCGGGCTGTCCCTCTGGGGATGGCGACGGCGGTAATGAACCTTCCCTGAGTTTTTCGGGTTGCTTGTCAAATCGGGAGTTTTTTATGCGAACATTTCTTCACACACTTGTTATCGGCGGCCTGTTGCTGATACCGGCCGGTTGGGTATCGGCGGAAACCATTTTCGATTTGGCCGATGCGGTTGGCGGTGGCGACGGCAGCCTGCCAGGCACGGGCGGATCGGGTAGCCTTGACGCCACCGTTGGCTCCTACAAGACGTTTGCCGAAAACGCCTTCGTCGACGGTACTTTCGTGCCCAACCACTCCACCGAGTATGCCCTCGATTATCCCGGGCAAACGCTTCCCGCGGCCGTGATCGACGGAGCTGGCCACACCTACGACTTCGATGCCCAAACCGCCGGCTCCACGCAAACCACCGGACCACGGCTGGTGTATTACAATTCCTGGGTCAACGGCTCGAATTTCGACGTCAATCCCGTCGACACGAATTACACGCCCGATTTTCTCGGCGACCCGAATAACCACTCTCTGTTGGCTGGTCATGCCAACAAGGGAATCACCTTCGATCTGCAAGCGGTTCGCGACGCCACGGGCCTGACCCCGATCAACTTCACCACCTGGGCAGGTGACTCGCGGCCTAAAAGCAATGCTGGCACCATCTGCTACTACGTGTTTGTCGACGGTGTATTGAAGGCCAACCGCAATAACATCAAGGACGACGAGGATTATCTCGAAATCGCCCTGAGCGAAACGGACCGGTACTTGACGTTGGCCATCAGCGATGCCAACGACGGCATCGGTGCCGACCACGGCTATTTCGGCGATCCGTTCCTGCACATGGTGCCCGAGCCGTCGTCGGCCGTATTACTTGCCCTGGGCGTGGTGATGCTGCCGTGGATTGGCTGCCGGATGCGCCGGCGTGGTGCGTGAGCAGAGCGTCTAACTCATCCCAACTGGTTTTCGCGAAATCGTTCCCAAGCTGGAGTTTGGGAACCAGTAAAGTGGTCTACTTGCCGATTTCAATGGGGACTGTAAATGATTCACCGCCGGACTGAAGGGTTTACCTTGGTCGAACTCCTGGTGGTCATCGCCATCATCGGGATTCTTATCGGCCTGCTGCTGCCGGCCGTGCAGTCGGCGCGGGAGTCGGCCCGGCGGTTGCAGTGCTCGAATCACCTCAAGCAACTCGCGTTAGCCGCCTTGACACACGAGTCGTCCCAAGGCCATTTTCCGGCCGGCGGTTGGGGTTACGCCTGGGTCGGCGATCCCGACCGGGGTTTCGGCGCGGAACAGCCCGGCGGTTGGGCCTACAACTGCCTGCCCTTCCTCGAACAACAGTCAATTCACGACATCGGCCGCGGCGAGACGTTTGCCAATAAGAAGACGCTCAACCGCCAGATGATCGCCACGGCTGTCAGTACGTTCAACTGCCCGACACGCCGGTCCGGCACGTTCGCTCAGGACACTGATTCTTGGAGCCTCAGCGCGTGTAACGTCGAAAACCTCACCACCGTGGACAAGGTCGCCCGAAGCGACTATGCGGGCAACGGCGGCATCCACGACAGTGTTCCTCACGGTGGCGGGCCGAGCACGCTCGAGGCCGGGGCGGCCTTGGAAGTGAACGACGACTACGACGGCATCTTTTCGCAGTGCAGTACCACGCGGATCGCCGACATCCGTGACGGCACGAGCAACACGATCTTGATCGGCGAAAAGAACGTCCGCTCGACGAATTACACCGACGGCGGTGACCCGGGCGACAATGAAAACCTTTACTGCGGTGTCGACAACGATACGCACCGCATCGCCTACTACAACTCGGCCGAACCTAGTAAGAGCCTCACCCTGAAAAGAGACCATCCCGACACGGCCAACGCCAACATCTTCGGCAGCGCCCACACGGCCGGGGCCAATTTCGCCTTCTGCGACGGCTCGATCCGCATGATCAACTACACGATCGACGCCCTACTGTTCTCCCACCTCATCAACCGCTGCGACGGTCAGGTTGTCCAGTTGCCGTAACCAGCGGCCACTTTCTTCCGCTGGCTTCAATGCCGCAGCGCGCGAACGAAGCAGCCCGCATTTGCTGGCCGTGCCTGCATCTCGTATACTGAGCAAGGCGCCCGCAACCGGGGGGCTAGTGCTTTGTTGACTCTTAAGCTAGTACGTCATCCAGCAAGTTTCTTCCGGTATAGTTCCGGGAACACTCGGCGGGCGTCGTTGTTATTGAAGGTCCAGTCGATTATGGCTTTGCGGCGATTTCGGTCGCGGGCCCAAGTCGCCGCATGACGTTGAACTTCTTCGATTGTAGGAATCCGTCGCCCGAGGCATTGCTTGGTCAACACGGAGATTTCAATTTCTGCCATGTTCAGCCAACTGGCGTGCTTGGGTGTGTAGTGCCATACGATGCGTCGCAGAGATTGCTTCGCTTTCGTAGCGTCAAACGTTTCGATGAGGGACTTTTCGTTGTGCGTGTTGAGGTTGTCGAGAACCAAATGAATCCGACGAGCCTTGGGATAACGCTGAAGCAGATCACGCACGAATCGTGCGAAATCGGCCCGTTTGCGATGACGCCGAGCCTGGACGAAGCGTTTGCCACCTTTCGGCTCAACGGCGACAAAGATACTGCACGTGCCGCAACGACGATACTCGTAGTCCTGCTTAGCCGCCTTGCCTGGTACGGCAGGCTTGAAGGGACACGTATCGTCCAGGAGTTGATACGGCTGCTCGTCCATGCAAATCAACGGTTCTCTCGGGTTGAACGCCTTTTCATACTGGTCGAGGACGTCCTCCATTCTGTCGCGAAACTCTTCGGTGAGTCTCGGAATGCACCATGTTTTTTTCGCCATGGCTTCATGTCGTGCTCTTTCAGCCACAACGCAACCTCGCTCTTGCTGATCGAATCGACGAAGCCTCGTTTCACGGCGTGCACGCAGAGTAGTTCCAGCGTCCAGCGGACGCGGCCCTCCGGCGGATCGCTGCAAGCCAACGCCACGACTTGCTGCTTCTGCCGTGGCGTAAACGTGGGCGGAGCACCGGATCGAGGGGCGTCGTACAACGCTTCCTCTAAACTCCCGGTACAGAACCGTTTACGCATACTGCGAACAGTTCGATCCGTGCAACCAACGTGTTCGGCAATCTCCTCATCCGTGAATCCTTCATCTGATTTCAGCAGAATCAAGGCACGCCGAACCACACGCACGGATCGCGTGCCGGTATGCACCAACTCCTGCAAATGCTGTCGGGCCTCGTCCTTGAGGCGTACAATGTGTTCCTTCATGCCGGTGCTTATACCACCGGAAACAATTTCATGGAAGGCGTACTAGTGGGTTGTGGGTGCCATGTCCACGCTCGCGTGGACATGCTGAAATCCCGTGGAACATGCCCACGCAAGCGTGGGCATGGCACCCCATTGTTTAGATTTGACAAAGCAATAGTGGTCCTGCTGCTGCTCTGAACGGAAAGGACGATGCGATGTTTGCCACGGTCGTTTCTCACGTACTTCTGTCGTTTCTCGCAATGTCGGCTGCCGAGCCGGAGTCGCTCGTGTGGGTCGAGGCCGAACAATTCGCTCGAAGTGGCGGTTGGACGAACGATCCGCAGTTCATCGACATGATGGGATCGCCCTATCTGATGGCCATCGGGCTGGGCAACCCGGTCGACGACGCAGTTACGACGGTCGCTCCCGTGAAGCCGGGTGAGTATCGCCTTTGGGTTCGCACTCGCGACTGGGTGCCCGACTATCATCCCGGCAAGTTTCGCGTGATCCTCGACGGCAAACCGGTGGACCGCGTTTTCGGTGCCAATGGTCAACCTGGCTGGCGCTGGGAGGACGGCGGCGTTCACGCGCTCGGTTCCGAGCCGGTCGAAGTGCGACTACGCGACGTGACCGGCTACTATGGCCGTTGCGATGCGATCGTCCTCTGCCCGAATCTCGATTGGACACCGCCGGACGATCTGAAAGCCTTGGCAGCTTTGCGCGAGCGGTTTGGCGGTGTCAGTCGCAAGGTGGTCGATCGTGGGCAGTTCGACGTGGTCGTTGTCGGTGGCGGTCTGGCCGGCTGCACCACGGCCGTCTCTGCCGCGAGGCTCGGTGCTCGGGTCGTGCTCATCCAGAACCGGCCCGTGCTGGGCGGCAACGCTAGCGTCGAGAACCTCGTCCCGCCCGTCGGGGTCTGGCCGAGCAAGGACGAGGGGCCGCTCGATCCTCGCGAGACGGGCATTCTCGAAGAGTATCGTACCGCGGGCAATCAGAAAACCGACGAGGCCAAGCTCTACTCGAGCCGGCTGCTGCGGTTTGTTCGGGCGGAGCCGAATCTCGATCTGTTTTTGAACACCCATGCCACGGGCGTGGAGATGCAGAAGCCGGGGACCATCGGGGCCGTGCTGGCCGTCGATACGCGAACCGGGCAGCGAATGCGATTCCGCGGCCGGGTGTTCGTCGATTGCACGGGCGACAGCACGGTTGGCGTGGCGGCCGGAGCCGAGTATCGCCACGGCAAGGAACCTCGTTCGATGTACAACGAACCGATGGCGCCCGAAGACCCCAGTCCCCACACGATGGGCAACTCGCTGAAATACATCGTGCAACCGGTCGACCAGCCCGAGGTGTTCCAAGCTCCCGAATGGGCGTTGAAATTTCCGCATTGCGAGGTCTTCACGCCCAACCGCCACCCACGGCTGAGCCCCAACATCGGTTGGCAATGGATGATCGAGCTTGGCGGTACCCAGGATACGTACCGGGAGTCGGAAGAAATTCGCGACGATCTCTTGCGGCTGGTCTACGGCCTTTGGGACCACACGAAAAACCATTGCGCGGAGCACTCGGAGAAGGCCAAGGACTTCAAGCTCGCTTGGGTTAGCCACGTGGTGGCCAAACGGGAAAACCGCCGTTTGATCGGCGACCATGTGCTCAACGAAAACGACGTGGCCCAACAGACCCTCTTCGACGACCGCGTGGCCTACGGCGCCTGGTGTTGCGACGACCATTACTCCGAGGGTTTCTTCTTCGCGGGCAAGGCGTCGTACTGTCCCTATAAGGGCGTGCAGTTTTCGATTCCCTATCGTTGTCTCTACTCGAAGAATGTCGACAATCTGTTGATGGCCGGGCGCAACATTTCGGCCACCCATGTGGGAATGAGCAACACCCGAGTGATGATCACCTGCGCTGTGATGGCACAAGCCACGGGCACGGCCGCCGGCATGTGCATTGCCCACGACACCACGCCGCGGGGCGTTTACCAAAACCATCTCGAAGAACTGCAACAACGGTTGCTCAAGTCGGGTGCCTACTTGATCAGGCTTGCGAATCGCGACTCCCACGATCTGGCACGGCAGGCCACCGTGATCGCGTCGAGCGAAGCTCCGCTCGACGGCGACGCGAGCATGGCGGCCGGCAACGTGACCAACGGCTTCGCTCGAATGATCGACGGCAACCCGAACGCCTGGGCCGCCGATCCGAAGACTAACGGCCCACATTGGGTCGAGCTCAGTTGGCCCAAACCGCAGAAGTTCAACATGGTCCACATTTCGTTTCAGACGAAGGACCTGGCACCGCGGACGTTCCGGGTGAAGGTGTTGCCCGAGGGCCTGCCCGGCACGTCGGCCGACGATTGGCGAACCGTGTCGGTCACCACGTCTAAACAACACCGTCGTCACGAAGTGGTGCTCGACGGCAACACGGCGGCCACGAAGCTCCGTGTGGAACTCGACGAGCCGGCCGGAATTTGCGAGATTCGTGTCTACGGCGAGCCAGAGCGTGTGCTGCAGATTTCACGCCGGGCGATGGCCGCACGCGATTTGCCCGACACGAAACCCGAGCTCGGGTGGGACGACAGCGTGCTTTGGGCCACCGGAATCGATCCCCGCAAGCTGCCGGGCGTTGTGGTCGACGATACCCAGGCCGAGCAGCAGGGCCGCTGGCCGACGTCGGACTTCTCCCGTCCGTTCGTTGGCGTCGGCTACCGGCACGACGGCAACCGCGGCAAGGGGCACCAATCGCTGCGGTTCGTTGCCACGCTTCCGAGTTCGGGCCACTACGAAGTACGACTGGCGTATCGGGCGGTCGCCAATCGAGCCAGTAACGTGCCGGTTGTCATCCATACGAGCGACGGTCCGAAGACGGTCTACGTTGACCAACGCACGAAGCCGCCGATCGACGATCTCTGGGTCTCGCTCGGGACGTTTCCCTTTGGCCCGACAGCTATCGTGGTCATTGGCACCGAAGGTACCGACAGCTACGTCGCGGCCGACGCCGTGCAATGGTTGCCCGCAGGCAAGTAACGGCGGCTACCTGCTGAACGACACCACTTCGCCGCCTTTGCGAGTGGCCAAATCTTGGTAGAGGTCGAACGAGATCAACTCGTTGAGAAACTGAACGCTGCCGTCGGCCATTGCGAAATGAGCCCCGCCGACATGGCGACTTCCGAATACGGTGTTGTTGAACTCCACCGGCACCGAACTGTCGGGACAACCGCCCGGTTTTGTAGAGTAGCGGTAGCACAGGATTTTTTCGTCGGTGTTGATCGGATAGGCAATGTTCTTGCCCTGGTAGATGGCCGGTGGGTTGTTCCACCGGCCTTTGCTCCACAGCCGCAAGTCGGTAAGGTGTTCGCCGACGAGCAACGTGTTCGTCGTGCCGTCTCGAATGTCGGCGATCCGCGTTGCGCTGTACAGGTAGATGACTCCGTCTGTGGCCGCAATGCCGTAGCCCGAGGAATCGGTTCCGGCGACAAAGTGGTCGTCGCGTCCCGGACCCATCACGGCGTTGTAGTTAGTCGTCCGGTGCTGACTCCCCGGGTTAACGTAGTCGAACTCGTTCTGGCCATCGCTTGGACAAACGAAGACTCCGGCGAGTTGCTTCGACAGCGTCGGATGATACGCATTGGATGTCTTCTTCATCTCCTCATAGACGGCCGTTTGTTCCAGGTGAGGCATGATAGGGTAAAGCCACGAAATCTCCATGTTATATTTACTGCTCTTTGTGGGATCACTCCAAATCGTGGTTGCCACTCCCGGAAAACACTGATGCACATCGTGATAGCCGTGCAGGGCCAGGCCGAGTTGCTTAAGGTTGTTCTGGCACTGCAGCGCCCGGGCGGCCTCCCTAGCCGACTGTACGGCCGGCAACAACAGGCCGATCAAGATTCCGATGATGGCGATGACCACCAGTAGTTCGACTAGGGTGAAGCCTTCGGATCGGCGATGAATCATTTTTATTCCCTATTGAACTTCCTGCCCCTATTTAACCATTGGTATCTACACAAGTCCACCAGCACACTACACGTTGTGCTAGCATGGCGTCTGTTTACACGAAAGGTAGTGGTCGCACGAGATGTGTAGATACCAATGCATCAACACCGCGCTCGCCGGCCTGCCCATTTGTCGCACACGACAATCGTGCCGAACAGGATTACTCCCGGCCCCTTTGACCTCCTCTTGGCCAGTGTCTATCCTGCCAGTCTCCGGCGCCTATTGCCACGTATAGGCTTTCGTCTCGTAAGGTTTCAAAGTCAGTTCGTCGGACGTCTGGATTTTTCCTTCCCCGAACAACTCTTTCAGTTCGGAAACGCCTTCCAGCCCGTCAAGTTTCCTCGGATCGATCGTGTTTTCCTCATCATGCGGATTCACGAGAAGCAGGTAACGCTTCTTGGGAGTTTCCTGACAATACAGTCCGTGAATCTTTTCATCTTCAGATTTGAACTGCCGTCTTCCTTCTTTATTCAGGAGTGCGGGAGAAAGCGTCTTGACCTCGGAGACAACCTGGCTGAAGACTTTCTGAAGTTTCGGATTGTACTTTAGGCCGATCCCGCCGTTCGGGTTTTTGCCGTTCTTCCCGTCGTCCCAGGGATACCAGATAAGGCCGCGCGCCTCGTGAGCGAGCGCGAGGTACGCCATGGCTCGGAAAGGGCCTTCCGGTTCATGCCCGAAGCTCTGCGGAACGCAGATTACCGGTTTGTCGCCTTTGGTTGCTTTCCATGCAAGATCGACCCAATCGGCAACGGCTGTGATCCTATCGTCATTTTTCCAGTAGGGATACGGATCCGGTGCCATGATATCCGCAGTTCCGGCATGGGAGTTAAACAGACGCGGCTGGCAGGAAACCATAAATGTCGGACGGCCGACGTCTGCCTTGTGGAAGGCTTCCGAAAGATTTTGGGACCATTCCAGTTCGTTTTCGTACGGTTCGTCCTTGGCGTACCATGCGATGATGGATGGTTGATCGATAAGCTTTGTTTCGGCCTTTGGATCCTTGATGATTCGCCCGGCATTTTCCGGATTTCTATGGTTCTGTTCCCAAATGACTTTGATTCCAAGTTTGTCCGCAACCTTCAGCGCGCTGCCGTTCCAACTGAACAATTGAATCGTGTTGATACCGAGCGCCGACCCATATTCTTCCAGATCTTTCGAATTGATGTGGTAAATTCCGATCGGGAAAAATGGCTTACCGTCAACAACCAGATTCATGTCGTCATTAATGAAAGTTTTGCACTCGGAATTCTTCAGTACATGGAAGGGAGCGTTCTGCCTTTCCAACAGTCTTCCCTTTTCGAAAAGTGCGGAATGAATCATGTATTTCCCGGCGGCCAACGCTCCAACCTTGAAGGGGAAACGGGTAGAAAGCTCGGATACTTTCCGCTTGTCGGTGGAACCAACCTTTTTACTGGATGAATCGACAACCGAAGTAGTTACGGTCATCGCGGCAACATTTTCCTCAAACGGGGCAATACTGTAGCCGATGCGGATTTCCCCGTTTTTCATGAGTTCTGATTCCAAAGCCAATGAACGGTAGCGGGGGGGGAGCACAGTCAGCAGAGCGGGCACGACGACGTTGCGGCTGAAGATCGTTGCCACGTCTTGTTCCGTCTTGAGAACAAGTTCCACCTCCAGTTCGCCACGAAGCCCGTTGTTATAAGGGATCGCAAGAGTACCTTTCTCTTGAGGATTCACCATGACCGAAGTGGAAAAAGAAAGCGGCTTTTCATCGCCTTCGCGCGGAGCTATGACAAGCTCTCCCGTCAGAGACACCTGCTTTTCGGATGTGTTGTTCGTCGTAATGCTCACACTGCCGGAACCAACCTTGAATTCTGGCATATCGAACTTCGTTACCACCAGCCCCATCCTCTGGAGCTCCAGATTGGCGCGCAGGTTTTCCAAGGTCTCCTTGTTTGGCTGACGCAGCGCGGTGACATAGACGAATCCTTTGCCCATCCGCTTCACCAAGACCGTCGGATGTCCTTCCCCGCACCGGAGAACGACTTCCCAACCGCTGTCTTCGGGAAGGGTCAGATGTCCCCAAGAGTTGTGGTCTCGCTTTGTGTTCGGCAGGAAGCGGAAAGGGCTGACGGGGGTTGCGTCAATCGGATCGTTTTTTGCCCTGCAGGCACCGCTGTAGCCGAATGCGAGTTTCGGATCAATCGCGGGAATCCAGTCGATGATTTCAGAATAAAGACAGTCGGTCATGACAAGTGCGCCACCGTTCAGAACGAACTCCCGAAATACCTTGGCATATCGCGTCATATCGATCGTCTGCTTGCCGACGTTGAAAAGCGGACATCCGAGAACCATGTCGTATTTCATCAGTTCGGCTTCCGGACGTCTTCCTGTTTTGGCTGCCTCCGACGCATCCGAGTCAGGTGTCTTCGTCTCCGGCACCGTTGAATCCGTGATGCCAGTAAGAAGATTCATGTCCTCTATCGTCGAAGAATATTTCTTGCTGCCCCAACCAAGCAGTTTGACCGGCACGTCGAACTCGTCATGGTGCCTCCTTGCCTTGGGCGTGGGAAAAACTCCGTGCAGGATCGCAACGTTGAAATCGCTCTTCTCTTTTTCCGTCTTTTCCTCTCCGGCCGATGCCGCGGAAAAGTCTCCCATGGCCGAAAGAATAATCGCCCCGAAAATCCCGCACGCCAGCGAATAGAAAATCGAACGTAAACGTATTATCACTTCGTCCTCCAGCTTTTCATTGACGCTTGTCTTCAAGGCTGCTAGTAATTATTCAGCTTACCAAATGCTGCGGGATACGTTATCGCGGCCATCTTCGACGTGCGACCAAGCTGCCGACTGCCGCCATGGCGAGAAGTACCCAGGTCGATGGTTCCGGTGCTTCGGCTACTTCGGCGATGCGCATGCCATTGAGAAAACCGAAGCCTTCTGAAACAGTCATCTCAAGGATGATCTCGCCTTGGGCGTTGGCGACGTTCGTCGGGGTAACCTCGCTCCACTTCAAAAAGCCATTGCTTTGCCAGCCGTCGTCGTACGCGCTCCAAACAGTGTCGCCCGCGTCGTCCAGGGTACCGTTGACCTCGAAACGGGTGCTTCCTCCCGAACCGTTACGCACGGAGAGAACCTCCATGGAATACGTTTTGTCGGCATCCAGGCCGCTGAGGACGAGTCGTCCTGTCGAGTTAGTACCGATAGACACGCAATAATCCCGAAGCACGGTGGCGTCGACCCAAGGAGCGGCCGGGTTGGACCAAGCGGTAACCGTCGTTTGGTCCGTGCTGCTCCCGTTGATGCCGTCGGTGAACTGCAACGTTACACCGGCCGCACCGCCCGAGTTGAAGTCGATCAGGTCGTGGACGGTCGACGTGCTGAGCGGGTTGGCAATCACGTTCCAATTGGCCGGCTGGGGCACAACGCTGGCGAAGTCGATGCGAATGTCGAGCAAGGAAGCATCGACCACGTTAGCCTGCCCGATTTGTGCGACGACTAAGAGAATAAGACCAAGAGACTTGTACCACATTGTTGAACCTCCACAGTGAAAAAAAAGTTTCAAAACGACCGAAGATACGATCCCGCAATTCTGACACGCTACACTAGCTATGGCCGGTTGCGGGCTGACGGGAAGATCGCCGCAACCGCCGACACAACGAGTACGTTTCCCACTATTTCATCTTAGTTGGCAACCGCCGTGGCGAACAAGAAGAAAGGGTTGGAGTATTCGATCGAGTTGCTATACGATCTCACACGCGAATTGCCGTGGTGCGCTGGTCGCGACCGACGCCGCCGCGCCAGCCGACGGCGTGCGCTGGAGTGCCGGTGGGGTGATGCCCCCGGGAAGGGTGTGAAGGTGATTGCGCCGGGAGAAGGTGGCGGCGATTGCGCCGGGTGAGGGTGGTTTGCAGCGGCAGAGGAGTGCCTTGCCGGAGGATCTTTGGTGCAATGCCCCCTCACCCCCGGCCCCTCTCCCCGAGGGGAGAGGGGAGGTTTTGTGTTCAGCGTCGGCGACGGTGCCAAAGGGCCAAGCCCATGGCCGCTGTGATCAGTAGCAGCCAACTCGACGGCTCGGGAATGGCCGAGGCTTCGAGCGTGATGTTGTCGATGCCCCAACCGTCGGTGCCATGGCTGCCGTCGATTACCACCTTGTCGAACCAAAAACTGGTCTGAAACGCGAACAGGTCGGTCACTGTCGAGCCGACGGCCACGGTCATCTCGCCCAGTAATTCGTCATTCAGGAAGAACGAGAACGTAAAGTCCTGGTTGGTCTGGTCCTGGAAAGAAACGCCGAATTTTTTGTGAAGCGAGGAGAGCTCCAACGTGAAACTGTCGGTAGCGCCGAACTGCCAATCGCTTTCCGCGAACTCATTCGCCTCGGGCAAGACCATCAAGCCTGTTCCATCGGCAAACAACGACTTGCCCGACTTACCATTTTGATTCTGTACATCGGTTCCGTCGGCGGCAACGGCGGTGATGTCCTGGATGCCGAACTGCGAGAAAAGGCTGTCAGTCCCGTTCACGCGAACCGGGGCGGTTACCCCCTCGAAGTCCAACACGGCCGCGTTGCCGAAACGGTCCAGCGTAATCTGGTTGATCACGTTGTCGTCCAACGTAATGTTGTCGATCCCGATCCCGTCGGTGGCGTTCGAGCCTTGGATCACAACGCGGTTGAACTCGAACGGCGTTTCGTAGGCGAGCGGAGCGTTTGACACGTCGCCACTGAGCGTTTCGGCGATTTGGCCTTGCTCGACGCCGTCGAGATAAAACGTGAAGGTGAAGTCTTGCGTTACCTGATCTTGAAACGACACGCCGAAGCGATGCTGCTTCAACTCCAAGTCGATCGTGTACGCCTGCCCGGGGCCAAAAGGATAAGCGGCGGGATCGTACCCGGCCGGACCGTCGTCCGCTTGCGGAAGCACGAGCAGATCGGTCCCGTTGTAAAACAGGGCGTTGCCGGTTTGGCCCGTCTGGTTCTGGAAGTCGCCGCTGGGGCTTCCACCCGTGGCCGTTACTTGAGCGATGCCGAAATCGGTAAACAGCGAATCGCTGGCACCGACGGTGGTTGGCGTCGCGACCGACTCGAAATCGAGCACCTTGGCCCGTTCGAACCCGTTGCTGGCGATGGGCACAACCTGGCCGACGACCTCGGCCAGGGAACTGCTGAGCGTTAGTTCGTCGTAAACGATACGGTCGTCCGATTCCAGGTTTACGGTGCGGATTCCCAAGGAACCGATCGATGTGGTGTTGCTCGCCTGTCGGGCGGTGGCATCGGGTGTGCGAAAATCCATTACGCTTCGGGCCGCTTCGTTGTTGTTGAACAGCCACAGGTCCCAGCCGTCGTAGTCGTCGGCGTTAGTCGCATTGTTTCCCTTCGAAAGCCGCGCGACGACGAGATAGGCATCATCCGTGTTGGAAGTGCCACCACCCTGGGCCCAAAAATTTTGGTCGGTCGAAAAACGAGCCATCAGGTGATTGCCCGCGCCGCTCTCGTCGAAGACGCCAATATTGGGCGTATCCGTGGCGCCATTGAGCCACCAGACGGCGAAGTCGTTGAGCGATTTGCTTCCAGCCGCCCCCGTGCCGGCCGTTCGTTTGACGAAGAAACTCGTGTAGACCACGTTGTCGGAAATCGGGCCGCTGATGTTGCGCTTCACGAGGTTGTCGTTGTTGACACCGCCGATTTCCAACGCCCGGGTACCCCCGCTGATTGTTGTTCCCTCGCTAAAGGCGTACGAGAGGTTCAATCCGGTGGCATCGATTACGTTTTCCCCGCTGGTTGCGGCCTCCCAACCTCCGTTCCAACTGCCGGAGCCGCCGGTGTTGCTGTTTAAGTCACTGTCGTTGGTCGAGGTGCCGGTGCCGTCGATAACGTAGCTCTCGAAATCCTCGCCAACGATGACCACCGCCCGCGCAGAAGCCAACGGCGTGACGAATACCAACACGACGAACAGCGCGATGAAGCGGTTCATTATCGCAACCTCGGTAGTTCAATTCGATGAGAACGATTCCACGACTGTCGTCGGGGAAGAGGAGCGGTGCCACAAGGAAACGGTCTGCCCTGCACCGATAAAGATAAGATCAACACCTTTAATGTGATGGGTTACGACAACCGTGTCAACGAATTGGCAACGCCAGTGCGTCCATTATTGATTCCGCGGTTGATTGTGGAACACTGCGTTATGCCCCACCCCCGCGAGCCGGGCTTCCGTTGGTCGCCCTCGTTCCACAAGCAATGCAGCCCCCAATAGTGCCAAGAAAATGTCGCGGACCAGCGCGGCTCGCATACCTGCCGACGCATGGGTGGCTCAATGCCACTACCATTCTACTTCTTATGTGTAACGCGGATCAACGAAGAGTGCCTGGACTTTTCGCGTCGATGGCTGAACTTTTCGTCGGTCGCAAAATGAAGTGCGTTTGGTAGAGCATCCAGCAGAATTCATTGCGAGTAAGATAGTGGCGTGGCTCAACTCGATCGCTTCCCTGCCAACAGCGGGGAGTTATCTGCCGACAATGAAGGGTCGCAAGGGCCTTGGTTGTCGGGTTGTCGGCCTGAACATCGCTCCAGGGACATTGGCGAGTTGCCTCGATGGGCGACTTGTCCATATCCTGGCCGCTGGCCTTCAGCAGCCGCACGATCCATTCGGTCGCCTCGCCACGCGACAGGGCCGCCGCAGGATAAAACCCCCGGGTGTCTGCCCAGGCGTCAACGATTCCCGTCGCACGCAGAGAACTGACGAATTTGTGGTCGGGATGCGTGGTCGGCACGTCAGGAAATGATTCCGCTTCGGCCGCTTCATGTAAAACGTCGCGGGCAGCCGCAAATCGATAGAGCCACCGGGCCGCCTCCGATCGGGTAATCGGGTCGTGCGGTCGAGCGAAGTACGTGGAAAAATAACCCCGCGTGGCCAGAAATTGAATTCCGGGACAGTAGCTCTCGGCCGGCAGATTGGGAAGCAACTCCAGTCGGGCCTTTTCCTGAGGCATGTTGTGCATCAGCCAGATGGGGTCGGGACCCGGCACGTCATAGAAGAAACTGATCACCGCGCCGTCGGCCAGCAGACTTCGCTGCAACTCGTCGACCGCCAGTTTGTCGCAGTCGACCTGCTCGTGCATGGCCATGGCCGCCGCCCGCCCGGCCGCTTGTCCCAGCGACATCCACACCGGCTCCATCCGCAACACACTGAAACCCAAGTGCGTGGCCGAGACGGCGCCCGGCACGAGTAGCCCTTGTATCTCGCGTGGCAACATGATGCCCAGCGGCACCTGGGCCGGTTTCGAGATGGGACGCAGGTAGACGTGACCCTCGATGTGCGGCCAGCCGGCGGCCTGCCGCTGGACGATGTGCGAGTCGACGTGGTAGTCGGCCACGGCAATCGAGTCTTCGTGGATCGGCGCTCGCTGGCCGCCCGGCGTGAGGAACGCATCGTGAGCGGTAAACGTTTTGCGTCCGACGATGCGCCGGGCCTCGCGCACATAAAGTTGGTAGGGCAGGTGGTCGTTATCGGCGAACTCGTCGGCACAGAAGCCCCATCGCAGTGCGTCGCGGCGTAGCGACTCGGGCAATTCGGCGTCGTGTTGCACAAACCACAACAGGCCCAACGTGTAGTCGCGGTATTGCTGCAGAATGGCCGCACGGCGTTGTTCGTCGCCCTCGGGCCAATCGGTGTTGACGGCCGGCAGATCGAGGCTTCGAACCACGGGCCGGTTGTTGGCGCAGTACTTGCCGTTGGGGATCGGGGCGAGCCGGATGATGTCGCCAAGCGTTTTCAGTTTGCCCTGTTGAGCCAACGGTATCAGCGGCGTGAACATGCGGCGATCATAGTGAGCCGGTTTTTTCACGGCCACCCGGAGATCGTCGCGATCGGTCATGGTGAGCCGGAAGTTGTAGGCTTGGATCCTCCGATCCCCGGCTCCGGTGCCGCCGGGCAGGACCTTCAGCCCGGGGTTCTTGAGAAAACCGTGGCCTGCGTAGGGTTCCCAGAATTCTTCACGCGATTCTCGGCCCACGCGACACGGCACGCCAGCTTTTGCGGCCAAGTCGCCCTCGTAGCTGGCGTCGATGAACACCCTTGCCGTTAAATGGTGTCTTTCGCCCGACTTGCGATCGGCAACGACGAGGCCCACGACGCGGTTTTCTTGATTGATCACCTCGGCGAGCCGTTGGTTCCGGTAGACGGTCAGCTTGGGTTGTTCGCGGAGCATCGTTTCGAACACGTCTTCGGCCACGTGCGGCTCGAACCAGAGTCCGTGGTGGCAGTCGGCCACTTGCTTTGAGCCTGGGCCGTAGCGTCGGGCGTAGTGCGATTCGATCCGTTGGGTGAATTCGCGGAACAGCCCACCGTGGGCCGTCGGCAGGCGAACGTCGGTAATGCTCAGTCCGGCCGACATCATTCCGCCCACGTGAGACCCGCTCGCCACCAGCACCACGTTACAGTTGGCTCGGGCGGCGGCAATCGCGGCGGCCACGCCACACGGGGTATCGCCGAAGACCACGACCTGGGGCGACACGACCTCGGACGAAGTCGTCTCGCCAGAGTGCGGCAGGGCCGCCAACCACACCGGCGCTGCCGCACTCAGGCAGGAATCCGCTCCGGCCAGCCGCTCGGTTTTGTGGGCACCACCGCAATCTTCGCCAATAGTGGCCGAGAGTGTCAGTAGCGTGAGACCCAGGGCAAGGATTGAATGCATGGTCAACTCTTTGGTGGGGGGGTGAATTTTGGCTCACAAAGCAAGATCTTTCTGGCTCGCCGAGCGTCGCATTCGGAATTCGGTCGTACGGCATCAAAAAAATCAGGCGTTTTTAGGATAGTCAACGCGGCTGTCTGTGATATATTACACAGCTACGGGGGTGTGTGTCAACGAGCGGTCCCTGTTGCGTGAAACTGTTCTGGGGGCAGGGGATCGAATTCCCCGATTATGCTATAATATTTCGCTGGTTGTGCGGGCAATAGGGGAATCGCCTATATTTTTGCAACCAATGGAAATATCGTTTGCATTGATGGTAACTTCTGTTAAGCTGGAGAGAGCCATGAGTACTACTGATGCCAAAACGCCGCGCGTTGTCCTGCTGGCCGACCAGATCCTCGACGATATCCGTGTGCGCGATCTGCAGCCCGGCGACCCCTACCTCACCGCCGCCGATACGGCGCGGATGCTCCGTGTGAGCACCGGAGCCGCGAATCGCGCCCTGCAATTGCTCGAACAGCGGCAGGTGCTCATCCGCAAGCAGTGTAAGGGAACCTTCATCGCCCGGGTCGATCCGGCCCAGGCGAACACGCCGCTGGCGCGGGTACGTTTGTTGGTGCATCAGAACTACCTGCGAACCGAAGGCATTCTGGCCGATGGCGTGATCGTGGGCATGCAACGCGAGTTGCCCGGTGCCGATGTGCAGTTCAATTTCCTCAGCGGAAACGACGACGCCGAGTCGACGCGGCGTTTGATCGCCGAGTCGTTGGCCGGCTCGCAGCCCGAGGGCTTTGTGATGGTGCGCGCACCGCTGCCCGTCCAACGGTTGATCCACGAAAGCGGCCTGCCGGCGGTGGTGATGGGTACGCCGTATGAGTCGGTGCGCGGTTTGTCGTGGCTCGACCGCGACCATGCGGCCGACGCTCGCTTGTTAACTGAATACCTTTTGAAGCGAAAGCATCGCCGGTTGCTGGTGCTGATTCGTGACCGACATTTGCCCGGCGACCGGCTTTGGATGGATGCCCTCGCCAAAACGGCGGGCGAAGCCGGATTGTCGGCCGACGCCGTGATAACCCGGCACCTTTCGGCCGATCGTCTGGAGATCGGTGCGGCGGTGCGCACGGTCCTTGCCGAGAGTGGTCCGACGCCGGGAATTATCGCCCGAAGCGAACCGTTGGCCGAGGGGGCTATCGCCGCGGCCGAATCGCTGGGGTTACACCTTGGTCGCGATATCGACGTGATCGTTTCGTCGATCTATCGCCGTGGGGGCGAAAACCCTCCAGTTTATCCGTATGTGCGATCGCAAGTTCCGCCGGAGGAGATGGGCGAGCATATCGGCCGGTTGTTGGCCCGGCAGGCCCGAGGCCGGCAGGTGGAAGCCGCCTGCGAGATGATTCCTGTGGAACTCTGCAACGAGCAGACTAATTCCAGTTGATGTTTCTTGTGGAAGAATAGAACGATGCGACAATCAACAACTCGCGTGGCGTTTGCAGTTCTTTTGGGGCTGTTTCTGGTTGGCTCGGCAAACGCCGAGTTGCTGATGCATGTGACGGGCGATGCCGTTGATCTCGACGGCACCAACTACGGCGACGCGGTCTACGACGTCCGGTCGGGCCTCAACGGCACCATTCAGGCGGGCACGGCCGGCGAGGCCAGCGGCATCACCAATCCCGCGGCCGTCATCGGCGAAGGCCTCGACTTCCCCGGCAGCGACGCAAGCTATGTCGACTTCGGTGCCGATCTCAATCCGGGCAGCGACAGCCTAACGATTGCCTTCTGGTTCAACGCCGACAAGACGAGCGGCGTGCAAATGCTGGCCGGCAAGGGCAACGGCGGCTCCGGTGATGCTGGATGGAGTTTCTTCCTCGAAAGCGGCGTGATGAACGTTCGTGGGCATGACTCCACAGATACGACCACACGCTGGGGTCAGCGCATTTCGGGAATCGCCGCCGACACGTGGTATCACTTGGCCATGGTCATCGACCGCGAAAACGACGTTGTTCGCGGTTATCTCAACGGCAGCAACGACGGTTGGGTTACTGGTGGTGGTGCGGGCGGAATCGACACGGATCAACTGCTAGACGGCGGCGCGATTGTCAACACCAACCCGATCTACGTGGGACGGCGGATAACAACCAACGCCGCGTTTGACGGCACGATCGACGATATCCAGGTCTATACCCAGGCCTTTACGGCCGACGAGGTCAAGTTTCTCCACGACAACCCGGGCGCGGTCGTGCCCGAGCCGTCGAGCTTCGTACTGCTTACCATCGGCGCCCTCGCAGGATTGTTGGTTTGGCGACGAAGGCGGGTCTAAGGATCGGAGAACGGTAGGGCGGGCCGAGCGAAGCGAGCCCCGCCGCTGAGAATTTGGGATTGTCCGGCGGGGCTCGCTACAAGGCTGACATTTTCAATCGCGCGGGTTGGATCGAAACCCAACCTACGCACATGTTTGCGGGTCTGGAAGAGGCAAAGGCATTGTATCGTAGTCCTAAAACGTATGTTTGGAAAGGATGAATCATGTACATTCCACGACAATGTTTGCTCCACCTCATGGGGACGATTGCCCTGACGGTCCTGTTAACATCCAGCACACAGGCCGCGCTACTCGATGGGCTGCAACTCTACAGCCCGATGGATGATGTCACGGTGAATCGGTCGGGCGTGAATCCGCCGCCGGCCTTGGAAACCAACAGTGGCAGCTACACCGTGCAAGATCTCGCCGGTACCGTTCAGAACGGTACCGCATTGCCCACCACCAACAGCGAATCGGCAACGCCAAGTGGGCAGGTCGTTTCCAGCGCGACGGGGATCGTTGGCGAGGCCCTTTCGTTCACCGCGGAAGGCACGGGCTACACGGTCACCGGCGAGCGCCGCGTGGACTACGGCAACGTGCTCAACGACGCGGGCAACGGGTACACGGTTTCGCTGTGGTTCAAGCCGGCGACGACCAGTGGGACGCAGTTCATCGCGTCGAAGGGCAACGGAGGGTCAGCAAGCAACGGCTGGTCGATTTGGCAGAGTTCCACCGGAATCGTCGTTCGCGGAAGCCACAATGGCACGGGGGATGACAGCCGAGTTGGCGCTTACCGAAGCAACTCGATTACCACGGCGGACACCTGGTATCATGTGGCCTTGGTGATCGACCCCGACGCCGTTGTCGACGGCGATGCCAAAACGAACGATGGACGCTGGATCGCGTATTTCAACGGCCTGGGTTCCGGAACCACGGGACAAGCCGCCGTAAACCAGGACCTCGCCAATGGTTGGAAGTCGGGTGGTGGTGCGGCGGTAACCAACACCTTCGCGACGGGCGACATCTTCGACAGTACGACCAGCATCAGGTTAGGTGCCCGCGACAGCCTCGGCGCCGAATTCAACGGCCTGATCGACGAGTTCGCCATTTGGGATCGAGCCCTCAGTGCCGACGAGATCAACGACATTTACCAAGCGGGGCTCAACGGCGACCCGCTGGCACCGGTACCCGAACCGTCGACCGTTGTCCTTTTGGCCATCGGTGTCTTCGCTGGGCTGCTCGTCTGGCGACGGAAACGGACCTGAAATCAAAAAAACGGGTAGCCCCGATAGCTCGGCTATCGGGGCTACCCACGCTGAAATCGAAAACAAGAACGGTAGCTGCGGATTCGGGATGCTTCCGGCGGGGCTCGCTTTGCTCGACCCGCCCTACCCCACTCTACTCTACTCGACCCATCCTGCAAGGATTTCCAGTCCGGGGGTGTTATCATGAGATCAAGACATCCTCTTTCGCGCAAGGCGATGAGGGCGTTTACCCTTGTTGAGCTGTTGGTGGTCATTGCCATCATTGGCATTCTGATCGCCCTGCTGCTGCCCGCCGTACAAAGCGCCCGAGAGGCGGCGCGGCGGATGCAATGCACGAATAACCTCAAGCAACTCGCCCTGGGCCTGCACAACTATCACGAGGCGCACCGTTCGTTTGCCTCGGGTTGCCTTACAAGCAACTGCCAAGGTTGGAACGCCCTGATCTTGCCGTTCATCGAACAGAAGACGCTTTACGATCAGTTCGTGAAATACAACACGTTCGATGCGGGCTCTTACAGCGGTGGTACGAACAACGAAGGCCAGCATAAGTCGAATCTTCTGGCCTTGAATGCCGTCGAGGCGTTTTTCTGCCCGAGCAGCCAGAACCGGATGGCCGCGCATCCCTCGTCGACGCTCACCAACCCCGACCACGAAACCTACACCTCGCACTACTACGGCATTGCGGGACCGATTGGCCAAAACCCGGTGACGGGCAACGACTACGGCCATCAACCGGGAAAAAGCTATCCCCAGTGGGACGGCATTGCGACCGATGGCGTGATGACGGCCGACCGGGGGACGAAAATCCGCGATATCACCGACGGAACGTCGAACACCCTGATGTTGGCCGAAATGGATGGCGGTGATGGGGCGAATTGGACGCGCGGTATTGGTATCGGCAATCCTCCCGAGGGCATGTCGGCCTGCAAAAACGTGCGTTACGGAATTAATGTCGGCGGTGGCGAGTTCAATAGTATGTGTTTCAAAAGTGCCCATCCCGGCGGCGCTGTCTTCGCTCGGGCCGACGGTAGCGTGAGCTTCGTCTCTGAAAACATCGACATCACGATCTACAAGGCCGCATGCAGCCGCAACGGAGGGGAGACCGTTTCGTTGTCGGAATAACCACGATTGTCCTCTTGGCGCGTGTTCGAAAACGACGTGCTTGCCGTGCCTTTTCGGAAGAGAGTGGCGGGACACAGCGGTGAGGGCGCAGTCTTCAGGACGATCGGTGCTGTGAAACCTCGGCCTGGGTTGACTACAATCCGGGATTGCTCCACAATTCGCGTTGTGCCTGTAGCCGACCCGCGGCGAGTGATTCCGCGGTCTTTCGGGGTTGTACGCAACAGATGTGCGTGGAAGCGTCGGCGAGGTTTCGCCCCCTCACCCCCGGCCCCTCTCCCCGGAGAGGAGAGGGGAGGAAGAGAGCACGCCATGGCTTTGCCCGACGAGAAGAACGAACGCCCGCGGATGCCGCTGCAGTTCGGCGTTCGTACCTTGCTGGCAGCCGCTGCGGGGATTGCGCTGTTGTTGGGGCTGCTGCGATGGTTCGACGTCCCCCCGGCTGCGATCGGCTTGGTGCTGGGCGTGTTGGTCGTTGCCATGTTGGGGGCGGTTGCCCTGGTGGTGGCAATCTCCCGTGTAGGGGATGAGTGAAGAGGCCGTTTTCTGTTGGCAGTTTTCAGTAGGAGGTCGAAGCCGCGAGCGGCTTCTTCGCTAACCACGGTTTACTGATAACTGGCAACGGCCTTGTCGAACAATTGCTATCCATAGGTTCAATTTGGACAGGATGAACAGGATTGACGGGATGTTTTCATGCAAGCCGGTTTATCCGGAAAACTTCTTTCACTTCCGAACCAATTGTCGCGCGGAAACGAAGAACCATTGAGGATTCATAATCTTCGGTTCGCAAAGAGCTGACCGTTCATGCGCTGGAAGTGAGCGCCGATGTTCCAACGGTTCCTGTTGTTCTTGCGGGTGTTCGGTACGTTCCTGGCTTTCGTTGAGTCGCTTGCCGCCGAGTTGAGTCGCCAACGTGAGTCGGCTTTCGAGAAAGCCTGGAACCTGACAAACGCCACCGGTGTCTTTGCGGCACATCACGGTTGCACTTCCGCAGTCTGCTGGTTGCGGCGGTCGCAGGCAAAAGGATCGACGGGATTCAAGCGAAATCCACCCAACGATCCTCCCTTGCGTTGGTCTTCATCCTTAATATCCTGTTATCCTGTCCGATATGTTTGCCGAGGGAAAATTACTCAACAAGGTCACTGGCAACTGTTGACTTCCAGCTAATCAACCACCCTCGCTCCGTCGGCCAGATTGCTTTCGGGGGCGACTACCACGCGGTCGCCTTGCCGGAGGCCTTCGACGATTTCGGCCAGTTCGTCGTTCAACAGGCCGACCTTCACGTTTTCGATTCTTGCCCGACCGCCGCGCACCGCGTAGACTTGCCAGTCGCCGTTGGTGCCGCGGAATAGGGCGCTGCGGGGAATCACCAGAGCGTCGGGTTTGGTGTCGGTGAAGATCTTCACCCGAACGCGGTAGCCGACCTCAAGGTGGCGGTCTTTCAGCAACCGCTGCCGGTCTTTCTCTTCCAGCTTGACGACCACCTTCACCCGTTGCTGCTCGACACCCAAGGAACTGATCTTGGTGAAACCGGCCGGGTAAATTCGGGTAACGTGCCCCCGGGCAGTAGGTCGGCCGACAGCCGGACCGTAGATTTCGACCGGGTCGTCCACCTTCACATCGACCACGTCGAGACTGAGCACGTCGGCCTCGATCTCCAAATCTTCCAGGCGGCCGATCTCCAGCAGCTTTTCGCCGGCCGGCAGGTAGCGTTCGTTGCGGATGAAGCGTTCGAGAACCACGCCGTCGACCGGGCTGGTCATCGTGCTGCGTTCGGCCGTAAGCTTGGCACGGTCGAGTTGCACCTCGGCCTCGGCCTTTTGTTTCACGAGCACGTCGCCGGTAAGGCCCTTGCGATCGATGTATTGCTGGACCATGGTGGGCAACAGGTTGGTGGCCGCTTGCATGGCAAGCATTGCGGCGTGGACGAGCACGTCCTGCTGGTAGTCGACCGCTGCTTCCACCTTGCGGACCACGGCCTGATCGAGTTGGTCCTGGGTTTGTGCTCCCGTGGCGGCCAATCGAGCGACGCGGCCGTAGTCTTTTTCGGCGTAGTCGAGTTTCGCTCGACCCGAGGTCATCCGCGCGGCGGCTGCGGCCACGGTGTTGCTCATCGACTTGACGAACTCCTCGGCCTGCCGCAAGCCGGTCTTCTCGACCGAGACGTCTTCGTTCTCCTTGATCTGCTCCTCGAGACGTTCCACCGCGGCCGTTGCCTGACGCAGATCCAGGCTGACGTCTTCGGGCACGATTTGCGCGACCTCCTGGCCACGGCTAACCGGGGCACCTTCGCGCACCTTGACGGCGGCGATTCGGCCGTTGACCGGCATGGTAATCAGGTAGGTCTCGGGCAATCGGGTGACGCCTCGTTCGTCGACGAATTCGTGAATCGGGCCCGTCGTCACTTCGGCCGTTTGCACAGCCACGCCACCGCTTAACTGGCTGGCAACACCCCAGGCGACCAACACCAGTACGACGAGGGCGCCGAGGATCCATGCGTATTTTTTCATTGCGTTTGCGCTCCGGAATAGACGTTTTTTTGATTTCACTCGTTCATTCGTTCCGACGCTTTGCGTGTCAGTAAGGATGAGTGCGAAGCCGCGAGCGGCTACGATCTACTGCCATACACTGACCACTATCCACTTCTTTTATTCCTTCGCTTGCAGCGCTTCGAGCCAGTTCATTTTGTGAATTGCCCGCTGGACGAACAGGTGCGAGACGATGATGAAGACCAGCGCCAGGACCACGGTCCAAATGTACGAGGCCGGTGTGGCGACGACGGGGAAGCGGAACAACTCCGAGTCGTAGGTCGCGGCCAACCCGACCGTCATCAGGTAGCCCAAGGGAACTCCCAAAGCCGTTCCGATGAGGCCCACGACCAGGCTTTCGCGAAACATCAACGAACCAACTTGCCATGCTCCGTAGCCCAACACGCGCAGGGTGGCGATTTGTCGTTGTCGCTCGGCCAGGCTTACCAGCGAGGCGTTGAGGATACTGCCGAAAAACACTACGCCGGCGAACAGAATGATCATTCCGATGAACACCATCATATTCTGGATCAGCGTTTCCTCCAGGCTGGCGACCATGTCCATCCGCGAGTTGACCGCCTCGAGCGCCGGCATCTGTTTGAGTTCGCGATAGAGGGCCGCCAGGTGTTCGGGATCGCGGTCGACGGCCAACTGCACGCCGGTAACGGCCAGTTCTTCGCCTACCAAACGACTGAGAAAATCGATGTCGGCATAGACGATCGTGCCGAGGTAGCTATCGGCTGTTTCGACTACGGATACTTTCACCGGCCGGCGCAAACCCTTGGTCGGCTGCACTGTGATGGTGTCGCCCGGCTCGACGTGCAGCAGTTCGGCCAGTTTGCCGCTCATTACCAGACCCGACGAGGGAATGCGGATCGATTGGGCTTGGCGGTCGCGAGGCGTGGTTAGCCGGGCGCCGTGCGCCAAGCCCATGATTCCACCCTTGCGACGGTACGGGCCGTTGATGAACGTGCAGGCGACGTTCAGCGTTGGTTCGGCCAAGTCGACGCCCGGCAGGCGGGCCGCTTCGTCGATCACCTCGTCGGTGCGATCGTCTTTGAAGCTCAAGTCGATGTCGCTGCGTTGGATCCACTTGAATTGGAAGTCGATCAGGTAGACGGTGGCATCGTTCATCATGAAGCCCGACATCAGCACGCTGGCGCCCATCGCCGACGCGAAGATGCCGGCCAGCGTTCGCACGGGGCTGCGGATCATGTCGCGAAAAACCATTCGCCAGCCGCTGCTTAGGCGGCTCCAGAGCCAGCCAATCCGTTCCAGAAATACGGCGCCGCCTTTTTTGGGCGGCTTGGGCCGCATGGCCTCGGCCGGGCGTAGTCGCAGTACGGCCCGAGTGCCGTGAATGCTTCCGACCACGGCGCACAATACGCTGATCGCCAGGGCGGTCGACTGAAGGCCAACGTAGAAATGATTGTTTAGCTCGGGAAACTCGAAGAACTGGCGATAGATAATTGTCATCCCTTCGGCCAGCCAATAGCCGACGAAGCAACCGACCAGCCCACCGCCGATGCCCACGGTCAGCCCGAATTTCATGAAGTGGACGAAAAGCTGCCAGTTCGAATAGCCCAAGGCCTTCAGGGTGCCCACCACGGTGCGTTGCTGTTCGGCCATTCGGGTTAACAGCACGTTGAGAATCAGCGCTGCCACGCTCAAAAACATGGCCGGCATGAAGACCGCAAAGGTCCGCAAGCCTTCGAGTTCCTGGGTGAGGTATTTGTTCGATGGCTGGTCGGCCAACGCCGTGGTGCTGAACACACCGTAAGGGGCCAGCAAATCTTCGGCCCGACGCAAGACCACGGCCGGTCGCTCGCGCAGCCCGGGCGCAAGATGTCCGAGAACCTGGTTGGCCGCGCCGTCGAAGTCGAAAACGTCTTCCGCATAGCTTTTCTTCAGGTAGAAAACGCCGTAGTTTTCTGGGTCGGGCACGATTGTCCCAGGACCGAGCAGGTAGACGAACTCGCTGCTGATGGCCGTACCGACGATGAACAATTCCTGCCGGCGGTTGTTCAACACCAAGTGGATCCAGTCGCCCGGCTTGAGATGATGGGCCAGGGCGAACTTGTCGTTGACGATCACTTCGTTTTCGCGCCGGTCGGTGAAGTAGCCGCCGCGCCGGAGTACGATGTCGTTGATGGTCGGCGTCGGCCGGTCGGGCAACGACAAGACCATGCCGTTGAGCGGTCGCGGAACGTCGTCCAGGGCTACCGTGGCGTTGAACTGAATCCGGGGACGAATGGCCGCGATGCCGGGAATCTCGGCCAACGGCTCCAGTTCGGCCAAGGGAACCTTCTTCACGTCGATCCAAAAATCGGACATCCGACACTGCGCGTAATAGCGCCGTTTGGCCTCGTTGAGATTGCGGTGTGCGGAGCCCATCGCCACGAAACACATCACGCCCACGGCAATCATGCTGGTAATCGCCAGCAGACGCCAGAGCGATGCCCAAAGGTCGCGCGAGAGTTTGCGATCGAGAACCCTCACCAGGTAATCTCCTCGGGTGGCACGGGTTTGTCGTTTGGATGCATTTCCACGACCTGACCGCTACGCAGCCGGATAACGCGGTCGGCCACTTGCGCAATGGCTCCGTTGTGCGTGATAAGCACGATCGTCTTGCCGAGTTGCGTCTTTAGATCGACCAGCATTCGCAGCACGCGTTTTCCGGTAACGTAGTCCAACGCGCCGGTTGGCTCGTCGCAGAGCAGCAGTTCGGGGTTTTTGGCCATCGCCCGGGCGATAGCGACGCGTTGTTGCTCGCCGCCCGACATCTGGGCCGGAAAGTGATCGATGCGGTCTTCCAGGCCCACCAGTCGCAACGCTTCGACTACGTCTAACGGATTCTGGCTCAACTCGGTCGAAACCATCACGTTTTCGCGCGCCGTAAGACTGGGCACGAGATTGTAGAACTGGAAGACGAAGCCTACCGTATTGCGGCGGTAGAGGGTGAGTTCAGTGTCGCCGACGGTGGTCATCTCGCGGTCGCGATACCAGATGCGTCCGGCGGTGACCGTGTCGAGTCCTCCGACGAGGTTCAAAATGGTCGACTTGCCCGAGCCGCTGGGCCCGACCATTACCAACAGTTCGCCTTCGCGGATTTCCAGCGAGGCGTTGCACACGGCATTGACCGCCACTTCGCCCATCTGGAACGTCTTCGAGGCGTTTTCCAGACGAATCAAAGCGTGGTTCGCGCTTTCCGAAAGTGCTGGAGTACTCATGAATGGTAGGGCGGTTGGTGGTAGTGGGTAATAGGTAGAGCGGCTAAGCGGGTAGCGGATACCGAAAAAGCCGCTCGCGGCTTCGCCCTTTCCGCTATCCACGTCCTTTCATCCACTCCACCGCAAAGATCGTACCCTAATAGGAGGGTACGTCAAGTCGCGTGTCGCAGCAAACCCAGGCGCCAGGTGGCCTGTCGGCGGCCGACATTTTCCGTACAATCCATTACTTTGGACCGAAACGAGGCCCCCATGGTTCATCAACAACAACTGACGTTTTCGACCAATCGCCACGGCGATATGCACGATCTGACCGCCGAAGTGGCCGAGGTGGTGGCTGCCTCGGGCATAACGACGGGCACCACGCAGGTGTTTGCCGTGGGGTCGACGGCCGCGATCAGCGTGGTCGAGTTTGAGCCGGGCCTGGTTCGCGACGTGCCCGAGCAACTCGACCGTCTCTTGCCTCCCAGCCGAGAATATGGACATGAACAGGCCTGGCACGACGGCAACGGCCACTCGCACCTTCAGGCCACGCTGATGGGCCCCTCGCTGAGCGTGCCGGTTTGCGAGGGCCAACTGGTGTTGGGCACTTGGCAACAGATCTTTCACCTCGAATGCGACGTACGCCCGCGACAACGCACAGTGGTCGTCACCGTGCTGGGTGAGTGAACCAGCGAAGAACTGAAAGCGGAGAGCTGAAAGGGCGAAGCCGCGAGCGGATTTTTTCACTACACACGAACCACTTACGACTTCCCTATGTCATTCTCTTGGAAATACCCGATATTCGTAATTCGTCACAATGGTGGATTTGCCTCGGCACCGCTTTCCGGCGACGGCGATGAGCCGGTAGTGGCTCTGATGTTGTTTACCGAAGAGCCGGCGGCCGAGGCGTTCATGAAAGCCGTGGAACTCGACGGCGAGGTCCGTTCGCTGGGCAACGACCGCGAGGTGGCCTACCTCATTGCAGCGCTTCGCCATCCCTGCACCTCGGTAATGTTCAATCCCACGCTCGAAGGCGACGCGGTCATTGGGCAATGGACGGTCGATATCGCCACGCTCGCGGAAAAACACCTGCCTTTGGCCCGTTCGCCATGGGACTACCCGGTGTACGTGTTGGCAGAAGGCGAAGGCTACAGTTCGATCACGGCCGATGTGCCGGGCCGGGGGCAGGTAGTTGCCTTGGCCCTGTTCACCGACGCCGCCCGAGCCGACAGCTACTCGGAAAGCGCCGGCATCGAAACCCGACGTCGCTCGCTCAACACACCCGATCAACTACGCAAGCTACTGGTGGAATTACCTCAGAACGTCACCGTGGTGGCCATCGACCCGTTGGTAACCGACGGTCGCCGCCAGGCCAAGACCTGCGTGGAAATCTCCGTGCTGCTTGAAAAGTACCTACCGAACGACGGTTGATGCCAGACGCATAGCCGATCGTAGCGGCAGTAGGCCGTAGGCTATGCTTCAGCATGGCAAAGTAGTTCGGTGCCGCCGGCTGACAAGCAGAAAGGTTTCCCAAATGAACGATATTTCCGACATCCATATCGTTCGCCGGAGAAACCTGAACGTGGATCGCGGATCGTTAAGACGCACCGCTCACGACCGGAGTTGATCCTTGCCGCCTTTGTTTGGGCTGTGGTGATGTTTTTTGCTTTGCCGGCATTAACTGCCCCACGGCATGGGCCGGTACGCCAGCCAATCGAATTTCAGATTGTCACTAGTTTTTTTACGGTGTTGGCACTTTGGGGTTTGACGCGTTCGGTTTCTGGGTGGCGGCATCTTTGGGTCGCGCCACTTTGGGTTGTCCTGGTGTTTTTGGAGTATCTGGCGTGGATTTGGCCCGGCAGACCCTGGTGACGACGAAAGCGGCTGCTTGCCAGCCAGCGCGAGCGCCGAAAGGATGCTTGGTCGCATCGGCTGAATACAGCAGAGAAGACCCACGCAATACCCAATCCGCATTACGTATGCGTACCATAGCTCGCACGCTACGGCACGACTTTTTGAACAGTAATTGCCCGCATCATCGAGATGGAGCAGAACATTGCAGATACGAGAAGCCACGGTATCCGATCTGAAGGGTGTGCTTTCTATCGAGAGTGTGGCCTTTGGCCATGAAAAGGAGGCGGGACTGGTAAGGGATCTCTTGAACGATCCCAGCGCAAAGCCGGTTCTGTCCCTGCTAGCCTTTGACGATGATCGAGCGGTGGGACATATCTTGTTCACCGCGGCACGTCTGGCAAACTCCGAAGCCACCGCATCGATGGCGATTCTCGCACCCTTGGCAATAGTGCCTGATGCTCAAAATCAGGGAATCGGCGGTAAGCTCATTGAGCAAGGATTGAAATCTCTTGCTGAATCAGGGGTGGACCTTGCTTTCGTTCTTGGGCATCCAGAGTATTACCCTCGCCATGGATTCGAACCCGCCGGCCGTCTCGGATTTGAGGCACCCTATCCGATACCGGATGAACATGCCGATGCCTGGATGGTTCAAGCCCTCCGGCCAGGCGTTATTGGCTCCGTTGCAGGAAAGGTTGTATGTGCCGATGCACTAAACAGGCCCGAGCATTGGCGGGAGTAATACAAGGCCAATGGGTTGCACCGATGATTCTGCGGAGTCGATGTCATCCTTGTTTCGGTCGGAAACGCAAAATCGTCGGTGTTGCTAACGGCAACGAGAGGACTGTACCGGGGTTGGCAACCTTGGCCAAATCTTGCGTGAGTGGCCTCCGTTGGAAGGGCTATCAGGGCTAACCGCTGAGGGCGTCATTCTGATTGCCCGATAGTGGTTCCACCACTTTCTCCGTCTCGAAATAGCTTACGGAAGTTGACCAACTCAGCAGGTAATAGACCAGGAATAAATACAGCATGCAGAAGAAATACCAAATCGGGACAGGGTAACTTCCGTCGTATTTTAAGAAAAATGCCGCAAGAAATCCGAAGAGCAAAAAAGCTCCACCAATGGCTCCCAGTGCTCCGAAAACGGCCGAAGCGGCGCAGTCAAGACGCCACGTTGGGCGGTATCCGAATGGGATCCCGATAAGGGCCGGCACAGCCCAGGCCAAATGAAGAAATGGCGCGGCCCGCCACGTTCCGAATTGAAAATTCAGCCCGACCATGATTGCCATGTAGATAACCAACAGTGCGATCGCGGCCTCTGCAGCAATAAGACTGATCGGCATTCTACGTTTCATTGAATTCCCTCGGAAGGAAAAGAAAAAGGTTCCAGGAACCGAATAGCACTTGAACTTCGGCAACTGCTTTGTGGTTCACGGCTTGTAGTTTCGCCGATGTTCGCATAGCTGTTATTAGGGCTTGGTAGAAGAACGGTTCCTGACACGAATGGCACTGTTGCTTGCAGTATAACGACTTAGGGCGATCGTGTCATTTGCTGCGTTTGCCGCGGACGAGGTTCTTGTCGTGGCGGGCTTCGTGACGGGGTTTCGTGAGGAGGCGTTGCGATTTGGGCCGGCGTTTGATCGCTCTCGGCTCGATGCGGTTGGGGCGATCGCCCACGCGATGTTCCGAGAGATTGTAGAGAAACACGTCGACAAGCAGCGATCGTTGGGATTCGGGCATGGCGAGCGCGACGGACCAGCCCGCACCGACTTGCTGCAGCGCCGCGGCGAAACTCAACTGTCGGGGGGAACACTCCCTGTCCAAAGCGGCCTGGAGCATCGTTCGGCGGATCAGGTTATAAGCCAAGAGGCCCACCCAAATCTCCCTGCGAATCATCTCCGGCGACTTGCAGCGGAGCACGTCCAGGCCCATGGTGATCTTGACCGCGCGGAGATCGACTTCCACCATCCAGCGTTTGTGGTAGAGCGCAGCGATTTCCTCAGCGTCGTGGAGCATCGCGTCGGTCAGCGTCGTGACGACCACGAACGAGTCGGTGCGAAAGCCTACTTGGTCGACCCGCACGTGGAACTCGCGTATTTCCAGGAATTTTGGCATTCGCCGGTAGGTCGTCTCGTTCATCCACGCGGGACAAGCCGGGCGTTGCCACCGCACCAGATGGTGTCTGTGCCCTAGGGACTTGCCGCGCTGGAAATCGGTCTTGCGAATCTGGTGTTGACGGACTACGGCGTCGATTCCCTGCTCGGCGGCCAACGCCAGCATGAAGTAGGAGCACATGAATCGGTCGGCGACGAAGAGGTCGCCGGGCCGCAAGGAACCGAGCAGTTGGCGAAAAAGGGCCGTCTCGCCCGTCTTCTTTCCGGAGTAGGGTCCGATGGCCATGTCCTTCACCATGCCGGTGCAGAGCGACATCATGGCCACCAGGCGAATCATGGGGAAACCGAGTCCCGGCTTCTGGCTGCTGGGTTGAGGCCAGGCGGCCTGATTGGCCCGCGTGTCGGGCATGCTCAACGTCGTGCCGTCGACCAGGTAGACGTGTCGTCCGTGCCAGAGCCATCGCGTGGGCGAAGCGTCCTCGCTCCGTGCGGCCAGGGTCGTGGCGAGGCGGTGGAGGACCGCCAAGGGCAGCTTCGCCCGGGCGCGACAGAAGCAGGCGGTATCGCCCGAAACTTGTCGTCCGGCCGCGGCCATCAGGGCAACCACCCTCGCCACGGCGGCGACGCAACTTCGATGCTCACCCTTGAAGATCGCCTGGGAGAGAAACGCCCAAAGGGTGACCTGAGGGGTATATACACCCTTCTCGTCCTGGGCGAAGCGGACGCCCTCGGCATCAAAGGCGGCTTGAATCTCGTCCTCCGGCAGGGCCTCGGCAAACGGCAAGTCGTCGCGCGACAGGAACGACTTCAGCACCAGGCGAAACTGGCGTGGCAGAAATCTGCCAGATGTGCGAAAACACATGAGACCTTCCTCGGCATCCAGCGGTCAGCGCCCGCTGCCAAGGAAGGTCTCGATGGGCCAAAGGATACCCCAAGGAAGGCCCTCGACCCAAGATCAGTTTAGCAAAAACGGCGTCTTCGCCCAACACGGCACAACGCCCCGCCCAAGGTCCGCGCAGCCGCCGAATACACCTCGCAACGTAAGTCCTTTCGCATCAATCGACAGTGCCATTCGTTCCTGACACCTTTTATTGGTTCTTTTATTGGTTCTTTTATTGGTTCAACTCCTTTTATTTCCAACTTAACCGGGCCACACTGATGCCGCGTACGGGATACTGGGCACTTGAAATGTACCATTGCTGCTTTTCGTCCTGAAAGATTTCCGGCGCGTGTGCCTGAATCTCGGTGACCACGGGTTGCCCACGGAAGTCAAGCGGCTTGTGGGAGCGAACGACGAAGGAGCGTTCGTCATAGCCGTTCCCGTTCTTGTTGGCGGTATCCCAAAGACACCAGAACAGGTAGAAGGTGTCGTTGTGGCGTATCAGCGTGGGGGACTCACACTGGTAGGATGCGACTTCTCCCTTGTAAACTTCAACCGGAGTTGACCAATCTACGAGATTCTTCGAGGTGGCTCCTTTCACAACGTTTCCCGCGCAATACACCAGGTAATAGGTGTTTTCCCAGACAAACAGACTTGGATCGCGTCCGGACTTCTCGCTGATGTTAATCGGCCCCCTCGGTGTCCAGCGGTATAGATCCTCCGAGACGGCCATGCGGAACGGAACTGGCCCATAAATCATTTTGAAAATATTGTCGTGCCGAACAATGGTCGGAGCATGATTGTTGATGCTTTCGCCCGGCCGTTGAGCAGGAGGAAGCACCTTGGGCTTGTCTATCCACCCATGATGCACGAACGACTTTTCGAATGTTTCACTGGAAGACACAGCGTGAAAAGACACGTACTCGCCTTGGTGCCGCCTTTGTCCTGGGAGGGATGCCGGATGCGTGATTCCGAAGGCATGCCAGATCCGGTCGGGACCTTTCACGAAACAATGGTCGTTTGGCTGCCACAACGGATAGTACTTACCTGCCCTGAGGTCTATCGTGTCCGGCCCCGAGAACACGTCGCCCTGCGGATCATAGATATGGACATATTCGCCTTTCACAACGGGAACCAAAGACTTCTTGGGACCCATAGCCGTTTGGGTCGACTGCCCCTGAGCACGGCCAACGAATACAACCAAGAAAAGACAGAATACAACAAGACCATTTTTCTTCGTACGAGGATGTTTCGGTTTTTCGTTCATCGTTTCCTCTAGCAAAAAGGGGATGATCTACTTTTTGAAAGACTGGGTCATCCCTTGACTCTTGACACTTCTCGGGCAAGGGTTTTCATTCGAGGGGTAAACCAATCGCATGCCGACAACCTCTTGTGCCTTCGGCACGCCGATAGCATAGCTATCGGGGCTACCGCCACCCGCTTTCGTCGGGAACAGCCTGCCCGTGACCACGGCATTCGTGGTGCATCGCTCCACTCGTAAGAGTTTACCTGGACCCCGCGTGCGTGCGAAGCGTGCATCCTACCTTGTGGTAGGGCGTCAAGATGAATCGTCGGACCGGGTTGATCGGTGGTCCTCCGGGCGGGTGAATAGAGGTTAAATGGCTTGTAGAAAACAACTTACGGAGACGGTCGGGCCGCTTTCCCGTTGAGCGCGCTTCGTGCAAATACCAATTTCTGGCCGGGTGCGCAAGTTGTGTTATGACAAGACCTTGCGTTGAAAATGCCCGAACTTGCTGAACAGTGATTCGCTCGACCGAAAATCGGGCTCGCGGGCAGGGGCGTAAGTCGTTGCTAGAAAAGGGGTAAGGCGACGGGCTCCAGTTGAACACTATCGCCCAAGTCCAAGTGTGGGCAGTGATCAACATGGGCGAAAAAAGAAAAATTCTCGCCGCTTCAAACGGGCTGGCAAGCAGCCCGTGGCACCCCGATCAGTGGTATGGCACGATCCGGCCGTGCCACGCTGAAGCATAGCCTACGCGGGTGTGAAAGAATCGGGACAGGCACCCTCGCGAGAGAGATATTCGTCGGGCTTCCTTTGCAGCTGGCCGGAAGCCAGTCCCGTTTTTTGACAGCTTTCTACGCTTGTTGCTTTGGATCCATCCGCCCGATCACGTGTCGATGTCGGCGACCATATGACTCTGTTCGCTGGCTGTTGCCGTGCTGCATGCTGCCGCGGGCAAGGTCCGTGTCGAGGTAAGCCGGTTCGTGCGACGCTTCAGACCGTCGAGGAACTTGGCTCGTTGTTGTGTCGGCAGATACTCGCCCAGCTGGCGATAGTATTCGGCGCCTTCGAGCAGTGCCGTTCGGAAGTCGTCGGCTCGCTGCAGCGCGTCTGGGGCGTTATCCGTCTGCAGGCGGTCTTCGAGCCATTCGATGTAGAGGTCTAACTCCCGGAGAAACATGTTCGGCCGCTCGGCGTTGGTCATCAGCGATTTGCGGCCGTAGATGTGGTCGACCATGTCGCGCAGGGAGACCACCGCCGAGAAGTCGACGATTCCCGGGCCAGGGCAAATCGCCGGAGTGGCTTCCGGGTCGATGCCATTCTTGCGCAAAGCCCCGCCGGCCAGGTCGTGGCAAATACACGACTTCTGCAACACACTTTCGCGCTGCGAGGCGGTAGTTTCTTCGCCCATCGCCTGCAACTTTCGCTTCTGATACTCGCGCGAGGCAACACAAATAGGCGTCGAGGTGAACTCCGTGTTGAACAGCTTGCAGTAGCCGCGCAGGCACGGTGCGCCGGGATGCCCCTGTTCGATCCGCTGCCGCCGCTTCTCTTCGCTGGCCGAGTAGCGCAGGTTCCAGAAAGGGTGGCCGAAGGGAGAGCTATTGCTGAGCAAAACTTCTTCGTCCGAGCAGGCGTTGACGAGCTTTTTGAGGTGTTCGTCGTCGACGCTGGTGGCCTCGGGTACGAGCAGGAAAGGTGTTCCCCAGCCCGTGCCGTCGACTCCGTAGTGTTCCAGCAAGAAACGATCTTCTGCCGCGGTGCCGATGCCTCCTTGCACGGTGACTCGCATTTCAGGCATTGTGTCGGGCACAAGCCGACCGGCCTTTTTGAGCGCCTTTCGGTAAATAACGGCCAACTGTGCCTGAAGCTTCTCGCGGTTTCTGCAGAACTCGTCGAGGATTGGGCCCATCAAGAGGCCTTGAGTGGGAAACGCGTGGCCACCGCAATTCAAGCCCGACTCAATCCGGAATTCCGAAACCCACAGGCCGCGTTTGGCGAGGAACTTGCCTTGGATCACGGCCGAGCGGTAATCGCTTACCTTGAGGACGATTTGCTTGGGAAGCTTGCCGGAGGCGTCGGGAAAGAAGCCGTCGAAGCTCGCGGCATAACCGTAGAGCCGAGGATTCATGCCGGCCGAGAGCACCAGTGCCGAGCATACGTGGCTCTCGGCGAAACCGCGCAAGGCGGCGCTGGCATCGGAAGTCGTCGGCTCGCATTCGACCCCGTCGCGGTACTTGCGGCGATCGGCGGCAGCCATAATGTTCACGTCGATTCGGCCCGGCACCACACGCTCGCGCAACTGCTGCTGGCGTTCGGCTTTTTCGGCTGGCGACGTTGTCTCGCACATGTCTTCGTAGAGATGCCGCAGGGCGGAGCATTCGGGCAACATCTCGAAGTAGGTGGTAATCTCGCTGCCCGGCTCAAACGGCGAGGCCTTGAGTCGCTCGACCTGCTGTGCGACGAGACGGTCGACGAGGTCGAGATAGGCCGTGATCCGCGCGGCACGGAAATCGGGATGTTCGTCGGTGATCGGTTCGTAGGGTTCCGTCGCCCGGGCGCAGTGGAACTGACGCATCTGCTCGATCAGCACGTCGTCGACCAGGGAAATCACCGAGGAGATGCCATATCGGGCGACGTGAAGCGGTGTATCAATCGTGAACCCAGTACCCATTACCGGGATATGAAATGTATGGGGGTACGACGGGGTGAAGTCTTCCATGCTACGCATCCTCTTACGCCTGTCTCCAGTGGACGAAAAGGGGAGTAAATCGAAGTGGCGAGTCGTCCACAAAAACGCCAGTGTCGGGTTGATTCGCACCCCCCAGAAATGCTGCGTGGGTGCGTAAGCCCTGTTCATTCCGCCGGACGTCACGTCTTATGCGCCCGGGGCGACCCCCGACAGCATCCATTGTTCTGGCCAATGCACTGCTGTCAACGGCGTTCCCCGGTGGTCGTGCCACAAGACTCGAGTATTACGCGACTTTTACACGAACAACCGTTAACCCATGCCCAGTGGCTACATTCCAGCGGCTTGTCGTACGCGCCACGGTCGGGTTGGGTGCCAGCAAACCGCCCGCGACGCCGCGGCCTCCGGCCGGTGTTGTTGATACTTGCATATTCATTGAACGGTTGGAAGGCCAAACGCCTCGAAACCGGGCTCCCGACGGTCACCCTCCGCTCGTTCAATAGGCAAGGCTACACCGCGCAAAATTACACCGTGCAAGACTACAGCCGGCCGGGAACGTTGAAGTGGACGTCCGAGTGTTGCGACTCGCCCTGGATGGCTTTGATTGCTTCTTCGGCAGCCTGCTTCACCATGAAGTCGCCTTGTTGTGCGATTCGCTGAAGGGCCGGCATGGCCGCTTTGGCTTGGGGACCCATGCGGCCGAGGGCGTCGACGGCTTCGACACGAACGTTGGCATCGGAATCGTCCAGGGCGGCCGACAACGCGGCAACCACGTCGCGCTGGCCATTTCCCAGCGTACTCAACGCACGAACGGCAGCCGCCCGCACCCGTTCGTCCTTGTCGTTCAACGCGGCCGTTAGGGCGGGCACGGCCTTGTCGGGCGACTTGCGGGCGACGCGACCCAGGGCCTCGGCCGCTGCGTCACGATGGGGCCAACGGGTGTCTTGCAGGGCAGCACACAACGCTGGCACGGCACGGTGAGCCTTCGACGACATGCCGGCCAATGCCCGAGAAGCGGAGAGACGCGCATCGGGGCTGCCGCCCTTGACGATTACGATCAATTCGTCGACCGTGTCCTTGCCGTCCTTGGCGTAGTTGATCAACGCGTCGACGGCCTTGCTGCGGACCGCAGAATCGCGGTGGCAGATCAGCTTGAGCCACTCGCTGGGCATCTTGTCAGTGTAGACCTGGGCACGCTTCTCCCAAGCTTCCTGTTTTTTCGTCGGCTTGTTCACCACAGCCGCCGGACGGCAACCAACGCCCAAAAGCAAAACCACAGATACAACTACAACGGCCGCGCAAAACCGCATCATTGAATGTCTCTCCTCTGGTGTTCCGGCGCCAGGGGGCGAAGCGAATGGGGGAGAAGAAGCTGTAATTATGGGGCGAAACGGCTTGAATTTCAACCGCTTCCGGCGATCCGGAGGAATCCCACATAGTCGGAGTTTGTGGTCTACCCCTCCCTGGCTCCTACGCTGAAGCGTGGGAACCAGGGATGAAGGCGGCAGTGTGAGACTCTAACCCGTGGTTTTCAAAGGTCTTCCGTTCTGGGACCTTGACGCTGGCTGGCGAAACCTTTCAAATCTAGGATTGGTTTCAATGGCTTTCGGACGGTCCGAAGGGTAATGTGCCATTTTTAGTGCAGAAACCGAGGTCGCCGTGAAGCACGGCCCCCCCGGCGAATTGGCAAGTTATCTATCGGTCCGCCTTGAGAAGTGTCGTAGGTTTGGCCCTGGAAAGGAAGCATCATGCAGTCGCCCCCCATCAAACGTGCCCTCATCAGTGTTAGCGACAAATTGGGGCTCACCGGCTTTGCGCGAGGGTTGGTCAGCGCCGGCGTAGAAATCTACAGCACTGGCGGCACCCGCAAACACCTGGAAAGCGAAGGCATTGCCGTTCGCGATGTAGCCGACTACACGGGCTTTCCCGAGATGATGGACGGGCGACTGAAGACCTTGCACCCGGCCGTCCACGGCGGCATCCTCTGTCGCCACGACAACCCAGACGATCTGAAATCGCTGGCAGAACATGGCATCGTAACCTTCGAGCTGGTGGTGGTGAACCTCTACCCGTTCGAGACGACCGTCGCCCGAGAGGGGGTCAGCATCGACGAGGCCATCGAGCAAATCGACATCGGCGGCCCCACGATGGTCCGAGCGGCCGCGAAGAACCACGCCTTCACGACAATCGCCACTGATCCGGCACAATACTCGTCGATTCTTAGCGAAGTCCAGCAGAACGGTTTCACGTCGCTGGGAACGCGGTGTCGCTTGGCGGGTGAGGCCTTTGCCCATACAGCCAAATACGACCGGGCCATCGCCGACTTTTTCGCTGGGAAAACGGCCAAAGGGCCCTTCCCCGGGACGATTACCGTGAGCATGTCGCGCAAGTCGGTGCTCCGCTACGGCGAGAACCCGCACCAGCAAGCGGCCGTTTACAGCACGCCCGGCGGTGACACGGCTAATGTGGTTTCGGCCCAACAGTTGCACGGCAAGGAACTGTCGTACAACAACCTGTTGGACCTCGACAGTGCACTGGCCATTGTGCGCAGCTTTGAACAACCGGCTGCGTCGGTCATCAAGCACAACAATCCGTGCGGCGCGGCTGTTGCCGACACGCTGGCCGAAGCCCTGCGCAAGGGCATGCAAGGTGATCCGCTCAGCGCGTTTGGTTCGGTGCTGGGACTCAACCGTGTGGTCGATGCCGACACGGCCGAAGTGCTCGCCCAGCCGGGCCTGTTTATCGAGGCCATCGTCGCGCCGGACTTCGATGACGCCGCCCTGGAAATCCTCACCACGAAGCCCAAGTGGCGCAACAATGTCCGCCTGCTGAAGGTGGGCGATGTGCAGCCGGCCCCGGCCCACTGGGTCTTTCGCTGTGTCGACGGTGGTGTGCTCATGCAAGAGGCCGACGTACTGGCCGACCCCGAGGATGTTTGGCAAATGGTTACCGAAACCCAGCCGGACGAGGCCCTCATGGCCGACTTGCGATTCGCTTGGCAGATGGTTCGCCATGTGAAGAGCAACGCTATCGTGCTCTGCAAGGACGAAATGTTGCTTGGTGCCGGCGCTGGCCAGATGAGCCGCGTCGACTCGGTCGAGATTTCCATCAAGAAGGCCGGCGACCGCGTGCAAGGCTCGGTGCTGGGATCCGACGCTTTCTTCCCGTTCCCCGACTCGATCGAAGCCGCGGCGGCTGCCGGTGTGAAGGCCGTCGTTCAGCCGGGCGGATCGAAACGCGACCAGGAAGTGATCGACGCCTGCAATCGCCACGGCCTACCCATGGTCTTCACTGGTCGGCGACACTTCAAGCACTAGACGGCAAGACCGCTCCCGTTGGTCGCTTGCTTTAAAGAGATTATCTCAATCCTGGCGGCTAATGGCATAGCTTTGCGTGTGTGCCACTGGCTCTGCCAGTGAGGACACGTCAATGGCCAAAGGCACTGGCAGAGCCAGTGGCACACAACTCCAGGAAAGCGCGACTACGATGCCCACCATTCTGGAAAAGATTGTTGCCACCAAACGTGAGGAAGTTACGCAGGCAAAAAACGTACGACCGGAGGCTGCGTTGCGCCGCGAGGCAGAGGCCGCTTGTCCGGTGCGCGACTTCTTCGGCGCGCTAACCGCCGACGGTCCCATCCGGTTGATCGCCGAAGTGAAAAAGGCCAGCCCCAGCAAGGGCGTGATTCGCGAGGATTTTCGGCCCGTCGAGATTGCCAAGATTTATGAGCAACACGGGGCCAGTTGCCTCAGCGTGCTGACCGACGAGCCCTATTTCCAAGGCAGCCTGCAATACCTGCGCGAGGTGCGAGCCGCGGTCAATTTACCCGTATTGCGGAAGGATTTCATCATCGATCCGTACCAGGTACTCGAAGCCCGGGTGGCCGGGGCCGACGCCGTGTTGCTGATCGCCGAATGTCTGGACGACACGCTGCTCGGTTGTCTGCACGACGAGATTGTCGCCTGGGGGATGACACCGTTGGTCGAACTGTACGAGCCGGATAACCTTCCGCGCGTGTTGGACGTGGGTGCCCGGCTGATTGGGATCAACAACCGCGACCTGCGCACCTTCACGACCGACCTGGAACACACACTCCGCATGCGCGAGAAGATTCCCGCCGACCGGGCCGTGGTGGGCGAAAGCGGAATCCGCACGCGGGCCGACGTTGAGCGTCTGGAAGCGGCCGGCGTCAGCGCCATGCTGGTTGGCGAGTCGCTGATGGCCAACCCCGACATTGGTGCCGCGGTCGATGCGTTGCTGGGAAAAGGGACGAGGGATTTCTGATTGATGATTTGGGGTTTATGATTTGTGATGTAGCCGCTCGCGGCTTCGCCCGTCAGGCTTCCTCCCGCTTTCTGCTCTCAGTTTTCCGCTTTTCCAAACAGCTTTGCCAGCTTGCGGCCCGTGGTGCTCAACGGGTAGTCGTCGAGCTCGGCCGGACGTAGCCATTTCATCTCGGTCGAATCGCTCGCGCCATTGAGGTGTGCCCCGTCGACATGTGCCACGTACTGGGCCTCGAAGCAGTCGAGCGTAATGCGGTATCGGGTGACGCCGTGTTTGAGCGTCTTGACGCGATTGCCCAACGCCACCTCGACACCGGTAAGCTGTCGCACGGCTTCGACGATCTCGCGGCGCAGCGGCGCGTCCGCATCGGGCGACGAGGTAACCGCCACGCGGGGAAAATCCCACAGCCCGGCCCAACGTTGGCCCTCCGGACAACGCCTTAGCAGCAATCGACCACGACGACGCACCACGACGGCCACCTCGTAAACCTCCTCGAAGGCCGGCCTGGGTTTTGGTGCGGGAATCACCTTTTCGAGACCCTGCCGATGAGCGGCACACAACGAAGCCACCGGGCAAGCCGTGCAGCGTGGCGTGTGGTTTCGGCAGACCTCGCTGCCCAATTCCATCAATGCCTGATTGAACGTGCCGACGTCGCGCTGCGGCAACACAGCTTCGGCCATCGCCCAAAGCAGGCGTTGCCCCTCGGCCGACATGGTTTGGCCGCGGAAGGCCAGAAGTCGGGCGAAGAGCCTGAGGGTGTTGGCTTCGAGGATCGGCTGCCGCTGCCCGAACGCGATCGACAAAATGGCCCCGGCCGTGTAGCGTCCAATGCCCGGCAGGCGGCGCACCGACTCGACGTTGTCGGGAAACCGGCCGTCGTGTTGTTCGACAATCACCTGGGCTGCTCGGTGCAACTGCCTTGCCCGACGGTAGTAGCCCAACCCTTCCCACAGTCGAAGCACCTGTTGTTCGTCGGTCGAGGCCAACGTTGCCACGTCGGGAAACGCCGCCATGAAACGCTCGAAGTAGCCCTTGACCGTCTCCACCTGCGTTTGCTGAAGCATGATCTCGCTAAGCCACACAGAGTAGGCGTCGGCCGAACGGCGCCAGGGCAGATCGCGAGCATGGCGACCGTACCACGTCCGCAACCGACGGCGAAACACGGCCATCCAACGAGCGTCGGGCAGTATGTCGGGTGAGGGAGAATCGCTGGGCGAAGAGGAAGAACGTCGTGGCATCGGGGGAGTAGTTGGTGGTTGAATTCTCGCGACCGGTGGTCGCGGCTTTGCACGTCTCTCGTCCTGACGCCTTCTACGGCAACGGGATGTTCTTCAGTTCGTAGTCGAACTTCGTATCCACGATCACCCCGGGCGTTTTGTAGACAAATTTCATCTTCGCTGGCGGCTCGTCGAGCACGAACAGATAGGCTACGCCCACTTCGTTCTCCGTTTGGCGAGTGGTTTCCATCGTGTCGAAATCGACGCGTTTGCCGTCGGCCATTTCGAGATAGGCCGGGTTCTCGAAGACCCAACCCTGATACGACTCCAACGCCTGACCGGCCCGATCGAAGCGAGCGAGCATCCGAACTTCCCAGAGTTGGTTGTTGCGGCGGACCTGTTGCAGGGTTACCGTCACGCCGGCCACGCGTTTTTCGACATCCTTGGCATCGATCAGGTTGTCGAACTTAAACGTCTCGATCTTGCCGGGAATCATTGCGTGGATCGTGCCTTGCAGACTGGCGATTTCGGTGGCACTGCGTGGCGGCAACTCGAAGGGCAAGATCAGGTTCGAGGCCGCACGGTTGCTGCTGGTGGGCACTTCGAGTTCGGCCTGAACGTTTTCCACCGGCAACGGGTTGCCCTGCTGGTCGACGGCCTTCACCTCGGCCAAACGTTGCCGAAGGCTGATCGGGCTGACCCGCGGTTCCCAGATGATTTCGAGGTTCAAACGCAGGGTGCCCAACTCATGACGCCTCAGGTCGCGTTGGGCCTGAATGACAGTCGGCTCGATGCGAAACGGTCCGCTATAGGCTACCCGGCCGGTGTGTGGCGTCAGTTGGCTACCGATAGCGTTCCCGTTTACTGCGGCCACTAGGTGCAGCGCCTTCTCCTCGCCGAACGGATAGATCGTCAGCCCGGCCTTTTGAAGCGTTTCATCGAGCGCTTGCCAAAACGGGGTCTTTGAGAATCGCAGCGAGAATATTGGGTTCGTCGCCTGCTGGCCAAATTGAGGCCGGTGATCAATCAGTTTGTTGCCCGACTGCTTCTCGAACTCGGCAAGGATATCCAACAGGGGCATGTTTTGCGCATCGAGCGTGATTTGCGATGCCTGGGTGGAAGTCTCGGCCGCTTGCTGCTGAAGCTTCTGACGCACCCGGCCCAAGCGTTCACGGACCTCGGCCGAAGTCCGCACCGTGTCAGGCGGCAATAGGTCGAGTATCTTGGGCCCCATTTCAATGAGTTTCGCTTCAGCCTCGTTGCGCTCGTCGAGAGTGCGCGCGTCGAGTTGGCGAACCGCTCGGCGTACGTCGATTTGAAGATCCTCGTCGACCGCGGTCGTGGTTTGACCAACGACCACGCCAATCAGCAGCAATACGGAACCCAACATGGCGTATCTCTCCGACGGTTTTTTGATTTTCCGTTTCGCACCCCATTCGGCGGGGAATTTCCCCATTTCTGGCCCGATTGACGTATCATTCGACTCCAACTTGCCTGGAAAAATGGGCTCATCTGCCGTGAACGGAAGTTTGCGGGTTGGCACCTCTTCGGAAAGTCCCGAACCCTATTCCGATATTGTAGGTTCCCCGGGAAGTAACGGCAATCGTTGCGCGGACGGTGCCCGCCTTCCTGCCGGTGATGTACTAGAATTGAATTGATTCCCGTAAATATGCCGCTGACTGCATTTGAACGATTGGAAAGTTTATGCGGATTTTCCTTTTCGCCATACTATTGGTGGCGTGTTGCGTAACGCCCGCCGGGGCTACTGCACCGTTTCCGGGCATGATTGAACTGGAGTTGGACGGCCGCACGGTCGAAGGCAGACCGCTGTCGTGGGACACCGAAGAAGTCCGCCTGCTCGGCCGGGGTGGTTATCTCTACGAGTTTTCGCCCGGCGACGCTACGAATTTTCGCAAGACATCCAACCAGTTTCGCCCCTATTCGCCGTCGCAATTTCGGGCCGAACTCCTCCGCGAGTTGGGCAAGAACTACGAGGTGAGCGGGACGAGCCACTACATGGTGGCCCATCCCCAAGGTCAACGCGACAAGTGGGCACAGCGTTTCGAGGACCTTTACCGCTCGTTTGTTCATTACTTCGCGGTACGAGGCTTCCAACTCGACAAGCCGGCCTTTCCGCTGGTCGGAATCGTGTTTCAAAACCAGGGCGAGTTTTCCAAACACGCCGCGGCATTGGGAAACCCCGTTTCTCCCGGTGTACTTGGGTTTTACTCGCTGGAATCGAATCGAATTCTCGTGTACGACATGGGCGATCGTTCCAATGGGAATGACTGGCATAAAACAGCCAAAGTGATTATCCACGAAGCTACGCACCAAACGGCGTTTAACACGGGTGTTCACAGCCGTTACTGCCCACCGCCGCTATGGGTGGCCGAAGGGTTGGCTACGATGTTCGAGGCGCCCGGTGTGTACGACTCGCACAACTTCACCCGCCGCAGCGATCGTGTGAACCGCAGCCGGTTAAACGACTTCCGCGATCGCGTCGTCCCGAGCCACTCGCCCGAGATAATCAAAAACCTTGTCGCGTCCGACTGGTTGTTCCGAACCAATCCGGCGGCAGCTTACGCGGAAGCCTGGGCGTTGAGTTTCTATCTTGTGGAGACACAACCCCGTCAATACACGAAATACCTGGCCAAGACGGCCTCGGGCCCCCTATTTACCGAGCGCACGTCTGCCCAGCGGCTGGAAAACTTCACCTCGGTCTTTGGCGACAATTGGAAGTTGCTCGAATCGCAGTTCCTGCGGTTTATGGCAACGGTCGAGTAGTCGCCCCCGACAATCGCGTCACGTGGTACAACCGGCCACCGCGTTTTGCCCCGTGCCGCGACGTAACCTATAGCTGTATAGGCACGTTTCCGCATTTTCCCGCGTTGCCTGGGAAATGCGATCGTCGGTCCGCACTGTTGTTTGCCCCAGTTGCAGAGAGATCCTGGTGCAAAAGCGCTTCGGTTCCGTTGGTCGCTCGCAAAGTTTGCCACAAATACGAACTCCTACGAAGTTTAAAATACGGGGGACTGCGTTTCGCGACGCGGTGACCTGAGAACAAGAACCAGCTGACCGACAGTTCGGCGTCGCGCGACAAAGAAGGCGCGATACCCCGATTGTTTTGGTCGAACAACCGTGAATTTGGCGGCAATGGACGCTTCGCCCTCTCCCATCCCCGATATCGAAGTTTGGTCAGACCAGTTTGACCAAGCGCTGATGGAACAGCGCGATCGGGTACGCGGTTTTCTTCACACGCAGCAGGGCCGCCTCGAACAACTCGAGGCCAAGCTTGTCCAACAGCTTCACACGCTGGGCGAGGAATTGGGCGAGGGCCGGCGCGAGACACAGCACGCACGCCGGGAGTTGGAGACGCAGCGCCAGCAAATCGCCCGGGAATCGCAATCCCTGGCGGAGCTCAAGCAGGAACTCACCTCGCGACAGGACGAATGGCGCGCACTGCAAGAAGTGGCCCACCAGCAACAGCAGGAGTTGGCCGAGTTTCTTCGTCTGCAGCAGAACGAACTGAAGTGTCGCTGCGAAGAAATCGAACGTCGCCGACCGGAACTCGACGCCGCCGAGGCCGAGTTGGACCAGCAGCGTCAAACGCTTCGCAAACAACAAGAGCAACATCAGGCCGAACTGGCACGGCTGGAACGCCTTCGCGAGGAACTTGAGTCGCAACGCTCGGTTCTGGACAATCGCGACGCCGACGAGCAGAGCAAACTCAAACGCCAACTGGAAGAGGCACAACAGCGAGAAACGCGTCTGGCGGCTGAGCTGGAGTTGTACGGCCAACGAGAAGCGGAACTCACCGCCCAACTGGAAGCCGCTCGCAAGGAAGAAGGCGAACTGAACAACGAGTTGGCGATCGCCCATCGACGTGGCGCGGAAATCGCCAGCGAGTTAGACACGGTGAAAGCCCGTTGCGCCGAACTCGAACAACGAACCGCCGACGCATCCGGTGACACCTCGGCCGAGGGTTTGACCGATCCGGCAGAACTCGCGGAACTGCGCGCTTCGAGCGACGCGATGAGCGAACGTCTTGCCGAGACCGAACGCCAACTGGAAGAAGCCCAGCGTCAACTGGCAGAAGCCGACAGCGGGGCCGGGTCGTCGATCTCGGACGACGACATGCAGCGCCGTTACGAACTGGCCATGGACGATGTCCGCAGTCTGAAGTCGGAAAACGCCGAACTTCGGAAGCAGTTGGCCTCGGCATCGAACACCGCCCGCCCCACGGTTGCACCTTCCAGCGGCGGCACGCTCGACTGGGAAGCTCAAAAACAACGTATTCTAGCCCAACTCGAAGCCGACTTCGCCGACGAAGAAGAGGACGAGGAAGAAGTACGCCAGGAGCGGATCAAGATCGAAGAGGTCATCCGCACAACCGATCGCGTCATCGCCGAGAAAGATCGGGAGATCGAGGAGTTGAGACTCCTGTTGGATAGTCAGAGTGCCAATATCGGCACCACCGCCGTCGGCGCGGCCGCTCTAGGCGAGATCCTCGACAAGGACGCCTTGGTCCAGGAAGAACGCGAGAATCTCAAACGGCTCCAGGAAGAATGGCACGAGAAACTCCGCCAGGCCGAAATCGATATTTCGGTTGAGCGGGCAAAGATCGCTCGCGAGCGGGCGCAAATCGAAGAGAAACTTCGCGCGCTGGATTCTCATCCGGATACGACGACCGACGCGTCTGGCGACAGCGAGAACAAGCCAACTCGAGGTCGCTGGCTTGCTCGCCTAGGGTTGAAGGACGACGAAGAACCGTCGCCGTAATCCCCTGGGGGTGCTTTGCTCACGCTTTCGTGGGCCTGGCACCCGGCGACCTCGAATCTTGCGGCCCGGCGTCCTTTTCTGGATTGGAATTCGAGCCATTCGCCTTCTTTTTCTTGGTTATCTCGGCCTTTTTTTCCTTGGCCAGTTTCACGGCCAGCGTGTCTGCTGGAAGCTCCTTGATAATCGTATCCAGCAAGGGCAGGCCCTTGGTCTTCTGGGCATGTTCAGCGATCGCGACCATGTTTTGCGAAGCCACGAACAACATTCTTTCCCGGTTCTTCCAAACCTGTTTCCGCAAGGAATCCTTCACCCCCGTGCTACGCTCCATCATGGCTATCTGCTCGGGCGTTCGCCAAAGTGCCTTCAGTAGCTCGTCGGGCTGTTTGTACGCCAGAAGCGATTTGCAGATGGCAAGATACTCCGCTACCTGCTCTTCGGACGTCGGTGCAAGAGACGCTGCGGAAACCTGTGCGCGTGTTAAGGTATCACTGGTCTTACCGCTTGGATGGTGGTTTACCGCTTCCAGAAAGAATCGTCTGGCCCTTACATCATCGCGAACATGATCGTATTTCTTCCGCCAGCGAGGATCGACCCAATCCGAATACATGTGGCCAAGATGGTAGTAGATGTAGCAGACGAGTGGATCCGTCGGATGCTGGCTTATGAACCGCAAATAGAGTTCTTCCGCGGTTGCCTGATTACTCTTCTCCGGGCCTACGAAGTTCAAATCGGCCTTCCGCGCCTCGACCAGAATGGGATCCGTCGACTTCTCAAGGTGCCCTCGGCTAGGCGCGCCCCTCGCATCGGAACTCGTACTCAAGAGGATCAAACCAAGAAGGACGCACGAGGTCGGCAGATTTGTCTTCATGGCGGTCATGAAATACTCCCTCTCATCGCAATGTTTCGGGATCCTCGGGATCGGTATGCCAATTCGGCGGTCAGACGATTTCTTTCGTCTTGGACGAACACAGTCGATGTCAATCCTGCCGAGTGCCATGCCCATGCTCGCGTGGGCATGGCACCCCGATTCTTGGCTTCGCGCGGGCCTACTCGACTTCGACCCACTTGGCGCCGTTGATCACCGCGAACACGTTCTTATGGCCGGAAGCGTCGGCCACGCGGTCGCCGGATCCGGCCGTCAGCGGTAGCAGCAACGCCGTGCTGGTGTCGGAGGAGAGGGTCTTCGGCGGTTCGAATTCCTTCGTGTAGCGAGCAGTGCTTGAAATGCGTACGGCCCGCATCTGACCGCGGAAGTAATCCTGCACGCCGACCACGCCCGTGGTAGTGTTCAGGCTTTTCGGACCGGCACCTATCACGAACGCCACGGGGCTTGGGCTCACGGGCGACGGGATTACCTCACTCGCTTGCAGCCGCCCGTCGATATACAACCGGGCCTGTTGCCCGTCGTACACGCCGGCCACATGCACCCATTCCCCATACGAAACGGCATCGTTACTACTAAGGCGTTCGTACCGATACCCTGGTTTCTGATAGACGCTCATACACCACTGACCGTAGTATGCCTGAAGGACCAAGCCGGCAGACCATCCGTTGGCGATGATGGTATTCTGGCCAGTCGAGCTTCGCATGGCAAACGGGCTGCCAACCGGCGCCGACGACATCTCTGGCTTCACGATGGCTTCAATCGTGATGGGCGATTTGCCGCTATATAAGAAATTCGTCATCAAGTAGCTTGAGATGCCGTCGAACTCCAAGGCATACGACTGCATCTCGACACCCGATTCTTCGAGACGTTTCTCGAGCTTGCGCTTCGCCAGGCCGGTAAGTTGCGGCTCGGCCTGCCGATACCAGTAGACGGCCCGTTGGCGAAGTCGGTTCTCTTCGAGATCCTTCTCGTTCTCCGAGAGATCCCACCAGCAATCGCCGGCACGGACTTGGGCGAGCGGTTTCGTTGGGTTGGCCAGATCGAGCCGAGCGGCCTTCGCCAATTCTTCGTCACTCCCCTTGGCCAGCAACGGCAATCCCTTGGCCCACTGCCCGGCTACCAGGCAATACCAGGCGCCGACAACACGATTGGCATTGGGATCGTCGGGTTCGGTCTTGAGGGTCGCTTCCGCCTTTTCGACCAACCGCTGCCGCTTCTGCAGTCCCTCGATGTCCTCGATAGCCTTTTGCACCACGGCTGTAAGCCGCCGGTCGCGCGTTTTGCGAGCCGACGAAAGCGCCACTCGCAGACAACGCTCCGACGTCGGCAGATCTACCTCGTGCAAAGCCGTCTGGGCCAGGCTCTGCGCGGTATCGAACAAAGTCCGGTTGTCTGGGCCAAGCGACGGATTCTGGCCGGTTGCCTTTGCTATCTTGGTCAGTACCTCGGCCTTGAGTGAAACTACGTTCACCTTGAACCACATTGCCAGTTGATCGATCGAGTCGAAGGCCTGATCCATTTCGCCCGCCTCGGTTGCCAACGAACTGGCCATCTCGAGCAGCACGTAGCTCACGGCCGGACCGTCCTGCTGCGTGTTCGTCAGACCGGCACGCAAACGTCGAGCCAGAACACCCTTCTCTTGCGGTGTCGCCGCCTGATTGAGTTCGTCGCGATAGATCTCCAGGATTTGGTTCTTGGCCGATTGAATTTCCTCAGCGCTGGGCACTGGCAGCTTAGCCCGCATCCCCTGCTGGGTCACATGCGGCGACGGCGGCTGATCGCCCGGACGTGCCGGAAGCGACGGTGTAAACGTGTCCGGCGAATCGGCGTTCGTCGTCGGCGTGGTTCGTACGTCCGTTTGCGAATCGTTTTCCACGAGAAGTTCTCCCGCCAAACGGCCGGGCGGGGCCACTTCGAGTATCTTCAACTGAACGGGATGGGCGACGCTGAGGTCCAGCTCTTTGGTCGCATGCAGGCTGCCGTCGTTTGGCCAATAGAAGAGCCGTTGTCCATCGACAATCACCACTACGCCGTCGCGGCGCACTGCGTAGAGCAGTTCGCGGTCGGTACGTTTTTGCTGACCGAAGATGGGCCGTTTGACATACGACGCAAACGGCTTGCCCGCGACTTCCACTCCGCTCTGAAACGGTTGCTGGGAAGTCTCATCGCCACACCAGCGATCGAGGCTCACACTGATCACGCGCGGCACCAGCCAGGTTCGCATGTTGATACTGTCCTTCGCGCGAACGACCATTCGCAGGTCGTATTCCGCGGGCAGCGGCTGAAGAATCCGCAACTCGGCCGGATCTTCCGAAAGCGAAATCAGTGTGTCGTTGCTCCACCGCCAGGCAGCGTCCGACCACTGCCGGTCGTCGCGATGTTCGGCCAGCAGCTTCAGCAGGTCTATTTGCGCGGTGAGTGGCGGAACCTGCGGGGCGGTCAGTTCCTTGGGAGTCGACGGGAAAGCGACGGGCGTGGGGGATTGTGATGTGGAGTCGGTCGTCCAGTCGGGCACCTTTTCCGTCGTCGTCGAATCGGTTGCCGTGATGCTACCGGTGGTCGACGAGCCGGTTGCAGCCGGCTTTTCATGTGGCGGCGAAGGATCGGTGGCGACCGCAACGCCCGTGGCAGGATCGGTGGGCGAAACCGAACCGGAATCTGCATTCGATGGTTCGGCGCCACCTTGGGCCACCTGAGGTTCCGTCGGCTTGGTCGAGTCGCGGGAACTCAGTTCCTTGCCGATCATCACCAGCGCGATGATTACCATCGTGCCGGTTACGCCAAGAACCACGGCGGGCAACAGCCATCGGGCGTGGCGTCGCTTGGTGTAGGCAGCCACCACGTCGCTGGACCCGTCGGGCGAGATATTTGGCGCAGAAGCTTGCTCGGCCGCCGGCGAATTGGCAACCGATTGCGGCGGTTGACTGGAAATGGTCGCTTGGCTTACCACCATCTCCACCGGCGGCTGTTGTTGGGTAAGCTGCCGATGGAGTTGTGCGTCGTAGTAAATTTTCTGTTCAGCGTTCAGCAAGATTACCCGAGCGGCCGCAATCTCGTTTAAGAGCTTCTGCGACAATTTCGAGTACTTGCCGGCCGCGAAGTTCTTCAGATGAGCCATCCGCTGATCGGCGGCGTTAGCGATGACATCGGGATCCGCTTCGAACAGCTCGATTCCCAACAGCCGGTAGGCGTTGGGCGGCTGATGCCGAGGTGGGATTCCAAGCCATTTCAGATAAGGGTCGAAGTTCACATCCATGGCAGGGTCGTCTCAAGGGTATCTGTTGGCAAAGCGATGGTTGCGGAATTCACGGTGGGCGGCCACAACACCAGCGTTCTTCTGGCGAAGCCGATAGCCAGAGGACTAGCCAGCCACCAGAGGGGTGTGTAACTCTGGCCCGCGTCACTTACCGTTCTTTTCGACGTCGCTTGCCCTTGATTGGTTTCCTCGTACGCAGCGCCCCTTCCCTGCCGCGTCGACGATTACGTCGGACGACTGCTGGCTCCCGGCATTCTTCTGACGAGGAATTGCCCGGTTGCGTTCCACGATATACTTCGATTCTCTCGGAGTTCCACGCACAACGCAAGAGGGGAATAAAACTACACCGATGAGGTGTACTTTAAGAACCGTACGGAACCCCCCTGCCTAGAAGGGGAGTGCGCGGTATATGGCGATCGAACGGTTGATTAGAATCTTCCCATGCTTTACTCGGGAACGAGGGCCTCGACGCTTTGCGTCGTGACTGGCCAAGAGAAGCGTTGGCTCGCATTGCGGGAGACGTAGAGCGTCCGACTCTTGGGATCCCACGCTGGCAGCGCGCGAACAGAGGAAGGTCGTTTTCCGGGGCGTTTCGTGAACTGGTACGAACGTAGGGAAGGTTGTTCTTAGCTAAACGGATCGCCGTCGCGAGCAAACGGATCGTTCTTACGGCTGGCGGCAAAGGGGTCGGCCTTTTTCTCGCCAGCATCGCCGAAGGGATCACCGCCGCCGCCGAAGGGGTCGTCTTGCTGTTGTTGTTGGTCGCCGGCCTTTTTGCCGCCGCCAAACGGATCGCCCCCACCGCCGCCGCCAAATGGATCGGCGCCGCCACCACCAAAGGGGCTTCCCTTTTCGGCTGCCGGTTTTTCCTCACCGGCCGGCTGTCCGGGCTCTTGATTGCCCATTTGAACCTTGGGAATCTCACCCTCTTTTAGTTGGTCTTGCTGTTGGTTGTGGCGAAGCGGCTCGGTTTGCGCGACCTCGTGCAGGCACTGGACCAAACCGGTGTCGGTGATCAGGTAAAGGCGGTCCGTTGCGTCGTTGATCAGGCGAATCGACACATCCGACAAAGGCAACGTATCCAACCGTGCGCCACTCTTGGCGCTGAGGATGGCCAGGCGTCCCATTTTATCGGCAGCATAAACCCGCTCTGCACTGGCAGCAACGAATTGTACAATGCCGGCCGACCACCAGATTTCGCTGCCATCGATGGCACTCAAGCAATACATTCCGCCAAGTTGGGTGGCAACATAAACGCGGTCGTCGACGACCACCGCCGGTTGGACGATGGGTTCGCCGGTCGAGAATCGCCACACGGAATTGCCGTCTCGCTCGCGGGCGGCATGAACGAAACCATCGCGTGAGGCAACGTAGATAACGCCGGAATCGCCGGGCACGCCCGAGGTGGAGGGTCGGTAGGTTGGCTGGGCCACAATACTTGCCCCGGTTTCCAGCCGATACTTGATCGTCAACTGGTCCTCGGCCGTACGGTCAATGCGGGCGATATTCAGAAAACCGCGGTCCGTAGGCCAAGCACAGTATTCTTCCGTCTTAGTCTCACGCGTCACCAGCGGTTGCACCAAGGCCTTACCGAGCGACTGGCACACTAACGGTGCCGCATATTGCTGATCCAGCCGAAGATTCTCGCGGCGGTCGGCCTCTTCTTGCTCGATTTCTTCCGGCGAAAGCTTCTTTTGGGTGCTGTGTCCCAATTCCTTGAGCGGGTCGGTCAGCGGTTCCACGCGATAGGCCATAATCAATCCGCTGACCATGGGAACGTAGACCCGCTTCTCGCTCAAAGCCGGTCCGGCGCCTGGGGCTCCGTCGACTTGGACTTCGTAGAGCAGATCCCCGTTGTACCGGTTGCAGATATAAAGGCGCGAACCGTTGAGCATGGCCAACAAGTCTTTGCCCACCCCTGGTGTAAGACTGGGATGATCGGGGCGGCCGATGCGGCGCGACCAGAGTGTGCGACCGTCTTCCGCGTCGATCGCGTGGACGATTGCGCGATCGGTCTGCACGTAGAGGATTCCACCGTGCAACACGACCGATTCCACGCGTGCCCGATTGCGATCGAGCTGCACCTGGGTGTACCACGGCCGGACCAAGCCGTGCCGTGCAGCCGTCGGTTGGGAGATCAGACTGTATTGCCGAGCGGCATCAACCTGGTTGAAGGCGTTGGTCGCCCATGTTGCGAGCATGGCCACTGCAAGGAGAAGAAATCGTCGTTTCATGACAACCCTCGGAGGATCTCCGTTCGGGAGGACACGTGTCGCGCAGCCAGGCATCGCGATGGAGGACGTCGGGTAGTTGTTCTTGAGCCCAACCTGTCGGTCCGCCAGTACGTGTCCCCAATGACTAACTTCAAATCTTGGCAGAGTCCTGTAACCTGTCAGCAGCGGGGTCTTATTTTGGCGACGGGAGCACCGTTTGATGGGTGATCCTGTCCGGTTGGCAACCCTGCTTGCCCGACAACTCTGCCGCCTGTTCCGTTACCAACCATCGCGCCACGAATGACGCAACCTCGGTGAGCGTCGGGGGATACCCCGACTCTTCCATGGTACTCGGACTACGGGCAGAAATCACGCGAAAAACCTCGTCCGAGGGCAAACGGCCCGCATCTCGGCGTTGCCTCCCCCTCTTTCGGATGGCACTGACGTCGCGAAATCGGTGGTGCTTGGTTCCCGGCCCAAGAATACCTACTATCGCTATCTGGTTGGCCACCTTAGGATGAACGGTTATCCTCACACAAGTTGGCGGCGCTGCATGGTCTGTCCGCAGCGCGCAAGCTGGGGCCAGACCGAGAAACGACTCACCCTCCCAGAGCGGAAATCGAGGGGCGTTGCGAAGCACGGCCCGGCAAATCGGCGAGTTATTTGTCGGTCTGTCCTAAAATGTGTGGGAATGGGTAGCCTGCGAAGTGTTAGAAATGGAGACCTTGAATGGAATTGTCTGCCTTGGGAGCCGATGCCCTAAAAACCGTGGAGGAGATCCTCGGTTATCTGAATCTTTCCTCCGGGGGGGTGGATCCTAAGTTTCTGCATAACCTCAATGAGCTTTTTGGTGTCGTTCAGAAGAAGGGATCATCGGATACGGCCACTTGGCAGCAGCTACGCGAGGTCCTGGTTGAGGCGCTAAAAGAACTCGATGGCACCAACGGGGTGTTTCGCGACATCAGCCAGGTCGAAGCACTTCTGCCGCTGATCTTCGACCACGCCCTGCCCGAGTACCAGCGTTATCATAGCGACCTGCTTTTTCACCAGACGGCCGAGACGTTGTTCCAGCCGTTTTTCATCGGCCGGATGTGCGAAGCCGTATTGCAGCAGGGGGCGCCCTGGGACGAGACCGACCGGGTTGTCGGCGCGGCCCTGCGGCGGTTGAACGACTACCTGGGCCATCGTCCCGTGGCGGTCCTGGAAACCGACCAGAAAATCCAGCCCTACGAACACGAGTACCTCCGGCCGATCCCGCTATACATACGTGGCGCCGGTGTGGCCTATGGCCGTTATTACGAGCTGATTACCCTGGCTCTGGAGATTCTCGCCTCGACCGACTCGTCGCTGTTGTTTCAGGCATGGTTCAACCTCGAACACCTCGACGAATTGGCGTTCGATCCGCGGGCGTACGATTTCGACCATCCGGTGAACAAGCGGCCCAACTATTTGTTTGGTCAGTGGGACATGACCCGGCTGGACAACTCGGGCTACAGTCGGCGGTTCGTACTCCAGCAGGTGTCGCTCGACGCGATGCTGGCTCGGGTGGAAGAACAGCAGGAAATTCCCTACGAAGAGCGTTTGTACGAAGCGGCCACCGTGTTGGCCGGCACCATGCTCATGGGGTCGGGCGTAAGCGGCGACTGTGTCGGAGCCCACGACTCCGACACCAACCTGCACACCCTTGTGCAGCACATCGCCGGGTACCGTGATACCTTTTATGAGCAACTACTCGGCCAGATGTCGGGCGCGCGAGCCAAACGGCTGCAAAAGGAGGCGGCCACACTGCAGCAACCGTTTGGCGGTGCCCGGCAGGACTTCAACCAGCGATTGGCGCGGCGTCGGGCGGCCCAGTTGCAGCATGTGCATCTGGCGCAGTTGTTCGCGCGCATGGGATACATCGACGCTGCTACCCGGCAGGTCCGCGTCGTACCCGTAGCCTCGGCCCGAATGCTCTGCGATATGTATTGCCACCTGACGACGTCGCATCGTGCGTTGGAGAAGGGACAAGGCGACGACGCCCTGGCGGTGGTGCCGAAAATCGAAGAGGTGTTGCATCGGGCGATCCACTGCGGAGCGCTGGTCGATCCGTGGAACATCCTCGGCTTCGGAGCACAGTACAGCCTGTTTCCAGCAGTCGAAAACAGCATACCCGATCATCGGGTCGACGATCTGATCGACGTGGTCAGCGAGGTTTTCACGCTTTACGTGGCGATTCAAAACGACGCGGCCGCCCGGGGAGAGCAGCAGCGGCAAGTTCGAGCGGCGGCCGGTCTGGAGCGGTTGGCCGAGTGGTGGGATCAGTTCGCCGCGGTCGAGGTGGGAGCGATCGAGAGTGTTTCGGGCCGAGAGACGTGCGAATCGGCCACCCACGTGGCCACTGCCTTGAGGGCATGGCACGAAGCGGGAACGGCGGCCGGTGATGTCGCCTTTTGGCGCAACCACGTCGAGCGATTCCGCTCGGCCAAGGCCTACGCTCTGGTCGTCGACGCGTTACTCGACCAGCACGACGTGGTGGCAGCCATGGCCCTGCTCATGCAGTGGCTCAGCCAGTCGGACGCCATCCCCTTGGCCGAGGAAAACTACACATTTTACGACCTGACATTGAGTTGGATGGACGACCTCTGGCGCACCGAGGCCAAGCCGGGCGAGAAGCCCATTCCCGAGCGCAAACCATCGCGACAATGGCAGTGGGCCCGTAAGTTTCTCGACTTCCTCGAAGCCAACGCCGAAGCGTATTGGAAAGTGCCCACTTTTGGTATGGAAGGCGAACTCGCCGACGATTCGATGTCGGAAGACGAACTGGCGGCACTGGAAGAGTTGAGCGACGACCTGGGCGACGAGGTGGGGTTGTTCGGGGCGGCTTATGAAGACGTAACCTACCGTGACAGTACCGACGACGGTTTCGAAGGCGAGATGCTCGAGGGCGGCAGCGACCTGACTGACGACGCGTTGTTTGCCGAGGCCGAGCGAATCGCCGAGCGGTTGATGTTTCTCAACATGATAGCCCAACTCTGGAAAAAGGCCGCTTTGGCGTCGTTCCAACACCGAGCCGTGGCCAAGCAACGCGACGACGTGTTGTCGGCCTGGTTGCAGCAGGCGGAGGCCAATCGGCGCGACTTGTCGACACTGATGACGGTCGTCTACCGTTATCCGATTCCAGCGCCTCGGGGAACGCAAGACGCCCTCGTCGAGTACGACCGGCGTCGCGCGGTGAAGGACGGTCTGCTCGATCAAATCATCAGTACGTGCGTAGAAACGGTCGATGCGGCCCGAATGATTCGTGCTGCCATGCAAAAGGACCGGAGCGTGGGTTCGGAAGCCGCCTGGGAGAAACCGGCCAACGTCGTGCTGCGAGGCATTCTTCGTGGCAATGCCAATACCGTGCGAAAACACTGGAAGAAGCTACTCGCCGGTTTGGAGGACGAACCGCTGCTCTACGTGGCCCTTGCCCGGGGCGGCCATCCCCAGCGGATCGTCAATTCGCGCGGGCTGCAACTCGTGCTTCGCCGGCTCTTGACCTATTTGCCGCGGCTCGGACTTCTCCAAGAAACCTTGGCGCTGCTGCAAGCGATTCACGAAATGGAAATGGATCATCCCGTTGGGCCGGGAGCCATCACCGAGTTTGACCATCTCTTCGAAATCGGCAGCAAGGCCATTGTTCGAGCGGTGGTCGTTTCGTCGGGCAGTTGGAGCGTGGACGACGAGGAGGCGGATGACGGTGATACGGATGGCGGCGATGAGGCGGATAAGGAATCGGCAGCCGACGACACCGATCTCGATTTGATCGGCTACCTGGAAAACACCACGGAAGCCCTGTTGGGCTGTTGGTTGCGGCATAGCCGTGGTGTGCGCCTTTCGGTGCTTGAGGCCGTCAACGGCGACAAGTCGTGGCGTGAACTGGAACGATTCATCAAACGTTACGGCGCCGATCTGTTTACCCAAGCGTTCATGAATCTCGGAAACCTGCGGGCTATTTTGCACGAAGGCCCGGATCGTTTTCTGGAATCGCTGGAAGAAGAGCCCGAGGCCGTGGAAAGCCTGAGATTGCTGACCGAACTGGATCATCGCATCAGCCGGCCCGACGCCGCCCAGCATCTCACGCTAATCCTGGAAGCGATCGTCGAGAATTACCATGAATACATCGACTACAACAGCACTACCACGCAGTCGGACCGTGGCGACATGCTCTACACGCTGCTGGATTTTCTCCGGCTGAGGGCAAGCTACGATCGGGTGGCCTGGAATCTGCATCCGGTGATGCTCGTGCATAAGGTGCTGATCGAGTGTGGGCGGAGCTCGGCGGCCGAGATTTGGCGCCGAGCGGTGGCCGAGCGAACGGCCGACGTGGCCAACGACCACGAAAAACGGTTTTCACGACTTGTGAAAAAATACGGCATGCGACTACCCAGCATCGCCGATCGCTTGGGGGAACGTTTCGTGCGTCCGCTGGATATCGACCGCCTGCGGGCCCTGGTCGCTCCGGCTTTGGACCGCAGTGACGACACCAAACCGGCCGAAGCTTTTGCCCAGCTCGAAGAGGAGATTACGCCCTTCATCGAAGAGGCGATGGGCGCTGGGTTCGAAGTGCCCGGCTGGCTCGACGCCCTTCAGCAGGAAATCGACCAAGCCCAGTTGGGCATGGAACAGGACGAGATGAATCTCGACCTGTTGGTGGACCTGCCCCAAGTGCGTCTCTCGGCCAGCGAAGTGCAAGCCGAAGTCCAAGGCATGAGCGAACTCTCGGTGTGAGGTGGGGAGTGGATAGTGGAAAGTGGAAAGTGATAGCCGGTCGTAGAAAAAGCCGCTCGCGGCTTCACCCTTGCGCTACCATGACCACGTTCTTCCGCGTCCCTACAACTCGGGCGTTTCCTCCGCAGGAAAGACTGGTTCCTGTGGAGCGTCGTCGCGGAGGCGCTCCGGCAGCGACTGTTCCGCCAGTGCCGGGTTGGCCTTAAACGGCGTGTACAACGGGTCGCCCACCAGTACCATGGCCCAAGAGTTGAACGGCTTGGTGCGGTAGTACGCTTCGACCAGCGTGTATTTGCCGGTCAGCAGCAACGGAAAAAAGTCGGCCGGCTTGGGGAAGGCCGCCAGGTAAGGTTCGTGGACAGGCCCGAGCGTGGCCGTGATGCCATCTTCCAGCATGGCGTTGCACCAGACCTTTCCGCCCGGCGTGCGCAACGTGGTGGCTTCGCTGCTGGCCATGTGGTAGCCCACTGCACCGGGCTGCCAGGTGAAAGCGTCGATATACTTGGCCAACGAGTACCAGCCGCAATAGAGTGCCGCGTCGGGACACGACCCTTCGGCGAACAGTTGAGCCTCGTTATCGAAGACCACCTCGAGCTTCGTGTGGTTCTTCAGAAGTTCGGCCAACTCGCGCAACGATTCGTCGTATTCGCCGTACGAGCCGGGCCTGTCGGTGGCCGGATTGTAGCTGATCCCTCGGGCGTCCAGATAGACTTTGCCTTTTAGGCCGGTCTTCTCGGTGGCCAGGGCCTTATCGACCAAGCCCTTGGCTAACTCGAACGTGGGCGCCTCCAGGCGAGCGACCATTAGCGTCGACGTGTTCTCGCCCGTCAATCTGGCCAGTTTGTAGTGCCAAGGGTTCGGTACCCACTGAAATAGCGGATAATCGGCCCATTGCACCAGCGACAACTCACTATCGAAACTGCAATACGTTTCGTTTTTGGAGAGCAATTGCTGTTGCTGATCGATCCAAGCGAGTACGCCCAATAGGCCGTTGGTCTTTTGCAGCAAACCGATGATTTGGCCGTCGCGGGCGACAGCGTCGGGTAAACGATTCAGGCTCTGAAGCCCTTGCCGGATTCCTTGGAATTCGCCGGCAATCTGGCCCAGCTTCTGAGCGAACTGCGGTTGGAGCTGGGTTGCGGAAGCCTGGCGGGCGATATTTCGCAGCAGCGTGGCTGTACCGCCGGCCGCCAACACGGCCTTTTCCATTTCTGCTTGAATGTGTTTTTTTTCCTCGGTCGAATCAATCCCTTTTGCACGACCTTGGGCCTCTTTCAAGGCGCTCTCGAAAGTGGCCGTCGCTTGGGCTAGGTCCGCGCCGGCGGCAAGCGGCTCGCGGGCAGGGAGGACTTCGTCGGGCACGATAGCGTCGAGCGAGGCCAGTATCTTGTTCAACTCGACGATGACACTCTCGCGCGTTCGGCCCAAGTAGTCGAGTCGGTCGACCACCGTGGGATTGCTGGCCGGGCGGCGTTCGATTCGTAGCGGCACGTCCCAAACGGTCACAAAGCAGCGAATCTTTTCGGCCCGATCGTCTTGCTTCAACCACGCGCGAATTGCCGGCCGTAGCTGCTCGTCCCAGACTGTCCGAGAAAGCGAAACGCCCGGGGGGCCGTCCAACAGCAGAATCTGCGATGCCGGAATACCCCGCGATTCGGCGTAGTAGTTGGCCAACTCGCGCGACTTCTCGCTTTGCTTCATCGCGACGATGGCCACCTGGTCGGGCGTAAGGCCTGCGAAGGCCGACGACGCGACGGTGAGTGTCAGCAGGATGGCAGCGAATGATTTCATGGCAGGATACCTTACTTTCCCCACGTACCCATGCTTCGCGTGGGAACGAGGAAGCGTTTGACGCGGGAACGGGGGTGTGCATGGTTCGACCGGTGTATTGTAACGGCTACCGGCTAACGAACCAACTCACGCCACAAGGTGGGCACCGTTTGACGGTGATCGCCACGGAAAAAGAAGCTTGTGCCGCCGTCGACCACGGTCCGTTCGAGAATCGTCTTCCACGGCCGATAGTAGTACTGCGGATGCTCTTTCGACGGAGGACCATTGCGCCACGCGTCGGGCAAGCCCACCAGGTCGAACACGGCCGTGGTGAAATCGCAGATCGATTCCCCCCGCTGCCGGGCCACGTTGCGAGCCATGGAAAGGGCTTTCAGGTAGACCTCCGGACCGGTGACCGCGGTGCCCAGGTTCAGAAACACGCCCCCTTCAAGACCCTGCACCGTTCGGGCAAAAATCAAAAAATCGGTGTAGCTGGCTTGGCCCAAAGCGGCGCCGTCGCAATTGGCGTGGGCGTGGATGATGTCGTTGCCGATGCCTACGTGAACCGTCATCGGACAACCCATCTGCCAAGCGTTGGCGGCCAGGCTTATCTCGGCATGGGGAGCCTGTTGCTCGGTGAGTGTACGGCCGGCGGCCTCGCCGAAACCTTCGTTGCGTTGGGCCGCTTCGGTTGCGATTTGAAGCAACCTGCCCGATTCGCGCCACAGCCCGAACTGTCCTTCGCGAATCCATCGGGCGACACTCTCGCTGGTCCCGCCGATGGTGGCCAACTCGAAGTCGTGAATCAGTCCGGCCCCGTTGGTCGCCAGATGGGTAATCAGCTTGCGCCGGATCAGGTCGGCCAGATACCGCGACAACCCGGCCTTGATCGGATGGGCCCCCATCATCAAGATCACGGGGCGGTCGTTCGCTCGGGCAGTCTTGATGCGGTCGACGAGTTGGCCGAACTCGGGATGTTCGTAGGGCTCGGTCGGTGGCTCCAGCGGCCCGATGTTGGCCACCAACAGGTCGTGCCCTCGCCCTTCGATGGGGCGCAACTGGATCTGGCTGCGGTCAAAACGTTCGTAGCGCGACATGGTGATTACTTCCAGTACGGCCTTTCTCACGCAATCGCCCGCCATCCCCAACGAGGCCTGGTCGCTTCAGCGCCCAGGGGAAAGCGATCAGAGGAACTCACTCATCCGACATATGTTGAATCTGTTGAATCGTTCGCGTGGTCGAGTAGGGACGTTTCATGGGCACCAACACCACGCGTCCGCCATGTTGCTCGACGATATCCCGGCCCACGACCTGTTCGGGCGTGTATTCGTCGGACTTCACCAGGACGTCGGGTAAGACCTCGGCAATCAGCCCGGCCACGCTGGCATCGTCGAACACCACCACGTAGTCGACACACGAAAGCGCGGCCAGCATTTCGGCTCGGCCCTGTTGGTCGACAATCGGGTGGCCCGAGCCTTTCAGTTCCCGCACACTCCGGTCACTGTTGAGCCCAACGACCAGCAGGTCGCCTTGTGCCCGGGCCTGTTCGAGCGAGTAGATATGGCCCGGGTGTAAGAGGTCGAAGCAACCGTTGGTCATGGCCACCTTCTGACCCGCTTCGCGTCGCGGCCGGAGTGCGGCCTTCAGGGCGTCCAGCGCCAGAACTTTTGCTGCAGGATGGGACATAGACCAGACGCTTTCCTCTGCAAGTGCTGCCGCCACGAACGTCCTGGTACCGGGTGCCATGCCCACGCTTGCGCGGGCATGCCCGCCAAGCAGTGAACGTATCGGCAAGCCGTTTCCTTTAACGCGACGAGTAACACCCCAAGCGATGGCAGCGAACGCTTTCGCGAAATACAACGGCCAACGACTTAACCAGCGGGGGGACACCTAACCGACCGAATTGTAACAAATACCCCCCGGTGCGCCGATGGCTTTGCGAATCGATCTTTATCGCCCGCCGTGGGGTGGGACGGTAGCCGCCGCCACGTGCCCGGGTATAATCGCAGGGCAGCCGAAGGGCAGAGGCGAGGAACTAGGGACGAGGGGCGAGGAGGATCGTGTATTGCAATGCCCCGCTGTATTGCAGAAAACCGCGACCGTTGGTCGCGCCGAACGTCGCCGGTTCCGCGGAACTTCAACCCAGGCTTCACCGGGTTACACGACAACGTGCCAAGTGCGTCCAATAGACAACGTCCTACACTCAGGGCGGCGGGCTGCCAATCCAACCGGTGCTACCACACCGAGGCGAGAACCGTCTCCCGCCAGCTGCTAATCTCAGAGGACAAGTCAACGATCTTTGAGGTTATTGATGCTTGCATTGAAAATGATCCGCTTCGGAAAGCCGAACACCTGGAAACCCAGGCCCCGTTGGTCGCCTTCCGCTCATTAGCTATGCAAGCGTTAATAGTGGCACAAACAAAGTCGAAAGGAAGGCTTGGCACGATGAAATCGTATACTCAACATCTCACGTTCACCGTCGATAAACGGATGGATTTCGTTAACATTACTCCGCACGTCGAAGAGGCGGTTGCCCGAAGCGGCGTACAGGAGGGCCTCTGCCTGGTGAACGCCATGCACATTACGGCCAGCGTGTTCATCAACGACGACGAACCGGGGCTGCATGAAGACTACAAACGCTGGCTCGAAAAGCTGGCCCCGTTCGACCCCTCGCCGAAAGCCTATCAACATAACCGCACCGGCGAAGACAACGGCGATGCGCATCACAAACGACAAATCATGGGCCGCGAGGTGGTGGTGGCTATCACCGAAGGTCGGCTCGATTTCGGGCCCTGGGAACAAATCTTCTACGGAGAGTTCGACGGACGCCGACCCAAGCGGGTGTTGGTGAAGGTGATCGGAGAATAGCGAGAGCGAAAAGGGCTCGTCATCTTTTTCTTCCTGGCAAGGCGACCCATGAAGAAGATCGCTGCAAACCCCAGTGCCGACCGGCACGAGTTCGTCGAGTTGGAGCAGTTGCCCAATGTCGGTCCTGCGATTGCCGCAGATCTTCGGCGGTTGGGCATCTCCGAACCCGGCGATTTGTGCGGTCGAGATCCGTATGCGATGTACGACGAATTATGCCGCCGCACGGGCCAGCACCACGACCCGTGCGAGCTGGATGTATTCCTGGCGGCCGTTCGCTTCATGGAGGGCGAGCCGGCCAAACCGTGGTGGAAGTACACGCCTCAGCGGAAGCGAGAATTGGCCCTTCGCCGCAAACAGACCTCCACGAAGTGATGCCGCTGAGTCACCGTCGAAGAAGTCGACGACTTCACGCCGAACCAGCTCTACGGCTCGTCAATCATCTGGCCTAAGGTTGGGGTGACATGTCCACGCTTACGCTTGCGTGGGCATGCTGACATCAGGCAACCGACCGGATGGCATCGCAATAAATGATCCCTTCTGCGGGGTCACATTTCTCCATTTTTCCGCCGGAAAGCCGCCGTTTCAAGCCGCGGTTTGCCGCAGCAAACCGGCTCGCCGAGCCACGTATCTGGCGGAAATCGATACCTGACGGCACTTCCGTGGTCCCGATAGGTGGCTTCGCACCGATCTGCGGAACAGTCTGTATGAATCTGCCAAGCAATCGGCATGTCGAACCGTGGCCCGGCAGGCATCTAACTCATTCTGAATGCTAGAGTTCCTATGGTGGACTAGTCTTCTCGGGCGATTGCAACTGGAGATGCCAGAGAAAGTCCTGCCTGTTCATGGGGCAGCGACGGACGATTCGGCATAGGTATCCACCGCTGGTCGCCTTCATCAGTAATCTTATTCTCTCAATGTATCCCGAAGCGATTCTCGGTTTGCGTTAAGCGTTATGAAGCGACTTACCCTGTATGGTGCCAGTCTTGCACTCTGCCTTGGCCTCTATGCGGCGGCCGTGCTGGGGTATGTGCTTTGGGAGACTTACGAAGCACAAGAGCACTTCCTTCGGCAGGTCGACCAGCGGTTACTGCTGGGTGCGGAGACATTGAAGTATTTGCTGCCCGAGGACTTTCACGATCGGGCCGTCGACGAGGACGCGATTCCCTATGACGAGGAGTTGCGTATTCGAAAGCTCGTCACCGGATTGGCGCTCGATACCGATTTCGAATATCTCTATACCCTGGTCGAAAAAGACGGCCGCTTTTATTTTGCCGCGTGTACGGTCACGGAAGAGGAGGCCAAACAGCGGAAATCCTGGTATTTCTATCCCTACGACGATATCCCCGAAGCTTTTGTCCGCGCGTATCGCGAGCGAAAAACGGAGTATTGCACCTATACCGACCAGTGGGGCACCTTCCGATCGGTTGCCATTCCTCAGGTTGCACCGGGTGGCCATCTCTACCTGGCCTGCGCCGACTACGACCTGGGCGACAATCAAGCCGCCTTGTACTGGCCCTACGTCGGAGCGATTGTCGTCGCTATCTCGTTTTTTGCTTTGGCGATACCTTTCGTCATTCTGTACGCCTTCACGATCCAAAGCAGTAATCGTCAGCTACAGGACGTTAATGCCAAGTTGGCCGAACACAAGGCCCACCTGGAAGACGAAGTGGTGCGGCGTACGGTCGACCTCGAAAAGGCCAGACAAGCGGCCGAAGAGGCCAATCGGCTGAAATCCCGATTTGTCTTCAATGTGTCGCACGAGATGCGCACACCATTGAACGGAATCCTTGGTTTCTGCGAAGCCCTGTTGACCGCCGATTCGATCGAAACGGCCCACTCGCAGGCCAAGGTGGTATTGCGAGAGTCGGAAACCCTGTTGATGTTGATCAACGATCTGTTGGACAACGCCAAGATCGAGTCGGGCAAGATGGAATTGGAATCCCGACCCCTGGTGTTGGGAGCATTGCTGGACAACGTGACCAGCAGCATGGGCGTATTGGCCGAAAAGCGCGGACTGGAGTTCCGCGCGGCGATCATCGACGAGGTGCCGGCCTTTGTGAAGGGTGATTTTCTGCGATTGCGTCAGGTCCTGGTGAATCTCATCTCTAATGCCATCAAGTTCACTGAGAAAGGTTCGGTAACGGTCAAGGTCGAGTCGCTTCAACGCACGTCCGATGATGCCACTCTCCGTTTCAGCGTTGCCGATACCGGCATCGGGATTCCCAAAGAGAAGCACGAGACCGTGTTCGCCAGCTTCACTCAAGGTGACCTTAGCACCACGCGAAAATACGGCGGTACCGGCCTGGGAACTTCCATCGCCCGCCAACTTGTGGAATTGATGGGCGGAAAAATGGGGCTCGACAGCGAACCCGGTCGAGGCAGCACCTTCTGGTTCGACGTGACTTTGCCGCTGTGCGAGCGCCACGAATGCCTGGATCCGCTTCCCGAGAAATGCGACCCAACGGCTTCCTTGCGCAGCGAACACCCGGGCAAAATCCTCATCGCTGACGACTATCACACCAACCAGGCAATCGCCCGACTGTTTCTTGAAAAGGCCGGGCATACCGTGACCGTGGTCGACAACGGGGCGCAAGCGGTGGCCGTGTGTTGTCAGCAGTCGTTCGACCTGATTCTGATGGATCTGCAGATGCCCATCATGGATGGCCAGCAAGCCACCGCAAAAATCCGAGCCGGCAAGACGCCGAACTCGCGAATTCCCATCCTGGCAATGACGGCCAGTGCCGAATCGAGCACACGCGAGGCGTGCATCGACGCGGAAATGGACGATGTGATCGTCAAACCGATTCGTCGGGCAACCTTCCTGGCGACGGTCGACCAATGGTTAACCACCAGCTACGAGCAGACTTCCCAAGCATTCTCCCCTCTCCCCTCCGGAGAGAGGGGCAGGGAGTGAGGGGATCGTAGTGGCAAGGACGTTCCTAACTCAAAAAAGCGTTCTTCAAACTCTTTGCCGTCCTCCTCACCTGGCAGCTCTCCTGCCACCGTCAGCCATCGAAAACCGGCAACGTGATCACGAGCCGTCGGCCGCAGCCTTGGCAATGGTTTGCAGTTGCTTCAGCTGTTGCTCGGAAAACGTGCCCACGGGCGCCGCCGTCGCATCCCAGTTCGGGCCGAGGTCGAGCGTCACCACACCGCCATTGGCCGTCACCTTGGCAACCCATTGCGTCCACATCGAATCCGGATGACGGACGTTTCGTTTTCCCCAAAAGTCGCCCAAAAACGTCAGCACGTGCCACTGGGAACCGTCGAGCCAACGTCCTTCGCAGGAATACGTAAAGGGGTCGTTGAGTTCACCGGCCGTGTAATCTTCCGCATCGGTCCACCGCTTGAGGCTAACCCCGGGATTGAAGGTTACTACGGCCTGCGGATTGCCATGTTTGACGGCCTCGGCATACACTTGGGCGATGTCGGAGTTGAAACCACACCATTGGTATCCACCGTCGAACCACCATCCCGAGACGGCATCGCCATAGCGATCCGACCATTCGCGAATCACCATCGCCCATTTCTGTGCGAAGGCAAGGTCGAGTTTGCGGTCGCGATTGACCGGCGTTTCGGGTAGTCCAAACGCGCGGATTGCCTGCGGGTCGCGATTCGGTGTCTGGCACGGCAAATAGAGCATCAATCGAATGCCGTGCGGCTTCAGCGCCGCGGCCAATTCCTTCGGCAGGTCGCGTTTTGCACAGCGAGTGCCGGGCGCAAAACCGGCCGTTTTTTCGTAGGTGGCGTTGGGGGCGTTCATGTAACCGGAGTTCTGCCCCAGCGTGAAGACAAAGTATTGCGCACCCGAGTCGGAAAGTTGTTTTGCCACCGCCGGAACGTCGAACTTTTCCACGAGTTCGAAATTTGATGCGTTTGGCAAGAAGTGCATAAACGCGCCGATTTTCGCCTTGTATAACCAATCGGTAGCCGGATTACAATCTCCTCTGGTGATCGCCTTGGCGCTGGGCTGCTCGGCAGCTTTCAAAAATGTCGTCGCGATGGCCAACAGCCCGACTGACAAGACTACTGTCATTTGCGTTTTTAAAATCATCACCGTTGTGGCCCTACGTTTTCTTGGCGATTATTTGTCGCACCGGAAATCGAGCGCAGCGAGAGATACTCGTTGCTTCGTGAACCGTTGCCTTGCCGAAGTGTCGCCGGAAATCAAAGATGGGGACGAACCAACTTGGTCCACAGTTCGTAGCCCGCCGGCTTCATGTGCAAACCATCCGACTTGAACAGTTCCGCACGCGGCATGCCGTCGTCGCCCATCATCGGGGCATCGATATCGACGAATACCAGCCGATCGTCCTTTTCCGTTTCGGCCGCGATCAAGGCGTTGGCCGCACGCACCTTGTCGACCAGCTTCCACCGCCGGATGCTCGGCTTGATGGCGATGTAGACGATTCGCGTTTTCGGCAGCGCCGCGTGGACTTTAGCCACAAAGGCCTTGTAGTCGGCTGCCACTCGTTCGGGGCTTTTGCCCGCGCCGATGTCGTTGTCGCCGGCATAAAGGACGACGGTCTTCGGCTTATAGGGCAAGACGATACGATCGGCAAAGTGAACCGAGTCAATCACCTGCGAGCCGCCGAAGCCGCGGTTGTATACGGGCAGTTCCGGGAAATACTTCTTCACGTCCCAGCCCACGATGCTCGAGCTGCCGATGAAGAGAATCCCGTCGGCCGGCGGGAATTGTTCCTTGTCACGGGTTTCGAACTTCTGGATGTTCGGTTCCCAGCGTGCGGAAGGATCTTTTTTCTCGGCCGCCTCGGCACGATGCAAACCCGCAACGATGGCAAACAAGACAAGACAGGAAATCAATACAAAACGACGGCGATTCATGGTGTACTCCTCGGCCACGGCAGGTCGATTCCAGTTGATTCAACAGAACCGCATTGTAGCACGAACGGCAACCGAGCAGCAAATTGCCGAAGTAAATGGCCATGAGAACTGCGGAGTCGAAGTCTGGGCTATTCTCATCCTGGCTCCCACGCTGTAGCGCGGGAACCAGGGGTAATCGACTTTGCAGTTCCCCCTACTGTTCCTCCCGCGTTTGACGCTGTTCTGGAGGTGGACTACGATAGAAGTCTGTCTAGTTTTCCCACCGCAATCGTCCCTCCAGGAGCCGTTTTCCATGGTTTTTTCACGTCGTGTGTCTCGCCGCCGTTTTCTGCAAAATACGAGTGCCGTCGCTGGAGCGGCCATTGCGGCGCCTTACCTTGTGCCGCAACGGGCATTTGGTGCCAACGAGAAGATCAACGTTGGGCATATTGGCGTGCGAGGGCAGGGGCGCGCCCATTTCAACATGGGCCAGGCCGTGGCCGTATGCGATGTCGACAAGCAAGTGCTGGCCGCCGCGCAGAAGACGCTCGAAAAGAAGTCCGGTAAGTGCGAGCCGTACACCGATTTTCGCAAGATGCTCGAGTGCAAAGACCTCGACGCGGTGGTGACCGCCACGCCCGACCATTGGCACGCACTGATCACCATTCACGCCTGCGAGGCCGGCAAAGACGTGTATTGCGAGAAGCCGTTGACGCTGTGCATCGCCGAGGGCCGCGCGATGGTCGACGCCGCCCGGCGCAATAAGCGGATCGTGCAGACCGGTTCGCAGCAGCGCAGCGACAAACGTTTTCGCTATGCGTGTGAACTGGTCCGCAACGGTCGGCTGGGAAAAATCGAAAAGGTCGAGGTGGGTATACCGGGCTGTAATCATCCTGGGGCGCTCGGGCCCGACAGCGATCCGCCCGAGTGGCTCGACTACAACATGTGGCTCGGCCCAGCGCCGTACCGTCCGTACAACGAAAAACGCGTGCACTACAATTTCCGCTTCTGGCTCGATTACAGCGGTGGCCAGATGACCAACTGGGGTGCCCATCATTTGGACATTACCCAATGGGCCTTGGGAATGGACGACTCGGGCCCGATTAAAACCGAAGGCACCGGAGAATTCGACGCCGAAAAACGGTTTACCGTGCCGGCTCGATACGACATTACCCACACGTATGCCAACGGCGTGAAAGTCCACGTTGGCCAGAAGTATAGGGGAGGAGTGACCTTCTACGGCAGCGAGGGCAAGATCTACGTCACCCGAGGAAAGATCGAAAGCGAGCCGGGCGAGATCATCGAAAAGCCCATCGCCGAGAGCGAAATCCACCTCTACGCTAGCAAGAGCCATCACCAGAACTTCCTCGACTGCATCAAGAGCCGCGAGCTGCCCATCTGCGATGTCGAGATCGGTCACCGCTCGGCGACGGTTTGCCACTTGGGCAACCTGTGTGCGCTGGCCGGTCGAAGTATCCAGTGGGATCCGGTGAAGGAACAGGTCGTCGGCGACGAGGAAGTGGCCAAGATGGTCCGCCGCGATTATCGGGCACCGTGGAAGCTGGAAGTGTGAGGCCGTGGTTGTGAAAAAACCACGCGAGTGGTCTGACCACTTCGACTTCACGGGTGCCAGGGGCAGCTCGCTTGCCCCTGATTTGGCAAGGGTGGGCAAGCCGCACATGGCGCCCGCGCAGCCTAATATTGGCAAAGCGATTGCGTGCTGAAGAAGCATCAAAAAGACAACCGGGGCGGCCGTCTTGGCAGATGGCCGCCCCGGTTTCTTTGCTCCGAGGGCAAATTTCGATCGTACGTCCGGCCGCAAGCACTCGCGTAGAATGCGCGGCCAGAGGTGGTGCCGTTACCCTACCGGCTGGCTGGCCTCATAGGCTAGGCTTTCGAGGAACTTCTTTGCGGTGATGTATTGCTCGGGCGGCAACTTGCGGATCTGGTCCTTCAGGTCGTCGAGCATCTTTTGGGTTACTTTGTCAACCGTAGCGAATTCCGAGGCACTGACGGCTCCCTTTTTGGCCCGGTCGGCGAAGACCCGTTCCAACTCGGCCCGTTCTTGAGCGAAACTGTCTGTCTTCAGGAGCATGGGCCAATTGACTTCACCCGTCACCGAGTCCAACTCGCTGGGGCTCAGCGGTTGCGGTTTGCCAATCTGAGCGAAGCGAATCCAAGCCTCTTTTCCCGCACGGGGACCGCGTTCGGCTTCGCGATACTGGCGATTCATTTCCCGCGCTTCGAAGTAGGTCTGCGTGCCGAGTTTGTAATTTTCGAGTTCGTTTTTCCGAGCGTCGCTGTAGTTGATGGCGGCGGCGGAGTTCATGAGGTTGGCCGCGCCGCGGGAGCGGACCACATCGCCCATGCCACGCATGTATCCTTCGGCAATCGTCGATGCATGATACGATGGGGCGACGTAGACACCTCCATCACCAGAGTACTGGGCCGACGTAATGGCGGCGCCACTGATCATCGAGACGAAAGTCATCCAGGCCAAGGGTTTCATGGCGGAGTTCTCCGAGGGTTCCCGACTTCCGATATTTCTGCCGTCCGCTGGAATTGAATCCAGCGTACTGCGACATTCCCCCCCCAGGAAGAGCCTGCGAGGAGAAATTGTTGACTGGTTCACTTTTCTACACCCGCCGTTATAATAGTCGCGTGGTCGAGTATGTCAACCAGCGCCGGCATGTTCGGCATGTCCATGCAAGCCTGGGCATGGCATCCGTTCTTCTGGTCTGGCAACACACTAGAGGCGGTTTTGTGGGTTCTGCATTGCCTGTGGAACGAAGGCGACCAACAGGAGCCCGGCTTCCCGGGCCGGAATGTAACGAAGTGTTCCACGGTCAAATAAAAAATCAACAAAAATCCGGCTTTGGGTTCGTACTATCCGCTGAACGAATGACCTGGACGCTAGTGTGAGAACGGCTTCTAGGCGACGCTACTCAGCCTTCAAACAGGCCCTACAGGAAAACAGGAGTACACCATGAAGAGACTGATGCTTATCGGTATGGCGTGGATGGTGTTGAGCAGCTTGGCCCTGGCGGCCGATTCCCAAGGCGAGCAATGGCTGGCCGCGGCCAAGTCGGGTGACGAAGCGACTCGGATCCAGGCGATCGAAGTTTTGGGGCAGCAAGGCGACGAGATTCCGGGGGCCATGGACCTGCTTGTCGAACTGGTCAAGGATCCTTCTGACAAGATCCAAGGGCATGCGGCGCATGCTCTGGGACAGCTTGGCAAAGCGGCGCGGCCAGTGGCCAAACACGTGGCCGCGTTGGTGGGCGACGACAATGCCCACGTTCGCCGGGCGGCGATTCGTGCGTTGCGAAAGATCGATCCCGACGAAGCGATCACCCTGCCGATTATCATCAAGATTCTCGAAGACGGCGATGACGAGGTGCGCACTGACATTCTCCTCGCGATTGCCGAGGAGGGCAAGGCGGCCGTACCGCGGTTAACCACGGCGTTGGCCGACCCCGAAGGCGCCTATTGGGCGTGCCTTGTGCTCCAGGAGATGGGTCCCGAGGCGGCCGGTGCGGTGCCTGCACTGGTCAAGCTGATTCAAAGTGACGATCGGCCCGAGGTGGTGCGGGAAGCCACGATCACGTTGGGGCAAATCGGTCCGGCGGCGGCTCCGGCGGTTCCCGTGCTGATCGAGGAGCTGAAGAGTCCTCGCCCGGGAGTTCTCGTTGCCGCCATTTTTGCTCTGGGGAACATCGGAGCACCGGCAGCCCAACCGGCCCAGGACGCGATCGCGAAACTGGCCGACAGCGACGACATGTTCATCAAGATGGAAAGCAACTGGGCCTTGGCAAAAATCGATCGGGCGAACCCAGATGTGTTGTTGCATACCACGCAAATCCTGGTCGACTGCTTGCGTTCGGATGATCCGCAGATCCGCATTGCCGCGGCGCGAGGATTGGCCGATCTGAAGCCCGGACCGAAGCTGGTGCTGCCCGAGTTGAAAAAGGTTATGGTAGGTGCTTCGCCCGAGGTGATCAGCAATGTGGTGGATGCGATCGCCTCGCTGGGTTCCGAGGCCGTACCTCCGCTGATCGAGGCCTTGCGCCAAAAGGAAGTGCGTCCGAAGGTAGCGATCATCCTGGGCCGCATCGGCCCCGAGGCGAAGGCCGCGGTGCCCGCGCTGGTCGAAGCGCTCAACGACGAGAACACGGTCACGCGGCAAGAGGTTCTCTTTGCCCTAGCCTCTATTGGTCCGGAGGCGAAGGCGGCCGTGCCGGCCATTGTCGGTGCTCTGCAAGACCCCGATATGGACGTTCGTTATGGGGCCTGTTTTGCCCTGGGTAAAATCGGTCCGGCGGCGCTGGAGGCCAAACCCGAACTGCAGAAGAAGCTTGACAGTGCCGACCAGTTTCTGGCCCTATCGGCGGCTTGGGCCTTGGCTCAGATTGACGCGGCCTGTCCGCAGACGGCTCCCAAGTCGGTGCCCCTGTTGATCAAGGCGCTCGACAGCCCGGAGTTGATGGTTCGCTTGGAAGCGATCGGTGCCTTGGGGTGTGTCGGCCCGTTGGCCAAGCAGGCGATCGATCCCTTGAAGAAATTGGCGACCGAGGACGACGAGCCTCAGGTGCGCGAAGCGGCTGCGAAAGCCCTAGAGGCCATCAAGTAGCCAACGATCCCAAGCAGCATAATTCGCCGGAATTATCGAAATGTGGCCCCTGGACTCTCTGTCTGGGGGCTTTTTTTGTTCGCCCAACGGTCACTCGCTTCGCGCTTGGCAGACAGGCCCGATTGCGGGATCTACGAAGGCAGGATCACGTCGGAAAGCAGATATTTCCGTAGCGATTTGAGTACGGTAAGAAATTGGGGGAAGTCGACCGGCTTGACCATGTAGTCTTCAACGTGCAAGTTTTCGGACTGAAGAATCTCTCGGTGAGTAGGCGACGCCGTGAGTACCACCACCGGAATACGTTGCAGCGACAGATCGTCTTTGAGTTCGGCGAGAACTTCGCGACCGTCTTTCTTGGGGAGATTCAGGTCGAGCAGGATAACGTCCGGTCGGGGTGCCCGGGCGTATTTACCCACGCGATTCATGAACTCCATCGCCTCCTCGCCATCGCGGACAAGGCTCACACGACACGGCACATCGCCTTCGCGGAGGGCCTCGATCGTCAAGCCCGCATCCTCCAGGTCGTCTTCAACGAGGAGGATCTCCATTGGCCGGCCAACGGTTTCACGATCTATGGGATCCAACATTCCTAGCTGCCTACCTTCGTGCAAGTCCACGGAGCATCATCCTCTTTTAATTCTAGTTACCTAGTGGCGGTTACGGTAGTCCCGGTCCCCCGATCAGGCTGCCGGAGCAAGCCGAAAATGTTTGAATTGGGGTGCTGTCACGCCTTCTGGTGAAATGGTAACGACCTTGCGGAGTTAGCAATTCAGGGGACAGCCGTGGGTGATCTCAGGAGGGAAACGGTCTCAGGGAAGGAAACGCGTGTTTGTGGAAGGTTAGAACGTGTTTCACGTAAGCGGAGCTTGGTGCCATGCTCACACTTGTCGTGGGGATCTCTTGCCGGGAAATACGCGGCACGGCCACACAGGCGTGACGATGGCACCCCGCTACACTGTCGGAAATCCGCACTGGCAAGTGGTTGTCGTTGTTGCGATTCTGGGAGGGTTACCTTCTGAGGTGACGAAAATGTGCCCCATTGTCCAGCGTGGTTGGCGATTTTCGGATGTTTTTGCCAAGCCGCGGATGCAGTCTTACTCGGGCTTCGCTTCGTTGGAGGTGGGTAGCCGGGTGATGTCTTCTTCGAGCCCGCCTTCGAGTCGCTTGCCGTCGAGAAAAAATCGACCGCCGCGGTCGACCCAAGCGGGTGCCGTGTTGGAGAACAGGTCACTGTTACCCACGGCCACTTCGCTGTGAGCAAGCGTGAGGATTTGGGCGGTACCGTTATTGCCGAGGACGCTGGTTTCGATTTCCAGTTGCGAGGCTCCGCCCACGGCCACGCCTGCCCGACCGTTGCCCCGGGCGGTGATGCCCACCAACAGCACGTTGCGAGCGCTATTGGCCGCGTTGATGCCGTCGACCCGAAAGCCTTGCACGGTCAGGTCGCGAACGATGACGTGGCGAACGTGGTACAACGTGATGCCGGTTTGTTTGGCCGCATACGATAGGTTGTAGTCGTCCGGAAGTTTGTCTTTTTCCACACAGAAGTAGATCTCGCCACGCAGCAGGCACCACTCGAGCGGTTCGAGCTTGGGGGGCTTATCTGCATCGAGCGGCGCAGGCACTCGTTTGGGCGGCCGATTGTCGAGAAACAACTGTTGATGGCCACCTTGTGATGGATGAAAAAAGCGGAACACCGGACCTTCAAAATGTTGCCAGGCGTCTTTGGGGACTGGGGCCGAGCCGTCGAGCACGGCTCCGTTGCCTTCGACCATCAAGGGCTTCCAGTCGTAACCACTTCGCTGGCGACCGGCCAAGCTGATGCTCTCGCGATAGGGCGTATCGGTGGCGGCCAGAATGATGCGGTCGCCCGACTCGGCCACTCGCAGGGCTTTGGCAATGGTCCGCACGGGACCAGTTCCATCGGACATCGGCCGAGCCTGATGGCCCGAGTAACGATCGTCGCCGGCCTCGTTATCGACAAAAAGGTCACGAGCCAGCGCATGGCTGGCCAGCAGGAAAGTCACAACGACAACCGAAACTGCCGAAAACCGCATCGATTCCTCTCCCCGGAGTTAACAACATGCCGGGCTCGACAACGACGTGTCTGCCAGCCCATCGGCGCTCTATTGTAACATGCCGACGGGGGGATTCCCAACACAACTCCGCCAGGGTGGGAGGACTGCAAAGTCCTGGGAAGAAGGGGCGGCCAACCTGGGCGGAGCGGATTGTTGGTGTTTTGGGGCGAAGCAGCGACCGGCAACGTTTCCCCCCTGCTACGCCGGGCAGAGTTCCACCCCGCAGCCCGGCCGGTCGGGGTAGCAGACCTGCCCATGGTCCAGGGCCACGCCCGTGGCGATGTCCTCGGCCAGTAGTACGGCCCCGTCCATGTCGGCGTAGTCCAAAAGCGGCAACAGTTGGGCAATCGCCGAGATGCCGACCGTCGACTCGGTGAAGCAGCCGACCATCACTTTCAGGCCAAGTTGGCGTGCCTGGGCGATCATCCGTCGAGCAGGCGTGAGCCCCCCGCATTTAACTAGCTTGATGTTGATCCCGTGGAAGTGCTCGGAACAACGATTTACGTCGGCCTCGATCTGGCAACTTTCGTCGGCCATAAGCGGCAAAGCCGAGCGACGATAGAGGCGTCGCATGGCTTCCCAGGCTTCGGGTGGCAAAGGTTGCTCAATGAACTGCACACCCAAGTGCAGCATGGCTAGTGCGTTATCGACCGTCTCTTCCTCGGTCCAGGCACAGTTGGCATCTACACGAAACACGGCGTCGGTGTGTTCGCGCAGTGCCAACATAATCTGGATATCGTGTGGCGTTCCCAGCTTGATTTTATAGACCGGCCAGTTGGGGAATTCTCGCAGTTTGTCGACCATCTTGTCGATCGTGTCGATGCCGATGGTGTAGTCCGACGGCGGCACCCGATCGATACTCAACCCCCATCGCTTCCAGACCGGCTCGTTATGGAGCTTTCCCCACAGGTCGTGCGCGGCAATATCCAGCGCACACTGAGGAAAAGTGGCACCGGCCAGCAGCGGCTGAAGCGTTGCCCAGAACTCGGTCGGCTCGCCTAAGCGATAGCTCTCAACCTGAGAACGCACCCGTTCAAGCACGGCCACCATGTTTTCGATCGTGGCACCGTAATAAGGATTCTCTGGCGCCTCGCCGTAGCCATGAAGCCCGTCTTGTTCGAGTTCGACAATCAGCGTGGGCTGCACCGTGGTCGTGCTGCGCGAAATGGTAAACGGGTGTCGCGTCGGCAAATCGAAGCGATGCATGGTAAGCTTCATAGCCTTGCCCCCCTTATCTGTTTGCCGGCAGCTTCCCCAACTCGTGTCCCAGGTGGATTACCGCGTCGACCATTTTCTGGGGACCGTGGCGGAGAATGTCGCACGTGGGCAAGCCCAGGCGTTGTTCCACTCGCTCGCATTCGGCGGCCACTTCGGCGTCGGAGAACTTTGCCCCGTTGACGGTTACCCCGATCACTCGGCACGGATGCATGAGATTGGCTGCCGCCTCATAGAACTCGATCACCTTCTCCAGCGACGGCAGCTTGACCTGTTCCATCCCGAAGACCGTGTCGCGCCCCATTTCATAGACGAGGATCAATCCGTCAGGCACGATTCCATGTAACAATCCCAGAGTAACGCCCGAGTAACGGGGATGAAATAGGCTCCCCTGCCCTTCGACGACAACCACGTCGTGCTGCTGGTTGGCAAGGATCAGTTTTTCGGCCGCTCCGCTGACGAAATCGGCGATGACCCGATCGATGGCCACCCCGCTGCCAGCCACTAACATTCCTGTTTGGCCCGTGGCCGCAAAGGCCGCATCAACGCCCGCGCGACAGAGGCCTTCGACCAATTCGACACTCGTGACCATCTTACCCACGCTGCAATCGTTGGCAATCGTGTGAATGCGCAGGCAGTCTTCGCGGATGCCCTGCCGCCCGGCAACATCGCTTTCGTCGTTGTCGCGCAGGTCGATAAGCGACGTGCCCTGCTCGCAAGCGGCGGCGACGAACTCGACGTCGTTTTTCAACAGATCGTGCAGCCCGGAGACGATGGTCATTCCCCGGCGAATGGCTTCCAACACAATGGGGCGCCAGTGCGACGGGATCTTACCGCCGGGCGGGGCAATGCCGATCGTCAGCGTGTTGGCCTCGGGCACGTCGGCCAACTCGGCCACCACGGGAATCGAACCGCCGACCCCCAGTAGCTCGGCCGTCGTCTTGCCGGCCGACGCACGATCGAGCACGGCTACCACTTCCGCGGGACGGTAGCGAATCACGCAAATCGCCGTTTTCGCGGTGTGTGCATCGCAGTAGCCGTCGGTCAAAATGATCATCCGGCGCATGGCATTCATGGTCGTGAGCTTAGCCGGATGGCTGGAGGTGTGCAAGGAGTGGGGAGATAGGAGTTCGAAGGAACGAAAAGGTCACTTGGCTTCGCCCCTCCCAACTCCGAACTCTCAACCGCTAACTCGACTCTCGCTCCTACACCTCGACCACGCCCAATTCGTGGTAAACCGACTCTACGGTGGTGGCGTCGACGTGGTCGAGCTCGCCGCCGGCGCCGGCCAACAACGCCAAGTCGGCCAGTTGGCTCACCCGACGTGGAATTCCGTGGGCCAGTTCGTGCAGCCGCTCGATAGCTTTTTCGTCGAAAATCGCCGTACGGCAGCCAGCCGCTGCCAGCGACGAGTTGAGATACTCGCGGGTGTCGAGCGGTTCCCAGGCGTCGAGGTCGATTCGTAATTCGGCCAGTTCAAGCTGCCGAGGATGCAGCCGGGTGAGGCCCTCGCTGTGGGCCGCCAAAACGATCGTCCGTTGGGTCTCTGGCGACGGGTCATGCAGTACGAGTCGAGTAACCTGCGTCAACACGGCCGGATCGGCCTGATCGGCGTCGTCGAAGAGCAGTACGACCGGCATGTGCTGGTAGCGAAACTCAGCCAGGCGGTCGGCCACCGCGCGCCACTGCGTGGGAAGCGGTGCCATCGGGCTGATCGCAGACGCCGCTAACTCGGTGGCCAGAAGTGCCAGCATCTCGTTGCTGCCGACGCCCAAGAGGCTCAATTTGGCCACGGGCGTGCCCTGCCGACGCAACTGTCGGGCGAACACGCTCAATAACAGCGATTTGCCACTTCCGGCGGGTCCGAGCAACAGCCCCAGTCGGCGTCCCTGTTCGACGAGAAATTGCAGTCGGGCAAGACCCTCTTCGTGGGTTGGGCTCTCGTAAAATGCCCGCGGCTCCGGCCGGGTGCAAAATGGCGATTCCTGCAAACCCCAATGCGGTGGATACATGGCGGGCCCCCTTGCCCTATTCCAAAAGTGAATCGCTACGACTGTTCCATTCCGTGTCTTTGGTATATTCGGTAGAATTTCACAAGAAGATTGACCGAAAGTGCGGCGGAGTTGGGAGTGAGGAGTCGGGGAGTTGGGAGAGGCGAAGCCGCAAGCGGCTTTTTTTCTTCCCCCAGACTCCTTCTCGCTCAATTCCTCATTCCCTCCCAACTCCTCACCCATAACTCCCAGCTCTCTCCCATGGCCGACCGCTATTTCGTTGAAACTCCCATCGATGGTCCCACCGCACGGCTTACTGGTCCGGAGGCCCATCACCTAATCCATGTAATGCGAGCGAAACCGGGCACTCGGGCCGTGCTGTTCGATGACACCGGGGCCGAATTCGCGGCCTCCGTCACCCGGGTAGACCGCGCCACGGTCGAGCTCCAGATTGAACAACGCACGGAAGTCGACCGGGAATTGTCGCTGGAGATCGTTCTGGCCGTGGCGTTGCCCAAGGGTGATCGGCAACGCTGGCTGATCGAAAAGGCCACCGAACTGGGCCTCAGCCGGATCGTTCCGTTGAAGACCGAACGGGGCGTCGCTCAGCCGGTCGAACAGGCGGTCAAACGATTGCGTCGCACGGTAATCGAGGCCTCGAAGCAGTGCGGCCGCAACCGGCTGATGCAGATCGATACCCCGGCCGACTGGCCCGACTTCGTCGCCACCACACAAGACGTACCCAGCCGGCTGGTTGCTCATCCCAACGGCTACCACGCCGCCCCGGGTCCCTTGTCGGCCGCCAGCCTGCCGCGGCCCGTGCTCTTGGCCATTGGGCCCGAGGGAGGTTTCACCGACGAAGAAATCGCCATCGCCGTAACCGCCGGCTGGCACACCGTGGACCTTGGACCGCGAATCTTGCGAGTCGAAACGGCCGCCTTGCTGCTAAGCACCCTGGTGGCCCACGCGCATTTGGGGAAATGACTCATCGTTCGCCTCCGACCATTCCCCTCGTTCCCATGTTTTGCGTAGAAACCAGGAAAATTGGGTGCCATGCCCACGGCAACGTGGGCATGTTCGAAGTGCGGTACGCATTCATGCCCACGTTGCCGTGGGCATGGCACCCGAATGTTCGAGTTTGAGGGAACGTTAGGCTCCAATCTTCCGCAAAGCGTCCAGCGCCACGTCATGCACGCGCCCGTTGGTGGCCAGGATGCCGCGGTTATTGGCCAGGGTTCTTCCTCGGGTGAAATCAAGCGGCTTTCCGTCCAGATCGGTTACGCGGCCGCCAGCTTCTTCAATGATGATCGACCCGGCTACCTGATCCCAGACCTTCTCCTTGTAGTCGGGTCGCGAAGGCGAAATCATTCGCACGAGCAAGTCGCCCGCGCCAGCCGAGAGCACGCCATACTTGGCTTGGCTGTCCATCAATACGGGCTCGGCCGTTATGCCCAAGGCTTCGACCAATTCGCCCGTCTTGCCGACGTTCGTGTGGCCCGACTCCACGGAACGCAACACGCGGATGTCGGCCGGGTTGTCGCGATCGGAAGCTTTCAGCGGCTTCCACGCGCCACCGCTAAGCGGCTGAGTCCACGCCCCGCCGCCAGCCGTAGCGGCAATGAGGGAACCTTCGCCGCCGATGTCCACGCGGCAACCGTCCGTCAGGTTTGGGCAACCCAACACGCCAAGCTGGACGCGACCGTCTTCGACCAACCCAAACGCCACGGCATACTGTTCGCCGCGAAGAAAGCCCTTGGTGCCGTCGACCGGATCGACTGTCCAATAGCGTAAGCCCGACTCGGCACTACCACGGTCGATGGCCCTGCAAACGCCCTGCTCGGTGATGCCGGGAACTGCCCGGGCGACGAACTCCGTAACTCGCTGAAGAGCCGGACGTTGCTCGTCGGTCTGCAAAGCGGCCGAACTCTCTTCGCCGACCAGGAAATCGTCGGGAAAATATTCGCCGAGCAAATACCCCACCAGGGCCTGGGCAGCGAAGTCGGCCACCGTGACAGGCGATCGGTCTTCTTTGGTTAGTGCGGCGGTAACCATTTCCTGCTGCACCTGACGCACCAACTGCGCCGCTCGACGCACGGCATCGATCGCAAACTGAGCTTCTTTGGACTTAAACATGGCGTTTTTTTCTTCCTTCCGACGGACGGCAAAGTCATTGAGGCAAAGGAACATTCTCGGAGAGTCGATCGACGGCGTCAATCCCGAGGAAAACATCTCGTAACCGTTCACGGGAAAAAAGGAGAAAGGTACATCCTGCCGGTTTTCTTAGGCGTGTTTCTTAGGCGTGGATTGATGGTGCCACAAAAAACACAAGAAGGCACGAAAAGCGTGCGTGCCAAGCATTATCCGACAGGTTGCTTTTTGTGACTTATCGTGTTTTTTGTGGCCATCTTTTTCGCGGTCTTCCTTTACCATGGTCTATTATTGGTTTTCAAGGAATCATCTCGCCAAGACGCAAAGGACGGGAGGTTTTTTCCTTTGCGTCTTTGCGTCTTGGCGAGAGTTATTCTCTTTACCTTTTCGCGTTCACCAGCAGGCCTCGCGCTGTTTGCAGCCGCTTTTCCTGTCCGTGAACGGTTACATCTATATGATCCACACGGCCAATCCCGGTGAAGCATCGGCAACGAACTGCTAGCATTCGCCGTGATGTTGAAAACGTCGCGCCACGTAGACCGGCTTACGGTTTTCTCGTATGATACGGCAATGGTTTTTGAGCAAAGGCGCTCTGCCCGCGCTCGCCACGGAGGGTTCCCGTGTGTCTCATCTTTCAGTCGATTCGGTGTTCGACGGTTTCGGTCCCTCGCTTTTGACCTTCAACCGCCGTCGGCCCCATGTCGAGTTGAAGCTGCCTGCCGACGATCGCAGTGCGCGCCGGCTGATCCGCCGCCACACGACGGCCACGCCCGGCGTCTACGGCATGCTCGACGGCGACGGCGTGTTGATCTACGTTGGCATGTCGAAGGTGCTGCGCAACCGGTTGCTATCGTATTTCACGTCGTCGGCGAATCCCAACAAGGGACACCTGATCGCTCAGCATGCCGAGCGTCTGGTTTTTGAAAACCATCCGCACGAGTTGACTGCCTGGCTGCGCGAGTTGGAACTGATTCGACGGTTTCAACCACGCTACAACGTACAAGGGCAACCGGGGCGACGCTCAACGGCCTTTCTCTGTGTGGGCCGTAGTCCGGCGCCTTACGCGTTTTTGGCGACAACGCCACAACAGTGCGACGGCGAGCGGTTTGGGCCCGTGCCCGCCGGCCGCCAGTGGCAACAGGCCGTTCGACGTTTGAACGACTGTTTCCGCTTGCGGGATTGTCCTTCGCGCAACGCAGTGATCTCCGCCGATCAGTTGGAGCTGTTTGCCGATCCTCGCGTTGCCCGATGCCTGCGTCACGACCTGGGGACTTGCTTAGCACCGTGCATCGCAGGTTGCCGGCGAAACGACTACGACGAAGCGGCCGAAGCCGCCCGAGCGTTTCTGCGGGGCGACGATCTTTCGCTGCTCGTTCGGCTTCAACAGGCAATGCACGACGCGTCGGCCGACGCACGCTACGAACAGGCCGCCGTTGTGCGCGACACGCTGACCGACTTGACGCTGCTCCACCAACGGCTTCAACGGCTACGTAACGTGCGCGAAAGCTACCACTTCGTCTATCCCCTGCCCGGCTGCGGTGGGACAACTGTTTGGTACCTGATTCGTCGCGGCCAGGTGCGAGCCGTGGCTCGAGCGCCGCGAGATACGGCCTCAGCCGAGCGATGTCAACGATTGCTGGCCCACGTTTATCAGGATGACGTGTTCCAGGACGGCCCACCTCGGGATCTCGACCACGCGGCCGACGACCTTCAAGTGGCCTCGCTGATGGCCGGCTGGTTCCACCGTCACCCGGAAGAGCTTCGCCGTACGATCTCGCCCCAAGAAGCCCTGTAAATGTGCTGGAAAATCGATGGCAAAGCGGAGAGCCGAAAGCGGAAAGCGGAAGTGGGGGGATGACTGGTTCCCAATGACCACCGATTACTCCCTCTCCTTGTGGGAGAGGGGTCGGAGGTGAGGGTATGCCATCCGTCAAACCAAGATTACCAAAGTACTCTCGGTTCTGTTGGTCGTTTCTCTCGGCTGTTATCGCATCCTCCGCGTCGAATAGTTACAATAGACTGTTTCGGCACCAGGCTGGAATCGGCCGCTGGGTGAATCCCTCAAGCCACTCGGCCGTCTAACGAGCGAAAGCCTCGGAACAACGTATCGGGGTATCTTCGTATCGCCGCTCCCGCTGGTTATAGCCAACGTGCGCATCGCGTGCGCCCGTGTTGCAACCTGAGACTCCAACAAATCGTAGCTACTATGAAGGAACTCCTTTCTGGAAACGAAGCAATCGCCCGCGGTGCTTACGAAGCGGGCGTGACGGTGGCCACCGGTTATCCCGGCACCCCGTCGACCGAGATCCTCGAAGCGGTGGTCCGCTTCAAAGAGGAAATCTACTGCGAATGGTCGCCCAACGAGAAGGTGGCGTTCGAGGTGGCCGTCGGCGCCTCGCTGGCCGGTGCCCGAACGATCGTGACCATGAAACATGTGGGCTTAAACGTCGCCGCCGACCCGTTGATGACGCTCTCCTACACCGGCACGGTCGGAGGCCTCGTCGCCTGCGTGGCCGACGACCCGGGCATGCACTCTTCGCAAAACGAGCAAGACACCCGGCATTTCGCCCGATTCGCCAAAATTCCCATTCTCGAACCGGCCGACTCGCAAGACGCCCGCGACTTCGTCGCCCTGGGGCTGCAAATCTCCGAAGAATTCCAAACGCCCGTCATTCTCCGCAGTACGACCCGAGTGAGCCACTCGCGAAGTCTGGTGGAGTTACGCGACCGCAAGCCAAGCGAGCGAACGATCGGTTTCGAGAAGAATCCGCCGCAGTTTGTTCCCATTCCGCTTTGGGCCCGTAAGATGCGAGTTCGGGTGGAAGATCGGCTACAGCAGCTTGCCGAAGCGGCCAACCGGTCGCCGGCCAACCGCATCGAGTGGCGCGATCGAAAGCTGGGCATCATCGCCGAGGGCATCGCCTACCAGTACGTGCGCGAAGCCTTCCCGGAGGCTTCCGTGCTGAAACTCGGTTGGGCCTATCCGTTTCCCGATGCGTTGATTCGCGAGTTCGCCGACGGCGTCGAACAACTGCTGGTGGTCGAGGAACTCGACGACATTCTCGAAGAACACATCCGTGCGATTGGAATCGAATGCCAGGGCAGGGCGGTGGTACCAAAGATTGGCGAGCTATCGCCCAACGTCCTGCAGGCAACGCGGGCCAAACTGGCCGACGGCAACGGCCAGCCTGCGATCGCGCCAGCCGCCAACGTCAAAATCAATGACGTCAAGGTCGACGATCTTCCGGCCCGCCCGCCCGTGCTCTGCTCGGGCTGCCCGCACCGGGGGATTTTCCACGCTTTGGGCAAATTCGATGTGGTCGTCACCGGCGACATCGGCTGTTACAGCCTGGGCGTGTTGCCACCGCTGAATCGTATCGACACGATTCTCTGTATGGGCGGCGGCGTCACTATGGCCCATGGCATGGACAAGGCGCAGGAACCGCGGAAAGTGGTCGGAATCCTGGGTGACTCCACCTTTTTCCACTCGGGAATCACCGGGCTGTTGGACATCGGGTACAACCGCGGGGCGTCGACGATCATCGTGGTCGACAACCGTACCACCGCCATGACCGGTCACCAGGACCATCCCGGCACCGGCCGAACCTTGATGGACGAAGAAACGCAGGCCGTGTCGATCGAAGAAATCGGGCGAGCGTGTGGAATCAAGAATGTCGTGACCCTCGACCCTTACGATGTGAAGAACACCACGGCCGTGCTGAAAGAGGCCCTCAACTCCGACGAACCGTGGCTGATCGTTTCTCGCGCCCCGTGCTTGTTGAACATCCGTCATCGCTTAGGTGGGCCCCGGCACTTGGACGCGGACGTTTGTCGCGAATGCGGCTTGTGCCTGAAGCTGGGTTGCCCGGCGTTGGAAGGCGGTGACGGCATTCCCAAGGTCAACCCGATGCTTTGTGCTGGCTGCGGACTGTGTCAGCAGGTGTGTCCCGTGGGAGCGTTCGACGTGGAAGAGGAGGTGGCATCATGAGCGTGCAACAAGCAAAAGGCAACGGCCAGCCAACTACCGATCACGATACGATCAGCGTGGTACTGGTCGGCGTCGGCGGCCAGGGAATTTTGCTGGCCAGTGAGATCGTCGCCCGGGCGGCCATGTTCGCCGGTTACGACGTAAAGACCAACGAGGTCCACGGCATGGCCCAGCGCGGCGGCTCGGTCATCGCCCAGATCCGCTACGGCACGGAGGTTTACAGTCCCCTGGTGGCCGACGGCACGGCCCGGGTGCTCGGTTCGTTGGAACGGATCGAAGCGCTGCGGAATTACCGCTACCTGGCGCCCGACGGATTGGCCGTGGTGTCGAGTCAGATGATCGTGCCGGTGACCGTGTCGTCCGGCGCCGCCACCTATCCGACCAACGCGGAAGAACGCCTGCGAGCGGCCTTTCCGCGGTTGGTCTACGTCGACGCCGTGGAAACGGCCAAACAACTGGGCAACATCCGCGCGGCCAACGTCGTGGTGCTCGGTGCCATGGCTTCGGCACTTGGCCTACCGGAAGAAAGCTGGCAGGAAGCCATCCGCAACAGCGTGAAGCCGCAGCATTTGGATATCAACCTGAAAGCCTTCGCGGCGGGGAGGAGCGAGGCATGATCGCCAACGCCTGCCACAACCCGGGCGCCGAAACCATGTCGCAAACCGAACTGCACGCGGTGCAGGACGGCCGTTTGCGCGAGATCGTGCGCCACGTTTGCCAGAAGAATCCGGTGCAGCGGGCCCATTTCCAGGCGGCGGGAGTCGAGCCGGAAACGTTCCGCGGGCTGGACGATCTCGCTCGTCTGCCCTTGATGAACAAGGAGCACTTTCGCGAGCACTACCCATTGGGCTTAGCGTGTGTCGAGCGTCCGCAGATGGTCGAGATGCACATGTCGTCGGGTTCCACGGGCACGCCCGTCGTAATGCCCTACACGCGGGCCGACCTCGACCAATGGGCCGAGTGCATGGCACGTTGCTACTGTATGGCCGGGGCGACGGCGGGCGACGTGGTGCAGATCACGCCCTCGTTCGGCCTGTTCAACGGCGGCTTCGGTTTCTACCACGGTGCCCGAGCGGCTGGCCTGTTCATCGTGCCCACCGGGGCCGGTAACACCCAGCGGCAACTCCGCCTGGCCCACGACTTCGGCACCCGCGTGCTCACCGGCGTGGTGTCGTACGGCACGCGCATTTTGGAGCTTCTCGAAGAAAACGGCACGGAACTGCCCGAGTTGAAAGTCGGCATCTTCGGGGCCGAAACGTTCTCGGCCAGTATGAAGCAGAAGATCTCTGAAGGTCTCGGCATCGAGGTCTTCGACATCTACGGAATGACCGAAACCGGCGGCGTGGGCACCCTCGGCATGGACTGTTCGGCGCACGACGGGATTCACGTTTGGGAAGACCATTACGTGGTCGAAGTGCTCAACCACGAGACGCGCCAAGCGGTGCCCGACGGGCAATGGGGCGAATTGGTCATCACCTCGCTGACCCGCGAAGCCTTGCCGGTGATCCGCTTCGCTACGGGCGACCTGACGCGCGTCGTCTCGCGGCAACCGTGTGCCTGTGGGCGTACCCACTTGCGTCTGGCCCCGATCATGGGCCGCGTCGACGACATGTTGATCGTCAAGGGCGTAAACTTCTTCCCCAAGCAGGTCGAACACGCGCTGATGGAGATTCCCGGCGTGCGGCCGCATTATCAGATCATCATCGAGGATGTCGACGGGGTGAAAGACGTGCGCGTAAACGTCGAGGCCGACGAGAACGTCACCGGCTACATGGTCGAGAAGCAGTTGAAAGAGGCCCTGGGGTTTTCTCCGAAGGGCGATGTCTTCCGGCCCGGTGAACTCCCACGCCAGGAAGGCAAGGCCCAACGGGTGTTTTACGAGACCGGAAAATGAGGCAGTCCGGCCGCATTATTTTCCCCGGATCGGCACCGGCCGGCGGGGTTCTTGTTCGCCTTCGATGGCCACGTACGTAACTTCGGCTTCAGTCAGTTTGGCCGATTCGCCGCCGCGGTCGGCTTCGACGCTAACGTGCATGGTGATCGACGTGTTACCCACCCGCAGCACGCGGGTGAAAAAGCTTACCACATCGCCCACGAAGACCGGGCGGTGGAATTCGATGCTCTTCATGCCCACGGTTACCAACAACTGTTCCGGCCACCCGGCGCAGCGGATTGCGTGATATGCGCCCACGGCACCGGCCAGGTCGATCTGGCTGAGAATCACGCCGCCGAAGATCGTACCGTGAGGATTCGTGTCGCGCGGCATCATGGCCGCCTTCAAGGCCAAGTGTGGTTCTTCGTTGCAGGGTAGTGGCATGGTCGGCTACATCTCCCGTCGATCGAACACCCGCTTGGCCTTGCCCTGGCTGCGCTCGATCGAGTGGGGCTCGACCAGGCTTACGCCCACTCGGATGTTGACCGTTTGCCCGATTGTCTTGGCCAGTTTCTTCTGGAGGTCTTCCATGGCACTAACCCGATCGCTGAACACCTCGGGCGTGACTTCCACCTGCACGTCGACGTTGTCGAGACCTTTCTCGCGAGTCAGCACAATCTGGTAGTGCGGCAATGTGCCTTCGACCTTCAACAGGGCCTCTTCGATCTGGCTGGGGAAGACGTTCACACCACGAACGATAAACATGTCGTCGCTACGGTGCGAAATGCGGCGGATGCGGCGGATGGTCCGCCCGCTGGGGCTGGGTCCTGTCACAAACGCGGTGATGTCGCGTGTGCGATAGCGCAACATGGGCATCGCCTGTTTGGTCAGCGTCGTGAATACGAGTTCGCCCTCTTCGCCCTCGGGCACCGGCTGGCCCGTCTCGGGGTCGATAATCTCGGGATAGAAGTGGTCTTCGAAGATGTACAGGCCGTCCTGCCCGTCACACTCAATACCGACGCCAGGGCCGATGATTTCGGTCAGCCCGTAGATGTCGTAGGCCTTGATACCGGCCGCTTCTTCGATGTGGCGGCGCATGGCTTCGGTCCACGGCTCGGCGCCGAACACGCCGGCGCGGATGGGCAATTCGCACAGATCGACACCCATCTCTTCCGCCCGATCGACGATGTGCAGGAAATAGCTCGGCGTGCACAAAATGGCCGACACGCCGAAGTCTTTCATGATCATGATCTGCCGGTCGGTATTGCCACCGGAGGTGGGAATCACGGTGGCACCCAATGCTTCGGCCCCGTAATGGGCGCCCAGGCCGCCGGTGAACAGACCGTAGCCATAAGAGTTTTGCACCACGTCGCCCTTGTGCAAACCGATGGCGGCCAAGCTGCGAACCATCACCTCTTGCCAAACGTCGAGGTCCTGCTGGGTGTAGGCGGCCACGATTGGCTTGCCCGTGGTGCCGCTGGAAGCATGCAATCGCACGATCTGGTCCATCGGCGCAGCGAACAGGCCGAAGGGGTACTCGTCGCGAAGATCGGTCTTCACGGTGAACGGCAGTCGGGCGACGTCGTCGATGCTTTGGATGTCATCGGGCGTGACACCCAACTCGTCCATCCGTCGGCGATAGAAGGCCACATTCTGGTATGCCCGGGCGACCACGCTCTTCAATCGCCGCGTTTGAAGCTCTCGCAACTGTTGCAAGGGAACGTAGTCGGGACTGCTGGCCGGATGAAATCGGAAGGTGCTCGTTTGATTGTCTGCCATAGATCTCTTCATGAAAACCCGCCCGCGATGCCCGTCGTAAGGAGACTTCAATTCCCTCGTTCCCACGCTTCGCGTGGGAACGCACGCCCCGACGCTTCGCGTCGAGAATTGCCAAGGTAGTGTCAGCTCACACTCCCAGGACGCAAAGCGTCCCGCCTTAGGTTCCCACGCGAAGCGTGGGAACCAGGGAACGAGGGAAGTTACCCAAAGCAAAAATTCACCCACAATCACAAACTTTTGATTGTAATGCCGGCGCCCGGTCGCCGCAATCTTGACCCACCATCCGGGGGCATCGTCGGGGCGCCACCAAGCGGAACGAGCTGCAACGGCGTGTTACGCCGTGGTACCTGCGGTTCTTACGGATCGTATCGGTTTTACCGCTTAGTTAAAGCAAAGCGAACATACGGACGATAACGCTTAGGGGGAGATCTACGCCGATGGCGTGCAGTTTTTCGGGGGAGATGTGAGTTGCACCCGTTCTTGTTTTCCGCTTTGTCCGTTTCTTGGCAATCGCGAAGAAATATCTTACGACGTTTTCTCGTCAGTCGACAACTTGGCTTTTTGCTGGGGTGCTGGCTGCTGAGCGGCTGGCTCATTGCGGACTCTTCGGCCGTAGCTCAAGAGGCCGCGACTAACAGTGTGCTGCAGACGCGGCTCGACCAACTCGAAGAGCAAACGCGGGCCCTGCGGCAGGAACTAGATTATCTTCGGACCCACCCCGTGCGGTTGCCCGAGGTAACCGACGCCCCGCCCTTGCCGTTTTCATCAACACCCGGCGCCGAATCGCCCGCGTTCGAAGAACTTCGCGCCGAGATGAAAAACCTCGCCTGGCGGAAGGGCGACTTCACGATCGTCCCCTACGGACGAGTCACCGTCAGTACCGTATACGAAACCGCACGCAGCTACCCGGGCGACATCATCCTGTGGGCTCAACCACTTGACGTCGAAGGGGAAGACGCATTCTACATCGACGCTAAATCGACGCGGCTGGGCTTACGAGTCGACGGTCCAAGTCCCGACTGCTGCCCCTGTGCCAAGTTGGGTGGCTGCGTCGAGTTCGACTTCCAAGGTCAATACGCCTATCACAATAAGCCGGGAGTGCTCTTCCGGCGTGGCTTTATCGAACTGAAAGACGATCATTTCAAACTGTTGGCCGGACAAGAGTGGGAAGTCATTTCGCCCCTGTATCCCGGTAACCTGAACTACGTACCCGGCTCGGCCGCCGGCAATCTGGGATATCGTCGCGCACAAGTCCGCGGCGATCGGTATATTTACTTCGCCAGCGGCAGCAACCTTACGTTGCAGGGCTCACTCAATATGGACATCCTGCAAGACTTCGCCAGCGACTCGACGGTGGTCGCCGGTACGGCAGGATGGCCGGTGATCGAGGGCCGAGCGGCGTGGACCTTTGCCCAAGGGGCCTGCCCGGGCGTGAAACCGCCGGAAATCGGCGTCTCTGCCCATATTGGCGAAGTGCTCTACGACTTCCGCGCCCCCAACCCCAACCCGGTCGACGACCTGCCGCGACGTACCTGGTCATTCAATCTCGACCTGCAAATGCCACTCACCGAGCGACTCACCTTCCGGGGCGAGTTTTTCACGGGCGAGAACCTTTCGGCCTACATGGGCGGCATCCTGCAAGGTGTCGACAAGCAGACGCGGCGGACCGTTCGCTCTACGGGTGGCTGGTTCGACTTCTGCTACAAGTGGACTCCCCGCCTGCGAAGCTACGCCGGCTTTTCGATCGACGATCCGTTCAACCAGGACCTCACCTCCGGGCGGACCTACAACCACTTCTACTTCGCCAACCTGTTGTACGACGTGACCGACAAGTTCATGATCGGCGTGGATGTAAGCTCGTGGCGCACTCTCTGGATCGACCACGACCCGGGCGACCTCGTACGGTTCGACTTCCAGGCGCAGTACAACTTCTAAGCAAGCCGCTCGTCCTCCCCTCGCCCCTGCGGGGAGAGGGGCCGGGGGTGAGGGGCGTCGCAGCAGCATGCGTCCGATGCCAGTGTCAAGTCCTGGTTAAAAGCCCCCTCGTACCCAAGCTCCAGCTTGGGTACGCACTTCCCCGAAGCTCTGCTTCGAGGAATGGACCAACGACATTTCCTGGTCATCGTTCGCTTCGCGGCATGTGCGTTTGAAACCAAGCATCAAGCGTCGCGTCCGCGAAGCGGAGCTTCGCTTAAACGGCGTTCCCAAGCAGAGTTTGGGAACGGCTAGGAATTCATCCTTTCTCCCGCCCTCCGCGAGTGAAGGCCGTCTCCAAAATGCCCGTCTCCGGCGGGCGTGTGAAGGCGCTGACCAGCGGCACCACGGCAAACGGCACCAGCATGGCGATCGACGCGGCGATCGGTGCATTGCCGCGTCCCATCAGGAAGAACAACCCCACGGCCAGCCCCAGGCCGGTCACCATGCCGGCGTAGGCACCGGCGGCCGTCGCTCGTTTCCAGTAGAGGCCGTAGACGTATGGTGCCAGAAACGTGCCGGCAACGGCGCCCCAACTGACCGACATTAGCGTAACGATCACCGCGAACTCGTAGCGTGCGATGAGAAACGAGATGGCAATGAACATGCCGCTTAAGAACCGCATCATCATCAGCGACTGGGCGTGGGACGCGCCCGGATTGACGTGGCCCTTGTAAAGGTCGATCGCAATGGCCGAGGCCGAAACCAGGATCAGCGACGAAAGCGTCGACATCGAGGCCGACAGTACCAACAGCACGATCACGGCCATCAACGGCTCAGGCAATTGGGCCTTCAATAGGTCGGGAATCATGCGGTCGAACGGATCGCCGCCCGAGGGCACCGCGTCGAAAAACACGTGCGTAATCGCCCCGGTGAAGTAGGCCGCGAAACCGATGATCGCTGCGAAGGCCGTGGTCACCAGGGCCGCCCGACCGATTTGCCGCTCGTCCCTGATCGCGTAGAACTTCTGGATCATCTGCGGCAGGCCCCAGGTGCCGAACGACGTCATGAAGACCAGGGCGGCGATGAAGTACCATGGCGGCTGCTTCGCCGGGGGAACGTGCTGGGGATACAGAGCGTGGATCTTTTCAACCACGGCCACTAGCCCACCGCCATTGCCCGCCAGAATGGCCACCATGGCCAGCGAGCCGACGATCATGATCAACCCTTGAATGAAGTCGGTCAACGTTACGGCAAAGTAACCGCCCAGGATCAGGTACAGCCCGGTGATAACGGTCATCACGAGCAAGGCCACGTCGTAGGAGATGTCGAAATTGATCTCGAACAGATGCCCGAGTCCCTTGTAGACCGACGCCGAGTAGGGCAGCAGAAAGACGAAAATCACCATGGCCGCGAAGATCTTCATCGGCGGCGCCTGGTAACGGGCCTCGAAGAACTCGGGCATGGTCATGACGTCTAGGTTCTGACTCATCCGCCGTGTACGGCGGCCCAACACGAGCCAGGCGGCCAGGGCCCCGAACAGGGCGTTGCCTGCGGCGATCCACAGCACATTGAGCCCAAAGGCCCAACCCAACTTGCCGGCAAACCCGATAAATAACACGGCCGAGAAGTAGCTGGTCCCGAAGGCAAACGCCGAAACCCAAGGGCCAACGCTGCGCCCACCCAGGAAGAAATCGTCGAGGGTTCGCGTTTTGCGCATTCCCCAGATACCGACACCGGTCATCAACAATAGAAATAACGCGATCAGGATGAAAGAAAACATGTGGTGTGAACTTATGGGATGGGATTGTAAGTGGAGTTCAATTGTTCTCCCCTCGCCCCCTTGGGGAGAGGGGCCGGGGGTGAAAGGTTTGCCCTGCCAAGGATTTTCCTGAAGCGAATACCTCGACCGCAGCAGACTGCCCTCACCCGGCGGCTTTGCCGCCACCCTCTCCCGCTTGGCGGGAGAGGGTACGCTGTTCGTCGCTACGAGTCCATCTCTCGGCGATCAACCACGCGTTGGGCCTTGCCGACGAAGCGTTCCAGCGTCTTCGGGGCCACCAGATTCACTCGCATTCGGATACCGGTAACCGATTGGATCTCTCGATCGATGCGGTCGCGTAGTCGTTGCATCTCGCTCATTTTGTCGGAGAATCGCTCGGGTACGACTTCCACGTGAACCGTCACTTGGTCGAGCGTGCCGGGCCGTTCGACTTCGATCTGGTAATGCGGTGCCGTTCCTTCGACTCGCAACAGGGCCTCTTCCACTTGCGACGGGAAGACGTTTACGCCGCGAAGGATGAGCATGTCGTCGGTCCGCCCGACTACGCGACTCATCCGCACGCCGGTCCGGCCGCAAGGGCAGGGGGTCGAGTTGAGTCGGGCCAAGTCGCGCGTGCGGTAGCGCAGCAAGGGCATCGCTTGTTTCGTCAGGGCCGTGATGACCAGTTCGCCCGTCTCGCCCTCGGCCACCGGTTCGAGCGTCTCCGGGTCGAGACATTCCACCAGAAAATGGTCTTCCTGGAAGTGCATGCCCTGCTGCATGTAGCATTCGCCGCTGACGCCCGGCCCAATCACTTCGCTTAGCCCGTAGTTGTTAAACGCCCGAATTCCCAGCAGCCGCTCGATGGTCTGACGCATGTCGTTGGTCCACGGCTCGCCGCCGAAATGGGCAAACTTCAACTGCAATGTCGAGAGATCGATACCCTGGCCATGGATGGCCTCGGCCACGGTCAGAGCGTAGCTGGGCGTGCAGATCAGCACGTCGCTGCCCATGTCTTGCAGGAGCATGATCTGTCGGGCCGTGTTGCCGGCCGCTGCGGGAATCACGGCGGCCCCCACGCGTTCGACCCCGTAGTGCAGCCCAAAGCCCCCGGTAAACAGGCCGTAGCCGAAGGCGATTTGCACGGTATGTTCCGGGCGCAAACCGCCGGCCACGAGGAATCGGGCACAAAGCTCTGCCCAGAGTGCCAAGTCGTCCTTCGTATAGGCCACGAAGGTTGGCCTACCGGTCGTGCCCGAGGAACCATGGTACCGCACGACCTCCTCGCGTGGCACGGCCAGAAAACCCAACGGATAGTTGTCGCGCAGGTCGGCCTTGGTCGTAAACGGTAACCGGCGGAGATCGTCCAGCGTGTGAACGTCGTCGGGCGTGAAGCCTGTTTCGGCGAAGACCTTTTTGTAGAACGGCACCTGGGCCACGCGAGCGACAATCTTCTGAAGCCTGGCAAGTTGCAACGCCTTCAGTGCATCGCGATCGAGCGTTTCTTCTTGGCTGTGAATACGGTTTTCGATGATCGGTTTAAGCATTGCGGCGCCGAAAAACTAGTGGATTGTCATTCTCGGATTGAGGTGTGCCAAAGGGTGCCACTGGCTCTGCCAGTGTTTCGGTGCCGATTATGCTTCCACACTGGCAGAGCCAGTGGCACGCAGAGTTGGTAGCACACGAAGCCAATGACACACATGGTGTTTAGGTTGCACGGCTGTATAGCTCGACCGCGCCCAAAACGCTGATGCCCGCTTCTTGCAGGATCTTGATGGCCGCGTCGGGTTGATCGAAGCGAAACACCATGACGGCTCGATCCTTATTGCCGAAGGTGAAGGCGTACATGTATTCGATATTCGCACCGCCTTCTTCCAGGGTGCGAAGGATCATGGCCAATCCGCCCGGCCGGTCTTCGACTTCGGTGGCCACCACCTCGGTCACGTTGACCACGCAGCCGGTATCTTCGAGCACCTTCTTGGCCCTCTGCCAGTCTTCGACGATCAACCGCAGGATGCCGAATTGTTGGGTATCGGCCAGCGACAGCGTAAGGATGTTGATCCCGGCGTCGGCCAACGTTTGACAGACCGAACTCAAGTGGCCGGGCTTGTTCTCCAGAAACAGCGAAATCTGACTGATCTTCACGGCGTGTTCCTTCCTGAATGCGTGAGGGAAGATCGGGTCGTGCCGAGCGGTGGGCGACCGACGAGCGTCAAACCATTTATGATATCGTTAACGCATGATTGCATGCAACTGCACTGGCATTTCGGGCAGTGAAAGCCCGTCTGGTGGGGAGTTCCGAAAATGCCGGTTCGTCTGCCGGTGGGCATCGATTGCCGTCGATCGCACGGTCGGGCAAGCGACCCCACGTTGACCCCTTCGGCCCGGCCAACTATGCTCAAAAGATATTATCCCCTCCCTCCCATCCGCCGGATGCAGCCCATGGTGGCTGCGAACCGTGCCCCCTGACCAATCGCTGGCCATGACGCAACCCTGGTCGCCCGATTCCTGGAAACGCATGCCGATGACGCAACGGGTTGGCTATCCCGACCCGGAAGCGCTTGACTCGGCACTAACTCGCCTGGCCAAGTTGCCGCCGCTGGTCACCAGTTGGGAGGTCGAGAACCTCAAGCAGCAACTGGCCGAAGCCGCCCGGGGCGAGCGGTTTTTGCTGCAAGGTGGCGACTGCTGCGAAAGCTTCGACGATTGTCGAAGTGACCACATCGCCAACAAGCTGAAGATTCTGTTGAAAATGAGCTTGGTGCTCGCCTACGGCAGCCACCGCAAGGTGATTCGCGTGGGTCGTTTTGCGGGGCAATACGCCAAGCCCCGTTCGGCAGACACCGAAACGTGTGACGGCGTCACCTTGCCTAGCTTTCGCGGCAACCTGATCAACTATCGGGAGTTCACCCCGGAAGCCCGGCGACCCGACCCCGAACTGCTCTTGCGAGGATACGAACGCGCCGCGCTGACGCTGAACTTCATCCGCGGCCTGATCGACGGTGGCTTCGCCGACCTGCGGCATCCCGAGCTTTGGGACCTCGATTTCGTCAACCATTCGGCCCAATCGACCGACTATCGGCAAACGATGCAGTCGATCGGCGAATCGGTCACGTTCATGGAAACGATGGCCGGCCGGCGCATCGGCGAACTCGACCGTGTGGAATTCTTTACCAGCCACGAAGGTCTACATCTAGACTACGAACGGGCGCAAACCCGACAGGTACCGCGTCGCACCGGCTGGTACGACCTGAGCACGCACCTGCCCTGGATCGGCGACCGCACCCGGGATCCCGGCGGGGCGCATGTCGAGTTCTTCCGCGGCATCACGAATCCGATCGGAATAAAGGTGGGTCCGTCCTGCTCGTCTGACGAATTGCTCGAACTGATCGACATCCTCAACCCTGACGACGAGCCCGGCCGGTTGATCGTGATCCATCGCTTCGGCAGCGGCCGGATCGAAGCCCATCTCCCCGCGTTGATCGAAGCAGTCGAACGAGCGGGAAGGACCGTTCTCTGGTGCTGCGATCCCATGCACGGCAACACCATCAACACCGCCAGCGGCGTGAAAACTCGCGACTTCGACAACATCCTTAGCGAGCTAAACCAGGCGTTTGAGATCCACCACCGCCTCGGCTCGTGGCTCGGCGGTGTGCATTTCGAACTGACCGGCGAGAACGTTACCGAATGTATCGGCGGCGCGAGAGGACTGACCGAAGCCGATCTCAGTCGGGCGTACCACAGCGATGTCGACCCACGACTCAATTACGAGCAGTCGCTCGAAATGGCCCTATTGATCGCCCGGCAAATGAGCCAACACAACGGACGGCCGATGAGTTAGGCCCAACGACCGAATTGTATCAGGGCCAACTCAGAGAACCTCTGCCAGATGCTTTGTTGGCTGCGGCTCTCGCGGCAACGTGAGATATTGCCGCAATTCGCGCAACAGTTCGTCGAACACCAGCGGTTTGGTCAGATAAGCTTCGGCACCGATGCCGAGCATCTGCCGCTTTACGCCGGGATTGGCGTTGCTCGTCATAACAATTATGGGAATGTTCTCTGTCAACGGATGCCCTCGGAAGCGGCCCAGCACGTAGTTGCCTTCGCCGTCGGGCATCTTCAGATCGGTGATGATCACGTCGGGCCTTTCGTCGAGCCCCATCCAAAACCCCTGTTCTCCGCTGAACGCCCGAATAACGTCCACGCCATAGGGTTCAAGCCGGAGCTTAACTGCCCGAGAGAAATCAGGGTCGTCGTCGATACAAAGCACCTTTGGGAGTTTTTGCCCCTCCGTTTGGCCGTATGCTATCTTCTCGACAACCGCCTCACTGGCCTCAATATCGTGGGGAAATTCTGCGACCTTATCGGAAACATGCGCCGCGTCGGAGGCCGGCGCAACCTCCAGCCCGAACGCTGACGAAGCCCTCGACGAAGCGGACGAGAAAGATGCTGTTTCGTCAGACTTCGGCATCGAATGCGAACCCTTAGGCTTCGCCAGCTGCTTAATAACTCGCTGCCGGTTCTCGTCGACAAACCGCCGCACTGCCCTGCGATCCCGAATCTGCCGATATACGGCAACGCCCGCCGTGGTGGCCAGCACCCAGAGCACCAACAGACTCAGACCGATGCCTGCTGCCGTCGAAAACGAGAACAAGGGCCGCGCGTTCCCAAGGGAGCCAGTTTCCGTCCAGGCAGCCATGAGCGCCCCCGCGGTTTGCGAAGGCAATGTCCAGGCCATGGCGTTCTCGACAAGCAACATTTCGCTCGCCACGAAAACGACCGCATAGATTGTGGTGCGGACCACTATTAGACCGGTATCTTTTCCGTGTGAAAAACCGTTCATCGTCACACTTCCTGCGCGGCGAATGGCCGCGCCGTCGTCGCGTTTTATCGAAACCGGAAGGAGAGCATCACTCAGCCAGACTCGTCGGCAACGGTTGAGGAATAGTCAACGTGAATTCGGCCCACTGTCCCGCCTGGCTTTCTGCCTTGATCTGCCCGCCGTGGCATTGGACAACGCGCCAGACGTTGTACAGCCCGATGCCAGTTCCTTTCTCGCTAAGCAGTTCCGGAGTCTGCAGCCGGGAGAATTTGCGGAACAGCCGTGGTCGTTCCGACTCAGGGAATCCGACGCCTTCATTGAACACCGCGACCGTCACGCCTGTGTCCGATGTTTGCCAGCGGATACGAACCTTTCCACCTTGTCGTCCATACTTCGCTGCATTACTCAAGAGATTGACCAGCACGATCTTCAGCAGTTCTGGATCGCACTCAATCCTTGCTTCGTCCTTAGGAGGAATCACCTCAATAGACATTTGTTTCATTTCGAGCACGGATCGGGCGACTTCGATTGCCGGATCGATTACGTCGAGTACCAGACTAGCTTGCGGATTCACGTTGAAACTGAGTTGCCCATCTTCAATCCGCGCCAAATCCAGATGCTCGCGAATCAGATCCATCAGGTAGTTGCATTTCGCAATAATGCGTTGAACCTCCTGTGCTTGCTGTGGCGGCATCTCCCCGAGAAGTCCGTCGGCCAGCAATCCGGCGTTGACCAGGATCGAGGCCACGGGATTTCGTAGCTCATGGCTTACGAAACCGAGTGTTTCCAAGTAGGCCCGCTTGGCGTCGGTCAGTTGTTCGATGTGGTAGGCCTTTTCGACAACCTCGCTGATCCTTTCCACGACCGCCTGGTGGAAAAGCATCTGCATTTTGCTGTACGCATTCGGATGGCGCGAGTTGCGAAAGAGAACGCCTACATGCCGGCCATCGACACTCAACGGGCAAGTCATGCTCGAACGGATTCCCTCTTTCAACAGCAAACGCGTTGCCTGACTACCCGGATTCTGTTCCGCGTATTCCTGCAGGTCGTTTATAATCCGCGGCACGCCCGACTGGATGACTCGTCCCAGCGTACTTCGCCCAATGTCGCCGGCATACCCCTTTCCCAACAACAGGGGGCTGTAGTTCGTTCGCACGTAACGCGACACGAGGTGGTAACCGTCCTCCTCCAAGAATGCCAGGCTCATTCGGTCGCAGGCGCCAAGCGGCTGGCTTGCCTCAAAGAGGAAGTCCATCACCTCATCGAGCGATTGGGTTGCGCCCACCTTGCGAGCTATCCGCGTCAATACGGCTCTCTTTTTGAGCGGAAAAATCCCCAAGTCGATGCCGGAATCGGGCGTGAGGAACTCTACCGGATTTTCAGCCGTGGCCGAAGTCGTCATCGCGTCTGCCTCCCCGGTTGAAACGTCGCGCGGTGGTTCCTTGCGCGTCGCACAACCACGCTGATCGAATAGTCAGCCAATGCCATGTCTTGCCAAGAAAGCGCGGCATGGCAAACCACTACCGTCTTATTGATACCTGCATGAATAATGATCGCTTCGGAGAGCCGAACGCCTGGAAATCCAGGCTCCCGTTGGTCGCCTTCCGCTCATTGGCTATGCAGGCCTCAATAATAAAGTCAACAAAGTATAGCTTTCGGACAATGATCGCCGCGTTGCCTGCGGCCAACCGCATCGGCCTCGAAAAATCGGTCGTGGAAGAAATGGTCGCCAAAACGGTTCGATCGGAATCCTGAATGGATATCGAAACAGAAAAGGTGGGGCCACTTCCGAGGTGCGAACAATCGTAGACGCGGACCCCAATGACCGATGAAGCACGAACACGTTTCTTTCTGTCGCGGGACGCTCGTCAAGGTCGTGTAACCAACACCGCCACGACGGCATCCAAATGCATGAAGACCATCGTGTCAGAAAGGATCTCGTGAATCGAACGGAAGGAAGAAGAGGAACACCGCGATGAAAAAGAATACTCGTGCGAACTGGAAAACGCCTCTCGCCATCGCCATTGTGGGCGTGGCCAGCGCGTTGGCCTACTGCCAGTGGACATCCGGCTGTCTGCTCGGCCGGAGCGAATTCAACAAAAACCAAGCACTATCGGAAATCCAGAAAGAGGAAAAAGAAGTCATGTCGAATGCAGCCCAAACGTCTCGAAGCGTAAAACACGCCACCGATGCCACTTTTGCCAACCAGGTATTGCAGTCGGATGTGCCCGTACTGGTCGATTTCTATGCCGACTGGTGTGGCCCGTGCCAGATGCTCGCGCCAACGCTCGAAGCAGTAGCCCGGGAAACACCCAACGCAAAGGTCGTCAAGGTAAATGTCGACCACAGTCCCGACCTGGCCATGCAATACGGTATTCGATCGATCCCCAGCATCATGGTGTTCAAGAACGGCCAGATCACCTCGCAGCACGTGGGCCTAGCCGGCAAAGCCGACCTTCTGGCGATGCTGCAGAACTGATGTCCTACGTTGAGGACATTCGAAACTCGAAACACGGTACCGGCTCAGGACGTTGGTAAACGCCTTCCTGGCCCGAAACTCCCTGTTCCCAATTTCCCTGTTCCCAAGCTCCGGCTTGGGGACGAGTGAAACGCCAAGCATCACGTAATTCGCCGGCAACCAGAGTCCGCCACGGCTCCCTTCGTGAGACAGGCGACGCAAACTTGCATTAGTGTGCAAGAAAATTGCGTCGCCTGTTTGCATTCTTGGGAGAGAATGGGTAGACTCGACTCCATGAAAGTCACACTGCAAGAAATCGCCGAGGTGGTGGACCTTTCGGTCAGTACAGTCAGTCGGGCACTGAACGGCCACCCGGCCATCAGCGAACAGAGCGCCGCTCGGATCCGCCGCGTGGCCGAGGAACTGAAGTACCGGCGCCGCAAGTCGCACCGTCGGCTCGACACGTCGATCACCCTGTCCAGTCAGAAAGTGGCCATGATCACCCTCGGGCTGGACCGTTCGCTAGTAGCGTTGCCTACCATCGCCGCTGCCATCAACGGGGCGGAAGCAGCCCTGTCGGAAGTGGGGTCAGAGTTCCGACTGTTTCACGTCCCCCACCCCAACGATCCTCCACCAACACTGAAAAACCTTTCGCTAGACGGCGTCATTCTCCACGGACCCCTGCAAGGCAACGCTCTGATTTCGCTGAAAAGCAAGTTGCTGCAAATGCTCCAGGAGTTGCCCGCCGTTTGGGTTGTCGGACGGCCGCAAGGTTGTCGGGGCGATGCGGTGGTGTCCAACGACTACGGTACTGGCACGGCAGCCGCTGAGTATCTCGTCGAACGGGGCCACCGGCATCTGGCCATCGTCAACCCGAAGCCCGACCACGTGTTGTTCATTCGCCGGGAAGACGGGTTCATCGCTCGCGCACGGCGTCTTGGCGCCAAGGTGAGTTGCTTCTGCCAGCCGCCGGACGAAGGTTGGCAATTGCCGCTTACACCCCCGCTGCACGTCGAGGCCGTACAGCGATTGGTCGACCAGGTATTAGACGCCCAACCTCGTCCCACGGCCATCTTCGCGGTGGCCGACAGCGTGGCCACGCTCGTTTATCGAGCACTGGGCGTGCGCGGTGTGAAGATCGGAGAAGAGATGAGTGTGATCTCGGGCAACAACGACCGTGCGCTGATCGCGGCGCTGCACCCGAGCTTAACCACCTTCGACATCCACGCCGAGCAACTAGGCCGACTCGCCGTACGCCAACTGGCCAACCGGCTCGTGCAGCAACAGACCGAAACCGACATGGAACTGACCGTTGCGTCGACGCTGGTCGAAGGCGAATCAGTAGTGGAGTTAAGGGACTAGAGACGAGGGGTTAGGGGGCGCGGGTGCCATGGGCGGCTTGCCCGCCCTTGCCGAACAAGGAGCCAGACAGGTTGCCCCTGGCACCCCAAAGGCGCTCGAATGGATATCAAAAAGGCGCGACCGCTGGTCGCGCCCGACACCACCGATTGCGCAAAACACCAGCGCCGGCTAGCTGGGGTAATTTGCGCACCCATGGCCAGCACTGGCTGACAAGCAGCCAGTGGCACACACTACCTACCCACACGAACGTATCCCACCTTGAACCATTCCAGCTGTGAGGATCGATAGATGAGCCAAAAATCTCGTCGGGAGTTTCTGAAGAATTCCGCAGCCGGCCTGTTCGGCACGACCGCGCTTGCCGCCGCGGCCCCTGCCGTGCATGCCGCCAAGGCCAACGAGTTGCCCGTCGTAGGGCTTATCGGATGCGGAGGGCAAGGACAGTCGGTCACCGAAGCCCTGCGCAACCACGGTTGCCGCGTGGCTTACGTCTGCGACCCCGACGAAAGCCGAGCCGCCAAGGCCCAAGCCCGACTGAAGGCCGGCAAAAAGGTCGGCGACCTTCGCCGGATTCTCGACGATCGGGCGGTCGACGCCGTGGTGGTCGCCGCGCCCGACCACTGGCACGGCCCGGCCACGATCCTCGCCTGCGCTGCCGGCAAACACGTTTACAGCGAAAAGCCCTGCTCGCACAACATCCGCGAAGGCCGGCTGATGATCGAAGCCGCTCGGCGTTACAACCGTGTGGTCCAGGTTGGCACCCAAAGCCGCAGTACGGCACCAATCCGCGACGTCGTGCAAATGGTCCGTGAAGGGGCCATCGGCCAAGTGTTGATGACCAAGGCTTGGAATAGCCAGCGGCGGAAAAACATCGGGCATGAGAAACCGTGTGAACCGCCCACCGGATTCGATTACGACACCTGGGTAGGACCCGCCACGATGCGGCCCTACCAGAAAAACTGCCACCACTACACTTGGCACTGGTGGTACGACTTCGGCACGGGCGACGCCGGCAACGACGGCATCCACGAAATGGACATCTGCCGCTGGGTGCTCGGTGTCGACGAACACCCCACGCGCTGCTCCGGCTACGGCGACAAGATGGCGTTCGACGACGATCAGCAATTCCCCGACACCCAGCAAGTTGTCTTCCAATGGCCCGGCGACGGGAAGATTCCGCACAAAAGGGCAATGATCTACGAACAGCGAATTTGGACGCCCTACACGCTCGAAGGCATCGAAGACGGCTGTGCGTTCTACGGCACCGAAGGGTGGATTCTCTTCGGCAAGCGTGTTGGTTGGAAGATGTTCGGCCCGCGCGACAAGCTCCTCAAAGAAGGCGAGCTTTTTTATTCGATTCCCGAGCACACGGCCAACTTCCTCGATGGCATTCGCAACGGCGCGAAGCTCAACGCCGACCTGGAAACCGGCCACCGCTCGACCACGCTGATCCATCTGGCCAACATCGTTGCCCGGGTGGGGCGCTCCGTGAAGTTCGACCCACAGAGCGAGCAAATCGTCGACGACCCCGAGGCCAACCAACTTGCCCGACGAAGCTACCGCGAAGGCCATTGGGCCGTGCCGGAAGGAGCGTGAGAAACGCCATGGCAAAATCAACCCAATCGATCGAACGGCGCGACTTCCTGCTGACGGCGGCCATCCGTGGACTGGGGTTCAGCCTGGCCACGAAATATGCCCTGGCCGACACCGGCTCCAAAAGCGAAGCAACCGCCAAGCCAACCATTCCCCTCGGTTTCGGCCTCTATGGGGCCAAAGGAAAAAAGCCCGAGGAGTTCCTGCCAATACTATCGGCCATGGGTTTCGATGCGGTCGAGCTATGCCTGATTCCCGGCTGGGGTTGCCAGCCGCAGGAGCTTTCGGCCGGTGCGCGACGGCAGCTCGCCAAAGTACTCCGCGACGAGGGTTTGGGCCTTGCCAGTCTGCTGGAGCACATCGACCTGGGTACCGACGAAGCGAAGCAGAAAGACGCCCGGCAGCAGCTTCGCCGTGCGGCCGAATTGGGACAGGATCTTTCGCCGGACTGTCCGCCGGTGGTCGAAACCACCATGGGCGGAGGCGACTGGGAAAAAGACCGCACCCGGCTGCGCGATAACCTGGGCGGTTGGGCCGACGTGGCCGAAGCCACGCAAACGGTTATCGCCGTGAAGCCGCATCGTTCACATGTGGTCGATCGGCCGGAGCAGGCCGTTTGGCTGCTTAAGCAGGTGGCCAGCCCTTGGATCAAAGTGGTCTACGACTACAGCCATTACGCCTTTCGCGATCTACCGCTGAACGAAACGCTCGACATGCTTTTACCCTATGCAGCGTTTGTCCACGTGAAAGACGTGGTGATGAACGGCGATCGGGCGGAATTCCGTCTGCCGGGCGAGAACGGGCAGATCGACTTCGTGAGCATCTTTCGCCGTCTCAAAAAGGCCAACTACCGCGGCGCCGTTTGCTGTGAAGTCAGCAGCATGGTCTGGCGAAAGCCCGACTACGATCCGCTCGTGGCTGCGCAGACCTGTTATCGCAACATAGCAGCCGCCATGCGGCAAGCCGGCATTCGCTGACCGGCGACCATCACCTGAACCATAACCATAGTTAACCCAAGCAATACGAGAGGATACATCCGATGAATCGACGCGAACTGTGCCAAATGCTGGCTGTCGGTCCGGCGGCGCTCGCCCTGATGGGCGCTGGTGTCATGGCCGACGAGAATAAAGACTCCAGGAAAGACGATAAAGGGAAAACCACGAAAGTGCGTCCCAAGATACTCATGCCCGTGGGCGATGCGACCGAAGTGGTCGACACCCTGTATCCCTTCTTCCGCCTGCAAGAAGAGGGCTACGACGTGGTCGTAACCGGCCCCGACGCCCGGATGTACCACATGGTCACCCACGAGGTACCGCCCGAGGCCAACATCCCCTGGGACATCACCCAAGAAGGCCCCGGCTACCACATCACGGCCACGGTGGCCTTCCGCGACGTGAAGCCGGAAGACTACGCCGGGCTGTTCCTCTCGGGAGGTCGGGCGCCGGAATACCTCCGCTACGACAAAGACCTGATGCGCGTCACCCGGCACTTCTTTAAGGCCAAGAAGCCGGTGGCCGTCGTATGCCACGGCGTCGAGATCGTAGCCGCCGCCGGCGTGCTCAAGGGCCGCAAGATGACCACCGTGGGCAAGTGCGAGATGGACATCACCCAAGTTGGTGGTACGTACGTCGACGAGCCGTGCGTCGTCGACGGCAACCTAATCAGCTGCCGCACCTGGCACGACTACAACACGCCCTTCATGAAGGTCTTCATTCGCCAACTGCAGAAGACCACTGCAAAGAAATAAAACAGCCGGCAGACAAAGAAATGGCCGGAACCGCAGCTTCCTCCCCTCTCCCTCTGGGGGGGGGCCGGGGGTGAGGGCACGAAGTGGCTGAAGAGATCGAAACCTGGCATTCGCCGCCGCCTCGCGCAAGACGAACGTCAGCCTGCGTGGTACACGCCAAAGCCCCCCTCATCTTTTCGCTATCCCCCGCCCTCCGATTTCCCAACTCAGCGCCTCCACGGGCAATTCCTGTGTTGCGAGAAATCCAACACCTCCGCCGTGCAGCCCGGATGGCCTGAACCTGGTTTTTGAGGTACGATGAGGGCATGTTGGCCGCAGCGAGACGCCCAACCGGCGTCGGTTGGCGTTTCGCCGCTGGCCCCCTCCGACCGTCTTCGGTCCTCTGCCCCGGTAGCTCAATTGGATAGAGCAACGGCCTTCTAAGCCGTAGGTTCCAGGTTCGATTCCTGGCCGGGGTGCTCTCCTGTCCCCACTGGAAAGCTAGCCGGCGGGGTTCTTTTTGCGCCCTGATGGATAGTGTGTCCAGTTCAACGTTTGCGACTACCCACGACGCCATGTTGGCTTACGGTGCTATGCCCCCTAAAGTATTGACATTTTCAGGGTGGTAAGTACAGTAGATCTTTGTGGAGATTTACGTCCACTGGCTGGCGAGATGATTCCACCTTCCCGATTTGGCACCTCTGATGCCATCTGCAACTCTTGTGAAATAGTCGGCAATGAAACGGTTCAACGCAACGGGCGGTGTTCTCCTAGCGATCTTGTCACTAGCGAGTCAACTTTCAGCAGTTCGTGCTGAGGTATCGCACAGCGGAAACGTTGACCCGGCCATCCCAACTACGTGGACCGATTCAACAGACGGTTACGTCGGGAAGACCGCCATAGGATCCGTGGAGGTCAACGGCGGTAGCAACTTGTACTCACACCACGGCTACGTTGGCCACGAAGCCGGTGCAACGGGTTTGGTGTTGGTAAAGGGCGCAAGCTCGACCTGGACCAACAGTGCAAGACTAGTTGTCGGCAATTTTGGCCGGGGGACGCTGAACATCACGAGTGACGCGGTTGTCAACAGTGACGCGAGCTACATCGGCTACGAATCCAACTCGACCGGCACGGTGATGATCGACGGAGCAAGTTCGACCTGGACCAACAGCGGAAGACTTGTTGTTGGCAACTTTGGCCACGGAATGCTGAGTATCACGGGCGGTGCGACCGTCAGCAGCGCCGCCGGTTTCATTGGCTGCAACACTGGCTCGACCGGTACGGTGACGATCGACGGCGCGGGCTCGACCTGGAACAGCGGCCCACTCTTCATCGACTATTTGGGCCAGGGAACATTGAGTGTCACGGGTGGCGGGTTTGTCACTGCATCATCCGTTTCGTTGAACGACAAATCACTACTGGCCATCGACGTAGGCTGCGAGAGTCTACTTAACATTGGCTGGGAGGGAATCGTGAACGACGGGACAGTCCGCGTTTTTTCGGGAGCGGGAGCAGATGCGGGCAATGTCTATTCGCCTATTGCTGCCGGCACTTGGAGTGGTAGTGGAGTGTATCAGGCAATCGGTGGAACCTGGGACGGTAGCACCCACCAGTTCACCGTTTCGACCGTTCAATCGGGTTCGTCGGGCTCGGCGGTCACGATCAACTTGCACGATACGCAACGGCTGTCGGTTGTCGATGCCGCGACCGGCTGGGCTGTCGGGGCCAGCTTCCTCGCGGCCGACGAATCTGTCACGTTGAACGTCACCGCTACGGCCATTGATGGCACCACACTGACCAGCCTCCAAACGTTGCTGGGCGACCAGTCGCTTCTTGGGGGATGGACGTTCGAGCTTACCGGCGACGGTTATGCCGAAGGCGATCCGGCGTATCTCTCGTTCGACGTGGGAGCAGGTTTTTCTCGGTCGGACTTGAATCTGTGGCACTACGACGAAACCGAAGGGTGGACCGAGTACGCGGCCTCCGACCTAACCTACGACGGGCAGTACGCCAGTTTCACGGTCACCGGCTTCAGCGGCTACGCCGTCTCGGCCGTGCCTGAGCCGGGCACGCTCGCCCTGCTGATCGCCGCCGTTGTGTGTTGCCTCTTCGTGTCGAGACGCAGGTTGAAGTCTCGCCGCACGGCTTGAAAGCTGCGAGACGATTTCTACGCCGCGCGCCCAGTAAGGTCGTAAAACGCCATTCGGGCACGGAAGGGGATCGAGCCGCTGTGGGGGCTGAAGTACTTCGTCGCGCCGTGTCGCGCCTGTGTCGGCCAGCCGAAACGCTGCATGGTGGGCGCGAGCCACGTTTCTAGGAAGCCGATTTCCTCGGCGGTGAGTTCTTGCCGGTATTTATCGAGCACGGCCGGAGAGATGCCTTGGTAGACCTCGCCGTGCATCGAGTTGCCCGACCAAAACGCACCGTTGCGCGTGGGGCGCAACAATGTGTCGTTCCACTCGATTTCCAGGAACCGGCAGACTTCTTCCAGCGTTGCCCTGGGATCGGTCACCAGATCCTCGTAGCGCATTAGCAGGGCGTTGGGATTGTCTTGGGTAAACCGGTCCCACGCAGCCAAGCTCTTCAGCCACCGCAGAACGAATTTCTCCGGCGTGAGGGAGAAACCGCCAGCGGCTTGTTTTTTGCCGTAGGAATGAAAGTTCTGCAATGGATTGCGAACGATGTAGATTGCCCGCATGGTGGGCCAGCGGCGCCGCAAGCGGCCGAGCTGGAATTCGTTGCCGGGCGTTTTTTCCACCCAATACTTTCGTTTTGGCTGCTGGGTAACGACGGCGTAGGCGTTCAGCACGGCTTCGAGCAGCACTTCGCCGGTGGCAGCCCGTTCGGCCACGTAGCTGCGGACTAACTGGCCGTATTGCGCGAAGTCGATCTGGGAATAGTCTCGCCAGCCTGAGGGCCAATGGAACGCGCCGTTACCAAGAATGTGTACGCCCGTCTCCTTGAGCACGTAGTCGCAACTGCAGTTCTCGGCATGGGGGAACACCATGTGCGAGAACCGGGTTTCCTCGGGAAAGACGACCAGTTGCGGATGGTAATCCAGCAAAGCTAGCAGCAAGGTCGTGCCCGACTTGGGATACCCGCCAATCAGCAGCGGCACTGAGTGTTCGATCAGATTAGGGCAGGCCATGTTCTATCGGTTGGTTCCAACGTCGACTCGCCGGCCAAAAAGCCGCAGCACACCGGCCACGCATTACACCGCAAACCTTTGGGGGGGTCAAGCCGAGAATTCGTCCAGATATTCCCACAAATCGTTGTCTCCGCACCACCTGCGGCGAGACAAAGCCCGACGAAGCCCTACGCCGTCTCGGGCAGAAACGTGGGCATGGAAACGCCGGTAATTGCAGGGCAATCGCCACGGACTTGCCAGAGATGCATCTCGCAGTTGCGGCCGCCGAACGAGTAAACCTGGCGCACCAATCGGTCGCAGTCGACCGGCAGCAACATCACCGGCCTGCGGCCTCGGTGGCGGTCTAATTCCGCGCAGATCAACGCCGCGGCCTGCCGTTCGGTGTGCGCTGCACCAGGCCCAATCATGTTGCACCCGGGATGGGCGCAAGAGGCCATGAAGCCGTCGATCGTTCCCTTCGCTCCTTCGCACACCGAGACGTGCCAGAAGCCGTCGTTGTTGTCGAGAAAATAGCGAAAGTCGCTCTCGCGCTGGATGCCGCAAAGTTTATGTTCCAGGGCGGCCATAGCCGGCGCGTCGTCGATCGTGGCTTCGCGGATGGGGGAGGCCGTCGGCGGGTCGATCGGGAGTCCTTCTTCGGGCACGTCAACGTACACGTCTTGAAACGTGCGCCGCGGCACGAAGCCCGCTCGAGTGTAGAGCGAGAAAGAATCGAGATTCAGCGCGCTGGAAACTAGGCGTACCGGCTTCCGCTCGCGATCGGCGAAGTCGAGGATGAACTTCAGCAACGCCCGAGCTACGCCTTGCCCGAAATAGTTCGGATGCACATTCATGATTCCCAGCGACACGTGAGTCGGCCGGGGATGATAGAAGCAGGAGCCCATCAGCCGACCGTTACGTTCGTTGACAGCCACCAGCCCGCAGCCGGGATCGAGCGTTTCGTAGACGTCGAAGTAAACCTCCGTGTGTTCAGGTCCTCCGGGAAAGACCGAGAACCCCCGGTTGGTTTGATACCAGTAGTTAGTCGACACGCAAATCAGTTCGGCTACCTCATCACGGTCGCCAGGAGTCATCGGCCGGAGTTGCAGCTGCGCCATAGGGGGGCTCCTTCAATGGATGCGTTGGGTATTGCCCATTGAGGGCTAATGGTTTCGCGCTATTGTGCACAATCGAGTTTTTTTGCCAAGTCGTCGGGCGTGATTTCGCGGATTAGAAAGCGCTTTTGAGATGAGGTTTCTCCGCTGAACAGTTCAAATTGTGCCTTTCGCAGCCCAAGCTGTTTCGCTAGCAGAGCGATGATGGCCTTGTTGGCTTTGCCCTTCTCGGGAGCTTGGGTTACGCACACCCGAAGCATCCCGTTGTGTTCGCCGCGGAGTTCGTTCTTGCGAGCGCCCGGCTGCGCCCGAACGGGCAAAATCGTACCTTCAGGATGTGATTGCAGATCGATCACGGTTCGTCGTAGATTGCCGAGCCCACGCGCACAATCGTGGCCCCCTGTTCAATGGCGATTTCATAGTCGCGGCTCATGCCCATGGAAAGCTCGTCGAGCGTGATACCTTCAGGGCAGGCCGAGCGAAGCCGGTCGCGGAGTTCTCGCAGTGCGGCGAAATCGCGTTGCGCGGCGTCGAGTCCCCCTTCCAGAGCGGCCATTCCCATCAGGCCGCGGACTTCCACGTTGGGGTAATTGGTCAGTTCTTCGAGCAGTCCGGGAAGCTGGCCCGGCTCGAATCCGTACTTGGACTGCTCGGCCGAGACGTTTACCTCGAGTAGGACTGGTACACGGGCTTCACATTCTGGTTCCGCGGCGGCCGCGTCGATGGCCTCGAGCAAACGTAGGCTGTCGACCGACTCGATCATTTTCACCAGCCGAACAGTGCGCTGCACTTTATTGCGCTGAAGATGCCCGATCATGTGCCAGCGAATGGGCAAGTCGGCCAGCGCTTCGGCCTTCGCCCAAAGGTGCTGCGGGCGGCTTTCTCCCAGCACGGTAACTCCCGCTTCGACCACCGCGCGGACGACGTCCGCCTCGACGTATTTGGTAACCGCGACGAGTGTCACGTCGTCGGCCGACCGCCCACTGCGAGCGGCCGCCTCGGCAATGCGTTGGCGGATCTCGGCAAGGTTTCGGCCAATCGTCGCGGCAAGGTCGGGCATGGGGGGACTGGAGTTATGATTTGGGATTTATGATTTGGAATGCTTGGATTCTGCCAGCGAGGCTTGATCGCTTCGAGGCACGGTTGCTTCAGCGACCATGTTCACGCTTCGTAGTAACATCGGGCGAAGACCCTTCGGCATTGTCCGAACAACTCGGCATGACATGAGCCGCTCCGCACATCAGCGTACACGATTTGTGCTGGGCAACCAAACGCACCAACTCATCGTCGGTCTCCAACGGCATCATCCCAAGGTCTTCCACGACCGACGCCTCCAAACGACTCCGGAAATAAATCCTCGCTCGTTGTCGGGCTTCGGCCAACTCGAGCGTGGGCAAGCTGTCGACGTGCTTGTGATGCCGGACACTCTTGCGCAGCTCGGCCAGCGATTCGGCGCCAATGAGCCGCTGCATGGCCGGGCCGGGCCGTTCGGCCAGTTCACAGCAAACGGCAATCGCTCCGTCCTCTTCGACCAATGCCGTGGCGGTTTGCACTGCCCGACCTACATTTTCCCACGTCTGCTGGGCCGGTCCGCCTTCGACACCAACCACCACCAGTTCGGCACGGCGAGGCACGGTCGTTTGCCAGGCGGCGTCGTAGAGCTCTCGTGTCCGCTGGGCGACCTCGTCGACCTGACCGGCCACTACTGCGAGGACCATGTCGCCCGGGCCGGGCACCAACTGGATGGTGAAGTAAAGACCCAGGAGCCAAGCTACCTGCTCGGTCTGCAGGATCAGTGTGTGCTTGGCATCACTTTCCGCCCGAAGCGTTCCCGGCGAGCGGTATTGCCGCTGGGTCTTCTCATCGGAAAAACCGGGGAATATGCCCGTGTGAATGCCATAGTATCCCGCCGCATGCAACGAGTTGGCCCAACCGATCGGCACGATCAAGTCGGCCTCGTGCAGGCAACGGTTGATCATCACGGGATCGCCAGCTTCGGTGGCTGCCAAGTAGGCCAACATATCGCGATTGGCCGGATCGTGGGTTTGTAGGGTAATACGTTGGCGAACCGACTCGTGAAGTAACTCCAAGGGGCTCGCGGCGCCAACATCGCTTGGCGGTCGTAATACGGAAATCCCATCGGGGTCGATCCCCGTGTCGATCACGGCGCGGACTACCGCTGCGGTAACCTGGGGCACTTGGGTAATGCCGTGGTCGAGCGCAATCACCACCCGATCCCCCGGCGTCGTAAAATCCTTCAGTGGCGGGCACCCCAAAGGTTTTTCGATGGCCTCGGCCACCGCGAGATCGATGTCGGCCACCGGCTTTTGCCAGGGGATGCCACATTGGGCGACTAGCGTCTCCGTGGCGATGTCGAGGTCGATCGAGGTGTCAGCACCGTAGCGAAAAACGAACATCGGCATAAACAGACAAGTCGGGTAAACCAGGTAAATCAACAAACGAAACCTTCCATTATCGGGGTGTAGCCGCCCGGGTCAAGAAGTCGAGCTTTACGTAAACCGCTGCTTCGCGGATAATTTTTCAGAGATTCGAATGTCTGTCTTGATAAAAATGGTCTCGGGCGACGTCGAATCGCATCTTTTTGCGTATTCCATAAGACAAACCCGTGAAGTTGGTTTCGTTCTGTCAAGCACGAGGACGATCCATCGCAAACCACAAGGTAGCGAAGGACACGAAGGAAACCAGCTCACGGTCTTTTGCTTCCCAATGCTGAAGCGTTACCCAAAAAACAATTCCTCCGAAAGGAACGATCTGATGTCTCGACGAGCCTACTCGTTGTTGATCCCTAAGAACGGTCTAAAAAATTACCTGCCGTTTTTCAAGGCGAAGCGCGAGGGCCGTCGCGAAACACGGCCCGGTGAATCGGCAAGTTTTTTTCCGGTCGGTCTTAAAACCGTTTGGTGTGTTGCCTGGGCGGCGGCTCTTCTTTGGCTGACCGGCTGTGGTTCGCCCCAGTCGACATCTAAAGACACCTCCACCGAGTCCAACGAAACCGCATCGTCCCAGGCGACGGGCAATGGTAGTTCGGCCGGCGGCTCGGGCAAATTGCCTGCGACCACTGTCGACGACCTGCTTAAACGTATGGTCGACACGTATCGCAAGGCTTCGACCTATGCCGACCGCGGCACGGCCACGTTGGCGATCGAACCGGATCAGGAGGGCATTAGCACAACGGTGCCCTATTCGCTGACGGTCGAACGCCCCAACAAGGCGCGGCTCGAAGTGGCCGGGGCGGTCGTCGTTTCCAACGGCCAGAAAGCCTATGCGGCCATCAACGACATTCCGGGCCAGGTGGTCGCTCGCGACGCACCAGAGAAATTGTCGACCAGTTGGCTCTACGGACCTCGCAATATGCCCGTCCAATCGTTCATGCCACCCTCGCAACGGGTTGTCATGCTGCTGGACGACAACGCCCTGGAGGCAATCCAGTATCGTGCTTCGGAAAAGGCCCTGATCGAGCCGGGAACCATCGAGGGAAAAACTTTTTACCGTGTGCAGTTGACCCGACCCGAAGGCGTGGTGGTCTTCTGGATCGATCCACAATCGTACGCCCTGCGGCGGGTGGAATTTCCGACGGAAGCGATGCGGGCCGAACTGGAGGGATATCTCAAGCACAAACTCGACAAGATCCACTTGGTGGCCGACTTCACCGACGCCCAGTTCAACAAGCCGGTCGATCCGGTGGCGTTTCAGTTTGCCATGCCCAAGGGGGCCAGACAGGTGGCGATGTTCACGCCTCCCAGCCCGGCCGACCTGCTGGGCCAGCCCGTGCCCGACTTCCAGTTCACTCAGCTCGACGGTACGCCCGTCACACGCGAATCGCTGAAGGGAAAAATCGTGGTGCTGGCTTTTTGGGCCACGTGGTGTACGCCGTGCCACGAGAACATGCCTCGGGTGAACGAGGTTGCCGAAGCCTTCAAAGACAACGACAAGGTGGTCTTCTACGCCGTGAATATTCAGGGCGAGCAAGAGGCCGACAACGCCAAGATCGAGCAAACGGCCGAGCAATGGGGCATCCAGATGTCGTTGCTCCGCGATACCCAACAGGCCATGCCGCAAGTGTTTCGCACCCAGAATGTGCCGACCACGCTGGTGCTCGACGGGCAAGGCGTACTGCAAGATTGGATCGAAGGTCTTCACCCAAAAACGACTACTCGACTGGAAGACGACATTCAACAGCTTATCGAGGGCAAAGATACCTTTGAAGTGGCGGCCGAGGAATACGGTCAGAAACTCAAACAGGTCGAAGAGCAACTCAAGCAGGCTGAGGCCGCCGTGTCCGACGGAGCGATGGTCGAAGAACACGAACTCCCGCAAGCCGCCATCGCCGAGCAGAGCGAACCGAAGACCTTCAAGCTGACGCAGGCCTTCAAGTGCGACGAGCTGAAGGCGCCCGGCAACGTGGTCGTGGTCGACACGGCCGACGGCACACCGCGACTGTTGGTCATCGACGGTTGGAAATCGGTGGCCGAGGTGGACCTCGACGGGAAGCTGATCGCCACGCATCCCGTGCCGGGGTTGGCCGACATGGAGTTTATCAACACGCTTCGGACCACGGTCGACGCCCAGGGCAACCGCTACTACGCAGTCTTCACCATGCTCGGCCAACAAGAACAACGGTTTCACCTGCTCGATGAACAATGGAACTTGCTGTTCAACCATCCCGAAGACGCGTTGGAAAACCGCCACGCTGGCATTTCTGACGTAGAGCTAGGCGACCTGAACGGCGACGGCACCCCCGAGGCCTACGTGAGCTATTGGGACGTGATCGGTGTGAAGGGCGTTTCGCTGAAGGGCGAGGTGCTTTGGTCGAACCGTTCGATCGCCGACATCCCGCGAATGGCCATCGGGTTGCCCGACGCCCAAGGACAGCGGCTGCTGTTCTGCATCGACCAGAACGGAGGCCTCACCGGCTTCGATGCGGAGGGCAAGCGAGCGGCCGTGGTACAGGTACCCGACACGCGGCTCAACTGGGTTGCGATTGCCGATTTGACGGACGACGAGCAAGAACAATTTTGTGGCCAGACGGCCAAGAAGTTGGGCGAAATGACCGTGGTTGGTTTCAATCGCCAGGGCAAATTGCTTTGGAGCTACCCGATGCCGCCGGGCATTCCACAGCTTCCGGCAGAACCGATCAGCGTGGGGCAAATCCACGAAAACGGCCCCAAGCAGTGGATTCTGCCCGGGGCCGATGGTTCGCTACACTTCATCGCTGCCGACGGTACGCCGTTGGACAAGTTCAACTACGGCCAACCTATCGGCGGCGTCGCCACAACCAAACACAACGACCAAACCCTGCTGATCGTATCCTCCTCACGCGGCCTGGAAGGCTGGCGGGTGGAGTGACGGAGTGTGGAGTGATGGAGCAAGGAGTTGCGAGTTAGGAGTCGGGAGGGCTGGCCGCTTCAGCGGCCAGCATTTCCCCCCATTCCACACCATGGATTCGTCCGTTTACTCGTCGTCGAGCAAGTCGACGGCCGCGAACTTCTGACCTTCGAGCATCGCTAGGCTGGCACCGCCACCGGTGCTGACGTGCGAGACCTTGTCGGCGAAGCCCATCTGCTGGATGGCTGCCGCGCTGTCGCCACCACCGATGATACTCACTGCGTCGCTGTCGGCGATGGCCTGGGCGACGGCCTTGGTACCCGCATCGAACGGCGGCATCTCGAACACGCCCATCGGCCCGTTCCAAACGACCGTCTTCGCGCCCGTGACGATTTCGGCGTATTGCTTGGCGGTTTCCGGCCCAACGTCCAGCCCTTCATAGCCCTCAGGAATTTTGCCCGACTCGCAGACCAGCTTCTTGCAGTCGCCCTTGAAGGCGTCGCCGCAGTGGGTGTCGACGGGCAAGACGAGTTTGTCGCCGCCGATGGCAATCAGTTCCTTAGCCAAGTCCACCTTGTCGGCCTCGACCAGGCTGTTACCCACCTGACCGCCCTGGGCCAACGAGAACGTGTAGGCCATGGCACCGCCGATGAGCACCTTGTCGCAGATACCCAACAGCTTGCGAATTACTTCGATCTTGTCGGACACCTTAGCACCGCCGAGGATGGCCACAAAGGGTCGCTCGGGGCTGGCGATCACATCGGTCAGATACTGAATTTCCTTGGCCACGAGGAACCCGACCACCTTGGGCTTGCCGGCCATCGCCTCGGGCACGGCCACCATCGAGGCATCGGTCCGATGACAAGTGCCGAAGGCGTCGTTGCAGTAGGCGTCGGCCATCGCGGCCAACTGGGCGGCAAATTCGGCGTCGCCCTTCTTCTCGCCCTTGTTGAAACGAAGGTTTTCGAGCACCAACACGTTGCCGTCGCTCAATGCGGCGGCCTTGGTTTTGGCGTCGTCGCCCACCGTGTCGGCGGCGAAGGCCACGTCTTTGCCCAACAGCTCACCGAGCCGAGCGGCGGTGGGTTTGAGGCTGAACTTCTCGTCGCCCGGCTCACCCTTGGGGCGACCCAGGTGGCTCATCAGGATCACTCGGCCACCGCGATCGACGACCGATTTGATCGACGGTAGCGCCATGCGAATGCGGCGGTCGTCGGTGATTTGTAGATTGTCGTCCAGCGGCACGTTGAAGTCGACTCGCATCAAGACGGTCTTGCCCGCTACGTCGACACTTTCGATAGTTTTCTTTGCCATGGTCTATGCCTTTCCGCGCTAGTTTACTAATACCTGAAGCCGTTACGTTTTCACAGAGACTAGCGACCAACGGAAACGGGTACCTGCCTCGGTGCCGCAGCACCGGTTTGGCTGGTGGCCCGTCCGCCCTGTCGTATTTACCATGAAGCCGAAATGCCAAATCTACCGGCAAAGCCGCGCGATGGGAAGGTACCACCCAGGCCGCGGGTCGGTGAACTTGGCGACTGATGCATCCGAAGGGGTAGAACCGTTCGGCTTGTTAGAACTATTTCACGTGGAAGTGCCCGCGGACGGACTGGGACGCCTTGCCCGTGAAAAATACGGGGTGCCTTACGGCATTTGAATTGGTGGGAGCCATGGGCAGTCTGTCTGCCCTTGCCGAAGCAGCGGCGGGCATGTTGCTACCGGCGCCCACCCGCCGGGGACCGCAGCCGTGAGACGCCATGGACGGGTGGGACACGTCAACTTGTTGCGTGTCGCTCCTCGGACGCGTTATTCCGGTCCACCGGCACGCATCCGCCGACACATGGAGACGAGATCGTCGACGGCTTGATGGATTTGTTCTTCCGGATCGTTTTCCCGGAGCTTTCGTTCGAGTTCGGCGGCGCAGGGCGAGACAGGCGTAAAACCGTAACTGCCGGCAGCCCCTTTGAGCTGATGGGCCGTGCGGCGCAGGCCCTCCCAGTCGTCGGCGTCGAGTTGTTCAAGCAGCAGGGCGATTCGATTGGGCATTTCGTCGACAAACATTTCGACGATTTCCCCAAGATCGGGATCGCTTGCCAAGTAGGAGTAGAGCGGTGCGTTTTCGGTTGGCACGTTCGACATAACTATAGCCCCCCTTTTTCTTTCTATTCCCCCGCCAGATCCCCCCGACTGCCTGGCGGAATCTGCGTGTCAATACGCAGGGCGGCAGGGCCGCCAGCCAAACCGGTGCTGCGGCACCGAAGCAGGAACCCGCTCCCGTTGGTCGCTAATCTTCGTGAAAAACTTAACGATCTTTGAAGTTAGTACTACAGGGAACCTAGCTAAGTCGATGGCTACCCGATTTTGACGGGAGTTGCCCCGATCAGCGGCCACGGTGCCCGACATTTCCGTTTTTCCGGGGAGGTAGCGTTCTGGCGGTGGCCGACACGGTATCCCCGGTGACGTCTCTTTAGAAAGAGCTTTCTCAGAACAAAAAAACCTTACTTTACCAAGTCGGCCTGGGGCTGCCTTCTGAAGTCTTTTTCTTAGCCATAGGGGATTTTTGGCCTGGGGCCGTTCGCGACAGGTCGATTGCATCAGTGAGACCCAACTGAGCGATGACGTTGCATCGGCCGATGGTGGGGAGTGGGAATTAGGCGTGCAAAAGGGCCGTGCGCGAGTTTCGCTTTGGTGCAGCAATCAAACCACTATCGCCTTGCGAATATCGCCGCCAGATGGGCTAGTCCGGATTTCTCACAGCGGAGGCACGGAGACCACGGAGTTGTTTGTACGAAACAACTTACGAAGACTGTTCTCCACCAGTCTGTCGCCAGCCAAACGGCCATCGGTCCGCAGAAAACCATACCTTCTCAGTGCCCTCCGTGGCTCCGTGGTCTATATCGGTTGTGAGAAATCCAGGCGAGTTTGTCAGACATAAGTACGGGTGCCATGGCCAAGCTGTTTTGACCGTGGCGGAAAAGCCGCCGTGGCCCCCAATTCGTCCGAAAAAAAGCCGCTGTCTTGTTTGTCGGACGATTGCCGACCCGGCCCGCCGGGGGAGTCGCGCTTTCTCTGCTCGCCTCGACTGATAGATTATTCCGAAAGTTGGGATTAAACGGACGGATGAGCTCCACCGTCGACGTGTCCGAGTCAGCAAAATCGTACTCGCCGTTACAGTTGGATGCGGAATATGCGGCAGATGGGACAAAGAGGGTGTCTGGTTAAGAACTGCCGAGGTCAGGGTCGATATCAACTGCTAGATTTGACGCAGAGTTCGTACCCGCGTGTATTTTGCGTGAGTATCCCACTAGGTCTTTCCTAACAAGGAGTCCTCCCATGAAACGTCGCGTGATGTTGCCGGGCCTGGCAATCGCTTTGGCGATGCTGCTTAGCGCCCACGTTGCAGAGGCCGGTTTGCTCGGTCGCTGTTGTGCCCCGAAGTGCTGTGAGCCCGCTTGTTGCGAGCCCGCTTGCTGCGAACCGGCCGCCTGTGAGCCCGCCTGCTGCGAGCCCGCTTGCTGTGAGCCCGCTTGCTGTGATCCTTGCTGCAAGCCGCGTTGTGGCCTGTTGGCCCGCCTGAAGGCCAAGTTGGCCTGCTGCAAAGCCAAGTGCTGCGCTCCGGCCTGCTGCGAGCCCGCTTGCTGCGAACCGGCCGCCTGTGAGCCCGCCTGCTGCGAGCCCGCTTGCTGTGAGCCCGCTTGCTGTGAGCCCGCTTGCTGTGATCCTTGCTGCAAGCCGCGTTGTGGCCTGTTGGCCCGCCTGAAGGCCAAGTTGGCCTGCTGCAAAGCCAAGTGCTGCGCTCCGGCCTGCTGCGAACCCGCTTGCTGCGAACCGGCTGCCTGTGAGCCCGCCTGCTGCGAGCCCGCTTGCTGCAAGTGAGTTAGCGAACGAAAGAGCATCCGAAGCCCGTCCCGATCAGGGCTTTCCCTCGCTCCTTTGCTATAGAACAAGCGGCCCGTTGGTTTCTTCCGACGGGCCGCTTGATCGTTTCTTGGGCGAAGACGGGAGAGACGTTTGGGGACTATTCGGGGAAGAGCTTGGTCGAGAGATAGCGTTCGCCAAGGTCGGGCAAAATGGTGACGACGAGTTTGCCCGCATTGTCGGGCCGTTGGGCAATCTTCAACGCCGCCCACGTGGCCGCTCCGCAACTGATGCCACACATCAGCCCCTCGTCGCGAGAAAGACGGCGTGAGGTCTCCATGGCGTCTTCGTCTTGCACCTGAACGACTTCGTCGATAATGTCGAGGTTCAGCACATCGGGGATAAATCCCGCGCCGATGCCTTGAATCGTATGCTTACCGGGCTGAAGTTCCTCGCCGGCGCGTCGTTGGCTGATGACCGGACTGTTGGCCGGCTCGACAGCGACGATCTGCACCCCGGGTTTCCGCTGCTTGAGCACTTCCCCCACGCCGGTGATGGTTCCGCCGGTCCCGACGCCGGCCACGAAGATGTCGACCTGGCCGCCCGTGTCGCGCCAGATCTCCTCGGCCGTGGTTTGCCGGTGAATTTCAGGGTTGGCCGGGTTTTTAAACTGCTGCGGCATGAAGTAATTGTCGTTTTGGGCGACGAGCTGTTCGGCCTTGCGTACCGCTCCCGGCATTCCTTCGGCCGCCGGGGTGAGCACCAAGTCGGCCCCCAGGGCCTTGAGCATACGCCGGCGCTCCAAACTCATGCTCTCGGGCATGGTTACCATCAGATGGTATCCCCGTGCGGCGCAAACGTAGGCCAAGCCGATGCCCGTATTGCCGCTGGTGGGCTCGATGATGATCGTGTCGTCTTTGATAAGGTTATCTTGCTCGGCGGCATCGATCATTGCCCGGCCAATCCGGTCTTTGACGCTCCAGAGCGGGTTCATGTTTTCCATCTTCCCCGCCACGGTGGCCACGCAGCCTTCGCTGAGCCGGCGCAACCGGACCAACGGGGTATTGCCAATGCATTGGGTGATGTCTTCGTGAATTCGAGCGCAAGTGGTTGTCATTGCTAACCTCGTCGCTTAACGGATGAACGGCCCGCTGGCCGCTTCCTTTTTCTCGCGGCGGCCTTAGGTGCCCTTGTGGGGTAGAGAATTCCTCGAAACCGCACCAAACCAGTGAAGAATTATAACCATCTTTCCAAAGATAGTCAACTCTTTGTTCGGCCGCCAGAATTTCCCCTCTCCAGCAAACCGGTGGAAAACCTTGTCGAATACCCCCAATGAAGGATAGCGCACCCACGCTGACTGCCAACTACCCTAGGTGGTGGGAGGCTCTTGATTCATTTTGGCTATACGCCTATTAAGTCACTGAAACAGAAGGAGTTACTATGGTGCGACACGTCGGAATTATCGGCGAAGAAGGCATAAGAAAAGCCTCCGGCCGAAACCGGAGGCTTTGGTGAATCGTTATCCGACAGGTTGGTAAACGATGGTTACTGGCCCGTCTGGTTTCCAAGCCAGAAAGCTTGGCAACCAGGGCGAAAGCTCGTTCTATGGCTTGCCGTCTTCCGCCAACACGGCCCTGGCGTGTCGTGCCAGGTGGCCACGGAGGTCGTGGGTGTAGGCTTCCAGGGTCTTGCGGCCCAAGTTGTCGCTGTCGCCGCAACGGTATAAGGCTCTGGCGAGAATCAACTCGCGGAGCGATGTGCGACGGCCGGCTTCCGAGTTGGTTCCGCCCGGCACCCCCTGCTGCTTCGCCACGTCAATACCGTCGCACACGAAACCGGCGATGCCCGGCTTCTGGAGCAACTCGGCCAACGGCTCGGTCGCCGACAGTTCGCCGATCAGTTCCAAGGCCAGCGCGACGGCCCGATGGTGCGAGAAATCGTGCTCGGCGGTGAGCCGTTTCAGTTTCTCCACGATCACGGGCACGGCACGCGCGTCGCCCGTGCGCCCCAAGGCTACGATCAGGTTGTCCAACGGACTAAGTGCCGTGCCGAATTGGCCCATGCCGCGGTAGTTCCAGCCCTTGTCCCACTCCTCGACACCGCGAACCTGCTCGATAAGCGTCTCTACGCCGGTCGGATCGCCCAACACGGCGAGTGCCATGGCGTAGGTTTGTCGGGCGTTCGCGTTGGTCGCTTTCGCATAGGCATTCCGCAGGCGAGGAATCGCTCGTGACGGGTCGGTCAGCAACACGGCCGCTCCGCGTCCTTCGGTTCCCAGTGTGGCAACGGCCTCATCGAACGCGGCATCCGACAGCGGGAAGGAGTCTTTGTCGGTAAGCACGCTCTCGGGCAGGTTGCCCATCTCGACCAGGTGCCGTTGCAGGGCCTTCATGTCGATCTTGCGTAGCGGGACGCCAGCCTCCGCGGCCATGGCGGCCGCCCGACCGGCGGCGTAACCGCCATTTTGAATGTCGGGCTGCATGCGGATCAGTGGCACGGCGTCGCGATGAGCGCTTACACCCAAGCCGGTCACCAAGATCCCCTCGAATCCCTTCGGCAAAAACGCACGATAGGGCATGAAGGCATTGAAACCCGAGTGGCCCGGGTGCTCCAGCAGCAAATAGGGATCGATCGTGAAGCCGTGGGTGTCGAAGTTGCTTCGGGCGGCCACGATCGAGTCGGGATAGGTGCGGCCGTTAACCTCGTCGAGCATCGTGATGGTGAAATCACCCACAATGCGCCGCCGTTCCCGGGTGTCGATCAACCGGCCGTGGTCGAATGCCTGTGGGTATTTTTCCTTGGAGAAGACGAACATTCGCCAAACGTCGAGCATGTCGGTTTCGTCGACGATCGTGAAGTCGGTGTTGTTGTAGGTTTCTCCGAGTCGGCGGCCCGGCAGGCCGGTGCCTTGCATGCCGAATTCGGACGCGTCGGTGTAGTAGCAGTCGGCGCCTGCGGCGGCCGCCACATCGCTATTGCCCGTGGCGTCGATCACCACCTTGGCCAACACCACGCCGCGGCCTTGCGGCGTAGTGACCACGGCGCCCACGACGCGGTTGCCGTCGACCACCGCTCCACAGCCGAGTGTGCCGAACCAGAGTTCGCCGCCGGCTACGAGCAGTTCGCGACGCCACCACTGCATTCGCTGCTCGATGACCCAATTCGCCTTGCCAGGCACACTGGCGGTGAAACCTACGCGATTGCCCCAGTAGTATGTCGAGATGGCACCTTGCGTGCCCACGCCACCAAGGCCGTGCAGGTACTCGATCACCAGCGTTTTGGCACCGTATCGGGCCGCGCTGATGCCGGCTGGGGCACCGCCGGTACCGCCACCGATGACCACGACGTCATAGTTGCCCAGCACGGGCAGCGCTCGAGCGTCTTGCGGTACGGTTCGTTTTGCTTCGGCCGAACGCACACCGTCGAGCGGTTCGCGAATTTCTACCTTGGCGACAGGCGTTTTCGTCGGCACACCGGCGATCTTCGCGCCATCGATGGCCGGCACGGTTTTGGCTTCGGCCGCTGCGGCCGTGCCCAATCGTTGGCCCAAGTCCATCAGCGCCAGCGGACGAAGCAGTTTTGCGGCCTCGGCGCGTGGCACGTCGGCACAGCCACCGAGCACCAACAACCGGGCGACACCCTTGGGGCGGTACGGCTCCAACTCGGACTTGCCCGAGCCAAACATTGCGTCGGGCGGAATCTCGAACAATTCGTCGGACGTGAACTGTTGCTCCGGATGGTAGGTCAACGACCGGGCAGTTTGCTCGGCCGCCGCCAGCGAAGCGTAGCTATCGTCGGCCAACGGCAGCTTCAGCGTGTACTCGATTACCTCGAACGTGCCGCTGGAGGTCTTCGCCCGATTGGGAAACGGTCCTTCGAACGGCGGGGCAACGGTTCGCGCCGTCAGATTGTCGGCCTGCTGGACTTCGCCGCCGATGACCACGAAGTTGAACGTGTGCAGGCCGGTCGTGAAGGGACGGAACTCGGCACCAGCGAGTCGAGCGACGACGGCGCGGGGTGTGGCGTCGATGATCGTCTTCGCCCGAACCGCCTGGCGGCCCGCCCGATTAGCCATCACGATACCACAGAGGTTGCCCTGGGCGTCGCGAAGCACATCGGTTGGGTAACAGCTATAAAGATACTCGACGCCGGCGGCCAACAGGGCGTCGTCCAGCGTCTTTTTCACGTGCATCGGTCGCGGCATGGGGCGTGCCGAGGGTGCGATCATCTTGGTGCCTGCACCGACGATTTCCACTTCGCCCAGCAGAATTCGCCCGGCTGTGGCCGGCTTTTTAACCGTCAGCTTGACGTACCGGGCTTGGGCGTCGACGTCCGCTTCCAGCATAAGACTATCGCCGTTGGCATGTCGGGGGCCCCGCTCGGCGTCGGCCGAACTCAGCGTGGTCAGCGGCTTCCACGTCTGGTCGTCGTCGCTGGTGAGTACCTCGACCTCGCCCACGTCGAAACCGGCGCCCGCCATGTTCGACGAGCGGCGTTGAAAGTACATTACGCGGATTTTTTTGACCGGTTGCGGCTTCTTTAGGTCGGCCGTGAGATTAACGTCGGCGTCGTATTGCACGCTGTGCTCACTGACGCTGGACCATTTGCCATCGGTCAGCAGGCTGGCCGGTTGCGTATCTTTGTGCGACTTGGCACTGGGTTGGTCGGCTTCGTAGGAAAGCGGAATCCGGTTGGGGTCGGGTCGCAAGCCTTCGAGTGCCGTGCTGTCGTTGAAAACCTGTTTTGCCAATTCGGAAGTCGGCTCCTCGCCCTTCTCGAGCCACAGCCGCAGAGTGGCCGTCATGTCGTCGCCCAGGTAGGGATGTGGTGCCGCCAGGAAAACCTTGGCGCCCTGCTCGGCGGCAGCTACCGCCGCAGCGACCGCGCCCGTGCTCCCGCCGACCACCACCACGTCAACGTCGTAGGCCACCGGCACGTCGCGGGCCGATTCGTTGACTTGCGGCGGTGCCGCCAAAAGCGACGTAGCCATCGTCGCGACCAACAGCCACGACAAGAACATTGGCGCCCGTCTCCCGGGGCGGCCGGCCTGCTGGCCAGACTGGTGCTGCCACACTCCGACAGGAGCCTGTTGCGGTTGGGCGATCAACTTGGCGACAACGTTCAGAATGATTTGTAATAGTGGCACAGCCGTGTCTCCTTCAGGTTGGCGAAAGGACGCAACGAGGTTGTGGATGAACGGGGCAGGCGTCCGTGCGAGACGGACGTTTTCTTGGGGAGAGGGAATTGGCACAAGTTCTAAATTAGCGTCTAGTGCTTTGTCAACTTTTAATTTACGGGTGCCACGGGCAGCTTGTATGCCCGTGTTCGGCACTGGCTGACAAGCAGCCAGTGGCACCCAACCCGTCATTTTAAGGTTGATCAAGCACTAGCGAGGCGTATGTATTTAACGTACGCCGAAATCCGAATTAGCCGAAAAAAATCGCGCAATTGCCGGAAAACGCGTTTTGATTGACGCTTGCATAGCTAATGAACGGAAGGCGACCAGCGGGAGCCTGGATTTTCAGGTGTTCGGCTTCCCGAAGCGATCATTTCCAATGCAAACATCAAGAATACCTCTCCCTTTGGAAAGACGGGCGATTGTCGCAGCAAGGATTGTTTTGGAACGAACATCTTCACTGCGGCAAGGGAGATGCCCGTCCGGGATTCTTTCCTCACCGTGCGAGCCTATCACAAATCGGCCATTTTGGCCAACTTCGCGCAAGAACTGCGAAGTCGATTATCCTTGTCCCTATGCTTCGCATGGAAACCAGGGGAAGACACTATTGGGACCGTTTTCTCCGCTGTAGGCTAAGGGGACAGCCCATTTATGCGGCGGGAAGTGTTTTTCCTGGAACCAAGAAGACGATCACGCCGCATAAATTGGGACAGTCGCCCGTGAACGGTAACCACTATTGTGGCGCACGTGGCCGCTCGCCGGTGATCAGTTCGCGAAGTAGAGCGAACAACACTTGGTAACGCTGCTGCACCTCGCCGCTGGGTTCCACGGTCCAGGAACCTCCCAGACGTGCGTCGTTCAGCACCGACCCGAAGCCCACGGCCATCGCGGTGCCCTTGTGGTACTGCGTCATCGCTGCCACGGGCCGTGGACCCAGTCGGGCGACGGGCGTGCCCCCAACCACCTCCCAGGCTTGGGTGATTCGCAACTTCGGCCAGTCGTCGGTCAGCGTGAGCGTTCCTTGCCAAGGCTGGTCGAACGGCATCGACAACCCAAACGGCCACAAGAGACTGTTGGCGGTCGAGCTCTTGTTTTCCGGCGAGTCGATCACCAGCAGCATTCCGCCGTCGGCCACGTAGCGTTGCAGCCGCTGGCGGTATTGCTCATCGACCGAGCCGGTGGGGCAGATCACCACGAGCATGTCGCCGGAGAAGACGTCGTCGCCCGTGCAACGTACGGTGTAGTTACCCAATCGCGGAATCGACGTTTCCAGCAGACCGTAACCCTGGCCGTCGGCGTCGACCGGAAAAGCTCCCTTGCTGAGCGGCACGCGCGAAACTTCGCGATCGATTACCACACGCCCCAGAGGACGAACGACCTTCGGCCCGGGCATGGCCCATCGATGCACGCTTGCCGTGGCCACACTACCGACGGCCCAACCGCAAAGCAGAGCCGCCAGCCACAGCAACCCTAGCCGGCCGCGGCGCGGCGCCAGCCAGAAACCGGCGACCAACAACATCAGCCCCAGCACACCCAATCCCCATCGCAGGTTGATCCCGCCGCGATGGTTGAGCCACTCGACCATGCCGAGCAGCAACTCTGCTTTGCCGGGCTGGAAGGTGCAGAAGTTGGAGAAGATCGTCGAATCGGTGAACGCCAGCACGCGGCCTTCGCCATATCGCACGGCCCATGCTTGTACAAACGCCCCTGCCCGCATCTCGGGTAGGTGCTGCGGCACGGGATGGTAGTTGTCCATGTGGTAGTCCGACGGCATACTCCACAAGCCCGTGGCTTGAACCACTGGTCGGCCACGGCTGTTTCCCGGGTCGATCGAGCACGACACGGCCAAATCGGTTGGCGGCAAATGCTGCACGGCCGGATGTGCCACGGCAGGCGGCACGTAGCGCTGATCGTAAGGCCACTGCTCGAAACCGAACAACAAATCGTGCCGGAAGGTGAAGCCCAGGTGGCGCGTGATATCGTTCATATACGTGCCGCAGTTCTCGAAGTTCGTGTGGTCGCCGATCAGCAACACGCCCCCGCCCCGCTCGACGAACCGAAGTACCGCCTCTACTTCGTTCTTGCGGTAACGGGCCGTTGGCGTTTTGATGACCAGCACATCGCACAGGTCGAGGGTGTCATCGTCGATCGCGTCGCCTTCGAGTAGGCGTTCCATCTCGTAATACTGACTCAGATAGTCGAACACGGCCGCGTAGTTGTAGCCCGAGTCGTGACCGAACCATTGGGTGTCGTAAGGGCGCGTGGTTGGTTCCCAGGCAGAGTGCCGTTCGACGACCACCACACGGCCTGCCTGCCGGCGTCCCACCGGTTCGTAATGCAGCGCGACGGCCAACAGCGCGGCCGCCAACACAAGAAGACTTACCGCCGCAGGCAAGTGCCACGGTCGGGACGTCCACGACCAATCGCTCGGCATCGGCTCGGGCGATGCGGCTCGTTGGCCGTTGGCGGTTCGCACGAAACGCCACGCCAACACCACGGGCACCGCCAGCAATAACCCCAGTACCCAGGGCGAGAAGAATTGGTTCATCGCGTGCAACGGCACCTCGGGCGGCGTGCGCAAAACCCGATGCACGTAGATGGCCATCAACAATCCCGCACGCACGGGTAGCCAAACTAACAGGATCAGGCCCAATGTCCGAATGTTGGCAATCCAGGCCGACCAGCGCCGGCCTGGGCCAAGTTGCCGCCGCGCGACCATCGCGCACCAGACCAACATCCCCACGGCAAACGCCAGGGTGGCCGGATCGAAAAACAGCTCCCAGGTGGCCGCCAGGTGATGGGTTTTTCGCATCGTGTGCAGCACGACGGTAGAGCCGTCGGTCGTGGCGTCGACTTGCAGCAGCCGAGCGACAGCCGTCAATAACCAAGTCAACGGCCAAGGCAAATCGTGGCATCGGGCCGTTTGCCATGTGTAGGCCGCCAGCGCCATCGCTTGTGCAATCAGCACCGTACCGGCCACCACGGCGCCTTGCCCTAGCATTGTCGGCCAGCGACGCGGAATCGGTAATTCGATGGCGACCAACCCCAAGGCAATCAACAATGGTGCCAGCCCATAGGGTCGCGGAGCAAGCCATGCCGCTACCAGCAGGAGCAACACAGTAAGGGCCGTTTCGCGCCGAGCCATTTTTCGCCGAGCCGGTTCGCTACGGTCGGAATTACGGGACGCACCGAAACCACTCGAACCACTCAGCAAGAACACACCCAGCGCGGTCGTTGCGATCCAGGCCAAGTTGTTGACCGGGTAGAACAGCGGCAACGCAAACAACCACGACAGGGCCAAAACGGCGATGCCCGAGGAGGTGCGAATCATGGTGTCACCTCCGTGTTTAGTTCTGTATTTCCTGTTTCCGCCTCTCCTGCCGCTTGCGGATTCGCCGGCGCCTGCTGCTGTGCCTTTTGCGTTCCCCCGCCCGCTTCCGGTTTTCCTTTTTCGTCCGGTTTGTTTTTCGTTTCCGTTTTTTCCTCGGCTTTTACCGCCGGTGGCCGCCAGGGTGGGCGGTCGGCAACGACTGAAAGAAACCACCGCCAGAACACCACGTTGGGCTCCACGATAGCGCCGGCCGACTCCAAGTTGCTGTTGGCGGCAAAAAACGTATCGCCCACGACGGCCACGGTACCTCCGTCGACGCCTTGTCCCATGACGACCGGAATGTCGCGATGCCCGTCGGACCAAACGACGATGGGCGTGGGGTTCTCCGCATCACATGCAACCGGCCAACCCGCGTGAAACTGGACGAACGTGTCGTCGCCGGCATGGTTCACGTAGATCTGCCGAAAGGCGCCCAACGGTTCGGTTTCCGTTTCCGCTTGATCAGGCGGAAGCGGCGAAGGGGGAATTCGCAACTGGTAGTCGGCCAGCAAACCGGCCGTCGCCCGAGCGTGTTCCGCACCCGCCATGCAGAGCAGGGTTCCTCCTTTACGGAGTAAGCGGCGTACGGCTTCGTGTTCCGCAGCCGAGAAGTCTCGGGCGGGGGCAATCGACACGACCAACCCCGCCCGTTCGACACGTTCGGCCGTGAACTCCGGCAGGATCAGCGGCAGGTAGCCATTGCGGGCCAAGGTGCGGGCAAGCCCGGCCACACCCTCAGGTGCCCAGGGACTGCTACTGTAGCGTTCAAGATGCGTGGCGTCGATATAGGCCACATTGTTGGGCGATGCATTATTGTTGGGTGCACCATCGCGGCCGTCGGGTAACACCCGAGCGCACCAGTGGGTGGTCGCCTGGCTGACCATCAGGCAACCGGCCAGAACGGCGGCGGCGATTGCCAACCGTGCGGCCGTTGGCCGCCAGGCCAGCAGTGCGATCAGCACTGCGGCAAACAATAACCCAAGCAACTGGCGCCACCACGTTTGAGGGCATCCACCCCGATTGGCCAGATAACCCAGCAGCCGGCCTGTGAATATAAAGGCGTTAGGGCAAAAGTCGTTGTGCAAACACGACGCGTCACCCAACACCACCACTCGACCGCGACCGACCGACTGCTCGGCCGCCAGCACCAAGTCGCCCAGGCGTTCGCCGGGGTCGTAGGTCGAGCCGGCGTTGGTCAGTGCGTCGCTGCCGGGATCGCTGTAACCGAAACGTCCGGTGAGCAACGGCCGGGCGGGCCAACTTACGTCGAGTGAAGCGGCATGGATCAAGCCAAACCGGTTGCGGTCGTCGTCGATACCGATTGTTGCCGGATGGCTTAGCGGCTCACTGGTTTGTTGCCAGTACGGCGTCAACGCAATGGCCGTGTCGCGCCGGACAGCGATCGAGGTTGGCGCGAGTACCGTGTTGAAACTGCTCGCCCGATCGCCTTGTACTCGATAGGGTTCGGCCGCTAAAAGCAGGGTGCCGCCGTTGCCAACGTATCGCCAAAGGCGTTGCAGCCGATCCTCGGGCCAAGGCCGATTCGGGTGAATCAGCAACACCACGTCGGTCGTTTCCAGTTCTCGTTCGGTTAGCTCCTGGGAAACGGCGAATTGCCCGCCGAGACTTTTCACAAGCATGGGCAACATGCCGTAGCTGCCCGTTTCAGCCGCACCGTAACTGGGTTTCGACCAGTCGAGGTATCCTTGCCCAAAGGCCAACACGGTCTTGTGCTGAAGCGACGAAGAACTCAACGCCAATGAGGTCACCAACGCCAGCAGCAGGGCCAACACCGAAGGGCCAAAGACCCACAGCGATTCGAGGGCCAACGCCCGGCCGACAACCTCTTTTTCGTTGTCCTCTTGCTCGTCGTCGGTTGGAGGTACAGGCGCCGGCCACGAGACCCAACGAACCATGGCCACCACGACTGCGGCATACAGCACAACCGCCACCGCAGGCAAGCTCCAGGGCAACCAACCACGTACCATGTTCGACCACGACCACACGCCAACGTGGCTCATGTCGCTGATCTCGGGGCGTACGACTTCGGGCAACCAGGCCAGTAGCGAGTGAGTCTGAGCCAGCACGATGAGATAAAGCAAATGGGCCACAAAAATCGCCGCCGCAGCCCAAACCGCGCGGGCAAGTCGTGGCGGCGAAGCCCAAACGAGCCAACCGACGTAGAAGGCCACGGTCAGCACCAGAAAATCGACACCGCCGAACGTCGCTCCCACGTTCAACGGTTGTGCGACAAACCAGCCGCCCAGCGAGCCCAGCATCGCCCCGAAGCCGTTGGCCGCCAACCACACCCAAGGGATGGCCGTGTAGGCAAGTCGGTAAACGGCAAAGACGACCACCGCCAGCGTTGCGAGTAAAACGATCCGGCCGCGGAGGCTTCCTTCGTAGCGAACCAACGCAGCCAGCACCACGGCCACGGCCAATATGTTGACTACGGGCAGCGATGAGGCGGTCAGCGCGAACCCCAACACGACGGCTGCGGCTAGCGATAACCACCGATGCAGTGACACGTCGCGACGCGGCCACCCGGCCACGATCGCAACGGCCAGCGCCACCCAAGTGAGTGCATGGCGCAACGGGTGCGCCAGAAAGCCAATCGACCCGGCGGCCACCCAGGTCGCCACCATCCCGGCGACAAGAACCACGATGGCTTGCACCGGCACGTTCGATATCCCCTCACTCCCACCATGTCCTTTGCCGGTGGCCACGACAGCGCGAGGGTTTTCGTCGAGCAGTGCGTTGTGCGACATAGGGCGGCTGGTGCTGCATTAAACCTTCAGTCTAAGAATTGACAAAGCACCAGTATGATTCGAACGAATGTCCAGAGCAAGCGAATAGGGGGGGGTGGGGACTCTGGGGCAAGGCCCCGCAGAGACAGAGCGTTGGGATCGCTCTCCTTGTAGCTGAGAGCGCCCTGGGAATCCGAGAAGTGGACTCTCGGCCGTGTCTAATTGGCGAAGCGAACGATGTTTTCCGTGGCGCTGCGGACCTGTTTTTCGGCTTCGGTGGTTTGCTTTTGACGCCGGCGGTGGTCGCTGTCGGCCAAGCTACAGAGGAACATGCCGCCTGGGACATGCTTCAATAGGCCGGGCAGGTCGCAGTCGCTGGCTTGTTGACGCTGCTGAACGATATCGATGTAACTCTCGAACGATTCGCCGACTTCTTGGGCCGCTTGGTGGGCTTCCGAGTCGCCCTCGATATAAAGGCCCACACACACCTGACGCTCACCGCACTCGGCCCGCTCGTAGAAAGGGCGCCGTGGCTGGGCCTCGGCTCGACACTCGACCAACAGGTAGTCGGCTCGCCAACCCTTGGGTACGACAAACGTGCAGCGATACTGTTTCTGGCCTTGCAGCGACGCCTGGGTCGACGGTTTAAGCTTGAAGACCACCCCGTGTCCCCGATTGGTCGTCCCCGCCGCCACGAGCACCTGTTTGGGGGGGAGTTTCGTGAAGTTCTCTTCGGTCGCATTCTTTCGGGTTTTCACGCCTCCGAGGACCGGAGAGATTTTGGCCTTCACCGGTCCGATGTCGCCCGAGATGGCTCCGCCCAGCGAGGCGTCGCTAGTCTTGATGTCCTCGCTTTTCTCGACAACTTTGATTTCGCCTTTCACGTCGCAGTGCAACTCCGTGCGGGGGGCGAAGTCTTCCACACGCAGGCGTTGCCGAGGGCTGCTCAAAGAGACGGTGATTTGCTGCAAATCGTCTTCCTTGCCTTCGCGCAGAAGGGTGGAGACCTCGAATTGGGCCTCGATTAACTTGTGTTCGGGGTTCTTTTCCCGAAACTCGCTCGTCGTGGCATCGCGGCACGCCACTGCATAGGGGATATCAAACTCCACGAGAGGCGTAGTTTCAGCGGCCGCTAATCCCGTGCAGCGAAGCGACCCAAGCAGCACCAGGGCCATCTGCGCCGTCGCCAGACGGCGCCACGATTGCTCCATCATCGTTCATCCCTCCATGTTGTTGGCAAACCTTTGGGCGGTTTAACGAGAATTTGGCCTCCGGCTGTTGGGCAGCGATCCGCCGCCGTGGCCCAGCGGTTGTGGCCGGAGACTTACGATTTCCTACGACACGGGCAACCCGTGGGTTCACTACTCTCGTTATTACCAACATGGATGCGCCACCGCCGTTGCAGCGCCCGGCCAGGAAGTTCGACGAGGTACGAGGTTCGGTCCGCAATTTGCTCGACAAGAAAAATGGCAAATGGAAGTGCCATTTGTGTCAATAACGCTCAGATATCGCGCACGCGACGCGCGATTTCGTGGCAGTCAAGTGAGTTGCGAATCGCATTTTGATGCTATTCGCGAAAGGAGGCGGTCGTCGTGTGTAGACGAAGCCTAATCGACAGTTCAGATCAACATTGGCGCGAGGTTCGTTCCCGGGCTTCAACGCGAGACTGCCCCGTGCGTGGCAGCCTTTCTCAAGTCCTGAGTCCCTACTGCTGGATTGACGTCGGTGTGCCGGACACCGGTGAGACAGAGAAGACAGCGATTCGCGAAGATCGGATAGGATAGTGTAGGAAATGGCAGCTTCCGAGTGTATCACACCCAGGCTGAGTGCGACACGTCACGAGCGCGAGTTGCAGGTATTGGCCTCTATTTCGCGGTTACTAGCCACCCCGTCGGGGCCTCGGCAAATGCTGAGTGCCGTGCTGCGCGAATTGGAGGAAAACCTCGAAATGAGTCGCGGGACGGTCATGTTGCTGTCTTCCGACGGTGACGAGTTGGTCGTCGAGGCGGCCCACCAGCTCGATTCGGCCCACCCGCAACAACTGCGGTACCAGCGGGGCGAGGGGATTACCGGCAATGTCATCCAGACCGGCCGGCCGGCCATTGTCCCCCGCGTTTCGCAGGAACCGCAGTTTCAGAACCGGATTCATCGCCGCCAGGCTTCGAGTGGCGATGTGAGTTTTCTCTGTGTACCCATCGTGCTGGGTAGCGAGGTGGTCGGCACGCTGTCGGTCGACGTGCCGGCCTCGGAATCCGACGAACTGGAGGAGCGATTGCGGTTTTTGGGCATCGTGGCTGGAATGATCGCCTACGACGTGAAAACCCGGCGGATGGCCCAATTGCAGCGCGAGACACTGGAGTCGGAAAATCTCCGTTTGCGCAGCCAACTCGAACAGAGATTCCGCCCGGAAAACATCATCGGCAACTCCAAAGCGATGCGTGCCGTTTACCTGCGAATCCATCAGGTGGCCCCGACCGACACGACAGTGTTGATTCGCGGCGAGTCGGGCACCGGCAAGGAACTGGTGGCATCGGCCATTCACTACTCCAGCCCTCGCTCGAAGAAACCGTTCGTCAAAGTGAACTGCGCGGCGTTGAGCGAAGGGCTGCTGGAAAGCGAATTGTTTGGCCACGAAAAGGGCGCCTTCACCGGCGCCCTGGGCGAACATATTGGCCGCATCGAAGAGGCCGAGGGAGGCACTTTCTTCCTCGACGAAATCGGCGACTTTTCGCCCGTCACCCAGGTGAAGTTGCTTCGCGTGCTGCAGGAACGCGAGTATCAGCGAGTAGGAAGCAACCGTACCCACAAGGCCGACGTACGCGTGATTGCGGCCACGAACCGCGATTTGGAGAAAGCCGTCGACCAGGGAGGATTCCGGGCAGACCTTTACTATCGGATCAACGTCGTGCCGATCTTCCTGCCACCCCTAAGGGAACGCAAGAACGACATCCTCTTGTTGGCCGATCATTTCGTCGACAAGTACAACCGGCGCCTCGGCCGCCAGGTCCAGCGCATCAGCACGCCGGCGATCAACATGATCTACGCCTATCATTGGCCGGGCAACGTGCGCGAGTTGGAAAACTGCGTCGAGCACGCCGTGTTGATGAGTTCCGACGGTGTGATCCACAGCCACAACTTGCCGCCGACACTGCAAACCCCGGAGGCCACCGACACGGCCCCCAACGGCTCGCTGACCGCCCAGGTGGCGCTGCTCGAGCGAGACATGATCTGCGATGCTTTAAAGTGTACGGGTGGCAACATCGCGGCCGCCGCCCGGCAACTTGGTATTACTCCCCGCATGGCCCGTTACAAGGTGAAGAAACTGGGCGTCGACTACCGGCAGTTCTACAAACATCACTAGTACGTCATCCAGCAAGTTTCTTCCGGTATAGTTCCGGGAACACTCGGCGGGCGTCGTTGTTATTGAAGGTCCAGTCGATTATGGCTTTGCGGCGATTTCGGTCGCGGGCCCAAGTCGCCGCATGACGTTGAACTTCTTCGATTGTAGGAATCCGTCGCCCGAGGCATTGCTTGGTCAACACGGAGATTTCAATTTCTGCCATGTTCAGCCAACTGGCGTGCTTGGGTGTGTAGTGCCATACGATGCGTCGCAGAGATTGCTTCGCTTTCGTAGCGTCAAACGTTTCGATGAGGGACTTTTCGTTGTGCGTGTTGAGGTTGTCGAGAACCAAATGAATCCGACGAGCCTTGGGATAACGCTGAAGCAGATCACGCACGAATCGTGCGAAATCGGCCCGTTTGCGATGACGCCGAGCCTGGACGAAGCGTTTGCCACCATTCGGCTCAACGGCGACAAAGATACTGCACGTGCCGCAACGACGATACTCGTAGTCCTGCTTAGCCGCCTTGCCTGGTACGGCAGGCTTGAAGGGACACGTATCGTCCAGGAGTTGATACGGCTGCTCGTCCATGCAAATCAACGGTTCTCTCGGGTTGAACGCCTTTTCATACTGGTCGAGGACGTCCTCCATTCTGTCGCGAAACTCTTCGGTGAGTCTCGGAATGCACCATGTTTTTTTCGCCATGGCTTCATGTCGTGCTCTTTCAGCCACAACGCAACCTCGCTCTTGCTGATCGAATCGACGAAGCCTCGTTTCACGGCGTGCACGCAGAGTAGTTCCAGCGTCCAGCGGACGCGGCCCTCCGGCGGATCGCTGCAAGCCAACGCCACGACTTGCTGCTTCTGCCGTGGCGTAAACGTGGGCGGAGCACCGGATCGAGGGGCGTCGTACAACGCTTCCTCTAAACTCCCGGTACAGAACCGTTTACGCATACTGCGAACAGTTCGATCCGTGCAACCAACGTGTTCGGCAATCTCCTCATCCGTGAATCCTTCATCTGATTTCAGCAGAATCAAGGCACGCCGAACCACACGCACGGATCGCGTGCCGGTATGCACCAACTCCTGCAAATGCTGTCGGGCCTCGTCCTTGAGGCGTACAATGTGTTCCTTCATGCCGGTGCTTATACCACCGGAAACAATTTCATGGAAGGCGTACTAGATCGCATTTCACGTAAGTTTCTAATGTCTTGGGTGCCATGCCCACGCTTGTCGTGGGCATGTTTCGCTGGGAGTAACCGTTCACGGATAGGAAAAGCGCTGCAAACAGCGCGAGGCCTGCTGGTGAACGCGAAAAAGATGCCACCAAAAACACGATAAGTCACAAAAAGCAACCTGTCGGATGATGCCTGGCACGCATGTTTTTCGTGCCTTCTTGTGTGGCAACATCAATCCACGCCTAAGAACAACCGGCAGGATGTACCTTTCTCCTTTTTCCCGCGAACGGTTACCGCTGGGGAATATGCGCCCGTGGCCACGACAGCGTGGCCAGGGCACCATCGCCACTCATCAGAAATCCGCACTGCGTGGGCGCGCCGACACGCTTCTGCTGTGCCAAAGTGTCGATATCACGCGGCTTCTGCGACCGGGGCAAGCCGCCACTGGCACCCAACGGCCAAAACCAAGAATCGTGAGACACTCGCGCCCCCAATCCCACCGACGGCGATGCCTCCACGGATGCCTGCGACGCCCGCGCCATTGCATGCCTGAACGAGAAGAGACATTTTTATCACCCCTGCCACGAGACGCGACGTTTTTGTATCGCCGGCGGCAAAGTGTTTCATGCAAATGGTTTGTGGCATTGGCTGTCGCATGTCCCTGAGTTGCGGTTCTTACGGAGCAACAAGTTTGTCGCGCCGAAAACGGGGAGTTTGAGGACAAGTGAAGGAATGCGGTTTCACCGCGCGACGATCTTTAAAAATTCTTTTGGCCACCGCGCATTCGGAAAACACACAACCAACAAAGCGCAACTCCTTTGGCAGGCAGTGTCTTTGATGGGCTCGGCATGCCAACGCCCTAGTGTCTTTCCAGGCACGCCATCCTCGTTCTGCAAAAAAGTCTTCTGCCGGGCCGCGTCATTGGCGCACAACGTGCATTAGGTCGGGCGTGGTTTGAGTTGCGGCCCCTGTCCACGAACCACTGTCATCGGAACGTTGACATTGTTTGTTAATCGCTTACTTAGGGAACTGAACAAATGCGGAAGATTGCAATCTACGGCAAGGGTGGCATTGGCAAATCCACGACAACACAAAACACCGTCGCGGCGTTGGCCGAAATGGGTAGAAAAGTCATGGTCGTGGGATGCGATCCCAAGGCCGACTCCACGCGACTGCTAACCGGCGGCCTGGCGGCCAAGACGGTGCTCGACACGCTGCGTGAAGAAGGCGAAGACGTTGAGTTGGAAGACATCCAGCGCGAAGGCTTCAAGGAATGTCTTTGCACTGAGTCGGGTGGCCCGGAGCCGGGCGTCGGTTGTGCCGGCCGCGGGATCATCACATCGATCAACCTGCTCGAACAGCTTGGAGCCTACGACGACCAAGTCGGGCTGGACTACGTGTTCTACGACGTGCTCGGTGACGTGGTCTGCGGCGGTTTCGCGATGCCTATCCGCGAAGGTAAGGCCCAGGAAATCTACATCGTTTGCTCCGGCGAAATGATGGCCATGTATGCGGCCAACAACATCTGCAAGGGTATCGTGAAGTTTGCCGAAGCCGGCGGCGTACGCCTCGGGGGATTGATCTGTAACAGCCGAAACGTCGACAACGAACGCGAGTTGATCGAAGCGCTCGCCCAGCGGTTGGGCACCCAGATGATTCACTTCGTGCCACGCGACAACGACGTGCAACGTGCCGAACTGCAACGGAAGACGGTCATCGATTGGGCACCCGAATGTGTCCAGGCCGACGAGTACCGCCAGTTGGCCAAGAACATCGAACACAACCAGATGTTCGTCGTTCCTACGCCGTTGGAAGTCGACGACCTGGAGCAGCTTCTGCTCGACTTCGGCGTGCTGGAAGCGGCGTAGCGTTGCGAAGCGGTGTAGCATTGCGAAGCCGTAAGCGGCAACTCCCAACTCCTAAACCCCCAACTCCCAATTAAGGACCCTACCATGATTATGGTTCGTGCGATCATCCGCCCGGAAAAATCGGATGAAGTGCTGGCGGCGTTGATGTACGCCGGCTTTCCGGCGGTGACCAAGATGGATGTGTTTGGCCGCGGCAAACAGCGCGGCATGAAAATTGGCGAAGTGACCTACGACGAATTACCCAAGGAGATGATTTTCACGGTGGTCGACGACAACGACAAAGACTTTGTCGTGGAGACAATCATCAAAGCCGCCCGGACGGGCAGCAAAGGCGCGTTTGGCGACGGCAAGGTGTTTGTCTCGCCGGTCGAGGAGGTTTACACAGTCAGCAGCGGGGTGAAGGAGGGCGGCGAAGTGGTCGCTGCCGCCCCGACACCAGAAGCCTAAGGCGGAGGAGAACGTGATGAAAGAAGTCCTCGCCGTCATCCGTATGAACAAGATGAACGAGACCAAGCGTGCGTTGGCCGATATCGACGTCCCCTCGATGACGGCTCGCAAGGTTGTCGGCCGCGGCAAAGGGAAGGTCGACTTCCTGCTGCTGAAAGGAGCCCAAGAGGGCTTTGAAGAGGCCATCAACCAACTCGGGCCCGGGCCAAAGCTGATTCCCAAACGAATGCTCACCATCGTCGTTCCCGACCAACAGGTGCCGATGGTGGTTCAGACGATCATCAAGGTGAATCAGATGGGCAACCCAGGCGATGGAAAGATTTTTGTGATGCCTGTCAGCGACGCTACCCGAGTCCGCACGGGAGAAGTTGGTGATGAAGCGCTGGAAGACAGCCTCGTGTAACGCGTCCTAGTTGAGGGATCGTATTTTTGGCCGGATTTGTGGGCCACTGGCTTCACCAGTGCCCTCGATCGCAGACATCTTTGCACTGGCAAAGCCGGTGGCACACGCGGCAATCATTTACAACCTAGACATCCATAGTTTTTTGTTTTCCCGTAAGGAGTGTTTTCCCCATGTCCACCACCCCGCAGGACATCTCGATTGACCCGGCGGATGTCAAAGACCAACTGCTGAAGGTCTACCCGCGCAAGGTAGCGCGTAAACGGGCGAAGCAGATCGTGGTCAACGAAATTGATGAAGAAGGTGCCGTTCCGGAAATCCAGGCCAACATTCGGACCACACCGGGCATCATTACCCAACGCGGTTGCACTTATGCGGGCTGCAAAGGTGTGGTGTTGGGACCCACCCGGGACATCGTCAACATCACCCACGGCCCGATCGGCTGCGGTTTCTATTCGTGGCTCACGCGACGAAACCAGACGAGACCGCCCACCGACGAGCACGACAACTTTATGACCTATTGCTTCTCGACCGACATGCAAGATGAACAGATCATCTTCGGTGGCGAGAAGAAGCTGAAGGCGGCCATCCAAGAGGCCTACGATCTGTTCCACCCCAAGGCGATTGCCGTTTTCGCCACCTGTCCGGTGGGACTGATCGGCGACGATGTCCATGCCGTTACCCGAGAAATGAAGGAGAAGTTGGGTATCAATGTCTTCGCCTTCAGTTGCGAAGGTTACAAGGGCGTCAGCCAGTCGGCCGGCCACCACATCGCCAACAACCAGTTGTTCCGGCACGTAATCGGGCGTAACGACGAGCAGGTCGAAGGCGAGTTCCGCATTAACCTGCTGGGCGAATACAACATCGGCGGCGATGCGTTTCTCATTGAGGACCTGCTCAATCGCTGCGGAATTACGCTGCAATCGACGTTCAGCGGAAACTCGAGCATCGACGGCTTCGAACGTGCCCACACGGCCGATCTGAACTGCGTGATGTGCCACCGATCGATCAACTACGTGGCCGATATGATCGAGAAGAAATACGGTGTGCCCTGGATCAAGGTCAACTTCATCGGCGCCGAGGGCACAGCCAAGTCGCTGCGGAAGATCGCCCAGTATTTCGAAAACGAGGAACTCACCGAGCGCGTAGAAAAGGTGATCGCCGAGGAGATGGAAGCCGTAAAAGAAGCGCAGGCCGACGTTCGTTCGCGATGCGAAGGCAAGCTTTCCATGCTCTTCGTCGGTGGAAGTCGGGCGCACCACTACCAGGACTTGTTTAGCGAGATCGGCATGCGAACGATCGCGGCGGGCTACGAGTTTGCCCATCGCGACGACTACGAGGGCCGCAAGGTGTTGCCCACGATCAAGGTCGATGCCGACAGCCGCAATATCGAGGAGCTTACCGTCGAGGCCGACCCGGAAAAGTTCCAGCCTCGCAAGAGCGACGAGCAACTGGCGCAACTCATCACCAATGGCTTGCCGGTAAAGGATTACGAGGGCATGATGCCCACGATGTCGCGCAACACCCTGGTGCTCGACGACATCAGCCACTACGAAAGCGAGAAGCTGCTGGAGATCTACAAACCAGATATCTTCTGTGCCGGCATCAAGGAGAAGTATGTCGTGCAGAAGACGGGCACTCCATGCCTGCAACTCCACAGCTACGACTACGGTGGGCCGTTCGCGTCGTTCAAAGGGGCAATTACCTTCTATCAGACGATCGACCGGATGGTCAACGCCAAAATCTGGAAGAAGGTGGAAGCGCCCTGGGAAACGGCGGTTAAACCAACCCTGGAAGCGCGTTTCGTGAAATCGTAGCGAAGCGGAAAGGGCGAAGCCGCAAGCGGCCTTCCTCACCATCCACTAAACACTCCCCATTATTCACTATCCTGGAATCGGATCATGCTTCTGCGTCATACTACTTCCGATGTCGTCGAACGCCAGGCCCTCACGGTCAACCCGGCGAAGACTTGCCAGCCGATCGGGGCCATGTACGCCGCGTTGGGTATTCACGGCTGCCTGCCGCATAGCCACGGTTCGCAAGGCTGTTGTGCCTATCACCGCAGCGCGCTGACGCGGCACTACAAAGAACCGGTGATGGCTGCCACCAGCTCGTTTACTGAAGGCTCTTCGGTATTCGGTGGACAATCGAACCTTTTGCAGGCGATCAACAATATCTTCACGATCTACGATCCCGAAGTGATTGCCGTGCATACGACATGCCTTTCCGAGACGATCGGCGACGACATTCACCAAATCGCCACCAAGGCCGTTGAGGAGGGTAAAGTTCCCGCCGGCAAACGGGTGATTCACTGTAATACGCCCAGCTACGTCGGCTCGCACGTGACGGGTTTTTCCAACATGGTCAAAGGGATGGTCGACTATTTTGCCTCCCCGGCCAAGAAGAAAACTGACACGGTAAACATTATCCCTGGCTGGGTCGAGCCGGCCGACATGCGCGAGATCAAACGGATCTGCGGCGAGATGGGTGTGTCGACGATCATGTTCCCCGACACCTCGGGGGTGCTCGACACGCCGCAAACCGCCAAGTACGACATGTATCCTGAAGGCGGCGTTACCGTCGCCGAGTTGGAAAAAATTGGCGACAGCCAAGCCACCATCGCGATGGGGCCATTGGCCTCGGACGCGGCGGCCAAACAGCTCGATGTGAAGTTCGGCGTGCCGTATGAATTGTTGGATTTGCCCATCGGATTGTCGGCTACCGACCGCTTCATCAACGCCCTGCGGAAGACGGCCGGCGTGAAGGTGCCGCCCTCGGTTATGTACGAACGCGGACGGCTCATCGACCTGATCACCGATACGCAGCAGTATTTCTACAACAAGCGGGTGGCCCTCTGGGGCGACCCCGACCAACTGGTTGTGTTAAGCGAGTTCCTCCTCGACCTCGACATGCGACCGGTCTACGTCGTAACGGGCACGCCGGGCAAGGCCTTCGAGCGACGCATGAAAGCGGTACTCGACGGCCGTATCCCCGAAGCCAAAATCCGGCAAGGTTCCACGGCCGACATGCTCTTGATGCACCAGTGGATCAAGAACGAACCGGTTGATCTGCTGTTGGGCAATACCTACGGCAAGTATATCGCCCGAGACGAAGACATCCCGCTAGTACGGCATGGCTTCCCGATCTTCGACCGCGTGGGCCATCAGTTCTTCCCGACGGTCGGCTACGCCGGTGCGATCCGTCTGCTGGAGACGATCTTGGGTGTCTTACTCGACCGCAAGGATCGCGACAGTCCCGAAGAAAGCTTTGAACTGGTGATGTAGAAGAGGCATTTGTTCTTTCCCCCGACACCTTTCCGAGTGCGGCTGGGGGCTGGGTTGGCTCAACCACCTACCCCTCAGCCGGCTTGGAATTGTCGAAGTCGAGGAAGGTGTGCCGAAACTAGTGCTTCGTCAATTCTTCAACTTGGAGTTGGAGTGCCATGTCCACACTTGTGTGGGCATACTGAAAATCGCCTTAACGTAACGATCTTAGAACCAGCATTACGCTGACAAAATATCGCGTAGCTCCGCGTTGCGGCACGGTCGCACGACCGTGCCGCAACCGGGTCATGAAGACCGAAACGCCGCCGCCATGATCGACATTCTTGAAGCCCGACGCGACCAGGTTGCCCACAAGGGCGACTTGCCGGTCAACATGGCCTGCGAAAAGCAGAGCCTCGCCGGTGCCGTAAGCCAGCGTGCGTGCGTCTTCTGCGGCTCTCGCGTCGTTCTCTACCCGATTGCCGATGCCCTGCACTTGATCCACGGCCCGATCGGCTGTGCCGCCTACACCTGGGACATTCGCGGGGCCCTGTCGTCCGGCCCGCAGCTACACCGGATGAGCTTCTCGACCGACCTGCAAGAGAAAGACGTTATCTACGGCGGCGAGAAGAAGCTCTATCAGGCGCTCGTCGAACTGATTGACACTTACAAGCCCAAGGCGGCGTTCGTTTACTCGACCTGTATCGTGGGCATCATTGGCGACGACGTGGAAGCCATCTGCAAGCGAGTGTCTGAAGAAAAAGGCATTCCCGTGTTGCCGGTCCACAGCGAAGGCTTCAAAGGAACCAAGAAGGACGGCTATTTCGCTGCCTGTCATGCGATGTTCAAGCTGGTCGGAACCGGCCCGACCGAGGGCATCGCGCCGACGAGTATCAATATCCTGGGCGACTTCAATATCGCCGGCGAAACCTGGTTGATCCGCGACTATTACCAACGGATCGGCGTGGAAACGGTGGCCAGCGTCACGGGCGACGGGCGGATCGACGATATCCGCCGCTCGCACGGCGCCGCACTCAACGTGGTGCAGTGTTCCGGCTCGATGATCCATCTGGCAAAGATGATGGAAGAGCACTACGGCATCCCCTTCATTCGCGTATCGTACTTCGGCATCGAAGATATGTCGAAGGCACTGTACGATGTGGCCAATTTTTTCGGGCAAGAGGAGATCGTTGAGCGGACACGGCAACTCATTCGCGACGAAGTTTCGGCCATCATGCCCGAGCTTCGGCGGTTTCGCCGCGATCTCGAAGGTAAGCGGGCGGCCGTTTATACGGGCGGGGCCTTCAAAGCCTTTTCGCTGGTCCGCTCGCTACGAACCCTGGGGATGCAAACCGTGGTGGCCGGCTCCCAAACCGGCAACCGCGACGACTACAAATTACTCGGCGAACTGTGCGACGACGGCACGGTGCTCTTGGACGACACCAACCCGCTGGAACTCTCGAAGTTCGTCCAGGAGAAAAACGTCGATCTGCTGATCGGCGGTGTCAAGGAACGGCCCATCGCTTACAAGCTGGGAGTGGCCTTTTGCGATCACAACCACGAGCGCAAAGAAGCCCTGGCCGGCTACCAGGGCATGTTGAACTTCGCCCGCGAGGTGCATAGCTCGGTGATGAGTCCCGTATGGGACTTTGTCCCCTGGCGTACGAAACGCGTACGCTCTCCCGCTCGGCGGGAGAGGGTGGCGGCGAAGCCGCCGGGTGAGGGCGGTCTGCAGCGGTGAAGACGTGATTTCCGGGAAGATTCTTGGCGTCACCATCCCCTTGCCCCCGGCCCCTCTCCCAAAGGGAGAGGGGAGACGATTTTGGAACAAGTAAAAGAAGTGTGGCAGTCGAATGAGCACGCAAACCGTCCCCACCCCGTATACGGCAACGCGAAATGCCTGCAAGCTTTGCACGCCGCTGGGTGCCTGCCTGGCGTTTGCTGGCGTCGAGGGCGCTATGCCCTTGCTGCACGGCTCACAGGGATGCTCGACTTACATTCGTCGCTACATGATCAGCCATTTCAAAGAGCCGGTCGATATCGCCTCGTCGAACTTCGGCGAGACTACGGCGATCTTCGGTGGCAAACAGAATTTGTGCCAGGGTATCGACAACGTAATACGCCAGTACCACCCCAAGCTGATCGGTATTGCTACGACCTGCTTGGCCGAGACGATTGGCGACGACGTGTCGATGTTTTTGCACGAGTTTTGCCGAGAACACGAAGGCCGCGACCTGCCTGAATTGGTTCACGTGTCTACCCCTAGTTATCACGGTACGCACTCGGAAGGGTTTCATGCGACCGTGCGGGCGTTGGTTGAGGCACTGGCCGAAGCCGGGCCACGCGGGCGCCACGTGAACTTGATGCCGGGCATGGTCTCTCCGGCCGATTTGCGGTACCTGCGTGAGATTGTCGACGACTTCGCCTTGCCGACCATCCTACTGCCCGATTACAGCGAGCGACTCGACGGGCCTGCCTGGGATCAGTACCACCTGATTCCCGAGGGCGGTACGCCCCTGGAGTCGATTCGTCGTACGGGCAGTGCGCAGGCTACGCTGCAACTGCAATCCATTGGGGCCTCGGATCAGACGGCGGGTGCGGCGCTCGCCAAGCGGTTCGAGGTCCCCAATTTTCAACTTCCTTTGCCCATGGGTGTTCGGGCAACCGACCGGCTGTTCCAAAAATTAGAGGAACTCTCGGGTAAAGAAACACCCCCGCGCCACCGCGGCGAGCGCGATCGCCTGATCGACTCGATGGTCGACTGCCACAAGTATGTGTTCGGTAAACGGGCCGTCGTCTACGGCGAACAAGACTTGGTCGTGGGAATCGCCGCCCTGCTGGCCGAAGTGGGCATCGTGCCCGTGCTGTGCTGTTCGGGAGCAAAGACAGGTCAGTTGCGCGAGCAACTCGTCGAGGCTTGCCCCGGAATGGCCGACCAGATCGTCGCACTCGAAGGGGTCGATTTTTCCGACATCGAAGAGCACGCCCGATCGATGGAACCCGACTTGGTACTCGGCAACAGCAAGGGTTTCAAGTTTTCCCAGACACTGGAGATTCCGTTGATCCGAATCGGCTTTCCGATTCACGACCGCTTCGGCGGCGCCCGACTACTTCACCTGGGCTACCGCGGCACCCAACAACTGCTGGACCGCGTGGTCAACATGCTGTTAGACGTGAAACAGACGTCGTCCGGCATCGGCTATACGTACTTCTAGGGGAATGACCAATGACCAAACGCCAATGACCAAAAAAGTCCCAATAACTAAGCCAGCCAAGATTTAGGAACCAACCTCCATCTACTACCCACTTGCGAAGTGGTTTGCTACGGAAAGACACCGCCATGGCGTTAGACTTGTCCCGACATCCTTGTTTCAACGGAGCCATCCGTCATCGTTTTGGTCGGATTCACTTGCCGGTCGCGCCGAAGTGCAATATTCAGTGCAATTTTTGCGATCGCAAGTACGATTGCCCCAACGAAGGCCGGCCGGGAGTGACCAGCGCAGTGCTCTCGCCGGGCCAGGCGATGTATTACCTGGACCGGGCCGTGGAGCAAGATCCCCGCATCGCCGTGGTGGGAATCGCCGGGCCGGGCGACCCGTTTGCCAATGTCGAAGAAACACTTACCACGCTCGAATTCGTTCGCGAGGAATATCCCGAGATGCTTCTGTGCGTGGCTTCCAACGGTCTCAACGTGGCACCCTATGCCGGGCGGCTGGCCGAGTTGCAGGTGAGCCACGTGACAATCACGATCAACGCCATTGACCCAACCATCGGTGCCGAGGTCTACCGCTGGGTACGCGACGGCAAGCGAGTTTTTCGCGGTCTTCCCGGGGCTACGTTGCTTGTGCAGCGCCAGCTCGAGGCCGTGCGCGAGTTGAAGGCCCGCGACGTTACGGTGAAGATCAACTCGATCATCATCCCGGGCGTCAACGACGAGCACATCGAAGAAGTGGCCAAAGCGACGTCTGACCTGGGGGCCGACATCATCAATTGTGTGCCACTGTACCCTGTAAAAAACACCCCCTTTGCTACCCTGCCCGAGCCTTCGGCCGAGGAGGTCAAGCGCGTACGAACCGACGCCGGTAAGTACCTCTCGCTAATGCACCATTGCACGCGGTGCCGGGCCGACGCGGTTGGCCTGCTCGGTGAAGGCGTTTCCGAAGGAATTTCCCGCTGCTTCCAGGAGGCTGCCGCGCAGCCGATCATTCCGGCCGAAAACCGTCCTTATGTGGCCGTGGCCACGCACGAGGGCATTTTGGTGAATTGTCACCTGGGCGAAGCGGATCAACTGGATATTTACGGCCTCACCGAAGACGGTTTCACGCGTATCGAAAGCCGTCGCACTCCATCGCCTGGAGACGGCAGCCTGCGTTGGGGTAAGTTGGCCGACGTGCTCAGCGATTGCCGTGCGGTATTGGTCGCCAGCGTCGGGCAGTCGCCACAACAGACGCTCGAACAAAAGGGGATTCGCGTAGTGATGATGGAGGGGCTGATCGAAGAGGGCCTCCAGGCCATTTTCTCCGGACAACCCATCCGTGCTCCGTTAAGGGCCGAACACCGCTGCGGCGCCGGTTGCTCAGGCGACGGTACCGGTTGCGGGTGAAGACTGCGAAGCCGCAAGCGGCAACTACCCACTAACCACTGTTCACTATCCACCAACCACTAACAACTAGCTACCGCCATGGAAAAACCCACGTACCACATTTTTGTCTGCAACAGTTTTCGTCTCACCGGTGACCCGCAGGGTGTATGCAATAAGAAAGGGGCTGCCAATCTGTTGCAGTATCTCCAGGACGAAATCGTCGACCGCGGCATCGACGCCATGGTCACCAGTACGGGCTGTCTGAAACTTTGTGAAAAGGGCCCGGTGATGATCGTTTATCCGGGAGCTTGGTGGTACACCGAAGTGACCGAAGAAAAACTCGACGAAATCCTCGATGCTTTAGAAGAGGGCGCACCGGCCGAAGAACTGTTGATGAGCTGAAACCAACCACCCTCTCCCTTGCAGGGAGAGGGTGGCGGCGCAGCCGCCGGGTGAGGGTAGTTCGCAGCGGCAAGGATGTGGTTTTTCGGAAGGCGCTTGCTGCGCAATGCCCCTCACCCCCGGCCCCTCTCCCCAAGGGGAGAGGAGAGAAAGCTTTCGCCTACCCTACGAAGGCGTCCCGCTTACCCCAAGGAGGAAGCGATGATTACTTTTAACCGCGACAAGGCGTTTACTCTCGACGAGCCGTGCGCGTGGCTGGTCGATACCACGTTGCGCGACGGCGAACAGGCCCCCGGCGTGGCCTTCTCGAAACACGATAAGTTGGCCATCGCCGCCATGCTCTCCGAAGTGGGCGTGCAGGAAATCGAAGTCGGCACGCCGGCCATGGGCCAAGCCGAAATCGACGCCATCCGCGCCGTGGTCAGTTTGCGGTTACCTCAACGTTTGACGGCTTGGTGCCGCGCGCACCGCGACGACGTCGATCGGGCGGCCCGATGCGGGGTCGAGGCCGTGCATCTTTCGGTGCCCGCATCGCTCATCCTGCTCGATGCGATGCACAAGAACGAAGACTGGGTGCTCGACCAGATCGAGAACCTCGCCAGCTATGCGCTCGAACGATTCGACTACGTATCGGTCGGCGTGCAAGACGCTTCCCGAGCGAGTGAAGACTTTTTGCTGCAATGTGCGCTGGCGGTCGATTCCGTCGGCGCACATCGGTTTCGCTTGGCCGATTCGGTGGGCGTGTGGAACCCGATGCAGGTTACCGAGACTTTCGCTTGGCTCCGTGAGCAGGTACCCGACATCGATCTTGGCTTCCACGCCCACAACGACCTGGGCATGGCCACGGCCAACACGCTGGCCGCCGTATTGGCCGGCGCGGCGAGTGTCGATGTGACCGTGTGTGGCCTCGGCGAACGGGCGGGAAACGCGCCGCTGGAAGAAGTGGCCATGGCCGCGCAGGTGTCGGCCGGACGAGATTTCGGCATCGACACCCGACCGCTGTACGACTTATGTCACTTGGTTGCCCGGGCGTCGGGACGCGAAATCGCCGCCGACAAGCCGATCTGCGGCCATCGGGTGTTCAGCCACGAGTCGGGCATCCACGTCAATGCGGTACTCAACAACTCCGACGCGTACGAACCGTTTCCCGCACAAGACGTCGGACACCTGGACCACCAGATTGTGATTGGCAAGCACTCGGGCACGACTGCCATCCGCTACGTGCTGGCCCAGCAGGGCATAGCGGTCGATCATGCCGAAGCGGCGCGACTCGTGGAACCGGTTCGCGCCATGGCTGCTGCCCGACGCGGCCTATTGTCGCCCGAGCAGTTGGTTCACTTGTATCGTCAAGCGGCCGGAAGAGAAGCGGTGACTCGGTGTTATTGATTTGCAGGCATTAAGATCATGGTTGCATCCACTGGAAATTCCCCATTCCCAGCGCGAGAGAAGATTACGGCACCCCGACCGTCTTTCGAAACGTACGGAGACGAACACCAAGGAACCGTTTCTTCGGGAATCTCGCTTCTCGTGGCCAATCCCGTGGGAGCGGTGGTCACGGTGTTTGTGCTGTTCTTGGGTTGTGCCGGCGCGCTCACCGCTCTGACACGATCAGGCCAAGAACCGGATACCTCGCAATCCTCCTCTGCCCTGTTGCCGGAGGCTGACGCTTCGGCGGGCAACGACGCGGCGGTCGAACCGCTGGTGGTGTTTGCTGGGGCCAGTGCGACCGATGCGCTCACGGAGTTGGGAGCACAATTTGAACGGAAAACGGGAATTCCTGTACGGTTGAATTTTGCATCGTCCTCGACGTTGGCGAGACAGATCGTCGCGGGGGCCCCGGCCGATGTGTACCTTTCGGCCAACCCACAATGGATGGACCACGTTGCCGAGCACGACAAGATCGATCCCGCTTCGCGTTTCGATTTACTCAGCAACCGGATCGTATTGATCGCTCCGAAGGGTAAAGGTTTTTCTGTCTCGATCGAACCGAATTTTGACTTGGCTGGCAAGTTTACCGGCCGGTTGGCCTTGGGTAACCCCGATCACGTTCCCGCGGGCATTTATGCCAAACAGGCGCTCAAAACGCTCGGTTGGTACGATACGCTGGAATCGCGATTCGCCCCGTGTGCCAATGTGCGAGCGGCGTTGGCAATGGTCGAGTTGGGCGAAACGCCGGTCGGGATCGTTTATGCGACCGATGCCGTGGTTTCGACGAAGGTCGAACGTCTGGCGTTGTTTCCGGAAGAAACACACGAACCAATTCGCTTTCCGATTGCCCAGTGTCGCGACGCGAGTCCCGCGGCCGGCCGTCTCATCGCGTTTCTACAAACGCAACAAGCAGCCGAGGTGTTTCGGCGCAATGGGTTCACGCCGCTGGTCGCGCAGGATGAACATGGTCGCTGAAGCGACCAAACCATGCCCTTGAAATCCCGATCCTCTGTCTCACATCATAAATCCCAAATTCCCAATCATAAATTCGATCCATGTCGTTAACCCTCACTGCGGCCGAACTGGAAGCCCTGCGTGTTTCTGCATGGGTTGCGTCTGGATGTTGTTTGGTGGTAGTGCTGCCGGGCATTGCGTTTGGGTGGCTGTTGGCTCGAAAACAGTTTCCAGGCAAGGCCCTGTTAGACGGTCTGCTGCACGTTCCCTTGGTGTTGCCGCCCGTGGTGACCGGTTATCTGCTGTTGTTGCTCTTGGGACGCAACGGCCTGTTCGGACACTGGCTCGAAGCGTGGTTTGGGCTGACGTTGGCCTTCAGTTGGTACGCAGCGGTAATCGCCTCGGCGGTCGTAGCGTTGCCGTTGATGGTTCGTTCCGTTCGGCTAGCTGTGGCGATGATTGATCCTGAGTTGGAACAGGCCGCCACGACGTTGGGTGCCGGCCCCTGGCGACGTTTTCTTACGATTACCCTACCGCTGGCACTACCCGGCATTGTGGCTGGCGTGCTTTTGGCGTTTGCTCGAAGCCTGGGCGAATTCGGTGCCACGGTCACGTTTGCCGGTAACCTGGCCGGAGAAACCAGAACCTTGTCCTTAGCCGTATATAGCGCGATGCAGTCGGCCAACGCCGAAGCGATGGTCGCCCGTCTGGCCGGAATTTCCGTGTTGCTGGCATTGACGGCCATGGTTGCTTCAGAAGTCCTCGCCCGATTCGCCCGAAGACGACTGGCCCAAGGCTGACCGCCCGAAAGATTCCGACTTCATGCTTGAGTTCGACATCCAACTCCGGCGCGGTTCGTTTTCGCTTGATATGCGCGGCGAGCTGACTGCGCCGATCACGGGTCTGTTCGGCCCCTCGGGCTCGGGCAAAACGACGCTCTTACACGTGCTGGCCGGACTCGTGCGTCCCGACGTCGGACGAATTGTGCTCGGCGACACCGTGTTGTTCGACAGCCGGCGGCGGATCAACGTCGCACCGCACCGTCGCAATGTGGGCGTGGTCTTTCAGGAGCATCGCCTGTTTCCTCATTACTCGGTCCGCCGCAACCTGCAATACGGCATCAAAAAACGGGACAGATCTCTTTTTCCCGGCCGTGCGACGGAAATTAGACCTGTCCCATTTTCCAGCGTTGTCGACCTGCTGGAAATTGGCGACCTGCTGGATCGTCGTGTCGGGCAGCTTTCTGGTGGACAGCGACAGCGCGTGGCGTTGGGCCGTGCATTGCTGGCTTTGCCCCGGTTGCTGTTGCTCGACGAGCCGCTGGCCGCCTTGGATCGCAATCTAAAGCACCAGATACTACCCTACCTGCGGCGCGTGCAGCACGAGTTGCAGGTGCCCATGTTGATGGTCAGTCACGACCTGAGCGAAATCTTGCACCTGACCGATCGGCTGTTGCTGTTGCGCGACGGACGCGAGGCAGGCGACGGCCGCTTGCTCGACCTAGTTCAAAAACCCTCCGCTTTGCGGCTGCTGGGCGGTAACGGCATGGTCAACACCTTGCGGCTGAAGGTCGAATGCCCGCGAGCGACTGAAGGTATCACGCTTTTCTCGATGCCCGATCTGTCGCGACGCCTGATCGTCAAGGGACCGTTTGTCGCCGAGCATCGCGTAGGCGAGCCGTACGAGGCCCTGCTGCGGCCCGAAGACATCGCCCTGGCCACTGCGCCGGTCGAGACCATCTCGATGCAGAATCAGGTACAGGGCCATGTCGAGCGAATCGTCCGTAGCGAAGATCAAACGCTCTGCGTAGTCAACGCCGGCACACGGCTATTGGTCGAGGTCACCCATCATTCGGTCGATGAACTGGGACTGCGGCCCGGCAAGCCGGTGTGGTGTTTGTTTAAAGCCCGGGCGTTGCAGTGCTTCGCTGGAGCATCATCGGGCGAAGGTCTAACTCGCGATGACGCGGGCAATTCTGAGGCCATCGAGGGTCACGCTCGACGTACCCTCCCCTGCCCCGGCCGTTCGCGGTAAACTGGACTGCTGCGAAGCCGCAAGCGGCTATTCTCTGATCCCCTGGTCCCTGTCCGCTGATCCCTCTCCCCATGCAGCGAATCGAATCGATCGACGATCCTCGCGTGGCCGTGTATCGCAATCTTCGCGACCGCACCTTGCGCGGCGAGCGGATTTTTTTGGCCGAAGGTGCGTTGCTCACGCATCGGTTATTGGCCAGTCCGTTCGAGGTCGAATCGGTTTTCGCGGCCGACGAGTTCGCCGACGAATTTCGGCCGCTGGTCGACGAGCGGGTTCCACTCTATGTGGCTTCGGAAGAGTTGCTGGTGGACGTGGTGGGCTACAAGTTTCACCGCGGCGTGCTGGCTGCCGGACGGCGACCGGCTCCGTTGAGCGTACCGCAACTGATCGAGCGTATCGCCAAGCCCGAGGGCTTCAGCCTGGTCGTCTTGCCGGAGGCCGTTCAGCAGGAAAACTTGGGCTTGATCATTCGCAGTGCCGCGGCGCTGGGTATCGACGGCCTGCTGTTGGGGCCCCGCTGTTGCGACCCGCTGAACCGGCGAATCATGCGGCTCTCGATGGGCGGCGTGTTGCAGGTGTCCCTGAGCAAGTCGACCGACCTACCGGCCGATTTACGTTGGCTGAAGACCCAACACGGTGTGCAGTTTCTGGCCGCCGTGCTCGACGATCGGGCCGACCCACTTTCGGCGGTCGCCTGGCCGAAGAACGTGGGCCTGGTGTTTGGCAACGAATACACAGGTCTCGGCGAGGACTGGCTGGCTGTGTGCGACCAGTTGGTTACCATTCCGATGCAGCCCAACACCGACTCGCTCAACCTGGGCGTGGCCGCCGGGATCTTCATGTACGAGTTGAAACGCGCCACGCCAAAACGATAACGCCTTTGGTGGGATACCATGCGGCCTATGCACGGGCGTCGGGCTTTCAGAGATCAGTCTCTTGTCGGTTGCCATCATGCGGTTGCAGACTGCCGCGACATGAAGGATAATGGCAGGTGTGATTGTTTTTATCCGAGAGTGAGGATGAACCGATGTCATCGAAGCCCGAGATGTCGCTGCAACATGAAATGGCGCCGGTAGATGAAGGTGATGATAATGCGTTGCAGCCTGCGCAGGAATCGGTGTGGGACTATCCCCGGCCACCGGTCGTGGTCGACTGCCCGAAGCGCATTCGTGTGGTCTTCAACGGAGTGACGATTGCCGACAGTTGCCGCACGAAGCGAATGCTGGAAACGAGCCATCCGCCGGTCTACTACATTCCGCCAGACGACATCCGTATGCAATACCTACAGCCTAACCCAAAGACAACCGTTTGCGAGTACAAGGGCGAGGCGGGCTATTACAACGTGGAAGTCGACGGGCAACGAGTGATCAACGCCGCCTGGAGCTACCACGAGCCAACCGCCGCCTACGCCGAGATTAAAAACTATCTGGCCTTCTACGCCCATCGCATGGACGGCTGTTACGTCGACGACGAAAAGGTGGCTACGCAAGAAGGACGTTTCTACGGCGGCTGGATTACCAGTGACGTCAGGGGCTAGGGGCTAGGGATTGGGGGCAAGGGAGTGTTGCGCCCAAATGTACTGCAAGAAGCCGCGATCGGTGGTCGCGCCCTTCTGTCGTTGCCACACTTCGTGAAGGAACGCGCGCCGATCCTACTTGGGTGCACACGGCAAGGGTGCAATTCGGGAAGTCGGAAACGAAGAGACGATTTACCGGCGGCGAGATTGCCTGCGCAATACCAGTAGGCCCACTACAGCGAGGCCAGCCAGCACAAAGGTGCTTGGCTCGGGTACGGCGTTAAGATCCTCATCCGTTGTCGATTGAACAAGCGAAAGTCCGCAAAGCGACAGCGATGGAATGCCCCAAGAATTGTCATGGGTAGGTTGTGAAATCGTTCTTTCCCTTGCGTCGAACTCCAACGCAATATCGTAGAGCGCCATACCACCGGCGTCTTTCTGGCCGGTAGAGTCGATACTGCTATCGGTCGAACTGGCGAGATCGAAGCAGTATTGGCCTTCTTCCAGAATCCCGGTCATCGCAAACTCGCTGCGAACACCATCGCTGGCGCCCATTGCCATGACGATCTCGTTGGTCGCCACGTCGGTAATGGTGAATTCCATGTCGGCCTCACCCAGCGAGGCCAAGTCCAGATTGAGCGAGAAACCCGTGGCTTCTTTGAACTGGTAAACCGCGTTGAAACACGATTCACCCAGGGCGGTCGCCGAAAGATCGTCGATGCCATCGACGATCATGCTCCCGGCCGAAACCCGACCTTTGGCACTGATCGCATCATGGTCAGTGAAGCTTGCGTTCTGGTAGGCAATCGCCGAACCATTCGCCAGCGGCTTGCCGGTCGTCGTGATGATTTCGGCATAGTTGGCGATCGCATCGGTGTTGGCGGTCTTACCCGATCCGGAAGTGTTCTTGGCGGCTTTGATCAAGTCGGCATCAAGAAGGATTTCGGCCGTGGTATTCACGCGAGTGTTGGCCGAGGAAGAGATCCGCTCAACGGTCCATTCCTTCTGGAGATAACTAACAGACCAGTCACAACCGCTGCACGACAAGAAACATCCTGTTGTAGCCGTTATGGGATTACCAATGGGCTCGACGATTTCGACAACCTTCGTATCGCCTTGCCACACGGGCTGGAAGTCTGCAGAAAACCCAGTCCACGCCGACTGTTGGTCGACTGTCACGTCGGAGTAGGCAATGCCGGCTTGGCAGCAAGTAGTCATGACCGACAGGAGAAAGACAGACACGCATGCGGTAATTAGGTTGCGATAGGTCATGGTTTGTCGCCTCGCGGTTGTCGCGTCGAAATCTCACATTACTGAGCTTAGCTGACCCCGAATAAAGAAGTAATATTGCCGAGGGGTGCGTATATCCTAATTCACGGCAGGAAGGTCGTCAACCGGGCGCAGTGATTGATTGGGCGAGGTGACACCGAAATCCCCGAGAAAATGATGCGTCGTCGCCACGGCCCTAATCCCACCGCGTTCGGTGTTCTTCATCCACGCACCGTCTCCAGCTTGCTCTCCCTCCGGCGGCCGACTAGAATGGCCACAAGGGCTTGTTTCATCCCCCCGCAAGTGGAGGAAAGGTGATGCGTCACACCGCCGTTGCCGTGTTTCTAGGGCTGCTTCTGGGATTCGCAGTGGCTGCCGATGCTCAGGAGGCAGCTACTCCGACCGCCCTGCCGCTCGAATCGGTCCGCTGGGCCGGGGCCCCGATCGACCTGGAGTCGTTTCAGGGAAAATCGGTGTTGCTGTTTGTCTATGCCACGTGGTGCCCGAAGTGTAATGAATGGTCGGGCGAACTGATGGCCCAGCTTCGCGACGCGGCCAGTAAGAAGCCGGTGATCGTTCTGGCGATCAATGCCGACGAAAGCCCTAGCGGCGTGCAGCGTTACATCACGCAACGCGCCTTCTTCGGTCCAAACATTATCCACGGCTACGATCCGAACATCCACAAACGCCTGGGACTCGATAGTAACCTGTTTCATTACGTTTTGCTCGGGCCGACCGGCGCGGTGGCCGATCGGGGGCGTGCCGGAAGTTTTCAGGCCGCGGGCGCCGCCAAGCGGTTTGTCTTGCCGCAAAAGATTGCCGAGGGTAACGACCTGGGTGATTTTCAGGTGCTTCAGGAAGACATGTCGGAGCCCGTGCGACAGTTGCTTTGGCCGATGGAACTCGGCGGCATTAATGAGTCGGCCCTGAAAAAAGCGCGAGGCCAGCTCACCGACGAGCAGAAGGAAGAACTCAACCAGGCGATTTTCGGCTTTCTCGACAGATCGCTGGCCGAGATCAAGCGGCTTAACGAGGGCAAGGTTCCCGATCAGATCGTGGCCTTCGAAAAGGCCACCGTGCTGGCCACCCTCTTCAAAACCACCGAACAAAGCCAGGAAGCTCAGCAGTTGGCGACCGATCGCAAGAAAGACCGTGATTTCCAACGCGAGATTGTCGCCAAAAAAGTCTACGAGCGAACCGCACAAAAGGCAGGCGATAATCCGGCCAAACGGGCAACCATGCTCCGAACCGTAGCCAAACGCTGCGAAGGCACCTATTATGGCGATCTCGCTAAGCAGGAGAGCGAAAGCGAGAATGAAGGCGGCGCGGCCGTGCCACAGTGACGGATTCAGCATCGAAAGGAAAAGGCCGAGTGCTCAAACGCATTGTGTTTTTTCTCGTGGTGGCTTGCGCGCTGGGAGGCCTGCTGGTTGCCAGTCAGTGGCGGCACGCGCCGTTGCATGTTTCCGGGTTCATCGAAGCCGATGAAATTCGACTCGGATCGCGGGTGGGAGGACGTGTGGCCAAGGTGTGCGTGGAAGAAGGCGACCAAGTCAAAAGCGGGCAGGTATTGATCGAGTTGGAGCCATTCGATCTTCAACAGCGTGAAGCCGAAGCACAGGCAATGCTGGCCGAGCGCGAAGCCGAATACGATGAGTTGCGAAAAGGTTTCCGCCCAGAAGAGATTGCCCAGGCGGAAGAACACTATGAACAACTGAAAGCCAACTACGAGCGGCTCAAGGCGGGACCGCGTCGCCAGGAGATCGAGGCGGGGCGAGCGCGTGTCGACGTGGCCCAAGCTCAATTGAAGCTCGCGCAACAGGCCCATCGTCGCGTCCGCGAGTTGTTCGATCGTAATGCTACGACACGCGACGCGATCGACGAGGCGATTGCCCAACTGGAAGAGGCTCAGGGCATACTACAGGTCCGACAAAAAGAGTTGGACTTGCTCGTGGAAGGAACTCGCAAAGAGGAAGTCGCGGCCGCCGCCGCGCAAATGGAAGGGGCCAAAGCCGCCTGGGAGTTGAAAAAAACTGGTTATCGGGCGGAAGAAATCCAACAAGCCAAGGCCCGATGCGACGCTGCCCGAGCCTCGCTGGATATCGTGCGGCGGCAGTTGGGCGAACTGGAAATCACGGCGCCCTGCAACGGTACGATCGAGTCGCTGGACCTTCAGCCGGGCGATCTTGTGGCTAGCGGTGCGCCCGTACTGTCGATGATCAATCACGCCAAGCTTTGGGTCCGTGCGTACCTGCCCGAAAACCTGACTTTGCATATCGGCGAGCCGGTGCGCGTGACCGTCGACGCTTTTCCCGACGTTTCGTTTACGGCCGAAGTTCGCTTCATCGCACGGCAGGCAGAATTCACACCTAGCAACGTACAGACTCCAGAGGAACGCTCCAAGCAGGTTTTTCGTTTCAAAGCAACGCTGCAGGAAGGGCTAGATCGTCTTAGGCCGGGCATGGCTGCCGACGTTTGGCTCGACGCCTCTCGCGACAGCCAATGAATCGCCCCCTCGTTATCGACGCCCAAAAACTCACCCGACGCTTCGGCGACCTCACGGCCGTGGCGGATGTGTCGTTTCAGGTGGATCGAGCCGCCATTTTCGGATTGTTGGGCCCCAACGGTAGCGGCAAGTCGACCATTATCCGCATGCTTTGTGGTGTGCTCCAGCCGTCGGACGGTACGGCAACCGTGCTCGGTTTCGATGTCCGGCAGGAATCCGAGCAAATCAAACGTTGCATCGGCTACATGTCTCAGCAGTTCAGCCTGTATCCCGACTTGTCGGTACTGGAAAACCTGGATTTCTATGGTCGGGTTTACGGTCTCTCGCCCAACCGATTGCGGGATCGTCGTGACGCCGTGCTCGCGTTAACCTCGCTGGAAGATCGACTCGAACAGTTGGCCGGTACGCTCTCTGGCGGATGGAAGCAGCGTCTTGCTTTGGCCTGTGCTTTGATCCACGAGCCGGAAGTGGTCTTTCTCGACGAGCCGACCGCCGGCATCGATCCGGTTGCCCGACGTCAGCTTTGGGACCTGTTGTTCGAGCTATCTGGACAGGGGGTCACGTTGTTCGTCACTACCCACTACATGGACGAGGCCGAACGTTGTACCGACGTGGGTTACATCTATCTTTCTCGTTTGCTTGTGTTGGGTGAAACCGACGGGCTGAAGCAACTTCCCGAGGTAACTCCCAAGGGCACGCAACGCTTTGAGCTGATAATGCCCTCGCCGGCTCAACACCTGGCGACCATTCGCAAGCTCGAAGGCGTGCAAGATGCCACACTATTCGGCGAGACAGTTCATGTGCTGCTCGACGCCGAGCTTCCGCCCGAGGCCGTTTTCGAACGGTTGGAGATTCAACCGCAGCAGGCGGAATCTCGACCAATTGCTCCCACCCTGGAGGATGTGTTCGTTACGCTAACCGCCGTGGCCGATCGGCATCGCGAACGGGGAGAACCGCTGACCGAAACGGTCCGCCTCGACAGCTCAGTTTCGGAAAAAACGCAAGAAGACGGTGGCGAAGAGGGGGGCGGAGTGACGACCGGCGAGAAGGTCGAGTCGCAAGAAGAAACAGCCTCTGACGCCGCCGCGAGACAAGACCGTGCGGCAAGACCTGTGACCGGCGGGGCCGCCCACGGTTTTCTGGCCATCTGCTTGAAGGAGTTTTCGCACATTCGCCGCCAGCCCACCACGCTGGTCTTTCTGTTGGTTGTTCCCGTCTTCCAAACGCTGATCTTCGGTTACGCGATCAACACCCAGATCGACGACATTCCGCTGGTGGTTTACGACCTGGACGGTCGGCAGCATGCGCGCTCGCTGGTTGATGCGTTTGTCAACACGCGAAAGTTCAAGGTGATCGAACGCGTGCAAAGCGAGCAGGCATTTCGCCACGCGATGACCTCGGGCCGGGCGAAGGTTGGGGTTACTATCCCGCCGAATTACAGCGACCGACTAGTACGTGGCGAACAGGTTCAGGTACAGGTGCTCATCGACGGAAGCGATTCGCAGGTGGCTACCACGGCGTTGAACGCCGCCAACCTTTTGGGGTTGAATCTTTCGATTCAAATTGCCCGACAAACGGCTGAATCGCTCCAGGTTGGCCCGTCGCGCGATCCGGTCGGGCGGCCTGCCTTGCCCATTGAAGTCCGGCCTCGCTTGCTGTACAACCCGAATCTCGAAAGCTCGCACTTCTTTGTGCCTGGGCTGGTGGGAATCATTTTGCAGTTGGTCACCCTTTTTCTCACCTCGTTTGCGATCGTGCGCGAGCGGGAGATGGGAACATTGGAGCAGTTGTTCGTTACTCCGGTTGGCCGGGCTGGGCTGATGCTGGGTAAACTTGCTCCCTACGCCATTTTGGGATTTCTCGAAACACTGATCGTGCTTTGCGTGATGGTCTACATCTTCGAAGTTCCAATCCATGGCGATATTGCCCTGCTGCTAGCGCTCTCGATGTTGTTCCTGGTCTGCTCGTTAGGGCTTGGGTTGTTGGTTTCCACGTTAGCCAAGACGCAGGTGGCGGCGTTGATGTTTGCCTTCATGATCATGCTGCCATCGGTGCTGTTGTCGGGATTCATGTTCCCTCGATCGGAAATGCCCGGCATCATCTATGTCGTTACGTTTGCCATTCCGGTAACGTATTTCATCGAGATTCTTCGCGGCGTGGTGCTGCGGGGTGCCGATTTCCTTGACCTGTTACCCTCGATCATCGGCCTAACGGTCTGCTGTCTGGTAATTCTCACGGCAAGTGTTGCCCGATTCCGTAAACAATTGGCCTGAAGCGAGTCGGTTGTATTTCGCCGCAAATATGCCCTTAGAAATCTTGAAACCATATCGCAAAGTACAATCTCATGTCTCTCAAAGAACTCTTGTGTCGCAACCGCAGTTACCGTCGTTTTCATGAGGATCGGCCGATCGAGCGGCAGACGCTGGTCGACTTGGTGGCCGTCACGCGGCTTTGCCCTTCGTCTTCCAATCGTCAGCCGTTGAAGTACGTTGTCTCGGCCTCGCCGGAAGTCAATGCCAAGGTCTTTTCCTGCTTGGCGTGGGCCGGGGCGTTGAAGGATTGGCCGGGACCCGCCCCCGGCGAACGTCCTACGGGCTACATCATCATTCTCGGCGATACCCGGGTGAGCAAGAATTTTTACATCGACCCAGGCATCGTTGCGCAAAGCATGTTGCTGGCGGCCGTGGAAAAGGGCTTGGGCGGCTGTATGCTGGCGGCAATCGACCGCAAGAAACTCCGCCCAGCGCTCGGTATTCCGGAGCATTTCACGATCGAACTGGTCCTGGCCCTGGGGCAACCCAACGAGACGGTCGTGTTGGACGATGCCAAGTTAGCCGAGGACGTGAGCTACTGGCGCGATGCCGACGGCGTGCACCATGTGCCCAAGCGGCCGCTGGATGAACTGTTGGTTGAACTGCCATGAAGCCGCGACCGGTGGTCGCGCCGGGGCCGATCGCAGTGAGCGTGGACGCAGTAAGTCTGGTCACGCTGAGTCGTGCGCGATCCGTCCACGGCCGCTGAAGCGGCCAGCCTCGGGAGGACTTCCATTTGCCCTCCTCACTTACCACTCCGAACCCCCAACTCACTCCCCTACATCTGATCGACCACATCGATCCCCAGCAGTTCGAGGCCCTTTTGCAGCGTTCGGGCGGTCAGGTCGCATAGCAGCAACCGGCTTTGACGTAGCTCGTCGCTCTCGGCCTTCAGCACGGGGCATTCCTCGAAGAACGTCGAGTAGCGGTTGGCCAATTCGAACAGGTACGACGTCAGTTGGTTGGGGCGGTAGTCGGCCAGCGACAGCTCGATGGCTTCGCCGAATTGCAGCAATTCCATGGCCAACGCCCGTTCTGCCGGCGAGTCGAGCAGGATCGTTGCGCCGGACGTTCGCAACGCGTCGATATCCACGTCGCCACGGCGAAAAATGCTCCGCACTCGGGCATAGGCGTATTGCATATAGGTAGCGGTATTGCCCCGGGTGGCCACCATTTTGTCGTAGCTGAACACGTAGTCGCTCGTTCGGGCTTGCGAGAGATCGGCATACTTGATGGCCGCAATGCCCACGGTCTCGGCCACGTTCGAGCGATCCACGGCGGAAAGCTCGGAGCCGCTTGGCTTGGCGTCGTCGTTTTCGGCTACGATAGCAGCCACGCGGCGGACGGCCTCGTCCAACAACCCTTCGAGGCCCACGGTGTCACCCGACCGGGTTTTGAACGGCCGTCCGTCGTCGCCCAACACGGTGCCGAAACTGACGTGCTTCAACTCGACGTCGTCGTAGCCCAACCTCCCCGCGGTGGTGAATAGATGCTCGAAGTGGAGCGACTGGCGATGGTCAACCACATAAAGTACGGCGTCCGGCCGGAAGGTTTCCATCCGGTAACCCAAGGTGGCCAGATCGGTCGTGGCATAGAGAAACGCGCCGTCCTTCTTACGAACGAGCATCGGTACGTCCTGGCCGTCGAAGAACACGCACGTGGCGCCGTCGCTCTCCCGGGCGATGCCTTTGGCGAGCAACTCGTCGACGATTGGCCCCAACCGATCGTTGTAAAAACTCTCGCCCAACGTGTGGTCGAACGTGACCTTCAACCGGCCATAGATCCGCTCGATTTCGTCTTCGCAAGCCGGCAGAAATTCTTTCCAGAGCCGCAGGTTTTCTTCGTCGCTGGCGTGCAATTTCGACGTTTCTTGAAGCACGGCCGTGCCGATCTCGGCATGTTCGGCAGCCAGTTTCGACAGCAACGCGTCGCCGTCGACTGCCGCAAGCTGCGACTCAAGCGATTTCAGCGCCTCGCGCGTTTCCGCCAAATCGGTTTCCAGTTTGCGCAACGTCTTGCGTGTCTTTTTGTCGGGTTTCTCCCCAGCTTCGGCAGTGCGCTGCTTCAGGACGTTTTCCTGTTGGGTAATCTTGTCTTTCAGTACGGGCAACTTCGCGCGACCGCCGTGGTAGTCGACCAACTGCCGCACCAGCCGATACAGTCGGGCGAGTTCCTGCACGGGATTGTCGGCGTAGGCCTTCGCGTCGACGAAGTGCTTGTAGCCGTACAGGATCATGCCGAACTGGGTGCCCCAGTCGCCGATGTGGTTGTCGCTGATGGCCTTGTGGCCAACGAACCGCAGCGTGCGGCACAGGGCGTCGCCGATTACCGTCGAGCGGATGTGGCCGACATGCATCGGCTTGGCCACGTTGGGGCCCGAGTAGTCGACCACGTAAGTCCGTGGCTGCTCGACCGTCGCCACGGCAAGCCGCGCGTCGGTGACCGCCGCGGTAAGTTGCTCGATGAGTCGTGCGTCCTTCACTCGCAGGTTGATGAACCCCGGCCCGGCAATCTCGGGCGGTCCACACAGGTCATCCAACTCGAGTTTGCCGACTACTTCTTCGGCCACCTCGCGCGGCGGCCGCCCAAGCTTTTTGCCCAACGGCATACAGAAATTGGCCTGATAGTCGCCAAACTTGGGGTCGCCGCTAGCTCGGATCAGGTCCAAACAGGTGTCGACTTCATCGGTCAATCCGGCCAAGGCAGTGCGAAAACGGGACTTCAGCGTCGCGAGAATGGTCATGGAGCGGGGCTAGGATGAGGGGTGCTGGATTAGAGACGAGGGGTGAGAGAATTACTGCCGCTTGCGGATTCGCCCAATACGGAAAAAACTCAACAACGAATGGGACAAAGCCACGATACAGAAATCCCCGTTCCCCGCCGTGTATTCACAGCGGGATAAACACGTGTTCATGGCGAGCCAAACACGGATTCGGCGCAATGGGGCAGTGCCGGGCGTGTCACACGTCGGCCGTCGAGCGGGGTTCGAAGGGCACGCGTTTGGCGTTGCTCCAGAGCTGCTCGAGGGCGTAATAATCTCGCGTCTCGGGCTCGAAGAGGTGGATCACCACATCGCCGTAGTCGAGCAGGATCCAGCGGCTTTCGGCGTAGCCCTCGATGCCGCAACGGTGGTCGCCGAGACCTTCTTCCAGAGCGTGATCGATCTCTTCGCTCATGGCGTGCAACTGCCGACGGCTGGTACCGCTGGCCAACACGAAGTAGTCGAAGATGGCAGTCGACTCGCGCATGTCGAGCACAACGATATCGCGGCCCCGGTTGTCTTCGGCCGTGCGGGCAGCGGTCAGCGCCCGCTTCAGGGCTCCGTTGTTGCCTTGCGGTTCGTGTGTGTTGGAACCGGCAGTATTTTCTTCCACAATGGTCCTCGCAGGTGTTTGGGGATCAGACACTGACATTCCATTGTAAATTGCGACATCCGGTGGGGGAAGAGGCCACCTTCAATCGCACGATGGCTGTAAGCAGTTGGCCGAGGGTTTGGGGCCCCCCGTCGCCCCCCTTTCCGGGTTGGGTATAATTCGGGGGAAGAGTATGAGAAGCGAGGGTTTAGAGACGGAAAACGGTTGAGGCACGACATGCTCGTCTCTCGCCCCTCGCCTCTAGTTCCTAGCCATTCACCCCTTGCAACGGAGACACCTCGATGGGCGATTGGGTTCAGCAGGGCAAGAAGGCCCCCGATTTCACACTTCCCGCCGACGACGGCACCACGGTCAAGCTCAGCGCGTTGCGGGGAAAGCCCGTGGTGCTCTATTTCTATCCCCGCGACGACACACCCGGCTGCACTCGCGAGGCCTGTGCGTTCCGTGATCGGAAGAAGGAAATGCAAAAACTGGGTGCCCACGTATTGGGCGTCAGCACGGACGACGTGGAAAGTCACGTGAAATTCCGCGACAAATTCGACCTAAATTTCCCCCTGCTGGCCGACACTCAGCACAAGGTGGCCGAAAAATACGGAGCCTGGCGCGAGAAGGTCCGCTTCGGAAAAACGTCGATGGGCATTCAACGCTCGACCTTTGTGATCGACGCCGACGGCGCGATCTACAAGATGTGGAAGAGCGTGAAGGTCGACGGCCACGACGAACAAGTACTCAAGGTACTCGAAGAGCTGACGGCCGGCTAATTCGTCAGGAGGAATGATACGGCCATGCCTATGCTTAGGAATGCACGGCCCGACGCTTCGCGTCGAGGATCGTCAAGGTGGTGTCCACTCACACCGCGAAGGACGTAAAGCGTCCTGCCTTGGGTTCCCACGCTGCAGCGTGGGAACCAGGAACGGCAAGGCTGTTACGGCGCGGCCGATTCGACCGTTTCGACGGCCGGTGTGCCTTGCATGGCTTTGCTGGCGACTGTGAAGACGTCGGTGTTGTCGACGTATTCGCCCGAGAAACTCCAGAACTTGCCGGCCTTGGGATCGTCGCCATCGACTAGGGTGGCAAACTGCTCGCAGCCAGGCCCTTTGGCCCAAAGCGGTACCAAGGCGCCGGTGTGTCCGCCCGAGCCGTATTGAACGCCCGGAAGCTTGCCCGCTCCGCGGTTTTCCACCTTGTGGAATCCGTTGAACTTGTCGACGCCCGGATCGTAGTGCTTGTTGCCGTTCAGGTCGGTGTAGGTGTCGGGCCCCCAAAGCATGCCGCATTCGTGGTCGGAAGTAACGATCACCAGCGTCTCGTCCCAACTGCTGTTTTTCTCGACCCAATCGACGACGGCGGCTACCGTGTGGTTGAAGTCGACTTGTTCCTCGACCATGCGGCCGATCTTGTTGGCGTGGTTTGCCCAATCGACGGCTCCCCCTTCGATCATCAAAAAGAAGCCGTCTGGATCCTGGGCCAGCACATTCAACGCGGCCAGGGTCATGGTCGGGAGGTTGGGGACATTTTTGTTGAAGGGATTTTCGGGCGCCATTTGCCGCCCGTCGCGGGCTGCCTGGAGCGTTTTGTGTACTTGGGGAATTCCAACGACCTTTTGCGGCAACTTGCCGCCGCTGGGAGCCTTGCCTCGTGCCAGGGCTTCAAAATCCTCTCGTCTCTCGACAAACGAGAAACCCATCGTGCCGTCGCGGTCGGTTAGGTCTTTCCAGGTTTGACGTCCACCGACGTACTCGTAGTCGAGCGTTACCGGTTTGCCGTTTTCACCCGACTTGCGTTGACCATTGTCGTTGTATTCCGGATGACCAGGACCCATGATCACATCCAACCCACTATAGAAGACCATCGCGTTGAAGATGGCCGTGTAATTGTTGCGGTTGGGTTGATGGGCCCAGACGGTGCCCGGCGTGGCGTGAGAAGCCATTACGCTGCTGATCGTCCCGGTGGCCTTGCCTTGCTCGTCGGCCACCTCAGCCAGAAGCTTCACCGGTGCGCAACCGCTGGCGTCCATGCCGATGCGACCGTGTTTGGTTTTCTGGCCGGAATTCAGAGCCGTGGCGGCAGCCGCCGAGTCGGTTACCGACCCGTAGGCTGTTACTGCGGTCGCCGAGTCGCTCATGAAGCTTGCACCCTTGCCCAGGCAGTAGCTCGGGTCGGCCCACATGGCCTCGGGTGAGTAGACTTGTGCGTTGAGGATCTCGGGCGAGAGGTTTTTGGGCACGGGCAAGGAACGGGGGATCGACGTAGTGCAGCCGAAGTGTGCCGGGAAGCTGTCGTAGGGTTGCTTGCCGAGTTCGCCGTACTCGTAATAACTGGCCGCCTCAAAGGCGTTAAATCCGGCGCCGTCGCTGATCAAGAGGATCACATTTTTCGCCCGTTCGGCCGCCTGAAGTTGCCCGACAGGAAGTTGGCCGAAAACGAGCAGACAAATACCCAGTGCCAACAGAAATCCAACAGTCCGGCTACCATCGCGTGTAAACATGAATCACCCTTCCTGATAAATATTACCTCACTCTGGAAAAATCGCTACAGAACACTCGATTATACACCATGGCGGTTTTGGGTGCATAAAAGTGGCTCATTCTGGCAAACGGCGACGTGTGCAACCGTTCGCATCTGACGAGTTGACGAACGTCTGGAAACGGCGATTTTACCTTGAAAACAGAAAGTGGTCGTTCGGCAACCACAGGGATGGGGGAAATGCGAATCAAGCCATCTGGCAGCGTTTTGCCGGCGAAACATGCGACGACAGGCGTAGGCATGGCACCCGCGTCAGCTTGCACTTCAGGGGCGCAAAGCGTCGTGCCTTTGGGTTCCCACGTTACAGTATGGGAATCAGAGGAAAGAGCTGCCCCTGGCACCTGCCACACGTACCATACGCACTATCGCAGCGGCGGTGCCGGGAGTTGCAGAGGCCTGTTGTTCTGCAAGCGGGCGGTTTTCGAGCGGGCAGCCACATAGCGCCGCAGCAGGTCGTAGGTCGATTGGAATTGCGGACGCTCGGCAAGGGCGCGATACTGTGGGTCGCTCGCCACGGTGTCGAACCGCGCCAGCGAAGTGTTCAAAGCCGCGAGCGATGGATGGGCGTTGGGCGAGAAAACCTCGGCCGGCAACGCCAGGTAGATTTGCCACTGCGAGTCGACCAGCTCGTACAGCGCTGGAGCCGTTCGTGCCAGTTCGTTGCGCAGGCGGTCGGTCTCGGTTTCGGCACGCGGTTCGGCCAACGTGGGACGAAGCGGTACTGCCGTGCTAGTTTGCGGCGGGGCAACCTGTGTCTGGCTGTAAGCAGCTACCACTTGTACCAGCTTGATGGCTGAAGGCGGAACAACGGGCGGTTGGCCCGGCGCTGGGTTGCCGTAGTACGCGGCGTTGGCCAGTTGGTCGACGGTCATCGCCGATCCGTCGATCGACACGCCTGCAAAAAGTCCCCGGCTGCGGGAATAAGAGTAGATTTCGGCCTTGAGCTTCGCGTCGGTTGCGGCGGCGGCCTGTCGGCCCACGGGTCCGGCGGCGGCCGCCGCGTCGGCTCCGATGGTCAACTTGCCCGAGAGGATTCCTTGCACACTCTTCTGGGTTTTGAACACGAGAATCAAATCGGTCGCCTGCACGCCCGCTTGCCAGCCGATGTTACCGCCGGTGAGCGAGATGAACACGGGCGTGTGCCAGGCGCCGTTTTCGTCGCGCACCAGCAGTACGCCGTTGCCGTGGCGAACGCCAATGATGAAACCGCCTTTGAGTACGTTGGGGATGATCGCAATGCCCTGGGCGTCTGCCAACAGAGTTCGAGGAATCTGGCTCATGGGGACCGACATGATCTCGCCCAACACGGCCGTGGCCGACTGGACGGCCGCTTCTTCCCTCTGCTGAGCACAAAGCGGGTGGGCTGTCAAAAGAAGACAAAGTGGCAGCACGGCCACGGACGAGAGCCAGATGGAAGGCATCGGGGGAATTCCTTGCCGTAAGCGTTGGAGGGAGGTGGACGCCGTGCTAGCTTTGCTGCCGGCCAGTGGACGCCCTGTTTCGCCAAGCCCTGATCGTAGCAGGGTCCGGAAATCCGGGTCAACGCCAATAACTACAGGCCTTGTTGGCCGATTTGTTTTCCCCAAAACGCAAACCTCAACTACCAGCCTCGGCCTTTCGGCAGCGCAGCAACGACATGACAGCCAGAGCCGTGCCGTATTGCTGGTGGTAATCGTAGAAGGGGTAATCCCACCAGGAACCGTCGTTCTCTTGCAGGTCCAGTATTACGTGGGCCAACTGGTCCTGGTGCGATGCGCGGTCTTCTTTCGGCAGCAGTTCAATGCAGCGGCCGGCGTAGTAGTGGCCGAAGTAGAAAAAATAACCGGCCACGGCGAACCACGATTCGTGCGGTATCGGCCGCTTGCGACCGATGTCGAGCCAGCCGTTTCGGGCGAAGAGACGGTCGAGCCAGGTATTGATCACGTCGTCGGTCACCAGTGGGTCGCCCCAAAGTCGGGTGGCCAGGTTGCAGGCCTGCGAACGACCCAGACTGCCGCCCGGCCGATTGACCCCGTGCATGGGGTTCATCTTCAAGTATTCCCCGTAGGCGTAGGCGAAGTCGGGCATTCGCTGTCGGCGAATTGACGCGGTTGCCCGATCGACGAGCCGTTGGGGAATCTCGATGCCCGCGGCGCGAGCGTCGGCCATGGCCACCAAAACGGCAGCCGTGACGAAGCTGATGGACGAGCCGCCCGTTTTTTTCGTCTGGAATTGGAAGTCGTAGTAGCACCATCCGCCGTCGACGCACTCGTAGCGGTCGAGCATGCCGATCTGTTGTTCGATCAGTTCGCGAACTTTGCGTTGGTAAGCTTCATCGTCGGTCTTGCGTCGCAACATCCGCACCAGGCCGTGCAGTCCGTAGGCGTGTCCCCAGTTGTTGTAAAGTGCATCGGGCGTTGCGCGACGCAGCTTGGGTAAGTGCTCGAACATCCATTTTTCGGCACGGTCCAAGGCGGCGGTCACTTCGGGGCTCTGGTCGTCTGACTCGATCAGTGTGGCAATGCACAACGAGGTGACGGCCGCCCGAAAGGCGTGGTGGGCGCCGGGCACGGGGGCGTAGATGTTCAACCCCTTGGTATTTTGGGCCGAGCCCCAGGAACCGTTCGGGTTTTGTCGGGCGACCAAAAAATTAACGCCCGCTTCCACGGCGCGGTCGATTCGCTCTGGTGCAACGGCCTCGACCGGTTTCGGCTTTGGGCCGGTCGTGGCCAACGGCGACGGCTTCGACGGCGGCTGCGCCCCGATGGCGGCAGCCGCAGCCAGGATCCATACCAGACTTGTGCGACGCGGTGACAACATGTCTTGCCTATTCTGGTTTGTCGAACAATGGCGGTAAGCGGAGTGACCAATGCCAAATGACCAATGAAGCACTATTGGCGATTACATGGCTAATGAGCCGAAGGCGACCAACGGGAGCCTGGATTTCCAGGTATTTGGTTTCCTGAAGCGATCATTTTCAATGCAAACATCAATAAGCACCAACGACCAATCTTCCTTCGCCACCTGTTCCCTACCCCTTTTTTCACTTCTTCTTGTCATCGGCCGGCTTAGGCTTTTCGAGCAACACCTTGTCGCCCTCGTCGAGGCCCTTGACGATCTCGACCTTTTCGTCATTACGTTTGCCGAGGGTTACATAGCGCTTTGTCGGCTTGTCTTTCTTGCCGAGCAGGTAGACATACTGTTTACGTTCGTTCAGCTCGTCGGTGAAGACGCATTCTTCGGGCACGGTTAGCGCCGTCTTGTTGAGGTAGGGGACGAGCCTGATTGTGCAGGTCATGCCCGGCTGAAGCGGCGGCTGGTCGCCGTTCAGACGCACGGACAACCGGGTGTCGAAATCGCTTTCGTCGACCGGAATAGTCGACACTTGCTGCACGGAAACGTTCAGCCAACGATTGGGATAACCGGTCGGTTGGGCGAGACCGCGCACGCCGCGTTGCACCTCGGCCAAATCTTCCTCCGGCAGCTTGGCCTGCACGAACATCGACTCTGGCTGCACGATGGTCATGAAGACTTCGTTCGCCGAAAGGCTGCCGCCGAGCCGCAAGGTGTCGGCCGTCGACTGGATATCGCCAAAGCGCCCTTGCTCACACTTGCCGTAGTAGACGATGCCGTCGACGGGCGCCTTTGCCTGCATCATTTTGCGATCGGCTTGCAGTTGTTGGAGTTTTTCTTCAGAACGCGCGCGCCGAATATCCGCCTGTTGCAGTTCCACTTGCTGCCGCTCAATCGCCAGCGGCAATGCGAGCTGGGTTTGTTGCCAGGAAAGATCGCCGCGGACCGAAGTATCGCGCACCCGCTGGTCTTGGCGATCGAGTTGCGTTTTGGTGAATCGCTCGAACTGGGTTTCGAACCTTTTCTGGTAGAAACGTGCCTGTTCGACGGCTGCCCGAGTGCGTTTGAGGATGATTTCCTCGGTTTCTTCCGTGAGGTCGTCGGCCTCGTACATCTTTTCGAGTTGCCGCAACTCTTCTTCCTCGTTTTCCACGTACTGGCGGACCATCTTCAACATCATCTCGGCCGACTCGACGGTCAACGGACGTTCGGTCTTGAAGTAGTAGTCGCGGTCCTGCTGAGCCTCGCGGTGGGAACGCTTGCCCGACTCCAACTCGAGCGACGTCATCTTCTGGAGGATCTCGAGTTGTCGCTTGGCCAGTTTGGTGCCGATGTCGTTGAGCTTCAACTCCAGCTCCAAGTCGGCGATTTCACGGTCGATGTCGGTCAGGTCGAGCTTCACCAGTTGGTCGCCCTTGCTGACTTCGGCCCCATGCTCCACGGCACTGAGGACTTTGAACGACGAAAAGATTTTCGGTTGCAGGGCGACTTCCGTCATACGCCGGGCAACGAAGACGCCATCGAGTTCGACGACGATTTTCATCAAATCGTGTTTGACGGTATGTGTTTTCGGCGGCTCCGGCTTCTCGCGGTCTTCTTTCTTGTCCTTTTTTTTGCCGTCGTCTTCCTTGGCTTTTTCGCTGCCCTTTTCGCTCTTGGATTCCTTGGGTTTGGCAGCTTGGTGCTCGGGCTTTTTAGATTCTGGCGTTTTAGATTCCGCCACGGCCTTGCCGCCCGGATCCTTCTGGTCCGTGTCGGCAGCCAACATACTCGACGAACCAATCCACATTGCTAAGGCAACGGCCGTCGCCAAACCAAGACTATTACACTTCATCGATGTCGCTCCTCTCGATGTCCTCTGGTCGCCGATCGCGACCGATCGTGTGGTGGGGCAGGGGGGCGTGCGAGTCCATCTTCCTGGGATTCACACGGACCAAAAAAAGAAGAAACGGACAGAAGGGCCGGCAAAGAACTACCAATGTCTATTGTTGGCAGCGTTTGGGTAAGATGCAAGGACCCGGTGTCATAAAGCGATTATCCGCGTTACCCCTTGGTCCCATGCTTTGCGTGAGAACGAGCGTCCCGACGCTTCGCGTCGCGACTGGCCAACAGAAGTGTCGGGGCGCACCGCAGGAGTGAGACCGTCGGGTTCCCGCGCCGTAGCGTTGGAGTTTGGGAAAAGGCCCGACATCACGAAGCGATTGAGTCGGGGGGGAGGTATGGCGGTGAAGTGATTTTTGCTAGGGCAGAAAGGGCCTTGTCGTGACAGCCCCTCACCCCATACCCCTCTTCTTGAGGGGGAGAGATGAGGAGGTTTTTGAAACACCTATAAGCCAAGAGCCACTCGCCAGCGTCGGCCAGTAGGGGGAGTGAGAACGGACGCCGTCGGCTACTTCACGCACGGTACCAGGCCGTATTCTTCGAGTGTGGCTTCGATTTGCTTGAGTTTCTCGGGGCAGGGCGGGGCGAGCGGGAGTCGGGTGGGACCACATTCGACGCCGCTGAGATTCATCGCGGCCTTCAAGCTGGGCACGCCGGCGATCGACAAGATCGAACGGATCATCTCCGTTGCCTGCGACTGCCAACGCCGTGCCTCGGTGATGTCGTTTTTCTGGAAGGCCTCGATCAAACGCAAGTACAACGGACTGGCGAAGTTATAGGTGCTGCCGATCGCCGCCTTGGCACCGGTGACCAAGCCGGCCAGCAACATTTCGTCTACGCCGTGCACGATATCGAACCGGCCGCCTTCGAATTCGAGCAACGACTGAAGCTCGAACAGCGTGGGGGCTGTATACTTGATGCCCACCAGCGTTGGAATCTTGGTCTCGGCCACCCGCAACAGCTCGAACAGATTGAGTCCCACGCCGGTGAAGGCCGGGATGTGGTAGTAGTAGAAGGGCAAGTCTTGGGCGTCGGCCGTGATTTCGGCGAGGCAACCGGCCAGGACCTCGACCGAGTCGGGCTTGAAGTAGTAAGGCGCTACGGCCGAGATCGCGGCTGCACCGATCTGCTGGGCGTGGGCCGCCAGGTCGCGCGCATCGGCCAGACTGCTGTGGCCGACTTGAACCACTACGGGCAAACGAGCGTCCGACGCACGGACGAACTCGGCGGCCGTCGCTTTGCGTTCCTCGGTGGTAAGCGACGGGCCTTCTCCCGTGCTGCCGCACACATACATCGCGCTGACCCCACGTTCGATCAACTGATCAACCATCGGTCCAATCGCATTGAGATTCAGGGAACCGTCGGGCGAAAGGGGCGTGAACGTTGCGGCGACGAGCCCAGTGAAACGGAACTCCATAGCAGGCATCTCCGGTAGTGATTGAGTGGGGCGAGCCGACAGAAATCACCCCTGGCTAGACTAAAGTATTTCTGTGGCTCATGGGAATATTTTACCGACTGATGGGTTGGCATGCCATAGGGTGTCGGGGAATTGGGGCTGTTACGCGGCCAACGCAACCTGGCTAGCAGAGAAAATGAGGGGGCATGGCGTGGCCGTGTCGCCTAATCCTGCGGAAGTCGATTGCTTCGATAACACGCAATAAAAGCCGTAATTCCCGGCACTTCGTGACAACAGAAAATGTTATAACATAAGGTGCCGTCAGAGTCACTACAGCGCTATAACATTTTTTTGGGCCATCACGATACAGTGTAATATATCACGTTGGGCTGCCGGAGAGAACCCCCCCATACCACAGTTCTGCCGCAACGTGCGGGCGTTACCACTCGATAGTCACCGCCGCTGTGGTCATGCCGGCGCCCACCGAGCAGAGCAGAATTCGATCGCCGGGGTGCAGATTCGGCACGCGGTCGCGCAGTGCCAGGGGAATGCTCGCGCTGGAGGTGTTGCCCACGTCTTCCATGTTGACCACGAAACGATCCAATGGAATACCGCAACGTCGGGCGGCCGCCTTGAGGATACGGCCGTTGGCTTGGTGGGGCACTACCCAACGCGTTTGTTCGGCCGTCCAGCCCGACTTCGCGACGGCCTCCTGAATGATCTCGCTGAAGCTTTCGGTGGCGAGCCGGAATAGGGCGTGACCGTCGAGCCGGATCCAGGGGTCGACGTTACTGTGGCCGTTGGCGATGTAATAGCCGGGTGCCGCCCGTTGTGCCATGGCCAGACCACGACTGTCGCTCCGCAAAACGATTTCCCGAAGCCGGTGTCCATCGGTTCCCGCGGCCAGAATCGCGGCGCCGGCACCGTCGCCGAAGAGGAAAAACGCGTTGCGGTCGTTTTCATCCAACAGGCGGGATTGCACGTCGACTCCCACGCACAAAACGTTTTTTGCCCGACCGGTACGAATCATCCCATCGGCCATCCCCAGGGCATAGAGCCAGCCGGAACATGCCGCGTTGAGGTCGAAGGCCGGCACACCACCGAGGCCGAGACGTTGCTGCACGATGCAGGCCGTCGAGGGCATGGCCACGTCGGGTGTGGTGGTGGCCAGCACCAGGGCGTCGATGTCCGAGGACTGAAGGCCCGCGTCGTCCATCGCTTCGCGCGCGGCGGCTACGGCCATGTCCGACGGTTTTTCGTCCTCAGCCGCCCAACGCCGTTGTCGAATGCCGGTAACCTGGTGGACGTAGTCTGCACTGACGTCGGGAAAACTGGCCGATAATTCGGCGTTTGTCACTATTCGCTCGGGAACGTAACCTCCCAGCCCAACCAGGAACACGCCGGCCAGCGGGTCGGCCGCGGTCGATCCGGATACCGAGATCTCCGTTTGAACGCCGGGCGCCGGGACGGCCTGCGCGGGCGATTCCGCGGCCAGACTAGTGGCCACCGCCGGCGGGAGGCTGTCGCGCATGCGTTGATCGTTGGTCTCGATCTCCAATATCGGTTCGTCGATCAACACGACGTCGCCTTCGCCACAGAGCCAACGAACGATGCGGCCTTCGCAGGGGGCTTCGAAGTCGAAGACCGACTTTGCGCTGTCTACCTCGGCCAGGGGTTGGCCTTGCTCGAAGGTGTCGCCTTCAGCAACAAACCACTGGAGTATCGTGGCCTCGGTCTCCGCCGCGGCCTGGGCAGGCAAATACAGAGGAATCGTAAACGGAGTGGTCTCCAAAGCGGCCTCTTTTCGTGTCGGTTGTGCGATTCCGGGAGTTATTGACCTGCATGGGTAATGCGCGAGCAGGCTGCCCCGTTGCCGTATCGGCGATCTCGGTGGATCGGCTTGGCACATCGGCCATGTAGGCGTTAACGGGGGCCTCGCAGGCATCGCCGGCCTCGAAGAGGCGACGGAGCCAGAAGCTCCCAGGATCGTGTCATTATCTCGTCATGGGATAGTAATGGAAGGCGTAGAAGCCGCAACTCCCGGTGTTTTCCGGTTTGCTGTTGACTGCCTTCCCTTCCTATTCGCCCCAATTGGGTGTTCGGCGGGGTCAGGTTTTTCGCAAAAGACGTTCTATTGCCGCAGCGATTTTCTGCCGGTCGGGTCGGTGTTGGGATTCGAGTTCCGGGGCAAACGGCACGGGGGCGTCGGGAGACGCGACCAGCACGGGCGGGCATCGCAACGAGGTGCCCCGCCGCTGAGCCACCTGCGAAATGATCGTATCGCCCAATCCTTGGGTTCTGCCCGACTCCTGCACGACCAGCAGACGGCCCGACTTGGCCACACTTTGCAGGATCGGCCCGATTGCCAACGGTTGAAGCACAAAGGGATTGATCACCTCGACGGCGTCGCCAAACTCGGCCGCCGCGGCCAGTGCTTCGTGGACCATGGCGCCGAAGGCCACGAGCGTCAGGCGATCGCCTTCGGTGTATTGACGCGATTGCCATACGCGGTCGAGTTGGCCGTCGAACGCGATCGATCCGCTTTGGCTCCAGTAGAGCAGCTTGTGTTCCAGGACCAGGCACGGGTTGTTGTCGTGGAAACCGGCCACCAGCGCTTCGAAAGTTTCTTGGGGGGTAGCCGGGTAAAGAATCTTCAAACCCGGAAAACGCGACCAGAGCCCTTCGTACTCGCCACAATGGAAGGCACCCATGGTCAGGCCACCGCCACACGGCAACCGCATCAACAGCGGAGCCGGCCGGTCGGCGCGGAAAAACCACGTGCCGGCGTTCAACCCCAGTTGGGTGACGGCTTCGGTGCCGAAATCGGCGAACTGGAATTCGACAATCGGTCGCATCCCGGCCTGCGATGCGCCCAAGGCGAAACCGACGATGCTCGACTCGGCCAGGGGCATGTCGATCACTCGTTGGCGACCGTGCTGGTCGATCAGGCCCTTGCAGGTCTTAAATGCCGAGCCGTAGGTCCCCACGTCGAGCCCGGCCAGGAAGGCTTCTTCGTGGTTCGTCAGCAGGTAGTCCAAGGCCAGCCGTACGGCATCGCCGCATTTGGCTCGCGCCGTCTGAAACGGTTTCAACTGAGGCGGTTCGCTACGTGCGTAGACGGTCGAACTCGCAGGCCGTGGTTTCGGCCGGGCCACGGAAATCGTTTCGGCGACGGCCTGCTCAATTTGTTCCTCGATTTGTTCTTCCAGGGCAACGATTTCCGATTCGACGACTGCACACTCCTCGGCGAGGCGGCGGCGTGTGGTCGGCAACGGGTCGCGCTGCTGCCAGCGGCGGCGTTGCTCGGGGTCGACGTAGTCGCCCTTATCGTAGGCTGCATGACCCAGCAGGCGAAGCGTTTGGCATTCCAGCAGCACGGGCCGTAGGCTGTCTTGCATCGTTTCGAACAGGTCGCACACCTTGCAGTACACGGCCCAGGGGTCGGTGCCGTCGACCGTGTGGCCATCAATACCGTAGCCAACCGCCCGATCGGTGAGCCGGCGGCAGCGATATTGATCGTTGGTGGGGGTGGAGAACGCGTATTCGTTGTTTTCGATGAGAAACAGCACGGGCACGTCGTGGACGGCGGCCATGTTCAACGCCTCGTGGAACTCCCCGGTGCTTGTGCCTCCGTCGCCGATGATGCCCAGGCCGAAGACCTGTTCTCCTCGCCGACGTGCCACCCAAGTAGCTCCGACCACGGGACTGAGCATTTTGCCCAGGTGGCTGATCATCGGCAATCGTCGGGTGCCGGCGTGGCCGTGGTGTACATTGCCCTCGCGGCCATGGGTGGGGCTTTCGGCGTTGGCCAGATACTGGCAGAGGATCTTCCAGGGAGAGCAACCCAACAGCAGATGGGCGGCGAAGTCGCGGTGCAGCAGGCCCGTTATGTCTTGGCCCGGTCGCAACGGCATGGTCATGCCCACGGCCGTCGCTTCGTTGCCGATACCCAGGGTAACCGTTCCCTTGACGTAGCCCTTGTGGAACAGATCCAGCAAGCGTTCCTCCAGTCGTCGGGCGAGGAACATGCGGGGATAGGCTAACGTGAGGAATTGTTCTCGTGAGAGCCTTTCGGGAAACCGGCAATACCCGGTCCACGGGGCCTCGAAGAACTCGGCCACCGCCGAGGAGTCCTTTGCCGGCGCAGGCGACACCGGCAATGGGAAGTGCGGGCCCGCCATGGCTTGGTGCGACCCGATGATCGGCTGGTGGTTTTGTGTTCTCGAATTGAAGGCCACTACGAGTACCCTACGGCATGGGTTCGTGTTTAACACTAGGGGGGAACTTACGCCAACGCACGCCGCCTTTAGTAAGGACGGTGGAGGCGTTCCCGCTTCGGTTCCCTGTTCTCAAAAAGGCAGAACAGCCCAAACTACAGACGAGGTAACATATCACGGGAGGTTCGTTGCCGCGTTGCCCGACGAATATGGGACCACTTACCATTTTGCCTTGTTTTCCGCAAGACGTTCCCAAGCAGCGGCTCAGCGCACTTGCGGTTCTCCCCCTCGGATCAAGTAGAACGTGATCTGCGGCGGACGATTATGTGGAGGTTTAGAGGCGATGTGGTAAATGAAGGGGAATGACGCGTTTGGGAACAACGATCGCGAGCGTGCTAGCGCTGCATGCAATCGTTTTCTCGTTCCCACGCCTTGCGTGGGAACGCACGGCCCGACGCTTTGCGTCGAGAACTGTCAAGAAGGGTATCTGCTCGCACCCCAGGGACGCAAAGCGTCCCGCCGTGGGAACCGGTTGGAAACACTAACCGTCGGTGGATTCGCCCAGCACGGCGGCGATCTGTTCGCGATTAACCGGCTCGATGACGCCGCGTTCGCAGATGATGGCTTTGATCAGTGGGCCCGGCGTGACGTCGAACGCCGGGTTGTAGACGTTTACCCCGTCGGGCACGGTCTGGCGACCGAAGCCGTGGGTGATTTCCCGAGGGTCGCGCTGTTCGATGGGGATCTGGTCGCCGCTGGCCAGCGAGAGGTCAAAGGTGCTGCTGGGCGCCACGACGTAGAACGGAAGGCGGTGGACGCTGGCCAAAAGGGCCACGCCGTAGGTGCCGATCTTGTTGGCCACGTCGCCGTTGGCCGTGATCCGATCGGCCCCGGTGACGACCGCTTGCACGCGGCCCTCGCGCATCACCTGAGCGGCCATGTTGTCGCAAATGACCGTTACGTCGATACCTCGTTGCTGAAGCTCCCAAGCGGTCAGCCGGGCACCTTGCAACAGCGGTCGGGTTTCGTCGGCGTAGACGTGCAGTTTTTTGCCTGCCTCGGCCGCAGCGAAACACACGGCAAGTGCCGTACCGTAGTCGGCCGTGGCCAAACCGCCGGCGTTGCAGTGGGTGAGCACGCCCTGGCCATCGGCGAGCAATTCGGCCCCCAAGCGACCCATCGCCCGGCACATCTGGCGATCTTCGTCGTGGATGGCCTTGGCCTCGACCAGCAGGGCGTCGGCGATATCGGCCGGTGCTTGGCCTCGCAACGCGAGTGCCTTCCGTATCATCCGATCCAACGCCCAGAAGAGGTTCACGGCCGTGGGACGGCTGGAGGCCAAATACTGGACGACTTCGTCGAGTCGGATGAAGAAGGCCTTTTCGTCTTGCCCGGCGACGGTCTGAACGCCGATGCACACGCCATAGGCCGCGGCGATGCCGATAGCCGGCGCGCCACGTACGCGAAGCATTTTGATCGCTTCCCAGACCGACTCTACATCGCGGCATTCGATTTCTTTGAACTCGACCGGCAGCAACGTTTGGTCGATCATTTGCAGGCAACCGTCGGCAGCGCCGACCCAGCGAAGCGTTTCGATGTTTGGCATGAGGATGAGGGGCTAGAGACTAGAGGCTGGGGACTAGAGATTAGGGACTGGGGATCGAGGCTTGGCCGCTTTAGCGGCCATGAAACGGCCGTCACTTCATCTCTTGTTGGATCTTCTCCATAAGGGCGTCGTTCTTCGCGTTGACCTTCTCGACGAGTTTCTTTTTGTACTGGGCGAGCTTGTCCTGCAGGCCTTCGTTCGATAGAGCGAGGATCTGTACGGCGAGGATGCCCGCGTTGCGCGGTCCACCCATGCCGGCGCCGACCGTGGCCACCGGGACGTCACCGGGCATCTGTACGGTCGACAATAGCGAGTCCAACCCGCCGGCTATGTCGGTGGGCACGGGAATGCCAATCACCGGCAACGTCGTGTGTGCGGCACAGACGCCCGCTAGATGGGCGGCGCCTCCGGCGGCGGCGATGATCACCTTCAGCCCTCGGGCGGCGGCCATGGTGACGTATTGCCGTACCTTTTCCGGTGTGCGATGGGCGCTCATCACCTGGGCTTCAAACAATACGCCAAACTCCTGTAGAGCAGCGGCCACGCCTTTGATCTTCGGCCAATCGCTGTCGCTGCCCATCACGATACCTACTAACGGTACGTTGCTTTCCGACATGTCGAGGTCCCTTCCAAGCGAGTGGGGCGAGCTACGTCAATTCAAACCGCCTGTTGTACGGCAAATCGAACGTCTCGGCAACCGCTCGATTGGTCAACTCGCCGTCGTACACGTTGATCGCCCGGGCAACTTCCGGATAGGCCTCGGCCGCCGACAACAACCCCAGATTGGCAATTCGCAACGCCCAGGGCAGGGTGACGTTGCACAAGGCAAATGTACTCGTGCGGCCCACGGCCCCCGGAATATTGGCCACGCAGTAGTGGACCACGTCGTCGATGATGTACGTCGGGTCGCTGTGGGTGGTTGGTCGGCTGGTAGCCACGCAGCCACCCTGGTCGATGGCCACGTCGATAATCACGCTGCCCGACTTCATCAGTTTCAGATCTTCACGTTCGATCAGCCGCGGGGCCTTGGCACCAGGTACCAGCACGGAACCAATCACCAGATCGGCCTGGCGCAATTGGTCGCGGATCGTGTGGCGATCGCTGAATAGTGTGGTGACGTTCGGCAGCATGATATCGTCGAGATAGCGGAGCCGATCCATGTCGATGTCGAGAATCCAGACGCTGGCCCCAAAGCCGGCAGCCACCTTGGCTGCGTTTGCGCCTACAACACCGCCGCCGAGGATCGTGATGTGGGCTGGCCGCACGCCCGGCACGCCACCGAGCAGAATGCCACGTCCCATTTGCGGCCGTTCGAGGTATTTGGCGCCCTCTTGAATGCTCATCCGCCCGGCCACTTCGCTCATGGGCGTAAGCAGGGGAAGCCGGCCGTGACCGTCGCCCAGTGTTTCATAGGCCACGGCCGTGGCGCCGCTGTCGAGGAGGCCTTCGGTCAACTTCCGGTCGGCTGCCAAGTGGAAGTAGGTAAACACGACTTGGCCGGGTCGCAGCAGTTCGATCTCGCCGGGTTGCGGCTCCTTGACCTTGATGATCATCTCGGCCTGGGCGAAGACATCCTTGGCCGAAGCGACCAACTCGGCGCCCTGTTTGAGGTAGGCACGGTCCTCGAGGCCGGAACCCAGGCCGGCGCCGGTCTCGACCATGACGCGATGTCCGGCGCGGATCAACTCTTCGACTCCCACGGGCAACAGGCCGACGCGATATTCGTCTCGCTTAACTTCTCGTGGCACACCGACAAGCATTTTTTCGACCCCCAGGTTCAACGTCGTAACGACAAACGACCATTGCGTTATAGCGGGAACACGCGGCGATGTACACGAGGGGGAGGGGAGTTGTGAGTGAGGAGTTGAGGAGTCGGGAGTTGGGTGGCCAAGGCGTGGCCGCTTCAGCAGCCATGAAACAGGCGTCCTATTGCGTCCTGCATTGCTTGTGGAACGAGGGCGACCAACGGGAGCCCGGTTTTCCGGGTTGGAACGCAAGGAAATGTCCCACAATCAAACCAGGAACCAATAGTCCCCAAAGCAAATGGGGCAACAGAGGCGTGTGCCCCGGCTACCCCATTTCTTTTGGAATACTCATCTACATGACAGACGGCACGTAACGTTCACACTACAGGCAGTAGAGGAACGCCAGGAGGTCTTGCTTTTCCTCGGCCGTGAGATTCGTTCCGAGAACGACGTCGTGAAATTCGATCGTATCTTCCAAGGTCAGCAAACGTCCGTCGTGCATGTACGGCGGCGAGTCTTTGATGCCGCGCAGCGGGAAGGTCTTGATCGGCCCGTCGCTGATGGCCATCACCCCGTTGTACATGTGGGGTTCGAAGAACCGCTCGGTGCGTAAATTGTGCATCAGGTTGTCGGTGTAGTAGGGCGGTTTGTGGCAGAAAGCACAACGCCCTCGCTCGTAAAACACCTTTTGTCCACGCAATTCGGCGGCCGTTGCCTTGCTTCGGTCGAGTGTGCCGAATAGGTTAAGTTTCGGTGCCGGCGGGAAGTCGAGGATCTCCATGAATTCCGACATGAAGTGGACCTGACTGCCGCGTTCCAGAACGTTTACGCCCTTCTTGGTGGCGATCACCGGATCGCCGTCGAAGTAGGCCGCACGCTGCTCGAATTCGGTGAAGTCTTCGACAGTTTTCAGCGCTCGCTGCGAACCGAACAGTCGTTGCACGTTGACGCCCCGCAATGTCGGCGTGTCGAGACGGTGCCGAAACTCCTGGGGACGAATGTCGCCGACCAAGTGGGTCGCGCCGTTCGAGTGCCCGTTGAGGTGGCAATCGAAGCAAGTTACTCCACCGCTCGGCTTCGGCGAGCGGCGATCGTCCGTCGCGTTGAACTGTTGCTGGGGAAACGGGGTCAGCAACAGCCGCAAGCCTTCGAGTTGCTTGGGATTGAGAATGCCGTTGAACAGCTTGAAGTAGTTTTGCAGGGTCACGACCTTGCCTTGCGACACGTCGCCCAGGTCGGGACGCGTGGTCAGGTAAATCGCCGGCGGGAATTCCGGCAGCAAATGCTCCGCCAGGTCGAAGTCCAGGTCGAATCGGGTAAGATCACGTCCTTCCTGCTTCTGGATCTCCGCGATATGGTGCTTGGGAAACACCATGCCACCCTCGGGATGGTTGGGATGAGGAAGCGGCAGGAAGCCCTTGGGCCAGAGACCCTTTTCTTTAATCTCCTCGGGCGACATCGCAGACAACGCTTCCCACGACTCGACCCCGGCCGGCAATTTCACACGGATACCGGTCTGAACCGGCTTGCCTCGCGACATGAGGACGTCTTGCGAGGGGCGATCGCTTAGGTCGTAACGTTCTTCCAGCAGTGCCTGATGCTTCGCGGCGATCTCCGGCTTGGCGGCTTCCATGCGAGCCATGATCGTATCGAAGTCTTCTGTGATGACTACCGGCGCATAGCTTGTAGGCTTTGGCTGGGTCTGTGCGCGACTTGGCGCAATGAGCAGCGTGCCGAGGATCGTCGCGGCAAGCACTGCCAATAGGGGTGAATTTGGGGTGCACCATTTCCAGATCATCGTACCGTTCTCCTTTTCATGTAAGACACGAGATTCAGGGCGGCAGGGCCGCCAGCCAAACCGGTGCTAACGCACCCAGGCAAGAACCCGCTCCTGTTGGTCGCTGGTCTTTGCGGAAGACTTTACAGTCTTCGCCAATAGCAGCGTGGTAAACCTGCCCTGGCCCCGTGAATTCTATTGACGTCCGCATCGAAAAGGATCGCTTCAGGAAACCGGAAGCGAGCGAATCCAGGCTCCCGCCGGTTACTGTCCGATCCGTTGGCAGTGCAGGCGCTACGCAGGGCCGTGCTTCTCCGACGTGCCACACCTCACTGGTCTTCCTCCTTTTTCCGACAGTCCGGGCAAATGCCGATGAACTGAACCGAGAAATCGGAGATCTCGAAACCGTGCGGCTTCTTTTGGGGCCACGGGATGGCATCCAAAGCCGCATCTTCATAGTCGAAAATCTTGTTGCACTGAAGGCAAACCAAGTGGTGATGACGATGTATTTTGCCGTCGAAGCGCGAAGATGCTCTGGGGTGGTGGACTCGGCGGATCAACTCCAACTCGGCCAGCCTGTCGAGCACCCGATAGACGGTCGTCCGCGAAATCCGCGGAAGGCGAGCCAGTACGGCCTCGTAAACCTGGTCAGCCGTGGGATGGTCATCCCGCTCGAGCACCACTTCCAGCACCGTGCGCCGCTGAACGGTCAAGGGTACTCCCCGATCGCGGCACGTTTCTTCGAGCTTCCGCAGCCTGTCGGCAATGCTTTCGTTCACTAGATGGTAATTTATGCTATTTGGTAAAATATGTCAACAGGCCGGCCAGTATATTCCATTCATGCATGGACAATCAGAACGCGCCGAGCAATGCCCGTATTATGTGGCGAAAGTGAAACGACCACCAGGAGGCGGAGCGGGAAGGTGATCGCTCGTAGGTGGGGGCAGTTTCCTGATGCAGAACGCAGCAAAAAACGCCGCTTGCGATTTCTCGTCAAGCGGCGTTCGAGTGGAGGCGGCGGGGTCGCAATTCGGTACCACGTCGCATTCCTTAACCTTACTGTGCTGTAACGATTTGCGGAATTCGACATCTCGGCCGTTTGTCCAAGAAAGGCACCCAAATCAGGCCAAGAAAGGCACCCACGCTATTGTCGCTCGACACGGGTTCGAGGGGCATGTGGACTCTAGCCCGTGACATGCGGCAAATCCACTGGCCCATCGACAAGCCGCCACCTTCGCATACGAGCCTGATTCCTGTCCAGCGGTGATCTCGGTTCTCACTTATGAAGATTCCAGAATTACAGATTTCCAGGATTCCGAACTCTGGAACGGGCCTGCCGCCAAGCCGGTGCGAACGGTTGGCTGGCTCGCTGCCGATGGCGGTTGTCGAAATGCCATCCTGCCTCCTTGGGAGCATCCTGTTCACCGCAGGCCGACCGTGCGTGCTTCGAGAGTCCTCCTGCGCCAACTGCTGCCAAGCTCACTGAAATACAGAAGACGCCCCTCATCAAAACGTCGCAACTGCGAATTTGATCCTGGGCCGAAAGCTGGGGAGTGCTGCTGATTGTCCTTCGCCGCTCTGACAACTGCTAGAACTTTTGCCTGCCCTGCCACCCTCTGGCCGAACGGCATGTCTATCGGCCAGTAATCGAGGCGGCTGTTGCAGTGACTTCCCCCCGCCGCTTTACCCCCAATCCTTTTGTGCCACAGAGGGGGGAGTCTTGCCAACGTTTCTCGGGACGTTTTCCAATTGAAATGGTCCACCGGGCAATTGAGCAACTCGTTGGTATGGCAATCCTTTCTCGCCAATCTGTTGGCCCTCTCATTCGTTGTCTTCGCAGGATGTTCATCTGTGCGTTTTCGTCACTTTTTTTCAACCCAAGACTGTCCCTGGTTTGTTTTGGTAATGCTAGGAAGGTCTGGGAGATTTTGGGGTATGTGAAATGAACTCCCCAAGGGGTGAGCCACCCAGTTTTCGAAAAAAAGTGGCTACAGGATGCCGTAGAGCGGATTTTGGGTCTCTGTAGATCAATTCTCTCTTTTTTGTGCCGTTTATATGATACTGACTATCGAAGATGACGGTGGCGAAATCGCCTGCCGGATTCTTTTGAAAAATCAGGATCGCCGGAGATTATTGGTTTTGCGTAACGTTTCTGGTTCGGAAACCCTTGGATCCCGACAGCTTTCCAACTGGGAGATGTTGGAGATAGTCGAATCGAACGACGCCCATGATACTGATTCGGGAGCGGTGGTTCCCGAGGTTTTGCTATGCCAAAGCGTGTTCAAGCAGACGGAGGCAATATCAATATGAAGTCGGGCTAAATGCCTGAGGCGCCACTCCATGGCCATAATACCAAATGGGTGGTCTTGGGGGGACATGACATGAGGTGGGGGCTGTGATGCTGGCTACGGTCAGGCCACGCCCCAAGACGGCGGAACGGGGGGGCCGAGGTGGCCGAAGCGAGACGAGCCACCCGTAGCCGCACTTCGGACCACCGCCTGAGCAGTGTGCCGTTTGTCACGGCATTTCCTTTTTCCGAAGACCACGGTCAGCCTGCGCCATGACCGTGGTCTTTTTGTTTCCGGCGCAAGCATGGAGCATCACCCAATGGTGAAAATGACATCTCGTAAGAACCGACTCACGGCTACTCACAAACAGAATCGGGATCTGCTGCGAGCGGTCCACAGATTCGTAGCGGAGTACAGCCCCACGCCTTGGCTCCGGGAGAATCCAAAGGCAACTCTTGGACAACTCAAAGAACGAGTCGAAGAAGCCGTTGACCAGTGCATCCAATTTGGCGATGAACGCATCCCCGATCACCAGAACGACATTCCCGCCCCCCTTTCGGAGGAGCTGGCGGAGTGGGAGCTTCCCGAGGACGAGGAGGACCAGACATTCGACTATCGGGTTGAAAACCTCCAGGAGATCAGTGAACACCTCGACGAACTGATCGAGTGGTTGGGAGACGACTTCGAGGTGGTCGGACTCTGGCCCTATGGGAAGCCGACCGGCAAAGGCGAAATCCTAATCGAACTGATTCATGAATACCTGGAGGTGCATGCCGAGGGCCAGCGAAAGCATCATAATCGCTACCAAGACTTCCCGTCCCTGAGCGAGGCCATCAAGCACAGCACCGGGGTGGTAGGCAAGGTTCCTGACCACCAGCGTCGGGTCGGGCTAGAGGTTTTAATGAAGGCATGCAGCCGGTTACTGCGAAGCCAGGACAAGATTAAGACCTGCATGACCTTTGATGAGCTTCTCGATCTTGTCGAGCAGCGCACGGCAGGTACTCAGCGTTTCGGCATACTGGCGGTCTACGACATTACGTGTCGGCTCGGCACCTATCTGGGCCTCGAACCAGAGGTGGTGTACCTGCACGCTGGGACCGCAAGAGGCGCAAAGGCGTTGGGGATGGACACGAGCCGTGGATACCTTGAGATGGACGAGTTGCCGAAGCCATTTCGGCTGCTGGAGCCGTGTGAGTGTGAAAACTTCCTGTGCATCTACAAGGTGAGGTTGGCAGCGATTAGACGGAAGCCAAAGGGTCGTAGTTCGAAGGAACGACCTGTAAGAGAGTAGTGTCACGGGGCTCTACCGTCACTGAAATGCATCAGCGGCGTGACAAGGAAGGCCGATTCACACACTGGTGTTGACGATAGTCGCCGAATTCTCCGTCATAGTTGTCAGTGATCGTTGCATATCGCCAAATCACAATATCTATGACAGGTACGGAGTCTCCAACGATGGCGGCGATTGTCTGACACATGTGCTCTGCCGATTCATAGCCGTTGCGCTGCGCTAATCGACTCAGATGTCGATCCGGCTTGACGATTGGCATGCCGAGGTTCTTCGCAAGGTGGCACGCTGTCACAGGCCCGATGAATGGGAGTTGTTGGAGAAAAGCCGTTCCTCCGTTCCGGATGCCCTGTCGAATTGCCTCGATCCCGTCCGCCGCAACTCGCTGGACGATTCTTAGAATGGCATCGATCTTACGTTCGTTTCCAAATGCTTGGAGGGCGTTTGAACGGCATGCCGCACGCTGGGACATAATCGAAGTTGCCGCCACCCAATCGAGGAATGAGGCGCTTACCAAAGGGAATCGCCGCCTCACGGCACTTTCCCGAAATCCCGAAGAAAGAACGACCCAAGCCGACTCTCGTAGGAAAGTCGGCTCATCCCAGTCCTCACGTACAATGTCAGCCTGCCAGTCAACCTCATCCGCAAAACCTGCCTCGATTACCCGCTCCTTGGCTGATAAGTAAAAAGAGGCAAGCTGGTCCGCTTTAGCCGGTCTTGTTGGGTGGTTCATTCTGACGATCCTTCGCAGCGTGGCGTGCTTCCCGAATACCTTCCCAGCAAATCTGAAGCCGCAGAAACCAAACTGGTGCCTTCGGACACTGGCTCAGTCGCTCACTTAGGGTCCGCTTGAAACGATGTTCCGCTTTCAGAGTGTTGAACCACCGGTCGGGAATCGCCGGAAGCGTGCCCGTCGTCTTCTCATAGTCGGCTGCCAGCCTCGCATTCTTCTTCGGATCATTGCCAACGGTTTCATCAAATGACTTTCGATACTTCGCTTTGAGTTGAGCCAGCCGTATAGCTGCCTCAGCGTGTCGTCCAGCGACCGAACGCCAATCAACCCGGAACTCCGTAATGGAGAACACAAGCACAACAACCGCCGACAGCCCAATAGTGAATCGGGTCAACGCTGGATCAAGACCAAGGGCGGTGAGAACGTCGTCGCCGACGAAAGCAAAAACACACAGGAATAGCGAGGAGGCTATGAGGCCAGTATTCAGCCAGAAAGCTCGCCGTTCCAAGCGATCCCGAAGCGACGAATGCATGCTAAGCATCTGATCGAGGACTCGATACTGCCGCTCGTTCTCCTCTTTTGTTGTGACTCGTGCTGCGGCCATTACATGAGTCCCTTCCAGCTTTCGAGAGAACGAGCACCATCTGCATTCCGAATTCGTCGTGCGATTCGACCAAGCGCATCGGCGGCGATTCGCCTCGGAATGCTATCCGCTGCACCGAGATACTCGTCAACGTGGACCGATTGCCCACTTGAATCCTTAATTGGTTGCCTCACATGCTCGGGTGCCTTTTCGAAGAAATGGCGGACCATCGCTTTCGGCGTTCTCGGGCCATCGTAGCCCTTGAAGACTTGGATCGCAAGCGACTCGACGTGGTATCCGCTAAGCCGTTGCTGCTCCGGCAATGTGGCGACGATGGACTTGGCGAGCTTGATGCACGGCACGAGCTTGCTGTCCAGCGTCTTGTTCGCCTTGGTCAGCGCACCGGCAAACCCAGCGGGATCAATTCGAGACCAACCCTTGCCGTCATAACTGGTGATCTTGAACTTTTCGCCGTCACGCAGAGCCGGAAGAAGCTGGACCGTCCGGTCATGTTGAGTGAGAGTCACTGCGAGCGTCCCCTTTGAAACTGCGTCATCCCCATAGCGGGCACGCAAAGCCCGAACCAGGAGTTCCTGCAACTCGCCCGGCTGCTTGTCTTTCAATTCAGTCCGGTCCATTAGGACCAGCGCATCAACGTCGCTAAGACCATCGACGTAGGTATGCTTCGAGATTGATCCACCGTAGAGGAGGTCAACCGTTCCCTCGATGTCAGCCTCCAGGTCCTTCTTTACGACATCGAAAACCGCCCGAGTCCCATCCACGTCACGGTCGTTATACTCGACCAGCTCTGATGCCAGGAATGAGTTTACCTCGGTCTCGAAAGTCTCATCCCGAGTGTTCTCCTCTAATTCCCGTGTCCGCCGAGCGATTTCGTCGGGGGTCATTCCACCGGAAAAGTATCCGCCGCCAGATCCACCCATCACGGCCTCCTTCTCAAGCGGGTCGCCAGCGAGTCCCAGGCATTCTCAAGCAGCCTTTCGTGTGGAGCCAACTTGTCCCATTTCTTAGTCACCTCAAATTCTCGGAGTCGTCGCTGGAGATCTTGCAGGCTGTAGTAATTTTCCGCCAACGCCCGAGACTTGACCAAATCATCTCGCATATCAATGGCGTACTTGATTATTCCCAGGTTGTGCGTGTACATGCAACATCCATTCGTGTAGCCATAGCGAATCCAAGTCAAGCCATCGAAGATCTCTGCTCCAGCCAAGTAGTAGAGGCATACGGTCAACGGGTCGAGTGCTCCGAACACGTGAATCGGTGCCACAACGCCTGCATCATTCATCGCCAGCCGTAACTTGGCTATCTGCACCATCCGGTCAAGCATCGACCGCCCAAGCTCCTTTTCGGTTACACCGATGATGTCAAAACTGCCAAGCTGGCTGGCCTCTGCGATTGCCGCTCGCAGAGCGTCATTAAGCAGATTTTGGGTGCTCGTCTCAGGTTTAAGCAGCAGAAGGTGCAGATGTTGGGGATACTGCCCAAACAGCTTGCGAGCCGAGGCAATCTGTTCGGCGACTGATTTTCGATCCTCATGATGATCATAGGACACGAGCACCATAGGAAGTTCTTCGGGCCAGCCGTCAATGACCTCATGCAACATGGACAGATCCCATGGATCTGGTGCCGGAAGTGGGTCGATGACCGACGAGTAGTCCTTGTCCGTTGAGGTCTCGTAACCACCGCTGTCGAGGAACAGGATAGGCGGCTTGAACGGTAAATCCCTCGGTGGCGGCAGGTGTCCGTAGTAAATGTCGTAGGCGCTTACCAAGTATTCCTCGGTGACGAACTCACCAGCCGTGGCGAGTATTTCGCCGATCTCCGACTTATTGTCCTTCTTTGACCGTGCAAATCCCTTGCTGGAAAACGATGGGATCAACAAGGGAGTCTGAAGGATCACTCCAGAGGTCTTATGCTGGATCGTGGAGCTTCTGATAATCACGTAGGGCCTCCAAGTCTCGGCAGGAGAGGCAACAACCACATGGCTGATCAAGTCCTTTCTCACAACTGTAGGTGAGGTGAACGGGAATGCTACGTGCGTGGCAGTAGTCCCATATCTCCTGCTTGGTCCATTTCAGGAACGGTGCCGAAAGCCGGATACGGCCATCGCAGTAGCCATCGACGACGGCCTGTGCCCTATCAAGAAAGCTCGGAGAGCAGTCATAATAGGAAGTGCCCGAGTGTATGCCGAGAGCGACGAGACCATGGGAGTTTTGCCTCTCCATTACAGCCGCAAACACTAGCATCGCATTACGGCCGATGATCTCGCCATCTTGCTTCGCTCGAAAACCGGAGATTTCCATGACTCTCAGCGGGATACCGTAGAACTCCGCAACCGCATGTGCAGACCTCTTCTCGTGTTCCGCAGCCGGTTGACCGTAACTTACGTGAAAACCGGTGACGATGAGGTCCTGGCGCAGATAGAAATCAATGCAGGCGGTCGAGTCAATGCCGCCGCTCACAAGCACCTCGCAGTGGCGAAGTGGGGTCGAATCCTCCTCCCGAAATGGCTCTACGGTTGACATGGCTCAGGTCATCCCCAACGCCTTCATTGCCGCCGTCATCGGGTCGGAGTAGAACACGGGATCGACTCGCTCTACGATGTCACCCGAGACTTCCAGGAAGTGCCAGTTGCTCTCCAGCGGAAGAACGACCCTTTATGCCTATCAAACGCCGCCCGAATTCCTCTCGGTACCTTACCGTTTCCACATAAAAGAAAGAGTCTACCTATTCCGAGGTGCATCCGCAACCATATTCACCTCGAACACGGTGCAGTCGCAAGCTGGGACATCTCTTTCGGATCGGTTGAAGCCAACCGGGCGATGGGACCACATTCTATTCCCCGGTGCCCGAGCATTTTCCTCGGCGGGCGTCTCGTCGCCCTCGAAACAAATCAGGAAGAACAGGGAGGCTTTGCGGCCTGGCATTTAGGCAATAAACGACCCGTGTGCGATCCACCGATCACTGGTCTGTGTATGCCCAAACGCTTTCGATTGTAGGGGGATACCGGAGAAGAAATCCATGGCGTCTAACACGACTATGGCGGCGAGACCATCGATCCGAGCGGCCTCAAGTATCCAGCGTTCGACTTCCAGCCATCCAACTCATTCAAATGACGCTGCAATCTACCATCTGTATCGAGTTTGCACTCTTCGGTGCGAACAGGTAGGTTGAGTAACTTATCGGCAATGCGGAGACAGAACCTCTGGTACCGTGTCGGGCGAGGAAGGAATAATAGCTGCTTGTAGAGACGTTCGAGTTTGCTGGGCGGCGGCGGGTTGAAGATGGTGGATTCGGGCATGGCAGATGGTTTCATCGCTCCTCAGGTCACAAGATAGCCTTGAAGCTGGGTCATGCTCTTGGAAAAATCACAGCATTAGCAATGAAGTCACCCACGTTCTTTGCTGTCTTTTGGCCATAGGCCTGCTCCTCAATCAACGAAACGGATAGTAATCCATTATTGTTCGTCGGCAATGACAAAAGGTCGTTTTTCACCCAACGCCACGAAGTAGGTCTTGGCATGGCAGGTTGCGCCTGAACCAAATACAGTCGCACTTATTCGTCGTGATCCAACCGTGTATTCGTCATGCACACGGTGCCCCTGTGGCATGTAGTAAGTCATTGTCATGGCGCATTCCCACGAGTGTCCGTCATATCGGTACACCATTCCTAGATACGTTTCTTGTTGTGGGGCGAGCACCGGGATCTCACCTCGCTGGTCTTTACTTCCATTGAGGCTCAAGGAAACTCGGTACGCTGGCACCGTGCCAACATTGCGGACATTGATCGTAATCATCATTTCACCACGCTGTGGTGGTGTGACATCCACATCCACGGCCATGATTGGAACTCGGTTCTCCGAAATCAGCGTCTCCAACTCATTTCGAGATGCAATCGGCCCCAAATCCCGCTTGAGGAGCATCTTCAATTCGACGGAATTTCGAAATGTGTCGAACCAGTTGCTTCCTGGCTTGCCGTGGACAAGCTCTCGATGTTCACCCAAAAGATCAAACAGCCTGCGATCTTCCTGCTCCTGCACCCACATCAACTTGACATCGGCCTTCCTGTTCTTCCTAAAGATCGAATAATCCGCCTCAAGCCGGTCTCTGACATACATGTGAATCGGTATCTCCAGGTTCTTGGCCTCCATGTACTCAAGATGAGTGGCGGAAAGGTCGGGAAAACCTGCTCGCTCCAGGCTTGGCCCGTACCGTTGGCACAGAATGACAATCATCGCATCGCACTGTCGTAGGTTCGCAAGACAAGTCTCGATTGAGTTCCTGTCAGGGAGCGGTTGAAACCCCGAGGTGGCGCTACCAGAGAGCACAGGAATAAAACGCATGTCACGAAGGAATTGCTCGACCTCAGCCCGAATGTCAAGAAGGTCGTAGACGGTGGAACTAACGAAGATTCTTCGAGTTGTGCCCTTCTGCGTCATCTTTTGCCTTTCGGAGTTCTGCTTGTGATGTGAGTACCCTGCTATTCTCCCGATCAGGTCGGCTGCTTCATTTTTGCATAGAGGCGATTCTTCAGTGGTCGAAACCTCGATGCCAAGCTGCTCCAAGTGCGGCACCAGTTCACGAAAGCCGAGCCCTTACCGAGCTTGAACTTGCCCGGTCTCTTGGCCATGGCCCATCACTTCCGCTTCCGTGGCTTTGCCTTCTTCTCGGGCGCACGTTTGAGGACGATCCCCGAATCGTCTCCCAGGTGGATGAACAGCCTTCCGCACAGTTCATCGCCGTCGAGGACCATCCAGCCACGCCCCTGAGCCGGGTCCATCTCGTCATGGCCGTCCCAGGTGAACTCGACGGCAGGCTTGCCATCCCATTCGCCCAGCCGGTAGTCGATCTGGCCTTGGACATAGCCGAACTGAAAGTCACCCGAGTCTTTGGCGTCGAACTCGAAGTAACCACGGACTTCCTCGTCAATGAAGTCCCGGTCCCACTGTTCCATGGACTCGATCAGCCAACGGCCGACAATCCAGTTCTTTGGTTTGGCTTTGCCCATTTTCTACTTCCTGGTCAATCCTCGTCCGGTTCCTGCGGCTCGATGTGAACACGCAACTCGACCTCGTGGCCGAACTCTTTCCAGCCGATCTCGAACATCGCCTGCCGCTGGCTGAAATGGAAGTGCTCCAGCGACACCTCCTTCGCCAGATCGGTGAAGTCGAATTCGGCCAACTCGTAGAGCAGGCCCTTATCTGTCTGAAGGTGCCCGTTGCCCTCGGGCCGATCCTCCTCAGGGATGCCTACGGGCCAAACCTCCAGGACATAGGATTCGGTGCCACCATCCAGGTAGTAGGACATCTCGCAGCCGTGCAGCGACCAGCAGCCCACCACGGGGCACAGAACGGAGGAGAGAACCGATTCGAGTCGAGCCTTGATTGCCGCTTCCTTGTCGTCCACAGTCGCTTCCTCACTTGGCGTTTGCTTTGCCCGCCTTCAAGTATCCCAGCCGTTTCTTCTCCGGGAACCGCTCGATGGCATACCGCAACATCGTCCTCGGCATCACTTGACATTGCTGCCCCAGAAACTCCTCCAACACTGCCTCGTCCCTCTTCCCAACCTCCCGCAACATCCAGCCCACTGCCTTGTGGATCAGGTCCTGGTCATCCTTCAGCAGCTTCTCGGCGAGCCTGATCGTGTCGGCGAAGTCGCCGTGACGGATGAACCAGTGGGTCGCCACGATACCGATCCGCCGCTCCCAGAGGCTCGCCGACTTCGCCAAGCGATAGAGCGGCCTGCGACTCCTGGTTTCCAAGAAGCCCCCGATGATCTGTGGAGCCGAAAGGTCTACCAGATCCCAGTTGTTGATGTTCCGGGTGTTGGCGAGGTAGAGGTCGTAAACTCGCTTCCTGGCGGCCTTGTCGGCCTTCTCGACCTGGGTGACAAGAATCACCAGGGCAAGCAACCGCTCCTCGTGGACTTCGGAATGCAGGAGGCATTCGACTTCGGCCGCCGGCAAACTCTCGAAATTCTTGGCGACCTTCCTGATGACAGGCACCTTAACGCCGATGAACTTGTCGCCTTCGCCGTACTGGCCGGGGCCGGTCTTGAAGAAGCGGGCGAGAATAGCGGCCTGTTCGGGGCAGGCGAGGGATTGCAGCGAGATATGGGCGTCTCTTGCCGTTTTCTTTTTTTCACCCATGGGCGCCTCTCACCAAAATTCCGAAGCTGTCGTTCCCACCTGATACGAATGGCAAGACTCTGACCAAGTAGCCTACTTCGGGCGGCCGTAATGTGCCTCAATCCTCCCACGCCCCCAGGCACCGACGCAGAAAGACCAACTGCCCAAGATGATAAGCGTTGTGGTCGGCCACGAGAAGTGCCTCTCGTAAGATCGTCTGGCCGTCGCCATGCGGAATTCGAGCATACAGATCGGTAACGGGATCGGTGACCAAATCCATCATCGCCTGCAAGTCAGCCCGAAATGCCGCAACACTTCGGTTCCACGACTCGGCGTCAGGTGGTGCATCGCCCTCGGGCCAGTAACCTGCTGGAAAGTCGGGCGAGACATGGTTGGCATTTCGGGAAAACTCAAGAATGTCCCACTGACATATCCGCAGGTGTTCCAGCAGACGCCACGGCGTGTGGGAAATCCCCTCGACCTTCGCTCCCCGGAGTCCTTCGGGCAAATCGGCAATGGCCTGTTCAAAGTTCAGATGCGCCCCACCGCCTCCAAGCAGGTAAACCAGATGCTCTCGCAGTGGCTGATCGGACATGACGTACTCCGTGTTTTTACGAGGTGCGTGAGGATGAAAAGGTTTTGCGCACATCGGCTGCCGTCGTAGTTGCCACGGCAAAGAAAAAGGACGTGGTTCGTACGTTATTATCCGAATGATGAGAGGATGTGAATAGCCCTGCAAGCATGACTTCGATATTCTACTGAGCAAAATTGAGCAGTCGGTTAGAGCGAGATCGGGTGCGGACTGGTGACGTATAGGCTCTGCGCCGCTAAAATGGGGTAATGCTCTGATCGATCTCAGGACATCTAACCCGTTTGCGTGTGCGAGGGAGTGAAATGGCGGACATCATCGGTTGGCTAGGTTCCATCCTGTTGGCAGTGTGCGGTGCCCCACAGGCGCTCAAATCGATTCGAGAAGGGCATTCTCGTGGCATGTCGCCCTCCTTCTTGATGTTCTGGCTCGGCGGAGAACTGTGCTACCTCTATAGCACGGCGGCCAAGTTTGGGCTTGTCAGTTGGCTCGTCTTCAACTACGTGGGGAACATCGTCTTCGTCCTGGTGATCATCTACTTCGCACTGTTCCCAAGACAACAGCCAGACGTTGAACCGGCATTCGATTCCGGGCAATGAGCAGAAGAAGGCAAAACGACAGATTCCCGGTTTATAAGGATTCGCAAAATGACCTCGACAAACGACACCCACAGCATGCTGGTTGGCTATATCCTCTGGATCTTCGGATTCATGGGCGCCCATCGCTTCTACTTCGGCAAACCGATTACCGGCACGATCTGGTTCTTCACGTTGGGGCTGCTTGGGATTGGATGGCTCATTGACCTGGTGCTGATTCCCGGCATGGATCGGCAAGCCAACTTCCGCTATCAAGCCGGACATCTGGACTACACCGTGGCTTGGCTGCTGCTGACGTTCCTCGGCATCTTCGGCATCCACCGGTTTTACATGGAAAAGTGGATCACGGGCATCATCTATCTGCTCACCGGTGGATTGATCGGGCTTGGCGTGCTCTTCGATTTATGGACGCTCAATGGACAGGTCAGCGAGATCAATCAACGGGAGGTGTTTGGAGAAAGGTGAGACGATTCCGATGGACACAGATTATCTTGCACCCAAGGGATGAGCGCAAGTAGGTGTAGCGGCTTCCGTAATTCTATCGGGGGTACACGAGCTATGGCCAATAATCCTTTTCTGACGTGGCCTCTCGGCGGCGACGTTGCTCAAACGTGGGCGACCTTTCTTAAGTCAATGTCGCAGGTCGGTTTGGTCAACATCATTCAACAGATGGAAACCAAAGACCCGGCTTTGGAGCAGCGGATAGTAACCGAAGGCTTCAGCTACGGAAAACAAATAGGACGTATCGCTGATGCCCTCGAAGTGCTAATCCGCCATGCCAAGGATGGCGGACTTGAGAACCTTTTGGAGCCCGAGGAAAAGAAATCTTTCGAGCAGTTTGCCGAGATGGTGGCGAAGATTGACGAAATGAAGGTGGGCGGTGTACCACTTTCCGAAGAGGGCCTGGATGCTTTCGTTCGACGCATGAAGATTCTTAGACCGTGTTTTGAAATTCAGTTTTGAGTTTTTGCGAGGCGTTTGGACATCAGTGCGATCATCGAGATGTAGATCATGGACTCGCTGGACGCAGTGGTTTTTTCATAGTCTTTGCTGTGCCGTCGATAACGGGCGAGCCAGGCAAATGTCCGTTCAACAATCCACCGCTTTGGCAACACGACAAAGCCTTTCAGCCCGACCGGTCGGAGCACCGTTTGCAGCACCCAGTCAAACGTGCCAGCCACCCAATCGGGAAGTGCATTTCGGCCGTACGCCGAGTCGCCAAAGACGACCTTCAGTCGCTTGAATTGTTCGTGCAGTTTTTCAAGGACCCACCAGCCGCCCGTTTGGTCTTGCCAGTCAGCTCGATGGACAATCACCGCCAATATCAAACCGAGTGTGTCGACGGCAATGTGGCGTTTGCGACCGGTGATCTTTTTGCCTGCATCATACCCTCGTTCTTCACCGCCTTCGGCCGTGCGAATCGACTGGCTATCGATGATCGCCGCTGTTGGCGTCGATTTCTTTCCGGCCGCCCGGCGCACTTTCGCCCGCAACGCATCGTGAACCTTCTTCCAGACGCCGTTGTTTCTCCATCGCCAGAAGATCCCGTAGACCGTACTCCAATTGGGGAAATTGCCCGGAAGCATTCGCCACTGGCACCCGGTTCGTGCAACGTAAAGGATCGCATTGATAATCCAACGTCGATAAATCGGCTTGCGGCCACGCCGAGAAAGCTGTGGCAGCAGTTGTCGAATCAATTGCCATTGTCGATCGGTTAGATCACTGGAATAATGCGTCCTGCGTTGCATGCTGCGGCTCCTTCCTTCGGTTGGTCCCAAAGTGGGGAGCCGTAGCAGTTTTTTCCTATTCAAGCAATTTCAAAACACGGTCTTAAGGAGCGTAATCCGAAAGTCTATACCGCTGTGCGAAAACGGATTGACCGCTTGCAGGATCGGCTCAGGGATGAGGATCGTACCTAGCATCCACGCCAACATCTCCCCAAGCAACCACGCATTCCCATACAGGAGAGCCATCGTGTCTGCGGACGTTGTCCAGCTAGTTTCTTGTTTGAGTGATACCAACCCTGCCAAAAGGGCGCAGGCCGCTGAAGGACTATCTCGCCTTGGCCCCCAATCCGCCCCAGCAGCCGTGGCTTTGGTTCGAGCCTGCGGGGACGAGACGGAGGAAGTGCGGGAATATGCCGTGGCCGCTTTGGAGGAGATGGGGTCGCCTAATATTGAGGACATCCAGTCATTGGTAGCTCTGCTGAACGATCCGAAAACTGACATCGGCTATTGGGCCGCCACACTCCTCGGGCGACTGGAAAGTGATGCGGCTTCCGCTGTGCCCGCCCTGGCCGCCGCCGTCACCGAGGCCAGCGAGGGAGCAGTTCGTCAACGAGCGGCTTGGGCGCTGGGTCGAATAGGACTACCAGCCGCCCCGGCCTTGAGTGTCCTAAACGAAGCTGCGGCTAGCAGCGACCTAAGGTTGGCTCGCTTGGCGCAACGGGCCATCGGACAAATCGGCGGATAACGGCCACCCCCTAGCTTGCCTGGCTTCGGCATTCTCCGGTTTCGAGGTGGATTGCCCTGGGCCGAGTCGGATTCTTCCGCTATTCTCCCACTCCGACACGGTTCGAGATCCAGTGTGCAGGAAGCACGCTCCCACCTTGCACGGAGGCTTTTCATGTTGAAGCCCATTTTGGCAAGCCTGTTCACCCTTTTACTGCTGGTTGGCTGTGACGCCAACGCCCTGCTACCGCTTGAGGCCGAGCCGGTAGCCCAGCCCAACGTGCCCCAGGTTCCTCCCGTCTCGGTTGATGGAAGAGTCGGGAGCGATGACACAATCAAGATCGCCTCATACAACATTCAGGTCTTCGGCAAATCCAAAATCGACAAACCCGAGGTCATGAATATCCTGGCGAATGTTGCTCGGCGATTCGACGTGGTGGCCATCCAAGAGGTCCGTTCGGTCGATCAGACCATCCTGCCCCGCTTCGTCGATCTCATCAACGCCGAGGGAGCCAAGTACGACTACGTGATCGGACCACGTCTGGGGCGAACATCGAGCAAGGAACAATATGCGTTCGTCTACGACACGACTCGTGTCGAGCTAGACCAAGGCTCGGTCTACACCGTAGACGATTCGCAAGACTTCCTTCACAGGGAACCCTTAGTTGCCCGTTTCCGTGTGCGAGGATCGCCAGCGGAAGAGGCGTTTACTTTTCAACTGGTAAACATTCACACCGATCCCGACGAAACCGATATCGAGTTGGACGCCCTGGCTGACGTGTTCGTGGCCATCCAACGAGCGGCCACCGAGGATGACGTGATCTTACTGGGCGACCTGAACGTGGACGAGTATCACCTGGGACGGCTCGGACAGCTTCCGGGCATTGCCAATGCGATTTCGGGCACGACCACCAACACTCGGCGAAACAAGATGTACGACAACCTGGTATTCGACGGCCGCCACACCGGCGAGTTCACCGGCCGCACGGGCGTGCTGGACCTGATGGTCGAGTTCGGCCTCAGCGAAGACGAAGCCCTGAAAGTATCCGACCACTTCCCGGTGTGGGCTGAATTCAGCGCCCTTGAGGCAATCCAACCCCAGGAGCTTGCAGATCGGGTACCAGAGTTGGTTCGCTGACCCATTAGCGTGCCCAGCTTGGTTGTCATTTACGACTTGACACATTCTACAGAGCCGAGAAACTCCTTTACGTTTCCAATCTCGCCGCCGCTCTTTAGCCAGACGAAATCCGGTTCTGCCGAGTAGACTGCGCTACCATACATCGTGGTTGAAAGGTTCAGTCTGGCAACGTCCACTTCACCGATCTCACACCGCTTCAGCAATGGCTCGAACATGCCTACGAGTGCAACTCGACGACTCAGCGGAACGGTTACAATGGTGTTAGGTACGCCGAATCCGGGAGGGCATGGCCCTTTGACTTGTTTTGCCCAACCCAAGTAGACGGGACTGTCTGAGCAGACAAGATCAGGGCTGTCGTCCCTGACTAGCCAAAGCGACCAGTGGCGTTCCGAAAGCAAAGGGATCAGGGCAATCGACATCCTGAGCATCGTCTGCACGTTCCATGTCTGGCCTTGATCGTCTTGGCCATAACTGATCGTGTAGGCATCACTGTTGATGAAGTCGGCCATCTTGTCGAGATTAGGATCATCAACCAAAAGGGATTCGACCTCCTTGCGTTTCAGTGGCCCTAGAGTTGGCAAAATCGCATCCATTGCCGCCCTGAAGCTCTCTCGCCCTGCTTCCGAGGCAAAGGCCGCTCTCGCCTGTGCCCTCTCTGCCCGGTCGATGAAATCCGAGGTAAGCTTACGGAAGTGAGGAGTACGCACTACCATCAAAGCAATAAACGCCATCAGGTCGGTAATCGCTTCGTCGTTATCAGAGGGCAGATCTAGTTCGCCAAGAACCCTTCGCAAAGCAGCTGCCTGCTGATGTTCAACCATCGCCAACGCCTTCTCAACTCCCATGCGATCCACATTCGGCCCAAGATCAACAGCGTAGTAGTCCCGTTGATGGGCGGTATTTTTCGGGCTACTCGGGTGTTGATTCTTCTCTGCCCTATCAAGGACGTACAGTCGTCCGTCTGCCCTTTCGTTTCTAGTGAAACCAGCGAGGTAGAACTGCGGTACGTAATGGTGCTTCCGAGGCTGTTTGGCCATCCTGATCCCCTATGGAGCAAATAGAACCTCAACTGAAGTTGACACGTTCATCACCATGTCGGTTCACACGAATTCGGAACCTTGCGTCCTCAACGTATACGCATAATCCAGCCCTCCAAATCAGCAACTCGCCGCTCTTCCTCTGTCAGTGACGGTTGGAAACGTTGGGCCAGAAAGCCACGCTCGTTAGTTTTAATCACCCATCGGGCAACGCAGTTGGCATCATGTTGGTCATGGTCGATCCCGGTGATGAACCTGATGTTCTTGAGCACCGCCTCACTGGTAGCACGGGTGACACGTTTCACCTCGCTGAGCGTTCGGCCATCTGGGCGCTTCCACTCCTTCCAGCCATTTGCAGTTCTTCCCAGTACGACGGCGGCTGGCTCGTGTTCGATACATTGAAGCAAGACAATTCTCTTTATCTCTCTTTTGGCCCGGTTCCATCAGCGGGGGCTTTCTGGTGGTTGTGGGGCTCCCTTCACTTTTCGAGCCTCAAAACACGCATCGTTCAGGGCCCGTGGCGATCTGTTTCCTGTCGGGCTTGAACCGGTATGTCTCAGGCTTGCATGTTTCGGTGTGGCGGTGAATGGCTTCCTGCCCGAGGCCATTGTGGGTAAAAAATGTCACCTTCACCGTCCGCTGCCTTGGCTGACCCGAGGGTTCCATCGTTTGGGTCTCGGGCAATCCCATTCCCAATCAGCCTCGGAGCCCCTCACCCGGCTGTCTTCGGGATCAGCGTTCTTCCACTTTCCTCACTCACGGCGCATTGGAATTCCCACCTATTCGAAGGCAATGCCGAGCGACAAGAGGTGTTCTTTCGTTTCTCGGTCAAGCTCTTTCAGACACGCCAACACCAACGATTCTCGGGCACGACTGAAAGCCACAAACCCGACTCGACAGCTATCATTCTTGTCGGACTTTCGTGCTTCGGGATCGGTTTCGCACCATTTCCGCAACTCGGTTGTCGTCTTCGCAACCACAAGCACACCGTCTGCTTCGAGCCCTTTCGCTTTGTGAATCGATGCCACACGTTCCGTGTCAGTACGTTCCGTGTTGTGTAGCACAGCATCCAGAAGTAGCTGCATCTCGGCATCCCCATCGGTACGGCCCTCGTCAATATCGACCTCTGGGATGGCCTGCCTAATGAAAGCGGCGAGGCGAGCCTGATCTCGGATCGTTCCGGCACGCATTTCTTTCAGGACACCAAGGCCAATCTTTCTCCATTCAAGGATGTCCAGACTGAAAGCCTTTCGAGCCTTTCGCTGACTCATTCGCAGGAGTCTCGCTACTACTTCCAGTGCTTCAGCAAGAAGAGAGTTTTGCGCCGCCCCGGAATTACTGACCGGAACAAGCCCAAAACGCTCACGGCACTCATCGAACGTCGAATTGGCGAAGCCAAGATACAGTCGAGTGATCGGATTCTTGCCACGATGCCAGTTGTCGGTGATTTGGCGGAAGCGTTCAACAATCCGGTCGAGATCGTTCTCTGATACGAACACAACCCTTTGGCATCCCCTATCGCCACGTCTCGATTCCTGGGTCAATTTGGAGTGGAAGTGATTGGTGAACGTCACGATCTCTGTACAAGATCGATGGTTCTCGTCCAGTTGGCTACACTGTGCGTTGTCCGCAAATCTGAAGAAGGGGATTTTCGTAAACTCCGGTGCCTTGGTACTGCGGACCCGGTACGTGAAGCTGGATATGTACTGCTCGGGGTCACCGACGACATAGATCTGTGTCCGTCCCTCCTTTCTTAAGCCGTCGAACACCCTATGTTGTGTCGTGTCTACGTCCTGAAATTCATCGACGAAGAGAAACTGAAGCCGGTGACCAACCAGTCGTCGAACATTTGACTGCTCAATAAGAGTTGCCGCCATGCTACTCATTTGATCGTATGGCACGACCCCCTTCTTCACCATCGCTGCGTAAATCTTGCTGCGAACGATGCTCCTGTTTCGCCCGGTGAGTCTCTTGCCAGATCGCCGATCCAAGATGTCTGAATCGACCGCCATGAACACGGGATCTTCCGGTATTCTGTCTAGCACGGCAGCAAATGGGCCCAGGATGAACCTATTCAGGAACCCATGAATCGTCCCGACAAAGATGCTATGGCTGGGTTGGCACACTCGATGCAGTCGAGTGCGAATAACCTGGGCAGCGGCATTCGTGTAGGTGATTGCTGCCAGGAAGCGACCATGCTGGAGTAGCGGAATACATCCGGCAATTTCATTTACCATGTTGTGCGTCTTGCCAGCCCCAGGACCGGCAACCACAACATGCGGACGATTGGTCTTAGCGGACTTTGCCATAGTCACATCAGGAATTGGAACGCCCGCTCAATGTACGGTGGAAGGTTGAATGTGACACCAGGGTTCTCCAGCCGCCGTGCGAGATTGAAAGCGAATTCAGCCTTATATTCTTCGATTGGAGCAAAAGCTGCCTCCACGTCGAGGTTCTTTGACCCGGTGGCCTTCTTCAAGTTCTTGCCCAAAATGGGCCTCGTGTCGGTTATCGCACCAAGTAGTACAGTCTTGCCGGGGCCGGATCGGTTCGCAGCTATCACGTCCTTCTCAAACGTTGAGTTGTCCGTGACCTCAACGGTTATCAGTACGTTGTCCTCGTATTTGTCCTTTAGGGCGTCCGCTCGATTTTCTGTTTTCTTCCCGGTGTCCTGGTCGGTCAAGACGACACACTTGAGGAAGTACCCGTTGCGGACTACTTTCAGAAAGTGGCTGAAAGCAACACCATTCACATTCAACACGCTCGCCCCGATTCGTTCCAGGCTTTCTCCTGTGTGCAACTCGAACAAGCGAGGGATGAGCGTCTGCTCAGCTATACCTTCGACCAGGAGAAGCTTCCTGGCGAAAAACATGCGAGACTTCGTTGCGTCGAGATACAGGCTCAGGAATCGGACGGTATCACTTTCTTTGGTTGCGTCGATTCCATCGAGAATGTAGTGGCTCTTCAACGTGCCGGTGGTGTGGTCTGTGAACAGAATCACCGTGTTTTGCAGATTCAATTTTGCGGCAATGTGAGTCGAATGCGAAGTAAGAAGCAGCTGCATCCCCTCAGCATCGTCGTTTCGAATCGCCTCGATGTTGCGCCCCAAATGATCCTGGAGGTGTGGATGAAGATGTGACTCGGGTTCTTCAATGCCAACAACTCGAAAGAGGGTGGGCGAATCGCCGGGATGTGTGCCGGATGTCGTGCTCGGCTTGGCAAGCTGAGACAAAACAAGGGAGATGTACAGCAGATTGTTTCGGCCAAGGCCGTTTCGCTCCACGTTCACAGGATTGGTGCCGTAGACCATGCCGATTTTTTTGATGATCTCTGCGGCATCAGGTGACGAAAAAATGAAGTCAATCGTGTTGTCACCTTCCACTGTTGCGAGCGACACACGTTCGAGTAGTTTGGCAACATCTTCCTTGATGCCCTTCAATGCAGTGTTCTTCTGAACGCATTCCTCCAATGCGAGCAATCGCTCTTTGAGGTCCACGTACTTCGAATCGTGCCCCTGCCGTAGAATCCTGTAGAGGAGGCGTTGCTCGCTGCTGGCGATGAGTTCCCGATGTGCATCACGCAACGCATCGAGTAGCTCAACCTTGAGCATTCGGAGAAATTGTGCATCGCATTCATTTGAAGGTCGCCCGCCGCCGTAGACGACATAGCGGTATTCACCGATGGGGAACTCGACTCGCTTCCAAAGATCGTCGGGCGATGGTGTACGGGACTCTGCGTCAGCGGATTCGGATTCTGGCGTCGAATCCTCGACCGGCTCCAGTAACTCACGTTGCACGTTGACCCATTTTGCTCTGTCGAAGGATGAGCGGAGCGAGTAGCGATATGTGATTCGAGCTTCCGTCAGTGTGGCGTCGGAGAACCAATCCCCGATCACTGCTTCCTGGTCCTCATTCATTCCTGTCAGAACCGCATCGACGACAACCTCTGGGAATTGGATATTCTCGGGAGGCACAGATGAATCTGCGACCTGCTTCCGCAGGCGAGTCACCGAGTCGTAATTGAAGTCATCGAGTTGCAGCATCCGAGACTGTGCAACCGAAATCTCACCGCCAAAAAGCAGGCAGAGGGCGTTAAGGAGATTCGTCTTACCAACGTTGTTTTCGCCAAGAATGAGCGTGAACTGCTTCAGTGGTAAAACAAAGGCGGGTTCACCGAAGTTGCGGTAGTTTTGGATAGAGAGAGTCGCAATGTGCATCGGAGCCGACTATCCTTTCTCGTCACTTGCCTGGGTTGGTGTCTTTATGATTCACTTCATTTACAACGCCCCGAACATGGCGGCATTCGACGGTCGTCGTCGGTGTGCATAATCTTATTGACAATCGCAGCGACGAAAATAACTAAATGCTATAGTCCAGTTCATCATGGTCGGCAACCTCTGGCTCGTCCTGTGTTTCGTCTAGTTCTGCGTGCTGCACAGCGATAATTGCAGAATGATCTGCCTCCAGGCTTCGTTGAATAATCTCACTCAATTCGGCTTCCTGGCCGAGGTGCGTGCCGATCCATCCATCTTGAACGAGTTGAACAAATAGATCATTACCAATGTAACGCCCGACATTGTCCCAGGTGATCCGCATCCCACCCTTTGGGCCCTTAATGCTATCCGCTTGAAGAAGCGACTCCATAAGAGACAAAGGCACGTGCATACCGGCAAGTGGCCTGGTGGACTCCGGCTGCAATATAATGCTGCCGCAAATCTTAAAGTAGAATGCCTCTCCTCCTAACCGGTAGTCGTTCGGGTCGGTGCTTTGTAACTTCTGGTGTTTCGCTGCAAATGCCTTCATGCGCAACAGTTCCTTGCGAAACTGCTTGTCGGTGGGCCGGAACCCTAGCGTTACTTTATCGCCGTTCTCTTCTTTGGACATGCGTTTGTATTGGACGCTGACAAAGGAGCGATACTGATGATTATAGTGAATTAAGTCCACCCCAAGTGTATGCTCAATGGAGGTACGATTGCATTGACTATCGTCATTCGCTCCTGCCCTCGGTGCGTTGTTCGGCACAACTCGACGGCTCCGACCTGCATGTCTTTCCACGGTAGCCAATCCCCAAACACATGCTGATCATGCGCAATCATTATGTCCTCAATGACATTTGCCCCGGATATTTGGCGCAGAAACGGAGCCGGATGCTCCCCCTCGACTGGTTCGAGCGTTTGTAGTATCGTTCGTACTGGATATCCAAAGATCCGTGCAGCGGTGAAAACGGCATCCTTCTCCTGTGCGACCGTCTCAAACACTGGACCGATATGCTTTACGCTATGATCGTCACGATGAGACAGCAAAGCGTTAAGTGGCCCTGCCAAGTCGGGACGTAGCTCCAACACTGCGTCCCACGTTGCCAACCAGCTTCCTTGCGCAATGCGCCCTCCAAGCCCACTGAACATGTTCTTAAGATGCCGTCGCAAACGTTTGGGAACCCTCGAAACGATCTCCTCACATGATAGAGAATCGAGATCGATGGCATGCGTAAACCGTACTGTAGCCTTGGCTGTTGCGACCCGCTGTCCTCTCGTTCCCACTGCCGCATAGTTAAGCACGCCGGGATCAAGTGACAGCAAATAGATGTCCGAGCCCTTTAGGTCAAAGTCATAGATGCTGAGCACATCTGTGAATTCTCCTGTCTCTCGTAACCGTTCCTCAACCTCTCCTGCTCTCTTCGGTTCGAGTCTGCACAGGATTCCACGTTTATGGTGATCGGCTGAATCCACAGGCATCTCTCATCTCCAATGCTAACGATGTCGTAGGCCAATTCGTTCGTCAACCGACCATGACCTGCGCCCGAACCAGCTTGTCCACGAAGAACCGAAAGGCGTAGTCGCTGCCGCCGACCTCCTTGACCGCATGAAGTTCTGATCTGTTCGCTGCCAGTTCAATACGCCATTTTCCCTGGTATCACCCCTCGCACTCCGCCCCGTGGCTTAGCCGTGTCGCCCCGACGCCTCGGAATTAGGTGGATGTGGGCATGCATGATCGTCTGCCCTGCATCCTCACCGCAGTTCATGCCAATGTTAAACCCGGTCACGGTCGAGTCCTTCTGCTGGATGCGGCTTCGGAGGATGCGAAGCAGGTTGTTGGCGTCGATTCGTTCCTGCTCGACCATGCCAAACAGATCCGGCGTATGCCTGCGGGGCAGCACCAAGAGATGGCCCTGCGTCACGGGAAACCTATCCTCGATAGCCACGACTGACTCGCATTCTTCAACGATCTTCCCCTCGATACTGGGCATGCAGAAGTCGCAACCAGCAGCGGGTTGGCTGTCGGTCTCGCCCCTGAAGTCGGTCGAGTCCTTGTTACTCTTCGCACGGTTGCATTCGTCACAGAGGGCTTGGAGGTTCTCAAGGTCATTCGTTCCGCCACGGGATCTCGGCTTGATGTGGTCCACTTGCAGCGGACGTTCCTTGTTGGTGATGCCGCAAAGGGCCAACGGCCATTGGCTGCCTTGAGAACTTCGTATCGCACGCTGTCGGGCACGGGGTCGGCTTCGAGCAACCGGTAATCCCAGACGCTCAATCCCCGTTTGGTTACGAAATCCTGAAGACGCTGCTCGCACAACATGCGAATACGAGCCTTTTGCTCCAGGGTCAACTTTCCCGTGGTCAAACTGACCAGATCCCCCTCCCGTTCGACGACGCCGTGCTTCTTAAGCACCTTGAACGGCATTTGCTTAATACGTTTCTCGTAGTAAAGCAATTGGCTCTCGTCCTGGATCAAAGACGCCTGGGCAAGTTGGCGGATCGTAGCGTGGCCACCGGCATCGACCAGACTCCGTATGAGCACGGGCTGGTAGACGTGGCTCATCGTCATCCTGTTCTGAATGAAATCAACAAGGTCTTCGTATTTCATGGCCGAGCCTTTATCGCCACATTGCCGGTCACCGCCGTCCTTTTTATGCCGACCTACCCATCCCTGCCAGCCTCCAGGAACAGTTCACGACGATGGTAGGCGAGGTAGTGCTGTTGGTTCGGTGTAAACGGCCCGCTATCGTGCTCCTCAGTCGGAATGCCTAGACGATGAACAGTATCCAGATCGACCGCAGGCGACACGAGCAAGATGCCCGTGTCTTGGAATGAAATGAAGCCCCTGTCGAACAGATGGTCCACGTTCGGCGAGAGCAGCAGGCCGTTCTCACCGTCTAGCCGCTCCTGATTGGTCGAAGACCGCCAGGGTTTGATGTGGGATGCAATCAGAAACCGGTCATCGGAGATGCCGGTGACCCGGCACTGATGTTCGAACTTGGTGACATTCTCTCGGAACTTGCCCTGGCCCCGGCGTGCCATCACAAGCTGCTGCCTGACCGTCGATTCGATGTCGGCGGCCCCCTGAATCTCCGACTCGATCTGGCTTTCGACTTCGCCCAGCATGGCATCCCGCCGTGTGTCGTCGGGAGTGACTTCAGGAAGGCTCAAGTCGCTCCCAGCCGACGCCAACAAATCCTGAAGAAGCTGCGCAAATTCGGGCGTAATCTCAGCAAGGTAAACGGACTGGAGGCCATCGCCGCTTTGCTGCAAGGGAGAGTATTTGTCTGGCAGGAGTGGCCGGATTCGCTCAATGTGATCCTTGGGCCTTGTGGGCGAGGCCATGTCGGTGTAAGTCACATCGACTTTCCAACCGATCTGGTCCCAATTCTGCCCGAGGGAGCCAAATTCGCCGGGCTTCGGAGCTTCGTAGCAGTTCGATGCCGCTATGCCGATGGCGACGATTCGGGTGTCCCGAAACGAAAACACCAAATCGCCCGGCGCAACGTCCCGCATGTTCTCGTAGAACTGGTTGCGGGCACCGTTCTGGTTGCGTTTGGGCGACCACAAGTAGCCGCCCGCCCGCTCCTGTTTGTATGTCTGGTTCTGATTCACCCACCAGTAACGCATAGCCGTTCTGCCTTCCCTATGGCTCCGCTTGCTCGAATTCCACCCATCCTCCGGCCCGCACTTCAAACCCGCCATACGCCACCTGACTCCGAACGACGCCCTCACCATCAATCAGCAGAACTTCACCCCCATCGTTGCTCAAGGGCATCGTCGGCTCGGTCATGGTCACGGTCAGCCTACCCTTGCCCACCACCTTGCCCGCCAGCCGGAACTCGTTCCTGGCCCGATCCCTCAGCTTCCATCCATCGAGATCCAAAGCGTTTTCGTTTGAGTTGGCGATGAACACTTGCTCATGCCCTCGGTCCTCACCCTTGGGATTCGACAGCAGGGCGACGATCTCAATGTTGCTGACGACGACATTAAATTGACCAACTGCACAACCCTGTGATCTCGTCTGAGTGGCCCCGAGGCTTCTTGCCCTCTATTCTGCGGCGTCTTCTTCGTGGCTCGCTTCTTCGCCATCTTCGGCCTCCGTCCCCAATTCCTCCATGGCAGCTACCCACTCGTCAAAGTGAGGACACTCTTTTCGCATCAACTCAATCGTGATCCTCCTAGAAGCCAATAATCCGTGAAATGGTTTCCGGTAGTTGTGAAAGAGCCTGCCGATGCGCTTCGATGGTGCGGTGGTTGGGTTATCGTTGATCTCTTCCGGCGTGTCGAATTCGTCTCGAATAGACTGTAAGTCCTCCGCCATGTCCGGCTCACGCATGACATGACTCAATGCTGCCGGTTCCGAAAACAGCAATGCCTCGAACTCATGCATCTGGATGTATGGGAAGAGCCTTCGCTCATCGATGTCTGCACCGAGTTCAGCTAGAACCTTCTCCCTGATCGCTCGCTCAACGTGCGGAGCTTTATTGTGATGCGTCAAGCGCTTCGCCCGTATCCTGCCCGGCCACTCATCGGGCATTCCGTAGAAATCAAACATCGTTGTGACGTATGTGTCCGATTCCTGTTTGAGTAGGCTCAGCATGTCGTTTTGGGCTCTCCTGAAAGAAGTGGCCCCGCCCTTGCTGCCCGGCTTTCCAACAAGACGTGCCGACAATATGACTCCCTTCCAACCCAGCCATGGGGCCAGAACGTCACGGATGAAAGTCCGCTCGGTCTGCCCTTCGACGACAGCGATGACCCTATTCATGCGACGGGCCTCCACCGTACACGTTCTTTTGCCACAGGTCAGCAAGCGTGTAGTCCTCGGTCATCCAGTCGCACAGTTCGTCCTTGCTGAGCCGACGAAATACTGACTCGCCTTCATCACGCTCGATAACGACGATGTGTTCCGGCTCGAAGGCGTTGAGCAAGGGAGCCGACTGTGTGGACAGAATAATCTGTGTTCGATCTTGGGCCTGCAAGATCAAGTTGGCCAATACATCAAGGGCGTAGGGGTGAAGACCAAGTTCCGGTTCATCAATCAGGATCGTCGCTGGCGGGTTCGGCTGTAGCAGAGCCGTAGTCAGTGCGATGAAGCGAATTGTGCCGTCTGATAGTTGGCTGGGATGGAAGGGATAATCACTTCCCTTTTGATTCCACTCAAGCTGTAGCGCCTTATCCTTCTTCTGTTTGATCGGCTTCAACCGAAAGTCGTCGAAGAACGGGGTTACAAGTCGAACGGTCTCCCGTATCAGGTCATACGTATCTTCCTCCTCTTCCTTCAGCCAGTAAAGGAAAGGAGCAAGGTTTGCGCCATCTGGTCTCAGTCGATCCGTATCCCGAATAGAGCACGTGCGCCGTAATGCAGCGGTCTCGCTCGTATCGTGGAAATGGTAGACGACCCAGCTAGAGATCGCCTCGTAAATATGCTCGCAAATTGCCTTGTTGTGCGTGTCCTTGTCGATCTGTTCCTTCAGTTTCGATTCGCTTTGGCCTGATCCGATGGAGCGATCAACATCTCGGGTCCAACCGGGCGTGCCTTCGTACTTGATTCGCTCTGTCTCAAACATGAGCCGATTGTCATTGGTCGGCTCAAGGACGACCTTGTAGCCATTTACGCCAAACTCAAGGCTGGCCTCGATTTTATCTGTGACCTGCGGGCCAAGGTACAAGAACATGTCGGCCCCGCCAGCCTTGTTGACGGCTCTTTCCAATCGGCATTCCACGAGTTCACGCAAGAGCCGGAAGAAGCTCACGAAATTTGTCTTCCCGCAGCCGTTTGCACCGATCAAGATGTTGATTGGCTCAAGCTGGAACCCCTCAAGGGCTCGTATCGACTTAAACCCCCGGAGCGAGATTTCCCGTATCGGTCGTTCCATCACACGTCCTCCATGTCGAACATGTGGAGTCTGTTTGGTTGAGCGCTGACTTCATGCCACATTGACCGCCAGCAGAGCATCGCTTCTACGTCACATCGCATCTGCGGCGTTTTCTTACCGGCTCGTTTCTTTGCCATCAGAATGCTCCAACGTCATCCATGGAAAAGCCAGCGAGACTTCCGATTGTCTGTTCCAACCGCCACTCTGGGTCTATAAAGGACAGATTATTATCATTGCCGTCACTCTTCTGCGGCCCAGGCCACCGCCTGGGCCGCCCTATCGTGGTTTCTTCAGTTCGGTCGGTTCCTTCTTCTCCGGTTGCTGCACCCGCCTGAGCAGTTCGTCGAGGTCTTTCTGCCGGAACAGTCGGTATCCGTTCACCGGATGCCGAAATGCCGTGATCTTCCCGGCGTTCTCCCAGTTGCGGAGCGTCTTCGACGATACGCCCAGGTATTCGGCGGCTTCCGAAATCCGCAAAAAGTCTTTGAGTTTGTCCACTTGACCGTCTCCTTGCAGGTCTCCTCATCCTTGGCCAACCTTACCGATGTTGGATGCGAATGTAAATCAGCCCCCAGGCGGCACTTGCGGATTTTCGACACACCTGGGAGGACCAATCATTACCAGAGGGCTCTAGGTTGCCTATTTTATGATTCCGTGGGCCCTCTCCCGGTGCCGGTCCCGGCCCCGGCACCATGACCGAACCAAGTGCGGCGGGCCGCCGACGCTACAATGAGCCCCATGAGAATCCTGTTCCTCCACGGCTGGCAATCGACTCCGGGCGGCTTCAAGCCGACGTATCTCAAGGACCACGGCCACGAAGTCCTGAACCCGGCCCTGCCCGAAGATGATTTCGGGGAGGCCGTCCGCATCGCCCAGGCCGAATTTAACCGTGGGAAGCCCGATGTCTTAGTCGGCAGTTCCCGTGGCGGGGCCGTCGCCGTGAACATCAACACGGGCGACACACCATTGGTCCTGCTCTGCCCGGCGTGGAAGACTTGGGGCTCGGCCACGACGGTGAAGCCGAATACGATCATCCTGCATTCAAGGGCCGATGAAACCGTCCCATTTGCCGATTCCGAGGAACTCATCAGAAACAGCGGTCTTCCTGAATCGGCATTGATCGAAACGGGGCAGGATCATCGGTTGGCGGATGAGGAATCGTTACAGAAGATACTGGCGGTGGCGACAGTGAAGGCCGAGGCGACAAACGACGGAAAACGTTGTGTGCGGCGTGAAGCGGGAGTTCCTCGTCGTTTCGGTATGAAGATGCTCTTGGGAATCACGGCCATCTATGCAGTGCTGTTTGCCGTCATGCAGGTATTGAGGGCACCGGCCTTGATTTTTGGCACCGCCGTTCTGTTCTTCATCGCTCTTGGGCTTGGCCAGATGTTACTGTTCAAGGGACAACATCCACGAAAGGCCTCCGTTGTGGTGGGAGCGTGTTTTTTTCCCGTTCTAACCCTCTGTGTCTTTGTCATAGAGACCTTTGCCACCAACAGAACGCATCGCATGTCTGCCGATCTTTGGTCGGCGATTACGCCCGGCATAATAATGGGGGCAATCTTGGGCTACCTTGGCGGGATGCTGATCGCCATTCCGTTCCTGGTGATCGACAAGTTTTCCAAGGATTGAAATGTTTTTACGGTGTGTTCGGAAACGCTAGTCATTGAACTAGGTAGAAGGACTATGAACGCATGACAATCCCGTGCGGTGATTGAAAGAAACGTCTGCCGGAATCGGTGGGATGACTGAACTGGTGTAAAAAATGGCTCAGTATCTGAACGTACCAGCCATATCGACACAGTAGGAGTAGCGGATGGTCTACAGCGAATCCCTCACCTGCCGTATTCGTGATGCGTTCGCTGGTCGGCGTGGGATCACCGAGAAAAAAATGTTTGGCGGCGTAGCGTTCATGCTTCACGGCAACATGTGCGTGGACGTCTGGCAGACCTCGCTGATCGTTCGCCTTGGTCCAGAACAAGCCGAGACGGCACTTAAGGAACCCCATGTTGTCGAATTCAACATTACGGGCCGCCCGATGAAGGGTTGGGCCATGGTGAAAGCCGAAGGTATGGAAACGGACGAGCAGTTGAAGGCGTGGATCGAACGGGCGGTCGAGTTTGTCGAGAGGTTGCCGAGGAAGTAGCTGCTCGAAGACGACGAGTAGGAACTACGCCTGCCTGCCGGCTTCTTCCGGCGACCACGAGTAGCAATGGCCGGTCCCGTATTGGCGAAATCCCAATCCCTTATACATCGACTCGGCCATGGTCGACGAGAATAGGACACCCAGTCGGCACCCCAGCTTTCGTGCGTTATCCAAAGCCGCCAGCGTGATCGCTGAGCCAATTCCTCGACGGCGATACTCTGGCCGCACCCCGACGCTTGCCAGCCCAACCACGCCCTCTTCGACGAATGCCGACGCCGTGGCGACAGGCTCGCCATCGATCCAGGCAAGATAGTGCCTCAGCGGGGACGAGCCGCCGTGGGGGATGCTGGTGAAGAGATCGTGCCACCAGAGCGAAAGGTTGTTGTCGAACTCAAATGCCGCTGTGCATGTGCGAGTCCAATCGGCCAATTGACTTCGAGAGGTAACTTCGAGCGTTTCTGCCGGACTGGGATTCGATGCGAGGAGGTCTTTGAGGTTCAGTGCCATGGCCGCTGCCTCGAAGGCTTTCGAGAATCCTCGTGTTTCCAGAATTCTCGTGGTCTGCTCGTCGTGATTGACCGGTCCCGACCACCAGAAGCATGGAAGATTCTGTGAGCGGAAGCGACCAATAAGATCGTCGATCACGGTTTCCGCTTCGGCGGTCGGAGCATTCGCCGAGAACACGTTATTGAAGAACGGGCACGGCAGTTCGCTTTCGGTCACCACGGCATATGGGCTTTCCGCCAATTTCATCTTCGGCCAATGGCACCAGTAGACCGTATGGGCAACGCCATTCTTTTCGATGGCCTGCAATGTTTCCAAGTCGGTCGCACTCATGGCTGATTCCAGGGTTCCTGTGCGTTTCGGTTGTATAGGTTTGTCGAAGGGACGCCATCGGCCAGCGCCTTGAATGCTTTTTCCGGCTTCCCGCAGGAGTCTTTTTTGTTCGAAGCAAGTGCAGAAAGCGGCATATCGTCGAGCCTGAATCCAATGTCGTATGGCGACAATTCGTCCTGCTCCAGCCAAAACTTGGCAGACTTGACGAGTTCATTGATCGAGCCGGTGACCGAACGATCCCGTGCTTTGGCGAATCGGACACTCCCGCTGGTCGGTGCGATGAATCGTTGGTAGACGAACGCCTGACCGTCATCTTCCATGAACTCACGGATGTTGTCCACAGGTCCCGTTGCCCCGCCAGGAGTTTTTCACCGCCAACCAATGCTGATACAATACGTGTTCACGGTACCTACATCCCACCTATCATTTGGAGGGCCAAACCATGACACGCTTGATTCTCGCTGTTCTTTTTGTCTTGGTTGTTGGTGTCTGGCCAATTCGGCCTTCCCGAGCCGCCGATCCGCAGCCGCTGGCGACCAAGGAGTTCACAGTGTACCCGATTGGCTACGTGCGAAAAGCGGAAGGGCGGACGACGATTGTTCTGGAGGAGAAGTATCGGCCTGCCCTGTTGGGCGTCGGCGACCTGAACGAGATTTGGGTGCTATGGTGGTTAGACCGCAATGACACGCCCGAGAAGCGAGCGATTCTCCAGGTTCACCCTCGTGGCAATCCCGCCAATCCGATTCGGGGTGTATTTGCCACGCACTCGCCGGTGCGTCCCAATCTGATCGCTATGACCCGGTGCAAAGTGATTTCGGTGAAAGCAAATGTCATCGAGATCGAGGGGATCGACGCCTTTGCCGATACGCCGGTGTTGGACATCAAGAACTAGCCAAGTCCTGGCGTGATATCCACGATGACCGGCAAATGGCATCCCGTTTGTCCGATGAAGTACTGCACGGATACCGGACCGTTCGGGCTGTCGCTCACTTCCTGCATTGCCGTCGAACAGGCCAACAGTCAGCCGTTACTTCATTCCTTCTCGAACACCAAGAACTCCTGGTAAGGAAGCAGCTTCGCTTTGTCCTCCTTGAGCGAGAAGCCTGCGTCTTTGCATAACTTAATCATTTCATCCTTGGGAATCTTCAACGCCTCTGGTGGCCCCGCTGGCAGTTCGCCGGTCTTGAATTCGATCAGCACCAGCTTTGCACCGCTCGGCATCTGGCGCTGGAGCTTTTTCAGCCAAGTCGGCCGATCTTGGACGTGATGCAGCACGTCGCAGATGAAGACGATGTCGGCACCGGCAGGCAACGCCGGATCGTCGGGCTTGATCAGTTGGGCCTGAATATTTCGCACGCCCGTTTGCATCGCCTTGTGGTGAACGTGACGCACCATTTCCGGCTGCGTGTCGAGGGCGTAAACCCGACCTTTCGGAAGAACCTTGGCGAAGCGGAACGAAAAGTATCCCGACCCTGCGCCGAGATCGACCAAAACTTCGTCGGCCTTCAGACCCAGGGCATTGACCACCTCGTCGGGCTTCTGCCATTTGGCTCGATCCGCTCGTTCGAGAAAGGCGATGTATTTTTCAACCTCCTTAAACGGCTTGAGATCGTGCGGGTTGATTCCCGCCTTTCGCAACGGACATTCGATGGGCGGGAGATGTTCGTCTTGCTGGGCAATAGCAGTGCTAATCCACGCCACAAAGACACCAACCATCATAACTGGCGTAGCGGTGAATCGGATTCGGAACATGATCGTGCCTCTTCGTTAAATGTTGAATCGAGACAATTCGTGGCCTGACTGCCAACGGTCCATTTCGATTCTCGGGATCACCTTTGGGTTCCTCAGGCTTCCGGCGGTTTTTCTATATTGCACCAGATTCTTTCCCGTGTCACTTGTTTCTTGTACAACAATTATGCGGTAAGATGCTCCGGTTGGTCAATGCAGCGACGGAAGGCAGGATGGCTCATTATTGGCGCCCTCATTGCCAACGACCGGAAGGCGACCTACCGGAGCCTGAATTCCCCGGCTTTCCGCTTTCAGAAGTGACCGTTTTTCGATGTAGACATCAATATATGGACATTTTGAACCACGACGGATGGGCGATCCCACCTGCAACTGAGAAATCGCTCCGAGGAAAAACGAATGCGTCTACCCAAAGAACTTGAAAAAATCCTGCATCGGGCACTTGATGGCTTGGCACCTACGAAAGAGGAGTGTGTGCATTTGCTTAACACTCCGGCTTCTTCGCTGGAGGCTAGGGCGATAATGGCCGTGGCCGACACGGTGTCTCGGCGTCGATTCGGCAATCAGGCAATGCTGTTGGGCCAGATCGGGATCGAAACGGCTCCTTGCCCTGGCAACTGCGGTTTCTGCGTCTTCGGCGAGGAGCATACGACGTTCGAGCGAAGTCGTCTGACTCGGCAGGAGATTATTGCCCGAGCCCATTCATTTGCGGTATCGGGCGATCTGTACGCCATCTTCCTCATGACCATGCACGATTTTGCTTTGGACGAGCTGCTTTCTGTCATCGACGAAGTCCGAGGCAACATTCCGTCTCATACTCAAATCGTGGTGAACATTGGGGATTTTGGTATCGCTCAAGCTACTCAACTCAAGGAAGCTGGCGTCCACGGGGCCTACCATGTTTGCCGGCTCCGTGAAGGAACCGACACCAAACTCGATCCGGAAGAGCGTAAAAAGACCTTCAAGGTGATTCGAGATGCGGGGCTCGACTTCTACTACTGCTGCGAGCCCATCGGCCCCGAACATACGGCGGAAGAATTGGTGGAGCAGATGTTTCTTGGCATCGAATATGGCTGTTTTCAGCATGCCGCCATGCGACGGGTCTATGTGCCGAGTTTGCCGGTGAGTGATCGTGGTCAGATCACTGAGCTTCGGCTCGCTCAAGTGGTGGCCGTCGTTGCCCTCGCCACGCTCGGGTGTCCGCAGACACAAAACATTGCCGTCCACGAGCCGAACTTACTCGGCTTAGCAGCCGGTGCCAACGTGGTTTACGCCGAAGCGGGAGCAAATCCACGGGATACGGAAGCCGATACGTCGACCAACCGAGGGATCGACATGGCGGCCGCTCGAAGAATGATGTATGAAACGGGCTTCACCTCGCTGAGACGAGGTGACGATTCGTCCATCTCGCTCGACCTTGCGTATCTGCAAAAAACCGCCGCCGGTGTGGACGGGCAGCCAGTCGCCTAGTCACCTTCACGGCCTAATGCCCATGCTCATGCAGTTCGGCCATGTGTTCAGAACTGGCATGTTCGTGCAATTCCTCGACAGTGTGCTCATGGGCGTGAACTGCTTCTTCGCCTGCGGCATGAACGTGAGGATGCGAATGTTCGTGCGAATGGGTGTGCTCGTGGGCATGCGTATGGACGGTTCCATCTTCGTGCCGATGCTCGTGGGTATGCGAGTGCGTGTGAACGTGCGTATGAGCGTGGTCGTGTTTCACCTCAGCCGTCATGATATGTCCTCCTTTTCAGCGACATGCATAATTGGGCCAGCATGGAGTGCCGACACTTCACGCAGGCTGAGGAATTCTAAGGTGGCTGCCAGATCTGGGCAAATGGATATTACCTATTGAGCTGGCGTCATACCTGGGCGACGGTTATTGGCAGAAGGTCCTCGTCCGACCAATCATCTCTTGGCGGCAGAGTAGCGGCAGGGCATCACCATGGTTCGGGTGTACAAGATCGTCTCGGTCTTGCTGCACCATCGAGAGGAGCAACCGGTGGTCCAGACGACTTGGCACGATGATGATGAGCGACAAGTTATTGAAGACGTGCAGCAATATGGATGGCACATCGTCCTCATCAAGGACGACCCGGAAGGCCCGGCGTCTACTCGATTGGAATTTGGCACACGCTGAAGCAGCCGGAGGTTATCATTTTCGGCCTCAGCTGCACCGGATACGATTGGCAACATCATCAATGTTATCGGCGAGGAGATGCAGAAGCGGACAACGTGGATGTATCTGTTCGTCCTCGCTCCGCTGCGGGGTCGATGGCTGCGCCATCGACCGGCTCAAGGGAAAAAATGACAGACCCCGACCGTTCTGACTGAGTCAGGTGGGGGTTCAGGCGGTCCATTTTGCATTTACAGACTCCCTTCAAGGAGGTGGGCGGACCAGAAGCAGGGTTAATCGGTCGACATCTGCTGTCTCTTGTCCACCTTGTGGTGGATAAGGGTTAAGTGAGTGTGTGTCTCCCTCTATTCTCTTCAAGAAGTCCTCCAAAGAAACCGCTTCCAGCAATCCAGGCTGCTTTTCCCTACGCCACCAGATGTGCAATCGGTTGAAGTCCTTGGCAACTGCCCATCGCATGGCCTTGCCTCGGTGCCAGTTGCGATCCACGACCTTGATGACACACTGCTTCTCAAGCCAGTCACGACAGATGGCCCACTTTCGTTCGTCGAACTTCACTGAAGTCAAGCCACCATAGTAGCACCGTTTCCACAGATCCTCTGCTCGGACCTGGGGCAGTGAACCGTCCTCGTTGGGCGAAATCACCAAGCAATACTCGATGATCGCCAAGAACACCGACACAAACCGCCAATCCACCTGACGGTAATTCGGGCGAACGACCAGATTTCCCTGTTCATCCAAGTCTCGACGATCCGTTCCCCGGATAGTCCCAACATGGTGCCGGGCCCAATTGTCATATTTTCCGATGGAGATGCTGTACCGCACCCCACAGCACTTGCTGGCATCGAATGTCTTGGCAATTCTCTTCAGAATCCATCGCACCCTGACCCGCCGATGCGTCCTGTTGTCCTCCCAGTCGCCCGAGTAGAGGTTGTTGTCCTTAACGAAGCTCAGGGCCTCCTCCACGGTTACGACCCGCTTCATACGGCGACAGAAAACCAACAACGCCTTGTGCTGCCGTTCCAGTGCGTTGGGATTGTCGGCATCAAGGTTGTGGTATTGCCAAGTCTGCTTCCTTTTCCGTCTTTCCCCTGAGCCGGGTGGTGGCTGCGCCACCACCCCCGCAGCGGAGCGAGGACTCTCAGCACGAGTCAATTTGTCAGGAAGATTTGCACATGCCGTCCGTAATTCTCTTTCCAGGGTTTCCTGGCAGAAATGGCGGCCGGATTTTAACCACCGGCAAAACGCAACAACTGAGTAGGTCTCATAATCGACCATCTTATCGAAGGTTCGGTCCTTCTTTCTCCGAACGCATTTCGCCAGGATGCCTGTGTCAATAATGGTGGTTTTGTCGTTCCGCATCGGGAGAAGCACTTGCCCATGGTTGTAGGGGAAGACCTCTCGGCATTCCTGCGACCCAATGATTCCCTCACGCCGCATTGCCTCGTGGATGTGCTCGCCGATCTTCTTGGCGACCTCCAGGGGAATTGGACGGTTTGCCCAGCCGAAGAACTTCACGGAGCCGTTCTTGGGATTCACTTCCACGCACCAAGAAAGCCGGTAGCCGAGAGAATTAAAGAACCGGGAGACGAGCAGCCGCCCCGTCGCCATTACCTCCGAGATGTGGACAAGAGACAGAACGTCGGCACTGTGGCGGTCGAGATCGACCGTCACAAAAGGTAGGTGGGTAGAATCTTCGGCTACCAGACCTCGAAAGCAACCCTGCAAGTGTTCCGCCAGCGGCCGCCACTTATAGAGTTCCTCTTGTGGGGTTTTCCAGCATCTTGGCCCTTCCGATGAGACCGGCTTCCAACTGCCGTCGTCGAGAATCTCATACTCAGGAAACTTCCAGCCGAGATGCTTCGGGCCAACGCCGTGGAAAATGTGCCTATCGAGCGCCTTTGTCGCCGTGGATTCAGAAAATCTCGGTTTGCGCCTGCGAGATTTGCGATTATTGACACTACTATATTCTTGGGTTGTTGACATAACCTATATAAGCGTGGCAGCGACAATTTCTGCCCGAACAATTTGGTTTTCGAGAGGCGTGGCTTTCTGGTCACGCCTTTCGTCATTTTGGGGCGGCATTTTAGCGAAATAGCTGAGATGCGCCAAATCTTTTTGTCCCAAAATTGGAACTACGGAATGGAGCAAAGCCCTGCGCCCCGCCGTAAGCACTTTTCCAAATGGCATTTGAGTTGTGAATCGCCCGGCCGGCCATCTCCAACGTCGCAATTGCGCCGTTGATCTTCTGGGACGTTGCCATCTCTGCCGGCGGCCGGCGGCCGGCCTCACTAATGATACTGACTAGGGGACTGTTGTTTCCAACACGTCCTACTAGGAGATCATGCGATGCCATCCCAAAACGAGATCCGAGAACGAGTAACCAAGACGATTATTCAGGCCCTGGAACAAGGCGGTTTGCCGCCCTGGAAACGCCCCTGGCGAAATGATGTTAATGCGGGTTTTCCCACGAACGTTGTCAGTGGAAAAAAGTACCGAGGCATCAATCCGCTACTTTTGCGGATCGCTTCCATACGACACAACTTTCAGTCGAAATGGTGGGCAACCTTCAAGCAATGGGATGAACTCGGCGGCCGTGTGATGCGGCGTCCTGACGATGTGCCGGCCGGCCAGTGGGGACAGATGCTCGTCTTTTGGAAACCAGTCGCCACAAAGGTCAATGACGAAAACGACAAGGAGACGAAAGAAACTTACTTCGTCCTCAAAACCTTCACCGTTTTCAATATTGACCAAGTCCGCAACGACGCAAAAAACCTCGACCACCTACGGGTCGGCTATGGCGAGGGCGAAGCTCAAGGAATGATTGACAACTACCTTGACGCCAAACGAGTCGTGGAAGCGACAGGCGCAGATATTCGTCATGGCGGAAACGAAGCGTATTACAGGCCAGGTTGCGACTTCATTCAGTTGCCTCATCAATCGCAGATGGGTTTGAACGAATACTATGAAACTGCCTTTCATGAACTGTGCCATTGGTCCGAGCCACGGTTGAACTGGAAAGGCTCGTATGCCGAGGGTGAACTGATTGCCGAGATCGGTTCCTGTTTTCTTGCCGAAGAGGTGGGCATCCCAACGACCGACGATCTTCGCAATCATGCCACCTATTTGCAGTCTTGGCTCACTGCCATGCGAGAAGACTCCAAGTTTATTTTCCGAGCGTCATCGCAGGCAGCGAAAGCCGCCGATTTCATCCTCAGCTTCAGCCGCACGCCCTCGGCTGAACCAGAACCGGCTTTCGCCGACTAGCTTTCCACACGACGGAGCGGCGGTGATCGTCATGTCGCCGCCGCTCCGTCTCCTTCCGCACAAACCATGATACTGACTAGGGGATCGTTCCAACAATGATCCCTTTGCAGGAGATTCACTATGATACTTGGTGAAATGGTCCTTGAAGAAGCCGCCACCCTGGCGGCTGGAAACTGGAAGACGTTCGAGTGCTTTTGCTGGTTCCGAGAGAAGGATCTCGAAGACCCGGAGAATTGGTGCATCGTTTACACACACAACAGGGACTCGGGCTTGCTGGATCAAAGCAACGCCGCCGCCATCGAAGCTGAGATGGAGCAGTTTACGGAAGGTGACGATCCCGATGTCGTTTTCGAGAGCCACAATCATTGGGCTGTCGGCCACGTCGATGGGCTCAGCATCCGGGTTTTCAGGAATGGCGAAATAACCGAAGCCTTCCGCAAGTATCACGAACTGGCGCAACGGCTGGGTGAGTATCCCGTCCTCGACGAAGAGGACTACACCCGTCGTGAGCACGAAACAACGCTCGAAAACATCGCCGACGCTGCTTGGCGACTGAAACACGAATACGAGCTTCCCGACGACTGGGAGAGCGAGGTCTACTGGTGGCTGTGGGATAACGACCCGGCCGCCGTCGAAAACCGGGACGATCAAGGCGGTTACCCGACTGAGGATCAGCTTCGGGCGGCCTTCGAGGCTCTCGGGTACGAAGAACTCGCCACAGCCTGATTACAAAAGTTGGAACGGCGGCGAGGAGCACGGACGCTCCCAGCCGCCTTCTTTAATGATACTGACTAGGTAGCCATGGGACGGCGAATACAAGAATTGTAACGGAAGGACATTATGAACAATCAACCGGCAAACGAAATCAACGAGGTCAAGCCCTCAAGTCTAAACCACATCATCGGGCAAGAATCCGTTAAAGCCCAAGTGGCCGTAGCGCTTGATGCGGCATTTGCCGACAACAGGCCCTTCGATCACGCTCTGTTGGTCGGGCCTCCAGGACTTGGCAAGAGCGCTTTGGCAAATGTCATCTCTCAGGAAATGGCAACCGAGTTCCATGAAGTGCTTGGGCAGAGCATCGGCTCTCCCGCCGACCTCAACGCCTTGCTCCTGAACGCTCAAGATAAAGACATCATCCACATAGATGAATGCCACGAGCTTCGCAAAGACTACCAGACGGCCCTCTACCTCGCTCTCGATAGGCGGACGGTCTTCATCAGCAGTGGGAAGAGCAGAACGCCGCAAGGTATCCCTCTTGCCGATTTCACGCTACTGCTTTCGACCACCGATGAATACTGCTTGTTGCAGCCACTAAGAGATAGATGTCGTCTGGTTTTGCGACTCCAATACGCCTCGGAGAAGGACCTGACGACCGTTCTCGTCCAACGGTGTCGGGCGCTCGGTTGGGAAGTTCACGAAGAAATCCTACCCCTTATCGCCAAGCGGTCACGTGGCACTCCGAGACTGGCATTGCGCCTGCTCCAAGCCTGCCGCCGTGTGTGTCGTTCCGAAGGTGAAACGACGATCACTACGGGCCATCTGAAACGTGCCTGCCAACTGGAGCAGACCGACGAGTTGGGTTTGGGGCCTATCGAGCAGCGCTACTTGCGTGTTTTGGCGGATGGTGTAAGTCGCCTGAATGTGATCGCTTCGACTCTCGGGCTGCCATCGAGAACCGTCGCCGAAGTGGTCGAGCCGTTCCTGATCCGAGCATCGCTCATCGTCAAGGATGACCAGGGCAGACGCCAGCTTACGGCGGCTGGTCGTGAGTGGGTGTTCGCACAGGCCAATCATGATACTGACTAGCCTGAGTGAGAGCAGCGGAGTAGCAAGTCTGTCCAGTTTCAGTTGAGGGATTGTCAAATGAGTGACCAGTTGAAGGCGGCTGTGACCGTAAGCGAAATGGCAAGGATGTTGAGCCTGTCCCGAGCACGTTTTTACCAACTAATGCAGCAGGGCGTGTTCCCTCCACCTGTCTACCTGCTGGCCACTCGCCGTCCAATTTACGTCCAAGAATTGCAGAAGGTCTGTCTGGAAGTCCGCCGCCGCAACTGCGGGGTCAACGGGAAGCCGGTCCTGTTCTACGCCAAAGGCACGCCGGTAAGTCGGCCGGGCAAGCCGACTGGGAAGGCGACGAAGACGGACCAGTATCCCGAGATTCGAGCCGCTGTTCAGGCCCTCGGGCTGACCAGCGTGTCGGCCGACGACGTGGCCCAGGCCGTAAAGCATCTCTACCCGAATGGTGTGGAAGGCGTCAATCAACCGGAGGTGATCCGAGCCGTTTTCCTTCGTCTCCGCTGTCAAGAATCGTGCCGATAATGTCGGGCGATAAGTGTCAATATCAGCCGAGTTTCCCCTGAAAACTGTCAAAGGTGTGTCCAAAATGTGCCAACAAAGCCGCAAGAATTCGAGTGATAGTGTTTTTCGAGGCATTCCGGTCGGAGGCGACGAGCCCGCCCTGTTCTCCCAGTTCCTCGACACCCATGATTTCGCCGACGATACCCGTCGAGCCTTTCGCCAGGACATTCGGAAATTCGCTGGGTGGTTTTCCGAATCTAACCGGGAGCCGTTCGTTGTCGGCCGGGTAACCGTCAGGGACGTGACTGATTTCAAAAACCATCTCCGCAATGACCTGGGCCAAGCGGTTTCCACTGTGAATCGAGCCCTGGTCGCCCTGCGGCGGTTTTTCCGGTGGCTCGTCGAACATGGACATGTGCCCAGCAGTCCCGCCAAACAGGTCAAGGAGCTTCGACGACAACCGCTTGCACCCAAGGGTTTGGAACGGAATCAAGTCCGGTCGCTGCTACGGGAGGTGGAACTGCGCCAAGACGTAAGGGCAAACGCCATCTTCCATTTGCTTCTGTACACGGGTTGCCGAGTTGGCGACTTGGTGAACCTCAAACTGGATGACGTTGTGATGGGCCAAAGAAGCGGTTCGGCGGTCTTCCGAAGTGGCAAGGGCAACAAAGAACGGTCGGTGCCGTTGCCTCATCCCGCACGAGTTGCCCTAGTGGCTTACCTGGAAACCCGTCCCCCGATTGACAGCCCGAGGGTGTTCGTTGGTGAGCGTGGGGCACTCACCGACCGGGGAATCCGAAACCTGTGCGACAAATATAGTGCGATCTGCGGCTTCAAGATTCATCCGCACCTGTTGCGGCACACCATGGCGCACAAGTTCCTCGACGACAATCCCGGAGATCTTGTTGCGTTGGCCCAGGTCCTCGGCCACGAAAACCTCAACACAACGAAGCGATACGTTCAGCGAACAGAAAAACAGCTTGGCGAGGCGTGCGAACGATTGTTCTATTAGTGGACACGGGCCCAGGGGGGGTACCACAATTACTGACGGTATTACCGAAAGTCTCGTGACTTGAGGCACAGCGATGGTAGGTGAATTGCCAAATCGTCAACTCGATGGACCAGAATGTGAAGGACGGAATCTTTGGATTGGATACGGCCGTGGACGATCCAAGCGTGGGAACGCCTGGTGATCGAGCGAAAACGATCCCAGATGGCATAACGGACGATGAGATTAGCGGTGCCGGTTTCATCTTCAATCGTGACGAAAGTGATGCCTTTGGCCGTGCTGGGGCGTTGACGCAAAAGAACCAATCCCGCCACTTTGACCCAAGTACCGTTCGTGAGGTGCGGTAGGTTGCCTGTCGGGATAATGCCCAGGGATTCCATTTCCTGCCGATGAAACGTCAGCGGATGGGACCGCAAAGACATCCCCGTCGTGCGATAGTCGAAATACACTTCCTCTTGGGCGTCCATGGGTGGAAGACTGGATGTCGAGTCGTCTTCCGGTTGAAGTGCATCGAAAAGTGATTGCTGTCTGTGCTGGGATTCCACGGTCAACGCATTCCACAGGGCTACACGGCGAGATTCATGCAGGCTGCCGAACGCATCCGCATCGGCAAGGATCGCCACTTGCCCCCGACCGAGACGGGTTCGTTGCAGAAAATCGTGCATCGATGCAAACCGTCCGGCAGTCTTTGCGGCAACAATGGCGTCGGCCGACGCCTCACGTAGCCCGGCAATCATACGAAACCCAAGACGTAAGGCGTTGTCTTCAATGGTACAGTCCCACTCACTATAATTCACGTCCACGGGCCGAACCTCAACCTGATGTCGCCGAGCATCATAAATCAGTTGGGCGGGAGCATAAAAACCCATCGGCTGGCTATTGATAATCGCTGCGGCGAATTCGGCCGTGTAGTGATATTTGAGCCATGCCGAGGCGTAAGCCAGAAGTGCGAAGCTCGCCGCATGGGATTCGGGAAATCCATACTCTCCAAACCCTTGGATTTGTTGAAATACCTGCTCGGCAAACGCACCTTCCAATCCGTAGCGTTTCATTCCTTCTAGCAGTTTTTGGCGGAACTGGTCGATCATGCCGGGCCGTCGCCAGCCTCCCATTGCCCGGCGAAGCTGATCGGCCTCACCCGGCGTGAAGCCAGCTGCCACGACGGCCAGTTGCATACATTGCTCCTGAAACAAGGGAACGCCCAATGTCTTGCGCAGTACGTTGCGAATCGCCTCATTGGGATAGGTCGCTTTCTCCTCGCCCTGGCGTCGTCGAAGGTACGGATGCACCATTTGTCCCTGAATCGGACCCGGCCGAACGATGGCGACTTCGATGACCAGATCGTAATAGCAGCGGGGTTTTAATCTCGGCGACATCGACATCTGTGCCCGACTTTCGATTTGAAACACCCCCATCGTGTCGGCCTGGCAAATCATGTCATAAACCCGTTGGTCGCCTTCGGGGATTGTGGCGAGCGTCAACGGTTTGCCAGAAGTACGTTGGATCAGTTCAAAACACTTACGAATAGCGGTTAGCATCCCCAAGGCAAGACAGTCGATCTTGAGGATGCCTAGATCGTCGAGATCGTCCTTGTTCCACTCGACGACTGTCCGGCCGTCCATCGCAGCGTTTTCAATCGGCACGAGTTCATCGAGTGGACCTCGGGTAATCACCATCCCGCCGACGTGTTGCGACAAGTGCCGAGGAAATCCAAGCAGTTCTTTGACGAGAAACATGAATTGGCGGCCGATGTTCGAACGAACGTCGAGTCCGGCTTCCTGGCATCGCCGTGCAAAATCGTCGGTGACATGGTAATAAGCGGCGTTCTTTGCCATCCGATCCACGAGGTCTTGCGAGAATCCCAGTGCCTTTCCGACATCCCGAATTGCCGAACGTGGTCGATAGGTGATCGTCACGGCAGCGATGCCTGCCCGATCTCGCCCATATTTGCTATAAATGTATTGCAACACTTCTTCTCGTCGTTCATGCTCGAAGTCGATGTCGATGTCAGGTGCCTCATCTCGCTCTCGGCTGATGAACCGCTCGAAGAGCATATCGACTCGTTCGGGATCGACGGCGGTAACTCCCAAGCAATAGCAGACGGCGGAGTTGGCGGCGGAGCCTCGTCCTTGGCACAAGATACTTCGGGAGCGAGCGAACCGGACTAGATCCCACACGGTCAGGAAATACGGCTCGTAGTGGAGTTCTTCGATCAGAGCCAGTTCGTGTTCCAGCAGTTGTCGAATCCCGTCTGAGACTCCTTCTGGATATCGCACTTTTGCTCCTTGCCAAGTGAGTTGCCGCAAGTATTGCATGGGGCTCAAGCCCGGAGGAGCGAGTTCTTCGGGATATTCGTAACGAAGCTCGTCGAGCGAGAAGGTGCATTGGTCGGCAATCTCCATTGTGCGGTGCAACGCCTGGGGAATCTCGGCGAATGTGGCTTGAAGTTCGTCTAGCGCACGAAGATGACGCTGGGCGTTTGGCTGGAGCGCATCACCTGCCAGGGCAACCGTGGTGTGAAGGCGGATCGCCGTCAGGACATCGTGCAGCACCTTTCGGGTAGGAGCATGGAACAAGACGTTGCCCGCTGCCACCAAGGGCAGCTTCGTCTTCCCGGCCAAATCTCGGAGCCAGTCAAGACGATAATGGTCATGCGGACCTCGCTGCAATTCCGCCAGCAGGTAGCACGATGTTCCGAACACGTCACGGTATGGATGCAACTCGGCCATGGAAAGCTGCTCACATCGGGGCGACGGCACGATACCCGCCAACAGGCCCGCAGCGTGGTCCGCAATGTCTTCCAAACGGATCACGCATTTCCCTTTGGCCGTTCGCCGTCGCCCAGTCGTAATCAAACGACAGAGATTGGCATAGCCGCCACGATCTTTCGCCCAGAGCACCACGGGTGGAGCGTCCTGTGGCCTGATTTCCGAACCGATGATGAGTTTCAGCGGATGGTCTTTGGCAGCCGTATTTGCTCGCACAACACCAGCCAAACTGTTAACATCCGTAATCGCCAGGCCGGAATGGCCAAGCTCTGCGGCACGCAGCACTAGCTCTTCGGGATGCGAGGCAGCCTCTAGAAATGAAAAGTTGGTCAGGCAGTGAAGTTCGGCGAATTGCATGGTTCACAAAACGGCTCCATGCAAGAACCACTGCCCGTCCGAAAGCCGTTGGAACAACCAGAACCGCCTTCCTTCGGCCGTTTCCACTTGATAGTAGTCTCGCCGGACGTAGAAGCCTTGCCACCAGCCGCTTTCGATTCGCTCCGCTCCCCAGGACTGCACAATGCCCAACCGAAGACGGTTCACAAAAAGCACCGCTGGCGGACCATTAGGCACCACGACGATCACGTCCACCGCCATCGGCTGTGGCAATAAACAAGTTGGACGATCCAACGGCAAGAATTGTCTGTTGATTTCTGTGGCTGTGGAGAAGCCCTTTTCCGTCACAGAAAGGTATTGGAACGCTCGTTCGGGAATGGCATCGGGCAGAAGGCAAGGACGCACGACCGCCTGGTGCCCTAAGCGGCTGCTTAACCGGTTCAATAACGAGGATAACTGATGGGCCACGTCTTGTGATGGACCGACAAAGAGTTCTTGTTGCGGCTGTTCCAAGCGTGAAATTTCCAATGCCTCCATGCGAATGCCAATAAGGGGTGCGTCGAGTCGGAGCCGCTCCAAGCGGAACCGCAACAAATCGCCGAGATGCCGGGCGTCGGCTGTCGCTTTGCATAGCCGGACTGTAATGGCATGCTTGGTTTTCTGCTCAGTTGTCAAGGTGCATTGGAGGTGGCGTGTTCCCCTTTGTTGTTCATGCAACAGGCTGGCAAGCCGTTCGAGTAACATCGACAGCAAGCATTCGAGAGTCTCGGGCTGCGTTGTACCAGCGTCCAAAATATGTTCGACCTGAAACTTCGGTTGCGGACGACACAGAATAATCAACTCAGGTTGTTTGCCCATGAATTGATCGATTTGCCGATTGATCTCGTTTCCAAACCGAGCGGGAAGCGAAGAGCGTTTGAGGTTAAGGATTTGGCGAATGGTTCGGATTCCCAAGCGATGCAACTTCGGAACGACCACTTCGCCAAGCCGCAACCCTTCGATAGGCAATTCCGACAAGGCATCGTGTTCCCCCTGGGGGACGACAACCGGTTCGTCCGAGCGTGCTAAGTATCGAGCGGCTGCCCAGGCGGCTCCGACTGAATCGCCGATAGCAATTTGCACCTTGAAGCTCTTTGCAGTTAGTCCCCTCTGTAGGCGGCGTATCAGGGAATGTTCTCCACCAAAAAGATGGACGATGCCCGTAATGTCCAACAACAAGCATTGCGGCGATTCCGCTTCCTCCAAGCCAACGCAAGGACTATACTGCTCGCAATGCAAAGCGAGTTTTTCAAGAGCGGCTCGATCCGCCTCTGGCTGTATCGGTTCGACATGAACAACGTCTCGCCCGGACACCAATGATCGTGCCTCGGCCAACGGCATTCCAACAGAAACGCCACGTCGAGATGCTCGGAGATTACAGCACGATACAAACTCACCACGCCTCGTAGTTTCCGTGAGGAGCAAAACCGTTCGGGCAAGTTCCGGTCTTGACGCCAACAGGCGTTGAACGGGCCAATCAGGAAACCGCAGGCAAACGATGCGTTTGACTTGTGGCGACGACTTCATAAAACGTTCCTCGAAGGGCATCGATTTCGATGTCCGTCACGGATCGCATCGTTTCCCCACGACTGTAAGCGACAGATACCTGGAAACGGTAAGCTTTGCAACGGCTGGGCCGTGGCGTCACCACCAAACGAACATCGGCCCACGAGGGCTGTTTCAATGCCGTTGTGGAACGGACAAGGAAACCGATGCCGCCCGATTCCTCTGCTGCTAGTTGTAAACGCCGAAATGCGATTCCTGTGAGATGTTCAACCTTCGCCCAAACTATTGCAACTGCCTTCGAACGCAATGATTCTTCACATGCCCACAGCGCTTCTTGTTCCGAATGAGGATGGACCACAATGAGTTTCGAAAGGTCGAAACCAAAGGCTGCCAACGCCACGGGATAAACCTCACGGTGGAAGTCTATGAGGATCATAGGGCGTTCCATCTCGCAACATTTCCGCCCGACCAGTAGCGACAGGGTTCCCGCACCACTGGCACTACCGTCGCCGATCCATTCCACAACGCTTCCCAGACGAATTCCATGGCCGGGAAGCAAGGCGTCCAACACCTCGCAACCTGTTGAAACAAGAGTGCTTGATCCTCGCTGTGAACGCCGCTCCCATTCCTGAAGCTGCTTTCGTAGCTCGGCAACCGTGTGTGTGCGTGCATTTTCGGTAGGGTTTGCAGGCATAGCGTCACCGCAGGAATAATATACTAATGTACACTCCTCGTCAAGAGCCACCAAAATCTTGGGCGTTCTAGCACGATAGGAATCTGGAAGTGGGCGGTCGCCACATGCTGAGAACCCGACTCAACAACCTGTTACAGTTCTATGGCATGGAACCTCAAGTGGAATGGGGGCCTCGGTTTAACATCGCCCTTAGCAGTCTCTTGCCGCCGAACACCTCAACTACTGATCGCCAACGATGATACTGACTACGTGGACATGGGAGGCAGATTGACTGTCGCCCGTGTCCACTGTTGTTTTTGGAGAAAAATACTATGCCCAACACGCCGCCGAAGCTCCGCAAAGGTGATCGCCACAATTTCGAGACTCTTCTTCGAGCCGCCGACAACGGCCATTTGGCCCTTGTCAGCGCCATTCGCAAAGCCGATCAGCAACCCGTCGCCCTGGTCTGTGCAATGCAGCGTAACGACGACGAAACGATCACGCCAGTTCCCTTCGCCGTCATGGTCGAGGGAAACCCGTTCGAGATGTTCGAGGATCTGACCGTCTGATGCCGGCCAACAATGATACTGACTACGAAGGCATAGGGGAGCCACAGTGGCTCCCCGTTTTCGTTCTTGAGAATCGCAGGAAACCAACAATGGACGACTACCTCGATCAGTTTGCGGAGGACCACATCAACGGCGGCTATGGTGACATCCTCGACCAGTTGGAAGCTGAGTCGCAGTGGGCCGACGAGTATCCCGATTTGGACGAACCGTGGGACCACATCCTGGCTCAGCAGGAACTCGAAGACTTCGAGCAGTCGGACGAATACTTCGGTTACTTCGGCGACGGCGAAGACTGGTAGGCCAAGGTAGTCTCGGCCAGTCATGATACTGACTAAGAGGTGAGTCGGGGAGCACTTATCGCTCCCCGGTTCACTTTCTTGGTCCTACGAAAACAGGAGGGAAACACGTGTGCGCAGGCATCACCGCAACGGCGACCATCAACAAAGAGAAGGTGTCGGGTATTCCGGTGTTGAATCCGGGAGACTGGTGGGGCAAGTGCTGGCTGATCGAGATCGGCGGGAGCTTCTGGCCCACGTACCTCGTGGTCGAGGCCGACACCGTTTCCAGCGCCATCGACGAACTCGCCGACAACGAGAAGTTCGGCCATCAGATCATCGTGGCGGATGAAGATCTCGGCGACTATCCCGAAGACGAACGTCACTACGGGGCCTCAGGCCAAGTGGTTGACCTCGACCATGTGATGTTTTACGGCCAGGAAGGCTCCGATTGTCCTTTCCCCTGTACTTATCACGGCGATGATCTTCCTGACGAGGGAATGAAGCCGACCGACTTTTGGCAGCGAGACGACGACCAACCTTGATACTGACTAAGGAAACGTTCGGCAACACACCATCATTTTACACGGGAGTCGAAACATGATCGACACGATCAAAGCTCTGGTCGCCAAGGCATTCAAGAACGAGTCGCTCGACCTAGAGCCCGGCCGTCATCACTACGATGAGACCATCACTGTTCAGATCAGCGGTTCGGTGGAAAAGCACGTGGACCAGTTGGTTGCCCCAACGGTTTCGATTCCGTTGATCCTCACGCTCGCCTTATTCTGGGAGAAAGCCGGGATCTCCCGAGACCACGCCCTGCGGATGCTGCGAGAGGCCATCACCGAGGCCATGCAAAATGGCAAAGCAAAAGAGGAGCGGATAGAAGCTCGGATGAAGGATGTCGAGAAGGCGGTCGAAGCCGTCAAGAAGGACCTCCTCGCCAAGTTGCCCAAGCAGAGGCGCAGCGGGCGAATCGTCACGAAAGACCTCCGGGTAGAGGTCATCTCCCAAGATGTTGAACTGCCCGAAGTGGCCGTTGCCTAGCAGACAAATCCAGGGCGAGGGGGGCGGGCATGGAAGCCCGCTCACCCGCCTGTCTCATGATACTGACTATGCCGACGTAACGATCATTCAACCCACCCACGGAGACACTGCAATGACGAAATGCTTTTCTCTCGGTCGGCTTCTCAGCACCCCAGGTGCCCTCGAAGCCTTGCAGACCAACGGGCAGAGCCCGGTGGAGTTCGTCAGCCGCCACGCCAAGGGCGATTGGGGCGAAGAACTCTGTCCCGAAGACAAGCTCCTGAACGACCAGAGCTTGCTCGACGGCTCCCGGCTCCTGAGCGCCTACAAGCTCAAGGACGGGACCAAGCTCTGGATCATCACCGAGGCTGTCGATGACGACGGCAACCGAGCGGCCACAACATGCCTCTTGCCCTCGGAGTATTGATATGTCCTTTACGATCACCGCCTTCAACCACGAGGAATGGCAACGCTACGACCTTGCCGAATACGGCGACTTCGCCGACATGATCTCGGAATGCAATGTCGGCGAGGATGCCTTCAGCGGCTATGGGGATTGGTTCTACGTTCCGGATGAGCCGCTGCCCGACAACGACCGGGTAGTCTATTTCGGTTCCTGGGGCAACGACAACAGCCCTGGCGCTTCCCGCTACACGTATGCTGAGATCTTCAATATGGACGATCCCGAAGACGCCGAGGCGTATCGGCAACGGGGCAGGGAATGGGAGAACCAACCCGAGTACGACGAGAACCAAGTTGAGTTCGAGGACTGATCGCACATCGCCCGGCACCAGGGTTTCGGCCCTGGTGCTGGGATTCTAATGATACTGACTAACGAAGCGTTGGCAACATCACTTCAGCCGAGGAGATTCTTCATGACGCTCGGTTTTGACAAGTTCGGGCGGTTCGTCGGCCGTGAGGCGTTGGGTTTGGCGTGACCAAGCGTTTGCAGTAGTGGCACTAATGATACTGACTCAGGGGGTGTCAGCAATCACCACCCCTTCTTCACAGGAGATGGACATGTCAGATCCCACCGAGGCCATTCGCCGTGAGCAGATGGCCGAAATCAACGCCGAGCCGGGTAGCCGTGAGGCCCTGGAAGCCAAGTATGGCGACGTATACGACACTCGCCAGCTTGGCGAGGTGTTCGACGTAAAGGGATTCATGGCCCCCTATGTCATCGTTCGACGAAAGGCGGATGGAGTTGTCGGCAGTCTTCAGTTTCAGCACAACCCCCGGTTCTACTTCAACTTCAAGGCCGACTAACCACATACCGAACAGGGCCGCCACATCCCTGTGGTGGTCCTGTTCGCTTTCCAGCAGGAAACAAACGATGCCGACGTTCGAGATCGAGCAATACGAACTCCACATAATGAAGTATCAGATCGAGGCGAAGAACGAAGCCGATGCCATCGTCAAGCTGCTCGACGGCGAAGCCGAGCCGGTGGACAACAGCCTTGAATTCGTCGAGGCTGCCGACAATTACGGCCTGCCTGCCGACGAGCATCGGAAACTGGCCGACCAGCTTCGCAATTGCGGTGTGCCCATGGACGAGGTGATCCCCTCGATTCGGAGCGTCGTCCAGGTGTGTGGCTAGGAATGAATCGGCAATGCGTGGCTCTCCTGGCATTGCTGGGAGAGCCTCTTGTCTCGTACTGAATGCCAGTTCCTCCGTCTCGGTCATGTTGCAATAGTCGGAATCAAACAACTTCCGAGTTTTCCTTGGCGGCTCGGGACTCCGGTGGCCCCTGTCAGGCGACTATGTGCCCACCTTTTTGTTATTCCCGCCCTGTCGAAATCCTGGCCCCATGGTCAAAACCTCGAAACCGCCAAACTCCGAAAAATCGCCGCCGCCAAAAATCGCCCCGGCCTTTGCACAATTTTCCAATTGCACACTCGGTTCCCTTGACCCGGTTTTTAGTCACGTGCACATTCACTTAAGCGAACATGAAAACGCCCCCCCAATCGGGTCAATCTTCTGGGCACTGTCCGACCGGACCCGGCTGCGGATTCTCAATCTGCTGCGGGACGGCGAACTGTGCGTCTGCGACATTGTGGCCATCCTGGACATGCCGCAGCCTACCGCCTTTCGCCTATCTTCGAAGCGTGGGGCTGGTGGTCGCTCGGCGAGAGTGGCGGTGGATGCACTACCGCCTGACACCCGCCGCCAATGGTTTTCATCGCAAGCTGCTTGAATGCCTTACCCTCTCGTCGCCGATCCCCATCTTCGCTGCCCATCGCCAACACCGGAAGCTGCTGCTCGCCACCGAAATCGGACGACTCGGACGTTCATCGGCAGTTGGTTGATCTTCTGCGGAGATACAACGTGAACGACTATGCGGCCAGCGTGCGGGTATTTGCCGTGAAGCCCTTTCTTCGAGTATGAAGAAGCGTCAACACCCCCAAATTGTCTTGGCCCGTAGCAGACGAGTTCTACGAAGGCATGGGTCAGTTTCCATCTGGACCAAGTGTGCTGATGGCCTTCCGCAGCATCTCATACTCCTCCCGACATTCGCCACAGATGGCGAGGTGCTGTTCGACGGCCCGCAATGCCTCAGAGAGCGGCTTGTGCATCAACTGCTCTTCGGCGAACTCGCTAACCTTTCTCAGGCACTCGTCGCAGTCGATCTCTCGCTCCTCGGTCCTTCCGACCAGTTGCACGAGGCTTTCGAGTTCTTCCCGTGACATTGCCATGCTCGTCGCTCCCTACCCGCCTATCGCCGCAAGGATATCTTCGGCTTGATAACCGGCCGCCTCCAGACCCTTCCTGAGCCGCATCCGTGCATCGTGGGTCAGCTTGTAGACGGCATTCCGGTTGCTGCCCATCTGTTGAACAATCGCATCCAAGGGCATCCCCCGCAGTTCGGCAGTCAGAACGTTCTTCTGCTTGTCGGTCAAGTCGCTGTCGATGACTTGCCGCATGGCCGCCAACACGGCTTCCCGTTCGGCATTTTGATCAGGTGCCTGCCTTCCGTCCACCACCTGCTCGGGCACGAACTCGCCATCTTGCAGCACTTGGTCGAGCGACACGTCCCGCCACCGATGGCGGCGAAGCTCAGTCATCGCCGTTCTGATGGTGATCGACATCGCCCAAGTCACGAACCGACTGCGGCCCTCGAACTGCCGTAAACGGTCGATGATCCGTAGCAACGAGTCCTGGACTGCATCCTCCACGAAGGACTCATCCACGTCGGAGCGACCGGAGAGCGACCGCCGCAGGCCACGTAGGAGAATCGTCCGCAGATCGGCCAGGGCGTTGTCCCGCACTGTCCCGCCAGCGGAAATCGCTCGCAGCCAAGTCTCGTTGTCCCGATCCATCATGCCGTCGCACCGAAGCAGGGCGTCGTGAAAGCGGCGTCGGTCGGCCGACCAATGCGGAAGGCCGACCGAACGCCCGTTGTCAAGACATCCTACGCTGCCGCCAACGCCGGGACAACCGGGAAGTCAACTTCGGTCCCGGCGACGTGGTTGAAGTAGTTGGTGAAGATGTTCAGGGCGACGTTCGCCACGATCTCGGCGATCTCGCCCTCGGTGAACTCTGCACGGCGGACTTCTTCCACGTCTTCGTCGCTGACCAAACCACGGTTCTCGACGATCTTCCGAGCGAACTCCAGCGCCGCTGCCGCTTTCTCGTCGCTTGCCGTGCCACGGCGAGCATTGAGGATGTCCTCCTCGCCCAGGCCCGCCTTGTGGCCGAGGAAGGAGTGGGCCGCCACGCAATAGTCGCAATCATTCCTTTGGCCTACTGCCAGGGAGATCTGCTCCCGCAGCGGGGCGGAAAGCGAACCGCCGGCCAGGGCTTGGGCGAATCCCAGATATGCCTGGGCGGCGGCCGGGGAATTTGCCAGGGTCGAGATCAAGTTGGGAACGCTACCCATCTTCTTTTCGACCGACTGAAGCAGTTGAGCCGTCTTGGGGTTGGCATTGTCCACTTGGACGGGCTGAATTCGAGCCATCGTGAATCTCCTCGTTTCTATGGGTTGTTGTTGGCCTCGTTTCTCATGAGACGCCGTGAGGGCCGGAGTTCTTACCTCGCACCTCGGCCACTGCGACAAAATGTCCGTCACAGGACCGGGGCAGATTCCGCTCAGGCCACAGGCTCAAGCCCTGGAATGATTACCAAGAAGAACATTGATTTCGGATTAGTTGACACGTAAAGTTCTTCATCCATCCGAGAGCCGAGGATGAACCATGCCCTTGCAGCGTGAACTGAAAAAGAAGCGGCCGTTCGAGTCGTCCGAGCAGGAGGCAATCCTGAATCTCCTCCGCACGAACGACCAATATCAGGTTCGCTTCACCCGGCTGTTTCGACCCTACGGCCTGACCCCCTCCCAATACAATGTGCTCCGCATTCTGCGTGGCGAGGGTCAGCCTCTTCCCATCCTGGAGATCGCCTCCCGCACGATTGCCGTCGTGCCGGGCATCACCGGACTGGTCAACCGGCTGGAGGAAGCGGGCTTCGTTAAACGTGAGCGGTGTTGCGAAGACCGCCGAGTGATCTGGGTAGGTTTGACCAAGAAGGCTCGCAAGACTTTGGCTGCACTCGACCGTCCGCTAGAAGAACTTCACCAGCGGCTCATCGGCCATCTCTCCAAGGCGGAACTCAAAGAACTGATTCGGCTTCTGGAAAAGGCCCGAGAGGGCCTGACTGACAAGGAATAACTGTTCTCATTCGAGGAGAAACCAAAAATGGCAACAATACACGAACCGAACGTGCGAGCAGAATCCATCCGTGTGCGGAGGGCGGCCGAGCGGGGCCATGCCCGGTACGATTGGCTCGATACATGGCACACGTTTTCCTTCGACACGTACTACGACCCGGCCCACATGAGCTTTCGCTCCTTGCGGGTCATCAACGAGGATCGGGTGCAGCCGGGCAAGGGCTTCGGGATGCACGGCCACCGGGACATGGAGATCATCACCTACGTCTTGGAGGGCGCACTGGAGCATCGAGATAGCCTCGGCACGGGCTCGGTGCTGCGCCCCGGCGAGTTCCAGCGGATGTCGGCGGGCACCGGCATCCGCCACAGCGAATTCAACCCGTCACCAACCGAACCTGTCCATCTCTATCAGATCTGGCTCCTTCCGGAGCAGAAGGGGCTTGCGCCCAGCTACGAGCAGAAGGCGTTCCCGGAGGCCGAAAGGCGGGGGCGATTGCGGCTGGTGGCCTCGCCCGACGCCCAGGACGGATCGCTGTTGATCCATCAGGATGCACGAGTCTACCTTTCGACGCTCGACGCAGACCAAGAGATCGAGCACGAATTGAAGCCCGGTCGCCATGCGTGGCTCCAAGTCCTTCGAGGGTCAGTGGCCCTCAACGGCCAACTGCTTGAAACAAGTGACGGTGCTGCCATCACCGGTGAGAGAGCAGTTAGTGTTCGGGCGACCGCTCCCTCGGAAATCATGTTGTTCGACTTATCATGAGGAAGAGAACCATGAATGCTGCTCAGCCGTCCGCCAACGTCACCCGCCTCTCGGTCGAAGACGCAGCGGTTTTGCTGATCGATCATCAGGCCGGTCTGCTGTCGCTCGTCCAGGATTACGGCCCGGACGAGTTCAGAAACAACATCTTGGCCCTGGCCGACATCGCCAAGCTCTACAGGCTCCCCACGATTTTCACGACGAGCTTCGAGACGGGACCAAACGGGCCGCTCATGCCAGAACTGAAGGAGATGTTTCCCGATGCCCCCTACATCCCTCGGCCCGGCCAGATCAACGCCTGGGACAACGAGGATTTCGTCAAGGCCGTCAAGGAGACACACCGCAAGCAACTTGTCGTTGCTGGAGTTGTTACCGATGTGTGCGTGGCCTTTCCGACACTTTCCGCCCTCCAAGAAGGTTTCCAGGTCTTCGTGGTGACGGACGCATCCGGCACGTTCAACAAGTCGGTTCGGGATGCTGCTTTGATGCGCATGGCCCACGCTGGTGCGATCATGACCAACTGGTTCGCCGTCGCCTGTGAGTTGCAGCGGGACTGGCGAAACGATGCGGAGGGTCTGGCAAACCTCCTCGCCAACCATCTTCCCGCCTACAAGAACCTGATCACGAGCTACCAAGCCAATGCCGAGAAGTAGCAGATGGATCGGATGAGAAAAGGGGAATTCCAATGCGACACTTGTTTTATTGCGACACAACCGGCTGGCTGGGCTCGGTCGGCCTGCTCTTGCTTCGTCTGGTGATGGGGATGGCATTCGTACTGCACGGCTGGCCGAAAATCCAAGAACCTTTTGGCTGGATGGGGCCGGAAGCGCCCGTGCCTGGGATTCTTCAGGCTTTGGCGGCTCTCGCCGAATTCGGCGGCGGTCTGGCTTTGATCGTCGGGCTGCTTACCCGCCTTGCGACCCTGGGGATTGCAGGCGTGATGGTCGTGGCAGTCGGCATGGTCCATGTGCCACAAGGCGATCCGTTCGTGGGCCAGGGCGGGCCGTCCTGGGAACTGGCAGCCGTGTATCTCGCCTGTGCGATTTTGTTCCTGCTTCTGGGGCCAGGGCGGTTCTCGTTGGACGCCCTGTTCTTTGGCAGGTCTCACAAATCCAATCCACACAAGGACAATCCATGAACACGCCACACGTGGCCGGGACGAAAGCCGCTTGAACACGCTTCTTCGGAAAGAATAATAGCTGCGTTTTCCGCACGCCCCGTGTCCATCATCGGTGGGACGCCTCACTCAGCACCGCTCACGAAGAGCGGTGCTGAGTTTCTGACTGGCGTCACACGGCATTCGAGTGCGTTAGAACACTGCCGCCATCCGAAGAAAGACAAACGTCAGGAAGGCACTCAAGAGAGTCAGGTTCACCCATTTGTTTTCGAGCAATTCATTCAAACCTCGGTTTGATGCTGACAGCACGACAATCCTTCGCCCCAGCACGAGAAGAACCACGTAGCCAATGGGATTGAAATCCCACGCTGTACCGAAGTCTCCGTGGAGGATACACCAGACAGAGCGGGTCGTACCGCACGTTGGACACCGGTAGCCAAAGTAATGGCTTGGACACAAAGGCACATCCGGTAGTGCCTCGGAAACCGAGAGGTAGAACAGGAGTCCGACGATGAGGGACAATTCCACCCAACGTTGCCTCACGTTACTTTCGGATCGGCAACCATTGCCTCTTCCTAGAGCCACTCCCATTTCTTCACGCTCTTTCCTTCTTTCAGTTTCTTGGCGATTTTGTAGGCATCGATGGTGGCCAAGGGAACGGTCACGAGGCCGCTAAACCCAGCCGTGAGAAGTCCAAGGATGATCGAACCGCCAAGGATTGATGCCCCCTTGGCAGTCTGGCCCAGGATAATTTGACCAAGGCCCAAAAGGCAGCAACTCAAGAGTGCCATCAAGACAGGGTCCTTGGGCGGATCAGAGGCGACGATGGCATCGTCTCCTGCCGCTGCAATCGCCTTTTTTCCTGCGAGAGCAACGCCGCATTTTACGCAGACGGCGGCTGCGGGATTCGTTTCCACGCCGCAGGAATGACAAAATTGATCGCCAGTGAAAGGCGGTACGCCACAGCCAGGACAAGCAATCGCCTTTTCATTCACTTCCTTTCCACAAGTTCGACAATACATAAAGAACCTCCCAAGTTGTGTCTAGGAAACGCACTATCGAAAACCACTCCCACAATTCACGATCCCTCAGTTACAGGGGACTACTCGAATGGTGTCGAGTTCGTCATCGCATAAGTGGACGTCCAAGTGAGCCCCGTCGAACACCGATTCGGCAATGGCGGCACCGATCCACTTGATAGACTCGATGAAATCAAGGTCTTGCTCCATGCCCGTTTTTATTGGCATCCGTAGCTCATACGTGTTGTTGGACTTCGTTACCTGCACCGTCTTTGGAGTGTCGTCGAAGAATTCAGCGGTCACCAAGAAGTCCCCGAGGCGTTTGGCCTCGGCTTCCGTCACGGGAGACTGATAGTAGACTTGGCTGTTGCCAAAAGTCAGTTCCTTTCCCAACCACATCTCGTCGAGAATACCGGCAAGTCGCTCAAACCGATTTGCACGGGACCACGACTTCTGCTCTGTTTTCTTTTGTTCTTGGTCTTTCTCGATCTGAGCCATCTCTTCCTTGTACTGTCGCACAAGTGTCTTGCCTGCTACGGATTCCGGGTAGATGTGCTCGTTTGGGTAGTTGCGAAGAATCTTTTTGGCGTCTTCCTCGTGGCCATTTTCCGCCTCATAATCCACTACTCGACTTAGCACCAGCGAACGGTCGCTCTCGTCGATAAGATCCACTCCCTTGTCGATAGCGGCATGGTATAGCGAAACGGCTTGCGATTCGTCTCCCGTGGCCCAGGATTGGTGGGCATTGGCAATAATTCGCCGCACTTCCTTCTCCTCCGCTCGCCTGGCAAAGCCTGCCAGGACGAGGAGAACAACCCAAGCGCACGACCAGACTACCTTCTTCCGGCGTGACCACGTGGGATGAGTCCAAACCAGGACGTATCCAAGGGGAAAGCAGAAAAGAAGACTGGCGGCGATGGCTGGCCAAGTTCGCAGAAACGTGAGTGGCGAGTTGTCGACGTTCCCCTTGGAAAGGCCGATACCACATTTCACACATATGCTGGCAGCGGGATTGGTTTGTGCGCCGCAAGACCGGCAAAACTGGTTGCCGGCAAGAGGTTGCATGCCGCAACCGGGACACACAATCGCACGTTCGTTTACCTCCTTTCCGCAATTCCGACAGAAGAGAGAACTCTTCGTGCCTTCAGCGGCAGAGGAAATGCTGGAATGGGATTCGGGTGAAACAGGCTTCGTGGGAGTCGGAAAAAGCCCTTTGAGATTCCGAGCTTCCGTCCACTGATTCATGCCTTCCTTCCACACGAAATCGGTCGGCACGAGGTATCCCTGGGCCGCCAGTTCCTTCAGTTTTTCGGAAGTAACGGGGCCTTGACGCTGGCCGCTCTTGTTGTAGTACCATTGCTGAGACATGCTGCATTTCCCCCTGGCGTTAGAGTTTCGTTGGAGGCTCACGAACCGCTGATATTCCGGCGTCAGCAGTCGTGGTGGGCGCAACAAAAAAGGGAGCGCCGAACCACGGCCGCTCCTCACGCCCCCGCCAAGGGGCAGACCAGAACAGCACATGGCCGACGCCCCCATATCGGGGGCGCTCGCCCAGCGCTGCTTCTGGTCTTCAAGGGCCGTTCGGCCCAGGTTGGCGGTTTGTGAGGAAGCAGAACTGACGTTTGCACGTCGTCGAATTGTTGGTGTGGCCCGGTCAGGGCCACGGTATCACTCGTTCTCCTTTAGACGTAGAGAAAACTTCCATCTAGCTGAAACGACGATAATACCCCAGGGCAAGACGGTAGGCAACCCAACCCACTGACCACTCAAAAACGCCGGTTTGTCTTCAAAGACGGGACAACAAAATGATCTTGGTTGCCCCCAATCACATCACCGGGCCGAGAGGCTTCTTAGACTGAGCATTCTACAATCCGTTTCCCTGGCCTCGGAACTGTTCCCAGAGCCGGTCAAATCGACTCTCGTAGATCATGTCGTAAAGCCACTCCCGGTCGGGATAGAGTTCAAGACATTGCTCACGGACCTTGTTCTTCTCGATTTCGATGTCGATTGCCGGCAGGTCGCTACTGAGGATTAGGAAGCAGACACGGTCTGCCATCCGTTGGAGTTGTCGCATCCTTTCTCGGCGAGCGTTCATGGGTCTGCACCAAAATTACGGATTGGCCGCCAACACGCTGATGTCGATCCTGAAATAATCGGCCAGCTTACGGATTATCTGCCGACTGAAGGGCTTCTTGCCCGCCAGGATTTCGGAGATGGTGGACTTGGCGATCCCGGTATCCCGGTGGAGTTGCGCCTGGGTCACGTCCTTTGCTTCCATCAAGTGCCGAAGCATGTCGGCATCGGAGGCTGGCCCAATGGCGTCTCGCTGCTAGTTCCGCTAATTTGGGGATTCCGAAGCAGTTGTTACCAAGATCAGCCGCTTACCGATTGCGTGGCTCTTCGGCTGTGATTTCGCCGTTGTACTCACCCCGTCGCTCAGGCTTCGGGAGGTGCTTCTTCAGCTCGAAGTGTGAACGTGGTTGCGAATTGACATAGGCAGCAACGTCAAGGGCCTCTTGTTCCGTCAGGTAGGGGTCGCCAAGCGGCATCGCTACCTTCAACCAAGCGGCGAGCTTGTCATTCCGAGCCAAGCCTGCTCCGTCGTTGTAGGACATCGGCCCCCAGACCGGAGGCCCATCGTCCGTCCCTTTCCCGTCTTCGCCATGACAGTCGGCGCAGTCGTTAACAAACAATCCTTTGCCCAATTTCGAGTTGGCCCGTGCCACGTCGATCTTCAGCGGGACGACGTGGTGGGGACCAAGCGGCTTGTCCGGGTTCATGTTCAGTGAACCGCCGCTCGACAGCCAGGAAATGTAGGTCGTCACGGCGACCGAGACTTGGCTTCCGTTTGGCGGACGGATACCGTTCATGCTGCGCATGAAGCAATTCAGCACCCGATCTTCGAGCGTGATTACACGCCGTTCCCTCGGTGACCACGCCGGATAAGCGGTGGCGATACCGATGAACGTTGCCGCCTTGGGGTCGGTCCCTGCGTCCAAATGGCATGAACTACAGCGCAGGGCATTACCTACAAACGGCTTGGAAAGCGGGTGCTCGGGTGTGTTCTCGACAATTCCCCTGCCGATCTGAACCACCCGACCGAGTTCTCCGGGCGGTAGTTCCTTCGGAACACGTAGCTCAGCCGCCTCGGCTACAGCGAAACAGCCAATCAGACAGCATCCAGCAATCAATGTTTTGCTCGTTAGCATCGTTGGACTCTCCTGACTACAAGCATAGCAATTCTTCGAGATGCAATCCACTTCCCACCGGGGTCACGGAGATAACGTTGTCACCCTCCCACACCACGGACAAACCACCCCACGCCGCTCCAAATCCCCGACTTCAGGCTCAAAAAACGACCCTCCGCAGTCACCGCAGATAATCTCCCGAGGCTGCTGCAAACTCGCTCTACAGTTCCAACACACGGCGGCCTCATCCGGGTTTCGTGCCTCGCAAGAGCCGCACTGGAACATCCAGTCGTCCGGGGGAATGAAATCCGCCGCTGGCTCGGGCTGACCGCCCGCCCGCACGGCGAGGCTGTCTCGATTGAACGGCGGCGGGAGGGCATCGAAGTAAGGATCGCCACCCTCCGAAACCCACCTGCGATACTCGGGATTATCACCGTAGAGCAGATGACCGCCGATGCGAACGAAGACCGAGGCGACGAACATGAAAACTGCGATGGTGCCGAGGACGATGGCCATCATGGCGATTGTCGGAGCCAATCCAGCGAAGAGACAGACCAAGAAGATGACCATCCAGACGGAAAGGCCGGTCCTGAGGACCATGACGATGCGGGATGTTCGGTGACGACGAGACATGGGCGGCTCCAGGCTGGGGCTTTGTGAAGGGTCCAGCCGCCCTAGTCAGTATCATAAAGGAGCCAATCATACGGACCCTTTGCGCCGAGAACCAAAGAATGCCGGTATAACCAGTTACCCTATTTCTTCGCTAGCCCTCTTTTCTTGTAGTAGAGGCGGTCGAGCGTCCGCATAACCGTCATCTTGGAGACGCCAACCTCGGCCATGATTTCCGAAACCTTTCTGCCCTGCCTCTTCAGTGCGACGATCTGCTCTCGCTTGTCCAACGGTGTGTACTGTTGCATCGGCTGTTCAGTTACGTCTTCCGGGGCTGCATCAAAGACCGATTTCAGTTCCTCCTGCAACTGCTTCAATGCCTTGAACAGCTTGGCAAACGGTCTCTTGGTGTAAAGGTCCAGCAAGTTGTCCGTTTTGACGGGCTCTCCGTGCAGCAGAAACGTTGCCGCCACTTCACCATCAGATCGTTGTCGAATCAGATCAGCAGCAGTGATCCTAAGTGTTTTGAACGGATAAGCGGGGAAATCACCTTGACTCTTCTGGACACGCTTAATGAGAGCCGACCATTTGTTCATGAAGATTTGGCTGCGATTTCTTTGTCCCCCGGTGAGGCGATAGAAGAGTGTTCCCTTCTCAGTGACAAGGAGGTTCCGATAAGGCAAGCCACGATGTGTTACGATTCTCTGCTGCCTTTCTGTCGCCCACCGCAGAACCTCAACCGTTTGCGGCCAAAGAAGGAACTCGCCGTAGACCCCCGTCTTGTTCCGAGTATAGAGGATGAAGCGATCATCGGGGGCACATTTGTATTGAGATGCGACCTTTAGATAGTCAGCATTAGGGTGAGGTCGGTCGAGGTAGAGATGGTCGAGCAGAAGCGTGCCCTGTTCTGCGCCTCGAAATCCACAGTTCAAGCCGAGCAGCAGAAGCAGCCGCTCAAGTGGCGTGGCGTGCTTGTTGATGATCGCCAGTTCGTCTGAAAGGTAGAAGTTTCTTTCGGTAACCGCAGCAATGCTCGTCCTCTCTGACTGCTTGTCCTTAACATCCGTGCGAAGTTCGTCGAAGTCTTGAGGCTTCCGCCAGCCAGATCGCTTGCTTCTGTGCAACCACCGGAAGAACCGCATTAGCTCGGCAATCTTGTTTTGGCAGGTCTTCTTGGCCATTGGTCGTGGCGGTTTGATTCGTTTGTCACGAGTCAGCGGACGATTTCGCCAGTGGTCAATCAACTCCTGGCATGCATCGAAGTCCTCCAAAGTCGAGATCGGACGGTCGCTGTGCCGAGCCTTCAACTCAATTACGTTGGCGATTCGGTGGCTGCCGAAAGGTGAGAGAGTCGGCCCGTCTTCGGTCGGCTCAGTCGAATCTCTCTTGATGAACTCGATATACTCGTCGAATGCGGTGTGCAGGGCCTCCGTGACCTGCGGCAGAATGTTTGGCGAGAGTCGAGTGATCTTCTGAATCTGGTGTTCGGCGGATCTGTCGATGAAAGCTGTCCCCTCACCGAAAACATCAGTGTCTTCGGGGACGAAGACAACGAAGGGATAGGCGGCAGCCAAACGTGCGATTTTGTGGGCGTATGCTTCGGGCGTCTCGGTATCGAATTTGGTGACCACGATTTGGACGTTCCCTCTCGCCAACTCCTTGGCGACGAACAGATCATCTACACCCCAGCGAGGTTCCCGATCTTGGTAATCCAGTTCAAAGGCGGACGGAATGCCGTCGATCACCGGAGGTTTCTTCTCTCGCTCTACAACGTGTGCCCAAACCTCCCTCACTCGGGCAAGCCGAGCCTTTGCCTTATCCTTATTCGTGCCGAAGCTGAACTTGTACGGCTTGAGCTTCATGTCCGATGGCGAGAACCACACACCGACCTTTCGCCGGTATCGTCCTCGGCCATCTGATTGCCAATCGTCGTCCTTCTTTCGTGGCATGGTGCCGTCTCACTACGGGAAGTGGAGTTGTGGGTTCCATTTCCCAGAAGATAGCCGATAAGGCACCCATCGCCAATAGAAAAAGGGACCCAATTTTCAAGAAAAAAGGGACCCACTGGCGATTTTGGGCCGAAAATGGCATGGGTTAGATCTGTACAAGTCCATTAAGAAAGGCCGCTTACGCCGTTTGATGTAAGCGGCCTTTATGGAGGCGGCGGGGATCGAACCCGCGTCCCGCGACAGATCCACGTAAGCTTCTACGTGCGTAGTCGGATGTTTGGGATTTCGCCCGATTGGACGCCAACCGACGGGCTTCCGCTCAGGCTAGTCGACAGCGGGGTTTAATTCCGGGCGTCGCCGACGCGACCCGGAACGATCCGGAATTGGCGGCCGGCAGTCGGGTCTCTCCGGCGAAGACCCTCAACCGGGGTTACCTATCTCTAGGCAGCCATTGCAAAGCTAGGCTTGGCAATTGAAATTTAGTGGTCGGCTTTTTACGTGGCCTGCTGACCAACCACGGCACGCCACTTACCCTTCACTTGCCCGGTCGAATCCAATTCGCCCCCGGATGGAAAGTGCCAAGTGGTAATGAAGTTGTCGGGTCGGCAATGCGCCCGACTCAAACTATTCTACCGCCAAGGCAGGGGTGTCGTCCAGGTAGACCCAGGAGAACTGTTGAGTCGGAGCCTGGTCCATTCTCCCCCTCGTTCCGACGCTACCGGCGTGGGAACCGGGGGTGAAATAGAGGGGGGGAAAGTCGACGGGCGGGGTTTCGTCAGTCATCGGAGGACAGGTCACCGGAGGAACTGCCATGTTACCACGGCCACGCCCAGCGGGATCACGTACCAAGCGAACAATTGGATCCGTCCCTGGTCGAGCCACTTAATGAGCCACCAGAGGGCGGCCAAGCCAACGAGGAAACTGACCACCAGCCCGGCGGCCAACGTGCCCAAGGGCATGTGGGGAGTCGTCGTGGACAGGGCGTCGAGAAACTCCAGGAGGCCTGCCCCGGCGATGGCGGGAATGGCGAGCAGGAACGAAAAGGCGGCCGCTTCGTCGCGTTTCAAGCCCACCGACAAACCGGCCGCGATGGTCGCTCCACTGCGTGAAATTCCAGGCAGGATGGCAAATGCCTGAAACGCTCCGATCAACAGGGCCGACGCCCAGCTCATTTCGCGGCAAAGGATTGTACCTCGGGCGTGTTTGGACGCCCAAAGCAACATCAGGCCGGTGATCGGAAACATCAGCCCGGCGATCAAGGCGCTCTGAAGGAACAACTCGATAACCTCGCCCGCAGCCGTCTTTTTCACCAAGAACCCCACTGCTGCGGCGGGGATGCTGCCGACGAGTATCAGCGGAATCACGCGGGCGTCGCGCCCTAGCAGTTCGATGATGCGCCGCCAGTAGAACACGATGATGGCCAGTAGTGTGCCCAGGTGCAGCACGACATTGACTGTAAGCTTCTCGGCCAACGGGTAACCAAGCTGGTCGAACAATGCGGCGCCTACGACCACATGGCCGGAGGAGCTGATGGGCAGGAATTCTGCGATGCCTTGGATGACGGCCAGGATGATGATTTCCAGCAAAAGCATTGGATAAATGGTTGCCTGGGGTGCTTTGGGGTGACCGCGTGGGTGCGGTGGTCTGGCGGTTTGCGGTACCGTTTCGTTGTTGGCCGGCTGTTTGCCGCAGTAATTTCCCCGCCGCAGAATTTTGGTGGGAATCACATTTGGGCAGACGTGGTTTGTCGGTAAGGCCAAGTGGCAACGGAGTATAGTCTTTTGGCTGAGCCGTGTCTTGAGCGATACGATCCACGCTGCGTAGACAGAGGGCGGGCTGCGTGGATAGCGAGCCGTGCGAATTGGGCGTTCGGGCGAGGTTTGTTCGGGGGGGATGTATCGCCACAGGTGGGTGCCGATGGCATCCCCCTTGGACCTAGCAGGTGATTCTGTAATAATGAAGGATTCCCCGGTGTCATGGAGGGTCGCTCCGGCAGCCGGGCCTCAGGGCAGCCAACAAAATTTGATATGGAGTTATGCGATGTTTAAGAACCTTAACCCCTCAGCGCTCGGCATATCCGGTCACCAATGCGAGATCATCGAGTTGGCTCTAACCTACGGGTTTTCGGGGATGGATCTCGATGCGGCCGATTTTGCTTCCCGGGCGAAGCACCATGGCATGGAGTATGCTCTGCGACTGATCAGCAGCGCCGGTGTCCGGCTGGGGCAGTTTCGACTGCCCATTGAGTGGGATGTTGACGACGATCAGTTCAAAGCCAGCATGGCAAAGCTGCCGTGGATTGCGGAAGCTGCCGCTGCCGCGGGGTGTACCCGATGTATTGCCACGGTTGCGCCGGCCGGCGACAAGCGACCGTATCACGAGAATTTCGAGTTCCACAAGCATCGTTTCAGCGAGATTTGTGCCGCTCTTGCTCCCCACGGCGTCCAGTTTGGCGTTTCGTTCCGGGCGGCAGAATACCTGCGCAAAAACCAAGCTTTTCAGTTCATTCACGACTTCGATGCCCTTTCGCTGCTGGTCAACATGATCGACTCGTCGAATATGGGGCTGGTCGTCGACATTTGGGACATCGTTGTCGGCGGGGGATCGCTGGAAGCCATTCGCGGGCTGAAGGCCGAACAGATTGTGGCCGTGCAGTTGGCCGACGTGGCGGCTGGTAAGACTGCGGCCGATGTGGACGAGAGTAGCCGGCTCTTGCCGGGTGCCGAGGGTGGGCAGATCAACGCGGTTGAGGTGCTCAGCATCCTGAAGGAGAAAGGCTACGAGGGGCCGGTTACGGTCATGCCGTCACGGGGTGCCTTCGGTAGTCGCCGCCGCGACGCGATTGTGCGTCAGACGGGCGAGGCGCTGGATCGGGCGTGGCGAGGTGCCGGGCTGCCGGCTGCCGCCGGTCGAAGTCTGTTGAGCAACACCGCGCCTGCCGCTCCCGCTCCCGTCGCTCCTGTCGCGGTGGCGGACGCCAATGGGGAGGGAGAGCAATCGGCTGGTGAGGGGCCGTCGGCTAACACCGAGTCGACCTCGACACCAAGCTGAGCTCTCACCAGAGAACTTGGCAGCTATTTGGGAGGCGTTTTCCTGCAGTGATCGGTTGCGTTAGGTGACCGATCGGCAAGGAAAACGCCTCCCGTTGTTTTTTACAGTCTCTCCGTCAGCTCGTAGGGATTGCGGTTTTTGGGCCGTCTCGTTGTGCGAAAGCTGCGGTGGTATATCGGCTAATTCGAACCGCTAGTAGGCCGGTGGATTCCGCTTCCACGCCATCGTTCTACCTCCTACAATAGGGTGATAGCTATTGCCGATCCTCTTTCCGGCGTTGCCCGGGCACGGGAAGAGACGAAATTGTCAGAAACATACCATTATTCGCCGGGCACGAGGTATTCTGATGGCATTGATCATTTTGCGTATCATCTTCGTGATGGTATCTGCCGGACTGGGTGTCTGGTTCATCAAGTCGGGTTATTTGCCCGAAGACCGCGAATGGGTAGCCCCGGCGACCTTTGGCGGCACGCTGGCGTTGGCCCTGGGGATTATCGCGCTGGACATGGCCGTTCGCCGTAAGCAGCTTACCACGATCACGGCGGTTTACTTCGGCACCATCGTGGGTCTTTTCCTGGCCTACGTGGTGGGAATTGCACTGACTCCCCTGCCCTTGAACGACGAGCTGAGCAATGCGGTGCAGTTGTTGCTAGGGCTGGTTTTTTGTTACATCTGTGTCAGTCTGTTATTGCAGACCCAAGACGAGTTTCGTTTTATCATTCCCTACGTCGAGTTTTCGCGGGAAGTAAAGGGAAGCCGACCCTGTGTGCTCGACACCAGCGTGGTGATCGACGGCCGGATTGCCGACGTTGTGGAGACCGGAGTGTTCGACTGCCAATTGGTGATGCCTAAATTCGTCATCGCCGAATTGCAGGGCATCGCCGATAGCAGCGACCGGTTGCGGCGGAGTCGTGGGCGACGGGGGTTGGATATCCTCAACCGGCTCCGCAACAACACCGATATCGAGTTGGAAATCTTCGATCGGGACTTGCCCGAGTTCCAAGGGCAACCGGTCGACCTGAAACTGGTCGTGCTGACCAAACATCTCGACGGAAAGCTGCTGACCAACGACTACAATCTCAACAAGGTTGCTCGGCTGCAGGGCGTGAAGGTGATCAACCTCAACGACCTGAGTAATGCCCTGAAACCCGTTTTTCTGCCTGGTGAACAGATTCAGGTGCGGATCGTCAAGCCGGGCGAAGAGGCCGGCCAAGGCGTGGGCTACCTGGAAGACGGTACTATGGTGGTCGTCGAGGCGGGCCGCGAATACGTCAACCAGGAAGTGGACATCGCCGTGACCAGCGTGCTGCAAACCAGCGCTGGGCGGATGGTGTTCGGCCGCCTGGAAGGCACGCGACAAACGACGGGAGCGAAAGGGTAGGATGCCTAAGGCGGAAAGGGGAGAGCGGAGGCGGCCGAAGCCGCAAGCGGCACAGACAACTGATTACTGATGACTCCCGCCTCCCACCGCTACCTCGATCAATCGCGGACGGTCGCCGGCCAGCGACTGGCGCACAGCCTCGCTGAGTTCTTCCGGAGCGGCAACCCGTTGGGCCGCTACGCCCAGCGATTCGGCCAGCGCGACGTAGTCGATCGCCGGTTCGGCCAGGTCGAGATCGGCGAAGCGGCTTTGCATCGCGGCCGGCAATTGCAGAACCTGGGCACAGTCTTTGAGAATCTTGTACTCCCGATTATTCGTGACGACAAACGTCACGGGAATCTGGTCGTGGGCGGCCGTCCACAGCCCTTGGATGCCGTACATGGCCGAGCCGTCGCCGAGAATGCCCAGCACGGGTCGCTCGGGCCAAGCCAGTTGTACGCCGATCGCGCAATTCAATCCCCAGCCAAGGGCCCAGCCGCGTTGAGCGAAATAGCCGTCGGTGTTCTTCAATGCGCCCACGCCTTCCAGGTAACCTTGCGTGGTGGTGGGCGATTCCTCGACGACGGCAACATCGTCGGGCAGCACTTGGGCAATGGCTTGCATCGCGCTCAGCGGCGTCAGCGGCCGTTGGGCACGTTGCTCGGCGGCTTGACGTGCTAACGCTCTACGTTCCTCCTGCCGACGGCGTGCCGTCTGTTCACCTCGCTGATTGGCCGCGGCTGCTTGTTCTACACTCATCGCTTCCTCCAACGCGGTGAGCAACTCGGCCAACGCTGGCTTGGGATGTCCCAGCACGCCTACTTCGACCGGATAGTTCTTCCCGAGTTCCCAGCCATCATCGTCGATCTGCACCAACCGGATGTGTTCTGGAATGGGACGAGACGGCTCGTGGTAAATGTACTGCTGGAGAGCCTTGATGCCGGCAAGCAGCAAAACGTCGAACTCTTCGAGATACTCGCGCACCTCTGGCGACCAGAAGGGCAGGGGGGCGGCAGCCAACGGGTGATCGCTGGGAAAGCTGCAACGGCCGTGCGAAACCATGGCTTCGTGCATCACGGGCGCTCCGAGACGCTCGGCCACGGCGACCAGTTCCGCCACGGCGTCGGCCTCTTGGATCCGGCTGCCGACGAGAATGCCTGGACGTTTGGCCGTTGCCAGCACATCGGCTGCGCGACGTAGCGATTCGAGCGACGGACGCACCTGCACGTCGGGTACTCGCGGGGGCGTGAGGTCCAGTTCGCCTCGCTCGGTTTGCAGATCGAGCGGAATGGACAAAAACACGGGCCCGGTCGGCGGAGTCATGGCCGTTTGCACAGCGCGGCGCACTGCGCTGGGCAGATCGGCCAATCGCTGTACCTCGGCCGCCCATTTGGTCCAGGGCCGCACGGTGTTGACCATGTCGCCGAAGAGGATCGGCTCTTCGAACATCAAGCGGCGATCCTGTTGCCCGGCAGTCACCACCATCGGCGAATTCGACCGGTAGGCGTTGTAGAGCATGCCCATGGCATTTCCCAGGCCGCACGAAATATGCAGGTTGACGATTCCCACTGAACGCGAGGCCTGGGCGTAGCCATCGGCCATGGCCATTACGGGGATCTCTTGCAGTCCCAGGATATAGCGAATTCGCGACTCGTGGACCATGGCGTCGCTCAACGGCAATTCGGTAGTGCCCGGGTTGCCGAAGAGATGTGTCACGCCGCAGCCGGCGAGCAGGTCGAGTAGGGCTTCGATACCGGAGGTCGTCATGGGAAGATCCATGCAGTGGGAGATGTCGGCAGAAAGATCGCACGAAAGTCTTCAGTTTACCCGGTGCCGGTTGTCGTGTCATGGACGGCATAAAAGCTGGCGGGTATCTGTGCCGGCAGATGGCCGTGTTAAAGCCGTTTTCGATGCCGAAGTGGGAGGCCTACGTAGATGGGGCTGTTCTGGCGTGGGGGTGTTCCGTAGAATGCAGTAAGGGCCCTTGCAGGAAGGACCGGCCCAGCAATGAGCACATCGCAAACAGCTAGTCCCGTGCCGCTAGGCATTTTCATTTTGATAGCAGTCGCCGTGTTGTTCGGGTTGATGGTTTCGATTCTGCGGCCGTCGCGGTCGACGAGTTGGCAGCCACACGTTCCACGTAGCGAGAAGTCTCGCGCGGGGGAAACAGACGCGGTAGAGGCAAAAGGGGCAGAAACCGATGCGGCCGAAGAATCGGCGGCCAGCGGCGAAAGCCCGCCTGCGACCGAGCAAGCGCAGCAGGAAGATCAGAAAGCGGTTGTCGCCGGAGCCAATGTGCCGCAGCGAAAGGAAGCGTCGTGGTTGACCCAGGCGCGGCAGCGGATGGTCGAGCGGCACATGCGGCTACGCGATATCACCGATCCTCGAGTGCTCGATGTGATGGGACACGTGCCGCGCCACGAGTTCGTGCCCTCCGACTTGCGCAGATCGGCTTACGAGGATCATCCCCTGCCGATTGGCCACAACCAGACGATTTCGCAGCCGTATGTCGTTGCCCTGATGACGCAACTGGCGCAACCGAAGGCTTCGAGCCGTGCGTTGGATATCGGCACCGGCTCCGGCTACCAAGCGGCCGTGTTGGGTGAACTCTGCAAGGAAGTTTACAGCATCGAGATTGTGCGCCCCTTGGCCGACGAGGCGCGGAAAAAGCTGAAGCAATTGGGATACGACAATGTTACCGTGCGCCATGACGACGGCTATCGTGGCTGGCCGGAGCATGCGCCGTTCGACGTGATTATCGTCGCGGCGGCACCGAACCACGTGCCCGAGGCGTTGGTCGAACAGCTTGCGCCCGGCGGGCGGCTAGTGATACCCGTGGGCCGCTATGCCCAGGATCTCGTCGTCATCGAAAAGCAGGCCGATGGTAAGCTCAAACGCCACAACATCACGGGCGTGGCGTTTGTGCCGATGACGGGTGAAGCGGAGTCGAAAAAGAAGTGACGTCGCGCGAGGCTCCGTTAACTCGTTCCCGAGCTTCGTCCTGGAGACTTGCCGCACGGACGCTCTGCTTCGCGAAATTCAAAGCAGAGTTGCGCAAAAAAACTGGTTCCCAAGCCGGAGCTTGGGAACCAGAAGTCTCTCGGCTTTGACGAATATCACTTGTTGTTAATCGTCACGCCCGGCCAAGCATCGGTACGAAACGGCGAGGCGGGAATGTCTTCCTTGTTGTAGAGGTTACACTCTGGGTTGTTGGCCCAAGCGTAACGCACTGCGACGGGATCTTGAACCTGAGGGCTCGACACGACGACCTTGTCGCCTTCGATCTTGGCATCGGCCCAGACGAACTTCTTGTCCGCCCCGGCGATGGCGAAGCCCTTCAGTTGGCCGCCCTTGGCCACCAGACCGCTTCCGACATGGTCGAACGAAAGGACGATCTTCGCGCCGTCTTTGGCCATCGACTTGTACTCGGGCCCGTAGTAAACGACGTCTTTGCCGTAGTCTTTCTTAAGTGCCCAGAGCGCGAGTCGCTTGCCTACGTCCTGTTTGTTCTTCGGGTGGATGTCTTTCGCGTCACCGATGTCGATCGTAACGGCCTGGCCCGTGTTGGGAGTCGAGAGGGTCATCGACTGTGCTTCGCGAAGTTCTGCCCAAGCACTTTCACCCGGCTGATCGGCGCGTCCCATGAAGTTGGCCAGTTGGACGAAGTAGAACGGGAAATCGCCTTGGCTCCATTTCTCGCGCCAGACATCGATCATCAGCGGGAAAAGATGCCGATACTGATACGCCCGACCGGCATTGGTTTCGCCCTGGTACCAGATGGCTCCGCGGATGCCGAATGGAATAATCGGGCGAAGGCAACCGCAGTAGCAGTTGGCCACGCGGTGTTGACCGTAGCGGATGTCGCGCGGCGGGCGCGGCTTGTTCGGAGCCGGTTTGCCTTCGGCCTTGGCCTTGGCTTCGGCTTCTTTCCAAGCGGCCAGTTGTTTTTCGTAGGCGGCTTGCGGCTTGCCAGCGTCGAATGCGACGCATTGGTCGTCGTAACGCTTCAGCATTTCCGCGTAGTCGGGATTGCCTTCAATCACATCGCGGGGGACCCAGGCTTCGCACGACGAACCGCCCCAGGCGTTGTTAATCAGGCCGATGGGGATGTTCAGCTCCTTGTACAACTCACGACCGAAGAAATAGCCCACGGCCGTGAACCACGGCACCGTCTCCGGGCTGCACTCTTGCCAGCCGGCGCCGCCGCAGTCGAACTGCTCTTCTTGAGTTCCCTTCAGCGGAACGGTAAACAGGCGGATGTTGGGGTACTTGGCGTTGGCAACTTCCTGGGCCCCGTTAACGGAGTTTTTTGTGCTCCACTGCATGTTCGACTGGCCTGAGCAAACCCAGACTTCGCCGATCAGGACGTTGTTGAGCGTGATCTCGTTCTTGCCCTGGATCTTCATCTCAAACGGTCCGCCAGCCGACATCGCGTCGAGCTTGAGCATCCACTTGCCGTCCGCGGCGGTGGTCTTCTTCGTCTGGCCGTTGATCGTCACGGTCACTTCTTCGCCATTGTCGGCCCAGCCCCAGACGGGCACGGCCATGTCGCGCTGCAACACCATGTTGCTGCCGATGACCTTGGGTACTTTCACGTCGGCCATAGCCGGCACGACAAACACGATCGCCAACAGTAGGGCGACCGACCAAACGATGCGCGGGTGTCGATTCATCGTAGCTCCTTTACTACACTTGGAAAACGTGGGGTAAAATGAATTCTCCCCTCTCCCCCGTGGGGAGAGGGGCCGGGGGTGAGGGGTTTTTATATCAGCAATCTTCCTTGGGCAATATGTTAGTTGGACTACCTGTCGCGGCTCGTCCGCCTTTGCGATCTCATCTGCACGCGAGCGACGCAACCTTCACGGGCTGGTCGCGACGCAAAGCGTCGGTGTCTGTGTTCCCACGCGAAGGGTGGGAACAAGGTCAAACTCAACGCCGGTCGCGGAGTTGCCACGTGGGATTGTCCGTACGCGCTCCGTCAAGATACTTGGCAATCGTAGCGACCACCTCCGGATGTGCGGCGGCCACGTCGTTCTGCTCGGCCATGTCGTTGCGCAGATCAAACAACTCGATCGGATCGCTGGGCGCCTCGCGCACCGCCTTCCAATGTCCCATCCTCACGGCTTGCTTACTGTTTTTTCCTTCGTGGAACTCCCAGTACATGAACTCGTGCCGCGGCTGTTCGCCTTGGCCGAGCAACGTGGGAACGATTGAAATGCCATCGATACCGTTGGGCACTTCGACGCCGGCCAGTTGGGCGGCCGTGGGCAGGAAGTCGCAGAAGTAGCAGGGTAGGTCGCTGGTCGTACCCGGTTGGATCTTGCCTGGCCAACGAACGATCATCGGCTCGCGAATTCCCCCGTCGTGCAGCGATCGCTTGATGCCTTGCAGCGGTCCGCTACTGTGGAAAAAATTCGGGTCGGCGCCGCCCTCTTTGTGCGGACCGTTATCGCTGGTGAAAAACACGATGGTCTTCTTGTCGATTCCCAGCGACTTAAGCTTGGCCAACAACCGCCCCACATCGCCGTCGAGGCGAGTGATCATCGCCGCATGCCCCTTCTGTGGCTCGGGCCAGTTGCGGTCGGCGTAGGGGCCGTAGTCGGGCACCTCCATGCCTTTTGAGCCGGCCTCGTTGTTGGCGTGTGGAATCGTGACTGCAAGGTAAAGGAAAAACGGCTCGCTCGCGTGTTGCTCGACGAACGTCAACGCCTCGCGAGCAAAAAGGTCGTGTGAATAGTTCACCTTTTTGGTTGCCACGCCACCGGGCGTGCAATCCCGTCCGTGGATGATGTGGTTCACTTCGTTGCGAAGCGGATAGTCCTTGGTGTTCTTCCACAGATAGGCCGGATAGTAGTTGTGGGCGTGGCGCTGGTTGAGGTAGCCGAAGAAGTAGTCGAAGCCCTGGCGGTTGGGGATTCCCGTCGTTTCGGGCTCACCCAGTCCCCATTTTCCGATGAGGCCCGTCGTGTAGCCGGCCTCCCTCAACACCTCGGCTACGGTAACGTCAGCCGGCTCGAGCGGCACTCGGGCGTTGCCACGAATTCGGGCATGGCCCGTATGCAGACCAGTCATCAACACGCAACGCGACGGTGCACAAACGGTGCTTCCGGCGTAGCAGTCGGTGAACCGCATGCCCTCGGCGGCCATGCGATCGATGTTGGGCGTCTGGATCACCTTCTGGCCGTAGCAGCCCAGGTCGCCATAGCCCAAGTCGTCGGCCAGGATAAAAACAATGTTGGGTTTCTCGGCGGCATAGACAGTCGTCGCGCCGAGGAGACACACTATGGCAACAGCAAACAGTCTTGCGAAATGTTTCACGGCTGATTTTTCTCCATGGAGTGTATACACGATGCACCAAGCCGCTTGCGGCTTCGTCGGCCGACAAAGCCGAAGTATATCACTGAAGTTGTGTGGGAGCAAATTCTGCGGAGCATGGGAGCCGTGTCGTGGCTTCCATGAAGCTTGGGAACCACAGAGTAGCAACGGCGGGCGGCGAACGAGCGACGAATTGTCCGCCGCTGCTGAAGCAAGGGCAGACAAGCTGCGCATGGCACCCGTGCTTTCGACGTGACGAAGCTGAAGAGAAGACGCGGTTCGAGCGAGAACGGGCCGTTACTTTTCGCCCCGGCCCGACCAACTGAACAACCGGCTGAGGCTGTTGCGTTTGGCGACTGCCTCGGGGGCTTCGACGCTGCCGTTGCCGGTCAAGGCTTCGGCCAACGTAAGGAACGACTGAGTGATCGGCGCTTTCGGTGCCTGTTCGATCAGCGGCATGCCGTTGTTGCGAACTTCGATCATCGTCCGGTAGTCGTTCGGCAGTTGCCAGAAGATTTCTTTGCCGATCGTTTCCTCGGCTTTCTTCAGGGTGATTTGGCCCTTTTCCAAGCCGACGCGGTTGACGACGATCTTGATCTTCTCGGCAATGCCTTCCATTTCGCCGAACGACATCATTAGCCGCACTACGTTGCGCAGGCACGGCAGGTCGAGTTGGGTGACCAGGAGAATGTCGTTGGCCATTTCCAGGGCGATCTGATCGATCGCGCTGTAGCTCTTCGAAAGGTCCAACACCAGATGGGTGAACGTGGCTTTCAATAGCCCGATCACCCGTTGCAAGTTGTCGGTCGTAATCAGCGAGATATCTTCCAACTGCACGGGACGCGGCAGCAGGTAAAGCCCCGACGAGTGCTTCGTCAACGACCGCTTCAACAGCGTGAAGTCGAGTCGGGTAACGTTTTGGGCCACATCGACGAGCGTGTAGTCGGGAATCGTGTCGAGGAACACGTCGGCATCGCCCAGGCAAAGGTCCAAGTCGACCAGGGCCACCGAGTTGCGTTCCTGTTGAGCCAGTGCGCAACCCAGGTTGACGGCGATACTCGTGGTACCGACGCCACCAATCGAGCCGCCGACGGCGATTACTTGACTACCGCGCGGACGATGATCGCCACCCTGGCCGAAACGTCGTTCGCTGATCCGCCCTAAGGCGCTGAGCAGGTCTTCAATGCGGACGGGTTCCGTGAGGAACTCTTTGGCCCCGGCACGCATCGCCTGGAGTATTAAGTTGCCGTCGCTCGAGGAACTAACGACCAGCACCGAGCAGTCGGGCGAGGTTTCCGCTAGGCGTTTGACCAGTTGCAGGGCCTTGTCGGGATTGTTATCGATGGCCACCAAACCGATCTCAGGATTGGTTTGGGCCACCACATCGCCGAAGAACTCGTAGCGAGAGCATTCGGCCTCGAGCCAGATCATATCCATGCCCAACAAAATGCTCTTCAGCGATTCACGCTTCGAGTCGTCGGGGTCAACGATCGCTAGGCGAAGGACGTTACTCATCGCAATTATTACCAAAAGACCATTTCAGTGGAAATGCCTAACAGAGCTTCTTTATTCTACTACGTCATAACCGAATGGGCCGATGAAGCCGACCTCTTTTTTTGTCGCCTTTGCTGGCGAAACGTTGGGCGTTCTCTGTTGGCTGTACCGGCTATAGGGGTTCTGCGCCGAACGTGCCACGGGCCCCCGGTAACCACGCTGCCAGGACGATGAATCCGTGGTCGCCGGGTGTGGCACGGCGATATCTTCGCGCTCCTGGAGCATCATCCCCTGCGGCGGCATATCGGTGGCGGTTCCCAGGCCCGGTGAACCGGGGCAGCAACGCGGTACTTCCAGGTGACCCTTCAAATATAGTTCGCAGTCGCTGGGGCTGGCGGTCATGGTACCCGGTCCGCAGGGTGGCACTTCATTGGCGTCCAGGGCTTCGACCAACTCGGGCGTGACCATGATCAGCAGTTCCACCTCGTTGTTGTCTTCTTCCACACGACGGAACAAGGCACCCACATAGGGAACCTCGCTCACCCAGGGAATCCCGCGGAACTGCGACTCGACGCGGTTCTGTACCAACCCGGCGATGGCCAGGGTTTGTCCGGCGTTGAGTTCCACGCCCGTATCGACCTCGCGGACCTTAAGCGCTGGAATGCCTTCCACACTGTTGGCCGCGTCGATTTCGCTAACGGTGGGGCGGACCTCCAAGCGAATGCGGCCGTTACCCAGGGCGATCGCCACATAGTCGACCCGGGTGCCGTACTGCTTGAACTCTACCGTGGGGCCCGTGATGCCGCCGTTGACCTGATAACCGTATTCCCCGCCCACGCGGAAATAGGCCGGTCGGCCGCTCACGGCAACCAGGTTCGGTTCGGCCAGGATCTTGGCCAGTTTGTCTTCGCGAAGGGCCTCCAAAACACCGAGAAACGCACTGCTGCCGTCGACGACGGCGAACTTGAAGGTTTCGTCGCCGGATAGCTCAACAACCCGAGAGATGGCGCCGGTGGCCGCGTCGCTACTTTCGGTCACCTCGCCAATCAGGCCACTGATCGAAGAGATGGCCGAGCTGCTGCCCGTGAATTTTGCCCAGTCGAATCCGACTCGCCGCAGCTTGGTTCGCGACACTTCCATCACCTTCACGTGCAGAAGGATCTGGTGAACACCGCTAACCCTCAGGGCGTTGATCACTTTCGGGTAATACTCTTCGGCGATGCGGACAATCAGATCGATGTGCTCGGGCTGATCGACGTAGCCGGAAATGAGCACGCCGTTGTTGACCGGAATAACTTTCAACGAGGCGTTGGGAAACTGGTTCTGCAGCAGCAGTTCCAATTCGCGTGCGTCGGCGTAGACGATCACGTCGACCGTGTAGATTTTTTTGTCTTCCCCCCAGAGGTTGACTTGCGTCACGCCGGGTGCCTTGGCAAACACCTGGATTTCGTTGGGTGCTAAGGGGTGCAGTTCAACCACGTCGGGGTTGTTGACCTGGGCCTCGGGGATTTTTTGGTCGAGCACCAAACGCTTGCTGGAGTTGACGGTCATCTCCAGCCGCTCGTAGGTCTTGGTGACCTTATGAATGACGCCAGGTATCTCTGGCATCGGTTGAGCCGTTTGGGCCGCAACTGGCAGCGCGCAATTGGTGATGGCAGCAAACACCCAAAGGGCCGAAAGCGGCACCAGATGCCGCCGGAGAGTGTGCTTCAACATCCTTGAATTCCTTGCAGTGATCCCGCCCGACGCACAGGCGTTCGAACTGGGGTCCCGTGGGTTCTTCCGTGTCGGTGACATTCCGTGTCTCGCCGGTTACCTGGGTGATTCAGAACCAGGTTCCGACGTTACTACTGACACCCGCGCAACCAAGGCCACGGCAGACATTCCTGCGTCTGAACCGTTTCGGGCTTCCAATGGTTCGGCCCGATGGCGATGGTACAACCGGCCTCAATAGGTAGCGGCCGGAGTTAACCGGCCAGGGGTCTCGTTGTATCTGTTATCAATAATCTCGGTTAATTAACCGTCGTCTGAACTGCTTGTCCAATCGTCGTCGTTGTTGTTGTCGACAGGCTTGTCCTCGGGACTCGGCTGGTCGTCCGTCCCTTGGTGCGTCGGCGTGTCGAATTTGTTGCCAGGCAGGGCCATTGGCGGGGTTACCGCGGCTGGAGCGGAGGCGGGGCCGGCTGCCCCGTCTTTGACTTTCCAGCGGCGAGTTCCCTTCGCGTTGGGGCTTTCTTCGAGAATTACCTCGACCGGTTCTTGGCCCTGGTAGATGGTCATGGCGAACTCTTGGGAGTCGTCGCTTTTGCTGGCCGGGGTTGCCGGCGTCGAGTCCGTACCCGATCCGTTCTGGCGGAACTGGCGGAGGAAGTCGAGCAGTTCGTTGCCGTCTTTGGCCTGGGCATCGGCCGGTTTGGCTTGGGGGTCTTCTTTCTCGCGATCGCCGTGGCCAGAAATCCCGAAGAGCTCGTTGGGGTCGGTGCCATCGCCATCGCCGACCGTGCCGACGGTGTCTTCGTCGGGGCTGCGAAGGATCAGTTGAACCTTGCCCAACTGGCTGGCTAGCATGGCCCTCTCGGAGTCTTCGGGAGTCAGCAGCAAGGAGATAGTCTTGGCGCTGACCGCCGCACTTTTGCCCTTGTCGTCTTCTTTATCGCCCACGTCGGCGTTGACGGCAAACACCTTGACGTCTTGGAGGATCGTCTTGGTCGTGGTTTTGGTGATACCACGCGTTGGGTTGCGGGCAAGGTGGACCAACACATCGACGCGGTCGCCAGGCCGTACCAGGCCACCGCCGCCGGAGGCCGTATCGACACGCACCGGCACGACACGCCAACCCTTGGGAATGAGCATTCCCACGCCGCCTTCATCACCACTGGTGAGCTTGCCTTCCAGGAGCGGCTCGCCGGCGAACAAGGTGGTCCGGGTGCGCCGGCCCTCGACTTCTTCCATCTTGGTGATCGCGCCGGAGGGTACCTTGTCCTTGGGCCATTTCTCCAGCCGGAGCATGGAGGCCTCGATGGACTCATTGAAGGGGATATCCTGGATGGCTACCAGGATGTTCTCGGTTTCGCCAACTGGCGTGGCTTCGGGCGCATTGCGTTTGGCCATCACCTGCGTGATGCCAATCGATGCCACCAGCCCACAGCCGAGAGCCAGCACGAGAAGCGCTACTGATTTTCCTCGCATAGCCGTTTTTCCCTGGTTCCCCTGGCTACCACACCGGAGAGTGGATATCGTTTGATCCTACTGAACTGTTTCGCGGCGCATGACCGTGGTTGCGGTTAGTTCAGTGTCTCCGCCTACAAACATTGGCGATGGAAGCCAACTTACTTGATCGAAAGGAACTGCGACGGTAACCGTCACCGGTTCCCCATAACCGGCGGTATTGGGTTCAGCCGGATCGATCGTTATGTCCGCACCGTGAACACGCGCGTTCTGCAGGTAGCTGTCGACCGCTGCGTTGACTTCGGAGGCCGAGGTGCCGTCGAGCACGGCAAGTCGGGCGCCTTCACGCGATGCATTGGTGAGCACCTGCTGAACCATCACCATCCGTCCAAACTCAATCATCCCGAAAATCAACAGGAAGAAGATGGGCGCCACAAACGCGAATTCAACGGCAGCCGCACCTCGTCGCCTTTTTCGGCATAATCGGCAAACCTTCTCCAGCTTAACTCCGGGGGGAGTCGTAGATTGCGGTTCGCGATCGCCGGCATGACGCTCGTTCTGGCGGAAAATACCAGCACTAGGCAACTTGGGTAGTCTCATAGCAGCATTCCTGTCCAGATGAAGTACACAATCGTGCCAATCGCAATCGGAATACCGTAGGGCAGCAACATCATCGAACTCTTCCGATCGGCTGCAATGCTAGCAAGCTGATCGGGGTTTCGGATAACGAAGATCTCCGTGAGGATGGAGAAGAACTGCGCTTTGTGGTGATGCCATTGGTGGGCGAAGAAGACCATCCCCAGGGCGATGACGCCACCAAAAACGGCCGACAAGCAGAAGGCGTAAAAGGTAACCGTTCCCCAGACCCAGGCGCCGACACCGGCTAGCAGTTTGACGTCGCCTGCTCCCATGCCTCCGATGGCATAGGCGGGCAGCAAGAGGGCTAGCCCGACGGCCGTGCCGACCAGGCTCCAGCCCAATCCGGCCCAACCAAAGAAGACCGCGCTGTAAACCCAGCCGCTGATCACAAAGGGGAAGGTGATCCAGTTGGGCACTTTCAGCTTCCATCCGTCGATTACCGCCGCGACAATGAGCACGACAGTCACCAGCCAAATCGGCCAATTTTCCACAATTCCATTGAGTAGGGTGTTTGCTTCCAGCATGATTTTTTCTCTCTCTCCGACGGTGTGTTTTCGAGGGCCTCTTTATCCCGAGGCATAACCTCCCTTGTTAATGTATAGGCCAAAAAAAGCCCCCTCGGCGCCAAATCCTCCGGTGCCGAGGGGGTTGCGTCCATTTGTAGCGGTTGTCATGTCCAGACCGCCTTAGTTAGGTCACGGGCAAAACGCCCGAGGCATTAGGTGCCTGCGCCTAGCGAGTTCGCGACGTCCTGGAACGTGCTACTGGCCTGCGTACCGATCGAGCTGATCGCCGTCAAGCAGACGATCACGATCAAGGCCAGCATCACCGCGTATTCAACTGCGGTGGGTCCATCCTCGGAAGTGAGGAAACGTTGCAACTTCTTAGCAAGCGACTTCATGAGTATTCCTCCGTTCCATTACCGGTCTGCAGCGGAGATCCGGTGGGAACTAAAAACCGTTTGGAATTCGGCGGCAAAACGCGGGTAAGTTACCCACGCCGGCCTGCGTCAGTCCTCCGAATTCCAAGTTAAAGTGACAAAAAAACGTGCCTCTTCTTCTCGCCACTTGCCGAACGAAGTATCTCCCAAAGAAACCGTTTCCCGCGACACAAGGTGTTACGAGAGGAGCATCGCATAGCGAGCCCCGGCAGAGTGCTAACGTGTTCTTTAAGAGTTCATAAACACCCTTTCGGCAACCAGGCTACCTGCGGGGTACGACCCCTTAGGCCCTTGGCTTTGCGCCCCGGCCTCACGACCGGTTTGCCCTTATCGTGGATGAAGAGACTGCAGGCCTTCGATGCGAGACCTTTTCCAACAGAACAGTCATTAGATGAGTCTTTAACAGAAAAGTATTCTCGCTTGGAAGCAACCCGCGGTTGCCTCCCGAAGACTGACGCCGCAGCGTTCGGTCTCCGTAATGAAACCTATGTCAGAATCGCCGGATGTCAAACGAGAAAGTTTAACAAAACTTCAACGATTTGAAGGATTTCGCGGAAGTCGTTGGTAGATCGGACGTTTTGCGAAGACGACGTCGGAGATTTCTTGGATGGTTGCGAAGCCGCAAGCGGCCGCTGCGCTATGAAATCCTCGAATATAGAGCGACTAGTTTCCTCATTCTCGCTTTTCTGTCGCCCCGTCGTCTTCTATTCCCTAATAGCTAGTCTCTCGCCTCGAACTTCTAGCCGCTAACCTCTTGCCCCTAGCCCCTCTCCATAACCTATCCTTGTGCTGATTACTCCTTTAGTCCGTGTACGAGTGCTACTGAGATGCGTCAGCCGCCGACTGAATCTGCCGACCAATCTGCTTGCTGCAAAGCGCCACCGTTGCCACCCGACGCGACCCAACGCCAGTTGTTCGACTGGTCGTTGCTGGCGGGCGTGGTGCTGCTGGCCGTGTTGGCCGGTCCGTTTTTTGCCGGTCGGGTGTACACACGCGACGATCTCGGGGCGTATCATCTTCCCGTCCGGGCGTTTTATGCCGAACGACTTGCTCAAGGCGAGCCGTTCGATTGGATGCCCCACCTCTATTCCGGTTTTTATCTCACCGGCGAGGGGCAGGCGGGAACGTATCACCCGTTGCACTTGTTCCTTTACAGCTATCTACCGCTTCGCGTGGCGGCCTGTTGGGAATGGCTGATTAGCTATCCCTTCATGCTGGCTGGAACGTGGTTGTTCTTGCGACGGCGACTTAAACGCAACGACGCGGCCATGTTTGGCGCGGTTTTGTTCACTTTCTCCGGCTTTAACCTGCTGCATTTCCTGCATCCCAATGCAGTGGCCGTGGTGGCGCATATTCCCTGGTTGCTTTGGGCAATCGATATCGTAATGATCGATTGCCTGCGGCGCCGCGTGGCCTTGGGCCAACTAGCGATTGCCCTGCTCACTGGCTCGCAATTGTTGTTGGGTTATCCTCAATACGTTTGGTTCTCACTGCTGGCCGAGGTGGCTTATGCGGTGGGCATTGCCGCCAGCCGCCGATGCGACGCGCGTGAAGGCTGCGGCGATTGTGGTACGTGTGCCGACTGCGTCGGTTGCACAAGTAGCCCCTGGGGACGTTTGATTATTGCCAAGGGTTGTGGCCTGTTGATCGGCGGTATTCAACTCTTGCCTACGCTCGACGCGCTAACCCATAGCGTCCGGCAAACGGCCGACGCCAATTTTGCCAATTGGGGATCGCTGCATCCGTTGAACGTACTTCAGTTGGTCGCCCCCTACCTGTTCACCGACCGCGTGTTGGGGAGCAACACCCATGAACTGGGACTCTACGTGGGAGCCGTACCCCTGCTGCTCGCTGTTTGGGCCATCTTTCGGTGGCGACGCCTGGGACGACTGGCTCGCCTGGCGGGCGGTGCCGCAGCTTTTGGGTTTGTCGCACTATGGATGGCGATGGGTAGCTACGGCGGATTGTATCAATTCCAGTTGGCACTGCCGCTGGTCAATCATTTCCGTTTCCCCTGCCGGTTCGTCGTATTGTTCCAACTGGCAATGGCCGTGTTGGCTGCGATCGGTTTTACCGCGCTAGTGCGCGACGAGCAGTCGAGCCAAGAACGCGAGGTAACGGCATTGTTAGATCAGCGCCCAACTCGTTGGCAACTCTGGGAAGAGTTTCAGCCGCTTTGGATGGTGGTGGGCGTAAGCATGGCGGTCGCTTTGGCCGGATTCTTCCTGCATGCACAAGGACAAGTGGCCGGTTGGCTTGCGGTGTTGATTGGGCCGTTGCTGTTTGCGTCGGCTGCCGTGTTGATGGTGCTGGCCGGGCGTGGGCACCGGTTCGCCCTGGTGGGGCTGATCCTTTTCGCCGCGACCGATTTAGGTGTCTACGGGTTTACCTACGCCGTCTATCCGCAGTCGGCCCGTTTGGAGAAGTTCGCGCAGCAATTCGTGATGCCGCCGGCCGGAAGTGCGGGGCGTGTGTTGGCCTCCAATATTCGCTTCGATGAGCCGGGGTTGCGGACGGGTAATCAAATGACGGTCTACGGCTGGCATCGCGTCGACGGCTACGCCGGTCTCGAACCACAACAAAGTTTGGACTATCGACAACTGCCGGCGCTGCGCGCGGCCGGAGTTCGTTGGGTTAAACAAAGTACGGCTGCGGCGAAGATTCCCGGACTGATCGGCCGCACACCGCAATGGCTGGAAGTGCCCGACCCTCTGCCTCGCGTGCGGATGGTGAATCGAACGGTACACAGCGACGATCCCGCTCGCGATATCGAACAGGTCGATATCGACACTACCGCGCTGACCGATCTTCCCTTAGCCGTCGCCGGGCAAGAGCCGGGTACGGCCACCGTGGTGGCCGAACGGCCGGGGCTGATTCTGGTGCAATGCGAAACCGATCGTCCCCAACTGTTGGTCGTCTCGGAAAGTTATCATTCGGGCTGGCAGGCGACGGTCAATGGCCTGGATGTGCCCGTCGTTCGGACCAATGGCGATTTTATCGGAGTGCCGATCCGCGCCGGCCACAACGTCGACCGAGTGATCCTCGAATTTCGTCCGCAAAGCTTGCAGTTCGGTTGGTTTGCCACCTGGTGTGGACTGGGGTTGGCGTTGGTTTGCTTCGTCGGATGTGTTACGGAGCGCACGCCCCGTATCATGGAGGGCGCCCATGCCTAGTACCTCGGGATCTGAACGTCCGACGCGGGAGAATGCGCTAATCAGCGTTGTCTTGCCCGTCTACAACGAAGCAAAAGTGTTGCCGGCCCTGCTGACGCGGATCAGCAACGTGTTGGGCATCTGCGGCGTGGCCTACGAAGTGGTTTTTGTCGACGACGGTTCGTTGGATCGAAGCCCGGCGGTGCTCGACCAACTGGCGGCCGACGACGAGCGCGTTCGTGTGGTCCACCTATCACGAAACTTCGGTCATCAGGCGGCCGTCTTGGCCGGATTGGCTCATGCGCGGGGCGATGCCGTCGTGGTGATGGATTCCGACATGCAGGATGCGCCCGAGGCCATTCCTCGTTTTGTGCAGCAATGGCGGGCGGGCTACGATGTGGTCTATGCCATACGCACCAAACGCAGAGAGAGACCAACCAAACGATTCCTGTTCAAGGCCTTTCATTGGCTGATGGCTCGCATGGCCTCCGTGCCGATTCCGGCCGACGCCGGAAACTTCGGCCTCGTCGATCGCCGTGTCGCCGAACTGATCGTGGCCATGGGCGAACGCGACCGCTACTTCCCCGGGCTGCGATCCTGGGTGGGCCTGCGCCAGAAGGGCATTCGCGTCCGGCGCAACGCCCGTTACGATGACCATCCCCGCGTGTCGCTGGTGGGGCTCGTCCGGTTGGCGAAAACGGCCATGTTCTCGTTTTCGACGATGCCGTTGGCCATCTTCCACGTCATCGGACTATCGGCCGGGCTGCTGTTCGTAGGGCTTAGCGGGTTCGCCTTATACTGCAAGCTGTTCACCACCTACGCCGTTCCCGGTTGGACGTCGCACGTGCTCACAGGCAGTTTCTTCGGCGCACTCAACGCCCTGGGGATCTGCATCCTGGGCGAATACGTGATCCGCATCTACGACCAAGTCCGCGGCCGCCCGCCGTATCTGGTCGATCGCAAGGTGAATTTTGCGGCCGATGTTTGCTCGAGCCATTCAAACGACCAACTCGCAGATCATACCATCGCAGACGACGAACCCTACACAGCACTGCTCGAACAGGCCACGGACCTGCTCGACGCATCGCCGTCGACCGGCGAAACTGAGGAACTCGCGCTGGTCGAAGAATCGCAGAATTAAGGCCAACCACGGAGTCACGGAGGACACGGAGCCGCGGTTATTCCTTTCTCGTTCCCAAGCTCCGACTTGGGAACGCGTTTCCTAGAAGCTCTGCTTCCTGGGACCCATTTGGTCAATTCGGGTGCCACTGGCCTGCTTGTCAGCCAGTGCTGAACTGAAATGCTCTAAAGACACTGGCTGACAAGCAGCCAGTGGCACCCTTTTTCAAGGGGCTGTCAGCGGAACGTCTGCTTGTCGGTCGGAAAGATGCCGCCGCGGACTTCGTCGCGGAACTGTTCAACGGCTTCGACCACGATCTGTTTTAGGTTGGCGTATTGCTTCACGTGGCGGGGAACGTGGTTGGTGTTTAGGCCTAGAAGGTCGTGTAGCACGAGCACTTGGCCGTCGCAGCCGTTGCCGGCACCGATGCCGATGGTCGGAATCTTCAGTTCGGCGGTAATTCGGTTGGCGATCTCCGCGGGAATGCATTCCAGCACGATCGAAAAAGCACCGGCCTCTTCGGCGGCTCGTGCGTCGGCCATTAGGCGGTCCTCATCGCGCTGCACCCGATAGCCACCCAATGTGTGGATGCTTTGCGGACGCAGGCCTACGTGGGCCATCACAGGAATTCCCGCCGAAACGAGTCCCGCGATCACGTCGGCCTGTTCGACGCCGCCTTCGAGTTTTACGGCTTGGCAACGGGTCTGCTTGAGAATTCGCCCGGCGTTCTCGATGGCCTTGTGGATGCCGAGGTGGAAGCTGGGAAACGGCATGTCGACGATTACCAACGCATGTTGCACGGCCCGACCTACCATTTCGGCGTGGTAGATCATCTCTTCGAGCGTGACCGGCAGCGTGCTCGAGTGGCCTTGGACGACCATCGAGAGGCTATCGCCCACCAAAATGGCCTCGACACCGGCCGAGTCGACCAGCCGGGCCGTAGGGTAGTCGTAGGCGGTCAGGACCGTAAGCTTCTTGCCCGACCCCTTCATGGCGGAGAACTGCGGTGCGGTAATTTGGCGAACTTCGGAAGTCATGCGATTGATTTATCCTAACCTGGCCGTCTGCTGCTGCAACTTACGTTTTGAGCCCCCGGGAAAACAGGAAACACTGGTAAAGTGCGTCACTCAAATGGGACAGTGGCACACAGGGCTACACCAGTGAGTACTGCCCCATGCTAACATGCCGCCCTAGTGCTGACGAGGTGCGACACGTACCCAGGCGGCCTACTCGCAGACCGCGATCCACCCGTTGGCCCTAAGTCGCCCCAAGAACCATGGACAGCGCAACCGTCGCTTGCGGTTCACGTCGATGGGTATCAGTTCCACGATTCGGAAGCCCGACTGCCGCAGGTCGCTGGCGAATTCTTCTTGCCGAAACGTGTGGAGGAACATCTGGGGGATTCCCCGGTAGGGGTAGAATTTGTCGCCCAATTCGTCGCGGTTCAGGACGACCTTTGGCAGGTGCCCCAGTAGCCAGCGGCGGCCGGCCGGGTCGTAGAGATTGAACCAGAAGTTGTGTACATGGACGACGAACCGACCACCCGGCTTGAGAATTCGGCGGACATGCCCCAATACACAACGGCGATTTTCACGGCCACGAATCATTCCCAGAGTGCTGAACAGGCACATGGCATAATCGATCGATTTGCTTCGTAGGCTATCCAGTTCTACTAGATTCGCGCAGAGGCATTGAACCGGCAGGTTGTCGAGTCGGGCCTTTTCAGCCACCTCGCGTAACATGGCCATCGACAGGTCGACAGCCAGCCCGCGAAACCCACGGCGTGCCAGCGGGATCAGCGCCCGGCCGGTGCCGCAGCCCAGGTCGGCCACCAGTCCGGGGGTTTTGAAGCTTTGGGCAAGAATTTCTTCGTCGAACTCGAAGAGCCGGTTCAGGGCGAAGTAGTCGTCGTATTGTTCGGCAATATGGTCGGCCTGGGCATAGTCCCACGTACCGCGGGAGACACCGGGTGGAAGTTGCCAGTCGGGTAGGTTGGGAGGTGTCACGGGAGTCTCGGTCGCGGGTGGTTGCTAGGCGACGAACCACTCAGTATAATACCCGATTCTTCGCCCGCCCACGGGGCTGCCCGGGGGCAGCTTGGGCTTCGGCTAATGAAATGCAAACAAGCTGCACAGAGCGTGCGGCCGATACGGCTTAGATTGGATTTTGCTGAAACCGCGGAAGTCGTTTCGTTTGCGACAAGTTTCAACGACCAGCGGGAGCGGTTCTTTTGACGGTGCATCAGCATCCAGGGGGCCGAGGACCCGTCTTGTTAGCAGATTTGGTGTATCCCCTCGCCGCGGGGGTGTAGTTTCAACGCAAAAGGAGAACTGCTGTGGCAATTCGTGTTGGTATCAATGGATTCGGCCGTATTGGCCGGTTGGTGTTCCGCGGCTTGATGGCCAAGCCCGACGTCTTCGAGGTGGTCGGCATTAACGACCTGACCGACAACAAGACCTTGGCCACTCTGCTGAAGTACGACAGTATCCACCGTCGTTACCCGGGCGACGTCGCATACGACGACGAGAACCTGACGGTTAGCGGCAAGAAGATCAAAGCCATGGCCGTTCGCAACCCGGCCGAGCTGCCCTGGGGCGAGCTGAGTGCCGACATTGTCGTCGAAAGCACCGGCGTGTTCCGTGGCCGCAAAACGGCTGAAAAGGCCGGCTTCGACAGCCACCTGGACGCAGGGGCCAAGAAGGTCGTGATCAGCGCTCCGGCCAAGGGCCCGGACCTGACCTGTGTTTTGGGCGTGAACGACGACCAGTTGACCGTCGAGCACAAGTGCGTCAGCAATGCTAGCTGCACGACCAACTGCTTGGCTCCCGTGGCCAAGGTCTTGCAGGAAAAGTTTGGGATCGTCAAGGGTCTGATGACCACGGTCCACTCGTACACCAACGACCAAGTGGTGCAGGACTTCCCTCATTCGGACCTCTACCGCGCTCGCGCGGCCGCGTTGAACATCATCCCCACCACCACCGGCGCTGCCGAGGCGGTCGGTCTCGTGTTGCCCGCGGTACAGGGCAAGCTCACCGGTTTTTCTCTGCGTGTGCCTACCCCCACCGGTAGCTGTGTGGACTTGGTTTGCGAGTTGAGCAAGCCGGTGACCGCCGACGCGATCAACGCCGCCATGAAGGAAGCCGCCGAAGGCCCAATGAAGGGCATTCTGATGTACACCGAAGATCCGATCGTGTTGACCGATATCATCGGCGACCCGCACAGCTCGATCTTCGTCGGCCCCTGGACCAAGGTCGTTGGCGACAATATGGTCAAGATTCTCAGTTGGTACGACAACGAATGGGGTTACAGCATGCGTACGTGCGACCTCATCGAGAAGATGGCGGCTCTGTAAGTCGCGTTTTCTGCGTACTGTGAAATTTCAACGGCACCGGCCTTTCCAGGTCGGTGCCGTTTTTTTATGGGCACGAGAGCCGTTTGCGGCTTCGCCCCGCAATACCGATTGGCTCACTGGTGCATGTGAGCCCTCTTTCAGTCTCCGCTGTCCATCCACGGCAGGCAATCTCGGGTGAATGCGCAGTTTAAGTCGCCAAAAAAGACCTTTCCGGTTAAAAAGTTTCGCAAAAGTCTAGCGGTTGTGCTGTCGATACAAACTTTGCCGATTACTCTGGCTGGATCGACGCGCGGAATGCGCATCGCCGGTCAGGTGGACCAGGGGGGATTACTGGTCGGCCGGTCGTCTGCCGCCGTGAATGGTGGAGAACTTGCACAATCCGTTTTGCATCCGGTGCCCCGGCGTACCACCCGAGTAGAGGAACGCAGATCCCATGAGACGGCGATCCCCCCTTCTGAGTATTTTAATTGTCTGGGCGTTGATCTTTCAGATCGGTTGCCAGCCACAAATGCCGTTCTACCTGCACGAGGATGGCGATCTGTCGCACTACATCGATACGGCGACCGAGATCGACTATCCCGACCTTGAAGAGCCATCGCTGGCCGAGGCCGAAGAGGCATTGCGGCCGCTTTCGCTGCAGAATTCCAAACCAGAAGAGGTTTGGGATCTTCCGCTGGAGGAGGCGGTTCGAATTACGCTGGAAAACAGCAAGGTAATGCGGTCGATCGGTGGCCAGATCCAGGGTCCGCCCGACTTCATCGCCCAGAACCCCGAGTTGGTGCCCACGATCTACGATCCGGCGATCGTCGAAAGCGATCCTCGTTACGGTACCGAAGCGGCCCTTTCGGCCTTCGACGCCCAATTCAGCACGAGCGTCTTCTGGACCAAGGGCGACACGCCGCGGAACACCTACAGCTTCAGCGGTTCGTCGGCCGCGTTTCCCTCGGTGTTGCAGCAGGACACGGGTTCGTTTCAGGCGACAATCACCAAGTATGCGGCCACCGGTGGTCAATGGTCGATTGGCCACAACGTCGCCTACGATAAACAGAACACGTCGCGAATCTTCATGAGCGACTGGAATGTGAATCTGGAAGCCGAAATGCGGCAGCCCTTGTTGCAGGGGGCTGGTGTTCAGTTCAACCGCATCGCCGGGCCGGGAGCCATTCCTGGTTATAACAACGGTGTGATGATCGCCCGAATCAACACCGACATCGCATTGGCCGACTTCGAGTCGGGCGTTCGCGATTTGGTAAACGACGTGGAGATCGCCTACTGGGAACTGTACTTTGCCTACCGCAACCTCGACACGGTGATTGCCGGTCGCGACAGTGCCTTGGAGACATGGCGGCGGATCTACGCGTTGTACGCCGTGAGTGCCCGAGGTGGTGAGGCCGAAAAAGAGGCCCAGGCTCGCGAGCAGTACTTCCTCTTCCGCTCGTCGGTTGAGCAGTCTCTGAATGCCCTTTACGCAGCCGAGAGCAAGCTGCGTTACGTCCTGGGGTTAGCGTCCACCGATGGCCGGTTGATTCGTCCTTCCGACGAGCCGACCACCGCGGAAGTGGCCTTCGATTGGTACGATTCGTTGGCCGAGGCCCTTTGCCGCAGTTCCGAACTGCGAAACGAAAAATGGCTGGTCAAGCGACGCGAACTGGAACTGATCACTGCCAAAAACTACTTACTGCCGCGATTGGACGCCGTGGCCCGATACCGCTGGCTCGGTATGGGCGACGATCTGGCTAACTTGAACAACAAAACGGCAAGCCGTTTCGATAACGCCTACGAGTGTCTGACCACCGGCGATTTCCAGGAATGGGAGTTCGGTTTGGAATTGAGTATTCCGATCGGGTTCCGCAAGGAAATGGCCGGGGTACGCAACGCTCAGTTGTCTTTGGCTCGCGAACGGGCTCGCTTGCAAGAGGCCGAACTGGAGGTCTCGCACCAGTTGGCCTACTCCATCCGCGACTTGGAAGCCAACTACGTATTGGCCCAGACCAACTTCAACCGTCGGGTAGCCGCCCAGCGACAGGTCGAGGCAGTTTCGGCGGCCTACGAGACGGAAACGGTCACCCTGGACCTGCTCTTGGACGCTCAACGGCGTCTGGCTCAGGCCGAAAGTGACTTCTTCCGTACTGTGGTCGATTACAACAAATCGATTGCCAATGTCCACTACCGCAAGGGGTCCCTCTTGGAGTATAATGGCGTCCACTTGCAAGAGGGGCCGTGGCCGGCGAAGGCCTACTTCGACGCCCGACGGCGTGCCCGGGCCCGCGACGCCTCGAGCTTCCTCGACTACGGCTATACCCGACCGAAGGTCATCAGCCGTGGGAGTTACGAGCAGCACGGGGGTGTTGGGCCGATGATGATCGAGTCGGGCGAGCAGAGCGGCCTTGAGGTTGTCCCCGCTCCCGAACCGATGCCGGCCGACGGTGCCGGTACGCTCGACGAGCCCGCGCCACCGGTGCCCGAGCCGCAGGCGGCCGTTATCCGCGAGAGCGACGCGGGCTGGGCCCAGGTGGAATCGACCGGCTCGGGCAGTGCTCGGCAGGCGTCGGCCGCGGACTCGGCAAACGCTGTTGTTCCGGTAAGCTACGAGCAACCGCTTGCACGCAAGATTCGAGAGAAAGTGGCCGCGACGACCAAGGCGGCCGGAAAGACATCGTCCGGCAGTTCGTCCGGTTGGACCCGATCATCGCATACCAGCAACCGCCATGAGTCCGAGTCGAATCCATCGGCTGCTGCAACTGATCGGTCTACTCCAGGGTGGACGGGGGTACAACGTTGACGCCCTTTCTCGGGAGTGCGAGGTCAGCCGGCGGACAATCTTTCGCGACCTCGAACTGCTGCGGCAAGCGGGCATTCCGCTGGTCTACAACGAGATGCAGCGCGGCTACCGGATGGAAGGTAGCCGGCTGCTGCCGCCGACGAACTTCACGCCGGAAGAGGCCCTGTCGCTGATTGTCCTCTGCCAGGAATTGGGCAACCACAGCGGCCTGCCGTTCTTTGCCCCGGCACGAAACGCCGCCATGAAGCTGGAGAGCAGTTTGCCGGCTCGTCTGCGTGATTACCTTCGCGGCACGGTCGACGCCGTGCAGATCCAGCCGCCTCCGAACAACAGCCTGGCCGTTCACAAGCCGGTGTTCGACCAGTTTCTCGAAGCCGTGGCGTCGCGGCAGTGTGTGCGGATTCGGTACAACAGCTACACCGAATGGGAGCAGATCTGCACCCGGCTGAGTCCCTATCGCTTGCTGTTCAGCCGTCGCAGTTGGTACGTCATCGGCCGCTCGTCGTTGCATCGAGCCACGCGGACGTTCAATCTCAGTCGGGTGGCCGACGCCGAGTTGTTGGAAGACACCTACGAAATCCCGGCCGGCTTTTCCATCGACCGCTACCTCCGCAACGCCTGGCACCTGATCCCGGAGCCGGGCACGGACAGCGAGGTGGTTGTGCGTTTCAGCAAGATGGTCGCCCAGAACGTGGCCGAAGTCACCTGGCACAAGACGCAAAAGCTAACGTTCAACGACGACGGCACGCTCGACTTTCGGGTGAAAGTCTCAGGGCTTAACGAGATTTCCTGGTGGATCCTCGGCTACGGCGACCAGGCCGAGGTCATCCGGCCCACGGCCTTGCGCAACACGGTGGCCGAGTGTGCCCAACGGATGGTTGAGCGGTATAATGGGCATAGAGGGTCAACTCTTGACACTTGACGCAAATTCACCCTACGGCCGAAGTAGCTGCTCGCGCACGAACGTGTTGGCCCGTTCAGTCACTTGCGGGCCGGCTCCGGCAACGCCGTGATGGGCGCCCTCGATGATAACCAGTTCGGTTTTCACTCCGGCGTTTTTCAGCCGCTCGTACATGTTGCGGGCATGCTGCAAGGGCACGATGTCGTCTTTGTCGCCATGGACTTGCATGACCGGCGGATCATCGTGGCTGACGAAGCTGATCGGCGATACGTCTTGCTTTGCCTCGGCGTCCAACTCATCAGCGGGCGTGCCCGGTTTGTAGCCGATCAACTGGCGGTAGGCCGGGTGTTTGTGTTCCAGTTTGCCGAGCAGCGACCAGTCGGTAGGGCCGGCAAAACTCACGGCACACGCCACGCGCGACGATTGGCGTTTCACGGGATCTTCCGACTTCGCATCGGCCACGTCATCGTGCAAGGCGACCCATAGCGACAGATGCCCGCCCGCCGAGCCGCCGGTGACTCCGATGCGTTGCGGATCGATATTCCAGGCCGCCGCGTTGTGGCGAACAAACTGGATTGCTCGCAGGCAGTCGTTTACCTGGGCCGGATGCGGGGCCACGTCGGTAAAGCGATATTCGACCGCCACGACCGAAAGCCAACCCTGACGCACTGCTTCGGCCAGCCAGCCCGGGATGTGGTTCTTCGAGCCGGCTCGCCACCCGCCGCCGTGGATGAAGACCATGGCCGGCAGCGGTTTGTCCGACTTGGCGAGATAAACGTCCAACTTCTGGGCGGCATGGGCGTTGTCGTACGCGACGTCTTTGTGGGTCGCGGAGAACTCGGCCGACTGAGCCAGGGCAGACAAAGAAACCGGCGCAAGCAAGCACGCCACAAGAGCCAGGGCCATGGAGAAGAAGCGTTTCAGGGCGTTCATCATTGTCATCGTCATTTTTCATCATCCTTTTGCTGACATGGTGCGAGGCGCGTGTCTCATCAGGTTCCATTAGAATCAACGGAGGCCTCGCGGTCAACTTTTGGTGCTTACTCGTCATTCATCATTGCCTGCTTGGCACGTTCGAATGCTGCTTGTTCCGGAGGCGTCATTGGTTTCTTGAAATGCATACGCTCGACGTCTTTCTTGGTGACATCTCTTTCCTCTTTGAAGTACAAGCCCACATTGGCGATTTTGTCCCGGTCGGGCGAATCGTCGCCGTAGTCCACTCCGATAGTTTCGCCGTCTTCTATCCAGAAGACGTTTTCGGGGCGGGCGAAACCTGCGTGCAGATGGATGAGAACCTCCTTGTCGCCACGGCGGACACGCAAGTTGGTAGACACCCCCGTTTGCATCAGCCACGCCTCGCTTCGTCCGTCGGCCGAGCGGATCGTGTGGCTTCGCACGCCAAACGTGTACGGGAGGGCCACGTAATACCACGCCGCGGTCAGCAGAATCAGCCCAACCGACAACCAATAGCCCCGGCCTTTGCAGAAGGCTCGAAGGAGAAGGCCTACTCCAGCAATACCACACAGAGCCCAACTCCAAATCAAGACCAGGGTTGCCAGCACAAGGAAGATGGCTTGCATTGCGAAACCTGTTCTATCTGGATCGCGGGCAAGAACCGTGTCGGCTGGGGTGCGTATCGACCCAAAACGAAGAAACGTTTTTCAGCTCCGAGCGGCAGTACTTCGGGCGCCCACGGGCGGCTCGAGTGTCAAGAATCAAGAGTTGACCGCGGTTTTTCCCTGGCAAAGCCAGTGGCACACGATTTCAGTTTCTTTGAGCAGTGCCACCCCGCCTATTATCAACAGGATCTATCTAATTTGTCGTCCGACTAACACCAATCGAACGCAACCTCCAATCAGAACCCACAACATGGCCAAAAAAAACACCCCACACGCCAAGTGGAGCCCCGCCGTAACACCCACAGCAAGTAGCCCGGCCCAAGCGAAGACCAACATGAACACTGTTTTCAGCCTGAACTGAGGGGGCGACCAAACCGTCTCCTTCCGTTCCTTCACCCTTGTCGCCGTATCGTTTTCCTCCTCGATTTCTTCTTTCTCGTCCGAATAACTATCGCTGGACTCATATTCTTTTCGCGACAAATGTTGGGATACGGCGTTTCTGCCTTGGCTTGTGTACCTGTGGACTATCTGCCGTACAATGTATCCGCCACCGGCTGCACTGAGTCCCATCCCAAGGCTACCGACGGCAATGCCCTTAACGGCATCAGTCCCCACAACGTAAAGCACGACGCATCGAAAACAGTATGCTGCGACAGCGCACCGCATTAGGTAGGACCACGACCAGCGTCCCTGCCAGAAAAGCAGTGAGGAAGATGCGGCGCCAACGAGAATCACACCTGCATCAAACTCCAGGTAGGGGCTGTGCCATACCGTAATGCATCCTACGGTACACACAAGTAGAGCGTCTACGGTCGGAACGACTTGATGTAACGACGGCATGATGTCTGCCTCGCAGGATCATTCGATTCCAGGATTCCAGCCAGGGATTCCAGGGTCAACCCTTGACTCTTGACACCTGCTCCGCCAGTTGCTTCAGTTTCCGGGCGAGTTGCCGATCTTCGGCGGCTCGGGCTTCGAGGCGTTTTACGACGCGGTGTACGCCGCTGCCGTCGCGGTAGCCGTATTGCTCGGCAACGTGCGTCATGCGTTGCCCGCCGAGGCGAATCCGGAGCCAAATCGCCAGCCGGTGGTCGGTCTGCTCGGCGGCTAGCCGGTCGATCGCGTCGCCGACGGCCGCGGCACCCGCCCGGCGCGACCATCGAATCTCCTCGGCGTGTTCCGACTTGGCCAGCAGGCCGTTGACCTTTCCGAAAAGTGTCTCGCTGCCCAGCACCAGCCCGCCGCGGAGGTCGTCCCAGGGCGACGGCAGCACGTGGCCAAACGCTTGGGCGATCTGCCGGCGATACTCGGCCTGGGCCGCCGGTCGCGTTCGGCCGAAGTAGCTGAGCCAGTCGGTGCACAGCCACTCGGGCGGTTTGGTATTTGCCAAGCCTGCATAGGCCCGATGGCTGCTCCAGCGGAAGTTCGACAGCTCGGCCCGGCGATCGGGAGGGACTGGCCGGCGTTTGTTTTTGGGTCGGACGGGATTGAGGTGGATATATTGGATGAGTTGCTGGGCGTAGAGATCGGCCTCGACGAGTTGGGCCTTGAAGCGGCCTTGGAAGAGGTGCCCGCTGCGTTCGTGCCGGCGGTTGAAGCGGATGCTGTAGGTCGTCTGCAACCAGCCGGCTGCAACGGTCAGGTTCGCCCGGGGCGTTTCCAACAGCAGGTGGTAATGGTTCGGCATGAGGCAATAGGCGTGGCACACTAGGCCGAATCGCTCGGTTGCCTCCCCGAGCGTTTCAAGAAACCGCTGCCGGTCGCTCACGTCGCGATAGATCTCTCTCCGCTCGTTCCCCCGCGCGGTAACGTGGTAAACGGCGCCGTCGAATTCAACTCGGATGGGTCTTGCCATGGCGATGATTGTTGCATGGTAAGAGTGGGGTGTCAAGAGTTGACCCCTACTCCCCAAAGTCCTATGTCGAGAGTTGATCCTGAGTCCCTAAGCGGTTGGACAACAAAAAGAAAAACCACTCCCCCGCATGCGACGCTCGGGGAAGTGGTAAAAGAAACGGTATCGTATGGAAACGCTGAGAGTGGCTACGCCGCGGCAACTGCCGTTGCGAGGGCTTCCTCTTCCTGTCCCAGAATTTTGTCAATGTCGAGAAGGATCAGCAGTTGTTTGTCCAGTTTAACGAGGCCATTGAGGTACTCGTTCCCCAAACCGGCAACTGTGGGTGGGGGCGGGGCGATCTGGTCTTGCGAGATCCGCAACACCTCGTCGACGCCGTCTACGATGATGCCGACAGTCTGATTGCCGACTTGCATTACCATGATTCGTTTGTCGTGAGTTTGTTCACTCTCGGGTAATCCAAACAGGCCACGCAGGTCGATGACGGGAAGTACGTTGCTGCGGAGGTTGATGAGACCCTCCACGTAGTGGGGCGTTTGCGGGACGCGTGTGATGTCGCACATCAGGATGATTTCACGGACCTTCGTAATGGCCACGCCAAACGTTTCGTCGGCCAAATGAAAGCTGACCAGTTGTATCGTGCCGGCAACTTTCGCATGGCCGCCTTCCTGCAAGTTTTCTCGGAGTGTGGTGGACATCGTATATTCCTCGGTTGGGTACGTGTGGGCAAGACGAGGCCGAGGCGAGATCGCCCAGTAATAGCAATCCCGCCGTCGGCCTTAGGAGAGTGCGTCGAGTCACGCGGTGGTTACTGCTGTCTTGTCCGTTTTGAACCGCGCGACCAAGCTTCGTAGCGATGAGGCCTGTGCGCCAAGTTCCTCGCTCGATGAGGCCATTTCCTCGCTGCCGGCGGCCGCTTGCTCGGTCACTTGGGCGATGCCTTGGATTGCCTCGGCCACTTGTCTGGCGTTGGTCGCCTGCTCGACGGTGGCACCGGCGATCTCGGCGATCTTGGAGACCGTTTCCTCGACGCCGTTGATGATCTCCTTCAGCGCTTGGCCCGTCTCATCGCTCAATTGAGCGCCTTCTTGCACCCGATTGCTCGATTCCTTGATGAGCGAGGTAATCTCACCAGCGGCTTGGTTCGACCGTTCGGCCAGTTTGCGGACCTCGTCAGCCACTACGGCGAAGCCCATGCCGTGTTCGCCGGCTCGTGCGGCCTCGATAGCGGCATTCAGTGCCAGCAAATTCGTCTGACTCGCAATCTCCGAGATGACTTGAATAATCTCGGCGATCTGGTCGGAACTGGTGCGAATTAATTCCATGGCCTCGATCGACTTTGTCACGGCGGCGCCGCCCTGTTCGGCCAAGACGTTCGTTTTCTTTGCCACCGCATCCGCTTCATGCGAGTTGTTCTTCACGCTTTCGATCGACGCGGTCAATTCTTCAACGGACGCACTGACTTCCTCGACGCTCGAACTTTGCGTTTGGGCACCTGACGCCAGCGATTGCGAGCTTTCGGAGATCACGCGAGAGCCCTCGTTGAACTGTTCGGCGCTTTCCGCGACTTGGCCGATGATTCCCGAAAGATCTTCCAGCATCTTTTTTATGCCGGCGGCCAGTTCGTCGATGGCTTCGCCGCCTTCGACAGCGACTTGCCGGGTCAGATCGCCTTCGGACGCGGCGTTGACCACCTTGAGGAGGTTGTCGACCTTGTGGCGGAGTTCCTCGGCCTTCTGGCGTTCCTGTGCTGCCTGTTCCCGCTCCCTGGCGGCTTGTTCTTCCTGCCGCTTCCGCTCGGCTTCGGCTGCTTCACGCTCGCGTGCCGCTTCGGCCTCGCGACGCTGCTGCTCGGCCTCGGCCTGCTCCCGCTCCAATCGCTGGCGTTCCTCTTGCGCCTGCTTTTCGCGCTCGGCAGCCTCCTCGATCTCGTCGAAGGCCTTTTTCGTGGCCGCGATCGACTCGTTGATGGCCTTGGCCATCAAGCCGATCTCGTCTTTGCTGTCAACGTTGCACGGCTTGCTGAAGTCCTGGTTCGACAGGGCGACAACGCTTTCCACGCATTTCCGAATCGGGCCGGTCAGTCCGCGGGTCAACACGAACGCCACGCCGATGATGAAAAACAACGCGGTCCCCACGGCGATTGCCGAAATCACGATTGCCTGCTGGTTCGCGGCCTGGAGCCTCGGTCCCATTTCATCCTGCTCGGATTTGATGGAGAGCTTGATATTCTCGACGGCGTCGGCCACTTTCGGACCGATCCTGTTCAGCGTGTTCTTGACTATATCGTTGCGACTGTTGGTCGTCGCCACGAGGTTACCGAACGTGTCGACGTAGTTCTTCTTCACTTCCACGATTTTCGCCAGAAGTTGTCGGCGTTGGGGGTTCTTCAGGCTCTCGTCCAACGTGGCGATTTCCTTCTCCATCTCGGCGAACTCTTGGTTGACGCGATCGACTTCGGCTTGGCCGTTGGTCTTGAAGAATTTGACGACATACAACCGCGCGAGCAGAAGGTGGCGCAAGGCGATGCCGGAATGGTAGGCGGCCGCCATGTCGTTATCTTCCTTGGCCGAAAGCATGATGGCCGTCAGATTCCTTTCCATCTCGGGGCCTTTGACGTTGAGTACGTCGTTGATGTACCGGTCGCAATCGCCTATGTACTTGACAACTTGTTGAAAGCCTTCTTCGTAGTCTTTCACGTCTGTGGTGACTTCGCGGACCATCGTTGATCGCTGCGGATCCGTGATCGACTCGCGCGATTCCGTCAGAAACTCCTGCATCTTTTTCACGAACTCGTCGTACTCCCCGACTTCCTTCTGGTCGCCGCTGACGATGAAGTCCTTCACGTTCATGCGAACCATTAGCATGTTCGCCTGCAGCCGCCCCGCCAGATTCGCGTTGCGTGCCAACGAACGATACTGCGTGAATCCGTCGGAGGCGGAAAACAGCCCCCACAGCGCCACGGTCGAGCCGATACCGACCAGCGCCACCACCACTCCGAACGCCAGGGTAAACTTCCTTCCCAGCTTCAAGTTCTTCGCCCAAGTAAACATTTCACAGCTCCCTTTCTAGTGCTCCCAAAACATGACGCTTACAGCCCAGTGAGAAATCGTCTCTCGGCTGCCTCCAATCAACAGGATGGGGGGATGCGTCACTGGAGTGACTATAGCTCTCAGAAATCATCCTGGTGTGACGTGATTGTGCCATTCTGGAGGAGTTTTTTGGCAGGCAGGCCACGCTTGAGGTGTTTGGGACGGTCGAAGCGTCGAGGGTCTTTGTGACAAGGCAGCTTTCGAGGCGGCAGGGTGGTGTGCGATTCTTCGGTGGGGGGGCTTTGGTGCTGGTTGGTGCATCGAGAGCCTTTTCTTTTGAACAATCGCCCAGTCGACGGTGTTTTTTATGCGTACTGGGGTGGGTGCCAGGCATCAAGAGCCGACGTGGATTCCTTTGCGGAGTCGCCGGTTCAGCCGTTCAGGGATACTCTTGCTTTCGAGGCAACACTGATGTTTTTTGGGGCATGTCCTTACGAGTGGCAAACTCGATTGCGGAAAACCATCGCTAAAGACCGCCGTTTTACACTGGCTGACGAACCGCCAGCGCCCTCCGAACGTTCCGTGCGCGGGGCTTTCGGCCGCCGGGATGGTGGCGTAAAATACATGTTTTTGCCTCTGCGCGGCGGACTTTGCCGCGACGGTGTTCTGCGTAGCGGGGGCGGCAAGAAACGGCGACGGTGGTGACTGCGATGTTTCTTTCGATCGACGGTGGCGACGGTACCGGGAAGTCGACCCAGATTGAACTGGTCTGCCAATGGCTCGGCGAGCAGGGCCACGAGGTGGTGACGTGCCGCGACCCGGGCAGTACTGAGTTGGGCGAGGCGGTTCGCGATTTGTTGCTGAATCGGCACGACCTGAGCATCCACCGCCGTAGCGAGATGTTGCTATACATGGCCGCCCGGGCGCAGATGGTCGAGCAGGTCATTCGTCCGGCACTCGAACAAGGCCGAACGGTGGTGGCCGACCGCTACCTGCTGGCCAACGTGGCTTACCAGGGCTATGGTGGCGAGTTGGATGTGGACATGTTGTGGAAGGTGGGCCAAGTGGCCACGGCCGGGCTGATGCCCCACCTGACGATCGTGCTGGACGTGCCGCCCGAAGTGGCCGCCGCGCGTCTGTGTCGCGAGAAGGATCGGATGGAACTGCAAGGCGACGCCTTTCACGCCCGAGTGCGCGACGGCTTTCTGACCGAAGCCCGACGGCGCGACGACGTAGTGCTTGTCGACGCCAGCGGAGCGATCGACGAGGTTCAAGCGGCCATTCGTAATTGTTTGCACGATTATTGGGCGAAACAGAACGTTGTGCGGTGATCGCATGGCCGCTGAAGCGACCACGCCTCGTGGATTTGTTTTCCTAGTCCCTAGCCCCTGTCCCCTATTCCCTCGTTTATGTCCTGGCACGGTATCGAAGCACACGATGAGGTTGTCGAGCAGTTCCGCTGTGCGCTGGCGCGGGGGCGGTTGGCGAGCAGTTTCTTGTTCGTCGGACCGGCGGGCATCGGCAAGCGGCTGTTTGCGATGAAGTTGGCGCAAACGCTTCTCTGCGAGCAACACCCGGAATCGGCCATGGACCCGTGCGGCCGGTGTGCCGCGTGCCAGCAGGTCGAGGCCGGAACGCACCCGGATGTCGAGGTGGTCGTCCGACCGAAGGACAAGTCTTTCATCCCGTTGGATCTGCTGCTGGGCGACAAGGAGCACCGTGGGCGGGAGGGGCTTTGTCACACGATTTCCATGAAACCGTTTCGCGGCGGGCGCAAGGTGGCCGTGATCGATGATGCCGATTACCTGAATCCCGAGGGCGCAAACGCTTTGCTGAAAACGTTGGAGGAGCCGCCACCGCGGTCGGTGCTGGTGCTGATCGGCACCACGCCGGCCAAGCAGTTGCCCACGATTCGCTCACGGTGTCAGATGATCCGTTTTCGGCCCTTGCCCGAGGCCACCGTGGCGGAATTGTTGGTGGCGAAGTCGCTGGTCGACAATCCGGCCGATGCCGCCCGGCTGGCCCAGTTCAGCGAGGGTAGCCTGCAACGGGCCATCGAGTTGGCCGATCCCGAGCTGTGGGATTTTCGACGAGTGCTCTATCGAGGATTGGCCGAGAAATTGCTCGATGGCGTGGGCCTCGCCCGAACGGTGGCCAAGTTCGTCGACGGCGCGGGCAAGCAGGCCGCGGCACGTCGCGACCGGTTTCGCCAAGTCGTGGGGTTTGCCGCGGAATTTTACCGCCAAGTGTTACACGGCCTCAGTGGCGTGTTTCCCGAGGGCGACTCGGAGCTCAAGCAATACGTCGACCGTGCGTTGCATGCCGCGGTCGACGTCGAGCGGGTGGCCGCACGGCTTCAGCGCTGCCTGGATGCCGGCGAGCAGATCGACCGGAACGCCAATCAGTCGACGCTGATCGAGGCGTGGCTCAACGATCTTGCGGCCGCTTGACTGTCGTTGTGCTAGCCGTGCAGGGTGAGGACCAGCCGCCGGGCGGAGGCCTGCTGGCGGTGTTCGCAAAGACAGATTCCCTGCCAGGTTCCCAGCAACAGCCGGCCGCTCCTTACCGGTACGGTCAGCGAGCTACCCAGCAGCGATGCCTTGACGTGGCCCGGCATGTCGTCGGCTCCTTCGCACGTGTGGCGGTAGGGGGAATCCTCGGGCGCCAACCTGTCGAGGCTGTCGTCCAGGTCGAACAGGACGTCGGGATCGGCGTTTTCGTTGATCGTCAGCGAGGCCGAGGTGTGCTGGATGAACACGTGGAGCAGGCCCGTTTCTATTTGTGACAATTCCGGTAGTTCTTCCAGTAATAACCGGGTGATGGGATGAATTCCTCGGGGAAAACGGGGAAGACGGATCTCGCGCTGAAGCCAAGTCACGGCGATACCTTTCGATCGGGCCAGGAGAATCGCTCAGTTTAGCTGTTTGCCAAGCGGCCGTGAACCGATAGCCCACCAGATACGTATTCTTCGGAAGACGCCGCCAGGGCTAGACCGAACCGGTAGAATTTGTCGTTTGGAGGGCTTCGTTGCCCGGTGTGCGAACGGCAGAATGCTGGAAAAGGTGAACCCGGAATGGCTTGTCGGCATCTAAAAGAGTTGTACGACGTGTGTCAGCGGCATGGGCTGAAGCTCAGTAGCAGCGAACTGATCCGCGTGAGTTGCCCTCAATGTGACGAGGAGGAGACGTGTCCTTCGGTGTTGGCCGACGAATATGCGTCGCGGCACCACGAGGACGACGAGTCGTACCCTACCGCCGTCGATCCGGGTTCGGCGTAGATTTCCTTGGTGGTGGGGGGGGTCGATGGGGGGCTTCGACTCCCGTTTGTTGACGAGCTTGTTAAGATAGTGGGCCTTTGCCGAGAAATTGGGCAGGGGTTGCCAATAACAAGAGGTTTTTTTTGCCAGGAGACTTGACGGATGGGCAGAGAGGTGGATAATGGATTGAACGTTGTCGCATGCGCCGTTCTATTCATTCGGATTTGATTTCTACCCGCCGCATCCGGAATCTTAGGCGCGTGAGCGAGAGTTGTTCCGGCTGCCGTCTTCGGCCCCCGCTTTTGTCTTTCTTCCGGCTTGTTGTATGGGTCGGTATTGTACGTGAGTTTTTTGTTTGACGGAGTTTTGAACTGAAATGCGGAACGTGTTTGAAGCAATTTTGGAGTGTGGTCACGACGAGGATTTTGTCCCCCAGCAGAACGAGCAGTTCTCGGCGACGGAGGCCCCGGCTGGTTCGCGCGAAAAGCTCGATGTGCTGGCACAGCGTGTGATGCATGGGCATCCCCTCTGGCACGACGAAGATCGCTCCGACTACAGTGGCTTGACCGGCGCGGTGCGCCCGCGTGGCTAGTAGGTAGGGTTCAGTCTCTCAGTGTGGGAGCGCAACGGCAGGAATTCGGGCCGTTTGGCGCGTTGATCTGAACTGGGAGAGGAAAGAAGAGGCACTTCTCGGCGGTACAGCTAGAGGCGGTTTCAAAACCCGGCTTCGGGTTCGTGCGTCCTCTGAACGAACGATCTCGGCACCAGTTTTGAAACGGCTTCTACACCGGCCAGCTTGAGACCGCGCGCCCCCTTGAAAAAGGCAAGCGTGATTTTCCCTTGGGATAAACACGCGGTGCACCACGGTTTCCTGTTAGGCTAGTGTCGATGTGAAAACGGCAAGGGCGGCAGTCCCTCGGTGGGACGGCCGCCCGCGATCGTTTGCCTTCCCGCCTTCCACCTGAACCTAGCCTGTGGCTGCGCAGGGGATCTACCGTAAGGCCGTCGATGGGCCTGTTGCGGTGTGTGATGCCTTGCAGGAGCGCGACGCTTGGCTGTTTCCGGTAGCCACCGTCCAAGACGATGTTCTGGCGGTTGTGAATTTTGACTTCCCAGGCATCTCGGGGTCGTGAGCTAGCGATATGCGCGTTTGGCGTGTCTCGCATGCCCAGGGCCCCTGGTGCCTGGGTGCTTTCGCTCGGTTGGGTCGCCACGCGATGTGTTGCCGTGTGCCGTGCGGGGGTTGGTGTTTCTTTTGCGAACCCCGTTTTGGGCTGTTTGCGACACATCGCGCTGCGCGGTCGGGCATCGGCATCAATAAAGAGTTGTAGTGATCCTGGCAGGATCGCGTCGCTTTGGGGCTAGCCCAAAGGGTGGCGGCGGACTTCAATACTGCCCGGATCGGCAACGCTATTTAGGTGCCGGCAATTGCCAGTGCCGGTTGGACTGGCAGTCGCGACTCTAATTCACCGCGGAGTACCACGACGCTCGATGGAGCGTCGATTCCCAGTCGTACGCGGTCGCTTCCGACCCGCACGACGGTGACCACGATGGAATCGCCAAGTTTGATTCGTTCACTCTCTCGCCTGGAGAGCACCAGCATAATAGACCTCCTTGTTTGGATGATGGTGTATATATGTATAGTATTCCGGCGAGGGAGCGTCAAGTCCTGTTGATCGCTCCCTTAGTAATTGCTGTGGGGTCAGTGTGAAACGCATGGTCCGGTGCCGTGCCATCGGTATCGAGTCTGGGCACGTTGCGTGTGCCGAAGGTGTGGGCGTGGGTGGGCAGTGGGGCCAATAGCGGATCGGTAGGGGCCCGCCGCATCGGCGAATGCAGCCGGCAGTTGTCTAACAGGGATGTCCAACAAGGAGTTCGTTCGGTGGGGTCGGGTTTCGTTGACCCTTGTCTATCTCCTGAACGGTGGACGACCGACGGGAGCCCGGCTTCAAAATGCTCTCGAATGGTCAACCGTTCAGTGAAAATGTAGACATCAAAAGGCAAGAGCTTAGTTCTCTGGGCAATAAGGCGAGCAATCGTGCGTCGCCTCGCAAGCTCAGGAGGTACTCGCTTTCCTCGGGTCGCTTCGTGAAAAAGTCCACGCGGTTTGAGGTGCGGAGACCGGCGTACATCGGGCAGAGGCGGTTGCGGATCGACCGGCAAATAATTCGCTGATCTGCCGGGCCGTCCTATGCGGCCGCTCGTTCCAGACGCGGGGCCTCGGTCAACATGGTCTTTTGAAAGCGTTCACCACGCGAGCCGTAGAACAGGATCTGATTGTGATCGCTATCCCAGATGGCGGTGAACTTGGAAAGGCGGGGGCCATGCAAGCAGAAGTAGATGCCGCAGGGGCGACCGCTGCGAAACAGAACGCGTTCGGTTGTCTGGAACGCGCCGACCTGTAGTTCGTATTGGTTGCAAAGGGTTAAGTTGATGTATTCTCGCAATTGTTCGAAGTTGTTGATCTGCTGAAAACGGGTCAACATTCCTGGGGTAAACTCCTGAATATGCACGAAATTGCGTGGGATATGCATGTTCGTGCAGGTGGGGAAATGTGGGGTGTTTGCCGACAAATGATGCTATCGGCAAAATAGGCACAATACTTCGCTGAAGAATCCGCGCGAAGAAAAGGCCGGGATGAGCGGTTAGGAGATCGCAGCAAGCAGTAACTGCCTTTGCGCAAAAGCCTAACGACACGGCTCGCCACCGCAAGGTCGCGAGCCGTGCATAATTATTTTGTGTTTTCCGGTATCGGAAAAACCGGAGAAGGCGACGTGACTTTCCTATTTTTCGGCCTTCGAGTAGGCCTCGTACGCTGCGGCCACCTTGCCTTGCTTCTCATCGCCGCGGTGGAGATAGACGCGGTATCGCAACGTGATCGAGTCGCCTTTGGCCAGCGTGTGGGAGCCGTCGAGATTCTTGTCGCCTTTGAAATCGTGCAAGCCGAAGGGGTTGGCGGCAAACAGCCCGTACGTGCGAACGTGCCAATAGGTGGGGAACCGGAAGCTGCTCGGGTGGTTCATGATGGCAATGCCCACGGTTTCGTCGCCGGTCGGGCCATAGTAGTCAACCCAGGGGGACTGTTTTCCCCATGTCTTTTTGTCGACGTCGCCATGGCTATTGACGATGTGCCCATCCTTCTTCGCGTCGACTTTCATGGGGCCGGCCACGCGCACTCCGAAGGTTCCCTCTTTCGTGTCGCCAAACTTCACAGGGCCTTCGGTTGCCTTGAGCGTGATGTCGAAGTCGATCCAACGTGCGTCACCTTTCGCGCCAAACGTCAATGTTCGCTCATCTTCGCACACCTTCTTGCCCTCGGGATCGAGCCAATCGTTGCGCGTGGTAATCACGGCCGCAGGGCCGCCGTGGACTTCGACGAACTCGCGATGGCGGATCAGGCACTCCGGCCGGATCTTCTTGCCGAAGCTGTTGCTTTCGTGCCAGAAGCTAAAGCCGTTGACATCACCGTGGGTGAACCAGAGTGAGCGATGATGGGGGTGGTCTTTGTGTTCGGTGTCGTCGCCTTCGGTCATCGGATACGCCCGGGTAACGGGCTTGCCCGAGGGACCAATGATCGGCCAGACGATCGGCTTGTTGCCGCTTCGTGTGAGGTATTCGGCGAAGGGTTGGCCGTCGATCTTCACGACCACGCCGTCGTCGTTCTTCTCGGCGGTGATTTCGGCGCGAGCGTCGTTACTGAAAATGTTGCTGCCCAGCAAGATTGCGGCGACGGACAGAACGGACAGGAGGCGGACGATCATCGTGGCAACTCCTAGGTGTGAGTTCGATGTGGCAGGGGAAGGGAAAACGTCCATGGCACGTACGCCAATTCTTCCCATGATAGATTGCCGATGGCCGGGATGCAAGAAACTGCCCGTAGGGCAAGGGGTTGCGCCTCTTCTTGAGGTCGGAAGTCGGAGGTCCGGAAGGCCAGGGCGGCGTCAACCTCAGAACGTCGGGTTGGGCGCCCTAGGCAGTTTGTCTGCCCTTGTGTTAACAGCGACTGGCAAGCTGCCCACGGCACCCGTCAATCAGGAGTGGACAAAGCACTAGACGACCCCGACTTCCGACCTCTGTTTACTCCCGCGATGCTTTACGATACTCGGCAAAGGTTACCGGCTTGTAGATTCGCATCAGCTCCTGGGTTTGGATGATGCGGTCCAGATCGGCCTGGGCCATGCGGCGTACGAACTGGTGTTCGCTGTGGCTGCGAAGTCGCTTCGGCCGAATCCCCGGTTTTAGGGTCAGGGTTCGGTCGACTTTTCGGGCAAACGCTTCGTATTTGACCAAAGCCGCGTTGACCAGCATGCGTGCCGAGGGAGGGCTGGCCCCGGGGGTCAGCAGGGCGTTGAGCTGGGCGTAGGCGTCGCAGAATTCCCGATACTGCTGCGCGATCGTCTGACTTCCGGCATCGACGAGCCAGAGGCGATAGACTAACCGTGGGTTGGAGAGCGTGAGCTCTCCGGTAGTCTTGTCGTATTTTTCGTCGAACGTGGGGGCCGCCAGCAGTTGGGCCAGTGGATCGTCGTGGTGGACGGCCGATCGTTGTAGTTGGCGGCTGAAGGCTTCCACTTGTCGCGTTGGCAACTCCGTGCGTAGGCGACGGCTCATGTCGAGTAAGGTGAAGCACTCAGCCTGGCGATCATAGACCACCGTTTCGGCCGGCTGTTCGAGGAAATCGTAGACAACGCCCTCGTGAAAAATCGTGGTGCTTTGGGCGACCGGTTCCTTCTCGTTGGCGACGAAGACCTTGTTCTCTACCCGAAAATTCTCGGCAAGGGCCGCACGGCTGGGCAAACCCAGTAGCAGCAGGAGGACGGCGACCGTCTTGAGCGTTGGCATGGAGGTTGTCAGCATGGCAGGCCCCTGGGTGATTCTCTCGGTGTTTCGCCCCTCAGGGTTTGTTGGGTAGTCGGTCGGTCGTGTGGGCCGTAGCGGCCCACGGCCAAGCAAACGTCTGTCGCTTGGCCCTCCGGGGGCAGTAGAATCGGCGGAGAGCATACAGAAAACGGGGTAATCGCGTAAGACGGGTTTTCTCTCGTAGCCACTGAGTGACTGCGCCACAGAGGGGGTAATAGTGAACCTCGATGGCGGATCGCCAAAGCCCCCCATAGTTGCGGCGAGTCGCTCAGGGCTTGTGTTTATTGGCGACGAGTTGCTCATGCGGTCTCAAGTTGTGTGCCGCGGAGGCCGATTTGGGTAGTTGACAGCCTCACGGGCGCGCGGTAATTTATCATGCTTTGGGGTACAGCCCTTCCTTGGGTTTTGCTGCCTGCGGAAAACATTCGGGGGATTAGCTCAGTTGGGAGAGCGTCTGGCTGGCAGCCAGAAGGTCATCGGTTCGAGCCCGTTATCCTCCACCTTGGGGGCATTCATCGCCTCGCAAGCCTCGCCAATCTTGTGATTCGCGGGGCTTTTTTCTTTTCTTGGTGAACCGTGATTAGCTGCGACGTGCAACGCGTGTGCCGGTTGTGGGCTGTGGTCTTGCCGCGGTGATCATGTTTTCTCGTCGTATAAGAGAATGCGAAAAACGCCCGCCGATTTGTCGGGGGGGCGTCGGCAGAGCCAATCAGGCAATCGCCAGCATAGCACGGCGCCACTGGGCGCGGAGTAGCCCGCGGATCGTCGGCGGGTTGGTGACCAGGGTGACTCGCAACGAGTAGTCGTCGATGTCGAGTTCGCCGCCGACCACCACCCGTGCGACCTGCAAGATGCTGGCCGCCTCGTTACGACTGACCGGCTTTGCGTGGGCGGCTCGGCTGCCGTGCTTGACAGCCCGTTTCAGCCTGTCGCATTGTTGAGAAGTCAAAAGACCGGCCTCGCGAAGACGACCGAGAAACACCGAGATGCCCGGTTCGTCGTCGACTGCTGTAGCTGGGTCATCCTTGGTCAATCGCCATAGTGCGGCCTCGATGGCTGCCCGACTGGTCATCGCCGCCGCCAAGTAGAAGCCTGCGTGAAACGATCCTTCGGCCTCAGCGAGCAAGCGATTTGCAGACACCCGGGGCTGTAACGCAGTCATTTTGGTACCTCCCCGCGCCGCCAGCGTGACGGCGCGCAAAGAAAGCGTCTCCCCGTAAAGGCGCTGTCAGGCTGCTGTAGAACAGCCCCGGGGTCCTTGCGGCGCACCCGACACCTCCACGGGGAGACGCTCTTTTTTCTACAGGTAGGTTTGACATGTTTTCTACAGTACGCAAGAGACGCTTTGACGCTCGTATCTTACCACACCCCCCACCTCCGTCAAGTCCTTGGTTGCCTGAAACCAGGAGAACTCCTAAGTCGATTACTCCTGCTCTTCGCTCCCACGCTTTGTGTCGCGAGGAGGCCAAAAAAGCGTCGACTTCCACTGCGAAGGACGCGAAGCTCCAACCTTTGGGTTCCCACGCTGATCGCAGCCTCTGGTGAATCCGCACAAAGTTGTGGCAGAAGAGGGCGATCGCCACGCTGAAGGCCCGTATCTCGAACTTCTTGTTGAAGGCGTTGGTCAGGTGGATGTAGTGGCGGTTTTGCATCTCTGATATTGAGGTTCTGGCACTCGACATAACTGGAGATGTCGGCCGGGTCGGAGTTGTCGGCGGTCACGTCATCGCGGTACTCCAGCACAGCCTCTTCCGGGTCGCGGGCGAGCTTCTGGAGGGTATTCTTGGCGGCCCCCTATAGTCTAGGGGGGCGATTGAAACAGCCATCGACCAGATACCGAATGACGGCACAGCATTTCATTTTCGTAAAAAAGCGTGTTCATACACTCAATGCATGCATGCTTGATCGCTCAAGCAGTCAATACGAGTTGTACATAATAATGTTGATTTTATTAAAATTTGATGTATAATATTGGTTGTACAGATTGCACAACTGTCCGATTGACATAATCAACTAGTTCTGTACAATTCGCTTGCATCTGGTCGATAGCTAGGATAGGATCGCAGTAGAGAAGGAACAGATTGCGATCAGCAGGACTGCTCGACAGTAATGCAAGGAAAAGGAAGGAATTATGGGAACCTCCACTCTCGACATCTCGGAAGCCCGCAAGCAGTTCTCACAACTGGATAAGCGGCTGCGTGAGGATCGAGTGATTTGGATCACGCGCCACAACAAGAAAGCGTTTGCGGTTGTCGATACAGACGTGTTACAGACGGTTCTGGAAACAATTGAGATTCTCTCAGATCCCGAGGGGCTGAAATTGTTTCAGGAAGGCTTGCACGACATCCGGGCCGGCCGACTGTATGACCATGAGGATGTCAAAAGCGAGCTCCTAAATGGCTTCACGGATCACGATCCAATGGACAAAAACAGCGAAGGATTCGCTGAAGAGCCTTCCACCTAAGGCCCGCGTTGGTTTGCTGGACAAGGCAGACCAATTGACAGAATGTGATGACCCAAGAAAGCACTGTAAACGCCTAGCCGGTCCGCTAGAAGGCTGCTATCGGATCGTTTATAGCCGCTATCGGGCCATCTTTACGGTCGAGGAAGAGCCGTTAGCCACCGGGGACGTGCTGGTTCATTTAAAAGTTATATTCGTCGTGGCGGGAATCCGCAAAGAATTTGATCGCAACGATGTCTACCGAGTCGCGAAGAAACTAGTGGAAAACGTTCTGCCGACACTGTCAGACGAAATTGATGAATTCGAACTGCGGGAGAAAGACTCTGGGTAAGTTGTTACCCCTTGTGTTCCCACCTTTTCTTGGCCGCCTTCCTGGCAATTTCTTTCCTCTGCTCGGCCGAAAGCTTCTTCGCTCGTGCCGGTCCGCCTTTCTTCCCTCCCAGCCGTCCAAGCGCGACCGCCGCGGGGTTCTTTTTCGGCTTGGGCTCCTTGGCCGCTTGGGGTTCGGCCTCAGCATCCGGCACAACGGCGTCGAGAGCGTGCTGGGCAAATTTCTGCATGTCCTTCTGACATTTGCTTGAGCGTTTAAGCATATCTGAAGTCTACCCGAACGCTCCCCCATCGACAATCCGGCCTTAAGGCTGGGCAATTCAAACTGCCCCACTACCGAAAAGCGCCGGACACTTTTTTTTTGCGCGGCGGTCCCCTAGAATGTGGGCTTGTGCTTGCGTTGCCAGCACCTCCGGCGGTGCGGGCTCTTGTTCCCCCCCTCTCGACTTATGTGCAAGGAGTAGCCCATGGCGTCCCCTCATCCGCTGATCCGCACCCGGCTGTCGGCTCTGATGTTCCTGGAGTTCTTCATTTGGGGAAGCTGGGGCGTGGCCATCACCGGCTACGCCGCGAACCTGGGCTTCACTGGCTCCGAGATCGGTTGGTTGGGCTCGGTGGCGGCCGTCGGAGCTATCATCTCGCCGTTGTTCGTGGGATTGATCGCCGATCGTTTCTTCGCCGCTCAGAAGGTCCTTAGCGTGTTGCATTTGGCGGGCGCGGCCTGCTTGATTGGGGCCGGTTTTACCCGCGAATTTCTACCGCTGATGATATTAATGCTGTTCAACGGCCTGATGTTCATGCCGACCATCGCGTTGGCCAACTCGGTGGCGTTTCGGCACATCCCCGACCCGGACAAATTTCCCCGCATTGCGGTGCTCGGTTCGATCGGATGGATCGTGGCCGTGCTGATCCCGTCGCTTTTCCTGGGCGGGACGCAGGAGCCGAACTTCCTGTTTCAAGCGGGCGTGGGCGGAATCGTGTTGGCGTTGTATGCCTGGACTCTGCCCGACACGCCGCCCAGGGGAGCCGAAGCCGGCGGCGACGTGTTCGGCCTAAGCGCCTTGAAACTGCTGAAGGACCCGGTGTTCTTGGTCTTCGTGCTCTGCGTGTTCATGTTCAGCATTCCGGCCTGCGGCTACTTCTTTACGCTGATGGTGCCCATGCTCCAGCAACGGGGTTATCCCTCGCCGCTGGCGCTGACCTCGCTGAATCAGTTCTCGGAAATCATCTTCATGTTCAGCATGCCCTGGTTTGTGTCCAAGCTGGGATTGAAACGGGTGTTGCTGTTGGGCATGCTGTCGTGGACCTTGCGTTACGTGTGCTTCGCGTCGCCCGAGTTCTCGTTTGCCCTGCTCGGGCTGGTGTTGCACGGCATGTGCTACAGCTTCCTCTACGTTGGGGCCTATATGTGGATCGACCGCCGGGCGCCGGCCGAGTTGAAATCGAGTGCCCAGAGCCTGGTGGCCTTCCTGCTGCTGGGCGTGGGATTCTTCGCGGGAGCCAAGGGAGCGGGCGCCATGATGGAACTGTATCCGCCGGATGTCTCCGCGATGCCGGCGGTCAATGCAGAAAACGGCGAGGCCATCGCCGACGCGAAACTTCCCCGCTGGTCCGACCCCCAAGCCGCGACCAGCGCGTGGCGCTACCTCGACTTGTCCGGCACGGTCAAGGAACTCATGGGCGAGGAGGCCCCGCCGCACAAACCCGATCTTGCCGAACAGCTCGACGCCAACGAGGACGGCAAGATTTCCATCCAAGAGATCGACGAGTATGGCGAGCCCACGGTGACTGTTGACGGTTTGACGTATTCCAAGGAAGACCTGGCGACGACCTTCCGCGAAGTCCACGAGAAGCTCGGTTTGGAGGGCGACGTGACGCTGGACCGCGAGCAGTGGTTGGCGGTTCAGGCCAATAAATGGGGACCCATCTGGTTGTATCCCGCCGTCTTCTGCTTTGTGATTCTTGCCGTCTTCGTGGTGGGCTTCCGCGACAAACCGATCGAAGAGAAGCAGTAGTAGGCAGTGGTTAGTGATTGGTGGCTGGTGCCGCTTGCGGGTTCGCGTCTGTTTTGCGCTGCGGCCCCTCACCCCCGGCCCCTCTCCCCCGCGGGGGAGAGGGGAGATAACGGCCTCAGGGCATAAGCTAGACTTGATCGATGCTTATGTCGCAAGATAAACGCTCTGACGAGCTGCTGAACACCGGTTACGCCCGATTGAGCCCTCTGGCGGCGCGGACGGTGTTGGTTGCGCTGGTGGCAACGATTGTGTTGTTTGTCGGCGTGACGCTGTCGCCGAACAAGATCGACAACGTGGCCAACGCCGCGCGGCGCGGGCCGGGCGACGTGCAACTCTATCAGGCTGAAGTCCAGCGCATCCATACCGGCGAGGGTTACTACCAGGCCGCGGCGGCGGAGCTTGCCGAGCGGGGTTATCCGACGCGGAGCGTGTTCAACTGGCGTACGCCGTTGCCCATGTGGTTGATCGGGAAGCTGCCCGATCCGCTGTGGGGTAAATACCTTTTGAGTGCGGCGGCGTTGATTGCGCTGCTGCTGGGCTTCGAGGCCCTTGCCCGGGAGACTCCCGGTGCGGTCCGTCGGCCGGTGGTGTTTGCGCTGCTGTTGATCGGCCCCTTGATGCCCTGCGTGCTCGACAATCTATTCGTGATGCCCGTGCTCTGGGCAGGCGTGCTGATCGCGCTGTCGGTGGCGGCCTACGGCGTGGGTCGGTCGGGCTGGGGTGTGGCAGCGGGCGTGGCAGCCATCTTTTGTCGCGATCTGGCTTTGCCCTACGGCCTGCTTTCGTTGGGCATTGCACTGGTGCAGCGGCGGTGGCGAGAGGCCGTGGGCTGGACCGTTGGCTTGTTGGCCTGGTCTGCGTTCTTCGGCTGGCATGCGTACCAGGTGGGGCACTGGGTGGCGCCCGACGCACACGCCCATGCCGAAAGCTGGGTACAACTCAACGGAGCGGCCTTTGTGGTGGCCACCGCACAGATGAACGCCTTCCTGTTGTTGCTTCCTCAGGCGGTGACCGCCGTGTACGTTGTGGCCGCACTGTTCGGCCTGGCCGGCTGGCGCACACCTCTGGCGACGCGAGTCGGGTTGACCGTGTGTCTTTACGTCGCTGCGTTTGCCGTGGTTGGGCAGAGCTTCAATCAGTATTGGGGATGTCTGATCGCGCCGTTGCTATGTTTTGGAGTGGTTCGGGCCCCGGCGTCGCTACGCGATTTGTGGCATGCCTGCGGCACGTGTCATTCTAAGCGGAGCGAAGAATCTCTTCGTCGGGGCGGGGCAGATCCTTCGCTGCGCTCAGGATGACGGACACTTCGTCATTGAAGCTTGGGCATTCCGACTTCCACGAAAAGCCACTGGCTGACAAGCAGCCAGCGGCACCCGACACGTGGCAAAGAGACTTTCTCTGGGTGCGCTACACTACTAACCTCAAAGATCGTTAAGTTTTTGACAAAGATTAGCGACCAGCGGGAGCGGGTTCTTGCCTGGGTGCGGTAGCATCGTTTGGTTGGCGGCCCTGCCGCCCTACGATAATCGTTCGGCGAGGATACGACGGACCTCGTCGACCGATGTGCCGACGCGACTGGCGATGTCGAGCGGAGTGAAGCCGTAGTCGGACAGGATGTAGGCTTCTTCTTTGATCGCTTCTTCGGTCAATGCAGGCGACGAGGTTTTCGTTTCCTCGCTCGACCGGCCTGCCGCCTCGGGTGTTTGTACGCCTTCGCACGGCAACTCCAGGACGGTTTGCCTTGTTTCAGTCGTCTGTGTCTTCGCTCGGGCTTGCTCCAAACGCAAGGCGGCGCGGTCGGCTTCGGCGACGAGTGTCTGTAACGCCCGCATCTTGTTGTCGAGCTGGGCCGAGAGTTCGCGGGCCGTCTCTTGCATGTGGACTTCCCAGCGGAGCAACTCGGGTGGGGCGTCGACGGGAATACCTGGGGTTTTCGCAGCAGGGCGTTCCGTGTGGACGATCGGATCGCTGGAACGCGAACGGCGGAAGAATCGCCGCGAACGCCCCAGCATCCACGCCGTCACCAGGGCAATGCCGGCGACCAAGAACAGATCGGTCAATTCCATCTTGGCGAACAGAAACATAGGGGTTCGTTCCTGGCACAGGCCAGTTGATTACTCGACTCGCGTTACCTTATCTGGGGTAAACGCGCGATGGGCCGCTTCGTAGACCGCCCGAAGTGGAACGTCCTGCTTTTGGGCGATCCGCTGGCAGGCGTCGTACTCGGGACTGAAACGCGGTTGCCCATCGTCGAGCCAGCCTACCATACCGGCGACCGATCCCCAAGGCGTTTCGACCTCGTGCTTCTGACGCGGAAGCACGCTGCGGTCGGCCGTCCAGCGGCGCACACCCAAGGTGGTCGTTTCGCGAAACAGGATCGCTTCGAGTTGACCGACGTCTTGTGGGCGTGCGAGCACGGTGAGTTTCACGCCGGGCCGATCCTTTTTCATCTGGATCGCCGTGGTGAAAACGTCCAGTGCGCCGGCGTCCCAGAGCCGGCCGATGCAGTAGCCAATCGTTTCGCCGCTGGTGTCGTCCAGGTTGGTTTCCAGCACGCCGACGCGATCGGTCGTACGGCTCTCGGTGGTTTGGCCAACAAGCAGCCGCAGCACGTTGGGTTGGCCCTCCAGATCACGTTGGCCGGCCCCGTAGCCAATGCGATCGACGGTCATCGCCGGCAACGGTCCGAAGTCGTTGGCCATCGTCTTCAAAATGGCGGCGCCGGTCGGGGTGGTCAATTCGTAGGGCACGTCGGAGGCGGCCAAAGGCACGCCACGGAGCAATTCGGCCGTGGCTGGGGCAGGAATGCTACAAACGCCGTGGGCGATCTTCACTTTACCCGTCCCGGTGGGAATCGGAGAAGCGATCACGCGGTCGACCCCCAGCAGGTCCCAGCCGACGGCCGCGCCGACGATGTCAGCGATCGAGTCGGCCGCGCCCACCTCGTGGAAGTGTACTTTTTCGATGTCGACCCCGTGGGCAGCGGCTTCGGCCTCGCCCAGCCGGGTGAAGACAGCTCGAGCAAGCTTTTTTTGCCGGTCGGAGAGCTCACCGGCGTCGATCATCGTGAGGATGTGGTGTAGGTGGCGATGGGCGTGTTCCGGCTCGTATTCGACCGTGACCTGAGTCGCCCGATACCCACATTTGCGGACCTCCCGGGCGACGAGACGGCAGCCGGGCAATCCCAGGGAGCCGACGGCCGCATTAAGTGCGTCGAGTGAAACGCCGACGTCGACCAGGGCGCCGAGCATCATGTCGCCACTGATCCCGCTAGGACAATCGAGATAAGCCAACCTAGTCATATGGTTTCCTCGGCAGAGGGGACAATGCTTTCATTGGCAGCATTGTCGCATGTTTTGACTGGCGTTTCCACTGGAGCCAGAGAGGAAAGCTGAGAGCTGAAAGCGGAAAGCTGAAAGGGTGAAATTGGACGGGGAAGCCGCGAGCGGCCGGAGCCAGGCTCTGTCGCCATTGACCCGGTTGGGGGTGGTCGTTAGAGTACCGGCCGCCAACTTGCGCAATTGCACGTTTTTCCCCGTCAGAAACGCAGGACGCACGTTATGGGTGCGACGTTAAAGGATTATATGTCGACCGTTGCGACTCCGTCGATTGCATGCAGCGGGTTGCCTACGCGGATTCGCGCACTGTACATCGCTACCCGAGGACGCACCGGCGGTTGGCTGGCCGAGGCCTTTGCGGCCGACAGCGCCTTGGAGGTGATTCTCGAGGAGGCCGTGGGCTCGACGGCCGGGTTGGCGCGACTCCGCGACGAGGCCTTCGACATCGTTCTGCTCAGCCACGAACCGGGCGAACTCGATGCCCTGGAGCTGATCGAAGGCTATCGGGCTGGAGGGGCCAACGAACCGATCCTCGTGCTCGGCAGCCAGAGCGAGCAAGAAATGGCCGTGCTCTGCTATGAAGTCGGCGGCGACGAGTATGTGTGTGTTCATACAGCGACCACCCGAAACCTCATCTGGAAGGCCGCTCGGGCGATCCAGCGCTACCAGTTGCGCATTGAGCACCAGCGCCTTAGCCAGGCTGAGCAGAGCCGCCTGCAACGCGAACATGAAGAGGCCCAGCAACTGCTGGCCCAACAGGGGATCTTGCTTGGCGAACTTCAAACGCTGGATGAAAACGGCAAGGTGGATCGGGCCAAGGCGGAAATGCTCCGATCGCTCGACGATCTCGCGGCGCCACCCCATCTGCCGCCGCAGTTGATCGACCATTACCACGAACTGTTGCGGACCTACGTGATCATGGGATCGGGCAATCTTACGTGCGAACTGCATCGCCTGGCCAGTTTGCTCGTCTCGGCCGGGTTGTCTGCCCAGCAGGTTCTTCAGCTTCACCTTCACGTTGTGCAGCGCATGCTCGGCGGGTTGGGTACCCGAAGTACACGTCATGTGATGACCCGGGCCGACCTGTTGGTCATGGAAGTCATGGTACACCTGACCGAGGGGTATCGGCGACGTTATCAACAGCGAATTCACCCGCCACGGCAGTTGACACTGCCGGGGTTTGAGTAGGTGCGAAGCCGCGAGCGGTTACGGTGGCTGTGCCGCCTTCCTCCCAACACCGAACTCCCAACTCCGTTTTCCATGCCCGATAGCACAACTACGGTTGCCGAACTTCGCCAGTTGGTCGACGATTTCGTCGATCGCCGGGATTGGCATCAGTTTCATTCGCCGAAGAATCTGGCCATGTCGATGGCCGTGGAAGCTGCCGAACTAATGGAGCACTTCCAGTGGCTCACGACCGACGCCTCGCGCCAAGTGGCCGATCAGCCGGAGAAGTTGGGCGAAGTAGGCGACGAGCTGGCCGATGTCCTTTGCTACGCCCTGGCGATGGCCAACGAGCTTCGGATCGATCTTTCGACGGTTATCCGTCGGAAAATGGCGAAAAACGAGCAGAAATACCCGGCCGAGGAGTACCGTGGGCGGTATGGGCCGGAGGACGAGCAAAGGGCAATGGGCGACACTTGAGTTGCTCGGGTGAAGCCGTGAGCGGCTGGAATGGCCCGGGATTTTCACGGCAAGGGCCCACTTTTCGAGAATTGGCCTTTTCCTAAAAGGGGCATTTTGGTACTTAGCCACGCCACATTTTCCCATGGCTGCGCGCCCGTGCTCGACGGCGGTGCGATGGGGCCGTGGTGAATTCGTTCCTTGTCCGATCTGTTGGGGATTATCCCATGAAACGTCTGATACTTCGGATTGCTGCCCTGGGTACCGTGGTCGTGTTGGGGTTGATTGCAATCGCCCAAGCACAACGTGGCGTGAAAGATGCGTCACCTCAGGAGACGGCAGCCAGCCACGCCGATGCCGAAACGGATACTGGAGCCCCCAGGCCGATCGTGCCGCCGACGGATGCCCATCCGTTGCGCAAAAGCGATGGCTTGGTTTCCGGCGGGAATCCGTTGCGATCGCAGCCGGTACCGGAGTCTCGCGTTGTTCGGGCATCGGAACCTGACGCTGAAACACCACCCGGGGCGGACATTCCTCAGATGGGCCCCGATCCGTTTACCGCCCAGATGGATCGTCAATTGCAGGCAACAGATCCTCCCGTTGCCGAACGAGATTATTCCGCGAACAACGTGCGATCTCAGTCGCCCGCGCTTCGCGAGGATGATCGTTACGCGATGGTGAGCCACGAGCAACCGGTACCGGACAGTAGTCCGAGCCTCGATCCGCCGGCCGGGTTGCTTGGACCTCCGCCGACAAATGGCGCATCGGACGACCGCTACGCCGATCGTCCGGCGAACGAACCGGGCCGCTTTCCCGAAAGTCCGCTCGCCCGCCCGACGGCGAGAAACACATCGGATGATTTGACCGCCCGAGCCGCGGCCGACGACTTCCCCCAACCGACTCGTGCGGGGCTTGCCCGAACGCTTCCGTCGGCATCCGACTTCCCCCAGGGTACGGATTATTCCGAAGAGACTTCGACGCGAGCCGATGGATTTCTCCGCTCTGCCGAGCAGGATCGCGATGGCCGACCGGCAGCCGACGCAGTTGGGTCGGGTCGGCCAGGCAACCATCAACTCGAAGGTCCGCAGTCGCCCCAGTTGACTGTGGAGAAAAAAGCTCCGAACGAGGTTCAGGTGGGCAAGGCGGCCAAGTGCAGCGTTATCGTGCGTAACACGGGCAACGTGGCGGCCGAGGATGTTGAGATCCGCGACCAGGTTCCCCAGGGCACTCGGTTGCTGGGTACCACTCCGGAAGCTCGCTTGGAGGCCGACGGCGAGTTGGTTTGGCGGTTGGGCACCATGAAGCCCGACGCCGAAGTCACCGTTGAGATGGAATTGATGCCGACCGAAGAGGGCGAGCTCGGCTCGGTCGCCCGAGTGCTCTTCAGTGCGGCGGCCACCGCACGCAGCGTGTCGACCAAGCCGGAGCTGGTTGTGCGGACCTCGGCTCCGAGCAAGGCGCTCATTGGCGAGGAACTTACCCTGGAGATCGAAGTCTCGAACCCCGGCACGGGTGTGGCCACGGGCGTTGTGCTTGAAGAGCACATTCCGGCCGGCCTGGAGCATCCGGGCGGGACCGACTTGGAATACGAAGTGGGCGATCTTCCGCCCGGCCAGTCGCGCAAGCTGGAACTGACACTGCACGCAAAGAAACCGGGCCCGATGACCAACGTCCTCTCCGCCCGAGGCGATGCCAGTTTGTCGGCCGAGCATCGGCTGAATCTGGAGGTTATTTCGCCCGAGCTGGATGTGGCCGTCGTGGGGCCGAAGCGACGTTATCTGGAACGCCAAGCCGTTTACCAGCTTTCGGTACACAACCCGGGCACGGCACCGGCCGAAGACGTCGAACTAGTGGCCCATCTGCCGGCGGGAATGAAGTTTGTTCAGGCCAACAACGCGGGCTACTACGAAGAGACCAGTCGTACGGTTCACTGGCAGTTGGAACAGCTTCCGGTCAATGAGACGGGCACGGTCGAGCTGGTGGCCCTGCCAATTGAAGCCGGCGAGCAGACGATTCACCTGAAGGGTACAGCCGCCAAGGGGCTGGTTGCCGAGCAGAAGCAACCGGTAATGGTCGAGGGCATTGCGGCCATCATGTTCACCGTGGCCGATACGAACGATCCGATCGAGATTGGCGGCGAAACCACTTACGAGATTCGCGTGGTGAATCAGGGATCGAAGGCGGCCACGAATCTCCGCGTTGCCGTGCTGATGCCGCCCGAAATGCGTCCGGTGGCGGCCGACGGTCCCACCCGCAATTCGGTCGAGGGGAGTCGGGTATTGTTCGATGGGCTCTCTCGACTGGCTCCCAAGGCCGACACGACCTACCGAGTCCGGGCCAAGGGGGTGCAGCCGGGCGATCTCCGCTTGCGTGTGCAATTGCTCACCGATGAGATGCGTACGCCGGTGACCAAAGAGGTCAGTACCCGTGTCTACACCGACGAATAGCCTACACCGACGAATAATCGTTCGGTGTTCGGCCGGATTGGGGCCAGTAGGCGTAGACGTGGCTTCGATTTCCACGTACAACAGTGGATTCCCATAGAACGCTGTCCAGCGGAACCCCGTTGGCTCCCCCGTTTTCTTGGCCGTCTAGGCCGAATTAGGGATGTCCCAAGAGAGTCTCCCGTCGCTTGACGTACTGGCCGACGAGGCTGTTAGCTGCCCCGGCTGCTCGGGCTGCGCGGCGCAAACGGTGTGCGAGGAGACACCTTCCACGGTTCAGCCTCTGCGTGGGGGGCGATTGGCCGTCGCTTCGATGGCCGTCTTCCTGTTGCCCATTGTGCTGGCCATCGTCAGTGCGACTCTCTTGGCAGAAAGCCGGGATGCTCAGTTTCTGGCAGCCCTGGCGGGGTTTGCCGTGGGCGTGGGCGTAGCGATGGGCTTGGGTCGGGTTTTTCGTCGAGTTCGCGAGGCTAGTGAATAATGGTTGTCGCCAAATCCACTTCAGGTCGCCATACTTTCCCGCGGGGAGTGCATCCTCGCGAGTGCAAGCACTTGGCGTCGGATGTGGCCATCGAGGTTCTGCCCACGCCGTCTGAGGTGCGGATTGCCCTGCTGCAGCACCTGGGCGCCCCCTGCGAAGCCGTGTGCAAGCCACGTAGCGAGGTGGCGATGGGGGATGTGCTGGGCGAAGCCAACGCGTTTGTGTCGGCCCCGGTACATGCTAGCGTTAGCGGGGTGGTCGGCCGCAGTGGCGTGACGACGTTGCCCAACGGACGCCACGTGCCGGTGGTTCCCGTGGCTGCCGCCGACGAGCAACCGCTGGTCGGCGATGCGCTGGTCGAAGATCTCTACGGCGGACCGTGGCCGACCGAGGATGTCGAACAATTCGAACCGCAACAGATTGTCGATGCGGTTCGGGCAGCCGGACTCGTGGGACTTGGCGGTGCGGCCTTTCCTACCCACGTGAAGCTTGCCCGAAACGAGCAGAAACCGATCGACACCCTGTTGATCAACGGGTGCGAGTGCGAGCCGTATCTGACGGCCGACTACCGCCTGATGCTGGAGCATCCCGAGCCGATAGTCGCCGGGGCTCTGCTGGCCCAACGGGCGTGCGGTGCCGGATCGGTGGTGATCTGCATCGAAAACAACAAACCCCAGGCGATCGAAGCGATTCGCCGGGCGGTCGACGGCACCGGGGCCGAAGTGGCCGTGATGAAGACCAAGTATCCGCAAGGGGGCGAGAAGCAACTGATTCAGGCCGCCCTGGCACGCGAGGTCCCCGGCGGCAAGCTGCCGTTGGACGTGGGCGTGGTGGTCGTCAATGTGGGCACAGCCGCCGCGTTGGCCCGGGCCGTGTTTCGCGGAAAACCGTTGACGCATCGTGTGATTACCGTCTCGGGCAAAGGAATCGTACAGCCGAAAAACCTGCTGGCGCCGATTGGCACGAGCTACCGGGTGTTGATCGAAGCATGTGGCGGGCTGCGTGAGGATGCTGCCCGCGTAGTGGCCGGCGGCCCGATGATGGGTTTCACGTTGGGCAGTTTCGATGTTCCGGTGACCAAGGGGACCAGCGGCATCACGGTGTTGACCCATCGCGAGATTCGCAAGGCCCGGGAAACGGCGTGCGTGCGGTGTGGCCGCTGCGTGGACGTTTGCCCGATGCAACTCGTTCCCACCCGGCTGGCGCTGGCTACCCGAAGTGGTAACCTGGAACTGGCCCAGCGGTATCACATCGGCTCCTGCATGGAATGCGGTTGCTGTGCCTATGTGTGCCCGGCCAGCTTGCCGCTGGTGCAGTTGATTCGCATGGGCAAGGTGATGGCCCAGAAGAAGAAACAAGGAAAGTAGTGCTGTGTCAAATTTCGATTTGCGGGTTGGGTGCCATGCCTACGCTTGCGTGGGTATGTTTGGAAGCGGTGTGAGCATGCCCACGCAAGCGTGGGCATGGCACCCGTATATTTACTCAAACTGAAAGCGTCTGGCGAAGCACGCAGCGTTGACTAAGGCCATGCCAAGAGATTAGAGGCGAGAGACGAGGGACGAGAAAACGCAGGTCAAAAACGGACGATGCTCGTCCCTAATCCCTCGTCTCTCGACCCTTTAGATCGCAATTGTTTTCGGTTTGAGTATATATAGGTTTGGCGAGGCAGTAGTACAACTCGACATATACGTTGATTCATGGCTGAAAAAACTCCATCTCTAACCAACGATACGGCCGCGTTGCACGTGGCGCCGTCGCCGCACTTGTCGAATACCGCGCTCACCACGCGGCGCATGATGATCGATGTGCTCATCGGTTTAGCGCCGGTGATGGCGATGGCCGTGGTCGTGTTTCGCTGGTATGCCGTGGTGCAGGTCGGACTCTGTGTGCTGACCTGCCTGGTTACCGAAACGCTTTGTGCCTGGGCCGCTCGCAAGTCGACGCCCATCGGCGACTACTCGGCCGCCGTTACCGGCGTGATTTTGGGGCTGTCCTTGCCCTGGAGTGCGCCCTGGTACGTGGGGGTGATTGGTTCGGTGATGGCCGTCGGGCTCGGTAAAGTGGTGTTTGGTGGACTGGGCTTCAATATCTTCAACCCGGCGATGGTCGGCCGGGCGTTCGTGATGCTTAGTTTCGCCAAAGAACTGGGGGCCTCGGCCTACGTGTTCGCCGGAGCCAAGCTGGAGGTGCTCACGCGGGCCACCCCGCTGTCGTTGGCCAAGCAGTTCGCTTCCGACCTGTCGGCTGGCAAAGTGGTGGCCGAGTCGGCCCAGGTAGAATTTCAGCATGCCGAAGACGTGTGGACGCTGCTAGTCGGCTGGGTAAACGGTTCGCTTGGCGAGACGAGTGCGTTGGCTCTGGTCATCGGCGGCGGCTATTTGCTCGTCCGTCGGGTGATCTCTTGGGAAATCCCGGCCGGCATTTTCATCGTTGCTCTGGCCTCGGTGGAATTGGGACATTGGGCCCATCTGACGGCGTTTACTCCGCTACAACACATGATCAGCGGATCGTTGCTGTTCGGCGCCTTTTTCATTGCGACCGATCCCGTGACAAGCCCATTGACCTCAAACGGCAAGCTGCTCTTTGGGGCAGGAATCGGTGTGTTGGTGGTGATTATTCGAATCTTCAGTGGCTACCCCGAGGGCGTGATGTTTGCGGTTCTGCTGATGAACGCCTTGGTGCCCCTGCTGAACCGGTGGACCATTCCGAAGCCCCTGGGGGGAGCGGTGGCCAAAAGCTAGAGGCTAGCCGCTTGTGGATTCGCAGACCGCAAATCATAAATCCCAAATCATAAACGTTATGTCGTCGCCCAAAAAACAACCAGGCTATCTGCGTCAGGCGTGGCTGGTAATTCTGCTGGCCCTGCTCTATGGCGGCGCGTTGGCCGGTGTGCAAACCACGCTGGGGCCCAAGATCGCCCTGAATAAAAAGAACGAAACCTACGAGGTCATTCCCAAGCTTGTTCCGGGAGCCAGTTTGGCGCATACGGTCGAACTGGAATTGACCGGCCATAATGGAAAACCCCAGGGCGTGTACCGGGTGGCCGACGAAAACGGTCAGTTGTTGGGCTGGGTTTTGCCTTCCAGCGGACAAGGTTTTGCCGATCGCATCGACATGCTCGTCGGGCTCACACCCAACCTGGCGACCATCACGGGCATCTACGTGTTGGAGCAGAAAGAGACGCCCGGGCTGGGGAACTTCATCACCAGCGAAACGTTTCAGGGCCAATTTGCCGGCAAATCCACCCGGGAGCCGTTGAATGTGGTGAAAACCTCGCCGGCCGCCGGCACCAATGAAATACGTGCATTAAGCGGGGCGACGATTTCATCGGAGAGCGTGGCCGCGATCATCAACGCCACGATCGACAACGTCAAGGAGGCGCTGGAAGAGGAATTGGCGCGGTAGTAGGAACAGCCATCTCCCCTCGCCGCTTTGGGGAGAGGAGCCGCGGGGTGAGGGGTTAATCCGCGTTGCCGTGTTTCGGGATGGAAACGCACAATTAGTCTGCCTTTCTCGCGTGTTTCCGCGCTTTGCGTGGGAACACGCGGTACGACGCTTCGCGTCGAGGTTCCGCCAGAGAGCATCAACCTGTACAGAAGGCACCGCTGGTCAACAGTCCACGGACGCGAAGCGTCCTGCAGTGGGTTCCCACGCGAAGCCTGGGAACCAGAGCAATAAAAAACGAGTTAGTCCCATGTCGAACGACGGTCCCACGGCCGCAGAACGGTTTATCAACGGCATCTTGCCCGAGAACCCGGTATATCGCCAGTTGCTGGGCATGTGCCCTACGTTGGCGGTCACTGGGGCGGTGAAACCGGCGCTCACGATGGCGGCAGCCACGGCGTTTGTGTTGATCTCGGCCAACCTGATGATCAGTCTGATTCGCGGCCTGTTGAAGCCACACTTGCGAATCCTCGTTTTCACGCTCACAATCGCCACGTTCGTGACGATCGCCGACCGTATGCTGGCGGCCTATCTTTACCAGATGAGCAAGCAACTCGGGCCCTATGTGCCGTTGATCATCGTGAACTGCCTGATCATTTCGCGTTGCGAGATTTGTGCGTCGAAGCAGAGTGTACCGGTGGCCCTGGCCGACGGCGTAGGCATGTCGCTCGGCTTCGGCCTGGCCCTGGCCAGCATCGCCACGGTGCGGGAGATCCTCGGCTCGGGCACTTGGTTTGGCTTGCCGGTGATGCCCAGTTGCTGGCACGCCTGGGGCATCATGATCTTGCCGCCCGGCGCGTTTCTCACCCTGGGCCTGTTGCTCGGGCTGGTCGAATGGGTGGTCAGCCGCCGTGCCAATAAGAAACCGTTATAAAACTGCCACTGAGATTGCTCGTTCAGCGGGCGTACGAACCTGAAGCCGGGGTTGGAAATCGCCTCCAAGGAATCGTTTTGATGGATACGTTGATCCTGCTCATTCAAATCGCCATCGGCGCGGCACTGATCAATAATTTCGTGCTGCACTATTTCGTGGGCATTTGTCCTTTTCTGGGCGTGTCTCGTCGCGTGGATACAGCGTTTGGCATGGGTTGCGCCGTGACGTTCGTAATCTCGATCGCCGCCCTGCTGAGTTGGACGTTTACTTACTTCATCCTCCGGCCCGGTGCACCGCTGCCCAACGGCGTTTGGCGGATGGTCGGCGGCAGTCCCGAAGTCATCGTCGATCTATCTGTGCTCAGCTACATCATGTACATCTTTGTGATTGCTTCGTCGGTGCAATTCGTCGAGATGTACGTTCGCAAGTTTTTTCCGGCGCTGTACAAATCGTTTGGTGTGTTTCTTCCGCTGATTACCACGAACTGTGCGATCCTGTTTGCCTGTTTAGAAATCATGAAACACTTGCAGGACCCGAACCAGATGTGGGGCCTGCCCGAGGCACTGACGATGGCCATCGGCGGTGGCGTGGGTTTCACGATTGCCATCACCATGATGGCCGGGATCCGCGAAGAACTCGACATGTGCGACGTTCCTCGGCCGTTGCGAGGTGCCGGGATCGGGCTGATCACCGCCGGCATCATGGCCATGGCCTTCATGGGATTCACCGGCGTAGATAAGGGAATCCACGCCGCGATCACGGCGTGGTTGAAGTGAGAGACGAGGGGCGAGGGGTAGGGGCTAGGGATTAGCAATTCGAGGCGTGGTCGCTTCAGCGACTATGATTCCCGAAAAAAAACGCAACCAACGCGACTTCGAGGAGAACTTCCGTCATGCTTACCGCGGTGACCGTAATCACGGCGGCCCTTGTATTGGCCCTGCTGGCCGTGGCCATGGCCTACGTGCTGGGCGCGGCCAATCGGGCGTTCCACGTGGAGGTGGATCCGAAAGTCGAAGCAATCAACGACGCCCTGCCTGGCGCCAATTGTGGTGGCTGCGGCTACGTGGGTTGCGGCGATTACGCTGAAGCGATTGTCGGTCAGGGTGCGGAAGTCGACCTCTGCGGACCGGGCGGTGCCAGTTGCGCCCAGCGTGTGGCCGAGATCATGGGCGTTGATGTTGAGGAACATTTCCCGTATCGGGCGGTCGTACATTGTGCTGCCCACGCGGCCGACCGGTTGGTGCAGGTACCCTACGACGGCGAGATGACCTGTGCGGCCGCCAACCTAGTCGCCGGTGTGCAGGGCTGCACCTTCGGCTGCCTCGGCTTCGGCGACTGCACCCAGGCGTGCAACTACGACGCGATTCACGTGGTCGACGGCTTAGCCACGGTCGACTACGACAAGTGTATAGGCTGCAAAGCCTGCGCCCGCGTCTGCCCACGGAACATCATCACAATGGTCCCCTTCAAGGCCGAACAGATGCTCGTGGTGGCTTGCTCCAACCAGGACAAGGGGCCGGACGTGAAGGACGTCTGTACGGTTGGCTGCATCGGTTGCACGGCATGCACCCGCCATGCCGGGCCGATAATCATGCAAGGCAACCTTCCCATGGTCGACTACGACGCTTACACGAGCGAAGAGGAGTTCGCCGTGGCGCGCCAAAAGTGTCCTCGGGCGAGCATGCTCACCGTCGGCAAACCGTCGGCGGCCGACCTGGCCGCCGTGGCCCACGAAACATTGCCCGATCGCATCGAAGCCGACTTCAAAACGACGGTCGACGATACCGAGTGGCGAGGCTAGTGCCTCGCATTTCTTGTCTCTGGTATTTGGGTCTGCACTTTCTGAGGAAACGTGGTTTGTTAGGTGGCCAGGGCCAAGAGGTTTTTGGCGAGTTGGATTTTTTTCGCGGCAATCGCCAGTGGGCGGTGATTGCGGATAATTCGGTTTGGATGATGTGTTGTCGAGGGGCTTAACGTCGGTTGGCGTGCGAAGGCCGACGTGAGGCATTGTCCCAGGGCGAGTCGCTGCGGTTGCAGAGTTGCTCGCCAGGTCGTTGCCACGCCCACAACTCCACGAGCGTATGCATCCAGAGATTCATGTTGTACACGGTCAGGTTCGTCCAGATATTGCGGACTTGCTGTTGTCCGGCTCGCTTGGCCAGGCTGAGTTTGTGTGGGCCATACTTGCGTGGCCGGCCACGACCGCGACGCTGGCCACGCTTGAGTTTCACCGGCAGGTCGCGCAGGGCCGCGTCTTTGCGCAAGCGGCCGACGACGACCAGCTTCGGGATCTTCAACACGCGTGTCGCAGAAACGACCGCTTGGTGTAGCCGCCGTCGATCATGACCTACACGGTTTTGCCCGGTCGTTTCAGGATCGGAGTCAGCCATTCTATCAGCCGCGCCGCCAGTTGGAGCTTGGTGGCAAACCACATTCCGACCAAGAGTACCGGCAGTCGCCGCCGATTTCGCGCGTGCAGCCTGGCCGCCTCCATCAATCGCGTCCTTTCTCGTCGGGGGTCGCAGGCGGTATGTCCAACATCTCGGAGACTCTTTTTTCAGGAAGCTGTTGTCTCATCTCGGTTGACACAGGGCAGCAGGGCCGCCAACCAAACGATGCTACCGCACCCAGGCAAGAAGCCGCTCCCGCTGGTCGCTAATCTTTGTCAAAAACTTAACGATCTTTGAGGTTAGTAGTACAGAGGGTATCGCTTGGGACCAAGTGGAGCAAATGCACCGGTTCTGACGGAAAGACGGCTTGGGATGCGTTGCGTGGGTGTCTTCCTTCCGCACGCGGGAGTCAGTGATGGCTTGCCCGTCGCCGCGGCTGAAGCAAAGGCAGGCAAGCCGCCCATGACACCCCAACCGATCTCTATTCTCTGCCCCCTGGTCCCTTTTCGCCCGCCCCGCGGTTCGTCATGTTACAATGGACGTAGGCGGCCCAAACGTTTGGCGACGCCTCCCCGTCGATTTCTCGCCCGCCGCTGCTTTCATCGCCCGAGGTTCCGCGATGCGAATCACTGCATTGACTGCTCTTGCTCTTGTTTTCTGCTTCGGTACCGTGGCACACGGCCAATTCCAGAAGGGTCCCGAGCCCGGCGGAACTAAGCTAGGCGACACGACCGTGCAGAAACTGCGCACGGGCGTGATCGTTTCGGCGGGCGGTGGGCCATGCACGGGCATTGTCGGCTACGTGCCGATTCCCATCGAGTGGCCCGAGCAGGAAGTCAAGGTAGTCGACGAAGAGATTTCACCCCGGGCGAAAGTCTCGTACACCATGGTCGACGACACCGTGAAGATGATGGTCGTACATATGCCGATGATCCCGGCCGGCGAGGAGGTCAAAGCCCTGCTGACATTGGAGATCCGCCGTAGCACGGTGCTTCCGCCCGACAACACCGACGACTTCGTGTTGCCCGACGTGAAGAAACTCGATCGTGATATTCGTCCCTACTTGGGCCCTAGCCCAAAGATCGAAACCACGAATCGCCAGATTCGCAAGCTGGCCAAGGAAATCGGTGTCGACGAGGAGAAGGCCTGGAACCACGTCGAGGCCATCTACGATTGGGTTCGCGAGAACGTGGAATACAAGAACGGCCCGCTGAAAGGGGCCGTCGCCGCTCTGGACGACGGCTGGGGCGACTGCGAGGAACTCACGTCGCTATTCATCGCCATCTGCCGCGCGGCCGACATCCCGGCACGAACCGTTTGGGTCGAGGGCCACTGCTATCCCGAGTTCTACTTGCTCGACGCCGAGGGCAAGGGCCACTGGTTCCCGTGCCAAGCCGCCGGCAGTCGAGCCTTTGGCGGTATTCCGGAAACCAAGCCGGTTCTCTCCAAGGGCGATAATTTCCGCCCGCCCTACAACCGCCGCGACCGCCAACGCTACCCGGCCGAACACCTCACCGGCAAGGGTGGGCGTCCCCGGGTGCGTTTCATCCGCGAAGCGGTCAGCGACTGACCGTTATCGAGTCCCGGATTGATTGCGGGACAGGTTGGCCCGCTGACCCAGGGGGCGCAGCCCCTGGGTTTGGAATCGACAGGCGCGACTTCTGACGCGGTGACTTCTGGCGTGTTGGATTGTGGACGCGGCGACTATCGGCCCATCCCGTGGCGGCGGCGATAAATGCGTCGCACGGTGTTGCCGTAGAAGTGGCCCGGACGGTCGGGACGCTGCAACAGCGGCATCTGGCGAATTGCTTCGCGCTGGGAGGTGTTGATCATCACGGTGGTCTTCACCGAACCGTTGCTACCGGCCACCGCATTCGACGAAGGAAGCACGAACAATACGGCCAGGACGGCACCAGCGAGCAGATGTCGGAAATTCATCGTAGTTGCTCCGGAAAAAAATGGTTGTCTTCGTGGGGCTACCAGCGGCCCATCGGCAAGCGGTTGCGTCGTCTGTACGGCCAATAACGATCGCCGGGATTCTGCCGGAAGTAATCGTTTGTTGACTAGGCGAAACTCGTTGGAAAAACGCAACATTACCCGTTGTGAAAACATACCACGTGGTTTGCGCAGGGCAAGTTGGAAAGAAAATAGGGACTATTGATTCCGAGGTTAATTGTGGAACATTTCGTTGCGTTTTGTCCCCGCGAACCGGGCTCCCGTTGGTCGCCCTCGTTCCGCAAGCAATGCAGGCCCCAATAGAGACCAGGGGTAAGGGAACAGAGAAACCTTCCAAGCCCACCGGTTGCAGCCGGTGGGTCGAACCCACGCCCCCCCTCCACACAAGCAGGCCCCCGGGCCCCAATTCAACATAAGCTATGCTTTACTTGGTCGGACTCCGCGCCGATCGTTGCCTCTTCTCGACAATCTCCTCGTCAATCTGGATAGCAGCCATGCGTATCGGCACCGGCATTTCCGGCGTGGATCTCACTGCGCAATTCAACCTGGCGAAAGCATTCAACATGATGGCCGAAAGCGCCCTGAAGTTGTCGACGCTCACGCGAATCAACCGTGGGTCCGACGATCCGGCCGGATTGATCGCGGCCGAAGACCTTCGCGCCGAACTCACCGCCATCCGCGCGGCCAGCGACAATGCTGCCCGGGCGCGCGGCATCGTTCATGTGGCCGACTCGGCCTTGGGTGAAGTCAATGATCTACTGAACACGGTCCGCGGCAACATCGTGGCTGCCGCCGGCGGGGGCTACAGCGATGCGGAAGTGGCCGCCATGCAGTTGGAAAACGACGCCGCCCTGGAAGCCATCAACCGCATCGGCAGCTACACCTCGTACGGCGGCCGCAAACTGTTCGACGGCAGTAGCGGCTTCCAGATCACCGGGGTGAATAGCGAGCAGGTGGCCGACATCCAAGTGAGCCAGAACGCTGGCGGTGGGGCGCAAACGCCTCGGATCGAAGTGACCGCCGCCGCCACGACAGCCAATCTCGAAATCACCGACGACGACGGCCAATTGGACGAGGCCGTGACGCTGCAAATCACCGGCAACCAGGGCACGACCACCTTGGAGTTCAGCGCCACGGCCACGTATGAACAGGTTGCGCAGGCCGTTAACTCCAACACCGACGCAACCGGCGTAACGGCCACGGTCGACGGCAACGCCATCACGTTTTCCAGTACGGATGTCGGCTCCGATGCCATGGTTTCCGTCGAAGCCCTCGAAGGCTCTCTCGGCTCGGGCGACACCGTGGCCTACGGAACCGATGTGGTCGCCACGGTCGACGGCGCCGAGTACGTCGGCCAAGGCAATACGATCTCGATCAACTCCGAGTCGCTCGAGGCCGAGATCACCTTCGTCGAAGGCTTCGAGGGCGAGGTCGACCGAATTACCATCGCCGGCGACGCGATGACATTCGTCTTCTCACCCGACGTGACCAACACGAAAACCATCGGTATGCCCACGGTCAACACGGCCTCGTTGGGTGGCGCCGCCGGACGGCTCAACGAATTGTTCAGCGGCGGCAACGCCGATCTGACCAGCGGCAACCTTGCCCAAGCGATGGACATCCTCGACGCCGCCGGCAGCCAAATCACCAGCGCTCGGGCCGAACTCGGCGCCTTCGAGAAGTACACGATCGACTCCTCGCAAGAAGTACTCGCCGGCATGGAGCTGAACATCAGCAGCGCACGAAGCCAGATCTTCGATACCGATGTAGCCGCCGAAACGTCGCGATGGGTCAAAGCCCAAATCCTCGCGAAGACGTCGATCGCCACGATGGACATCGTCGCCCAGCGACGCAGCATGGTGTGGAGCCTGCTGCAGGGGATGAACGGGTCGCGGTAGCGCTCCGTCAACTCTCGATTGACGGGTGCCATCTCTGGTTCCCGAGCTCCGGCTTGGGAACCAGAATCAAGCTGCCACTGGCACCCGATCCGTCAATCGACATTAACCAAGCACTGTTACTCCACGCCTACCGCACCACTTGCTCGCGTTGAGCCGCGCGGGGTTTGGGTCCCAGGGCAACGCCGATCCAACCGTCATCGATCACGAATTGGCTCACCCTCAGATCGGCAACCTTCGGGTTGTTCAGGAAACGCTCGGGCGAAAGCTTGATGCTCTCGTCCTTCGAAAACGTCTTACTGAAGATTCCCCGCAAGGCGATCTGCGAACTGAAACGCAACCGTTGACCGCTGAGTTGGACGACGCCGTCGCGGGCCAGCTCGATAAGACGGCCCTGGATTTCCGGCTGATAGAAGGCCTGCACTTTGAAGTCTCTCCAACTTCGCGGCGGCTTTCGCAGTCGGGCGATGGCCAAGGTCAGGCTGAGCCGGCCGTCTTGGCAACGAACCAGCAGGGCGTCCTTCGCGGCAAACGTGATCGTCACGTCGTCGTTGATCGGGTCGATCGTCAACAGACCGGGCTGCCCCAGGCGCTGGTCGACGTGCTGGGCCAACTCAGGCAAGGTGAACGTCTTGCCGTCGAGTTCCAATCGGCTCAGCAGGTTGTTCATAGCCGACTCGTGAATCTGCAAACTGGCCAGGCTACTCGACGGCGCCCGAGGCCGGGGCGTGTGGCCGCCAAGCTGCCCTTCGTCGGCCAATCGCAGCCGCATCGTAACTCGCTCTTCCGTCGTCTCAGCGTCGATCACCGTGGGAATCAGTTCCATCGTCTGAAGCGGCTCGACCACCCGCTGACGCATGCGCTGCGAAACCTGCTGCAGCCGGGCGTTGGCCTCGTCGTCGATTTGCGCCCGTGCCCGGGCGGCGATCTTCTGCTGCACCTCGCGGTTGGCTTCCGGAGCCTTCTGCTCGTGTTGCGAGCGAGCCACTTCCTTGGCCAACGACCCGATCAGCGGAATCGGATCGAGCGTGGTCTTTACTGCCCGAAGTCGCGAATTATTGAGCACCTGAACGTTCGCCGGCAAAAGGTGAATCCCCCGGGCGTCGAAGATGATCGGCTTGATGCCCATGTAGGTTGCCATGCTGTCGCTGTAGAACGTAGCCGGACCACTGGTGGCCGAGGTGAGCGAAGCCACCTTGCCGCTGACTTCCAACGCCAGACGAATCCGCCGCGAATCGGGAATCAAACGGAATTGCACGTCGGACGACGTTACGCTACGTCCCCGCACGGGCACGCCGAGAACCGTGTCGTAGACGTTGCCATACTCCGGATCGCGTTCGGGCACCATACGGTTCAACAGATCGCCGGCCACCGAAAACCGAAGGTTGGCGTTGCGGTACTGCTGCTGAAAACGCTCGGCCAAACGCTGCTGTTGCGGCTCGCTCGAATAACGCATCCGCAAGATTACGGCAGCCAAGGTCTCTGCATCGCTGGTGTTCCCTGCGTCTTCATACTGTTCCAACCGCTCAAGAATGTCGGTCGGCTGAACCGGACGAGACGCCAAGTGCAGCAGATGCTCGCGAAGTCGGGCGATCGGCCGGCTCTCGACGAATTGCTGCTGCTCGTCCGAAAACGGTTGGGAGGCAATTCGCTCTAACACCCGATTCAGCAACGGCCAGGGCACCGTATCCTCATCCTCGGGATCCTGCCGACGGCGCAACGAGTCGCGCAATGAATCGACCAGCAGATACTCGCGCCATGCCTTGCCCGCCTGCGTGTCGCCAACAAATTGCTCCACATCGTTCAATGCCAGCGCAAGCTGCTCGCCGTCGATCGTCGTGTCGGCCGCCATCAACCGTGGCGGTTCGGGATAGGGAACCACCTCGCGCCAGACGACGATCCGACGGTACAAGGCGTGTCCCGCTCGCCGCAACTCACTCGCCAACGGCGGATTACCCAACGCATCGGCCAGAGGCAGCACGGCCGCGCAATGGTCTTCCAGTTGCTCAAGAATGGCGGGAATGTGCTGCGGCGATCGCGTGGAAGCATCGGCCAGCGAGTCGATCAACTTCAAACCGGCACGCGACCAGGGCTCGGTTCCTGGGTACTCCTGCAGTGAATGGAGTCGTTCGATGAGCGCCGTGGGCTCACGCCACGGTCGCTGGGGTTGGGCCATCGGTGGCTCCAAACGCCGAGGCGGTTCCAGTGTCTCCGACGGCAAGACGATCGTCGGATCGAGCACCGGCGCCAACGACGACTCGTCGGTCGACGCCACCCGTTTCTGCGGCGGAGGGGGCAACCGCTGGGGCAACGACAGCGGAGGACGATGAGCTGGCGTGTTGGCCATCAACGGAATCCGCGACTCTACGTCAGCATCCGACGACTCTGCACCGGCATCCGACAACCGCGGGCCGAAAAGCATCTCGCGCGGCGCGGCGGCCTCGCCCAACCGGTCGGGCACCTCGACCACCGGATCGTCGGCATCCCATACCCGAAGCTGGCGGCCTACGTGCGGCGTGGCCGTTGCCGGCTGCCAATCCTCCGGCACCGCTTGCTGAGGCGCGTTGAGAATCGGCGGCAACTTGAGCGGGGCCGGCTCGACGGCGGCCGGTGTCTCAGCCGCTGTGTCGGCCGCTGCCTGGGGTCGGGCAAAGCGATCCCAAGTCCTCGGCGAAACCGCGCTTAAGATGAGAAACAGAGCCAATATTCCGACCAGTGGCCACGTAGCGTCCTGACGCTTCCGGGTCATTCCTTTGTCCCCCCCTTAGGAACCTCTCCCACGATTGCCCCCTCGCGCCCTGCAATCAGAGCGACCACAAACCGCGCACAGCACGATCGCGGCACAACGAAAGAGCAACCCTGGAGCCGTTCGAAGATCCTCCATGCCGAAGCGCAATACCAACCGGCATCACTCTTGGACATCGGACTCCGAGCGGGAAAGAGTGAAAGCAGATTTGTCAGGACATGACAAAACAGGAAAGATGCGACAGGCAGAAAAGCCGCATACCCCGCCAGGAGAGAAAAACGGGGCAATTGGGACGCCGCCTTGCGGTGCTTCGGCTTAGCCCGATGGGGCAAGAATTGCCGAATTGCCGTGATATCACGAGTCGGTAGAGTTTGGTCTTCCGGCAAGAATTTTGGGCATGACTGTCGCCAGCCGCGTCGGGCGCGACCACCGGTCGCGGCTTTCGACAGCAACCATCTCCGAAACGCCAAACCACCCGCCCCCCCAATCCCTAGCCCCTAACCCTCCCTACTCGTGCAAAACCGTATCCTCGTGCTCGTAGCCGGGAGCACAGCAGCAGAGAAACTTCATGGGCACGCTGCCCGTGTTGGTAATCTGATGGGCGGCACCGGGGGGGATAGCGATCGCGTCGCCGGTCTGCACCGCCCGCGTCTCCACCCCCACTCGCATCAATCCCTCACCTTCAAGGATGTAGTAGATCTCCTCGGTCTTCGGGTGATGGTGGGGCGTCGTACTGGCACCTTCCGGAAGTCGGGCCTCGGCCAGGGTTTGATTGCGAATACACGAATTGCGGTGAGCCAACAACTCGCGAATCTCCGAGCCGTCTTTAGTGGTGAAAGCCGAAACCTCGTCGATATTAATCACGTCCATCGCAGACTTCCTCGTACGCTCGCTATCACAACAATTGATATCACGACAATTCTCGCCCTACGAGCCGTTCTCGCCCGGAAAACCACCTTCCTTTTCCTTCCGGAAGATCCCCACCACGGCCGGGGCGTAGTTCCGCACGGTCCAGCGATCGGGCAGGGGAAGCTGGGTAAAATCGAATCGGGCATCCGACTCGACGGTAAAAACTGTTCCCTCGGGCGCCACCTCCATCAATTCCCCCACCAGCCGGAGGACTTCGTCTGTTCGGTCTACGAAGAAATCGTACGGGGGCGAACAGAATACGCACCACGGCTCCTCACTCAACTCCGGCCCACGACGTTGCCAGATAAACACATTGGCGGTAACCACTTCGGCGCGATCCTCCAGCCCCAATCCCGCAACGTTCTCGCGAATAATGGCGGCCGTGGGATAGTGCTGCTCGATAAGTGTCGCCCGAGCGGCCCCACGACTGATCGCCTCCAACCCCAGCGCACCGGTCCCGGCGAACAGGTCGATCGCATGTTTGCCGCTGATTTCCGGCCCGATCAGGTTGAAGATCGCTTCCCGGGTACGATCCTTCATCGGCCGCACCCGTTGATCGCCACCGTAGCGCAGCTTGCTCCCTCGATATTTTCCGCCGATGATTCGTAGCCCAACGGGCTCTTGGGAGGTGCGGGAGTTGCGTGGTGCGGAAGAACGACGTTTACGTGGTGGCATTCGAAAAACTGACTCGCAAGAAGGGGGTACGAGTGCTCTGCCGACTTTCGATTGACGAATCGGGTGCCAGTGGCGACTTGTTCGCTACGGCCGAAGCAAGGGCAGAGAAGCTGCCCATGGCGCACCCGTTCCTCACAAGTTGACGAAACACACGGGAACACCTGCCCCCGGTGGAACAGGCACGCTCGATATGGTACCGTATTGCTTGTCGTGGGAAAAGTCGAAGGGAATCTCGCAAAGACGTAACATGCCAAGGACTGCCTGAAAAACAACTTGCCGTTTTCCAAGGCGAAACGCGAGAGCCATCGCGAAGCACTGCCCGGCGATATTGTCAAGTTAGTTGTCGGTCGATCCTAAGAGACTCTCGATCCTTTGCGTCTTAGCGCCTTTGCGAGGTCTATTCTTTGTCATTTTTTATGCAAGGATGATCCGATGTACGTACGCACACTTGCCGTGTTGCTGTTTGGGATTCTAGTTCTCGGTGGTTTGAATCGTGTGATCTTGGCTCAGGAAGCGGCCGCTGAACCGGCCCCTGCGGCCAACGCTGCGGCAGCCGCGCCGCAACCGGCCGCCGACGCCAAGCAGGGGCCGGCCGCTGCCAAGTTCGATCAGGTGTTCGGCGAATTCAAAACCTTGCTGGGCGAAATGGGAACGCTCCGCAAACAATACCAGGAAGCCAACGCCGACGACCGCACAAAAATCCGCGAACAGTGGGATCAGTTCGTCGTCAAAGGAGAGAAGCTTTCCGACCAGCTCCTGGAAGCAGCCGAAGCCGCGTATCGCGAAGCTCCCAATGCCAACGACCACGTGACCGAGCTACTCGTTGACGTAGCGATAGGTGATACCCAAAACCGCCCCAGGGCTCCCCAAACCGACAATTACGACCGCGCTCAACGGCTTGGCAAACTTCTCATCGACAACGGCTGCAAAAGCAAACGCATTTACAACGCCACGGGCATTGCCGCCTACGTGCTCAATCAGCTCGACGACGCCGAAGAGTACCTCAAACAAGCGAAGGAGAACGGGACGTTGAACGAGACGGGCGAACGTTATCTTGATCGAATCGACGAGCAAAAACAGGCCTGGGAAAAAGAAGAAAAGATTCGCGCTGCCGAGGCCAAAGCCGACGACCTGCCCCGCGTGTTGCTGAAGACCAACAAGGGCGACATCGTTATCGAACTTTTCGAGAACGAGGCTCCCAACACGGTGGCCAACTTCGTCTCGCTGGTCAACAAGGGATTCTACAACGGGCTGACGTTCCATCGCGTGTTGCCCGGATTCATGGCCCAGGGCGGATGCCCCACGGGCGACGGTACCGGAGGCCCCGATTACAACATCCCGTGTGAATGCTACAAGCCCGACTACCGCAAGCATTTTCAGGGCAGCCTCAGCATGGCCCACGCCGGCCGCGACACGGGCGGATCGCAGTTCTTCATCACCTTCGTACCCACCGACTTCCTCGACGGCAAGCACACCGTATTCGGTCGCGTAATCGAAGGCATGGACGTATTGCCGAAGATCCAACGCCGCGACCCCCAATCGATGAATCCGCCCGAACCCGACAAAATCATCGAGGCCAAGGTGCTCCGTAAGCGCGACCACGCCTACGAACCCAAAAAGACGGGCGACGAGTTCAACGAGTAAGGCCCATTGCCCGACGGCTCGCCCGGCTCGTCACCCAACAAGAAAAACGAAAAGGCCGTAACCCCAATGGTTACGGCCTTTTTCTCTGCCAACAGTCAAAAACCTAGCGAAACGGCCGAAGTAGGCCCGGAGGGATTCGAACCCCCGACCAAGGGATTATGAGTCCCCTGCTCTCACCGCTGAGCTACGGGCCCAAGATTGGTGGGTGGCTAATTGCCATAGGAAATCGGCGGTTGTGGCAGCCGGCGTTAGCCAATGTCGCCGTACGTAAAGCGAAATTCCATGAAAAACGGCTTCGCTCCCAGGGAATTCGCTCGCTTTGGCGGCGCCAATTCGCAATACACAAACCGCCTGCCGGCCGACGTCTCCTGGATTATGTACCATTTGGACGATCTGCGGAAGGCGTCCACTTCCCCCCACAAAAACCGCTCTACCCCGCCGTCGGGGATTTCGCTAAAACGGGGGCCGTCTCCGGGGTACGGAGACGTCAGGTTACGGAGAACCGCTCGCCATGGCTCATGATGCCGCGAATCTACGTCTGAACTGCCCGACTGGCGGTCGCAGCCAGATTGTCATTCCCGCTCGGCTTGCCTCCACCCGGCTGCCCGGCAAGCTCCTGCTCGCCGAGACCGGCAAGTCGGTCATTCAGCACACCTACGAAGCGGCTCTGAAAGCTCGCCGGCCGTCGGGCGTGTGCGTAGCTACCGACCACGAGTCGATCCTTCGCGAGGTTCGCTCCTTCGGCGGCAACGCCGTGATGACCGACCCCAACGCCCCCAGCGGCACCGACCGCGTGGCCGAGGTCGCCCGGGCGATGGACGATGTGGACATCATCGTCAACGTCCAAGGTGACGAGCCGGAATTGTCGGCCGCGGCGATCGACCTGGTCGTCGATCTCTTGGAAGACGATCCTTCGGCCGTGATGGCTACCACGGCCACGCCGATTCGCGACCGTCGCCAACTTGAAGACCCAGCCTGCGTGAAAGTGGTGTTCGACGCGGCCGGTCGCGCGATGTACTTCAGCCGTAGCGTCATCCCACACCCGCGCCAGTGGAACGACGAGTTGCTCACAGCCGAGCCACCGCTGTTCTATCAGCACATCGGGCTCTATGCCTACCGCCGCGACTTCCTGCTGAAACTGGCCACGATGCGGCCGTCGCCTTTGGAGCAAACCGAAAAGCTCGAACAGCTCCGCGTCTTGCAGGCGGGCCATGGCATCGTCGTCGGCGTGGTCGACGAACCGAGCATCGGCATCGACACGCCGGAAGACTACGCACGATTCGTCGAACGAGTTGGGCGGTGTGCGTAGGGCGGAGTATCCCTCCAGCGTGCGCACGTAGAAAACCACGCCCGGCGACCCCAGGTGTGCTGCGCGACCCTGGGCTTTTTGCTGTTCAACTGCTTCGCAGTTGCTGCGGGAGATGTTTGGCTTTCCGGCACAATCTTTTCTACGCAAACATGAATAGTACATAGGGTGCGTGCTATTGCACATGTGCGAAGTGCGCCCCCCGGTAGCGGCAAGGCACTGCCCGTCAGCGCCCCTAAACTGATTGTGCTCCTAGGGTTTCCGCAGTAGGATCAACGACGGCAATCGCAAGATGCCCGACAGTGGACTCGTCCCGTCAACCACCATAGACCGTGAGAAGAATGTACACGGCAGGAGGAGAAAGATGGATGCACGAAAGACAACTTCGTTGGCTCTCAAGCTGATCGGGATCTATATCCTTGTCGAACGCTTGGATTACCTCTGGATGTATGCCCAGATCTTTTACGCTTCTCGATTCGGCTATCCTCCCGGAGGGGAGACTACGGTCGTCAGACTTTTGATGCTCGGAACGCTGCTTGTCTACTTCATTGTGTGCATTTTGTTGATTGTCAAAAGCGATGTCATTGCGCGCTGGTTGGTGTCCGAAAGTGACAATGCAGAAGTCACAACCGGCTTGGATGCGGATACGCTTCAAACCATTGCCTTCGTGACGATTGGCGTGGTCCTTCTCGCCGCGGCCATTCCTCGCTTCGTCCAGTTCTGCGCAAGCTACTTGTTTCTAAAAAGCGAGACGGGTATCTCCTACCCCAACTACGGCCAGCTCGTCGGCCCGGCCGTTCAGGCAGCGATCGGCGCGGCACTCTTTCTCGGCGCCGAAGGGCTTGTCAGAATATGGCATCGATTGCGTACGACAAGGACGGTCGAGGACCAACAGGGGAGCACCGAGGGTTTTTCGCAGTAGGGTTTGCTGAACGTGAGGACATGACCGGAGAATCGTCGGTGTTGCCGTGGCAATAAGGCGATTTTTCCACTCGTTCCCAATCTCCAGCTTGGTAACGCAACTCCGCGAAGCTCCGCTTCGTTAGCCCTACGTCTGACGCTGGTTTCAATTGTGCGCTGAGTGCAGCAGAGTCCGTGGCCACGGATTATCCGTTTCCCAGTTTATCGAAGCAGAGTTTCTGGAAAGTGGGGGCCCAAGCCGGAGCTTGGGAACCAGGGGAAGTTGTGATCCCGGGACTCTCTTGGCGTCTTTGCGCCTTTGCGAGATCCCTCGTCGTGGTGCCGAGTGCATACCGACTATTGCAGGCGACGCGCGACCGTTTCCCGCCAATTTGGCGTCTGCCGCTGGCATGCGTTACAATTGCCCAGCAGGGGTAGTCTCCCGCCCTGCGGCAAGTCGTTCGAACGAATCGAGTATAGACTCTCCCGGCCCCAACGGAACCACCACCATGAAACGTCGCGATCTGCTGAAGACGGCTTCGACCACACTCGAAGCGTTGGCCATCAGCCCTTTGTTCGCCCGGGCCGACGATCTGCCGACCGAACCGGTGCGCGAAGTTGATGTGCTGGTAGTCGGCGGCGGCCCGGCCGGCGTGGTGGCGGCGTTGCAGGCCGCTCGCGCGGGAGCGAAAACGGCACTGCTTGAGATGGACGCGCAACTCGGCGGGACCACAACCACCGGCGGCGTCGCTCATCCGGGCTTGTTCCACGCCTGGGGCAAACAGGTGATCGCCGGGATCGGTTGGGAACTGGTCTATGCGGCCGTCGAGATGGAAGGCAGCCAACTGCCCGACTTCACCAAACCGCCCAAGCGGCATTCGCATTTGCAGGTGAGGGTGAATCCTTATCTCTACGCGATTTTGGCCGAAGAAGCCTGCTTGAAGGCGGGCGTGTCGCTGGCCTACCACCAATTCCCGCTCTCGGCCGAACAGACCGCCGACGGTTGGCAAATCGACGTGGTCGGCAAGGGCGTTCGCTATCCGGTGGCCTGTCGACAGTTGATCGACTGCACCGGCGGGGCCGACGTGGTGGGCATGCTGGGGTTCGACCGGCTCCGCGGCGACACCGCACAGCCCGGCACGCTCATCTTCCGCCTGCACGGCTACGACACCAAGAAACTCGACGCCGACGAAATCCAGCGGCGCTACCGCAACGCCCTGGCCGACGGTGAAATCGAGGAGGGCGACTATTGCCACGTCGACGCTCCGTTCGTCAACTTCCTCCGTGGCGGCGGCGTCAACGCGCAACACATCTTCGGCGCCGACTGCTCGACGGCCGTTACCAAAACGGTGGCCAACATCGCTGGGCGGCGTTCGCTGTTGCGGTTGCTACGTTTCGTTCGCACGTTGCCCGGCTGCGAAGGCGCCAAAATTCAGACGATGATGACGGAAACGGCCGTACGCGAAACCTACCGAATCGTAGGCGAAACGCTCATTACCTGCGACGACTACACGGCCGGCCGCGTGTACGACGACGCCATCTGTCACGCGTTTTACCCGATCGACCTGCACGACCGCCACGGCGTAACTCCGAAGCCGCTGCAACCGGGCACGGTTCCCACGGTTCCGCTCGGGGCGTTGATCCCCAAAGGCAGCCGCAATCTGCTGGCGGCTGGGCGGAGCGCGTCGAGCGACCGGCTGGCCAACTCGGCCCTGCGCGTTCAGGCGACCTGCATGGCCATGGGCCAAGCCGCCGGAGCCGCCGCCGCACTGGCCGCTCGCGAGGGCAAGACACCGGGGGCCGTCGGCATCAAGAAGATCCGCACGCTACTCGAACAACACGCGGCGATTGTGCCGGGGTGATGCAATTGGGTAAATGTCGGTTTCGATGCCGGGTGCCACGGGCTGCTTGTCAGCCCGTGCGATCCACTACGTGCTCTGGCCGGGTAGCACCGATGGTTTTCCGCGTTAGGATTTGCCAACGTGAGGGCGTGATCTGAAAATCGTCGGTGTTGCCTTGGCAACCAGAAGATCGTAATACGCCGGTTAATCCTCCCGTCGCATCGAGAGCCACCCTACCGCTCTGACGAGAATCGGATCTGTCCCGATTTCGTCGCATGCCTACGGTTTTCGTTGAGCGGCAAGAATCACGTTCTCACCGTGAAACCCGCTGGTTGCGGTTTTTCGATTGCTTAAGCCGGCGTTGTCCATCGCGGCCTCGAGCTCAGGGGGGGAAACGATATGCTTGACATTACCCATCAGGCAGGTGGTCAAGTCCACGGCCGTAAAGAAGGCTCGAGAGGCATCGCTCGTTGGGTCGAGGTGGTGCGAGACGAACCAACCGCCGGGCTTCAGAGAGGCGGCGAGTTTGGCGACCACTTCCTCCAACTTGTCCCAAAAGGGGTACAGGACGTGGGACGCGAGAACCAAGTCGTAAGTGCTTTCCGGTGGTGCGTCGGTTCGCAAGTCGCACGCCGTGGCTGAGAGCCGTTCTCCGTAGCCCGCCTCGCGGCATATAATCGTCGCGGCGGCAATCACACTGGGTAGATCGGCGATGACGGCGTGCAGGTCTGGATTCCGGTCCAGCAATCCCATGGCGTAGCAGCCGTGGCTGCCTCCGATGTCGCACATGAGTTGCATCGCCGTGAACCCGGGAAGCGACGCGACGAACTGCACGGTGTCTTGCAGGCCTCCCCGTAATGAGTACTGCGCCATGCCCTCCAGTGCCTCGGGCTCTGCCCAGGTCTCGGGCCTGTGGCCGACGGGCTTGGCCGTGCCGCGAAGCAATGAGGTCATCTCCCGAACAACGTAGTCATTCGACTTCTCGTGCAGTGCAAGGGCGTTTCCTTGGTAAAACGCGGAAGTCGACACGAGATACTCGGAGGCCACCGGGCTATTGACGTACATGCCGTCGGTCTTCACCAGCAGCCCTCGGGCTTCAAGCAAATCGAGAAAAGCCTCGAGCGGCCGATCCGCGATGTCGAGTGTTGCCGCGATCCGCGTCAGGGTGCGCGGCGTATCGAGAAGGTCGTACAGCTTCATGCGCACGGATTCCACGAGGGCCCTACAGGCAACGCTTTCCATGGAGAGGACTGCGATGGGTTCGAAGTCGGTTTTCGGCTTGAGCATTGGAGGTTCCTTTCAAACGGTCTGCGGCCGGCAAAGGGCATCGGCACGGTTTCCAAGGGTTTATTGGGTTCTGCATTGCTTGTGGAACGAGGGCGACCAACGGGAGCCCGGATTGCGGGGGCAGAACGCAACGAAGTGTTCCACAATCAACCTCGGAATCAATAATAATTAAGAAACTGAACTATCTTCCCAAAAAAACTTCCCCTGCAACAACTGCGACAGGCGTTCTTCGACGACGCCCTCCACGACTTCCAGCAAGACGGAAGTCGTGGAAAGCTGTGGCAGTGAGAATGAGTTCAATCGTTGCGCCAGATCGGCCAGGTGTTTTTCGTGGATTCGCTCGTGGGCGCGAAACGCTCGCCAGCCCAACTCCGTGAGCGACAGCCGCAACTCCTTGTTGCTGTGGTCCGCGTAGGCCTTTTCCAAATAACCTTTTCCTGTCAGTTTCGCGGCCATTTGCGATGCCGCACTCTTGGTAACGCCAGAACGAATCGCCAAATCGGTGACATTGACTTGCTTCTGTTGACCGATCGTTTGAATCGTGTGGATCTCCTTCGGCGTGAGTTCCACGCCCTCATCGAACCGCACAGGCAATTCCTCGATCCTGGCGTGCTTGGCCATGATCCGCATAAGCGTCGACGCCATGGCCTTGATCAGGTCTTCCTTGGTTTCCATAACGACCTCACAACTCGACAGACACGAACTCTCTTTCGCCAATAGTACAGGTGCTTAACTATCGTGTCAAGCGGTCGTCTCGCAGCACCATGGAAACTACAAAGTCGGTTATCTTTCATCCCACGCCGCAGTGTGGAAACCGGGGGAGGGGAATAGACCAGACTCCGCAGTTCTCCCGCCCAATCGCCGACGCCGCTTTGCAAATCGCCCGCTGCGCCTACAATGGACGGTTTGGCGTTTGCACGACGCAGCCTCTCTACCCCTCCAGGATGGTATCCGCAGGACGGTGTTTATATGACCAAACATATTTTCGTGACCGGTGGTGTTGTCAGTTCGCTCGGTAAGGGTCTGACCAGCGCTTCGATTGGCATGTTGCTCGAAAAACGCGGACTTAAGATCCGCATGCAGAAGCTCGACCCGTATATCAACGTCGACCCGGGCACGATGAGCCCCTACCAGCACGGCGAGGTCTACGTGCTCGACGACGGTAGCGAGACCGATTTGGACCTGGGCCACTACGAGCGATTTACCAACAGCCTGCTGAATCGCGACTCGAACTTCACCACCGGCCAGATCTACCAGACGGTCATCCACAAGGAACGCCGCGGGGAGTTCCTCGGGCAAACGGTGCAGGTCATTCCCCACATCACCAACGAAATCAAGGCCGCCATCGCCAAACCGGCCACCGACGATGTCGACGTGGTGATCACCGAAATCGGCGGCACGGTGGGCGACATCGAAAGCCAGCCGTTTCTCGAAGCTATCCGCCAGTTTGCGCTCGATATAGGCAAGGAAAACTGCCTCTACATCCACCTGACATTGCTGCCCTATCTGAAGGCAGCCGGCGAACTGAAGACCAAGCCCACGCAGCACTCGGTCGGCGACCTGCGGCAAATCGGTATTCAACCCGACATCCTTATTTGCCGCACGGAACGCTCGATGAGTTCCGACGAAAGCCGCAAGATCGCCCTGTTCTGCAACGTGCCGGTCGAAGCGGTCATCGAGGAGAAGGATAAAGATTTTTCGATCTACGAAGTGCCCATGAGCCTGGTCGACCACGGCCTGGACCAACTGATCGTCCGCAAGCTGAACCTTCCGGCCGGCACACTCGACCTGGACGACTGGCGCGATCTACTGCACGGGCTGCGCAATCCGGAACACGAAATCAGCATTGCCGTGGTAGGCAAATACGCCGAGCACCGTGACGCGTACAAGTCGATCTATGAGTCGCTGGACCATGCCGGCATCGCCCATCGGGCCCAAGTACGGATTCAGCGAATCCACAGCGAGGCCGTCGAACGCGAAGGACCCGAGCGACTGCTGGGCGGTGTCGACGGTATCCTCGTGCCAGGCGGGTTCGGCGAGCGGGGGATCGAGGGCAAGGTCGACGCGGTCCGCTTCGCCCGGGAAAGGGGAATTCCGTTTTTTGGAATCTGCCTGGGAATGCAGTGTGCGGTGGTCGAATACGCGCGGAGCGTCATGGGCCTGGCGGGAGCCAACTCGACCGAGTTCGACAAAGACAACCCTCATCCGGTCATCTGCCTGCTGGACGAACAGAAGTCGATCACCGACAAGGGCGGCACGATGCGTCTGGGTGCCCATCCGGCCAAATTGGACCCCGAGAGCGAAGCATTTCGATGCTATGACAGCGAGGAGATTTCCGAGCGACACCGTCATCGCTTCGAGTTCAACAACGCGTACCGTCAGCAGTTTTCGGCCCACGGCATGAGAATCGCCGGCACCAGCCCCGACGGGTCGCTGGTCGAAATCGTCGAAATCCCCGACCACCCCTGGTTCGTAGCCGTGCAGTTTCACCCCGAATTCAAGTCGCAACCGACCAGCGCCCATCCGTTGTTCGCCGGATTCATTAGCGGGGCGATCAAGCGACACGCGCAACGGGTGGAACGAACGCAGGAACTGGAGGCATAGGTAGGGAGTGGGGACTAGGGACTGGGAGCTAGAGGGAAAAGGAAAGCGGGATGCCATGGCCACGTTTGCGTGGGCATGGCATCCAGTCGACAAGTCGCCACTGGCCTCCAGCTACCGGGTTGAGAGAAACAAAAATTCTGAGGCACTGCCGCTAAGAAAATAGCCAGGGACAATTACCATGCCAGACGAATCTAGCGAGAAGAAGGTCCACGTCGACGAGGACTGGAAGAGCCAAGTGGAAGCCGAGAAGGAAGCCTTGCATCACGAGCAACAGGCAGCGTCACCGCAGGCAGAAAGTCCTGCGGGAGAATCCGAGGACAACATCCACCTGCCGCCGCCTTCGCTGACGTTTGTCGTTAGCAGTTTTTATCTGCAGGTCATGATGTCGTTAGGCATGTTGCCGGCTCCGGGTAGCGACCGCCCGGAAGTTCGTCTGGATGCGGCGAAGCATGCCATCGACACGATCCAGATGCTCTACGAAAAGACGGAAGGCAACCGCACCGCCGAGGAATCCGACGAGATAGACCGTATCTTGCACGAATGCCGGATGGCGTTCGTCCAAGTGCAGACCGGCCAGCAGCAGATGAAGGCCGCGAAGCAAGGCGAGTGACACTTCGCTGCCGGGTTTGCGATCCTCAGGGCCCCTGCGGTTAGTTCCGAGAGACTTGGGCCCTGCGTTTACCAAGGATCGGATTTTTTGCTGAGGAGCGAACTCTTCTTCGTAGTATAAAGTTCCATGCCCGGCCCGGGGAAATGGTTGACGCATCCTGCGTCGACGTACCATCCTTGGTGACTTGCAGCCCAACCGGGTGACATGCCGGGGGAATTGGGAAACTCCTCCGAGCCGGGCATGGGGACGCGTTTCGTAATCGCAAGGCGGCAGATTGCCTCGCGTGCTTCGTTTAGTCGGAAAGTTGCTTGAAAAGGCGACGGAACCTGGGCATCCGTCGTTCGAGATACTTCATCCACGCCGCCGGACTCCAGATCTCTACGCACACGCCAGCCCCCACTACCAACACTTCGCCGCCCGGCTCCACGCCGAGAAACTCGCGAAAACCCTCGGGGATCAGTACTCGCCCACGATTGGCTAGCTGCACCGAACGGTGCCGGGTAGAGAGTAGACGGCCGAAGATCTGGACTTGAGCGACCCGGTCGTCGAGCTTGCCCTTGCGCATTTTCTCTTTGATCCACTCGACCTCTTGGTCGAGCTTCGCCTGCCAGTGCTCGGCACCCCACAGGCTGAGACATCCCACACGCTCCTTGGCTAAGAAGCAGTCGCTGGAGGCGGTGGTGAGCGGTTCGGCCAACTCTTGCGGAACACTCAGCCGATATCGCTCGTCGATCGTGCGACGAAACTCTCCGAGAATGAATTCGTCGGGTCGCGACATCGCGTTGACTGGCGTGTTCTGCGGGTTTAGTCGAACCGTCTACGATCATCAAGAAGCTCTAGTATAGCTGATGGGTCGGTTTCCCACAAGTAGCTGCCTTCCTGGCTGCCGGTGGGCTCAAATCCCACACAAATGAGTTTAGCGATTTTCGCGATTTCGGCAAGCGGCGCGACGAAAAAAACCATGCGGTTTGTGCGCAAAGATTGGACTGCAAAGAGCTTCCGACTTGCACAGTCCCTGCCGGTTGCCACCGGCTGCTTACCAGCCAGTGTCGCCGTTGCTAGGTTTTGAAAGAGAGCAGGGTAGCACCGATTATTTTCAGTGCTATGGCCTGCTACGTTTGCGGACGCGACCGGAGACTCGTCGGTATCGCCTTGGCAACAGGAGGAATACGACACGCCAGCCACCCTCCCATCGCTTCGCGACACCGACGATTTTGCGATCATCATTGCGACAAGAATTCCCCCGCCCCGCAAAATCATCGGTGCCACCCACAGAAAATCGTCGTTGTTGCCACGTTTACCGCCCCCCCTCTTGCAGTAGTGCTCTACTGGCTGCACAATAGGCCGTAGTGTCGGCAGGGGAAGATCACGAGCTTGAAGGATCGAGCGTCCCAAGCTGTGCCGGCCTCTCTCGGTATCTGGGCCGACAAGGCATAAGGATTCGTTTCGCATTCCATGAAGACTTCGCTTCCCGAACGCTCCCAGCCGGTCGCCGAGATACTCGCCGAGATTACCGAGGCGATCCGGGAGCTAATGGGCGACGATCTGGCCATGTTGATCCTCTTCGGCTCCTACGCCCGGGGCGATTGGGTCAACGACCGCTACACCGAAGACAACATTGTCTACACCTACGAGAGCGATTTCGATCTGCTGGTGGTGAGCGAGAAGCGGTCCCACGGCACGTCCCGCGGTGAGGCTCGTTTAAGCGCAACGATCCGTCGGCGTTTGCAGCGGCTGGGGTTGGATCAGCCGAGCTCGTCGATCATCGTCGAGAACATCGGGCGCCTTAACAAGGCCCTTGAGCGTGGTCGCTATTTCTACGTGGACATTAAGAAGGAGGGCGTGCTGTTGTTCGACAGCGGCCGTCACACACTGGCCGAAGTCCGCTCCCTCGAACCAGTCGAGTACCAGAGGTACGCCCGGGATGATTTTGAGCACTGGTTTACCAGTGCCAACGAGTTCTTGATTGATTCCCAACATGCTCTTGATCGAAGCAGCCACAGCATTGCTGCGTTTTATCTTCATCAAGCCACCGAACGATTCTTCAGCGCGATCCTCTTGACGTTTACCGGCTATAGGCCCAAGACGCACGACATCGAAAAGCTCGACCGGCAGGCGAGCAACCTGCATGCCGAGTTCTTCACCGTCTTCCCGCGAGCGACTCCGGAACAGAAAGATCGTTTCGAGAAGCTCAAAAATGCCTATATCGACGCCCGCTACAAACGCGACTACGTGATTACCCGCGAGGAACTCGACTACCTGGCCGCCCGCGTGCGAAAACTACAAGAGCTAACCAAGCGAATCTGCGAGGAACATATTGCCAACATGGCGTGACGAGAAGAAAGCGATCCGCGACACGAACGATACGTCGAGTCTGATTACTCTGCACAACGCGGGCTCACTCCGAGATGACGTCGGCCGCACGAACGTTCTCGCCCCCGTCGATCGTGGCCATCCCGGCCAGGGCGTCTAGATCGACGTTCGTACTGATAAAATGGACCGAACCGTCGCAGAAGGTGAAGTTCAACCCGCCGGAGTGAAAGCTACCCCAGCCGCGGCTGCATGGCAGCGTTCCACCTAACCCATCCGTTTTTTGGCATTCGGCAAAATCGGCAAGAAACGTTCGCCGTTGAGGTGTAACCGTCGAGATGGAATAGTACGAAAACGAATAGGCCCAGAGCGTACGGAACGACTCCGCGGTCCGTGTAGTCGATTCTCCGACCATCAACGTCTGGCTCGCACCATCGCGAATGTTACGAAGTTTTTCGGTATCGAATCCGAGCACGCCCACTAAATGCAACGGACCACGCCATTGCCGTTCATAACTGCCTTGGTTCAAATCGAACGCCGAATCCAGGAAATGCTCGCCGTCGTCGCTCGCTCGACCGCTTACTCCTCGATACGAACCAGGACGGTAACCTAGATTCAGGTTCCATGTAGCTGCTGCGCCACTGGCAGGCACAACCAATTCGGTTGCTGGCAAATCAGAAGGGCAGATGTAGCTCGCGATCAGCGATTCGCGGACAGTCTGATTCTCGGGGTCTTCGTTGTATGCCCTGAAGTCGTAGGCGTCGTACAAAGGTTTCTGCTCGATATAGGGCAGAATCGAGATCATCCAGTTGGCCCAGCCTTTTGAGATGTTCGACATTCCCGGGCACACGCCAACCTGCGACTGGTGCCCATAATTGCCGGCCGGAAAAGAACCAAACGTTTCGTGGTAGGAATGAAGCGCCAAGCCGAGTTGGCGCATATTGTTTGTGCAGCAAGCCCGTCGGGCACTTTCCCGCGCCGCTTGCACGGCCGGCAATAGCAGCCCGATGAGCACGCCGATAATCGCGATAACAACAAGCAACTCGACGAGCGTGAAGGCTCGCCGAGTTGCCTGGGCAAATCGATCACGTATCATTCACTAACCACGTTTGGTGATCCACCGTTTCCCGAAGAAGGCCAGTGCGGCCAGCATGAGCAGGAGCACGCCGGTCGACGGCTCGGGCACGGTGAGCAGGTCGAAATTCTGCACGCCCGTTCCCTGCGCGCCGACGTACATCGCCTTGCTGAAGAAGGCCTCCAACTCAGCCTGGCTTAAGCCAGCGGCGAGAATTGCACCAAGGTTCCAGATATCTCCACCGACGAAACCGCGCACGAGTGCGTCCGTCTGCGAAATCTCAAAAGTCTCGTCGGTCATGTAGAGTTCATAGAAGGGAAAATTCACGACGCCCGTATTAAAACCATCTGCGTCGTCAGTCTGCAGCACGAAGTTGGTGATGATGCCACCGTCAGCTTCCGATTGGTCGAGGAAGACTTCACCCGTGACGATATTGTAGATCAAATCAGCCCGATTGCCTAAGTCGGTACCAGTTGCGGTACTCTGTATCGCACTAATATCGTCACCGCACGCCTGCACCATCAGCGTCGATTGCTCGGCGGCCTCGGCCACGACCGGCCCGGTGAAGTTACCGAAAGCCTCGCCCAGGTCGCTGTTATCGACGTCGCCGTCGCCGTCGAAGTCACCATCGGCCCAGGTTTTGCCGCTGCCTCCGACATTCGTGAAATTCCCGTAAGCTGCTCCGAGGTCCGAGTTATCGACGTCCCAGTCTTCGTCGGCGTCGCCTGCCATATGAGCAAAGGCGTCGGCGTTCATGGCGCACAAGTAGTATCCACCCTTTCCGGTATAGGCTCCCTGGTTCATGATGCCTGTTACGTCGAACCAGCCGGTTGGCATCTCGGCGGTTGCGAAGCTTTCGCTCGCCCCCAGGGTAATGTCCAACGCTCGGCCGCTGCCGTCCCGGAGTTCGAGCAGCGGATTGCCCTCGTCGTCAACCTGCGGATTACCAGAACCGTCCACTTTCTGAAACATCCGGACCCGCTTGACGTCAATCAGGGTCGATTGATAACGTTCGCCACCAGTTTGCCGGGTTTCATCGAAGATGAACGTATTCGAAGCGTCCATCAGATCACTCAGAACGATTTCTGCTGCGTCTGGCATACCATAGTTCTTCTGGAGAATGACAATTTCAAAGTCATTTGCCGGGTCATTGTCGTGGTTTTCGTTCACGTTCATCTTGCCCGAATAGTGCAGGCCGGTGCGAGCCCGAATCTCGATCAAGTCGCCAGCGCGGACCAACTGCGAATCGGACAAGGTGGTCTCAGGATGCCACAGTTGCAGCCGGTTGAGTTCGGCGTACCATTCAGCATTCGAGTAACTTTTTGCGGGATTCCCACCGGGGTATTTGTAGGGATGGTTGCCGTAGTTTTGCCCCATCCAGGCGGCTGTCCCACCGAAGTCCGCGTTGTCCCAACTCTCACCCGAGAGGTCCACTGCTTGTACAAAAATCTCTGCCTCACCGCCGAGAGCCCAAGCTGTGTAATCCTTGTTTGCTTCGGTTCCGCCATCATAGTCTGCGGTCGGATTAAGCCAATCCTCGTTGTTATTCAGCACCACTCCACGCATGAGAATCGGAAAACCATCCGTTGGGTAAGCACTACTGCCATCGGAATTGACAGCCTGGTATGTATCGTGGCGGACCCAATCGACAGAGTCCCAATCCTGGGCAAACACCTCGCCAACAACCCCCAGGGCCAGCGCGGCCCCGACGACCCATCCAAGAATTCTCACATTGCGGCATTTCATCGGCGTATCCTCCAAAGGTGGGCAGCTTCGGCCGAGCGAACTTCGCTCGTGCTCGACGGCAGGCATCGGCTGCCGGTATACTGGCAGGACCGTGGCGGGACCACGGTGTTACAATCGCGACAATCGTAACACCGCCGATTATAGCGGAGCCCGGTGGCGATGCAAGCGCGGGAAGAATATTTTGCCTAAAATACCACCTCACCACGCAAGGGGGGAGTCAGGGCGAAAAATGGGACAAGTCTAATTTTCCGGCAGTGGACGGTACAAGTTGGGTGTGGTCAGATAGTGCTGGAAAATTAGACCTGTCCCGTTTTTCGCCGCCTCACTCGCCCAACTGCGACTTGCGCCGCAAGATGTGGTGGTAGTGCTGGGCGAAGCGGTGAGCCTCGTCGCGGACGTATTGCAGCAACCGCAGCGCGTATGAACGGCGACTCAATCGCAACGGTTCTTCGCAACCGGCTACAAAAACCAGTTCCTCGCGTTTGGCCAGCGAAAGGACCACCGGGGGGCTGATCTCCAGCGCACTGAAGGCCGTCAGTGCCGCATGGAGTTGGCCCTTGCCGCCGTCGATCAGCAGGATGTCGGGAAACGCTTCGCCGCAGTCGTGCAGCCGTTGGAAACGTCGGGCGACGGCCTCGCGGATGCTGCCATAGTCGTCGACGCCCTCGACCGTGCGGATTTTCAGACGCCGGTAGCCCGGCTTGAACGGCATCCCGTCGATGAACTTCACCAGCGAGGCCACCGTTTCCGTGCCCGCGATATGGGCGATGTCGATGCCCTCGATTGTCCGCGGTCGCTCGGGCAACTGCAACACCTTCTGCAGGCCGACGAGGCCCTTCTTCGGGTCGATCACGAACACCTCGGGCTGCACGTGGGTTTCCAGATCGCCACGCTCGCCGAGCGATTCGAGCATGCGGATTTCGTCGCGCAGCCGGGCGGCCTCCTCGAAACGCAACTCCTTGGCTGCTGTTTCCATTTCCTGCCGCATCTGCTTTAACAGTTTCGATTGTCCCCCGTCGAGAAACTGCTGCAAGCGACGAATGCTCTTACGGTATTCTTCCCGCGAGATACGCAGATTACAGGGAGCCGTGCACTGCCGGATCGACGCCAGCAAACAGGGGCGAAACCATTGCCAGCGGTCGTCGGCCTCGTTGATGTCTAGCGTACATGTGCGAAACTTGAAGATCTTCTGCAACACCCCAATCGCCCCGCGCAGCGCCTTGGGGTTGGGAAACGGACCGTAGAGTCGCGTGCCGCGCGGCTGGGGTTCGCGGGTGAAGCCCACGCGGGGGAATTCCTCGCGGGTGTGAATTTCCAGGTAGGGGAAGGTCTTGTCGTCGCGGAGTTCCTTGTTGTGCTTCGGCTGGATGTCCTTGATCAGCCGGGCTTCCATCAGCAGAGCGTCGATCTCGCTTTCGGCTTCCAGGTAGTCGATGTCGCGGATTTCGGTGACCAGCTTAGCGGTGCGTGCCTCCTCGGCGGCCGCCTTGAGGAAGTAGCTGCCCGCCCGGGCGCGGAGGTTTTTCGCCTTGCCCACATAAATCACTCGACCGGCGGCGTCCTTCATCAGATACACGCCGGGCGTTTGGGGAAACGATCGAACTTTTTCGGCAGCCAGCGAATTATCGTCTGGCAAAGCGGACTGCGACATTTTCTATTGATAAGCAAGAAGAAGAAAGCACCAAAGCCAAACGTTGCGCCAAGTTCAAAACGACGAGTCGGATGCCACTGGTTGCTTGCCAGCCAATGCTGAACGCGGCATGCAAGCTGTCCGTGGCACCCGATCCGCCAATCGAAGATCGACGAAGCATTACCCAAGAATTATACGCCCGAACCGCGCGATTCGCAGCCCGAGTTGCGACCAGCAGGACCTACAGACGGCAATCTCGCACGTTCATCGCTACAACCCGACCGGCTGCAACGGTCGGCCAGATCACCGCAGTCGATCAGTTTTGCCGCGTTGGCACATCTGGCGCGCGGAACCCACAAATTGGTCGCAATACCGAGTTCTATCGCTAGACACTCCACCGCGGAACGATGAGAATGGCCGGTATCCTCAGGGCAATGAGACGACAACCGACGATGGTTGCCTCGGTGCTGCCTGGGTGAGTTGGGTATCACTGGCCTGCCTGTCGGCCAGTGCCGAACACGACATTTTGGCCGAAATCGCTATGTCCAATTCACACCGAAAATACTTCATGCATGCCGCACACGATGCGGTGGGCGTATCGCGTGGCGCCGCGCCGGGCATCTTGGCCGAAGAGTTCGCTCTTGGATTCGAGCCCAAAGTCCGCCTGCGAGTGGGCGTGGTCGTGCGACGCGGGTCGCCGTTTAAGAAGCCGTTTCAAAACCGGTATCCAGGCCGTTCGTCCAGCGGACGCACGAACCCGGAGCCGGGTTTTGAAATCGCCTTCAAAACGTGTCTTGGCGCGTTGGAGATGTTTGCCGAACACTACAGCGGCGAAACGATCGCCTGGCGGTGGCGTTCGCTCGACGACATCACCCTGCCGATTCCGGCCAGCGTAGGTGTCGACGTGGTGCTCACCCTCGACTCCCACTCGATCACGATCGCGGAGCCGGGCGTAGCGGTGAACTCGCCCGAAGAGCAGATTTCTGCGACACTCCCCTGTCCCCCCCCACCCCGTTTCCGCGCGCTTCAGTGCATCCTCATCGAGCCGACCGACATTGGGCAAAACCATGCGGTGCTGTCGGAGATGAGCCCGTTCGTCGTAACCAGCGTTCCACCGGCCGTAGCGCCCTCGCCCGACCGATGGCGCCCACTGCTTCACGTGGCCGATGCGGCCGGAGGATATCCGGTTGCCTGGACGAGCACCGAAGACGGCGAACCGGATCACGGGCAACGCTACTTCGCCACGACGTTGGGCACCACGGTCGACGATTTCCGCCAGGCAGAGTTTCTTCGGCTGCTTTATAATGCGCTGCGTTGGGTCGGCGGGCAGATGGTGTAGACCGGCGAGTGACCTTGTGGTTGAATGGATGGCGGAAATGCGTTCCAAGCCCACGGGCTGCGCCCCGTGGGATGAGACGCCCGCGGTATCACCCAACATGGCACCCGGTTTTTTAGTTTGGGCGTGCCACCTACCTTTGAAAGTGAATGGCTGGCGGAAAGACGCTCCAGACCCACGGGTTGCCACCCGTGGGCTTGGATGCTTGTGCGACCGCCCACTTACATCGCTGTACTACTTTGCAAGCGCGTCGAGCAGTTCGACGGCCGTGGTCACCATCGCCTCGCCGCCGCCGGTTTCTATGCGGCTGTTGACCGTTTCGTAGCTGCCTTCCTGAAACGCTCGGCGGGTGGGGATGTAGCCGGGAGCGTCGTTAGCCAGTTCGTAGACGATCGTCGTCGCAAAGGGCGACGCCTTTTTGATCGCTAGGCCTAAGTCGACAAAAACCTCACCCGGCAGGGCCACCAATGCCACGTCGCGGCTAAGCCGAACCGCTTGCACCGTCACCGGTACAACCTGGCCGCCGCGCTGCTGACAGTCGATGATCTTATAAGCCTTCACCCGATCGAGAAACGGCGTCTTCCGGTCGCCCACCTGATCCATCATCCGTCGGGCGTCGGCGATTTCCTGTTCGGAGAACTGCTGCATCGGCACGTCGATCGTCTTAGTCCGCATGGCCAGCGACGGTTTGGCCACGGTTTCGAGCTTCGGCAGGGCCTCCACTACCGTCGCGCCCAACGTCTGGCCGATCACGTCGGTCTTCAGCCGTTCGCGTCGAGTAACGTCCACGTGGTTGATATCGCCACACGTGCCAATCCCGAAGAACGAGACGAACTTCTCGCCCAGGCTTTCTCGCAACTTCTGTTCGAGGAAGAACGGGTAGTCGGCGCTGTACAAGGTTCCGCCCGTGGTGTCGAGATGCAGAGCGAAAACCGTCAACGCGGCCAGCGGTTCTTGGTCGGCCGCGTTCTTCAGTAGCAGTAGTCCCACTTCCGGATCGATCGGCCCGGCCACGCGGACGATGTCGGGATTGAGCACGCCCGGGTTGAATCGCACCGGCCCGGTCTTCATGTGGAAGCGACGATTGAACGACAACCCAAATTGCTGAGCCACGCCGGCTTCGAGCGTCACCGGCTCGGCCGTGGCTTGCGCCGTCTTCACGCCGTCGGCGATCTTCTCGACCAGTTGGGCCATGTAGTCGAGCGGCTCGCGTGAGTCGCGACCTTTGGTTTCGACCGTTTTTTGATGGAAATGCTCGCGCAACGCGCCTGCGTAAAGTGGGCCCGTGTGACTATGCGTGGCAGCCACACACACGTTTGCCCTGGGAATGCCGGCCGCCTTCTCCACGCCCTGGACAACCTGCTGGGAAAGCTTTGCGGAAACACCGATCAGATCGCAGAAGACCAACGCCACTTGAACGTCGCCCTGCTTGAGGACCAGCGACTTGGCACGCAGCGGGTCTTTGGTGCCCGTGCTAAGCCGTTCGCTGAAGTAGCCGCTCATCCGCCAGCCGACCGGCGGAGTGATGTCGACCACTGAAACCCCAGCTTCCAGCGGCACGGCTTCTGCGACCTGTGCAACGGAACCGAACAGAAGCACGACACTCGTGGCGGCAAGCCAGAACCTGATTTGAACCATCGGACACCTCCGGTTGGTTAGCAGACATTCTTGTTGAGTGTAGCCACCCGCCGACCCTCGGCGAGTGTTTCATGGAAGCACTGATTATCGTAGGAGGTTCCCTCGCGGGCCGCTACCAATCAAGCAACGAGAACTGATACTTTTCCGACCTTCTTGCGGCCGAAAAACCGGGCGACCCTGAGATGTCCCCGCTATTCGAGTTAGTCTCGCGAGTCGAATTCCGGCCAACATCTCGTTCAGACAACCACCAGCAGAGTGGGTGGGGCAGTGCCACCAGCTTGCGTGCCGTAACTGCCTGCCAACACACGAGTTACACCCACAAGGATTATCACTTCCGAGGGGTTTTCGTTTTTTGCGCTCAGGTTCGCGCGTTTTAGCGCGTCATGTAGTGGTACGGCTGCGTTTTAATAGAAATAGGGCAGCTCCTCATCACTTTGGGCCGTCACTTCGGATCTGGGCGTCCATGGCACCAACGATCAAACAAAACGGCGCCGATTATTCGGCCGAAACTCACGATCGCTTTCTGCGCGCGTTCACCCGGCACCAGGGGCAGATTCGCGCGTATGTGGGCACGTTCCTGCCGGGTTTCGCCGACACGGAAGACGTGATGCAGGAAACGGCCGTCGTGCTGTGGAAAAAATTCTCCGAACTCGACGCCGACGAAAACTTCCTGCCCTGGGCACGGCGCGTGGCCTACTACGAAATCTGCAAGTTCTGCCGAGAGAACAAGGGAGTTTCGCTGCCGTACGACGCGCAATTGATGGAGAGAATTGCCGCCACCTACCAAGGCATGACCGACGAACTCGACGAGCGTCGCCAGGCTCTCGACGAATGCCTGAAGAAACTCCGAACCCGCGACCGCGAGCTAATCGACCTCTGCTACCGGACGAGCGAATCAGTCAAAACCATTTCCGCCGAAATCGGCCGGCCCGTGGGCGCCGTCTATCACTCTTTGGGCAGAATTCGTCGCACGCTGCTTGGCTGCATCGACCGAAACCTTGCCGGAAAGGAGCACGCATGAGCGACGCACGCCGGCAAAACGATGCACTCCTGCAATTGCTCGACCGGTATTGCGCCGGTACGCTTGATTCGACCCAACGCGAGCAGTTCGGCCGTCTGCTATTCGAAGACGAATCGGCACGCGCACAGTACGTCCGCTACATGCACTTGCATCATTCGCTCCACGATGTGGCTCTTGGACGAAGCGAGCCGGGCCCCGTGTTGCCTTCGATGATCGACGACCATTCGCAAGACGTTCGGCCTCGAAGCGCAAGGGCAGCACGGTATTTTGGCCGCGAAACCGGCTGGCCGGCACGTCCCCGGTCGTTTGTTGCCGCCTCGTTGGGGCTGACCCTGGCCTTCTGGGCCATCTTCTTCGCCTTCGCCTGGCCGAATTTCATGCGAACGGAATTGGCCGTCGAACGACCGGCACCACAAGCTACTCCCGAGGCACCGAGTGTCGCGCAACTGATCGAGGTGATCAATGTGAACTGGGGGGGCGATTTGGCAGAAGCCCCTGCCCGTGGCGCCAACCTGCAAAAGGGAAGACAACTCGAATTGAAGTCGGGCTTGGTGGAAATCGGTTTTCGAAGTGGTACGCATACGATCATCGAAGGCCCGGCAACCTTCGTCCTGTGCGACGAAAACGCAGCTGAAATTACGCTCGGGCGTTTGGTCGCTCGTGTGCCCAACCAAGCAACTGGGTTTGCTGTGACAACTCCCTCGGGCACAATCACCGATCTGGGTACTGAGTTCGGCGTGCAGGTCGACCGAGATGGTGTGGTGGATGTCCACGTGTTCGAAGGCGTCATCGAAATCGCACTGGCCGACAATCCCACGGCCCGGCAAACTAGTCCGGCCGAAGAAACCGATGCAGAGAACGACGCTACGAAGCTCGTTCTTACCGACGGTGAAATCGTGCGACTGGCTCGGGGCCAACGCCTAAGCGACGAAGTGGACGTCGCGGCGTGCCCGTTTGTCCGGAACCTGGTGAACTGTCGCGGCATCGAGTGGGACGGCCGGACGCTCCTGCTGGGCAACCTCTTCGACGATCCGGCCGGCACGTCGCTGGCCGACGCCATGCCAACCGACATGTTCGGCGCGATCGCCGAAATCAGCGATCTTGGTGTGGACACGGTCGTCGACGACGGCCTCAGCGGCGCGGTCAATATCAACACGGCCGGCATACTATTCGACTTCGTACCGGTCGGCGGAGGCGGTTCCCACTGGGGCACGCCAGCTAACGACTGCGCCACGCCGGAATCGAATTGGTGCATCAGCACGACGGGCACCCGCGAAGCAGGCCGTCCGGACGCGAAACACGAAGAGGGCATCGGCCTGCATCCCAATGCGTTGGTGACTTTCAATCTCGACGAGCTTCGAGCCGCAGGGTTACCCCAAGGAGAGGTGACGTTCCTCGCCAAAGCGGCCCTGAACGATACGTGCGCCGGACAAGAACAAGGCACGACCGTTAACACGTTGGTGTTGCTTAGCAACGACCGTGGGCTGTTGGCCGGTTACGTCAACGGCCAGCAGGTTTCCGTCGAGGTCCGAGATGGCGTATGGGCATTCTCGGGCGAGTTGCCGCCGCCGTTGGACGGCAAGAAAAACGTTCGCAGTGCAATGGTCCAGGTCGTGATTTCCGAGTCGGCCAAGTACCTCACACTGGCCGTAACCGATGCCGGCGACGGCCACGCCCACGACCACGCCGTGTTCAGCGGTGCCCAATTGCGAGTTCGTGCTGTCAACCCAAAACACTGATTCTCTTCTTAAACGATTCGTTTGCAAGAGGGAGTTCATCATGAACACACGAGCGATTACGGTGCTCGCTGTCGTCCTACTGGGGTGTCTTTCTGTAGATATTGTTCAGGCTGGCTATATCCCCTATGCCATCACCGGGGCGACGGCCACCGGAACGCACACGGCCGATGCGGGCAGTTCCAGTCTTCTCGCCGATTACGATGATGGAGACGGGCACGTCTACGATATCAGAACCAATCCGGCGCTGGCCGCCGTCTCGGGCTACGGCTTGACGGTCACCGACGGCAACGGCACCCACAGTTCGAAGTGGGAGGAAGACTGGCAGTCGAACATCACCCAAACCAACCCGACGACCCCGGACGGCACGCTTGTGGCCTCGCAACAGTTTTACGTGGATCTTGGAGCCAGCTACGACAACCTCAATGAGCTCTACGTGTGGAATGTTCGGGAGCAGACAGCCCGGGGGACGAAGGACGTCGACCTTTACTACTCCGATCTTGCCGACCCGGGCACGGACCTCTCGGTGACGGCCAACTGGACGTTGCTCGACAGTTACGTTTTCAGCCAATCCACGGGCGGTGGCACGGGAGTCGACAACGTCATCGACCTGAGCAGCGTTTCCTCGGCCCGGCACTTCGTTTTCGACATTTCGAGCAATTACGGCGACACGGGTCGCGTGGGCTTGGCCGAAGTGCAATTTACGGTTGTGCCGGAGCCGTCGACGGTATCGATGCTGCTAGCGGCCTTGGGCGCGTGCTTGCTGCCGTGGTTCCCGTGGCGCAAGCGATAGAACAGTACACGCGGTTTGCCCCGCAAGGCGGCCGTGACAGCCTTTTTGATAGCCAAAAAAGGAGTAGCTCGTGCCTCGAAGCAGAGCTTCCGCAAAAGGGGTTCCCAAGCTGAAGCGTGGGGACCAGGAGAATACCCGTCGTGGGTTTACCCTGGTCGAACTCCTGGTAGTGATCGCCATCATCGGCATCCTCATTGGGTTGCTCTTGCCGGCCGTGCAGTCGGCGCGCGAAGCGGCACGCCGGGCGCAATGCTCCAACAACCTCAAGCAACTTGGGCTGGCCATCCAGTCGCATCTGTCGATCAACGGCCACTTTCCCACGGGCGGATGGGGATGGTATTGGACAGGCGACCCCGATCGCGGTTTCGGCAAGGATCAGCCCGGCGGTTGGGTCTTCAACCTTCTGCCCTATCTCGAACAAACGTCGCTGCACCAGCAAGGCAGCGACGGCGATCCCGATACGATCACGCCCGGACAAAAAACCGGTGCGATGCGCGTGGTGAACACGCCCGTGGTCGTTTTCAACTGTCCCAGTCGACGCAGTTGCACGACCTACCCGCGCGGCGGCAACATCGGGCGCAACGCCGACAGCAATACCATGGGCCAGGCCGCGCGAAGCGACTACGCCGTCAACGCCGGTGCGCAACACAAGTGCGAGATTTGCGACGGGCCCACCACCTTGGCCGAAGGCGATAGTTGGCCCGTCTGCAATGGCTCGAACGGCACCGCCTGCTCGGGAAATATCGGATCGGGAGCCAGTTGCTGGTACAGCACGACGGTCAACAGCAGCTTCGGCACCGTATTCACCGGCATCAGCTACCAGCGCAGCGAGGTGAAGGCCGCCCACATCCGCGACGGCCTGAGCAACACCCTGGCCGTGGGCGAAAAGTACATCAACCCCGACGGCTACAACGACAGCAGCGACGCGGGCGACAACGAGCACATGTACACCGGCGGCAACAACGACAACTTCCGCGTTGCCTACCAGCCGCCCATCCAGGACCGAGCCGCCTATCTCTACACGGCCTACTTCGGCAGTGCCCATACGGGTGGCTGCAACTTCGTCTTCTGCGACGGTTCCGTGAGGACGGTCAGTTACTCGGTCGACCAGACCACGTTCCGCAACCTGGGCAGCCGCGAAGACGGCAACGTGATCAGCGCGAACATGTTCTGACGATCCGGCCCCAAGCAACGTGGGTGCCTAGAACTCGTTCCCAAGCTCCGGCTTGGGAACGAATCTCCGCGAAGCTCTGCTTCGCTAGCGCTAGTTGCCGCGTTGGTTTTCGTCTCGCCCGACACAAGCCGTGAGCTGGTTGCGGAATGTCTTATGTGGCTTCCTCGAAGCAGAGCTTCTGGAAAGTGCGTTCCCAAGCTGGAGCTTGGGAACGAGGCAACACTCACGTAGTCATGATGCGAAAACGTGGCCGTCGACATCCACGAAGCCCCTCACCCCCGGCCCCTCTCCCCCGCGGGGGAGAGGGGAGAAGCTTTGCTCAGCTTGCTCCCAACAGGCCTTCGTGTAGAAACACCGGCTTGTAGCCCTGCTCGGTGCACCAGCGCACGGCCGTATCCATCCGCTGGGCGTGGTCCGGTACGTAACGTTTGTAGAACGGCCAGAAGTATTGCTCGTGGGTAAGCAAATCCATGATCTCGGCCGTATTGGGGTCTTTGGCCAACGGGGCCAACTTGGGCACGATCCGCTCGATCGGCGTGTTGTTGATCACGATATCGATCTTCGAAAACACCACGCCGCTGTCGAAATCTTTCAAGGCGTCGTGACGTGAAAGATACTCGGAGCGTACGTCGTCTACCCGATAGTTGATGTCCCAGCGGTTGTTCGATCGCACGAAGTAGCCGCTGAGCGTGCTGACACCTTCGTCGAACAGCGGTTTCCAGGCCGAAGGCCGCGTCATGCCGAAGTGGACAACCGTCGTTGGCGAGTAAGTCGCCTCGCCCGCAAAACGAAGGATTTCGTCGCGCACGCGTTTATAGTCGGCGATGAGCTTCTCGGGTGGGGCGTCTTCGTAAGGACGGTTGGGAAACTCCGTGTGGGCGTGGAAGGCCAACTTCAGCCAGTTGGCGTTGTCGGCCCACTCGCTTCGGTAACGGTCGGGAAACTGCGGAAGCTGAAACTCGCCCGTGGTGTGGAAGATGTTCAACACCGTTTTGGTGCCGTACTTTCGGTAAAGGTCGCGAAGCATTTTGAGATAGAAACAATCGAACAACGAGCCGTACTGTTTCTCGGCAATGTCGCGAAGAAAGTAGCCGTTGTCGTCGATGGCCACACGATATCGTGGAAACGACTCGCGGTCCCAAACCACGCGCACGCGATCTTCGTGGCGACCGTTGGACGTTTGGGCAACGGCCGTCAGATCGGTTTCCGGTTCCTGCAATACGACCTGGGCGACGAACTTCTCGCCGTCACGCTTAGTGGGCTGATTGTTGACCGTCACCCGCGAGTCGGCCGGGGCCGTGCCACGTACGGCGATTTGCAGGCCGTCGTCGGTTTGTTTGCCGTGGCGATGATTGAGCACGGCGCCGTGAAACGGCTCGTCGATCTTGCAGGGCGAGGTTTTGTTCGTCGCAGCCGAAACGCCCAACGGCCACCCGAGCCAACAGGCCGACCCGGTGGCCGCCGCCGTTTGCAGAAAACGCCGTCGCTGGATTGTATTCTGTTTCATCGTGACTTACCCTCCGGTTGGAAGAAGACGGAAACGTTCACCATCGTTTTCCGGTCGCTCGTAGCTTTCTGATTATGTGCAACTTATTCGCAACGTCTCGACTGCGCGCAACAGCGCACTCCAAGCCCAGAGGGTGCCCCCCTGGGACCGCCCAACGCCCGTCATCATGCCGCGCTGCCGAGACGAAAGCAAATTTGGTCGCCGCGCGTGTCGAGCGGCGAATTTGCATGGCGTCTGGCCGTGGGATATCTTGAGGTGATACTCATGGTCGCTGAAGCGGCCATGCCTTGATCCCGCCAATTGAACCAAACGACGGAGGAAATCCCATGCGACCGTTCCTCGTGTTGCTCCTCGCCCTAAACATTCCCACCGGAGTTCAGGCGGCCGATCTTACGTTAGCGACCGACGGCGCGTCGGACTACGTGATCGTCATTGCCAACCAGGCGGATCCGGTTGTCCAGACCGCGGCCAAGGAGCTTCAGACTCATCTGGCCCAAGCCACCGGTGCCACGTTGCCGATTGTCACCGTAACAGAGGCTCCGGTCGAGCGACCACAGATCGTCGTCGGCCCCAGTCAACGCTCGAAGCAGCTTCTGCCCGAGATGGTGCCCGAGCAACTTGGCCACGACGCCATCGTCATCAAGACGGTGGACAACAACCTGGTTTTGGTCGGTCAACCGCCGCGTGGCACCCTCTACGCAGTGTATACCTTCCTGGAAGACGTCGTCGGCTGCCGCTGGTGGACGTCGACCGAAAGCTTCGTGCCGAAGAAGCCGACGTTGACCATTGCGGCGCAAGACGTTTCCTACGCCCCGAAGCTTCGCAGTCGCTCGGCCTACTATCGCGATGCGCTCGAAGGCGTCTTCTCCGCTCGACTGAAGCTCAACGGCAACGCCCATCGCGTGCCAGAAGAATACGGAGGCCACTACCGTTTCTGCATGTTTGTCCACACGTTCTTCCCGCTGCTGCCGCCCGAAAAATACTTTGAACAACATCCCGAGTGGTACAGCGAGATCGACGGCAAGCGGATGCAAGGCCGCACCCAGCTTTGTTTGACCAATGAAGAGGCCCGGCAGGAACTGGTCCGCAACGCTCTCGACCGCCTGCGAAAGAGCAACGGCGCGAACCTGATTTCGATCAGCCAGAATGACTGGCACGGCCGCTGTCAGTGTGCCAAATGCAAGGCCGTTGAGGAGGAAGAAGGCAGTCCGTCGGGTCCCCTGCTGCGGTTCGTCAACGCCGTGGCGGCCGACATCGAGAAAGAATTTCCCGACGTGCTCGTTGAAACGCTGGCCTACCAATACACCCGGAAGCCGCCGAAGCTCGTGCGGCCGCGGAAAAACGTCGTCGTGCGGCTCTGCTCGATCGAATGTTCGTTCGTCCAACCGCTGGCCGAAGGCGAGCAGAACGAGGCGTTTCGGAATGATATCCAAGGCTGGTCGCCCATCGCCAACCAGCTTTTCGTCTGGGACTACGTGACCAACTTCTCGAACTACATCGTGCCGCATCCGAACCTTCGGGTGTTGAAGCCAAACATCAACTTCTTCGTCGACAATAACGTGGTGGCCCTGTTTGAGCAGGGCGACTCGCAAAGCGGCGTGGGCGACTTCGTGGCCCTGCGTGCCTGGCTCTTATCGCACCTGATGTGGAATCCCAAGGCTGACGACCGTGCGCTGATTGGCGAATTTCTCGAAGGCTACTACGGCCCGGCCGCCCCGCATCTGTTGGCCTATCTCGACGCGATCAACGACGCCGGTCAACGCAGCGATGTGTACCTTCGCTGCTTCATGTCCGACACCTCGCGGTGGCTCACCCTGGACGACCTCAACCAAGCCACGCGGCTTTACGACAAGGCACTCGACGCGGTGCGTGACAACCCGACACTCTACGAACGAGTGCGCCGCGAGCGGTTGCCGCTGGACCACGTCTGGCTGAATCGCTACTACGCGCTAAAACGACTGGCCAAGCGGCAGGGCAAAGAGTTTCTGGGCCCCAAAGATCCTCAGGCCGCCTGCGAAGAGTTCATCGCCTTGGCCCAGAAGCATAAGGTGGGCAACTTCCGCGAGCGGCATCCGTTCGGCGAATACATCGAAAAGCTGCGGCGCCGCTTCCGTCCTTCCGGCTCACGCCCGACCGCGTGCGAGGGCCTGCCGGAAGACCAATGGATCGACATCCAGGACAACGAGTTTAACTTACACAAGCTGGGCGAGTGGACCGACATCGTGCAAGACGCCGCGGCCTCCGATGGTTACGCCGTCCGCCTGCCGGGCAATCACCACGAATGGGCTGCAAGCATCCCGTTCAGTGCCGATTTTGCCGACGCCGTCGATTGGCACATTTACGCCCAGGTGCGATGCAAGGCCCAAGCCACCGATGGGCTGGCCATGACCCTGGGTGTTTACGACTACGACAACCGCCGCAGCGAAGCCCACCGGCGGGTGAATGTCGAACAGATCGCCGGCGAGAAGTACACGACCATCGACTTGGGCACGCATCGGCTCACGCCGGGCATGTACTTCTGGGTAGCTCCGCCCAAGCGCCCCGGCGAAGTCGAAGCCATCTACGTCGATCGGGTGTTCATGATCCGCGAACCGGTCGAGAAAAAAGGCGAAAAGCAAGAATAGGGTTAACGTGCCGTCTCCCCTCTCCCCCGCGGGGAGAGGGGCCGGGGGTGAGGGGGCTGCGCAGCAAACGTATCGTGACAATCAACGCGTCTAGGAACACAGTAAGAGCAACATCTGTGTTCCCAGATTTGCCATTCCGAGCGGAACGCTGTCATCCTGAACGAAGCGAAGGATCTTCTCTGATCTCAACGCAGATCCTTCGCTTTGTTCAGAACGACAAACCCGAAAGCAATTCTTTCGCCGTTCGCAAGCCCTTCGCACAATCCGACACCACCGGCTACTCGCCAGCCAGTGTTCTTATCAGACTTATTCGACGTGCGACAGCCCTCGTTTCCGCCAACCAAACCACAACCCAAGACTCGGTAGAAGCACGACGCCCAGCATGGCCCAAGTCGATGGCTCGGGCACTACGGTAAGGCTGAAGGCGTAGGTTCGAGCAAGCGTAGGAAACGATCCGAACGTCATGACATCGCCGGCGGTCGTCGGCGGGGTGAACGAACTGTTATGTGCCGTTACACCGTACAGCAAGGGGTCGCTCGATGTTCCACCGTTGTTATGCCCTACACGACCGCCATCGGACGTGAAGAAGCCGGCATACACAGTGGTCGTTCCGGTCAAGGTGAAGCTGGCTGCCAAATCGGCACTGACTTCCGTGAAGCTGGTGTCCGGCAAGTCCACGGCATCGCCGATCCAAAGGACGGTGAATTCGTCGTTGCCGCTGGTCAGCGAGGCGAGCAAGGGAGTTGCCGAGCCTATGTTCGAGGTGGCAAAAAACGAGAAGTCGGTAATCTGGTACGTGCCGGCGTCAAGGGTTGCCGTAACGTTCCGGTCGATGTTGAGCCGCTCGCCCGTACTGTCGACCCCGTTACGACTTTGCCCCTCGGGCGGAGGCGTGAAAAAATCTCCCTCCAGTCCATAGCCAATGATCGTTGCCTGGGCGGTACTCACGGCCAGGGCTACGCCCAGTAGGCCGACAGTCGCCGCGACCACGCATTTCCTGAAACCACTCACGGCAAGACCTCCTGAGAAACCAAAAAACAGGCGAGAACAGTCACCCCAAAGGTGTCGTCGTTTACTCGATGTGGGCAACCCGACGTTTCCGCCGACGGCGCCAAAGTCCGAGACTCGGCAGAAGCATTACACCCAGCATGGCCCAAGTCGAAGGCTCGGGCACCACGGTAAGCCTGAACGCGTAGGCCCGGACAAGCGTAGGATGGGAAAATTCCGAAATCACATCGCCCGGGCTTGTCGGCGCGGTGAACTCATTGTCGTGAGCGGTCAGACCTACTGTGCTGTCATACGCTACACGTCCACCGCCGGACGTGAAGAAACCTGCGTACAGAGTGGTCGTGTCGGTCAAGGTAATGCTGGCCGTTGGGTCGACGCTGACTGCCGTGTAGGCCGTCGCTGGCGAATCCACCGCGTCGCCTATCCAAAAAGCGGTGAACTCGTTCGTGCTGGCGTTGGTGAGCGTAGCCAGTAAGGGGGTTACCGTGCCTGCGTTCGCCGTGGCGAAAAACGAGAAGTCGGTAATCTGGTACGTGCCGGCAGCAAGGGTCGCCGTAATGGTTCGGTCGATATTGAGCCGTTCAGCCGAATCGACTCCAGTAGTGCTTGCCTCAACTCCAGGACCGATGATCGTCGCCTGGGCGGAACTCACGGCCAGGGCCATGCCCAGCAGACAGACAAACGCCGCCGTTGCACCTTTCCTGAGACCACTCACGGCAGTACCTCCTGAGAAATCGGGAAAACAGATGAGAACGGTCACCCGTAATGTATTGTCGCGGCCGCCAAGAATTGGCCGTGCTTTTCCAGGAAAACCGAATCAAAAAAACGTAACGGCTTACAACAAAAGATGTTACAGAATCCGCGTCGTCGACGATTTCCCCGATCTTACCAGCCTCGGCCTGTCATCGGCGTCTCGCCCGGCCCAATACGGTCCTGTACTCACCGCCAAAAATCCGCCGCCGAATCGCAATTCGACCAAACGATCAAACGTCGCCTTCTCGCTGGAGAAATCGAATTTCCGCCCAAGCATTGACACTCGCGGTCCGATATCACACACTACATGTTTCCCCCTGACGAGGCTGTAGCTCAGTTGGCAGAGCAACGGACTTTTAATCCGTAGGTCTTGGGTTCAAGCCCCAACAGCCTCACTCTTATCTGGCAAGGACTTACGACAAATCCAGGAAACCTGCCCAAGCTAACACGACAACCGATCCGACAACCGACCCCGCCTTGTGAGCTATGCTTCACATACCCTAAGTTGTCGTTATGAGTGTCGCTACAGCAAAGCCAGAGAAGCCTTATCCCGATTTCCCCCTCACACCGCACCCCAACAAGCAATGGTGCAAGAAGATTCGGGGGAAGCTCCACTATTTCGGCCCCTGGGATGACTGGGAGGCCGCTCTAAATCTCTACCTGGACCAAAAAGACGACCTCCACGCTGGTCGCAAGCCCCGTGTCAATGGCGACGGGATGACGTTGGCCTTGGCGTTGGACCACTTCCTATCAGCCAAGAAGTTGCTGGAGCAGTCGGGGGAAATCTCGCCCCGGTCCTACAAGGATTCGAGAAGACTTGCGACAGAATCGCAGCGTCTTTGGATACCGCACGGCTACTTTCGGACATTGACCGCACCGACTTGGAAAAACTTCGGCGTGACTTGTCCAAGGGAAAGCGGCTTGCTGTTGTTTCCCCCACGACGCTGAAGGGAGACCTAACCCGCGCCAGGATGTTTTTTTCTCTACGCAAATGAGAATGAATGGTGCGAGAGGGTTATCCAGTACCGCAAGGCGTTGAGACTTCCGCCTGCCCGATCCTTCCGCAAGCTGGCGAACGAGCGCGGCCCCCGCATGTTCGATCGTGAAGAAATCAATGCGATGATAAAGGCGGCCCATCCGCAGGTTGCGGCCATGATCTATTTGGGGATCAACTGTGGTTTTGGCAACACCGATTGTGGAACGTTGACTTTCGACAAGTTGGACCTAAACAACGGCTGGCACAATTACTGGCGGCTGAAGACGCACGTACCCCGCCGTTGCCCTCTATGGCCCGAGACGGTTAAAGCCATACGCAAGGCTCAAGAAAAACGCCCTAAGCGTATTTCCAAAGATTGCGAGAACCTCGTCTTCGTTACACGAGTTGGCGGGTGCTGGTGCAAGCACGAAACCGGCGACAACGCCATTAGCGCGGAAATCCGCGAGATGCTAAAAGACCTGGGCATTTACCGAAAGAACGTGACAACGTCTATTCACTTCGGCGAACGTTCGAGACGATTGGGGCCGCATCGGGCGAACAAGTGGCCGTTGACCATATCATGGGACACACCCCAGCAACCGACGATATGGCGGCCGTCTATCGACAAAAGACGTTTGACGGGCCGTTGTGGAAAGTGACCGACCACGTTCACGCATGGCTCAATGGCGAGAAGAAAATCGAGTAACGACTAAATCGTTTTTCTTCGGCCGGCGACGACGTTGTGAGGGTGGGGCGATCTGGGGGACACGCTTTACTTCCAATTCCGACAATGCCTTTGCCGAAACACGATAGCAAGGGCGTTTGCCCTTGCTATCGTCGAGGGCCTTCAGATCACCTGAAGTAATCTATGCCCGTACCGTATCCGCTGACTCATCATACCGCTGGGCGACTTGAGGCGGAGTCAGCATCCCCGAATCGGTTGATTTGGGCTGAGAACGACGCTTGGGCCGCAGCACCTTCAAGCATCGCGACAAGTAGGTTTTCACGGCTTCAGGGTGGTTGTCGGACAACCGGAGGCCAAGTCAACGCTGCATGAAGCTATTGCGGTGTTGTTTGACGAAAACGGTTTTGAGTATGGCGATGCCGCCCTCAAAAACGGGGCCGGTTTCAACGGCGAGCTACACGGCCGGGCCCTTTGTGCTGTGGAGGAAACTAATCTTGCCAACTACAAAGAGGCTTACATACGGATCAAGTTTTGGGTAACAAGTCCCCGTATGCAAATCACGTATAAGGGAAAAACCTCTTTTACGACCGACAACTACACTCATTGGATTCTCAGCACCCAAAGCATTCGCTCCATCCCCATCGAGCCGGGTGATACTCGAATTGTGTTGTGGGAAATGACACCCTATGAGGGAGTAGACATTCCCAAGGACAAGCCGTTGACAGAATTGCAGAAAGAAGCTCCCTTCTTCATGCGACAACCATGTGGCTTGGACTTGTCTGGCGTGTGCGGTCGGCATACTCTCCCTGTCCTGATGACGAAGGAAAAGGCCCACGCGATGAAGGCCGTCGAAGCGGAGAAACAATTCCCCGGCTTAGAGGGCGACGCACTCAAGGCGGCCGAAGCCATCTTTAAGGTGGACAAGCCGCGGGGGCCGGGTTCAGCCACCGAGTTGTGCGAAGCTCTTGGAAATTGGGATGGCGAGGCCAACCGCAAAGACATTAAACGAAGGGCAAACACGCTAGGGAGGTACCTGAAGAAGGTACAATCGTTTTTGGGCAAACAAGGCGTGACTTTGAAAATCAAGAGAGGAAGGCAACCGTACACGGTGTACGAAACACCAGCAGACAACGAGCAGGACACAGCAGACGCCGTGCGTCCGACTTGCTCCGATCTGGAGACCGGCCAACCGACCGCTTCCCCTGCCACCGTAGCGCCAATGGTCGATCTGGCGGATCCATCGACGCCTCTCGATACCTTCTCCGAAATGTAACTCTCGCAACAAACGGTGTGCGAGACAACGGAATACCAACCTACGACCGGTGGAATGACGGCGAGTCATGTCTATGGCAAAGAGGCCACTTCACCACGAGCGACGGTTGCCAACTGCTGATACAAAAGGTACTCCATGTTCTCCGACAGAAATGTGACACTACCGTCACCCACCAGGAAGTGTACTCCGCCTGGATGAAAGCTACTGAAGGGGAGGTGATTGAAGTCAACGGCATCTGCTATTTTGTCGACCTTGGCGTTAATCGGGTTTGCCACCACCTTCGATGCCATTAAGGCGATGTCATCTTCACTATTGAACACGTAGCCGCCTGCGATCCAAACGCGAACACAGCCTGGTGGGTTGGCGAACCTTCCTCCCTTTCTGTCGAGATGCGAGAACTCGCCCATGGCAAGCGTGTTGCTCAGCCCGTCTCGCACCTCGCTGATGTGGCGCCACGAGTAAGGGACGAACATGCCGTTTTTCGGCCAATCGCCGACAGTGGGAGACGATCCGTATGGTTCTTCCGTCGGGAAGGCACCGCCAACACCTTGATAGAGAGTCAGAGCTCCGGGGGCCGCTCCGGCTTGTACAGCGTTTTCCGACTCGGTATAGGCAGTATTATAAGGCCATGAAGGACAAATGTAGGTCGGCACCACCGTGTGCTTCAGTTGTTTGTTGACGGAACTGGTAAGGGTGGAACCGTTGAAGTCGAGTTGGTCGTACAACGGCTGCATTTCGAGGTAAGGCAGCATTTGCGAGAACAGTGCGTGTTTGCAATGGCCATTGGAACCCACCGGGAAAGTCTCTTTCCAAGTACAAGCGTAACTGTGCAGGGCCAACCCCATCTGCTTCAGATTGTTGCTGCACTGCATTCGCCTCGCCGCCTCGCGCGCAGACTGAACCGCCGGCAGCAACAGCGCAATCAGAATGCCGATGATCGCGATCACGACCAGCAGCTCGACGAGCGTGAAAGCGCGCTGCGGGCGGTCGTGGAAAGGGCTGGGATGTGCGCACACGACAAACCTCCTGATAATTCATTGGGATATCAGACTCGAAGAGCGCGATACCACATCAGTCCAGAGTATGAAAGTACGTTTCTCCTTTGCTTGATTACGCGGGTGGCGGGTGGTGCTGGTTCTTGGGTAGCGCCATAACCATTTACAGATCGGCAATGCGGAATTGCGCCGCGTGCCACGGAAATTCGTAGGGTAGGCCGAGCCCTGGCGAGTCCCACGCAACTTCATTCCCCGACCTGTGAACGGTTACACAGCCAAACGCACCCCACACGTTTCTCCGCGAACGCTGGGGGGCTATCCTCCTTTCCGTTGGTTTCCTTGTTTCTCCTTCGTGGCGATTCCTGCGCCGGGCGGATAGTGCCATAACGATTGCCAGTAGGCCCGGTCCGTCTCGTAGACGTTGATGGCATCCTTGGCCGAATCGAAGCTTTCGGGCAGGACGCCGAAACGCTTCATCCAGCGGATGTAGTAGTCCCCCGGGCGGAAATCTGGAAGGTCCGGTCGCCCGTACTTGTCTTGACGCTCCTTGGCCGCCCGGATGGCCGCAAGAATTGCCTGGTAGTCTGGGTCGTCGATGTCCTGAAAGGCCGCGGCGGGCAGACCGTCCTTGTTCTTGCACCACTGGTAGCCACCCGCCTCCTTCGACAACGACGCCAGTAGGATCATCGACTTGTCCGGACGCGAGAGGTTGTAGAGGTTCCAGCAATACAGAGGAAAGTTGAGCCAATGCGGCGGTCTTCCCTTGGCCCCGCGGTCATCTTGCAGTTTGCTGCGTCGTCCCAACTCGGCGACCGAGCCATGACACGTCAGACAACGTCTTTCGACAATGGGTCCTACGGGTTTTCCCAATTTGGGCTTGGAGACGATCAACGGCGTGGCGACGGCACTTTCTGCATGATTGAACAGTCCGTAGGTGCCGAGAAAAGCTGCGCCCGTCTCGATCCACAGACGGACCGTATCGTATTCCGCTTGTGTCAGTCGTACGTCGTAATGGCTGCCATCGATTTTGTTCATCAAAGGGCTGGCTCCGGTGCCGAATCCGTACGGCGGATGATTGCCATCTTCTCCCCAACGGGAACATTGGCTCACCTGATCGTAGGCCAACAACGAGTAATAGCCTTGCGTGAACCATTCATTGTTGTCGCCGGTAAGCACCACGTGGCCGTCGGGCCTCTCAGAGTTGTGGCAGCTCACGCAGTGGCGGTCGAAGATCGGTTGGATGTCTCGCGCGAAGTCAAAGACATCGGGTATTCTGACAAACGGATTGATTTGGCTCGGCGGGCGTTTCATCGCCATGAGACTGCCGTTTCCCAACTCGCACTGCGGGGTCCCGGTGCGCGCTTCATGGCAACCCACGCAACCTTGAATCTCGCCGGGCATCACCATGGTGAAGTTCTGCATCCGCTTTACCGCCAGACCTTTTTCGTCGAGCGCCACGAAATAGACGCCTCGCAAGGCCGGTACTTCGAATGACGCCGAGCCATCCGGCTCGACGGGCACCGTTCCCAATACCCGGCGGAGCGTAATGTACCCACCATGGAAACCCGGCAGCCCGTGCTTGCTGCCCGGTTTGGGCAGGTCTTCGAGCACCAGCAGTTCTTTAATGGTGCCGGGCTTGACTCCCTCCATGTTGCGACCGTGGTGAACGCAGCTTAAGACGAGTTGTCCCGTGGTTTTTTGCAAATCGATCCGGGAAGGAATTACCGGTTCACGGCGCCGCGGACGAATTACCCTCGGATCGTGGACCATTTTCTCGGCGCGGTAGAACTCCTCGATCTTTCCGCTCCCATCGAGAACCAGCAGGCTCTTGTCTTGCGCGACCAGAAAACACTGCTCGGATAATGGATAAGGATCGCGAAATCCTTCTCGTCCGTGCCCTGAACCGATACTCCATGTCAAATTCGGCAGTTCACGACTGATCTGTCGCGCAGCGGCCCAATCGCCCGGGCCGCTCTTGATATCCACAACCATCACATTCCCCGCGTTCTCACGTTGGCCGAACGCTGGCGAGAACACCGACACGACCTTGCCGTCCGTGCCGGGAATCGGAAGGGCATCGCATTTGGCAAAGAACTTCGGGTAAGGGCGGCCTACGCCGCCGAAGAGCACCATCTGCCCGGTGCCGTCGGGATTCATCACCCACAGGTCGCGGAATTTTTCCGGGTCACGATCGGTATAGTCCCATCGCGTGTAGATGATTCGTCCGTCCGGCAACACGGCCGGACGGTCTTCGGAGATGGTGTTTGCGGAAAGCGGCAAGATGTTTTCGCCACTGGCATCCATCCGGTAAATGATTGCCGCCGGGACACGGTTGCACGCAACGAAACGGTTGCATCGACTCGATGTGAAGACAATGCCGCCATCGGGCAGATAGGCCGGGTCTACGTCATCACAGTCGCCGAAGGTGAGTTGCCGGAATCCACTTCCGTCGACATTGATTTCGCAGAGATGGTAGTGATGCGTACCACCCTTCCGATACGCGAAGAGAATTTTTCCACCATCATAGTGCACCCGCGGGTCGCGGAACCCGCCCCGCGGATCGTCCAGCAGGGTGGTGACCTGTCGCGTACGCAGGTTGAGCTTGCACAACCGCGATCCATCCGGGGCATGGATGTACTTCTCCTCGTCAGCGTACTCGCCAAACGTCGCGTACCATTGGTGGGCGGCGCATAGATCGCGTTCGACGAACACGATCTCTTCGGCGGTGCCGCCCATCAACTCAAGCGCTTTCGCTACCAACTCGGGTTCCTGAGTCGGTGCGATTGGCGTTGCCTGTGGTCCTTTCATCTCTTCGGACCAAGCCGAATTGTCCAGCATGAAAACAATCAACACGAACCATGCCGAAGTCATGGACATCGCGTCATGCCACTTCATCATCTTCGCTCCTGCGTCTGGATACAGTACGTCGACGGTAGACGTTGGGAGATTCGCTCGTGGGTATGGTTCCAATGGCTCCAGGTTCTGGCAAGCAGGCCACCAACATCAAACCAACGCCCTTCGCCGCATGCAGACCACTAATCCCAAGAGTCCTCCAAGGAGCAATACCGACGTAGAAGGCTCTGGAACAACCGTAACATTGTCGACCAAAAAGTCGCCACTACCGGAAGATCGCATGAGAAAACCGATATTCGTGACTGTAGCCACTCCGGCAGAGTCGGTCGTTGTGTAGGACTTCGTCTTATTGCTGTTGGTAAGTGTGATGGTAAGGGACTGTTCTGAGGTGCCATATCCTGACCCTACGAGTTTCAGATGGTTGGTCACCAGGGTTTTGCCATCGCCAAAACTACCGTTATCATCTTCGTCGGAAGTTGCGCTGGCGAGCAGGCCCGTGGGGTGCCATCCTCCGCCGGAATAGTAGTTGAGTTCGTCTCCAATTATGGCAAGGGCGTCGATAGATGAGGTTCCTGAATCTGGATACACGCAAACACTGAACGATTTGAGCGAAGTGTCCGTAGTCTCCAGCACGGCAAAGTCCAACTCCACGGTGAAATCAACAAGGCCATTGTCGCTAACCGTTTGCCTTAGGCGGCCGGTTTGCGTTTGGCCTGACTGATGCTGTAGCCAAGCACTATAAGTTCCAGCGAGGGCGGTAGAGCCGGTTGCAGCAGACACTACGGACGCGCCCTCGTAATACCAAGAATCGAAAGTTCCCGTGCCGCTGTCGTATAGCTCGAAATTGCCGTTTGTTATCAGGTCGCCCAAGGCCAGCGGCCCTGTTGCCACGATGCAGCAAATCGCAACGAGCAAATTCCCAAAGATCTTCGGAGTAGACATAGTAACAAGCCTTTCTGGTCGTTGAATGGGAACGCAGTGTTTCCCTGTTGTGTGGGAAACGTTACCGGGGATGTCGGTTCTGATGTAGTAGCCACTAGTGGGCCTGGCAGTAATTGCCGATTTCACGTCGCTGTCTGTAAGGTGGAATCTCTGCCGACGATTCTTCCCGCTTCTGGGAGATTGGTCGCTGGCGGACCAAGCGACTGTCAGACTTGCTTCCGAGGGTGGATCACGAGGTGAACAACAGCACAATTGATTGGATTGCATCTTCGTATTGCCCTCCCTTTTTGGTTTCACCGCCGCCGTTACACGCCAAGGGGCTCTACCCCTTGCTCCCAGTTTCCGTCTCACTGCTAACCGTTTGGGCGAACGTACTGGTACTGACAATGCCTGCCTGATCTCACTGCCCACGAACGTTCATGCGAATCGCATACAGCCCCTTGCGCGCCGTAATGAATAGCGTTTGCCGATCCGTGCCACCGAAGCAAACGTTGGATGGCGCTTCCGGAACGTCGATCGTCGTGATTTTCTCGCCTTCCGGGCTGTAGACATGGACCACGTTGCGAGCCAAGTATACGTTGCCTCGTTCGTCGACTGTCATGCCGTCTGCTCCGATCGGCGCAAACACTCTGCGGTCAGCAAGCGAGCCATCATTATGAATGCGATAGACGTACGTCTTGCCGGCACCTGTGTCGGCAACATACAACCGTTTGCCATCCGCGGTGCCAACGACGCCGTTAGGCATGAGCACGTCGGCGGCCACGCGGACCAGTGACACGTGTTCTTTTTGTGCTGGCGGCAGGTAATAAACATGGAACCCGTCTTGTTCTAACTTGCCTTGGTCGTCATGTTGCGGGTTCGTCCAATGAACATTACCGTCAGCGTCGAGCGACATTCGGCCATATCGCGGGTCTGTGAAGTACATGCCACCCTTGGGGTCGACCCACAGGTCGTTCGGACTATTGAGCTTCTTGCCTTGATAGCCGTCGGCCAGTACGGTCACCTTGCCGTCGGGCGAGATGGAGGTTACCTGCCGACCAATGCCCTCACAGGACAGCAGGTTTCCGCCGTGGTAAAAAAAGAGCCCGTTGGCACCGCCCGTGTTGTCGCGGAACGTCGTTAACCTACCGTTCACCGACCACTTGTGGATACGGTTATTGGGGATGTCGGTGAAATAGAGGTCTCCCTGTGCATTGCTGGCGGGTCCCTCCGTGAAACCAAACCCTCCCGCAAGTTGTTCGACTTGGGCCGAGGGAGCAACCAGTTTCTCAACGGTCGCAGTGGCGGCCGGCGGCCGATACCACAGTGAACGCCAGTAGGTCCGGTCCGTTTCATACACGTCGATAGGGTCGTTGGATAAATCGAAGCTCTCGGGCAGAACGCCGAAACGCTTCATCCAGCGAACATAGTGTTCGTTGGGACGCCAGCCCGGCATGTCGTATCGCCCGAGCTTTTCCTGCCGCTCCTTGGCCGCCTGGATGGCTCGAAGGATGGCTTGGTAATGGTGATCTTTGGTGTCACGGAAGACTACCGACTGGCCGTACTCGTCCTTACACCACCCGTATCCTCCCGCTTCTTTGGCCAAGGGTGCCAGGAGGATCATCGATTTTTCCGGATGCGACAGGTTGTACAAGTTCCAGCAGTGCTTGGGTAAGTTCACCCTTCCTTTCCGCACACGCCGCCCGATGGAGGCTTCCGAGTCATGACACCAGAGGCAGCGGTCATAAATGATCCGATCCAACGGCTTGCCGATCTCAACCCGGGCATTGTTCATCAGCACGCCGGCAACCGCGTTTTCCGGATGGTTGTACACCGCGTACGTTCCAGTGAAGTAAGCGCTTGCCTCGACCCACAAACGTACGGTGTCGTATTCCTGCTTGGTAAGCGTCGCGTTGTGATGGCTGCCATCGATCTTCTGCATCAAGGGGCTGGCTCCGGTGCCGAAACCGTAAGGCCGGTGGTCCCTGAATTCGGTGTTGTAGCGACCAAACATGTCGCGGATCTGCTTGTAGGCAAACAGCGAATAATAACTTTGCGTAAACCATTCGTTACGATCGCCCGTGAGCACGACACGTCCCGACGGCTCCTCTGCGTTATGGCAAACGACACAGTGTTTGTCCCAGATCGGTTGGATGTCGCGCGGGTAGTCAAACACCTCGGGCACACCTAAAACTGGTTCGATCTGACTTGGAGGACGTTTCAAGGCCAGCAGTGTGGCACGGCCTACCGAACCGGCGGTTGACGTACGGGCTTCGTGACACCCTACGCATCCTTGCGTTTCGCCAGGCATCACCATCGTATAGCTTTGCATCCGCTTGACGGCCAGTCCCTTTTCGTCGAGCGCCACGAAATAGAGCCCTCGAAGCGCAGGAGCTTTGAAGGAGGCTGACCCATCGGGTTCCACCGGCACGGTACCAAGAACTCGGCGCAGCGTATGCGTGCCATCCATGCTGATGGTTCCCGGTAGAGAATAGTAGCTGATCGGTTTCGGGAGGTCCTCAAGTATCAGAAGCTCTTTGATCGTGCCGGGTTTGATTCCCGCCATTTCCATGTTGCGCCCATGGTAAACGTCGGCCAGGATGAACTGTCCGGTGGTCTTCCGGCGGTCGATGCGGGGACGAATCACCGGTTCGCGCGGCCGTGGACGAATTACCCGAGGATCATGAACCATCTTCTTCGCTTGGAAAAACTCCTGGAGGTTTCCGTTTCCATCCAAGACCAAAAGCTTTTTGTCTTCCGCAACGAGAAAACAATCTTCGGACAACGGGTATGGATCTCGAAATCCTACACGTCCGCCACCGTACCACGGCATATTCGTAGGCCAGAAGTGATGGTAGCGCAAATTCCTCTTGGGACTTATTTGCCTAACGGCAGAGGGTTCGTCCGGGCCGGCCTTCAGGTCAACAATCATCACTTTTCCGGCATTTTCACGATTGCCGGATGGTGCCGTATAGACCGACACGACTTTGCCGGGCGCCCCTGGGATCGGCAGAGCGTCGCACTCGGAAAAAACCAGATCGGGCGGCCGTACGGTGCCGCCAAAGAGAACCATTTGTCCTGTGCCATCGGGGTTCATGACCCATAAGTCGCGATACGATGCGATTGCGGCGTCTACGTATTCCCATCGCGTGTAGATAATTCGACCGTCTGGCAGCACGGCGGGCCGGTCGTCGCGAACATTGTTCGCGGAAAGGCAAAGCATGTTGCTCCCGTCTGCGTCCATCCGATAGAGGATCGCTGCTTCGCTGTTGTAGCAGGGGATGAACCGCTTGCCTCGACTGGAAACGAAAACGATCCCGCCGTCGGGTAAGTAGGCCGGATCCATATCGTCCCACTCTCCAAAAGTCAGTTGTTTTAACTCACTTCCATCGGTGTTGATTTCGTAGAGGTTGTAGTGTTTTGTCCCGCTCTTACGGTAAGCGAAAAGAATTTTTCCACCATCGTAATGTACGCGCGGATCACGGATGTTACCCTTGGCGTCATCAAGCAGTATGGTGACCTTCTTCGTGCGCAGATTGAGCTTACAGAGTTGGGAACCGTCGGGAGGATGAAGGAACCTATTCGGATTGTCCGACCATCCTCCGAAGTTGGCGTAGTAGTGGCCGTCTGAATACAACGGACGGACAACAAAGACGATCTCCTCCGCGCCATCCATTAGCGCAAGAGCCTTCTCCACCAACTCCAGTTCGTGAGTCGGCGCGATTGGCGTTGACCGGGGTTTTTCAGTCTCTTCGGACCATGCTGGCCTGCCCAGGACGACAGTAATCCACACGAGCCATGTCGAAGCCATCGACATCACGTCATGCCACTTCATATTTAGTGCTCCTACGTCCGCACTCGTACGTTGACGGCAGACGTTTGGGGTATTGGATCGTGGTATGCTAACCAAGTGGAAATCGGTCTCGGGTTTCGCGGCCAAGCCCCAAAAAACGCATTGCATGCGAGTCCAAGTATTCGCTTGCGTGTGGGGCTACCTTTGAATTACCATAATCCGTGAAGCAGCGCGAAACTAGGCTTTTTTTGCGCAATCTGCGCCCGTTTTGCGATCTAATCCCCAAGGGGTGTATGGGGGCGAATCGGGGACACGGTTTTTTCGGATCGAGATTGTTTTTCAACCCAGGAATGGCACAATGGCCTCCAAGGCCCCGACTACCACGCGGCGGCACGTGGCCCTGATTTATCCGTTGATATTGCCGTGGATAACCTCGTTTGTTCGCGGCGTCATGGATTATGCAGAGCAGCACGGCGGATGGTCCGTGACGACGAGCCCCCCCCCGATAATTGGTGCCGGCGAGAAACCACTTCGGCTCAACGACCTTCGGGGATGGCCGGGCGACGGCGTGATCGCCTCGATTCTCAATCAGGCAGACATTCGCGCCGCCCGCCGGCTGGGCATCCCCGTGCTAAGCATGGCCTCCACGCTGTGCGATACGGGACTCCCGCGAGTCCGACCTGATCATTACACCATGGGACGCCTGGCGGCCGAACATCTCTTGGAACGCGGACTGCAACGGCTCGCCTATTACGGACTCCAGGGGTTTTGGTTTTCCGGAGAACGTTGCCGTGGCTTCGTCGAATGCGCTGAGCAAGCAGGCGCAACCTGCGACGTACTGGAGGTGCCCTGGCAAACGGGGGCTTCGACCAATTGGCAGAAACGAACCGGCTTGCTCGTCCGTTGGCTGAAACAACTCCGTCCGCCGGTTGGGCTGTTAGCGGTTCAGGACTATCGCGCCCGTGCAGTAATCGAAGAATGCGAGCGATTGGGGCTCTGTATCCCGCACGACGTGGCTGTGATCGGCATGGAGGATAACCCTACGCTTTGCGAATTCTGTCGACCAACGCTGAGCAGCGTTGCTAGGGACTCTTGGCGCCAGGGTTATGAAGCCGCGGCGACGTTGGATCGCCTTATGGACGGCCTGCCGGCGCCAACCGACGTGGCAATCCCACCCGCCGGTATTGTCGCCCGGCAATCGACCGACACGATTTCCGTAGAAGATCCCCATCTGGCTGATGCCCTGCACTTCATCCACGACCATCTGGATGAACCTTTTGGGATTGATCGGGTCGTACGAGCCACGTCGATTTCGCGAAGACAGCTAGAAATGCGATTCCGCCGTCTGCTGGGTTGTACTCCACACGACTATCTCAGTCGAAAGCGAGTTGAGCAGGTCAAGCAGTTGCTTGCCGCCCCTGGTAAGATCAAACTCCACAAGCTGGCCATGGCTTGCGGGTTTCCCGACGCGAAACGTATGCGCCTGGTATTCAAGCGAGTAACCGGCATGACGCCGATCAAATACCGCCAAACCGAACGGGCCAAAAACGCTTAAGGTTTTGGCCATTGGCCTGAAGCGGGCCTTTCCGTTTTTGCCCTTCTGATAACTGGAATTCACCCAGCAAACCTTGCTTACGGATAATGGCGAGATTATAAACGGTGAAAGTGGTTGTCGGTTTGTTTTAAATAAGCAGTCGTATTTTCCTCACAAGGCTAGGGGGCCGGTTGTTCGACAACCGCAAGGCCGGTTTTCTGGGCTTTTGTTGGCTTCTTGTGTCAAAAAGAGGTGATCGGAAAGGGCTTGTATAACGACTTACGGCAAGCGGCTTCGATTTGTGTCGACGCCGGAGAGCGACTTTTCATCCGTAGGTCTTGGGTTCAAGCCCCAACAGCCTCACTTGGTAAGCTTCGGACACGAGCGGCCAAATCGACGCAAACCCCTTCTCCGCAAGGGGTTTTTTCGTTTCTTGATTCGTGGGCCACGCACCCCTTCTTCGGTCAGGTACGGTCGATTTGGGACATGAAAAGGCACCAGGTATTGCAGGCCCTGCGGCAAACCAGACCGCATTCTTGGACAAGGGGCTAAGCTCGGTTGCCCAGTCTCGCGCTCGCTTGGTTGCCTTTTCCAGAGACGCGGCAACAGATTGCGGAAGCGCCTTATCTGATTTGGTTTGACCGCAACCGAATAGGGGGCACCGACTTGTGGACAGCCCGCTCGCGTTGGTCGCTAACACGCGCGCACCGTGTGCGGAAGTTGCATCGTAAGACTTATTGCGTCCTGCATTGCTTGTGGAACGAGGGCGACCAACGGGAGCCCGGTTTTCCGGGCCGGAACGCAATGAAGTGTTCGACAATCAAACCAGGAGCCAATAACCCCGACGGTTCGGCTCGACCGAGAAACCTCAGCCAGAGTTCTACGGCGCTGGTCTATGGCGCCGGCTCGGGCGATGGCGGCGATGCGTTCATGCCGCTGGCATAGACCTCGGCGCGGAAGGCCATGGGGGAATCGCCGGCGGTGGAACCGGGGGCACCGTTTCGGACGTCGAATTCCAGCATGTTTTCGCCCTCGACCATTCCCTGGCGGATAACCAGTGGCTGAAACGCACGAAAACCGTCCGAAGCCCACCACATCTCGGGCAACGACTCGACCGGCTTGCCGTTGATGCGAACCGCCACGATCTGGTTGTCGGCCAACACGCGGCACGGCAGCCGCAAGGTCGAGAGGTCGACGTCCTTCAACTCGAACTGCGTGCCGAATGTGTAGATCGCTCCTTCGGGACATCGCCCTTCGTTCGGATCGATCGAAATCCATTGGGACCTGGCGGGGTTGTTTTCGCCATAAGAACCGGCTCCGATCACTACGAAAGCAGCCGTTGGGGTGAAGTTGGGATGATTCTGTGCGGCCACGATCTTCCAACGGGGATCAGGATCTCCTTCCACCAACCCCTTGCCTGTGTTTGCCAATTCCCATTGCTGCCAGCGCGGTACTTCGCCGGGAAAAACCTCGCGATTCGCCACCAGCGATTGCACCTCGCGACTGACGGGATTTACACGCATGGCCTGTCCGGCAACATACTGAATCGACCGAATAGGCTGCCCGTTAGCATCGCGGATGCGTGCCTCGACCGTTCCCGCAAGGACATGAAGCGAGGTAGTCGTGTCGGCCTCGACCGATGCGCCATATTCCGTGCCAAGATCGACGATTTCGGCCAGCGGTGTGTGAACCGTAAACCCAACCGCCTCCGGCGGCACCATGGCCCGAAGTGTTCCCTGCGCCAAGGTAGCGGCCCCGGCAGCATCGACGGTGAAGTTGGCCGGCCCCTCGATCACCACTCGGGCACCGCCCTGGAACGTGACTTCCAACAGGCCCTTCTTCAACTCCAGGCGTTGACCGGCACGGAGATAGTCTCGATTGTAAAACTTAACCGAAGGCTCATTGCCTTCGACTTCGTATTTGCCGGTAATTTGGGCCACGATCTTGTTGTCTGGCGACGATGCCGCCTGCTCGGCCACGTGTTGCTTATCCGAAACCACCAGCGCGAGATAACCAATGCCGCACCACAGCAGCAGCGTCAGCGCCAGGCTGAGCACCGAGAAACGAAACGGATGGGCACGCCAATCGAGCCATGCGGCAACGCCTCTTGTTTCTTTCGAGATGTCCTTTTCGTCCGCATCGACCCGAACGGTGCGCTCGTCGTCTTCGCCGAACAACTCGTCGTGGAGTTCTTCATCGCGTGGCACGGTGCATCGGTGGCGCCAGTGCAGTTCGGCATGCATATCGAGGATGTCGACATACAACCGCTGGCCCTCGGGATTGTCGCGCAGGAGAACTTCCAAACGTTCTCGTTGCGGGGAAGTCAACTCGCCGTTGACCGACGCATTGGCCAAATCCCAAAGCTCGTCTTTCGGCGAACGATAGATCCGTCTCGTCGAGGCGGTCTCCGCACTTAGCTCCGGGTTCGCGTCTGCGTCGAACGAACGGCCTCGCCACGGGTTTTCTGGCGGCTTCTTAGCCATGGGTGCCCTCCCTGACTAATTCGAGCCGATGGCTTACGCAGTCGTACAGCGCACGTCGCACACGGCCGAGGAGCTTGTAAAGGGCGTTCGGGGTGCAACCAAAGTCGTCGGCCACCACCCGTATCTTCGCCTTCGTGGCATAACACCGTTGGACCAGATCGCGCTGATGCTCGGGCAGTTCTTCCAGGCAGCGCGTCAACGCTGTTTGGCGTTCGGCCAGATCCTCGTCTTCCTCCAGTCGCACCCGGGCGAGTTGTTCGAGAACGTCTTCGCTGAGAAACTCGCGGTTGGCACGCCGGGCCACCTTGCGGACAAAATTGCGCACGTGGTTATGGGCAATGCCGCACGCCCAGGGCATAAACGGGCGGTCGGGGTTATAGTCGCGCCAGCGGCGCCAGATCGTCAACGACGTTTCCTGGAACAGTTCTTCGGCGTCGTTGTGGTTGGGCACCAACGTCAGTATATACCCGTAGATCCGGTTCTGATGCCGTACGAATAGCTCGGCGAACTGATCGTGGAATTGCCCGTTTTCGTTCATCAAACGTCTCTCGCGTAAGACGCCATTTTTGTAAGCCTACGGCGCCAAAGCATTTCCGTCAATCGCATGGCCGTCTTTCCGGTTGGCCAGGTATTGGTGCGTGGTGCCGTCGATCGAATAGTTGATCATTCGCACCGAACCGTCGCAGAAGACGAAATTGCTGCCGCCGACGTGGGCGCTGCCGAAAATGTAGCAGTCGGGATAACCCGCTCGATCCTGCTTGGGGGTACTGGTGGTCGAGACGGCCCAACACATCAAATCATCTTCGTTGCCTGCGTAGGCAATTTCATTGTCGCCGCAGTCTTGACCGGTGGTGTAATAGTCGGGTGTAAGGTATTTCTCGCCCAACAGATAGGTGTTACTCATGCCGTCGCGGATTTGGGCGCTGGTAATCATGCTGCGGCCGTGGCTGACGCCGTTGCAGTCCGAGTAGTCGGGCCAACCATAGCTCGCGGCCGCCTCGACGGTTGTCGGCCCGGCCCCGTGCCCTACGCGTACCGTACCGCCATTGATGGCGTAATCGTTTCGGGCAACGCTCGTCATCGGGTCGGTTTCCCTGGGCTGTTTAGCATGGGCTTGCACGGCCGTATAGGTCTGCGCCGGCCGTCGCGTAGGGCAGTGGATCATGGCCAACGGCGTCATGCATCGCTGGGCACTGGCAGCCCGGCGTTCGGCGTCGGTCCCTCCGCCGCCCATATCGTGTAAGCTCGTCTGTTCGATGAACGGCAACACGTTGTAAATCCAACTGCCGGGTTGGTTCTCGCCGAATCCTTCGTCGGGCATTCCCACCCAGTAATACCCCCAGCCGTTGCTCGGTATGTGGCCGAGTTGTTCCAGGTGGTTGATGCACCCGAGGCCGAGTTGCCGAAGGTTGTTGCTGCACTGCATTCGCCGCGCCGCTTCGCGAGCCGACTGCACGGCCGGCAGCAGCAGGCTGATAAGGATACCGATGATGGCGATCACCACAAGGAGTTCGACAAGGGTAAACGCCCTGCGGCCACATGCCCGACCGACTCCCATAGTATTCTCCCGTAAACCGGTTGCCGTTATGGTCGCAACTCCTCCCCTCTCCCCATCGGGGAAAGGGGCCGGGGGTGAGGGGGTTGCACTGCAACGATCCCCCGAAAACAACGTCTTCACCCCTGCTATCCGCCTTGTTTCCGAATACGTCCCCAAGCCACTTCGGCATGCCCACGCAAGCGTGGGCATGGCACCCGAGCACGATACCCGAGACCGGTTGACGCCGCGCCATGCTGAAGCATAGCCTACGAGCTACCGTCGGCGACGACGGATGAACGCTCCACCCAGCAGACCGAGACCTCCAAAAACCAGCAGACAAATCGTCGACGGTTCGGGAACCGCTTCCGTCGTCACGCCATACAAGTGCCACGATTGGTTGCTATAGAGTTGTTCGAAGTCGATTGTAAGTTCCGTTCCTTCGGCCACGAACTCGTACGAAATCATGTAGGCTTGGTTGTAGCTGGAAAAACCGGGCGGCGTCTTGCTGGCGTCGTCCTCGTCGATCGTGATCGTAAGCGTGTCGGTACCGGCGCCCGTGCCGTTGGGATCGAAGGTAATGTTTGCCGTACGAGTCGTTGTGTTCACCGCCCAAGCCCGCGTATAGATTCGCGTGTCGTAACTCTGGCCGGCCGTCAAACCGGAGAGCGTCAGCCGAGTGACGGCCCCTGGTGAATTGCTGCCGGTATAGAGCATGTCGGTCAAGAGGTCGGCGAGATTGCCCGTCACATTGTGAGCCGAATTGCCGACGTGCGGGCCAATACCCGTCGTATCTCCACTGAACAGCGAAAGGTCGAACCCTAATGCCGGCGCGGAAGCCGAGGCAACTCGATCGAACACTACCCCGTTGATCTCGGCGGCAGGATCACCGCTTCCGCAGTCGATCTTGTGGATGTAGGTTTTCGACGTGCCGATCTCGCAGTCGGCGTCGCCAGTAATCGGGATGTACCTGATCGTGCTGGCATGGGCCAACGAAGAACCGGCTACGGTCACCAAGGCGGCCACGGTCACACACCAGACTACGCGGATTGACCGTTCGAGTTTGGAGGAAACCATGCTTTTGTACCTTGTTTGATGCGAACCCAAGACGGCGGAAGCGGCCACGCCTTAGGAGACCAATTCCGTCGATTAGCCACGCGAGCGACGACTCCAGACGAACAATCCACACAGACAACCAATCAGAAGTACCGTCAGCGACGACGGCTCGGGAACCAATTGCGAAACCTCGTCGGCCGTCAAGGCGGCGTCGTAGAGCCGCACGTCGTCGATTCGGCCGTTGAAGTGTTCAGCGGCAGTACTGCCGGCATCGCCGCCGATGAAGAACGGCTGGGGATTGTCCAAAACGAGGGTAATTGTGCGTGTATTGGCTAACACACCGTCGCGGTAGTAGGACAGCGTGTTGCCGTCTTTGACCACCGCGTGATGATGCCACTCGCCGACCAGAAGATCGTTATAATCTAAGGGTTCATTGCCACCGTGGTAGTACTCAAGTTTCGAGGGCGTGAGTTTAATGAACTCCACGGGATCCCACTCACCACCGCTCGATGACTTACGGCGATTTCCGATGATCACGGCGTTTACCTGGCTGTTGGGCGCACCATCGACGTACTCGGCAACCTGATCGCTTCGCGCCCAACAGGCCCAAGTGAAGTCGGTGGCGAGAGTCATCTGGGGAATCACGGCATCGCCGGTCACGACGTAGTCGCCGTCACCGTCAAACTGAAGTACCGTGCCGCGCACCGGGTCGTCGGTCACCCAGGTGGCGCCGGTGATGGTGCCGTCGTGGTTGCCCGTGGCGTCCGTCGCGACGCTGCCCGTGCCTTCGTCGAACGCCCAGTGCCCGATCAGATCGGCCTGAACCGAGGGGACGGCCGCCACGAACACGACCAACGCGCATCCGACCAAACTCAGAATTGGCTTCAGCATCTTCGCATCTCCCATGAAACGAGCTTCCGGCCGATTGCCCAAGCTCCTGACGGTAACAGCATTCCACGATTCGTGCTCAAGAGGCCCCTGCGGCCGAAAGGCCACCACGAAGAGGGGGGCTGGGTGTATAGCCCAACGTCTAGAAATGGATTGTCGCCAGGAAGGAGGATCGGCCACCGATTTGATGGGAAAAAATGAGTCGTGTACGTAAGACATTGCTAAAAAACAACTTGCAGTCCAAAAAATATCGAGCGAATCGCCGAGGCATTCTCTCTTGCGGCGGCGCCGGCTTGCGACGACAATGCCGCGGTTGGCACGCAAAAAATTAACCTGCCCCGTTTTTTACGGTCATCCAGCCGCTCTCGAAGACACACGGAACCATGCCGGAAGCCCCTCCCCGCCAATTGATCGCCCTATTGGAACGCCTCGGCATCGCAACGCCGGCCGATGTTGCCCGAATGGCTGGTCGCGTGCGCCGTCTTGCCCGCGATCTGCCGCGGTTTCAGTCGGTCTGGGTCGACGCCCTGTCGCAAGCCCGGCTTCTGACGCCCTACCAGGCCGCCGAAATCAACGCAGGTCGGGGAGAGCGATTGCGAGTCGGGCCGCTGGTTATTCGTCAACGCCTGTCGGGCCCCGCCTATATCGAGACCTTCCTGGCCGAGGACGCAAAAACGAAGCAACGGACGCGGCTGGCGGTCATCAAGTCGTCGCCCGACCGAGCCGAGGCGCTGCACGACGCACTACGGGCGGTCGCCAAGCGTTGCGATTCATTGCCGTCCGCCAATTCGAACGCTTCAACTGCCAACAACCAAGCCGCAACGCACGCCCAAATAACTGTCGGCCGAGACGCCAACCATGTTTGGATCAGCTCGCCGTGGCGCGAGGGTCAAGTCGCCGCGAAGTGGCTGGTTCACAACGGCCGGTTTCCGCCCGAGGCCGTGCTGTACGTGGCCCAATCGATGGTACAAGCCCTAGCCGATCTCGAAGCCCGAGGACTTTGCCACGGTGACCTGTGCGCCGTGAACCTGCTGTTGGCCAACGATGGCGACGTGGTGCTACTCGGCCCTGGCATTCGAGGCGTCGTCCACCCGGAGGAAGGTCACGCTCGGGCGGATCTCCCGCCGGAGGCCTACGACTACCTGGCACCGGAACGAGTGATCGACGGCACGGCCCCCACGGCGGCCAGCGACCTGTACGCCTGCGGTTGTCTTTGGTGGCATCTGCTTTGCGGTCGCCCTCCGCTTGCCGGCGGCGACAGCCTGGCGAAGATTCGCTCGGCCCAAACGGCCAACATCCCCGACGTGCGTCGTTTTGCTCCGGACACGCCGGGGCCGCTGGTTTCGGCCATTGCGGCCTGTCTGCGTCGTCAGCCGGGCGCGCGGCCCGAGTCGTTTCGACGTTTGGCCGCCCAACTGGGTGCGCCAACGCGATGCGGCCGGTTGGTTTTGGCCGAATGTTTGACCTCCGGCAAACGGGCGGCGCGGCTGGCCGTCTCCGCTCGAGCGTTGCGGCAGTCGAGCCATCTTCCGGTTTGGAGTGCCACGGTGGCCGGCTGTGTGGTAGCGGCCGCCGCCCTGCTCTGGCCGGCGTGGGGGCCGTTCGTGCCGGGCTTCGGCGCTGCGCAGGTCGCCACACAAACGGTCGAAGACAACACGGCCATCACCGCTGCCAAATCCAATCCGACGAAACAAACCCAAACGGTCAACGTAACCGTTGCCGACGCTGGCGACCCCGGCGCTGCACCGCGCGAGTTTCCTGGTCCGATTCCCGCATCACAACTGCCTTTGCCCGCGGTGGCCGTTGCCGACGAAACGGTCATGGCAGCCGGTTACCAACCCTTGGACGATGGGTATCCGGCGTCCGACGATCGGCTGCCGCAACTCAGCGGCAGCAGCCAACTCGTCCCGCCGGCCGACAAGCCGCTGAAGGCCGAACAGCTCGAACTGCAGCCCGGCCAGTGGGTACATCCACCCCAGGGCCAGCGGCTCACGCTGCTCGTTCCGCCGCAAGGTATGATCGTCGATGTGGAAGACGTGCAATTCGAGAACATCGACTTCGTGAGTCGTCCGACGGATGCCGGGCGTGTCGCGCTCGTTCGGTTGCGTGCCTCCCGGGCAACGTTTCGCGGCTGCACGTTTCAGGCCGGAGAACAACAAGGTACGTCGACGACGGCCATTCGTTGGGACTACCCGACCGACGACACCCAGGCCGCGCTGGCACTACCCAGTGGCGGCCTCCGCTTGACCGATTGCGTATTGCGCGATGCGGCCGTGGGTATTGACTGTCATACGGTGGGCGCGGTGGGGATCGCCCTGTCGAACACACTCCACCTGGGTGGTGGACCGCTGGTTTGCTTGGACCATTGTCCCAAGGCAGAGGAGCCGCTTCGGATTTCTCTGCGGCGCTGCACGCTACGCGACAGCGGACCGCTCGTTGCGTGTCGCTATGCCAATGCGGCCGGTTCGACCGGCGAGTTGACGATTCACGCCAGTGGTTGCGCGTTCGTGCCACGTGCGGAACAGCCGCTTCTACTGTTCGCCGGTCCGGCATCGCCGGAGCCGATTTTGCACAACGCGCGATGGACGGGCGAGGGTTCGCTACTGGGACTGCAAACGCCCGTGGTCTGCTGGGCACTCGACGGCGAAGTGCCGCATGCGGTCGACGAAAGCGCCATGCCGATCGAAGGGCTAGTGCGAAGCAAAGTGGATTTTGGCGGCCCCACCACCGCGCCTTCCCAAGACGCCCACGAACTCATCCGCTGGCAAGCTCCACTCCGCTCCGCCGACGCACCGGGCATTGACCCCAATGCACTTCCGCCGATTAAGTAGGCAGCGGTGCTATCGCACCACCGCTAAAGCATGTTTCGAACACATTCTCCCCTCTCCCCGTGGGGAGAGGGGCCGGGGGTGAGGAGACGTTGGCGCGGCAGGGGTTTTCCTGTCACAAAAAACATCTTCACCGCCGCAAACCGCCCTCACCCGGCGGCTTCGCCGCCACCCTCTCCCGCCGAGCAGGAGAGGGTAAGCTGTTTGACTTTCGGCCTGAATAACCTATGCTTGCGTGGAGACTTTTTATGTCAGTAGCCTCGTCAACCTTTGCTGGAAGCGTCTGTCGGGAAGGGAGGCTGTATTATGCGTTGGATCGCACAATTCCTGCGCGACGATGCGGCGGCTTCGGCCGTCGAATATGCCGTGATGCTGGCCCTGATCCTGATGTCCGTTATCGGAGCCATCGGAATGGTCGGGGCTCAGTCCGGGGGCATGTGGGGGAATATCATTGACCAACTGACCGATGTCGGCTTTTTCGGTCCGCCGCAAGGCTAACCCCGAACACAAAAAGAATCCCCGAACCTACGCGACGCAACGGATTTCCGTTGCGTCGTTTTTTTGGTACTCAAACTGAAAACGATTCAGACGGTGGAGCCGCGGATGGCCGCAAATAAACGCAGATAGAAAGGATTCTGGCATCGAACGGCCCATCTGGTGTGACAAGCTTTTCAAAGCGTTGTCTTTACAGCGTGATCCGCCAGATATCCTACGTTTCCAAGTCATTTTCTGCATCTGCGTGTATCCGTGTTCATCTGCGGCTTCCTTCTGTTTTCAGTTTGAGTTAGTACGTCAGTCGTTTTTCTGGTTCCGAAGCTCCAGCTTCGGAACCTACCTCAAGCGAACAGGTCTTCAATCACAACTCGCGCAGATAGGTAGCGTAGTACAACAGTCCGACGAGGGTCTTGGCGTCGTGGGTACGCCCGTCGCCGACCATGGCCAATGCTTCGTCCCAGGTAACCAAGATGGTCTCGATCTGTTCGCCCGGTTCCAGGGCGGTCGGCCCGAGTGTTAGACCGGTGGCCACGTAGAGGTGCATTTTCTCGTCGAGAATGCCCGGCGAGAGAAAGAAGGTGTTCACCGGCTCGATGTTCTCGGCCCGGTAGCCGGTTTCCTCGATCAACTCGCGTCGGGCCGTTTCCTGCGGATCTTCGCCTGGCTCAAGCGTTCCGGCCGGCAGTTCAAAGAGCGTTTCGTCGACGGCCACACGGTAGTTTTTCAACAGACAGATACGGCCATCGTCGAGCAACGGCAACAGGGCCACCGCCCCGGGGTGTCGCACAATCTCCCGGACGTGCGGGGTACCGTCGGCCAGCGTCTGCACGGCACGTTCCACCCGAAATCGCTTGCCAGTAAACAATACGTCTGATTCGCTCATCGAGAGTCTCTCCCATGCGTTCGATCCGGTTGCCGATTACTTCCAACTGTAAGGGGCGGCCGAAAAACGACTTGCCATTTTCCAGGGCAGAACGTGAGGGCCGTCGCGAAGCACGGCCCGGCGAAGCGGCAAGTTGTTTACTCAAACGGAAAACGTCCGACGAAGAAAAAACGTTAACTAAATGCGTGTCAAGGGGTTAGGGGCGAGAGACGAGGGGCGTGAAAACGCACCGACAACACTCACCCCTTCGGAGCAAAAACTCGAATCATCGTTTTCGGTTTGAGTTGTTTATTGGTCGATCCTAAACGGTCCTTGTTGCGAAGAACAGACCCCCGTGAGAGACGTCCGACGGTCCCGCACGTACCGGATTTCGCCCGACAATCGCTAAAACCGTGTCAAACGGTCGCCGTTTCCAGCCACTTTGCCCGTTGCCGCAACGCAACGTAGAGTTCCTTGTTATCCCCCCCGTTCCCTCCCTCAACCTACCTCCCAAGACACTGCGGCCTTCAACCGGAACCGTCTGATGTTCATTCCCGAAGATCTCGTGCGAACCCGTCCCGCCGAGGATACGGCTTCCAAGACGCCCGTACTCCGCAACGATGTCGTAACGTTGCTGGAAAACAATCTAGCCACATCGTTCAGCCTAATCGACGGGCAAACCGGCGAGATTCTTCGCAAACCTTCGGACGTACCCGTTGCCGATCTCTCGGCTCGCGCACCCATCTGCTGCGAGGTAGCCAAGCGAGGCCGTGCAGAACTGCTCGACGAAGTCTCCCCGTTTTTAGTGCTTGCCCTGCCGCTGCCGCTATACGATGGTTCCGTGCAGGTGGCCGTTGGGACTTTTGTCGATCGCCCCATCGCCGTCGACGAAGACTTCACCGAGGCAGCCGGCATGCTGGGCATGGCCCAAGCCGGATTGACTCAGTGGGCCGCTCGCCAACAACCGTGGCACCCCGACGCCCTACTGCGAATGGGCGAACTGGTACTCGGGCAAATCGCCTCGCTCGGGCAAATCGAAAAACTACGCGCCGAAGCCGATCATCTCTCGGTACAGGTTTCCAACACCTATGAAGAAATCAGTCTGCTTTACCGGCTGACCGGAAATCTTCGCATTTCCAAGAGCGACGAAGATTTCGGACGAATCGCCGTGGAGTGGCTCGAAGAGGTAGTGCCGGCCAAGGGCCTTGCCATTCAGTTGGTGCCTCTGAAGGGTTCCGACAAGTCGCTCTACCACGAAGCCCGGAACGAACCGGTACTGCTGACCAGCGGCCAATGTCCGCTCGACTGCCAGCAAGTCAGTCGTTTGGTCGAACACCTTGGCCCCGACGCACGAATTCGTCCGATCGTCATCAATCGAGGCATTACCGGCCGCAACGATTGGCCGTTTCCCGAGGTAGAACAACTCATCACAGTGGCCCTGGCCGAAGGCGATAATCTGTTTGGCTGGCTGCTGGCTGTCAACCATAGAGAGGGTGCCGAGTTTGGCACCGTGGAAGCCAGCCTGCTCAGCTCCGTGGCAGCGATTCTTGGAATCCACAACGGCAACATCGAGCTGTACCGCCAGCAGTCGGAACTCCTGGCGGGCATCGTTCGGGCGTTGACCTCGTCGATCGACGCCAAGGATCCGTATACCTGTGGCCACAGCGATCGGGTTGCGCGAGTTTCCGTGCGAATCGCCCAGGAGATGAAGTTCGACAAGGAAACGCTGAAGACTCTTTATCTCTCCGGACTGCTGCACGACATTGGCAAAATCGGCATCAACGACAATGTGCTCCGCAAGCCGGGACAACTAACCGACGAAGAATACGAACACATCAAGTTGCACGTAACCATTGGGCACAAGATTCTTCGCGACCTGGCCAAACTCGACGGCGTATTGCCCGTGGTGCTTCACCACCACGAATCGTGGGACGGCGGCGGTTACCCAGCCGCATTGGGCGGTATGGACATTCCGCTATCGGCACGCATCGTGGCCGTGGCCGACGCTTACGACGCCATGAGCAGCGATCGCCCCTACCGCAAAGGCATGCCCGACGAGAAGATCGACAAGATCTTCCGTAGCGGCGCGGGACAACAATGGGATCCCGACGTTGTGGACGCCTTCTTCCGCGCCCGCGACGATATCCGCCAACTCGTCGCCACCGAGCATGACGACATTCCGCCGGAACTGCCCGAATTGCACGGCTAGTGCTTTGTCAACTTTCAAACCGGGGGTTGTGGGTGCCATGCCCACGCTTGCGTGGACATGACACCCAAGACGCTACACAATCGTGACATGCACTCTCACGCCACGGTCGTTTCGCTGGTTCCGGGCAAGGTGAAGCAAAAGGTGGCCCCACGGGCCTTCCCTTCCGATTCCACCCACACGCGCCCGCCGTGGACTTCGATGATTCGCTTCACCAGGGCTAGGCCGATTCCCGTACCTTCAATACGCTGGTCGAGCTGTTGAAAAAGCTCGAAAATTCTTTCCTGATAACACGGCTCGACCCCGATGCCGTTATCGCGGACGAAGCAAACCGTTTCGTTGCCGTCGCGTCGGGCGCCGATTTCAATACGAGGGTTCGCCTGCTCACCCATATACTTCGCGGCATTTTCGACAAGGTTCTGTAGCACTTCGAGAAGACGTTGGCGATCACCGTGCACAACGGGCAGGTTGGGCGCAATCTCCACGACTACCCCACGCTTACCGATCAGGCCGGACAGAAGTTCGACCGTTTCGTGGGCCAACTCCGCTAACGGCACGTCGTGAGACGGATTGATCAAACGCCCGATCCGCGACAGCTCTAACAAGTCGGACAACAAGCGGGCCATCGTGCGCGTGGCATTCTCCATGCGTTGCATGTCGTTCTCAATCGCCTCACTGTCGCCACACGCAATATCTTCGCGGAGCAATCCCAGGTAGCCCTCCAAGGTGATCAAAGGACCTTTTAGATCGTGAGAAACGGTGTAGGTGAAGCGTTCGAGTTCCGCGTTGCGGGCTTCCAACTCGTCGATCATTTTTTCGCGTTCTTCGTGCGCCCGTTTTCGGTCGGTAATATCGCGCATGATCGTCGATAGATACTCAAGCTGGCCATCGGGCAGCTTGTGCGCCATGATGACCTGCGACACGGGGATCTCGGCACCGTCGGGCGCAACAATGGCCGTCTCTCCTTGCCATACTCCCGTGTCGATGGCTTTAGGAATTCCCTCGGTCAGGACAATATGCGTTGCCCAATCCGGGTGTGCGTCGGCAATCAGCTTTCCGCCGCTTACGTCCGCGCCTGCCCATCCTAGCATATTTCGGCCCGCACAGTTCATGTAGGTGACGTGCCCTTCCGCGGTTGCCGTGAAAACCAAGTCGCTGGTCGTATCAAGAATGGCAACTAAACGTTCGCGTTCGGCCTCGGCCGCTTTTCGACTGCTGATATCTTCATGGGTGCCGACCATTCGCGTGGGTTTACCCTGTTCGTCGCGTTCAATGACGCTTCCTCGACTGAGAATCCACGCCCACTCTCCTTGCTTCGTCTTGAACCGGAACTCGGCTTGGTATTGCGGTGTTCGCCCTTCGAAGTGATCCTGGATCGCCTTTTTCGCCCGTGCGAGATCATCCGGATGAACACGCTTCGCCCATTCGTCGAACGTACCGGGGAACTCAAACGGCTCGAACCCGACCATCGTGTAGTAACGAGGATCGAAAGCCACGGCGCCCGTCTTGATCTTCCAATCCCAGATACCGTCGCAGATCGCCCTCATGACCAGAGCACATTTTCGCGCGTCCTCTTTCCGCAGTCCATCGGTAGAACAAGCGTGCATGAACTCCTCCCATGGCTTTTTCCGTCGCGCAGCGTGCTTCCGGACAGAGCGCGACCACGCGAAGAATCCCCGTCACACCACCCTGACCAGAATCAAAGTGACAAGGCCGTTTTCCCCGGCTACGCACCGCCACGGCCGTGATGGCTTGGGGTAGTGCTTTAATCGGCCGATTCCATGGGCGCTTCTTCGACTGGTTGCGGCGCCGGTCCGAAAGACTCATCCAGGCTCATCACATAAACCACCATCGCCCCCAACATAAGCCCAACAACGACCCAAGCCCGCCAGTCCTTGTGAATCCCCGTTCGTGTTCCCTGTGATGCCTTCCTTTGAACGTCATGTTTGTGCTCGCGTTTTTCGCGTCGTTTCTTGGAGTTGTCGTGTCGGCTCATTCTGTTTGTCCTTGAAAAGGGGGGAAACCACAAGTTGCGTCAGCCCGCGGCGAAACCCTATGGCCATTGGAAATCCAACCGAATCACTTCGCGCCATAGGAGCTGATCCATCGTGCCTGCGATCCGCATCGGTGCGCCGCCGCAAAGGCGGCCGTACCGCGAAACCTTGAGCCTCCTCATTCTATAGTGTTGGACGTAGCAGGCTACCGGTCTTCACCGAAGTCTCCACCCGAACGGGCCCCATCCTGTGACCACGCCGAACCGGACACCTCGCGTCCTCTTTTTGCTTCGCGGCGATTGGCCTGATAGGCTGACTCCTGGGACACGCTGTCCCCAATACGGTTAAGCACATCCACCTTCGTAATGGAGGAAATCCATGGCATTTTGTCGACGTTTTTCCAACGCAGTTCGATCGTTGGCACATCCCTGGCCGTCAGGCGTGTTTTCCACACTGCTCGGCGTCCTGGTAACGCTGGCAGCGTGCGCCACGGCTGAAGCCGACAAGCCCAACGCCGACGCTGTCAATGCCAGTGCCGATCTGGGGATCAATCTGGCTGGCATCTCCTACTGGTCGTCGGAGATCGTTTTTGTCGACCTGTTCAAGAATTCGCAACCCTTTAAGAGCCAGCGGCCGGGTGCCAAGTACGGCCAAGGTGGGCCGCTCGATCTCGATGCCGACGGCTGGATCCGCTCATTTGCGGCCAATGGACAGTCGGCCGATTCGATCATCTTCCTGCGGATTCCCCGCGGTTGGCCGGAGGGAATCTACACGTGTCTCTACGACGGCGAGGGCGAGGTGCAAATCCGTTCGGCTCGCGAGATTGTCGACCAGCAGCCCGGGCGGATTCGCGTGCGCATCGAACCGGAAGCCGGCCAGCTTTCGCTCGCCTTGAAAAAGACGAACCCTCGCAACCCGGTGCGCAACATCCGCTTCATTCTGCCCGGCTTTGAAGACACCTACCAAAAACAGCCGTTTCATCCCGACTTTCTGAAGCGTTGGGGAGACTTTCAGGTACTGCGGTTCATGGATTTCCAGCGCACAAACGGCTCGCCACAGGTGAATTGGACGGACCGCAGCCGGCCGTCGATGCAAACCCAAGGGCAACCCAGCGGCGTCGCCCTGGAACACCTGATCCAACTGGCCAACACGCTGAAGGCCGATCCCTGGTTCTGCATGCCCCATCTGGCCACCGACGACTACGTGCGACAATTCGCCACAATGGTCCGGCGCGACCTGCATCCCGATGCGAAGATCTACATCGAGTATTCCAACGAGTGCTGGAACGGCATGTTTCCCCAGGTACGCTACTGCCGCGACCAGGGCAGACAGCTCGGGCTGAGCGACAACGACTTCCAGGCCCAACTCCGCTACTTCTCCAAGCGATCGGTCGAGGTCTTCAAGATCTGGGAAGACGTCTTCGGCGGCAGCCAACGTTTGGTGCGCGTGCTGGCCGCCCAAAGTGCCAATCCGTGGACCAGCGAGCAGGTGCTCGATTTCAAAGACGCCTGGCGCCACGCCGACGCCTTGGCAATTGCGCCTTACTTCGGCAACGCGCTGGGCGATCCAAAGCGGCAAGAGGAAGTCGCGCGAATGAGCGTCGACCAAGTGCTCGACGCCTGCCAAGAGTCGATCTGCCAAAATGAAAAAACCATCGCGAGGCAATCGCAAGTGGCAAAAGCCCGAGGGCTGCGACTGCTCGCCTACGAAGGCGGCCAACATCTGGTCGGCCACGGCGGAGCCGAAAACAACAAGCAGCTCGAAGCACTGTTTCACGCAGCCAATCGCCACCCGCGCATGAAGGGGCTCTACCTCGACTACCTCGCCGGCTGGCAGCGCAACGGCGGCTCGACGTTCGTCGTCTTCTCGTCGGTCGGCAAGTATTCGAAGTGGGGGAGCTGGGGCATCCTCGAATACGACGGCCAACCGGCTGACGAAGCGCCCAAGTATCAGGCCATCATGGAACTACTACGGGCGTCGCGTTGAGACCGTGTTTGGAAAACAGCGTACCCTCTCCCGTTCGGCGGGAGAGGGTGGCGGCAAAGCCGCCGGGTGAGGGCGGTTTGCAACGGTGAGGATATTTCCTCATAGGAAAACCCCCATCGCACCAACGCCCCCCCACCCCCGGCCTTGTTGTCCTTCGAAGATTTCTCTCGCAAAGGCGCAAAGAGAAAGCCTCTCCTCCTTGGCGTCTTTGCGCCTTTGCGAGAGCTATTTCTTTCCTCTTTCGCGTTTGCCAACAGGCATCGCCGTATCGAGGAGTTTTTCCGTCTCGTCTTCCTTCGTGTTCTTCGTGCCCTTCGTGGTTTTTATTTGTTCACCAGAACCTTTTGCGGCGAAAAGGCGCTCGGTTTTCTGCGAGGCGCGATGTGCAGATGCCTATGCACGGCGGGAGAGAGTGATGGCAAATTCATCGGTGAGGGCCGTCTGCAGCGGCGAGGATATTTTTTAACGGGAAAACCCTGGCCGCTCCCAAGCCCCCTCACCCCCGGCCCCTCTCCCCACGGGGAGAGGGGAGAGGGTTTTTCCTACACCTTTCCACTCACCCAAAGTAGTCCGCTGCGTCGTCGGGACGAATTTCCGTGAGCTTGCCGCGATAGTGCCGCAGACTTTGCGGACGATAAGGATGCTCGGCGATGGCCTCTTCGTGGATGTCGATGCCCAAGCCCGGCGCGTCGCCGATGCGCATCATCCCCTGCTCGAAGTTGATCTTCTCCGTGCTGATCTCGTGTCGAAACGGCACGTCGCTGCTCATCGTTTCCAGCAGGTAGAAGTTCGGCACGCAGGCGGCCAATTGCAGTGTCGCCGCATTGGCCACTGGGCCGCTCGGATTGTGCGGACACACCGCAATATGGTGACATTCGGCCATAGCCGCGATCTTTTTGATCTCCATCAGCCCACCGGCGTGGCTCACGTCGGGTTGGACGTAGTCGGCACAGTTGTCGGCGAGAAAGTCGCGGTAGTCCCAACGGCTGTAGAGCCGCTCGCCAGCGGCCACCGGCACGCGAATTCGCCGCTTCACCTCGCGCAATGCGTCTTTGTTGTCCGGCGGAATGGGCTCTTCGAACCAAAGAATGTCGAACCGCTCAACGCCCGACCTACGCGAACGGCTGTCGGCACGTTGAAACGGCCGTGCCCTTCGATCATCAAGTCGGCCCGACCGTCGACCGCTTCGGATACGGCTTCGATACACTCCATCGCTCGAGCGAACTCCTCCCGCGAAAGATTCATGTGGGCCGAACCGAACGGATCCCACTTCAGCCCACGAAATCCGGCCGCCACGGCTGCTTTGGCTTTCTCGGCAAACTCCTCGGGCGTCTTCGCACCGGCAAACCAACCGTTGGCGTAGCAGGGCACTTGGTCACGGACCTTGCCGCCGAGCAGTTGCCAGACGGGCACGCCCAGGGCCTTGCCTTTGATGTCCCAAAGGGCCATCTCGATCGCGGCCAACGCGCTCATCAACACCGGCCCACCACGCCAGTAGGCGTCGCGATAAGCGTCGTGCCAAATAGCCTCGATTCGGTGAGGGTCTTTGCCCTTCAGCTCGTGTTCGAGATCCTGCAACGCCTGGGCAACCGTCAATTCGCGCATTTCCAACGTCGCCTCGCCGACACCGTAAATCGCCTCGTCGGTAAGCACCTTGACAAAGACCCAGTTGCAACGATAGGCATGGCAGACGAACGTTTTGATGGCGGTGATTTGCATGCGGGGGGCAGGGACTAGAGGTTAGAGGCTTGAGACGAGGGGCGAGGGATCGCAGTTGTTACACTCGCGGCGAAGTTCCAGTTTCGCAGCGCATTTCCTGGAAGCTCTGCTTCGAGGAACTCACCGTGGAATCACCGCATGTACATCCCGCCGTTGACGTCGATCGTCGCGCCGGTCACGTAGCGGCCGCTTTCGCCGCAGAGGAAGGCCACAGCCAGGCCGATGTCGCGCGGCGTGCCCAGGCCGAGGGGAATCGAGTCGGTCAACTGCTGGACTTTTTCATCGCCCAGCGTTTGATGCAGCAGTTCCGTCTCGATGCAGCCGGGTGCCACGGCGTTGACGGTGATTCCCAGCGGGGCCGCCGTTCGGGCAAGCGTTTTGGTGATACCAAACATACCGCTCTTGGTGGCTGCGTAGTGAACATGGCCGAACAGGGCTCCCTGCTGGCCTACCACCGAGCTGATATTCACGATATGCCCACGACCTTGCGGCTGCATGATCTCCATGGCACATTTGCTGCACAGGTAGCAACTCTTCAGATTGGTGTCGACCAGTGCGTCCCAATCGTCTTCCTGAATCTGGAAGATATCTTGCGGTTTCGAGTAGCCGGCATTGTTCACGAGGATGTCGAGACGGCCGAATTGGCTGCGGATTTCGTCGAAGAGTCGCCGCACGTCGGCCGCTTGGCTCACGTCAGCCTGGACCACGGCCGCTCGCCGTCCCAGGTTGCGAATCTGCTCGGCCACGTCGTCGGCCTCTTGCTGGCAACTGCGGTAGTTCACCACCACGTCGGCTCCATATTCCGCCAGCACCAGGGCAATACCGCGCCCTAAGCCACGTGAAGAACCGGTAACCAAGGCCACTTGTTGATTCAGATCAATCATTGTTGTCACATGCGGCCGAGCCGCCAACCAAACCGGTGCTACCGCACCCTTACCAAGAAACCGCATTCGTTGGTCGCTGGTTTTCGCAAAGAATCAACGCCCCTCGAAGTCGGCAGTACAATAATCTCGTTTGAAAAACACTTGCAGCGCCAACAACAGCGCAGCGGCCCCGACCACAAAGACCAGCGAAAGCCGCGAAAGCCCCATGGCCAGACCGTAATGGGTTTTCATCATTCCCAACAGCAGCGGCGCCACACCGCCTACCCAAAAAGCAAACATAATCATGATCCCGGAAGCCGATCCGCGGAGCCGCTCCGGGATAACATCGTACAGCGAAGCGTAGATATTCGCTTCGTACAGGCCGCGAAACAGCCCAAAGCCGGCCATGCCCACATAAATCGCTAGTTGTGTCTCGCCAACACCCATCATGTAGATGAACGGCGCGCCCAACAGCAGGCCGACGAATTGCAATTCCAACCGAATTCGCCGCCGTCGCACGGCCCAGAGATCGGATAGGATTCCGCCGAGGACCACGCCCACAAAGGCGAACACGTGATGGTAAAGCATCGAAAACCCACCGGCCTCGGCAAGCGAGAGGTCGAACTTCTCGTGCAAAAATGTGGGGCTCCAGGTCATGTAGCCGTTGTTCACAAAAACGTCGGCCGTAAAGGCGATCGTCAGTAACAGGGCCGTCGGCGTCCGGAACAACGCCGAGACCGCTTCCCACGGCAATACCCGGGGCTTCACGGCCGTTGTCGACGACGTTGCGTCTACCGCCGAACGCCCATCGCTTGGCGCATCGTGCAGCCGCAAGAGGATAACCACCGCCAGAACGACTCCCAGCGAGCCGAACACGTAAAACGCAGAGTACCATCCCCAACGGTCGGCGATCCACCCACCCAGAAAACCGCTGCCGATTACACCCACGTAAAGCGACGTCTGATGGATCGACAACGCCAGCGAACGCGTTTTGTGGTGAAACTGGCTGATCAGGGCGTTGGCCGACGGGGCATAAAACGCCTCGCCCCCGCCGGTGGCCACGCTGCGGAAGATCACCAAGTGAATCCAGCTTTTGGCCATGCCCGTGAACGTGGTGGCTATGCTCCAAAACAACAGGCTGAAACCGATGATCTTTTTACGACTGAGCAGGTCGCCCACGTAACCGGCCACTGGCACCATAATGGCCAGCGTCCAGAACAGGGCCGAAGCAATCAGGCCTTCCTGGGTGTCGGTCAAATGGAGCTTGGTCTTGATGTCGGGCAACACGACACCAAAGATGGCCCGATCGGCCTGGTTCAAGAAAAACGCCAGCCAAAGCCAGACGAGCATTTCCCATTTGTAAAACGCGGGGATTTTTTTCATGGCGTTGGCATCAATTGGATCGTCGCAAACATTACGGAACACAAGTCATTCAGCAATGAATCTCGCCGTCGGTAACCAAGAAAAGCTTCATCGCGCCCGGTTCCCGAACGAGTGGACAACGGCCACTGGCAACCTGAAGCTCTCCACCGTCGAACAACTCCTCCAAACGAACATTCATCTGCCCAGGCAAGCGAAGCACCGGCGCGGAATCGTTCTGCATGTGAATACCAATCAACCGGTTGTTCACGTACACGGGATCATTGCCTTCGTAGAACAAATGCACCCCGGCCGCTCGGGCGATCTCGCGATAAACGGCAGCCGGAATGTTGCCCGAGGCACAGTAGACCGACGTGCAAGCCGCCAATCGCTTGTAGCCGAAGGCCGCGCTGCCGTCGGCTGCATACGCGCCAAGAACGGTCGCGTCGGAATCGTCGATACGAAACAGCGGAAACAGTTGCTCGCTGAAACCAAACGCCGCCGTCGCGGGAAGCTTGGCCATCATGTCGTTTACGTTCACGTTGATGCGGCTGTCGACGCCATCGTGCGGCACAAGGCCAAGACCCGTGATTGCGGCCATCGCCTCGACGGAAAGACCCTTCGGTTGGATGTAGTCGGGCGCGTAGAGCCATAGGACCGTTCGCCCATTGGCCTTCACCCGTTTCTCGATCACCTCGCGTTTGTCTTTCGGGATCGAAAACGCATTGGGGAAGATCACCAGCTTGTATTGGTCCAATGGCAGCCTGGGATGGTCCAGGTCGGCCAGGGTGTAGATGTCGTAGGGTGAGCCGACGCGGGCCAATTCGGCGGGCAACTGGATCAACAAGTCGTCGTTCAGTTTGGCCAGCTTCGACGGATAGAGCATCGACTGCGCGTCCTCGAACACGGCAATCTGGGCCACCGAACGCATCGACAGCCTACTGAGTTGCTCCTTCACCCGCACGAGGTTGGCCACCTCGTTCATGAGCGATTCGTCGTAATAGTAGCCGCCGAAGAAGTCGAACCACCAAAGGCCCGTTCGCTTCACCCGGGTGAGCGCAAATTCACGCCGCAAAACCATGCGCGTTTCGAACGCGTCGCGCAGACGTGTACTGCTGCCGGGAATCCGTCGGCCGTTTTCGACCTGGGTGGGGGCTATGTACGTTGTGTGATCGATTTCCTGGAAGTAAACCTTATCGTTGAGCGTCACCGAATCGACCGGCGTCTGGTAGCCGCTCGCTCCCGAGGAACTGCGCGGCGATCCGTACTTCGCCGGCGAATAGATCATATTCACATCGGGCGAACGCCATACTCGCTCGAAGCTCAGATGGCCCGTGTTCAACAGTAGCGGCCCTGCCAGCGTGTTCAAATAACCAAAGAACACCCCCAAGAGTTTCTGGCGTTCGAGCACCTTTTGGGCTTGGCCCGCGAAGTAGAGAATAGCGTCGGTGATCACATCGTGATGAAAACGCCAATAGTCCAACGCTTGGCGATCGCGTACCGGGTCGCGGAACACACCGTTGGATGTGTGGTACAGCACCGTATCCGAGGGCAATTGGGCCGACGCCTTGTTGAGATACCGCCGAAAACACTGTTGTTTGATCGGATGGTAGCGAAGGTCTCTCGTCGGGCCGGCCGTTGTCCCAGCCCAGTTGGTAAACCACTCGGTCGCCGTACCGCACAGCAACGAATAGGCAAACGTCTTGAGGCCGTATTTTTCCTCGACATGCTGAAGCGTATCTCGCAGATACATGGCCGTATCTTCGCGCCACTTCGGGTAGCCGGCCATCTCGACCAGGTTGGAATACGTGTCGGAACACTCGGGATTGGCTTTCAGGTACCAATCCCGGGTGTCTAATTGAAGCATCACGTTGAAGTAGGCGTCGGGCGCGTTCTCCAGAAACAACTCCATCTGCCGGTCGAGGTTGCCGAAATCGTACTTGCCCGGCCCCAGCCAGATGGCGCCAAACTTGGAATACGGCACATCGAGTGTGCAGTTGCGTCCGGTGGCGAAGACGTTCATCAGCCGCACACCCGCCTCGTAGAACTCGCTGATGTTGCGCGATTCCGGGCGGAAGGAACGAAAGGCCAACGGATCGTAGATCGTGTCGTCGATCTGAATCTTCGGCACGCCACCGACCTGCTTCACCTTGGCCGTCAACCGATTTCCCGCCGAAGCCTTGGCGTTTGAAGCCTCAGCGGCCACGGCGCGGCCCAACAACGTCGGCACGCCCGCCGCAAGCGGTACGATTGCCGCCTGCCGAAGGAATTGACGCCGCGTGCGAAGCGGAGTCGGCGATTGGCTGAAATTCTTCACAAGATGTACTCTCTTTCACCGGTGACACGTGGGTGCCACGGACAGCCTGCATGCCCGTGTTCGGCACTGGCTGACAAGCAGCCAGTGGCACCCGGCGGTACCCCTATCCCCTAGTCTCTAGCCTCTAGCCCCTCGAAAACCCACACGCACACCCGTTGCGGGCCGATGCGTTTCTCGTCCAACGGAACCGGACCGTCGACTCCCTGTCGGGCGACCAACCGGTAGCCGGGCACGACAACCGCGGTCTCCTGCAGCTTGCTCGTGTTGTTCCACGTCACCACCGCAAGCCGATCTCCCTGCTGAAAGCCGGTGACCGTGACGGCCGGATTCGACGATTCGATACCCACGGTGTCGATGTACCGGCCCGTGCCCAGCAGGTCCCAATACTGCTTGCGCAACTCGGATACCTTTCGCACGTAGTCGCGCGAGCCGTTGACCAGACCATTTCGCACCTTGAAGGCGTCGTCGCGGTAGCGGACTTCCAACTCGTAGCGGAATCCGTAAGTCAAAGCGAAGTTGGCGTCCGTCGGATTCATCCACGGTTTGGGGTTGCGTTGCGTCATGATCACGTCGGACAACACGTAGCGCGACATGGCCGGGAACGAGGCGCCGCCAGGCCCAAAGCCGGCGCCACAACCGTGCAGCATATCGCCGTATTGCGAGTAAACGTCGGTGAGCAATTCGGCAACCAACGCTCGATCCGGACCGACAGCCCGCAATTCTTTGCGAAGCCGGGTCAGCAACTTCTGTTGCCCGATGGGAAAGGCCAGCGACGGCTTCACGCCGGGCGCGTCGAACGCCGGATAGGCGTACATGCCGCCAACCTGATCGAACAGGATCCCGTCCGGCCCAAACCCCAATACGTGACGTGCCCAAGAGGAAAGCGTGTCGTGCCACTCGGGATGAATCGGATTGGCGATGCCCTGCAATTTCAGTGAGTAACACCGCAACAGGCTGCTGTGCGAGTACTTGTTGTATTGCTCAAAATAGGGCGTTCCCCAAAGGTTTCGGGCGGCCACTTTTTGGCCCTCAGGACCCTTGAAATAATCGCGTGCCGCGTCGAGCAACCGCCCCTGCACGTAGCAGATCGTATGCCCGCCCTTATCAGCCACGGCTTTCAGTCCCTGGCGAAGTTGCTCTTCGCCGCCCAATTTGTCGCCCGGCTCGTACACGGGATACTTGTTGTCGTGGCCGCCTTCGGTCCAACCGAAGAGTCCCACGGTATCGATTCCCCAGGCCTTCGCCTGCTGGTAGAGATACGGCAACTCGTCGTATTGCCACATGACGTCGCCGTACTGCTGGTTGAGGATCACCAGGTACATACCAGTCATCTCTTCGACCCATTGCGGCCGGGTGCGGATCTTGCGCCAAGTGCTCAACCACTGGCGATACTTGTCGGCCGCCACGTGCCATGTGCCAACGTGCGGCGAAATGACAAACGGTTTCGATTTCCAGCGTTCGCCCGGCTCGACAAACACATACTTCACCCAGCCGAAAAGGTTCGGGCCGACCTGCATCTCGCCGCTCATGCACGTGTCGTCGTACGAGGCGTAGTAGATACCTTCGCGCGAGTTGGTCAACTCGCACCATTGCATCGACCCACGCCACGGATAGGTCACACGACGTGCGCCCGCGTAAGGCACCTTCACGCCGGCTGCCTCGGGCCAGATCAACTCGTCTCGCAACGATCGATCGCCCAAGCCGCGGATCGAGCCGATCTCGGGAAAGAAAAACTCCGTGATCTCGACGTCCGACTTATTGTTGATCTCGGCGTTCCACACAAGCTCGTCGTCTTGCAGCCGGACGGTGAAAACCAACTGAATGGGCAATTCTTCGTTGCGGCAACGGACCTCACGTACGATGAAACGCAGCGTGTCGTCCGACGGCTGCTCGACCTCGTGCTTCTGTGCCTGCGGAAGGACTTCGTTTTCCCAGCTTTCGCCGCGCCGATAAATCAAGTGCCAGAAGCCCTGGGTAAGGCCCGAGATGTAGTTGCGATTCGGGTCGACCAGCTTGTTGACCAGCACGACAGGCGAGCCGTTTTCGTCGATCACGAAACGCAGCTTGTCGTTTTCCAGCGTGAAGGTTTTCGCCGGAACGATGGTGATGTCGTGCTGGCGCGTTTCGCCCGTCGCGAGACTTGTCAGCTTCGTTGCCTGGGTTTGCCAACCGAAGAGACAAGTGCGGACGAACAACGCGTCGGTCGGCAGCCCCTCAATGCGGTACTGACCCTCGCCGTCGGTCACGGCCACCCGTTTGTTTCCCCGCGCGACGTCGGTCGCGTAGACCGATACGCCGGCAGCCGGCTTGCCGTTGGCCTCGGCGACTTTACCGGTCAGAACGGCGGCGTCCGCGGTGGCTGCCAACAAGCCAGCAGCCAAACCCAAGATCCCCACTCCCAGGGTCGCCAGCCACGCGATACGTTGTGAACACAGCGGTCGTGTCGTCATCGGTAATCCTCCACAAGGCGGCAAGGTCGCCAACCACCCCGGTGCGACCACTCGGCGAGAAAGCCGTGGGCACGGGTGGCTGCAAAACAGTCTGCTAAAAACCACCTTCTGTTGGTTTGTGTTCCAGAAGGTCTTTCTGCAGTATAGCCAGCCCCGGCGAGGCCACAATGACACTATCGGCCAGAGTTTTTGGCGATTTCGGTCACGAAAGCGGAGGAAAAACGCGAAGCGGGTGCCAGAGGCGGTTTGCCCGACCTTGTCAACCAGGGGGCACCCGTCAAATTGAAGTGGTTAGCCCACTACAGCCGTGAATTCTTGCGGAACTGGCCCGGCGTTTGTCCGGTCTTCGCTTTGAAGAGCTTGCACATGCTTTCCAGGTGGGTGAAGCCGGCCATCAGTGCGATTCGCATCAGCGGCAAGTCGGTCTTGGCCAACAGTTCTTTTACACGCTGGATCTGTACGCGTACAATCTCGTCACGTGGCGTGCGATGGAGCACCGCGGCAAAACGGCGTTGCAACGTGCTGCGCGACAGGGCAACCCGATCGGCCACGTCCTGCACAGAAATACCCTCGCTGTAGTGTTCGCGAATGAATCGCAACGCGAGGGTGACGTCGGTGTCTTTGATTGCCATGGCGTCGGTCGATCCGCGAGCCACGAGTCCTGCAGGATGGAAGAGAATCTCGTCGCGCGGAGGGTCTTGCCCTTGCATCATCCGATCGAGCAAGGCGGCCGCCTCGTAGCCGATTTTTTCCATGTTCAATTCGACACTGGTAAGCATCGGATCGCACAGGTTGCAGAGCACCTCGTCGTTGCCCACGCCGGCGACGGCCACTTCGTCGGGCACGGCAATCCCTTGTTCGCTACACGCACTGAGCACCTGTTGGCCACGGATATCGCTACCCGTCATCAGGGCCAACGGCTTGGGAAGCGATGCCACCCAAGTGCCGATTCCTTCCAGGTCGAGCTGTCCGACGGATTCGAGGTTCATTACTCCCGAAATGCCCTCGGGCGGAGGTGTTTCGTAGACGGCCACCCGCCGGCCGGATTGGGCCAGGTAGTCGACAAACGCCCTGCGCCGCTGTTCACAATAAAACACTCCGCGTGGGCCGCAATAGGCGAAGTTCTCGTAGCCACGATCCACGAAGAAGTCGGCGATCATGCGAGCCGCGGCCTCGTTGTCGTCCAGCAATCGTGGAATACCGGCGCATTTGTGCAATGAGAACAGGTCGACCACGGGAAGCTTCATCCGACGAACTTGGCGAATCAGCCGGGGGCTTTCCAGTTGGGCGATAATGCCCTCGGGACGCCAAGCCTTCAGTTGCGGCGAAATGGCGTCGGCCAGGCCGCCTGCCCGATGGTAAACGGCCCACGGCCCAGCTTCCCGCACGTAGGCACCGATTCCCCGCAGAATACCGCGGCCGTAGCTCATGGCCGACTGCACCAATAACGCAACGCGGGGACGTTTTTTCATGGAGTCACCAGACCGCTCGTACACAAACTAAGGACGGCCCGAAAAATAACTTACGGTTTTCCAAGGCTGAAACCCCAGGGCCGGCGCGAAACACGGCCCGGCGGATCGGCAAGTTATTTGCCGGTCGATCCTAGCCGGCTGCACCAAATCGCCAAACATTTTGACCGATATCTTCATTGCGGTAGATTCGATCGTAGTTACGATGGGTTGTTGGGTCAAGGGACAATCCCCTCAACACCGGCGATTCGCGAAGTTGGCGGTCGTTGTGACGTTCGGGTCAGTTCACCCCTGCATCTTTTCAAGAGGCCATGACCATGTCACGACTGAGCACTTTGGTCGTTCTCGTCGCCACGATTCTTATTGGCACTCTTCCGGCTCAGGCCGAATTGCTTACCAACGGCAACTTCGAATCAGTTACCGCCGACCAATTCGACGGTTGGACTTATAACAACGCCGGCTCCGCAGTGGTGGAAACCGGCTCGGTTATCTCGGGCACGAACTCGGCCGAAATCGTCGCGTCGATCGGCTCCATCGAACAGGCGCCCAGCGACGCGAACCTAACCCAGTTCACGTTGGACTTCGATTTCGCCGTGTTTCCCAATGCCGGACGCACTCTGAATCTGCTGCTTTACTACAGTCTGGACCGAGGCGTTCGGATGATTAACCTACGGGTTAACGGAAGCAGCGCAGAAGTGCAGGTCGTCAACGGCTCAAGTTTTCAGAGTATCGGAAGTTTGGTCGCGAAAACGACAGGGGACGACAACAACGACAAACTTTGGTCGACCGAGACCCCCGTCAACAATCACATGACCATCACGGCCGACTTCACCCCGGGCAGTGCCTCCTACGACGTGACACTCAACGGCAACACCGTGTCGGGAATCAGCTACTTCCAGGTCGCCGCCCCTTCGGAGGACTTTCACACGCTCAGCAGCGTTCGCTTCCAAGGCAGCAGCAGTGCGGCAAACTATCTGGTCGACAACGTCACTCTGGCGGCCGTTCCCGAACCTTCATCGCTCGCGTTGCTGAGCCTGGGCATCCTCGGCGGACTGCTTACAGCGGCACGTGGCCGCAAACGATCGGCGTAACTGTCGGAGCACGCCCCAACGGGCAATTCTGGAACGAACCGTCCCGTTTCTTCGAGAAACTGGACGGTTCGTTTCTTATCGCGGATCCTCGTTTCCGAGGCCCATACTGTTTCCTCGTCCCACACTTCTCCTCCTTCTCGGCCGGTCGACCTTCTCCACCCGTCGACGCGATCGTTGCTTCCGTACCAGACCATTTTGGGTTATCCTTGTATCGTTTGGCGACAAGTGCACTATCACCGTATCGCCGCGATTGGGTTTTGCCGTATTCACGCCGGTTGTGCGACAGCGACGGACGATTACCCCAGGGATCTTGCCGGCCAGTCTTCCGTCTGCCAACCTCTCATGGAGCAACCTCACACGGGAACTTCGAGCCATGGGGCAAGTGTGTCGTGTCGCGCTGTTGATGAATCAAGACCTGAGTTTCTCTCGGGCGGTAATCCGCGGAGTCAGGGAATACGGCTTGCAGCGGCCGGATTGGGTCTTTCGCGCCGGCCCAACCACGCTGGAAATCCTTCCCGGCGTTCGCGACTGGCGGCCGCATGGCATCATCGCCGGATTGTATCACGAAGGCATCGCGCGACGCCTCGTCCGGCTCCGCAAACCGCTGGTCGACACCGGATGCTGCGTAACGGGGTTGCACGTGCCCGTGGTCGATGTGGACCACGACGCCGTGGGCCGTCTGGCGGCCGAGTATTTTCTCGGCAAGGGCTTCATGCATTTCGGCTACTATGGGATTCGGTCGGCCGTGTACTCCCAAGTCCGCGAAGAGAGTTTCCGCAACCGATTGCGAGAGGAAGGGTACGACATCTCCACGTTTTACGGCGATTACCTGCAACAATCGCTTGCCACCACCACCTGGAGAGCTTTAGACCGACAGACGCGCACGTGGCTGAAAGGACTCCCCAAGCCTGTGGCGATCTTCGCCTGCAACGACATCCCGGCGCGTACGTTGGCCGATACGTGTGTTTTGTTGGGACTCAACATCCCCAGCGACATCGCCCTGTTGGGCGTCGACAACGACGACCTGGAATGTTCGCTCACCGTGCCGCCCCTGTCGAGTATTGCCATCCCCAGCGAGCGGATCGGCTACGAGGCGGCCAAGTTGCTCGATGCCATGATGCAGGGCAAGTCCAAACCCGAGTCGGTCTATCTGCCGCCGGTCCACACCGTAACGCGCCAATCGACCGACACGATGGCGATCTCCGATCCGGCCGTGCTGGCCGCACTGTCGTTTATGCGTGAAAACGCCATGAAAGGAATCAATGCGGAAAGTGTGGTTCTGCACGTCGGCGTGGGGCGTCGCGAGTTGGAGCGGAAGTTTCGGCGACTGTTGGGCAGTTCGCTGCTGAAAGAACTCCGCCGAATTCGGGTGGAACACGCCAAACGGCTACTGGCCGGCACGACGTTGTCGATGCCCGCGGTCGCCCGGCAGTGTGGTTTTTCCACACCGCAACGTCTGGCCTTGGTATTCCGGCAGTTCGAAAACACCTCGCCAACGGCCTATCGACGCCGGGTTCGTGGATAAGGTCTTCGGTTCTGGTAGATTTTATTGGTTCCTGGTTTGATTGTGGAACACATCACTGCGTTCCGAACCGGGCTCCCGCTGGTCGCCCTCGTTCCACAAGCAATGCAGGGCGCAGTAATTCAACGGATGACACGGGATTTTTCCTCCTGGTTCCCACACTACCGTGTGGGAACCAGGAGCAACCAAGAGCAATACGTCCACGCCACCAATCAGCAATAGCCCAAGTGGGCCAGGGTTTTGCTCACCGACTCGCCGTCGTCCATGCTCGGCATATACTCCAAGGCGAACACGCCCTCGTAGCCCATGCGTTGCACCTCGTTCAGCAGGTGCGGATAGTTCGTCTCGCCGAGAAACAGCTCGTGTCGCCCGGGCACACCGGCGCTGTGAATGTGGCCGATGACATCCAGATTCCGCTCGATGTGGTTCAACAGATCGCCTTCCATGATCTGCATATGGTAGCAGTCGAACAACAACCGCATTCGCGGCGAGTTGAGCTTTCGGCAGATCTCCGCACCGCGGTCGCTGCTCGTGAGCCAGTAGCCAGGGTGGTCGTAGGGCGTATTCAACGGTTCCAGGATCAGCGTTACACAGGCATCCTCGGCCAACCGGAGCGTTTCTTCGAGGCCTGCCAGCACCGAGGCCTCCATCTGTTGATCGGTTAGCCCTGGCACCGTATTGGCTGTGCAAACAATCGTCGCCGGAATGCCGGCCGCTTGGTTGAACGCCAGAGTCATTTTCGCTCGCTCGATCCACTGTTCGCGGTTGGCCGGGTTGGTCAATCCGCCGCCGATCGAGCCGTCGGGCGCGCCGATCACCGTGTTGGTGATTGCCACCTCGTAGTCTTTTGCCACCGCCGCCAGCCGCTCCGGCGTGCCCTGGTAGCTACCGTCGACGAACCACATTTCGACACATTTGAATCCCGCCTCGGCCGCCCGGGCAATACGTTGCTCGAAGGGAAGACTGGCGAAAACCATTTCAATACATAATCCGAGTTTCATCTGAGGTACTCCTCGTAAGTTCTGCTGCTTCGCTTCCGTCGTTGTCTTATGCGTTTGCATGTAATGCGCGGTTGATTCCTTCGGCAATCCGCTGACAATCCTCCGACGTATAGTGCCAGTCGATGTCGATCATGATCGCACGGCTCAACAGGTCCAAGGTTTTCGGGCACATGTCTTTCGAATATCGCGGCAATTCATCGGCCGGTACCGCACTCCACGGCAACCCGTCTGGTGCCACATGTTTTCGCTCCAAAATGTGTTCCCAATAGGTGAAGATGTGCCAATCGCGGACTTTCTGGTCGTAGATTCCACCGGCCGGCACGCCTTCTTCCTGCATGGCGAGCATCGCGTCTTTCGTCGTGGCGGCATTCTTTAGAAAAAAGACCAACGCGATACACGTATCGCCTGCCTCGTCGGGAACACGCCGAAACGTCATTCCCGGCACGGGGTCGATAGCATCTTTGATCTGTTGGTGTGCCAGCCGGTATCCATCGAGCATCATGTCCGTTTTGCGAATTTGAGGCAAGGCCACGGCACCCTGCAATTCGCTCATGCGGTAGTTTTCGCCGCAAAACAGTTCCCCTTCTTGTTGCTCCGACGCAAATCGGTTCGGTCGCCAGCACGCAGCCGTGTCGTGCCAGCTTTGCGCCCGGGTGTGGAGCCAACTGTCGTCGGTCGCGACGAACCCGCCCTCGCCGCTGGCGTGGATCTTGTAGTAGTCGAAGCTGAAGCATCCCATCGTCCCCAAGCTGCCGAGGCGTTTTCCGAAGAAAGAACCGCCGCCTGCCTGCGCCACATCTTCGATTACCGGCACGCCTTTGCGCTCGGCAATATCGAGCAGAGCATCCATTTGGGCCGGCGCCCCGCGCATGTGAACCGGCACGATGGCTTTCGTGCGCTTGGTGATCGCCTTTTCCACCGCCTTTGGATCCAGGCAAAGCGTGTCGTCAATATCCACGATCGCGGGAATCGCATTCGCGGCGACCACCGTGGCCGCCGTGGCAAAGAAGGTGTAAGCCGGCACAATCACTTCGTCGCCCGCCCCGATCCCCAACGCCCGATACGCACACACCAGGGCCGACGTACAGGAATTAACAGCCAAACAGTGTTTCACCCCAATCAGCCTGGCAAGCGTTTCTTCGGCCGCCTCGACTTTGCTAGGGCGAGGATTGTAGTAGCGGAAAAGGTGGGGACCACACAACTTGGGATCCTTCTCGATAAGCTCATCAATCCGCGTTCGCGTCTCCGGGCTGAATTGCCAGAGGTCGATCAGCTCTAGGAGTTCCTCACGACCAATCTTCGTTGGATAAGGGCCCAAGCTGGGTACGGCCTTCGCTTGTGATTCGGCTTTCGTCGATGTTGCCATGATATTTCTCCTTACATGGTCTGATGCGATTACCCGTTCTCTACCGCGCGTCGCCAGCCAAGATCACGAGCGTGGCCTTTTGCGAAAAGAACCACACCTCGCTGCGCAGTTTCATGTCGAAACGGTTATGAAAAGAACCGATCGTCGTTGCGGTCCGTGTCGCTCATCTTAGCCCGGCTACCTAAGAGTGAAACGCCGAATTGCGTCAAGTTTGTACCGTTTCGCGACATCGCCGGCGGAAGACCTAATGCCGCCGTTGTGGCTGCAAGTCGCAACCGCCGCGTGTCGCAAAACGACCCAAAACCGAACGCAAATGGTTCTTTCGCGTTTTACAACGGCGCCTATCATTAAGGGCATGGGCGAACAACCCCGCCCCGTGCATGCGCTGCACCTCGCGGCCGCCTTTCGAACTTCTATTCACAATCCAGAAAGGAGCGCAACGGTTGAAAACCGCAGGTAATCGACGGGAGCCGTTTCCGAGGTATCTCCGGAATCGTGTCACGTGTTCCGGAGTCGTTTGACAAGTCTCGAATCGGTGTTTCACATGCCGATTCTCTTGGGTGCAGTAACGTTTATCCGAATCTCTTCAAGGGAGGATGTCCCCGATGGCTCGCAGACTACTTCTTCCAGGACTGAGCTTTCTCTTCGCCCTTTGCATGTGGGGCTTCGCTGCCGGTGTGCAGGCCGAAATCGTCTATACCTTCGAGAATCTCGACGACGGTCAACTCGTCGGCCAGGACGGATGGCTGCAATACAGCACCTACGGCACCGGCTGGACAGTACAAACGGGCACCGGTACGGACAGCACTAAAGTGGCTTGGCCGGCCACCGGAACCCAAGTGGCTAGTCGTACGAACGACACCAACTTCAGCTTCGTTGCCCACAACGATTCCGACCAAGCAGCCGTCATGCAGTTCGACCTGCAATATGTCGACTATGGCGGCAATTACAGCTACTACTTCGGCCTGGGTGCCGATTCGATCAACGATACGGACACCGTCATCAGCAGCATCAACGAACGAAGTCCCGCATTCGGTATTTTCCAGAATCAGTTCGCCATCTTGGACCTTGCCAGCACCGTCACCTATCCTTTTGAGCTCGCCATCACCTCGGCCCACGCGACAAACGGCGACTGGATACGGCTACGGCACGTGATCGACTTCACGGCCAACTCGGGTGACGGCGGCGGAAGGCTCTTCTATCAAAACCTCACGCGAGGCGATACCACGTTCACAGAGCTGACAACGTCGGCAGTCAATCTGCGAATCAAGGACATGCTCGACGACGTCGAGGCTCCCTCGACCTGGGACAGCATGGTGATCGTCAAGGGTGGCGAAGTGGGCGGGCAAATCGACAACCTGATGCCCAACAGTGCCGTTCCCGAACCGTCGTCGTTGGCGTTGTTGCTAATGGGACTCGCGTTGCCGCTGCTGCGATGGCGAAGGCGCATGGCCGACTAAGTTCCTTCGTGAAACTCCGCGGACGACCATGTCGAGCCGCCGATCTGGACGTTTGCCCTACGCCGTTTGTCCGGAGAACACGCGATGCAACAGAACGATCATCGAGGGTTCACCCTCGTCGAGCTACTGGTGGTGATCGCGATTATTGGCATCCTGATCGCCCTGTTGTTGCCGGCCGTTCAGTCTGCGCGGGAAGCCGCTCGCAGAGCCCAATGCCTCAACAACATGAAACAACTCGGGCTGGCACTGCACCTGCACCACGAAGCCAAACGATACCTACCGCCCGGCTATTTCTGGCCCGAGGACGACAGCGTCGCGTTTGGCGAAGGGGGTGCCGAATCGAGTTGGGTCACGCATTCATTGCCCTATCTCGAACAGAAGGCGTTGTACAACATGATCGATTGGACGCGCGGGTTCGGCCAGACGGGCGATCCGTCGAAACCCAACTTCGAGGTGATGTCGACCCGGTTGGCCTGCATGTCGTGCCCTTCGGACAAACAAATCGCACCGCTGCCGCGTCAGGACGTGCCCTGTTGGGCACACGGCAACTACGTGGCCAACAACGGCATTGGTCCCATGACCGAACGTTACCCGGCCGACTTACCCAACGACCGTGTCAAAGGGGTATTCTACTGTAACAGCAACACCCGGTTTCGCGAATTCACGGACGGCACCTCCCACACAGCGTTGGTCTGCGAGCTGATTCTCACGCCGGGCGACTTCCGCGGCGTGATGCACTACGGCGAAGGAAGCGTCTATCACCACAACTACACCCCCAACTCCGACGCGCCCGACTGGACGCGAACCTACTTCTGTATCGACAACGCGGCGGCGCCCTGCCTGGGAGCCCACAGCGGGTTTGGCGACCGCAAGACTCAACTTACGGCCCGAAGCAACCATCCCGGTGGAGTCAACCTCTTGCTGGGCGACGGAAGCACGTGCTTCGTTAATGAGACAATCGACTTGGACACGTGGCAGGCCCTTTGCACGCCCAAGACCATCCCGGGCGAGGTCACAACTAGTCCCTTTGGAAAATAACCGTCCAACCCGATCGGCAACGATGCTGCGCCGTTCGAGGAACACGCCTTCCCAAGCCTTGCACAATACGCGATCCGAATCGCAGCGAGAAAAAACCATGACTTGCCTCACGAGAACGCCCTTGGCAGTGTACTCGACGCTACTCGTACTGATCGCTTGCCCGCTCGGCTGCGGTTCGGGCGGCGTAATGGCAACCGGTAACGTCACGGTCGCAGGCCAGCCAATCGAAAAAGGATCCATTTCGTTCAAACCGGCCGACTCCAAAGGTCCCAGCCTGGCAGGGCGTATCGAGAACGGGCAATACACGGTTCACTCGACGGCCGCCAACGCCGCCGGGAAGAAAATCGTTCACATCGCGGGCATACGGTCAACCGGACGCAAGATTCCCGCCGGTCCGCCGGAACCGCCGGGCACAATGGTCGAGGAAATCCTGCCGTTTCAGTACGGCGTGAAAGGCGAATTGACCTGTGAACTCGTGATTGGGGAGACAAATCACTATGACTTCAATGTAACCCTCCCATAGCACCCCACAACATGCACCGTTGCCCGTTGGACAACTTCCATGTCCCGTCGTCCATCACGGGCAAACCGGCCACAAATGCATGGCCCACGGTCCCCATCCGTATTGCTGGCACAGGGTGCTCGACAGAACCACCTACCCACCGCTTGCCCCACACTACTGCCCGGGCCACAACAGCGCCGCTTGTCGGCCACACAACAAGAGAGTCCAACCCATGAAGGTTCAGCTAATCGGCCTGTGGATCATCGTCATCCCTCTGTGGGCCGCCGCGACATTGGCCCAGGCCGAACAGCCGGCAATTGAGGCATTGCCACACCGCAAGCCTACGCTTGCCGATGTGCCCTACGGTCCGCACCGCCTCCAAGTGCTCGATCTTTGGAAGGCAGACACCAAGGAAATCACGCCGCTCGTGTTTTACATCCACGGCGGCGGTTGGACCGTGGGCAATAAGAAACGCATTGTCACGACGCACGGGCTGACCGATTACTTGGCCGCCGGCGTCTCGGTCGTGTCGATCAACTACCGCTTGGTCTCTGACGCCCAAAAGGCCGGCGTCAAACCGCCCGTGGCATGGCCGCTGCACGATGCGGCCCGGGCGCTGCAATTCGCGCGCAGCAAGGCCAACGCATGGGGAATCGACCAACAACGAATCGGTGTCTTCGGTGGTTCGGCCGGCGCTTGCACCGCGTTGTGGTTGGCGTTTCACGACGAAATGGCTGATCCCGCCAGTTCCGATCCGGTGGCTCGGCAGTCGACTCGTCCCTACTGTGTGGCCGTGGCCGGCGCCCAGACCACGTTGGACCCCAAACAGATGCGTGCTTGGATACCGAGTAGTGTATACGGCGCCCATGCCTTTGGGCTTGCCGCGGGTTGGGGCCCGACCTCATTTCAAAAAGCAATTGACCAGCGCGAACAGATCCTCCCCTGGATCAAAGAATACTCGCCCATCGAATGGGTCAGCGCCGACGACCCGCCCGTTTTCCTCGAATACGACGCAGCACCCACCCTCGAAGGTCAGCCGGAAAAAGACCCAACTCACTCGGCCATGTTCGGCGTCAAGCTGAAAGAAAAACTCGACACGGCCGGCGTGGAGTGTCACCTGGTACACCCGGGCGTTGGGCAAACGAAGTACCGCACGCGTTGCGAATTTTTGATCGACAAGTTGAAGCAGCCGGCAAAATAGCTAGTGGAAAAACAGAGCATCTCGCAATGTCTTCGCTAAAACCGTGATTGTTTGCTACCTTGAACCAAGGAGAAATCCCGCCATGACCTCCCGACACCACACCAAGACGATACTATCGGTCGCACTTCTGGTTTACGCCTTGTCCGCATGGCAGACGACAACCCTCGGCAGCGAGTCTGCCAAACAGGAATATCTGGCCGATGCGTTTCGGGAGCGTATTCTGTCGGCTCGCCAGCAGTGGGGCCAGTTGGGATTGAATACCGCGGTGAAACCGCCGCAGCGCGACGCGCGGCCCCTGCAAATCGGCGACCGGCAATACGACCACGGGCTTGGCATGCACGCGGCCGGCGAGGTGGTCGTCGATTTGGCCGGCGAGTGTGCGTCGTTCGAGGCCGAAGTGGGCGTTCAATGGCAAGGAGGAAAATCGGCCGCCTCGGTCGTCTTCCAGGTGTTCGTCGACGGTGAGAAACGATTTGACAGCGATGTAATGCAGGAAACCGACTCGCCACGAACAGTCTCGGTTTCACTCACGGATGCAGAACAGCTACGTCTGGTTGTCACCGACGCCGGCGACGGAATCAACAGCGACGTAGCCGTCTGGGCCAACGCAAGATTGACTCGCGATCCACAGGCCAAGCAACGTCGAGCACGAACCTCGGTCGACGTGGCACAATTCGCCCAAGTGGTTCGTTCGGATCCTAATCGCATGCAAGGCACGCAAGCCAGCCGTGTCGAAGAATTTCCGGCAGCGGACCTTTCTTTGACCGAGGAATTGGCCCCCATGCCGGACGGGCGTTTCGCTGTAGCGGCCGACGAAAAGGGCGTCGGATGCATTGGCCTGAAGTGGCACGAGTTTCGCTACCTTCGAGAAGTGGGCCTGCGGTTTGCCGATCCCAAAACTGTGCCCAAGGGTATCAAACTCCAGTACTGGGTGGGCCGATCAAGTTGGCAGGGCGAGTGGAAAACGATCGACGCAACCGTGACAGACCACCAACGCGGTCGAACCTGGCGGTTGCCCTACCAAGACCGGAACAAACCGACCGACAAGGTGCGTTGGATCTTTCCAGCCACATCGAAACCGATTGTCGTCGAGCGATTGAGTGCCTACACGTCGTCTGTCTGGAAGACGGCTGCTCTGCGACTGGAGTCGGAAACGCCAAGCAGCACGCCTGTCTCAATCGAACTTTACAACGGGCAGTTCACCGAGCCAAGCGAAGGAAGTTCGCCAAAGCGATGCACCTGGGACCCGGCAGAACCGCTTCGCGTAACGGTACGCTATGCCCTAACTCGAGAGTGCAAAACCGATCAAACCGTGTTGCGTTTCCAAATGGCCGGGCAGGCGTTCGCCGTGGCCGTGGAAGATGTCTTGACGAACGAGGCTGTTTACGTACCCCAGGCCGGGTTGTTCGTCACACGCGATCCGGCACCGATCGCGCTGACCGCTTTTCGAGAGAAAATCGCCGGGCGGAAAACGCTCCTGGAGCAGGTGGAACAGTTACCCGAGCAGACCTTCCCCCACGCATTGGAGGCGGTACACTGCCCGATCCAGGACCAAGGGCCCACGATGCTGTCGTTGGCCTGTGACCAGAGGAAGTTCGTCGCACGCCGCGACGGCTCGGTCGACTTCAATACGGTCGATCAACCAAGTGCCACGTTCGACGGCACAACCCACCGCGGCAAGCGACAATGGCAGTACCGGCTTCAAGCCGAGTTTGGCGACGGCAACAATGAGAAGCTCAACCGGCGGCTCGACGGCGGTTGGCTACCGATGCCCGTCACTTCGGTCGATCAGAACGGCGTTGTCTACCGCACGCGAACGTTTGTTGCGCCGCTGGACGACGAACCGCCAGCTTCCGCGCCCGACTGGCTGCGAGACCGCGCCGTGTGTGTGGTGGAGTATACCGCCGAAAATACCCGACCGGTCGCCGCCGAGGCCCTGCTGGTGCTTACCTTGTTGAACCAGACTGACAAGCAACAGCACGTGGCACCTCAGGCGGTGAACGACGGAATCGTCCTTTCGGCCGACGACCGCCTGCTCGTGTTCATCGATACGAGCAAGGCCGGCCCACTGGCGATGAGTACCGACGCGGCGGCTACGTTCCTCAGCGGCACCTTGCCGCCGGGTGGCAAAGCCCGGGCGGTGGCCTACATCCCGGCTAACAAAACACGGCCCGAGTCGTACACGGCCCTAAAAAACCAAGCGCAGCCGCTGGCCGAAAAGACGAAACGCTACTGGCAAACCCTGATGGCCAAGGCTGCGCAAATCGACTTGCCCGACGGACTGTTGACCAACGTAATTCGCGCGTCGCAGGTCCACATCATGCTGGCGGCGGGTAACGAGGAAAACGGTTCGCGAGTGGACGTTTGGACCTCGGCCGATCGTTATGGCTCGTTGGAGAGCGAAAGCCAGCCGATCATTCGCGGAATGGACATGATGGGCCAGCAGGATTTCGCACGGCGTGGGCTCGATTTTTTCATCGCCCGATACAATAAGTCAGGTTTTCTGACCACGGGCTACACGATGATGGGCTCTGGTTGGCATCTCTGGACGCTGGCCGAGTACGTCGACCGTTGGCAAGACCAGAAGTGGCTTCAGAGTGTGGCGCCCGAAGTGGCTCGACTGTGCCACTGGATTGTCGAGCAACGCCAGAAGACCAAACGTACCGATATTCACGGCCAGAAGGTTCCGAACTACGGCCTAACGCCCCCGGGCGTAATCGCCGACTGGGCCCGATTCACGAACACCACGTTTCAGGCGGCCCACTACTGCGCCGGTCTGCGCGAAGCGGCTCGCGTGCTGGCGAAAATCGACCATCCCGGCGCGAAAGCATTGGCCGATGACGCTGTCGCTTATCGTGACGACATCTTGCGGGCCTACCGTTGGACCCAAGCGCGAAGTCCCGTGGTACCGCGGGGCGACGGCACCTGGGTAACCGCCCAACCGCCAATCTTCTTCATCTTCGGCGAGGTTGGAGGTTTTTTTCCGGGCGAAGACGGCAGCCGCGCGTGGTGCAAAAATGCGATGGCCCATCACCTGATGGTCAACCGCCTCATCGATCCCAAGGCTGAAGAGACAACCTGGATGCTCGACATCATGGAAGGGATCGAGTTCCTCCGGTCGGGCCTTTTCGAGCCCGACTACAACGCGGAGATGAACCAACGATTGTGGTTCGATTTGGGCGGTTTCAATAAGTGCCAGCCTTACTATCGCCGCAGCGTCGAACTCTATGCAATGCGTGATCAGGTGAAGCCGTTCATTCGCGGCTACTTCAACACGCTGCCGTCGCTGTTGAACCTCGAAAACCTCACGCTTTGGGAACACTTTCACAACCGTGGCGGATGGAACAAAACTCATGAAACGGGCTGGTTCCTCTGCCAAACCCGCATCATGCTCCTGCAGGAGCGCAACGATCAGTTGTGGCTCGCTCCGTTCGTCACCCGCAACTGGCTCAAGGACGGCATGACGGTCAACGTGCAAAACGCGCCGACCATTTTTGGAGAAACCAGTTACCGGATCGATTCCGACGTGGAACACGGCGTGATTGAAGCCATAGTCGATCCGCCGACCGCGAGGCCGCCGTCGAAGATTGTTCTGCGATTGCGGCATCCTGAAGAGAAACCAATCCAAAGCGTGACTGTCAACGGCCGTGCGCACGACGACTTCGATCCGAAGGCGGACATCGTAACGCTTTCGCCGGGCAGCGAGAGACTTTCGGTTCGTGTTCAGTATTATTGATTCCGCGGTTGATTGTGGAACACTTCGCTACGTACTGTCCCCGCAACCGGGCTCCCGTTGGTCGCCCTCGTTCTACGAACAGCGCAGGCCCCAATAAAGACCCTCTCCCGCCCAGCGGGAGAGGGTGGCGGCGAAGCCGCCGGGTGAGGGCAGTTTGCAGCGGTGAGGACGCTGCTTTTACGACAGACCTTAACGCAATCGTCCCTCACCCCCGGCCCCTCTCCCCGAAGGGGAGAGGGGAGAATGTTAACGCAGTACGCTTATGAACTCCATCGACATCACCATTATCATCGGATCGCTCGCCGTCGTGGTGTTCGTCGGCATGTTGGCTTCGCGACGGCAAGACAAGTCGGCCAACGGCTACTTTCTTGCCTCGGGAAAGATGCCATGGTGGCTCATCGGAGCCGGCTTCGTGGCGACCAGCGTTTCCAGCGAACAGATCGTGGGCACCGTCAGCGCCACCTACACCCACGGGATGGGCATTGCTAATTGGGAATGGTTTGCGCCGAACAAGTTCTTCATCATCGTGATCTTCATCCCGATCTACCTGAAGAATCGAATTACGACGATTCCCGATCTGCTAGCGCGGCGCTACGGCCCGCTGTGTGCCGACATCTACAGTTGGGTAATGCTGGTCGCCTACATCTTCATCTTTATGCCACCGGTACTCTACGGCGGCAGTCTGGCCTTTTCGGAACTGACCGGATGGAATTTCTACGCGGTTCTGTGGGCGACGGTAATCCTCGTCGGACTTTACACGGTTCACGGCGGCTTGAAGGCCGTAATGTGGACCGACGCTGTGCAGTGCGTAATGCTCATCGGCGGCGGGGTGCTGCTATTCTTCATCGCTCTGGGGCATGTTCCGGGCGGGTGGACGGCCATGGTCGAAGCGTCGCCCGAGCGGTTTCATCTGTATCATCCGCCCGACGATGAAATGGCCCCGTTTTTGGGGTTCCTCGCCGCGACCGTTGGGCTATTCCTCTTCTACTCGGCCGGTAGCCAGGTGATGATCCAGCGAGTTCTCAGTGCGCGTTCCACTTGGGACGGCATGATGGGCATTTTGTTTTCGTGCTTCATTAATTTGCTGCGGCCGTTGGTTACGTGCTTTCTGGGGCTGGTCGTATTCCATTGGGTTCACGTGATGAACATGACCGGACCGCTGGAAAACCCCGACACGTCATTTCCCTTTGTACTTGCCAACATGGCGCCCGACTGGGGATTGCGCGGTATCGTACTCACGGGCTTCCTGGCTGCCGTCATGTCGACGATCAGTTCCTTGTCCAATTCCACGGCCACCATCTTCTCGTTGGACGTCTACAAGAAGCTCATCCACCCAGAGGCCGACGACGCCCGCGTGGTGCTCACCGGCAAAACGGTCGCCATGTTCTCGCTAGTCGTCGCCGGGTTAATCGCGCCGTATATCGAACACGTCGGGTTGTTCCAATACTTCCAAAAGGGCGTAACCTATTTGGCGACGCCGTTTATTTGCGTCATTCTGATGAGCTTCTTTTGGAAACGGTCGAACTACGCCGCCGGGCTGTTCGGCATTGTGGGCGGTATCGTCATCCAATTGGGGTTGGTCGGCCTACTGCATCACCTGGATATTACGATGCACTGGCTCTATGTCGCATTTATCGCGCAGGTGATCATCATGTTCGGCATGTTTGCCGTCTCACTGGTCACTGAGCCGCCGAGTCGGGAGCAATGGGAACCGTTTCTCTGGACACCCAATCTGCTGAAAAACATCGACGGCGCCGAAGGACGACCCTGGTGGCAAACGCTTCGTTTTTGGGGACTGGTCTTTGTCGTTGTCTGGAGCGTACTGTACTGGTGGTTCTGGTAAATCGAAATCGAAAAAGGTAGTTCTAGGCCAATGAAACGCGGAATGGTTGTGTGTCCGGAACCGATGGCGGCGGAAGTGGGTATCGACATCCTCCGCAACGGCGGCAATGCCTTCGACGCGGCTGTCGCGACGGGCTTCATGGAGATGGCCGTCAATCCCATTCAGTGCGGGTTGGGCGGCTGGGGTGGGGCAACGGTCTACAAGGCCAAAACCGGGCAGGCAGAACACCTGGGTTTTTGGGCACGGATCGGCTCGAAGATGCAGCCCGACATGTGGGCGAACGATATTCGCGGTTACACCGATATGTGGCACTTCGCCCTGTTCGACGACCACCGCGCCTATCATGGCTACACTTCGGTAATGACGCCCGGCACGGTGGCCGGCTTTGCCGAACTTCATCGTCGCTATTGCACCATGCCGTGGGCAGAACTGCTGCGGCCGAGCATCGATGTGTGCCGCGAGGGGTTTTCGTTGCCCGAGTACGTGGCCATGTATCTCGGCGGTGCTTTCATCCCCGGTTTGCCCACGGCGCGTGAGACCTACCGTGTTACCCTCGACTCGGCCCGGCTTTGGTTCCGCGATGGCGACCGATTCATCCGCGCGGGCGAACGCTACGTGAACTCCGACATGGCGGCCACACTCGAACGGCTTGTTGAAGCCGGGCCCGACGACTTCTACCGCGGACGACTCGCCGAAACCATCGCCAATGCCTTTCAACAGAACGGCGGCTTCGTCACGAGCGACGACCTGGCAGACTACGAGGTCGATCGCGCACAGCCGCTACAAGGTACCTACCGGGGTTACGAACTGCTCACCTCGACGTTGCCGGCCGGCGGCGTCCTCCTACTCCAAATGCTCAACGCGCTCGAGCATTTCGACTTGTCCAGCATGGAACATAACGGACCGGAACACGCCCGGCTGTTGGCCGGTGCGTTGGCCTGGGCCGCCGTGACACGGTTCAACGACCTGGCCGACCCGAAGTTCAACGACGTGCCCCTTCAGTGGCTAATCTCCAAGGAACACGGCCAGCAGTTGGCAGACAAAATTCGCACCGGCCAGATGCCCGACCGCGAGGTGCTGATGAAGCCGGGCGGAACCACGCATCTTTGCACGATGGACAACGAGGGCAATTGCGTAACGCTTACCCATACGCTCACCTGTTACAGCGGGGTGGTCGTGCCGGGTACCGGTTTCTCGTGGAACAACTGCGTAAGCCTGATGGATCCTATGCCCGGGCGAAACAACTCGTTCGACCCGGGCCGCGCTCGGGCAAGCGCCTTGGCACCGACGATCCTCTTGAAAGACGGCGCGCCGCAGATGGTCGTCGGTGCGGCCGGAGGTTGGACGATCACTTCGGCCGTGTTGCAGGCGATCATCAACGTGCTGGATTTCGGCATGTCGGCGACCGAAGCTGTTTCCGCCCCGCGTTTTCACAGTGAAGGAACACCCCTGTTCTGCGAGCACCGCATACCTCGGTCGACGATCCGCGAGCTTCAAACGCAGGGGATTAACGTCGAGCGAAGCCCGTACAGCTACCACAGTTCGTTCGGCCGGGTGCAGTGCATCACCTGCGACGGGGAGAAGTACCGCGGCGCCTCCGATCCCCGCGGCGAAGGCGGAACGGCACTGCAAGTCGGATGAACGAAAAGAACTTCGCCGACAAGTCAGCGACTCTAACGGAAACCAACGATGATCGCGTTCGCGACGCTGGAAACGACCATGTACGAAACGATGCGTCGAGCGGCAACGACCTTGCCGCCCGACGTGGAAGCGGCACTTTACAAGGCCCGGGCGGAAGAGGTCGACCCGCTTGCCGGGCAACACCTGGATGTCAGTCTGGAAAACTTCCGCCTGGCTGCGGCCGGAAATGGTTTGATTTGTGGCGATACGGGCTATCCGCTCTACTTCGTCACGGCCGGTAACCAGACACAAATCGAAGGCGGGTTCGGACGCCTTTGGGATGCTGCCCGAGCAGCTACCGCCCGCCTGACCGACGAAAGCCTCCTGCGTCCCACGATGGTCGACCCGCTCTCGCGCGACAATCCCGGACAGAACGTCGGCCCCGGTATGCCCAAGCTGGAATTGACCTTTTCGGGCGAAGGCGACGGTTTGCATCTCGTCGCCGCGCCCAAGGGCGGAGGCTCCGAGATTTTCGGGACCTTCTATCGCATGCTGTTTCCTTCCGACGGCGAGGCTGGCGTTATGAAGTTCGTGCTCGACTGCGTTCGCACCGGCTGTTATGCCGGCAAGATTTGTCCCCCGGCGATCGTCGGCGTGGGAATCGGCGGCACGGCCGACCTGTGCATGCGGATGGCCAAGGAGGCCGCCGTGCTTCGGACAGTAGGCACACGCCATTGCGACCCACGTGTCGACGACATGGAACAACGGCTGCTGGCCGCCACGCGCAAGCTGGGCATCGGTCCGATGGGAGCACGCGGAATCAATGCGGTCATTGGAATGCACATCGCGACGGCCGTTACCCATACGGCTGGGCTGCCGGTTGCCGTAAATGCTCAATGCCTCATCGGCCGTCGCTGGACGGCTTCGATCGAGGCCGACAATAGCGTGTCGTTTTCCGGAGACCTCCCATGACCGACACAATTCGCCACCTGCAACTGCCGCTCGACGAAGCCACCGCCCGCGAACTGGAGTTGGGCACGATGGTTACCGTGACGGGCCTCGTGTTTACGGGCCGCAGCCGGTTTCATATTCGGGCGATCGAGGAAGGCATTGTTCCCGAGTTAGATTTCTTGGCCGTCAATTGTTTCTTCCACGTCGGTCCGGTTATGCGACGCGATGGCAACGACTGGAAAATCGTCAGCATCGAGCCGACTTCGAGTATCCGTTTCGAGCGTTACAGCGGCGATGTCATTCGCAAGCTCGAGCTGCGAACGCTGATCGGCAAAACCACGATGGGCCCCGGGACGGCCGCAGCTTTACGCGACGTTGGCGGTGTGCATCTGACAAAGGTCGGCATTTGCGGAAACCAACTGGCTCCTCAGGTTCGAAAAGTCCACGGCGTATACTTCCTCGAACAACTTGGTAAGACCGAGGCCACTTGGGTGCTGGAAGTCGAGCGTTTCGGGCCCTTCTTCGTCGACATGGATTCGCAAGGCAACAACTACTTCGAATCGCTCGATGCCGATGCCCTGGCCCAAATTGCGATTGCCGAGCAGGAGTTGGGAATCGCAGCCGACTTCGATTTCACAGATGTCAACTCGAACGTCATTTTGCACCTGAGAAAGACCGATGGCTGAGCCAATTCGCTTCGTTTCGCTCTGTGGACTGCTCGGCTACGGTTTTCCCGAGGAGAGTCTTCGACAAGGGTTGCATTTCGATCCGGCATTCCTTGGGGTCGATGCCGGCTCGACCGATCCTGGCCCATACTATCTTGGCAGCGGGACTTCATTCCTCCGGTCGCTTCAGGTTCGTCGGGATTTGGAGTTGGCGCTCTGCGCCGCACGCGAAGCCAACATCCCGCTGGTCATCGGCACGGCCGGCGGTTCCGGCGCGAAACCCCACGTGGAGTCGTTCCTCGAAACGCTCTATGAGATCGCGCAGCGCCGCGAGCTTCATTTTCGTTTGGCCGTGATTCGCGCCGACGTCGAAGCGGAAACGGTGCTCGCCGCGTTGCGTGCGGGCCGAATCGCTCCTTGCGGTCCGTCGGGCGAGTTAACCGAAGATAGAATCAACGCCTGTACGCATCTCGTTGGCCAAATGGGAACCGAGCCGCTCATCGAAGCACTCGAAGGCGGGGCCGATGTCGTGGTAGCGGGCCGCTGTTGCGACACGGCCATCTTCGCGGCGCTGCCAATCCTCCGCGGATTCGATCCGGCCCTGGCCCTACATCTGGCCAAAATCGCCGAATGCGGAACGCTTTGTGCCCGACCAGCCGCCGCCAACGACGTTTTGCTCTGCGAACTGCACCGCGATCACTTTTTGGTTACTCCGGCCAATCCCGAGCGACGCTGTCTGCCCGACTCCGTGACCGCGCATTCGCTTTATGAACAGCCCGACCCGACGTGTTTCTACGAGCCAGAAGGCAAAGTTGATTTGACTGCGTGTACTTTCGAGCAAGTCGAACCGCGAACCGTCAAGGTTTCCGGCACAAAACTGCTCACGTCGGAGAGGCCGACCGTCAAACTCGAAGGTGCCATGTTCCAAGGCTACCGTTCGATCACTGTGGCAGGCGTGCGCGACCCGCTGGTAATCGCCAACCTCGACGCAATCGACCAAGCGGTTCGCGACACGGTCGAAAAGACCTTGGTGGGTATCATTGGATCGAACGATTACTCGTTGCGTTTGCTGCATTACGGCCGCAATGCCGTTACCGGACAACGGGGTAATCCGTGCGACGCGCCGCCCCACGAGGTCGGTATCGTCATCGAAGCCCAGGCTCCCACGCAGGAACTGGCCGACACGGTATTGAGCCTTGCCCGATCGACGGCCCTGCACCAACATTTCGAGGGCCGCAAGACGACGGCCGGTAATTTGGCATTTCCGTTTTCTCCGTCTGATTTCCACGGCGGTGCCGTCTATGAATTCGCCGTTTACCACCTCATGGAAACCGACGGCAACGATCGGCTCTTTCCGATCACGTTCGAGGAACTATGACGATGCGATTGTACGACTGTGCCACCACGATCCGCAGCAAGAACGCCGGTCCGTTTACGCTAACGATCGACCTGATGTTTGCCGACGAGCAAGCAATGGACCGCGTGATCGTGTCAGCCCGTTTCACTGCGGAGAACGTCGCAGCGCTTTACGGCGTGGCTGCCTCGTCGGTTCGGATTTGTCCGGTGAAATCGATTCGAGCGATCAAAGTATCGATGCCACGGTCCGATGGCAGTTCCGGCTCATCGACCGACCGCGACGTCTACGGCTGCCAGCAGCATTTTCCGTTGGCCGAGATGGAAATCTGAAGCGGCCAGCCGGCCCCTCGGACACCACATCATCAATCCCGACCCTCAGTCTGCGTTCCGCCGAACCGAGGAAACTGGGCCAAGAACATCAACGCCGAGAAAGCTGGCCGCAAGAAAAGCGACCGCCCACCTTCGTAGTCCGAAGGTGGGCGTTTTCATTTCGCAGAGCGGGAGACGGGATTCGAACCCGCGACGTCCAGCTTGGGAAGCTAGCACTCTACCACTGAGTTACTCCCGCATTTTTTCCGCAAGGCCCTATCGCCGAACAACTTAGATCAGGCGAGCACTCGACGTACCAGCTTCGTTGTCGCGCGACCACCGAGCCGAAGGAACAATCCATTCCTGTTTCAGTAGGCTAGCACTCGATCGCCAAAAATTCAAGAGGGCTTGGCCCGGGTAACCCGCAATCGGAGGCTGAAAAACCGTGGCCGCCAAGGCATCTAAGCTCTTGCCAAGTCGCCAATTGCGCCAACAGCCCCCCTAGTGCGCCGCCATGAGCTATGTTTTGAAATCATGACGTTTGAATATCCCACCCGCCAAAACACACCGACATCCGCCCCACCCAACCTCGCGCGATAGAACGACATCGGGCCCTGTTGCTCACCACGGGTACGCGAGCATCCTGACGATTACGTCGATTGCAGCAAGCCTGTCGCTTGCGTCGAACACCACCAACACGACCACTCTACGACCAGCCGAAGCAATCGCCGACGAACAGTCTTCAGCCATTAGCGGCGAGCCACTAACTCTCGGCTTCCAATGAAGTCGGGCTGCGTGCTCCGCCCCCAACCCTCGATAAGCACCGCGATGGAACACGACCCTCAGACGATTAATATTGCCTGGATGCTGCTCTGCGCAGCCCTGGTGATGCTGATGCAGGGAGGATTCTGCTTTCTGGAAAGCGGCTTCGCCCGGGCGAAAAATAGCATCAACGTGGCGATCAAAAACGTGGTCGACTTCTGCGTTGCTTCGGTCGTCTTCTGGTGCTTCGGGTTTGGGCTGATGTTCGGCACCTCGAAACTGGGGCTCTTTGGCACGTCGGACTTTTTCCTCGGCAAGACGGCCGGTCCCTGGCTGCTGGCTTTCTTCTTCTTCCAACTGGTCTTCTGTGGCACGGCCACCACGATCATCTCCGGCGCCGTCGCCGAGCGGATGCGTTTTCGCGCCTATTTGTTGATCAGTCTGCTGGTTTCGGGCGTCGTCTACCCGGTGTTTGGACACTGGGCTTGGGGTGGCGCGGCGACCGGCACGGCAACCGGATGGCTGGCCCAACTTGGATTCATCGATTTTGCCGGGTCGACCGTCGTCCATTCGGTGGGCGGATGGATTGCGCTGGCAGCGACGATCATCATCGGCCCACGGCTAGGTCGGTTCGGCAAACAGGGCCGCGAAATCCACGGCCACAACCTGCCGATGGCCACCTTGGGTGTCTTGCTGCTTTGGTTTTCCTGGTTTGGTTTCAACGGCGGAAGCACCCTGGGCCTTACCGCCGACATTCCGCTGATCCTGGTCAACACGAACCTGGCGGCCGCCTTCGGTGGTTTGGCTGGCCTCGGGGTAGCCTGGCTTGTGGAACGTCGGCCTGTCGTTTCTCACGTTATCAACGGCGTAATCGCCGGACTGGTGGCCATTACGGCCTCGTGCCACATCATGTCGCCCGGTGCGGCCTGCTTGATTGGTTTGGTGGGTGGTGTGTTGTGCAGTCTTTGCACTTACCTGCTGCCTCTGCTGCGAATCGACGACGTGATCGGTGCCTTTCCGGCCCACGGCCTGGGCGGAATCTGGGGAACTCTGGCCGTTGCCCTGTTGGCCGAAAACAGCACCTGGGGAACTGGTCTGAGCCGTTGGCAGCAGCTTGGCGTGCAATCGCTGGGCGTGTTTTCCTGCTTTGCCTGGTCTTTCGGCCTGGGAATGGTCGTGTTATGGGCAATTAGCCGTGTGTTTCGACTACGTGTGACGGAGAAGGAAGAAAAGATCGGGCTGAACGTATCGGAACACGGTGCAAGCACCGATCTGGTCGACCTGATGTCGGAAATGCAGGCACATCGTCGCTACGGCGATTTCTCCCGCAAAGTGTCGGTCGAGCCGCATACCGAAGTTGGTCAGATTGCCACCGAGTACAACCGTGTTCTGGAAAAAGTCACCACGGAGATGCACAGTCGGGAAGAAGCCGAAAAGAAGTTTCGCGGCATCTTCGAAAACGCGATCGAAGGAATTTTTCGCACCACACCCGACGGCCGATACGTCACAGCCAATCCGGCCCTGGCTCGGATTCTGGGGTTCGATTCGCAGGAGGAACTCCGCGAGGCCATCAACAACATCGGCGCACAACTCTACGTCGACCCAAATCGGCGCGAGCAGTTCATGACCTTGCTGGCCGAGCAGGAAATCATCACCGACTTCCAGTCGCAGGTGCGCCGCCACGACGGCAACATCATTTGGATTGCCGAAACGGCCCGAGTCCATCGCGATTCCGAGGGAGAAATTCTCTACTTCGAAGGAACCGTCGAAGATATCACCGAACGCAAGAAAAACGAACAACTCTTCCGCGAAAAAGAAGCGGCCGAAGCGGCCAACCGCGCCAAGAGTCGTTTTCTGGCCAACATGAGCCACGAGATCCGTACGCCGCTTAACGGCGTGATCGGCATGCTCGATTTGCTCGGCAACACCCAACTCACCACGCAGCAACAGCGTTATACCGAGGTTGCCCGCTCGTCGGCCGACATGCTCCTGAGCGTGATCAACGATATTCTGGACTTCTCCAAGATCGAAGCCGGCAAGATGGAACTGGAACACGTCGAATTCGATCTGCGGGAAACCCTCGAAGCCGTCCCCGACATGTTCGCCCACCAGGCCTATAAAAAGAGGATCGAACTATACTGCCGCGTGCTCGAGGGAGTCCCCAACGGTGTGCTGGGCGACCCGGAGCGATTGCGCCAAGTGCTCGGCAACTTGGTCAGCAACGCCATCAAGTTTACGGATCACGGCGAGGTTGGTATTCGCAGCGAAGTCGAGCCGCGAGAATCGACCGACGGAAAAGTCTGGGTACGATTCTCGGTCCGAGACACGGGCATTGGAATCCCCGAGGATCGGCTGTCGCGGCTGTTTCGCTCGTTTTCGCAGGTCGACGCCTCCACCACGCGAGAATACGGCGGAACCGGCCTGGGGCTGGCCATCTGCAAACAGCTCGTCGAGTTGATGGGCGGCGAAATCGGTGTTGAAAGTCAACAGGGTAAAGGGTCGACGTTCTGGTTCCGCCTCCCGCTGCAAACGACCAAACGGCCCACGCTGTCGCTACCTCGCATACCCGCCAATATCCGAGGATTGCGTGTGTTGGCCGTCGACGACAACGACACCAACCTGCAAATCCTCGACGAATATCTCTCGCATTGGGGCCTCGACACGACCATCGCCCGTTCCGCCAAGGAAGCCATCGAGTTGCTCGACCAACATGCTGCCCAAGGGCACCCGTTCGAGCTGCTGATCCTCGACCATCTGATGCCCGACACAACCGGTGTCGAACTGGCCACCCAAATCCGAGAGAACCGAGCGTTAGGCGATCCCAAACTGATCCTGCTAACCTCGCTGGACAGCAACCTGGACAGCCAGCAAATGCAGCGGCTCGGGCTAACCTGTCTCCAGAAACCCGTACGCCAATCGCGGTTGTTCGATACCATCGTCTCGGTAATCAGCGAACCGGGGTGGAGCGAACAAGCCAAGGCCGTCGCTCTTGAGGCAACGTCGACCGCATCGTCGACCGCATCCACCGCGTCGCATCAAACCTCCGGCGGACAGATCCTTGTGGTCGACGACAACGAGATCAACCGGCTTGTCGCTACCGAAATGCTTCGTTGCGAGGGTTTCACTCCGCACGCCGTGGACAACGGGCGCGACGCGATCGAGGCTGCCTGCTGCGGCCGTTTCGAACTGATCCTGATGGATTGCGAAATGCCCGGGATGGATGGCTTCGAGGCCACCCGGGAAATCCGACGCTTGGAAGCGACCGGAGAACTCCAGCGGCCGACGAAAGCCCCACTCCCGATCGTCGCCCTAACGGCCCAGGCGGTTCATGGCGATCGGCAACGTTGCCTCGACGCTGGCATGAACGAGTATGTTGCCAAACCGATCGACCGGGGCCAATTGTTGCGAACCATTCGAGGGTTTCTGACGCGCTCGCCAGCGATCAATGCGTTGAAGAACACCGGAAGCAAACCTAATCTGTCGCCGCAGGAACCTTCGCAAGATTCGGCTACGAAACCGCTGCGGCCAAATTCTGAGTCCCCCCCAACGAACAGCGATTCAACGTACGGCAATCCAACGATCGATCCCGAGATTCTCAACGTCGCGGAGCTTGCCGACCGTTGTTCGGGCAAGAAAGACTTCATCGCCAAGATTCTGCGCAAATTCAAGGCACGAGCCCAACAACAGATACAAGAACTAGATCAGGCATGCGATAGCGACGACGACACGCAAACTGCCCGTCTGGCCCATTCGCTCCGCGGTGCCGCTGCGAACGTGGGAGCGGCGGCCGTCAGCCGTGCGGCAGCCGCACTCGAGAATGCAGCTCGCACAGCCGCGCCCATCGACCGCGGCGAACTGCATGTGCGGATTGAAGAAGAGTTGACCGTATGTATCGAAGCGATCCACCAATTGCTCGAAGAGACCACCGCTGATCCCGAAAAGACGGAAACCGGCAACCATGAAGATCCTGACAGTCGACGATGACGACATCGCTCTGGACATTCTCAGCGATGCCCTTACGGCGTCCGGTTACGATGTGATCACCGCGACCGACGGCCGCGAGGCCCTCGACATCGTCTCGACCAACGACGTACGACTCGTGATTTCCGATTGGGAAATGCCCAACATGGACGGGCTGCAACTGTGCCGCGCCATACGCCGTTGCGATTCGGTGAACTACATCTACCTCATTCTGCTGACAAGCCACGGAACACCGCAGGAGATCGTCGAGGGAATGTCGGCCGGGGCCGACGATTTCATCATCAAACCGTTCAACAAAGGCGAACTGCTCGAACGGGTGCGCGCCGGCCAACGTGTATTGTCTCTCGAAACGCGCGAGATGGTGATCTTCGTGCTGGCCAAGCTGGCCGAGTCGCGAGATCCCGAGACGGGCCACCACCTGGAGCGCGTTCAGCGCTATTGTCGCACGCTGGCGCAAACGCTGGCCGAAAACCCCGACTACCGCGCCGAGATCGACCCCGAATTCGTACGGCTCGTGTTCCAGACCAGCCCGTTGCACGACATCGGCAAGGTAGGCGTGCCCGACAGCGTGTTGTTGAAGCCAGGCCGACTGAGCGACACAGAATTCGACGTGATGAAAACCCACACGTTGATCGGCGCCGAAACGCTCGAAGCGGCCCTGCGAACCTATCCCAACGCTCGCTTCCTGCAGATCGCCCGCGACATTGCCCTGGCACATCACGAACGCTGGGACGGCCGCGGATATCCTCACGGCCTTGCCGGCACCGACATCCCGCTGAGTGCCCGCATCGTAGCGTTGGCCGACGTGTACGACGCATTGACCTCGCGCCGCGTCTACAAAGACGCCTTCACGCACGCCGTCGCCCGGGACATCATCACAACAGACTCCAGCACGCACTTCGACCCAAGCGTCGTCGAAGCCTTCGTGCAGACCGAAGAAGAGTTCATCGAGATCCGGACGCGGTTTTCCAGCGCGGATAATCTCGCCGCGGCGACGAACTAGCGATTTGTCAACTTTGGGAATAGGGGTGTCATGGCCACGCTTGCGTGGCCATGACACCCGACTCGGTTTCTTGCCGCCGAAAGCGGCTATCCTGTATGAAACACGGCGGGGGCAGAAAAGGTTCCCGTCCCTTTTCCGTCCTCAAGCTTCGCGGGGAAAACTCGCTAAATTGGGTCAGGTGACATGTCCGCTTTTTCTCCCATAGCTTCGTGAATTCGGAACATTTCCCTGCCGATGTCATCGCAGACCTTGAGCATGCAGTGGCATGCAATGAGCCCGTCGAGATTTGGGTGAGCGGTGAGGAACGCGACGGTAACCATCGTCAGCGAGATCGCCATCTGATGCCCGGGATCGGTCAGACCGGCGTCGCTCGCACCGGCGAGGAGCATTTCCGGTACATCGTGAGGTATTCCGAGTGCGAAGTGCAGCCCTTGGGATCCAGCATGCACGCTTTGGCAGGCGAGGCCGAACCAAGGCCGCCAATGGGCCATGTCGAGGCTGGCTTCGATCTGCGTGAAGTTCGGTCGAGGATTGCCCAGTGCCTCGACTGCCCAGCCATAGTTTTCGCGGAAGGACGCACCGTACTTGGCAATCGCATCGTCCGACCCCTTCTTCAACTCCTCCATCTCTTCTTCGGAAAACGGATCGTCCCCAAGGGTCTGGCAGTGCTGTTGATACTGCGTAGCCGCCCGGAAGCGTTCGACGACGGCGTGGTCGAGATATCGCTGCGGCGCATCGCCCCGATGCTCCAGTAGGAAGTACGCCGTCACGGCAAGTTCGTGGAGGGACCGCCACCGTGCGTGCGCGCCATCGGCGTATCCGGCTTTCAGGAGACAAACGATCTCACGCGCCGTCCGGCATGCGCGGCAATGTAGTCCGGTGAGTACCTCCATCAAGACGGGCTCAGATGGTGGTTCTTCTTCGGCCAATTCGCGGCGAAGATCCGTGATGTACATTTCGCCAGCCTCGTGGGCCATCGTGATAAGCATGTCGAGTCGGTCAAGGCCTTCTTTCCAACGGTCGTAGAGTCGCTCTTCGAATGCGCGCTGTGCCGCGTGCCACTCCTGCAGCGCTTGCGGCAGTGTGTCGTACAAGGATTGCAGAATGCGCGGCGCGAGTTCTTCAACGACGCGCATGACGGTGCACCCAGCGTCGGCGTCTTGCGACGCTTCGAGTTCGTGCATCGCGAGATCAACATCGTCGTTGGTAATCGAAATAGTCTGGTCGGATCCTTCGCGCGGTAATTCGATGCTTTCCGCACCTTGAATGATGGATTGAACGAGCGACAGGAGGTGCTCGTCCGATACCGCTAGCCCACGGTTTGCAAGGATGCGCCGAATGACTTCGGTCATCAGCGACTCATCAGTCCATAATTCAACCATTGCGCGGTGTAATTCATCGTGCAGAATTCCCATAGTTCCCCCACTTTCTCTGCTTGAGGGACACGCTCGTTCAAAGCCTACACATCACAGACTGCCTGAATTATTGCCGGGTGAGAGATCGCGATGGTCGCCCTACCGTCGATCCGATTTCGGTCACCCCTTTTCGGACCCAAACAGCGGGCTGGAAAATGGCCGCAAGGCATTGGCAGACGACGAGAAAAGCCCACGGCCGTAAACGACAATGGGCTTCTCGTCAAACCTAGTCGGGGCGATAGGATTCGAACCTACGACTTCCTGCTCCCAAAGCAGGCGCGCTGCCAGACTGCGCCACGCCCCGTGGCTCGAAAATACGAAACTCTTATCCTAGCGTAGCTTGTGATTATCGACAATTGGGGGGCGCCGAGAAAACACCCGATTGGACTATTATGACGCCACTTATGCAGGTTACTTCGGTGGGGGCATGGCCGCTGGAGCGGCCACGCCTTGGGGGTGAATAAACGACACTCAGTCGGCCGCGGCTCAGCTTACTTGCTCTCGGGCGGCCGGAATGCTGGGGTCGCAGATGTGTTCGCGCAAACGCTCGAACTCTTCGTGGTTGCGGAACTGAATGGTTAACTTCCCCCGGCCTCGCACGTTGTGGGCAAGCCGAACCTTCAGGCCCAATGCCGCACGAAACTCTTGCTCGAGCGCTGCGATGTGGTCGTTTTGCGAACGGCCCGACTTCTTCCGCCGACCGTCTTTGCCCACCACGCCGAACGACGGACCATCGGCCGCGTCGATCATTTCCTGTACCAAGGCTTCCGTCTGGCGGACGTTCAATCCCTCGTTTTGCACCCGGCGGCAGAAGTCGATCTGCTCGCGTTCTTCGCCCAACGGCAACAGCGCCCGGGCGTGACCTTGGGTGATCTTGCCTTCGCGAAGCGAATTCTGCACCGGCTCGGGCAGTTCCAGCAAACGAATCAGATTGGCAATCGTCGAACGATCGATCTTCAGTCGCGAGGCCAACTCTTCCTGCGTGCAACCGTATTGCTCAAGGTAACGCTGGAACGAGGCCGCCTTTTCCAACGCGTTGAGGTCCTTCCGCTGGAGGTTTTCGACGATGGCCAGCTCGGCCGTTTCGCGGTCGTCGGCCTCGATGATGTTGGCCGGCACTTCGGTCCAACCGGCTTCGATGGCCGCGCGGAGACGTCGCTCGCCGGCGACTAGCTGATAGCGGTCGTCAACCCTGCGAACCACGACCGGTTGCAGCAGGCCGTGGGCCTCGATACTTTCGACCAACGCCCGAGTTTCTTCCTGGCCGAAATCTTCGCGCGGCTGGAAGGGGTTGGCGTCGATGCTCAACACGTCGAGATGCGTTTGGCCGGAGGCAACCGGCGACAGGTCGGCCGCGTTGTGGTCCGCACCTTGGTCGGGCATGGCACCGTCGGACATACGGTCGTCGTCCGGCATGTGAACCGACAGCGAAGGCTGTGTCGAAGGCGATGGCTCATGAGGCGACGACGTTGTGTCGAGCGGAAGCGCACTGGGTTGGGCGGCCGGCTGAGGGGCCAATTGCGGCGCGGGACCGTAGGCAGTCGGCGTGCCGCCGCCGTAGGGATCGTCGTTGGTGGGAATGGTCGGGGCGGCCGACGGCGATTGTGGGACACGTCCCAACAGGGCCTCCAGGCCGCGACCGAGTCGTCGTTCCTTAGTCACGTTCAAGTACCTCCATGCACAATTCCACGTACGCTCGGGCACCGCGTGCTCGCGGGGCGTACTGGATTACCGACTCGCCATGGCTGGGCGATTCGCTGACAGCCACGTCGCGGGGAATGACGGTGTGGTAAACAATGTCGCCGAAAAACTCGCGGACCTCCGCATCGACCTCATGGGTGAGTTCCAGCGTATAGTCGTACATCGTAAGTACAATGCCGCCGAACTCCAGGTCGTTGTTTTGTTGTTGCATCACTTGGCGGATGACCTCGATCATCTGCGCCAACCCTTCCATGGCGAAATACTCGCACTGGATGGGCATGAGCACTTCCTTCGCGCTACACAAGGCCGTGCGGGTTAACTGCCCGAGCGAAGGTGGGCAGTCGATCAACACGAAATCGTAGCTGCCAAACCCGTGGACGAGTTGTTCGCGTAGGCGATCGGCCTCGGTCAGTTCGGCCCGAGTGAGGGCCTCGACGTCGCGAAACCGCCGGCTGCCAGGCAGAAGGTCCAAGCCCGGGATGGCCGTTTCTCGAATTCCGCTGCGCAGCGGAGCCCCCGCTGCAAGGGGGTGTTCATCGGTCGGCTCCAGGCCGAGGCCGCTGGTAGCATTGCATTGGGGGTCGAGGTCGACCAGGAGAGTTTGCCGCCCGGAGCGAGCCAGACCATCGGCCACATTGATAGCCGTGGTGGTCTTTCCGACCCCTCCCTTCTGATTGGCGACACACAAAACCCGACCCACCGTTGGCCTCCTTGCCATGGCGGCCCTGCCGTCGGCAGTAAATCTTACAATGCCCGTTCACGGCACTTCCGTCCGGCGGGAATTGTAATCGGCAAACCCGGATTGGGGGAATGGCAGTTTTGGCGGGACAAAAAAGGGGACGGCGGATTTGGGATTTACGATTTGGGACTTGGGGAAAAAATCCGCGACCGGTGGTCGCGCCCGGGGCTCGTGGGAGGCGACTTTTCGGACTTGGATTTCTTACAATCGGAGAAACCATGGAGCCACGGGGGCACTGGACGGCTATTGTCGCCAACCGACCAGTGCTGCTGCAACCAGGAATGGTGCGCAGCCTGCCCGTTTCACGTGAAACATGCTCTCGGCACGTTCGGCAGACTCGCCGTAGATGTGTTTCACGTGAAACACGGCAGACTTCGGTGCGGCGTGGAATTGCGGGATCGTGTCTTCGGCCGCTGTTGTGTGCCACTGGCTCTGCCAGTGCCCTTGACCGTAGAGCACTTCGCACTGGCAGAGCCAGTGGCACACCCGTTCCGCTCTCCGCTTTCAGCTTTCAGCTTTCGGTCTTCTGCTTTTCGCTTTGCCCAGCCGTTTCTTCAGAAACAGCATAGCCACGTTGTTCGCTCCCGGGTCGTCAGTGCCAAAGCCGAGGCTGTGGTAGAACTGCTTGGCCGTGTGGTTGTCGTCGCGGACCTCCAGGGTGATCCGGCAGCAGTCCAACGCTTGGGCCTTCCGTTCGACGGCTTCGAGCAACCGCCGGGCGATGCCGCGGCGGCGAAAGTCCGGCTGCACGGCCAGATCGTGGACGTTGACCTGGCGTCGGCCGGCAAAGGTCGAGTAGCCCAGGAAACACACGGCGATGCCCGCTGGCTGATCGTCGACAAAGGCCAGCAGCACCAGCGACGTGGGATGGTCGCGCAGTCCGGCCACGAGTTTCTGCCGGGCGTACTCACCCAACGGCTGACCTCCGCCCATGGGATCGCGGGCGTAGCCGTCGACCAGTTCGACAATCGCCCGGGCGTGGGCGGCGTCGGCGTAATCGGCTTCGTGGATGCGGAGGTTGTCGGTCCGGTCGGATTCCATCGGTGGGTTGCGTGCGGGAGGGGAAGTGCAATGGGAGAATGTCTACAAGGCCAAGCATACCAGACAATCGACGAACATGCTTCCCACGCCGAGCCAGTGCAGCCAATCGCGTCGGACACAGAACACCCAGTCGCTGCTCACCGCGGCGACAATCGCCAACACGATTGCAACGCATGCGCCGTGCGCCTCAGGGTGATGTACAATCGGAGTGCCTGGCAACAGCCAGAGCCAGTCCAGATCCATCAGAAAAGCGTATGCACTCGCCAAAGAGAAAACCAGAAAGGCCAATCGCCACCACCACGCACTGGTGTACATTCTCTGTATGGTGCACCATACAAAGACGGCAACTTGAATCAACACCGGCCACAGCACCAACCCTGTTGCCGCACGCCCGAAACCGGATAGGAGGTGGTTGGCGCTAGCCAGGTAGCCAGACAAACCGTTTTCAACAAACGCGATGGTCGCTAAGCACGGTGCCATTGCCAGACAGATCCAATGACCCGGCTGAAATGGCCCGGGGGTTCCACGGAGTTTCGTTCTTAGTAGAACGACGGCCGCGCACAGGACCGCAGAGAAGTAGGCCGCCCGGAAAATACCCATCGCATGTTGCTGGGCCTGCAATGCTGGGCCATCGAGCGAAAAAAAAGAGGATTGCGGAAGTACCAAAAACCTCAGCATCACGGCCGACACGGTGAGCCACGCCAACAGATGCCGAATGCCATGCCGCGGTGGAGAGAGATAGTCGACAGCGTCTACCGCCGCGATGTCGCGTTCGACGTTGTCGTCGATTGCGTTACTCCGCTGCGGCTGGATTTCTTCTGTAGGCGAGGGGCCATCGTCGACGTTGCACATTTCGGGCCCTTTGACGATTGTTTCACGTGAAACGACGCCGGCCGAGGTGGCGAACGCCCTGTTTCCCATGCAAAACGTGGGAACGAAAAAGTGAGCGACCAACGGGAGCGATCTCCTGCCAGGGTGCGGTAGCACCAATCGGCTGCGGTCCTGCCGCGCTATTCCAGCGGGTTGATCACCAGGCCGCTGAGCAGCTTCGGGTAGAAGTACGTGCTTTTGGCCGGCATGCGTTCGCCTTGCAGGCTGATCTGCCGGACGTTCTCCAGCGTGGCTGGCATGACCAATGCGGCCAGGTTGAACTCGTCGGTGCGGCAGCCGTCGATTACTTCGTCGACCAAGTGAACGTACTTCGGCTTCGGCAGGTCCTCGCAGCCGAGCAAATGAGCGACCAGCAGGCGGTGCAACACGGCCACGCCCAGGCCGCGCCACTCGTCGTTGTGATCCTTGGCCACGTCGGCCATCTTCGCCCGACCGGCGTCGGTCAAGGTGGCGATGGTCCAACGATTGTCCTTCTTGGTGTAAAGGCCGAGTGTTCCCTGGTCGTCGCCCGTCTCGATGTCTTCCCAGATGGCCGTAGCCTGGTCGGGCCCTTGGCCACCGTCGCGGCAGGCAAAGCAATCGCCCAGCTTGGCCACGAGCTGTTCGGCCGTAAGCTCGGGCACGCCACGGAAGAGCCGATGGGTGGGCAGCACGGTCATGCCGGGATCTTCCATGCCCACGAGCATGATCAGAACGAAATTGGCCGGATGCTCCGGCGTGAGAAACCCGCTGTCGTAAATTTGGTCGCGGTAGTTGCAGGCCGTTTCGTAGCGGTGGTGACCGTCGGCCACGAAGACCGGCTTGGCAGCCACAACGGCGGTTACCTGGTTGATTACCTCTTCGTCGGTCACCGGCCACATGCGATGGACGACGCCCAGGTGGTCGGTGGCCACGATGGGCGTTTGCCCGGCGACGGCCGTTTCGAGAATGCCTTGAGCTTCCGCCTGGGCATCGGGATACAGCCCGAAGATCTGGCTGAGGTTCGCCCGGCAGGTGGTCATCAGCATCAGCCGGTCGATCTTCGGCCCCGGTAGCGTCTCTTCATGGGGAAAGACCTGCCCTTCGCCGAATCGCGAGAGCCGCATTCGGGCCATGAACCCGCGACGCGTGTACGTGGTGCCGGCGTACTCATACTCCTGGTGATAGACGTAAATAGCCGGGTTGGCCTCGGTGAACATTACGCCTTCCGACTGCCAGTTCTTCAGGAACTTGGCCGCCCGAGTGTAGCGGTTGTTGGCTTCATCGTCGTCGCCCGGCTCCTGGCGATTGAGGATCAACCGCACCACGTTGGCCGGATGGCGTTTGTAGAGCTCGTCCTGAAGCTCGGGCGAGATGACGTCGTAGGGCGGCGCGATCACGTCGCTGAGGTTGCCTACGTGTCCCAGATCGTAACGGATTCCGCGAAAGGCTTGGATGTCGGCCATGGTGGAGTGGATAGTTGTCAGTGGTTAGTGATTTGTTGGATGATTTTCATGTTGGCGTTTGGAAGCGGGATGATAAACAGCCTGTTATGCACGTTTGGGCATTCGATGTCAATTGGCCGCGGGCGTATCTCTCGCTAACAGCCACGCCACGAGAACGCGCCGCTTTACCGGCGCCCATTCGCGTGGTATTATTCTTACTGTGGGTAATCATTCTTCCGAGAGGGTTCCATGAAAGTAACGACCAAAGGCCAGGTGACGATTCCCCAAGACCTGCGTGTGAAGACCGGCATCATGCCCGGCTGCGAGGTCGAGTTCCTCGAAGAGGGCGGCCGACTTTATCTGCAGAAGACAAAACCATCGACACGTGGCGAGCATTTAGTAGCGAAGATGCAGGGCCGCGCAACCGTCGCGATGACTACCGACGAGATCATGGCCCTAACGCGAGGACCGCGCTGATGGCCGTGATGGTCGACTCATGCGTTCTTCTGGACATTGTCACGGAAGACTCACGATGGATGTCATGGTCTTCCTCGGCGTTGGCATCTGCCACCGAAACCGGATCGCTGGTCATCAACCCGGTCGTTTATGCCGAGGTGTCAATTGGCTTTGAACGGATCGAGGATCTGGAGGCGATCCTGGCGGCCGACATATTCGTGTACCGCCGCATTCCCCAAGCGGCGGCATTTCTGGCCGGAAAATGCTTCCTGCAGTATCGTCGGCGCGGTGGTGAGAAAACGGCGCCACTACCCGATTTCTTCATTGGCGCACACGCCGCTGTCGAGGGCCTGCCACTGCTGACCCGCGATGCTCGGCGTTTCCGGACGTATTTCCCGTCGCTGGAGTTGATCTGCCCGTAAGCGACAACCTCGCAACGACCAACCGCAAGGCCACATGCCCACGCAAGCGTGGGCATGGCACCCAAACACACGACATCGAAACGCGATCTGCTTACTGCTCTTCCGCATGGCCGCTGAAGCGACCAAACCTCGTGTGGCTTTCTCCCAACTCCTCACTTCCAACTCCCCAACTCAATACCGGTAGTGATCCGGCTTGAACGGCCCGTTGACGGGGATGCCCAGGTAGTCGGCCTGTGCTTGGGTGAGCTTGGTCAGCTTCACGCCGAGTTGCTCGAGGTGTAGTCGGGCGACCTCTTCGTCGAGTTCCTTGGGCAATACGTGAACGCCCAACGGATAGTTCTCCGGTTCCGTCCACAGGGCGATCTGGGCCAGCACCTGGTTGGTGAACGAGTTGCTCATGACGAACGAGGGATGCCCGGTCGCGCAGCCCAGATTCACCAGCCGGCCCTCGGCCAACAGGAGGATCGCATGGCCGTCGGGGAAGGTGTAGAGGTCGACCAGCGGCTTGATGTTCTTCTTCTTGATGCCCTTGTAACTCTCAAGTCCGGCGACCTCGATTTCCAGGTCGAAGTGCCCGATGTTGCAGACGATGGCTTCGTTGCGCATCTTCTCCATGTGCTCGACCCGGATGATGTCGCGGCAGCCGGTGGTCGTCACGAAGATGTTGCCCTGCGAGGCGGCATCTTCCATGGTGGTCACTTCGAAACCTTCCATGGCGGCCTGCAACGCGCAGATCGGATCGATCTCGGTGACGATCACTCGGGCACCGTAGCTCCGCATCGAATGGGCACAACCCTTGCCCACGTCGCCGTAGCCGCAGATCACCACAACCTTGCCGGCGACCATCACGTCGGTCGCCCGTTTGATGCCGTCGGCCAACGACTCGCGGCAGCCGTAAAGGTTGTCGAACTTGCTCTTGGTGACCGAGTCGTTCACGTTGATCGCCGGCACGGCCAACTCGCCCTTCTCGTGCATTTGGTAGAGCCGGTGAACGCCCGTGGTGGTCTCTTCCGACAGCCCCTTGATGCTGGGCAACAGGTGCTTGAACTTCTCGGCGTGAACCATGGCGGTCAGGTCGCCGCCGTCGTCGACGATCAGCTCGAGCGGCTTGCCGTCGGGAAAGATCAGCGTCTGCTCGATGCACCAATCGTAGTCCTCGTCGGTCTCCCCCTTCCAGGCGTACACGGGCACACCCGTAGCGGCAATGGCGGCCGCCGCGTGATCTTGGGTAGAGAACTTGTTACAGCTACTCCAGGTGACATCGGCCCCGAGCTCGACGAGCGTTTCAATGAGCACGGCCGTTTGGATCGTCATGTGCAGACAGCCAGCGACATGGGCACCGGCCAGCGGCTTTTGCTTTCCGTATTTCTTCCGCAAGGCCATCAGGCCCGGCATCTCGTTTTCGGCCAGCTCGATCTCTTTTCGGCCCCACTCAGCCAGTGAAATATCAGCAACCTTGTAGGGTAGTTTAGTCTCGACCTGCGACACAGCGATCTCCTTCGCTACTGAGAAGCGATTTCAAAACCCGGCTTCGGGTTCGTGCATCCGTTTGACGAACAACCTTGGCACCGGTTTTGATACGATTTCTGAACATCCGTAACGGCGAATCTACCAAGAATAAACGAAGCGTATGATACGCCGCCGGCGCGTAACCTGACAAGGGGGAGCAGCGGTAGGCAAGAATTGACAGACGCCACGGGCATCCAAGCTGCCCGTGACACTCGTAAATCAGAAGTTGACAAAGCGCTACTCACCCAATTCAAAAGCCTCGCGAGCTGCTCGAACGAACCGTTCGACCAACACGCGATCTTTGCGACCCGGGGCGTCCTCCACGCCGCTGGCCGTGTCGACGGCCGCCGGTCGCACGACCGAAATGGCTTGGCCGACATTGTCGGCGGTCAGCCCCCCGGCCAGCACTAACAGGGGGGGGGTATTGCGGGCGGCATACTCGGCAGCGGCCGACCAATCGGCCACCTTGCCCGTGCCACCGTATTCGCCTGCCTTGAAAGCGTCGATCAGCACCGTAGCCGGCACGTGGCCCAAACGACGGCACTCCTCTATATAAACGAATACCTTGGGCAAATCGGCCGCCGCCAAACGAAACGCCCGCAACACGGGCCGGGGGGCCAACTGGACAACGAACTCGGGCGGTTCGTCGCCATGGAGCTGGATCAAATCGAGCGGCAGCCGGTCGTAGGCATCGCACACCGTCTCAATTGGGGCATTCACGAACAGCCCAATCTTGGTCACGTCGGCCGGCAACGAGGCGACGATCGCCCGGGCCAGTTCGGCGTCGATACAACGAAGGCTCTTCGGGTAGAAATTCAGCCCCACCGCGTCGGCCCCTGCAGCGGCCACCATTTGAGCCGTTTCGACGCTTGTCACACCACAGATTTTCACACGGAACATGTCCGGCCTCGCTGATCTCGCCAAGACGCTACCTTGCCGCCGGCAAGAATCCGGCCGAGAAGATCAATATCAGGGTGAATAGAAATGGGGGAACCAACACGACGGCCGCGGCCACCAAAGCGAACGTCTTCTTCCGGCCGCTGAGCTGTGAATTGCCGCCGATATCGGCCAGCACTCCCCACATGGCCAGTAGCGAGGCGGCCACGACAATTCCGAACGCCAACCCATACAACCGGGCCACCGAGGCAGCCAGCGCGACCACAGCCGTGGCCAATAACCCTGCGGCAATACTAAATTGCGGAGGGCAGCGGGAGTCGTCGCATTCGGAAAGTGGAACCACGAGGCTCGCCTCGTCTGTTGAAGATGGAAGTAAAACGAGACGCTTGCATCATCGTGGGGGGATCCCTACCTCGAATTGTTCTATCTTCCGGCCAATTCGACAAGGGTCTTAGCAAGGACGAGTGAATAATCTCCGGAAGAAGTCGGCAGAAATTCCTGCAAAAGAGCCCAGACGTTAAGAAAAGGGTGGTTGTCCGGTCTTGGCGTCTTTGCGAGATCTATTCCCTTGGCGTTTTGAACGATAGACTTTGCCTTCTCGACAAAACATGAATAAACGAAACAAACAGCGGGCGCGGTCAACGGAAGTGAGTTCCTGCCTCGGTGAGGTAGCACCGATTTGGTTGGCGGCCCTGCCGCCTCGTGCGACCTTTACGCCTAGGGGAAGGCCCTTCAAGCTGCACCGCTTGGCAGGTCGATGTCGACAGCAGGTGTTGCTATGCGCCCTGGTAGCTCAAACCGCCCGATTACATGGATTCGACGGCCGCCAGGAACCCACGCCCTCCCACCCTCGACCCTGCCCCGTTGCCCACAACCATGTCGACGAGCTCGAACTACCAACCTCCTGCCCGATCGCCGCAACCGGCCAACCGCTGGACGCTTTTGTTGGTCTTCGTGGTAACGTCGTGCCTTGTCTACCAGTGGGGTAAGACTGCCTTCCTACGCTCGCAGCATATCCCGCCGGCGACCGCGCTGGCAACGATTCATCAACGAGGAGGTTGGACAGTCGACGAGGTGGCAACGCCCGATCCAGCGAGTCTCGACTCCGAAGACAACCTCACTGCCGAGCAGTTCGAGCGCCTGACGGCGCAAATCGTCTCGCCACAGAACATCCGCCGTGCCCTCGACCGACTGGCCCTCTCGGCCAAACGTACGGCCGAAGCCCGATACGACCGTCCCCTACCAAAGGTCGATCCCCACAGTCTGCGTGTCGCCGCCGCAGAAGATCCGGAATCGCAGGACACGGAAATCGTCATCGCCTTCGAGCATTCCGACCCAAGTTTCGCAACGGCCCTGGTCAACCAATTGGCGCAAGGCTATGCCGACGCCACCCAAACGGCTTGGACCGAAGCGGTCGGTCGGCTACTCACCCAGGCCCGCGACGCGGTCGCTGAGGCCGACGAAAAACGGCTTGCTCTTCAGTCGGTCGCGGACGACTTCTGGCAAACCGAAGTAAAACCCTCGGAGGATCAACTCCGCGCGGCAACCGATCACGAGCAACCACTCGCCGGGCAACACGGCCAGAGCAATTCTTCCCGTCGCGATCCCAGCATTCAGCCGCTCGCGACGCCAACCATCGAGAACCCCGATTGGGCCGACCTGCACGAGCAGATTGTCACGCTGCGGGGCGAACGGAAGCTGATGCTTGTTCAACGTACCGCGAATCACCCCATGGTCCAGGAATTGGATGCTGAAATCGTGTTGCTTCAACGCCGCTTGAAAGGCATCCCCAAGACGATTCCCAACCCGGTGGCCGCTACCGAAACCGAGACTTCACCCGTGGTTGCGTCGGACGGTTCGGGGGGGCTCGACACAGGGGGCCTCGACACTGCGGAACTCGATTCGGCGAAACCGTCGCGCGAAGCCTTGGCGACCGCGCACGCCGAGAAGCTCCGCGAACACTGGCAACTTCAAGAGGCTGCCGAGCAGGCCACCGAGCAATATCAGGCAGCCTTGGTCAAACTGCGTCGGGCGAAGCAGTTCGCCAGCGAGGTTCCCCAACTGACGGTCGTGTCCGCCGAAGCGGTCGAATTGCCGCCGCCGGTGGAACCTGGCCGTTGGCTGTTGCTGGCCTCGATAGCCGCCGGTGTTTTGGCAACCGCGGGCACGTCGATGGTTTCTTCCGGCACATCGATGCGGCGGCCCGTGTTTTCGATCGACGAACTGGAGATCGACGCGGCCGTGCCCGTCGTCGGCGTCATTCCCGCCGCAGAAAGCGACGGTTCCACGGCGATGTCTGCCCGACGATGGCATCATCAACGCCGCGGCCGACTTGCCGCCGGTCTGCTGCTATGGTCGTTCTGCGGAATGTTGACGTGGCGTTTGATTGTCTGACGAGGCTTGCCTATTGAATGAACAGAGGGCGACCACCGGGAAACCGGCTCCAAGGAGTTTTGCCCTGCTGACTGTTCAGTGGATACGCAAGCACCAACAAGAAGGCAGTAAAGATCGCCCGAGCAACCCAGCTTGACGCAGCTCGACAGTTCCTCTCGCCTGTGCGCCAGTCCAATTGGAGCGGTTAGCCACGACGTGCCGAAGGCAAGGAATGGATCAGTACACACTTGTCGCGGCCACCAGCGGCCGGCGCTGCGAAAGCGACGCCTCGATCGGTCGGCGCGACAGACGGTTCATCCAACTCGAACAATTGGGCACGAAGCCCGATGTTGTTTCCGTTGCTGCAAGAAACGCCAGTTGGCCCCCAAGGGGCGGCCGTTGGATTGGATAACGGGACGAAGGAAACCTGCGTAATGTACACCGCTTTTTTCGATTTAAAGGCGCGGCCATTCCCCGCCGTGCCCGTGGCCGAACGTTACTACGCCGGTGGAACCATCGAAACGGCACGCGCCACGCTGGCGCGGTGTCTTCTGCGAGGTGAGGGCGCCGGCCTGGTAGTCGGGCCGACCGGAACAGGCAAGAGTCTGCTGTGTCGAGTGTTGGCCGAGCAGTTTGCCGAGCAGTTTCCCGTGGCCGTTCTGGCGAGTGGCCGGCTTGCCACCCGCAGCGCTCTGTTCCAGGCGATTCTGTTCGAGCTGAGTCGCTCCTATCGCGGCATGGACGAAGGCGAGCTACGCTTGGCCTTGGTCGATTACCTGACCACGCACGAGGACTGCCCCCAGGGGTTGGTTCTTCTGGTCGACGAAGCCCAATCGCTTCCTCTGCGGTTGATCGACGAAATCCGTATGCTGACCAACGTAACGCGAGACGGTATGCCCGCCGTACGATTGGTCCTCGCCGGTGGGTGTGTCCTCGAAGAGCGGCTGGCCAGTCCAAAACTCGATTCGTTCAGTCAACGTCTGGTAGCACGCTGTTACCTGGAGCCGTTCAATCGGACCGAAACCCAGCAATACGTTCAATCGCAGGTGACCTCCGTCGGTGGCGTTGGAACAACCTTGTTCCCGGCCGAGGCCTGCCAGGCGGTCTACCAGGCGACCGACGGCGTGCCGCGACTAATCAATCAGGTCTGCGATCACGCCCTGTTGCTGGCGTACGTCGCGCAGCGATCGCCTATCACATCGAAGATTGTCGAAGAAGCCTGGGCCGATCTCCAACAGCTTCCCACGCCCTGGACTGCTGAGAGTGAACCCAACGCCAACAATGCGGTAATCGAGTTCGGCGGACTCGACGACGTCGTCGGCGACCTGACCGACGGCGCCGAGATGCCACTCGAAATAGAAACGGCCACGGACGAGTTCGCCAAAGACGACTTGGCGGCCATCGACTGTACAGCCGACCTCCGGACGCCGGACGAACCTATGCGGGAACCGGCGGCTCAGCTCGATCATATCGAAACGATGCTCCACGAGGCCGATTCGGCCTATCAGTCGGCGTCGTCCGACGTGTCGGACACGACGGCTTCCGAAAATACGCCGACCGAAGAAAAGGATCCCTTCGCCGAGACTTTCGCGGAAGAAGAGATCATCACCCCGCGAACGCGCATCCACATCGCGGCATTGCCCAAACGCGCCGCTGTGGATCACGACCTTTCCGCGAGTGAAGTTGTCGCAAACGATGCATCCGAAGACGACCTTTGCGAAGAACATGTCGCGGTGGACGATTTCGTTTCTGCAGAAGATCGCGAAGACACCTATCCCTCGCACCTAACCCAAGACGAGCGTTTCGAAAGCGACGGCGAGCCACACCACCGGACCGACGAGGATCTCGACCGACATTGCGGCGTCCTCGACTCACCGTCGGCGGACGATACAGAGGCAATTTCTGCCGAGAATGATACGTCGGCAGATGATTTCGCACTGCCGACCGAAGAAGAACTGCTGCTGTCGGCCGGTTCGGAGCCGGAGCAGGTATTGATATTTGAAACCGTATCGGCCGACAACGACGATTTGTTGGAAGACCTCAGCAACGATGAGCCCGAAACCGTTCCCATGCATTTCGTCTCGGATTCGGACGACGAAAGGGTAATCATCGTCGATGACGACAACTACGACGAACGCGAACTGGTCGTGGCCGGTCCGATCACCGCAGTGCGGCGGCGAGAATACGGCCAATTGTTCGCCAAGCTGCGGCGGGGCTAGAGACTAGTGCTTTGCCAACTCTTAAACCAGGGGTTGTGGGTGCCATGTCCACGCTTGCGTGGACATGCTGAAATCCCGAGGAACATGCCCACGCAAGCGTGGGCATGGCACCCCGTTTTTTAGGTTTGACAAAGCACTGGGGAAAATCGACTTTGTCTCCAGCCCATCCTTACTTCGCCCGAAACGTCGCTTGTTTTTTGTGTCGAATTCCTAGAGCCAGCGGAAGCAATCGATGAGTCGCCTGCTCGACGCCTTGAAACGAATCGAAGACCAACAGGTTCCCGTGCCGGTAGTGCCACCGGTGCCAGAGCCTCGGCCTTCAGCGTCCGAGCAAGAGATGTCAGCCACCACACACCAATCAAAGGATACGCCCGAGCCAGCCGCGACGGACGAAGCCGACACGTCGGCGCCGCCGGTTGACGACTCGGCGGCCATCGCGGAGCAGTCGGCCGCCACAAACGGTACGACTTGCCCAATTGAAGCCAGTCCAATCGACGCCTGTACGGTCGAGGAATCGACGCTAGACTTCGCCGAAACGTTCTCACCAATCGACGGGTCGCAAGAGACGGTCGAAATTGCGTTGGGCGAAATCGCGTTGGGCGAAATGACCGGCATCGATGTCGTGACGTTCGACGCCTGCGCCCCTCAGTGGCACGACAACGCACCCCCTCCCGACTCAGAGCCTGCCGATCAACCAGCGCCGTCTGACGATGCGACCACCGCTACGACGGCGGCCACCGTAGATGATAACGACCCGCCTGACTCGCTCGAATCACTTGTCACCGACGGCCCAAGCGACGAAACTCCGCGTGTCCAAGAGACGGTCGCTCCCGCGCAAGAAGCCATCGTCGCAGTTCAAGAGGCCACCGTCGGACCAAGCCAGGTCGAAGACGTCGCTGAGCCAATCGCGACGAACCAGACCGATGCCCCCCAAAGCGAGCCTTTCCATAAGCTTGCGAAAAACATCGTTCAGCAGTTGTCCGGCAACGGTCCCTGGGTTCTCGCGATCGTTTCGGCCGAAACCGAACGCGAAAACCGGCCGGTACTCGACGCGTTGGCCCAAACACTCAGCGCGCACGTCGACGGCGACGTATTGCTGGTTGCAGAAGACTTGGTCGCGGACGACCTGATTGCGAAAGACACGAACGACGGCTTCCGCGGACGTGGCAATTCGAGTGCCATGCCCACGCTTGCATGGGCGTGCTCCGCCGAACAGCCTGGGTTGCACCGTCTGTCGTGGTCAGACATCGATGCACTCGAAGCCTCGGGCGAAACCGTCGATTTCGGGCAACTCCGCGACGAGTTGCCTTCGACCGTCTCGTTGGCGCTTCTCGATGCCGGAACGCCGGGAACACGCCACGCCGAACGCTGTCTATCGAGTTGCGACGGCGTCTACTTGGTCGTTCGCCTGGGCCACACGCCGCGCGACGCCGTTCGCGCCGCACGTTGCTGGATCGCTGGTTGCCACGGTCGTTTGCTGGGATGCATTGCCCAGGACAACTAATTGGGCTTTCGTGCGGCCTACGCCGCACTGCAATCACCGGCCGCTCGACGGGGGCATGTCGACGTTCAACCGAATCCAACGGTGTCACCAGCAGACCGTGTTGACGTCGGCCCAATCGCGTCGACTCAGGTCGTAGGGCTCAGCAGCGAGGCCGCCGGGTTGATGCTGTCGCCCGTGCAGAAACAGCTCCGATTGCCGCCTGCGCGAAGCGCTACGTCTAAGGCCTCTTCGGTTCGCGTGAACAGCTTCGAGGCATCGTCATTCTTGCGAGCATCGGTGCCGCTGACGCTGACCGTGAAGTTCAGCCTGCCGGACTCCACCGGCAAAGCACAATGCTCAATCGCCTCACGAAGCCGTTCGGCAATACCGGCCACGTTGGCCAGCGGCACGCCGGGCAACAACGCGGCGAAGGTGGCCACATCGTGCTCGGAGAGCATGTCCATATCGCGGATCGCAGCACTGAGGAACTGCGACGTGGCACGCAACACGGTCTTGCCCACCTCCGGTCCGTAAACAGAGACGATCTTCGAGAAGTCGTCGATGCGAACCAACATGACCGAGGGCGACACGCCACCGCGTCTCCATTCGTACAAACGTTGTTCGACCAAGCCCGTGAAGTTCTCGCGGTCGCAGAACCGACGCTCGAAACCTGACTTGCTAGCGCCCGTTGCCGCGGCACAAGGCGTCTCTTGCGTGCCGGCTTTCGCCTTGGCGGCTGCATGGGAAGTAGTTTCGACCGCAGGCGACTTCGCCGGCTTGCGCTCTTTGGCCGGCTTGGAAACCGGATTGGTCGGCGCGGGCTTTTTCGCCGTGGTTTTTTGTGGTTTGGCGGCCGGCTTCCGCTCGTTCGGCTGTTGGGCCGGTGCTTCGTTAGCAGCCGCTTCGTCTTCTTCCCTGGCAATGGGATAGATTTGTTTTCCGTCGTGCCAGTGGGCCCAGTTGCGTCCTGCCTCTTTCGACGCATACAGGGCAGCGTCAGCCCGTTCGATCAGTTGTGCGCCGGTTTCCCCATCGGCGACCTCCGCCACACCAATACTGGCGGTCACACGAAGTTTTTTCCCGTCGAACTCGAACTGGCTGGCCTGGATCGCGCGGCGAAGCCGCTCGGCTCCCGCTCGGGCATCGGCAACCGAAGTACCCGACATGACCACCGAAAACTCTTCGCCACCGTAGCGGGCAACCAGGTCGCTATCTCGGGCATTTTCGCTCAACACATTGGCAAGACCCTGCAAAACGGCATCGCCAGCCTGATGGCCATACGTGTCGTTGAACGACTTGAAATGATCGACATCGAGGATAAGCACCGAGAACGGTTTCTTGGCACGTTGGAACTGCGAGGAGCAATGGAGCATTTCGTCGTCGAACGCGCGACGATTGGCAATCTGAGTAAGTGGATCGGTGCGGGCTTCGGCGGCATGTGATTCGATCAGGCGCGCCTGTTCGCGAAGTCTCTCGTCGGCCGTGGCAAGCTGCATCTGCATTCGGCTATTGGCTTCGACCAATTGGCTCACGGCCGACATCACTGCATCGGTATCCTGCGTATCGGCCGACGTCAACTCCTCGTGAATCTCTTCCATCCGGCTACTGTGTTGCCCCACGTCGTGAGCAACATTCGCAGCAAGTTCGCGTAATCGAAGAAGAATCTCTCTCGCATGATGGGTCTCATGCGATTCGCCGTCGGGGTGCTGGTAGGTGCGTCCACCGCGCAGCCACCAACCCGCCACAACGCCAATCGACACGGCTAACAAGCCAAAAAAGCAATCAACGATCATCACCGGCATGGTTCTTACAATCCTTCCATGATTCTCTTTTGTTGTATCATCTTTCGGTCCGCCGCGTGGCTTCTAGCGGTCATACACATATTGCAGCAAACGTCGCGTGCCCGGCAACGACTGCCTCCGTGTCGCTGTGTCAACTTGCCCCCACAAGCTGCTAGACTACGTAAAACTGCCACAACCGATGGATTACTCCCCTGGTCCCGGCAATACTACGGCCACTAACAATACCTAGGTCATGGGGTCCACATGTCAATCACGATGTGCGAAAAAATGCAGGATTCCACAGTTACACCTGTCAGAAACGACACGCCAGTCGCATCGGGTCCAGTTTCCACGTGATCGGCAAGGTCGCCGCCTGCAAAAAACCACCTTCTCCGCCATCCCTAATCCGAATTTCTCACCCCAGAGACACGGAGGCCACGGAACCGATTACACGGAACAACTTACGAAGACCGTTTTCCAACAGTCCGCCATCAGGTAAGCGGCTATCGGTCCGCAGCAAGTCTTCTCTTCTCAGTGCCCTCCGTGCCTCCGTGGTTAATTCGGTTGTGGAAATCCAGACCAACGACTGAAATGACCAACCACAGCTACCCACCAAGGGCCAGCCTTCGGAACACGCTAGACTCGGCGCGCCCCTACGGCACGGCGGGACCACTCACGGCACCGCTCCGAAAGGCGGCCAAGGTTTATTGGTTCCTGGTTTAATTGTGGAACACTTCCTTGCGTTCCGGCCCGGAAAACCGGGCTCCCGCTGGTCGCCCTCGTTCCACAAGCAATGCAGGACGAAATAGTCGTGGAACAAAAGAACAAATCCGCCACGTAGCGGACACGCCCTATCCACCGAACGCAAGTTAGGATCGACCGACAAAAAACTCGCCGCTTCGCCGGGCCGTTCTTTGCGACGGCTCTCGGGTTTCGCCTTGGAAAACGGCAAGTTATTTTTCGCGCCGTCTTTAACGCGGCGAATCCCCACGACAATCTCTGGAACGCGTGCCTTGGTCCGCGGAATTGGTGCAACTCTTCGACTTAAACGATGGAACATCGTACGACTTCCCGAGGGAAGCCAACAACGAGAGAACACCTCGATCTCGCCAGTAACGGGAACCACCAACAGCGAACGAATGACGGCTGCGGCAGAGATGCATCCCCGAAAAAGCCGGCCAATATATAGACATCGCGAGTGACAGAACGCAATCCGACATGACAACCTCCCCCGCACCGCCAAACTACCCACGTGGTGAACCGTTTCGCCACGTAAGACAATCAACGGGAGCGATCTTTCGCTCGGCGCGGTAGCAGCCGTTGGCCAAGGAGGGACCGGAAAACAACTTACTCTTTGCCAAGGCAGACATCGCGGGACGTTGCGAATCACGGCCCGGCAAATCGGCAAGGAATTTTTCGGTCGATCCTAACAAGGTTGCAAACTTCGGTGGCCTGGCGAACTCCCTCGGTGCCTGGGCGCAAACGACTGTTTGCCCACGCACACCTGAGAGCCATTCCGAGAAACCGTGCAACACTATACACGGCCTGGAACGCTCGCAGCAGGGAGCCCCAAGGCTTTGCGTCCCGACCTCGCGATCGGTTTGCCGTTTCGGTTTGTCCGACGCGCCAGACCATACTGGCGCACCATGAGCCTCTATAGGTTATTTAGGTCACGAAACGGATGCTGTCAAATCAGCAGTAGAAGGGTATGCGAATCGGAGCATCGTCGCGATGCCCCCAGCTTCGGCGACCGCACACTCCAAGCAACGCGAAAAACCGCAGAAAATCGGGCAAACTCGATTTTCTATTACCTTACGGCTTGGTATTCGTCCATCACGTCGTAGAACGACCAATACTTCTTCGGACGTTGCCATTGGCCATCGGTGCCGCGCGTGGCCTCGACTTCCTTGCATACCCGATCGAGCAGTTCGCGGTTGAGAAACGGATCGTTGGTTTCTTCACGCCAGGTGGCCAACGCCTTTTGCAGGCGTTTCAGCGTGCCGGCATATTCCGTATTGCCAGCCAGATTGCGGAACTCGTACGGATCGGCCTGAAGGTCGTATAGTTCGAATTCCGGCGGCTGGCGCATCCGTTCGTAAGCAGCCCGCACTTCGACCGGTGCGTTCTTCATCGCCCGCTCGGGCTCTCCCGGCGGATAGTCGCGAGCGAATACGCGATCGATATCGTCGTGATGCGTGCCAGGCAGAAGATTGTGGATCAACTTGAACCGCTCATCGCGAACGGCTCGTTGGAAACCGCGAACGGCCGAATGGTGGTAGTGAAACTCGGTGAAAAGAAACTCTCGCCAACCATCGCGGCAACCTCGAAACAACGGCATCAACGACTTCCCTTGCAGCGTATTCAGCTCGGGCAAATCCGCGGCTTCCCGAAACGTCGGGAAAAGATCGACCGTGGAAACCAGTTCGCCGCAAACCTGCCCCGGCGCGATCACGCCCGGCCAACGAACGATCAGCGGTATGCGAACGCCGGCCTCGAAACAGGTTCGCTTGCCTCGAAGCGTGTCGGAACCGTGGTCGCCGAAGTAGACGACCAGCGTATCATCGGCATGACCGGCCGTTCGTAGCGTTTCCAGCAGGTCGCCGATGAGCGTATCAAGCCGGTTCACACAATTGTAGTAATCGGCCGTACGCTGCCGCATGGTCGGCGAGTCCAGCCCGAAATGTCCGAGCGGTTCGACGTCCTCGCCCGTGAGCGGTTGCTTGGGTAGCCCTTCGGCTTGGCGGATGAACGGAATATGGGCGTCGGGATAGTTGACCGCCAGGAAAAACGGTTTGCCCGAGGTGTCGTCGCCGATGAAGTCGGCCGCCGCTTCGGCGTAACGATCGAGTTTCTTACGCCCGAAATTGGCATCGTGGATTGCATGAAAATCGAGCGGGAACGACGACTCGGGGTTTACGTGTAATTTACCCACCATGCCTGTACGGTAGCCGGCCTCCTTCAGTGCCCCAATGATGTTAGGCGTATCCGACCGGTACATGCGAAACTTCCAGGTGGCCAAACCAATTTGGCCGTTGGCATGAGGATAGAGGCCCGTCAGATAGGCCGCCCGCGACTGGCTGCATCCTGCCTGCGGCACAAAGGCCCGATCGAACCGCACGCCCTCGGCCGCCAAGCGATCGAGATTTGGCGTACGCACAAATCGGTTGCCGTAACATCCCAGGTCGCATCCGTTGTCCTCGGAAACGATGACAAGAATATTGGGGCGTTTCTGCTGGATAACCGAATCGGATTTCTGCTTGTTCTGGCGTTCGCCAGCCAGCGTCGGGCTAACCATTGCCAGACAGACGACCACCCCCAACAACCAACCCAATGAACCGACGGCCCTGCGCCTTTTCGCTCTCATAATCCGCTTTCTCCACAGCCCCAAGGTGAAAAAATCGTTGAACCGGGCACGCGGTCGTCGGGCGACCAACGTCGCAAGTCGCTTCTCGCGGAAAGCACGACGTTAGCATCACGCCCTGTCGATCGCATTGTAACGCATGAGACGCGGCGAAGCATCAAAGTTGAGAACTTCGGCACTTCCACCCAAACGAAACGGCGAAAGCCAGCACTCCGAGGCCCAGGAGGGTTGCGGTCGATGGCTCGGGCACGACGGAGAACTGTACGAGACTGTAGTTGGCACCTCCGATCGAGTTTGTCGCCGTCGAGCCGAATCGAACGAACGAGGTTGTCGCGCTGTAACCGGAGTGCTTCGTAGTGCCCGTATAGCCGGAAAGGGCAGCCGTGCTGCTGCCGTTGATATAAAGCGAGGCCGTTCCCGTCGAGGCATTGTAGCGGAGCGAATAGTCGTGATAACTTCCCGAATCGAGGGTAACCGTATTGGTGCCGCTGAGGCCCGTCAGTTGAACAATGGCGTTGCCCTCGGCATCGGCCCCGAAATCCATGATGTAGTCTTTGCCCGTTTCGGTATAGGCGCCCGGCGTGACGAAGTGAACCGTTGGGCACCGATAGGCCATTGTGTCGTAACTTGTTACGCGAAGTCGCGCGTCCAACTGCCAATCGACGTTCGACCAATCAAGTGTTTCCATTTGTGCGGTCGTCAGGTCATCGCGGTAATACGCTCGGACACTGGCCGAATCGTCGTTGAGCATCCATGCGTCTTCATAACCGGTGTCCGGCGTGAGAGCACCAATGCTGGAAGCGTCAACCCCTGTGTTGGTTAGCGCCCAACCTTCAGTCTCTGGGTCGGTGCTGCCCAGATGTTGCACAAGAATCTCGGCCTTGGTTGTCGAGCAGATGAACCATGTTGTGGCTACGACAACTACCAATAATGTGAAAAGACGTGTACGCATGCTACTATCCTTTCTCTTTGAGTGCCCCCAAACAAAGACTCACGACACGATAACCCTTGGCCCTATTGACGCTTGCATTGCCAATGAACCGAAGGCGACCAACGGGAGCCTGGATTTCCAGGAATTCGGTTTCCTGGAGCGAATTATTATCAATGCAAACATCAATAAACAACCACCTTGCTTCGCTTTCGGCGATAGCCGCCAGTAGCGGCAAGCCCAACCATTATTAGCCCAACACCGAGCAAGCCCGACGTGCCCGGTTCAGGAACGTTCGTCACGCTGAAGTTGTCGACCACGTAATCCGCTCGACTCATGTCGGTACGCAACCGAACTGCGCTGATTCCCTTGCCGGAAACCTGTGAATTCTCGAACCACTGCACCATGTCGGCCGTAACCGAATCGTTGTTGGCGTTGGTAAGCGTCACACTGTAATAGGGGTTCGCCGCGTCGAAATTCCCCGTCACCGTCAGGTGACTTACAGCCAACACGCCCGAACTGACGTCGTCGTCGGTATCGAGGCTTACCGAATTGGCGAGACCCGAGAGACTGGTCCAGCTACCGTGATAGGCCTGAAGGTCGCCCAGCGTACTGCCACCGTCGCTAGGATCGTTGACCACACGGAGGTGAACGGCAACCCCGCTCGCGAATAGCAGGGACAAATCGAGCGTACGATCGCTGCCCGCATCTTCCACGGCAAAATCCATGTCGAATTGCCACCGCGTGCCGGTCGCGCTAGTGAAAACGTTATCCAACCGGCCCACGCTGCCGCTGAGCAAAGCCGAACGTTCTCCGGCGATTTGATTGCCGCCGGTCAAAGGACTGGCCGGGTTGGAGCTCGACGCCAAGGTCCAGTTCGGAGGTACCGGCCACGAGGTGTCGGGGTTTTGCGTCCATTCGTCTTCGAAATCGCCGTTGGCGATCAGACTCGCCCCGCAAACGGCTGGAACCAGAAAGATCGTGGCCAGCATCCAAAGCTTGACCATCATTGAAACACGACGACAGGTCACCATGAGATCACACTCCTCTTCGAAGAAAGCAACTCGCAAAGAAGGTAACGGAAGCGACAATGCACTTCGCACGACCGCGCGGACAGCGCATTCCTTCACACCATTGCTCGCACGAGTCATGTCGCGCCCCAACACCAACGTGATATATCATACTCGACGCCACAGATATATCAAGCGTTTGGCGGGCGTTTTTTGCCAGATCTCGCGCCCACCCGAGAAATGCCCCAGGTGGGGGAGGTTGCAGACGCGGACAGAACCCTCGAGGCGTCTTGTTCGCCCGGGGTTTCGCACCACGGAATTGAATTAGGTAGTCCGTCCCCCGCCCTATTTCAGACTAGCGACGGTGCCACGCTGCGCCCGCTACTTGGCCGCAATACCGCCTAGCAGACGTGCCCGCGGCTCTTCTGGTGCCAACTCGGCCACGTCGGCGTCCTCGTCGGCTGGAGTGTCGACGCTGGCCGCCTCGTCCAACAACTGAGAAACGGCAGCGTAACAGGCCCACTCGTGGTTCCTTCCGACGGCGCGGGTGACGTCGAGCACCTCGACTTCACCGCCACAGCAAACGCTGGGGCCGATGTAACCCATGGCCCGTGGTCCACCGATGTGGTACATCAGCGGATACCAACGCAACACCGGGTCGGCCTGATTGCGGGTGACGAGCATCCGGTCGACCTGCAAAAGGGCCAAACCGTTGCGACGCCCGGGCAAGAGCCAGTCGCTGTCCAAGGCCGCCGCCACTAACACGGCACGAAGCGGCCGTTGGCGGGTCACGGGATTATCGAGCCCGCGGCCAGCAACACGCCCGCCGCCGAGCATGTGCAACGCCCCAGTGATCACGCGTGCTCCGAAGCTGTAGCCCACCAGGTTCACGGGCACGTTGCCATTGAACTGCTGAAGCTGATTGGCCAGATAGTAGCCCTGCACATCGCTACGGCAGGCTTTCACACGAACGTCGTCGCGATTCGATTGGCCCACTTGGTCGCTCGGCCACGACCAAATGACAAACCGGAACGGGCGTCCCTGGGCGTCTCGCATCAGCCGGCGGTACAGGGGCCAACCGGCACGGATCGCACCGTTGCGGCCGGTTCGATTGCCGTGGATAAACAGCGTTACGGGCACGTCGGCACTGGCCGTTTTCGTGAACGAATCGGCATCGGCAAGGGCCCACTCGTTGTTGTCGTCGAGAAGCCAGTAATGGATTTTCGCCGTTCCCTCATCGACGTTGCCGGAACGGGGCGCACTGCGGGTGCTGATCAACCAGACTTCCCCACCACTGCCGGTTGCCTGGTTTTCGGCGGCCGTCGCCGGCACGAACCCCAGCCCCAAGGCCAAGAGAAAGAAAACAGGCACCACGCCAAAGGTTGCTCTACAAGACTTGCGATTCATGGCTCTCTCCCAACCCGATGCGTCGGGCAACACAGTACCAATTGATGCCAAACTCGCTGCCAAAACGTGGCACCGCGATAGCCCCCCTCAGGGCCGGGTTCCGACTGGTCGCCAAGTTTCCTTCAGCAAGGCAGGCTTCAACAAGAAACGACCAAAGCGCACTGTAGCGATTATAGCGCGAAGACGGCTGGGGGGAAGTAGGTGGATTGTTAGCCCGACTGGGTATGTTGGGGGTAATTCCCACGGTCGGGCACGGTTGGACATACACGTTTACCCTGCCAAGTGTAGCCCATAATCTACAACCGTGTCGCGTAACATCAACGGAAACTGTTTTCCAAAAAAACACAACGTTGCGTTTGCACATCACCAAGCGTGGTGTAGAGTTTCCATGGCGACCGGAAACAAACATTGCTTCACGAAATAACGCACCCCGCGTCGGACAACACGAACCGGGGAAAACCCGCGTAGTCGTCTCTTGGCTGGTTCTTTCGCATCGGTTGAAGAAGACGATCCTCCTGGAGGTAGGAATGATGAAGAGGCTATTCGTATTAACGACAATCGCTATGCTCACGGTCGGTTCGCTGGGCTGCCAGAATTGTCGCCTGTTCCGCGGCGCGCGGTTCGATCCTTGCCCGCCGATGGCGACTTGCGTCGATCCTTGTGCACCGACATGCAGTCCCTGCATGCCCTGCACACCCGACACGTCATGCAGCTCATGCGTGAATCCGTCCATTACTCCTGGTCCGGCACCTTACACGGTAGCGCCTGTCCAATAGTCCGGTTTACCTACCGCCAATCGAACCGGCTAGCGCAAAAGCACCCGAGGATAACGGGAACAATTTCCCCCTTCCCAGCCTAGCAAGCCCTTCGCACATCGGTCGTGCCATCCTGAACACGGCCGACAGCGAGGGGCTTGCTTGTGCGCCAAGAGCAAGAAACATGGGGTCGTAAGACATATGGGGTCAACTCTTGACACTTGACACTCGCCATGCCGCATCAACGTTGTTTGTGCTATCGCGAGTGTCAAGTGTCAAGAGTTGACCCCGTATTCATGCTATTCACGCGGGATTGCAGCCATCGCCTGGTTCGTAACAGTTGCGAACGGGGTGAAGCGGGATGGTAATGGCTACACCGTAACAACGGCAAGCATCGCGTCTGCACGGGGCGTTTGATGTCTAGCGATCCCACGCCCATGTCGTAGAGCCAGTCGCCTCGGGCGAAGCTGTCTTCCACAGAACGCCCGCAGAGGATCATCCCCACACTGTAGCGTTTCCATTGGGGATCGAAGCCGATACGCAAGCCGTAGACGTGCCCTCGATAACAGTAGTTGTAGGCGAAGGCCACCGGATGCTCGTCGACCGTTAAGAGGTTCAGATCGACAATGCCGGCAGCGGCGGCCATGGCGTGGGCGTCGCGCAGGAAAGGACGCACAGCCTCGTGCGACAAGGTCGTACCCGTGGACGAAGCCCCTTGCCAACTGCGGCGAGCCAAGTCCTCGCACGCATCGTAAAGATCCCATCGAGGGTTGCCATCGCCTTGCGCATCACCCCGGGGGCGGTAACGCAGCAGTTCAACCTTTCCGCGTTTCGCGAGCACGCGCTGGCGGCGGCTGTATTTCTTGCGCCACGTGCTATCCCGGGTAGCCAGATAGCGGTCCCACCCACCCTGCAACTCGACGACCGCCGTACGATCGATGGTCGTCACATACGCTTGACAGCCGGCCGCTTGCATGGCCTGCTGGGTACGGGAAACCACGACATCAGGCATACCGAGCCACCGCGGTTCGAGAACGTCCCAATCGCGAGGTGCTCGTTGCACGTGAGCGAAAACGGCCGTCAACGCTTGCCCTGGCTCAGGACCAATAGGTCCGTAGAACGATCCCCAGTAGTCCAACGGGTAGGTCAACAGCCGTAGTACGCCCACTCGGGTGGTCTCGTTGCGAACGACCATTGGGACAATGCCCTCGATGTCGTCGGCAGATTCGATGCAGTCGCGGCGGGAAACGAGGAACACGCGAAGTGTTTTGTCGTCGCCGTAGTGTTTCCAGTAGGCCTGAAGCCAGGCGAGCGTTTGGAAAGGCGACGCACCGGCCGTTTGGCGCAGCAACTCATCCCACACGGCGCTGTAGTCCGTGAGTTGAGCAATGTCGTTGATTTCGAGCACCTGCACCACATTTATCCCCGGGAATCACTTGGCGCGGAGACCAAACCGGCTATTTGATAATAGCTTACGGTCGCGGTCCCCGATCGCATCGCGAGGCCCACGACATTAACACGCCAGGCGAGGCCGTGGCAACTACGTTGCCAGTTCCACACTTTCGCGATGCATGGTATAGCGTTTGCGTCGTTACGCGACGTTCGACGCGATACCCCACTGTTCGCCATGTCTTCTGCGATTTCACCCCCCCAATACGAGCACCGCCCACTAATAATTGGGGTAGTCGTAAATGTTGGATTATTTAGAATAATCATAGCTGTCTCGTCCCCCCTTTGAGCCACATTTTTTCAGTGCAAAAAGTGCTCTAGGGTGAGACATGTCGGCCGCGTCCGTTGCGCAAGGCACAGACGCGGCCCTTTTTATTGGATTCGCCCTGCGAATTCATTCTTCTCTCTTCTCTGCGCGTTCTCCTGCGATGCGGCCAACGCCCAAGCGGCTTGGTCAGCTTCTACGCCAAGTTAACAGGGCAGCAAGATGACGTCCCGGTTCGCCTTGTATCTTCGCCCGGTTTGTCGCTACACTACGCCCGCCCTGCTTCTCAACTGCTAGTGTTCCGCCAAAGCTCAAGCGACGGGTGCCATGACCAGCTTGCCTGCCTTTGTTTCAACAGTGCCGGACAAGCTGCCACTGGTACCCGCTGCCAGTTCAGAAATCGACACGGCACTCGGCACCTAACGCACGTTGCGACTTCCATCGCCGGCCCTTAACTTGGGAGACCATCGACCGTGGGTTCTCTTCTGCTTTGCTGTCTCCTCGGAGTCTCCTCGGCGACACCCGACGTGGCGGTGGTGTGCCCGAGCGAGTTTCGTCAGGCTTTGCAGCCTTGGATTACTTACCGTACGGCCGAAGGACATCGGGTGGAAATCCTGTCGAGCCATGGCACGCCGCAACAGATCCGCCAACGGATTGTCGCGGCCGCCCAGCCGGGAAGCCTTCGCTTTGTCGTCCTGGTGGGCGACGCGAAGCCCCAAGCTTCGAGCCCCGACACCGAACACGCCAACGATGTGCCCACCTTTTACGCACCCGCCAAGGTGATCGCACGTTGGGGACCCGACAAGCTGATCGCGACCGACGCGCCGTACGCCGATCTCGACGGCGACGGCCAACCGGACCTGGCTCTAGGGCGGTTTCCTGTTGATACGCCCGAGCAGTTGCGCAAGGTCATCCAAAAGACGCTCGTTTACGAGCAGACGCCCGACTTCGGCTTGTGGCGGCGACGTGTCAACGTGGTGGCCGGCGTTGGAGGGTTCGGACCGCTGATCGACACGGTCCTCGAATCGGCTACAAAAAATCTGCTCACCGAAAAGGTTCCCGCGGCATACCATGTGTCGATGACCCAGGCGAATTGGCGAAGTCCGTATTGCCCACCGCCGTGCGGTTTTCGTGAGGCCACGTTGCGGCGGCTTAACGAGGGTGCGTGGTTCTGGTGTTATGTAGGCCACGGGCATCCCTGGCGACTCGACCAATTGGCCATGCCCGACGGCCACTACGCCATCTTCACCGACACCGACACGGCGCAACTGAAGTCTGAGCATGCGGCCCCGATCGCCCTGCTGCTGGCCTGTTACACGGGCGCATTCGATGCGCAGCGCGATTGTCTGGCCGAACGGATGATGCTCGAGTCGGGCGGTCCGGTGGCGGCCATCGCGGCGTCGCGCGTAACCATGCCCTACGCCATGACCGTGTTGGCTACCTCGCTAATGGACGAATGCTTTCAAGAGCATCGTCCCACCTTGGGCGAAGCGCTGCTGCACGCCAAACTTAACATGCTCCGTGAGACTGACGCCGACGACAAGCGTCGCGCCGCGGTCGACACTATCGCCTTGGCGATCAGTCCGGCCAAAAACGAGTTGCCCGAGCAGCGCAAGGAACACGTCCAACTGTTTCACCTATTGGGCGATCCGTTGTTGCAGATGCGATATCCGAAGCCGGTAACGCTCGATGTTCCCACCACGGCCACCGCGGGCGAACCGCTTCGCGTGCTGGGGGTCTCGCCTATGGCTGGCCGTGTGACCATCGAATTGGTGTCGCCGCGCGGCCGACTTTCGTTCGAACCGCCCGCGCGCCGCGAGTATCCTCGCGATGCCGACGCCCGAGCTGAGATGCAAGATACCTATGATCGAACACTTGCCGATCGGGTGTGCGAGATCTCGGGCAACATTGGCACGGGCCGCTTCTTAACACTGCTGCCCATCCCGTTCGACTTCCGCGGACCGTGCCACGTTCGGGCATACGTCGAGGGCAAAAACGGTTTTGCGGGCGGGGCCCGCGAACTGTTGGTTAAGAGACCGGCGTTTCCGTCGCCTAGCGACAATCTTGCCCGCGCCGTTCGCAATCCTCAGGATTCATCAGCATTGGATGATCCGAAATGACCGATGGCCAAGTTTCAATGACCAAACCGCATTGACGCTTCGTCACTACCGGGTGTCTTCCGGCGATTCCACCGCAGGCGGCACCGAGCGGAGGAATCGGCCACCGCTTTCGTACCAGCCCTGCTTTGTGAAACGGCACCAACTCAGGTCGATGAGAAAACCCACCCATTGACCGTCGCCAGCCTCCAGCGAGACGACCATTCGACGGTAGGGAAGTGGCCGGGTGTGATAGAATCCCAGCCCACGTTCGGAAAGGTGCTTTCCGACCACAACGATTGTCTCTCCCTCGGGCGAAGCACCATCGTCGCCCACCGGCGTGAGATGGACCAAGTAGGGGAACGGATAACGGGTTTCGCGACGTCGCTCCAGCATGTCATTCTTGGGATACAAAGTCGTCAGTAGTCCCCACACTTGGGTGCGCACGTCGTCTTCGGTCGCTTCCCCCTGTTGCAGAAGCAGGTCGAGTTGTGGATCGGCAATCATTGGCTGCATAGGTGTCACTCCTCAAACTACTACTCAGTGGGAACTACTACTCGTGAAAAACCGAATATTTCGTTTCAATCGTTGCATTTACCCAGTGCTCCCCCACCGCCAGCAGGACGCTCGGCAAACCTCCCCACGCTTAAGCCGCTTGTACATACTAGGGCCGGTTTGGCACGTGGGCGCAAACAGCGATCCGCAAAGTTCTCTTGCGTGATTGCGATGGTTTCTATGCGGAAATCGCTTTTCGCGGCGCGGAGAAGACTGCCTCTGTGTGGAGCGGCCACCTGAAAGACGGCAACCGATTTGAATCTCCCAGATTCGTGCAAGTCGACTTCTAAACCCAGACAAGTTTGCCCCTGGCGTGACCAGCGCACAGGCTGACCACAAAAAACCTAGTTCGTATTTGGCGGTCCGTCAAACTGGCGCAAACGTTTCGTGGTCTGCTCGCGGTGAACCGCCACGTACGGTCGTTGCCATCGTTACAGACCAACACGTTTACGCCGGAGAATCGTTGTCTACTGCCCAGACCGCCACGTCGGGCATTTGGCCGAAGGCGGCCGCGATTAGGAACGGGAACTCAGCTGCAGCAGTTCCGCAGCCCGAGCGTGCTGCCCACTGGCACGAACGTCCTCTGCCCAGCGACGATAGACATCGCTTCGGGCTTGCCGAAAATAGGCCCGATCCGGTCGAAGGTCGCCCGCCCGCGTGAGAAGTTCCACTGCCTGCTCGTATTGCCGCTGGGTACACAATGCTTCCGTCCACTGGTAATGAACGTGGACGTAGTTCACCAGAAAGGTCTCATACTGCGGGTCGTAGTTCAGCCCGGTTTCCAACAAGGCAACCGCTTCGGCAAAACGACGGGCCGTGCCCAGGGCAATCGCCCAATTGTTGATCGTCGCCAGCAGGTTCCCCCGGGCGGTGCTGCTGGTGTCGTCGAGACGCAGGGCCTTGGCGTTCACTACGGCCGCTTCGCGATAATGCTGGGCCGCCAACAAATCGACGCCCCGGTTGTAGTAGATCATGGCCGCCATCTGAATCGGAGAGACTTCGCGTGCCTTGGCCCGCATTTCAGCCGAGATGCCAACCGCCCGACGTTCGATCATCTCGGCCTGACGGCGTGGATCTTGCAAGAGCCGAAACCATGTGGGGCAGGTCGTTTCCACGTCGAGCGGTTGCCCGTCGAGAACCACGCGACTCATCGCGTGGTTGGGCATCTCCAGGCCACAAACCTCTAGTCCGCAACCCGCGGCAAGGCAGTTGTACATCACCGACGCGCTCACACAGTTGTAACGTCCCTGGTCGAAGGCCAGACGTAGGTCGGTGCATTGCAGGCCATAGCCGCCGCTAAGCACGTGCTGGTGCAGAAAGTCGAAAACGATCTCCGCTCGATCGCGCGGTGTGGTCTCTTCTCGTTCCAACGCCTGAAGCTCGTCGACCAGCCGGGCTAACTGCCGCTCGTAGCGACGGAGATCCTCGGTTCGTCGCACTCCACTGGCAACCAGCGCCGCGTCGAGCAACGAAAACTCATCGAGCCGCCCGTCGGCCGAGTCGTCGAAAAAGTCTTTTTCCAACGTGCAGAACGTGTCATCGAGGAAAGGAATTTCGCCAGGCGGGCCTTCAACGGCCTCGGGCACGCCGTCGAGAACGGCCGTTTCAATCGGAGCAACTGGTGGCCGATGCGCGGCAATCCGAATCCCCGGCACCTGGGCAACGGCCATCGCGACACGACCATCTCGGGCGGAAAGCCCCAGGGCAGTCGAGCCGGCCGTCAGGCTCAGGGCCAAGAAAAACCAGCAGCAGTGCAGTATCGGGCGTGTCGTTCGATCCATCGGGTGGGTCGTGTTGGTCGTAGCGAGTCTATCGCCTTCGGCACCGCAATCGAAGGCAAGCGGCCGGAGACGAAATGAATACCAATCACGACAACTCTACGTTGCAAAAAGACAACGCGCCGCGAGAAAGTCGGGAGATTATCGGGGTTCTTCCGAATGCGGTTCCTTTTGCGCCGATTGAAAGTTTGACGCCGCCCACTTCTCCCGTCGCTCCTTGGGGAGAGAGGGGCCGGGGATGATGAGAGGACTGTCGCGCTAACCGGCATTTCTCACCACGGAGACACGGAGAGCACCGAGGCGGGAAGTTGGAAATCGGAGATCGGAAGTCGGAACGAGCACAAGGATGAATCCTTAAGGAAAAGGATTACGAAGGCCAAGTTCATACTTCATCCTTCGACTCCAAACTCCGTGCCCTCCGTGTCTCCGTGGTTTATTTGGCTGTGAGAAATCCCTATCAAGTGGCATCGTTAGGCCAAGAGTGTTCGCATTGGGCCTACGGCAGTTTGTGGCCCATCTTGTCGCGTTTCGTGGCCATGTAGCGTTCGTTGTGCTCGTTGATCGGGCCGACGATGGGCACCTGGTCTACTACCTCAAGATCGTAGCCGCCGTAGATGAAGGCTTCGGTCTTGTCGGGGTTGTTCGTCAGCAGGCGGATTTTCGAGAGTCCCAGGTCCTTCAACACCTGGATGCCCACGCCATAGTCCCGGCTGTCGGCCTGATGGCCCAGGGCAATATTGGCCTCCACGGTGTCCATGCCCTGGTCTTGGAGCTTGTAGGCCTTGATCTTTTCGACCAGTCCGATGCCACGTCCTTCCTGCGGCAGGTAAACCAACACGCCAGCCCCTTCGCGGCCGATCATATCCAGCGCCAGATGCAACTGGTCGCCGCAATCGCAGCGAAGCGAGGCCAGAAGGTCGCCGGTGAAGCACGACGAATGGATGCGCACCAGCGGTTCGGCCACCTTGTCGGGTTCGCCCATCACGATGGCTACCGGTTGCTGGTCCTCGTGTTTTACGCCGTAGGCGACGATTCTTCCGTCGCCGTATTTCATGGGCAGTTCGGCTTCGGCCAGCCGGTAGACGAGCTTCTCGCTACGGCGGCGGTAGCGAATGAGATCTTCGATGGTGATGATTTCGAGCTGATGCTCGCGTGCCAGCGTGTAAAGCTGTTCGCGACTGGCTCGGTCGCCCTTTTCGTCGAGGATTTCGCAGAGCACGCCAGCCGGACGCATGCCGGCCATTCGGGCAAGGTCGACGGCACACTCGGTGTGTCCCGCCCGGCGCAAAACGCCTCCCTCCATCGCCACCAAAGGATAAAGGTGCCCAGGCCGAACGAAATCCGAGGTCTTGCTGTCGGGATCCACGATAGCTCGGATCGTGGCTGCCCGTTCCTGCGCCGTGATCCCGGTGCGACACGTCCGATGGTCGATTGGTACCGTGAATCCGGTCCCCAGTGGGGCCGTGTTGTTTTCGACGATCGGCGGTAAATCCAACCGCTGGCACACGTCGGGCAGCACGGGCATGCAGAGCAGTCCCTTGCCGTAGGTAATCATGAAATTGACGATCTCGGGCGTAACCGTTTCGGCCGCACACACGAAATCCCCCTCGTTTTCGCGATCTTCGGCATCGATCACGATGATGATTTTGCCTGCGGCAAAGGCGTCGATAGCTTGGTCAACACTCGAAAGACGTCGGGACACGTAAACCCTCCGGAGTTTGTCAGACAGGATTAATTTGACTATTATAGGCTCCAGCAATTTGAGTTGCCAGACCATGCCTGGAAAGGCCTTTAGCCCGATTGGGTGGCATTCGGCCTGGTGAATGACCAAAGAGCAAACATCAATGACCAGGGAAACACCAAGTTCGAATGGCCAAATGCCATAGTCGCTCGGTGGCGCAAAACCGGCAATTGAAAGTCAGGCATTGAGATTTCATTGGTCGTTGAGGTTTGGTTATTGGGGCTTGCTTCAAACCGCATGCCCATGCAAGCGTGAGCAAGGCACCCCGCCAATCTAAATCATCCCCCCACCCGCGAGAGCCCTCCCATGTTACGACAAACTTGCCCCATTGTTTTGGCCGCGTATCTGCTCGGTGCTTTCTGGTTTGTTTACGGGCCCGCTACCCGGGCAAACGCCCAAGAACAAACACGGGTCGAGTGGACGTTCACCGATGGCCAGCGGCCCGCCTGGTCGCCGGGCAGTATCGCCGACTTGAAGGTCGCCGACGGGCGGCTGCAAGGAACTCCCACCGGCAACGACCCGCTGTTGATCGGGCCGGTGTTCGACGCGATTTCGACAACGGCCACCCAATGGGTCGAAATTCGCATGAAGTCGGCGCCCGGGCGTGCCGAACTTTTTTGGACCGAAACGCTCGAAGGCCGCTTCGGTGGATTTAGCGGCAGCAAGCTCACCGTGTTCGACTGTGTCGGTGACGATGAAATTCACACCTATCGGATTCGACCCTTCTGGCACACCGTGGGCAAGGTCGTTCGACTGCGGCTCGATCCACCCTCGGCCGGCCCCTTCGAAATCGCCTCGATCCGTATCGTCGAGCCCGAAAGACAAGAGAAGCCGACCGCCGACACCCGGTGGGATTTTCGCGAGTCGCTGGCTCCCTGGCATTGGACAGACGACCCGACCGGCACCGCCGCACCGGCTCTGCTCGAAAGCCCCTTGCTCGACGTTTCGGCTGACGACCACCCGTTGGTCCACGTGCGGATGGCCGTCGACCAAGGGCTGAAAGCCACACTGCGTTACGTTACCAGCAAAAGCTCGGGCTGGCAGGAAACGGAATTTCCGCTAACGGCCGATGGTCGCATGCACTCCTACAATATCGATCTCGGTACAACGCGATCCTACGCCGGCCAGGTGGTCCTGCTGGGGCTTCAGCCGTCGGATGTCACCGATGCGAAGGTTTCCCTGGAAACGGTTGAACTAACCGACAAGCCGGCCGGGCCGGTTGATGTGCGGCTGCGGTATTTTGGCCGAACCGAGGGTGTTAATCGCGTAGGCAAGCCCGTACAGATTACGGCCCTGTTAGAAAACCAAGGCGGCACGCTTGCCGCAGGGTTTTCGGCCACGCTGCATGTCGCCCCGGGCATCGAAGTAATCGGCCCCACCACACAAACCATCGAGTCGCTCGGTTTCTACAAGCCGGTTCAACTGCGGTGGACCGTTCGTGGAATGCACACCGGCGAGTTTCCCTTGCGATTGACGGTCGACGACAGCGCGGCATCGCCAAGCGTATTGCTTTCGGCCAACGCTCAGATCGAACTGACACCCAGCCCGACGATTCCCGCGACTGACTACATCCCCGAGCCGCAACCGGTCGCCAGCAAGTACGAAGTGGGCACGTACTACTTCCCCGGGTGGCATACTCGATCGCGTTGGAGCCCGATCCTTGGCTACCCGATGCGAAAACCGATTCTCGGCTGGTACGACGAAAGCAATCCCGAGATCGCCGACTGGCAAATCAAATGGGCCGTGGAACACGGTGTCAACTTCTTCCTGGTCGACTGGTACTGGAACCAGGGCAACCGGCACTTGGAACACTGGCTACACGAGTCGTTTGCCAAGGCCCGATTCCGGAAGTACATGAAGTGGTGCGTCATGTGGGCAAACCACAACGCGGCCGGTTCTCACTCGAAAGAAGACTGGCGCAAGGTAACCCAATACTGGATCGACAACTACTTCGCCGACCCGCAATACTACCGCATCAACGACCGTCCGGCCGTGTTCATCTGGTCGCCTAGCAACATCCGCCGCGATGTGAAGAGTAGCCAGAACGCTGCGGAGTTGTACGCCATGTCGCAAGAGATGGCCCGCGAGGCAGGCTACAAAGGCATATACTTCGCCGCGATGTTCGACCACAGTAGCGGAGCCGCGTGTCAGCGACTAGCCGACGAAGGTTACCATGGTATGACCAGCTATCATGGTTTTGAGCAGTTGGCAGGGCGGCTAGGAAAGCGATTCCCTTTCTCGGCTGTCGTCGACTACGGTCCCGAGCTTTGGCACGATCAAACGACCATGGCCGACGGGCGATTGGACTACTTCCCCGTGGTCGACACTGGTTGGGCTTCGGAACCATGGCACGGCGCGGCTGCCCGGACGATCACCGATCGCACGCCCAAACTGCTCGGTAAACTGTGTCGCGAAGCACGCAAGTTTGCCGACGCGCAAGGCACTCGCACCATTGTGATCGGCCCCTGGAACGAATGGGGCGAAGGCAGCTACATCGAGCCCTATGCCGAGTACGGTTTTAGCGACTTGGACGAAATCCGCCGCGCGTTTTGCGAGCCGGGGTCGTATCCGCCGAATATCGTCCCGGCCGACATTGGTCGGGGTCCTTACGATCTGCCCGAGGATGTTCCGGCCACCGCGTGGACGTTCGATCAACCGGGCGACCGGTTGGGATGGAGTGGCAACTCGATCGAAAGCCTGACGGTTGTCGACGGGGCACTTTGTGGCCGGTCAACCGGTCGCGATCCGGTGCTCAACTGCCCAGCGATTCAAATCGACACGACCGAGTACCGGCGGCTCGTCGTCCGCATGAAGGCCAATCGCGACACCCTGGCTCAGGTCTTCTGGGGCACGTCGCGCTCAGGCCATTCGGAACGTGCTAGCTGCCGTGTCAAGGTGCCCGGCGACGGGGCATTCCACGAGTACATCTTCGACTTGGGAGCCAACCGGAATTGGCGTGGCGTGGCAACTTCGTTACGATTTGATGCCGTGTCAGGCAGCGACGTGGAATTCGCCATCGACAGCGTGCGGTTTGAATGAATGGAACAGAAACATGATCGGCAAACGGTTGCGGTTTTTTGTCGTTGCGGTCTTAGGCGTTCTGGCCGTCGCTTCAGGAAGTCGCGCTGAAGAGTCGGCGCCGAAGTTCCGTACGATTCGTAACATCGTCTACTGTCAACGAGAGAATTGCCCGTTGATGGCCGACATTTACCAGCCAAACGGTCCTGGCCCCTTTCCCGGGGTTTTGTGTATCCATGGCGGTGCCTGGGCGGCGGGCAATAAGAGCAATTCGGCCCGCATCGCCAAACTCTTGGCCGACGCCGGCTACACGGCCGTGTCGATCGACTATCGTCTGGCCCCAACCTATCGGTTTCCGGCCCAAATAGAAGATGTCGAGGCGGCCTTGGTCTGGATGCGGCGGCACCGCAAAAAGTACAACATCGACGGCCAACGACTCGGCGCCTGGGGCTATTCTGCCGGTGGACATCTGGCCCTGTTAGCAGCCGTTCGCCAGCAGGGACTTACGGCGATCGTCGCCGGAGGAGCTCCCGCCGATTTGCGACTGTTGCCGCTCGATGCGACGATCCTACGGTACTGGCTGGGAGGTACCCGACGACAATTTCCCAAGCAATACGAGCTTGCCTCGCCGGCCGCTTTCGTCAGCAAGGACGATCCTCCCGTGTTTCTCTACCACGGCGAAAAGGACACGCTGGTTCCCGTCATCCAGGCACAGAAAATGGAGGCATTGCTGAAGCGTACCGGTGTGCCGGTCGAACTGCACACGGTTCCCGAGGCGGCTCACGTCGGTGCCCGCTTAGATCCCGACGCATTATCCAGAGGCATCGCCTTTCTCGATGGCCATCTGAAGGTGAATGGCCAACGCCCAAGTCTCAATGCCCAAGGAAGCACGCAGTTCAAATGGCTAAACGCCCAAGCGATCCAGCGGCGTGGATTGGGCGATTGAGACTTGGCCATTGGGATTTCATTGGTCATTGCGATTTGGGCATTGAAATTTGCACCAAATAGCATGCCCACGCAAGCGTGAGGCATGGCACCCAATCTAACCATGGCAACCGGCTGACCTGGGCATCTAGGTAATTTCTGCCGTTCCCAACGATTTTCTCGATTTTGTCGATTCTTCCGCCGATAACGACACTTGAGTGGACGTGTTGGTCCACCGTTTTTCAGGCCTGCACGCGCCGAGGGCGCTTCGGCTGGGTGTGCAGACAACCGCGGTGGCATATCGAGGAACCATCATGACAAAACGACTTCTCTTATTCGGACTGCTGTGCGGTTGGGTGGCGGCCAGTTCTGGCTGCTGTTGCGGCTGGGGTTGGATGGCCGAACCCTTGGGGCCGGGCACCCAATGCGATCCCCGAAATTGCTGCGGATGTGGCTCCTGCGGAACGGCCTGCTACCATGGCTGCGCTGGCTCGTGTGGTCCGGCGTGTGCCGAGCCGTGTGGTACATCTTGTGGCCCAAGCTGTGGACCGGCTTGCGGTTCCGCGTGTGCCGAACCGGCCTGTGGCCCCGCCTGCGGTGCCTCCTGTGGTTCGGCCTGTGGTTCGGCCTGTGGTTCGGCCTGTGGTTCGGCCTGTGGTTCGTGCGGCCAAGACTGCTGGACCCGATGCACACCGAATTGTGGCCCCTGCTGCCCGATCGAGCACGGCCCGCCCTGCGACCCGTGCTGCGATATCGGCTGCGGGAAGTACGGACACCATTGCGGCCCGTTGTCGTTGTTGGGTAGTCTGTTCGCCTGCGAATCGTGGTGTGGTGGATGTGGCGAGGTCTACCTGGGCGACTTCCACGGCGATCCGCCCGACTGCTGCGACCCGTGCGATCGCTGTGGTAGTTACACGGGCAGCGGAGGCTGTTCGAGTTGTGGCAACGGCGTGCCCATGGCCAGCGCCCGAGGCCCTGTGGTCCGGCGATCGGCCAACGGCCAACCGACCTTGGCTCCCAAGAGCACGGCGAGTCCAAAAGGCGTGGCCGGCATGCGACAAATGCCAAACGGCGAATATGTGGGCAACATGACAGTGGTCAGCGACACAGCAGTCCCGACCACTCAAAATCAGGCCCAACAACCCCGCCGAGCTGTCCGACGCTAAGGCACCGCGGCGCAACAGAACTTGCGTTGAAATCACTCCAAGCCCACCGGCTGCGGCCGGTGGGCCTTTTTTGCGAATACTGTAAATCCCAAATCAAAAATCTCCACCCCTTCACACCCGTGGAAAGAGTCCATTGGCCACTTGGCGGAGTTGGTCGGGCTGAAGGACGCGGATTCGCGTGTTGTCGGGCTGATCGACGAGGCCCGCCTCGACCAGTCGCCGCAGCGTGCGCGAGAAGGTTTCGCTAGTCAGATTCAGATGGCTGGCCACATGGCGTTTCAACCCGGGCAAGGCGATCGTCCCGTCGTCGGCCCGATCGGTGTCGAGCAAGTAGCGGGCAAGACGTCCGGCGGCGTCGCGCAACACGACGTCTTCCATTAGCCCCACGAGATGCCGCACCCAAAGACTCATACCCGACATCAACGCCAAGCACAATTCGTGGTCGTCTTGCAGTAGCCGACGAAATCGGTCGGACGGCAACACGGCACACACAGTAGGCTCAACCGCCTCGGCCGACGCCGGACACTCGAAGCCGCCCACCGCCGCCACTTCGGCAAATGTGTTGCCTGGCGAAACCATGTGAAGCACGTGCTCTTTGCCGCCGGCGCCCGTCTTGAAAACGCGAACCAGTCCTCGTCCCACGATAAAAACCCCAGGACACGGCTCGCCCTCGCGAAAAACGATCTCGGCCTTGGCGATGTTCTGCAAGTGGGCAATCGCCACCAGACGAGCAAAGCCCTCGGGCTTCACCGCCGAAAACAAACGGCACTCGTGCAAGATGTCGGTAACGCTCAGAGGCATGGATGGTGGAGTATGGAGTTGGAAAAAAGGAGTTGGGAGTCCCCGCCGCTCGCGGCTTTGCAGCAAACACTCGCAATTCAAAAAAACCGAACGCCTCTTGATCCAGGTCAAGTGCCCGGCTTTCCCGGGGTCGTATTATAGAGTGAGGCCAGTTGATCGACCAGCGATGGCGGATGCCCCCCACTGGCAAACGGCTTGTCCCCTACCACAATCCACCCCTCGATGAACCTGGAGGCTTCGATGTTTTGCTATCAATGCGAACAGGCGAAAAACGGCACGGGCTGCACGGCCCTCGGCGTATGCGGCAAGGACGACACCACCGCCACACTCCAAGACCTGCTGGTCTATGCCACTAAGGGCGTGTCGGCCTATGCCCATCGTGCTGCAATACTTGGGGCACGGGATCCCGAGATTGATCGCTTCATGATCGAGGCCCTGTTTGCCACAGTTACAAATGTCGACTTCGATCCCGAACGGATTCTCCAACATCTGCACGAAGCCTCCGCGGCATTGACCCAAGCCAAAACCCTCTACGAGGGGGCCTGCAACAAGGCCAGGCAAGTGCCCGAAGTGCTCGACGGCCCCGCTGCTTGGCAGCCGGCCGAAGATCTCGACGGGCTGCTCGAACAAGGCCGGCAAGTATCGGTTACCAGTCGTCAACTTACACTGGGCGAAGATGTCGCCGGACTTCAAGAGCTCATCCTTTATGGCCTCAAGGGGGCCGCGGCCTACGCCGACCATGCCCGGGCGCTGGGCCACGAAGACCCGGTCCTGTACGCCACCTTCCACGAAGCACTGGCATTTCTAACCCGAGAGAATCCCTCGGTCGACGAACTTACTGCCTGGGCCCTCAAGGCGGGCGAGTTGAACTTGAAGGTCATGGAACTACTCGACACGGCAAACACCGGTACCTACGGTCATCCCGAGCCCACTGAAGTTCGCGTTACGCCGATTAAGGGCAAGGCGATCCTCGTCTCGGGCCACGACCTGAAGGACCTCGAAGAACTGCTCAAACAGACCGACGGCCGGGGAGTCAACGTATACACCCATGGCGAAATGCTGCCCTGCTTGGCCTATCCTGGCCTGAAAAAGTACAAACACTTGGTTGGCAATTACGGCGGTGCCTGGCAAGACCAGCGGCGCGAGTTCGACGCATTTCCCGGCCCGATCCTAATGACCACCAACTGCATCCAGGCGCCCAAGGAATCGTACAAAGGTCGGATCTTCACCACGGGATTAGTCGCTTGGCCCGACGTAACCCATATCGGACCGGATAAGGACTTCACCCCCGTAATCGAAGCGGCCCTGGAGGCACCGGGATTCGAGGAAGACGCGCCCGAGCAGAAAATCATCATCGGTTTCGGGCGCAACGCCGTGCTGAGCGTGGCCGACAAGGTGATCGACGCCGTAAAGACGGGAGCCATTCGTCACTTTTTCCTGGTCGGCGGATGCGACGGTGCCAAGCCGGGCCGCAACTACTATACCGATTTCGCCCAGCAGGTGCCCGACGACTGTGTGATCCTCACCCTGGCCTGTGGCAAGTTCCGCTTCAACAAGTTGGAGTTCGGCACGATCGGCGGCATTCCGCGACTGTTGGACATTGGCCAGTGTAACGACGCCTACTCGGCCGTGCAGATCGCCGTGGCGTTGGCCAACGCGTTCGACTGCACGGTCAACGAACTGCCGCTGACGATGGTGCTCAGTTGGTACGAGCAGAAGGCCGTCGCCATCCTTCTGAGCCTGCTATACCTGGGCATCCAGAACATCCGTCTCGGCCCAAGCCTGCCGGCCTTCGTGACCCCGGCCGTGTTGAACGTGTTGGTCGAGAAGTTCAACATTGCACCGATCGGCACACCGGAGGAAGACCTGGCCGCCATGTTGGCATAGGAACGTCTTCACCTGGTTCCCACGCTTCGCGTGGGAACCCAAGGCTGGACGCTTCGCGTCCCGGGAGTGTAAGTAGACGCTTTTCTTGTCCAATCGCGACGCGAAGCGTCCGACAGGGCTTCCCACGTGAAACGTGGGAACGAGAAAAGGCGAGTTTGGCAAAACCGGAAAAACCGCCCTACCTTTGAACTTACGGCCCGGAGTGGTTACACTACCGCTACGGGCCGCTTTTGTTGCCGCACTGCCAGTCGGATCGTCTGTTGCTTTAAGGAGCCATTGCCATGGGTCGAAAATTCTCTCGCCGTGATGTACTCAGCACATTAGGTAGCGCTGGACTAGCTGCTGGAGTTGGCGCACTGGGAATGCCGGAGATAGCTTCGGCCGATCCGGCCGGCCGCACCGACGCCAAGCCGGGCGTAAAAGTTACTGGCGCCACCGGCCACGCGGCCACCGTGGTCAATGGCCAAGTGATCGAGCCCGAGCAGAAGATCCCCTTGCTACATGAAACCGACGTGCTAGTCGTCGGCGGTGGACCGGCCGGCGTAACGGCAGCCATCGCCGCCGCTCGGGCGGGAGCCAAAACGACCATCGTCGAACGCTACGGCCACTTCGGCGGACTTTGGACCGGTGGTCTCGTGCTCACAGTGCTTGGCCACTGGGTGCCCGGCCCCAAGCAAGTCTGCCGCGGCATCGGCGAAGAGATGCTCAAACACCTCGACAAGATCGACCGCGGGATCGTCGGCCGCCAGCCGGGCCGCAATCCGATTGTCGACGGCGAGGCGCTGAAATACGTGATGGTCGACATGATCATGCAGGCAAAGATCGACGTCTTCCTCCACTGCTGGGGCGTCGACGCCATCATGGACGGCGACACGATCCTCGGCGCCGTTTTCGAAAGCAAGTCGGGTCGGCAAGCCATTTTGGCGAAGACCGTGGTCGACGCCACGGGCGATGGTGACGTTTTCGCCGCGGCCGGCGCCGAACACGAGCGACGCGTCTACCACATCGGCCTGCCCAGCCGGATCGGCAACCTCGACCGGGCCGATCCCAAGAAAAACGGCGGCAAGAAGCCCCGCGGCCTGGGTTCCATCACCCCGGTTGCCGGCGTCAACTGGGTCAACATGCACGGCCCCGATGCCGATGGGCTCGACGTCCGCGAGCTAACCCGGCTGGAGTTGAACCACCGCCGTTTCATCTGGAGTCAGGTGCAGAAGCTTCGCAACACGCCGGGCTACGAAGATGTTTACCTGATGGAAACGGCCCCGCAACTTGGCGTGCGAATCACCCGGGTACTCTCGGGCGAAGCCACGCTAACGCGCAAGGCTCTCGACGACAACCGTCGCTACGACGACGTGGTGGCCGTCGGCGGCGCTTGGCAGGGCGACCACCAGGAGTGGCAAATCCCCTACGGCGCGCTGTTGCCGAAGAAGATCGACAACCTCCTGGCCGCGGGCCGCTGCATCTCGGGCGAGCCGCTGATGTCGGACCTGATCCGCGTGATTCCCAACTGCTGGATTACCGGCCACGCCGCCGGTTGCGCCGCCGCGGTGGCCGTCGCCGATAGCTGCCGTCCCCGCGACGTCGACATCCGCAAAGTCCAAAAACTGCTCCGCGAGCAAGACGCTTACTTAGGCTGATCCTCGTTTCCAATGTAGGTTGTGCTTCAGCACAAACCTCCCGACGATTCCAGCAATGGGCAGCATTGGCCACGCGATTGCGTGGCCATGTTGCGTTCTTGACGCCCCCGACCCTGGGTTTCCTCGTTCCCAAGCTCCGGCTTGGGAACGCATCTCCCAGAAGTTCCGCTTCGTGGACGCCGCCGATCGCGTTGCGTTCAGCCGGGCAACCGCGCGTGGCTGTGCGCTCGGGTGACGGTGCGATTGGGTGACCATGCCGCGTTGCTGGTTGCCCCCTCACCCCCGGCCCCTCTCCACGCGGGGGAGAGGGGAGGAATTGTCCTCCGCCCGATGTACCTGGCCGTCGCTTAGCCGTAGCGTTCCGTTGGTTACTCGGGCGAGGAAGTCGTGGTCGTGACTGGCTACCAGCATCGCTTGGGGTAAACTTACGAGGATCTCGGCCAGTCGGGCGCTCGCTTCGTCGTCCAGCCCGCTGGTCGGTTCGTCCAACAGTAACACGTCGGGTTGCATGGCCAGTACCGTGGCTAGGGCTACCAGACGTTTTTCGCCGCCGGACAGTTTGTAGGTGATGCGGTGCTCGTAATCGTTGAGACCGAGCGAGTCGAGAGTTTGGGTGACGATCGCCCGGGCGTCGTCGCGCGAGCGGCCCAGGTTCAGCGGGCCGAAGGCCACGTCTTCGGCCACCGTGGGACAGAATAGCTGGTCGTCGGCGTCTTGAAAGAGCAGGCCGGCGCGGCGGCGGACTTCGTGGAAGTCGTGCTCGTGGTGCCGCACGCGGCCGAACGCTTCGATCTCACCCTGCTGTGGATGTACCAGCCCGACGATCAGGTGCAGCAGCGTTGTTTTGCCGCAGCCGTTCGCACCGACCAGGGCGAGGCGTTGGTCGGCAGCCAGCGTGAAACTGCACTTCGACAGCACCGGCCTGCCCGGGTCGTAGGAGAAGTCGACATTGCGCAGCTCGATCAGCGTCGCGTTCATGCCCATTTGATCCACGTCAACACGGCCAGCAGTACCAGGGACCCCAGAATGAAAGGTATATCGTACCGTGAATAGTGGAAATGGTCGAGCACAGGAAACTCCCCGCGAAACCCACGACACTTCATGGCGGCCGCGATGCGTTCGGCTCGATCGAAACTACGAACCAGCAGCATGCCCACCAAATGGCCGTACGCCCGATAGGTGTGACGATTCATCCGGGGCCGGAAACCGCGAACCTTCATCGCCGCACGCAGCCGCACGACTTCGTTTTCCAGCACGTCGATATATCGGGCGGTGAACAATAACAGGTGGACCAGTTTGCGGGGAACGTGCAAGTGGCGCAGTGCGTGGCCCAGCGTCCCGGCGTCGAGCGGCCAAATGAGGATTAACAGGGCCAGAACGATGGCGTTACCCTTCACGGCGATCGAGAGCCCTTGGAGTAGCCCTTCGTGGGAAAACGCCAAAGGGCCGAGTTGCACGAGCGGTGTGCCCGGGGTGGTCAACGGCAACACAACCACCAACATCAGCAGAACGGCGTTGACCGGCAACAAACGGCGCACCGCGTGGCGCGGAGTGATGTTCGACAGGCCCATCGCCAGCAGAACGGCCGCCAGAGCAAAGCCCAACGCCACAGCCTTGTAGGCCATGACCATGAGGACCGAATAGGCCACGGCCACGAGAATCCGCAGCCGCGGATCGACCCGATCGAGGAAGGCCGGCCGATGAACGGTCGACATGGCGGCCAAGACGGTGGTAGGGGTTTGTAGCAACATGCTGGAGGCCAGGGGCTGGGGACTGGGGGCTAGATACCAGAGGTGGAGTATAGGATGCAGGGGTATTCGTTGTTTCCTGTTCCCTCCCCCCCCAGCCCCTAGCCTCTAGCCCCTCGTTTCCGAGCGAGGACGTAGTAGGCGACACCGAAGATGCCCACGATGTAGCCGATGCCGCCGAGCACGTCGCGTAAGCGGACGCGCCGCTCGTATTGGGTAAGCTGCTCACGGAGTTGACGGACCTCGTCGTGGAGTGCCTCCAGGTCGCCGCCGGCAGCGTGAGTGTGTTGATGGGTTGCGGAAGAAAGCGGCGATGCGGAGGTCGTCACGGCGACACCCTCCCGAGCGGGAAGGTCCGGCGAAAGCTGCGCTGCCGTCACCAGATATTCCGCACCGTGGCCGTCGCCCGTGTCGAGCAGCAAGCGATGGTCGCAACGATACTTGGCCGTCACCGTGAATTCACCCTGCTGATCGGTTTCGGTTTCGGCGATCTTCTCACCGGTCGAATCAAGCGCCAGCACCTTCGCGCCGCGGACGGGCGTGTCGTCGTTGAAATGGGCCGAGCCATGAATGCTGTCGCCATGGGCATGGGCCGAAAGATGAATGCCGTGGGCGGCGGCCGTCGAAATGCAACACGCCCAAAACAGCAGAGGCATCCCAACGTTTATCGCCGTTTTCCAACAAGTCTTGGAGGCGATATCAAAACTCGGCTTTTGGTTCCTACGTCCGCCGAACGAACCACTTTGGCACCAGTTCTGGTATGGTTTTTTAACCATGCGACACCTCCTGCGAAGTCGGCACGAGCAGTTCGGCGTCGAGAATCTCTGGACGCACCTTGCGGAGGAAGACCACGACGCTACCGGTGACCAATCCTTCGACCGGCACCAGGCACACGTGAAAGGCGACCACGAAGGGAGCCAATTGACGAAACCCTTGCCCGGCAGCCATCAGCGCGGCGGCGTTCACCGTGCCGGCCAACAACACGGCGGCCGCTCCGGCGGCGAACGCACCGACGAAGACCAGAGTTTCGTTGCTGCTGCGCACCACCCAGCGAAACAAGTAGTGGCAGACCACGGCCGGCAGGGCCATGATTACCGTGTTAACGCCCAGCGTGGTGATTCCGCCGTGCATGAAAAACACGGCCTGGAGCAGCAAGGCGATGAGGATCGCCGGAAAGGCAGCCCAACCGAGGACCAAGCCCATCAACCCGCTGAGCAGCAGGTGCTCGGAGGTGGGCCCCAGCGGCACGTGGATCATCGACGCGACGAAAAACGCCGAACTGAGCACGGCCACCTGCGGCAAGCGTTCGTGGTTGATCTTGGCCAACCCGACGGCCGTACCGGCGGCGGCAGCCAGCGCACCGGCAATCAACACCTGTTGGCCACCCGGGGTGGCAGCGAGAACACCTTCATAGATGTGCATCGTAGGACCGCAACAAACAAGAGGTAGGGCGGCAAAGCCGCCAGCCAGACCGGTGCTACCGCCCCCTTACCAGGAACCCGCTCCCGCTGGTTGCCAATCCGTGCAAAAAGCTTAACGACCGTTGGGGTTATTAGTAGCACAGCGTCATCAATTATTACCAAGCACAATATTGTAACACTCGGAGCCCTTGCCGTCGAGTTCCACGCTGATGGCACTCAGTGCGAGTGCGAGTGCGAGTCGGCGGCGGCCATTACCAGTTCGCCCGTATGAATACCCTTGAGCCCTCGCAGTTGCGAGGCGATCTTGCGGAGCCGCCCGGCCGGACCGCGAAGAATGATCACCTCCAAACAAAGATGGTGCGTTAAGTGGACGTGAACAGTTGAGACGACCATGTCGGTATTGTCGTGCTGCAATTGCGTAAGTCGATCGCTAACTTGAGCACGATGGTGATCATAGACCAGCGTCAAAGTGCCGGCCACCTCCTGGCTATCCGACTCCCACGCCCGGGCGGTGAGCGTTTCGCGGATCATCTGCCGAACGGCCTCGCTCCGTGTGGCGAACTGCTCTTGCTCGCAGTACTGGTCGAACTGCTCCAGTAGGTCGTCTTCCAACGACACGGAGAATCGCACGATTTCCGACATGGCAATTTGCGTCCCACTCGACGAGTATGAAAACATCCGGGCCAACGAGCATTTCGCCCAGTCTACCGTACGGCTTCTGGCCTGGCTACTGCCATGTGGTGGGACGGCCTTGGTTGCGGGACGATCTTGCCCGACGACTCAAGCTGCCTGGGAATGTGTGGCGGGTTGCTCGCGCACTTCGACCGTGTGGACCTTGCCGTCGCGTTCGACCGTCAGGCGTAGCGGCCAGGACGCCGTACCCACCCGCTCGGCGAACTGCTGCTCGCCGGCAAAGTCTTCCCCGTCGAGGCGGTAAATACGGTCGCCCGCCTGCAAGCCGGCCCAAGCTGCCGGGGTTTCGGGTATCACGTGAGTGAGAACGACCGCGGCCGGTTCCGCCGCGTCAGTGCGCCAACTGATCCCCAGCCTCACCGGCGCGCCGTTGAGCGAAACACCGAGGGTAATCGGCTCAGCAGTGCCTCGGCGATAAACGACCATCGACGTGGTCTCCGGCGCCGTGGCTAAGGCGCCTTCCATCGCATGGCTGCTGGTGATTCGTCGTCCGGCGACTTCCACTACGCGATCTCCCCCGCGCAAGTCGGCCTCTTGAGCCGGTGAATCGGCATTCACCCGTTGAATCCAAACGCCCCCTTGCCTGGCCACCGTGGTACTCCACGTGGCCCCAAGGCGATCGACCAACCGTGGGCGGCGTGCTAAGAGGCGGTCGCGCCCTTGGTCGGTTTCGCCCTCGGCCTGTTGACGGAAGCGGGGAATCTCGTCGCGATTGGCCGTCTCGCAAACCGTCTCGAATAGCAATCGTACCACGCGACTCATGCCTTCGGCATTAATCCGGTCGGCATCGTCGCGCCATGTGTGGTAGTCGTCGTGTAAGCCCGTATGGAAGAACAGCACGGGTATCTTATGCGAAAAGAACGCGAAGTGGTCGGCGTTTCCCTTCAATGCCCAGGGAAACGCAAGTTTCAGATCGGTAACCGCGTTCTGTTCGCTGAGCAACCGCCGCATGCCGGCCCCGCTACGCCAGCCGATGAGCGTCAATTGCTCGTCGCGCAAACGGCCGATCATGTCCAGGTTGAACATGTAACGGACCTTGGGTAAAGGCACCGTCGGGCTTTCATTCCAGTGCTTCGAGCCAAGCAGTCCGATCTCTTCGGCGTCGAAAGCGATCAGCAAGATCGACCGTCGAGGAGCCTCCGGCAACAGGGGAAACGCTTCGGCCAGTTCCAGCAGTGCAGCCGTGCCGCTGGCGTTGTCGTCGGCACCATTGTGAACGCGTCCCGGGGCGTCGCGACTGCTTTTACGCGAGCCGAATCCTACGTGATCGTAATGGGCGCCGACGATAATGAACTCGCGTTTCAACTCCGGATCGCTGCCTTCGAGTCGGGCAATCACGTTACGATATTTTGGGGAGACCGAAGGATTATTTGCCAAATTCTTCAGGCCGTCTTTGGCGTCGAACGGCTGAAAGTAGCCACCGTCGATTCCGCCACCGGGCATTCCCGCCTCGGCAAACCGCTGGGCCAAGTAGTCACCCGCCTCACGCCAACCCCGGCAGCCCGGCTGGCGTCCTTCGCGCTGATCGTCGGCCAGATACTCGACGTGTCCCAGCAACTGCTCGGCCCGAATCGACTCTCGGGCAGCCAGTCGCGATGCGTGACGCTCGGCCGCCACCCCCAACGCACAGTTGAGCACCCAGCACGCGAACAGTCCAAACAAAAATCGCAGCAAAACGACGCGATAGCGAGACATCTGGCAGGCCCTGCTTGCACGATAGGACTGAACTGGGGGGCTTGCGAAGTCCGCCGACCCAACGGTCGAGGCTTCTGGCTTGAGGTGGGCGGTCTGGGCCATGCCCGTTGGCCATTGGTCGATACATCCAAACCCTCGGCGATTCGCGGCGTAAAAATGCCGAGAGCCTCGCTCGACAAGTATAGCACGTTCGTCCAGTTGCTGCTCATCAACTGACACGACGATAGGCCGTCCGTAAAGAATGTTCGCCACAACCGGCGTATTCATCACCGTAATTTCCCCTTTGACCGAGGGGAAACCGCGTCCTAAGCTTGACTACCGCCAACGAGATAAGTCATGGGCAGGCGGCTTATGGAAACCGGGCCCTCCGCGAGCAACCTCCAAACTTCCCACCCCGCCGACGGAAGTTACCGCAAATCCCGGGAGAACTCAGGTTGGAATGGATCCCAGCCGCAGAACAAAGGCGACCCCCTCCGATGCATCCCAACGCGCTCTCCGATTTTTCAGTACTTCCCCGCCCCGAGGTTCTGTGCACACCGAAGGCACAGCAACTGAAAATCCTCATCATCGACCAGGACGACGCCACCAGTGGCATCCTCTCTCGTCAACTCCAACAACAGGGCTACACAACCTCGATGGCACGCTCCGGCGCCACCGGCCTGCAAAAGGCCCAAATCGAACGCCCCAACCTCGTGCTGCTCGACACGCGACTACCCGACCTCGATGGCTACTGCGTTTGCGAGCGATTGGCCGACGCCTCGGGCACGTGTACCATACCGGTGATCATGCTCAGCCGAGCGGCGGGACGCGACACCGTGCGGCGTAGTCGGGCAGCCGGATGTCACTACTTCCTGCGAAAGCCCTACGATCCGAACGTCCTGCTGACATTGATCCACCAAGCGATCCACGAAGCCCAGAACCCACCGATCGATCTGTAACACGATCGGAAAAGGCCCGCACACACGTTACGAAGTCCCAAGGACCGATTTGCTAAGCGATTGTGTGGCAAGGGGTTAGGAAACGAAGTCCACCACGGAAACGTGGCAAGCGACCGCGCGACCACCGGCCTTGGCTTCGCAGGCAATTCCCTCAAGTTATGTTCTCTGCCTTTTCGGCGGTTCTTCCGACGAATCGCTGAAACGGCACGGCCGGCGAAGTCGTCCACCGTGGCGAACTTCTCTGGCGTCGACAGGGGTTTCTGGTCGATGTAGCCACGGTTGCGACCCCCTTGCAGCCCGTCTGCTGGCTTTGCTATACTATTGGGCTCCCCCGATTTGCGATTGGCCGATTGGGGGCTTTTGATACCTGCATTAATAATGATCGTTTCGGAAAGCCGAACGCCTGGAAATCCAGGCTCCCGTTGGTCGCCCTCCGCTCATTGGCTATGCAGGCCTCAATAACGGGAGTCGTTCGGCGGCAGCAAGCCATACCATCCATACCAATCAGACAAACGGAGAGTTGCGTGGGAACGAAGAAAAGCGGTAAGGGCCGTCGCAAAATCGGCCGCAAAAAACGTCGCATGCGGTCGAAGATTCGTCACCGCAAGTGATAAACGCCTAGGAAGAGCTGCCCCGTATTTCCAGCACTACGGGAGGGACACGGCAAAGCGATTCTGCGCGTGCTCCCCTTGCTCTTCCGTGGGGCTGCTTTCCTGCGGGGCAAAAGCCTTCCTGTTGTCCATTCGGGCGGCATAGCACCACGGCCACACCACCGGCCGCTAGTGGTCTGCCGCCAGATTGCTCTGCCGGCATGGCATGCTGGTATCCTCTTTTTTCAGCCCGACAGGGGCGACCGTTGTTGGCTGCGCCCAACTCGTCGGCATCCTTCGCACGTGCGCCGATGGCGTGCGGTCTCGCTGCGGCCGTTTCTCGTGGTCGTTTCTCGGCGGCACGCCCGACAAATGGCCCCTTTTCTCCGAACGAATCGCACAACTTCTCCGATCGAATCGCGCAAGGAAAAGTTCCCTTGATTGAGTGTGCGATTACCCCCCGTTGGCCGCGCCAGGCATCGATTCTCTGAGCTACAGTTGAGATGTGGAATCCTTCCACCACGGCTCATTTTCTCGACCACCGGCCCTTCAAACGCACCCCAGCGGCAATGCGCGACCTAACCCTGACTCTCGATCGACTTGTAGAACGTGCCGGCCAGCTTTACAGCTTGCCGGCCGTCGCCATGAAGGTGCTCGATCTGACCAACAACCCCCAGGTCGACACTCGAGCCTTGAAGGATTGCATCGAGAACGACCCGGCGCTGACCAGCAAGATCCTCCGCGTGGTCAACAGCGCGCTGTTCGGCCTCAGCCGCGAAGTCTCCGATCTGAATCAGGCTCTGGCGCTGCTGGGAACCAAGCCCCTGAAACTACTGGTGCTGGGTTTCAGCCTTCCAGCCGGGCTCTTTCAGAATGTGGCGGCCGATGTTCTGACACACTACTGGCGTCACACCCTGATTCGCGCCGTCGCCGCCCGGGAACTGAGCGAATCGGTCTGGAGAATGCCCGGCGACGACGCCTTCATCGCCGGTTTACTGCAAGACTTGGGCATGCTGCTGTTGATCCAGGAACTCGGAGAACCCTACCAGCGGGTGATCGAGAAGACCTGCGCCGAAGGCCTGGATCTGGCAACCATCGAAGTCGAGTCGATGGGCTTCGATCACACGATGCTCACCGCTCGGCTGCTCGCCCACTGGGGCCTGCCAGACATGCTTGTCGAAACCGTCCAATGGCGCCGCCTCGCCGCCGAAGACCGCAAACCGCTCGACCCGGTGCTGCCGCAGATTCTCCATTTGGCCGAATTGCTGGCCCAATTGCTGGCCGACAAACGCAACGAAGCCCTGGCCGAGTTGCTCGACGCCACACGCCTGCTCGACAAGCTCAACAAGGTGCAGCTTGAAGCGATGGTAATCGGGCTCCAGGCAACCGTACGGGAACTGGCCAACGTGCTTTCGCTCCAATTGCCCGAGGGCGTCGATTATCGCGACATTCTCATTCAGGCACATGCCCAACTGTCCCAAGTTGCCGATAGCGCAGCCTCGGACCTGCTGGCAATTCGCACCAACAACCGAACGGGTCTCGAAAACAGCCAATGGCTTGGCGAAATCAACCAGTTGGCCGAAGCCGTGGCACAAGCCACGACACACCACACGTCCAACAACCCTACGCCGACACCTCCATTGCCCGCAGGCGACGCCGTCGAGGTATCTCGAACGATAACCACGGCCATGGGCATGGCAACCGACGCCACGACGGCCACCTGCGAACCGGCTCACACCCGGCCGACTCCCACGACCAACAACCATTTACAGGCCGAACTCGAACACCAAATCGCCGTGGCCGTAGCCGCTTGCCGACAGGCCCGGTGTGCGGTCAGCGTCGTGCTCGTACAACTCGATCATCCAGAGCAATTCGGCTCGAAATTTGGAGACGAAGCCCTGGCCGAGTTGCGCGACCAACTGGAGCAGGTGTGTCGTACGGTGAACGACCGCTACACGGTCTGTATCTCGCGGGGCGATGCGGGCGTAGCCCTGATTCTGCCCGGCTGCGAACGCCGACAAGCCATCGAGCTGGGCAACCAAATCATCGCCGAGGCTCGACACTTGACCCCCGCGGACGTCGGGCCGAATCAACATCGGCTGTCAGTCAGCGTGGGCGTGGCCACCGTCTCGCTTCCGCCAAAGAACTTCCCGGCCAACGATCTGCTAACCGCCGCCGACCGCTGTCTTTACGGCTCTCTGACCTCCGGGGGTGGGGTGGTCAAGAGCATCGAGATCTACTAACGGCCGTTTCAGAACCCGGCTTCGGGTTCATACGTCCGCTGAACGAACGATCTCGGCATCAGTCGAAACGGCTTCTGGCTTTCATCGCAAACGGCAATAACCTTTGCGATTCCTGCCGAAAAAACCGGTGGGTTCTATCGGCGCCCGGCTTGCTCATGTAATTTTATGTGTTACATAACGCCCGCCTAACACGCCTCTGATAATGTTGCGGGCAAATATTAACACAGGCCGAGGCAGCGGCCGAGCCGGCAACCCCGCCATTGGTAGTGCAATCTGCCGTGGCCTGCCTGGCAAAACGGTCGCCGATACACCTCGACTGCCTCGGTCATGGCGCAACGGCCATAGCGCAAACGGAACAGAGAACGACGGTACAGAGAAAGCAGGAGAAAACATGTCGGTTTCGCAGTGGATTAGCGGTCGCGTCTTCAATTTCGTCCATCAAAACAACCTGGTGTACAACACATGCTGGGAAGATCCGCGACTGGATCGGGTAGCCCTGGACTTGAAGTCCGACGACAACGTGCTGGTAATCACCTCGGCCGGTTGCAACGCGTTGGACTACGCGTTGACCGAAGCGAATCACGTCTACGCGGTCGACATGAATCCTCGGCAAAACGCCCTATTGGAACTGAAGATCTCGGCCATCAAGAATCTCGACTTCGAGCCCTTCTTTCAAATGTTCGGACGAGGACGGCTTTCCGGTATTCGAACAATTTACGACCAGAAGTTGCGCTCGTCGCTGTCGCCCTTCTCGCAGAGGTACTGGGACCGTCGAATCAGCTTTTTCGACAATCGCCGCCGACCGTTCTATTTTCGCGGCACCTCGGGCATGTTCGCGCGGATGATGAATCTCTACGTCGACCGCATCGTACGATTGCGGCCCTGGGTCGAAGCCATCCTCAACGCCCAATCACTGGGTGAGCAACAGCAAATCTACGACAACCACCTACGTGATCGCTTCTGGACCAAGCCGGTGCGGTTCGCCATGAATCGCGACACCACGCTCTCGCTGGTCGGAGTGCCCAAGGCACAGCGCAATCAAGTAGAGCAGCAGTACGAGGGCAGCATCGCCCGATTCGTACAAGACTGCGTCGAGGCCGTACTCACCCGACTCCCGCTGAACGACAACTACTTTTGGCGCGTTTACATGACGGGCGAGTACACACACGAGTGTTGTCCCGAGTACCTGAAAGCAGAGAACTTCCAAAAACTCAAGAGCGGTCTGGCCGATCGGGTGACCGTCCACACCGACTCCGTACAGGGTTTTCTCGAAAGCCACGACGTGGCCATCTCGCGCTTCGTGCTGCTGGACCACATGGACTGGCTCTCGGAAAAATACTTCGCCGCCCTGGAAGCCGAATGGCAAGCCATCCTCGGGCGAGCCACGCCCGACGCCCGACTCATCTGGCGCAGCGGCGGCCTGCGGACCGACTACGTGGACCGTGTCGGCGTGATGATCGAGGGCCGTCGCCGCGAGGTGGGCGAGTTGCTCACTTACCACCAAGACCTGGCCGCCGAACTGCACGAACAGTGTCGCGTACACACCTACGGCAGCTTCTACATCGCTGATTTGGCGGCCTAAGCGCGACATCTCCTCCCCCCCTCACGACGAGAGGCCCAGAGCGAGAGTATCGCATATCACCGCCCCCAAGCCACCGGCTGCGGCCGGTGGGACTTGCGAAATTCTCCACGCTCTCGGCCCTGAACTCGGAAGATTGTGCTCAATTTCTGCCTCCTCTACCTCCTCTGCCCTCCGATCCCTGTCCCCTGCTACAATACGGCCATGAGCATCACCTCCGACCTTCGTATTCTTTACCACCTGGCGCTGAAGCCCGTGCGGGGAAGCAATCATGCTGCGCGGATGGAATCGTTCTACGCCGGGCAGGCCGAGGCCTACGACGACTTCCGCCGCCGGTTGTTACAGGGCCGTGAAGAACTGTGGCAAGCGCTCGACGTGCCCGACGACGGCGTTTGGGTCGACATGGGCGGAGGCACAGGGGCGAACCTCGATTACTTCGGACCGAAGATCGAACGGCTTCGGAAGGTCTACGTCGTGGACCTTTCGCCTTCGTTGCTCAAGGTGGCCCAGAAGCGAATGGACGATCGCGGTTGGTCGAACGCCAAGGCCGTCGAGGCCGACGCCACTGCGTATCAGCCGCCCGAGGGTGGAGTGGACGTGGTCACCTTCTCCTATTCGTTGACCATGATTCCCGACTGGTTTGCCGCAGTGGACAACGCTCTGAAGATGCTCAAGCCGGGCGGGCGGATTGGGGTGGTCGACTTCTACGTTTCTCGCAAGCATGCAGCCGAGGGACACCAGCGTCACCGCTGGTTCACCCGATCGTTCTGGCCCGTGTGGTTCGCCAGCGACAACGTCTTTCCGTCGGCCGACCATGTGCCCTACCTGCACCGTCACTTCAAGCCGTTGCGGTTTGCGGAACATCGGGCGAAGGTTCCCTACCTGCCGCTGATGCGCGTGCCATATTACGTGTTTGTGGGGCAGAAGGGGTAACGCTCTGACGGTTGGTCGTTCGGCGTTTGGGTGGTGAGGCCCGTGGTCATTCCCCGCGACCACTGGTCGCGGCTTTGCATGAGGTTGGGAATCGTCCGACTTTCGGCCAACTGCGTACTTCCCACCACCTGTGCCCCCTACCCGCTGTCAAACTTTGACGGTTGTGTGGATTCTTTCTGATTTGCCACCTGTAGCGGGGCAACGTCTTTTTCAGGTGTTCGTGCCATCGGTGGTCGATTTCCGGTAGTAGGAGTTGTAATGGTTTTCGCAGTTGTGCTGCCAACGGCTCCTGCCCTTCGTTTGGAGATAACACCATGGACGCCAAGACGACCGTCACCCGGGAAGAACTCCTGCTGACCGCCGTACTCGTGGCGGCCACGATAAGCCTCGTGGTGTTTGGGTAAGACTATCCCCCCTTGCCCCGGCATCACTTTCGCGGCATCACTGCCACCTGCCCACCGATCGTACCCACCGGCATGACTCACCTGCCAGCGCCCGGCCTTGGTTTCTGACCGAGGCCGGGCGTGTTTTTGCGCGGTGGGTTGCGAAGCCGCAAGTGGTGACAGCGCGACCACGTCCCAAATCATAAATCCCAAATCGCCAATCCTCTCCCCCCCTTCCTGCCCCGTTGTCGGAGCTGGGACCGCGCGATACACTGACCGTTTCCTTTCGCGCAAATCCCCCGTTTTCTGGGGAAATTCCTCCTTTTTCCAGCAACGCATCCATGAGTGACCCCTACTTTCAGCAGCTATTCGCCGACCGGATCGGTGGCGCCGACTACGGTAAAGGCACGGAAATCTACAAGTTCGAGAAGATTAAAAGGGCAAAGCGCAAGGCCCTGGCCGATCATCCCGAGCGGAAGCTGGTCGACTTCGGCATCGGCGAAAACGACGAGATGGCCCCCCCCGTGGCGCGGGAAGTGATGGCCCAAGCCATCAACCGGCCCGAGAACCGGGGCTATGCCGACAACGGCATTGCCGAGTTCAAAGAAGCAGCCGCCCGATTGATGAAGCGCGAATACGGTGTCGAACTTGATCCCGTGACCGAGGTAAATCACTGCATTGGCTCGAAAACGGCCTTGGCGATGCTGCCCGCCGCGTTCATCAACCCGGGCGATGTGACGCTGATGACCACGCCCGGCTATCCCGTGGCCGGCACCCACACGAAATACTACGGTGGCGAGGTCCATAGCCTTCCGCTGTTGGCCCAAAACGACTTCCTGCCCGATCTGGACTCGATTCCCGAGGATATCTGCCGCCGGGCGAAGCTGATGGTGTTGAACTACCCCAACAGCCCGACCGGCAAGGTCGCCACCCGGGAGTTTTTCTCCCGAGTTGTCGAGTTTGCCAAGAAAAACCAAGTGGTTGTGGTGCAAGACGCCGCCCATATCGTGCTCACGTTCGAGGGCGAGCCGCTGAGTTTCCTCCAGGTGCCGGGGGCGAAGGACGTGGGCGTCGAGGTCCACTCGCTCTCGAAGGGCTGGAACATGATCGGCTGGCGGATGGGTTGGGTCTGCGGCAACGCCCGAATCGTGCGAGCGTTTGCCGACATCAAAGACAACTGCGACTCGGGCCAGTTCATCGCGATCCAGAAAGCGGCCGCCGCCGCGTTGGACGACGTGGAAGTTCCGCGAGCCACGCGAAAGAAATATCACCGCCGATTGCAGAAGCTGGTCGAAACGCTCAACCGTTGCGGGTTCGACTGCAAGATGCCGGGCGGAACCTACTTTCTCTACACCCCCAGTCCCAAGGGGGTCGACGGAGGGCCCGCATTCGACGACGCGGAGGCCGCCTCGCAATATTTGATCACCGAACACTCGATTTGTACGGTGCCCTGGGACAACGCTGGACCATTTCTGCGGTTCTCGGTCACCTACGAAGCGGCCGATGAAGCGGCCGAAGACGCCCTGATGACCGAAACCGAACAACGGCTCAAACAGATCAAGCTACAATTTTAATAGATTGCTCCTCTCCCCGTGGGAGAGGGGCCGGGAGTGAGGGCGTTTTGCTGGTTCCGAAGCTCCGGCTTGGGAATCAGAAGGATGCTCAGAGGCAACGGAACGGAACATCGAGAGCAAGAGGAGAAGGCCATGTGGCGTGGTGTGTTGGTGGGTATGACCGTGGCGGTGGTCGCACCGTGGATCGTTGGGTGCGGCGGAGGGTCCGACGGCGGCGGCCAGATGTCTTTTGGGCAGCAGGTGACCAAGGCGATGGGCATCGACTCGCCCGACATTCGCGCGAAGCGCCTTATCAAAATCGCCTACGGTCAGGCCAAGGCCAACGACGCCCGAGGTGCGGAAGAAACCACGGAACTGGCCGCACAGGCCTGTGCCGAAATCACCGACCCGGCTGCTCGGACAACCGCGTTGGCCTCGTTGGCCACGGCCCAGGCCAAGATCGGTAGCAGCTCGGCCGACACCACGGCACGCAAGGCACTTGCCGCCGCTGGTGAGATCGAATCGGCCGAAATCAAGGCCGTCATGTTGGCCAAAGTTGCCAAGGCCCAGGGCGCCGCCAGCGATATCCTCGGCGCCGGCGAAACGCTCAAGCAGGCAGAGCAACTGGCCGGCTCGCTAGAAGATCTCTTCGGTCAAACCCTGGCATTCAGCGCGATCGCCTCAGGCTACGCCGGAGCCAAACGCGAGGATCAGGCCAACCGCGTCATGGCCGAGGCGTTGAAAGTGGCCCAATCGATCGACGACCAACGCAAACGCTGCGAGGCCATCGCCGCCGTGGCATCGCAACAATATCAGATGGGCGACAAAGAAACGGCCGCCAAGACGTTCGATCTGGCAATGGAAGTCGCCGGACAGATCGAGTCGCCCTACGGCCACGCCTACGCCCTGGCCGATCTGGCCGAACGACTCTCGAAGGCCAGGCATCATACCGACGCCCATGCCGCGTTGAAGAAGGCCGAGCAGGTTACCCAAAAAATTCCCGAAGAAGACCTCCGCCAGCAAATGACCCAACGGGTCGACAAGCTTCTGTTCGAGCTGCCCAAGCCCGCGCCGGCCGGGTAGTGCAGATTTCCGACAAATGTGGCGGGTGCCATGGCCACGCTTGCGTGGCCATGCTCTCGGGAAAATCTCAATGCCCAAACCCAAATGACCACGGAAGCACTAAGCTCGAATGACCAAACGCTGAAGTCAAGCGATAGCTGGCAGGGAGCAATTGAGATTTGGTTATTGAGACTTCGTTGGGCATTGAGACTTGGACCTTGGTCATTGGCCACTCCCCCCTCACCAGGGCTAATGCCACCGCTTGCGGCAATGCCCGGCTTGGCGAATAATTGAGTTCTCACGGTCGGTTGAAGGGCAAAGGGCTCGTCGCCGTGTGCCAATCACCACCGAAGAACCCTCGTCATCGATGGTCAACGACGTCGCCCAACTCGACACGCCCCCGCTCGACACGGCCGTCGATATCGTTACGCCCGAGAACATCGCCTTTCAGTACCGTGTGGCTGGGCCCTTTCGGCGCTTGCCGGCCTATTTGATCGATCTGGCAATTCGCGCGGGCGTTTTTTTCGCTGCCCTGATTGCCTTGTCGATGTTCCTCGGCGCCATGATGTCTATTGGGTTGCCCAGCCTGGGGAGTATGGCCGGCGGACTGTTTCTGGTCGGCTGGTTCGCCCTATCTTGGTTCTACGGGGGGTTCTTCGAAGCGTTTTTCAACGGCCAGACACCCGGCAAACGGATCATGGGCATCCGCGTGGTCACGGTCGACGGCCAACCGATCAATGGACTGCAGGCCGTGTTGCGCAACGTGTTGCGGGTATTGGACGGACAACCGTCGTTGTTCATGCTGCCCGCCGAAATGGGCATCATCGGCCGCGGTATCCTCACTTACCAGTTGGCCCTGCTGACCACAATGGCCAACAACCGTTTCCAGCGGCTGGGCGATCTGGTATGCGGCACGATGGTAGTGATCGAAGAGCGGCAATGGCTTCACGGCGTCGCGCGGATCGACGACCCGGACGTGGTCCGCCTGGCCGACCGGATTCCGCCCAGCTTCGAAGCTAGTCGCTCGCTTGCCCGGGCGTTGGCCGCCTACGTGCAGCGTCGACAGATGTTTTCGCTACCGCGTCGCCAGGAGATCGCTCGACATTTGGCCGCCCCGTTGTGCCAACGATTTCGTCTGCCATCGGAAACGAGCCCCGACCAGTTGTTGTGTGCCGTATACCATCGCACGTTCGTCACCGATCATGGCGCCGGCAACAACCACGGCAACGGCGACACGCCAGGCCAATCGCCCTTTGCCTCGGTCGACGATGGCTTGCCCGTCGGACTGCTAGTAGGATTGCCCCCAGGTCCGCCGCCCGTGGACGAGGCCCCGGTTATTGTGGAAACCCCAAACAGGACAACCTCCGCGTGAAAGTCTCGGAACTGCTGGAATCTCGTCGAGCCAATTGGCACGAGCTGGAACTGCTCTGCTCGACACTCGAAGGGCGCTCGCGCCGCAAGGTGCCAGCACAGACCGTCAATCGGTTCGCCGCGCTGTATCGAGCAGTCTGCGCCGATTTGGCCCTGGCCGACGCCTACCAGCTTCCGCCCCGCACGGTGAACTACCTGCACCAACTGGTCGGCCGTGCCCATAACCAGCTTTATCGGGCGCAAACCTTCAAATGGGCGACGTGGCGGCACGAACTGTTCGTGAAGGTTCCCCGTATCCTGTTCACCGACAACTGCGTGCGGCTGGCATTTATTATCTTCTGGGGTGTTTTTCTACTCTCGACCTTCCTGGCCTACGGCTCGCACGAGTTCTCCGAACGCGTGATGGGCCGGGACATGATGCTTCAGCTCGAAGAAAGCTTCGCCGAGCCGATTCATGTGCAGGCCCAGCGAGGCCCCTTGATGGGTTCCACGCGAACCGGCATGTATATCTTCCACAACACAAGCATCGGTTTGCGTTGCTTCGCGTTCGGGATGTTGTTCGGCGTCGGAGGACTCTACGAAACCGTATTCAACGCAGCCGTGCTCGGTGCGGCGTTCGGCTACATGGCCAATCAGCCGCAAGCAGAAAACTTCTTCCATTTTGTCACCGCGCACGGTCCTTTCGAACTGACGGCCATCGTCCTTTCGGCGGCCGCCGGGATGCGGCTAGGGTTTTCGCTGATCGACACTCGAGGATTCACGCGTGCCGCGTCGTTGCGTCGCACGGCGGTCGAAACTATGCCCATCATGGGCGCGGCGATGGTCATGTTCGCTCTGGCCGCCATGATCGAGGGCTTTGTCTCGCCGTCCGCCGCTCCCTACGAATTGAAGGCTGCCGTGGCCATTGTATCCAGCGGCCTGTTGATGTATTACTTCGTGGTACTCGGGCAACGGGCGGAAGATCAGGTCGACATGACTTCGACACACGACAATTACGACCCATTTGCGAATTACAACCCATTTGCGGCGAATGACGAAAAAGAGACCGGATGACTACTGTGGAGAACTCGGGAACTCAACTCGATAACACGCGGATTGCCATTCGCGAGCGGAGCCATCTGGAACTGCTCGATCTGGCACTTCGGGTGATTCGCGCTCACGGGTGGCCGTTGATCGGGGCATTCTTAGCGGGTGCGGTGCCGGCGGCCCTGCTCAATGCGTGGTTGTTGTCCGGTTCTTTGGAGATCGACGACGACGTCGGCTTTCCTGCCGGCTATCTGTGGTACATGCTGTTGCTCGTAATCTGGGAACTCCCGCTGGCCACGGCGCCGCTGACGGTTTACCTGGGCCGCTCGCTGTTTGCCGAGCGACCCCGGCCGCGGGAAATCGCCCTGCAAATATGGCAATCGCTGCCGCAGTTGATCTGGTACCAGGTGATCCTTCGCGCCCTGCTGATTCCCTGGGTGATTACCTGGTTCCTGTTGTTCGTGTCGTGGCCGTATCTCAATGAAATCATCCTCTTGGAACGCAACCCGATGTTTTCGCGTCGCAAAGATCGGATGACCACGCCGCGACGCCGGCGTGTGTTGCACGCGGGCTACCAGTCCGATCTTTTCACCCATTGGCTGACCGTCGTCTGCTTCGGCTCGTTGCTGTTTGGCTCAGTGTGGTTGGCCTCCTGGGTGATGTGCGGGCTGCTGGTGGCCGATTGGCAATGGGGTCTTACTGCCTACTCGGTTTATTTCCCCCTGGCGTTATGGCTCGTCGTGGGATTTTTCGCCGTGGCTCGATTTTTGGCCTATCTCAACCTGCGAATCTGCCGCGAAGGTTGGGAAGTGGAGTTGCTGATGCGGGCGGAAGGTAACCGGATAACGAGTCAACTGACATGACCCCACTGGCCGCACTCATCCTGACGAGTTGCCTTACGGCGGCCGATCCCGAAGCGTCGGTCGAAGCCGGCCGCGAGGCGTTAGACCATTGGTGGCCGTCGGACTATCCGTGGTACGACCCCCAGGCCGACGGCGTCGAACGTGTCAACCTCCGCCCGCCGTACAACTGGCCCAACTGGCAGTTCAAATGGCCCGACCTCAGTTGGCTTTGGCCGCAGGATCTGGCCACGTGGGTTTTTTGGATCTTGGTTGCCCTTCTGGTGGCCGCCGTGGTGTATCTGCTCGTGCGGTACTTCCGCAGCCCAATGGAGGACGAATCTACAACCGCCGCCACGAACGACGACGGCCGCGACGCCGAACGGGTCGAGGCCCTACCCTTTCCCGTCGAACCCGGCAAGCTCGACTTGCTCGGACAAGCCCGCGATGCCTACCTGGCGGGTGACTACGCTCGGGCGGTCGTTTACTTATTCAGTCACCAGTTGGTGCAACTCGACAAGCACCACATCATTCGCCTGACCAAGGGCAAGACCAACCGGCAGTACCTCCGCGAGGTCGGCACGAGTCGCCGCCGCTTGCGCGACGTGGTCAACGAGACGATGGTGGCCTTCGAAGACGTCTTCTTCGGCGGCCACCCGCTCCAGCGGCCGCGGTTCGAGTCGTGCTGGGCAAAGCTCGACGATTTTCAACGACTCACCGAGCAAGACAAACCCGGAATACGAATATCGAAATAAATACAAATCAGGAGTAGCCCCGATAGCAGAGCCATCGAGGCTACCCGTTGTGCTGAAATCACCTCGAAAACAATCATCGCGATGAAACTTCCTGTGAACACCTTCTGCCGTCTCGCATGCGTGGTCTTCGGCTGCGCCCTGTTGGTGGGCTGCGACGAGGAGGTGGAAAACGGCTATGGACAACGGGCTGGAATCAATGCTGGCAAGAGTGTCAACGGGACTTCCGTGTTCGCCGATATGTTTCGTCACGAGGGCCACAATATCTACTCAGCTCGCACCCTCTCGCCGCGCGTCGCCGAACGGGCCGACTGTATTGTCTGGTTTCCCGACGACTACGAAACGCCTAGCGAGGACGTCCGCGAGTGGCTCGAACAATGGCTCTACGAAACGCCCGGGCGAACGCTGGTCTACGTCGCCCGAGATTACGACGCGGCGGTCGACTATTGGACCCGGATGAAAACCGGTGCCTCGGCAACGCAAAAACCACTGGTCCAAACGCAAGTCCTTGATGAAAAAAATCGCGTCCAGCAACGTCGCTTGGGCCTCCCGGCGTCGGAAGACTGCGAGTGGTTCGTCGTCACACGGGGAGCGAAACCTCGCGAAGTACGCACCCTGCAAGGCGACTCCGACTGGACCGAGGGCATCGATCCGGCCAAACTCGACATCGAGTTGAACGCCCGAATTGAACTCAGCCCCATGTCGACGGCCGACGTCGTTCTGCAATCGGAGGGCGACGCCCTGGTGCTATGCGACGAGTGGGAAGACAGCCAGTTGATCGTCGTGGCCAACGGTTCGTTCCTGCTGAATCTTCCGCTGATCAATCACGAGCATCGCAAGTTGGCCGGCAAGCTGATCGACGAGGTGGGCCCGGCGGCAAAGAACGTCGTGTTCGTGGAGAGCGGTCCCGGTGGGCCGCCGATCCGCGAGACCGACCCGGCTCCGCAAATGCCGACCGGCTTGGCGATTTTCAATCTCTGGCCGACCAATTGGATTCTCTTCCACCTGGCGATTGTCGGCATCTTATTCTGTTTCGTGCGGATGCCGATCTTCGGCCGGCCGCGTCAATTGCCGCTGGTCACGACCTCCGATTTCGGCCAACACATCGACGCCATGGCAACGCTACTCAAACGCGGCGGCGATCGGGCGTACGCCATGACCCGACTGCTCCACTATCAACAAACAACCCGAGATTAACGCCAAGCACCATGAGCATTGACCCGACGCAACCCGTTGAAAATACGCCTCAAGACACACCGCAAGAACCGACGATCGCTGAACCGGTCGTGGCCGACACGCCTACCAAGCGGCTCTTCGATCGCATTACGGCCGAAGTCCGCAAGGTATTCGTCGGCCAGGACGAACTGGTGCTGGGCACCCTGGTGGCTCTTTTTTCCAATGGTCACGTGCTCATCGAAAGTGTGCCGGGGTTGGGAAAAACGCTCTTCGTTCGCACTTTGGGCCGCGTGTTGGGTTGCCGCTTCGGACGCATTCAGTTCACGGCCGACCTGATGCCGTCGGACATTACCGGGTCGCCGATCTTCGATATGAAGACCCAGGATTTCCGTTTCCGGCCCGGTCCGGTGTTTACCCAACTGCTGTTGGCCGACGAGATCAACCGTTCGCCGGCCAAGACGCACGCTGCGTTGCTGGAAATCATGCAAGAATGCCGGGTGACCGTGGAACGCACCAGTCACAAGCTTCAGCGACCATTTCTGGTATTGGCCACCCAAAATCCGATCGAAGCCGAAGGCACCTATAACCTGCCCGAGGCTCAACTCGACCGCTTCATGTTCAAGCTGCTAATCGACTATCCGAGCCAGGAGGAAGAGGCCGCGATTCTCGCGATGCACAGCACCCAGGTCGAGGTCGACAACCAACTGGAAAACCTCGATACGGTAACCAATCCCGAGGAAATTGTTTCGGTCACACAACAAAACGGTCAGGTTCATGTCGATCCTAAGCTGGCCGACTACATCAACACGCTGGTCCGACAAACCCGGCAATGGCCGCAGTTCCACATGGGAGCGTCGCCCCGGGCGGGGATCAGCCTGATGCAGGGCGCGCGCACATTGGCTGCCTTCCACGGCCGCGACTACGCCGTGCCCGACGACGTGGTCGAGCTGGCTTTGCCCGCGCTAAGGCATCGCGTGATTCTGGCCGCCGAAGCCGAAGTCGAAGGGCACAGTGCCGACGAATTGCTCCAGGAATTAATCGGCTCGGTGGAGGTACCCAGGCTGTGACGCCCCTGGCGATTGCCGTTTTGAAGCTAGCCACCGTGGCCGTTCCGCTGGGACTGTTGGCCTGGGCGTGGAAGGTGTTTCCGCGCCAGTCCATGATTCTCGTGGCCCTAGTGCCTGCACTCACCTCGCTGTTGTTGCTGGCCCCGGCAGCTGGCGGACTGGTGTGGTTGATTGTGCTGATCGACGGCGCCCTGCTAGCGTTTGTTGCGTTGGACGTTCGAAGCCTTCCCCGCCGCAGTGCATTTCTCGTCGAACGAGAAACCGGCCGAATTGCTTCGCTGGCCAAGGCACATCGGGTGACGTTGACGATCCGCAACCTGGCCCAGCAGCCCTTCGAGGTGTCGATTCGCGACGGGGTTCCCCTAGAATTGAATCCCGATCCGGCGCAATTCGACCGCACACTGGAAGCGCGTAGCCGCCACACCTTGCACTATGTGCTACGGCCGGGTCGTCGTGGCGCGTTTACCCTCCAGCGGTTTCACCTTCGCGTGGTCAGCCGCCGAGGATTTTGGCAACGATTGATCGAATACCCAGTGGAAACGGTCTTGCATGTTTATCCCGACATGCAACAGCTCCATCAATACGCCCTGCTGGCCCGGACCGATCGGCTCAACCTGCTGGGAGTACGTCGCACGCGGAAGATCGGGCAGGACCACGACTTCGAACGGCTGCGCGATTACACGCCCGACGACAACTACAAACACATCGACTGGCGCAGCACGGCCCGACGACGCAAGCTCACGGTCAAGCAGTATCAATCGAGCCAGAGCCAGCGGATTGTATTTCTGATCGACTGCGGCCGGATGATGACTAATCGGGCAACCGGGCTGAGCCTACTCGACCACGGTCTGAACGCCATGCTGATGCTCAGCTACGTGGCACTGCGACAAGGCGATTCGGTGGGCATGATCTCGTTCTCCGACGGCATCCACAGTTTCCTGCCGCCGCGATCCGGCATGCAGCAGATGAATCGGATGCTGCACGCCTCGTTCGACCGCTTTCCGCAACTGGTCGAGTCGCGTTACGACCAAGCGTTTCGCTATCTGGCCACGCACTGCCGCAAACGTTCGCTTGTGGTGTTGATTACCAATTTGATCGATGAGGTGAATGCCAATCAGATCGATCGATATCTGAGCAATTTGGCCGGTCGTCACTTGCCCTTGGGGGTATTGCTGAGAGACCGGCGGCTGTTCGATGCGGTCGACGTGGAAAACCCTCGCGGCGACGAGCTTTGGCGTGCAGCGGCAGCGGCCGACATCCTGGCCTGGCGCCACCAGGTTCTCAACGATCTGGCCAGTCGCGGGGTGCTCACATTGGATACCTTTCCCGAGAGCCTCACGGCACCGTTGGTGAACCGTTACTTGGAGATTAAGGCGCGGCATTTGCTTTGATCGCCGGGGGTGCGAAGCCGCAAGCGGCATAGTCCCAAATCATAAATCCCAAATCCCCAATCAAAAATCTCTATTCCCTAGCCCCCAACCCCTAGTCCCTTTTTGATGTTTCACTGGGAAAACGGCCTCAAACTGACCAAGGCCGATTTGTCGATCGACATTCCGCGTCGCCAGCCGCGGGGGTTTATCTCGCACGCCCATGCCGACCACATGGCGCGTCACATGTTCACGCTGTGTACGCCCGAGACGGCCGCGTTATTCCATCTGCGACTTGGCCCGCGTTTGACCAAAGAGATGCCCTACCGGCAGCCGCTTAGCTTCGGTGGTTTGAAGCTAACCACGTTTCCGGCCGGACATTGCCTGGGCTCGGCCATGCTCTTGGCTGAAGACGAACAGCTTGGGCGATCGCTGCTTTACACGGGCGACTTCAAGCTGAGCGACTCGGCCACCGCCGCACCGGCCGAACTGCCGCACGCTGACATTCTGGTGATTGAATCGACCTTTGGAACGCCCGAGTATCGCCTGCCGCCGCGCGAGCAGGTAATCGCCCAGTTCGTTGCCCTCGTGCAGCAAACGCTGGACGACGGCGCGGTGCCGGTCGTCATGGCCTACGCCCTCGGCAAGAGCCAAGAGGTCACCCGACTGTTGAACGATCACGGCATTCCGGTGCTGCAACACCGTTTGGCGTACGCGGTGAGCCAGGTTTACGAAGCGTGCGGGATGTCGCTGGGTCGCTACGAATTGCTACGCAATGACGAGGAGCCACGGCCAGGTTGGGCCGTCGTTTCGCCTCCCACGGCAGGGCATTTGAGAATCGAACGACGCCAGGTGTCGATTGCCGTAACCGGCTGGGCGGTCGACGAACGGACGAAGTACCGCCTTCAGGTGGATCATGCCCTGCCGCTTTCCGACCACGCCGACTACGACGAGCTGTTAGAGGCAGTCGCCCGGGTAGATGCCGAAGTGATCTACTGCACTCACGGCCCGGAGAGCTTCGTCGACCGGTTGCAGGAGCACGGCTACAACGCCCATCCGTTGGGCCGTCCCACCCAGCGCCGGCTGTTCTAATGTGGGGCGAGAGGCGAGGGATTAGGGAGCAGCAGGGGATAGGATAGGGGATCAGAGCAGGGCTGAAAATAGAAGCTCGATTGACCAAACCGCAATGACCAATGAAGTCTCAAGGCCCAAGTCTCAATCGACAGTCTCCCGCCGTTTGGCGACTGCAACGTTTGGCGACTGCAACGTTTGGCGACTGCAACGTTTGGGCATTCGAGTTTGGTGTTTCCTTGGTTATGGATGTCTAGTTCTTGGCAATTCGGCCCCCGACCTGGGTACTATGCGGCGTGGATGGTGGTGGTGTTTCGTCGCTGCCGTGGCAACAAGGGCGGACAAGCCGCCCATGGCACCCATGTTGCTCGCCTCGTGCCCCTCGCCTTTCGCCGCTAACCTCTGGTCTCTTTCCACAAGTCGCTTGGCGACCAGTGAGTTGATAACTAAGATAAGAAGAGCTGCTCCGATCCCTGCGATTGCATCCCTCGATACTACGGGAGTCGTCTCGATGAAAAGCTCCGAAGAGTTGGCCAACGCCGAGGCTTGCCGCCAGGAGCCGTCGACGTTTCCTTCGGGCTGGACGCCGTCGGCCGATGGGCGAAGGCCCCGCTTGCTCTACTTCACGCGGAGCGTACGTTTCGAGCATGAGGCCGTCGCTCGAAACGGCGACGAACTGAGTTTCTCCGAGAAGATTCTTATCGAGTGGGGCAACGAAATCGGTTTCGACGTCGATTGCAGCAAGGAAGGCAGCCTATTCGACGACGATTTCTCGCACTACGATTGTCTGGTGCTGTATTGCTTCGGCAACCTGCTGCGTCACAACAAGCCGGGCGAATACTTCAGTTCGCAAATGACCGAGCGCGGCAAGCAACGGATGATGGACGCCATCGAAAACGGCCTTCCGGTTGTCGGTCTCCACGCCGCCACCGACACGTTCTGCAAGGCCGGCACCAAGATCGATCCGTTTATCACCATGCTCGGCGCCGAGTTCTGCGGTCACGCCTGGGAGCAAGAGGCCTCGCTCCGGGTGACCTCGCCGAACTTCCCCGGCGTGGAGGAACTTGACGACGGCCTGACGTTGCTGGAAGAGTGGTATGCGTTCAAGAAGTACAACCCCGATATGCACGTGATCCTCGCGCAGGAGACGCGCGGAATGAAGGGCCGACTGTACAACCGTCCCCCGTATCCGGCCACCTGGGCGCGGATGCACGGCAAAGGCCGCGTGTTCTACACCTCGTTGGGCCATCGGTACGATGTCTGGACCAACCCGATCTTCAAGCAAATTGCCCTGGGAGGTCTCAGTTGGGCCTTGGGCCACGTCGACGCCGACGTCACGCCGAACTACCACCAGGTAACCCCGCACGCCAACCGCCGAATGCGCGTGGTACCCGAGCCGGGAACCATCTCGCGATGAGGTTTTTGTCTCCCACCGTTTGGTCGGCTATACTGGAGTATACGTCAGGACTGAAAATCGGGTGCCACGCCCCTGCTTGCGTGGGCACGCCCTTGCAGAAGTCGCAATGACCAAACCACAATGACCAAGGAAGTCTCAATCACCCGCTGTACGTCAGCGTCTGGGCGTTCGAGCTTGGTGCTTCATTGGTCATTAAGGTTTGGTCATTGGACATTTCCTTGTTCTCACACTGCGGCGTGGGAACCATACGAACAAGCCACCCCCCCACCTTTCCAACTTGGAGCATCTACTATGAAACGTCGTGAAATGCTGGCGATCTCCGGTGCAACCTTCTTGAGCCTCTCGGCCTTTCCGTTCGGTTGGGCGGCCGGTGCCGAGGGTAAGAAGCGCCGCATCCTCTACTTCACCCGAAGTGCCGGGTTCGAACACTCCGTCGTCAAGCGCAACGGCGACGAACTGGCCCATTCCGAAAAGGTCTTCATCGACATGGGCAAGAAGGCCAACCTGGAAGTGATTCCCAGCAAAGACGGCCGAATCTTCGACGGCGATCTCGACCAGTTCGACGCCATCGCCTTCTACACCTCGGGCAATCTGACCAACGAAAACAAACAGAAGACGCCGCCCATGTCAGAAGCCGGCAAGAAGAAACTCCTCGATGCCATCGCGGCCGGCAAACCGTTCGTCGGTTTCCATGCCGCCACCGACACGTTCCGCTCCGGCGGCGTCGATCCCTATATCGACATGATCGGCGGCGAGTTCGTCACTCACGGTGCCCAGCAAGAGGCCCTGATGAAGCTCACCTCGCCGAAGTTTCCCGGCGTCGAAGGTCTCGGCGACGGCTTCCGCATGAAGGACGAATGGTACGTGCTGGCCAAGCTCAACCCCAAGATGCACGTGATCCTCGTTCAAGACACCGAAGGCATGACGGGCGATCGTTACCAACGCCCCTCGTTCCCCGCCACCTGGGCGAAGATGCACGGCAAGGGCCGCGTGTTCTACACGTCGATGGGCCATCGCGAAGACGTCTGGACCAACGACACCTTCCAGAAGATCGTCCTCGGCGGCATCTCCTGGGCGTTGGGCGACGTGGACACAGACATTACGCCCAACCTCAAGCGGGTAACGCCCGACGCCTCGATGGCGTGAGTCTTGCCAGTAGAAATCTCTGGGCAATCCAATGCCGGGTGCCATGCCCACGCTTGCGTGGGCATGGCCCTGGAGAAGTCTCAACGACCAAACCACAATGACCAATGAAGTGCCAAGCTCGAATGTCCCAATGCTGAAGTCACGCGGTAACCGGTGACCGACAATTGGAACTTGGTTATTGGGACTTCATTGGTCATTGAAACTTGGGCTTGGTCATCACCTCATTAAGACATCGTGTGCCGCGACATCAGCAGTGATTCCCGGCATTCGTCGGCATCGCGGGCTGCGGTGGACAACGTGTTCAACCGGGCCAACACCTTGCAGCTGTCGTGCTCGATCTGCTCAGGCGTGCTGAGAATATCGGCCAAGCCGTCCAGTCCGTCGACCACATCGGTCACGATCTGATCCAACGGCATCCGCCCGGTGCGATACAATCGCAACACATCGCTGAACGCCCCGCAGAGATGTCCCCGGGAGCCGACCACCGTGATCTGGTTGCTGATCATGTGATCGACGGCAGTCAGCGTCAGCGGCTTGCCGCTTCGGGCAAGCAATGCTACACGGCTGTTGGCACTTAGCGCGCGAAAACACCGATCCACGTTGCTCATCTCACCGGAGGCTTCGATCAACACGTCGATCAACCGAGGATGGTTATCGAAAAACTCGTCGACCGTGTAGACCTCGTCACACCAGGGACGCACCAACGCCCGACGAAAAGGCACGGGCTCGACCACGTGGATCCGACAAGCGCCGAAGACCAGCTTGCAGAGCATGGCCGAGAAGATGCCAATCGGACCGGCTCCGAAAATCACCACCACATCGCCCGCCGAAACGTGCGTATTCTGACACGCCACATAGGCCACCCCAGCCGGCTCCACACAGGCGGCCGCACGAAGTCCGCGGTCGCTTTGGGCCAAGTCGGTTACTTCGTGGGTGAGCAGCGAAGGGACGTCGACGATCGTGCCGAACAAACCGTCCTTTTCCAGGCCCAACAGCCTGGCCCGATGACATTGATTGAAATGGCCCTTGCGGCACGCATCGCAGTAGTGGCAAACGATGATCGACTCGAAGGTAACAAACGCCCCGGGCTTCACGTGGCGCACTTCCCGACCAACGGCCAACACCTTGCCGACACCCTCGTGCCCAATCACGCGGCCCTTGCCGGAAAGATCCAACGGGGCGGAACAGCGAATGTACCCCGTCTCCGGATTGGTCTGAACCACATGGACATCGGTACCGCAGATTCCCGCGTAGAACATTGCCACGCGAACGGCGTGGGGGTGCAACCCGTTGAGTTGCCGCGTCTCGATCGAGATGCGGGGATTACGATACGTCTGATGTGGGCCCGGGTTGGCAACACCTTCCAGCGGTTCTTTGTCGGCCCGGGCTACTAGGATTTTCGATTTCGTCTTCTCCGACTTCTTCAGCATGGCGCAGACCCCTAGCGTCGTCGACACCCCAATGAATGAAGGCGACTGGGAAAGCAGGGCAGGGGCCGCAGCACCCTATCTCACCCAGAGTACCGATTTACTACAGTCGCACTATAACACCAGCCCGACCCCTTAGTCAAATTAACACCCCCCGAAGTAACCACGCAACGAGAGCCAGGGCCAGAAAAATCTGCTCCTGTTTCGGCAAGGACGGACAAGCCGTCCATGGCACCCGTATAGGGGACGCCACGAAAACCCGGCGGCTAATTCGGCCCGTCGGTCGAAGGCCGTAGTTTGGGACGCCGGTCGACGACGCGGTCCGACTTGAACTGTGAACGCGCGAGCGAACCGTAAGGCACGACCACCACATCCACCCGAATCCCCAACAGGCCCTTCAACTCCCGGGCGACCTTCTCACTCCGTCGCCGGTCGTCCATCTGCCCGTTGTCGGGGTTTGGTTCAATTGTGACTCGGATCTGGTCCATGTCGTCGATGTGGTCGATTTCTACTCGAAACTCGTCGCCTACTTCCGGCTGACAGCGGATGGCGTCTTCGATAGCCGCGGGAAAGAACATCAAACCGCGGATCTTCAACAGCCGGTCGTTGCGGCCTTGCAGACCGCCGATCGCCCGGGCGTGGGTACGGCCGCATCCGCAAGGCTCTGTGGTGATGGTAACCCAATCGCCCATCAGATAGCGCGGGATGGGGTGCGACTCGCTGAACAGATTGCTTACGGCCAAAATGCCTGGCGTGCCCTCGGGAACCGGTTCAAGGGTCTCGGGATCGAGGGCCTCGGGAATGTAGATGTCCTCGGTCATGTGCGATTCGACCTGCCCCTGGCCACGGTTCACTTGATACGCACACGTATACCCAACCGGTGGGCCGGCGATTTCCGTGCAGCCGAAGTGGTCGTGGGCTTCCGCACCCCAGAGTTCTTCCAGCCGATTTTTGCTCGCGGGTACGCAGGCGCCCGGCTCGCCGGAAAGACAAAGCAGCCGGATGGAACTCTTGCGAGGACAAAGGCCCGTCGTTTCCATTTTTCTGCCAAGGTACATGGCGTACGACGGCGTACCCATCAGCACGGTGGGACGGTAGTTTTCAATGAACATCGCCCGACGTTCGGTATTGGCCCCGCCGCCGGGAATAATGGGAATCCGCATCATGTTCAGCGAGTAGTGCATTCCCCAGAAGGCTGTAGCGGTGCCGTAGGCAAAACAAATCAGCGCGATGTCGCCGCGATGGATGCCCATGGCGTGCAATGCTCGAGCACCGAGGTAGGTCCACATATCGCGGTCGTGGCTAGTGTGGCGAAACACGCGAGGAAACTTGGCCGTCGTACCCGAGGTGCTGTAGAACATCCAACCCTCGTCGAGCCAATACTCCTGCGAGATGGGCGAAAACGTACCCCAGGGCGGATGGGCCTCTTGGTCCTCGACCCATTCTTCGCGCTGGGTGACAGGAATCTTGATCAGGTCGTCGATGCCCTGGACCGAATCGGGCCCCAGCCCGGCCAGTTCAAACTTCTGGCGGTAGAACGGGCTGCACTGCCAAAGGTAGCGATAGGCCACGGCCAACTTTTCGCCCTGGATCTCGCGCAGCCGGCTGCGACAACACGTCTCCAACTCGGGTGCCCAGACGGCATCGTTGTCGGGCATCTCCCAGTGGGAAATGTATTTTCGGACCACGTCGCGCCACTGCTGGCGAATGTCGCACATGCCGGTGTCCTCTCGGTTTCGCCTCACCGATGCCAGGATGGATAGGGAGTATTCACAGGGCGACAGGGCCGCCAATCAAACGGTGCTACCACACCCAGGCAAGAACCTGCTCCCGATGGTCGCCAATCTTTGTCAAAAACTAAACGGTCTTTGAGGTTAGTAGTACCGTGAAGTATAGCTCTCAGATCGCCCCCAGCGGCAGAATTCACGACCCCCACGTGAACTACACAGCGAGACCACAATACAGTCAATCGGGGGGTGCCATTGCTTCGCTGATCAGACAAATTCAAGAAGAACCACCACCGGGAAGGTAGTCTTGGAAGAAAGCGAATGAGATTATCCGAGTTGCCGCCTTGTATGTCTGGAAGGGCTTATTCTACGCCCAACATTCCCACGGTCTTCTGTTCACATCTCGTCTCCATGGGCTCATTGCATCCGAAACCGAAGGCTTCCGATTCCTCGGCTCCCGATCCGGCAGTCACGAGTCCGGAAGCCGCCAGCGAGACGGACGGGTCGAAGGCGAACCAGCAGGAGTTCACCGAGCAGTTGGTCGCCCACCAAAGCGCACTGTATGCCTACGTAGTACGGCTACTGCCGTATCGGGCGGATGCCGCCAATTTGCTGCAACAGGTGAATCTCAAACTGCTTGCCCAACAGGCCGACTTCCAGCCCGGTACCAATTTTGGAGCCTGGGCGTCGACGATCGCCTACTACGAAGTCCTTACCTACCGTCGCAAGCAACAACGTGACCGACTGTGTTTCGGAACGGAGTTGCTGGAAAAATTCGCCGACGAGTGTCCGGCCGACTCGGGCGAAGCACACGACCGGCTCGAGGCCATGGAGCAGTGTCTCGATAAACTCCGGCCCAAGGACCGGCAGCTTGTCGACTGGCGTTACGAATCAGACATGTCGCCTTCGCAAATCGGGCAACTGGTGCAACGCACGGCCGCTTCCATTTCGCAATCGTTGTATCGCATTCGGGCGGTGCTGAGCGAGTGTATTCGGCGCACGTTGGCCCAAGAGACTCCGAGCTGAGGAAACGGCCGCATGAATCCATCGTCGAAAAAACCTGAGTTTGCCGGCTTGCTGGCCAAGCTTCTTGACGAGTGCCTCTCGCGGTCCGAGTGGCGACGGCTCGAAGAGTTTCTTGTCGACGATGCTGAACTACGGCAGGTGTATTACGACCTCACAACCACCCATGCCCTGCTGAATTGGCGAACGGCTCCCGTTTGCGGCCTCCTCGACGGACCTGTCACTTCCGGCGACCCGCCGTCTGCCGCCGCCGATCGCCGGGGGCTTGTCGCGCAAGCGGTTGATGTCATGAGCTACCGTAACCACCCGGCCCGATTCTCAATCCTCGTAGCGGCTATCAGCGTGGTTGTGTTGATCGTAGGCATGTCCTGGGTTTCGGGCGACTTCCATCGCCGTTTCATGGCGGCCAACCGTTGGACGCCTCAACCTGGTGCGCAGACTGATGGCATCGTCGCCCGACTTACGAAAGTCCACAATTGCCACTGGAAGGACAAAGCCGGCGACTTGGCCGTGGGCTCGGTGCTGAGAGCCGACGAGTCGCTTCGACTTGTGCAAGGGTTGGCGGAAATCACGTTCCAGAGTGGAGCACGCGTGGTCCTTCGCGGTCCTGCCGAATTCACGCCGCAAGGCGCTCTGCGGAGCCGACTCGAATATGGGGAGATCTCCGCTCAGGTCGACAAGACGGCCCGAGGCTTCGCGGTCGAAACCCCGCTAGCGACGATCACCGATCTTGGCACGCGGTTCGCTGCCGTCGCTACCGATGCCAGTCTCGAAGTCCACGTCCTCCAAGGCCGCGTGACCGTGGAGCCGGCACGCGAGACGAACCCAAATGCGAAGCCGCTAACGCTGCAAGCCGGCGACGCGGTCTGCTGTCAATCGGGCCAGGTGCCGCAACGTTTGGCTGCGGAACCGTCGCGATTTGTCTTCGACCTGCCCCGTTCGTCGTCGCTGAAGCGATCGGCGATTGGCATCAACTTCGTGCCCGAGGGTGCTGACCCGTCGCTGTACGGTTCGAGTTCTTCGACTTACTGGAACCTTGCCGGCGGGATTCAAGGGGTGCTCAAGGATGGCGAGGTGCTCGATACGAACAAGCAGGTCGTCGCGGAAGCCGTCGTACAGTGGACGGCCGGAACGCGACATCCGTTGGTCAATCAGTTGAACCCCACCCATCCCGAGTTGAACGGAATGCCTTTGGCCTATTACCTCGATTGCGAAGCATCGACAGCGGAGGACGGCATTCAGGTGCGCATCGAGGTTCCGGCCGATATGGTGCCGTTTGATCTGATTGTGTTAAGCGACCGCCGCAATGCCGCTTTCGAACAACTGGCCGAACTGCGAGTTTACGAAAGCAGCGAACTGGACCCGAAGCAGCTTCGTTTCACGCATGTGGTGAAAGACGAGCTATTGCGCAACTCGACCGGGGAATTGGCACGTTCCGCACAATCCGAGGCTGCGGGCAACATCGTACGGTTCGCCGGTTTGAATTCGTCGACCGTCCTGCTAACCGCCCACGGAACGCTTGCGGGAACACCCCGAGCACAAATCAACGCCATTCAGATTGTCCCACGGCACGCTCCCTCGCATCGCCAATCCACCGACGATTCAGCCGGTCAGCACAAGCAAGAATGACCACACGTCATCAATGCCGACAAAACCCGTGAAACCGAACCATCAACCGCTGTTCACACCGTCTCTCGACACAAGTTCCTTGCACGAGGAGAAAAAGGTCATGAAAGTCCGAAAGCTCAAGTGGATGCTCCGTGCAGCCAGCACGATGGTTGTGCTTATGCTAGTCGTTGCCTGCGCAGGAGAGGAAACTCGTGCCGAGGCCATCAGCATCGCGAATGCCAGTTTCGAAGCAGATGTGCTTACCGATGGCAACGGGCCGACAGGTACCATCACCGGTTGGACGATCACCAATCCGAACGACTTGGGAACGGGGCTCAACCCGGTCTGGACCGATGCCGCACAGACGGCCGTAGCGCGGGCCCCCTTTCTCAATGCCGACAACGTGCCCGACGGCCTGCAGATTGCCTTCATCCGTCGGAATGCTTCGATCGATCAGCAACTCAGCGGCTTCGTGGTAGGGCAGGAATACGAGTTGTCGTTTTGGGAAAAGGCCCGCGACGGTGACAGCCATTCGGAACTGACCGTCTACCTGGAGGGCAACTCCCTGACCGACGACATCCTCGTCGCCGAACACGCCGTCAACTCGTTGGGCGACAACTTTGCCGAGATCACTGCGACGTTCATCGCCCAGGTTGAAACGTTGACGTTGAAGTTCGCCGACACTAACGATTACGCTACGAACGATTACGACGAAAGCGTGATGCTCGACAATGTGCAGATCAACCAGGTGCCTGAGCCAGCGAGTTGGTTGCTTCTGGCCCTGGGGTTACCGGGATTGGCGCTTGCAGCGTTCGGCCGGCGGAGAAGTTCGCGCCCAATGGGCAAACGCGGGCTGGTAGCGATGCTTGGATTTGCTCTGCTTGCACTCGGCGTGGCCAAACCGGCCCAGGCCGACCTGATCGCCCATTATGGCTTCGACACGGCCGACGATGCTTCCGACGACTCGGGCAACAATCTCCACGGTACACTCCAGGAAGGAGCCACTTCGGGCGTGGTCGATTCCGAACGGGCCACGGGCGTTCTGGAACTCGACGGCACGGCCGATTATGTGTCGGTCGCCGACGACGATCTGCTGGACCTGACGACCAGCTTCACCCTGGCCGCTTGGATCAAAGCCGACACCGTTGCCAGCGTTCGCCACATCGTCCGCAAGTTGGTAGGAACGGCCAGTGGCGGAAGCAGCGACGTGTATATGCTGCGGTTCAACAACACCGTATTGCAGGCAATTGCCAATTCCGGTACGGCTAATGTCTCCGTCGATAGTAGTGCCGGCGCCGTGACGACCGGCGAGTGGCATTTCATAGCGACTACTTATGACTACGACACGGTTAGCGGCACGGCCAGTTTCGAATTGTTCGTCGACGACACAACGACCCCGTTGGCGCAAAAGACTACAGCGGTTGTTCCTCGCGTTACCGACGGCGAGCTGCGCATCGGTCGCGGCGATCCGGGCGGCTACTTCGACGGTCGCATCGACGACATTTGGATCTACGACCACGCCCTCTCGGCCGACGAGCTCAACGATCTGGCGGTTCCCGAACCGGGTAGCTCTACGCTTGCCCTGTGCACGTTGTTGGGTGTCGCGGCCTTCGGCGTTTCGAGGTGGCGTGTTCGTCACGGCTAGTGTAGCGTGCCAGAATCGCGGGATCGCATACCTTCGACGATCATGTGTGCCACTGGCTCTGCCAGTGCCTTTGGCCGCAAGGCTCTCCGCACTGGCAGAGCCAGTGGTACACATAGCGGAGAACGGGTAGAAGTAGAAAACAATAGCGGGGTGATCTATGCTACGGAGTTCCTCGGCGGGATTGTCTTCCTTGCGATCGGCGACGACTCGTTCCGTTCGGCCCGGCTTTACGTTGGTCGAACTTTTGGTCGTGATTGCGATCATCGGAATCCTCATCGCGTTGCTATTGCCGGCCGTGCAGAGTGCGCGTGAAGCGGCACGACGTATGCAATGCGGCAACAACCTGCGCCAGTTGGGCATCGCCTTGCACAACTACCACACGGCCCACGGCAGTTTTCCCCCGGGTTGCGTGGGGCACAAGGCCGACGGCAGCTACGAGACGACGTCGAAACGAACGCCTTTTTGCCTGTTTCTGCTTCCCCAACTGGAATTAGGTACGCGACACGAGAACTACGACTTCACGAAGCACTTCTACGAACAGGACACGACGATTGCTTCCGCGATGCCCATGTTTCAGTGTGCAAGCGATTCGTCGGTCACCTTTCACCGCTCGTACGACGGCAAGCCGGAAATTAAGGGCAGCTACGGAATAAACTGGGGACTGAATACTTATGGCGACCAGTTAAACCAGCGGGCGCCCTTCTTCTTCGCCTACGGTGCCCGAATCGCCGACATCCGCGACGGTACGAGCAACACGCTGGCGATGATGGAGATGATCCAGGCACCCCCGCAGGCCGACACCGGTGGCGACCAACGCGGACGGCTCTGGAACGAAGATTCCACCTGCTACCAGATCACCACGAAGCTGACACCCAACAGTTCGGCAGCCGACGTGGGGCGCTGTATCGACCAGCCGGTCGACGGCCTGCCGTGTGTCTATGCCAGCGCTTATGACGACATCTACATGGCCTCGCGCAGCCGCCATCCGGGAGGCGTGAATACGTTGCTTTGCGACGGTTCACTTCACTTCGTCAACGACTCGGTGGAACACGAGGTTTGGCAAGCCTTGAGCACCCAGGCAGGCGGTGAGGTCGTTCGTCTTCCGTAGTCCAAAAAACATCTTCTCATCAGGCGACGACCGGTGGTCGTACCGCGCGAGCTTTCTCCTCTCAACCATCGAACGAGCGCAAGAAACACTATGTCTCCACGCATCTACAACACGTGCCGACTCACGGCGGCGGCCATCGTGCTATTCTGGCTGCCAACGTTTACGATGATCGGTTGCGGGCGGTCAGGGTCTGCACGTTATGAAGTCTCGGGCACGGTGACGATCGATGGCAAGCCGTTGAATTCCGGCAGTATTTTGTTCAGCCCTCTGGGGTCGGGGCCGACCGCCGGTGGCAAGATTGCCGACGGACAGTTCTTGCTCGCCCGCGACAAGGGCCCAACGGCCGGCTCGTATCGGGTGGAAATCCTCGCCTATCAGCCCACGGGCCGTCAAATCCCCGACCCTGATTCACCCGGCAAAACCACGGAGGAGATCGGCCAAGTCATTCCTGCACGGTACAACGTGCAGAGCGAACTACGAGCCAAGATCACGGCCGCCGGCGCCAACCACTTCGAGTTTGCCACGACAGGCAAGAAAGCTCGGAAGTGAAGCCGGAAGCTCAAGGCAACCGTCTCGTCTTCGTCAAACCAAAACATACGGGTGCCCAAGCCACGAACCTCACCCCAACATATTCCTCGCTCCAATCTCCAGATGCACGGCGCGTCGCCAGCGACTGGCCACGCGGCCAGCGAAATACGTGGCCAGGGCCATCAGCAACAGCACCGACAAACACCAGCCGGCCGCCGTTTGGCGGACTTCGCTCATGCCCAAGGGCATCGTCTGATGCGGTGGCGTGGCGATAGCTACCGCCGTGGCCGTGCCGTAGAGCGTCGATACCGCGGCAAACACGATCATCACCACCCAAACGGTGGCCCAGTCGGGACGGTTGAGCATCCAAACAACGAAAACCGTCTGTAGCAAAGCCAGCAACACGACCGCCCGAGCCCAGCCGGGAGCCGCTTCAAGATTGAGATGCCCCAGACGGACGACCGGAGCCAGGCTGAACAACACGGCCGCAAGCAACAGCAGCGTTAGCCATTTGACGGTGGCAATTCGCCCCGGATCGGCCCGATAGACGTCCCACGGCACGTATTGAGTTTCACGTTGCCGCCGCCGGGGAGTCTCCCGAGCAACGGCCGCCTTGTCGACCGACTCGGCGGTTTCTTCCAGTGGCTCTGACTCTCCATTGGGCGTATCGCGACGGGGGCTGTGCCGCTGTCGCTTCCGATCGCGTCGCCCCGCGCGACGTTTGTTTTCCGTAGGTGCCTGCACAGGTGGCGATTCGACGTCGGGCTTCTCCGTCGCGGGTTCCGTTTCCGATTCAGTAGAGGAGGACGCCTCCGTGGAGGAGGTCACCGGCAGTGCCGGCGGAGTTGCTGTCGATGTCGCCGCCCGTTCTGCAGGTTCGTCGGGCACCGGCTTCTGCGGCTGCGGATCGGCTGCTACGGGGGCCTCGGCAAGGGGTTTGGCGGTCGCCAACGCTGCGGGGGCGCGCTCAGCCTCCGATGGCTTTTTGACGGCTGTCTCCGGTGTAGCCGTGGGCTTTGCCGCTTTTTCCGTTCGATGTTTTGGCAGCGGCGGGGGCTTGCTCCGTGGCTTATCGGTGTCTTCCGATACCTCGGGTACCGAAACCATCTGCTGGCAAACCGGGCATTGGATCTGCTGACCGGCAAATTTCCGAGCAACGCTCAGGCGATGTCCGGCGGGACAGGTGATGTGCAACGGCATGGCCAGCAACAACCACGAAAAGAGGGAAAAAACGGTCGGCAATCCGGCCTCGCAACCAACTACACAGAGGGGTGCGTTGCGAGCAACTCCAGACAGGCCTAAGGTACGGGACCGATTATGACCGACAACACTTCAGTCTGTTCGACGTGCCAGGCACGGTCAAGCCGTCGCAAAAAATCTGGATTTCGGATAGCACTTTGGATCCAACTAGTATTACAATGCGTGATTCCCTGTTGGTCCTAACATAAGCCCTACAACGGCAAACCTACTCGAAGCCCCACAATGGGGTATCGGAGTCCGACCCACAATCCTCGACTGCGATACGCGTAAACCCACCGCAATCGCAGTATGCCGTTTTGGGGTAGGTGGTAATCGAGGCCGACGGCTGTCGCTAGCTGGACGTGGAAAACCCGCCCTGGGTTTCGCCAAACGCGGCTGCCTCGACACCAAACGATTGACGCACATCGGAGCGAACTACACCCTCAGAGACTGCTTCCCGCATTGGCATCACGGTTTTCTTGTACGCCGCAACGCCTGTCGAGCCCTGCATAACGCAAAGGGCGTCCTAGGACAGGCCCCGATAAAACGGCCGCAAGGTTTGCCCGCGGGATACCAGCTTCGCCAGGGTTATTGACGACCTGGAGCTACGGATGGGAGGTCCTTCACCAAGTCCTGTCGGACAACAGTCTCGCCGCGGAGTTGGCCGCCGGTGCCGGCGAGCTTGCGCCGTGGCGCAAGAGTTCGACAGTTCGGCATCCGCCCCCACCCGTTTGCCACGGCGCGTTTTCCATTTCCGCAAGGACCGCTGGATCGGCGTCGCGTTGATCGTTGTCTTAACGACCCTGGTAAGTGTAGGGCTCTGGAAAACCACCGTCCATGGTAGCCGACGTTCGGTAGCCGTGATGCGTCCTTGCAGGGCCGTGATGGGAACCGATTGCGGAATGGCGGCTGTCGTACCGTTTGAGGACCGCACGGAAGCCAAGCAAACGCTCCGCAAGGCCGAAGCCGTATTGCGTTCGGTCGAGGCGCGGATGAGCACCTGGATCGCCCGCTCGGAGTTGGGCCACTTCAATGCCGCGGCAGCCGGACGAGAAATCCCGCTCGCCGACGAAACCATCTACATGCTCCGTTCTTCGCAGCAGATGTACGAGCAGACCGACGGGGCGTTCGACGTTACCTGCCGACCGTTGATCGAACTCTGGCGTAACGCAGGCAAGCGGAACCGTGCCCCTTCGGTGCTAGAACTCCAACAAGCCCGAGCCAGCTCGAACTGGGCCCTGATCGAGTTGACCAGCCACGGAGTGACTAAGCGGCGTTCTTCCGTTCGCGTCGATTTGGGCGGAATTGCCAAGGGTTATGCCATCGATTGCGCGTTGGACGCGATTCAGCAGTCGGGCGCGAAGGGGGGGGTAGTCGACGTGGGCGGCGATTTAGCCTGTTTCGGCAGCCCGCCGGACGGCAACCTGTGGCCGGTCGACATCGTCCATCCCAAACGTCCTCAACAACCGATCGAACTGCGGCTGGCCGAAGGCGCCGTCTGCACGAGCGGCAATTACGCCCGTTTCGTGGAAATTGGTGGTCGGCGCTATAGTCACATCGTCGATCCGCGCACGGGCGAGGCGGCCAACTGGATCGCTTCGGCCACGGTATCTGCCCCCACGGCCATGGAGGCCGACGCTTGGGCCACGGCCTTGAGTGTGTTGGGCCCCGACGGCTTCGAACGGTTACCCGCCGGCATCGAAGCGCTCGTCGTTTTGGACACCAGCACCGACTATCGATTACACTGTACCGAGGGGTTCGTGGAACTCCTGGCCGATCCCACGGCGGAAAAGCTGCACGTGGTGAAGATCGGCGGTACCAACGAATCGGTGGTTATTCAGTAGCGGCAGCCGTTTGTTGTTGTCGTCTGACGGGTGCCACGGGCAGCTTGCATGCCCGTGTTCGGCACTGGCTGACAAGCAGCTAGTGGCACCCACTTCGAAAAGGTTTCGAATTTCGGCCATTTGTGTTTTGCATTTGTTCCGGATTTCGTGCTTTGAATTTACCCCAGCATGCCCACGTTGTCGTGGGGATGGCACCCGTGCTTGGAACACAAGCTACTGGAGATTGGTGTCTGCTATGGATAATGCTATTCGGCGTCGTCACTTCTTGAAGACTTCCACCGCATTGGCAGCCGGGTTGTCTGGATCGACATTGACGTTCGCAGCCGCCGACACGCTGCGGGACACCAGTTTTCCGCAAAGCCGAATCTACCGCGAACCGGTCCGCGATGTGCCTGTCGTCGATGAAGCCGACGTTGTGGTCTGCGGTGCCGGACCGGCTGGCGTAACGGCTGCCATCGCCGCCGCCCGAGCCGGTGCCAAAACGCGATTGATCGAAGTGAACGGCTGCCTTGGTGGTGTATGGACGTCGGGACTGCTGTGCTGGATTCTCGACGCCGGCAACAAGCGGGGCATCATGCCCGAGATGATCAAGCGGCTGCATGACCGCGGCGTCCACAAGCAATACGGCGGAGCCCACGGCTACGACGTCGAACAGATGAAATTTCTCCTGGAGGAGATGTGCCGCGAGGCGGGCGTCGACATTCGACTGCACACCTGTGTGGTCGGCGCCGCGCGCCACGAGCGTCGGATGAAATTGGCGATTACTGAGTCGAAGTCGGGCCGCGAGGCCTTCGCCGGCAAGGTGTTCGTCGATGCCAGCGGCGACGGCGACCTGGCCGCTCGGGCAGGGTGCGGTTTCGACGTCGGGCATCCCGAAACGGGACAGTGCCAGCCGATGAGTGTGATCGTGCTGCTCGGTGGGCTGGATCCCAACGCGGTCGCCCCGTTCGTCCGTGGGCTAGCCGAACCCAAGGGCCACGGCAACCCGAAGAAGAACCTGCTCGAAGAAATGCGGCGGGCCGGTGTGGAACCGTCGTACATGGCGCCGACGATGTTCTACCACTGCGAAGGGTTATTTTGCATGATGGCCAACCACGAGTACGGCGTATCGGCCACCAATGCCGACGACATTACCGCCGCCTCGATCCGCGGTCGGGCGGAAGTTCATCGGCTGGTCGACGCACTGCGTTCGCTGGGCGGACCGTGGAAGAATGTGCAAATCGTCGTCTCGCCCGAGTACATCGGGGTGCGCGAGGGACGGCGGATCCACGGATTGTACGAAGTGACGGTCGACGATCTCATCCAAGGTGCCCGACACGAAGACGGCGTCTGCCGTGTGAAATTTGGAGTCGACATTCACTCGATCGACCCGAAGCACAGCAAGGCCATCGTAACCGACGGCATCAAGGCCAAGGCCTACGACATCCCCTTGCGGGCGTTGATCGCCAAAGATGTCGACGGCCTGATGATGGCCGGCCGCTGCATCAGCGGCGACTTCGTGGCCCACTCCAGCTATCGGGTAACGGGCGATTCCGTGGTGCTCGGCGAAGCGGCCGGGATTGCCGCCGCCCTGGCCGCCAAGCAGGGATGTTTACCCCAGGACATTCCATTCGCCGAGGTGCAGAAGTCCCTAAAGGGAGCGGTGGTTATTAGTGGGTAGCCGGTGCTAGCCATTAGTGCTTGATGCTTAATTGGTCATTTGGAGTTGGTCACACTCCAATCCCCCACCTCAATGCCCTCGCAAGCGTGGCCATGACATCGGGTACGTTGCAGTCCAACGAGCGTTTTTACCTTTGATATACGCGATTTCTGATGCGCATTGGGGAAATTGCGGTCCAGACCGCGGTTTTCGTGGTTAGATATCTAAGCGTGGCCGGTTTTCGACTGATTTGTCTGTTGGTATATCTGGCCGGTGTTGCTTGAGTCGCCTCTCAGAGGGGGCCACAACGATTGAACTCCCCAGATCCTGCTCATCGGCTAAAATGGACGGCATGGATAGTATCACCGATAGTCAGGCGGCAAAGTCGGCGGAGCTGGTTGCCCAACTCCAGCAAGGAGGCCAGGCTGCGCTGGCGGAGCTATTCATGCAGAACCGCGACCGTCTACGACGGATGGTTCGTGCGCGGCTGGACGATCGTGTGGCCGGGCGTGCCGATCCGTCGGACGTGCTGCAAGAGGCCTTCCTGGATGCTTCGCGGCAACTGAATGACTATCTCGACGATCCGGCCGTACCACCCTTTCTGTGGTTGCGATTGCTGACCGGCCAACGGCTGATGCAGGTTCATCGCCGTCATTTGGGCGCCCAAATGCGCGACGCCAAGCAAGAGGTATCCTTGAACCGTGGCTCGATGCCGCAAGCCAACTCGTGTTCGCTGTCGCGGCAAGTTGTCGGGCGTCTGACGACACCGAGCCTCGCGGCCATTCGCATCGAGATGCAGATCCGGCTACAGCAACTCCTCGATAGCCTGGAACCACTCGATCGCGAGGTCCTCTCGCTACGACACTTCGAGGAACTCAGCAACAGCGAAGTGGCCTTGGAGTTGGGCATCAGCACGGCCGCCGCCAGCAAACGTTACATCCGCGCCCTGGAGCGTTTCCGAACCATGTTGGCCGAAATCCCCGGTTTTCTCGATGGATGACCGGGGGACAACCAAATCCGAAGTGCAAATGACCGATTCCAGCGACATTCGCGATCCGGTCGAAACCTTGGCCGAAGAGTTTCTCGAACGCCGGCGTCAGGGCGAGGCTCTCTCCGTACCGGAATATGCCGAGGAGCATCCGGACTTGGCCGACCGCATTCGCGATCTCTTTCCTGCCCTGTTATTGATGGAAGACCTCAAGCCCGACCGGCAGGAACTACTGCAGTTGAACACCTCGATGGATCTGTCGTCGCAACCGCCCTTGGAGCGGTTGGGCGACTTCCGCGTCGTGCGCGAGATCGGCCGGGGGGGAATGGGAATCGTCTACGAAGCCGAGCAGGAATCGCTCGGGCGTCGCGTTGCGTTGAAGGTGTTGCCTGAAGTCTTGCTTTCCACTCCGGAGGGCTTACAACGATTTCGCCGCGAGGCCCAAGCGGCGGCCCAGCTCCACCATACCAACATCGTGCCCGTCTTCGGCATCGGTGAACAAGATGGAAAACACTACTACGTAATGCAATTCATCGAGGGTTACAGCCTCGATCGGGTGCTCGACGAACTAAGCCGCGATGAGTCGCGATCGTCGACCGAAGCCAAAGCACGCGACTTGCAGCAACAGGCCGTGGGGTTTTCGGCCAGCCGCGTGGCGCAGACGTTGCTTTTCGGCAAGTTCGAGCCGATTTCGCCCGGGCCGGAGGGAGCCCACAAGCCGGATGCGTCGGACGAAGGTCTTTCGACGCCGGTCGATCCGGAATCGTCCGATTCGTCATCGGTCCTGGCAAGCGGCCTGGGCAACGGCAGTCCTGCGTCGCCGCCCGCGACAAACCCGCCTGACGCAGAGCCACACAAGACCGACGAGGCCCCGCACCATTACGACATCACGGCAGCGCTGGCGGCCGGTCCGCGTTATTGGCGAAACGTGGCAGGCATTGGGGCGCAAGTCGCCGGGGCCCTGCATTACGCCCACAAACAGGGCACGCTTCATCGCGACATCAAACCGGCCAACCTTTTGCTCGACGCGCGTGGGACGGTTTGGGTCACCGACTTCGGCCTGGCCAAACTGGCCGAACACGAAGATCTGACCACACCCGGCGGGATGGTCGGTACGCTGCGTTACATGGCGCCCGAGCAATTCGAAGGACACTCGGACGCTCGAAGCGACGTCTACAATCTTGGCCTAACACTCTACGAACTTCTTACCCTGCGGCCAGCCTTCGACGAAACGAGCCACCATCGGCTGTTGCGGCAAGTAAGCCAGCAAGAACCGCAACGGCCGCGCCGGGTAAATCCGCAAATCCCCCGCGATCTGGAAACGATCGTCCTGAAGGCCATCGCCCGCGATCCCGGACACCGCTATCAATCGGCCGGCGAGCTGGCCGAGGACTTGCAGTGCTTTCTCGACGATCGTCCGATTCGTGCACGACGAATTACGCCCGTCGAACGACTCGTGCGTTGGTGCCGGCGCAATCCGGCGTTGGCTGCGTTGACCGCCACGGCGTTAAGCCTGTTAGTAATGGTCGCTATGGTGGCCTCGATCGGTTACGCACGCACCACCAGCGCCCTACATCGCGAATCGCAACAGCGTGTGCGGACCGAAAGCGAGCGCGAGCGGGCAGAAGCCAACTTGGCCCTGGCCGTTCAGGCGTTTGAAGACATCTTCACAAAAGTCGGCGGAGTATCCATCTCGCCGCTCTCCGAAGACACACTCCAACAGCAGCAAACTTGGCGCGAGTCGACCTGGGAAACGGTTGTTACGGCAAAGGACGCCGAACTACTCGAAAGCCTTTTGCGGTTTTACGACCAGTTCACCCAGCAGAACCGCGACGACGAAGAACTCCAACAGGAAACGGCTCGGGCGTACCGCCGCGTGGGCGACATTCAATATCGCCTGGGCCAATTCGAACAGGCGGAAACGGCTTGTCGTCGGGCGCTGGCGGCCTATCGCAAAGCCTCGACACAGATGCCGGCAAACACCGACTGCCTGTTCAAGATTGCCGCTGCGTACAACCAACTCGGCGATATCGCCCGGGATGTCGGCCGCCACGACGAGGCCATGCAGCATTATCGTAGCGCCGAGCAGTTGCTTACGCAACAACCGCCCGATGTACAGGCCATGGCCGAATGCCGTTTCGAGTTGGCATGTACCTACAGCCAGGAAGGCCTGATGGCCATGATCCAGCAATTCACTTCGGCCACTCCGCCGGACGAAAGTGTTTTCATGCAGGAAGCCGAGAAGTATTTCCGCCGCGCGCTCAATTTGTTCCAACCGCTTGTGGCCGAGAATCCGGCCAACCCGGAATATCGCGTGGCGATGGCGAAGTGTTACCGGCATCTTTGGGGAGTGTTGTCCTTCGGCCAGCGCGAAGAAGAAGCCCTGGGGATACGGAATAAGGCAACCCAGATCGTCGAAGGACTTGTGCGCGACTTCCCCAACAACCCCGAGTATCGCTACGTGTTGGTCGAGACTTACCTTCACGGCCGCCGTTTGGAAGAGGAAGACGTTACTTTGGAGCAAATGGCCTGGGAGGCCAACGAAGCGGTGGCGATTGCCACGAAGCTCGTCAGCCGATACCCGCAGGTTCCCAAATATCGAGCCGCGTTGGGACACGCCCACGGCCTGCTCGGCCGGGTGTTGGCCGAGGCCGGAGTGCTGGACGACGCCACGGCAAACACTCGCCGCAGCGTAGAAATTCAAGAATCGTTGGTGAACGATTACGGTTCGGTCGTACGTCACCGCTTCATGTTGGCCCAATCGCTTCACGAGTTGGCTACGCTTTACCGCAGCCAGAAATCGTACAGCCGAGCTCTGCCCGTTCTGCGGCAACTGAGCAAGCTTCTCGCCGACACTCCGGCATCCGTCACTCCGCCACCGTTTTGGTACGCGGCCCGGGCTGAAACCTACGAGATGCTCGCATCGACATTACAGGAATTGGGAAACACGAAGGAAGCGGAAGTGGCAGCCGGACAGGCTAAGGCAATTCGCAAGAAGTACCCGCAAGCTGCCGCCGTGCCACCGCCCTGGGGTCCGCGGGATCGACGTCCCCCGCCCGACGATCAGCCGCCGCCGAACGCACCTCTGTAGCTTAGGAGCGTCTTTTCCTCGTTCCCACGCTTCGCGTGGGAACGCACGGCCCGACGCTTCCGCGTCGAGAATTGCCAAGAAATTTGCTCGCAGCATGAAGGACGCGAAGCGTCCGACCTTGGGTTCCCACGCAAAGCGTGGGAACTAGGTTAGACCAGGCTACAAGGGTGGTTCGGTGGGTGCCGGGGTGGGAAGCATCTCGGGGCCGCCGACCGGTTCAACTTGTGGTTGCTCCACAACTAGTTCGTTCTGCTCGACTGGTAGCGACTGCCAGCCGCCGCCCAATGCCCGGTAGAGCTGGATCAGATTGGTCGTCACACTGGCTTCGCTTAGCGCCAATTGGTCTTGAGATTGCAGCAACGAGCGTTGCGAATCGAGTACCCGCTGGAAACTTACGTCGCCGCCGGCATAGCGTTCGCCCGACAATTCGACCGCGCGTTGATATGCCTCGGCCGTTTGTGTCAGGTGTTGCCGTCGTTGTTTTTCACGAACGTAACCTACCAGGGCGTTGTCGACTTCTTCGGCCGCCGTCAGCACTTTGTTCTGGTATTGCACGGCATACTGCTGTTGCCGGCTCTCCTGTACGTAGACATTGCACCGCAGCCGCCCGAAGTTGAGAATGTTCCATTGCATCTGGGGTCCTATACTGGCGCCAATCGCATCGGCGTCGAACATGCGGCCGAAGTCTTGGGCGTCGAGCCCGAACGACCCAAGAATCGAGAACTTCGGATACATCTCGCCGATGGCCGCTCCGATCCGCGCGGTTTGCGCGGCCACCTTGCGCTCGGCACTACGGATGTCGGGCCGCCGGCGCAGCAGGTCGGCCGGAATGCCCACGGCAATTTCGCCCGAGGGCTTGGGTATCGGTGCCACCCGGGCCATCAGCTCATCGACTTCGCCCGGCGGGCATCCCAGCAACACGCTCAACCGGTTCAGAGCTTGCTGGTAACCGGCCTCCAGCGCGGGAATGTCGGACGCGGTCGACTCGGAATTAGCTCGGGCTTGGGCAACATCCAGCTCGCCGGTTAACTCCGCTCGGAAACGCTTCTCGGTCAGGTCCAAGGTTCGCTGCTGCAGGACAAGGTTCTGTCGGGCGATTTCCAAACGGCGCTGGTACGTACGGGCATCGACATAGTTCGTGGCCATGTCGGCCAACAGAATTACGAGCGTGTCGCGATAGTCTTCGATCGAGATGGCGATATCGTCGTCGGCCGCTTCGACCAGCCGCCGCAGCCGGCCAAAAACGTCGATTTCCCAACTTCCGTTGAGACCGAACCCCCACTGATCGGTAGCCGTGGTCCCCGCAACTGCTCCACCCCCGCCTCCCAAAGCGCCGCTGGCGGCCAGTTTTGAGTAGGAATACGAGCCGTCCTGGGTAATCTGGGGCAGAAGATCGGCCCGCACAATACAGCGCTGTGCCCGGGCTTCGAAGATCCGCAGGGCCGCCTCCCGCAGGTCGAGGTTTTGGGCCACGGCCCGATCGATGAGCCTATTGAGCGTGGGATCGTCGAACGTGGTCCACCAGCCGGCCAGATCGGTGCTGACCGACAGAATCTCGGGATCGTCGGTAGCGCGCCACGCCTCGGTGATGCAAGCCGAAGGTGGTTCGCAGTAATCTGGCCCCACCTTGCAGCCAACGGCGAGCACGCAGAGCGCGATCGCGATGTTTAATTGGCACAAATAACGCATTATCCACAGCACTCCACCATACAACTTCCAGGGAGAACAATAGCCCCCGCTGACGTTGCGAACCCCTCCCTTGGGTATATTCGCCGTCCTGCCCATGTTTCGAGACTTCGGATTCTCGGGGTTGTATCAATTACAGAATCTGCGCGAGAAGAAGGTTTTTGGACGCTTTCAAAAGAAATCGCAAGAAACCGAGGCCCGCGCTGTCTCCAAAGCGGCTCCTTCCGCAAATTAATCTCTTGGGACGTTGCCTTTCCATTATCCGCGTCCCCCCGCGCGTTGGTTTGGCAAGCTCCCTCGCTTGCCACGAGGGAGGCGTTTTCTGCTGCCCATTTCCGCAACGAGGCCTGTAGCCGGGTGGGGAAAGCGCCTCCCGCTCTTCTTTTTGTGGGGTTGCCCGCACTGGGCAGCCAAGCCGAGGAATCGATGATCGGACGTAAAACGTTATCCAACGCAAGTCACCCCGCCTCGGATGTCCCAGACATCCACCCCGATGGGCAATACACGGGAGATGCCACGCACCGCCATCACGACGACAGCCATGTCACCGCAGACGAGATCAGCAAAGGCGTCTCCCCCTCGAAAAGCGGCCGAGCCTGGAAGCTAGGTGCCGGGTTGTTGCGTTCGGGCCTCTCGCTGCTGCTGATTGGGGTGGGAATTGTCGGTTTCGTGGTATTGGGTTCGGGCCACCCCCCACAGTCGCGCGGTGAACGCGAGGTGGTCAAGCCGATTGTTCAAGTGGCCGCGGTTACTGAGCACCGCGAAGGAATCGACTTCAACGTGGACGGAGTTGTCATTGCCTTTCGCGAGATCACTATCCCAGCCGAGGTGGCGGGCCAAGTGGCTTTTCGGTCGGATAATTGTCGAATGGGCCACATGGTGAAAGCCGGCGAACTGCTCGCAAAAATCGACCCGGCCGACTACCAACTGGAAGCTCGCCGTCTGGAAGAAGAATTGAAGCAGGCCGAGGCCAACCAGCATGAACTGAAAGTCGAAACGATCGCCCGGCGACGCCAGATCGAGCTCGCCCGAGAAGACCTCGCCATACAACAACGCGAGGTGCAACGCTACGAGCGAATTAAGGACCCGGGCGTCTACTCTAAGTCGGAAGTGGACACGGCCCGGCTCAAGGAGCTTCAAGCCCGGGACGCCCTGCAGACGGAAATCGACCAACTCGAACTACTCGAAGCCCAACAAGCACGGCTTGCCAGCGCCTCGCAATTGGCGGTGCATCAACTCGACAAGGCCCGTTTGGAACTAACTAGGACAGAAATCTACTCGCCGATCGACGGGGTGGTAACCGACGAGCTTGTCGAACAGGATTGCTATTTGCAAAAGGGTGCCGGCGTGGCGGTGGTGCAAGATACGTCGTGCATGGAAATCCGCTGCAGCCTGCAGATGAAGCAGATGCATTGGATCTGGCAAACGGCCCCCTCGCCCGACAAGCCCGTAGCTTCAGACAATGCATATTACTTCCCGGAGACTCCCGTTACGGTGATCTACGAGATGGAGTCCCGCAAATTCCGTTGGGAAGGGAAGCTGCAATACTACGACGGTGGAAAGATCGACGAGCGGACGCGCATGGTTCCCTGCCGGGTTCGCGTCTGCCAACCATCTTGCGTGCAGGTCGACGGGGCCTGCTCGGGCGGCGTGCGCCCGCCGGTATTAATGGCGGGAATGTTTGTGACCGTGCGGGTGCACGCTAAGCCCGACCTTGCTTTGCTTCGTTTACCCGAGGCGGCCGTTCAACCAGGCGGCACCGTTTGGACGGTACGCGACCAGCAGCTACACGAGTTGCCCGTGCGCGTGGCACATGCCACACGAGAAGAGGTTTTGGTTTATCAACAGGGATCGGAACTGCAAGCGGGCGATCGGGTGGTCGTGTCTCCAGTGGCCGCCCCGACAGAAGGCGCAGCCGTCGCAGTCATGGGTGAACAATGAAGGCTTTGGTACGCTGGGCCGTAACCAACGCACCAGCCATGAATATTTTCATGGTGATGGCGCTGTTGGTCGGCTGGTTCTGTACGACGTCGCTGAACCGGGAAGTGTTTCCCGAGTTCGATCTGGATATGATCAACATCTCGGTGCCCTATCCCGGCGCCACCCCCGACGAAGTCGAAGACGGAATCTGCCAGAAGATCGAAGAAGCCGTCCGCTCGGTCGAGGGAATCAAAAAGGTTACCTCCACGGCCTCCGAAGGCGCGGGCACGGTGACGCTCGAGCTGGAAGCCAACGTTAAGAACCCCGACCGCGTACTCAACGAAGTCCGCTCCGAAGTCGATCGTATCCCCAGCTTTCCCGAGATGGCCGAGGACTACGAGATTCGCCGGATGACCCACCAGGATACGGCGATTCGCGTGGGCGTGTTGGGTCCGCCGGGCCATACCGAAGAATCCGACCTGCGGCTGCGCACCGTGACGGAAAAGGTCCTTGACGATCTGCTGCGTCTGCCCGGCGTGTCCGACGTGAGCATCACCGGCGGCAAAGACTATCAGATCGACATCGAGATTCCCGAAGACACGCTTCGATCCTACGGACTGTCGCTCACCGAGGTGGCCAACGTCGTTCGCCGAGAAAACCACCAACTGCCCGGCGGTACCATCCGCGCCAAGTCGCAGGAAGTCACCGTACGCGGCTACAATCGCTACCTTCGCGGGGAAGAAATTGCCAAGCTGCCGCTAGTCACCCAGACGGGCGGGGCCGTGCTGACGATCGGCGATTTGGGCGTCGTGCGCGACGAATTTACCGACACCGCGGCCATCTGCGAAATCAACGGCCAACCGGGCCTGGGACTGTCGGTAATCCGCAACACGAGCGAAGACTTGCTGGCCGTCGTCGACGCCGTCTACGACTACGTCGAAAACGCTGAGCTGCCCGAGGGCTACCGGCTAACCACTTGGAGCGACCGTTCGGTCGATGTGCGCGACCGTATTGAGTTGCTCACAGAAAACGGCCTGCAAGGACTGATCCTCGTGTTCCTGCTGCTGGCCATGTTTCTCGATCTGCGGCTGGCGTTTTGGGCAGCCATGGCGATTCCGTTTTGTATTTTCACGACGGGCATCTACCTGTATTTCACCGGTCAAACGCTCAACTTGCTATCGATGTTCGCGTTCGTGATGGCCATGGGGATCATCGTGGACGATGCCATCGTCGTGGGAGAAAATATCCACACGCACCGGCAGATGGGCAAGTCGGCCTTCCAGGCGGCCATCGACGGCACGTTCGAAGTGGTGCCCTCGGTAGCCGCGTCGGTGGCCACCACGGTAATTGCCTTCCTTCCGTTGCTTTTCGTCGCTGGAATGATGGGTAAGTTCATTGGCGTGTTACCCGTGGCGTTGGTCGCCATGCTGCTGATTTCCCTAGCCGAATGCTTCACCATCTTTCCCTGCCACCTTGCCCACGAAGACAACGGATTTTTTCGGCTGTTGAATGTCGTATTCTTTGCTTTTCGCTGGGTGGTTTGGATTCTCAAGGCCATGAATCGCATGGCCAGTGCCGGGCTCGATTGGTTCGTTGCCCATGTCTATCGGCCCGCAATCGGCATGGCATTGAACAACCGCTCCATCGTGGTGTCGGGTGCGGTGGCCACGCTGATTTTGGCATTGGGCATGGTTCGTGCCGGCGTCGTTCCCTTTGTGTTGTTTGAAAAGATCGACAGCAACGCATTGGTCGCCAGGCTGTCGTTTCCCGACGGCACGCCCGGCACGGTGACCGACCGCTGGACCAAACACATCGAAGAGGCCTTCTGGCGTGCGAACCGGCGGTTTGAAGAGCAGGGTAAGTCGGTCGCCAAGACCTCGTGCCGGGTAGTGGGAACCCAGGTGAGCGGTCGACCGGGGGCAGTCTCCGTAAGCGGAGCCAGCCACCAGGGTAGCGTGGAAATCGAACTGGTCGACGGCGAAAGCCGGTCGGTCGGCAGCCAAGAGATACTCGCCTTGTGGCGAGAAGAGGCCGGAGCGGTGCCGGGCGTGGAAAGCCTTACGTTCGACACGATGTTTGGCGGCCCCGGCGGAACGCCCATTGAGTTTAAGCTGGTCGCCGACCGAGAGTCGAGCCAGCAGCTCGAAGAGGCCGTCGAGCGGTGCAAAGCCAAGCTGGCCGAGTACCCCGGCGTGTTCGACATCAGCGACGACTCCGTACCCGGCAAATGGGAATACCGTGTTCACGTCAAAGACGAAGCCGTGCCCTTGGGTGTCCGCCCGGCCGATCTGGCCGAGACGGTTCGCGCTACGTACTACGGCGAAGAAGTGATGCGGGTGCAACGCGGCCGGCACGAAGTGAAGATTATGGTCCGCTATCCACGTGAAGATCGCCACACCCTGGCCAACTTCAACGAAATCCGTGTACGAACGTCCGACGGCATCGAACGTCCGATCACCGAACTGGCCGAAGTGGATATCGTTCGCGGCTACTCCACGATCCACCGCATCGAGCAGAAACGTTGCATCACGGTGTCGGCCGACATCAACGAACAAGAAGGCAATGCCAACAACATTGTGGCCACCTTGCGAAAAGACTTCATGCCCGAGTTGAAACGCGAGTTGCCGGGCGTCGACGTACTTTGGGAAGGACAACAGGAACGCAAAGACGAGTCGCTGAACAGCCTGTTCATCGGCCTGGCCATGGCTCTGCTGGCCATCTTCGTTCTGCTGGCCGTCGAATTCAAATCGTACACCCAACCCACGTTGATCCTAATGATTATCCCCTTCGGGATGATCGGTGCCATAGTGGGCCACTGGATTCAGGGCCGCCCGTTGGGACTCTTCAGCGTGTTGGGAATCGTCGGGCTTAGTGGTATCGTGATCAACGACTCTATCGTATTGATCGACTTCATCAACCGGTTGATCAACTCCGGCATGAGCGCCCGCGAAGCCGTCGTCGAGGCCGGTTGCCGTCGTATTCGGCCAGTATTGCTCACCTCGGCGACGACCGTTGGTGGGCTGATGCCGTTGTTGTTCGAGCGATCGCGGCAGGCCCAAATGCTAATACCCATGGCCACGAGTATCGCCTTCGGCGTGATGGCCAGCACGCTGTTGGTGCTCTTCCTGGTGCCTGTGTTCTATTCGCTCTACGCGAGTGTCGTGCATCGTACGGCACGACCGGACGAGACGGCCGCGGCCGTCGACGAACATTCCGAGTTACCGGCAACCGAAGCGGCCGCGCCCGCGATCCCGGAGATGGCAAGCTCGATTTAAACTCTTTTGGACACACTATGAACTCACTCCTCGAAGCCGAAGGACAACAGAAGAGCGATCCGCTGTCGGCCGTGTTCGACACGTTTGCTCTGCGTCTGAAGGCGGCACGGGAGATCGCATTGCGGGCATCCTGGAGTGTGGCGGTAGATCGATCGGGTCCGTGTTTCTACGCCGTCACCGAGGGAGAGTGCTGGTTTCGCAGAAGCCACGGCCCGGAAACCCGCCTACAAAGTGGCGATATGGTGGTGCTCCCTCTTGGCTGCCTCCACAGTTTGTCCGACACGCGCGAACGCATGGAAAGCCTTACAAAGACTCTTGCGTCGGAAGTGCCATTTTTCGGTGTCGCCTCGAGCCACCACGAGACCACGAAGTGTGCCACGCGGATCCTGTACGGACACTATGATTTCGTCTCGCCCACGCCGCACCCGATTTGTCGAGCGATGCCCGAGGTAATCCATCTGCATCACACGCTCGACAGCCATTGCGAGCCGGTTCTGGCCGCGGTGCTGCCCGCATTGAGCGAGTTGCTGTCCGACGGCGGGGTGGGAACTCCTTCGATCGTCGATCAGCTTGGACAGATCGTCTTTTCCGAAGTGTTTCGCAAGAGTTTACCTCCCGTGTCGGAGAATGCCTCGGGGAGCTTGTTACATGCCATTTGCGACAGCGAACTAGGACCGGTCATCGGTCTGATCCACCAAATGCCTGCCCATCCCTGGTCGCTCGCGTCGCTGGCCGCCGAAGCGTGTATGTCGCGATCGCTCTTCGCTCGACGTTTCAAAGAACTCGTGGGAGTGTCGGCCATCGAATACGTCGCCGACCTGCGCATGCGGCGCGCCTGCAAGCTGTTGGCTCTGCCCGACGAAGGGCTCAAAGGGATCGCCACCCGAACGGGCTACGGTAGCGCCACCTCGTTTAGCACGGCTTTCAAGCGTTGGTCCGGGATGTCGCCTTCCGAGTATCGCACGCAAGTACTGACCCAAACCCCGGCGGCTGACAACGAGGCGGGATGCCCTGCTCTTGCAGAAGCGCCAATGACCAAATGGCAATGACCAAACGGTTGAATCACCCAATGACGTGCAACGGGCAATTAGGATTTGGTCATTGCGACTTCGTTGGTCATTGAAGCTTGGTCATTTAGGCTTCAACCTTCAGCCGCGTACCATGCTGAAGCATAGCCTACACGGTGTCACGCCTCTTCGTCGAAGCCGAACAGTGCATCGCAAATCGTCTGCGACAATTCTTGCGACACCTGGCTGAGATCCAATGAGCCGTCGTTCTGTTCTGCCAGGTTTTGGAGGAGCATCTCCAGTAGATCGGTTTGGGTGGTATCTGAAGAGCCTTGCATGGCCGGCATGCCACCTTCCATGCCGCCGGGTGGGGGACCGCCGGGACCGCCGCTGGGCATGAACTCTTCGGCGTTGAGCCCGTATTGACTGAAAATGTCGTCAATCGTTTGCTTCATCGCTTCCGGATCGGGCGGAAACTTGCCAGAAGAAAACTGGTCTTCGAAGGCCTGTGCCAGGTCTGCTTTCAAGGCATCTTGGGTTTCCTCGTCGACGCCGGCAGAATCCAAGGCGGCGTCGAGCTGTGCCTCCATCTGCTCGCGCATTTCCGTCTCGTCGATTTTCGTGCCGCTGGCCACTTCATCCGTCTCACTAACACTTTGCAGCGAGGCTTGAAGCTGGCTCAAATAATACGATTGGTTACCGACACCACTTACACCGGACATTGCACTTACCTCCTACAAGAAACGTTTGTCTTGCCGCGTCACTTACCGCGTGACTCGCCGCACGTGCCTTGCCGAGTCTCGTCAACCGGCACACTCCTGATTAACAGTATCGGTTGCCGCCGTGCTGTCCACGTATCACCTATCGTCTTCAAGCTATTGGAAATCGTCCTTTGCCCCACAGGTCCGAGTGCCGTACCCACGCCGGCCCTCCCCTCTGTGTCAACCTAGATGAGACAACAGCCTCCTGATTTATTAGAGAGGGCGACGGAGGTGAATGTTGGATGGACGACCGACGAGATTCTGGAATTGAGCGTGAGACTCCGAGGCCGGAAGTGCTGGAGAAGCCCGTACGGCGGCGGTTCACGGCGGAGTACAAGCTACGGATCCTGGCCGAGGCGGATGCTTGCACGGAGACGGGCCAGTTGGGCGAGTTGCTGCGTCGAGAAGGGCTCTACTCGTCCCACTTGAGCACGTGGCGGAGGCAGCGTGACGAGGAAGTCCTGGCGGGCTTGGCGCCCAGCGGCGAAGGCGGAAGGCGAAACCGAAGAATCCCTTGGCCGACGAAGTTGTGGAACATGTCAACCCTTTTGAAACAACAGCGAGTCGGAATTATTGGCTCCGTGGTTGATTGTGGAACACTTCCTTGCGTCCTGTCCCGGGAAACCGGGCTCCCGTTGGTCGCCCTCGTTCTACAAGCAATGCAGGCCCCAATAGAAGTGTTTTCAGGAATGGATCGCAAGTCTTCGGCACGAATCGGTAGTCGATGAAACCGAACCAGAGATTATCGCTATCGACGGGAAGACCATGAGGCGCTCGCCTTCACTCCGCTTGCCCCAAAAGAGTATAGCCACTATCCTTTGCTGAGTGTCGGATCAAATCGTAACTCTTGCACATGAATCAAATGCTCATTGTCACCAGGAAGTCGTAAAAGGACACGGCCGCATAGACACCCTGACCTACTATCAACAGCCTCTTTCCGATGCTCTTGCGGAGTCTCCATGGAAGGGTCGTCGTACCATTGGCGTGGCTATTCGCCACAGCGTCCAGCAGGGAAGAGAAACATTGGATACCCGTTATTACATCTGTTTGTTGAACTTGAATGTAAAACGATTTGCCCAAGCTGTCCGCGGCCATTGGTACATCGAAAATACGCTCCACTGGTGCCTCGACGTGACGTTCCGAGAAGACGAATGTCGGGTCCGAAATCGACGTGCCGCCGACAACCTGTCGTGGCTCAAACGGTTCGCCATCTCGTTCATCAAGCGGCATTCCCACAAAGAGAGCGTGGCTATGAAACGTCGTATGGCTGGCTGGAATGTCAACTTCCTGACGCAAGTCATTGGCCTGAAATCCACCTAGTGTGCGTCGGCCCTGTGGGCGAAGGTCACTCCGAGACATGGCGAATGCGACTGATCAAAGTGGCCGCTGAAATTGTCGTTCCTCACGGCGCATCCTCGTGCGTCTGTCCGGCTCCTGGCCCTTTTTGACGCACTACCTGGCCGTCTCTCAAGCCGTAAACGAGGCTCCTTACGGCCTCGATCTCGACTCCTCGAAGCCACTTGAATCCCTTGCTCCAACGGGTCGCACGTCTGGGGGAAAGGGAGTGGTCCGTCACACCCCCGACCGAAAAGCAAACCTCCCCGCCTGGACACCACAAAAACCGCTAACATCCAATCCAAATGAATAATCCGGACTAGCGAAGCAGAGCTTTGCGGAGACTCGTTCCCAAGCCGGAGCTTGGGAACGAGGAAGGCACGACATCGCGGGCAGGGAATTTCCCTCGCTACGCGTCTTCCCACAGTCCGTGCAGGTTGCAGAACTCGCGGGCGGCTACGTTTTCTGCGGCGGCCATGGGGAAGAACGCCTCGGGTTTGTCGCCCGGGTTGAGGAACTGGCGATAGGTGCGGCCGTTGGCAAGCAACTCGATCCAGACGATCCAGTGTTCGTCGGTCATTGGATGCGGCTTGCTGCCGACGATTACCTTGTAGCCGCCTTCGACCTTCTCGATGATCGGAACATGTTTCTCCTGCGTGGCGTCGGCCGTTTGCTCTTCGAGCAGTTCCATCGGTTGGCCGCAGTGCGTTAACGAACTACGGCCCGGCTCCAGAATTTCAACAACCGTGTTGCACTTGCGGCAGGCATATACCTGGCCGCGTTTTTCCTTGGGACGATCTTCGGCCTGAGCCGAACTCGAATCGGCCATGAGCACACTGCCGGCAGTGAGACCCACGGCGGTGGAAATGAAATCGCGTCGTTTCATGGCGTGCTCCTTCGGTAATTGATGAACAGAAAACGCTACTTCGCCACCGTGGCGTATGCCTCGGCCGGCGTAGCCCAGTTCACTACGTCCCAGAAACCTTCGATAAATCGTGGGCGTGCATTGCGGTAGTCGATGTAGTAGGCGTGTTCCCAGACGTCGATCGTCAGAATCGGCTCTTTGTTGTACTTCAACGGTGTGTCGGCATTGCTGAGGGCCATGATATCCAACGCGCCGTTCTCATTGGCCGCCAGCCACGTCCAACCGGAACCGAACAGCGTGGCTGCTGCTTGCGAGAACTGCTCGCGGAAGTCGCCGAAGCTTCCGAAGTCGCGGGCGATGGCTTCGGCCAATGGCCCGTCGGGCTCGCCGCCGCCTCCTGAGGGTGTCATACAGTTCCAGAAAAACGTGTGATTGAACGCCTGCGAGGCATTGTTGAAGATACCGCCCGTGGAGGCCACGATCAAATCGCGCAGCGGCTGGTCGGCTTCCGGCTTACCCTCGACCAGGCCGTTGAGCTTGGAGATGTACGCCGCATGGTGCTTGTTGTGGTGGTAGTCCATTTGTTCCTCGGAAAGGAACGGCCCCAGGGCATCGAGCGCGTAGGGCAGTTTATCTTGGGTAAAAGCCATTGTTGATCCTCCTTCGTGTTGTCGTGGTCAGGAAAAACTTCTTCGTTTAGACATTGGTAGCGGGAGCCAGTAGATGAAACAGGAGAGAACAGAGGCAACAGAGAAAGCATCTCCGTTATCTCTGTTGACTCCTGTTCTGTCCACCCCCCACCGTACATTCAACATCCCATCGGGTGCGTCTCTCATCGCTCGTTCGCCAAAAGCCGATAGATGGCGAAACCCTGGCACTTTTGCACCGGTTCGCCCAGTTCAACGGCTGTCGGGCCAACGACCACCACGAATCGGGCGCCCAGGCGGCGGCATTCCCTAAGCTCATCGGCCAGCGTCGGGCTGTTGGCGTCCAGGGCCCAGCCGGGACGATTGCAGTAGTAGAGCAGATCGAGCGTAGAGCCGTGGATCGTGACCACCGGCTCGCAGGCTTCGGCGTGTTCGGCTACGGCTTCGGCGGCGGCAAGCACCGGGCGGTCTGCCTCGGGCGTAACAAACGCCGGGCCCACGGCATAACGCAACGACAAAACAAAGGCCACCACGACGACCAGGGCGATTGCACGGCGGCTCAGCGCCAGCCGTTCGACCACAATCCGCCAGCCGAGCCCCACCATGATGCAAAGCGGCGGAAGCACGGCCATCCAGTAGTAGTTCATTTCGAGGAACTTGCGTGGCAGGACAAGTACCAGGAGAGCAACGGCCAGCAACCAGGGAAGGTTCTTTCGCCAGCGGCGGTCCAGCAGCCCGGCCAGTGCGAACGCGAATCCCAGAGGAGTAAGAACCACGCCAACCAGATCGTCGAACATCTGGCGTGCGAATTGGCCCGACAGTAGCACGTCCCAGGGTCGGGCATGATCGGTGGCCGACTGTCGCACCGAAAAGAAGATCCGGGCAGCAAACGGGCCGTCGGGATCGGCCGTGCGCCACGCGTGGGCGTACCAAGCCGCGGCCGGCATCAGGGCGAGGATCGTTACCAGGACGAGCCGTTCCCAGGCGATGCCCGAGCGACGTCGCGGCGACTGCCAGACCAACGCGGCCAACGGCAGCAGGATGACGACTATGTAGATCTTTGTAAGCAACAAGAGGGCAAGCGAGACGCCGGCCGCAACGAGCCAACCGGTATGGCCGTGTTCGAGCCAGCGATCTAGCAGGCAGAAGGTTGCTAGCATGAAGCAGACCAGCGATGCCTCGAGCATGAAGCTCTGGCCGTAAATGATGCTTATTGGCGAAAGGGCCAGTGCGGCGGCAGCTCCCAACGCGGCCTGACGACCGAAACGCCGTGAGACGAAGTCGAAGATCAGCCAGACCGAGAGGAGGCTAAACGCCAGGGCGGTTGCCCGACCGTAGACATCGAGCGTTCCGCCAGCAACGGACCACAATCCGCCGGAGAGATAGGCCGATGCGGGAAACTCGGTCATGTGCCAGGCACGCTGGCCGTCGCGCAATACATCGAGCGTTGGGTACCAGATCCCGGCGCGGCCCGAGGCCCAATTCCGCGCGATCATAGCGTAGACGACGTTCTTCGTAGCGAAATCCCCCAGCAGAGGGCGGGTGATTCCTAGCAAGCGTAGCGCGACCGTCAGCCCTAGCAGCAGCCAGAAGACGGAAGGATAGCGCGTTTGCGGTGAATGGGTTGCCTGTTCTTGAGCCATTACCAAGATTTTGAGCAACTTCGTGAGTGATCGTTGGGAAAAATTGCGGATTACGGAAGCTTTTCAGCCGAATATAGCGTTGTGGCCTCGATTCTCCCAGGGCGGCGGGGCTGCTAACCAGATCGGTGCTACCGCACCGAGGCAAGAAAGTACTCCCGTTGGTCGCTCAACTTTGCCAAAGAGTTAACGATCTTTGAAGTCAGTAATTAATACAGAGCGGCATTCTGTCGTTTCGAAGAACAATCGTTCGTACCGCATCGGTAAGGTGGCTGTCATGGCTCGTTGGACGCCCGTTTGCTTCGTGATTCTCGGCTTGGCTTTTTCCTCGGGATGCCGCATGTGTGCCCATCCCTACGATTACTGTGGACCAACCTTTACCGGTGCCTGCGGCGACGGCGGATGCGGTAGCTGCGGCAGTTGTGGCGGTGGTGGCGATGCCCGATGCGATCCGCTGTACCGTGCGGCATCTGTCCTGGGGCATGGCATGCAACCGGTTCCCGACGGGCAGATAATCGAAGGCGAGTTCATTGAGGAGCAGGCCACCGAAGAGGTCATCCTCGACGATCAGCAGGCGGCCGCCATGCAGCCGCAACCGCTGATCACTACCGCGCAGCCCATGGCGACAGCGCAACGACGCACCTGTCCCCACGGTCGTTGCGCCGTTCGGTCGACCGGTTATCAGCAGGTTCATCAAGCCGGGCAAACGTACTACCGCTGATTCGCCCCACCTGCCCAATTCGCGCGGGTGCCAGGGGTCAGAAAGTCTGCCTCTCGTTCAGCAAGGGCGACAAGTCGCCCATGGCACCCGATCTTCAGCCTCGATAGGACGGATCACTACTCCACACGCTGGATACTGCGCGACGGCGTCATCCATCCAGCCGCTTGCTTGCAAATAGTCCTGAAATGCGGGAGAATCGTGCGCAAATGACTTTCGCCGACGCGAGAGGGCCAGCGCATGAGCACCTTCGATCCGCGGGACATTCGGCCGGCACCGACGACCACCCTGGGCATCTTGCGGCGTTTGGGGCCTGGGTTGATCATCGCGGGAGCCATTGTCGGCTCGGGCGAGTTGATTGCCACGACCAAGACCGGCGCCGAGGCCGGCTTCTGGCTGCTTTGGCTGATCGTCATCGGGTGCGTGATTAAGGTGTTCGCCCAGGTCGAGTTCGGCCGCTATACGATCTCGTCGGGCGAAACGGCCATGGCGGCGATGAACGAAGTGCCCGGCCCTCGGCTGAGAGTCAATTGGTTGCTGTGGTACTGGCTGGTGATGTTCATCGTGAGCCTTGGTCAACTCGGCGGCATTGTCAATGGCGTGGGCCAAGCGCTGGCAATGAATGTGCCGATCGACGGCAGCTTCAATCGTTTGCTCGAAGAGCAGGATGCGTGGGACGCTCGGGCGGAACCGTTGCGCGAAGAACTCCGCGCGGCCGCCGAACGACGTTTTGCGCAACAAGGTTCCGTTTCCGGCGATAATGTGCGAAGAGCAGAGGAAGTCGACACGGAAACTCAAATCGAGAAAAGTATTCGGCAACATTTGGGAACGGCTCGGCCCGACTGGCGAACGCCCGGCTACTTTTGGACTGACGATGTGACCTGGGCGGCGATCGTCACTGCCATTACGGCGGTTGTGCTGCTGGTGGGTCGCTATGCCGTGGTGCAGAACTTCTCGATGCTGTTGGTAGCCGCGTTTACGGCCGTGACGGTTTTTAACGTGATTGCTTTGCAGACCTGGCCCGAGTGGGCCGTACGGTGGTCGGACCTGCAAGACGGTTTGAGCTTTCGTTTGCCGCCGGTGGTCGAGGGGCTTACGCGATCGCCGCTAGCCACGGCCTTGGCGACCTTCGGAATCATCGGCGTCGGGGCCAACGAGTTGGTGGCTTACCCTTACTGGTGTTTGGAGAAGGGTTACGCGCGGTTTACCGGCCCGAAGGATTCATCGCCCGAGTGGGCTGAACGAGCCCAGGGTTGGCTTCGGGTGATGCGTTGGGACGCCGGGCTATCGATGTTGGTCTATACGTTTGCGACCGTGGCCTTCTACATCCTGGGCGCTTCGGTGTTGCATCGACAGGGCCTCGATCCGGCCGGCAGCCAGATGATTCAAACGCTCGGCATGATGTATGTCGAGGTCTTCGGCACGTGGGCCAAGTGGCTGTTTCTGTTCGGGGCGTTCGCCGTGTTGTATTCGACGTTTTTCGTGGCCAACGCTTGTCACACTCGCGTGGCGTCCGACGCGGTGCGTGTCTTTCGTGTGGGTGCGGCCACCGAACTGCGACGGCTCTGGTGGCAACGGTTTTTCTGTGTAGCCTTGCCTGCAATTGCCCTGCTGACGTGCATCTTCATTCGCGAACCGGCCCGGCTGATTCTGGCCAGCGGCGTGATGCAGTCGATCATGCTGCCGATGCTCGGCGTGGCGACGCTCTTCTTCCGTTACCGGCGATGTGACCCGCGGATTTCGCCGGGCAGGCCTTGGGACGTGGCCCTTTGGATCTCGGCGTTTGGTCTGTTGCTGGCCGGTAGTTGGACGGCACTAATCAAGATCTTCCCCGGGCTTCAGCAGATCGGGTTGTAGCGGGGTTGTTTCATGGCCGTCAATCGTCGTCGTGTCGCCTGGTTGGGCGTGTCGATTTTGGTATTGTTGGGCGCTGCTTCGGGTTGGACGGCGATGTCAGTCCGGCGAACGCACGAAACCCACACGGCAGCAGACACGGAGCCGTTGCCCGACGATCTTTGTTGTGCGTGCCGCCGGATGGCAGCTTGGGCTGAGAGACAATTAGACGCCGACGGCCGAGCGCTCGTGTGCGAGCCGTTTGTTGTTGCCGGCAATCTTTCGCAGCAACAGTTGGAACACTGGCATCGAGTGTGTATTGCGCCGGCCGCCGAGGCCATGGCTCGCCGCTACTTCAATACCGCACCGAACGAGCCGATTACCGTTTTGCTGATGGCCGACGAAGCGAGCTATCGGGCGTTTTCGGCTCGGGTGTTTGGCGAGCGGCACGTATCGAGATTTGGCTACTACCGACCGCACTTGCGCGTGGTGGTTGTCAACACAGCGGCCGGGGCCGGGGGTGTGCTGCACGAACTCACCCATGCACTGATGGATTTCGACTTCGCGACGGCCCCGGATTGGATCGCCGAAGGACTTGCCGCTCTCAACGAAACGTGTGCGACGGTTGATGGTGCGATGATCCGGCCTAACGACTTGCTTGAAGGAACGACGAACTGGCGATTCGGCCGGTTGCGAGAAGCATTTAACCAGGGCAATCTCCGTCCGTTAGTCGACTTGGTTTCACACGACGATTTCCACGGGCCGCAGCAGGCGTTCAACTATGCGCATGCACAGGGTTTCTTTCGGTACATGCAAGAGCAGGGCGTGCTGGAATCGTTTTATCGTCGCGCCCGGGCAGACTGTCTACACGATCCGACGGGAACGCAGGCCGCACGCTCGGTCTTTTCGGACAAGTCTTGGGCGGAAATCGACGGCGGATTCCGCCAGTGGGTACAGCGGCAGGAGCCGTAAATAGCCAACTGCACCGTGGGCGCCATGGGCAGACAGAAAGCCTGCCTTTGCTTCAGCAGCGGCGGGCGAGCCGCCACGGGCATCCACGCCCATCAGAAACACGCATGAGACACTTGGAAAAGGTGCCGGTAGTGACTCACAGTTTCCAGTTGTTCGGTAAGGTGGCGTCTTTGGGCACGACGATCACGCCGTCGCGGATCATGCAGTGCTCGGTCTCTTCGCCGTCTTCCACCTGCATCCGGTTGACAATTTCGACATTGGTGCCGATTCGCACGTTTTTGTCGATAATGGCTCCGTCGATCTGGGTGCCCTCACCAACACCCAGCGGGATGCGGCCGTTGGGCGTTTCGTAGTAATCGTTGCCCATCAGGATGGAATTTCGGATGGTCGCATTTTTCCCGATCAGGCACCGCAATCCAACGATGCTGTTTTCGATGACGGCGCCTTCTTCGATTTCGCAGCCATCGGCGATGAGGCTGCCGCGAATGGTCGCTCCGTCGAGTCGCGAGGGCGGCAGAAACCTTGCTCGGGAGAAGATGGGCGCGTGTACCGAGAAGAGTTCGAAGGGTGGGTTGGGTTTGGTCAACTGGAGGTTGGCCTCGAAGAACGACCGGATTGTGCCGATGTCTTCCCAGTATCCGTCGAACAAGTGGACCTGGACGTGCCGGGTGCGGATCGACGCTGGAAAGACCTCTTTGCCGAAGTCTTCGTAGTCGGTCTTTTCCAATACATCGAGCAGGGTCTTACGGTTGAACAGATAAATACCCATGCTGGCGAGGCAATCGCGCCCCTGGCTATTGATGCCTTGGGCATCGATCCACGACGGATCGGTTCGCACGTGGGTCAGCTCTTCTTCGGTTTTGGGCTTTTCCAGGAAGCCGACGACGCGACCCGTGTCGTCTAGCCGCATGACTCCCAAGCCCGAGGCGTCCTTGCCGTGGACCGGTACGGCCGAGATGGTCACGTCAGCTCCTGACTTCTCGTGCGTGGCAATCATCTCCCGAAAATCGGTTCGGTAGAGTTGGTCGCCCGAGAGGATGAGCACGTAGTCGATATCCGGCTGTTCGACGTAGCGGAGGTTCTGTCGCACGGCGTCGGCCGTGCCCTGGTACCAGTTGGCGTTGGCTACGGTTTGCTGTGCCGCGAGGATTTCGACGAAGCCACGGCTGAAGCGGTCGAAGTTGTATGTGCTGCGGATGTGGCGGTGAAGACTGACCGAGTTGAACTGTGTCAGTACATAGATACGATTCAGGCCACTGTTGATGCAGTTGGACAGCGGGATATCAATGAGCCGGTACTTCCCGCCGATTGGTACGGCCGGCTTGGAACGCACTTTAGTCAACGGATAAAGTCGCGTACCGCGCCCACCTCCGAGCACCAACGTAACCACATTTTGCATGCCAGATCCCCACAGGCTGAAGTAGTCCTTTTTCTTGCCGTTTATCTTAGCGGAAATCGCTGCGGCGACGAAAGACCCCCTAGTAGGTGTTGGATATCCGAATTACCGTATTTTCCCGTCGGAAGGAAATCGCGACAGATCACAGCGGTTGGGTGGTAACGGCTGCGGCGAGTTTGTCGCCGTAGAAATGAGGGAAGTCTTGGCCGGTCCCCGAGTCCACCTGACCTGCGGCTAATATCGGACGCCCGGACCATGCGGTACCACCGTGAGGGTTGCATTAGAGCGGTTGCGCCAATTGCGCATCTTGCTTTTGAGTCGCTGCTTTTGCACACCTCCCATCTTATCTTGTTCCTTCAAGCAACGACTTTGTGAGGACGATACTGCGCATTAACGATGGCTAGATCGTGCGATTTGTACGGAAACCCTCACTCGCACGAGGCAGCGGGCAGTAGCCATACCGATAGTGCGCCCCCACGGAAGGATGCGGTACGATGCACAAGTCGCTCTCTTTGCTGATTTGTTTGGGCATATTTGGTGCAGCCATGCCAAGTTTTGGGCAGTCTGCGCTGTCGCCTGATCTCACCCAGCGTTTGCATGAACTGGAAATGCAGACGGAGTCGTTGCGTTCTGAATTGCAGTGGCTTCGCGAGCATCCCGTTCGATTGCCGGCGGTCGATGCGACCCCAGTGAGCATGATGTCGGCGCCGGCGGCGGTTGCCGGCGAGTCGGACGTTTTCACCTGGAGCGAGCTTCAGGCGGAAATGAAGAAACTGACCTGGAAGAAGGGCGATTTCAAAATCACGCCCTATGGTGCCTTCTGGGCCGACATGATCTACGCCTCGGCGCGGACGAATCCTGGGGCCTACACGCTGTATGTCTATTCTCCGGAGACCCATGGCGAGGACGCCTTCATTATCGATGCTCGGCGGAGTCGCTTCGGGCTGGACTTGGAAGGCCCACGGATTCCATTCTTCAATTGCGCGAAGAGCTTCGCCAAGGTCGAGATCGACTTCCAGGGGAGTTTCGTCACCGAGAACAAGGCTGGCGTGCTGTTGCGTCACGCGTATTGGGAAACCAAGGACGACGACTTCCGCTTCTTGGTAGGGCAAACGTGGGATGTGATTTCGCCACTGTACCCCAGCACGTTGAATTACTCGGTGGGCTGGCTTGCCGGTAATATCGGCTATCGTCGGGCCCAGTTCCGTTACGAGCGCTATTACCGCTACAGCGACACGTGCCTGATGCAGTTTCAGGGTTCGCTGAACCAGAACATCGTGCCCGACTTCGCCACGACCACCGGTGTGGTACGCGAGCCCACCGATTGGCCGGTGATCGAAGGACGTCTCGGTTTTGTGCTCGGGCCGCAAGGCAAGGGGTGCCTGCCTACCAAGTTGGGCGTTTCGGGGCACATTGGCGAAACTGGGTTCGACTTTACGACGGCGGGGCCCCCGCCGCTGAATCTGCCTCCGGAAGACGACGCCCGGTTCCGAACGTGGTCGTTCAACGTCGACCTCCACATGCCCATCACCGAGCGTTTTGGCATCCAGGGCGAGTACTTCACGGGTGCCAACCTGAGTCCGTTTTTGGGTGGCATCGGGCAGGGCGTGTGCTCGTGCTCGCGAACGCCCATTCGGTCGACCGGTGGCTGGATCGAGGCCTGGTATGATCTGTCGCCGCGGATGCACACGCATGTCGGTTGGAGTTTGGATGACCCGAACAACAACGACTTCCTTTTCGGGCGGACCTACAACCAGTCGATCTTCTGGAACGTCACCTATAACCTGACTGAAAAGCTCGAGACCGGGCTGGAAGTCAGCTCATGGAAGACCAACTACCAGGACCGCCGTGCCGCTCCCACCGCCCCAACGACTGCCGGCGATGCCGTGGTCGTCGAATGGATGATGAAGTACGGTTTCTAGGGGCTTTCTCAATATCAAGAAGAAAAGGTGCCATGCCCACGCCAGCGTGGGCATGGCCTTTTCTTGGGATCGACCGGAAAACTATTTGCCGATTCACCTGGCTGCGCTTGGTGGAGCGATGAATGACGGCTGAGGTTGGCACCTCGTCTGGCCATCGCCTTGGCTTATTTCGTTTCCGCGGCAGGCGATGTCGTCACTTGGATGTAGTTGCCGCTGAGGTACTTTTTCGCCACCGCGATGACTTGTTCTCGTGTCACGGCCCCAATTCGGGCATCGAACGACTTGTCGTAGTCGTAGCCCAGGCCGTAGAGTTCGTCGAGTGCGGCTTGTCGGGCTTGCTCCGAAACGGTCGTCTTCTCTTGGGCATGCAGCGACAGAACCATCTGCACGGCCGTTTGAAACTCGTCGTCGTCGATTTGGCCTTGTGTTGCTCGGGCAAGATTTTTCTGGATGCGTTGGACCACTTCGTCGACACGGTCTGGTTGGGTTTGCGAGAGTACGGCGAAGTAACCCGGTGCCGGCCCGGTGATCGGGAAGGCATGGACGAAATAGACCAAGCCCGCTCCGCGCAGTTCGTTGTGGAGCCATCCGCCGGGAAAACTGTAGCCAGAGGTTAACGCATCGAGCACGGTCAGCGCGGCCGAATCCTCCGCATCGCGCACGCTTACGGTCGGATAGCCCAACAGCACCATGCCTGTGGGTTTACCGATGGTCTTGTGGCGAATCACCGTTTCCGGCAGGGCGTTGGAGCGGTCGAAGCGGATGGGTTGGAAACTGGCGCCTGGCTTCATTTGGCCAAAATGCCGTTTGACCAGTGCGACCGCTTCCTGCGGATCGATGTCGCCAAAGACGGTGACGATCATGTTTTGCGGTACGAAGTATTGAGCGTGGTAGTTGCGAAGGTCGCTGGCGGTGAGTTGTTGGACTGTTTCCTCCGTGCCTTCCTGCAACAGATGATAGGGCGTGGTCTTCGGTAGGTTGTTGTAGAAGACTTCGAAGATTTCGGAATGGGGATTATCGGCCCGGCGGGCAATGGCTCCCAGGGCCAGCTTTTTGACCTTCTGGAATTCGTTTTCCGGAAAAGTCGGCCGGGTAATACATTCGGCGAACAGGGCTGCCGCTTCGGGGAAGTCGTCTTTGAGTACCGTGGCGTTTCCGTAAATCGTATTGCGGCCGGCAGCCATGGAGATCTGTCCCCCGATCGAATCGAAGTAGTTGGCGATTTGTTGGGCCGAGTGATCGGCCGTGCCCTTATCGAGCATGGCCCCGACCAGCGCTGCGCGTCCGGCCGTGGCTTCGGTGTCGACCAGCGATGCACCCAAGGCGTAGGCCTGGATATTGACCATGGGTAGGTGCGAATGCCGTTTGACCAGCACCCGCAACCCGTTGGCCAGCTTGATCAGGCGGATTTCACCTTCGGCGCCTTCGCGTTGTTGGTCGGACGTCTTTGGGGCACCGCCGGGAGGAGCGATAATCACCCGATTTAGACGTTGAGGGACAAAATATCGGCGGGCGACGTCGCGGATTTCTTCGGCCGTGACGTGTTGGATGCCTTCGACATATTTTTCGTCGAACAAAGGATCGCCGCTGGAAAGGAAGTTGCCGCCCAGGCTTTCGGCCGACTGCTGAACCTTTTGCTGGCCGAAGACCAACTCGGCCGCCTTCTGTTTTTTGGCCTTAGCAAGTTCCTCGGGACTGACCAAGTCGGTTTGCAGCCGCTGAACCTCCTGGAGGACCTGCTTCGACGCTTCTTGCCAGGTGTCGGGTTGTGCGCTGAACATCACCCCGAAGAAACCCTTGGCGAAATGCGGCGTGTAACTGGCCGAATTGACCGATAGCACCAGGGGATGTTCGTACTTGAGCTTTTGGGCCAACCGGGAACTCTCTCCCTCGGCCAGGATGTAGGCCGCTACGTCCAACGCGTAGAGGTCCGGATGCGAGAGTTTCACGGTGGGCCAAGCCAGCACGACGTCGTAGGTGCTGCCGTCCATTTCGCGGATGGCCTCGCGCGGAGTTAGCTGCTCGGGTTCTTCTGGCAACGCGACGAACGTCTCTTGAGCACGCGGGGTGTCGGCATACTGGCGGGCGACTTCGTCGAGCACCGCTTGCGTGCCCACATCGCCCACGACGACGAACACTTGGTTGTTCGGCACGTAGCGCTGCCGGTAGAAGTCGACGATCGTCTGGTTCGTGGTCCGATTGAGCACATCCAGGTAGCCGATTACGGGATGCCGTACCGGATGCTCTTGGTAAAGCGTTTGTTTCAGCAGTTTCCACTGCACGCGGGAACGGTTCACCTGGCCGTCGGCCAGTTCGCGCCGCACGACGCGAAGCTCGCGCTCGAACTCCTTCGGCTCGAAGATGATGTTTTGCATCGAGTCGGCCAACAGGTCGATGGCTGTCATTACTTCACTGGCCGGGCAGTCGATGTAGTAGGCGGTCAGGTGCGTGGTGGTGTAGGCATTCGTGGCTCCGCCGAAGGTATCGATGATCTTTTCAATCTGCTTCTCGGTCCGTTTCGTAGTGGTTCCGCCTGAGACGACGTGTTCCAGCACATGGCTCAAGCCGGCGCCGAGGTGTTCGGCCTCGAAAGCGCTTCCGGTGTTTTTCACATAACAGCGCACGGTGGCCACCGCGGCTACATGATTTTCTTGAACGATTACCGTCAGCCCGTTCGATAGGGTCGCCAGCGTTACGTCGCCCGGCAACTCGCGCACATTGAGGTAGTGCGGAGCTTCCGCAGTTTGGGTTTCGGGCGGGCCCGTGTCGTCGTCGTCGGCGATAGATACGCCGAGCAGTCCCCACAGCAGTCCCCAAGCGACCGTGACCGTAATCGGTAGAACTCTTCTCCCCATCGATTCCTTCCTTTCGCGTTTTGACCGTATAGAGCCCCAAAAGGACGACGGCGGCAAGGCGTCTGTCGCCCGGCGGGGGCTGCGAACGTTGTGCGGTACCATTCGGCACATACGTCGGCGGCGGACTACAAACGGCTAATTGTGCCACATGGGCGTGTTTTGGCAAAGGGTAGTAAACGGAGGGTCGAGACCGCGCCGCGACGTTTTGCATCGAGTGGTGGTAGGAATTCCGAGCCTTTCTCGGCTTCCAGGACGCGAAACGTCGACGCGGAGGTTCCCACGCAAAGCGTGAGAATCAGAAAAATCATGCAGATCTCAATAGTCGTCATATTCATCATAAGCTGGCTTTGCATGCTGCCGCAATCGAGAACCTGAACTAGGCTTTATTGATGTATGCGTTTCGTTGAGCGGTCGGCTACCAGCGAGTGCCTAGAAACCGGTCTGTCGGTGGTTGTCTTCCGTTCATCAAAAATGCGACTGTTGAGGGCTGATGTATGACTTTGGAATAGGACATGGGGCTCGGATTTCCGTTGAGTCAGGACTCCTGACATGGCTTCACCCGAAACATTTTCCTCGCCAATAGTCACTTCCGCTGGGGTCTCCGATGTGGATGCCATGCGGCGCCAGTTCGATGCGCTAACCCGTCAGCAGACGGCCGTGCTGGCCTTTGGACGTCGGGCTAACGATCACCCGTGCCGGATGGTCCTCATTCAAGATGCGGTGGCCTTGCTAGCAGAGATCCTGGGCGCCGAACTTGGTGTGGCCGGCGAGCTTGTCGGCGGCGGCCAGAAAGTGTTGCTGAAGGTGGCCACGGTCGACAAGAGGGGACGGTCAGTCGATCTTCTCGAACAGACCCTGCCCTGCGAAGAGAAAGAGTCGTTGGCCGCCTACGTCCTTACCAACGCCGAGTCGGTGTTGTGTGAAGACCTCAACCGAGAATCCCGGTTCACCGACCATTTCCTGCGTCGCCTGGGGGTAGTTGCCGGGCTGGTGGTACCTTTGCATTTGTGCCGGCACCCCATCGGGCTGCTCGGTGTGTTCTGCAAGCGCCGGCGCATGTTTTCCGAAGACGATATCCGGTTCGCCGAAACCTTGGCCTGCCTGGTTTGCTCGTCGCTCGATCGCGAGGAGGCCGAGCGGATGCTGCGCCAACAGCAACGTTTTTCGGGCACCACGATGCGGTTAGTCGACGAGTTGATGTTCGTCACCGACAACCGAGGCCGCATCCTCGACATGAGCCATGCGGCAATTCGCTATAGCGGATTCACTCTGGAGTCGGTACGGGGAGAATCGCTGGTATCGACCATGATTGCCCCGGAGTCGACCGAGTCGTTCGACGCCCTATTACACCGCCTTGCTCGCCAAGGGGGCGCCCAGCAGTACGCAGCCGACTTGCTCACCAAGCATGGCGAGCGTCGTAAACTCGACTGGATGGTGGAGACATCGTTCGACGAGCAACAACGCGTCGAGTCTTTTGTGCTCGTGGCCAAGGAGATTCACCAGGAGAACGAGGCGTTGCCCGGGAGCAATTATCCCAAGCCTTACGCACAGCAAACTGTGGACACCCCGGCGTTTGAAGCGGAGCCGGGACAGCGTCAGCCGGAGATACGACCCTTTGAGCCGATCGACGGCAATAACGGTCGAGAAATGCGCCGGAGTCCACGGCGGAGCTTCTGTTATCAACAGCAGATTGCTCCCATGTACGGTGGCATTATCCCGTCGCGGAAGAAATTTTTTTCTGTAGTCTGTTGCGATATTTCGGCCGGGGGAGTGTCGTTTTACTTGGAGAATACGCCGGAGTTCGAAGATCTGGTGGTTTCTTTAGGGCAGGTACCGGATTTGACTTACTTCACGGCGCGCGTTGTGCGCACGGCCGAAAAAATAGTCGATGGCCAACCGTGTTGCCTGGTTGGATGTCGATTTACCGGTCGAGTTCACTTTTAATGGGCTCAAGCTGACAATGCTTGTGTGAACCAAAGATTGCAACTGAGAAAGCACGTTTCCATGTCGTCGATCAATGAATTGGCCGCCTTTCTGGAAGGACGCGATGATTACGCGGAGTTGCGCCAGTCGCCCCGGCACCGGTACGCCTATATTCAGTGGATTGCCCCGGTAGCCGACTACTCAGATCCTGTACCGGACGATTTTTGTCGTGTGGAATGCGTGGATCTTTCCACGGGCGGGATGTCGTTCTTCCTCCCTTCCGAACCTCACTTCACCCGACTGGTGATTGCCCTGGGCCAGGTGCCCATGCTCGTCCACTACCAGGCTCGCGTGGTCTATGCCCGACCCATCGACCGAAACGGCAAGCTGGAGTATCACGTGGGTTGCCAGTTTCTTAAGCGAGTTCACCTCTCGTAGGCGAAGCATGTCGGCCTTTTCCGACATGGTTTCATTTGGCGATTCATCTGGCGCCACCCGAGTTATGGGGCTACTTGAGTCTTAGGGGGCTGCCGGGGTAGAATCGTCGCCAAAGTCCTATGATGGGTCTCGTTTTCGTTAACTTGCCTTACACGGGAGGGCGCTGTTGTGAGATTGAACCGTTTGCTGTGGAACGCAAGTTTGTGGATGGCGATGGCTGTAACCCTGGCGTTGGGGTGTGCACCGGCCGATTCGACCTCAAAGACCGACAAGCCTGAGGTCAATTCACCCGCTCAGCCGGTCGAACAACCAACGGACGAAACCGCGCCGGCAGCGGACGAAAAGCCTGCGGAAACGGCGGTCGAGCAGGTTGCCATGGTCATCGAGGTTCCCCTCGGGCTGCCGGAAGTCCCCGTCCCGGCCGACAATCCCATGACGCCGGCCAAGGTTGAGCTTGGCAAAATGCTTTACTTCGATAAGCGACTTAGTAAAGATGGCTCCAACTCCTGTGCAACCTGCCACGATCCGACCAAGGCGTGGGCCGAGCATAGCGCGACCAGCACGGGCATCGGCAATCAGGTGGGCAGCGCGAATTCGCCTTCGGTGATCAACTCGGCCTACGCGACCACGCAATTTTGGGACGGTCGGGCCGCTTCGCTCGAAGAGCAAGCGTTGGGGCCCATCGAGAACCCGATTGAAATGGGCCACAACCTGGACGAACTGGTCAAGCAGCTCAACGAGATCGACGGCTACAAGCAGAAGTTTCAAGAGGTGTTCGGCACGGACGTGACCAAGGAAAACCTGGCCAAGGCCATCGCCGCTTTCGAACGCACTGTGCTCAGCGGCAACTCGCCCTACGACAAATTCGTCGCCGGCAATGAAACGGCGCTCAGTGACCAACAGAAACGTGGCCTGGAAGTGTTCAAAGACGCCGGCTGTGCGTTGTGTCACAAGCCGCCCGTGTTCAGCAACTACCGGTTCATCAACGCGGGCGTGGGCATGGATAAGGCCGAACCCGACAAAGGACGAATGGGCGTAACCAACGAAGAGAGCGACCTGGGCAAGTACCGTGTTCCGGCCCTGCGCGAGGTGGCCAATACGGCACCCTACTTCCACGACGGCAGCGCGAAGACGTTGGCCGAAGCGGTCGCCCTGATGGCTGCCGGCGGTCGAGACAACCCGAATCTGTCGGGTATGATGAAACGCGTCGGTACAAAGAACCTCAGCGACGAAGACCAGCAAGCCCTGGTCGCCTTCATGGAAAGCCTCTCGGGCGACTACCCGGTGATCGAGGCGCCCCAGTTGCCGTAGCGTTGGCAGGGGCTGGCGAGGTCGGAAATCGGAAACCCGTCGGTGTCGCCCGCGTGAGAATACCGAGAGCACTCGTCGAGTTACCCACCAGTGCCCGAGCCCACGGGCTGCAACCCGTGGGCTCGGAGTGCATTTCCGCTCCCCAGACGAATTGGGAGTAACGTCGTTGCCCGGATCCAACGTTCCATCGGCCGCGTTCGTCCTGTGACTTTGTCATCCCGACCTTTTCCCGGAGACACCATTGAGGTGCCGACGCGTTTTCTGCGGCAGAACGTCGAGGGCACCGGCGAAACGTTCACTCGCGCCGTCGTGATATACCTGGTGCCGTGACGCCTCGCACGGGCTCAGCACTGAATCTCAAGCCGCGGTCGCTCCGGACAGACCGCTCCCACACCTAACCCCTTTCTATTGTCGCAAAGGGGTGTGGTTTTGTCGCATAACGCCATTGCGAAAAAACTGGCCACTCGCATTCAGTTAGGTTAGACTTAGATCCAAGCGAGGTAGGGTCTCGAATCAGATGATGCGTTCGCACTAGTTCATGAGCCCGTTTTCGTTAGTCAACCTTGGCAATCTAAGCGGCTGTCCGAGGACTACTTTGAAGTTTCTCCACGATTGGCCCTTACCCTCAGATCCTTTCCCGAAATGGAAGAGGGGGGTAATACTTGGACAGCCGCTAAGCCTTCGTACTTGATATAGCGAGTATTCGCGGAAAGTATCGCGAAGCGTGGTTTTCCTGTAGACACACTCGTCAATTGGAGGAACAGCGGATGGCATCGACAATCAACAAGCCTGTTTCGACCCGCTTTCTCGCCATTCTACTTGTTGCGATGGCACAGGCGATACCGAGTGCGGTCATTCTGGCTGCAGATTCTCTGCCACCGATCGAGGAGGTTGAGATCGCGGCCAACCAGGCCATCCTGGTCAACGGTCAACCTTTCTTCCCATTGATGGCTTGGTTGCAGGACGCGCGGAACTTCGACGCTGTGAAGGCATGCGGCATGAACACCGTCGCCGGCTACTATCAGGGGGCCAGCGGAACCAAGGACGTGACCGAGTATTTCGAGTTGGTCGAGAAGGCAGGGCTGTACGGTGTGATGCCGTTTGATTCGAACCTCATCGGGAACTCGAAACTGCTTGGCTACATTCACGACGACGAGCCGGACCTGCAGCGCATAGTCAGTGATGCCGAAATCGTGCCCGCCAAGCAACTGAGGATCAACCGCAAGACACCGCTTTGGAAACTGATTGACGGTGAAACGCATAGTTGGTCGGTTCTCGACCCGCTTGAAGGCGCCTCGCTTACGATCAAGCTGAAGCGTCCGATCACGGTCGAGAGTTTCGCCGTGTGGCTGACGGTTTCAGGCAACCTGCCGCTGGCCAAGGAGGTATCGTTTGAGGGGGACGGCAAGAAGCTCACTACGGTCATGCTCGAGCCGAAAAAGGGGCAGCAGAAGTTCCGGCTGCCCGCTCCGGCCACTTTCAGTAAACTCAAGATGACGGTCAACTCGACCGTTGCCGGCAACAACGTCTGGGGATCGATCGGCGAGATCGAAGCATTCGACGCCGCCGGCAAGAACTTGCTGCTCTCGCCGCCGCGCACTGTGCCTAAGATGTGGCCTGCGGAGGCGCTCGAAAGGTACAAGGAGATAAAGGCGGCCGACGCCCCGCGACCGGTTTTCATGACACTCACCGGGAATTTCCACCCGCACTTCAAGAAATGGTCCGAATCGCAGCGGCTGAGCATCTACCCGCAGTACTGTCAGGCGGCCGACGTGTTGGGATACGACATCTACCCAATCTACGGCTGGAACAAGCCGAAGTGGATTCATCTGGTTCAGGAGGCGACTGCGATGTTGGCCAAAATGGCGGGCAAGCGGCCGGTCTATGTCTGGATCGAGACCAGCAAGGGTGGCCAATACACTGGGCCGCTGGAACGTCAAAAAGACGTTACGCCCGCACACATCAAAGCGGAAGTCTGGATGTCGATCACCCGCGGGGCTACCGCCATCGGCTACTTCACCCACATCTGGAAGCCCTCGTACAACCAGTTCGGCGTGCCCGAGGAGAATCGCAAGGCGCTACGCAGCATCAACGACCAGATCACTCGGTTGGCGCCGGCTATCCTTGCTGAGCAATCGGCAACCGCAGTCGGTGTCGAAACCGAAGGCGACGTGAAGGTGGACCTGATGGCCAAGCAACACAACGGCAAGCTGTATGTCTTCGCCGTGAACTACGACGAGCAATACAAAGCGACCACCGCCACGATCCGTGTTGCCGGCTTGGCCAGCCGCGAGCAGGTTACCGTCGTCGACGAAAACCGCACGATTCGCTCAGACTCCGGCTCGTTTACCGATACCTTCGAGCCGCTGGCTGTACATATTTATGAGATTGACGCGAAACGTTGAGTTTCGTCGGGTACGTGCTTCGGTGCGCACGTGAAAAGCTACCCACCCACCCTCGGCGGGTTCATCCACCGCAAGACAACGCGTTCGGGCGCACGCTTTAATTGCGTGTACCAGGGCTCCTGCTCGGGTGAGATTGGGTGTACGTAAATCGCCGTCAATCCGGCCAGCCGTCCAGCCATGATGTCGGCAAAGACCTGATCGCCGACCATGGCCGTACGCTTCGGCGGGAAGCCCAACCGGCGCACGGCCGCCGCCACGCGAAACGGAAAGGGCTTCAGCGCCTTGGCCACGAACGGGATGTCGAGCTTCTCGGCAAACCGTCCGATGCGGTGTCCCAGGCCGTTCGACATCAGGCATAGCCCCACGCCGGCACCGCGAAGCTCTTCGAGCCACGCACGGATTTCCTCGCTCGGTTCGTTTTCGCGGTAGGCTTTCAACGTGCAGTCGACGTCCAGCAACAGCGCGTCTAACTCGAGCATGCGAAGTCGCGCGGAAGTCAACTCGGTAACGCGGTCGACGCGATAGTGAGGAGCGATGAGGTGGAGCATGGGGGCGAGGAATGAAGGATGAATGATGAATTATGAAGGATGAATTACGAAAAACGATGAAGAACAGAGTCCGCCGTGTCTTATCGCAACATACGGTGACCATGGAAACCGGTCGAATCGCGGCCCTCATACTTCAGCATTCATAATTCATCCCTCCCGTCAGTCCGCCTTCCAGTATCGCAAGATACACCAGAACACACGCAGCGCATCGCGGAAACCGATTTTTTTGCCCTCCTGGTACGTGCGGCCGAAGTAGGTGATGCCGATTTCGTAGATGCGGTATTTACGCCGGGCGACCTTGGCGGTCAGTTCGGGATCGATGCCAAAACGGTTCTCGCGCAGCGTCGGTTGAATGACTTCGATCACCTCGCGACGGAAAACCTTATAGCAGGTTTCCATGTCGGTCAAGTTCAAGTCGGTGAACATGTTCGACATGGTCGTCAGCATCCGGTTGGCGATCGAATGCCAGAAATAGAGCACGCGGTGGGGGCCCACGGTATTGAACCGCGAGCCGTAGACCACGTCGGCCACGCCCTCGACGATCGGCTGGATCAGCCGCGGGTATTCCGTGGGGCTGTATTCCAGGTCGGCGTCCTGGACGATCACGATGTCGCCCTTTACGTAGCCAAAGCCGGTTCGCAGCGCGGCGCCCTTGCCGCCGTTGTGTTCGTGGCAAACCAGCCGCAGGTCGTCGGCCCGGGACGCCAAGTGTTCGAGTAGCTCGCGGGTGCCGTCGGTGCTAGCGTCGTCGACGAGGATAATTTCCTTGGGGATTGGCACCGCCCGAATCCGCCGGATTATTTCTTCAATGGTGTGTTTCTCGTTGTATACCGGCACGACCACCGAGAGCTTCAACTCGGGCGGAATGGGGAAAACCCCCAATTGCCTCGCAAGTTCGTCGCCCAACAGTTCGCGCACCCGGTGACGATCGGCCGGGCCGCTGTCCGACGAAGGTGTGTCGGCGTTGTCCGGGGGCAATTCGTCGTGGGCCGGTGTCGTGAGATCGTCTTCGGTCATTCGTTCGGTTGGTCGTTGCGGCGCTGTTCGTTTTCCTCATTTCCACGCTTTGCGGGTGGACCGGGCGAAGTGGAGAGCGGGGTGCCGATGTCGGTCCCACCGGCTGCAACCGGTGGGCTTGGGAGACGAATTCCAGCCCCCAGCCTCTAGCCTCTCGTCCCTCGTCCCTCGTTCCTTCCGCCAACATACCAGTTGGCCAGCAGTTTGGCCACGAGTCGGGCGGCCACGATGTCGCAGCCGGGTGGGTGCGGCGAAGGGACGAACTCGACCACGTCGGCGCCTACCACCGTGGCCGGCGAGTCGACCATTACGGCCCGAACGATTTCGAGCGTTTGCCGCCAACTGAGCCCATCCGGCTGCGGTGTGCCCGTGCTGGGAATCACCGACGGGTCCAGCCCGTCGACGTCTACTGTCAAGTATACCTTGCCCCGCAGAGACCGCAGTTCGTCGAGGGCGTTGGGCCATCGCTCGGGCAGTTGATGTGCGTAGTACGTGGAAATTCGATCGTCGCTTTCGGCCAGTTCGAACTCCTCGCGCGAGAGGCTACGAATGCCAAGCTGGACGATCCGGCAACCCCGCTCCCAGAGACGCCGCATTACCGTGCCGTGTGACCAACGACGGCCGTCGAGCCGGTCGATCAGGTCGGCGTGGGCGTCGATCTGTACGACGGTCAACTCGCTCGGGTCGTCGACCAACGCGGTGGCCGTGGCGCAGGTCAACGTGTGTTCGCCACCGAGGCTGAGGATAAAGCGATCGCGCAACGGGCGTATCCGGTCCTCGATCGCTTGCAGGTAATGCTCGACAGCTTCCTCGCCCGACGGATCGCCGAGGTCTTGGCTCGACTTCACAACGGCCAACGGTGGCAGCGTGTGGAAGCGTGGGCCGCGCTCGAAGTCGACGCGTGTCTGCTCGTCGAACGTTTCGATCTGGCAACTGGCTTCGAGGATTGCGTGGGGACCGCCCTCGGTGCCCGAGCCGTAGGAAACGGTCTTTTCCAGCGGCAGCGGGAGAATCAGGGCGTCGGCGTCTTCTTTGCCCGGCGAAGGAAGGCCCAGCAGTTGGTCGCGGTGTAGTTCTTCCATGGGTTTTGGCTACTCGGGCGTGGCGGTGGGGGCGGGATGGGTTTCGAGCCAGGCCTTGATCAGCAGCGGCCAGGCGATCGTGGCGTCGCACGGCACCTCGGCGAAGCGTCCACCGTCGGCCGGGCTGACGAACTTACCCCACGACACGCCTTCGCTGTAGGTGCAACCGCTCAGACCGCCCCAGTGGACCGGCTCGGGGCAAATTCGCACGGCATAGTGAAAACGTGGCACTTCCCAGTCGGTACCCAATCGCATGTTGGCGATGTCGATAAACGGGCCGACTTGCTGCGCCCAATTGCGGGGAACCCCGCCGCCGATGGTGAAGATGCCGATCCGCTTGGCCGCGACGATCCGTTTGGCGTAGTCGTACATGTCCAAAAACGGATTGAACGGCGGGACGGACGAGCAAAGTTCGGCCAGTTCGCAATCTGGCCGCTTTTTGGCCTGATTGAGGAAGAACGTGGCCATGTCGAGCCCAAGTTCCGAATCGGTGAAGGCGGGCACAAAGACGGGCACCTCGCGCTGGTAGGCACAGCCCAACACGCTGGGCATTTGGTCGGTTTCGAACAACTGCCGACCAATTGCTCGGTTCAAGGCCGACGAGCAGGTCGGCTGCGAGAAGTCGAACCCGTTGAGCACCTGGCGAACAACCCGTTCCGTCTGGCAAAGGTTGGCTTCCATCTCCAGGGTGTCGTACACCCGATTGTACCCCCACTCGAAGAGTTGCTCGTCGCCTACATTAGGATCGTATTTGTAATGGGTGCATCCGATGGCTTCCGACAGCCCATGGGCCATGATGGCCCCGGTGGAGACGACGATGTGGGCGAGCCCTCGGTCGATCATTTCGCAGAGCACACGCCCCATTTTAGCTACGGTCATGGCCCCTGAGACGGTCACGATCACGAGGCAATCGGGGTCGTCGGTCATCTGGCAGAGCACATCGTAGGCCTCGCCGAGGGTGCGGCCGCCGAACGCCGTGTTCGACATCCGGCCCAGCAGGTCGGCGAATCCCGTGGTGGCGGCCAAATCGAGCGATTCGAGCGGTTCCAGGCCGTCTTGGCGGCCGTCGTGAAGTTCTCGCGGTTGGGGGTCGTGGGGCATGGCAAAGGCTTTGCTGGCTTCGAGGAACGACGGATATTGGTTGTGCGGAAACCGTTTCAAAACGGGCAACGGGGGCATTCGTTCGGCGGGGCTATGAAGTCGAACCCGAGTTCTGACACCGCCTCGAGAAGTACTTCGGAGATTTCAGGATACACGAAGCGGATTGTCAAGTGGACCACATGACGCCCAGCTTCCCCATTTTTTCCCGGGGTACTTGCCCGCGGGGCTCAAAACCGCTAATGTCGATCCTTTTCAGATTCGCACCTTTTGCTCTTTGACGTAACCAGTTTGCCAAGAATGGGAGTACACAACCTGAAATGAACCATGTGGAGCCAATTGTCCCCAAAGAGGCCTTTTTTACCAAGGGCGTGGGCAAGCATCAGAATCGCCTGCAAAGTTTCGAGCTGGCGTTGCGGGCTGCCGGGATCGAGTTTTTGAACTTGGTCCGGGTGTCGAGTATTTTTCCTCCGCATTGCAAGGTGATTACCAAGGCGCGAGGCGTCAAAAAGTTGGTGCCCGGTCAAATCGCGCACGTCGTGTTGGCGGAAGCTGCCACCAACGAACCCTCCCGGCTGGTCGGAGCTGGAGTGGGGTTGGCTGTGCCGGCCAACGGAGAACAGTACGGCTACATCAGCGAGCACCACGGCTTCGGTATGGTGGGGCCGGCAGTGAGTGATTTTGTCGAAGACATGGCTGCCACGATGTTGGCCACCACCTTGGGAATCGAATTTGATCCCGAAACGGCCTACGACGAGCGGAAAGAAATCTACCACATGTCGGGCAAGATCGTTCGCACCCAGGCATGTGTGCAAACCGCCGAAGGTGACAAGAAGGGGCTTTGGACCACGGTCGTTGCTGCTGCCGTGTTCTTACCGTAGGAACGGGATTGAGCCAGGACGCATATCCTCTCCCACGCGGTGGGAGAGGGTGACGACGCAGCCGCCGGGTGAGGGCGGTTTGCGGTGGAGATCGCGTTGTCTTCCAGAAGACCGTACCGCAGCATCCCCTCACCCCCGCCCCTCTCCCCGAGTGAGAGGGGAGAAACTACGCCGCCGGTTATTCCCCAGCCCCTAGCCCCCGATCCCCAACCTGCCATGTCTGTCGATCTCGCTGTTGTACCGGTGGCCGGTCGTGGTACCCGATTGTTGCCGCTGACGAAGAGCCAGCCAAAAGAAATGCTGCCCATGGGACGCAAGCCCGTCGTGCAGTATGTTGTCGAAGAGCTTACCCGATGCGGTGTCGGACGGTTGTTGTTCGTCACCGGGCCGGGCAAGACGGCCATCGAAAACCACTTCGATATCGACGCCGAGTTGATCACCAATCTTCGCGAGACGGGCAAGGAAGAGTTGCTCGACGAATTGGCCTTCGAACGCGAAGACCTGGAATACTTCTACACCCGGCAACGACGGCAGTTGGGCTTGGGACACGCCATTTTGTGCTCCCGGCCGGTCGTTGGCACGCAGTCGTTCGTCGTAGCCTTGGGCGATTCGATCATTGGGCTCAACGCCCAATCGACGGTCGTCAAGACGATGATCGACCAGTTCCGCACCAACGGGGCCGACGCCGTAATCGCGCTGGAAGAAGTCCCTCGTCGCGAAGTGGTCCACTACGGCATCGCCAAGCCGCGTGCCGGTACGGCCGAACCGAGCCACGGGGCGGGCGAAGTCTTTGAACTCGACGACCTGATCGAAAAACCGGCTGTCGACGAGGCGCCCAGCAACCTGGCCGTGGCCGCCCGTTATGTGTTCAGTCCGCTGATCTTCGACTGCCTGGAAAAGACCCCGCCGGGCAAGGGCGGAGAGATTCAACTGACCGACGCCATCCGGATGCTCATCCAGGACGGCCGCAAGGTGTTGGGCGTCCGCCTGCCGCCGGAACAGCGTCGCTTCGACATCGGCAATTTCGAAAGCTACTTCGCCGCATTCACCGAATTCGCCCTGGCCGACCCGCAGTACGGAGAACGATTCAAGCAGCATCTGAAGGGACTGTTGGGCGAGTGAAAGTTTCTCTGGGTTCCGCGATTCTCCTGGTTCCCATGCTTCGCGTGGGAACCCACTGTCGGACGCTTCGCGTCCTTGGAGCGTGAGAAGACACTCTTCTTGCCAAGTCTCGACGCAAAGCGTCGGGCCGAGCGTTTCCACGCGAAGCGTGGGAACGAGAGGAATACAAAACGTGCGAGGAAATACATACCACGTGGCAGTGTGGGAACGAGAAAGTACGCACGAACCATGCAACTGATCCGCAAAACGGCCTTCGCCCGTGCCGGCGTGATGGGTAACCCGTCGGACGGCTATTTCGGCAAGACCCTATCGGTGATCGTGCGCGATTTTTGTGCCCAGGTAACACTTTACGAGTGGGATCAGATCGAAGTGATCTGGAGCCAAGAGGACCGGAGCCGTTTCGATTCGGTCGACGAACTGGTCCGCGACGTCCGGCTGCACGGCTACTACGGCGGCATCCGGCTGGTGAAGGCTACGATCAAGCGGTTCGTCGAATTCTGCCGGCAACAGCGTCTTTCGCTGCACGACCGGAATTTCTCGGTCCGCTACCAAAGCAACATTCCGCGTCAAGTGGGCTTGGCCGGATCGAGTGCCATCATCGTGGCCACGCTGCGTTGCCTGATGGAGTTCTACGGGGTGCATATTCCGCGGGAAGTGCAGCCGTCGTTGATTCTTTCCATCGAGACGCAAGAGTTGGGTATCGCCGCCGGGTTGCAAGATCGGGTAATCCAGGTCTACGAGGGCTTGGTCTTCATGGACTTCTCCCGCGAGAAGATGCACGAGCGCGACGGCTTGGCGTGCGGCGTTTACGAACCGATGGATCCTCGCCTGCTGCCGTCGCTGTACATCGCTTACAGCACCGAGGTGAGCGAGCCGACCGAGGTGATCCACAACAACCTGCGGGCACGCTACGCCACGGGCGAACGGGCCGTGGTCGACGCGATGGCCCAATTCGCTCGGTTGGCTGCCGACGCCCGTGAGGCGCTGATCGGAGGCGACGTTGTGGAATTTGGGCGGCTGCTCGACGCCAACTTCGACCTGCGGCAGTCGATCTGTCGTTTGCCCGCCGGGCAGGTCGAGATGGTCGAGCGAGCACGGCGAGCCGGGGCGTCGGCCAAGTTCGCCGGTTCGGGCGGGGCCATCATCGGAACGTACCCAGACGACGCCACCTTCGCCCGCCTAAAAACCGATCTGGCCACCATCGGCTGCGCCGTCTTCCGGCCACAGATTTTGGCCGAGTAGGGTGCAACTGGCCTGCTTTTCGGGAAATTGCTGCACACGGGTGACGTCGTGGGTGGCAGCGATGATTTTGCGAAGTAGGCGATATTCTCGCTTCGGCCCGAATCGCAAAATCGTCGGTGTTGTTCAAGGCAACGAGAGGAACGACCAGGGTAGATACCGCGTTGACAACGCCCTCTTGTGACTACGTCACCCCGACGTTTTCCCAAAAACGTTATTCGTGATGCCAACGCGGATAGCGGGAAGGCATTGGGGGCACCCGCGTCGGAGTGTCCCCGAGTCCCGTTTGGAAAGCCGCGAAATCGTAGACTCGTATCTCCGGCCGATTTCGTGTGCCACTGGCTTTGCCAGTGCGTTTGCCCGCACAGTTCTCCGCACTGGCAGAGCCAGTGGCACACGCGCTCCAACATGAAGGAGTCAGTATGCGGCTGATCCGCCACTCGCTGGATACTCAGGGCCGGGATCAAAGACGTTAACCTCCAACGGACGATCAACACGGATCTTGTCGGCGTGGCCGTCGCAGAAGGTAACGATCACGATACCCGGATGATTGGAGGATGGCGCGGGAGATCGGATTGTAGTATCTTCGTTCGTGTTGATTCGGAATTTGGCCACATCAACTTCGGCCACGGTGTCGAGATCCATCAGACGGTTGCCTGCGTTTGGCCAATCAAACGTAACCTGGCGTGCGTCAGTCAGTACCACCGCAGGATCGGTGGCAAACGGCGTCCAGGCACCAACATTGTTTTCGCCGGAATCGTTCGTCCGCTCCGAAATCATCGGCGTGATTTGTTGATTCTGCACATCTTCTGGTGAGATGTCGTTGCCCGTGGTGTTGTAGCGATATCGGAAGACCCGGTGATTGGCCACATAACTCAATGGCTGGTTGCCGGTCACTCGAACGTCGGGACAGACGAATTGCCCAACGGTAACCCCGAGATCGGGCCTCGTTCGTGGAGTGTAATGGCGGATTTCCTGCATCAGGTCGTTGCGGCCGATGCTGGGCAATAGTGCGACGATCCAACTGTCGCGATCTGCATTCTCAAACCCCGGATACCGTCCCTTGGCCACGGTGTATTCCTGCACGGCGGTGGACAACTCTTTTTGGTTGTTCATGCACTGTGCCTGGCGGGCCGATTCCCGGGCGGCGTTGACCGCGGGGACCAGCAGTGCCACGAGCATGCCGATGATTACGATCACCACGAGCAGTTCGACCAGGGTGAAACCACTTTGTCGCTTGATTGCCAGTCGATTGGTCTTCATCGTTCCGGTCCTCTTCTCTCGTTTTCCTCTTCCGCTTTTTTATCTCCGCGAGGGGAGAGTTTCCGCGAAGGGAAGAGTGTCGTCTCGTTGCCCTACGATTATTCTCGCAAAAACCGGCGGAATTGGCCAGCCATTATTGCTCGAACCGGCCCAGCTTGTTCACCCGGGCGAAAAGGTCGTCGACCACCCAATGGGCGACGGCCGCATGGATGCTTTCGACCATGCCCATGTCGTCCAACGCCACGTGGAGCCCCGTTTTTTGGAGCTGCTTGAGCTTTCCGCCGTCGTAGCCGGTCATTCCGTAGGTGGTCAGGCCGTTCTCGTTGGCCCATTGGACGGCTTTGACCACGTTGGGGCTGTTTCCGGAGCCGCTGATGGCGATGACCAGATCGCCTGGGCCGCCGTAGTGCATCAACTGCTGGACGAAGATCTGGTCGTAGCCCAGGTCGTTGCCTAAAGCCGTTAGCCATCCCACGTTATCGGTGAGGCTGAGGATTTTCAGCCGTCGGGGGGCCGGCTTGAGATCGGGGGCCATGTCGGCCTCTTTCAGGCAGTTCTTGCCCAGGTCCTCGGCCAGGTGTGAGGCCGTGGTGGCTGAACCGCCGTTGCCGAACACAAACACAAATCGCCCATTTTCCCAGGCTTCAAACATTAGATCGGCCAGCGTGTCGAGCGCGGGACGATCTACCCGGCCCAACTCGTCTCGTAGGCGTTCCACGTATGCAGCAATATCCAGATCAGTTCCTAGCATGGGTGGTCATCTCCCCCAAACGGGTTGAAATCTGCGAGTTACTCGATAACGAAGCCAAGCGAACCACGATATCGGGTGGTTATGGGTTTGTCAAACCGGTCTCAGCAAGGGGGCATTAAAAGCCACCCTCAAGTTAATGTTAAACTTTGCCGATTATCGTGAGGGCGTAGATTATGGCGACTTTGCGGCTAATTGCGCCCACACGACAGGGGGGGATGGGTTTTCCTGTCCTGCTTGGCCCATCGCGGAGATTTCCATGGTGACGAGGGAAGCCGCCGAAAATCGAACTTTGTTGCCCATGTTTCAGAACACAACAACACTTCGTCGAATCGTGAACTTCGGGTCGGATACCATGCCCACGCTTGCGTGGGAATGCACCGGATGTCTTCGGTTTGGCGGTGCGCTACGGTCGTTTGTGGTCCTGATGGTAGTCGTCACCCTCGGGCTGACCGGCTGCCAGCCGATCGACTTCTACGACCAGTCGCTCGAACAGCCGGCGCCACCGATGATGGAACCCCCGCGGGAACTGTCGATGATGTCGCTTCCGGAGTACCGCATCGAGCCGCCCGACGTGTTGGAGCTCGAGGTGTTGAAGCTGGTGCCCTTGCCGCCGTATCGCGTCGAGGTGTACGACGTGCTACAGATCCAGGTGGCCGGCACCCTGCTGGACCAGCCGATCAACGACTTCTATTTGGTCGAAGCCGAGGGGACCGTCAACCTGGGGCCGGCCTACGGCAGCGTGCGGATCGCCGGCATGACGATCGAAGAGGCCCAGAAGGTCATCGACACCCAACTGAAAAAAATCCTCCGCCAGCCGGAGGTTTCGGTGCGTCTGGCGCGGGCCTCGGGCACCCAGCAAATCACCGGACAATATTTGGTCGGCCCCGACGGCACGGTGAACTTGCGGCAATACGGCTCGGTCCACGTGGCCGGCAAGACAATCGCCGATGCGGCCGACGCAATGAAAAAGCACCTCTCGCAATACTTCGACTCGCCCGAGGTGGCCGTCAACGTGATCGCTTACAACAGCAAAGTCTATTACATCATCACCCAGGGAGCCGGCCTCGGCGACAACATTGTTCGCGTGCCAATCACCGGCAAAGAAACCGTGTTGGATGCCTTGACCAACATCGGCGGACTGTCGCAGCTCTCCAGCACGAAGATCTGGATCGCGCGACCGTCGCCGGGAGGGTCCGGTTGCGACCAGATCCTTCCGATCGAATATGAGGCGATTACCGAAGGGGGCCTCACGGCCACGAATTACCAAGTCTTCCCCGACGATCGTATTTACATCGCCGAAGACCAACTCATCACTCTGACGAACGTTCTCGATCGGATGTTGGGACCGTTTGAACGGGTGGCAGGTGCCGTATCACTCGGGACTTCCACCGTTCGCAGTGCTCAGACGATGGGCCGCAACTACAACCGCAACCGTTACTAATCGGAAAAGCCGTCGTCGCTTGCCAGAAGACGTTTTTCAATGGGCGACAACACGGCTTGGCCAGGCGTTCAACAGCCGGCCGACGACACGCAAAAAACGACAGCCGAGCAACGGCCTTAGGTCATACAAAGGGGTTAATCGATGGTACACCGCATGCGTTTGACGCGTTGTGTTTGGGAAGCGGTCGGCGACTGCGGCGAGCGATGCGGCAGCCGTTGGTGTGTCGCGAAACACGTGGTCGGAGGTGGCATCACGGTGGCGGTGCTGGTTTGTTGCGGTTTGCTCGGAGCGATGCTGGCATTTCCTCCCGTTGCCTTCGCGGCAGACGTTGTCTCCACGCCAGACAATGCGTGGCCTCAGATTCCATGCAGCGGAGGATGCATTTGCGTTCCCAATGCCAAGAACTTCGGCTACTACCCAACAAAATGGCGACGATGGCCGGGCGAGCAAAGGCCGGCGCAATCGTTTCCCCAGGCGATCGGGCGCGAGGTATTGCCCACGCCCGCACCGCAGGCTGAAGAGAGGCCGAAGCCGGCCGAACAACCCCGGCCCGCGGAAGATACCGCTCCGATAGCCCCTCCAGCGTTTGAGCCGGGTGGCTTGCCGGGCGGTTTACCAGGCGGTTTGCCGGGAGAAAGTGGTTTGCCGGGCGAGGGTGGTTTTCCGTTCGAGATGCCCACGACACCCTCGACCGAACCGTTTGCGCCGGGCGGTCTTCCTGGCATTTTCGAACCGCCGGCGGAAACCCCTGCCGAGCGACCGGCCGAGCCGTCGGCGCGAGAGCCGGGCGTACAACAGCCATTTCTACCCGAGCCGGGTTTGCAGCCGCCTGGCATGGAGTCTCCGTCTTCTCCCGAGCCGGCGCAGCCCGAAACGCCACCGTTGCGAACGCCTTCGCCGTTGGATCCCGGTGGGGTAGATCCCTTGCCGGGCATGCGCGACGACGAAGCCCAGCGACGGTCTCGGGTGCCTCAGCCGTTGGCGGCCGATTCCGAGCGGGAGCCCGCGGTGCCAATGGTGAATCTTCCGCTTTCGCCGCCGCGAAATCTTGTCGGCGAGCAAGCGTCGAAGGGCAACTGGCTCTCGGCCGTGAACCCCGGTTTCCGCGGCGACGTGGCATTGAAGCAGTCCGGCGATTCGTCTGGCAAAGCCGTGCAAACGAAGGCAACCGATGCGTCAGCAGCGGTTCATGAATCGTTGATCGAGGAAAAGAAAGACTCGTCGCCCAAGCCCGACGCCACACGGACATCCCTTACCCAGCCGGCCGTCTTCGACGGCGCGACGTCCTATAAGACGCAGGCCGTGGCGCTCGACGGTTATTGTCCTGTCGAGCTAGTCGATCACGAACGTTGGACGGAAGGCGATCCGCGTTGGACGGTGGTTTATAAGGGATGCACTTATACGTTGTCGACCGCGGCCGCTCGGGAGCGGTTCCGTGCCAATCCGTCGCACTACATGGCGGTGAACTCGGGGAACGATCTGGTATTGACCGTCGACCAGCATCGCGCCACTGCCGGCCGCACCGATTTCTGTGTGACTTACGACGGGCGACTTTTCATGTTTGCCTGCGAAGAGACGTTGCAGAAATTCCTGAAAGATCCGAGACGCTACCAGAAAGCGTGTTTGGAAAAATAGCGTACTCTCTCCCGCTCTGCGGGAGAGGGTGGCGGCGAAGCCGCCGGGTGAGGGCGTTCGCATTGGTGCCGATTCTTTTTTCACAGGAGAATCTTTGTTGCGACAATCTTCTCAACCCCCGGCCCCTCTCCCCAAAGCGAGAGTGGAGAACGTTTTCGAAACACGTTCTGGAGGTCGTGGCGAAGCGAGCTAGTCGTGGCAATCTTTGATGAACGGTTACGCCTGGAGAAACAACTATGGCAAAACGTAAGGTTTGTGTTGTTATCACTGCAAGACCGAGTTACAGTCGGGTGAAGACCGTGCTTGGGGCATTGCGAGATTGCGACGATACCGAACTGCAACTCGTCGTGGCGGCTTCTGCTCTACTGAAACGCTACGGTCGAACAGTGCAGATGATCGAGGAGGAAGGGTTTCCGATTACAGCGCGCGTGTTCTCGGTTCTCGAAGGCGAAGGTCCGACGGCCATGGCGCGAAGTACCGGCCTGGGATTGTTGGACCTAAGCACCGTATTGGATAACCTGCAGCCGGACGTGGTGGTGACCAATGGCGACCGCTACGAGACGCTGGCTACGGCCGTGGCGACTTCGTACATGAACATCCCCCTGGCGCACATCCAGGGCGGTGAAGTCACCGGGTCGATTGACGAGAAGGTACGCCACGCGGTCACGAAGCTTTCCGACCTTCATTTTGTAGCCACGATGGGAGCCGCTCGCCGGGTGGAACAGATGGGAGAAGATCCCTCGGCCGTGTTTTGTACCGGCTGTCCGGGGATTGATCTGGTGGCGGAAATTCTCGATTCTCCGCAGCTCGATTTCGATCCGTTCGAGAAGTATGGCGGCGTGGGGACTTTTCCCGACTTAAGCCGGGGTTACCTTGTGGTAATGCAACACCCGGTGACGACCGAGTATCAGGAAGCACGGCAGCAGGTTCTCGAAACCCTTAAGGCGGTGCACCATCTTCAGTTGCCCGCTTTGTGGTTCTGGCCGAATGTCGACGCCGGCTCCGATGGCACCTCGGCCGGGATTCGTAGATTCCGTGAACAGGAGAACCCCGAGAATCTCCACTTCTTCAAAAATATGATTCCCCGCGACTTCCTCCGTTTGTTGAGCAACGCCCGTTGCCTGGTGGGAAATTCAAGCGTGGGAATCCGCGAAGGAGCCTTTTTGGGCGTTCCCGTGGTGAATGTGGGGACGCGACAGATGGGCCGAGAACGGGGCCAGAACGTCGTCGACGTGGACCACAATCATCGTGCGATCGAGGAGGCCATCGTCCGGCAAGTGGCGCACGGCCCCTACGAGCAGGACCACCTTTATGGCGATGGGCAATCGGGCGAGCGGATTGGGTACCTACTGGCGACGACCGCGCTGCGATGCTCCAAACGCTGGGTCGATTCCCCCGCTGAAAGCTCGCCAGTTGGCCACACGATTCCACTTACGTTGCTCAAAGCGGCTTGACATAGAACAGCATATTGCAGTAAACCATCCGGGCGATGCCGTTTTCGGCGGTTTTTGACTTTTGCACATGGCACCCGCGAAGTCAAAGTGGTCAGACCACTACCCGTCGCTTTTCCAACCACTTGGAGATCGTTGTGATGCGGAACTTGGGAATCATACCAGCACGTGCCGGGTCGAAACGTGTTCCGCGTAAAAATGTGCGTTTGCTCGGTGGCAAACCGTTGGTGGCCTGGACGATTGAAGCTGCGCTGAAGGCTACCAGCCTAGATCGGTTGGTCGTGTCATCCGACGATCCGCATGTGCTGCGGATTGCCGCCACCTACGACGGGCAACTGATTCTCCGCCGTCCAAGAAACCTGGCAAACGATCGCTCGCTGGCGATCGACTATGTTCGCCACGCCTTGAAGGCCTGCGAAACGGCCGACACGGCGGGGTTCGATACGGTGACCATCATCCAGCCGACGTCGCCGTTTACCTTGCCTGAGGATATCGATGCCACCGTCGACTTGCTTGCCCAAAGCCATGCCGATACGGCTGTGAGCGTGATGAAGCTCGATCAGGTGATCCATCCCTTCAAACTGAAGGTGCTCGAAGGCGACCGCCTGCTGCCCTACCTGGAGGAGGAGCGGGGGCGAATGGCCGATCACCAATTGCCGCAACTTCATTCTCGCAACGGGGCCGTGTACGCCACGCGTCGCTCGGTCATTGACGCCGGCCAAATTATCGGTGAAGATTGCCGGGGTTACGTGATGCCCACCGAACGATCGGTCGATATCAACGAAGAAATCGACATGGCATTTGCCGAGTTTCTGCTTGCGCGGCGAGAGGCACGTTTGGCGGCATAACTGGCCGCTTGAAGTTCGCCGTCGTGCCTTGCCTGAAGTGACGGGTGCCATGGCAGCTCGTCTGCCTTTGTTTCGGTCGCGGTGGGTAAGCCGCCACTGGCACCCGAGCGGTGGTCCAGAGAATTCACCGCCAGCCGAAACCCGCGCCTACATCTCGGGCAGCAGTATGCGAAGTAATCGAGTTCTGGTCTTCCGGCTGTTGAGTCTTGCCTACGGCACCATGCTTACGGTGTTGCTGCTGGTTCCGAACCCAGGAGCACTGTTCGGGCTGCCACCCTCGGGTTTCCAACCGCGTTGGGGTGTGCACTTCACCTTCTTCGTTGGGATCACCTTCCTGGTGCTGGGGAGTCGTTTCTTCCGCCGCTCGGCGACCGCGCTTGCCCTGCTCGTGGGATATGCGATCGTCATCGAATCGCTTCAGGTGTTGGTTCCCCTCCGCACGGTGGAACTGAAGGACTACGCCGAAAACCTGGGCGGAATCGTCGTCGGCACCCTGCTTTGGCTGGCCGCGCGAGACCTCGGCGCGAGGTTCTCTTCCAAGACGGCTTGAAGGTGCTCCCGATAGAACCTGGCGAATGCGACCCACCACTACTCGTCTGGTCAATGATTACAAGCCGAGTGCGATGGACGACTTGTGCGCACTTGCTTCAGCAGCGGCGGGCAAGCCGCCATTGGCACACTGATCCCCATAAGAGTAGCCGAGGTGTCCCGGCGCGTTCACGAGCGAACGGCAGCATCTTGGGGGGCTGAATCCGTAACGTATCAGCGGTTGAAGCCTGGGTAGAAGTCGCCGTATTGCTGATAGTATTGCGGCGAACTGACGCCCTGTAGGCGTTGGGTTTCACGGCCGAGCGTGCCAATCGCCTGATTCTGCTGAACGGCCGTGTTCTGAAGCCCACGGATCTGTTGTCCGACTTGGGTGTTCGTATTGCGTTGCTGCACGAGTGGCCGGACCAGGGTGGTGTAGTTGTCGATCGTGCCCAGGTTGTTGTCGGTACGGAAGAGGTTCAAATAGGGGCTGATCGCCGGTGGCTCACGGTAACCGGCAAACGGCTTCTGGCTTCCGCCCTGTCGGGCGTGAGTTGCTGCGGCCTTGTACTGCGTGGTGTTGCGGCCGTACAACGACGTGGACGACGAGGACTGTGGGCTGCCATAAGCGGTGAAGCCACTGCGACTTCGCGCCTCGAAAGCCGAGGAACCATAGCGTCGGGCACCGTACGATTGGGTCCGGCCTCCCGGGTTCGTCGGTTGGCTTTGGATGAGAGGCTGTCCTGGCACGCCAAGCATGTTTCCTGCGGCCGTAGGCAAGGCCAAGGGCACGGTTTCCTCAGCGGCCGATTCAGTTGGCAAAGCCGGCATGGTCTGTGGACGCTCAGCGCCCTGTGCCGTGGGACTACCCGGTTGGGCTGTTGCCTGTGACCGACGATCAGGCGATGCGGCGTTTCGCGAACGGTCGCCTCGGGTTGGATAAGCCTGACGCGGTGCCAGCCCGGGTGAAGACGTTCCACCAGCCGACCTTTCGGGCCCGAGATCGAACTGCGGCGCAGTAGTCTGGCTAGTTGACGATTCTGAATCTATTGGTGGCAATACCACACCACCGAACAGAAGTGCAGCGATACTTAGGATAGCATTCATCACACAGGCCTCCCATTGGCCCGTCGGTTACGGGGCCGGTACTCGTACCCAAGAGGGAACGCACCGAAAAAACGCCCTTCTCACTGGATTTTACGCTCTGGCAGTGCCCACGGCAATCTGAATCATATAGCCCCCCCAGATGTTTGTGTTTTGGCTTGGGTGCCGCTGTGCCGAGCGGCCGTTTTTTGGCCATCGTGGGGGGCGCTATGCCACGAACATCAAGGGTCGTTGACTATCTCGCAAAGATCGGAGACCAGCGACCAACGGGGAGCGGGTTCTTGCTTGGGTGCGGTGGCGCCGGTTTGGTTGGTGGTCCTGTCGCCCTATATAGGTATAACCCTGTTTAGTAGCGACGGTTTCGGTTGTAACCGCGACCCAGTATCTGCGTTCCGCGTATTGTGTTCGTACCCAACGACACGGCTCCCGCCAATCGCTCGAACGGACCGAGGATTTTGGCCAGCACGTTGGTTGTGGTAACGATCTGGTCCTCGCCGATCATGACGCGGTCGCCCGGCATCACCTGGTAGTTGGTTGCTTCGTCGCCACCTTGGGCAATCGCGTTATAATCGACCGGAAGAATTTGTTCACAGCGAAACCCGCCCGGTGCCGGTCGCGCGATCCAGATCTTCGTGCTGGAGAGTTGCGAAATTCCGCCCACGTTGCTCAGGGCATCCAATACGGTCTCTTTGCCGGTGATCGGTACGCGAACGATGTTGTCGCCCAGGCCGGCGCCCTGGGTGACGACATAGTAGAACTTGCTGTTGTAAGCGATCACGTTGACGGCCACCTCGGGCGAGTCGAAGTATTGCGAGAGGTGCTTTTTCATTGCGTCGGCCGCATCGGCGATTGTCTTGCCGGCCACGTGGACCGAGCCGTATTGCCGCAAGTTCACCGTGCCGTCGGGGCCGACCAAATATTGTCCGGTGATTTGCTGGGTGCCCGAGGCCCGCGCCAGACGCACCGAAACCTCCGGCTGGCGGAGGATTTTTTTCAGTTGGGTGTCGATGACCTTCTGGGCCTCTTCGATCGTCATGCCGGCGATCCGCACGCTGCCGTAGGCCGGCCCCAGGTTGACGGTCCCCTCGGCTTCGACCAAATAGAAGTCGTTGATCGGCTGGTCCAGCAGGGTGCCGGCCACCTGGATCTGTAGCACGTCGTACACCTCGACGCGATACGGCGGCAAGGGCACCAGCTTCAACACCTCGAGCTCCAACACGTCGGGCGGCTCGATGCGGTACTCCGGAAGCGACATCATGGCCCGACCTCGCGGTGGCTCGATCGCTGGCGGTGCCGGCTGTTCGAGCGACTGATCGTAGAAGTCGATCGGCTGGCAGCCGCCAAACCCCAGAACGACCGCTATCGCTAGCATCGATAACAGGCCGGTCTGTGGTGATACGGCAAATTTGCTCATGGTAGACGTCTCGTGGCGATCGACTGCGATGGGTTCGATGGCGAGGGATTCAGGCTTGAGGCCGTCCCACGCATCGACAGCTGGGGCTTTAGGTGGAAAGGGTTGAGTTGGCTGCTTGCTAGACTCTTGAATGCCGTGTTTCGGTAAAGTCGCTTTAAGCTGCGCTGTCGCAATAATCGGCAAAGTTTAACATTCACTTGAGGGCGTTCCTGGATTCCCGCCGTTGGTTCTGTAAGACGGCATGGCTGCGGCAGGAAGGACGGGGAAGTGGCTTGGGTGGAGGGGGGCGGTGGGGGGGAGTGGAGCGGTTGGTGGGAGGCGCCGATGATTTTTCGGTCAGGGCTTCACTGGTAGCGAGATCAATTGCGGAAAACCATCGGCGCCACCGGTGAACGGTTACCAAGCGGCCCGTGGTACCTCATGGCTGACGTCGACGGACGAGGCCGTCAGAACTGCCGCACGATCGTCACCTCGCGCTGCCGGTTCAACTCGTCGACATGGGCGGCCAGATCGTCCCATGGTTTCAGCACGGCGTCCTGGTAGACGTTGGCTGCTGCCACGTAGTCCGCTTGGTGGTCAGTGCCGTAGCTCATCCGGCGTACGCGAACCGAAGGGCTCGTCAGGCGGATCGTATCGGTCACCTGGAGTGTCGGGGCCGTGACTCCCTTGGAAGTGGTCCCCTTGGTAATGGTGTCCGGCTTGGTCATTAGTTCGACGGTCCGCTTCAACTGAATTGGGCACGCGTGCCGGTTGGTGATCAGCCGACGCTGCAAGACACGCCGCACGAGGTTTCGGCACCAGCGGCCCACGACCGCCATGCCTAGGTGGAAGACGGCCTGTTTGATGGGCGTGGCCGTTTCGAATCGGGCCCAATGTAGCGCGCCCGAGACGGTTACCCCCCCAGGCACGTTTGGGTCGACCGGGTTGGCGATTAATTCCAACAAGCGGTCCATCTCATGCATCTGCGAGACGGCCACTTGGCCATCAGTCGTTTCGACGATCAGGCCAGCGTCGGTCACCACGGGCCGCCCGACGTCGAAGTGCTTGAACACACCACCCCGGGCGGCCGAGACGATCGTATGGGTGTGGTCGTTGCGACGAACCAGTAGCCGGGCTTTCGGCAGGTAGCAAACCGAAGGGCTTGCCGGCATTTTCGGGGTAAGGGGCCGCTCGGGCGAGAAATCCCGGTAGGCCTCGATCAGGTTACCCAGCCGGTGGATAAACATCCGATCATCGTCGAAAGCCGCTTGCCGATCGGTGGCCAAAGTGCGAAGAAAGCCATCGGCCAAGTCGGCTGCCGCAGCGTTTTCGCAGGCTAACAGTTCGAAGCCATGGGGGTAGAAGTGGTACGTTCCACGACTGCCGTACTCGCCGGCATAGCTGTCGTCGGGATGCAGAAACAACCGCGCGAAATCGACCGCCCGACGCAACGGCTCGTCGAGCGCGGTGTCGCCCGTTTGGCGGCGTATTTTTGCCAGGCAGTCGATGGTTACCGTTTGATAGCCGGGATCGGCGCCGTCGTATTCCTGGAACCATCCCTCGTCGGTCTGCCAGGCGAGAACTTGGGCGATGCGTTGCCGGGCCGATTCGCGATACGTCGGGTTGCCGGTAATTTCGGCCACGCGCAGCAATCCCAAGGCGGCCAGGGCGTGGTGATTGGTCAGGCGGCCCGACTCGTCGTGTTCGGCAACCCATCGGGCGCGACGTTCGAGCCAAGCGACCAGTTCCGCGTCGTCGAGATCTAGCAGTTGATACGCCCGGGCGGCCGCCTGCAACGAAAACACGGCCGCTCCCAAGGCACGCTCGAATGGATAGTAGTCGTCGCAAGAGCCGTCGGCGTGGCTGCTTCGAGCGGCGAAACGAATAGCCGCCACCGCCAGTTCTCGTACACGCGGTTCGCCCTGCCACCGGTTGCCGGGCAGAGTCGTCGAATAGACCAACGCCAGCGGCAAGGCTCCCTCTTGGTACATCTGCGAGGGAAAGCTGGCCGTGCGATAGTGCCAGAACTCGCGATCCAGGCAGCCGTACGTCGAGCGATACGGATTTCGGTCGATTGCACCGAGTAGGCGAGGCACGGCAGCCAACGCGGCCCGAGCGTAGTGGGGCCGAAGTGTTTTGTCGCGAGCTTCGCAGTTCGGCTCGCCTTTGGTGTTGCCGTCGTCGCTGGTTATCGATTTCGACATGTCGCCGGGTTGCCTACTGGCGATATTTTTTCAACGAGTCAGCGACAACGAGAGCCGGTTTGCACCTGGGTGCGGCAGCACCGGTTTGGCTGGCGGCTTTTTTGCCGCCTTAGCGACGATGGTGTGCCACGATCACTTCGGCCAGTAGGCCGATCATGCATGTCATGAAGCCGGTGACTATGATCACGATGTCCGACTCCTGCATGCTACCCGTGTAGACGAAGCTCAAAATGCTTTTCAACATGCCGACCGCGATGACCAACGCGGCCAACGGCAGAAACACCTTTAGGGGCCTGAAATACAGCACCATCCGCAGCACGGTGCTAAGGTAAGCGGCTGTGTCCTTGATGGGATGAAATTTGCTTTTTCCGATCCGAGGGCGGTACTCCGTCGGTACGTATTTCACCGCGTAGCCGTTGGTCAGAAAGGCCAACGTCATGGTTGTCACACAGCTAAACCCGTCGGGCACCACCCACAGCCAGCGAAGCATTTCACTGCGTTTGAAGGCCTTCAGCCCGGTGTTCAAGTCGGGGATCTTATGCCCGGTCAGGTAACAGGCTAGCTTACGGATGAACCATTTGGCGGGCCGGCGGAGCCAGGGCAGGGTGCCCTTCTCGCTAGTCCGCGCGCCGTTGACCTGATCGTAATCGGGGAAATAGGCCATCAATTGAGGAATCGTGTGGGGGTCGTAGCTGCCGTCGGCGTCGAGCATTACGACGACCTCGCCCCGTGCTTCACGGATACCGACCTTTCGGGCGGCTCCTGCTCCTCGCTGTTCGGGGCACCGAATCACGCGGACCGGACATTGCCAGCACTCCGCGGCAAACTCTTCGATGAGTCGAGCCGTGTCGTCGGTCGAGGCGTCGTCGACGACCAGAATTTCGTATCGCCAGGGCTCGTTGCTGAGAACGTCGACGATTTCGGTCAACACCTGACGAATCGCTTGACGCTCGTTGTACGCCGGTAGCAATACTGTGAGATGCCAAGGCGCGGCAACTTCCGTAGCCGAGGTGGAGAGGACCTGTGTTTGCCAACCTTCCATGGTACGGCTCCAGGCGGTGGTACTGATGTTAAGCGGACACAAAACACCGAAGCTATCGTGCAGCGCGGTGCCGAATTTTATAACACACCGATCCCCGGCCGACCAAGGGCAATCGTCGGGCAAGTGGTAGCGAAGGATTCCACTTTTCCCTGGTTTTCCGGCTGCCGTGCTTTGCGTGGGGGCCAGAATTCCAGAAATTCAACGCTGGCAACAAAAAAAGCCGGACCCACGACAATGTGAGTCCGGCTTCGATCGATTACCTAACCGGAACGTAGCCAACAGGGCAGGCGACGTTCGGCCGAAACTTGCCACCGGGACAGGTTTCGTGAATCGTTTTAACTAGGCTGCGGGAGCTTCGGGAGCGGCGGGAGCCGCAGGAGCTTCGGGGGCAGCCGGTGCTTCGGGAGCAGCCGGAGCCGCAGGAGCGGCGGGCGCTTCGGGAGCGGCAGCCGGCGCTTCTTCGACGGCGGCAGCGGGCTCACAAGCAGCCGGTTCGCAGCAGGCTGGTTCGCAGCAAGCGTCGGCGCAGCAAGTCTTCGGACGGCAAGCCCGCAGGCGGGCCAGCAGACCGCAGCGCGTCCTGGGGGCGCAGGTGGCGGGCTCACAAGCAGCCGGCTCACAAACTGCGGGTTCGCAGGCAGCGGGCTCGCAAGCGGCGGGCTCGCAGCAGGCGGCGGCGCAGCAAGTCTTCGGACGGCAAGCCCGCAGACGGGCCAGCAGATTGCAGCGCTTCTTGGGAGCACAAGTGGCGGGCTCACAAGCAGCCGGCTCACAGACGGCGGGCTCGCAAACAGCGGGCTCACAGCAGGCCGGTTCGCAGCAGACCTTCGGACGGCACGTCCGGAGGCTACGCAGCTTGGTCAGCAGCGAGCACTTCGGAGCGCAAGTGGCCGGCTCGCAAGCAGCCGGTTCACAGGCGGCCGGCTCACATACGGCCGGAGCACAACAATCGGCGGCTACCGCCGTCTGGACACCACTAAGCATGATGGCACCCAGCACCGCGACGAACATCGCGAGGGTAACGTAAGTGCGACTCATTCGAGAAACCTCCAACTAGAAAAACAGGTACCGTAGCGTTAAGGAACTCAACATTCTCGCCGTCGATTACGTTTGCTTCAGTGATCCCCCAACTCCGACGGCGGACAATTGGGGCGACGTCATGTCGACTGTACGACCCGAAACGGTGATTTCAAACGCTGCCCTGTTAAAGCTGCATCACCGATCAAATACCTCGTGCGCCGCACAGTTCAGTTTGTTAAGCTAGCATAGTTATGCGGGTTGTCAACGGGTGAGAGGCGAATTTATATGCGTTGGGCTGCCCCGGGGCTCTGGGGTGTTTGGATCGTATAAGAAAAAAATCCGAACTTTGGCGGATGGACTCCTCGTCTGAAAACAAAAAAAGGAGGGCCCCCGCGATCAGGGCCCTCCCTCGTGGTGTTCGGTAAGTGAAATATCTGGAATGGGTTACGGCATCGGAATTTCGACAATAACGAGCGGAAATGTGAGGGGCAAGCCGCAGACCGCTTTCCGTGGGTTCCCACGCGTTTGGAAATTTTCCCAAAAAAATCTGCGGCAGCCGCCCAGTTCAACGCCGTAATTCGCCTTCTCGGGACTCGGGAACTTGAGCCTGCATTGCCGCCGCTTCTTGGGCCCGGCGACGTGTTTCTTCTGCCAGCCACTTCTGTTTCTGGATCATCTCTTGCGGGTTCTCGAAATTCAGCAGCAACGGCGGTTCGCCGGCAAATACCGTGGCCGCTACGCCTGCGATTCGCCAACCCTCGGGTTCATTGCGAAGTACCCATACGATCGGATCGCTGCGACGTTGAGCATCGGCGTCGAGATCGCTCCAGGTGCTATGAACCCGGGCGGCGTCGGCGTTGAGGAATTCCACTTCGCCAACTTCATAGCTGGCCGTGTCACTGCCCGGGGGAGCCACGACGAGATCCATGCGGGCAGTCTCTTCTCGGGCCTTTGTGGTCAACAAGCCGGCGGCCGTATCATCGTTGCCCGTTCGAACGGCCTCGAGAAACTGTTTTACGGCCACCGCTGGTCCATTCGCGGTGACAGATGTCATGGCGGCCGCAGAATTCGAGTCGCTTGGATTCGTCTCGCTAGTCTGTGGCGGTTGCGATTCACCGCAGCCCACCAAGCTTACGACCAGCAGTAACAACCAACTTGTTTGTGGAAAACGCCACATCCGTGCTTCTCCTGTCTGTCGCTCTTTTCCCGATCTTACCCAAAAGGGCACATTATCGGTGTGATTCCCACGTGTTGTTTCGAGATTCTCTCGCCGGAATCGGGAAGGCCACACGTTTCGATGCGATCCATTTCCTGGGCGAGGCCGTCTCCAACCGGTGTCCGCGCAACGCCCTCCCGACTTTGGCGGCGGAGTGTCGCCAAAAAACGCGGGCAAGTCAAGACGAAAAGACACCGTTCTGCCTTGGGTTTTGGAACGAGATTTGACACTACCAACCGTGTTACCCAAAATGCCATTCATACCGCTGTCGTGGGCGCGGCCCTCGGTTTCGGTGATTCCATCGTTTTGCCAGCCCCGTCATCACTCCAAAAATCGATGCAGAAGAGGAGACCTCAGTGAGATGCCTCATTCCGTGGCTTGTTTCGAAAGTGATCGGCTTCCTCGACGCTGCAACCTTCGAACCGCGATTCCGGTTGGCCGTTTTCTGCTGTCTGGTTGTGCTGGTATCGACGTTGGTGTCCGACGTCGCAACGGCCGCGGAGGTTGTGTCGCTGGAGAATGATTCGCTTCGCGCCCAGTGGGACGCTAAGCGGGGGACGCTGGTTTCGCTGAAGGATAAACGCACTGACCGCGAATGGATCGACCCGACCGTCAAGCCCCCCCTCTACAAGCTCCAACTCGTCGACCAGAAGTCGCCCATTTCGTCGACCGCGGCAAAGACGGTCAACGTCCGGCAGGAGCAAAACACCGTAATCATCGAGAGCACGCACGACGAGCCCTTGGCGCTGAACGTGACGTGCCGATTCTGGCTCGAAAAGGATTCGTCCAGTGTGTTGGGACGCATCGCCATTCGCTCGAAGGTACCTTGCCGCCTGGACGGTGTTTGCTTCCCGTTGGTGGCGTTGCGACTGCCGTTTTCGGGTTCTGGTGAAAAAGATCGGGTGCTGTTGCCCATGTGCGACGGCGCGATGCTGCTGAATCCGGCCGAGAATTCGCCGCATCGTCAGCTTAGGTATCCCGGTATGGCTTCGATGCAGGTGATGGCGGCCTTCGATCCGGCGGCCGGCGTGTACCTGGCCAGTCGCGATCACGAGGCGCACACCAAGATGTTCTGCACCCGACGCGCCGACAACAAGGCCCTGGAGTTGAGCATCGATCATTTGTTGCCGCAAACGCCCGTGAGCCAATGGGAATTGGGCTACGACGTGGACTTGGCGGCGCTGCGTCCTTCGCCGGGGCTCGATGAAATTACCTGGGAATCGGCGGCCGATCGGTATCGCCGTTGGGCACTAAAACAGCCGTGGTGCGGCCAGGCAATGGCCCAACGGGTGGCCGCCGGCGACATTCCTACGTGGCTTGTCGAACCGACGTTGCTGTTCACCTTTTCGCTTCGCGGAAAGATGCCCGATGGAAGTGTGGGCAATCGTTTGCCGTTGCTGGTCGAACAGGTCGACCGATGGAGCAAGCTGGTTGGCGCGCCGATCACTTGTTTGATCATTTCGTGGGAAAAGCTCGACACGTGGACCACGCCCGACTACTTTCCACCCTACGGCGGCGAGAAGCAGTTCGAGGCAGCTACCAAGGAACTCCACAACCGAGGCCATCGCACGATGGTCTTTCTGTCGGGCTTGCACTGGACACTGCGCAAAGAAATGGCGAAGTCCGATCGCCCTGCGGTGTCGGTGGATCAAGAAGCCGAGTTCGACCGTCGCGGTCGCGCGTCGGCCATTAGCGATGCGCAGGGTGAAACTGTCCTCAGGGGAAAACCCGACAGTGGCATCGGGCTATCTGCCACTATTTGTCCCAGCACGGCCTTGGCGCGGGAGATCCTTGTGGGAACGTCCGAACGTTGCCAGCAGTTGGGGATCGATTGCGTCCAGGTTGACCAAATTGTCGGCGGGGGGATGAAATCTTGTTTCCACCCCAAGCACGAACATCCGCCCGGCGGCGGCACGTGGGGCAGCCAGTCGCTCTACCGGATATTCGACGAGATCCGCCGGCAAGGCAAGGCACGCGATCCGAACTTTGCGTTTTCCATCGAGGAGCCGGGCGAATTCTACTTGCCGCTATTGGATACGTATCACGCCCGAGATTTGCACCAGGGACGTTGGCCGCGCACGGGCGCCGGTTTGCTGGGCGTGCCGCTGTTTTCGCACGTGTATCACGATTTTTCGTCGGGCTACGGCAGCGAGGGTTGCTACGTCTCGGAGCGGCCCAGCCGGTTGGCCATGTATCAGATGGGCATGAACCTGGTTTGCGGCAAGATTCCGGCGGTGGCCCTGTGGGGGCGTTGGTGCGAGCCGGAAAAGGTCGATCCTCCGCAGCAGCGGCTTCTACGAGAACACATTGAACTGTGGCGTGGTCCGGCCGGCGAGTTCCTCAACTACGGCCAACGCGTGGCGCTGCCGCCGCTGGATGTGCCGTCGTGCGACATGACATTTCGCGAGAAGAACGGCACGCCCCGTCCGTTGACGTTGCCGACCGTGCTGCACAGCGGCTGGCGGCTGCCCGACGGGCGTGTGGGAACGCTGCTCGTTTGCGTCGACGACAAGCCGGTTGAATTCACCTTCGGCACTGAAAAGCTCACACTCGAACCGGGCGAAGCCGTATTCCGGCCGCGTCTTTGCACGTCTAAGAACGTGTTTTGAAAATCTGCTCCCCTCTCCCTTCGGGGAGAGGGGTCGGGGGTGAGGGGATTGTCGCGACAAGGATTTTTCTGAAAACAACCTCTTTGCCACTACAAATCGCCCTCACCCGGTGGCTTCGCCGCCACCCTCTCCCGCCGAGCGGGAGAGGGTGCGCCATTTTTTCAAAACACGTTCTGAGAAAGATTTACCCCAAAAGGCCGACTGATTTGCGACTGGGGCGTGGTGTCCGGTATAATCCTCACTTGCGCAGTACGGGTGGCACCGACGATTTTCCGCGTTTGAGCTTGCTGACCGTGAAGACATGCCCGGAAAATCGTCGGTGTTGCCTTGGCTACAAGAGGATCACGACGCGGCGGCGAATCCCTCTCGTCGCGCAGTAAGGGCGCTAGGCAATCCGGCTGGTGGCTTCAGGAGGTCACGACAGGCCGTCGTGAAAGGATGTACAAATGCGATTCTGTTCTCTAACCATCATGGTCCAAGTTGTCCTGGGGATATTGCTTGCATCGCCGAATTTGTTCGCCGCTGGGCCCTCACCCGAGGAGACGGACAATGCTAAGTACTTACGCAGTCTGGAGGCGATCCTAGAATTCGATCCGGACGGACACGTCGTGTCTCTCCGTGACGGTCCCGACATGCGGGCAGCCGATTTGGAGCGACTTAAGGCGTTCCCCAGGCTCAAGGAACTTGCTATTGGCAATTACACTGATTTTTTCAATGATCGGGGCCTTAGTCACCTTGCCCGTCTCGCGACGCTGGAGAGTCTGACAATACGGTGTCCCTACGTCTGGAACGGTGATATTCAACCCATATCGAAGCTTTCCCAGTTGAAGTTGCTGGATCTGGCCTACTGCGAGATTACCGACGACGGTCTCCGTCACATCAGTGGTTTCCGCAATCTTCGGACGCTGGAACTTCACGACACGGAAGTCTCCACGCACGCACTCGAACGGTTGGCCTCTCTTGAAAACCTCGAATGCCTGGGGATAAGCCATACGAAAATATCCCCCAAGACCTTTGCAGGTTCCAAAGTGCCGCCGAAACTAAGAGTGTTGACGGCAGTTCGCACCGACTTAGGGGATTCTGCGCTGGAATCGATTGCCCGCATGGAGAATCTGGAAGTGCTTTGGGTCGGCTTTACCCACATCAGCGATTCCGGCCTGGTAAGTCTGCGTAAGCTGCGACTCAAATCGCTTTGGATGCAATACACGGAGATTGGCGATGCGGGGATCAAAAACCTGGAAGGACTCGCCACGCTGGAGGAGCTTAATCTGTGGTCCACGCGGGTGACGGACAAGGGAATAAGTTACCTGGCAACTATGCCTAAGATTCGCACCCTACTTATTGGCAGTCTGAACATCGGCGATTTGAGCACGCCAACGGTGGGCAAGCTTGAGCACCTCGAAGTCCTCGACCTGAGCTATACCGATGTTACGGATCGGGGAGTCGAACGATTGTCGCGGCTAAAGAACCTGAAACGGCTCAACCTGTCGGATACCCAAATTACAGACAGTTGTCTCCGTACGCTTTCCGGATTCAAACAACTCGAATGGGTCAATCTGGACCGAACAGGCGTATCCGACGCTGGTTTGCCCGCACTCCGCTCACTGAAAAACCTGAAATTCGTCGGAGTCGCCTTTACCAAGGTAACAAAAGACGGAGCGAAGTCGCTGCAGGACGCCATTCCCGGCTGCAACGTTGCGACGTATTCCGGCAATCGGGAACTGTGGTAAGGAAATCCAGGCAAAACAACACTCAATACACTTATGATGACGCAGGTGGCGGAGTAGTCACCTCCTTTTCAGTCTGAGTAACTACACCCAAAATGCTTCAAGGAGATCGATTCATGCGAAAGGTTCTTCAACTCGGCGTTGCCACATTGATTTCGCTCGTCATGATACAAGGCAGTCTGGCGGCCGATGATCAGAGTAACGCCGTCGGTCAGAGCAAGAGTTATCACGGTCCGACCGGTTTGCAGCTCTATAGCCTGCGCAACGTCTTCAAGGAAAAGGGCGTTACGGCCACGCTCGACATGGTGCAGAAGTGGGGATTTAAGTATGTCGAGGTGTCGGCCACCTACGACTTAACGCTGCCCGAGTTCAAGGCCGAACTCGAAAAACGTGGGCTGGTGCCGATTGGCAAGCATTTTCCGTACAACCGTTTGCGCGACGATATCGACGGCGTGATCCAAGAAGCCAAGCAACTGGGGATTCCCTACGTGGGTTGTGCCTGGATCGGACACAAAAAGCCGTTTGACGAGAAGCAGTGCCGCGAGGCGGCTGCCGTGTTCAACCGTGCAGGCAAGGCCCTTGCCGAGAACGGCATGAAGTTCTACTACCACAACCACGGCTACGAATTTTATCCCTACGGCGACGGTACGCTCTTCGACCTATTGGCCGCCGAGACCGATCCGCAGTACGTGTTTTTCCAGATGGACGTGCTTTGGACCGTGTTTCCCGGTCAAGACCCGGCTAAGCTGCTGAAGAAGTATCCCAACCGCTGGCTGCTGTTCCACTTGAAGGATCTCAAGAAGGGCGTGCCCACGGGCAGCTTAGCTGGATCGACCGACTTGACGAACGACGTGACTTTAGGCACCGGCCAAGTGGATTGGCCGGCCCTGCTGAAAGCGGCGCAAGAGGTTGGGGTGAAGTACTATTTCATCGAAGACGAGTCACCCACGGTCGTCGACCAGATTCCCCTGAGTTTGCGGTTCTTAGAGCAGGTGGAGTTCTGAGGTGGATTGAGGATCGACTGATAAGTTACTTGCCGATTTGCCGGGACGTGCTTCGCAACGTCCCTCGGTTCCCGCCTTGATGAAGGACAGGTCATTCTTCGGGCCGAGGTCGTGGGAATAAAATCTCTATCAACAGGAAAGCTACCATGAGACAGACAGCGTTGATTGTTCTGGGATGTTTTGCCACGGCGTCGGCGGTCGTTGCCGCGGAGCAAGGGGGCCCTCGTTTCACGAAGCGGACTCTTGCCGAGCAATTCTACTGCGAAGGCGCGTACTTCGGCGACTTCAATCGCGACGGCCAGATGGACGTCGTAGCCGGACCGTTCTGGTTCGAAGGGCCGGACTTCAAGAAACAGCATGAAATCCGCACGCCGAAGACGTACGATCCGAAGGGATACTCCGACAACTTTTTGACCTACACGGACGATATCAACGGCGACGGATGGACCGACGTCTTCTTTGCGCCTTGGCCCGGTAAAGAGGGTTTTTGGTACGAAAACCCGGCCGATCGAGGCGGCCCCTGGAAGCAACATTCGGCTCTGCCGGACGTGGGCAACGAATCGCCGATGTGGGGCGATGTGACGGGCGACGGCCAGCCGGAGTTGATCTTCAACACCTCGGGCTACTTGGGCTATGCCACCTACGATCGGGCGAAGCCGGAAGAACCTTGGAACTTCCATGCGGTTTCCGGCAAGAGCGACCGTTACCAAAGGTATACCCATGGCGTTGGCTTCGGCGATATCAACGGCGACGGTCGCGTGGACCTGGTCGAGAGCATCGGCTGGTGGGAGCAGCCCGCTGAAGTCAAGGAGGGCCAGCCCTGGCCGTTCCATCCCGCACGCCTTGCCGAGGCCGCCGCCCAGATGCTCGTCTACGATGTCGACGGCGACGGGCATAACGACGTGATCACTGCCTGGCATTGCCATCACTACGGTTTGGTCTGGCAGAAACAGGTCCGGCAACCCAACGGCGAAATCGCCTGGCAGCAAAACGTGATCCTCAAGCCGGAACCCGACCTGAACTCGCCCGAACTGCGGATCAGCCAACTCCACGCCTTCGATCTGGTCGACATAAACGGCGATGGTTTGAAGGACATCCTGACGGGCAAGCGATTTTGGGCCCACGGCCCGAAAGGAGACAAAGAGCCCGGCGCCCCGGCCGTCGTCTACTGGTTCGAACTGAAACGCGGTGAACAGGGAAACGTGGAGTACGTCCCTCATATGATCGACGACAACTCCGGCGTCGGCACCCAGGTGACGGCCGCGGACCTCAACGGCGACGGCATCCCCGACGTGATCGTGGGCAACAAGAAGGGGATTTTCCTTCACCTCAGCGGGGCGAAGTAGCTAAACCGGCATTGCCCGAATGAAAACACCGTGGGTGCCACCCACGGCCACTACGTTGGCCCCTGACTCAAGCTGTTCGAGGTCGGGAGAAACCACCGATGACCGACAGTCAGTGGGAATGCCTGCTGCGAATCCTGGACGGGGGACTTCTCTCCCCCGTCCCTGTCGGCTTCCTTGTCGACGGGCCATGGGTCTGTGGCGTAAACAATCTTCGCCTGATAGACTACTTCACCGACACGCAGACGTGGCTTCGCGCCAATCTGGAGGCAGTCGAGCGATTTCCCGAGGTGCTCTGGCTTCCGGGCTTTTGGGCGGAGTTTGGCATGATATCGAATCCGCCGTCGTTCGGCGCGAAATGCATCTGGCCCGAAGACGGTTTTCCTTCTTGTGAACCAGTACTTCGCGATTGTTCGGACATCGCCAGCCTTCAACAACCCAACGTCCGTAGCGACGGGCTTCTGCCATTGATCATCCAGCGTCTCAGGCAGTGTCGCCCCGCGATTGAGGCGGCCGGGCATCGAATTCGATTTGCCTGCTGCCATGGCCCGATCACGATTGCCTCGTATCTGCTCGGACACAATGAGTTCTTCCTCGCTTGTCGGACGGAAGCTGAAGCGATCCAGCGACTGTTGGAGATGACCACTCGCTTCGTGATCGATTGGCTGGCATTCCAGAAAGAAGAATTTCCGTCGATTGATGGCGTTCTGATCCTCGAGGACCTGATGGGGTTCGTCGGCCCCCAGGATTTTGAGACACTGGTTCTACCTCGCATGCAGCGGATCTTCGCGTCGCTTCCCGTTTCCGTTCGTTTCCTGCACAACGACGCGTTCGGATTGATTACGGCACGGCACTTGGTGGACATGGGAGTGAACCTGTTCAATTTTTCTTTTGAGCATGATTTCCAAGAGGTTCGCCAGTTGGCGGGCAACAGTGTGACGTTGCTGGGGAACATCCCGCCCCGCGATGTCCTTGGCCTGGGGAGTTCGGACGACATTCGTCGGAGTGTTACCGACTTGCTGTCTTCCGTGGCCGACCGTCGCCGCATGATCGTATCCGCTGGCGGCTTCACGCCCAGCGGGTTCGACTCGACAAAGATCGACGCCTTTTGCCAAGCCGTCGCCGTCCAGTAAATTGGACAATGCCAGATGGTTTTTCGCAACAGCGTTTGCCAACCGTCAGGGAACGATCGGAGATTCGCCGGTGTTGCCTTGGCAGCGAGAGGGTCACGATGCGATGGCGTATGTTCCCGTCGCTTTGCGATACCCGGAGTCTGATGAGACCAGCGAAGCGGCGAAGCCGCAAGCGGCTGATTCTCCACTGACCACTATCCGCTGACAACTAATCCTTACCCCGCCCCCACGCCGCGATCGAAAGCGTCCTGGTCGCGTTGGTATAACGCCAGGACCGACTCGAACGTGCCGCTGGAGATTTTCCACACGGGATTCTCGTCGCTGTGGGCGTTGCAGTGGGCCGTGAATAGCCGGTACATGAACCGGAAGAGGTGACGCGGGACGCGGAGACTGCTGAAGGCGGCGATCAGGCGGTTGCGATCGACCGAGTCGTCGAACAATGCGGCCAGCGTGGGCGAACTGCCATCGGACGCACAGGCGCCGATCCGCGAGTTGGCCACGTCGTAGAGCGACTCGCCTGTCCAATCGAGCGAACGGATCAGGTTCTGCTTGTCGAGCCGTGCTCGTTGGTGGAAGTCGCGGTCCTCGCGGTCCAATAGTCGTTCCAATTCGATGGGCAACAGCATCTTCAACCCCAAGCCTGGGTGTTTGAGGAACTTGTTGTCCAACATCGACCAGACCAGGGCTTTCATCAGATCGGTCGAACCGTTGATCAGATACGGTTCGTCCACCCGATCGATCAGTACGAGGATTCCTTCGAGATCCATCGCCCGAAGCACACCCTGCAGCTTGGCCAGCATTTCGTAGCGGTCGTCGGTGCGCTGTTGGTTGGGCAGCGGTTGACCGTCGATTTCTCCCTTGCGAAAGTTCATCAGCGTGCGGCGCAAAGCCGTGACATTGTGGTTCAGCGCCTTCGTGTTGCGCGAGATGCGCCATGCCTGCCACCAGCATTTCAGGCACCGCCACGTTCGAGGAGCCCAACCGGCGGCCACCGCCAAGTAGGGCCAAATCGTTTGCAGCCACGGCCAAAGGCTGAACGTGGCCAGGATGACGATTACCGCCAGGGTTACGCCAATGCCCAGGGCCAAATCGCCGTGGGCCATCCATGCAGGAAAGCGAAGCTTGCGGCGAAGTTTCTGCCAACGCTCGCGGGGATTCTCGGCCGTCGACTGATCGTAGCAGGCGGCCAGCAGCAAAACGTCACGTGCCTGGGAGTGGTCGAGTTTGTCGATCGGCAACGGTTCGTCGCGTGCGGCCGGATGCCGAGCCTGGCGGTTGTCGAGAGTTCGATCGACCAGTTGAGTTACGGCCAGCGAGAGCAGGGCATCCATGTGGTCCCAAAGACGCCACTGGCCAAGCAGTCGATCGGGGCGCCGGCGCCGGCCCATGCATCGCTCGCGAAACCGATCCAGGTAGGGGTTGAAGTCGTCGTATTCGACCACAAACACTTGGTGTTCGGGATTGTCGGCGTTGAAGTCGGCCAGGTGCCGGGCCAATTGCAGACGGATGGCCGTCTTGCCGGACCCCTTTTCGCCAAACACGACGGCCGTGGCCGGTTCGCGGGGATTGCCGAAGATCTTGTCCCACGCCGGGTGATAGGTTTTTCGGATGCACGCCCCTTTGAAGACCAAGTCGGTCTGGGCGTCTTCGTCGGCAAACGGATTGGTGGCGATGCCGTGGTGTTCGAGATATTGCTGGATCTTCATGAAAGCTTCGAGCCCAACGGCGTTGAGAAAGCTAGCCTGGCGACCTGCGACCGGAGTCCAACTCCGGCGGCTCGCCACGCTTCATTGATGTTTGCATCGAAAATGATCGCTTCAGGAAACCGAATACCTGGAAATCCAGGCGCCCGTTGGTCGCCTTCGGCTTATTAGAGGCGGTTTCAAAACCCAGTTTCGGCTTCATAGACCCACCGAACGAATGTCCCTATTGGTAGATTTGAAACGGCTTCTAGCCATGCAAACGCCAATAGGATCGACCGACGAATTACTTGCCGATTTGCCGGGCCGTGCTTCGCAACGTCCCTCAGTTTCTGCCCTGGTAAAGTGTAAGTTGTTTTTCGGTCCGGCCTCAGGACACTAGTGCACCACATCCGGAACGCGTTCCGGATGATCGTTGTCCGGGGAAAAGACGTCGGCGACCCGCCAAGCCAACACCGATCGACTCGTGGGCATCGTCGAGCGGCTTGGTTCTGGATTGGGTTCTCTTGTGAATACCCAGAAAAACACGCCGCCGAGGATGAGCACCGCGATCACGAGTGCCACGATCGCCAGTACTTGGTTGTTCTGCGATCGGCGTTTCGACTTGGTTCGCCGTGCGCGGGCCGTCTCACCCGCCGAGGCGGCGCCTTCGGTCGCAATATTGGCCAAGGGGGATGATTTGGCTCCGGCGCCCAATTGTGGAAAGACCTGGGAGGCCTCTTGCCAGTCGCGCCAGCCTTCACGCCAAACGAGCGAGTCGCCGCTGACCCGGCCTTCGTTGATCCACGACCGCATGACGTCTTGGCCCGCCGGCCCGAACTGCCCGCCCGACGGCGGACGAACGTACCACACAGAGTCGTCGGGTTCGGCCAACGGGTCGGGAACACCCGGGGGTGCCGCGCCCAGTGGCGTCGCCATGGGAACATTTGCTGCGGGGACTTCGCCGCCTTGACCGGGGACGGGAAAGGCCGCCGAGGGGCCGGCCGCACTGTCGTCTTGCGACGCGAAGAAACCGCCCTCGGGCGGAGCGAACTGGGGTTGTGTGCCCAAGCCATCGCCGGCCGGGGCATACCCGCCAGAAACATCAGTCGCGGCTTGCGGCTGTTCCGGATAGCCCGATGCGGCAGGTTGCTGCGCAGCAGTTCCAGGTTGCTGTGCCGGAGGTTGCTGGGTAACTGGTTGCGCGGCAACCGGCTGCACTGTGGCCACAGGTTGTGCCGTGGCTGCCGGCTGCGTTGCGGCTGTGGGTTGCGCAGTGGTTTTGGGTTGCGCAGTGGTTTTGGGTTGCACTGTGGACTGCGCAACACCGGTTACCGGAGCATCGCTAGGCGTCGCTTGCGCCACCTGGGTTTCCACCGCCTGCGTGGTCGACTGCGAATGCGCAGCGACATCTTTCGAGCGCGGCCGGGTGCTCTCGGTGGGTATCTGGATCTTGGCACCGCAGAACGGACAGATCCCTTTGCGCCCCGCCTGGAACTCTTTGACGTTCAGTTTGTGTCCGTTGGGACAATAAAAGCGGATACCCATCGTGTCATCGACTCCAGCGTTCCGGGCCGATTCCCTCGTTTAGTGGTCTCGTCAGGCTGCACCATCCCCCCGGTAAGACTACGTTACAAAGAAGCTGGCCGCAACCCTTATTGATGTCTGCATTTTCATTGAACGGTTGGCCACGAGTGGATGCCTTGAAACCGGGTGCCCGTTGATCGCTAATCTTTGTCAAAAACTCCGCAATCCGTGCCAATAGTGGCACATGGGACAATAACATTCATTATATCGCGCGTCAGATCGATGTGAAGTTGAAGCGTCTACCACACCCGGAGGGTATGCACGGGCCCGGTTGGCCCCCGGTTTCGGTTGTCCACGTCCTCATCGCTCTGGTGGCGAATTGGCCTGGAGCCAAAAGGCCGTTTTTGCCACAATCCCGGCTCTTTGCCTCGTTAATGTCCCAGGGCTGCCAACCAAACCGGTGTTACCACCACCCTGTCAAAGAATTGAGGTGCCATGCCCACGCTCGCGTAGGCACGTTCCTGGCGATTACAGCATGCCCACGCAAGCGTGGGCATGGCATCCGATCCCTGGTTTAAGAGTTGACGAAGCGCAGGAGTCCGTAACGCTGTCGCTACTGGTGTCCGAAATGGTATCTCGGACGTGGTGTTAACGCCACTTTCGGTCGGGAGGAGCAATATGATTCGCTCGATTACGTATTTCACTGTGGGGTCGCTGCTAGTGGCCCTGTTTGTCGGATGTGGGGTTCAAGACGAGCAAGCCGATGTGCCCTCGGACGGAGCTATTGCGCAACGCCCGGTCGATTCATCTCAAGCCGCCATCGATCCCGCGGTATTGCCGGAGGATCCTTCGCGGATGGCTTGGGAGCCACCGGCCGAGATGTCACCACCTAAGCCGATGCAAGCGGTGCCCGATCCGGCGTCGGCCGCTCCGGTGGCTGATCCAACGTCATCGCCCGACGCAGCGGTACGTTACTCACTGGATCCGACCACACCGCGAGACCCGGCCGCATCGCCCGACTTGCTAGCTCCGGTCGATCCGGTCGTTGAGCGTCCGGGTTACGGCGCCGCACAACCTGACTCGATTGCGCCGTATGAACCGTTGCGTGGATCGGAGTCGCCGCGGATTGGCGACATTCCCTTCGACGTGCAACGACGAGCGGTGCGCGAGCGAATGGAGCCGATTCAAGCTCAAGAAGTCACGCAAATGCCGCTGAATTCTGCCCAGACGTCGGAGACGATGACGATTGATCGTCCCCAGGCGGTGACCGCCCGAGTCCAAGCTCCGCAGGCAGCCGGCACGAGTCCCCGTTTGCGTTCGAGTGCCAGTCCCAGCGCGCCGTCGACGTCGTCGTCTTTGCTCCGAACACCCGCCACGACGCTTCCCTCCACGCAACTTCCAAACACAAGATATTCACCGGTTGAGACGCCTGCCGCGGAGCCGTTTGCGGCCGAGTCGCCAGCGATGAGATCGCTAGCGGCGGAGCCGATGCCAGAACCGGCGGCAGAGCCCGCGACGGCAGAACCGCCCGCTATGCGGATGCTGATGAGCAACCCCTTACCGCGGGCGGCGGCATCCGAGTCGGCCGTGCCTGCTGAAGAGTCGATGCCCGTCGAGGAGTCGATGCTGGGCGGCGGGGAAGAGTCGGTCGAAGAGACGTTGCGCAAAGAGTCGACTCCGCTTGAAGAATCGCTGGCTGCCGCGCCCGAAGAGACGACGCTCGAATCAGAGGCACCAGAGCAATCGGCCGATGCAACTGCTGCTGCCGAGGCCGAAACCGACGAGGATTTTGAGACCGTCCAGGTCTTCTACGCCACCGACCGGCAGTCGTTGGGCGCAGCGTCCAGCGATCAACTGGCCTTCGTAACCTGGGGGATTGCCACATTGATGACGGTCGGACTGGGATTGATCCTTGCGGCTGTCGGCTACGGGCGGCGACGTTCTCGGCCGATGCAGATTGCGGCCATGTGCTCCGCTGGCGGGGCCGCTGTGTTGGGCCTGTTGACGGCCATCGCCGCCTTTCAGGATTTCACCGCCGAGAAATTGCCCGAGACAACCAAAATCGCCTACGGCAACCAGCGAGGCGAGGTTGAATACGGCACGTGCGAGGTGAGCATCCCGAAGAACCATGCCGTGGGCCAGTTGGAAGCCCCCAGTGTTTTGAAACTCGATTTCCGCGAGAATCCCGAACGCCACGTGATGCTGCTAGGCGTCGAGCCGCTCGATGGTGAGAAGTTTTTCAGCCAGGTGCGAGAAAAGGTCGGCACGTCGCACGAACAACGCGCATTCGTATTTGTCCACGGCTATAACGTGACCTTCGACGACGCCGCCCGACGCACTGCGCAAATGACCTACGATCTGAAGTACGACGGCGCGCCGATCTTTTACAGTTGGCCGTCGCAAGGTGGGTTGTTCCAGTATACGATCGACGAAAACAACGTCGCCTGGACCGTGCCGCACCTGAAACAGTTTCTCATCGACGTGGCCGAACGGTCGGGCGCCAGGCAAATCCACCTGATTGCCCACAGCATGGGCAACCGTGCGTTGACCTCGGCCTTGAAGGAGCTGGCCTACATTCCCGAGATCGAGCGGCCCAAGTTCCGCGAGGTGATCCTCACGGCGCCCGACGTGGACGCCGAGATTTTCAAACGCGATATCGTGCCGGCGATCGTCAAAACGACCGATCGCGTAACGCTCTACGCCTCGTCGAACGACAAGGCGCTGGCCTCGTCGAAACAAGTTCACGGCAGCCCCAGGGCGGGCGAGTCGGGCGAAAACCTGGTTGTCGTGCCGGGTATCGACACGATCGACGTTTCGGCCATCGACACCAGCCTCTTCGGCCTGAATCACTCGTACTACGGCAGCAACGACACGGTACTGGCTGACCTCTTCACGCTCTTGCACGAAGCCAAACCCCCGGCCCAACGCCACTGGCTACACGCCCGTATGGCCGACGCACTTCCGTATTGGGAATTCCAGCGGAAGTAGTGTAGGGTGGCGTGGTGTTGGGTGCCACTGGCTGCTCGTCAGCCGGTGAAGACGTTGGGTCTGCAAAAACGGCGGCAAGCGGGTGGCGGGTAGCCCCGATAGCTCTGCTATCGGGGTGCCGAAGGCACATGAGGTGGCGAGGAATTTTCTCATGCCCCTTGCGGCTGCGCCGCCCCGATAGCAGAACTATCGGGGCTACCCGTTGGTCATCTCCTGGCCAAGAAACGCACCACCCATGGATCGGCAATCCTGACCACGGTATCGATACCATGGAAGACCTCTTCGCCATTCTGTTCTGGGCGCCCGTGCTTGGGGTGATTCAGGCGGTCGTGGCGATTCTCTGGCCGAGCGACAATCCGGCGATCCGCCGCCTGCAACGTATAACGGCCGGTCTGGCGGCCGTGGGGTTAATCGGCATCGTTGCAGGCATTCTACTTGGGCTGCTGATCCATTCCGGTTGGGGACTATTGGCCGGCTTGGTGGTCGGCTACATTGGGCTGATGTCCGCTGGGCATGTTGGTGCCGCTACGGAGAGGCGTTGTCGCGACCGGGCGGAGGGCAGCGAGAAGGCCTCCAAAAAACAAGCGTGGTAACGCCGCATAACGGCAACACTCTGTCGCAATCCGACACGGGGTTTTACTGGAAATGGGTGACGCTTTGCCCTAGCATCGACTAGTGCTTGTTTGAACCCGAATTGACGGGAGCCGTATGCTCGTGTTCAGCACTGGCTGGCAAGCAGCCAGTGGCACCCAACGCGGTCGGCTTGGGCTGATTCGACGTTACCCAGTGGAGTTGCCATGCAGACTGATCTAAAATCGCGTTGCGCTTCGATAATCCCACCAGAATTCTCCCTCCAAAATTCCTCCCGCGGTTTGCCAAACGCCGCCATTCGGTTTGGTGGTCGTCGCACGGCGGTTGGTTTGGCGATCGTGCTGGCCCTGGCAGCGAACATGGCCAACACGGTCGCCGCCGAGGTGCGGATTGGGCCCGACAACTTGGCCGAGTTGCCGGCCGGGACGACGGTGCACGCCAGTGTGAAACCGGCGTTGTTGCCCACGGCAGGCGGCGCCACCGATCCCGTGGCCGACGCCCATCCGTTGGCGTTTTCCGTTGGCGGAATCTCGTTGCCCACCGAGGGCCTGTTGGCTGCCGCCCATGGATCAATCGCCTTAGACTGCCGCGTGCCCGAGGTGTGGCCGGCCGACGACGACCGAACGCTGCTGCACATCGCCGCGCGGCCTCATGCCCATGTGACGCTGTTCTTCCGCGGCGGTGTGCTGCTGGCCGTGTACAAGGGTGGCGAGGACCATTTCGCGTCGCTCCGTTGCGATGAAACCGTCGACTGGCAACCCGGCAGTTGGCATCGCGTGCAGTTCGGTTGGCAGACGGCGGGCGACGAGAAGGTCGACTTCCTGCTGGTCGTCGACGGCAAGCTGATCGGCGTGGCCACGGGCCGGCTGATCGACACATGGCCCGAGCGGTGCGAAGTTGCCATGCGCGACGGTTCCCGCCCGTGGCAAGGCCTGCTCCGCAACATCGTCGTTTCGAGCGAGCCGATCGTGCCGCCGAACCTGACGCCGGGCAACCGTACGATCACTGTCGACGGCGATCGACCGATGGGCGAGTGTTATCGCTTTTGGACCGTTGGCAACTACAACAAGCCGCACCGGTTTGCCACGCCTGGCTACAGCCAGAGAATTCCCAAAGGACAACCCTTCATCAAACAGGTCAACGCCGTGTATCTGCTCGGCGGACGATACCGCGACCAGAACAACTGGTTTCAGGGCGTCGCATCCGACGGGCAGATTCAAACCGACTTTGCCGGTCTGATTGCTCAACTGAAGGGCATCGAGCAGGGCGGGTTGCGGCCGTGGATCGTGTTGGACAATGTGCCGTACAACATGAGTGATCCACCCCAGGAAAACACGTACGGCAACACGGCCCCACCGGCGGACGAGCGGATTTGGGAGCAATACGTGGAAGCGGCCGTTCAGGCGATGGTCGAAGCCTTCGGTCGCGAGAAGGTCGCCAGTTGGTGGTTTCGCGTGGGCACGGAGCCCGACCTGAATCCTTCGCACTGGGTGGGCACCAAAGAGCAATATCTTGCCCATTACGATCACACGGTGGCCGCCGTCAAACGTGTGTTGCCCGAGGCGATTATCGGCCCGGGCAATATCCTCAATCCGGCCGACGCCAAAACGAGCACCCGGCCAACCTGCTTCTGGGGCCTCGACATCATCGACCACGCGGCCACCGGCACCAACGCGGTGACTGGCCAGAAGGGCACCGCGATGGATTGGTTCTCGTTCTCGTGGTACGGTCGTGTCGGCCAGCCGCTGACCGTGTTCGACGAGGCCGTATCGCTCACTCGCAACCGGCTCAAACGTTATCCGCAGTTCGCGGGACTGCCGTTGATCGTTGGCGAGTTCGCTGTGTTGCACGACGAAAGCGGTCGGCGAATCTGGGGTGGCGACACGAGCGAATGGGCTGCCAGCTTCTACGCCGGCCTGGCCGATCGCGTGTATGCCCACAATATCCGCCAGGTTTACGAGTGGTCGCAAACCACCGGCGGCGTGTTGCATCCGAGGACGCAAGTGATCAAGATGCTCGACTGGATGAGCGACGGAAAACGACTGGCGGTCGACGTTGAGGCCACCTCGGCGGCCAACTGCGGAGCCATCGGCTGCCGCAAGGGAAACGACCTTTTCGCGTTGGTCTACAACCACCGCGCTTTGCGGCGTCCTACGGTGAGCGAGGGTGTGCATCTGGTCTTTCAGGATGCACGAATAAAAGCCGACACACAGTGGAAGCTTTCCGAGTGGCGGGTCGACGTCGACCATGCCGCTTGGGTCCGGGCGTTTGCGGCCGACTGCGCGGCGGCGGGCGTGCAGCCGCTACCCAAGGCAGGCCGTTTTGAGGGAGCCATCAGTTACCTCTACGGCGAGCCCGGCGTAGAGATCTTCTACAAAAACCGAGAGAAATACGCCCGACTGGCTGCCCTACCGAAGACGCGAGACGACGCGTCGGTCACCGTGGCCGACGGTCGGTTCTCGCTTGACTTCGAGATGCCGGGCCACAGCGTCCGGCTACTGCGGCTCACGCCAGTCGAGTGACGGTGTGTAACGCTCTGCCGGAAGAAGCGAAAGGTTCGGTGCTACGGGCTGCTTGTTAGCCAGCGTGGGTAACGGCCCAGTATAGGTAACGGCAAAATGCGAACACGCCAGCCGAAGCGCGAAATCGCGAGCGGGGAACGCGGACAACAGCGATCGTTTTGCGGTATTTGTCCTCCCCGGTGACAGGCCCTATTGCGAGCCCTACTGCGCGAAATGATCTGAACCACTCGCGCTCTCAAACACACCTCGACCGGGGTTTACCACGGGCGTGATGCTTACACGTTCCGGTGGATGTGGCGAAAGTCGACTGCGTTCCAGCTTCTTTGTCTGCTCGTTCTTGGCTCTTCCGGGGGGCGATGAGGGTTGTCCTGGTGTGTATGATTCCATCAAGGACGGTCCGAAAAACAACTTGCCGTTTTCCAAGGCAAAACGCGAGGGGCGCCGCGAAGCACGGCCCGGTGAATCGGCAAGTTATTTGTTGGTCAATCCTAAAGAGTTTGATTTTCGAGGCGGTTTCAAAACCCAGCCTCGGGGTCGTATCTCCGCTGAACGAACAACCTCCGCACCAGTTTCGAAACGGCTTCTATTCCTCCGACTGGCATGCGTCGTGCTACCTTTGCTTTTCAAACCTATAGACGTTTAAGTTTTTGGCAGTCCGTTAAGATGAAAGGTTTTCCTATGTCGACCGATATAACACACGCCACAAGTAGTCTGATGTGGGCAGGAATTGCCCTGATGGTTTTCGGCGCGATTGCTGTTGCAGCGCCGACGTTTGCCGGCACGGCTGTAGTAACGCTCATTGGTGTTGTACTGCTCGTGTCGGGAGTCATTGAGTTCGTTCAGGGATTTCGCGAAGAAACCTGGGCGCACAAACTCTGGTCGATAGTTTTGGGTGTTATTACTACGCTTGGTGGAATCTTTGTTCTGGCCCATCCGCTTTTCGGCCTGAAAGTGCTCACCTTGACTTTGGCGATCTACTTCGCTGTCGGTGGGATTTGGAAGATCGTGGCTTCGTTTTCTTACCGGCCGGCAGCAGGCTGGCCAGCAGTGCTCGTCAGCGGGTTGATCAGCTTGATCCTCGGAGTTCTCATCTGGCGGCAGTGGCCTGCGTCGGGACTCTGGGCCGTGGGTATCCTCGTCGGGGCCGATTTATTGGTGACCGGATGTTCGATGATCATCGTGGCGATGACCGCGAAGCATCATCATGGCGACCTCGGCGCACCAGCCGGGGCGTAGTATGCCGTCAACCGTACGAATACTGTCTTCGAGGTTCCAATGAATATCATCGGATCGCGACTTGTCGTTGTCGCTTGGCTGGTGTGTTGCTCTATCACGTGGGCCGACGATCCGTTACCGTCGTGGAACGCGGGACCGGCGAAGAGTGCGATTGTCGATTTTGTTGGACGGATTACCACGGAAGGAAGCCCACAGTATGTTGTACCGGCCAAGCGCATCGCCGTGTTCGACAACGACGGCACTTTGTGGCCGGAGAATCCCGTGCCGTTTCAACTGGCGTTCGTGCTCGACGAACTAAAGAGGCTTGCTTCCGAGCATCCCGAATGGAAGACCAATTCTCACATCCAGGCTGCCCTTGCCGGTGATGTGGCGAAGCTCAAGGAGGAAGGCTCAGAGGCACTGGTGCAACTCCTCGCAGGTACCCACGCCGGCATCACCACGGAGCAGTTCAACGCCAACGTGCGGCAATGGATGAAGACAGCCCGGCACCCACGGTTCCATCGGCCCTACAATCGGCTCGCCTACCAACCCATGCTCGAACTGCTTGCGTACCTTCGGACCAACGGGTTTAAGACCTTCATCGTCTCGGGCGGCGGTGCCGATTTCATGCGAGCCTGGGCCGAAGAGACCTATGGCATTCCGCCGGAGCAGGTAATTGGCTCGATCGGTGATGTCCGCTTCGAAATCCGCGACGGCCGGCCGGTGCTTATGAGACGGCCGGAAATCGATTTCGTTGACGACAAGGCCGGTAAACCGGTCGGCATCCACCGGTTCATCGGCAGGCGCCCGATCGCCGCTTTTGGCAACTCGGACGGCGATCTGCAGATGCTCCAGTGGACGACCATCGGCCAGACGCCGAGTTTCGGCCTGCTTGTTCACCACACGGATGCCGAAAGGGAATGGGCGTACGACAAGGCCCCAAGCAGTTCGGGTAAGTTGGTCGACGCTCTCGCCGAAGCGCCCGAGCGAGGCTGGATCGTCGTCGACATGAAGAAGGACTGGAAGATGCTTTTCTCTTCGTATTAGTTGGCTTGCATTTCTCGCAGCCAGATTTCCCGTGGCTCCACAGAGGACATTGATCCCCCGACGGGGACTGTTGTCAACTCTGGCCGTGAATGTCCATATTTGGCATGATATTGTCGAAATACGTCATTTGCGGAGGGGCGTTAACCATTTACCATGGAACACGTGAGGATGAGGATCTTACGTCAGGATAACTTCACGTGAAGGAGGTGCAACAATGCGATTCGATTGTGGTAAATGCTCTGGGGTTGGCTTCGTCGGTATTTCGCCTTTGCGGTCACCTGCCGTGCGAACGCTTGCCGTCGTCTTTTTGGCGAGCCTGTTCGTCGGCTCTTCGGCTATGGGGCAGGGCAGGAAATACAGGTCGATCACCTGGGAGAAGTTCAACGCCACTGGGCCCGAGCTGAAACAAATCGGGCGGATTGCCGTCCGGCACGCCAAGGACATCAAGTCGTCGCCGTGGTCCGTCGGCTGCGAGACACTCGACCGCGACCAAGCGAAGTTCAGCGTCTACAAAGACTACGTGGGCGAATTGGGTGTCAAACATGGCCGGCTGCAAAGCGGTTGGGCCAAGTGCGAGAAACAGAAGGGCGTTTACGACTTCGCCTGGTTGGATGAATGCGTTTACGGCCTTAGCGAACAGGGTGTGAAACCCTGGGTTTGCCTGTGCTATGGAAACCCGATCTATGGATCGAATGTCCACCTGGGGGCGGGTATCGGTGCGTTGGTCTATTCCGAAGAGGCCATGAACGCTTGGCTGAAGTACGTCGAAGCGACGGTTGCCCGCTACAAGGATACCGTCAACGAATGGGAGGTCTGGAATGAGCCCAACGGTCATCCCAGCAAAGATTACGCCATCCTCCTGATGAAGACTTCCGAGGTGATCAAAAAGGTGCAACCCGACGCGGTCATCTTTGGGCTGTCGTTGGCAGGAGTAAGTACGAAGTTCACCGAGGGTGTTTTGGATATCCTGAAGGCCAACGGCAAACTGGATTGTTTCGAATACCTGACGTATCACCCATATACACACAATCCGGATACGAGCTATGCCAGCGTCGAGAAGCTCCAGCAACTGGTAGACTCTTACAACCCGAAAATCAAGCTGTATCAAGGCGAAAACGGCTGTCCCTCGATCTTGGAATGGACTCACGCTCTGGCCCACTATCCTTGGACGGAATACAGCCAAGCGAAGTGGTTCTTGCGGCGCATGGCGGGCGACGGGGTTCGCGGCATTCCGTCGTCGGTTTTCACGATCATCGACCTGCGATATCCCAACATGTTGCAATCGTTCGGCCTGATCCGCTCGAACCTGTTGCACCAGTTTATCTACAAGCGGCCATCCTACTACGCCGTTCAGCACATGGCCGGTTTCTTCGACAGCGCGGTCAAGCCGGTGGGCCTGTTGCAGTACGAGTCGAATTCTCCGCGCAAGATAACGGTTGCCGGCTTTCAGAAGGAGGGAACTCCCGTCGTGTTGGTCTGGTACAGCGACAAAACCCCAAGCGACGATCTGGAATGGGACTTGGTCGATCTGACGATCAACGGCGCGAAATTCCAGGACCCGGTGTACGTCGAGATGATCACCGGCCGGGTTTACGAGATCGACAAGTCGAAGTGCACCATCGAAGGCGACAACACGAAGCTGACCGCATTGCCCATGTGGGACAGCCCCGTAATGATCGCCGAACGCTCGCAGGTCGGACTGCGGAAAGAAGCGAAGTAGCGCGATTTGGTGGAAATAGTGCTTCTCCCCTCTCCCCTTCGGGGAGAGGGGCCGGGGGTGAGGGGCCTGCACAACCAAGCACTCCAGCGATTCCTCGATTGGCTGTAGCGCCAACGCACGAATCCTCTCTTTGCCGAGCACGAATGTGTCACGTGTCAAGACATTGCTCCTCGTTCCTCATTGTTCCCACAGCGAAGGAGATGAAATGAGACATCTGGCCGGTTGTTTGTCCGTCGTGGTTTTGTTAACGGTTGCTACCATTTCGCAAGGCGCCGGTCCGGACCGGTTGTTCAACGTCACGGAGTTTGGCGCCGTGCCGGATGGCAAGACGAATAACACGGCGGCGATCCAGAAGGCGATCGACGCCTGCGCGACGGCGGGTGGCGGGACGGTCCGGGTGGCCGGGGGCCCGTTCATGACTTATACCCTGCACCTGCGTTCCAACGTCCGCCTGGAAATCGAAGCGGGCGCCTCGCTCGACGGTGGGCCCGATCCGCTGCTCTATCCGGAGTTCGAGCCGTCGCCCCATTGGCGCGTCGAGTACAGTCTGCGGCGGAACAAGCGGGCCATGTTCTACGCGGTTGCCCAGAAGAATATCGCGATCTGCGGCCGCGGCACGATCAACGGTCATGCAGAACTTTTCCACGAGCCTTCCGGCAACAACAGATGGTGGCGCCGCAAGCACGACCAGTTGATCACCGGGCGCAACATCTTTCTCGTCGGTTGCCAAGACGTCCTGCTCGACGGATTCATGATGTACAATCCGGCCGGCTGGAGCATGTGGCTGCTGGATTGCGATCGCGTGAACGTCCGCGGGCTGAGGATCAACATGGATCCGCAAATCCCCAATGGCGACGGCATTCATATTGGTTCCTGCCGCGATGTCACCGTGAGCGACTGTCTCGTTGCAAGCGGCGACGACGCGATTATCCTGCGGGCCTACCAGCATCAACTCAACGAACCGAAGGCCTGCGAGCGGGTTGTGGTTTCCAACTGCGTGCTGCAGAGCAATTCATCGGCCATTCGGATCGGCTGGACGCACGACTACGAGGTCCGCGACTGCCGATTCAATAACTTGGTCATTCGGAAATCGACCATGGGCATTTCCATACATTTGCCCGCCGTGGAAAAAGTCCCCAATGACCCGCCACGCGGCCCGGGCGTTCCGCCGCTGCCCGAAGGAGATGCCGTACGGCCGTTTGGCGTCGAAAACGTGCATTTCAGCAACATCAGTATGGAGAGCAAAGGGGCGCCGCTTTCAGTTTCCTTTGCCCCGGATGCCAAGGTCAGCCGGCTGCGCAACATTACCTTCTCGAACATGACGATCCGCTCGCCCGAGTATCCCGTCTTCCGTCTTCGGAAAGGGGATCGCGTGAGCGACATTCTCCTGAGCAACGTACGTTTCGAGACTCTCGACGGCGGCAAGAATACGTTCGACATCCGGGGAGTGGAGCGTCTGACGTTGGACCGTGTGACTTTCGTAGACGCGACGGATTCTTGTGCTTCTCTCGGCCAACAGTGACGGCCGTTTACTCGATGAGAGATTGCCGGACGAGCGTCGTCACGGAGCCGTTCCGCGCGAACGACGCCGTGTCTGCGTGGTTCATTCCATGCCACGAAAAGCACAAAAAGCCACGAAAAGGAGCAGCCACATGCGTGCGGGACGAGTAGAGAGTAAGTTGCCTAAGAACGTGTTTTGAAAAACCTTCTCCCCTCTCCCCGCCGGGGAGAGAGGGGCCGGGGGTGAGGGGTTTTTGCAGCACGGGTATTCTCGAAAACAACGCCTTCACCGCTGCAACCCACCCTCACCCGGCAGCTTCGCCGCCACCCTCTCCCGAAAAGGCGGGAGAGGGTACGCTATTTTTCCAAGGCTCTTTTTTGTGTCTTTTCGTGTTTCTTGTGGTCATCGTCCTCCAAGATTTGGCCTTGAGACGCGATTAATCGTCTACTGCATCGCCTCAATCGCTTCGGCTACCGCCCGGCGGGCGCGGTCGATGGCTGTCGGATCGTCGAGATTCTGCGACGTGTACCGCCCACCGGCGTTGGGGATGGTGACCAACTCGGCGGCCAACGCCAACGCACGATCTGCTCGGGTCGTGTCTTTGCCCTGCTGCTTGGCTTGGGCTACCAACTCGCGGAGTAGATACAGGTATTCATACTCCTCGACGCCCTCCCGGGCTTGCTCCAGGCGGATCGAGCTGACCAATCCCTGGTGGCCGATGGGATTGCCAGGATAGATCAGGAATCCATCGCCGCACGGGTAGCGAACCCAGTAGTAGTCGCCCGGCTTGTCGGCTTGGCGGATGTAGCTGTGCCAACCGTAGCGGAAGGGATCGTACGTGAGCCAACCGATACCCCAGAACTCGTAGGCTTCGGCCCCGTACTTGAAACAGTAGTAGGGCAACAGCCGTTCGGTGGCACAGTAGGGCGTGTCGAGACACATCTGTCCATCGGTCGTAAACCACACCGTATCGCCGGCCGCCTTGAGCTTTTCGATTTGCTCGACCGGCACACGTCCGTAGTGGCCGATTCCCCAGACATCGAGCGAACCGTCCCACTCGGGCACGTGACTCCAGGTACTCGAATAAATCGGGATGGCCGGGTCGACCTCGTGGATCATCTCGCAAAGCGCCTTCATTTGGCCGATGATGTGTTCGTGCCAGAAGTGCGGCTCGTCGGAGATGTACAGGATAAATTTGTCCTGCCAACCTTTGGCCTTCACGTGGTCCCAAAACGCCTTCAGGCAGGCCTGATACGCTTGCTTGAACTTGGGCCGCAATTTTGTGCGGTCGACGTCCTCGTATGGGTATTCGCCTTCGTAGGGTGCAATACCCAGCCGCGCGGCCGGCGGATGGGCCCAGCCGAACAGGTAGAAGTTCCACGGCATGTACGAATGCGGGAAGCCCAATTCATTGAAGTACACCTCGGCCGCTTGGTCGAATTCGGTAAAGTCGGCTTCCACCTGGCCGTCGACGTAGCGAAGCTTCGGCATCGCGTGGAGCTTGTCCGGGCAAAGACGACGCTCTCGCATGAACCGGATCATTCGAGGATAAACGTCGTCGATACCCGCACCCCATAGCGCGTTGCCCGGCCCGAGGCGCACGTCGTAGATGGCCTTCAGATGATTCTTGTCCGGTAGGGCGAAGTCCCAGACATGGACCTTCACGGGTACCTCGGCCAGCGGACCATCGGGTCCGACGAACCGCACCCGACCGCGGTAATCGCCCGAGGGCGTGTCTTTGTCGGTGGCAAACGTCACCCAAACGGCCTGCGTGGCGTTGGGTGCCAGAGTAAAGGTGTCGCTGGGCAGCAGCGGATCGGGCCACATGCCCGGCCAACCGTCGCAACGAGGTTGGGATTTGGGGAACTTGCGATGCCAGGGCGGCGTTTTGCTATGGTAGTAACTCGTTGGATGGTCGACGGGTACGTAGCCGACGACGTTCACTTCGAACCGGTCGAGTTTCGCCCCGCCCGGGCCGACCGGTGCGTCGACCTCCAATCGCACGCCCTCGATTGCCCGACCACTGCGCACGGCCAGTTGCAGCGTCTCGCGCTCGTTGCGGGCTAACGCTACATCGACTTCGGCCGCAGCTTGGTTGCCGGACAGGGAATTGGCCGGCGCCGGGTCGTCGGGAAACACTTTTTCGACGGCCGGTACCTGCCACATGGCCAACTGCGACGACTCCAACGCCTGTGGCGAGCAGAACGCCACGACGGCGGCCTGCGTTACGTCGGCCACCACGATCTGGTCGTGCCAGATCGTGCCGCTGGTGTTGGTCGTAAGGTTCAACGTCAGCCGGGCGGCGTCGGCCGGGGTGGTCACGAGCGTCGACATCTGTGTCCACTCGGTGTTGCCCTCGATGGCCGGCCCGGCGCTGTTGAAGGCCCGTTGCGTGCAATGCGACCCGTCTTGCTGGTGCAGGTGGAAATGGAACTGCACCTTGCCGTCGTTCACCTCGCGGCACTTCATCCAGCCGGAGATGAGATACGTGCGGTTCGGTTTCACATCGACCGTCTGTCGCCAGCCGGGCCAACGCCGGGCGGCCTCGTCGATCACGTCGATGCGCACGCAACGTTTGCCAAGATCGGCACGCCCCGGGTCTTCCATCGCACACATTACGCCCTGGCCCTGGTTGAGTTGCCACACGTCGGGCATTTGGTCACCTCGCTCGAAGCCGGGATTAACCACAAGGTTTTGCAGAGCGTCGTCGGGTGTCGATTGCTGCTGCGGCCCGTTATTGGTGTCTGCCGGCGTTGCCGTTTCGGCGAAGTCGAGCCACCAGGTGGTTTCGCTTTGCTTGGGCAGATCGGAGGTGACCAACAGTTGATCGCCGAAGACGGCACAGGGCACGATCTGACCGTTTTGGGTCATGCGGATTGATGCCGTGTCGAGCTTTGCACGAGCACGGGCCTTGACGGGCCGCAGGTCGACGACCAACGTCTGTTGCGGTTGATCGACCTGCGAGAAGTTGAAGGCTTTGACCACGGCCCGGCGCCAGAGCCGACCGTCGGTCGCCGTTTGAGCGTTAGCCGTCGTTTTGTTGCCCGGCGAATTGGGATGAAGCTCCATGTGTTGCAACTGGCCCAATTCCACACGGATTTTGCCGGGCGTGAGACGCGTGAGCGCAACGTTGTCGAACCACGCGGTACCCGTGCCGCGAAGCACGGTGCCCAAGCTCAAGCGTGTGGCATTTTGCGGCGCGGTGAACTCTTGCGAAACGAGTTTCCAGTCGTAGGTGCCGTCGCCGCCGTTAAGCGTGGGAGCCAACAGCATGGACTTCTCGGCATTGCCCACGTGAAGGTACCAGCCGGCGTTTCCCTGCACGTTTTCGGCCCGTACCCAGGCTTCGATACGGTACCGGGCGCCGCCGTCGACGGCAATGTTCGTCTGCCGTGTGGAAATCCAAGTCGGTTTGGCACCGTCGGCCACCACAGTTTTCAGGCATTGCTTGCCCGACTGGGGGCGTTCGTTGCTCCAAGATGTTTTGTGTTGCTCGTCGCCCGAGTCGTGCCGCCAGCCGAATGGGGTTGAGTCATTACCATATTCCAGGTCGCCGTTGGCCAGCGTCAGCTTCGCCTTGAGCATGTCGGGCACCTCGCCGGCCGATGGGTTGTCGCCGTAGACGAAATACTCAGCCGTGGCGCCGGGCTGGCATTCGACCGGAAGCGACAGGGTCGTACCGACGGGGAGCGGGCCGGACGCGATCTCGCGTCCCTCGGGGCTTTCTAGGGCGAACAACATTTCGACGCCCTCGGACGTACACACCCGAACGGCCTCGGCCGGGGAACCGGCCAACGGCGTAAGCTCCACGCTCACGGGATGGCCGTCCAGGGCGTGGTCGGTGTCGTTGTGTACGACGACCGGTAGCCGGGCGTGCCAGTAGCCGTCGCCAGCCAGGTAGAGAGGGTGATGCCAATCGTCGGCCGAAACGGGTGGCCGGGTCGCTATCGCAAACACCACAAGGACGAGTGTCGCGGAAGCCAGCGTATGGAAGCGCCAAAGTATCGACCGACGTTGCATGGGGGTGTTCCTTCTTGACGGAAGCAGGCGGGGTTGGGATGGTGGGACAGTGGGAGTGTGTGTTTCGCAGTGCGTACCCTCTCCCGCTGTGCGGGAGAGGGTGGCGGCGAAGCCGCCGGGTGAGGGTGTGGGGCAGCGGCAAACGCGTTGCGTTGTGAGACAGTCCTTGCTGCGCAACCCCCTCACCCCCGGCCCCTCTCCCCCGCGGGGGAGAGGGAGGAGATTTCAAAACACGCTTTCAGGATATTCGTCCTTCACTCGGTTGTCCAGAAAATGCCGCCTTCGTTCGAAGAAATCCCCGATTTGGCGGCCGAGTTGCGCTCGCTGATGGCCCAAGTGCCGCCGGGTCGGGTGACCACCTACGGCGCGCTGGCCGAGGCGTTGGGCAGCCGGTTGGCCGCCCGTTGGGTGGGGCACGTGGCCCTGCACCACGCGGCCGACGACCCCAGTCCCTGGCATCGCGTGGTCCGTGCCGACGGCCAGTTGGGCAACTTCGCTGAGGGAGGGGCAGTGGTCAAGGCCCGGCTCCTGGCAGCCGAGGCAGTCACCGTCGAACAGGCTACCGGTGAACAGGGCGTCGTCGACCTGGACCGTTACCTGTTCGCCGATTTTCGGGCAGAGCGGCCGCTTGAGCGGCTTGCCGTCGTACAGCAGAACATCGTGGCCCATGCCCGGCTTCGACACCGCCGGCGAATGCCCGAGTTTTTCGGCGGGGTCGACGTTTCCTATCCTAGCCCCGACTGTGCCGTGGCGGCTTACGCACTGGTGGAAACGTCCTCGGGCCGCTTGGTTTGGTCGACCGTTCACCGCCGGGCCGTGTCGTTTCCCTACATTACCACTTTTCTTGCTTTTCGCGAGTTGCCTGTGTTGCTGGAACTGATCGAACAGGTCCGGGTGGCCGAGCGACTTGCGCCGGTGGTTTTGGTCGACGGAAGCGGCATGTTACACCAGCGTCACGCAGGCATTGCGACCCATTTGGGGGTATTGGCAGAGCTGCCGACCATCGGGGTGACGAAAAAGTTGCTCTGCGGCACGGTCGATATCGAGCAGATGGAGCCGCTCGAATCACGCCCGGTGGCGTACGACGATCGGCTGGTGGGCGTGGCCTTACGACCCACGGCAGGCAGCCGTCGACCGATCTTTGTTTCGTCCGGGCATGGTGTCGATGTGGCCTTTGCCGAGCAGGCCGTGCGGCAACTCTTGGCGGGAAGGCGTTTGCCGGAGCCACTCTATTGGGCCGACCGGCTCAGCCGAGCAGCGGGCAAGTCGGGTTAGGCGATAGTCGGCCGGTCGGTATGACATAAAAAATGCCCTGGATTTGTAGGGTCGAACTTGCCTGAAAAGGCTCTTGACGCCGAAAAAGTTTTAGGTAGGCTGGCACGCTACGGTCGGTCGACAGCTTTCGGTTCCCTTGGGACTGGCCGCGGTTATCGATCGTGAGCCGATGGGAACGTCATCTAATTAGGACCAATTTGTGGTTGTCGATCAACCGATCTTTGGCCCAGTAGATGGGAGAGTCCCGTTTTGCCGCTCTACGATTTGCCGGCAGTCCCTTCTGCCGGGTGGGCAAGTGGCAGGATTTGGGGTGTAGCCCCAGAGCCCCCATCTTGTATAAGAATTCAGTTGGAATATGTTGCTTTCTCGGTTTCTTGGAGAGGAGATGTCCTAATGACAGCGATTGTTGATTCCCAAAAATGTACTGGCTGTGAATCCTGTCTCGATGCCTGCCCGTTGGACGCCATCGAAATGAAGGACGACTTGGCAGTGATCGATGCGGATACCTGTGGCGATTGCGGCGCGTGTGTCGACGTTTGCCCGGTCGAAGCCATCAGCATGGACTAGTTGCCGGTGGCGGGTGCCATGGGCAGCTTGTCTGCCCTTGCGTTAGCAGTGGCCTACAAGCTGCCACTGGCGCTAGACCGCCGGATACGAATGGCCTTAGGGCTAGCGCCGCGAAGAATCGGATATCGAGGGCGACCTGTAGTTTTCTGGTCGCCCTCGTTCATTGCGCCGTACCGGGTTGGCATGAATTTTTGTCGTTTGTCCCTGGTTCCCATGCAAAGCATGGAACGAGAAAAAAACAAGCAAATCAGATAGAGATACCAACGCAATCATGCCTTTGCACGACCGACAACACGACCGCGACGATCAACACCACAACAAAGGGCCTGTCGAGATCGCCTTGATGGGCGATTTGACGGAAAGCGAAGCCGATTTGTGCGACAAGCTGTTGGGTGTCGAACCGGGCGGCCAGTGTGTGCTCTACTTCGACTCGCCCGGTGGCAGTCCCTACTGTGCGATGGCGCTGGCCTCGTTGATTGTCTTACGAGGGATCGAGGCGACGGGCATTGTCGCCGGCGAGTGTTCTTCGGCGGCGCTGTGGCCGTTTGCCGCCTGCCGGCGCCGGTTGGTCACCCGGTTCAGCGTTTCTTTGTTCCATACCATGCGTTGGCAAAGTGAGGAGAATGTGGGTTTGGGCGAAGCGGCCGAGTGGGCTCGGCACTTCGGTCAGTTGGAAACCGATATGGACGGTCTTCTCGCAAGTCTCTTCGACACGTCACCCGAGCGAATCACCGAATGGGTCAAAGCCGGGCGGTACGTCACCGGCACCGAACTGGCCGAAGCCGGCATGGCCGAACTCGTCGAACTCAAGCGTCTGACGCTGCCTTAGCGTGTCTGCTGGGTGTTTTCTCGTTTCTCGTTCCCACGTTTCACGTGGGAACGCAAGCCCCGACGCTTCGCGTCGAGACCGGGCAAGAGGAACGTCCACTCGCACTGTTGCGGACGCAAAGCGTCCCGCCTTGGGTTCCCACGTAAAGCGTGGGAACCAGTAAAGGCGTTGGAACCAGGAGAAACGTGGGAAGCGGAAACACGGCTCCACGTCCGATTCGTCCTGCCGGCCGGCATTTCCAGGAAAGCTGCGGTTTCAGCACGGCAGGCTTTCCCGTAGAATTCCAACACGCGGTAGGTAGGTGAAGTTCAGAGCTTACGAATCTTCCCAAGCTCTCAGCAAACGGACGGCGAAAACGATGCGATACCTGGTGCTCTCAATCGGGTTGTGGACCTGTTTCGCGTTGGGGTGCAGCAAGCCGGCGGCACCGGAGAAGGAACCGGAGGTGCGTACGCCGGAGGGCTATGGTCGCCTGCCCGGACTGTCGCAAGTGCCACACCAGGGGCTTCAGGACGAACTGGCGCGGATTGTCGAGGAAGGCGGTACACCCGAGCAACTCAGCCAGACTACCGTCCCTCCGGCCGACAACGTGGCCATGGGACTCTTGGAGCTGTTCCCCGAAAAACGCGTAGGATCGATCGCCCGCGCTGCCGAAGAGCGTTTTCCTCCCGGGCCGTTTCAGTTGAATCCGGTGGAACTTCAGAAGGCGGTCAACTTCTATAAGAAGTACGACAAGGAACAACTCGAAGCACGCCAAGCCCTGCAGCGTCCGCAGTGCGACTTCGGAATCCAATTCCTGGCCGGCAACACGGCCGAAATGAAGTTTGTGAGGGTCGTGTGGCTGTTGGGCCGGTTAGAGGCTTTTCGGGCGGCCGACGCGCTTAATCAGGGCGACATCGATGGGGCTATCGAAGCGTTGAGCTTCATCTTGCGATTGGCGCAATGTATGGCAGCGGAAAAGTGCGTCGAGCCGCGGCTCGAAGCGGCTTACCTTCGCACCAAGGCATTTACGATTCTTCAAGCGATTGTTCGCAACCGAGGGTTGCAGCAGTCGCACCTCGATAAGCTGTATCACCTGGTCGAACAGCAATTGAAAACTTGGCCCAGCGATGCCCAGGCGTGGATCGGCGATCGGGCGATGGGGATGCACGCCTATGAGATGGTTCGCGAGGGCAACCTCCTGGAGTTGCTTACGCAGGAGGAGATGACGCAATTTACCGAAGAAAGGGTGATCGGCCAGTTGGCCGAGGCCGCGCGGCGCAATGTCGACAAGGACGAACTCTTTTATCTACAGGCAATGCGGCAGATCATCGACAGTTGTGCGAAACCCTACTGGCAACGAATCGAGATCTTCGAGGCCATCGATCAACAGTTGCAGACCAACCGTAACGACTCCGACTTCCCTCTGGTGGCCGCGCGATTGCTGTTGCCCAACATCCAAGCGGCCCAGGCCATCCAGGCCCAGGATCGAGCCAACTGGGAAGCTTGGTTGTTGGCTCTGGCCGCTGCCACCAACCGAGAACCGCCGCCCTACGAGAAAAACCCGTTGACCGGCAAGCCGTATCGGGTGAATAAACTCGACCACCAAGTGTTGGTCGAACAGATCGGATCGGCTGAGGAGGGTTCGCCCACGGTGTTTATCCCACTGCCCGAGGCCGCGCAACCGTCGTCTTCCCCGGCGGTTGCCCCAACGCCTTCGTCGGAGCCTACGTTGGAGCCTTCGTCCCGGCCGTATTCGCCGCCGGGGGTTTCGTCGCCGTCTGCTTCGCCGCATGCCATTTCACCGCCACCTAGTGCTGCATTGCCGAGTGACGCGTCGCCCATGGCGCCATTTCCGCCGGGCGCTGGGCAAGATCGTATGGCGTTGGAGCCTGGTGCAGCGGAAGCCTCGGATCGGTTGCCATGAAACGTAAGAGTAGTCGTCGCGATTTTCTTCGGGGGCGTGCTGCCGGCGATTTGGTCGCCGACGTACTAGTCGAAGGCGTCGCTTCGGACGACGCGACGAAGAAGGTCCCGGCCAAGACGCCCGAAGGCGGCTTCACGATCACCGTTTCGCGCGAGGCGATGGCCTGCGAGTTTGAAGTGCGCCTGCACGTCAAAGACTCTAACGAGGGAACCGAACTGGCCCTGGCGGCGTTGGATGTGGTGGATGAACTGGAAGACCAGATGTCGTTCTTCCGGGATACCAGCGAACTGACGGAGATCAATCGTACGGCGGCCGAGGAAGCTGTTGATGTGGAGCCTCGCCTTTTCGACTTGTTGGAATTGGCCCAAAAACTCTTCCGCGAGACCGATGGGGCATTCGACATTACGTCGACGCCACTGTGGCAGGTGTGGGGGTTTGCGCGACGCCGTGGCGCCGTTCCTGAACCGGCCGCGCTGGAGGCCGCGAAACAGATCGTTGGTGGCCAATACGTCGAACTGGATTGCCAGCAGCACACGGTTCGCTTCTTACGGCCAGGTGTCCAACTAAATCTTGGGAGTATCGGCAAAGGCTATGCGCTCGACCGCTGCGCGGAACTGCTTGTTGAGGGCAAACTGGAGAATCTGCTGATACACGGTGGTGGTAGCAGCGTGCTGGCGCGTGGTCACCAATTCATCGCCGGCGACGGAACTGTTTATGGACCAACCGGATGGGAAGTGGGCATCGTTCATCCGGTGCGACCTGATCGCCGTTTGGCCAAAATCCAACTGTGCGATCGTGGATTGTCCACGTCAGGGGGGTGGTATCAATCGTTCGTTCACCAGGGCAAACGTTACAGTCATATCCTCGACCCCCGGACAGGGTGGCCCGCCGAAGGCGTTCTCTCGGTCACCGTACTCGCCCCAACCGCTGCCGAGGCCGATGCCCTGTCGACCGCCTTCTACGTGATGGGACGGGACGCGTCGTTGGCGTTTTGCCAATCGCATCCAGAAATCTCGGCCGTCCTGGTGCTGCCCGGCAAACGACCGGGCGAAATAGAGATCGAAACCGTCGGGCTAGACGACGATGCATTGCAGATTGTTCACGGATCGTGAACCATCGGGGCAAGGACTGGTCGATCCCAAAAAATCCGTCGCGGGCGCATCGTTTGGTAGGATTTTGTTAGGGGGTTTGTTTCACTCGAAAACCCCCCCGCTCCCCAGGCCCAATCCCCTCGTTTCGACCCCTCGCTCTAAATAATGCTGTCTGCCGTCAGTTTAGGGATTACACCAGTGACACAACCGTCAGGAATTGCGCAGATCCCATAGACCCCGGCGGACCGATTTGAGTACAATGACGTGATTACCTAGGCGAAAAACGACCACGCGGCGGCAGGGCAGCCAGATCGGCTGGGGTTAGAGGTGGGGGATTCGGGACGAGAAGAGGTACTGTCCCGCTGAATGATTGCAGAAACCCCCGACCGGTTGGGCGCTGGTGCCTTGTTAGCTCTTAAACCAGGGATCGGGTGCCACGCTTGCGCGGGCATGCTGAAATTGTCGGGAACATGCTCATGCAAGCTTGGGCATGGCACCCCAATTTTCCGTTTTGACAAGGCGCCGGACTTTGTAAGAGGACTTCACAAGTCTTGCCAATAGTAGTGGCCCAGAGAGCACGTACATACCCGTCATGCTGGATTTTCTGCTGAGTCAAGGACCGCTACTGGCCTATCTGGGCATTGCCGCTTTCCTTGCGCTGACTGGGGCCGGTTTGCCCATTCCGGAAGAGGTCTTCATTATCGCTGCCGGTGTGGCCAGTGCTCACGGGATGCTCAATCCCTGGTTTGCCTTGGTTGCCTGTCTAGCTGGCGCCTTGGCCGGCGATGCGGTGATGTACACCATCGGCCACCATTTTGGTCGGGCATTGTTGCGAGAACACCCCTGGTGGGCGCGTTACGTGAATGCCGATGTCGAAGCGCGTATGGAACGTATGATCGATCGCCATGGGCTGAAGGTCTTCTTCCTGGCGAGGTTTCTCGTGGGTTTGCGGTCGCCCGTCTATCTGACAGCTGGGATCCTGCGAGTGCCGTTTCGCCGTTTCTTGTTGATCGATCTCGTCTGTGCTTCCGCGGTTATTGGCACATTTTTCGGGCTGAGCTATTTCCTCAGCAATCGTTATGGTGGGGCGATCTACCATTGGATTCGCGATGCCGAAATGGCCGTGACGATTGTTGTGGTGCTGACGCTCGTGGTCGTGGGCGTGGTATGGTGGGTGCGCCGCCGGTGCCGCACGCAAAGTGCAAAAATTGAATTGCCGCCCGAATCGGACGACGACGATACCGATGCATTCTCCGACCACCCAAAAGAGCCCGTGGGCGAAGTGGAACACGTCGCGTAGAATCCCGGTAGACCGTCGGTGGTAAACGCCGACGCTACTTCGGTCGTACGACCGACTTGTCTTCTGAAACTCGGGAATCTCATCATGCGCGGCGTTCGAGTCGTCGTGGGGGCGGTCCTCGTTCAAATGGCTCTCGGGAGTTGGGCTTGCGCGGAAGGCCCACCCGCGATGCCGATGCTAGCGAATCTCGCTCGCACGGGTTTACGTTTTTGTGTCATCGATGGCCAGGTCAGCATGGTTAGTCCCTCGGGACGGTTCTACAATCGTCGTTCTTCGTCGACGAGTTTTGGGGGACGTCGCGAGGAGCTTGTCACGCAGAGAGACCAAGAAGGCCTGCGGTTGTCCTACACGCTGACGACCACCAAGCGACGCCTTTCACTGGTGATCGCCAGCTACTCTGGCTTTACGCTTTCGCAGGAGCCGCGCAAGGCGAAGGACGTAGTCCCGTTGCGGTTCGCCCAGAATACGCCGGAGCAAACGGTGCTCGACATTGGCGACGGGGAGGCAAAGGCTTCGTATCAAGCGGAAAGCCTTTGGCATCTGTGGATTCTGCAACCGGAGGTTTGTCGCACCCATTTGCTGCCGCTGCTGAGCCAGGTGCAGCCCGACTGGCAGCTCGAACAGATCGTGGCCGATGTTCAGGACTCGCTGATCGGGGCGGCCAAAGAGGGGCGGCTGCCAAAGCGTCGGGTTTGGCGTCAATTGGTTGACCAACTCGCCAGCGACAGTTTTGGTGAACGCGAGGCGGCCGATCGCAAGCTGCGATCGCTGGGACGTCCGGTGCTTGGGTATCTGCGGCACCTCGACTTCTCACGGCTCGATGCGGAGCAACAATATCGTTTACGGCGAATCCTGCGTGCGCTGTCGCATCAGACCACCGACGACCTTCCCGAGCAGATCGCCGAAGGGATGCTTGGCGACGTGGCCATCTGGCTCGCGTTGGTCACGCGCGACGATTTGGCCGTACGGCAGGTCTCGGCCCGGCATCTGTCGGTGTTGTTCGACGATTCGGTTGTGTTCGACGCCGCGGCCGATGCTGCCACCCGGCAGAGGCAGGTCGAAGCGATTCGGACTGCGGCTGTCCGCCGGCATCTTTTGAGCCAGTAGCCCGGTATTTTCTACAAATCTGGGAAGTCTTCCCAAGACGGGCCCTTGATGAACGAATATCTTTCGGCGTAGAATCGCCCGAGATAAACATCCGTTTGAAACGTGCGTTTGGGCAGGGGAGTACTATGGCGTTACAGGTGACCGACGAAACCCGGTTTCGCCTACTGGAGGCCGCCGGACAGGTTTTTGCCGAGCGTGGATTCCGGGCGGCCACGGTTCGGGAGATTTGTCGTCGCGCCGACGCGAACCTGGCGGCCGTGAATTATCACTTTGGAGATAAGGAACACCTTTACGTCGAGGCGGTCAAGCATGCGCACGGACGCGACCCGGAAGTCGTGATGCCCGACTGGTCGCCCGATACGCCGCCTGCGGAAAAGTTGCGCGACTACATCCGGAACATGTTTGTCCGACTCTTGGGCAACCATCGTCCCGCATGGCACGCCCAGCTCATCGCCCGAGAGATTACCCAGCCGACCAAAGCCTGCGAGGCCATGGTGGAGTTGCACATTCGGGCGAATTTCCAGGTGCTCGACGGGATCGTGGCCGAACTATTGCCGGCACACACCACGGCCGTTGAGCGGCACCTGATTGTTTTCAGCATTGTGGGGCAGTGCTTGTACTACAAGTTGGCGAGACCGATCGTCCAGCACTTGGTCGGTGAGGACGAGTACGGCGGTTATAGTATCGAGGTCCTCGTCGACCATGTTACCCGCTTTTCGCTATCGGCACTGGGGGTTGGGCTTGGGGCAAAGGGTAGGGGCGAGGGGTTAGGGGCGAGGGGCGAAAATATCACTGCTGAAACCCTACTGCAAAAAAAACCGCGACCGTTGGTCGCGCCGGATATCATCGACGAAGCGAATCCAGGGTGACACACCCTTGAACCCAACGGTAATGCAACCATGATTGCGAGAATGAGTAGGTTCCTTGGCTTGGTCCTGGTTACCGCCTTGGCGTTGACCATCGCGGTTGCGGTGACCGTGAGCGGTTGGAGTCGCGATGTTCCCTCGGGCACATCCCGAACGACAGCCGACATGCCTGTGACCCCCGTCGCCGTAACGTCGGTCGAGCGAGAGCGGATCGAGATCTTCGACACGTATTCCGGCATGATTCGCCCCTTCGAGCGATTCGCATTGGGTTTCGAGTTGGCCGGCCGTGTGGTGGCCTTGGGGACGAACGCCCAGGGAGAACCGCTGGACGACGGCGATCGGGTCCGCTCGGGCGAACTTCTGGTGCAAATCGACGATCGCAATTTTCAGGCCCAACTTCGAACGGCGTCGGCCGAGTTGAAAACGGGCCAAGCCGTTTGGCGCACCGCCGTGGCTCAAACCAAAGACGCTAAGGCCCGGCAGGAACAGGCTCAGTCGAACATGCGCCGTGCGGAAGAGCTACGCAGCCGCGGCGGACGCGCGATTACCGACACCGAGTACCAGGATTACGTTACCCAACTGGCTGTGGCCAACGCGGCCGTCGAACAGGCGGCCGCTCAGGTGGAGCAGGCCGAGGCCCAGGTACTTCGGGCTCAGGCAGCCTACGATACGGCCAGAAAAAACCTCGAAGACACCCGGTTGCTATCGCCTGTCGACGCTACCATTGCCCGGCGGCTGATCAACGTCGGCGAGTCGGTCAATCCGCAGCAGACCGTGATGGAGTTGATTCAGATCGATACCGTGCTGTTGATCGTCGGCGTTCCGGAAGCCTTCGTGGGGCATATTCGGCCTGGCCAGAAAGCGTTGGTCGAACTCCTGGCACGCGACCGCTATCGGCACAAACGGGCGGAAGTCGAAGGGCAGGTGCGTCGGGTGGCGGAAGCGGCCGATCAGACCACGGGACTGTTTGAAGTCGAAATCGCGGTATCCAACAGCGAGGGTCATTGGAAGCCGGGGTTGATTGCCCTGGGGCGTATTGTGATCGGCGAGATCGAGGGCCACCGCGTGCCGGTCACCAGTGCCGTATTCCGCGAAAACGGTGCTTACCTGTTCCTGGTCGACGGCCAGGGAAAGGCCCATCGCGTGGATCTTAAGAATTGGGTCGAACAAGACCGCGATCTGGTGACCAGCGATCTGCCGCCCGGGCGCCAGACTGTCGTCGTGCGAGGGCAGCACCGCTTGATCGACGGGCGGCCGGTGAAAATCGTCGAAATACCCGGCGAGGAGGCTTCGGAACCGATTACTCCCCAGGTGCGAACGTCCGCCCACGTGGCCGATACGGCCGAGCCGTGATGGTTCTTTGGAATGTCGAGATTCTTTGATTGGATTTCGGGAGGCGAGGCCGCAAGCGGCAGAAAGCTCCTCCCAACTCCTGCCTCCTAACTTCGAACTCTTTCCCTCATGCAAATAAGTCACAAAGCCATTGACCGGCCGCGGGTAGTGATCGTTGGCGTGTTGATGATCATCGCGGTGGCATTGCTTGCCGCAATGTACATTCCCGTGCAGCGGACGCCGGCCATTAACACGGCGGTCATTTTGGTTATGGTTCCCTATCCCGGTGCGCAACCCACCGAGGTGGAAGACGAAATCACGCGCAAGATCGAAGATGCTCTGAAAGGACTTAACAAGGTCGACTTTGTGGCCTCGACCAGCATGCGCGGTTCGAGCGTCACGCAGGTGATTTTTCTCGACGGCGTGGAGTCGAAACGGGCGCGCGACGACGTTGCCCATCTGGTCGATGAAGTTCGCGCCTTGTTGCCCCGGGGACGCGAGGTGCAGCCGATCATCATCGATATCGACTTCGAAAGCGCCCCGATCATGTTGGTCAACCTCACGGGCCCTCCGGAGTTCGATCCCCGCGCACTGAAGCAAATCGCCGAGGATGTGCAAGACGAACTGGAAGCGATTCCTGGCGTAGCCAACACCCAGCAGTTCGGTGGCCGCGAGCGGGAGATCCACGTCAATGTGAATCCCGATCTGTTCGCCCAATACGATTTGTCGGTGGCCGATATCCGTGGGGCATTGGCCGCTTTCCACAGCGAGTTGCCCGGCGGATCGTTGAATACGGCCGAGTTCGACTTTCAGGTGCGCAACGAGACAAAGCTTCGCAATGTGAACGACATTCGCGAAGCCGTGGTCGCAGAGCGCAACGGCCGGTTGATTCGAATCGACGACATTGCCAAGGTGAGCGACACCTATCGCCGGTTGAGAAACAGCGCACAGCTCGATGGGCACGAAACGGCTACGATCATCGTGAACAAAGAGTCGAACATCAACACCCTCGACACGGCCCAACGGATCAAAGAGCGGGTGAAGGAGTTGCAGGAAGAGTATCCCCACATCACGATTTCGACCACCCGGGATATCTCGGAAGACATCAGCACCATGTTCCAGGTGTTGGGCTCCAGTGCCATCTTCGGCGCAATGCTGGTGTTGATCATCCTGGCCTGGGCCATGGGTTTGCGGATTTCGATCCTGGTGCTCTCGGCCATTCCCTTCAGTACGGCCATCGGGCTGATCTTCCTGTTTTTCGCCGGCATTCCCGTGTCGAACATGGTGATTTTCAGCTTCATTCTTGTGCTGGGGATGGTGGTCGACGGGGCCATCATTGTGGCCGAAAACATTCATCGCCACCTGGAACGCGGTGAGCCGCCGATCGTGGCGGCTAAGACGGGTATCGACGAAGTAGGGTTGCCGGTGATCTCCGCCGACCTGACCACCGTGGCCGCGTTTCTGCCCATGCTGCTGGTGCCTGGCATCATGGGCGACTTCATGGGCGTGATGCCCAAGGTGGTCAGCGTGGCCCTGTTGGGATCGGTGGTTGTCGACCACTTCCTCATTCCCGTGCTGGCGGCCTACTGGTTCCGCCAACAGACGCCCACCGAAGATGCCCTGGAGCTGGATCGCGACGACGATATCCTGGCCTTGGTCGGCCACCCCGAAGCCCGCGTGAGTCCCAAACGAAGCTGGCTTACCCGAACCTATGCGTATTTGCTGCGGTACTCGCTCGAAAACCGTTGGGTGGTATTCGTCTGTTGCGGATTGATGTTGTTTTGGGCTTCCTGGTTGTACAAGCGAATCGGCTTCGACTTCTTCCCCCGTAGCGACCGCGGCCAGTTCGAGATCAACTACGAACTGCCTTTGGGCTACAGCATCGAAGAAACGCTACGTGCCTCGCGGATCTTCACCGAGCCGCTTCTGGATCTTCAGAAGAAAGGAGAACTGGTCCATTTCGTGACGGCCGTGGGTTCCTCGGCCGGCCTGGCAACGCGGTTGGAGACGGATCCGGCCAACGGACCCGAGTTCGGCAAGATTATGGTGCAACTCACGGCCCCCAACAAACGTCTACGGCATCAGGATGATATCATCGACGAATTACGCGGTAAAATTCGCCCCTGGCCGGGCATGACCTTCAAGATTGAAGAACTCGAAGAGGGGCCGCCCGGTGGGGCCGATGTGGCCGTGCGACTGACAGGAAAGGACCTCGACCAACTGGGGAGCCTTGCCCGAGAAATTGCCGCGCGGCTGGAAGAAACGCCGGGAACCATCGAGGTGACCACCGACTTCCGGCCCGACAGCCCCGAGTTGATCGTCGAGCCCGATCCCGACGTGACGGGCTTGTTCGGTCTCGACGACAACGAAGTGGCCATGGCCGTGCAAACTGCCATCCTGGGCGATAGCGCCATCCAGATTACGCTGGACGACGAAGACGTGACGCTCCGGCTACAAGCCGATCCCGAGTATCAGCAAAGCACGGAAGACGTGAGACGACTGATGCTCCGCAGCCCTGATGGACGCCGGGCAACCGTCGGCCAGGTGGCCGACATTCGTCGTGGCACGGGGCTCTACGCGGTGAACCGTTGGGATCGACGTCGCGCCGTGATGGTCCGTAGCGACGTACGCCAAAAGGAAGGATTCCTCGCCGACGACGTTTTTAAGGTTCTTCGTAAGAAGATTCTACCGGAATTGGGCTTTCGGTCGGTCAAGGGAAATGCGATGGCCATGCTCGGTAAACCTACTACCCAAGCCGAGGGCGTACGGATTACGTTTACCGGAAAAAACGAAGAGCGCGACGAAAACTTTGGTTACATGCTCAATTCGATGATCGTGGGCGTGATCCTCATTTTCACCATTCTCGTGCTGCAGTTTAACAGCTTCCGGCAAACGGTCGTCGTGCTGGCGGCCGTGCCATTGAGTTTCGTGGGCGTCGTGGTGGGGATGTGGATTTGTCAGCAGCCGTTCAGCCTGGCGTCGTTTATCGGCTTGATCTGTCTGGCCGGTATTGTTGTGAACGATGCCATCGTGCTGGTCGACTTTACCAATCAGGCGCGGCTCCGTGGGCTGCCGGTGCGCGAGGCCCTCATGGAAGCCGGCGTAAACCGGCTGCGGCCCGTGCTGTTGACCACTATTACCACCATCGGTGGCCTGCTGCCGTTGTTTCTGAACGTCTCCGGCGGTGCCGAATTCTGGCAGCCGTTGACCGGGGCGGTTATCTTTGGGCTCGCCTTCTCCACGGTTCTCACGCTGGTGGTCATTCCCGCCGCGTACAGCCTCGTTTACAACTGGGCCGACCGCTGAGGCGCGCTGCCATGCGAAGGGACGAAGTACCCAGGGTCAGCGTGGCACCGATGATTTTGCGGAGCAAGCGTATCTTTGTCCCGACGACAACCGCAAAATCGTCGGTGTCGCGAAGCAACGAGAGGATTGATCGGCGCGTTGCGATCCTCTTGTTGCCGAGGTAACACCCACGACATCTCGGGCGCCATGTCGGCGCTTGTCGTGGGCATGTTTCGCCGGGATAAAACGCAACATGGCCACGCAAGCGTGGCCATGTCATCCGGTATACGTATCAGAAATTTGTGTTAACTGACCACCGTAGTCGCCGAGGACTGTGTCGGCTGACGTTTCCGCGAAGGTACGTCGACCACGACCTTCGGCTCGGCATACTGACACAGATTCGCCTCGGTGTTGTCCACCACGTGAGCGTTCCGTTCGTAGAAGGTCGGTGGCTCATAGGTCCAATCGGTGGTCAGGCGTTTTTCTTCCTGGCGAATCTTCCACAGCACGTAACGGCTGCCTACGGTGCCGAAGAAGCGGGCTTTCAAGCCGTATTCGCGGTACAGCTCTTTCAGTAAGGCCGACATTTTCTCGTATATGGCCGGGTTGTCGCGGTAGTACAACTTGGCCGCCGCCGTGGCGGCTGCGAAGGTCGTGGCCAGCGAGGCCGATTCCAGGGCGTAGCGGCGCCGCACCCGGGCGTCCGGATGATTCTTGTATCGCTTCCAACCGGCCAACGTCGTGCGGACGATGCGAAGCGTACTCGGCCCGTTGACCGCGAAATCGCGATCGAACGCCCGAACCATGAACTCGCCTTCCTGGTTGTCCGTGATGTGGGGATGCCGGTAGTTGAAGATCAACTGGCCGTGGATGTCGCCGTGTTCGAACTCGCTTTCGTCTTTCATGCGACCCTGGGCCGTAAGCTCCGCGTGCAGCGGGGTACCGGGGATCGGCGTGTAAAGCATGAACTGGTGGAAATCGGTGTCGTGGGCCACGGCGTAGTCGATCGCTTCGTCGATGTTTTCCGGCGTGTGGTTTTCCAGGCCGATGATCGTGGACCCCAGCACGCGGATACCGTGCGATTGCAGTTCGCGAACCAGCTCGAAGGTGTCAATGCCGTCGAGCTTGGTGTATTGGCTGTTACAGCCCTCGATGCCCATCCACACCCAGGAAATCCCCAGCCGGACGAGTTGGTCGATCGTGTAGCTTCGCAACACGTTGGCCGAGCTGAATACGTAGAGTGCCCATGGCTTGTTGTGTTCTTCCATCAATTCCAGCAAACGCAGGGCGCGTTTCTTGTGGAAGAGGAAGTTTTCGTCCATCACGAAGAACGAGTAGACGTTCATCTCGCGTTCGAGTTGGCACATGATCTCGAACAGTTCGTCGCCGGTGGAGTAGAAGTTGAAGAACTTTCCTTTGCCACCGAACATGGCCGAGGTGGAGCAGAAATTACAGCCCAACGGGCAGCCGACCGACGGAATCAGGGTGGCGGCCACGTCGCCCGGTTTCTCCTTCACCGTAACGCCCAGGTTGCGAGTGCCAACGCCCGAGTTGATCAGTGGGTGGCGGAAGGGACGCTGGTCGTCGTCACCCAAAAATCGCTGGAACCAACGCACGCCCTCGCCCTTGACGATGTGGTCGGCGTCGATCCGGTCGGCCAGATCGGGAATGTTGGCCACATGGCCGCCCACGACAATCGTGGCGTTGGGCTGATACTCGCGGATCAGCTCGCACATCTTCCGCACTTTGAGTTGGTTGGGGATGATCGACGAGATGCCGATCACGTCGTATTCGTTGGTGCGGAGCTCTTCGATGAAGCGATCCAGAGTGGGGAAGTCGAGCATCGTGCAGGGTGCTTCCAGGTTGGCCTGGATCAGCATCAGACCCCACGAACGGTGGAACATCCGCAACGAGAACGGCCCTTGGGTGCGGGTGACCTGGTTGTGGTACAACTCCATGGGGTTCATCTTGCGGGAGCCGTATTCGTCGTCTTGGGCATAGGGGCCGAAGACGCCACTCAGCAGAACCCGAGCACGCTTGCCGGCCGGGTGGGTCGGGTGCGGCGCCGAGGAAGATTCGGGATTATGCTGGTTTTCGATAATTCGTAGCATCGGTTGCCTCCAACGTGAGCAGTCAACAAACTCTTTCTCTGAGCATCCAATTATAGACGTTTTATCGCCATCGCCGATGGGCAGTGTGTTTAAGTTATGTAACAGGTGGGTAATACTTGCGCACAGGGCAGCAGGGCCGCCTGCCAAACGGTGTTACCGCACCCAGGTAAGAACCCGCTCCCGTTGGTCGCTAACCTCTGGCTAAAAGTTAACGATTTTTGAAGTTGGGGGTACAGGGAGAAAACGTACGATGAGAGAGGAGCACTTGCCGATTTTTTCAGCCCAGGTGAGGCGGCTTCACTACCTGGGGTGGTGCGAAATTACCGCGGAAATTTTCAGCCGGCTTGTTAGGTGTTCCCGGGATATGCCGCTTGACCCCGGCGGATGTCGCCCCCCCCTGCGGCTTGACCCCTTCGCAAGCTGTCTGCTATGTTCGAGAATTGGTCGTTGTCAATAATTGTTTGCCGCGCGTTTCGCTGAGCACATCTGTCATGTTGCCACGACGATCGTTGAAACTGCCCATCACCTTGGCCGTGGTGATGATCGTTCTGCTGGCGGCGCTGACGGTTGGCTGGGTTCTTTTGGCCGTCTCCGGTGCCCTGGCCGGCTCAGGCTACGCTGGCGTGTATTGGGCCTCGTTAACCGTGGGCACCATCTTCATGGTGTTGCTGATCGTGGGCGTGGTAGTCTACTTGGTCCTGTCGATCAAGGCCATCAACCTCAGCCAGCGGCAGTCGAACTTCATCGACAGCGTGACCCACGAGCTGAAATCGCCCATCGCCTCGATGAAGCTCTACCTGCAAACGCTCAATCATCGCCAGGTGAACGAAGCACAGCAGGCCGACTTCTACCGCTTTATGTTGGAAGATGTCGACCGGCTCGATCGCCTGACGAACCAGATGCTCACCGCGGGTCGCTTGGAATCGGGACGCGAAGACGGGGAACTTGAAGATATCGAGTTGTCCGAGTTGATTCGCCACTGCACCCGGGCGGTATGCACGAGTTATCGGGTGCCGTTGGGGACCGTCGAGGTCGACGTCGAACCCTGTGTTTTGCGGAGCCGACGCGTCGATCTCGATATGCTGTTTCGTAACCTGTTGGACAACGCCGTGAAATATGCCGGCAACCCTCCCCAGGTAACCATGCAGTTGCGGTTAACGTCTGACGGCACGGCGATCGCCCAGATTGCCGACAATGGTCGCGGCATCCCCCCGGCGATGCGGCGAAAGATTTTCGGCCGGTTCGTGCGGCTGGGGGTGGAACTGGTTCGTGAAAAGCCGGGAACGGGACTGGGGTTGTACATTGTGCGGACGATCGTGCGCCGGTTGGGTGGACGAGTGCGGGTTACCGATCGCGAGCCGGGGCCGGGGACGGTGTTCGAGGTGCAACTGCCTAATTGTCGTCTCCCTTTGATGGAGGCCAATAGCGAACTTCCCGAAGCGAGCGGAGAGAACAAAACTGTGTGAGGTCGGTTCATGGCCGCCGTAGCGGCCAAGCCTCGCAAGGTTTTCACGGAAGATCGATAACTAACCTCTAGTCTCTAACCCCTGACTATGTCGAAAAAAGAACACATTCTCGTCGTCGAGGACGAGGCCCACTTGGCCACGGGAATCAAATATAACCTCGACGCTGAGGGCTATCGCGTAACGACCGTGGGCGACGGCCCCTCGGCTCTGCGGGTCCTTGAAGAGGCTACCGACCCGGTCGACCTCGTGATCCTCGATCTGATGTTGCCGGGGATGAGCGGCTACGACGTGTGCGAGACGCTTCGGGCCTCGAACAAGGAATTGCCCGTGTTGATTCTCTCTGCACGCACGTTGGCCGAGGATCGTGCCCGGGGATTCGATGTGGGAGCCAATCAGTATCTTACCAAACCCTTCGACTTGGACGAATTCCTCAGTCGGGTAAAGAATCTGTTGGGACTGCACCAGCATCGGAAAAACAGCATGAAGGACAGTGCGGACGAAGAAATCATCCAGTTCGAATTCGGCAATGCGACGGTGAATTTCGACACCTTTGAGGTGGCCGTCAACGACGATCCTGTTCGGCTGACTCAATTGGAGATGACACTGTTGCGGTATTTCGTCGAGAATGAGGGTCGTGTCATTCCCCGGGCCGAGTTGCTCGAACACGTATGGCGCATGCCGGGTAACCTGCAAACGCGGGCCCCCGACCAGTTCATCCGCCGGTTGCGCAAGACCTTTGAACCCGATCCGGCCAACCCACGGCATTTTCTCACTATCCGCGATGCGGGTTATCGCTTCCTGTCCGATCCGGAACCCGATCCCGAATCCTGATTTCGAGGCCGTCGTGCGTCTGAAACTGATTGCCTGCGAAATCCTGCATCGCGAACTCTGTGCAGCCGTGGCCCGTTCGGTCAACCAGGTCGACATCGAGTTTCTTTCCAAAGGTTTGCACGACATCGGGCAGGCCGGCATGTCGGCGCGGATTGCCGAAGCGTTGGCCGCTGTCGACACCTCGCAGTACGACGCCGTGGCATTGGGCTATGGGCTGTGTAACAACGGGTTGGTGGGACTCGTTGCCCGCGATGTTCCCCTTGTGCTTTGTCGTGCCCACGACTGCATTACCCTCTTCCTCGGCAACAAGCAGCGTTACCTGGACTACTTCTACAGCCACCCGGGCGTGTACTTCAAAACCAGCGGCTGGATCGAACGCGGAGAAGGCCTCGAACAGCTCGACGTCGACGCGATTCAAAAGGCCACGGGAATCTGCCAGACCTATCAGGAGCTTGTCGAAAAATACGGCGAAGACAACGCCCAGTTTCTCTACGAGCAGTTGGGCAACATGACCCGACACTATCGGCAGATTACCTTCGTCGAGATGGGGGTAGAGCCCGACGACCGTTTCGAACAGCAGAGCCGACGCGAAGCGGCCGAACTCGGCTGGGACTTCGAAAAACTTGCCGGCGACATGGGTTTGCTGCAAGCGTTGGTTGACGGACCCTGGGACGACGAGCGGTTTCTCGTGGTGCCGCCGGGTCAGCAAATCGCCGCCAGCTACGACGACGGCATCGTGAAGCTCCTAGATGCTGCGAAACGCACGCCGCCACAGCAATAGCTCTTCCAGTTCGCCATACACTAACTCCAAGCCCAGGGACTGCAATCCCTGGGTCGTGCGCGTCGCTCAGCACTCAGCACAACTGGCCTTACGATACTCGCGGGCGGTCATGCCCTTGCTAACACGAAAACGCCGATTGAAATAGGTCAGGTTCGCGTAGCCTACCTGATGGGCAATCTGTGTGATGCTCCGATCGCTCTCGATCAGCAGGCGACACGCTTCGCCGATCCGCAATTCGTGGAGGTACTCGATAAACGTACGCCCCAGCACCCGGCGGAAGAAACGGTTGAACGACGAGGGACTCATGTGTACCAACCGCGCTACGTCGCGCTGAGTGATTTCCTCGTCGAGATGATCGTTCAAATAGGCAGCGATCGCATCGATGCGTTGCGCGTCGGCCACGGCCAGCGAGGGCCGATATCGCAGGCCGGCCAGCGTTTCGGTTTGAGGGCTCTTCGCAAGAATGCTGAGCGTTTGCAATAAACCAGCCAGTCGGCCAAAGCCCGATCGCTCGGGCAGGCTGCGAAGAATTTCCGTGGCTTCGGTCACCGTTTGCCCGACGAATCGGAGTCCACGTTGGCTTTGTCCGAGCAACGAGGCCAGTTGCGACGCTTCCGGACAATCGAAAAAACCACACCCAAGGAAGTCGCGACGAAACTGCACGACCAGGGCGAGATGGTCTTTCGCGGACTTTGTTCTGGACGACGCGCTCGACGACTGCCAGGTGTGCGGCAGGTTGGGGCCCAGCAACACGAGATCGCCAGCGCGGTAGTCGGACAGGTGATCGCCGACGAATCTCCGCCCGTGGCCTGAGACGATCCAGGTCAACTCGCATTCCGGGTGGAAGTGCCACTGAAAGGCGAAGTCCTCCGCCCGTCGCCAGAAGCAACGGAACGAGGACCCGGGATCGGTAGAAACAGGCTCGATGGCGGCTCGCATAGCAGGAGGCTAGGGGCTAGGGCGGCGCGCGGGTGCCATGGGCGGCTTGCCCTTGCCGAACGAGGGCCAAGCAAGCTGCCCCTGGCACCCGAAAAGTCAACGGAGTCAGGCCACAAGGACACAACGCGAATCGGGTGACGCTGTCTTCAGACGCTCATCGCTAGTAGCACAACATTATCGTCTGGTTCATGCTGTTATGCAAATAGCGCGCATTTTGTTCAACTTCTTGGCCGTATTGACTAAGACTTTCGAGCGTCGTGCTGGTAAACTCGGCTTATCTGCCGGCGAACTACTGGCTGGCAAGCAGCCAATGGTACCTATCGAGGCCTGCATAGCCAATGAGCGGAAGGCGACTAACGGGAGCCTGGATTTCCAGGCGTTCGGCTTTCCGAAGCGATCACCATATTATTGATTCCGAGGTTGATTGTGGAACACTTCGTTGCGTTCTGCTCCCGCAATCCGGGCTCCCGTTGGTCGCCCTCGTTCCACAAGCAATACAGGATCCAATAATGCAGGTATCAATAACCTACGTCGACCGTAAACGATCACCTCTCCAAGCAGTAAACAAACCATGAACGGACGAGAACGCATCCTGGCCATGATCGACGGCAAATCGGTGGATCGGTTGCCGCTGATGCCGATTACCATGATGTTTGCCGCCGACCAGATCGGCCGATCCTATCGAGACTATGCCGCGGATCACCGGGTGTTGGTCGAGGCGCAGATCGCCACGGCCGAAAAGTTTGCCTTCGACTACGTGTCGTGTATCTCCGATCCGGCACGGGAAGCGGCCGATTGCGGGGCCACTGTCCAGTATTTCGACGACCAACCGCCGGCGATCAACGAGACGCGAGCCCTGCTGGCCGACAAATCGGTTTTGGGACAACTGCAGGTTCCCGATCCGTTGGACGAAGGTCGGATGCAAGACCGCGTTCAGGCGGCCGCGTTGTTCAAGCAGCGCGTCGGCGGCGAGAAGCTGATCGAAGGGTGGATCGAAGGGCCGTGTGCCGAGGCGGCCGATCTGCGCGGTATCAACACCCTGATGCTCGATTTTTTCGACGATCCGGTATTCGTGCGCGACCTGTTTGAGTTTGTCGTGGAGATGGAATTGAAGTTTGCCAAGGCCCAAATCGACGCCGGTGCCGAATTGATCGGGCTAGGCGATGCGGCCGCTTCGCTCGTGGGGCCTCAGATCTACGAGGAGTTCGTCTTCGAGTACGAAAAACGCATGGTCGACGCCCTACACGCGATGGGCGCCCGAGTGCGGATGCATATCTGCGGAAACATCGGCCAGATTCTGGAGGGGATCGGCCGGTTGGGGTGCGAGATCGTGGATGTCGATTTCATGGTGCCGTTGGCCCGATGTCGTGAAGCGATGGCAGCCAAGCAGGTGTTGGCCGGCAATATCAATCCGGTCGCGACGCTGCGCAATGGCACGCCCGAGGCCATTGTCGAGGCCCTGCGTACCTGCCATCGGGAGGCGGGCACGCGATACATCGTGGCGGCCGGTTGCGAAGTTCCCCGTGACACGGCCGAAGCGAATGTCGTCGCGATGTGCGACTTCGCCCAAGGGCTGTTCGATACGTAGGCGGTGGCGCATCGGTGAATCGAACAGTGCGATTAGAGGGCCTGATGGTCTTCGGCCGCCTGGGCGCAAAGCTTCCGGAGTTCGGCCACAGTAGAGTGCAGGGTCTCGTCGTCTGCCGATTCCACGGCCAAGCGATTAATGCGCCGTGCTAGATTGGCGATTTCCGGGAACCCGTACAGTCCGGCCGAACCTTTAAGTTGGTGCGTTAAATTGGCGACCCGCTCGAAGTCGCCCGATTGCAGGGCATGGTGAATGCATTCTGCGCGGTCGGGAAGTTCGCGGGCGAAGGTATTCATTAGCTCGCGCAGTTCAGAGTCGTGTGCCAGATCGGGAGGGTGATTGCCCGGCGTGTCCTCGGGCAGGTCGATCTTGCGGACATATTTTGCGACCAATTCGATCAGCTCGCTTCGGCTCAAAGGTTTGGCCACGTAGTCGTCGCATCCCGCACTAAGGCATTTCTCGCGATCTCCCGACATGGCATGCGCCGTTAGTGCGATGATGGGGCCGCGGTAGCCGTGGGCACGAAGACGCTGCGTTGCTTCGTAACCATCGAGAATCGGCATTTGGATGTCCATAAGCACGACATCGTAGGGAATGATGTCGGCCAGCGACGCCATGGCCTTTTGATACGCTATTCGGCCGTCGGAGGCCACGTCGACCGTGAGTCCCACTTGTTCGAGGCTGATCTTGACCAGTTTCTGAACGTCGGGACCGTCTTCGGCCAGCAAAACATGTCCTGCCAGGTGAGGAGACGGTGGTGCCGTGCCGGAGATGCCAGAGGTAGACTTGGCCGCGGGCAACGAAGTGTGCAACGGCACGCCGGCAGTAGGACCGGCGTCGATCGTCAGCAGGAACGTGCTTCCCCGCTTCGGATGGCTGGCAACGTTGATGTATCCTCCCAGTTTTTCGGCCATGCGTTGCGAGATGGTCAGCCCCAAGCCGGTGCCTCCGAAGCGGCGTGTGGTCGACATGTCGACTTGGGTGAACGGCTGGAAGAGGTGAGCCAGTTCCTCTTCGGTCATCCCGATGCCTGTGTCGGTCACTTCGAATAGCATTTGGCGGTGGCCTGGCGCGTCGTCACGACAACGCAGGGCGAGGCGTACCGAGCCTTTTTCGGTGAATTTCACAGCATTTCCCACCAAGTTGATGAGGATCTGCCGCAATCGAACGGGGTCGGTGTGGATCGTCTCCGGGAAGGGAGGAACGGCCTCGATCTCCAGTTGGATTTGTTTCTCCAAAGCACGCACTTGCAGAACGGAAACTACATCCTCGGCGATTCGCCAGGGTGAACAGTCGACGCGTTCGACGATGAGCTTGTCGGCTTCGATCTTCGACAGATCGAGGATATCGTTCGTCAGTTTCAGCAGCGATTCGGCGTTGCGGTGGATTGTCTCCAGGTGACTGGCCTGCTCGCCGAGCGAGAGATCGAAATTCAATAACAGATCCGTATAGCCCAGGATGGCCGTCATCGGAGTGCGGATTTCGTGGCTCATGTTGGCCAGGAAGTGGCTCTTCGCGCGATTGGCGGCCTCGGCCTCGTGTTTGGCTTCGGCCAACGCTCGTTCGGCCTCCTTCTGGTCGGAAATATCGCAGGCCATTTCATAGCGCACTTTGCGCCCGTCGGGCCAGAGAATGCCTTTGTCGATGCAGCGATACCATCGGTGGTTACTCTGATTGCGGAACTCCCAGACGCAGGTTTCCCCGAATTTCTCACCTAATACCTGATCGTTGGTGCAGAAGTCGCAAGGGTGATCGCTGTTCTGTAGCAGTGCAAAGCATTTTTTCCCAGTGGGGTCACCCCAACACTTGCGAAACGCTTCGTTGCAATAGAGAATTTCATAGGTATTGGGGTCGGCAACGTAGATTATTTCATCGACGCTGTCGAACAGCGAAACCAACTGCTGATGTTCTTGCTGGATTGCTTGCTCGGCCTTCTTGCGCTGGGAAATGTCTTCAATAATTCCCAGGCCGTACATTGGTTGGCCGGAATGGTCGTAGATGATCGACGACGTCAAGTTGCTCCAAATGGTTTCCCCGTCCTTGGCGAGATAGCGTTTTTCCATTGAGATACACGGTTCATCACCTTTGGCGACACGAGCGTCAAACTGCAACGCTCTCTCAAGGTCTTTGGGGTGAGTGATGGTTTGGGTCGTAAGCTGCGTCAACTCCTTTTCGGTATACTTCAGCATGGCACAGATCGTAGCGTTGGCTTGGGCGATGCGGAAGCTGGGGAGTTCGACAAGCACGATGCCGACAGGGCACTGCTCGAACAGGAGTCGGAACTGCTGTTCGCTGTCGCGCAACTTCTGTTCGGCACGCTTGCGCTCGGTAATATCTTCAACAATGCCTATGCCGTACAGAGGTTTGTCCCCTGAGTCGCGAATGACTGAGCCATGGAGAACGGCGTAGACGATCTCACCGTCTTTTCTGATGTATCGCTTCTCGCGCGAGAACGACGTGAGTTCTCCTTGTTGTTGGACTGTGGTGGCCTTGTCGGCTTCGTGGTCATCGGGATGGGTTACCTCCAGGACGCTTAACTGCTGGAGTTCCTCCTGAGTGTACCCGAGCATTCGGCAGTAGGCTTCGTTTGCGCTGAGATGACGGCGCGTGGGCCATTCGATAATCGAAATCCCCACCGGGCTTTGCTCGAACACACGACGGAAGCGTTCCTCGCTCTCACGCAGACGATCTTCGGCCTGCTTACGCTCCGTGATGTCCTGGAAGGTGACAAGAACCCCTTGCGGCTCGCCCGAGTCGGCATGGTAGTGTAGTTGGGTGCTCGTGAGCATCCAGCGGATGTCGCCCGTGGCACGCATGCGCAAGCCAAAGGTTACCTTGCTCAACGGCTGCCCTTCGAACCAAGTGCGTTCCGAAGGCAAATCCTCGGTGGAAATCAGTTCGCGGTTCTCATCGACAATTTGTACGTGAGCGGCCAGAGATCGCTTGCCGAGAATCTCCTCGGGTATCACTTCCAACAATTCGCACGCTGTACGGTTAATAAACGTGTACCGCCCGTCGACGGCTCGAAACATAACGCCGACGCCGACGCCGTCGACCAATTCAACCAAATCGGGAGGCGAAGGTAACGACCCTTTTTCGACGGCTTTTCCCTCTGTGTCCGACGGTGGAGTCGACGATCTCCCGCTCTCGGAAATCACCTGATCGACAATCGCGTGGTCGACAATGGTCTCGTCGGAATGAGTGGACGATCCAAGAGCAGGGCCGGAACTTGCCCCATTGGCATCGGTGGCTTGCTTTGTGTCCAGCATTCGGGCAATCGTGCTGCTGGCTAGATTGGAAGCCGCTTGCCAGAAATCGGCGGTGAGTTGCTCGCCCGCCTCCGTGGTTCGCTGGCCCAAGACGATTGCCGCAATGATTTGGCTGGTGCCTGTCACTGGGATAATCGTCAACGCGATCGGCTTTGCCTCACTTTTCGGCTCGCAGGCAGGATGGCCTGAGCGAAGAACCTCTTCGACCAGGCGACGTTCACGACTGCGTTTGAGGATCTGAAGCAGTGAAGAGTCTGTCTCAAGCCGCTGGGCCAACACTCGCAAACCGGTTGATTTGCTCGTCGAGAGAACCACCACATCGGCGCTGAAGTCGTCGGCCAAAACCTCGGCAATGTCGGCCCACGGATCGTTCGATGGTAGCAGACCGGCAAGTCGATGGGCGAGTCGGGCAAAAACTTCGAAGCCTTCACCATTCACCGTCGAAGCCCTCACGATGCCAAAGAATCCATTCGTCACTGTGGTCGGATGAGTGGCCGACGAGCCAGAAACCACGATCGCACGTGGCCAAACGCCACTCACGGTACCGTGTGTCCTCGTTCCGGGGCTCTCGTTGGAGGGCTCTCGTTCGGATTCTCGTCTGAGGGCTTGGCCCGTGGCATTCGATGCTTCTGACACCTCGATGCTTCCCGAATCATACACCGTTCTGGGTTTGAGCGTCACCCGGGGATACTGCCAAGATTTCGGTTCCCCCCTTGCGGTTGGCACAGTCGGTTCACGGAAGGGTGATGGCTATTGTGGACGGCCAACACACGTTTGCCATGCGGGCGATCAGCGCACTCGGAGAACAAACGTCTCAGCAAACCAGTGCCGCGGGTACTCCGTTTGTCCCTCTGACCAAAGACTTCACCGAGCGGAAATCGACAAGATGGGCGTATGCCAATGGCCGTGCTGGAGACACATTACTTTTGCGCCAGACGTTGCGGTCGATACGATTCGCGCAAGTGGCGTGCGGAAAACCGTAAAGCCTGGCCGTGCTTACCATGCTTGGTTGAGGGGCGTTGGTCGGTGACCTAGATGTTTGTGAGGGTCAAAAGCAGGGGAGTTACTCATCGAAAACCCTCGACCATGTATCTGGGCACAGAAGGCGGTGTACGCGGTGTACGCGTCCGCCGTTGGGGGTGACCGGGAGCATTTTCTAACATCAGGTCAAGTGGAAGGGTAGAGACATGAAATTTCGGAGCAAAATTCTTCTTCTCAGCGCGACGGGCATCATTCTCACTGTTGTCGTTGTCTCGCTCATTGTCTTCATCCAGAAAGGACAGCTTCGGACGGAAATCGCCAACGAAGTCAACATTCTGGGCGAACAGGAATGTGAAAAAATTGCCAACGACGTTTACGTGATGCTTCAGGTACAAGAGGCAGAATTCGAGAAACAAGTTCGAACCGATTTGAACGTCGCCCGAAAGACTGCCCACGATATGGGCGGATTTTCGTTTGCTCAAGAACCAGTCGAGTGGACGGCAACCAATCAGTTCACCCAAAAGTCAACGCAAGTCGACTTGCCGAAGATGCTGGTGGGCAAAGAGTGGTTGGGGAAAAACGCCAGCGTTGCCCAGCCTTCGCCGGTGGTCGACGATGTTCAGAAGACGGTTGGCAGTACCTGCACCATCTTCCAGCGGATGAACGAGCAGGGCGACATGCTGCGCGTATGCACCAACGTGGAAAAGCTCGACAACACCCGGGCGATCGGCACCTACATCCCGGCGGTTGACCCGGATGGCAAGCCGAATCCCGTCGTTTCCGCGGTGCTTAGCGGCGAGACGTACCTGGGCCGTGCCTATGTGGTAAACGATTGGTACATTACCGGCTACGAGCCGATTCGCGACGATGCCGGGAAGGTCGTGGGTATGCTCTATGTCGGAATTCCTCAGGTCAACAGCGAATCGCTACGTAAAGGAATCGAGAACATCACGGTAGGCAAGTCCGGCTACGTGTTCTTGATCACCGGGCCGGGACAGAACCCAGGCGAATACGTGATTTCGCAGGGCGGCACTCGCGACGGCGAGAGCATCTGGAATACGAAAGACGCGGACGGCAATCTCGTGATTCAAGACCTGGTTAACGGGGCCGTAGCGGCCAAGCCGGGTGAATCATATACTCATAAGTATCGGTGGCAAAACGAAGGCGAAAGTGAACCTCGCAGCAAAGTGGCCGCAGTGAAATACTTTGGCCCCTGGAACTGGGTCATCGGAGCGGGAGCCTACGAAGAAGACTACCAGGAGGCCCTGGGTCGCGTTGACTCGGCCATCAACAAGCTGCAGCTTTGGGTTGTGCTGGGTGGTTTCGGTGCCGTGATTCTGTGTGGTGGCCTGGCCCTAGTGATCGCGACCACCATGACACGCCCGCTGACGCAGGCCGTGTCGGTGATGAAGCTGGTAGCGGGTGGCGATTACACGCAGCGTCTCGAGGTGAAGACTCGCGACGAAGTGGGCGAGATGGCCGTGTCGATCAACGCGGCGGTGGAGGCCACGGAAACGGCGATGAAGGAGGTGAAGGAAGCGGCGGAGCGTGAGCGGGAGATGGAAGCCCAGCGTGCCCGGGAGCAGCAGGAAGCGGCCGAGCGCGAGCAGCAACTTCAGGCCGAGAAGGCCGAGGCCGAACGGAAGCGGATGGAAGAAGAGCAGCGTCAGCAGGAGGAACAAGCCCGGCTGGAACGCGAGCAGGCCGAGAAGGAACGCCAGGCGGCCGAGGTGCTTCGTCGCAAGGTCGACGAACTGCTGAAGGTCGTCACCGCCGCGGCGGAAGGCGATCTGACGGGCGAAGTGGCCGTCGAGGGCGACGAGGCCATCGACGAACTGGCTGCCGGTATCGTCAAGATGCTGGGCGACCTCCGCAACGTGCTCGGCCAGGTGACCGAAGCGGCCGATCAGTTCAACGAAGGCTCGCGGGTGATCGCCGAGAGTTCCCAAACGATGGCCACCGGCGCGCAGACGCAGAGCTCGACGGTCGAAGAGATGTCGGCCTCGATCGAGCAGCTTGCCCGATCGATCGAGTCGGTGAAGGCCGACGCGACGGACGCCGACAGCGTGGCCAAGCGGACGAGCCAGTTGGCCGAGCAGGGCGGTTCGGCCGTGCAGAAGTCGGTCGAGGCGATGGAACTGATCCGCACGAGTTCGGAGCAGATCGGCGAGATCATCCAGGTGATTTCGGAGATCGCCAGCCAGACGAACCTGTTGGCACTGAACGCGGCGATCGAGGCGGCTCGGGCAGGCGAACACGGCATGGGCTTCGCCGTGGTGGCCGACGAGGTTCGCAAGCTGGCCGAGCGGAGCAACCAGGCGGCCGGCGAGATTACCTCGCTGATCAAGGAGTCGAGCGAGCGCGTGGCCGAAGGGGCCATGCTGAGCGAGGAGACGGGCAAGTCGTTGCAGGAGATCATCGAGGGCGTGGAAGCGACCGCGACGAAGATCTCGCAGATTGCCTCGGCGACGGTCGAACAGGCGACCAACGCCCACGAGGTGGCCTCGGCCATCCAGAACGTGGCCGACGTAACGGAGCAGGCGGCCGCGGGTGCAGAAGAGATGGCCTCGAGCAGCGAAGAACTCGGTGCCCAGGCCGGCACCCTTCGCGATCTGGTCGGCCACTTCCGAACCTGAGCCTGACCTCCGCAGCAACGGCCATGCGAAATGGGCCGTTGGAGTAAACACAAGTAACACATCGCACGAGCGGCGAGCTTCGGCTCGCCGCTCGTCGTGCGTTTAGGGACCGTGTTCACGGACGGGGCTTGTGAAGCGTTGTCGCAATGTTGGAAATCGGTGCTGCGGAAGTTTGCAATATGAAGAAAATGTTCAAGGCGCAAAGCACTGCAGTGACCGTAACCTACGCTTGCAAGGGCACTCTTCAGCGTTTCGCAGCATTGTACGGCAACACCAGCAACTGAAGGTGCTCCTGTACGCGCCGCAGGTTCATCCTGTGCCACTGACCTCAAAGATCGTTAAGTTTTTGACAAAGCTTAGCGACCAGCGGGAGCGGCTTCTTGCCTGGGTGCGGTAGCATCATTTGGTTGGCGACCCTGCCGTCTGCGTAGTCGTTCAGTGAACGAACGACGATTTGTTGTGAGCGAAGTTGACGGGAAGACTTGTGTTCCCGTTGTCTGGCCAATCTGTTTTTCAAACGAGAGGGGAATTGGTATGAAGAAGTTGTTTGGACTGTTTTGTGGCACCCTGGTTGTGCTTTTGGTCGCTCGATTGGCTTCGGCTGAGAACGCGAAGGTTACCCAGCTTCAAGGCAAGCTGGCGGAAAGTATCGATGCCGATGGCAATGCATCGCCGGCCATGAAGAGTTTCATCAAAGAGCGGTTGTTGCCGCTTTCGACCGATGTTGTATTTGTGCAGGAAGTCAAAGCACAGAACGACAAAGGTGTTTCGCTCGACAAGATCAAAGAAATCGATAGTCAGTGGCAGGAGACCGAAGAAGAACTGGCGATCCAGACTGAAATGACCACGAACGCATGTGCCAAGGAAATCGGCAAACAGCTCTCGCAGGAAAAAGCGATCCGTGAGGCGTTTGTTATGGACAACCAAGGCGCAAACGTAGGGCAAAGCGATATCACGAGCGACTACTGGCAAGGGGATGAGCCCAAGTGGCAGAACTCCTACAACGACGGCAAGGGCGGGGTCGACATCGGAAAGAATAAGTTCGACCGCTCGGCCAACGCGGAAATACAGCAGATTTCGCTGCCGATCATCGACGAAGACGGCAACGTTGTCGGCGCCGTTAGCTATGGCATCGCTGTTGATCAACTATAAGGACAGACCGATGAAACTTGTTGACTTGTCTGGCCGTACTTTGCGACGGCCCTCGAGTTCCGCCTTGAAAACGGCAAGTCATTCTTCGGACCGTCCCAAGGCCGAGTAGCCGACCTGAAGACTAAAAGGCGCCTCTTCCGAAATCGGTGGAGAAACCTTGCGGGAGACGGAATAAGGCGACCGTTAGGAGCCAGGGACGAGCATGTAGCGATTACCTTAGGTCTTAATTCGCAGAAAAATGACTCTGGGCGGGATGCCTCGCGGTTGTATTGGAAGTTGCCGGAGGGCCCAGCATGAACGAAGTAGGAGTGTAACGGTATGAGCGTGAAGTACAAAATCACACTAATGGTTGGCCTTTGCGTGGTCACTTTGGTGCTGATTGTCGGAGCCGGATGGCAGGCGCTTTCCGGAATGACGAAAAGCCTGGACACGATCGTCAACGACGAATTCCTCGTGCTCCTTGACAACGATATTTCTCCGCTGATCAACGATGAAATGTTGCCGTTGATCAACGAAGACATGGTGCACATGCAAGGTCTCCAACGAAGCATTACGTTGATGCTCGAAGCAGATCGCGATGTACATCAAGCCGTGATCGCAGAGAGAATGGCACTGGTTGCCGACAGCGAGGAAGAGAGTGCCGCAGCCGATCAGGCCAATAAGGAGAATACAGAACAGGCCGCCGCGAGGATGAAAAAGGCGGCAGCGCTTCTGGTTACGGATGAGGCCAAGAAAATCTACGCGGAGTTCGAAGAAGCCTATGCAAACTGGTTGGAGCGGACACGCAAGGTCGTGGAAATGAGCAAGACCCCGGGCAAATTGCGTTTTGCCAGAAAGGCTAGCAACGGCGGGTCGGCTGCCAAAGCGTTTGACGTCATGCGCGGTTATATCGACCAACTCCAGGTAGCTCAGGAAGAGCAGATCAAGCAGGAGCTTGCGGAAGTTGAATCGACAAAGACGCAAGTCAACGAAGAAAAAACGAACTTAGAGAAAAAACGGGCGGCCGTTCTCGGCGAGGTCGCGTCGGTTAGGAGTCGGACGCAATTTCAGACGACGATGTTTGTTTGTGCCGGCCTGATCGTGGCCGTTGTGGTGATCGTCGGTGGTCTTGTGCTATCGAGAATGATCATCAAGCCGCTTCAGAAATGCATGGCGAGCGTTGTTGCCTTGGCAAATCAGGACTACAGCGTGAAGTGCGATGTCCAAAGCAAGGACGAACTTGGGCAAATGGCCACTGCGATCAATCAATCGATCGAGGCCACGGAGGCGGCGATGAAGGAGGTGAAGGAAGCGGCGGAGCGTGAGCGGGAGATGGAAGCCCAGCGTGCCCGAGAGCAGCAGGAAGCGGCCGAGCGCGAGCAGCAACTTCAGGCCGAAAAGGCCGAGGCCGAACGGAAGCGGATGGAAGAAGAGCAGCGTCAGCAGGAGGAACAAGCCCGACTGGAACGCGAGCAGGCCGAGAAGGAACGCCAGGCGGCCGAGGTGCTTCGTCGCAAGGTCGACGAACTGCTGAAGGTCGTCACCGCCGCGGCGGAAGGCGATCTGACGGGCGAAGTGGCCGTCGAGGGCGACGAGGCCATCGACGAACTGGCTGCCGGTATCGTCAAGATGCTGGGCGACCTCCGCAACGTGCTCGGCCAGGTGACCGAAGCGGCCGATCAGTTCAACGAAGGCTCGCGGGTGATCGCCGAGAGTTCCCAAACGATGGCCACCGGCGCGCAGACGCAGAGCTCGACGGTCGAAGAGATGTCGGCCTCGATCGAGCAGCTTGCCCGATCGATCGAGTCGGTGAAGGCCGACGCGACGGACGCCGACAGCGTGGCCAAGCGGACGAGCCAGTTGGCCGAGCAGGGCGGTTCGGCCGTGCAGAAGTCGGTCGAGGCGATGGAACTGATCCGCACGAGTTCGGAGCAGATCGGCGAGATCATCCAGGTGATTTCGGAGATTGCCAGCCAGACGAACCTGTTGGCACTGAACGCGGCGATCGAGGCGGCTCGGGCAGGCGAACACGGCATGGGCTTCGCCGTGGTGGCCGACGAGGTCCGCAAGCTGGCCGAGCGGAGCAACCAGGCGGCCGGCGAGATCACGTCGCTGATCAAGGAGTCGAGCGAGCGTGTGGCCGAAGGGGCCATGCTGAGCGAGGAGACGGGCAAGTCGTTGCAGGAGATCATCGAGGGCGTGGAAGCGACCGCGACGAAGATCTCGCAGATTGCTTCGGCGACGGTCGAACAGGCGACCAACGCCCACGAGGTGGCCTCGGCCATCCAGAACGTGGCCGACGTAACGGAGCAGGCGGCCGCGGGTGCGGAAGAGATGGCCTCGAGCAGCGAAGAACTCGGTGCCCAGGCCGGCACCCTTCGCGATCTGGTCGGCCACTTCCGAACCTGAGCCTGACCTCCGCAGCAACGGCCATGCGAAATGGGCCGTTGGAGTAAACACAAGTAACACATCGCACGAGCGGCGAGCTTCGGCTCGCCGCTCGTCGTGCGTTTAGGGACTGTGTTCACGGACGGGGCGGTGATAGTCAGGTCCGGGAGTCGAGGTGCTCGACAACCGCCGACAGCAGTTGTTTCCAGGATGACGACTTATCCACGTGGGCGTTACATCCCGCGTCGCACCATTGGCCACGGTCTTCGGTGGCCGTGAAAGCGGTGAGTGCAATGATGGGGCCGTCCCAGCCTTGGTCGCGAAGTTCTCGCGTGGCCTCGTAGCCATCCATCCGGGGCATTTGTACGTCCATTAAGATCACGCCGTAGGGTTCGTCCGCTTCGCGCGAGGCGATGGCCTTCTTGCACGCTTCTTCGCCGTTGTTGGCCAGATCGACCGTTAGCCCGGCCTTCTGGAGGACATGGCGGAACAGAAGACGCATGTCCTCGACGTCTTCTACTAGAAGAATACGCCCTGCCAGCGGCCCGAGATCTTGGGATTTGCCCGTGTCTGCGCGAGTGCCAGTCTGATTCACCTGTGCTTGGAGCATATGTCTACCCTCCCGTCGCTCCAAGTGATTCACCCCAGCGGGGTGAAGAGTTCAGTGTCACCGTTGAACTCAGTGTTACCGTTGTGACATGCAGCGACCCCGAAGCGAGTGGCTCTTGGGTCGCAGTGCAAGCCATTTCGGAACAAGCCGCAACGCAAGCTTCCGTGCACATAGGAAACCTCTAGCTGGCTGTGAGGAATCGCGAAAGAACAACTCCATAATTACGAATTTATAGAACTCGGATTTTCTGGCAAGCCTATTTATTGGTGAATGTACTGAAAATGGCCGCTTCTGCGAGCCAAAAACCTGTGAATGCGAGTTCCCGTAAGCTACTCCAGGCTAATTGACCACACCGGTGTCGATCGCAGTCAACGGGACGAATTCATGCTTACAGTGCGCCAATGTCCTTGGGTTGGAGCCCGGCCGTTTAATGTGTCGAGGGAATGTGCTGCACAATACGCCAATCCCTGCCGAGAAGTCGGACAGTGCGATAAGTCGTTTTCTGGGCGTCTCCCTCAAGACACTTGTTCCCGTCAACGAAACGGCGGGGGGATACTGACTATTTCAGTTACCAACCGTCAAATCGCCTGTAGCTACAATGGCGTAGTATGACACTGTCCGGACGGAAGATCAATCCCTTGCCATGAAACTCACCGATTTCTGACAGAACGTCACGTCTTCGCAGTGTTGCTAGCAAAGTTTCTTCCCAGCCACCGGGATGACGAGTTGAGCGGATCGAGAAGAGCCCGGGTACCGAAAGAAAGACGGTGCGGCGTTTGCGGGTGCAGTAGCAGGAACGCCCTTGGCCAGCTAAAACATGACTAAGGGCGGTCCGAAGAATAACTTGCCGTTTTCCAGGCGGAATCCGAGGGCTGTCGCGAAGCACGGCCCGACGAATCAGCAAGTTTTTGTCGGTCTGTCCCAGGAAAGTGTGGGCTTGAACTGATCGAAGGGATGTACATATGGCAACGCGTTGGGATTTTTGGTTACCAACTCGTGTACTTTTTGGCCGGGGTGGGCTTCGGCGTTTGGGGCCGACCGCGAAGCCCTGGGGCAAAAAGGCACTGCTGGTGGGTTATGCCGAGCGTGGCCCGTTGGAAGCTATGTACCAAAAGGCGATTGCATGGCTGACGGGTGTGGGGGTGGCTGTCGTTGAGTATTTCGCCGTTGAGCCCGAGCCGTCTGCGGAAACGGTTGAAGACGCTGCCCAACTTGCCCGCGATACCCAGGTCGACGTAGTCATCGGGCTCGGTGGCGGAAGTGTAATCGACGCCGCCAAGGCGGTTGCGCTGTTGGTTGCGCAAGGGGGACGGCTTGAGGACTACACTGACAACAACCCTCAAGCCCGACCGATCGAAGCAGCGCTGCCGGTGGTTGCCGTTCCAACCACCGCAGGGACCGGTAGCGAGATTACTTCTATTGCGGTAGTCGGATTGTCAGCGAGTGACAGTTTCGCATCCGAACCCTGCAAGGCCTCGCTGGTTGCTGATGTCCTGCGTCCCGCCGTCGCCTTGGTCGATCCCGATTTAACACTTCATTGTCCGGCCCGTTTGACCGCAGCCTGCGGGGTCGACGCCCTGGGGCATGCGGTGGAAGCCTGCATGAGTCGTCGGGCCAATCCGATGACGACTACTCTGGCGACGCGCGCCGTGCAACTGCTCGTCGATTTCCTTCCCCGAGCGGTGGAAGACATGGGTGATGCGGACGCCCGCGAGTCGGTGGCCCTGGCAGCCACCTTGGCCGGAGCCGCATTCAACGAGGCGGGAGTTACGCTGGGCCACGCCGTGGCTCAGGCGTTGGGCGCCTTGTTACACATTGCCCATGGCGAGGCCGTCGCTCTCGGGCTACCGCTTGTGCTGCATTACAATGCCGAGGTTTGCACCGACGTCTTTTCCGATCTGGCCGTGGCATGTGGCATCTCGGGCGACACGGCTGAGAGCCGTGCGGCGGCATTCGTCGAACATCTCCTGGGCCTTCTTCGAACGTTGGGGCTACCCCAACGCCTCGAATGGCCGTCGGAAGATGGTGGCCGGCCGATGACCTCGCAGCAGTGGGCTGCGCGGGTGGCCGAGAACGCCCACCGCACGACACCCGTCCCACTGAAACTCAATCCGCGAAAGATCGACGAAGCGACGCTGCGCGAATTGATCGAAAAGCGATATGCTTATTAATGCTTGCATTGAAAATGATCCGTTTCGGAAAGCCGAACGCCTGGAACGCCAGGCTCCCGTTGGTCGCCTTCCGCTCATTAGCTATACAAGCGTCAATCGTGGACTTCGTTAGCGGGTTTTTCGAATAGAAAGTTGAGAAAAAGGAGTTTGGGTGTGTTCTACAAGGCTGATGATCGTGGATACGAACAGGTACTGTCGGGCATCCAACTCAAGACGTTGGTATACGGCGAGAAGACTCTCTTCTCAGAATTCAGGATGGAGGCCAACAGCACGTTGCCCAAACATTCTCATTTCCACGAGCAGACAGGTTACCTGGTCGAGGGCAAAATCCGGCTCACGATCGGAACGGATACGTTCGAGGTTGAGCCGGGCGACTGTTGGTGTATTCCAGGCAATACCGAGCATAGCGCCGAGATATTGGAGAAATCCCTGGCCATCGAGGTTTTTTCGCCCGTCCGAGAGGATTATCTACCCGATCGCGGTGTGTGACCCGAAATAGAAGTCCTACGGTTCGGCAAGGCGTTGCTGTGCGCGAGCGCGGTCGAATTCGGTGGGGTAGCTGGTACATTTGAGGTACCAGTATTTGCCTCGCGCTCGCAGGGCCGTTCGTTCGTTTCCGGTTCGCGCTGAGCCTTCCTGCCACCAGCCGTCACCCAAGGCAAGTGCGCAGGCCCCGCCCGTTTTGTTGCAGTGGATATCTTGTTCGGCCAATCGGGCCAAGATTCGGTCGGTTCCCTTGGCGAGGTGTTTCAGGCCCTGCTCCCAGTCGTTCTTGGCGAAGCAGAGAAATTTTCCGGCCGTCAGGTTGGCGTTCGGGTCCTCGGGGTTCTGTTGCAGCACGACGAAGGCGGTTTTGGAGTTTTCCCAGACCTTCTGGATCACGCGAATCTGATCGCGGCAGTTCCGCGCATGATCCCGAATCGTGGCGTTTTCGAGTTGGGCGCCCAGCCAGACGGCGGCTGTGGCCATTTCATCGGCTACATCGTATCGGTTCTCGGCCAGGGCGGCCTCTCCGGTAGAAGATAATTGTCGGACCAACATCTGGCGCTCCAGCGGCATGCGGGCCGAGCGGGAGAGCTGCGAGAGGGTGTCGCATCGTAGCTGCCAGTCGTCGACCTGGTAGGACGCCACCAGTTGGTCGAGCGCTTCGAGCGCCGTCTTCGGCTCGCCCGACTCAACAGCTTTTTCGAGTGCTTCGGTCAGCATCACATAACGCGTGGTCGTGTCAATGTCGGCTGCCTTGGAGAATTCAAAAAGCGTTTGGGCTAGCACCAGTTTGCTCTCGGGCCGGGTTGCTCGGGCGAACTCCTTGGCGTAGAGCTTGCGAATCGCCGTCAGGGCACGGGCTTGCTCTTGTTGGTTGGGAATCGGGTATCCCTGGCGGTTCGTTTCCGCCGTCGAAGTGGGAGCCGGGTTGGCGGGCGACGAAATGGTTGGGGTCGACGTTATACGGCTCACCGTCGGAGGCGATGCGTCGGGCGATTCCTGCGGTTGAGACTGTGCGACAGCGGTCGAGGGAAACTCAAGACGGTTGCCTTCCGCCCGCAAGGCGGCAAGCAAGGGTCGGCCTGTTGCAGGGTTTCGGCAAATGGTCGCCAAGTAGTCGGTAGAGATAAAACGTCGTGCGTGGGCCGTGGCATCCAACGGCGACTCGGCGATCAGGTTGCCGGTGCGCGCGTCAATGATGATAGCGCCATTGAGCATTACGTGGCCACTGTCCGGCACCCAATCGATCTTCCAGCCGGGGTATGTGTTCTCCCAGGACTCGAATCGACGGGCGGTGTGCAAATCGCCGACGCGACGGTCGCAGGCCATGCGTCCGCCGGCAACGTTCCAGCCGACCAGACGCGTTGTGTTCGCGTTGTAGGAGTCGGTCGTCAGGCCCGCCAAAAGGGTTCCATCGGGGCTGAAGGACAACTCCTGGCAGGCAATCGTCGCCGGCGCGTCGTCTTGCGATATCCGAAGACGTCCGGCCAATTGACCGTTGGCCAGTTTGTACACTTCGACGAAATTGCCGCGAACCAGGGCGACATAGCGACCGCCGGGGCTGGCAGCCAACGATTTTGCGAGGTACACCTGTTGGCGGTTGTCCAGTTCTGCAAGGTCGGTTACCAGCCCGTTCTGCCGCAGATCGACGACCGCCAGCCGCAGTTGGTGGCCTGTGGGGACCGCCGCTACGATTCGGTTTCGGTCGGCGAAGCAGAAGTCGACGTCGGCTTGGACCCTCACGTTGGAGAGTCCTCGCGACTGCGTCGCCTTGCCCGAGTCAAGCGACCAGATCCACAACGGTTCGGCGTTACCCCGCATGAAGCCGGCAAGATAGCGTCCATCGGGCCCGAGTTCGTAGCGTTGGCTTGTCCAGGGGCCGATATCCGATTGGCTTACCGTTCGACCGTTGCGAAGGTCGACGATCGTGCAGCGGCGATTCTTTGGGTCGTCTGCCAAGTGGTAGCACAACACGTAAGGGCTTGCGTGACGCGGAAAAAGCAGCCGGTGCGAAACCTTCACCGTCTCCGGCGACAGTTTACAGACCCAGGCGTCGCCTTCTAGAGGGAACTCGGGTTGCGGCGCCGGGTCGGGTGTTACCGTCCAAAATAGATTGGGCGGCAACGCCACGGACGTTGGACTGTTCGCAGCTGATGGCGATCGACTTGGCAATGCCGTTGCGGCCGACGACGACGGCCGGATCGCTGGCCGCCGGAGGTAGGAGGGCAGGGCCGTTTTGTCGGCGTCGGAGGGCTCTCGCCCGTCAGGTTCCGTGGGCACGGGGGGGGCGTCTGGTTCGTCGCTCGCTGGTTTCATTTCGGGCGGAAGCGATGAAGACGCCGTATCGCGTGCAGGGCCGTCGGGAACCAATTCGGCGACCATCACCGCCAGCAACGTCAACCCCATGACGATCCCCCCGGCGATCCAAACCGGACGCGGAACGCGGCGCAGCCACCAACGGATCTTGTTGCGGATTCTCGGCCAACTCATCGGCATTGCCAATGGGTCCATCGCCAACGGGTCGTTTGCGGTGGGCAGAGGCGATGTCGGCGGTGTGGGGGCCGGCGGCCGAACGGGAGCAGGCACGCGAGTTGCCGTGGCCGTAACAGGGCCGGTTCCGTTCTCCACGGAACTCTTCTTCGGCCGAAGCTGTTCGCGGAGCTGGCGGTCGTAGGCCGCTTTTTTCTCCGGGTTCAACAGGCAGACACGTGCTCCCGCGATTTCGTTGAGCAACTGCTGCGACTGCGCGGAGTGCTCGCCCCGCTGAAACGTACGGACGTGCGCCATCTGGCGGTCGGCGGCAATGCCGATTACCTTGGGCTCGTCTTCGAAGAGCTCAAGGCCCAGCAGACGGTAGTGATGGGGCGGTTGGTCTTTGGGCGGAATGCCCAACCAGATGTAGTACGGATCGAACTGCTGCAATTCCGCGGTCTCTCCCTCCCGCGTGGATCAGACTGAATTATCAACGTCGAAGATCGTTAGCCTTTTGCCAAAGATTAGCGACCATCGGGAGCGGGTACTTGCCTGGATGCGGCAGCACCGTTGGGTCGGCGGCCTTTTCGCCCTGTGAAATACCTTTCCAAGAGATAGCGATTTTATACCACCATCGCATTGCCTGATAGCCCACGCTGAAGTGGGGGCTCGGGTAAAGGGTGACGCCCGCCGCTCGGGTGCGAGGGCGGTCCGACCGCTAAGATTGTGTCGGTCCCACAGTGGGGTTCGGCACAAAGGGGCCGCCACGGCATTGCTTCAGGTAGTTCAGAGCGCGAACCTGGCCGGTCATCTCCAGTGGGCCGCGATAGACCGGGTCGTGCCAGCCTTCGACGTCGATCGCACCACGGTAGCCACCCAGGCGAAGGATGCTGATGACATCGGCCCAGTTCGTGTCGCCGAAGCCGGGCGTGCGGTGGTATACGTAGGGTTCACCACCGCGGATTCCCCGCCGACGGATAACGTCCCACATTACCGTGGCATCTTTGCCATGGACATGAAATACCTTCGACACCCATTGACGCAGTTGCGGCAGCGGGTCGATGAGGCTGACCATCTGATGGCACGGTTCCCACTCCAGGCCCAGAGCCTCGCTCGGCACGGCTTCGAAGAGCATCTCCCAGGCGGCCGGAGCGTGGGCGATGTTCCAGTCGCCGGTGTCCCAGGTGCCGCCCATGTCGCAGTTTTCCAGGGCGATGCGCACTCCGCGTTCTTCGGCCAGCCGTGTCAGTGGTAGAAAGACTTCTTGAAAATGGGGGATGCAGTTGGGCACCGACTTGCCCGGCAACCGGCCGGCGAAGCCACAAACCACACGGCATCCAAAGAGTTCGGCCGCTTCGATCAACCGGCCCATATCGGCAGCCGTGGCTTCGTCGGTCAGGGGATTGCCGTAAACACCCAAGGCACTGATGACCGCGTCGCCACCGGCCGCGGCCAACGTGCCGCATACCTCGTCGGCCAACTGTGGCAAATCGATGTCGCCCACGTGATGTCGAAAGGTCAACTCAAAGCTCTCGAAACCGTGTGGCAGGATTTCGCGAATATATTCGGCCGCTTGATGCTCGGCTTGAACGAGCGTGCCGATACGGATGTCATTATGCATGGGAGTGGATGGTTGTTAGTGGTTAGTTATCAGTTGTCAGTGGCCGTTGAACACACGCCGAGGCATGGCCGCTTCAGCGGCCATGCAGACCGGTCTCCTCTCGCTTCATCCCTTCACCGCCTCGACTACCGAATTCATCGCCGAATGTTCGATCCGCAATACGGGTTCCACAAAACCGGCTGCTTGCAGGTCTTCGGCCAGTTCGTCAAACGTGTAGGTGCCGCCTCCGGCCGTGTTGACGAGCATGTTGATCGCGAACATGGCGCCTTCATAGGGGGCTGTGCGGTCGCCTTGCATCACGACGTCGCGCACCGCAATCCGCCCGCCCGGTACCAGCGCGGCGAACACTTTGGCGAACAGCATCCGAATCTGCTGCCGGTCGAGCATGTGAACGATGGCACTTACCCAGGCGTAGTCCGCTCCGGCGGGCAAATCGTCGACCAGGAAGTCGCCAGGCACCAGAGTGACCCGGCGGCCAAATTCGCTGGTGGCCATTCGTTGCCGAGCCTGGGCGACGGCGTCGGGCAGGTCGAACACGGTGGCCTTCGCTTCCGGCACCGCACGTAGAAAAGCAAGCGTCCAGGTTCCCGAAGCCCCGCCCACGTCGAGCAGATGCGTGAACTTCGGCGGACCGAGTTGCCGGACCAGATCGTCGGCAATCGGCCGGGAGTAGCTGTGCATGGCCGCTACGAACGCCGCGCGATCGGCCTGAGGCCCACGAATGCTCGACGGCCGCGATACGGGAGTTCCGCTACGGACCGTCCAGGCCAGCGAACTCCAACTCCGAAGCACATTCATCCGGTGTTGAATGCCTGGCAGCATCGTTTCAGCGCTGTCGGCCGAAAGCAATGGCAGCAACGGCTCGGGCACGGTGTAGCGGTTGTCTCGCTTTTCGAGCAATTCGAGTGCCGCCAGGGCGTCCAGCAGCATGGCCGTCGCTCTGCGATCGCTCGACAACCGCGTGCTGATTTCCTCGACCGAGAGCGATTGGCTGCCCACGGCCGTCCAAAGGTCCAATTCGGCGGCTGCTCCGATGACGCAGGCGGGCGCGTAGCCGGCGGTTAGCTGGTCGATCCTCGCCCGAGCCGTGGAGGTATTTTCCATGTTCGCGATTCCTGCGACGGCGTTCGCCATTAGGGCGGCAAAAAGACACGTAAGACAAAAGACGCTGAAACCATTCGTACCGAGTTCGCCGAATGTTTCAAGGGGTAGGGGGCGCGATCATCGTTTGTCGAGACGCCAGAGGCCTTCGGCCCGAGCGATTTGCTGCGCCTGGCGGTATTCCGCGGACGTCAGTGGCCGGTTGATCGCCGGATGGCGGGCGGCGTGGGCCTCGGGGTGGTATTGGGCCATGACGTTGACATACGTGTCGGCCGAGATTTCTTGCGACAGAAACCGAAGAATCGCTCGGGTTTGTTCCAACTGGCCCGGCATGACCAGGTGCCGAACCAGCAGCCCACGGCGTGCCAGACCGTCGTCGTCGATCGCCAGATCGCCCACTTGGCGGTGCATTTCTCGGATGGCCGCTCGGGCAACCTCGGGGTAGTCTCGGGCATAGGCAAGCTCGTCGGCCGTGTCGGGGTCCCAGAATTTGAAGTCGGGCATGTAGATGTCGATCACGCCGTCGAGCAGTTGCAACGTTTCCACACGGTCGTATCCACCCGTGTTGTAGACCAGCGGCAGCCGAAGCCCTTCGCCGGCAGCCACCAGAAGCGCTTCGAGAATTTGGGGTACCACGTGAGACGGCGTCACCAGGTTGATGTTGTGGCAACCGGACTGCTGTAGCCGCAGCATCAGGGCGGCCAATTCGTGGGCCGTGACACGACAGCCGGCCGCGGTGTAGCTGATGTCGTAGTTCTGGCAGAACTTGCATCGCAGATTACACTGACTGAAAAAGACGGTGCCGGAGCCTCGGGTGCCGCGCAGGCAGTCTTCTTCGCCGAGATGAGCGAATGCGCTACAAACGAAAGCGTGCCTGCCCGTGCGACAGAAAGCACCCTTCGGCTCGACGGCGAGTCGTTGGGCATGGCATTGCCGCCCGCAGAGCGTGCAGTCGTTCAACGCGGCCAACGCCTTCTCGACACGGCCGGCAAGCTCGCCGGCGGCGTGCAACCGGAGGTAACCGGGTTCATCTCTCGCCATGACGGTTTCTCTCGTTCCCATGCTTCGCGTGGGAACGCACGCTGGCGACGCTTTGCGTCGCGTCGGTTTGCCGCCGGTTTCACTTCGGTTACGTCTTGTCGTCGCGCAACGACGCGAAGCGTCGGACTTTGGGTTCCCACGCGGAAGCGTGGGAACCAGATGAACTGAGGGTACAGCGACTACTTAGGCGAGTTATACACCTCGATCGTCGAAAGCGTGGGGCAGGCCAGGCAGTTGGTCAGCTTCACTCGCAGCCGGTCGGCCGTTACGCGGGCGGCTCGCGCGAGGCGGCGTGGGCCGATCGTGGCTCCCTTGGCGAACGGTTGCCATTGACCGTCAACGCGGGCTTCGATCTCGAAGGCCGCAACGCGCTGCCCCAGCGGAATGTACTCTTCGAGACGTACGACGTCGAACTCGGTGGGCTGCCCCAGGTCGACTTCCAGCACGGCGTCGCACACCGCGTCGTCGGCCGCCCAATAGGTCTTGCGATCGCTGTCGGTCAGCCGGTCGGCGGCGAACGCGGCATCGTTACCACGTGTGTTGCTGGCGGCGACCGCCTTGCCTTTCGCCAAGTCGGTCTTAAACGTTTCGCGCAACACGCGACCGAACTGTTCGAGCCGCTCGACGTCGATTTCGTGGATCAATCCGCGCGGGTCGGGCGGCAGGTTCAGCAACAGGTTGGCCCCCAGGCCGACGCTGGAATAGTAAATATCGAGCAACTGATCGACCGTTTTGACCTTGTCGTTTTCCGCTTCGTGCCAGAACCAGCCCGGGCGGATCGAAACGTCTACTTCGGCCGGCACCCAGTGGGTTCCTCCCTGGTCGCCGTGGGCCAGGCTTTCTCGCTCGGCGAAGCCGGGCCAGCTTCCCGCGCGGTTGAAGGTGGCCCAATTCAGGTCGTGGCTGTTACCGCGTTCGTTACCTACCCAACGGATGTCGGGCCCGCCGTCGCTGAAGCGAATGCAGCCGGGATGTAGCTCGCGGACCATTTTCCAGGTAGTGGGCCAGTCGTAGTAGGTGCGGCGGTCGATTTTGCGGGTTTCGTTGGCTCCGCCGTAATAGCCTGAGCCGCCGTTGGCCCCGTCGTACCAGGTCTCGAAAATGTCGCCGTAGTTGGTCAACAGTTCGCGCAATTGATTGCGGTAATAGGTGATGTAGGCCGGGCGGCCGTACTCGGCATGGTTGCGATCCCAAGGCGAGAGATACACGCCAAACTTCAGGCCATGTTTTCGGCACGACTCGGACAATTCCTTGACGACATCGCCTTTGCCATTTTTCCAAGGCGAGTTTTTCACCGAATGTTCGGTGTACTTGCTCGGCCAGAGGCAGAAACCGTCGTGGTGTTTGGCCGTAAGGATCAGGCCCTTCATGCCCGAGGCTTTGGCCGCTTTAACCCATTGGTCGGTATCCAACTGGGCCGGGTTGAACAGTTCGGGCGATTCCTCGCCGCCACCCCATTCGCGGCCGGTGAACGTGTTGAGCGTGAAGTGGATGAAGCCGTAGTACTCCAGGTCGTGCCAAGCAAGATGTTGCTTGGTCGGCACGGTGCCAAAGGGTGCCGGAGGAGCCGTCTCGGCAGACACCAATTGTCCGAGGGCACACACGATTAATCCAGCGAGGAGGATAATCGTGAAAGAATGTCGGTTGAAAGTCATGCTGTTTCGATCAATCGTTCGTTTCATGGGGTTGCGTCTCAACAAGAGGGATAGACCTGGGGCTTGGGTACTCGAGTGGGAATGCTCGACTCCACGGTGGTTGTCGAAACATCTATTGGTTCCTAGTTTGATTGTGGAACACTTCATAACGTTCCGGCCCGGAAAACCGGGCTCCCGCTGGTCGCCCTCGTTCCACAAACAGTGCAGGACGCAATAGATGAGAGTGCTGAGAAAATGGCGACCGTCGTTCGTAGCATTGACGCCGGAAACGCCTAACCCTCGGATTGTTGCCGTCGGGTTATAAGCACATCCAAAGTCAGTGTAGTCGAGAGCGTATCTGTGGTCAAATCTTTCGCTTCCGATGGACCGGTAGGCCGGAAAATCCGGGTTTCCTTGTGCCTGCGCCTTGCATGGAAACGCACGCCGGCCACACTTCTCGTTTCGTACGTCTCCCACAATCACGTCTTGTCGTGGCGCAACGACGCGAAGCGTCGGGCCTTGGATTCCCACGCAAAGCGTGGGAACCAGAAGACCAACAAGCCGGAGAACCCGCTTTACGGGCTGTCGCCGCGGGCGAGGCTGGCGATGGCTGCCAGGAGTTGCTCGGGGTCGAACGGCTTCGTGAGGATTCCCGTAACCGATGCCCCCCGCAATTGCCCGAGCGAATCGGGATTCTCGCGAGCGTACGATGTGACGATGATGGTTGGCGTACACTGGCCAAGATCTTTGAGTTTGAGGTAGACCTCAAGCGCATCGAGCATGGGCAAGTTCAGGTCGAGGACCAAAACGTCGACGTTTCCGGCACGCACCTGTTCGACGGCCTGCTGACCATCGTGGGCAACAAACACACGATAACCTGCGTCGAGGAGGATCGCCTGGATCTCGTCGATGAATTGGGGGTCGTCGTCGGCAATCATGATGCCTTCAGGTTTGACGTTGGCAAGCATTTCGAGCAGTTGCTCGACGTTCAGTGGTTTATGGAGCACGCCGCGTGCCCCGCGGGCAACCGCTTCGTCGAGCATTTGGTCCACGCTGAAGCCGGTCATCATGTAGACTTGAGCATTGGATTTTAGCCGGCGAATTTCCAGGAAGCTTTCGACGCCGCTCATACCCGGGAGCTTGACGTCCATGAAAGTTAGATCGTAGTCGTGTTCCAGGAAACGGTCGATGGCCTCTTCCCCGGAGTGGGCGAGGTCCACTTGATGGCCGTCCAACTCCAGGACATCCGCCAGGCTTTCGGCGAAGTCGCGGTCGTCGTCGACAACAAAAATGCGCAATCTACTCATGCGTGGACTCCCGTGGTTGTTCCAACGGCAGGCGTAGCGTGATCGTGGTACCGAAGCCAAGTTGGCTATCGATTTCCACCGAGCCTCCGTGCTGTTGGATGATTTGGCGAACGATCGACAGACCCAGTCCGACGCCAAAAGTTTTCGTGCTATAAAGCGGTTCAAAAATTCGCTCTCGTGCATCGGAGGGAATTCCGGTGCCGGTATCGCTGATGCGGATTGCAATATGACCATCCTGGCGAACGGTTGCCAAAGTAAGGTTGCCGCCCTCGTTTCCCATGGCTTGTACGGCGTTGCTGAGCACATTGACCACACAGCGGTGAAGTCGTTCGCGGTCGATCCACACGGCGGTGTTGGATGTTAGCTGCTTACTCACAAGCACATTCGGGGGTATTTCCTGCTCTGCCAGCAGCGAGGCCAGCCAATCGTCGAGGTTGGTTTCCACCGGGTTGAGTGGACGAACGCGGCTGTAATCCAGCAGGTCGTCGATAATTGTATCACAGCGAACGATGTTCCGCTCAATCCGATCGAGTGTGCGGTCGACCTTGGCGTCATTTCCCCGCATTTGTTTGGCGATCAGATAGAACGAGGTTCGGATGGTTCCCAGCGGGTTGCGTAATTCGTGGCTGACCGAGGCCGTTAGTTGCCCCAGGGCGGCTAAACGTTCTTTCCGCAGAAGGGCTTGCTGGGTGGCCTCCAGTTCGCGAGTACGTTCGCCGACGAGTTCTTCCAGACGGTCGCGGTGGCGGGCCAACTCCTCCTGCGCCCGCTGACGCTCGGAAATATCTTTCGCTTGTTGGATATTCTGCAGCGCGAGTCGCGAAAGGAGTTTGGCGAACAGGAAGAGGAATCGCGACACGCGTTGGAACTGCTCCAACGGCATTCGGTTGACCTCCTTCAGCGCATTGCGATACTCCTCTTCGTCGGCTCCGATTTCCCGGGCGTAATCTAGCATCTGCTCCTCGCGGTCCTCATCGGTGAAGACTTGGCCGATCAGCCAATTTGCCACATGCCGGTTTCCGGCGCGGATGCTTGTGCCGGCGTCCCAAAAGCCGCCGCTGAGGCATCGTTGAAAGGACGGGCCGTCGGGGCTATCCTGCCCCAACGCGGCATCGGATTTCATGCAGTTGCGAAGTCCTTTCTCGGTTTTTCGAATGATATCGCTACAAAGGCGACAGAAATTACTAGGTCGGGTGATCGGGTAACCGTCGACGTCCGTAATGAGTGAAGCCACGCCGGTTGACACAGCGAAGGCGTCTTGGATTTCTTGGATTTCCTCGATATTGAATAGATCGGAGAACTTCAAATCGGTGGTGCCCATCGACGGCCGGGTTAACGCCAGGAGGCGGTGTTTCAACGCCTCTTCGGCATGTTTTCGATCGGTGATATCCATTACGGTGAACACGACCGTGTTGGAATCGTTGTCTGGATCGACAAAGGCCGCCCTGAGGTAAACGTCGAAAACCGTGCCGTCGCGTCTTCGAAGGCGGGTTTCCAGGCCGACCGGAAGGTGCGTGGGATTTTGAGCATAGACCACATCTCCCACGCGGCGATACTCTTCGGCCGTTTCGTAAAACATGCAGGTGTCTTGGCCGTCGAATTCGTTGGGCGGGTAGCCGATCATCTCGCAGAACTGATCGTTTCCCCATTGGAGAATGCGATTGGAGGCCAGGGCAATGCCAATCGGAGCGGCGGAAAACACACTCTTCAACGTGGCTTCGCTCTGTCGCAGGGCCTGTTCGGCCTCCTTGCGTTCGGTAATGTCGAGCAGGGTTTGCACCATGCCCAATAGTTCATTGTCGGGGCCGAAGTAGGGTGTGGCGGTAACCGCGCACGATAGCTTCTGGCCGGAATGAGTCGGTATGTCTAGCTCGAATTGAACCCGTTTTTCTCCTTGGGCAATGCGTTTGATCGGACACTCCGGAGAATCGCAATGTCGATTTCCTTTGATCGAGTAACACGTGTGCTTCAGGAGGTCTTCTTCGGAAGCGCCAAGTAATTCGCAGTAGGTTCTGTTTACCCGGACGATGTTACACTGGTGATCGATCACGGCCATGGGAACGGAGGCATCGAAGATTTGGTTCAGATCTACATTGGCGTGGCGCAAGGCTTCCTTGACTTCTTTGTGTTCGGCAATCTCGGCCGACAACTGCGAGTTGGCTTGGCTCAATTCGGCCGTTCGCGCTTTCACTTCCGCTTCGAGTTTGGCTTGGTAGTTCGCGAGCCGATCGATCATCGTGTTCAAGGCAACGGCCAAGGTGCCGACTTCATCGCGGCTGTGAATGTCGGCCCGAGCGGTCAGGTCGCCCTGGGTTACATGATTGGCCGTTTCACTGAGTACGCGTAGCGGTCGGGTGAAGCGGCGCGTGCCCAAACTAACGAGGATTACGATGGTGGCCAGGCCTACTAGATCGAAATAGAGGGTCCGCCGCAGATTGCGCATCAACGGGGCCAGCAACTCGGCTCGATCGCGTTTGACGACCATTCCCCAACCGTAGCCGGGAGAAATTTCAAGGTACCGATACGCGGCCAATACCGGTTCGTCGCGATAGTCGAGTGCGTTGATCACTCCACGCTCTTGCTGAGCTGCCCGAACCGCCGGTTCGGCGGTGATGCGATACTGCAACGGCTTGGGCTTGGTGCCGTCGAGAAGGGGATGCTTCAGCGAGGTGAGAATTCGAGCGTTGCGATCGACGAGCAATGCCTCACCGCGAATTCCGAGCCCCTCGCCCGTGTGTAGCAGCGGGGCAAGTGCTTCTTCCAGATCGACCTGCAGTACCAGTATCGCCAGAGGTGTGCCATCGCCTTGTCGTACTGCCTCGCTGACGTGCAGCAATAGGTGCGTGCTATCGGGAATCGTATCCAATTCTCCAAGCCACGCACCCTTTTGCTCCAGCGGTTTGCGGAAGAAATCCGATTTGCCGACGTTTCGGCCGAGTTCGGCCTCATCCGTCGAAAGGATGACTGTTGCGGAGCGGGCGTCGACCAGGGAAATTCGTTTGTAGGTTGTCCGGTAGGTCGATTGGATCTCTTTGAGACGTTTCTCCAACGTTTGGTACGCTGGCTGTTCGCCAAGCTTCGCCCAGCGGTCCTGGTCCGTAATTCCCTCTTTTTCCAGATCGGCAAAGGCTTGGGTAATTGCCTCAATTCGGCCGATGCGAGCGTGGTTGTTCACGAGCCAGGTAACGTCGTTTCGTCGTTCCTGGCACCAATGCAGCAACCGGCTTTCCTTTTGGTCGGCCACGAGACGCAAACTGCGTGCCGCCTCGTCTTCGTGATGTTCCAACGCACCGCGCAAGAGATGAAACGGCGCACCGAAAAACGCGAGAAACTCGACCAGCAGGATGGTGACAACGAAGGTGCCAGTGACGAGAAGGACTAGTTTGCCGTGGAAACTGAAAACCCAACTTTGTCGTGGCAGAGGCTCCTGCTCGGCATCGTAAGGGCAGTTTTCATTTTCCATGGATTTTCCCTTTCCCCCCAGGAACTCTTGGGAAGTCATTTTTGACGATTTTACATGATAAATTATTGCGATGCCCTGCTGTAGGGGCAATCCTGTCGTTGTGGGCAGTACCATTATGCCATTACTTCTCGTTTTCGAGGGCGTTGTTTTGGGGGGCGTGTTTTGTGGCCCCGGGCCGTTATGGGGTTTTTGTCGTGAAGCAACCGGTGGGTGGAGTGACCTACCGCTGCTTGGCAACGTGGGCAGTTGGCAACAGCATTACTTGATTACTTGGCAACAGGGGAGGCTCGTATAAAGTTCCTCAATGCGGCAGAAAATAATCGCTCGTCCCGCGGGCGCCCTGGCGGATCGACACCGACATCGAGAGAATGAACCACGCTAGCAGCGGGTTGGAATGAGAATGAGGAGGTGCCATGAAACGTGTTGCGTGGACAACAGATATCCATCTGAACTTCCTGGAGCGTGAACCGCGAAGAGCGTTTCTCGACTCATTGCTCGCTGCTAATCTCGACGGTCTACTAATCGGCGGCGACATCGGCGAAAGCCACCTGATTGAATTGCATTTGCTGGAAATGGTCGAAATCCTCCGGATTCCCATTTACTTCGTCTTAGGGAATCACGATTTCTACCGGGGGTCGATCACCGATACCCGGCGTCGAGTCGCTTCATTAGCCGCCGAGACTCCCGAACTGGTTTACCTCAGCGCCGAGTCGGTGGTTTCGTTGGGCGACACGACGGCGTTGGTGGGACACGACGGCTGGGCCGACGCCCGACTGGGCGATTTCGAGCATTCGGAGATACTGCTGAACGACTATCTCTTGATCGAGGAGTTGTTCCACTTCGACGAAAACAGCCAGCTCGATCGTGCGGCGTTGTCTCGGGCCCTAAACGCCCAGGGTGACGTAGCGGCCGAGCATTTCGGGCGTGTTCTTCCCGAGGCGTTCGCAACCCATTCTCGCGTGGTAGCGCTGACGCATGTGCCGCCCTACGCGGAGGCGTGTTGGCATGCCGGGCGTCTGGCCGACGATAACTACCTGCCGCATTTTGCTAGTCAGGCGGCCGGTCTGGCGATGAGTCGAGTGATGCAAGACCATCCGGACCGAGAATTGCTCGTCCTCTGTGGGCACACCCACGGTGCCGGCGAGGCCAAAATTCTCGATAATCTACACGTGCTCACCGGCGACGCCGAGTATGGAAAACCGGTCATTGCCCGCATCTTCGAGTTCGATTGATACGCCTGCTTGACACTATCCCGCATACTCGAAGGCTTCCATTCCCCACGCACCCGGCCGCGCGGCGAATAGGCCCCCGGCGTGGGGCTGTTCGGCCAGTTGCTCGGCGGACAGCCCGATTCGTGCGGTGGTGATGTAAAGCGTGTCGAGCTTCGGGCCACCGAAGGCACAGGACGACACCTGAGTGGCCGGCACACGGATTGTCGCCAACAGCGAACCGTCGCGAGGGTCCCAGCGGGTGACGCAGCCGCCGCGAAACAGGGCCACCCAGAGCATTCCTTCGGTGTCGATGGTCATGCCGTCGGGCTTGCCCAGCTCGACCGGCACGTCGACCACCACCCGCCGGTTGCCGATTTCGCCCGTTTCTGCCCGATAATCAAACGCACAGACCTGCAAGGTCGGCGTGTCGATGTGGTACATGGTCGACGCATCGGGGCTAAAGGCGATACCGTTCGAGTTGGTCAGTCCGCTGAGCATCCGCCGCAGATGGCCTTGGGTGTCGAGGCAATACAATGCGGCGGTGCCCTGTTGCCGGGCAAGGCTGATTGTGCCGGCCCAGAATCGGCCCAGGGGGTCGCATTTGCCGTCGTTGAAGCGGTTGCCAGGCCGGTCGGCCTCGGGATCGCCGAGCAAGGTGAGGTCGCCCGAGGTGGGGTCGAATCGGGCGAAACCGGCATCGAGGGCCAGCATCAGGCCGCCGCGCCGCCGAGGAACGACCGTGCCCACTCGCTGTCCCACCCGATGCACTTCGTCGGCACCGGTCTGAGGATCGAAAAGGTGGACTTCGCCCTGTTCGATGTCGACCCAGTACAGCCGGGCGGTCCGTCGGTGCCAAAGAGCACCTTCGCCGAGAGTGGCCTGTGCGTCGAGGACTAGTTCGGCCTCCATAGGATCGTCCCTATCAAGATGTCCGTGGTTTACCCCGTGGCTCTTCGGTTATCCCCACTGCAAGCCTGCCTGGACTACTAACCTCGAAGATCGTTAAGTTTTTCACGAAGATCAGCGACCAACGGGAGCGGGTCCTTGACTGGTGCGGCAGCACCGTTTGGTTGGCGGCCCTGCCGCCCTACGATACGGTCACCAATTTTAGTCTATCGGAAACAATAGTCCGAGGGTAGTGTATGGTGAATTGTCTCGTGCGAATGGCGTTCAAAAAACACAGTTGCAGAAATCGCAGAACTCATTGACTCCAACGGCCTTAACGTTGATATTGGGGCAGTAATGCTTAATTGCTCGTCGGAAGCGGATTGCACGTGTTGCTCATTTTCTAAAATTGCCGGAACGAGACACTTGCCTTTCATGGATATCTAGCAAAGGGACCTCGGGATGAACAAAGACGACCTCATTGTGATTGGTGGAGCAGGCGGATTTATCGCGGGCGCGTTAACGCGGTCCTTCTACGACCGAGGATTCACCAACATCCGGGCCGTCGACAAAAAGCCGCTCGATCAGTGGTACCAGACGGTCGACGGCGTTGAGAATGTGCCCGAGTGCGACCTGATGGAAAAAGACAATTGCTACAAAGTTTGCGACGGCGCTGTGGAGGTTTACAACCTGGCGGCCGACATGGGTGGCATGGGCTTTATCGAATCTCATAAGGCCGAGTGCATGCTCTCGGTGTTGATCAGCACCCACATGCTGATGGCGGCCAAGGAGGCCGGCGCCAAGCGTTTTTTCTATTCGTCGTCGGCCTGTGTCTACAACGGCGACAAGCAGAAGGACACGAACATTACCGCCTTAAAGGAAGAAGACGCCTACCCGGCGCTGGCCGAAGACGGTTACGGTTGGGAGAAACTGTTCACCGAGCGGATGTGCCGCCACTTCCGCGAAGACTACGGCATTGAAACCCGGGTTGCCCGTTTCCACAACGTCTACGGTCCCTTCGGCACCTGGGACGGCGGTCGCGAAAAGGCCCCGGCCGCGTTGTCGCGCAAGATCATCGCCGCGCAAGACGACGGGAGTATGGAAATCGAGATCTGGGGCGACGGTGAGCAAACCCGAAGCTTCATGTACATCGACGATTGCCTGATGGGTATCGACAAGATCCTCCACAGCGATATCCTAGAGCCCATCAACTTGGGCAGTTCCGAGTTGGTGTCGATCAACCAACTGGTCGACATCATCGAAGACATCGCGGGCGTGAAGGTGAAGCGAAACTACAAGCTCGACGCGCCGAAAGGTGTCCGCGGCCGCAACAGCGACAACACACTGATCCAAAAGTACCTGGGCTGGGAGCCGTCGATCACGTTGCGCGAAGGCCTGGAAAAGACCTACACCTGGATCAAGCAGCAGTACGCCGACCGCAAAGCAGGCAAGGCGGTTGTTTGCTGAGCTCGGGTGAATCTCTGATTACGCGAAACTCTCGTTCCCACGCTTCGCGTGGGAACGCACGCCTCGGACGCTTCGCGTCGTGGCAGTGCTGTAGCCAGACACTCTGCTCCGAATTCTGCGAAGCAGAGCTTCGTCAAGCGGTTCCCAAGCTGGAGCTTGGGAACCAGGGGATGCTCGGGGTTCGGAATCAGGGGAAACGCATCGTCGTCCTTCGGCATGCTGAAGCATGGCCTACCGTCGTCGCACGGGGACTCCTGAAGCGTAGCCTACGGGGTGGGCGCTCAGTCCATGTGGAACTTGTGCGTTCTGAAGCCGTAGATCGCGATAACAACGAAGCAGAACAGCGGCAGAACAAAGGACGCATTCACCGCGGGCAACGTCAGGAAGCCCAGGTCGACGGTCTTCAGGTCGATGATGAAACCTTGAGCAGGCGGCATCACGGAGCCGCCCAGAATGGCCATGATGAGCCCTGCGGCGGCGATCTTGGCGTCTTCTCCCAGGCCCTTCAGTGCAATCCCGTAGATTGTGGGGAACATAAGTGACATGCAGGCCGAGACGCCCACCAGGCAGTAAAGACCGGTGATTCCCTGGATTAAGATTGTGCCAAGTGTCAGCAGGAAGCCACCCAAGGCGAGAACCATCAGCAAGGCACCCGGCTTGATGAACTTCAACAGGAAGGTACAGATGAAACGGCTCGTGCAGAAGAGGATCATGGCACCGATGTTGTACTTCTGGGAGAGCACCTCGGCTGCTTGCTCACTCATGTTGTAGGGCGAAGCTGTGAAAATCGCCGTGCCGTAATGGATGATGAACGTCCAGCACATGATTTGTGCCCCGACGTAGAACATTTGAGCTACCACACCTTCGATGTATCGCTTGTTGGCGAACAGCCGACTGAGCGTACCTGCAATATCCAGTTTGTGTGACTTGTCCTGCGAGTGGGGCATCTTGATCACGGCAATCACGATGAAGAATGCCAGAATTATCAGCCCGATAGCCACGTAGGGCATACGGATGACTCCCAGGTCGTGGGCGGTGACTTGTTGCAGTTCGTTGGCCGCCATCGCCGACCGTTCTTCAATGGTGGCCGTGTTGAGTCTCGCGATGATCAACTGCTGAGCGGTAAACATGCCCATCAGAGAGCCGATGGGGTTGAAGGCTTGCGAGAAGTTCAACCGCCGAGTGGCCGTTTCGTCGGAGCCCATCGACATGATGTACGGGTTTGCACCCGTTTCAAGGAACGACAGCCCACAGGTCAGGATGAAGTAGGCAATCAAAAACGGCCAGAAGACCATCATCAAGCTGGCCGGGATGAACAGCAACGCTCCGGTAGCGTACAATCCCAGGCCGATGAGGATTCCCGTCTTGTACGACGTCTTTTTGATGATCAGCGCGGCCGGGAATGCCATGGCGAAGTAACCGCCATAGAAGGCGAACTGAACCAGCGACCCTTGGAAATTGCTCATCAGCAAAATCTTCGAAAACGCCTTGACCATGGGGTTCGTGATATCGTTGGCGAATCCCCACAGGGCGAAACAGCAAGTAACGAGGATCCACGGCAGAAGAACGGCTGCCGGAATAACGGGGTCGATGTGGCTTTTGGGCGCTGAGGGTTTGGTCGCGTCGGTCATGTTTGGATCGGTCCTGTTCTTAACTCATTTCGGGCCACTATTGATGGTTGCATCTGCAGCGAACGTTGGCCGCGAGTGCGCCTAGAAACCGGGGTCCTGTCGGTCGCCCGCCGTTCGTGCGATTGGCAACGGTCAATAACTCAGACCAGCAAGGTCGCCCATCATAACACAAAATTTTCGCTGCTGCTATTGTCTTCTGGCCTTGCGAGGGGGGTGGCGGAGGTGCTATCCGCACTACCAACCTCAAATACGGTTACCCTTACCTTTTCCACAAAGATTAGCGGCCAGCGGGAGCGGTTTCTTGCCTGCGGGCGGTAACACCGGCTTGGCGGGCGGACCTGCCACCCTGGGTGGTGTGTGTTTTATTCAAAATTCGGACGCGTTCTGTTAATCTGGGGCTTGTGACTGGAATTTGATCCCGAGGTTACCGGGCTGCCGGCTGAGTTGGGACTAATGCACCCGGGAAAACCGCATTTTCGAGGGATGGCACAAACGGACTCGCGGCGTGGGAATCGTTCGAAACACATGGGCGTTTGCGTTTGGTGTTGCCGGCGCCTTCCCGGTCAATTGTGCGTTGTTATACTGGTGCTTCCCGAGGCTTGAAATCGCGGGGTGGGTGCCATCGCCACCGCGACTTTGCCGCCGCATTTCGAGAGAAGAGGACAAGCCATCATGTTACACGAAGCGATGGGCCGGGCACTGGTTTCGGTACTACTGGTAGCCGCCGGTGCGAACCTGGCTCCGGCAGCCGACCGCGATAACCCATCTTCCAACTACGGTCAAGCCAAGCAGTTCCTCGCCGCACATACCCAGGTTGTCGAATTGACCAACGACCAGGGTGGCCGGGTGCTCATCTGTCCGGAATACCAAGGCCGGGTAATGACCTCGACGCTCGATGGCGATGAGGGGCTCAGTTTCGGCTTCGTCTGCTTCGACTTCATTCGTCAGGGTAAGAACGACCCACAGTTCAACAACTACGGCGGCGAAGAGCGTTTCTGGTTTTCGCCCGAGGGTGGGCCTTTTAGCCTCTGGTTCAAGCCGGGGCTGACCGAACAGACGCTCAAAGACTGGTACACGCCCAAGGGGCTCAACGAAGGGGCGTGGGCGCTCGTCCGGCGACCCGGCGACGCGGGCGTTCGTATGACGCAAAAAATGCAATTGCAAAACGCCTCGGCCACCCGAGTCGAAGTCGACGTTGTCCGCGATGTTCGCCTGTTGCGTTCATCCGACTTCGACGACCTGTTCGGCGATCAAGTGGCCGGGCAGCTGGCTGCCCGCGACGTCAAATCGGTGGGCTACGAGTCGGTTAACGAGGTGACCAACGACGGGACACCGTTGCAGCGTCAGACGGGATTGCTTTCCATCTGGATGCTGGGGATGTTCAACTCCAGCCCGAAGACCGTGGTGATTGTTCCCTATCGGCCCGGTCCGGAGTCGGAATTGGGTCCGGTCGTTACGGCCGACTATTTCAACACGCCGGGCGCCGATCGACTGAAGGTTCTGCCCAGTTCGATTCTGTTGCTGGCCGACGCCAAGTTCCGCTCGAAGATTGGCACCTCGAAGCGTCGGGCGGTCGATGTTCTCGGTTCGATCGACTTTGTCAACAACGTGCTCACGCTGATGAAGTTTTCACTGCCGGAAGATGCGCCGGAAGAACTCTACATGAACAACGTCTGGGGAGTCTCGCAGAAAAAGCCCTACGATGGCGACGTGGTGAACAGCTACAACGACGGCCCGAACGACCTGGGCAGCCAGTTGGGGCCGTTTTACGAACTGGAAACGTTATCACCCGCCCGAGAGTTGAAGACCGGCGATACCCTGACGCATCGCCAGGCGACTCTACACATTCAGGCCGACTTCGCCACGCTCAACGCCATTGCCCAAAGCGTGCTGAAGACCGATTTACGCGAAGTCCGTCAGCAAATGGGGCTTGGGCGTTGAGTTGGTTGGTGATGCTACAGATTGCCTTTGGGCTGGCGATGGATGCCTTCGCCGTGTCGATCGTGGCGGGCATCACGCTTGCCGAGGTCACACCGCGCCACGTGTTTCGCTTGGCATTCCACTTCGGGTTGTTTCAGGCCTTGATGCCGCTGATTGGTTGGGCGGCCGGGCGTGAGTTGGTCGACTACATCGGCGCGTACGACCACTGGCTGGCTTTCGGGCTGTTGGCCTTCGTGGGCGGGAAGATGCTTTGGGAAGCCCGGCACGACCATCCGCCCGAGATGAAGACCGACCCGACGCGCGGCATCATGCTGGTCACGCTTTCGGTGGCCACCAGCATCGACGCCTTGGCCGTGGGCCTGAGCATGGCGTTGCTCGATGTCTCGATCTGGGTGCCCGCCGCGGTGATCGGACTGGTTGCCTGCGCGATGAGCGTGGTCGGCATCGGCTTCGGCAAACGCATCAGCCCCGCTTGGGGCCGCGGGGCCGAAATTCTCGGCGGCCTCGTCCTGCTGGGCATCGGCGTGCGAATTCTGGTGAGCCACCTTGGGGCGTGACGTGTGGGCTCAGGCGTCTATTTGAAGTACGGCTTGAACTCTTCCGTGGGTTTCCGGTCGGAGTAAAGATAGAGCATCACCCCATTTGGGTCGAGGATTGCAAACCCACGGTCACCCCAGGGGTGGTCTTCGATGGGCATGACGGGCGTCACGCCTTCCGCGGCGAGCCGTTTGTATTCCGCATCCACATCGGCCACCGAGATGTTGTAGGTCAGGCCCGAAGGGTTGCACGCCGCCGTCCCGGGCGGTCTCGGGGCCATGAACTGAAGTTGAGAGCTTTCCTTACCGATTTGCAGATTCACGTACCATCCGCAGTCAAATGTGACCTTCGCACCAAAGTGCTTCACGTAGAAATCCCGAGACTCCTTAACCTTCTTAGTGGTAATGCATGGAGATAATGCATTCGCGATCATTTCTTTACCTTTTCGGAATCCTGCAAACGGTGTTGCACGTGTGAGCAAGCACAAAAAAAGGACCTACGCCCTCGGGCATAGGTCCTTATCGAGTGCGGGAAAGAGGACTCGAACCTCCACGGGATATTATCCCACTAGGCCCTCAACCTAGCGCGTCTGCCAGTTCCGCCATTCCCGCGACGAACTGCAATATCTTGTTGAGTTTAGCTCCTCGCGGCCGAACGTCAAGGCCCCGGGTGGCAACTTCCGGCGGTCGCCCGGTACCGGCCCATTTTGGGCACCGTCCCATTCTGGGTGTGCTCAAAAAACTGGGTAAATCGCGTCCGCCGCGGCGGGCTACGGCCGTTGGTGCTTAATAACCAGGATCGTCTGGTCGTCGCGAGGTTCGCGTCCACCGTGGTTCTCGACCCGTCCTCGCAGCAATGCAACGAGTTCCTCGGCCGGGTGGTCTACTTGCCCCAATAGGGTCTCGGCCACTCCCGACTCGCCCAGCAACCGGCCCTGCTCGTCGATGGCGTCGCGCACCCCGTCGGAGAAGACCACTAGCACCTCGCCCGGCTGGAGTTGGTGCCCGTGGGCGTCGTAGTCGGCCTCGGGGCTTTCGCCCAGCGGCGGATAGGCTCGGCTGAGCGATTGCCAGTTCTTGTTGCCCACGACAATCGCCGCGGGCTGTCCTGCCACGCTGTAGTTGATCCGGCCGGTGGCCGTTTCGATCAGCCCGAAAAACAGGGCCGCATACTGGTCGCCGGCCGAGCCCGTCCAATGGGTCAGGTTGAGTTGTTTGAGCGTCTCTTGCGGCTCGCGATGATACTGGCCGTGGGCTCGCAAGGCGGCTTTCAGGGCGTTGCCCGACAGGGCCGCGTTGATCCCCTGCTCCATGGCGTCGCCAACCGCTACGGCCAGCAGGCCGTTGGGCAGACAGAACCAGTCGTAGAAATCGCCGCCGAGGGCCTCGGCTTGGGTGTTGAAGCCGGCCACTTCCCAGTTGTCCAGCAACGGCGAGATCGTGGGCAATTGGTTGCGTTGCAGTCGTTCTGCCGCCGCGATTTGTTTCTTGAGTTTCGAGCTGTCGACACCTTCACGCAACAGCATCTCTCGTTCCAGATCGGCGGCCAGCCGTCCGGCCACCATCTCCAGAAGATTGGTTTGTCGATCGGAGAAGTCCTGGGTTTCGTCGCAGAAGATCCAAAACGTTCCCAGCAGGGTAGTGGGTGTCGAGACGGGCACACACACGGCAGCCCCACAGGTCTCGGGTACTTTCCAGTAGCCCATCGTCTCGGCGTCGCGCATGACCACGGCATGACCGAGCAACGCTTCGAGGTCGGCCACGGCGCCTTGCAGAGGTCGGGCGGGGACCGTCATTCGGTCGAACGGCAATCCCCAACAGCTTCGCAGTTTCAGATGGGTGGTGGCTTCGTCCAGCAGATACAGGGCGGCCGACTGGGCACCCACGGCCTCGGCACCGCCGCGAAGCACCGCTTCGAGACGCCGGGCCAAGTGTTGCGATTCTTCCGCGTGAGGAATCAGCGGTACGCCGGCGGCCAACTCCGCCTCGCGTTGCCAGAGCTGGTGCCGCGTTTGCAGCAATTCAGAAACCAACTCGCTCAACGAAGAGGCCAGCGATCGGGCCGTTTGGGCATCGACGGTCTTCGCGCCGGCACCTTTTTTCGTCGCCGCCTTTTGGTCGGAAGGTGCCTCCCAAGGGGTCAGCCTGAGATGTCCTGGAGTAGTTCCAACGCCCGGGTTGACCGGGGAGGACCAACTCAGGTCGTCCACCTGGGCCGGCGCAGGGCCGGGGAGGTATTCCAACGACCAACCGGTCGTCTGACGAAACGCACGGAACACCTCGGGCAGGCTCGCCACGGCATCGATTTGCGGGCGGACAGCCTTCGGTGCTTCGCCAGTGAAGAGTTTCAGTTTCTTCTTTGTGCGGGATTTAGCCACGGTCATTGTCGTCGGGGGGCAGGATTGGTGCTTCGGGTGCCAACCCATCCGTGGCCATTACGAAAGCTCGCACGAACATGGAATGCCCAGGTTCGCCGACCACAACGTGAAACGGTGGTTCGAACGAAATGGCAACTGCCAGGATCGTGCCGTGCTCTGCGTTTGCTTGCGCCGCGGTGAGCGGATCAAGCCGGCGTATTCCCTTCCGACGGGACTGCCCACTGGCAAGGCGGCCAGACCGCCAGCCAACGAAGGTTGAGACCCCACGGGTGGAGTCGTTTCCCGTTGGCCGCTCGACGTCCGGGGTAAGCCCGAGGCGTCGAAACTTGCTTAATGTAGGGTAAGGTGAGGCCGGCCTATCGCGCGTCGTCCATTGTTGCGCAAGCTTCGTATCATCCGTGACCGGCATAGCTTAACATCGGAAAAAGGCCTGGTGGGCGTGAAAGAAACCGTTGGCGTCCGGTCGTGCGGACCGTGCGGGATGCGGCGCGGGCAAGATGGAGTGCGGACAAACTGTTACGGCGACTCATTTTTTTGACAGAATGAACAGGATCGGCGGGACAATTCGGCATGCTGCTTCGCTGATCCGGTCGCCCTGTATTTGTCCAGTCAAAAAGCGACTCTCCTTTGGCGGCCACCGTCGTGGGCAAGAAACGAAACGGGCCCTGATGAGAACAACCTCACCAGAGCCCGAAAAAACAGTGGAGCGGAGGAGGATCGAACTCCCGACCTCTGCATTGCGAACGCAGCGCTCTCCCAGCTGAGCTACCGCCCCATGGGCACACGGTTTGTGTGCGAGCACCTAGCCTTTATCGGCCGGTGCCAAGGAAGACTTCATTTTACACGGCCCCCGGGGGGTGTCAAAGGGGAGTCCTGAATCAATCGGGGTAATTGTTCAATCGAGGCCCCAGCTATGGAGATAGGCCTGTTTCTGGGCCTCGGTCCCGTGGCTTTCCGTGATCTTCCGCCACTCGTCGGCCGCTTGGGTGAGGGCCTCGGTGGGGGGTTGCTCGCCGGCGACGGCGCGATGCACGGCCGCGTCGAGGGCGGCCAAGTATTCGGCCCGGCCGGGGATCCGCGGTGCCATGAGCCAAAGTTCCCCGGAAAGCGTTGCATGGGTAAGCGCGCCGTAGTCGACGGACGTGCCCAGCGGCATGGGTTGTTCTGTCCACATCTGCGGGGCACTCAACTGCGATGTGCGGTAAAGCGTGGTGGCCGGGCTGATGCTGCACAACTGAGGACTGATCAACTTGCCGGAAAGCCAAAGCAGCAGTTGGAACGAGGCTTCCGGATTGGTCGACGCGGAATTGACCACACCCAATCGTCCGGCCGACGACAGCAGCGGGATGTGCCGCGGTTCGTCGTCCACGCGGGGTTCCCACTCGTTTGTGCCTATATCGTAGACCTGCTCCGAGCCGGGCAATGCGACGAGGTCTAAGTCCAGGTCCTCGATCGGAGTGCCGGTGAGGCCGTTTTTCGAGGCGCTGGGCCATGTCAGGGCCATGCCGCAACGCCCCTGCCAGAAGGCCGAACGTACCTGATCGGGATCGGCTTGAAGCTGGTCTTTCGCACCATGCTTGGCCGCGGCGACGAGTTCTTCCAACGCCCTGACAAACGGTGGTCCGGCCACCAGCGGCTCCATCGTTTCGATGTCGAACAGCGTCGAGTAGTTTTCGCGGCTGCGGGCGTAGGGGGCTGCTCGGGCGAGCAGTGTCAGCCCTGCCCAGCCGGGGCCTAACGGTTCGGCCACGGCCGACCAATTTTCGGCGTCGACATTGGGGGCATCGCCCAGGTTTTTGGGGTTGGCCAGCAACTCGGCCAATTCGAGATACTGTTTCCAGGTCTTAGGCGGTTGGCGCTGGAGTTTTTCCAGCAAGTCGGCCCGATAGTAACAGACCAGGACCGGCGAACCGAAGGGAACGGCCATTGTCTCACCGGCCCAGGCGGCCTCGCGGAGTTTGACCAACTCGAAAATCTCACCCCAGCCGCCGGCGTTTTGGCCGATAAGCTTTTCCGGCATCTTCACGATGCGTTCGTTCTCGGCCAAGGTTCCCAAGAGACCGGCCGGACAGATCACAGCGTCGGACGGGGGCTTGACTCCGTCGAGGTATTGCTGGCTATCGAGCGTGGTTACCGAGAACTGCGAGCCGCTTTGGGCCGTCCATTCGCCCTGCAATCCGGCGGCCACCTCGGCCATGGCCGGGTCGTCGACAATGGTTAGCGTGAGCTCGACGCCCGTCAGCGGCGGCCCGGCCAGCGCGTTTGGCATCTTTTTTTGGTGCGTGTCACACCCCAAAAGCCCCAGTGCCACGCAAGCGGTCAGCAGCCAGCAACATTTTTGCATCTTTGCAGCCTATTTTTTACGGGTACTGATAGCGTCAGTACGCGTGTTTTTCGATTTGGTTCGCCCCTAAACTGAAAACGATTCTGACGGTCGCAGCCGCAGATGGACGCAAATAAACGCAGATAGAGGGGGGACTGGCATCGAACGGCCCAACTGGTGCGATAAGCTTTCCGAGGCGATGTCTCCCTGGCGCGTTGCGCCGGGTGCCCTACGTTTCCAAGTTATTTTCTTGATCTGCGTCTGTCTGCGTTCATCCGCGGCTTTCTTCTGTTTTCCGTTTGAGTTACGTAGGCACGCGGAAACCGTTTCATTTCACTATCGTATCCTGAGGTCGGACTACTGTAGGGCACGCGGGGTCGACGGTCAATCCGCGGCACCCCGCCCGGTTGCCCCGCTACCGGGCGATGCGTTACAATCCGACAACTTACTTGGCAATCACTTATTGCGATCCTGTAGCGATTTTGCAGCCCCCAGTATGAAGGATACAAACACGATGAGCGTTTTCCTGGGCATCGACATCGGCACGTCCGGCACCAAAACCTTGGCGATCGACGCCTCGGGCAAGATCCTGGCCGACGCCATGGTGACCTACCCCTGCTATGTTCCCAAACCGTTGTGGAGCGAACAAGACCCGGAAGACTGGTGGCAAGCCACGATCAAATCGGTACGTCAAGTGGTCAAGGCGGCCAAACTCAAGCCGGCCGAGGTCAAGGGTATTGGGCTTTCGGGCCAGATGCACGGCTCCGTGTTTCTCGACAAAAACGACAAGGTCGTCCGCCGAGCCATTCTTTGGAACGATCAACGCACGGCCGCCGAGTGCGACGAAATCGAACAACGAGCCGGAGGACGCAAAAAGCTCATTCGCATGGTTGCTAACCCAGCGCTAACGGGGTTCACCGCCCCGAAAATCCTCTGGCTGCGAAACCACGAGCCGAAACACTTCGAGAAAACCTGCAAGGTCCTGTTGCCGAAAGACGAGATTCGCCGCCGTTTGACCGGTGAGTACGCCACGGAGGTCAGCGATGCCAGTGGGATGCTTCTGCTGGATGTGGCCAAGCGACGTTGGTCGAAGAAGTTGCTTTCGGCGTTGGAATTGGACATCGATCTATTGGCCACGTGCTACGAGTCGGAAGATGTAACCGGACGGCTCACGCCCGAGGTGGCCAAGACGCTCGGGCTGACCACCGACTGTGTTGTGGTGGGTGGGGCCGGCGACTGTGCGGCGGGGGCCGTGGGCAATGGGATCGTCAACCGTGGCGTGCTTTCTACCTCGATCGGAACTTCAGGTGTGATGTTCGTCCACAGCGACGAAGTGAAAATCGATCCCGAGGGCCGGGTACACACCTTCTGCCACGCCGTGCGCGACAAATGGCACATGATGGGCGTGAACCTTTCGGCCGGTGGGTCGTTGCAATGGTTCCGCAACGCGCTCTGTCAGGCCGAAGTGGCTGCCGCGAAACGAAAAAAGACCGAGATCTACGACCTGCTCACTACCGAAGCCCAAGAGGCACCGGTCGGAAGTCAGGGGTTGTTCTTCTTGCCTTATCTGTCGGGCGAACGCACGCCGCACGCCGACCCGGATGCCCGGGGAAGCTTCGTCGGACTCACGTTGGCTCACGCCCGGGGCGACATGATCCGCGCAGTCATGGAAGGCGTGACTTACTCGATGCGCGACAGCCTGGCGATCTTCGAGGAGTTGGGCGTGCCGGTACGGCAGATCCGTGCCTCGGGCGGTGGCTCGCGAAGTCCTTTCTGGCGGCAAGTCCAGGCCGACATCTTCGGGCGCAAAGTGGTGACAATCAACACCGAAGAAGGTCCGGCCTACGGCGTGGCCCTACTGGCCGCGGTCGGGGCGGGCGAGTTCAAAGATATTCGCGAAGCCTGCGCAGCCACGATCCAAGTGGTTCAAGAGACCACGCCTGTGGCCAAGGCCCGACGTTATTACGACCAGGCATTCCCGATCTACCAGCAACTCTATCGCTCGCTGAAAGACGACTTCAAAAGCATCGCTGCGTTGGAGAATCACCGGTAGAAGAGTGGCGACTGGGGGCTGGTGCCGTAGGCTATGCTTCAGCATGGCATCCAATGGCGCGACCAACGGTCGTGGTTTTTTGAAAACGCCGCCGGGACAGCTCTTGCCACTAGCCTCTGCCCTGCCATGCGGAAGCATAGCCTACTTTGGCGTTCCTCATGTTAGATACACCCAGCCAACCCGAACCCTCATTGCCATGGCGTATGGTCTGCGCCGAGGTCGCGTTGGTTTTCTTGGTGTTCTTCATCCAAGGCGCCTCGCCGGTGCCGGAGGTCAACGAGCCGAATTACCTGTGCAAGGCTCTGCACTATTGGAACCCCAGTTGGTGTCACGGTGACTTTTTTCTGGAGTCGGCCGACAGCCATACGGTTTTCTACTTCACCTTCGGTTGGTTGGCTCTTTGGCTGAGCCCCTTGGTCCTGGCCTGGTTCGGAAGACTGCTCACCTGGGCATTGCTCGCTTGGGCCTGGCAACGACTCAGCTACGTGTTGATTCCGCGGTGTTGGATGTCGGTGCTTACCGCGGGGCTTTGGGTATGCCTGATAGAAACGAACCACATGGCCGGCGAGTGGGTCATCGGGGGTGTCGAGGCCAAGGGATTCGCCTACGTGTTGGTGTTGCTGGGTTTAGAGGCGCTGGCCCGGGCTCGATGGAACCGTATGTTCATCCTTTTTGGCGCGGCGGCGGCGTTTCATGTGTTGATTGGTGGTTGGTCGGTGGTGGCTGGCGGGGTGGCCTGGCTGTGTGCAGGCGAATCGCGACCGTCGGTCCGTTCACTTTTGCCGGGACTGATCGTGGGCGGATTGCTCTCGTTGCCGGGTTTGTTGCCGACGTTGATGCTCAACTCGGGCACCGACCGGGCGGTTGTTGCTCAGGCCCATCAGCTTTACGTTTACACGCGACTCCCGCACCATCTCAACGTCGCACAGATCCCGGCCGTTTTCATTCGCCGGTTCGTTATTCTGACGATCTTCTGGGCGGCCATCGTTTGGGCCACTTCGGCCGGCGAACGACTTCGCCGGATCCACACCTTCGTGTTGGGGACCGTCGTCCTCGCGCTGATCGGCGGCGCGATGTCGGCGTTAAGTCTGATCGAAAAAGACTGGGCGGCCGTCTGGTTGCGGTTCTATTGGTTCCGGCTCAGCGACGCGATGGTGCCATTGGGTGTTGCGATGGCGGTGGGGTGGTTTGCCGTAGAGCAGTTGAAATCGCCGTCGTGGGTGGGGCGGGTTTGGCTGGGGTTAGTCATCGCGGTGGTGGCCATACATGTGGGTAGTCATGCCGTCGAACGGGTTGTGCCCGTGCCTCCGCCCGGCTTTCGATTGGTGCATCGTTGGGCCTCGCCAGCCGAAGACTACGTCGCTTGGCGCAAGGCGTGCGACTGGATTGCCAACTCGGGTAAGATCCCGGCCGACGCCCGATTTCTGACGCCGCGGATGGCGCAAACCTTCAAGTGGTACGCCCAACGCCCGGAGGTGGTCAATTGGAAGGAGTTGCCGCAGGACGCGGAGGCGATCGTCGAGTGGTGGCAACGCTTGCTCGACATTCACAGCACGGGCAGTGGGAATCCTCGCGAGTTCTGGTTCTCGGCACTGTCTTTACGGTCCCCCCGGCAGTTGCAAGAATTAGGGCAACGTTACGATGCCCAGTATGTGATCACCGCCGCTCGCCCACGCTTGGACTTGCCCGAGGTATATCGCAATCGGGTGTATGCTGTTTATCGTCTGACGCCGCCGAGTGTTCGGGCAAAGGAGGCAAATGGAGTTTTGCCGCAGTCCATGGATGAGGCGTCATGAATCGTGAACTTCCCGAATTGTTGGCGGTGCGACTGCGCGAGCCCCTACCCGACCCGAGGATCGATACCCGATTTCAGCCGCGTCCGGCCCACTGGCGTCACTACGATGCGCCCCCAGCAGATGCCCGGCAGGCGGCCGTCTTGGTCTTGCTCTATCCACGCGACGAGCAGTGGTACGTGCCGTTGACGTTGCGCCCGAGTCATTTGCCCGACCACGCTGGCCAGGTGAGCCTGCCGGGGGGAGCACTGGAAGACGACGAAACGAGTTGCGCGGCCGCGGTGCGCGAGTTCCACGAGGAGTTGGGCGCCGACGGTTTGCCGTTGAGGATGCTCGGGCAACTGACCCCCTTATATGTTCAGGCGAGCAACTTCGTGGTCACGCCTTGGGTGGCTAGCACCGAGATTCAACCTCATTGGCGGCCCAGTCCGATGGAGGTCGCCGAGTTGCTCGAAGTTCCCCTAGCTCATCTACTCGACCCGGCCTGTCTTGGCAGCCATCGTCGATCGTATCGAGGCGAGGTCTATACGGCCCCGCATTTCGTTTGGCAGTCGCACCAAATCTGGGGGGCAACGTGTTTGGTGTTGGGGGAACTCGTGCATCTGGTGGAAGTGGTGGTCGGAAAGCGAAACGCTGAGAGCGGGTAGTCCCGATAGCTCTGCTATCGGGGCGGCGCAGCCGCACGAGGCATAGCAAACACGTTGACACCTCTTGTGCCTTCGGCACCCCGATAGCAGAGCTATCGGGGCTACCCGTTGTTCAAATCCCAAATCCCAAATCCGAAGTCCCTAGCCTCTAGCCCCTTGTGTCCGTTATACTCCCACGTTCACCGCTTGGCGTTCGTGTTGTTCGTTTTTAGGAAAGCGATCTCCGATGGAAAAATCCGTGCCACGTGCCGTTGTCTTTGACATGGATGGCCTGATGTTCAACTCGGAAGACATCTACACGATGGTGGGTACCGAGTTGATGGGGCGGCGAGGGCACGAGTTTACGCCCGAACTGAAACGGGCGATGATGGGACTTCCCCCGCAACGGGCGTTCGAAACGATGATCGAATGGTACGATCTCGACGATGACTGGGAAGCGATGGGCGAAGAGTCGAATGCCATTTTCGCGGCCCTGGTCGAAGACCATCTGGACACGATGCCAGGTTTGCTCGCATTGCTCGATGCCCTGGAAGCGGACAAGCGCCCTAAGGCGATCGCTACCAGCAGTGTCCGCGAGTTGGCCGAAGCCTGTTTGTCGCAGTTCGATTTGCTATCGCGGTTTTCTTTTGTCCTTACCGCGGAAGACATCACCCACGGCAAACCGCATCCCGAAATCTATCTCACGGCTGCCGCACGGCTTGGGCTCATGGCCCACGATCTGCTCGTGTTGGAAGATAGCCATAACGGGTGTTGCGCTGCCGCCGCTGCTGGGGCCTTCACGGTGGCCGTTCCAGGCGATCACAGCCGGGACCATGATTTCAGCATGGCCGACCTGGTGGTCGACGGTCTTCACGACGATCGCTTGTATGCCGTGTTGGGAATCGCCGCCGACGCCAACCGCAACGAATGCTAGCTGCACAAGTAGTGTTGTGTTGAATCGAAGCATCGAATGCACCTCTCGTTCCCAGGCAAAGCATTCTGTCGTGGGGTTCATGAAATCTTCGTTCCTATTGACCATGACACACTTGGTCTGCTACATTATTGGCGTTGTATTCGGCTTTCGCTGAGGCTAGTTTCGATCTTGGAGCGGCAGGGCCGCCAGCCGAACGGTGTTGCCGCACCCTTACCAGGAACCCGCTCCCGAAGGTCGCTAATCTTTGAGATAAACTTCACAATCCTTGCCAATAGTTGCACAGGTTTGTGTTACGGAAGTGCCAAAACGGATTGAGGGCAAGCCGGATGTTACGAACATTAGGAGTGGTGCAGGCCTGTTTCACGTCGCAGCAGTTTCGTCGAATCGCCAGTCGGCGGTTGGGCGGTAAGTCGGTTTTGGAGTGGGTTGTGCGACGTGTGACCGACAGCATGCGGCTGGACGGGGTGATTGTCGTGGCCTGCGACGCTGTGGAACATCGCTTCATCAGCGATCTGGTGCCGCTTGATATTCCGGTCTTTGCCGGCTCTCATGCCGACCCATTGAAACGTTTCTCCCGCGCCCTGGAAGAGTACCCGGCCGAGGCCGTGGTGCGCATTCGTGGCGACAATCCGCTGATTGATCCCGGGTTGATCGACCAATTGATCACGACGGCCGATGCCCATCCTCAGTGCGACTATGTGAGCTATTGCCTGCGGGATGGACGGCCTGCGATTTTGTCTCCGGTGGGTATCTATGCCGAGTGGTTCCGCACAAGCGCGCTGCATAAGGCTGCCCGCGTGGCCAAACGTCCCGCCGACCGCGAGGGAGTCACGAGATACATCTACTCCCATCCGGAGAAGTTCACGATTCGTTTGATACCGGCTCCTCTGGCCATCGACCGCGACGACGTGCGTCTGTCGGTGTCTAACCAGGAAGATTGGGAGCACGTTCAGGCGATTTACGAGGCGCTCGGACCGGAAGCTATCGACTGGCAAGGGATTGCCCACCTGTTGGATCACCAGCCTGCGTTGCGCCAACGCATGGCGGCTCTTAACCGCAGCGAGAGCAGCGTGTAGGCGTGGTGGTCGAACGACCTCGAAAGGACTCGAGACGCGATGAGCAGGATGCTCACTCGGTTTGATCGGCGGTATGCCGAAGTTCTCGGTGCGCCCTGTCTTTCGGGGTTAGCGATCGTTGCGTTGCGGCTGTGCAATGGTCGAACTCATGCATCTTTTGCGCTGTGTCCCCGTCAATTGTCCGCGCCGCGGTGTTGTGTGCCTGCTAAGGCGACACCGCTTGGCTCGCGGTTCTCCTATTCGCCAAAGGCTTGAAGCGATGAACGTCTATCCGCGTTCCACTTCGTCCGCCCCAAGGGCGATGGTCAATCCGTCTGATGACACTTCGAACTGCGTTCTTTCCCGGCCGGTTCGAGGGCTGATGTTCGATATGTGCAATATTCTCTACGACAACACCGTTTGGCGCCGCTGGCTGTTGAAGGTGTTGTCGCGTATCGGTGTGCATACGAGTTATCGGATGCTGTTTCGCGTGTGGGATCGGGATTACCTCGCGGCGGTTCATCGCGGGGAGATTTCGTTTCCGCAGGCATTCGAGTCGTTTCTGACCTCGATCGGGCTGTCTCGCGGCCAGATCGACGAAGTTAAAGGGGCTTGCCAGTCGCAGCGTCGCGAGTTCGAAGCCACGGTTCGCCCCTTGCCCGGCGTGAAAAACACCTTGATGCGATTGCAGTCCTCGGGGCTCGTGTTGGGGGCCGTGGGTAATTCGCTCTACGACGCGGCCGCCTTGCGGCAACGCCTGATCCGCTTCGGCATGGAGCGACGTTTTACCGCGGTGATTTCCTCGATCGACCTGCGCAGCACGATGCCGGAAGCTGTCTGTTATACGACGGTAGCCGGTCAGATGGGGTTGCCATTGGGGGAAATCGCCTTCGTGGGGCACGATGCGGCCGAGTTGGCGGGTGCCCGGGCACTGGGGATGCAGACGCTCGCCTTCAACTACGATCCCGACGCCGAAGCCGATGTGTTTTTGGGACGTTTCGACGAATTGCTCAGCGCCGTTGTCGTGTTGAAGACGCCGCTTGCCGCCTGATGGTTTCGCCCGAAAACATGCAATCCACGAACACTACGATTTGGCCATGCTTCACATCTTTGCCCGACGCGATCTGGTCGACGATTCATTACTCCACCATGACCAACCGGCCGTGTTGCTCGAAGGGTCGTGGTCGGTCGATATGTCCACCGACCACGAGGCGCTAGACGACGCGCTCGACGACCGCTTCGCGTGGATCGACGAAAAGGCCGCTTGCTATGCCGAGGGAGCGACGGATTGTCTGAGCGTCGGTGGGCAGGACACGGATTGGAAACCGCCCACCTGTTGCGTTTCGCACGGCTACCTCAACGTTCGCAGCTTGCGCTATTACCTGGTGAAATTGATTCGAACGGTCGTGTATTTCCGCGAGGTTCGGCCGATTGCTCGCGGCGAACAGGTGCTGGTGGTCGGCGAGTTGACTCGCGACGACGACTACGTGGACCTCATCACCCAACTGTGCGAGGCGGCCGGTGCCGATTGCCGGGTGCAGTGGATCGATCGTGGCACGCGTGCTGCCGAGGCATTGCCCACGAATCCGTGGTGGCGACGGACGCTCGGTGCGTTGGCTTGCTGTTTTTCGGCAAGTCGCACTCGCCGGTCAGCACGCGGCAACACGGCTGCCGGTGAATCGCGGTTGGCACACGGCAACCTGCCCACGCGGCAGCCGCGCGTGGTCTTGTGTGGCGATGCTCGCCTGCTGGAGCCCGTGGGCCGTGCGCTGCTCGATCGCGGTGCCAGGCTTTGGTGGCTCTACGACCGGTTTGCTTTGAAGTCGTGGTGGCGGTGGGCACGGATGGGAGTCGGCCAGTTGGTCTGCAACGCCAGCCAAGGACGCCACAACGAGATTCCCCTTTCGATACCCACTCAGGTGCCGTTCGAAGGGATCGAGTTGGCCAAGTCGCTTAACGGTTGGCTACGCGAGCGGAGCGAGACGCGTGGTCCGCATCAAACCCGACTGGTCAAACGCTTGGATGCCCATTTCCGCCGGGTGCGACCCGACGTGTTGGTGCTCGACGAAGATGCCACGCCGATGGCTCGGGCGGCGGTTGCCGTGGCTCGTCGGTACAACGTTCGTTCGCTGGTAGTTCAACACGGCGTGCCTTGTGTGCAATTCGGCTTCGCTCCGTTGGTCGCCGACCGGATCGCCGTGTGGGGAGAGGCCTCGGCCGAACAGCTTCGGTCTTGGGGTGTCGGTGCCGGGGCGATTCGCATAACTGGTTGCCCGTTGCACGAAGAACTGCGCCAACGTCAACATTCGACTGCGAGTGGCGCGACGTCCCATTCTCGCGGCCGCGGTCGCACGACACCTCGGATTCTGCTGCTAAACACCGTGCCGCCTCGGGCCAACCGTCCCGATGCGATTACGTTGAACCTTACCGAACGGACTTACGAGCAGATGCTGCGAATGGCGTTTGCCGCTGTGGCGGAACTTCCGCAGGCGGAACTCGTGGTGAAGATGCACCCTCGGGCACGGCACTGTCCGGTGGTCGACGAATTGGTTCGCACGTATCCCACGCTCAATCCCACCGTCGTACGAAGTGGTCCATTGGCCCGTTGTTTCGACGACGTCGATTGCGTGCTCAGTTGCGGTTCGTCGGCCGGTATCGAGGCGACGATTGTCGGCTTGCCCGTCATTCAGATCGTCCCGGCTAAAGCAACCGGTTGGCCGCGGTACGATCGCTGGGGACTGTGCGGCACGGCACGAAGCCGCGAGGATTTATTGCGACTGCTCAGCGAGACGCTTGCCACGGACGTGCCGACATCGGGGCCAGCGGAAACGGCCCTGGCTGCCTTCGGCACTGCGGCCGCCGAAAAAATCGCTGAGGAGTTGTTCGCCATGGTCCAAACCGCAGGGCCACGTGCTCCGGCCACGCGACGGCGGCTTGCTGGGAAGAAGAAACAACAGAAGCGGATGGGGCTGCGAGTTTGAGGCGTTTTCGTCCCAGGGGGTGCAACCCCTGGGCTTGGGGCCGTTTTGCAGTCAGAAGAAGAAATCGTATCGTCAATCGATTCTACCCACTGACCACTGACAACTGCTTCTTTCATGTCCACTCAAGTCGACACGTTCGGACGTCCTGCGATTCCCGCCCCGGTTACCGGGTGGCGGCGGTTGTTCGGCGATTGGCTGTTGGTCGGCTCTGCGACGACGGTATGCCATGCGCTCGGGGCGGTAACCGCTCTGCTTTTGCGAATGTTTCTCAGCCCGGCGCAGATGGGCGTTTGGCAGGCCCTGAAGCTTTTCCTCAGCTACGGTAACTACGCCAACCTGGGCATCAGCAAGGGTGCCGCGCGGGAGTTTAACGTGGCGCTGGGGCACGGCCACACCGATTCGGCCCGGCACGGCTTGAACCTGGCGTTCGCCGTGAACACGATTAGCAGCCTCGTTTATGCGACGGTTCTGTTGACCGTGGCCGCGTGGATTGCTCTGGATACCGGAGGTCGGCAAGGTACGACGTGGGCCATCGGTTTGGCCGTGGTGGCCGCGCTGGCGGTGCTTTCGCGCTACGTAACGTTTCACGTGACCATCCTCCGCAACGCGCAAGCGTTTGCCGCGACCTCGCAACTTTCGTTGCTCGAAGCGGTGGCCACCCTGGCGATTGCTGCACCAGCCACTTGGCTTTGGGGACTGCCGGGCCTCTACGGTGGAACGCTCGGCGTGTTGTTGGTTTCCTTGGTCTTCGTTCGTCGACATCGCGTGGCCGATTTGCACTTCGCTTGGGAGTGGCCGGAAATCCGACGGCTCGTCGGCATCGGCGGCCCCATTCTGTTGGCCGGAGCGTTGTCGTCGTTGTTGCGGTCGCTCGACAAGCTCATGCTGTTGTCTTACCTGGGCGACGGTGCCTACCAGTTGGGCTGCTATTCGGCTGCGTTGCTCGTAAGCACGCAACTGTTTGGCTTGGGAAACATGCTGTCGATGGTGGCTGCCCCGCGTTATGGCGAGATCTTTGGACGCACGGGCAGCCGTCGCCAAACCGCACAGTTGGCTGCCCAAACGACCGACCTGCATGCCGCGGCCATCGTGTTGCCGGCCGGCTGGGCCATGGTTGTCGCCGGACCGTTGTTGGCCTGGTTATTGCCCGACTATCGAGCCGGTTTGCCCGCGTTGCCCTGGCTGGCTACCGGCGTGGTCGCCCTGGTCGTTGCAATGCCGGCCAATCGGTACTTAGTGGCGGTCGACCAACAGCGTCGGGCGTTGTTTGCCGTGGCCGTGGCGACCGGCGCTGCCGCGTTAGGAAACCATATCGCCTTGCAGAGGGGGCTTGGGCTCGAAGGGGTGGCTGCGGCGACGGCCGGCGCCTATGCCCTTTTCTTCGTGGTGCAGGTGGCCGCATCCCTGTGGCCGGTGCTGGGGTGGCCCAGTCGTTTGCGTTACTTGGGCATGCTGGCATTGGCCATTGGGCCCACGCTGGCCGTGGCGTGGCATTTCAGCTTGCAGGACTCTCCGGCCACCGTCTTCCCCGCCACCGTGGTGGGCCATGCCGTGATCGTCACGCTAGTATGGGCCTGTTGTATGGCAATCGGGTGGCAACAGGGGCACTGGCGGGCTTACATGAAACGAACAGAGAACTAACACGGCAACCCTGGCTTGTCGCCATCGCGAGTGCGACAATGCGGGGAAGGCTGGCAGCAGAGAGCGGACAGCGGAAAACGGAAAACTGAAGGGGTGAAGCCGCGGGCGGCTATTTCCCACTGAAAATCGAATATTGAAACACCTTTCTATGAAGCGTTTACCCTTGGGGGAACTCGAACGCCGTTGTCAGAAGCCCGACCATCGTCGGCTTGGCAACTGGATGGCCCGGCGCGTAAGCCGTCCGGCGGCGCTGCGCGTTACCTGGCTCGTGGCGCCGTGGGGTGTGACGGCCAACATGGCCACGCTGGCCGCTTGGTTTTGCGGTTTGGCGGCGGCCGTGGCGTTTGGATTGGGCAGTGCGTGGAGCTGGCTGGCGGGCGCCGCGCTGATGCAGTTATGGTACTTGCTGGACCATGTCGACGGCCAGTTGGCTCGGCTGCGTGGCACCGCGTCGCTCGACGGCGTACAGCTCGACTACCTGATGCACCACACGGTGAACCTTCTGGTGCCGATTGGCCTGGGGTGGGGGCTGTTCGTGCGGTCGGGCCATCAGGGTTGGGCGGCCGCCGGGTTGGCGCTTGGCGTGGCGCTGCTGCTGCAAACCTTGCACCACGATGCCCGTTACAAGGCCTTCAGCAAACGACTCAAACGCGTACGCGGACAACTGCTGGTTCGTGGCGGTGGTGGGGCAACGCCGCGACCGCAACCGCCCGTGCCGCGGCAGCTCGGAAAGTTGGCCGCTTGGACCGCCCGAAAGGCGTGCGAAATCCACGTGATTACCAACACGGTTTCGCTGCTGGCCGTTGGGCAACTGTTGGCCGGCGACCAGCGGCTGCTCGGGGGACAGGTCTACTTGGCCCTGCTCACCACGCTGGCGGTGGCCGTGACCGTTTGGACGATTGCTCGCGACCAACACCGCGGCGAAGCCGAGCGGGAATTCGCGGCGTGGTATGCCGTGGACCACGACCAAGTGTTGGTTTTTCGCGATGGCTGGTGGTTCGTGGGAAATACGGAGAATGCTTCGCTAGGCGAAGAGACGCAAGATAGGGGGGTGTGCTACGCGGAATCGTCTTGACTGAGACGCCCCAATGCCCTTATGGTTGGCGATCTATGCAAATTCACGTGCTCGTGCTGAACTACAACGGACGTCGTTTGCTGGCGGAATGCCTACCAACGGTAGTGCGTGCTGCCGAGCGATCGCGGTACGACTGCGAGGTAATCGTGATCGACAACGATTCGCACGACGAGTCCGTTGCCTGGGTGGCCGAGAATTTTCCCAAGGTTCGCGTACTGCAGCGGTTGAACCGTGGGCTATGTTCGTTCAACGAGGTATTGCCTAAGCTTTCCGGCCCGGTGACCCTGCTGTTGAACAACGATGTGAAACTGCATGCCGGCTGCATCGATCCATTGGTCCATCCCTTGCTGAACGATCCCGAGTGCTTCATGACCGCCCCGTTGTGCTGGCAATTCGACGGCAAGACCTACGAAGGGTTTCGCACGGCCGTTCGCTGGCGTTGGGGATTGGTACAGGCCACTGCCTTGTATCATGGGTATCGCACGACGATGAAGCAGCCGGGCTGGACGGCGTCGGCCGGGGCGGTGATGGCCGTCGATCGCCAGAAATTCCTCGACCTGGGCGGGTTCGATCCGGTGTATCTGCCGGGCCGCATCGAAGACCTCGACCTGTGTTACCGCGCCTTCCAGTCCGGATACCATTGCCTGTATGTGCCGCAGGCCGTGGCGTTGCACAAGGGGATGGTTTCCTTCCGGGGGGCTTTCGGTCAGGAGGGTTGCGACCTGTTGGCCCTGCGAAACACGCTTTTGTTCCAGTGGAAGAACCTCCGCCATCCGTTGCACATCGTCAGGCTACTGGCCTGTTTGCCCGTGCGATTGGTGTGGGACGTGTTGCGCGCCGTTAAGGTTGGCAAAAAGGAACGGTTTGCCCTGATTCGGGCGATCGTCGGCGCGTTTCTCCGCAATCGCGAATTAACCGGGTCTCGCTATCGCACGCGGACCAACTTGAAGCGAGAAGCCGAGTTCTTTCGCCGCTTCAGCCCGCGCCGGATGAGAAAACTGAACGACGACAATACAACGACAACACCAGGTGCGTTGGCAGGGAAGCCGGCGTCGAAACAGGACAAGACTGTACGAGCTTGAACTTGAGCACGGATGCTGCGAACTTGATCGCCCGAGTTGCGGGCCGCCGATACCGTCGCGCGATGTGGTCGCGTGTGGTGGACCGCGGCGCGCTTGATCGTGACGAGCGGCAACGCGCCGCTGGTTACCCGATTTCGCGCTGGTATCTTCGTCCCCTGGCAGCAGTGGTAGCCCAGGGGTTGGCTCCTACCCGGCTACGGCCGTTCCACTTGACCTGCTGTGGCCTGGCGGCGAACGTTGCAGCCGGCGTCGCGATGTTTTGCGGTAACACGGGACTCTTGTTGGCCGCTTTGCTCGTGTTGCTGGCTTGGTTTTTCGATCGGGCCGACGGCATATTGGCACGCTGCCAACAAACGGCCACGGTGTTTGGCGCTTGGTTCGACGCCAACGTCGACGAGCTGGCCGATGTTGCTCTGCATACGGCCGCCGCTGCCGTGTTGGCCACACAAACCGCGACCGCTTGGCCCTGGTGGCTGCTGATTGCGTTTGTCGGGGGCAAATACCTATTCATGCACGGGCTGATGTTTGAAGCCCAGCAAACCGCGCAACGGCAGCAAACCGGGCAGCGAGAAGATACTCCCCTCTCCCGCGTCGGGAGAGGGGCCGGGGGTGAGGGCAAATCGTGCAGCGGTGGCAAAAAGACTCTCGGTTTCGCTCAAAAGGTCAGTTCTGCTCAGAATGACAACGCCGATAGCCCGGAGGTCATGCCTTCACCGCCTCGCACCAGTCGCCCCCGTCGACTACTGCGCCAGCTCTATCACCTCCCGGCCAACGCCGACATCCGCACGCATCTTTTCGTGGTTGCCTTGGCAACCGGTTGCTTGGCCGCCGAATTGGCACTGGTGGCCACCTATTACAACGTACGTTGGATCGCCCGATATGTCCTCGTAGCTCGTCGTCTGGGAGGTGTTCGATGAAACGCCGACCCACGGTCACCGCTGCGTTGATCACGCTTGACGAGGCTGAAAACCTGGCCGAGTTGCTACCGGCGCTCGACTGGACGGACGAGATTGTGGTGGTCGACAGCGGTTCGCGCGACAACACGGTTGCGGTGGCCGAAGCGTTTGGTTGCCGCGTGTATCGGCGACGGTTGGACAGTTTCGCGGCCCAGCGGAATTGTGCGATCCGTGTTGCCCGGGCGGATTGGATATTGTCGATCGATGCGGACGAGCGCCCGACGCCGGCGCTGGTGGAAGAGATTCGCGATCGGCTCGCAAACCCGCGGGCGTCTGCCTATCGGGTGCCGATTCGCAGCACAATTTTTGGCGAACCGGTGCGGCGCTCCGGCACCCAGGACGATTGCCCTGTGCGACTGTTTCGTCGCGATGCGGCCATGTGGATGGGCGAGGTCCACGAAGTGCTTGGGGTCTCGGGACGCATCGGACGGCTGCACCAGTGGCTCACGCACGACACGCAGCAGGACTTGGAGACGTTTTTGCGCAAAATGCACCGCTACACGCGGCTCGACGCCCAAGCCCGGGTGGATGCAGGGCTACGACCGGGTCGGTTCGATCGTTGGATTGCCCCTGCCCGCGAGGTGTTTCGGCGGCTGATTTATAAGCGTGGGATTTTAGACGGCCCGGCTGGCTGGAAGTTCTGCCTGTTGAGTGGTTTGTATGAATGGGTTCTTGCGGAAGAGCATCGGCACCGATTTCGGTTGGTCCATGGCCGCTGAAGCGGCCAAGTCTCGGTGAACATACAGAAATCAACATGACAGAACCAAAACCTCCAAACTATTGTCCCAAATCATAAACCCCAAATCATAAATCATAAATCGAATGTCCGGACTTCCCCTCTTGCCGCTGATCCTTGACGATGTCCCGCGCGGACTGACGCAAGTGCTTGCGCAGGAGGGGGTGCCGTTTCGCAGTCGAATGGCCGGCTCGGCGAAAGGACGGTTTTTGTTGTTCGACTCGCGGCGAGGCCGGTGTCCTACTCTTCTGCCGGGCCAAATGGCCATTGATGTCGACCGCCTACGCGACGCTTTCGATAGCGATCCGTTCGAGCAACTCCTGGACGAAACGGCCGAGCAGCATCAATGGAACATCGCCGGGCTTGTGGTTAGCGAAGAAATTGCGCGAGTGGATCGACGTGCCATCCGGCGGCGGTTAATTGAGAAACTTCGTGCCCGAATCGAGCAGGCCGGAGGTGTGTGGCTTTGTGTCGGGGCGTTTCCGTACCCGTATCGCAGCGCGGTCAATGTGCGCATCGATTATGACCGTTACGACGAACAGGATTTCTACACCCTGATGCAAGTGATCGACGGTGAGCACCACGCCACGAGCCATTTCGTGTGCGGCGCGGCCTACGAACCGCACCCCAGCGCGCTTGCCCGGTTGCGTGGCCTCGATGTGGGCACGCACGGTTACCATCACCATACGTATCTCACCGAAAGCGAAAACCTGAGGAATATCCGTCGTGGCATGGAGACGTTGGCCGCCGCGGGCATCGAACCTTCGGGTTTTGCCGCGCCGCACGGACGTTTCCACCGCGGGCTGTTGGCCGCCATGGAATCGTTGGAGATCGGCCACAGCGGGGAGTTCGCCCTGGCTTACGACGACTTGCCGTTTTTCCCGCACGGCGGCACTGTGTTGCAGATTCCCGTGCATCCGATTTGCCTGGGACTCTTCCTCGACACGGTCCAGGGCGATGGTCCACGCCGCATTGCCGCCACGCAGCAGGCCGTTCGCACGGCGGTCGATTATTTCCGCCAGGTGGCGCGCCAGAAGTACCATGCGGGCGAGCCGGTGTTCCTTTACGGTCATCCCACAGGACGATTGGGTCGATATCCGCAGCTACTTCGTGCCGTGTTCGACACGGTGGGCGAATTCGGCGCGGCGTGGAAGGTAACCTGCACGCGGTTTGCCGACTGGTGGCGCCACCGTGCCACGGTGCGGCTGACTGTGGTGCGGCGCGACGATCAATTTGTAGTGAAAACCGAAAGCCTACCGCGTGAATTCCGCATGGCCATCGAGTATCACCGCGGTCGGCACGTGGCGCGGATGCACCTCGATCACGAGGTCCTGCGATTTTCGCCCACGGCGTTGGCCTACGAAAATCTTTCACCACGGCCCACGTTTCAGCCGGTGCGTGTCGATGCGGCGCACACACTGCGCAGCCACGTGCGCCGCGTGATCGATTGGGAGAAGGAAACACCGCCGGAGGAAATCCCCTTGGTTAACTGGCGCAACCTCGCCAAACGGGTGTTGCGACAGTTTCGGAGTTGAAAATCAATACCATGTCTGTCCTACCGCGAATATCTCGAAGCGTTGGCCCTCCGTCGCATGATTGCGGTGCGAGGCGGTTGCGTGTGCGCATGTTGGGCCGGCACGACGCCTGGCAGTCGCCCGGCGGTGGCGAGGTGCAGATGCAGGCAACGCGGGTGGCGTTGGAGGCCGTGGGGGTCGATGCGAAACTTTGGCCTTCCGACGGCGTTGACGAGCGCGAAGGTTTCGAGACGCTCGAAGATGTCGACTGTTTGCATCTGTTCGGCAGTTTGCCGGAGCATTTCGTCCGAGTTGAGCAAGCACATCGGCAAGGGGTACCGGTGGCGTTATCGACAATCGCCTGGTTTCAGTTGGTCAACTGCTGGCGCGAGCCGGGGCCGGCGTGGCAGCGTTTGTGGCGTGGCACGAAGTACGTTGCCCGGGCGGCATGTCCTTGGTTGCCCTCGTGGCGGCGACGTCTTTATCAGGCGGTCGACCTGCTGTTGCCCAACTCCCAGGCCGAGGCCGAACAATTGGTGCGTTACTTTCAGATTCCTCGGCGAAAGATTCGTGTGGTGCCCAACGGCGCCAACCCGAGTTTTGGTGACGCCACGCCCGAGCCGTTTGCCGAGATGGTCGGTGGCAACGGTTTCGTTCTTTGCCCGGGGCGTATAGAGCCGCGGAAGAACCAGTTGGGGTTTCTTCGTGCGATGCGCGGCACGGGCATGCCGGTGGTGGTGCTGGGCGACGCGGTGCCAGGGCATGAAGACTATTACGTCGCTTGTCGGCACGCGGCCGACGACCATGTGCGGTTCGTTCCCCGGCTCGCTCACGACAACCTGTTGCTGGCGAGCGCTTACGCGGCCTGTGGGTGTTTGGTGCTGGCCAGTTGGTTCGAAACACCGGGGCTGGTGGCCCTAGAAGCAGCCATGTCGGGCACTCCCTTGGTGTTGCCCCGCGACGGGTGTGCGGAAGAGTATTTTGGCGAGTTGGCCCGTTACGTCGCGCCCGGCGACGCACGAGGAATTCGTCGGGCAGTGCGTGGGGCCATTGCCGAGGGCCGCAATCCTACGTTGGCCCAATTGGTTCGCGACAATTTCGGCTGGGCGACTACCGCCCAAGTTACACGGGAAGCGTATGAAACGATCGTCTAGTAAAACAATCGCAGCACAACGAGCGCGTGCCACTGGCTCCGCCAGTGTCTTCGGCCGGGTCCAGTATGGCAGCCAAGCTGACGGAACCCATCTACGGCGACGTCCCTTGGGACGGTATCGCTACACGCGTTTGCGTTGGCGTATCCTGTTTTCCGTGATCGATTTCGTCGGCCGTATTCTTTTCGACGGCTCTCGGGCGTTGCGCCGCTGGTTGGTCACTTGCGATGAGACGACCAACGACAGCACCGATCCTCGCGTGATACTGCTTGTGCAACTCGATCACTTGGGCGATGCGGTGATTTCCACCTGCATGCTCGCGGCCTTGCGGCAGCGGTATCCCGAGGCGTCGATCGAAGTGCTGGCCGGACCGTGGAACCAAGTTGTTTTTCGCAATGCACCGGAGGTCGATCGGGTGCATCTTTGCGGTACGAACCGTTTCGCCCGAGGGCGGCTGGGAAGGTTTTTCTGGCCCGCGGCGCTGCTTTACAGGGGATGGCGTTTGCGTCGACGGAAGATCGACCTGGGAATCGACGTGCGCGGCGAATTCCCCTTGGCGCTGTTGCTGTGGCTCAGTGGGGCGCGGCGTCGGGTGGGATGGGCTTGTGGCGGTGGCGAGTTTCTGCTGACCAACAGTGCCGCATTTGTACCGAATCGGCCCGAGGTGGCCTCGCGCCGGGCGTTGCTCGAAACGATTGGCATCGCGGCGGACGCGGAGTCGTTTCGACCACGGTTTTTTCCCAGTGTGGCTGCGCGCCGCCGGGTAGACGATCTTCTGGGCGAGTTGTCGGTGGGTTGCGCTATGGTTGGCGAAGCCGCGAGCGGCTTGTTTTCCAGTTCTTGCCCCTCGTCTCTCGCTCCTCGTCGCTCAGGCAACCCGACCAGACCCCTCGTTGTCATCCACGTCGGGGCGGGGACTGCGGCCAAGCAGTGGCCGGCCGAGCATTGGCAAGAATTGCTCGGGCGGTTGGTGTTGGAGCGGAACGTACAAGTCGTGTTGGTCGGGACGAAGGCCGACCGTATAATCACCCGCCAAATCCTGGGCGGCAAGGTCTGGCCCGACGTGGCCGATTGGTCGGGCAGGTTGAACGTGGTCGAACTGGCGGCGCTCGTCGAACGGGCCGACGCAATGGTCGGTGCCGATTCCGGGCCGGCCCATCTGGCGGCAGCCGTGGGGACGCCCGTTGTTGCGTTGTTCAGTGGCACCAACAACCCGGACCAATGGCGGCCGTGTGGCCAACGAGTGACGGTTGTTCGCCAATCGGTCGACTGCTCGCCGTGTCATCGGCAGCGTTGCCCCCGGGCAGGGCATCCGTGTATGCAACAATTGACACCGAAAAGCGTGGCCGGTGAATTGCTGAAGCTTCTGCCGGCGAGTCGGGTGCGACACGCAAGGGCGGTGAACCGCGTGGTGTTCGACGCGGCGTCGACGACCGACGCGGAACGGTCGATGGCCGTTCGAGCGGCGTGACATGTGCGAATGGGAGTATCAGGTTTATTGGATCCTGCATTGCTTGTGGAACGAGGGCGACCAACGGGAGCCCGGATTGCGGGAGCAGAACGCAACGAAGTGTTCCACAATCAACCTCGGAATCAATAAGTACGGTTGGAAGGGAATCCGACGATGTTTGCCATCACTTATCTCCAACAAACACCTCGACGTCCGGTTACGCCGAGCATGCGACGGGCGCACCGGTTGGTGGCCAAAACGTTTCTCCACACGAGTGAAACCGACTCGAAGAGCGCCACGCCCGTGGCTGGCTGGAAGGCTTGGCTGTTTGCCGGTTGGGTGGTTGTTGCGGTTGCGACTTATTTGATAGTTATGCTCGGCGCGATGTGATGCGAAGCGGAAAGCGGCGAAGCCGCAAAGCGGCCTATTGTGCTACCCACTGACAACGAATAACTGACCACTTACAAATATCTCCATGCTTGATTCTCTTCTCTCGTTGATCGCCTTAATTGCCATTGGCCTGACTTCTTTTGGCGTGGGCCGGCCCGTTTTGCGTGTGTTGCGAATTCGCGACGATGATGTGCTCTCGGCGGCCGTTTGGAGCGTCGCGGTGGGGGCGATTGTCGTGGGGTTGATGCTGACCGCCATGGGGTGCGTCGGATTGCTTCGTGGGCCAATCCTCGGCGTGCTGACGGCCGTGGGGGCGTTTGCCGGAATCGGCGAGATCTTTAGTGCGGCACTTCAGGCTGCCGAGCGTCCAAGGGCGCGAGACGTTCAGCCCGAGGAAATCAGCCCGGCCAATGCGGTGCTCTGGAGCCCACCGCCGCGATGGCTTACCCAGTCGCTGACGATGGCCGCTGTTCTGGCTTGTTTGGGATCGTTGCTCAGCGCGTTGGCTCCACCCACCGCCGGCGACGCCTTGTGTTACCACCTTGAATTGCCGAAAACGTTTTTGGCAAATCATGCCATCATCTTCTCGGCTTACAGCGACAACTCGACGTTTCCGCTGATGACCGAAATGTGGTTTCTCTGGGGACTGGCCGTTAACGGTGGCGTTTGTGCTCAACTGATCCACTGGGGTTTGGGGCTGTTGCTGGCCGGCGGGACGGTCGAGTTGGCTCGGCCCGTGGTCGGACGCCAATGGGCCGGAATTGCCGGGGCGTTGGCCCTGTTGGTGCCCGCGGTGAACAATCAGATGACCGCTCCGCTGAACGACGTGGCTCTGGCGGCGATGACGACCCTGGCGTTGGCCGCTTGGTGGCGGGCGGTGGTGACGGGCGAGGGACGCCAATGGCTGCTCATCGCCGGGTTGGTCGGTGGGGCCGCGCTGGGAACGAAATACATTGCCGTGTTGTTTGCCCTGGTCGTGGCGGCCACAGTCCTTTGGACCTTGTATTGCCAACCTAAGCGACGCCGCGACATGCTCGTTGGGGCGGCCGTGGTTTCGGTCGTGGCGCTGAGCACGGCCGGCGTGTGGTATGTTCGGGCGGCCTGGTATCGGGGCAGTCCCGTGTTTCCGTTTTTCAGCGAAGCGTTCGAGCAAACAGAAACTGCGAATGCGCCCGACCGAGAAACATTGCCCAAGAGTAAAGCACCCTTGGGTCGCAATCCTTTGAAACTGGCCGTGGCTCCGTGGCAGGTGACGATGCACCCGGAGCACTTCGGCGGTCGAGGGCACCAACTGGGCGTGTTGCTGTTGGCCGTGTTGCCAGGCATGGCGTTTTGCCGGCGATTGCGTGGAATGCGCACCTTGCTAGCCATTGGGCTTGGCTACGCAGTCTTCTGGTTCTTCTTGCGGCAAAACGTGCGTTTCCTGTTGCCCGCTGTGCCGCCGTTGCTGGTGGCCGCCGTGTGGGTGTGGATCGAAATGCGCCGATTGCCGCGACGACCGAAAATCGTGGCCGCTACGGCGATGGCCCTGGCCTTGGTCGCTTCGACGGCCATTCCTTTGTGGCGTGCGCGGGGCGAAGTGGCCGTGGCCATTGGCTGGGAAGATCGAGAAGACTACCTGGTGCGAACCGAACCGACCTACACGGCCGCGGCCGTGGTGAACCACCTGTTGCCCAAAGACGCCAGGATCCTCAGCCAGGACTATCGGGCGTTCTACTTTGAACGCAAAGTCACCCGAGAAAACGTATTTCGTCGCTACACTCAGTACGACCAGCAGGTTACCGACCCCGCACAGTTGAGCATCCAACTGCGCAGCGCCGGATTCACCCACCTGTTGCTCATGGAAAAGGTCGATGGGCCTGGGCCGGACAGCGACCGCACGCTGAGCCGTCTGGTCGAGGCACAAGCGGCTACCGCTACTGCCGACCAACTGCAATTGCTCACCGACTACCGCTTCTGCGACCGCGACGGCGTTACCCGGCGTTACCGGCTGGTGGCGCTTCAGTAGGGGACAGCCCGCCAAACCGCGCAGGTGCGATTCGGGTGGCATGGACGGCTTATCTGCCCTTGCTTCGTGGGCCGGTATCGTTGCGGTGGACGGGTAGTTGCCCCACCGAATGTTGGGGTGTTGCTCGCCTTCTTCGGGTGTTATGCCCCGCCGGCATGGGCCATGGCACCGAGTTTGCCCTTTTCCGGTGGCCTGTCGTGGTTTGCCGTCTAGGCAGGCGGGCGAATGGCAAATAATGCACAATTTGATTGTGGCATTGGCAGCATCTGCTAGAATAGAGAGCCAATGGGCAGGGCCAGCTACATCCAGGAGAAATTGATGTCTCCTCGCTACCATCTCCTCGCGTGCCGCGCGGCGCTTTGTGCCGTCGTTGGGGTGTGTTTTTCTATAGTCGCCACGGAAGTTGATGCGGCCGGGCGTCTCGTGCTGGGGTCTTCCGATAATATCACGTTGGACCAGCCCCGCGTGGCGGTCGAGTTGTTTGATGTTGCGAATCCGGCTGACCCGGAAAGTTTAGGTCCCAGCGCTTCTAACACCTTTCTTCTCGATACGGGCGCCAACAGCATCCTGGCATTTGGTCCCGCCGTGAAGGAAATGAATGACCTAGGATACACGACCGACGGCACGTTCGACGAGTTGGGCGTCGGAGGAGTGACGACCTACGATGTGTCGGCTGCGTACCGCTTCGATTTTGCCGGCAGCAACGGCATTCGCCAAACCCTGGCCGGCACGCGGATACTCTCCGACCAGGACGAAAACGCCGGAGGCGTTGGCAGTTTCAATGGAATCGTGGGCATGCCCGGAATGGTCGATCGTGTGACCACCTTGGACTATTCCGGTTGGTCGGGCGGACTCACAGGCGACCTGAGCAACATCTACATGAGCACGGAATTTTCGACCACTGTGCCCGCGGGGCTCGGACACCGATATTCTGTGGTCGCCCAACCCAAACCGTTCACGCCTGAGGGTGCCACATCGATGCCCGCTTGGGCCCCGGTACCCTTCTTGGATGCCACCGCGGCTGACGGTAGTGAGGCATACTCGGGCGAGTTCCTTTTCGACACGGGCGCCCAAATGAGCATGCTCTCGGAGCATGCGGCGTTCGCGATGCAACTGGACACCGATGGCGACGGGAACTTCGACAACGAGGCGATACGTTTTGAGACGATTACCGGGATCAGCGGCGATATCTCGGTACCCGTGCTGGAGGTCGACGAGATTCGTCTGCCCACCGAACAGGGTGTCGATCTGGTGTGGACGAACCTGCAACTGCTGGTGATGGAAATCCACGAGGAGATCGATGGCATCGTCGGCTCCGATCTATTGACCAGCGGTTGGTTTGGCGCCGTGTTTGCGGGAAGCGGTGAGGACGGCTACATCGAAAAGGTGCATCTTGATTTCCGCGATTTCGACACCGGCCCGGGCACGATTTACTTCGACCTGAACCCCGCGGTCGATCACGTCACCCCCGAGCCCTCTTCGCTGGCATTGCTGCTGGTCGGAACTCTTTTGCTTGCCGCACAACTTCGGCGACGCGCGTTGCGCTGCTGAGCAACTTCGCCCTTGGCTGTGTGGGGCTCTTTTTCGCAGCGGGCCGCGTTTTCTGCGGTTTTTGTGCCTTTTATGGCCATTTCCCATGGTTCCTGGTTTCAAGGCATAGACGCGGAAGCCGCTCTTTTCGGTTCGCCGAAGTCGCTCCATCCGTAGATGGGGGGGAGCGAGAAAATGGTGGCTCCGGCTAATCATGTCTTTACAGAGACGGCCGCATCGCACAAAATACGGTTCAGTGGAAACAAGGGAAAAGCGGCCGCCCGTTGTCGGGAGGTCGCGTTTTTTTGTCGCTGTGCGCCAGATAGCCGCGACCCGTTGGTCGCGCAAGCTGGGTGCCACTGGCTGCTCGTCAGCCAGTGGCGAACACGGGCTACAAGCTGTCCGTGGCGCCCTCAACTGAAGGTTGCGACCGGCGGCACGCGATTCGTCCAAACTACCACGCGGGAGTATGACTCATGTCTGACCGGATTCCCATGACTCGTGCTGGATACAACAAGATCAAGGCCGAGATCGACCGTTTGCACACCGAAGAATTGCCGAAGATCCTGGAAAACCTGGCCACCGCCCGGGGCGAGGGTGATCTGAGCGAAAATGCTGAGTACCACGGCGCCCAGGAAAGCCGCATGATGATGGAAGCCAAGATCAATGAGCTCCGTGATCGGCTCTCGCGCTCGGTGATCATGGACATGGCGCAACTCCCTAAGGATCAAGTGGGCTTCGGTTGCACGGTGAAGGTGAAAGACCTCGACTTTGGCGACGACGAGGAATTCACCCTGGTCGGCGCCGGCGAGGAGGACTACGACACGGGCAAGATCCTCGCCACCAGCCCCCTGGCCCTCGGCCTGTCGGGGAAGAAAGTCGGCCAAAAGGCAGAGATCGACGTCCCGCAAGGAAAGCTCAAATTCGAGATCCTGGAGATCCGCTTCGACGGCTGACCCACCACCGTAGCAGCTTGGTCAACGCAACTTGGTGAGCGTTTCGATGATCTCGACACGCAGCCGATCGGCCGTCTTGCGGTCCTTCGGCTCGTGCCATCGCATTTGCGACGCGCCCTCGACGGCCAGCAGTGTTTTCACACCGTCGGTCAGCAGTAAATCGGCTTTTTTCACGTCTTCGTCGTTGCGACCCTGTTGTTTTGCACGATCGACCGCCTTGCGTAGCATGACGAGGTACTCGAAGTCTTCCACGCTTTCACGGATCGCTTCCATCTGTTTGCCGGCGACCACCGTAGTGGCGTCGAGAAATAGGGGCGTGTAGGGACCGCTCTTGGCGAGATATTCGTTCCACGAGCTGGCGCCGCTGTTGTCGCCAAAGGCCCAGAAGAACGAGCCGGTCGCCCCGATGTGCCAGGCGTGCCAGGCTTGCAGCCGGTAGTAGCTGTACGGGTCGAGAAGCTTCGCTGGCCCGGAGCACGAGTAGAATTGCAGTTCCCGTCCGGCGGCTTGCTGGTAGCGATAAAAACGGCCGAAGGCTTCGCCGTGTGCCAGCCACATCGGCCGGTTGGGGCAAAGGACGTCGCTGGCCTCGAATAGGGCGGCCGGTGCCGCGACCGGGTTGCGGTAGGTGGGGTCTTCCCACACCAACACCTCGGGTTCCGCCCGGCGAATCGCGCGGGCCCAGGCCAACAGCGCCCGAACATCACTGCCCTCGTGCGGCTCGTCGTGGATCAGCAACCCTAGGCGGTCGGGAGTGATCCCCTTGCTGCGCAGGTGCCGAATCCAGGCCGAAATCCAAACGCCCACGCGATGTTCGAACTCGGGCGTACCCACTTGGGCTCCCACCAAGGAGCTTCGGCTTGTGCCAGAGTAGTCGCCAACGGAGAGGAATACCATGTATCGCTTGGCGTTGGGCCACTCGGCGATCCAGGCATCGAACGTTTGCGTGTCGAGCTGGATTTGAGCGGGGTCTTGCGGGTCGAACTTCACGGACCGCATGACGGACGACGTTGCCCAGGGAGCGTTGACAAAATGCTCCTGCAAATGCCGGAGGAAGGCTTCTCGGTTCTGGGGTGTCATGCCGTAGCTTCCCGAGCCGTTGGTGTAGCTCCAGCCACCAACCAGCAGCGTGGTCTGGCTTGGGAAAGTCAGTGGCCACACACGCAACCGCACGGGCACGCGGAGTGTTGGGCCGTTTTCCGGCGTCATCACAAATTGGCCGGCGTATCCGCCAGCCTCCAAGCCTTCCACGTGGAACGTCATCCACGCTTGCCGCACCAGCCCGGGTTGTACGGTGAGCTGCCAGCCGGAGTCGGTGCGTGTTGCCTCGGGCAGCGCGGCCGCCACCGGTTGGCCTTGGCCCGTGTCGGTCCACTGAACCTGGTGCAGGGTGACATACGCGGGAGTCGGTCCACCAGGCAGGCCCTCGAAGTGGCAATGAATTTGTCGTGGTGCTGCTGAGGAATCGTACAGATTCATCGCGGCGGCGCGGTACTCATTTTGCATCGTGTGGACTTCGATTTCGCCTGAAGTTGTTTCCGGCGGCAGCGACGTCAACTCAATTGGATCCCAGGCACACGGCACACTGGCCACCAACGTGGGGCGTCCCAACGCTTGCCACAACTCGGCCTGCACGGCAAAGCAGCGAGCGTGTTCCTCGCCGATCGGCAGCACGGCTCGAAAGGTGTCTTTGGCGGCTTCCTGCGGCACGCTGTACTGTGCGGTTGCCTCGTTGAGATGGTTAAGAAGTTGCTGCGTTTGAGTTGGCGGTAACCCTTCGGCGGCGCGAATCTTTTGGGCGATGGCCTCGGCGTCGCTGCGGAATCGCAACTGTAACGAGCGACTGATACGGCCGTTTCGGTACACCTCGTCAGCGGCAACTACCGGTCCGGATGCTGGCCGCTTGAGCAGCTCTTCCGGCCCACGGTAGATCTCCACTTCGTCGGTGAATAGAAAGGGGGCGCCAGGTTTCGGGATCAGCACGAACTGCACGTAACGCCCTCGAGCGCGAAGCTCGTTGGTGCTGATTTTGCGAATGGCGTACTCGGACGGCCACGGTCCCTGTTGCTTGTGGTTCAGGGCAACCAGTTCGCCGGCGTCGCGGAAGGTGTGCCCGTCGTCGCTTGTCAGGACGTGTATGGCCAGCGGCCAGGTGACACCTGCGCAGCCAGCGGCCGTGGTGATGGCGGCACCGCCGATCGGTTCGATGCGGCCGAGGTCGACCGTCACGGTGGCGTAGCCGACACGTTGCCAACCGACGGTTCCCTGTTGGGTCCAGAAGTAACTGGTGGTGGTTCGGCCGTCGGTCAATTGGATGCGGTCGTCGGCGTCGGTGCAATGTTTGTACGTGGGCAGTGGGTGAAGCTTGTAGGGCTTGCCCAACGCCAGGTTGTCGGATACTTCGGCCGCCGACGCATAATGCGCCGCTGCCATCACAACACCCAAGGCGATAGCGAGACGAGTGAACCTTTGCATCCAAGACATCAAAGCAAGCAAACGTTTCATCGTGTTGTCTCCCGTTAAGAAGATCTATATGTCGTCTGGGGTTCAGTGTAGCGGGGTGGGATGGTGTTGTCACATTTGAGGGCTGTTGTTGCATTCAGGGCTGCGTAGAGCGAATCGAATTGCGTAGGCTGGCAGGTGGGCGGGGGCCACGATCTGGAGTTGGAGTACGCGGCTTGAAGAACCCAAGCGGACCGATCGACGATCGCCCGATGTTGACCAAACAGGTTAACGTTGACGCCACGGTCGCGATCCGAATAATGCGTGTAGGCAAACGGGAAATTCACGCTTGATATCCGACTGGAAATACCACATGGCGGCAGTGCCGCCAACTAAACGGTGCTGCCGCACCCAGTCGGAAACCCTCTCCCGTTGGTCGCTAAGCTTCGTCAAAAACTCAACGATCTTTGAGGTCGGAAGTACATGGGTCTTGTGACGGCGAATTGGCTGGCGGTTGCATCGCTAGCACTGGCGACGTTGCTACCGCCGGACGTTTGCCGGTGTACGTTAGTGCAACGGCCGTGCCGATGTGGTTGGCTTACGTCGGAGGAAGGGCTGTCGTCGGCTTGGTCTGGGTGTTGTGGCACGAATTGCTGTTCGCCGCGAAAAACATCCTTGTTGATCTGTCGTGGTTCGGCCATCGAGGGAGTTGTATGTTCATGCTCGACAGCCAACGGTACGTGGGCCGGTTCCTCGACGGGTACCACTCCGGGTAGCCCGTGCCAGTGCCGCCAAGACGAGCCTCACGACTTCGCGGCGACGCTTCCCTCGGCCTCGGAATGTTCTCAGGTGCTTCCCTTGTTCGTCGTGGGGATTGTGCCTTGGGTGTCGTCTTCTGGAGGAGGTGTCTGCCGTACGGCGATGTTTGCCCACGGGCTGCCGCCACCGAACGCGGCGTCGGTTCAGCAGATACTTTGCGTCTGGCGGAATTGAATCATTTTCGTTGCTCCGTTTTTGCGTGAGTTCTTGGCGGCACCATGCTGGTGTTGCTTCCCTAGTCACAGGAGTAAGAGAATGATTTTGAAACTGGTTGTTGCCGTACTGTTAACGCCCATGCTGTCGGGGGTACTTGCGAAGACCGATTCTTGCAAGTGTACTCCGGTTTGCGCGTGTGCCGATTGCGACTGTGGCACCGCGTGTGGCTGCGGCGAGGGATTGCCCTGCACTTGCGGCGACGAGTGCAACTGCCCCAATTGTCCAGACAAGGCCGCGGCGTGCGACTGTCCGTTGTGTCCGGGCTGCGATTGTGGTCCCGCTTGCGTCTGCGAGGGCTGCGATTGCGGCTCGTCGTCAGGCACGGCATCCGGTTGCTGTGTGAAGCCGTTGGGGCAACAGGGTAAGTAGTTTGAAAATTCGTCCGAGCCAGCTCGATTGCTGGTTCCAGCAAAACCGAGGGCCTTCGGGAACAACACCCGAGGGCCCTTTCTGTTTTTCTGGTTATACGGTCACTACCTTGGTTCCCATGCTTTGCGTGGGAACCCACGGCCCGACGCTTTGCGTCGTAGAATCAGCAAGGCAACGAAACCGGCAGAACGTCGAAACCGGCAGAACGTGTCGATGCCATGCTGAAGCATAGCCTACTTGCGCTTTCACGCCTCCTGCTTCACCATTCGCCAGCAACGGTGGATGCGTTGGTTGCGGAAGTCTTCGGGAATAGTCTGCCGGGTGATTTCGCGGAACGTTGCGCCGTGGATCTCCTCCTCGGCCAGCTTGAACCGCCGGAAGTTGGTCGAGAAGAAGATTTCGCCGCCGGGCGCCATTAGCTCCAGCACCCCATTCAACAGCGCCGCGTGGTCGCGCTGTACGTCCCAGTCGTGCTCCAGCGACTTGCTGTTGGAGTAGGTGGGCGGGTCGACGATGGCCAGATCGTAGGCCGGACCGGGCGGGTGGTCGTCGAGAAACGCGGTGGCGTCTGCCCGAACGCGACGATGCTGTGGTCTTGCCAGTCCGTTGAGCTGCAGATTGCGCACGGCCCAGTCGAGATAGGTGTTCGAGAGGTCCACCGTGGTCGTCGACACGGCCTCGCCCGCTGCGGCGTACACGGTGAACGCGCCCGTGTAGCCAAACAGGTTCAACACCCGGCGCCCTTGGGCCGCCTTGCGGAACATGTCTCGGGTAAGGCGGTGGTCGAGGAACAGGCCCGTGTCGACGTAGTCGGACAGGTTCACCTCGAACCGCAGTCCTCCTTCGCGGACGACAAACACTTGGCCCGCCTCGGCGCAACGTTCATACTGTGCGGTTCCTTGCTGCCGTTGTCGTTGTTTGAAGAAGACGCGGTCGTGCGGCACGTCGAGTACGTCGGCCGTGGTGCGGATCATCAGGTCGAGCCAGTCGGCGTGCTGGCTGGGCGTGCGGTCGTGGGGCCGCTCGAATTCGGCTACGTGCAGACAACCTTCGTAGCGGTCGACCACCAAGGGAACATCGGGCACGTCGCGTTCGTAGAGTCGATAGCAGTAGATTCCCCGTTTCGGCCAGCGCCGCAGGTGACGTGCCCGTTTTCGCAGCCGATTGGCGTATTCTTCAGCCTGGCGACCAGCCTCGGGCAATAGGCCGCCAAACGCCGGTCGGGCTACTGCGGTGGCTACGGGCTGAACCGCGTCGGTTTCGGCTGTCACGGACTGGGCCTCGTCGGCCGCGACCTCCTCGACAACGGGCGATTGGACTGCCGTGTCGCTTGCAGCGGCCGAGCCGACGTTTACTTCGGTCGCGGCGGTCGACTCCTTGGGCGTTGCGGCGGCCAGACGCTGTCGCACGGCGGCGATGCCGTCGTCGAAAGCTTCGCCCGGCCGCGGACCGTGGAATTGGTAATAAGTACACTCGATCCGGCCGTTGTACAGTTTGCGCCGGCGATCGGCCTTACGGCCTACCAGGTCTTCGAAGCGAGCGTGCGACGTGAGGATGTAGTGTGACCAGGTTTTCAGACGCCGCAGCACCTCCGGCATCGTGCGGTAAACGGCTTCGGCCTCGAAACGCTCGCCCAGTCGCGCTCCGTAGGGTGGGTTGGTAATCAGGCAGCCGTAGCGGCGTTTGCTGCTGAGTTCGGCGAAGTCGTGCTGTTGGAAGTGGACGTCGTCGGCCACGCCAGCCGCTTCGGCGTGGTGCCGGGCGAGTTTCAACGCGGCCAGGTCGTTGTCCGTGCCGATGATTCGTTCGGCCAGCGGCGGTCGCATGGCTGCTTCAGCCTCGCGCCGGGCTTCTTCCCAAAGCGATGCAGCAATCGCAGGCCATGCTTCGGCGGCAAACTCGCGATGCAAACCCGGCGCGATGTTCCGCCCGATCAACGCGGCTTCGATCGGGATGGTGCCCGAGCCGCAGAACGGGTCGATCAACGGCCGATCCGGCTTCCAGAAACTCAACAGCACCAGGGCCGCCGCCAGGGTTTCCTTCAGTGGGGCCTTGCCGACCAGCTTACGATAGCCGCGTTTGTGGAGACTTGCACCGGTCGTGTCCAGCAGCAGGGCCGCTTCGTTTTCCAGCAGGGCGATCTCAATGCGGTGCATTGCGCCCGACTCTTCGAGTTGCGAAACCCCATGGGTGGCACGCAATTTCTCGACCACTGCCTTTTTGACGATCTTCTGGCAAGCCGGCACGCTGCTGAGCTGCGACTTGATCGAGCGGCCGTCCACGGGAAACGCGGCGTCGGCCGGGATCCACTCGTGCCAGGGCAGGGCGTGGGTGCGGTCGAAAAGTTGGCCGAAGTCGGTGGCCTCGAACGCACCGACTCGCAACAACACCCGATCGGCCGCGCGGAGCCAGAGGTTCGCGCGGCACAGCGCCGTCGAGTCGCCCTCGAAAAGGATCCAGCCGGGCCGCACGACACGACCTTCGTAGCCCAACTGGGCCAACTCGCGCCGCACGACGGCCTCCAGGCCGAAAGTCGAGGTGGCGATCAATTCCAATTTCTGGTGACTGTTCACAGAGATTCGCTTATGACAAGATGAACGAGATGGACGGAATTGAAAGGCGGCGGAAAGGATGAAGTATGAATTCCAAAGTACTCTCAAACTGAATACAATTCTGACGGTCGCAGCCGCAGATGGACGCGGATAAACGCAGATAGAAAGGGGGGCTGGCATCAAACGGGCTATCTGGTGTGACAAGCTTTTCAAAGCGTTGTCTTCACGGCGTGATTCGCCGGATGCCACAGGTTTTCAAGTCATCTTTTTCATCTGCGCGTATCTGCGTTCATCTGCGGCTTCCTTCAGCTTTCAGTTTGAGTAACGTATGAAGGATGACATCGGCCTTTCTACTTCATCCTTAAGAATTCATCGTTGCGGTGCCATCTACCGCTCGTTTTCTTTCTTCGTTCGCAAGCTCGACTATTTTTGCTCGGTATGGACTGCTTGGGGCAAGTGCCGGTCGGCGAAGTCCATGTAGCGGTTCCAGTCGTAGTCGGTCACGTTGTGACGGCCGCGGCGGATGTGGTAGCCGATGCGGCTGGTGATGGGTTTCTCGACCGCCGGCATGTCGTCGGCCGCCATGCCCTCGGTGCCCAGCAACCGGTAGACCGGATCGGCGCCCTTGGCCGAAAGAAACTCGCCATGGGGGTCAGCCCAACGGTCTTCTTCCGCGCTGGCCACATACACCGGACGCGGGGCCACCAGGGCGATGAGCATGTGTTGGTCGATGGGCAGCTTGTCTTCATTGTTATTGTATTGGTTGAAGTTATCGCAAAACCAGTGGGGAAAGACCGTATTGATTCGTGCCACGGTTTCGCCGAACCGCCGGCGGCTCAACGCGGCCCCACCGCAGCCCGAGTCGTTGGAAATGACCAACGCAAAACGTTCGTCTTGGGCCCCGGCCCAGAGTGAGGTCTTGCCGAGTCGCGAATGGCCCATCACGGCCACGCGCCGGTGGTCCACGTTGGCGTCGGTCTCGAAGTAGTCCATCGCCCGACTCAGGCCCCAAGCCCAGGCTGCTATCGATCCCCATTGGTCGGCGGTCGGTCGGGTTTGACCCTTTTCGTAGAACAACGGGTGGATGCCGTTTTGGAAGCCGTCGTCGAAGTCGGGATCGAGATCGCCGTAGTAGATCGTGGCCAGGCCGTAGCCGCGTGCGAGAATCCGTTCGACCGGCCAGCGGCTACTGCTTGCGCCGCGCGACTTCTCCGTGGCCCGATGGTTCTCGACTCCCTTTTGTGGATTGTCACGCATCCAGGCGTCGGAGAGTGTGATGCCGGGATCCGGGTGAATCGAGTGGTTGCCGAAGAAGTTCATGCCCAAAAACGTGGGCACGGGTCGCTTCACATCGTTGGGTAGATAGAGAAGGATGTCCATCTTCGCGCAAGACGCACCCTGGCCGAAACGAACGCGAATCTCTTTTCGCGTGGCCTTGCCGTTGAACGCGTGGTTGTCGACCGAGCGAGTTTCGAAGGTCATATCCTTCGGTCGCGCCGGCGACTTGCCATAGACCTGTTGTTCGAAGAGACGAAGAATCTCGCCACGCCGTTGTTGTTGCCACACTTCAACATCGGCGACCGTTTGCCCGTTGGTGAGCGTCAGCAGATCGGGCAGGGTGTATGCGGGAACCTTGCTTTCGTCGTAATTGAACTGCGCCGGATCGGCTGCCACGCCCAGGCCGGAGACGCTCAGAACGATCGACAGGATGGCCGCAACGAGGGTAGTACTGTGGGCACGCATTTCGTTCTCTCCTGTTGTGCTGGCGTTATTGGATTTTATCGATAGACCACTGGCAACGGCGGACAAGCCGCCATTGGCACCCAGTCCGTCAATCGAAGTTTGACGGAACACTGGTGACTATCCAGCATAACAGCCCTGGCAGACGGGGGCCAGCAAATGCTTGCAGAACGGCAAACGCAAAAAGCAATTAGCCAGAGCGAAGTGGCGGCAAGCAAGCGGAAGATGACAGAAACGGGTGCCGTGCCCGCGGTTGCGTGGGCACGGTTACGGAAGTTTTTAGCATGCCTACGCAAGCGTGGGCCTGGCACCCGAGTTGCGTTGCTGGGGATGATAGTGCAGAGAACCGTGAGGCTAGTTCTCCATGACCTCTTTTTCGCGGGCTTTGGCCGCCTCGTTGATCTTTTTCTCGTAGTCCTTGATGAGCTCTTGGATATCGTCCTTGACGCTATCGCGTTCGTCTTCCGAGAGGTCTTTATCCTTTTCCGAGACGTCGGCCACCTTGTTGCCGTCGCGGCGGATGTTGCGTAGCGAAACCTTGGTTTCTTCGGCCAGTTCCTTTACCCGAGTAACCATCTTGCGACGCATCTCGGTCGACAATGGCGGGATATTCAGGCGGATCACATGGCCGTCGTTCTGCGGATTGAAACCGAGGTCGGCGGTTTGGATGGCCTTTTCGATGTCTTTCAGCGTGCCCGGATCGTAAGGACGGATGAGGATTTGGGTGGGTTCCGGCGCGCCGACCGAGGCAATCTGCTTCAGCGGCGTGGGCGAGCCATAGGCTTCGACCTTCAGCGAGTCGACCAACCCCGGGTTGGCTCGGCCGGTGCGAATTCCCGCCAAGTCGCTCTTCAGCTTGGCGACCGTTTTTTCCATGCGTTCTTCGATATCCAGGAGGATTTCGTCTGCCGTCATGGTTCGGTTCCTTTTTGTTTCGTAGCCGTCGCTTACTCTTGCTTTGCTGTTATCAATGTTCCGACGCGGTCGCCCAGTACGGCCCGCTCAATGTTGCCTTCCTTGCGGAAATTGAACACGAGTACCGGCATGGTGTATTCAGAACACTTCGTGATGGCTTCGTGGTCCATTACCCGAAGGTTTTGATGACGCACGTCGTCGTAGCTCAATTCGCCGTAGAGCACTGCGTGGGGGTTCTTTTCGGGGTCGTCGCTGAAGACCCCATCCACTCGCGTGGCCTTCAGCAGGGCGTCGGCATCCAGTTCCAGGGCCCGTTGGGCGGCGGCCGTGTCGGTCGTGACAAACGGGCTGCCGGTACCTGCCGCCAAAATGATAATCCGTCCTTTGGCCAGATGACGCCGGGCGCGACGCCGAATGTAGGGTTCGGCGACGCCGTCCATCTTGATGGCCGTCATCAGTCGGGTGTCGCAACCCAACGACTCCAGGGCGTCTTGCAGCGCAAGGCCGTTCATCACGGTGGCCAACATGCCCATATAATGGGCCGTGGCCTCGTGGATGCCCGAGTTACCCGAGGTGAACTGGGCACCACGGAGGATGTTGCCGCCACCGATAACGATGGCAATTTGCACACCGTGTTGGGCTGCCCGATAAGTCTGTTGCGCGATATGCAACACGGCATCCATCGCGATGCCACGTTCTCCGGCGTGGACAAAGCCTTCGCCGGAGATCTTCAGAACCACGCGACGTTGGCCCTGGGTCGAGGATTCACCTTCCCGCATCGGCGACTACTCCTTGGCGAGTTCCCAGTGGACGAACTTCAGCAACTTCATGCCGGCCTTCTTGGCAACCTCGCCAACGGTGGCCTTTCCGTCCTCGGCCTTGACGAAGACCTGATCGGTGAGGCATCGTTCGGCGAAGAAATTGCGCATCCGGCCTTCGACCATCTTATCGAGGATGCTCTCCGGCTTGCCTTCTTGGCGGGCGGCCTCGGTGAGGATCTCGCGTTCCTTGGCGACCAAGGTTGCATCGAGTTCCTCCTTAACTAACGCCGCCGGACGCATAGCGGCCACGTGCATGCAGATATCCTTGGCCAAGGCACCATCGCCGCCCTCGATCTCGAGGAGCACGCCGGCCGCACCGTTGTGGTGGGCGTAGCCGCCGCAGCGACCGTCGATCCGCTCGAGCCGCTCAAACTTGAAGTTCTCGCGGATGCGGTTGTACAGTTCGTCGTACTGCTCTTTCAGGGTGATTTCCGGCTTGCTCGGTGACTTCTGCTTAAGCAGTTCTTCCGGCGTAGCAGCACCCGGGCCGGTGGCCAACTGCTGGGCCAGATCGTTGGCCAACTGAATGAACTCGGGATGGCTGGCCACCGGTGCCGATTCGCACTGCAATTCGATGATCGTACCCACGCCGGCGTCGAGGTCGGTGTACACGGCGATCCGTCCGGCGCTGGTCTCGCGTCCGGCCTGTTTCTCGGCCGTCTTCATGCCCGCTTTGCGAAGCTCTTCAATGGCCTTGTTTTCGTCGCCGTCGGCGGCCTGGAGGGCCTTCTTGCACTCCATCATCGGCAAGCCTGTCTTTTCGCGCAAAGCCTTTACTGCGGCGGCGGTGATTTCTGCCATGGGAATATTCTCCGTGAAAATCTGGTTTGTAGTCGGGGAATAGGTTTGCTTGTGTTGTCTCTGACCTTGTAATATGTTGCAGTGCCGCGATAAGCAGCACCACGATGCGCCCGTGTCGCGCGGCCTCTCGACGAGTGATCGTGCCACGCGATGAGAAGTCGTCTAAGTCAGTGTGGATCATGCGGGCTGGGGCTGTTTGGCCACTTCGCAGTGGTCGACCCGATGCCCCATAACGCGGAATGTATGTTTCCGACGGCTTCCGTCGACACGTCCGCTTACCCAGGCATGTTTTACTTAGCCGGCACGCCTGCTCTTGGCCAGCACCGTTTGCTTAGTTAGCACTGCTTGCTTAGCCAGCACCGATTGTTTAGCCAGCACTGTCTGCGGCAGCAGCTTCAGCGGGTGCGGGAGAACCGTCTTTCAGAGCACCCGACTCGGCCTTGCCTGCCAACACGGCGTCGGCCAACAACGTCATGATGATCTCGATCGACCGAATGCTGTCGTCGTTGCCCGGAATCGGCAGGTCGACCTGCTCGGGGTCGCAATCGGTGTCGATCAGGGCGACCGTCGTAATGCCCAACTTTTGGGCTTCGCGGATCGCATTCTTCTCTTTGCGGGGATCGACCACCACGAGAACCTCCGGCAGGCGGTTCATAGTACGCATGCCGTTGAGGTTGCGAAACATCTTGCGATATTCGCGGTTCAACGACGATTGCATCTTCTTCGAGTAAGCGGCGATCTCGTTGGTCTCGCGCATCGACTCGAGTTCTTCCAGACGGCCCAGCCGGCTGCGGATGGTGCGGAAGTTGGTCAGCGTGCCGCCCAACCAGCGGTCGCTTACGTAGGGCATACCGCAGCGTTTGGCCTGGGCTTCGATCGTATCCGATGCCTGACGCTTCGTTCCCACAAACAGCACCAAGCTGCCGCCGGACGCCACACGCTGCAGATATTTGCGGGCACGAACCAGCCCCCGCACTGTTTCCCGGACGTCGATAATATGGATCAAATTGCGTCGCGCAAAGATATAGGGACGCATCTTGGGGTTCCAGCGGCTGGCCCGGTGGCCAAAGTGAACCCCTGCTTCGATCAATTCTTTGACTAGAACAGTAGCCACGATAAAACTCCTCTTGCAGAAGGCACACCGGCGATTTCCCTCTCGCGGAGGGGTGTCCGGCGTTAGGTCGCGATTCGGTCTGAGACATTTCACCATTCACCCTGGACCGTTCAGGATGATAAGCCCACCAGTCTAGCGGTTTACGTTCGGCCCGTCAACCGACTCAGACCACCACCTAGCGGGACCGTCTGCTCTTCGGCAGCCCTGGCCCATCCACTTCGGTAAATCTGGCACTTCGACAAATCTAGAGCCACTTCCGCCAGAAACCCACCGGGCGAACGGCGATTCAAGGGCATCGTCACCCGTGAATCGGCAGGGCAAGAACAAAAAAAGGCGGCCCCGCGCCACTGCGCAAGTACCGTCTTGGCTACCATTTAAGAAGAGCTACCCGGCCAGGACTTGAACCTGGAACGAGGGAACCAAAATCCCTTGTGTTGCCAATTACACCACCGGGTAGTGTTTGAACTGAACGTATCCTATTTTCTCGGCCGCGATTGGGCAAGTGGTGTACTGCAATTCCGCGAGATCTTGTGGGCGTTTGTCGTGGGTGGCCGCTTGTACGGCTTCGCAACGCGGGTTGGCAAGAAAAAAAGCAGGCCCCCGGGCACCATGGGGCGACCGGAGGCCTGTTGGGTTGCACGGACGGGTGGCACGGGCAGCTTTGCCCGTGTTTGTCACTTGCCTGGCTAGCAGCCAGTGACACCCAACTCGCCATTTCGAACTTGACGCAGTACTAGGTTTGTGGAGGGCGGTTAGTCCTCTTCACCCTCGCCTTGGTCCGCGAAGTACTCGGCGTTATTCGGGTAGAAACCGCCGGTTTCCTCATCGTACTGCCAACCATCGGTGGCGTTGGCTACAGCGGTCGGTGCTTTGCCATCGACTGTGGTTATGGAGGCAATTGTGTTGCTGCCGTTGAACGGGTTGGCCGGAATTTCGCCCTGGATGTAGGGGCCGTAAGGCGTATCGCCAGAGTCCGTGCCTTCGACGTTCGTTGCCTTGGTCATCTGGGTGTCGAACGTCGACGCCTTGGGATACTTGCCCAGGTGATGAACCTTGTACATCTCAATCTGCGAGCGGATGGTGTGCAGATTGAAGTTCAGCGAGCTCTCCTTGGCGTCGTTGGTCGACGAGGAGAACTGGGGGATGATCGTGGCGGCCAGCACCGCCATGATGATCACGACGATCAGCACTTCGATCAGAGTAAAAGCATTGCGACGACGGTTCTTCATGGCGTTGTCTTCCTTTCGCATAAAAACGAGACTGTTTCGGGGCCCGTTTTTTGGGCAACCACTCCTCGTTGAGGCCTGGATCTCGAAAGAGGGTAGACCTTCGGGAATGAAAACCTGTGGATCCGAGTTCCCGTTGGTCGCCTTTTGCTTGCTTCGCGATGCAGACGCCCATTAAGGCTTAATCTTTGCCCGGTGGCCGACACAGCCGCCGGTTTCCTGTTAGTCAACGGGATTGTGACGTGGGCAATTCTTGCTGCGTCCTTTGGCGGACATGGGCGCAGTTGGGTTGCCGTCGCATTCCGTTACGAATACCTAGGTCGTGTTCGGTGGGGCGTCAAGTAGGAATGTCCTTGTCGATCTCCCGTGGCGATGCATGTCGCGGCGATTTTGCCGGCGGTCGGGTGGGCCGGGTAGTTGCCGGGGCGGAATTTCTTTCAGGTTGTTTGCCCGAAGCGGTCTTTTGTTCGCGCGGTGTGTTGGACTGTAGGGGATACAGTGCTTGCTTCCCTCTGTGTGGTGGGTTGTGTGGTGGGGTGGTTGCTTAGTTTGTCGGAAGTACGGATTATACGGCCTGTGTGTTTCAATAAGGGGTCAATATGGTACACTCTTCGGGTAATACGGGTGCCCTAAGTTGACGATAACGAATCCTGTGGATAGCACGTTTCGGCTGGATGCGTCGTATACACTTTGCAAAACATTAAGGGTGTAGGCGTAAACTCGGGAATGCTGCTAATGTACGGCGAGTTGGAGGTCCGAAGAAATCTTTGGCGGACTCTGTAATCGTTAGACCAGGCCCTTATGAACCTCGTGGTGCTTGAAGGAGGCGTGAAGATGAAGAAACTGCTAGGTGTGCCGCTGCTGGCGGCGGTGCTGCTGGCAGCAGTGGTTGCTTCGGCTGATGCTAGCTACTGTGGCGTTGCCCGGTATCGCTGCTCCCGAAATGACTGCTGCGAGATGCAGTGCCATACTGTCATGAAGACGTGCAAGCAGGTGGTTTACGAGAAATGCCAGTACACCTGCTACAAGACCTGCTACGAACGCGTTTGCGAGCAGAAGCAGGTGGACTGTGTAAAATACGTTCCCGAGACCCGCTACCGTGAGTGCAAGTACACGGTGTGCAAGCCGGTCTGGGAGACGCGGACTCGCACCTGCAACTACACGGTGTGCAAGCCGGTGTGGGAAACCCGTCAAAAGCAGATCAACTACACGGTGTGCAAGCCGGTGTGGGAAACCCGCACGAAGGACATCTGCTACACGGTGTGCAAGCCGGTATGGGAAACCCGCTCGAAGAACATTTGCTACACGGTGTGCAAGCCGGTGTGGGAAACCCGTCAGAAAGAGATCAACTACACGGTCTGCAAGCCAGTGTGGGAAACTCGTACGAAGAACATTTGCTACACGGTGTGCAAGCCGGTGTGGGAAACTCGTACGAAAGAGATCAACTACACGGTGTGCAAGCCGGTGTGGGAGACTCGCCAGAAAGAGATCTGCTACACGGTGTGCAAACCGGTGTACGAGACTCGTACGAAAGAGACCAACTACACGGTGTGCAAGCCGGTGTGGGAGACTCGTACGAAAGAGATCAACTACACGGTGTGCAAGCCGGTGTGGGAAACTCGCACGAAGGATATCTGCTACACGGTGTGCAAGCCGGTATACGAGACCCGTGAAAAGGTCTGCCGCTACACGGTGTGCAAGCCGGTGTGGGAAACTCGTACGAAGGAAATCTGCTACACGGTGTGCAAGCCGGTCCACGAAGCGCGTACTCGCGAGTGCCGCTACACGGTCTGCAAGCCGGTGCACTACACGAAGAAGATCAAGGTTTGCTCGGGTCACTGGGAAACTCGCGAAGTCGCTCCCAAGTGCTGCGAGCCCGCCGCCTGCGAACCGGCTGCCTGCGAGCCCGCTTGCTGTGCACCCGTCACTCGCTGCCGCGTGTGGGTACCGGAGATCTGCGAGAAGGAAGTGAAGTGCGTAAAGTACGTGCGTGAGACTTGCGTCAAGCAGATTCCTTACACCGTCTGCAAGATGGTGCCCGAGAAGCGGGTGAAGACCTGCACCTACAAAGTCTGCAAGATGGTCAAAGAGTGCCGCGAGAAGCGCATTCCTTACACCGTCTGCAAGATGGTGCCCGAGAAGCGGGTGAAGACCTGCACCTACAAGGTTTGCAAGATGGTGCCCGAGCAACGGGTGAAGACTTGCACCTACAAGGTCTGCAAGATGGTCCGCGAGAATCGGGTGAAGACCTGCACCTACACCGTCTGCAAGATGGTGCCCGAGAAGCGGGTGAAGACCTGCACCTACAAGGTCTGCAAGATGGTGCCCGAGCAACGGGTGAAGACTTGCACCTACAAGGTTTGCAAGATGGTGCCCGAGCAACGGGTGAAGACTTGCACCTACAAGGTTTGCAAGATGGTTCGCGAGAATCGGGTGAAGACCTGCACCTACAAGGTTTGCAAGATGGTCCGCGAGCAGCGGGTGAAGACTTGCACCTGCAAGGTTTGCAAGATGGTGCCCGAGCAGCGGGTGAAGACCTGCACCTACAAGGTCTGCAAGATGGTGCCCGAGCAACGGGTGAAGACTTGCACCTACAAGGTTTGCAAGATGGTCAAAGAGTGCCACACAAAGCAGATTCCTTACAAGGTCTGCAAGATGGTGCCCGAAGTGTGCACGAAGATGGTACCCTACACCGTGTGCAAGCCGGTGAACTACACCAAGACGGTCAATTGTGTCCGCATGGTGCCGAAGAAGGTGCCCTACACGGTCACCCGTTGTGTACCGCGAGTCGTCTGCAAGCAGGTTCCGGTCAAAGTATGCTGCCCAGTGCCCGTCTGCTGCGAACCGAAGTGCTGCGAGCCCGCCTGCTGCGAGCCGGCTGGCTGCAAGTAAGCGAAAGCGATAAGACGCCTCCCTTCTGACAACCACTCAGAAGGAATGGTCTGGCGAGAACCGGCGGCCCGACTCTTGGAGTTGGGTCGCCGTTTTTTTATGGGCGGATGGTGCTCAAAAGGACAAAGCACTACCTCGCCTCGCCTGGATGTTTCACCACGGAGACACGGAGATCACGGAGCGTCAGGGCCGCTAACCAAACCGGTGCTACCGCACCGAGGCAGGAATTCGCTTCCGTTGGTCGCTTTATTGTCAGGCAACGGCTATCGTTCCGTGCAAATTCTCTCTTCTCAGTGCCCTCCGTGGTTGATTCGGTTGTGAAAAATCCGAGCTAGCGGCATCCGAGCCGCCAAGCGACGCAGAGCAATGCCATCAGTGCGAGTGCCAGGGTGCCCGGCTCGGGAATCTGCGTGTCGAGGGCGTTGAGTTCGTCGTGCTCCAAGAGGGCCAAGTCGGTGGCTTCGTACATTAGCCAGTTTTGGCCCGTCAGATTGCTGTAGAACAGGTCGGCCGATTCTTCCGAAGCGTTGATCCGATGCTCGTAGTCGACCGCCGAGCCATCCAGCCCGATGCCGCCCTCGGCAACTGAGAACAGTATGTGCGCTTGGTCTGCGTCAGTCAGCAACGGTTGGGTAATGCCCAGTCCCGAATTTGGGTTCTTTGGGTCAAACGCATCCAAGGCCGCTTGAATTCGCGTTTCGACAAGGGCGGGGTCGACCAGCAAAACCAGGGCATCGAGGTTGTCGGCCAGGTCGTCGCCCCCGGCCCAAAGGCCGAGTTGCCCTTCGTCGACCAGCAACAGGCTGCCGTTGCCGATAGCCACGAAAATGTCGCCGGCCGCTTCCCGCAGTACCGATTGCGTATTGACGGCGTTGGGGATACCGGTGGCCGCCGGGCTGTAGCCTATCGTTTCGTTGTCGACACTATAGTAGATTTTCGACATCAGGGTGTTCGGTGTCAGGGCAAGCTCGTTGGGCGTTTGTAGTGGAGCCAAGGGCGTAGGGGCGTTCTCGTAGGCGTCTACGTTGTCGGTGTAGAAGATACCCAGGGCCGTCTGCGTGTAGAGCACCGTATTCACTCCGTTCGACGGCGAAAGGTAAACGTGGCTGGACGGTTTCAGAGGAGACGACGCAACAACACCCGCTACACCGCTGCCAGCTACGCCCTTGGCGTCAGCGTCGGTAGAAAACTCGATGCCCAACCGACTACTCCCGACGACCAGCGGTTCCGCACCGGGGAACAGATCGCGTTCGAAGAAGGGGGTATCGGTCGTTTCGGTATTTCCTGTAAGCGTGCCGTCTAAGAAGAGGAAGTCGCTGCCGTAACTGAGCGCATCGACTTCGTCCTTGTGGGTTTGCCGCGGAGCTCCAGGTTGCTGGATGTTTCGCCGAAGCCCCAGGTCAAACGGGTTGACGACAGCATTCTGAAGCCCCATCGGCGCGAAGGGTTGAAGGTTGCCGTTAAACGTCTGGTACAGGTAGCCCATGCCTTCGATTCCCGGTGTCGCGCTGGACAGGTCGTTGGCGTCCACGGGAGTCACTGGCGAGAAAACCCCGACGTTGCCTTCGTCGAGCGAAAACTGCTTCGGATCGGTAGGAGTCGGCGACACTCCTCCGCTACTGTCCTGGGCGAAGACCAGGTTCGGCACGGCAACCGAGATGGTGCCCACCACCAAGCAAAGCAGCGTTTGTCGGCGCAACATAACGCCCTCCTGGAGAAAACCCAGAAAACTGCATGAAAATAACATCCCTTCGCGAGGAGGGGCACTATCCCCTAGCGTAATGAAGGCGGTGTTTTCGTCAAGAGGTGTTGCACTCGGGTGCCGCAGGGATACGGAGAGCTGCGTGGACGACCACAGTTCACCGCCACTGCTAGCAGTTCGGGCCAAGAAAGACTCGGCTGGCTCCTACGAAAAAACCTCAGCGGAAGGAATCGCTGAGGTTTTGCCCGGGACGGGAAGGCAGAGCCGCGAGCGGTGGGGGAATCCTGAATTCGCAGTTCGAACACCCAAAGACTCCCTATTCCCATGCGTTGGTCGGCTCCCTTGTTGGGTGTGTGTTCTGAGAATCGCTCTTGTCTCGCGGGGGGAACCTCTTTTATACTGCGACACCCGCAATCGTGCACCACTCTAGTTGCTTGGTGCGCAACTCGTTAATCAGAAACGGTTTAAGGAGGAACCGCAATGACCCACCAACTCTTCGCGTTCCGCACAGCGCGCACACGAGCCGGGAAGGCTCGTTTGGTAATGATCTTGGCAGGCTTCGCCGTGTTGGCCGCCTGTGTCACTATCCGGTACTACTGGGGGATCGAATCGGCTCAGGCCGACTCCACTGATCGCAGCCGGGTTGTGGTCGGGCCGACGGCCCAACGCACAAGTGGCGCGGCCGCCTCGAACTCCACCACCCGGGCAGCCTCTTCTTCTCGGCCCCGAACAGCCAGCAACGAGGAGCCTAAAGCCGGCGAGTCGGCCATTCCCGAGATCGTGGCTTTGGTGAACGGCCGCCAAGTCACCCGCGACGATCTTGCCCGGGAGTGCCTCCGCCACTATGGCGAGGAAGTGTTGGAGAACCTGATCAACAAGTACCTGATTGCCCAGCAGTGCAAGCAACGTGGTATCACGATTACGCATGCCGAGGTCGAGACGGAAATCGACCGTATGGCCAAGCGGTTCAAGCTGCCGCGAGATCAGTGGTTGAAGTTGCTGCAAGTCGAACGAGGAATCAGCGCCGCACAATACGCCAACGACATTATCTGGCCAACCTTGGCCCTGCGGCGATTAGCTGGCGAACAGCTCGAAGTTTCGCCGGAAGAGATGCGCCGGGCGTACGAGCTCAAATACGGACCAGCGGTCAAGGCACGGCTGATCGCCTGTAAAGACCGAGCGAAGGCCGAAAAGGCCTATCATCGGGTGAAGGCCAATCCCGAGGACTTTGGCAATGTGGCCAAGGAACTTTCCGACGACGCCAGCGCCGCCGATAAGGGAGTGATCCAGCCGATCCGCAAACACGGATCCTATCCGCAGATCGAACAGGCCGTGTTCAACATGGGCGATGGTGACGTTTCGCCCATCATTCAGGCTGGCGGGCAATACGTGATTCTCCGACGCGAGCGATTGCTGCCGGGTGCCCGGGCGGTCAACTACGAACTGGTAGCGCCACAGCTTGAACAGATCATTCGCGACCAGAAGCTTCGCAAAGTCTCCAACGACATCTTCGCCCAATTGCAGGAAGTGGCCAAGGTGCAAAACGTGATGAACGATCCGTCCCGCCGGACACAGATGCCGGGCGTGGCGGCGTTGGTCAACGGCCGATCGGTGTCGATTGCCGCGTTGTCCGACGCGTGCATCGAACGCCACGGCGAAGAAGTTCTCGAAGGAGTTGTCAGCCGCAAGCTTTTGGAGATCGAGTGTGAAAAGCGGCGTGTCAAAATCACTGAAGAAGACATCGATCGCGAAGTCGCCCGAATGGCGTCGTTTTCCGTGCCGCCGAAAGACGATGGTTCGGCGGATGTCGAGAAATGGCTCGCGCTGGTCACCGAGGAGCAGGGGGTGTCGATCGACGTGTACCGTCGCGATACGGTGTGGCCGTCGCTGGCCTTGCAGAAGCTGGTCGGAGACCGCGTGGTCGTTGCTCCCGCCGACATCCGCAAGGGATTCGAGGCCAACTACGGTCCGCGTGTGCGATGCTTGGCGATTGTGATGAACAATCAGCGCCGGGCAATCCAGGTTTGGGAGATGGCCCGAAAGAATCCCACTGTCGAGTATTTCGGCGATCTGGCCGAGGAGTACTCGATCGAGCCGAGCAGTCGGGCGTTGCGGGGTGAGGTGCCGCCGATCCGCAAGTACGGCGGGCAGCCGGATCTCGAAAAAGAGGCCTTCGAGTTGAAGCCGGGTGAGTTGTCGGCCGTGATCCAGATGGGCGAACGCTACATCGTGCTCTATTGCCTCGGCCAGACCGAATCGACCGGCGTGAAGTACGAGGAGGTCAAGGACGAGTTGTACGAAGTAATCTATGAAAAGAAGCAGCGACTGGCGATGGGGCAGTTCTTCGAGCAGTTGCAGCAGCTTGCCACGATCGACAATTTTCTAGCCGGCACGAGCCAACGCCCACGGGGCAAGGCCGCTGGCGAACAATCGAACACGGCGTTGCCCACCTTGCGTGAGGTCGGTCCGCGGCGATAACTGGCCTTCGCGCTTTTGGTTCCCACGCTTCGTCATGCGTGGGAACCCCGCGTAGGCAAGGGGCCGGCAGTGCCATAGATCCTTGCTGTGTTCGATGTCAAACGTCGGGGGGGGGAGTTCTCGCGCAAAGTGCGGGAGCGAGAAAAAATCTATTCTGCTGATCTCCCGCGGTCTCACCCGCTGGGATAAGTTGCCTTGCCCCGTAAGGGGCCTTGGGCAATTCTTTTCCGGGCAATTCTGCCTCGATTTTCTAGTTTCTGTAACAGTCACGGTCCTTCGACGCCGATTCTTGTTCCCAGAGCCTCGCAATGACACGTTTTCTCGGTTGACGCTGCGCAGTTGTCAACGCCAAACGCGAGTGACTTCCTCGTAGGCAAGCACCAACGAAAGGCAGCTTGAGGCGGAGGAAGGTGTCACGGCCGTGTTGGCAACGAAAGACGTTGCTCTTCTCTTTGCGAGGCAGGGGCTACTTTTCTTGTGGTGTCTGAGGGAGTCAAGAATGACGCGAGCCGTCGCATGGCCGCGAGGGCGCAGGGCGACGCGCGTACGTACTTCGTTACGGCGCGTAGTTTTTCTGCCGTCGCATCCGGCCTCGCTGAAGGAAATGCTGCTGCTGGGCGAAGATCTTGCGGCTGGTAGCCGCTACGGTTGTCGCTTCGTGATCGACTTCAACTGTCCTGCTCATTGGCACGAGCAAATTCGTGCGGCAGGTCATGAGGTGATCGGCTCTGCCTCGCTTTGTACGGCCAGCTCGAGTCCAGCGGCGCAAACGGCGCCACCGAAGTGTCAGGGTAGCCAGAACGGTTTTTGGAAGGAATTCGCGCCGCTACGGTCACTTCGGAACGGCTGGTATGCCTCGCCGATTGGTGTGGCGACGCGATACGCACGATATCGGCGAAAATTCCGTCAAGCGATCGACCGGGCCGACGCATTGCTCGACAAGGCCCGGCCCGACCTGCTCATCATGCCGAGCGACCGCTTGGTCGGACTGGAGACGGCCTTGGTTGTCCGTGGGCGAATGCGGGGAATTCCGTCGGTCGTCTTGCCCTGGGCACTCTCCGACATTAAGGCCGTTGCAATGCAGCGCCGCATGAATCCCGACTGGGAATTCACCTTCGGCATGAAGCGTTGGGTGAACCGGCGGGTGGCCGAGGAATTCCCGGGGATGGTCATCCCGTGTGAAGACGGCCAGCCCATGCTCTTCCTGTCGGGCGAAGCCGTGCTGGCAGCGCACCGAGAGGGGATTCTGAATCCGTATCCGCTCGCCGTAGGGGGAGGACTGGCCGACCGTGTTGCCGTCGAGAGCCCTCGTACTGGCCAGCAAATCGAAGAATTGGGGGTGGATCCGCAGCGGATCGTTACGACGGGCCGGGTGTCGTCTGATCGAGTCTATCGTGTGCTGCTCGCGCAGGGTGAATATCGTACGGCGTTTTGCCAGAAGCATCAGCTTGACCCTCGGCGTCCCATCCTGTTGTGTGCAGTACCCCAGTATGGCGAACACCGGCTGACTTCCTGGCAACGACACTGGGAGGAGATCGAGTGGCTGCTGGGCACGCTCCGTTCGGTTGACAACGCCCAGGTGGTGTTGAGTCTGCATCCCAAGTCGAATCCGGCCGACTATCAGGCCGTGGCCCAGCGACATGCAGCCATAATTGCCGACGAGCCGATCGAGCGACTGGTGCCGATTTGTCACGCGCTGGTCGGCGGGTTCACTTCGACCGCCGTGATGGCTATGGGCTGCGGCAAGCCGGTCGTGGTCTTGGATATCCTCGAACAACGACTTTCGATATTCGACGGTTGCCCAGGCATAGCCGTCGTCCAACGACGGGAAGAGGCACAGCCGACGCTCAAGCGACTGTTCTCCTGCCCGGCGTATTACGACACACTGGTCGAGGGCCATCGGCAAACGGCCGACGACTGGATTCGCCTCGACGGTCGCAGTGCCGAACGTACGCTGGCGTTGTTCGACGACCTCTGTCCCTAGCCTGGGGTTCGTCAGACTTGAAGTCACCAATTGGGTGCCAATAGCGGGTCGTTTGCCGCTTTCGCAGCAAAGGCTGCCAAGCCGTCTGCGGGCACTCGCAGCATTCAGGACGATGGTTGTCCCTCTTCGCCCGACGCTTGGTTTCGCTTGTAGTATCGCGCTAGGTTGATTCCGCCGCGGAGTTCTTCTTCGAGCAGGCGAACGCGGCTTTCCAGGCGTTCTACCTTGCGCTGCAGCGTGGGCAAGATGTAGCGTTGTGTGTCTTCCGGCTTGGGGCGTGGCACGCCGGGATAGCCGAGGTGGCGGTTCAGTGCGGCGAACAGATACAACGGGTCCTTGCGGCGATTGGCCAATGCGATGCGGCCCTCTTTCTCGCCAAAGAGGATCGCCTTTTCGGCCTTTCCTTTGTCTTTGCGATACAACTCGCTACGAACGTAAATCATGTCGGCGAAGTCGACCAGTCCGATTTGGCGCCGCACGGTAAGGATCCACTCGCGCCAGTTGTCGTCGTAGAGATAGTCGCCGGCCATGGCTTGAAGTCCACGTTCGTAGCCCAGCCGGTTGCGGCAGAGCGTTTCGAACTGGAAGAGAAACATGCCTTGCGGCGTAGGGCCTTGCGCCCGATATTCGGCTTCCTTTTCGAGAATCTCCAGGGAGACGCGGAAATCGAAGCGGCCTTCTTCCTCTTCCGCTTCGGCCACCACGTAGGTTTGGAACGGGGTGAAGTAATGGGCCAAATGACCCATGGCCGTGGCGAACCCTCCTTTGAGCTTCAACTCGCTGGCCATGAACTCCAGGGCGTGGGGCAACGACGTCGTGGCCAGGACCTCGTGACGGATAGCATCGAGCAATTCCTGGGTGGAATAGGCTTCCTTCATCCGTTCACGGAGGGTGCGGAAGAAATAGGCCTGTTCGATATACTCTTCTCGGGCAAGTTCTGGCATAAGCGGCATACCGGGGCATTGGACAGGATTTCCCCAGTATGACGCCGAACACACGGTTGGGCAACGGCTGTGGGGGTGGTGGGAGTTGGGCGTTTGCGCGACACATAAAAAGACCCACCGGACGCAATAGGTGGGCTTGGGATGTGGTGGCAAGCGTGGATTAGTCTCGGGGGCTTCCGTGTAACGTAACAGCCCTCCGGAACTGCTAGTGTGGAGAAAAGATGCGACGGATGCCCTGGCGGCAACGTTTTCTGCCCGGGTGTTGACGCGGCACGCGATCACCGGTCAAATGGTGGGTTTCATGGCATTGCTTCGGGCATGCCTGTGTAAATGTCACGTCCCTTCCTTCCACAACACTGACTGCTTGCCATGTGTGAATCGCAACCTGCCGATCCGTCTGTCGAGACACGTCCGGGCGACAGCCTTGCCGCCGCGATGGCCCGTCACGACATTCACCTGCCGAAGCGGATGGTCGATCGGCTCGACGACTACTGTCGTTTGTTGTGGGAGATGAACCAGCACCTGAACCTCACCCGGCATACCGACTACGAACGGTTCGTCAGCCGGGATCTGGTCGACAGCTTGGCGTTGGCTGAATTCATCGAGAAGGGTGAGAAGATACTCGACGTGGGCACGGGCGGCGGAGTGCCGGGCATCGTGCTGGCGATCGTCCGGCCCGACCTGAAGGTGATTCTTTGCGAGTCGGTGGCCAAAAAGGCCGCGGCTGTGGGGCAAATCGTCGAGGCCTTGAATCTGAAGGTTCCCGTGGTCCACGGCCGCGCCGAACAGTTTTTGGCCGGGCATCCGGTCGATACGCTGGTGATCCGCGCCGTCGCTCGTATCCGAAAGATCCTCGATTGGTTTCGCCCCCGCTGGCAGCGTTTTGGGCGTATTCTGTTGATCAAGGGTCCTGCCTGGGTGGAAGAACGCAACGAGGTCCGGCACTTCGGATTGATGGACAAACTGGCCCTGCGGCGATTGAAGAGCTACCCTCTGCCGGGCACCGACTCGGAAAGTGTGGTCCTGCAAATCTGTCCCAAGGATCGACTTGACCCAAAGGACAATACGCGGGTCAAGAAGATCGTGGCTGCGAAACCGGCCGGAAAGCCGGGCCGTAGACCGGGCGGCAAGCCGGGAGCGAAATCGGGCCGAACGGCGGCCGGGTCGGCCAAGCCATCGTCGCGATTCGGAAAGAAGTCGAAGGGCACGGCTCGCCCGGCGAAAAAACGGCCTGCGAAAAAGCGGCCTTCAAAAGGGCACCAAGGGCCGCCGAGCTAGTGTTTCTTCCAATTCGAAGAATCGGGGCTCCTGGCACCCGTGTCTGCTGGCATCTTGAGGCCGCTACGCGCGTGCCGTTGGCTCTGCCAGTACGGCGAGGCGAGTGGCCAACGTCGCATCGGCGTCATCGGAACGAAGACGCTGGTGGAGTTGGTGGCACGCAAGCGATCAGGCCGACTCTTTTTTCGGGGGGGCTCTCTTGCCTCTCTGGACATTGCTACGTCCGGCGGCAAGGTAGAATTTTCTAGAGAGGGCAGCCTCTCTGGGGGATTTTTTGGGCACTTGCCGCTTTTTTGTCCAAACGTCCTTGGGTCGTCGTATTTCCCTATACCGCTGGGGGTGCGCTCTTCGTGCCACGCCTGCGGTTGTCTCCTGTCTTGGTGGTTATCCCATGCACGCGTCTGATCCTGAGAAATTCATGCGGCTGTTTCTGGCCAACGAGCATCGTTTCTTCGGCATGATCTGCGCGCTGGTGCCGAATTTGACCGACGCGGAGGACGTGCTTCAGGAGACCAGCACTGCCATGTGGCGAAAGTTCGACCAGTTCGAAGAGGGGACCGACTTCGCGGCATGGGGGCTGAAGTTTGCCCGACTGCAATCGCTGAAGTTCCACGAAAAAACCCGACACAATCCGTTGCGATTTCGCGACGAGTTGCTCGAGCAACTGGCGGATGAAGCATGGCAAGCGGCCGCGGAAAGCGATTTCCGGCGAGACGCTTTGCAGGAGTGTCTGTGTCGGCTCACGGATCGCAACCGCGAGCTTCTTCGGATGCGCTATGAGGAGAACCAGACGGTACCGGCGATTGCCGAGCGGATCGGTAAATCGATTCACGCCGTGTACAAGGCGGTCAGTCGTATTCACGATTCGTTGCTGGATTGTGTGCGCCGCAAAATGGCTTCGGGAGGTGTCGCGTGAACGATCGCAGCCAGCTTCCTCCGAAGTTTAGCCCGTGGCTAGCGGCCTTGCGCGACGGCACGATCGAGGAGCACGACTTCGCCCAGCTATCTGAGTTGCTGGAACAAAATGCGGAAGCCCGGCGGTATTACGTGGAATACATGCAATTGGCGGCCATTCTCGGCAAACGCGCCGCACCGGGGACAGCGATCGCCGAGACCACGCCCCGGTTTGGGTTTCTTCGGCAGGCCATTGCGACAGGCAAAGCCGTGGCGGGAGAGCCGGCACGGCGCGTCATTGCTCGCGGTGCCGACGTGCTCTCGCGCCCGCGGCCGTTGGCCCTGGTGGTCGCGTCGGTGGTGACCGCCTCGCTGGTAATGGTTTTGGCCGTGCTGCACACGCCGCGTTTCGCGCGTGAGGCTGTCGTTCCCGTTGCGAAGCAGGTAGTAGCCAAGGTGACCGGGAGTCACGAAACCCATTGGGGCCAAGGTGGGTTGCGTCCCGTCCAGGGGCAAGATTTGGCCCTGGGTGAACAACTGCAATTGCAGTCGGGATTTGTGGAAATCACCTTCGGCCGCGGAACTCGCGTTGTGGTGGAAGGCCCGGCGACCCTGGCGCTAACGGGCGATAACAGCGCCGTACTCGACCGAGGACGCCTCAGCGCCTTGGTGCCAAAAAGCGCGCGGGGATTCACGGTAACCTCGCCGGTGACACGGCTAACTGACCTGGGGACCGAATTCGGTGTGGTCGTCAACGAGAGAAGCGATACGGAAGTGTACGTTTTCCAAGGGAAAATAGCCGCCGAAGTGCTCGATCCTCAAGGTCGCATCGTGCAACGCGACGAACTCAGCGCTGGCCACGCTTGTTGCTTCAGTCAGCAGGGCTTGGTGACGCAAATCGACGAAGAAGCGGAAGCCAAGCTGTGCGGCGCTCGATTCGTGCGGAATCTACCCAAAGCAAAGACGCGGGTGATCGGCGACGTGTACACGAGCGCGGGCGACCGGTACATCGTGGTTCGGCATCTGCAAGAAGGAAGTCTCGCGTATGTCGACCGGCCCAGTCACCGGTGGAGCGGTATCGAGCCGAATCCGATACCCGCGTTTCTGCAAGACGCCGAGTACGTAGCGCCTGCCAACGACCATAAAGGCTGGCCAATGGAAATCTCCGTCACTTTGCTCCGGCCAGCGATCTTGTACGTCCTTTTCGACGATCGTGTCGAGACGCCTGATTGGCTCAAGCAAGATTTTGTCGACACGGGAGCAGACATTGGAATGAACGAAAGTGCCGAGTTGATCGACGCGGCCGAGCGCAACGGGAAGACGAGGTGGACTGGCAATGATCGTGTTTTCTCGATCTTCAAACGGGTAGTCTCGCAGCCGGGCACAATCGTACTAGATCCCGTGGATATGGCGGGAACGAATATGTATACCGTGGCGGCCGTCGCTTTGGACGAGACGCCATCGGAGAAGGAATTGTCGAAGCCGGAAAAAAGTGCCCAAAAACAGTAGCAAGCGAAGTTCACAAGTGACATCATTTGTTAAGTAGTTAAGGACGGATTCATGAAGAAAAAGTACCCACTTTGGGTTTTGGCTCTGTTGGTATCGCTCGGTGTTGCGGGCAATGTCGACGCCGGACTGATTATTACCGATGCTTCACTGATCAACGGTTCCTCGAATTGGGCGGTCCACGTGACGGGCGATACGTATCAGCACTCGTATAACGATTTGTCATTTGCTTATACGGTGCCGACGTTTGGTGAAGATGTACTCGCGTTTTACGACAGGAATCATGAATGGAACGGCGTCACAACGGCTGGCCTGCCGAGTTACCTGCTCGGGGGTGATTACGTTCACACGGCCAACAATGCCCGTAGCGATACCACCTTTGAAATGAGCGTCACGCTAGGCCAAACGGCCTTTCTGTACATCACGCGAAACGATCAGCACATCACGCCCGAAAAAATCCCCGCGTGGTTCAGCGATGGCGTGGGCTTAGATTTCGTCGAGGTGTTGGACGGCGAAGGTCAGGCGGTCTTTTTGGGCATCGATGGCGATGCTTACACGTCAAGCACGCACACGGTCGGTCCGGGCGTCAGTATCAACGATCAGGAAAAGCTTTTCCTGGCCGTCGACACAACGACTGGTAGTTCAGCACTATCGGCGGGCACCTACACGCTGTATGAATCGAACACGGGCAGCAAGAATATGTACGGTGTGATCGCCGTGGTTGTGCCCGAGCCGTCGACCGTGCTGTTGTTGGCCATGGGACTGTTGACGCTTCCCGCTTTGGGTTGGCGAAGGTTCCGCCGCGTGTAGAACCATCGGGCAAACGATTTGCGGAAGTGCGCGGCGGAAGACGCTGATACCGCAAGAGATACAAAGAAAAGGAAATCCACGATGCAAATTGCCAGAAGACTCTTCTGCCTCCTGACAGTTGCCCTCGCCGTTTTCGCTTGGTCAACCGCCGCTGAAGCCGAGGTGATTTTCTGCGTCGACATCAACGGCGGTGATGGGCCGACGCTGGAGGGCTGGACGGCTTTCGATCCTATGGGGCCGACAACGTTTACCGATGCGTTGGGTCCGGGTAATGATGTGACGGTGGCGATTGCACAGGTCGGCGCCGAACGCGACAGGGACCGTGGTACGACCGTGACCGGCACCTATGCCGATCTGTCCGACATGCTTCGCGACTTTTATGGAACGCGAAACGATGATGGGGTTGTCACCTTGTCACTGACCATCGCGGCCGGCGAGTACTACTTCAAGTCGTATCACCACGATGCGGAGAACAATAGCGGGAATGTGCAGGCAGCCGACATATGGGTCGACGACGGGCCGAAGACCTCGTTCTCGGGCATCAAGAGTGGCGTTTCTCCAGAAACGATCGTCACCTATGAGACGACGTTCGTTCTCGAAGAAGCCGGGACCGTCGAGATTCACGTGGAAAAAACGGGTACCGGCGAACTCGGCTTCAACGGCTTTGAACTGTCGGCCGTGCCCGAGCCGTCGACGACCGTCTTGGGTGCCTTCGGCCTGCTGGCCATGATCGGCTTCGGCTGGCGGCGACGTCGGGCGACAGCGGTACGGTAGGGGTGCGAGCGAACGGCGGAGAGCCATAACCCGCGTCAATTGTCAAAAGGGAGTATCGATATGCTTCGTCTATATTACCGCTTCTTGCCGATTCTGGGAGTTGCGTTGCTGGTGGGCTTCGCATCGCCGCGAACAATGAAAGCCGAATTGATTTACGTCGACGCCGAGTACAACGGCAACACGACCAACGCCGCAACGGACAGTGCAACTGATTGGGCACTTAATCCGATTGACTACCCCAATGAATCGATCCGCGACGATAATCTTTGGGAGCAACGCACCTCCGGGCCGGGGGCTGCGGCGTATCAATCGGATGCCTGGCAAGCCTGGGGCAGCGGTGAGGAAACCGTGCCCACGCTCATCACCACGGTCACCGGTCTTGAAGCGAATGCAACCTACGGCGGCTTGCGACTTTACTTCATCGGAAAGGAAAGTCTTACCGAGGAGTGGTACATCGACGCGAGTGTCGATGGCACCAACTTCACCACGTACCTCGACGGTTCGGCGAACGCCAACCCGGTGAACACGTCGAACAACGGCGTCGGCGCTGCCATCACGGCGGGTTCTGGAGATACTCGCTACTACGTTAACCTACCGAATGCGACGACCGACGGCGACGGCAACCTCAAGATTTGGATTCGGCAGGGCACCAACCCGGGCGACCACCGAACCGTCTACGACGGCATCGCCTACGAAACGGTAGTGGTGCCCGAGCCGTCGACCTTTGTGTTGGCGATCTTCGGAATCGTCGGCCTGTTTGGGTTCGCACGATGGCGACGGCGGAAGTGACCGACCGTTTTTCTTTGCGGAGAAGAGACACGAAAAACAGACAACGTGGCGGTCCACCCGCCTGGGCTTCCTGATTGGCTAGGCAACGGACGAAGAGGCCAAACAAGGGAACGCAACATGCCAGACACGGGCGAGCACGGTGGTTTTCCCCGGCACCCCAGAGGTTTCACCCTAGTGGAACTTCTGGTGGTGATTGCCATCATCGGAATTCTCATCGGCCTTTTGCTGCCGGCGGTGCAGTCGGCTCGGGAGGCCGCGCGGCAACTTCAATGCCAGAACAATCTCAAGCAGATCGGCTTGGCTGTCCTTTCCCACGAAAACGCCAACGGACATCTGCCGACCGGCGGTTGGGGCTTTAGATGGACAGGCCAGCCCGACCGCGGCTTCGACTGGCATCAGCCGGGCGGTTGGGCTTACAACATTCTTCCCTACATGGATCAACAAACCCTGCACGACCTGCCGGCCGGCGAAACGAATCCTCAGCAGTTCGACGAGAAACTCGCCCAGATGATATCGACCCCGCTGGTCGTGTTTCATTGTCCGACGCGACGGCCCGCGAAGACCTATCCGTTCGCGACGTCGTCGGACTGCGTACGCAACTTCAATAATTCGAGCAACATTCCCAAGGAGGTTGCCCGGGGCGACTACGCGGGCAACGCGGGTTCGAGCACGGACTACAGTTCGAGCGGTGGCCCAGCAGATTACGCTGAGGGCGACGCCCAACCGTCTGAGTACGATGCCGACGGGGTGATCTTCGACCGAAGCCAGGTACCGTTGGCCACGATTCGCGACGGCACGACCAACACCTACCTGATCGGCGAAAAGTATCTCTGCCCCGACTATTATGAAATCTCGGGCGATGGCACCAACGATCAATTCCTCTTGATGGGCGCCGATCGCGACGTGCTCCGCTGGACCTTCTACGATCCGGCCGATTTAACCAAAAGCGATAATGCGAAGCCGCGACAGGACCGGCCGAGTGTCGCCAATATGTGGGGCTTCGGCAGCGCCCATTCCGGCGGTTTCAACATGGCCTTCTGCGACGGTTCGGTGCATTTCATCGCGTACTCGATCGACCGCACCATACACAAGAACCTCGGCTCGCGCAACGATGGCCAAGTGGTCGAGCAGGTCTGGTAATACGCATTATTCGGCTTCGCTTGGCGTGCTTTCCGGTGGTAAACGCGTGTTTTCGGGGAGAAACGACCGCTACGAGACATCATTTCTGGATAGACTAAAAGTAGAGGACTTCTCATAAGAAACAACCGCTTCGAGTGTGAAACGTGCTCGGGTTGCGGGATCAAATCGTTGACTGATCGTGTGTGCCACTGGCTCGGCCAGTGCAGTAGTCTCTTTGATCGGAAGTACTGACCGAGCCAGTGGCACACATGCAGTCGTATCCCGTTTGAGTGAATCACTACACCAGGGCGTGAGGTTGCATTGGGAAGCCCGAGGGCAGAGTGTCATTTGGGAGGAAAACGCATGGTGCGAAAGTCTGAAACGCTTTCTCCATGGCAACGGCGTGATACACGTGGTTTTACCCTGGTCGAGCTTCTGGTGGTGATTGCCATTATCGGCATTCTGATCGCCCTATTGTTGCCGGCCGTGCAATCAGCCCGAGAGGCCGCCCGGCGGGCCCAGTGCAGCAACAACCTCAAACAAATCGGCCTGGCGGTGCACAACTACCACACGTCGTTTGGGTGTTTTCCGCCAGGGAGTATCGATTGCCCCAATTACCCGACCGATTGCAGCGGAGCCTACACGGGCGGTGGGCCCTATCTGACCACATGGACCATTTGTTTGTTGCCATTTCTGGAACAGCAAACGCTCTACGACCAGTACGATTCGAGTCTTCCGAGTTCGCGCGACAATATCAACAAGCGAGTGACACAGACATTCATACCCGCCTACTTGTGCCCTTCGGATGTCAATACTGACCAACTCGCGAGACCGGAGAGTGGCCCAAGCGCCTATGATTACGCACCGGGGTCGTATCGGGCCGTTTCAGGGCTCAAGGAAAATGCCAGCGGGGCGGCCTGGGACGAAGCCAATAGCCAGGATCGAGACACGCGGGGTGTGATGCATGGGCTGTTCAATACAGGCAGCCGGACGGTGCGTTGGGCTAACAAGATCGCCAATGTTACCGACGGTACGGCCAATACGCTGATGGTGGCCGAATACCACACAACGACGCACAACAGACGCCGCACGTTCTGGGCCTACGCCTACACGTCGTACAACCAATCGTCGGCCTGTCCCGGGTGCAATCCTTGGATGCTCGGCGTGCCCGACTACGACGAGTGCGTGAAGCAGAGTAGCTCGTTCGAGTTTCAGACGGGCGAAAACGCGTGCAAACGAGCGTTCGCCAGCCTCCACCCCGGTGGGTTCAACGGCGTGCGGGCAGACGGTTCGGTTTACTTCATCAGCACAACGATCGACCGCAATATCTTCGGCGCGATGGCGTCGATCGCCGGCGGCGAAATCGTGAATCTGGCGGAATAAGCGTGTGTTTTCATCGAATAGCGATATCCACCTTGGGGGAATTGCAGTGATGCAGCGGTGCGCGGCAGCGGTGTTGTTGGTCTGCCTGTTCCTGATAGGCTGTGGCGGAAAGGATTACGACGTGGTACCCGTCTCAGGCACGGTCACGCTCGACGGCCAGCCCCTGGCCGAGGCTACCGTGATGTTTTTGCCGGTGGAGGGAAAGACGGTCAACCCTGGTCCACCCTCGGTGGCGGTCACCGCGGCTGACGGTACCTATCGGCTGAAGACAAGCGACGATGATCCGGGCGCCGTCGCGGGAAAACACATGGTGCGCATCTTCACCCGTCGGACTGAGCAGGCCGACGCGGGCAGCGACAATCCCAACGTGCGTGAGATCGCGCCCGAACGGCTGCCGGAGCGATACAATCGCAACAGCGAGTTGACCTTCGAGGTTCCCGCCGAAGGCACCGACGCTGCTGATTTTCAGCTGACGTCGAAGTGAGGCGTGCTGCACCTATCTTTCGCCGGCTGTTCGGACCAGTCGCTTCGAAAAGTCGTCGAGCCGGCTGAGTTCGGCCAGACGCTGGACGGCCGTGCCGCGGTAGCCGTCCGACTCAACGGCCGTTCGGGCTCTGAAGATGCGAGTGGCCATTTGAGTGATGGCCGGCTTTGGCGACTCCAACCGTCCGCAGGTGGCTTGCTCTTCCGGCGGAACCAGGCCCTTGACGACCGTGAGGTCCTTGTGACGCAATACGAGCAGCTCAAGCTGGCCTAGCAAGGGGCCAATCCTGTCGGCCGTCCAGGGCCCTTCGCGATCGAGTTTCTCTTCCAACGCCCGCAGCGCCAGATTCTCGCCGGCGATCTGGGCCTTTAGCTCGGCAAGGTTCACCTCGACCTGCACGGGCGGCTTCAAGGTGGTCACTGCCTGTGGGCTGCGCTGATTCGGCACAGCACGATTCGGGGCGACACGCGGTAGCCGACTCGTCGGCGACTCGGTATTCGCCATTTCCGGATGTTGACCGGCTAACGGAAGCCGGCCCGTGGCTGCCGGGTTGCCAACGCGGCCGGGCGACAGGGGAGTGGAAGGACTCGGGCTTCGCGCACCGCCGTGCGACGGAGCCCACACACCTCGCGACGTCGAAAGCGAGCGGCCCGACGGGGCAGGCGTGTTTGTTTCGCCAAGTACCGTTGGCTGCTTCCACTCGGCGGCTGCGGGATCGATCGAATTTCGGGCAACGGACGGACCGCCCGGGGCGAGCGACGACGGAAGCCCCGGTGCAGCGGCCTCGTGCCATGGTTCGGCCTTGGCGACGATCACGCCGCGTACGGCTCCCAACACTGGGTAGCCAACCTGACCCGACCGCATGGCTAGGGCCTCCGCAGACGTCGTGTCGACTTCCCTTCGTGGGCCAGCGACCGAAACGCCTCGCGTGGCGTACGGCCGTGGCACGTCGATCATCGTCGCCCGAGGCTGACGAATCGGTGCGGGCGCGTCGGTCGGCAAAACGGGCGACGGCATGTCTTCGGCCAATTGTCGAACGCCCAACCCGTCGGCCGGTTGCCCGCCCGACGGGTTGGCGTGGAATTCAGGTACCGGCGGCAGTTGGGCAATGGAGCCCATCGTTGAACGCTGGATAGCCTGCTGCAACCAAGTGATCAACTGGCCCTGCTGCGCGAAGGGCCTGCCGGCTGCCTGCCACGCGGCCAAAACACGATCCCACTGGGCGCGGCGCTGATCGAGTGTCGCGCGTTGGCGACGGAAGGTGCCGTAGAGTTGAATGCGGTACTGTCGCGCAAGTTGTTCGATGGCGGTCTGTTCCCGCTGGTCGACTTGCTCGATCAAGTCGCGCAGTTTAGCCCAGTTCACGATTTTTTCGCGGAGTGAATCGTGGACGATGGCTTCCTGCTGGGCCGCTTCCGTCGAGGAAAGGACCAGGTGATTGGCACGATTCAGACGAGCTTCCATCTCGCGCAGCCAGAGTTGTTGCTGCTCGGGCGAAAGGCGCACGACACGGCCCAGCACGGCCGAAGCATCGACGGCCGAATCCGGGGCGGCGGCAGCCGACATCGGCAACAAGAAAACAAGAATTAGTGGCCACGCGGGTTGCATCTTGGGTAGCATATCCTGGACAATCGACAGTCAACCAAAACGGGACAGGTCTGATTTTCCGATCCTTCCCGAACAAGCCAGACCTCTTCCGGTTGCCACCGGAAAATTGGACCTGTCCCGTTTTGATCCGATGGCGCAGCGTGTGCGCAAGGAATCTGCTCAACCCTAGATCACCCCCTGGCCAAGTCAAACCATGCGACAACTGTTTGTGCCGATTTTGTTGATTACCGCCGTCTTGCTGATCTTGATTGTCCCCTTTGTGTTCTTCGGGGAACCGTTAGAGTCTCGCATGCGGCAGTGGGTGGCTGGGGATCTCTCGGCCGCGACCATGGCTGGCCTGGTGGTCACGCTGTTGGCGGTTGACATTTTTTTGCCGGTTCCCAGCAGCGTGGTCAGCACTGTAGCCGGTCGGGTGTTGGGTGTTGTGGGCGGCACCTTGGCCTCGTGGTTGGGGCTGACGCTCGGTGCACTCATCGCCTTTGCCTTGGCCAGGACGCTGGGGCGTCGCGTCGCGTTACGGTTCTGCAAGGAAGAGGATTTCGCCCGTACGGATCAACTCAGCCGCCGTTATGGTCCCGCGATCCTGGTGCTTGCCCGGCCCGTACCCGTGCTGGCCGAGGCCACCGTGCTGTTTTTCGGCACAACGACCCTGCCGTGGCAGCGATTTCTGGTGCCCGTGGCGTTGAGCAACCTGGGCATCGCCGCCGTGTACGCCGAGTTGGGTAGCGCGGTCGACTTACCGGTGGCGCTGGTTGCCTCGGTGGTGTTGCCAATGCTCGCGGCCGTAATCGCCCGCCGGCTGTGGCCAGACGAAAATGGCTCCTCCGGAGACGAATTCCGGGAGGTCGCGCAAGGGGACGAACCACGGAGCGACGGAGGGCAATAAAGCAAGGTGGTGTTTTTCCCTGGCTCTCAGTTGTCTTCTGGTTCCCAAGCCGGAGCAACGAGAAAATCGGGCCGTTTGCAGGTCACCCGTTGGGCTATCGCTTGCGGTACCGGCCGTAGAAGGCCATGCCCAGTAGGCCCAGCAGGGCCAAAACCAGAGTACTCGGCTCGGGCACGGCCAGAACCTGCTGAACTTCACTCTCGCTGAGGGCACGATCCCAAACGGCGATGTAGTCGACCACGCCGTCGAAGGCCTTGCGGTAATTGCCCGTGCCCGTACCGAGTGACTCGGAACCGACGTAAGTGTTGGTCGACGAGGTGCTGTTTACTGGCACAGTCATGGTGGCCGTCTCGACCGAACCATCTTCGGCGACCAGGTAGAACAGCAGCGTATCGTCGCCGGCGCCCTCTTCTGCATCGTCGAGCATAACGACCGCCAGGTCGTACCAGACACCCGTCTCAACAGTCATGTTGCTGGGCGATCGGAAATTGCCGTTGAGATACTGGAATTGACCGATGCGGGCAACTCCACCAGGCGACTGCATTCCCAGTAACCATCCGGCATTGCTCGCATGACCGTTGTTGTAGAGCCACGCACTGCTCTCGCTGCTGGCATATCCGTCCCACTTGAAACGCGTGATAATCGTGGCCGAACCGGCCGTGGTGAAATTGCTCACGGTGAACCCGGCAGAGGTCACCGTGTCCTGCGCTCCGTCTTCACCGGGGATGGTTACCTCGGGGGCGAACTCCAAGCCACGGGCACTTGCTCCCACAGTCGGAACCCCACCGGGCCCGATAGCAGGGACGGAAGTCCAACTCAGCAGGTTGGCGTTGCTCAACGAACTGGCCGATTGATTGCCGTTGACCGTGCTGTTGCTGTCAACAATCTCCGACGTGCTGGCGACCGTGCCGCTGTCGGCGTGGTCGAACATCCACAGCGCGTCAGCACTATCCAACAAGCCCGCGTGCGAATAGTTCGCAACAGTCAAAACAACTAGGCTTGCCGGAAGGAGATATTTGTTCATCGCTTGCCCCAGTTTTGGATAATGGTTGCCTTGTGGCATCCCCGCGGCGGTGGGGTTCCCGTGGGAAATGGCAAAATACCACCATTGCACAGTGAGTGGTTTGTACAGTGGTCAGTCTATCAGACGCAATCGCGAATGCAATAATTTTCCAGGCACTCACCCCACTGGATGCAAGTCGACTGTCGTGCGGTGGGTGAGTCATTTGGCCATGCCATCTGGGGCCACTGTGTGAGTCCGCGCCGTGTAGCTGTCAAAATGGCAGGCTCCATGGGGCCATTGGGCAGCGTTTTGCCGTCCTTGGCGGCCGCCGCGTCTGAAACGGCTAGGCCAAACTGCACGAACTCCTTGGCTCCCAGCAGGTTGCCGCATCGGACGCTATTGGCGCGCCAATTGCATTACCAACCCGCGTTCGTGCTTGTGGTACGCACATTTGGCAGACGATAACCAGGCAGCCCGTCAGCACATTGGGTGGCATGGGCCGTCTGGCGAGGATAAGCAAGAGCGTTTAACGACTACTGGAGGCAACCAAGTATGGCAAAGAAAGCGGCTAAGAAGAAAACTGGTAGCGTGAAGATCCAACCGCTGGGTGATCGGATCGTCGTCGAACGCGAGCAGGCCGAAGCGGTTACCGCCGGCGGCATCGTGCTTCCCGACAGCGCCAAGGACAAGCCGTCGCGTGGCACGGTCATCAGCGTGGGCAACGGTCGCCTGCTGGACGACGGCTCCCGCAGCGAGTTGCAGGTGAAGGTCGGCGATCGGGTGTTGTTCACCTCGTACGCTCCCGAGCAGTTCAAGCTGGGTGACCAAGAGCTTCTGCTGATGCGTGAAGAAGACGTCCTCGCCGTGATCGAAGGGTAAGCCTGTCGCGTCTCGGCGCGAGTGGTAGGGGGGGCCGTACTGGTCGGCGGATTTTCTGCCTCCGGGTTTTACCCAGCTTCGTCTTGGCCAGCTTCACCGCTTGCCTGGCGTTACCGCGTCGCAACCTTGACGACACCAACATCAACAACACAACGTGGCGAGTGGTTAACTTGCCGCAAGGATAAGTAAGGAGAGAACAACTTATGGCCAAAATGATTGCGTTCGATCAGGAAGCCCGCGATGCGATGCGCCGCGGCGTTTCGAAGCTGGCCCGGGCGGTGAAAGTGACCCTTGGTCCCCGTGGCCGCAACGTGATTCTGCAGAAGAGCTTCGGCAGCCCGACCGTCACGAAAGACGGTGTGACCGTGGCTAAAGAGATCGACCTGGAAGACGTCTACGAAAACATGGGCGCCCGGATGGTCCGCGAAGTGGCCTCGAAGACCAGCGACATCGCTGGCGACGGGACCACCACGGCCACCTTGATGGCCGAAGCCATCTTCAACGAAGGCCTTCGTGCGGTTGTGGCTGGCGTGAATCCGATCCAGTTGAAGTCGGGAATCGAGAAGGCAGTGGCCGACATCACCGACAAGCTGAAGAAGATGTCGATCGCCGTGAAGAGCAAGACCGAAATGGCTCAGGTCGGCGCCGTGGCCAGTAACAACGACCAGGAGATCGGCGAGCTGTTGGCCGAAGCCATGGACCGCGTGGGCAAAGACGGTGTGATCACTGTCGACGAAGGCAAGAGCCTGGCCACCGAGGTCGAGTGGGTCGAAGGTATGCAGTTCGATCGCGGTTACCTGTCGCCCTACTTCGTCACCGACCCGCAGAAGATGGAGTGCGATCTCGAAGACGCCTACGTGCTGATCTACGAGAAGAAGATTTCCAACGTCAAAGACATGGTGCCCGTTCTCGAAGCCGTGGTCAACGCCGGCAAGCCGCTGTTGATCGTCGCCGAGGATGTCGACGGGGAAGCCCTGGCCACGTTGGTCATCAACAAGCTCCGCGGCACGATCAAGATTTGTGCGGTCAAGGCACCCGGCTACGGCGATCGCCGCAAGGCCATGCTCGAAGATATCGCCATTCTGACTGGCGGCCAAGCAGTTTTCGAGAGTCTGGGCATCAAGCTGGACAGCGTTACGATCGAGCACCTCGGTCGGGCGAAGAAGATTGTTGTCGACAAGGACAACACCACGGTCATCGAAGGTGCCGGCAAGAGCGCCGAGATCAAGGGCCGTATCGAACAGTTGCGTCGTGAGATCGAGAACACCTCGAGCGACTACGATCGCGAGAAGCTTGAAGAGCGGTTGGCCAAACTGGCCGGTGGCGTGGCCAAGGTCAACGTGGGCGCCGCCACGGAAAGCGAAATGAAAGAGAAGAAGGCCCGCGTGGAAGACGCCCTGCACGCCGTGCGTGCCGCGGCCGAAGAAGGTATTCTGCCGGGCGGTGGCGTGGCTCTGTTGCGGGCTTCCACCTCGGTGAAGCCCGAGGGCTTGGCCGACGATGAGATTGTCGGTTACAACATCGTGGTTCGTGCCTGCCGTGCACCGTTGACGCAGATTGCGACCAACGCCGGCCAGGACGGCGGCATCGTTTGCGAAAAGGTTGCCGACGCCAAGGGCAACAACGGCTACAACGCGGCGACCAACGTTTACGAAGACCTGGTCAAGGCCGGTGTGATTGACCCGACGAAGGTCACTCGCACGGCGTTGCAGAACGCTTCGAGCGTGGCTTCGCTGCTGTTGACCTCCGACGCCCTGGTGGCCGAGAAGCCCAAGGCCGAAAAGGCTCCCGCCGGCCCTAGCCCGGACGAGATGTATTAAACAACGGTGACATACCGGGGGTATTATTCCCAATCGCTACTCGTTCCCAAGTTTCGGCTTGGGAATGAGTCGAATCCGGACCTTAGGTCAGAAAAGATACGTCTTAACCCTTTGTAACCCGCCGGTTGCTGGCAGCAGCGACCGGCGGGTTTATTTGTGCCTGCGGAAATATCGCCAGAGGCCACTAGTACGCCTTCCATGAAATTGTTTCCGGTGGTATAAGCACCGGCATGAAGGAACACATTGTACGCCTCAAGGACGAGGCCCGACAGCATTTGCAGGAGTTGGTGCATACCGGCACGCGATCCGTGCGTGTGGTTCGGCGTGCCTTGATTCTGCTGAAATCAGATGAAGGATTCACGGATGAGGAGATTGCCGAACACGTTGGTTGCACGGATCGAACTGTTCGCAGTATGCGTAAACGGTTCTGTACCGGGAGTTTAGAGGAAGCGTTGTACGACGCCCCTCGATCCGGTGCTCCGCCCACGTTTACGCCACGGCAGAAGCAGCAAGTCGTGGCGTTGGCTTGCAGCGATCCGCCGGAGGGCCGCGTCCGCTGGACGCTGGAACTACTCTGCGTGCACGCCGTGAAACGAGGCTTCGTCGATTCGATCAGCAAGAGCGAGGTTGCGTTGTGGCTGAAAGAGCACGACATGAAGCCATGGCGAAAAAAACATGGTGCATTCCGAGACTCACCGAAGAGTTTCGCGACAGAATGGAGGACGTCCTCGACCAGTATGAAAAGGCGTTCAACCCGAGAGAACCGTTGATTTGCATGGACGAGCAGCCGTATCAACTCCTGGACGATACGTGTCCCTTCAAGCCTGCCGTACCAGGCAAGGCGGCTAAGCAGGACTACGAGTATCGTCGTTGCGGCACGTGCAGTATCTTTGTCGCCGTTGAGCCGAATGGTGGCAAACGCTTCGTCCAGGCTCGGCGTCATCGCAAACGGGCCGATTTCGCACGATTCGTGCGTGATCTGCTTCAGCGTTATCCCAAGGCTCGTCGGATTCATTTGGTTCTCGACAACCTCAACACGCACAACGAAAAGTCCCTCATCGAAACGTTTGACGCTACGAAAGCGAAGCAATCTCTGCGACGCATCGTATGGCACTACACACCCAAGCACGCCAGTTGGCTGAACATGGCAGAAATTGAAATCTCCGTGTTGACCAAGCAATGCCTCGGGCGACGGATTCCTACAATCGAAGAAGTTCAACGTCATGCGGCGACTTGGGCCCGCGACCGAAATCGCCGCAAAGCCATAATCGACTGGACCTTCAATAACAACGACGCCCGCCGAGTGTTCCCGGAACTATACCGGAAGAAACTTGCTGGATGACGTACTAGCAATCAGCACAACAACACATGCAATAAGGGCAAGCAATCGGATCAAGGTGCGTGACCTCAAATCGACGACAGGAACAGCAATTGCCACGCCGATTAGAATCAGCGCGAATACCACTAGTGTCGAAACCCAACTCCAGGACGTCCGGTGATTTTCCCATAAGGCACGTGGCTTTCGCCCCATACGCTCAGCTTTGCGATAAGCTCGCGCCTTAGTCCAGTCATTAACGACCACAATAACCAGCGCCACCACGAGCATTACACCAACAAATATTGCTTCGTTCGTTTTGTCCACGAGAGGATTCTCCTTCCCGCGTCATGAGGAATTAGACTGGGCAATTAGCGATTTTACCTGGCCATACCTCCGTGTCGCTCAATAGCATCTGAATCGCCGTGTTGGCCACCGTCAAGCCAAAGATGCCTGTCAGCGTAGGCAGGCTGCCGAGCGACGCCCGTTGTCGCCCTCGCGGATGGGGCTGTTCGTCGACGTCTTCCAGATTTCCAATTGCCGTGCGTCGCAATGTGCCGATCGATTCGATCGAATAGACACACGGGATGTCCAACGGTACGCCACGATTGCGCAGCCGTTTGCGCATCATGGCCGCCAAGGGACAGTTTTCGGTGGCGGCCAAGGGGCCCACGCGTAGCTTGGTCGGATCGGTCCGCAACGCGGCACCCATCGAGGCGACCAGCGGAATCTCGCGCTGCCGCACGGTGGCCAGAAGTTCCGTTTTCGGATTGACCGAATCGATGGCGTCGATTACCAGGTCCGGACGGTCGTCGAGCACCCGATCGAGCGTTTCTCGGTGGACAAACGTGTTGAGGCATTCCACCCGACAATCCCGGGCAATATCGAGCACGCGGCGCCGGGCCACTTCGCATTTCGGCTCGCCCACGGTCGATTCCAAGGCGTATAACTGGCGGTTGATGTTCGTTCGGTGGACCACGTCGAAGTCGACCAGCCGCAGCCGTCCGACACCACTTCGGGCCAGCGCCTCGACTGCGTAGCTGCCCACCGCCCCGAGCCCCACGACCGTGACAAACGAGCGACGCAATTGCGCGAGGGCGTTAGCCCCGACCATCTGCTCGAGTCGGGAGAAGCGTTCGTCGTCGAATTTAGGGGTTGGTTCTCGTTCCATAACTTGAAAGATACACCGGCGCGACCAGCGGTCGCGGCTTCATCAGATGTTCGCAAGAAGATTTCCGAGCAGCCGTTGGCCGTTTTGCCATATCGTCTGACGCACCGATTCTTCTGCTTCGCTGCGCACTCGGGCGACCTCCGCGAGTATCGATGGCAACACGCACGGCTCGTTGCGACACGAACCTTCGATAGTAATCAGTTCGGCCGGACGATGCGAGGCCGGTGGCGGCAGAAATGGCGAGTCGGTTTCCAACAGCAACCGCTCGGACGGTACGGCAGCTACGGCCTGCCGTAGTCGCTTCCGGCCGGGATCGAGGATCGAGGCTCCCACCGAGAAGTAGGCTCCCATCTTCGCCAGTTCGGGCACCTGTTCGGCCGACCCGCCGTAGGCGTGCAACACGAAACCGGCTGGCGAGGTTTTTTCGGTTCGCAGTACCTCCAGCAGCCAGCCCCATGCCCGAAGGCAATGGACGATCATGGGCAAGCCGCGTTGGCAAGCGATGTCCCACTGCATGCGAAACACATTTTCCTGTACCGCTTCGTCACGGTCGCGGACCCAGCGGTCGAGCCCAATTTCGCCGACGGCCGAGGGCACCCGATCGAGCAAGCACTGCAAGCGGTCGAGCCACTCGGGCGAGCGATCGTTGACGAACCACGGATGCAATCCCAGGGCGGGAATAATCCGTCGGTCGGCCCGAGCCAGTTCGACGACCGCTGCCCAGTCGTCCTCGCAGGTGCCGGCACAAACGATACGCCGCACTTCGGCCGCCTCTGCCCGACGGAGCACGGCCGCTCGGTCGGCGTCGAACGCCGGGCCCTGTAGGTGGGCGTGGACGTCGAGCAACGGGGCAGGGTGGTTGGAGTCAGACGTCATTGCCGTTTGGAAAAACCTTTTGGTTCCCGCGCTCTGTTGTTCCCTGGTTGCCACGCTTTGCGTGGAAACCCAAGCTTCGACGCTTTGCGTCGTGGGCCATAAGAACAGTGTCCTGTGGCGGTGCTACGACGCGAAGCGTCGCCCCAAAGTGCGTTCCCACGCGACGCGTGGGAACGAGAGCCTTCTCTTTCAACTACTAACGCCCAACTCCTTATCCCTCGCCCGCAAACGCTCGAATGTCGGCTTCCATGGCCGACAGCCGCTCGGCTTGGTTAGCTTTTGTTGCTGCCAAGTCGGCGCTGGCCTGGGGCGTGTCGTAGGCGAACATGTAGAATTTCACCTTCGGTTCGGTGCCCGAGGGTCGGACGGCCACGTAGTTACCCTCGGCGGCCAAGTCGAAGATGACCATGTCGCCCTTGGGGCATTTCAGTGGTTGAGCCTCGCCGCCGGTTTCGGTGACCGTCTGGTTAAGGTAGTCACGCCGCCTGACGACGTCTATTCCCCCCAATGCTCTGGGCGGTTCAGCGCGGAACCGGGCCATGAGGCGTCGCATGTCGTCCATGCCTTTTTCGCCGGGCATTTGGATAGAAATCGTCCGTTCGGCATGGCAACCGTATTGGGCGAACAGAGCGTCGAGTTGTTCGACGAGTGTGCGGCCTTCTGCCTTCAGGCGTGCGGCCAGTTCGGCCAATAGCATGGCGGCCACGGCCCCGTCCTTGTCTCGGGCGTATTGGCCCACCAGAAAACCGTACGACTCTTCGGCCCCGAAGACGAACTCGTCCGGCCCGCATTCGTCGATCTTGCCGCCGATCCACTTGAAGCCGACTAACAGGTTGCCCTCGGTGCGCACGCCGTAGTTGTCGGCCACGCGACGGATTAGCTCGCTGGTGACCAGCGTCTTCACCACATAATGTTCCGGCGTAAGCGTGCCGGCTGCCTGTCGGGTACCGAGTAGGTAATCGGCCAGCAGGGCGCCGATCTGGTTGCCGGTGATCGTTTGCCATTCGCTTGCCGCAGCAGTCGAAACGGGCGCGGCGCAGCCGAGGCGGTCGCAGTCGGGATCGGTCGCCATGATCAAATCGGCGCCGATCTCTTTGCCACGTTCGATGATTATGTCGAATACGGCCGAATTTTCCGGATTGGAGCTGTTGCCCGGTACGTTGGGAAAGTCGGGGTCGGGCTCGGCATGGGGGCCGAACAGTTCGACGTCGGTGAAACCGTCGGCTTCCAGTGCCGGCAATACGGCCGACGTTCCTACCCCGTGCAACGGCGAGTAGATGATCTTCAACTCCCGAGGGCCGGCAATCGCTTGGGTCTCGACGGCTTCGATATAGGCCTTGTCGAGTTCATCTTGAGCGAGGATGATTTTGCCCGAGTTGACCCCTTCGGAAAACGCCACCCGACGGATGTAGGTCACCCGTTTCATGTAGTCGATCGAGCCGGAGTCGTGTGGCGGCAGCAGTTGCCCGCCCGAGGGACCGTAGACCTTCACCGCATTGTCCTTCGGCGGATTGTGGCTGGCCGTGATCATCAGCCCACAGGCGCAGTTCTTGTGACGCACGGAGAACGACATCTCCGGCGTGCTACGGTAGCCGTCGAGAAAGTAGACCGTGAAACCGGCGGCCACCATGATTTCGGCACACAATTCGGCAAACCGGCGAGAGCGGTGCCGCGTGTCGTAGGCGATGACGCACGAACGATGGACTTCGTGGATGTGTTCTTTGACGTAGTCGGCCAGGCCCTGGGCGCTTTCGCCGATGGTACGATCGTTGATGGCGTTGGAGCCCACCGGATACATCCAACCGCGGCGCCCGCCCGTGCCAAAGGGAATGATTGTCCAGAAGGCGTCGTCCAGCTCTTTGAAGTTGCCGGCCAACAGCCGTTCGGCCACCTGGGGCGCATACTCTTCCAGATAGGGCTCGGTGAGCCATGTGCGGATGTTCGCTACGGCCGACGTCGAAAGTTGGCCTTCGGCGCCTGCGGCGTTCAACACGCTCAGGGCACGTTCCATGTTCTTCGTGGGCATGATCGTCTCGCTTCTTTCTCAAGGATGTTTTCTTGTTTACAGAACATTGTCGGAGATTGCTGGCCGCGGCAAAAGGGGAGGTTGAGAAGTCGGAATTGGGGAATTGGAGGAAATCCTGATTGCCGCAGCCAAGGATTGGTCGCTTCAGCGACCATCGGCGCCACATGTGGGAGCTCCGGTCGTCCTGACTTGCACTTCGGAAATACAGCAAAGTACACCTTTTCGATTTTCCGTACACTTCCTATACTGCCAGGATTCGCTTGCATAGCGGCATAATCAGTTGACGACTGCGACAATCGAAAGGAACTTCACGGTGGCGGAACCGATCATTAGCGTTTCGGGCCTACGAGGAATTATTGGCGAAACACTCACGCCCGAGGTGGCCATCCGATACACAAACGCCTACGCCGCGTTGGCCGCGGATGGGCCGATCATCGTTGCTCGCGACGGACGTCCCTCGGGCCATATGATTTCGGCTGCCATACAGTCGGGCCTTCAAGCCGCGGGCCGAACGACGGTCGACGCCGGCGTGCTGGCCACGCCCACCGTTGGCGTGCTGGTGCGTCACCTGAAGGCTGCCGGGGCCATCCAGATTACGGCCAGCCACAACCCCAGCCCTTACAACGGTCTGAAGCTGTTTTCCGCCGAGGGACGTGTCATTCCCGCTGGACCCGGCGAAGAAGTGCTCAAACGCTACCGCAGTGGCGAAACGCTATGGGTGCTGCACGATCAGTTGGGCAGCGCCGAGACATGCGAAGATCCCAACGCTCCGCACCTGCAAGCCGTGCTCAATACGGTCGACGTTGAGGCCATTCGCCGGCGCGGCTTTAAGGTTCTGCTCGACTCGAACCGCGGCTCCGGCGGACCGCTGGGACGGTGGCTACTTGAAGAAGAACTTGGATGTACGGTGACCGTACTAGGTGAAACACCCGATGGGCAATTCGAGCACACGCCCGAGCCGACGGCCGAAAACCTTGCCGGCGTACTGGCTGCCGTAACGCAAGCTGGTGCCGACGTCGGTTTCTGCCAGGACCCCGATGCCGACCGTCTGGCCGTGATCGACGAGTCGGGCCGCTACGTGGGCGAGGAATACACGGTGGCCATGTGTGTCGACCACGTGCTGCGGCAAACGCCCGGACCGGTAGTGATCAACTGCGCCACCAGCCGCATGTCGCAAGACTTGGCCGAAAAGTATGGCGTGAAGTTGCTCCGCTCGGCCGTGGGCGAGGCCAACGTGGTCGACTGCATGCTGGCCAACTGCGCGGTCTTCGGTGGCGAGGGCAACGGCGGACCGATCGACCCGCGTGTGGGTTTGGTCCGCGATAGTTTCCTCGGCATGGCGCTGCTGTTAGACGCGATGACCGCCCGGGCGATGAAGCTCAGCCAGTTGGCCGAGGAACTGCCGCGTTACGAGATCGTAAAAACGAAGATCGCCTTGAGCCCTGAAAAAATTCCCGCCGCCTTAGTCGCCCTGCAGAACGAGTTCAGCGACGCCACGGCCGACCGGCTCGACGGCCTGCGTCTCGACTGGCCGGGTCGTTGGCTGTTGGTCCGCGCGAGTAACACCGAGCCGATCGTCCGCGCGATCGCCGAAGCGGAAACGGCCCAGGTAGCCATGGGATTGTGCGAACAAGCGGCTGCCGTGTTGGCCAAGGTTTGACGCGTGTGTATCGCGATTAGGTTAACCACGGAGGCACGGAGGACACGGAGCTGACACTGAACGAAACTAAGGATGAATTCTAAAGGATGAAGTATGAACACGGTCTTCATACTTCATCCTTTCTTGACCTTTCAAATCTCCGTGTTTCCGTGGTGAAACATTTGGGTTGAACGATTCTCGAACCGTTTGAGACAAGCGTATATGCCGATCATCGTGAAGACGACCTTGATGCTTATCTTGTCGAATGTCTTTATGACATTCGCCTGGTATGCTCATCTGAAAGACCTGGGACGCAAGCCCCTGATGATTGCCGTTTTGGCGAGTTGGACCATTGCGTTCTTCGAGTACCTCATCCAGGTTCCGGCCAATCGGATTGGCTACACCACGTTGAACCTCGGGCAACTGAAGATCTTGCAGGAGGTGATTACCCTGTCGGTCTTCGTTCCGTTTGCGCTATTGTACATGAAGCAACCGGTCAAGCTGAATTACCTTTGGGCCGCCTTCTGCCTGTGCGGGGCGGTGTACTTCGTTTTCAAGAAGTAAAAGCTTCTCCCCTCTCCCCGCGGGGAGAGGGGAGAAGGCTTTTCATGCTACCTTCTCGCGCAACAACTACCCTCGCGGCTCGATCTTTTCTTTGCCGACCATCGGCCGCAGTACCTCGGGCACGATGACCGAACCGTCGGCCTGTTGGTAGTTTTCCAACACGGCGATCATTGCCCGACTGATGGCGACCGCCGTGCCGTTGAGCGTGTGCAACAGTTTGGTGCCCTTTTCGCCCTTGGTGCGGTAGCGGATGTTCAGACGTCGGGCCTGGTAGTCGGTGCAGTTGCTCGTGCTGGTTACTTCGCCATAGTCGCCTCGGCCGGGCATCCAGGCTTCCAGGTCATACTTACGATAGGCCGGGCCACCCAGGTCGCCCGTGGCCGTGTCGACCACGCGGTAGGGTACGCCCAACCCGTCGAAGATCCGGCACTCCAGCCCTCGTAGTTCTTCGAGCATGGCGTCGCTCTGTTCGGGCGTCGTGAATGCGAACATCTCGACCTTAGTGAACTGGTGCACCCGATACAGCCCTCGGGTGGCGCGGCCGTGGGCGCCGGCTTCCGTGCGGAAACAGTGGCTGATGCCGCAAACCTTCATCGGCAACTGCTCGTCGTCGACCGTTTGGCCGGCCAACAGTCCGCCCAAGGGAATCTCCGCCGTGGCCACCAAGCTTAGCTCCGTGTTGGCGATGCTGTAGATCTGCGTCTCGGGACCGCGGGGGATGTAGCCGGTGCCTTCCAGCACGCTGTTCAGCGCCAAGTCGGGCGTGGTCATAGGGGTGAAACCCTCGGCCATGAGCACCTCGATGGCGTAGCGTTGCAGGGCCAATTCCAGGAGTACGGCTTCGTTTTTGAGAAAGTAGAACCCATGGCCGGCCACGCGACCGCCGGCTTCGAAGTCGACCAGATCGAGCTTTTCGGCCAACTCCACATGGTCCAACGGTTGGAAGTCGAATTGCGGCACGGGTGTTATTCCCCGGGCGATTTCGAGGTTCGACTTGTCGTCCTCGCCCACCGGAGCCTCCGGGTGCGACATGTTGGGAATCGACCCGTGGATCGCGTCCAACTCGGCGGACAGCTCATCGAGCTCCGTACGACGCTCGTTGGTTTGCTCGCGGAGTCGGCGGCCCTCTTCCTTCCGGGCTTCGCGCTCGGCCGGGTCTTTGGTCTTGCCGATCGACTTGGAGACCTCGTTGGCTTGGCGGTTGAGCTGTTCGACTTCCGCCTGCATTTCGCGGCGTCGGGTTTCCAGTTCGACGAACCGGTCCAAGTCGACATGGACATTGCGGTTCGTGCAGTTGAGTTTTACGATATCGGCGTTTTCAAGGATGAACTTGCGGTCGAGCATTTTTTGGGGGCTAGGGGCTAGAGATCAGGGGCTAGATATAGGTGCTAGGGCTTCAACTTTGCCCGCTTGTCGGTGGGCAGTAGCCGCTCGCGGCTTCGCATCAGCTTTCCGCTTTCCGCTTTGCTATTTCTTCCCAAAGCCGGGCGCTGGCTTTGATGCCGCGGTGGAAGTCGGCCAGGCAAAACTTTTCGTTGGGGCTATGGGTGTTGTCGTCGTCTTGGCCCCAGCCGAGCAATAGGGTATCGGCACCGAGCGCTTCATGGAAGGCCGAGACGATCGGAATCGAGCCACCCTCGCAAGTGTAAACCGGCTCGACGCCGAACGCCCGTTGGATTGCCTTGGCGGCTGCTCGGACAAACGGGCTGTTCAGCGGCACACGCACGCCCGGCGAACCGTGCATGTCGATCAGCTCCCACTGGATCCCCGGCGGACAAATCTCGGCCAGCTTTTCACTGAGCCCAACAGTGATTTTTTCGGGATCCTGATTGGGCACCAAGCGGAAACTGATTTTCGCTCCGGCCGTGGCAGGCAACACGGTCTTCGCTCCTTCGCCCTGGTAACCGCTCCACAAGCCACACACGTCGTAGGTGGGGCGAATCCAGCGGCGTTCCAACACGCTGAAGCCCTCCTCGCCCGAGGTTCCGCTCACGCCGACCGAGGCCAAATACTTCTTCTCGTCGAACGGCAGCGACGCAAGCTGGCAGCGTTCCACGTCGGACAGCGAGACCACGTCGTCGTAGAAGCCGGGAATCTGGATTTTCCTACGGTCGTCGACCAACGCGGCCAAAATCTTCGTCAACGCATTGGCCGGATTGGTCACCGATCCGCCGAACGAGCCGGAATGCAGGTCGCGGTCGGGTCCGGTGAGCCGGATTTCATAGTAAGCGATTCCCCGCAGGCCGTAGGTGATGGCCGGCTGGCCCGGGGCGAATTGGGCGCTGTCGCTGATCACCACGCAGTCGCAGGCCAGGCGGTCGGCGTGTTCGGTGAGGTATTTCTCCAGCGAGAGGCTGCCCACCTCTTCCTCGCCTTCGATAATGAACTTCACGTTGATCGGCAGTTCGCCACGAACCTTCAACCAGGCTTCCACACTTTTGATATGGGTGAACATTTGGCCCTTGTCGTCGGTGGCCCCCCGGGCGTAGAGGTTGCCGTTGCGTCGCGTGGGCTCGAAGGGCGGCGAAACCCACTTCTGAAGGGGATCGGCCGGCTGCACGTCGTAATGGCCGTAGATCAGCACGGTCGGGGCACCAGCCACTTGCGGCGATTCGGCGTAGACCAGTGGGTGGCCCTCGGTCGCAATGGTCTCGGTGGCGAGTCCCAGTTGCTCAAATTGAGCAGCAACCCAATCGGCCGCCCGACGGATGGCTCCGGCCGCTTCCGGATCGGCGCTCACGCTGGGAATCCGAAGCAACTGACAAAGTTCGTCCTCGAAACGTTGCGCATGGGTTTGCAGATAGGCGTCGATGTCGGACATGGGAGGCGTGGAGTTGGGAGTTAGGTGTTGTCAGTTATCAGGTGTCAGTGGATAGCAGCCGCTTGCGGTTTCGCTTTTTCCGTTCTCAGCTTTCCGCTTTCACCTGCGTCTACCCCGAGGATGACCCCTGCAATATAATATTACCGTCCTACGGCGCCACCGGGGGGTAGGTGGACGACCACGTAAATTTCCGCTTTCGACCGTGCTGCGAACACTTGACGACGATCTGCAATGAACGAATCTTCGGCTGCCGCGACTGTCCCGATTCCTCGCGAACAGACTGCGGAGAAAGACCGTGCGCATCCCCAGCGGCAGCCCCGCTATCACGTAATCCTCTGGAACGACGACGATCACTCCTACGAATATGTGATCGTCATGCTTGCCGAATTATTCTCCCACCCGGTCGAAACCGGCTTCAAAATGGCCAAAGAGGTCGACACCCAGGGTCGCGCAATTGTGTTGACCACCACCATGGAACACGCCGAACTGAAACGCGACCAAATCCACGCCTACGGCAAGGACCCCTCGATCCGAAGCTGCAAGGGCTCAATGTGGGCAACGATCGAGCCGGCACCGGGCGAGGAATAGAGGGGGAAGTCGGAATCCGGAACGACGAGGATCAGGCCGCTTACGGCTTCGCGCCGCAACCTACCCACGCCTAGCGTGAATACGAGAAAGTGCAAGAAAGATGAGTTTCACGCTGGAACGCGTCGTCCCCTGGGGACGATCGTTTGACGAGTATGTCGCGATGTTTGGCCTGGCCGACGCCGATCTTCAACGGCGGATATTGGGGTGTGGCGATGGGCCGGCCTCGTTCAACGCCTCACTCACGAGGCGGGGTGGGCGCGTCTTGTCGGTGGACCCCCTTTACCAATTTTCGGTCGAAGACATCCGCCGACGTATCGGAGAGACTTATGAAGAAGTATTGAGGCAGACGCGAACGAACATGCATGAATTCGCGTGGACGAGCATCAAGACGGTAGAGGAACTCGGGCGGCTACGTCTGGCTGCCATGGAGGAATTCCTGGCCGACTTCCCGCAAGGTGTTGAGCAGGGACGCTATGTCGTCGGAGAATTGCCGCATCTGCCGTTTTCCGATCGGCAGTTCGATCTGGCCGTCTGTTCGCACTTGCTCTTCTTGTACAGCAAGCAACTTTCGGCGGAATTTCATCTTGCGGCGATCCGAGAGTTGTGTCGTGTGGCCGAAGAAGTGCGGATCTTCCCGTTGCTCGAACTCGGCGCAACGACATCCCGTCATCTTCAGGCGGTCACGACTGCACTGACAGCGGAGGGATATACAGTGGCTATTGTTCCCGTTTCCTATGAGTTTCAGCGCGGCGGGAATCAGATGGCAGTAATCACACATCTTCGACAACCAGTGGAAGCATGAGACGCGTTGTCCACTCAATCCGGTATCTCGCCGATCTGAAGACCCGACTTCCAACTCCTTTCTCCCAACTCGCATCCTTCCCTCCATGCCTACGCTGAAAACCGTTACCTTCGGCTGCAAGGTCAATCAATACGAAACGCAGTATCTTTGCGAGGGTCTGACCCAACTGGGCTATCGAAAGGCTGTCGACGGCGAGCCGGTCGATCTTTGCGTGGTCAACACGTGCACCGTCACGGCCGAGGCCGAGGGGAAGAGTCGTCGGGCGATTCGACGTTTGGCGCGGGAAAACCCTGGCGCAGAGATCTTCGTGATGGGTTGCTACGCCACTCGGGCGGCCGCCGAGATTGCAGCCATGCCCGGCGTGAGCCAAGTCGTAACCGACAAACGCCGCCTACCCGAGGTACTGATGCAAATGGGAGTGGCCGACGTGCCCTTGGGAATCTCGACGTTTGGCAGCCGTCATCGGGCATACGTGAAAATTCAAGACGGTTGCCAGATGCAGTGTGCCTACTGCATCATTCCGCAAATGCGTCCTTACTTGGCCAGCCGTCGGCCGGGCGAAGCCGAAATGGAAATCGGCCAACTCGTCGAAAACGGCTTCCGCGAAATCGTGCTGACCGGTATCCACCTGGGCCACTATGGCGTCGACGCTTCGGCTGGCGGATGCAATCTGGCCCAATTGCTCGGCCGCCTAGTTGCCCTCGACGGCGATTTCCGCATTCGGCTTTCCAGCCTGGAGGCCGTCGAAGTAACCGATGAACTGCTTGAGGTCATGGCCGAACACCCGCGACGGATTTGCCCTCACCTGCACCTTTCCATGCAGAGCGGTTCCAACGCGGTGCTCGAGCGGATGCGTCGCCGCTGGCCGGCCGAGCAGTTTCTCGCCTGTTGCCAACGGGCCCAACGCGTGCTCGATTTTCCGTCGCTGACGACCGACGTAATTGTCGGCTTCCCCGGCGAAACCGACGAAGATTTCGCGGCCAGTTGTCGAGCCATCGAGCAGGTGGGGTTCTCTCGGGTGCACGTCTTTCGGTTCAGTCCCCGCCAGGGCACGGCGGCGGCGACCATGGCCGACCAAGTGCCCGAGCCGGCGAAACAGCAACGAGCCGCCGAACTTGCCCGAGTGGCCGTCGAACTGCGAGCCCAGTATCTTGAACGCCTTTGCGGACGAACCTTGGACGTGCTCGTCGAAGGTACAGTGAACATCGTCCAGGAAAACACCCCAACACACGCCGTCTGCCTCCCAGGCCAGCCAACCATGCTGCAAGGAACGGCCGAACGCTACGTGTCGGTCCGATGGCAGGGCGACGAAAAACTCGTCGGACAAATCGTCTCGCTCAAAACAAAATCCTTGGGCGACGATTGGCTTATCAGTTAGTCCAGGTTTTTTTGCGGAGACAGATTAATCACCACGAAGGTCACGAAGTACACGAAGATACGAGAAAAAGAAACTCTCAGAAGCACGGTCCTCAAACGAACTTGGCTTTTTCCTTCGTGTTCTTCGTGACCTTCGTGGTATTCAAAGCGTCGCAAGCAGTCGAACCAGAAAGGTTGCTGGAAAAACTTCTTCAGGTTCGAAATACGGAGTTGTCTGTACGGAATAATTTGCGAAAAGTCTTCTATCAATAGTGTATTGTCCCCGTGGGCGACCGTCCGTCTGAGCAAAAACCTGCGTGGCTCAGTGTCCTCCGTGCCTCCGTGGTAAATCATATTCTACGGTGAATCTTAGGGCGTCTCTTTTATCTGCTTGTAATACGCCACGCCCGTGAATGTGGCGATCAGTTCGCCGTCTTTGGTACAAATCTCGGCCGCGTACGTGCCGGTGCGGTTGGCCGAGGTTACTTCCCGGGCTTCGGCCGTAAGATAAGGTCCGCGCCCCGGCTTGCTGTACGTCACATGGGCACTGAGCGCCACGGCCAGTCGCTCTGACGTGTTCGAGGCCACGGCAAACGCGTAGTCGGCCAACGAAAACACGACGCCGCCATGGGCCATGTCCAGTCCGTTGAGTAGTTCCGTTCGCACCGGCAGCTTAACCTTCGCGTAGCCGGGCTTCTGCTCAAGAATTTCAATACCAAGATACTGGGCGAATTTGTCTTGTTTCGTAACGTCGGACATTGGTGGTGATTAGTTGTTAGTGGTCAGTGGACAGTCGATAGTGGACATTAGCCGCTTGCGGCTTCGTCCCTTCCGCTTTCCGCTCTCAGCTTTCCGCTTTTTCAACCTGTTTCTCAATCCGTTTGGCCGAAATCGGTTCGGCCGTACCGAGCGGCTGCGCGAACAGCGACACCCGATACTCTTCCAGCATCCAACGCAGTCGGGCCAACTCGGGGTCGGTCGGATTGGCCAGTTCGTCGTCGGGCGTCAGCTCCACGTAGCGTTGCCACCACGCTTGAAATTCCTCGTGGCTGCGGGCATCCCGGGCTTGGCCACCACCGCGAAGCTTGTCGATTCGGTATTCGATCGCCTCGAAGTAGCGCGGAAAATGTTTCAGCCACTCCCAGGGCGTGCTACCGAGAAACGTCGGCCCAACGAGCCGGTCGAGTTGTTCTCGTATGTCGTCCGTCGCGTAAGCAAACCGTGGAATGTTGCCAATTTGTTCTAGTGCAAGCCGTGCCCGATGGTGTCTTTCGAGTACCGCCGGCACGAACTCCAACACGTCTTGCACGCCCAAGCCAATTCGCTGCCTCGCGGCCTTCACTTGTTGGTCGAACTGTTCGGCGGTGCGTGCTAGCGGCCGTTGGTCGTCGTACGCTCGCGCCGCGATCAGGTCGGCCAGTTGCGGCTTCAGCTTGAAGCCCGGTATAGCACCGGCCCAAAGCACCAGCTTATCCATGTTGGGTAGCCAAGCCAACTGGCTGCGGATTTCTCGACCCGCCGCACACACGAACAGGCGCCGCAAGCCGGCCGAGGTTTGTGTTTCGGCTCGCGGCAGGCTTTCGGCCAATCGCAGCGAAACGCTTTCACCACGGTCGACGAGCGCCGGGTAGGCCTCCAGCGTGACGCCGCCAGTGTTTACGCGGACCCGTTCGGGCAACTCGTCGAAATCCCAGCGGGTAATGTCGTCGCGGCGGAATCGTGGGTCGTCGGCCTGTTCGATCTTCTCGGCCGCTTCGGCGGACAACTCGTTGCGCAATCGGTCGACATCGCGCCCGGCAGCCAGCGTTTCGCCTTCGGCATCGACGACGCGAAGGTTCATCTGCAACTCTTCAGGCAGTCGGGTCGTGTCGAACATCCGCGGCGCGATATGCTCGCCCGCGATGCGGCCTAGTGCTGCTGCCAGATCGCTCAATAAATCGCCCTGCCCGAAACGCAACTCGGGCGCCACGCGCCGGGCCGTGTCGGGAGCCGGCACCAACTTGCGACGCACCTCCTTCGGCAGCGACTTGATCAGAGCGGTTATTTTCTGTTCGAGCATGCCCGGCACAAGCCAGTTGAGCTGCGCCGCGTTTACCTGCGGCAAGGCGGGCAGCGGGACGGTTATCGTAATGCCGTCGTCCGTGCTACCCGGCTCGTAGCGATACTCCAGCGGCACCTCGGTCGCCCCGACGATGGCCGCCTGGGGATACAGTGCCGCGTCGGCCTGCGCTTCGTCGTCGCGGAGCAACTCGTCGACCGACATCCGCAGCAGTCCGGGCGTTTTCTTCTCGGCATGTCGCAGCCACTTGACCAACCGAGGACCGTCGAAGACGTCGTCCGGCAGCCGATCGTTGTAGAAGCGATAGAGCGTGCCGGCCCCCGGCATCAGGTCGCGGCGCCGCAACTTGCCCTCCATCTGTTCGATTTCGGCCAAAACCTCTTGGTTGTACTGAAGGAACGCGGGCGGCTGTTCCCATTGGGCTTCGACCAGCCCGTGTTCGATAAGCATTTCCCGGGCGGTGGCCGGGTCGACGGGCCCCAAGTGTATGCGGCGCCGTGGGACGATCGGCAGCCCGAAGAGAGTCACTCGTTCGTCGGCCATCGCCGAGGCCGAGCGGCTGTCCCACTCGGGCTGGCTGTACGTTCGCTTGACCAAGTGCGGGGCCAGGTCTTCGATCCACTCGGGTTGGATTCGGGCACACGTGCGCAGGTAGCGCCGCGTCGTCTCGACCATTTCGGCCGCGACGAGCCATCGCGGCTTGCTCTTGAACACCGTCGAACCGGGCCAGATGTTGGCCTTCGAGCCGCCGGCCGTAGTGTACTCGAAACTGTCGCGGCGCCAGCCGACGTGGGTGAACAACCCCGTAAGCACGGCACGATGTACGGCCGCGTGGTCGTCGCGCCGGGGCCGGGCTTTCAAGTCGGCCTCACGAGCCAACTGGAGCAACTGCTGGTGGACGTCAACCCACTCGCGCATCCGGTTATACGAAAGGTAGTTCTGCTGACACGCCTTGCGAAGTTGGTTGCGAGAGAGTTTCGACTTCAGTCCATGGTAGAAATCCCAGAGGTTCAAGTACGTCAGAAAATCGGAATTCTCGTGGCGCCACGCCGCGTGAGCCTCGTCGGCCGCCTGTTCGTGGTCGACGGGCCGCACACGCGGGTCTTGTACTTCGAGCGCCGCCGCGATAATTAGCATTTCGCTCAAACAGTCTTCTTCGCTGGCGGCCAGGATCATACGCCCGATGCGCGGGTCGACCGGCAGCCGGCTCAAACGGCCTCCGACGACGGTCAGCCGTTGATGCTCGTCGATCGCTCCCAACTCGAAGAGCGTTTTGTAGCCGTCGCGTACCGTTTCGCGCCGCGGCGGGTCGAGAAACGGAAACCGCTCGACGTCGCCCAACCGCAGCGACTTCATCTGCAAGATGACCGACGCCAGGTTCGACCGTTGGATTTCGGGCACCGTGTAGCGGTCGCGGCCGAGGTAGTCTTCTTCCGAGTACAGCCGCACGCAAATGCCCGGGCCGATGCGGCCACAACGTCCCTTGCGCTGATCGGCCGAGGCCTGCGAGATAGGGTCGATCGGCAGCCGCTGGGTTTTCGACCGGGCCGAATAGCGGCTGATCCGCGCCGTGCCCAGGTCGATCACCGAGCGGATGCCTGGCACCGTAAGCGACGACTCGGCCACGTTTGTGGCAATCACGATCCGCCGCTGCGAATGCGACTGAAACACCCGTTGCTGCTCCTTGGCCGGCAGCCGGGCGTAGAGCGGCAGAATTTCGGTGCGGCGGCCGCGGCTCGACGGCGCATCGTCGCCCGCGAGGCGTTGCTCTCGCAGGGCCTTCGATAACTCGTGGATGTCGCGCTCGGTGGGGCAGAAGATGAGCATATCGCCGTGGTCGATGCGCGCTAATTCGTCGACCGCGCCGAGCACGCCCTCGACCCAATCGACCTCGCGGGCGTCGGTGTCATCGTCCTCGTCGGGCGTAAGCGGCCGGTAGCGAACCTCAACCGGATAGGCGCGGCCCGAGACCTCGACGACCGGCGCCGGCCCTTGCGACGAGGAGAAATGACGAGCAAACCTCGCGGCGTCGATCGTGGCCGAGGTGATGATCAACTTCAACTCGGGTCGCTTTGCCAACAGCCGTTTCATGTAGCCCAGCAGGAAGTCGATGTTCAACGACCGCTCGTGGGCTTCGTCGATGATGATCGTATCGTACTGTTCCAGAAAGCGGTCTTGTCCTAGCTCGGCCAGAAGCATGCCGTCGGTCATCAGCTTCACATAGGTTTGCGGGCTGGTGACGTCGGTGAACCGGATTTTGAAGCCCACCTGCTGGCCCAGCGGCACCTTCAGCTCTTCGGCGATGCGATGGGCGATCGAGCGGGCGGCGATCCGCCGCGGCTGGGTGTGGGCGATCATCCCGGCTACGCCGCGGTCCAGTTCCAAGCACATCTTGGGCAGTTGGGTCGACTTGCCCGAGCCCGTCTCGCCGCAAACCACCACCACCTGATTCTCGGCAATGGCGGCCATGATTTCGTCGCGCCGCTGGCAGATGGGCAGGGCGTCGTCGTACTCGACGCCGGGCAATTGCGATTGGCGCTGTTGGCGCAGCGCGATCGACGTTTCGAGTTGCTCAACCCACCGCGTCAACGGCCGCCCGGCGATTTCGCCCGACCCCGCAAGTCCCTCCAGCTTACGGCGCAGCCGGAAACGATCGGCCAGCATGGCCTGGGCGATGCGGTTTTCTAGTTCCTTCGGCGGGCGGGGCGTATTGGCAGGCATCAGGCTATCCGGGAAAATGTCTGCACGAGCGATCGAAACCCGTTATTATAACAAATCATCGGCCGTAGGTTTATGCTTCGGCATAACGTGGCATGGCCGCAGCTAATTGGTGCTACCGTACCCAGCGGTAAACCGCTTCCGTTGGTCGCTTACTTTTCCTGGTTTGGAGTTTGGGAACCAGGAACGAAAAAAACGTTTTCCAAAACAGTGACGCTTCCCACCCAAAGAGGTTCACCGATGACGTTGATGTTAGCACAAGGTTTGCGGGCCCGTTTGTTGGCCGTTTTGGCGTGTGGAATGATGGCGGTTCTGGCGGGCGGGGTCACCACGGTCCGCGGCGACGAAACCCCGACCGGCAAGGAGAGCCCGAGTGGCGAAAAGACGGTCGTCTGCCTGGGCGACAGCATCACGATGGGCGTCCGGCTGAAGCCTGAGGAAAAATACCCGGCCGTCCTCGAAACGCTCGTACCGGGCATTCGGGTGGTCAACTCGGGTATCGGCGGCAACACCAGCGGCCAAGGGTTGGCGCGGTTCCAAAAAGACGTGTTGGCTCATCAGCCCGATGTCGTCGTACTCTTTTTTGGCACCAACGACAGTGTGCTCACCGGACCGGGCAAGTACCGCGTGGCGCTGCCGCAGTACGTAGCCAACTTGCGCGAAATGATACGCCAGTGCCGGCAGCGTCAGATCAAGGTGGTGTTTTGCACCTTGTTGCCGATCAACCACGAGCCGTATTTCACGCGGCATCCCAAGGAGTACTATCAGCCCGAGGGCGGCCTCGACAAAATCCTGGCACGCTACCGCAATGCGGTCGTACAGATTGGCCAGCGCGAGCACGTGCCAGTGGTCGACCTTTACGCAGCGTTTGCCAAAGACATGACGTTGCTGCAAGGCCCGCCCGACGGCGTACACCCCAACGCCCGCGGCAGTCGGGCAATCGCTGTGCTGGTCGGCGAACAACTGAAGCAGACACTCGACCAGTAGGTTATGCTTTAGCATAACGCGGTAGGGCTAGGGCAGGCGGTTTTGGGGAAGACGGCGAATCGAAACAACACGTTGTCACATCTGGTTCCGCTGAGTCCCGAAGGGGTAACCGGTAATGGACCGGGGTGAAAGTCCCTGTCACGGGCTCGTTGGAATTCTGCGCCTTCGGTGGTGTTGGCGAAGCAGAGCTTCGCCGAAGTGCGGTCCCAAGCTGGAGCTTGGGAGCGAGTGAAGCATAGCGTATCTGGGCTGACCCCTGCCTTGCCATGCTGAAGCATAGCCTACGTGGGCTGGCTTCTTACGTTTCCTGCAGGCGGTCGGCATGGGCCCAGAGGCCGAGGGCCGGGTTGCTGATGTAGAAAATCCGTTCGCCGTCGGGCAGTTCGTTCCAGCCGTCGCGAAGCGCTGCGGGATTGTATCGCGCGAGCATCGTTTCCAGGTCGCCGTATTGGTAGCCAACGCCTTCGATCTCCTCGCGGCTGAGCTTGCCAGGGCAATAGGTGATCGTGAAGCGGTCTTCGGACGATCCGTGGATCATGTGGGCGGCGGCCGAAAGGTTGGTGCGCAAGTCGTCGGTCTCTTCGACGTGCTTCATGATCTGCGGCGTGCCCAGGTAGCCGTACTTGCGAATCAGCCGGTCGATGGCTTCGTCTTCGCCAAACGTGCCCACGGCTGGGGCTAGCACGATCAGTTCACCGCCCGTGGCAATGGCCATCCGCGTACGGTACACGGCCTTGTTGCCGAGCCACGTGCTGTGGAACTCCTCGGGATCGAGGAAGACGACCATTTTTTGTGGTGGCTCGTCGAGCACCGTGAAGTTGACTTCCACGGACAACTCGGCCGCACGCTCGAAGCATTCGACATCGTCGCCGATGAACAGCCCACGAACGGCCAGCGAGCCGTCGTCGCGTGGACCGATCACGGTGAGCACGAAGACCAACGGCAGGTGTTTGCAGAAATGGTCTTGGGCGTAGTTGAGGATCCGCCGCAGCGGCGTGTCGGCCCGGCCCATCATCCGCTCCATGCCGTAGGCGGCACCGATGAAGTGGCTTTCGTTGATTCCCTGCGACCCGCCCGTGCCGACGAAGAGGTTCTTGTTGTAGTTGGCCATGCCGATCACTTCGTGGGGCACAACCTGGCCAATCGAAAGGATCAGATCATGGCCGCCTTCGTAGACCAGGCGATTCAGTTGCGCCGGCCAGCGTTTGGTCCAGACGCCTTCGGTGGCTTCGGTGACGTACGGCTCGGGCACTTCGCCGACGGTGGTTACGTCGTTGCGCCAGTCGTGTGCACGAATGAGCGACTTCGGCACGCCGGGAAACATTTTGTCGAGTTGCCACTCGGGCATGGGGACATGGGTCCCCAGGGCGGGCATGACATCGACGAGCCGCTCGCCGAAATACTCGTGGGCCATGCAGGTCAACGGGCCGGCGTAGCTGTTGAACCGGGTGAAGTCGGGCGGCAAAGCCAGGACCTTCTGGCGGTCGCCCAGGGCGTCGAACGTCTTGGAAAGGGCCGCGCGGAGTTGGTCGTTGGTTAGCTCCGTGGTCGCGGAGCCTTCGGCAAAATACAGGGCCATCGGCTGGGGGTCTCAGGGGGGTAAGCAAATTCGGCGCCGCCTTGGCGGCGCCGAACGGATTATTATGCAAACCCTGAGTGTAGCGGATGGAGCCGGCGAAGCTCAAGGGCGGGGGGGGAGGCAAAAGTGGAAAGCGGAATGGGCGAAGCCGCGAGCGGCTACTCTACCCGCTGATAGACCACTTTCCACCAACAACTCCTCACGCCCGCCACTCGCGCTGGCGTTTCAGGTCGCTTCCCAACACCTCCATGGCCAGGTTCACGTCTTCGACGATCTGGAAGTCGTACATACCGGCGGCGACGAAGTCGGCCCCGCTTTCGAAGGCATACTGGAACGCCTCCTTGGGGCGAAGTGCTCCGGCAGCCATCGTCTTGAACGCAATCCACGGCTCTTCGAGATTCTCCATGAAGGCAACCGTTTCCTCGGGATTTTCACACCAGATGTTGTCTCGCTCGCGGGTTTCCGTGGCCGACCAATAACCGGTCTTATGCAAGGTCTTCATCCAGAAGTCGGGCTTCAGGCCGGCTTCGACGCACCCCTTCACCGTGTCCAGCATGTGACCGCCGATGCCCGCCGGCACATTGAAACTGCGAATCAGGTCGAGCACTTCGGCAAACTTGTCGAACTCGCCCTTCTTAGCCCAGCCGTCGGCAACGCCACCGTGAACGTAGCAGGCCGCCGCGCCGGTGTCGACCGACTTCTTGACCATCTCCTTCATATCGCGGCCGCCGCAGTCGGAGATGAATTTCATCTTGCCGTCGGTTTTCTTCCAGTAACTACTCATGATGTCGCACAGCGACGGGTTAGTGATGATCGCGTTGACACCACACTGTTCGGCAATCTGGAACGTCTCGAAGATTTTTTGTTCGTTGTGATAGGCCTTGACCAGCTTGTCGACATAGATCAGGTCCCGGGCGTGGGCCCAACCGCCGATCAGGTTGCCACCGAGGATCAACCGGCTGAGTTCCAGGTCCTTGATCTTGGCCGTCGGCGGCTTGGCCTTGAGCTTCTTGACGTCGACCCACTCGAAACGATGGACGGTTGCTCCCGAGACGCCGTCGGGCTTCGAGGCACCCGAGGCCAAGGCATCGGCCAGTTGCTCGTGTTCGACGCTCTCGTAACCGTGCTTCTTCAGTGCTGCCAGGACGAACGCACCAAGCACGGGAATGCCCGCGAGGCCGGCCAATACCTTACGGCGCGAGAGCACCATGCTCGTGGCAACGGCTTCGGCCTGGGTGGGCGTGGCGTCGGTCTTTTTCGCGGCAGTCGTTTTCCCTCGCCACATCCCCAACACGCCGGCCAGGATACCGTCAAACCCGAACAGTCGGGCAGGATAGGCAAACACGACGATCAGGGCCAGTAACTCGACCAGGTTTTTGTTGACGAACAGGTAGTGTCCCTCGACGGGTCCAACCGCCGGGGCGAAAAAGGGCGGAAATGCCATGTAATAGAGCAGCAACAGGGCCATTCCGCAGACCGACGCGAATCGGGTAACCAACCCCAGCATCAGGCAGGCGCCAATGAGGATCAGTCCCCACATATTCAACAGGTTGACCCAAGGCATCAGCGTTTCGTTGGCGCCCAGCCAGTGGTAGAAGCCGGCAGCCGGCCCCACGGCGCCGCCGAGATAACCCGCGGCCGACCAATCGCCCATCTGCAACTTGGCGATACCTTCGTACAAGAAGTGCCAACCGATGGCGACACGCAACAAGGCTAATGGCAACTCGCGCAACCCACACGGCTTATTAGATACGCAAGCACCAGCCGGTGTTTTGGAATCGGTCATGATCCATCTCTCCTTAGCGATCAGGCGGGAAGGGCATCGGCAAACGAGCCGTTCGTTAGATGATTTGTCAACTACAGCTCGGATTATAACCTTTTCTTTCTGTGAAAGAAAGTTTTGGATGGATTGGCCATTTGTCGCGCATCTCGTTCTTTTTTGACACTCGCCGATCACCCACTTAGGATGCACTTGGCAATGCGATAGCGTGATGATTTTGAAGTGTGAAACTTTGCATTGCATATCAACTCCCAGAGACCATGCGTTAGCCGTGCAACCCTCGAATTTTCGCACGCTATCGTTGTTTAATTCCACTTCGCCGGGAGATAGTCTTATGACTCGCCTCGGAGTTTTCCTTGTCGTCTTGGCTACATGTATTCGTGTCTCGGCTGCAACCAATGCCGCACCTGCTACAGTCCCCCCCAACATCATATTGATCATGACCGACGATCAAGGTTGGTGGGATGTCGGTGCTCATGGCAGCACGAAGCTCGATACTCCCGTGCTCGATCGCCTTGCCGCACAGAGCGTGGAACTCACTCGATTCTACGTATGTCCGGTTTGCGCACCGACGCGAGCTGGATTAATGACCGGTCGTTATTACATCCGCACGGGCGTCTACAACACGCGATTCGGTGGCGACACGATGCAAACTCAAGAAGTCACCCTTGCCGAGGTGCTCAGGGAACGAGGATATCGTACGGGCATCTTCGGTAAATGGCACTTGGGCCGCTACGCACCGCACCGGCCAGTCGATCAGGGGTTTGACGAAGCGTTGACTTTCTCCCACGGCCACCTGGAACGCTACGATCATCCCGACGGTTTTACTCATAACGGCGAGCCGGTGCAGTGCCGCGGTTACATCACTGACATGGTCACCGAAGCCGCCATGCAATTCATCGAAACCAGCGGCGAACGGCCGTTTTTCTGTTATCTGCCCTACAACGTCCCGCACGAACCGATGATCGTCGGCCATGCGGTGCATATGCAGAAACAGGGCGAAGCGTTGTTGCGCAAGTATCTTGCCCGAGGTCTCGACATTCGCGTGGCCAATATCTACGGAATGATCGAACGCTGCGACCAGAACATCGGGCGACTGCTTGAGTTGCTCGACGAACGGAAGCTGGCTGACAACACGGTCGTCTTTTTTCTGTCCGACAACGGCGGTATCCACAAGGCCTACAAGGCCGGATTGCGCGGCGGAAAGGCATCGGTCTACGAGGGCGGAGTGCGCTCGCCCTTCTTCGCTCGTTGGCCTGGACATTTTCCTGCTGGAGCAAAGTCCGAGTCGATAGCCACTCATGTGGATCTACTGCCTACCATTTGCGCTTTGACCGGGGCAGCGATTCCAGGCGACCGGCCGATCGACGGCCGCAATATCCTTTCCTTGCTGCAAACGGGCAAGGGAGAGAGTCCGCAGGCATATGTCTATCACACCTGGAACCGCTATTACCCGCGAGACGATCAGAATTGGGCCATCGGCTCCCAGCGATATAAGCTGGCCAACGGCCGGTTGTTCGACCTCGAAAGCGATCCGGGAGAAAAACACGACATTGCGTCAAAGCATCCTGAGCTAGTGAAGACGCTGCGGGCAGAGTTCGAGCGTTGGTTTCAGGACGTGACCAAGGGCCAAGCATTTCGGCCGATTTCGATTCCCGTGGGCATGCCAGAAGAGAACCCCGTGGAGTTGCAAGCAAGTTGGGCAACCATTGAGGGGCAAAATACCAATTACACGTTCCTTGGCTACGACTGGGATACGATCGACGGTTGGCGCGACTCCCGTGACACGGCAACCTGGAAATTGAACGTCGTTCAGCCCGGCCGCTACGAAGTGAAACTCAGCTACGGCGCGGCGCCGCGAAGCGATGGTGGTAAGCTGCGGCTGAAGTTCAATGAACAGCAACGAGAGTACGTCGTCCGGCCGACCGTTACGCCCAATGTGTTTGTCGTCCGTGATGTGGGCACAGTGGAATTGGCCAAAGGTCCGCTGATCCTTCAGGCATCGCCCGGCGTCCCGTGCGACGACGAGCTAATGCGCCTGAACCGCATCTGGCTCCGACGCGTGGAATAGCTCTGTCGACCAAAAAACATCGCGGAGCCCAGCCTCCGCCTTCTCCGGGCTCCCACGCTCCAGCTTGCGAACGTGAAAACGGCAGGGACGTGGAAGCGAAGCTCACATGTCGCGGTTGCCGAAACAGGCGGCGCACAGACGTAGCGTGTCGTAGGAAATCTCGCCTTCTAAGTGATCGAAGAGGGGCTTCAGTCGTCCGTCGGGCATCTCTTCGAGTGCCGCTTCCACGTGGGCGAACGTCTTGGCGTCGACCCACGGGACCGGCGTGCTGCGCCCGTCGTCGGCGAGGAATTGGGCCAGGTATTGGTGCGTGGTCGATACGGCACGTTCGATCAGTCGCGCGACCTCTTCGATAGGTCGCTCCTCGGCGAACAACCGGCACGCTTTTTCAAAGGCGGCGGATTGAGTTGCTCGCGTGGCGACTCGCGCGACGGGAATGTTGGGCGGTTGTACGGCCACGGCCGGCGCGGCGATATCGGTCACAATATCGTTGGTCGCGCAATACTCGGCGATGGCCGCCGTCATCGCTTCGCCGTACTGCTCGCACTTCTTCTGGCCCACGCCGCTGACTTCGAGGAAATTGGTCAGATTGGTCGGGCGCCGTCGGGCCATGTCGCGCAGGGCCGCGTCGCCAAAGACGATGTAGGCCGGCAGGCCGTGTTCGGCTGCCAACTCGCGCCGCAGTTCGCGGAGATGTTCGAACAGTCCCCGGTCGACGCCTTCCCACGACTCGGCCGACGCGCGATCGGTGCGTGCCTTTTTGCCCTTCGTTTCGGCTGGTCGCAACAGCCGCGGCGTCTCCTCGCCACGCAACACCCGCCAACCGGCGTTGGTGACTGCCAGGGTCTGATACTCGCCAACGCGTTCGATGTAGCCCTGGCCTGCCAATTGCTCGATCCAGTCGCGGACAGCGTTTTTGTTGAAGTGCGACAACAGGCCGTAGGTGCTTAGCTTGTCGTGCCCATATTGAGCGATCCGTTTCTCCTTCGAGCCGACCAGCACCAGGGCGTTGTGTTCGGCTCCGAATCGCTGGTCGACACGGACGACGTTCGAGAGGATCTTCTGCGCGGTTACCAGGGCGTCGTCCAGGACGTCGAGTTCGTCGAGGCACACATCGCACGCCTGGCAGTTCTCTTCGGCCGGCTGTTGGCCGAAGTGGTTCAGGATCGAATGCCGACGGCACACGGCCGACGTGCAGAAGTTGTACATCTCGTTGAGTTTGGCGACGGCCGCGTCGTAGGCTTCCTCGGGCATGTCGCGAAGCATGCTTTTCCAGAGGCCGAAGTCGCCGCCAGAGTAGAGCAGCGTGCAGTCGGCCTCCAGCGAGTCGCGCCCGGCACGGCCGCTTTCCTGCTGGTAGTGTTCCAGCGATTTGGGCATGGCGGCGTGAACGACGTAGCGTACGTTCGACTTGTCGATGCCCATGCCAAAGGCCACCGTGGCTACGATCGTGTCGACCTGCTCGTTGATGAAGGCGTCCTGGTTGCGTTTTCGCTGTTCCGGTGTCATGCCCGCGTGGTATGGAGCCACGCGGTAACCGCGCTGGGAAAGTTGCTCGCAGAGCGACTCGACGTCGGCTCGACGGATGCAATAAACAATGCCCGACTCGCTGGGGTGCTTTTCCAACTCGTTGCAGATTTGCTGAACCCAATTGGTCCGCCGATGTACGCGATACACGAGGTTGGGGCGGTCGAACGAGCCGACCAGCATGGCCGGTTTCCGCAGGTGCAGTTGCTCGGCGATATCGTGGCGGACCTGTTCGGTTGCCGTGGCCGTGAAGGCGTGGATGCCCACTTCCGGATAGAGTTTGCGCAACAGGCCAAGTTGGCGATACTCGGGCCGAAAGTCGTGGCCCCACATGCTCACGCAATGGGCTTCGTCGACGGCAATCATGGCCAACTCGGTGTGGTCGAGAAGCTGGCGGAAGCCGGGCGTTACCAGGCGCTCGGGCGAAACATAGAGCAGCTTCAGACGACCGGCGGCCACTTCTTGTTGAATTGCCGATTGCTCTTCGCGCGGTTGCGAACTGTCGAGCCGAGCGGCCGGGATGCCGTAGTCGACCAGCGCGTCGACCTGGTCTTTCATCAACGAGATCAGCGGCGAAACCACCACGCTCAAGCCGGGCAGCACCGTGGCGGGCGCCTGGTAGCAGAGCGATTTGCCGCCACCGGTGGGCAGGACCACCACGCAGTCCTGTCGCGACAAAGCACACTGCATGGCCTCACGCTGCAAAGGGCGAAAGGTCTCGTACCCCCAGTGCGTTTTGAGTTTTTCGCATACGCGTTGCATGGTGCTGAGCAGTTAGTTGGAAGTCTTGGAGCGGGCGGATTTGTAGTCGTGAAGCGACTGCGCCTCGGCTTGAACTCGCCCCCTTTCTCTCGCCCCTTGTCTCTCGTCGCTAATCTCTCTCCCTACTGACTTCGCCAGAAGGCCGGGACGAACAGGACGACGACGACGAAAATCTCCAAACGTCCAATCATCATCAGCCAGACGAAGAGGAATTTTGTGTACCACTGGAAGTGGGCGTAGTTTTTCGTGGCGCCCACGATTCCCAGCCCTGGGCCGATGTTGTTCAGCGTGGCCGAGACGGCGCTGGCGGCGTCGATCAATTTGTGCTCGATGGCGTGGCCGTGGTCGGTCCAGGTGTCGTCGGGTTCGAAGGTAATGGTAAATAGCCAGCCAGCCGCGAAGATGGCCAGGATCAGGCAAAAATACACCAGAATGTTCTTCCGCAATTCGGGGTCGCCCACCGGTTGGCCGCCCAATCGCAATTGGCGAACGACCGTGGGGTGGAACGCTTGTTCGACTTCCAGGCCCAGGATTTTCACGAACAGCACGTGGCGAATTACCTTCAAGCCGCCGCCCGTGCTGCCGGCACATCCGCCGACGAACATCAACAACAGCAAGGTACCGCGGGCGAAACTGTCCCAGGCGTCGAAGTTGTCGGTGCAGAAGCCCGTGGTGGTCATGATCGACACGACCTGAAACAGGCTATAGCGCAGACCGGTGCTCGTGGTCGCCGCCGGTGGTTCGCTGTCGACGTCTGTCACTACGGCAACCATGCCGCTGTTGTCGAAGTCGTGGTAGTACATACCAAACGCCAGAATCAGCAGCGTGGCTACCACAATAATACCTGTATAGGTGAGCCATTCCACGTCGGTCACCATCCGTCGCGGCTGGAAGATGGCCAGGCAATACAGCAGCGTGAAATTTGTTCCGGCGAGGAACATGAACACGATAATCGTGTATTCGATCAGCGGGGCGTTCAGGGCCGGTACATTGGCGAAATGGCCTACGCTGGCGTTGTATGTGCTGAAACCGCCGGTGGCCATCGTGCCGAAGGCGTGGCACAAGCCATCGAAAAGGCTAAGCCCCTGCAAACACAGCAGAAGCGTGAGAATGGCGTTGAGACCCGAGTAGATGAAGAACAGGATCCAGGCCGTATGCTGCATTCGGGCTTGCTGACTGGAATGGCTGGGGCCGGGCATTTCCGCCCTCATGAGCGCCTTGCCGGCCGAACCTTGCCCCAGGATGACCACGAACAGCACAATGATTCCCAAGCCGCCGAGGAAGTGTGTGCTCGATCGCCAGAAGAGAATGCAGCGCGGCACCAGGGCCGGATCTTCCAGGTGAGTAAGTACCGTGGCCCCGGTCGTGCTGAAGCCGGATTGGGCCTCGAACATGGCGTCGATGACCGTCATGCGGACACCTTCACTCAGGTAGGTGCCGCTGAAGACGAACGGCAAGGCACCCAGCACCGTGGCCAACACCCAACTCAGGCCCACTACCGCCATGGCCTCTTTGCGAAATAGCTGTCCCGGGCTTTTCCTGCCCAGAAACCGCAGCAGGCCGGCTACCGCGAAACAGACGACCATCGAGCCGATAAGGCCCCAGAAACCGTCTTGCTCATGTTGCCATTGCCCACCAAACGCTGGCGAGGCCCAAGGGAGACTGAAGGCCATCGACCCGCCGATCAGCGTGGCCACCATTCCCAGCAGTTTGCAGAGCAGACGCAGGTCCATGATGGGGAGTGGGGAGTTTGGTGTTGGGAGTGAGGTGCCACGGACGGCTTGTCAGTGAGCGTAGCTTGACTTCAATGACCAAAAACCAATGAACAATGAAATCCCAATGACCAAGACCTATTGATTCCGAGGTTAATTGTGGAACATTTCGTTACGTTTTGTCCCCGCGAACCGGGCTCCCGTTGGTCGCCCTCGTTCCGCAAGCAATGCAGGCCCCAGTAATGACCAATTCCTTTGATTATCCCAGCTGGATGCAGAACATGGTCATTCGAGCTTGATGCTTTTTTGGCCATTGCAGTTTGTTCATTGGTCATTTCATACCGCGGGACGTGGAATCGGTAATCGGAAGTTTATCCAGCTCATCCTCCGTCGGGCGTGAACATCTTCAGCGTCTGTTCGACGGCCGTGTCTTGGATCAAGGCGACCACCGTGTCGCCCGGGGTAAGTCGGTCGTCGCCGCCGGGGACCATAACGTAACTTTCACGAATCACGGCACCAATCAAGCACTGCGACGGCAAGTCGACCTTCGCCAACACGTGTTCCGTGGCGGGGGCTCCTTCGACAATTTCGATCTCCAGCACCTGCACCGCCCCGTCGTCGCCGAGGTTGGAACGCGAAATGACCACGCCCGTGTTGAGAAAGCCGAGCACCTCGCGGGCGATGACTTTGCGAGGGCTCACGGCATGGTCGATCCCCAGTTTGCCGACCACATTGGCGTAGTCCGGGCGGCTGACGATCGCCATGATCGTTTTGGCTCCCAGTTCCCGGGCTTCCACGCAGGCCATAATGCTGTCTTCGTCGTCGCCCGTGCAGGCCACGAAGATATCGGCACTACCTACCCGCTCTTCTTCCAAGCTGGTCCGGCGCTGTGCATCGGCGTTGACCACCGTGGCATGCTTCAGGTGAGCGGCCAAAAACTCACATCGCGCGAGGTCGCGTTCCATGAGCACCACGCCGTAGCGTCGTCCTTCGAGGGCTCGGGCCAGATGGTAGCCCGTCTCGCCGCCACCGGCGATGACGATCCCACGTTTCGGCGGGGGAGTCTTTTGGAACAATCGCTTGACGTCATCGATGTCTTCGCGGCTACCGATCAACGTGATCCGATCGCCTGGGGTTACCCGGTCGTCGGCTCCGGCGATCGTCATTTTCCCTTCGCGGCAGATCGACCCGATACGCACGCTGGCCGGCAGTTTGAGGTCTTTCAGTGCGACCCCGATGGCCGAGGTTCCTTCGTTGACGGGGAGCTCCTGCATCTCGAGTTCACCCCGAGCGAAATTTTCGACGGCGATCGCGCCTGGATGGCGGATTTCGCGGGCGAGTTCCATCGCCGAAAGGTGTTCCATACTCAGCAGCCGGTCGATGTTGAAGTGACGCTGGTAGTCGAACGTGCTCAGATCGCGGAACACGGGAGCATACACCCGAGCGATGGCACGGCGTGCGCCCATGGCCTTTGCCATGCTGCCAGCGATCAGGTTCACCTCATCGCAGCCGGTTACGGCCAGACAGAGGTCGGCGCCGAACACCTCGGCCTGAAAGAGTATGCTCGACTGCGCTGCTGAGCCGGTTATGACACGGACATCGAGTTCGTCGTTAACGCGGCGGCAGTGAGCGGGGTCACGGTCGACGACGGTCACGCTATGGCCGTCGCAACACAGTCTGCTGGCGATCGATGTACCGACGGTGCCAGCCCCCAAGACGACAATTCTCATGGTTTATTGGTTCTTTGGTTGATTGTGGAACACTTCGTTGCGTTCTGTGCCCGGAAGCCGGGCTCCCGTTGGTCGCCCTCGTTCCATAAGCAATGTAGGACCCAATAGTGCTCGTTTCAGATGAATCAGCCACTCGAAAAGACCGTTGTTTGGTGAAGGGCCGTTGAGTTCATGGCGAAGATCTTCGAGCGGCCTGCTCAAGATCGGCAGGTCTTATAGCCGCCACGTAACCAACAGCAGCACGGCGAAAACGATTACCATGAAGCCGGCGATCCAGACGCCGATACGGACGGCATGGGACAGAATGGGAGCCATTTGCTCGTGGCGTGTGGCGGCATACACTAAGCTGACAACGACGATCAGCGGCAGTGCATACCACACGTCGCTCGTGCCCACATTGAGTTTGGCGAACAACAAGAGGTTATCCATCGAGAACGAGGCTCCTGAAGCTTGAAAACGACGAGTGTCCCTTACACCGACTCGGGCGAGGGTTTTTCGTCCGACGATTCGTCTTCTTCTTGCTTTTCTTCGCTATCTTCCTTGGTGGCCACTTCCGTAAACACCGGGCCACCCCAGGCGTCGTAAATGGCCAGAATATTCAATAACCCGGCGATCATCGTGTAGACGGTTCCCAGCTCGAAGTAACGGTGCAACTTCAGGTGGAGTTCGTTGGCCGTGGGTTGGTCGTGGTTGGGGTCGGCGTCGATAGCGTTGTCCGGACGTGGCGGCGCCATGAAGCCGTTCCACCAGACCTTCCGGCCGTTGGACATCCGGTTGGCCTGCACCAGCGCGGGCATGGCGGGCAGTCCGGCACCCACTTGGCACAGGTAGGGGAGACGTTTTTCCTGGGCCCAAGAGAAATAGACGACCCGACCCCATCCTAGCGAGGAGTTTCCGCCCAGATACAGCCCGTAGGCAAAGGTTCCGAGGATACAGACAAAAAACAATACCGCCTTGGCGTAGCGGCCCTGGTATAGGTGACCTAGTCCGGGGATTAGCCAAGCGAGAAACGCGGCCAGGGCCGGGTCCTTCAGGTCGATCGACTGTTCGGCTTCCGGCCGTTCAGGCGTTTGGCTCACGGTTGGGGCTCCTCAGGACTGATCGACGGGAAATCACACAGGGCGGCTCTCGCCGCCAGCCAAACATCAACAAAAACCGGCTCTCGTTGGTCGCCTAAGGACGGACCGAAAAACAACTTACCTTGTCCCAACGCAAAAACCGAGGGACGTTGCGAAGCACGGCCCAGCAGATCGGTAAGTAGTTTATCGGTCGATCCCTAAGGTATTCGCGAAAAAGCTGCCAGTCTTTGGCATTCGCAGCATTGCGCGGTCTCGTCGGGTAGGTTTACACCCATCCTTTGGGGTGCCGACGATCCGATCCATTCTACCTGAGCGGAGCCGAGAATACGAGGGGCCTTTGCCCAGGGAGCGGGGGAGCGCGAGATTCGTCTACCCCCGCTGCCGAGAAACACGGGTATCCTGCTGTTACACCGTTGGCCAAAGGCCCGGAGGCCCGAGTTTCAGTGACCAATGAAACCCCAATCACCAAGGACCAACTGTTCCTGTCACCGCTGGTTACAGGGTTTGGCCATTGGTCGCTTACAACTCAACGGGTGTTGAAACGGCGGGACCGGCCGGCACGGTGATCCCGGCAGCGCCACTGGGCTGCTGCCGTCGGGCTTCGGCGATCGATTTCAGTAGATCATGACGCGAAATCACGCCCACCAAGTGTTCGTCGCGCACCACCGGCAAACGGCGGAGCGAGCGAATCCGGAACAACTCGGCGACTTCATTCAAGCTGGTGGTTTCGGCGACAGCCTGAACGTCGCGTGTCATATATTGATAAACCTTGTTCGTTCGGGCACTTTCAGGGGCCCAAACCAAGTCGAGAAGGTCGAACTCTGAAATCACCCCCAAGAGACAACCCGCGGAATCGACAACGGGAAGGCCGCTGATGTTTCTCTCGAGCAGGAGATTGACGGCCTTGCTTGCGGGATCGTCGGGGCCAATGGTTACGAAGTCCGTGTGCATCAGGTCTTTGGCTTGCAGCATGCGCATTCACCTCTGGTAGGGCTGCGGGCGAGCGGGGCGGTGGTGCAAAACCGATCGCGACGGCCCCAAAGTCGCATCGGGCAACTGCCGACCGAGCAGCAGCGGCCTTCTCGACATCTTCCCATCGCTCAGAAACGCCAAGTACCAGCGACAGAGGCTGCACAATGCTGGCACCTTCTCCACGTAGGGTTTCATGATCCGGGGAAGACGACAACGATTGGCAACTACCTGGCGTAGGTCGGTGGCCAACGTTTGTGTTCCCAGAGTCGTGCAACTCTTTGGAGCGTCAGGCTTTGGGCGGGAGGTTCAATCGATAGACAACCACTATCTTCGTATCGGCACCCTCAAACTTCTTTGATAACGCGCTTTGCCAGGAAACGCTAGGCCATTTCTCCTAAGTTTCGCAATCCTTTCCGCAAACAGCGAAAATGCCGTCTGGCACGGGTGCTACACCACTAACCTCGACGATCGTGAAGTTTTTGGCGAAGATTAGCGACCAACGGGAGCGGGTTTTTCGGCTGGGTGCGGTAGCACCGTTTGGTTGGCGGCCCTGCCGCCCTACACGATATGCATCGGTAGCGGGGCCTGCCAGCTCTCAAAGGCAGCGGCGATGTTTTGGCGTGGCACGTCCAGGCCCCATTCGCATTGGGCAATCAATCCGCCGCTACCGAAATCGAGTTCTTTGCGCACCCGGCGAACCTCGCGGGCGACGTCCTCGGGCGTGCCGCGCGGGAGAATCTGCTGGCGATCGATGTCGCCCCAGAAGGTGACGCACCCACGGAATTCCGCGGCCAACCGCGGGAGATTCATCAGGGCGAGTTGGCAGTTGATGGCGTCGATTCCCACGTCGACCAGGTCGCCGAAGATGTCGGCAATGAAACCGTCGCAGTGGAAGAAGGCGAATTTGTCGGCCGCGTGCAGAATTTCGCAATAATCGCGGTACAGCGGTTTGAACAGCTCACGCCACATCTCGGGCGAGATCAGCAGGGCAGTTTGCGAGCCCCAGTCGTCCATGAAGGCCACGCCGTCGACATCTGTGGCGGCCCAAAGCTCCATCTCCCGGCAGTAGAAGTCGTGGAGCATTGCCAGTAGATCGCGGAGGTGTTTCTCGCCGTTGGCCAAGTCCACGTAGGTGGCTTCCGTGCCCCGCAAAAACTGGAGCCGCTCGAACGGACGCGTTTCGGTCCACGCCAACACGAAACGACTCGTCGTAGCACAACTTCGATTGGCCTTGTCGAAGCAAGCCTCTTCGAGGAGTTCCAACGGGGGGCGATATTCCCGGATCTTTGAGGCATCGGCCAGCGGAGGATTTTTCACCTCGCCGGAATGCCCTCGTTCGATTATCTGCCAAGTACAACCCCAGGCGTCGGTATATTGCCCGACGTGATTGGGGCGTCCTTGTGCTCGTTGGCCGGGCGGATAGCGGAAATCGGGCCGCGCGATGTCAGACGGAAAACGGACCTCCATCTCGGCCAGTTCGTCGGCGCGGTCCATGGCAATGCCCGGGACACTCCAAAGGTCTCGTGGCACGCGGTCGATGGGGTCATGATTCAGGGTTCGGATTACAAGATCGCGGGATGTCACGGTAAGCACATATCCTCCGTGGTGTGCCAGTGGGTTTTCTCAAATGTCCCGACGTGCAGTCAATGCGTCATCACGCCGGGTACAAGGCAGGGGCGACGAGGAAATCGGGCCTCGACGGCTAACATGATACGAAATGCAAGTCCACGAGAATATCGAGATCGCCACAAGCGGTCAAGATGCAGCCGTAGGGGGCGCAAAACGGAGTGGACAACCCGGAGAATCCGATCCCTTACCGCCAACCCCAACTTCGTGACCTATACTTAGGACAGGCCAATTAATAACTTGCCGGTTTGTCGGACCGTGTTTCGCGAAGGTTCTCGGGCTTCGCCTGGGGAAATGGTAAGTTGTTTTTTGGGCCGTCTTTAGGCTGGGAAAGAATCTTGCGGCAGCACCGACAGGCGTTCGCCTGCTCGCTTTGGCGGTAAACTTAGCGGCCCACCGCAGGTTGTTATTGCGCCGCCAGCCCTTTTCGCGGCGATGACCTTATCCGGGAACCACGAGGAGACCACTTATGCCCCTGTTCTGTCGCCGCAAGGAAATGGAAGTCCAGAGTTTCTTGCTGAAGATTGTCAACAACAACTGTGCCGAAATTCAGGCCATGCTCGAGGGGCCCCGGGCAGAACGCCGTGTGAACCTGACGATGGTCGTGCTGATCGTTCCGATCGAAAAAGGGCGATTGGCGCTCGGTCGGGCCTTTACCACTGTGACCAAGGAGTTTTCCACAGCCGGCCTCGGCTTGGTCCTCAGTGAGCCCATGCCGCTGGACGAAATCGTCGTTGGCTTCCGTTGGGAAGGCGACATGACTTTTGTTCGGGCGAAGGCACGTCATATGAATCCCCTGGGTGGCGGGTTTCAGCATCTCGGCCTCCAATTGACCGAAATGGCTTCCGTCCGGCAATTCCCCGAATTGGAGTCGATGGTCTTCTGAGGCTGTCAGTAAAATCTGGCGCTGTCGGCAAAAAACGGTGCCGATTGGCCGTCGGCAGCCGCGCGTGTTACACTGGAATCGCCCCATCGCACTACGGGAGCGATTCTTCTGTCGAACACGTTAGTCGAGAGCCATGTGATGACGCGCGCCACGCAATGTTTCTTCTCTTCTGCGTTGATAGTCACGCTGATGATGATTCTATCGAGCCACGCTACACCGGCTTGGGGTAGTGATTCCGTGTCCGGCGGCAAGGCCGATCTGGTCGAAGTGCAGATTCCCAGCACCTACGACGGCACCAAGCAGCCAGCGCTGATGTATGTGCCGCCGAAGTCGAACGCCGCGGTGCCGTTGCTCGTGTCGTTGCACTCCTGGAGTTCCAACTATCGGCAGAAAGACACGGTCGAACCTTGCCTGGCCGAATGTCGGCAGCGTGGCTGGGCGTTGGTGGTGCCGAACTTTCGTGGTCCTAACCGTAGGCCCGAAGCCTGCGCTTCACCGGCCGCCCGGCAGGATATTCTCGATGCCGTGGACTACATGAAACGGCAAACCGCGATCGACCCGAGCCGCATTTACCTGATCGGCTGTTCCGGTGGCGGACACATGACGCTGGTTATGGCGACCCATGCCCCGCAGCTTTGGGCGGCCGTCTCCGCCTGGGTGCCGATCACCGATCTGGCGGCGTGGCACGCGCAGAACCGCAAGTCGAAATGCAGCTACGACAAAATGCTCGAACAGGTCTGCGGCGGTGCCCCGGGCACGTCGGCCGAGGTTGACCGCCAATACCACGTTCGTTCGTCGCTGCCTTTCCTGGCCCAGGCCAAGGGATTGCCGGTGGACATCAACGTCGGGATTCACGACGGCCACACGGGCAGCGTGCCCATCTGTCATTCGCTCTGGGCGTTTAACGCACTGGCCGAGGCCAACGGTGCGGCGGCACAGAAACTTACCGACGAGCAGATCGACACAATGACGGCCCAGCAGAAGATTCCCGAGCCGCTCACCGCCGAACGCGAAGACGACCCGCTACGGCAGCATCCGATTCTCTTTCGCCGCCAGGCCGGACCGGCGCGTGTGACCATCTTCGAGGGAGGTCACGAAGGCGACCGCCCGACCGGCATCCGCTGGCTGGCAACGCACCAGCGCACCGGCAACGACACGACCGAAACGACGACGAGTGGTGCGGCCGAATGACAAACGATAGATCTGTGTTCTCTCGCCGGCGGTTGATTCTAAGTGCCGGAGTCGGGGCCGTAAGCGGACTGGTCCCCTCGGCGGCAAACGTCGCAGCGGCCAGTGACGCCGGCGGCGCCGACGATGATACGCCGCCGAAGCTTCGCTATTGTCTCAATTCGGGCACGATCATGGGGCAAAAGCTCCCCTTGGTTGAGCAGGTCGAAGTGGCGGCGCGGGCGGGCTACGACGGCATCGAACCTTGGATCCGCGACATCCAACAATACGTCGATGCCGGCGGTTCGCTCGCCGAATTGCGCCGACGGCTCGTCGATTTGGGCCTGCGAATTGAGGGGGCCATCGGTTTCGCCCAGTGGATTGTCGACGACGACCGGAAACGGGCCGAGGGCCTGCGGCAGATGCGCCACGAGATGGAGCTTGTCGGGCAATTGGGCGGCACGCACATTGCCGCTCCTCCGGCCGGAGCCAATCGCCAACCGCTCGCCGATCTCGATCGCATCGCCGAGCGTTATCGGGCGGTGCTCGAAGTGGGCCACGAGGTGGGCGTCACGCCGCAACTCGAGATCTGGGGTTCCTCGAAAACCCTCTCGCGCCTCAGCGAAGCGGCTTACGTGACCATCGCAAGCGGTCTGCCCGACGCCTGTTTGTTGTTGGATGCCTACCACCTTTTCAAGGGCGGCTCCGGCTTCGAGGGACTCAAGCAGCTCAACGGCCGGGCAATGCACTGTTTCCACGTCAACGACTACCCGGCCGAACCCGCACGGGTGCAGATGAACGACTCGCACCGCGTTTACCCGGGCGACGGCGTTTGCCCGCTAGCCACGATCTTGCGAACCCTCGTCAATGCCGGCTTCTGTGGTGCGTTGTCGTTAGAACTTTTCAACCGAGAGTACTGGAAGCAAGACGCGCTGGTTGTCGCAAAAACCGGCCTGCAAAAGATGCGCGACGTAGTGGCCCAACTGTAGGCTATTGGTAGGCTATGCTTCAGCATGGCACGAAAGGAGTCACTCGGTCCCAAACTAGAGCTTTGTCAAACCAAAAAATGGGGTGCCATGCCCACGCTTGCGTGGGCATGTTCCTTGGGAGTTCAGCATGTCCACGCGAGCGTGGACATGGCACCCACAACCCCTGGTTTAAGAATTGACAAAGCACTATTGGATGCATTGCTTGTCGAACGAGGGCGACCAACGGGAGCTGTTTCTTACTTGGGTGAAGTAGCACCAATTGGCTGCGGCGCAAGCCGCGCTATGCTAAAGCATAGCCTACATGGCCCTCTTCACTTCCAACTTGCGTTACCCCAGTTCCGTAGCGTTGACCGCTTCGGTTTCTTCGCGGGGAACGTCCACTACGCCGTCGCGGTCGAAGTCCAACCCGCCGCGTCCCTTGGCGAACGAGAGCAGGCCTTCGACGATCAGCCAGAGGGACATGGCCAGGATGACCAGTGTGACCGCCGTGAGCGACCATTGGTTAAACGACGAAAGGTTCGGATTGTTCCAGAAACCGACTAGGTTGATCTCGACCGCCCAAATCGAGACGGCCAACATGAGCACCATGGGAATCAACGTGTAGCGGATCGGTCGGGAGAGCTTGTAGAGAAACACGCTAACCACCAGCAGTGTAAGTCCGGCCATCAACTGGTTTGTGGTGCCGAACAGCGTCCACAGTACCTTGCCTGCGGGGACCAGGCCAAAAAAGGCAATGGCGAGCACCGCCACGAGCGAACCGAAGTAGCGGTTGGCCAAAAAGTCGAGCTTAACGGACCGGCAAATGGCTTCCGTGTTGAATCGTAACAGCCGGGTGCCCGTGTCGAGTGTCGTCAGCGCGAAGGCCACGATCGTCACGGCCAACAGCGCGGTGCCGTATTGCGTGGGCACGCCCAACTTGGCGAGGAAGTTGGCTCCCCCATGCTCCACCGCACTAAGCTGTGCTTCGAGCCCTCCTCCCTTGATGCCGCTCCAGGCGGCATACGGGCCGGTTTGCCAGGCGTCGGTACCCAACGCGGCGGTGCAGGCGATGATAACGAGGATCGCCAACACGCCCTCGGTGAGCATGGCACCGTAGCCGATCGGCAGCGCGTCGGTCTCCTTGTTCAACTGCCGCACAGTCGTGCCGCTGGACACCAGCGAATGGAAACCGCTCACCGCACCGCAGGCCACCGTGACGAACAGCAGTGGCAGCCAGGAGGGGGCCATCGGCACGTCAGCCAACGTTTGCCCCGGCTCGGGCAAATGCAGCGGCACGTTGGGCCGGAACATGGGCGCATCGATGTGGTTCTCCGACGCACCGGTTACCGCGGCGACGACCAGTCCCAGAAACAGCGTGGCCAACACGAAGTAGAGCTGGAAGCTGTTGATGTAGTCGCGCGGTTGCAGCAGCAGCCAGACGGGCAATACCGAGGCAATGAACGCGTAGCCTAACAGGCCGTACATCCACCAGTTTTTTGAACTGTCGACGGCCGTCTTGACGTCCTCGACGGCCGTACTGTTATCGACGCTTTTTAAGTACCGTACCGCGGCCACGGCGCCGAACGGGCTCTTGAACTGCGGCTGCTCGGCCGTTGCCGGATCGTCGGTGTCGGCGGTCTGGCGTGCGTCGGCCAACACTTGTTGGGTTTCGGCCGAGGTTGCCCACTCGTAGGTTGGCAAGGGCCACTCCACGCCACACACGATCAGCCCGGCGAAAAGCGCCAAACCAACAACGGTTGCCAACCCCAGTGGGGCGTTCATCTTATAGACGGCAATCCCAATGCCCACGGCCACCAACATCAGGCCGAACGACGGAATGATGGCGTCGGGGTTGAAGTTTACAAACAGTCCCGACACCGTGCTGACGAACGCTCCCATGGCCAGGGCCAACAGGAAGAAGATGATCAGCAGGGCCAGCAGTCGGGCACGTGGGCCCATCAAGTCCTGGCAGATGTCGCCGATCGTTCGGCCGCGAAATCGCAGGCTTACGGCTAGGGCACCCAGGTCGTGGACGGCGCCGATGAAAATCGAGCCGATCACCACCCAAAGCACCGCCGGGACCCAACCCCAGATCACGGCGATGGCCGGTCCAAGAATCGGTCCCAGTCCGGCGATCGAGGCGAAGTGGTGCCCGAACAGGATCGGCACCCGGGTGGGAACGTAGTCGACGCCGTCCTTCAACTCGTGCGAGGGCACCGGGTGGTCGACGTCGAGTTGGAAAATGCGTCGGGCGATAAACCGCCCATAAAACCGGTATGCCAATCCGAGGGCCACAAACGCCACGATCACCACGACAGCCGCGTTAGTCATAGTATCTTTCCTTCAAATTGGCAGACTCGTAGGTTTTTTCCGACCGGCAAAATAACTTGTTGTCGGGCCGTGCTTCGCGACGGTCTCGGGTTCCGCCTTCGACGGTAAGTTTTTTCAGCCTGTCCTTATAGATAAGCAATATCGGATATGACGACACGCCTTAAGAATGTTAGTCGCCAATTCCTGCTTAGCCAAGTCCGGTGGCTGGGTTTGGGGTGGTTGGCGACACCCCGGTCCCCCTGGGTTGTGGGTGGATTGATCCCCCCAGGGCACGGCATTGTTTACCATATCGTGCCAGTGAATCGAACGCAACGTCGGGCGGTTTACGGCAGCAGCTGGCCCCCCTATAATAGCCGTCTTACGTGAATGAAATGCCAAACACACGGGGCGGCAGGGCCGCCAACCAGATCGGTGCTGCCGCACCGAGGCAGGAACCGGCTCCCGTTGGTCGCTGGAATTCTTGCTCATAAAACAAGCTTCCTACAGGTCTGCAATACGGAGACGTGATTTCATGCCGGAAAAAGTCATTATCATTGGAAGTGGACCGGCCGGCTGGTCGGCCGCGATCTATGCGGCCCGCGCGGAACTCAAGCCACTGGTCTTCGAGGGAGCCATTACCGAAGAAAACCGCTTGGCCGGGACATTGCCCTTGGGCCAACTTTCGCTGACCACCGAAGTGGAAAACTACCCCGGCTTTCCATCGGGCGACCTGGAGGCCTATCTCGATGACGCTATCGACAAAGACAAACGCATGATCATGGCGCCGCACGAGAAACATGGCGTCAGCGGGCCCGAGTTGATGGAACTGATGCGTCAGCAGGCCGTGAACTTCGGCACCCGGGTGATTACCGACGATGTGGTTACCGTCGATTTCGATAACCACCCGTTCAAACTCACCACGTCCGACGGTTCGGTGCATGAAGCACTCACAGTAATCGTGGCCACCGGTGCCCGGGCGAACTATCTGGGATTGCCCTCGGAAGAAACGTATCGCAACAGGGGTGTCAGCGCATGTGCAGTATGCGACGGTGCACTGCCCCGATTCCGCAACAAACCGCTGGTGGTAATCGGCGGTGGCGATTCGGCCGTCGAGGAGGCCGACTACCTCAGCAAGTTCGCCAGTACGGTCTATATGGTCCACCGTCGCGATGAGCTTCGGGCGTCGAAGATCATGGCCAAACGGGCGATGGACAACCCCAAGATCGAAATCCTCTGGAGTCGGGTGGTCGACGAGATCCTCGGCAGCGAGACCGACGGCGTTACCGGCGTACGGCTGAATAGCACTAAGGGCGAAGACGACTTGGAAGTGGAGGCTACCGGTTTCTTTCTGGCGATCGGGCACACGCCCAATACGGATTTCGTCAAAGGGAAACTTGCTATGGACGAGAAGGGCTACATCACCTTGCCCAACTCGGCACGCACCGGCACCAGCGTCGAGGGAGTGTTTGCCGCCGGCGACGTGGCCGACGATTACTACCGCCAAGCGATCACCTCGGCCGGCACCGGCTGCCGCGCCGCACTCGACGCCGAACGCTGGCTAGCGGCCAAGGGGTTGTAATGGGGGCTAGGGGCTGGGGACTAGAGATCAGGGGCGAGCGAGGCGCGGTCGCTTCAGCGACCATGTAACGTTAGCGATTGTCCAACAGCGTCCAACACCAGAAAACTCGGACTTTTCCCCGAAATCGACTACAATGAGCGTTTATTGGTTCCTGGTTTGATTGTGGAACACTTCCTTGCGTTCCGGCCCGGAAAACCGGGCTCCCGCTGGTCGCCCTCGTTCCACAAGCAATGCAGGACGCAATAATGAACCTTACGGAACCATCTCCCGCAAGCACCGCGAAATGGAGCGAACCATGAACATGCATACGCGACGCGCTTTTCTGAAACGCACCCTGGCCACGGCGGGCGCATCAACGGCCATGGCGTGGACCGGCTGGCAGGGAGCATCCAGGGCCTTCGGTGCCGAGGCCGTGGCCCCGATGAAGTTCTCGATCTGCAACGAAACGTTTCAGGACTGGCCGTTTGAGAAGGCCTTTGCCTTTGCGGCCGAGTGTGGTTATAAGGCCATCGAGATCGCGCCGTTTACGGTGGCGTACGATGTGAACGATGTTTCGGCTAAACGTCGCGCCGAGATTCGTCGAACGGCCGAGAAGAACGGTCTGGAAATCTGTGGTTTGCACTGGCTACTGGCCAAGACCAAGGGCTTGCACCTGACCAGCCCCGAGTTGGAAGTCCGCAAGGCGACGGCCAAGTACCTTCGCGATTTGTCCCGATTTTGTGCCGACTTAGGCGGCAAGATCATGGTCTTCGGTTCGCCCCAGCAGCGCAACCTGTTGCCCGGCGTCGACCCGAAAGAGGGCATGCGTTACGCGGTCGAGGTGTTCCGCAACACGGTGCCCGTGCTGGAGAAGACCGGCGTGACCATTGCCTTGGAGCCGCTGTCGCCGAAAGAGACCAACTTCATGATGACGGCGGCCGACGGTGTGGCGGTGGCCGAAAAGGTCGATTCCCCGCAGGTGCAACTGCTGTTGGACTGCAAGGCGATGGCCAGCGAGCCGACGCCGATTCCCGAGTTGATCCGCAAGTACCAGAAGTGGCTCGTTCATTTCCACGCAAACGATCCGAACCTGCGCGGCCCGGGCATGGGCGATCTCGACTTCGTGCCCATCTTCCAGGCGTTGCGCGACATCAACTACAAAGGCTGGGTTTCGGTCGAAGTGTTCGACTACACGCCCGGTGTCGAGGCGTTGGTGAAAGAGAGTATCGACTATATGAAGAAGACGGAAGCGGAAGTGAAAGCGGAAAGCTGAAAGCGGAATAGGCGAAGCCGCAAGCGGCTACTGTCCACTGACTACTAACCACTAACAACCAACTACTGGAGATGCGTAATGGCCGAACAATCGAAGGGTCTTCCGATGACCGCCAAGTGGGACCCGGAGAAGTTGCAGCGAGAGGTAGCCGAACTTAAGGCACTGGAAAGCAAACCCCTCTTCTCTCGGGCAGGTGGCTACATCAAGCGAACCGGTCCGGGCCTGCTGCAAAGTGCGATGACCTTGGGGGCCGGTAGCGCGGCGGCCTCGGTCATGGCCGGTGCGTCCTTCGGTTACAAGCTGCTTTGGGTTCAACCGGTGGCCATGTTCCTGGGCATCTGCATGTTGGCCGCCTTGGGCAACGTGGTACTCACCACCGGCGAGCGGCCCTACAAGGCCTTTGGCCGCGAATTGAGCGTTGTGCTTGCCTTCCTCTGGGCGTTGGGCACGGTGATGGCTTCGGTCATTTGGCACTTTCCGCAATACGGCTTGGCCGCTGGTGCTGCCTGGGACATGGCCCAAGCGGTGGGCGTGTCGGCCGAGTCGGGTGGCGGTCAATACGCGGCGAAGTGGGGTGTCGGCATCCTGATCCTCACGGTCAGTATCTTCACCACCTGGAACTACGGAAGCGGTTCCCGCGGAATCAAGCTCTACGAATGGTTCCTCCGCGGCGTGATCGGGCTGGTGATTCTCTCGTTCGGCATCGTCGTGTTTGCCAACTTGGCCAACATCAACTGGGTGGAACTCGGCAAGGGACTGATCGGCTGGTACGGCATTCCCGAGGTGGCTCCCCGCGATGGCCTTCTGCCTGGCAATCTCGACTCGACCACCCTGGTGCTTGGCATGCTGGGTGCGGCCGTGGGCATCAACATGACGTTCCTCTATCCCTATACCCTGTTGGCCAAAGGCTGGGGAAAGGCCCATAAGAAGCTCTCGCGTTGGGACCTCGTGATGTCGATGTTTCTGCCCTTCGTGCTGGTGACCTCGTTGGTCATGGTAGCGATGGCTGCCACCGGCGTGTACGAGCCGAGCAATGAATTCGTGCGGGTGGGAATGAAGCCGTTGCAGGCTTCGGAAGCATTAACCGGCGTGATGGGCGAAACCGTGGGGAGGATCGTCTTCGACTTGGGCTTCATCGGCATGACCTGCGGAGCGATCAGCACGCATATGGTCGTTTGTGGTTTCACGCTCTGCGAAATGTTTGGCATGGAGTACTCGACCACCCGCTACCGGATATTCACCTTGGTGCCGGCCATTGGCATCTTGGGCGTCGTCACGCAAACCCCCATTTGGTTCCCGATTGCCGCGTCGGCCGTCTGCTTCACTATGTTGCCGATTGCCTACGTGATGTTCCTGATCCTGAACAACAAGCGAAGCTACATCGGCGATGCCGTGGGCAAGGGGCCCGGTCGCGTGGTGTTTAATCTCCTGCTGGTCATCGCTTTGGGGGTTGCCACGGTCGGTTCGGGCATCAAGATCTACCAGAACGTGATCCTGAAAGTCTTCGGCACGAAACCGGCCGCGACGGCTCCGGCCGAATCTGGCAAGGAGAACCAGGAAGGCGACAAACCGGCCGCCGAACAATCGGTCCCGGCCGAGGCAACCACCGACGCACCGGCTCCGAAAGAACCGGCCGCGGAATAGGTGGGCTAATGAAAGCCGCAAAAAGGTGGTGCGACGAGCCCCAAAGGGGTGGTTGGTAATAGCCAGGGGCGCAAGCCCCTGGTTTGCGTTGCGGTTTTGAAGACGTAGCCCCAAAGCGGCGATTGGGACTTCGGCCACCCCGTTGGGGCTTGATGATTCGGATTGGCTGTACGGTCCAGGGGCTTACGCTCCTGGCTATTTCCGGTCGTCCCTTCGGGACTAAGGACGATTATGCGAGACGACACGTCATCGTCGGCTCGCGCTTATCGAAGGAAAGGATACCATGCCCGAAAAGATCTCTGTCGCCGACGCACGCCGGGCCGAGGCCATCGGCCACGAGGTGCTGTTGCAAGGTTGGGTTCGCACCCGGCGCGACTCGAAGGCCGGGTTCAGCTTTCTGGAGCTCAACGACGGTTCCTGCTTCGGCAACATTCAGGTACTCGCGCCGCAGGACCTGGAGAACTACGAGTCGGAGGTTCGCCACCTCTCGCCCGGCTGTAGTGTGAGCGTGGTGGGCCGGGTCAAAGAGTCGCCCGGCAAGGGGCAAGCTACCGAAATCGAGGCTAGCCGCGTAACGGTTCACGGTTCGGCCGAGGTCGATACCTATCCGCTGCAAAAAAAACGCCACTCGTTCGAGTTTCTCCGCACGATTGCCCACCTGCGGCCGCGAACCAACACGTTTGGTGCCATCGCCCGAGTGCGCAACTGCGTGTGCAATTCGATCCACCAGTTCTACCAGGAGCGGGGTTTCCTCTACATCCACACGCCGATCATCACCGCCAGCGACTGCGAGGGCGCCGGCGAGATGTTCCAGGTAACCACGCTGAAGCTGAACGAGTTGTCAAAACAGCCGAAGATCGACTACACGCTGGACTTTTTCGACCGCCCGGCGTTTCTGACCGTCAGCGGCCAGCTCGAAGCCGAAATCTTCGCCTGCGGTTTGGGCAAGGCCTACACGTTTGGCCCGACATTTCGGGCGGAAAACTCGAACACCTCGCGCCACTTGGCCGAGTTCTGGATGGTCGAGCCCGAGGTGGCTTTCAACGAGTTGGACGACAACATGGATCTGGCCGAGGCGTTTCTCAAGCGGATCTTCCGCGATGTGCTTGAGAAATGCCCGGAGGACATGGAGTTTTTCAACAAACAGATCGACAAAACGACGATCGAAACGCTGCAAGGTATCGTCGAAACGGATTTCGTGCGGCTGCCCTATACCGAAGCGATTGACGTGCTCAAAAAGTCGGGCGAGACGTTCGAGTTTCCGGTCGACTGGGGTTGCGACATGCAGTCGGAACACGAACGCTACCTGACAGAAAAGCACTTCAAGCGGCCGGTGATCGTGTACGATTACCCGCGCTCGATCAAGCCGTTTTACATGCGAGTAAACGACGACGGGCGCACGGTTCGCGCGATGGACGTGTTGGTGCCGAAGGTGGGCGAAATTATCGGCGGCAGCCAGCGCGAGGAACGGCTTGACGTGCTCAAAGATCGCATGGCCGAGCAGAACCTCGACGCGGAAAACTACTGGTGGTATATCGACCTGCGTCGCTACGGCACGGTGCCCCACGCGGGCTTCGGGTTGGGGTTGGAACGGGCCGTGCAGTTCATCACCGGTATGGCCAATATCCGCGACGTGATTCCTTTTCCGCGGACACCGGGCAGCGCGGATTTTTGAGTTCTGCTGGCAATTCCACGCCCGTGGTCCCACCGGACGCAGTCGGTGGGCTTGGATGTAGGGAGAATAGGCGGCGATTCATGAGGCTTGGCCGCTTCAGCGGCCATGAGGCCATGTCCGCTATCCCACGACCCGCTAACCGATGATCCGCTTCCAGCGGTCGAGGTTCCACTGGACCTTTTCGGCCCGCGACATGGCGGCGAAGTCGGGATCTTCGTTGGCCGTCGATGTTGCACCGGCAGCCGGCTGCTGTGCCGGCCTTTTCGATTTCCCGTTGGTCCCGCTGTACGACGAAGCGGTGACGGTCAACTGCATGTCTTCGTCCAGCGTGCGATAGGGGCGAATGCCGAGTTTTGCGAGGTCGCCGTGGTAGGCGCGAACGGCTTCGGCCGGGTCGATCTGGTCGTCGGCCACCGCGCGAAGATAGCGGACAAACGTCAACTGGTGTTCCGAGTGGTTGATCTTGCGGCCGTACAACGCCACGCGAGCGCCGTACTTCTTGGCCTCCCATAGTTGGAAGAAGGCGTCGTACGTCGTGCCGGATGAACCGCCGAGAATGCCTACGACAATTCGGTCGTCGTAACTGCACAGCGCTTCCATGGCGGCCGGGCCGTGGTAGGCGATCTTAAGAAACACGGGTCGTCCTCGCTCGGTGACACCGGCCAACGTGCGAACGATATGGTCGTTGATGAACTTCGGCAGATTGTCCGGCGGGTTGTCGCCCGGCGCGTTGGGGTCGAACACTTCGAGGAAGTGGCGGAACCCTTTGGCCTCGGCCTCCAAACGGAAGGCCTTGTAGGTTTCCAGCGTGTGAAGGTCCAACTCGATATCGTTGTTGAAGGTGACCGAATAGAGGCCCAGGTCGGACCCCAGGCGGCGTTCGTGCGGTTCGCACTCGGCCTTGCCACACATCATTTGGTCGATGGTCGCCGTGCGGAAAGGTCGGGCGGGCACGCGGCCGTAAACGCCCTCGCCGCCAGCTAGCCAGATGTCGCTGGCGTCGTTCGCCCGAGTGGCGGGCGTGATGTGGCTGTTCTCGAAGATCCGTTCCTCGATGGTCAGGATTTCGCTGTTGCTGGCGCTCATCAGCATGATGTCGACCAACCCCTGCGCGGTGATCTCGCGGATCAACTGCCGGTAGTCGGCCAACGAGCGAAATTTGGCCTCGTGGGCATAGTGTTCGGGGCTCTTGCCAGGGGCCGACAGCCCGAAGGCCATGTCGGCGTCCTTGGCGTCGGCCAGTATGAAATCGCGGCAACTACGGTCAGCCCTAATTCGGGCGAGTTTCACATCGAGCGACTTTTCCATCGAGCAGTATCCTCCGAACGAGCTAAGCCCCTACCATAACATAAAATACTATCCTATTTTCGAGCAAGATGCCACTCAGATGGGGTGACGGGGGCCGTTGTCAATCGGGCCGTTTTGTGGTCCGATAAAGGGCTTTCAGACGCTGGATGGAATGCCGATCCGCAGTAGACCGCCGATTGATGGACCAAGTCATGCTGGCCGGGAGTCGAGAAAGGACCAAAAATGCATCGAATACTGCTTGCTATACGGGTTTTCTTCGCAATCCTTTTCCATGGCGAAACCGCCCGGAAGGTGGAAGTCGCACTGGAGAGGGGGGAGGCCGCCGAGCCGAAGCCCATTCCGCGAACCCCCTCGGCGCCCAAGCCGCCGCTACGGAGCGAGGCCGTTACCCTGCTGGCCGCGCTGCAACGTGAGGCCCGGTTCGTCGACTTCATCCAGGAGAATCTGACCGGTTATAACGATGCGCAAATTGGGGCCGCCGCGCGCGATGTCCATCGCGATTGCGGTAAGGTTCTCCAACGCATGTTCGAGATCCAACCCGCCAGCGATTCAGAAGAAGATAGCCCAGTGGAAGTACCCGAGGGCTTCGACGCCGGCCGCTTCCGGCTGGTGGGCAATGTGGTGGGCGAACCGCCGTTTACCGGCAAAATGACCCATCATGGGTGGATTGCCCAAAAGTGTGAACTTCCCACCTGGGCCGGTAGTAACGACGCAGCCAAGGTGATCGCACCGATTGAGGTGGAGTTGAAATAACTCGAACTGGATTAGAGGCGAGGGACGAGAGGCGAGGGGTGAGAGACGAGGGGCTAGGGACGAGCATGATGGATAATGACCGATGTCTTCTCGCCCCTCATCCCTCGCCTCTACCCCCTTGAGAACGAAGACTTGAATCATCGTTTTCGGTTTGAGGAATAAGAAGCGAAAGGTCCTACGACCATGAAATATGTTATTGGAATCGATCTTGGAACCACCAACAGCGTATTGGCCTACGCGCCATTGGAAAGTCAGTCGCCGGAGATCCAGCTCTTGTCGGTGGCGCAGCTAACGGCCCCCGGCACGGTGGAATCGCGTACGGCACTGCCCTCGTTCTTGTATCTTCCCAGCCCTCACGAGTTGGGCGCGGGAACGTACGATTTGCCCTGGGCCGAGCAGATGCCCTACGCCGTGGGCGAGTTCGCCCGAAAGCAAGGGGCCGAGGTACCCGACCGCACTGTGGGAGCGGCCAAGTCGTGGTTGTGTCACAGTCGAGTGGATCGGCATCAGTCAATTTTGCCCTGGGGCGCGGCCGACGAAGTGCCCAAGGTTTCCCCGGTCACCGCGGCTACCCGCTACATGGAGCACCTGATCGCCGCGTGGCATACGGCGTTTCCCGACGCACCGATCGCTGAACAAACGGTGGTACTCACCGTGCCGGCTTCGTTCGACGCCTCGGCGCGTGAACTTACGCGAGAGGCCGCCCTGGCCGCGGGTTTGCCACCGTCGTTGGTCTTGCTCGAAGAACCGCAGGCGGCCGTCTACTCGTGGCTCACAAAAATGGGCGAGCGATGGCGACGGCTCCTGAAGGTGGGCGAAACGTTGTTGGTCTGCGACGTCGGCGGCGGTACCACCGACCTCACGCTGGTCGGCGTTGCTGAGGAAAACGGCGAACTGCAATTGCAGCGGATCGCCGTGGGCAACCACCTGCTGGTCGGCGGCGACAACATGGACCTCACGGTAGCCCACTACGTGGCCGGGCTGTTCGCCGAAAAGGGCGTGAATCTCGACCCTTGGCAGTCGGTTTCCTTGTGGCACTCGTGTCGCGATGCCAAAGAAACCCTGTTGGCCCCCTGGAGCGAAGAGACGCATCCAGTCTCGGTCCTGGGACGCGGCAGCAAGTTGATCGGCGGGACGGTGTCGGTCGATGTGCCGCGTTCGCAGGTACACGAACTGGTCGTCGAAGGGTTTTTCCCGCGTTGTGGTCGCGACGATCGTCCCTCGCGACGTCGGGCTTCCGGTTTCCAGGAGATCGGATTGCCGTTTGAGTCGGATACGGCCGTCACCCGACATTTGGCGGCCTTCCTGCGTGCTCACGGTGAGAACGAGATGGTGCGGCCCAACCATGTGTTGTTCAACGGCGGGGTGTTCAAGCCGGAGATGCTTCGCAGTCGGGTGCTTGATGTGTTGGCTTCATGGTTCGACGGCCACGCAGCCCCAGCGGCCTTACCGGGCGAACACGACTTGGACCACGCCGCCGCCCGAGGCGCGGCCTACTACGGCTGGGCCAAGCAGAACGAGGGCGTACGGATTCATGGCGGAACGGCCCGCTCGTACTACGTGGGCATCGAGACGGCCGGCCTGGCCATTCCCGGTGCGCCGCGCCCCATGAAGTCGTTGTGTGTGGTGCCGATTGGTATGGAGGAAGGTACCGAGATCGACGTGCCCAGCAACGAGATTGGCTTGGTCATTGGCGAACCGGCCCATTTCCGCTTCTTCAGTTCGGCGACGCGCAAAGACGACCAGCCCGGCGAGTTGGTTCCCGGTTGTGGCGAAGTAGACCTGGAAGAAACCGACTCGCTGGAGACGGAACTACCGGCCGACGAAGACATTACCGAGCCCTGCGTGCCGGTGAAGTTCCACTCGAAGATCACCGAACTCGGCATGTTCGAGCTGTGGTGCGTGGCCACCAACACCGACAAACGCTGGAAGCTGGAATTTAGCGTCCGCGAAGACGCCGACTAGCAGCAACGAATCGCCAGCCCCAATTCATCCAAGCCCACCGGCCGCGTCCGGTGGGATCAGCACCACAATACTCCGATTCGACCGAGTATAAGAAGCAATAGAACTCCCTTGACCGCAAAGCATCTTACCGAAGAAACCCCTTCTCGTTATGTGGTTGGCATCGACCTGGGGACCACCAATTCGGCGGTGACTTATGTCGACACGTCCGAGTCGCCGTGGCGTGTGCGCACGTTTGCGGTGGCCCAGGTCGTCGCGCCCGGTCAGGTCGAACGCCAAGAGACGTTACCGTCGTTTCACTATGAAGCGGCTGCCGACGAATTGCCCGAAGGGGCGCTGAAGTGTCTTTGGCACCGCAGCGCGCCGTCGCATGCCGTTGGCGTTTTTGCCCGGGACCAGGGCATTGCCGTGCCCGGGCGGATGATTGCGTCGGCCAAATCGTGGTTGTGTCACTCGGGCGTTGACCGTACGGCCGAGTTGCTTCCCTGGCATGGTGCCGAGGACATCACCAAGCTTTCGCCGGTGGAAGCCAGTGCGCGGTACTTGAAGCACATGGCCGACGCCTGGGACGCCGAACACCGCAAGTACCCGCTATGCGAGCAGGATATTGTGCTCACATTGCCGGCTTCGTTCGACGAGATCGCTCGCGAGTTGACAATTCAAGCCGCCCATCGGGCCGGGTTGCCTCGCGTGGTGTTGATCGAAGAACCCCAGGCGGCCTTCTACGCCTGGCTCGACCGCCATAGCGACGACTGGCAGCAGCACGTCAGCCCGGGCCAAAAAATCCTGGTCTGCGACATCGGCGGCGGAACGTCCGATTTCACGTTGATCCGCGTCCGCGAGGCCGAGCAGGGCAAAGTGCAGTTCCACCGCGTGGCCGTGGGCGATCACCTCATCCTCGGCGGCGACAATCTCGACCTGGCCCTCGCCCGTCACCTGGAGCAGAAGCTCGGCAAGCTTACGCCGCGGCAATGGGCCGTGTTGGTGCGGACGTGTCGCGTGGTGAAAGAAACCTTGCTGGGCGAAGAAGCGCCCGACTGTTTCTCGGTGAACCTACCCGGCTCGGGCGCCAAGCTGATCGGTGGCGGTCTCCAAGTCGAGGTCACGCGAGAAGAAGTGGAACGCGTACTGTTGGACGGATTTTTTCCGGCGGTCGACCTGGAGGCCAAACCGCAGAAGCGGCAGTCGGGCTTTCAGGAGTTCGGTTTGCCGTATGCGCCCGATCCGGCGATTACCCGATGCCTGGCCGCATTTCTCACGGCCCATCGTCACGTGACCGTGGGCGACGAAACGCTGCCCGAGGACCACGACCCGGCCCGGCCCGACATCGTGCTTTTCAACGGCGGCCTATTTGCTTCGCATCGCTTGCGGCGGCGACTTCTGGACGTGCTAAGCGGTTGGTTTCAACGCGAACAGCCCGACTGGCAACCGCTGGTGTTGGACAACGAGCGATTGGACCTGGCCGTTGCCCGGGGTGCGGCCTACTACGGAATGGTGCGTCGAGGCGAGGGCGTACGGATCGCGGCCGGGTTGGCGCGAACGTACTACATTGGTGTTGAGAAAGACGTCGAGAAAGGGGCCGTCGAGGGTGTGCGGGAACCGGAGCTTCAAGCGGTGTGCCTGGTGCCCGCGGGCGTTGAGCCGGGACACGACGTGGAGCTTACCAATCGTCGCTTCGACCTGACGGTGGCCGAGCCGGTCGAGTTTCCGCTGTACTATTCCAGTACGCGGTTGACCGACAAGCCGGGTGAACTGGTACCGTTGGACCGCGAAAAGATGAGCCCCTTGCCGCCGATCCGTACCGTGTTGCGCACGCGGCGCAAGAGCGAACGCGGCACGGTGGGCGTTCACTTGCACAGCCGGCTGAGCGAGATCGGCACCCTCGAACTGTGGTTGAGCGAAGTCGACGGCGCGCGGCGTTGGCGACTGGAGTTCGACGTGCGTTCGACCACGCAAACCGACGTGGCCGCCCATGAGTCGGCCGCTGAGGCCGAAGGGTTCGTCGACGAAGAGACGTGGCAACAGTGCGAACTGCACCTGGCCGAGGTCTTTGGTCCCGAGGGCACGCAAAAGCCAGCCAAGCTAGTCCAACGGCTGGCCGAGGCGATCGGCAGCAGTCGGAACAACTGGCCCACGTCGTTGTGCCGTCGCATTTGGGAAGCCTTGATGGAACACCAGCAAGGCCGACGCCGCAGCCAAGCACACGAAGCTCGATGGCTGAATCTGCTGGGGTTCTGCTTGCGGCCGGGCTACGGGTTGGCGGTCGACGATTGGCGAGTTGCGCAGACTTGGTCCACCGTGCAAGGGAAGCTGGTACACAAGAACGCCGCCACCCGGGCTGAGGGGTGGATCCTCTGGCGGCGGATCGCCGGGGGCTTAAACCCTGGTCAGCAACAGGCCGTGGCTGAACCCCTACTGGGGCCGATTCGTGGGCTGCATCGTCAACTGACTACCGGCAAACGCCGCGGCAGCGACTACACGTTTAGCGTGCAGGAAACGGCCGAGGTGTGGCGATTGCTCGGTTCGCTGGAATTGCTCGCCGTGGAGACCAAGGTCGAATTGGGCCGGATCCTTGTCGAAATTCTCCCGAAGCGCAAGATGGAGACCATGCGGCCAGCCATCGCTTGGGCGCTGGGTCGGGTAGGCTCGCGGCTGCCCATGTATGGTCCGCTCAACACGGTTGTTGCGGCTGACGTGGCGGCCGAATGGTTGACTGTGCTGATGGACACGTACGCTGACGAGCCGAGCGCTCATCTGGCGGCCATGCAATTGGCCCGACGTACCGACGACCGCTACCGCGACTTGCCCGAGAAGCTGCGCGAGAAAACGGCCGCTTGGCTCGAGCGCAACGCAGCCCCGGCTCACTTCACCACACTAGTTCGCGAAGGCGGACAGCTTGACAGCGGCGAACAAGGGTTGGTCTTCGGCGAGTCGTTGCCCAAGGGTCTACGGCTGGGCGATTGAGGTAATCCATCTTGTTACGACGCTTCGCGTCGTAACGCACGCTTCGGACGCTTCGCGTCCTGGGGTTGCCGTGGCTGGTAACGTGACACCAAACGTTGCTCCGACGACGCGAAGCGTCGCAACCTTGCGTTCCCACGCGAAGCGTGGGAACGAGGGAAATCGTAGCAATTACGCCCGCAGCTTCTCGCACACAGCCTCGATGAACGCCGGAGAGGTCCCGCAGCAGCCGCCGAGGAACGAGGCGCCGGCCTCGACCAGTTGTGGCACGTAGGCGGCGAACTCCTCGGGCGTTTGGGTGTAGACGGTTTGGCCGTCTTTTACTTCCGGTAGCCCGGCGTTGGCCTTGATCCAGATGGGTCGGTCGGTGGCGGCTTTCAAGCGGCGGCAGATTTCGACGAACCCGGCCACGCCTTGCCCACAGTTGCTGCCGATCACGTCGGCTCCCGCTTCGGTCAATTGCTCGGCGGCCTGCTCGGGCGTGGTGCCCATCATCGTGCGGTCTTTGTTCGGTCCGGTGTCGAACACCATGCACGCGGCGACCGGCAGACCGGTTTCTTTGGCGGCGGCCACGGCCAGTCGGGCTTCGGCCGGGTCGGCCATCGTTTCGATGACGATCCCGTCGGCGCCGCCGTCGGCTAGGGCTTTCGCTTGTATGGCGAACGCATCTCGCAGTTGGTCTTCGCTCACGTCGCCCATCACCAGCATCACGCCGCTGGGGCCGATCGAGGCAAACACGAGCGCCTTGTCGCCGGCCGCGCGACGCGAGATTTCGGCGCCCGCGCGATTGATGTCGACCACTTTGTCTTCGAATCCCTTCTTGCCGAGGATGAAGCGGTTGGCGCCGAACGTATTGGTCAGAATGATCTGGCTGCCGGCGTCGACATACGCACGAGCGACTTCTTCCACCTTGGCCGGTTCGTCGAGGTTCCAGGCATCGGGGCAGGCACCCGGCGGCAGCCCCCGAGCCTGCATCTGGGTTCCCCAGGCCCCGTCGGTAACAGTGGTGCCGGCAGCGGTGAGCTTTTCGATCAACGGATGCATCGCGGGTTCCTTCCAGAAGATGGCAACTTGGCGAAGCCGCTATTTTACGGTGAATGACGAGATGGGGAAAGAGGTTCAAGTGGCTGCCGTGGCGCAAGGTCCCACCGGTTGCAACCGGTGGGCTTGGATAGGATGGCAACGAAATACGGGACGGGAACTCGCAGGGCTCTCAGAACAATCCCACGATGTTGCCGTTTTCGTCGATGTCGATGGTTTCGGCGGCCGGTTTCTTTGGTAGCCCGGGCATGGTGAGGATGTCGCCTGTGTGGACGACGACAAATCCGGCGCCGGCCAATACCTGAACGTCGCGCAGCGGTACGTCGAACTTCTTGGGCCGGCCGTAGAGGCCCGGGTCAGTCGATAGCGAGTACTGGGTTTTGGCCATGCAGACCGGCAGTTGGCCGAAACCGTTTTCCTGCAACTGGCGGAATTTGGCACGCAGTTTTTTGTCGGCCAACACGTCGGTGGCCCCGTAGATCTCGCGGCAGATAATGCCCACCTTTTCCCAGAGCGTACACGTGTTGGGGTAGAGCAGGCTGAAGTCGGTCTTGGTGTTTTCGGCCACGTCGACCACGGCTTGGGCGAGCTTTTCGGCCCCGGCGCCGCCTTGGGCCCAGTGTTCGGCGCGGATAATACGTACGGTCAAGTACGCGCATTTGTCGCGGATGAACTCGATTTCTTCGTCCGTGTCGCTGGTGAAGGAGTTAATTGCCACGACCACCGGTAGTCCGAAGCGGTGGACGTTTTCGATGTGCTTCTTGAGGTTCTCAACACCCTTGTCCAACGCGTCGACATTGGGCTTGTTGAGGTCCTTCAGCGGTACGCCGCCGTGGAGCTTCATCGCGCGAACCGTCGCCACGATCACCACGGCGTTGGGGCTAAGGCCCGTCTGGCGGCACTTGATGTTGAAGAATTTCTCGGCACCCAGGTCGGCCCCGAAGCCGGCTTCGGTGACCGTGTATTCCGAAAGCCGCATGGCCATTTTGGTCGCCAGCACGCTGTTGCAGCCGTGGGCGATGTTGGCAAAGGGGCCGCCGTGGATAAACGCCGGGTTGTTTTCCAGCGTTTGCACGAGGTTCGGTTTGATGGCTTCTTTCAGCAATACGGTCATCGCGCCGTGGACGTTGAGATCGGCGGCGGTGATCGGTTCTCGCTTGCGCGTGTAGCCGACGATGATCCGTCCCAATCGCTGCTTCAATTCCTGAAGCGACTCGGAGAGGCAGAAGACGGCCATTACCTCGGAGGCCACCGTGATATCGAATCCCGACTCGTGTGGAAACGCGTTGCTAACGCCGCCGAGGCCGACGATCGTATTGCGCAGCGCCCGATCGTTCATGTCGATCACCCGACGCCAGACAATCCGTCGCGGATCGAAACGCAACTCGTTGGCGTGGTGGATGTGGTTGTCGATGCAGGCGGCCAGCAGATTATGGGCAAGCTCGATGGCATGGATGTCGCCGGTGAAGTGGAGGTTGATGTCCTCCATCGGCACCACCTGAGCGTAGCCACCGCCAGCGGCACCACCCTTCATGCCGAAGCACGGGCCCATCGACGGTTCCCGCAGACAAACGGTCGCCCGACGGCCGATACGGTTCAACGCGTCGGCCAGACCAATGCTCGTGGTGGTTTTGCCCTCGCCGGCCGGGGTGGGTGTGATGGCCGTTACCAGGATCAGCTTGCCAGTGGGCGCGTCGGCCACGCGTTGGTTAAGATCGAGCGACACCTTGGCCTTGTACTTGCCGTAGTGTTCAAGGTCGGCCAGGGGAATATCTAGCTTGGCAGCGATTTCGTCGATCGGAAGCTTCGTAGCAGCGCGGGCGATTTCAATGTCAGGCGGAAGAACGGTCATTGGGAGTTCGGAGTAAAAGGAGTTGGGGGTCAGGAGGTTGGGTGCCGAAGCGTAGGGTGCTTCCAAGCCCAGGGGTTGCATCCCCGGGGGCCAGACGCATGGCGTTGGCTCGACGATTCCGTCGAACCGCGGTGCTACGCCATTAATCTCCAGGATTGAGGCAATCTCCTCAAAGTAAGCGACCAACGGGAGCGGCTTCTTGCTTGGATGCGGTAGTACTATTGGGGCCTGCATTGCTTGCGGAACGAGGGCGACCAACGGGAGCCCGGTTCGCGGGGACAAAACGTAACGAAATGTTCCACAATTAACCGCGGAATCAATAATTGGTTGCGGCCCTGCCTCGCTACACATAGAACTCGCGAACACACATCAGCACGTCGAAACCCTCGGCCTTCAGCACATTGTCCATGCACTGCATTGCCGGGTCGTCGGGGTTGAGCAGTTCGTACTTGCGTTTGACTGAGCCGATGACCATGTCGAGCCCCAGCGGCATGGCCTTGGTCAAAAAGGCACTTTCTAGCGGGCCTTTCACTCGTTCGCCGTTGGCACGCTTCGGCGGCAGCATCACGGTGAAGTTGCTTAGGCCCACCGAGCGATGGGAGCCTTCGAAGGTGCTGTCGGCGTGCATCAATTCGAGGGCTTTCATCAACCGATGGATATTGCCGTCTGAGTCGCTGCCGATCGGCGCGATACCGGGATCGATGATGGCGTCGTCATTCGTGGCGCCGGGGCACATTTCCTTGAACTTCGCCAGCAGCGTTTTAGCCGCTTCGTAGGTTTCTTCGGCCGTGTGGCAGGGCTTCGATTGCCCGTCGACCACTTGCTCGGAAACCAAAAGAATCGGCTTGTAGGGTTGCACGGCGTATAGCTCGAACATGTTGAGCCGCAGCGCGGACACCGAGTTGAGAATCGGTTTCGCACCTCCGGCACGATCCTGGTCGAAGGCTTCCAGGCCGGCTTTGGCAATGGCCAAGTCGGGCGTGTCGATCGAAAGCGGTTTAGCGGTGACTTGTTGGATCTTGGCGACCAGATCGGCCATGAACTCGGGCGAACGAGGGCCGACGTTTACGTCGATGTAGGCCGCACCGCCTTCGTCCTGCGTTCGGGCAAGTTCGAGCAGACCGTCGATGTCGCCCGCATCGAAAAGCTTCTTCGTCGAGGGCACCGAGTCGTTGATCGACTCGCCGATGATGGTTAGTCCTTCGAGGGCCATGGTTGTCGATTTCCTAGCGAAAGCGGGGAGTTTATGGTGGTTGATGGTTTTTCGTTTGCGGAAAATGGTGGCGAAACGGTGGTCTTGCGATTTGTTTTGTTGGGAACGAGGGCGGTCCCACCGGTTGCTACCGGTGGGCTTGGAAATGACCTTTTTGTTCCGTTTCCCTTGCTCCTTGTCTCTAGCCTCTCGCCTCAAGTCCCTCGTCCCTCGCGTGGTGGTCTCGCTCCAGGTAGAGATTTGCCCAGGCCGAGGTGTCTTTCAGCGTCGCATTGTACAAGGTGATCGGACGATCAAGCATTGTCTCCGACTCGCCGTAATACTTCAACCGTTCGTACGCCCTGGCCCAGATGCAGTCTTTGTCGTCCAACTCGCAGCGGCCGTTGCGTGAGCCCCCGCAGGGACCGTTGCGGCCGCATTTGGAGCAAGCCGATTGAGGGCAAAGGTACGCGCAGTCGGGCAGGCTGCAATCACCGCAGTCCTTGCAGCCGTAGAGCAGGAATTTCGACTGCCGTTCCATGCCGTGGGTCAGCCGGGCAAGGACCGACGATTTCCGGTCCCAGCGGCCGTAGAGGCGCCGCATCGCACCGTACAGCCCTCGGTCGCGGTCGAACAGCAGGTTGTGTACCCGGCGCGACATGCGGTAGCCGAATGTCACGTTCTTCGTTTTCGGCGGATGCTCCAGCGAGGCGAGATAGGCCGGATTGACCCGATCCGGGGCACTAAGGCCCGTTGTCGGATCGTGCTCGAAGAGGAAAAACTCGTCGGGCTGGCTGTACTGAATCTCCTTGATGAAATCGCGCCAGTCGTTTTCGCCATAACTTTCGGCCAGTTCCACGATCTTTCCGAACGTCTCCGGTTTGGCCATCCCGCCGAGGTAACCGGCCGTGAAGCCCAGGCCTTTGAACACGGCCAACTGTTTGGCGGCCAGTTCTTCGAGAAACCTGCGTCCCTTATCCTCACCCGAGGCATAGCGGTTGATCGTGTCCATCAACTCGTCGCTGACTACACAGCCGGCCAGCTTTCCGGCGTGGAACATGCGGGCTACACCCCGCGTCAGCAGGTAGACGTTACCGAGGACGGGTACTTTGCGATCTCGGGCTTCTAGCAGCAGCTTCACCTCGTGGAATTTCCGCATGTCGTAGCCAAGCTGCGGAATGACCCATTGGGCGCCGCAATCGATCTTGCGGATCAGCTTGAAGTACTGCGGCATCAACTCCCGTTCGTATCGCTTAAACGGCGAAACGACGCAGCCGATGAAAAACGCGGTGGGCGGGAGGGTTTCGATCTTGCCGCGGCGGCCGTGGATTTTCAGGCCTTCGTTCATTGCCGCAAGCAGGGCGATCAGAGCGACCGAATCGAAATCGAAGACCCCCGAGGCCGTGCCGCCGAAGCCTTCGGTAGGATAATCGCCCGTGATAGCCAGGATGTTGTCGCAACCTTCCGAGGCGTAACGCCAAGCGGCGGCCTCAAGAGCGTTGCGATTCATGTCTTTACACGTCAGATGCACGACCACCCGATTGCAATGTTCGCGAATCAGGTTGAACAACCAGTCGGGCGGCAACATCGGAGCGCCGCCCGGGTTGTCGGTGATCGAGATCCACCCGAAACGCGGATCGTCGAGAAAAGCCTTGGCGTGAGCCAGCAGATCGTGGGGGGAATCCGGACCACTGATTCCTCGCGTGGTGACCACTTCGGCTCCGTAGAAGAAGCGATCACCGGTGATCATCTCGCGATACGTTACACCCTCGGGTGAAGCAATCACGGCTCTGATTACCTTTGTTTGGTCGGGTGGATGCTACTCTATGCCGTTAATCCTGAAATTGCGACTCGAAGAATGTGCAGAAAGGGAAACGAGGAATATAACCACGGAGGCACGGAGTTGTTTGCAGAGAACAACTTGTGGCGACGGTTGTTTGGCAGTCTATTGTCGGGCAAGGAGATCGTTCCGTGAAAAATCCCCTCCTCTCAGTGTCTCCGTGGTTAATTCAGTTGTGAGAAATCCGAGCTAAAGGAGTTGCCGTTTCTCTCCATTTCCCCATTTCCCATTTTTTCCTTTTGCACCTACGTCATTCGTTGGAACTGGTTTCCATCGGTTGCTACAAAGGGTTAACGGCGTAGGGTGCCACTGGCCGGCAAGCAACCAGTGGCACCTGGCGGTTAATCGCCTTTCGCCACCAGCTTCCGGGCCAAAGCTACGGCAGCGCTGGCGTTGTCGCTGTAGCCGTCGGCACCGATTTCGTCGGCGAATTGCTGCGTAATCGGGGCTCCGCCGACGAGCACCTTGGTCTTTTCACGCAAGCCGGCTTCCTGCAACGCCTCGATCACCGTCTTCATCATCGTCATAGTGGTGGTCAACAGCGCCGAGAGGCAAACGATCGTGCCGTCTTTCTCTTTGGCGGCTTCGATGAACTTATCGGGAGCTACGTCGACACCCAGGTCGATCACCTCGAAGCCGCCGCCTTCGAGCATCGAGGCCACGAGGTTTTTGCCGATGTCGTGCAGATCGCCCTGAACGGTGCCAATTACCACGCGGCCTGCCGACTCTGCTCCCGCCGCCACGAGATGGGGCGTAATCAGCTCCAGAGCCGTTTTCATGGCGCGAGCGGCGATAAGCAACTCGGGAACGAAGTATTCGTTGCACTCGAATCGCTTGCCGACTTCGTCCATTGCCGGGATCATGTACTTTTGGACCAATTCGGTCGGATCGACTTTGGCCTCCAGAGCGGCGTTGGTCGTTTCTTCGGCCTTCTTGGCGTTGCCAGTGAGGATTGCATCGTAAAGTTCTTGGGGATCAGCCATGAGTACCTCCAGCCAGACTTGTATGGTTCTGTGAACCTCGAAGACCGTTGACCTTCTGCTGAAGTTCAGCGACCATCAGGAGCGCGTCTCGATTAGGTGCGGTAGCACTGCTCGTTTGGCGGCTCTGCCGCCCTGAGCGTTGATCCTAGCAACTCCCGGTTGCGTGTGCCAGCCCCCCAGGGGGTACGTCTGGGGCCGATCACGTCCGGAATGTAGCGGTTGAGGGTTTTGGGTAGGTTTGCCCTGGATGCGCCCCGGCGTGGATTCGTCGGCCCGAGCGGAAATGCGGCTACCGACAACAAAAGGGGCTTTGCCGAGGCGGAGTTAAGAGTACCGTATACGCTCGCGAAATTCTTGTACCGGCTGCGCAAAAAATAGTATTATACGCGCACGGTCAATTCAACGGTTTTTCCCTGTTCCTACGCTGCAGCATGGGAACCAGGTAAGAAGGCAGACTCCGAAGGGGCTGTGATACGGGAAGCGGGGTCCGTGGCAAGGGTCAACCGATCAGACGCTGTAAGAATTTGATGCTTCGCTGGGCCTGATCGATTTCGCCGCATTCGACCGATACGACACCGTGAAAACTGGTGCGGCGGAGAGTTTGGATTATGCGAGGCCAGTCGATCACACCTTCGCCACAGGCGCAGCCGATGGGCGTTCCGGTGACGGCGCCACGTTCCGTATTGGTCGGCTTAATGCTGACATCTCGCGCATGGACGTGGCAAACCCGGTCCGCCACGATTTCCAGCGTGTCGTACAGGTCATCTTCGCCGCGAATGTAATAATCGGCCGGGTCCCAATTGAGCATCCAGCAAGGGCTGTCGGACAGGTCTAGCAATCGCAGCAGGGTTTCGCGACGGGCCGAATAATGCCCTCGCGGTTGAAGGCCAATGTTGATGCCGTACCGTTCGGCCGTTTCCAGCACGAGTCGGAGTGTGTAGGCGAGAATCGTGAAGGCCTCTTTTTCCGACATCCAGTCGGGCTTTGTGCCTTCGTCGGTATTGACCACCGGCGCGCCGATATCGCTGGCGTAACGGATAGCTTGCGAAAGATAGGGGATCGAAATCTCGGGACGCATCAGTGGGCAATGGGCACTCACGGCCGAGGCCATCAGGCCATTGGCATCGAGTTTGGCTTTCACCTCCAAGGGGTCGTCCTGCATCGAGAGGACATGGTACGATCCGCGCAAGGCAAGGGGATCGTAGCCGGTAATCACCCAGGGCTCGACGTATTTGTAGCCGTACTCGGCAGCCAGGCGAATACCTTCGTCGAACGACTTTTCAGCATGATCCGCAAAACCCAAATTCAGGCCGATGTCGATATCCCGCATTCCCAACTCCCTTCTTCTGCCGCAGGTTTCGAGGTGTATGAACTCGTTTTCCACATCGGGTGACCGATGCGAGGGGAGTTCTGCCTGATGCTATTGGTGTGAACTATCGGGCCCGGCAACGAAACACCGGAACAACCCAAATCCCCCATAGGGTGAACGATAGCATTATTGCCTCTGTCGCATCGTGAGAAAAGCCTTGGTAGCGAGGATTCCGCACGATGGGGGCAAACGCCAGTCATTTTTGCGGCAAGTTGCGGAAAAATAACCGCATTGACCCTTTCACGGGCCGCGGCGCCAGGATTCACCCCTGACGACTTGCCAGCAAGCCCGATTTCCGTCTTCCCGACGTGAATCGGCTCGCAGTCTCGTACACCACGGCAAGGTATTTCCTTCTTCTCCTTCTCTCGTATCGCTCCGTTGTTGCATAGGGCTGAAACATTAACAAACCAGAAGGGATATTAATTCGGTCGGCGATTCCCACCCGAGACCTCCTCGGACTGGCTCACCAATACGCGCTCGATTCGTACGCCGTCCATCTGGACAACCAACAAACAAAGGCCGTTCCAGGTGGTCTCGTCGCCTTCTTTGGGGATTCGGCCGAGCAGCCACTGGACTAATCCGCCGACGGTATGGACATCTCGTGGTGCCTGAGGGAAAAGCTCGTGACGGCCGATCGTCTCGAGCAATTCGCGAAGATTGACGGCTGCGTTGACCTCCCAACTTGTTGCGTCACGGCGGACAATTTCGTGCTCTTCGGCGTGGCGATGCTCGTCGTAGATCTCGCCGACGAATTCTTCTAGCACATCTTCCATGGTTACCAGGCCTACGGTGCCGCCGTACTCGTCGAGGATGATTGCTATCTGGGTGCGTTCTTTTCGGAACACCTGCAAGAGTCGATCCAACGGGAGGGTTTCGGGAACCATCGGCGCGGGCCGCAACAGTTTGGCGAGTTCGACCGCCCAGCCCATGTGTACCTGTCGCAACACATCCTTGATGTAAACGAAACCCACGATGTGGTCCAGGTCGTCTTCGTAAACGGGCACGCGTGAGAAGCCCGACATGACCACGGCGCCGACGATTTCGTCGGCGGGGGTATCCATGGCCAAGGCGTCGATTTCTACCCGCGATCGCATCACCGCACGCACGGTCGTGTGCGATAGCCGGGCGCCTTGTTTGATGATTTGTTCTTGGCGAGGGCTGATCTGGCGGGAAAGACGCGCCAGGTTGGCCAACGCCGCAATGTCTTCGATCAGCGCGGGTTCTCCCGTGGGGCGTGTGCCGCCAAAGGGCCGGTTGAGCCAATCGACGACTTTCACGATGGGCGATAACGCACGAACCAAAAGGGCCAGCGGCCGGGCGATCCAAAAGGCTGCCTGGCGGTTGTAACGCACCCCGATACTCTTGGGCATGATCTCGGTGAACTGAAGCATCAGGAGCGTGAACACTACGGAAAACATCCAAATCCATTCGTTACCGAACAGGGCATCGAATTCCGCGCCCGCGACCGATGCTCCCATCGTATGGGCTGTCGTGTTGAGGATAAGGATCGCGGCAATTGGTCGCTCGATCTCGGCCTTGAACTGCCGCCAGGTGTTTGCGGTGCGAGGCCATCGCGACGACATCGCGGCGATTTGGCTCGGCGTAAGGCTCAGTAACGTAGCTTCCATCAACGAGCAAAGCGCGGAAATCGACAGTGCACAGGCGACACTGAGCAACAACAGCCACATGGCGGTTCAACCTCCCCGAGGTTCGTGCAGGCTATCGGGCGGACCCCAAGACTTCTTGCGTGCGAGCGAGTATTCGAAAGCGTCGTCTATCGTAGCACGCGGCATCAGCGCCCGACATAGCTGAAGCCGAGAAACACCAGCCACACGACAAACGACACCCCAAGCACGCCGAGAGCGTAGCGTTGCCAGTGTTTCATCGTTGCCGGTTGGCCGTCGGCCGTGTTGCCGTGCAGGGAATGGATGTCTATGTAGCGGATGGCAATTAGGCTGGCGACTCCTAGCCAGTAGATTAGGCTGGGCACAACCGGCGTACCTTCTCCCTGCAATATCGAGAAAGCACAGATGGCCACCACCGCGTTGCCCAGGAACATCCAATAGACACGAAGCAGACAGCCCGACGGACGGGTGCGTTCGACCGGTTTCTGGTCGGCCGTTGTGTCTTCAAGCGTGGTATGGGGCATTTCATTCTCCTCAGTCAGAAAGGGGCTGTCGATTCTTTCGATCGCTTTCCCGCCCAGTGACAGAAGAGATAATCACGCCAGACGCTTGACAAGCTGGATTTGTGTGCCACGGGCTTCGCCAGTGTCTTTGGTCGTGAAGATCTCCACACTAGCAGAACCAGTGGCACACGCGCAATGGGCGCGGTCGGTTGCCAGAGGAACTGCCAACGGGCGGTAGAGCGCAGACGTCGGGTTAGTCGAAGAGAATCAGAACAAGAAGCGGCAGAGAAGAACGCTACGTCGGATCACCGATAGCCCGGGCGGAAGTGCGCTGCAGGATTCCGGCCATTCGCCCACCGACCCCCGGCCACCATGCAGCGGCCGATTGGATAAGACCAACAAGGGGCTGTTCAGAACTCGGGCAGACCCTTTAGGATGGGCTTGAGCAACGACCGGTGCTTCGCTCGGTGGCATCCGCGTTGGGCCGACCGCACGAAACCAGCCACCCACCGCCGCGGTCGACAGCGTCGTGTGCGGTTGTTCGAAGTGACGACATTCCGGTTGCGCGGCAATGGCCAACGAACACGTTGTTGTGTCCGAAGGCAACAACCACATCGCGATCAGTAGTGAGATCGGCAAGCAATACCGCATTGTAACGAGCGTTGAAGTCTGCGGGCGGATACGACGACCATTCGCCGCAATCACGGGTTTTTGTCGTCAAAGGACGCGAAGGAAAGATCTGCCTCCCCGTTCGTGGTCCCTCTTCAAGTATTCCTGTTTCCCCGCGATAGTCAACCGGTGTGGCGGGTCGCGCCGCGATGCAGATGCTGTGTCCACGCTCGCGTGGGCATTTTTCGTGGTTCCCAAGCCGGAGCTTGGAACCAGTGAAAACTCCGTGCCTCCGTGGTGAGAAATACGGACTATTGATACCTGCATTAATAATGATCGCTTCGGAAAGCCGAACGCCTGGAAATCCAGGCTTCCGTTGGTCGCTTTCCGCTCTTTGGCTACGCAGGCCTCAATAAGCCTCACTCGGATTTGTAAAGCTCGATTTCCCAGATTCGTGCCAAGCTGCCGACCGTGTAGTCGACGTGCAGTCGAAATCGATCGGATGTGACTGCCGGAAACTGGCAGCCGAAGTCACAAGCCGTGTTGCCGATAGCCTTTGACTTGGGAATGTCGATCCATTTCCCTCCATTGTAGTATTGCAGCACGAAATCTCCGATGGGTGTGGTCGGGCCCAGATCACCATGCTGTCCCGTGACGATTCGCATGGCGCTAAGGGCGACTGGCGCCGCCCATGCGAATTCCACAACGATTGGCAACTGATCGTCGCTCACCCAGCGCAGTGCGTTGTTTTCGTAGCTCACGCGACCGTCGTTGATATTGCTGACCGGAAAGCGTTTTTCGTTGAGACTACCGGAGACGGAAACCTCGGCTTCGCGAGCGAAATTCCTTCCGGCCTTTTTGAGCCATGTGGGGGGCTTCGGCGTCGACTTGGCAGCCGGCTCGGGCGGCGGAAGTAGGCTGATGCCCTTGGTCATCAGGGCCTTCAGTTCGTCGAGATGCTTTTTGTACACGCCGCGGGGTGTCGTCTCGTGGCGTTTGGCGATGGCCGCGGCCATGCCGATCACCTCGCCCATCATGCCCGTGGTCCGCATCACACGGATGGTGCCCAACGCCACGTGAGTGACACTGATATTGCGTCCGGCCATGAACAGGTTCTCGACGTTGCGTGAGTAGAGGCAACGGTACGGGATCGGGTACGGCTTCACATGGAGAAACTTCGCTTCGGAACGGAACGGTTCGTCTTTGAAGCCCTTCGGGGTGACCGGATAGTGAAGGTCGATCGACCAAGTAGTGGTTACGGAGGCATCGTCGAACGGGCGATGCTCGACGACATCTTCCTGTGTGAGGATCACGTCGCCCAGTAGACGTCGCGATTCGCGCTTGCCACCGATGTAAGCCACCCAAGCCAGCTTACGATTGGCGTACTTGTCCTTCTCTTTGGCGTGGTTCTTCTGGAACGCCCAGTTGCCGTAGACGGCACGCAGGCCGTAGTCGCGGACATACTCAAATTCGTCGACTTGGTCGTGCAGGAAGCCCGTCTCCCAGTTCCAGTTGGCCGAGGTGGCACGCTGGTAGGTCGTTTCGTCGAACTTCAGTGCCCAGGGGCACTCGGGGAAGGGCGAGGGCGAGTCGGTTTCGGCCGAGTACCACATGATCGAGGTGCCCATCGTCTGCCGGTCGGCCTTTGCGACGGCCAACGCTTCGCCCGTTTCGGCCTGGCTTTCGCGGCCGTAGCGGTAATCGGCGCCGGCGAGGAAGCCGATGGTACCGTCGCCCGTGCAGTCGACGAAATACCGGCCGGGAAAACGCAGTTCCTCGTTGGTGCGGATGTTTCGCGCGATGACGGCGACGATCTGGTTGTTGTCGGTTTCCACCTTGTACGCATGGGTGCTGAGGAACAGGTGGAGGCTCTTTTCCGCTTCGAGCACGCCCAGTTTTTTGGCATCGTCGTAGCATTCGGCCGGTCGAGCGTTGCCGTGGTGACCGGGATCGAGCTCTCGCACGACGCCGCCCAGCGCCGGATACGGGGGCAAATGAATCTTGCCGCCCAGGTGGACTCGGACCTCGCTGCTGTTGTTGCCGCCGAGCACGGGCCGGTTATGGATCAACGCCACGTCGAGTCCCAATCGGGCGGCCGACACGGCAGCACACGCTCCGGCCATTCCACCGCCGACCACGACCAGATCGAACTGCCCGGCGTCCGGGGTCTTTTCCGGCAAGCCGAGTTTTTGCCCGCGAAAAGCGTTCAGCTCGGCCACGTCGTTGGGGGGGGTAAAGCCGGCAGTGGCTGAAAAGACGATCGCGTCGCAACGGCCCGCGAAGCCGGTCAGGTCGTGCAAGGCAATCTGGTGGCTTCGCTGGGTGACTTCCACGGTGCCGCCTTCTTGCCAGTGCCACGCGGCACCCTCCGTGCCGAAGGTGGTTTTCAGCGGCTTGCTATCGACGAGCAACTGGAATTTTCCCGGGGTACCGGGTGCGTTCCAGGGTGCCACCCAATCGCGAGTGCGAACCCACACGCGATACGTTCCCGGGCCGGGGAAGTGGACCTGCGTAACGGCGTCTTCCACAGGAACACCCATGCCGTGGGCCAGCAAGATCGAGGAGCCCATTTGATCGAGGAATTGCTGGTCGATCACCCAGCCGCCCGAATTGTCGAATCCTTCGGCTTCGACCAGTACGGTCTTGGTAGGTTCAGCAGCGATGGCAGCAGTAGCCGCCAGCAGCAACGTTAAACTGGCGAGAAAGCGAAGGGTCTTCATGCGTCAGTCCTCTGGGTCAGGTAGCGTGGGGTTTGGATTCGGGTGGGAGAATGCGAGGGTAGGACGGGGAGTCGTATGCCCTATTATCTATAACCCGGCCGCCCGTCCGAAATGTGTGTCGAAAACCGTGGAAAACAAGCCGTTTCGCCGAAAAAAACGAGGAGAGGTTGTAGGGGAAAACGTCGGATCCGTGTGGGGAGACAGCAGAAAAAATCTACGTAAATGCGCCACCATCGGCCCTGTCAGCCATGATAACTCATGCCAGCACCCGCGTCCACAAATAGTCATGAACGGGTTTTGTCGAGGGGCCACTATGCAGAGGGGGAGCGTTAGTTGGTGCCGGTAGTGACAGAATTTGGCCTCGTTTGGGGGATGGCCCCCTTGTATGCCGATGCTATCATTGCTATCCTACCAGCGCCCCTGTAGATTGGGGCGGAGGGCAGTGGTATGGCCGTACCCCGCCGTACGCAGGTGGCGGTCAGCAAATCGACGGGAACGAACAATGCTCGTGCTGTCGCGAAAAGCGGGCCAACGGATTCTCATCGGCGATCAGATCGCGGTTACCGTGGTCCGCATCGCGCCGGGAGTGGTCCGTCTTGGAGTGGATGCCCCCAGGGACATGCCGGTGGTTCGTGAAGAGATCGCGCGGGAAGAAACGACCGAGACGGTTGAGGCTACTGTGGCGTCGAAGCCTCGGGCACCGAAGTGACCCGCAGTTGGTACACGTCCAAAACCTGCGCCCCGCCCCGTCCTTCTAACGTTCCGTGTTCTTGGAAATAACTCGTCAGCCGGGCGACTTTGTCTCGGGCGGGAATCTCACCCAGTGCATCGCTGCCCGGAGCACGCCCCCAAAACACTCGTGTGCCGCCGCGAGTTAACAGGGTGTAGGTGTGTTCTTCGTCAACGCCGGTCGACAGAGCATCCGACGGACGGATCTGCGCCAGGCCAAGTTGTTGCCAGACATCGGCCAACGCGTTGGCGATTTCGGCGCCGCCAAGCACGCGCACATCGCCCCAGGCCTCACCGGTAGTCCCTACCGGTGCTGTATCGATACCCACCAAACGCGGATAGCGCCCCGCTTCTACCGGCGAGAAATCTCCACGCGGCAGAAGAATCCCCCGGCCATCGACCGGCAGCAAATCGCCGGCCAATTCCACCATGCAGACCGGGCGCCGGTAGACCAATTCAACCTCGATGCGTGCCGGATGATGTTTGCTCACCCGTTCGACCTTCTCCACCCAAGGATGAAGTGAAAAGGCTGTGCTGATTCGCTCGTTGAGGTTGTCGTCCATGATCGACAGAGGACCGTCGAGACTGGCGTTGCGGAACACGACCGCGCGAATGTCGCTGTGAATCCAGGGCGGAAGCGGCGTAATCTCGACCTGTTGGTAAGTCACCTGGTATTGATCGGTCGAGAGAATGTACTCGCCGACTCCCGCTCCATACCATACGGCACTCCATAGGCCGAACAGTGCAACGGCGATCAGCACGACCAGGGTAAACGGACGCCCCCGTCCCCATAGCCAGCTTACGAGTCGGGCCGACGGTGGTTGGCTGGCGGCCTTCTTCTTTTTGGCGGCGCACATGGTCGACCTCCGTGTCAGTGAAGCGTGGCGAAGACGTTCGTTTGCGAAGCGGCAAGCCGCTTGCCGCTTCGCAAACTGTCAACGTTCGCTCACTTCCAACTCGTTACTCCCAACTCTCTCACCAAACTTCGAGTTCCTGCTGCAGCTCGACCTCCAGACGGTCGTTGACTTGGGCCCGAATCAGGTCGATCAGCCGCAGCACGTCCTGGCTGGTACACTCGGGCTCGGCGACAATGAAGTTGGCGTGCCGATCGCTGACCACGGCGCCGCCGATTCGCGTACCTTTAAGGCCTGCATCTTCGATCAGTTTGCCCGCGCTGTAGCCGCGAGGGTTTTTGAACACGCAGCCCGCACATTGGTGGCCCATCGGCTGACTGGCCTTCTTGATGATCCACTGCTTCTGCATCCGACGTCCCAACTCGCGAGGGTCGTCTTCTTCGAGGTGGAATTCGCCTTCGAGGATGACTAGGTCGTCGAGGCTGCTTTCGCGGTAGCCGAAGACCAGATCGTCGCGTTGGCGTTTCACGATTTCGCCCGTATGGGTAATGACCGTTGCCTCGACGGTCCATTGCCCGACGTCGCTGCCGTGCGTGCCGGCGTTGCCATGCAGGGCACCGCCGAGCGTGCCGGGAATGCCGATGAGCGTTTCCATGCCGGCTAAGCCGTGGTGGACGGCCGTCGTAACCACGCGGCCCAACGGAATGCCGCCGCCGGCCGTAATGGCTTGGCCTTCGACGTGGATCTTGCCGAACTCGGGCGACACCAGTCGAATTACCACGCCCGAGACGCCTTCGTCGCGCACCAGTACATTCGAGCCGCGCCCGAGCACCCGCACCGCGATGCCCTCTTCGTGGCAACGCTTCACCAGCGCGATCAATTCGTCGGGCGTATTCGGTTCGGCGAAGTATTCCGCTGGCCCACCCAGTTGGAACCAAGTATGCATGGCCAACGGCTCATCCTGCCGCACGATGTTCTCGAAACCGGTCAATGAACCCATTGCAGATCCTTCCTATGTCGCCGGCTCCCATGGTGATCAACACGTCGCCGGGTACAATCTCTCGGGCAAGCAGTCTATCGATGGCTTCCCTTTGGTGAACCGAGGGCACGTCGACTCCGTGGGCCCGAGCCGCGGCCGCTAGATCGACGGCCGTAATTTCCCCATCACGCGGGGGGGCTTCTCGGGCGCGAAATATCTCAGTTACCACCACCTTTTCGGCATTTTGCAGACTAGCCGCCAGTTCGTCTAGTAACCGGGTCGTCCGCGACACTTGGTGCGGCTGAAACACACACCACACCCGACGCCCTGGAAAACACTGACGCACGGCCGCCAGCGTGGCGGTTACCTCGGTGGGGTGGTGTGCGTAGTCGTCGACCACCGTCACACCGCCAAACGTCCCTCGCATTTCCAACCGACGTTGCAGACCACAAAACCCGGCCAGGGCTTCCGCGGCCTGCGAAGGCATCGCCCCGGCGCGACAGGCCAAAGCCATGGCCGCCAGGGCGTTGACCACATTGTGGCGTCCCGGCACGGACAATGCTACCCGAGCTACCCGACTTCCGCCCCATTTTACCCAAAACTCATAGCACCCCCGCCGACAGGCCGCAAGCTGGGCCGACCAATCGGCTGACGGTTGGTCGACGCCGAATGTCTCCACGCGGCACATCGCTCGCGCGGCGACCGTCCGTGTGGTGGGGCAGTCGTGTCGGGCAAGCAGCAGCCCGGCGTTGGGCAGTCGGTCGACGAATCGGGCGAACGCCGCGTGTAGATCGTCTGTGGTGGGGAAACAGTCGAAATGGTCGGGTTCAATGCCCAGGATCACGGCCATCTGAGGACGCAGGTGCAGGAAATTCGCACGGTATTCGCAAGCCTCAGTCAATACAAGCGGGGCGCCCTCTGCCCGATTGTTGTCACCTGCCCGACCGCCGGAAGTCGCCCCCAGCGGCGTGGCCCCGCAGAATACCGTAGGGTCGAGGCCTACGTGGGTGAGGATGTGGGCAGCCATGGCCGTGGTGGTCGATTTGCCATGAGTACCGGCCACCGCGAGGCCTCGGCCGGCGTCCATGATTTGGCCGACCATCTCGAAATAGCTGTGGATGCGGATGCCCAGTTCGGCGGCGCGGCGAATTTCGGAATTGTCGTCGGGCACGGCGTCGGAGCGGACGACCAGTCGAACCTGAGGCGAGACATGTTCGGCCGCGTGGCCTCCGTAAAGTCGCACGCCCTGGCCGGCCAGTTCGGCAACGGCGCCGACATTGGCGTCCGACCCGCTTAGCTGCCAGCCTTGCCCCAGCAGCACGGCGGCCAACGCCCTCATGCCGCTGCCGGCGATGCCGACCAGATGGGCGTCAATGTAGGCGGGGTCGCGACCCCGCCTACTCGACTTTAGGGGTGTGGGAGAAATGTCGTCCATGACGAGCGGAGGTCCGTTGAATGATCCTGGCTCGGCTCAAGCCGGCCGTGCGACATGTCGCTGATCATACGGACGCACTTGCCCGGGGTCAATCCGAGGCCGGTTTCCCTCAGGAGAACTGCAAAGTCTCCGAAATCTGTCATTCTGAGCGGAGCGAAGAATCTACGTGGCGATGCATAAGTTCCCGAACGCCAACAAGATCCTTCGCTCCGCTCAGGATGACAAACCCATCCTACCCCGGACTTTGCAGTTCTCCTGCGGTTTCCCTCCGGCCCGAATTAACTGGTTCCCAAGCTCCCGCTTGGGACCGCGGTATCCAAGCCCACCGGTTGCAACCGGTGGGTTTTCACGATTCCAAAACTAGCCCCTTCGCCACCGCCAGATGCCCACGGCGAATACGCCCGTCAACAGGGTCAACCAAGTCGACGGCTCGGGCACTTCAGCGACGCGCATGCCATTGAGGAAGGCGTACGCGCCCGACGGAGCGGTTAGTTCGAGGACGATTTCCCCTTCGTCGTTGGCGACATTTATCGGGGTAACCTCGCTCCACTTCAAAAAGCCTTTATTTTCCCAGCCGTCGGTATTGGCGTTCCAAGCAGTGTCGCTCGCGTCGTCCAGGGCATCGTTGACCTCGAATTCAGCGCTCATCGATACGCCACCATTCGCACGCACGGAGAGAACCTCTACGGAGTACGTTTTTCCGGCATCCAGGCCGCTGAGGACGAGTCGGCCTGTCAGATTGGTGCTGTAGGCTACGCCATAGTCATAAAGTGCCGTGGTATCGACCCAGGGAGCAGCCGGGTTTGACCAGGTGGAAGTAGTGGTTTGGTTTTCTCCGCTCTTGACGATACCGTCGGTGAACTGCAACGCCACGCCCGTTGAATTGCCTGTGTAATAGTCAATCAAGTTGTCGTGCACCGTCGACGTGTCGGCCGGATCGGCGATCAAGTTCCAATTGGTCGGTGCGGCCTGTTTGTCGTTGAAGTCGATGCGGATGTCGAGCAATGAAGCATCGGCCGTTCCGATCCACCCGATTTGCGAGACGACTACGAGAACGAGGCCAAGAGACTTGTACCACATCGTTGAACCCCCACGGCGAAAAGAGTTTCAAAACGGCGTTCGTTTACGCAACTGGTTCCCAAACCGGAGCTGGGGACCGAGGTATATGGCGCGAGCAAGATCGCGGTTGCCAGACAAGAAAAGCCTACGGTCATCAACTGCCATTATAGCTGGGGGGCCTGTGTAGGCCGGGATGAATTGCCTGTAAGAATGGCGCAGCGTGCTGAACTATTTGCCGCCGCGATGCCGCGTCTGTTCGCGGTACTTCGACGGCGATTGCCCGGTCGCCTCCCGGAAAACCCGGGTGAGATACTCGGTATACGCAAAACCGGTTTCCAGGGCGATGCGCTTGATCGACAGATCGGTCGTCGTGAGCAGATCCTTCACCCGATTGATCCGTATGCGTTGAATTTCCGCATGCACGGTGCGACCCAGCACGGCCCGAACCCGTCGTTCGAGGGCCGCCGACGACATGTAGGCGTGTCGGGCTACGTCCGACACTTGGATGCTGTTGCAGGCGTTCTCGCGAAGGTATTCGATGGCACGGACGATTTGATCGTCTTCCATTGCCAGGACGTCGGACGACTTGCGCACCACCACCGAGCGTGGCGGCACGACGATATGCTGCGACGGAGCCTGTTGGCCGTCCATGAGCCGGTCGAGCAAGGCGGCCGCCTCGTAACCGACACGCGGGGCGTCGAGGTCGATGCTAGTCATTGGCGGACGTGCCAGGTCGCACAGGCACTCGTCGTTGCCGACGCCCACCACGGCCATCTCCTCGGACACATCGATCTCGGCGTGGCGACAGAAATTCAGCAATTGCACGCCGTAGTCGTCGTTACAGGCCAACACGCCCACGGGCTTCGGCACGGAACCGATCCAACGGAGAATGCGTCGCCGCTCTTGCGACCAGACATCGCCCGTGCAATGCCGCGTGCGAAACACCTTGCAAGGAAAGCCCTCGCGTTGGACGCGTTGCTGGAATTGTTCCGCACGAATATCGAACGGTTCGTGTTCGCCGAGTGCCATGCCGAAGAAGGCAAACTGCCGAAAGCCGCTATTGTGCAGGTGTTCAAACGCCAGCTGGGCGACGGCTTTGTCGTCGGGCCCCATGCAGGCGGCGCCCACGTCGCCGTAGATCCGCCGTAGTTCGACCACGGGAACCTTCATCCGGGCGACGATCTTGGCCATCGTCTTGTCGGTAATCCGCGCGAGGATGCCGTCGCCGTTCCACTGCCGCAGCCACGACGCGAGCGAATCGCCCAGGCCCGACGGCGAGTAGGTAAGCATCCACTCTTGGTGTTCTGCGTTGTAGCGACCCACGCCGCGCACCAGACCCCGCGCGTAGCCCCGCGAGGCTTCGATCAGTAGTGCAACGTTTCGCTGACGTGTTTGGCGTCGCTTCGCCGCCATGGGCAACTCCGCTTGGGTACGCTCCGTTGGAGGTAAGTTGTCTCTAGTGCTGCGTCAATCGTGAATTGACGGGTGCCACGGGCAGCTCGTATGCCCGTGTTCAGCACTGGCTGACAAGAGCAGCCAGTGGCACTCAATCCGAAGCTTAGCGACTGACGCAGCACTAGAGGGATTATAGCGTGAGTTTCCGCCGCTTTGGAATGACGCAACAGAAAGTATAGGAATTTGGGCGGATATCACTCGCCCCGCTATTCCGGCAACCCATTGGCCCCGCGGCTGTTCGTCAATCCGCCAAAGCGGCGGTCGCGGTTGGCGAAGCTGCGGATCGCGGCGTGCAGTTGGGCTTCGTCGAACTCGGGCCAGCAGAGGTCGGTTACCCAAATCTCGGCGTAGCTGATCTGCCAGAGCAGGAAGTTGCTCAGCCGCATTTCGCCGGCCGTACGGATCAATAGATCGGGCTCGGGCATGCCCGTGGTGTAGAGATGGGCATCGATCGTGTCTTCGTCGATCGCCGTCGGATCGATTCGGCCCGCTTGCACTTCGGCGGCAATCTGGCGCACGGCGTCGGCCAACTCGGCCCGGGCACCGTAATTGATGGCCAAGCAGAGACGCAAGCCCGAGTTTTGGGCACTCATCGCGATGGTTTGGTCGATCTCGCGTTGGGCCTCGGACGAAATCCCTTCGCGACGACCGATGACCGCCACCTGAATGTTCTGCTGCATGATCGTCGAACGTTCTTCGATCATGTACTGTTCGAGCAGGTGCATGAGGAATTCGAGCTCATGCGGCGGGCGTTTCCAATTTTCGCTGGAAAGGCAGTAAAGCGTTAGCTGCTCGACACCAAGCCGCGCGCACTCTTCGGTGATGCGGCGGACGCTGGCCACGCCGTGACGATGTCCCTCGATCCGCGGCCGGTCCCGCTGCTGAGCCCAACGGCCGTTGCCGTCCATAATCACCGCAATGTGGCGCGGCATCCGCTCGGGCGGGATGTCGAGCGAGCGAGCGGCGGCGGTGGTGGTGGACTTGGGCATGGGGAGGGGCTAGATGTTAGGGGCTAGGGATCAGGGATTAGAGGACAGGGATCTGGAGTCTGCTCGTTACTGGACTGCCTCGGCGAATATCGTTTGCTCGCGGTCCGGGCCTACCGAGACGACCTCGACCGGCCGGCCCACCAGTTCGCTGATTCGTTGCAAATACGCCTGGGCGTTCTTCGGCAGATCGGCAATGCGACGTACGTCGTCGATTTCTTCCTGCCAGCCGGGCAATGTCTCGTAAATCGGTTTGACCTTCCGCAGGTCGTCGACGTGACTGGGGAAGTCGGTGGTCCGCCGGCCGTCGATCTCGTAGGCCACGCAGACCTTCAACTCGGGCAACTCGCTGGGTACGTCCAGAAGCATGATCGCCAACACGTCGACCCCGCTGAGCCGAGCCGTGTAGCGAGCCGCTACGGCGTCGAACCAACCGCAGCGACGCGGTCGCTTGGTCACAGTACCGTATTCATTGCCCCGGTCGCGAATGTGTTGGCCCGTGGCGTTGTCTTGTTCGGTGGGGAACGGGCCGCCGCCGACGCGCGTGGCATAGGCTTTGAGGATGCCGATCACCTTGGTCAGATAACGTCCCGGTACGCCCGAGCCGGGCGAAACGCCCACGCCGGAACTGTTGCTGCTGGTGACGAACGGAAACGTCCCGTGGTCGATATCCAACAGGGCCCCTTGGGCGCCCTCGAAGAGAACGCGATTGTCGGCCTCGATGGCGTCCAACAGGTAGGCCGTCGTGTCGGCGACATAAGGTTTCAGCCGTGCGGCGTACTGGCCGTATTGTTCGATAATGGCGTCGGCATCAAGGTGTACGTTGTCGGGCGATCCGCCCATGCCGGCGAGAATCAAACGTTTGGCCTCGACGATCTGGCGGATGCGCTGCTCGAAGTTGTCGCGATACAGGTCGCCTAGGCGGATGGCGAACGAGCGGCCCACCTTGTCGCGATAGCAGGGACCGATGCCGCGCAGCGTGGTGCCGATGGCCTCGCCGCTGGTGCATTGGGTGTCTAACAGGCGGTCTTCCTCGAAGTGCCAAGGGAGGATCACATGCGCACGGTCGCTGATCATGAGGTTGTCGCTCACCTTGATGCCGCGCGAGCAAAGCCCGTCGATCTCCTCAAGGAAAGCGGCCGGATTGAGCACTACGCCGCCAGCGACCACGCACTTCACCTGGGGGCGAAAGATGCCGCTGGGCACTAGCGAGAGTTTGTACTTCTCGCCACCGAAAACCACGGTGTGGCCAGCATTGGCACCACCCTGGTAGCGAACGACGATATCATGCTGTTCGGTAAGCAGATCGACAATTTTGCCCTTGGCTTCGTCGCCCCACTGCAACCCCACGACACAAGTAGCTGGCACCGTACCTGACCTCAGAGAAGGAAAGCAATTGTCATCTCCGGCCGTTGCCCAGGAGATCCCAAATAAACTAATTTATCATCCCCCCAGCGGTGGTCAAGGTGGGCCGGAGGTGAGAGAGGGGACGGGGATCAAGGGGCAGGGGGTAGGAGAGGTCTTTTGGTACCCATGTTTTGCGTGGGGACTCAAGGTCGGACACGCTGCATCGTACTGGGAATGGTATCATGTTAGGGCAGTACCTTCTGCCGGGTTCTGCGATGCGAAGCGTCGCTGGCACGTGTTCCCACGCGAAGCATGGGAGCGAGCCCCCCTTGTCGCTCACCCCCCTGGCTGTCCCGTCCCCCCTGCCTCCTGTTGCCCAATCTGTCCTACGGCCGCGCGACTTCTCGCCACAGGGTCGATGTGTCGCACGGCTTATAGTTGCGGCGCTTCCGTTCCGTGACGAACGCTCGGGTGTGGTCGAACAGGGCCATGTCGCCGGTGATTCGTGGATCGTTGGTCTTTCGCTGAAAAGCCTCGAGTTTCTCGCGCAGGCCCTTTTTTACTTCGGCCAACTCGGGCCGGTTGGCCAAGTTATTCAACTGCCATGGGTCGGCCAGACAATCGTAGAGTTCCTCGCGAGGACGGGGATCGACCAACAACGATACGAACGGCTTGACCGCCGGATGATCGGGATGCGCCGCGACCAGGGCCATCACGTCTAGCATTTGGCTTGACCGCGGAAAATCGGCATCCGCACGCCGCGCTTTGGCCGACAAGCCCGTGCGGGGGCCCTCGTAGTAGTTCACGATGTATTGGTACTGATGATCGCGAATCATTCGCGCGGGCCGATCTCGACCATGCCATTCCAGGCCGGCCACGGTCCAGGTACGCGCCGGATCGACTTGGCCTGAGGCCGAACTCAGCAACACGGGCAGCAGGCTTCGACCGCTCATGCTCTTGGGTATCTCGGCGCCGGCCGCGTCGAGGATGGTGGGCGCGAAATCGGCGAAGTTGGCAAAATCCTTCACGCGGCGGTTAGGGGCAATTCGGGCAGGCCACATCATGGCCAGTGGCACGCGGACGCCCCAGTCGTAGACGTTCGCCTTCGCCCGGGGGACGGGCGTTCCGTTGTCGCCGGTGACGATTACCAGCGTGTTTTCTAACTCGCCCATTTCCTCGAGAAGCCTTAACACGCCGCCCAACGTGTTGTCGGCATGGCGAACTTCATAGAGGTAGTTGGCCCGATGTCGGCGGATGCCCGGCGTGTCGGGCAGGAATCTGGGTACGTGGACATCGTCCAGGTCGACGCCGAGCTTCCTGTAGTTGTCTTTGCCGTGCGGATGATGCGGTTCGGTGCAGCCAACCCAGAAGTAGAACGGCGCACCGGCCGGCCGCTGCTTGAGAAACTCGGCCATCGAGGCCACGTAGTCGACGTTGCTGGTTCCTTCCTCCGGTTTCCGAATGCGCACCCTATACGATTTGCCGGCCGGTCGCGTCTGAGGGCCCGACGGATCCAATACACCGGGTCCCCAACCCTTGCCGGTGTAGCCGGTGTGGTAGCCTGCTTGGTCGAGAAGATCAGGCAGCCGCGGAAACTTGTCGGGCAGCCAACCCTGGATGAACGCGCCTTGTTCGAGTTCCCAGAAGTGTCGGCCGGTCAGCAACGACGCACGCGCCGGTGCACACGAGGGTGCCGAAGCGTAGGCGTGTGTAAAAAGGACGCCTTCGCGCGCCACACGGTCGAAGTTCGGCGTCTCGATTGACGCATTGCCATAGGCACTGGCTTCCAACCAGCTTTCGTCGTCGTAGAGGACGAGCACCACGTTAGGTCGCTCGGCTTCTGCCGCCACGGCCCTATTGAGGTTTAGCCAGCCGCAAGATAGACCCACGAGTGCGAGTAATAGATGTTCTATTCTAAGCGACATGCTTTTTGGCTCCGGAGTGATTCCTCGTCCCTCGTTCCCCTGCTTTGCGTGGGAACCAGAAGTCCTTTCCACTATCCACTATTCGTTGACAACTGACAACTTTTTCCCTCATCCTTGTGGAAACTGCCGACAGTATTCATACAGCGCCATGATCGTAGCCGTGGCCGCGTTGTGGCTGTAGGGGCGGCCGTAGACGGGTATTTCCACGGTGGTGTCCAGCAGCCGAAGAACCTCCTCGTCGATGCCGAGCCGTTCGTTGCCTACTACGAGGACCATCTTGCGTGGCAACGAGCATGTAAACAGCGATTCCGAGTCGTTCGTCTGCTCCAGGCCCACCAATTGATAGCCTTCCGCTCGAAGTTTCTTCAACACCGGCAGCAAGGTCCGGTGGACTTCGATTTCCAGCACGTTGTCGGCATCGCGCGCGATCTTGTCGATTACCTTGGCCGTACCGCAGCAGATCATTCGCTGGATGCCAAACACGCCAGCCGCTCGGGCGATCCGCGAGAGGTTCACATTGCTGCGCATTGGCGGACACGCGACGATCAATTCGCGCGGCCGCTGAAGTGCAATGGGCGGCTTATGACGTTGCTGAACAAAGTCGGGCATCAAAGCTCCAAGCGTACCGTTTCCCAGCACGCGTTTTTTCCACACCCCAAGCCCACCGGCTGCGGCCGGTGGGACCGCGTTTACCATCGGATCCAGTCTACCATAACAAAAAAAGGGCCAGCGAACGTGGCTTGGGTTCTCGAAGCCCAAGCTGCGCTGCTGACCCCGTGTAGCGTAAAACGCTACGGTACCTGCGCGCGCTCCTGGAGGGAGAAGCGCGCGACTAACGCTACGCCCGAGAAAGGCGCACTGATCTCGAAAACTATTGATGTTCGCCTATTTATTGAACGATTGGCCAAAGCCGAATGCCTTGAAACCGGGCTCCCGGTGGGCGCCCTCGGTCCATTCAATAGGCGAGGCCCAATAAAAGCGGAAACGCAAAAACTCAGACAATGTTCCGTTAGTGACGAACGCTGCGGGCGACCACCAAGTACGATGAGCAGTCTAGGGGAAAAGAGTCGTCCGTTCCGCCACTATCTTTATTCTACTAGCGGCCGATCATCGTGCAAGCCGTCTGTTGGAGGTAGCGCAGGCAATCGCTCTTCTCTTCTCCTCTTGCGCAGGTTACCATGAGCGGGGGTTGTCTGCCCTTGCAGAACCAGGGGGCAGACAAGCTGTCCCGGCATCCAACTGGCCTGACACGGCCTCAGCCTTAACACTGCCGCCGAATGACCATGCAGAGAATTGTTCCCTACCTGGTGGGTGCCGTTTGCCTGGCGGCCGTCGCCTGGGCCGTGTCGTTTGGCACGTTGCCGAAGGCTGACTTTACGTTTTGCAACGGCGATGAGATCAAGACGGTTGATCCGGCCTTGGTCACCGGGCAGCCCGAGGGACGTATTGTTTGGGCCCTGTTCGAGGGCCTATGTCGCTGGGATCCTAAAACTCTCAAGCCGTTGCCCGGCATGGCCGAGCGGTGGGAGATTAGCGACGACAAACTGCGGTACACGTTTTTTCTTCGCCACGATGCCCTGTGGTCCGACGGCTCGTCGGTCTCGGCCGGTGATTTCGTCTACTCCTTTCGGCGATTTCTCCATCCCGCCACGGCGGCTGAGTATGCCTTCGAGCTTTGGTATGTGAGCGGTGCCCAAAAATTCACCACGGGCAAGGTCGACGTCGGGGATCCAGTCGAGGTGGAACTCAAGGAGAAACCGCCCGGGGCCTTGGCACATGCGCCGGGCGTGATGCTGTACGGTCAATTGGTGGCGATCGAGGAACCTGAAAAGGCGCCGGTCTACACGGTGGAAATCGACGGTCGCCGTCGCCGCTTCTCGCAACAGCCGACGGCCGCCGATCAAGAGCCGTGCGAGTGGGTGCTCTACGACTTCCGCAAGGTTGGCATCCACGCGGTCGACGACTACACGCTGGAGATCCACCTGAAACATCCGGTGCCCTACTTTTTGAACCTCATGGGTTTTTACCCTATGTCGCCGGTCAATCGACGTTGCGTGGAAACCCATGGCTTCCCGGCCTGGACGAAGCCGGAGAACATCGTCTGCAACGGGCCGTTTCTTCTGAAGTTTCGCCGCATCCGCGACCGCATTCGATTGGTCAAAAATCCGACGTATTGGGACCGCGATAACGTGCGGCTGGACGTAGTCGACGCCCTGGCAGTGAAGTCGACCACCACGATGTTGAACCTTTACCTGACCAACCAGGCCGACTGGATTCCGACGGTTCCGATCGAAGTGATCCCGGAACTGCAGGAACGTCCGCAGCACGATTTCCACTCGGCGCCGTATCTGGGCAACTACTACTATCTGGTCAACACGAAGGACCCGGCGATGAAGGACGTCCGGGTGCGCCGGGCGTTGAATTTGGCGATGAATAAGAAGGACATCGTGGAGAAGGTTGCTCGGGCAGGGCAGGTACTCGCTCGGAGCATGGTGCCCGAGAAGATTTCGGAATATATCGATTACAAACCACAGTTCTGCGGAGCCTACGATCCCGAGGTAGCAAGAAAGCTCTTGGCCGAGGCCGGTTATCCCGAGGGACGCGGGTTTCCGAAAATCGAGATTCTTTACAACACGTCGGAAGCCCATCAGACGATTGCCGAATTGATCCAGCACCAGTGGAAGACCGAGCTAGGGATTGACGTCGGCCTGCAAAACCAGGAATGGTCCGACTACTTGGCCAAGCGACGCCAGGGCGAGTATCAGCTCGCCCGAGCAGGCTGGATCGGCGACTATGTGGACCCCAACACGTTTCTCGAAATGTTCACCTCGGCGAGTCCGATGAATCAGACAGGCTGGGCGAACGCCGAATTCGACCGGCTCATCGAGCTTGCCCAAGAGGAACCCGATGAGGTACGGCGTTTGGCCTTCTTCGGACAGGCCGAGCGAATTCTGATGGACGAATTGCCCGTGATCCCAATTTACTACTACGTGTCGGCCCAGATGATCAAGCCCTACGTGCGAGGATTCTATCCCAACATCCAGGACGTTCACCAATTGAAGTGGATTTGGATCGATGAGGAAGCGAAAGCAGAGTTTCGGGCATCTGCAATAGACGATCGTGAACTTACATGTTTCCCAACTCCCTCGTGTAAGAAGGAAAAATGGGGAAGGGGTAAAGAGGGAAAACATGCTCAGTAGTTTTCTTCCCGTTTTCCGTGTTTTCCCTTCTTACACATGAGTGATTTGTTGCGAGCGGTGAATACACCATATCAAGACCCAAGAGAGTAATGCCATGATCCGCTTCGTGTTTCGCCGGATGGTGTGGATGGTCATTACGCTTTGGGTAGTCTTCACCGTAAGCTTCTTCCTGATGCACGCCGTGCCGGGTGGGCCGTTCGATCGCGAACGCCAACTCGATCCGCAGATCGAAGAAAACCTACGGCGTCGCTACAATCTCGATCTGCCGTTGCCGCAACAGTATCTCCGCGAGTTGGGTAACACGTTGCGCGGCGACTTGGGCGACAGCCTTCGGCTGGCCGACTTTCGAGTGAACGAAATCATCGCGCAAGGGCTTCCCATCTCGGCCTCGCTGGGAACTGTTGCTTTGGCGTTTGCCCTATCGCTGGGGCTGACGGCCGGGATTCTCGCCGCCGTGCGACGGCAGACCGCCGTGGACTTCGTCCTAATGAGCATCGCCACAGTCGGCATTGCGCTGCCCAACTTCGTCATCGCGGGCATCATGATCATCCTTTTCGTGTTTCTCATTCCGATCTTTCCGGCGGCCGGTTGGGGGACGTTGGGACACTTGGTTCTGCCGGGGTTTTGCCTGGGCGCACCGTTTGCCGCCTACATTGCTCGACTGACAAGGACCGGCATGCTCGAAGTCCTTTCGCAGGATTTCATCCGCACGGCCTACGCCAAGGGTTTGCCGGCCCACACGGTGATCCTTCGCCACGCCTTGCGCAGTGCGTTGCTGCCGGTCGTTTCGTTTTTGGGGCCGGCGATCGCCGGAATTCTCACCGGGTCGCTGGTGGTCGAAGAAATCTTCGCCATTCCCGGCCTTGGCGTCCACTTCGTGCAAGCCGCCCTGCAACGCGACTACACGCTGGCCATGGGCCTGGTCCTACTGTACACGGCCCTGTTGTATACGATGAACCTGTTGGTCGACATTTCCTATGCGTATCTCGATCCTCGGGTGAAACTGGAGTAACCTTTTTGGCGACGGCTTGATTCAAGAGTATTGGTGATTTCTTTTTTTGACAGGATAACAGGATTGACGGGATGAAGGGAGAAATGTGTGTTTGCTGCAAATGTCAAACTTACCAGCTCAAACCGAAAACGATTTTGACGGTCATGGCCACAGATGAACGCAGATAGAAAGGAGGGCTGGCTTAGAAGGGACCATGCGGTATGAGAACGTGTTTTGAAAATAGCGTACCCTCTCCCGCTTTTCGGGAGAGGGTGGCGGCGAAGCCGCCGGGTGAGGGCGGATTGCAGCGGTGAGGGCGTTGTTTTCGAGAACATCGCCTTACTGCGAACACCCGTCACCCCCGGCCCCTCTCCCCGCAGGGGAGAGGGGAGAATGTTTTTCAAAACACGTTCTGACAACCGTTTCAAGGGGTTTTTCTTCACGGTGTGGTCCGCCAGATACCCCTGGTTTTCAAGTCATTTTCTTCATCTGCGTGTATTGGCGTTCATCTGCGGCTTCTTTCTTTTTTCAGTTTGAGTTGCCAACTCAACTCCCCGTTTTCCGTGTCTCTGTGGTTAATCCTCCAATCTATCCTGTTCCATCCTGTAATCCTGTCGAAAACAGCAGCCGTAAACGGTGACGGCCAATGGTCCAATCAAAAAAACAACGCGACGTTTCCACGACGTCCGAACCCGTCGTCGGCGTATCGTTAGGGCAGGACGCCTGGCGACGACTGCGCCGCAATCCGGTGGCCATGGCCTCGCTCTGGTTTCTCGTGGTGCTCGGCGTATTGACCCTGTTGACGCCCCTGTTGCCGCTGCAACCGCCGCGACACGTCAACACCAACCGCCAGTTTCTGCCACCGGAACTAACGGCGCAACGGATCGACTTTTCGTCGCATAACAAAGCGGCTGACGACAACGACGGCGCTGCCACCAACGCTATCGATGCCCATACAGATGCCGCACGCCAAGCCGTGTTGCAGCGCGGCTTCGGCCAGTTGGGGTTCTTCAGCAACGCCCTGTTGCAGACACGTGTCGCGGTGTTCGGCGACTGGTGCATTCCGTCGCTATGCGGTACCGATAAGCTGGGACGAGATCTGCTTTCGCGGCTGTTTTGGGGAGCGAGGATTTCACTGGTCGTGGGGCTCGTGGCTACACTCGTTTCGCTGGTGATTGGCGTTTCCTATGGGGCCGTGTCCGGTTATTTGGGCGGTTGGGTCGACAACTTGATGATGCGCCTGGTCGACATCCTCTACTCGATTCCCTTCATTTTCGTGGTTATCTTCCTGATCACGATCCTCAGCGCTCGGCCGATCAAGGAAGTGCTCGAAGGGCAATACGGTATCGATCGCATCACGGTGTTCTTTTTCGTGGTCGGTGCGATTTACTGGCTCACGATGGCCCGGGTGGTTCGCGGCCAGGTGATTTCGCTGAAGAACGAACCGTTTGTAGAGGCCGCCCGAGCGCTGGGAGCAGGGCAAACGCGGATTATCTTCCTGCACCTGGTTCCCAACCTGATGAGCGTAGTGATCGTTTACCTCACGTTGACCATTCCCCGAGTGATGCTTTTCGAGGCCTTTCTCTCGTTCTTAGGCCTCGGCGTGGAACCGCCCAACGTGTCGTGGGGCCTGCTGGCCAACGAGGGTATCAAGGTGATTACGCCAGTACGGATCTACTGGTGGCTGGTGATTTTCCCAGGGCTGGCGTTGGGAGGCACGCTGTTTGCACTGAACTTTCTTGGCGACGGGTTGCGCGATGCGCTGGATCCGCGGCTCAAGAACCGCTAAGCCCACCGGCCGCAACCGGTGGGCTTAGATGTGCGGTGTTCGTGGATTTCGCCGAAATACTGTGCTTTGTCAATTTTTAAGCTAGGGGTTGTGGGTGCCATGCCCACGGCAACGTGGGCATGCTCGAAGTGCAGTACGTATTCATGCCCACATTGCCGTGGGCATGGCACCCCATTTTTTAGCTTGACGAAGCGCTACTCAGCGAAGCCTTCGTTGAGAATCAGCCAGGTGCCGGTTTTGCCAGACACGGCGATGTCGAGGCGGCCGTCGCCGTTGATGTCGCCTGTGCTGATCTGCATGCCCGTGCCGATGCCTTCGCCGGGCGCACCGATCGTGTGCCGGGTGAACTTACCGGCGTCTTTGTCCCAAGTGTAGTAGTAGACTACAGCCGGTTCCTTGCCGCCGGGGTCGTTGCCGCAGTGGCCTCGTACTCGCTTGCCGGTGATCAGGTCGGGCTGCTTGTCGCCGTCCAGGTCGGTCCAGACCAGGCAATGGGCTTGCGACCAACTACCGTCGATCAGGTGTTCCTTCCAGGTGGTCTCGCCGTCGGCCTTCGGCTCGCCTTGTTCCCACCAATAGAGGCCGAAACCATGGGCTTTGCCCCAGATGATGTCGTTTCGGCCGTCGCCGTTTAAGTCGGTAACGATGCAAGGGCAACTGGCGTGCGGCAGCTTGAGTTCCTTGTGCAGTGTCCACAGCTTGGCAAACGGATCGCCTTCGGGGCATTCGTACCAACCGGCCTCGACGACGATGTCCTCGCGACCGTCGCCGTTGATGTCGCCAATGGCGTAGCCGTGGCCGTGTCCCTCGTTGCCCAAGAGTTTCTTTTCCACGGTCGGCTTACCGTCGGCCGTCTTGGTGAACTTCCAGGCGACCACTTCGGCCTTGCCGTCCCAGTGGTTCACAAAAAACTCGGGCACACCATCGCCATCGAAGTCGTGCAACGTGGCGGCTTCGTTCTGGCCACGGGTTTCCTTCAACACGCCGACGGGCCATCGCTTGCCACGCTCCAAATCCCAATCGGTCGGGTTCTTAAACCAGCGAAGCGCCGGATCCATCCAACCGATCGAGATGATGTCGGTCCGGCCATCGCCGTCGACGTCGTAGGGCAAATCGCCGTTGGTTTGATAGTAGATGTCGCCCATCTCTTCAATATCGCGGAGCGGTCGCGGGAGGAACTCGGGGTTGGCGAACCAGTGCGTCCCGGCCACGATGTCCAGCTTGCCGTCGTTGTTTACGTCGACGATCGCGCAACCCTCGTTGGGGCTGACCATCAGGCACCGCTTCGAGAACTTCAGCGATTTGGCCTCGTCGGCCGACGTAACACTGGCGGCTAGAAACAGGCCGGTTGCCAGCAATAAGGCAATCGCTCGATAACCGTGACTCATTCGTTGTCTCCTTCCAAGGTGTAGAAAAAATGCAATCGTGTTGTTGGGGTTCTAGCCGATGTTTTCACGGGTGCGATGCCCACGCAAGCGTGGGCATCGCACCCCTTTTTTTAGATTTGACGAAACACTAGCAATGTAAGCCTAGCAAACGCTATAGCGCCGTGCAAGAAATTACGGGAAAGGAGGCGTGCGACGGCCGAATTGCCCCAGGCGTCGGGCCGTCAGAAACCCTGCGGCTGCTTGTAACGGCTTGAGCTGGAGCCCGCCGCCTGGTTCTGGAAGTAATACCGCACCTGGGCGACCACCGCGTCGCGGTTGTCATCGAACGGAAGGAACAGGCCCCGTATTGCCGCCAAAGGCGACTCGTCGCGGCGAAAGGTTAGCAGCACGCCCGACTCGCGGATCTCACACCGGGTGATCACGCGCCAGGGCAAGCGAACCAAGCGTCCGAAAACCCATTGGTCGACGCCGTCGGCACTCAATTCGTAGACAACCGGCACGAAAAATCGCCACAAGGCCAAGGCCAACGTGGCCAGGGCAGCTACCGCCAAGTAGGTTTGGCCCGAGGTGTACTGCACCACAAACGCTGCGGCAACCAACCCCAGAACGATCAACACGGTCCGCACCGGCTCTTTTCGGGCAGGCCAAACCTGCCATCGCAACGTCGGCGCGGAAACGGTGCTGGAACCGGTAGAATCCGTCATGCTGCTTGGCTGTTTAACGAACAGGTGGAGTAGGATGGGCAAACAAATCCCTATTCCATCATACCCCATGGGGCAAGCGGAGGGAAAAGTAGCGGGGGGTGGGTGACGAGGGGGACCAAAAAGCCGCGATCGCTAGTCGCGCCCCGGGTGTTGCGCGAAAAAAGTGTGCCCGTGTTCGGCACTGGCTGACAAGCAGCCAGTGGCACCCAATTCATCAATTCAGGACTGCCAGAATATCAGCCCCTCGTCAAAGCTCGCCCGAGTCGACCAGGGCCATCAGGTCGGGGACCAGACGTCGAGCTGCTCGAGCGCGATGGCTCAGCGTGGCTTTGGCCAAGTCGCCCAACTCGGCAAATGTGTGGTGATACTCGACGATCTCGAACAACGGATCGTAGCCAAAACCGCTGGTCCCGCGGGGCTCGAAGACGATCCGTCCGCGGCACATGCCCTGGCTTTCGGCCTTCACGTTGCCCAACGGATCAGCAAGCGTCATGTGGCAAACGTAACCCGCCGTGCGTCGAGCAAGCGGCACGTCGGCCAATTCTTCAAGAAGTTTCCGGTTGTTCGACTCATCGGTAGCCGTTGGGCCCGAGTATCGAGCCGAATAGACGCCGGGCCGGCCGTCCAATACATCGACTTTCAGCCCGCTGTCTTCGGCCAGGACCCAACGGCCCAGGTGCTTGGCTTGTTGGACGGCCTTCAGCGCGGCGTTGGCGGCAAACGTCTCGCCGTCTTCGATCACCTCGATCGCCGCGGGGAAATCGGCCAACGTGCGAAGTTCCAGCCCCACCGGGGCCAGCAGGGCTGCCAGTTCGCGGCCCTTTTTGCGGTTACCAGTCCCCAGGACGAGCAGCGGAATGTCGGGCATGGGGGAGAGGCTAGGAGCTAGGTGCGAGGTTGAAACGACGACATTCGTCCCTAATTTCTCGCATCTCCTGGTCGGAAGACGCGAGACATCCTTTTCCGTTCGAGTCAAAACAACCCACCGGCTAGTTCCTGGCTGATCGACCGCTTGGGAACCTGGACGGGAACGGGTTGGATGTCGAAGGGAATGCCGACGATCGACTTGTAGGTAGTTGTGCCCGGTTTGCCGGCGACCTGAACCGGTTCGGCGCCGAACGTCTTCATGATCTGTTGGATTCCAGGATGCAATTCGATGCGGCCGTCTTGGCATGGCGAACCGACCGAGTCGAAGCTGCCCACGGTAACGATGCTTGCGTAGCGATCGTGGAATTCGTAGGCTTCCCAACCCTTCAGACGCAAGGCTTCGGTCATTTCGTGGGCTTTGCGGGCGGCCTTGTCCAGGGCGCTTTCCATCTGCTTGCCCTGTTCGATCTTGGCGATTTCTTTCTGGTCCAAAACAACGCTACCCTTGAACGTGGCGACCTGCACGGTGAATTTTCCCGAGCAGTCAAGCAGGCCATGGGTAACGTTTTTGTTCATGTCGACGACGATCGGATCGAGGCCCTTCGTGGTGAAGAACTCTTTCGGCAGCAAGGGGTTGGTGGTCACGAAGGCATGACCCATCGGGCCTTTTTCTTTCTTGTCGTTGCCCGGGGCAAGGATCTTCTGCTGGACGAATCGCAGCCCGGCCAGGGATCGGGCCGTGGCACGCTCCGGCGATAGCTCAAGACACTTGGGGGTAGAATATTTGAGTTTCTGCAGTATGCGTTGCGCTTCGGGATCGTCGACGGTCGTGAAGTTGCCCACCAACACGGCGACTTCCTCGATGTCGTCTTGCGAATGACGCATCCGCACCGGATCGCCATAGCGATCGAAGCCGCGTCCCTGGGTTTCACCGAATTCGAACTTCATTCGATGCATGAAAGCGGGCAGCTTGTAGCGGCGCCGCAGCTCCAGGACCAGTTCGCTGGCTTCTTCTTCCGCCTTTTCGCCGGAGAACGAGCAGGCCATGATCACCCACGGCCCGTTGCCATCGGTGAGCCAATATTCTTTGCCTGCGTCGGCCTCGACTCGTGAGAAGGTGATCAGCCGTCCCCACGGCGGCGCGGAACGTGTGATCGAGGGCAGCAGAACCACAACGGCAGTCAGGGCCAGAGCACGGAACATCCCTTTTCCGCTCATTAAGAGATCCTCTTGGAATTCGCGATTCAGCAAGACGAGACGTCGGATTCCCCGGAACCCGACCGGTTTCCCGGGATTTCCCCCGGCAAATCGACTTCCCCGAACGTCCTGTTCAGAGAAAAGTCGCGGGAGTGTAGCAGATGGGGCAGCCCGGTTCCAGAGCGGATTTCGCAGGAAATAGTCCCACGGAGGGGTTGTTGCCGGTGTTGCCTGATTCACAATCTTCGGTTTGGTCAAGCCGGAGCCTGAGTACGAGGAACAAATCCACGTTCAGCGTGCCTACTCTTCACTCTCCGGTCGGTGGAAGAACGTTGCCCAATAGGCTTGGTCCGTAGCGTAAGGGTCCACTTCGGCGTCGGCCGGCAGATCGTTGGGCAACACGCCGAAATTCTGCATCTCGCGAATGTAGTACCGGTTAGGCCGAAAGCCGGGCATGCCGAACCGTTTGCCGGCAGTCAGTTGCTGCGAAGCCAGTTGGACCGTGGCAAGGATTTCTCGATAATCAGCATCTTTTTTGTCCGCAAACACCGGCTGCTTGCAGAGTCCCAGGCCGCCGGCGTCCTTCGACAACGGGGCCTGAAGGATCAACGACTTCTCGGGCCGGTCGAGGTTGCATAGCGACTGGTACAACGGCGACTCGCCCAACTGGAAATAGGCCAGGTGCCGAATGAGGATGATATCGTTCGGGTTGCTCAGCAGCGGCTGGGGCGGTTGGCGTTCGCCAAACTGGAAGTAAAACGCCCCTTTCTTCGGGTTGCGGTACGTCGGTTTCGTGGCCGTGTGGCACGAGGCACAGCGGCGCCGCATCGTGGCCTCGGGGAATTGCACCGTGTACATGCCGGAACCCAACGCGGCGTAAGTGCCCGGGTAAGTGGCCCCCGATTCGATCCACAGCCGAACGATGGTCCGCTCGTCGTCCGAAAGTGTCGCCTCGTAATGGCTGCCGTCGATCAGCTTCATTAACCGGCTGGCCGACGAGCCGATCGAACGCGGTGGCCGGTTGCCGTACTTGTTCCGCCCGTCGGACACCAAGGAGTCGACAAACATCGTCCAGTACGAGGTTGTGTAGAGGGGCGTGTGATCGCCGCACAGGTCGATCTTGCCCTCGCGACGGTCCGGGTTGTGGCACTCGACGCAGTGTTTATCGAGGATCGGCTGCACGTCGCGGGTGAAATCGAGCACGTCGGGTACATTGTCGAAGGGCCGGATCTTGCTCGGGCTGCGTTGGGCGGCCAGGAGCGTCGACACCGGTCGGGCGTGCGGCGCCCGAGTGCGCTGCTCGTGGCAACCGACGCAGCTTGTGGTCTCGCCCGGCTGCACAGTCACGAAGCTCTGCATCCGTTTGACCGAGAGGTCGTTTTCGTCCAACGCCACGAAGAACAGCGACCTTAGCGCGGGCAGTTCCATGTAGGCCGAGCCATCGGGTTCCACGGGCACGGTGCCGAGAATACGTTCCAGCGTGAAAGTGCCGCCGATGGTCAACGGTTCCTGCCCACCCGAGAAGTTGGCCGGCTTCGACAACTGCTCAAGGATCAGCAGCTTTTTGATTTCGCCCGGCTTCACCCCTTCCATATTGCGGCCTTCGTAGATGTCGGAAAGCAACAGGTGGCCGGTGCGTTCGTCGTTAACAACACGCGAAGGGATGATGCGTTCGTGCTTTCGTGCACGCAGCGGTCGCGGCTCATGGCAAGACCAACGGGCGTCAGTCGTTTCCGGACGAAACACCAATTCCGTGTTGCCTAGGTCGTCCAACAGGTGAATGCCGCGTTTGTCGGCCACGAGAAAGAGATTTTCGGAAAGGGCATACGGGTCGCGAAAATCGGTCTTGCTGATTCGCCGGGCCATGCTCATGTCGTCGGGCCCTCGGCTGGGATCGACCACGGTGATCGGCCCCATGTGCTCCGTCCGGCCGTGGCCAGGCGAGAAACAGGCGACGATTTTGTCGGTCCCGGGAATCGGTTTTGCGTCGAGCATCGCCAGACCGTTGTGCTGGTTGCCGAAATAGACCATCACGCCCGTGCCGTCGGGATTGATCGTCCACAGGTGATGATAGAGCAACTGGTTGCGGTCCACGTATTCCCAACGCATGTAAAGCACCCGACCGTCGGGCAGCATCCAGGGCGTGTTTTCCTGTTCGGCGTTGTTGGAGACCATCCGCACGTTGCCGCCGTCGCCGTCGCAACGATAGAGCGTGGCTACCTGGGTGCGCCAGCAGGGCACGAAACGGTGGCAGCGGCTTGAACAGAAGACAATTCCGCCGTCGGGCGTGTAGATGGGCTCGATATCGTTGTCCGGCCCGTCGGTCAACTGCTTTAGCCCAGCGCCGTCGATGTTGATTTCGTAGAGGTGGAAAGTCTCCGTGCCGCCCTTGCGGTAGGAGAAGAGAATCTTCTGGCCATCGTAGTGGACGTTGGGATCGCGGATTCCGCCGTCGGGATCGTCGAGCAACACGCGGAGTTCGCCGCTGCGGAGATTCAACCGGCAGAGTCGTCCGCCCTTGCCGAAGGCGTAGCGGATGTCGTCTTTCTTGATCAATGCCGCGCCGGTGTAGGGCGAATCGTTTTCGGCGTAGTGTCCAAAATTGCCGTACCAGTGATCGCGTCCGGAAACGCGTTGGGCGAAGACGATTTCATCGCAGCCGGTCATCGGGCCGTCGAGAGCGGCCTTCAACATTCCGTGCGGTTCCGGCTCCTCGCCGCCCGCGTTGGTTGCCGACGCCACGCAAAGCAGACATGCGATCCAAACGACGGTGAACAACCGAAGAACCCAACGGACCGTGTCGGCCATGGCGGTCTCCTTGGTAATGAGAGGAAGGCAGGATGGGGAAGGGGCCGCAGTTGGTCGTTCGACCGTGCAATCTAAACGACGATTTTAGCCGTTATGGGCGAGCATCGCAACTTTGGTCGACAGCGTTTGTCTCATATTGTCCAAGGTTCTCTCGTTCCTCTCGTACCCACGTTTCGCGTGGGAACGCGCGGTCCGACGCTTTGCGTCGCGACGTGGCAAGAAGACTGTCGGCTCGGTGATCGACGGACGCAAAGCGTCCGAACTTGCGTTCCCACACAAAGCGTGGGAACCAGGCAACCAAGCAGCCAGGGTCAACTAGAGAGAACGGTTACATGGGCGGGGTCAGTCGGGCAATGCGGCGAATTTTCCTTCGCTTCGCGTGGTGAGTCGTTGGTAAAGCCCCATGTCGATCTGCTCGCTGAGAAAGTGTACGCTTCCGTCGGCGGCGGCAAATTGGGCGCCGCCCGGGTGGTTGCTGGCAAAATACAGGTCGTTGAACAGGCAGGTTCGACCGCTCGAACAATTGTTGTAACAAAGTTTCTCGGGATCGGAATTGATCGGCCAAACGATGTTCTTCGTCGAGGAAACGCAGGCGGTCGACGTCGTGCGGTATGCACCCCGGGTCCAGACGCGAAGCTCGTAGGTCCGCTCGCCGAGGGCCAGCGTGTTCGACGTTCCGTCGCGAATGTCGGCGATTCGAGTGTGGCTCAGCGGATAGAAGATGCCGTCGGTGTGGATGTCGCCGCATTGCGAGCTTTCCAGGTCGATACGGTCGTTGTCTTCGATCCCCGGTCCCATGATGCCCGCGTAATTGGTCGTGTAGTATCCTTGGTCGGGGTGCAACTGATCGTCGGCACTGCTGGCGCTGGGGCATTCGAACATAGCCAGGCGCATTCTTCCCAGGGCAGCGTTCGGCGAGGAATACACGCTCTTGGCCGTGTCGACCTGTTCGGCCATGGCCGTTTGCTCGAGATAGGGCAGCAGAAAGACGTGCAACCCCGGCGCATCGCCCGACGAAATGGCCATCGCCCCAGGCGGAAAACACCCGACGGCCGTGTGGTAGGCGTGCAACGCGAGGCCCATTTGCTTGAGGTTGTTGCTACACTGCATCCGACGTGCCGCCTCGCGGGCCGACTGCACGGCCGGCAGCAACAGGCCAATCAAAATGCCAATGATCGCGATGACCACGAGCAGTTCCACTAGGGTAAAGCCACTGGTTGTAGGTTTGCGTCGCGACATGATTGGCACTGTTTAAGAGGCGATAACAAAACCGGGCTTCAGGTTCATCTATTCGCTGAACGAACCATCTCGGCACCGGTTTTGATGCGGTTTCTAAGTTTTGTCCATCACGGAGTGTAGGCTATGCTTCAGCATGGCACCCCAATTTTTTCTTTTGACACAACACTAGCGATACCAACGAACGGCCAAACCCAACGCTCCGGTCGCCATAAGTAGCAACAGCACGGAAGGAGGCTCGGGCACTAGCGTGGCGCCAAGCAGGGCCGGGTCCCAGCCGCTGCCCGTGAATCGCAAGCCATAGACGTCCGGCATGCCTGGGTCGGTGCCCGTGCCGGTGTAGGTGAAATCTTCGAGGGCAAAGCTCAAGCCCTTGATGTAATAACCGGCTTCTTCGCCACCGCCGTTGACCAACACAGCATCGCCTGGGTCAACGGATACGCCGTAACCCGAGCCGGTCGTCAGGGAATAATCGGCAATAGGGTTGCCGCCGCTGTCGAGCAGTTGCACTGAGGCACTGTCGTTGCCGTAGATGTCGAACATGAAGAAACTGCTGTCGTCGCCCAGGCTGAAGACTTGGGTACCGAATGTGATGTCGACGCTGGTGACATTTGCCAAACCGGTTGTGGTCGACAATCCGCTGAGCAACGTGGCTTTGTCCGTCGTAGCTTCAGCACTGGAGTAGAACAATGACGTGCCTCCCGAGACGTTCGCCGCCGTACCGCCGATCAAATTGGCGTAGGTCGTGCCGTCGGAGGTCACGCTCGTAAGGAGTTCGCCGGTCACAAGCGTGGGATGATCGGCGATGGTCACCGCCGTAATGGGCATCACGTCGGCACGCGCCGCCATTGGTGCTAAAGCACCTACTAGCCCCGCAGATATCAACACCCTTAGCCAAAAACAAGTCGGTTTCATGGTTCTATTCCTTTCAGACTCTGCGAAGCGAAACCCGCGGCAAGACTGGCGACTCAGCGCCGCCAGCGGAATACCAAGCCAAGACCGCACACAGCCAGCAAGGACAGCAGCAGCGATGACGGCTCCGGAACGACGACGATTCTTTCGAGATTATCTTGGAAAAAGTCCTGGTCCTTCACGCCGCTGTAGAGCGTGATTTCGTCGATATCGCCGTCGAAGGCCCATTGGAGTTTCGATTGATACCAGAGCGCGCCGATCCCCTGCTGCATGCCGATTGAAAAGGTGCCCGTCATCGTCCCGGAATAGGCCGTAAGCGTCGGGTTCTCACTGCTCAGGTTGGCCACATAGACATGCGCGGTTGTTGTGTTTGAACCGGTATCGTAAGACATGGTCGTCGCCATGTAATACCAGTCTCCTGGCGTGTATGACGCCGTGGAGAGACTACCGCCGCCGGCCCTGACCGCCAGCTTGCCACTTCCCGTGCTGGCGAAATAGCTCCGGTTAGAACCATCGTAAGCAGCTGCGATGTATCCCGTGGTTCCCGAGATGCTATCCGGCTTGAAGATGGCATCGAAAGACGCTCCCGAGGCCGGCAAGTTCACTCCATTGCTCGTAAGAAGGGCGGTTGTGACACTGTAGTCAGGAGTGAAAGCGTCGCTGGTACCGTCGTAGCCCGTTACATCGTAGGTGACGGTACCGGTGCCGCTTTCTATCAGGTCGTTGGTTCCTTTCTTGTCCTCGCGGCGTTCCTCGGGCGACGTGCCATCGAAGTCGTATTGCACGAGGGTGTCGCCGTAGTTTTGGACGAACTCGTGATAGTCCATCACCGTGGCTTGAGTCGGTGTCGGGAAGGTTGCGCCGACGATGATCACCGCCGCGGCACCAATGATGTAGGAAATCGTCCTCATGGTGTTATTCCTTTTCCGTTGAAGCCGGAGAAAAAGCGTAAAGGAAATCAAGGATCGACAACGCAACGCACATTGTCCCATTGATAGATATCTCGAGTGGTTTGCGGTTCCGGGTCGGAAACGTGCAGCCGGACAAACACTTCCAGGCCGACCATTTCCGGAGTAATGGTTAAGTTGGCCGTCAGGGTTTTCCAGCCGTTTTCGGCAAGCAACTCCGGCCACGCGCCTGAGGTACCGACAGTCTGTCCCGAGCGTACCGCGGAGACGCCCGTCGCGAACGCCACGGTGGCAGTTGCACCGTCGCGAGGGCCGTTGGGGGCCGACATGTAGAAGTCTTTCGCCGACACGTCGGCCGAAAGGCGCAACCGCTGTCCGACGTCCTCCTGGTCGACGACGCCCAGCGATTGGTACGCCCAGCCTTCGTGGAACTCCGGGTAAGTCTGGTCGAGGCTTAGCCACATTAGTTGGTTGCCGTCGGTCGCGGCCGGCGTAATCGGTCGTTCACCATTATCCGAAAGGGCGTATTGGCCTTGATGTCCAATGCCGCCTGGCGCACCCAGACTGGGATACTCCGACGCATGCCATCCCACCGCCGTGATTTGCAGGACACGGGCATTTTCGATGAAACGCGGATGTCGCCGAATGTCGGGCCGCTCGAAGCTTGGGTTTTTCAGTACCAGCGGATGCGTAACGCCTTGTTTCGCTTTTTCCGGCATCGAGCGAACGAACTCGCGGCCGACGTTTTTCGGGGCTGCTTCCAGGGTGCCGCTGCTGGGGTCGAATCGGGCCGCTTCGTTGGCCATCACGATCCGTTGAACGGGCCGGGCACCCGGAGTGCCACCCGAAGCGGTGAGTTCAACGGATACCATGCCCTCGAAAACGTGAACGTCAGTCCGCCCATCGGCGTCGACGGCCAAGCCGAACTCGGTGCCTAAATCGGTTACGGTAATGTGGGGTGTTTCTACCTCGAAGCCGATGGCCTTGGCCGAGGCGTGGGCGGCTAAACGCCCAACGTACAGCTTGCCCGCTTTGTCCGATTTCACCTGAAAGGCTACCGGCCCCTCCAACACCACCCGGGCGCCGCTTTCGAAGGTCACCTCGGCCAAACCCGACTTGATGTGTAACTTCTGCCCTTCTTTCAAGGCGTCGCCCGCAGCAAACACCGGCGCTCCCTCGGTAAAACGGCAGTCGGCCGTGCCCGACAGTCGGGCAATGCAACGGACGGTTGTCTGTACGGGCGCTGGTTGTGGGACATCGGCAACAAAACGTCGAAAAGTCGGTGCTGCCCAAACAGCCAACACGACCAGCAACAGTCCGATGGCGAACGTCGCCACCAACATCGACAACGGAGTCTGATTCGACGCGAAGTCGCGGCCCCGTTTCCAGATAGCACGGGGGCGCCAGATGGAGTTGGCACCTGGTTTTATGTTGCGGTGCAAGCTGCCCGGCAAGGCCCAACGCCGTGAAGAGGCGTTGTCACTCGTGATAGCCGCCCGATGGTCTGCTGCGGACGTCGCGCCGGTCTCCAGAGTGTCGGCTGCCAGAGTATCGTTGAACAGGGCCGCAGTGTCCGAAGCGGTGGCATTCAACTCTGCAGCCGACAAGTCGGGCATCCCGGTCAGCAGTCGCAGGCTCACCGATTCGTATATGTATTGCGTGTAGAGACGCCGTGCCTGGGGATCGTGGCAGACAAGGTCTTCGAGCCGCGCAAGTTGCTCGGTGGTTGCCTTACCTTCTTTGAGAATAACGGCGAGGTCGTGAATCTCGTTGTAGCGGGGATCGACCGGTTCTTGCGGTTGGCTCATGCCGTGCCCTCCTGCGACAACGTACGCTCGATGCAGGCGCGAAGGGTTTGACGGATGCGGGAAAGCATCTTGTAGGTGGCCGCTGGCGTACGCCCCAGGGTGTCGGCGATCTTTTGGACCGGCTCTCCTTCGGCGTAGCAATGGCGCAATGCCTCGCGGCTCGACTGGCTCAGTTTCCGCAAACAGCCGGCCAGCGCCTGATGGCGAGCGTCGGCCTCGTCGGCTGCCCGAGCCACTTCATCGGCCACGAGGTCGACGAAGTCTTGGCTGAATTGCAGCCGGTCGCGCTGGTGTTCGCTACGGTAGGCCATGACCAGATACCGGGCGATCGTACAGGCCCAGGCTCCGAAGTCGCTGGTGGGTTCGTATTGGTCGAACTGTTCCCAAAGCCGCACGTTGGTCTCCTGGACCAAATCACTGGCGTCGTTGGCGTTGGGGACTGTCGAGAAGATATAGGCATGCACGCGCCGCTCGTGCTGCGTAAGCAGACGCACGAATTCTCGCGTGCGCGTGTGGTTTTCGCGTTGCCCGAGCTCTTCCGGTGCCACGTGCGTATTCCTCGCATCCAAGCCGGAACGTGGGAGCCGGAGAAAATCGGATTCGACAAACAATCCGCCCGGCGCCCAGCGGCGTCTACACCTTCTACTGTACTAAGCAGTTGACGCCGGAATTGGACATACAATCCGGTAATCTTGGAGGAATTCGTCGAAGGAGTAGCAGAGAGGGGGGGCAGTCTCGGCCAAAAGAAGCAAGGTTTTAAGGTTTTAGAGAGTGCATCCCAGACCGAAACTTGGAAACGAGGGAAAAGCGTCACCAAGCCCAGGGGTTGCGCCCCCTGGGACGGGAGAACCGGTGACGCACACGCGAAAAACGGCGTCGCTTGGCAGCGAGAGAAGAGGGCAGTGCTACCCCCGGTCCAGATGCCGCTTGGCTCGGGCAATCGCCGTCAGCGGAAAGTAGTGGCGGTACATGTTGTAATTGATCATGAACGCCCGAGAGAGTTCGATGCCTTGGTCGAGCGTTGCCCGTTTGGCTCGCAAGTCGGCCCGAGCACCGAAGCCGTAGCCCGGGAAGCCGGTGCCCGTGTAATACGGCTCGTCCCACGTACCGTTGCGCTGTTGCGACAACAGGTAGTCGACGCCGTGGCGGATGACGTCGTCGTAGTGATGCGTGTCGACCGATAACAACGCCACGAGTGCCCAGGCGGTTTGCGAAGCCGTGCTGGGGCCAATGCCACGGAGCGAGTCGTCCATGTACGATGCACAACTCTCGCCCCAGCCGTCGTCGTCGTTTTGATGGGCGGCAATCCAGTCGGCCGCCCGACGGATATAAGTGGCACTGGTGTCTTCGCCAATGGCGGCCAGCGCAGGCAGTACGGCCGCCGTGCCGTAGATGTGGTTCACGCCCCAGCGACCGAACCAACTGCCGTCGGCCTCCTGCTCGCTCTTTATGTAGCGGGTCGCTCGGGCAACGGCCGGGTAATCGCTTCGGTAACCCAACAGGGCCAGGGCCTCGATCACATGGGCCGTTACGTCGACGCTCGGAGGGTCGAGCATCTCGCCGAAATCGCTGAACGGGATCTTGGTGACCAGCTGGCTCGTGTTGTTGCGATCGAAGGCCGCCCAACCGCCGCCCGAACATTGCAGCGCCAGCATCCACGGCACCGCGCGACCGATTGCCTCATCAATCCGCGCCGCAGTGGTCGAACTGGCATCGAGCGTACGACGCACCCGCGCGAGCACTGCCAGTGCCACGGCCGTGTCGTCGACGTCAGGATAGCGCAGGTTCGCCCGTTCAAAGGCCCAACCGCCGCTGGGGGTTCCGCGCGGCACGCCCATTTGCCAATCTCCGTCGGCGGTGACCTGTTGGTCGAGCAGCCAAGCTAGAGCCTTGTCGAACGACGACGCTGCCGTGTTGTCCACTGAAGACTCTTCCGTCTGGCGGCAATCCAGCAACGCTTGCATCGACAACAGCGTATCCCACACGGGCGATTCGCTGGCTTGCAGATAAACGGCCCCGTCGCGCTCGTACGACCAATGGGCGTCGAACGCCTTCAGGCCGTTGGCCAGAACCGGGTGATCGAGCGGATAGCCTTCGCTCTTCAACGCCAGCAACGAATAGATCCACGGCGGTTGGATTCCGCTCCAGGCGCCGTCGGCCTCTTGGTGCTTGATGATCCACTCCAGGCATAGGCGAACGGCCGTTTTACGCCCGGGTTGCCAGGGCATGCGCCCGTAGAGTTGCAGCAACCGGTCGATGGCGTGGAACACGCTTTCCCAGGAACATAGGCCGTGGTGGCGGGGCAGCCGGTAGTCGAACTGCTGGCGTCCTTCGGGAAACAGTTCGTCGAGTCGCTGACCCTGCGGCAAACGTCGCACGGGGCGCCGGGCTGAAAGCAGGGCGATCGGCAACATCGTGGCCCGAGCCCAAGAAGCAAAACGGTAAACGTTCAGCGGGCACCACTTGGGCAGATAAATCAACTCCGGCGGCAGCACCGGCGTGGTCGACCAAGGCCACTCGCCGATCAGTGCCAGCCAATACCGAGTGAACACCCGAACGCCGCGCAACCCGCCGTGGTCGAAAATCCACTGCCGGGTGAGTTGAAGTCGCTCGTCGTCGGCCGAGAAACCGGCGGCCCGAAGTGCTGCGTAGCACTCCACGGTGGCATTGATGTCACCGGCCGGGGCATCGTAGTAGACCTCCCACGAGCCGTCGCTACGCTGTTCGCGGAGAATGTTACTGACGACACCGTCGTACTTCGGGTCGTCGTCGACCCCCAAGAAGTGCATGGCCAGTACCCATTGGGCTTCCATGCAGGAGTTCGACTGGAGCATGCCAACCCAATAGCCCTCGGGCAATTGTTCACCAAGCAACCAGTCGATGGCCCGACGGATGCCCTCGTCGAGCCGGGCGGTGGTTGCCTCAGCGGCGGCCAAAACGGCCGTTTGTTGGGTAGGAATCGCTGACACGTCCTTGTGCTCCAAAGGCAGGGGCTTCGTGCGCTCCAATGGGAAAACAATATTGTAGTGCAAGGCGATGGTAAGCCGCAACCGAGTGGGGGAGAACTGCGGGGGAATCCGTTCCCCTCGCCCCCCTCGTTCCCAAACCACTCCCTGCAACTCATTGCAGCTTGTTAACTCGTTCCAAAGCTCCGGCTTGGGAACGAGGGGGGCGAGTGTCTGGCGAGGCGACACACCTCGTTCGGTTGGTTCACTTGTGCGCCACAAAAAAGTCGCAGGTTATCGCGACAAAAAGACACCTCCTCAGGTGGCGTGTTGATTTTCGCCAAATAGCTAGCTAAAAATGGCGGGCATCTGCCTTATGTTGCGGCACGGAGTGTTTAGCTTTTGTGAATTCCCTGACCGCCACTGAAATGCGATTGCAGTGCCCGCAACAAGTGCTACACTATTCGTTTTACGTCCTGCCTAGGTTTGTCGGGCAACCGCCGCTGGTTTCGACCAGTTGTTCGGCATGTTACCGAAGGCGGCTCCGGAAGACGGTGATTTGCGAAAGCCGGTGATTTGCGGAAGACGGGACTGTCGATAGACGTCGCGGGGCGGTTTCCGCCGCCAAGCAAATTGGTGCTACCGCATCGAGGTGCGAACCCGCTCCCGTTGGTCGCTGGAAGTTTTGCTCGCGAAGCAAACCTCTCGAGGTTTGTGATGTGGAGTCGTCCTTCCATTGAGTGTCGTGTCTTGGCGGTGGCCTATGGGCAAACTCTTCTGCCGAGTTCCCGGCACGCGTTACCCCGGCTCGAATTAAGGATTTTTCATGAGTGCAGATGAAGGAAAATGCGTCTGTTGCCAGGAGTTGTCCGAGGAGGAACTGCTGGCCAAATTGGACGACGTCCTGGCCGACTACCGGGATGTCCCTGGAGCTTTGATTCCCGTGCTCCAGATCGCCCAGGCTATGTTCGGCTACCTCCCCGAGACGGCCCTGAAGCGGATCGCCGTGGCGCTGAATAAGTCATACAGCGAGGTGGCCGGTGTTGTCGGGTTCTACTCGTTCTTCACCACCGTGCCGCGTGGAAAACACATCGTGCGAGTGTGCCTGGGAACGGCCTGCTACGTGCGTGGCGGCAAGCAGGTATTGGAGACGCTCAAAGATCTGTTGGACATCGAAGTGGGTGAAACCACGGCCGACCGCAACTTCTCGCTCGACGTGGGGCGTTGTTTCGGCGCCTGTGGCTTGGCTCCCGTGGTGATGATCGACGACGACGTACACCAAAGCGTGCGGCCGACAAAACTCGCCAAGATCCTCGAACAGTATCGCGAAACGCAGTCCGTTAGTGCGACGGGAGGTCAGCCGTGACGAAAACGATTGCCAACATGGAAGAACTGACCGCACTGCGCGACCGCGTGGTTGCTGCCCAGAATAAATTGGCCAAAACGGACCACAAGCAGATCCGCTTGTGTGTGGGAGCCAGTTGCATCGCCTCGGGTGCGTTGCAGTTGAAGGCCCGCCTGGAAGAAGAAATTGCCAACCGGGGACTGGGCGAGAAGGTGTCGATCATCGAGACCGGCTGCCTGGGGCCCTGTTCGGCCGGGCCGGCAATGATCGTCGACGGCGTCTTTTACGAGCAGGTTCAGGTGGAAGATTGCCGCGATATCGTGGCCGAGCATTTGGCCAAGGGAAAAGTCGTCGACCGGCTTACCCACAAGCGGCCCGATGGTCGCGACGTGCCCAACACCCAGGACATGGACTTCTTCAAGCGGCAGACGAAGATCGTGCTGCGAAACTGCGGCACGATCGACCCGCAGGATATCGAACAATACATCGCCCGCGACGGCTACCAAAGCCTGGCCAAGGTACTTTCGGAGAACGATCCCGAAGCGGTGATCGACACGCTGAAGGCCTCCGGGCTGCGAGGGCGTGGTGGTGCCGGGTTTAAGACTTGGGCCAAGTGGATGTTTACCCGAAACGCCGAAGGCGACGTGAAATACGTCGTCTGCAACGCCGACGAAGGCGACCCCGGCGCGTTCATGGATCGCAGCATTCTCGAAGGCGATCCCCATAGCCTGATCGAGGGCATGGCCATCGCCGCGGTCACTGTTGGGGCCGCCAAGGGTTTCATTTACGTTCGGGCCGAATATCCGCTGGCCGTCGAACGCTTGGAAATCGCTCTGAAGCAGGCCAAAGAGCGCGGGCTGTTGGGCAAGAACATCCTGGGCAGTGGGTTCAGCTTCGACCTGGAAATTCGCATGGGCTCGGGCGCCTTCGTGTGTGGCGAAGAAACGGCCTTGTTGACCTCGATCGAAGGCAACCGCGGCGAACCGCGTCCCCGGCCTCCGTTTCCAGCACAAAAGGGCTTGTGGGATAAACCCACGCTGTTGAACAACGTGGAGACCTACGCCAACGTGGCGGCGATCGTCTTCAACGGCGGCGAGTGGTATGCCCAATATGGCACGGAAAAGAGCCGTGGGACCAAGGTCTTCGCGCTGGCCGGAACGATCAAAAACTCCGGGCTAGTCGAAGTGCCTGTGGGCATGGCCCTTGGCGATCTGATCTACGACATCGGCGGCGGAATCCTCTCGAGTAAGCCTTTCAAGGCGGCACAAATCGGTGGTCCCTCGGGCGGTTGCATCCCGCGGCAACACCTCAACGTGTCGCTCGACTACGAATCGCTCTCCGAGTTGGGCGCGATCATGGGCTCCGGCGGCCTGATCGTCATGGACGAAGACAGCTGCATGGTCGACGTCGCCCGTTACTTCCTCGAATTCGTCCAAGAAGAATCGTGCGGCAAATGCGTACCGTGTCGCGTGGGCACGAAGCGGATGCTGGAAATCCTCCAACGCATCTGCGACGGCAAAGGCGAGGAGGCCGACGTCGATCGGCTCATCGAGCTGGGCGAGATGATCAAAGACTCGTCGCTGTGCGGCTTAGGCCAAACGGCTCCCAACCCGGTGCTGTCGACGATTCGCCACTTCGGTCACGAGTACATCGAGCACATCCGCGACAAACGATGCCGCGCGGGCGTGTGTGCGGCCCTGGTCGAGGCACCCTGTTCGAGTGCCTGCCCGGCCGAAGTCGACATTCCAGGTTTCGTCTCCCTGGTAGCAGAAAAGCGCTATGCCGAGGCCCTGCGGCTGCACCGCGAACGCAACCCGTTCGCGGCCGTTTGCTCGCGGGTGTGCTTCCACACGTGCGAAGACAAATGCCGGCGATCGACGGTCGACGCGCCCGTGTCGATTCGCGGAATCAAACGCTTTATGGTCGACCAGGAAGTGACCATGCAGGTGCCCGAGGTCCGCGAAAACGAGAAAAACGCCAAGCGGCAGATTGCCATCGTCGGCGCCGGACCGGCCGGTTTGTCGTGTGCCTACTTCCTCGCTCGGCTCGGCTACCGGCCCACGGTATACGAAGCCGAGCCGCGTCCCGGCGGGATGCTCGTGCAAGCGATTCCGGCTTACCGTTTGCCGCGAGAAATCGTCGCCCGCGAAGTCCGCATGATTGAAAACATGGGCGTGCGGATTCTGACCGACATGCGACTGGGCCGCGACTTCACGCTCAAATCGCTTCGGGCCGAAGGTTGCGAGGCGGTGTTCCTGGGCGTGGGGGCACCGGGCGGCGTGGGCCTTGGTATTCCTGGCGAAGATGCCGAAGAAATTACTGACGCCCTGTCGTTCCTGCGAACCTACAACCTTCGTGGTTCGGTGCCGGTGGGCAAACAGGTGGTGGTCGTCGGCGGCGGCAATTCGGCGATCGACGCCGCTCGAACGGCCATTCGCTTAGGCGCGGAAAAGGTGACGGTCGTGTACCGTCGCAGCCGCGAGGTGATGCCGGCCTATCGTGAGGAAATTGACGAAGCCTTGTCCGAAGGCGTCGAACTGCGATTGCTGACCGCGCCGATCGAAGTGCTCACCGAGGATAAACGCGTGGTGGGTGTGAAATGTATGCCCATGCAATTGGGTGAGTTCGATCGTTCCGGACGCCGCCGACCGAAAGAAGGCGGCGAGGCGTTTATCATTCCGGCCGACCATGTGTTGGTGGCGGTGGGGCAATCGCTCGATCCGCAGAAGATCTGCGACGGAATCGATCTGGCAACACGCAATAACACCTTCATCATGGCCGATCCGGTTTCGGGTCAGACTTCCGAGAAGTGGATCTTCGCCGGCGGCGACGCCGCGGTGGGACCATCGTCGGTTGTCGAAGCAGTGGCCCACGGTGAACGGGCGGCCATGGGAATCGACCAGTATCTGACGGGCGAAAACCACGCCTTTTGGCGGGCGACGCAAGAGGTCGATACCTACTTCGACCCCGATGCCGAGCCGACCGACCAGGCGCGAGAAATGCTCGAACTGATACCAGTCGAGCGGCGCCGAAACAACTTCGACGAAGTGGAACAGCCGTGGCGTGAAGCGGTCGCCGTACGGCAGGCATGTCGATGCCTGCGATGCGACTACGGAAAACGCGAGTGCGGCGCAACGACCAACGGCATGGAGGTGGCACATGATTACCCGTGAGACGAAGATGGTCAAACTGAGCATCAATAAGATTCCTGTTGAGGTGCCCGAGGGAACGACGATCGTGCATGCCGCCAAGCAGGCCGGCATCCGAATTCCCACGATGTGCTACGTCGAAGGACTGCAAGCCATCGGTGCCTGCCGTGTTTGCGTGGTCGAAGTAGAAGGCGCTCGCAACTTGGTGGCCGCCTGTTCGATGCCCGTGACCGAAGGGATGGAGGTTTTCACCAACACCCGGCGGGTGCGCGAGTCGCGGCGGATGGTCGTCGAGTTGTTGCTTTCCGAGCACAACGGCGATTGCCAAACGTGCGACCGCAACGAGGACTGCGAATTGCAGGCCCTAGCCGCCGAGTTGGGAATTCGCGAGGTCGGTTTCGTGGGCGAGCGGACGCGCAAGCGGATCGACACCTCGACACCGGCATTGATTCGTGACAACGGCAAATGCATTAAGTGCCGCCGCTGCGTGAGCGTGTGTGGTGAGATGCAGAATGTGGGCGCCTTATTCCCGCAGAATCGCGGCTTCGAGACGGTCATCGGCCCGGCGTTCAGTCTTGATCTCGACGCGGTGTCCTGCGTGCAATGTGGTCAGTGTGCGGCCGTGTGTCCGGTGGGTGCGATTACCGAGCGCGACCAGATCGACGAGGTCTGGAACGCCATCGACGATCCGCACAAACACGTGGTCGTGCAAACGGCGCCCGCGATTCGGGCCGCCTTGGGCGAGTGTTTCGGCTACGCGCCGGGCACGCTGGTCACCGGCAAAATGGTGGCCGCCCTACGTCGTCTCGGTTTCGACGCCGTGTTCGACACCAACTTCGCCGCCGACCTTACCATCATGGAGGAAGGCACCGAACTGCTCATGCGGTTGAAGAAGGCCCTGGTCGACAAGCAGGAAGTGGCCTTGCCGATGTTTACCAGTTGCTCGCCGGGTTGGATCAAGTTCATGGAGTACTACCATCCCGACATGCTGCCGAATCTGTCGACCTGCAAGTCGCCGCAGCAGATGTTCGGGGCTGTGGCTAAAACCTACTACGCCGAAAAGCTGGGCAAGCGGCCCGAGGAGATTTTCGTGGCCTCGGTCATGCCCTGCACGGCGAAGAAGTTCGAATGCCAGCGTCCGGAAATGGACGACAGCGGCGTGCGCGACGTCGACGTGGTGCTCACCACGCGCGAACTCGGCAAGATGATCCGCTCGGCGGGGATCGAGTTCAAGGAACTTCTCGACGAAACGATGGACGCTCCCTTGGGGCTTTCGACCGGAGCGGCCGACATCTTCGCCAACACGGGCGGAGTGATGGAGGCTGCGCTGCGTACGGCCTATGAGATCGTCACCGGACGCGAGCTGCCGATGAAGGATCTTCACGTGCAGCCCGTCGCTGGACTGGAAGGCGTGAAAGAGGCCTCGGTTATGGTCGAGGATACGGTCGACGACTGGAAGTTCCTCGAAGGCGCCACGCTCAACGTGGCCGTCGCCCATGGGCTGAGCAACGCCCAGAAGGTGATCGCGGCCATTCGCTCGGGCGAAAAACAGTATCACTTCGTCGAAGTGATGACCTGCCCCGGCGGCTGCATTGGTGGCGGCGGCCAGCCGCGGTTCACCGACAACGCCATCCGCGAAGCGCGGATCGCGGCCATCTATCAGGAAGACGAAGGCAAAGAGCTTCGCAAGTCGCACGAAAACCCGGATGTCGAGAAGCTCTACGAGGAATTCCTCGGCAAGCCCTACGGCGAACGGTCGCACAAGCTGTTGCACACGAAGTACACGGCCCGGACGCGAGAATAGACCGCCCGGTGGTAACACACACCTCTCCCATCTCCCTTTCAGGGAGATGGGCCGGGGGTGAGGGTAGTGGATTTCTGATTTCGGATTGGGAATTTCTGATTGCTGCCGGTGGACTGTGCTACTTACTTCGAAGATCGTTAAGTTTTTGACAAAGATTAGCGACCAACGGGAGCGGTTTGCACTTGATGGCCCCGCAACTGAAGTTCCATCGTGAGGCACCACTCGTAGATCGACTCAAGCAAACCAGGCCCTTTGTCCTTGTGGACCTCAATCGCCGCACCAATGACCTCATGGGTGATGCCAGAGGCTTCTGCAAACAGGACATGCATAACTCGTCCTTGCGGAAACAGAGGTAGCAGAGAAAGCATCTCCGTTATCTCTGTTGGCTCCTGTTCTGTCCACCCCCATCGCATATTCAACATGCCATCGGGCGCGTCTCTCATCGACCGCGGAAAGGGGAGGTTTTTTGAGTCATCCCTAGCGCTCAGTTTGTGATCCCTGGCCGCTAACCTCTCGCCCCGCGTCTCGCGTCTCTCGTCGCTTGCCGAGCATGGCGGCCAATTCGGCACCGAGCAGGAGGACGTTCGAGGCCACGTAGAGCCAAAGCATTAGGATCAGGAGCGATCCGACGACACCATAGGCCGAGTACTTTCTTCCTACCACAAACGTGGCCAGCAATTGGCGGACGATCTCCCAGAGCAACGCGGCTGCGAATCCGCCCCGTAGGGCATCGTGCCAGTGGACTTTTATCTTGGGGAGTCCTCGGTACAACAGACCGAACAGGAAACTGTTGATTGAAACGGCGGCCACGGCGTGGGTAGCACCCCAAAGCGTTGCTCCGCCGGGTAAGGCAACGGCGTATTCGCGCAGGGCCGAGACGGCGATTCCCACGGCGAACACCACGACCACCAATAGCCCGACCGTCAACATTATCAGAAACGCTCGCAGGCGGTAGCGGACCAGCACCCAAAGCGAGTGAAGCATGCTGCGCGCCGGCGTGTGCTGAACGTTCCAGATCCGTTCGAAGGCGGCGTCGAGTTGTCGAAAGATACCCGCGGCGGAGAAGAGCAGGGCCAAGAATCCCAGCGGGCCTCCCAGTACGGCCTGCGTGCGGATTCCGGCCAACGCAACCTGCACGTGATCGGCCAGTGTTGGCGAGGTGTTCTCTGCCAGAAATCGCAATAACTCGTTTTGCGCGTCTCGGGCTTCGCTGGAAAACTGCAGGACAAAGCCCAGCACGGCGATGAGAATCAGCGCCAGCGGAAAAAACGACAAGGCTGCATAGTAGGCCATGCCGGCGGCCAGCAGGGTGGCGTCATGCTCGCGCCAACGTCGGGTGACTTCTCTTGCGGAGGCCCAGGCCGAGCCCCACCAGCGGCTTTCCATGCCGACCCTCCTCCCCGACGGTTAATCGATAGCTTCTCGCCGCTTTTCCAGCACCACGCAGTTGCCATGCCCTCGGTACTCGACGCGCGTCATGTAAGCCCGCATGAGCATTACCCCACGACCGCTGGGACATTGGAGGCGTTCGGGGTCGGTGGGGTTGGGGACACAAGCTGGGTCAAAACCTTGGCCCTCGTCCAGGATTTCAATCCGCACCAACTCGGGCGAAATCCGGTAATGCACCTGCACCTGTTTTTGGATATCGAGGCCGTTGCCGTGACAGATGGCGTTGACCAGCGCTTCGTGGGCGGCCAGGCGGATGCCGAAGACCTCGTGGTCGCTCCAGTTTTGTGCTCGGAGCTGTTTGAGCAATTCATCGAGTACGCGTCGTCCCGATTCTGCGTCGCTTGGGATCGCGTAATCGCGTCGCCAGATCCATCGATTGTCGGACATGGCTTTGCCCATGGGAGAAGTTTGAAGGATACTCCGTCGCAGACACTCCGTTGCAGTAATGATCGTTAGAAGGCGGCCAGCGCGTCGGCTTCGTCGTCTTTGATGTCGAACAAGCGGTTCAATTTCGTGATGGCGAAGACCTCGTAGATCTCGGGGCGGATGTTAGAGAGTTTGAGTGCGCCGCCGTGGGATTTGACTTTTTTGTCCAGTGTGATCAGTTTACCTAAGGCAGCACTCGAAAGAAAATCGACCGAGGAGAAGTTCAGCAACAGCTTCTCGCGATTTTCAACTTCGACCAGTTTGAAGAGTTCGTGCCCCAACTCCTGGATGTTGATATCCTCGATGATTTTGGGATCGCGAAACCGGACCACGGTGACGTCGCCTACTTCGTTAACATCCAAACGTCGGTAGCCGGCCATGTATTCAAACTCCTTGTAGCTCAAAGTGTAAGCGCTCTTGGCGGTTCACGCTCAACAGACGCTGGGAAAGGCCGAGCGATTCGATTCTCCCTCATCTTATTGGCCCCCCGATAGCTGTCAAGGCATTGCTGGTGTGTTGACGCCGTTGGACCGGTCGGGAGGCGGGAGAACTGCGAGGTCGGGGGTTGGGCCATTTTCTTGTCGATGGATGCGACTTTGGCCGTGTGATTTTCCCCGAAGAATGGCCCTGCCACCATTGGGTGTCCCAGTTGGGGGTGTCAGACGCGACCAGCGGCCGCGGCGGCGACTCTCCGGGGGCTGTGCGTTGTGGGGAACAACCACAGCGGCCGTGTCACCTGCCCCGCCGTGTATCCGTGCCGTGAGTTCACGGTGGGTCAAATGGTTTCCCGTCGCTCGTCATTGGTCCCTGGCCTCTCAGAAAAGGGGGTCCTCATCCGACGAAGGCAGACGGCTGCGGAGCACGGCACGGCGGATCAGCAGGTAATTGGTTCCTTGATACTCGGTGATCGTGCCGGTTACTTCCCATTCGAGTTGTTGCGGATTGTCGGTGATGATCCGTGCAATTCGCTCTAGATTGAGGTTCTCTAGGCTCATGAAGCGACCGCTACCGATGTCGGTGTAGAACGTGACCCGATCACCCGTCATCCGGAAAAACCCCGGTTGATCGACCAGTTCGGTACCTTCGCGTAGCCGCCGGTCGGGAGTCATTTGGGCGGGCTTGTCTGTGTTATCGTCGTCGACCTTCTCCGTGTCCTCGTCTCCCGAGGAGAGGGCCTTCGACGGATTGCCTGCGCCACCAAGTCCTAACAATAACAACCCTGCCAGTAGGCTCAGTCCCAGGATGCGTCCCATCTTGAGGGGGGGGTGGTTTCTGGGGTCGCGAGAAATGCTGGTTTGCCGTGTCATGCGGTTCACTCCTCAGGCAAATGGGCGCGCGGAATGAGCACCCGCTTTCCATCTTCGGAGGGTGGACAGGCTGTGCCTGATGGAAAGCCCGGCTGCCCACACCACCCCTATCGCAAAAACCATCGCTTCGGTCGGTCAAACCCGCATGAGACGCGTTGCCGGAAGACGTGTTGCCGGAAAACCACGTGTTGGCTTTCGGCAGCAAACCGTGGCGTTGTGCGGCGTGGGCTGTCGGCGGCTCGAAGGGTTCAACCTTCTGGCAGCAAACACCTTACAGCCAACCGCTTGGCCGCTTGCGACGATTGGGCACAGCGTTTGCCCTTTGACGTTGACCAACACCACGGCGCCACGTTTCAGGTTCGGCAATGGCGAAAGTCTGGCGTCGGCCCTTGGCCGGGACGACGGGTGACGGTGCCGTCGCGTCACTGAAAAACGGAGATTGAATACCCACCATGAGATATCGCAGTTTCAAGGGTTTGCCCTCGGTGGCCGCATTTTTGACGCTCCTGCTTCTTCTGGTCGTGCAAGGATTACCGACCGTGGCTAAGGCCGCATCGGAGGTGGCAGGTTCCCGTACGCCTGTGGACGCCGCCGCGCCAACCGACATGACAATTCCCGACGACGACACGGTTCCCGACGACGACACGGTAACCGTCGATCTGCTCAGTGGACGTACTTTTACAGCGCGGGTTGACTCGAAGACCAGTGCCACGGAGTTGTGGCTATGTTTCGAACGTGGGGCGGCCACCATTTTTCGGCCGATCGCGTGGGACAGGGTAGTACGTGCCCGAGTTGGCGGACGAATCGTCTCGGGCAGCGAACTGCGGCAGATGGCCCCTTCGCTCGTTCGAGGACAGTCAGTTCGGTCCTCCGACCGCCAAGGAATCCGCATTCGAGAGGCCGAAGAGGCCGATGCCGTGGAATTGAAAGAGCGGCCGCAAGTGAGCATTCGCCGACAACCGTCAGAAACGCCCGTCGGCGCTACGCAAGGTGCTTCCGCCGCCGCGGAAAACGCACGTCGGGTGCGATCGTTGGCGATCGACGCAACGGTGGCCAACTGGGATGCCGACGTGGAGGTCGATGGCCTATTGGTCCACGTCTATCCGCTCGATGGTTACGGCCAGGTCGTGCCCGTCCGAGGAACGTTGCACGTAGACCTTCGGGCACCGCGATATCCGGGCACTCCGCGATCGGGAAGGTTCTACGAATTGGGGCGTTGGACCGAGGTGCTTCAAACGCTCGATTTCACCGCGGCAGGGGCCGTTTTTCGGCTGCCGTTTCGCGCGGTTCACCCGGAGTTCGATCTCGATGTGGCTACCTACGGGGCGATTCACGCCCGGCTCGATGTGCCGGGGGCGGGAACCTTCGAAACCACGGCCAGCACGGTACGGATTCGTCCGTTCAGCCCGTTGCGCGATCAACTTCAACAAACGGCCGGCCACCGTTTCTTTCCCGACGAACGCACGGGCCGCGGGAAGCGATAACGCGGGGTCTCGGGATCGGCCAAAAAAAATTCGCCGATTCACCGGGCCGTGCTTCGCGATAGCGCTCGCGTTTTGCCTTGAAAAACGGCAAGTTGTTTTTCGGGCCGTCGTTAGTTCGTCCAGCTACGGTTTCTTCATCGCCAAGCTATGCAGGATGAAGGTGGCCCCCACCGAGAGCAGCATCCAGCCGATCCACTCCGGCGGATTGACCTTCTTCTTGGCAATCGGCTTCTGGTCGGGTGTGATCGCCGCCGTGCTGGCGTTAACCGCGGCCAAGGGATGATTGGTGCGTTCGGCCAGGAACTGCGTCAGTTCGGGGGTGAGGTTGAAGGAGTCGATCATTCGGAACTGGAGCCCCAGCAGAAGGAGTACCAATCCTGCCATGAACCATTGATTGCGGTTGATGTCCATCATCGCCGCCGTCTCCGATAGACGCCATTTAAGTCGGTAGGTGTCGGGTTGCCGCCACCGGCAGTTCCCTCGCGCAAAACCGTCCGGTATCTCGTTGCACTGACTTCTATCGAGTGGATCTTGAGTGAGACTTCATCCAACTCCGAGGGGTAGGGGTTGTGCCGTAGTGGTCGAGATGCACGTTCCGGTTGGTGCGGTTGCAGCGGTTGCGACGGCAGCCGTTAGGAAAGCGGCGTGGTGAAGCCGCTATTGCGAAAAGCTTGTGGTCTGGTTCATGCGCGTACGGAATTTGTGGCCTATATTTTTGCGTAGGCGGGGTTACCACGAATGACTTGCCGCCGGCATACAACGGCCGTTGAGGCTGTGATTGCGAGTAGACGGGTATTGCTAGAATCCGCAAACAAGCCGCCTCGCTGTCACTATGCCACCTCCGCGAACCGGCCCTACCCACAGGTGAAGGGGGCAATGACTATGAGTAAACGCGTTCTCGTTGTCGACGATTCCATGCTGATGCGCAGAATGGTCAGCGAAACCTTGGTCGACTGTGGCTGGGAGGTGGTGGCCGAAGGGTGCAATGGCCAGGAAGCGGTCGAGGCCTACCAGCAGCACCATCCGGAGGCTGTTACCCTGGACATCGTGATGCCCGGCACCGACGGACTTTTCGCACTGGAGCGGATCCTTCAGATGGATCCCGAAGCGAAGGTGGTCGTCGTGAGTGCCTTGAACCAAACCAAGCTGATCTCCGAGGCCATTCGCAAGGGGGCCCAGGACTTCATCGCAAAACCATTTTTGCCGGAGCAGCTTCAGCAGACAATGGAGAGTTGCTTCCAGCAGGTTGCCGGCGTGTAGAACAAACGTCCGCCAGCCAACAGACCACGATTCGCGGCCACGTGTAGGGGGAGAAAGTCTTCACGTGGTCGCTTTTTTTGCGCGCGAGGTTCAGCCATAGTCGTAGGCTATGCTTCAGCATAGCGCGGCAGGGCCGCACCCAATTGGTGCTACCGCACCCAGGCTGGAAGCCGTTCCCGTTGGTCGCTGGCTTTGAGGAAATTGCCTCAATCTTGGAGATTAATGGCATAGCACGGCGCGGGCCGCGTTATGCTGAAGCATAACCTACCGAGGTGTGGCTAGCAGCGGCGGCGTCAGCGTTGGCGAAGTAGTTTCACCGCCCGGTCGGGCACGTCGGTGGTCAGGCCAGCCACGCCCCCATCGCAGAGCTGCAACATCCGTTCCGCGTCGTTCACCGTCCAGGTCCATACCGTAAGGCCGGTTTCATTTAGTGCGGTCAGCAATTCGGGCGACAGGGCCTTGTGGTTTGCGTCGACGAGTCGCGCACCGCACGTAGCCACCTTTTCGGCCAGCCACTGTGCTTGTTGCGTGGGCGAAGTCTCAGGCAACTTGTCGCAAAGCCAACCGCACACCAGCCGCGGTTCGAGTTGATGCACTTGGCGAACCGTGTCGTGGTTGAAGGCGATGACCACCGCGCGATCCACCATATCGGTCGACCGAATCGCGCGAACCACGGGCTCGGCAATGCCCTGGGCTTTAATCTCCACGACGGCCTTGCATTGGGTTTGCCGCAGCAAGGTCAACGCTTCGTCGAGCGTCGCAATTCGTTCGCCAGCGTAATTCGGGTCTTTCCAGGAACCAGCGTCGAGCGCTTTTACTTCGGCAAGTGTTAACGTGGCGATCGATCCATGGCCGTCAGTCGTGCGATCGACCTTGTCGTCGTGCAACAAGACTACCGCGCCGTCGCGGGTGGCGCGGACATCGAACTCGCAGGCATCGGCACCCGCCTCGGCGGCCTTCCGCAGGGCGATCAGCGTATTCTCTGGGGCGATGGCCGAGAAACCGCGATGGGCAACGATCAGGCACTCGGCAGCATCGCGTTGGCTTGTCGACGGCTTATCCATCTTGCTTGTCTTTTTCGGAAGTGACTGGGGTTTTCGTGTCTTGGCGGGAGCTTTGTCAAGTCGCTTGCCCGTTTCGCGGTCGAATTTGTCGGGCGTGAGCGTCTTGGGCATATGGTCGCCGGTGCGGTGTTTCCACTCGCCAAACGCCTTGCGCATCTCGTCCAACGCGTCGGCGTACTTCGGATCTCGGGCGACGTTTTTCAAGGCGTACGGGTCGGTCTTCAGGTCGTATAACTCTTCCTTGGGGCGTGGCACGCTAAAGCAACCCATCTGGTGCGGCGCCAGCTTGCCCTGGTCTCGCAACCGGCGCATCGCCTGAAATGTGGGGCTGGCGACGGCGTCGGCCGGCGGGGTGGCCGGCAGGTTGGGCGTGCCGTTGAAGAAGTACGTATACTGCTTGCTTCGCACGCCGCGCTCAAAGGCCTCGTAGTCGTGCCAATTGTGTTCGGCGAAGGCGTAACGGCGAGTCTCTGCCTTGGGATCTTCAAGAATCGGCAGAAAGCTTTTGCCCTGGAAGCTTGGCAGCGGCATCAGGCCGGCAATCTGAAGGATTGTAGGCGCGATGTCGACCGAGCTGACAATACTTTCCGAAACGCTGTCCGGCGCGACGTGGCCCGGCCAACGGACGATAAACGGGGTCCGCACACCGCTATCGAACACGGTGGTCTTGCAGCGGGGAAACGGTCGGCCGTTGTCTGAAAGAAACAGAATCCACGTGTTGTCGGCCACGCCCTGTCGCTGAAGTTCTTCTAGTACGTTGCCGACGTTGCCGTCAAGTCGAGCGATCTCGTCGTAGTACATGGCCAGATCGGCCCGGGTGTCGTCGACGTCGGGCAGAAACGGCGGCACGCGCGTGTCGCCGCCCGAGTGCGGCTGCGGGATGGTGTTTGGTTGATAGGGTCGATGAGGGTCGAACGACGCGAACCACATGAAGAACGGCTTGTCCTTAGGTCGTTCCCGCAACAGGGGAATCCAATGACCGGCTCCGCCGGAGTCGCCGCCATGGCGGATGAGGTCGAATTGGTGTTCGGCGTCCTTGCCCAAGTGCCACTTGCCGGCGGCGGCCGTGAAGTAGCCGGCCTTGCGCAGCGGCGTGGTAAACAACACTTGATCGGCCGGCAGCGACATGTGCAACTCGGGGGCGCCTGTCGCGTGAGGGTAGCGGCCCGTCATGATGCTCGCCCGACTGGGGCTACACGAACTACACGTGAGAAACGCTCGATCAAATCGCATTCCCTGCTGGGCCAGTTGGTCGATGTTCGGGGTGCGAATCTTCGGATGGCCGTAAGCGCCGCAGTCGTCCCAGGCCATGTCGTCGGCGATGATGATCACGAAGTTCGGCGGTGTGGCGGCCTGGGTTGTCCGAGCGACGGCACCCAGCAGCACAAGTGCCAGCATCGCGATTATCGGCGAGATGAAGCGACTACTGTCGCCGTTCAATAAACTCTGGCCACCGGCGACACGAATACGGCGAACGAGTGAACATACCATCGAATATCCTCCAAGTTGTGGGTTTTCACACTTGACGCATCGATTGCCACTCGACGTTCGAGTGTTGGTTGGGGTCGAAATCGGCCACGTCGCTTACGATGTACTCGCCCAGGGCGTTACTCCAGGCATGGTCGTAGCCGCCGGGTAACTCGACGCCCACGCCGCTGTACGGATCCTGGTATTCGTTCACGCCACGGATCGCTTGGCTGAAGTGGTCGGCTGCTCCGTCGAGCATTTCTTGGCGGTGCTCGTAGCCGGATGCGATGATGCCATCAGTTTGGGAAATCGTTTCGCTGATGTGGCTGAACTGATCGGCGATGCTGCTGGTCATCCGGCTGATTCGGGCGGTCTGCTGGATTTGCGAAACGACCTGGCCCGTCATCGCGGCGCTTATCTGCATGACCTGCTGGAACCACTGCGGATTAAGCCGAAACGAGCGGATGCTCGACATGAAGTTGTTCGCCTGATGTTCGAGCATTCCCTGCCGGGCACGGAATCCGAACAAACCTTCGGCCACCCAAAACACGCTTTGCGCAAACATCGAGGTGGACAACGGCGTCGTGGTGACGATGCCGAAGACATCTTCCTCGACGTCTGACCCGTCGAGTTGATACGCGATACGAAGCCGGCCGCCGTCGCTGGTCGAGTTGCCCATGCCGGCCGCGGGATTAGTCTCGGCCAACGCGGCCGCCAAGTCGGGCAACGGCTCACCGCGGAGCATCTGAAGTCCCGCAAGCCCTTGGCGATAGCGCGGCACGACCAGATCGCGAAGCACCTCGGTGGCCGGCGCCGGCGGGCGCACTTCGCTGCCCATGTAGTTCATTCCGGTGGGCATGAGGTTGTTCAGCAACGACGGACCGTTCCACACGCACGAAATGCTAGGGAAAATCTCGATGGCCTCGACCCCCTGCGGATTGAACGCCCGAAGGGCGATCGTCGCCGGCATGGCCGGGTTGTTGGGCGACCACATCACGCCGCCCTGGGTCTGCCAGTCGGCCGGCAAGAGCATCTCGAAGGCGACCATGCCCGTCTGGGGGTCGCCGCAGCGAAACTTTTTCAGGCACACGCCCCAACGGGCGGCCAGGTCCTGTTCGTCGGGGCGAAAAGAAGCTTCACCTACCCGGACCAGACTGGCTCCACACCAGGGACAGACCAATCGGTCGGCCGCTCGCGCCGGAAGGCTGCCGCCACATTGAGGACACATTTCTGCCGCATGGTTTTCTGCCGACATCGTGAAAAACTCTTGCGCCATGAGCTTGGTTGTTTTTTGTCGAAGTCGAAGAGGGCCGACCGACCGGGTTCTCATGATACAGGCGTACACCGCAGCGAGCAAGTTGTACATTCTTCCCCATGGCTGTTCGCTGGTTCCCACGCTGAAGCGAACGACTTCAAAACGAGTCGCGAAGATGCGAAAGGGCGAAATCGCGAAAAATTGACTCCTTGGTTGATTGCGAAACACTTCGTTGCGTTCTGCTCCGGGAAGCCGGGTTCCCGTTGGTCGCGAAAACTTTCCGATTTTCGAGGTTAGTGACACCGCCTCGAAGCGTGGGAACGAGGGGAAGGCAACTTTACGGTAGGACAACGCTTGGGCGATGCGTACAATGACACGACGGAACAGCGACACGACAGAAAAGTGGAGCGGCATTCAACCCGCTGTCCCAAAAGTCATAAATCCGAAATCCAAAATCAGAAATCCACTGCCCTCACCCCCGGCCCCTTCCCTACGAGGGAGAGGGGAGAAAAGTAGAGTTCTTGCGTCATGGGTCACATTGTCAATCCGGATCGCCACTACAAGTGGTTGCAGAAGAAGCTCGATTGCACGCTGACCGGGGCTCCGCCGTCGCCCGTGTTGATGAAGATCCTCCGGCTGCTCTACTCACCGGAAGATGCGGAATTGGCGTGCCGGATTCCCGACATGCTCTGTCGGGCGGAGACGCTTTCCGAGTCGCTGAACATTCCGCTCGACGAACTCACCGATCGCTTGAATGATATGGCTCGGCGTGGGCTGGTGTTCGACCTGATGCACAATGGCGAGCGGTGGTTTGCCTTGGCGCCGATGGTCATCGGGTTCTTCGAGTTCACTTTTATGCGAACTCGCGATGATCTACCCATCGCCGAGCTCGCCCGACTCTTCGACGAGTATATGAAGACCGACCCTCGGGTGGCTGAGTCGGTGTTCGCCGGTTCGACGCAGATCGGCCGCACGCTGCCGCACGAAGAGGCCTTGCCCGTCAACGACCACAGCGAGATTCTCGACTGGGAGCGTGCAAGCTACGTGGTCAAGTCAGCGACGGCCGTGGGGGTGTCGATGTGTGCCTGCCGCCACAAGGCGCTGCACCTGGGCGCGAACTGCGACCGGCCGTTGGAAAACTGCCTTTCGCTGAACTTCTCCGCCGAAACGCTCATCCGCAACGGCATGGCCAAACCCCTCTCGACCGACGACGCCTTGCGGATTTTGCAGGGGAGTAAGGAACAGGGCCTAGCGCAAACCGGCGACAACGTGCAACGCAATCTCAGCTATATCTGTAACTGCTGCGGGTGTTGTTGCCAGATGGTTCAGGCGATCAAAATTGGAAATATTCGTAACGCCATTGTTACGTCGAACTGGATTGTTGAGATCGACGCTGACGGCTGCCGCGGGTGTGGAAAGTGCGTGACGGCGTGCCCGGTCGACGCGATCGACCTTGTCGAGCGGCCAATTCGTGCCGGCGAGGAGGCTGCGAGCCCAATGAAAAAGGGTACCACTGGCTGCTCGTCAGCCGGTGCCGAGCTGCAATCCGCTAGCCCTGGCGGTGGAGCCGCTCGCCGTCTGGCGGTGGTCGACGAGTCGGCGTGCCTGGGCTGTGGTGTGTGCTACACGGCGTGCAAGTTTGGGGCCGTCTCGATGCGCAGCCGACCACAACGAGTGTTCACGCCGGAGACGGTTTTCGAGCGGGTTGCCACGATGGCCATCGAACGCGGCAAGTTGGCCGAGCTGGTTTTCGGCTATCCGGAAGGGTTCGGCCATCGCACGTTGGCCCGATTGGTGACCCTACTGGAGCGATCGCCGGTGATGAAAGCGGCCATGGCGATTCGGCCGTTGCGGTCGGCGTTTCTCGATCGCGTGGTGCGTGAGGCTCGGCGTAAGACGGGCGAGATAGGGAAACTTTTTGAGTGATCTTGCCGGGAGATTGCGGATATGTTAGGGTTCCGCGCTCCTCTCTGTGTGCCACTCGATCGAGGGATTCGGCCTTGGTTCGCAACTTGCTGATCACCGCATTGATTCTTATTGCCTGGCCCGGGCTAATTGGTGCGCAGACGGTGCCAGACTGGACGGGGTATCCGGAAATACGCCGGTTACCGCCAGTCGATCCGGCCGCTGCGGTAGTTCCGTTGCCTTGGGACGGCGTGCCAACCCAGATATTGCCAGCCCCGATGCTGTCTGCCCCGGCGAATGTGCCTTCGGCACCGGTCGTGGGGGAGGATGTCGTCGCTGAGCAAGCAGCGCCCGATCCGGCAGCCCCGGAAGTTGACAAGCCGGCTGACAAGAAAAAGGACGACACGGGCGGGAAGGCAGAAGATGCAAAACCCAGATTGATTCTGCCCTATTGGGTCCCCAGTCCCGTGGCCGACACGATCTTCCTGGAGGAGAAACTTTGGGAGTCGAGTTTCGAGTTGGGCCTCGATGGTACAGAGGGCAGCAGTCAGACGTTTAATTTGCGTTTCGGGTTCGAGGCCGAGCGGAAGACCGAAGAGAACGAGATCGATGTGGATCTCGATTACAACAAGAAAACCAGCAACGGCACGGAGACAGCCAACCGGATGTTTCTCGACTGGCGTTTCGAGCGGCTGTTCGAGGAATCTCGCTGGACGCAGGTTTTTCACGGCACGGTCGAGTTCGACGAGTTCGAAGAGTACGACTCGCGAATCAGTTTCGACGTAGGTCTTGGTTATCAAGTGATCGACGATGACGATCTCAATCTGACCGTCCGGTTAGGTAGCGGTTTTTCGCGCGAAGTGGGAGGGCCTGACGACGTTTTCGTGCCGGAAATGGTTGCGGCGTTCACCTACAAATACCAGGTCAGCGATCGCCAGAAAATCTCGGCCTCGGCGGAATATGCTCCCGATGTAACCAACTTCAACGACTACCGTGTGAAAAACATCGCCAGTTGGGAAATGCTCATCGACAAGGACATCAACTTAAGCGTGAAACTGAGCATGATTTACCGCTTCGACAGTACTTCACACGACGACGCACCCAACGATCTCGACTACGCGGCTGTCCTGATGTGGACATTCTGATGCCTGAGATGCTGTGGCTTCCCCTCTGTGGGGCTATTCGCTCGGCCGGCCTGGGTTGCAAACCGAGCGTTGGCGTTTTTTAAGGATCGACCGAAAAAAGGCTTGCCGATTCACCGGGCCGTGTTTCGCAGCGGCCCTCGCACGATGCCTTGAAAACGAAAAGTTGTTTTTCGGCGGCACTTAGGGTGTTACATTGCTTGAAGCAATTCGCCTTGAGAAGTATCAGGCCGAAGAAAGGTCCTCCTTCGACAAAGGCTCAAACGCCAATGACTTCCGAAGCAAATACACCGCCGCTTAGCATGTCAGGCGATGAACATATGGCCAACGGCGCACAGGGCTTGCCGATGAACTACTCTGAAGATCTCGCGGCACCTCTCGAAACGCCGGCTACGCCCGAGCACTCGGCCGAGGACGACCCACGCGGTGGATTGCTTTCGGTGAGCTTCGTGGGCTTGGTCGTTACCCAGTTTCTCGTGGCGCTGAACGACAATATGTTCCGCTGGCTGATCGTGCCGATCGGCAAGGAACTGCTGGGGGCGGAACGCGCCCTTTCCTTTGGGTTGGCGTGCTTCGTGTTACCGTATCTGTTGTTTGCCAGCATTGCGGGTTATCTGGCCGACCGTTTCAGCAAACGTTATGTGATTGTCGGCTGCAAGATCGCGGAAATCGTGATCATGGCCCTGGGCGTGGCGGCCATTCTCTCGGGTAGCGTCTATTTCATGTTCGTGGTGCTCTTTTTGATGGGCACCCAGAGTGCGCTGTTTAGCCCGTCGAAGTTGGGTAGCATTCCCGAGATTGTCCGCGACGACAAGATTTCGGCGGCCAATGGTGTGATCGGGATGAGTACCGTGCTGGCGATCATCGTCGGCAGCGTGGCTGGCGGCGTACTCTATGAGTTGACCACCCTGGATGAAGCGTCGTCGGCGTTGGCTGTAGCGCCCGGGCAGTATCGCTGGTGGATCTCGGCGTCGGCCCTGATTGGCGTAGCCGTTGTGGGTTGGTTGGCCAGCTTGACGATTCGGCCGCTGAAACCGGCCAACCCCGAACGGACGTTCCCCTGGAATCCGTTCGAGCAAACAGTGCGTGACCTGGGGACTTTGATTGCCCATCGTCCGTTGCTGTTGGCCGGCGTGGGAACGGCTTTTTTCTGGGGCATTGGCGCGCTGGTCCAAATCACGATCGACCAGTTTGCCGAAATCGAGCTTGGGGTAACCCAAGGCTACGTGGGGCCGCTGCTGGCCAGCTTGTCGTTGGGGATTGGACTGGGAAGTGTGTTGGCGGGAGTCTGGTCGTGCGGTCGAGTGGAATTGGGAATCGTGCCGATTGGTGCGGCGGGGATTGCCGTAGTTTCGATGTTGATAACCACGGTGCCCGCGGCCGAGGGCGCCGCCGTTTCGACGGCCTATTACTGGGCCTGTTTCTGGCTGTTTCTGTTGGGTTGTAGTTCCGGCCTGTACGACATCCCCTTAGCGGCTTTCATACAGCACCGCAGTCCGGTGAAGACGCGCGGTTCGATTCTGGCGGCCAGCAATTTCATTACCTTCTCGGCTATGTTCGCCGCTTCGGGTGCGTTTTGGTTGTTGACCACGGCGCTGCATCTTTCGCCCAAGGGGGTCTTCTTTGTTGTCGGATTGGTTACGCTGCTTGTGCTAGTGGTGATCGTCTATCTGATACCCTTTGAAACCGTGCGTTTCATCATTTGGATCGTCAGCCGGATCATGTATCGGGTGCGGATCGTGGGGTTGGGCAACGTGCCGGCCGAAGGCGGCGTGTTGCTGGTCGCTAACCACGTGAGTTGGGCCGACGGCGTGTTGCTCGGGCTGGCCAGTCCACGGCATCCTCGAATGTTTGTCTATGCCCCGCATTGGGACAACTGGTTGCTGGGGTGGACCGGACGCTTGGCTCGCGTGATTCCGGTGTATCCGGGCAAAAAGTCGTCGGTCGTGGCAGCCCTGCGAACGGCACGCGAGGCCCTCAAAGCAGGCGAAATCGTCTGTATCTTCCCGGAAGGGGGGATTACCCGAACGGGTGAAATGCAAGAATTTCAGTCGGGCTTCATGGCGATACTCAAGGGAACCAATGCTCCGATCGTGCCAGTCCATTTGGGCGGGCTGTGGGGGAGCATCTTCAGTTTCGAACGAGGGCGATTCTTCTGGAAATTGCCGCGACGTTGGCCTTATCCGGTGAAGATCCGTTTCGGAATGCCAATCGAGCAGCCTACCAATAGTGAACAGGTGCGTCAGGCGGTTGAGAAATTGGGGGAAGACGAATGACCAACCATCAACATGACGAGTTGAATCTGTCACAAAAGTTTTTGCGGATGTGCCATCGCAACTGGCGGCGCTCCAAAGTGGCCGACTCGATGGGCATCGACCTGACTGGGCAACAACTGCTCACCCGCACGCTTGTGCTGCGGCGGTTTCTCCGCAGGGCATTGTTCGCCAGCGACGAGAAATACGTAGGCCTTTTGTTGCCGCCGTCTGTTGCGGGAGTCGTGACCAATGCGGCCGTGACGGTCGATCGTCGTGTGGCTGTGAATCTCAACTACACGGTTTCCTCGGATGTAATGAACGCCTGCTTGAAGCGGTGCGGAATCCGCCACGTGCTTAGCAGCCGCCGGTTGCTCGAGCGGTTCGATTTGCAGTTCGACGCCGAAGTCGTGTGCCTTGAAGACCTTGCCGACCAGATTGGCTGGCGCGACAAACTGGCGGGAGCCGCCGAGGCCAATCTGATGTCGCTGGACATGTTGGAACGACATCTCGGTCTGAACGAGATCCAACTCGACGACCTGCTCACGGTGATCTTTACGTCGGGTTCCACGGGATTGCCCAAGGGTGTGATGTTGACTCACCGCAACGTGAGCACCAATGTCGATGCTTTTGCCCGGGTGATCCACTTTCGTTCCGACGATGTACTGGTAGGAATTCTCCCCTTCTTTCACGCCTTCGGTTACACCACTACGATGTGGTCGGCATTGACGTTGGATCCCAAGGGTATCTATCACTATACACCTCTGGAGTCGCGGCAGGTGGGTAAGCTGTGTCGTGAGCACGGGGCGACGATTCTCATCGCCACCCCCACCTTCGCGCGGTCTTACATACGCCGCTGCAGCCCGGCGGACTTCGCCACGCTCGAAGTGGCTGCAATGGGGGCCGAGAAGTTGCCCTCTGATGTATCCGATGCCTTCGAGCAGAAATTTGGTATACGGCCGATCGAAGGCTATGGAGCGACTGAAGTTTCGCCCGTGGTCAGCGTGAATATTCCCAGCGATCGAATGCAGAATATTGTTGGGCCGACGCGCAAAGAGGGGACGATCGGTCGTCCGTTGCCCGGTATTTCGGTCAAGGTGGTCGATTTGGACAGCGGCGAAGAACTGGGCCCAGGATGCCCGGGAATGTTGCTGGTTACCGGCCCCAACGTGATGAAGGGTTATCTCGGAATGCCCGAGAAAACGGCCGAAGTGCTCCGCGATGGGTGGTACGTTACTGGCGACGTGGCCGAGATCGACGAAGATGGTTTCATTACGATCACCGGCCGGATCAGTCGCTTCTCGAAAATCGGTGGCGAAATGGTGCCACATATTCGCATTGAAGAAGCGATCAACGAGATGGTTCGTGCCGTCGCCGATGCTGCCGCAGACGACGAGGATGACAACGAGGACGACGACGCGATTCGTGTAGCGGTTACCGCCGTGCCCGACATCCGCAAGGGCGAACGAATCGTGGTGCTGCACACGGAGTTGCCCTTTACGCCTGCGGAAATTTGCCGCAAGCTCTCCGAGCAGGGCTTGCCCTCGCTCTGGGTTCCCTCGCCCGACAGCTTCCGTCGGGTGGGCGAGATTCCCGTGCTGGGTACCGGGAAACTCGATCTGAAGCATGTCAAAGACGTCGCCCTGGAAGAGTTTCAGGCGATGGTTTGACGGCCTAGTGGCCTGACCACTTGGACTTTGCGGGTGCCAGGGGGCAGCTTGTCTGCCCCTGATTTGGCAAGGGCGGGCAATCCGTCCATGGCACCCGACCGGTAAACTCGATATAGGCAGACCGCTAGGTTCGCCATGCCGGCCAGCATCGGCCGTATTGCCGGCATAATCGGTGCAATTGCGCATTGCCCGATGGATTTGGTGCTTCCCTGGAAGTGGTGACCTAAGCTTACAGTGGCAGCCCTTGTTGTCTGCCCTAAACGACTGCGCACCATCCCACTTAAACCGCCCACGGTCCCCACCCTAACGGTCTTCGATGTCATTGCACGGCCTAGGGTTTTTCCGTTGGGAAATGCGAATCTGCTTGGAGGAACGTGAACATGAGGAATAAGCTTCTGGGCAACACCACTGCTGGCGACTTGTCTGTGCCGTCGAAGCGACAGAGCAACCTCGTCGGCCGCGCAGGGGCTGTTTTGGTCTTATGCACGTTTCTGCTCGTCATCATGATCGCCATGGTGGCTTTTGCCGTCGACATGGGATACATTGTCATGTCGCGAGCCGGGCTGCAGTGTGCTGCCGATGCGGCGGCGCTGGCCGGTACGGGAACGCTCTCCGAGAATCCGGAGGGCGTGCAAGCTGCGGTCATCGAATACATTCAGCGAAACACCGTCGCCGGCAGAGCCCCGGCAACCGAGGATATTGAAACCATCGTTGGCACGTGGGACGATGAAACGAGGACTTTCCAAGAAGGCGGCGACCATCCTTGGGCGGTGCGTGTTCGCATCCGGCTGACAGATACGCCCCTATTCTTCGCCCGCGTGTTGGGCATGGATAGCACGAGCATTTCGGCAGAAGCGACCGCCGTCTTCCAACCTCGCGACGTGATGGTGGTGCTCGACTACTCGGGTTCGATGAACGACGACAGCGAGTTGAAGAGCATCAATGCCTTGGGGAGAACTGCCATTGTTGATAATCTCGCTGAGATTTACCGCCAACTCGGTTCGCCCGTGTTCGGCAATATGCAATGGAATCCGGTGTACATCTCGACGACGAGTTCCAGCAAGATCAAAAAGCAGCTAGGGCTCGATAGGGTCGCTTATCCCTATCCCTCGGGCAGTTGGGATGATTACTTCAACTATGTGCAAACCAACTCGAACATCAGGAACGCCGGGTACCGGAAGCGCTATGGCTATCTGACACTGGTGAACTACTGGCTGGAAAAACGGCCCATGTATAGCCAGACGCCCGACCTGTGGATGACCAGCGAGCAACCGATTACGGCCGTGAAAGACGCCCTGGCGATCTTCTTGGGATACATTCAAGAGGTTAAGGCCGACGATCGCGTGGGGCTGGCGGTTTATACGTATTCCGACGACACGGCAAAGCTGGAAACTGGCCTGACACGCGATATGCAGACCGTGGAGGACATTTCCCGTCACCGCCAGGCGGGCCATTACGATACCATGACGAACATCGGTGCCGGCTTGCGCAAGGCGCGGCTCGAATTAGAGGAAAACGGCCGACGTGGCGCCTTCAAGATGATCGTGCTGATGACCGACGGCCAGGCCAACCTCCCCTCGAGCGGTGCTAGTTCCTACCTGCTCCAAGAAGCGCAACTCTGTGCCGACGATGGCTATCCCGTGGTGGCCGTCAGCCTTGGCTCGGGTGCCGATCAGCGCATCATGCAGCAGGTGGCCGATATCACGGGCGGCATCCATTTCAACATCCCGGGTGGGCAGAGCGTGGACGACTACGAAGAGCAACTCGAAGAGGTCTTCCGGAAAATCGCCGCGCACCGGCCGCTGAGGATTGTGAAGTGATACGTTCGGGAATTCGATTGGGAAGTCGCCGGTGAATCCATGGCCGCTGAGGCGGCCATGCCTTGAATCCTCAGTTCCTACTCGCTAATCCCTAGCTCGAGCCTCTAGCTCCGAGCCTCTCACTCCGTATGCCGATGGGGCGACCGTGTTGGCTCGGTAGCCGAGGCTTGCTGTACCGTGCCTTGGGCTTGTTGTCCGATCTTTTCAGCCAAAGTGGCCAGACGCTTTCTCGCGTCGGGCGGGACCTGCGTGAGTCGGGTAGAGAGCCGCTGAACGCCGCGGCTGTTGACTTCAGCCGTCTTGGAAAGGCTACCCAAAAAGGCGGCCGTCTGTTGGAAGTTCAAGTCGGCCACACGGCCCACCAAGGGACTGAAAGTCTTGGTGAGCACTTCCATCCCGAGGCGATCGACCTGCAAAAACGTGTCGAGTCGCGAGACGATGAAATACCGGCCGTCGGGTTCGCGAACGTAGCCCGTCTTCAGCACCAGCAGGCAACGTCCCGTGGCCGGCTTGGCAAACAACGGACCGTCGTAGCTTCCTTCGCCATAGATCACGTGGGTTTCGTGATCCTGGTAGAGAAATTCAAAATTGGCTAGCGTACCCACCGATTCGGCCATGCGAAACGTCTGGGCACTTGCCTGTTGTAGCTGAAGCTGGCTGACACCGAGGACCTGCCAAATATTGACGACCACATCGGGGTGACGTACCAGGAAGAGGTACAATTCGGGGTCGCAATCCACCACGTGAACCGGCATCCGGCGGAAAACGCTCGTGCGTTTCAACACAGCGGTGACCTTGGCCCGGGCGGTCTCGTCGAGCTTCTCGATCGGGATCGACCGGATGGCGCTCTGACGAGCTTCCATGCTGGTGCTCGCCTGGTAGGGATTGGTCTTTGACGTCGTGCTGCGTTGTGATCCGGCACTTGTGTATCGTACTGGCGAAACGGATTGCGTTTCGTTGGCGGCTGCCGCCCTTGCGATCGAGGGTGCGTTCAGGCCGACAAGAAGCAGGACGAGCACAAGAGCTATAAGGGGCGACCGGCTAAAAACTCGCCGATTCGCCGGGCCGGCGGCCGTCTTAAAAAAACGTCCGGATCTCCGGTCCCAACCGGCCTCTGTCGAATACGGAGTTTCGGCCCGCGCGAGTTGGGGCAAAAACGCAGTTATCGAGCGCAGCAGTCGACGACGTACCTGTTGCGCAACGCTGACGTGCAACGTACCCATGCTCCCCCCTGTTCGATGTGTACCGGAGGCCCAGCAACGATGGCCTTTTCGGAGGCACCGATTCGGCCGACGCCGGAATGCCGTGCTCCGAACATGTCGGTATTTCTGATTATTCGGCTCGTTCGGATGGTTGCGGTCAGTCAAAATTTGCACCCGGCCGGGGATAGCCGCAGTGGAATGGGTGGACAGGGTAGCCTGGGTCGGCTTTTGCATTGCTATTGTCGCTTGCGTGGGATTCACCGACAATGTGCCGCCGGATTTCCTACGCTTTTCGCGGCCAAAACAGCAATGAAAATCTCCAAGGTTCTACTGCTGACGCTAGCGATGATGATCGGTCTGCCGTTGTTGGCCATCGGTCTGCGGGGGCCGTATGCACGGTGGGCCGCGTCGCACTTCCGCAGTCAATTGCCTTCGGTGGCCGACGATCGGGTCGATTTTCTGCTTACCCAGATTGCCCAACTCGAGGAGCCTGGGATCCCCGTGCTGGTCGAGGCCCTTGGGTCTCAGCGAGAGTGCGTTGCCCGCGGGGCGAGGCAAACGCTCGATGCTCAGCTTCAACGCTGGCAGATGCCGTTGGCCCAGCGGGTGCCGACGAAGTTGGCTATTCTGGCCGATTCGTTGGCCGAGCGGGTCGATCAGTTTGGGCCCACGGCCCGACGCGATGCCGCGGAGTTGGCGACCATCATTTTGCAGTGGCGCGTCAACTCGTCGGCCGTCGACAATGTGGCGATGATCGCGGCCTGCGAGAAGGTGCTGCGTCGGACGACATTTGGCGGGAGCCATCGGGCGGCGATCGTGGAGGACGAAGGCTCGATGCCCTCGGTCGAGCAACTGCCCGGGGAAAACGACGATCTCGATTCCGTTCCCTGGCGCGAGGACAACTCGCGGGATGGCCCGCTGGGCTTCGGACATCTGGGGCAGCCAGGCGGAGGACTTCCGATCGCTTCGTTTCCGAATACCGGCGAGACTTCCTCGGTTGCCAATGACGAGTCTTCCCGGCTTCCCAAACGCTTGCTGCAACCGGCTACGGCTCGGCCGTTGAACACCATCGAACGTCCCCATTCGGTTCCCATGATCGACAGCGAGCAGAGACTATTGCAGCCGGAGCGTCGGATTTCGGAACGCCAGGGCGATCGGGCTTCGCAGATTCGTCCGCTCGCGGCCGACGAGACCATCGGCCAGCCTGAGGCCGATGCCGAAATGGCGGCGGCAACGACGATCGACGTGATGTATCGGCTACACTCGGACAGCCCGGCGGCAGTCGAACGGGCGAAGCGAGAATTGCAGCGGCGTGGCTTCTCGTCGTTGCATCTGGAACTTGCCCGACGCCTGACCCATCCGGCCAACGATGTCCGCCGAGAACTCGTTCGGGCCTTGCCAGGGCTACAGAGCGTCGACGCCACGCCCTGGTTGCTCTGGCTTGCGCAGGACGGCGATCGCGAAGTACGGCGTCAGGCTATATCGCTCTTGGCCACGGCGACCGATCCCAGACTGCTGCAGAAAGTGGTCGAACTGGCCGATCAGGACACCGATCCCAGGATACGCGAGCAGGGACGGCAACTCAGCGCCAACCTCCAGCGGCTTATGCAACGCTGAGGCACCGTTCAGTTCGCGTGTGGGGGATCCGTATTTTGCCCGCCGTGAACACACGGCGGGGACATCTGTTTTCGCTCGCTACCAAGCCTTAGTCACCCCCGGCACGGCCACGGGATACAAGCCTTGCTCATTCGGCATCACGGGCGGGTTGGCTGCCATCGTGTACGCTTCCGGAGCCAGGCGTAGGTCAGAGTTTAGCGCTTCATCCCAGGTGACTGTCTTGCCAGAATAGGTGGCCATTCGGCCCATGATGGCCGTCATCGTGGCGTAAGCAGCATACTCGGCTTCCATGTGGGGCTTGTCGTTGCGAATGGCATCGACCAACACATCGTGTTCCACCTGATAGGGGTTGGCCGCCCGCGCACGGCAACGCCACTTCGTTTCGCCGGTGATTTGCCCACGGCCTACGTCGCAGGTGCCCTTGGTGCCGTAGACGTGTTCGCTGACGTCGTTCGTGCAGCCCTGCATTTGGCGGCATTGGCTGAACACCTTCACACCGTCGTCGTAGGTGAACTCGACGGCATGGTGGTCGAAGATTTGTCCGTAGAGCGAGCCTTTGCGCACCTGGCGGCCGCCCATGCCGTTGGCCTCGACCGGCGTCTTGCCGAGGATCCAGTAACAGATGTCCAGATTGTGAACGTGCTGTTCCACATCGTGGTCGCCGCTGAGCCAAGTGAAGTAGTTCCAGTTGCGCATCTGGTACTCCATCTCGCTCATCTCGGGCGTGCGGTTGACAGCCCAAAGGTAGCCGCCATTCCAGTTGGCCTGAAGGTAGACCAAATCGCCAAGCACGCCCGAGCGGACTTTCTCGACCGTCTCTTGATAGACCTTGTGGTGATGTCGCTGGAGCCCCACACCTACCTTGAGGTTTTTCTCTTTGGCCTGCTGGGCGGCGGCCAGCACCTGCCGGATGCCGGGAGCATCGACGGCAACGGGTTTCTCCATGAACACGTGTTTGCCCTGGGCCACGGCATACTCGAAGTGAATCGGGCGGAAGTGGGGCGAGGTGGCCAGGATGACCACGTCGACGCCGCTGTCGACGGCCTGTTTGTAGGCCTCGAAGCCCACGAAACGTCGCTCCGGCGGCACGTCGATTTTGTTGGCGTAACCTTGGTGGGCCTCGCGGTCGTAGCGGGAGCCCTGGCCTTTGACCAAACCGGCGTGACTGGTCTCGATGCGATCGGCGAAGGTGTCGGCCATCGCCCAGAGTTTCACGGGGGCATTAGTGCTGAGGATCTGCGTGGCGGCACCGGTGCCACGGCCACCGCAGCCGATCAACGCTACCTTGAGCGTATCGTCGCCGGCTGCGTGTACTTGGTCGACCATCGAACTGGCTAAGGCCGTTGACGCGACGGCCAAAGAAGACTGCTTCAAAAAACGGCGACGTGACGTAGCGTGTTGGTGTTTTTCCATGGCGGATCTCTCCGGATGAATGTCTAGCCCTAGGACGGAGCGATGTCGGGGGAAACACAGGCCTCACTCGCAAATGCAACGAGCCAGCCTTCCGAGCGGCCTGCGACGTTGAAGGCCGATAGTCTACCATGGAGGAAACGCAAACGCCAAACTACGGTGTGCCCCCAGGTGAACTGCGAAGTCGGAGTCTGGTCGATTTGTCTCCCTCGTTCCCGCGCTGCAGCGTGGGAACGACAAGAACAGGTTGTCGTTGGAAGAGAAATCGGGCAAAAAGAAACGGCCCCTCGATTTTCCTCGAAGGGCCGCTTGGATTCGCAGTCGCAGCGGCACGGCATTGTGTCGCGTAACTCAAGGAATCGTGGAGCGAGTTATTATCGTCCCGGGCGCCGCCTAACGGGAAGTTCGGCCGATGGATCTTCCGGCCGAGGCGGTCTGGCATTGGCGGGACCGTCCGGGCGAGGTGGTCGGAAGTCGAGTTCGAACTTCTCGCCTTTCATCTTCTCCAGTTTGTCACGTTGTTCCGTGCTGAGCACATCGAGCAGCTTTTGTTCGGCGTCTTTCATCAGTTCGGTTGTCTTCGCTCGCATGGTTTCCCGGCGCTCTTCGCGCGAAAGATCCTGTAGCGATCGGAACAACTCCTGCCGCTTCTCGGCGATCTCCTTGCGGAGGGCCTCGAGCTTTTCCTTTTGCTCGTCGGTGATGCCGAGAGCCTTGGCGACGTCGGGATCTTCAATTGCACGAATACCACGCCACTGCAGGTGAATTTGTTCCAAGCGTTCCAACTGAGCCGACTGGAGGATTTCGGCCAATTCCTTCTTCACGGTGGCCATGCGTTCGGCCCACCGATCGCGAGCCTTTTCCATATCCTCGTCGGCTTTTTCCCGGAGCTCTTTGAGTTTGGCTCGCCGCTGTTCCGGTGTGAGGTCGCGGATTTTATCCCACTGCTGACGCATGTTGGTCGACCGCTGACGCATTTCACCGCGGAGTTTCTGCCCAAGGGTTTTCAGCTTCTCGATTTGCTCTTCCGTCAGATCGAGTTCCTCCTGGACCTTTTTGTCTCGCAGTATGCCGAAGAGGCCCATCTCGGCCAGCGGAGGGCCGGGCCGTTCACGGTCCATCCCAGGGCCTCGTGGCCCGGGACCCCGTCGGGGGCCACCGGGTGGGTCGCCTGGCGGTTGGGCTTGGGCTATGGCCACCATCAATGACACACCGAGTACGGCAATCGCCATCAAACATGTTTGAACGGTCTTCTGCATCTCACGTTCCTCTCTGAAAAGACGTTGGGGCAACCGAGTCCGGAGGGACCAATCAATAGAACCCCGGCCCCGAGCAGAGGTTTCGGCTGCTGCCGACCATTCAGAAAAGAGGGCCGTTGGCCCGGCTTATTTCCACATCGACTCGGCCAGCCAGGCTGCCGGCGGTATGAACAGAATCAGCGGCAACCAGGCCGCCAGATCCGCCCGAATCAATGCACTGGACCCCAAGTGCTGGCAGCCGATCGTTACCAGCATGAAAAGTGTAGTCACGCCCATGCATGCGGCGATGGCCACAAACACATTGCGGTTCTCGCGTGAGACAACCAACGGGAGGCCCAGAAAGAGGAGGGTAACGTCCATCAGCGGTTTGACGAGCCGTACATGGATTGCCGTGCGCACGCTCGCTCCGAACCCCAGGCTGGGGTTGCCCAGTCCGGTTACCAATTGCGATGTGGAAGAGAACTCTCGAAATGACCGGCCACCGGTCAATTGTTCGAAGGTGACATTGCTGACGACGAAACACTGGTTTGCCTTTAGCCAGGAAGCGTCTTTGGGCATGATCACAACCGGCCGCTTCGCCTGGTAAAGCGAGGATCGCGTAGGGAGGTTCGTCGGCTGTTCGACTTGGTCGAGCAGGTAGCCTCCCGGCCGATCGCCTTCGGGCGGCATGTAGAAAGCGTCTTTCGCCGCAAGCTGTTTGGTGTAGGTCCGCAGTTCACGCGGCAAAAGGAAATGGGGTTTTTCGATGCGCTGACGGTCGATAAACGTGTGTTCGCCGCGAAGCAGGATGTCGGTCTCGTAGTCGTAGCGGTGTTGCATTTCCTGGCCAACATCGCCAAGGATATCTTGGGGACGGCGCGCAAGTTCGTCGCGAAATCGGGGGATGACCAACTCGCGGTTGGCTACGGCCAGCAAGGCCAGGAGAATCGAAGCCACGATCACCGGTGCCACCACCCGAATCTTCGTGATACCGGCTGCCATGAGTGCCACCATTTCGTTGTTTCGCTGGATCCAGGAAACGGTGAACATGGCCGCGACAAGCGTTAGCAGTGGGCCGATGCGATCGAAAAACATGATCGACTGGTAGCCGTAGAACGAAAACAACAGCGGCCAGAAGCCGCCGGCTTTCTGACCGCAACGGATAAACTCCTCAAGATTCGTGAAAGCGTCGAACACAATGTACAGACCGGTCAAGCTCACAAAACAGACCATGAAGGCCTTGATGAACTGGCGCAGTAAGTACCGATCGATGATACGCATGAAATTTTCTCAGTGTTAAACGATTCCACGAATTGCCCTGGCCAGCGCTTCCACACCCCGGCGGATTCCTTCGCTCGATTGGATGCCGAAACTTAGCCGCAGCATGTTCTTTGCTCGGCCTTGGGGTTCGGGGGGAAAGAAATACTCGCCCGGCACGTAGAGCACTCCTTCGTCGACCGCCCGTTCGAACAGTGGCCCGTCGAGGCTGGTGTCAATGGTCTCAGGCAATTGAAGCCACACATAGAGCCCGCCGGTGGGCCGTACCCATTGCATTCCGCTGATCGGGGCGAGCAGTTCATCGGCCGCCTCGAGCATTGCGTCGATCTTCGCCCGGTAGCTGTTTCGAAGCGTCGCCAAGTGTTCGTCCAGCAGACCAAGCTCCACGACCGTGCCCATGAGTTGCTGGTTGAAGTTGGGCGAGCCGAAGTCGATATGCCCTTTTTGTGCCAGGATGGGTGTTCGCAGTGCCGGCGGCAGCATGGCCCAGCCCACGCGAACTCCCGGCGAAAACGACTTGGAAAACGTGCCGGCGTGAAGGACCGTATCCCCCTGCGTATCGAAGCTGCGCAGGCTGGGGGTGTCGTCGCCGTAGTAACGCATCTCGCGATAGGCAGCGTCCTCGATGAGGTAAAGCTTGTGGTGCTGCGACCAGCGTTTGACGATCTCGACTAGCGCCGCGCGACGCTCGGCCGGCACGGTTACACCGCTGGGGTTGTCATAGTAGCTGGTCACATAGACCAGTTTCACTCGGCCCAGTTCGCCTTGGCGACTAAGGTGGGTGAGCATGTCGTCCAGCGCCTCGGGGATCAATCCGTGCTCGTCCATCTCGACGCCGATCGCCCGGGCTCCCAGGTTTTCTAGAATGCCTAAATACACGTAATAACTCGGTGTGCCGCAGAGCACGATGTCTTGCGGGTCGAGCAGCGCGTCGCTGGCTAGGTAGAGGATTTGGTTGCTACCGGCCGTGATGACGACCTGTTCGACCGACGTGTTGAGCTCGGCAGCCGAACGGCCGTCGGCCTTTAGCATGCGGTCCAATACGGCCTCGCGCAGGGCCGGAAGTCCGATCGTTGTGCCATACTGCAACGCAGCCCGGGCACGCGAGGGATTCGACCAGATGGCGTCGACTGCCTTTTGAGTTGTTTCGACGGGCAGGGTCGCGTTGTCGACAAAACCGGCCGCCAACGACACAAGTTCTGGTTGGGCCAGGGTCCGCGCCATCAGTCGATTGGCGATCGGTTCCCCTCCGGCCCAGCGGGCACGCTGACTAAGACGACCGTGTGGCGACATAAGTGACGACGGCTTCCCGAGTTTCGATGCGGTAGACTGCGGCGAGAGCATAGGTTAAATCGGGGGAACGAGTCAAGATGTGTGGGCGATCTGCCGCGTGTGTGCCGCTGGCTCTGCTAGTGCGGAGAGTATTCACGGCCAAAGGTACAGGCAGAGCCAGTGGCACACAATTCAGCGACCAGCGGAAGCGATTTCTTTCCTGGGTGCGGTGAACACCGGTTTGGTTGGCGACCCTGCCGCCCCCGCTGCGCTACCGAAACGAAACCGTGTATTATTTAGGCTTACGTATCCGATGACTTGGTCGTTCGAGGCGACCGATGTGGCAACAGCTCGCGGGGGATGCCAACTACTTATTGTGGTTAGAGTCTTACACTGCAACTTCCGCGCACGGTGCGCGCATGTTAGCGACCAACGGGAGCGGGCCGTTCATAAGTCGGCTTCTCCTATTCGGTTGCGGTCGTACCGCATTAGAACGTGGTGGAGTGTAAATGGTTCATCATTTTCTGCACACGGGAGTTAGGTTTGCCCAACGTGGTCTCGATTTGCTGTTGCCCCCACGTTGCGCCCTTTGCCAAGCCGATCTCTATGAAGTGGTCGATGGCCTGTTCATGTGCGATGATTGCCGCCGACGGATTAGTCCTGTCGAGGGGACGTTTTGTCGGTTTTGTGGCGCGGTGCTATCGCACGTGGCGCTGCCGGTCGACCGATGTGGCCACTGTCGCACGTTGCCCCTGAAGTTCGATTTTGCTGTAGCTCTGGGGGACTACGACGGCGAGTTGCGCGAAGCGGTTTTGCGGATGAAACGGCCCAGTCAGGATGCGGTGTCGTTGGCGATTGGTCAGTTGTTATCCACCCGATGGGGTGGTAGGCTGGCAGAGTTTCGGCCCGACGTCGTCGTACCGATTCCGATGCACTGGGCGCGACGAACCGTGCGTGGGACGAATAGTCCGGAGATTTTGGCCGACCGCCTCAGCCGGCGGCTGACGGCAAGTGTGTGTCGTGGGCTCGTGGTTCGGTGTCGTAACACGTTGCTACAAAGAGATTTATCGCCTCGACAGCGGTTTCGGAATATGCGTGGTGCCTTTCGCCTGGGAAACGGTTTCCGGCTCAGCGGACAGCGTGTGCTGTTGGTCGACGACATCCTCACGACGGGGGCCACGTGCAGCGAGGCAGCCCATGTGCTTCGCCGTGCGGGAGCCGGGCAGGTGGCTGTCGCCGTGGTCGCGCGAGCCAAAGGCCCGAAAGCAACGTAGAATTCAGCAGAATTTGCCGACCCTGCATGATAACCGCTCATGCCATTTGGCGCCGCGGTTTCCAACACAATTGACTATTGGGTCCTGCATTGCCGATGGAACGAGGGCGACCAACGGGAGCTCAGTTTCCCGGGAAAGAACGCAACGAAGTGTTCCACAATCAACGACGGAACCGATAGACCCACCCGATCGAAGACCCACCCGATCGACCGCGTTTTTGCAGGTGGTAATTAGAAGATTCTCCTGGCCCTTGCCGGAGAACGATCCAACCGACAAATTACCGTTATGGCTACAGTCAACGGCAACAACGGCGGCACGAACAACAAACCCCAGCACCCCTTCCGCAAGGCCGTGTTTCGGGGCATGGGCGTGGTCTTTCCACCGCTGTTCACCATCCTGATTTTTGTTTGGGTTATCAACACCACCCAGAGCTACGTGCTGGAGCCGGTGACGGTGGCCGTTCGCGAGGCCCTGGTACGGACAACGGCCGATATTCGTGTGGGGCTCGAACCGACCACACCCGGCGGCGATACAGCTCAGGCCGATGGCTTGGTCTACCACCGCGTCGGCAACAACACGTTCGTACCGAAGTACGTCTACGACAAGGCCACCGAACAGCCAGGCGATGTCCCGCTGACATCGGCCATGGACGTCTATCGCCGCTACGTCGAACTCACCTACCTGCGACCCTACTACACGGTACCCTGTTTCTTGGCCGTGTTCGTTCTGTTGCTTTACATGCTTGGCAAGATCATGGCGGCGGGCATCGGCCGGTTCTTTTGGAATCGCTTCGAGCAAGGGATTCACCGGCTGCCGCTGGTGCGCAACGTCTACTCCTCGGTAAAACAAGTGACCGACTTTTTGTTTGCCGAGCGCGAGATCGAATACACCCGGGTGGTGGCCGTCGAGTATCCACGCATCGGTATCTGGTCGTTGGGCTTCGTGACCGGCGAGAGCATGTTAGACATCGCCGCGGCGGCCAACGAGTCGGTCATCTCGGTGCTGATGTGTACGTCGCCCATGCCGATGACCGGGTTCACGGTGACCGTGCGGCGCAGCGAGGTGATCGACCTGAACATTACGGTCGATCAGGCCTTCCAGTACATCATCAGTTGCGGGGTGGTTGTGCCACCGCACCAGTTCCAGCGTCTAGAAAGCAGCCCTGCCCCGGTTCTCACCGTAGCGAACGATTCAAGCGCAGGTCACAGCGACGACGCCGACGAACCGATGACCGGCGGAGCGTAGCCGCGAGGGTTCGTAACACGGTTCGCGTGTTTGCGTTTCGCACGCCCCCCACCAGCGAGAGTCTGCCCTGGGGGCGGTTCTCAGCCCATCGACGAGTGACTACACTGGTCGTGTTCGATGGTTGATCGGTCTATCTTTCGGCAAGGCAAATCTTTTTGGTCTCCCGTGCCATGCTTATCCGACTTGGAACTCGCAACAGTGCCCTGGCCCGATGGCAAGCCGAATGGGTGGCCGCCCAGTTGGCCCCGCAGGGCGTCGACGTAGAACTAGTGCCGATCACCACCACCGGCGACCGGCAGCAGGAATCGGTCAAAACGATCGGTGCCCAAGGCCTGTTCACCAAAGAGATCCAGCGCGCGTTGCTCGACGAGCGGATCGACTTGGCCGTTCACAGCCTGAAAGACCTGCCGACCGACGACGTGCCGGGCCTAACGCTGGCGGCCGTCCCTCGCCGCGCCGCCGTGGCCGACGTCTTCGTCTCGAAAAAGTATCGTTCTCTCGACGACTTGCCTGCGGCGGCCACCGTAGGCACGGGCAGCCTTCGCCGCAGAGCCCAACTGCTTCACCTTCGGCCCGACCTGAACGTGTGCGACATTCGCGGCAACGTCGACACGCGGCTGAAGAAACTCGACGACGGCCAGTTCGACGCGATCCTCCTTGCCGAAGCCGGGCTGCGGCGGCTCGGGCTCGACGACGCGATTACCCAAGTGCTGCCGCCCGAAAAGCTGCTGCCGGCCGTAGGGCAGGGGGCCTTGGGGCTGGAAACACGAACCGACGACACGACCGCACGCACGGCCGTTGCCGCCCTAGACGATTGCGCCACTCATCGAGCTGTTGTCGCGGAGCGGACTCTGCTGGCGGCACTGCAAGGCGGCTGCCTGGCACCAATCGCCGCCTGGGCACGCATCGAGAGCTACGTGCTCACGCTCAGCGGTCGCGTGCTCAGCGCCGACGGACGGAAGTGTCTCGACGTAACCCTCGGCCGCGAGCCGGCCCTGGCCGTCGACCTTGGCCGGATCGTGGCCGAAATGTTGCTCAATGAAGGTGCAGCCGGGTTGATCGAAGCTTCGCGCCACAGCACTATTTAGCCCCGGGTGAATACACCCATCGGCAGCGACGAACGAACCAGTCATCTTGCCAAGCGTCGGGTGCCACTGGCTGGTTGTCAGCCAGTGCGTTTTGGTGGAAGTCAGAAAGCCCAAGCTTCAATGACCAATTCCCAAATCAGAAATTAGAGATTTCTAGCCCTTGCTGCTGTGGCGGGTCACCGGGGAAGATGTAATCTTCGGGCAAGAGTCGTTCGAGTTCGACCAGCCGGTCTTCCATCCATCCGGCTACTTCTTCTAGCTGGTCGTAGTTGTGCCGCAACTGTTCATACTCGGCAATCAGGTTCGCTTTACGCTCAGTGATCATAGTGTTTCCCTCCCGCGCATGAAAAAAGGGAGCGCCAAACCAAGGCCGCTCCCAGAACCCTTACCACAAGGGCGAAGCAGAACGGCACCCGGCCGACGCTCCCATACGGGGAGCGCGGTCCAAGTCCTGCTTCTGCTATCCAGAGCCCGAAGGCTCCAGGGTGGTAATTTTCTGGGAAGCAATAACTTGACGCCACGCGTCAATTCAGATTGTCAGCGTAATCCTAACCCCAAATGGCACCGAAAGCAACTGCCCAAAGGGTGCGTGCCGGGGGCTGGTTGTCCCGATGTCGGACGCTATTCTGTGGTTATGAACGTTACTCATGTGCGGTGAAGTATCGGAGCAAACCGGCAAGGCTATGTACCCATAAACCAAAACCAACCAGGAACAACAGGCAAAGCAGAAAACCCATCAGAAGTATCGTCCATAGTGGCCAAATCTCATCTGTGCGGCCTTCGCCTCCCCAAACTCCAAAGATGTTCATCAATTTATTCGGTGTAGTGACTGCAATCGGAGGATCAGCATTTGCTAATTCATCGATCTTGCTGCGAGCTTTGTCCGTAAGCAAGCACATATAAAAGCCAATCTGGCGTCGATTACCTTCTCGCCCATGTGGTGGAGTTACCGTAGAGTACTGCAGCAGTACTTCGTAGATGACTAGGATCAAAATGGCGGTGACGAGGCACTTGACGTTTCGACCTTGTAGGCCTCGATAATCCTTACTGCGATGCTGACTCCAAATCCAAATAACAATCCCGAAAGCTGAAACAAAGATTCCCAAAGATGGAAAAAACGGAGGCGCGCGGTCGGCAAAATAAGTTGCCCCGGGGAATAAGTTCAGAAACACGGCAAGCAGCCATGCAAGCAGTTTGATCGTCGTTTGGAGTGCGGTTGCGCGCCTCGGCGGATTTTGGGGCTGTTCGACGTCGGTTAGTGAATTGGACATTGTTAAGGTGAATTTTCCGGTATGGTGATCTTCACTTGAGATTCATAAATATCGTAGTTATGTTTGCGGGAGGTGATTTCACCGTTACGTACAGTCCAGATAACGTAGATTCCGACTGGAATATCTTGCTCCGTGGTCGTTGGGTTGTTGGAAATATGAGTTTCGTCACGTGCGGCAAGACGGTAGATGACGAAGGCTCCTTTTTGGGGAGTCGTCTCGAAAGTAACGCGACTTCTTAGGGGAAAATTATCTGTTAGTGCATTCACTTCAATATTGTACTGAGTTGCGGATACTGTTGTAGTACGTTGCTCGCGTGTATATGTTTTCACAGCGCATTCTTCGACGATCTCCTCTGGCACCCAATACCAGCAACCGTTTGCGAACCTCGGGCTACAAATAGTCCGAGTCATAGTACGAGTCTCATGGTGCGGCACCTCCACGATATAACTGACCTCCTTGGGCTTTGTGAATGGATGACTGTCAATTACCAGAGCGGCAGCCGGCGAACGTTGCAACAGCTTACGAAAATCCATCCAGCCAAAAACGGATTCTTGTTGGTCGGCTGTCGTGGTACGTACTACCACGTAGTAATATCGATCATCCTTGAAACGAATTGCCGATTCGTGTTGTACCGGTAGATGGAGTGGAGGGGTGAGCCAAGTTTTGAGCTGGCCGTCCCAAAGCCATACTTCGATGGGTATTTCAGTGCGATTTACAACAGGAATTCGATCTGCTGCCAACGAGGGAATCGCACTTGCCACACAAAGTAGCAGAGAAACCACGACTTCCAGTAGTCTCATTGGGTGTTGCCCTGAAAAACACGTGGGTTTGCTGTCTTCTGGGACTTCTTCCATCAACAGACAAGGTCGGGTTATTTGGGGCGGATATAATCTGATAACGCCCCGCCCAATTGTGGATATCGTAGCATACAACCTGGGGGGAGGGCAATTGTTTTGATTGGTTGGGGCGTCGTGAAATCGGAACGACCGTGGCGTCCGTTGTAGTCGAGGTTTGCCTGAGTAACACTTGCTGCTTGGCACCCGATATGCGAACCGATATCGCACCCAATTCCCAGGTGGCACCCAACATGACAGCCGGCAAACAGTCCTTCACCCCTCATAAAGTCGGCAGACGATGTTGCGTTGTTTTCCCAGCACGACGACCAGGGCGAGGCGTGCCGTCCATTCGGCCGGTTTTAGGGCCATGTAAGCGACGTCGGCCAGTAGCGGGTGACACAGGGCGACGGCAAGGCGAGGGCCGAGGTGGTCGTAGGTTGCTCGGAGAGGGCGATGGCACGTGGGGGATAGGTGTCGCAGAACCAATTCGGCCGCTTTGAGGTATCGCATTTGGTCGTTCACTGCGAATCGCTTGCCGGTGGCCGTGCGGTGGATCGTGGTGCCCACCAGTCGCCGATGTCCCCGGGCGGCGGCCGTGCAGACATAGCAGTCGTGCGGCGGACTGGTCGGCAATTGGGCGTATTGCCGCAACATCCAGAGAATCGACAGTCGCCACGAACCGAAATACACCGCGGCCCAAACGAAAAGACCCAGCAGAAGTCGCAGGCTGAATTGCCGTTGCAAACCGCCTTGGCGGCGAATGAGGACGATGGTTACCCAGCCGTAGGCGAGGAGTGCCCAGAACGTGGCGCAGTACAGAGCACCCAGGAAGATAAGTCCGACAATCTGTTCCACGGCAAATGCGATACCCAGTCCACTGAGGGCGATCAGGAGAACCGTGAGTAGAACGTAGCCATGATGCAACAGCGTCCGGATTCCGAACCAGATTGCCAAGATTATCGATATGTAGATTAGTGCCACGATAGGTTGAGCCATGAGTACCGCAATGAACTCCGATCCAACCAGGGCTGCGGCGAAAAGCAGCGTGTATTGCAACGCCAGGACCACGCCCGTATAAATCCCCACGCGAACGAGTAGGTGCTGCTGGTATCGTTGAGATGAAAATACCAACAGTCCCATCGACGTCATGCTGTACAGCAGCAGGGGATAGAACGCAAGGGTGGGCATCCGCGACAGCAGCAGTTGGGCGTAGGCCTGCAACTCGCCCGACTGCCAGTCCGGCTGGTCGGGAAACGTGATCGCAAAGCAGACTACCGGCAGTACGATACCGGCAAAAACGAGTGCCGAGCGGATGGGGATCGACCACCGCAGCGGTTCGCCGAACGAAGTGGACTCGGCCGCCGGTTCCAGGCACGACGATGCGGGGCACGAGGGCGTCGGTTCGTTTGGGGCGTCGTTGGCCGAGCGGGAATCGTCGTTCATGGCTCGCCTGTCACTGGCAAGAACAGATCGGATGTCGCAGTTGGCTTGCCAAACGTCGAATTCGTTTCCGATGCGATTGGTCCCGTCTCGCGTCTCGTCATCCTACCCCCACACCGTCGAAAAAAACCGCGTCTCTCGTCGTTTCACTTGCGTTTATCGTTCTTCTTTACTTCTTTGACCATTCGCCCGAAGGCTTTATCTTTCTTTCGTCTGTCGCGGTAGGACATCTCGTGGAATTCGGCCTCCTTGGTGAGCTTCACATAGTCGTCGAGGTGGTCTCTGCGAAGAATGCCGTCTTGGATTGCCGCAAGAATGGCGCAGCCGGGTTCGTTGGTGTGGCTGCAATTGCCGAATCGGCAACGAGAAGCCAGGTCGCGGATGTTGGCAAAGCTATCGCCAATAGCCTCTGACGCCCCCACGAGCCCGAGTTCGCGCATTCCCGGGCTGTCGGCAAGCATTGCGCCGTTCTCCAAGGTGATCAGTTGGCGGCGTGTAGTTGTGTGCCTTCCTTCTCCTGTTCCGCTGACCGAATTTGTTTGAAGCACGTCTTTGCCAAGAAGTCGATTGATCAACGACGTTTTGCCAACACCAGACGATCCGACAAGACAGTACGTCTTTCCGGGGTTGATAGCTTCGCGAATAGGTTCAATCCCCGCACCGGTTACATTGCTGATAGCGAATACCCTAAGCGACCGATTGAGTCGGAGGATGCTTGCAACCATGTGGTCGTATGTCTTCTCGTCGACCAGATCGATTTTGGTGAGAACGATCATCGGTTCGATTCCACCCTCGTTGACCATCACGAGGTATCGTTCAAGTCGGCGCACGTTGAAGTCGTATTGGCATGATTGGACGATGAAGGCTGCATCGATGTTGGCGGCTATGACCTGGTAGTCGATCTTGTCACCTGCCGCCTTTCGGCGCAGAAAAGATTTGCGTGGAACAACACCATGAATGATTGCACGGCTGTTCGAGTCCACATATTGAACGCAGACCCAGTCGCCAAGGCACGGTAGATCCTGAGCCGATTCGGTACTGTATAGGAGTTTTCCGGCGGTCTCGGCAGGTACCTCGGACTCTTCGTTCAGCACAAGATACCGACCGCGATCGACGGCCGTTACCCGAGCGATACGTTGGTCAGGTCGGCAAACCTGGTCGGCCTGCATACAAAGCCATTGATCCAAGCCAAGGTCGTACAACTCTGTCATGGCAGGTCCATTTTCATTACCGCGGCGGTCTGTCCGCCAATCGCGACTCGATGATGTTTTCCAAGGAATGGCGCAACAACAACTTCCCGGTTTGCGTACGCGTCATCCTGAGCGGAGCGAACGATCTGCCACGAATCTCGAGAAGATTCTTCGTTTCGCTCGGCAGTGACAAACCCGGCAGTCATTTTGCGTCTTTTCCAACGCTAGGCGACATCCCGTACCAGGGATTGGACAGACTCAGGACACAACGCTACGGCGTTATGTTCGCGCAGACGTGTGGAAACCGGTTGGCGTTGATTCGATGTCGCGTTTCAGCGGCGCAATCAGGCAGCGCCGTCGTTGCCGGTGAAGTTCGTTCGTGTCCGTTCGCAGGAGCCGGTTTTCAGCGGTTACCGCCCTATAGCAACGGGCTTAGGAGCTTAGCCAGGTTTTGTCCGATGACGTTGAGACTGGGACGTTTCTCCCAGGCTTCGAGCAAGAGTGGTTCGCTGGCGGTGATGTACTGGTCTTGCTGGTGGCAGAGATCTTCGACGACCTGGCCGCCGTAGAGTACCAGATTCACTTCAAAGTTCAGGGCGAAGGAGCGGATGTCGAAGTTGCTCGTGCCGAAGAAGGCCACCGTGCCGTCGACGGTCATTGTTTTGGCGTGCAGCAGTCCGCCCGTGAATTGATAGACTTGTACGCCGGAATCGAGCAGTTCCTCGTAGTATGCCCGAGAGGCTGCGGCCACGAGAATCTGGTCGAATCGTTTGGGAACGATCAAAACGACCTCCACGCCCCGCAGCACGGCGGTCTCCATGGCCTGCAAAAACGGTTCGTCGGGCACGAAATAGGGCGTGGTGATAACGACCCGACGCTGCGCCCGATGCACGGCCGTGACGATCAGCCGTTGGTAGTTTTCTGTAGGGTAGTTGGGTCCGCTGGGCAAGGTTTGCACCGGAACGTCGCCGGTGATTTTCGGGTCGGGAAAGACGTCGTCGGCATCGAGGATCGTATCGGTTTCGTAGAACCAGTCTTCGAGAAAGACCGATTGGAGTTGCAGCACGGCCGGCCCGGTCATCTGCACCATGAGGTCTTTCCAGGCGAGGTCTTTGTGGCCGTAGCTGGCGTCGACGATGTTTTGCGAGCCTGTGTAGCCTATCTGGCCGTCAATCACGGCGATCTTACGGTGGTTACGCAGATCGATCCGAGCCATGCGGCGACGGAAGGGATTTACGGGCAGGGCCGCTTCGAGGTGAATGCCGGCAGCGATCATGCTCGGGCCGAGGCGTTTGAGCATTTGGCGTGAGCCGGCGGCGTCGACCAGGACGCGACAGACAACACCGCGCTGGACGGCCCGTATTAAGGCATCGGCCACGCGCCGGCCCGTGGCGTCGTTGGCGTAGATGTAGAAGAGCAGGTGGACGTGGTGCTTGGCGGCGTCGATATCGGCTACAAGGCGGTCGATCACTTCGCAACTGTTGCAGAGCAGTTTCACGTGGTTTCCGCCGAGGATTCCCAGTTGGCTGAGGCGTTCGGCCATTGTCACGGCCTCGTCGAACTCCGGGCCCAGGTCAGGGCGGACCATGTTGGGGTGAGCGGCGAAACGATTTCGCAACGCATCGAATTCTTTGGAGAGCCGGGAGTGGAGTTTGATGCGGCGGCGCGGTAAACGGTCGTTGCCAAACAGAGCGTAGAGAATGGTGCCGGGAATTGGTTGGAAGAAGATCACCAAGAGCCAGGCCATGGCGTAGCCGGGGTGCCGCCGACGGGTGACCACCAGCAACATCACCAGCCGAAGGCTCCATTCGACGAGGTAGATGATCAGGGACCACGACATGGGCACGTCTGCCGGTCAAGAATTCTGGAAAGGGCGGCTCGGGAAGTGTGTCGGCTCAAGAGACACGCGCGGCTTGCGAGGGCCGCGTATAGCTTGCGAGGTTATTGTACGCCTTGATCGGCTATAAGGTCAATCGGCGCCAGGGCAATCGCAGGAGAACTGCGAAGTTGATCGCCCCTGGTTCCGATGCTTCGTGTGGGAACCAGCGAATCGGCGTTGGGGTAGATCCGTGGAACACGGCCAGCGAGAGCCCTCCCAACTCCGAACTCGCAACTCCAAACTCCCTTTACAGATAGTCGAGCAGGGTCATCTGCAAAATGGCGCCACTCGACCTCAGCGCGGCTTCCAACGCAATCTGGCGCCCCGTTAAATCAGAGATTACCTGGGCGAAATCGGCGTCGAAATCGTTGGACAAGGCCGTTTTCAGGTCGATCGTTTCGTTTTCTAGGCGGTTTTGCAGGATATCGAGTCCCTGCTGGCGGGCACCGAGTTCTGCCCGAGCGAAATTCATCTGCAACACCTGCTCGTCGAGCAAGGCAATCGCACGTTCGGCTTCAACGGTGTCGTTGTTCAATAGGGCGTTTTTCAGTTTTAACAAGGCCGTGAACATGCCCTCGGTTTCCAGCGGATTGACATCTTCGCTAACCAAAGACTGTTGGCCGCCGACCATGGGAGCGGAGACCTGTTCGGTGACAACACCGTTGCCGGTGTTGGTGCTGCCGTCGGCGGGGTCCAGGCTAGCAGAGAAGGTAGCGGCCAAGGGGTCGAGAGCCAGGGCATCAATGATGTCCTGCGCGGTGGTTACGCCCGGGTCGTAATCGATGGTGAGTGTTTGGCCGGGTACATCATGGGTGAACGCGACGGGCCCTCCGGGGACCGCATTGAAGAGAATCTGCGTGTCGTTCAATGCCGCGCCGGTGTTTACCGCCGAAAAGATCAGGTCGTTGTCGGTGCCGGCAAACGTGACGGTGGCCGTGGCCACTTCTGTGGGCGAGCCACCGGCCATTAAGGGCGAGTCGCCCGCGTCGACCGTGCCACTGCCGTCGTTGGCGATGTCGGTTGGGTCGAGAGTGGCCTCGAAGTCGGCACCGTAGGCACTGAATTGGAGCATGGTGATCACGTCGTTGGCCGTGGTCGTGCCCGCGGTGATGCCGAAGCTGAGCGTCTTGGTGGTTTCGTCGTAGGTGACCAGACCGGTGCCGTCGTTGACGAATTCTATCGACACATCGTTAGATAAGGTACCCTCGTCGCGCGCGGTGAAGATGAGGTTGCTTTTCGGGGCGGCCGAAACGACGGTCACCGTGGGATAACCCGACGAAACGGTGTCGCCACTTAGGTCTTCACCCTCGGGGATCAGGCCGAGGTCGATGGCGGCGAGGCTCATCGGATCGCGAATTACCTGGAGGGTTCCCGAGCCAGAGCTCAAGTCGATCAACTCGATGCCGTTGCCGGTGGCCGGAAGTTGGGCTTGAAGATGAGCCGGGTCGGCGGCATTGATCGCGTCGATAACCTCGCCGATCGTTTGCAGCCCGGAGATGTCGATTTCCAACGGCTCGATCGTGGTGTCGGCCAATTGGATCGAAAAATCGGTACCTTCGTGGGTCGACACCCCGTAACCGTGATTGAGTTCGGCGAGTCGCGTATCTTCGGTGAAGGAACGCAGGCCTAGTTGGGTGGCCGTGATACCGCCGTTTTCGGCGATCGTAAAATCGCCGCCGCTAAGGCGAGAGCGAAGATTGATGCCGGTACCGTCGGCGTTGATCTCGGCCAACAGGGCGGCGTCCGACATGTTGAGGATGTTGAGCATGTCTTCCACGGTTTCGGCCGTGGAAAAGTCGATGTCGTAGGTGTCGTAGCCGTTGGTGATTTGCAGGCCGGAATCCTTGTCGAAAGGGGTTCCACTACCGCCGGACGTGGTTCCCGCAATGTCGCCGGGTGGGGGAACGTCGATCAGTCCGTGGCCGCCGTTGAGGTCGTCGACGCGGCTGATGCTGGCCGAAAGCGGTACGGTGCCCGCCTCGAAGGCCGTGTTCACGGCATCGACGACGTAGCGTGCTTCCGTGTATCCCGTCTTGACGGTAACGGTAAGTTGTCGGGTATCGGGATCGTAGGTGGCCTTCTCGTCGATTCCCGCGTTAACGACCGAGCCGTCGTCGACGAAGAGAATCTCGATGCCGTCCATATCGACACCCACTTCCGGCGCTTCAAAAAACACGTCGCTGTCGGCAGACGTGGAACGGATCACGGCGGAACTCTTGCTGCCGAACAGATTATCGAGAGGAGTCGTCTTCGATATGATGGGATCAAGGTCGCTGCTTACCACGGGGACGCCGCTGGCGACGGGCGTTTGCGTGTAAATACCCAACTCGCGCGCGGTGGTGCCGCCGCCAACCTCGCGGATGCTGAGTTGCTCGTCGGCAGGACCGTCGAAAGTGATCGTCAAACCCGTCGCCGTGATTTCAACCTCGATGTCCTTACCCTGGGGTGGGTTGTTGTAGATCAACTGGGCCACGTCGCCGACCGTCGTGGCGCCGGCGATGTCGATGGTGCTCGATTTGCCGCCGGCCGTAATGAGGATACTTCCTTGCGTGATTCCCTCGCCACCGCGGAGGTCGTCCAGGCGGGTGTCAGCGGTTATCATGGGGTCGAGGTCGCCGCTGCCGAGGACCTTTTCGGAAATGGCACCGAAGACCTGATCGCCCGTAAGGTTCGTGGCGAAAAGCAAATCGATGTCGCCGTAACTCATCAATTCGCCTTCATTGCCCACATACTCGATCAGGCCGTTCTCTTGGGCCACGAACGGCCGGACCGCCGTTTCCGTGCCGGCAAACAGGTGCCGGCCGTTGAATTTCTGGTTGCTGGCGTCAAGAAGTTGGAGAATGGTCTGTTCGACCTGCTGGGCAGCGGCTTGCCGCTGGACGTCGGTGGCCGTCGTGCCAAGCACGCCCAAGGCTTCCGCACGAATGTCGTAAATCATCCCCGAAATGGTCGACAGGGCCGTGTCGGTAGCCGAAAGATACGACTGGTTGGTCGACAGGTTGGTTGCCACCTGGGCCTTGCGTTCCAGAAGCCGTTGCAGACCCATGACGCGCAGCGCGGCATCGGGGTCTTCGCTGGGGGCCTGAAAACGATGGCCCGTGGATAACTGCGTTTCAAGAGAGAATATATCGAGTTGGTCGGTCTGGACTTGGCTCAGCAACCGTTGGCGCACGAAGAGGTCGCTGACGCGGGTAGTCGGTATGCCAATGACGTTTCCCATGGCTTCACGTGGCTTGTTGCCACCACTTGTGTGTTTGTTTTCTTGGAGTAATAACCGGGAAGCCAAATCGGATTGCCCGTTGTCGGCCGAATCGGTTCCGGCTTCGTGCCGGTCAACCCAAATCAACCGCTTGCTGCATTACAGACCCTATGGGCGTGGCCCGTGCCTCCTTACAAACTTACGGTCAGGTCCATCAACTCCGAGAGGGTAGCAATGAAACGGGCGGCCGCCTGGTAGGCTCGTTGATAGGCCATCATCCGCACGGCTTCCTCGTCGAGACTCACGCCGCTGATAGACAGTTTTTGGCCCCGTAGTGTGCCCTCGAAAACGCGGGCGCCGTCGGCCACGCTTTGGGCCACGGCCGACGATTGGGCGACTTCACCGGTCATGCGATCGTAGAGTACTGCCAGCGAAGCGCCGTTTTGCGATTCCAAGGGAGTATCGATCAGGGCGGCCAACGCAACGGCGTTATCGGTGTCGTGGCCGATGCCGCCGGAACTTGCCGCGAACAGGGCCGGGTCTTTGACCAGCACGTTGTTCACACCGATGTCGCGCGCGGACGACCCACTGAAAAACGTGTTGACACCCAAGGCAGCCAGCACACCGCTGGTGTCGTCGGCGAAAGCGAATTCGTGGTCGGACGAATCGCTGAGAATCGTCAGTTTTCCCGAAAGATCGACACTGGCGGAGATGCCGTCGATATCGTCGATCATGGTGATCAGGTCGTCCATGCTGGTATCTTCGCCAATGCCGTTGAGGTCGACGAAGATGTCGTGCGTTAGAGTTTGCCCGGTGGTCTTCTGGGTGACCATGATCTGGAACGATCCGTTGACGGGCATGAAATCCAGCCCGGCATCGTTTAGTGGCTGGTCGGTCGCGGTGACGCCGAATTCGGAGGTGACGTCTTGGAAACCGCTCAGGCCTTGGCCTTTGGAGAATTGTTTGTTGAACTCGAAGGCCAGCGTGTTTGCGAATCCGTCCAGGGTGTCGAGAAAGCCTCCCAGAATATCGTCGCGCGAGGCGAGTAAACCGGCCAACTCACCGGCAGACGGATCCAGGACTTTGTCGCTTTCGCTAATGTGAAGCGAGGCTGCGTTGAGACCTTCGTCACTGTCGAGGATGACGTCGATCTGACGCACCGATTCATCGAAAACCAGATAGTCGCCATCGTGGTAGACGGCTACCATGCCGTTGGACTGTTCGCGGACGTTGATGTCGAGTTTCGAGGCGAGGTCTTCCAGGGCGGTCAATCGTTGGTCGCGGAGTCCTACCGCATCGCTGTTCGAGATGTCGCCGGCCTCGGTTTTGGCAATCTTGAGGTTCAACTCGCGGATTTCCAACAGCAAGTTGTTGACGTCATCGGCCATCTCGATGATCTGGTCGTTCACGTCCTCGCGAATGTTGATGACCTGCTCGGCCATGTGGTTGATGCCTTCGGTCAACGTTTGCCCGCTGAGCACGGCCAGGTTGCGGACCGACTGACTTTCCGGCTGATTGAGAACCTCATTGATGGACGAGAAGAAATCGGTTAGGTAGGTGCTCAGATCGGTGTCGGAGAGTTCTCCGATGACGCCTTCGAGTTGGGCGTAGTACGACTCCTGGGTTTCGGCGTCGGACATGTCGCTGACCGCCCCGCGCAACCGTTGTTCGAGAAAGAGGTCGATTTTTTGGACAACGGCCTCAACCTTTACTCCAAGTCCCAACTGGAGTGTGCCCAACTGCTGGGTGGGCGCCGTCGCTAGAATGACCTCTTCGCGGATGTAGCCAGGCGTATTGGCGTTGGAGATATTCTGTCCGACAACCTGCAAGGCGATGTCATTCGCCTTCAGGGCGTTAGACGCCATCTGGATGGATCCGAACAGAGACATAACGCAGTCTATGTGTCTTGCTTGTATTGCTTAATCTAGCTAAGCCGCCCGGTCTACGAGGGTTCCTCCGGTATTAACGGTGGCCCCTTCTCCATATGTCGGTTGCAGACGCCCCCCGGTCGCGATAATCTCTAACATCTGTGAAAGATGAAGGAGGCTGCGCTGAATTACCACCCAATTGGTGATACTGTGATGCTGCAGCAGCCGTGCCCGGCTTCGGACATCCTCGAGCTGTTGACCGAGGGGGGGGTGCTTTTCGGGGGGGAAGGCGCCGATCAACGAACGGATATTCTCCGACGGCAGGTGTTGTTGCTTGGCTTGTGCTAGCAACTGTTTGCGACGTTCGAGGCACTTTCGCATTGTGTCGACAATCTGTTCTTCTTCTTCGGCGAACGCCGCCAACCCTTCAGCGTCGGCGACCTTGAGCAGTTCGAGCTTGCGGCCGAGCACGTCCAGCGTCTGTTGCTGGACCGCCAGCAGGTCGTTCAAGAGGGTTGCCACATCCGTTTCCCAGGAAACTTCCATCGATCGTACTTTCGTGGTTGGTGAAGAAGGCGTCTTGATGGTGAACGTTGTTTGTTAAGGTCGCGGTAAGTTCATCAGTTCGAACATCGGGCCGCTGAAGCTTTCGGCCGAGGCCTCGCTAAGCTTTTCGGCCAACACTTGGTCGAGTTGCTGTTGGAAGATTTCTTCGGCACGGCCCCCGTGGAAGTAGGCCGGCTTGCCCACGGTACGTCGCATGGCCTTCAGCGCCTGTCCGAAGAAGACTTCGCCGACGAACTGATCGAAGACCTCGCGGAATTCCGACGAGCGCTGGTCGTTGAGTTGCGGGGCCGTCGGATCGGCTGTGGTCTTTAGCGTGGCGACCGAAGCGGGAGTGACCGAGGAAACGTTCATACTCTGCTCTTGTTGAGTTGGTGTCCGTACCTTTTTTGGGCCAGCGACGGCATGCCCAGGGCAAGCGATGGCATGAGGCTTGGCAGGTTCGCCGACTTGTTACTCGATGATCAGTTGTCCGTGCAGTTTGCCGTTTCGGGCGAGTCCCTTGATGATGTCGATGATGTCCTTGGTGGGGACTTGCACCGCGTTGAGCGCTTCGACGAGGGACTTGAGCTTGGGGCCTCCGGTTTGGCCCGGGTCCATGGGCACGAAATTGGCGCCACCGCCGGGCGTGGTTTCGATCACGACGTTCTTGTGGGTGACAGCCACGGCGCCGATCTCGACGTCGCCACCGATTACAATGCTGCCTGCCCGTTCGTTGATGACTACCCGGGCCGCGGTTTGTGGTTCGAGCATCGGCAGTGCCATGACCATGGAGACGAACAGCACCGGGTCGTCGCGATACTGCGACGGAATAAGCACCTCGATGTTCACCTGGTTTAAGGCCTTGGCCAGCGGAATGCCGCCGGCGCCGAAACTCAACTGGCTGTTGATCAACTCGGCCACATCTTGGGCTACTTGAAAGTCGGCGTGATTTTTATCCAGCACGAGCGTGATTTTTCCGTCTTTGGTGAAGACATTGAAAAAATCGGTCTCCAATTGGCAGCCGTTGTAGATGCGTCCCGTGGTGGTCAGGTTGGCCGTATCGAGCGAGATGGGACCCTGGCAGAAGGCGTAGATTCGCGGGTTGTTTTTGTCGGGGCCCATCAACGGAGTGAGAAATAGGCGCCCGCCTTCGAGGCTTTTGGCCGTTCCCACGGAACTGACGATACAGTCGAGCTTGTCGCCTTGCCGGGCACCGGCTGCCGGCACGGTGGCCGTGACCGTGACCAGGGCAACGTTTTTCGTTTCGGCCAACGAGGCCATCCCTTCGGAACTCGGTTGTTGTCCCATGATGGCCATGATTTTGGCCAAGGCCGCTACGGTGGGTGCCGACCCGCCGCCATCGCCGGTGCCTTTGAGCCCCACAACGATTCCCAGCCCTTGCAGGGTGTTTTCTTCCTGGCCTTTCACCCGGCAGATGCTGCGTAGCGTGGTGCGAGCGGCCACGGGGGTAGTGGCGAGCACGACGGCTAGCAAACACCCAAGCGACAGACCAACGTGTAGTGGACGATATTTCATAGTACTGAAGCGATGGCGGTGCGGCGACGTAGGTTTTCGGATTCCGGTGTCATCGGGGAAATGCCCAACAGCCTAAGGTTCTGTTGGGTTAGAATGGCTGGATTTTGTCGAGGAATTGTTGCATCCATCCCCGGCGATAACCGTCGCGCACGTGCCCTGATTCCTGTTTGAAAATCCGCTTGTTGGCGATACTCTCGCTGAGGACCGTGTTGTTGGGCATCACGTCTTCTGGGCGGATTTCGCCGGTGAAGGAGAGGTTCCATTCCTCGTTGTTGTATTTGACCGTGTCGTGTCCCTCGATAATCAGGTTGCCGTTCGGACGCTTGTCGATCACCGTGCACGCGATTTTGAATTTGATCGACTCGCGAGTTTCGAGGCCGGCCTCGGCACGGATCTTGTTGTCGACCTTGCCCTTGATCTTCGGATCGCCGTTGGTTTGGGGATCCGGTGTCAGGGTCCAGTTTTTCAGGATTATCCAATCGGTTAGGCTCAGTTCGCCGTGCGCCTTTTTCTTGCGGTCGATCTCGCCCTCGCTGATCACCACCGCCTGTTCGTCGACCAGCACGGAAATCACGTCGTGCAGGCCGATCGTCTTGGGTTCCGGGGGCGGTAGGTAGGTCCACGAATAGTCGCGAATCGTCAACGGGCGGCCCTGTTGCGAATTGCCGAAAAGACTGGAGCTTTGGCCGTGAGCCGTTTGGTTGGCCAACGGACATAACCCAACTGCCAGAATTACAAGTACAGTATGGGGAAGGTGAACTCGGTTCACGATTTCTTCCTCTTCACGTTTGGATAAATGTATGTGGTTGGGGGTGTCAACGACGCACGACGCCTGCGGCTGATGCAGTTGTGGCACGCGGTGCGTGGGCGAAGACTTCCACCTCGCGAACGCCGCACACGCGAGCAAAGTAGATCTGTCGTTCATTGAGCGACTCGACGGCGATCAGGTCGCCGTGGCTACCCTGTTCGCGTGCCCGGGCTGCCGTTCGCACCACGATGCCCGACGAACGGGCGCTGACGGTTACCACTTCGCCCCGCTGTACCATCAAGGGAGACCGAATCTGTTCTGCCGTGAGAAACCGTCCTTGGGGAATCGACTGAGTCGCTTCTTTGCCGACTACCTCGGCCAACGAAAAAAAGCTACCGGTCGTCATCGGATCGGTGGGGTCCGCGGGGGCTAGCGCCACGTCGGTCGCTCGGATCATGGCACCGCGCGGTAAGCTACGAATCGCACACACCGACGCGGGAGGAACGGCCACGCTGGCGTCGACTTCGAATTGCTGCCGGTTGCCAGCCGTGTCGACCGACACGACGAACCGTTGCATGCCCGTGAACGGCGGTTCGCCACCGCTTACCGAGATGGTTGCCGAGGGATCCGCAAGCAGTCGGGTTTGGGCCGAGGGGAGTTCCACTTCGACCACCCAGGGTTGTTCGGCCGAGACCTGTTGCTGCAGGCAGCGTTCGATGGCCCGCTCCAACTGGGATTTTGCCCGGCGGGTCATGGCAAACGTAACCGGTTCGTCGTCGGGCTGAACGTCGGAAATTCCGGACGCGGTGACCATCACTTGACTAGAGCCGGAAAAACGGTGTTCGGTGAGGTTCACGCCGCAAAGGAGCAAAGCGTCTTGGATTTCGCGAAGCCGGACATAACGGGGGCGCGTGGCAACCGGGGCAGGGAACAGTTCCATGGCCGCCAGCGTATCAATCTCCGTTTGGCTGTTGGTCACGATGTCGGCCACGTCGCCCAGGGTGACGATCGGCCCATGGCTTTCGCTGCTCGACTTCAGACGAAACTCGGCCGCCGCCGACACGGTGGGGTGGATCGACGGCAGCAGCGTAGCCGCCGCGCAGAACGCCCAAGCGACTGCGCGGTAGGCAATGCGTTTATTGCGACAACGGCAAGCGATACGGCAAGGCACGACGATTCCCTTCTCGTTTGGATTAATAACGCCGCAAGTTCGAGACGGTTTGCATCATTTCGTCTCCGACTTTGACCGCCTGCGAGTTCAACTCGAAGCTGCGTTGGGTTTTGATCAAGTCGATCAATTCGTTGACGGGTTCAACGTTCGAGGCTTCCAGCGAATTCTGTTGAATCGATCCCAGGCCGTCTTGCCCGGGATTGCCGAGGATGGGCGCGGCCGAGGCATCGGTTTCGGCATAGAGTCCTTCGCCCATCCGCAACAAGCCTTCGGGATTGACGAAGTAGGCCAATTCAATCTGGCCGACCTGCGATAGCTGCTGATTCTGCGGCTGCTGTACCGAGACGATTCCCTCGGCGCTGATCACGATGTCGGTGGCGTCTTGCGGGATGTTGATCGGTGGTTCGAGAAGACGACCGACATTGGCCGAGGCGACGACCAAATCGCCGTTGGAGTTTTTCGAAAGGTTACCCATCCGGGTGTAGTAGGTGTCGCCGTTGGGATCGGTGACCTGAAGGAAGCCTTGCCCGGCGATGGTAATGTCGAGTTGGTTGCCGGTCGACTGGATGCTACCCTGGGTGAAATTTCCCTGGGTACCCGAAACGCGCGACCCCAAGCCGATGGAAATACCCACCGGGGTAAACTGGCCGGCCGTGTCTTCGGCACCGGGGAGCTTCTCGTGGCGATAGAGGAGATCCTCGAAGTCGGCCCTCATGCTCTTGAAGGCCGTGGTTTCCACGTTGGCCAAGTTGTTGGCGATGACGTCCAGCTTGGTTTCCAGGGCCTTCATGCCCGTGGCAGCCGTGTAAAGCGTTTGAACACTCATGAGAGAAGGGGCGAGGGGCTAGGGATTAGGGACGAGAAATTTAGGATAAGGAATTAGGAATCAGGGAGTCCAAGGCTTGATCGCTTCAGCGACCATGACCGCACAACCAGACGCCACCGCCGGATTACCGCACGCGCATCACTCGGTTCACCAAACCGTTGAGCATGTCGTCTTGGGCTTTCATCAGGTTGACATTCGCCTCCAGGGCACGCGAGGCGATGATCATCTCCGTCATTTCCGTCGTGGGGTCTACGCCGGAACCCTCCAGGAATCCCTGCAATACGCGGCGGTCTTCCACGGCAATGGTTTGGGGTTCCGACAAGGAGTGGAACAGGTTTTCGCCCACATGGACGAGGTCGTTAAGCGATTCGGGACGCACGATGGCAAGCTGTTGCACGGTGCCTGCTTGGCGAACGCCTCCGTTGGATGTGAACTCCCACGCTTCGGTGGGGTTGATGACAACCGGGGCACCGGCATCGTTCAGTACGGGATGGCCGTCGGGAGTCACCAGTTGGCCCTGGGCGGTCAACTGAAAGTTTCCAGCCCGGGTTAACAACGCTTCATTATCCTTCTGAACCACGAAGAACCCTTCGCCTTCGATGGCCAGGTCGCTGAGTCCTTTCGTATTCGACAAGGGGCCGGCGGAGAAGTCGGTAACCGTTTGTTGGACCATTACGCCGCCGCCGGCATCTTCGATGGCACCTGTGTCGGGCAGCATGATGCCCTCGTCGATGGCTTCGGCGTATCGGGCGCGGAAAACGGCCAACTCGCGCTTGAAGCCGGGCGTATCGACGTTTGCCAAATTGTTGGCAATCACCTCCAGACGCATCTGTTGGGTGTGAGCACCATCGGCCGAGATATAAAGCCCATATGGCATGGCGATTCAGACGAGTTCGAGTGACGTCCCCCTGCAAGCACCGCGTGCGACGTGCGCACTGCGTGTCCTCCCCGTATAGCAAGCAGCGTGCCAATTCGCCCAAAGCCACGCCCGATGGTCCGCAAGTCGGGCAAATCGCCTTTTATTGCGGGATTCGCCACCACGGGACCGTTCCCCGTGCGTTGCCAGAACGTTGCCGGTTCGTCGGGCAATCTGCGGTTCCTGCCGACCACTCGCGCAGAAACGGCCGGTTGCGCGGTGTCTGTCGCAAAGTCGGGTGCTGGGTGCCACGGGCTGCTTTTCAGCCAGTGCCGAACCCGGGCATACAAGCTGCCCGTGGCACCCGCATATAAAAGTCAGCAAAGCGTTGTGGCATAAAAACCCCAATCACCTCGTGGCGTCTGTGAGGCCGCCGCGGAACGGCTTGGATTTTCTGGATTGACTAGATACCCCTAGTTCGTCATTTTTGCTGTTTATCCCCGATTGACTATTCCGATAGGTTCTATGGATACTAACGCGATTCGTATGCAGACACAGGCTAATTGCCATGCAGATCAGAACGACCCGTTTCGGTACCGTCGATGTCGACTCCGACGCCGTAATTGAGTTTCCCGGCGGCTTGTTGGGATTCCAGGGGTGTCAGAGGTGGATGCTACTGGCCGACTCCGCTAGTCGAGCCGTGGCGTGGCTTCAGAGTGTGGATCGCGCGGATTTGGCCCTGGCTGTGGTCAGTCCGCGACGCTTCATTCCGGAGTATCAAATCCGCGTGGCACGCCGCGAACTCGAGGCGATCGGTCTGGACGACGTAAGTCGGGCTGAGGTGCTGGCCATCGTCGGCAAATCGGATCGCGCCATGACGTTGAATCTCAAGGCGCCGCTGGTCATCAATGTCGAACGGGGGATGGGACGACAGGTGATCGGCAACGGCGAACTTCCGATTCAGTTTGAGATACCCTGTAAACAAACCGCCTTACGTCAAAGCGCGTAGTCGTTTCGGGGCGATCGGACGCGCCCATTTATATACACGGAAGGAGCCGTCGATGCTTGTCTTGTCTAGGCAGCGTGATGAGAGCATCATGATCGGAGACAACGTCGTGGTGACGATTGTCGATATTCGTGGTGACAAGGTACGCGTGGGCATTGAAGCGCCCGCGGAGATTCCTGTGCATCGCCAGGAAGTCTACGAGGCGATCCAGCGGGAGAATCAGCGGGCGGCCCAACTCGAGCCGAAAGATGCCCGGCAGTTGGGCTGTCCGGCGCCGTCCTCGGGTGGCTCCGCGTCGACCTCGTAGGGTCGGAACCCACGTTTTCCCCCGGTGGCAGATCTTTTTAGCCCGCGGCCGTCGCTTGGCTGTAACATGGGTCGAGATTGCCGGGGGGCTGTCAAGCCACCCGGCATTTCTGGGCAACTGTAACGGTCATAACGTTCATTCGGGCTCCTTTGACACCGGCCAGTGTTTGTGGGGCCTTTTTTCTTTCCCAGGCCGAGACGAGTGCCGAGAAGGATCAATAGGTTTAGGTCAGAGAAAGATACCGATGGGACGTAGTTTGCCTAAAGTGCTTATCTTCTCAGGTCGATACTTGCTCGTAGGCCTTGCTGTGTAGCAAGCGCCGCGATGACTGACAGCGCCAACGGTCCGTTGTTTTCGGTCCGAGGGCGCGGGATAGGTCGTCGTACGAGGTTTATCGTGAATTGGAGAATAAATGGAAGCGTGTGGTGGTCGGAGGGTATCGTGGCCCTTCGGTGACCCGCTTTGAAGCTCTTCCGGAACGTGATCTCCCCGCCAATCCGGTTAGCTTGGACGTAATCCTTTAAAGGAGGGGTGTCTGGCATGACCCGCATTAACACAAACGTCAGCTCTCTGAACGCCCAGAAGACTCTGGCGCGGTCCAACGCTGAGTTGCAGCAGTCTTTGACCCGATTGAGCACCGGTTTGCGGATTAATACTGGTAAGGATGATCCGGCCGGTTTGATCGCGTCCGAGGTGTTGCGCAGCGACATCACTAGTGTGAAGCAAGCCATTACCAACAGCGAGCGGGCGAATCAGATGATCGCTACCGCCGACAGCGCGTTGGGACAGGTGAGCGGCCTTTTGAACGACATTCGCGGTCTGGTTTCCGAGGCGGCCAACACGGGTGCCTTGAGCCAAGAGCAGATCAAGGCTAACCAGCTACAGGTCGACAGCTCCTTGGAAGCCATCGACCGTATCGCCCAGGTGACTGCCTTCCAGGGCAAACGCCTGTTGGACGGTAACATGGACTTCGTTACCGAAGGGATCGACAACACGGAGATCACCGATCTTCAGATCGACCAGGCCAACTTCGGCACGCAGTCGCAGATCGACGTTTCGGTCGACGTGCAGGCTCAGGCCACCAAGGGCACGCTGACCTTCGACGCCGGAAGCATTTCGGGCGACGTGGTGCTGGAGGTCGGCGGCTCGAACGGCTACGAGGCCTTCAGCTTCGCCGACGGCAGCTCGATTACCGATATGGCCGCCGCCATTAACCTCGTGTCCGACGCCCTGGGCGTGACTGCCACGGCCGAAGGCGTCACCGAATGGGAAGAGAGCACCGGGTCGGTCAAGATCCAGGGCCAGAACGACAACAGCGACCTGATCTTCACGGCCGCCTCGGCGGGCGAAGCCGCCGGTGCGTACGACATCAAGTACGTGGCGGGCACTGGCACCGGCACGACGGCCACGATCACCGAGTCGTCGGTCGATGCCGACGGCAACATCACGGCCGGCGAGATCACCATCAGCCTGCAGACCCAACCCGCCGTGGCCGCCGAGTATACGATGGACACCGCGGCCGCGACCGCCGTAGAAGACTTGGAAGGCTCAGGGGCCTTCGCAGGCGATGCTGCTGGATTGCATATTGTGGCCAAGGATCCGGGGAGTTTCGCCGGTGGGTTGGTGAAGATTGAATTTGCCGATGCGGGCAACGGTAACGGTACCACCTATGCATACACCGAGGCCACCAACACGTACGTGGTTACCTGGGACTGGGGGACTGCAGACCTGAGTGCCACTGCCATCGCTGCAGGGCTATCTTCGGCGGCGTCCGGCCCCGACGCGGCCATGCACGACTTCACCGCGACTGGTACAGGTACCACCAATGCTGTGGAGTCTGCGACGACCTACACGGCTGTCGAAGATACCGCCGGGGCCGACGGGTTCGAAGGTGGAGCCGGTATCAGCGCCACGGCCCTTGCCGGAGGGGTCGATGCCAACTTCTCGGTGGTCATCGAAGACAACGCCGGCGGTGCGACGACCTATGACGCGGCCAGTAACACCTACACGGTGCAACTGGACATCGCCGGCGGTACACGCACGCTCGATGCGGCCACACTGGTCAGCCGGTTGAACAACGCCACGGGCGACGCGGTGGCACACGCCTTCAGCCTGGAGGGCGCCGGCGACCTGCGCGTCAACGCCGACGGCTACAGCGTGACCGTGACGACCGACGTGGCCGGTGAAGCGGCCGATCCGACGAGCATCGTGGCCACGGCCAACGACGTGATCGACGCGATCAACACCTACCAGACGGCCAATAGCTTGGATGTCGTCTCGGTGACCAACGCCACCGGAAGCGACGGCACGGGTGTGGTGACCATCTCCGAGGTGACCGCTCTGATCGGCGACGATCCGGTCGAGAACCCCGACGCCAATAACCTGATACAGCTTCAGTCGCTCGACGGCATGCGGGATATCCGCTTCGTCAACGGCGGCCGAAACCAGTCGCTCTCGATCGACATGAACAGCGAGCCCCCGGTCTACGCCGCCGCTTCGGCGATCATCGACACGGGCATCGCCAATGGCACGTTCGAGATCTTCGCGCTCGAAGAAGGCTCGGCCGGTAACCAGGATATTACCATCAACTGGGCGGCTGCCGACCTCAGTGGTGCCGGTGTGGCCGCCACGGCGGCGTTCGCCGGCAGTACGTTGACGATCACGATCGACAACTCGGGTGGTGCCGCTACGGGAGCCACGGTCGATGAGATCATCGAGGCGATCAACGTCGGCGGCGATTTCGGCGCCCGACTGGCCCAACCCGAGGTCGAACCGGCTACCGTCTCGACCGTCGGCGACGGCAGCGGCGTGATCGCCAATGACAGCCTTCCCACCGTCAACGCGGCCTCGCTCGAAGGCGGCGTGGTCTCCGAAGGCGTGATGATCGTTAACCTGGGTACCGACGGCAGTGGCAACGTGACCACCACGGCCAACGACCTGATCGCGTTCATCAACTCCAGCGACCTGCAAGAGTTGAAGGACTTCGAGGTGCTCGTCAGCAACGCCAGTGGCAGCGACGGCACGGGTACGCTGAAGGCGACGACCTCGGACATCAGCTTCGACGAGGTAGGCGTCACCTACACGGACGCTGCCGCGTCGACCACCACGCACGCGGGTAACGGAACGCTAGCCCAGTTCACCGTCACGGCGAAAGAGGAAGGTGCCGCTTGGGATGACGTGCTCGTCCGCGTCGTCGAGGACTCGAACCTGGCTACGGGTACCTCGGCCGTCACCTATCTCGAAGATTCGAAGACCCTGTTGGTGACCTTCAACGGTACCGTAACCGCGGAAGACGTCTCCTACACGATCAACGAAGACGACACCGTGGGTGCCTTGTTCACCGCCGAACCGGTCGGTGGCGAAGGTACGGGCACGGGCAACGTGGCCGACGGCGACTTCGGTGTGCTTTCCGGTGGCGTTACCCGAACCGTCGACAGCGTCAACGGCCCGTTCCAGTATAATATGATCGGCAACGCTGACGCCGGCACATCGGCCACCGACGCCAAGCTGACCTTCAGCACGCAGGCCTACGGGTCCAGCCAGTTCGTCTCCGTGAAGGCCCTGCAAGGCAGTTTCGCGGTAACCAACGCCGCCGGGACTACGGTCACGCGGAGCGAAGGCACCGACGTCGACCTGCGAATCAACGGTGTGCAGATGATCGGCGAAGGCCTCATGGCGACGTTGAACACCAGTTCGCTCGACATGAGCTTCTCGCTCGACGCGACGGTCACCGCCGGTTCGAAGATCAACTTCAGCATCACCAGCGGTGGTGCCCAGTTCCAACTGGGTCCCGACGTGGTCTCGAACCAGCAGGCACGCCTCGGCATCCAGAGCGTGAGCACGGCCACGTTGGGTGGTGCCACGGGCCGGCTGTTCCAGTTGCGTTCCGGTGGAACGGCTTCGCTGGAAACCGACTCCGCGTTGGCCGCGAAGATCGTCGACGAGACGATCACCCAGGTGACCACACTTCGCGGGCGGTTGGGTGCGTTCCAGAAGACGACTCTGGAAACGAACATCAACTCGCTAAGCGACACCTTGGAAAACCTGACCGAGGCCGAAAGCTCGATCCGCGACGCCGACTTCGCGGAAGAGAGTGCCAACCTGACCCGGGCCCAGATTCTGGTCCAGTCGGGTACCTCGGTGTTGTCGATGGCCAACCAAAACCCGCAGAACGTACTCTCGCTCCTGCGGTAAGCGAAGCTTTCGACTAGCTAAAAACCCAAACGGCCCATCCGGTTTCGACCGGGTGGGCCGTTTTTTTGTTTGGGCAACGCTTGTTCACGCCGTTGGCGTGAGTAAGGCAAGGACTTTGGGTACGGCCGAGTCTTTTGCCGTTTTATTCTTCGCCGAGGCCCAGTTGATCGAGCCGCTTGCGCAGGGTCGTTCGATGCACTCCAAGATGGCGAGCGGCAGCGGCGCATTGGTTTTGGTACCGTCGCATCGCGGCTTCGAGCAGCGGCGGCTCGACCAACTTGAGCAACTGCTCGTGCAAGTCGCCGGCACTTCCCGCATGACTGAGCTGCGTTTCGGCCCAACGGCGCACGAGTGCGACGATGGCGCCGTCGAGATCTCCTCCGTCGCCCTGGGATCGCGGCACGGGGGCCGGCAGGTGCTCGGGCAGGAGGGTAGCACCCCGGGCGAGGATCATTGCGTGTTCGATGGCATTGCGCAATTCGCGAACATTGCCGTAGAAGGGCCGCGACTTGAGCACCTCGATCGTTTCCGGAGCGATGGTCGGCCGCAGCTTGCCGCTCCGCGAAACCAGCATGTCGAGAAAGTACTCGGCCAATTCGGGAATGTCGTCGCGGCGTTCTCGCAACGGAGGCAGATCGATCTCGAACGTGACCAGCCGGAAATACAGGTCGTGGCGGAAAGAGCCCGCGGCCACCTGTTCGTTCAAATCGCGATGCGTGGCCGAGATGATGCGGAAGTTGGTCGTGATCGACTGGTTGCTGCCGACCGGCACCACTTCGCCGTGCTCCAGGGCACGAAGCAGCTTGACCTGGACTGCCAAGGGGATGTCGGCCACTTCGTCGAGAAAGATCGTACCGCAGTCGGCCTGTTCGAGCAGACCGCGGCGTGGCTCGTCGGCCCCGGTAAACGCGCCACGCACATGGCCGAACAATTCGCTTTCGGCCAAGGTGGGGCTAAGCGACGCCACATTGACGGCCACGAAGGGTCCGTCGGCTCGGGCGCTGTAGCGATGAATCGCCCGGGCGGCCACCTCCTTGCCCGAACCGCTCTCCCCATGCAGATGCACACAGGCGTCGGAGGCGGCCACCAGCGCGATCCGTTTGAACACTTCCTGCATAGCGGCCGAACGACCCACCAGCCGGTCGGTCGCGGGGATGTCGTCGTCGAACAGCGACGGCCTGTCTTCCGACGACTCCTTGGGAAGGCGAATGGCCCGTTGGATGGCATGCTGGGCTACCTTCAGGTCGAACGGTTTGGTGAGGTAATCGAACGCCCCATGCCGTACGGCGTCGACCGCGGTGGAGAGTTCGCCGTAGGCAGTGATCACGATGATGGGTACCGGTCCCGCCAGTTCGCGAAACCGGCCCATCGCCGAGAGGCCGTCGATTCCCGGCAGACGGATGTCGAGCACGATGGCATCGGGACGCCGTTTCTCGACCTGTTCGAAACCCTCTTCGGCCGACGCGGCCGTGTCGACCGAGTAGCCCAGCTCCTGCGCCAACTGGGACAGCCCCCAGCAGATGCTCTGCTCGTCGTCGACGACCAACAAATGTGCCATACCGTTCCTCATGTGCCACCCGTTGCCGGAAGCCAGTGCTTTTTGATGCCTGCATTGTGAATGATCGCATCAGGAAGCCGAACGCCAGGAAACCCAGGCTCCCGTTGGTCGCCTTCCGCACACTGGCTATGCAAGCGTCAATAACTAAGAAAAAAACCGACGGGCGTCATTTCCGATTCGCCGAGACAACTCAAACGGTCATTCCCACGCTCGGAACGAACATTACAAACTCCGGGTTGGGACTTCTGCCGTGGAGCTGTTTCCATCCGCCGGCCAGATAGACCGCCTCGCCGAGAACGCGTGCCTCGAAGACTGCCCGGGGCGAGTCCAACTTGGCCACCGTCGACCAAGCGTCGTTGGCGACGTCGTATTGGTGGACCTCCATCACCACACTTCGATCTTCTTTCACACCGCCGAACACGTACAGCATACCGCCCAGCTCGACAACGGCATGCCCTGCGCGTGAAATCGGCATGTTGGCCAGTTTCGTGCAAAAGCCCAACTGGGGGTCGAAAACGAAGACGTCGGTGTGGAATTTTCCAGGCTTGGGCTGACCTATAACCTGTTCGGGCGACCAGCCGCCGGTCACATAGATTTTGTCCCGATAAACACAAGCGCTCGCATGTTTCAGGGCAATCGGAAACGTGCCTTTCTCTTCCCACGTGTCGGTTGCCGGATCGTATTCGGCGATGGAATCGGTGGTCGAGTCGCCATGACGCCCGCCAATTGCGTAAATCTTGCCGTTGACAACCCCCACAGCCGGTTTGACTCGCGCAAACGGCATGTCGGCCTTTTTCGACCAGGTGCCGGTTTCCACGTTGTACGCTTCCACCATGGAACACGGCTCTGACGCCGGCTTCTCTTCGTTTTCGCAGCCGGCAACGTGAACCAAACCGGCAATCACGTAAATCTCGTTGCCGACCACGGCAGCGACCGCGTTATTTCGCGCGACAGCCATCGGAGCAATCGCTTTCCAGCAGCCCGCGTCCGAATCGAAAAACTCTGCCGTCTCGACGAACTTGTACGGCGACAAGCCCCCGCCAAATACGAACAGTCTGTCGTCAACCACGGCCGCTGCGGCACCACCACGCGGGGTCGGTTCGGCGTTGATACGAATCCATTGTTTTTCCATGTTGTTGTTCCTCTTCCTTGTTCTTTCTTGGTGCTCGAAAATTCTTGTTATGGAGAAAAAGTCGTCACAAAGCCGTGCTACACAGCGGCAGCTCCACCGTAAAACAGGTCAGGTCCTGTTCGCGTCGCCAGTCGATTGTGCCACGATGTTGCTCGACGACTTGCCGGGCAACAAACAACCCCAGGCCCGTGCCGTCGGGTTTTTCGCTGACGAAAGGCTCGAAAATTCGGCCCTCGACCGATTGATTCGGTCCCGGTCCCGAGTCCTTGATTTCAAGTATTGCTCGATTGTTTTCATCCGCCCGTATGCCGACGATCACGCGCCCCGGCGTACCATTCTTCGCCCGAGCGGCGTCGACCGCGTTGAGCAACAAGTTGATCAAAACTTGGCGCAGCGTCTCGGCATCGCCTTCGATCATCAGCGGTTGCTCGGGCCACTGGTGGGTCAGTTCAATCTTGGCGTGGGCGCACGCAGGTTCGACAAGCTTGATAACCTCGCAGACCAATTGCTGCAGAGCGAGCCGATCGGTGCTAGCCGGCCGAGATTGCCCTAGGGTCAAAAACCGCTGCAGGTAAGAACTCATCAGTTTCAACTGGGTTCGGGCAACTTCGAGCGACTCGGAATCGGCCGACGCGGGACACTGTCGCTGGTGCAGCTCAATGGCCATTAGGGCACCGGCTGCCGAATTACGCAACTGGTGTGCCATTCCCGCACCAAGTTGATGCAGGGTACGAAGCTGCTCGCTGCGGCGAATCTCCGTTTCATACTGACTGAGCGTCTTCGTCATCTGGTTGATTGCCACGGTAAGATCGCGGATTTCGTCGTCGCGGGGTGTAACGGGCAAGGGCGTGAAGTCGCCCCGGGCGATGGCCGCCGTGCGATCGCCCAGCGTGCGAATCGGTTTGACAAATCGTTGTGCCAGCAGCGTGGTCACCACAACCACGACCACGGCAATTGCCACGACTGCCAGCAACGCGGGCCAGACCGCACGATGGGCTTCTGCCAGAATTTGGTCCTCGGGATAGAGAATGGCCAGCGAGCCGGGCCCGCCCGACGGCAGCGGCCGAACAAGCGGCGTTCGCGTGGCCAGATACTGCCGCGTTCCGATCACAATCTTGGGTTGCTCGACCAAATCGTCTAGAACGCGATCCAACGACACTTCTCGCAACCGACGGTGAACCTCCGGCGAAATATCGAGCGTTGTGGTGACGATCTCGGAGTTGCCGTCGAGCAGGACGAATTCCGCGCCGGAAAGCCCTCGCATTTGCTGCAACACCTGTTCGCTCAGCGGAAACGACCCCTCGACCAGCGTAGTGGCTACCCGTTGCAGGTTGTCTTTTTGTTGGGCACGCACTTGCGATATCCGCCAGTAGGTGACCGCTGCCCCGACGAGCAGGATGGTCAGTGCCATCACGGCAAGCATCGGCCAAAGTAACTGGATTCGGATGGGCCACCGCATAAGAAACTTGTGGTTAGTGAATAGTTGTCAGTGGAAAGTGATCGGTTGTCAGTTTTTTCGGTGAGTTGTGGGATAGCAAGAGGCGTGGCTGCTTTGGCGACCATGTCCCCGCGGTTTCATCCCAATCACGTTGCGTTGAAGTTGCTGTGTGTCGGTTTTCTCGACACGCATGTCGCGCCAATCGACAGCGTACTAAACCTTGTCGATTTAGCCAAATCAGACATTAGTCCATTTTTCTCGGGTCAAATCAATAATGCATACAGGCTGTAGGGATTGGCACGCGAAATGCGTGCCAAACGAGTGTGCCGCATCTCTGTCCGGTGACAGTTGGCTGGGTATGATATTCTCTACCTGCCCCTTCATACCCGGCCGCTGTCACCGGCGGACTTTCTGGCCGGTTTGGCTAGCCCTACCGACGTTCGAGCGGTTTCCTCTTCCGACGACCACGGGCAGTCGCCCGTTTCGTCTCCCTTTCGGTTAGGTGTCCCCCTTCGTAGGTGGGTTGCTCGCCTCGGCATCATCGGCCGTACGCCCGAGCTGAAACCTTCCCGTTAGTATGGGCTAAATAGGAAACCTCTGTCACCCCTCGCTATCGATCTAACCGCTGGAACCGGAGCAGTCCGAATAACCGATACAGCGATTAGACAAAATCGGGCAGCCCTCCGACCTCGCATTCCGCCGAGCAGGGCGGGGTTGTCGTTTCGGAGGGCCCAACGTGCGACTACCAAAACTCCTACTGTCGACTCTGTTTCTGCTGTTGACGTTTTGCAGCGGACTGTTGTCGACCGCCGCGGCGCAGGCCATCTCGGTTGAACCGGCCCCGTTGCCCGCCAGCGAGGAGCCCACCTTGCCCGAGGTTCTCGTCCAGCCGCCCGATCAGATCGACCTGCCCTCGACACAAACCGCCGCCCCGGCCGGCACGCAAGACCCCTATGACCTGCCGGTGAGTTATCCGAACCTCGATCAACTGGTGTTCGAAGGTTTGGGCTCGGCGCTGCGGTCCACCCGATCGGTCTTCGACAGTCCTCGGGCGACCTCGATCATCGACGCGACCGACCTCGAAGAGCGGCAGCCGCAAAATATGATCGATGCGATCGAGCGCGAGGTGGGTATCCTTGTGCAACGAACGGGCGCCGGGCAGGTGTCGCCGTTTATTCGCGGTCTCACCGGTCCACAAACCTTGCTCCTGATCGATGGCATTCGCCTGAATAACTCCACCTTCCGCTTCGGGCCAAATCAATATTTCGGGACCATCGACCCGGGCATGGTCGAACGGATTGAGATTGTTCGTGGCCCGCAATCGGTTCTTTGGGGGTCCGATGCGATTGGCGGCGTGATCAACGTCGTTACAAAAAGTGCCGAACCGGGATTCAGCGATTACGTCAACGGCGAGTTCATCGAGCGCTTTCGAACGGCCGACACGAGTCCCTATTCCCGCATGAACATCGAAGGTTCACGCAACCGCTTGGGCGTGTTCACCGGGGCAAGCTACCTGAGTGTCGACAACCTCAACCGGGGCGGCAGCCTGGGAACCCAGCCGTTGACCGACTATCGCCAGTACGCCGGCGATATCAAGATGAACTACCTGCTCGACACCCAAAACCTGCTCACCGTGGCGTTGCAGCACAACGAACAGGAAAACGTTCCCCGAACCGATAAATGGCCCAGCGAAGAGCGACGTTTCGATCCTCAGCAGCGCGACCTGTCTTATGTCCGATGGCAAGCCGACACCGATGGCTGGATCGATTCCTTCATGCTTACCTTCTCCTTTTCTCGTAATAAGGAAGCCTACTGGAAACGCAAACCGCCGACCAGCACCACGGAAGAACGTGGCGAGTTCGACGTGGGCACCACCGGCATGGATGCCTTGGCCAACAGCGAACTGGGATGGCTCGGCACATTGACCTACGGCGTGGATTTGTACCACGACGACGTCGACAGCCGGGCCAGTCGTGTCAACTTGAATACCGGTGCTGGCACGCCAATTATCCCCCAGTTTCCCGACGACAGCTACTACGCCCGATTCGGCACCTTTCTGCAATGGGAAGTGGATCTGAGCGAACGCTTGGCGGCCACCACCGGCGTGCGGTTTTCGCACATTCGCACGGGAGCGACCGTCGAGTTGTTTGACCCCAACAATCCACTCGACCCTCCGGTCCCGACCAAAGTGACCACGCACTTCCAAGACTGGACGGCCAGCACGGGACTCACCTACAAGCTCGCGCCGGGTTTGAACCTGGTGGGCTCGGTGTCGCAAGGCTTCAGAGCGCCGACACTCGACGAATTGACTGCCGTGTCGGACAACGTCAACGAGGGAATCGACATCCCCAATCCCGACCTGTCACCCGAAACGAGTATCAACTACGAAGTCGGGCTGAAGTTCAATCTCGACCGGCTTCGGGCGCAAACGTTCGTCTTCTGGACCGAGTTGGACGACATGATCGTGCGCGACGTGGTGGCCACGATTCCCGATCCCAGCGACCCGGGCAGCATGATCGATCTCTTGCAGCGACGCAACATCGGCAAGGCCGAGATGCAGGGTTACGAACTGGCGTGCGAATACCTTTATACGCCCGAATGGAGTTTCTACGGCAATCTGACCTACGTCTACGGTCAAAACGTAACGGACGACGAACCGCTAAGCCGGATCCCACCGATCCAAGGTGTGGTCGGCCTGCGATGGCGAGATCGCCAAGCCCAAAACTGGTTCGAGCTTTACGGCTGGCTCGTGGCTAAACAGCATCGGCTCAGCGATCGCGACGAGCGCGACTCGCGCATTCCCGAGGGTGGTACGCCGGGCTACGCCACGGTCAATGTGCGCTGCGGTTCCTACATCAGCAAGAACCAACGAATCAGCCTGGGAATTGAGAACATTTTCGATCGGGCCTACCGGGTACACGGCTCGGGAGTCGATGGGCCGGGAATCACCGGACTCGTCGGCTACGAGTTGTTCTTTTAATGCGAATCTCCAGGGAGCGTAGCGGGTGCCATGGCCACGCTCGTGTGGCCATGCTGTGCCACTAACGCAAACATTCTCAAGCCTTCGACAAAGATCAGCGACCAACGGAAGCAGGTTCCCGGCTGAGTGCGGTAGCGACGGTTTGGTTGGCGGCCCTACCGTTCATTAGCTATGCACGCGTCAATAATGTCGCGCGAGGGGCCAAGTGATGTTTCTGGCTAAGCCTACGTAGCCAAAGGCAGCGGGCTTTCGACGAACGCTTGGTACTGTTCGACCGCAATCTGTTCGTCGTTGTCGCGTGGTACGAAGACTCCACGCACTCGGGCGCGGAGAATTACGCCCTTCTCTAGATGTTCAACAGACAGCCGATGTAAAATCCCTGCCCGTTGAGGTACAGGCGCTTGAAACGCTATCTCCTCGCTCTGAAAATCGCCGGGACGAACCATCTCGACATAGCTGATCGCCGACTCGGGTAGCCGCAGCAGCATGCAGCCGGGTCCCGCCGGAGCCTCGGAGAACTCGAGATGGTCTGCTGCCGCGGGCGCAATGGTGGCAAAAACGTCGATTTCGCCACCGATTGAGTGTAAAACCTCCTCGGCAGGACAGCGGCTGACAACGGAGAGCTGCGACAGGCTGTCGAGCACCCAGGTGCGTACCGAGACCAAGACCTCGACCGCGACGAAGGGGCTATCGCTCGACGTACCGTCGCACACGCTCCACCGAGCGTCGACATGAAGTGGGCAGTCGCCGGTCAACTCATACGCCGCGGTTAGATCTTCCTGGCGAACGTAGCGGTCGGTTATCGAGTGTTGCCCCGACTCAGACAGCCCGGGGATGGAAATGCCGAGAAACTGAGCATCTGCCACAGACGCTCCCAGTGCCCGCGTTATACCCAGGCCGTTTGCCGGATGTGTGAGGTCAAGCGTTGCGGCAAGTGACGCGATGTCGAGCGTGGCGCGATCGGCACGGAGGTTCCACAAGGAGGACGTCATAGCCTGGCTCCATCCAAACGGTGTGGGACGAAAATATCAACAAAAAAACCCCGCCGCTCGCAGCAAGGCGAAACGACGGGGCCGGAACAGAGAAGAGGCCGAACATACCCAACGGGCGAAAACGGAATAATCTTATGATGCCGCAACGCAAACCGCGTTGCTTGATTCGGTGTTCCGTTGGAAGGCCACCTCATCCCTCTTCTAAAACTCGATCATAGCAACTTTTTTGTCTGTGTCCAGAGTTGTCTTAAAAAAACGTAAGCCGTTTCGTGGAAAGCTCGTGTTCTACCCCCTAGGGGGTGACTTACCGCCGGGTTGCACACACCAGCACAGGCTCTATAATCGGCCAAATCACCACCCGATGATTCTACCACATTCGACGCAATGCACGATTTCATAACCGTTTGCGAAAAGGCCGTGCGAGCTGCCGGCGCAACACTTCAACAATGGGTCGGACAATTTACCACCCGAGAAAAGGGTCCTGCCGATCTGGTAACTCAGGCCGACCTTGCCGCGCAGCAAGCCATCGAAGAAATCGTCTTGCAGGCTTTTCCCGACCATGGACTTCTCGGCGAAGAAGCGGCCGAAACCACGGGGAAGAGCGATTACCGTTGGATTGTCGACCCGTTGGACGGCACGGCCAACTATGTGCATGGCGTTCCGTTCTATAGCGTCTCGCTTGCTTTGGAACGGGCGGGTGAGTTATTGGTCGGTGCCGTTTACAATCCGGTGAGCAACGACTTTTTCTCTGCCACGGCCGGTGGCGGGGCTCTGCTCAACGGGAAACCCATCCACACCAGCAACGTGACCGAGTTGTCGGGCGTCATGGCTGCCGCAGGCTTTCCGCCAGGGGTAACCCATCAGTCGCCCGACTACCGCGTGTTCCACGAAGCGGTCGCTTGTGTGCAGTCGATTCGCCGCACGGGCTCGGCCGCCCTGAACTTGTGTTTCCTGGCGGCCGGATGGAACGATCTCTACTGGTCGTTTGGCACGAAAATATGGGACGTCGCCGCGGGCGTACTGATCGTGCGCGAGGCGGGTGGCGTCGTCACTGCCCCGGACGGTGGGGATTTTATTCTCGAACAGGCCCAATTTGTCGCTTCGGCCGGCCCTGAACTCCAACGCCAATCACTAGACCTCGTCCGCCGGGCACTCGCTTCCTAGCGTTCCGCGCTGGTATTCTCGTTCCCATGCTCCGGCTTGGGAACCAGTAGAAGCTTCTCGTGGCCAACAAAAATTCGATACTCCGCATGTCATGCGTTAGAATAGGACGCGAATAAAACGCTCGGGCGTTGCGCGAAACGGGTCGCGCGTTTCAGCCAATCCTTGGGAGGCATACGATGAGTCGGCAACAGAGAAGGCAAACGGCTTTGGCAACTTTCCGCTTTCTGATCCCGTCTCGAACGGGTCTGATGTTTTGGGCTATGGCGGTTCTCTGCGTCGCCCCGGCCATGGGGCAACAGGCGGCGAACCCGCGCGTGGTGATCGACTTCGAATCGGCGGATGCAATCACCTTGCACCCCGCCCAAGCCCGGGGCGAATGCGTCGAGGACGACGGGGACCACGCACTTCGAATCGAAACCGAGGCGGCCGCGTCGTGGCCCGGGGTCCTCATCAAACCGAAGCAGGATTGCTGGGATCTTAGCGAGTACGACACCATCAAAATGGACGTCCGTAATCCGGAAGACGTTCCGGTTCGCGTGTTGCTGTGTGTAAACAACCCGGGCGCCGACGGTCGAAACAAGTGCAACACGGGCTCGGTCCAGGTTCCTGCTCAGGGTCGTGCGACGTTGGCGTTGCCGTTCGGCACGTGGCATGGTGATACGGGCCATCCCATCGATCAGGCGAATATCGTTTCGATGATGGTCATGTTGGACCGGCCGGGGCGCGGACATCGCTTCCTGGTCGACAACATCCGTGTGACGGCCTACGATCCCGCAGCCATGAAAAGGGTTTACAACGATCCGTTTTTCAAGCGGCTCAAGCCGGCATTCGGACGCGGGGTGAACTTGGGCAATGCCCTGGAAGCACCCAAGGAAGGCGTCTGGGGTGTGAAGCTCGAAGAGCGCTATTTCGACTTGATCAAAGATGCCGGTTTCGATTCGGTGCGAATTCCCGCCCGATGGTCGGCCCATGCCGAGGAAACGGCCCCCTACCGCATCGACCCGGAGTTTATAGCGCGTGCCGAATGGGCGGTCAATAACGCGTTACAACGGCGGTTGTTTGCTGTGTTGAACATCCACCATTACGAAGGCATTATGAACGAGCCGACCGAGCATCGCGAGCGGTTCTTGGCCTTGTGGCAACAGATCGCCGAACATTTCAAAGACGCCCCGCCCGCGCTGACGTTCGAACTGCTCAACGAGCCGCATGCCAAGCTCGACGCCGGCCAGTGGAACCGGCTGCTAGTCGAGGCATTGGGCGTAATCCGGCGCACCAACCCCACTCGTAAGATTGTCGTAGGGCCGGTCGGCTGGAATAGTCTCAAGGAACTTCAGAGCCTCGAACTGCCCGAGGACGATCGCAACCTGATCATCACGTTCCATTACTACAGCCCCTTCAAATTCACCCATCAGGGCGCGGGCTGGGTGGGCAACCAGTCGAAGGCCTGGCTGGGCACGCAATGGACCGGTACCAAGGCGGAGCAGCGGGACGTCGTGAAAGATCTGGATGAGGCCATCATCTGGGCCGTCGAGCACAGACGGCCGATTTTTATGGGCGAGTTCGGCGCCTACAGCAAGGCCGACCTGGCCTCGCGAGCGCGGTGGACCAAATTCGTTGCCGACGAGGCCCTGCGGCGCAAAATCGGCTTCGCCTACTGGGAATTCTGCTCGGGGTTCGGTGTGTACGATGCCCAGCAAAATCGCTGGGTTGAGCCGCTGCGCGAGGCCCTGGTGCCAAAAGACCCCGTGTCCGAGAAGCCGTAAGCGAGGGGAGATCCTGGGAGGCACGCCGCGTTCGTTCACCGCGACCCCTCGTGGGGGGTAATTGTCCGTTTGCCCCCCCAACGTAGTGCGGTGAATCGCGGGTTTGGTGCTTCATCTCTTTGGCCACCCGAATTAAACTGTAAGGACACGTCTTATTGTCCTTTCGGACAGCAATTTCGACTTCGTGTCCTTTCGGACAGGACATCGACTACCGGAAACAGAACCGAGAAGAGAGAGTCTGCGCCCGTCGTATGCTTCGGGCGGGTCGCCGGGAGGTAACCTGGTCTTGGCTGGCTTCACACGTTGGTGGATCGCAGCAGTAGCATGTCTTCTGTTGCACCCCTGCGGTGCTTACGCACAGCAGAACGGCTCGCCGTCTGCGCCGACGGCGACCTCACCAGCGGCTGCGCCGTCGGCGCGCTCGGCCCCGCGTCCGCTGGTCGAAACGCCGGTGAAGCTCTACCTGCTGAAGGACAAGGACGGCAACCTTGTCGAGGTTCCTGGCATCACGCTGGAAGACCTCGATGAAGCCTATCGCCAACAGGCCGTGGGCCAACCGGTGAAGCCGCCGAAATACAGTTTCCAGCGGCTCACGATTTCGGCCAATGCCAAGCAGGACATCGCCGAGCTGACGGTCGACGTGGCCGTAATGGTTCGCGACGACGAGTGGGTGCGTGTTCCGCTGCAACTCGATCAAGCCAAGCTCCAAGAGGCCACCTACCAGGGCGAAGGCGAAGCGTTCGTCCACTTCGAAGTCGATGGCGAGGGCCACGTGGCTTGGATCCGAGGAAAATCGGGCCAGCAACATCAGCTTACGCTTAAGATGCTCGTTCCGTTGATCGCCGTAGGCGACCAGTTTCGTTTGAAGCTGCTTACTCCTCGGGCAACGGTTTCTCAGATGAAGCTGCGCGTACCGCTGGCGGGAGCCGCCGGCGAGGTTTCCGAAGGAGCCACGCTTTCGACCGCGGAAATCGACGGAAACGCTACCGAGTTCACCGTTTTGGGGCTCGGCGGCGATTTCGAATTGACGTGGCGGAAACCCCAGCGACAAGTGGTCGAGCTTCCTTCGCTGCTTGAAGCCGAAGGCGCGGTGGTCGCCCGGCTGGGAAGCCGTAGCGTAGCCTTCGAAGCCACACTGCAGGTGCGTAGTCGCGGGGCCGAGTTCGATCGGTTTCGGGTTCGTCTGCCGGCCGAAACGCGATATCTCCCCGGCAACCCGACCGGCTACACGGTGGCCCCGGCCGAGGCCGACGGCAAACCCCAGCCCGGGTTGCTTGAAGTCCGCTTGGCCAAGAAGACCAAAGGCGCGGTCGAGATCCGTCTAGCGGCCGAACGCTCTTACAATCCGGTGGCCGCCAGCGATCCGATCGAACTGGCCGGCTTCGAGGTTCTCAACGCGGCCCAGCAATGGGGCCACATTTCGGTAGCGGCGGAGAGTGACTGGCAGGTGATCTGGGGGCAGCAGCGCGGTGTGCGGCGAGTGGATCAGGTACCCGACGCGGTACGCCAGCCCGACCAAGTGGCGGCCTTCGAGTATTTCGCTCAGCCCTTTTCGCTTCAGGCACAAATGGTGCCTAAGAAAACACGCATTAGCGTAGAGCCCGAGTATGTTGTTCAGGTGGGTGCCGACGAGGTGGAACTCGACGCCCGGCTGAAGTACGTGGTTCGCGGTGCCAAGGTTTTTTCGCTCGATGTAACGTTGCCCGATTGGGATCTGGTGGAAGTTGGCCCCGAAAACCTCGTGAAGGTCGACCAAGTGGTGCAGCTCGAGAACCACCAGTTGCGAATCCCGTTGGCCCAACCCTCGACCGGCAACATCGAGCTACACATTCAGGCAAAACGCACTCTGGCGAAAGACAAGGGCCCCTTGTCGCTCGGCTTCCCTCAACCGGAAGTGAATTGGCCCGGTCCGTCGACGGTCGTCATATTGCCCGCCGACAACGTGGAACTGATTCCCGATACGCAGGCTTCCACAGGGTTGGTCCGACAGCAGATCGGCCCGGAGATCAAACTGCCGAAGCGACAGCAGGATCCGCTCTTTTACCGAGGCGACACGGCCGACGCGCGGTTCGTCGCCAATTTTCAAGTCCGCACCCAGAAGATCGATATCGACGTAGACAGTCAGCTTCGTCTGGGTCGGGCAACGTCGCAGTTGCAGCAGCGTCTGTCATATACGATTGCCCACGAACCGATCGAACAACTCACGCTTGCCGTACCCCGCGTGCTGAGCCAGCAACAGGGTCTGAGTTTTTCGTGGGACAATCAAAGCTTAACGGCCACGCCGCTTAGCGAAGGCACGAAACCGTCGGACGACACCGTGCGGATGCGACTGGCGTTGCCCGCCGCACAAATCGGCCAAGGCGAATTGCTGATCCGTTGCCCTATTACGCTGCCCCGGCTGAAATCGGGACGTGCCACCCGAGTAGAGATTCCAATGGCCATGCCAGTCGAAGGCAATGTGGTAAGCAGCGCCCTGGTGGCCACGGCACCGGCCGAAATCCAAATGGAACTCGACGACCCGGCCTGGACTATCGTGGAACCGTCGGCCGATACACGCGTGTCGTCGCAGCGTCTCCAACTTCAGGGTAATGGACGCCAGACCACCGCACGCCTCATGTTGCGCCAGATCGACGGTGAACTGCAACGGGCAACGGTGGTCGATCGGGCTTGGGTCCAAACTTGGTTAACAACGACCGCAAGGCAAGACCGGGCTGTCTTTTCGTTGGCCAATACTCAGGGTGAAGTACAGGTATTGCTACCCGAAGGAGCGGTCGTTGAGCGCGATCGCGTACTGCTCGACGGCGGACCGGCAGCATTCAGCGCGGGCGACGACGGCACTCTGACCGTCGCGGTACCCGCCAACGGCAGCCAGCGGCGGCACCTTTTGGAACTGTGGATCGATTTCCCGCAATACCGGCACGTCTCGGGAGAGTTGACGCTCGACATACCGCGGTTCGGGTCCAACGTTTGGATTCGCCGCCTCTACTGGCAGTTGGTGCTGCCACAACACGAACATGTGCTCTCGGGTCCCGAAGGTTTCACCGACGAGTGTATGTGGCACTGGCACAACTTCTTTTTTAGTCGCGATCCGGTAATCGAACAAAGCGACCTGGAGCTTTGGATCGGCGCGACGCAGCGCACCGCCGTACCGTCGAACACGAACCGTTATCTGTTCAGTAGTTTTGGCCCGGTCGAGCGTTGTTCATTGCGCACGGCCAGTCGTTCCTGGTTGGTTTTGGGTGCCTCGGGCGCGGCTTTGGTGGCTGGGCTGCTGTTGATTTATGTCCCCCGTCTGCGGCACCCGGCCGTGCTTTTCGTATCGGCCCTGGGCCTGTTGACCGTGGGAATCGTGTGGCCCCAGCCAGCGCTGCTGGTCGCGCAGGCAGCCAGTCTCGGGTTGGCACTTGCCCTGTTTGCCGGACTATTACAGCAGAGCATGGCGGGGCGGCGCGTCACTACGATTCGCGAACCGTCGAGTTCGATCGTGGAACGAGGCTCCACCCGAACCCAATTCGAAGTGGCGATCAGCGCGAATCAGTTGTCGACGCAGACAGCACCGTCCTTGTCGCCGCCACCTGAGCTAACGCCGCCGACAAATCCTTCCACTCCAACGCCTCCGAATCAGCACTTGCCATGAGCCGTCGCTGGGTGTCATTGCTGCATGCTGTCTTGCTTTGCGTGGCCGCTTGGCTACCGAGTTCGATGGTGTGCGCTCAGACATCCAAGCAACTCGAACCGCAGCGGTTTCGCCGCGTATTTGCACCCACGGGGCAGGTGCGCGACTGGCCGCTGGGCGACGAGAAATACATGCGGGTCGATCCGGCCGAATTCGAGAGGCTATTGCGGGCGGGCAACGCCGACCCCACGCATCCGGCCCGCTTGCCTGTAGCTCGGATCACCAGTGCCACGTATGAAGCCCGGCTTGAAGGCGATCAACTCATCGAGGGTACGGCCGAACTCGAGGTGGAACACACGGCCGATGGCCCCGTGCTGATGTCGTTGGTACCCTGCCGGCTGGCCCTCGGACGTGCGACCTGGGGAAAAGGAGAATCGGCGAGCGATGCCATCGTCGGTTTGGGCGTCGACCAGCGTTTGAACGTGTTGGTCGAGCGGTCTGGCACACTGCATTTCGACTGGTCGTTAAGCGGTGCCCGCGACGTTTCCAACCAACTTGGTTTCGATCTCAGGTTACCGGCTTGCCCTCGAAACCGATTGGTGCTCGAACTGCCGGAAGCAGTAGCCCCGGCGGCCGAAGGTGGCCTGATTTTGAAGTCGGAACCGAACACCAAGAAAAAGAACGTTAAGAAGAAACAGCGTCGTTGGCACATCGAACTGGGCGGAAGAAATCGCTGTGCGTTGCGAATCACGACGGCACCCGATGCGGGTGTACCGGAGGAGTTGCCTGGCCTGCACGAGTCGGTGGTCTACGACCTTTCGCTCCGCGGCGTGGAAATCGCGGCGGAGTTCGAGCTTCAGCGATGGGACGATCCGTTGCGACAGATTCAGTTGGTCATGGACGACAACGTTCAAGTCATGGCGGCCAGTTGTGGCGAAGAGAGTTTGTCATGGTCGGTGATGCAACATCCTGAAAAACACATCCAAAACGTGGCCATCGCGCTGCCCGAGACGGTCTGCAAGACGGGCACCACTTTGCGGGTAAAGGCCTTCGCCCCGCTGACTACCAAACGCCAGTGGCAGCTACCGCGAATCCGCCCGCAGAAAGTTTTCTGGCAAGAAGGACGAGTGACCGTACTCGTGCCGGCACCGTTGACGGTAACCAAATACATTGCGGTTGGATGCCGGCAATCGGGGACCGGACCGCTGACGGCCCCGCGTGTGGGCGAGTCGACGGAATTTCAGATGTTTTCCCCCGATGCGCGAATTGAGCTGGTCTGCGCCCGCCGCAAGGATCCGTTTCAAGTGACGAGTACCACGTTCGTCGAATTGCGGGGAGGCGAGATGACGGCCCAGGTAGCGGCCGGTTTTCAGGTCGCCGAATCGCCCCGTTTTCGGTTGGAAGCGGGATTTCCTCAGCCGTGGCTGATCGACACCGTGCAATCGCAGCCGGCCGATGTTGTCGACGATTGGACCATTGAAAACGACGCACGGAATCGGCGCCGCTTGGTCGTGCATCTCGCGAAGGCATTAAGCCCTTCGCGTCCGATTCGTTTGCGGGTTGGTTTGCGGCGTCTGGAGTCGCCCTTGGATCGCGAACTGTCGGTGGGCGATCTCGTGCCGTTGCGATTTGGCGATGCGCGCCCGACTGTCGCTGACGACAACGGTCGCCACCTGATTGCCGTCGCGGCGGAAGAGCCCTACCGCTTGCGACTCTTGGGAACACAGCGATTTCAGCCGCTTTTGCCTGAGAGTCTTTCGACGGAAGAGAGTGAGCTATTCGGTACACTGCCCGAGGGATTGCTGTTTGTCGACAACGGGCAAGCGGCCGACTTGCGCGTGACGCTTGAACAACAGAAGCCGAGTTACTCGGCGAGTATCGAGGTCGAGGCCGTTGTCTCCGCCGACACGCTTCGCGAGCAATACGTGTTGGCCTGCGTTCCCGACACGGCCCGAGTCGACCGGCTGATCGTCCACTTCGGCTACGCGCGGGAAACGCCGATCAAGTGGAATTTTGTCGGCGACGAAAACCGCGAACTGAACAGCCGCCGTCTGACTTCCGAAGAACAAATCGCCCTGGGGATTGATCCAGAAGAGGAAACCTGGGAGCTTACGTTACGTCGCCCGCAAAGCGAACCGTTCGAGATTTACGCTTCGCGCGAGATCCCGTTGGCCGAAGACACGCCGATCAGTCTGGCGATGATGCCCGAAGCCTCCCAGCAACGAGGCACGCTGGTGGTGCGCTGTCTGGGCCCACGTTCGGTTCAGGTTGCCAACCGGCGTTTACGTGCCATTCCGGTAGCGGCCGTACCGGCCAATCGTTATCAAACTGCGGTGGGAGCTTATCGTTACGATCCGCTACGCGATGCCAGCAAGCGATCACAACCCACGGTGTCTTTGACTCGTGGGTCTTTGACCAGTGAGGTGGGTCCCGAATCGCCGTCGGCTTGGGTTTGGAATAGCCACCTGCGGTCGCGCTACGAGGTGGGCGGCCGAGGAGAGCACCTGTTGACCTATCGTGTGCAATGCACGACGACGGCAAGCCTCCATTTGAGTCTGCCGTTGGGAGTCACCAAGGACGATGTGCGCAATATCTGGATCGAAGGCGAGCGTGTCATGCCCTTGTGGCTCTCGGGCCAAGGAGCCGACGGCGAAGCGACCTACAGTGCCCTGATCGATTTACCCGCCGGCGTGAAGTTTCCGATGGTTGTCGTGCATTTTGCCACGCCGCCGGAACGTTTGGGAATTGCCGGCACGCTACGGCCGCCCTTGCCGGAAATCGACGTACCGGTGTTGGCCCAGTTCTGGACCGTGTGGCTCCCGCCCGGCTACGAGACCTTCGATCCCGATGGTCGATGGCAGGCGGTTCGCGCATCGCAGCCGTCACTTACCCAGCGGCTGTTTGGGCCCCTGGGACGATCGTCCAGTACGTCGGTATTCGATCCTTTGCACCCCTCGACCTGGTCGCCCACGATTACCGACGAGATTGCGCGGCACCGTAGCGTGGCGAAAGTCCGCCAGTTGCTGAAGACCCTGGGCGAGTTGACCCATACTGGCATCGGCGGTGAACTCACCTGGGGCGACCTGCTCGACCACCCCGCGGTGCATAACCTGCCGATCAACCTGCTTGTCGATTCGTACGGCCTGGAACACGCCGGCGTAGAACCGCAGCATGGCATTCGACCGCCGGGAGGCGACGACTTAACCAAACGTGGAATCGCGTTGTTACAAGAGGCCAATCTGGCGCTGCTCGTTCGCGGCAACATAGTACTGTTGACCGATCAAACGAGTGCCGCCCTGTACCATGCCTACCTCGACAACCCAGGGCTGGCCGCCGTGTGGTGGGTTGCGCGTGGGCCGCTGGCCGAGCAACTACAACACGCCGCCACGGAAGAGGGCAGCGCGGGCCTCGTTCCCGCCGGACAATGGCGACACGGCCCGCTTGCCGTACAAGTATTGTGGCAAACGACCGACTTCAGCGGTTATCAGCCGGCCGATATGCAGGGCTGGTCGGCCTTCCGTTTGGGACTGCCCAAAGGAGACGTTGCCGTTCGGCTGAAGTACGTTCATCGCCAAAGCCTCCAACTGTTTGGGATTACCTTTTTTCTGGCGACGATTGGTCTTGGCTGGTGGACGCTCGGCGATCGCCCCTTGGTCTACGTGGGGGCGGCGGGCCTGTTCGCCGTGGCGGGGCTCCTGATTCCTTCCGCCTACGCGGTGATCGCCTCGGGTGGATTGCTTGGCGCCTTGTTCTGCTTGCTGTTCTGCCTGCTGGGGCGATGCCGTGCGTCGCATCCCTCGAGCCAAACGCTTGCAGCAGAGCAAGACTCCTCCTCGTGTCTTGCCGCGGCGACTTCGTCCAGTTCACAGTCGTCCAGCTCGCGGTCGGCCAGTTCGCTGCTGTTTGTGCTGGCGATGCTCCTGCCTAGTACCAACGGCGTGGAAGCGGCCCGAGCGGACACAACCTCCAATGAATACCGGGTATTTGTGCCCGTTGACGAAAACCAGAAGCCCACGGGCGAAAAGTACTTCGTTCCGGTGGAGTTTTACACCGACCTATACCGCCGCGAGGCCTCGTTGACCGAGAAACCACAAGGCTGGCTGATTGGCAGCGCCAATTACCGCGCCACGCTGGCACGCGAGGCGATGACCGAGCGATTGGGGATCGACGAGTTCCAGGCCACCTTCGATGTACATGTACTCAGCCAAGTGACTTCGGTGGCGGTTCCGTTGGGACGCCAGGGCGTAAACCTGTTGCCCGACGGCGCACTGCTTGACGGCCGCCCCATTCAACCGGAGTGGGACGCACAGGGCAACGCCCTGATCGTCGAAGTCCCTCGGCCCGGCAAATATCGGCTGGAGTTGGCGCTGCGTCCGACGATGCGAGCGTCGGACGCGACGGCTGGATTCGACGTGGTGATTCCGCGTTTGGCGACCGCTCGGCTCGAAGTGATCACGCCGGTCGATGCCCCTCCGGTTACCGTTTCCTCGGCCGTTGGACTTCAGCGAACGAGCGGCGACGCCACCCGATGGCTCTGCGATCTAGGGCCCACCGACAAGCTCTCCGTGCATTGGCCCGAAGGTACCGTACTCGGCAACGTAGGCGTGGGCCTCGAAGTGGATCAACTCACCTGGATGAAGGTTCAGCCGGGGTCGGTCGTGATCGACGCGAAACTGCGATTCTCTTCGGCTTCGGTCCCCGTAAAACAAGTGGAACTGCTCACCGACCCCCACCTGCGACTATTGCCGCTCGAGGGTGAGCGTGTCCCGCAAACTCAAGTTCGTACGCTGCCCGGCAAACCGCAAACCATCACGCTCACGTGGCCGCATCCATTGACCGAGCCGACGGAGGTCCAAGCAACCTTTCTCCTGACGGGGACTTCGGGCGTGGGGCGTTTACGACTCCCGCGTCTCGACGTGGCCGGTGCTCGCATCAAACGGCGTTGGCTGGCCGTTTCAGTCGATCCGGCGCTGGAAGCCCAGCAATCGACTGGGCATACCATGGAGGCCGTGGCCGTGCCCGACTTCGCCAAAGCCTGGAAAGCCAAGGACGAACCGCCGGCGTTTGCCTACCAATGGGATGCGCAGGCATCGCGTTGGAGCCTGGCCACTAGGCCCCGCGAAACCCAAACGGCGGCCAACGAGGTGTTGTGGGTGGGAATAGACCAGGAGCAGACTTCGGTCCTGTACCAGGCCGACTTGGTCACCACGGCCGGCTACACCTTTGAACATCGGCTGAAGACTCCAGCCGATTTGTTGGTCGAGCGGGTCTCGGTTCGCCAAGACGACGTAGAACGTGTTGCTCGGTTCTTCCAGGAAAAGGACGGCCAACTCACCGTGTTCTTTACCGGCCCCGTTTCGGGACAGCATCAGCTTGAAATGCAAGGACGCGTGCGGACCGGACTCGATGGGGAAATGACGTTGCCGCAGGTGAAGCTGGAAGGAGCCGTGATTGGCACCTCCACGTTGCGGCTCTATCACCAACCCTCGGTGCATGTCGAGCTTTCGTCCTCCACCAAACTCGATGCGGTCGACGATGCGTTGGCTCGAGAAATCGACGCCCAGTGGGGTCGGCCCGTGGGATGGTTCCCGCTCGGCGCAGATGCCAACTCGCAAATCGTCGTCAGCGTAAGTCGCAACCGGCCGCGCATCGACGCCGAACAACTCGTCTGGCTCCAGGAAGATGCCGGTGCGTGGACGCTGCACCTGGAAGCCCAGATGCGTGTCCGCCGTGGCTGGATTGATCAGCTTCGGGTGGAACTGTCTCCGGACCTCACCGGGCCGTTTCAGTTGGAGGCCGAGGTGCCCACGTCCCTTGAGATCATCGAACTCCCCGGCGTTCCTCGCCACCTGATTCTCCGACCCGAGCAGGCGGCTTCGGAACAATACGCATTCCATCTGACCTCGCCCTTGATGCAGACCGGTGGCGAACGCCCCAAAGTCCCACCAATCCGCATCCTTGATGTCGAGCGTCTCAAACGGCGCCTCGCGCTGCCTTCGCAGATTGGCAAGCAGCTAATCACCTGGGAAACGCGTGGCCTGCGGGAAGCAGCCTTGCCGGACGGAAGCTTTGATTTCCCGGGCGACTCGACCTACACAACGTACGTGGCCGGTGGCGGGCCCATTCAGGCGGCTTTGCGACCGCTGGACCACGCTCATCAGGCCGCTCGCGTTCGCTTGGCCGACGTTCGTATCGCTTGGCAGGCCGACGGAAGTTGCCGGGGTGTGGCCACCTTCGACGTGCAACCCGGTCAGTCTAGCGAGTGCCGGCTTCATTTGCCGATTGGCTATCGTTTGGTGCAGGTTCGGGTGGCCGACGTTCCCACGGCACCAGTAGCCGCGCAGCCTGACCGGTGGCGCATCGCGTTGGGACCACAACACCTTCCGCAGCGGATCGACGTCGTATTCCAGGGCCACTTGGAGGAAGGTTTGGGGGTCGGTGCGCAATCGTTTGTTGCGCCGCGTCTGGAAGGTTTGCCGGTAATGCGAACCCTTTGGACGATCGCTGGTCCCCCGGGTTTCGAGCCATTGCCAGGCGAGGACCCCAAACCGGCCACACGATGGCGCCACGAGATGGATCGCGTGGAGAGTGCCTCGGGTTTGATCGAGGCGGCTTCGTTGGTCAACGCCGACGACCCGGAGCTAACGTTGCGTTGGTACCGACGTTGGGCCGGTCGTTTGGCAACCGCTCGGCGGTCGCTGGAGCAACGACTTTCGGAGATCCGTTCGACGCGTACCCGACGAGAAATCCGCAGCCAGCTTCGCAGTATCGACCAGCAGCAGGCCGAGATTGCCCAACAACTCGGGATGACCAATGTCCTGGCCCAACTGCTGTCGCAAACTCCGGTGGCCGACGATCCCGAGGAACTCTGGCAGGAGTCGATCGGTCGGGGCCAAAGCGTAGTGCGGCTGTCGACCTCGGGCGGTAGCGGCTCGCTGGCCGTTCGCTATCGGCAACTCGACCGCAGCGATCTGGCCGGCCGCCTGTTGCTGGCCACCGCGTTGGCGGGACTCGTGGCACTGATTATCGTGACCGTTCGGCGCCAACGCCTTGGCGGGCTTCTCTATCGCTGGCCGCACGTCGTGGGCGTGGGCGCGGGACTGTTCTGGTGGCTGTGGCTATGGCCCAGTGTCGTGGGCATTGTGATCGTGGCCGTTTGCGTTGCGGCTGCGTTGTTGCCCGGCTGGAAGCGAACCGCGGCCGACGAAGGCTCCTCGCTCGTCTCCTGGGGCACAGTGGGCACCAGGTTCAACAGCGGAAGCACCGAACTGCCGCGGTAGCGCTAACGCAGGCAATTTCCGGCCTTGGTAGTTGGGATGCCGGCACCACTTCGGCCGGTTATTTAGGGTCCGACGAAGCCAATATCTGAACTGGCGAACAGTTCGCGTATTCGAAGGCTTGAAGCAGTGTCGCCTTCGGTGTGGCGATTTTCAGCACTGGGGCAAAGCCGGCGAATTCCTCGTCGATTTGCTCAAAAAGCGTGGCAATCGAAGGACCGCCTTCGGGAACCACCTGCTGGTAGTGCTTTTCGAATACGTCGAATTCGGTCCACGACGGGTCGGAAGTCGTCGGCAGCAGGGCCGACATGGCGACCGCGAGTTTGCCGGGCTCGCTTTGGGCACACGCAACCCAGCGATCGACTTCGAGGTGATCCTCGATCAGATTCGTGAAGGCGTCGGGCAAATCCCACTGCCGGGCCATAATGCCGGCGGCTTCGGCATGGGTCCAACCGAAGACGTGTTCTTCAAGTTGCGACAATCGCACCCGACTTTCGCTCTGTTGGCGGGCCTTCAACAGTTTGGCGTAGGCTTCGGGCACTTCCTTGGCCAACAGCGGCACGGCCATATCCTGCAACAGCGCGGCAGCGAACGGCTCTTCCGCTTCCTGCAATCCCAACGTTTTGCCCATCGCCCGGGCGAACAAACCTCGGCGCAGCGAGTCTTGCCAAAGCTTGCGGAGGTCGAAGTCGCCGCACTTCGGATTAGGGATCAAGCTGAAAACGGCGCTCCAGAGGGCGAAGTTTTTGACCGTTCGCGCCCCTACCAGTGTGATCGCCTGTCGTACGCTGGAGATTTCGTTGCGGAAGCCAAAATACGAGGAGTTGACGAACCGCAGTACCTGAACCGTCAGGCCGGGATCGGTCTCGATCGGAATGGCCAGTTCGTGAGGACCGGCCGTGGGGTCTTGAGAGACCTCAAGGATTCGGATGGCACTCTGCGGCATGGCCGGCAAATTCCCATCGGAAAACAGTTTCTTCAGGTCGACCGAAGGATAATTGGTGTTCGACATGACGACAGGCACCCCGGATGTGAAAGGTTGTCGGCTACTGAATCCGCATTGATTCCGACACGACAACCGCGTTGCAACAAAAGATTGCGTAGATCGAGGAACGACACGAACAATCGTATTACGAGGGAACCATTGCTCCCGAGGGAAAACAAAACCAAGGTGTGTTTGTGAGCACCCTTGAAAGGCTAGGCCACAATGTCTCGATTCGCAAACGACGAGTTCGCGCGGCTCGTCGTTTAGTTCTCTCCAATCGTCACAATCGGCGCACTATTCGCCCCCACCGAGGCACCCGAACCGCACCACGAAGCAGGTAGTTCGCCTACGCGGCGGAAAAGGGACCGCAGCCACAGCCCGACACCGGCCGATAAAAGGCTTGTAGGGGAAGACGGCTGTCGTTCCCCGGGGCACGTGGGGTGCTAGCTTTCATCTCCTGCCGTGACGCTTCCTCGCTGCGGCACCCCGCTTGACAGCAATGGTCGTGCGGAATCCGCCGACGAGCGGTCTTGGCGTATTTCCGCGCTTATGCTAACGTATGGGTCCCGTTGGAAAACCGGGGTCAACGTTCGTAGGAAATCGGACGTCGACCATCGGCCGGTGCTTCCCGAGATGGTCAGAAGAGGGCAGGTGGTGGCGTTGCAGGGTTGCCGAAGTAACCGTGCTTAGGGTCCGCCATTTCCCCTCGGTTGCCAAAGTCTCGGAAGCGTGGCGGGATCATCGCAAAGGTCGCGAAGGATTGGCTTCGCGACCGGCCGACAAGGAAGGAGGCCGGCATGCATTCCGATCAGAAACAAGAAGTCCGCGTTCACATTCGCTGGATGATCCGGCGCGATATGCCGGAGGTCCTCGCCACGGAGAACGAAAGTTTTGAGTTCCCCTGGCTGGAAGAGGACTTCATCCGCTGCCTGCGCCAACGCAATTGCATTGGCATGGTCGCGGAACACGAGGATCGGGTTGTGGGATTCATGATCTATGAACTCCACAAAAACCGTATCCACGTCCACAACTTCGCCGTGGCCCGCGAGTATCGACGCCGTGGCGTGGGCAGTCAGATGGTGGCGAAATTAATCGCCAAACTCTCTTCCCAACGTCGAAGCCGCGTGGTGCTCGAAGTTCGGGAAACCAATCTGGCCGCACAACTGTTCTTCCGCGAAAACGGTTTCCGCGCCGTTTCGGTGTTGCGTTCCTACTACGAAGATACGCCGGAAGACGCTTACCTAATGCAGTATCGCTACCGCGCTGCCGAAGAACCGGTGACGCTGCCGATCAACCGCATCACGCGAATGGCCGGCTAAAACGCTTCCAAAGCTGCAAATGACGAATCGAAAGCCATGTTCACACACGGGTGGACATGGCTTTTGATTGTCAGACGGGGCCTTTGAAACGGTGCCCTTTGAAACGGGGCACCTTTCAGACGGGTACCGAGGTGATCTGCATCGACGGCAGGTCGATCACGGCTACCGAGGGATGGCCGGTTCGTTGGATGGCCCCAGGATTGATGACCTGGGTCGCCCCCTGCACGAAATCTGCCGCCACGTGGGTGTGGCCGTGGCAAACCAGGTTCCAACGGCCACATAGAATCGTGCGCCGCAGAAGTTCGGCATCGTCGCCGTGTAAAAAGGCAATCGACCGACCGGCGCGGTGCAAATGCCCGAACCGTTCGTAGCAGGTTTGGCCGAGGCGTTCGATGGCCTCTCTCACCAACACGTGGTCGTCCATGTTTCCCAGCACGTAGTGGCTTGGCCACTTCGCCAACAAGTGGACGATCTCCGGCGTCCCGACATCGCCACAGTGCAATAGTTCGTCGATGTTTAACGCTTCAAAGAGACGCACGGCGCGTTGGGTGGTCCAACTCTCGCCGTGGGTATCGCTGATAATGCCAAGTCGCATAGGTGGGTCTCAGGTGGGCAGCAGCAAGTAAGCAATTCTATTAGACTCAGCCAGTGGTTGCCCTGGAAAGTGCCCCAGCGAGGGTAAATCTCCCCCCCGTGGTCGTGTTCGCCCAATGCCGCACCCCTCAGGTTGCTCGCCTCGCACCGCATAACCCCACCTCTTCAGGGGTGATTTTCACGGCGAATCGCTTCTGCCCGACGGCCCCAAAACGCAATCGAGGGCTCGCCCCATCGAAATACTTTTCTTCGGTCGGCCTCCCCTTGGTTTGCAAGCTATAGTTCCTAATAGGCAGATCTCCAAATGCCGCGTCTGTTGCCGCTCGTCTCATCTTTTTGGCACCTGAGGGAGAATTCACCATGTTTAGCGCCCGTGTGCTTGTTAAGGGGGCTGTGTCGGGTCGCAAGGAAACCAAATTTCTTCGGGGGAAACGCAAGGGAGCGGTACTCGTGTTGGCCGCGTTCTTTATGGTCGCGGTCATGGCTTTGCTGGCCTTCTGTGTCGACACCGGCTACATTCTCACTCTGAATTCCGAACTGAAACGCTCGACCGACGCGGCCGCTTTGGCCGGCGCCGGTAATCTGATTAATGGGCCTGAACTGGCCGAACTTGGAGCCTTCGAGTATGTGCTCCGCAACCCCATCGAAAACGAACTGTTGGCCCAGCAAGAGGGCTGGGAGGGCAATTTGGCCTCGCTGTTGAGCCAGGCCAAGAGCAATGGGGCTTTTTCCGTGGCCGTCGGCCAATGGGATCCAGAGGGTAGTCAATACCCCATGGACGAAAGCGATCCGGACGACCCGATCGACGGCCGGTTCAAGACCTACGATCCAAGCGTTGACCCACCGCCGTCGGCAATTCGGGTGCGCACTGAAGTTCCCGATTGCCCGCTCTTCTTTGGCCAGTTGTTCCGTCAGCACCGTACGGTTTATGACGAAAACGGAGTCCACACTGAGCCGGTTCCAATTGAGTTGGCCGCGGTATCGATTGCGCGCTATCAACCGCGCGACATCATGCTCGTGCTCGACTTTTCCGGGTCGATGAGCGACGACAGCGAACTGTGCCGGATCAGCCAGTTCGGCGAATCGGTTCGCGAACGTGTGGAAAGCAACCTGCGCCAGATTTGGGAAGATCTCGGATCGCCAACCTACGGCAATATGCAGTTCGAGCCGGTCTATATCTCGTCCACGGACAACTACTACATCAAGCAACGACTGGGTCTCAGCTACGTATCCTACCCCTATCCGTCGGGGAGTTGGGATGATTACATCAATTATGTGAAAGGTTACTACAACAATCCAAAGAAGGCCGGATACTACAAGTGCTACGGCTATCTGACGCTGGTCAACTACTGGTTGGAGAAACGGCCCGGCGCCTCCCAGACTCCCGATCTTTGGAAAGCCTGCGTTCAGCCAATTGGCGCGGTGAAAGACTCCTCGAACATCTTCATGGAGTACATCCAGGAAGTTAACACCGAGGATCGCGTAGGGTTGGTGATCTACAATTCATCGAATCAAACGGCCATCACGGAACACTCGTTGACCGACGACTTCGATTCCGTCCAGAACACGATTCAACATCGGCAAGCCGCCCACTACGATTCCTATACGAACATTGGTGCCGGCATCCAGTACGCTCGTGAAGAACTGGAGGCAAACGCGCGGGCCGGTTCATTCAAGATGATCGTGCTAATGACCGACGGCGAAGCCAACCGTCCGAGCACTGATCCGGACGGCTTCGTGCGGCAGCAGGCATCGTTGGTAGCTGACCATCGGTGGCCGATTGTCACCATCAGCTTGGGTGACAAGGCCGACACGAACCTGATGCAACAGGTGGCCGATACGACCGGCGGTATCCACTTCAACATTCCCGGCGGCGGCACAGTTACCGACTACCGGGATGGCCTTCTGGAGGTGTTCCGCACGATCGCCGACGACCGTCCCCTGGTGCTCGTCAAATAGGAGAAGTCCTGACGAAATAAGGGCCCAACGGCCCCCAATCCGTTGAAAACTCCGACAGGTGCGTTCCCCCGCTGAAGTCCGGCTGCGTTGGCCAGAGCTTTGGCGGGGGAATTTCGTTGCGCACCGCGGAAAAGGCCGATTACGGCCGAAATTGTTGGCACCAATAAATCGTGCCGCTGGTCGTGCGATAGGCCGCCACGCCGATGTGCCGGTGGCTGCGGTTGAGAATGTTTGCCCGATGTCCAGAAGAATTCATCCACGCATGGACCACCTCCTGGCTGCCGCGTTGTCCCATGGCGATGTTTTCGGCCACGGGAAGTCGTGTGTGCACCAAGTTGCGAGCACGTGTCATCCACGAGGCATGCTTTCGAGCGGTGCCCATCAGGCTCTCGTCGACCTCAAGGGCCGGTAGCCCGAATTTCGCCCGCTGAACGTTCGTGTAATGTACGATGTTCTGTTCGATCGGGAGCAGTTCCAATGCCGTCGTTTCGGCGGTAGAACTCGATGCAAGACTGGCCTTCGCGGCAGTGGACGCCGGCTCTGAATTGGGCTGATCTTGGGGGGCCGACATGAGCACCACGGCGCAAGCAAGCGTTTTGACGATCATCAGTTACTCCTCAACGAATGACGGGGTGGGACGACGGCCGAACCGTCGCTCGTAATGGCGGGTAGCCTCTGCTGGGCACGTGTCCCGCTGCCAACAACAGACACTCTCTGAACTACTATTGATATTCGCAAAAGTAGTGAATTGGCCACGCAGCGGATTTTGCCGCTAGTGTCGGGTTCCCGTTGGTCGCTCTCGTGTCACTACCTATATGCGATGCTCAATGATCGTTGACTTCTCGACAAAGCTCAGCGACCGTTGAGAACAGAGTCTTGCCCGGGTGCGGTAACCACCGCCCTGTGGCAGCTTGGGCATCCTGCGAAGACCGTGATGGCAAGGCCCACCAAGATAACCGATCATCACAGGATTGCAAGTTTTGGCGGAAAACGGACTTTCCGAGAGACCACGGAAACCCCGCTGTGGAACCAGGCGACACGCGGCGGCCTATTTGTTGCACGAACGAAGCATCGTGCGGCAGCCGTGTATCAGCATGCCCGTATCGAGGCCACAGGCGACAAAACAGAACCCTTCGGCCACGCGTTGCCGTACTTGCTGCGGGTCGATGGGAACCACGTGAATACCGGCCGCCACGCCGTGGGCACGGCATGCTCCGAGAATACGCTGCTGGGCTGCGACTACCTCGGGATCGTTCAACTCGCCCGCTTTGCCCAGCGATGCCGAGAGGTCGTAGGGCCCGATAAACGTGGCGTCGATGCCCGGGGTTTGGAGAATGGCATCCACGTTTTCCACGGCATCCACGTGTTCGAGCATTACCACCACGATCACGCGCTGGTTGTGTTCGCGATAGTAGGTCTCGAAGTTGCGACCGAAATCGGTGGCACGGCAAAGCGAAGCCCCGCGGGTTCCTTCCGGCGGAAATTTGGCCATCGCCACGGCCTGTTGGGCCTGTTCGGGCGTATTGACCGAAGGCACGATAATGCCCGTGGCTCCAGCGTCGAGCACCAACTTTGCCAAGTGCGGATCGCAGCAGGGAAGTCGGGCCAGCAGATCGCAGGACGTACCTTTCAGTGCCAGGGCGATCTCCTGGAACGTCCGGATATCGGTCGCCGTGTGTTCCATGTCGACTGCCAGCCAATCGAACCCTTCGCCGGCAAGGACTTCGGCCACCACGGGATGGCCAATCATGATCCATCCGCCGAGCGTGGGCTGGTTGCTCTGCAGCCGCTTCTTGGTACGTCCCATCGATGTACGTCTCCCCGGAGGGTGTATGTGTCACCCAAGACCTTGGCAGTGGGGCGGCAGTCTTCTCGGTCTTATGGGTGGTTTCATTTCGTCGCCATCGTAGCCCCCCGCTTGGCCACTAATAGCAGGGATTGCCGGGCGCGCCGGTGGTCGCGGTTCCTTGAAATACGGCCCAACAACGTTTTTACTAGCCCCACGTTCGTCGTTCCTACCCCCTCGCTCTACCCGCTGCCCATTGACCCGCCACCCATTGATTCACCGCACTCGATCCGGTACGCTATCAGGTGGTACATGAAGTGTCAACAGTGGCGATTCGCCTGCTAGCGGCGCGCCGGATTGTCTGCTCAAGACATTTTGGGAGAACGATTTAGCTCGCTACTGTGATGTGGTGTCAGAGGTAGATGCGGAAAGGGCCTGAGGTTTGGAATGGCAAACTATCGTTTTGAGAATGCTCAGTCGGATGCCCAGGGGAAAGACGAACCGGCCGCCACGTTGACCCAACGGATCTACGACACCTTGCTCGAAGAAATCGTCTCGGGCGATCTACGGCCCGGCGACCGCTTGGTACGACGAACGCTGAGCCAACGTCTCGGGGTAAGTCCCATGCCGGTGACCGAGGCTCTTCTGCGGCTCGAAGTAGACGGCCTGGTTGAGAGTCGGCCGCTGTACGGTTGCCGTGTGCCGCCGCTGACAGCCGAACGTCTTCAAAACGACGAGGTTCTCCGCGAAGCCATCGAGTGTCAAGCCGCGCGGCTGTGTGCTGCCAACGCCTCGGAAGAAGATTTGGCCAAGCTGCTGGCGAAGGCCAAAATGGTCGATCGCATGGTCAGTCAGGGGAATCCGAATTCCAAGATCGGGATGCAGGCCCACTTCGAATTTCATCACGACGTGGCGGAATTCTCCGGTTTCGCCGGCTTGGCCGAAGAACTTCGGCGCCTGTGGTTCCGTCGGCTGATGCGTTTGAACTGGCTGAAGGCCGTGCAATTCAAACGACCGCCGAAAGATTGGCATCAACAACTGCTCGCCGCGTTGGAAACTCGCGATTCTGAATTGGCCGAGCGGAAGATGCGAGAGCACGTGCAATTCGGCACCGAAGACGACCGCCAAGCGCTGGAGGAACTGCTTCAGGACAAGTCTTCCTAGTGCTCCGTCAAGCTTGAAATAATGGGGTTGGTGCCACTGGCTGCTTGTCACAATCCCGTTTGGCACGAAATGCTTGTCAGCCAATGCCGAACACGGGCATGCTTTTCTGCCCGCGATACACGTTCGCACCAGAAAAAAACTCGCCACGGTTTGCTCGGCTGAGGCAAACCGTGGCGTTGCTCTTCTCTGATTTCCGAATCGTTCGAGGCCCTATTCGCCCTGGCGGCTCATTTCTAGCGTCGTGGTTTCAGCACCATGGTGGCCAGCGGTGGCAGGGTGAGTAAGATCGAGGCCGGACGGCCATGGCTTTCGTCCGCCGTGGCCATCACTCCGGGTCCATTGCCCACGTTTCCGCCAGCATAAAAGCTGGAATCGCTGTTGAAGATCTCTTCATACCAGCAAGCCTCGGGCACTCCCAGTTTGAAATCGGTTCGCGGGACCGGGGTGAAGTTCGAGCAGACCACAACGTAGTCCTCGGGATCCTTTGCCCGACGGATGTAGCTCAGCGTGCTATCTTCCCAGTCGTGGCAGTCGACCCACTCGAAGCCGGCGCCATCGAAGTCGAGTTCGTAGAGGGCCTTTTCCCGGCGATACAACCGGTTCAAATCCCCCAGACATTTCTGCAATCCCTGGTGCGAATCCCATTGCAGGAGATCCCACTGCAGGCTGTTGTCGAAATCCCATTCGTTCCACTGCCCAAAATCGCTACCCATAAAGAGCAACTTCTTGCCCGGGTGGGTCCACATGTAACTGTAGAGCAAACGCATGTTGGCGAACTTCTGCCAAAGATCACCGGGCACTTGATCCATCAGCGAACCCTTCATGTGGACGACCTCGTCGTGCGACAAGGGCAACACGAAGTTCTCGTGGAAGGCATAGATCAAGCTGAAAGTCAACTCGTCGTGGTGGTATTTCCGGTGGATCGGCTCGTGGCCAATGTAGCCGAGCGTGTCGTTCATCCAGCCCATATTCCACTTCAGGCTGAATCCCAGGCCGCCCAAATACGTGGGCCGCGACACGCCGGGCCAAGCCGTCGATTCCTCGGCAATGGTCAACACGCCGGGATGCTGCAAATGGACCTGTTCGTTGAGTTCCTTGATGAAGCCGATGGCCGCTAGATTTTCACGTCCTCCGAACTCGTTGGGTACCCAGTCGCCGTCTTCGCGGCTGTAGTCGAGGTACAGCATCGACGCCACGGCGTCGACCCGCACGCCGTCGATGTGGTACTTGTCCATCCAGAACAGGGCGTTGGAAACCAGGTAGTTGCGGACTTCGTGACGCCCGTAGTTGTAGATCAGCGTTCCCCAGTCGCGATGTTCGCCCTGCCGGGGATCGGCATGCTCGTAGAGGGCCGTGCCGTCGAAGCGTCCCAGGCCGTGGCCGTCGCGGGGGAAGTGGGCCGGAACCCAGTCGAGCACCACGCCGATGTCGTTCTGATGACACAAATCGACGAAGTACATGAAGTCGTGCGGCGTGCCATAGCGGGCCGTGGCGGCGAAGCAGCCCACGGGCTGGTAACCCCAACTGGCCGTCAACGGGTGTTCGCTTACCGGCATCAGCTCGATGTGCGTGTAACCCATCTCGTTGACGTAGTCGACCAATTGATGGGCAAGTTCGCGGTAGCTGAGCCAGCGATGGGGGTCGTCGCCGGGCCGCTTCCAACTACCCAAGTGCACCTCGTAGAACGACAAAGGTTGCTTGAGCCAATCGGTCTCCGCACGGCGGACCATCCAAGGAGAATCGTGCCAGTGGTAACGTTGCAGGTCGACCACCTTCGACGCGGTCCGTGGCGGACACTCCGCGGCGAATCCCATCGGGTCCGCCTTTTCGAAGACGTGGTCGTGGTGCCGAATCTGGAACTTGTAAAGCGTGCCTTCTCCTAAGCCAGGCACGAACAACTCCCAAAATCCACTGGGAATGTGTTTTCGCATCGGATGCCGGCGAGCGTCCCAGGCATTGAAGTCGCCCACCACACTCACGCTGGTGGCGTTGGGGGCCCAAACGGCAAAGTTCACACCATCGACCCCGTCGATGGTTCGCAATTGCGCGCCCAACTTGCTGTAACACTGCCAGTGCGTTCCTTCATTGAGCAAATGAAGGTCGTAATCGGTCAGCAAGTGTGGGAACGAATACGGATCGTGCATGATGGCTCTCTTTCCTCCCTCGTCGGAGGTTCGAATCAGGTAGCGCGAGGTCTCAGCACCTTCGGAATAGGGGCAAATCGCCTCAAACAACCCTGCCGGATGGATTTTTCGCATCGGCCGCGACGATTCACCGTGCGACGGATCGATCACCCACGCTCGGGTCGAGTCGGGCAAAAACGCTCGCACCGCCATGGCGCGACGTCCCGCATGATTCACCTCGTGCGGCCCCAACACCTCAAAGGGGTTCTCGTGACGCCCTTCAATCAGTTGCCCAATACTCTGAAGTCCAACGCTGGTTTTCACAAAAACCTCCTTGCAGACACTCCTCGTCAGTTCGTCCACTTGCCTCTTACACGGACACTGCCTATTCCGACGCGGTAGACCAATGCCATTTCGGCTCGCTGCCACAAGCAACTAGCCGACTGACGCAACGGCTCAAACGCGTAGCCGCGAAACCCCGGCGAATCGTTTCGGCCCAGCCGGCCGTCTTCGCCGCCAACGGTTGCCAGAAATCGACTACCTCGACCACGCGTTCGCTACGACCCGACACGGAGACCTTTTCTGCCGCGGCAGTAATTGGCTCCACGACCGGCAGGCCGCCACACTCCTCGGCTTGGGCCGGCTCGTGAGCCAACCGTCCGACCGGCTGATGGGCCGGATCAACCCGAAACGTGCGACACTCCACCTGGTGAAATCGTAACGCCCGATCAAACCGCTGCCAAAGATCGTGGTTTTTCACGGGCACCATTTCTCCGAAGTATTCCCAGCGCCAGCCGTTCTCGCGCCAGGCCGTCAGCCCATATCGCATCCCGCGACGCACGTACGGGCTGCACTCGATCAGCGAGACCCGGCAGGGCCCATCGAGCGATTCCAACGCACGCACCACGGTGAGCAGTTCCAAGCGGTCCCCTCGGACTTTCGGTTCGTCGTCGGCCACCTCGATGTCGTTGCTGCCGTCGAGGGCCCGAAACCGAAACCACCATCGGCCTGGCTTATCGTTCTCGCTCGACCTGCAGCGAAGAATGTAATGCGGCTTCGAAATACTCATCGGGAATTCCAAATCCGTGCTATGGGAAACTTACGCACGACAGCAAAAGCGGTAAAACTAGCGAAGAACTACGGGCAAGCGGTGGCCGGTTAATCTTGCATATAGTTCCTCGTCGCGCCACAGCCGTCAACCGCTCCCCCCCTTACATTTTGTCAAAAGCCATCATAACATGTTTTTTGACAGGCGGTTGTGTTTGATGGTTCGCGATGTCTCGTCGCCCAACGCGTCAAAAGTCCTGACATCGGCAAAGCGAACCCTCCTGCGGCATCCTAGCTTATCGGTAGCCACGACCTAGGTTGTCCAGTTTATCTAGCCGTGCCAGATTAACTTTCGGGCACCGTGGGCTGGCAAGCATCAACCTCCAGCCGTGCACACTCCAAGTCCACGGGTTGCAGTCCGTGGGGCGTCATGCACTACGTACAAGCAACCACTGCAAACCGGTTGTCAGCGATGAGTTTGCGGAGTGCGTGCTGCTCTTGGTTTGCCCCGGCGCGCCAAGTCGTCGGGGTTGCCTTGGCAATCAGAGGGCGTTCAGAGAGGAAACACCCAACCAATCGTCACCCGGTTGGGCTGTTACCAGAGTTTCAGACGCAGCAAGCTGACGATCTCGCTCTTGTCGAGATCGAGGAACGTGGGCAGGCTATTCTGCTGCTGCTTGGCCCGGTCCATCAGGGCACCGATGTGTGCCACCGGGTAGATTACGGCGATTTCGTCGTAGGGCACGGCCGCCAACGGGATGCTCCGGCCATAGATTTCGCTCTGCACGGCCCCGTGGCTTGACCCGTCTTCTTGTGTACCCAGGACGATCTCTTCGAGAAACTCGCTGAAATCGTGAATCGCCGGCCGGCTGCTCGCCGTGGGCGACGAGCGCAACTCGACGAGGTGGGCGTTCAACAGCACGCAGATGTCGCCGAAATCGTCGTTCAACGCCGCATTGTAATAACCGGCACATCCATACCCGCTGCGTAACAGAAAAGCCACGGGCACGTAGTCGCTGTTTTCCGAGGTAGCCCCAATCAGTCGCCCGAAGTCTTTGCGGTTCATCGTCGCCGGATCTCCATCTGCCGCGTTGCTGCGTTGTTGCAGAGCAACCGGCAGTGTATCAGAAGACGGCCCGGTTTCCAGACGGCTAACGGAATACTAACCACGGTCTACTACCCGCTTCTCTCCTCGCCACAAAAAACACGAAAAGGCACAAAAATTAGCGCATGCGGGAGAGAAGATCGCCACTGGCTCTGCCAGTGCTGCGGTACGGTTGGCTTTCCATGGATGGTGTTTTCGTACGGAATCGGACCACGACCTGTTGACGATTCCGCCAGTTCCTAGGATCGACCGAAAAATAACTTGCCGCTTTGCCGGGCCGTGCTTAGCGACGGTCCTCACGTTCTGCCCTGGAAAACGGTAAGTTATTTTTCGGCCGCCTCTTACCGAAAAGGCTCGTTTTGTTGCCTTCGGTTCGTAAGGGAAACAACCTTTTTGGCAAGATATAAGTGAGGGATAAATCGTCAATGGGCCGCCTCTCTTTTTGTCGCAACAGTACAATGGTACACTAGCCCCAACAAGGTACTGGCGAAGCCGGTGGTACTCAGCGAGAACGCAGGCGAGGGGCGTCATGCAAAAAGAAAACCACTCTGAAGAATTGGGCAAGCAATTGGCCGCCGTGTGTGGCCTGTATTGCGAGGCGTGCTCATTGTTTATTGCCACCACGGAAGACCCTGAGCGGCTCAAGCGGCTTGCGGTACAACTCGGTTATTCGGAGGAAAAGACCAAGTGCCACGGGTGTCGGTCGGACAAAAGGCTGGCTTATTGCGAGCAATGCAAGATGTCGGCCTGCGCGGCCGAACGAGGCATCGACTTTTGCGGCGAGTGCGACGACTATCCTTGCGACGACCTGCGGCAGTTCCAATCAGCCATGCCTCATCGGGTCGAGCTCTGGAGCAATCTCGAACGAATCGAATCGGTCGGCTATCGGCAATGGCTTCAGGAAATCCGAGGCCACTACACCTGCCCACGGTGTCAGACCATCAATTCCACGTACGATCTGAAATGTCGCAAGTGCGGCGAAGACCCCAGTTGTGATTACGTGGCCAAACACAGGCAGGTAATCGAACAGTATCTCAAGAGTCGATGATGCACAGTATTGTGACTCGGGCGGCGTAGTGGAAGTGTGCCACTGGCTCCGCCAGTGCTGCCTTGGGTCCCTAAGGGAAACAAGCTTTTTGGGCAAAACGTGCCCGAGAGATGAATCGTCAATGTGCCGCGTACTTTTTTTCGCAACAAGACAGTGGTACACCAATCCCAATGGAGCACTGGCAAAGCCAGTGGCACACAACCTTACGCTCTTTGGCTAGTGTCATCCCACCGGAGAATCGTATGACGCATCGAGAAGATCACCTCAATTTCGTCGTGTCAAACTTTTCTTCCCTGGAAGAGCAACTTCGGTTGTGTATGGAATATGTTCCGTACATTGAGCAAAATAAGTCCGTTGTCTCGCCGAAATTCATCCCCATTTTAATAGATGCGTGCAGTCTAATTGACTCGGCCTTCCGGTACCAGGTTTCGAATAAGGGACACCAGAACCTTAAGACGTTTGCGTCAGAGCACGAGGCCTATCTGCACCTGGCGAACGCTACGACTATCCTATTAGTGTCACCAATTCAGTTATTGCGGCCATTTCGCGAGTGGCAGGATGCCGTGCCCGCATGGTGGCATGCGTACAACCAAGTCAAACATGATCGTGTCGGCAACTACGCAGCCGCCACATACACTCACATAGTGACGGCCATGGCTGGCCTTCACCAGGTTCTTGCACGATCGCGAATATTCCACAGCGATCTCCTCAAGGCAGGATGGTTCAACGAGCACGATGCAGAGGGCCTGATGGACCTGCTCGCCGCCCGCGAGGCATGCTGCGGACCACCGGAACTCCCGGTTGAGTCAAGATTATTTGTCAGCGCAGTACGGTCTGATTTTGTCCAGTGGGGCATGAGTCCACCAGGCATAGAAGTCTGGAATTTCACTGAACGCGTGAAGAACTTCATCTTTGAGGATGAAAGTGTGCAAACTGTAGTTCCCGAATAATAATCGATTGCAGCCGATTGACGGGGCAGGTCGGTGCTGAAAGGAACGGTGTTTTCGATTGGCTGAGAGGCACTGTCGAAAGGCCGTGAAAAGAGTGCCACTGGCTTTGCCAGTGTTGTACTGCAATTGGTTTCCCAACTCAATCTGGAAATGATTCTGACGGTAGAGCCGCAGATGGACACGGATGAACGCAGATAGGAAGGGATTCTGGTAGCGAACGACCTAACTGATGTAATCGGTTTTGCGAATCGCTTATTAAGCGGCGTGGTTCGTCGGGTGTTTCGGCTGCTCAAGTCGCTTTCTTTTTCTGGCGTTTATCTGCATTCATCTGCGGCTTTTTCTGCCTTTCGTTTGAACATGGAGTCGTTGCAGTACCAAGAACATTGGCGGAGCCAGTGGCACGCTGCAATGCCATGCTCCGACAGTGCTGCTTTGGGAAAGGTAGCAGGACGCACTTCCCAGCAAAACGTATCGGAGAGTTGAGCCGTCAATGGATCGTTTCACATTTATTACGACAACGAAAGAATCGTCAGCGGGTAGTCCCGATAGCTCCGCTATCGGGGTGCCGAAGGCACACGAAGTTTTCGGCATGGCATTGGTTTCACACCCAGGTGAAAACCCTTGCCCGAGAAGTGTCAAAAGTCAAGAGCTGACCCGGGTCCCCCAATCCCCTAGCGGTACTCACGGTTCACCGTTTTTGTGCCTTTTCGTGTTTCTTGTGGCCATCGCTGCCGCCGGTGAGTCTTGTTACTCCGGCTTGGCGAGTGCCTCAATGTGGGCTTGGCAGCGGGTTTCGGTTTCTGCCATCAGCAGTTCCACTCGTTCGGCGAAGTAGCGCAGGTCGGCTTCCGAGATGTAGTACTCTCGCCGGTACCGGGCGCCGATGTAGGCGTGGTCGAAGTTCTTGAAGCGGTCCTCTTCCTCTTTCGTGGCGCGAGGGAAGAAGTCGGGTAAGTCGGCGATGACATCCTGTATCGCTCGGTCGTACCATTCCAGATAGTGGTTGTACGGCGTGTAGTTCGTGTGGACCAACAACAGGGCTTTGTAGGCACACTCGGCCGCTTGATGAAGCTCAAAGGCAGCGGGGTTTAGATGCTCACGGTCCTCGTGCGATCTTTCAAAACCAAAAAGGAAGTGCTCGTAGAAAACCCGTGACTTCGGAAACCACTGGTCAAAATGCTCCTGGGCGGCCTCCTTCAGTTCCTCGGGCGTAAGCTTCTCGCGGATCGTTGGCACGAATACGCCCGAGTCGAACAGGGCGATGCCTTCGACAAAAATATCGTTGAAGAAGTAGTGCTTCTTTCCCAGAATCTTGGCCAGAAACCAGCGGTCGTGAACGATCAGCCGGGGATAGGCCGACAGCTCTAAGGCATGAAGCCGGTCTTTCACCTTCGCCTAAAGATGGCCGTTGTGGACCGTGTCTTTTTCGGTCGTCACGACGAGGATATCGTAATCGGAGACATCGCCCGACTTGCGGTCCGGGTCGAGGTCTTCTTCTTCCTTGTAATCGCCCCGCGCGTAGGAGCCGAAGAGGACGACCATTTCCACGTCGTTGCACACGGTGCGAATCGTCTCGGTCAAAAGCCGCAATTCCTCACGCTTTTCCTCGGGCAAGTGATCTAAGGATGTTTGCATTTTCCACTGCTCGAATGGTGGTCGAGTGAAGTTGGTTTGCAGCAACGGGGTGAGAAGGCTACATGATTAGACGCTCCGATCCCAGGGGTTGCAACCCCTGGGCTTGTGATACGCGTGGTAGTTCACGAACTATCGGCAATCACCCCCAATCAGAGATCCCAAATCATAAACAATAAATTCCAAGTCACGCGTTTTGCCATTCGATGCCCAGCATAATCACGTTGATGCCCGAGCCGATTCCCAGTAGGCCGACGCGGTCGCCGGGCTGTAGGTGGCCGTTTTCGATTCCCACGGCGGCCGTCATTGGCAAGGCTACCGAGCCCGTGTTGCCGAGGGTTTCCAGCGTGAGGTAGTCGATTTCGGGGCTGAGCCCCAGCGACTCCAGCATGAGTTTGCGGTGGGCACGGCCCACTTGATGGCAAAACGTTTTGTCGACATCGCCGACCGTCCAGCCCAGGCATTCGAGGAACTCGGCAAAGGTCTGCTCGGCCACGCGGATTCCCTCGCGCATGAGCGTTTCGCTGTCGGTGTTCATTATCTCGCTGAGCCCGTCACTCTGGCAGAGTTCGCAGCCGTCGGTATTAGTGCGAACGACCCCACCGAGAAGGCGATTGCCCGAGCGGCTGAGCTCTCGGTCGCAAAGCAACACGGCCGCGCTGCCGGAACCGATCGTCAGCGAAGCCACGGCCGTTTTGATGTCGTTGCGCGAAAGCGACGTGTTTTGGTTGAGTTGCTCGACGGTGGCCTCGACCAGGTTGCGACTGCTTTCGGTACCCACGACCAGCCCGGCACGTATTTGCCCTAGCTCGATCATGTTGGCCACCTGCACGATGCCGTTGAGGATGCCGAGACAGGCGTTCGACACGTCGTAGATTTGGCATTCGCTGGGCAGTTGCAGGCGGTGGTGGACGCCACAGGCGGTGGCCGGCTCGAGGAAGTCGCGGCACACCGAACCGTGGATCAGGGCGCCGATGTGGCGGCGGTCGATTCCCGCGGCTCGGATGGTTTTTTCGCCCGTCTCGATGCTCTTCACACTGGGACGCATCCCGGGCGGCCAGAACCTTCGCTCGCGGATACCGCTCATCAGTTCGAGCCGGCCCTCGGGCAGGCGCAAGCGTTTGTAGAGCGGTTCGAGTCGCTGTTCGATTTCTTCGGAGGTGACGATCTCCTCGGGCAACGTGTAGGCGATCGATTCCAGGCAGACGTTTTGATAAATCATGAATTTCCGAACCGGTAACGACATGAGGCAGCAGGGCCGTCGACCAAACCGGTGACGCAACAGGGCGCGTCACCGAGAAAAGTATGCGACCAGAGGCAAAAGGCCAACATAACGGGCACTTGGCCGGGGGTAAACGGGGGGGCGGCTGGTGACCCGCGTTCGACACTGACTGACGAGAGCCACCTGATGCTGCCACACAACCCGTCGATCCACGAGGCAAACAGAGGCACTAGTGCTTTGGCAATCATAAGAAATAGGGGTGCCATGGCCACGCTTGCGTGCCCATGTTCGCTGAAGTTTCGGCATACCCACGCCAGCGTGGGTGTGGCACCCCAAAGAACCCTGAAAGGCAAAACTCCTCGGCAAGTCCCGTCAACCCGGCCGGCGGTGTGGCTGGCCACAGAAAACACCTCGCGTCAATGTGGTTGCCCGCATGAATGCAGTGCTAGCGACACTCCATGTTGTGGCGTCACAATCAATATAACCCAAAATATTGGATTCGCTTGTCAATTCTCTGACGAGCGCCTAAACTCCTTCCTGACTTGCACCCCAAAACCCGACGGTGACGCGTCGAAGCTGTAGGAGACTCAAGGCTCTCATAAAACGATAGGGACATCGCCCGCTTTAGTGGCCCGGTCGGGCCCAAGGATTGGCGGGAAAGGAACGCGGCTGGGTATCAGGGACTGAACCACCCAGGCCGCCGATCGCGAACGGCACAAGGCAGTGTCGACGTCGCAGATCTGCTGGCGCGTGACTTTCTTTCTTCTCCTGGCCGTGTTCGGCCGCCGCGCTACAGTGCGGGCAGTCTTGTGCCTTGCTCCCGGCTTAAATTCCCAATGCGGACACACGATGTGTCATGGAGGAGTGCAGGATGGCTGCCAAACCAATGATTGGTGTGACTGCCGACTACCGTTCGGCTCGAAAGGATTCGCCCGCTTTTTCTTATGTGGCTGCCGGTTATTTCGATGCGATAACCAAAGCCGGTGCCGTACCCGTTGTTATCCCTCCTCTGGAAGATGAGGAGGATCTGATTCGCATCCTCAACACGCTCGACGGCGTCGTGCTCACCGGTGGTGCCGACTTGGACCCACGGTACGACGGCTATATGGTCCATCCGTCGCAACGGCTGATGGATCCTCGCCGCGAACAATTCGAGCGTACGCTGATGCGTCTGATTGCCGAACGCCGCATGCCCGTGTTTGGCATCGGCGCAGGAATGCAATTGCTGAACGTCTTCCAGGGGGGAAGTCTGTTTCTGCACATTCCGGAAGACCTTCCCAAGGCCCTGCCGCACTGGGACACTATGGATCGTAGCCATCGGCACGCGTTGGAAGTCGAGCCCGATTCGCTCATGGAACGCGTCTATGGCGAAGGCGAAATCCGTGTGAACAGCATGCACCACATGGCCATCGACGATGTGGCGCCCGGCTTTGCGGTTACCGCCCGATGTCCCGACGGTGTTGTCGAGGCCATCGAAAGCACGATGGACGACTGGTGGGCCATTGGAACCCAATTCCACCCCGAAGCCGAATCGGCTTCTGCTCTCGATTTGCGGATCTTCGAGGAATTCCTCGCCGGTGTGGCGGGCGAAGTCATCGAAATGCGAATGGTGGCCTAGTACTGCGCCAAACTTCGAATGATGGGTTGGGTGCCACGGGCAGCTTGTATGCCCATGTTCAGCACTGGCTGACGAGCAGCCAGTGGCACCCGTAACTTCAGGTTGGACGAAGCACCAGTTTTCCGCCGAGTGTCAGCTCCCGTGGGTCGTGCTACTTCATCGTCAGGGGTGCGATCCATGGGAACCTGTTGCGCAAAGGATTTGCGACCATGGCTCGACTACTCCGCTTCGACCGTTCCCACGCCGAACCGCCTCGCCGTTGGGTGGTCGGGCTGTTGACCTCGCCACGATGCGAACGGATGGCCGCCGCGGTCATTTCGGCAAGCGATCGTGGGCTGCAAATTCGCGCCGAGGTTGCCGGCGTACTTCAGGCCGAACTTCCCCGCGAAGCCACGCGGTTGTTCGATGCGTTGGCCTCGAAGAAAGGTGCGTCGGCCGGATCGTTGGCTGGCCTTCGCGCAAGTCTCGTCGATCTACAGGCCCCGTTGGTCCTCGACCTGTTGGCCGAGTCGGGCGTGGCGCCGGGTCGCGTGTTGGCCGTGGGAGTACACGATCCGGGACTTTGGAAATCGGAAGACAACGACCCGACTGGCTACCTCGGATTGTGTGATCCGGCCCGGCTTGCCGAGGCCACCGGGCTAAACATCATCGACGCCTTTCCCGCCCGCGACGTGGCGTGCGGAGGACTCGGCGGACCCGTTACTGCCCTCGCGCAGTGGATGTTGCTCAAAAACCCTCAAACGGCCCGGGTGTTGCTCGACCTGGGCCGCACGATCCGGCTTACCTACCTGCCGGCCGAAAGCACGCGCAATGCCACCGGGCGAATCCTGGCGTTCGAAGTAGGTCCGGGTACCATCCTCCTCGATCGCTTGGCCGAACAACTAACCGCCGGCGAGCAGCGGTTCGACCCGGGCGGACGGTTGGCCGTGCAAGGCCGTCAGATCCCCGAGCTGTTGGACCACTGGCTTGCCGACCCCTGTTTCGTGCATCCCCTGCCGCGATGGCATCCGCGGGGTGTGCGGCCCGAGCGGTTTTTGACCGACTCGGTACAGATGGCCGTGGACAATGGTTGGGCGGTGCGCGACCTGCTCTGTTCGGCGACCCATTTCCTGGCCGAAACGGTTGCCCGAACGTTTCTGCGTCGGTTACCGCAGGACGCTCACGTCGAAGAGATCGTCGTAACCGGCGGCGGCCAGCACAACGGTTTGCTGTTGCGTGAAATCGGACGGCGCACCGAGCGACCGATCGTCCACCTGGCCGAATTGGGCCTCTCCGACATGGCCCTCGGCCCGGCCGCCATTGCGATGCTCACCCTTTTCCACTTAGACGAAGTGCCGGCCAACCAGACGTCGGTCACGGGCACGGAAGTCCCCCGGGTGCTCGGCCGGATCACGCCCGGCTCGCCGCAGAGTTGGCAACGCCTGCTACACAGCCTCACCGGCAACCAGCCCGAGGCCCGAGCACTGCGCAGCGCAATGTGAGAACAGTCGAGGGGCGAGGGATTCGGAACGCGTGTTGCGGGCGAGGTGCCACGGGCTGCTCGTCAGCCCGTGTTTGGCGGCAAAGATTTTTTCTTTTTCTGCGGTAGTTGATCAATGCCCACACTTGGACTTGGGGGTATCTGTTCAAATTGGCTCCATCGCGTTACCTCTTTCTTCCCAACGACTTACGCCGCCGCCCGTCGACCCGTTTTTCGGTTGCTCGAATCACTGTTCAACAAGTCCGCGCATTTGCCGCGTAAGGTATTGCTGTAAAACAACTTGCGCGGCCGGCCAAAAATCGGTATCTGCGCGAAGTGCGCGCAACGGGAAAACGGCTGGACCGTCTCCGTAAGTTTTTTGGTAATAGCAACTTAACGTGCTACCACCCGTCGGGATGGCCAACGACCAGCCCGGCCCGACGATTCATCTTGACGCCTCACCACAAGCCAGTCATTGGGTGCCACTGACTGCTTGCTAGCCAGTGTGAGCAGCGCCGGGAATAAAGGTGTCAGGAACGAATGGCACTGTCGATTGATGCGAAAGGACTTACGTTGCGAGGTGTATTCGGCGGCTGCGCGGACCTTGGGCGGGGCGTTGTGCCGTGTTGGGCGAAGACGCCGTTTTTGCTAAACTGATCTTGGGTCGAGGGCCTTCCTTGGGGTATCCTTTGGCCCATCGAGACCTTCCTTGGCAGCGGGCGCTGACCGCTGGATGCCGAGGAAGGTCTCATGTGTTTTCGCACATCTGGCAGATTTCTGCCACGCCAGTTTCGCCTGGTGCTGAAGTCGTTCCTGTCGCGCGACGACTTGCCGTTTGCCGAGGCCCTGCCGGAGGACGAGATTCAAGCCGCCTTTGATGCCGAGGGCGTCCGCTTCGCCCAGGACGAGAAGGGTGTATATACCCCTCAGGTCACCCTTTGGGCGTTTCTCTCCCAGGCGATCTTCAAGGGTGAGCATCGAAGTTGCGTCGCCGCCGTGGCGAGGGTGGTTGCCCTGATGGCCGCGGCCGGACGACAAGTTTCGGGCGATACCGCCTGCTTCTGTCGCGCCCGGGCGAAGCTGCCCTTGGCGGTCCTCCACCGCCTCGCCACGACCCTGGCCGCACGGAGCGAGGACGCTTCGCCCACGCGATGGCTCTGGCACGGACGACACGTCTACCTGGTCGACGGCACGACGTTGAGCATGCCCGACACGCGGGCCAATCAGGCCGCCTGGCCTCAACCCAGCAGCCAGAAGCCGGGACTCGGTTTCCCCATGATTCGCCTGGTGGCCATGATGTCGCTCTGCACCGGCATGGTGAAGGACATGGCCATCGGACCCTACTCCGGAAAGAAGACGGGCGAGACGGCCCTTTTTCGCCAACTGCTCGGTTCCTTGCGGCCCGGCGACCTCTTCGTCGCCGACCGATTCATGTGCTCCTACTTCATGCTGGCGTTGGCCGCCGAGCAGGGAATCGACGCCGTAGTCCGTCAACACCAGATTCGCAAGACCGATTTCCAGCGCGGCAAGTCCCTAGGGCACAGACACCATCTGGTGCGGTGGCAACGCCCGGCTTGTCCCGCGTGGATGAACGAGACGACCTACCGGCGAATGCCAAAATTCCTGGAAATACGCGAGTTCCACGTGCGGGTCGACCAAGTAGGCTTTCGCACCGACTCGTTCGTGGTCGTCACGACGCTGACCGACGCGATGCTCCACGACGCTGAGGAAATCGCTGCGCTCTACCACAAACGCTGGATGGTGGAAGTCGATCTCCGCGCGGTCAAGATCACCATGGGCCTGGACGTGCTCCGCTGCAAGTCGCCGGAGATGATTCGCAGGGAGATTTGGGTGGGCCTCTTGGCTTATAACCTGATCCGCCGAACGATGCTCCAGGCCGCTTTGGACAGGGAGTGTTCCCCCCGACAGTTGAGTTTCGCCGCGGCGCTGCAGCAAGTCGGTGCGGGTTGGTCCGTCGCGCTCGCCATGCCCGAATCCCAACGATCGCTGCTTGTCGACGTGTTTCTCTACAATCTCTCGGAACATCGCGTGGGCGATCGCCCCAACCGCATCGAGCCGAGAGCGATCAAACGCCGGCCCAAATCGCAACGCCTCCTCACGAAACCCCGTCACGAAGCCCGCCACGACAAGGACCTCGTCCGCGGCAAACGCAGCAAATGACACGATCGCCCTAAGTCGTTATACTGCAAGCAACAGTGCCATTCGTGTCAGGAACCGAATATCGCTAAAACTTTCGCAACTGCCATTTTGTACACAGCTTGTAGTATCGCCGATGTTCGTGTACGTGTCTGTAGGGCTTGGTGGAACGTTCCTGGCGCTTTTTCCCCTCTGACGCAACCAACAAATGCCAGACGGCCCAAGCTCGTACAAAACACGGTCTACCGTCTGATTCGGCGCGTCCTTTTCTCGGAAAAAGAAAACCGGTGGGGCTCGCTTCGCTCGATCTTCCTACATCACGTTGAAACCAGTAACACACATTGGCAGTGGCATCAGAGCAAAACAAGTCACGATCTGCCACCTGCCAGTCTTGAGTCCAAAAACTCTTCAAACTTTTCGACGGTTCCAAAGATGTTCGACGGCTGAAGGCCGAGTATACGTGCAACAATGAACTCGGTCATTCGGATAAACATAACAGCATTCGACGAATGAATACCTTCTTCCGGAAACGCACCGTAGTGAATTAGGCGGTTCCGAATATTCGCCAATGCGTGGAGCCGAGACTTATCCTTTTCGGAAAGCCGTTCCTTGACAGCATATTTGACGATCATGAATGCAATCTTCTCAACAGCAGGACACTTCCTGATGTGATTTTTCGACATCCAATTGTCGTTGAGTATTGCAAAGAGGTGTTCCCAAATGGTCCAGCAATGAATAAATGCGGCGTTCACTGTGCGCTGCTGTATAGCCCACTGAAAGAGCAGAAGAAAGTATCCGCGGCGGTACAGATCGAGCCAGTTTTGATCGCGGATGTGACGGTAAACCTCGTTTAGATGGATTTCCAGGCCTCTGTCGTAGATCCTGTAAAGTGTGTGATCATTCGCTTCGTCTTCAAGACGCGACGGCTCGTAAGGAATCGAAGTGGCAAGTACGCCACCCCATGGAGAGACTCGAGGATCGGCTATGATGAGCGGAGTGTTGTTTGTTGCGTCATCGTCTGCATCTACCAACACACACCGAGTTGTGAAAAGTGAAAGAAGGAGCAGGATATCTGCCAACGCTGACACGTCCTTGTTATTCCATGCCAAGACTGCCGCAGGTTCGGGAGCCGGACAATCCACATACGCGGTATGCGCATGACCGCCCGTATGTGCCCTTATCTGATACTCGCCCACAGAACTCGTGAGGTGCTGGAGCGCGCGCAACCGGTCTTCGTACTCATCGACTCTATAAAACCGGTAACCGAAGAGGGTCATTTCCCGGCATTTCCGTCTGAATTCGAGGTTGTATACACGTCGCCGCATGCTGTCTTCTCTTTGATTTTGGGTGTTACGTACTGACTGCTTATCCACCCAATATACCTAACTTCCTCTCGGTTCCACGGCATGGTGGCACCTGCAAGAGGGCTCTGAAGAGTGTGCCACTGGCTTTGCCAGTGCGGTGTTACGGTTGGCATTACATGTGTCTGAGGTGACACATCCGAAAACGATACACCGACGATTTGTTATTTAGTTTCCTCCTGTTGCGATTGATTGTGTCCCGAAGGAAGGCCGAGGGCGCACTGGCAGAGCCAGTGGCACACGTCGATAGTGCCACACAGTAAGTTATGGCGATTTCGGCAACGTCTCAAGGAATGCCTGGCAGCGGAATTCGGTTTCCGTCATGAGCAGTTCTACCCGTTCGGCGAAGTAATGCAGGTCGGCTTCCGAGATGCGGTAGTCTGGTTTGTAACGGGCGCCGATGTAGGCGTAGTCGAAGTTTTTGAAACGGTCCTCGGCCTCTTTGGTCTCGCGGGGGAAAAAGTCGGGCAGGTCGGGAATGACTTCCTGGATCGCTTTGTCGAACCAATCGAGATAATGGTTGTAGGGCGTGTAGTTGGTGTAGACGAGAAGCAAAGCTTTGTACGTACACTCGGCCGTCTGTTGAAGGTGGAACGCGGCCGGTTTCAGGTCGCCACGACTCATGTCGTACTTGAAACTGGCGTGAAACGATTTCGCCCAATCGTACCAATGCTCAAAATGCTCCTGGGCCGCTTCCCTGCGTTCTTCCGGCGTAAGCTTTTCGCGAACCGTCGGCACGAATACGCCCGAATCGAATAGGGCAACGCCCTCGACGAAAATGTCGTTGAAGAAGTAGTGTTTCTGACCTAGCGCCTTGGCCAGAAACCAGCGGTCGTGGACGATCACTCGGGGATAGGCCGACAGGCCAAGGGCCTGGAGCCGGCGGTCTACCTTGGTCCAGAGATGGCCGTTTCGGACGGTGTCTTTCTCGGTCGTGACGACGAGTATATCGTAGTCGGAGGCAGCGCCCGACTTGCGATCCGGATCGAGATCGGCCTCTTCCTTGTAATCGCCCCGCGCGTAGGAACCGTAGAGGACGATCATTTCGACGTCGTTGCACGTCTCGCGGATTGTCTCGGTCAGGCGGTGCAAATCGTGGCGTTTGCGATCGGGCAGATGTTCTAGCGAGTCTTTCATAGGGCGGCACGGCGGTCGAATGTGGGCAGCCGGAGAATCTGATGGGGGGAAAGCCCTTGTCTCCAAAGTCCCCTCACCCCCGGCCCCTCTCCCCGGAGGGGCGAGGGGAGAAGGTCTTTGTGTCACATTCTATGGGTTCCAGCATAGTGAAGCCACGATCGTACCATCGCCGCCAACGGCTGACAAGCAAGCCAGCGGCAGGCTACGAGGGACCGTCATCCACGGCGGGGTTGTCGTCGTCGCAGGCGAAACACTCTTTGGCCTTGGGCGTTTTCAGCACGGCGCCACACGTGTCGCAGCGGGGGAGCGTTGCCCCGTGCTTGGCCACCACGCGTCGGGCGACGTCGCGGAGGAAGCACTCGCGGCCCTTCTCGAACAGTATCTCGGCGTTGCGGTCTTCGAGGGCCTCGCGCATAGCGGCCGTCATTTTGGCGACTACCTGCGGGTCGTCGGCCTCTTGCATCTTTTCCTGAAACACAAAGGCCCGATCCGCCCGGCGCTCGGCCTCGGTCATCAAGTGTCGATAGTCTTGCAGAATCTGCCGGATGACCTCGTCGAGTTCATCGGTCATGGTATGGCTCCTGTTTTTCAATGGGCGTTGGGAAACCACTAGCTGCTCCTCAACCAAGTGCCAGCCAAGGAGCTAATTCAGACCCTGGCTAGCCAACGACGCCATCGCAATTCCAACGACAGTTGCTATTATCATCCGCAACCAACGGCCCTTCCATCCCCACCAGCCACCGAGGCATAGCGTTGCACCACCGAAACCGTGGAGGAAACAACACGAAACGAATAGCGACCAATCCGGAGCATGACGCCAAGTACCGGTTGCAAGCGACACTAGAGGGGGGGCGAAGCCGCCTAGAAGATTGACCCCTCCACAAATGTAAAGCAGTGTCACGGGAATTACTCGCCACCGAGTCTTCCGTCGAGCCGCGTCGTTGGCAACTGACACTTCATTCGGTGAGGCGAAGGGATTGTCGTGTCGCATAATTATCGTACTATCTGCTTCAGATAATTCTCGCCCGTAATTGCCATAGCCAAACCAAAGCAAAACACGCCGATCGAAACGACAACCGTGCCGCTCGACGAAAGCGACACGATGGCAACGGCCAACGACAGCAGAGCCAATGCTACTCCGAAATACCGGTTACGTTTTTTCTCTCGGTATCTTGCTCGAAGTTTTGGGATCGAAAGTCCAAGCTCCTCGTAGACAGCGTCGAGTTCATGCTCCAAAACGCCCAGGCTTAGCAGGTATTCGTCAATCTCATCCGGATGACAGCCTTTGCTGACGAGCTTGGTCAGCTTGTATTTTTCCGAGGCACCGAGTTGTCTCATGGGGATTGGCTCCTGAAATCGTGCCGACGACGAATCTGTATCGCCCGAACGTTTTTCGTTGGGTACCACTGGCCCATATCCCAAAAACTCATCACAACCGCACGTGGTACGCTCGCTCATGACATCGGCCGCCCAGCCAGAAGAGAAACGCCGTGATCGCCACGCACCAAATAACAACGCATGGTTCCTCAAACGTGAGTGGCGGAACCAATAGCTTCCAGATGGCAAACAGCGTGGCGAAAAAACCGATCAGGAAGAGGCCACGAACCGCACCGCAAATCGCACCCCACATCGGTTCGCCTCTGCGATGCCGCAACGCGGGAAACAACCCGCCACAGTCGGGACACTCGGTAGCCTCGTTGTCCACCTTCGACTGGCAATAAGGACAAAGGCTGAACGGCGGATCGTGGTCGTCGTTATGCATGAGTACTCCGAGTGGATGGGCGGAACGGACAGGCGACTCGTCAATTACCCTAGCAGTGCCTATGGGCCAATGTCAACCACACTGAAGCGGGGGCTCGCCTGGAGAACGGGGCAGTTTAATCCACGCAAATACGGGTAACGGGCAGCCGCGATAGCTCTGCTATCGGGGTGCCGAAGGCAGAGGAGGCATCAGCAGGTCTTCCATGCCTCGTGCGGCTGCGCCGCCCCGATAGCAGAGCTATCGCGGCTACCCGGTGGATCAGCCTGGCGTATAGACGGCCCCTTGCCCGGTGGCTATCCCTCGGCGTACACTCGCATCTATGAACATTCTTACTATCGAAAGCAGTTGCGACGAAACGGCGGCCGCCGTGATTACCGACCAGCTAGAGGTCCGCGGCTCGGTCGTTGCCTCGCAAGATCATCTTCACCAGCGATTCGGCGGCGTGGTGCCGGAGATCGCCTCCCGGGCACATCTGGAGCGGATTTTGCCCGTGATCGACGAAACGCTCCGCAAGGCGGGCGTTACGCTCGACGAATTGGACGCCGTGGCCGTGGCCAACACGCCGGGCCTGGCCGGATCGCTGCTGGTGGGGCTGGTGGCGGCCAAAACGCTGTGCGTTACTCACGGGCTGCCGCTGGTGGCAATCAACCACCTGCAAGCCCATCTCTACGCCTGTCGGCTGGCGGCCGGGCGCGAGGTGTTTCCCTGCGTGGGGCTGATCGTCAGCGGAGGGCATACCAGCTTGTACCGCTGCGACGACGCGTTGAGCTTCGACATGCTGGGCGCCACGATCGACGACGCCGCCGGCGAGGCCTTCGACAAGGTGGCCGCCATGCTGGGCCTCTCTTATCCGGGCGGGCCCTCGATCCAACGGGCGGCCGAAGGCGGTAACGCCCGAGCGTATCGCTTTCCTCGGGCGATGATGCGCGAAAGCGATGGCCTGGATTTCAGCTTCAGCGGTGTGAAAACGGCCGTGCGCTACGAGATCGCCGGGCCCGGGCGACCGGACTTCGCCAACTTGAACCTCACCGAACAACAGGTTGCCGACGTGGCCGCGAGCTTTCAGGAGGCGGTTGTCGACTGCCTGGTGGGCAAGGCCCTGCGGGCGCTGCGAGAAACGGGCATGACGACGCTGTGCGTCGGCGGAGGCGTAGCGGCCAACGCCCGGCTCCGCGAGCGACTCCAGGAGGAGACTCAACGAGCGAAGGTCGAACTGCACATCGCCCCGCTGAAACTCTGCACCGACAACGCCGTGATGGGAGCCATCGCGGTCGAACGGCTGCGAGCCGGATTGGTCGAGGATCTGGATCTCGACATCCAGCCGGGCGTGATACGAAAAACAGGCTGAGTCCCAACGCCAGGGAACTCAGCCTGTCTGGAGGTAAACTCGACCGCCACAGCGTCGGAACACTGCCGACGGAAGAAGCCTAGTTGTTGTTATTGCTGCTATTGGAGTTGCTGGAGCTGGAGCTACTGGAACCGCTGCCGCCGGACGACCCGAACAGCCCGCTGTACCCCTGACCGCCCGTACCACCGCGGCCTTGGGTATTTTCACCGGTGGAGTAGTTGAACACATTCACTTCCGACACACCGGAGAACAACGGCACCGAGGTGATACGCACGTAACGACGGTCGGCCGAGATCACGGCAGTGGCCGCCAGGTTGGCACCTTCCGGCAGGGTAATGATTACCGGCTGGTAGCCCACGGCCCCGACAATCCAACTGGCGTTGCCGGAATTGTCGTCGTCGTCGTCGTTGGCCAAGGCACGAGCACGCAGGAAATCGCCCAACGCGCTGTTATCGCCTGCTGCGGCCAACTGCTGAGCCAACACTTGCTGGCTCACCTGCTGTCCGGCCAACTGGCGGCCGAGCTGTTGCCCGAGCACCATTTCGCCGATAGCGGCATTGGCCAGCTTCTGGTCTTCGACCGGGGTCGTGCGGCGTCCCTTATCCAACTCGAACGCGATGACCGCCTTGTTGTCTTTCAGCGCCACGCGGGTGCTGCTGCTTTTCTGTTCGGTACCGCGAAGGCTGGTCACCACATCGACCTTCACCTTGCCGGTGTTGACCTTACCCCAAACACGGCGGACCATCACGCGGTACTTGCCGTTGAAACCTTTAGGACAAATATAGGTTTCGCGGTAGACCTTTTCGCCACCGTGTCCCATGGTGGCAAAGGCATCGCCCATCATCACACCGCCACCGCTGCTGCGCGGCGTGCGTTGCGAGCAGACCGAGCCGGAGGGTTCCTCGACCAGGATGTCGACGTCGGCATTGCCGGTCCAGGAGACCACCACTTTGCAGTCGCGCTGGACGGATTCGTTCAAGGCGGCCTCGAACCGTTTGGCATCTTCTTCACGGCCCGCGGCCCGCAACTGGCGAAGTGTTTCGTTGGCGGCAAACAAACCGGCCCGCCACACGTCTTGCTGGTCCTTCGTCCAGGCCTGGCTCACGATCCCCAGCGAAGCCCACTGCATGCCGTCGAGGTCGTTCAGACGCCGTGCTACCTTCAGGCCGTGCATATACGGTTCTGGCCACAAGGGAGCGATGTCAGACACCTGACGGAACACCTGCAAGGCCCGCTCGTTGATCCCCAACCGCGAGAGATACACACCGATCTGCATCAGGTCGGCCGGGCTGTTCATGAAGTCGACGGCCGACATCACGACCCGCTCAATCTCTTCTTGGGGCCGTTCGGCGGCCTGCATGGCCAGGGCCATGGCTTCATACATCCACGGTTGCGCCTGACGGTGCCGCAAGGCGGCCTGAATCAGAGCGATTACGTGGTCGTACTTCTGCTTGTTCATCAGCCGGCGCACACCGTCTTGGACGGCCTTGGGCGTCGGATCGTTTTGTTCGAAGTAGCTGTCCCACATCGCTTGGGGCGACGTTCCTTGGGCGACGTTGACTTCGATCTTCTCGACCTGTTTCTTCGCTTGCGCCGGCTTTTCCGTCGGAACGGGCTGCGAGAGATCGTCGTTGACGGCGAAAGCGCGGAAACCTTGGGGTTCGGCCTGGGGAACGACTTCGACGGGCACGTTGAACATACCCATGCCGCCGCCGCCCATGCCACCCATGCCGCCGCCCATGCCGCCGCCACCCATGCCGCCACCGCCGAAGGCACCGCCACCGCCGCCACCGCTCATGCCGCTGCCAAAACCACCGGCACCACCGAGGCCACCGAAGCCGCCGGAGAAACCAGCGTCACGAATCGGCAACACCAGGTCGGCCACCGGATAGACCTTGGTGGTCAAACGGCTTTCGGCCTCTTCGGGCGTGGTGATCAGCAACACCTCGTCGGCGATGAGGTAGGTCAAGTCCAGTTCGCGAAGCATCAGACGCAACGCCGAACGCAACGTGATACCCTTGAGGTTTTTCGTAATCGGGGTATCGGTACCAATACCTACGTCGTCGAGTGCCTTGTTGTCGATCTGGATTTCGATGTCGTGGTAGTCTTTCAGATAGTCGACCACGTCGGAAAGCGGCGTTTCGATGAACTCCAATTGCGTGGGAGACTTCAACGCCTCGTCGATCTTTTTCTCGGCGCTACCCCGGGTAGCCAGGGTCATCGACTTGTACTTCTCCGAACGCCGGGCGGTCAGGTTCTGCCACACTTCGGCATCGGGGTAGACGATCGGCGGTTCGTCCGGCGTGGGCACATGCGAACGCTCCACCTGGTAGAGCATGTCGACCACACCCTTTTGCCGCGCCACTCGTAACTCCATGGCATCGTTCAGGTAGCCCGAGGTTCGGGCATAGAGCGTAGCGGCCACGGGCACGGGATTGTTGGGCGCCAGTTCCATCGCCTCGGCGGCTGCCACTTCCTCGGCCAAACGCGGCTCGCCCTCAACCATCAACGAATTGAAACGCTGCATAAGCTGCTTCAGCTTCTGCTCTTTGCGGGCCAATTCTTCGTTGAGCAGTTTTTCTTCTTTTGCCCGAGCCAAACGCTCCTGCAGATCCTGCATGTAGTGCTCGTGCTCCACCTGGCGACGTTCGGCCTCGCGGATGGCCGCTTGGACCATATCGGCCAATTGGTCGCGGACCTCGGGATTGAGGTCGGGCGTTTGCCGCACGGTTTCCAGGGTGAGTTTCAGGTTCTGCGAAGCGGCCTCGGGATTGGTGTCCATGAGCCCTCGGGCTTCGTTCACCGCGTTTTGCACCTGGGTCTGAATGACCTGCTGCAACACGCGTTGTTCCTGCTGGATGGCTTCGGCAAAGGCTCCCGCGTCGCCGGGCAAAGCAGGTGCCCCACCGGGACCGACCAGATTCAGGTCGTCGGCGCCACCCAGCGGCGGTTGCGCCACGGCCGGCGCCCCCATGGGTTCCGCAGCACCCGCGGCAGGCGCTTCGCCCGAACGCCGTTTGGCAATCGCGTTTTGGATGGCCACGGCTTCTGGGTTACCCGGGTCCTGCTTCAAGGCTTCGGTGGCCAGTTGTTCGGCGTTGTCGAGATTCCCTGCGGCCAAGGCTTGGCGTGCCAATTGGCCGAGGCTCTTTACGCCACGACTAATTTCAGTTTGGGCCACCAGGAGACTCGACGAGTCGATCAACGGCATACTCACGCCCCCATCGACTTTGGCACGGTCGACCAGTTCGACGAGGTAGTTGTTATCTTCGTTGGATTTACCCGGGACGATCGCAAAATCCAGCTTCTGCTTACCCTGCGGGCCCTCGCCGTCGACCTCTACGTTGAAGGGACCCTTTTCGGCGGCCGGATAGGTTCCGATCACTACGCTGTCGCGATCCAAACGCAACGGCGGCATCCGTTTCGGATACACGGTGAAACCTTTAGGCCACTTCACGTCGGCAGCCCAAATCACGGGCGTTTTGGCCACGGCGGCCAAGACTTCGCCCGCCTCGGGACTGAGATCGACAATCATGCCACCGGTTTGACCGGCTAGAGCCCCCAGCAACTGCCGGTCGATGCGGGGTCCTACCGGGCAACTGGTGACGGGGATATGGCGGTCGGCGAGCGTCGCCGTAAGCTGGGCGAACTTGTCGGTTCCCAGCAGATTGGCGGCACTCATTCCGTCGCCCACGTAGAGGACTGCCCGAGCTTTACCGTCGTCGGTAAAACTATCGGCAGCCGTCTTCAAAGCCTTTTCCATATCGGTCGAACCGAGCGGCACGCGGCGATCGAGTTTCGTCAGGGCCTCGGCCATCTCGGGACCGGTAGGGGCCACGAATCCCTTAGTCAACGGAATCGCATTCAGGTCGACAGCCATCAGTTGGACGCGATCGTCCGGCCCAAGAGCCTTCAACGTATCGCCCAGAATGGCCAGCGCATCGGCTCGATAATCGCCGGTTTGACTGGCCGAGGTGTCAAACAAGACTACAAGGTCTTGTCCCTCTGCAATCGGTGCGGAAGCATTAGCCTTCAAGCTGAGTGCGAAGAAGTTGATGCCTTCCGAACTTGAGAAGAGGTCAAGTCGAGCTGCCTCGGAACTCGGCTCAGCCCCCATGCTGTTACCGGCCAGAAGAACCACGACCGTGGTGGCCAGTGACAACACCGCCGCACGGCACAGAAAGTGTCCAGACATGTCTACGCTCTCCGACAAATAGACGGCGCGGGCCCCGAAACCAACCGTGTTCCGAGCGGTTAGACGGGCACGCAGAGAATCCCATAAGCTACGAACAAAGCCCTTCAACCAGCCCAAGAACCCTACGGGCCCTCTCCCGTTGACTACCGGAAAAGAGGCGCGCTAAAGATTTTGGGCTCCTAGTGACGCCTGCATGGCCAACGAACGGAAGGCGACCAACGGGAGCCTGGATTTCCAGACTTTCGGCTTCCCAAAGTGACCATGTTCAATGCAGTCATCAAAAAGTGGCTTACGCTCATTTTAGTCGACGGAACCCCAATATGCCAACGAAAAACTAGGCGATCGCCCTTCCCGTGGCCCTGTCGACCGATTCCCTGGCCCACTTGAGCGTACTGACCCATGCAGCAACTACTCCTACTCATAACAGAACGGCCCGGGCGTGTCAACCACACCCGGGCCGTAAGTACTTCCACACATTTGACTTGCAGTCGATTTTCGGCGGTTTTCCCGGCGAGCTGGCCTAGAACCAGTCCCTCTGAACCGACTCATCGTCGAGATGGTGGGTGTCACGGCGGCCCACCGTCATTAGCGAGTGGTTCAAGTCGGAAATTTGTCGCGAAAAGACGGCAAACGTGCCGCTTAGCCCCTCGAGCGACGATGACACCCAGCCCCGCAGCACCTCGACCATCTCGTCCCGCCCCATGGTGGTGGCCGACAACGGTGTCCGGTCGCGACGCGTGATTTGGGCGACCGCCTCGGTCCAATCTGCCGGGATGTATTCCAGGCCGCTTTGCAGCATGGCAACGCCCTCTTCCTTGCTCATCCCGGCCCTCTCGACCATGCGATACGCGGCCAGCATCACCGCGGCGGCCGGCAGGTCGTCGGCCATCCCCAGCGAGTCGATTCCGGTCGCGTCTTCAAACTGTCGGACGAAATCGACCGCCTCGGGCCCGATGTTCTCGAGGTAGTCGTTCAGCGTCGCTCGGCGAACACTCGACGGCACCTGGTCGAGCTGCGACAGGGTGCGCAACAATTCCTTGTCATCGCCGTGAAGCAACTCGCCGGGTTGCCAGAGAAAGACATCCTCCGGCTGCGGCATCGCGAACATCGCATTGCCAGCATAGTACGAAGCACCCTCGGCCACGTCATACTGCTGCTCCCAGTAGGTCGTGTCGTTCTGCATGGCGTCCGACTGGCTGTCGTGCGAATCCTCGTCACCGGCTTCCGTACCCCCAGCTTCCGTGCCCGCGTCTTCCATGACGCCGTCTTGCTCATCGTACGGGCCGTAGACGTTGTAATAGTCTTCGCCGTAGATGTAATTGCCGTCGGAGTCGTATCCATACTCGTCGTCGTACCCAAAGCCGTACTCGTCGTACGCCTCGGGATTATCGTCCGCTTCCATGCCCGTGTCGTAGGTGTCGATATCGTCGGTGTCGATGTACTCGTCTTCGTAGTTGTAGACGTCTCCCGAATCGTACCCGTATTCGTCGTAGTATCCGTACTCGCCGTCATACGGGTAGTCGTCGTAGCCGTAGTCGTAACTGTGGTCGTCATAGGCCTCGTCCGTGGTGTCGGCCTGCGACTCTTCGGATTCCTCGCTTAAGCCTTCCGCGTAGCCATACTTCTCTGCGGGAGTAGAGTACTCGTAGGTATAGTCCGAGTCGGCAGCCTCATCGCGATAACTGTCGTCGTAGCTGTAGTCATCGTCGATCGTGGCGTCATAGCCGTAGCGATACAAGGCGCCTTCGGAGTAGGCCTCGGAGGCGTCGGTCGACTCATTGGCTTGCGGCGTGGCTTCACCGTGGTCCGCGTCGCTGTCGCTGGGCTCATCCTCGTCGTACCAGTATTCCTGGTACCACTCTTCGACCGCCGGATCTTCGCCGTAGCGATAGACATCTTCGCCGGCATCGTCGTAGAGATAGTCGTCGTGCTCGTAGCTATAGTCGCCGTACGAAGCGTCGTCCTCGGTGTCGCTCACGTAGGAGCTGTCTTCGAGGGGACATCCCAGTTCGGTGAAAAATTCGTAGTAGTCGCCGATCAGGGGCGCCGAGGCCTCTTCGCCTTGGCTTTCCTCGGTGACCTCGTCGGCGAAATCGTCGCCGTATTCGGCGTAGTAGTGCTCGTACTCGTAGCCGTCGCAATACTCGAGGTAGTCATCCTTGTATTCGGCGGCCGGGTCGTACGAATACTCGCCTTCGGTGTCTTGGGCGTCGACGTTCTGGGTGTCGGTATCCTGCGCTTCAGTGTCGGCCTGATTTTCGGTCAGATAGGTTTCGTACTCGTTGGAGTACTCAGCGTCGTAGTCGCCGTAGGGATACTCGTCGTAGCCGTAATCGTAGTCGTCATAGTCGTCGTAGTAGCTGTCGTCATAGTAGCTGCTGTCGTAGCCGTATTGTTCGTCGTACTCGTTGACGTAGGCTTCCGGCGTCTCAAGGGCTTCGCCGTGGGCGTAGTCATCGTCGTAGTTGTCGTCGTAGCCGTAGCCATACTCGTCGTAGTAATCGTGCTCATACTGGTAGTCGCCGTGATCGGCTGTGTCTTGGCTCAGCTCGTCGATGGCCGGCTCGGCTTGGCCGCCATCGTATTGGCGCTGATACCAATCGTCCCAGTCTTCTGTTTGCTCGGCCTTTTCCATGGCGACCGATGCCTTCATGAAGAGTGGCACCTGAGGGCCGTAATCCATGGCTTCACAGAAGTGACCGTTTCCCGGTCCCAACGCCAAGACTGCACCACATACCATCGCAGTCAGCGTGGCTAATCCTAAGTGCGAACACCTCATCTTCCCGTATCCTCCTCGGTAAGACCCGACCTGAGAGTGTGTGTTGAATTGTCCGAACGTGTTTCCCTGCCCACGCCCAGTGGCCTGGGTATTGCTGCTGGATAACGGTATCGGGAAATTAAACTAGAGCCATTAGGCAATGCCGCATGCATACAGAACCTGCGTATGTCAAGTGGCGAGGGCAACTTTGGCGTTTGGTACGGTTCAGACAATCTTGTCGGTAGCCCGATCCGCAGTGGCCGAAGTGTCATTCGGGATGTCGCGATTGTAGCCCCACAAGAAGTGAAGATAGGCGGCCGTGGCAAACTTTGCCGGTCGATGCGCCGTTGCCCGCAAAGTCTCACTTTGCTCCGAAAATTCTTATGAAAATCCGCAGGGGCCCTGGTCGACCTGGTTCGTCGATTCCGCACCATTCGTACCGATTTCGCAGTTTGCAGCGGCAACCCCACTGTTCTTCGTTTCCCTCGATAACGCAAGCTGGCATTCAATCCGTTTTGTCCAACCGATATACTTCCAAGATTATGGCGTGCCACGCCCCCCCGGCCGCAGATGCGACGCGCGACATATTGCTACCGTGGCCCATACAGTGAGATATCAGGTACTTCGGGGCGGCTCCGCAGCTAGTACTTTGTTAACTTAAATTTACGGGTGCCACGGGCAGCTTGTGTGCCCGTGTTCGGCACTGGCTGACAAGCAGCCAGTGGCACCCAACCCGTCATCTTAAGATTGCCAAAGCACTAGGTTGAGAGGCCAGGTCGAGAGGTCAGCCGTGACACCTGCGAGATAGACAAACCGCGACCCAACAGAGTAGATCGTTTCCGCGCCTCACATCGAACCCGGCGCGACAACACTTTTCGGCTGGCAGTCTTTCGGTTGGCAGCCCAGCCACCCTGGAAAATCCTTGCCCATGTCATTGCATGCCTTGATCAGTTTGCTGGTCACATTGGCCGTCTTCGTGGTGCTGCAAATGCGTCGCGGCGCGCCGACTGACGTCCTCTTTATGGGTGGGCTGATGGTGGTCACGTTGCTCGGTGTCGTCTCGCCCACCGAGGCGCTGGCCGGTTTCGCCAATCCGGCCTTGCTGACGGTCGGTGCCCTGTTCGTCGTGGCGGCCGGCCTGCAGACCACCGGTGTACTCGACCGGATCGGCCAACATCTGCTCGGCAATGCCCGAAATACCACCTCGGCCATGTGGCGTCTGTCTGTCGTGCTGGCTGGCACGTCGGCCTTCGTGACCAACACGGCCGTGGTGGCCATGTTTGTGCCCGTGGTACTCGACTGGTGCCGCCGCCGAGGTATTTCGCCCTCGCGGCTTCTGATCCCAGTTAGCTACTTAGCCATCATGGGTGGCACCTGTACGTTGATCGGCACCAGCACGAACCTGATCGTCAACAGCCTGCTGAAGGATCAGTATCAAAAGGAACAGTTCCTCGTGACCCAAGGCGACGGCCACTACGAGTCGCTGCCTGGCTTTCACGAGCAACTTCGGCAAATGTCGATGTTCGAGATCGGCAAAGTGGGGCTACCGTGCACGATTGTCGGCGCCTGCTGCCTGCTGTTGCTCCGCCGTCGGCTGCTTCCCAACCGTACCGAATTGCTCGAACAGTTCGACGAACGGCGGCGCGAGTACCTGGTCGAGATGCTTGTCCAGCCGGAATGTCGTCTGGTGGGCAAAACCGTGGGCGAAGCCGGTTTGCGACAGTTACGTGGCTTGTTTCTCATCGAAATCAGCCGGGAAGACGAACTGATTACCCCGGTGACCCCCAGCGACATGATTCATGCCGGCGATCGCTTGGTTTTTACGGGCGTGGTAACCACGATTGTCGACCTGGAAAAAATCCCCGGCTTGGTGCCGGCGGCCGACTTAAGCTACGAGGTCCATCCTCACCAGCGCCAGCAACGGCACCTTACCGAAGTGGTGCTGTCGAGTTCCTCGCCGCTGATGGGACGGACCGTGCGATCGGCCAATTTCCGCGAGCGATACAACGCGGCGGTCGTGGCCGTGCATCGCAATGGTACCCGGCTTCCGCGCAAGATCGGCGACATCGAACTCGAGCCGGGCGACACGCTGCTGTTGCAAACCCGGCACGAATTCGCCCCCCGCTATCGGCACAGCCGCGACTTCTATCTCGTGGCCGACGTCGAGGGCTCGCAGCCGCGGCGCCATCATCGGGCCTGGTTGGCGGCCGGGCTGATGCTGCTTTTGATCGTGTGGCTGAGTCTCACCAGTTGGTTGCCCGACACGAGTCCCCTGGCTGGTTTCGCTTCGCCCGCCATCGCCGCGTTGGCCATTGCCGGCTTGATGGTTGTTTCTCACTGCGTTGCGGCGGCAGAAGCCCGATCGGTAATCGACCTCCAAGTGCTGCTGACGATCGCTGCCGCGTTGGGGCTGGGACAAGCGTTGACGGTCAGCGGCGCCGCCGAACACATCGCCGGGTGGCTCGCCGGTGGCACAGGCGCTATGGTCTCGTCCGACTCGGCGGCCTATCCTTACGTGCTGCTAGCGGTGCTCTACTTGTTGACGGTGTTGTTCACCGAAACGATCAGCAACAACGCGGTGGCCGTAATGCTCTTTCCGATTGGGGTGGCGATGGCTGCCGCCAGCGGGTTGAATCCCCGCCCGTTCGTCATGGCGATCGCCCTGGCGGCGTCGATGTCGTTTCTAACACCGATCGGCTACCAAACCAACTTGATGGTGATGGGCCCCGGCGGGTATCGTCCGCGCGACTACCTTCGGGCCGGTTGGCCGGTGGCACTGCTGGTGGGCATCACCGCCTGGATACTGATCCCCGTTTTCTGGCCCTTTGAGCTGTAAATAACCCTCAAGGCGTGGTCGTTTCAGCGACCATGAATTTGCTGCACACGCTTATTGATGTTTGCATTGAAAATGATCCTCTTCGGAAAACCGAACGCCTGGAAACCCAGGCTCCCGTTGGTCGCCTTCCGTTCATTAGCTATGCAAGCGTCAATAAATATGTGTGTACGAGAGAACCAAGCCCGTCCGAACGCCGTATGATGTCGTGGCTAATACTTGTTTTGCAGGTGCCATTGCTAGCTTGTCCAGCAGTGTGCGACGCCAAAGCACGTTGGTTATAGTCACTGCTGGACAAGCCAGTAGTGGCACCCCATTCACAAAATGAGGCTGAGCGACACTCGCACCATGTCAAACTTCAACCTACGGGTGTCACTTCCCTCGAAAGCCCTTGCTTGCCATGAATAAGACCTTCGCCCTTTGCATTGTCTCGGCCATTTTGGGAGCCCTGGTGGCCATTGTCGTCTACGATCCTCCGGTGCCGGAGAATCCCTCTGTGGCGGAGGAGCATAATCCGGCAGTCACCCAACCGTGGAGGCCAGACGCCATCGCTTCGAGCGTCGATCCGGCAAGTGCCCCAGGTTTTGAGCACGCCAAAACGATCGCGGCCCCGGCTGCCGGGCAATTGGCTGCCGACCACTCGAATGCCGTTGCGACGAGAAGCCCCATGGCCAGTTTGCCCGACGACGGCCTCACTCCCGAGGGGCGGGTCAATGTGGCCGTTTATCAGCAAACCAACCGTAGTGTGGTCAACATCAACACCCGAAGTGTGCAGACCGACTTTTTCCTCCGCGAAGTCACCTCGTCGGGTGAGGGTAGCGGCTCGGTGATCGACAACCATGGCCACATTCTGACGAACTTCCATGTGATCGACGGTGCCCGCGAAGTGCAGGTTACCCTGTTCAACGGCAAGTCGTACCCGGCCAGCCTGGTAGGGATGGATCCGGCAACCGACACGGCCGTGTTGAAGGTCGACGCCCCCAGCGAACTGCTCTACCCGGTTACCTTTGGCGATTCGTCTCGATTGCTCGTCGGGCAACGGGTATTCGCCATTGGCAACCCCTTTGGTTTGGAGCGAACGCTTACCACGGGCATCATCTCCAGTCTGAACCGGTCGCTGCCGGCGCGACACAGCAGCCGCACGATCAAATCGATCATCCAGATCGACGCCGCGATCAACCCAGGCAACTCGGGCGGACCGCTGTTGGACGCCCGCGCACGGATGATCGGCATGAACACGGCCATCGCCAGCAAGACGGGCGAGAGCGCGGGCGTGGGCTTTGCCATCCCGGTAAACACCCTGCTGCGGATCATCCCGCAGTTGATCGATAACGGCCGCGTCGTGCGTGCCGACATCGGCATCGGACGCGTGTACAGCACCGACAAGGGGTTGTTGATTGCTTCGCTTGAGCCCGACGGCCCGGCCGAAAAGGCTGGCCTGCAAGGCCCAAAGTTGATCCGTCGCCGAGAGCAACAAGGCCCCGTGGTCTACGAATACCGTACGCTCGACCGCTCGGCCGCCGACCTGATCGTGGCCGTCGACGGCAAACCGGTCAACTCGATCGACGACTTCCTCACCCTACTCGATGCCAAACAACCGGGCGATAAGGTTACGGTGACCGTCATCCGCGACGGGAAAAAGCTCGACGTGCCCGTGCGGCTGGGAGCGGAAGAATAGACGATCGCCACAAAAAGGCGGCTTCCCTGGCAGGCTACTGCTTTCCTCCCAGGACTTCGCAGTCCTTCTGAGACAGCCGGGCGAATTCTTGCCCTGTCCGACCACGGCGGGTTAAACTACATCCTTCGTTGCCTCCCTGCCCTCCCCCCCTGGTCGCCTCCATGCACACCTTCGGCCTTGTTCTGTTATTGTTCGCCGCCGTGACTGAAGATATCTCCGTACAAGCGATGCTCGATCGAGCGGTTGAGACGGGTGCCGATCGAGTAACGCTCCCGCAGGGCCGCGTGACGATCGACGGCAAACTCCACTTGCACGATGCCGACGGTCTGGTGATCGAGGGACCGGAAACCACTCTGGTATTCAGCGAACACCAGGGCACCGGGTGGTCGTTCCGCGGCTGCCGCAATGTGACTCTTCGCGGTTTCACGATCGACTACGACCCATTGCCTTTCGTCCAAGGTCGCATCACCGCCCGGTCGGACGACGGCAAACGCTACGACTTCACCGTCTGCGAGGGCTATCCCGGCCTGCGAGAAGAAGACGCTGTGTTGTATTGCCAGGGGTACATCTTCGAGCCCGACCGACGACGGTGGAAGCCGTGGGTGCCCGACATTTACGCCCGGCAGGTAGAGATCGTCGACGCCCGTCACGGTCGTTTCATCATGGGCTACGTGCCGAGGCACCATGAACTGATCGAAGTCGGCGATCGCATTGTGTTGACCCTGCGCTGCGGCAGCGGCATCCGCATGGACGATTGCGAAAACGTGCGGATCGAGGATGTCACGTTCCTCGCCGCGCCTGGGGCGGCCTACCTGGGCCGATACATGCGGGGCGACAACTACTACCGCTACGCCATCGAGCCCGGCCCCACGCCGCCCGGGGCAACCGAACCGCGGATGATCTCGACCTGCGCCGACGGGCTAAATATCGCTTTCGCTACGCGCGGCCCGACACTCGAGAGCTGCAAGTTCTCGTTCATGGGCGACGATTCGGTGAACCTCCACGGCGTCGTGCTAACCGTGCTCGAACGGCCCAACCTCACCGAACTGCTTGTCGGCTGGCCGCATTCGCCCGAGCGGCTGGCCAGCGTAATGCCCCAAGGAGCCACGGTGCGCAGACTGCAGCCCGGCAACTACGAAGTGCTAGGCACGGCGAAGTTGGCCGAGTTCACGCCATTAAAAGAAAGGAAGCCCGAGCACCTTGAAGCGATACACAAGGTCTGGCCGCGGAATTCCGAGGGCCGGGGCACGGTGTTCCGTCTCACGGTGGTCGAACCGCTAGCCGCCGAGCCGGGCGATCTCCTCGACGTGCCCGACAACAACGCTCCCGGGTTCGTCATCCGCAATTGCCTGTTCGAAGACCACCGTGCCCGAGGGCTACGCATCATGGCTTCGCACGGCCTGATCGAGCAAAACACCTTCCGCCGGATCAAACACAGTGCAATCACCCTGGGCGCTGAATATGACTTCTGGCGCGAAGCCGGCTGGGTCGAGGATATCACGATCCGCAACAACAAGCTCGAAGACATCTGCCGCGACGCCGATTTGTACCGCGACGGCGCCTACGTATTGGGTGCGATCAGTCTTTTCGGACGGACCGACCGCCGCAGCCCGTTGCCCACCTGGCCGGGCAATCGGAACATCGTGATCGAAAACAACACGATTCGCGACTGCCCGATGGCGGGCATTTTTGCCGCCGCCACGCGCGACGTGAAGATCCGCGGCAACCGTCTCGACCACTGCTTTTACCGTCCCGGCGAGTCGGCCCAGCGCGGCCGAGGCCTCGACGTCCGCAGCCCGATCGACGTACGCCACGCCCGCGACGCGGTGGTGGAAGGCAACGAGATCGTCGACGCTGATGCGAGCGAGTAGCAGAAAAACCTGCATCGTGCCGGGGAAAAATCGCGACGGAGAAAGTCGCTCGTTGCCGTCAGAAGCCGGCGTCTCGGATGAGTTCCCCGCCGGCCATGCTGCTGAGTGCTCGCCACGTTTCCAGGGCGATGTTATCGGAAACGAAATGCACGGAGCCGTCGCAGAGCACAACGTGGACTCCGCCCGGATGTTGGCTTCGCGCGGAAAAGTTCTGGGGATTGCTCGAAGTGGCCGCCTGGCACGGCCAGTCCGGCAAGTTTTGACTCGCCGAGGGACACCATCCACCGTCGAGATAGTCGGGCACGGGCGAATTGGGACCGTTGTGGGTAGTAAAGCCGCAGGCCGGGCCAAACCAAGTCAACCCTCGCAGATCGTTGTCGTTCTGTCCCTGACGAATTTCGCCAAGCATCAGCGTGTTGGTCGTGCCGTCGCGGATATTGGAAAAGCTGTAGGTGGGAATGTTGTCGATGACCGGGTCGTTCTGGTTATAAAACGGCGCCCGTTCGAACTCGACCCCATTTAGCGGCGAGGTCCGCCACACCGAGGTATTCCCAAGATTCACCGCGTAGTTGTAATTGGGTATGCGACCATCCAGCCAACTGGCCGTCGCCGTATCCGAGGGGCACGTGTAGGCGGCAATTCGATTGCGGATCAGTTCCACATTTGGGGAAACCTGGTATCTGGTATCTTCGTCGTACTGGTCGTACATCGCCTGTTGCTCGATATAGGGCAGCATCGCGCGCACCCAGCTACCCCAGTGGCGTCCATTGGCCGCGTAGGGCAGGCTCCCATGAACTGTGTGGTAGCCGTGCATTGCCAGGCCGAGCTGCTTGAGGTTGTTGCTGCAATGCATGCGTCGGGCGGCCTCGCGCGCACTTTGCACGGCCGGCAACAACAACGCGATCAGAATGCCGATAATAGCGATAACCACCAGCAACTCGACCAACGTAAACGCGTTTTTTTTGTATCGCATAGCAACTCATCCTCGGGCCGTCAGCTGTTGCGTATCCGTCCTTAACGACTCGTCAGATCGAAATCGAAACGCCGCGGGCCCTCGCGTTGCACCTCGATTTGCAGCTCGCTTTGGGTGTTGTAACGCGGCGGAATACGTTCCTCGGGCAGGTTGCCCGCATTGTCGTTGTCCATGCTGGGGGCAGAAGCGGTTGCCCCGTCGGACTGTGCCGAGGTAACGGAAACACGGTATTTCCCCGGGCAAAGCCCCTGCTGCCGTTCGATGTGGTAGTCGCCGTCGACAATCACCGCGCCCGTACCAACAGCAGTAGCTTTCCCATCGATCGGCTCGAAACGCACGGCGCCGCTTGGCAGCGGGACGCCGTCGAGCGTAACGCGTCCCTCCACGGCCAGCCGATCCAACGCATTATCGTCGCCGCAGCCGACGCAAACGAAACCGAACAAAGCCAATCCGGCGACAACCTGCAACCAGGCAACATCCCGGGTTCGATGAAACATCTCGCGCATGAGCGTAACGCGCCTCCGTAAGCGGCAAGCCGACGAACGTCTGCCTATTGTCTTCCCCCAAGGCCGATGCTCAACACACCGACGCCGTCTATTGGGGTTTGGGAACGAGAACGTTCTTTTCGAAAAGCGATTTCACTTCTTCGTCATTCAGCGAGCGGTCGAAGATCCATACTTCGTCGATCTGACCGTGCATATCGTAGTTGCTCGTCGAGATATAACCTTCGCCGATAGCGTCGAAGACGAATTCAGTCTGTCTGTCATCCTGCGTGCCGACGAGTTTGCCGTCGACATAAAGGCGAATCTCGTCGACCAGGGTGTCGTCATCTTCGAAGTCGCCGGCGATGACGACATAGTGGTGCCAAACCTCAACATCACCGGCACTGTCGGTGTAAAAATCGGCTTCGCTACTTCTGTTGATGTTACGCCAACGCAGATAGGCGTTCTCGGCGTCCTGGCCGTTCAGCGCGATGAAATCACTGCTGTTACCCGGTCGTCCGATCACCATATCCCATTCGGCGGCCTGAGCCGTGTCGCCAGCGGCTTTTCGTGCCCAAAAGGCGACACTGTAGGGTTCGCCGTTGCTGAAGGGCAGCGTGGGAATATTGATATAGTCCCGTGTCTCGGTGAAATTGGCCGCTCCGCCGCCGAACTTCCACTCGCCCGCCGTAGTAGTAATCGACACACCGTCGATTTTTTGATCCCCGTTGCCATCGACGGCCACGCCGTGGTTTGCGTTGCCGGCATCGTCTTTGAAGTTCGTGTCAAAACTATAATGCACAGGCAGCTTGGGACGCTCCAGGGCCGCGATCATCCGGTGAAACGGCCGCCCGTTGAACAGGTCGTCTGAAACGGTCATACCGTCGGCCGAAATTGCCAAGGCCATGCCGGGATGAAGAACTCGACCGGCGCCGCTCGGCGACACGCCCGAAGGCTGCACCTCGACCATTCCTTTCAACACGTTGACGCGGGTGCCAAGTTCCTCTTGGGTTTGTACGCCGAACTCGGTTCCCAGGTCGACAATGGTCGCATGGGGTGTCTGGATTTTGAAACCGGTGGCCCTCCCGGGCACGGTGGCTACCAGTCGGCCGAGCCCCAGGTAACCTTCGTTCTTCGTGCGAAACTCCACCGTGGCTGGGCCTTCGACGATGATCTTCGTCCCGCTGAAAAACTCCACTTCCAGCAAGCCCTCAAGCACCGCCACACGTTGGCCGGTTTGCAGGATCTGGCCGACGGCCGGTGCCTGCTCGGGATTCGCCCAGCAAACGTCGAGTGTCCGATTGAGTCGGGCAATGCCTTGCGACGGCGCGGCTTCCCACAACGCCAGTTCCGGCTGCTGGCGAAACAGCGGGGCACCGACCACCGCGAACAACGTGAGCATCGCTCCAACGAACAGCCCGGCAATCACCATTGAAAATGGGCCGCGTTGTGTTACGAGTCTGCCCGTAGCATGCCGTATCCTGGCAAAACGCCCCAGGTTGGGTGCGGGCATCGGCCATGTGTCGAGCGTTTCGATATCGCTGTCCGAGGTCGTCGATTCGGCCATCAGGGTTGCCACATCGACCATGGGCAGGGCCGCCATCTCACGCCCCGCTTCGCGGCGCAACAATGCCTGCATCGTGACGTGTTCGCGATAGACTTCTCGGGCCTCGGGCTCGTGACGCAACCGCTCGACCAATTGCGCAAGCTGCGCATCGGTAATCTGCTCGTCGGCCAACGCCGAGAGGAGTTCGAGCAGGTTGTCGAACGAGTCGTCGGTTAACATTCCGCCGCTTGCTCCCGGCCGAGGGCCCGTTTCACGCAGTTCATCAGTGTGGTACGAATACGATACAACGCCTGATACACCGAGCCGGTGGGCCGGCCCAACTCTTCGGCGATCGCCGCCACCGAATTGCCCGGGGCGTAGCGTTTGAGGATCATCTGCCGGCTCGGTTCGGCCAGCCGGGCTAAGCACGTTCGCAGCGCATGGCGGCGTTGGTCGATCGCATCGGTGGTTATCGTGTCGGCCTCCGTTGCCAGAAGGCCCACGAGGTCTTCATCGAACACGTGGCGGTCGCGTTGACGCCGTTTCAGCAGGGCCAGTACCTGGAAATGGGCAATGCGCCGAGCCCAGGCGTCGAAATCCACAACCTTGGCAGATTCGTCCATCTTCCGGCAAAGCACGAGATTCGTCTCCTGCAACACCTCATCGGCCGCGTCGGCCTTGGGTACCAGCGATAGGATATAGGCGTAGAGCATGTCCTGGCAGGCAATCAACTTCTGGACGAAGTTCTCGTATTGGGTAGCGACCGACATAAGTCTGTCTCTTCGAGTCAACTTATCTGAAGCGACATCGACCGAACGGCACGCCAAAAAATTCGATGTCCTTCACTACCCACTATAATAGTCGAACGGCCGTTAGGCTGCCGACCGCCGCCGCCACCAATGGCGGATCCCTAACCCCAACAGCCCAAGCCCCAGGAGCACGAATGTCGACGGCTCGGGCACTATTTGCAGCTCGGCGGCAAACGCCGAACCCAGCGCTTGCTGGCCGGCCCCGTCGAAATGCAGGTGGTCCGATTTGAGCGAAAACGTGTCGGTTGCCACCAGCGCCGTCAACGGATCGTTCGCCGCCACGTTGCTCTGCCCCGTACGGACCGCTTCGAGATTCGTAGCGTTGAGTGCCGTTTGCCCGCTCGACAGTTGACCAATCGCAAAGGGAAGATCCGAACCGTACGTCGCCCGTATGTCGGCGATAAAATCGGTCAGGTTCGTCTCGTACGCGGCGGCCGTTGCCGCGCTGCCGGCATCGGTTTCGCCCTGCATCCAAATCATGCCCGCGATCTCGACCAGATCGTCGGGATGGGCCGCTTCGATGGCAGCCAGTCCGGCCGACACGGTGTTCTGAAACGTGACATACTCTGAACCGTCGCCCGACGTATCGGCGGTCCCGCCGGCCTTCCATTGCGAATATAGGTTGGTACCGCCGTTGGCATACTTGATCACGGCGACCATCGTGTCGGAATCGTCGCCAAAGAAGTCGGCCATGTTACGCCCAAAGGTGACCTCCGGCCCGAAACCGCTGGTTTCCGACATCCCAGGTCGTAACGTCGTCAGAGTGCTGTCCAAGGCATGTGAACCGCCCTGGGTGTGAAAGAAAAACTCCACATCGTCTTGCGGCTGCAGCAGATCTACCGGATTGCTGGGCAAATCGCTGGTTGCGGCGCGACCGTCGGCGTTCGATTGCCCCGCCTGTAAGTACACCTGGACGATCGCACATTCGGCCGTCGAATGGCCAGCCAACACAATGCCAATCACTATCACATAAAACCGGCAACAAAACACATTCCGTAACATTTACTGCATCTTTCGGTGTTGAATCAAAGGAGCACGAACGAGACGACGGCCGGTCTTATCCGTGGGCTCGACGCGATCGGCGTCCCGCCCAACCCAAGGCCAAGAGACCACCAAGGGCCAACACCAGGCTCGACGGCTCCGGCACCGGTTCGGTCGTATTGTACTGGTACAGATCGGCGATCACGTCGCCGCTGAGCGCCTCGTCAAAGATCCACACTTCGTCGATCTGGCCGTGCATGTCGAAGTCACTGGACGAAAGGTAACCCTCGCCGATGGCATCGCAGGTAAAGGCCGTTTGCTGGCTCGTCGTCGAGCCGGTCGAATTGATGTCCTGAGTACCGAAAAGTGCCCCGTCGATGTAGAGACGGATTTCGTCGACCGTGGTATCGTCGTCTTCGAAATCGCCCGCGACGAACGCGTAGTGATGCCAAACGTCGCTGTCGCCCGCAGTGCTGGTGGCGAAGTCGGCTTGGGCACTTCTGTCGACGTTACGCCAACGGATGTAAGGGTTCTCGGGATCCTGACCGTTTAGCGAGATGAAATCGTTGGAATTGTTCGCTTGTCCGATCACCATGTCCCACTCGGCCGCTTGAGTCGTATCGCCAGCCGCTTTTCGGACCCAAAAAGCGACGCTATACGCCTCGCCATTGCCAAAACTCAGCGTGGGGATATCGACATAATCCCGTTCCGCCGCGAAATTGGCTGCCCCGCCGCCGAATTTCCATTCACCCGCCGTGGCGGTGACCGATACGCCGTCGGTATCGGAATCCGCGTTGCCGTCGACGGCAACGCCGTGATTCGCGTTGGCCGAGGAGTCGTTATAGTCGGTGTCGAAAGTGTAATGGGCAACCACCTCTCCCGAAGCGGGAGCAACCGAACTAAACACTATGGCCGCGACCGCGACACAACCTAAAGAAAAGACCGAGCATCGCATTCGAATTCTCCTTGCTCAAGAAGTGTGTTTCTTGCCCCTAAACCTCCCCCGTCTGGAATTCTTGGCGATAACCCCGACGGGCAGGGGCGGATGTCCAGCACCATCCCACCGTTGTTAAGTAGCCGTCGGCTCGGGCTTCTCACCGATTCTTTTTCAAAGAAAACGAATTAGCCACTGCGGGGGGCACGCCAACCAAGGCATTACCCGAAACACAAAAAGAGGGGGCGGGACTACCGCCCACAACCGTTGCCGGCCGCGGGACGAAGCCCCACCCCCTCTTTCTTCTTTTAATAATACTGCCGCTGCTACCCCTTGAGACAATTGTCTAGTCGAGCGGCTTAATGAAGACATTGCGGTACCATACCGGCCCGCCGTGTTCTTGGAACATGATGTAGCCCGGGCCGACGATGTCTTTCATCGGCTTGTTGTACTTGTTCGGTGTGCCGTCGGGGTTCTTGTTGGCCTCGGGCCAATCGTTCAGGTCGACATCGAGCACCTGCTGGCCGTTCATCACCGCTTGGATTTTGCTCCCCTTGGCCGTAATCGTCATTCGATTCCACTCGCCGGCCGGCTTCATGGCGTTGGCCTTCGGGGCAACCATGTCGTACAGGGCCCCACAGTCGTGCTTGCCGGGCTTCTCCGTGCCGGTCGAATCGAGCACCTGGATCTCCAGCAGTCCGTTGTACCAATACGACTTGCCTTCGGGACGCTCGGGCAGATGGCGCAGGAGGATGCCGCTATTGGTCCCGGGAGCCACTTTGAATTCGAGGTCGAGGATGAAGTCGCCAAACTTCTCCTTCGACCAGAGGTAGTCGCCACCCTTCCGGGCGATCGCGTCCCCTTCGATGACCCAGCTTCCGGCCCGTCCCGGCCGGCCATCGGTCTTGCGAATCTCCCAGGCGTCAAGATTCGTACCGTCGAATAATGTTCGCCATCCCTTATTCTGGTCGATCTGGGGATGGCCATCGGCTGCCATCGCGGGAGAAGCCAGAGCGCAAACCAGAAGAACAAGCGTCGGACGAATCGAGAAACGTGAGGTGCATCGCATAACGGCGATCCTTTTCAATGGGAGAGAATTAGCGGTAAACACGCGAGAAAACCTATCGGCAGGACTTCGCCTCCCACAAAACCCGGAAGGCGGCAGGGAAAACAGGAGCGGCCCCACAAGAGGACATCTGTCCGATGTGGCGGTCTTCGTGCTCTTTAGCAGCTTTCGGTAAACGGGTGCCATGGGCAACTCGCCTGCCCGTGCTTCGCCAGTGCCGGATAAGCCGCCACCGTTATCCAATCCGTCAATCGAAGTCTGGCAAAACACTAATGGCCCAGCGTAATTGGCGACCACGTACACCGCAACACACGGCTCCCTCGTGCACATCTCTATATACGTATTACGCAGGGCAACCGACGCAAGAGACAACCCGCCGCGTCTGCCGCCAGTTTATCAGTCTCGGTTGAGTGAGGCCAATTTGCCGCCAGTTCGACAACGGAAAGCCTGGTTGGTCGCCGGGCACGGATACCGCAGGGGAGCATTGTTTTGTGTCGCTGGCACTTTCCGGGAAAGGTCCTGAATGGCGTCGGCGCTGCGTGCGTCGGAGGGTGCCGTCGGACGCCGCGTTTGCCGAAAGCGAAGAGACTAAAACCAATGTAGGGGTTAATACCTCAGTAACTTGCTGTTTTGATATCGTGATTTCGCGAGAGGCAGTCTCTTTCGGCGCCCTTTTGGGGCCTCCGGACAGCCAAAACGGAGTCGTTTCGGCATTTTTTCGCGAGACGCAAACCGTTTCTTAGCAAGATGTTGCGGCACGAGTCGCGATTCACTTTGAAGATTCTATCCAGTAGGAGTTGACGACGGTCGAATTAACCGTAAAATCAAAAGTCTTGTGAGTGGGACAAACAGCCCACAAGCAACTTTGTTCTTTGACAATTTGGTAGTGACTGCCTCAATTTCTGAGTTATCAGTCGATTGAAGACTGTGACTAATCGGTCGCAAGACCGAAATTTATTCGTGTCGTCCTGTGTGATTCGCAGGTCGATACTGGACAAGCCTTTGATGTTGCTCACAACCGCTTCGGCGGAAAAGCAAACATATTAATTGAAGGGTTTGATCCTGGCTCAGAATGAACGTTGGCGGCGTGGATTAGGCATGCAAGTCGCGCGAGAAGCTCCCTTCGGGGAGTGGACAGCGGCGAAAGGGAGAGTAACGTGTGGATATCTACCCCGGGGTCCGGGATAGCCGTGGGAAACTGCGGGTAATACCGGATGATGTCTCCGGACCAAAGGTGCGATTCCGCCTTGGGATGAGTCCACATCCTATTAGCTTGTTGGTGAGGTAATGGCTCACCAAGGCAACGATGGGTACCGGGCGTGAGAGCGTGGCCCGGCTCACTGGGACTGAGACACTGCCCAGACACCTACGGGTGGCTGCAGTCGAGAATCTTCGGCAATGGACGAAAGTCTGACCGAGCGACGCCGCGTGCGGGATGAAGGCCTTCGGGTTGTAAACCGCTGTCAGTGGGGAGGAAATCCTGGGGGGTTATCCCTTCAGGTTGACCTATCTTCAGAGGAAGGACGGGCTAAGTTCGTGCCAGCAGCCGCGGTAAGACGAACCGTCCAAACGTTATTCGGAATCACTGGGCTTAAAGGGTGCGTAGGCGGCTTGGCAAGTTGGGTGTGAAATCCCTCGGCTCAACCGAGGAATTGCGCTCAAAACTGCCAGGCTAGAGGAAGGCAGAGGTGAGCGGAACTGGCGGTGGAGCGGTGAAATGCGTTGATATCGCCAGGAACACCAGTAGCGAAAGCGGCTCACTGGGCCTTTTCTGACGCTCAGGCACGAAAGCTAGGGGAGCGAACGGGATTAGATACCCCGGTAGTCCTAGCTGTAAACGTTGAGCACTTGGCTGGAGGAGCTTCGAGGTCTTCCAGCCGAAGCGAAAGTGTTAAGTGCTCCGCCTGGGGAGTATGGTCGCAAGGCTGAAACTCAAAGGAATTGACGGGGGCTCACACAAGCGGTGGAGGATGTGGCTTAATTCGAGGCTACGCGAAGAACCTTATCCTAGATTTGACATGCACGGATTAACTCTGTGAAAGCAGAGCCACGCCCTTTGGGTGGAACGTGCACAGGTGCTGCATGGCTGTCGTCAGCTCGTGTCGTGAGATGTCGGGTTAAGTCCCTTAACGAGCGAAACCCTTGTCGCTAGTTGCCAGCGAGTAATGTCGGGGACTCTAGCGAGACTGCCGGTGTTAAACCGGAGGAAGGTGGGGATGACGTCAAGTCCTCATGGCCTTTATGTCTAGGGCTGCACACGTCCTACAATGGCATGCACAAAGGGAAGCAAACTCGCGAGAGCAAGCAAATCCCAGAAATCGTGCCCCAGTTCGGATTGCAGGCTGCAACTCGCCTGCATGAAGCCGGAATCGCTAGTAATCGCGGGTCAGCATACCGCGGTGAATGTGTTCCTGAGCCTTGTACACACCGCCCGTCAAGCCACGAAAGTGGGGGGTCGACGAAGTCGCCGAGCTAACCCGCAAGGGAGGCAAGCGCCGAATCGAAACTCCGCGATTGGGACTAAGTCGTAACAAGGTAGCCGTAGGGGAACCTGCGGCTGGATCACCTCCTTTCTAAGGATGATTTAACCGGTCGGATGGCGACATCCGGACGGAAAAAATCCTCGAAAGCAGTGCTTCAATCGGTTATTGGAGTATGTCACTACCAAGTTTATATTCGACCCGGCTGGGATCTTCCCAGTCGGGTCGTTTTTCGTTTCTTGCCCGAGTATTCGGCGAAATGATGTCTCTTGGCGGGCGCGGTAGCTTGGACCGGGCCGGTCTTCGATTCGCAGTTTAGGAGGGCATGAGACGTTGCGGTCGTAAAAAGGTCTTCGAAGCCACGTGACTCGCACGTCAGACTTTTGCCTGCTTTGCCACGACTTGCGAGCCGCTTGTGAAAATCCGCGACGGCCGCCTTGACGTTTGCCTTCCGGGCATCGAGGTTACGAAACAGGGTTGTCTCGCCATTCCCCCCAAATCGGGCAACGACGCAGAAATCCCGAAGCCGTTCGTTTACGTCCAAAACTCCCGGTCGAGCATCCGGTAGTTGATTGCCTCGTTGAGATGGGCCGCTTCGATGCGGTTGCAGTCGTCCAGGTCGGCAATCGTGCGGGCGACGCGGAGAATTTTGTCGTGGGCCCGGGCCGAGAGGCCCAATTCGTCCATCGAGTTGCGCAATAACGTGCGGCACTCGTCGTTCAAAGGGCAACACTCGCGGGTTTGGCGGTGGGTCATGTCGGCGTTGTGCCGGGTGGGGCTGCCGTTGAATCGGGCCGTTTGATGCACTCGGGCACGCATCACCTGATCGCGCATCTCACGCGACGATGTGCCCGGCGTCCCGCCCGAAAGCTCGCGAAAGGCCACGGCCGGCACCTCGATGTGGATGTCGATTCGGTCGAGCAGCGGCCCAGAGATTTTGCTCATGTACCGCTCGATTTGCGGCGGCGTGCAGTGGCAACTCCGCCGCGAGTCGCCCCGGTAGCCGCAAGGGCAAGGGTTCAGCGCCGCGATCAGCATGAAGTTGGCCGGAAAGGTTGTGCTGTTCAGCGCCCGGGAGATGGTTACCGTGCCATCTTCCAACGGTTGGCGGAGCACTTCGAGCGTTTGGCGGTTGAACTCGGGCAACTCGTCGAGAAAAAGCAGGCCGTTGTGGGCCAGCGAGATTTCGCCGGGCGACGGGGTCGATCCGCCGCCGACCAAACCCGCGTTGCTGATTGTGTGATGCGGCGAGCGATACGGTCGGATGGCCAACAGCGGCTGGCCCGGCTTCATCCGTCCCACCGCGCTGTAGATCCGCGTGGTTTCTATCGATTCACAGGCGGTCAAGTCCGGCAAGATCGTGGGCACACGCTTGGCCAGCATGGTTTTGCCCGAGCCGGGTGGGCCAACCATCAGCAGATTGTGCCCTCCGCTGGCCGCGACGGTCAACGCCCGTTTGGCCATCTCCTGGCCGCGAACGTCGGCGAAATCGAGGTCGTAGGCCGAAAGCTCGCGGAAAAGGGCCTCCAGCCGCGAGGGGGTCGGCTCAATGTCGATGTCGCCGGTGAGAAACGCAACGGCCTGGGCCAAACTGCTGATGGCGATCACTTCGATGTCTTCGACCACGGCCGCTTCGGCGGCACTTTGGGTCGGCACGAGCAGGCCACGAACGCCTTCCTGGCGGGCGGCCGTCATGGCCATCGACAACGCACCCCGGGCAGGCCGCATGGTGCCGTCGAGCGCCAGCTCTCCGACCACCGCATAACGGCTAAGCATCTCGGAAGCCACCTGCCCACTGCCGGCCAGGATACCCAACGCGATGGGCAAGTCGAACGACGCGGCGTCCTTGGGCAGGTCGGCCGGGCCGGAGTTTCCTTCGTAACAACCTGAAACGACGGTACGAGATTGGGAAGATCCAGATGGCAGGGAAAGCTCAGGATGGCTACACATCGTAATAGCCTAAGCCGCCCTTCTGTGTGGCGTGAGGGGGCGCAACAACTCAAGAGCCTCGTCATCTAGGTAGCGGAACCCTTGTGGCGGGTGAAAACCTGGCCACATCGCCCTTAGTTCAAAAAGTGGAATCGGTCGGTTGAACCGCTCTGTCTTCCCTGTGAAGATCGCAACGCCCTCCGTCAAGCCGTCAAAATAGTCGAGGAACTCGGTTCTAGTTACTCCAGCAATGCCTCGCACGTTGCGCCACAACTGTTTCACCGGTAGGCGTTCGACACGTTTTACAACGAAAAGGCCAACAATGGCCTTGGTGGGAACCGTTTCGTAGATGACAACGGTATCCTGAGAACTGATACGAGGCAATCGCCGACGCAACTCAACTCGTTTAATCCCCGAGAGAATACCATCAACGAATCTCGGATGAATTGAGAGCAAGAGTGTAGATTTCATTGAACACGTTCGCCGGAATGCGGACAGGGGATTCCAGATTCGTCCGGACTTTGTTCTTTTTCAGGATAGGTTGGAAAGTGTCCCACTCGACAGGCTTCAGTAGTTCGGTATCGTGAAATCGAACGGCCAGAATATTCCGTTCGGCATCACGCTTGGGCGAGTGGTGGCAAAGGAGTGGGTGGAGAAAAGAGAATAGTGTTCAGGTAATCATTATGCACATCTTCGCCGCATATGTTCGCGTTTCTTCTGACAAGCAAGATGTTCAACGTCAAATGTCTGCCATTCAGGCTTCGGGGTTCCCGATTGTCGAATGGTTCCGTGATGACGAAGGAAAGAATCCTCGCGATCAGGCCGAACGACGACCTGCTTTTCAGGCAATGCTAAAAGCTGTAGAGGCAGGGCTCGTAAATGTAGTTGTCGTTGACCGGCAGGATCGCTTCGGCGTCAAGGATGCTTACGAATGGGGAAAGTTCATCGATTTTCTCCGTTCCCACGGGGCCGAACTCTGGGACGCAAAAGGCAATGTGCTTTCGGCCGATGATGATGTTTCGATTCTTACTGGTATGCTTGGAGCGATTACGAGCGTCAGGGAGCAAAAGGAAAAGGCCCATCGCAACTTATCGGGGAAGCTACCACGGGCCAAAGCAGGGGAATATCAAGGCGGATATTCACCCTATGGTTGTGATGTAGTTTGCTTCGGCCCCGATGGTGAAGAGAAGTGGCGGACGGTTTACGTTGGTCATTTTGATCGTTGGAAGGTTTACCCGGACGGAACACAAGAGCGGTTTTTGGGTAAAGATAATATACCGGCCAAGGACTCACACGACGTTTTGAAGATTCGTCCTTCTATCAAGAAAGAACGACTTGACGTAGTTCGCCAGATATTCGCATGGTATGCGACGGAGTCAATCTCCCCTGGTCAGATAGCTGCACGGCTAAATGATATGGGCGTTGATCCTGTCATGGGAGATTTCTGGAACAAGGTCAAGATACGGAATTTCCTGAAGAATCCCGCATATATTGGCCTTCCCACTTTTAACAAAAATGGGGGCTCTCGATTTGTTGAATATGTTGGTGGAAGACTTCGGGAAGTGGCAAAAGTCAACGGTAGGGTAAAACTTGGGCGAAAGCGTGCTAAGAAGGATTTCATCCAGCCTGACAAGCCTGAATACCCTCCTATCATTGACTCCGCGACCTGGAACACTGTGCAGCGAAAACTTGACGAAAGCAGCACAAGGGCTAACGCCATCCCTAAACGAGCACCCAATACCTCAGACCTTTGGCTCAAACCATTTTTGGTCTGCGGGCATTGTGGCAAGCCGATGAGGGCTACCCGTGGTGGCACGGATCAGGCTTGGCCGTCCTACTTCTGTGGCACCTACGGAACCTACGGAAAAAACAACCCTTTCGGTTGTCGATGCCATCGTGTCCGACATGAAGTATTGGAACGGATTGTCTTGAAATACCTAGATGAGACAGCCCCCGCTGTCAGGGAACTCCTGGAGACAGTCCAGTCTGGGGACTTGGAGCTTGCGGCACCTTTGAAAGGTGCTCTCCGTGATTTGCAGGCAAGCTACTATGGCTTGGCGTGTGATATGCTCCACTTCATAGACGAACATGCCGGAGAAGAGCTTCGCCAACAGGATACGCTTAGCGGCCTATATGCTGTGGTCCATGAAAGAATGGTCCCAAAGATTGAGGAAGCCATTGAACAGAAAGAGGCCGAGCTTGACCGGATGCTTGCCGCCTACATTGACCTGCCGGGAAACCTGAAGGCACGGGCCAGACAGAGCATGGAAGCGTTGCAGACTGAAGTGGATCAACTCCGCTCCAACCTGCAAGACTTATCCGTTCCTTTTCGTGACTTGGAGGCGGAGCTTGTGGCCCGCAGAGACACCCTAGACCGGGCTATTGCTGAGATGAGGCGGGATAGAGGTGGAAGGCAGAAAGCCGAAGCGCTGGCGGGTGTGGTGGACAAGATTGTCTGCTTCTTTCGACACACGGAACCCAAGGTCAAGAGCCGATATGCCGGCAAAAGCTACCTAAATGCCGTGGAAATCACCCCTGTTGCGAATGTAGCGCAGGAAATCATGCAGGAGCCAGGTTGATAACCACACGGTTCTGTGGCCGCTCGAAGCCCGAGTTGACGATGGCCCGTTCCACACGATGCGTACTCTCCTTCACCGCCGCCTCGGGTAGGCCGACGAGAATCGTCTTCGGCAAACCGGCTGGCGAGACGTCGACCTCGACCTCTACCGGTACGGCCTCGATCCCCAACAGCGAGAAGGTTTTGAGTTTCGCGAGCATGCGGTTTTTCGGGGAAAATGTTTTTTGACGGGATGAGTAACTACTGTTGACTGAGCCTCTGCGTGCTCACCCGACCACCCCAAGCCCAGGGTCTGTAACCCCTGGGTCGCGAAAACGCTCCGTTCCGCAATCAATCTGGGACTTAATAGGCAGTGGGGCACAGCACTCAAACCCCTGGTAATCGCGTGAAATGCGAAGGAAGTGACTCTCGCAAAGGCGCCAAGACGCAAAGGGTGGAAAACGTTGTGCTATGTTCCTTTGCGTCTTGGCGTCTTTGCGAGAGATCTTCTCAACGCTTCGTTTCTTCGCATTACCCAAAAGAACCAGGCCTAGCCACCTCATGCCCATCTAAATACACATTCTGGAGGGATCGCCATTTGTTTGCAAGCGGGGGTTCACCGAGATAGCCTGGTGTTTTGCCGCCACGAACGGCCGATTTCCGGCCGTACGGTGGTTTTCTTGGGTAGGATAGACACCCGTGGTGTCGCCCGAGGTCTGCCGACCTGCCTGCCATTCCCCCCGCCGCCACCTGCCCCCTGGGAGAACTCACCGATGAGTCTTCGCAACGTGTCGTCGTTAATGATTGTTCTGGCAATCGCCACCTTCTTGACGGAAGGACAAGGTCTTTCGCTTCGGGACGCTGTGGCTGCCGAGGTTCGATCGCCCGACGGCAAGGTAACGGTAGATTTTCACACCGACGCCCAGGGGCAGTTGCTCTACAGCGTGTCGTACCAGGGCAAGCCGGTGTTGCTCGACTCGCAACTCGGGCTGGTGCTGAAAGAGGCGGCACCGCTGGTCGGGGGTTTTTCGGTCGTCAATGTCGAGCGGGCCGAGCACGACGCCACGTGGCAGCCCGTCTACGGTGAACGTAGCGAGATCCGCGACCACTACCGGCAAATGGTCGTCTCGCTTGAAGACAATCAACAGCCGCCTCGCAAGTTGCAATTGACCTTTCGGGCGTACGACGAGGGCGTTGCCCTGTGTTACACGATCGCGAAGCAGCCGAGGCTTGAGCAGTTTGTTATTGGCGACGAACTCACACAGTTCCGTTTTGCCGAGGATCACACGGCGTGGCCCGTCTACGCAGCCCAAGGCGTGTACCAGAAAACGACGTTGAGCGAAATCAAGCCGAACTGCGAGCGTCCGCTTCTGGTTCAGTTCGACGGCGGTCCGGCCGTCGCGTTGGCCGAAGCCCGACTGGTCGACTACGTCCGAACGCGATTGCAGCCGGTGAAAGACGCGCCGTTTACGCTGAAGGCCCATCTGGCCAGTGCCGTCGAGGCAAATACCGCAGAGGCTATGGCTGCGTTCACTACGCCATGGCGGGTAGTGATGGTCGCCGACAGCCCGGCTGAGCTCATCGAACGGAACTACCTGCTGTTGAACCTCAATGATCCGTGTGCGATCGAGGACACCTCGTGGATCAAGCCGGGCAAGGTAATTCGCGAGGTTACCCTTAGCACGGCCGGCGGCAAGGCATGTATCGACTTCGCCGTGGATCGTGGTCTGCAATACATCGAGTACGACGCCGGCTGGTATGGTCACGAATACAGCAAAGAGTCGGATGCCACGACCATTACGCTCGACCCGAAACGCGTTCCTCCGGGCACGACGCTCGACCTGGAAGAGGTCTGCCGCTACGGGGCCGAGCGGGGCATCGGGGTGATTGTCTACGTCAATCGCCTTGCGTTGGAGCGACAGTTGGACGAAATTCTGCCGCTGTATAAAAAGTGGGGAATCAAGGGGCTGAAATATGGTTTTGTGCAGGTCGGTAGCCAGGAGGCGACGACCTGGATGCACGAGGCGGTGCGCAAGGCGGCTAAGTACCAGATGGTGGTCGACATTCACGACGAGTACCGTCCCACCGGTTACGAGCGGACTTATCCGAACTTGTTAACCCAAGAAGGAATTCGCGGGAACGAGGAAATGCCGCCGGCCGAGCACAACCTGATCCTGCCGTTTACGCGCGGACTGTGCGGTGCAGGCGATTACACCATCTGCTGGTACTCCAACCGCATCAAGACCAGCCGGGCGCACCAGCTTGGCTGCGCGGTGGTTTTCTACAGCCCGTTGCAGTTCGTCTACTGGTACGACCGGCCTGCGATGTACAGGGGCGAACCGGAATTGGATTTCTTCAAGCACGTGCCCACCGTGTGGGACGAAACGAAGGTCCTGCAGGGCGAAGTGGGCCGGTACATTACAGTGGCCCGACGCAGCGGCGACACTTGGTTCGTCGGCACGCTCAATGCCGAACAACGCCGCGAGTTGAAGATCCCGCTAAACTTCCTCCCACCGGACAGTAAGTTCACGGCCGAAGTCCACGGCGACGCCGACCCGACCGGGGCCGACTCGAAGAAGGTGAAGATCGACGTGGCAACGGTCGACTCATCGACCATCCTCACGGCCGACTTGGCTCACAACGGCGGGCAGGCGATTCGGTTGGTGCCGGTCAAATGAGACGGGCGAGCGGGTAGCCCCGATGTTTTCCCGCCATTTGTATCAACTTTTCGAACGGCACGATCGGGAAAACGTCGGGGTGACGTAGTCACAAGAGGATGATGGCTGACGAGTCTGTCTTTTACGTATTGATCCTCTTGTTGCCAACGGCAACACCGACGATTTTGCGGTTGTATCCAACACAAGGATTCTGCCGGCTCCGCAAAATCATCGCTGCCACCCGCGTGGGAACGAGGAGGAATTCTGGTTACTGCTGGGCCGGAGCGGGGGTGGGGCCTTTGCCTAGTGGCCAGAGTTCCCAGCGGCGGAAGAAGATCTCGGCCAGCTCGGCCTGTAACTGGATTTTGCCGTAGGTGGGCGTTGAATCGAACGCTTCGTTCACCAGCGTGCCATTCACAAAAACCTGGATGTGCCCGCCGTCGCAGATCACATCCATCCGCGTCCACTGGGTGCCGGGGCTGTCGAGATCGTGGGCGCCGCGGAAATCGAGAACGTCTTTCCAGTCGGGGTCGCGGTCTTTCCAGTTGATGCGTTTGCGGTTCTTCAAGTCGAACGTCTCGCGCGGGGCGCCGCGTTTCCAGACGACTTCGCCGTCACGGTCGCGCGTCGTTTCGCACGTCAGCGAAAGCGGTACCGGCTTGCCCTGTGCGTCGTTGCCGTTGACCAGAATGAAGTCGCCCACGCCGCCTTGGATGATGTTGGCCTCGATCGACGGCATCCAACAGCCGCCGAAGCTCCCGTCGGCCCCCTGGCTATGGATCAACAGACCGGAGTCCTTCGCGCGGTCGGTGCGGTTTGGCCAAGTCTGCGTGCCCCAGCGGTATTCGAGCACCAGATGATAGTCGCGGTACTGCCGTTTCGTGGTGACCGAACCGAAACCGTCGCCCGTGACGTGCAGCATACCGTCGGTCACGCGGAACACCCGGCGAGGGTCTTCGTACTTGGTGTCTTTCATCCACGTGTACAGCCCGTCGAGGTTCTTGCCGTTAAACAGCGTGATGACCTTGTCGGTGGGCTTGATCGGTGCGTCAGCGGTTGGCTCGTCGGCGTACGCCCTAATACCCGCAGCAATAAGGCATACCATGAAAACGGCCGACGGCAGGGCGAATTGGCAACGCATGGTAGCGACTCCTGGTGTTGAGGGAAAATCGACGGTTGACAAGGAATGCGAGGGCGCGGTGGCGTAAACCCACCGGGCGCAGCCGGTGGGCTTGGAGGGGTGAATGTGCTGTTATTGCTTGGGAGCTGAGTTGGTTAATTCGAGGTTGTCGAGATAGAATGCCGTGTGATCGTTGGCCGTGCTGCAGATACCCAACCAGTTGAGGGTGCGAAACTCGGCATTTCGGACCGGTAAATCGGCGAAAAGCTTCGGCTTCTCCTTGGGCAACGCGACACTCAGGTCCCAGGTGCCGTTGGCCTGCGGCCCCAGACGCATCGTGAGTTCCAGGTGGCACCACTTGCTCTCGGGCAAGTCGAGCAGTGTCTTGCCGGCCGCCCGGAGATGGCCGTTTTGGATCGAAACGTTCGGGCCGGTGTGGTAAGGTTGGGCGTCGTCGCGCCCTTCGAGAAACATCACGGTACCCGGTTCCAAACGCAGGTCGAAGGCAAATCGCGTAATGCCTTCACGATGCCGAGCGGGAAAGTAGAAGTGCGGATTGAAGGAATGCTCCAGTCCCGGTATGTCGGTGACCTTCAGCGACGTCTTGCCCGAGGCGGCCGTGTCGCTAACCTGCTTCAACAAGTGCGGTTTGCGTTCGTCGAGAACACGTGCCGAGGGGATTTGCCCTGCGGCGTAAGGAACCTCGAAATCTTCCATCACGCTCAGCGGCGGAGCAGGCGGCGGGTCGGGGGCAAAACGGACCGGTGGATAGTCGACGGACGCAGCCAACTTGGTCCACGCCGGGTCGCCGTAGACACCGGCCTTCATGTAGTCGAACGGCTTGAAGCCCACCTTCAGCGCCGGCGTGTCGGGCGGCAAGCGATAGTCGCCGTTTTGGGCGTCGGCAAACTTCGGATCGGCCACCAGCGACCGCGTGTCTTTGCCCAAGGCTTGCCACTGCTCGAAAGTCAGGTCGTTAAACAAAAACGGTTCGCCGGTGGTCTTCCAGTAAAGGTTGCTCTCGAAGATCACCTTGTCGTCCTTGGCCGGACGCCCGAGCAACTCGCTTTCGTCCCAGTAGACGATGTTGTTTTCGAAGCGGAAGGAGACATGCGGCTCGATCCGCGAACGCTGAATCTGACCGTCCATGCTGAAGGCGAAGATGTTGTTGCGGATCAGGTTGTCGCGACCGTAGTGCTGATGGAACCCGCCGGTTTTGGTGTGGTGGACCAGGTTGTTTTCCATCAGGATGTCGGAACTGCCTTCGTCGGTGTAGAGCCCCCAGCCGCCGCGGCCGTAGTGATCGTAGGAGTAGACGTGGTGGATGTGGTTGTTGCTCACCGTGGTGCCCGGCGACACGCCCAGGCAATAGACGCCGCCCATATCGCTCAATACACCCCAACCGATGTGGTGGATGTGGTTGAACTCGATCTGATTGTGATGGGCAAAGCTCTCGCGGTATCCCCAGACCCAACCAACGGAAATGCCCGTGTAACGGAAATCGGCAATCTCGTTGTGGGTAATCTGATTGAAAGGGCTGTGGCCAATCCACACGCCAATGGCACCGCGGAAAAGACGTCCGCCGGCGCGGATGATGTTGTTGTCGACCACGATGTGACTGGTCAACTGCTCCGGCTTGGGCTGACCGTTTTCCCAAGCGTGGCCAATTCGCACGCCGCCGGCACCCATGTCGTGGATATAGCAACGTTCGACGCGGCAGTCGCGGCAGCCTTCCCAAAATCGCATGGCATAGCCGCCCACGTTGCCAATCTCGCAATCCGCGAAAGCCACGTGACGAGCACCGTTGGCCAGCACGGCCTCGGGCACACTTTGGGCCGCCTGGCCGTCGCCGTGGCCCTGCTCGGGCAGAATGTACGCCGCGTCTCTTAGGGCCAAGCCCTTGAACGTGAGATGCTCGACAAAACGTCCTTCGGCCGTCTGGCCGTCGAAACGCACAAGCGACGGAGCCACCGGGGCAACGACTTCGACGCTGTCGATCGTCTGGCCTGGCAGCGGTTTGTAGTAAAGCGTGCCATCGCGGTCGAGAAACCATTCGCCCGGTACGTCCAACGCCGCCTTGAAGTTTTCAAGATGGTAACGCTGACTGGCGTTCCAACGCTCGAAGGGCCATGGGGCCGAGCCGGTGGTTACGACGCGTCGAGTTTGCTGGTCGGCTTCGGCCAAGCGATGTACGGACACGGCCCACGAGTGATAGGCGACGAGCGTGACGTCGCGAAGCTGTTCTTTCGAGAACCCGGCCAAGGGCGCGATGTCGGCGGTCGAAGCCAGAAACGCGCGGTTTGCGAGGTTGGCCGGTTTTCCGGTCAAGGGGTCGATGCCCGCGTGAGCCGTGCCCCGGGTGTAGAAGTAGAATTCGTTGGGCGAACGTGCCCGAGTGGCGCGACGTCCATTGATGCGAAGCTGCTCGAAATACCACTGTCCCTCGGCCACCCCCGGTACTTTGGCCACCCAGAGGCCGTCGTCCGTCGCCCGAAAGCCCGTGATGGCTCGGCCGCCGCTAACGACCGGCTTCGCGCCAGGTGCCGCTTCGTAGCTGATAGGGCAGTCGGCCGTGCCGCTGTCTTCCGGCGTGAAGACGACGGGCTCGGTGATCGGGTACGTACCGTCGGCCACCACGATATTCACCGGTTCCTGCAACGGCCCTTGCGATTTCAAACGTCGGACAGCGTCGCGGGCGCCGGCGAGCGTGGCCAACGGGCCGTCGGTCGCCTCGGCATTGGCAGCCGCCAGCCGGCCGTTCCACTGGTCGTTGCCCTGCGGCGAAACGTAAAAGGTCGTGGCCGCGACCGCGTTCGAGGTTGCCAGGGTCGCAAGCAACAGAGCGAAAACGGCCCCAGCCAGGGCTGTCCGCTTTGAAATAAACTCAAACGCCACGCACTGTGGTGAATTGCTTTTCATAAAAGGAACTCCAATATTGGGCGGGAATCAAACGGGGGAGAGCACCAAAAATGCGGGAAGGAAAGTCAGTTAGGTGGGGTAACTCAAACTGATAACGCCGGGGAGGTGCGAAACGCTAGCTGATCTCACGGTTCCTGGCGGCAGACCCGACCATTGCCACCGCCAGCAGAGCAGCACCCAGTATAAGCGGTTCGGCGCCGACAAGCAAAAGACGCGCTTATTGATGCTTGCATTAATAATGATCGCTTCGGAAAGCCGAACGCCTGGAAATCCAGGCTCCCGTTGGTCGCCTTCCGCTCATTGGCTATGCAGGCCTCAATTAAATTTTGCCAACCGCGTTCGACAAAAGGAGATGTGCAGCGGCAAAACGCTTGTTTCTTCAAGTCACCAAGAATCCGTCACCATCCGCACGACGCCCCCTTCTGCGTTCGCGCCACCGTCAGCCGCTGCAAACGCCACACGCTTTTTGCCGAAGTCGAAACGATGAACGCGTGCATGCCGTTGCGCGCTTCCAACCGATTTTTGGACATCTGGACCGTTGCCGGTTAAGCTCTTTTGCATCGGACCAGTCCTTCCACACGTAGTATTGTGCCACGAGTTGAACGTGTGTGTGGAAGTCCGCACCCCGTACCACCAATATCGAAGATCGTTATTGAGCATCGCATAAGTAGTGACACGAGGGCGACCAACGGGAGCGGGTTCTTGCCTGGGGGCGTTAGCACCATTTGGTTGGCTGCCCTACTGTCCTTTAATCGGGAGACATCCTATGAAACTGCTTGCTGCAAGTATTGCCATCCTGTTGTCCGCGGTATCGGTGGGGACGGGCGCGCCACCGAATGTGCTGTTGATCGTGTCGGATGACCAGGGGTATCACGACTTGGGCTGTTACGGCAACGCGGAGATTAAGACGCCGCACCTCGACCGGTTGGCCAAAGAAGGCGTGCGGCTGACGGACTTCTACGTAACGTGGCCAGCTTGTACGCCGTCGCGAGGTAGCCTATTGACCGGACGCTATCCGCAGCGGCACGGCGTTTACGACATGATCCGCAACGAGGCCCCGGACTACGGCAAGAAATACACGGCCGCCGAGTACGCGGTTACCTTCGAGCGGGTTGGTGGCATGGACACCCGCGAGGTGCTCCTGCCGAAGGCGCTCAAGCCGGGCGGATACGCCAGTGCGATTTACGGAAAGTGGGACCTGGGAATCCACAAGCGGTTTTTGCCGCTTGCCCGAGGCTTCGACGACTTCTACGGCTTCGTCAACACGGGCATCGACTATTTCACACACGAGCGTTACGGCGTGCCGTCGATGTACCGCAACAACTGCCTGACCGAAGAAGACAAGGGGACCTACTGTACGTATCTCTTCCAACGAGAGGCGGTCCGCTTCCTCCGACAGAACAAGGACCGGCCGTTCTTTCTGTACGTTCCATTCAATGCCCCCCACAACTCGTCGAACCTCGACCCGGCAATCCGCCATGGGGTCCAGGCGCCGGATAAATATCTGGCCATGTATCCTCTGTCGGCCAAGGCGACCAAGAAAGCCAAACGCAGGCAGGGCTATCTGGCGGCAACCACTTGCATGGACGACGCGATTGGCGAGTTACTCGACCTGCTCGACCAGTTCAAACTAGCCGACAACACAATCGTCATCTTTTTCTCCGACAACGGCGGTAGCAGCCTGGCCGACAACACGCCGCTGCGCGGCCATAAGGGCCAGATGTTCGAAGGCGGCATCCGCGTGCCGTGCCTGGTGCGTTGGCCCGGTCACGTGCCGGAAGGCACCGTCTCCGACGAATTCCTCACGTCGCTGGAACTCTTCCCCACGGCGCTGAAGGCCGCAGGCGTCGAACTGCCGAAGGGCGTCGTGCTCGACGGGTTCGACATGCTGCCGATCTTGCAGGGCAAAGCCAAGTCGCCTCGCCAAGAGATGTTCTGGCAGCGCCGCAGCGATCGGGCCGCTCGGGTGGGGCAGTGGAAGTGGGTCGATTCGGCCAAAGGCTCGGGCCTGTTCGACCTCTCCCGCGACATCGGTGAAAAGCACGACCTTTCGGCCGAGAAGCCCGAAACACTCAAGATGCTCCAGCAGCGATTTGCCGCGTGGGAAAAAGCCATGCAGTCGGCCGAGCCACGCGGCCCGTTTCGGGACTATTGAGCAGGCACGGATGTGGCAGCGAAGATTGCATGGCGTGGATCTAACACAAGCGCAAGCATGAAATGGAGCGTTGGTTTGCGCTTGTGTATGCAGAGGCTTGTCAACCCGCCCGGTTACCGCTAGACTGAGGCCCTTCGTTGGCGGCATTCACGACCGCCTTGATCGATGCCATCGTGGCTGTGCCGGATGCATCCGAATGCCACTTCATCGTTGGCCCTACCGCTGTGGCCGTTTCGGGCTGCCGCGAGCTTGTCGGTTGGATTATTCGTTTCTCGATTGGAGAGGATTGCTGTGCCTGACGCATTCATCACGGAGAATTTCCTGCTTCAGAACGACAAAGCCCGAGAACTCTACCACGACTACGCACGCGACTTACCCATCATCGACTACCACTGCCATCTGCCACCGCAGCAGATTGCCAGCGACCACCGCTTCGAGAACCTTACCCAGGCGTGGCTCTACGGCGATCACTACAAATGGCGGGCGATGCGGGCCAACGGCGTGGCCGAGGACTACTGTACGGGCGAGAAGTCGGACTGGGAGAAGTTCCAGAAATGGGCGGAGACCGTCCCCCGGACGCTTCGCAACCCGCTTTACCATTGGACCCATCTCGAGTTGCGGCGCCCGTTGGGCATCAGCGATCGGCTGCTGGGGCCCGACACGGCCGAAGGAATTTTTGCCGAGGCCAACGAGCGGCTTGCGCAACCGGAATTCTCCTGCCGTGGGCTGATGCGGCAGATGAATGTCGTGCTAGTTTGCACGACCGACGATCCGGCTGACGGGCTTGAGTACCATGCCATGTTGGCCGACAGCGACGACTTCCCGATCAAGGTGTTGCCCACCTTCCGACCCGATCGCGGGATGATCGTCGACGCGCCGGAGCCGTTCAACCAATGGCTCGACCGGCTCTCGGAAGCCGCCGACATCGAGGTGAAGGACGATTTTGACACCTACATCGAAGCCCTGCGCCGGCGGCACGATTTCTTCCATAGCCTGGGATGCCGGCTCTCGGACCACGGTGTGGAGACGATGTACGACGTGGAATTCACCGACTCGGAAGTCAACGCCATTTTCCGCCGGATTCGTCGGGGCAACGAGTTGCGGCCTGAGGAAATCCTCAAATTCCAGGCGGCAATGCTCTATGAATTTGCCGTGATGGACCACGAAAAGGGTTGGACCCAGCAGTTCCACTTCGGAGCCCTGCGAAACAACAACAGCCGGGCGTTTGTTACCCTGGGGCCCGATACGGGCTTCGATTCGATGAGCGATCAGCCCATCGCCCGGGCGATGTCGAGATTTCTCGACCGCCTGGAGTCGGAAGGCCGGCTTGCCAAGACGATCCTTTACAACCTCAACCCGGCTTACAACGACGTAGTGGCCACGATGATCGGCAATTTCCAGGACGGGATCACCCCGGGGAAAATGCAGTATGGCAGCGGTTGGTGGTTCCTCGATCAGCTTGACGGCATGCAAAAGCAGATCAACTCGCTTTCGAACCAGGGCCTGTTGAGCCGGTTCGTCGGCATGCTGACCGACAGCCGTTCGTTCCTCTCGTATCCCCGCCACGAGTACTTCCGGCGCTTGTTATGCAACATGCTGGGGACCGAAATCGAGCAAGGCCTGCTGCCCGGCGACATGGGCCTGATTGGGGGGCTGGTTCGGGATGTTTGCTTTGAGAACGCGAAGGGGTATTTTGGGTTTGAGTTGGAGGGGTAACGGATTTTGTCAGAGAACTTGACATTCCGGCGGAATTGCTGGAAAACAAGATTGTGCTCGTCGCCTCGGCGGGCGGATAACGCGGCAGGAGCGTTGCAGGGGCACTGACACGAATCGTCTACTGATGGTGAGCGACATGAGAAGAGACTGCTGGGCGGTGCTTGCACTTTCTGTTGCGACGTTGCTGGTCGTTGCGTCACACACCAACACGCCCGAGGCGCAAGCGGACGACGGAATCAATTCGGTACAGATCGACAGCCTTGAAGGCTACACCTTGACCCCAGCCATCGTCGCGGGTGATCTGAATGGAGTGCCCGTCGATTCTGAAGATGCCCGAATCGACCAGAACACGGTTGACTCTCCTTTCGCTGGAGTGGGAAGCGTGTTTGCCGATATGGGAGGTGGTTCGGGGTACATGGGCACGGGGACATTGATCCACGGGTACACCGCGGGAAAAGAAACGGTTCGCAACTACGTGCTCACGGCTGCCCATGTGGTGGACATCGGGGGCGGTGAAGATGGCAAGGGAGATGGTATTTCGGATTTCGCGCCGGGAGATGTTTCCTTCATCCTCAACGCGGGCAGCGATTACTCGCATGTTATCAAGGCTGTTTCGCTGACGATCCACCCGGACTTCACGGGTTTCGACAATCCAGATGTCAACGACGACCTTTTGATCATCGAACTGGAATCGCCGGTACCGCTGGGAATCCCAGTCTACAATCTGGCCACCGAAAGTTCGTCAAGCGTCGAAGTTCTTCATGCCGTGGGCTATGGCACGACGGGTGACGCGGTTAACGGCTACGCCGATGGTTCAAGCAGCCTGACTACCAAACGGCACGGCTATAACCAGAAGGATGGCCTTTTGCGCGACGATGAGGGCAGCGGAAGTGTTGAAGGCTTCCTGGCCGATTTTGACGGACCCGATCAAACTACCAACGTGTACGACGTGGGGTACGCTGGTTTCGATGAAGCCATAGAAGGCACATTTGGCAACGACCTGGAAACAACGATTGGCCCAGGTGATTCCGGCGGCCCGAGTTTCGCTGCCGATTTTGCCGACTTCTCGCTCGAACTGGGCGACGATGGGATGCCGATCCTCCTGGGGGTCAACACCTTCACGGCGTCGGCCGGTCTCGATACGCCGGAAGCCCCGTTGTTCGGTTCGATCTTTGGCGGCATGTACGTTCCGGCCTATGCCGAGTGGATCGACAGCGTCATTGAGCCCGTGCCCGAACCGGGTACCGTGGCAATACTGTTGGCTGGCATCGTAGCACTGGGGCTGAGCCGCCGGGTGCGGCGACGTTTCCACTTCACATAAAGCCGCGTCCGTTGGTCGCGCCGGACGCCATTGGTCGACGAAATCGTCACCGACCACGTGAATTGAGGAAGTTGGGGAACCCTAATGGCTGGTCGATTGTTTATCGTAGCGGTTTTGATTTGCGCGGCGTGGGGCCGAAGTGTGCACGGCCAAGTATTGGTCGAGAAGCCCGATTTTGCAGTGTCGCCGCCCAATGCCGATTCGACGATTTTGCCGACCTTCACAATGCCGCCTCAACGGCCGTTGAATGTCTATCGGGGGCAGATTTCACCCGATATTCTCGCTCACGAAGTGTCTCCGCCCGAGAGCGTCTTTCCCGTTGGGTTTCCCGCCGAGCATTTTCTGCCGCCATCGAAGCCTGCGTCGGCTTCGAGTGCGGATGTTCTGCCAACGTCGACGGCCACCAGTCTCTCGACTACCCCGACGGTTACCCCTACGCCAGAGCCATCTAGCTTTGCAGCCGCCGTCGCGCTCCTGATAAGCGGAGCCGGTTTCTGGCTTTTGCGGCGACGTAACCGGCGCTAGCGGCGGAGCGACCTCCCGATCACCACTCGCCACACCCCCCCGTTAGGCTGGCTTTTCTGCTAATTCAAGATTTTTCGTGAACCTTCTTTGCGGTAGGATGTCTTACAGGCGTGGGCGTAGATTATACCTACTCCCTTGACGCGAAGCGTCCGTGTAGCAAAACTTAATGATCGACAGTTGGTCGTGTAGCCGAAGAAACCGGCAGACCGACTTTCGGTGAAATCCCGTTTTTTTCTTCATCTCCACCCGCGCGAAAGGCGCAACGAAAGGGGATACCATGGGTCGCATTATTGCCACGATTACCAGCACCATCTCGACCACCTTGGCTAATGGCCGCGGCGTGATTGTGGTGACCGGTACGGCGACCCTGGCGTTGCGCGCGTTGAAATATGCGCAGTGGAGTCTGCTCAAGTCCTTGTGTCCCGCGCCGGTGCAATTGCAGCCGGTTGCCGACTGCCGCCTGGTAATGTGCGGCGTCGACGTTACGCGGGCACTGCGGCATCATCGCCGTAGTGCCACGTGGCGCCGCTTTAGTTGGCGCGGGATGCAGCCAGGGTGTTTTTCAGAAGCTTCGGTGTTTTAGGGCAAAGCCCCAGCGAAGCACAACCTGAGCCACCCGGCACCTCATCCCGGCCACCGCGGCAGCGGAAGGTTCGTCCTTTCCGTATTTGTCACCGCGGATGATGGGCTCTCTTTTGGACATGCAGCGTGGAGAATAAACGAGATGATAAAGCAAATAACACGAACACAATACGAAGACGATGAGTTAGCACAGCTTGTCTGTGCCGCCCAACAGGACGACCGGCAGGCTTTCGGAGAACTGGTTACGCGATACCAACGGGCTGTGTACGCCGTGGCTTATCGGCGACTTTCCAACCACGCCGAAGCCCAGGAACTGTGCCAAGAGGTTTTCATGCAGGCCCTGCGGAAGATCGACCAACTCCGCGATCCGCGCTGCTTTGGAAGCTGGGTTTGTTCGATTGCCAGCCGCATGGCGATCAACCGGGCACTGCGTCGGGCACCGACCGTGTCGGCCGAGACCGACGTGTTCGATTCGGCCTGTGCCGTAAACGAAACGCCGTTGGGTACCATGCTCGCCCGCGAACGGCAGAGCCAAGTCCGTAGCGGCCTGAAGCGGCTTCGGGCGATGGACCGCGAGACGCTCGAAGCGTTTTACTTCCGGGGTAGCTCGCTCGTCGAGATGAGCGAACAGTTCGACTCACCGGTCGGAACGATCAAGCGGCGGCTGCACGTCGCCCGAAAACGATTGGCCCAGGAACTGGCCGCCCTAGCGCCTGCTTGAGCTGGCTTTTACGTGAGGGCGGCTTTCGCCGCTAACCAAACCGGTACTACCGCACCCATGCAAGAGCCTGTTCTCGGTGGTCGCCAAACGTTGCCAAAAGGTCAACTTTGAGGTTAGTATTGCAGAGTGCATCTGCCTCCCACGAATGGTGGCAGGTTCACGTGGGTCCTGGAAACTCCCAGCGCCGCAAGGTGCTTCCCACCCGCCCCGGGCGGTGCGGCTCGACCGCGCCGCCCGGGGTTGTGTTTGCGCTGTCGTAGAGAAGCCGGGGGGAGTCGGTTCCAATGCAACGCCCATCTCGGGGGTTGCAGTGTTTCGGTGGTCCCCTTGTCGAGCAAAATGAGCCCCATTCTGGACGGGGGTAAAGCTTGACAAGGGCAAATCCGGCACGATACACTGAAAGTCGAGGGTGGCAGCCCTGTTTCAAGCATTTCTCCCGTGGGCCGTCTCGGGCCTGGGCTGCCGGAATTGGAACAGAGAGACTACTTCGCGGCTCTGTCCTACCGCGGTACCGGACTCTACAGAGGTATTCGTATGGCCAAACATGATACCGTTTGGGGCATCGATGTTGGACAGTGCGCGCTGAAGGCGTTGCGCTGTCGTGTGCATGACGAGCGGGACGACCGCATTGTGGCCGAGGCCTTCGACTACATCGAATACCCCAAAATCCTCAGTCAACCCGGGGCAGAACCCGAGGAACTTGTCGCCGAGGCGCTCAAGCAGTTTCTCTCTCGCAATAACCTGCGCGGAACCAAGGTCGCGATCTCGGTGCCGGGGCAAAACGGGTTGGCGCGGTTTATTAAGCTACCACCGGTGGAAGCGAAGAAAATCCCCGATATTGTCCGCTACGAAGCGCGGCAGCAGATTCCCTTCGACCTAAACGACGTCATCTGGGATTACCAGCGGATCGGCGTGGGGGCGGAAGAAGAGGGCTTTGCCCTGGAGACGGAAATCGGCCTGTTCGCCATGAAACGCGATGCCGTGTTTCGCACGCTGGAACCGTTCCAGAAAGCAGGAATCGAGGTCGACTTCGTTCAGCTCACGCCGCTGTCGCTGTACAACTTCCTGCTGTTCGATCAGTTGCCCGATCTGCCGACGGCCGACGAGTACGACCCTGACGATCCACCTGAGTCGACGGTGATCATCTCGCTGGGAACCGATTCGACCGATTTGGTCATCAGCAACGGATTTCGCGTGTGGCAGCGGAGTGTTCCGTTGGGCGGCAACCACTTCACCAAGGCGCTCACCAAGGAATTAAAGCTCACCTTCGCCAAGGCCGAGCATCTGAAACGCAACGCCACAGCGGCCGAGGATCCCAAAGCCGTGTTCCAGGCGATGCGGCCCATATTTGGCGACCTGCTGACCGAACTGCAACGATCGATCGGTTACTTCTCGAGTATCGATCGTCGGGCGAAAATCGGTCGGGTGTTGGCTCTTGGCAACGCCATCAAGCTGCCCGGGCTGCGCCGCTACCTCTCGCAAAGCCTTGGCTACGAGGTGGAGCGACTCGAAGAGTATCGGGCGTTGTCCGGTTCGCAGGTGTTGACGGCTCCCGGCTACAAAGAAAACATGCTTTCGTTTGGGGTGTGTTACGGACTGGCGGCGCAGGCCCTGGATCTCGGCGGGCTTCGCACCAATCTGTTGCCCCAGGAAATCGTCAAGGATCGGCTGATTCGTCAGAAGAAGCCCTGGGCCTTGGCGGCGGCCGCCACACTGCTGCTGGGATGCACGATCAGCTTCACGGCCCATTCGATCGCCCTTTCCGGGGTGAACAAAGATGCCGGCTGGGCGACCCCCGAGTCGTCGGCCCAATCGACGATTTCGCAGGCCACCAACTGGCGGTCGGAGGCCGAAGACGCCCAAGGCCAATTCGAGGAAATCGGCTCCGTTGGCGACAACCTGACCAGCAACGTTGATGGCCGGATCCTCTGGCTCGAAATGCTTCGCACGGTCAACGAGTGTTTGCCGCGTGACAACGACAAACGTCCGGAAGATATCGACGAACGGGCCGAATTGCACATCACGAACCTCGACTGCCAGCGGGTCGAAGACCTTGCGGTCTGGTATGGCGGGGTGAAGCACTGGTACGAAGCGCCCGAAAGCGAAGAGGGTGCCGAAGTGGCCAAGACGACCGATGCCGCCGATCCAGCGTCGGCTGCACCGACCGGTATGGTCATGCCGGAAAGTAATATGCTTGGCGGCATGGGAGACGAAGAGGATACCGGTCCGGCCGGGCCCACCGGCCCCGGCTACGTGATCCGCATCCAGGGCTATCACGATCACAACAAGGCGACCGCCGGCCGCAACCAAGGTGCCGAATACGTCCGCAACACATTGGTCGCCAATCTTGAGAGCGAAAAGGTGATTTTGCCGAAGGTCGATCAGGACGGCGTGGAAGCCGTGTCGACCAAGGAACTTGGCATCAGCTATCCCGTGTTGGTCGATCCGCAGAAGGTTTATCCGATCACGGTGACCAACCCCAACGCCCAGAAAGACGTCGTCGCCCGTGGGGAAGCCCGCGTGGGGCTCGGGGCGGGGGCGGCTGCGGTTGCCAAGGACGACGAGGGTGATGTGGTCAAGCTGCGGCGGTTCGATTTCGTCGTGCATTTCGCTTGGCAACCCAAAACACCCAGCGAGCGGCACAAAGAGGCAGAGGAACAGCAGGAAGAAACCACGGAACAACCCTAGGAGTTTCCGAAACGCGGATTCGCGGTCAATCGGCCCACATCCGCTGCCATCACGACTTGGGGATAAGTTTCTGAGTGCGTCGGTGGTGGTGTTCCGTGGGGAATGAAAGCGTCGCGAAGCGAATCCGGGAGGATACCGACCATGGATCAAGTCAAAGTCGTGTTGGCTGCACTGAAGAAATATCACTTCTGGGTGCTGTGTGGACTCGTGGTGCTTATGGGGTTAGCCGGATGGTGGCTGGCTACCTCGGCCTTGGCCAAGCAGTTCGACACCCGCAGCACGGAACTCCAGGGACACTTCGCCAAGCTTCTGGATATCGTCGGTCGGCAGAACCACCCGAACGAAAAGGTGATCACCAAGATCGAAGATACCACGAACGACCTGAAAAAGGACGTTTACGAAGCCTGGGAAATCCTCTACGAGGAGCAAGACCGCCACAATCCGTTGCCCAACGTACTTACCGACGGCTTCAAGGACGTGTTCCGAGGGTTGGATCCGGAAGACGATATTCCGCGAGAGTATCGCGAAGAGTATCAGTCGTTTATCCAGTATCACATTCCTCGGCTGTTTGGCGAGGAAGGCGTGAATGTGCTCCGTCCCAAGGAGATCGAGAGCGAAGGTGGCGAGCGCGCCGGTCGACCGCTGAGGCTCGGTGAAATGGAACGAGGAGGCTTCGGCGAGCGGGCGGGTGGCGACATCGAGATGGTCGGCGTGATCGATTGGGCCGAGAACGATCGCCAACGGCTGATCGACCGCTTCAACTGGCAACGGGTACCCTCCACGCTGCGAGTACGGCTGGCCCAGGAAGATCTTTGGGTGTACGAGGCGCTGGTCCGCATCATCCGCAACACCAACGAAGGTGCGGACGCCAACTACAATGCGGTCGTCAAGCAGATCGAAGCACTTCAGATCGGCGCCGAAGCGGTCGCTGCCTGGCGAACGGCCGAGGGACGCGTGTTCAGCGGCTCGGGCAACGGAGGTGAAGGCGGTATGGGCGGCATGGGCGGCAGCATGGGAGGTGAATTCCCCGGCGGCATGTCTGGCAGCATGATGGGCGAAGGAGAAATGATGGGCGGCGCCGAAGGCGGCGAACGCCAGGAACTTCTGGCGGGTCGTTACGTCAACAAGGAAGGTAATCCGCTGGGGGCCGAAGAGAAACACCCCTTCGCCGAATTCAAGCTGATGCCTATCCGTATGGTTGTCGTCATGGACCAGCGGAAGATCGACCGGCAGTTGACCGAGTGTGCCAACTCGACCATGCCGATCGAAGTCACTCGCGTGAGCCTTTGGCCCAGTGCCGGCAAATCGCTTAATCTGGATGCATTGGCCACCGCAGCATCGCCAGGGGGGCAGAGAACGCGTCGCATGCCGGGGCGGGGTGAAGAGGGCATGATGGGCTACGGAGAGATGGGTGGCAACCGCGGCGTTGCAGAAGCAGTGGCCCTTACGAACAACGACATTCCGATCGAAATCCACGGGATTATCTCGGATCTTCAACAAACCAGACAAAGAGAAACTCGGCACCGGAGCCGCCAGCGAGAAGCCCGAGGAACAGCCGAACCAGGTAGAACCGGGTGCGACTCCGACGGTGCCCACACAAACGCCGCCCGCGGCAACTCCGGCACCGCCGGCAGGCGAGTCGCCCGCCGCACCCGCGGCCGCGCAGCCGCCAGCGGCTGTGCCGGGTAGCCAACCGCCCGCGGCAAAGGTTCCGGCAGCCGAGGCAACTCCCCCGGCAGCCGTTCAGCCGGGCAGTGAGCCAGCGGCCGAGCCCGCACCGGCCAGCGGTGAGTGACAGGAACCAAACAACAGGAAGTCCCGTTCGGTTAGCGGCCCTGCCGCTTCGTGAGAGAATCAAGGGATAGCGCGATGAAGCTCAAAGTCAGTCTCGACAAGAACGCCCTTCAGCAGTTCTTTCTCGGCCACGTCGAGAAGATGGTGTTTGCCGGGATTATGATGATTTTCGGTTTGATTGTCTGGCGAGCCTATGGCATCGAAGGTTTCAACAAGACGCCAGAGCAACTCCGTACGGCGACCGACAACGCCAAACGGCATGTCGAAGAAACACCGGCCGATGAAACGGGTTTGAAGGCGCCGCCGGACTACGTGGCCCTGGCCTCGCGTAGCCGCAATCTGATCGGTGGCGAACCCTACGCCCAACGTATGAAATGGAATCCGGCCATTTTCCAACCGCTTCGGTTGCGCACCAAACCGCCCGCTGCACTCGGTGGTCGACTTGCGTGGGAAGGCTGACCGTGGCCAGTTTGCCATGCAGCGGGAAGACCAGCGGAGGCAGCCCATACGCAATGCCGGCGTTACCCGGGGTGAAGTTGTCGAGGTTACCCAACCCGAGATGCCCGATTTGGGGCAGCGTTGGGCCGTGATTACCGGCTTGGTGCCGTTGAAGCAGCAGAAGCAGGCCTTCGCCGAGGCCTTTGAGGACACGCTCGGCCAGAATCCCCAGCAGGACATCGTCGAATACATGGGCTTCTTCGTACAGCGTGCCGAAGTTGAGTCGACGAGTGGAGCTAGTAATGAGCTCACCTGGAAGGACCTTCCTCCGTCGACGACTCTGGTTCGTGCGTCGGAAGAGAAGTGGAGCGGCACTGCCCAGGAAGTGGTCGATCCGAGGTTCGTACACCAGCGTCTGACATTTCCTTTAGGGCCGTTGCGGGGCCGTCTCTGGGGTGAGGATGTGGCCCACACGCCTGAAATTCCGCTCTTCGTCGCGGGAGAGGAGGTTGTCGAGGAGGAAACGAGTGCGGCCGAGGCGGCTGGCGAAACGCCGTTCGACGCGTTCGACGTTCCGGATCGCGGCGAGATGGGCGGGCGACGAACTCCCACGGCGCCCCGACGCCGACAGACCCCCGCCCGGCGCGGCGGCGAGATGATGGAACCGGGAATGGAACGCGTGTATGGCGGCCGACCGGGGATGGCAGGATCGTACGGAGAGCAGGATCTCGAGTATCTGCTTTTCCGTTGCTTCGATTACACCGTCGAACCGGGAAAGAAATACCGTTATCGGGTGAAGCTCGTGTTGCGCAACCCAAACTATGGCATGTCGGAACGTTTTTTAAGGTCGGAAGACCTTGGCAAGTCGAAGTGGATTGCTAACGAGCAGTGGTCGGAACCGACCGACGTTATCGAGGTTCCGCGGGATACGTCTTTGTTGGCCGTCGGCGTAAACCCGCCCATCCGGCTGACAGCGGAACCTTCGGCCAAGATGCTTCTGGTGAAGTGGGTCGAGAAGTATGGCGTGATGGCCCACAAGGAGACTTCGCCGTCGTTCAACCGCGGCAAGGTGTTGAACTGGCCCGAGTGCAAGTTCCCCGAGACAGCGGAAACGCCGCGTTCGGCAGCGAGGACGCCCACCACGAACAATCGCCGTCGTCCGCGCCGCGGCGAGGAGATGATGGAGTTTCCCGAAATGATGATGCCGGGAGAGATGGAAATGCCCGGCCGTAACAACACCACGGAAGTGAGTAATGCCATCGACGTCGACTACATGACCGAGGCGCTCGCGCTCGATATGCGGGGAGGCGATCGGTTGCCGGGCCGTAGCCGTTTAGTGCGTCCCGGGACGATTTTGCTGCTCGATCCCGAAGGTTTTCTCGTCGTTCACAACGAATTGGACGATCTAGACGAATGCGAGCAATTAACCAAAGAGCCAGAACCCACCACCGGCATGGGCGAGCCAGGGATGCGACGTGGAGTCGCTCCCGAAGGTGGACTTTTTGAATTCGAATAACGGACGATAAGCTTTCTTGTCAATACGACGCCTCTAGTTACTCTCGCGTCAACGGCGCCTTCACCGTTTGACGCAATCTCGGGCAACGGGCCAGTAGTAGGGCAAACGTTGTCGGACAGCGGTGAGAACCGCGAGCCGGCGATGAACACCCCACCCGGGCACGGGTCGAGTAACAAGGAGGAATGTCATGAAAGCCAGCATCCGTCTCGACAAGAGCTCCGTTCGGCAGTTCTTTCTTCGCCACGTTGAAAAGCTCCTTTTCGCCGGCGTTCTGGTGGTTTCCGCATGGATCGTGTGGCAGGCTTTTGGTGTTGAGGGTTTTGGGAAAACACCGGAAGACCTACTGGCGACCATCGAAAGAACGGAATCGCATCTGAAAAGGACTCCCGCCGAGGCAACCCGTCTCGTGCCACCGCCCGACTACGTAGCCCTGGCTTCTCGCAGTCGCACATTGATTGGCGGCGACTGCTACGTTCATCGAGTGAAATGGAAACGGGACCTTTTTCCACCCTTGCGATTGCGTCCTAAGCCGCCAATCTTTCTGGTAGCAGCGCTGCGCGGCGAAGCCGGTCGTGGCCAGTTCGACATTCGCGACGATGCCCAACCGGTTCAACCGGGGCGGCATCCCGTCAGTGGATCGATTCCAGCCGCGTTACACCCGAACCTGGGGAAACGCTGGGCGGTGATTACCGGCCTGGTTCCGCTCAAAAAACAGAAACAGGCGTACGAAGAAGCCTTTGAGTACACCCTCGGCCGCGATCCGGCACGCGACGTTGTCCATTACCTGGGCTTCTTCATTCAACGGGCCGAAGTGAGCAGAAATCCTCAGTCGCCCGACGGGCTCGTCTGGGAAGATCTGCCGCGATCGACCCTCTTGATTCCCTCGGCTTGTGACGCTTGGAACAACACGGCGCCGGAGGTCGTAACGCCGACCTTCGTACACCAGCGGCTGACTTTTCCCCTGGGACCGCTGCAGGGAGAGTGTTGGGGCGAAGAGGTGGCCCACGCTCCGGAGATTCCGCTGTTTGTCGAAAACGAGTCGAAGAGCGAACGAGACGCTGAAAGGACCGGCGATCGGGTCGTTGAGGATCCGTTTTTCCAATTCGACTTGTCCGTTCGCAATAAACCGGCGCGTCCCGAGATGGCAAAGCGGCCCTACCTCGAGCGTGAGCCCGAGTATTTGCTGCTGCGGTGCTTCGACTTTCATGTCGAGCCGGGCAAAAGGTACCGGTATCGAGTGCGGTTGGTGTTGAAGAATCCCAACTATGGCCTGCCCGCACGGTTCTTGATGTCGAAGGATTTGGCTACCGCAGGATGGAACGTTGGGGAGCAATGGTCGGAGCCGACCGACACGATCGCGATTCCCCGCGATACCATGCTGCTAGCCGTGGGGGTTAATGCGCCACGTCGATTGCAGGACGATCCCACGGCCAAGATGCTGTTGGTGAAATGGGTCGAGCAGTACGGTATCGTGGCTCATCAGGAGACGTCACCGCCGTTGAGTCGCGGCAAGGTAATGAACTTTCCCGGGTGCAAGTTTCTGGTGCCTTGGGTGCCGGGAAACAATGGAGAGGGTAACGTGGACAATACGGCAGAGGCGGACAATGCGGTCGATGTCGACTACTTGACCGAAACGCTGGTACTCGACATGTGCGGTAGCGACCGACTGCCGGGCAGCCGCCTGGTGCGTCCTGCGACGATTCTTTTGCTCGATCCCAACGGTGGTCTGGTGGTGCGCGAGGAGCTGGAAGACATCCCCGAGTACCAGCGGTTTACCAAACCACCGGAACGCGGCGAGCCCGAAACAGCGGGTAATCTGTTGGGAGGTGGGCCCGAGGGGATGCTTTGGGATTTTGACTAGCGTTTTGCGAACCTTCTTCTGTCTCCTTTCGGGGGCGGGGGCGCGGCTAGAGTTTTCCTCGAAAAAAACATCTTCACTGCTGCGAACGCCCTCACCCGGCGGCTGCGCCGCCACCCTTTTTCGTCGAGCGGGGGAGGGTGCGCTAATTTTTCAGCAGGTTCTAAGTTCAACTTTCGCACTTTTCGCACTATCGCTGCTGCAACTGATAGCAGCCTTGATTTATGGCGTGAGCCTCGCTCAAGATGGACGGGGGTACCAACCACTTCCGTTCACCCAAAGGAGGCTCACATGAGTCTTGTTACTTCGTTTTGTGTCTTGTTGCAACCCCTGGCCGTGGTGATGACCGTGCCTTCGTTCGCGAATTTCATGACCTTGCTGGCGGGCTGGACTTTTGCCGGTCGGCGCACCGTGACGGGCATGATCCTCGCCGCCGGCGCCGTGGGCACGAAACACCACTCGACCTTCCATCGCCTCTTCGCCCAGGCCCGTTGGTCGCGAGACGAGTTGGGATTGGCCGTCTTCCGGCTGATCCCCTGGGTACCGAACGAACAAGTATTGCTGGGAATCGACGACACCTTGGCGCGGAAGCGGGGGCGGAAGATGTTCGGGTGCGGCATGCACCACGACCCCTTGCTCTCCAGCCGTAGCAAGACGATCACCAACTGGGGTCACAGTTGGGTCGTGCTGGGAGTCGTGGTTCGCTTTCCGTGGTGGCCGGAGCGTCCTTTCTGCCTGCCGATCCTCTTTCGGCTCTACTTGAATAAGGCCAAGGCACGGAAACATCGACGCACCTATCGTACGCGGCCCGAATTGGCAGTGGAAATGATCCGCTTGCTTTGCCGACGCTTTCCCGAGCGATGTTTTCACGTGGTGGGCGACTCGGCCTATGGGGGTAAAAGCATGCTGGCCCACCTGCCCGACAACTGCCACCTGACGAGTCGCTTGCTGAAGAACGCGCGACTTTACGACGCCCCTGCCGCCTCCAAGCCGGGCCGCAAAGGTCGACCACGCAAACGCGGGCAACGCCTGCCGACTCCCCAGCAGATGCTTGGCGAACGCTGCCGGCATGTCGCGCTCGCCATTTACGGGCGGACCGAAACCACGCGGCTGGCCGACGCCGAGGCAAGAGTGCATGCGGTGCCCGATCGGCCGTTGCGCGTGGTGGCCGTTGAAGCCGTCCGCGGCGGTCGCGGCCAGGAAGCCTTCTACTCCACCCGCCACGAGGCGACGGCCGAAGACATCCTCACTTGGTATGCCATGCGCTGGTCCATCGAGGTCGCCTTCCGGGACAGCAAACAACACCTGGGCTTCGAAGAGCCGCAAGGCTGGACCCGCCAAGCCGTCGAACGAACCGCGCCTACGACGATGCTGCTTTACAGCCTGATCGTGTTGTGGTTTGTCGAGAATGGTCATGCTCACTACCGGCCGCTTCCACGGCCTTGGTTTCCTCAGCAACCCCACGCTTCCTTCGCCGACATGCTCGGCACCCTGCGAAGGATGTGCGTCCGCCAGTACGTTTTGTCACTCGGCCTCTCCGGCCCGGGTAGCCGAAAAATCCTGCAAACCCTGGAAAACACGGTCGCAGCAGCCGGATAAAGTGCGAAAGTCGAACTAAGGCAACCGATCGCAAAAAATGTCTTTTGTGTTAGGGCTTTGCCACCGGGGGGTGGAGTCGTTCTCCCTATCGCTCAGGGTGTCCGTAGTAGTACGGCGGCTTTCGTGGGTGCATGGGGGGTGAATTTCGGGATTTCAGAGCAATTCGTTGCGAATCGACCTTGACCGGATCTGCTGGGGGCGTTATTTAACCGCTCCCTTCTACCAATGTTCCTATGAAGGAAGAGTCGATGAACCCGCGTTCGCGGGCGAGCCGCCGAAGGTCTAGCGATCCGTGCGGCCGTGCGATGAAAAAATAACGTCCATATCGGGTGGAAGGTCCGAGCGGGCGCAGGGAAGCTGGCTGTCTCGGGCTACGGAGCGAGTCCAACCCGAGCGAGTCTTGCGAGTCTCGAAAGGAGAGCCGTGTTGAAAACCACCGCGCGAATACTGATTGGCTGGATCGCAGTTGCGTGCTGCCTGTCGGCGGCCAGTGCCACTGCAGAGGATCGCCTTACCATGCTACGGCCCGGCACGACGGCGACGAACGCAGCAACAGCAGAAACGGAGGCCGGCAAGCGGCAGCAGGTCGACGACCTGGTGAGGCGTGCCCGGCAGGCCATTGCTGAAAACCAACTCGATGTGGCCGAGCAACTGGTTAGGCAAGCCGAAGCAATCGACGTGAAGTACACGGCGCTGGATCACTTCCGCGACAACCCCCAAAAGGTTCGTCAGGCCCTTGAGCAGAAACGTGGCTCGAAGGGTGCTTCGCCACGGCTGCCCAGTCAGCTCTTCTCGCAGCTCTCGCTGAAGAAGAAGGAAGTGCCTTCGGCCGATCCCTTTAATCGCTACGATGCCGAGCGGGCGGCGGCAGGGGTGGGTGACGCCAAAGTCGTAGCCAAATCTTACCTTCTCAATGCTCGTCGAGATCTTGCTCAAAACAATCTGGCGGGAGCCGCCCACTGGCATCGCATGGCAGTGAGCCAAGGGGCCACGTTTGAGCCCCAGGAAGACTCGCCCGAAAAGTTGGCAGTCGACATTCGTAGTCGGGGCGGGCAGATCGATGAGTCTGTCGCCGCGGGAGCGGATGCCACTCAGGTTACGCCGTTGCCGCGAGTCGGCGATTCGACGGCCAAGCGGTTCGAGAACCCGTTCGGTCGCAGTGTCGACATGACTCCGCCGATGGGCGACGACCTTCAGTTGCCGCCGGCCTTGGCTCGCGACCGGCAGTATCCTTCCACCAGCAAGTTTGCCGGAACTCCCGGGACCGATGCAGTTGATCCTCTTAGTGAAGCTCGGCGAGCGCTCGCGGTGGGCGATGTCGGTCGGGCCAATGATCTGGTAAGAGAAGCCAAGCAAACGCCCTACCAATACGGTAGCGCTAGCGACAGCCCCGAAAAAGTCTCGGCGGCTATTCGTAAGTATGAAGAGTTGGCCGTGCAGCCGAAGACCTCGGAAATTTACCGACGCAATTATGCCCGGATGCTCATGGAGCAGGCCGAGGCCCTTCTCTCTCAAGGCGATTACGAACAGGCAGAACAACTCGCACAACGGGCAGCTCAACAGAATGTAAGCTTTGGGTCGTTGGGTAAGCGTCCGCAGGATGTTCTGGATCGTATTGCCAATGCTCGTAGACAACAGGGACCGGGTTCCGAGGCAGGCTTCGCCATGGCGGAGTCGTCGAGCAACACGGTGGGAGCGTCGATGGCCGCACGGCAGCAAGCTATGACGTTGACCAGCCAGGCCCGGGCCGCTCTGAACAGCGGACGGCTGGACGAAGCCGAGCAATTGGCACGCCAGGCCGACCAGCTTCGTGTACCGGACCAAGCCTTTGGGCCACGCGACGATCGTCCCGGTTTGGTGTTGATGGATATTCGGATGCGTCGCCAGCAGGGTGGTGGAGTGATGCCCGCCAGTGCTTCGGCGGTTAGCCCGGCCACGGGTGCAGGCAATCTCGCATCGACCGCTTCGCAGGCGTTGTACAATCCGGGCAACGATCCCACAAGAAATCTACCCGCGCAGCACCAAGTGCCCACGCTGGCTAATCCAGAAACCTCGCCGCCGCGGCAACTAAGCTTTGGGCAGGGAACTCCCACTCCGGCTCCTTCGCGACCGGCACCAATGGGCGCCAGCCCGGTGCAGGGCGGCAACGGTGCGTATGCATTGTTCCGCCAGGGTGAAGAGGCCTTGACGGCTCACGATACCCAACGGGCTTTCGGTTTGTTCCAACAGGCCGCTGCACGGATGAACGAATTGGATCCGGTCAGTGCACAACGGCTTCAGGGTTACCTCCAGATGTTGACGCCGCGCTCGCAGGCTCCGCAAACGGCCAGCGCGCAGCCGACGATGGTCGACGATGCGGCCGCCAAGCAGCAGATCCTTGCTCGTCAACTCGGAGCCGAGGTTGCCCACAGCGCCAGCCAAGCCCGGGGGATGCAAGAAAAAGATCCCAAGGGTGCCGTGGCGTTGCTGAAACAGGCTCGCCAAAAAGTCGAAAGTTCCGGTCTTGAGCCCACCTCGCAGCAGCAATTGCTGCGTCGCATCGACCGTCACATTGCCGACACCGAGCAATTCATCGAACAGAATCGTCCGCGGATCGAGTTGGAAGAACGAAACCAGCAAGTCCGCGATGAAATGGAACGCGACCAGCGCGTGAACCTGGAAATCCAGGAAAAGATCGCCCTGCTGATCGACGACTTCAACCGCAAGGTCGACGAGCAACGCTACGCCGAGGCCGAAGTGTTGGCCAAACGGGCAGCAGAACTCGACGCCGATAACCCGGTCGTTCGCCAGGTCGTCTGGACAGCCAAGCTGCTCCGACGTGAGCGAGCCAACGCGGCTCTGCAGGCCGAAAAAGAAGAAGGCTTCATTACCCAGTTGGGTAACGTGGATGAAGCGTCGGTGCCTTTCGACGACAACAACCCCCTCGAGTTCGGTCACGATGCCAAGGGCTGGGCCGAGTTGACTCGGGCACGCGCTCGATTCCTCGAACGAGGTCGCAATCGCACCGAACGCGAGATTCAGATCGAGAACAAGCTGAAAACGCCCGTCTCGCTCTCCTTCCGCAACCGGCCGTTGGGCGAAGTGCTCGACTACCTGGCTCGGGTGACCGAAGTGAACATGCACCTCGATCCCCAAGGTATGGCCGAGGAAGGCGTCTCCAGCGATACTCCGGTTACGATCGAGGTACGCCACGAGATCATGCTCAAGAGTGCGTTGAATTTGGTCCTCGAACCGCTGCACCTGAGCTACGTCGTGAAAGACGAGGTGCTGAAGATCACCAGCGAGCAGCTTCGCGACGGGGAGGTCTTCACGGCAACCTATAACGTGGCCGACCTGGTGATTCCGATTCCGAACTTCGTACCCACCCCACGCATGGGTCTGCAAGGCGCCTTGCACGATGCGCTGGGTATGGTCGGTTTCGGTGGCGGTGTGGGCGCCAACTTCGGTGGCAGCGGTCCCATGGCCGTGCTGGCCAGCAAAGACGGTGGCAAGGGCAGTGCCTCGATCAACCCGGCTCTGCTTGCCCAAATGGGTAATGCCAACGCGACCGGCGGCACCGGTTCTCCCTCGATGCCGATGGGCTTCGGCCCTGGTGGTGCCGGTGGTGGAGCGCAGGCCGATTTCGACAGCCTGATCGAACTAATCACGTCGACGATTCAGCCGACCACCTGGGACGAAGTGGGTGGCCCCGGTTCGATTGCCCCGTTTGAAACCAACCTGAGTATCGTTGTTAGCCAAACCCAAGAGGTCCACGAGGAAATCGTCGACCTTCTGGAGCAGCTACGACGGCTGCAGGACTTGCAGGTAACGATTGAAGTTCGCTTTATCACGCTCAACGACAACTTCTTCGAGCGGATCGGTGTGGACTTCGACTTCGACATCGACGACAACATCGACCGGCCTTACCAGGTCTTCGGCCGGGCCGATCCCAACACTTCGACCACCTACAGTCCGGGTCCGTTCAATGTAGGAACGGGACCGGCACGAAACGTGATGGACACGGACAACGATCAGAGCGTGACCGTGGGTATGTCGGCACCGGGAGTGTTTTCGGCCGACCTCGACATCCCGTTCACGCAGAACAGCTACAGTCTGGCGGTACCACAGTTTGGCGGGTTCGACGCCAGTGCCGGTGCCAGTTTGGGCTTTGCCATCCTCAGCGACATTGAAGCGTACTTCTTCATCAACGCTGCGCAGGGTGACAAGCGTAGCAACGTGCTGCAAGCTCCCAAGGTGACGCTGTTCAACGGCCAGCAGGCGTTCGTTTCCGACACGTCGCAAAGTCCGTTCGTGATCAGCGTGATTCCGGTGGTGGGCGACTTCGCCGCGGCTCAACAGCCAGTGATCGTCGTGCTCTCCGAAGGAACGTTCATGACCGTGCAAGCGGTGGTCTCCAACGACCGCCGGTTCGTCCGACTGACCGTGGTGCCGTTCTTCAGCGAGATCGGCGACGTCAACACGTTCACCTTCGAGGGTGAGCAGACGACCACGGTGGACACCACGCGTGAAGGTTTGATTCCCGGTGACAATGGCGACGACCAGTGGAACAACAATGTGGATAACACCACGACTACCACGCAAGGTACGACCGTGCAGTTGCCCACGTTCTCGTTCGTCACGGTAACCACCACTGTGAGTGTGCCCGACGGCGGCACGGTGCTGCTCGGCGGTATCAAACGACTGAGCGAGGGTCGCAACGAGTTCGGTACGCCGATTCTCAACAAGATCCCGTACATCAACCGGCTGTTTAAGAACGTCGGTATTGGCCGGGAAACGCAGAGCTTGATGATGATGGTTACCCCCCGCATCATCATTCAGGAAGAGGAGGAAGAGCGATTGGGTATTTCCTCCGGACCGTAAGTGTGTCCTGGCGGGCAGGGTGACGGACACTATCCCCCCGGGTTCATCACTCGCCGTCTGACAGGGCTTCCCAATCAACCCCCGATGTTTCTCTCCCCCTCCCGGGTCATCGCCGGCTTGCCCCCCGAGCCGGCGATGACTATTTCTTGACCGTACCAAAGCCGCGTCGCGTGGCAAAACCCTAATGTAAGGGTTATGCGTGTTGGCACATGCGGCCACGTGTGCCCCCTGGTTCCCACGCAAAGCATGGAAACCAGGAGATGCTCGACTTGCCGTTCTCCTGCGGTGGTGGGGCGGTGTATTGCGAACCGGTCGGCCGCGATGGTATAGTTGAGAAAGCCCTGCCTTGCGAACCCATGGAACCGGGGGGATAGTGGAAAACCGGGCAGTGTGGTACCGCTTAGACTTGCGAGTTGCCACGATCTTCGGTTTACCACGTCTGCCGTCGATTTCCCAACTTCTTTCTGACCGACACCATCATGGCAGATAAGTCTTCGGCAGCGTTGTTTCCGTTGCCGCTGAGCGCATTCGAATACTACATGCTGATCGACGACCGTCCGACGTATCCGATGACGTCGGTGATCGATGTCGAGCTGCAGGGGAAGCTGCGCCGGGATATCTTTGAAGAGGCGCTCGATGAGGCCTTGGATCGCCATCCCTTGTTCCGCGCGGTCATTGAGCGGCCCTGGTTGGGGCGTGCCCGATGGGTGCCGGCCGTCGATCAACATCCCCGGGTCGATTGGGGTGAGGCGGGCGAACCCTGCTTGTGTCCCGACGGCTTGGCGATCGACACCACTCGCGAGGTCGGGTTGCGCCTATGGGTGCGCCAGGGCGACCCGACGGTGACCATCACCATGCAACTGCATCACACCTGTTGCGATGGTGTGGGGATTATTGAGTTCATCGGCGACCTTCTGGCCGCCTACGGTTCACGCACGGCTACGGGCGAGAAGAAGCCCAAGCTTTGTCCTCTCGACCCCGAGGCTTTGCGGCGGCGCGGCGAATATCACTATGCGGTGCCGGCCGATAGCACCTTGCTTCGCGAGATTGGCATTGCCGTGTGGGAATCGCTCGAATGGTCATTGCGGCCGCCAAAACCCCTGGCGGCACCTGCCGAGCCACCGGCAGAAAATGCGGGCGGTATCCAACTGCCGCCGAACTTGAAGTACGTTTTCGACCAGCACGAAACCAAGCGACTGCGCGTAGTGGCCAAGCAGCACGATGTTTCCACCAACGAACTGTTGTTGCGAGACTTGTTTTTAGCTATCGACGATTGGAACGAATCTCATCGGCCCAGTTGGCGGGGACGTGCCCGAGTGTCGATGCCGGTGAGCCTTCGTGAGTTTGAGCACGATCGAATTCCCGCGGCCAATGTGGTAAGCCATGCGTTTCTCACCCGAAAACGCTCTCGATTGCGCGATCCGCAAGCCCTGCTCGAAGGCATTGCCAGCGAAGTGGCCGATATCATGCGGCAGAAACAAGCGTTGTGGTTTGTACAAGGCGTACGGATCGGGCGTTGCCTGCCCGGTCTGGCGCCGATGATGGCGGGCAACGGATGTTATTCGACTGCCGTGTTGACGAACTTGGGAAATCCCACACGCCGATTCACCGCTCGATTTCCTTACGAATCGGGCAAGGCTATCGTGGGCGATCTGGTGTTGGAAAGCATCATCGGCTCGCCGCCGATGCGGCCGAAAACTCGGGGTGTCATTGGAATGACCGTGTGTGGCGGCCAGATGATGTTTGCCGCCCGATGCGACTGGCATCTGTTTACCATGGACGATTGTCGCCAGTTTGTCGATGTCTACGCTGATCGCATTCGCCAAACACTCAACGGAGCCGATTAGCGTTGAAAATCGAACACCTCGTCATCCTCTTGCCCTGTCAGAGCCTGGAAGATTTCCAGCTGGACCGCAATGTCCGAGAGTCGGAACAGATTCTCGCGGCCTGGGCGGCACTATGGCATCCGGCCGTGTTGAAGGCCGCGGGAAAGATCCCGACTTGGGCTCCAGCCGAGGATCCGCCGCACGACCTGACGGGTTACCTGGTAATGCTGCCCGACAGCGCCGCCAACTTGGTCGCCCAGGAATGGATGCTGGTGGCTGAAGACCTGGAATGCCGCATCGTGGGTGAGTTGCGCCATCGCGACGAGTTTGTGGACGCGGCGTTGGCTGCTCTCGACGAACCGCCCCCAGAGTTCGACCCGGCACTGGTTGGTGATTTCTATGCCCTGGGCTTTGGCTACTTGTTGGTCGAACTGCTCACACGCCAGTTGCGCTACATGAGCAACCTCGACGAAGAAACGTTCCGTAAGGAAACGCTCAGCGCGGTCGAGGCTCTGTACGAAGGCGACGTGGAGAACGCGCGGGTTCGCCTGCAAGCGGCCTTCGACCTGTTGCACGAGGCCCGAGAGTACTTCTATCCGGTCGAAGCCCATCTGCTCGATCTGACGTTAGTGGCACGCTCAACCATCGGCGCTGCGCTACGTGCCGAGTTGGCCAGCCCGGAGCCGACCAACCTGTTGCTGTCGGCCGAGGTGCTCGAAGAGATGGCCCGGCGCGAGCCCGAGACACTAACGGCCCTGCTTGACGCGCTGAAGGACGGCTCGGCCGCCGTGGTCGGGGGCGAGTTCTGCGAGCGACCGTTTCCGCTGATGCCGCCGGAGGCCATCTTGCGGCAACTGCAACGCGGACTGGCGGTCTACGAAAAATACCTCGCGCAACGGCCCAAATGTTTCGCCCGACGCCAGTTTGGACTTTCTCCCCGACTGCCCCAGATCCTCGAAAAACTCCAGTTCACCGGCGCTTTACATTTCACGCTCGACGACGGAAGCTTTCCCGTTGGCAACCAGAGTCGCGTTCTCTGGCAGGGATTCGGTGCGGGGGCCGTGGAGGCCGTGGGGCGGATACCTCTTGATGCAACCCAGGCCGACGCCTTTCTCCGCTTTCCCGAAAACCTGGGCGACTGGATGGATCTCGACCACGCGGCCACCGTGGTGTTGGCCCATTGGCCGGGCCAATCCAGCCCTTGGTATCACGACCTGAAACGCATCGCCGACTACACGACCGTCGTGGGCAGCTTCACGACGATCGCCAATTATTTTGAAGAAACCGGCTATTGCAGCCAGCAAGTTGGTTATACGGCCGACCAATACCGTTCGCCGTATCTGTTGCAGGCCGTCAGGGCAGGCCGCGGCGATCCGATCTCGCGTTGGGTTCGGTACTACCGTCGCAGGGCAAAATTGGAAGCCGCCGAAAACCTCGATGCGCTGGCGGTCTTGGTTGCCGGGAAAAAGGGTGCCGATCAGGCAATGGCATCCTCATCGGAAAACCTCGCAGACCGCAAAGAACAAATCGAAGAGCAGATCGAAGACCTTCTGCTGTCGTCGGCTGAGTCTGGCGAAGAAACGGCCACTCGCGATGCGTCGCTCGCCGAACAACTCGATTCGTTGCTCGACGTCGCCACACGACGGCTGGCCGCATCGCTCTCGGGCCAGACCACGAGCGAAAAGGGGGTTTTGGCGGTCAACCCCTGGAGCTTCGCCGAGCGTCGTCAGGTCGACATTTCGTCGCTTGGCCGTTCGCCCGACGTTGTGGAACCGGTTCGCGCGGTCGACGAGTTGGCCAACGCCGCGCTGGTCGACATTCCTCCGATGGGTTTCAGTTGGGTGGGGCCCGGCTCGGGTAAAACTCCTGCGACAGAAAATGCGCCGTCGAAGCGTTCGTGGTTGCGGCGGAAACCGGCCGTCGAACCGCCCATGGCCGAGGAACTCACGCTGCGCAACGAGTTTTTCGAGGTCAAGTTCGACGAACACACCGGCGCGATTCGCTCGGTGTTCGACTATCGCACCCGAGGTGCCCGACTGGCCCAGCAACTTGCCCTGCGCACACCCCGAGGTGGGCCGGGCGATCCGGGCGACGACCGCCACTATTCGATCATGGCCGCCGACGAGATACGCATCGTATCGACCGGGCCGATGGTGGCCGAGATGCTTTGCCGCGGACGGCTGGTCGATCAGCAAAACCATCGGCTGGCCGGCTACCAGCAGACGACGCGAATCCGTCGCGGCAGCCGGATTATCGAGCTGTTAATCGATTTCGATGTCGACCGCATGCCCCAGGGGAACCCGTGGAGCAGCTACTACGGCATGCGATTGGCCTGGGGCGACGCCACGGCCAACCTTTACCGCAGTGTGAACATGGCCAACGTGCCGACCGAGGCCGTGCAGATCGAGGCGCCGCATTTCGTCGACATCCGCTCGGGCGAAAGTCGCACGACCGTGTTGGCCGGGGGCCTGCCGTATCATCGACGTTTTGGCCTTCGGAAGCTCGACACGTTGTTGATCGTGCCCGGCGAGACGGCGCGGAGTTTTCGGCTGGGAATCGGCATCGATGTGGCGCACCCGATGTCGGCGGCCATAGGGTTCCTCTCGCCCGAGCCGATGGTGGCCGAAGTACCCGCCCCGCCGTTGCCAACTGGCTGGCTATTTCACGTCGGCGCTCGCAACGTGATCGTTACGCATTGGGAGCCGCTGCTCGAAGGCAATCGGGTAGTAGGCGTCTGCGGGCGTCTTCTGGAGACCGACGGCCGGCGCACTCGCTGCCCGTTGCGATCGTTCCGACCGATTGCCGAAGCCCATCGCATCGTACCCGCAACGGAACCACCACCGGCTGTGCCCGTCGACGGCGACACGGCGAACGTGATCCTCGACGCCCACGAATGGGCCGAGGTGGAACTGCGATTTGGCGGATGAACGTGTCACAGTCGGACAATATGTGTCGAATGATCTTCCTGCCCGGGCTGGGGGCCGACCATCGGTTGCTCGATCCGCAGCGGCGTGATTTTCCGCAGCTTGTGGTGCCGCCGTGGCTCGCGCCGGAAAATCAAGACGAGTCGCTGGCCCATTATGCGGAACGTTTTGCTGAAACGCTCGAACCGGTCGACCATCCGTTGGTGCTCGGGGGCGTGTCGTTCGGGGGGATGTTGGCCTACGAAATGGCCCATCATCTGCGGCCCGAGGCGGTGGTCCAGATTGCCAGTTGCCGCACGCGCCGAGCCGTACCGTGGCGGTATCGGGTTTTACAGCCTGCCGTGCCTTGGTTGCCGGGGCGCTTGTTCGACGTCGGAAACCTCCTGGGACCGGCCGTGCTGAAGCTGTGCAGCCATGTTGCGGCGGTCGACCGTCGGATTTTGCTGACCATGTTTCGCGAATCGGATCGTGGGTTTATGAAGTGGACGGTTCGGGCGATTCTCGGCTGGCACCCGACGCCACCGGCGGGAGTCCGGGTGTTTCAGATCCATGGCCGCCGCGACGCGGTGTTGCCCTGTCGAGTGGCTCGAGGCACGACCGACGAGAACACTGTCGACGAGAGCAATACTGCGGACGAAATCATCGCCGATGGCGGACACTTGATCAACGTGACCCACGCCGACCGGGTGAACGGGTTCATCGCCCAGGTGGTGCGGTTTGCTACCCAAGGTAATTCGCCGAAATGCGGTTGAACGGAAGCGATTCTGGCGGCAGAATGGTTGGGCTTAGTCATCAAGTTGTCGGGAGAGGTTTCAGGGGAATCCTCGTTGAGCATGATTGCTGAAGCAACTAAGCCTCTCTCGTCCCTAATCCCTCGCCTCCAGCCTCTAGCCTCTCATCCATGATCGTAACCATCGACGGCCCTGCTGGGGCCGGCAAAAGTTCTGTTGCCCGGGCGTTGGCCCAACGTCTTGGCTTCCGTTTTCTCGACACCGGGGCGATGTACCGCGCCGTGGCCCTGATCGGCCTGCGTCGGGGAATCGACTTCGAGCAGCCCGAGCAAATCGCCGCTTTAGCGCCCACGCTGAAAATCGAGGTCGACGGCGATCGGATCTTCGTCGACGGCGAAGATGTGTCGGAAGCGATTCGTACGTCGCAGGCCACGGCCGTAACGCGTTTTGCGGCCGACAACCCGCAGGTCCGCGAGCACCTGGTGCAATTGCAGCGCGAGGTGGCCACCCGGGATGACATCGTCACCGAAGGGCGCGACCAGGGCACGGTCGTTTTTCCCGACGCCGAGTGCAAAATCTTCCTCACGGCCACACCGGAAGAACGGGCACGCCGCCGGGTGAAAGACCTGAAGGCCCAAGGCGAGGACGTTACGCTTGATGAGGTACTAGCGGCTCAGCAGATGCGAGACCACCGCGACTCGAGCCGCGAAGTCGGGCCCCTGGTTGCTGCCGAGGACGCCGTTGAGGTGCTCACCGACGGGTTGACACAAGAGCAGGTCGTCGACCGCTTGGAGTCGCTGGTCCGCGAGCGGCAAACGGGCTGACGCCTGCTGTTTTGGGGTGACAATTCGCTCCGGTAAGTTCAAAGCGACGAATCGGGTGCCACTGGCTGCTTGCCAGCCAGCGCTGAACACGGGCATACAAGCTGCCCGTGGTACCGGGTCGTTACGCCGCCGATCAGGCAAAACGCTTGTTTTTCCACTTGGGTTGTTTTCGGATTTCCGTCCAGTATTCGTCGCGGACGTTCGCGTCGACTTCGACGGGAGCTCTTCCGTGGCGGTAGAGTCGGTCACCGCCATCTCGCCTCGGTCCGGAGATCCAATATTTCTCGCCAGTTTCCACATCGTAGTAATTCGACTTGAAACCGGTTCCCTTAAGGCTCTGGAAGGCGTGGCCCTGGTAGTAGATGGTTCTGCCCGTCTTGGAGAACGAGACACGACCGATTCGAGCTGGACCTGTTACGGAGTCTCCTTTGAACTCAATGTACATGATTCGCGTTTTCATGATTGGCGTTCCAAAGAGGGAAGTGAGTAGCCGGCTCTCTGCTGGCGTCTATTCGTTCGACAAGGTGGAAATGCCGTGGGTTCGCACAGGACGATAAGCGGGGGGTTTTGCACGCTTGCATCGTTCGAGGTAGACTTGATGGATCGTCTGAAGCGACTGCTGGGACTGCTCGTTTTTCCCCTGCGTTGGACCCGGACGAATCGGTGTTTTTGGGCGAATTCCTGATCGCTGAAGCGACCAAGCCTCGCTCGTTTTTTACTCCCAGCCTCAACCCCAGCTTCCAGTTCTAGCCTCTAGCTCCCCAGCCCTCCCTCATGGCCCAACGTCCTCTGCTAAAACGCCTTTGGTACATCTTCCTTCAGCGGGTGCTTCAGCTTGTCGGCGTGGTTGGCTACGGTGTGCGGCACTCGGGCCGCGAGAACATCCCCTCGGAAGGTGGGGTTTTGGTGGTGTCGAATCATCAGAGCCACTTCGATCCGCCGTTGGTTGGGACCGGTGTGAGGCGGCGAATGAACTACCTGGCCCGGAAGACGCTTTTTGCCATCGGGCCCTTCGGTTGGTTTATCCACTCGTTGGATGCCATCCCCATCGACCGCGAGGGCATCGGGCTTGGTGGTATCAAGGAGTCGCTTCGCCGCTTGAAGCGGGGCGAGATGGTGCTGATCTTTCCCGAGGGCACACGAACCCGTGACGGCGAAATTGCCACGTTTCGCCCAGGGTTCACCACGTTGGCCGTCCGCTCCAAGGCAGCGATTCTGCCGATGGCGATTGAAGGTGCCTACGACGTCTGGCCTCGGCAACACAAGTTCCCGGGCTTGGGCAAAATTCGCGTCCATTATGGCGAGGTCATCCCGCCGGAAGTGGTTCGCCAGCTCGGCGAGCGGGAGTTGTTGGCCGAGGTCGAACGTCGTGTGCATGCATGCCATGAGCATCTTCGGCGATACCCGCAGTTCTCTCAGCGACGAAATGTGCCCAAAGATTAGGGTTATCTCCAGGTTTTTGAGTGCCGTGGGGGGCCATGTCGACACACGCGCAAGCATGGTTGTGCTGAGTGTGAGTGCAACCACCCGAGCTGCTCTTTCTCGCCCTGGCCCTTATATCGCACACCTCTAATTGGCGAACATTTGTAGCTCAAAGCGGTTGATTGGGCGATAACAGTTAGATATCCACCTCTTGCTCTTGCGCGTCAATGGATGGCCTGTCCCTTCGGTGGAGGGGTCGTCTTGGCGGTTTTCAAAAACATTGCGCAGGCACCGATTGCCACAGGTGGGTGGTTTTGCTAAAGTTAACCGTTTGTCCATTAGCTTCGGGATAGTCTCTCATTGTGAGCGACGGAAGCCAGTGGGCATGGTCGATCGGCAGGTGGCGGCGGCATCGATTCCTTTTGGTTTGAGGCGGGCGTGTGTCCGCCGGTTCGTGCCGTTGTTCAACCTTCCCTTACCCCCGAGTAAGTTTTTTCATGGTCAACCGTAACCTGATTCGAGGACTGGATCTTAACGACGAGGATTGGCAGCACGAGCTCACGCTTGCGATGGAGGGAATCGAGACCGAAGAGGAGCTGATTGGCGGCACGCAAGATGTCGCCGTGAATCAGATCGTCGACGGCAAGATTCTTCGCGTGGAGGGTGATTTCGTACTCGTCGACGTGGGCTACAAGAGCGAGGGCATTATCCTCCGTAACGAGTGGGAGGAAGACGAGTCGCTGCCCGAACCGGGCCAAATCATCCAAGTGTTGGTCGAAGACGTGGAAGACGTTTACGGCCTGGTCGACGATTCCCGCGGGATGATCAGCCTCAGCAAACGCAAGGCCGAGAAGATCCAGGCCTGGCAGAAGGTGATGGAGAATGTCCACGAAGGTGACGTGGTCACCGGCGTGGCAACGCGAAAGATCAAGGGCGGATTGCTGGTAGATATCGGCGTCAACGTATTCCTGCCCGCCAGCCAGGTCGACATTCGCCGCCCGGCCGACATCGGCGATTACATCGGCCGCACCATCCAGTGTGTTGTGCTGAAGATCGACGAAGCGCGGCGCAACATCGTTGTCAGCCGTCGTGCCTTGATCGAGCAGGAACGCAAACACAAGCGCGACCAGCTCATGCAGGAGTTGGAAGTCGGCCAGCGCCGCAAGGGCGTGGTCAAGAACATCGCCGAATTCGGTGCCTTCGTGGACCTCGGCGGTATCGACGGTCTACTGCACATCACCGACATGAGTTGGGGACGGATCAGCCATCCCTCGGAAATGGTCTCGATCGACCAGGAAATCGAAGTGCAGATTTTGCACATCGACCACGAGAAAGAAAAGATCGCCCTGGGCTTGAAGCAGAAGAGCGCCAGCCCTTGGGAGGAAGTCGAATCGAAGTACCCGGTGAACCAGCAGGTTCGTGGTACGGTGGTCAATGTGATGAGCTACGGTGCCTTCGTGAAGCTCGAAGAGGGTATCGAAGGTCTGGTCCACATCAGCGAGATGTCGTGGACTCGGCGTATCAGCCATCCCAGCGAATTGGTCAATATCGACGACGAAATCGATGTCGTCGTGCTCGGCATCAACAAAGATAAGCAGGAAATTTCTCTGGGTATGAAGCAAACCCAGGAGAATCCCTGGGATCAGGTGGCCGGCAAGTACCCGGTCGATAGCGTGGTCAAAGGTACCGTGCGCAACTTGACCAACTACGGTGCGTTCATCGAGATCGAGGAAGGTATCGACGGCCTGTTGCACGTCAGCGACATGTCGTGGACCCGCAAGATCAGCCATCCCAGCGAGGTGGTCGAGAAGAGCCAGGAGATCGAGTGCCGCGTGCTTTCGGTCGACCAGCAGCGTCGTCGTATTGCCCTGGGATTGAAGCAGCTCGACGAAGATCCTTGGGCCTACGACATTCCCAACCGTTTCCAGCCCGGCCAGATTGTGAAGGGGCCGGTTACCAAGATCACCAATTTCGGGGTCTTCGTGGGCTTGGAAAACGGTTTGGAAGGGCTGCTGCATATTTCGGAGTTGGCCGACCACAAAGTCGACAACCCGGAGGATGTCGTCAAGGTAGGCGAAGAGATCGAAGTGAAGATTCTTCGTGTCGATCCCGACGAGCGGAAGATCGGCCTTTCGCGGAAACGCGTCGAGTGGGCCGAAGAAGCTGAAGCTGAGGAGGCCGAAGCTTCCAAGGGCGCTGCACCGAAGCCCGACGACACCGTGCTCAAGGGTGGCGTCGGCGGGGGAAGCGGCCCGCTGATTCAGCCCCTGCAACCCGAGGAAGCGGCCCCCGCCGAGCAGGCGGCCGCAGTTAAAGCCCCCGTCGAGGAGACGGCTGAAGTTGAAGCCCCCGTTGAGGAGACGGCTGAAGTTGAAGCACCTGCCGAGCAGGCGGCCGAAACCGAAACGCCCGCCGAAGTGGTGGCTGAGGCCGAAACGCCGGCCGTGGAAGAGGCGGTCGAGGAACCAGAAAAGACTGAAGCCGTCGACGAAGAGCAATCCTCAAAATCGTAACAGTCGCGTAAGACGAACGTGGCCCAAGCGCCGCAACTGATTCAATCGGTAGCGGTGTACGGCGGGCAGCTTCGTCGTGCGTTCTACCGACTTGCGGTCATCACCGACCCCGCCGCGTAATACCGGCGGGGTCGTTCTTTTCGGTACCGTCCGAAACTCGTGAACATCCAGTCCACCTCTACGCCTCGCCGTGAAGGTACAGAAACCACGCGGCTTGGGTCGATAGTTCTGTCTGGCTACACCGGCGTTGCGTGATGCTCGCATGGTGACGCTCAAGGTGTCGGCGACCCTGGTCACCTGGCGTACGAGGTGTTGTCCCGGCGATGGGGAAGGCAGTGGACAGCTTCACGATCTTTCCCAGCGAATCTTCGACGTTGCTTTCGGAAGACGGAAGCGAGTCGAGGAGCCTATTGACCCTTGCATACGGAATGAACGCAGCGTGACCAACGGGAGCCTGGTTTTTAAGGCGCTCGCTCGTGTCCAACCGTTCGCTGGGAATGCAGGCATCAACAGGCACGGGCGACCTGTCGCGCCAACGACTGCTTCGCCCTTCCCGGAACCCTACTGATAGTAAGTCCCTCCGATGAAACAGAAGACGCGACGCAAAGACGACACCTCGGCTCAGTCTCCGCTGGAAACCTACCTGCGTGAGATCAACGAGACCGCCTTGCTTTCTCCCGACGATGAGCACCACTTGGCCATCGCCGTAGGCCAGGGCGACTTGGAAGCCCGCGACCGCATGGTCCGCGCCAATCTTCGCTTGGTGGTCAACATCGCGCGGGGATACACCGGCAAGGGACTGGGGCTGCAAGACTTGATCGAAGAAGGCAACCTGGGGTTGCTACGCGCGGTCGAAGGTTTCGACCCGGCGATGGGAACCCGCTTCTCTACCTACGCCAGCTACTGGATCAAGCAGTCGATCAAACGGGCGTTGATCAACACGGCCAAGACGATCCGGATTCCGGCCTACATGGTGGAGCTACTCTCCAAATGGCGCAGGGCGAGTACTCGGCTGGCCGAGGAGTTGGGACGCACGCCCACGCCGGAAGAGGTCGCCCGTGTGCTGGGACTGCCTCGCAAAAAGCTGCCCATTATCAAGAAGGCCATCCGCATCTACAATCTCACGCCGCAAACCGACCAGGCCGACGCCGGTTGGTCGCTGGGCGAGATGATCATGGACGAGCGGATGCGCAGCCCGGAAGAGGAACTCGTCGAAAGCGACAACCTTACTCACGTGCTGCGGCAACTCGAGACGATGGACCAGCGGGAAGCCACCGTGCTGCGGATGCGTTTTGGTCTCGAAGACAACGAACCGCGCACGTTGAAGGAAATCGGGGAATCTCTGGGACTGACTCGCGAGCGTGTCCGCCAGATCGAAACCGAGGCCCTGGGCAAGTTGGCCCAGAGCCTCGAAGGGTTGCCTGAAGAAGTGTAGTGCTTCGTCACCGGCGTTACTTCTTGGCCGGGTGCCAATGCCGATAGCGTTACTTTTGGGCTTTGCCCGTGGCTTGGTTGACCAGCAGGCGAAGCTTCGAGTTGTCGGAAACGAGTTTGCCTGCCCTGACGTCCTCTTCGGTAAATCGAGCCATCAGGATCTCTTTGCTTCCCGTTCGGCTGTAATCGTAGATCACGTAGATCGTACCATCGGTGTTCTGCTTGCCGTCGGGGTACGACACGCCGCTGCGCTCGTCCAACAGCAGTCCGCCTTTCCAGGTCTTGCCGTCGTCGTCGGAGACGAACGCGGTGAGGTGCGAACGACCGGTCTTCTCGTCGACCTTCAGGCCATGCTTCACTAATAGCAGGGCGCCGGAGTCGAGACGCCGGATGAAGGATCGCGCCGACGTATGCTTGATGGCCGAGGGAACAACGTTCGAGAACGTCTTTCCTCCGTCGGTCGACACGGCTTCGCCGATTCCATATTTTGTACGCAGCAGCATCCAGAGCGAACCGTCTTTGCGCTGAACGATCATGTGCTCGTCGAACGTGGCACTTTCTTTTGGAGTTCTGGCCTGACCCAAGTGCGAGAATGTTTTGCCCTGATCGGTCGATACGAAGACATTCGCGCCCTTCAACTCGCCCATGTCGCGTCGTAGCGCGGGAGCCGAATTGGGTTTCACCTGCCAGATCGAGGCGGGAAAGAGCCATCGCCCCTGGGAATCGACCGTAGGTCGGCACATCATGATGCCGTCGAACAAACGCCGTGGGGCTGACCACTTCGGATTGTCGGCATCAGGGTTTTCGCACGTAATAGCCCAGGTGCCCGAACGACCGTCCCACCAACTTCCGCCTTGGGCCCAGAAGAGCCAGACGGTGCCGTGAGGGTCGGTCCACATGGCCGGATCGTAAGCACGAATCTGGCCCGGGCCGTCGGGGTCGATGGCCAGAATCGGTTTGCTCCACGTTTCGCCCCCGTCGTCGCTGCTCACCAAAAGTACGTAGTTCAGGTGGCACTCGGTCGGCCCGCCTGTGTACCAGTTCGCCCAGAGTCGCCCGCCAGGCGATTGAGTCATGCTCGGGATTCCCTGGAAAATCCGATGCTCGTCTGAATAGGCCTCGGGCACGGGGCAGAGAACCTGCGGCGGCTTGAGTGCCGACTCGTCTAAACCCGCCGGTTCGGGCTCGGCCTGTGCAGCGCCGGCCAGCGAGACGCAGATCAGCAGAAATTGCAGGGCAAGGGTGTTGGTCATCGTCTGGACTCCAGTCGGGTGTTAGCCTGGATTTCTTGCAACGGAATAAACCACGGAGGGCACTGAGAGGGAAGGTTTGCGCGAACCGACAATCATTTGCGTAATAGCAGACTGTTAAAAAACGGTTTTCATAAATTATTCCGTGTAAACAACTCCGTGTCCTCAGTGCCTCCGTGGTGAGGAATCGGCGTGAGGAAATCCTCCGTCGGCGTAGCGCCTACTCTTGAACCACGTAATCGATCACAAACGCCTTCTCCAAATGTGGGCGGAGGATTTTTCCGAATTCCTTATGCGCCGGGTGAGGCAGGTAGACCGCACGACCTTCGGCGTCGTTGAAAGTCAAGAAGAAACAATGGGTGAAGCCTTGCGCCAAATTTTCAGGGCTGTTGTTTGTGCCCCATTCAAAAGCCACGATGGTAGGAATCTTCGACGGCAGCGCGGCAAACGCTTCCTCAACCTTCTTGATGTCTTCCGGCGAGGTGCCGTCCTTGAATTTGAAAACCACCACATGGCGCAGCTTCCCGAGCATGGGGTTCTTCTTGCACCCTTCAGCGGCGTGGCTCGTCAAACTCAGGGCGAAAACAAACATTGCGGCTAGGATTAAGATGGTTGCACGTCGCATGGCATACTCCTTGTGTCGATTCGGGGGAAAAACAGCAGAAAAAGGAAACCATTTTGCGACGAGTATACCGCGACGGCATTGCAAACGCAAAAACCATACTGCTTTTCTGGTTCCCAGGCTCCGGCTTGGGAACGAGTAGGAAGTTGACAATTAGGGTCTGTCCTCGGACTCCGTCATTTGATCGCGTGATGCGGTCGCAGGGGATAGGGAATAAGCGCCCCTTGCCGTTCGGCCCTTGATACTTAAAGCCATGGGTGGCGAGATGCCGTCGGGATCGACGATTTGACCAAAAAGCTTTCCGGTTTCTGGAGCGTTGTCGAACTGGTCTCGATGCGTTCGTGCCTTTTCCCTGGCCACGACTCCTGGCGGCGTGTCCGGATCGGGAAAGACTGTACGCAAGTCGAGGGTCGAGAATCCCGACCAGGTTTCTTTGCCCGCAGCATCCTCAACAAAGTACCGGATTTTCCAGGCGTCGTAGGTCGGTGTCAGGCCGATATTCAGCCAATCGGTCTCGATTTCCATTTGGCCCTTCGCACGCTTGATCCGGGCTTCAGTGAACAGGTAACGGAACCCGAGGATCGCGTACATGCGCTGAAACGCGTCCAAGGCCTTCGGATCGGTTAAGATCGAGTAGTCGGTGGGATTCGTGGTGGACCGGCCCACGCTGACATTGCCGTTGCGAATCATCACGGGATGCAGGTGACCGACCTGATCGAGCAGTCCCCAATACGGATGGAAGCCCTCTTTAGTGGGCCCCCATCGCCCCGGTTCGCCGACAAGCGGCGCGGATTTCCAGCGGTCGCGGATCAGTTCATACAACTTCACGCCGTCCTTTTCATGGAGGTTCGCGGCATGATAGATTTTCTGGTAATAGCTGCTCGATTCGTCACACCCCCAATTGTCCCGGAATATTCCCATGAGCCCCGCGAGGTTCCGTAGGGTCAGCAAATGGAAATGATACTCCTTGAGCGAATCGTACGTCGGCGAATAAACCATCCCGTTGGTGGGAACAACAATTCGAACGTCAGGAAAATGCCGGACAAACGCGTCGGCGAAGCGGATCAGGCACGCGGAGTTTGCGGGGATCAGCCGCTTCGGATAGGCGCCTTCCCCCCAGAACCCGAAATGGCGCATCTCGATGCAGCGGACCAGCTTCTTGCGTTGGACCGTTCTTCCGCCGACCGTGATAGGCTTCTCCAGGTAGTCCGCGAAGGCTTTCAGCAACGCGTCATACCGTTCGAAGAAGTACGGGTTCTCGAAGTTCGGTTCCCAATGGTCGGACTTATTGAGCCACAACGTGTTCACGGTGTCCTTCTGGCCGCTTTTCTGCAGCGCCTCGTGCACATACGCCGGGTAGCAGCAGAACGCGCCGTCGATCTTCTGCCGCGTGGTCGCATTGCTCGTCACAAAACAAGCGATGTTGAACTTCTGCCCGTATTGAAGTCCGAGCGCGAAATGCTTGTCCATTTTCTCGAAATGGTACTCGCCTTCCTGTGTTTCATAAGCGTCCCATCCCACCCGAAGCATCGCGTTGGCCGAATAGTCGCTGACGCGGACCGAGTAGCTGACCAGTTGGGTTACCCCGTCGCTTGGCCCGCCGTGCCAGATTTCCGTGCCCACCCCTGCGTTCTGGATCGCCCCCTGCTCGATGGTGATGACTTCCGGCGTAACGACAATCACCGTGTTCCCCGGATCTTCGCTGAACTGCGTGCAGAAGATTGAAAACCACAGAAACACCGGAACTGCTAAGGCGGTTGTTTGCATGTGATAGAAACCTTTCGAGAGGCGTCACAGGGTCAATTGAGTGAACATGCGCAGATGTAGTATGGGATCATGCGCAGATGTAGTATGGGATCACGCGCGGAGAGCGGGCGAACATTCGCTTGATACTCTCTTTTTTGCTCGCTCTCGCAAGCCTATTGACGCTTGCATAGCTAATGAGCGGAAGGCGACCAACGGGAGCCTGGGTTTCCAGGCGTTCGGCTTTCCGAAGCGGATCATTTTTAATGCAAGCATCAATACACTAAAGATCTCTGGAGTGGTCTGGGTTGTCAAGGCGCTGGATTGGGTTGTTTAAGGTGGAATCTGGGTTTCTGAAAGGGGGGCGTTTGTGGAGCGGAGCGAACGGAGCGGAACAAACGCCCCCCCTTCGCGCATCTCACGGCTCCCCCTACACGCCCGATTGATACACGTCCCACGGCGTCCGTCGGCCGAGGCCCTGGTGACGACGTTCGTGGTTGTAGAACGCAAAGTAACGCCGCAACGCGTGGCGACAATCCCCAACGCTCGCATACTCCTTCAGGTAGATTTCCTCGTACTTCACGCTTCGCCAAAGCCGTTCGACCATGATGTTGTCGAAGCATCGGCCGCGGCCGTCCATGCTGATCCGAATACCCGATTCCTGCAGGCGGCCCGTGAACTGATGACTGGTGTACTGACAGCCCTGGTCCGTGTTGAAGATCTCCGGCTGGCACTGCTGCAAGGCACGGTCAAGAGCCGTGACACAGAACTCCGTGTCGAGCGTGATCGAGAGGTCCCAACTCAGCACGAACCGGCTGTGCCAGTCCATCACCGCCGTCAGGTAAACGAATCCTCCTGGCAGCCGAATGTACGTGATGTCGCTGCACCATACCTGATTCGGCCGGACGATCTCCAGGCCGCGCAGCAGGTACGGATACTTCTCATGTTCCTTGTTTTCCAGGCTCAAACGCTTCTTCGGGTAAATTGCTTGAAGGCCCAATTGCCGCATCAGCCGCCAGACGCGGTCGCGAGACGCCGTCTCGCCTTGTTCCTGAAGGCAGTCCCGCATCCGCCGCGAGCCGCGAAACGGACGACGCGTGTACTCTTCATCGATCATCCGCATCTGCCGAAGATCACGTTCGCTCGGCGGCTGCGCCGTGTAGTAGTAACTCGATCGCGAAAGCCCCAGGAGTTGGCACTGCCTGGTAACCGAAAGCTCCTGGCTGCCCGGCTCGACCATATCGCGCTTTCGGTCACAGCTCGCCAGCTTTTTTTTCAACCAGTCCAACTCGAACTGAAGTTGGCCGATTTGCTGGTAGAGCTTTGCCTCGTGCTCCTCGTCCTCTTTTTCCCGCCGCTTTCGACCGCCGGAAAGACTCTCGGTCATGCCTTCGATCGCCTGCTTCTTCCAGGCAGCCACCTGATTCGCATGCACCTCGAACCGGCCCGCCAACTCGGCAAGCGTCCCCTCGCCGCGGATCGCCGCCAAAGCAACCTTCGCCTTGAACGCTGGCGTAAACTTCCGTCGCTGCTTCGCCATGAATTCGCCTCCTACTGCCCTTGTCGGACCGGATACGAATCCACCTTATTGACGCGCTCAGTTTTTCCAGACCATTATACTCTTCAGCTTGACCACATGCAAAATTCCTTGTAGGTGCTGGGTACGGCAGGTGAATATTGTAGACGCCAATAGGTTGCATTACTGTGTCCCCAAAGTGCAAGCCGGCGCTTACTTTGGCCATTCGCGACGTGAAGCGTCGGGGCACCCGTTCCCATGCAAAGTACCTTTTTACCGTACTTGCATTGCCTTTGCTCAGTTAGCACGTGAAGAATTCGGCCATCGACTTTCCATTCCTTCCAGTGTTTATATGTTAGTGTACAAAAAGTTGTTATTCCGCTTAAAGCGACGCTCGGCCGATGGTGTCCGTGGGACCGGTGAAGCCGGGGCCGCCGCCGGCGACGTAACCGTCGCTTCGTCCCGACTCGTCGCGGCTCACCCAAAACGCGTAAAGCGAGCTGTTGTTCAATTGGAACCGAAATCGCACGGGCTTGCCCTTCAACGCCGACAGGTCATCGCCGCCGTCCCACACGATTTGCTCAAGTGTGCCGTCCGTGCGTAGCGGTTTGCAGTTTGCCAAGGTAAACGGCTCAATCGGTTTGCCATCGGCGTCGATCACTTCGGCGCGAAGTTCCCCTTCGTCGGCATCGACGTTGACGAAGAGGTGTTTACCGGTGAAGCGAACGGGCCGCGTGGTGAGCGTTCCGGGCGTTTTGCCGGCGTCGAGCGACACGAAACCGTCACGTCGCAAAAACGCTATGCCCGTGGCCCCGCGGTCGTACATGCCGTTTTGCAGCCAGTTCTTCCCGGTCTTTGAGGTGTCACCCTGGAAGCCTATGTAGTAGAACCAGATCCGGTCGCCGCGAACAACGCAGATGTTGCCCAACGACTGCACGTAGCCGCGGTCCCACACGTCGCGCCGCTCGGCACGAATCGTCGGCGAACGGTCGGGCCGATGCCAGTGGAATCCGTCGCGGCTGTAGGCGATGTTCAATTCGGTGATCTTCGGAAGTCCCACCTTCTCACACTCGCCGTTCGGTGGCCCGAGGTGGATTTCGTAGAACCCGAGCATGATGCTCTCGTAGGCCACGGCATCAAGGTTGTAGAGTTGGGCCGTACGACCGATTTCTGGATCGGGCGGGTCGAGGCGGTCGGCCGCAGCCCAAACCACGGGCTCGCCACGCTTCCACTTGGCCCCGGCCAGGAAATCGTCGCACTCCCAATAGTGGCGCGAACGGCCGCGAAAACCGGAGCGGAGGCTATACACCCATTTCTTCCGGAACGGGTTGTAGAACATCGTGCTGCGGTCGCCCGTGTCGCCGGTTTCCACGCGGTTGACCCAATGGATGCCGTCGGCCGAAACCATGCTTACGCCCGGCTTGTTCCCCCCGGGCGGACGCATGAACATCTTGTAACGCTGCTTGGCGTCGCTGGTCTGGTAGTCGGGCACTACCGTCCATGAGTCGCACACCAAATCCTTCGGCAGCACGCGATTGGTGCCCGGCTGAATGTCGAGATTGGGCCGATCCCAGTGGAGACCGTCGCGGCTCGTTGCGTAACAGATCGTATTGATCCAGCCCGCTTCGTACCACAACTTGAACAGTTTCTCGTCGGCATCCCACCAAAGGCCGCCACTTTTCGGGCAAGCGATCGCGTTGTTCGGGTGGTTGATCTCCAACTCCGTCTCGGGCTTCAGCACCGGGTTGCCTTCGTACTTTGTCGGCTTGTGGAAACGTCGCAAAAGGTCGGTTTGTTCCACGAGGAAGTCGTCGACCAGAAGTTGGCGACCGACATCAATAGGGATTACCTTCGGCGGACAATCCAGATAGGGAACCGGCATCGGCTCGGTATCAGCCGGTTCGATGTACCGCGGCGGCCACTCGCGGGGAAGCTGAATCCCGTTGTAGAGTACTTCGCCTTGGTTCTCCGACCAGGGCGTTCGTGGGCCGGAACGGGGTGCGGCTTGAGCCGGTCCGGCAAACCACGGGAAGATCGCCAGCAGGAACATCGCAGAGACGAACACGCCTCGCAGCGTGATGTGGCGAAAATCGTTCGGCAAATCGGCGGTGTTCAACGTCTTCATGCGATCGGTGTCCTCGGTGTGATTCGGATTCTTTCTCAAAACGGTTTCCCTGGTTCCCAATCTCCAGCTTGGGAACGAGTGAATGCAAGTATCACTTAACGCCATCGAACCATTCGTCGCCGATAATGCGTCCTAACAGAAAGAACTTGTGGTCCGGAAACCAAAGAACGGTCTTCCCGTCGACGATCGTTAAGCTGGTGTAGAAGGAGTTCCCGCCGCGACGTTCGGCAAAAAGTTTCATGGGTGCGAATTCAATCGGTTGTTCGGCGTTAGGATTGAATTTTCCGGCGATCAGATACAAAGGGCCGCGCGCTTGGTATTCCCTTTTTCCTTCGAAGTCAAACGTATTATGTACCAACGCGAAATAGTATCCGCTCGCCGACGCCGGTCCTTTCCAATCGTAGATCGGGCAGGGAGACCGGGGATGCAGATAGGGAGTTCCGCCATCGCGATCCATTAGTTTCTTCGGAGTGCTCCACGTTACCCCGTCATCGCGGCTTTGCGACCAGAACGGATGGCCCGCGCAAGTACGCATCAACGCGAATAACCGGTCGTCCGGAAGTTTCACAATACTCGCTTCTTCACAGGCAGAACCGAATTTCTCGTGTTTGACGGTTAACGCATCCTTGTTGGACGCGAACCAGCTCAAGCGGATGTCCTGTACTTCAGGGTCGGCGTCGATGTTGTCGAATTGCAGGAACTCGACCGTGCAGCCACCTCGCTCGTCGTAGGGCGCTTTTCCATGGCGGGAAACGCCGACCAGAAATCTTCCGTCTTTCCCCAATCGCAAGGGACGCTGCCAATTGCACCAGCTTGGCGGAATGGTCGGATCGCTGGGATCTCGATCCATCCGTTTCATGGGAACCATTTTCGGCGAAGACCACGTTTCGCCGTTGTCGTCGGAATAGATGCCGAACATGTTGCCGCAGTGCGGACCACGGCTGGTGACCTGCTGATTCCAGAGAACGTAAATGCGCCCGGACTTGCTCACCATCGGTTGTTGCCAACTCGCACGCAATTGTGGGTTCGTGTAGTTCTTGGAGCCTGCGAGCACGATCGGTTCGCTCCACGTCAATCCTTTGTCGGCGCTTTTCGAAAACGCGATGTGTTGATCGATATCGCCTTCGCGTGTCGCTTGCGTCCAGACGGCGAATAGAGTTCCATCTGGCTTGTCGAAGACCTGGAAATGATCGTTGTACGTATCGCCCGTGATGAATTTGTTCTTCTTGGGCGTAAACACGACGTAGTCCGGCTTGTTTATCAGGATGTCTTGTGCATACGCGTCGTACGGTGTTCCGATAAACGATTCGGCGATTTTCTTTGCGTGTTCCGATTGCGAATAAGCGACGGAAGTGCCAAGCGTCGCTACCACGACACAAGCCAATATGGCTCTGCGAAGCATTGGCTGTCGATTGTATCGTGCAAGTGTCAGCGTGTTCCGCATCGGGCCAAGAGACCACAAAAGAATCCTCGGCATGGACGCGGCTGAGGAGAAAAATCCCCGTAGCATGGCATAGATGTGACCTTGAGACATGGCAGCGGTTCGCGATGTTTCCATAGAATCAGTATCCCAGGTGTGCGGTGTGGTGTGGATTGGTTGGAAGGGAAAGGTTCTGCAGGGGATCTCTATCAGGAATTCGAAGACAACTCGATGTCGATGTGGTTTTCGGGACTGGCGGTCACTTCGCAGGTTATGCCCGATTTTTGGGGATTGGCATATTTCGCGGGCACGCGCGGAGCGTTCGTGGTGGGGTTTTCCTCCACCTGTGTCACTACCACGGCCACACGGTGTTTCCCGGCGACGGCGCCGTCGCCCGTTTCAAACGTGGTTAGGTGATAAGTTCCATCGGGGAGAACGGTTCCTCGGGCTGTGTAGCCCTTCTGCCCATCTTGAGCTTCCGAAACGAACATCACCGTGCCACGGTAACTGCCTTCGGGTAGGCGCAACGGTTGGCCGTCGAGTTTCACCGTGCCTTGCACTGCGAACGTGGTGTGCGGCGCATCCGAGCATCCCACAAGAAGAGTCGCGCAAAGACTGCAGGCAAAAACGCTCGGAATGTGCCGGACGAAACGACGCATAAGGGAACCTACCGGTTGCTGGGCGAGAAGACTACGTTAGTAATCCGTGGCCGACACAACTTGACCGTCGGCGGCCACGCACAATGCCTGGTAAACGTCCTGCGCAATGCTATGCGAGAGGTAAACGACGTGGCCATCGAGGAACACAAAGGCCGTTTGTTGCCCATTAGGTCCGCCGAAAATCGTACAGCGCGAATCGTCTGGGCCTGTCGGAAAACCTTCGGCGCAACTGCGGGCGACCATCACCGGGTGATCGCCAGTGAAAAAGGCTAAGTCGCTGTAGAAATTCGTGTCATACGATTCCATGGACGTTCCCGGTTCGGGAATCCAGCGGTCGCCGATGGCGATGGTGTTGCTCAAGCCGTCGCGGATCTGCCGATCGCATACGCAGTTGGTCGATCGCAAGAACGGTCCCGAATACTCCGGGTTGAAGGTGGTGTCGCCGTAGCTGGTCGATGCACCGGCATTGGCCGCATAGTCGCCCGCCGCGCCTTTGCGTTCGGCCGAGGTAGTTTGCCCGTTATTGTCGAACGGCCGATCCGACTCGCGTCCGCCCCGTTCAGGGTTCACGAAGACGGAGATCGTCGTGCGCATCGAACTCGCATTGGCCGGGTCGTCTACGCGTTTCGAAAAATCGTGCGAGTCGAACATGGCTTGTTGCTCGACGTACGGCAGCAGACCGAACACCCACGATACGTCGTACTGGCCGCCGCCCGTTCGGCTTGGCGGATAGCAGGCGTGCGTGTGATGGTACATGCTCAAGGCTAGGCCGACTTGCTTCAGGTTGTTGCTGTTCTGAAGGCGTCGCGCGGCACTGCGGGCCGATTGGACGGCCGGCAGAAGCAGGCCAATCAGGATCCCGATAATCGCGATGACCACGAGCAATTCGACAAGGGTGAAACCCCTTGTCACTCGTCGGCTCGCAACTGCTTCCTGACGCAGCCTTTCTCCCAACAGCCACTTGGCGTCCATGGCAACCCCTTGCGGTGTGAACAGATGAAGGCGATGAAATCAGGAGCTACGACGGCGACGCAACAGCGGCAACCCCAAAAGCGCGATCGCCAAAAGAACGTACGTCGAGGGCTCCGGTACTAACGAGGCTACTTCGTCGCCGGTCAACGTGTGATCGAAGATCCGGACCGAGTCCATCGACCCGGTGAGGCCGCGCTGTTTGTCGCCGTACACGCCGAGATACAGTGCGTTGTCGGGAAACGACTGCCCGCTGAGGTCGGCCTCGAAGTCCACGGTGGTCGATGCAACGGGAGTTGGGTCGCCATTGATGTAGAACTTCAAGGCGGCCGTGGTAGTGTTGTCCCCGTCGAGTCCCAGTCCTTCGTAGGTGACCGCCACGTGGAACCAGTCGATATCGTCCATGAGTGAGGTGGCGTTGTAGGTTATCCCCGGGTAGGTGACGCCGGAGCTGGGTAGATTGAGCTCCAGCTTGATCTGGCCGCTACCGTAGGCCACCAATCCCCAACCATATAAGCCACCGGGGGCGAATGTATTGACTATGCCGGCGGTATCGGTCGGTTTCGGCATTTTCAGCCAAGTGGCGACCGAAAATCCGCCATCCACCGCAAAGTCGTACAGCCCGATGGTCGGTGAACTGGCGTAGCCACCATAGGCCCGGATGCCGACGAAGTCCAGCGCGTGGTCGCCCGACGTACCGGATTGACCGGCCACCCAAGTGGGAACCGTACCTGAGGTACCGAAAGCTGCGAGGGTAGCATCGTCAATGCCCGTTTCGTTGGCCGCCGTTGTCGTTCCGCTGCCTTCGTTGAAATCCCATGAGGAAACCAATTCGGCCGAGGCCGTGGAGGTCAGGCAAAACATCGCAAGCACTGCGACTGCCGTACAGAGTGATCGAATCTGCATTGCCATTTCAATCTCCCTTTTTCCTTTCACACGAACATGTTGTTAAAAAGAGGAATTCCGATAAGTCGTCGTTCGGTTGCGTTTGGCGACGTCCACGTTAGCCAATCTGTTACTGCCTTTTTTTGATTGCGTTGCTGGAAATCTCCGACTGGCTTTCGCCGGGCAAATCGGCGTGCGCCGGATCGATCCGTGTCGTCATGGGTTCACCCGGTTGCGACAATTGCGACACGAGACTCTCGACCACGCCGGTCAGGTCTTGCACGGCACCTGGTACGGCCGCCCGCTGGGCCTGTTGGCGGTCGAAGGCCAACAAGACGTTGCGACGGCTGTCGCGGAGGTGCTGACGCATCCAGTAGCGGGCCTGTTGGGCGTCGCGGCGGCGCACGGCCCGAGCGATCCGCGCGTGGAACAACCACACCCGGGCCACCAGATGCAGGTCGTCTTCCCGGGCGCGGAAAGTAATGGTTCGCTTCTGCATGAGCACCTCGGCCACCGTTTTGAATAGCAGACGGTTGTCGGCCGCGCGGAGTAACAAGAGGTGAAACTGCATGTCGGCCGAGGCGAACTGATGGAGCATGTCGCCCGAGATCACTTTGGCGCCGCTGTCGCGGAACCCCCGGGCGGCTTTTCGCATGGTCTCGCTAAGCTGGCCGAGTTGCGTTACCTCGCTGGCCGTCATGTTACGGACCGCCTTGGCCACGGCGAGACACTCCAGATTGATGCGGACCTCGTAGGCATCGAGGATACGCTTGCGATCGGGGCGGGCGACAAAGGTTCCGCTACGGGGGACCTGATAGAGGACGCCTTCGCTGCGCAAACGGCGAATCGCCTCGCGCACGGGAGTACGGCTGATGCCGAGTTCCCGGGCGAGTTGGTTTTCGGAGATTCGGGTACCCGCCGGCAGCGCGTCATCGAGCAATTTGCGGTGGATAAACTCGTAGGCGAGCTGGCTGAGCGAGGCTTTAGCGTCCAAGATTCATTCCTCCGTGTCCTAAAAATCCCTGCTAGTGGTCCAAGTATTACAATTGGAACCCCTGATTACTTATCTTGTATACCAGATGGGGTCCTGCGATGTCAAACATTTTGTACCGCGCAAACAAAATTCTCTTCCGTAGCGCAACAGTCGGCTGGATAATGGCTTATGACGCGTGGTCTGTCGACCGAGTAAGTCGCGGCGAAAAAATCTACGGCGAGAGTGCTTGTTCTTGAGGGGAGTGCGTAAGCTGCGTAGCTTGGTGCGCGGTTTTTTAGCGCCGTCGAAACCAAGCAGAAGTGAAGAAGCCCTACTGACGAGCGACGTCAGTAGGGCTTCTGCCTGCCCCATCTAGAAGAATGACTGGGGGTGTGGTTACGATCGGCGGCACCGCCAACCGTAGCCCGTCAGGGCCAAGAGACCGAGAATTGCCAAAAAAGCGGTCGAAGGCTCGGGGATCTCGGCCGTCAATGGGGTTTCAGTGCCATCGGCCAGGGTCAGAATCGAGTCTTCCGGCAAGGCGACGTCCCAGATGGCCACGTCGTCGAGCATTCCAGTGAAACGGCGACTGTTTGCGTGGTTGCGGCCGAAATACAAAGGAGCGCTGTCGGCGAAGCCGGTGCCGTGATTGTAGGTTCCCGTGCTTTTGATTCCGTCGCGGTACACGGTCACGGTGCCACGGTCGACGACGAGGGCCAAGTGGTGCCAAGTTTCGTCAAAAATAGCGCCGGTGGACACAATCTGGTTGTTCGCGGACGACGTGTCAATGCGGAGTGCAGCCGTCGGCCCCGCGTCGTTACGTTGAATTTCAAAACCTCCACCGTTGTCGCCGGTGTTTTTGGCCAACGGGCGGCCGTAGTTGATCGTATCCGAGTCGCCGTAGATCCACATTGAGATCGTCATCACGTCGTTGAACGCCAGCGAGGCGGAATGGGCGATTTGAACGTAATCGTCTCCGTCGAAGGCGATCGCCTTGCCCGAGCCGAGCGTGGCAGCCACCTCGGTGCTAAAGACCGAGCCGCTTACGGTGCCGTGATTGCCTTGTCCCGACAGGTCGGTGGCCGTTTCGTCGTCGAAGCTCCAGTAGCCTACCAGCATGTCGGCCTGGGCCGTTGCGGCAAAAAGGCCGATAGCCGCGGTCAGCAACGCCGTTGCGAGGAAACGTACCATGGATAGGGTTCCTTTCCGGGAGGTACTTTGAGCCAATTGACGAGCAGTTCGGCGATCTTGCTTAGATATCAATGCAGAACAGCATCCATATGATTAATGTCGCTGCCCCCTTTGGTTTGGGTGAGAAAACGGAAAATCTTACCCACGGCCGTCCATGCACGGCTTGCTGGAGGTGAAATGCCACTGTCGGGTGGTTGCTGCGTGTAGGGGCGATCGATCTTTTTGCGGCAGCTCGAACGTATTGCCCTCCAGGCCGAGGGAGCCAACCTTTTCGCTCGACGACGGAGCCACTATATTCAGGGGGCATAGTCGCTGAGCTCGTTCGGAAGACCGGACGGGACTCGGGTTGATCGAATTCCCCACACTCAAGCCAGGAAGACCACCACGCATGGGCAACGGAGACCAATTGCAGCTAACCGACTACATCCGAAGCATCCCCGACTTTCCCAAGCAGGGCATCCTTTTCCGCGATATCACGCCGCTTCTGGCGAGTGCCGACGCGTTTGGCCAGGCTGTCGAGCAGTTGGCCGCGGCCTATCGCGATGTCAAGATCGACGTCGTTGCAGCAGCCGAAGCCCGTGGGTTTATCTTCGCCGCGCCGGTAGCTCTGAAGCTGGGGGCCAGCTTGGTGCCGATCCGCAAGCCGGGCAAACTGCCGTACGAAACACTTTCCTACACCTACGATCTGGAGTACGGCAGCGATACTCTGGAAATGCACGCCGATGCCATCGCCGAGGGGGCCAACGTGTTGGTACTCGATGACCTGCTGGCTACCGGCGGCACCGTGGAGGCTTGCTGCAAGATGGTCGAAAAGGCCGGTGGCAAAGTGGCCGGGTGTGCGTTTCTCATCGAATTGACCGCATTGGGTGGCGCACAGCGGATTGCCGACTATCCGTACGTCAGTCTGGTTAAATACGACTGACTGCTGTCCCTATCTTGCCCAACCGCTACGACCGGACTGTATGGCCGTGATAATCGTTATCACGGGCACAACCGGTCGCGTGGTGGGTTTGTTTGGGGTCGATCTAGCAAGAGGTGGGAAGGTCGCGTGGGCCTTTCGTAGTTGCTCGAGATTGAGCCCATGGGGGAGGAACCCGATCGTGTTGCGATTCTATCATTTGATTGCCGCCGTGGCCGTACTGTTCGCCACAACATCTACCGCAACGTGCGCCGAGCCCAGCAAGCCCTGGAGCCTACGGCGGATGTTAACCCGGCAAGACACACCCTATTGGGTGGGCAACCCGAAGCAGGTGGTTGCCATGCCGCCTGCCCCCATTCAGTACACGGAGCACAGTGCGCCGGGCAGTCCCGCATGGTCGGCTTCTGGGACGCCGGTACCCACGTACAACTGGGGTTTCTTCGGCGCCCGATACCAGCAACCCCGGTGTTGCCACAAGGGTTATTACGGCGACACGATCATCAGTAGCCGAGTGATCGGGTATTAAAAAAGGCGGAAAGCCGACCACTAACCGCTAGTGCTTTGTCGGTTTTTAACCGCGAGGCGGGTACGATGCCCACGCAAGCGTGGGCATGGCACCCAAAATGCTACCCAATTGTGAAATGCACCCTAGTGGTTGAACCCTACGAAGAAGCTGAAGATTTCTTCGCGGTCGGTTGGTTCTTTGCTTATCGGGAAAGCGAAGTCCAGGGCGATCGGGGCTGGGCCCATCGCCGGCACGGTGATTCGCAAACCAAGGCCCGGGGCAACACGATACTTGTCGCGCCAGTCTTTGCCCGACATTTCCACCGTACCCGTGTCGCAGAAGACCACGCCACGGAGCATGTCGTCGGCCGTGATGGGGAACAGGTACTGGATGCCACCAAGCATGAGGAAATGGCCACCGACGAGCAACCCCGTGCTGGGATCGACCGGTGACGCGCGCCGGAAATCGAAACCGCGAATCGTCGAGAAACCACCGGCATAGTAGTGGTCGTAGATTGGCGTATCGTTGCCCGTGGCTCCAACGCGGAAGCCAAGGCTGAGCACGTGTCGCCCGGAGCCGTCGGGACGTTCGCGAAGCAGGAAGTATTTCCGCAGATCGAAATCGGCTCGTGAGTAGGTGAACGAACCGATGACCTCCTCGAATGAGATTTCGGCCAAGTGGCCTTCGGTCGGCAGGAAGGCACTGTCCCGGGTGTCGTGGGCCAGTTTGGCGCCGAATCCGAGGAGGCTGTTTTTGCCGATGACCTCGTCCAGTTGGGGTTGGCCTGTGACGGCCGGGTTGTAAATCGTGACGTTTTCGCCGCGGAACGAAAGTGTGCCGGTCAGGTCGTGGCGGAACTGATACCCCAGGCTGACGCGACCGCCCAAACGTTCTTCGTCCCACTCGTTGTAGAGACGGGTGTAGTAGAACCCGCTTAGCCCCAGGCTGATGTTCGTGTCCATCAGATAGGGTTCTTGGAAGGTGAACATGTAACGTTGCACGTCGGTGCCGGGGACGGCCTCGATGCGGAATCGTTGCCCGGCACCTCGCCATGCCGTGGCGTTGCGGATATCGGCCCAACTGGTGGGCCAACGGCAGATGTCGAAGTTCTGTTCGTCCATCACGATCGAACCGACCAGACCTGCGTCGGAGTTTATGCCCGCTCCGAACATCAGCCGTCCGGTTTGCGTTTCGGTAGCGATCGCCTGCAAGTCGAGCGGCCGGGTAGGTTCCAGATCGGGAGGACCGCCGAAGAAAGGCGAATCGGGATCGAAGATGCTGTCGCTGCCGGGAGCCTGGGCGACCAGTGTGCCCGCGGCCATGGCCGGTGCGACGGCCGGCAGTTGGTTGCCATAGCTGCCCGACGGTTGGACTGCTACAGCCGACGGCACGGCGGCGTTGTTGTAAACGGGTTGGGACGGCACGGTTTGCGTGCCCGCAGCCGCCGCTGCAGTCGGGTAACCCGAGGGCGCCGGTGCGTGGTTGTACGGTTGCGTCGGATAGGTGGTCACACTCGACGGCGGCGGGAGTTGATTCGCGTTTGGATTGTAATTCGAGGTCGGCGGTGGCAGCGTGGGCACACTGCGGCCCGAGGTGTATTGCCCACGCACGACCATCGGCTCTTTGGGCAACTCCATCATCGGCCAGCGGGTGTCGCCCACCAGCCATCGTGGGTTGATGGGTTGCGGACGCCGCTGCGGATAACCGGCAACCTGGTTGTGCTGCCAACGTATTTGGCTCGCCTCGTTGGCGGCCGGAGCGGCGGATGTCGCAGCCGGCGCGTGGCGAATTGCCGGGGCCACCTGCTTGCAGGGCAGTGTCAGGTCGACGCAACGTTCGCCGGTTTGCGAGTCGACGGAAGGACGATACTGCCAACCGGCGGTGGGAACGACGTTAGGGCTCTGGCCGCGAACCCGCGGCCGATCGGGGTCGCGGGCCAACTCTTCGTTTTCATCTTCGAGTTCAGGCGGACTGAAGACGATTTTGGGAGCGGAGCCGCTCATCGGATCGGCGAGGAACAGCCCGGAAGCCTTCAGCCGCCGTTCGCTTGCCCGAAGCTCTCGGATGTCGACAATGTCGCCCGGCTTCAGCGAGATCCGGTTCAGCACGGTGGTGATACGAGTGTGAGGGTATTCCCCTTTGATTTCCACGTCGATTTTCCCCACCCGATAGCGATGGCCCTCTTCAACTTTGTAGACGAGGTCCAATTGTCCGGGATCTTCCAGGAAGCGAGGGTCGGCGTTTACGTCGGCGAAGATGAAGCCAATGGCCCCGTACTTTTCTTGCAGCGCCGCCACATCGTGTTGCATGCGCGATTGGTTGAAAAATTCGCCGTCTTTAAGCTCCACTTCGCCAAGCAATTCGTCGGTCGAGAATTTGGTGTTGCCAATGAACGACACCCGGCGGATCTGATAGCGAGGTCCTTCGTCGATCACAAAGGTAAGGACGAGCCAATCCTTGTCGGCATGGAAATCGATTTCGCGGCCTACCCTTGCACGGAAGTAGCCTAGGCTTCGGTAATAGGCCACGAGCCGCTCGACGTCGTCGTCGATCTGTTCGCGATTTACCTCGCCTTTGAAGAAGTACATGATCGGAGGCTTCGATTTGATCTGGGTGCGCAGGCGGGAATCGCTCGCGACCGTATTGCCGATGAATTGGGTCCAGAGGACACGTTGCTTGCGGCCTTCATGGATGACGTACACCGCGCGGCGGTCGCCGACCTTGTCACCCTCCAACACGGTCACGCGCACTTTGTTGAAGCCGCGTGAGCGGTAGAACTCCTCGATCTTGCCTTTGCCTTCGCGAATGGCAAACGGATCGAGGCACTCGTCGGTCTTCAGTTCGACCTCTTTCAGCAGCACCTTGCGCTGGATGTTTTTGTTGCCGACGAATTTGATCTCGTTGAGCGTGGGCCGTTCGCGGACTTCGAACACCAGGATTTTGCCGCCAGGCACGGTCTTGAAATAGGTGGTTACGTCGACGTATTTCCCGGTGGCGTTGAGCCGGCGGACATCTTCTTCGACCGTATCGTGGTTGAAGGGACGACCGGCCCGACTGCGAATACTGCGGATGACCTCTTCGGTCGGAACGGTTTGGTTGCCTTGAATTCTCAGGTCGACGACCATCTCAGACGCAGTCGGCATTGTCGCCGTGGGCGGGCGATGGTCGATCGCCGGCGGAGCGGCCGAGACGTTTACCGTGAGCAGCGCAACCGCCACCACGGTCAACACGAGTTTCGTCGCGAGAAAGCACCCTCTTACCGGCTGGCACGAGTCTGTTTTTCCAGCACGAATCCCAGCGACCAACGGGAGCGGGTGCATGCCAGGGTGCCGTAGCACCGTTTGGTTGGCAGCCCAGCCGCCCCATGCCCCTCTAGCGTGGACGATCTTTCGGCAATTGGCCATCCTGGCCCTCTTTCCGTCTGGGTTGGAATTCTCGGTCGAGAAGAGTTGAGCGAAAAGCGTCGACCTAGGGCCGACCGATAGCCCACTCCGACCGGTTTTACGGCGATGGCATCCATGCCAATGCAACGAACGGCACCCGGCCAAGATGTGGGTCGCGTAGAAATACCGAAAGAGGCACGCCACGGCAAGGGGAGTTCGTCGGCGACCGGGAAGATGGGGTGAATGGGATGAATAGGGCCCTGCGGCCAGGGCGGTTCCGCCTCACTGGTAGGCCAAGCCAGTAGGCTATGCTTCAGCACGGCACGGTAAGCCCGCGCCACAGCCGGTTGGCGCTGCCGTGCCATGCTAAAGCATAGCCTACCACGCGGCTGCAATTTGAAGGCCGTTTTTTTGTCTTGTTGCGGTCCTGCGCGGTAGACTGGGGGTACCGGTTTCCACCGCGCGTTGTACGCAGAATTCGTAGTGACAGACTCTTATGACCCTTTCCAGTGAGGAATCACCGATGTTAAGGCAGCGAATACTGACGTTGGGGCTATGCCAGCTTGCCGTTCTCTTGATGGGTTCTCTCAGCGGCATAGCGGCCGAATCGGATACCGCAGCGGAGAAGCCGCTTGTTGATGTCTTCAAAGGCGAACCGGTTCCCGACAATGCCTATCGAATTTTGTTCATCGGCGATAGCCTTACGCTACACGGTCTGGCGAAGGGCGTATGGGACGGCCATTGTGGGATGGCCGCCACGGCGTTGGATCGCGATTTCGTCCACCTTTTTTCCGCCCGGGTGCAGCAAGATATCGCTCCCCGACCGGTGGCCATCTTCCACGCGGCTACCGGCAAGCTGGCCGCCATGCTGGGGCAACTCAAGTCGCGTCCAGAGATCCGACCCGATCTGGTGATCTTCCAGGGCGGCGAGAACGATCGGTTCGACGACGATTTCCGCCGTACCTACTGGGAACTGATTTCCTTCTACCGCAAAGACCAGGGCAAGCCGATTCAAGCTATCGTGCTTGGCGACTGGTACAACGCCGAAAAGGCGGCTTTCGACCGAACGGTCGCCCGTGAAAACGGCTACCCGTTTATCGACCTTTACGTAATCCACAAGCAGCCCGGCACGTTCGGCAACGCCGGACCGTACGATCATCCGGGCGTGGCTTCCCATCCGAACGACGCCGGAATGAAAGCCATCGCCGACGCACTCTACAAGCAGTTCGCCGAGACCGTATTGCCGCAGTTAAGCAAGGCCAAGTAACAAACGCAACCGTAGGCTATGCTTCAGCATGGCAAACATTGGTTGCCACTGGCTGCACGTCACAGCCAGTGCTGAGCACGGGCATACGAACTGCCCATGGCACCCACAAATAGAAAGTCAACGAAGCCGTAAGCCATGCTGAAGCATAGCCTACGGCCCGACTACTCGAAGTCCTCGAATTCGTCGTACGGCCGTTGGGCCAGGTTTTCGAAGCGGGTAAATTTGTCGAGCCAGGCCAGTTTGACGATGCCCGTCGGGCCGTTACGCTGTTTGGCGATGATGATTTCGCCCTGGCCTGCGATGCCCCGGTCTTCGGCCTCTTCGCGACTGCTGCAGTAATACTCCTCGCGGTGGACGAACATTACCACGTCGGCGTCCTGTTCGATGGCTCCCGACTCGCGAAGGTGGCTCAGCCGCGGCTTGTTGTCTTTGGCGGCTTCGGTTTGCCGGTTCAACTGGGCGAGGCAGAGAAGAGGGACCGATAGTTCTCGGGCGAGTCCTTTTAAGCGCCGGGCCATCTTGGCCACCTGCTCCTGACGGGGATCGCGCGGGTCGTCGGGATTTATCAACTGGAGGTAGTCGATCACGATCAGTCCCAGTCCATGCCGACGCTTCAGACGCCGGGCGGTGGCCGCGATCTCGGTGACGGTTCGCGCCGGCGAGTCGTCGATGAATAGCGGTGCTTTGCCCAACTTGGCAGAGGCCTCGACCAACTGTTTGCGATCTTCGCCGGAGAGGAAACCGCTGCGGAACTTGTTCGCGTCGATTTTTCCCTGCGAACAAAGGATACGTTGGGCCAACTCCAATCGGGCCATTTCCAGGCTGACAAACAGCGTGGGCACATTGGACTCGATGGTTACATACTCGGCGATGTTGGTCGCAAAGGCCGTTTTTCCCATACTCGGCCGAGCAGCTAAAACGACGAACTCGGCGTCGTGCATGCCGCCGGTGAGGTTGTCCAGGTCGGTGAACCCACTGGGCACGCCAACGCCGGCTCCGTGTTCGAGTCGGGCGTCGATGCGGTCGAAGGCCTCGACTAGCACCTCGTGCAGCCCGACCACCTGCTCGCTACTTCGTTGCTCGTGTACCGCGAAGATTTTTTGTTCGGATCGGCTGACGATTTCTTTCGGTTCGACCGTATTGTCGTAGGCATCGCGGAGGATTTCGGTGCTGGCGTGGATCAACGCCCGAAGGGTAGCCTTGTCGCGAACGATTTGGGCGTAGTAGGTGGCATTGGCCGCGTAGGGGACCGACTGCAGCACTTCGGCCAGATAGGCCGCGCCGCCGGCGGCCTCGAAGTCGCCCGCCTGTTTGAGCCGTTCCATCAACAGCGTGGCATCCACCCGCTTGCCCTCGTCGTGCAGGGCCATGATGCTTTCGAACAGCTTGCGGTTGGCGTCGGCGTAGAAATCTTCGGCACGGATTACCAGCGCCACCTCGTCGCACATCTCGGCGTCGAGCAGCAAGCTGCCGATCACGCCCTTTTCGGCGTCGAGATTTTGTGGCGGCAGGCGGTCGAGGATTTCCGAGCTGATCCGGCTCGAACGAGCGGCTGCCGAGGTTCGTTCCACTGTGGCCATCGCGATCCGTGCTCCTGTATACTGGCGGTGCCGTGGGGCAACCGGTTGGTGTTGCGCCGAGGTTGGATTTGGGCAGCGGCGTCGGCCGCGACCACTGGTCGCGGCTTTGCATACGCGCCCGGGCAAGCAGGGCGCCGTCGTTTTCATCCCCTCGCCCCTGCATCATAAGCGTGATGTGGGGTCGGCTACAAGCAATCCCCGCTGGGGGACCGGCGCAATGTGGGCAACCGTCCCGCTTGATTTTCCACGGTCGATTGGCAAAATGGCGAGATGGAAAAAGCTCACCCGATGTCGCCCCCTCCACCTGATGTAGCTGTCTACGCCGACCGTTGGGCCCTCGATCCCGCAGTCGCGATGCTCAACCACGGCTCGTTCGGCGCCTGTCCTCGGGCGGTACTTGAACACCAGCAACGGTTGCGTGCCGAGATGGAGCGCGATCCGGTGGCGTTTTTCTATCGTCGTGCCCAGCCGCTGCTCGACGAGTCGCGTGCGGCCTTGGTCTCGTTGGTTGGTTGCCCGGCGGACGACTTGGTCTTTGTCCGCAACGTAACGGCCGCGGTGGGTAGCGTGTTGCGCTCGCTGCCGTTTGAGCCGGGTGATGAGTTGTTGGTCACCGACCACAGCTATAACGCCTGTCGCAATGCGGTGGAATTCGTGGCCCAGCGCTGCCGTGCTCGGGTAGTAGTGGTTTCGATCCCACTTCCCATCGAGTCGCCCGAGCAGGTGGTCGATGCGATCCTGGCTGCCGTCACGCCGCGAACGCGTCTGGCGATGATCGACCACGTGACCAGTCCTACGGCCGTTGTCTTTCCCATCGAGCGGATTGTGGCTGCGTTGAACGAGCGCGGCGTGGATACGCTGGTCGACGGTGCCCACGCCCCGGGCATGGTGCCGTTGGATATCGGGCGTTTGGGCGCCGCCTACTACGGTGGCAACCTGCACAAGTGGATCTGTGCGCCGAAGGGCGCCGGGTTTCTTTACGTTCGGCCCGATCACCAAGCGGCCATCCAGCCGCCGGTGATCAGCCACGCCTACAACACACCAAGGCGGGGTTACAGCCGTTTTCAGGATGCCTTCGATTGGACGGGCACCGACGACCCCACACCCTGGCTCTGCGTGGCCGAGGCCCTCCGGTTCCTCGAAGGGTTGGTCGACAGTGAGGCACCGTGTGCCGGAGAGTGTGCCGGGCTGCAAGGCCTGATGCGGCGCAATCGCGAGTTGACTTTGTGGGCGCGACGGATGTTGTGCCGGCAACTGGGACTTCAACCGGTATGCCCTGAGGAAATGCTCGGAGCGATGGCGGCCATGCGTTTGCCCGACGACGTGGATCCCGCCAACGCGTTGGACACCACGACGGCCATTACCCCGGTCCATCGCTGGTATACGGAACTGTACGGGCGTCACGGCATTCAGGTGCCGATCTACCATTGGCCCTGCCCACCGCACAAGCTCTTGCGAATTTCGGTACAGGCATACAACGCGCCCTCGCAATACGAACGATTGGCCGAGGCTGTTGGACAACTCATCGAAGACGAGCGGCCTGCGCTGTAGGAGGCGTATAAGGCCGCCGTCCCGCCAAGAAACGCCGAATGACGAGCACTGCTTTGGGCTGCGCTCGTCATTCGCTGCTGATTCGCGTTCTCTTCCGCTTGGGCTCACGTCCGAACCGCGCCAAAGCGTTTGGTCTAGTCGCTGCCCACCGAGGGGACGACCCAGACCTTTACCTCGGTCTCGATGCTCTGGGCAACGTGAATCTTCACGGTGTACAGACCTAGCTCCTTCAGCGGGCCTTCCAATCGCACCTGATCGTTGGTCAGGGTGACATCGTTCTTCTTCAAAGCCGCCACGATTTCGGGCGCGCCGACCGAGCCGTAGAGGTGGCCTTCGTCGTTGGCGTTGGCTTCGATCGTCACACTCTGACGCGAAATCTCTTCGGCCAACGAATGCAGGCCGGCCATGCGGGTGCGTTCGATTTCGGCCAGCCGGGCTTTGTGCTTGTCGACCATCCGCGTGTGGTGCTCGGTGGCGACGGTCGCCAGCCCTTGCGGCAGCAGATAGTTGTTGGCGTATCCGGGCCGAACTTCGACCACGTCGCCCTGCTTGCCCAGATACTCGACATTTTGGATCAACAAGAGTTCGATTCCGCCGTGCGGACCACGCGGCAAACGCTTGCTGCGATGGGGAACCCTGCGTTTGGTTTTCATCTCGGTGGTAGCCATCAAACTCAACCTGTTTTCAGGGGGTGTTCAGTGGGTTACTTCGTCCTCAGACGTTTTGCATCTGGGTCAACCTATTATTATGATTTTAGTGCGAAACCTTGCTTCGTCAGAAGGGAATCTCGCTGTCGGGTGGGCCGGACGGGCCGGGATCGAAATCGTCGTTGGCCGGCGCCTCTTGGCTGTAGGTGTCTTGCCGGCGTTGCGGGGGACGTCCACCGCCACCACCACCGCCACCGCCCGGGCCGCCGCGGGCGCCGAGCATCTGCATCCGCTCGCCCACCACGCGAAGTTTGGATCGCTTTTGGCCGTCGTTGGTTTCCCAGGAATCGAGCTTCAACCGACCCTCGATCAGCACCGAGGAACCCTTGCTAAGGTACTCGCTGGCCACCTCGGCTTGACGAGCCCACAAGGTGACGTCGATAAAAGTCGTTTCGTCAATCCATTCGCCGTTGGCGTTTTTCCGCCGATCGTTCACGGCCAGACCGATATCGGTCACTGCCGTGCCGCTGGCCACATAGCGCAGCTCGGGATCGCGGGTAAGGTTTCCAACGAGGATCACGCGGTTGTAGCTCGCCATGGCTCACTCCTGGATCTGCACTGTTGGCTGCCGGGCTAGTGTACAAATGTCATCTTGCTGGCGAAGCGTACCACATCGGTCGAGCGGCGCCAACCAAGCCCGAGGCCCATCGCCAACACCTCACTACTCGGCCTTGGCGACCGTCTCTTGTTTCTCGTTTTGCCCCGAGTTGTCGCCATCTTTGGGCGCGTCGATTGCTTCCGCTTGGCTGGGCCGTGCTTGGCCGGTGCGAGCGTGTTCGACCAGGGCGTCGACAATGCGGGGATCTACCTTAAGGAACAACTGGCGGATAATGCCGTCGTTCAGTTGGCATTCCCGTTGCAGGTCGCTCAACTTTCCGCTGTCGAGACGGAAGTAGGTGAGCCAATAGGTGCCCTTGCGGTGTCCCTTGATGGGATAGGCCAAACGGCGCTCTTCCCAGAGACGACTGACCAGTACTTCCCCTCCGGCCTTGGTGATGCTCTCGGAGAGTTGAGTCGAGAGCCGTTCGGAATCGCGTCCGAAGCGGTTCGAGTCGAGAATGTACATACCTTCGTAGACTTGCTCGGCCAAAGCTTCACTCCTTGTCACGCCGAAAGCACGAGGCAGGTACCTCGTGCAGAGTTCGTTCTGTATTCCCGGATATTCTCAAGGCGGCAGGACCGCCAATCAAACGTTGCCACCGCTTCCCTTCAAGAATTCGTTTCCCGAATGATCGCCGAAAATCCTCTTCGAAAACAAATGCTTGCAGGTCTGCAAAATGGATTACCAACACAGTACCGGCCGGTCAATGTGCCGCCAGGGCACCCGTCGGACGTGTCAGTTGTACTGATTCATACACGCTTCGAGTCCGTCGCGGCTCCATGTCTCGACGGCATCTGCCGCGCGACCAATGGCCACCGCGATCTCGGCGTCTTCGTCTTTGGTGAACTTACTCAGCACGAAGTCGGCCCAATCCCACCCTGCGGGTGGCGAGCCGACGCCGATTCGAAGCCGGGCAAAATCCTCCGTCGCCAATCGCTGGATGATGTCGTTCAGACCCTTTTGCCCACCGGCCGATCCTTTGGGGCGTACCCGCAGTTTGGCCACGGGCAGGTTGATATCATCGCAAACGACCAAAATATCCTCTTGAGCGATCTTATAGAAGCGTGTTGCTTCGCAAACGCTCGTTCCACTCCGGTTCATATAGGTCAGCGGGCTGAGCAATACGACCCGATGTCCGCCCAAGTTCGCTTCGACGAATTCGCCGTGGAACTTGGCTCGCACACTGCCATCGCCATACCGGCGAGCCAATTCGGCAAGGACCTCGAAGCCGACATTGTGGCGGGTTCCGTGGTATTGACGTCCCGGATTACCCAACCCAACGACTAGCTTCATCGCCTCTGGTCCCAGCCCAACTGGTTTTGGGAGTTATGCTACGCGCCCTCTTCCTCCGGCTTGGCACCGATGACTTCCGGTTCCGCCGGCCCACCGAGTTCTTCGGCCTCCGGCGCTTCGACCGGCTCGACGCACTGCACGACCACCGCATCCTGGCTGCCGACGACCTTGACGCCTTGAGGCAGCTCAAGGTCTTTCACGGCGATCACATCACCCAGCTGAAGTTCGTTGACGGTCACTTCCAGCTTTTCGGGCATCGCGGCCGCCAAGCACTCCACCAGAACCTCGTGGAGCAGGTGCTCGACAACTCCGCCGGCCTTCATTCCCGGTGCTTCGCCGCGCAACTCCACGCTCACGGTTACCTCAACGGTCTCGTCGGCCGAGATGCGAGTGAAATCGACGTGCAAGACTTCCGATCCCCAGGTATTCCACTGCAATTCGCGAATCATGGCCGATTCGTTCACCGCTCCGGCCAGCGTTATCATCCGCGTGCCGTGATGGATCAGGGGGGTGAGTTCTTCCGCCGAGACGGCCAAACTGATGGTTTCCAGGCCGTGGCCATACAGCACGGCTGGGATCTGGCCGGTCGTTCGCATTCGCCGCGCGTTCCGTTTGCCCACGCTGTCGCGCTTCTGTACCTTAAGTGTTTCCGCCATGGACGCCCTCTAATCGTGTAACAGCTGGATTTCGACGAAATTCTTGTCGTGAATATATCGTGTCGGCACACCCGGCCGATTTCTCTAGCAACTTCAGGTGCACCTGTCACTTACGTTTGCTGGCCGAGGCCGGTCGCCGGCTTGCGACCACCCGGGGTCTCACTGCCGTGGCGAGTGGAATCTAGCCATTTTGACGTATTCTCTGCGGATTTCAACCCCAGGCCGGCGAGAAATCTGCTCAAGCAGCCAAGCTTCTTCTCGCTAACCGTTCAGCGGTAACGATTCGGCGGGACGGGCAGCTTGGCGTGTTTAGCGAAACAACACGCTTACCGATTCGTTGCGGTGGATCCGCTTGATCGCTTCGCCGATCAAGGGGGCGATGCTCAGGACGCGAATCTTGTCGATGGCCTTCTCGGGCACCAGGGGGATCGTGTCACATATCACCACCTCGTCGACCGGGGCTTCGCGAATCCGCTCGATGGCCGGCCCACAGAGCACGCCATGGGTGGCGGCCAGGTAGATTTTCGAGGCTCCGTGGTCGTGCATTACATGGGCCGCTCCACAAATCGAGCCGGCCGTGCTGATCATATCGTCAAATATCAAGGCCACTTTGCCTTCGACCGGCGCGCCGATGATGTGCTCCTGTCGCGTTTTTTCCGCGCTGCTACGCCGTTTGTCGATGATTGCCAGGTTGCCGCCGAGTTGGGTGTTGTGCCACAGCACGCGTTTAATGCTCCCTTCGTCTGGGCTGACAATCACCAATTGGTCGGGGTCGATGGCCATCTTCTCGAAATATCCATCGATCACCGGGGCAGCGTAGAGATGATCGACCGGGATATCGAAAAACCCTTGAATTTGGGCCGCGTGCAAGTCCATGGCCAGCACGCGATCGGCTCCGGCCTCGGTAATGATATTGGCCACCAGCTTGGCGGTGATCGGCACCCGGCCTTCGTCCTTGCGGTCCTGTCGGGCGTAGCCGAAGTAGGGGATCACGGCGGTGATCCGCTCGGCGCTCGCCCGTTTGAGGCTCTCGATCATGATCAAGAGCTCCATCAGGTTTTCGTTGACCGGAGGGCAGGTGGGTTGCACGACGAACACATCGCGACCGCGCACGTCTTCGTCGAGCTTGCAGGAGATTTCCCCGTCGGGGAAGTTTCCCATCACTGCCCGACTCAACGGCAGTCCCAGGTAATTACAGATTCTTTTGGCCAGATTCGGATGGGCACGTCCACTGAAGAGCTTCATTTCGTTCATGATGAAATGGTTGGTGGCTGCGATGAGTTACCGGGTTCCCGCAGGAACCCACGATATTGCCGACCTAGACGATTCGGACGGTCGACGTTTGCTCGCCCCACGCGAGGGTGCCAGGGGCGGCTCGTCTGCCCCTGTTCGGCGCGGGCAGACAAGCCGCCCAGGGCACCCGACCTGTAACCTCGATAGAAACAGACCACTAGTCTGTTGCCTCTCGCTGCTGCTGTTGCTGCATGGCGGCTTCGACGACTGTGAGCTCGTCCAAGTTGTTCACTCCCAGCGATTCGCAGGGTTTCAGAGCGTTCAACGCCCGAACAACCATTCCCTGCGAAGCCATAATGCCCGGGGCATCGGTAATGTAGTATTCGCCCTGGGCGTTGTCGGCTCGGATTTCGTCGAGCACGGCAAGCAACTTCTGGCAGTCGAACACGTAGTAGCTCATGTTCACTTCGGTGATTTGGCGTTGCTCGTCGGTGGCGTCCTTTTCCTCGACGATGCCCACGAAGTTTCCCTGGCTGTCGCGGACAATGCGTCCCAGGCCGGTCGGGTTATCCTTGCGGCCGGTGCCGATCACACAATCGCAGTTTTCCCGGCGGAATTCCGCGAGCAGTGCGGCGATCGACTCGGCCTGCATCATGGGCGAGTCGCCGGTAACAACCACCACAGGTCCGTCGCAGTCGGCCAATTGCTCGCGACACGACATCACGGCATGGCCCGTGCCTAGTTGTTCGCTTTGCAGGGCGAACTCCACGTCGTATTTATCCGCGAGTGTTTGGCGAACCAAATCCGCCCGATAGCCGACAACTACGATGGTTCGTTCGACCCCTCCAGCGGCCAGGGCGTCGAGCACGAACTCGATCATCGGCCGGCTACAAACCTCGAACAGGACCTTAGGCAACTCGGATTTCATCCGCGTGCCCTTGCCGGCGGCCAGCACCACCGCGGTGTTTTTCATCATAACTTAACCCGCTGTGTTGGGGGGCTGCCTCGACTTGCCCTCGATATTCCGCCATCTCCGGGACGCGGGCACGGTGGACCAAGCTCCGAAACGCACTTAAGTACCCAGCTTGGTGGTTTGGGTGCCACTGGCTGCTCGCCAGCCAGTGCCGAACACGGGCGTGCAAGCTGCCCGTGGCCCCCACCCGCAGTTTTCAAATTGGCACAGCACTAGGCGGCCAACCCCTCGATGACCAAACGCTGCCACGATCAAGCCCGAAGTGCCCAGGTCTGGAGCCGCTGGCAGGCAATCTTCCGTATATCGTTCCAACCGCTGGGGAAACTCCACGAAGTTGTGCCGGGCGCCCTCGACTCGGGGGACCGGTGATTGTCTCTTCAATAGGTTTGCCTGGCGGCCGAGACTCGAAGGGGGAATATCTTGCCACGAAACGGCCTAAATTGCCAGGGGGGCCCAACCGTAGCTGGCATTTGCCGAAGGCCGTTTTGCCGTTTTTTGGTATACTTCGCCCCACGTCGGGTTGGCACCTCGGCCCCGCTCTTGGTAGGGTAGATATTAGTGTGATCGAGTCTTCACTTGGTCTCGCAACACTGCACTACATAACCTCAAAGATCGTTAAGTTTTTGACAAAGATTAGCGACCAGCGGGAGCGGCTTCTTGCCTGGGTGCGGCAGCACCGTTCGGTTGGCGGCCCTGCCGCCCTGTGGAGTGTAAGAATCATGGCTAACCGCAATACTGGTCGCTGTAATACTACCCACTGCGCTGCTCGCGTCGACGATTGTACCAAATGCCGCAGACCGGCGCAGCGGTTTCCTCGTTTTCCGGGTGTATCTGTTGCAAGGGTGCCTGGCGGGACCGGTAGGTTCGTATTGGATAGATTCGGAGCCCTGGCGTTAATCGCGATGTTGGGCGCCGCGCCCGTTGCAGACGCCATGGCGGCCAAGCCGCCCGAGTTGTACGAACTGGTAATCAACGGCGAAAGCTTCACCGTGGAAGCCAACCGGGTGTTGAAGCTCGAAAGTCGCCAGCGCCCCGGAACCGACTACGAGGTGGCCCTCCGGGTAGCGCCGATACAGCGAATCAAGCTCGGGCACTGCCAGTTCGAATATGCCTCGCTGTTCGACGTGTCAGAACAGAATGCCGATGGTCAGCGCTCGGTAACTCTCAATCACGAGCTGGGGCTGACCATGCTGATCACGGAGATTGGCGGTCCACTTGAGCCGGACTCTCAGGCCAAGGCGTTGCAGATCCTTACCCAATCGGTTCAAGACTCGCTCAGCGAAGCCGACCGCCAAAGGGTTTCGGTGAGTAAGCCGCAGAGCCGACGTTTTGGCGAATCGGTTGGGCTCGGCGTCGTCATTCGCTATGAAGACGCCCAGCAGGTCGACCACACGTGGCTTGCCTACGTGCTGGTGGGCAAAAGCTTTACGGTCACCTGTGTCACCCAATATCTCGATCGCGATGCCGACGATGTGCTGCCGCTGGTCCGGCAGACACTCGAATCGTTCTGTCCGACCCGCTAGCCTGGATTTTTCACGAGAAGATTAGCCACGGAGGGCACGGAGTCGCCTAAAAGGATGAATTATGAATGATGAAGTATGATCTCGGCGTTTATACTTCATCCTTTAGAATTCATCCTTGTGCTGGTTCCGACTTCTCGACTCCGTGGTGAGACATGCGGACCAACCTGCCAATGCCCAGGCAGGCCTCAGCGAGCCCGCCAAACCCCCTCGAAAACTTTCTTTTCTTGTCCTTGTTGATCACCGACAACACGTGGACTTGGTGGTGTTTGTTCAATTAATCCCCGTCGCGTTACCCCTTTCTGTGTAACGAGTTGCGCCGCCGTCGTTCGTCTCGATTTTCGGCCGGTCGAATCACTGTTTAACAAGTTTCGCGATTTTCGACGTAAGTCGTGTCGGTGAAACACTTTGCGCTGCCGGCTAGAAACCGGTATTTGCACAAAGCGCGTCCAAAAGGAAAACGGCCCGACGGTCTGCGTAAGTAGTTCACTGTCAACCACTTAACAGGCCATGGCCCGTTTGGGCTACCGTCGACCAACCCGGCCCGACGAATCATCTTGACGTGGCGGACGGTGGAGGGGCTGGAGGGATTTGGGATTTATGATTGGGGATTTCGGGCTGCGCGCCGGGTGCCACTGGCTCTGCCAGTGCTTGGAGTGGGGTGACGGTTGGTTCCTGTTCTGTTCTGGAGGCCACCGAACCGGTTCACCAAAAGGCCGTGCGACATTTTTCGACTAGGCCAAGCATCTGCACGAGTTGACATTCTCGTACGACCGACGATGGCTGTTGCCGGTCGAAAAACCACAAGAGCACTGGCAGAGCCAGTGGCACACAAATTCGACCGAAGAGATACGCCCCCTCAGCTACGACGCACCACACGAGAGGTTAGAGATTTAGGGACAGTCCGATCTCCGACCGGCCACGGCCAAAGGGGTTTGGGCTACCTTGATTCCTTCTGGCCGACAGAACTAGGCAAGCCCCCCAAGTCATTGTGCCCCTGCCAGCAGAGCAGTACGATAGGTACCAAAGATCGGGTCATCGTCGGCTGACGGGTGCCGGTCCACAGGGCAGATAAACATAAACCCATCTAACCTCTCGTGGCTATCGCCACACCGGTTCAAGAACCGGTGCCACCCGCCAATCGATTCGTCCAATCTGAACAAAGACCCCTTAAAATCTTCCCCCCTTTATCCCTTGACTGCATGGAGGTTGTCACAATGACCATCCACGTAGAATGCGCCAACTGCCATGCAAAATTTCGGGTTGACAGCAAGTACGCCGGGCGAACAGCCAAGTGCGGTAAGTGCGGAGTCCGTCTTCGCATTCCGGCGCTGGATGGCGCGGCTATTACGGCAGACTTGGCCGTAGCTTCAGAGCTTCCACAGGCGAGTAATTCGGTGTCTGTGCCCACCCGTTCTTGTGGGAGGACAGAGGCGCATGTTCGCAATTGGTTGCTGTTTACGAGCATCGTTGGAACACAATACCCGAACCCCGATGGTTCAAGCCGAGAGGAATGTCTTGCGAACTGCGTGGCTGGTGATAGGCTACTGCTGAATCGAGAGCCAGACAACCCACATGATCAAAACGCCGTAGCTGTATGGACACAATCAGGTTGTCAGTTGGGGTACTTAAATCGCGATTTGGCTGCGAAGTTGTCCCCTGTGCTGGATCATGGCGGAAATGCCCATGCTGAGGTCATAAGCGACGAAAGAGAGTCCATCATAGTTCGAGTGTTCGATCCATGGACGTTGCAGCGACACGCGATCATGGAGTACGACATGGATGGAAATTTGCTCTTTCCACGAGAAGTATCCTTTTTTGCGCAGGCACCGAAAGGGCATCAGATCCGCAAGGCCCTCGCGTATGGGATTCCATGTCCGCGGACGCTGACGCAAGGCGATTTGCGGCTCAAGATCGATCACATAAAATCAAGACTGAGCGGCCCTCCAACTCCGGGACAAATAATTGTTCTTAGGCATTTCTGCGTTGAGTTGCCGCAATCGGTGAAGGATGGCTGGGACTGCCGAGAGTTTATTTACACTTATATGACAGCGCGAACATGGGTCTACAGTGTGATCCGGCACGTGATCAAAGCAAAATGGCGAACGTATGAGGAATGCGGGCTGCCAGAGCACGCGGTCGCCAAGATAGCGAGTTCACTGATGCGAAATTCAGACTTGTTTGCGAGGGTGAGTCAAAAGGAACTTAGTGAGGGGGCTGCGGACGCCGACCCGTGGTTTCGGTTCTCTACTAGGGCTGCCCAATCGCCCGAGTATGCATTTGTTCGCGATTTTGAACTTCCGGACGAAGATGTTGGTCGCATCAACGCTTTGTAGCCTTGTAGAGTGGGCCGAGCGAAGCGAGCCCCACCAATTCCTGCTCAAGCAAGAAGCCGCTTCCCGTTGGTCGTCTTCCGCTCATTGGCTATGCAGGCGTAGTAAGGACACAAGGTAACCGTTCACGGACAGGAAAAGCGGCTACAAACAGCGCGAGGCCTGCTGGTGAACTCGAAAAGGCAAAGGGAATAACTCTCGCCAAGGCGCAAAGACGCAAAGGACGAGAAGCTTTTTCTTTGCGTCTTTGCGCCTTGGCGAGATGATTCCTTGAAAACCAATAGACCGTGGTAAAGGAAAACCGCGAAAGAGATGGCCACAAAAAACACGATAAGTCACAAAAAGCAACCTGCCGGATGATGCTTGGCACGCATGTCTTTCGTGCTTTCTTGTACTACTAACCTTGAAGATCGTTGATTTTTTCACGACGATTAGCGACCAACGGGAGCGGGTTCTTGCCCGGGTGCGGTAGCACCGGTTTGGTTGGCGGCCCTGCCGCCCTGTGTTTTTTGTGGCAACATCAAGCCACGCCTAAGAAAACCGGCAAGATGTATCGTTTTCCTTTTTCCTGTCAACAGTTACGATACGATTGATCCAGGGCCGGGGTTGGTGGGGCTCGCTTTGCTCGACCCACCCTACATAATTTCACCCTATATAGAATCACCGATTTCATCCGATCGATATTTGAGCCAATGCAGACATCATTAGACCATTTACCCGAGGGAAAACGTGAGGAGTTGCGCCATTTGACGGAGACGATTCGGGCGGCGTGTGACGACGTCGAGATGGTCGTTCTCTACGGTTCCTATGCGCGGGGTGATTACAAGGAGGAAGAGGACCTGGAGCCGGAGCGGAAGTCGGGGGCGGCTTCCGACTACGATATCCTCGTCGTGACGACCGAAAAGGATACGGTGAGAAACGGCCATCTGTGGTCGGTGGTGGACCGGCAGCTTCAGGCTCTAGAGCTTTCGGCCTATCCCCGGGTGATCGTCCACGACCGCTGGTTTCTCGCAAAAGCTCTGGGACAGAAGCACTACTTTTTCAACGACATCTTCGTCGAGGGCATTGTACTGTTCGATTCTGGCGTGTTTGTGCCGACGGTCCGCGAGAAGCTTACGCCCGCGGAACGAAAGGAAGCGGCCCAGGAGCATTTTGACCATTGGAACGAACTTGCGAAGGAGTATTACCAAAAATTCGAGTATTCCTTCTCGCAAAACCACAAGACAGCGGCTTTCGATCTTCAGCAAGCGGCCGAATGTGCGTACAAGGCGTTGCTGCTGGTCTACACGAACTACACGCCGTACAACCACCATCTCGATTGGTTCGACGAAGCGATCCACGAGGCGATTGCCGACCTGCCCGACTTCTTCCCTCGCGAAACGCAAGAGGCCGCCGAGCGTTTCAAGAACTTCGACTACGCCTACATCGGCGCCCGCTACAAGCCCGACTACCACATCTCCGAGGCCGACCTGCGCTACTTCGCCGAGCGGGTCGAACTGCTGATGGCGGAAACCCAATCCCGCTGCCAGGCGTTTTTGCAGGCGTTGCCGGAATCGCGGTAGGGTGGGTGCCGTCCCGTCGAAAAGGCAAAGGGAATTGCTCTCGCCAAGGTGCAAAGACGCAAAGGACGGGAGTTTTTTCTTTGCGTCTTTGCGCCTTGGCGAGATGATTCCTTGGAAACCAATTAGGCCGTGATAAAAGGAAGACCGCGAAAGAGATGGCCACAAAAAACACGATAAGTCACAAAACCGGGTAGCACCGAAAGCTTTGCTTTCGGTGTCGCGCAAGCGACACGAGGCGACCGGCAACCGGTGGGGTGAAATGATGTTGCGTCGAAAGCCTCTTGTGCCTTCGGCACCCCGATAGCAGAGCTATCGCGGCTACCCGCTCGACCCTACACGATGTCACCCTACAGGGAATCATCGATTTCATCTGATCGAAGGGGACGCCTCTGCCTCGGTTGACGCGACCCGGCAAGCCGCTAAAATGACGGGTTTCCCCGAGCAGGCTTTGTCTGACTCGGGGGTTGTCTTTTTTGCGTGTGTGACGAACACCTTTCCCCCTTTCTGGGGAGTTTCTCCTTGGAAGAAGCTATCCAAAAAGCCGATGTCCTGATCGAAGCCCTCACCTGGATCCGCCGGTTTCGCGACAAGGTTACCGTGATCAAGCTGGGCGGCAGCGTGATGGAAAACGAGGTGGCCATGATCCACCTCCTGCTCGACGTGGTCTTCATGGAAACCGTCGGTATGCGGCCCGTCATCATTCACGGTGGCGGGGCGGCAATCAGCAATGCCATGTTCGAGGCCGGGCTTCAATCGCGTTTTGTGCATGGCCGGCGTTACACGGACCAAGCCACGTTGGATATCGTCGAAAAAGTGTTGGCCGGCGAAATCAACGATCGCATCGCCCGGCAGATCAACGACTTGGGGGGCCGTGCCCAGGCGCTGAACTTCCGCACCACCAACGTCCTGGTCGGCGAACCGCTGGTTTTGCGTGGGCCCGACGGCGAACCGATGGACTTAGGGCATGTGGGCCACGTGACTCGCGTAGACCGCCATACGATCGAACACATGTGCTACGCCGGCATTGTGCCGGTGATCCCCTCGATGTGTATTACCGAAGACGGGCAGAAACTGAATGTCAACGCTGACACGGCCGCCACGGCCATCGCCCAGGCGTTGGGGGCCGAAAAGCTGGTTTACCTCAGCGATGTCAACGGCGTACGGCGCGACAAGGACGATGCCGAGTCGCTGATGCACTCGCTCAGCGCCGACGAAGCGCAACGCATGATCGACGACGGCTCGATCGACTCGGGCATGATTCCCAAGGTGCAGGCCTGCCTGGAAACACTGGGCAAAGGGGTTCACAAGGTACACATCATCGATGGACGCCTGCGGCACTCCCTGTTGTTGGAAGTTTATACGAGCAAAGGTATTGGAACCGAAATCGTGCGTTCCGAAGCATAAGGCGGCTTGCGCCGCCAACCAAACGGTGCTGCCATACCCAGTCGAGAACCTGCTCCCGTTGGTCGCCGATCTTTGTCAAAAACTTAACGATCTTTGAGGTTATTGCTTTGTCAAACCTAAAAAATGGGGTGCCATGCTCACGCTTGCGTGGGCATGTTCCTCGGGATTTCAGCATGTCCACGCAAGCGTGGACATGGCACCCACAACCTCTAGCTTAAGAGTTGACAAAGCACTAATAGTGTAGAGCGACCGAACCGAAGTGGTTGGCGACGTGTCGTTAGTGGTTTATTGGATGCCAGAGGTGAGATGGGTGCCACTGGCTGCTTGTCAGCCAGTGTTGAGCACGGGCATACAAGCTGCCCGTGGTACCGGAATTGCGATTTGTTGAAAAGTGTCTGAAGGAGACTCGCTGTGCAATCGACGCATTCGCTCAGTTCCGCCGAAACCATCCAGCTATTCGATCGCTACGTAGTTCCCAACTACGGGCGGTATCCGGTGGCGCTGGTCCGTGGCGAAGATTCCCATGTGTGGGACAGCGAGGGCAACCAGTATCTCGACTTCTTCCCCGGCTGGGGATGCAACCTGCTGGGGCACTGTCCCGGGCCGGTCGTCGAGGCGGTTCGCGAACAGGTGGGCGAGTTGATCCACGTTCCCAACTCGTGGTACATGGAAGCCCAGGGCCGTTGGGCACAAATGCTCAGCGAGCGAAGTTTTGGCGGCCAGGCGTTCTTCTGTAACTCGGGAACCGAGGCCAACGAAGCGGCCATCAAACTCGCCCGGCTCCATACGCCCAAGCATCGCTACAAAATCATTACCTTCGAAGGCGGTTTCCACGGCCGAACGCTCGGTAGCACCTCGGCCACGGCCCAACCGAAGTATCACGAGGGCCTCGGCCCGTTGATGGCCGGCTTCGTTTACGCTCCGTACGGCGACCTCGAGGCGGTCGCGAAGCTTATCGACGACGAAACGGCGGCCATCCTCATCGAGCCGATCCAGGGCGAAGGGGGAATTCGCATTCCGCCCGAGGGATTCCTCGCCGGGCTGCGCCAACTGGCCGACGATAACGAATTGCTGCTGATGTTCGACGAGGTGCAAACCGGGTGCGGCCGCACGGGCGAATGGTTCGGCTACCAGGTGTTCGACGTGGAGCCCGACGTGATCACCTTGGCCAAGGCCATCTGCGGGGGCATCGCCGGCGCCGCGATGATCACCCGACCCGAGATCGCCCCCAGCCTGCGTCCCGGCATGCACGCCGCCACGTTCGGCGGTAATCCGATCGCCGCGCGAGCCGGGATCGCAACAATTGAGATGATCGAACAGCAAAATCTACTCGCAGCCGCCAAAACGCTGGGCGAATTGTTCCGGCAGCGGTTCACCGAACTGCAGGGCGAGTGCGACTTGATCCGCGACGTCCGCGTTGAAGGGCTGATGATCGGTTTAGAACTGACCATCGAAGGCGCTGCGATCGTGAAGGCCTGCTTGGACCGTCGCCTGTTGATTAACTGTACGCAGGGCACGGTCATACGGCTGTTGCCGGCCATGACGTTGACGGAAGACCAGGCCCATCAGGGCTGCGACATTTTGGGCGAAGTGATTAAAGCCCAAACCGCGACAAACGGTTCGAACTGAAAGAAAGGGTTGGATTTTTGCAGTCTGCTCCCCTCTCCCTGTGGGAGAGGGGTCGGGGGTGAGGGCAGTCACGGTCGCGCAGGCAAGACGAGACACTCTCTGCCGAGTCGCCCTCACCCTAGCCCTCTCCCAGAGGGAGAGGGAACCTCGATTTTGATGTCTGCAAAAGTCCGGCATAAACCATCGCCAGGAGCCTTTGCGATGCGACACCTGATCACGCTGGCCGATCTAAATACCATCGAAATCGAACGGATCTTCTCTATCACGGAAGATATGAAGACCAAGCTCCAGCAGGGCCTGCGCGAGGCGATTCTGCCCGGTCGGGTGATGGCCCTGCTGTTCGAGAAGCAGTCGCTGCGCACCCGGGTGAGTTTTGAGGCCGGTATGACGCATCTCGGCGGTTCGTCGATGTACCTGGGCACCGACGTGGGCTTCGGTAAACGCGAAAGCATGGCCGATTTTGGCCGCGTGCTCAGCGAATACGTCGACGTGATCGTCGTCCGAGCGTACAAGCACCAGACGGCCGTCGATCTGGCCGAACATTGTACGTGTTCGGTGATCAACGGGCTGACCGACTTCTGCCACCCCTGCCAGGCGCTGGCCGATTTGTATACCATCCGCGAGCTGTGCGGTTCGCTCAAAGGGCACACGCTGGCCTGGGTGGGCGATGCCAACAACGTGGCCCTTAGCTTGGCGCTGGGATGCGGCAAGCTGGGGATGCGGATGACCATGGCCACGCCCGAGCCGTATCAGTTCGATCAAGACACGTTTAATTGGCTCAAGCGGCAAGTGCCCACGTTAGACCTGACGGTTACCACCGATCCGGCCGAAGCCGTTTGCGATGCGGTGGCCATTTACACCGACGTGTGGGCAAGCATGGGACAGGAGTCGGAGCGAGAGGTTCGCCAGCGGGATTTCGCGCCCTACCAGGTGAACGCTAAGTTGATGGCCTGTGCGCAAAAGGGCGCCGTCTTCATGCATTGCCTTCCCGCCCGACGCGGCGAAGAAGTGACCGACGAAGTGATCGACAGCTCGCAAAGCGTGGTCGTCCAACAGGCCGGCAACCGGATGCACGTGCAGAAAGGCATCGTTGCCTGGATGCTCGCTGCGAAGTCGTCGTAGCGGTTTAACGACTATTGATTCCGAGGTTGAGTGTGGAACACTTCGTTGCGTTCTGCCCCCGCAATCCGGGCTCCCGTTGGTCGCCCTCGTTCCACAAGCAATGCAGGATCCAATAGTTCCCACGCTTTGCGTCACGAAACCACGGCAAACGCCGTGCTCCGACAGGCGTACGTCGCGCAGCGCGACGTAAAACTTTGTTGTCGTGCGTTCCCACGCGAAGTACGAGAACGAGGCAACTTCTCCAATCAAAAATCCCACATCCCAAATCATCAATCCTATGCGCCCTGACAAACGCCGCCCGACCCAGCTTCGTCCCATCAAAATCAAACGTCATTTTACCAAGGCGGCTGACGGCAGTGTGCTGATCAGCGCCGGGGCGACCACTGTGCTCTGTACGGCCAGCGTCGAACGGAGCGTGCCGCCGTGGATGGCTGGCGAGGGCCGCGGTTGGGTTACGGCCGAGTACAGCATGTTGCCCGGCAGCACCAGCCCTCGCAAACGGCGCGACCGGGGCGGGAAGATCGACGGCCGTACGACCGAGATCCAGCGACTCATCGGCCGCAGCCTTCGGGCGGTCGCCGACTTGGACGCCTTGGGCGAGCGATGCGTCACGGTCGACTGCGACGTGCTCGAAGCCGACGGCGGCACGCGAACCCTGAGTATCACGGGCGCCTTCCTTGCTTTGGTCGACGCTTTGCGAACCCTCGAGCCCAAGGGCCCGTTGCCGCTGCGCGACAGCGTGGCCGCCGTGAGCGTGGGCCTAGTCGACAATCGGGCGGTGCTCGACTTGAACTACGAGGAAGACTTTGCCGCCAGCGTCGACATGAACGTGGTCATGACCGGCGGCGGTCGCTTCGTCGAAGTCCAAGGCACCGGCGAGGAAGCCACCTTTTCGGAAAAGGAACTCGCCGCCCTACTGAAACTGGCCAAAAGCGGCATCGGCGAACTGACGACCATCCAACAAAAAGCCCTGGGCCGGGCGTGGCCGTTTTGAGGTGAGTCAAACCGGAAACGATGGTTCCAGATCCTCGCCAAAAGAGGCGAGAGGCGTCGGTCCCGTTTAGTGTTTTTTCGTCTTTAGTGCTTTGTCAACTCTTAAACCACAGGGGTCGTGGGCATGGCACCCCATTTTTTTGGTCTGCTAAAGCACTAGTACGCCTTCCATGAAATTGTTTCCGGTGGTATAAGCACCGGCATGAAGGAACACATTGTACGCCTCAAGGACGAGGCCCGACAGCATTTGCAGGAGTTGGTGCATACCGGCACGCGATCCGTGCGTGTGGTTCGGCGTGCCTTGATTCTGCTGAAATCAGATGAAGGATTCACGGATGAGGAGATTGCCGAACACGTTGGTTGCACGGATCGAACTGTTCGCAGTATGCGTAAACGGTTCTGTACCGGGAGTTTAGAGGAAGCGTTGTACGACGCCCCTCGATCCGGTGCTCCGCCCACGTTTACGCCACGGCAGAAGCAGCAAGTCGTGGCGTTGGCTTGCAGCGATCCGCCGGAGGGCCGCGTCCGCTGGACGCTGGAACTACTCTGCGTGCACGCCGTGAAACGAGGCTTCGTCGATTCGATCAGCAAGAGCGAGGTTGCGTTGTGGCTGAAAGAGCACGACATGAAGCCATGGCGAAAAAAACATGGTGCATTCCGAGACTCACCGAAGAGTTTCGCGACAGAATGGAGGACGTCCTCGACCAGTATGAAAAGGCGTTCAACCCGAGAGAACCGTTGATTTGCATGGACGAGCAGCCGTATCAACTCCTGGACGATACGTGTCCCTTCAAGCCTGCCGTACCAGGCAAGGCGGCTAAGCAGGACTACGAGTATCGTCGTTGCGGCACGTGCAGTATCTTTGTCGCCGTTGAGCCGAAAGGTGGCAAACGCTTCGTCCAGGCTCGGCGTCATCGCAAACGGGCCGATTTCGCACGATTCGTGCGTGATCTGCTTCAGCGTTATCCCAAGGCTCGTCGGATTCATTTGGTTCTCGACAACCTCAACACGCACAACGAAAAGTCCCTCATCGAAACGTTTGACGCCACGAAAGCGAAGCAATCTCTGCGACGCATCGTATGGCACTACACACCCAAGCACGCCAGTTGGCTGAACATGGCAGAAATTGAAATCTCCGTGTTGACCAAGCAATGCCTCGGGCGACGGATTCCTACAATCGAAGAAGTTCAACGTCATGCGGCGACTTGGGCCCGCGACCGAAATCGCCGCAAAGCCATAATCGACTGGACCTTCAATAACAACGACGCCCGCCGAGTGTTCCCGGAACTATACCGGAAGAAACTTGCTGGATGACGTACTAGAAGCTGTTTCAAAACCTATTCCGGGGGGGTTCGGTGTATCGTCGAATTGTCCTTTTTCCCGAAAAAGATGTCAGCAAGCAATGCTGTTGGCAACCCCTCATAAGCCAGATTTGAAACCGCCTCTAGTCCCTTGCGATGCCTTGAATTAACGTTCTGCAATTCGCCAAGCGTTTTGAATTTGCGAGGTGGGACCTTCACGAATAGAACTCGCCGTGGCCCACGGCCTCGAAGGCGTTGGGGAAATGTTCGATCGTGGGATCGTGTTGGTCGTCGGGCCAAGTGACGGCCACCACGTCGAATCGGGCTGGCTGGTCGAGCAGCCCGTGGTGTTTTAGATATGTCACTGCCAGCCGCGTGAGCCGTCGCTGCTTGTTGAGATCGACCGCTTCGGCCGGGTGGCCGTGTTCGGTCGAGCGGCGAGTTTTGACTTCGACGAAGACGATCGTATCACCGTCGATTGCGATTAAGTCGATCTCGCCACCGTAGGGACGCGTACTTCGGGCGAGAATCTTGTAGCCCTGCCGACGCAGAAATCGGGCGGCGGCCGCTTCGCCCCGCTGTCCCAGCGTCTTCTCTGGGAGCCAACGCCACGGCCAACGTTGGAGCAGATCCCAGAGGGCCATCGCGCAGCCTTCTCACGTGTTATCGTGCAGCTTTCTCACCTGTCGCTGAGGCGTGGATGTAGCACCCGACCGATGGCCGGGCAAACCTCAATGACCACATCCCAAATGCCCAATGAAATCCCAATGACCAAGCCCTAGCGGCGGCCGTTTTGCCGTGCGTCGGTGGCCCGAGCGATTGCGTTGGTCATTCGTACTTGGTGCTTTACTGGTCATTGAAGCTTGAGCATTCGGATTTGCACCGAACGGCAGTGGCGGACAAGCCGCCACTGGCACCCGATCGATCCATCGAAGACCAACAAAGCTCTACTCTTTGTTGTTGAGATCGGCGGCTCGCTGCTCGCGATCTTGGCGGTCGATGCGGCGTTCTTTCAGACGAACGGCCTTGCCGACGCGGTCGCGGAGGTAGTAAAGCTTCGCCCGACGGACCACGCCCGCCCGTTTGACTTCGATCTTGGCGATTCGCGGCGAGTGCAGCGGGAACTTCCGTTCGACGCCTTGGCCCTGGACAATACGGCGGACGGAGAACATCTCGCGAGTGCCGCTGCCGCTGCGGGCAATGACCACGCCGTTGAAGATCTGGATCCGCTCTTTTTCGCCTTCGAGAATCCGGCAATGCACATCGACCGTGTCGCCGATCTCGAAGTACGGCAGTTCGTCTTTCTTGCTGGTCTTTTCGACCAAGCCCATCAATTGTTGGCTCATCGTACTCCCTTTCGTCAGTCGAGCAGGCGGCCCACGGCCCCTGCGATAGTATGTTTTGTGTGTTCGGCGAGTTGTCTATTCGTGTCGTTTATTCGCGGCCGCCGGTTTCTGCGCCATCGTCCAATAAATCAGCCCTGCGCTCTCGTGTCCGCTGACGGCTGTTTTCATCGCGCCACTGAGCAATCGCCTCGTGGTTGCCGCTGAGCAGGATCTCGGGCACCTCGAGCCCTCGATACTCTCGCGGCCGTGTGTACTGGGCAAACTCCAGTAGTCGTCCTTCGCTCGAAAAGGAATCATACTGGCTGCTGTCTTCGTCGCCGAGCACGTCGGGCACGAGCCGGATCACCGAGTCGATCACGGCCATCGCGGCGACTTCTCCTCCGTTGAGGATGAAGTCGCCAATCGATATCTCTTCCGGTTTCAGGACCGAACGGATGCGTTCGTCGAATCCTTCATAACGGCCGCACAACAACAGGATCCGCTGGTTGCGGGTCGCCAATTGTTCGACCATCGGCTGATCGAGCCGTCGTCCCTGCGGGCTGAGCATGATCAAATGGCCGGGATCGGCGTCCTGCTCTCGCACCGCTTCGACACACTCGACCACCGGTTCCACTTTCAACACCATGCCCGGCCCACCGCCAAACGGCCGGTCGTCGACCGAATGGTGTCGGTCGTGAGTCCAGTCGCGAATGTTGTGCAACCGCACGTCGACCAGACCCCGATCAATCGCACGCTTCAGCACGCTTTGGCCCAGGTATCCCTCAAAAATACCGGGAAACAGGGTCAAGACATCGAAACGCATGACAAGCGACAAACCTACTCAGTTTTGTTTTCTTCGGTCGGCGCTTCGGCAGCGGCGTCCGCGGGCTGTTCGGCCGGTGCTTCGGCAACCGGTGCTTCGGCCGGCTGTTCTTCGGCGGGGGCCGGTTCCGCTTCCTTCTTCACCAGTTTACCCGGACGGGGCGACCACGATGGCGGCTCGGGACGGCGCCGCTGCTCGGCGATCCGCTCCAGGGCCTGCTTCTGCTGCTCCAAGTGGGTACCTTCAGAACCGTACTTCTTGATCAGCACCTTAACCTTGTCGCTGGGTTGGGCTCCCACGCCAAGCCAATAGCTGACGCGTTCGCCGTTGAGCACCGCTCGGGCGTTGACGTCGGGGACCATGGGATCGTAGGTACCGAGCTCCTCAAGCACCCGACCGTCGCGCGGGGTGCGGATATCCATCGCACAGATGCGATAGAAGGGTCGGTGCCGCCGACCGAATTTTTTCATCCGAATTCGTACTGACACGCTACTCTCCTCGTGAGCTACAAATAGTGAATGTTGGTTTTTGTTGATCCTTTTGTAGGGGCAAGCCGCGAACGGCCGGATAACCCCCCGGTTATTTCTTCTTTTTGTTCTGCTTGGTTTCGCGTTTCTTTCGGCGAAGCTCTCTCTCGCGCATCTTCTTCTGTTTTACCCGTTCCTCGCTGCTGAGTCGCTTGCCCGTGCCCTTCTTTTGTGCGGCCAACCGGCCGCCGGGGTTCAGCATGCCACCCTGGGTCAATTGCTGCATCGCCCGCATCCGGTCGCGCATTCCCATCGTCGACATCTTCTTCATGATGTCGGCAATGCCGTCGAACTGCTTGACCAGTTCGTTCACTTCGTGGGGTTCGACCCCCGCTCCGGTGGCAATTCGACGGCGGCGACTCTGGTCGATGGTCTTCGACGGATCGCGGCGTTCGTCGGGGGTCATCGCGTCGATAATTCCCCGCAGCCGACGAAGATCCTTTTCGGCATCCACATCGCCCAACATGTCGCCCATTTGGCTCATGCCGGGGATGTAGCTCATGATTTTGTTCAAAGGCCCCAGTTTGGTGGTCTGCCCGAGCAGGTTTTTGAAGTCGTCCAGGGTGAACTCGCCCTTGCGGAGGCGTTCTTCCTGTTGCTTCATCGCATCCTGGTCGAGTTCCCGCTGGGCCTTCTCGACCAGCGAGACCACGTCGCCCATGCCGAGAATCCGCCCGGCCATCCGGTCGGGATGGAATTCTTCCAGGGAGTCGAGATGCTCGCCGGTACCGATATACTTGATCGGCACGCCCGTGACCTGCTTGACCGACAGGGCCGCACCACCGCGGGCGTCGCCGTCGAGCTTGGTCATGATCACGCCGTCGAGCTCCAACGCCTCGTTGAAGGCCTTGGCACTGTTGACGGCGTCCTGGCCGGTCATGGCGTCGACCACCAGGTAGACCTGTTCGGGCTGCACCCGGCGGTCGATTTGGGCAAGCTGCCGCATCAACTCTTCGTCGACGTGCAGCCGGCCGGCCGTGTCGAGGATAACGACGTCGGCTCCCGCGTTCTTCGCCTTTTGCACCGCCGTGTGGCACACTTTGACCGGGTCGGTTGCTTCCAGGTCGGCGTGAACCGGCAAACCGAGTTGCTCGCCAAGCACCTCCAATTGCCGGATAGCCGCCGGACGCTGAAGGTCGGCCGCCACGAGCATCGGTCGACGCCCCCGCTGCTGGATCGTACGTCCCAACTTGCCGCAGGTAGTCGTTTTACCCGAACCCTGCAGGCCGCAGAGCATCAGCACGGTGACATCGTCCTTGCCTTTTAAGTGCAAGGAATGGTCGACCGGCCCCATCAGCTCGACCAACTCGCCGTGGACGACGCCAATCAACTGCTGCGAGGGATCTAACGCGTTGAGCACGCGTTCGCCCAGTGCCTGTTCGGTTACCCGAGCCATGAAATCCTTGACCACCGCAAAGCTGACGTCGGCTTCGAGCAATGCCCGTTGCACTAGCGTCAACCCTTCTCGCATGTTCGACTCGGTGAGCCGACCACGACCGCGGAGGGTGCGAATGGCAGAATTCAGGTTTTGGGAAAGGGAATCGAACATACCTGTCGAATCACCCCTCGTTTAGCTGGAGGCGAATGTCACAACTGCATTGGGCGTGCTTACCGAGGCACGAGCCGCCGAGCCCAAGCCGGTTGGAGACTAACACGCGCAAACCGACCTAGGGCGCGTAATCCCCTAATGTAGCGGAAACCCGGGGTTCTTGGCAATGCTCTCTGCGCCCAGAATCCGCAAGTTCTCGGCAACGGCGCCCCGACACAAAGCCCTCTTTCGCCCCCTCTTGTGGTGGTTTCCCCGTGCCGGGGCCCCGTGACCACAACGGCGACGCGCTTTTTCGATAACAGGTTGTCCGTCGTGAGACGTGTGACCGACGCGTGGGTGGCCACAAAAATTGCAATAGCCAGACTCACACGGCGTTGGCACAGGTTGGGCAATCGACAGCGCAACTGTTTTTGCTGAAATCAGTTGTCGAAATTTTGGCGATTCCGCTATAGGACGTATTGGGTATGGTCGGTACGGACTGCCGTGTGGGGATTTGCGCTGGTTGCCGTTTAATCGCTGGACACCCGGCTTGGCCAGCGAATAATTCAGCAATGCGGCACGGGCCGGTGTCGGTTGGTGCTGCCGCACTCAGGCGAGAAATCACTCTCGTTGGTCGCTGACTTTGAGGAATTTGCCTGAATCTTTCGGACTAACGGCATAATGCAACCAAGTCCGTTGGCTGTACGCCGGGTGTGGGCAGTCGTCGTATCGATGAACCGTGGCGTGGTGGCAGTGCGTAGGGAGGGGCTCTTCTCGATTACGCCATAATCTTCGACGTGGCAACTGGGGTGCAGATTCTTTCGGAACGACCGATAAGTTACTTGCCGATTTGCCGGGCCGTGCTTCGCAACGTCCCTTGGTTTTTGCCTTGGGGAAAAGGTAAGTTGTTTTTCGGTTTGTCCTTAGGTTGGCTATGATTGGGCGGGAGTTGACCGTGTTCGAGACGGACAACCCCGGAGCAATCGGCGGTGCCGTTACAAACGGCCCGGCTCTGACCAAGACAGCCACAACAACCCAAAACGCAGCAAAGGAGAAGTTTGCCTAGGCACCGATATCAACGTAAAGTTGCCCGGTGTTCGCTTTTCCTTTCATGGCTGAATTGAGACAGGCACCAGTCATACGGTTGTTGGGTTTGCATTCACGGATGAGCTACACAAGGAATTCATAAGTTATAGGAGAGCGGCACGATGTTGCGACGAGCTGGTTTTGCCCTGGTATTGGTCGGTTTGGTCGGGTCGACGGCAGTCGGTCAGCAGTGGGCGCAAAAGATGTTCCAGCAGACCGATCACGACTTTGGCGCCGTTGCCCGAGATTCCAAGACCGAATACCGGTTTGAGTTAGAAAACCTTTATGTGGAAGACGTCCACATTGCGTCGATCAGCTCCAGTTGCGGCTGTACCACGCCCGTGATCGAGAAGCAGTTGCTGAAGACCTATGAAAAGGGCGCAATCCTTGCCCACGTTAACACCGACCGTTTTCGTGGCCAGAAGGGTGCGACGCTGACCGTAACCTTCGATAAACCGTTTTACGCCCAGGTGCAGTTGCATGTGAAGGCGTACATCCGCGACGACATCGTCGTGGAGCCGGGTAGTGTCCAGTTCGGTGCGATCGATTTGGGTACCGCCGCCGAGAAGACTGTTGCTCTGAGTCGCAATGGCAACAGCGATTGGAAAATTCTTGGCGTAAAAAGTAGCAACCCGCACCTGAAGGTCAAAATCTGGGAAGCCGATCGTCGCGGCAGTCAGGTCCGCTACGGAATGAAAGTCTTCCTCGACAGCGAAACGCCTGCCGGGTACTTGAACGACCATCTTTTAGTTGTGACCAACGACTACGGCCGCAAGGAATTGCCCGTGCTCGTCGAAGGTCGAGTTACGCCGGGCGTTACGGTTAGTCCGTCTTCGCTGTTCATGGGCCTGGTCGAGCCGGGTCGCAAGGTGACCAAGAAGCTGGTCGTTCGCGGCAAAAAGCCCTTCCGGATCCTCTCGATTACTTGCGAGGACGAGTCGTTTGCCTTCGATCCGTCGGTTGTCGGTGGTGAGGCCAAGACACTGCACCTTGTGCCCGTGACCTTCGTGGCGGGAGAGTCCAAGGGCAAAGTGGCTAAGAAGATCCGCATTGAAACGGACCTTGGCCAGATGGCGCCAGAACTGCCGGCCTACGCGGTGGTCTCGCCCCAGCAGTAGGTCGTCGCTCGGTTGTCGTTAACAGAAACACGCAAGACCCCGTCGTTAATCCGGCGGGGTCTTTTACGTTGGCACAAACGTGTAGACCAGTTCGGCCAATGAACTAGCGCCGTCGGTCGATTTGAACCAAGTCGGCCGACTGCTTGGCTGCTGAACACGTCGGGCACGCGCCGCAAGTCGACGGCTTGCCCGTGAAAACACGGACCACTCGTCGCAGCAGATACGCCACGGCCAGGGTGACGGCAGCCATTGCCACTACTTCTTGCCAACCCATGGGCGTTTTCTCCCTTACCTATTGACGCTTGCATAGCTAATGAACGGAAGGCGACCAGCGGGAGCCTGGGTTTCCAGGTGTTCGGCTTCCCGAAGCGATCATTTCCAATGCAAACATCAACAACCACTGATCCACATACCCACCTGGTACGTAATAAACGCACCGACGTAGGCCAAAACAGTCATATAGGAAAACGTGAACAGCGGCCATCGCCAACTGTTGGTTTCACGACGGATCACGGCTAATGTTGCAGCGCACTGCGCGCAAAGCGCAAAGAAGACCATGATCGACAAGGCCACCGGAGTGTTAAACACTTTGCGATCAGTCCCGTCCCAAGTCGCCGCGTGAAGCCGAGCTTCGAACTGCAATTGATCTTCGGCCGACTCCGGATCGACATCTTCTCCAAGGTTGTAAACCACCCCCAGTGTAGCGACGACCACCTCGCGAGCCGGAAACGACGCGATCACGGCACAGCCAATCCGCCAATCCCAACCCAGCGGCTCGACGACCGGTTCGATCACTCGACCCAGGCGTCCCAAAATGCTTTGGCGTTGGTAGGTTCCCGCAATTTCGTGGTCGATCTCGGCTAAGCGAGCGGAAGCTTGTTCGTAGGGTTCCTCGTCCGGGCTCGACGTTTCGAGTTGTGCGACCAACTGCTCGCGCTCCGCGCGGTACGGGCCCTCGACCGCCTGTTCATCGTGCGGGAAATACAACGCCGCCCAAACGGCGATCGACACCGCCAAAATCACGGTGCCAGCGGTTCGCAAAAATGCCCATGCCCGTTGCATGACGCGATAAAACACGGTTTGCAGCGAGGGCCACTGGTAGCTGGGTAACTCCAGAACGAACGGAACCTTGGCGCCCCGCAGCAGGGATTTTTTCAGCACCAGCGCCGCCACGATCGCTGCGATGATCCCCAGGGCATACAACGCGGTTAACGTGAGCCCCTGCAAGCTGACAAGACCTCCCAAATAGGTTTGGGTCGGGATAAACGCGGCAATGAGCAGGGCGTAGACAGGCAGTCGGGCGGAACACGTCATCAACGGGGCTACCAGAATCGTGGTCAGCCGGTCGCGCTCGTTTTCGATCACCCGCGTGGCCATAATGCCCGGCACCGCGCAGGCAAACGACGAAATCATCGGAATAAACGACTTGCCGCTGAGGCCCACACGTGCCATGAGCCGGTCCATAAGAAACGCCGCTCGGGCCATGTAGCCGCAGTCTTCCAGCAACGCGATGAAAATGAAAAGGATGAGAATCTGAGGCAGGAAAATAACCACTCCGCCGACTCCGGCAATCACGCCGTCGGCCAATAGGCTTCGCAGCATGCCTTCGGCCATGTTGGCTTGCACCCATTGGCTGAGACTGCCGAACACCGTGTCGACCAAACCCATCAGCGGCACGGCCCAACTGAAAATGGCTTGAAACACCAACACCATCACCAAGGCGAAGATCGAGGTGCCCCAGAAGCGATGGGTCAATATCCGGTCGATCTTATCCGTATAGGTAACTACGTATTTCTCTGGGCGGACGACAACTCCGTCGAGCGTTTTCTGTACCCATTCGTATCGGGCTGTCGTTTCCACGCCCGGAATGTTGTGCCCCTCGGCGATCAGCCGCGTCCGGGCCTCGTCGAGCGCCGTGCGCAAATAGACCGGCGCCAGCGGAAATAATGCGTCGAACAGGTAGCCGTTGGCGTCGACCAACAGACGACGCAACAGACACCGGGGCAAGGGCCGTTGCCGCGACGTCGGGTTGCCGTCTTCGGAGGCCAGCACCTCTTCCAGCCGTTTGACTTCCCCTTCAAACGCCTCGGGAAACGGGCTTTGGCAAGGAAAACTCGGCTGATCGAGCACGGTGGCCAACGTTGCCTTGAGCACGTCGAGCCCTACGCGCCGGTTGGCCTGAACTTTGACGACCGGAACGCCCAAGTGTTGTTGCAGTTGTTGCGTGTCGATACACACGCCATGACGGTGGGCCACGTCGGTCATGTTCAAGGCCACGATCGTCGGCAACCCGAACTCCAACACCTGGCTGACCAGATAAAGATTGCGTTCCAGGTTGCTGGCGTCGACGATACAGACCACCGCGTCGACGGGCGCAACTCCCGGGCACTGCCCAAGAAGAACGTTGACGCTGACCATTTCGTCGCGGCTGCGCGGCGCCAAGCTATAGAGCCCGGGCAGGTCGATCAATTCGAAACATCGCTGGTCGATGTGCATTTGCCCGGTCTTTTTTTCGACCGTTACTCCCGGATAATTGCCCACGTGTTGGTGCATTCCAACGAGAGCACCGAAGAGGGTCGATTTCCCGGTATTGGGATTGCCGAGCAACGCGACCGTGGCGACAGCGGGTTTGGTATCAGTAGACATCGGGCCGACAAATTGGTGGAGTACGCGATTGGCGAGGCCCTATCCGACAGGAACCACTGCTCGATGGAGGGCGCCGTGTCGACGGGAAATCTTGCCGCGACATCCGTTGTCCGCCGATCAAGTTGCCCGCCAAACAAACAGGACCGTCTTCAGCATTGCCCGACTTATTGACACCTGCATTAATACTAATCGTTTCGGAAAGCCGAACGCCTGGAAATCCAGGCTTCCGTTGGTCGCCTTCCGCTCATTGACTATACAGGCCTCAGTAATACGACCAACGAATTCACCGCGGTCGAATCACTGCCGCCGAATCGCTGTCAACTGAATCGAGCCATGGTCGAAAGAGCAGGGCAATGCATTTGCCGCTTGGCCGTCTCACGAGTCGCGAACGAACAGTCGCTCTTCGGCCGACTCAGTGAGACACGGCGTCCGGTTCCACATACACCCCGACGAGTTGATCCATCCGGAAGCAAATCTTGCTGCCGGCCAAGCGGACAATACACGGATTACCGGGCCGGAACATCTGGATTCGGGCGCCGCCACGTAGCCCGAATTCTTCCAGACGATGGACGTGGTCGGCAGCGCCAAGCACCCGACTTACGAGCGCTGACTGGCCGATGCGTAACTGATTGAGCGGGATTGCCTTGTCGATCACGGTAGGGCACCCAACGGGGTAGGGACGCGACAGTTTCAAATGAGACTCATTCTCACTATCGACAAGAATACTCTCTTTTCGATAGCTCTGCAAGCCTCTTCCCCGAAAAAGCATCCCTCAGGCCGCCCTGTTGGCCGAAACGCGGCCGCATCGGGCGGCACAAGAAACGCCGATCAAGAAAGGAGGGTTGTGCCAGGTGTGGGTGAAAATATTCGGGTGGGTTCCCGCGCAGGCAGGAGCGAGGGGGTAGTTGATCGGCTTCCGCGGCACCTCCAGCGAAGCATCCTCCGCGTTGCGATGGTGCAGTTGGCCTTTCAATGGATTGTCGCTCTAGTGCTTTGTCAAACCTAAAAAATGGGGTGCCATGCCCACGCTTGCGTGGGCATGTTCCTCGGGATTTCAGCATGTCCACGCAAGCGTGGACATGGCACCCACAACCCCTGGTTCAAGAGCTGACAAAGCACTGGCGTTCTACTCCAACTTGGAGACGATCCCCACCCAAACGACCATCGGAAGCTTGGCCGTACCGGCGGGATACCCAGCGATATTCTCGGCCGGCTTCTCTACAACCGTTCCGAGAACCATGACCTTGTCGCCGGTTTTGATTTTCAAGGGCTGGTCGGTCATGATGGTCACCAGTTTGTTGCTCTCCGGAAGGCTAATGGCTGCGCCGTTGAGCTTGCCCAGCGCTCGAACCCCGCGCACTAGGCCGGTCATCAGGACGCCCTGGGCTTGGCCGCTGTCGATCGCTTCCGTGGCCAAACGGCCCATCTCATCGTATCGACCCCGGCCGGTTACAAAACTTTTGGCTGCCTGTTCCGCGGCCGATTTACGCTCGACCAATTCGGCGTCGTCCTTGCCGGCCAGTGCCAACTGATGGCCCACAAGGCACATTGCCTTGTAGGTCGAGGGATGGGTGGGCTGGCTGATGTCGACTCGGGCCAATGCCCGATTCACATCGCGCAACGCCGTGCTCAGATCGTCCGAAGTGAACGTGCCCGTAGCCTTGGGGCCGATGAAACCTTCAGGTTGAGGTTGCGGTTCGGCATCGGGTTCTGGCGCGGAGTCCGTGGTGGGCTCTGGAACTGGTTTGGGCGCTGGTTTTGGGGCAGCACCCGGCATCGGGATATCGAGGGAAATATCGGGGGCCGCAATGTCGGGTATCGCCATGTCGGGCGCACCGATATCGGAGAGACCCGTGTCGGCACCGATTTCGTCTTCACCGGGTGGCGGATCCATCTGAGGGCCAAGTTGTGGTTCGAATTGGGGTTCGAATTGGGGCTGTGGATCCGCATCGACCGTTCCCGACTCGGGCGCCAAGCCTGGGTTCATCGACGGCTCGCCTTGCGATTCGTCGCGTGACTGTGGGGCGGGGCGGCGCTTCGGTTTCTTGGGCTTTTTCGGCTTGGGCTCCGGCGTCACGTTGTCGTCTTCCTCGGCGACATTGGCGTTCTGGCTGTCGTCGACTTCGTCGCCGCCGAACTTGGCCCAATCGGGGCGATGTTTCTCGGTGTGGGCGACGCCGGGTAGCCAGATTTCCAGAATGTCCATGCGGCCATCGGTGAAGTACCAGTTGCCGATGTAATAGCCGATGGTCAATCCGACGATCGCGCCAAGGACGCCCTCCATCAACTCGCGGCCAAGGCTCTTCTTCTTGCGTTTGCGGCGTGGCCGTGTGGTTACACTGCCGGTGCTGGTCGCTTGTGCGTTGCCGCCGGCTGCGAACCCGGTGAAGGCCGACGTATCCATCGGTCCACCGAAGGCCACTTCCTCGCCAGTCTGGATCGTCGGAGCGGCGCCCATATTGGGCCAAATATCGAGTTCACCGGCATTCTCCCGGTGATTGTCGTTGACGCCAAGCATGGCGGGTTTTTCCGCCAGCGACTCGTCGTCGTCTTCCAACATTGTATCGGCGTCGGGGTCGGCGAAGTCTTCTGCGCCGGGCATGTCGTAGATGCTAGAGCCATATGTGTTGGCGGCTCCGCCCACGGCACCGACGGCAAACATCGACGCTCCTGCGCCAACCGGCACGGGATCGACGGGAATTAGCGCCGGAGGAATTGTTGCGAGTGCTTCGCTAAGCAAATATTCCTCGTCGCACAGGGGACAACGAACCTGAATGTCCCCGGGCACTCCGTCGGGGATCGTCACCTGTTGACTGCATTTGGGACACGCGGAAACGGTGGGCATCTTTGCTCTGCTCCTAGTGTGATACGACCGCAAGCTGCGCCGGGGGTACCGAACGACGGGTGGCCTGCCCCAGTGGTTGCCTGCGCGCGAACAGCCTGCCCGCCAGTTACCACGGAAACCCCTACAGTTAGCGATATCCTCTCTAGTTTACCCACGTCTACGTGGAAAAACTACCAGCCGCTACCGAAAAAGGCAGCCCAGATCGCCTGGATACCCCCAGTGAAGGAGGGGAGGGCGCAGGATGGTCGTTAAATCCCGTACAAAGGACCCAGCTTCGCCTGGAGTTGCTCGACCAGCGGCTCGGGCCTCAGCGGCTGCTGGGTAACCCGCTCGACCAGCTCGCTGGCCATATAGCGTTGGCCGTGCTGGTGAATCTGCTCGCGCAACCAATTGCGCAGGGTACCGAACTCGCCGTGGGCAAAGGCCTCCTCCAGCGAGCCCAAATCGGCTTCGGCCTGGCGGAAAAACTGGGCCGCGTAGAGATTTCCCAACGCGTAGGTGGGGAAGTATCCGATCAACCCCGCGCTCCAATGAACGTCCTGTAGTACACCTTCCGCGTTATTCGACGGTTCAACGGCCAGGTATTCCCGGTACTTCGTATTCCAGGCCTCCGGGAGGTCGGCTACGTCCAACTCACCCTCGAGCAGGGCCTGTTCTAGCTCGAAACGTATCAGGATGTGCAGATTGTAGGTGGCTTCGTCCGCTTCCACCCGAATCAACGAAGGCCGCACGTCGTTGATGGCAAAGAAGAAGTCGTCGACGGCCACATCGCCGAGTGCTTCGGGAAAATACTGCTGTGCCTTCGGGTAGAAGTGGTTCCAGAAGGCCCGGCTGCGGCCGACCAGGTTTTCCCACAACCGGGACTGCGATTCGTGAATTCCCAGCGACACGAATTCACCCAGCGGCAGGCCGTGATGCTCGGTCGGCAGCCCCTGGTCGTAAATCCCATGGCCCGCTTCGTGCATGATGCCGAACAGGGCCATGTTGACGAACTGTTCGTCGTATCGGGTGGTGATCCGACAATCGTTGGGTCCTAAGCCCGTGCAGAAGGGATGGACCGTTTTGTCGAGTCGCCCACGCGAAAAGTCGAACCCGATGGCCGTGGCTACCTCGCGGCCGAAGGCTTCTTGAGCCTCGACCGGATAACGCCGCGCGAGGATCGAGACGTCTGGCTGCCGTTCGCTGGCCTGAATTTCGGCGACCAGCGGAACCAGCGCCTCGCGTAGGCCGGCCAACACTCGGGCAACGTTCGCGGTGCGCTCCTCCGGCTCATAGTCGTCTAGCAAGGCATCGTAGCGGCACGTTTTGTAGCCCAAGGCGTCGGCCTCTTGCCGCTTCAACTCGATGGTCTTTCTCAGCAAAGGTTCGAATGCGGGGAAATCGTCCTGCTCGCGGGCCTTCTGCCACGCCTGCTGTCCGAGCACCGCCGTGCGCGAGAGCTCCTCGACCAGCGTCTGAGGCAGTTTTACTCGCTTGTCGTAGGCACGCTTCAACCGGCGAATGGTGACGGCCGCATCGCCGTGGGGTTCTGTGGCCAAGGGGCTGTCGGCCAATTCGGTCAGTTTGCGGCCGAATTCGGCATCGGTCCAGCGGCGATGGATTAGCCCGGCCAGCAGGGTGACTTGCGTCGCCCGATACTCGCCGGCGGCTAGCGGCATCTTGGTTCGCTCGTCCCAATCGAGTACCGCCTCGATCGTTCCGAGAACGGCCGTTTCTCGAGCGTGTTGGCAGACTTCTTCGTACAGACGTTGTGTTTCGTTGGTCATGTTCGTGTTCCTTCAAGTGCCTGCAGCGATAGGATTAGTGTTGTGTCAATCTTGGAACCGCGGGTTGGGGTGCCATGCCCACGCTTGTCGTGGGCATGTTTTGCCGAGGAATGCACAGCATGGCCACGCGAGCGTGGCCATGGCACCCGAGCCCGCAGCGAAAAAACAGCCGTGAATGAAGTCGACGGATAGAGCCTATCGACCGTAGAGCAAGTCCACAAGATATATGACCAACAGCGACCGCGCAGCCGCAAGGCAGAAGCGGGCTGGCTTCGCAATGGAGGTTAGCGCACGCCCAGGCTGCGCTCGATCTCCATGCCTCTGTTGGTTACAGAAAACGGCTTCATTTGGGGGTCGGCGGGCCGAAACTGGTTCAGCCAGCTCGAGTCGACCTTCGGCGCGGGCGGTCCTGCCGCCAAGGGAGCGGTCGGACTATCGTTGCAGCCACAATCGAGCTGTTGGCAGCCCGACAACGCGGCACACGCAACGGCGATCGCCAGAACCTTGCGTCCGAGACGAGAAGCCTTTTCGATTACGGTGTTCGAGGGAAACATGGTCAATCATCTACTCGGAGGTCTTGCCAAAAGCGGCGGGAGTGTCCCAGAATCGTTGTGTCAAGTCCAGATCAATCTATAAAAAACGGGGGGGTAATAAAGATTTTCCCTCGTGTCTCTTGATACAGCGGGAGGCAATTAAGCGATGTGCTTTGTCTATTTGCTGTATATTGTCCACTTTTGCCGTGAGGCAATCCTTCGGCAGGCAATTTTTCAGGCTGGTAGCCTCGGAATGCACGGAATTTTCTCGCCAAGGCGCAAAGACACAAAGGAGATATAAATGTCCGTGCTTTGTGTGTTTGCGAGATGCCATTTGCCCATTCCCGATTTTTTGTGCAATGGTTGCGATTTTCATCAACGGCCCAGGAGATGCACCCTATGCTCGATGTGCTCGTAGTTGCTCCCCATCCCGACGACGCTGAACTTGGGGCGGGCGGTCTCATTCTCCGCTTGAAGGCCGAGGGACGGCGCGTTGGTGTGCTCGACTTGACCAACGGTGAGCCGACCCCGCTGGGAACGCCCGAAATCCGTGCGCGAGAAACGGCGGCGGCCACCGAGATCCTCGGGCTCGACTGGCGCGAGAACCTGGGCCTGCCGAATCGAAGCCTACAGCCAACACTCGACGCCCGAGCGAAGCTGGCCGGCGTGTTTCGTCGAACACGGCCACGGTGGATCTTCGCACCCTATTGGGTCGACGCCCATCCCGACCACGTTGCGGCGACGCAACTAATCGAAGACGCTCGATTCTGGGCGAAGCTCACGAAAAGCGACCTGCCGGGCGAGCCCTATCATCCCCAGCGAATTTACTATTACTACTGCGTGCATCTGCGACTGATCCCGCAGCCGGCGTTCATTCTCGACATCAGCGACCACTGGGAAAAGAAGCGTCAAGCGATCGAGTGTTACCGCAGCCAATTCGTCGACAACCAGCCGGCCGAAGGTCCCACGTTTGTCGATCGGCTGCGCGACCAGGCCGCTACCTGGGGTTTCGCCATCGGCACCCACTACGGCGAAGCCTTCGACAGCCGCGAACCCCTGGGACTGAAAGGCCTGGGTGAACTGGTTTAGCGGCCCAATCCGCCACAAAACGCCCGCCGCTCAAATCCAAAATCCCAAATTCCAAATCAGAAATCTCTTGTTCATGCACATTGTTCTTTTCCAACCCGAGATTCCTTACAACACGGGCAGCGTGGGGCGCACGTGTGTGGCGGTGGGTGCGAAGCTTTGGCTGGTCCGCCCGTTGGGGTTTCAGATCGAAGATCGCCATTTGCGCCGCGCGGGGCTCGACTACTGGCAACACCTCGACTACGAGGTGGTCGACGATTGGAACGCATTGATCGAACGCTTGTCGGGGCGACGGCCGTGGTTTCTCTCGAAGACCGCCACCACGCTTTACACTTCGGTCGACGTGGAGCCGGACCCCGTGTTTGTCTTTGGGGCCGAGTCGCGGGGATTACCGCCGTCGATGCTTGCAGAGAACACGGACCGCTGCCTGCGAATTCCCATCCACCCAAATGCCCGCAGTCTGAACCTGTCGGTGAGCGTGGCCGTGGTGGCGTTCGAGGCCCGTCGCCAGTTGGGTGGGTAGTCTTTGGGCGGCGAAACGTGTTGCTTGCCGCGTCTTCCTGGCGATCATACAATCCTGTTGTAGCGTCAAGCTCCGAATCAGGGGTTGGGTGCCGCTGGCTGCTTGTCGGCCAGTGCTGAACACGGGCATGCAAGCTGTCCGTGGCATCCGCTTCTTGCATTTAGGCAAGGGACGGGCCGGAGAAGAGGAGAAGTGCCATGTTGCGACATGTACTGTTTCCCGTTGTCATGTTAGCGGGGGCCCTTGAGTGCGGCTTTCTGCTGTTGGCCGAAACGGGGTGGGCCGGGGAGCCGGTTACGGCGGAAGTTATTCCCGCACCGCCTCAACTGGTGTCGCCCAATCCGGTATCATCTGGCCCGGGAATGCAAACGCTACCGGTTCAGCCCCGGGAGACTTATCGTTACAGTTCGGCCGCCGCCAGCCGCGATGCGTACCTTTATGCCGAGCCGGCGCGGCGCTGGGCGGTTGACCGCCAGCTAGGCTTGCTTGATAGCGTGCGTTGGTACAACACCTGGGCCCGGCCCGAGGGCCCTTTGCTGCCCGACATTTATGCCTACGGTTCTGCGGCCGAAGCGCGAGCCGCGTATTGTCGAGGCGATGCGCCCGTGTTCGAGCCGTGGCCCCGCGTGCCGGGCGACATCTACGGGTATCCCTATTACCCCTACGTGAAACAGTCGACCGGCTACGAGCGAATCTGGACGAGTCACAACGGCTACGTCTATCGGCCCATCTACGACGACACCCCGGCTGCGCTACCGACGGAACCCTACCAGCAGCCGAATTGGGACACTCGGGTTCCCCGGGTGCCAGAACCACTGCTTGAGCCGGCGCCGGCCGATTCGCTCAACGAGCCACAACTCGAACGGTCGCAACTCGAACCGCCGCTGCCACGCTATCCCAGCGCAACGCCAATCGGGCCGCGCGAGTTTTAGCGAGAATTCCTGGCAGAGCGGTGAGTGCCATGGCCGCGTTTGCGTGACCATGCCGCGCATTCTCCGCCCACTATTTCGGCTCTGGCACCGACAGCGGATTCCGGCCCGACTTCAGTAAGTCGGTGTAGACGTTGGTGTAAATCGGCAGGTGACGGTAGTAGACCTCGAGCATGTAGATCGACAGGCAGGTTACATAGAGCCGGCCGGCCTGCGGACCCCATTGGTCCATCGACGGTCGCATCGGATCCCAACTACCCGTCTCGCGCCCCGATTTGGTCTGTGCCTCGGGCACCGCCTGACGCATCACGGCGTTCCAACGCTTCCAGTACTCGCCTTCCATGTGATGGGCGGCCTGGGTGGCGTAGTACCAGTAATAAACGTCGCGGTTGCGTTTGAAGTTGATCAGGTTGTCTTTGGAAGTGATCCACTCCAGGGCGTCGATCATGGCCGGATGATCGCGCGGCCAGCCCAAGTATTGCCGCATTAACATGGCTTCGGCTGTCATCGAGAGTTTGATGTCTTCGCCACGACGATACGGATAGCGGGCGCCATCCTGCTGGGCAAGCTTGTCGAGAAATCGTTCCACACGGCGGAAGTGGTCCTCGGGCACTTCCAGGCCGGCCATCTTGGCACTCTGCAACGCCATCACAATCCAGCCGGTTACCGAAACGTCGCTGTCGCCGTTGGGCATATAACGCCAGCCCCCCAGGCTGCTCTGCGAATCCAGGCAATACTTCACCGCCAGTTCGGCCGGCTTGCGGTAGGTTTCGTCTTTGGTCATGCCAAACAGTTCGCAGGCGGCGATAGTGCATTGACCCTGGGTGTAGAATCGATGGTGGATAGGCCCTTCGTGGTAGAAATTGCCGTTGGCGTCTTGCTCCTGAAGCAGCCACTTCCAGCCGAGAGTCACGTTCTGCCGGAACTTGCCCTTCTTGTGCGTGTCGCCGTGGCCTTGGAATGCCAACAGCGCCATGGCGGTGGCGGCCACCGGGTTGTCGATGTCGGCCGAGATGCCGCCGCGATAGGGGCCCGCCAAACTCCAGGAGCCGTCTTTCTTCTGGTTGCGGGCAAGCCACTGTAAGCCCAATAGCACGGCGGCTTCGGTCGTGGCGTTGCCGCCGTATTTGCCGAGCAGCGACTTTTTAGAACCTTCTTCCCGACCTTTTAACGCCAAACCGGCTATGCGGGAGTCGATATCGCTGGTCGACGTCGTGCCCTCGGGTTGGATGTCCAAGGTCGGCGGGGCAGCGAAGGGGTCCTCAACCTGGGGCAGATCGTCGGGTGTGATGATCGGCTCCTCGGCCACATCGATATTGTCTAATCCCAAGGGCGAGTCGAACTCTAATTGCTCGCCCAACTCCTCGGCATAGATGGTTTCCATGTCGAGCGAGATCTGATTGTCTTTCGTGGCGGCCAGCATCCACAGCCCCAGGATGATCAGCAGCGCCATGTGGAACACGGCACTGACCAACCAGGGAGGCGCTGCTTTGATGGCTACTTCCGCAACGTCGGTTTCTTCCTCTTCTTCCTCGTCATGTTGGCGAACGGTGGTCGAACCGCTCGGGGCCACGGCTACCGGCTGCGCACCCCGGTTGGCTATCGGCTGCTGTCCGGCGACGCCCATCTGCTGATAGGTTTGGCCGGGCTGAGCCGGTTGCTGATACGGCTGACCCTGATACGGCTGACCCTGAATCGGTTGGCCCTGAATCGGTTGGCCCTGATACGGTTGGCCCTGATACGGCTGACCCTGATACGGCTGACCCTGATACGGCTGACCCTGATACGGCTGACCCTGAATCGGTTGACCCTGAATCGGTTGACCCTGAATCGGTTGACCCTGAATCGGTTGACCCTGAATCGGTTGACCCTGAATCGGTTGACCCTGAATCGGTTGACCCTGGATCGGCTGGCCTTGATAAGGCTGTGGCTGAACTGGTTGTCCCGGGAGGGGGTGGTTCAGCGGGGCGTTGGCAAACTGCGCAGACTGCACGATGGGCTGCGCCTGGGGGACCCCGGCCTGCTCTGGCTGATTACCCAACGGTTGATAGGGATCGTGTGCCGCCATCAGAAATGCCTCCTCTGTCCGTCTGTCGCGGCAATTCAGCAGATGGGAACGACGCGAGCCGCCGGCCCTTGAGAATCTCGCACGTGACCGCACCGCAACCGGCGTTTGAGGCGCGAATGCACCTCAGAAACCCCTATTGTATACTAACCTCAAAGATCGTTAACTTTTTTCCAAAGATTAACGACCACCGGGAGCGGCGCCTTGGTAAGGGCGCGGCAGCACCGGTTTGGTTGGCGGCCCTGCCACCCTGTGAGTCTATCAGCCAGGGCACTGAGCGCCAAGCAAGAAGTCGTTTCCAAATCAAGGGTTGCGCGTTGCAGTCGGTCACCAACCCGCGGACGGACCCCGTCCCAACGGGCAACACCCACCCGCGACATATTCGTCGACACCCCCCCGACTTATTCCCCGCGGCGCGAACAAATCGAAAACATTCCAATTCACACAAATCTCCAACAAACGTTGGCTGCTCCCCTCGACGGCGGCCGACATTATGATAAAATTACGCCTGTCTACTGAGCAATCATGTGGAACATAACGCGGGGTGGAGCAGCCCGGTAGCTCGCGAGGCTCATAACCTCGAGGTCGCAGGTTCGAATCCTGTCCCCGCCACTTGAGTGGGTTGCGGCGAGATGCAATCCACGGTAGCACAAAACAAAAGCCCTTGTTCTGCAAGGGCTTTTGTCGTTTCTTGGGTCGCTCTTGAGGCTCTGGGGCGGTGATTGCCGCTGGTTGCGCGTTCGGCGCTCGGGACAATGCGATTATCGGGGGGGATTCCCTTTGTCGTCTCGCCCACGTCGTTTTCGATCGTAATTGCAATGTCTGTTATGGTGTATTGGCGTCCACCTTGAGAGTGGTTTTCTGGCGATCGGATTTGCGGAGCTGAATGCCCCCTCCGTTGGTGTGTGTTTTGTTCCTTCTGGAGTCGTTTTCGTTTCGCGAGAGGTAAGGGTGTTTGTGGTTCGACTCGATTTGCCGCGTGCTGGTATAGTCTCCTATCATGCTGGTGTGTACCCCGTTGTTAACAGTCTGCCTCAGCGAGGTATAGTTACAAATGCGGTACGACCGCAACCGAATCGGGGAACGCCGACTTGTGAACGGTCGCTTCCTTGGTTGCTAATGTGCGCGCAGCGTGCGCGGAGTTTGCCGTGTAAGACATTTGATACGCAAGCCCCCTCGAAGCCGTGGACTTTCCGAAGGAATGGAGGCTATCGTGGCGAAACGCATCCTTTTCGACCCTAGCGAATATCGGGAACTGTCTTCCGAAGAGCGAGCGCTTCTACAGCTTGCTTATCAGAAGGCCTTGGAAGCTCTTCACCGCAATATTACTCCCAAGGGTTTCTCTGCCTGTTCACTTGTGGACAACAAAGTTTACGGCACCGACGCCAATTACAGGGCTGTGTGGGCGCGTGACGGTGCGAAGACAATCATCTGGACGTTGGATCTTGAGGACGACGACGTTCGAGCATGCCAAGCGGCAACACTCCGCACGATTCTGGAGGCTCAGTCGCCCACCGGGCAGTTGCCCGGCTACGTAAGCATCGACGACGGAACGCCCGAGTACGCTGGGGTGGGGGGGATTACGTCGATCGATAGCGGTTTATGGATGATCATCGCGGCTTGGCGGTTCGCACATAAGGTTGGCGATTGGTCGATTGTCGAACAATACGCATCGACCTTGCAGAAAGCGATGGATTGGATCGGTGCCCACGACTCCAACAATTGTGGCATGTTGGAGATACCCGAGGCTGGCGACTGGACGGACCTGTTCGCCCGCAGCTATCATGTGCTTTACGATGAAGTGCTTTGGCACCGATGCCTGATCGCGTACAGCAATATTTTGCGGCATCTTGGCGAAAACGACCGGGCGGCGGATTATGCGAAATGGGCAGAGCACGTCCGTCGGGTGATCCTCCGAAGTTTCTGGCCCTCGACGTCTCCGGACCACACCGGGGGGATTCCGAGTTTTAGCGATGTGCAATTCGGCCTGGGCGACACGCGCTATTTGGTGGCCCAGATCTCACCGTTCAACTACAGTTGGCGCTGCGACGTTTACGCTAACATCCTCGCTTTTTTAATGAGGCTGGTGGACAAAGAGCGGGCGATGATGACGTTCCGCTTCATGTGGGGATCTGGGGTGAACGAACCTGGCCCGGTTCAGAACCTCTATCCGCCCGTGCAGGCCGGCGACCCGGAGTGGCGAGAATATTTCACGGTGAATCTGCTCAATCTGCCGAATCACTATCACAACGGCGGAATTTGGCCCTTTGTCGGCGGGCTATGGGTCCGATATATCCACAAACTGGGGATGTGCGACCTTGCCCGACGCGAACACGTGAAACTGGCGCGGCTTTGCTCGCAAGGTGTCTCGCAGGAATGGGAGTTCAACGAGTGGCACCATGGGGTCACCGGACGCCCGATGGGCAAGGCGTTTCAGGCGTGGACGGCCGCCAGTTTCCTCCAGGCCTGTCACGATTTGGATCTGGACCCCGACGCTCAAGATGCGGAGGAATGACCACGGCGTCTGTAACTGTCTGTCATGAAAGAAACTCCACGAGGCGGCCGTTCACCTCGTGGAGTTGGTTGTGCGGTTGGATGTGCCAAATCAGGTGTCGTGGGAACTGCCGGCAATGCCGGGCGTTTCAATCGCGACATCGATTCCGTCATCTTCGACCAACAAGGCTTCCAGTTCGTGTGCGATCAACGGCGTTTCCGGGTTGAGTGTAACCACGATGCTGAACATTGGCGGGTCGTGCAACTCCGGCTCTTGTGCCGGTTCTGAGCAGGCAAAGTGTTTGCTGCTGAGAAAACCGCGCACGTACTCAACTCCGGTTTTGCCTTGCACAAAAACCTTCCACGATATGGGGCGAATTCTGCATACGGTTGCTTTATCCGTCTTCATAATGCCAAGTCCTCCCAGTGAGGGTTTCATAGTTTAATTGATGCTTGCGCATTCATCGAACGGCTGGCTAGGCAAAACGCCTTAGAACCGGTTCCCGATTCCAGAGTTTCTGGGGGCATGGTTTCACGGGATGTTGGCTGCCATGGCAGGGTCGTGCTGCAGCCAATATTGCATGCCGTCGAGGACACCGTCAGCGTAGCTCAAGTCAGACTCGTAGACGTCGGGCGAACACAGCGATTTGAGTTCGGCATGCGCGTTGCCCACCACAATACCACGGAAACCTTGCCTGAACATCGAGGCATCGTTTCCGGTGTCGCCTGCCACAATAACCTGCCGGGGCCGTAGGTCGAATCGGGATGCCAGAAAGGCGGCAGCCGCTCCCTTATCGACCCCGGCCGGCAAAACGTCGAGATCGCGATTCGAACTGTAGATGACCTCCACCACATGGCCTGCCATGGCCAAGTGCCGCCGGAGTTCCACGAGGAATGCGCACGTCAAATCCTGCGCGTAGTAACTCAACTTGAACTCGGCTTGGAATTCGTCGGGTTGCGGCTCGACTTGGCGGTATTGTGCCAAAACGCGATGAATGCCCGAGCGATCCCAAGGCCCCAGGCATCGGGGCCAACCGTCGAGTTTTTCGCCGCCGGGAAACGATCGAACGTCGGTTCCGACTCCGCCAACAACATAATCTGGTGCAGGAAGTGGCGTGGAGTCGACCAGGTCGTGTACCGATTCGTAGAAACGCCCGCTGTTGTACGCCAGCCGCACGTGCGTTCGACGCGTCTGGAACCACTCGGCGAAACGCTCCAGCGCTTCATCGTTTCCGAGAAGTGTCCCGTCGAGGTCGCTTATGAGAAGGTGGGTTCCTTCCATGGTTCTTCCTCTTCCTCATGCCGAGAGGCCGATGGGGTCGTTCGGTCTAAGCTACCCGCCGCATGATCTCGAGTGGTAGATAGTTCCACGCTTTGCAGCATCCGAAGAAGCTGTTGAGCGACACCAGTCCAGGTGAAATACGATCGAGCCTTCTGGGAACCGAACTTGGCCAGTTGGTCTCTGACTCGCGGATACATGAGGACGGACGCGATGGCGTGCCCAAACGACTCAGGGTCGAACGGGTTTGCGTAAACGCCCTCCAGGCCCCACGTCAACTGTTCCCAAAGCCCACCCTCGGTGGTCACCACCGCCGGCGTGCCGCAGGCCATTGCCTCGACGGCCGTCATGCCGAACGGCTCGTAACGGCTGCTTAGTGCGAAAACATCGGCCGCCCGATAATAGTCGGCCAAAGCCTCGTCGGGGATATAGTCGCGGAATAGCACACGATCGCGGATGCCCAATTCGTCGGCCAACTGCCTTAATTGGTCGATCTGTTTGGTTTCGTCTTCCGTTGGCTCGGTGGAGCCGACCGCCAACAACAGCCGCACATCCTCGATCCGCTTGAACACGGGCGGCATCGCCTGTAAGAGCAGATCGTATCCCTTGTTTTTCGCCATCCGCCCCAAAGCCAAGATAACGCGGCCTTCAATGTCGAGGTCCTGTCGGAGTGCTTGCCGTGTGGCCAACGAAACCGGGAAGAATCGCGTGTCGTCGTAGCCGGGCGGAATCACGCGAATCTTGTCCAGCGGTACGTCGTAGTCTCCGTTGGTCAAAATATCTCGCTGCTGTGGTGTCGTGGCCACTAAGATATCACACTCATCGTAGATTACTTTTTCCTCGCGAATCCGATGGCGGAAGTTGTATTTCTTCTCGAGTTCCTCTGGGTTGCCGTCCATGTTGTCGCGTTTCCACGCACCGATGGAATGCGGTGTGTGGATATGCGGAATTCCGAGATGGTGGGCCAAGGCCTGTCCGGCCAAGCCGGCGTCCCAGTAATGGCTGTTAATGAACGCGTAGTTCAGCTTCTTTGATTTGATGTAATGCCGAACATTGTTCACCCATTCGGGGATCGAGTGGCAAAGAGTTTCTTTCGGGATGAAGTTGTTTCCGCCGCAAGAAAAGCGGAGGATGCGTACCTTATCAGAAACCCGTTCGGTAGCGGGTTGGTCTTCGAAACGGCGCGTGAGGATGTCAACGCGATAGCCAAGGCGGGCGAGGCAATTGGAGAGTTCGAGCACGTAAACCACCTGACCGCCGGTGTCTGGCTTGCCGAACTCGGGTGTGGCCGAGACAAATCCGTGAGTCGAAATCATCAAGATTCGCTTTCCGGGCTTGACTGGCATGATGGGCTTCCTTTCAATTCTGGGTAGAAAAATATCGCAACCGGGGTTGGCCCGGCCTGTCGCTTCTTGTCTTATGGATGTTCAGATTTCTGTCGGCTCGTGTTATCAAGCGTTACTCCGCTTCTACGAGAACCAAACGCGACGATTGTTCTTCGAAGTCCAGTTGCCGGTTGGAGAGGCAACTTTCCGCTGCCGAATCGAGTACCAACAACGTTTCCCCTTCGTACGCGATGGCAGTGTCTCCAGGGCGCTCCTGGTCGATCACCATTTGGACCTGACTGTCTGTCACACCGACGCGAAAACAAGCGTTTTCCGCATTTTCTGTTTTCTCCAAGGCAACCTTGAGTTGTTGTGCCGCACGGTCTGTGATCTGAAACATGACGTTTCCTTCGGGTTTGAGGTTTTCTGCACTATTGACGCCCAGATAGCCAATGAAGTGAATCGGCAAGTTATTCTTCGGTCGATCCTAAGTAGGGTGAAGCATTTCCCAGCAGCGCGGTGACAAGATCGGGACCAAGGACGGGAGCAGCTTCGATTTCCTCCGCATCCATCATCGCGGCAATATGTTGCAGCGACGCGAGTAGTTGGGTTTGCTCCCACTGTTTCAGCTTGGCCAATTCGGCGCGGAAACGATCCTGCAACAGCGACGGAGCAGACTCCAGCACCCTCACTCCGGCCTCGGTGAGTTCGAGGGTAACCGTTCGCCGGTCCTGCCCGTTTCTCGACCGCATTACCAATTCGCGTTTTTCGAGTCGGTTGAAGATGCCCGTCACCGTGGCCATGCTCAAGTGAATAGACCGGGCAACCGCACTCACCGAAACGGGCTGGAGTTCACCAACCTTTTGCAGCGCGGCGAGCTGGGGTGCCGTCAGGCCATGCTGCTGCACCAGGACACGCGAATAAAGGTCAATCGCTCGGCTAATGCGGCGCAGGGCCACGATCACTTGGTTCTCAATGCTCAAGTTGTCAGACATTGCTGGTCTCACCCATAAGTTGTGCTCGTGTTTCAGGTATTTTGTACGCAAACTAATATTAGTCAACTCTGGTCACGGTTTTCGGCCCGGTTTTTGATGATCTTGATTTCGTAACATGTTGTATTAAATGTGGTTGTAAATACTTTTTGGATTCAGAAAAGCGGTGAGACTCTTAGTTGCATCCAAACTGTCGCGAGCAGATATGGCGGTCGATAGCACTGAAAGTGCTTTGCATGCAAATGAAATAGCTAGGCCAGGCAGGGGTGGCAGCTTAGGTGACTGTGGGGGTGCCGATTTGCCCGCCACGGACACGGGTGACCAGTGGCGGGCACTGGCCACCGGAGTGTCCGGCTAGGCGGTCAGAGGTGGAATGCGGTTGGCATGTTCGTGCGGCGATCCTACGTTCTTCAGCCGAACACTTCGTCGAACAATGCACGACAACTAGCACTTTGCCATTCAACATGGGCAAGCAGTGCGTGAAAGTCTTGCCTACGTTGAGTTTCTCGCGCCGTAGCGACCAACGAAATGTACAGAAAACGTGACGGATGTTACCTGCCTTTTTCGTTGCAGACCATTAGTTAAGCCACTAGCATTGGGGTGAACGTCGCCCGGCGTTTGCTCGCACTCGGTCGTGGGGTCCACGCAGGTGCGAGTCCCAAGAATCGATCCCCGGCTTGTGAAAAACGCGTGAGACGTCTCGGCAAAGTAGATGAATCCGTCAGTTCTGGGACGCATTGCCAGACAATCCGGTCTCGCCTTTCGCAAGCTCCCGTACCCCCCTCAGAGCTTCCAGCCATGCCACGCACACTGCTGCTAGTCGTCGGTTTCCTGGTAATCTCCACCACGCCGGTCGCGGCCAACGAGGTCAAGCTTTCGGGAGTACAGCCCACCGCGCTGGTAACTCACGATACGCCTCCCCGCCAGCAAGTGCTGCTGACGGTCGACAATCCCGGCGAACCAGTCGCATGCCGGCTTGAAGTCCGCGATGGCGAGAGCGAGATCGCGGAGATCGACCTCGGTCCGATATCCAAGGGCACGCACGAACTGAAAGTGTTGCTGCCCGAGCCGACCGAAGTGATCGATTCACAATGGGTACTGCTGGACAAAGCCGGCGTGACGCTCAGTTCTCAGAGCTTGCAGTGGAAACCGCCGCGGCATTGGACCCTCTACGTGCTCAAATCGGCCCACATCGACATCGGCCTGCACGACTCGCAATATAAACAACGACATTACACCGTCGATTTCATTGAGAAGGCGCGAAAACTTGCCGAGGAAACGGCCGATTGGCCGGAAGCTTCGCGATTCCGTTATCTGATCGAGGGGCTTTGGTGGTGGTTCAACTACCCGGCCGATCGTGGTGAAGCGGCTACCGACGACATCGTGCGAGACTACGTGAAAAAGGGGATTTTCGGAGTCGGCGGTTCGCACTCAGGCAACCACACGCAGGAGTTCGGCACCGAAGAACTTTGCCGCAGCACGTATTACACCCAACAGGCACGCGATCAATGGGGATTGCCGGTCGACACGATGTTTATGATCGATAACAACGGTATTACGTGGCCGTTGGTCACCGCCTATGCCGATGCGGGTATTCGTTATGTAGCGTTTTTCCCCAATGCCTGGCGGACCAAGGTAAACGTGGGCTGGACATCGGACGTGCCGCATCTCTTCTACTGGCAAGGTCCGGACGACAAAAGCCGTTTGCTCGTGTGGAGTGGTCCTCACTACATCGGTACTGGCCGTAGTTTCGGCATCACCACGGGCAGTGGCAATTCCACGCCCGAAACTGCCGCGCCGAAAATGGCCAAGCACCTTGCGAAGCTAGAGGAACGCTATCCTTACGACATTTGGCTAGTGTCGAACTATGTCGACAACGAAACTCCCAACCTCCGTTTTCCTAACTTGGCCAAGGCGTGGAACGCGCAGTGGCGTTGGCCTGAGCTACGCACGGTAAGCGACCCCTCGATTCCCTTCCGCGAGGTCGAAAAACGATTTGGCGACCAGATTCCGACGCTTCGTGGCGACATCACGGGCGGTTGGGCTCAGCATCCCGTCTCCACGCCGGCGTACTTGGCGCGAAAACGAGCGGCCGACCGGCTGTTGACCACCGCCGAGAAGCTGGCCACCATCGCCCGGCTTGTCGATTCGTCGTTCGTCTATCCCACGACCGCCTTCCAGCGGGCCTGGGACGCCTTGATTTGCAGCGACGAACACGGCTACGGCGTATCACCCTACCGGGGGCGAACCGTTTACGAAACTTGGCTACAGAAGCGAGACTGGATCGACCGGGGGCTGGAAACGGCCGGCTGCGAAGCCCGGCGTGCTTTGAAGACGCTGGCCGCCCAGGTGCCGACCGAGGGGCCGAGCGTATTGGTCTTCAATCCTCTGCTTCGCTTACGCACCGATGAAGTCGAAGTGGAACTGCCCGCCGACATGGAGTCCGGCGTGGAGGTTCTGCGCGGCGACAACGGTCAACCGGTTGCGTCGCAAATCGAAGGACGCCGGTTGCGGTTCGTTGCCGCCGATGTTCCCTCGTTTGGTTACGCTACGTATCGACTCAAGCTGGGCAAGGCAGGCCGTGTTGCGGAGCAGTCGGCAGACAAGCCGCCGGTGGTCGAGAACGACTTCTATCGGGTGACCTTCGCGGCCGACGGTTCCATTGTCGGCCTCTTCGACAAGCAACTCCGACGCGAGTTGATCGACAGTTCGGCTCCGTACCGCTGCAATCAGTTTGTGTATACCAACGACGATCACAAGACGTTCGCTACGCCGGGCGACGCGAAGTTCACTGTCGAAACGAGTCCCTTGGGGCAGACGGTAACCGCCCGGATGACCGAACCGAAAAGTGGGGCGGCAATCGTTCAAACGGTAACGCTCGTGAATCACGAGAAGCGAATCGACATCGACAACCGTCTCGCCCATGTCAGCGATTTGGTGCCCGCCAACGAGCAGAAGTACCTGCGTTACGGTTACTACGCGTTTCCGTTCGCTGTTCCCGACGGTGTTTTTCAGGCACAACTCAACGGCTGCCTCGCCCGACCGCACGACGACCAGATAGGCGTGGGCATCGAAGATTGGCTGGCCGTGCAGGATTTCGTCGATGTGGCCAACGACCAGTTCGGCGTCACGGTCGTGCAACGCGAGAGTCATCTCGTCGAGTTCGGCGAAATCCGCACGAACAAGCACACGACCAATAGCCCACCGACCAACTCGCATCTCTATTCGTATCTATTCAACGACTGGTACCAGAAGAACTGGGTTGGTCCGGCCGAGGTAAACCTGCGGTATCGCTATACGATCCGAAGCCACCAGGGCGACTGCCGCCAAGGGCAGGTGGCGCAATTTGCCCGCCGGGTCGCTTACCCCATGCTGGCGACGACCATCGCCAAGGCGCAATCGGGAAGTCTACCTTCGCCATCGCACAGTTTTCTGCAAGTCGACGCACCGAACGTCGACTTGCTGACGCTCAAGCTGAGCGAGGCCCCGGGCCGTGGCGTTATCGCGCGACTACACGAAAGCGAAGGCCGCGACGTTGATAAGGCGACCGTCGCGCAACACTTGGCCGCCAAGCTTCAGGCGACACCGTGTACGATCACCGAACAAGATCGCGGCGTCCTCGACGCGGCCGCGTTGAGCATTGATCCATTCGACTTCGCTACGATTCGTTTCACGCCGGCGCCGGCAAGCCTTGCTGCTCCGGAATCGCGTGTAGCGAACGTTTCAGACAAGTCGGTCGTCCTGGGCTGGAAACCGGTCGCCGGCGCCGAGCAGTATCACGTTTTCCGCGGCGAGAACGCCGATTTCGAAGCGGATGCCTATCACCTGTTGGCGACCACCACGACGCCCGAGTTTACCGACGATTGGCTCAGCAGCGCGACAGCCTATTACTACCGCGTTGCGGCCGTAGGGCCGGCGAATCAGCAGGGAGCGGTTTCAGCCACCGTTTCGGCGACCACCGCGGCACAGGGTGATTCGCCGCCGGCCCCGGTGGGCACCCATTGGCGCGGACTGATTTGCCAACCACGTGGCTGGCGTGCCGATCGTAACGACACGCTCTACTTGCTTTGGGCACAAAACCGCGAACCCGACCTGGCACACTACGAACTGTACCGTGGCGAGTCGCCCGACTTCGCAGCCGATGCGGCGACCTTGCTGGCAAAGGTCGAGCCGGGGCCGTATGTGATCGTTCCTTACGAAGACAAGGGCCTGAAACGTAACACGACCTACTTTTACCGCGTGCGGGCCGTCGACCGCGATGGTAACAAGGGAGCACTCAGCGACGTTTGGTCGGCGACCACGCGGGATGTTGCTTCGCCTGCGAAGAAATGACTTGTTGACATTGATTGCCAGTTGAGTTCGAGGGTGATTGTTGGGCCGGTTGTGGTTCGGTCCCAAGGGACGCGGCCCCCGGGCTTGGAGTGGGTGAGGATTCAGCGGAGTATTAAGAAGTGTTTGGCCATTTGTGCCCGACGAGGGGAAAACAAGTTACCTCCATTGCCAAGGGAGTCACTGATGAAACACATTCGAATCTGCTTTGCCGTTATCGTGACCCTGGAATTTGCGTGCCAGACGCTTCTTGCCGTCGAAGTCGACCCGACCTTGCGAACCGACTACAAATACGCTTGGCCTCGGGCGGAACAACTCGTGCTCGACGGCTCCTGGCAACTGGCCTATACCGACGTGCCCAGCGAGGTGGCCTTGCCGGCCAATCTCGATCAACTCGACTGGTTCGAAACGACCGTGCCAACCGAAGTCCACTGGGCCTTGTATCGTGCAGGCAAGGCGGGTCATCCGTACAAGGGCCTTAACGCGAAAGACATGCGTTGGGTCGAGGACAAAGCCTGGTGGTTCCGCAAGAAGTTCACCGCGCCGGAAGAATTCCGCGACAAGTACGTGCGGCTGATGATCGACGGGACCGACTATTACGCCCATTACTGGCTCAACGGCAAGTACCTGGGCCGCAGCGAGGGTGCGTTTGGCGCGGCCAAAATGGCTGCCGAAGGCTTGCGTGCCGGCAAGCCGAACGAACTGGTCGTGCGCGTGGAATGTGCCGGCTACAAGCTCGATCGCAAAGGCGGTGCCCCGCACGCCTCCTTGGTCAAAGCCGAATTGTGGTCCGGCTGGGCCGTTGGGGCTCGCGACTTCAACACCGTGGGCATTTGGCAAGCGCCGCGCCTGGTGGCCGTCGGTTGGCCCTGTCTGGAACGCCCCTTCGTGAGCACGGTGAAGCTCGACGAAAAGTCGGCCAAGGTTCACGCGACGGTCGAAGTCTGCACGCTTCTGGAAAACGAAGCTCCCTGCGACGTGACCGTGACGATTCGCGGCAAAGGATTCGAGTCGGCGCCGGTCAGTGGTTCGGCCACGGCGACGCCCGTGCCGCACGTGGTCCTGGTCGACATCGACCTGGAGGTGCCCGAGCCGCGTCTTTGGTGGCCCAACGGTTTGGGCGATCAACCGACCTACGAAGCCGAAATGGTGCTGTCGCGCGACGGCAAGACGCTGGATCGAATCGTCGCGCCGTTCGGCATTCGCACCGTCACGCGCGAGTGGGCGGGCGGTCAACGAACCTCCTACGCGGGCAACGGCTGGGTGTTTCACGTCAACGGAAAACCGATGTTCGTCAAAGGCACGAACTGGATGCCCATCGACGCCCTGGGCGACACCTCGCCGGAACGCTACGAGTGGCACCTTTCGATGGCTCGCGACGCGGGCATCCAGATGATTCGCATCTGGGGTGGCGGTATTTTAGAGCCCGACATCTTCTACGATCTTTGCGACCGCTACGGCATCATGGTCTGGCAAGATTTTCCGCTTACTTGTGGTTGGCGTGCCAAGAAGGTCGACCGCGGCCTGTGGGAAAAGACCGTCCAGTGGACGATCTTCCGCCTGCGAAATCATCCTTCGCTGGCCTTCTGGTGCGGAGGTAACGAATTCCATCCCGACGATCTGGCCAACAGCGATCTGGTGGGCATGATCAACCGCTACACGCGAATTCTCGACGGTACGCGGCCGTTTATGGGGGCATCGCCCGACGAGGGTGACATTCACGGCTATCCCCAATGGGACGCCTCGGCTTGCTGGAACTCTTGCCTGGTGCGTGGCCCGTTTGCCAGCGAATGGGGGGCGCACGGCATGCCCTCGGCCCAAACCTATCGCGAAATCGCCAAGCCGGAAGAAGCGGGAGCAGCCATTGGGCCTTCGCTGCTGAAGATGGACAAGAAGCTTATGGAGGAGAAATATCCGGAGGTTACTTACCATTGGGTCGAATTCCAACCCAACCGCCTGCCGCAGATGCTCGGGCGGGGTTCGGCGTTCGACGATCTGGCCACGGTGTCGCTTGCCCGGTTCACGGAGGCCATCGCCTTGGGGGCGGCCGAGTTCTACAAATATTCGGCCGAAGCTTCTCGCAGCGGTTATCCCAACATGGGTGGCCTGCTCTACTGGGTGTGGAAACGTCCGTGGCCGATCGTGGGTATTCAGATCTGCGACGGATTAGGCCAACCGCTGGCCGTCTATTACGACGTGAAACGGGGTTACAGTTCGCCCTGGCCGTGCTTGGTGCCGCCGCATTTGAACTACGCGGTCGGCGACGAGGTGGAAATGGCTACCAAGGTCTTTTCGGAGACGAACCACGAGGACATCGTCGGCGGTCGGCTCGTCGCCCGGCTTGTCGGGCCCGATCTGACGGTTCGCCAAACGTGGAACGACTTGCCGTCGGTCGACATTCCCGGAAGCCCGGAGCCGGTGAGCGGTCCTTCGATCGCGTTTACAGTGCCAAAGGATTTTGCCCGGTCGTTCTTCTTCGTTGTCCTGGAACTGAACGACGCCACCGGCAAGCAGTTGGCCCGCAATGTGTACACCTTCCGTTGCCCGCCGCAACTGGAAGACGCCGCTTTTCGGGCCGATTATCGCAGCGGAGCCAAGCAAGGCCTGATGCTCAGCGACGGCCCCTGGCTGCGGCCTCAACTACACGAGCATCCCACGACGCTTGACGCCAAGGTAGTCTCTGTCGCTCGGGAAAACGCCGTCCGTGCCCAACTCGTCGTCGAGGTAATCAACACGGGCAAGGTCCCGGCCGTGATGACGAACGTCGAAGTGGCGGGACGCCTTCGTTATGTTGCTGACGACGCGTATTTCTGGCTTGAACCGGGCGAGAAACGCACGGTGAACTTGCGGCTGCGACTGTTGCCGGGCGAGTCCCCCTCGCAGTTGGACGTCGTGGCCCAAGCCTTCAACGCCGAGGGCCATTGCCGGCTGACGGCGGAACTGCCCAAGTAGGTTGCACGCGACAACAACAGGGCAGGGCGGCGATTGGCGCTCGGCGGCGTTGCAGGGAAAGACCAATTGTTCCGTCAAACCTCAGATTGTGGGTCGGGTGCCATTGGCTGCTTGTCGGCCAGTGCCGAGCACGGGCATGCAAGCTGCCCGTGGCACCCGCAAATTAGAGGTTGGCAAAGCACTTTGTTGTTCCGTGGTTCCTACGCCGCAGCGTGGGAACCAGGACAGCTTCCAGGTCCCTGCCCCCCGATCGGCTTTCGTGTATCTGGCCCCCAGCGCGGTGATTTGATATCATAAAAGTTTGTCCTCTGTCTACTATAGCCGCCTGGGGAGAAGTGGATGGCAGCGCCGGGTTATATTTCGTTGCGGGGAGTCGAAGTTCACAATCTCCGGGATGTCGATCTCGATCTGCCACACGGCAAGTTGATCGTCTTCTGCGGACTCAGCGGCAGTGGGAAAAGTAGCCTCGCGTTGGACACCCTCTACGCCGAGGGCCAGCGGCGCTACATCGAGAGTTTTTCGGCCTACACCCGGCAGTTTCTCCAACGGCTGGAAAAGCCCGACGCCGAACGCATCGACGGTATCCCCCCGGCTATTGCCGTGACGGGCAAAAACCATAGCCGGTCGAGCCGGTCGACCGTGGGCACGGCCACCGAGACGAACGACTATCTGCGGCTGCTGTATGCCAAGATTGGCCACGTCATCTGTCCGAAGTGCCGTGTGGAGGTTCATCGCGACACACCCCAGAGCACCTGCAACGCACTGGCCGCCATGCCCGAGGGCGTTCGCTACTTGTTGGCCTACCGGCTCGACCTGGCTGCCGACAACGATCCCGGCCAAGTGATCGTGGGGCTGAAGGAAAGCGGTTTCATTCGGGTGATTGCCGACGGGCAAACCGTGAACCTTACCGAAGCGGCGGCCACCGAATCGCTCGTGCAAAAGGCGGCCGGCAACGGCGGCGTCTATGTGGTGGTCGACCGGCTGGCCACGGGGCGGGCGAGCAACGAACGGGTGCGCGATTCGCTGGAAATGGCCTTCGCCAAGGGCGAGGGGCGTTGCTACGCCTTCGTCGAAAGCACGGAAACAACGCCCGGACACGACAATTCGCCGGGGCACGACAACACGCTGCCAGGGCAAGACAACGCGCCGGCGGCCGAATCTTCCGCGGAAGGCCAATCGGCAACCGATTGCCAAGCCGGGCAGTGCCAAGCGTCAGACGGCCAAGAACAACAAAACGGCCGCGGGACCCCTTACGTTATCGACGGCCGGCACTGGCGCCGCGTGGGCTTCAGTACGCAACTAGCCTGCGAAGAATGTGGCATGGAGTTTCCCGAGCCCGACGCTCGGTTGTTCAGTTTCAACAGCCCGATGGGAGCCTGCCCGCAATGCGAGGGTTTTGGCAACGTGATCGGTATCGACATGGAACTGGTCGTGCCCGATGGGCGCAAGTCGATCCGCGAAGGTGCCATCGCACCGTGGAACAGTCCGGCCTACGCCCACGAGTTGGAAGAACTTATGACGTTGGCCGACGACTACGACATTCCGGTCGACGTGCCGTTCTCGCAACTCGAACCGCGACACCTCGACTTGATTACCCACGGCGTGCCGGATCGCAACTTCGGAGGGCTCGACGGTTTCTTCGCCTGGCTGGAGCGTCGCAAGTACAAGATGCACATTCGGGTGTTTTTGAGTCGCTGGCGAAGCTATCGGCCGTGTCCCGCGTGTGGCGGAACGCGGCTGCGCCCGGAGGCCCTGGCCGTGGAGATCGGTGGTCGCAGTATTGCCGACATTTGCGCCATGAAGGTGTGCGATGCGTTGGAATTCTTCCGAAGCGTACAACTGCCTGAGTACGAACGCACGGTAGGGCGGATGATGCTCGAACAGGTGGACAATCGCTTGGGTTACTTGGAAAAGGTTGGCTTGGGCTACCTCACGCTCGATCGGACGATCCGCACGCTCAGCGGCGGTGAAGCCCGGCGTGTGGCACTCACCTCGTCGCTCGGTTCCAGCTTGGTGAACATGCTGTACGTGCTGGACGAACCGTCGATCGGCCTGCATCCCCGCGATATCAACCAGTTGATCGGGGCCATTGTCGAACTGCGCAACCGCGGCAATACGGCCGTTGTGGTGGAACACGAAGAGGCGATCATCCGCGCGGCCGATCAGGTTGTGGAGATTGGTCCCGGGGCCGGGGAACGTGGCGGTCAGGTCGTTTTCCAGGGCACGCCCGAGGAGATGGAAGCCTGCGAGGAAAGCCTCACGGGCGACTATCTGGCCCGGCGCCGAGGGCTGGGTTCTTCCGGACGTCGCCGTCCGCCCAACCATGGCTGGATCCGACTGGCCGGCGCCCGGGGCAACAACCTGAAGAACATCACGGTGGAATTTCCGCTGGGTGTGCTCTGCCTGGTGACCGGGGTAAGCGGTTCTGGAAAGAGTAGTTTGGTCCAGGATACGCTTTACCCGGCCTTGTGCCGCCGGTTGCGCAAAGATCCTCCGAAGCCGAGCGACTTCGACGACATTTTCGGCGACGGCCAGATCGACGACGTGATTCTGGTTGACCAGAGCCCCATCGGTCGTTCGCCGCGGAGCAACCCGGTGACGTATCTAAAGGCTTTCGACGAAATCCGCAACGTCTTCGCCGAAACGCTCGAAGCGCGAACACGGAACTTCACGGCCAGTCATTTCAGTTTCAATGTCGATGGCGGGCGGTGTAGCGAATGCCAGGGCGACGGCTACATCCAGATCGACATGCAATTCTTGGCCGACGTCTACATGAAGTGCCCCCAGTGCAACGGCACCCGATACCGCGACGAGATTCTCGACGTAACCTATCGAGGGCGGAACATCGCCGAGGTGTTGGAGATGACCGTCCGCGAGGCGTTCACGTTTTTCCGAGGACGGCCCAAGGTGCAAGCCCGACTGAAACGGCTGATCGACGTGGGCCTCGACTACGTGCGTCTGGGCCAGCCAGCCAACACATTGTCCGGCGGCGAGGCGCAGCGGTTGAAACTGGCCGGTTACATGTCGAGCGCCAAACGGGGACGTTGCCTGTTCATCCTCGACGAGCCAACCACCGGGCTGCACTTTTCCGACGTCGTACAACTGCTCGACTGTTTCGACGCTTTGCTGGCCGTGGGCCATTCGCTGATCGTCGTGGAGCACAACCTGCAAATGATGCGTGCGGCCGACTACATTGTCGACCTGGGGCCCGGGGCGGCCGAAGACGGCGGTCGGGTGATCGTCAACGGCACGCCCGAGATGGTTACCCATTGCAAGGAGTCGATCACCGGCCGGTTTCTGTCCGAAGCACTGGCCGAGGATGAAAGCGAACCATGAGCCCTCAAGACCTCGATCGCTACATTCGCCAGATTCGCTATGCACCGTTGGGCGAGGAGGGTCAGCGGCGGCTTTGTCAATCGCGGGTGCTCGTCTGCGGCTGTGGGGCCCTGGGAAGCGTGTTGGCCAACACGTTGGTTCGTTCCGGCGTGGGCTTTGTGCGGCTGGTGGATCGCGACTTCGTGGAAACCAGCAATCTTCAGCGGCAAGTGCTGTTCACCGAGGACGACGTCGCCGAGCAGTTGCCCAAGGCGGTGGCCGCCGCCGAGAAGCTTCGCCACATTAACTCCCAGGTGGAAATCGAAGCCGTCGTGGCCGACGTGGATCACACGAACGTCGAACGGTACTGCGACGGTGTGGATCTGATTGTCGACGGTACCGACAATTTCGAAACGCGGTATCTTGTGAACGACGTGGCCGTCAGCCGCAACATTCCCTGGGTTTATGGCGGCTGCGTGGGGGCCGAAGGTCAAACGATGACCATCCTGCCCGGCGAGACACCCTGCTTGAGGTGCCTGATGCCCGATTGTCCCCCGCCAGGCAGTACCCCCACTTGCGACACGGCGGGCATCCTCGGACCGGCCGTTGGGGTTATCGCTTCGATTCAGGCCATCGAGGCCATGAAGATCCTCAGCGGCAACCGCCAAGCCGTTTCCCGGCGTCTGACCGTGGTCGAACTTTGGGACAGTCGGATTCGCCAGATCGACGTGAGCAATCTCCGCGAACAGGCGGACTGCCCGTGCTGCAAACAACGACAATTTCCCTGGCTGGCCGGCCAGCAGGGGAGCCGCAGTGCGGTGCTCTGTGGCCGCAACGCTGTACAGCTAACCCCCAGTGGTGGTGCCATGCCGCTGGATCAGTTGGCCGACAAGCTGGCGGGCGTTGGCCAGATCCACAGCAACCCGTATCTATTGCGTCTGCGAGTCGACGACTACGAACTGACGCTATTTGCCGACGGCCGAGCCATCGTTGCCGGCACCGACGATGTGGCCGTTGCCCGCGGTGTGTATGCGAAGTACGTAGGCAATTGAGCGGCATCGCTCAGAGGTTGTGAATAAACCGGGACAGGCACCCTCGCGGGAGAGATATTCGTCGGGCAATCTTTGCAGCTGGCCGGGAGCCAGTCCCATTATTTTCACAGTTTCTCAGCGTGTCAGCTGGTGCTGGCCGGGGGTGGGCAGACTACTCGCGGTACCCAAAGTGTCGCCATTTTTTCTCAAGCTTGCGGCTGTGGTTTCCTCGCTCAACTTGTCGGCCTGGGAAACCGATGCTAGTTACAGATGCCCACACGTGCAAGGGCGGTGGCGCTGCGCCGGATTCCCGCAGATTCGGATGCACGCCAGCCACCGTAGGCCCGTGCCGGAGCAAACCTCGGCAAAAGACCAATTCGGTCGACACGCTACTCCCGCATTGCATTCGCATGACCCAAACCCCTATTGCTTCGCCGCGCGGCGTGGCTGCGCCGCCGTTTCGTGAATCACTTACGTCCGTCGATTCGGTCGACCATTGGGATTTGGTCGAGTTGGTGGCGGAAGGAAGTTACACGCGGCTTTACCGTGCCCGAGCGAGGCGTACCGGCCCAGATCGTCCGGCGGCCTACGCCCTGAAACTCTTGCGTCGCGAGATACAGGAGAAGCCCTGGACTGTCGAGTTGATGCGCCGCGAGGCCCTGGTAGGGCGACAAGTGGCCCATCCCCATTTGGTGTCGATCTTGGCCGGCAACGTAAGCCGTGCGCCTTATTACGTGGTAATGCCGTGGCTCGAAGGCGCAACGCTCAAGTCGCAGCTCGATCAAGGCGTGGTCTTCGACGTACCCGAGGTCCTGTGGATCGCCCGCCAGATCGCCGAAGCGCTTCAGGCGCTCGATGCAGCGGGCTGGATGCATGCCGATATCAAACCGAGCAACGTGCATCGGTCACCGGAAGGCCATGTCACTTTGCTCGACTTGGGTTTTGCGCGCCGTGTTAGCGAGACTGGTTCGGCGATTGATCGGGCGGTGCTTGGCACGTTTGAGTACATGGCTCCCGAGACCATATCGTCGTCGCTGCGCACTGATATCCGTAGCGACTTCTACAGCCTGGGCGTAATGCTATTCGAACTGCTGACCGGGCGTCCTCCGTTTCCTGCGGGGACGTTGGCCGAGTTGGCGACGGCCCATCGCGAGGGTTCTCTTCCGGACTTAACCCGGCTGGCTCCCCATCTATCCGACGAAGTGGCGTCGTTGCTACGCCAGCTACTCGCCAAGCAGCCGATGCGACGGCCACAAACGCCAGCGGAACTAATCGACCGTCTGGTTGCCTTGGAGATCGCCACGTTTTCGCAACGGGCGCTTGCCTGACGACGACGGCAACGTACTGCTTCGCTCTGGCTTCCAAGCTCCGGCTTGGGAAGGTTTAGGTCGTCCCGATCGCGGTACCGGCTGATGCATGTGCTTGGATGGTGGCGACGAACTGCTCGCGGTTGATCGGTTTGGTGAGGTAATCGTCGCAACCGGCCCGGAGGCATTTTTCGCGGTCGCCGGCCATGGCATGGGCCGTTAGTGCGATAATCGGACCACTGTAGCCCTGTTTTCGTAGTGCAACGGTGGCGTCGTAGCCGTCCATGATGGGCATTTGCATGTCCATGAGGATTATGTCGAACGCAACGCCGTTGCGCGTGGCGTCGGTGGCTAGTTGCAGGGCCACCTTGCCGTTCTCGGCCAGGCTAACGTCGGCCCCGGCTTTTTTGAGGACGAGAGAAATCAGACGCTGGTTGTCGGGGCCGTCTTCCGCCAACAAGATGCGGAGTCCCTGCAGTGAGTTTTTGCCGGAAGGCGCCGCTTGAGCATTGGTTTCTTTCGGGGCGGGTGTGTCGTCCAGAAGCCGCACCCCTTTGAGGGCGCCTGTCGGCAACATAATCGTAAACGTGCTTCCCTTGTCCAGTTGGCTCGCAACGACCATCCGACCGCCAAGTAGTTCGACCAGCCGATGGGTGATGGTCAGGCCTAGCCCCGTGCCGCCGAATTTGCGTGTCGAGGAGTTGTCGCCCTGGGTAAACGGGGCGTACAACCGGCCGATATCCGTGGGCGACATCCCGATGCCCGTATCCGAAATACGGATTTGCAGTTTCGGCTTCTCGGGGTCGGTAACCAGCAGACAGGTCGAAACCGAAACGCTGCCGACCTCGGTGAACTTGATCGCGTTGCCGATCAGGTTAAACAGGATTTGCCGGAGTCGTGTGGGATCGCTTTGGATGGTCTCCGGCAGCGGGCCGTCGAAACGAACATTCAAGGCCAACCCTTTGCCCGTGGCCTGGACCGTCATCAGCGCCACCACATCGCGAATGATTTGTGAGGGCGAACAGGCGACACAGTCAACGTCGTAGCGGCCGGCTTCGATCTTCGACAGATCGAGGATATTATTGATAATGCCCAGCAAGTGCTCGCCATTGCATTTGATGGTCTTCGCGGCCGAAATGTCTTCGGGGCGGGTAAGGGTTTCGAGCAACTCGTCGGTGTAGCCGAGGATGGCCGTCATCGGCGTGCGGATTTCATGGCTCATGTTGGCCAGAAACTCGCTCTTCGCTCGGTTCGCGGTGTCGGCGGCAAAGGCCGACTCTTCCAGGCATCGGTTGGCTGCTTCGAGCTTCTCGGTATACTCCCGCGTTTTCTCTTCGGTACGTTGCCGTTCTGAAATGTCCTTAATCACGGCAAGCACGATTCGGCCGTCGGCCGATTGCGACGTCGAAAAGGTGATTTCCACAGGCAACGCGGTTCCGTCGGTGCGTACGATTACCGACTTTTCAACCTTGGTGGTATCGAGGACAGGTTGCGTGTCGCTGAAAAATTCCGCCATGGATTGCCGATGTTCGGCCCGCTTATTTTCCGGTACGAATCGTTCGCAATATTCGCCAATCATCTCAGCTGCGGAATATCCGAGCATAGCTTCGGCCGCCGGATTTACCACGCGAATTTTCCCTGTCTCGTCGATGGAAACGATGGCATCCGTACTTGCATCGATGACAGCTTGCAGGCGTTGTTCCTTGTGCTGTAAAACCCGTTCCACGGCCTTTCGTTTTACAATGGCGATACTCAGCAAAACGACCAGCGTCAAGAGACCGCACACGGTTATCACGATCAGCCAGATTTGCACCGCGTATTGCCGGTACAACGAAATGGTTTCATTCGTGATCGTGCTGCCCAGCGGCAGTTGATTGCGGCTGATCCCCCAACGCTGTAGTTGAGCATCGTCGAACACATAGGGATTTTGGACGATTTGTTGGGGGAAAATATCTACCGGGTTTTCGCCACGTAGAATCCGCACGGCCAGTTCCGCCGCGACCCGCCCTTGGGTGGTGCTGTCGACGATTTTGCCGCCGACAATACCGCAACCGATGTAGGCGTCGATCACTCCGTAAACGGGCACGGGCGACGCCTCTACAATGTCGTGTCCTCCCTCCAGTGCCGGAATGTACGTTCTGGTCTTGTCTCGCACCCATGTGGTGATCAAGACGATAGAATCCGGGGGAGCCTGGGCGGCGCGGTCGAGCATTTCGTCCGTGGTTAATTCTTCGCCCTTGAGGATCTCGAATTGCAGATTGGGATACTGTTTGGCGGCGGCCAAGATATCGTTACGATGTGCCAAGCCCGTCTTGGTACCGTCGTTGACTACCACGATGCGCCGAATACCAGGGTGCAGGTTCTTCGCTAATTCGATTGTCTCTGCGATATCCAGTTTTTCGACCACGCCCGTATAGTTGCGTTTGTCTCTAATTCCGGGACGTGGGAAATCGTTGACGGCCGTGAATACAACGGGTGTGTCCCCAAAGATATCTTCACCACGCTCTAGCAGAAAGCTGAGTGCGTTGTCGTCGGTAGAGATGATGACGTCGGGTTTCGCATTGCCATACTTGACGTATAGCGTTTGTTGCAGCGCCGCCAGATGTTCGTCGCCGTACGGCCGTTTGGTGTCCATGTACTCGACGTAGAGTTCTAGATCCTCGACTTCTCGCACGAGAACCTTCGTGGCCGCTGCCACCTGCCGATCGGTCCAGGCCAAGCCCTGGTGGTAGGAATTCAGGATGAGTACGTGTTTGGTTTGGTCTGCGAAGGTGTGGCCCGACAGCAGCAAGACAACAGCGGTTGCCAGTGCGCATGACAACGGCGACCGCGCAAGGCAATGCCCTTGCTGTTGTCTTCCGAACGGTTTCTCGGGATCGCTCAGTGAAACCACCGACGGCTTGGACACGTGAATACTCCTGCCCTTGCGATTTTCCTATTGAGCTTTGCCTATTGGATGAACGGCAGCGCGACCATTGGAAGCCCGGCTTCGAGGCGTTTGGCCTTGGCCGATCGTTCAACGAATATGCAAACATCAATTAAGCGAAATCTGCCTGTACGCAACGATAGCATAACCCCACCCATCGCGTCGGAGGTGTCTGCCCATTTGAACAACCGCTGCTAGGGAAGACACGTTTGCGCTGCACATGTACTAGGGATTGCGCGGAGAATAGCGGTTGGTCAAACCATTAAACCGGTTGCGGCGGCCCGCAGAGGATTTCCGAGTTGGAGCCAGAAGCCTACTGCTTCGTCAGAACAAAAAACCGGGGGCCGGGTGCCATGGCCACACTTGCGTGGGCATGGCACCCGGGATTTCAGCATGTCCACGCAAGCGTGGACATGACACCCACAACCCCTGGTTCAAAAGTTGACAAAGCCCTAGTTTAAGAATTGCCAAAGCACGGCTGATCGAGGCAATGTTCAGAGCTGTTTGCTGCGGTAGCTCAGGTCGAGCAGTTCCATGGGGTGCATTACCCTCACGGCGTGGCGCCCTTTGCGCACTTCACGACCGATTTGCAGCATGCAGCCGGCGTTAGCGGCCAAGACGATTTCGGCACCCGTGCTGAGGATGTTGTCCATCTTGCGCCGGGCCAAGGCGTCGGACATTTCGACCTCGTTCAGATTGTAAGTGCCGGCCGAACCGCAGCAGATTTCCGTCTCGGGCAGGTCGATGAGCTTCAGCCCGGGAATCATTTCCAGCAGCTTGCGCGGCGGCGCGGTGATTGCCTGGGCATGGCCCAAATGACAGGCGTCGTGATAAGTGGCCACGGCGTCGATCCGACCGGCCGGCGGGATGGCGCCCAATTCGTCGAGAAACTCTTGGATGTCGCGCACCTTGGTGGCGAACTTCTCGCGATGCGGTTGCAGTCCGTCATGCCAGTGCAAGCCGTATTCTTTCATCATCGCGCCGCAACCGGCGTGGTTCACGACGATCGCGTCGAAGCGATCCAACTCGAACGCCACCAGGTTGGCGTCGGCCATGCGGCGTGCGCCCAGGCTGTCGCCCGAGTGATAGTGGATGGCCCCGCAGCAACCTTGACCGGCCGGCACGAACACATCGCAGCCGTTTTGCTGCAACACGCGTAGCGTCGCCCAGTGGACATGGCGAAACATGGCGTCGGCCACGCAGCCCACGAAGAACGCGACTCGCGCCCGTTTGCGCCCGACGGCCGGCAGAAACTTGGGCAACTTCGGCCCGCCGCGCACTGGTGGCGGCAACAGTTCGACCATTCGGCCCATGCGACCCGGCACCAGTTTCAACAGGCCCAATCGTTCTGCGGCGCCGAAGATTCCCAGCCGCTGCATAATGCGCACCGGAGCGAGCAACTGACGCATGCGCGTGGCATACGGAAACAACTGAAAGAGAACGGTTTCACGGAACCAGTCGTACCGCAGTTCGACCTTCTCTTTGGTCTGCTGCTCTTCCATGGCCAAACGGAACGGTTCGATCAGCCGGCCGTATTTCACGCCCGATGGACAGGCCGTTTCGCACGCCCGACAGTCGAGGCATAGCTCCAGGTGGTGGCGCATCCGGTCGGTCAACCCTGCCTGGCCTTCGGCCACCATGCGCATAATCTGGATGCGTCCCCGAGGGCCGTCGTTTTCGTTACCCAACTCGGTGTAGGTCGGGCACGTCGACGTACACAACCCACAATGCACGCACTCGAGGAACAACTCGTGGTTGACCCTCTTGCCCGGGTTGTGGCCGTTCGTACTGGGGCTATCGTAGTATTCCGTCATTGGCAACGATCATTTCAAGGCAGACATCAACAAAAACGGCCGCGATTGAGAATTCCCCGTGGATCAAAACGATCCCTAATGGCTTGCGAAATGGTGGCCGACATTCCCCGGGCGTTCCAAACGTCGTCGAGCGCAAGTTGCACGCCCTCGGGCGTCTTCAGCACGATCAGATTTCCGCCCAAGGCATCGACGGCCGGACGAAGTTGCCCACGCAGTAACTCGGCGAAACGCTCCTGTCGCGACGGCGAAAACCTCGCCCTCACGATGCCGTTGCCCGCCAGAGCGTGCACGGACGCTTCCGCATCGAGTTCGAGGAACTTTGCGACGACGTCGACCGTGTGGCCCGGCAGTACGTGAACCTGCACGGTTGACGAACGATCGCGCATCCACTGGCACATCGCCTCGGCCGGTTCGGCGGCCAGCGTTTCGATCGCCGCCACGCCGGCCTCGCGCCATTCGTCGTGAACGGTGCGCACCATCCAGTCGATCGTCGCCCTGGGACCTTGGAACCCGACGACCAACCGAACCGACTCGTCGGAGCCGACTGACAACACGGGATTTGATCGTGGCTGAGTTCCGGCCAGCAGGTCGATCGACACGGGCAACGTCTTCGTATGTACCAAGGCGGCCAACAAACGCTCGGCCGCATCCAGATCGCTCACCTCGGCGACGACCATGGCTTGCGTTTCGGGCCGGGGACGTACCATCAACGTCAGTTGGGTAATCACCCCTAGCGTGCCCAACGAGCCGACCATCAACCGGCAGAGGTCGTAACCGGCCGCGTTTTTCACCACCCGACCGCCGGCCGAAAACGTCGTGCCGCAACCGTTTGCGGCAGTCAGCCCGATTACGTAGTCACGCAGTGTGGCGTAACCGAAGCGTCGCGGTCCGAATGCCCCGGCGGCGACCGCTCCGCCGATGGTCGCCCGATCGGGCTGGGCGATGTCGACTGGTAACCATTGTCCCTTTTCGGCCAAACGACGCTGCAAATCGGACACCCGCATTCCCGCCTCGACGGTAATCGTCATGTCGGCCGCGGCGTGGTCGATCAGCCGGTCCAGCCGCGAGACCGAAAGCCCGATGCCCGGCTCCGAAGGCGGCAGACCGAGGTCGATCTGCGTGCGCCCGCCCACCGGATAGACCGGCCGGGAGTTTTCGTCCGCATCGCGAATCACCTCAGCCACAGCAGCGACGTCGGGCGGTGCAACAGAGTCGATCAGCGGAAGTGTGGCGAGGGACATCAGAGAGGCTAGAGGTTAGAGACTAGGGATTAGACACGGCAGTTGCCGGCCGCTTGCGGCTTCGCCATCAACAGTTGTGGGGAATCAGTTTGCCAGGATTAAGCCGGCGCGAGGGATCGAAGGCCTCGCGCACCGCGTTCATTGCCTCCAAATCGGTCGGCCCGAAGAGACGATCCATAAAGTCCAACTTCTCGATGCCGATGCCGTGTTCGGCCGTCACACTGCCGCCCGAGACAACGCACTCTTCGAGCAATTCGTGGCCCGCGGCCAACGCCCGATCGACTTGTTCGCGGTCGCGGTCGTCGAACAGCAAAATCGGATGCACGTTGCCATCGCCTGCGTGGGCGACGTTGACGATGCGGATATTGTACTTACGGCTGATTTCGGTGATGCGTCGGATGATGTGCGGCAATTTGGTTCGCGGCACCACGCCGTCTTGGATGAAGTAGCTGGGACTCAAACGCCCCACGGCCCCGACCGAGAGCTTGCGGCACTTCCACAGCAGGGCCCGTTCCGCGTCGGACGTGGCCTGCAAGACTTCGCGAGCGCCGCAATACTGGCAGAACTCGACGATCTGCTTCTGCTGCTCGTCCAATCCGGCCGAAGGGCCATCGACCTCGATGATGAGTACCGCGCCCGCGTCGGGCGGGAAACCGAAGTGAAAGGCCTCTTCGACGGCCGCCAAAATGCCCTGGTCCATCAGTTCCATGGCCGAAGGAATGATGCCTGCCGCAATGATTCGGCTGACCGTTTCGCTGGCGTCGTCGACCGAATCGAAGATCGCGCGCAACGCGCGATAGTCCTGAGGATCGGGTGTTAAACGCACCCAGGCCTTGGTTACAATGGCCAGCGTTCCTTCGTTGCCGCAGAGTACACCCAGCAAGTTCAAATCGGCCGGATTTTCGACGGGGCCGATTTGCACGATTGAACCGTCGCCCAGCACGACTTCCAGGCCCAAGATGTGATTGACCGTGACGCCGTACTTCAACGTGTGCGGTCCGCCGGCGTTGGTCGCCACGTTGCCACCGATGGTGGCCGCCCCTTGGCTCGACGGGTCGGGCGCGAAATGGTAACCCGTGCCTGCCAGACGCCGCGTGAGCACCAGGTTGGGTACGCCCGCCTCGACGACTGCCATGCGGTTGCGCAGGTCAATCTGGCAAACGCTGTTCATTCGCGTGAGCGAAACGACCACGCCGCCGTCGAAGGGCAAACACCCTCCGGCAAGGCTCGTGCCGGCGCCGCGTGCCACGATCGGCATGCTGAACTGCTGGCACAGCTTGACGACCTCGGACACCTGTTTGGCCGAGCCGGGCAAGACCACGACGTCGGGCGGCTTGCGTTCGATGGTGAATGCGTCGCAATCGTAAACGGCCAGTTCCGAGGGTGCCGAAATGACGTACCGCGACCCCAAGCACTTGCGCAATTCGCGAACCAGGGGAGAGTAGGACATGGCACAATCGGGGGCGGCGGTAACGACACAATGGGACCAGACACTCGCAATATACCTTCGGTAGTATAACCCTTGGAACCACCGCCGCCAAACCACCAAGCCTCTCTATTTTCTCAGTGAATGGCCGAGTTTCTCCTCCACGCTGGCCACTTTGGAGTCTAAACGTCCGGGATGCCCTTTGCGGTAGTCGATCTTGAGCGAGCACTCCACCCGGTTGCAATCGGCGGCCAGGGCCTCGAAACACTGACGCACGACGTCCATTACTTCGTCGTACTCACCCTCCAGGGTGGTTCCCATTGAGTGGCACCGATAGGACAAGCCGCTGCGGTCGACAATCTCCAGGCACCGGGCGACATATTCACTGAGGCTATCCCCTTTGTCGAGGGGGAAGATGCTGAAATCGAGCAGGACCATGGCTTTTATCTCCAACAGAAGGGTCTTCGCCACGAAGGCCCAACGGGTAGCCCCGACAGCTTTGCTATCGGGGTGCCGCCAAGGTATCCTCGGGCCTCTTGCGGCTGTGCCGCCCCGATAGCAGAGCGATCGGGGCTACCCGCTACCCGTTGAACATCCGGCCAACGCTAATAATTCTATCACCACAGCGGGTGGTGTCGAACAAAGACCTGGAGAAAAGACGACGCAACCCTTATTCGCAAAACATCTTGCGTCAATTGAAAAACCTCTCTGCCATCGTTTGGCTCGATTCGCTACACTACGCCCCCTCTTCTTCCTCCCTCCGAGGAGTCATCTCGACGCTTTTCGCCCGCCAAGGTGAAGTTCATGATCATCCAACGAGCTCATATTCGATGTGCTTCCGCTGCGATTTCGGTTGCGTTTTCCACAGTGTTCGGTCTGGCGTCGGCCTGGGGGCAAATTCAGGCAATGCCTCTGAACACGGCCGAGCGGGTGGAGACGATCCGTATCCCCAATCCGTTTGAGCTTGGGCAAACGTCCCCCGGAGTGACTCCGGCCGTGGCCTACACGGCGGTCGGCAGCCCGTTGAGTAACGCTGGTTCCGCCTTGTTCGCCGGGCACACCGCTGGCATGTCCTTGGCTAGCGCGGCGCCTTTCGGCGACGTACGACTTGCGGCAGCTACCAGTCCGGCACTTTCGCCCACGCCCGCAGCCACTATCGAACTGGTCGCGCCCGACTCGACGTCGGGTCCTCTGTATCCCACGATGGGGCCTGTGGATTATGGGCAAAGTTTTCCCATGCAAAATTATCTAACGGGGCAGCAGGGCGGCTACCAGTGGCAATTGCTGCCCACTGGTTTGATGTATCCGGCCTATTTGGCTGGCGGTCGGGAATCGCGGTTCGCCAGTCATTGGGTGCGGCAGCGAAACCGCGACTGGGTGTGGGACGTTACGCTCGGTGGCCGTGCCGGCATTCTTCGCTACGGTACGGACGATCCGATCTATCCCGAAGGCTGGCAGCTCGATATCGAAGGCGCCGCGTTTCCCCGGCTCGACCTGGAAAGCGATCGTGATATGGTCTCGGCCGACTTCCGGTTTGGCGTGCCGTTGACTCGTCGTAGCGGCCGTTGGGAATGGAAACTGGCCTACTACCACCTGAGCTCTCACCTGGGCGACGAATACATGATCACCCATCCGGGTGCGCGGCGGCTCAACTATGTGCGAGACTGCATCGTGTTTGGTTCGGCGTTCCGCCTGGCGCCCGACTTCCGCCTCTATGCCGAGGCCGACTATTCCTTTTACAACCGTGGCGGCTCGCGGCCTTGGGCGTTTCAGTTTGGTCTCGACTGGAGCCAAATCGAGCCAACGTCACTGTGGGGGTCGCCGTTTTTCGCCATCAATGCCCACTTGCGGCAGGAAAACGATTTTGGCGGCAATCTGACGGTTCAAACCGGATGGCAATGGCGCGGCCAAACCGGTCACCTTTTCCGTGTCGGCCTCGAATATCTCGACGGCATGAGCGATCAGGCCCAATTCTACGACCGCTTCGAGCAGCAAATCGGCGTCGGCCTCTGGTACGACTATTGACGAGGGGCGAGGGACGAGAGACGAGGGTTGGTCGGTTCAGCGACCATCGCCCGACGCGAAAAGCATCCTCGATCGCACTTGCAGCTTCGCCAAACACCAAGATGGCGAGTCTAGTGAAACCTTGTCGATTGTAGCGATTATGCCGCTCGTAAGTGGGCGACCTTGCGGGTTGCGCAACCTGTTCCTTAAGTTCCGGTTCTTCCGCCTCCGATGAATACCACTGTCTGGCGCTCTGTCAGCGTCGTGGCACAGGGCTCATCAAATCGGAAGGGGGGAAAGCCGATGCGTTGGCATGTTTGTTTGGGGATCGTCGCGGGGCTTTGGATGGTATCGCATGTGGTTGCCTTGAAGGCCGAAGCCGCTGAACCCACCACCCGACAGTTGCTGGCCGCCCAACAGCAACTCCAAATCGATCTGAAAGTGGCCATGGCCAACGGCCAATTCACCCAGCGAGAGAAGGCGCGACTTGTCGCTCGGGCGGAACGTACACTTCCCGAACGCTACTACGTGGCTTGGCGAAAATCGATCGAACCGCTGAAGGTTTCGCCCACGGGCACTCAGGAGTCGTGGAGCCTGGGCCTGATGGCCGTCGATTTCCCTCGTCTGCCCAACGTTCAGTTTCCGGCGTTTCCGCGACGACCGATAGCTGCCACGTTTCTGCCAAAGTCGCTGCAAGCAAGAATGGTTGAACCCGGTAGGGTAGTTTACGGCAGCAACGTGGCCGTCACACCGCAACGGCGGAGAGCCGAGCCGAGCACCATCGCCGAAACGCCGAGCAAGTCGGCCACATCGCCCGTGGCGAGAACCGTCGCACGCCCCAAGAGCACGACGAATTCGGCCAGCACGCTGCCGCGAGGGTAACACGGTCGCGCCCACTTCACTTCTCCTGGTTCCCACACTGCGGCGTGGGAACCCAAGCGTAGGACGCTTTGCGTCCGTGCAGTGCGAACGGATGCTTTTCTTGGTCTCCTCGCGACGCGAAGCGTCGCTGCGTGCGTTCCCACGTGAAACGTGGGAACGAGAGGAATCGCAGTTCGGCGAAGCACCGGCCCATTTTCACTGCACCGGTAAACCTGCTACACTGGTGCGACAGGTGAACCTATGGCACATGCATCTTCTTCCCGCCGGCTGTTTTTTCAGGAGTTTCGCCGGAACTTCCACACGACCGGAGCCGTTTTGCCCAGCGGACGGTTTCTGGCCGCGGCCCTTGCGCGCCACGTGGGCCAGCAGGGCAACGGTGCGGAACGGGTGATGGAGGTTGGCCCGGGCACGGGAGCCGTTACCCGGCACATCATCGACCGCCTGCGGCCCGAGGATTCGCTCGATCTGGTCGAGCTCAACGACGCGTTCGTCGGGCAACTGAAGCAACTTCTCGAACACGACGACCGGTTTCATTCGGCCGCCGACCGCACCGAGGTGTTGCACATGGCGGTCGAAGACCTTCCTGACGATCGTCAATACGACCGCATCGTTTCCGGGCTGCCGCTGAACAACTTCTCTGCCGAAGTGGTTCGACAGATTCTAACGATTTTGATGGCCCGGCTTCGGCCCGGCGGCACACTTTCATTTTTCGAGTATATTGCCATCCGTCGTGCCCGACTGCTGGTCAGTGGGCGCGCCGAGCGGTGCCGGCTGCGGGGGATTGGCGAGGCGCTGCACGAAGTACTCCACCCGGGTGAATTCCGCCGAGATTGGATTTGGTGGAATGTCCCGCCTGCTTGGGTTCACCACGTGAAGAAGTAATGTCCCCACGGTTGCTTGCTTCGCTTGCTGCCCCCCCCAGACGAATAGATTTGCGTTTATCTTGCCTGGGCATTTCGGGTTCACTATACTTGACAGATAACTGCCTTCGTGCGGCAAAACGGCATTTGCACCCTGTTTGTTACCCTCCTGCTCTCTGCCGCTTCCCCCTCGTTCGCTCATGGAGGTTCTATTCTATGGCGCGACGCACTTCGATTTTGGCGCTGGTGTTGTTAAGCCTGATGGGCTTCACGACGTTGGTGGCTTCCGAAAAACTCGATAAACCCGACAAGACACAGGAAGAATATTACGACCTGTTTCGCACGCTTGTCGATGCGATCGACCAGGTCGACCGCAATTACGTCAAGGAAGTCGATCGCCGCGAGTTGGTTGAAGCGGCCATCGAGGGTGTGCTCAGTAAACTCGATCCTTACTCCACCTACATCAGCCCTGAGGAAATCTCTCGGTTTCGTAGTACGGTGGAGAGCCACTTCGGTGGGATCGGTATCCAAGTGACGATGGACGACGGCCAACTGAAGGTAATCAGCCCCTTGGTCGGCACGCCGGCCTATAAGGCGGGAATCGTGGCCGGCGACCGGATTTTGGCCATCGATGGCAAGACGACCGAAGAGATCACGCTGGAAGACGCCGTCAAAATGCTCAAGGGCAAAGACGGTACCAAGGTGACCTTAACGATCGTCCACCCCGGTGCCACCAAGCGGATTGAGGTTCCGGTCGTTCGGGGACAGATCCATGTCGACACCGTATTGGGCGACCATCGCGGGGATAACGATACCTGGGAATACGTGCTCGACGGCAAGCAGGGAATCGGCTACATCCGCGTGACGGCGTTCAGCCGTGACACGGCCACGGAAATTCGCAAGACACTCGAAGAGCTTCGCAAGAAGGGGATGCGGGCGCTGATTCTCGACTTGCGTTTCAACCCGGGCGGACTGCTCAGTTCGGCTATCGAAGTGAGCGATCTGTTTGTGCCCGATGGCCGCATCGTAAGCACCAAGGGCCGCAACAGTCCCGAGCGTGTTTGGGACGCCCGAAAAGATGGCACCTTCGACGGCTTTCCCATGGTCGTGTTGGTCAACCGCTACAGTGCCAGCGCCAGCGAGATCGTTTCGGCCTGTTTGCAGGACCACAAGCGTGCCGTTGTGATGGGCGAACGCACTTGGGGTAAGGGGAGTGTCCAAAACGTGATTAACTTGGACAGCGGCCACAGTGCTCTGAAATTGACGACGGCTGCCTATCGACGCCCCAGTGGTAAGAACATTCATCGTTTCAAGAACGCGAAAAACGACGACGAATGGGGTGTGATGCCCGATCCGGTCCATCGTTTACGCTTGCCGGATGGCGAGATGCTCGGTTTGATCGAGTATCAACGGCGGCGCGACATCGTGCGGCCTCATCCGCAACATCCGTCGGCAGATACCACACAGGGCGAGACGCCAACCGACGACGAGGCTGCCGGCGACGATTCGGCCACCAAGTCTGACGAGAACCAAACCACCAAGTCGGCAAGTTCCGCCGAGGAAGCGACGTCCGAGAAAGACGTTGTCGACCAAGACAACACGGCCGCCGAGAAACCGTTTGTCGACCGGCAGTTACAGATGGCCGTCGGCTATCTCAGCGACGAGCTGGCGCGGGTGGAAAAGTAGGATGATAGTGGTTAGTGGTTGGTCCGCTTTTGATCACACAGCCCTCTCCAAGCCCAGGGGTTGCAACCCCTGGGTTGACTCACCAACACACTCGCCACCCCCCACAAAACCAACCACCCGCCAGCACACTACATCACCGCGAAGTAATTCTCCACCGCGCGGTCGAAGTATTCGGGCGTCATCACCGCAGTCGTTTTGTGGTACCGGCAGTAGTTGCGGATCTGTAGCAGCAGGTCGCGCGGTTGGCAGAATCGCAGGGGCCGTTGGATTTTGTAATAGTGTTCCTCGAGCACGTACTGCACGGCGGCCCGATCGTACTCGACCCCCATTTTCGGCGCCATTAGCTCGAACAGTGCGTGGAATTCCTCCTCGCTCGGATCGATGGCCTCGATCTTGTAGGGGATACGTCGCAGAAAGGCCTCGTCGACCAGATCCCGCGGTTCGAGGTTCGTCGAGAAGACGATCAACTGATCGAACGGCACCTTGATCTTCTTGCCGTTCGGCAGGTTCAAAAAGTCGTAACGCTTTTCCAAGGGCACAATCCACCGGTTGAGCAGTTCGTCGATGCTCATCCGCTGACGGCCGAAGTCGTCGATCACCAGCGTGCCGCAATTGCTTTTCAACTGCAACGGCGCCTCGCTGATACCGGTCGACGTGTTGATTGTCACTTCGAGCTGCGCCATGGTTAGCTCGCCGCCGGCGATGATCGTCGGTCGTTTGATGCGAACCCAGCGGCGGTCGATTTTGCAGTTATTCCACACCCCTTCGCTCGCTTCGGTGGGAACCTCTTCATGGTTGACCGGGTCGAAAAGGCGGATGATTTCGCCGTCGATACCGATCGCCCGGGGGATCCAGGTTTCTTCACCGAAAGCGGCCGTCACACGCTCGGCGATGCTTGTTTTGCCGTTGCCCGGAGGGCCGAAGAGAAACAGCCCTCGGCCGGAGTTGATGGCCGGGCCGAGCCGGTCGAGTATCTTTTTGTTGAGCACCAAGTCTTCGAACGCTCGATGCAGGTCGTTGACCGTGGGATGCTGGTTCGAGAGCGATTGAGCTTTGACGCTTTTGATGTAGTCGTCGAGCGTGACGGGTGCGGAGCCGAAATAGGTGCAGTGCAATGAATAGCGGCGTGCCCGTTCGCGCCCCATGTCGCTAAGCTGGTATTGGTAGTCGTTCATGGGAGCCGCGCCGCGGTGTCCCACGAGTTGTTCCTGCTTCATTCCCCGCAGAAGTTCGTCGATGTGGACGAAGGGGAGCTTGATTTGGTCGGCGATTTCGCGTCCGCTGGCATCGCCCCGCGCAAGCAGGTATTTCAGTACCAGGGCCTCGACTTCGCTTTCGCTGAGTCCGGCTTCGCGAATCGTCTCGGGCTCGGTCGGCACGAAGTTGTTGCGGAGTCGCTCGGGCACGGTGGCGGTACCGGTGGCCGTGGCTGCTGCGGCCGTGTCGGCTGGCGTTTGACCGGCCATGCTGTTGATCCGCTCGAGTAGTGCTTCGAGCTTGGGGTCTTTGGGGCCGCCGCCGTCGTCTTCGTGCTCGGGCTGCGCAGCCGCCATTGCGGCATAGGGATCGGTGTCGTCTACCGCGGGCGTCGCGCCCGCCAAACGTGCCAATAGATTGTCAGGTGTGTCGGCCATAGCTATCTGTACGCGGGATAACCGGTAGGGGAGTGCTTGCACGCACACCTTTGTACGTGCACGATCAACGAAGCGATTCTTGCTGCTGGTACTCTGTTGATGGGTACCCTAAAGATCGACCGAAAAACAACTTGCCGCTTCACCGGGCCGTGCTTCGCGACGGCCCTCGCGTTTCGCCATGGAAAACGGCCAGTTATTTTTCGGGGCGTCCTAACAACCCTAGCTTTTTGCCCGGCGGCTGGTACTGGAAAACCAGGAAGCGTGTGGAATCGGCGTGCAAAACCGATTATGCCGGCCGAAAAAAGTCATTCCGTCGCAAAGCCGTTACTTCCAACTTTTTTTGCCTCCTTCCTCGAATTCAGCACCCCGACGCAAGAGGGGGGGGGGGCCTCTTCCGCCATCGGCCGCGGCCGTTATAATGAAGGCTCCCGAAATTCGTTTCGATCGCGAAAGAGGTCGCCAATTTGTCGTTTGCCAGTGATATTTCGTCAGTCCGGATCGGCGCGGTCAGCTACCTCAACTCGAAGCCGCTAATCTTCTGTTTGCGGCGGCTGGTTCCCGAGGCCGTGATTTGCGAAGACCTCCCCAGCCGGTTGGCCGATCGGTTGGAGCAGGGCGATCTCGATGTTGCGCTGGTTCCGTCGATCGAGTACTTCCGCAATCCCGATTACGTGATCGTTTCCGACGCCTGCATCGCCTGTGAAGGGGCAGTGCGAAGTGTGAATCTTTACAGCCGTGTTCCGGTCGAAAGGATTCGTACCTTGGCGTTGGACGAGGGATCGCGTACCAGCGCCGCGCTCACGCAGCTACTGCTACGCGACCGCTTCGGCGTGGAGCCCGTCATCGAGCCGTTGCCAATTGGTGTCACGGCTGCCGATTGTTCGGCCGACGCCATGCTGGTGATTGGCGACCGCGGCATGTTTCCTCCCGATGGAGAGTATCACTTCGTCTGGGACATGGGCTGCCAGTGGTTGCAGTGGACCGGGTTGCCCTTCGTGTTCGCCATGTGGATCGGGCGCGAAGACAGCCGGCTGCAAGGCGTTGCCGAGGTGCTTACCGCCGCGCGCGACGAAGGAGTGACGCGGCTTGCCGAAATCGCCCGGCAAGAGGCTCCCGCGATTGGCATTCCGGAAATGGAGTGCTTGACCTATTTCAGCGACCACCTGCAGTTTCGGCTTCGCGAGCCGCAACGCCAGGGATTGGCATTGTTCGGCCAATTGGCCTCGCGACATGGACTCGCTCCGGAGGAAGTAGATCTTGTCTTCTACGATCAACGGGCTACTCGATAAGGCGGTCGCGGGCGAGCGGCTATCGTTCTCCGAAGGGGTCCGACTCATCGATTCTTACGACCTCGCCGCGCTCGGTCGCGCGGCCGACGCTGTCGTGCGCCGACTTCACCCGGAGCCCTATCGCACCTACAACATCGACCGCAATATCAACTACACGAACATCTGCACCAGCGGGTGTTTGTTCTGTGCGTTCTCGCGCAAACCGAAAGCCAAGGGCGGCTACGTCATTGAGTCCGACGAGTTGTATCGCAAGATCCGCGAAACAATCGAACTCGGTGGCGACCAGATTCTTTTGCAGGGCGGGATGCATCCCGAGTTGGGTATCGAGTGGTACGAGTCGCTGTTGCAGGGCATCAAGTCGCGATTCCCGCAGATCAATATCCACGGTTTCGGGCCGCCGGAGATCGAGCATCTTTCTCAGGTGTCGGGTTTGCCGATCGACGACGTACTGCGGCGTCTGAAAGCAGCCGGGTTGGGGAGTCTACCGGGCGGGGGCGCGGAAATCTTGGTAGATCGGGTTCGTAAGGCGGTTAGCCCTTGCAAGTGTTCGGCCGATCGTTGGCTGGAAATCTGCCGCTTGTGGCACAACCTGGGCGGACGGGGTTCAGCTACCATGATGTTTGGCCACCTGGAAACCACGGCCGAACGGATCATGCATCTCGATCGCCTCCGCCAACTCCAGGACGAAACGGCCGGCTTCACGGCCTTTATCGGTTGGACGTTTCAGCCGGGTCATACCGAGTTGGCCGATCTTCCCAAGTGCGGCGCCTTCGAGTATCTGAAGACATTGGCGGTTAGCCGTTTGTATTTAGACAACTTCGCTAACCTCCAGGCAAGCTGGGTAACTCAGGGGTTGAAGATTGGCCAAATGGCCCTCCGTTTTGGGGCCAACGACTTAGGGAGCCTGATGATTGAAGAGAATGTGGTCGCCGCGGCCGGTACATCGTTCCGCGCTAGCGAAGCGCAATTGTGCCACGCCATCGAGCAGGCCGGTTATACCCCCCGTCGCCGAAATGTCTTCTACCAACTCGTCGATTCACCTAAGTCACACGCCTACCGTGATGCCGCAAGGTAAGCTACCATAAGGGGCTTAGTGGAAAGAGAAACAGCCCCACGGGTGTCTCGCGCGACCTGCACCGGTGCCATTTCGGTACATGGTGCCATGCCCTCGGCAACGTGGGTATGGATACGTATCGCACCTCGATCATGCTCGCGCAAGCGTGGGCATGGTACCCGTTGTTCGGCGCGACCACCGGTCGCGGCTTTGTGGAATGCAACCCAAGATCCCTTGGCCCTGATCCCGTAATCCCCAGCCCCCAGCCCCCAGCCCCCAGCCCCCAGCCCCCAGCCCCTAGTCCCCAGCCCCTTCATGATCAAAGTCAAAGACCTAACGAAGCACTACGCCGACTTGCGGCGTGGCAAGTTCGTGGCCTTGGGGGGGATTAGTTTCCATGCGCAGCCGGGGCAGATCTACGGGCTGTTGGGGCCCAACGGAGCCGGCAAAACCACGGCCCTGCGAATCCTCAGTACGGTGTTGCGTCCGACCAGCGGTACGGCCATGTTGAACGGCTACGATGTGGTCACCCAGCCTTCGCTGGTTCGCCACCAAATCGGATTCATGTCGGCCAACACGGCCGTTTACGATCGGATGACTGGCTGGGAGATGGTCGAACACTTCGGCCGGCTACACGGTATCGATCGCGGCGAACTGAACGACCGGATGGAGCGATTGTTCGAGCAGCTAAAAATGCACGATGTCCGCGACCGGCTGGGCGCCAAGATGTCGACCGGCATGAAGCAGAAGGTCTCGATCGCCCGCGCGATTGTCCACGACCCGCCCGTATTGATCTTCGACGAAGCCACCTCGGGGCTCGACGTATTGGTTGCCCGGGCGCTGTTGAACACCGTGTCGGATCTGCGCGATCAGGGCAAGTGTATCATCTTCTCGACCCACATCATGCGCGAGGCCGAGAAGCTTTGCGACCGCGTGGCCATCGTTCACCGTGGCCATCTCTTGGCTGAGGGCACGTTGGACGAACTCCGCGCACAGCACCAGGAAGACGATCTGGAGGAGTTGTTCTTCCAGTTGATCCAACATCACGAAGAATCCCGCGATATGCAAACGGCATGACTTTCGCCAACGTCAAACTGATTCTCACCCGCGAGATCCGCGATCAACTGCGCGACCGGCGTACGCTGTTCATGGTGTTGGTCTTGCCGATTCTCTTGTACCCGTTGTTGGGGATGAGTTTTGTCCAGATTCAGCAGTTTCTCAAGCAGAAGCCTGCCCGGATTTGGGTGGTCGGCGCCCGGCAACTTCGCGATTTGCCGACACTGATCGACGGCACCCGCTTTGCCAACGAGGTATTCGACAATCCGGTGGAAGAGCGCGATCGACTGCTTTTGAGCTTTCCGTCGGATGAAGCGGCACCGCAGACGGTGACGGTGGAAGACCTGATCGACGAGGCCCGGCAAAAGGTGCTGGCTCGCGAATACGACGCGGCGATCTGTTTTCCGGAGGGGTTTGGCGCTCGGGCGGCTGGGAATCGGACGACAGGGGATCAGGCAACAGCGAATCAGGCAACAGCGAATCAGGCAACGGGCGAAAAAGACAGCACAGACGCTGCATCCGAAGAAGAACCTGGCATCCGTCCGCCGAGAATTTTCTACGTTTCGGCTACCGAGAAGTCGCTGCTCGCGTTTGCCCGATTGTCCCGCGTGTTGGAAAGCTGGGAAGAGAAGCTAGTTGAAAAAAACCTGGTCGAGGCGGGCGTACCGATTCGCGCGGCGCAGCCGTTCGACCTGGAGACGGAAGACCTTACCCAGCAGACCGACTACCGTGGGGCCGCCCTCTGGTCGAAGCTGTTGCCGGTAATGCTGTTGCTTTGGGCGATGACCGGAGCGTTCTACCCGGCGATCGACCTTTGTGCCGGCGAGAAAGAGCGTGGCACGCTGGAAACGCTCTTGAGCAGTCCGGCCGAGCGGAGCGAGATCGTGTTGGGAAAGCTGCTGACGGTGATGCTCTTCAGCATGCTTACGGCCGTGTTGAACCTGATCAGCATTGGTATCACGGCGTGGCTGGTTTTCTCGCAGCGTCCGGAGTTTGCGTTGCCTTCGCCGAGTGCGATTGGTTGGCTGGCTCTGGCGTTGGTGCCGATTGCCGCGTTGTTCAGTGCGTTGTGCCTGGCGCTAGCCGCTTTCGCCCGCAGCTCGAAAGAAGGCCAATACTACCTGATGCCTTTGATGTTGGTCACCATGCCGTTGGCCGTGATGCCCATGTCGGGCGGGGTGGAGTTGAACCTGGGCAACAGCCTGATTCCCGTGTCGAACGTGGTGTTGCTGCTGCGAATGCTGTTGGAGGGCAACTACTGGCCGGCCCTGCAATACGCGCCGATTGTGATCGCCGTCACCCTGATCGCGTGCATGTTGGCTATCCGTTGGGCGGTCGATCAGTTCAACTCCGAGGCGGTGCTCTTCCGCGAAAGCGAACGGCTTGACTTGCGGCTTTGGCTGCGGCATCTTTTCCGCGATCGCAAGGTCACGCCCACCGTGGCCGCGGCCGGCTGCTGTGCCGTGTTGATTCTCGTGTTGCGGTTTTACCTCGGTTCGTTGATAACGCCGCCGACCGATTTTGCCGGTTTCCTGCGGATGCAGTTCGCCGTCCAGTTTCTCGTGATCGCCGGACCTCCGGTGGCCATGGCCCTGCTGTTGACGCGCAGCACAAAGCAAACGCTTCTGCTGCGAAGCCCTCCGTCGCTGGCTCTGCCGGCTGCCGTGTTGATGGCCATTGTGCTGCATCCGGTGATCAACGCCATTGGAAAAATGGTAACGCATCTCTACCCGATGGACGAGCGCATCGGCCAGATGCTTCAAGGGATTTTCACACCGGAGCCGCCGCTTTGGCAGATCCTCCTGGTGATTGCCGTGTTGCCGGCCATCTGCGAGGAGTTGGCCTTCCGGGGATTCATCCTCTCCGGTTTTCGCCACATGGGACACAAGTGGCGGGCAATCGTCTTCAGTTCTGTGTTGTTCGGTTTCGCCCACATGGTGTTGCAGCAACAGTTAATCGCCGGGCTGGTCGGGCTGGTCATCGGCTACATCGCTGTGCAGTCGGGTAGCATTTGGCCGTGCATGTTGTTCCACGTGACAAACAACTCGCTGGGCGTGCTGGTCAACATGATTCCTGCCCAAACGGTCCGAAGTTATCCCATACTCAACTGGATGATGGCCCGCAACGAAGGCGGTGCCTATAGCTTCGCCTGGCCCGTGGTGGCCCTGGGCGCGGTGGCCGCCGCCTACCTGCTGCTCTGGTTCAGCCGCCTCCGCTACGAACGCACGGAGGAAGAACAACTCCAAGAGACCATCGAGCGGATCTACCGCGAAGACATGGCGTAGAGAGTTGGGAGCGGGGATGTCGAGGATCAGCAGCCAAACGAGGCTTGGACGCTTCAGCGACCATGAAGCCGTATTGTTTCTCTCTCAACCGCACCATGCTTCAACTCAAGGCCCGATACGTCTTCCCTGGCGACGCGGAACCGATCCCCGACGGCGTGGTCCAAATCGACCGTAGCCGCATCGTGGCCGTCGGCCGGCGTGCTTCGGACGACTACGCCGTCGAAGACCTCGGCAATGTTGCGCTACTGCCAGGGCTGGTCAATGCCCATACGCATCTCGACCTCAGCGGAATCGACTGCCCACTCGGCGCGCCCGGCATGTCGTTGGTCGACTGGCTTTCCAACGTGGTCGCCAGCCGTAGCGACACCTCGGCGGCCGAGGCCGTAACGAGCGGTATCCGAGAGTCGATCCGACACGGCACCACGCTGCTGGCCGATATCGCTGCGGCCGACACAATCTGGCCATCCGTTGTTCCGCTCGACCGTCGTTCGATCGTATTTGGCGAACTGATCGGGCCGACGTCGCAGCGTGTTGACGACGCCTGCCGCCGAGCCGCCGAGTACCTTGCTGCCGTGCAACTTGCCGCCACACAGACCAGCAACGCATGGCGGCCAGGCCTTAGTCCTCACGCACCCTATAGTGTTCATCCCGAGTTGTTGTGCCGCGTGGTCCGCCTGGCCAACGACGAGCAGGTGCCCTTGGCGATGCACTTGGCCGAATCTCCCGAGGAAATCGAACTGCTGGCCACCGGTCGTGGGCCGTTTCGGCCCTTTCTCGAAAATCTCGGCGCATGGACCGACAATCTGGTGCCTGTCGGTACACGACCGCTGGACTACCTCAAGCAACTCGCCACCGCTCCCCGGGCGTTGATCGTTCACGGCAACTATCTCGACGACGAGGAGATCGTCTTCCTTGCCGGCGAGTCGAACCATATGCCCGTGGTCTTCTGCCCTCGCACGCACGCCTACTTCGACCACGCGCCGTATCCGCTGGCGAAGATGCTGGCCGCTGGCGTCACGGTTGCGCTGGGCACCGATAGCCGCGCCTCGTCGCCCAACTTAAGCGTGCTCGAAGAGATGCGTCACGTGGCCGCACACTACCCGAGCGTTGAACCGTCGACCGTCTTGCGGTTGGGCACGCTTGGCGGTGCTACGGCCCTGGGATGCGCCGAGCGGCTTGGTACCCTCGCGCCCGGCAAGCTGGCCAACCTGGCGGCCGTCGCCCTGCCCGACCGCGACGACGATCCCTACGCCCTGCTGTTCGATTCTACCGAACCGGTCGTCGGCACCTGGTGCCGGGGAACGCAGTTGGGGGAGTAACTGGGGATAGGTGTAAAGGATGAAGTAGGAAGGCCGAGGTTATCCTTTAGAATTCATCCTTTCATTCGTTTCGGCTTTCGCCTCCTATCTCGTTCCGTTTCCCCGTCGCCGTTTCTCTTCCAGGCCGGAGGTGCCGAAGCGACGTTGGAGTTCGGCTTCCACGTCTTCCAGCGGTACGTTGCTGTGGACCAGCAGGACGAATAGGTGGTAGAGCAGGTCGGCCGCTTCGTGGACGGTGGCACGTTGGCGCTCGGTCTTGTCGCCCGACATTTTGGCGGCTTCGATCAACTCTCGCGACTCCTCGGCGATTTTTTTGGTAATCGCGTCGACACCGCCGTCGAGCAGGGTCGTGGTATACGAACCGGCCGGGCGGCGGACGTTGCGGTCCTCAAGCACGGCCATCAACTGGTGAAAAATCGATTGACGCGAGGGCATGTTTTGCTCTTTTCAGCATCCCGGGGCGTTGTCACAATGAGCGTCGTTGTGAAAGCGTATCCTTCGACAGGACGTTCGGCAAGCCCTGGTGCTTTTCGAGCGAAATAAGGTTCTCGTGCCGGTTGCTGACTATGGCGAACTTCACTGCGGCGACCGATTGTTGGTTCATCACCGGGGCGACGGCCTCGGGCAAGACGGCCGTGGCCGTGGAACTAGCCCAACGAATAGACGCCGAGATCGTCTCGCTCGACTCGATGGCCCTCTATCGCCACATGGACATTGGCACGGCCAAACCGCGTCCCGGAGAGCGTGGCCCGATCGCCCATCATCTGATCGACGTGATCGAGCCGCACGAAGAATACAGCGTGGCCCAGTATGTGGCGGCGGCCGAAAAGTGTATCCATGAGATCAAAGCCCGGGGACGCGAAGTGCTTTTCGTGGGCGGAACGCCGCTGTATCTGAAAGGCCTGTTGCGGGGGCTCTTCGAAGGGCCTCCGGCCGACTGGGAATTTCGCCATCGCCTGCGAGACGAAGCCCAACAGCACGAACCCGGCTGGCTACACGAGCAACTCGCCGCCGTCGACCCCAAGGCGGCTGCCCGACTGCACGCCAACGACACGCGGCGGCTGATCCGCGCGCTCGAGGTATACGAAAAGTCGGGCATGCCGATCAGCCAGTTGCAGCAGCAATTCGACCGGGGCCGCCCGGCCGACGAGTGTCGCGTGTTCGTGCTCAACTGGCCCCGCCAGGTGTTACACCAGCGAATCAACCGGCGCGTCGACGCCATGTTCGCCGAAGGCCTGATTGACGAAGTCTGCACGCTGCTCGACAAGCCAGAACCGCTTAGCCGCACGGCGCGCAAGGCAGTCGGCTATCGCGAGGTAATCGAACACCTCGACGGCCGGCACACGCTGGAGGAAACCGTCGAACTAGTCAAGCAGCACACCCGACAGTTGGCCAAACGCCAAAACACCTGGTTCCGCAGCCTGGAAGAATGCCGCTTCGTGCCGATCCACGGGGAGTTGGACCCTGTGAAATACGCCGAACGCATCGTCGCGATGACTCAACAATAAAGCTTTTTGAGAGCCAATGGCCGGTATGAGTCAGCAGTCTCGGAAAGAATTGAAGGGATCTCGCAAAGGCGCCAAGACGCAAAGAAAAGTGGTTTCTTTGCGTCTTGGCGCCTTTGCGAGATCTATCTTTGGTTTTGGACAGAATGCCAATATTGCATTATTGGGCCCTGCATTGCTTGTGGAACGAGGGCGACCAACGGGAGCCCGGTTTCCCGGGGCAGGACGCAAGGAAGTGTTCCACAATCAACCACGGAACCAATAATGGCTGATCTCGTGGAACCTACGCTGCAGGCATCAGTACGGTGGCAATAGTCGCCTGAATCCATGGAATAATACGACGATCAGAAACACGACGTTCCTCAACAATACGCCGACTAATGGCAGACTTACGGGATGCATCGTCTTTTCTGCGTTATCTGGCTGTGAAACCTGGCTGGCCAAGCGTTGCATCCATTGGATGGTACGCGGCCATTCCCACAAGTTGTCGAGCCACTCACGGGGAATTCCATCTTTTCCCATCCCGGCCCCAACAACTCCTCCGACGATGGCTGCTGTCGTGTCCGTATCACCTCCGCATGAGATGACCTCCATGACCGCATTACGGAAGTCCGTTCGGTTACGAAGACAGGCGTGGATTGCTACGGGGACGGTATGGTAAACGTACCCAGATACTCCCCGTGTCTGGCCGAGTGAATCGGCAAACTCCTGACTCGACTTCTGGGCGGCCACGCTACAAACTGCTTGGTCTAATAAGGCCAGCAGTTCGTCTGCTGAGTCGTTTGCGAACAGTTGTCGCAACTGACTCATGTAATGGGGGCCATTATCCAGTGTGCCCTGGCCTGCCATATGAGCGGCAACGGCAATTGCCATTGCCCCGTACTCTGCCTTGGGATCGGTGTGAGTTAGTCGTGTCGAAACGCGGACAAACCGTCGTAACTGTCCCATGTCCTCAATGGCGGCTCCCAGGACTGCGCTTCGCATTGCTGGTCCGTTTCCGGCCGAAAACACTCCGCTATGGTAAGGTGAAACCCCACAACACAACTTCAACGTTGCCTTCAGCGTTGCCAAGCCCACGCCAGCAGGCAAACCCAGGAGCCATATTCGCATCCGAGTTGCGAGATTGCGAATGAATGCTCCTTCGTTGTTTCCTGAGGCAAGCAATGCCTGAAGGACCATACAGGAGTGTTCTGTATCATCCGACACCATTCCCCGCCTCAGCAAGAAGCGGTAGCGATCTGGTTTGCCAAGAAGTCGTTCTGCTCGACGACACGAAAGACCTTCGTAAGGTAAACCCAGTGCATCGCCGACGGCTGTTCCTAGAAGTGCTCCTTCAACGGCAACATGACGAGGGATGAGTGACGGACGTTCCATCTCTTCTGCCGCTGGCACCTAACTAACGCCGCACTTCGCACGACCGGCTATGGTCTATTCCCTCGGCGGCTTATCGCTTTTCTTCTCAGCTAACGCGGCTTCAATCGAGCGGGCGACCTGCTCGCCGAGCCGGTCGTAGCCGGGGCCGCCGAAATGTACGTCGTGGGGATTCTGGTACTTCGCCAAGTCGGGCAGAATCCAGTTGTAGAGGTCGTCGGTTGCGACGGCGTGACGCTGCATCACCCGGGCGGCCACTTCGTTGCGATTCACTAAGTCGGCGTTGGAACCCCCGTGGTAGTCTTCGGCGATCGGCGTGGTGCTGGCCCAAACGACGGTGGCCCCGGTGGCCTTGAGCCGTTTGACGAGTTCTTCCAAGCGCTGTTCGTAAACGTCCAGAGGCGTCTTGCGGTCGTGGATGCCGAAGTTGAAGTGGATTACGTCCCAGTGGCCGTCACCAAGCCAGACGGGAAGTTTTTTGAGGCCGTTGGATGTGGGGCCACAATTTTCTGGGGCGCGATGAACATTGACCTTGCCGGCCAACTGTTTGCGGACCGCCCGAGTGTAGCCGCGCGAGATCGAATCGCCGATCAGCAGCACGCGGGGAAGGCCCGGGGTGTCTTCCACGTAGTCCCAAGCCGTTTCATGCCCAGCGACTTTGGCCTTTTTGTAGAGCGGCAGATAAAACCCGCCGAGGTTCTCTTCGAGCACCGTTTCCCACGCCTGTTGCTCGGGCGACAGGCTGGCTTTCCACTTCGCAAACCGCTGGTCGACCGTATCCTCGGTAGCCGATTTCTTCGCGGCAGCCTCCTGGGCGTTGGTCGGCTCGGCCGCCGATGCCGGGCGAATGACGACGGTCGTCGCAGCGAACGTCGAAAGGCTCAAGAGGGTGGCGAACAAAAAAGTCGTCGGCTTGCGGTGGAACATCATGGCAGGCAGAACCTTCGGGAAGAAGTTGTACGCGGTTCAAAAGGGAAATCCGAAATACGAATCTCAAAATACGAAACAAATCTCAAACGAGAAATAGGAAATGTCCCAAACCGCTTTGCAGACGTGCCGACCCAGCGGCCATGTCTTGGTAATTGGCGATTTCCGTAATTTGAATTTGTTTCGGATTTGCGTAATTTACCGCGCGACCCTCGATAGGTCAAAACGGCGCCTCATCGGCGTCGGCCGCTTCTTCCTGGGCGACTTTCTTCGTAGTGGTTTTTTTCTTCGTTGCCTTTTTCTTTGCCGCTTTTTTCTTGGTGGCCTTCTTCTTGGTCGTTTTCTTCTTAGCGGTCTTTTTCTTGGTGGTCTTTTTCGCTGCCTTGCGCGTTGAGGGGCCCTTTTCGGCACGGATTTTCAATAGATCGAGGGCAACCTCGAGGGTGACGTCTTCTACGGTTGTTCCCCGCGGCAACGAAGCGTTCGTCTCACCGTCGGTCACGTACGGCCCGTAGCGGCCTTCGAGCAATTGCACCGGATTGCCAGTAACCGGCGACGCCTCGAAGACCTTGATCGGTTCTTTCGTTCGCCCAGCACCGCGGCGTTGTTTGGGCTGGGCCAGCAGTTCCAGAGCCTGTTGGAGTGTTACATCCAACGGCGAGATTTCGGCCGGCAACGAGCGGCTTTCCTCGCCCGACTTTACGTAGGGTCCGTAGCGACCGTTGAAAACCATCACCGGTTCGTGCGTCTCGGGGTGTTCGCCCAAGGTGCGCGGCAAGGTGAGCAGCTTCAACGCGGTTGCCAGATCGACGTCTTCGGCGTTCATGCCCTTCAGCAGCGACGCATTCTGTGGCTTCTCGTCGTCTTCGGCCGTTCCCCGTTGAACGTAGGGTCCGAAGCGGCCGACCTTGACGAACACCGGCTTGTGCGTGTCGGGACAAATCCCCAACGGCTCGTCGCCCTTCTCGGCATTGTCGAGCAGTTCGAGCGCCTTGTTGACAGTCAATTCGTCGGGCGGCATGTCTTCCGGCAAACTCGCGCGACGTTCGCCCTGCTGGAGAAACGGCCCGTAACGCCCCACGCGGACGACAATCTCTTCGGTGTTCGCCGACTGTCCTGCTTCCGGCTTACCGACTCGCACCTGGCAAACGTCGCGAGCGTCGATCTCGTCGACCTTGTTTTTGAGCTGCTCTTTGAGGCCGGGATGGTCATTGCCAAAGTAAAACGACTGCAAATACTGCAAGTGGTCGAGTTCGCCCCGGCTGATGGCGTCTAGCTCGTCTTCCATTTCGGCCGTGAACTGGTAGTCGACCAGATCGGACAAATGTGACTCCAGCAACGAGGTTACTGCAAACGCCGTCCACGTGGGCACCAGCACATTGCCGCGACGGATCTTGAATACGTAGTTGCGTGCCAAGATCGTGTCGATAATCGAGGCGTAGGTGCTCGGGCGCCCGATGCCCAAGCGTTCGAGCTCGCGGGTGAGCGAGGCTTCGCTGAAGCGATTGGGCGGTTGCGTGGTGTGGCTCTTGGCTTCGAACTGCTGGCAGGTCAACGCTTCGCCGATGGCAACGTTGGGCAAAACGGCTTCGCGGTCGGCCAGTTGGGCCTCGGGATCGTCGGAACCTTCGACATAAGCACGGAGGAAACCGGGAAAATCGATGGTCCTTCCGCTGACCTGAAAAACGGCGCCATCGACCTCCACGGTAATCGTAATTCGGTGCCCTCGCGCGTCGGCCATTTGGCTGGCGACGGTTCGTTTCCAGATCAGGTCGTAAAGCTTGAACTGGTCGGCCGTGAGATCGCTGCGCAGTTTGTCGGGCAGGTCGAAGGGGTGGCCCGCCGGACGGATCGCTTCGTGAGCCTCTTGGGCGTTTTTCACTTTGGTCTGATACGTTCGCGGTTGCTCGGGCAGGTAGTCGTTGCCGTATTGCGAACGCACCAGGTCGCGGGCCGCTTCCACGGCCACGGCGGCCAGGTTGGTCGAGTCGGTACGCATGTAGGTGATGTGCCCCGTCTCATAGAGGCTTTGCGCCACCTGCATGGTGTGCCGTGCCGTGAAGCCGTATTTCCGGTTGGCTTCCTGCTGTAGTGTACTGGTTGTAAACGGTGGGTAGGGTCGGGTGGTGTAGGGTTTGTCTTCCAGGTTGGCCACATGGGAGGTGGCCCCGTCGAGTCGCGCCGCTAAGTCGGCGGCCTGTTGCTCGTTGAGCTGTAGCAGTTCCGGGTCTTTGAGCTTTCCGGTGGCCGAGTCGAAGTCGCGGCTGCTGGGTACGCGATGGCCATCGACCGAAACCAGCGCGGCCTGGAAATTCTCGCCGCTCGACTTGGCAAACAATCCGAGCAGGTCCCAATAGGTGGCCGACACAAAGGCCATCCGTTGCCGCTCGCGCTCGACGATCAATCGCACGGCAACGCTCTGCACCCGACCGGCCGAAAGCTTGGGGCGAACCTTGCGCCACAGAAGGGGCGAGACGTCGTAGCCGTAGAGCCGGTCGACGATGCGGCGCACTTCTTGCGCACGGACTAGATCGCTGTCGATTTCGCGAGGGTGTTCTAGGGCGTTGTGGATCGCCTCTTTGGTGATCTCGTGGAACACGAGCCGGCGGACGGGTACCTTCGGCTTGAGCACTTCGCAAAGGTGCCAACTGATGGCCTCTCCCTCGCGGTCTTCGTCGGTCGCCAGATAAAGGTTTGTGGCTTCCTTCAGCAGGGACTTGAGTTTTTTGACCTGCTGGCTCTTCTCCTTGGGAACAACGTAAACGGGCTCGAATTTCTCGTTGACGTTCACACCCAGGTAAGCCCAATCCTCTCCCTTGAAGCATTCGGGTACCTCTTTGGCCCCTTGCGGCAAGTCGCGGATATGGCCGATACTGGCCTCGACCGCAAAATCGCTGCCCAAGAACTTGCTAATTGTTCGGGCTTTGGCCGGCGATTCGACGATCACCAAGGACTTACCACCGTTGGCAGAGGACTTTTTCGCCATAGTAATCTCGGGAATTTAGGAAGTCTGGTTGGACCGTCACTACCTATCAGCAATTTGCAGTGGAGAACGTGAGCCCCGCGTGCCAGCGCCCAATTATCGTTGCATTCCACCTGATCCGCGAAATGCAAAGGCCTGGAATTTTACCAGCCACGATCACCAATGCAATCTGTCACGCCGTTTTGGGATTGCATCAAGCCGAATCCCCCTTAAAATTGCCGGATTCGGGCCGTACTGCGTATAGTGACACCAATACTACCCAGCCGGCCCACCTGTCAAGCCGACTTGACCTGAATCCCCTTACGCCGTAGGGAGAGCTCACGCGGTCGGCAACGGACAGATAATCGATGTGTTTGTGTAGACTGGATTTACGATTCACCGCGGCTTTTCGCAACCCCCTCATAAGAAGGTATACGTCCCTATGGCAAGTCCATTTCGTATCTTTCGCAAGCATCAAAAGGTCATGATTGCCACGCTCTGCGGACTGGCGATGGTGGCGTTCGTGTTTCTAGATCCCCGGATTCTCGATAGTCTCAGTGGCGGCGGGGACCGCAATCCTGTCATCGCGAAGACCACCAAGTATGGCAAGCTGCGTGCCCGCGAAGTAGAGCAACTGCGGCAGAAGCATCAAACGTTGACCGCCTTTTTGGCCAGGCTGCAGCAGCAGGTACTTCAAGAGGGGGGGCAAGGTCAAGCCGTCATGATGTTCGAACGGCAGGTTGGCCCGTCCACCGAGGAGAACGTCGTCAACACCTGGCTCCATGTAGAACACGCCAAGCGTCTTGGCTTGGTGGTGAGCAATGAAGCGGTAAACCAGGTGTTGCGCGAGCTTTCCGAGGATCGCCTCAACACGGTTCAATTGACTAATCTGATCAAGGGAGTGGGCGTAGGGCAAGTTCAACTGTTTGAACTTTTTCGCCACGAAATGTTGGCCCTGCAACTTGCGCGGATGTTTGAACTGAGCTTGCAGGCGACCACGCCCGGCCAGCGCTGGGACTACTACACGCGTTTGCGGCGTGAAACGGTTGCCCAAACGATTGCTGTTCCCGTGGCTAACTTCGTCGACGAGATAGCCGATCCCGGCGACGAGCAACTGAAGGCCTTTTTCGAGGAGCACAAGGATCAATACGCACAACCCAGCTCTCCGGAGCCGGGGTTCCGTGTGCCACACCGTGTAGCGGTGAAGTACTTTCAGGCAGATGCCGAGGCGTTCCGCTCGCCGGAGGTCATCACCGACGAAGAAGTCCGCGCCGAATACGAGAAGAATAAAGACGAGTGGGACCGGCGTTTGACCGAGATGCAGGAACGTCGCCAGAAGGCATCGCAGGCGAACCAGAACCTGGAGAAGGCAGTCGATCAGGCCACGGGCGAGACCGGCTCGACGCCAGCCAAATCCCAAACTCCCGAATCCCAAACTCCCGAATCCCAGCCCGACGCTACCAAGCAACCCAACAAAGAGCAACCGGCGGTGCCCGCCACGGAAGATGGCGCGGCGAAGACTTCCGAAGCATCGGAAATGGCGGAACCAGCGGCAGAAAAACCGGCCGAAACGACTGACGCTGCCAAGGGCGATGGGAAGGACGCTACGAAGCAACCCGCCGAAGAAGCCCCCAAGCAGGATGGCGAGGAGGGCAGCAAAGACGATGGCCCGAAGGACGACGAGCAGAAGACGTCGGCCGTTGAGTCGGCCTCGCCTTTCCGGCTGACAGCCCTATTGCAGGAGGAAGCGGCGGCGGCAGAAGAGAAGCCGACAGAAGAGAAGCCGGCAGAAGAGAAGTCGGCGGAAGAGAAGTCGGCGGAAGAGAAGTCGGCGGAAGAGAAGCCGGGTGATGCCGAGATGTCGCAGCCCGAGGCCTCGCCGGCGACGCCCGCGAGTGAAGAAGCAACGCAGCCCGAGCCGGCTACTCCCGTGCCGACTGCTTCGCCGGCAGCCGACGCGTCTCCGGCGGCCGATTCAAAGCCTGCCAAGGAAGCGGAGCCGGAAGACCCGTTGAAGGGAGAACTCGGCGATGCCATCCGAAACCGCTTGGCCTACGAGAAGATCGAACAGGCGTTTTCCGATCTGCAAAACGTCGTGCTGGAGTATCGTACGGCCCTGGCAAACCAGTTGGCGGCCAAGGTTAAAGGGCGTAAGCCCAAGCCGGTCGACGAGCCGGACTACGAAGCGTTGGCCAAGCAGTACCACATGACACTCGGCCAGACGCCGTTGATCTCTCCTTTGCAGTTGGCCGACTACCCGATTGGGCAGTCGTATGTTCTCGATGCGAGGCAAATGTTTGGCCAGTATGCCTTCCAGAGCAATTGGCCCGTCAACCTCACGGCCAAGTCGATGGACCTTTCCGGCCATCAGTACCTGTTCTGGAAGACGGAGGACGCACCGGAGCGGATTCCGAAATTCGACGAGGAAGGTATCCGCGACGAGGTGTTGCATGCCTGGAAGATGGTCGAGGCACGCAAGTTGGCCCGCGAAAAGGCCGAGCAACTGGCGACCAAAGCACGCGAAGCCGGCAAACCACTCGATAAAGTTTTTGCCGACGACAAGAGCGTGACGGTGAACGATCCCCCGCCATTTACCTGGATGACCTATGGCAGCGTGCCGATGATGCCCTCGCAGCGAAACCCACCTCGGCTGAGCGAAGTGCAGGGCGTGGAGGTGCCGGGCGAGGAGTTCATGGCCACGGTATTCGACCTGAAGCCGGGCGAAACGGCCGTCGCGATGAACCATCCGCAGACGATTGCCTACGTGGTTCAGCCGCAGAAATTCGAGTTTCGCACCCGCAGTGGCGACGATGTGACCTCGGAGAGCGTCATCTGGGAGCAGTTCACCACGGACCGCTACGCCAATTACGCCGCGGTGGCCCAACTCGACCAGATTCAGATGTACCGTGCCTGGGAAAAGGAGTTGCGCGACTCGGTGGGCTTCGAGTGGGTTCGCAAGCCGACCAGTCAGCCGCAACAGTAACCGGCGTACGTTGCCGACACGAGACAGGTTTTCTCGGAAACCTTACCCCTCATTCCCACCTTTGCGTGGGAATGGGGGTTCCGACGCTTCGCGTCGCGATCAAAAAAGCGTCGGCCCGCACTGCGAAGGACGCAGCGCGTCCGATCCTGGGTGCCCATGCGGCAGTGTGGGAACCAGAAGGGCCAATGGACTGGACTCCGATCTTGCAGTTCTCCGGACGGAGGAGGGGGGCAGGTTGACCCTCTTTCGTCGCCAATGGTACACTTTGGGGCAGCCCGTGTTTCATGAAAGGTCTGTTGGGCGGAAGCCTCGGCATGCCCCCTTGGGTAGAAGCGTTTGCCCGCGTAGCTCAGAGGCCCTCGTAGCTCAGAGGATAGAGCAACAGTTTCCTAATTTAGGAAAGATAGGCAAGGTAGAGAAGCATAACCCCTTGTAAGTCTTGGACTTGCAAGGGGTTATGTTTTGCGCTTGACGCGGTGGTGAAGCCTAGAAATGGCACCTAAAAACCGCCTGAGGGTGTCGAAAGGGTGTCGTCTTTTCAGGACCACCTCGCCGTAGTGACTCGTCCCCTTACCGCCACAGCGGCCATGGTGTACTCACACTAAACGAAGAGCCCGCCAGGAACCAAGTGTTCCTGGCGGGCTCTTTTGCCTTGCCCCTCCGCAGCCAGCTATTTCAAGGATTCTCTCGCTGGTTGGACAGGATCTGTCAAGGGACGTTGGTATGCTGAGAGAGAATTGTGTTTGTCGCGTCATTAGGCGAAACGGTACGGCCACCTCGCCAATCCCCAATCGCGAGTGACAACATGTGGGTGAATGAGAACCGGCCCCGTTTACCCCACTGTAGATACTTGTGGGCTTCCACAAAGTTGCTATCATTTCAGAGTGCCTATCACTCCCATCGTCTGTAGGGGTAACTCCATGGAAGAACCTCCACTGGTAAGGCAGTGGATCATGCTCCGAACGCTCTGCGCCCGGCACCAAGGAGTCACGGTAGCCGATTTGGCCGCAGAACGGGCTGTCTCGGAACGAACGATCCGCCGCGACCTGGAAACCTTCCGCCAGGCAGGTTTTCCCCTGACGGAAACGACCGAAGATCACGGCCGCAAGAAATGGCTGATCGATGCGACGAAGTATCAGTCGGGCTTAGCGTTTGCCTTCGACGAGGCGATCGCTCTCTATCTCGCCCGGCACCTCGTCGAGCCCTTGGCCGGCACGCCATTTTGGGAAGCCATTCAACGCGCTTTCCGCAAGATCCATGCAACGTTCAGCGACGGCGCAATGAAGCACGTCGATCGTTTCAGCGGTATGTTCCATCACACGGCCATCGGCGCCGGGGACTACTCGAAGAAGACGGCGATTATCGACGAGTTGATGTTCGGCATCGAGAACCACCGCGCGGTGTTTATTACCTATCGATCGCTGCGGTCCACCGAGCCGGTCAGTTACCCAATCCGGCCCTACGGACTGGTTTACCACCGGGGCTCGCTCTACCTGGTCGGCTGGGCCGAGGATCACCAGCAAGTGCGCCACTGGAAGGTCGATCGGATGGAGGACGCCAAAGCGGACAAGGTCGAGTTCCCGCCGCCGGAGGACTTCAACCTGCAAGACCACTTGGCCCAGTCTTTCGGCATCTTCCAGGGCGACGGCGAGGTTCACGTAAAGATCCACTTCTCGGCCGAGGTCGCCCGCTACGTGCAGGAATCGCACTGGCACGCCAGTCAGAAATTTACCCTACAGGCTGACGGCAGCCTCATCGCCGAGTTCGACCTGGACGGGACGGAAGAAATCAAGTCGTGGGTTCTGGGCTTCGGACACTACGCGGTGGTGTTGGAGCCGGAGGAATTGCGAGAGGAGATGCTGCGAGAATTGAAGACATCTGCATCTCAATATGGTCTTTCCACTACTGTTGAAAACTGACAAGACAATCATATTCTCCACAACAACGGAGGGTCGTGATGACAACCATAGACCTAAGCTTCCCAATCACCTGCAATGACCCCATTCCGGCCGATCATGGTTACTTTCTTTACGGGGCAATCTCTCGATTGATACCAGGCATTCACAAAAGCAACGGTATCGCTGTGCATCCCATCTGTGGTCGGCAGATCGGAAACCGGAAGTTGTTGCTCATGCCGTTCAGTTGCCTGACCGTGCGAACGGCGGACGCTGGGATTGGCGAATTGCTGACTTTGGCTGGCAAACGAATCCTCCTCGGGGAAAGCAGCCTGCGTATCGGTACCCCGGAAGTCCGTACTTTGCAGCCTGCCCCCGCGTTACGCAGCCGACTTGTGACCATCAAACTCAAAGAAGTTGGCGATGACCCTGTTGGCTTATCCGAAGACCGTTTTCGCGAAGCAATACGCCGTCAACTCGACGCCCTGGGGGTCTCGCCGGAAGCGATCCCCACTCTCGTCAAACGCCGGACATTGCGGATCAAAGACAAGGAAGTCGTTGGCTACGAGGTGATCTTGGAAGGACTCACGGCCGAGGAGTCGCTGAACATCCAAGAGGTTGGCCTCGGTGGACGCAGACACATGGGGTGCGGGGTTTTTGCGCCATCTGGAAATCCGGGAGGGAGATGACTGCCGTGGGAAGATACGAGCGACTTTGGGCAAAAAGCCCCCCGAAACATGACCAAAACGGTTCTACGCAACCAGAACCCGAATGGATTCTGCTAGAAAATCATCTGCGTGCCGTGCTGGCGACGGCAGAACAGGTTCTTCGTGCCACCGGGTGCAATCAGCTACGCGCCTTGGGTCTAGATCCCACAGTCTGGGCCGAACGGTTGCAGACCGTTGTGTTGCTCGCCGCAGCACTGCATGATCTGGGAAAAGCCAACGATCATTTCCAGGCGATGGTTCACCGTGATCCGGAACGCTTGAATCGTCAACAAGGCCTGCGTCACGAATGGCTTACGGTATTGCTGATAGCGCATCTGGAAGAAGGCCTTTCGGTCGCAGCAGACGAGGACGATCTGCGAGTCGTGCGATGGGCCATATCCGGACATCACCCAGCCTACAATCGCTCGTCACCACCTCGGACACCTCCGCCTGGAAGTGGTGCGGCCATTCAGTTACTTGTTGACCACCGCGACTTCCAGGCATGCCTTCGATGGCTCGAAAACGCCCTTAATCTGCGAGGCCTGCCTTGCTTCACGGACCCCATTGAGATCCCGTTGGTGGGCAAGGGAAACGCATTCAACAGAATCGCCGAGATACACCTGAAGGATCTGTGGCACTGGAATCACATCGTCGCAAGCGACAACAACGCAGACACCGATTGGGTACGCTTCGTCGCGGTGGTAAAAGCCTGCTTGGTGGCATGCGATGTGGCAGGTTCTGCATTGCCAAAAAAACTGGATGCCGAGGCAGAGCAGGCAGAGTGGGTTGTGGAGTCTCTCTCGCGATTTCCAACAACGCAACAGCTTGATGAAATCATTACCGATCGTCTAACGGACAACGACAGTGGGCAACTCCACACGTTACGCCCATTTCAGAAACGGTTGGCTGACGAGGCCGGTCAGGTGACTCTCGTTGTTGCGGGTTGCGGTTCTGGGAAGACACTTGCGGCCTATCATTGGGCACGTCAAAATCACCCCGGCCATCGGCTCTACTTCTGCTACCCAACCACAGGAACCGCTACGGAGGGTTTTCGCGACTACCTTGTCAGCGGTGAGTCGCCGAAGTTCGATGCCGATCTTTTCCACGGTCGACGCGACATCGACCTTGATATCCTAGGTGTCGTAGACACTTCACAAGACGGTGGCGAAGACGGTCTGTTGCGCCTCGAATCACTGGAAGCATGGTCAACACCCATTGTCTGCTGCACCGCAGATACAGTCCTCGGAATTATCCAGAACAACCGCCGTGGGCTGTATGCGTGGCCGGCATTGGCCACAGCGGCATTCGTCTTCGACGAGATCCACGCCTATGACGACCGCCTCTTTGGGGCTTTGCTCCGGTTCCTCGACGCCGTCCGTGGAGTACCGGTTTTGCTGATGACCGCCAGTCTCCCCACCCATCGGCTAAGGTCACTGGAGGCATGCCTGAGTCGCCGCTCGACCGAACTGACGATACTACCCGGCCCAGAAGAAATGGAGGCATTGCCACGTTACCATCAGCTTCCTCTCGTAGACCAGGAAGCCCTGTTGGAGACAGTTTGCCAGGAACTTCGCTCCGGTGGCAAGGTGTTGTGGGTCTGTAACACGGTTGATCGGGCCATCGCGGCCAGCCGGCAACTGGCGGAATCAAAGCCGATCATCTATCACAGCCGATTCCGCTACCGTGATCGAGTCTGCCGCCACAAGGAGGTTATCGACGCTTTCAAAGCCGATGGTCCCGCGTTGGCCATCTGTAGCCAGGTGGCCGAAATGAGTCTCGATTTATCCGCGACGCTTCTGGTTATCGACTTGGCTCCCGTACCGGCTCTCATCCAAAGGCTAGGACGGTTGAATCGCCGAGCTACACCGGGTGACCCTACGCGACCGTTCCTTGTGATCGAACCGCAACGTAAAGACGGCACACTTCTGGCCCTGCCTTACTCTCCGGAAGATTTCGACCTGGCAAGGCGATGGTTGGAGCATCTATGCGAACTCGATGATGGCAAGTTGTCGCAACGCCATCTTCGGGAAGCGTGGGAAAACGATCCGGAAGTTCAGAACCGGCGTCCGACCTATGTGCCCAGTGCCTGGCTCGACGGTGGTCCCGTTACCTCTTTACTGGAGCTTCGGGAGGTGTCTCCCGGTATCACGGTCATCATGGAAGACGACCTGCCGGAGGTGCTCGACGAACGCTCCAATCAACGAAAATGTCTCTCCGAATTGACCGTTCCGATGCCGCCCCCGCCACGGACCGTCAACTGGCGGGATTGGCGGCAGGTTCGCGGCGTCCTGGTCGCACCATCCGAGGTAATTCAATACGACGCACAGCGAGGTGCCCAATGGCGAAAAAGCGAGTAAACAAGCAGCCTCCGTCACAATTGGCGATGAGTCTTTTCACGCCGGGGATGACCGTTCTTCACCGTGCGGGGCTTGGGGGACTCGCCTGCACGTTGCGATACATCGAACGCGCTTACCGAATTGGTGCCCTGCTCGATGACGAAGTCCCTGGTGGCCCTTGGGACAATGGCCTACCGCCCTGGTCGGTTGACGACCATTCAGTCACACTCGACTTCGGTTCAGGCGACGCCGCCCACACATACCTCCAACGATTGTTCGCCATCGCCTTCGGCATCAAGGATGGGCTAATCTACTTACCCGGACAATACCCTACTTTACCCCCAGCTATTGGAATTCGGGCGGCGCTTCAGGATGGGATGTTGAGATCGTTCTACGACCACGGGCCCAAATCCCGCAGCATCTCGGCAGAAGGTCATTATACTGTTAACGTGGATGAGGACTCAGCTACCTTTTCCTTTCCCGTTATAGAATGGTACAAGCACCAACGAGACGGAGCCACAATCGCTTACGCATCTCTTCAGTCTGAAGCAGCCGTGTCACGGATGTTGAATCCAGGTGCGATTCGGCGTCACAAGTTCGCCGCAACCACACTCACGCATCCGGCTGAAAGACTCATTCCATTGCTTTTTGCGCCTGTGGGGACTGTTGCGCTGACAGCGAGCGGTAGGCGAGTAACTTCCCGAAAACGCAAAGTCTTCAAAGCCGGCGCAGTCCTTGTAATTCCGGACCTCGATTCTTTGGACGCTGCCCCGCACGTAATTTCGGCCCTTGTCCCACACAGCCTTCGTGAAGCGAAGATTACTTCCATTGGTGACGCAGCATTAGGTGCGGAAGTCCGTTTGCACGCTCGTCGTGCTATTGAGGCATTTGCGATTCCTTCAATACGCGCAGTCTGGTGCTGTGCCACAGACTGGATGAGTGATCTGCAACCCCCGTCCGACATTCTCCACATTGATCCTGCCCATTTGTCCGAAGACATCCTGGATAGTTATGAACTCGCGTTCAACGAGCTTCCGCCAAAAATCGTCACTGTGAAGAAAAATAATCCCGATGGCCCAACGCACCAACAGGAACTATTCTTTTGGGCCAACAGTGTTGTCCGCCCGCTTATCACAAACAACCTCGCTGAAGGTCGCCTTTGGTATTATGGCTTTGTTCGCCTCATGACCATGAATGACCCTAAGACCAATAGGCCACTTCGTGAATACGTTTTCTTTGAGAGGAAAGGACTATTTGCCATGACGGAAAAGCTTCTTCGCGAAGGGTCGGGCGAAGCAACAGTCGTCCGTGCCATTCACAAAGCCATTCAGTATCGCTTTGGAAAGATCGCATCGGAAAACAAAGGGCCAAGTGCGAAAGACACCCGAATTAAGCGATGGAAAAATGAGTATGAGCGTTGGAGGCTTGCCTTCACTAGCAGTAAAACACCCGAGCAACTGCGACGTTCATTGTGTGACCTTTTTGCCCGCGCTGGTATTAATTCGGTGTTGCAATCTGAGTGGGAACGACTCCTGCCAATGCTAGATGATTCTCATTGGGACAAGACACGTGACTTGGCTCTGTTAGGGCTTGCGAGCTATAGCGGCAAACACGCCAACGAAGTTGAACCAGGAGTTGAACCCGAGGAAACCAAACAAGCACTGAACGAAGGAGCTGAAGTATGAGTCTACACATCTTCGCCAACATCGTTACCCCGTTCGGCACGGCCGCCAATAATCGCGGCGAGACCGAAGGAAACATCACCACCCTGCAAAAACTCATCTGGCACGGCGATACGCACACCACGGTCAGTGCCGAAGCGATACGCTTCGCCCTGCGCCGCGAGCTTGCCAACTGCGAGGACCATGGCACGAACCGTCAATGGGACGAGAGCATCCGTGGCAATGACTGGCAGGACTCCGCCTTCTCGGGGTGGGCCAAACCCAACGGTGACACCTACATCGACGACGACCTGCTGGGATTCATGACTACTGAGGCCGTCAAAGAGGAAGGGCAAGCCGGATCGGCCAATGTCCGCCGTGCCGTGCTCGAAGTGACGCGCGCCATCTCGCTGACACCGTGGAGTGGCGATTTCACCTTCAATGCCGCTTCGCCCGGGGCAACCCCCTCGGCCCAGAAGAAAGGTAGCAACCCCGTCCCCTACGGCACCGAATTGCACGCCACGCGATACCAATACGGCTTCGCGCTGACTCCCCAGCGGCTGCGAGAAAAGCAACGTGCGGCCTCGGCCATCCAGGCAATCTGCCAACTCCGATGCGTCGCCGGCAACCACGGTCGCTTTCTTTTCGATTTCGCGCCCGATTCCATCATCTTCCGCATTACCGAAGATCCCGCCCCACGGTTGCTGTACTGCTTCCACACGGAGGACAACGGCCAAACCGTGACCGCCCCCGAGCTACTCGATCGAGTCGAGATGGGCGACATCGTGGCGAGTGAACTGATTCTTGGCGGCCCGTTCACCCAGTCCGCCGCAGGCCAGAAGCTCAAAGAATTAGGGGCATTCATCGCCGAGAAGCCCGGCGTTAAGTCGGCTGCCGAGGAAGCCATTCGCCGCATCAGTTAGTACCTCGAACTGGGAGCCGAAGCGTGATCGGAATCTACGTTACCGTGCCCGTGGCATGTTTTCGCAAGGGGATGGCTCGCGAATACCTCGAAACCGAGCCACTCCCCCCGCCGTCGACCTGCTACGGATTTCTGTTGTCGCTCGTGGGCGAAGTCGACCGGCATCGTCACATCGGTTGTCGCATCTGCCCCGTATTGCTCGACGAACCGGAGCAAAGCGTTGTATTGCGTACTGTATGGCGGGTCAAGAAGACCCCGCTCGGATCGCCGGGCAACACACGGCCAGACTATCAACAGTTGCTCACGAATGTACGGTTGCTCATCTGGCTCGATTCGGCGGCCGAGGACACCGAAGGTGCCTCACTCGAAGAACGAGTCACTGCCGCCCTGACGCAAGCCTCAGGCATTTCACGTTTTGGCGGACTAAGCCTTGGAGAAAGCACCCATCTGGTCGACGAAGTATGCCTGCTTTCCCATGCCAAAGACCGTCTCCCCTCGGCACGCCCTCGCTGTTTCATTTTGGCCGAGCGTGGTCGCCTGACGCTTCCCGTATGGGTCGACCACGTGGGATCAGCCGGTACACGCTACGTGACTGGCAACCTGACTCCTTGTGGTACTGACCCACCGGCGATGGAGCACATGCCCCAGATCGCGCCCTGAAGTCACACAAACCAGGGACTCGTCATGACCGCAATTGCACCATGTTCCACCGAACCGCCCCTGCGCGTGATGTCTCTCCACGCCTTGCTGTATTGCGAGCGGCTTTTCTACCTGGAGGAAGTCGAGGAGATTCGTGTGGCCGACGGGGCCGTCTACGCTGGGCGGAGGCTGCACGACGACGTGGTCCCCCTCGACGACGAAACGCCCGAGCGGCGTTCGGTCGAGGTGGCCAGTGAATCCTGGGGTATCTTTGGTAAGATCGACGCTGTACGGCGGCGCGACGGCCAGTGGGTTGTCCTGGAGCACAAACGTGGTCGTTGCCGCCGTGGGGACGACAAGGAGGTCCTCCCGTGGCCAAGCGACCGCATCCAGGCCATTGCCTATGCCGTTTTGCTCGAAGAGTCGCTCGACCAATCCATTACCCAAGCACGTGTTCGCTACCATGCCGACAATGTAACGGCGTTTGTGGCCATCGACGATCAGGCACGTCACGACTTGGCCGCCGCTATCCACCGCGCTCGCACATTGCGAGCAAGCACGCAGCGTCCCCCAGTTACCGACAACGAAAACCTCTGCCCCCGCTGTTCCCTGGCTCCGGTTTGCCTGCCGGAAGAAGAACGTCTGACGGTTGGTGATTATTCGCCAGAGGTCGCAACCATCCCGCGACTGTTTCCCTCAGACCGGCAGCGTCACACGCTTCACGTCGTCTCGCCCAAGGCCCGCATTTCCCGCAGCGGCCGAGCGATCGTCCTCACCACCGAGGAGAGTAAACAATCGGTGCCGGTCGAACAGATCGACAGCATTCTCGTCCACGGTTTCGGTCAGGTGACCACCCAGGCCATCCACCTTTGCGCCCAACATGGCGTGGCGATCCAATGGTTTACGGCCGGTGGCAAATACAGCGCGGGCACCAGCGTCTCTCCCGGCCGGGTGCAACAACGAATCCGCCAGTACGAGGCCTTGGCCGACGCCGCAACCCGCTTACGATTGGCCCAGCGGCTGGTCCACGCCAAGGTCGAAACGCAACTTCGCTATACGTTGCGCGCTACGCGAGGCAACCCGACCCCCCGTAAGACGTGCCAACCACAGATCGATCAAATCCGCAAGGCCCTGCGTCAAATCAGCCAAGCCACATCGGCCGATTCCCTGCTGGGTTTCGAGGGCATTGCCGCCAAGGCCTACTTCACCTGCCTGCCTATGATGCTCTCCGGCAGTGTGCCCGAAGAGCTTCATCCACATGGTCGCAGCAAGCATCCACCGCGCGACCGCTTCAACTGCCTCTTGAGTTTCGGATATGCCCTGGTCTATTCTCTTGTTCACCGCAGCATTCTGGCGGTTGGTCTGGAACCGGCCTTTGGCTTTTACCATCGACCGCGAACAGCCGCCCCGCCTTTGGTGCTTGACCTGATGGAACTGTTTCGCACGCCGCTGTGGGAAATGCCTCTGCTGGGAAGCCTCAGTCGAGGGCAATGGGACTTGGTTGCGGATTTCCAAGTCTACCCCGATCACGTCTGGCTTTCCGATCAAGGTCGAAAAAAGGTTATAGCCCTGTTTGAAGAACGGCTCCAGCAGTCGCACAAACACCCGTTTACGGGCCAATCGATGACCTATGCCCGGATTGTCGAACTGGAAGCTCGACTGCTGGAAAAGGAGTGGACCGGTTGCCCCGGCGTTTTCGCCCAAATGCGATTGCGATAGATCATGCCAAGCAAACAATGGCACCTCGTCTGCTATGACGTCCACGATCCCAAACGGTTGCGTCGCGTAGCCAAAACACTCGAAGGCTATGGTTCCCGGGTGCAATACAGCGTCTTTCGTTGTCGACTCGACCGTGTTATGCTGGAGCGGCTTCATTGGGAACTGAACAAGCTCATGGAACCCGAAGACGACCTGCTGGTGATTCCCCTGTGCAGCCAGTGTGCCGCGAAGGTTCCTCGGCATTCCACGGGTGATCAATCGAGTTGGGTCGAACCGGCTGCCAGTTTCAAGATTGTCTGAAGCCACGGATCATGTACCGCCGCGTGGCGGCAGCAAGCACCGTAAATCTTCACCTAACCTTGGCTATGGCAACCGATTACGATTGTGCAAGAGAATTGCAGGTCCATGATTGTTCTCGCCAACCACCTTCGCGATAACGACTTACGTCGGCTCCATGCTGCCGACAAGCGGACCGAATCGATGGCATTTCTGCTCCGACAACCCGACCATCACCCGATGCTTGAAACCACCGCTACCAATCTCCTTCGTAACAAGGGTTTGCGTAGGGTGCTGTGAGTTATTCTCAGATGCCGAAAGGCGTTGAGCACATGGAAATCCCTCATGGAGGGACAGGACAGTGAAGTGAGTTATTCTCAGATGCCGAAAGGCGTTGAGCACACGTACGTCTCATGTCAACCTACTTTGAATCAGCCGTGAGTTATTCTCAGATGCCGAAAGGCGTTGAGCACAAGATTTTCGGCAACAAGTGCGGTTTCGCCAAGGTGTGAGTTATTCTCAGATGCCGAAAGGCGTTGAGCACAAAATTCAATCCACGGGTCGCCGTTACCATCATGTGAGTTATTCTCAGATGCCGAAAGGCGTTGAGCACAAAATTCAATCCACGGGTCGCCGTTACCATCATGTGAGTTATTCTCAGATGCCGAAAGGCGTTGAGCACAAGTCGGACGCTGGTTTTACCGGTTCGTACCTCACGGTGAGTTATTCTCAGATGCCGAAAGGCGTTGAGCACAGCCGTTGGTGTCGCGTTGCCATGCGAATCAACTCGTGAGTTATTCTCAGATGCCGAAAGGCGTTGAGCACGACCGTACCAGAAGACGATGATGCATAGCATGAGTGAGTTATTCTCAGATGCCGAAAGGCGTTGAGCACAGTAGGGAAGATTTGATAGCTCGTATTATGGCTGGTGAGTTATTCTCAGATGCCGAAAGGCGTTGAGCACTCGAAAATTTTAGTGGTGTGTTGTATAACGTCATGTGAGTTATTCTCAGATGCCGAAAGGCGTTGAGCACACGTTATCGCCATTACTGAGAACGATAACAGCGAGTGAGTTATTCTCAGATGCCGAAAGGCGTTGAGCACGGGAGACGAAGGCCATTGTTATACCGGACCAGGAGCAAGTGAGTTATTCTCAGATGCCGAAAGGCGTTGAGCACTTGTAGGGGTAATACTGCCCGCCATTCCGGCCGAGTGAGTTATTCTCAGATGCCGAAAGGCGTTGAGCACCCGTCAGGCGATGCGGCGGGCGTGTGTCAGCCGCGAGTGAGTTATTCTCAGATGCCGAAAGGCGTTGAGCACGGCACCCAATCAAATTCCCTTGGCTGGTTTGCTGGTGAGTTATTCTCAGATGCCGAAAGGCGTTGAGCACATTTCCGCCTCGGCCTGGCCGACGTCCATCCGATCGTGAGTTATTCTCAGATGCCGAAAGGCGTTGAGCACAAACACGGGTGAAGTGCCCGTACAGACCGCCCCAGTGAGTTATTCTCAGATGCCGAAAGGCGTTGAGCACCATGGAGTGCGGAGGAAGCGGTCGAGTGAAAAGCAGTGAGTTATTCTCAGATGCCGAAAGGCGTTGAGCACATTCCGGAACGACGCGGCAGATTCCCGTGTACTACGGTGAGTTATTCTCAGATGCCGAAAGGCGTTGAGCACTCGCCTTGCCAGGCGAATAAACTCGCCTGCCTGCCGGTGAGTTATTCTCAGATGCCGAAAGGCGTTGAGCACATTTAAGGCCACAGCAAGCTATCGACGTGAAACGTGTGAGTTATTCTCAGATGCCGAAAGGCGTTGAGCACGAGGATTATTGCAACGGATTAGAGGTGTACGATTCTGTGAGTTATTCTCAGATGCCGAAAGGCGTTGAGCACAAGAACCCGAACGTAAGAAGTGACAGCAAGCAAGTGAGTTATTCTCAGATGCCGAAAGGCGTTGAGCACACCGGAAGGATACCCCCGAGTGGCTGGCGAACATGCTGTGAGTTATTCTCAGATGCCGAAAGGCGTTGAGCACACCTCACCGCCCTACTTCAACCTGCGCGATTATGGGTGAGTTATTCTCAGATGCCGAAAGGCGTTGAGCACTATCCGCTTGTCGCCGTACTTAACGCGGTCGGAATGTGAGTTATTCTCAGATGCCGAAAGGCGTTGAGCACTGGGTGCCATCGTAAACAATCCCCAGGTGATACCGTGAGTTATTCTCAGATGCCGAAAGGCGTTGAGCACGTTAACCAGGACACGACCGGCAGCGTGCGCGACTGTGAGTTATTCTCAGATGCCGAAAGGCGTTGAGCACACCTTCGCCTAGAAGACGAAGCCGCAGCCGTGGAGAGTGAGTTATTCTCAGATGCCGAAAGGCGTTGAGCACCCGATACGTACCTTATCCTTCCTGGTATCGAGGACGTGAGTTATTCTCAGATGCCGAAAGGCGTTGAGCACACGTCGGTGTTGGCGTTGACGACGATCGGCTTGAGTGAGTTATTCTCAGATGCCGAAAGGCGTTGAGCACTTCGAAAAGCGCGTCGCGGTTCGCGAATCGGCCGACGTGAGTTATTCTCAGATGCCGAAAGGCGTTGAGCACGAGTGGGCCGCGATGAGCTTCAAGCCCGAAGACGTGGTGAGTTATTCTCAGATGCCGAAAGGCGTTGAGCACATTTAAGGCCACAGCAAGCTATCGACGTGAAACGTGTGAGTTATTCTCAGATGCCGAAAGGCGTTGAGCACTACGCAGCCCGACGACGCGACATCATCCGACATCGAGTGAGTTATTCTCAGATGCCGAAAGGCGTTGAGCACCTCTCGGCCGAGAGCGTTGCGGTGCCAGTCACCGGGTGAGTTATTCTCAGATGCCGAAAGGCGTTGAGCACGTGACCACGACACGCGACAGACTGGAGGCGGTATTGTGAGTTATTCTCAGATGCCGAAAGGCGTTGAGCACACTCAGTAAATCACCCCAAGGGCTCAAAAGTCGTCGTGAGTTATTCTCAGATGCCGAAAGGCGTTGAGCACATGAAGTACGGCGTACTTTTTGCCGACGACCCGAGTGGTGAGTTATCCTCAGATGCCAAAAGGCGTTGAGCACTACTGTAGCGCGTTGCCGTCTTGCTGCACGGCCGCGTGAGTTTTCCTCAGATGCCCGAGCGGCGTTGAATACCACCGCTGAGCTTGATAGTCGCGACCCCGTAACAGCAAAACACTGCTTGCGAGAGTCACCCGCAAGGACAGGTTTTGCAAGGCTAACACCCTACTCACCCCGCTCCAACATTGCCGTGGCTAACACTGTCATGCCGCGATGGCAATAATCACCTCTATTGCATTCTCCTTGTTCTTTTGGGGGTGACGTGCTATCACGAAAGTGGTTAACGTTCTCTTGAGCAAGGAGCTAGACGATGATCTTCCGCACCTTCCTTCTGGCTGTTCTTTTCGCCACGCCGTTGCAGGCAGCCGAGTATATCGCTCTTGCATCGCTCAACTAAATGCGCTCGCGCTCATCGTTACTGAGTACCAAATCCTGGCACAACGTTTTTCTTCATTTGATGAGAACCAACATGCCTGCCGATCTTGCCCAGTTCATTGTCGATTTGAGCGATGCCGACCCAGCCAAACGGGCTCAGGCAGCCGAAGAGCTTTCTCGACTTGGTCCTCAAGTGGCCCCGGTGGCCGTCGTTCTGGTCCAGGCTTGCGGTGACGAGTCGGAGGAGGTTCGGGAATACGCCGTGGCTGCGTTGGAGGAAATGGGATCGCCGGCTATTGAGGACATCGAGATGTTAGCGGCGCTGTTGAGCGATTCAAAAGCTGACGTGGGCTATTGGGCTGCCACACTTCTCGGCCGCCTGGAAGCGGATGCAGCCTCGGTTGTGCCCGCCCTGGCAACTGCCGTCAGCGGAGCCGGCGATGGGGTGGTCCGCCAACGGGCTGCATGGGCACTGGGCCGGATTGGTCCGTCAGCGGCCCCGGCGCTTGATGCCCTGAAAGAAGCCGCTGCTAGCGGCGATCCGAGGCTGGCCCGCTTGGCACAGCAGGCAATCCGGCAAATCGGCGGTTAACGACGATCTCCCAGCTTGCCTGGTTTTGGCATCCTCCGGGTTCGAGGCGGATTGCCCTGGGACGAGTCGGATTCTTCCGCTATTCTCCCGCCCCGACACGGTCCGAGATCCAGCGTGCAGGAAGCACGCTCCAACCTCGCACGGAGGCTCTCAATGTTGAAGCCCATCTCGGCAAGCCTGCTTGCCCTGCTGCTGTTAGCCGGCTGTGATGCCGAGCTTGGAACCAAGCTTGGAACCGAGCCAGTGGCCCAGGCTCCTTCCGCCTCGGTTGATGACGGAATCGAGGGCGATGGCACGATCAAGATCGCCTCGTACAACATTCAGGTCTTCGGCAAATCCAAGATTGGTAAACCCCGGGTCATGGATATTCTGGCGAATGTTGCGAGAAGATTCGACGTGGTTGCCATCCAAGAGGTTCGCTCGGTTGATCAGACCATCCTGCCCCGCTTCGTAGATCTTATCAACGCCGAGGGAGCAAGGTATGACTACGTGATCGGGCCACGCCTGGGGCGAACGTCGAGCAAGGAACAATATGCCTTCGTCTACGACACGACTCGGATCGAGTTGGAACAAGGCTCGGTTTACACCATGGACGATCCGCAAGATCTCCTACACCGGGAGCCGCTGGTTGCCCGTTTCCGAGCGCGAGGGCCGCCAGCAGAGAAAGCATTTACCTTTCAGTTGGTGAACATCCACACCGACCCTGACGAAACCGATATCGAATTGGACGCCCTGGCCGACGTGTTCGTGGCCGTCCAACGAGCGGCAACCGAGGACGACGTGATCTTGCTAGGTGACTTAAACGTAGATGAGTATCACTTGGGACGGCTTGGCCAGCTTCCGGGCATTGCCCATGCGATTTCGGGCACAACCACCAACACTCGGCGAAACAAAATGTACGACAACCTGGTGTTCGACGGCAGGCACACCGGCGAGTTCATCGGCCACACGGGCGTGCTGGATCTGATGGCCGAATTCGGCCTGACTAAAGACGAAGCCCTGGAGGTCTCCGACCACTTCCCGGTGTGGGCCGAGTTCAGCGCCGTTGAGGCGGTCCACCCGCAAGAGCTTGCGGATCGGTCGCCGGAGGTGGTTCGTTGACGCGAGGGGCGTTTCACGCCTCGCTTCGGGCCCGTATCCTTGGCGCACCCAGTGGACATACGCCAACGGAGCCAGTCAGAAAGGTTCAGCACCATACCCTCAGTGTCAGGTGTTTCTAGAATTACCCATAAACCGATTTCCAGGGCCGCAGATCATCTCCGAAACTCGCCCCTCGAACTCGCTTTCTGGCCCGACAACACTCCCCTCGACACTTGCGTTCTGAACGATTGCCTTCTCCATGATTATCGAGTCCGAAACGCGAGAATCCCGTATCCGGGCATTCGGGCCAACGTAAACATTGGGTCCTACTACGGAATTCACTATGGTGCAACTGGGGCTCAACTGGACAGGGTCCTTTAATTCGGAATCAAAGACATTTCCACGGTGTGAATTTACGAGATAGTGCATATTCGCGGCTAGAAGCTTCTCCCTTGTTCCTATGTCGAACCAAGGCGACTTGAATCGATACCCAGAGATCGGATGGCCGTTCTCGGTTAACCAGAGAAGAAAGCCGCCAAGGCTATCTGGGTTATGTCCAGACCCAATGTAGCGTGTGACAAGCTCAAGTTGCGCATTCCGAAACAGGTAGCAGGCAGTGCTGACATCTCGGTACGTTGGGACCGTTGCCTTTTCACGAAAATCCAAAAATTCGTCGTTTGGGCCGAGATGAGCGACACCGTATTCGCTTGCATCCTCGTACGAGGGAAAACTGTAAACAGCATTGGAACTGCCATGACGGCGGCCGGCGAAAGTAAGGAAATCGTCGATGGCAAATTCAAATAGGTTGTCGCCGCCAATCACCAAGAGGTCGCGATAATCACCTCGACTTAAGATATTCTGTATTGCGCCGATTGGTCCTGCCTTCTCTCCTGGTTCAGTCTGCGGGTCGGTGATGGAGTCGATCGGCTTTGCGGAATCCGCGAAGCGATGCGTGACTAAGGAACTGACTTGCCCCGAATACTTCTCGTTGACCGACAAGACTATTCTGGCAATTCTCTTGGACTGTTGCACCAGTGCGATTACCCTCGCAAGGACAGGCTGCCCGCCAATCGGCAAGGTAACTTTGGAGATGTCATAGGTAAGTGGCCGAAGGCGTTCCGCGTAGCCGCCACAGAGAATTATGCACGCCACATTGTCAATGGCGGCGACCGGTGCGCAGGCATTTGCTGCGAATTCTGCCAAGTATCTCCCGAGGCTCGCGGCAATCTTGTATGCGACATCGCGGGGTGATGTGAAAGTGTCGCACACCAGTTCAGCACGAATCTTTTCCTTAAAGGCGCGGAGTTTTGAAGCACCCGGTTCTTGCTCTATCATCTTTGGAGACCATGGGTGGTCTTCATGGATGAGGAAGCAAAATCGTGGCTTGCCTTTTGCTTTGGCGTGGTCGAACTCCGCTTCCGTTATCGACACATCGGAGCCATCTGGTACGAAGCCATATCGATGGGCGTATATGCCGACGAACAGGTCGCAGTCGTCAATGTCTGCAAGACATGTTTCACATGGCTCGGCTGGTCGTGACCCGAATACTTCCATGCGCCCAACCTGATAACCCAACCTCTCGATAGCTTCTTTGGCCGCCTTGCGATGCTTTTTAAGATCAAGGTACGTGGAACTGAGAAATGCTTTCATGCTAACATGCTTCTAGAAGGAACAGTCTTTCACCTCCAGACCACAACTTCGCGGCCTAACACTCAGGCGGCCGGTTTCAGAAGTCCGACTTCTGCTCGGTAGTCGCTGCGTTGTTGTGGTTTTTCTGGGGTTCCGGCTTTAGGACTGCGGTTTGGTTCGCAAAGCAAGCGACAACGAGAGCGTGTCCCATTCGTCAAACAATCGAATCGCTGGAATCTTCGCCGCTCTATTTCACAGCTTTGTCGTGATCGTTTGTCAATTTACACCGATGCTTCGAGCATCGCGATAATCCGGTTAATGTCATCCTGAGACAATGAAGAAGCGTCCGCTATAACACCATGCTTTGCGTCAGGACATCTAAGGATAATTGACGTGCCTTGAATTCCTCCAATACAGCAGGTATCGGCAAAGCCTTGCTTGGAAAGTGCTTCACACAACGGGGCCAGCTGAGCCTCGGAGGTATTACTCTTAACGTAATCTTCGATGACAACTCGCATTATGTCTCGCTCCTATCGTCAGAGGGTCAATACGGCGAATTCGATAAACCGAAGTCTCTCTGGTTGACTAGAAGCCGTTTCAAAACTGGTATTAGGTTGTTCGTTTGGCGGACACATGAACCCGAAACCGGTTTCAAACCGCCTCTAGCCGTACGCCTGCGGATTAACAGCAAACCCGGCGTGAGTCAAGTGTAGCAGTGAAGCAACTGTGTTACTGAAAATCATCGAGTGGCAATGACTGTATGAAAGCCGCCAAACGGTTCGCTTCGGACTGCGACATGTCGATCGGCAAGACGATTTCGACCTGAAAATCTGCCCGCAGATTGAAGTAATGATCCAGCGTGTCATTTTGTTCTTGGTCATCAACATCGTCATCGACTGGAGAAAACTCAGCAGCCTCAATTTGTTCTCCCTGTGCAACACGACATGCATTGATGCTCTCGACGGTCCAGACAAATCGAGATGGCCAGCCACGCCGGCCTTCGATGTATTTGCCACACTCGACACGCTGAAGCTCCCGAAAACCTGCAATCAATGCTGGCTTTCGGATTGAGGCCCCGTCGTTCCCAAGCAGCGAGAGCATCCGATGTAGTTTAGTTTCCGTTTGGTTCCGTTGGCGAGCACCCATTTCGTCGCAAATAGCACGAACGGCGTCATTAGCGAGATAGGCCGCCTTGAGTTCTTCAACGTTCATGCAATGGGTCTCCTTAAACAGCTTTCTTGTTTTTGAAAGAACCGTTGTCGGCCGCTCAGGTTCACGACCTAGTAATTCTCGTAATGGTGTCGACGAGGAGTTAACGAGACGGAATTAACTACTCGTCTTCCTGAAGCGTACTTTCGATCGGATGCCATGGTGGCCCAGTACCCTCTTTGAAGCCATATTCAATTACGAATCTTCCACCGTGATTTGAAAAGCCACCGAATGCGTTCATGAACTCGACCGTCGCCTGACCTGGGTTAACACGCCCAATATAAACATCGGGGGATTCTTCCCAGCGATCGCCGCCGTCATCATATCGCATAAAAAGTAAGCATCGCCAACCTGAACCAGCACTTTCCTTCCAGCCGGACTCTTGCATTTTGTTGACGAAAGGCATTTTGAGGTTGTAGCGAGTAAATTGGTTACGAAACACAGAACCGTGCGATGGGTAACCTGAGACACGTAACACCTTCTCGTCGACGAGGAGAATCAACTCGCACGCATCTGGCGAGGTTGCTGCGCGGTCGGGCGTCCACTTAGCGCGGAAACCGAAACATCCACCCGGCCCCACTATTTCAAGACACTTTGCCCCGTTGGTATACGGCAGAGGAGAAAACTGACTGGCATTGATCGATTGGACCGAAAATTCCCGAGGCATGTGACCCTCCATTTGAAAACCGTGCAACAACGTTTCATTGACGATGGCCCCATACCAACCACACCCCGACAGGTTTCTACCACACCTCAGCTGGCACGGTCAACCACCCGAACGAGTGGGCATTCTTGCCTAAAGCATGAAAACACCATGGGCGCAAAAAGAAGCCCAGGCGAAAGCCTGGGCAGGTGAGAGGGTTAGGGATGTTTCGTCTCTCATCAATACTCTCCCGGCAACATCATGGTCCCGTCGCAGACGTAGAATCGGATCTCGTCTAACGGGAAGTCGGTGAAAGGAATCTCTTGGATGATGGCGGGGCGTTTACCCCACACCGACACCTCATACCCAGCCGCCACACTCAGGGTGCCGTTGGTCCATTGCCCTCCCAATGATACATCAACAACAGGTATGGCCCCCGTGAAATTACGGTCGGTAACATACTGATAGCTGAGACCGGCGCGAGTGTATTGGTCTTCAAACTGGCCGTACAACCCGGAAACAGCACCCCGGCCGAAAAGCGAGAAACTTCCGATCCGCCAATCCATTTGGGCTCCGATCCTGAGCCCGTAGGCATTAAGGTTTGTGGTTTCGTTGAGTGCCAAATTTGCAAGCTTCAAGCCACGTTCTGAATCGATCATCGCCCACCGGAAGCCTCCGAAAACTCGGAGGTCGACCGTGTCGCCCTCAAGCACTCGACTGAACTGAATGTCGTGGACGTTGTAGTTCAGCGAGGAGTGTTGATAGAGGGTGGTCCCTGCCGCCCACGCAGGCCCCGTTGTATTGAATTGACCTGCGGTCGTGTTTTCCCCGGACTCGCTCGTGTCGAAGTAGGTGTAATTCCAAGTTGCTTCCCAGCAATCGGCGAACTGGCGACCGACCCCAACACGAAAGCCATTTGCCCGGTCTGGATTGAAGTACAGGGACTCCCGATGTGAGTTCACTTGCTCCTCTAACGGAAACTCCCAGCTACTTCCCCGAACGTCCAGGTTCAGATACTCCCCGTAGCCAACCCATTGAGCCTGCCCTGGAACCATCAGCATCAACAACAGAGCAACTTGCATTTCACCCCCCCCCCCCCCCCCCCCCCCCTTCAGAATTAAACGCACCACTCGCAACGGTTGTATCGGTTAGGCAAACCTTGCGGGTTAAGGAGTTTTCCGAACAATGCCCCGGATTAACCTCTTTGGGGGTCCGGGTGTCGGCAAGAGCACACTGGCGGCTCGAATCTTCACGCATCTGAAAGAGCGTGGAGCCAACATCGAACTGGTCCAGGAATTCGTCAAACGGTACGTCTACGAAGGCCGCCGCATCGAACCCTGGCACTACGTTTACACCTTCTCCAGCCAGTTTGATACGGAGCACCGCTTGCTCCGTGGTGGGGTCGAAACCCTTGTCACCGACTCGCCCCTTCTCTTGCAGTGCTTTTATGCCCGGCACCACGGTTGCCCCGTTCACGAGCAACTCACCCAGATCGCGCTGACGTTCGAGCGCGAACACGCCTCGGTCAACTTCCTGCTACGCCGCAGCGTGCCTTACCGAGAACACGGCCGCAACGAGCAGGAAGAAGAAGCCCAACGCATCGACGATGGCGTTCGGCAGTTTCTTGACACCTTGAATGTCCGCTACCTGGAGATCGACTGTGCGAATTCCCACCTACTTGAGCTTCTCGGCGATGGCCCTGTTTGAAAAAGACCCTGCCGAGTTCTTTCTGAAGTACCTCAGCGAAACGCGGCCCGGCAAGTTGCCACAGACGGATGCGATGAGTGTCGGTAGTGCCTTTGACGCCTACGTCAAGGCGTGTCTCCACTCGGCCATCTTCGGACCCAGTGCAGACCCAGAGTACGAATTCGGTGCCCTTTTTGAGTCTCAAGTTGAGCCACACAACCGCGACTTCGCTCTGGCGGCCGGAAAGCACGCCTTCAAGGCGTACAAGCTTACAGGGGCCTACGACGAACTGCTGACGCTGCTGAAGGAAAGCATCGAGCCGCCTCGCTTTGAAGCACGGTTGATAGGTGACATCGGCGGTGTTCCCTTCCTTGGCAAACCAGATTGCCGCTTCGTTCTCGACCGTGGTCAAGGTCGTATTTCCATCGTGCTCGATTGGAAGGTCCGCCAGTATTGCAGCCAATATGCTGCCAGCCCATCCAAGGGTTACATGCTTTGCCGTGACGGCTATTCGGGCAAGCAATCGCGGTCCCACAACAAAGAGCACAAGCTCTATATGGCCTATGACTTCCGTGGTCTGACGATCAACCGTGGCTACATGGAGAACTGCAATGCCGAGTATGCCGACCAGTGCATCTTGTACGCCTGGTTGCTCGGCGAGCCAATCGGGGGCAACACGGTCGTCTTCATAGACGAACTCTGTGCCAAGCCCACCGGAGACAAACCACTTCTAAGGGTCGCTAACCACCGGGCCCGCGTTCGCAAAGAACACCAAGAAAGGCTCCTCCAGCGAGTGAAAACGTGCTGGAACGCCGTGGTCAGCGGGCATGTGTTCCTCGATATGAGTCGCGAAGACTCCGACGCCCGCATCGAAACATTGAAAGACATGGCGGTTGGTTTGGCCACGGACGGGAGTGAAGAGGAAGCCTGGTTCAACGAAGTCACGAGGCCGCAGTTCAAACGATGAAGATCAACCAAGCCGCACTCACCAGAATCAAGGAAGCTAAGTTTCGGCCGGGCAAAATTGCTGCCATCTTGGAAAATCTCGCCTTGATTCTCGATTCCACCGGCTCGACACAAACCCAGTTGAGCCTTGATTACCAAGACCCCGCTGACCCAGTGGAGAGCGGGGATCTGATCCCAGTCATCACCATCGGATTGAGGGCCACCGAATGATCTATTTGGATAACGCAGCGAGCACCCCGTGTTGCACCACAGCGCGGATCGCCATGCGGGAAGCCTACACCGAGTATGGCAACATCCATCGTGGAATACACCGCTACTCAGAGCGAACGACAGCGGCCTATGAAGCTGCCCGCGACAAGGTAGCTCGGTTCATTGGTGCCGAGCGTGACGAGATCATCTTCACTAGTGGCACCACCGATTCGATCAACCTGCTAGCACGGGCTTGGGAACACAACATCGAGCCCGGCGACGAGATTGTGGTTACCATCCTGGACCATGATTCCAATCGTCTTCCCTGGGAGCAACTCGCCAAGCGGCGCGGGGCGAAGCTTCGGGTGGTGTCGTTGGGCCCAGACTTTGAACCGTACTTTTGGCCACACATCACGGAACGGACAAAGATTGTTGCCTTCCCTGTCGTCAGCAATGTGCTCGGCACGGGTCCCTGGGTAGAAGAAGTCGTGGAACTCGCCCACCAACACGGGGCAATCGTGGTGGCGGATGCGGCTCAGAGCATCGCCCATTATACGCACGATGTTCGCGAGATGGGCGTCGACTTCATGGCCTTCAGCGGGCACAAGATGTATGGCCCCACCGGGATCGGCGTGCTGTACGCCAAGCACCAAGCAAGGATGAAACCGGTTGAGTTCGGTGGCGGTGCCAATGCTTTCGAGGTGGGCACGCCGCCTATCATCCAAGCCATTGGGCTTGGAGCGGCTATTGACTACCTGCAAGAGAACAGGGCCCTTGTTCAGTCAGAGTATGCCCTGACGAACTATGCCTACATGCATTTGCGGGAGCATGTCAACATTCTCGGCCCCATGAGGCGAGGCAGCCTAATCAGCTTCGCCATGGACTACCACCCGCACGATGTCGCAACGTTGCTCGACGATCGCGGCATCGCCGTGCGGGCGGGGTACCACTGTGCCAAGCCCCTGCATCAAGCGCTCGGAATCCCTGGCTCCGTGCGTGTCAGCTTCAGCTTCACCAACACCACCAAAGAAATCGACCGGTTGGTGGATGCTCTCGATGAAGTGAAGTCTATTCTCCGCTGATTCTCCACCCGGGATACACACCATGAAGCATGAACTCATCTGCGGCAACTGTCTCGAAGTCCTTCCCACGCTAGGCTACTTCGATTGCCTTATCGCCGATCCGTTCGACAATATCGGCCTGAAGTACAACAGCTACAAGGACAGGATACCTAAAGACAAATATCGCGAATTCTTGTGGCAATGCCTGAACCTCTTCGTCGAGCACGCGGGTATCTCGTGGGTCAGCTACAACGCCAAATGGACCTGGATGATGGGGTCGTTCATTGAAGACCTCGAAAGGGTACACCCCGACGTGACGGCCAAGCCATTCGTTCAGTCGTTCACCTTTGGGCAGAACAACACGCGAGACTGTGGCCCCGGGCATCGTCCCCTCGTCCGGTTACGACACAAAGGCGCTCCCTTGTATCCCGACCACATCAAGGTGCCATCGTGGCGGCAACTCAATGGCGATAAGCGGGCCGCCGAGGGTGGCAAGGTGCCTCTGGACTGTTGGTATGAGTTTCCCCGCGTGGTCGGCAACTCCAAACAGCGCCGCCGGTGGCACAAGACGCAACTGCACGAGGGGCTTATCGAGCGATGTATCAAGCTCTCCACTCATGAGGGTGGTGCCGTTTGTGACGTGTTTTCTGGGACGGGAACGGTAGTCCGAGTGTGTAAACGCATCGGGCGGCACTCCACCTCCATCGAACTCGACCCGTTCTACTGCGAGAAGATCTCTGAAGAAAATCAGATAAAAGCACCCCTCCTTTCTTGAAAAACATCGTTGTACTTATAGGAGGACATCCATGATAAACGCTCTCTTTGCACAACACGGGATTCACCCACATTTTCACCCCGGGATGTTGGGCTACGTACTTGACGGGATTAAGCCAACCGGCGAACTCAAAACCCGGCTGGAAACCTGTGAGAACTACCAAGCGTGCCTCGAAGACCTTTTCTATCACTTCCAAGGAGAAGCAGCATGACAGGTTTTGTGACAGATTTCGTCGGCCGTGAAATCAAAGCTGGCGACACCATCGTTTACCCCGTCCGCCGTGGCTCGGACATGTGGTTGAAAAAGTTGGTCGTTCAACAAATCGTGGACTCCCCGAGCGGTTCAGTGGTATCCGGCATGAACGATGTCGGTCGTCGTATCAGTCTCAAAAACCTGAACAACTGCATAGTGGTGAACTAATGCCAATCTATGAATTCGAGTGCAAATGTGGGCACCAGTTTGAAAAGCTTCAGTGTGGTGCCCAAGCGAAATGCCCCGAGTGCGGGCGACGTGTGAGGAGAGTTGAGGTGCCTAGCGGAGTAGCTTTGCACATGCGGTATTCCTTGATGCATCCTCGACACATGCGGGGGCAACGAAGATAGTGGACTTCAAACGTAAACGTGTTCGGGGCAAGACCCAGAAGACCTACAAGGAGTGGCGGTGCGGCGATTACCGGATCACCTGGATGGCTGAAGTTCAGGGTGTGAAGATTTCGCCGCATTACCACGCCTGTATCCAGGTAGATGAAAGTTGGGACTTCGTCGGGCGGCGAGGTCCCTATCGAACATTCAAAGCGGCTCACGACGCTTGCGAGAAACACCAAAAGAGAACGCAATGAGCTTGAATTGTACCCGCTGTAATGGGACCGGCTTCCTCAACCTCAATCAGGTAGACGAAGAGGTCCTGGCACACTTCGAGGAGACGGGTGACCATCAAATCATTCTCGATTGGATCGATGAGCGAGACGCCCAGATGATAAGCGCCGGTAGCTGCTCATGCCATATCGGTAATCCGCCCTGTGCCTACTGCATGTTGCAGCATGATGTTCAAGTCTGCGACTGTTGCGGCGATGGAGAGAACTGGTACGGCGAACCAGGGTGCCACAATCTGACCGACCCAAATGAACCATTTCCAGAATGCTATTGAGTAACACATGAATCTTCAAGAATACCAAGACAAATTGACAAGGCAAACCTTGAAGCAAGTAGCCGACTCTCAAGTGCGGGCCGCAGAGTACAAGGAAGTGCAAGCACAAATGGAGGCCGCAAGGGCTACCTCTGAGGCTGAATCAGCCGTAATCGTTAAAGAACGGCTCGGCCGTCAAACGGCCAACCTTCTGCGGCCAACAACCACCATCCGCCCTGAATTGCATCGAGACGGCAACGGTTGGGCCGCTGTTTATTACGACGTGGTCGGACGTGGACCAACACCGGAATTAGCTTGCCAAGATTTCGACAACCTATGGGTAGGGAGGGAATGACATGCGACCGTATGTGTCCATTGATATCGAAACCACCGGGCTCGATCCGGAACGAGACCAGATCCTTGAAATCGGGGCCGTGATCGAGGATTGGGAGACACCTATCGAGGAGCTTCCCAAGTTTCACTGCTATGTGAAACACGAGGTCATTACGGGATCAGCGTATGCTCTGTCAATGCACCCGAAGATTCTTCGACGGATTGCGACCGAGGAAGGGGACTTTCGCTACCTTACACCTAGTGAGGTAGCACGTGATTTTCGCACTTGGCTTGAGGCACGTGGAATTGATTCCGAAAAGCGACATGTCGTTCCTGCTGGCAAAAACTTCGCCAGCTTCGACAGGCAGTTCCTTCGGCGGCTTCCCCAGTGGGATGAGTTGATCTCCATGACACACCGGTGTGTCGATCCCGGCATGTTGTATTGGAACCCCAAGACCGACGATTCGATACCCAACACGAAGACGTGCATGGAGCGTGCCGGCATCGCTGGCGAGGTGGCACACACGGCCTTGGAAGACGCCCTGGTGATCGTGGAACTTGTCCGGAGGTACTACCAGTGAAAATTTACACACCACCAGAAATCGCCAAGATGCTACATGTCTGCCGGGACACCGTTCGCGGGTGGATTCGCGACGGTGACTTGGCCGCAAGCAACATCGCTTCCCGAACCTCCTCCCGACCACAGTATCGGGTGACGCAGGAACAACTTGACGCTTTCCTGGAATCTAAGACGGTCGCTCCTCTTCCTGTGACTTCGCGTCGTCACCGGGAGATGGACATTCCTCGGTATGTTGGTCAACGGTAGTAGTGTCTTCAACGGGCGGGAACAGCCAGTCGTGAACGTAGTTTGTTACAGTGTGTAAACGCTGAACGTCTACTTGTTCTTTGTCGAAGTCGTCTTCATCGTAGTAGGCCGACATATCATTTGCGTCTTCAGCGTGGCCGGCAATGAACTTCACGGCTTCGATGTCGGCTGTCTTCCGCCCAATGGTCACGAATGTATGTCGGAGGGAATAAAAGCCGACGCCGGTTTGATAAATTCCCAGCCCCCTGCACAACTTTCGCATCTCTTTGGCAATTGGGTCATCATGCTTGGGCCCCGCACCCCAAGAATGGCCATACTTTGTGATGAAAATCCGGTTCCTGTACTTATCCTCCTTTGGTTTGGGGCGACTATCCAATGATGTTCGGATGGCTTTGACGGTTTCCGGCCAGAGTGGGCCCCAGCGTGCGACCCCTGTCTTTCCACGGGGAAAAACGAAGCGGCCACCTTCCAAGTCAAGATGCTTGAAGCTCAATTCAGCACAATCTTTGTTTCCAAGGGCACAATTTATCCCCAGGAGGATCATTGCGTGCAAAGGTTGCTTGGTGGCATCCAGCATGAGTCGAATTTGCTCGGCCGTGAATCGCTTTCTAGGTTTGCGATTCCGGTGCTTCCTCAATATGGTCCGACTTGGTTTATCAAACGAGGTGCCATACCGAGGAGCCCTGATGAGTTCGGTTTTAGTGGCCCAATTGAAAATCGCCCGCACCTGCCCCATTCGGCTGAATAGCGTGATTGGTGCAACTCCCTTCGCCAGTTCGGCCCGCAAATGGGCAAAGTCATTCGGGGTCATCTTGTCCACCCGATAGCCCTCTCCCAAAATTCTGACCAACTGTTCACTGGTCAATTTGTAGTATTCCCACGTGCGCTTGGCCATTTCTGTCGGGACCATAAGCTTTTTGGCACCCAAGAAAAGGTCCACCATGTCACGGAGCGTTAGAGGTGCTCCCTCCTCGATTGGGTTATGGAGCCTACGGAGCAAAGTATGATATTCCTCAAGTGCCTGGTCAGGATTGTCCCATGAGCCGAAGTAGTGGACCTTCCCTTGTATCTTTTTGGCCCATTGGCCATTAGGGTGGGCCCACAGGGGGAATCCCTTCCTGCGATGGGGCGACTTGGCCCCCTTCTTCTGAAATGCTACATTTGTGTGTTCGGGTACCTCAGGAGGTCGTCCAGCTTTTTCCCAAAGTTGGAAGCGGGCTTCGGCCGATTTGGGATCATCCCATGGACCGAAGTAGAATTTGCGGCCCTGGTATGTTTTGCACCAGTTTCCATTCGCATGTGCGTAAAGCGGAAAGTCGGGGCGAGGTTTTTTGGGCCTGGGCGTTGATGGTCTGGGCATGGCTGTGAGAATCAAAGTTGTGAGGGTCGAAGAAAGGGTCGCAAGAAGGGTCGTGGTGTCGTAATGGTTGTCGTCGCCTCGACCCTTGGTTAAAGTATGGCACGAAAACCCTTGGGAGTCAAGTACTTACAAACATTTGCCCTCGTAGCTCAGAGGATAGAGCAACAGTTTCCTAAACTGTAGGTCACAGGTTCGAATCCTGTCGGGGGTACTTCAGACCAACCCCAACATCAAAACGGTGTTTCATCGCATGTTTGCCATGGCGGGAAATCACGCTTTCATGCAATAGAAGACGTGCAGTTTGTGGCGGGAAAGCGTATCATCAGAGCGTATTATCGAGGTCTGCAGCAAAAAAGATTCGTATCTGAGAACCGGAAGCCTGGAAATTCAGGCGTTTGGCCTGAGCCGACCGTTCAATGAAATGAATAGGCAAACGTCAATAGGTTATTGGGAGTGAGCAAAAGCGTTCCAGACTCTGGATGATGACAAGGGTTCTGGGGAGATGCCGGGTGGCGACGCCGGCTTGACCGATCGAGGGCAGCGATCGTGCGGGAAGTGTTTCCGCAGCCGACGCAATGGGGTTACCGAAGTTGGTTAAGGTGTGGCGAGACACAAGACGTGTTGTACAACCGCGAGCAACAAACGGCACTGGGGACGCAACCCACCTCAGAACACGATGCACAGACGCTTCTGATCGTCGAGGATGATCCGGCGTTGGCTCGTTTGATTCAGCATCGGCTTGGCAAGGAGCGTTACGCGGCAGACATCGTCAACAGCGGAGCTGCCGCCCGAAAATGGTTGCACGAGCGCTCCCCACGTTTGGTGCTGTTGGACTACAATCTGTGCGACATGTTGGCCGAGGACCTGCTCGACGAGTTGGAGCAGCGAAACACGCGGGTGCCGTTTGTCGTGATGACGGGCCACGGTAACGAGACGGTGGCCGTCGAGATGATGAAGCGTGGGGCGCTGGACTACCTCGTTAAAACTGAGTCGTTTCTCAGCCTGCTGCCCACGGTGATTCGCCAGGCCTTGGACCGGTTGCGGCGCGAACGCCGGCTGGCGTTGACCGAAGCCAAACTACGGCGTGCTCACGATGAGCTGGAACGTCGCGTGGCGTTGCGCACGGCCGAGTTGGCCAAAGCGAACTCCAAGCTTCGCGTCGAGATGGAACAACGGCGACAGGCGGATCAGCGCGTGCGGCAACACCAGCACGAGCTGGCTCACGTTGCCCGACTGAGTACAATGGGGGAAATGCTGGCCGAGATGGCACACGAGTTGAACCAGCCGTTGGCTGCCATCGCCAGCCATTCCCAAGCGTGTACCCGACTAGTGCGGGGCACCGAGATGAATCAATCCGAGTTGCTGCTGAGTTCGTTGGACCAGGTGAACGAGCAGGCCACGCGCGCCGCGGAGATCATTCGCCGGCTGCGTCGCTTCGTGGCTAAGTCGAAGCCTGCGGAGACACTGCTCGATTTGAATCAGGTGATCCGCGATATTGCAGCGCTGGTCGATGTGGATGCCCGCTCAGATCGGGTGAACCTGCGGTTTGAACTGGTGGAAGCCATGCCGCCGGTCAGCGGAAACCGAATCCATATCGAACAAGTATTAGTCAATCTGATTCGCAACGCCCTGGAGGCGATGCGCGACGTGCCACCCGTCCGACGAGAACTGACGATTCGTACTTCCGTTAACGGAACTCGCATCGAGGTGGCAATAATCGACAATGGGGTAGGCATTCCTCCGGAGGCTATAGATAGGATTTTTGATCGGTTCTACACGACCAAGCCAAACGGGATGGGCATGGGGCTTGCCATCAGCCGTTCGATCGTGGAGGACCATGGGGGGCAGCTGTGGGCAGCGGCAAACCCGGATCGGGGCACCACCTTCATCGCCAGCTTGCCAATTCACCATGCAGAATCCGGTCGCCAATAACGAACCAACTGTTTTTATTATCGACGACGATCCCGCCGTACGACATGCGCTGTCGGTGTTGGTGGGCTCGATGCAGTTGCTGGCCGAATCGTACGGTTCGGCAAAGGACTTCCTCGATCTGTGCGATAAGTCGAAGTCCGGTTGCGTGTTGCTCGATGTGCGCATGCCGGAAATGAGCGGTCTGGAACTGCTCCGCCAAATGCGCGACGACAATGTCCATCTGCCCGTGATCCTCATCTCGGCCCACGGCGACGTCCCCATGGTAGTCCAGGCCATGAAGGCCGGCGCATTGAACTTCCTCGAAAAGCCGTGTCGCGATCAGGAACTCTGGGAGGCCATCCAGGAAGCGCTCAAGTGGGACGCCGAAAATCGGCGGCGGATCGTCCAGACGGCCAAGATTCGACGCCGCCTGGAAAGACTCACCCAAGGCGAGCACGACGTGCTCAATGCCTTGATCAACGGCAGATCGAATAAAGCTATCGCTGCCGAATTGGGCCTTAGTGTACGCACCATCGAAGTCCGGCGTGCTAAAGTCATGCAAAAAATGAAGGCCAATTCACTCGCCGAACTTGTTCGGGTGACCCTTCTGGCAAGTGGCGACTACGGGAAACCACAATCGTCCTGCGGTAGTCTCTATTAAGTAGAGGTCAGCAGTACGCGATATATAACCTCGTATCTCCTCAAGGTTGACCGGAGGATGTGCGCCGCCGATATGCCAGAGCGACATTATTGGTGTTCGCATATTCATTGAACGGTTGGTCAAGGCCAAACGCCTTGAAGCTGGGCTCCAGGTGGCCTTGTTGCCGTTCATTCAATTGGCGAGGCTCAGTAGAAGTGACAAAAACGTAGGGACACAACGGATGGCAATGTCTTCGTCTTCGGCTCTCGAACATATAACGCCGGTCGCGGGGAGTCCCCTATCGGAACCGATCGATAGGGTTTATCCCCGCGTTCTGCTGGTCGAAGACAACGACGATCACCAACGTCTCTTTCACGGAATGTTGCGGAATAAAGGCTATCGGGTGAGTGTGGCCGACAATGGCCAGACCGGGGTCGAATCGGTGCTCGACGCCCATAGGAAACAACAGCCCTTCGACCTGATCCTCATGGACATCCGAATGCCGGTGCTCGACGGCTTGGCCGCCGTGCGCCATCTGCGGTCGGCCGGCGTGACTTCGCCCATCCTTGCTTTGTCTGCCGGGGCCATGATTCCCGAACAACAGGAATGCTTGGACGCAGGCTGCAACGAGTTCATCGCCAAACCGGTAGACCGTCGTGTCCTGTTACGACGTGTGTCGGCCCACCTCAACCGCGTCCAATCCTTGTGAAAACACCCCGCGCGACGGTTGGATTCGCCAACGTCGTGAGCAGGTTCTATTCCATCCGATCAATCGCTTCGCCGAGCAAGTCCGAAAGGTTCGGCAGATGGCGCAGGGGTTCGACTACGCGGGGATGGGCGAACACGCGCACGCGTTTGACGTAGTCGTCGAATTGCTCGGTCGCCAGCGTTCGTACCACGGGCGAAACCTCACCCAGGGTGAGGTAGCGATCTTGCTTGGGAAAGAAAATCTCCACGTCGAACTGCACCTCGCGGTGGACCGGTGGAGCGTCGAAAAGAATCTCATGCGGTGCCACCACTCGTCCCAATCGCGTGCTTACCAGCGTCGTGAAGTGTTCGGCGCAGGTAGCCAGCCAGGGATACGGCCGTCGGGCAAGCCGGAGGTAAAGCTCCCGTTGTTCGATGAAGCTATATTGGGCCAGCCGCTTGTAGAGCTGGCGTTTGGGGCCGAAGAGTCCATCGAGCAAGTCGCCGGCCGGCCCTTCGCCTGCCAGTTGCCGCAGTTGGGCAATCATCGGTTCTTCGGTTAACCGAAAGAGCTGGTCGAGCTGCAAATGGCCGTGCAACAGGTAAAACGCTCGTTGCAGCATGGCCGTCGCCGCGCGGACCCCGTGGTGCCAATAGACTTCGCTGAACATCACGTAGCGGGCGAAGACCATCAGTTCGGCGGCCGTTTTGCCTTTGTCGGTGATGGCCAAGCCGTTGCCTTGGCGATTCAAACACAAGCTGCCCAGCAACCGCTGCTGATCGAAATGCCGTCCGTAGGGCACCCCGGCGTGGAGGCTGTCGCGGAACAGGTAGTCCATCTTGTCGATGTCGATCGGACCCGACAACATGCTGCCCAAAATCTGCGCCGCCAAATGATGAGGCTCACCGCTTAACAACGCAACGACCTCGCGGGGATTGATTCCCCAGTCGTCGCGCAACACGTCGGCCAACTCTCCTTCGAGCAGGAAACTGTTGGCGAACAACTCGTGGTCGGGTACGCTCGGCAGGCGAATATCTTCGAGTGTGTGGCAAAACGGCCAATGGCCCAGGTCGTGCAGTAAGGCCGCGGCGATGAACGTTTCGGCCTCGCAGGGGCTCACCGCTCGGGAAAAACGTTCGTCGTTGGCCAATTGCTTCAGATACAGCAGGGCCAAGCGATACACGCCCAGGCAATGCTCGAATCGGGTGTGAATCGCCGCCGGATAGACCAGCGAAACCAGCCCCAACTGGCTAACATGAGCCAGCCGACGAAACTCGGCCGTGTCGATCACCGCCCTTACGCGATCGGTCAGCGGCACATCGGTTTCCGGCGGAATACGAATAAGATCGCGCCGCGTATCCAAGGCGGCCACTTCGGGGATGTCGAGAATCGAGCTGGTCATTGAGATGCTGGCTTGGTAACAACGGGACCGGTTCCTTGTGGGGTAGCGTAACGCCCCGATCGCCGATCGACAAGACGTCTGCCGAAAAAACCCCAGCGGCCCCTACGCATCGGCCCGCATCTGTTGCAGGTGGGGCGTGTCGACGATCGCGAATGGGTTGACCAGCCCTTGCCAGGGCTCACCTTTTTGCTCGATGTGATAGTCGGCAATCGGGCCCAGGCGACCGTCGGCCAGTTCGAGATAAGACACTCGTGCCGGGTCGAAGCCAAGAATTCGCGCCAGCGTGGCGTCGAGCGCCGTGCAATTCGTGCTCACGGCAACCAGTCCCATCGGCTTGGGTGTGCCCATGATCGGGCCGTCGCCTTCCATGCACAGGATGCCGTCGACAATAGCGATCGTCTTCGGAAGCGAAGCGTTGATGTCGACCACCGTTTGCGGAATGCCGGCGAAGTGCAGCACGTTTTTCGGCCAACCGTAAATCTGGCCGGGCAGCGTGCCGTACATATTTTTCAACGACGCCGTCATGCCCACCCAATGATGCGTTTTCAGCTTGGGCATCGACACAATCAGGTCGGCTGCCGTTACAGCCGTGGGGAAAAAGAGCTCCTGCAGCTTGCTCGTGCCGCCGCGGTTTGCCACCGTGGTGGTTTCCGCGTAGTTGAAGTCGATAAACGGAAGATTCTCCGAGCGGATCACGCTGTCGATTCCCGATTCCACCAGAGCCATGTCGGTATCGCGAACGTGGGCCGGCGCTTCGCCAACTGCCACGTCGGCACCCCAGGCCAGAAAGACTTCGGCCGCGGCTGCGACCATCGCCGGATGGGTAGTCATTTGAGGCGAACGCCGGTCGGGTTCCACCATGTTGGGCTTCAGGATCACCCGTTTGTCGCGAACCCAACTCGGGTCGAAACCGGTGGCGAGCAGACCGTCGCGGATGGTTCGCGCCAGCGGCCCACTGTAACGCTGATGCCGCGCGACAAACACCGACGCACGTTGCCCGGTCAATCGCTTGATCAGCGGAAAAGCCACGGCACCAACGGCCACAGCCGACGCGCCGGCCAAAAGGGCTCGCCGGTCGAATGTGCCGTTGGACGAGAGCGTTTTGTCTTGTTTCGGGCAACCGGGTTTCATGATGATATAATTTCCTTTTCCGCGAACAAACCGCTTTTCGCCGGGTTCGCTGCGAGCACGGCCAGGGCCAGCTTGTAAGCAGAACGGTCTCGCGCGAGTGTGCGCTGGCAGGCCGCCGCGAGCCAACGCTGCGCGTTGTCGAACTGCAGCCCAAAGGCGGCACCGCCGAGCAGTGCGTAGGCCAACGACGCCGTTGTGGTTTGGCCGGAAAGTTCGCCGCGGAGGTAGTCCAACGAAGGACGAACACGCTGCAGAGCGTCCGGTTCGCCGGCCAAGGCGGCCAACGCAAGGCCCGTGGATTGAACGACGGGCCGTAGCGTGTTGCCAAGCACCCGGGTGTTGCCGTAGTTCCACCCGCCCGAGGGCAACATGCGGTCGAGCAGCAGCCGAACCGCCTCGCGGCATCTCTCGTGTTGCCCGTTTCCTGTGGCCTTCAGGGCCAACACTTGAATTGCCGTAGGCTCAACCCAACTGTGGGTATCGGCGACCCAGGCCCAGCCGCGCAGGGTGGTGTCGTGCCCGAGCACGCCGGCATTGCTGAACGTGGTCCCCGCCGTCGCAAGAATCCACGAAACGGCGCGATCGATTGCGATTTGGCGAGACGCTACGACGGAGTCGTTGGGACGTTGAGCGTGGGTTTCGCCCAGAGCTTGTTTGGCGTCGAGGGCCGCGTGCCATGCCAAGACGGCCCAACCGGTCGGCCAACGGGGTGAGTCGCCTGCGCCGTCGATCGAAAGGCTGCCGTCTGGCGCCTGTTGGTCTACGAGCCACTGAAGGGCCACGTCGGCCGCTTGAAACCGTCTCGATGCCGTAAGGGCTAACGCACTAAGTGCTGTCGGTTCGGTGGCTGCCAGAGTGTCGGGCAGATAACCGACGACCGGCGTGCCGGCCAGGATCTCGACAGACTCTTTCAACCAATCCATCGTATCGAGGCTCGTGTTCGTGCGGGGCTGCGGGAAGGGTGAGCACGAATGGTCCCGGACAATCAGAGAACCAAGCATTCAGAAAAACGCCACAAGGTGACGCCCTCGTTGAAAGTCTAGCTCACCAGCCTCTATGGAATGGCGCCGCGATGAACCAACCTAAATGGTTGCTTGCTTTGGCACGACTTCGAAAGGAGAAATCGAACAAGCAGAGCGACAGGTTCCCGCCAATCATCACAGCCGATCGCTTAGCCATCTCGTCGTGGTACATTTGGCGAGTGGATACGCACTGCCTGGCGTGGGGGTATTTGTCGCGCCATCGATTGAATTTGATTCCGGGTTGGTTTGTCGACCAGTGATCGACGCCCAGTGATCGACACGGAGATGCGAGCCGCCTGAGGCGACCCGCCTCTTACGAAACCCAACAAGGCGCGAGTCTAAATCACTCCGGTCGGCGGTCCTTGCCAGACCCATCCCATGCCGGCCACCCAGGCGAGCAACACGGTCAGCAGCACGTAGAACACGTAATGCAGCGCGCCGTTGCCATAGTCTAAATCGAGACTCATGTTGGGCGCCACACCGCCGAGAGCGACGAACGGGGGTATCACGAACATCCACTGCCAGAGTTCGGGCTCGGGGAAGAGGAAAACCCGAGATACATAGGCAAAGACACCCCAGAGGACCGTATAGACGGTTCCGCAGATCAACGCACGGATCCAAAGCTGCACGCCGCGATAGGGTTCGAGTTCGTCGTTGCGCAGAAACGTGTAGGCTGCCACGACCAGGGCCGGCGACAAGATAAGCAAGCCCACGCCTCGCACTACAAGGCTTCCGGCAATGACCTTGCCGGCGACGAACGAAATCGCCAAAACCATCAGCACGCCGGCAGCGATGCCAGCCGCCACGACCGGTTGAAAGGTGGTTTCTTCCCGGGCGACGGGCTTGGTGAGCATCTCACCCGAACGTCCCCGTCCGCCGTCGGAAAACTCCTCGGCGCCGTGAACCTTCACTTCGCCCGTCTTTTCCGGCACCTTGATCGTATTTTTACAGCTAGGGCAGGGCCCCGACTTGCCGGCGAATTTATCGCTAACTTTGAAGCTTTTGTGGCAACTGGGACAGACGACGAGTATCGACATACCACGACTCGCGGGGGAAAACAGCGACGAGGAAGATCTCTCTATTCCAACCAGCAAACCCATAGTGTCGCAGACTGGCAACCCGTGTCAAGCATACGCCGTCACCCGGCGATGCCACGGCTGGGCCATCGGTCGGGCTGGCCTTGCGGCTAGGCAAAAGGGTGGTGCCGCCACGACGCCCTTTGGGGGCGATTCTGCGCAAGGTACTTGCCCCAGTACGGCAAGACGGTGTTGAGGAGCCAGTTGGGAAAGAAACCCGATACTGTGGGAACCACATGATGATTGTTTCTGTTTCGATAGTAAGGTACCATTGATAGAAGATGCTACCGTGGTGGTCCTTCCGACCTTCTCGGGGGGGTGACTGGATGTCGGCGGAGGCTCCTATGCTCGAATTCCTCTGTCCCAATGGGCACCAAATCCATTGCGCGGACACCATGGCGGGGCGGGCGGCTAAGTGTCCCCGTTGCGGGGTGAAGTTTCGGATTCCCGATCCGGCCGACATCGAACAGGCTACGCACAGTGACGACGAGATTGGCTTTGCGGGAACCGAACTCACCGATTCCAACCTCGGATCCGAACCATCGATGAAGGAGGAGGCTCAAATCGAGTTTCTTTGTCCCAACGGGCACCGATTGCACGGCTCGGCAACGCTGCAGGGCAGACCCGGTGAATGCCCCGAATGCGGCGCCCGGTTTCGCATCCCTTCGTACGATGCGCTCACCGAGAAGGAGCAAGAAGAAGCCGAGCAAGACTTGGGAGTCGGACGTGCCGATGGGGTGCCGCCGAACGTACCGGCCGGATTGCCGCAGGTTGACAAAGCGGGAGATTCAGCGATCATCCCGTCCGCGGCGTCACCGCCGTCAAACGCCCTGATCGACATGTTCCCACGCCTTTGGGCAACCAAGCCCGAGAATGCGACGGTGGAACTCCACCTTAGCGACGGCGAGACGGTCGTTGTCGACCAATTCGCTCCGGCCTTGTCGCATCAAACCCATGGTGTGTTCGCCGTGAAGGATGGCGAAGACAACTTCACGCTAACCCTGGTCCGCTGGGACTCGGTGGTGCGCGTGCAGGTAAAAGGAATCGACAAGCTTCCGCCCGAGATGAAGTCGTGAGCGTTTGAGCTAATGTGCTTCGTCTAGCAAGTCGCCTTCGGTGATCATCGTGAACCCTTTGGCGGCCAGCGTCTCTTGGCCCATCTCGATATTGTCGACCATCAGGGCCACGGCCGCCCGATCCCGAGGGCGAACCAGCAACGGATAGGCCTGGATGATGTTCACCTCGGCCTGAAGCAGCGCGGTGCACACGTCGATCAGCGGCTGGTTGCCGTCGGGTAGTTCGATGCCGATCAGGTCGCTTTCGATGATCGCCAAGCCGGCCCGCTCCAGAATCTCTCGGCCTTCCTCTGGATGGCTCAGCAACAGACGCACGAAGGCACACTCCGAGGAGTCGACAATCGACAGGGCAACGATGCGCACCTTGCTCCCCTCGAACCGGCGCACCAATTCCAGCAACTGCCCCACCCGATTCTCGAGAAACACGGTGAATTGGCGGATTGCCGGGTAGTTGCGTCCCCGCATCGTGGAAAAATCGGTAGTACCAGCCGCTTCGTCGAAACTCATGCCTTACAACCGCGGGAGAGAGACTTAGTTATGGTTCGCGTGGGAACATCGATCCGTTTCCCACGAATGGAGGTGTTGGCTGATTGCGACTCAGATCGACGATCTGATCACACCTAGTCACACTGGCACGAAGCCGATGGGATGCGAAGCCACCTAACTATAGGCGCTTGGCCAGTTTCCGTCAACCGCGATGGCGCGACAGCATTGCAATCCACGAGAAGGCGTCGCACACGGCGGAGCCTTGCCAAGCGGTGTCCGCCTATCAGGAATCCAAGGCGATGACTAAGATGAGGGCGGCCCGACAAATGACTTCCCGTTTTCTATGGCGGAACCCGAGGACCGTCGCGAAGCATGGCCCGGCAAATCGGTATGTTATTTGTCGGTCGATCCGAAGAGTGCCTGAAAGCTTGGTAACCATTTTTCGCCCCCCTGAGCTGGACTTCTTTACGACGATGCTTACCGAACACGAAATCGAGATCCGCGTTCGTTATCAGGAAACCGACCCCATGGGTTTCCTGCACCACAGCACCTATTTGACCTACTTTGAAATCGGCCGCACCGAGTTGCTCAGGGCATCGGGAGGCAGTTACCGCAAAATGGAGGAGGACGGCCTGCTGATCGTGGTGGCCAAGGCCGAAGTCCGCTACCGCAAGCCGGCGCGATACGACGATCTGCTTATCGTTCGCACGAAGGTCACCCGGGTAACGGCCGCCAAAATCGAGCATGCCTACCAACTATTGCGCGACGGCGAGATCCTGGCCGTCGGCAACGTGACCTTGGCCATGGTCGACCGTTCCGGCCACATCCAGCACATCCCCGACTGGATGCAAATGGAAGCCGGCCGCCAATAGGACAAGGCTTTTTCTTTGACGAAAAATCCACGGTGCCATGGACGGCTCGCCTGCCCTTGCTTCAGCAGCGGCGGACAATCAGCCACTGGCAGCCGTTACCCTCCCACACCGACGAAGGGGTTCGTGCGTTTTTCGATGCCCACGGTCGTTGCCGGGCCGTGGCCGGGCAGCAGGACCGTATCGTCGGATAGTGTGAAGAGCTTCTGATGGATGCCCTCGCGGAGGGCTTTGAAGTTGCCGTCGGGGAAGTCGTGGCGACCAATGCTGCCCGAGAAGATCACGTCGCCCACGAAAACGATCGGTTGTTCGTTATTCTCGATCAGATACACGACGTGTCCAGCCGAATGCCCGGGGATGGCGAAGACTTTTAGCGAAAAACCGGCCAGTTGACGGGTGTCGCCGTCGTCGACCGTTTCGTCGGCCTCGGGGCTGACCAATCCCACGCCAAATGCGGCCGAGAGGTTCAATTGTGGGTCGGTCAGCTTTGCGGCATCGATGGAGCCAATTACCAGCGGACAGTCGGGCCAGTGGGCTTTGAGTGAGCCATTGCCAGCGATGTGGTCGCTGTGGCCGTGGGTGTTGAGGATCGCCGCCGGGGTTAGCTGGTATTGATTGAGGTATTCCACGATCTTGTCGGGCTCCAAGCCGGGGTCTACCACCAGGCAGTCACTGCGGTCGGGCCAGCGTGCCACATAGCAGTTTTCTTCGAACGGGACAGACACGATGGCGGTGATCTCAGGTTCTGGCGAACGCAAAACTGGGCTCCTCACGAAGGCGGAAAATGGGTAAACTACGGAAACCGTTGATGGATGTGCGGAACGGACGATCCCTGCCGACTGGGTAAGCCACCCTTGGGCGTCAAAACATTGTAATTCTGTCTTGAAGATATTGCGATAAGGCCAAAGAATGGGATGGCAACTCACCGCCCAGTTTAATTGGTGTCGAACGTGGAATTGCTAGCACCAGAACACCTTGTCGCGTAAACAGGGCGTCAACCGTCTGTTTTCCAGCTACTTGGCACATCACTTGCGTTTAATTCCCACTTAGGCGAGACAACAACCGGCGAAACGATTTCCAACGATTGCGAAATCGTTCACCGTCTTCAACGTTGATGGCAAAGGAGTGTACCCGATGACCCGAAGCACCGTGTCCTACCGTTGGCTTTCTGCGCTAACGTTGACGGCGCTGTTCCTATTGCCTGCGGCAGCTCTGGCACAATACGGTTCATCGTATGACCGATACCCGTCGCAAGGCTACCCCGCTCAGGCCACTCAGGTTCGGCCGTCGGCTCAAGCACCATACGCCCAGCAACCAGCACAAGCGCCGTATGCCCAGCAGCCGGCGCAATCGCCGTACAACCAGCAACAGCAGCCAGCGCAAGCGCCCTACGCCCAGCAGCCGGCCTATGGGACGACACCGCAGCGTTCTTATCAACAATCGGCACCTGCCGGGCAAACGGCTCAACCGAGAGCCCCCTATCGTCCTGCCCAAGCGGCAAACGGTTATGGGAACCAAGTGCCCATGCAGCAAACCCAGCCCGGCTATCCGGCCGCTTCGCAAGCGGCAGCCCAACAGCCGCTCCGTGTGGCGGAACGCGGTCCGGAGATGGGATCGGCGGCTTCGTTCATGGCGGCCGCCAACCCCAACGAACACCCGCTGATGGCCTGCCTGCGTTGGGCCCGCGAAGGCTCGAAAAACATCGAGAGAATCCAAGACTACTCGGCCACCATGATCAAGCGAGAACGCATCAAGGGTGCGGTGGGTGAGCACGAGTACATGTTCGTTAAAATTCGTCACCGGCCCTTCAGCGTGTACGGCTATTTCGTCGGTCCCGAGTCGATGAAGGGACAAGAGGTAATCTATGTGGCCGGCAAGAACGACGGCAAGATGTGGGCCCATGGCACGGGTATGAAAAAGACCATGTTCGGTACGGTTTCGCTTCCGCCCGACGGTTTCATCGCCATGCAGGGGCAGCGGTATCCGATCACGGAAATCGGTGTCCTCAACCTCACGCGTCGCATGATCGAAATCGGTGAGCACGATTCGCAATTCGGCGAGTGCGAGGTGAACTGCTACCCGGGAGTGAAGATCGACGGTCGCTCCTGCACCTGCATTCAGGTGAAGCACCCCGTGCCGCGGCGAGATTTTCTGTTCCACTTGGCTCGGATTTTTGTCGACGACGAACTCAACGTCCCCATCCGTTACGCTTCGTGGAGTTGGCCCAAGCAGCCCGGCGGCACCCCCGAATTGCTCGAGGAATACACCTACGTCAATCTGCGGTTGAACAACGGATTTACCGATGCCGATTTCGACATCCGCAACCCGAACTACCAGTTCTGACGGAAGCTCTTTGCTACACAAAGGAAGTCTCGCTAAAGAGCCGTTCCCCGCCCGGGTACGGCTCTTTGGTTAGGTGCCACCGCCGTCCGATGCTACAAACCGCACCGCCGTCGCCGCCGCTTGAAACACCGAAGCGCTTTTCCTTGGTTGGCCGAGTGTTCGGAAGCGTGTGGCGTTGCGCCCGGCCGCTACTGGTAGCCTACCTGCTCATCGTGGTGATAATGATGTTCCTCGAAGAGACTCTTATTTTCTTCCCCAGCCGCTACCCGGCGGGCGATTGGCACCCGCCCGGGTTGACGTTCGAAGACGTTTGGTTCGAGGCGGCCGACGGTACGCGACTTCACGGTTGGTACGTGCCACACGACAGTCCCCGCGCGGCCGTGCTCTTTTGCCACGGAAACGCCGGAAATCTCGCGCATCGTGCTGAGATGTTGCGCGTACTCAACGAGGTGGTGGGCGTCTCGGTCCTGATCTTCGACTACCGTGGCTACGGTCGTAGCGAGGGAAAGCCCAACGAGAAGGGTGTTTTAGCCGACGCCCGGGCGGCCCGAGCGTGGCTGGCGCAGCGCGAGGGCGTTGCCGAGAACGAACTGGTGATGATGGGTCGCTCGCTGGGCGGGGCCGTGGCCGTCGATTTGGCTGCCAAGGACGGTGCTCGCGCGTTGGTCGTGGAAAGCTCCTTCAATTCGTTGCCCGAAGTGGCCGCGTACCACTATCCTTGGCTGCCCGTGCGACTAGCGATGCACACTCGGCTCGACTCGGCCTCGAAGATCGTCGACTATCACGGCCCGTTGTTGATCACTCACAGCACGTACGACACGATCGTGCCGTACGAGTTCGGCAAGCGACTGTTCGACGCCGCCAACGAGCCCAAGCAAATGATCACCTTCGAGGACCGCGACCACAACGACCCCCAGCCGATGCATTACTACGCTGAACTGAAGGGTTTTCTCGACGCGACGAAGTAGCGACGGCGTTGATTTCGCATGTCGGGTGGGGCTATTCTTTTCCGGAATTTGGTGCCGTTCCTTCGGCCCACAGCCACGACTGAGAATCCCGCTCAGGTCGTTTGGGCGGCCATAATTCGTGTGTTCCCGCCACTTGGGCGCCGCTCTGGTTCGCCGCAACTCCATTGGCAATAGCATCTTACGGCAAGAACGGATTTCTCGTCTGAGATTCTCTCGGGTAGACCTAAATATATACAGTGGCAGTAGTAGCATGGTTCGTCCTCGGAATCGTAGATCCTTGCACTCAGCGTAGCGATTCTGCGGCCTGTGGTTACTGCCTAGAGGGGGAGGCCGCTTTGCCGTCCCTGCCGCTTCCGCGCGTTGTTTGTCCGATGTTCCGATAGTCGTCCATCATGCCGAATCTCGACACGACCGAAGCCTTCGTGGCCCTGATGAACCGCGCCCAGCAGGGGCTGTTCGCCTACATTCGGCCGCTGGTTCCCAACGCCGAAGACGCGCGGGACGTGTTGAGTGAAACGAATTTGGCGCTTTGGCGTAAGCGAGAAGAATTCTCCTCGGAGCGAGATTTTTGGCCCTGGGCGTGCCGGTTCGCACAACTTCAGGTATTGGCCTACCGAGAGCGCCGCGGCCGCGACCGGCTGGTGTTCAGCGAGGAACTGGTCGAGCTGTTGTCGCACGACGCCGACGAGTCGGCTCGCGACGCATCGGCTGCCTACGACGCCTTGGAGAAGTGCATGGACGGTCTGGCCGAAAAGCAACGCCACTTGCTCGAACTGCGCTACTCGTTGGCCCTCTCGGTAACATCGATCGCCGAAAAGCTGAACCGTTCGACCGGCGCGGTTTCCGATGCGTTGTATCGTATTCGAATCGCGTTGGGCAAATGCATCGGCTCGAAGCTGGCCGCCAAGGAGAACCCCTAGCATGGCCGGCAATCAGCCTACGCACGATTTGGCCACCCTGCTTCGGGTTACCACCGAACGTCCGCTTGAGCCGGACGAGTTCGCGTCGCTGGAGACCTTGCTGTTGGAGGACAACGACGCACGGGCACAGTATCGCCAATACATGCAGGTCGACGCCCTGCTTCAATGGCGACTTGGCAATGCGGTCGGCAGCCGCCATATTACGCTGACCGAGGCTGTCGACGAGACACCGCAGCCGGCTCCTTCATACACGGCCTCTCGTTCGTGGGCAGGTACCGGGCGTTGGCTGGGCAACGTGGCCGCAACACTGGCGGTAACCTTGGTCTTCTGGGGTGTTTTTTTCCTCTTCTTCGTGTTGCGTCCCAATTCGGTCGAGATGGTTCAAAAGCCAAGCGAGACGGCCGTCGAATCGACCAAACCTATCGTGGCGGAACTCGTCGAGACGTTCGACGCGGTGTGGCGCGGCGATTCGCAATTGCAGCCCACCGCGGGAACGCCCTTGCGGCAAGGTGACATGCTGAACCTGGCAGCCGGCCTTGTCCAGATCCGCTTCGAGTCCGGGGCCCTGGTCACTTTGGAGGGCCCAGCCACATTCGTGCTTGCCGAAAGGAACGCTGCGCGGATGAAACTGGGATGCACGTTTGCTCGGGCGTCTGGCGATGCCCTGGGCTTCACCATCGAAACCCCGGCGGCCACCGTGGTCGACCTGGGTACCGAGTTTGGCGTGATGGTCGAGCGCGACGGTTCTACCGAAGTTCATGTGTTCTCTGGCTTGGTGGAAGCAACTCCCCGCACGCCGTCCCGGCAGTCGTCGGGTGAACAATCCCTGGTACTCGAGGAGGGCAGGGCCGCGCGTATCGCCATGGCGCAAGGCAAATTCGAGACGCTGGCCGCCAAAGCAGAAGACTTCGTGCGGCTGCAACAACCGGGATGGGGTGCCGGTGAATTACCCCCTTCGGCCGACGCCACCCCGCAGATAGTCCTGACCGGTCCGGTAGGCCATGATCTGACCGATGCCGAAGAGAACGGCCGACTTGCCGGCGCGATTTCCGGTGGGGGCGAAAATGCGACGAAAGAATCGTACGGCCGCGCTTTCGACAACGACATCGAAACCAAATGGCTGGCCTTCAAGCCAATGGGTACTTACGTCGTGTTCCGTTTCGCCGACGGCGAACAACACGTGGTACGAAGCTATACGATTACCTCGGCCAATGACGCTCCGGAGCGAGACCCGTATTGCTGGTGGCTGAGCGGCTCTCAAGACGGAAAGCATTTCACTCGCCTAGACGGCGGCACGGCCCAATGGTTCGCGGCAAGCGATTTGGCAAGTTCGCCCTGGCAGCGATTCGAAACCCGGGCGTTCGCCGTACCCGGGAACGAGACCGCCTATCGTTATTACCGTTTCGACTTTTTCACCCCAGCAGGCGCTCGCGCTGCGTTCGCGACGCGGTTGGAGATCCCCAACTCGATTCAGATTGCCGAAATCGAATTGTTCGACGTCGACGTAACCCAGCGGCAACCAACGAATGAGAACCCTGAGTAGCGATTCGTTTTACGGCGATTGTTCGCGCCCGGCACGAAACTGTTTCTTCTTTGCGGTTCTCTATTACACAAGGCAACCAAATCATCGTTGACAGAAAGGGAGCAAGGTCATGAAAAGTCATGTTTTTTGCGTCGCACTGCTTTGTTGCCTTGCCTTGGCGACATCGGCGTCGGCCGAGATGATCCTTACCGCCGGCGACCCGATCCTCGCGATCGACCTCGACGGCGACAGTAGCACGCCGGCCGCGGAGACGGTCGACAAGGGAATCGATCGCGATACCGCAACGAAGTATCTGAACTTCGGGCGAGAGAACTCCGGATTCATCGTCACGCCGTCGGTTGGGGCGTCGGTGGTTACCAGCTTCACGATCACCACGGCCAACGACCACTACGTTCGAGATCCGACATCGTACGCACTATACGGCACGCTGGATACCGTCACGAGCACCAATCACAGCACGGGCACCGCGGAAAGCTGGACCTTGATCTCAACAGGCGGACTCTCGTTGCCGGATGATCGCTTTACCGCCGGCACACCGGTTTCGTTTGATAACACGGAGGCCTACACCTCTTTCCGCATGGTTTTCCCATTCGTCAAGGATCCGACCTCCACCTCTGGCAACTGCATGAGTTTCTCGGAAATCCAATTCGAGGGCACCGTGGTTCCCGAGCCGTCGACCCTGGCCCTTGGCGTGCTGCTGGGAATCGGCCTGTTGATGATGAACCCAAAAACGCTTGGCAACATACGTCGCTAGATGAATCGGCGATTGGCGCCGCGTAAGTTTCTTTGTGAAGTAAGGAAATGTCATGAAAAGTCTTGTTGGTTGCATTGTACTGCTTTGTTGCCTTGCCTTGGCGACATCGGCGTCGGCCGAAATGATTCTCTCTGTGGGCGACCCGATCCTCGCCATCGACCTCGACGGCAATAGTAGCACGCCGGCCGCGGAAACGGTCGATAAGGGAATCGATCGCAATACCGCAACGAAGTATCTGAACTTCGGGCGAGAGAATTCCGGGTTCATCGTCACGCCGTCGGTCGGGGCGTCGGTGGTTGCCAGCTTCACGATCACCACGGCCAACGACGTAGCCGGCCGTGATCCGGCATCATACGCGCTCTACGGCACCCTGGACGCGATCACCAGTACCAACCACAGCACGGGCACGGCCGAAGACTGGACACTGATTTCGTCGGGAACGCTCTCGTTGCCTGACGAGCGTTTTACGGCCGGTTCACCCGTGTCGTTCGCCAACACGGAGACCTACACCTCCTACCGGATGGTGTTCCCCACGGCAAAAGATATCGAAAACGAATCGAATAACAGCGTGCAATTTTCGGAGATCCAGTTCGAGGGCACCGTGGTTCCCGAGCCGTCGACGCTTTCGCTTCTGGCGCTATTGAGCCTTGGCGTAGCAATGGCCGTCCGCCATGCACGCAAGCGGGGCTGATGTTTTTGGGCGATGGCAGTTTGTTTTCCAAAACGACTTGACCGAAAAACGAGCGGTGTTGCTATGCGCAAGAAAACCGCGTTCACTCTGGTTGAACTATTGGTCGTTATTGCGATCATCGGTATCCTCATCGCCCTGCTGTTGCCGGCCGTGCAATCGGCCAGGGAGGCGGCTCGGCGGCTTCAGTGCCAGAATAACCTCAAACAGATCGGCTTGGCCTTGTTGAATTACGAGAGCCAGTGGGGGTCGTTTCCGCCGGGCTCTCATTGGGCATCGGATGCAGATGTCGACCAGAAGAACAACGCCAACCTGCGCGAGAATTGGGTCATCATGATCCTGCCGCATCTCGAACAGCAGTCGCTCTACGACACGTTCGACCTCGATTATCCCATTCCACACGACAACAACCGCACGGCCCGCGGTACGCGACTTTCCTTCATGCTTTGCCCCACTGACGCGTACAACAGCACGCCGTTCGACGGCTCGGGCAGTTCGATGACCAATCAGATGGGCGACGGCTGGGCACGAGGGAATTACGCCGCCAACGGGGCACTGGGTTATTGCACCTATACCCACGGCGGCGAGATTTCCGGATTGCCAGCCGACGCCGCGTTGCGCGACAAGGGCTGGGCCGATTCGCGGATTCGTGGCGTGATGGGCGCCAACGCGGCCGTTTCTACGGCCCAAATTCGAGACGGACTGAGCAATACCGTCCTGGTCGCCGAGATTCGCGCGGGCGTGACATCGTTCGACTCGCGCGGCGTTTGGGCCATGTCGGGCGGCGCACCCAGTGGCCTTTGGGCCCACGGTTACATCGGCGACGACTTCGGCCCCAACAACTCTCAGTCGCTTAAGGCCGACGACACCATGGCTTGTACCGACATTCGGGCGGCCGTCGGAGGCGATGCGGCGCTAGCCAAGATGGGTATGCCGTGTTCAGACGGCAATTGGTGGAACTTCCAACAAACGGCCCGAAGTATGCATGTGGGCGGAGTCCACGCCTGCCTGGCCGACGGCAGCGTCCACTGGCTTAGCGACAGTATCGAGGTGACGGCCAACAATCCCAACCACGCCTCTGTCTGGGATCGCCTGATGCTTTCGGCCGACGGCTATCCCATCGCGGGCAATGCATTCTGAACGGGCACTGAAAGCAACAATTCGTCAAATCTTGCGTACCGATTCTTCCGTTTGCTCGCACACCAACTCCAAGCCCGGGGGTTGCAACCCCTGGGATCACCACCGGCTCGAAGCATAGAAAAAATGCCAGCACCCCGAAAGTTACTCGTCACTCAGATTTCTTTTTGCGAAGCGTCGGCGTTGTTGCTGCTGGCCCTGCTTTGCTCAACCGGCTGCAACGACGCAAGCCCCTATCCTTTGGTTTCGATTTCCGGCCAAGTGACCTACGACGACGGCTCACCGATCCCGGCCGATTCGATCACGGTAATCTTCGACCCCCAAGTGGCACCGCTCGACGCCCAAACCCACCCCAAGCCGGCTACCGCCGAAGTGAACGTGGCCGACGGGACGTTCGACGTCGTGTCGACCTTCCACTATGGCGACGGGGTGATTCGGGGCCCTCACAAAATTCGGGTGATCAGCTACGACGCCCAGCAACAGGTGACCGACGCCGTGCCGGCCGAGTACCGTTCGCCCGAGACGACGCCGTTGAAGGCAGAAATCGACGCCGGGCAACACGTCGAATTGAAGATTCGCAAATCGCCGTGAGCCGCTGTTAGCCGGGGGAACGAAGAAACCGGCACCTGCGCGAGCGTTGCGTCTCCCCTCCGTGGCGACGCGTGTATTGCAGCGTCAATCATTCTTGGCGATCTGTCCACATTGACGCAGCAGGTCGGGGGCCATGGGCGGCTTGTCCGCCCACGCCGAACGAGGGGTATGCAAGCTGTTCCGGGTACCCGTAAAGTCAAAATGGCCAGACCAATAGCGGCGTCGCGGCCGCGTTTTTGCCTCGCCACGACCCCGGTCAACGGCGAATTTCTGGCGTTTCTGGCAATTCTCCGTCACGCCACGAATTTTTCCGCTTAATACCTCGTAGAGTTGTTATATGCGCAATGCGATTCGCGTTGCAGAACTGCGGAAATCCGTTTTTTGCGCGAGATTTCAGCGACCAACGGGAGCAAATTCTTGCCTCGGTGCGGTAGCACGGTTTGGTTGGCGGCCCTGACGCCCTATGAACTTTGCGAGAAATGCCGGTGAACAGCCAGGGATCGGAATCGCTGTCGAGAGCCCAGGTTGACGAGTTCGTCCGCCTGTTGAGCCGTCACGAGCGCCGATTGTACGCTTTCATCCTGGCGATGGTCCCCGACTGGACCGAGGCCGATGAAATCGCTCAACGGGTCCGCGTTCGGCTCTGGGAGCAGTTCGATCAGTACGACCCCAGCAAGGATTTCGGCGCCTGGTCCCGCACGATTGCCTACTTTTTAATCCTGGCCGATCGGAAAGAAGCTACGCGGCACCGCAAAGCGTTGTCATTGAGTGCGGAGTTTCTGGAAACGATTTCTCAACGGGTGGCAGAAACGGCCGACGAGGTCGACTCCCGTCGCGGAGCCCTCGAAAAATGCCTCGGCCGACTCGGCGACGTCCAACGCAAACTCATCCTGCGTTATTACTCGGGCGATGAAGACCGAAAAGAGATCGCGGCCGATCTCAACCGATCGTTCGATGCCCTGCGTCAAGCCGTACAGCGCATCCGTGGCTTTCTGTTTCGTTGTGTCGAGCACACTCTTCGAGCGGAGGAGTCGGCATGATCGCAGAACGCCAATCTACGCCCGACGACCGGCGAGAAATCATCGAGCTGGTCGATCTGTGCCTCAGCGGCAACATCGACGACGAGCAACTGTTGCGGCTTCAACAACTGGTGATCGACGATCGACAATCCGGCTTGGATTACGTCCGCTATATCTACGACTCGATGCACTTGCAGCAATGGATCGCCGCCAGTAAGGATTCCGCGCGGAGTGAATTCGATCTTGACGTTCTTACCGCCGAACTGTGCCCGGAAGAAGTGTGCCCGGCAACTGCCCCGCCGCAAACGTCGTGTATGACCCTCTCAACCGGCGAAGCTTCCTGCACTGCCGAAGAGGCCGCGTCGTCCGATCGGGCAACGAGCGATCTGCATGTGCTCAGCAGTACCATCGCCCGACGGGTCGGCGGTCTCGATTGGCGAACGAGGCCGAGGCAAGTTTTCATCGTGTCGCTCGCCTTGACCTTGGCGTTTTGGGCTGTCGTGGTGGCCGTGGTTTGGCCCAGTCGGAACGGATGGGATCTGGCTCAGCGGCCCGGCGTGCAGCCGGTCGAATCGATCGAACCGGTGGTCGCCGAATTGGTCGAAGCGTGCGACGTGGTGTGGGCCAGCGATTCGTCACTGCGTCCAACCGTGGGCACTTCATTGCGGCAGGGTGACCAACTAATTCTAACGGCCGGAATCGTACAACTCCGCTTCGAAACCGGTGCCAGCATTACCGTGGAAGGTCCTGGGCGATTTGCTCTCTCGCAAAAGAACGCCGCGTACATGCAATTGGGACGCATGTTCGCTCGGGCGCCGGGAGACGCCGTGGGCTTCACCGTCGAAACACCCGCGGCAAAAGTAATCGACTTGGGCACCGAATTCGGGGTGATGGTCCAACGCGACGGCACGACCGAGGTCCACGTGTTTTCCGGTCTGGTGGAAGCAACTCCCCGCACGCCTTCCCAACGGTCGTCTCATGACCATTCCTTAGTGCTAGAAGAGGGCAAGGCCGTGCGTATCACCATGGCACAAGGTGAACTCCAAACGCTGGCCGCCAACAGAGAAGGCTTCGCGCGATTGAAACGACCCGGATGGTTCGTGCTCGGCCAACCGACTGTGGTTGCCTCCAGTCAAGAAAGAGCGGATACCGCACCGTTGTATGTGTTCGACGGTGACCCAGGCACCCGTTGGAGTTCGGAGCACACCGACAATCAATGGATCTACATCGACTTGGGTCAGGACTACGTGCTTCAGAAGGTCGCGATTGACTGGGAGACAGCACATGCCGAGGACTACAAGTTGTTGGTCCGCACGGCAGACCAAGGGATCGACAAGGATCCTACCAACTGGACAGAAATCGCCAGTGTGAACGGCCGGCGCGACGTCGACGGAGACGGTGGGCGTTTTGACGACACATTCGATTTTGACACCGCAACCTTCGAATCACTGGTAGGTACGGCCCAGTCTTCTTCAGTGGCCAGCGTCCCGATGGGACGGTACTTGATGGTGCATGGGCTTACTCGCGCCACCGAATACGGCCACTCCATTTTTGAAGTCAGCATTTTAACGCGAACACCTTCGGCCGAATCCGAAAAAAAACGGTTGCCGAAATCATCACATTAACATAAGGAGTTGACGCATGAACCTTTTCGCGTGGATTACGCTAGAGCAAACGGTCCGTGCAAGTCGAGTCACCATTGCAGCCGTGGCCGTGGCTTGCATGATGCCTGGAGCAGTCAGAGCTGAGTGGCTCGATCTCGACGAATCGACCGCGGTTTCCTCGAGTGTCGAAAAAGTAGAACTGGCACCGCAGAATGCGTTTGACGACAACACGGGCACGCGTTGGAGTTCGGCACACGCCGATAACCAGTGGATCTATGTCGACTTGGGCCAGGATTACACGATTCAGACCGTTGCGATCGATTGGGAAACGGCCCATTCCAAGGACTATCAGCTCTTGGTTCGCACCTCCGCCCAAGGGGTCGATACGGATCCGACCAACTGGACGGAAATCGCGAGTGTGACCGGCCGAACTGGCGTCAGCGGAAGCGGGGGAGCCACCGACGACACGTTCGACTTCGTCACCGAGACCTTCACCGCGGAAAACGGTACAGCCGATTCCTCTTCGGTTGAAGGTACGCCCATGGGACGTTACCTCATGATGTATGGAACGACGCGAGTCACCGTAGGAGAGGCCCAGACCCAATATGGCCATTCCATCTTCGAACTCGACGTCGCGGCTATTGCCGTGCCTGAGCCGTCGACGTTTACGTTGATGTGCTTCGGTCTCTTCGGAGCGGTCGCCGCCGTTGCGCGCAAACGACGCATTAGCCGCTGAGCCTTACCTTTTGAATGAACGAAGGCAACCAGCGAGAAGGCTGAGTACGACACTCGCTGGTAGTCAATCGTTCAAAGAAGGACGAATCGCCGTGGTTAACGTTCGTCGCGAGCACAAAGCGTTTACCCTGGTCGAGCTGTTGGTGGTGATTGCCATTATCGGAATTCTAATCGCCCTGTTGTTGCCGGCGGTCCAGTCGGCTCGGGAAGCGGCTCGGACGTTGCAGTGCAAAAATAATCTCAAACAGTTGGGTCTGGCGCTGCACAATTATCACAGCAGTTGGGAAACCTTTCCGCCCAGTTCCACCTGGGACATTGCCAACGGCGGCAAGTCGTTCATCGACGGCACGACGGCCCATTCTCGCATCAGTCCGAATTGGGTGATCCTGTTGCTTCCGTATATGGAGCAGCAAACACTTTACGACCAGTTCGACCTGGACTATTACATCACCGATTCGCGGAATGCCGCGGCGCGTTCAGCCGAGTTGTCGTTCATGCTCTGTCCGACCGACAGCTACAATCGGCAAAAGCTCGACGGCTCGGGCGCTTCAGGCACATCGGCCTTGGGCGACGGTTGGGCGCGTGGCAACTACGGCGGCAATGGCGGCGCCGGCTTCATGTCCTATACTCAACACCAGGATTACGCCTGTGCCGCTTGGGCCGTCGACACCAGCGGTAATGCCAATTGGCCGAAACGCGAGTTCCGTGGGGTGATGGGGGCGAACGCCTCGACGAGCATCAGTCAGATTCGCGACGGCACAACCCATACCATTCTGCTGGCGGAGGTTCGTGCGGGCCTGACATCGTTCGACATTCGCGGCACCTGGGCCTTGGGCGGCGCGGGCGCCAGCGCCATCTGGGCGTGTGGGTGGTATGGCGACGCCAACGGCCCCAACGCTTCGCTGGACGAATCCGATGACATTTGGGCCTGCGACAGCATCGAAAGTGCCTTGGGTAGCTCCGAGGCGGTCACCCGAATGGGCATGGGCTGTTACATCAACGGCAATAACCGCCAGTCGACCGCCCGAAGCCTCCACTCCGGCGGCGTGAACGTTTGCATGGCCGACGGCAGTGTTTGCTTTGTCAGCGACTACATCGACACGACCACCACGACCGACAGCAACGGCGATAAGGTCTTCTCCACCTGGGACCGCCTCATTCTCTCGACCGACGGCCAACCGGTGGCTGATGGGGAGTTATGAGCGGAAGTGGGTAAGTGGATCGTGGTTGGTGGGCAGGGGGCATCGCAGGTAGCAGCGATGATCTTGCGGAATCGGCGTCATTCTTGTTGCAGTCGGAACTGCAAAACCGTCGGTGTTGCCATCAGCAACGGGCGGAGCACTGCTGGGACGCTGCCGCATGGCAAACATCCTCCCGTGACAACGTTACCCCCGACGTTCTCGATGTAACTCCTTCTGGTGTTATGTTTTGCGTTATTGCCTCTCTCTTCTCTCCGGCAATTCCCCAGATTCTTTGTTAAACCCAACCGCGCCGTAGGATTACTGTAGCGAGAGGGGGGGGATCTGTTTGTCTGTACCCGCTTTCCGTGGGGTGTCTGCGTGAGAAGCGATTGCCCGGAGCAAGCCGTCGTGCCCGACTTTGATCGGCATGCCGAATTCACGGAACTGCTGAGCCGTCATCACGGCCAGTTGTACGGCTACATTTTCGCGCTGATTCGCAACTTCAACGATACGCAAGACGTGCTGCAGCAGGCATGCCTGACGATGTGGGAGAAATACGACGAGTACGACTCGGGCACGTCGTTTATCGCCTGGGCGTGCGTCGTCGCGCGTTTCAAGGTGCTTCAGTTTCTCGAAAAACAACAACGCTACCAGCGACAGTTCAGCGAACAGGTGCAGCATGAGCTGGCGGCCCTTCAGGCGAGTATTTCCGAAGAAGAAGCCGACGCCCGCCGCGGGGCGCTGAAGAACTGTTTGAAAAAGCTGCCCGAGCGACAGAAGACTCTCGTATTGCGGTGCTATGAGGGCGTCGACTCGATTCGCGAGGTCGCATCCGACCTGGGTCGCACGCCGCACAGCGTTCACAGTTCCTTGCGAAACATCCGTCGCAAGCTGCTCGAGTGTATCGACCGCACTCTGGCCACGGAGGGACGCTGATGGGCAATTGGAGAGAAATTTCCAAAGAGACGCTTCAACTGATCGAGGCCGCCTCGGACGACCGGCTCGACGACGAGCAGTTTGCACGACTCGATCAGTTGATTCGCGACGATTCGGAAATCGCACGCTGCTATCTCGACTGCATGCAATTCGAAGTGGACATGCATCTAGAGGCTTACCAGCAACGCTCGCTTGCAGCGTGTCGGGAAACGATCGAGTCGTTGGGGCTGCCACAGTCTGAGGCTCTGTTGCCATCCGAGTCGTACCACGGCGTCCGACGGTTTCTGGCGACGACCGCGCCGCGTTGGGTCGATTGGCGAACGCACCCGGCCCGTTTTACCGCCACGGTGCTGACGTTGACGCTCATCTTTTGGGCGGTCGTCGTCGGGGTCGTTTGGCCACGTTTCAGCGGAAAAGACGTGGCGCGGCAGCCTGTTTCGCAGGAAGAGCAATTCGAGGGGCCGATTGTTGCCCGAGTTTTGCAGGTGGTCGATGCCCAGTGGGACGGCGATCCTCGTCGGGGGCCCATGCCGGGCACACACCTGCGGCAAGGACGGCGGCTGATGCTGAAAGCCGGGTTGGCCAAGATCCGTTTCGTCAATGGCGTTACCGTGTTGCTCGAAGGGCCTGCCACGTTTACGCCGAACAACGAAAATGCGGGCGACCTGCAACTCGGCAAGTTGGTTGCCCGGGTGCCGCAAGGGAATACCGGCTTTGTGGTCGAAACACCCCGGGCTACGATTACCGACCTGGGGACCGAATTCGGCGTCAAAGTTGCTCCTGAAGGGCAGGTCCAGGTGCTCGTTTTCGAAGGCACGGTTGAATTGGCGCGAAAAGACGACGTTTCCGCAGCGCGGCAACGCCTTCATGCTGGACAGGCAATACATATTAGCTCTGAAGGAAATCTCGAGAACATCGTTGAAGTTTCCCAGCAGTTGACCAGAGCATTCCGTCGCTATCTGCCAGGCGATCCGGTTCTGGGAGATTACGACCAGCAGGTGCTTGCCGATCGGCCGGTCGCCTATTGGCCGCTTTCCGAAGAGTTCGGTCGTGTGGCTCACGATGTCGCCGGCGAGCATCACGGTCGCGTGTTGGGTGCCGCACAACGCCAAAACGACGGCTGGCCGTGCCTTGCTCTGGACGGGCGCGGGTTGATCGAAGTGCCCTACGATCCTGCCTTGAATCCCAAGGCCTTTTCGGTGGAAGCCTGGGTGAAGCCGTCATCAGGAGACGGTTACGGCGCGGTCATCAGTTCGCGTGACGGTCGGATAAGAAACGGTTTCATCCTGTATTCCGCGCCGGAAGACCGTTCGGAGTTTTGGGTGGGCGACGGTCAGCAAAACTGGCAAACGGTTGATGCGACGCGAGACACCGTCGGTACGTGGACGCACGTTGCCGCATCGTTCGAGCCGAAAGACAACTGCCTGGCCGGAATATGCCGGGGAATCCAACGCCTTTACGTCAACGGCCAACTCGTCGCCGAGGACCACGACGCGGAATACTTGCCGCACGAGGAACAACCTCATGCGTTGCGCATCGGCGCCGGCGCGAATGAAAAAGAACCCGATTACTTCCTGCACGGCAAGATCGCTCGCGTGGCCGTGTACGACCGCGTACTACCGAGTGAAACCATACGTAGTCACTACGAAACACTACGACCTTAACAATCTTTCTTTTTGGAGGTGACAACGATGCGAGTGAAGTCATGGACAATTTGTTTGGGATTGGCGGCGCTGGTGGGATCGTCCTGCTGTCGCACGGCACGGGCCGAAATCGTGGCCCAGTGGGATTTCACGGCCGCGAGTGACCCGGCCGACGATATCTCGGGCAACGGTCACGACGGTACGGCCGGAACCGGCACGACGTTCAGCACCACCACCGGGGCCGATTTCGATAACACGAACAACGGCGATATTGCGGTGTCCAACACCACCGGAATCATGCCGTCGGACATCACGGCCGGTGAAATCTGGAAACTTACGCTCACCGGCGTCCACTTCGATACGGTTACGGACCACCACAACGCCCTCGTTAGTAGCCGGAGCAATTCTGTTGGAGCAGGCTTCATGATCTATCGAACGCCTTCGGACTCAATTGAATTTTGGACGGGACAAAGCCCCATGTGGAATACACTTCAAAGCGGCGTGACAGCAAACACGACGGACGTTTATGACATGGTCGTCACTTGGGACGGTACCGAGATGAGCATCGATGTCAACGGCACGGTTGCTTCCATGACTCCGGTTTCGTTCGATGGTTCTTCTTACGGCAACAGCCTTTTTTTTGGAAATGGCAGCGATTCGGGTGACAACTACTTTTTCGACGGCCAGATCGGCGGCGCGACGATTGAGATTTCGGCCGTGCCCGAGCCATCGGCACTGGTGTTGACCGGGATAGGACTGCTCGGCTTGGTGTTCTACGGCTGGCGACGACGAGGGTGGCACCGATGATTTTCCGCAATGGCAGCTTGTCTATCGAAAGGACTTAATCGGAAAATTGTCGGTGTTGCCTTGGCAACGAGAGGACCGTTGCAGGGTGTATTGTCCTGTCCGGCATCCTCTTGTGACCACGTCACCCCGACGTGTTGGGGAAGAACAATGGCGCGAGCGAGCAAGGTGCATGGTTTTACACTAGTGGAACTGCTGGTGGTCATTGCCATTATCGGCATCTTGATCGGACTGCTGTTGCCGGCCGTGCAATCGGCTCGGGAAGCGGCCCGACGGTTGCAGTGTTCCAATAACCTCAAGCAACTCAGCTTGGGAATACAAAACTACCTGACGGCCATCGGGTGTTTCCCGTATGGCGTTTTGGATGAAGGAACCACCGGCTTTCACAAACGCGACACCTGGATGCAGCAAACGTTGCCCTATATCGAGCAAGGGGCTTTGTACGACCAATACATGGATTGGGATGGCGAGTGGGTAATGTATGCGCCCGATACAATCAAAAATATTGTACTCACAGCGTTTGTATGCTCCTCGGATCCGGCCTCGCCCGGCAGCGGTGGGGGTGGGTCTAACGACATGTTCCAGGGCAACTATGTCGGCTGCACGGGCGACGATTATATCGAGGTCAATCGGCCCCATGACCCCGATTACAGCCTGTACAATCTCGACGGCATCTTCTACGCCAATTCGAGCACACAGTGCGCGGACATCCGCGACGGTTTGTCGAACACGCTCCTGTTGTCGGAGGTCGTTGTTCGCCCTTACTCCGGTACGGCCGGCTGGGGCAGTGGGGGCGGCTACTGGGGTGGCGGGCAACACGCCTCGTTCGGCTTCACCACCATGGAACCACCCAACACTACGGTGGCCGATCGTGTCTTCGAATGCAAAGATACGGCAATGGAGCAGTCGCCCTGTATCAGCGTGGGTGGCGACATCGAAAAATGTGTTTTTGCCCGCAGCTATCATACCGGCGGCGTGAATGTCGTGATGGCCGACGGAGCCGTGCAATTCACTTCGGAAACCATCGACCTGACGATTTGGCAAGGCCTGGGCACGCGCCGCGGCGGTGAAATCGTCGCGGGAGGGTTTTGATACATGCTCGTCGCGACACGAACACGAACTAGGACGATTGTTTATAGCCTTCTGCTGCTTCTGTGCGCCGGCTGTGGAACCAACGGACCGAAGACCTACGAGGTGACCGGTACTGTCGCGTTCGACGGCCAGCCGGTAGCCGCCGGGGAAATCATCTTCCGCTCGCCCGAAGGTGACCAGAAAAGCTGGGCCGGGAAAATCACCGACGGACGCTACCAACTCCGTTCGACAGCGGGAAACAAACGGGTGGAGATCACCGCCGTCCCAGAGATACGTTCCACGAGCAACTCCGCCAGCGGCGAACCGGAATTCGTCCGCCCAACAACCATTCCGGCCAAATACAACAAACAGTCGACACTCTCGGCCGAAGTCAAACCGAACGGCTCAAACACGTTTGGCTTCGATCTGAAACCGTGAGAAGACGTAGGAAGAAATGGTCAAGCACTACTACGAATCTTGATAGGCGTTGTCGTTTATCTTGCTGTAGCAGTCGTCTTCCTCAACGGCCTCTTCCTCACCGCGAAACAGCACCCCCACGTCCAACACCGACTCGGCCACGAAGCGGCCTGGGCCGAGGACGATGGCTAGGCCGAGCAGTCCGCGGTTGAGGTCGTCGGAGTATCGCCAAGGATGGTCGACCAGACCGCCGGCCCAACCGACGTTATCCATGTCGGGCTGAGGGGTGATCAGGTAGGCCAAGGCCACGTAGATCAGCGTGCCTCCGATCACCAGCATCGCCGCGTGCAGCGTGGGCATCGGGACGTGTGGAATTGCGAAGGCCCAAATCACCGGCAGGCCAACCACCACGGCCACAAACCGGGCAGCCACCAGCGGTTTGCACTGGCAGACCTCGTGCTCGGTGCCAAACTTCACCTTGCCCACCTCACCCGGGTCGACTCGCTCTCCCCAGAACTCCATGAAGCTCATTGTCGTTCTCTCCTTCCAAGCAAACCGCCTGAAATTGGATTCCGCTCGTTCCGAAGTTGGTACTTCCTACTCGTTCCGAAGCTCCGGCTTTGGAACGCACTTCCGCGAAGCTCCTGCTTCGCTAGCACCACGTTGTCATGTTGGTTTCCGCCGTTTCTAGTGAGAATTCGTCAGCGGCTACGGACTATTGTCTCCGTGTTCCTCGAAACAGGCCTTCTGGGCGATGGGTTCCGAAGCTGGAGCTTCGGAACCAGAAAAAGCCGGAAAGAAACCCGTTCAATAAAAAATATAGCATGTGGCGATTGCTACCACCCAAGGGAGGTGACGCGGTGGACGAACCTTTGGGCGACTTTTCCTGTCCTTCGTGGTACTCGACGCAAACATTTTGCGGAATAATAACGCCCCCCAGCAGCTTTTCGGGGGGGCCTTTCCCTGGGCCAATGATTACAATACAACGTAGAGGCGCGGGCGTTATCCATTCAGAAACGGCGTTATCAATCCGGAAACCCCGAGGAACTGCAAAACCGTGTACGAAATCGAACGGGCCGACAGTGTCGCCAGCGAGGCGGCCATTCTGGTCGGTGTTCTTCTGCCCGATCGGTCTACCCACGAACCACCGCTGTCGGAGCTGGAAGGTCTGGCTACGACCGCGGGTACGCAGGTGGTCGGGCGTCTGACGCAACGGCGGCAAATGCCCGCCACGGCGACCTACCTGGGCAAAGGAAAGGTGGAAGAATTGCGTCTGCTGGCCGAAAAGGTCGAGGCCGATGTGATTATCTTCGACAACGACCTTTCGCCGGGCCAAACCCGAAACCTGGAAAAAGCCACTGACGTGAAGGTGATCGACCGAACCGAGTTGATCCTCGATATCTTCGCCTCGCGCGCCCAAACCTACCAAGCCCGACTGGCCGTGGAACTGGCACAGCACGTGTACGCCATGCCGCGGCTGAAACGGATGTGGACTCACCTTTCGCGACAGAAAAACAGCGTGGGCCTACGCGGGCCGGGTGAAAAACAGCTCGAAGAAGACCGCCGTCTGGTAGAAAAACGCATTCGCGATTTGCGTCGCGAGTTGGAGGTGATCGAGAATCGCAAGCAGCGCGAGGTGGCCGCTCGCCGCGATGCGAAAACCGTCTCCCTGGTTGGCTATACCAATGCCGGTAAGAGCACCTTGCTAAACGCCCTAACCGGGGCCGACGTCTATACCCAGGACGCCCTGTTCGCTACGCTCGACACGCGAACGCGTCGCTGGCAACTGCCCGGCTGGGGGCCCATTCTGCTGAGCGACACGGTGGGGTTTATTCGCGATTTGCCCCACCATCTGATCGAAAGCTTTAAGGCCACGCTGGAAGAAGCTCGGCAGGCCGACCTGCTGCTGCATGTGGCCGACGGCAGCAACCCGGCCGTCTCCGATCAGATCATGGCAGCCTACAAGGTACTCGAAGAGATTGGTATCCAGCAGAAAGACACCTTGCTGGTAATCAATAAGGTCGACTCCCTGCCCGACCGCGTTCGCCTGGAAGGTCTGTTGCAGCGTTATCCGAACGCCGTAACAATTAGCGCCGCCACGGGTGAGGGTCTGAAGCAACTGGCTGCCGCGGTGAGCGATGCGTTGAGCCACGCCTTTCACGACCTGGACGTGGAAATGGGAGTCGACAACGGCCGCCTGTTGGCCTACTTGGCCGCTCACGGCGAAGTCCTCTCGAAACAGTACCACGACAGTCGCGTCGTGGTGCATTGTCGCGTGCCGCAGCGTTTCCTGGGTGGAATCCACGGAGAACGTGTCGACGTGCGGCCGCACCGCAAGAACGGCCACCTCGTCGCGGGCAGCACGACCACGCAGCTCGTCACGGAACCAGCCGAGGACGTTGCCTGAGCAGAACGTAGTACTTGGGTGCCATGCCCACACTTGCGTGGGCATGCTGGAGGCACCCAAGAACATGCCCACGTAAGCGTGGGCATGGCACCCGTTCCCCTCCAGTCTCTAACTCCTGCCCCCCAACCTCTCTACATCATGAAACGCAGCATCAAGGATCGACGCGCTATTGTCACAGGGGCCTCAAGCGGGATCGGGCGAGCGCTTTGTGTGGAACTGGCCAACCAGGGGGCCGCGGTGGTGGCCGTCGCCCGACGGGCAGAACGGTTGGACGCCCTGGCCGACGAAATCCGTGGCCAAGGCGGCCGTATTGAAACGGTCGCCGGCGACATCACCGATCCTCTCATCCGGCACCAGGCCGTCGACACGGCGGTCGCCGTTTTCGGTGGACTCGACATCCTGATCAACAACGCAGGCATCGGCGCTATGGGTCTGTTCGAAGATGCCAACGCCGACCGCGTTCGCCGCGTGATGGAAGTCAATTTCTTCGCGCTGGTCGAGATGACACGGCTGGCATTACCGCTGTTGAAGCAGGGGCGGCAACCGATCATCGTCAACGTCAGCTCCATCCTGGGCCGACGCGGCACGCCGTACAGCAGCGAGTATTCGGCCAGCAAGTTCGCCGTGCACGGCTTCAGCGAGGCGCTGCGTGCCGAGTTGTGTCAACACGCCATCGACGTGCTCGTAGTCAGCCCGGGCACGACGGAAACCGAATTCTTCGACCAAGTGATCGAACGCACAGCCGACCCCAACTGGCCGGAACACAAGCCGGTCAGCCCCCAGGCCGTCGCTCGCCAGACGGTTCGCGCCATCCGTCGCGGGAAACACGAGATTGTTCCCTACTTCTGGGGAAGGGTGCTCTGTGGAATGAACCGCTTCTCGCCACGTTTGGTCGACTGGCTGATGACGCGGTATGTGTGAGGAGCGAGGGGTTAAGGATTGGGGGCTAGAGGCTAGGGAACAGCGGATAGCCTCCGGATTGGCGCCTTTTTGCTCGCGGCTTCTTGGTCATCGAAGCTTGGTCATTGGCCATTCTCCCTCTCGCTCTGGTCTTGCCGAAACTCCAGTAATCTCGACCCGTCTCCCCTATATCTCCCAGGCTGACGCGCAGCCGGAATAATCGTTACAATTTACTCAATTTATCAATCGCCCTCCCCGATAGGAAACAGCAGACCGCGTGGGCAGACTGCGCGGCGACTGCTGCCCATTGGGGAAGGGAAACGAGAATGCGCACCGACGCAAAACGAATTACACGGATCGAATTTCGGTCGAGCCTCCAGCGACACAACCACTCGGCCTATCACGACGGTGTCCGCAGGAACGCGAAGCAGCAGCTCGGCACATTCGGCCATGGTACATCGGGCCTGAAGGCATTGCCCATGCTGGCGATCGTTGCGTTGGCCAGCGTTGCATTGTTCATTCGGCCCGTTGCCGCCGAGTCGCAATCCGACGCGGGAACCACTCTGCGAATCCTTTCTACCGGCCACGAAAACGCGGTTCGGCCGGTGTCCTATGGCAGTTATCCCGCCGACGACGAAGCTGCCGTCTCGGCGGTGATTCCGGCAAACAATGTGTCGATGTCGCCGCCGGCCTCGAATTGGCAGGACGAGCGTCGGCAGCCGGCCGGTTTCCGGCCTCGATTCGATAGCCCTCCGGCGAACGGCAGTTGGACTACAGTACAATCCCCTTGGCGTCCTATCTCGGAAGCAAGCACCGACGAGAACCGGCCCTATGAAGACCGCACTTCGACGGCAGCCGCCCCGGAGCAATCCGAACTGTGTTTTGGCACGCACGAAGAAGGCCAATCCTCAACGCCCTCGCCTTCGGCGGCTCCGACCGAATTCCGCATTCGCTGTCCCGAGTTGAACAATCGTCCGTCGGTGCCTGAGTACGGGGCTGATTACGTGTCGGATCGCACGTCAGGTTACGCAACGGATCCCGCCTACATACAGCCGGCCGACGTGGAACCGAATTCGGTAAGCATAAGTTTCGCGCCCGCGCGTCAAGATCCACCGGTCGAAATGGCCGTTCGCCGCATCGCCGATTTCGAAGAGCTCGATGGCGATCGTCCGGCAACGCAATTGGGCGTGCGTTGCGCGCCGCCGCAGGTTGTCGGCACGCTCGATCTGTTGGCCCAGGACACGGGTGGACAATCGGTCCAGGTGTCGTTTCTCCGCGAGGTGTCGAACGCTCCGAAGTGGCTGCGCAAGCCGCGACGCGGTGCCAGCCAGCAACTAGACGGCCCGGCACTAGGTTGCCCGACCAAGGGAGACTCTGCGACGACGTCGGCATCGAACGCCCAAGATTCGTCGCACCTCGGGCCCTTTGCGGTCAGCGATAGCCTCTTGAGTCTGGAAATCGAGCAGCAATGCAGCAAACTGTTGCGATCGCCAGATGACGTGAAGGAAGTCGTGGTCGTCGACTCCGAAGTCTGTGAGGTCGTGCAGAATAAACCCCGCGAAGTTCTGCTGCGGGGGAAAACGGCAGGCACCACTCACGTCACCTTCCGCTTCGAAGATCCGGCCCGGGAACCGTTCGACTGCCTGATTCACGTGCCGGCGGCCGGCCGGGATTAACGTTGAAGAATCTCCTCTTCTCTCCCTTCGAGGAGAGGTGGCCGGGGTGAGGAGATTTTCGCCACAGGGGTTTTCCCTGAAGTCGCGCCCCCACCGCTGCCACCCGCCTTTACTCGGCGGCTTCGCCGCCCCCCCTCTCCGGCCAGGCAGGAAAGGGTACGCCTCTGATGAGCTGGAGGGCGTTTTTTTGACATGTCGGCCGAAAGTCTGATAAACTAGAGATTGTGTACACAACGTCGCCTCCCTCTTTCCCTAACGGAACAGGGCCCTGTATCAAGCACCGTTTGCGGCTACCGCCGCCGCGTTTTGCGCTGTCCGGCGGCAGTCCTAACATGTCAGACGAAGGAGATTATTGCATGGCCAATTTTACACGTCGTCGTTTCCTTGGAGATACGCTGCTGGCCTCGGCGGCCTTGGCGGCCGCTCCCGCAGTCCGCGCACTTGCCGACGACTCGTCGGCAAGTCCTAACGAACAAATCAACGCGATGGTTATCGGTGTCAACGGCCGCGGCCAGTCGCACATTGGCGGATTCTCGGGCCAAAAGGGCGTCGTCGTCACGCACATCTGCGACGCTGACGAGGCCGTCGGCCAAAAGCGTTGCGATGCCATCGAAAAACGCTACGGCAAACGACCGAAGTACCTCCGCGACATGCGAGAAGGTTTCGACGACAAGTCGATCGACGTCATCGGCGTTGCTACTCCCAACCACTGGCACGCTTTGGCCGGCATTTGGGCCATGCAGGCCGATAAAGACGTTTACCTGGAAAAGCCGGTCAGCCACAACGTGACCGAAGGTCGTCGGCTGGCGGAAGCCGCGCGGAAGTACAAGAAGATCTGCCAGACGGGCACGCAGTGCCGCAGCCACAAGGGCATCCAGGATGCCGTCAAGTACGTGCAAGAAGGAAAGGTGGGCACCTGCAAACTCGCCCGGGCTATTTGCTACAAACGCCGTAAATCGATCGGTCCGAAGGGAATCTACCAGCCGCCCGAATCGGTCGACTACAACCTCTGGCAAGGCCCGGCCAGCGAGCAGCCGGTAACCCGGCCGCGTTTCCACTACGACTGGCACTGGCAATACCACTGGGGCAACGGCGACATGGGCAACCAGGCGCCGCACCAGATCGACATTTGCCGCTGGGGCTTGGGAATCGACAGCCTTAGCGAACAGGTGATCAGCTACGGTGGTCGACTCGGCTACATCGACGCCGGCGACGTGGCCAACACCCAAGTGGGCATCCACACGTTCGACGGTGGCGACAAAACCCTGGTCATCGAGGTCCGCGGTCTCGAAAGCGACAACTACCGCGGGTGTGGCTGGTTTGGTGCCGTCTTCCACGGCTCCGAAGGCTACGTCTCGGTGAACCAGTACACCGGCGGCGCGGCCTACGACCTGGACGGCAAGAAGATCCAGGAGTTTGGCGGCGGTGGCGACCACTTCGCCAACTTCATCGGAGCCGTACGCAGCCGCAACCCGAAGGACCTCAACGCCGAAGTGCTCGAAGGTCACCTCTCGGCCGGTTTGGCTCATACGGGCACGATCTCCTACCTGCTGGGCGAAAAGCTGCCGCTCAGCGAAGTCGGCAGCCGCCTGGGCACCGTGAAGTGCAACGACGACGTGCTCGAAACGTTCGACCGGATGGTCGCTCATCTGGCTAAGAACGATTTGGATCGCACGACGGAAATCAGCTACGGCCCGTTGTTGAAGATGGATCCGGCCACGGAAACCTTCGCGGACAACGACGCCGCTAACGCGATGCTCACCCGCGAGTACCGCAAGCCGTTCGTCGTTCCGGCCGCCGGCGAAGTGTGACAGGGTAGAGACCCCTGATAAAAAACGCGTCCCTCCCCTCTCCCCACGGGGAGAGGGGCCGGGGGTGAGGGGATTGCGCAGCAAGAAACAACTCGAAATAAGCAACTCTCACCCCGCAAACCACCTTCGCCCGTTTATCGAAAGGAAATAACCCGGTTTTCAACCACGTTCCAATCCGAGACAACGAAGGCAATACGCAACGAGGGCGTCGGACCACGCGGTTCGACGCCCTCGTTTTTTGCGAGTTCGATTTTGTGTGTTTGATAGCTTATCCCAACGTTTGTCGCTGGGGCAAGCATCACGGTCAGTCGAGCGGTGTCAGACGCATCTGGCGGAACTCCACCGGCGTGCCTTCCGATTGCAGGCCGATGGCGCCGCGAACGTCTTGCATTCCGGTGGCTTCGTTTTGCACGAGACCGTTGACTTTGATGGTCAATTTGCCGCTGCGAACGACGACCTCATAGTCGTTCCACTCGCCGACCGGCTTCTCGTTGCTGCGGTGCATCTTTCGGGTGTGGATACCCTGGGTCCGATCTTCGGCGACCTTAAGGGGAAACTGCCCGATGTTCCAGATGTCGCCGGCTCGATCGGCCTGCAACTGGGGCTCGATGCTCTTGGGCCACACGCGGGCCGGTCCCTGAATGCCGATCAGCACACCGCTATTGCCCGGCTGTGAACCTTTCGGCCATCGCCATTGCAACTTCAACACGAATTGAGAATACTCCTTGTCGGTACGGAGATAGCCAACCGGCTTGCCCGTGCAATGAAGAATGCCGTTGGCCAACGACCAGGTGTCGTCGATTTTGGTTTTGCCGTCGCTGGGAACGAAACTGAAGTTCGCAAGGCTATTGCCATCGAGCAAGTCGATCTCTTCAGCGGCGACAGCCATCGACGCAATCAGCACAACGACGACGACAGCCATACAAGAAACCAGTAAACGCAACATGGCATGACCTCCTGGACGGCGACCTCGCGGTCTGTCGTTTCCGTGGATTGACGGGTACCTCGGACCGGGTGTCATGTCCACGCTGACGTGGACATGTTCGGCGGTGTTTCAGCATGCACACGCAAGCGTGGGCATGGCACCCCAAAGGTTCAAGTTTTCACCAACGGATTTTGGTTCTCAGTCGTCCAGCGGAATCAGCTTGATCGTGCGGAACTGAATCTGGCCGCCTTCCGACTGCACGCCGATCGGTCCGCTGAGCACTTCGCAATCGGTGGCATCGTTCACATGCTGGCCGTTGATGTCGATGCTCAGGTTACCGCCGTTGAGCGTGATTTCGTATTTGTTCCACTGGCCGGCTTCGTTCTCGGCGTTCTTGATGTGGCCCACGCCCACGAAATTACCGAGTTTGGGATGGTCCTTCTTCACGCGGAAACGATCTTCGGGTCCCTTCAGTGGAAAACCATAAAAGCCCCAGATATCGCCGGCACTGCCGTGCTGCAGTTGGGCCTCGATGCACTTAGGCAGGAACGTGATCGGCTCACTGGCAATCCGCATTAACACGCCGCTGTTGCCCGGTTCGGTGCCCGGGGCCCATCGCCACTCGACGATCAGCTTGAAGTTTTTAAACTCCCCGGTGGTGTAGAGATAGCCGAGCGGTTTGCCGGTGGTAGTCAACAGACTGTCTTTCACGCTCCAGACGTCGTCGATCTTGGCATCCGGGTCGATGGTGAAGCACTTCCAGCCGTCGAGCGACTTTCCGTCGAAAAGCTTGACCGCGCCGGCGCATTTATCTTCGGCCGAGGCCACGCCACTGAGGCATGCCACGAGGGCAACCGTCATCAAACAGCAAAGGGTGCGACGCATGATACTTACTCCTGTCGTTCGGTGGTGCAATAGAGACAATGCAAACTGATTTCCAAGCTCCAGCTTGGGAACGAGAAAAAACCGCAACCGTTTACGGGGGACTGTCCCCTTAGCCTGCAGCGGAGAATACGGTCTGCGCCGATCCTCGTGAGCGGTTACAAAAAATCACTCCCCTACGGGTTTCAGCCTGACGTTGCGAAATTCGTAGGGCGTGCCTTCGGCGGTCAACACGATGGGGCCGGGCGTGGTGTCGCAGCCGGTCGCCCGATTCACTTGCTTGCCGTTGATATATAGCGTAACGGTCGGGCCTTGGGCCACGATTTTGTAGTGATTCCACTGACCGGCCGGCTTTTCGGCGTCGGTCGTGCGTTTCAGGTTGGTCAAACGGCCGAACTGCTCATGGTCGAGGCTCGTCATCCGATCGGCTGGCCCTTGGAGGCGGAAACCGTCGAGCCCCCAAAAATCGCCCGCCCCACCGGCATTGATCTGAGCCTCCAGGCTCTTGGGCCAAATCTTGTTTTCGCCGGTCATGCGAAACAGGACGCCACCCTTGCCGGGCGTCGTGCCGGGCGGCCAGCGCCAGTCGAGTTCCAGGACGAAATCCTTGTAGTGCTCGACCGTGAAGATGTAGCCGCGCGGCATGCCCTGGCAGGCGATTTGGCCGTTGGCGCCAAATGTCCAAACCTGGGCAAGTTGCGAATCCGGAGCCTCGCTGAAATAGCGCCATGCGGTTGCAGGGTTCGACTGGGAGGCGCCCGACAGATCCACCTCGGCAGCGCGAAGCCCCTTTGTCGCAGCCAAACAGCCAACCACGACCAACATGCAGGGGAGAAGTCTTGTCATGGCGCGTCTCATGCTGGGGTTGGAGTTTGCCATCGGCCGACCAGCCCGGATGGCGTCTTGTCGGGTGCGTACAATGATAATGGGTTACCCCCTCCACGGCAAATCTGGGCCAATCGGCTACAATGTGTCGCGTGATGAACGATACAGGATTCGACATACTGCACGAGGAAGAGCCCTGCCTGGTGGTTTGTAAGCCCCCCGGCCTGCTGACGCAAGCGCCGCCGGGAATCGACAGCCTGGAAGTGCGGATCAAGGACTACCTGCGACGCCGCGACGGCGCTGACCGGCGCGACTACCTGGGCGTGCCGCACCGGCTCGACCGGCCGGCCTCAGGCGCGATGGTCTTCGGTACCAAAACCCGAGGAACCCGGCGTCTGGCCGAGCAGTTCGAGGGCCGGCTGGTAGAGAAGACCTATTGGGTATGTGTCGAGGGGGAAATCGCCGACGACGAGGGCACGTGGCAAGACTTCCTGCGAAAGGTACCCGGCGAAGCCCGGGCCGAGGTCGTCGGGCCGACGCATCCCGAGGGACGTTGCGCGGTGTTGCACTATCGGGTGCGCGGGCGTTATCTGTGGGGCACTTGGCTTGAGATCCAATTGGAGACGGGCCGCACGCATCAGATCCGTGTGCAAGCGGCCACACGGGGTCATCCCGTGTTGGGCGACACCCACTATGGAGCCACAACAACCTTCGGCCCACAGCACGACGACTCGCGCCTTCGAGCCATTGCGTTGCACGCACGAACGTTGAAATTTCGACACCCGAAGACACGAGAAACCATTTTGGCCACGGCGCCGGTTTCGGCCGATTGGAGGGAATTGGGAGTCGTGGAATCCTAGTGCTTTGTCCAGATTTGATTTAGGGGTTGAGACAACAACTGTGGGTGCCACTGCTGGCTTGTCCAGCAGTGCAGACCCTTCGACTACTTTCGATCACTGCTGGACAAGCCAGCAGTTGGTATGAGAGCCCGTTGCTCGGGATTGGGGTATAACGTTGGTGTTTACGAATCCGACGTTTCCCCAACCCAGGAGCAACGGACATGTCTGCCAGTTTAGAGGTTTTCGTAGGGCTGGACTACCACCAGGAGAGTGTCCAGGTGTGTTTGATGAACCAGAAGGGCAAGATTCTCAAGAATCGGGCTTGCCCCAACGATTGGCGCAAGGTGCGGCAGGCCGTGGGAGCACGGCGGCAGCGGGTGTCGGTGGCCATCGAGGCCTGTTGCGGGGCAGCCGATCTGGCCCAGGAGTTGGCCGAGAAGGCCGGCTGGTCGGTGAGCCTGGCGCACCCGGGCTACGTGGCGCGGATCAAGCAAAGTCCGGACAAGACGGACTTCGGCGATGCGCGGCTGCTGGCCGACCTGATTCGGGTGGGTTACCTGCCGAAAGTGTGGCTTCCGCCGCAGCAGATTCGCGAGTTGCGCAAGCTCGTTCGCTACCGCAGCCAGTTGGTCGACGACCGTCGCCGCACGAAACTGCGTCTGCGGGCGATCCTGCGGGACGAGCGCGTGGTGCTTCCGGACATCCGGCCCTGGACGCGTGTTTGGCTGAAATGGGTGCGGGAAGAGGCGAAGCTTTCGCCCACCTCGCAATGGATCGTGAAACAACAATTGGACCGGCTGGAACAATTCAATCACGAGGTTCGCCAGGTCGAGCGGGAATTGCAGGCATGGGCCGACGAGGACCGCCTTTGCCTGAAGTTGATGGAGTTGGCCGGAATCGGGTTGATCACGGCGGTTACCCTGCGGGCGGAGATCGGGCGTTTCGATCGCTTTGCCAAGGGCAAGCAGCTTGCCCGATTTTGCGGTCTTTCGCCGCGCAACGCGTCGAGTGGAACGCGGCAGGCGGACAGCGGCCTGATCAAAGCGGGCAATCCGCAACTGCGGAGCATCTTGATCGAGGCGGCCCATCGTTTGATGTTACGCGAGCCACGATGGCGAAAGTTCAGCGCCCGGCTGCGCCGAAGAAAGAAGCCCACGAACGTGATCGTGGCGGCCGTGGCGAATCGTTGGATTCGTTGGCTTTTTCACCAGATGCAGCCCGACCAGTTAGCATGCTGAAAACGGAATATCACGCACACCAGTAGAACCGCGGAAGCTGTGGAATCAACGAAATTCGGAGGCCCGACATTGGTGAGAACTCGCTCGAAGGTGCCAGGGGCTCAACGCTCGACAGCAGTAGGGGCTGTTCTCTCCAACTCGAAACAACCACCATGGGCTAGAGACGATTCTCGATGCTCGGATAGAAGTATGGGCGCCCCGAATTCCCTTATTGACGCCTGCATAGCCAATGAAACGACGGCGACCAACGGGAACCTGGATCTCCAAGCGTTCGGTTTTCCGAAACGATCATTTTCAATGCACGCATCAATCGACGCCACAGAAAGCATCCCTGCCGAAGTTTCGGCGGCTCCCTCCGCCGACCAGGGGCGTTCATTGCCACCCCCTGGACCCCCGGCTAGCCTCTTCTTCTGCTCGGTTGCGTTCCACACGGACCACCAAAAAATTCGACGAATACACCACCAACCAAGCCTTGACACCCGACGAGCTTTCATAGAAGTGGCACCCAATTCGTAACTTTGACACAGCACTGGCAAAAGCCACTTGCAGCGTTTTCCTCGATCACCCCGAAGCCGTCCGACGAACTATCCGATACATCGAAGACAATCCCATCAAATGGCGGCTTCCTCGACAGTGGTGGAAGTCTGTGAAACCCTACGATGGTTGGCCATTGCATCCGGGGCATAGCCCCAATTCGCCGTATGCGAGACGGTTGCGGGGATGTGAGTGAGAATTTAACTGCGAAGCCGGCGAGCGGCTTCTATTCAAGAAAACACAAAACAAGACATCAGAAGACGACTTCGGAGACCCCAATCATGAGCGATCCATTCAACGCACGCGACACGTTTTCGACCAGCCAGGGGGCCATCGGAATTTATCGACTCAGCCGGCTCGAAGACGCGGGCCTGCTGCGTGTCGAAACGTTGCCCTACTCGATTCGCGTCTTGCTGGAAGCCGTGTTGCGAAGCTGCGACGGCTATCAGGTGACCGAACAGGACGTGAAAAATCTGGCCGGTTGGAAAGCTACCGATTACATGCCGGTCGAGGTTCCCTTCAAGCCGGCTCGCGTAGTGCTGCAAGACTTCACCGGCGTGCCGGCCGTGGTCGACTTGGCCGCCATGCGCAGCGCCATGCAGCGGCTGGGCGGCGATCCAAAGAAGATCAACCCCCTGATTCCCGTCGACCTGATCATCGACCATTCGGTGCAGATCGACCGTTTCGGCTCGGCCGACGCCCTGGCCGCCAACCTCGAATTCGAGTTCCAACGCAACCGCGAGCGTTACGAGTTTCTCCGCTGGGGACAACAAGCGTTCGACAACTTCCGCGTGGTACCGCCCGGCGTGGGCATCATCCACCAGGTGAACCTCGAATACCTGGCCAAGTGTGTTTTCGTTCGCGAAGACGAACAGGGCCCCGTGGCTCTGCCCGACACGCTGGTCGGCACCGACAGCCACACGACGATGATCAACGGCCTGGGTGTGCTCGGCTGGGGCGTGGGCGGCATCGAAGCCGAGGCCGTCATGCTCGGCCAACCTCTCTACATGCTCTCGCCCGAGGTCGTTGGATTCAAGTTGCAGGGCCAAGTCGGCGCTGGGATAACCGCCACCGATGTGGTGCTGACCATCACCCAAATGCTTCGCAAGGAAGGCGTGGTCGGCAAGTTTGTCGAGTACTTCGGTCCGGCCATGTCGCAGTTGAAGTTGGCCGATCGGGCGTTGATCGCCAACATGTCGCCCGAGTACGGCGCCACGATGGGTTTCTTTCCCATCGACGAACAAACTCTGACGTTCCTCCGCGAGACGGGCCGCACCGGCGAAGAAGTCGAACTGGTCGAGCGTTACACGAAAGAACAAGGCATCTTCCGCACGGCCGACGCTCCGACGCCGCACTACAGCAAGGTGCTTTCGCTCGATCTGTCGACCGTCGAACCAAGCATGGCTGGCCCCAAGCGTCCGCAAGATCGTGTGGTGCTGTCGAAGATGAAAACGGCCTTCCACCACAGTCTGACCGCGCCGCCGGCCCAACGGGGATTTGGTCTCGCCGACGACGAACTGAGCCGAACGGCCGAAGTCGACGGCTCGGGCACCATCTCCCACGGTGCCGTGGTCATCGCTTCGATCACCAGTTGCACGAACACGAGCAATCCCGACGTGATGATCGCCGCTGGCCTTTTGGCCCAGAAGGCGGTCGAAAAGGGGCTCACCGTGCCGGCGCACGTGAAGACCAGTTTGGCCCCGGGCAGTCGCGTGGTGACCGACTATCTCGACAAGACGGGGCTCAGTGCGGCGCTCGATCGGTTGGGCTTTCAGACCGTCGGCTACGGCTGTGCCACGTGCATCGGCAACAGCGGGCCGGTGCCCGAGCCGGTAGCCAAGGCGGTAACCGAAGGAAACCTCGTGGCCGCGGCCGTGCTGAGCGGCAACCGCAACTTCGAGGGCCGCATCAACCCGGTGGTTAAGGCCAACTACCTGGCCAGCCCACCGCTGGTCGTGGCCTACGCCCTCGCCGGCACGACCGACGTGGATCTGACCACCGAACCGCTCGGCACCGGCAACGACGGCCAGCCGGTCTTCTTGAAGGACATCTGGCCCAGCCGCCAGGAAATCGCCGACATCGTGGCCCAAGCCATCCAGCCCGAGATGTTCCGCCAGCGTTACAGCGACGTTTTCGAGGCCAACCCGCGCTGGAATGAGATTCCCGTGAACGCCGACAACATCTACCAATGGAACGACAAGAGCACCTACGTACAGGAACCGCCCTTCCTGGTCGACTTAGCCGCCGAGCCGGGACCGATCCGGCCGATCAAGGGTGCCCGAGTGCTGGTCGCCCTGGGCGATTCGGTTACGACCGACCACATCTCGCCGGCCGGGGCAATTGCGGCCGATGGTCCCGCGGGGCAGTATCTCCAGCAGCACGGCGTTACGCCGGTCGACTTCAATAGCTACGGTTCGCGGCGCGGCAACGATCGGGTGATGACGCGCGGAACGTTCGCCAACATCCGCATCCGCAACCTGTTGGCCCCCGGCACCGAAGGCGGCGTTACTCGCTACCTACCCTATGGCGACGAAATGAGCATCTACGACGCGGCCATGCGATACCATCGCGAAGGCACCCCGTTGATCGTGCTGGCCGGCACCGAATACGGCACCGGCAGCAGCCGTGACTGGGCCGCCAAGGGCACTCAACTGTTGGGCGTTCGCGCGGTCATCGCGTCGAGCTTCGAGCGGATCCACCGCAGCAACCTCGTGGGCATGGGCGTGTTGCCGCTGGAATTGCCTCACGGTCAGTCGTGGGAATCGCTCGGGCTGTGTGGCGAAGAGGTCTTCGACTTCGACGACCTAAACGACTCGATCCAGCCCGGCGAAAAGCTTACGGTAAAAGCCACCTCGGCCGACGGCGACGTTCGCACCTTCGAGGCGAAAATTCGCATCGACACGCCGGTCGAGTTGGAGTACTACCGCAACGGCGGCATTTTACAGACCGTACTGCGAAAGCTGCTGAAGACCGATTGATCTGGGCGGCAGTTTTTGGACGCGACTTTTGGGCACAACGCATTCGCCAGTTTTCATTCGGCACGGGACTCGATGTCTCGTGCCGTTTTTTCTGCCGCCTCGCGATGCCGAGACCACTCGGCCGCATGCGAGGTGTCGACTCGAGCAACCTTGTCGGCCAACACCACGTGGCGCCGCTTGATACCCGTCGCGGCGGGTGCGGGCACCTGTTGTTCGAACTTTGCCCGAGCGGGATGCTCACCCAAAAAACGCCGGCGGCAGCCGACGGTGTCGATGGTCGCTACCACGGCCGTACTACGCCGAAGTTCCTGGAGAATGTCTTGAACTCTCGCTTCGACGAGTGCCCCGACGCGGACTTCGATCATCAACGCGGCGGGCACTGCCGGTTCGATCTCCTCGCGCAGGCACATCACGCCAGAAAGATCGGGACGCCAAGCCAGCGGCCACGACGGGTCGCCCAGCCAAGCGCAGACGAAATCGGCACACAATTGAGGACGCCGGGTGTAAACGCGACATCCGTTTTCATCGCGGTGAGAGCACCGCACGCCCGCGGGCTTGGCGCCGGGGCCCACATGGCCACCGGGAATGGGTAGGTGAATGCAACAAGCTAAACACGTGTCGCATTGGCGCGGCCCGTGGCATCCAGACTTCTTGCCCATCGGCGTATCGTGCGTGGCGTCCATGCTTTTCTTACCACCGGCAGTTGCAGCGATTTTTCGTGCCTCAGGGCGGCCAATTCTACGTGCCCTGGCCACGTTTGTCATGGCCATCGCGGAATGCCCGAGCAATAGCCCACGCCTCCGCGTGGAGCATGATACTCCCGAGGTTCCCTTCGGCTTCCCTCCCTGACTTCGGTAGCGATCGCACGTCGCCTGAAGTGGGATGCTACTGGTGGCGAACAGAACGAATATTCGTTTTGCGTAAGATAAGCCGGCAGGGAACTGCGGGGTGGATGGGTTATTGCTTGCCGCTACACCCTGGGAGCCAGTTCCTGGTCGACAACTTCCAGGTCGTTCTGGTAATAACGAATGGCTTCGTCGGGACTGAGGTTCAGCAGCGCCTTGCCCTCGGTTTCCCAACGGTTGCGATCGAAGCGGAAGATGGCTGTTCCCTCGCGGAGGTTGGCCAGCAGGCTATTGATGCCAGCATCTTCACTGAGCTGGTTGATTGGCACCGTGACGCCCACAAAGGCCGACAGTTGCCCGGTGGTGCGATGTCGCACATAGGCCACGTCGTCGTCGAAATCGCACTCGTCCCAGTGAGGCCCCTGCGATGCCCCCTCGGCGGCGAGATAAATGAATTTCATCTCCAGCCGCTCTCGTTGCATGTGGAACGATCGTCGCGCCCGTGCCAAGCGTGCTTCGCGAGCGGCCGACTTCATGGGCCGCGAGACCCATGCGATTCCCAACGCCAACAGCGGCAGGACCAACCCCAACGCGATCCACCATGACGGAGACATAAAAGCTCCCTCAACAATCCGGGCCATGCCACATGAGATTTTTCATCCGTATTCTATCTTCTCCGCCGTAGAAAAGGCAAGCATCTTGCGGATTTCAGCAAGAGAACTACCTCTCGTTCCCACGCTTCGCGTTTTTGGTGCCACTGGCTGCTTGTCAGCCGGTACCAAGCACGGGCATGCAAGCTGCTCGTAGCATCCGTCGTTTTAAATGCGTTTGCCCCCCCGCTGGCGGCCGAGTCGCAAACCTGTTAACGTGCTCGGATGCCTATTCTCGGTGCCCACATGTCGATCGCCGGCGGCTACCACAAGGCCGTCTACCAGGCCCACCAACGCGGCTGCGACTGCGTGCAGTTGTTCACCAAAAACAACAACCAGTGGCGTGCTAAGGAGATTACGGCTGAGGAGGCCAAAAAGTTTCGCGACGCGCTGCGTGAAACGGGCATTACCCATCCGCTCGCCCACGACTCGTATCTGATCAATCTGGCCAGTCCCGATCCGGTGCTGCGGCGCAAATCGATCGACGCTTTTGTCGTCGAGCTCCAGCGGGCGTCGCTGCTGGGGATTCCCTACGTGGTGACCCATCCCGGTGCCTTCACTACTAGCAGCGAGCGGCAGGGCCTGCGTCGGGTGATCCAGGCCCTCGACTCCATCCACCGTCAAGCGGCCGACTTACCGGCCCAATGCCTGCTCGAAACGACCGCCGGGCAGGGTTCGTCGCTTGGCTGGCGTTTCGAACACTTGGCCGCCATCCTTGACGGCGTGAAGAATCCCGACCGGCTGGGCGTGTGCTTCGACACGTGCCACGTCTTCGCGGCCGGCTACCCGTTGGGCACCGAAAGAGACTACCGCGCCACGATGCGGCAGTTCGACACCACGGTGGGCATCAAGCAGATCAAGGCCTTTCACCTCAACGACAGCCGCCGCGAGTTGGGTAGCCACGTAGACCGGCACGCCCACATCGGCCAAGGACACATGGGCTTGGAGCCCTTCGTCCACCTGCTGGCCGACCGCCGCTTCCGCAAGATCCCCATGTACCTGGAGACTCCCAAAGAGAAGCAAGACGGCGTCGACTGCGATCTGATCAACCTGAAAACCTTACGCAACTTGTAGACCTCAGCAGAAAGGTTCCTCTACCGTTGAATTTGGCTACCGCGTTATTATTTCAGATCACTGTGAGTATCACTGACTGAGGAGTTTCCCCATCCGCCAGGCTCACTCTACTCTGGAATCTCGCGCCCATGTGGGTCGGTGGCCTTTTCGGCCAGTTCGGCGGCCAGGTGTTCGCGGAGTGTGTCGTCGATGTAGTGTTCCATGCGTTCGGCCGGTTCGTGGACGTGGTCCAGGGGCAGCCCGAGTTGCTCGACCAAGTAGACTTCCCAGAGGCGATGTCCTCGGACCAGGGTTCGGGCCTGTTCTCTTCCTCGATCAGTTAGTCGAAGGGTATCGGCCTCTTTCCGCAACAGGCCACGGTAACGAAGGCTTCGCAGGGCCGCCAGCCCAAGCCACCCTCCACCGACGGCCTGGATCGCTTCGCCCGGGCCGAGCCGGTATTCGACCGCCAGTTCTTCCAGACGATATAGCATAGCCAGCACGTCTTCGCGGAGAATACGCAACGAAGTTTGCAGGTTTCGCACCATGGCACTGATCAGTCCGTAGCGTGGCGACAGCAACATGGCGGCCAGATAGATGAGCCCCACGATCACGGCCATGGTGCCGGCCGTGTTGGTGTTGAGCCAGCCGGCGGCGAAGTGCCCCAGAAAGGCAGTGATTATGCCGATGGCCGCCGCGATAATCAGCATGTTGCGAAGCCGATCGGTCAGCAGGTGAGCCGTAGCGCCCGGGGCGATCAACATGGCTACCACCAGGATCGAGCCGACCTGCTCGAACGAAGCCACGGTGGTTAGTGCGACCAGCGTCATCAAGGAGTAGTGCATCAACCCCGGGCGGAAGCCCATCGATTTGGCCAACCCGTTGTCGAACGAGCTCAACAGCAATTCCTTCCAGAAGACACCGATGAACACGATGTTGATCAGCAACACCGGCACAATGGTCACGATCGCCCGAGGGATTTCGTAACCCGCGATGGGAACAACATTGAGGTCGACCATTTCGAGAATGCCGCCGAGCACACAGTCGGCGTCGAGATCGACGGAGGAGCCGTAGCGTTTGATGAGTACCACGCCCAGGGCGAACAGCGAGGTGAAAACCACGCCGATACTGGCGTCGGCATTTACGCCGCCGTGTCGGTTGAGTGTTTCGATCAACACGGTGCTCAATAGCCCCACCAGGGCGGCTCCAATGAGCATTGCGCCTACGTTGAGCGTACCGGAAAAGACAAACGCCAGCACCAGCCCCGGCAACACGGCATGCGACAGTGCATCGCCCAACAAGCTCATTCGTCGCAGTACCAGGTAGCACCCCAACAGGGCACACGCCACGTTGGTCATCGCGCAAACGCTGATCACCCAAAACGAAGTTTGCGTATTCGGCGAGAGTTGTTGAAACCACTCGATCACGACGAACTCCCTCGTGCGGCATGGGTGTCCATTTGCACGTCGCCCGGCTCATGCGGCGACGCGGGCGACTGTTCGGCGGCCAACACGCCTTCGGCCGCCAGCTTGTTTTCCAGTTGGTCGACGATTTCCGGCGTCAGCAGGTGCTCAATGGCGTCGGCATCGCGGTCGACGTGGTCGGGCGCGATGTGTACACCTCGGATGAGATACAGCTCCCAAAGCCGGTGGACGCGAACCAGTCGCTCGCCGGCGTCAACGCCCGCGTCGGTCAGCCGAACGCCTTGGGCCGTGGTTTCGATCAGCCCGGCCCATCCAGCCCGGCGCAACAGCGCGTTGGCTTGCCAACGGCTCCACGCACGACGTTCAAGCAAGGCTTCTCGCGACACCTCCACCCGCTCGGGCAGACTCGGCTCGTTGATTTCGTAGAGCGTGCGGAGCAGGTTTTCGCGGGCCGTTTTTCGCCGTAGTCGCCAGGCGAGTACCATGCGTCCTATAATTCCGCGGCGGGGGGCAAAAAAGACGGAAAGCAAAAACAGCGTCGTGCCGCTGAGCACAATCAATGGACCGGCTGGCAGGTTGCGGTTGACGTCGCCGAAGGCCAAAGGCTCGAAACCCAACCACTCCTTGATCACACCGGAGGAGAACAAGGCCCCCAGTCCGGCCGACGTGCTTCCAATGATCGCTGCAAGAACCAACATCGGCCCCAGGCGATTCGTCCAAAACCGAGCCGTGGCCGCGGGCATGATGAGCATGGCGGCCATCAGCACCGCACCGACGGCCGGCAGACCGACCACGGTGATCAAGGCCAATGAGCCCATCATGATCATGTCCAACGCGAGCGTGGGCCAACCCTGGGCACGCGCGAAGCCCGGGTCGAAGCTCAACAGCTTGAATTCTTTGTAAAGCAGTACGACGCTGAAGAGGCAAATGGCCGAGGCACCGCCGATGAGGTACACGTCTTGCCAACTCATGCCCGCCGTTTGGCCGAAGATATACGATTCCAGTCCGGCTTTGGCCCCGATGCCCGGCAGTCGGGCGATGATGCCCGACAGCACGATCCCGGCCCCGAAGAACACACCCAACACGATTCCCAGGGCGGCGTCTTCTTTGGTTCGCGTGGTGCGGGTGATCAGCGTCATCGCGACGATCCCCAGCAGGCCCGTGATGAACGCCCCGATGAGCATGGCAACAAAGCTCTGGCGCCCCAGCACCAACACGGCCAGCGCCAGGCCCGGCAAGGCGGCGTGCGACACCAAGTCGCCCACCAGGGCACGGCGGCGCAACACGGCGTAGCAGCCCAACACACCGGCCACGGCGCCGAGCAGCAAAAGCGAAGCCGCCAGCAATAGGACGTAAAGGGTGTAGTTCACCGGCCCCCCTCTCCCAGCCGTACGGCTTCGGCCGCTTCATCGAGCACGGTTAGCCGTCCGCCAAACGCTGCTTGAAGATTGCCATTGGTGAACGTCGTTTCCGTGGGACCAGCCGCTACGAGACGCATATTCAGCAGGATTACGTGGTCGAAGTACTCGGGCACGGTCTGCAGATCGTGGTGTACGACGAGCACCGTCTTGCCGTCGCTTCGCAGCGTTTGCAGCAATTCGACGATGGCCTGCTCGGTGGCCGCATCCACACCCACAAACGGTTCATCCATGAAGTAGATGCGTGCGTCCTGGGCCAACGCCCGGGCAAGAAACACCCGTTGTTGCTGCCCGCCCGAGAGCTGTTGAATCTGACGGTGGGCGAATTCTTCCATGTTCACCTTGGCCAGGCACTCGTGGGCCAGTTGGCGTTGCGAAGCGCCGGGACGTCGGAACCACCCTAGCCGGCCATAAGTGCCCATCAACACGACGTCGAAGGCCGTGACCGGGAAGTCCCAGTCGACCGACTCCCGCTGTGGCACATAACCGACCAGATGGCGTTGCCGCTCGTAGGGTTGGCCGTAGAACTCCACCTTGCCGCTGGCCAGGGGGATCAGCCCGAGCGCGGCCTTAATTAACGTGCTCTTGCCGGCCCCGTTGGGCCCCACAATGCCGACGAGCTTGCCCTCGGGCACGATGAGGTCGATATCCCATAGGACGGGTTTGCGGTGGTAAGCCACCGTCATGTCGTGAATTTCAACGGGCGGTGCGGGCATGGTGTGGCCATTAACGAAGGTTTATTTTTTTGACAGGATAGCAGACTGAACAGGATCAGCAAAGCAGCGCGGAGAATCGTCCTGTCGATTCTTTTTCGTTATGGTTTTTTCACAATAAAATTAACCACGGAGTCACGGAGGACACTGAGATGAGAAGCATTTCCGCAGAACAGCCTTCACAAGTTGCTACGTGCAAGCAGTTCCGTGGTGAGAAATTTGCAGTGCGAACATGTTCTCATTCGGATTGACCGGCCCGGCCGCGATAGGGCGTCTCTTTCCATCCGGTCGATCCTGTTATCCCGTCAAAAAACGAATCGCCGTGAATAATCACGGCATGATCTTTTCACGGTTTCGACGGTTATGCCAGGGCGTCGACTACTTCAAGGCCTCGACAATCGTATGCAAGTTGTGCTCCACGGCGCCCACGTAGGTTGCCGCGGGCGAATCGGCCGGTCCCAAGGCATCGGAATATAGCTGCCCGCCGAGTTCGACCGTGTGACCGCGTGCGGCGCAACGCTGGATCAATGCCTGAATATTTTTTTTCGGAACACTGCTTTCCACGAACACGGCCTTGACGTTGCGATCGGCCAGCAGTTCGACCAGCGCGTTGACGGTACCCAGGTCGGCCTCGTCGACGGTGCTGATTCCTTGCAGGCCGTGTACCTCCAGGCCGTATGCCCTGCCCAGGTATTCGAAGGCATCGTGCGCGGTAATTAGCACACGCTGTGGTTTGGGGATTTGCGCGTAACCTTCGCGGCACTGCTGGTCGAGCTGTTTGAGTTGCGCGAGATACTTTGCGGCGTTTTGGCGGTAGGCATCGGCGTGGTCGGGGTCGGCCGAGATCAGTTTCTCGGCCGCATGTTCCACACATTGCGACCACAGATCCACATCGAACCAAATGTGGGGATCGAAGGTGGTTTCCGATTCATGGGCGTGAATTAACCGATCGGGAGCTTTCTCACGTATGCCCTCGGTTACAGCGAAAACCGGTTGGCGGCGGCCCAGTTTTTCGAGCAAATCGCTCAAACGCCCTTCCAGGTGCAGACCGCTGTAGAAGATCACATCGGCCTGGTTCAATTCCCGGCGGTCGGCCGGCGTGGCCTTGTAGAGATGAGGATCGACACCGGGGCCCATCAGGCCGACCACTTCGACATGGTCCCCACCAATGTTGCGGAGCATGTCGGCCACCTGGCTGGTGGTGCACACGACCCGCAGTTTGCCGTCGGTCTTGCCGGAAGCCCCGCCGGTCGGGCTGCAACCCGGCACCGTCCAAAACGCGGCTATCAGCACGCACCACGTGAGATACGGGCGCAAAGGTCGCTTATTGATGCTTGCATTGAAAATGATCCGCTTCGGAAAGCCGAACGCCTGGAAACCCAGGCTCCCGTTGGTCGCCTTCCGCTCATAAGCTATGCAAGCGTTAATAGGCCTTGACCGAACGGCTATCGGGCTTCGCATGGCAGCTCCTCAAAGCTTTTTTGACATAGAGTACGTCAAGTAGGAGAATTGTCTCTCTTCATCCGATCGATTTGGACAGCAATCATAGGCGTGATGGTGAAATGCATCAACCACCGCCATACGCCGCGCCCCTCAACCCGAGGGGGTGCGGCCTGGATTTCCGGTACAAGCGGTTATCCAAAGGTTGAGTCTTAAGGGCTATACGGACGTTGGGAAAAAGACCCGCCTCGACTACCCGTTCGGCCGATCATGCGAGAGGGCGAACCTTACGGGGACTCCCCCCCGTTTGACGAGCCGGACATGAGTCTATAATACTGGAGGTGGCGGAACGCAATCCCTGGACTTGGCGGGCGTTTCCTGTTGCCCATTTAAGGTCGACGACGGTTGATCGAACATGGACCTGACGTATTTTAAGCGTTATCGCATGGAAATCAGCCTGCCCGGGCGCAACCTTCAGGCGCCCGTGCCAGACGGTTATCGGCTTCGACCATGGGATCCCTCGCTGCTGGAAGAACACGCCCGAGCAAAATACCAGAGCTTCTGCGGCGAAATCGACGCCGTGGTCTTTCCTTGCCTGGGCGAGTTGAACGGGTGCCGGCGTTTGATGAACGAGATCAGCCGCAAACCCGGTTTTTTGCCCGAGACAACCTGGCTGGTCGAATGTTTACACTGTGTTGCTGATAGACACGGTGTTGCCGATGGACAGTACGTCGAGAATGATTGCGCCGGAAACGGTCGTTTCTTGGGATATTGCGGCACTGTCCAGGGAATTCGGGACCGCCAGGGACTTGGATCGATCCAAAACCTGGGAATTGTGCCGGAGCATCGCGATGCCGGTTTGGGTACGGCCCTGCTGTTTGCGGCCTTGCGAGGGTTTCGGGAGGCGGGACTCGATCGAGTCTACCTGGAAGTTACCGCACAAAACCAGGGAGCGATCCGGCTCTACCGCCGACTAGGTTTCCAGGTTATCAAAACGGTCTACAAGGCGGTTGAGGTTGCCTATTCGTAGATCGAACCGTTTGTGCGATAGTTGGCCGCCCCCCCTGGCCGTCGGAGCGAAGATCGGAGAAGAGCCGACGGGGTGACGGAAGCTTCCTGCCTCGCCGGTGCAAATACGAGGTTCGAGACGGCAGTAACCAGGGAAAATATCCCCGATAGTTTTCTTTTCCTCTTCCCAAGTCTTCCCCGGTGCCTGTATCCTGTGACTTCTTAGGATCGACTGAAAAATAACTTACCGATTTGCCGGGCTGTGCTTCGCGACAGCCCTCGCGTTTTGCCTTGGAAGACGGCAAGTTGTTTTTCGGCCGCCCCTTACGAACCTTGAAAGAAGGTTTGTATTCTGTCCAATGTAAGATTGTGGGTTGGGTGCCACGGGCTGCTTGTATGCCCGTGTTCGGCACTGGCTGACAAGCAGCCCGTGGCACCCACAAACCAAAAGTTGTCAAAGCACTGGTGCCTTACTGCACTACTATTGAGGCCTGCATAGCCAATGAGCGGAAGGCGACCAACGGGAGCGGTTTCCTGACTGGGTGCGATAGCACCGCCAAAGTTGGCGTCCCTGCCGCCGTGTGCAACAACGGAAAGTGTACTGACTGTGAGCGAGTCCATTTATTTCCACACCTTCCCCAACGGCCTGACATTGGTCGGCGAGCCGATGGCTTCGCTCGGTTCGGTCGCTTTTACTTGTCTTGTGCCTGCCGGTTGCGTGTACGACCCACCCAACCGCAGTGGATTGGCCAGCTTTGCCTGCGAAATGATACTCCGCGGTGCCGGCGAGCGCGATAGCCGCCAGTTTATTGTCGACCTGGACAATCTGGGCGTCGAGCGAAGCGAGTCCGTATCGAATGCCCACACCGGCTTTGGTGGTGCCACGTTGGCCGACAATTTGCCCAACGTGTTGGCCATCTACGCCGACGTGTTGCAGCGTCCTCACTTGCCCGCAGACCAACTGGAAGCCAGTCGGCTGGTGTGTCTTCAGGAACTTCACGCGGTAGAAGACGAACCTGCGCAGAAGCTCATGCAGGAGTTGCGCCGCCAGCACTATCCCGAACCCTGGGGCCGTCCATCGCAAGGCGACCAGGCGGCGCTCGAGGCAATCACCGTGGACGACGTTCGCGACTATTTCGAGCGGTGTTACCACCCGAACGGTGCGATCCTGGGCGTCGCCGGCCGTTTTCAGTGGGAACCGCTGAAGGATCTTGTCGGCGAGTTGCTTGGCGACTGGCAACCGTGCGAGGCACCTGCCATCGACGAAAAACCGGCTCTTGCGGCCTATCGCCACATACCGTACGAATCCGGCCAGACCCAGATCGGCATCGCATACCCCAGCGTTCCCTATCGTCATCCCGACTACTACCGTGCCTGGGGTGCAGTCGGCGTGTTGGGAAGCGGATCAAGTGCGCGGCTGTTTACCGAAGTGCGCGAACGGCGTGGGCTGTGCTACAGCGTGTATGCAAGCTACCACACGTTGCGCGATCGCGGCGGCGTGTTCTGCTACGCTGGCACCAGTGCGGAGCGCGCCCAGGAAACGCTCGATGTAACGCTGGCCGAACTGAAGCGTTTGCCCGAGGGCATCAAGGAAGACGAGCTGCAGCGTCTGAAGGCTCGTATCAAGAGTGCCCTGATTATGCAGCAAGAGTCGAGTTCGGCCCGGAGCGGGTCGCTGGCACGCGACTGGTATCACCTGGGCCGTGCGCGGACGCTCGACGAAGTGGGCCGCCAGATCGACGAGTTGACCCACGACAGTATCAACGCCTATTTGACCGAGTACCCACCAGATGATTTCACCCTGGTGACGCTTGGCCCCGAAAAGTTGGAGGTTTCCGTTGAAGTTCCGTAATCACACGTTGCCCAACGGACTGCAAGTCATCGCCGAGTGCAACGACGAGGCGCACTCGATGGCGCTGGGGTTTTTCGTGAAGACCGGTTCCCGCGATGAAACCGACGCCATCGCCGGCACGTCGCATTTTCTTGAGCACATGATGTTCAAGGGTACGCCGACCCGCTCGGCCGACGACGTCAATCGCGAGTTCGACGAAATGGGGGCCCACTACAACGCCTTCACCAGCGAAGACAGCACCGTGTATCACGCTGCCGTGCTGCCCGAGTACCAGGATCGAACCGTGGAACTGTTGGCCGACATTCTTCGGCCGTCGCTTCGCGAAGACGACTTCGAGATGGAGAAAAAGGTTATTCTCGAAGAGATCCAGATGTACGAGGACCAGCCGCCGTTCGGGGCCGACGAAAGATGCCGGGCGGCCTTCTATGGCAGTCACCCTTTGGGTCGCAGTGTGCTGGGTACGCCGGAAAGCATCTCGGCGTTGCCGGTCGATGCCATGCGCGACTACTTCCAACGCCGTTATGGTCCAGAAAGTATTGTGCTGGCAGCAGCCGGACGCGTCGACTTCGACGCCCTCGTCAAGCAGACCGAACGCTGCTGCGGCGGCTGGGCTTCGGCCAACGGCCAACGCGACATTCGTCCGGCCACGCCGGAACACGGCTTCCAATTCGTACACAAGCCGATTGCCACCCAGCAATATACCCTTCAACTGAGCGACGCACCGTCGGCCTGCGATACCAGCAGCCGCTTTGCCGCCAAGTTGCTGGCTACCGTGCTGGGCGACGACTCGGGAAGTCGACTCTATTGGGAACTGGTCGACCCGGGCTTGGCCGAACACGCCACGTTGCACCATTACGAATATGAAGATTCCGGCGTGATGATGACTTACATGAGTTGCACGCCCGAGCTGGCCGCCGAAAACCTCCAGCGAGCCTACGACGTTTATCGTCAGGCTGAATCCGACGGCATCACGGAAGAGGAACTTCAGCAGGCTAAAAGCAAGTTGCTCAGCCGCATTGTGCTCGTGAGCGAACGTCCCCGCGGACGCCTCTTCGGCGTGGGCACTGAATGGGTGTATCGCCAGGAGTATTGCAGCATCGACGACGACCTTCGTCAGGTAACCGAAGTCAGTCTCGACGAAGTCAACGCCCTGCTCGTGCAGTATCCCCTTTCGAAGAGCAACACGATCACGATTGGGCCGTTGGCCAAGGTCAAGCAGCCGGATGGCGGGGGTAATGGTCAGAAAGGGTGAATGATGAAGTAGAAACGCCAAGGCTGTGCTTCACCATTCTTCATCCCTGCGTTTATTCCGCTTCCCGCTTTCGATTTCTGGCCCGCATTTCTCACCACGGAGACACGGAAGACACCGAGTCGTTTGCACGGAACAACTTATGACGACGGTTGTCCGGCAGTCTATCAGCAATCAAACGGATATTGCCTTGCGGCCAGTCTTCGCTTCTCCGCGACCTCCGTGTCTCTGTCGTACTATTGACGCTTGCATAGCTTATGAGCGGAAGGCGACCAACGGGAGCCTGGGTTTCCAGGCGTTCGGCTTTCCGAAGAGGATCATTTTCAATGCAAGCATCAATAAGTCCGAAACATGGCCGCTTGGCAGATGGCGGCCGCGCTGTCGATATGATTCGACATTGCCCTGCCGGCCGCGCTCCGATCGTCTAGGAGTAGGGCGTTTACGATGGCCAAATGTTCTTCCAAGGCTTGCTCGACGAGCGGACGGTTGGGACCGATCGCTTCGCGGATGGTTTGAACCAACCCTTCGTAACGACGGATTTCGTTGGTCAGTCGCTGGCTGCCGCAACCGGCGACGATTAGCCCATGCAGACGCCGGTCGGTCGCCGAAGCCTCCTGCGACCAAATCTCTCCGTTGGCCATGCCGACCAAACGGTGCATTATTTGGGCGAGTTGCTCAAGCGTTTCTCGGTCGATGCGGCCGCAAGCACACCGCGTGGCTTCGACCTCCAGGATTCGGCGAACCTGGTAGATTTCCTGGAGTTCCTGAGGTCCAAACGGCGCCACTTCGGCCCCGCGATTGGGGACGAACTGCACGACGCCGATCGACTCGAGTTCGACCAGCGCTTCGCGCACAGGCGTAGAACTGGTTCCCACCCGGGCGGCCAGCTTCATGACCATCAGCCGTGTGCCGGCGGGCAATTCCCCGCGGAAAATGGCCGCCAGCAGCCGCGTGCCGATTTCGCCGCGTAGGCTTCCCCGACTGACGACAGGGATTTCCTGCAATGCATCGATTGGGTCCATGTCGACATTATGCATGATGCACAACGCCTTGAAAACCCCCTCTTTTTAACTCGTAACCACGTTTTGCCCCTGTCGCAACCCATTGAGCTCTCTCGCTAAACGGACAGTTGCCGAGAAATATCGGCCAAAACGTGGCAAAGAAGGACCCACCCTTTTTTTTCGCTCCAGCTTCCCGCTTGTTCTTCGCCCGGGGTCAAAGTGAATGACTCGTGACAGCCAAGGAGTCGGGGTATCTGCATATAATTCCACAGAGGGTCTTCGATTCGCCCACTACGGATTTTTCCGGAAAATGGGCAGATGGTTACCACAACGCTTGCAATACTTGGCGATCAGTCTATAATGCATAATGCATTGTGCAAGTAGATGGCTGCCGACGTAAAGGTGTTTGCCTGGAAAATCCACTTGTCGCCGACTTCGGGCGGTTCCGTCCACGAAAGGCTTCGTCTGCCAGTTTCTTTCAACGAAGGAGTCTGTTATGTCCTGCACAAGGTTGTTTTCTCTCGTCCCTTGGACAACTCTCCTGCTGGCGGTTTGGGTGGGCAACGTTCAGGCCGGTACCCTGCCGGTTACCGCCGCCGGCGACCTTAAACTCCACTTGGCGGCCGATGTCGGGGTGCAGTTGGATGCGGTGACCGGCGACGTGGAGTATTGGCTCGACCAGTCGGGCAACGGTAACGATGCCGCGCAAGCGACCGACGACCGTCAGCCCATTCTCGAAACTACCAACACACTCAACGGCCGACAGGTCATCCGGTTCGACGGTAGCAACGACTATCTCGCCCTGCCGACGCCGTCAACACTCGGCATCCTCAACCAGGATTACGAGATGTTTTTCGTATTTCGCACCACGCAAACAGACGTGGTGTTCCTGATTGGTGGAGCTTCGACGAAGTACGAAGTTCATCTAAATGGTTCTTCGGGCGCGAGATTTCTTCCCGCCGACTACGACAACGGCAATGAAGTGTCCGATTTGGCCACGTCGGGCACCTATGCCGATGGGCAATCACACGTGCTCAACGCCCGAGTTGATAGCGGCAACAGCTATCGAGGCCTGGTGCGCGTTGACGGGGTCGATAGCACCGACTGGACCAACAGCGACGCACGTACGACCAACGATACGGCGTTGAACTTAGGTAGTCGAACCACGTCACAATATTGGTACCAAGGCGATCTGGCCGAGGTGCTGATTTACGACCGCACCTTGACCGTAACGGAACACGATTCGGTCGAGCAATACCTCAATGATCGTTGGACAGTTCCCGAACCGAGCACTGTCGTGCTGCTTGTCCTCGCTGGCTTATGCCTTGCGGCCGGACAATGCAGGCGATGGCAACGTTAAGACGAAGCTTGACTCGCGTCGTCGAAGCGTATCACAGGCTGTCAGTCGGAACGAAGAACGTGAAGCATCGCCATTATCACCGAAACGCCGGCCCACACACCCTATGTCAAAGGAGTTTCAAAATGCCACGGTTCGCCCTTGGACTCACGCTGTTCGTGGTTGTCATGTTGGCAACCACTCTGTGTACGGCCGAGCCGATCACCACGACCGGGTCGATCAACTTTCTCTCGTTCGGGCCCTACCCCGAGGATAATGCCCCATCGAACCTCGCCGGATCTGGAACGGCCTTCGCCAAGGACGTGATTAGTAATGGTGGTTACGCGGCCCATCAGATCGACCACCTCAACGACGGACTCTATGGCAACGCCAATAGTTGGATCGGCAACTCCGACGGAACGTTCGCCGGAATCAGCTTTAGCACCACCTCGCAGACAATCGCACAGTTCGCCTTTGGACGTGACAACGCTGGCACCAGTAGTGACAGAATCTACATCGACCGCTCGGCGGGCACCTACACCATCCAATACACCACGGTCGACAATCCAGACGAGACGACGCTCGATGAGGACTGGACGACTCTGGGAACGATTACCCTCGCGTTCGATCCGGTCGGCAACTCCGGTGCCAGCGTCGCCCAACCCCAAAACCGCCGCAAGCTTTTCTCGCTCGACACACCGGTGGAAGCCACGGGGTTCCGTATCGTCGTGCCCTATGGAACGGGGGGCTTTGCGACTGCCATCGACGAAATCGAGCTTTTCGAAACACCCGAGCCGGGCACGTTCACACTTTTGTCCCTTGCGGGGCTATGCCTTGTCGCAGGACAACAGTTGTCACGTCGCCGAAAGTAGAGAAAGGGAGTCGAGGTCATAGGCCGTGTGGGCTGCAACGTGTACCAGTCCACGCAACAACGTTATCCCAACTGGTCCGGGTGCCTCGGTCGGCAGCGCGGGCGGCGGCTCGGGGGCTGTGGCAGGACTTCGAGAACGCATAGGGCGAGTTGCCCCGAGGTGCCCTGGCCACGGGATAATCAACAAAAACAGCAGAGTGATTACGCGATAAAACGGTTCGTACCGCTAGCCTGTTGGTTCGACGACCGGGGGAACAAAAGCATGGCGAATCCTGGCAACCGCAAAGCGTTTACCCTGGTCGAATTGTTGGTGGTAATCGCAATCATCGGTATTTTAATCGGCCTGTTGTTACCGGCCGTGCAATCGGCCCGTGAAGCCGCGCGTCGTATGCAGTGTGCCAACAATCTCAAACAACTCAGCTTGGCTTTGCACGGGTATCACGAGGTCTTCGGTCAGTTTCCGTTGGGCGCCGTGCATGGCAGTTGCGGCAACTGGAGCAAGATCGAGCCCGACAACCACGGCAGTTTCCTCGTCGGGCTGCTGCCGTTTCTCGAACTTCAAAATTTGTACGACGCGTGCGACTTCACTCAAAACACCGACTACAAGAGCGAGTTGGGCCCCGGCCACTATGTCCACGAGGTTTGGATACCCACGTTGAACTGCCCCAGCGATGAGCAACGCTACCTCGGCGGCAACCCCATTTACCACGGCAGCGAATCGTCGACCAAGGACCAAAACCGCGCCACGTCGAACTATGCGGCCAGCATGGGCAACCAGCGATTCGGTACTTGTCCTTTCGGCGGCAACATGTTTGGCACCGGCGATTCGTACCACGGTCACGGCAATTCGGGCGCTAACATTTCCGGGGTGTTTAGTCACTGTGCCTGGGGTGCCTCGATTGCCGACATCCGCGACGGCACGAGCAACACGATTGCTCTGGGCGAGATCCGTCCGAGTTGCAGTTACCACGCGAAGGACGGCTGGATGCACATCAACAGCCTTTGGTTTGCCACCACGTGTCCGATCAACTACGCCAACTGTCCGGACGAGCCGGGCTACGACGCCGGATGTGCGGCACCGAACGCCTGGAGTTGCGACATGGGTTTCAAATCGCGACATGAAGGAGGTTGCCATTTCGCGTTTGCCGACGGCTCGATTCATTTCCTCAGCGAAACCATCGATTACGAAACGTACCAAAAACTGGGCGACCGGCGCGACGGCCAAACGCTTGGTGCTTACTGAGAACGCGTCTGAGAAACAGCGTACCCTCTCCCGCCGAGCGGGAGAGGGTGGCGGCGAAGCCGCCGGGTGAGGGCGGATTACAGCGGCGAAGGTGTTGTTCTCAGGAAAATCCTTTGAACCGCATTTGAGAGATACCATGAAACCATACTTCAACGCGTGGGTGCTCGTTCTCGGAAGCTTGCTGTTGACGTCGTTAGCCGTGTCGTTCGGCTGCGGCAACGGCCGGCCCGAAACGTGTTCCGTCACCGGCCAAGTCCTCTACCGAGGCCGTGCGGTACCGGGTGCCGACGTGATCTTCCTTTGCGAAGGCAACCGTCCCGCCTCGGCCATAACCGACGAAGCCGGGCACTTCGAGTTGACGACTTTCACCTCGGCCGACGGTGCCCTGCCCGGCAAATATGCGGTGATAATCTCCAAAACCGCCCCACGGAATCCCGCCCAAAACGGCTCCCCCTACCCCGACGTGAAACAATTGCTGCCCCGACAATACACCAATCCCAGGTGTTCAGGCCTGGAGGTTACCGTGAGTCCGGATGGCGAAAACGATTTCACCTTCGAATTGCACGACTGACTTCCACTTACAGTTCGAGTAAGATGTAGAGATGCAAGCAATCATCCTGCTCGACATGTGATGGCGTTTTCAGTTTGATTTCGTTAAAAAACATCATAGGAGCAACGGAAATGAAAAGTCGACGCGGAAAGCATAGCTTGCTAAGATCGATTGCCAGTCTTGGCTCGACCGGCCTGCTGTTGGTGTTGGTGATCGCAGTCAGCCCGATGGCCCTGGCCGGAGTAAAACTCCAAGCCGACAAGCCCAACGAAGTGGTGTTTCCGGCCACCGACGCGCGTTTCGTACGCATTACGATCAAGGATTCGGCGGGCACCCAAACGTGCATCGACGAGTTAGAGGTTTATGCGGACGGCAACGAGAACCTAGCCCTGGCGTCGCGCGGCGCCAAGGCTTCGGCGTCGTCTTGCATCAACGGCTACCCGATCCACAAGACCGAACATCTCAACGACGGGCGCTACGGCAATGCGCATAGCTGGATCGCCGGCGGCGGTAACGGCGCGTGGGTCCAGATCGAGTTGCCCGAGCCAGCCGGTGTCGCACGGGTAGTCTTTTCACGCGACCGCAAGGGTACCTACCGCGATCGTTTACCGCGAGTGCTGGAAGTCGCGGTTTCCGATGACGGGATGAACTGGAAGCGGGTGTCCACGCTGAAGGCCGACGTATCGCCTGCGCCGCGCCACGCGAACTATGTACCGCCGGTCGAACTCTCGGACCCACCCACCTGGGAAGGCTTGTTACGGTACGCGTTTCTCTGCGAGCGACACACTTGGCAGCGAATGAACGCCAACGATCACCTCTCGCCGCTGAAAACCGAGCGGCCCGCGATTCCCGGTGGCGAACCCTACTGGGGGCGCATCGCCCGGCTCGACCCGCTCGAACGGGTGCTCGTCCTCTTTGAGGAGATGGCCGCACGGCTGGAGTCGAAAGGGCTCGACGTAACAGCCGAGCGAGCGAAACTCGCCGAACTGCGTCAGCGCCAGGCGACCCTGGTTTCCGCAGGAAACAACCAAGCGACCGACAATCTCTACCTCGATGCCCGGCTTGCCAAGCGGCGGCTGATGCTCCGCGACCCCGACCTGGCGCCCGTCCAGCGAATCCTTTTCGCCAAGCGGCATCCCTACTGGGCTTCGCACAATTACAGCGACGTGCTCGACTCGCAATTCCGCCCGGGCGGCGGGATCTGCACACTGGAGATTCCACGGATCGACGGTCGGCTCGAACCGGCCGAGGCCCAGCTAAACGTGTTGTTCGACGCGACCGGCGGCATTGCTCGCGATCCGATCACGAGCTTTGATGCCGAGCAGGTCTTCTTCGCCTATCGTCCATCGCAGCCGGACGCCCCGGGGAGGCAATGCTACTGGAACCTGTGGGCAATGAACGTCGATGGCAGCCAGCCGCGACAGATCAGCCACGGTCCGTTCCACGATTACTTCCCCTGCCCGTTGCCCGACGGCGGCCTGGCCTTCATTTCCACACGATGCCGTTGCCGGTTCCTCTGCTGGCGGCCGCAGGCGTTTGTCCTGTTTCGCATGGAACTCGACGGCAGCATGCCCGAGCCGCTGTCGTTTGCCAACCTCAGCGAGTGGACGCCCACGATGATGCACGACGGTCGTATTTTATGGACGCGGTCGGAATACCTCGACAAGGGAGCGAATTTCGGCCACACCCTTTGGGCGATCCACCCCGACGGTACGCACCCTGAGCTGATCTACGGCAACAACACGAACAACTGCTACATGAATGCCCACGAGGTGCCCGGCACCCGCGAGATGGTTTGCACGCTCGTTTCGCACGGCGGCGACCACAACGGCCCGATCGGCCTGATCGACCTTGATAAAGGGCCGTTCGATCCCACGGCGATCACCACGATCACACCCGACGTAACGCCGCAGTACGATATGCATTGGCTGCGCTACGAGTGCTTCCGCGACCCGATTCCCGTTTCGCGCGACTACTTTCTCGTAAGCCACGCCCCAGCCGACACGTTCGGCCTGTACCTGATCGACCGCTACGGCAACCGCGAGCTGTTGTACCTCGATCCGGCGATCGGCAGCATGCGACCGCGGCCGCTTCGGACTGTCGAGCCGTCGCCGGTGATCCGCCCACAGCAACTCGATCCCGACGCTGAAGTCGGACAACTTACCCTGACCGATGTGTACGAGGGTCTCTCGCCCGCCGTGCCGCGCGGCTCGGTAAAGTACCTGCGCGTGTGCCAGGAGGTTCGTTCGGGCTTGGAGCAACTTCCCTCGGGCGAATACCGCCGCGACCACGGGCCGGATTTCCGGGACTTCTACGCCACGCCGATCCACAAAGTTACCGGCCCGCACGGCTGGCCGAGCTATGTGGCCAAGGCCTCGCTGGGGCTGGTGCCCGTGGAGCCCGACGGCTCAGCCAACTTCTACGCGCCGGCCGGCAAGGTAATGTACTTCCAAGCCCTCGACGAAAACCTCAACGAGTTGCAGCGGATGCGCAGCGTGATGCAATTACAGCCGGGCGAGAAGCGAAGCTGCGTGGGCTGCCATGAGGATCGCAAAAACACTCCGCCCGTGCGACCCACGATCGCCCAGCGCCGTGAGCCGAGCCAACTGGACGTACCTTCCTGGGGCGCCGAGCCCTTTTCGTACGAGGACGTTGTACAGCCAGTACTCAACGCCCGATGCGTAAGCTGCCACGATGCCACCGACAAACAAGGCATGAACCTAGCCGGCACGCTCGACGCAGAGAAGGTGCCCGCCTCGTACCGCACGTTGATTTCCGGCGGCTGGGTACACTACTTCAACTGGGGTTATCACGTCCGCCATCACAAAGCCGAACCGAAGAGCTTCGGCACGCTTCAGAGCAAGCTCTGGAAAGTACTCGACGCGGGCCACTACGACGTGAAGCTCACACGCGACGAGGTACGCCGGCTGAAGTGTTGGATCGACCTGAACTGCCCGTTGTGGCCCGACTACCAATACCGCCCCAACCGCGGCAACTCCATGCCGCCGCAGGTAACGAGTAAGTAGTGCCGTGAAAAGTTCAGAATAACGACTTGGGTGCCATGCCCGTTACTAACATCAGCTACCCCGGTCTGCATAGGACCGTACGGAGTTCTATCTGCAGTTCCTCAGCGAGAACCGGCCCAGCAGGTTGGCACAAACGGGAGCGATGTGCGTCGGAAGTTCCTTTGTAAGGCAGCATTAGTAATGGTGGCCATCATCGATAGGGACCGCAGAGTTCGCTTGCCCGCTAGAGGTAGTTCAGTGTTTCGTCAATTCTGAATAGTAACCGTTCACGGCCGCGTTCCACCCCGCAGGTGGTGTTGCGCCATGGCGTCGAGTCGCGACAATGGGCGGCATGGATGCCAAGGACCGGAAGATCGAGCAGCTCGAGCGCGTGATCGCCGAACAGGCGGCGATGATCGACAGGCTGGTCGAACGAGTCGATGAACTCGAACGCCAACTAGCCAAGGCTCGCAAGCGTTGGGGCGCGGAAATCAACTTCGCAGTTCTCCTGCCGTCAAGCCCAGGAGAAATGCAAAGTCACCTGGGCGGGTTGAATCCGAGGCGGGAGAGGGTGGAGCGGGGCCGCCATTGGATTCGTTCGGCGGTTGCCCGAAGGGGTTCGCCTGGAGGGTGGATCAGGCGGAGGACGGCCAGAGCGGCGTTGGTCAGCGAAGCGAACGCCTCGGCCAGGCCGGGCCGCTTGGTGTAGTGGCGATCTTTGTCCCACCAGCGGTCCTTGACGAAATGAAGGCAGTTTTCCACCTGCCAGTGGTCACGAATGGTGGCCTGGAGTTCACGCGGCGTGACCGAATCGGGCTCCAGACTGGTGATGAAGTACCGGCTTTCGCAGGAAAGGAGCGTGCCCTCCGCCGAGCGCACTAAGCGATCAACCCGAATGCCGATCCGGCAGCCGGGAACGTTCAGATGCTCGCGGATATGCTCGGCGTCGTCGAGGTTGACCCAAAGCCTACGCGTTTCCCGATTCAGCCCCTTTTTTCGGTGACTTCATGGGCCGGCTCGGTGGCCGTCTCCTGGAAAAAGCAGGTTTCCAAGGCGTCCAGCATGTCGGGCTGGTTCGCCTTGACTTGGAACAGGTAGTCGCAGCCGTGGGCTTGGAGAAGTTCGAGCAACGGCCGCTGGGCGTAGATCGCATCGCCGGTGAGCAGTTGCAGGGCAGGATAGGCCTCGAGCAACTCAGCCAGATGCACTTTGAGACTCCCAGGCTCGTTGGTTTTGTCGCCGCCGATCGACCATTGGTCCAGCGTCAACTTGACCCGTTGCAGGAAAACATTGAGCATCTGCACGGGCGAGCCATCGGCGCCAAGTCCTTGGCGACACATCTTGCCGTCGACCGCCGCAGCCCAACGGCCCTCCTGATCGGCCAGGGCCGTGTTCAGCCATAGGGCGAACGCCTCGCGAAACTCGTCCAGACTGAGCCCGGCCAATGCCCTGGAAATGGTCGAGCCGCACGGGGATTTGTCGCGTGTAAATCCCCGTGGTTCCTTGAGTTCCTCCCAATTCGCATTCGCCCAACGTACCACCACGGCCATCTCGGTAATCCGCCCCAACAAGCCGAGAAACACCAAGGAAACGATGCCGGAGAACGGATGCCTCACCCCCCTGGGGTCGCGTGGATCCGAAACCTTTGAGAATACCGCCTCCAACTGACTCAACGACGATGCGACCACGATACGGCCCTCCTTGAAACGTAGGAAACTCCCGCCGCAACTCCGCCACGGCCTTCCGTTTCTACGACCCAGCCCGCCCCTTGGTTGGCAAAATAGACTTTGCATTTCTCCTGCCGTCAAGCCCAGGCGATTTGACTTGCGTCCTCCCTCAATCGATACTGGGTATCACCGCGAGACGTGGCAATTCCCACGCCTGGAGATTCCAACGACAACGAGGTGTCCCGATGCAACACACGGCGCGAAGCGGCATGGCCTATCCCTCCTGTTTTCTAGGCTGTTTGCTACACAGAAGTGTTGCACTAATACTTACCGTCTTCGCTTCGTCGTTGTTAATGCATGCCGTTTTTGCCGGAGAAAATCCATCAAAGCCCAGTGTGCCAAATATTGTACTGATACTCACCGACGACAAGTAGCAATATGGCCGCCGCAGCCAACGAAAACACCGACGAATAGGCGAATACCAGCGAGAATAAAGCATCTTCCGGATTGTGGCAGATTCATCGGAATTACGCTGGATTCCCTGTAATTAACTACATATTGCTACATGCCGGGCGCGTGTCGTCGCGCAACCCAGTGTTCGATCTTACCCTCCTGCCAGTCGATGCTGCTCTCAGGCCGCCTTCCGCTCGTAGTGCTTCAGAAGTCCACCCAAGCCTTCATGGCAGATAACGTCCTCCCGATGCAATGCGATTGAGTCTTCATTCTCCTCGGTCTGGCCAGAAATCGGTCTGTTCCCAAGTCCTTGATGAGGTCGAAATTGGTGATAGTAGACGAGCCATTCTTTGAGAAGGTGCCTCAGGTGTCCTTCGCCGAATACGATGAAATGGTTCAGAACCTCATGTTTTGTCCGTTGCACCCACGCCTCCGCAAAGGGATTCATGTTTGGTGACATCGGAGCGATAGGCCGGAACTCAATTCCATCGTCCTCGATAATTCTGCAGAATTGTCGCGTGAACTTGCCGTCACGATCTCGCACAATATGCGTTGGCTTGTATTCGTCCGGCTCGTCTTCGAAGAGCATACTCATGTTTCGTGCCTGCTGGGCCATCCATGTCCCGTCTGGATTTGGGGTTACACCGGTGAATTGGACCAGCGACTTTCGCCGTGAACGCATTTACACCGAAGTCGCAGACCAGAAGGTCTTCGGGCGGACTCGACACGCGGCGAGTAGAGGCTTGATCTTTGACAACTTGACCGAAAACAGCACGAAGAGTACCCTTCGCGCAAACGGGTAGCGCACGTTCCCGACGAGAGACAGCACTTACGCTGCTCGCCGGACACGAATGATGGGCAGATGGCGCCGGCCCGCAAGGTAATCGATTTTCAGGACGAACGGATCGCCCAGCTTGCCGTTAATGTCGACGTGTGGCGCTGCATGTGGCGAACCGCGTGGCCAGTGTGGGCGTGGTTCGATGCGTGGCTGTTCATTGGCCGCCGGACGCGAGAAGAAAACCTCGTTGGGTGTGCGGCCGTTGAGCGTGTCGTGCGGGCGGTGTTCATTGTACAACTGAGTGTCGTACTGCCCCGAATTACGACGTGCGCAAGGTGCTTTATCCGTGGCATCCGTTTCATGGGAAGTGGATGATCGTGGAGCCTCGGGCTCGGAAGTGGGAGATGGAGGTTCGCGGATGTAGGTTCGAGGAGGACGATGCTAACAGGACATACATCTTGCCCGCTTTCTTTTTCGATCGCACGTACTGCGAATCTCTCGCTATTAGCGAGGAACCGCTCGTCGACTGCGAAAGCCTGATCGCACTGAAGGTTCTCCTTGGTTCAATCGCTGGAGCATCCGTGGTAGAAGATCAGCATCAAGTCCTTGAAACAAGGAGGGATGCTGATGGCACGGGAAACTCGGAGCACTCGTCAACGAACGCTGTTCCCGATGTGGGCGGGCGATCCACCAGCCAAGCCGGTTTGGAAGGGTCTGCCGCCCAACGCAAAAGAACGCGTCGAGGAGCTTCTCGGAAGGCTGATTTTTCAGTATTGGATGACGAAACGGCGGCCGCCGAGGAAGGAGGCCGACGATGAGTCATGAGAAGATCACGCCTTTGCATCTTCAACGCAAGGCGATCGTGTACGTACGCCAGTCATCGCAATATCAGGTTGCGAACAATCGCGAGAGCCGCCGCCTTCAATACGGCATGGAACATCGCCTGAAGGATTTTGGCTGGGAGACGATCGAAATCGTCGATGATGATTTGGGGCAGTCCGCGTCGGGCAACTCAGTTCGTGCGGGATTCGATCGCATGGTCTCCGAGGTTTGCCTGGGAAAGGTCGGTGCCGTTGCCGCGCGGGAAGTGTCGCGATTCGCCCGCAACAGTCGGGAGTGGCAACAACTGATCGAGATGTGCCGGGTGGTGGATACCCTGCTGATCGACCAAGAGACCGTGTTCAATGCGCGATTGAGCAACGACCGCCTGCTGTTGGGGCTTAAGTAACCTCCTTCATAAGGCACAAGGTTCAACTTTTGGCCTTGTGCGGCCTGCGCATCTTTCCTTTCCTGCGACTCCATCCTCGACTCCGCACAACGTATCCCACGGTTTGTCTGTTATACGGAAGCCCTTTGGCACTTTTGAAACCTTCCTTGTTGAGCATTTTGGCGATGTCTGCGTAGTCATGGGTGGGCAATAGCTCTTGGATACGTTTTACTGCCTTGGGGGGAGTTTTCGGCGCCCAGACTCCCACTTGCAGACGGTCGACCTTGATCGAACTGTGAGCTCCCGTGTACCATTCTACATCAATGAGAATTTTACCGGCGTCGCTTACGCCGTCCAAGTGAACCCGCCTGATGAGTAAGCGAAGCAGGGTCTTACGTTCTTCCATGGTGGTTGTTGACGCACCCCAGACGCGTTCCAAATTCTCAGATAGGTCTTGGATCACACGACGATCGTGGTCACAGACACAATGCCCGGATTGACGCTCGAAGGTGTCTCGCTGCTGCTGCAAATGCTCGCGTTGATGAAGGGCCGCTTCCCAGGCTGCTTCCAATTCTCCAGCTACCAGCCGGTTCTCAGGGTCGGCCGATTCGTAACGGCGGCGAGCCAGCTCGACGTCATAATCGGCCTGTTGAAGTTGAAGCTCCCACTGCCGAAGCGTTTCTTGCCTCTGGTCTTCCAACTCTTTCATCGCTCGAAGAGCGATTTCAATCTTCGCAGGTGAAACCGCGTTCAAGAACAATTCGGCTATGGCCTCGTCAATTCCACGAGTGCTCATCGACTGGCATGGCGTTTGGCCATGGCGAACATACTCATAGACGCAGGCATACCCTGGGGCGCGATGCTCTTTGGTCGAGTAATGGTAAATGCGCATCTTCGCACCGCAGCGCCCGCAGAAGACGATCCCCTGCAGAAGAGCAGCCCCTTTGCGCGGTGCTCCGCAGCTTTCATAGCGATACCAGTTCGAGCGGAGTAGACGCTGGTTCTCCACGAATTCTTTCCAAGTAATGTAGGACGGATAGACTCCCTGAAGACACACGGTCCATTGCTCAATCGGCTTGGTATGTACCTTCGCCTTTCCTGTGGTCGGCGAACGGTTGAAGGAATCGTACTCATATTGTCCGTACACATAGGCTCCAGCATAGATGGGATTGTGGAGCGTACGCATAAGGTCCGAGAAGTCGGGTTCCTTCCAGATCGTCTGCCCGTGACGGGGTCCGCCCCAGATCTTCCCGGGGATTTTGAGCTTCTCATCCACCAACCGCCTCAAGACTCGTCGGGCCACTTTCAACTGCCTGAACAAACGGAAGATGTAATTCAGACGCGACTGGACTTGTCGATCAGGATGCTTCCGCACCTCTCCGGATTCCGTCCTTACGAAACCTACTGGAAGCGAACGGTTCAACTCGCCTCGCCGGGCCTTGTTCCATCGTCCCTCATGAAGACGACATCGTAGGGTAAACAGCTCTGCCTCAGAAATCGTCCCTTTTACCCCAAGCAACAACCTGTCGTTAGGTTCGCGTGGGTCGTATATTGCCGTCTCGTCGCCGAGGAGTGTCTGGGTAATGACGCATATCTCGACCAGGCGATGCCAGTCGACGGAAGAGCGCGCCAAACGCGAGGCCTCCAACGCCAAGACGATGCCAACCTGACCTGCCGCAATCTCCGCCATCAACTTCTTGAACCCATGGCGATGCACTGAACCAGCGCCGCTTCGCCCTTGGTCCTCGTCGATTGTCTCCACGCTTTTGGCGGGCCATCCCAAGTCTTTGGCCCGTTCGATCAACGCATATTGACGCTGCCGACTCTCTTTATTGTTGCGCACCTGGTGAGAACCAGACTGTCGTACGTAGACGACAGCCTGGCGTCGCAAATGCTCCGGCTTGAGTTTGGAATAGACACTTCCTCCGATCATGGCTCACCTCCTTCTGTTCCATCAGCCTGGCATCTGAGAACTCGAAGGACCATCCGCGAGAAGCAGCCGCCGAAGCACGCTCGGTCCTTTTCCGAAAGTCGAAACCACAACTGAGGAGGGACTACTTCTTCTTGCGCGCTCTGTGAGTCGCCTTGGAGCGACGACATGCTGAACGCTTCTGAATTGCTCGGCTCAGATGGGCCACTTCGACCAACGCGGGTACAGTGACTTCCAGGGTGGTTGTCGCCGAAAGATCCTTGGTTGGCAGATCCGTCCAGGATGCCGGGACTACCGCCCGCAAGCCCGACAGCAGTGATAGCACTATCCATGGTTTTCCCTCCCTCCAAAACACATCACGAACCGATCCACAATTACCACCCGCCTTGCGACGGTGCTTCAGAATTCTTACGTGATTCGGGAGAGAAGGTAGAACTTGTGTTTTATGAGCCACGTCTCAAGGGCAGCTTGAATGAATACGAGTTGGACCTATTGCGGCAGCGTTCGCAGGAGGCGCGACGCGCAAAGGCCGAGCGCGGCGAGTTGGTCATTACGCCACCGATTGGATTCGTCAAGAACCATGACCGGTTGGACCTCGATCCGGACAAGCGGGTGCAAGAAGCGATACGGCTCGTGTTTCGGAAATTCAAGGAACTGGGATCATGCCGTCAGATGCTCCTTTGGTTCCACGAGAACGAACTGAAATTCCCGTGCATACGAGGTGGCAACGCAAAGCGGCACGTGTTGTGGCGCAAGCCCAATGTCGGTTCGCTCATGCGTGTGTTGAAGCACCCGGTATACGCCGGAGCCTATGTGTACGGTTTCTCGGAAAATGTCGTGACGTTGGAAAATGGGATTCCCAAGAAACGTACGCGATTGAAGCGAAAGGGAGAGTGGGATATACTGATCCCAAATCATCACGAAGGCTATATAACGTGGGACGAGTATCATCGCATTCAAAAAACGTTGGCCAACAATACGGCGAATTTCATGACGGAGAAGCCTGGTGCGGCCAAACGCGGGCCGGCGTTGCTTGTCGGCCTGCTGCGATGCCGTCGTTGCGGTCGCAAATTGTCGATCGACTACACCGGGGCCCGTTCACGTCCCTATCCCTGCTATACGTGCCGGCGCGGGCACCTGGACTACAGCGAGCCGAAGTGCATTGCGTTTGGCGGAACCACCGTCGATGAGATCGTTTCCCGCGAAGTCTTGCGCGTGGTGCGTCCAGCGGCCATCGAAGCAGCTGTTGCCGCGAGACAAGAGTGGCTTTCCTCCGAGGACGATGTCGCGGGTAACATCCGTCATGAATTGGAGGCCGCTCGTTTTGAAGCGGACCGCGCGTGGCGGCAATTCGATGCCGTGGATCCAGCGAATCGCTTGGTGGCGGATGAACTTGAACGACGATACAACAAGTCGCTTAAGCGCGTTGGTGAGGCCGAATGCCGTTTGCAGGAGCAGATTGCGCAACGGGCCCAAACGGCGGTTCCCAAGGTCGAGGAATTCCGCTTGCTCGCCGAGGATCTTTCCCGCGTGTGGCATGACGAACAAACGGATGTTCGGCTGAAGAAGCGGATTTTCCGAACACTGATTCGCGAAATCGTCGTTGATATCGACGACGAAACAAGCGAAGTCGTTCTGCTTGTCCACTGGAAGGGCGGTGTGCATACGGAACTTCGCGCGCATCGCCGACGTCGCGGTGAAACGACGAAGACGACTCCACCAAGCACAATCGAGGCAATTCGGGTGTTGGCGTTGGTCTGTAACGACCGGCAGATCGCCGGCTACCTCAATCGCAACGGCCTGAGAACGGTGAAGGCAACTCGGTTCACGATCAACTCGATCGTGGCGTTGCGCCGGAGAGCCAAAATAGCGTCGCACAATGCCACCAGGCAGCAAGACGAAGGCTGGATGAATCTGACCAGCGCTGCGGAGCACGTCGGCATCAGCCCTCGAATGCTCCGCGAAGCGGCCGAGCGAGCCGAAGTCCCGTCGAAACATCCTTTGCCGGACGGCCCCTGGGTCTTCCAGCGTTGTGATCTCGACCTTCCGGAGACCCGAACGTTGATCCACGCGATCCGACAACGCTGTCGAAGGGGAGGATTACAAACTTCCCGACAACAACCCCTTCTTTTCAAGGACTGACGGAGTTGTGGTATTATGAAACAGACTTGTACCAGTCGATAACCAGTTCGACTTCCCGCTCGAACTGCGTCTGGTCCTCCGGCACCGTGATCATCGACAGTAGTTCTTTGCCCCCAGACCAGAATGCTGATCGTGGTAGTGGAGGCGAATCTTCATATACTCCACTTGTTTAGCAGGCGTGTTCATGGATGTTTCTCCTTCACATGGGACCGAGTCCTATTCCCGGACGATACTGATAGCGGGATGGCACTGGGATTCTTCTCATTGTGAATTGGAGTCAACTGCGCCGTCCGCAGCCGGCTTGACATGGACGGTGACCTTCGACGCTTGTCGGTCATTCAAACCGTCCCTGGTGCGGTGCACCTCCTCCGGCAGAACAACGTATTGCTCGGGGATCACTTTCGAGGACATCACGCCGATGGAGAGACATATCTTCATCAGGTCATCAACGGGTATGTCCACTCGGTGAACCGAGTCGGCCGCGGCGAAGACGACGGCTCCAGACATCGGCACGGGCGAAGTCGGCACATAGACGATCTGGCATGCATGGCCGTTGAAGCGGTAGACCCGATCGGAAACGAGCAGTCCCAGGAACCCGGCGCCTTTCTCGCGTCCGAAAGCGCAGTAGACGACACTCATGCCCTGCATTGTGTCGGTCGGCTTGCGTTGCAGTAGGTCGACGACCTGCGCGACCGGTCTGTAGAGAACGTTGACCAACGGAATCCGTTCCATGGCAGCGTTAAACGTCTTTTCGAGCCTTTTCTTCCCGACAGATTTCAGCAAGGCACCCAAGAGCCAGATGGCAAGCAGGACGGCGACCCAACCGAGGACGGACGCCACGGTCGGATCGGTGACAAATCGAAGTCCCATTTGGGCCGATGCCTTGCCCACGAAGCTTTCGGGACCGAGCCACGCCTTGAGCACTCCCCCGACCCAGGCCATAATGCCAACGGTGATCACAATCGGGAGCACGGCAAACAGACCGGCGAGAAACGTGGAAAGCATCCCCGTTTTCCAGAACCAACCGAGGGTTCGTCTCATCATTGCCCTCCTCCGAGACGGTCATTGTTCGTCTGCCCATTTCTGTCGTCCTGGCAGACCACAACCGCCTCGACACAGGTTTCGACATACTTCGACGAGGCTTTTTTGAACGCTTCCAACGATTCTTTCGTGTAGAAGTGAACTACCCTCGCCTTCCAGGCGAGGGTAGTTCACTTCCAGAATTTCGTCGGTCGTCCATCCAACATTCGCCTCCTTCGCCCTCTACTCTAATAAATCAGGAGGCTGTTGTCTCATATAGGTTGGCACAGAGGGCTCTTCGTCTTCCTTCACCTTGAAGTAGACCTGCGCGTCCACCCTGGCGTTGAGATTGTCATTGGTAATGATCTCCTGCGGTTGGGCGTCGACCATCTATTCCGTAATGCTGACCCGAACCATTCGGTCAATGAGAGGGATGATCCAATTGAAACCGCGATCGGCGAAACGTCTGTACTTGTCGAGTCTCTCCACTAACCCCCGGTGGGTCCGCGAGAAAGATGACCATCAGGACAGCAACTACGAATAGCCTAGCGAATAGGATTGGATACACAGCATGCTCCTTTCACGTTCAGCAGGTAAACACCTGCGTCTCAGTCATGCACGGCGGCGGGCTTACGGTCCCCGCCGTCGGTTCTCAAAGGGTCTGGAAAACCCTCCGCTCGACTCCGTTGCCAAGCGGCCTCAGGGCATTACGTAAGCGGCGCGGCGATGTCTGCCGTCAGGTTGGCTGGCCGGCCGTTGCCGTGAATCCGTTCCCACACCTCCGAACGATGCACTGGGATATCGGTATCGACCTCGAAGCCCAGTCTCACGTTGGTGCCTCGGATATCGAGTACCGTGACCTTCAGTAGGCGATGAAAACCATCAGATCCGCCGATCACTACCGATTCCTGATTTTTCCGTGACAAAACTAACATGACAAAACCTCCGTTTTCTGTGACAGATCCGTTACGATCCATTCCCGTTCCAGGCCTCCGCAGGGATTCTGCCGGCAAGCCGGAACACCTGCACCATCGTGCCGCTCGTAAATGCATGCACAACGGCGCCCGTCGTCGTTTCCACTTCCGCGGCTGCCTCGCCCACCGCGATTCCGGTGATTCGCCGGATTTCTTCTCGCAGCAAGTCGACGGAACTCCTGAAAAGCTCTCGGTGAAACTCTTGTACCTGAGCGGCGCCCTCCGGGGTGCTGGCCAGGGCCTTCTCGGCGGGCGACAGCGCCTCGTGCAGCGTGACGACCAGCGTCTCATCGCTCAGGACCACGGTCACGGCTTTGGGTGGGTAGCCCGTCCGCCGCTCCTGGAAGACGCTGACCGCCTGGGCAACCCGCTGCGCCATGGTTGGATCAAGTTTCTTCATGGGACTACTCCTTACGTACTTACGAACGTCCTACATCGATTAACTATGATCTCGCGTTCAGTCATTCGCCTTTCTCGGCATCCCGCCGCGATTGTGCGAAGTCATCCACAAGTTTCTTCGCGGCGTCCCGACCTCCAATGCCAAAGGCAATCGCCGCTGCGATGGCGATGGCGCCAAGAGTGATGCCGAAGGCCAGATTGACGGTCTCCTGAGCCAGATTCATCTGCTGCAAGCCCATCGCGCCTGCCAGCACCAGGATTGCGACCCGAGCAATCGTCGACAGGAGCCCGGCGTTTGCGATCCCGGAATCTCGAATCAGGTCGGCCACGAGCTTGGCGAAGAACAGGCCGAATGCAAGAATCACCAGACCCAGTAGGACGCCGGTCGCAAAGGTCAGGAAATCACTCATCATGTTTGCCAGCAGGTCGAAACCGAGCATGGGCAGGGCCTGCGTCGTTGCGAACAAGACAATGGCGACCATCACGACCGTTCCGGCGATCTGCGACGGCGTGCGACGCCCTTCCACAGGTTCGGCTGCCAGCCCCAGTCGAGCCGGCAACGCGTTGAAGCCGATCGCGACAAGCATGTTGGTTGCCAACCCCGAGACGACGCGGGCGACCACGTAGGCCACACCGACCACCAGCACGGCGGCAAGGATGCCTGGCAACACCCCGAGAATTGTGTTGAGCATCTGGCTGGCCGGTCCGGTCACCGCCTCGATCTTCAAGGCGTTCAGTGAGCCGACAATCACCGGCACGAGAATCAGGATGTACGCGAGCAAACCCAATGCCCCCGAAAGCCGGTTGTCTCCGATCACTTTCGAGAGGCCGACCCGCTCACTGAGCCGATCAGCGCCAACGGCGACAAGCAGGTTCGTTGCTATCCGCTGTACGATCCGGGCGACAAACCAACCGATGCCGAGGATGACGACCGCGGCAAAGAGGTTTGGCAAGAATCCGAGGATCTTGTTCACCATGTCGCTCACCGGCGCGAGCAGCCCCGGTACGGCTAGGGCATCAAGCAACGCGGGTAGAAACAAGAGGTACACGAGCCAGTACGTAGCATCGGATAGGGTCTTCGTGACCGGAAGGTCCTCTTCCTGGTCGACCCCCGTCTTGCGTGTAAGGCGTCGGTCGATTTTTGCTGTCGTCAACGTCTGCCGGACCACGAATCGTAGCACCGTGGCCACGATCCAGGCCAGGAACAGTAACACGCCGGCCGCAATCAAGCGGGGCGCATACTCAAAGACCTGGTTGAGAAATGCCGTGAGCGGTTCGGTTACGGCCGTTAGCCCTAGCGTCTGAAAGAATGCCACGAGGACAAAGAGCATGATCAGGTAAAACACGCCCTTGCCGATGCGGCGACTGACCTCCGGACGTCCCGCTGCACCGACGGCAGGCACCAACCCGGCGAGTCGACGGTCGATCCCCAGCTTCCGCAGTGCGGCGCGGACGACAGCCGCGATCACCAGAGCGGCGATCCAGCCAAGAATCAGCACTACAAGGGCCGCGACGGCGTTAGGAAGGTAGCCGCCCACGAGATCGGTCATCTGCGTGGCGACACGTTCCCATATTTCCTGGCCTGTCACGACGGCCTTTTGAGTGACTTCCTTGCCCAATTCGACAGCGGTCTTCGGGCCTGTTGCATTGGCGAGTAGCAGTGTACTCATCGTTCTAACTCCTTGAAGAATGGGATGGGGCGTAAACGTTCACTCGTTTGGTTGTTGCGAAAATCTGTTCTTCCGCAGCACGTTGGCCGACAAGAACAAAAAAAGCCGACGTGGCGGAACACCCGATGGTGTTCGACCACGCCGGCTTACTCGTCAACGAGCCCCCCGGCACAGCCGGGTTGCTCTCTATCTAGTCATCCGACAATTTCATTGGAAAAGCCGCGAGCAAGTGCGCCGCAACCCTCCCAGCATTAGAATTCTACAACTCCAAGCGGGAAACACAATAGGACTTTTCCCTTTCCTCCAAATTTGGTATCATCTTACTTGGATTACTGTGGAGAACCCGATGGCTCATGTTTCGCCTACCAAGAACGACGTTCGCTTCATTACGACTACTGTGGGGGGGCCCATGAAAACCCAGGGAGAAATCGAGGCCGCCGTTTGTGAGGGCGTCAGCCACTTTGAACAGAACTACATGGGCCGCGGGCCCAAGGACATTTTTGCCTATTTGCTCAATGATCTCCTCGTGGTCCGCCTTCAAGGCGTGTTGACCGCGGCCGAACAACATCTCGTCAAATCACTTTCGGCCGACAAGGGACGCGACCTGCTCAAGCAAGTGCGGACCCATCTGATCGAAACGGCCCGTCCGGTCATGGAAGCGATGGTCGAAGAGATCACCGGCGTCAAGGTGTTGACGCTGCACCATGACATCAGCACCCATACCGGCGAGGAGGTCGTTCTCTTCACCCTTGCCGAGCCGCCAGTCTTCCGCAACGCCAAGAAGAAATAGCGGCTCGAACTCAGGTTGTGCTGTTCATCGTGGCCTGACCTTCTCGGCTCGCGAATTCTTCGTACCGCCCCCTCGTCACAGGTTCTTTCTTGTAAGCCCATTACCTTCAGGCACACCCAAGCCTGTTTCTGTGGAGTACACCGCTACTTCTGCGAAGGTCAATAGTTTGGCCTCCTCACCAGAATCTATGGGCGAATTCTGGTTCGGGTATAATGGTCTGGAAAAACTGGGCACGCCAATAAGGTGGATTCGTATTCGGTCCGATACGGGCTGCAGGAGACGAATTCATGGCGAAGCAGCGACGGAAGTTTACGCCAGCGTTCAAGGCGAAGGTTGCTTTGGCGGCGATCCCCAGCACGATGCCCACATACTTGGCAGTGTTGCTGGCCAGCATCTGCACGGCGAGTCAGTTCATTCGATTCGCGCGATCAATACATGTCTGCCCCACCGTAGCCATTGCCCTTGTGCCCGTTGCGTTCGGGTTTCTCCCGCGATAACGGCATCGCTGGTCAGCAGCAACGTGGCCACACTGGCGGCGTTCTGGAGGGCAGTCCTCGTGACCTTGGTCGGGTCGATGACGCCGGCGACAACCAGGTCCTCGTACTTGTCCGTTGCGGCGTTGTAACCGTAATGGCCTTCACCTTCGAGGATCTTCTCGCAGACAACACTACCGTCTTTCCCACCGTTTGCAGCGATCCAGTAAGTCGGAGCCCGGCACGCCTTGAGAACGAGGTTGTAGCCCATCGCTTCATCCTGAGACAATTTTGGCCGTTTACAGGTCGAAATAGATCGCAACAGCGCCACGCCGCCGCCTGGGAGAATGCCTTCCTCGACGGCAGCACGGGTCGCATGGACGGCATCCTCGACACGAGCCTTCGTCTGCTTCATCTCCGCTTCCGTATTTGCTCCCACCTTTATTCGGGCCACGCCGCCCGACAGCTTGGCAAGCCGCTCCTGGAGCTTTTTGCGGTCGTAGTCGCTCTTGGTTTTCTCGATCTCGCAACGAATCTGCTCTGTACGTCCCTTGATATCGCCAGTCTTGCCGGCGCCTTCAATGATCGTGGTGCTTTCCTTGTCCACAATCACCTTCTTGGCCCGACCAAGCGACTCCAACTTGACACTTTCGAGCTTGATGCCCAGGCTTTCGGAAATCGCCTGCCCCCCGGTCAGAATGGCGAGATCTTCCAACATGGCCTTGCGACGATCGCCGTAACCCGGTGCTTTGATCGCGGCACACTGGAGCGTGCCGCGAAGCTTGTTGACCACGAGTGTCGCCAAAGCTTCACCGTCCACATCCTCCGCGATGATCAGCAACGGCTTTCCGGCCTGGGAGATTGCTTCGAGAAGGGGCAACATGTCCTTGATGTTGGAGATCTTCTTTTCGTAAATGAGGATATACGGCTGATCGAAGACACATTCCATCCGGCTTGAGTCGGTCACGAAGTACGGTGAGATGTATCCCTTGTCGAATTGCATACCTTCGACCCAGTCGACTTCCGTCTCAAGGGCTTTTCCCTCGTCAACCAGCACGACTCTGTCTTTTCCCACCCTCTCCATGGCTTCTGCGATCAGGTCGCCGATCTCTTCGTCATTGTTGTCGGCGATCGCCGCAACCTGGGCCATCTCTTTGCGGTCCTTGACGGGAATCGACATCTTCTTGAGCTTGTCGGTGATATCCGCTACTGCCTTCTCGATTCCCTGTCTCAAGCCGACAGGCCTGACTCCAGAGGTCACTGCACGGAGGCCTTCGTTGAAGATCGACTCGGCGAGCACCGTCGCGGTTGTGGTGCCGTCCCCCGCCACGTCGCTGGTCTTGCGGCGACTTCACGGACCATACGTGCCCCGATGTTCTCAAAGGGGTCTTTGCGGCGGCCCAGGACTGGCGGATTCCTGGCGGGGGTGGGATAATGATTCCCCGCACAGGAGTTTGCGATGGAAGAAATGAAGAGTTCCTTGGGTCGGCAACAAGCGGTTCACCCCTGTCGGCGACGGTTTTTGGATGATTTCAAACGCGAGGCGGTGCGGCTGGTCGTCGAAGAGAAATACACCTTCGCGGCGGCCGCCCGGGCTGTCGGCGTCAGCACGAGGAGCCTTCGCGATTGGCACAAGAAGTATGCCCCGGAGCCGACGCCCTGCGGCGAGAACGCCACGCTCGATGAGTTGCGTGAGGAAAACAAACGTTTGCGGCGGCAGCTCAAGCGGGCCGAGTTGGAGCGTGAAATCCTAAAAAAGCGACGGCGTATTTTGCGAAGGAGTCGCTGTGAAGTACGCCTGGATCAGCCAACATCGCGACTCGTTTCCGGTGCGCGTGATGTGCGACGTGCTCGGCGTATCGCCCTCGGGCTACTACGATTCGATCGAGCGAGCGTGCGAAGCGTCACGAGCGAATCCAGCAGGCCGTCGAGCAGGTCCACGCCGAATCGCACGGCATTTACGGCAGCACGAAAGTGGCTGAAGTGTTGCAACAGCGCGACGAGCTGGAGTCGGCCGAATATGTGCGACATACGCCGAGGGGATCCGAGGCCAGGATCCCGTTGGGTTCTACCCGAGCCATCGCCAGATCTCGCGCCTCTACTTGCTTTTGTTGTCTGCTTTCTGTGCGGTTTGTGTTTCGCCTTCCTTTCGGTAATCACCGATGAACCCCTTCAATGGGCAGATAGACAATACTGGACATCTCTTGCAGCCAGCTAATAAGGCAATTGGACATAGGGTCATCGTACTTCTTCTCGATTGGCTGTTTGTGCACCGCAACCGGCGCAAACAGGGCCGACTAGTCACGGGTCACCGCGTAACCTCTTCCTTTATCGGACCTCAAACTCGGCATCGACGGCGTCTTCCTCCCGGTCATTGGACGAAGTGCCGCTAGACCAGTCGTACGGCTGGTCTCCGGCTCCCGCACGAGCACCTCCGGCCTCAGCCTGCGCGTTGGCTGTAGCGTAGAGCGTTTGGCTTAGCGCGTGCGAAGCTTGCTCCAACTGATGGATCGCCGCCTTGAGGGTTTCGACATTGTCGCCCTTCGCCGCCGCACGGGTCTGCTCGATGGCCTTCGTCACGGCTCCCTTGTCGGGAGCACTGAGCTTGGCCTCGTGTTCCTGGATGAGCTTTTCAAGCTGCCAAGTCATCGACTCGGCCTGATTCCGAAGTTCCGCGAGTTGCCGCTTCTGCTTGTCCTCCTCGGCATGCATGTCGGCATCACGCCGACGGCGTTCGATTTCCTCTTCCGACAGGCCGGCGCTCTGCTCAATGCGCACTGTCTGTTCCTTGTCCGTGCCCAGGTCCTTGGCCGAGACTTGGAGAATGCCGTCGGCGTCGACGTCGAATTCGACCTCGATCTGCGGCAGGCCGCGCGGCGCCGGCGGCAGGCCCTCCAGATTGAACTCGCCGAGCAGGCGATTGTCAGCCGCCATCTGCCGTTCCCCCTGAAAGACCCTCACGGTCACGGCCATCTGGTTGTCCTCGGCCGTGCTGAAGATCTGCTTCCGCTCGGTTGGAACCGTCGAGTTGCGATCGACCAGTTTGGTCATAACGCCGCCGACGGTCTCGATGCCCAGGGATAGCGGCGTCACGTCCAGCAGCAGAATGTCCTTGACTTCGCCGGCCAACACGCCACCCTGGATCGCCGCACCGATGGCCACGACCTCGTCCGGGTTGACACCCTTGTGCGCCTCCTTGCCAAACATGTTCCGCACGAGATCCTGAACCCTGGGAATCCGCGTCGAGCCGCCAACCAGCACCACCTCGTCAATGTCGTTAACGTTGAAATGGGCGTCCTTCATCGCCTGGTTGACCGGCCCGCGGCAGCGCTCGATCAGGTGATCGACCAACTGCTCGAACTTGGACCGCTTCAGCGTCAGTTGCAAGTGCTTCGGACCCGTTGCATCGGCCGTGATGAACGGAAGGTTGAGGTCGGTCGATTGCAGGGTGCTAAGTTCCTTCTTGGCCTTCTCGCAGGCTTCCCGGAGCCGTTGCAGGGCCATCGGATCCTTGCGCAGATCAATGCCGTGCTCCCGCTTGAACTCCTCAGCGGCGTAGTCGAGCAGCACGCGGTCGAAGTCGTCGCCGCCGAGATGCGTGTCACCATTCGTGCTGATGACGTGGAACACGCCTTCGGCCACATCCAAAACTGAGACGTCGAAGGTCCCGCCACCGAGATCGAAGACCACGATCTTCTCGGTGGTCTTCCGATCCAGCCCGTAAGCCAACGAAGCCGCGGTCGGCTCGTTGATAATGCGCATGACTTCCAGACCAGCGATCTGTCCGGCATCCTTGGTAGCCTGCCGCTGTGCATCGTTGAAATATGCCGGGACGGTAATCACTGCCTTGTTGACTTTGTGGCCCAGATACGCCTCGGCAGTCTCTTTGAGTTTTCGCAGAATCGATGCGGAGATGTCCGAGGGAGTGTATTGGCGTGTGTCGATCTGCACCTTGACGTACTCTTCCGGTTCCCCGACGATCTTGTACGGCACGATCTTTTCTTCGCTGGCCACTTCGTTGTGTCGGCGGCCCATAAACCGTTTGATCGAATTGACCGTCCGCTGCGGGTTCACGATCGCTTGGCGTTTCGCCAACTCGCCGACAAGCGTTTCGCCCTTATCGTTGAACGCCACGATGCTGGGTGTCAGCCGGTTTCCCTCTTGATTCGGGATCACCTTGGCTTCCCGTCCCTCCATGACAGCCACGGCCGAATAGGTCGTTCCTAAGTCAATCCCTATGATCTTCTCTCCCTGAGTCATTTCACGATACTCCTTTTCAGTGGCACTCGATCGTGCCGACAGCCTTTCGTGCGGGCACAGCAACACCGCGGTGCCGTCTCTCAACTCAACGCGAAGCCGGCTGGCTTCGGCGGTGAGCGTACCTTCATACTACTACCGTCTACCGAGCAAGCCCAAGCGGATCAGAAAGTACATCAACGTCAGTATGGCCGTGGCGGTCGCGGCCACGTAGGTCATCGCCGCGGCGTTGAGTACCCGGTTTACTACCACAACCTCTTGCGCCGTGACGATGCCGTTGCGTACCAACATGAACTTTGCTCGACGGCTCGCATCAAACTCGACCGGCAAGTTGACGACCTGAAACAAGACGGTCAGCGAAAACGCGCCGATCCCGACCAAGATCATCGGTTGGCCCAACATCGACTGTATGGACATGAGCGCGAATCCGACAATCATGAGCACCCAGGCCAGGTTACTGCCGAGGCTGGCCATCGGCACTCAACCGAAGCACTTTGTGACGCGGGTCATAATGGTCCGTCAGTACGCCGGCGACCGGCTCAATCGCCACGCCGGCCACGCCGGCGGCTGCCATGACTTGGGCGGCCGCCCGGGCACCGGTGATGCCGCGAGCCGCCAGCACCTTCTTCTCGCGGCTGAAGGCCGAATGGGTACGCCACTGCGCCCACAGGGCCAACAACAGCGCCGGTGCAAGGATCAGAAGATACAGCGGGTCAAAAATCATGGACCACGTCTTCGTCGCCGGTTGCCGCAAAGGCCATCGGCTTGGCGCCGGACGTCTCGACGACCTGGTTGGCAACCACTTGGTCGGCTTCGATCATGGCGTTACGAATCTGCTCGCTGAGGCTGGCAAGACTGCCGGGCGAATGCGGAATGAGGATCGTGTTTGACCGCGACGAGGCCCCGATTTCCTTCAGCGTGTCGAAATACTGGGTCATCAGAACGAGGTTCATCACGTCCTTCGCCGTCGTGCCCGGCACGGACCTCTGAAACTCGTCTACGGAATCTCGCAAACCTGCGACGATAGCTTGCCGCTGATCGGCAATGCCCCGACCCTGCAAGGCCTTGCTTTGTGCGTCGCCTTCGGCCGCCTTTACCTTGAGGATCCGGTCCGCTTCTCCCTTCTCGGTCGCCGCCACTCGCATCCGCTGCGCTGCGTTGATCTCGTTCATCGAATGCTTCACCTTGGGATCCGGGTCGATGTCGGTGACGAGCGCCTTGAGGATTCCGTAACCGAAACCTTCCATTACCTGGGCCAGTTCGGCCTTGACGATATCGGCGATATCATCCTTCTTCTCGAAGACGTCATCGAGTTTGATCTTGGGCACCTGGGCACGCACAACGTCGAAAACGTACGACGTGATTTGCCGGCGTGCGTCATCAAGCTTGTAGAATGCGTCGTAGACCTTCTCCGCCAGGACATAGAACTGTACGGCGACGACCATCTTGACGAACACGTTGTCCTCCGTTTTGGTCTCAATCTCGACGTCCAGTTGCTGGACACGAAGGTTGACACGCCCGGCAACTCTGTCGAAGAAGGGGACCTTGACGTTGAGGCCCGGCCCGGCTTCCCGCACGAATTTCCCCAGGCGTTGCACGATGGCAGTCGTGCGCTGCTGGACTGTGAAGAAGGTGGATATCAGCGCTGTGATGGCTGCGATCAGTGCGATCGCCGCGATCGCCACGCCAACCACTTGGTAGATGGATACGTTTTCGGGCATGAGTGAGTTTTCCTTAAAACAGAGTTGAACACACCTGGTAAATCACAAACAGCACACCGCCCAAAACACAACGCCGATGCGTCTGGCGGAACGGACAGCCGTCAGCCCGATCCGGCGATGCTGGACACTACGGCGATTCACAGCTGACGGCGCTGATGTTCAACCGGAACATATATTGTCCCAAGTCTTTGCATCAGCAGCATTTGACCTCGATCCGACGCGGTTTCACCTTTTCGCTCTTCGGCAAGTGCACGGTCACGACGCCGTTCTTCAATTCGGCAGAGATCTTTTCGGTGTCGATCACTTCGCCAATTGTGAACGTACGGTGAAAATCGCCGATGCCGTATTCGCCGTGCAGGAACTTGATGTCGCTGTGGCGTGGGCTGACTTTGCCGCGAATCGTCAGCACGGGGTTTTCAAAACGAACCTCCAAATCCTCCGGCATGACACCGGGCAGATCGCCGTACAAAATCATCTCGTCGTCGTTTTCCCAGATGTCGAACCGCGGACTGTAGGTTGTTCCAGCGGGCGTGCGTTCGATCGGGGCGACGTCGTTGTGGGTTGTTTCCGGGGTTAAGGTTGTTGACATGGTTTGTAGCTCCAAATCGTTGAAGAATGTGTTCGAAAATACCGGCTTCTTTTTCCCAATGAATCCAGCACTTGGCCGCTCTCAACCAGATCTGTCGGTTGGAAAGACTACAATCGGGCGCGGCCTGTATCGGATTCAACTAGCTGTGACCTCGATTCGTCGAGCCTCGGCCTCCTTCCGCTTGGGCAACGTCATCGTCAACACACCGTGCTTGAATTCAGCGGTGACCTTGTCGCTGTCCACATACTGAGGCAACTCGCCCACCCGCGAGAAACAGCCATGGCTGCGCTCCTGGAGGTGCCACATGCCTTTTTCCTGCTCGGGTTGCTTGCGCTCGCCTTTGATTGACAACTGGTTGCCGCCGTTGACGAAGATTTCCAGGTCGGTCAACTCAAGTTCGGGAAGTTCCGCCTCAATGTAGAGGTTATCGTCGTCCTCCCACAGGTTGAGCGGCGGAAAGGCGTTGTGGTTGAGCCGCCGCGGGTCGTTTGCCTCGGCACGGCGTAACCACACCTCCATTTGTTCCTGCAGACGTTTCATTCCCGGCCACGTTTTGTCAAAAGCCTGCCATGGGGTTGCTAACATGTCTCTGCACCTATCTGAAGAGGGACCATTCGTTCGGACTACGTCCGGCGACAAGAACAAAAAAAGCCGACGTGGCAAAACACCTATGGGTGTTCTGCCACGTCGGCTTACTCGTCAACGAGCCCCCCGGACAGGGCCGGGTTGCTCTCAATCTAGTCATCCGACAACTTGTTTGGCAAAGCCGCAATTCATCGGGAAGCGACTCTTCCACTGCTGTAATCGTATGCCGTTGAGCGGGGAATGCAATGGCACATCCACCAGCCTTGCGCATTTGGCGGAAATATCTTGGAGGGGGCGTTGCTTTCCCCTGAACCGCAAATGCCAGGTGTTTGTCAGAGGTAAGGCGAGAAGAGACGTGCGACACCATCGCGGAGTCGGACGGGCAGGCTTCGGCCGTCCATGTCCGCCGTGCTGAGCGGCCGTGACTGCTCGATCTTGGATCGGACCAAACCGGTCAGCAACGTGGCCAGTTCAACGTCGTAGTATTCCACATTGAACTCAAAATTGAGCCGCAGGCTGCGCGGATCCCAGTTCGCGGAGCCAAGAAGATTCCAAAGTCCATCGACCAGCAACAGTTTCGTGTGATCAAACGGTGGGGGCGAGAGTACCGCGTGCCCGGTGGCGATCATAGAGAGGACCACATTGAGCAGCGTGACGACGTAAGGCCAGAGTGTGAGAACCTCATCCATCGTGGCATGCAGCGCCTTGTCCATCACGATCCTCAACTTCGGCTGCGTCCCAGGAGGAATCAACTGCCTCACGCTTGATCTGGCGCTCGCCCCCCTCTCGCAAACCTCATAGCAGCCTTGCCACGTGTCGGAAGTGGTGACCGATAATGGCAAGTTCGATCGCTACGGGAAACAAGCGAGGCCGTCGGAGCAACGTGCTGATGCAGAATCGCCAGTAGGCGAGACGTCCGCGGTGCCAGAACCCGAGCAGCCACATGGATTTCAGAAAGGCCTGGACTTCCGTCCACGAAATGCCGAGCCGCGGGCCTTGCGGTGTGTGGTTCTCCAAGAAAGTGCGAATCCGCCGGTAGTAGTTGCGGGGTTGATACAGCTCTTTCATGAGTTCGCGGTACCCGTTGACCAGAAACTCCCGGTCTAATCGAGGACGGAAGTTGAGCGCTGCCTGGGTGTTGTTTCCGGTGCTTTCCGTCTCGATTCGTCCCTCGTCCATCAGCCGACGATAAAGCCGCGTTTCCGGCAGGGCAGTTAGCAGCCCCACCATGGCCGTGGCGACGCCCGAGCGCTGAATGAACTCAAACTGGCGTTGGAAAATGTCTATCGGGTCACTGTCAAATCCCACGATGAACCCGCCCATGACCTCCAGGCCTGCCCGCTGCAGAATCCTTACCGTTTCCACAAGGTCGCGACGACAGTTCTGGAGTTTTCGGCACTCCTTGAGGCTCTCGAGCGAGGGCGTCTCGAAGCCGACGAACACCTTCTTGAAGCCGGCACGCACCATGAGGTCGCAGAGCTCGGCGTCGTCGGCCAGATTGGCCGAGGCCTCCGTCATGAATCCCATCTTGGTGCCGATCCGCGTTCGCCATTGGATGAGTTCTCGGAGCAGCAATTTAGCCTGCCGTTTGTTGCCGATGAAGTTGTCATCGACGACGAAAACCATGTCCTGCCATCCGAGCAGGCGGAGTTCTTCCAACTCGGCGACCAACTGGGCGGGGGATTTGGTGCGCGGGGTACGGCCATTCATGACGATGATATCGCAGAACTCGCAGTCGAACGGGCAACCCCGCGAGAACTGGACTGACATCGTGACGTATCTGCGGAGGTCGATCAGATCCCAACGAGGCGTCGGCACATGCTTGATGTCGGGCCGACTCGACACGGCGTACGTGTGACGAACCGTGCCCCGGCGCATGTCCTCGATCACCTGTGGCATGAGTTCTTCAGCTTCCCCCAACACGAAATGGTCGATGTCAGGAAAGGCCGCATGGCCGGTCGTGAACAGTGGTCCCCCGGCAATGATCGGCGTTCCCAAGCTGCGACAACGATTGACGATTTCGGATACCGACGTCTTATGCACGATCATGGCGCTGAGCATCACGTAGTCCGCCCAGCGTAGGTCATCGTCAGTGAGCCGATTCACGTTCAGGTCCACCAGTTTGAGTTGCCAGTCGGCGGGCAGCATGGCAGCCACGGTCAACAGTCCCAGCGGCGGGAAGACTGCGCGTTTGGAGACGAAGCGCAACACATGCTTGAGGCTCCAGAAAGTTTCGGGCGTGGACGGATAGACAAGCAGGACTTTCATGGCCGCCTCCGGTTCGCGGTTGTTCCTTGACAGGGCTAACATGGTTGAACCTCCGTCCTCGTGGTTGCGTCACTCGATCCGTCCCCGCCCCAGTTACTGGCAGGCACTTCATGGGCGAGTAGAAACACATCGGTCACGGCGCCAGCCAAGAACAAAAAAAGCCGACGTGGTTGAGCACCCAAAGGTGTTCGACCACGTCGGCTTACTCGTCAACGAGCCCCTCGGCACGTCCGAGTTGCTCCTTATCTAGTCGTCCGACAACTTCCAATCAGTCTCAATGGGGAGCCACATTCCAGTTTGCTGCGGATCCGTCTCCGTTGGATATCATACGGGCCGAAGCGGGAAAAACAAGGGGATTGGCGTCTTGCTCCTCCGTTGGTGTCATGTTTCACGGAACGCCTGTGAAAAATCGGCGGTTCATATTGGGTCGCCCAACCTGCGTTCTCGTCCACCGACCCCACCTGGGTGATTGTTTTCGGAGTTACGATGAAGACGCAGGGAGAGCTCGAAGCCGCCGTTTGCGAAGGGATCAGTCGCTTTGAACAGGATTACATGGGACGGGGACCCAAGCACATCCATGCCCATCTGCTCGGGGATCTCCTCGTGGTGCGTCTTCAGGGCGTTTTGACCGCCGCCGAGCAGCATCTGGTCGCGTCGCTGTCAGCCGAGAAAGGGCGCGACCTGCTCAAGGAGGTACGCTCCCATCTGATCGAAACAGCGCGACCGACCATGGAAAAAATGGTCCATGAGGTCACCGGCGTTAAGGTGCTGAGCCTGCACCACGACATCAGCACCGTCACCGGCGAGGAGGTCGTCCTCTTCACGCTGGCCAAGAGGCCGGATTCCCGCCAGACCAGGAAATAGTCTTTTTGCGAAGGCTCGACGGAGATAGCACGGCCCCTTCAGGGTCACACCCAAACCCTCTCTGCCGTAATCAGCCCTGACGGGCGCTCGCCTCGTTCGAAGAGGGTGATGTTGTGGAGGGTTTCTTGGGCAATGGCCTCCAAGGCGTTGCGCGTGAAGAATGCCTGGTGTCCCGTGATGATCACGTTGGGAAACGTGAGCAGGCGGGAGAAAACGTCATCGTCGATCACCCGGCTCGACAGATCCCGGTAGAACAGGTCGGCCTCTTCTTCGTAGACATCCAGCCCGAGGAAACCCAGCCGGCCGGATTTGAGCGCCCCGTTCACCGCCCTCGTATCGATCAGCGCGCCGCGGCTGGTGTTGATCAGCATGACTCCGCGTTTCATCCTGGCCAGCGCCTCGAAGTCGATTAGGTGATGGGTGGCGGGTACCAAAGGACAGTGGAGGGTGATGATGTCGGACTCGGCGAAAAGCTCGTGCTTGGAAACATAGCGAACCTCGAAAGCTTCGATTTCGGGATTCTCGGTCACGTCGTAGGCCAGTAATTTGCAGCCGAAACCGTGGAGGATGCGGGCGACCACCGCGCCGATCTTTCCGGTGCCCACGATCCCCGCCGTGCGGCCGTGCAGGTCGAACCCCATCAGCCCTTCCAGCGAGAAATTTCCCTCCCGGATCCGGTTGTACGCCTTGTACAGCCTGCGGTTCAAGGCCAGGATCAAGGCGACGGCGTGCTCGCCCACGGAGTAGGGCGAGTAGGCGGCCACCCGGGTGACGGTGATGTTGAGTTGTTCGGCCGACTGCAGGTCCACGTTGTTGAAGCCCGTACATCGCATGGCAACCAGTCGCACTCCCTCCCGTGCCAGAACGGGCAGGATCTGAGCGTCGAGTTGGTCGTTGACAAACCCGCAGATCGCAGGAAACCCGGCTGCCAACGCGCAGGTGTGAGCCGTCAGCCGCGGCTCATAATAGGTCAGGTCGTGCCCGGCAACCGCGTTGGCGGCCGTGAGGAATTCGCGGTCATACGATTCGGTGCTGAACACAGCGACTTTCATAGCCCGTCCTGTCCGGTGGGTGTGAGTTCCTTTTGCTTACACAAGGTCACGCGGGCAATTTCTCAACCATCTCCGGTTGATCGTTGACCCAAATGTGCGATGACTGGATTTCCTCGTTATGTTGCATGTCGAATCCCGCGTCCTTTAACGCGGCCTGCAGATCCTCATCGGTCAACGGCTGGCCGTCCATGTAGATGAGGCCCCAATTGACAGTGTAGCCGCCGTCAACATGCAGCCCCGTCGCTACTTGAATGACCAATAGCTTTGGGTTCAGCCGTGCCGCCAAGCCTTGAATGAGGGGTAGCTCGCGGTCATCACGTACGGAGAATGCTTTCGGCAGCTCGATGGTAGCTTGCATCGCATGACTCCTTCGTCACTTGAACGCTTTTCTTATGACTCGCTTGACCTTGTCGGTTACCTCTTGGACAACTTGCTTGGTCGGTCTTCCCTTCCTCGCGAAGCTTGTCGTTGCCGGTCAGCACACCGGCGGCTTCCTTGATTCGACCTTTCACCACGTCTGTCTTGCCACCCATGATGATGACTCCTTTTCCTAGAGTGTGCTACTGCAACTGGGACATCGATCAGAACTCTTGCGACGCTTCGCGGAAGGCTTTTTCCAATTCGTTCCAGGCCAACTGCGCTCCCTGCTGGGCGTCCTTCCAGACTTCTGCGCTGGCGTGACCAACCTCAGTCAGCTTGACCCTGGCAGCATCCCGTTTCGTTTCCAACTCGGCTATCTTCGGAGCCCAACTGGCCGTAGCCTCATCCTTCAGGTCCCGTTCCTTCTCGCGAAGCTTGGCGATCTCAGCGTCCATCTCATTGAGTCGGGTATCGAGTTTCGTCTGGAACTCTTCCTTGCTCTGCGAGGACGACTCGGTAGCGATATTGACGGGCTCGTTTTCGGCCGTGACCTTTTCAGTGCTGCCTCCGACTATTTCCTTCGTCTCGTCCCCGAACTCCTGCATACCTTCCTTGGCCTTGTCGCTGTCTGCGTTGATTTTGTCTTGGTTCACCGTGAACGTCGCACTCGACTTCTGATCCGTGCTGTCCGCTGACAGGCGGAACCAGCCCCGGTAGAATCCAAAGGCGGCGATACCGACCAGGAGGACAACGACCACAATCGTTAGATTTCTCATGACTTAACCGTTCTCGTTAAATGGTGTAACAAAGGAGCTTCACTGCATGAGGTTGCCGACAACGTCGGCAGTATTCTCCTTCACGCGTCTCGGCATGGATGATCGGTACGCGGCGCGTCGGCGGGTCCGCCTTGAGGCGCCGCGACGCCTCCCAGCCATCCAGTAGGGGCAGACTCATGTCCATCAAGATCAGATCGGGCGATTCCGCCTGGGCCAGCACCATGCCGTTTTGGCCATCCACCGTCAGCAGGACTTGATAGCCTTTGCGCTCCAGCCGGCGCGAGAGCATATTGCGGTTCATCTCGTTGCCTTCGATCAGGAGAATCCTGGGCATGGCGTAGTGAAAAGCATTTAACGTGACGCGGGAGCGTTCAGTCGGACACCCCGGGGTTTTCTCCTCCTTTCGGCTCAGTAATTGGAGTCCGGCCCGGCATGGTGCAGTGGGCCAGCAGGTCGCGCACCTGATGCAGCAACGCCTCACGCGAATCGCCTCCATCCTTCGGGAAACTCTTCACGACAAAGCCATTGAGCCGCAACTGCTCCTCGCTGCTGAGGTCATGTGCGGTCAGAGCCAAGATCGGAATCGAACGCCACTCTTCGTGCTTGCGCACCTGGGCGATGAACTCGAAGCCATCCATTTCGGCCACGATCTGGTCCATCAAAACCAAGCTAGGGCGCTCCTGCTCCATGCACTTGAGTGCCGCACATCCGTCCTTGGCCTCGCTAACTCTCCAGCCTTCGTTTTCCAGAATCGCGTGTGTGATCTCGCGTGTCGCGGGGTCGTTCTCGATGAGGAGGACCGGGCACGGCGGGTTTGCGCAAGTGTATTCCTTGAGATTTCGCGACAGGCCATGGCGGTCGAGCGGCTTGGTGGTGTAATCGGAAGCGCCCAGCGTGAAGCCCCGGTTGCGGTCGTCCACCACCGTCAGCAGAATGATCGGGATGTCGCACAGTTCGACGTCGGCCTTTAGCGCCGGCAGCACGCTCCAGCCGTCCATGTCGGGCATCATCACGTCTAAAGTGATGGCCCCCGGCCGCAGTTGTCGCGCCAGCCGTAGCCCTTCCTCGCCACATGCGGCTACGCGGATGCAAAAGCCCTCTTTGCTCAGGAAGCGTTGCATCAGGTCACGCTGCCTCGGGTCGTCGTCGATGACCAGTACGCAGGTCTTGGCGGGCGGCAGCCGCTTGCGCACTGTGTCGACCGTGTTCAGGGCGTAGTCCTGAGTATCGTCAATCTCTTCAACCATTGGTCCTCGTGTCATCAGAAAGACCCTCCAACTTGTTTGCCGGCGACTGGCTCGCCTCCACTCGTCACAGCCGAGACGTCAACGGCATCGGCCTGCGACTGGCTGCGTTAGAAAGCGACTGTGGAAACATCGCTCGTCGCGGGCGACGAGCGATGATTGGGCGTGGTGAACTTTGTCCGCACGTGCGCGAGCTCGTTGAACCACGACGATCAGCTATTTGTCCTTACCCTTATCTCCGCCCCTATTGTCTTCCTTGTTTGGTCCGGCCGTCGGCGGGCCTGCTGCCGGTTGAGGCGCCGGTTGGGACGCCGGCCGACCGGCGTGAGGCGGCGGCGTGCCGACAGGCGGCTGCTTCGTGTCGAGCGGCACTCGGAGCGTCGTGTGTTGCCGCGGTTGCTCCGGTGAACGATTCCCCCTCGGTCTGGGCTGGACCACGGTGTCGACCGGGGGCGCCGCATAGGTCTGCGGCGGAGCATGGCCCTTCCCAAACTGATCGGCCGACCTGGCCACAATCGGAGAGGAGGGGAGTTTCATGCGGGCTGGTCCGCCGTGCCGGGCAGCGTCTGCGGCGGGAGCCGTCGCCGTGCTGGTTTCCCATTGTTGCCGCTGGTCGCGGAATCGATAGACTTCTTGCCCGTGTTGACTGAGCCGTTGTCGCTCTGCCTGATCGACTGGCTGGAATCGCCAAGGAGCGTTCCGGCTCTGCGACGCTTGATCGAGCGACGCGCCCACGATATCGCGGACGAATGAAGCTACGCCGCCCCCACCGATTTCACCGTGGTTCCCCCAGGTGCGCGGCGGTCGCAGGTTTTCGTGATCGCGGCGGTTCTCGAAGTCGGCCCGTTGGCGATGCTCCCATCCGCTGTCCTGCCGATGCTGCCAGCGCTGGTGAGTGTAGATCGGATCGTAGGCGGAACGCCCGGTGTTGATCGAAAACCACGGAAGGAACCCTGCGCTGCGGTAGTTCGTGGCGTAGTAGTCGCCGAAGTAGTAGTGTTGGTAACGGGGTCGCAGGAAGAGATGGCTGACGAACGCGCCCAGGTCGACCGCCGTCGAAGGCGAGTAGGAGAAACCGGGCCGTGTGTACACGCTTGCATCCAAATAGACCGGTGCAAACAGTACACCGCGCCGGCCAATCGAGTAATCCCAGTAGCCGTCGACGAAAACGCAGCCACGTGGGGCCCAAACGTAATGAGCAGGGACCCAATCCCAGTCCGGCTCGACGGTCGCCCAGAAGCCGGGACGCCAGGCATAGCGGCCCTGCTGCCAGACCCAACAGCCAGGGAGCCAAGTTTGGTCGGCCGAAGACGCGGCAATGTTGGGCCCAACTTCGACGGTTGCAGGCGGCTCGGGTAAGTATTCCACCTCGCTCGCCTTGGCGTCGGCCCAGTAGCCCGATATCCATTGAGAGCCTTGGCTCGATCGGCCCCAATATCCTGGTACCCATTGCCGCCCGGGCGGCAGGGCACGCCAGACGCCGCTGACCCAAAGGAAATCGCTTCGCTCGTCGTCCCAGCCCCAGTAGCCGGGGATCCACGCCACGTTGGCCCCCTCCGGTTTCCGGTCCGGCGGCAGTTCCTCAATGACAGCCGGCGGTGCTTTCGGCACCAAGATACCCGGCTCGGGATCGAAAGTTACGGTCTCCGCAAAGGCCTCGTGAACTGGCCCTCTTGTAAGCACTTGCACCCCGACCTCAGCCTCTGTCTGGCCCCGCGGTGCGTCGCCCAACTGTCCCCAAGCCAAAGCCGGCCCCAGCAGGAAGGCGACAAAACAAAACACGTAATTCTTCATGATTGATTCCTTTTGAGTGTGTGAGTTGCGAAGCAACAGGCGTTGGCCAAAGGCCACACCTACCATCAAAAGCATCGGCGCGAGACCAGCGTGTCAGGTTGTCACGTCAGTGTCTGCCGTAAGGTTGGCCATCCGTTGATGAACCAAACCACAGTCTCCGAAGAGAGTACACTGGTAACGTGCTGGCAGTGTCCAGCGCTTCTGCCATTGAATTCCGTTCGTTGAATCCCGCGAATGCTAAAGCCGATGCCACCATAGCTTCGGTAGCGACAACCGCGGTCGTCATTGCCGTAGTTGCTTCAATTCCACCATCTTCTGGGATAGGCGTAGGGATACATCCACGCCAGCAGTGTCGCGCCCAGTACCGCAACGATCCATCCGTACCAGTTGTGACTGGCCAGTGAGAACGGTTGCACCGACGCTCCTCGGATGACCGAGTAGAGAAACCCGCCTAGCAATGCGCCGCCGATTCCCAGCATCGCCGTCATCGTCAGGCTCATGTACTGCCGCCCCGGGACCAGAAATCTTGCGCAGATCCCCACAACCAATCCGCAGACGATCCAACTAAGAATGCTGCCGATACTCATCGTGTTTCCTCACTCTCCGTTTCTTAAAGATGGAACTAAGAACCTCTTGAACAGGCCGGACGAATGCTGCCCGGCGTTTTCCGTGTGGCAACCCTGCTGACGGCTCTCGTCCGCCGGCGCCTGGTTGCAGGTTATCTCCAGGTACGTCCTCTCCGCATCCCGCCTCCCAGGAAGGACAGTACCGCGAGCACAAGGAAGACGACGAAGAGGATCTTTGCCACTCCCACAAATGAGCCGGCGATTCCTCCAAAGCCGAGGACTGCAGCAAGTAGTGCAATCACGAGGCACGCAATGGCTAACTGTAACATGGTCAGTTTCTCCGAAAAAAAGGTTTGGCCCGCTGGGCAACTTTTTACCAGGGCCCGTGAACGTAAGGTTGTCGTGTAGAATCTCTTGTGTTCTTTCTCCAATTCCCGCTGCGCCTGATTAGAGACGTCGCAGTCGATTGAATGACCGTCGTGCACCAGGACGGGCCACGGCGTCCGACAAGAACAAAAAAAGCCGACGTGGCGGAACACCCATGAGTGTTCAACCACGTCGGCTTACTCATCAACGAGCCCCCAGCACGGCCGGGTTGCTCTTTATCTAGTCATCCGACGACTTCTAATCACTCTCCAAGCGGAGCCGCAGTTCAGTTTGCCGCGGATCCACCTCTCATCACAATCATACGGCCCGAAGCGGGGAAAACAAGAGAGATTGCCGGCCGCACCCGGTGAAGCGGGTGGAGATTTCCAAACCGTAACGCAAGTCCAAGCGTACATTGCCGAGGGATCGGGCCAGGATAGGCGGGATACGCGCCCATGATGCTTCTGGATCGCGCAATAAATCTGTCACTAGGGAAAGTCATCCGGTTCCGCACGCTTCAGAGCGATTGGCACGCGGCGTGGCTCGATACTGGTGACCGTCAGCCCTGACGGCAGATCGGCGGGGCCGGCGGTGGAAACGGATTGGAATGAGCCGGGGGCAACGTTGCTGACGTCCGCCGAAACGACGAGGGCTTGCACGTCGAGCAGGCCGAAGGCCTGATCGTTGCCAGAAAGTGTGACCTCCGCCCGGTTCGCTCCCTGATCCTGAATCAGATATCCTGCGGGGGCGTTGCGGTATTCGATGGGCACGATGTACGTTCGTTGGACGGTTTCGACCCCGCCGGCAAACAGCAGCCACAACACCACGGCCAGCAAGAGCGAGATCGCTTTCCATGAGATATCTCGAGGCCGCCACGACCAATCGCTGAGTCGCGGAGTCGGTGCGTACTGTTGGTGGCGGCATTCCAGCAGCGGCTTCAGTTGGGCTGGTTGGATTTTTGTGAGACGTCCGTGCTCAGCGCCGCTGATCGTGCCGCGTTCTTCTGAGACGACGATCACCAAAGCGTCGGAGCGTTCGGACAAGCCAAGCGCTGCGGCGTGGCGCGTGCCGTGATCCCCAATCTCGGCCAGATTCTTTGAGAGCGGAAGATGCACGCCCAGCTTTTCGATCCGCGGGCCCGCGAGCACCACGGCCCCGTCATGGCCCGGCGAGGCAGGATGAAATATGCTGTAGAGCAGGGGCAAGCTGATTTGCCCGTCGACACCCACGCCTCCTTGTACATGCTGCTCGATCGGCTCTCGCCCTTGAAATACGAGCAGCGCTCCGATTCGGCGTTGTGCCAGCACTGCAATGGACTCGCTCAACGCGTCCAGCTCAGGAATCTCGCTACCAGGCGGGCGTTTGTTGGGCATGAGGCTCCAACTGGATAGCCGCTCGAAGGCACGCCGAATGTCGTGTTGAAAGACCACGATCAGCGACAGAAGAACGGCCGTGAAGCCGAGTTGAAACAGCATCGAAGTGAGGACCATGTCCAACCGGCCCGCCGCCAGGTACATCAAGGCCAACACTCCGATGCCGACAGCCAGGGAGCGAGATGCCCGCCGCCGAAGCCATCTCAGGCCGAGATAGAGCAGCACGGCGATCACGCCGATGTCCAGCAGGTCCGCGACTCGCATGCCAGCCGACAGTTGATCAAGTATGAGGTGAAACCGATCGCTCAATGTGTCAGATCTCGCCCGTCAAAGATAATCTAGGGAATCGTTCAGTTTTAATAAGCCTCTATCTATCAGCCTTGTCCTGCAAGAATACGAACGCGTTGTACGGGCGATCGATGCGATCGTTCGGCCATCAGAGACGCTCGCGTCCCCGGTTCCAAGCTTGTCGAATTCGTCGCTGTAGCCGTTCAAGCTCCGGCCCATGCCGGGGGACCGACTCAAGCTGGACAACCTCGAGCTTAGCAGGGACCGCGACGGTTGCAGAGCAATCCCCCCAAGAAATCAGACTTCCTGGAAAGTGGGCGGTGGTTCATACACGGTAGCGACGCCCACCCGTGGCGCCGGCAGAGCGACATGCTCGTCAGCTACGCCGCTACTACCCGCTGAACCGGTTGCCGGCCTTCCCGCGGTCAACATGCTTTGCAGGCGGACCACGAGGAGATCACCGAGCAAGTCGGCGTGACTGTCCTTGGGGCCCCGGTCCATATGATTTTTCTCAAAGCGGCTGACTCCTTCGCAAATGGTCGCTTCGATTTCTCCCAGGGTTCTCATGGCCCACACAGTTACGGATGATATTGAACAGGCGGCGCAACCGTATGAGGATCAATGGCTTATGGCACCCCCCTTGCATTTTTAGTTCATTGCCGTAAAATTCCGCTGAAGATATTGTCGGACGACTAGACGAAGAGCAACTCGCTTGCGCGGGAGGCTTGTTGACGAGTAAGCCGACGTGGGCGAATACCGTTGGGTATTCGCCCACGTCGGCTTTTTTTGTTTTCGGTGGCACGGCACCCATGTAACCCGAAACGGGAATCCGAAAGAAAAGCTGAATCCGCGCGTGGCAGTTCCGATACCTGAAGCAGGTCGCTCAGGAGCTGATACGCCGACTGGACGGCGCCGAGGAGGTCAACAACCACCTGGAGGTTGCCACACCGCTATGTCCTCCGTGAATAGGATCGTGGTTACCTCGGGCGGACAACAACGATCCCGTGGCCGCCGGTCCTGAACCTCAACCTTAACCTTCCTATGAGATGAGGAACTGAAAATGGACCAATCGAAGGTAATGAGCCTGGTGGGAATGAAGATCATCGGCCAGCACGGACGTGCGGTCGGCGTAATCAGCGACATGTTTGCCGACGTCGAAACGTGGCAGTTGCAGAGTCTGGAAGTCAAGCTCAACCGAGAGACATTGGACGATTTGAAGCTGAAGCGACCATGGTTCGGTACCCAGACCGTACACGTGCCTGTCAGCGAGATTTCGGGGGCGACCGACACTCTTGTTCTCAAACATCCTTTGGAAGAGATAGAGTTTTCCGGCGGAAAGTCGGGCGACGCCGTCCCACCCGCTGCGGAACACACGCCTGAAGAAAAAAACATACGTGACGACCGCTCCGAATCGACATACTGACCAAAATCGCTCGCTGACGATGAGTAAGTCTGGATAGAACTGAGACGGCTACCGCCAATGTTCACGCCAAGCCGGCTGCGGTTGGCGAGCTGGAACCTGACCCACAATAGGAAGGCACGTTGCGGCGCCATCCTGCCATCTACATTCGGAGCACATCATGTTGAAGGAATTCGACAGATGAAGACTGAGTCGGGAAAAGACAAGATGCTTACGCTGGTCGGGAAGGGAGTATCACCCGGGCTGGCTAAAGGGACGGCGTTCGTCTACATAGACGTGCTTCAGCGAGACTCCGAACTCTATCAAATAGACCCCGCCGAGGTCGGTGAAGAGCTGGCCAGAATTGAGAGGGCAATCGACGATGTTCGACAGAGCCTGACGATCGATGCGAAGCATATTGAGGACAAGCTAGACAAGTACTCGGCAGATATCTTCCGCGCTCACGAGGCCATCCTGCTTGATTCCTCGGTTGTTGAGGAACTAAAAAAGACCTTGGAAACGGAGCAAATCGATGCCGAGCAAGTGGTCAGAACGGTGTTCAGACGTCTGGCCGGCAAATTCAGGAAGATGGACAGTGAAGTGCTCAGGGATCGCGGAGATGATATCGAGGATCTATCCCGCAGGTTATTGCGGTCATTGGCCGGAATTCACGCACACAGCCTCGAAAACCTCCCTGCGAACAGCGTGCTCGTTGCGCGCCGGCTCCTCCCTTCGGACACGGTGTTCCTCTCGCGTTCGTCCACCGTCGGTGTACTTGCAGAGTTCGTCGGCCCTGCAGCTCATGCGGCTCTTCTTGCTCGCGAGCTTGGCATCCCTTGTGTGGGTGGGATTCCTAAGCTACTTGAAACTGTCCATACGGGAGACGTTGTACTGGTGAATGGGATCGAGGGAACAGCGGTGATCAACCCGGACTCTCAAGCCCTACAAAGGTACGAGGGCGCTGTTGACGAAGTGCGCAAACGCAAGGACACGATGGTACAAGATAGCTGCATCAAGCCCACAGTTACCTTGGACGGAATTGAGGTCTCTGTCATGGCCAACGTCCGCAGTCGGGAAGATGTGGAACTTGCGATGGAAGGTGGTGCTGATGGGATCGGGTTGTTTCGAACAGAATTCTTCTTTATGTCAGCCAAGCACTTTCCCTCAGACAAAGAATTCGCAGAGTTTCTTCTGGACAGCCTCCGCCCGGTGCGAGGAAAACATATCGACGTTCGTCTTCTCGACATTGGCGCCGACAAGAACCCGCCCTACCTCCATCTGCCGCCGGAACCCGATCCCTTCCTGGGACGGCGTGGCGTGCGAATACTACGTGAATATCCAGACCTATTGGAGGCGCAGCTGCGGGCAGTGCTGGAAGTGTCTCAGCAATTCCGCATTGGGGTTATGATACCAATGGTGACCACAGAGAGCGATGTGGTTCAAGTCGCGGAGCGGTTGCATGAGTTGGCCGCTGAAATGGGCGTACACGAGTTGCCACGTATCGGTGTGATGATCGAAACGCCGGCAGCGGCATTGTCAATCCCTTCTCTGAAGAAGCACGTGGACTTTTTCAGCATCGGCTCTAATGATCTCACCCAATACACTATGGCCGCCGGGCGAGAGAATCCCATGGTTACTGAGTATTTTATTGACGACCATCCGGCTGTTCTACGGCTCATCGAGCTGGTGGTCAGGGAATCCGGTGACGTTCCTGTATCTCTTTGTGGGGAGCTTGCCAGCCGGATCGATGTTATGCCCAGCTTGCTGAGAACCGGGATTAGGTCTCTCAGTGTGCCCGTTGCATTGGTTCCGGACGTAAAGAATGCCATAAGGCTTCAAGCTCTTGACGGTCTTCCTTCTCAGGCCGTCAAGCACAAGGACCCAACCAGTAGTTCTCGCCGAGAAAAATCATGAAAGCGTCAGATCTATTGGTGAAAGCTCTTGAACGCGAAGGTGTTGAGTGTATCTTTGGCATCCCCGGCGAAGAGAACTTGGACCTGCTGGAATCGCTTCGTGAATCCAGCATTCGCCTGATCGTCACGCGCCATGAGCAAGCCGCGGGATTTATGGCGTCGACGTATGGCAGGCTGACGGGTAAGGCGGGGGTCTGTCTGTCGACGCTCGGTCCTGGAGCGACGAATCTCGTCACCGCCGCTGCTTATGCCAATCTGGGTGCGATGCCGATGGTCATGTTGACCGGCCAGAAGCCGATCAAGTCCAGCAAGCAAGGGCGCTTTCAGATCGTTGATGTTGTCGACATGATGCAGCCCCTAACGAAGTACACCAGGCAAATTGAAAGTGGTGATCTGGTTCCATCAACCGTTCGCGAAGCGTTCCGTAGGGCGCAGGAAGAGCGACCGGGTGCGGCACATCTTGAACTGCCTGAGGACATAGCTCGCGAAGAAACGGAAGAGCCTGTTATCGGAGCGAGCTACGTTCGCCGACCGATTGCCGAACGCAAGGCGATTCGCCGCGCTGTCGAGTTGATCTCGCTGGCCCGTCATCCGTTGCTGCTGATCGGGGCGGCGACGAATCGCAAGCTCACGTGCAAGATGTTACGCCGACTCGTTGACCAAACCGGCATTCCGTTTGTGACAACTCAGATGGGTAAAGGCGTCATCAACGAGGATGACGATAAGTTCTTAGGCAACGCGGCACTTTCTTCCGGCGACTTTGTGCATCGCGTGATCGACGCTGCTGACGTGATCATCAACGTTGGTCACGACGCAGTCGAAAAACCGCCCTTCATCATGAAGCCGGGTGGCCGAACAGTGATCCACGTCAACTTCACAGGCGCCGAAGTCGATCCCGTCTACTTCCCGCAGGTCGAAGTGGTCGGCGACATCGCCAACACCATCTGGCAGTTTGCAGAAGAGCTAACGCGGCTCGAGTCCTGGGATTTCTCGTATTTCACGACCGTACGCGAGCATTTGGAACAACACATCGCCGATTGTTCGGACGACGGTCGCTTTCCGCTGCTGCCGCAACGCCTCGTCGCGGACGTCCGTGACGTCATGCCGGACGACGGCATCCTTGCGTTAGACAACGGTATCTACAAACTCTGGTTCGCTCGTAACTACAAAGCGCGCCAGCCGAACACCGTGTTGCTCGACAACGCCCTGGCATCAATGGGAGCTGGTTTGCCGTCGGCCATGGCGGCATGCCTCGTGCATCCGGACCGCAAAGTCATAGCGATTTGTGGCGACGGCGGCTACCTGATGAACGCCCAGGATTTGGAAACGGCCGTACGATTGCAGCTCAACTTGGTGATCCTCGTACTCAACGACAGCGCGTACGGCATGATCAAATGGAAGCAGACGCACATGGGTTTCGCCGACTTCGGACTCGACTTCAACAACCCCGACTTCGTAATGCACGCCGAGAGTTACGGCGCGTCCGGGCATCGCCTTCAAAGCGTGAGCGAATTTGTGCCATTGGTGCAGTCCTGTTTCGAAAAGCACGGCGTACAGGTGATCGACGTGCCAGTAGACTATTCCGAGAACGATCGCATCCTGCACCATCAAATACAAGAACTGAGCCAGCAGATCTAACAAGGTCCAACATGTCACTGGCCGACAAGTATCCGTTTTACCTTGCCAACGAGCCCCACTCCCCGAACACCGATCTGGAAGTCAAAGATAAGTATACCGGCGAAGCTGCCACGCGCGTTGCGTTAGCTTCACCGGACGACATTGACCGTGCCATTGACACCACAGTCGAGGCAACCGAACCGATGCGAAAGCTTGCGCCGTACGAGCGTCAAGCGATCCTACAGCATTGTGTCATTCGTTTCCAAGAGCGTTTCGTTGAACTGGCAATGGCGCTGTGCATCGAAGCAGGCAAGCCGATCAAAGACAGTCGCGGGGAGGTAACTCGCTTGATCGACACGTTTCGCGTTGCTGCGGAGGAGGCGGCTCGATCTGCTATGCCATCCATAACATGACCGAAATCCGTTTGCTGGTGATTCGCACACCCAGATAAGTAATGATTCCGGCTTGCCAAAAGCCAAAATCACCCAAGCCCCACGGTGAAGCGATTTTGACGAACACGATTTCAACTGCCTTTCGTCCGACACGGCCAAGACGGGCCGGAAATCGGCAACGGGAAGTGGGAGGCGACCACACATAAATGTGCAAGAGCCCATCGACACGGTGAGGACGCTGCCACCACGGGCAGGGAATAAACCACAAGGAGTTGATGGAATGATCGCTGCCCCCCAGACCGAAAGGAGTTAGGACTTGTTTGCGGCTAAACAAGCAATGGAACTCAGGTACGCTGTCCGATTTCGTGTGGTCTTAAAGTATTTCGGTCAACTGTGCCTCGTACTCGCCGCGTTGACGCTGGTGCCGTTGGTGGTGTCGGTGATTTTTGGCGACGCGTCCATCAGCCTGCGGTATGGCATCGTGATCGTCGGGCTGGCAGCCTTGGGGGCCAGTCTGGCTCGGCTGAGGGCTCCTTCCAGAGTACAGGCCAATGAAGGCATGGTGTTGGTCGCGCTGGTGTTTCTCTTCACTCCGCTCGTGATGTCCTACCCGATGATGGGCTCGGAACTAGGGTTTCTGGATGCCCTCTTCGAAGCCATTTCCGGCGTGACGACGACGGGTCTAAGCACGAAGACGACGCTCGTCGGCTCGCCACAGACGTTTCTTTTTGCCCACGCCTGGATGCAGTGGTACGGCGGGCTGGGCGTCGTCGTACTCTCCCTGGCGCTCATTATGCAACCGGGTCTGGTGGCGAAAGGCCTGGCTGTCACAGAGGCCGAAAGCGACGATTTAGTCGGTGGCACGCGGGCACACGCGCGGCGGGCCTTGATCGTCTATGGCGTTTTGACTGCCCTGGGCATCATCGGATCCTTGTCGGTGGGAATCGGGTTGTTCGACGCGGTGCTGTATACATTTTCGGCGGTCTCGACCGGGGGCTTTGCCCCGCATGACGGCAGCCTCGCGACGTTCGGTTGGCCCGCACAGGTGTGGATTACCCTACTCTGCCTCGCCGGTGCGATCCCGCTGGCGTTCTATTACCGAATGTTGAAGGAGAAGCGGCGGGTGGCCGTGGACTTTCTGCAACTCCGGGCTGTCGTCATTGCTTCGGTGGTCGTTTCGCTGGCGGTGGGCGCCGCCATGCGGCTAAGCGCCGGCATAGCCTGGCCGCAAGTACTCCACCACGCGCCCTTGCTCGCCTTTTCCGCCCAGACTACCGCGGGTTTTTCCTCGATGCCATGTGGGCAACTCGATGCGGGCTCGAAGCTAGTCCTAATCTTCTCGATGCTCGTGGGAGGAGGCGCGGGATCGACCGCGGGCGGATTCAAGCTGTTGCGACTGTTGATTGCAGCGAGCGTGTTTCGGTTGATCCTGCTGCGAACCTGCCTGTCGAAACACGCAGTCATCGAACCCCGGCTGGCAGGCCGCCGCATGCAGGACGAAGAGATTCAGGCGGCCCTACTGCTCATCGTGCTGTTCGTCGCCGTCGTCGCGCTGTCCTGGCTGCCGTTTGTGGCAATGGGCTACAGCCCGCTCGACTCCTTGTTTGAAGTGGTTTCGGCGACGGGAACGGTGGGGCTTACCGTGGGACTGACGAGTGCCACGTTGCCCCCATTACTTAAGGGAATTTTGTGCGTTGACATGCTGATGGGAAGACTGGAAATCATGGCGTGGTTGGTGATGCTGTATCCGGGAACGTGGTTTGGCAGGAGAATGGAGGGAACATGAGAACTGTTTTTGTCGGTGCCGGACAAGTGAGCGTCGAAACGGCCAAAGCGCTCTCCAAAAAGGGCCACGAAGTCATCATCATCGAGACCGACAAGGTCAAGATCGATGAATTGTCCGAAGAGATGGATTGCAGCTTTCTGCAGGGCGATGGCAGCCAGCCGAACATCCTGCGTGAAGTCAATCCCGCGCAGACTGACTTCCTGTTTTGCCTTACCAATAGTGACCAGGCGAACGTCATCGCGAGTCTCGTCGGTCGTTCTCTCGGTTTCAATCGCATCGTGACGAGCATCGGTGATCCGCAGTTCGAGGGCATCTGCCATGAATTGGGTCTGAAGGACACGATCATCCCCTCCCGCACAATCACCCGTTACCTTGTGGACATGGTGGGCGGTGGCGAAAACGTCGAACTTTCCACGGTCATCAAGGACGAGGCCCGGCTTTTCATTCTGACTGCAAAGGAGAAAGATGAGGTCGCGGCCAAGGATCTGAAATTGCCTGCCGCTGCCAAAGTCATTTGCTATTACCGTGACGGCAAGTTTTCACACGCCGATGAAGATACAACATTCCGCATAGGCGACGAGGTGGTGATCCTAACGCACAGCAAGAACATGCCTGCGTTGCAGGAGCGTTGGAAGCCGAAACCGGCGCAGGAGGAGTCGGCGGATTCGGCCACGGACCAAGAGACCAGGGTACAAGAATGAAGGATCAAGCAACTTCCGCGAATCTCGGCACGGTCGTCTCGGTGCGCGGCAGCGTCGTGGATGTACGGTTCAATGAGCGTTTGCCACCGATTTACTCGGTGCTGCGCGCGGGAGCGGACAAACAGATCGTCATCGAAGTGCTGGCGCAGCGGGATGCACGTCACGTGCGCGGAATTGCGTTGACGCCCACGCAAGGTCTCGCGCGCGGGATGGCGGTGGAGGACACGGGCGGGCCGTTGAAGGCGCCGGTCGGCAAGGGAATTCTCTCGCGCATGTTCGACGTGTTCGGCAACGCCATCGACCGCCAGCCGGCGCCGACAGATGTCCAATGGCGCACCGTCCATCGAGCCCCGCCGGAGTTAGCACGTCGTTCCACCAAATCCGAGATCTTCGAGACGGGGATCAAGCTCATTGACGTGCTGGTGCCGTTGGAACGCGGCGGCAAAACGGGGCTGTTCGGAGGGGCAGGTGTGGGCAAGACAGTGTTGCTGACCGAAATGATTCACAACATGATCGGCCAGCAGAAGGGCGTCAGCATTTTTTGCGGGATCGGCGAACGATGTCGTGAAGGGGAGGAACTTTATCGTGACATGAAAGAGGCGGGCGTGCTGCCGAATATGGTGATGGTGTTCGGGCAGATGAACGAGCCGCCGGGCAGCCGGTTTCGCGTGGGCCACGCGGCGCTGACGATGGCCGAGTATTTCCGGGACGACGAGCATCGCGACGTGCTGCTGCTGATCGATAACATTTTCCGGTTCATCCAGGCCGGCATGGAGATGTCCGGCTTGATGGGGCAAATGCCGTCGCGTCTGGGCTATCAGCCCACGATGGGCACCGAGTTGGCGCGGCTGGAGGAGCGCATCGCCAACACCGATGCCGGGGCCATCACGTCCATTCAGGCGGTGTATGTGCCGGCAGACGATTTGACCGACCCGGCGGCGGTCCACACGTTTTCCCATCTCTCGGCGTCCATTGTGCTTTCGCGCAAGCGGGCCAGCGAAGGCCTTTATCCGGCTATCGACCCACTGCAATCCAGCTCCAAAATGGCCACGCCGGGCATCGTCGGCCAGCGGCATTACGACTTGGCGCAGGAAATCCGGCAGACGCTCGCCCAATACGCGGAACTCAAGGACATCATTGCCATGCTCGGCCTGGAACAACTGTCGCCAGAGGACCGCAACGTGGTCACTCGCGCCCGCCGGTTGGAACGTTTCCTTACCCAGCCCTTTTTCACGACCGAGCAGTTTACCGGCCTGGAAGGAAAGCTCGTCAGCCTCGATGACGCGCTGGACGGCTGCGAACGAATCTTGCGCGATGAATTCAAAGACTACTCGGAAAGATCGCTTTACATGATCGGGGCGATTGACGAAGCAAAGGGAAAATCAAAAACCGGCCAGCCTGTCGCGAAAGCCGAACCTGAGTCCCAGACCGACCCGCCGCCGGTCGCCGATTCCAAGCCCGAGGCCCCGTTCGAATCGCAGCCGCAGCCCAAGCCGAAACCTCAACCGGAGGTCGAACATGCAGCAACCGACACTCATGAATCTTAAGGTCCTCCTGCCGTTCCGAATCTTCGCCGAGAAAAGCGGCGTTTCGCGGATCGTTGCGGAGACCCGCGAGGGCTCGTTCGGACTCTTGCCGCGTCGACTGGACTGCGTTGCGGCGCTCGCGCCCGGGATTCTGATCTACGAACACGAAGGGGAGGCCGAGGTTTTCGTGGCTGTCGATGAAGGGGTGCTGGTCAAAATCGGCTTGGACGTGCTCGTCTCCGTACGACACGCAATAGGCGGAACGGACCTCGGCCAGCTACGTGAAGCGGTGGAGCGGGAGTTTCTGCACCTGAACGAACGGGAGCAGAACGTCCGCTCGGTGATGGCGAAAATGGAGAGCGGTTTCATCCGCCGCTTAGTGGAGTTTCATCATGAGTGAAAAATCGGACAGCAAGCGTGCGAAAGACCGGCCTGATTTCAGCCGGGAAGTCGGCGCGAAGGCGGCACGCAAGCTCAAGGCGCGGCGCAACCCCACGCCGGGCGTCTGGTTTGGCTTGGGCATGATGGGCCTTGTCGGCTGGTCGGTGGCGGTTCCGACGTTGCTCGGTGCGGCGCTTGGTATCTGGTTGGACAAACAGCATCCGGGCCAGCATTCCTGGACGCTGGTGCTGTTGGTGGCCGGGCTCGCGATTGGCTGTTTCAATGCCTGGATGTGGATCGCCAAAGAAGACAAGGCCATGCAGGAGGAACAGGAGGATAACGATGACTGAAACGCTGACACTGGTGCTGGCGTGGGTGGCAGGAGGCGCGCTCGGTGCGATGTTCTTCGGCGGACTTTGGTGGACGGTTCAAAAGGCGCTTTCGTCAACACGGCCGGCGCTTTGGCTCTTCGGCAGCTTGCTGCTGCGGATGAGCCTTACCCTGGCTGGATTTTACTTGGTCGCCGGCGGTCAGTGGCAACGACTGCTGGCGTGTCTTCTGGGCTTTGTCATCGCGCGTCTGATCGTGACACGGGTCATTGGACCGGTCAGAAAGCCAACTTACTTGGCACAGGAGGCCAGCGATGCGCCTTAGTCCCGACGAGATGATCTTCTGGCAACTCGGTTTCTTCAAACTCAACGCCACCATTGTGTTCACGTGGGGACTGATGCTCGTGCTGGCCGTCGGTTCAAGACTCATCACGCGCAGACTTTCCACCGGCTTGAAACGTTCCCGCTGGCAGAACCTTCTGGAAATCGTGGTGACCGGCATCGAGAAACAGATCGAAGAGGTGGGCCTGAGTCCGCCGCGGACGTATCTCGGCTTTCTGGGCACGCTGTTCCTGTTTGTCGCCGCAGCTAGCCTCGGCACCGTCATTCCCGGCTTCGAGCCGCCGACGGGCTCGCTCTCAACCACGACGGCACTCGCGCTGTGCGTGTTTGTGGCCGTACCGCTGTTCGGCATCGCCGAACAAGGGGTGGGCGGTTACCTCGGGTCCTATGTGAAGCCGACGTTCATCATGCTGCCGTTTAACATCATCAGCGAAGTGTCGCGCACGCTAGCCCTGGCCGTCCGTTTGTTCGGCAACATGATGAGCGGGGCGATGATTATCGCGATTCTGCTGACCATCACGCCGTTCATCTTTCCGATCGTTATGACGCTGCTCGGTCTGCTCACCGGCATGGTGCAGGCCTACATCTTCAGCATCCTGGCCGCGGTGTATATCGCAGCCGCTACGCAAATCCGTAAACCCAAGCTTGAACCGCAGCAAACCGTTGAAGCATGAACGACAACAACCAAAGGAGATACCATGGATAGCATGACAATTATCGCGGTGGCATCCATTGTCATCGCCGGCCTCACCACCGGTTTCGGCACGATGGGGCCTGCGCTGGCGGAAGGGAAGGCGGTCGCGACGGCGCTCAGTTCACTGGCCCAACAGCCCGACGCCTCCGCCACGATCACCCGGACCCTGTTTGTCGGTCTGGCGATGATCGAGTCCACGGCTATTTACTGCTTCGTGGTCTCGATGATCCTGATCTTCGCCAACCCGTTCTGGAACCACGTCATTGCCCAAGCCGCGGGAAAGTAGACCTATGTTAATCGATTGGTTCACCGTCGGTGCGCAGGCGCTCAACTTTCTCATCCTGGTGTGGTTGATGAAGCGATTTCTTTACAAGCCCATCCTCGACGCTATCGACGCGAGGGAAAAACGGATCGCCACCGAACTCGCGGACGCCGACGCGAAACGGGCCGAGGCCCAAAAGGAACGCGACGAGTTCCAGCAGAAGAATGGGGAGTTCGACCAGCAGCGTGCCGCGCTGTTGAGCCAAGCGACGGACGAGGCGCAGGCCGAACGTGAGCGGCTCCTCGACGAAGCGCGGCAGGCCGCCACGGCTTTGAGTTCAAAACGGCAGGAAGCGCTGAGACGAGAACAACAGAACCTGCATCAAGCCGTCAGCCGCCGGACACAGCAGGAAGTTTTTGCCATCGCACGAAAGGCGCTGACAGATCTCGCCGGGACGAGTTTGGAAGAACGCCTGGGCGAGGTGTTCACGCGCCGCTTGCGAGAGATGGACGGCGAGGCGAAAGCAGGCCTCGCCGAGACCCTACAGGCAGCGTCTGACCCCGCTCTAGTGCGCAGCGCCTTTGACCTGCCTGCCGAGCAGCGCACGGCGATACAAAACGCGCTCGACGAAACTTTCTCGGCTGACATCCACCTCCGGTTCCAGACCGCGCCAGACCTGATCGGCGGTATTGAACTCACCACAAATGGACATAAGGTAGCGTGGAGCATTGCGGGTTATCTAACGTCGCTGGAAGAGGGCGTCGACGAACTCCTGAAAGAGAAGGACCAACCGGAAGCAAAACCTTAGCGTCCTATAAATGAGTTTAACATGAAAGAAAGTACCATGGAATTTTTTCGTATCATCCTATCCTTGATCCTTCCGCCGGTAGGGGTCTTTTTGCAGGTCGGTTTCGGTCTGCATTTCTGGCTCAATATTCTCCTAACCTTATTGGGCTATTTTCCGGGCCTGCTGCATGCGATCTGGATTATTACAAGGAAATAGAACGATGAGGTCAAACATAAGAACAGGGCTTCATCGAAAAGGTGGAAACATGCGTGGAACATGGAGCCAATGAACATGGAACCCGAGAGCCTCCAGAACGTTTTTGATAGCGCGTTTGCCGGAATAAAACAGATGCGGGAAGCGTTTAAGCCGCAACTGCGACTGCGAGAAGTGGGCACGATCACCAGTATCGCCACCGGCATCGCCAAGGTATCGGGGCTCCCCGGCGTGGGCTTTGATGAATTGGTGACGTTTCCCGGCGATGTGCTCGGCATTGCCTTCAACGTGGACGCGGACGAAATTGGCGTCGTGCTGCTCGGCGAATACTGGCAGCTCCACACGGGAGATGAAGTCCAGCGCACGGGCCGGGTCATGGACGTGGCCGTGGGCGATGGATTGCTGGGACGCGTCATCGACCCGCTCGGTCGGCCGCTCGATGGCGAGGGGCCGGTAGCCGCCCGCGAGCGTCTGCCCATCGAACGCCCCGCAGCGCCCATCATGGACCGCGCGCCTGTCACCGTGCCGCTCCAATCCGGCCTCAAAGTCATCGATGCGCTCATTCCCATCGGACGCGGCCAGCGCGAGTTGATTCTGGGCGACCGGCAGACGGGCAAGACCACCATTGCGATCGATACCATCCTCAACCAGCGCGACCACCAGGTGCTGTGCGTTTATTGTGCCATCGGTCAGCGTGCGTCCGCCGTTGCGAAGGCCGTGGCCACCTTGCGGGAGAAGGGAGCGATGGACTACACCGTCCTCGTCGTGACCGAGGGCAACGACCCGCCGGGCCTCGCCTACATCGCGCCTTACGCCGCGACCAGTATCGCGGAGCACTTCATGGAAGCGGGCCGAGATGTGCTGATCGTTTACGACGATCTCACCCATCACGCCCGCGCCTACCGCGAACTCTCGCTCTTGCTGCGCCGTCCGCCCGGTCGCGAAGCGTTCCCCGGCGACATCTTCTATATCCACTCGCGGCTGCTGGAGCGGGCAACACACCTGCGCGAGGAACTCGGCGGCGGCTCGCTCACCGCCCTGCCCATCATCGAGACCGAAGCGCAGAACATTTCCGCCTACATCCCGACCAACCTGATTTCCATCACGGACGGCCAGATCTACCTCTCGCCATCGCTGTTTGAATTGGGCGTGCTGCCCGCGGTCGATGTCGGCAAATCCGTTTCGCGCGTCGGCGGCAAGGCGCAACGAGCGGCCTTCCGCGCGGTGGCGGGCGACCTCAAGCTCGCTTACGCGCAGTTCGAGGAACTCGAGACCTTTGCCCGGTTCGGTGCCCGCCTGGATGAAGACACCCGCAAGATCATCGATCACGGACGGCGAATCCGCGCCTGCCTCAAGCAGCCGGAATTCGCCCCGGCGGCCGTGCCCGCACAAATCGCCGTGCTGCTGGCTTTGACCGCCGATCTGTTCGACGACGTGCCGCTGGACCGGATGACGGACGCCGAGCAGGCCGTGCGCAAGGCGGCGGCGGAGATCCCGGCGAAAGTGTGCGGGCGATTGGATACCGCCGTACACTTGAGTGACGAGGATTGTCAAACGATCATCGAAATCGCCCGCAAGTCACTCGAAGGGTTCCAGCCCAAGCCGGAACCCGAGGCCGAGCCGGAAGTCGCAACGGTGGTCAAGCCTGAGCCTGAGCCCGAGGAGGAGTCATGAGCGAGACCACGGCGAGTCTGCGCCGGAAGATCAGCAGTGCCGGAGATCTCCAATCCGTCGTCCGCACGATGAAGGCCTTGGCCGCCTCGAGCATCGGACAATACGAGAAATCGGTGAGTGCGTTGGCCGACTACAATCGCACGGTGGAACTGGGGTTGAGCGTTTGTTTCCGAGGCGCCGGTTCGGCGGCATGGATGACCGCAGAGACAAGGCAAACGGATGCGGGTGAGCTGAGCGCAGTCGTGTTTGGTTCCGACCAGGGATTGGTGGGCCAGTTTAATGACGTGGTGGCCGATTACGCGATGAAGACCCTCGCAGCGCTGCCCGGCAAACCCCATGTCTGGGCCGTCGGCGAGCGCGTTCATGTGCGCTTGACGGACGCGGGCCTGCCGTCGGTCGGCCTCTTCGCGGTGCCGAATTCCGTCAAGGCCATCACCCCGCTCGTCGGCCGGATCCTGATGGAAAGCGAGGCGCGCCGCAGCCAGGGCGAGGTCGTCGAACTTTACCTCTTTTACAACCGGCCCACGTCCGGAGCGGTTTATGAGCCCGTCAATCAGCGGCTGCTGCCGTTGGACGAAACCTGGCGACGCAAGCTCGCCGAGCTTCCCTGGCCGACGAAGAACTTACCCGAGGTCATGGGCGGTGGCACCACGACTCTGCGCGCACTTATCCGCGAATATGTCTTCGTCTCACTCTTCCGGGTGTGCGCTGAATCCCTCGCAAGCGAGAACGCGAGCCGCCTGGCGGCAATGCAGCGCGCCGATAAGAACATCGACGAATTGCTGGAGGACCTCAACGGAACATTCCATCGTTTGCGCCAGAGCGGCATCGACGAGGAATTGTTCGACGTCATCTCCGGCTTCGAAGCACTCACTGTGGAGGAGACGTAGTGCGCATTGGCATAATCTTTCAGCCTTTGGATGTTGTCACAGGATCTATGAGCGGGACGTCACCGGCATCAATGAGAGTGGGAGCGTTCTAATGCAGCACAGAGAATGACACCGCACGCAACGCATCGGCTGGCTACGGGCTGCGGTGAAATGGTCCACCGACTTTCGCCGTGAACGCATTTATACCAAAGTCACGGGCCAGAAGGTCTTTGGACGGACTCGGCGCGCTACGAAAAGAGGCTCGATCTTTGACATCTTGGAAGAAAATCGTGCGAGCAGTGGCCTTCGCGCAGACGGATAGCGCAAGAGTTCGACCGGAGCCAGCGCCTACGCAACCCGCTGGACACGAATGACGGGCAGATGGCGCCGACCCGAAAGGCAATCGATCGTCAAGATGAACGGGTCACCCGGCTCGCCGTCGATGTCGACGTGTGGCGCTGCATGTGGCGAGCCGCGTGGCCAACGCGGGCGGGGTTCGAGTCGCGGCTGTTCATTGGCTGGCGGACGCGAGAAGAAGACCTCATTGGGCGTACGGCCGTTGAGCGTGTCATGGGGACGGTGCTCATTGTACCAATCGGTAATCAGTTCGACCTCCCGTTCGAACTGCGTTTGGTCCTCTGGTACCGTGATCATCGCCAGAAGCTCTTTGATGGTCCGATGAAAACGTTCGACAACGGCAATGCTGCCGTGCCGGCCGACGGCACCGAACCGCGACAGGATGTTTGTCGCCTTGCACCATTGTTCGAAGTTCGCGCACTTGAATTGAGAGCCCTGATCCACAATCGGGTGCTTTGGTTTGGTTCTTTTCTTGCGAAGGATGCGGTCGAAGGCCGCGGTCACGTCTTCCGACGAAGGCTTCGACTTGAAGACGGCGAAGCCCATGGAACGGCGGGAATAGTGATCCACGACGTTCAACAGCCACCAACATACGGGCCAGCGTGCCAGATTGCGTGGGGAACCCAGTGAGTCCAAAAGCCGCCGCTGATCGGCACGGCCGTCAGGTCGGCGTGCCACGTGTGGCCGGCATATTTGGCCACGATGCGACGCTGTTTGCGCGATTCATTTTCCGTCGGCTCTGGTCTCATAGCAGGCGTCTCTTCAAGAATCCGCTGAACGGTCGATCGGCCAAGATGAACGCCGGCCCGGGCCAGTGTTTGGGAGATTTGCACCTTGCCCAATGTTGGGCAAAACAGCTTGATCCGCTGGACCGCGTAGCGAACCAGATCAGGAAAACGATTCACCAGCGTGTTTGTCCGACGTAGCGAATCGTCATCGGCCCGTCGAAGCCATGCTCGGACCGTGGCGTCGGAGACGAAAAACCGGCGAGCCGTTTCGGCCTTGCTTCAGCCGCACATTGTGCGGAGTTCGAGAATGGCCATCCGCTCGACCGGCAGAAACTGCGGCCGACGGTGTGGGGCAATACGTCGCATCCGGGTGCCGTTGATTCGCAACTCCTCACGCAGCGCGGCCACTTCCGTTTCCAACTGGTGGATTCTCGCCCGCAGCACGTGGCCTTCCTCGACGAGAAACTCGTGGCCCGCGAACATGGCGATCCGCACGATGCCGATGATGTTCAACACCGCGTGGCGGATATTTCTGGTCCAGCCGTTCGGCAACGGCAACGCCTCAAGATCGTGTTCGCGAAGTTCGTCGCCCATGGTGTCGCTCACCGATGGCTCGAAAGCTTTCGATTGTAGCAGGCTTGCGTGATGATTGGTGCGACGGGTGCATTTGACTTATGCTGCCCTGGTTGGCGATCGTGAAGTTCCGCGTGGCATCTTGCCGTTATGATGCTGGGTTTCGGCACACCCCAAGAGGGCCGCCGAAAGTCGCTGGACCACTTCAGTTGGCGACGAGAGCGGTCCTTTGCCAAAAAATCCGAAAAGGTGGCGCGTTCACGCGGCTCACACCGCCACGTTAGCTGATGAGGCGGTTCAGCAGGGAGTCGAGCGAAACCATGGCAAAACGGGTGATCATGTCGGAAGTAGCAAACGGGAGATAGAGCTGCCCGTTGTGGATCATCGTTCCACAGGTGTAGGCGACGTTGGGCACGTAGCCGTCGCGTTCCTTTTCGGTTGGCGTGATCAGCGGCTCGTCGAGATAACCGAGCACCTTCAGTGGGTCGTTAAGGTCCAACAACACGGCGCCGATGCAGTAGGTGCGCATCGGCCCGACGCCGTGCGTCAACAGCAGCCAGCCTTCCGGGGTTTCCAGGGGCGAACCGCAGTTACCAATCTGTACGAACTCCCAGGGATAGCGTGGCGTCTGGAGCAACTCGGCGGTCTCCCAGAAGTGAACGATGTCGGAAACCATGATGTAAAGGTTCTGGCCGTCGATTCGGGAACACATTACATAGTGTCCGTCGATCCGCCGCGGGAAGAGCGCCATGCCCTTGTTTTGCGCGCGGGCGCCGTTGATCGTATGCACGCCGATATTGAGAAAGTCTTGCGTCTCGATCAATTGTGGCAACACGCGATAGCCATCGAAGGCCGTGCAGGTTCCATAGTAAGTGATCGTGCCGTCGTCGTCGACGAAGCGGACCATGCGCAGGTCCTCGATGCCGTGGCTTTCATTGCTGGTCTGGGGGAAAATTACCATCTCGGACACCTCCGCATCCTTGGAAAGCTCCAACTGGTAATTCGAGTGGGCCAGCCAGCGAATGTCTTCGAGCGCGTTCTCGATCTGGAACTTCTCGGATGAGGCATCTCGCGTCTCGGTGATAGCATGTTCGAGTTGGGCCGAGGTGAAAGAGTCGGCGAGGCGGTCCAGCACCAGGTTTGCCACTCCCTCATAGACGCCAATGTCTTTGAGCTTTCGCCGGAACAGAGATTTGTCGTACTGCTTGTCAGGCACGATGCGGCCCGGTCTGGTGAGACGGCTGCACGGATCGATCTGGATCTTGTGATCGGAGTAGATGACTCCGGTGCGGAAAACGATCGAGGACACGTGCCCCTCACCCGTCGCCCGGAGGCTCATAATGAACCGCACCGCGCCGGCGGGAAGGTTCTGCTGGTCGTGATGTGGGACGATCGACGGATTGAACAGCGCCGCCGACTCGATCGAGTACTCCGCAGTCAAGTACGCCCCGATGAGCATGCGTTGGTTGTGCGAGAAATCGTCCGACAGTCCAATCATGGCCATCGCCGTCCGGTAATTCTCGTCCAGCACCGAGACAATGTTGCCGTGGCGGGTGCGGAATCTCAGGAATACGTCGTCCAGTAACCGATCCACCTGTCCGCCACTCAAAGCGACGACGCGTTCGACGACGTTGCGGATCCTCGCTTCGCCTCCGGGATCGAAGAATCGGGTGATGACGCGACGAATGTCACTGGTGAAGGTGACCGGCAAACGCCGGACCCGCAAGGTGCCACGTCGGCCTTTTCGGTTGCTAGCTGGAGGTAGTCGATCGTGGCCGGGAGTGTCGTTCAAGATGTTCTCCATTCATACCAACGCCATGCTTGACATTTTCATCCGCCGCCATGATCCCATGGACTTGCCTTCACTCGAATTACGTCATAGTCCTGCGATTGACTGTCTGGGGGGCCGGGCATGTTCCAAGGTATCTCAGCAGATCGGAGAGTTGGGCTGTGGCCAACGCCATACAGGTATCCGCGCCTCCATAATAAAGACGGATCTCGCCGCTTGGTCTATCCAAGGTCCAGCCGCAGGGAAACACTACGCCGTTGACGTCGCCCTGGCGCTCGTAGGACAGTTCGGGGGCAAATATCCATTCATCGCTTCGCCGAAGTACCCGACAAGGATCCTCCAAGTCGAGCAAAGCCAGCCCAAGTCGATACAGACACCCACCGGCAGTTACGCGCACACCGTGGTAAAGGATTAGCCAGCCCTCCGGGGTCTCCAGCGGGGGTGGACCTAAGCCGATCTTGTTGGCATCCCACCAGGCGCCTCGCCTCGCTTGAAAGAGGATACGATGATCTCCCCAATGCGTCAGATCGGGTGAGAAGGAGAGCCAGATATGCGCACCCGAACTTCCGGCGGAGACCGGGCGATGAATCATCGCGTACCGATTTCCGAACCGGCGGGGGAAGACGGCCGCATCCTTATCCTCAGGGGGCATGACCGGGCCGAGCCGCGAGAAGGAGGTAAAATCCTTGGTTTCCGCCAGAGAAACCAGCGGACCGCTGGGTGAGTAGGCCGTATAGGCAATGATCCACTGGGCCCGGTCGTCGACCCACGTCACACGAGGGTCTTCCACGCCCCAGGCCTCTTCCGAGTGGTTCGACGGATCGGGAGCGAAACTGGGCTGCGAATCGACTCGCCAATTCGACACGCCGTCGTTACTGCGGGCTACGGTCAGATGCGAATGTCCCCGACGGTCCTCGACGCGGACGAGCAGGATCGTCTCATCGTCCATCTGACAAACGCCGGCGTTGAAGACTGTGTGTGCCGGGTAAGGCCAATCCCGGGCCGTGAGGATCGGGTTGGCGGCATGGCGATGAAACAAGTCCGTGTACAGATTAGGTATTTCCGTTTCGCGATGCATGGGAAGTCTCATATATCCAGTCGGAAGGATGATTAGGCAAATGGCCACCCAGTACGGTTGCTACAGCTTACCTTGCGATACACCGCCCGACCGACCACAACGGACAAGTCGGATGATGGTTACGCAATGGCGACCGCAGGCTTCCGGTTGTCGCTCAGCGACCTTTGGACTTGATCGTTACTCATTTCCAACCACAAGTAAGCGAGCGTCGACTCCGCTCCCTGGTTGCGATTCACGCCGGTCGCTTGCAGGCCGTCGCAGCAGGCGCCGGACCGGACATCACCAAGCGGTTGTTTCAGGCTATTGCGGCCGTGGAACCAGCCGTGAGCTCGGCGGAAGGTGGCTAGATGTTCCTCGGTACCAAGCAGTTCAAACGCGGCCTGCGCGGTTTCAGCCATCGTGACGGCTTCCACCGGCTGTTGGTCGTAGGACGCCTTTTCCTCCCCACGAGGATACCACCCCTCATTCCCGATCGGGCAGAAGACTCCCTCGGCAGTCGTCTGACGGTCGAGGAAGGCAAATGATGCTTGTGCTATTTCAAGGAAGTCCTCCTTCGGCCAGCGCTTGGCAGCGATGAACAGCGCGTGCGGCAACACGGCGTTGGCATAGGTCATGCGCGACTCGAACCACCGCCAGTCTGGCCGCAGGGCGCGAGCGTAGCATTCAGCGAGTCGCCGCGCCGCCGACCAGGCCACGGTTTCCAACGGTTCGATGTCTCCGACTTCCGTACTCCACAAATGCCCCCAAGCCAGGACCACGTACGCTTGAGCCCGCAGACTTCGCAGGTCGGCGAGCGTCGGTAGAACCGTGTCGATCAACTCTCGGGCCAACGCTCGGTGGCCGCACGGCAAGTTGCTGCCGAGCACTTCCGCGAGAGAGCGAACCGCTTGGCCCTGGCAATCACCGCAGCCTTCCGCATCGAGCCAACGGCGCTCGTAGCTGAGAAAATTATGGAATCCCCGGCCGACGCCACGCGCGTATTCAAGGAAGCTCAAGTAGGTAGTCACCCGCTTCAACATCTGCTCTTCGGGGTGCCGATTCCATAGACGGACGCAAAGACGCAGAGCGCGAGCGTTGTCGTCGGTCGTGTAGCCGCTCTCACGCCGCGGAACACCGTAGATGGCATGCTGAATCAGCCCTGTCGAGTCGGTCATGCGATCCAAATGATCCAACACGACCCGGTCAATAACGTGCATTACATCCCTCCTTGAACTAGTTGCGTAGGCTCGCGATCACCGCTCCGTGCCGCAGAGAATCTGCAGCCCAGGGGTCTCGCCATCGCGTTACTGCCAGAGACAATCCGGCTGAAGAACTCCAAATACCGCCTACCCACGTTCGGCCAGAACATGGGCTTGGCGTATTGGTAGGCACGACGCCGCGTTTCCGCCTGGAACGTGGTATCCGTCAGGAACCGCAACGTCGCATCCGCCAGTGCATCGCTTTGGGCGAACGGTACGAGTAGACCTCGGCCGTCGGCCAGGACCTCTTCGGCATACAGATAGGGCGTGCTTACGACTGCCCCACCCGCAGCCAGGGCGTAGGCCAAGGTGCCGCTAGCAATCTGGTCCTTTCCTGGGTAAGGGGTGACGTACACGTCGCAGGCCCGCAAATGGGCTACGAGGTCTTCGAGGCTGAGGTATTTGTTCACAAAACGCACATGGGCGTCCACGTTCAGTGCCTGAGCCATTTCGGCCAAGCTCTCGCGGTAGACCTCCCCCTCCTGACGTTTGACCTGTGGATGGGTGACGCCGGCGATCAGGTAAATTGCCTCGGGACAGGCGGCAACGATCCGGGGCATGGACTTGATCATGTATTCAAGCCCTTTACCTCGGTTGATGAGTCCGAAGCTACAAATGACTCGTCGTCCCGTCAGACCCAGTCGTGCCTTGTGCGTGTGATTGCGTTCGAAAGGGACCACCGGCACTCCATGCGGAATCACCCGCACTTGTGGCCCCGACACACCGTACACATCCTCCAACAGTTTTGCAGCGACGTTGGTCATGACCACGATGCCCTGGCTGCGGGCCGCCAGGTTCCGGATCACTCTTCGTGGAACCGGGGCCGGTTGTGTCAGGAGTGTGTGGAACGTCGTGACGATAGGCTTGCGACATTGATGCACAAAGCCCAATACGTGACTCCCCCATTCGCCGGGGTAGAGACCGAACTCGTGCTGCAAGCTCACCACGTCGCACGGGCCGTCGTTGGCCGCCTCCGCAGCCAGACGGTACGCGTCCGGGCGACTGTTGTCGATGACATGCACCACGCGAGGATCCTCGTAGCTAAGTGACGGCGTCTTTTGGATCGCCGCCAACGAGGACACCGGCTCGCCCGCCGCCATGTCGACGGCGTCGGCCGAGTCCCTGGTAAAGGTGGCCAGTCCGCACTCTTCCGGCGGATAGGTCGATACGAAAAGGGGGCGAACGGTATTCAATGGTTACTCCTCTGATTGTGCAGGTACGGTTGGCCAGCAATTCCAGAATCATTACCACACACACTTTTCTTAACGAGTGTCTCGTGCTGCCAACGGCGGGCACGATCGGGAGCACGGCAAACAGACCGGCGAGAAACGTAGAGACGATCCCCGTTTCCCAAAGCCAGCAAGCCGATCGCGCCGGCCGGCGGTTGCGGTTAGGTAACTTACATCCCGGAAGTTATTGCATTTGAGTCAAGTTTCAGCGACCATCGGGAGCGGGTTCTTGCCCTGGGTGCGGCAGCACCAACTGGTCTGAGGCCCTGCCTCGTTAGATCGTCTTCGCTCAGTTTGCCCCAGGTGAGCTTGATCTTGTCGCACACTTCTTTCCAGTTATCTTTGATCTGATTCCAAATCATTTTGGGATTCCTTGAGAGAGACAACACGTTCATGATTCATATTTGATACTCGTGGTCGAATGCGCCTTTACGCCAGTCGTGAATGCATGCACAACGGCGCCCGTCGTCGTCTCCACTTCCCCAAACCGACGTGGCGGATCACCTTCCCTCACGTTTCCCGCGGCCATTGGCGCTTTGAGAAGCGGTCGACCAACAAGATGATGACGAGCATTGCGTACGTTCTTTCGATTTGCTTGCTCTTCGTGCCACGCGCCCGCGCTGTCAGCATGGCTATTGGCCGTCCTTCATTGCGGCAAACCCTGCCTCCGTGAGCGAATAGCCGCCCTGAAAGCTCTCTGCAACCAGCAATCCCTTGTCGCTCAATCGGGCCAGCGGTACGTTGAAGTCTTTCAGGTCCGAACCACTAATGCACAGCATCTTCCCCGGAGTCATCAGGTATTTCCGAAACACGCTCAGGACGGAACGCTCTGCCCGGAACAACAAGGATTGCGAATTGTCTGGGACGCACAACTCGTCCGTCTTCTGCTTCCTCCTAGTGTCAACCATGCGTTTCTGTCCACTTCCGGTTACCGTTTGGGATAGGCATTGCGATCCATGGCCCTGTTTGCTGTTCCTCGCCGAACTCGCCCTGAATGTTCCAGGAACGAACTGCTTGCTTCGTGTTGCGTGCTTAACGGAGCGACGCGAAATCGAGTTCCTGGCAATGCATTCGATGTCGGCAATGCCGTCATCTCGCGATCACAAGCGAGGAGTTTATCACGCTCGGCCTATTTGTGCTGCGATTCTCGTAAGCCGAACCTCCGGAAACGAAGCCAGAAGTCGCTCGAACTTAGGCTGGGTCATTTGAAAGCTGTGGATGACAGAAAAACTAAAGGAAGAGGTACTCAAGTCCTCGTGCAGTGATTCACTTGTCTTAAATACGAACCATTGACTGAGACGATCGAGGAGCCACTGGACATTGGTGAAACCATCGACCCGCACACGACAGACGTCCCCGTTCGAACTAACCCAGACGTTGAAGGCTTTCATGGCATGCTTGGAGTGGGGTAAGGTCGGTCAGGCTCGTCTAACACGTCTTTGGACGTCCGTTTCGAGCGCGCCGAACGTTGTTTCATGACCGTTATGCCGTGAGTTGCAGTACATGAAGCAGTCTCTTTACAGTGTGACGCGGCAGAAATTGGCGTAGCAAGTCGTCAATTTCGAGCTTGGCCGCTTGCGGCTTGGATCGGTTGGCCAAGGCCAAACGCCTTGAAACCGGGTTCCCTCCGTTCATTCAATAGGCAAGGCTCAATAGGACGGCTTGCTTCCGTACGTCTTCTTCTTGGTTTCAACTGTCAACTGGTCAACAACATATCGGACGCCGTCAATTCCCGAGGCAGCCTTTAATGCGGGGCGGCGCTGCATGTCGCGCTGGATGGTGCCCGAGAGAGTTACTTGTCCGCTTCGGACAGACACTTTCACGGAGCAGCCCGCCCCCAGGCCCGTCCTCGTTAGACGCTGGTTGACCTTTTGGAGAAGTACTTTGTCCGGCACAACTTCTTTACGCAACATAATACGATCTCCCTACCGAAGGCGTTCAGGTCACGAAGGAAACTTCGCGTAGGAGTCGACTGCGTCGCTGAGTAACAATTCAGTGAAGGAGAAGATTTCCTAGTAGAAGTACGATGCTCTACTGTGTGTACGATAATTATCACGTAAGGCGGCGCACTCGGGCTAATCACACAATTCCATGAGCGCCTTCAAGAGGATGCTGGTTGCTTCGTGTCGCAATCGACATTCTGGCCGCGCTCTCGCACGGCACGAAACGGCATCCCACCTATCAATTCGTATCGCTCCGCACGGAGAAACCAGAATGCCAATCCGCCGGTGTTATGATAGGCTCCCGGGGTTCTAGTGTTCTTGGCGACAGCGGCACGGACACCAAGCGAGCCTTTCTTGCCGGTCTTTTTCCATCCACGTTGCTCCATGATGATCCGAACAACGACGCCCACTGCTTGTCGCAACCGCTTGGTGCGGCGAGGCTCTTTGGACCCCAGGAATTGGTCGATGGTCGGCTGTGCTTCGAATTCTCGGACTACACCGGAAAGCGCAGGCCGATCATGATGGATTTCAGCTTCCTCCATTCGCCGTTGGCGTTCGGAGTCGTTGAAAAACGTCAGCACGTCGTCAAAGGGCTGTTCCGAGTCATTGAGCAAGTCGGAGAAGGTTCTTCCTTGTCGATCTCCGAGAAACTCCTTCCGCGTGATACGAATGGTACCTGCCACAGGTTGGGCCTCCGCTTTGCCGAGTAGATAGTATTAAGAATGCATATATTGTAGCTACAAAAAACGCACCTACAAACATTGTATGTGCTTTGGCTGGAAAGGCAAGGCCTGTCCCTCCCAAAAACTCCATCGAGCAATAAAACCACTCGCTCGGCCACGCATCAAATCACATGTTGGCCGGGCAAACCCCCAGAAAAAGGCGAGGAATTCCGTACAGATCGGCCCATTTCGCCGCCACGCGCGGACCGGTGGGCGAAGAATCAACCAAACAAGCCGATTCAAAAGATCACGCAGCGCGGGTGCATCGATGATGCAATCCACCGACCTGTGGAATGGAAACGACATTGCCCAGCGAAGGTGGCTCCACCTCACGTGGCGTTGGCGAGTTGCGTTCCAGCGCGACAGGATTCGAACCTGTAACCTTCGGCTCCGGAGGCCGACGCTTTATCCATTGCTTCAACTAGCCCGGATTATTCATAAAGCGGGGAATTCTTGAGCCTCCGTGGGCGTCTAAGTGGTTGAATACTTTCCGCTTAGAAGACCACACGGAGGCCCAGAATGTCTTCGCAGGGTGTTTGGCAGCAGGCGTTCGACTTTTTCGAAGGGAAACCGGTTGTCGTCGAACCGGTCGACGCTCATTTGAGCACAGATGCCGGGCTGTTGCCAATCCGTCAGTTCGACGAATCGGTCGGTTTGACCGGGCAATTTGCCAACGCCCTGCTCGACCGGCGTTGTGGGCCGGCCTTGAAGCACAGCTATCGGGAGATGACCCGCTCGCGGGGCTACGGCATTCTGGCCGGCTACGAGGACCAGAACGATCACGACGCCCTGCGCGGCGACGCCGTCTTCAAACTCATCGCCGGACGCTCGCCCGAGGACGACAATTTGGCAAGCCAGCCGACCTTGTCGCGGTTCGAGAACGCGATCGGGCCCCGGTCGCTGTTTTGCCTGCAAGACGTCTTCCTGGATCAATTCGTCGCCTCCTTCGACGAGCCGCCGGCGTGCCTGACCTTCGACATCGACACCTTCGACGATCCGGCTCACGGCGAGCAGCAACTGACCTTCTTTCACGGCTTCTATGGCCAGTATCAATACCAACCCCGCGTGATCACCTGTGCCGAGAACGATCAGGTGGTGATGGTGGCGTTGCTCTTCGGGACGGCGTCGGCGGCCTTGGCGATCGGCGACGATTTGAAGTACTTGGCCGGCCGCCTTCGCGCAGTCTGGCCGGACTTGCGGATCTTGATCCGCGCCGATTCGGGCTTTGCCACGCCGTTGTTCTACGAGGCCTGCGAAAGCTTGGAACTGGAGTACACGGTCGGCTTGAAAATGAACCCGGTGCTGAAACAAAACAGCGATAACTTGCAGGAAGAGGCCGTGCGTCGCTTCGAGGAGACCGGCCAGTCACAGCGTCTGTTCCAGGCGTGCTGGTATCGCGCCGCTTCGTGGCCCGCGCCACGCTGGGTCGTCCAAAAGGTCGAGGCCAATGCCCAAGGCACGAATCGGCGGGCCGTGTTGACCAACCGTCCCGGGGCCACGGTGCTTCCCCGCGCGGCTTACGATGCCTACGCCGACCGCGGCGAGAGCGAGAATCGCAACGAGGAACTGAAACGCGGTTTTGGCGCGGACCGTCTCAGCGATCACCGCTTTATGGCCAACTACTTCCGCCTCTACCTGCACTGCCTGGCCGGCAACCTTCTGACACGTTTGCGAAACGTGGTTGCCGATCCGCCGCCCAGCGAAGAAGCGAAGGAGTCGCCGATCGAAGCCGAGTTGCCGATCGAAGCGCTGCCGGGAAGCAATCGCAAACGTTGGTTCAACCGTCGCCGCCAGCACGATCCGTTGGGCGAAGGTCACCCCGCGACCTGGCGGATGCGACTGATCAAAGTGGCCGCCGAAATCGTCGTCTCGACTCTGCGGCGGCCCAGGACTGGCGGATTCCTGGCGGGGGCCCAAAATAGTGTCATCTCCAGTATACACAGAAACTTGCGCATTGTACCTCATTGTCGTGTACGCAGCACAGGCGACTATCCGCGGAGCATGCAATGTGGGGCTGGAATGTCAGGACTTCGTCGCCAATGGTACTTCAGAGGGATCAGATCCGGCCGCCACTGCCACGCCATTTCTGTTACCCAATTGCCGTCCGGCTCCTGCTATTGCAGCCGAGTCCCATGCTGAGCTGCCTCACAAGACCAGTAGTTCTTCGCATTGATTGAATCCGGCCTATTCGTGGATACGACCATGCCGAATACAATCTTTCCGCGAATTCTCCATAAGTAGCACCGCGTGAACGACTTGCAGCATCAACGTCCCAAAGGGCGGTCGGCGTGCGACCGGAGGATCATGCTGCTTTCAGCAGTGTGATAGGGATTGTCGTCACCGGGCGGTTCTGGCGAAGACGATATTGGCCCCGGCTGTGGAGTGAAAAGTCATTCGATCCCTGCCCGTGTCAAGAGGTCTGTCAGCTTCACTCCCAGGAGCCGGCAGAGTTCGGCGAGTTCTACCACGTCGATTCGTCGCTCACCCGATTCGATTTTCGAGATGAACGACGCATGGGCTTCAAAGTGCTTCGCCACTTCTTCCTGCGTCAGGCTGGCTTCTTGCCGCACGGCGCGCAGCGTCTTTAGCAGGCGTTTATACTTCGCGGAAAATCGGAGCTTCTTCATCGTTGGCCGCCACAATCGAGGGGTTGCAGCAGCGTACGGGCTGAGGTAGGATTTCCCAAAATCGGAAATTCCTCAGATCGTCGAACGCGGTCGTCTGGCCGTAAGCGAGACGCGGGCGGACGCTGGCCAGTCGCTTCGCTTCGGGGTATTTCAATAGCACAAGCAAGTTGTGCGCGGCGGGAAGAAGGTTGGCCCCAGGCGTTTGAACATCCCGGAGGCAATTGTCGCACCATGGCGCGTCTTTCTGGATCTCGGCACGAGTCGATTGGTTCTACCTCCTCCGGTCTTTTACGGAGAGCGAAGGGCCATGACGAGGATGCCTGGCGAAGGCTGGTGCAGCTCTACGGCCCGTTGGTCGATGGCTGGCTGTGTCGGGCGGGCCTGCAAGCGGCCGACGTCCACGACGTTTTTCAAGACGTGTTCCAGGCCGTGGCCGCGGGGATCGGGGACTTTCGCCGCGAGCGGCCGAGCGACAGCTTCCGCGGCTGGCTGCGGACGATCAGCCGCAACAAGCTGGCCGATCATTTCCGCCGTCGAACGACCGCGCCGGTTGCCAGCGGCGGTTCCGAAACCCTTCGGCGCTTGGCGGAACTGGCGAGTCCCGCCGTCGAATACCCGCCGGAGATCGACGAAGCGGAAGATCTCCGGCAACTTCGCCTTCGGGCGATGGAGTTGATCCGCGGCGAGTTCGAACCGAAGACCTGGGAGATGTTTTGGCAAGTCGTCATTACAGGTCGGGCGACCGACGCCGTGGGACGGGACTTCGGGGTTACACCTTCTGCCGTTCGATTGGCAAAAAGCCGCGTTCTGCGACGTCTCCGGGAAGAAATGGAAGGGCTGGAAAACCCCGGTTTTGACGGCAACGTTTGACGAAATACAAGCCATTTCCTGGCAAGAGGTTATCGAGACAGGCGAAATCGTGTTGCGGTGCGGCGATCTTGCTGGTAGGGGGACAGGCGTGGCCTGTCCGGATCAAAGATACCGGCAAGATGGGGAGAACGTATCATGCGAAGCCTATTGGTCCCAGTCGTGGTATTCGTCGTTGCCTTGCTCGCAACGACCACCGTGGAGGCGCAACAGGGCTATTCCCAGTCCAACGCGTTTGGCGGTTACAACTATAACTTCGGGCACGGTCAAGGTGGCTTCAGCGCCCCGAACGTCTTCGGCGGCCAGAACTACCAATTCGGCAACCAGACGTGGTCAACCTCTCGTAATCCCCTTGGCGGTTACGACTACAACTTCGGTCATGGCCGAAGCGGCTACAGCACCTCGAATGTCTTCGGCGGTCAGAACTTCCACTTCGGCAACGGGCAGACAGGTTACTCGACACCGAATGTCTTCGGCGGGCACGACTACCATTACGGCAGCCAGACGTGGAGTACCCGGCGAAACATCTTCGGCGGCCAGGACTGGTACGGCCGGTAATCTCCCGCGGGCGAAAACCAGCGGATGCCGGCGCGCGGGACGGTGGGGAACGGGACATGACGGTAACCGGGCGACACACCCATCGACAGTGCTTCGATCGCGAGGTCCTGGCGGACTTCGCCCTGGGGAGACTCCCGGCCGAGGAAGCGGAGCGGATCGCGACCGAGGTGGAAGCCTGCCCGCGCTGCCAGGCTCGGCTCAACAGGCTCGACGGCTTGGAAGATTCGGTGATCGCGGATCTGAAAACCTATGCCGGTTCCCTGCCGCTCGGTTCCGATCTGGTGCAACGGCTCCGCGAGGCGGAGCAGATCAGCCGCGTGGCCTGGAATGTGCCGAAGGTGATGCCGGCCGAGGAACCACTGCCGGATCACCTCGGCCAGTATGAAATCGTCGCGCCGATCGGCCGCGGTGGGATGGGAACCGTCTACAAGGCGCTGCACACGCGTCTGAAGCGGATGGTGGCCATCAAGGTGCTCGCTCGCCATCGCACAGGGGACCCGCAGGCCCTGGCACGTTTTCAGCGGGAGATGGAAGCGGTCGGCCAACTCGACCACCCGCATCTGGTGCGGGCCCATGATGCGGGGGAAGCCGACGGGCGGCACTTTTTGGTTATGGAGTTCCTCAACGGCGTCGACCTTGCCCGCGTGGTGCGCGACGGTGGTCCGTTGTCCGTCGCCGACGCCTGCGAGGCGATTCGCCAAGCCGCTCTCGGCGTCGAGCACGCCCATGAGCATGGCTTGATTCACCGGGACCTGAAACCGTCGAACCTGATGCTCACCGTCGACGGCCACGTCAAGGTCCTCGATCTTGGGTTGGCCCGGCTTACGGACGAAAGGTTTTCATTGGGCGACATGACCAGCGCCGGACAGATTGTCGGTACCGGCGATTTCATCGCGCCCGAACAAGGGCAGGACGCGCGCAAGGCCGACGCCCGATCGGATGTTTATTCTTTGGGATGTACGTTCTTCTTTCTCCTCGCTGGTTGTGCGCCTTTTTCGGATCCCTCGTACGATACGCTAGTCAAGAAGGTCCTCGCCCACGGCCACGAGCCCCTGCCGTCTATCCGGTCGATACGCGATGAGGTTCCGCCGTCTCTGGCTGCCCTGCTGGAGCGAATGCTGGCCAAAAAGGCAGACGACCGGCCGCAGACCGCTGGAGAAGTCGTCGAGACTCTGGCTCCTTTCGCGCGGGGCGCCGACCTGGCGGGACTCGTTACCCGGCGGTCTTCGCCGGACACCACTTCGCCGCGATCGTCCACGGCCTGCATTTCTCCTCGACGATCACACCCTTTCGCTGCTGTTGCGGACCGAACGGCAAACCGGCCGGAAGCCAAGCCTTTTGGGCGAGCGATAGTGGTAGCCCTCGTGGCTGGTCTCGTATTGACTTTTCTTGGCGCCGGCTTGCGGTCGTTCGTTTTGCCGGAGCGTCCTCCTGGCCTGCCCCAGACAGCACCTTTGTCCCTTCCGGGAGAACGCGATGGTGGACGGCCAGGAGTGCTTGACGAGCCTCGGATTGAGGACACCCTCGCTCGGATTCCTCAACCATCGACAAGAGACTCGCAATCGGATAGCGCACGTCGCCGCCGGGAATCCACTGACGCTCTTACCATTCTCTCGGACCTGGAGAAAGAGAAACTCCAAAGCATCGATGAAATAGGTCGGAACCTCCAGATCCATCGGGCGAAATACGAAGCGGTGGTTGCACAACGGCAATTCGGTCCTTCGTATTTCGCCGCGCTGGTGATCGTCTCGGCACATGCGGGCCTGTTGGGCAACCACGATCGCGAGGCGTTGCTCCTCAATCGCTACTGGGAGGAGTACGTCCGTCACGTTCCGCCCTCGGAGGCGTTTTCCTTCGTCGAGAATGTGAACCGGATCGTTTCGAAGGAGGGCCGGTTCTTTCAGGAGCAGGTCGACGGAGGAGACTACGGGCCGGTCTTTTCTTTTCTTCGCACCGAGCAACAGGCCGAGGATCAATGGCTGAAACCGGCGCTCTACGGAAAACTGAGCTGGCCCAAATACGCTGAGATGTGGCCCTTCGGCAAGGATCTCCGCTTTGCCTTTAGCACCGCTCAAGCGAAGGGGCTTCCTTTCATGGCAGAACGTCAGGCAACCTTCCACAACGCCTTGCCGCGTTATCCCAGCGACTACCTGAGGGAATACCTCAACAAGAATCAATATGTGTCCTTTCGGGGCAAAGCCGATCCTTCCCTGCAAGCGGCAATGCAAACGCGACTCTCGATTCTCGACTACTACGCCCAAATTGAGCATTTGCCGGAAGGGCTGGATCGGTTTCTTCAGGATTCGGTCATTTGTCCACTGTTGTCCGATCTCAAGTCGCATGGTCCCGAGGCGTGGAATGCGGATATTGTGGCGGACGCGATTCCCGTACTCCGGCTTCTCGCGCAGCGTATCGCCGAACCGGTTCAGCGGGAGGAAGCGGCTCGGCTGTTGCTCCGCTTCGATCAGTCGATGGAGTGTTGTACGCCGGAGCGACAAGCCGTTCCGATCCGAACGAAGCCCCCGTCTGATGCAAAACTCCCCTCCGGCGGCGACGGCAGTTCCTTTTCCACGGAGATGAAGCATGTTATCTAGTGGGTTTCCGAAACGTATTGACATGAGGGCGAACGGTTGGAACTCGGCTGTTCCAAGCGAACCGCTTCGCCATGAGACCACGGTTTTGCCGCACATCAACAAACACGTCGCCGGGACGGTTTTGGGCACGGTCTTCTGCGCGGTTCTCGTGTTTTGGAGCGGCAACGCTGCCTTCGGAGCGTCTGCCGAGGAAGAAGCCAACGACGTGGTGGTCCCGTCGTTGGTGACCGTTTACGATGTCGCCACGGCGCGCGAGTTGTTCTATTACCGCCATACAGCGCCGTTCATCGTAGGCGCATCGGTCGGCGAATGGCCGCTCTGGGACGGGCTGAAGGACGCCGTCGGTCCTTGGGTTACCACGGTCGTCGAGGCCAATCGAATCGCCAGCACGATTGCCGACTCGTTTCCGGTGGGCGAACAGGAAGCGGCGCGGAAGGTCAACGACGTGGTGGACGACTGCGCGCAGGTTCTCGGTCTGAAAAAACCGCACGTGTTCATTCGCCGCTCGCCTCACGTTCGCGCCTACGTGACGGAAGTGGACGGCCAAGCGATGCTCACGCTCACCTCGGGCCTGCTGGCTCTCTACGATTCCCCACAGGAACTGCGATTTGTCGTGGGACGGGAGTTGGGGCGTGTCAAGTGTGGGCACGTCGAGGAACGGGCCAAAGCCTATGCCGTCTTCGCGGCACTCCACAGCGTCAATCTGACAACCGTCCCCGACGAATTCCAAAACGTCCTACCGACGCTGGCCCTGGGCTGGTTGATGTCCTTCTACCGGGAAATGGAATTTTCGGCCGACCGCGCGGGCCTGTTGTGCTGCCAGGATCTCGACACGGCCTATCAGGCCATGCTCCGCGACCTGCACGGCTTGCCGATCGACAGCCCGTGGCTCGAAGACGTCAAGTTCGATCCCCAGAAATACCTCAAAACGATGGAGTACTGGGAGCGCAAGCCGCTCGTTGCGTTTATCCAGAATGCCCGGCAGCACTCCTCCTCGACGCCGTTCATCCGGGAACGCATCGCCGAGTTGACCGTCTGGGCCCAACGGGGATCCTATGGCAGCATCCTCGCTCGCGTCGAGGGAATGGGGCCCGATCTGGATCAACTCGTGACCATCCGGTCGATCGAGATCCGCAACGTCGCCGACCAGGATGCCGATGTGAACCCCTACTTGGTGGTCTATTCCGACGGCAAAAAGTTGTTCGAAACCAGTTACGCGAAGGGCAAGAAGTCCGTCCGCTGGACGGGAATCGACCAAACTCGGGCCATTCTGGACAACCAACCGATCTTCTTCGAGATTTGGAATTCGTGCTGGGGCCGCGACGCGCTTATCGGCGGGTTCGTCGTCTATCCGACCAATCCGTTGCCCGGAAGACACGGCCAGCAGGTGATCCGTTCGGCACTGGAATGGGACTGGAAGAAGCGGACCACCACCAGTCGACATGGCCTGGGCGAGGTGGTCCTGGAATTCTCATCGCGTGCGAAGTAACCAAACGGAGGTTTTTTGACCATGAAGAATCTAAGAACACTCACGTTGCTTCTGGGCCTCGTCTTATTCGCCCTCGTGAGTTGGGGGTGCGGAGGAAATGATACCCCGTCGGTGCCCACCGGCGTGGGCACGCCGGGACCTGTCGCCTCTGAAGATGCTCCTGAGGACGACACACCGGAACCGATAAACGATCCATCCCCGTAGTACTTGCGAGTATCGAACGGCGCGAGACGCGGGCGTTTTGCATGGAGGACGGAACGGAAACACAGGGCGGCAGGGCCGCCAGCCACACGGTGCTACCGCACCCGGGCAGGAACCCGCTCCCGTTGGTCGCTAAGCTTTGTAAAAAACTTCACGATCTTTGAGTTTATTGGATCCTGCATCGCTTGTGGAACGAGGGCGACCAACGGGAGCCCGGATTGCGGGAGCAGAACGCAACGAAGTGTTCCACAATCAACCTCGGAATCAATAGTAGTTCAGGACTACGTCGACCGCCATTGGTGCCCATTTACCGAGTCCACGCCGGCCGAACCTCTTGTCTGCCACGCCCACGGCAACCGCCGATCGCCGTTTTTGGAAGCACACCGAAAACTAACACAACTTTTCTACAGCGGGGTGTGTTCGCCCTGTTGGTCGATCCGCGCGGTCGCATGAACGTTGCTGTTTTGGCCTGCAGCGCCGCTGCTCGCGGGGAATGTTAGCGTCCGCCGATGACGACAAGGCGTAGTGCGGAAAGGATTTGCGCGACGGTAGTGCATGCATCTCCTCGACGATCGTGCCGTAGGCCTTCGTTGACCAGCATCGTCCCACCGTTGCCCCCAGGTTGGGCTCTTCAAGGGGCAGGTTTCCTTGCCGTGGGCACGCAGAGGCCATGGTAGTGTATTGACGTGTGCCGGCATCACCGCTACACCATCGGCGTCTTGCCGGCGCGTCGCCATCGTGAGTCGTCGGCCTCAATCCCAAGAACACCCATCGCTAACGGTTTGGTCTTGCGGGCCAAACACGACGGCTAGTTGTCCGCACATTTTTTATAGGGCTACCGGTATGCGCACGCGATCTCTTCCCGCTCGACTGAAAAACCTCTGCAACTCGTGGGGCATCGGCACGCCGAAAAAACGTCACTGGACAGAATCGCGCAAGTCGCGAACGTTTGCCATCGAGCCCTTGGAAGAACGGGCCCTGCTTTCTCTCTGCGTGTGGGATGGCGGTGGCACGGACGACAAGTGGACCACCGCGGAGAACTGGGCAAACGATATCGCCCCGGTCGTCGGCGACGACCTGCGTTTCTCGGGCACGGTGCAAACCGACACCGAAAACGACTACACGGCGGGAACGTCGTTCCGCTCGATCAACTTCGCCTCGAGTGGTTTTTCGATTACAGGAAACGACCTCACGCTCACCAACAACATCACGGTCAATTCCGGCGTGACCGGCTCGACCGTGTTTGTGGGAGTTGGGCTCGGCAGCACGGTGACCGTCAATTCCGGCAATACCTCGCTGACGCTTTCCGGCGTCATCTCGGGCAGCAATGCCTTAGTCAAGAGCAACAGCGGCACGCTGATCCTCACCGGCAACAACACCTACACCGGCACGACGACGATCACATACGGCACGCTGCAGGTAGGCAACGGGGGAACCAGCGGCACGCTGGGGACCGGCACGGTGACGGGCGGGGACGACGAAGACTCCGTGACGCTGGCATTCAACCGCAGCGATACCGCGACGATCGGGAATTCAATTTCCGGATATGTCAATATGGTTCAGCGGGGCACGGGCACGCTGATTTACACGGGCAACGACAGCTGCAGCGGCGGCGTGACCGTCAACAGCGGCGGCACGTTGGTTCTCACCGGCAGCAACACCTACACCCACACGACAACGATCAATGCCGGGGGTACGTTGCGGATCGGCAGCGACAACCCCAGCGTCCTGCCCAACGGTTCGGGAAAAGCGAATGTGACGGTCAAGGGGGTACTGGACCTCAACGGCTACGCCCCGACCGTCAACGGGCTTGATGGCACGGGAAGGGTCACCTCGGGCGTGGCTGGGGCGACCACGCTGACGGTGGGCGCCGGCAACCGCAGCGGCAGCTTCAGCGGCGTGATCCAAGACGGGGCGGGGACGGTGGCGCTGACGAAGACCGGCACCGCCACCCAGACCCTCACCGGCACCAACACCTACAGCGGCACGACCACCATCAGCCAGGGCACGCTGCAGATCGGCAACGGATCGAGCGGCACGCTGGGCACGGGTCCGGTGGTGAATAACGGTCTGTTGCGTTTCCAGCGCAACATGACCATCGCCAATTCGATCTCGGGCACGGGCGGGCTGTACGTGGGCTATGGCACGCTGATCCTCACCGGCAACAACACGTACAGTGGCACGACAACGATTCGGGGCAATGCCACTTTGCAGGTCGGCAACGGCGGGACCAGCGGCACGCTGGGCACAGGCGCGGTGACGGGCGGGGACGACGAGGACAACGCCACACTGACGTTCAACCGTAGCGACATCGTGACGATCGATAAATCGATCTCCGGATATATTGACCTGATCCAGGATGGCACGGGTACGCTGATCTACACGGGCAACAATAGCTGCAGCGGCGGCATGACCGTCAACAGTGGCGGCACGTTGGTCCTCACCGGCAGCAACACTTACACCAACACGACGACGATCAATGCCGGCGGAACGTTGCAGATCGGCAGCGACAATCCCAACGTGCTTCCCAACGGCACGGGCAAGTGGAACGTGACGGTCAACGGGGTACTGGACCTCAACGGCTACGCCCCGACCATCAATGGACTCAACGGGTCGGGGACGGTCAGATCGGGCGTGGCCGGAGCGACCACGTTGACGGTGGGCGCCGGCAACCGCAGCGGCAGCTTCAGCGGCGTGATCCAAGACGGGGCGGGGACGGTGGCGCTGACGAAGACCGGCACCGCCACCCAGACCCTCACCGGCACCAACACCTACAGCGGCACGACCACCATCAGCCAGGGCACGCTGCAGATCGGCAACGGATCGAGCGGCACGCTGGGCACGGGTCCGGTGGTGAATAACGGGCTGTTGCGTTTCCAGCGCAACATGATCGTTGCCAATTCGATCTCGGGCACGGGCGGGCTGTACGTGGGCTATGGCACGCTGATCCTCACGGGCAACAACACCTACGCCGGCACGACGACAATTGTCGGCAATGCCACCTTGCAGGTGGGCAACGGCGGGACCAGCGGCACGGTGGGGACCGGCGCGGTGACGGGCGGAAACGATGAGGACAACGCCACACTGGCGTTCAACCGTAGCGACACCGTGACACTCGATAACGCGATCTCAGGGTATGTCACCCTGGACCAGCGCGGCACGGGCACGCTGATCTACATCGGTAACAACAGCTCCGGCGGTGGAACGAGGATCAGCGGCGGAACGCTGCAAGTCGGAGACGGCGGCACCATGGGTACCCTTGGCTCGAGTTCCGCGTATGTCACTAGCAGTGGTGGTGGCGGACAACTCGTCTTCGACCGAAGCGATAACATCACAGTCGGTAACCGGATTTCGGGGGCGATCGACCTCGTCCAGCAAGGCACGGGCGTGGTGCTTCTCACCGGCAACAACACCTACACCGGCGACACGACGATCAACGCCGGTACGCTGCAGGTCACCGGTTCGGTGACGAGGACTTCTTCGGTGACCAATCACGGAACACTTCTCGTTAGCGGGACAGGTTCGATCGTACGGGGAGGGGTGAGCCTTTCGGGAACCGGCGGTACACCCTCGGGTTCCGAAACCTACCTTTCCTGGAAGGGCCTCAGCGGCGATGCCGGCACCACCTACACCACCGAGGTGTCGACCGACAACGGGGTCACGTACACTGCGGTGGCGAGCGTGGCCGCAGACACCTCGACCTTTGTTGCCACGGGGCTGCAGCGCAATACGGCTTACCGGACGCGAATCGTGGCAACCAGCGCCAGCGGTGCCAAGGAGATCTATGAGACGGGATCGATCACCACCCTGGACCAGCCGGATGAATCGGCTTGGTACCGGGTCGACTCGATCACAAGCGACGAGGACGGCTCTGTCTTGTCGCCCTCCGTGCTTGGCTTCACGCAAGACGATTCCTGGACGTACGCCGGTTCGCCCATGGGCGCCGTGCTGCAACAGGTGCAGGGTCTGGTCACTGACGGCTCCATCCCGACTATTGATGCCAACGGCGAGGTCAAGGTTTGGCACGTGGTCGATAAAGATGGCAGCGTAATCATTTCTGATTTCTATACCTTCGCTTATCCCAGTGGTGGCTACAGCGAAGTGATTCGCTATATAACCCCCTATACCGTCGGCCTGCCGCCGATGGATCTTGGTGGTGGCGGACCACCTCCCTGCACCAATCCGTGCAACTGTGGTTCAGCGGGTGGCGGCGGAGCGGGAGGTGGCGGCGGTGGTGGTGGCGGTTGCGGGGGTCCCGGTCGCAGCGGGGCCAGCCGTATCGCCATGAACGCCATCAACAGCATCGCCGGGGCCTCGATGTGCAACCTGGGCGGTCAGAGTGGGCTGACCTACTCCAGCCGCGAGTTGACCTTCGATTCCGGTTACGGCCCCGGCTGGAGCGACGTCGACGAACTGGCCGCGATGGTGGTCGCCGAGAACGTGATGGCGGTGCGGCTGGGGGCCGAGCAGGCCCTTTGGTTCGATGTCCAACTCGACGGCAGCTTCGCCGCCCGATACGGCTCGCAAGACACGCTCGTCCATGACGCGACGAACCACCTCTTCGTCCTCACCCGGGACGACGGCACCCGCTACGAGTTCTACGACGGCGAGCAGACCGACCATCCCGCCGGCTCCCTGCATCGCACGGTGGCGCCCAGCGGGGCCACGATCGAAGTGAGCGGCTGGACCGAGACGGGCGAAAACGGCCGCGTCGCCGAGGTCCTTTACAAGACGGCCACCGATGGGCCGGCATATCAGAAGCGGGTGTTCACCTATGTAACGACCGACGACGGGATCCAACACATCCAGACGTTGACGCTGCTGGAATACGACGCCGCCGCGTCCGCGTGGGTCAACGTCCGGCAAATCACCTACGGCTACTACGCCGACGGCGACGCCTACGGCCTGCCCGGCGACCTGAAGACGATCCTCACCCAGCAGTGGGACGCGGCGGCCGAGGACTGGACCGGCCACCGACACGAACTACTTCCGCTACTACACCGACGCCGACTCGGCCCACGAGGTAAAACGCGTGCTTACGCAAAACGCCTACGCCGCCTTCGTGGCCGCCTACGGCGACCCGGCCGATCCGATCAACCCCAACGCCGGCGACACCCAAACCGATCCCCTCGCCGACTACACCTGCTTCTACTACGAATACGACGCCGACCACCGCGTCAGCAAGCAGGTCCTCTTCGGCAAGAGCGACGAGACCAATTACACCAACACCCGAAGCAGCAACCTCCGCGACTACAACAACTGGGACCGCAAGACGGTCGAGAGCCAGGCGGACGGCACGACGACGACCACCCTACACCAACTACATCGGCCAGATGCTCTTAAGCGACGTCTGCGACGCCTCGGGCAACCACACGCTGAACTACTACCGCTACGACGACGGCGGGCGGCTGGTGCTCAGCGCCGACCCGTCGGCCTTCGTCGAGCAGAGCGGCCAGTACTACGACGAATCGCTCGCCGACCTGGTCGGCTTCGCCAGCGGCAATTCGCCCTACTTAAGCGACACGGACGGACTGTTCGAAGAGACCGTCTATTACACCAGCGGCGCCGTCGGCCAGGTCTACCAGCGGGCCGTCGCCCAGGGCGAGACCTCGGCTCGGCTGGCGGTCGGCACCACCGGCGGCCCCGAACTGCTGGCCAGCTACCAGTACACCGCGCAGACGGTCGACGACCAGACGATCTACGTGGTGGACGCCTCGACCACCTATCCCGACGGGGATCCGGCCCACGGGGTGACGATCACCTACGCCTACACCTGGTACACCAATACGTTCCAGGTCCAGCAACAGACCGCCACGCTGCCCGCCGTCTCGACCGATCAAAACGGCTCGGGCCTTAGCACCTCTACCCGGCAGTGGTACGACGCGGAAGGCAATCTCACCTGGACGATGGATGAACTGGGCCGCGTCAGTTACTATCAGTACGATGCGATCACCGGCGAGCTTGCCCGCTCGATCGACGACATCGACGCCGCCACGGCCAGCAGCCTGAGTCTCACGCCGCCGGCCGGCTGGACGTTGCCGGCCGCCGACGGCGCCAGTCAGACGTCCGACTACCAATACGACGCCTTCGGCCGCATCGTCGAGGTCCTGGGCCCCGAGCACACCGTCGATCTCGGCGGCACGGCAACCGCCGTCCGCACCGCCACCTGGACGTTCTACAACGACGCCACCCACGAAACGCGGTACGCGAGCGGCTACGTCGTGGTCTCCACCGCCGCGGCCACGATCGTCGGCCCGGTGTCGATCACCCGGACCGACCCCGACGGCCGCGTCACCGATCGTATCGAGGCCGACTACACCGGCACGCTGGAGGACTTGGCCACCGCCACCATTGCCCAGACCGCGTACGCCTCCTGGACGACCTACCAGTATGTGAAAACCCGGCTCGTCTCCACCCGCGTGTATCACGACATCCCGGCCAGCGACGCGGGGACCTCGGGCACCAACTACGGCCAGACGAGCTACGGCTACGAGGACTACGGCACCGGCGCCATGGGCCGGCAGAACAAGACGGTGGCCGCCGACGGCACGATCGCCCGCGTGGTCCTCGACGCCCAGGGCAACGTCCTTCAAACCTGGACCGGCACCGACGACACCGGCGCCACCGACGCCGACCCGACTGGGGCCCAGACGCCCGGCAACAACATGGTCCTAGCGGCCAGCTACACCTACGACGCCCCGGGCAACCTCCTCGAATCGCGGACCTACTTCGACACCGGCGCGAGCGACTATTACGCCACCGAGTACCAGTACGACTGGCGGAATCGCCTCACCGACGTCCTCACGGCGGCCGACACGGTGACCCACTACGAGTACGACAACCTCGGCCGCACCGTCTGTAGCAAAACCTACGCCAGCGACGACTTCATGCTGGAAGCGAGCGAACTCCGCGCCCAGACGCAGACCCTTCACGACGACCTGGGCCGCGTCTACGAGTCGCGGACCTACGAGGTCGATCCCGATGACGGCACGGTGGACGACTACCTGCCGAGCACCACCTGGTACGACGCCCGCGGCTACGTCGTTAAAACGTCCACGGCCGCCGGGCTGTTCCAGAAATACGAGTACGACGGTCTCGGACGGCAGGTCGCCACCTACACCAGCTTCGACGTCGACGAGGCCGCCACCGACTACGCGGCCGCCCTCTCGGTCGACGGCGACACAGTGATCGAGCAGAACGCCGGGTGGTATGATCAGGCCGGAAGGATCGTCGCCTCGGCCACTTTCGAGCGGCTGCCCGGCGACACGACCACGACCGGCGAACTGACGGCGGCCAACAGCTACGCCACCGCCTCGGTCAACTGGTACGACGGGCTCGGCCGGCTGGCAGCCACCGCCGACTACGGCCGCGAGGACGTCGCCTCGGGGCTAACCCACTACTTTTTCGACGGCACCAGCGGCGCGGTGCTCGACGCCGACGCCAACGGCATCCCCGACGTCGCCGAAGCCGCCGCCCCGTTGCCCTACACCACGGCCAATCCCACCTCCCTGGCGGGCATCGACTTCCAGCTTGAGCGCACCGAGTACGACGCCGCCGGCCGGGCCTACCGCACGATCGACAACCTCGGCCGGATTGACGAAACCCAGTTCGACGACGCCGGGCGCACCGTCCGCACCATCCAGAACTACGACAACGGCACCGTCGAAGAGACCGACACGGAGATGGACATCACCGTCGACTACGAGTACGACGCCGCCGGCCGGCTGGTCACCATGACCGCCTACAACGCCAAGGGTGACGATAGCGACCCAGGCACCGAAAACGTCGAGGCCCAGGCCACCAAGTACCTTTACGAGTCGGCCTTCAACGCCTCCTGGCAGACGGCGGCCGTCTATCCCGACACTACCGACGTCCTCGCCCAGGACCCGACAACCAAGGTCTGGACGATCACCACCGACAACGGCGACCACGTCTCGACCGCCTACGACCGCATAGGCCGCACCACCGCCACGACTGACCAGCGGGGCGTGGTCCACACGTTCAGCTACGACTCGGCCGGGCGGCTTGCCGCCGACACGGTCACCGATCTGGGCACCACCGGCCTCGTCGACGACGCCGTCCTCCGCGTCGGCACCACCTACGACAACCTGGGCCGCGTCCGTTCGGTCACCAACTACAGCGACACCGCCGGCACGACGCCTGTCAACGAGGTCCGCTACGAGTACAACGGTTGGGGACAAGTCTACCGCGAGTACCAGGAGCACGACGGCGCGGTCGATGCCGCCACGCTCTTCGTCCAGTACGACTACGACGACGACGCCACCGCCGGCGTGGCGCAGTATGTGCGACTGGCGGAGGTGACCTACCCCAACGGCCGCGAGGTCCAGTACGGCTACGGCACCGCTGGCGCGATCGACGACATCATGTCCCGCTTGGCCACGATCGGCGACGGCACGAACACGCACGCCAGCTACAAGTATCTCGGCGCGGAGCGCATCGTCGCCGAAGATTACGAGGATATTGCCGTGAGGCTCGACTACACGGCCGACAACTTCGCCGCACTGGATCGCTTCGGCCGGGTCATCGACCAAGTCTGGACCGACTACGGCTCCGATCCCGACGTGGTCCTCGACCGCTATACCTATACCTACGATCGGGCCGGCAATCGAACGAGCAAGACGAACGAGTTGAACGGGAACCTGAGCGAGACGTACGAGTACGATGCGCTCGACAGGCTGATCGCGTGGGATCTCGACGGCGTCGAGCAGAAAACGTGGTCGCTCGACGCCCTGGGCAACGACTTGGGCAGCGGTACCTACAACGCCGCCAACGAGGCGACGCCCAACCAGGGAAGCTCAGGCTACGATGCCGCCGGTAACATGACAACGCTGCAATCCGGCAACACGGCAATCTACGACGCCTGGAATCGGCTCGTCGAGGTCAACGACGGTGCGACGATCCTCCAAAGAAGCGAATACGACGGCACGAACCGGCGCGTTCAGGTCTTCAGCGACTTCGACGGCGCGACGCCGGACAAGGTGGTCGACGATTATCACCTCGGCCAGCAGACAATCGAGAGCGACGTGACCGTCGACGGAAGCCGCGACGGCGGTTATCAAACCATCTGGTCGCCGCGCTACATCGACGCGGCCGTCCTCCGCGACACGCTGAACACCGCCGGCACCGGCAGCGTGGCCGCCGAACGGGTTTTCTACCTAGCCGACGCCAATTACAATGTCACCGGCCTCGTGAAGTATGACTCCGGCTCTGGCAATTGGGAAGTGGCGGAGCGATACACTTACACGCCCTACGGCACGGTGACCTATCGCAACGCCGACTGGACCACGGCCACCTCCTCGGCCAACGCCAACACGACCCTCTACACCGGCAGGGAACTGGATTTGGCTACGGGTCTTTACTATTATCGGGCCAGGTACTACAGTGCCGAACTGGGAAGGTTTGTGACTCAGGATCCGATTGGGTACGAGGGTGGAATCAATCTCTACGAGTATGTAGGAGGTTCACCTGTCTCTCATACGGATCCTAGCGGGCTTTGGCTTGGTTGGGATGATGCTGGTGCAATGGGAGTAGGTTGCGCCGTTAATGCCGGTTGGTCTGCGTTCTGGGGGATTATGGAACGCGACTCTTGGGGAAGCATTGGTTGCAAGGCTGCTGTCGAATGTGGGTTCGGGATGGCCATGGGGGAGCTGGCACTTGCATTTCCGCCAGCGGGAGGCTGCATTATGGGATTCCTGTCTTCCCTCAGCAAAGCGGTGACTGCTTCGCTTTGTTCGCCATGTAAACCGGACCCAATGTGTACCGTTATTACCACGGGCATTTCAAGCGCGTTCAGTTGCTTGGGTGGCCTCGGAGCAAGCCAAATCACACAGAGCAAATGGCTTCAAAAGGTAATCTCTACCGGCCTCGGTAAGTTGTTGGGACATGACGCTTCCGAAATCTGCAAGAAGAAACTACTGGAACCGAAATAGGATCTTGTAATGTGAGGTCAGTTTACACTGTCTGCGGTGAACGGGAGAAGCTGGGTGGAATGGTAAGGTGTAACCTCGATATATGTGCTGGAAATGGAATACCGTCCTAAATCCTCTGTGCGGCTCGAACTCGCCGTGAGCGCTGTGGTGTTTGGGTGTTTCGCAGCAGGAACTCTCTGGTATACCTTTGCTATTCTGATGGTGCCGGAGACGTCAGCCTATTTGATTGCTCTGTTTGTTGGGTTGTCCGTAATTGAGGTTTTGATTGCTCTTCGGTGTCTCTGGCTGTTGTTGTTTCTTAGATACAGTTGCCTGCTAGTGAATGCGGACCAGATCGTGCTGGTTGAAGGACGGCGACGTCGTTCGTTAGCTTTTCGCGATGTTAACACAGCGAAATGGCACCCTCACTTCAAGTACGGATCGCTTTCTTTACGCGGTAAGTCGACCAAGATCTTCGTTGTCTTTACCACTTATTCTGGTCGGGACCGCGGTGCCTTAATCTGGAGCTTGCGGGAGCGGGTACCTCGTGCCAGCCAAGAGGGATGGGAGAGGTTTCGGAGTGTACACCAGGATTGGCTGAGCGAGGATCGCAATACTGGGGATGAAGTATAGGGGTGACATTGCCCACGGAGTTTCACCGTGCGAAACGGGAGATATTATCGAGAGTTGTGCGCAGTAATTTAGCCGAAAGATTTCCTCAGGCGGCTTCTTTGGGTTGTTTGGTTCCGTTGACGAAGGAGGTTCCTTGGAGCACCTCGGCAATCCGTTCCGCAGGTGGCCCAGCTTCTCGAAGCTGGGTTACGAAGCGACAAGAAGATGCCAGGAAACTCCAACGCCGCGAACGGCCTCCAGCGGCTACGCCACCCCGGTTTGAAAACCTGCCACGTGAGAACCGCTGCTGCCCACGTCCGGATAACCACATCCTCGTAACACCAAAACCCTTCCCCCCAACCCAGCGTTCCCCCTTGGACCACCACCCCTCCGCAGCCCCGCCACGCCGTTACGCCCGGTCGTTCCACGTGTTGGTCAAGCCGATCGGTTCGGCCTGCAACCTGAAGTGCTCCTACTGCTATTACCTCGGCAAAGAGGAACTGCTCGGCACGGAATTGTTGGGCACGGAATTGTTGGGCACGGAGTTGTTGGGCACGGACCGGCTGAGTACGGAACTGCCGAGTACTGTCCCCGCGGGCCGCATCGACGACGCGTTGCTCGAAGAGTTCGTCCGCCAGTACATCACCGCGCAGGAGGTCGACACGGTGGTCTTCAACTGGCACGGCGGCGAGCCGGCCCTGTTGGGGCTCGACTTCTACCGCCGGGTTGTCGCGCTGCAGCAGAAGTACGCGGGCACAAAACAAATCGAGAACGACTTTCAGACCAACGGCGTGCTGCTGGACGACGCTTGGTGCCACTTCCTCAAGGAGCACGGCTTCCTGGTGGGCCTGAGCATCGACGGCCCGAAACACCTGCACGACCGCGTGCGGGTGGGCCAACGGGGCGAGCCGTCGTTCGATCGGGTCTATCGGGCGGCCCGGCTGCTGCAAGAACACGAGGTGCCGTTTGCCACGCTCACGGTCGTCAGCGCGGCCAACGCCCGGCACCCGGACGAAGTGTACGGGTTTCTCACCGAGGAGCTCGGCTGCCGCCGCCTGCAATGGCTGCCCTGTGTGGAACCGCGGGAGTTCCGCACCACCGCCCCCGGCTATTGGGATACGGAAAAAATGCCGACGCTGGGCTCGCTGGCCGCCCGGCCCGGGCACCCGACGTCGGTCGTCACCGACTGGTCGGTCGATCCGAACGACTGGGGCGATTTCCTCTGCCAGACGTTCTACCTCTGGATGCAAAACGGCCTTGGCACGGTGCTGGTCAACTGGTTCGAGTCGCTGGTCGGCCAGTGGATGGGCAAGCCGGCCCAAATCTGCAACTTGGCCGAAGTCTGCGGCCGATCGCTGGTAACGATGGACAAAGACGGCAGCCTCTACGCGTGCGACCATTTCGTGTACCCCGAATACCGGCTGGGCAACCTCCGCGATGGCAACCTCGACGAGATGATCTACTCGCCGAAGCAAGAGGCCTTCGGCCTGAACAAGCGCGAGGGCCTGACAGAGTATTGTCGCCAATGCCCGTACCGCTTCGCCTGCAACGGCGAATGCCCAAAGAACCGTTTCATCAAAACCCCCGACGGCGAACCGGGCCTCAATTACCTATGCCCCGGCACCAGGCGCTTCCTGAGCTACGCCGATCCTTTCTTGCGGCAGATCGCCGATCAAGTACAACGATCCGGGGTGATGTGAGTGCAGGCGACCTGTTATCTCTTTATCTCTGGAGATGTCCCTGACGGCGGCACTCGCTGTGATCGTCCTGCAAAAACCTCTGACAGCAAAAAAAATCAGCGGCCGGCTGCCCGGTGGGCGGCCGGCCTCGTTGAAAAGGATCTTCCTACTGCGGATCACCGTCCTCCGGTTTCTTTTCTTCTTTTTTCTCGGCCTTCATGTTCCTGGCGTGCACAATTACCCCGCCGAGGCTGACGCCCAGCATCATGCAGATGAGCATTGCCCCGAGGCCGATCAACGTGCCGAGCGTCGGCAAGCCGACGGCGTCGAGCCAACGGGTAAGCGGCTCGATCACGAACCACAATAGTGGCAGCCAGAACGGTATGTAGATCACGGTACCCACGATCACCGCGGGTAGTACCTCGCCGATAAACTCATCGGCCGGGCCCCAGTCTTCGCGTTTTTTCATGGCGTTCTCCGTTGAACAAAATAGTCGACGTGTTACGTTGACAAGCTCTGTGGCGATCAGCACGAAGCCGCACGCGCCGCAGGACGATGCGCCCATGGGTTTGGCGGCACGGCTGATCGGTGGCTCAAAGGACACGGACAGCGTACGCTACGCACGGCCGCGCGAACCGGAAGATCAGCGCCGGCGGTGGCGTGCCTGGCGTCGCCCGCGGGCCCGGCCGGCGGCGAACGCCTTGCGCGAGGCATCGCGCCGAACCGCTTTGAAAAACCACCAGACAATCGCGCCGCCTACGGCAAGCATCAGCAAAGTTTCCAAGGGATTCTCCTGTTGGTTTGAGGAGGTGTTTCTCATCCAGCTCAACGGGATCATGTCCGACAGTAGGTGTTGTGAAAGTCGCCCAGGGCGGCAGGACCGCCAACTTTGGCGATGCTACCGCACCCAGGCAAGAAGCCGCTCCCGCTGGTCGCTAGTCTTTGACAAAAACTTAACGATCTTTGAGGTTAGTCGTACATTGCACAGCGCCAGCCGGGGCGGTAGTGAAACCAGCCTTTAGCGAGAGCGTCGAGACACTCGCGGAAGACGCCGAAAAGGCAGTGGAAGTGGGCGTCGGTTCGCGAGGGGTAGCCGAACGCCAGAGGGCACCGCAACCACAGATTCAGCCAACTCGGCGAGATAGATGCATCAATTGATCGACTGTTGCCGCGCTGCCGACTATTCGACCGGGTCGATAGCGAGGGCGTCGCGGTGGAGTTGGCTTTGTTGAGCACCTAACAGTTCGGCCACCTTGGCCCACAACTGCTTGATCTGTTTCGACGAAGTCGCCAGCCAGACGACGTCAAGCAACTCCTCGCCCTCCTGACGCAGGTGGAGTACCCGTTGGCCTAGCTCGCTTTCGGCCAGCAGTTCGTTCTCGTGGACGGCTTTGCGTTTGCGGATCGCTCCGTCCACCTCGGAATCGTGGCGATACAGCGGGTGGTCGTCGAGTTCCTCCGGTGGGACGCCACGGACCTTCGCGAGCATGGCTTTGCGCAGCCGCCGCTCGCGTCGCTGCAGCACTTCCTGCTGGCGCTCGATCTCGTCGAGTTCCGCCTGATGTTCGGCGATTCCCAGCGACTCCAACGCCCGTTGCCGGGCCTGACGGTCGATTCGCTCGAAGAAGTTGGCGTCGCTGGCGGTGATCGTTTCGATCTGCTTTTCGATTCGCCGAGCAATGCGGTTCTTCCAGTGCTCTTTTTCGGTAACAGTAAGAGTAGACATCGGCAAGTTCCTTTGGTCGTGGTTTTGGGGATTTGTCCAGGGGGAACACGGGGCGGCAGGGCCGCCAGCCAAACCGGTGCTACCGCACCGAGACAGAAACCCGCTCTCGTTGGTCGCTGGAATTCTCGCTCGAAAAACAAACTTTTACACGTTTGTACTACGGGGAGGAACGCGACCATCAAAGGTATATCAGACGAAGGTAGGTCGCCGCGCCCGTTGGGCAACCACCGGTACGTTGCGCCGTAACTGGTGCTCGTCCCAGTCGATCCCTTTTTCCTGGATGTCGACGACTTCGACCTCGCATGGTTCGGGATCGTGCTCGACGAACACCGCATCGGCGAGGGTGAAACCGAGTTTTCGAATCACTCGCAGATTCTCGCCCGTGGCTCGGGCGACGGCACGGTTTAGGTCTTGTTGAGTCATATCGCTTGGCTCCTGCAGAGGACAGAGAAAGCGACCGCCCCGAGGCGAGGCGGCCGTGGAAGACAACACAGCCACCCCAAAGCCGGGGTTTTTCTTGTACAACACGCGTCCCAAACGTCGCGCGGCGGTCAGGGCAGTCGCACAAGGAACAAGCGGAGAAAGATGAGGGCCACGGCAAGCCCGATCACCACGGCGACTCCCGCGCCGGTCGCCATGGCCGCCAAGACGCCGATCGCCGCGAACAGGGCAAACTCGGCAAAGACGCGATCACGGTCGAACATCGGCGATCTCTTCGGGACAAGAGCTGTCGGTTTCGGGCTCCGCCAGCCGGTTCGCTTCCAACCAAGATGCTTCAGCGGCGAGCGCCTCGCTGCGATGGGGAAATGGGCCGAGCAGCGGGCCGTCGACGGGCGCGAGATCAGCCCACCAACGGCCCTGCACGTCGGGTTCGACGTGCGACACACGGCGGATCGTGGCCCGGCCGAGGCGGCGCAGGTCGAGCGTCTCACTGTAGAGACACCGCAGCGTACCGCCGGGACTAACAACGATTTGCATGAAGTTCTCCTATAGGGCGCAGCAACAATCATCGGGCGATGGAACCTCAAGAAAAATCACTTCGGCCGCCGCAAAATGTTTCGCCGCGGGCGGTCGACCAACAGGCCGTCGAGCACGCTTTCCACCCGGGCCATCTCCGTGGCGACGTGTTGCCGCAGGCCGTTTTCGTCGCGGAGCTTCTGGGGGTGGACGCCCTGGACGATCCGCTGGGCGTCGGCTACCAGCCGGTCGAGTTGCTCGTTGCTGCCGATGTTCAGCCGGCGAAACCGCTCGAAGAATTCGGTGAGATTGTTGATGGCCGAATCGCGGAAGATTTTGGGCTTGCCGTCGTCGTTGCCCGAAAGACGTTCGGTGAGGTGCGACACCAGCCGGGCCAACTCCTCAGTGAACGCCTGCTCGGCCAGCCGCACCGCCTCGTCGAACCGCTGCTGCACCCGGCGGCACTGCTGCTCGTACAGCTCGGGTTTGAGCTGCTGCAGGTAATTCGGCGGCTCGACCGAGGGAAAATCGTGCTCGATGGCGAACAGCCCGACCAAGATGGCCGGGTAGTCGGCCGCGTTGTAGAGCGAGCCGAGGCGTTGTCGCGCAGCGCTGCGCAACGCATCGTAGTGGCGATCCAACGCCAAAACGGCATCGCTTAACTCTTGGCCGAACTCCTGCATCCGCGTATCGAATGCGTCGATCCGATCCTGCCGGATCAGCCGCAGGCCCGGCTCGGGAAACGGCAGTGTCACGCCTTTCCAATAACAGACGACACGGTTTTTCACGGCGGTCACCGTGCGGAAGGCGGGGTGTGACGTGTCGAGCAGCTTCTTGCCGGCCGAGAGAAACCTTCCTTCGGCCCCAAACGCATCGGCCGCCTGGGCCTTCTGCTCGGCGGAGAGTGTTTTGCGAACGCCCAGCCAGGAGAGCGACAGCCGCACGGCGGCCATCGTCGCGCGAAGCCGCTCGGCGGCGGTCGCGGTAAGCGTTTCGGCCCGAGCAGACGGGTCATCGAGGATTGTACTCATAGGGCATCATCCTTTGGGATTGCAGACAGCGTTTTCAAGAAACAAAAAACCGCCACGTGACGATCGAAGCGGAAACGTCGCGCGGCGGCAGAATAAGAACCGATGGTGGGAAAGGTCGATGAAATCGGATCGGTACGGCTGGCCCGGATTGCTCACCACGGAGACACGGGGCGGCAGGGCCGCCAACCAAACCGGTGCTACCGCACCGAGGCAGAAACCCGCTCCCGTTGCCGGCAAACGACCATCGCTTCAAGGAAAATGGTCTCTTCTCCGTGTCCTCTGTGCCTCCGTGGCTTGTTCCATTGTGAGAAAACCGGGCCAGACCTTCTGGTTGCCGCGGTGCATTTGGTTTCTAACCACCGCTTATGCCGAGTGACTTGCCACGATGGCGTCAGTTGTTCGACGGATCGGCCCGTCGCGTGCGGCGCCGTGTCATCGCCCCGCCGGCATTGTCATGAAAAATCCCGCCACGATCAGCGTCGAGACAGCGGCCGGCGGCCCAGTTGCGGAGCGTTTTGACCGATTCGCCGGCCGTTCGGGCGACCGGCACCACGTTCTGCGCTGCCTGCACCAAGGGCACGTCGAGCACGGCCGCCAGCCGGCAGCAGGCGCGAATCTCCGCGCCGGTCCACTGCGCATCGTTCGGACGTGGCTGTGCGGCGTCGAGTTCGAACAGCTCAAGGTAGATCCGCCAGATCTCGCTGCGCTGCTTCGCATTGGGCAGGTCGAGAAACCACACCCCGTCCACCCGTTCGCTGCGCGAAAACTCCGGCGGCAGCCGGCGGATGTCGTTGCAGGTGGTCAACAGAAAGACGTCGCTGGTGCGGTCGTTCATCCAGGACAACAACGTGCCGAACAGCCGGGCGCTGACGCCCGAGTCTGTCTGGCCGGAACTGCCCGCACCGGCCAGGGCCTTTTCCACCTCGTCGATCAGCACGACACAGGGGGCCATCGCCTCGATCGTCTGGATCGCGCGGCGGATGTTGCGCTCCGTCTGCCCGACCAGCGATCCGTAGAGCGCGCCGACGTCGAGGAGCAACGTCGGTCGGCCCGTCTCGTTGCCCAGGCACTTGGCGAACTGCGACTTGCCGCAGCCCGGTGGCGACAGAAGCATCACGCCGCGCGGTCGCCGCAACGGATCACACCGACCCTGCTGCCGCATCGCCCGCAGGCAGAAACTTTTTAACGCCTCCAGCCCGCCGAGCGTGGCGAACGTCTCCTGGCCGCGATGCAACCGCAGCAGACCGCCCTGCTTCAGCGTCTGGCCTTTCAGTTGCCAAAGCACCTCGGGGCGGACGACACCGTGGCGAACCAGGCTGAGGCTCAACGCGTTTTCGGCCTCCTGGCGAGTCAACCCGGCCGCCGCATCGAGCACCCGCTGAAGCGCCGGCCCCTCGGGCAACTCACCCTCTTCGGTGGCCACGCCGCGAGCGATTTCTTCAAGTTGCGCACGGTCCGGCAAGGCATGCTCGACGACGGTGAACAGTTTTTCCAACTCCACGGGGATGTCCACCACGGGCGACAGCACGACGACGAAGGTCCGGTTCTGCTTGCCGGCAACGATCTGCCCGGCCAAGGCCTGAACGATTTCTGCGCTCTGCAGGAAACGATGAAAGTTTTGCAGCACGAGCAGCGCTGAACCTTCAGAAGTCGCGAGCGCATTGACCGCGCGGATCGCCGCCAGCGGATCGTTGCCGCCGGCATCCGCCGAGTGTTCGCTACCAGAGATCTGCAACCCGGCGTCGATGTTCCACGTCGCCAGGCTCCAATCGTGTTCCCGGCAGAGCTGGGCGATTTCCCGTAGGGCGTCGTCGTGCTCGTGACTTTCGATCCAAAGACCTGTAAAACACGACGCGATGTATTCGTGCAAGCGTTTTCCAAGTGTCATGAACGGTTTTCCTTCGCGTAAAAGTAGTGGAAACGGCGGGATGCCTGCCGCCGGAAAAGACGCCGGCGATGCGATCCCAATCACGCGTGCCAGCGATGTGCAGCCAAGAGACGCTAGCGCCGGGCTTTGGAGGCAAGACGGGCGATCGTGCGGAGCCATGAGACGACTTCCTGTTGCCGATCCTGCTCGGCCAACCGGGCCGCCGTCATCCGCTCCACCGCCCGGTTGTGCAACCGCTTTTTGATGCGATTGCGACGCCGCGTCTGCACGCGCCGCGGCAGCTCTTCCCAGGGGACTTCGTTGTTGCCGTCGTAAAGTTGCTGCGCCACGAGATCGGCCACGGCGTCGTCATCCGAGAATTCGAGCGAAACTCCGAGGGTCTCCTGGATGGCCGCCGGGTGGAGATAGTTTTCCAGGCTGCGTTTACCCGTCACCATCGCATGGCAATGCGGGCGCTGGTTGACCGCCGCGGCCGCCCGATGCCGCAGTTCGCTTTCCGGCGGCTGCTCGCGATCGTAGAGGTGAAATTCCGAAATTCGCAGCGGTGCGAACCGATCGGTCCATAGCCACAGATCACCGCCCCCGAAGGGCACAAACACCAGTTCGCCGCGGCGCTGCATCGTCGCCAGATCCGGCAACGATGGATCGTCGGCCGCGAGCATCGCGCTGATTCGCCTCAAAAACTCGATGTCGTGAGGCCCTTCCACCACAACAAGCACTCGCGGCCGGTTTTTGGGCGGCGGCAAACCGTTGCAGCCCGCCGCCGTTCGGCGACCGCGCCGACACCACTCCTGCAAAAGCGCAAGGTGCCACATGAACATGCCTCCCAGCACAAAAGAAACGTCGAGTGAAGACTGTTGCAGACAGCAGGCATTGGCGCAACGATTATTCCGTTCGCTGCTGCTGTTGCTGTTTGCATTCGACGGTCTGATGGAACTCGCCGGTAAACCGCTCCGAGGTCTTCGTGCCCAAAACCTCTTCGAGGAACCTGCTCGCTTGACGGCACGACGCGCCCGAAAAGCCCTTCGTTTGCACGGTCGTTTCGCCGCTCGGCGCGACGAGGATTTCGATAGTTTGTGTCACGCGGCACCTCCGTTAACTTGAACGACAAGCCGGATCGAACCATCGGCCAACGGTTGCTCGGTGACTGAATGCCCCTTCCGCCGCGTCTCGGCACGACATTTTTCTACGGCATACGCCTGCAATAGGGCATCAAGGTGTTTCGGATCACCCCAACGGCCCGAGAAGTTGTCGTAGTGCAGTTTTCCCGTAGCGAGTTCCGCAACCACCGGATACCGCCACGCGGGCAACTGCACAACAAGCCCCGTGGCCTCATCGCGAAACAGCTTGACGGTCCCCAAGCTCGGCGCACCAAGCCCAAGCCGCCGACAAGCCGCCCCCACCGCCTCGGCATCGCGGATTTCGGCGGCAATGGAAACAATGTGCGACACATCTTTCTCCTTTATACAGGATTGTGTTGTTGACAGACACTTGCATTACGTGGTAACAGCGTTGGGACTAGTGCGCGTCACACATGACTGTGGCGTCGCCTGTCGCGTGCTTTTTGCGGTTCCGAAAGCGAAATGGCCGCTACAAGCATTGGGATAACAAAGTAGTCTTGGCGCAAACGAAAAGGCCCGTGTCAGGGCGAACGTGTCACCCATCACCACGAGCCATGAAATTCACAAAGTCGATCGCTCGTCGAAAGGCCAAGGCAGAACGACCAATGTTCGTTTACGTTTCTTTCAGGCTCTTTTTCGGACCGGTTTCTGCAGATTTCGGTAACGGTTGGTCATCGACGCGGTCGGCTTTCGGAGACGTCTTCTGAGCAAGCTGTTTTCGTCGTGACCGGCCATCAGGAATCGGCAAGTCTCGGGTTTCGTGCCACCACCGGATGGTCGAGGTGATCGTGTTGCGGTCCACTTTGAGCCTTTCGGCGATGTCTTGCAGGAGAACCCCTCGACAGTACAGCGCCATCACATCGTCGGCGATTGCTTGATAGAGCGGCGGCTCAAGCTGTTTCTGCGACAATGTCGCGCGGCGAGCGTGACCATCGGGCATCTCCTGGCCGTGCGATGCGAACCAGTGTTTCGCCAGTTTGGTTACGTAACTGGGGGCGCGCCCCAGCTCTTTGGCAATCTGGACGCTCAACAGCCCCTCGTCGTACAGCTCTTTCGCGCGTACGGAAAGGGCATCAATCTCCGGTGGCTCACGAAAATCAATGACGATCTCCTCCGCAACATCACTGGGAACAGATTGTGAGTCTTCCGCGCCTGTGTCGATATTGCCGACGAGCCCCGCAATGAGCGCCTTGGTTGTAATCGTGAACCGCCCGCGGAGATAATGGCGCTTGCGGCCGGGCTGGCGGATTTCAGTGACGACAATTGCACCGCCAACGAGATCACGCAGGGCATGAGCAGCCGCTGGTGTTTTCTCGGCGAAGGCTTTTCCCAGGTTATCGAGTTGCTCGTTTACCCAGGCCTCGGTCGGCTCCGGCCGACGGTCGTCATTCGTGCGGCGCAGTCGTTCCACACGGGCTGCAAGTTGCTTTCTCTCCGCGCGGCGTTTCCGAAACTGGGCAGCAAGCTCCGGCGCCTCGGTGCCGTTTTCGACAAAATTGACGAGGTTCGCGATCCTTCGCTCAACGTCTGCCAGCGCCTTCGTGGCCGCGGCCAACTCGCTGGGCAGCTGTGCCTCTTGCTGTCTCCAGTACCTGCGCGTCGCGTCGAGGACCGCCTCTCGCCAAATAGGATCGCGCAGAATCCGTCGTCCGATTTCGTCGAGAATCATCCGCTCTGCAAGATCACGACGAAGTTGCGTTTTGCATGTGCAATTCCCCTGGGCGTACGAGGGGCAAAAGAGATATTTGCCCCCACTGCCGCCCACGTTCAAGGTGCTTCCACACTCGCGGCAGCGGATCAGACCGGAAAGGAGATGGCGTGGGTGCTGGTGTGCCGCACGTGACTTCGCGCCGCGGAGCGTGCCCTTCGCCTTTCGATGCCCCTTATACCGCTTTTCATTCTCCATCAGCAGCTGGTCCGCTTCGGCAAACGTCGCGTCATCGATGAGACGCAGATGTGGAAAGTCGCGAACCCACGATTCGCACTCTTCGGGTTTGCGGTCTTTTTGCGATACCTTTCCGGTTAACGGGTCGCGGACATTCCGTTTTTCTCCCCACGGCCATTGCCCCGTGTATTTACGGTTCCGCAACAGCCGAGGCAAATACTGATGCCGCCAGGAATCTGTTGTCGCGCGATGGTCCTTCGGAGCACCCAACCGGTTCAGCTCGCGTGTGATCCAGCGCAGACTTCGCCGTTCGACGACAAACCAGTGGAAGATTTGCTTCACCCAGGCGGCATGATCCGGGTCGATCACGTAGATCTTGTGGGGTTTGGCATTCCGGCCGCGCCGTCCTGTCTCGCTTTCCGCAACGGGCGCGGAAGTGTAGCCGAAGCAGCCGTCGCCGACCGAGAAGCCCTCTAGCAGGGTGCCCTCCTGCCCGCGTAAGACGTTGGCGGCAAGATCCGTGATGTAGTGTTCGTGAACAATGGCCATCAAATGCGCGATCAGTTCCCAACCTGTTTTGTCCGAATCTATATTGTCGGTTACACTGATAACCCGAACGTCGTGTTTATGCACCAATGACTTGAGCAACGGCAGCGTAATCACGGACTCGCGCGATAGGCGGCTGAGACTGTGGAAGTAAAGGACGTGGAGTTCGCCATTCTCGGCGGCGGCCAGCAGGGCGTTCAGACCGGTGCGTTCCCGTTTCGTGCCGGACACGGCCTCGTCGACGAATTCCAACTCGGGCAAGATTCGATGGCCGTTGCGTTGGGCCATTTCGCGACATTCGCGCTGTTGGTCCGCGTTGCTTTTTTCGCTCTGCAGGCTGCTGCTGAACCTGGCATAACTTCCCGCGCGAATCGCCGAATCGAATGGCGAATCTCCCGCGGGATCTGCCTCACGCCGCCGGCTGGGCGGCGTGCTTCCGGCAGCGGAAATAGAAGTCGAAATCACAGTAATACCTCCACCCAGAGGGCCTAGAAACATTCCTGCCGTTTTCGGCGCGGGCGTGTGACGCCACGGTCCGTGCGGGCACGTTGCTGGGCGAGACATCCAAACTCGCCCGGGATAACCACCCTGGGAAAACCGGACAAGACGGTGATCAACTCGGCCGCATTGTTGAGTTGGCGTCGCGTGGTACAGCGCCACTTTGGGTGCTAGCGCCTTTTCTGCCGCCACGGCACCATGCTTCGGCCAGGGCGCGGCCGATGACCTCGGCAAAAGCCCGTTGCGACTCCGTTAAGCGTTCGGACTTCGGGTGGCAGCAGACAGAACGGGAGGTCGGAAGAGGTTTGGAGGCCATTGTGCTATCACATCCTTTCTGGCGATGGGGTTGCATGTTAGGGTCAAAACAAGTTCGCAAGTTCGTTGTAAGGTGTTAGCAGGTTGCCTGGCGCGAGAAAATGGATACCTCCCCGTACATGGCGGAGAGCTAGGACAATGGATTGCTCAAAGAGACGTTGTCATTTTCGCGCATGCAGGCATATACTTCACGCATAGATCGACACGGTTGTTCCTCACTCCCCTTTGCGTAATGAAAAGAGGCTACGCATGAAAATCACCGATCCCAGCTACTTTGGCACGTTGACGTTCGGTGAACCTGAAGTCGTGGAACTCCCTGCGACTAGTAATCCCGCGCAGAAATTCGCTTTTACTTGCGAAAAGGGCGAATGGCGCCCGCCGGAACGTCTCGCCGCGTTTCTTCCTCCGGGCTATTCGATTCCCGTTGACTGCTGGAAGGATTCCGATGGCCTGAGACGTATCGTGCCTCGCTGCAGCTTCGAGGAGCTTATCGACCCGGCAGCCGTTGGCGGTTTGGCGGTCGTACACGGCATCCACGGATTCGACCGGCAGATCGACTGTTCCTACCGTGCGATGTTTTTGGTCCATCAGCACGTGCGTGGCCGAACCTACAAAAACAGCCGGGGAATGAAGGAGCACCTCAGCCGGGAGTTTTTGTATGCCCGCGATCTTTTCGTTCGCCGGTTAGGGCGAATCGTCGACGGGGAATGTGATGTGTTGCCGGACGCCGTGGGTCTGAACGCGGAGGGAAAAGGGCGACGACTTTCCGTGTCGGAACTTACCGAACTGGGCCGTCGCACAGCACGCGAGGCGGGCTGCAATAACCGCACGAGCGCACAATCCATCCAATATGGCCTTTTCGCCGCGGCAAAGATGAACCCGCTGGAAGTGACGCCGGATGAAGTGCCGCATTTGGTGAGAATGGCCCTCTTTGATCTTCCTGCTGGTGAAAAGGCCCCATCGAGAGAACTCGTCGAGATCGTGACGGAACGGCTCTTAGCAGCGATCGATCGCCATTTCGACGACTCGGGCGAGGCCTTCGATGCCTGGTTTACCGGCCCCAAAAACTCGCTCGTGAAACAGATCGCGCAGCAGAAGAGCAAGCCGGGCGGCAAATTGTCCCGCGACGATGTCCGCCGGGCGTTACTCCATCTCGGTTGGCAAGCATATTCGTACGTGGGGCAATGTGTCCATGCGCTGCTGCGGACTATCAAGAATTCCGTGCCCGTCCCGCTCAACGAAACCGAAAGACGGCTTTTCGAAACCATGCACGAAAGCCAACCGGTGTATGGCGATTTGCCCTTAGCGCTGCTTGCCGAACGGGCGCGTTATCTGCGGCAGGCGATCTTGGCGATCTGGAACGAACCGGAAAACGGCGACCATCTTCGCGTGTTACATCGGCTGCTGGCCTACTATGCGGAAATGGCCAGCAAGCGGCGTGAGGCCGACCGGCAGTCCAAGCAGCGATGTCGGTCCGGCCCAGCAGCAAGGGAAACGGGCAACGCCGTCGATCGGACACGAGATGATAATTCTCGCTTGAATCGAGAAGACTCAAATTGTCCGGAGAATCCACTCGCCGCAAACTGCCAATTCGCCGGCTCTTTCGAGTTCCTCGAAAACCTGCACGGCCAGCGACCGGCCGCGGACGAGCCGTTCGCCCAGGTGGCAGACCACATTCGCGAATTACGTCAGATCGCCTGCGAAGGTAATTGTGGAGGCTGGGACTTTCGGTGCGAAAACGTAACAAATGACCCGGTGACCATTCTCATGCGGTGCGCGTGCGGACGAGTCGAACGAAAGATCGACGTGTCGGTCGACGAATTCGCCGAACATGCCGAAAGAATCCTTAGCTGGAAAAGGCCGGCCCTACGTAGTTCCACCGCAGATGTGAAAGAGCCAAGCAGCGAAAGCTAGGTGCTCCCACTATATTATAATGACGCATTTTTTTGTGATTTTTAGCTCGGCGTTCTGGCCCTCTTGTTCGCGCCAGTCTTCTCCACCTCTTCGGGCCGTCTTTGCTTCGTTTGTCATCTGCGCTACGCCGAGTACTCCTGCAACGCGCCGTTCGGTTAACGTCGGGTAGAAAACAAGCCCGCAGGTTCCTTCGTTGCCTCGCATTCCATCCGATTGACGGACTTGTGGTGAGGCTGCACAACCCGTCTCGGTTGATCGCAATTTCTGGCGCGGTCGCCTTCTCTCTCCCGTCTCTCGCCAAAAAATCGTCCGGTTTTCCCAGGGTTTGTGACGGTGCAATTTTATGCACCGAAGAAGACTTTGGTAGAAAGGCGAGGCCACCACCTTCATTGCGATGGGAATAATCCCATCGCAACTCGAAAGCGCGCGGCCTGCATTCGCGATGGAACGCAATCTGTTAACCGCCGCCGAGGCCGCTCGGGCATTGGGGATTTCTCGGGCGACCATGTATGGGTGGCTTGCCCAATCGAATGCCGGCACGCTCCTGATCCGCGGCCAGCCATACACCGTCGAGTATCTTCAGGGGGGAGCGAAAGGCCAGGGCCGTATTCAGTTGGAGACGGTGGAAATCGAGCGTATCAAGGACGCCATGCGGGTGCAGCCATGTCGCCGGTGGCAACGCCGCCCACCGACAAAGCGGCATCACTACCCCGGCATCCACGTCGAACTGGGCGACCCGGGTAACTAACCTGGCATCACGACGCCGATCGCCGCCCACAGCGGCTCCTGAAAATGTTGCCCCCACTCGCGACCGTAGTGGTCGAACACGACCTTGGGCGTGTCACCCATCAATTCGGCCAAGACTTCGACGGAACAGCCGACACCGCCGTTCCAGTAGCCGGAGAGCATGCGGTGGGCGAACGTATGCCGACACGTATAACACGAGTAGTGTTTCTTTTCCGGTATCTTGTCCCAGCCCAGGCTTCGTTTGATCGACAGGAAGCGGCCCACGCCGGTCACCTTCTTCCACGGTCTGCCCAGCGGGTTCCGCAGCAACGGGAGTCCTGAACCTTTCGGTGCGGTCTCCATCAGACGCCGCGTCAGCTCGGCCACTTCAGAGCGGACTGGTATCTTCCGCACCTTCTGCGTCTTCGACGAAAACAGCCGCCACATCATGCCGCGATCCGTCTCCACCACGTTATCGGCCGTGATCCGAGCCAATTCGCAAAACGGCCGCAGGCCGGTGTGGATGGCGACGAACAAAAAATCGTGGAATGCCTCGTCGGTTGCCCCGTAGATCGCCGCCTCTTCCTCGGCAGAAAAGGAATGCAACCGAGGTCGGGAGGGCGGTTTTTTAAGCCCTTTCAGCCGATGGACAACGTCGTACACCTCCCGGGCGTGGTTGAACGCGGCCAACACGATGGCAATCGCGTCGCGCTGCGTAACCGGTGATCGCCACGTCGCGTGGCTGGCAACCCAATGCTCGACGTGTCCCTTCGTGAGTTGCGAGACGGGCAATGAGCCACAGTATTCACACAACTCGTTCAGACGGCGTACCACGGCTCTACAATATTCGGCAGTCATCGAATTGTTGTCGGCACGATGCTGACAATACTCGATATACTTCGAACACACCTTGGCCACCTGCCACTCGCCTTCCGCGGCCGGTGCGGCCGTGGGCCGCCATTGACCGGCGACTTTCACCCGGGCCAACGCCAACTCGGCGGCCGGGCGGTTCTCCTTTCCCCGAACCCGCTTCCCGTCTTCATCCACCAATGGCACGCGACCTTTCGTGCCCGGCGGGGTGTAGTACCAAGCGTCGGTCTGCCGCCAGTACCAGGCAGAACCACGGGGTCGACGCTGTCGTTTGCCGTTGGTCGCCATATTCCGTCTCTCGGACATACGAAGCTGGGATGTGTCTGCGTTTGCCAGGGGTCGGTGCCGTTAGCCGCGACTCTTTCTCGACTCGTGCTTCGTCGTGCTCTTTTTTCGCCGAACGGTTTTCCGGTTGATCGGCGCGCCGGCGTTACGTTTCGCAGTGGTTTCAGCTTTTTTGCGGGGAGGTGTCTCTTTCTGCCTGCCACTTGATCGGTCGCCTTCACCGATCGCCGCCCACAAAGGGTCTTGATAATGCTGGCCCCATTCCTTGCCGTAGTGGTCGAAGGCGACCTTGGGGGTATCGCCGATCAGTTCGGCGAGCGTCTCGATGGAACAGCCCACCCCGTCGGTCCAATAGCCCGACAGCATCCGGTGCACGAAGGTGTGCCGGCAGGTGTAGCAAGAGTACTTCGCCTTGACCGGATCTTTGTCCCACCCCATCTTCTGCTTGATCGTAATGAACCGGACCACGCCCGTCCCGGGCCGCCAAGGTCTGCCCTTGGTATTGCGAAACAGCGGCAAGCCGGAGCCCTTCGGTGCCGTCTTCATCAAACGGCGAGTCAGTTTCGCCACCTCCGGCCGCACCGGGATCTTGCGGGTCTTCTTCGTCTTCGTGGCATACACCCGCCACAGCATCCCCCGCCCGGTCTCCTCGACGTCGTCCGCCGTGAGCCGCGCCAATTCACTGAAAGGACGCAGGCCGGTATGAATCGCGGCGAAGAGAAAATCCCGGAAACGGTCTTCGGTCGCCGCCAAAAGGGCCTTCTCCTCTTCGGGGTTGAACGACTGCAGCCGCGGTTGTGCCCTCGGCTTTTTTACACCCTTCAGCGGATTCGCAATACCGTGCATCTCTTCGGCACGGTTGAATGCCGCTAAGACGATCGCCATAACACCCCGCCGCGTTGCCGGGCTTCGCCAGGTTGGATGGGCATCGATCCATTGTTGCAGATGCGCCTTCTTCAGCTTAGCGACAGGCCGCGCGCCGCAGAACGTGCAGAAGTCGTTTAGCCAGGCAACCGTGCTGTCGCGGTGACTCTTGCTGATCGTACCCTGGGCGAGGCCCCGTTCGCAGTACTCGAGATAGTCCGAGCAGACGCGGGCCACCAGCCAGGGGCCACTGTCGCCGGCCGCTGTACTGTCGTCCCAGGCAAGCTTCTCCCGGGCAAGCGCCAGCTCTGCTGCTTCCTTGTTCTGCGTACCGCGAATCCGCTCGCCGCGCTCGTCGAACAGGGCAACCCGCTTTTTCGTCCCCGGCATCGTGTAATACCAGCAATCAGTCTGCCGCCAGTGCCACGCCGACCCGTGCGGTTGCCGCCGCTGCTTCCGCTTTCGCCCCATGCTCTTTTTCTCCTTCGCTTGCGATCATCGATCACCCGTCAAACCCGGCCGATTTGACTTGCGGCGACGACCAAACGATACTGACGGTCACCGCACGGCACGGCCATTCCCACGCCGGTAGACTACCAATGGCAACGAGGTGTCCCCATGCAACTCACGGCGCGAGACAGCAAGACACGCCCCTCTGATTTACTAGGCGGTTTACTACACAGATTTACTACACTAATATTTACCACCTCCGCCTTGGCGCTGTCAATATCTGTTGCTTTTTCCGGAGAATACTCATCAACACCTAGTGTACCAAATATTATACTGATACTTGCCGACGACCAAGGCTACGGCGATATTCGCTCGCACGACAACGACCAGATCGACACCCCGGTGCTCGATCGGTTGGCAGGCGACGGTGCGCGGTTCGAGCGGTTTTTCGTTAGCCCTGTCTGTGCGCCCACTCGGGCGGCGCTGCTTACCGGACGGTATCATCCGCGAGGCGGCGTACATGGTGTTACCCGAGGGTATGAGAATCTGCGTGCCGAAGAGGTCACCATTGCCGAGGTGCTCAAGCAGGCAGGCTATGCCACCGGTTGTTTCGGCAAGTGGCACAACGGTCGCCATTGGCCCATGCATCCCAACGGGCAGGGGTTCGACGAATTTCTCGGATTCTGTGGCGGCCACTGGAATCGGTACTTCGATACCACGTTGGAACACAACGGCCAGCCGGTAGAGACCAAGGGCTACGTTGCCGACGTGCTGACCGACGCGGCCATCAACTTCGTCCGCCAGAATCGCGAACGGTCGTTCTTCTGCTACGTGCCCTACAACACACCGCATTCTCCCTGGCTCGTGCCCGACGAATATTTCGACAAATACAAAGCCAAAGGGTTGGACAACACGACGGCCTGCGCCTACGCCATGTGCGAGAACCTGGACCACAACATCGGCCGGTTGCTCAAAGATCTCGACGAGTTGAAGTTGTCAGAGCAAACCATTGTGTTCTTTCTCACCGACAACGGTCCGAACAGCGACCGTTACAACGGCGGCATGAAGGGCCGCAAGGGTAGCCTGCACGAAGGAGGCGTTCGTGTGCCGCTGTTCGTCCGCTGGCCGGGCCACATCGAACCGCAAACGGTGGTTAAGCCGATCACGGCACACATCGACCTGTTGCCGACGATCGTCGAGCTATGCGGCCTGGAAAAGTCGTCGACACGGCCGCTCGACGGCGTAAGCCTTGCGCCGCTTTTGTGCGGACAAGACCAGGACTGGCCCGAGCGAATGCTCTTCAACCACGGCGTTCGCACCGGGGGTGTCGAGGGTCGGCACGGTGCGGCGCGATCGCAACGTTGGCGGGCGGTTCACTATCGCCGAGGTTGGGAACTCTACGACATGCAGGCAGACCCGGGCCAGATACGCAACGTCGCCAAGCAATTTCCCGAGGTTCTCAAGCGACACGCTGACGCTTTCTACGCTTCGTTCGCCGACGTCACCAAACGGGGGTTCGATCCGATTTCGATTCCCCTAGGCTATCCTCAACGCCCCTGGGTGGAGCTTCCCGGCAACGAAGCGTTTCTCGAAACCGATGGTAAGCAGGGCATTCGCTACCACGGAAAACAGGGCTATGCCAATGACTGGATCAGCGGATGGACCGATACCAAGGCTTACGCTTGGTGGCCGCTGGATGTGGTCGAGGCCGGCCACTACGCTGTGACCCTGCGTTACTGCTGCAAGCCGGAAAACGTGGGTGCCAAGCTGCGTGTGGAAGCCGACAGTTCGGGCGTCGAAGCGGTTGTCAACGAAGCCCACGATCCGGCCGTGTTGCCGAGCCGCGAACGGGTAACGCCCTCGCCACACTACGAAACGAAGTCCTGGGCAGAACTCACACTCGGGCAACTCGACCTGCCCAAAGGGCCCGTGCGGCTGACGGTGCGTACGATCGACAAGCCGGGCGATGAATCGGTGGAACTCAAGGCGGTACTGGTGCACCGGGTTGAGTAGAAGCCGTTTCAAAACTACCAACAGGGTCGTCCGTTCGGCAGATTCATGAAGCCGAAACCGAGTTTTGGAACCGTCTCTAGCAACAGCTCTACCGGTCAATGGGCCGAGACCAGTTTCAAGCCGACGATTGAGCCGATCAACACCAGAAGGAAGAACACCCGGCCGAAGTTGATCGGGTCGTTGAAGAAGAGGATGCCGATAACGGCCGTCCCAAAAGCTCCGATACCCGTCCATACGGCGTAGGCAGTGCCCAAGGGAATGCTCCGCATTGCAATGGTCAACATCCAGAAACTCAGGGCGGAGAAAACCACAAAAGCAACCGTTGGCAAGGGCTTCGTGAAGCTTTCCGAAAGCTTCAATGCCGTGGTGAAACCAATCTCGAACACGCCCGCTACGGCCAAGTAAAGCCATGCCATGTATAGGTGTTCCTTGAGCAAGTCGTCGACAGCAGTCTGTTGTCGGAGGTGAAAGAAACGCGACCACACCGGCGTCGCTAATGAAGCCGGGTGAGCCGGTGGTAGAGAAATTCGTGGTCGACACTGAACAATCGGCGGAAGCTCAGCAGTACTACGCCCACGGTGCCCATGGCCGTGACCGATCCGAGCAGAAACATAATCACGATCTGGTATTTGACGGCCTCGATCGGATTCACGCCGGAAAGCAATTGTCCGGTCATCATGCCGGGCAGGCTCACCAGGCCGGCTACGGCCATGGTGTTGACAATGGGGATCATGCCCGTGCGGACGGCGTTTTGCACCGGTCCCCGGGCGGCTTCCCAGCGGGTAGCTCCCAAAGCCAAGGCGGCTTCTACTTCGTCGCGGCGATCGGCGAGGCTTTCGGTAAACGCGTTGAGTCCCAAGGTAATCCCGTTGAGCGAGTTACCGAGGATCATGCCCAACAAGGGGATTGAGTATTGGGGCTGATACCAGTGCTCGCGTCCCTCGCCCTGGACCACGACCATCAGGGCGAAGGCGGCGACGACCCAGGAGGTCACCCAAATGGAGACCAGCGTATTTATCCACATGCCGGCATATCGCCGCCTGATGCGTTGTACGGCGGTGAATCCGGCGATGGTCGTCATCACGGCGGCCAAACCAATGACCAGATACCATCGATCTACCCGAAACACCCACTCGAGCACCATGCCCACTAGGGTAAGCTGAACGACCATCCGCACGGCCGAAATCAACAGCGGTCGCTCGATTCTCAGTTGCAGGGCCAGCGACACAGCGCCGTTGATCAGAATTAATGAAGCGGCCAGAGCTACTTGAAGCGTGGTGAGTTCGACGTACATGATCGAGCGATGTGCTGGGACTGCGATGTTGAGAACTGAGGTTCATTCGCTGGCGGTAAGGTGCCCTGCATCCATGCGAATTATTCGATCGGCTATCCGCGGGGTTTGGGCCTCGTCGTGGCTTACCCAGATGAAGGCCCGATCGTGGCCCGGTTCGTCGACCCAGTCGAGCAACAATTGTTCGACGGCCGCCGTTGTGGCAGTATCCAACGCGGCGGTCGGCTCGTCGAGCAGCAACACCTGCGGATCCAATTGCAGGGCACGCAAGAGAACCACGATTTGCCCCTCGCCCCCGGAGAGGTCCTGGCCGTGTTGTACGAGGAAGCCTTCGCCGCGGCCGAGTTGTTTGAGCCAGTCCACGATACGTTCGCGCTGATAGTGCTTCGCGCGATGGACGGCGAAGTCGAAAGGACGGCGAAGAATCGTTTCGACGCGACCTTCGCCCAGCACGACACGTTGGTGGAGGTAGACCACCTGGCTGCGAAAGTGGGGGATGGCCGCTCGGACAATGGGTCGATTGCAGTAGAGCACGCTCCCGGTATCGACACGATCGAGTCGGGCCAACGCCCGTAGCAGAAGGGTTTTTCCCGCGCCCGAAGATCCCAACAGGGCCACACGCTGGCCGCGATCAAGTTGCAGCGAGACGTCCTGCAACAGCCACTGCACGCCGTCGGGATGCCGGCGCCCAATTTGTTGCGCCTCCAACAGGGAATGATCCACGGCCACCGGTTTCTACCAGGAAAGTACAACGAGATGTCATTTTTCCGCAGTTGTCGTCTGCGTTCCCGTTATCATAGATTGAACCGGGGCATTTGGCTACGGTGGGCGCGTGCTTATTGATGCTTGCATTGAAAATGATCCGTTTCGGAAAGCCGACCGTCTGGAAACCCAGGCTCCCGTTGGTCGCCTTCCGCTCATTAGCTAGGCAAGCGTCAATCGGACGTGTTTTGAAAATCTTCTCCCCTCTCCCTTTGGAAGAAGGGCCGGGGATGAGGGGATTGTCACGACAAGGATCTTCCTGAAAACAACATCCTCACTACTGCAAACCGCCCTCACCCGGCGGCTTTGCCGTTACCCTTTCCCGCCGAGCGGGAGAGGGTGTGCCTTTTCCAAACACGTTCTTCAACACGAGCAATCCCGAATGCCTGAAATCTTGGGGACTGGAATGTATCAGAAAGAAACGACGGAATCGGACGCCGGATCCTCGGAGGCCGGCTGTGTTTGGCAGGCCGTATCTCGCTCGGGAAGCCAGACTTCATCCAATTCGGCCAGATGTCGAAGCACACCTGGCACCGATTGCTCGGTTTCGAAAAGCTCAACGATCACGTCGGCAGGTAGCCGCCCCAACTCAAGTCGGGCACGAAAACGTTCCAAGGGACGTACATCGAATTCCCAAGACTCCAGCGCGCCGGCGGCAGCGTCGAGTAAAGCCTCGGCCCGCGAAGCCACGGTGTCTGCTTCCAACCCATATTGCGCCACTTGGCCGAGGTCGTAGATGCGGGTTTGCCCCGATGCCCGGCCTGAAAGCTCCGTGTCGAGCAGCAACGTTAGCCAAAGGATGAAATAACAGCGGAAATCCGCCAGCGAACAACTCATTTCGAAGAGTTTGAACTCCAGGCGGCCGCCTTCCTCGAGGTGGATTTCCAGTGCGGGAGCCACCACGCTTCGGCGATAGGTGCGGATTGATTTGCCAACCTGTCCGCGGATGCGCCAAAGCCCATCGCAATATAGCGGTGAGGCCAGGCTGAGTGCCGCCATCGCCGGGCTATAAAAATTCACTTTTGCGTGCAGATCTTCCCAATCGATCGTCTCTTGCACGTCGACCGGCAGGCTGACGTTTACGTCGGGGCCGAACGTCAGCATAGCCTCCATGGCCCATTGCCAGAAGTCGTAACGCCGTTTGTTCTGCGGGCCTTTGAAATGACACTGCGTGGGATGGTGGGAAATCGCTACCAAGCGGTATCCGATGTCTGCCATGGCCGCGGTCGCCCTATCGTAGAGAAGCTTCAATGTGGCCACGCATTCTTCGATCGACTGGCACACGGGGGTTCGGATTTCCAGACCCTTCGGCCAAAGATCGACCGGTTTCATGTCGGCATCCGGCACATGATAGCCCTCAACGACAAACGGCATCGCCTTGCGGTGGGGTGGTTCTACCTCTAGCCCGACCAGTGAAGGAAGGTCCTCAAGCGAAATGGTTTCCAACGCCTCGTTCAATTCCGCAAACGTGACATCTTCGTACCACAGCGGCTCGAACGTCGAGGCATCGACAAGCAAATACTCCGCTTCGATTCCAAAACGAAATCCTCTGGGTGTGGAACCATGGGGGGGCATCGCAGAAGTCTCCCAGGCAGGCGGCGGAGGGAAAGACTCGGTCAACTCGCATGCAGCACCAGACAGAACCTGACGCAAACGGGCCGCGTACCGTTTGCCGGGCGCAAGCATTTGACTTGGTAGGTGAAGTCACCTAGATTCTAGCTACCTTGGCAATAGAATGCCAATCCCCCCGGCAGATCGGTGAAGCCATGCGAATCCGTAAGACGGTCTCTCGCCTACATGCTTATCTCGGGTTGGCAGTGGCCGTGTTTGGGATTGTCACGGGACTTAGCGGCAGCCTCCTTGTCTTCCGCCACGAAATCGACGGCCAACTTTACCCGCACCTCCGACTGACGGAACCCCAGGGGCAATCACCACTTGGAGTGAACGACATCATTCAGGCAGTGCGTCGAGCATTTCCCCAACAACAGCCCGCGCGAATCGGTTTTCCCACCCAACCGAACGGCACTTTCGAAGTTTGGCTCGGCAACTCACGTGGACGGCGTGTTTACGTCGACGCCTTTACTGGAAAGGTCCTGGGAAGCCAACAGGCAAACCGAACTTACCGTGGAGTGCTCCGGGACGTCCACGTTCAATGGATGCTTGGAGAGACGGGCGAGACATTTGCGGGCCTGATCGCTCTGGCGGTAATCATATTGATTTGCAGCGGTACATTTCTGTGGTGGCCAGGGCGAGGAAAAATCGCGCGGAACTTGCGAGTCCGACGTGGCGTTTCCTGGCGAGTCTGGTTCTTCGACCTCCATCGCCTGACGGGAGTCCTCTTCGGATGGCTTCTGCTGTTCACTGCCCTGAGCGGCGCGACCTTGGTATTTGATGGACCGTTGAAGATACTCGCAGGCGAAGCAGCCCCACCCAGGGTTGCTGAACCCAAGACTTCCGCCGACGTAGACGGTAAACGGAAGGCCATGGATCTTGACGAATTGCTTGAAACCGCACGTCGGGTTGTTCCCGGGGCAAATGTCACCTGGGTAATCCTTCCCAAAAAGGAGACGGCCCCGCTCCTGGTGCGCATGAAGTTGCCCAACGAAAGCCATCCTAACGGCAAGAACTACGTCTACCTGAATCCCTATACGGACGACGTATTGGACGTGTGGCGAACCGCGGATGCGCCGTGGCAACGGTCAGTCACCAACGCTCGCTATCCGATTCACACCGGAGAAATCGCCGGGCGCATTGGTCGCACTGTGATACTGCTGCTGGGAATAACGCTTATCGTGTTGTGTGTTAGCGGCACGACCAGTTGGTGGCTTCGCCCTCGGCGTCGTCAGCAATCGACCATCTTGTCCTGAACGCTTCACGACGACGAGCGGCCATCGGAAGCCGGTTCTCGACCCATCGCGGCAACACCCGTCTGGCCGACGGCGCCAACGTCCTGTTCTTCGGTCGCCCAGCTTCTTCTTGACATCAGCAAAAATCCCGCGACGATCGTAGCTCCAAAGGCTCCGACGGGCCAGAGGCCACAATGGTCGACGGCTAACCCTAACGCGGGCGCTGCGATCGCCACAAAGGCGGCTCGCCCCTGCGACTCGAACGATAGAACCGAAGTCAACTGCTCGTGGTTCACCTGGTCGGCAATTCGCGAGACAATCGACGGGCGCCAAACGTTTTGCACAAGGTGTAGCGTGGCCAACAACAGCATGGCCGCTACCTTCAACTCTTTGACGAAGAACAGTGTCATCATCACGAACAGTCCCAGGTACCCGAACCACAGGCCGTGAGCGGCTCGCTGTTGGCCGCCCATCTTTTCGGCGAAGTAATGCGATCCCCGGGCAGCGAAACTCGACGCAAGGTGGAGCATCGAATAGACCAAGCCCACAAAAATGGCCGTGCTGCGCTGCTCGTCGAGCGCCACGGTGCCGGCCACGACCAATGCCATCGCCTGAATGGCCGGCTGCAAGTACGATTCGCACGTCTTGAACACGCCCTGAAACCCGATCGCCTCGATGAGCACGATGCGTGCCTGGGGACGCCGCCAGGTATCGGCCACGGTGCGCCAGAGATGGCCTACGATATCGCGCACGCCTGCCCGACGTTCGCGGCGCTGGTCGAGCACGGCAGGATAACCGAGCAGATTGATTGCCCCCAGTACGTAGGCAACGAAGGCCGCGCGAAAGAGGACCGTGTAGTTGTCGAGCCAAAGAACGAGTGCCGTGGCAATGATCACCGACGCGCAGGCCCCCAGCTTGGACCACGACCTCAGATCGCCAAACACCTTGGTCTTTTCCTTCTCGCGGCCTTCGAGTTGCAGCCACTGAAGAACCAACGCCTTGTGGGTACCGGTCCGCAGGCACTCGCCGATGGCGAAGAAGAACATCGCGACCAACAGCACGGCGAGGTGGTTGCTCGTGGCGAACAGGGCGAACGATGCCAGGTAGGCCGCCCAGGAGAGGATGAGCGAAGCACGCCGACCGTAGAGATCGGCCACGGCACCGCCGGGCAAGTCGAGCACGTGGATACATACCGCGCGGAAGCCGAACAACAAGCCAATCGCAAAGAACGATAACCCTTGCTCTCGAAAAGCAAGAATCCAAAACGGCTCGAAGTAGAGCTGGTTCCTTAGGAATCCATAAAGGGCAAAACGGCGGAGCAACTTCAGCTACCTTTTCTTGTCTTGTCGTTCAAAACGCTTACGGTTCGAGTGACGGGTTGTCGAGTCGTCAAGGGTGTTGATCGCCACAAGCGGCCGTCGCACAATCGCCACCCGGGAACCGCTGGTCGGCCGGCGCCATATAGGGGATGCAAAAGGGTGCACCGTTGCGAGGATCGCGGCCAATGTGGGCGTCGATGCCGAAAACCTCGTGTAGCGTCGTTGTGTTCATCACATCGTTGGGCGTGCCGGTGGCAACAATCTCGCCGTCTTTCAACGCAATCATGTGGTGCGCGTAACGCGCGGCCAGGTTGAGGTCGTGAAGCACCATCACGATCGTCTTGTTTTCGTTCACATTCAGCCGCACGAGCAACTCCATTACTTCGAGCTGATGACACAAGTCGAGATGGCTCGTCGGTTCGTCCAGCAACAAAAACCGCGCGCCTTGGGCCAACGTCATGGCGATCCACACCCGTTGTTGCTGGCCCCCGGACAGCGTATCGAGCGGCCGGTCGCTCAACTCGGTTAGCTCCACTACCTCCAACGCCCAATCGATCATCCGCTGGTCTTCGGGACTCAGTCGCAGAAATTGGCGACGGTGGGGAAACCGGCCGTAGGAAACCAGTTCATACACGGTCAGCCCGTCCGGGGCAGTCGCTGTTTGCGGCAAGATGCTCAAGATTTGGGCCAAACGCCGGGTTGCCATCGTGTGGATCGCTTCGCCGTCGAGGTAGACCGCGCCGGCGAAGGGTTTCAGGATGCGAGCGAACGCCTTCAACACGGTCGTCTTGCCCGAGCCGTTGGCGCCCACGATCGCCGTAATCTTTGATTCGGGAATCTCGGTCGACAGGTTTTCGACGATGCAACAGTCGTCGTAGCCCAATTGAAGGTCGATGGCTTGAAGTAGATGCATGATGTCGGTTTCCCAGGGCAACAGTGGCTTCTCGCGCGGAATCAGGTTCGCATGAGCAGAAACAGGAAGTAGGGGGCACCCAGGGCACTTACCGCCACGCCGGCGGGAATCTCGGCGGGCGCCAACACGGTGCGACCTGCCGTGTCGGCCGCCAGCAACAGCAACGCGCCCATCAGGGCGGCCGTGGGCAGCAAAACGACATGGTTCGGGCCGACCAGACGCCGTGCGATGTGGGGACCAAGCAACCCGAGAAACACGATCCCACCGGCCAATGCCATGCAAACGGCGCTGAGGGCCACGGCCAACGCCAAAAGCAACACCAATTGACCGTGAACCCACAACCCCAGGCCTGTGGCCACTTCGTCGCCCAGGCGGAGGATGTTGATCGTCGGCGCCAAGCTCCAGGTCAGCGGCAACAACACGGCCATCCACACGGCCAACGCCGCATTGTAGTTCCAATCGCCCTTGCTCAAACTGCCAGACATCCAGGCCACCGTATAAGCGTACACCTGCCGATCGACGTAGAGCGAGACAACCAGAGTAATCGACCCAATAGCCGCGCTCACTGCCACGCCAGTTAACAGTAGTTGGATTGGCGAAAAACGGCGGCCGTCGTAGGCCAATAGACAAACCAACAGCATGGTCGCCAACCCGCCGACAATGCTGGCTCCAGGCACGATCCAGGGCGAGGCCAACTGCATCCCGCCAATCAGCAACACGAGGATGACCGAAAGATTTCCGCCGGCCGCAACGCCCAGGATGCCGGGCGCAGCGAGATCGTTCCGCAAAACGCCCTGCAAAAGAACGCCCGAGACGGAGATCCCCATGCCCACCAACAGGGCGAACACAACCCGCGGCAGGCGGAAATCGAGCAGGATCATCCGCTCAGCATCGCTTGTGTGTCCCAGCAACGTTTGCACGATCCGGACAGGCCCCATCGAAAGGTAACCGAGCTGCATGCCGCCAAGCAGCACAAGCAGGGTGAGGCCGATCAGAATGGGGGTGACACGTTGCCAGCGATACATGGTGTTGTCCGGAGGGTCTACGAAGTTCATCCACCGGCTCGGGCCGGTTTGGGGTTGGTGGCAGACGCGCCGCCGTTTCGTTGGCCTGGTCGCCGGTATTGCCGGGTGAGCCAAACGAAAAACGGGGCGCCGGCCATCGTCGTGAACAGTCCCAGAGGCACCTCTTGCCCGCTGCCTGCCGTTCGGGCACCAATGTCGGCTGTTACCGTGAGACACGCGCCCAGCAACGCAGCCAGCGGGATCAAACGTCGGTAGTCGGTTCCCACTAGAAGGCGCCCTACGTGCGGGACCATCAGGCCCACAAAGCCTACCGGCCCCGCGACGGCCGTGGCACTTCCGGTGAGCAGAAGCACGCAGGCGGTGGCCACGCCGCGAGTACGCCGCGTTCGTTGGCCTAGCCCGATGGCCACTTCTTCGCCCAGGCTCAACACGGTAACGCTCGGTGCAATCCAAAGGGCACCCGCCATGCCAACCACAAAAAACGGCCCTACGGCCACGACCTGATCCCACGTGACATTGGCGATTCCTCCGGCCGTCCAGAAAAGCATTTCGTCGTGCAGTGAGAAGTAGATCGTCAGCCCTTGGGTCAACGACCCCAGCAAGGCCGAGACCACGGCCCCGGCCAGGGCGATGCGGATGGGTGTAAATCCGCCGCGCGACATCAACCCTACGGCATAAACGCTGCCATATCCCAAGGCCGCCCCGAGAAGCGACAGCCCGATGGCCTCGTTGTAGCAAAGCCGGGGCATCGCGAGCAGGCCTACCAACAGGCAGAAGGTGGCCCCGGCGTTGAGTCCCATGATCGACGGCCCGGCCAAAGGGTTGCCCGTGACGCCCTGCATTACAGCTCCCGCCACGGCCAGACTGCCGCCGACGATCAGCGCCAACATGGCCCGGGGTAGTCGAATGTCGCGCACGACCAGATGGCAGTCGTTCGCCGGGTTGTAGTGCAGCAGCGCATCGACAAACGTGCTGAAACCAATGGACTTTGGCCCTACCGACAACGACAGCATTGCAGCGAGTATCGTGAGGACAGAGACCACCGCCAACACGCCGACCGTGCGACGGGCGTTCTGCTGAGTCGGCGGTGTTTCCAGGCTGTCTGGCATCGTCACGACCCGACTTCCCGCGCCGCCGACTCCGCCCGGGCGTTGACCTCATCCAAAGCCTCGGGGGCAACAGCGGCCAGGATCTCGTCGACGATCAGTGCCTTGCCCAAGACACCGGCAACGAGCCATTGGTGGAAGCTGTGCAACCGTACCACGTGGCCACTGCGCACAGCCGGCACGCGTTGCCAGGCGGGATGATCGAGAAGCTGGGCCAAGCTGCGGTAAGTGCCTTTCGAGCGTTCGGCGGCAATGAAGATGTAGTCGGCGTCGAGATCCAACAGCGCCTCGGGCGAAAGCATCATTCCGCGAGCACCGCCGGCAAGCAACGTGGGCGGATTCAGCTTCAAATCGTCGTAGAGGACGAGTCCTCCACGCGACCGACCGTGGATATAGTATTGCTTGCCAAAAATCCGAAAGAAGGCGACTTTCCGGTCGCCCATTTTGTCGCCTAGGGCTTCCTGGGCAGCGCGGATCTTGGCATCGTACCAGGCGGCGCGGACTTCGGCCTGGTGTTGGCAACCCAAAACCAGACCCACATCGAGCAAGCGTTTGCGGCAGTGTTGTCCCGAATTGGTTAGAACGACGACCGGCGCGATTTTCGACAGTTGACGATAGGTTTGTGGGTCGGAGTTGCTGGTAAGAATCAAGTCGGGCTGGGCAGCTAAAATGGCTTCGAAGTTCGGTTGCCAGTTGCCATACATCTGAGGAATGTCTATCACGCCATCGAGCTGATCCTCGAGGTAATCGGGGAAATGGCCGTTGAACGACGAAGCGGCCATGGGCTTGACGTCTATGGCCAGCAGTTCATCGAGATAGCCCAACGCACAAAGGCGACGCGGCGAGGCCGGCACCCGGGTAGTACCGAGTGCGTGGCGCACGACGCGATAGTCGGCGCCCTGGTCAACGATTTCTACCACCCGCGAACCGCCACCCGGCGGTGTGTCGTCGTTTGCTTTGGCCGAGGCCGAACGGCCGCCTGTTGAAGAATCGTCCTGACTGTGTAACGCGTAGACGGCAACCAAAAAAACGAAACCTGTGACCGTAAGCAACCCAAACGGGCGAACATACGCGCGCCGTGCAAGCCGCCCTGGCGCGTTCGCATGATTGCCGAGGGCGTAGAGTCTCGTGGTCATTATTCATTACCCAAGGCGTCTCCCCTCTCCCTCAGGGAGAGGGGCCGGGGGTGAGGGCGTCGCGTCGCCGAGCAGGATGAATTTCCACAAAGCGCCCCCGGGAACAACAAAAACGTCGAGTTGAAGCAATCGAAGGGTGGTTCACCTGCTGGGGTGGAGATCCCAACGCGATCCTCTCGTTAGCGATGGCAACACCGACGATTTGTCGGTTCGGCCCGAAGCAAGGACATTGCTTGCTCCGCAGAATCATCGCTGCCACCCGTCGAACCTGAAACGACGGCCTACTTGTACAACCGATCTTCCGGGGTCATCTCTTTCGAGTCGGACTCTTCACGCACCTTTACGTCGTCCAATTCAAAAGCCGCAAGCTGATTTTCACCTTCTTTGATGGTTACCTCAAGCGGCGATTCTTTCGGGTTGGCGTATCGATTGAGAAGTCGGTCGGGCGATGGTTCCATGGCGCCGGGACGCATGGGCCAGACAATGGCTACTTTGTAGTCGCCAGCCGGCACACCATCGTCACTTCCGAAGGTGGTAAACGTGAAGGAACCGTCGGCCTTCACGTGAGCCACGGGCCGCGATCCTCGTCGGTCGAAGTTGCCCGCCACCGGATGCAGGCTCACAACCGCACCCTTGGCCGGTTCGCCATTTACGGTAAGTTTGCCCTGGGTGGGGAATGTCGGCGGGACATCTTCACCGCCGCCGCAACCGACCAGCAGGAATAACACGGGCGCCAAAATCCCGAAACGGGCACCTACTCGCATAACCGAAAACTGTGAACCGGTAACAGCCGATGCACAAACCATGATATGATGCAATTTCATGTTTTTTCTCTTACTGAAGTCATATAACACGCTGCACGCACTAGAACGGATCTTCGGGCATGTATTCCATCTCGTCCATGCCGCCAGCAATCGACAGCATGGAGAGAAACGTCGTGGCCTGAATGTGTTCGTTTAAAAAATGTACGGCTCCGTCGGCAAACAGGAAGTTCGCGCCATCCGGATGGAACGCGTAGGGCTGCGACAGATAGTTCGTCGCGTTGATCACGTGCGAGCCGTCTGTGTCTCCGTCGCGAGTCCAGGTATAGCAAAGGAAGGCATTATTTCCCGCCCAAGCGTTGTGCTCGGCGTGGATTGGTGCGTCACCATCGTTGTCGGCCCAACGTACGCTGTCGGTCCAGATCTCACCGAACAAGTAGACCCGATTGCGGCCGGCCGACTCCCAGACAGCGATCGTCTTCGAGGTGCCGTCGACAATATCGCGAATGCGCTGTACAGGAAGTGGATACGCATTGCGGCCGAAGAAACCGTTTCTCCGGCGCCGGTCTGACGATTGCTCGGGAAGCAAGGCAAGGCTCCTGAAACCGTTGCTGCCGGCATAATCACACGATCGGGCGGTTGCGCTGGGGTTAATTACCTGCTCGATTTCCGTATTGAAGGTATCCGTTCCGAGCAAATCCCTTGATCCTTCGGTCGAGGGACATTCAAAAACAGCCAGGCGTCTTGTGATCACGTCCTGGTTTTCTGGATGGCAATAGGTGTAGTCGAAATTGTAGTTTGCGTACAACTGGTCTTCTTCCAGGTAAGGCAAGAGGTTCGTGACCCAACCAGAAACGTATTCGTAGTTAGGCCAGTCAGTGTAAAAGAAGTCGTAGGCCGGAAAGCAGTTGTGATTGTGGTGATAATTGTGCAGCGCCAAGCCGATCTGCTTGAGGTTGTTCGTGCATTGCGTTCGCCGCGCCGCTTCTCGCGCCTCTTGCACGGCGGGTAAAAGCAGGGCAATCAGGATCGAGATAATGGTCATCACGACCAACAACTCCACGAGTGTAAAACCATGTCTCCGACGCATCAAACAGCCCTCCTCAATGAAAACTTATTGCCTTATATTGCGCGCTATGCACTTGCCACCAAGCAAGGACCTGCGGCGGTACAATCGTCGGATGTGTGCCGAGCCGGCACGGCCAACACGGTTGGTGTTGGTAAACTCCACGACGGGACAAGCAATTCGTGTGCCAGCCGGCGAGACAATAGCTAATTGTCGAGAAGTTGCCCTGTTTTTAACCATTGGCCCCGTTGGCCAAGCAAACGTGGGCTGAATCGATGTCACCTCAAGCGACAACGATGGCGAATAATTCGACAGCCACACGATTGTGGCGTAGCACGGTGGGCCTATCGCGCCAGGAATTTCTCCTGGTAAAAGCCCGCTATTTTCCCACCGCCATGGCGTAGGCCGTGGCGTGAGTGTGGCAGTGGGAGATGCTCACGAGAATTTCAGAGATGCCGAGTTTTTCGACGACGTCTTTCACGCCGCCACGGACGGCCACCACCGGTTTGCCGCTCGGTTCGTTGCGGATTTCCATGTCGAGCCAGGTGATTCCTCGGGCCCAGCCTGTGCCAATGGCCTTGAGAATGGCCTCTTTGGCGGCCCAGCGTCCGGTGAAGTGTTGAGTGGCCTGCTTACGGCTCTGGCAATAGCCGATTTCCTCGGGCGTGTACACCCGGGTGATGAACAACTCGCCGTGCCGTTCGATCATTCGCGCAATGCGGAGACACTCGGTAATATCGGTTCCGATTCCGACAATGTTTGTCATGGAAGTTTTCGGTTGTCAGTTTTCAGTTGCCAGTGGGAAAGTGGGGGTGGGTAAAACTCGTTCCCAAGCTCCGGCTTGCGAACCAGAAATAACTTTTATCCTTTCCCACTCGATTCTTCCTCGCTCGTCTCTCGTTCCTCGTCTCTCGACCCTTCATCCAGCACCGCTGTGACGCGGTTGTGTTGTGGTTTGTCGAGCCAGACACGATCGAGTGTGGTCGGGCCGCCGACGTGTTGCCAGGCAACGTGGAGTCGGGTGGCTCCACAGCCTTCGCGGCAGCAGGCGATGCGATAACGGGCCGTGCGAACGTTCTCCGGCACCTCAACGCCCGCTGCTTCGGCCAATCGACGTGCCAAGGCCGCATCGATCCGCCCACTACGAATCACACTATACCAACTCCGGCACTGGTTACAGTAGGGCAACCGCGCGGCCGGCACCACGATGGCCAGCGTGGCGACAAGGGTTAATAAGCCGTCGAAGATCCAGGTCGCCCAAGCCCAACCGCCCTGGACTGTCAGGCCCTTGCGATCGATGTCCAGCTTGTCGCCCTCGGCCGACCTGCGATACCACAAGGTTCGGCCTTGCTTGGCCTGACGCTGCATGTACTCAAGCAGATGGGCCGGTGGTTTGGGCGCACGCCCCTTGACCAAATCACCGAATGCCCGCTTGGCCTTGAGAAAGGTTTCCTGGTCCTGCAACGCACGTTGCCGCGACTCGCGAAAGGTCAGGTAGTGTTGGCCGACCACGGCGACTGCGACGGCCAAGACAATACCCACGATGACCGTGGGCCGGTGTCCCACTTGGGCAAGTCGCATGAGCCCTACAATCATCGCCCCCAAGACCACGCCCACCAACAACGGGAAAAGAATCAACGGAGCAAAATGCAGGTCGACCTGTGCGCCTTGGGCAAGCCATGCCGTGATACCGCCAAGCACGGGACCACACACGCACCACAAAGCGAGACCTCGCCAGAGGAAGCGGCCTTGGTGTTGGGCGTTTGGCTCGGCGTTGGCGGTTGAGGCCTCAGACATTCCCGTCTTTCGTTTGTGGTCGTGGTCGCTGAGGCGACCAAGCCTTTCTCGCCCCGCGCCCCTCGCCCCTCGTCCCTACTTCACCGGCTTCACCGGCTTCAAGCCGCAGGCCTGTTGGGCTCGGAGCAACACTTCGGCCGCCTTGGTTCGCGCGGTGGCCGCTCCGTCGCCGAGCACCTCGCGAACCTTTTCCGGCTGGCTTTCCAACTGCTGGCGACGCTCGCGGGCCTCGGCGAAGTAGTCGGCCGAAAGCGTGGCCAGTTCTTTTTTCACCATGCCGTAGCCAAAACCGCCCGCCCGATAAGTGGCCGCCATCTCGTTGCGTTGTTCTTCGTTGGCAAATAGCGAGAACAGTTGGTAGAGATGATCGGTTTCCGGGTCTTTGGGATCTTCCATCGCGCGCGAATCGGTGACGATCCGCATGATCTTTTTCTTCTGCGTCTTGACGTCTTCAAAGACTTCCAGAGTATTGTCGTAGCTTTTCGACATCTTCTCGCCGTCGATGCCCGGCACGCGGGCCGAAGTGTCTAATAACTTGGCTTTCGGCAGTACAAAGGTCTCGCCAAACTGGTGGTTGAAGCTGGTGGCCAAATCGCGACTGACCTCAATGTGCTGCACCTGATCTTCGCCCACCGGTACAACATCTGAATCGTAGACGAGAATATCGGCGGCCATTAACACCGGATAAGTGAATAACCCCGCGTTGGCCGACAGCCCGCGGGCCTTTTTGTCTTTGTAGGCATGGCAGCGTTCCAGCAGTCCCATGGGCGTGCCAGTTAGCAGCAACCAGCAGAGTTCACTCACCTCAGGCACGTCCGACTGTGCGAAGAGCGTGGCCTTATTGGGATCAAGCCCCAGAGCCAACAGATCGGTGGCCGCGTCGAAGGTCAATTGCCAAAGCTGCTCACGATCGCGGACGGTCGTCAACGCGTGCAGGTTGGCGATGAAGTAAAACGCCGCCTCGGCCTCGTGCTGCAAATCGATGTATTGCCGAATGGCACCGAAGTAGTTGCCCCAGTGAAAACGACCCGTGGGCTGAATACCGGAAAGAACTCGCATGATATGTGTTTATCTCAGTGGATTGACTTGGTGGGCGAAGCCGCAAGCGGCCAAATCCCAAATTTCTAGCTCCCAGTCCCTAGCTCCCAGTCCCTAGCCTCTAGCGATCGTTCCTACCACTTCGCTTACGCTGCTGGCCCCCAGTTCGGCCAGGGCCTTGGGCAGGGCGTCGATCAACTGAAGCGACACGCTCGGATTGTAAAAGTTTGCCGTACCGACCTGCACAGCGGTTGCTCCGGCGACGAGGAATTGCATTACGTCGTCGATGGTAGCAATTCCCCCGATGCCCATGATCGGAATTTCCACGACCGCGGCCACCTGGTAAACGATCCGCAGGGCGATGGGTTTAATAGCCGGGCCGCTGAGCCCTCCAAGGGTGTTGCCCAAGTAGGGGCGGCGGCGGCGCCAGTCGACGGCCATCCCCAGGCACGTGTTGATCAACGAAAGGGCATCGGCACCGCCTGCTTCTGCCGCTCGCGCGATCGGACGGATATCGGTCACGTTGGGCGTCAGTTTGGCCAACACCGGGTAGGAGCAGGTCCGACGTACGCTGGCTACCACCTTCTCGCACATCACCGGGTCGGTGCCGAAGTCGACTCCCCCGGAAACGTTAGGGCAGGAAAGATTCAGTTCCAACGCGGCGATGCCTCGGACCTCTTCAAGCCGGCCTGCCATGGAGGTGAATTCGTCAAGACTCTTGCCTGCGATGCTCACGATTACGGCCGTTCCCAAGCCCGTCAGATATGGCAGTTGCTTGGTGATAAACGTTTCGATGCCGTCGTTGTCCAGGCCGATCGAGTTGAGCAAACCGCCGGTCGTCTCCACGGTCCGCGGCGGCGGGTTGCCGGGTCGCGGATTCTGGGTGATGGTCTTCGGCAGAATGCCGCCCAACCGGGCGCAGTCTACCAAGCCCTGCATCTCTCGGGCGTAGCCGAAAGTGCCCGACGCCACGGTGATCGGGTTGGCCAAGCGAAGCCGCCCGAGTTGTACTTCGAGTTGTACGGTGTCTTGCGTCGCGGCAGTTTTCACTTCGACGGAAACTCCCCGAAAGCAGGAGGATTGGGGGGGGGACAGGACCGACATTCGGCCGACGGCCGATCCCCGCCAAGAGAGCCATCTCGGTGATGAGGGTGCCGTCTCGTAAGGGTACCGGTCCCCATCTTTCCACGGACTTTGAGCTGCAGACGCCGGAGCCATAACGACCAACGCACAGCCAAGCCCAACGGAAGATGGCCAAAGGGCCAGTTTAGCGGGCGAACGGGAGGGCTGTCAATTTGGGTACTGTCGATTTGCCCTCGAAACAGCGATCGCGGATGGGCGGGCGAAGCGGCCTAGTGGTGTGGCGATTTTGGTTTGACGGGTGCCGCGGGCAGCTTGTATGCCCGTGTTCAGCACTGGCTGGCAAGCAGCCAGCGGCGTCCAAGACGCTACATAATCGTGAAACACGATCTCGGCTGGCATTCTCGAAGCCGGTGTTTGCGGGAGGTCAGCCTGTCGTGCCCGTTTGAATCTCCGGGCCCCGGTGTGAAATGGCGCGATTTTCTACAACGGTAAGCACCCGGCCGACCGCGGCTCGAGGTTGAGACGGATGGAATGATTTTTTGCCGTGCGGCGTCTGGGGACGAACGGGAGCGATATTCCCGGTATCCTGCGCGAACCAGCGCGGAAGCCCTAAGTGACAGATGAACCGTCACTTAGGCTTGCTCTTCTCCGCCCAAGGCGCGCAGGCAGGCCATCGTAGGCGATGTCTGCACTGCGCGGTTGCCCGTTTAGATCAAACCACCGTGAGTCCGATACGGCGTCATATGGTCCGGTTGGTCGAGGAACCAAATCCTCTCCCATTCGTCGAGAATCAGACGCAGATTTTCGGAAGTGAAGATTAGTTGTTGCGTGCGGCGCACGGGATCACCCGAGTACGCGGGGATAATGCAGCCGACCGCCGTACTCATCAACAGACCGCCGACTACGGCCAAGACCAGCTTGCGCATGGGAGAACTCCTCCGTGAAGCGAAAAGGGTCGCATCCCAGGCTGGATGTGCCGGGCACGATGTTATGCCCGTGCTAATAAACCATCAGCCCAATCGGAAACGACGACATACAATTCGTGATTTGGGAGTCTCGCCGAACCCCTGCGGGAAGGGGCCTGTCAGGCAGAGTGCGAACGCTACAGCCCGATACGCAAAGGCTGTGCTGTGCAGCAATGCAAAAGCGTTGCGCTGCAAGGCGTTGCGGAGATGCGATCGGAGTTGTGCCAGGTGGGAGAGCTGCCAGACCGAGGCCGTATGACTTAGGCTTCGGGGGCTGTGGAACCGTAACTCGTTGGCGCGGAGTACGTTTCGGAGACCGGCTGGGAGGCCGCTTCCGCACTTTCCGCTGCCGCTTGGGCACTTTCCGCCGCACGACGTTCCAACTCGCGGACCCGTTCTTCCATCTCTTTGCCCGGCTTAAAGGTAACGACAAACTTTTCGGGTACGAAAACCTTATCGCCGGTGCGTGGATTCCGGGCCTTTCGAGGTGCTCGTCGCTTGACCTCAAACACGCCGAAGTTACGCAGCTCAATCCGACCATCCTGGACCAACGTCTCGACGATCGCATCGAACGTTTTCTGGACGATTTCTTTCGTCTGAAGTTGGGTGAGTCCAATCTCTTCGGAAATGGTCCGAACGATCTCTTTTTTGGTCACGACTCAGTTCTCCTCTGAGAAGGGTCGCCACAGGGTCAGAAAAACGCTCCTGCGGAGCTGCCCAAAGACGCTCCAAGTGTAGGCCCCATAACGACTAGAGTCAAGATCAATCAAGTGATCTCACCGGCCATCTTCCAATTCTGGACCACCAGAACCCAACCATTCGGTCAGTTCCGTGGAATCGGATGATTCATCCTAAATGCTTGTTGTCAAAGAGCTTAGCCGAGAGTGCGCCAGTTGCAGTGCCGGTCGAGTGCTGTAAGTACTTGCTGTAAAACAATTTGCAGCACGCGACAAAACGCGGCGGCGGCGCACTCGGACCGGGGCTAGCCCGCGGCTAAGAAGTGTATCGACCTGGGAACCGGAAAACTCCAGCCAGATCCTACAATTGGTAAAACCAGAAAAAATAGAACCCGACCGGCTATGTCGGGGGGTAGGACGCAGACGGCATGGAGTCTGGCGGCGTAGAGTGTTGTGTGTCACACACGCAGCACGTTGAGTTGCTCTTGGATCTTGGCCAACGGCACGCGTTGCCCTCGGTTGGCCCCAGGGCACCACTCGGCCATTTCCTGCCAGGTTTCCGGCGATCGTAGATTCGAATGCCAAAACGGCCATGTCCGGCACTGGCGTGGGCGGACGCCGTAGATTTGGCAGATACGTTTTTCGCCGTCGAAGAAGACGCAGTCGCCGTTGGGGAATTCGACGAGACTCTTGCGGATGCCTACCGAACGCACGTAGTGCTTCTCGAAGGTCTCGATATCGACCTTGATGCTGGCAGCGATCACCTCGATTTCCGCCTTGTTCACCCAAACATAGCCAGGGGCTCCGGTGCAGCAGTCACCGCAACCGGTGCATTGAAAGCACAGACCTTTATGATACCACGGATTTTCCGACATCATATAACCTCACGCGGTTCAAGACCGCACGTTCAAGCCAAACCGCGGCCAACACGCGGCCTGCGGCATTTCGAAACAAACTGAAAACAACTTAGTCCGGCTCGTGCTTCGTCAAACTTAGAAGACAGGGTGCCATGCCCACGGCAACGTGGGCATGCTCGAAGTGCGTGCGGTACGCATTCATGCCCACGTTGCCGTGGGCATGGCACCCCATAATCCCTGGTTTATTGATTCCGAGGTTGATTGTGGAACACTTCGTTGCGTTCTGCCCCCGCAATCCGGGCTCCCGTTGGTTGCCCTCGTTCCACAAGCAATGCAGGATCCAATAAGAGTTGCCAAAGCACTAGCCACCAATCTGATGCATGGGTCGATCGCAGGTGGTCAGTCGCCCGTCGCCGCGGCCACGGATTTTTGCCTTGCGGCTAACGGCCAAGCGGAGCACCTGTTTTAGTTGCTCGTCGTCGCGGTCGCTGCGCACGATCGCTCGCACATCCCAAATCTGGTCGGAGAACAGGCAATTTCGTAGTCGACCGTCGGCGGTAAGCCGCAGTCGATTGCAACTGTCACAAAACGGTGCACTGACCGAACGAATCACACCCACGCGTATGCCCGATTCCACAAAACGATAGCTTGTCGCCGGCGACGCGTTGTCCTTGCACGTGTTGTCCACGCAAACCTCGGGCACCAAAGGTCCCATCGCTTGGCGGAGTATATCGAGGATCTCCTCCGCCTTGAGTACCTGGTTGGGACACCATCGACCATCGGCATCGGCCGGCATGAATTCAATGAACCGCAGAGAGAGCCCTTCTTTTGCGGCAAACTGCGCGAGCGGCACGATATCGGTTTCGGTCAGGCCGCGAATGGCCAGCGCATTCAGCTTGATCTGCTCGAATCCGGCCCGTCGCGCTGCAGCAATCCCTTTCAGCGCCTGCGGCAGCATGTCGCGGCGTGTGATTTGTCGATAGTTATCGCGGCTGACCGAGTCCAGGCTGATATTCAAGCGATGCAGACCGGCCGTGCGGAGTGCCTTGGCGTAGTCGGGCAGCAGGGTGCCATTGGTGGTCATGGACAACTCTTCGACGCCCGGCACGGCGGCAAGCATTTCGACCAGGGCGACGATCCCCTTTCGGACCATCGGTTCGCCGCCAGTCAGCCGCACCTGACGGATCCCCAACTGTGCGGCCACGCGAACCAACCGCTCGATTTCCTCGAAGCGAAGAATCGTTTCGTGCGGTCGGAATTCTACGCCCTCGGCCGGCATGCAATACACGCAGCGCATGTTGCAGCGGTCCGTGACCGACACCCGCAGGTCGGTATGCGCCCGACCATGCGTGTCGACTAGCTGACTTCGAGTTGGCTGGGAGTTTTCCAAGGTTCTTTTCAGTCGGGTTGTGGAATACCCAGGTTAGAGCCTGTCGCGAACCGCGGCAAGCCAACCCGTCAGTGGTCGGGGTGTACCCATTGGTCGGTGCCGTCGTCGAAGGTTTCCTTCTTCCAGATGGGTACGACCAGCTTGATTTGATCGATCAGCCACTTGCCGGCCTCGAACGCCGCCTCGCGATGGGCCGAGGCGGCGGCAATGGCCACGCTCACCTCACCGATCCGCAGATGTCCCAGTCGATGGACCACCACGCAAGTGATCAACTCCCACTTTTGTCGGGCTTCGGTCGCAAGTGCGGCGAGTTTCTTCTCGGCCATCGGGCGATAGGCGTCGTAGTCGAGCGATCGGGTGAGTCGTTCGTCGGGGAGTTCATGGGCCGTGAATTCGCGCACCGTTCCGAGAAACAAGACGACGGCCCCAGCCTTTGGCGACCGAGCTGCGTCGAGCACGGCCGTTACGTCGATCGGTTCGGAAGTGAGTTGGATCATGAGGAGGCTCGTTGGGCCTCAGCCGCCGCTGACTGGTGGAATGCAAGCCACTTCGGTGCCGTTGTCGAGTCGCTGGTCTTCCGAGGCGTATTCGTTGTCGACGGCAAACATGCAACGTCCGACGAGGGACGTCAGGGTTGGATATTGGGTGAGAAGCTGTTCGCGAAGCTGCGCGACGGTTGTGTTTACACCCTCGGCGAACTCAACTTCCACCGTATCATGCCCGACGAGTTGTTTTACGCCGGCGAACAGTCGGACGCGAAGTTTCATGTCGCGATCAACTCCTCCGACGACGCGGCCAACAGGTCGCCGGCTTCCGGCATCAGATTGTAGGCCATGGCCAAGAGTTTGACAGGGTGGATCGTCGGCTTGGTGGTTCCTTGTTCCATTTGAATTTTGCACACGCTGCATTCCGTCGCACCCGCGGCGATGGCCGGGTCGCGCAGGCGGCTGATCAGGCGCCATCCGGCCCGGAGGCTGCTGCGATAGTTAGCCCGTTTTATCCCGAATGTGCCGGCCATTCCGGAACAGCCTTCCTCGACGGCAATCACGCGAACGCCGGGCACGAGCCCCAGCAGGTTGACACCGGGAGTTCCCTTGCCCAGGGCTTTCAGATGACACGGCGTATGGTAACCGAACGTGGTATGGATCGGTTTGAAATCCAACTGCAATTGTCCCCGCATGTGCAATTTCCAGAGATAGCTACATGCTTCGCTGGTGTTTTCGGCCACGGCAAGGGCCTCGTCGTCGTTTTCCAGCAATTGGGGGTATTCCCGCGTCAGCGCCAAAGCGGCCGACGGTTCGGTGGTCACCACGTGGTAACCTTGCCGGATGGCCTCGGCCAGGATCGCCACATTGTGCTCGGCTAGGTGGCGTGCATGGTCGAGCGCGCCGCAGGCGATACTCGGCATGCCCGCCTGTTTTTGGTGCGGATGCACGTAGACCGCCACGCCGTTGTGTTCCAAGACCTTGACCAGGGCCATGGCGAGTTGTGTGTCGAAGTAGTTGGCGTAAAGGTCCACGAAATAGAGCACTTTGGCGCCGGAGCCTCGGGTGGGGCGGGTAAGCCTTCGTCGGGCGGCACGGCGCAGGAAACTGCGCGACGCCAGCCGCGGCAACTTCCGTCCTTGCGCGATCCCCAACGTCTTTTCCAGCAGCCACCGCATTTGCCGATTTCCCAGGGCCCAGTTCGACAACGGGCGCACCAAGCCGGCCAGTCGGGCCAACAGGTCGAGGCGCGTCATCGCCCAATCGGCTACCAGCAGTCCGTTGGCGCGGACAAAGGCCCCCTTGCCGTCGCGCATCAGTCGGGGAATGTCGATGTGCGCAGGACACTCCAAACGGCACATGTGGCAATGCACGCAAAGGTCGGCCACGGCCTTGAACTGCTCGCTGCTCAGTGCGGTGAGGTTCACTTGGCCGCCGAGCACGCCCAGCATTAGATTGACTTTCGCTCGGGGCGACGCCTCCTCGGCCGGGGCAATCCGAAAGATGGGGCACATCCGCGTGTCGGCCGCTTGCGTACGGCACTCCCCGCACCGGTTGCAGTCGGCCACCAGTCGAGCGGCCTGATCGGGATCCCAGTCGAGTTGCAACTCCGTGAGGTTTCGCAACCCTTCGGGAACCGATTCTCGACCACGTCGGGCCATGGCGCTGCGGAGCGAAGCGTTTCGCGTCGTCGGGCTTGGCGGCGGCGGGGGGATTTCGCGGAGGTTACGGGTGAGCATCCCCGGATCGTCGCCAACCACCTTGCCCGGGTTGAAAAGGTTGTCTGGATCGAAGATTCGCTTCACGCGGCGAAAGACCTCGAACATCTCATCGCCCACCTGACGACGTACGAACGAGGTGCGCGAAAGCCCCACGGCGTGTTCGCCACTAATCGTACCGCCAACGTCGAACACTTCCTGGTAAAGTTCTTCGGTCAGGCGGCGCATTCGTTCCACGTCCGCCGGATCGGCCAGGTCGAGGAACGGTTGGACGTGGAGTTGTCCCTGGCCCGTGTGGCAATGGGTCGACGCGATCACCTGGTGCCGCTTCAACACGTTTTGCATGCGTACTAAAAAGTCGGGAAGAATCTCCGGCGGCACGGCCACGTCCTCGATAACCGGCACAGGCCGCCGCGGTCCCTTCATGGCATAAAGGGCCGGCTGCACCTTGTCGACCAGCGACCAGTAGAGAACCGTTTCTTCGGAGTCGAACGTCCGCCGCACTCCAAAGGCCATGCGTTTCTGGTGCCAGATGTCATCGGCCATGTCTTGCATCTGCTGGCGAACCGTGGCCGCATCGTCGCCCTCGTGTTCCACCAGCAACACGGCTTCTGTTTCTGCGGGAATCAGCAGGTCGAACCGCACTTCGGTTTCGCGTGCCAGGCTGATGTGGCGGCGATCCACCAGATCACAGGCCGTGGGTTGCCAATGCAAAATCTCACGCGACGCCCGGGCCGCTTGTTCGAGCCGATCGAATAGCAGCAACGATACGCCCCGATATCGGGCAAGCGGTTCGGTCGACAGCGTGGCCTCGGTCACCAACGCCAGCGTTCCTTCGGAACCGACGAGGAGTTTCGCCAAGTCTAAATGGCCCTCGCTGAGAACGTCGGTCAACTGGTAGCCGCATCGATTCACGGGGCAAGGCGACTGAGAGGCCCGAATCACCTCGGCCTTTTCGATCAACAGCGAGGTCAGTTGATCGACGAGCCGACGTTTGCGGGGATCGGGGTCGGTGCTTTTGGCAGCCGTCAGTGGTTCGCGGCCGGCGTGAATTATGTGGCCGTCGGCTAGTACGAGTTGGAGGCGGCGGACGTGGGGCCGCGTGGAACCGAACCGGAGCCAGCGGCTACCGGCGGCGTCGACCGCGATCGCGCTGCCCAGCGTTGTTACCCGATAAGTGCCCGGGTCGGGGCCCAAAATCCGCTTCTGGCGGTGGAGTTGTGCGTTGAGACGTTCGAGCACTACGCCCGGCTGCGCGGTTACCGTTTGTTGATCGATGTTGATCACGCGCCGCAGGTAGCGCGAGAAATCGACCACCACGCCGGGACCAAGCGATTCGCCGGCGACCCCGGTGCCTGCCCCACGTGCGTGCAGCGGCAAACCTTCTTCCGAGGCGTATTGCACACAGGCAGCCACGTCGAGTGCGTTGCGCGGACGGACCACGGCCAGCGGCTTGATTTCGTGGATGCTGCCGTCGCTGGCAAAGAGCTGGCGGAAGACGTCGTCGCACCGGACTTCCCCGTTAACCACTCCCCGCAAATCGGCCTGTACCCGTTCGCGCTGTTGGTCGAGTTGGTCCATGGATTGAATCGTCCACTACGTCACGAATCGTAAAATTTGTGGGCCACTCTGCAGGCCACCGCTACTTCGGCCAAGTGCGGATTTCCCGGATCGCCCCAAAGGAGCCGGAGGAGACCTAGTGTAGCGTGTCAAAATTGAGGGATCGTGGCTTTGGCTGGTATTGTGTGCCACTGGCTCTGCCAGTGCGGGGACGTTTACGGCCAAAGGCACTGGCAGAGCCAGTGGCACACGCAGAATCATGTCCCATTTAAGTGACGCATTACTCTGGGGCAACAAGTGTCATCGTCGTCAACCCCGCGGTGCAAAGTTGTTCGTTTGCCACAACCGTTACCGGCGATCCCCGTAGATCAGGGTCATCAGTTCCGCCCGGGTCGACGCCCGACTACGGAAGCATCCTCGCATGGCGGAGGTTACGCACATCGATTCCGGTTTGCGAACGCCACGGATTGCCATGCAGGTGTGTACGGCTTCAACAATGACGGCCACGCCCTTGGCGTTGAGTTCTTCTTCCAGCAGATCGGCGATGTGTTCGGTCATGCGTTCCTGGACTTGCGGTCGCCGGGCAACGTCTTCCACTACTCGGGCAAGCTTGCTGAGCCCCACCACACGCCCGTTGGGTAGGTAGGCCACATGGGCTTTGCCCATGAAGGGCATCATGTGGTGCTCGCACATGCTGTCGAAGCTGATGTCGCGCACCAGCACTACTTCGTCGCACTTCTCGGTGAAGAACTTCTGAAGGTGGCGGCGCGGGTCGTTGCGCAAACCTTGGAAGAGTTCGGCATACATGCGGGCAACGCGAGCCGGCGTTTCTTGAAGCCCTTCACGGTCGGGATTTTCCCCTACTGCCAAGAGAATTTCGCGAACCGCCCGCTCAATTCGTTGGTGATCGACGCCATCGGGAGCCGGTCCTTCGTAGTCATCTTCTTCGACGGGAATACTGCCTTGGATCGTTTCAGAAAGATCCGCACGTGTAGCCATGGAAAGTATCTCTCATGCGAGGCGAACAAACACTGTATGGTATTACCACCCGATCGGGAGGTCAAGGAGGGGGGGAGGCAGGAGAGCGGCGAAGTCGGAGGGCCATCCCCCTGGTTCCCACGATGCCGTGTGGTGGGAACCCAAGGGGCGGACGCCTTGCGTCACTCGCAGTGCGAGCCAATGCATCTGTTGGCCAGCCGTGACGCGAAGAGGCTGCGGAAATCGGTATTTGGCAATACTTCAGCCAAAGGAAGGGTGCATGGCCAGAAAAAACAGAACGACTTCCAAAGAGCCGCGAAAGCATGAAAGGGCGAGGACGCGATGAGAAGAAGAAACTACGATCATCCTTCTCTTCTTTCGCCCTTTCGTGTTTTGGCGGTCGAATAATCGAAAAACCGGGGGTGGCCATTCGGCCAGCTGCTGAGGTGTTACTGGAGGCGGTTTCAAAACCCGGCTTCGGGTTCGTCTATTCGCCGAACGAATGACCTCGACACCAGTTTTGAAACGGCTTCCTACTTCTTCCAGCCTCGAAGCGTGGGAACCAGGAGATCTACCTACCCCGGGGGCGCCCGACAACCGGAAATCGACTCAGCTTCAGTTGACGCTGAATTGGGGTGGAAAACTGAATTGGCCGGCCGCGCCAGGCGACATGTCGGCCGCCGCAACGGTCAAATGCTGAAGAAGCATCTCCGCACGCCGACACACGTCTAACTGGGCCAGCAACGCCTCCTTGTTGCACAGGTCAATATCGAGCATGTAGCTGATGATGTCGGTCAGAACGGCCAGCGACACGTCGGTACCTAATAGCTGATCCACTTGATCCTGCGCCTCGGGCAGCGAAGGGAGCATCTTGAGAAACGCCTCGCGCAACTGGCGTTGCATGGCCACCTGGGCGGTAGCGTGTTGCGGCGGATTGAAGTCGTCGCACACTTCAACTTCGCCCATCCGGTAACGGCAACTACACGACAGTTCACGGATCAGGCGTACACGGCGAAGACCCAGCAGTAGAAGATTGTAGGTGCCGTCTTCCAGGCGGTGGTGCGTGGCAACTCGTCCCAAACAGGCCATCGGGTAAAGTGGCGGTTGCCCTTCGTAGTTTTCTTCCCAGCCGGGAGAGAGCACCGCCATGGCAATCAGTCGGTCGTCCTTTACTGCGTCTTCAAGCAGTTCGCGATACCGCGGCTCAAAGACGTGCAAAGGCTGCATTACATGAGGAAACAACACCAGGTTGGGCAACGGAAACAACCGTGCCCTGCCCGAAAAGTCCTCTGCTGAAAATGCAAGATCATCAAAGGCCGACATGCTGCATCTTTCAGTTAGGGGAAACCAGCGCCACACACAACCGGCCGCACGCCGACAGGTTGCGGTCTACGGGCGTTTGCTAGCCAATAAACGGGAACCCGGATAACCAAGTTTTCGGTCCCGAGAAGTCGGTTTCCGCAAGACAACCATACCTCACCCGCGTTGCGCGTTGGGGGCCGGCTTCAGGTTGATCTGTGGAGCCAACTCAGCCGGGAGCATTTCCGCCCCGGTCGCAGATTCCGCATAATCCACACATTTGTCGGCCTGGGCCAGCAGCGCGTCGACATCGAGATCCAGGTGATGCGGACGAAATGGTGCGAGTGTCTCGTGTGCCCGGGCTAAGAGCTTCTGGGCACCTGGAAGGTTGTGGTGGCTCAGGTGGTGCATCGCTACGGCCGTCTGGATTAATCCCTTGAAAAACCCCGAGTTCGGCCGACCCTCGGCAATCCAGCACTGCTCCCACTGGTCGTGGCTGTCGAAATAGGCGCGACGATTGAACGAGTCGATCCCCCTCAAGAAGGAGGGGGCGTCGTGTGTGCTGAACGACATGAGATTCCCATCAAAACTAGGGGCTGGAGACTAGAGATTTGGGGCCCGGAAACAAACGGTTGCCCGACATTCCTCAAAAAGACCGCGACCGCTGGTTGCACGCGACGCTACCCGACGCCACCAACGCAACGGCACGTCCTATCTGTCGTAGGGATTATAGGCACGCTCTGCGCCGCAGGCCAACGCAACACGGCCCTATCAGCACCGCGCGACCCAACACTTGACACACGCAAGCCCACTGAGCCACAATTGACTCCCCACACGGGAACCCCCGTTTCAAGAATCGACATTGCAGGACTAGACGTTCCAAGAATTGGCGTTTTGAGGATCGACGTTCCCAGCACGGAAACGAAAAACCAAGCATCGTCCGCGGACTCCTCGGTTACGTGTCACGCGGCAACACGCTTTCCTCCTCATTTGAGAATCCAACGTTGCCCGTATCAGCCGAAGCCAAACGACACGCCGCCAAGATCAGCCGGCGCCTGCATAAGGCCTATCCGGAGGCCACCTGTTCGCTCGATTTCAGCAATCCGCTGCAATTATTGATCGCTACGATCCTCTCGGCCCAGTGTACCGACGAACGCGTGAATCGCGTTACCAAGGACCTGTTTAGCAAATACCGTACGGCCGCCGACTACGCCGCGGCAAAACCGGCCCAGTTGGAGAAAGACATCCAAAGCACGGGCTTCTTTCGCAACAAGGCCAAAAACATCCAGGCCTGTTGTGCGATTCTCGATCGCGACTTTGGCGGCCAGGTGCCCGAGGACCTAGACCAACTGGTCCAACTGCCGGGCGTCGGCCGCAAGACGGCCAATGTCGTGCTGGGAACGGCCTTCGGTCGAGCGACCGGTGTGGTTGTCGACACCCACGTCACCCGGCTTAGCCGTCGACTAGGGTTGACCGACAACAAAAACGCGGAAAAGATCGAAGACGACCTGATCGGACAGTTCCCCCAGCGGGAATGGATTGTGTTGAGCCACCAGCTCATCCAACACGGCCGCCGGGTGTGCAACGCACGAAAGCCGGCCTGCGACGATTGCCCCTTGGCCGATGTCTGCCCCCGGATCGGTGTGGAGACGGTCTGAGCAGTCGCACAGATACGAGTTTGCCCTGGTTCCCAAGCTTCAGCTTGGGAGCGAGTGAAGTGAAACAGGCGTCGATAAAAAACTACTTGCGGCATCGCTTTGGGAGATTCCTCCGCCATGGTTCTTTCCGGCCACGAAATCAAGTCGCAGTTGGGCGGCAATATTGTCATCGACCCGTTCGACGAGTCGAACCTCAACCCCAACAGCTACAACCTTACCCTGCACGACGAGTTGATGACCTATGAAGAGGTGGTGCTCGACATGCAGCGACCCAACCGCGTGCGGCGAATTGCGATCCCGCCCGAAGGCCTCGTGTTGCATGCCAACCAGCTCTACCTGGGACGCACCATCGAGCGGACCGAAACCCACAATCTGGTGCCGATGATCGAGGGCCGTTCGTCGGTCGGGCGGCTGGGGCTTTTTGTCCACGTGACGGCCGGCTTCGGCGACGTGGGCTTCTGCGGCTACTGGACTTTGGAGATGTTCGCCGTGCAGCCCGTGCGAATTTACCCCGGCGTGGCAATCTGCCAGATCTTCTACCACGAGATTCGCGGCGAGTTCGATGAATATTCCAGCGACAAGTACCAACACAACCGCGACATCCAACCCAGTATGCTCTTCAAGGAGCTTTGCCCAGATGAGGGAAAAGACCCCCAGCTCGAACTCCCCTTCGGCATGGAAAGTCCCCGCGAGTAGCAAAGCAATACCAGGCATCTGTTGTGAACACCATCTGCATTCAAAACGGCGAGGTGGTTCTGCCGGATCGATCGATACCGGGCGGAACCGTCATTTTCACGGGCAGTCGTATCCGCTACGCTGGCGAAGCAAGAAAGACGCCTCGCGGGGCGGCCGAATTCGATGCCCGCGGCGGCTACGTCACACCGGGACTCATCGAGTTGCACATCCACGGTGCGGGGTTGGTGGGCTGGGAAACTTGCACCGAAGCCGGGTTAGAGCATTTCGATAAGACGCTCCTCTCGCACGGCATTGTCCGCTTCGTACCAACGATGATGGCCGACGAATCGGTCGTCCGGCGTATGGCGAACCTGTTGGCGTCGGCTTCTTGTTCGGAGCGTGTTCCAGGGCTCTACCTGGAAGGGCCGTTCATCAGCCCGGACAAGCGGGGCGGCATCCAGGAAGAATATGTCCGGCCCGTGAGTCTGGCCTATTTGAGAAAGCTCCAGCAGATCGCCGGCGGTCGCATCCAGATGATGACGTTTGCCCCGGAGCTGAAGGGCGCAGAAAAACTGCCGGCGGCGATGCGGAAACTCGGCATCCTGCCCTGCGTGGGCCACAGCCTGGCGAGTGCCGAACGGGCCGCGGCCGTGTGTGATCGCTCGAAGGTCTGCTGCACTCATCTGTACAACGCCATGAGCGGCCTCGACCATCGCGAGCCGGGCCTTGCTGCTTTCGCGCTGAACCGGCAGCACGTTTTCGCCGAGCTAAATCCCGACGGCAACCACGTGGCCCCCGACTTGTTGCAGGTGACCCAACGGGCGAAACGTAGCGATCGCATTGTGCTCATCTCCGACGCCGTGATGTCGGCCGGGGCCAAGCCTGGGATCTACGACTACATGAACCGCAAGGTCCGCAGCACGGAGCAGGGCGTTCACTATGTGGACAGCGGCACCATGGTCGGAAGCAACGTTCTGCTGAACGACGGCGTGAAGCGGTTCATGAAATTCACCGGCGCGCCGGTTCACGAAGCCGTACGGATGGCGTCACTCAATCCGGCGACCCTCCTGGGCCTCGGCCAACGCACGGGCAGCCTTCAGCCCGGCAAGTCGGCCGACATCGCGATCTTCTCGCGAACCTTCGACAAGGCCCTCGCGTTGTTCTGGAAGGGCAAGGCTTTATAGGCTGGGTCGTAGGGTGCCACTGGCTGCTTGCCAGCCAGTGTGTCTTTCGGAGTAGACTCCGGCGGATAGCAGCGATGATTTCGCGGAGTTGGTGTTATCCTCGTTGCAGTCAGAGCCGCAAAATCGTCAGCGTCGCCAACGGCAACGAGAGGATCGGCTGTGTGGCATTATCGGAGTGTGCCACTGCCAGTACCCCCTTGAGGCCGGCAGCCGTGCATGCCTTACCAGCCTTTCTTTATGCGTTTATCTGCGCCCATCTGCGGCTCCAACATCAGAAACGTTTTCAGTTTGAAGACATATCAGAAAGCCAACCCCAGCACGACACTGGCAAAGCCCGTGGCACTCGGTTTACAGCTTTTTTGTCAGGGTCACGGGGCCGTTAAGCCACACAACGTGCTCTCGCTCCTGCGGTAAGTGAAGCTTTCGACTAGCTAAAAACCCAAACGGCCCATCCGGTTTCGACCGGGTGGGCCGTTTTTTGTTTAGATATCGGCCGAGGCTCAGAACGGTAACGCGTTCAGGAGGTTGACCGGAAATGTTGGCGACCTTTCGGCGACGGCACGGGTGCCATGCAGCCCTCTAGGTTCGGAGGTGCCCAAACGGAACGGTGTCGCAGGAGGAGTAAGTCCTGGCGACTGAAGACCTCGACCAGAGCGACAATTTCTTGGATAGCTTGTGCTTCGGTAATACCTTCTTCGCTGGCCACCTGCCAAGCGATGGCGCCGATGGTGCGTGTGCCGTTGATGAGCTCCGCGATACGTGCACGACTGGGGGTGACCGGGATTTTCATCTCCAGACTGAGCCCGCCCGGCATATTCATGGCGTGGCTGAAGTACTTGCCGCGTGCGTGGATGAAGTGCTCACGGGTTTTCAACATGAGGGCCGGCCCGACGAAAGTTGGTATGTTGTCGGGGTCGTTCGGATCGGCGATGGTATCTGTTTTGTGCGACGCCCAAAACGCGTGTTTGTGGATGGCTCCCCAGAATAGTTCGGCCGCGGCCTGTTGTTGCCGCTTGGGGAGATTGGCAGCCAGCGTGGCCAACGGGCCGGCGTAGCGGTAGTCGTAGTGCAGGCGGTGGTGAGGGTCGAACTCGATCAGATTCAATCCGGCGCTGTCGAGAAACTCGTAGAGTTCGCCCACGGTGTAGGCACGGTCCTGCGAGTGCAGGAACATGTCGTAAATCTCGTGGTTGTCGGCCTTCTCGTAGAGGTGCGGTGAGCCGGCACGCATCCAGTTGGTCGGCGGCAAGGCACTGAGCACGTTACGCGTTGCTTCGACGCGCTCGGCCGAGGGTTGCTCGGGCGGAGCGAGTAGACGCATCAGGTCTTGGGTTTGGTAGACGCCCGTTCGACCGTACTGGCCGTAGACCATGATGGCCATGACGCCGTCGTCGGCCAGTACCGAGTCGAGCGCGGCCAACCCTTCCTCGGGTTGGGCCAAGTGGTGGAGCACACCTGAGCAGTTGACGTAGTCGAACTCGCCGAGATTCAATTCGGGCAGTTTCAACAGCGAGTCTTGGATCCACTCGACGCGATGCTCCAGGCCCCAGGCACGCACGCGCTGACGCGAAATGTCGATGGCTTTGGAACTGAGATCGAGGTGAACGATTCGGGCGTCGGTTTTGGCCAACTGACAGGCCAGGCAGGTGGTAGCGTCGCCCGTGCCGCCGCCGGCGACCAGTACCCGAAATCCCTGGCTGAAGTCGCGCCGTCCACGAAAACCGTAATGGTTCAGCGCGTGGAGATTGTCGACATGCGAGATCATCAGCCGCTTGTGTTCGTCGGCCGGGTTCCGTAGGGGATAGGGGTAGTTTTCGTATTGCTTGGCGACTGTTTGGCTAGTCGTGTCCGAATAAACGCTTGCCATGAACTCAATCTCCTCCGGTTGTTCTTCCGGATATTGACGGAGTGATTACGAAGCAGTAGGCAGTGGGCCAAGCGATGCGGCCAGCACCGCAGGTCGAAAGCCCGCCTCCCGTTGGTCGCTAACCTGCGCGCACCATGCGCGGAAGTTGCCGTATACGACTCTATTCTGCTTCGACGTGACCGGCTGCGGTCGTTGAGTGAAAGTATGCGGATAATGCAAGATTTTCCGATTGCCGCGGATTTGCGTGGCGTGTGCTTTCGGCCCATTCTAGGGGGGTACCCGCCGGCTGTTTCGACAAACCCTACGTAACCGGAAAGTTCCTTTGGTATTCGGGCGCCGAACGACCGATTGAGGAAAGAGGGTAGGTACAGCTAAATTTCCCCGTATTTCTGATTTGAAGATGGGAAACAGCTCATGGCTGGCATGACGACAAGCATTGGTCTGCTGTCAGGCATCGATTATGGCAGCATCATCGAACAGCTCATGGCGATCGAGGCTCAGTCTCGAGACCTCGTCCAGACGCGAACCGATGCCCTAGAAGAGGAGCAGGTTGCCGTCACGGAATTGTCGGCCTACTTGTTGTCGGTCAAGCTGATTAGCGACAACCTCGGCAAGGAGGAGGTCTACGACAAACGGATAGCGACCAGTTCGAATCCCGATGTTCTGGCCGCCACGGTGACGGGCGACCCCCCGAAAGGAACTTACCAGTTTACGGCACTACAAACCGTGCAAAGCCATCAGATGCTCAGCACGGGAGTGAAATCGGAAACCGATTCGCTGGGCGGCGGGGTGGTAACGCTCCGTCACGGTAAGAATGTTTCCGACAGCATGTCGCTGGAACATTTCGGCGGAGGCGAAGGGGTTGCCCGCGGAACCATTCTTATTACCGACCGCAGCGGTGCTCGCGCGGAGATCGATTTGTCGACCGTGCAGACTGTGGACGATGTGCTCGATGCCATCAACAGCGAACAGAACATCAACGTGACGGCCGAAGTGTATGGCGATAGTATCCGACTGGTCGACAACACGGGCCAGACGTCGTCGAATTTGGTGGTCCAAGAGGTTGGCTCGGGGACTACGGCGGCTTCACTCGGTTTGGCCGGCATCAATGAGGCGGCCAGCGTCGTCGACGGTCAAGACATGATCTACCTCTACGACGATCTCGACTTGGAGGTGCTCAACGACGGCAGCGGCGTGAACATTAGCGAAGTGCTGGCCGATATCCAGTTTACACTCCGCGATGGCACCACCGGCAAGATCGATTTCTCGCCGTTGGATAGCGGGTCTTCCGACGTCGACTACGACCGTACCTTGGGGGATGTCCTCGAAGCGATCAACGAGGCCGCTCCCGGCAAGTTGAAGGCCGAAATTTCTGACGACGGTGAACGTATCGTAATCACCGATTTGACCGAGGGTACGGAAGAACTCTCGCTGACGCCGGCCTTTGGAGACAGTACCAGGGCGCTGTCGGCGCTGGGGCTCGATGGCGAGTCGGTGGATGGAGTGATTACCGGCGATCGGATTCTCGGCGGCGCTAAGTCGCCCTTGCTTAGCAGCCTCAACGGCGGCAATGGCTTCGGCAAACTGGGAGCGTTGGAACTCAGCGATCGAAATGGGCATTCCGATACGGTCGATCTCTCTGGGGCTGAAACGCTTGACGAAGTGATCAATATTATCAACGCGGCCGACGTGGGTATCGAAGCTAGTGTGAACTCCGCGAAGAACGGCATTGAGTTGCGCGATGTAACCGGCGGATCGGTGAGCAACCTGATTATTGCCAATGCCGACGCAACAGAAACGGCCGACAAGCTGGGGATTGCCGTCGATGCCGAGACGACGGCCGTCGACAGCGGCGACATGCATTTGCAGGTCGTTGCGGAAAACACCCTCCTGGCGGATCTCAACGGCGGGGCGGGTGTCGCGCTCGGAAAGATAAAATTCACCGACAGTGCGGGTAAACAGGGCACCATCAACTTAAGCCGCACCGAAAACCAAACGGTTGGAGATGTCATTCAAACAATCAATCGTCTCGGATTCAATCTGGTTGCCGAAATCAACGAAACCGGCGACGGAATCCGAGTTTACGACACGGCCGATGGCAATTTTGAGTTTAAGATCACCGAGGGCGATTCAACCACGGCACAAGATCTGGGGCTTCTTCGCGACGTGACCGAAGTGGAGATCGACGGTACTGTTCGCAAAGTGGTCGACGGTTCGATGACGTATACCATTGAATTGGAGGAAGACGACTCGCTTCAGGATCTACAGGATAAGATCAACGCCCTGGGGATGGGTGCGCAAGCGACCAGTTTCGTCGATGGATCGAGCAAGCCCTACCGCCTTTCGATCGTCAGCGAGCAAACAGGGAAGGCCGGGCGGCTAACGATCGACACTTCACAACTAAAACTCGATTTCAACGAGACCGTCGAGGCCCAGGATGCCCTGTTGCTTTACGGAACAAAGGACAAGGCCGCCACGAGCATCCTCGTGTCGTCGCGTTCCAACTCGTTTACCTCGGTTCTGTCGGGAGTCACTCTGGATATCAAGCAGGCATCGGATCAACCGGTAACAATTACCGTCGATACAACCGATGAAGATCTAGTGGCCACGGTAGAAGCGATGGTAAGCAACTACAACCTGTTTCGCGAGGCGCTCAACGGGTATATGGCCTACGATGCCGATTCGGACACCCGGGCGGTGCTGTTTGGCGACTCCACGGCGCTGCGTTTGGACACCAACCTTTCGTATATGCTCAGCGGGCAGTTTGCCGTCAACGGGACGATCAAATCGTTGGCGGAGATCGGCATTGATATGAACGAGGAGGGGCTACTGACGTTTGACTCCGACCTGTTGAGTGAAAAATTCGCCGACGATATCGACTCGCTGAAAGCCTTGCTTTTCGACGAAGAATTCGGTTTGTCGGCAAAGTTAGGTGAACTAATCGACGGAATGACCAGCGAAGACGAAAACTCGCTTCTCACCCGGCACTACAATACGCTCGCGGACCAAATCGCCGACAACGAGGAACGCATTACCTTCCTGGATGAGCGATTGGAGACGGAAGAGGAACGGCTTTGGACCCAATTCTATTACATGGAACTGGCCATCGGTAAGACGCAGAACAACCTGTCGATACTCGAAAGCTTCTCACCGGTCAAGCCCTACACGGGATCGTCGAGTTGAGTTCGTTACTGAGCGTCGCATAAGTGGTGGCACGAGGGCAACCAACGGAAGCCCGGCAATCGTGCGAAAATCCGCTGCGTGGCCGGTTCACCACTTTTGCGAATATCAATAAAAACGGATTGTTTATGGGGTCTTGCATGGTAAATGAGCCAAGCCGACCAACGGGAGGCCGGTGATGGCAGCATATCCGCTTGCATCGGGGCTCATTTTCAATGCAAAGATCAATAATTTACGGAAAGGAACCCGTTTATGCATACGTCGGCTCGGGAAAACTACTTGGTTACCGAGGTCCTCACGGCCACGCCGCAGAAGCTGCACTTGATGCTTGTCGAGGCGACCATTCGTTCCGTCACGCAGGCGAAGCAGAAATGGCAGGAGGGCGAAGACGAAGATGCTTGCGAACGGCTCATTCACGCGCAAGAGTGTATCAGCCAAATTCTGGGAGGATTGGATCAGGAAGCGGCTCCCGATTTGGTCAGTAAGATTGCCGCGATCTATATGTTCATCTTCCGCAGCCTGATGGAAGCCAATTTCGAGCGGGACGAGAAAAAGGCCGAAGATGCCCTCCGCGTGCTCAACCAGGAGCGCGAAACGTGGCGCCAGGTGTGCGAAAAGGTGGGCACGACAGAATCGGAGGCGACGGTGTTCGAGGAGACAGCCATCGAGGAAGAGGGGGGAGCGATTGCCGCTCCCGCTTTCCCGACGGTCGATCTTACGTCGAACGACACGCCCGTGGTACCGGTAGTCGACGATCTGCCCGGCGGTGGGTTCTCGCTGGAAGCGTAACCGGGTACAATCGGCAACAGCGCCCCGGGCGCTTCAGCCAACCACTCTTTGTGGTGGTAGCCTTGATCCATGTGTGGGGCGGCAGGAATCTGTCGCCCCGTCTGCATTGGTGAGATCCCGGTGTGCGCCACCCATGTCGAACGCGGGGATTCGCCGGCTACACCAAACTGGCCGCGGCGCCGCCTGTTCAACACAACGCGGTTCGTACCGCAGCTAATGGGCGCTACCGTACCCAGGCAGCGATCCGCTCCCGTTGGTCGTCAACTTTGAGGGCATTGCCTTGATCTTGGCGACCAATGACCAAGAACGACTAAAGCAACGATCCTCCAACCGCCGAGCAAGCACGTGAACGATTCCCGGTTGCTTATCCGCGTGGGCCATAGTCCCGATCCCGACGACGCCTTCATGTTTCATGCCTTGGCCAACGGCAAGATCGATACCGGGCCTTACCGCTTCGAACATGAATTGGTCGATATCGAAACGCTCAACCGTCGGGCGTTCAGCGGCGAGTTGGAACTGACGGCTGTCAGCCTACACGCCTACGCCTACCTAGCCGACCGCTACGTGTTGTGCAACTGCGGAGCCAGCATGGGTGATCGCTATGGACCGATGCTCGTCGCCCGGCAGCAGGCTCCCCTGGAATCGTTTCGCCAAGCGACCATCGCCGTGCCAGGCACGTTGACCACGGCGTTCCTGGCCTTGCGGATGTGCTTGGGTACCGAGTTTGAACATGTCGTGGTGCCGTTCGACCAGATTCTCGACGTCGTCGAGGCTGGGCAAATCACGACTGGGCAGTTCGAGGGCAAACCGATCGATGCCGGATTGATCATCCACGAGGGCCAACTCACCTACGGCGAGCAGAACCTTCATCTGATCGTCGACACGGGCCAATGGTGGTTCGAGCAGACCGGGTTGCCGCTGCCCTTGGGTGCCAATGCCATCCGCAAGAACCTCGGTGCGGAGATCATTGCCGATGTGCATCGCCTCTTGCTGGAAAGCATTCGCTACGGTTTGGAACATCGCGACGAAGCGCTTGGCCACGCCCTGCAATACGGCCGCGGCCTGGACCACGCAAAGGCTGATCAATTTGTCGAGATGTACGTCAACGACTGGACGCTCGACTTCAGCTCGCGCGGTCGGGCAGCCGTCGCCGAGTTGCTTCGCCGCGGTCACGAAGCCGGTGTGATTCCCACCCTGGTCGAACCACGGTTCGTCGGCATATGAAGCCGCGACCGTTGGTCGCGCCCCCAAAACGGAAGACTCTTGCACGAGCATACACCCTGAGACTCCCATGGTCACCATCGAGCATATCGCCCTTTGGGTAAACGATCTCGAACAGATGAAGGCGTTTTACGCGGAGTACTTCGAGGGGCGGTGTTCCGAGAACTACCACAACCCGAGCAAATGTTTCACGTCGTGTTTCGTGAGCTTCGCTTCGGGTGCGAGGCTCGAATTGATGCACCGTCCGGATGTGGTCGACGCAGGTTCGTCTCGTAATACGGACCTGCCGGGCTATGCCCATCTCGCGGTGTCGGTGGGTTCCAAACAGAAGGTCGATCAACTCACCGACCGTCTGGCACGCGATGGCCACCACGTGGCGTCCGCCCCAAGGACGACGGGCGACGGGTGCTATGAGAGTGTGATTCTCGATCCGGAGTCGAATCGGATCGAGATTACGGAGTGACGGTCACCGATGCACGGCCGTCATTTCCCGGGATGCCATGTCCACGCTTGCGTGGACATGCTCGTTGGCTGTTTGTGTACTCACGCGAGTGTCGGCATAGCCTCCAGCGTTCGCGTCGTTTTCATCCAAAATACTCCGGCTCGCCGCCCGGCCTCCATTTGATATTGCACCCGATGCTGGGCTTCTGGTCCTCGGGCATGGGGGTGCCGGTCAACACGGCGTTGATAGCGGTCCGAAGGTCGGCACCGGTGATCGGTAGATCGTTCCCCGGGCGGCTGTCGTCGAGTTGTCCACGGTAGACGAGTTGTTGCTGGCCGTCGAAGAGGAAAAAGTCGGGTGTGCAGGCCGCTCGGTAAACTTTGGCTACCTCTTGCGATTCGTCGTAAAGGTACGGAAACGTGTAGCCACGATGCTTAGCCTCTTGGGCCATCTTCTCGGGCGAGTCTTCGGGGTAGTGCTCCACGTCGTTCGAGTTGATGCCCACCACGGCGACGCCACGCGTTTGGTACTCCGACGCCAAAGCAGCCAACTCGTCGGCCACGTGTTTCACGTAGGGACAGTGGTTGCACATGAAGATTACCAACAGCGCCTTCGCATCGGCGAAATCGGCCAGCGAGACGGTGGTGCCGTCGACATTCGGCAACGAAAAGTCCGGGGCCTTTGTGCCCAACGGCAACATCGTGCTTAGGGTCTTAACCATCGGGTGTTTCCTTCGTAGAAAGAGACGTTGTTCGTCAAGATAGAATTTCTGGAGGTGATTTGTCGCGTGAACAACCTGCAGAAGCGTATCCTCAGCGTCGCAGAAGCCCCACCGGCTGCGCCCGGTGGGACTGGGCTGCCCACGATTTTGGACATACCAAACCACGTCAAAAACTCTACGCGCGAAACACTCCGCAGGCCAGCCACCCAAGACACCAACAGTCACCCCAGTCACTCCAACCCCAGCAAACGCCGGGCGTTGGCCGTGGTTTTGGCAGCCAATTGTTCAGAGGTGACTTTCCGTAATTCGGCCAGACACTTCGCGGTAAGAACCACTTGAGCCGGTTCGTTGCGTTTCAGTTTTCCCCGCAGGGGATGAGGGACCAGATAGGGGCTGTCGGTTTCGATCAACAGCCGGTCGGCCGGAATCGTGGCGGCCACTTCCCGCAACGCGCGGAATTTTTTGTTCGTGTAGGTGACCATCCCGGCGAAGCTGATGTGCAGGCCCAATTCGAGGCACTCGGCGGCCATGGCGGCATCGCCGCTGAACGAGTGGAGAATGCCGCGTAGTGGTTTGCGCTCGACGGCCTCACGAAGCATCGGCATCAGATCGGCCTCGGCGTCGCGGCAGTGAATTACCACGGGCAGGTCCATATCTTGAGCCAGACGCAGGTGGCGATCGAAGTAGTCGCGCTGCACGTCGAACGGCGTGAAGTCCCAGTAACGATCCAAGCCCGTTTCCCCCAGGGCCACCACACAACCGTGGTCGGCCAACGCGGCGATTTCTTCCCAGGCCATTTTGTCAGCCTTGGCCGCGTAGTTGGGTTGAATGCCAATGGCGGCGACGATCTCTGAGTGTCGTTCGGCCAGTCGCACGGCCGCCCGACTCGACGCCGCCGTGATGCCCACGCAAAGCATGCCTGTCACGTTGGCCTCAACCGCTCGAGCAATCACGTCGGCGCGATCGTCGTCGAACTCGGGTTGATCGAGGTGGACATGGGTGTCGAAGTAGGGCATGGGGGCAGGAGACGATTTATGGACGAACGTGCTGTTCGAGGATTTCAAGGTAACCTTTGGCTGCGCCCAGGGCTTCTTCGGCCAACTCGTGTAGCTCGCCGACGGTGATCAACTCGTCCGAGCATTGCTCCAACGTGGCGATGTCCTGTCGTTGGGCCGCAATCAGCCGTGGCAGCAGCGCGTGCATCGCCAAATCGTTGACATCCGTGAAGTCCGAGGGGAACGAACCCACGGTCGGCCGGCCATCCAACTGCCCGATAGCGTCACTGATGCGTTGGGCCATCGCCCGCTGGTCGGCCACAATGTTGTCCAAACTTGCCAGCACCGGTTCGTCGTCGCGGCAGGTCCACGGCCTTGCTTGCTGAAGATACTGCGGCAACGATCGGCACTGGATCGCCAATAAACGGTTCAGCACGGCGAGGATCTGTCGACGGTTCATCATGGCAAACGATTGGAGCATCGGCATTGGCCTCAACGACACACAAGCAATGTGGCGGCCGCTTGGGCCAGGTGAAACAGGCCGCTCCACCAAACACCCAAAACCAAAATCGGAAGCGTCAGCAACGCACAATAGGCGCCCGGCGGCGAGAGCATGGGAATCGTTGGGGCGTTACCCTCCTGCGGTTCCGGCTGCAGTACCATCACGCGCACGACGCGCAAGTAATAGAACAGGCTCAACACAGTGTTTAGCGCCCCGACCAGCAGCAGGACGAACAGCTTGGCGTCGACCAGTGCAGCGAAGGCGGCAAACTTGGCGGCGAATCCGGCCAGTGGCGGCATTCCCACCAGGCTGAAGAGGATGACGGCGAAGCACAGCGTCAGCCCAGGCGAAGTGCGAATCAGCCCGGCGTAGTCGTCGATCTGCTCGCTGCCCGTGGCGTTGCGTACCGCGGCGACCACGGCAAACGCTCCCAAGTTCATGAACACGTAGACGCCCAGGTAGAAACCCACCGCCGCCAGAGCATCGCGGGCGGCACTCGAATCGGCACTGGCCAGAGCGACGGCAGCGGCCACGGGCATCATCAGGTAGCCGGCATGCGCGATCGTCGAGTAGGCCAGCAGCCGTTTGACGTTTGTTTGTCCATAAGCCGCCAGATTGCCAAACGTGCAGGTCACGGCGGCCAATAGGCCGATTACGCCGGCCAGATAATGTTGCACAGGCACGAGTTCGGTCGCGGTTTCGCCGAGAGCTGGCGTAGCAAATGTCATGGCTAACCGGACCAGAAGCCCCAGCGCGGCGGCCTTGCTGAGTACCGAAAGAAATGCAGCCACTTCCGCCGTTGCGCCTTCGAATACGTCGGGTGCCCAAAAGTGGAACGGGACGGCTGAAAGCTTAAACGACAGGCCGACCAACACAGCCAGACTACCGAGTACGAGGACCATGGCGAGGTTGCTCGACGCGTCGCTCTGCATGAGTTCGGCCAGTTGAGCGGCCATCGTCGGCAGATGGGCCGAACCCAGTGTGCCGACCAACAAGCTGATCCCGTAGAGCATCACCCCGGCCGTGCCGGCGCCAAACACGGCGTATTTCAATGCCGCTTCGCTACTGTCGCGGCGTTCACGTTCGAAACCAGCCAATACGTACGACGGTACGCTGGCCATTTCCACGGCCAGGAAGACCATCAACATGTGGTTGGCTGCCACCATCAGGCACATTCCCAGCAGAGCACCGAGGATGAGCACGTAGAACTCGGTGGCTCGATCCGCCTCGGGCACGCCGGAAACCATCGTCAGCCCGATCAGCAGCACGGCGGCGAACAACAGCAAACAGCGCAGGAAAATCGAAAACCCGTCGACCATCAACATGCCGGTGAAGATGGGCGTGGGTTCAATGGTCGTGCCCTCGCTGAGGGTTTGCCACGGAGCCGCCAGCACCAGGGCCGCCAGCGTGCCGGCCAGGGCAATATACAGGGCCGCCGTCTTCCACCGCGGCGCCAGCATGGCCACCAGCAGCAACAAGACAATCGTACCGCAAAGCACCAGTTCCGGCAGAAACAACGGAACCGACGTGCGAAACGTGTCGCTTAGGGCGTGTTGTACGAGGTCGTAGAACGTCACAGGGGAAATTAGGGGTTGGGGATCAGGGGGTGGGGACTAGGGCGTTTTCTTCCAAGCCCACCGGTTGCAGCCGGTGAGATAAAACCATATCGGTCCCCTCCGGCGTCGACTCAACGGCCGTGGCCAGTCGATCGACCATTGCGTCGGTCGTCGGCGTGGTGTAATCAAGCAACGCCCGGGGGTACACGCCCAACAACAGGGCCAACGCAACCAGCGGCGCGGCGATGGCCAACTCGCGTGTGCTGATCGGTCGTAGCTCGTCGCCGTGAGGGCCTTTGTATTCGGGACCGAGGTACACTCGTTGGATCGTCCAAAGGATGTAGCCTGCGGTGAGGATCACGACAGAGGCCGCCACCACAGCCAACGCCATGCTGAATTGCCAGGAGGCCAGCACCACGTAGACTTCGCCCCAGAATCCGCACAGCCCGGGCAAGCCCATGGCGGCAAAGAAAATCACCACGGCCAACCCGCTGTAGACCGGCATTTTGGCGAACAGCCCGCCGAACTTGTCCAGGTCGCGGTGGTGGACACGATCGTAGATCACGCCCACCAGGAAGAACATCCCGGCCGAGCTAATCCCGTGGGCGATCATCTGGAACATGGCCCCGCTGACCCCCATCTTCCAGTAGTCGGTGGCATACAGGTTGCCGGCCGTAGCGCTCCAAACGCCAAGCCCCAGCAGTACGTAGCCCATGTGGCTCACACTGCTGTAAGCGACCAGCCGCTTGAAGTCCTTTTGGGCCAACGCGGCCAACGCCCCGTAGACCATGCTCACCACGCCAATGGCGCAGACGAACCAAGCCAAGTCGCAGGCCGCTTGAGGACAAACCGGATAGCAAACGCGGAGCACCCCGTAGCCGCCCATCTTCAGGAGCACCCCAGCCAGGATCATCGAAATGGGCGTCGGGGCTTCCACATGGGCGTCGGGCAACCAGGTGTGTACCGGAACGGCCGGCAGTTTGATCACAAAGCCGATGAACAACAGCACAAACGCCCAACGCTCGAGCGATTGCCCCAGCCACAACGGCCGCCGGAAGGGCGAATCGGCCGACTGGCCCACCTCGGCCAGGGCCAGCAGGTTGAACGTGTGGTCCGGCAGGGTCTGACCATTGGCCGCGGTTTCGATCGTTGCGGTGGGCTCCAGGTGCGCGGCGATCCGCTGGGTTTCGTCGAGTTGGTTCGTGTCGCTGGCAAAGTAAACCATCAGTAGGGCGACCAGCATCAACACACTGCCCACCAGAGTGAACAGAAAGAACTTGATCGCCGCGTACTCGCGTCGCGGACCACCCCAGACACCGATCAAAAAATACATCGGCAGCAGCATCACTTCCCAGAAGACGTAGAACAGGAAGAAGTCCAACGCCATGAACACCCCCAGCATGCCTGTTTCCAGAAGCAGGAAGAGTGCGCAATAGGCCTTTACATGGCGGTTGATCGTCCAACTGGCGCCCATGGCCAATAAACTTAAAAACGACGTGAGCACAACCAGCGGAAAGCTGATACCATCGAGCCCAAGCATGTAGTCGATCCCAAACGACGGGATCCACGGCACGCTCACCACGTACTGCATTTCGCTCACGCCGAGCTGAAAGCGCACACCATCGTCCGGTCCCCCGGGCAGGGCAACCCAAAGCGTCAGCAGGAACACGAGACCGGTGGTCAACAGTGCGACCAACTTGGCCAACTCGTCACGACCCTTGGGCAAAAAGCAAATCGCCAAGGCTGCCGCTGTCGGCAGAAAGATGATCAGGCTCAGCAGAACAATCGGATTGGAAAGGATTCCGGACATTTTGGATAGTAGTCAGTAGTTAGTGATCAGTGGGTAGTGTGCGGCATGGCCGCCGCTCGCGGCTTCGCAAGCCTACCCTCCTGGAATCGTGTAGTTCCAATACAAACTTACCAGCACGAACAGCCCCACCGTGCCCACGGCAATCCAAAGCACATAGTGCTGCAATCGCCCCGTCTGCACGGTGCGCAGTCGCAGGCCAGTCGAGTACGTGACCTCGGCAACGCGGTTGACTAACCCATCGATGAACAGCCGGTCGAAGTGGTCGTCGAGTCGGGCAATCCAGGCGACCAACTTTGCTGAACCGTCGACCAGCCAGTCGATCCCGCGGCGGTCCAACGCGGCCACCCAGCCGGAAACCACCAGCAGGGGTCGGATGAACAGCCACTCGTAGAGTTCGTCGAACCACCACTTGTGCCAGAGAAAACGGTAAATCGGAGCGAACGTCTGCCGCACGTCGGCCGGGTTGAGCTTCCGCGTGCCGTAGAACAACGTGGCGGCGACAAAACCCAACACGGCGGCGAAGAACGCGATCCACGTTGCTTGGGTGTGTATGTCGGGTTGGTGGATTAAATGCTCGGCCGGGTGCAACACCGACGCGCCTTCGGCGATACCCAGCGGCCGGCCCTGTTCCAACAACGGTTCCAGCCCAACGTTTGTGCCTGGAATGTTCCATGCCACGCACACGGCAAACACGGCAAGGATTATCAGCGGTATTGTCATCTCCCGGGGCGACTCGTGAGCGTGCTTCGCCACGTGTTCGTCGCGCGGCTCACCGGCAAACGTCAGGTACCATAGCCGGAACATGTAGAAGGCTGTGATCGCGGCACCCAGCACGGCCGGATAAAACAACAGCCCGCTGTGCATCGGATTGTGCCAATGGAAGGACAATGCTTGGGCGACGATGTAGTCTTTCGAGTGGTATCCGCTCAGCCCGATCCCGATCAACAGCGGAATGCCGGCACCGGAAATCGCCAAGCAACCGACCAACATCGTGTAGGCCGTGATCGGCATTTTTTTGCGCAGGCCGCCCATCTCGGGCATTTCGTTGGTCCCGCAGGCGTGAATCACCGAGCCCGAGCAAAGAAACAACAGCGACTTGAAAAACGCGTGGGTAAACAGGTGGAAGATACCGGCCAGCCAACCGCCCACGCCCAGGGCTAGCATCATGTAACCCAACTGGCTCACGGTCGAATAGGCCAACACGCGTTTGATGTCGGTGGCCGTGATGGCGATCGTCGCGGCCATAAACAGCGTAATGCAACCAGCGTAGGCGATCACCAGCAGCACCTCCGGCGCAAAGACCGGATAGAAACGGCCGACCAAATAAACACCGGCGGCGACCATCGTGGCGGCGTGGATCAAGGCGCTTACCGGCGTGGGGCCTTCCATGGCGTCTGGCAACCAGACATGCAGCGGAAATTGGGCGCTCTTACCCACGCAACCACAGAAGATTCCCAGTCCGGCCACGACCAGCAGGGTGTAGCCGTAGCCCTGGTCGCGCCACGTGCCGAGTTGGGCGGCGATTTGCTGCTGGGCTTCCGTCGTGTTGGCCGAGGTCGCCACGATTTGGGCGATTTCTTTTTGCGCGGCGAAGCGGACCATTCCGTCGGGCACAGTCAATTGGTGGTCGGCTGCCGCAGGCCGTACCTGGCTGAAAATGCCCGGCTGCACGATGCGGCCGGTGGCGTCGGTCACGTCGGCGAACGAAAACGTGCCCATGCCGGTCCACACGGCCATTAGCCCCACGATCATCCCAAAGTCGCCCACGCGGTTGACAATAAACGCCTTGTTGGCCGCGTTCGAGGCCGAACGACGCTCGATGTAGAAACCGATCAGCAAATACGAGCAGATGCCGACCAGCTCCCAAAACACGAACACCATGGCAATATTGCCCGCGATAACCAGCCCCAACATACTGAAGCAAAACAGCGACATGTACTGGAAGAAGCGGTGGAACCGCCCACGGCGTCGCAACGGTTGGCCGTCGGAGCAGGTGACCATCGAGTCGGTTACCGGGTGGAGTTCCTCGTGCATGTAGCCGAACGAGTAGACGTGGATGCAGGTGGCAATCAGCGTGACCATGCAAAACATGGCGATGGTCAGCCCGTCGATGTAATAGCCGATCGTCAATTCCAGGCGACCGAAACGGCCCAGCGAGTACCAGTCGCCAGCGATTGGCTGCGGGCGAGCGACCGCGTGGCCAGTGGTTTGTTGTGCGGTCGTTTCGTGGGTATCGCCTGCGGAAGACGGGCCGTGGTGTTCGGCCTCCTGTTGGCCCGTGCCATTGGGAACTGTCTCTTGAGCGGCGGTATGTTCATGATGGTGCTTGGTCGATGGCAACGGGTAGTGGGTAATCCAAGCGGCCAGGGCGATCAGCGAGAGCAACAACGAAAGCCCGATGGCTCCCACGGCCAAGGCTCCGGCCCCTTGTCCGGCGCGGCCCATCCGGGGGCCGAACAACACGATCAGCGCAAACGACCCCAGTGGCAGAAGCCAGGCTGCCGCCAGCAGGATCGGCAATAGGGTGGTTAGTTCCATCGACGGCCCGAGTTGCTATCCCTTGAGGTTGTCTGCCCGATCGACGTCGACCGAAGCGTGGTTGTTGTAGAAGCACAGGGCAATGGCCAACGCCACGGCCGCTTCGGCTGCCGCCAGCACGATGACGAATAGGGCCAGCAGTTGACCGTCGAGCCCTAGGGCCGACTGACCGCCGGGCCAGAGCACGGGACTGCCAAAGGCCACGAAATTCAGGTTGGCGCCGTTGAGCACCAGTTCGATGCCCATCAGCACGCCGATCGCGTTGCGCTTGGCCGCCATGCACACGATGCCGCAGACGAACAGAATCGCCCCGACGATCAGGTAATGCGTAACGCCGATGGGTTGCGTAATCAGGTCCATGGTTTTGCGTGCGTTTGTGTTCGTCGTCCCGGTTCCAACTTCGTCTCGGTCCCAAGCCCCAGCTTGGGAACAAGTTTTCGATCGTCTTCCAGTCCCTAGCCTCTAGCCTCTAGCCCCTCTCCACCCACCACGCGAAGCGTTGCTGCCGTGCGGCGGCGTCTCGCTCTGGCGAGATAGGCCGCGCCGACGAGTACCACAAGCAGGTGAACCGAGACGATTTCAAATCCCAGCAAATGGCCCGACATGCCGCGGCGCAACGACGCGTCGGGCTGGTCGATCGAATCGACGCGAACACCCAGCAGCGCCAGGCCCAAGGACGTAGCTTCCGGTGCGGTTTCGGCGGCAAACGTTTTGCTGGTGGCCGTCTCGCCAGGGCCGGCCCAGCGGTCGACACTCATGGCCGCTTGCAGCAACACGACCAGCAGCGACCCGGCCACCAGCACGGCGGCCACCCATTGTCCGGCATTGGTTTTCATGGAGACGAACGGCGAGCGTGCCGTGAGCATCACGCCGAAGACCAGCAACACGAGCGTTCCGCCCACGTAGACCAGCAACTGCACGGCACCCAAAAACGCAGCACCGGCCAGGAAGAACAGCCCGGCCACGGCACTCAGCGCGGCCACCAGATAGACGGCCATCCGCACGATGTTGTCCGAAACGACCACGGCCACGGCGAACCCACCGGCCAGCAACCCAAACAGCAGGAAGAACACGGAGTGCCAATTGACAGGCGGCATCGTCATCGCCCTCCTTCCGTGTGTTGAACGTTTACGCGATCACCAAACATCGTGTTCACAGCGGGTTCTTTGCCGGGTGCTATGCCCACGCTCGCGTGGGCATGTGTGTCAGGATTTACACTTAGCGGCCCCAATCCGCCACGAACAAAAAACGTCCAACCCATCGCCCCCACCAGCATTGCGCAGGCGAGCGGCACGCAGTATTTCAGGCAAGTGGTCATCACTTGGTCGATTCGCAACCGCGGCAGCGTCCAACGGAGCCACATCATGAAGACGATGCCGGCCGAGCACTTCAGAATCATGTTGGTCATGCCCAACAGGTTGCCGACGTATCCGGCCAGCGGATGGACGTCGGACATTAGGCCCAGCCAAGCGGTGATCGGCACCGGTCCGTTCCATCCGCCGAGAAACAGGATCGCTCCCAGCCCGCTTAGCGCGAACATGGCCCCGTATTCAGCCATGAAAAACACGCTCCAGCGGAACCCCGAATACTCGGTCATGAAGCCGGCCACCAGTTCGCTCTCGGCCTCGGGCAGGTCGAACGGCGCACGGTTCGTGCCCGCGACGATGCAAGTCAGATAGATGAAAAACGTGACGAACGTAAACGGATCGTGGAAGATCTGCCAGTTGACGAACCAACCGGCTTGGCGGTTGCCGATTTCGACCAGATCCATTGTGCCGGCGATCATCACCGGGACGACCACGCAGAGGGCCAGCGGGATCTCGTAGCTGATCACCTGGGCGGCCGCACGCATGGCTCCGTAGAGCGACCACTTGGAGGCCGAGGCGTAGCCGGCCAGGATTACTCCGAACACTTCCACGCCGCCAACGGCCAGCAGGAAGAACGCGGCCGAGTTGAGCGGTAGGGCAACCCAGCCGTCGGCAAACGGCAACGCCATCAGCACACATAGCGCCGTGCAAAAGCTCACGTAGGGCGCTAGTCGGAACAGCAGGCGGTCGGCTACCGCAGGAATGAGGTCTTCTTTGCTGAGCAGCTTCAGCCCGTCAGCCGGCGATTGCAGCCAACCAAACCGTCCGCCGGTCCGCGTGGGGCCCAGCCGATCTTGAATCCGCGCGGAGACCTTCCGTTCGCCCCAGTTGCAGATGGCACCGATCATAAGCACCAGCGTCAACAGCAGGGTAACATGAACCAACGCCGCGAAGGCATAAGCCAGCCACTGCCAATCGGAAGCCAAGTATTGTGCGAGGTATTCAGCCACAAGAGGATTTATGATTTAGGATTTGGGATTTCTGATTTACGTACTCTTCTTTCCTCTCCCTGTGGGAGAGGGGCCGGGGGTGAGGGCATTGCAGTGTTATCGGTCGATCTCTCCTAGTACCAGGTCCAACGAACCGACGATGGCCGGGATGTCGGCCAGTAGCACGCCGCGACACAACTCTGGCAACACCGACAGGTTGCTGAAACTGCTGCTGCGGCACCGCACGCGCCAGGGAACGGCCGTACCGTCGCTGACGATCATGAACCCCATCTGACCCTTGGGGGCTTCAGTTTCCAGATACGCCTCCCCGGGAGGAAGCCGCTTCTTCAGCGTGATCGGCCCGCCCGGCTCGCCAGTCGTCTTCGCGTATTTCTCGATGCCCTGCCGGATAATCTTGATCGACTGCACCACTTCGAGCATTCGCACGTAGAACCGGTGCCAGTTATCACCCAATACGGCGCAGTGGGGCACGGGCGGATAGTTTTCGTCTTTCGGGTAGCTGCCGTCGACCTCAGCGATGATCTCGAACTGGTAGTCGTCGTAAAGCTGGGTGTAGATTGGCTCGCCGTGGCGACGCAGGTCCCACGCGATGCCACTGCCGCGAAGCACCGGGCCCGTGCAACCGTAGTCGATGGCCGTTTTCACAGACATTACGCCGATGCCGGCCGTGCGACGCACGAAAATCGCGTTGCTGGTCAACGTGGCGTGCAGTTCGTCGATCACCGGCTCGAACTGTTCGAGGAACGCTTCGCACTGTTGAAGCCATCCCTCGGGCAAGTCGCGTGCGACGCCGCCGATGGTGAGGTAGTTGTACATCATTCGGGCGCCGCTGCAGGTCTCGAACAGATCGAGGATCTTCTCCCGCTCGCGAAACGCCCACATGAATGGCGTAAAACTCCCCAGGTCCAGCCCGTAGCAACAGGCGGCCACCAAGTGGTTGGCGATCCGCCCCAATTCCGACATGATCACGCGCAGATGCCGTCCTCGTTCGGGCACTTCAATGCCCATCAGCTTCTCGACCGTCAGCGCCCAGCCGAGGTCCATGTTCATGCCGGCCAGGTAATCGAGCCGTTCAGCGTAAGGAAGCCATTGGCGCGGGGTGAGGTTCTCGCCAATCTTCTCGGCCGAGCGATGCAAGTAGCCGATATGTGGGATGGCGTCGGTAACCACTTCACCGTCGGTCTTCAGTACCACGCGCAGCACGCCGTGAGTGCTGGGATGCTGAGGTCCCATGTTGATCAGCATCTCGTCGGTGGCGACGTCGAATTCGGCCGTCGTGGGATCGACACGTTCAAAGCTCATATTGCTCACCCCGTGCGTATCCCGTGGTACTGTTCCGGCATTTGGAAATCTTTACGCAACGGGTAGCCCGGCCAGTCTTCAGGGCAAAGGATGCGGCGCAGGTCCGGGTGGCCAGTGAAGCGTATGCCCGACAGGTCATACACCTCGCGCTCGTGCCAGTTGGCCGTGCTCCAAATGTCGCTTACGCTGGGCACCTCGGGCAATTCGCCCGGGGTGTCGTCTTTCCAACGCGGCAGCATCACTTTTACGACCAACCGGTGCCGATGCACCATGCTCGACAGGTGGTAGACCACCTCGATGTGCGGTTGCCACTCAACCTTAGCGGCCTTCTTTGCGTCGGGCTCGCAATAGTCGATCCCGCTGATGCAGTGCAGCATGTTGAATTGCAGTTGGGGATCGTCGCGCAGCAACCGGCACACGTCGAGCAACCCTTCGGCGGCGACCTCGACCCAAGGGTCGATCACATCAGTCTGCACACCGGTGATCCATCGGGCACAGCGCTGGTTGAGGCGGTCGAGGATTTGTGTGATTTCCATGGTTGGTTGTGTTGAACTACACTCTGCGATTTCATTTCCGGGTGCCACTGGCTGCTTGTCAGCCGGTGCTAATACGGGCATGCAAGCTGCCCGTGGCACCCAACCTGTCATTTTCTAGTCACGTCGCGAGGATCTCTTTCTGTCGTTTCTCGATCGTACGCCCGAACCCAATCCAGGTCGCCACGGAACCACACGTAGGCGAATCCCACCAGCAATACGGCGAAGAACGCGCCCATGTCGACCATCGATGCCAGGGCCAATTGGCGGGCGGTGGTCGTGGCCGATTCGAGCGAGGTTGCGACCGCTGTCTTGTTGTCGGCGATGGTTCCGTTTGTCTCTTCGGTATTCGTGCCTTCTGCAGTTGCCGCTTGCGGCGTCGCAGGACGAACAAGCCCCAATTCGCTCGGCCGTTGGTCGATGACTTCGGCCGTCGTGCCCGGGCCCATTAATTCGGTGGCTTTGCCGAAGACGGTCGCCCAGGGGAAGAAAAACGCCACTTCGACCTCAAAGATGATGAAGACCAGGGCGACGACGTAGAATCGCAAGTCGAACTGAACGAAGTTCGGACCCACCGGCGGTTCGCCACATTCATAGGTTTCCAACTTGGTTGGGTTGGGAACCTGGGCGCGCAGCAACCGACCGACCAGCAGTGCCGCAAACAGAAATAGAAAGCCTACCGTGGCAAACAGCGCCAGGTAGGCGGCAATGGCAGTCGGATTCATTGCGATACGCGATTATATACTGGCAGTAGATGCTTGGCGGTAAAGTCGACGACAACCCAATCCGAGGTAGAAACGAACGACACCCCCACGGGCGGCAGGGCCGCCAACCAAATCGGTGCTATCGCACCCAGGCAGGAAGCCGCTCCCGCTGGTCGCTAATCTTTGTCAAAAACTTAACGACCTTCGAGGTTAGTGGCACGGTGCATACGATAGATTAGAAAGCGGGTATTTTAAGCCAAACCCGGGATTCTGCAACCCGCGACTCTGGGGGCTCCCTCGCATACCCTGCAATATCCCAAAATCGGGCAGAAATATCTTCCGCATCTGACGGTTGGGCAGCCGGGGCAGAACGACATCTCGGCCAACGACGCCTCGGGGGACGCGAACGGCGGAGAGCTTCACTTGGGCGAAGTTCCCGGTCCCCGTTTACAGAAGGCGTACGCCGGCGCGGCTCAGCGGGATTCCGCCGTGTCGACCATCGCGGGCAATTCCTCGCGTTGGTGGCAGTCGGCGTACGTTTCGTGCCAGTAGTGAACCTCAGGCTCGCCCAACTTCCAGCAGAGAGTAATCCGGCGACCGTCGAGTTTCGAAGGGAAGTGTACGAAGCCCGGCTGGTCTTCAGCCGGTTCCAAGCCTAATTCCCGCAACTCGCGCACATAGTCCTTCAAGCGGCGGACGTCCTTGTGAAGATCGCGTTGGACTTGGAGCAGTTCCTCGTGATAAGGGTCACGCACGTCGGGCGAGTGACGTTGCAGGAGAAATTCCAAATGGCGGCGACGGTCGTCGATCTCACACGCCAGCTCCGTGTAGTCGGCCACGATGGCGCGGACTAACGGCAAAGCCGCGTTGGCTTGCTCGATACTAAACGACGTACGGCGTCCTGTCCGGTCGGCCATGGTTCGGTTCTTCCTTTCGAGGTTCCCGTTCAGGCGTGGGGACCACCATGAACGGGACGATTTACCGATTTCGACCGAGCCACTGCCGTCGGGTTGAGAGTCGCCTGCCCCCAGGCAATCTCTACGGGAAGACGCGAAAAGTCGACAAGACACCCGTCGCGGCTGTAGCAACTCAAGTCGTGAGAAGAGCCCATAAAAATGCAGTCTGCAGGACACGATTCCGTACACAATCCGCAGAACATGCACTTAGAATAGTCAATCGTGAAACTGGTGATTTGAAAACCACGCCGGCCTTCGAGCTTCTGTTTGCCGACGTAGATGCACTCCACTGGGCAGTCGCGCGCACACCGTTCGCAGGCGATGCAGCTTGTCAGGTCGTAACGATGGAACCCACGGCTCCGGCGAGGGACCACCAGCGGTAGCTCGGGATAAGTGTAGTGATCCGTATAGGTTCGCCGCTGGGGATCGTAGGTGCGAACCCAATAACGGATCGACACGTACATCGCCTGGGCGACCGTGGTCACGGCATCGACGATATTGGCGAACCAGCGCCACATAAGTTTGTTCTTATCGACTGTTTCAAAACGCCCAAAGTCGGCATCCAGATTGCATTATATGATGGGCCGCGATCCTCGCAAGGAGACGTTGCCATTCCGCGCCGGCGGCTCGTCGCATTATTTCACGATCGCAGTCCGAAGACGCCCGTCAGCATGGCGTTTGCGAACTTTTAAGAAAAATCGGTGACTAAGAGGATGAGCCGGGAAATGTGCCCATAACCCCAGCGTATGGCGGGTGTGGTGAGTCGGTCGCCAGACTCACTTTGAGCGGACCGCCTGCGTTACATGATTGGTTGGACCGGATGGCGAGGGGGGACACAAGACGTTCAACCGGTGGTCGTGCAACCAACAGGCAGCCGTGCAACCATCGGTCGAGACTGAGTGAGATTGCCACCTCGGCGATGCAGGAACCGTTGGGCTGTAAAGCATCGTTTCGTCGATAGCTTCGCCCGACAGAAACACCTCTGTAGGGTTATCAAGCGCCAGCTCTTCAGGATGCATCACCTACGGGGGAGACTGTTCGTGAGTTTGCGTTAGTCCAATCGCTGTAACTGCAATTAAAACAAGTAGTTGTGGTGCTGGTTGATCCTCTCGTGATGGCCAGATAATTTATGTCGAGAGTACGGCGCAGGCAGGCAAGGCAAAGCGTGTTAGGGTGCGTCAAGAAAAAATGTCCAAATTGGCTTCGATGGTTTCTAATTTGCTTGACTTCGCCAAATTCAAGCGTATGGTAGATTGATGGCGGCCCGTACGCGCATGGGCGCCCCACCACTTGCGGCAGGGTACTCCGAATGTGTAACCCTGGCAAGAACCCGAAGGAACGTACGATGTTGGTGCTATCCCGCAAGAAGAACGAGAGTATTGTCATCAATGATGACATTACGATCGTAGTAGTCGAAATCCGGGGAGACAAGGTCCGGTTAGGGGTTGAGGCCCCGAAGGAAGTACCGGTCCATCGGCGCGAAGTCTTTGATGCGATTCATCGCAACGATGTGGCTGCTGACAACAAGGCAGCCAGCAAAGCCGACGCTGCCGGTGCCGGTGGCGAGGCATAATTTGTCGTCTATCCCTCCGCCGGTCGCTTGACTGGCAGCTTCCCTCCCGCCTGCGACTCCTTCGCCCCTGCCTTTGCCCGGTGCTTTTCCGGTGGCCTGCTTTGCCGCATGGTTCTGATTGCGCGAATTTTGCGGACTTGCTGCGTTACCCTCTTGACGAGATTGCCCCGGACAGGTTATACCTTTTCGTTCGCGGGCGACGATACTACGTGACTACGTGAAAGCATTTGCCGGCAAGTCGCTTTGACTTGCCGAAAACTTTCTGGAGGCCTGCCAATCGGGGGGGGCAATTCCCCGCTGCGGCACTCCAGAACACAATTACGGCCCCATCGTCTAGCGGTCTAGGACACCGGCCTTTCACGCCGGTAACACGGGTTCAAGTCCCGTTGGGGTCACTTCGACGCGTTGCAATGCAGAATGACGAAAGCCAACTTGGGCGTTCGTCATTCTGCATTTTTTTTGCCGGCCTTTTTGGACATTGGCCTCCTTGGACAAACGGTGCCGCCATGCCCGACTACGACGCCCTGCTGCTGGTTTCCTTCGGTGGTCCCGAGGGGCCCGACGACGTCGAGCCCTTCCTGAAGAACGTTACCCAGGGAAAAAACGTGCCACCGGAGCGGCTTGCCGAGGTCGCCCGGCACTACGAGCTTTTCAACGGCGTGAGCCCAATCAACACCCAAAACCGGGCCCTGCTGGCCGCCTTGGTCAACGAATTTCGCACCCATCAGCTCGACTTGCCCATCTACTGGGGCAACCGCCATTGGCATCCACGACTCGTCGATACCCTGCGAGAAATGGCCGACGACGGCGTGCGACGGGCACTGGCCTTTGTGACATCGGCTTTTGGCTCGCCGCCGGGTTGCCGGCAGTACCGCGAAGCCATCGAGGCCGCCCGGGCGGCACTTGGGATCGAGGCACCCGAGGTCGACAAGCTGCGGCTGTTTTTCAACCACCCGGGCTTCATCGAGGCGGTGGTCGATCGAGTGACTCGCGCGTTCGAGCAAGTGCCCGAGCAGCGTCGCACTGCCGCTCGCCTGGTCTATACGGCCCACAGCCTGCCGGTGGCGATGGCCGAAACCTGTCGCTATCGTGAACAACTCGACGAAGTCTGCCGACTGGTTTCCGAGCGGCTGGAGCGTGCCGACTGGGATTTGGTCTACCAGAGCCGCAGTGGCCCGCCGTCGCAACCGTGGCTCGAACCGGCGTTGAGCGGTCACCTGCGTGGGCTGGCCGAGCAGAGTGGTGTGGAAGACGTTGTGGTTGTGCCCATCGGATTCGTATGCGAGCACATGGAAACGGTCTACGACCTGGATGTCGAGGCCCAATCGCTCTGCGACGAACTGGAACTCAATATGGTTCGCGCTTCGGTAGCTGGTGGCCATCCGCGTTTCGTCCAAATGATCCGCGAACTGGTTGAAGAACGGCTGTCCGACGCTACCGACCGCCCGGCGCTTGGCAACCTCGGCCCCTGGCCCGACCAATGTCCCGACGACTGCTGCCGGCCGACATAGTGTTGCGTCAAGTCGAGGGCGACAGGTTTTGAATTGGGTGCCACTGGCTGCTTGCCAGCCAGTGCTCAACACGGCAAAATCACTCACCACTCAACACCAACCACTCCTATGCTCTACCGTTCCCTTGCCGGCACGGGCTTGAACGTCTCGGAGGTTGCTCTGGGCTGTTGGCCCATCGCCGGGATGACCAGCCCAGGCACTTCGGAGGCCGACAGCTTAGCCACCATCGAGGCCTGTTTCGAGTTGGGAATCAACCACCTCGACACGGCTTTCATGTACGGCGTCCACGGGGAGAGCGAGCGGTTGATCGCCAAGGCAGTCGCCGGGCGGCGCGACGAGGTGGTGATCGCCACCAAGGGTGGGCTAATCCGCAGTGCCAGTGGCACAATGACCCGCGACGGTCGGCCAACCACGTTGCGTCGCCAGTGCGAAGAGAGCTTGCGTCGGCTGAACACCAACCGCGTGGAACTGCTCTATCTGCACGCGCCCGACGAAAACACGCCCATCCGCGAGTCGGCCGGAGAGTTGAAGCGATTGCTCGACGAGGGCAAGACGCGATGCGTGGGCGTGTCGAATGTGGATGTTGCCCAATTGGAAGCGTTTGCGGCCGAGTGTCCCATTGCCGCTTACCAACCGCCCTACAACATGATCGAGCGGCAGATCGAGCGCGACACGTTACCCTGGTGCCGCGAGCGGAACATTGCCGTGTTGGTGTACTGGCCGCTGATGAAAGGGTTGCTGGCTGGAAAAATCGCCCGAGATTTCGTCTTCGGCCCCGACGACAGCCGGCACAAGTATCCCATGTTTCAAGGCGAAGAACGTCGAAAGAACCACGACCTGGTCGACAAGCTTTCGGAGATTGCTGCCGAGGCGGGCCATACAGTGGCTCAACTGGTCGTCAACTGGACGGTTCATCAGCCGGGCATCACCTCGGCGCTGTGCGGTGCGAAACGGCCCGAGCAAATCCGCGAAACGGCCGGTGCTTCCGGCTGGCAACTAACCGACGATCAACTCGCTCGCGTCAACGCCGCGCTGGACGAACGAGCGAACAGTCTTCAGTAGACGGTCTTTCAGTTGTCCGTGGAAAATTTGCTGCCGCTTGCGGCTTCGCCCTTCTCGCCCGCCGCTGTCGATTTCTTCCAGCTACGCAAGCTGTGCGGCACAGCGAAACAATGCAGCCAATAACGATTGCAGCACGGCCGTTGTGTCGTCCGTCGAGCGAGAACGAAGTCTCGTTGCGTTGCGTAGAAAAAACAGCAGGGCAGCATTCGGGCGTCTTCGCCCTGCAAACTTTACTCAACCCGTGCCGGCGTCCGGCATTGCCGAAAGTCTCGTCCGTAATCACCGCGTCTTTGCTTGTCGCGCGCGTCGTTTGGTGTAGGTTTGTTAGAGGCGATTTTGAAATTCGGCGCCGGGTTCGTGCGTCGGCTGGACGAACAACCTTGCCCCGGGTTTCGAAACGGTCTCTTAGGATCGACCGAAGACAATTCACCGGACCGTGTTTCGCGACGGTCCTCGCGTTTTGCCTTGGAAAACGGCAAGTTGTTTTTCGGGCCGTCCTTACGCAAGCCAACGAAGGCAAGGCTCGATAGTCGTAGGGGCTGAAGTGCAAGGAGCAAGCGATGCCTAGGATTGCGGCGACTTTGCTGACCGTGACAATCATGGCGGTCGCGATCGGTGTGAACATCTACCGTTACCCGGTGGTCACCGAGATGGTCAGCGGAACGATCACCCGCGACCAGAGCGAGTCGATTGGCGGCCGCGAACCGTTGTTGACGATACCCGAGCAGTCGGAGCCATTGGGGGCTGAAGAATTGGCATCCGATGCGTGGGACGAGACCGTTGATTCCTCGTCCGACGCGGGGGCTTCGCCGAACGCAGCGGCAAACACGATGACAGCGAACGACGTTGCCGACAGTGCGATGGATTCGGCTGCGGTCGAAACGCTTGATGCCGGCGCGTCCGACGATCACGCATTGCGCACAATGCCTGCCGAAAAGCAACCCACCGCAGATCGTTACTCGAACGACCGTCACACGAACGATCGTTACGCAGCACCGAAAAAAGACGATCGCTATGGCGACGAGTTGCGTGCGTCAGAAAATCCGGCGTCCTCATCGTCTTTGGCAACGGGCGACCGCTACGGCGACTTTCCCGACCGGCGCATTGCTGCGACCCCCGTAGCCGGTGCCTCGTTTGAACGGACCGACGAATTGTTGACAACGCGGCCGCTCGTGCCCGTCGTGGTTCCCGAACGCTATGCGAGCGAACAACGCGAGGTGACGGAAGATGAGGTCCGTCGCTTGCCGTCGACCGAAGGCAGCACGCCGCTGGTCGTCAGCGATACCGAGTTCCGCCTGCCCGACGGTTCAATCCCATTTTACCCCAGCACGGGCGGACCCGAGTAGGACGATGAGTTTTTAATGATACCTGCATTATTGGTTGGCCTTGTTGAGCAATTTTCCCTCGGCAAACATATCGGACAGGATAACAGGATATTAAGGATGAAGACCAACGCAAGGGAGGATCGTTGGGTGGATTTCGCTTGAATCCCGTCGATCCTTTTGCCTGCGACCGCCGCAACCAGCAGACTGCGGAAGTGCAACCGTGATGTGCCGCAAAGACACCGGTGGCGTTTGTCAGGTTCCAGGCTTTCTCGAAAGCCGACTCACGTTGGCGACTCAACTCGGCGGCAAGCGACTCAACGAAAGCCAGGAACGTACCGAACACCCGCAAGAACAACAGGAACCGTTGGAACATCGGCGCTCACTTCCAGCGCATGAACGGTCAGCTCTTTGCGAACCGAAGATTATGAATCCTCAATGGTTCTTCGTTTCCGCGCGACAATTGATTCGGAAGTCGAAAGAAGTTTCCCGGATAAACCGGATTGCATGAAAACATCCCGTCAATCCTGTTCATCCTGTCCAAATTGAACCTGGGGATAGCAATTGTTCGACAAGGCATTATTGGTTCCTGGTTTGATTGTGGAACACTTCATTGCGTTCCGGCCCGGAAATCCAGGCTCCCGTTGGTCGCCTTCTGCTCATTGGCTATGCAGGCCTCAATAGTGGTCAGTAGCTGCTCGCGGCTTCGCCCCTTCCGCTTTCTGATTTCCACTTTCAGTCTTCTGACTTAACTCTTGCATCGCGGCTGCATAGCGGCGGCCGAACTCGCGCAGGGCGTCGGCGTTGAAGTGGGTCTTGTCGGGCTTGGCCTTCAGGCCATCGGCCGAGGCGAAGCCCGTGTGTTCGACGCGCCGAGGCAATTCGGCCAGCGCGGTTTCCACCGTGTTGGCGAACGATGATTTTGCGCGGTCGAGGAAGGCGGGGCACAGTCCGCCGGCGACCAGCGGAAGGCCTGCGTTGTCCAGATCGGCCCGTAGATCGGCAATCATTTGGTCGAGACGCGTGGCGTAGGTCTCCGCGTTTTCCTTGCTGCCCGTGTCGCCCTCGCCCTGGTGCCAAAGCACGCCCTTGAGTGTGCCGTCTTGCATGGCCAGCTTGGCGCGGTCGAGGGCCGCGTTGTAGAGGTCGCCGTCTTTGCTCCAGCGGCGCAGTGGTGTACCGCCAACAGCGCAGGGGATCAGCCCAATGGTGATCGACGGATCCTGCTCGGCCATCGCCTGGGCAAAAGTCATCCCGAGGCCTACGCCGGCGATGGCCGGTTTGTCGAAGTGCAGCGGATGCGTGGCCCGAACCCAATGGTTGTGCTTGTCAAACTTCAACACCCGTGGCACGGGCTGCCGGTCCTGCTCGGTCATCTTCCCCCGCCCGGCCATGTTCGACTGACCGATCAGCAAGTAAAGGTGAAACTGTTCTTTGGCCGGAAGTTCGTCGGCTGCGTGGGCCGACGGTTCGGCGAAAAACACCAATGCCAAGGCCGAGGCCACGAATAGTCGTTGTGTTCGCATGGTCGAGTTTCCGTGAAGATTTTGGGAAATGAAAGGGTGAAGGCCTTTTATTATGTGGCAACTCACCGGCGGTTTCAACTTTACGGGGAATTCGCTCGCCATTCTCTGGAGTGGCAAAACAGGAGAACTGAGGTTCGCTTGTGAACCCTCCTCTAAGGTGGTAAAATGGAGCGTTTTTAGCGGCCACTCGGATCGTAATATGGCTGGGTTCGAGATTGCTTTTCCGCTGCACCAACCACGAAGGTTGAATATTTCACAAAGACTAGCGACCAACGGGAGCGGGTTTCCGACTGGGTGCGATAGCATCGGTTTGGTTGGCAGTCCTGCCGCCTTGCGCAACGCCTTGGGGAGAATCGTCGTCGATGAAGATTGCTTTGGGGACCGATCACGCCGGATACGCTTACAAAGAGAAAATCAAAGCGCACTTAGTGGCTTTGGGGCATGAGGTCGAGGATTTTGGTGCTCATGCCGCCGAGCCGAGCGTGGACTATCCAGACTTCGTTCGCCCGGCGGCCGAAGCCGTTTCCCAGGGACAATGCGATCGGGCGGTGGTGCTGGGGGGATCCGGCAATGGCGAGGCGATGGTCGCTAATCGTGTGGCCGGCGTGCGGTGCGCGCTGTGCTGGAATGTAGAGACCGCGCGGCTCGGGCGCGAGCACAACGACGCCAACGCCATCTCGCTAGGTGCCCGAATGATCGACGAGTCCACGGCGTTGGCAATTGTCGACACCTGGCTAACAACCCCCTTCGAAGGCGGCCGCCACGAGGCACGAATCCGAAAAATCGACCAACCCAAACCCGTTGCGACGTAAACCCTCAGTTTCACGTTCGATACGCACATAAACCTCACTGCCACGAGACGCATTGTCATGGTCCGCACGGTCTTTCTCGATCCCTCCGGCCGACTGCGAACCTTCTGGCGGTTTCTTGTTTTTGCCGTGGGATTCGTAGGGATTCAGTTGGTCATCGCCGTGGTGGCGGCCGTAGGGCTGGTTCTTTGGACGCAAATGCAGGGTGAATTGTCTGGCGACCCGTTCGATGGCAGGTCTATCGAGGCGATCTACCAGGACTGGGCGCTGGCAATCATCCTCCTTTCGGCCGTTCCACAGGCGATTGCCGTGTCGGGACTGGCGGTCTTCTGTCGTTATTTTCTCGACCGTCGGCCGGTTCGGACGATGGGCATGACGCAGTCGCTCGGCACCTCGGGCGTCTCGATCACTGTGGGCGTTTTGTTGGGTGTGCTGCCGGTGGCCGGGGCCGAAATCTTGCTCTGGCAACTCGGCGCGTTTCACTTCGATGGGCTGGGCGGTTGGCTGATGCCCATGGTCTTGGTGCCGGTGTTGGTGATGATGGCCTTCATGGAAGAGATCATGTTTCGCGGCTATCTGCTGCAAAACTTCCTCGACATCCGCCGGCCTGCATTCGGGGTGCTGTTCACCTCAGTCACTTTTTGGTTGATTCACAGCTTCAACCCGGGCGTGTGGCAGTCGCCCGTGATCGCCCTGAATCTTTTCGGGGCAGGTATCGTGCTGGCGTTGGCTTATCTGGCCAGCGGCAGCCTCTGGTTTGCCACGGCGCTGCACTTTGGCTGGAATTTTGCGCAGGGCGGACTGTTTGGCGTTCCCATCAGTGGACTGCCGGTCGAAGGGCTGATTCGCCTGGAGTGCGATCCGGCCTGGGCCGAGTGGCTCACGGGAGGGCAGTTTGGCCTCGAAGGGTCGCTGGTGGCTACGGGTGTAGAAGTTGGCCTGATTGCTGGACTGGCCGCCACCGTCTGGCGACGCGGTGTGAAGGCCGCTCGCTATGAAAACGCCGCCGTCACTTCTTTCACTTCGACCGAAACGGCAATCTTCCCGGGCGAAGCAGTTGTGCCGGCCGAGACAGTCGTGGCCCGTTTGGCCGACGAAGACGATCACGCCTTCGATGGCAACGAAACGACCCGCGACAATCACACCGCTGACGACAGTCCTGCAACCGGCCTCGAAGACCAAGCGACAGAGAGATATTATCAAGAGTTGTGTACAGCAGCTTGGCGGAAGGTTTCCTCAGGCGGCTTCTTTGGGCTGCTTGACTCCGTTGATAAAGGGGAGTTCCTTGGATTACGTCCGGGATCCGTTCGGAGCCGTTGAGGGTTCTCCATCGTTTCTGGGCAGATTGCATCAGCTTGAAGACCATCGTCAGGCAAGCGAGTCGCGAGCCACTTCCCTTGGTGCGTTTCGTTCGCAGGCGGACCGTGGCAAAGGTCGACTCGATCGGGTTCGTCGTTCGCAGGTGAATCCAGTGCTCGGCCGGGAAGTCGTAGAACGTCAACAGGACCTCACGATCTTTCGTCAAGCACTCGACCGCCTTGGGATACTTCGCTTCGTATGTCGCCGCAAACAGGTCGAACGCCCGGTGGGCGTGTTCTCGCGTGTCGGTCATCCAGATCTCGTACAGCATCGCCTTGGCCTGAGGCTGCAAACGCTTGGGCATATTGTCCAGCACGTTGGCCGTCTTGTGGACCCAGCAGCGTTGCTCGCGGGTTTTCGGGAACACTTGTTTCAGCGCTTTCCAAAAGCCCAACGCCCCGTCGCCGATGGCCAGTTTCGGATCGACGGCAAGGCCGCGGGCTTTCACTTCCAACAGCAGCGTCTTCCACGATTGCTCGCTCTCGCGAAAACCGTCGACGATGGCGATCAGCTCCTTCTTCCCGTCTTTCGTGGCACCCAGCAACACCAGAATGCATTGCCGATCTTCCTCCAAGCGGATGTTGAAATGCACGCCGTCGGCCCACACGTAGACGTACTGCTTTTCGGCCAACGAGCGTTTGCTCCATGCGCGGTACTCGTCTTCCCAGACCTTCTTCAGCCGCGTGACGGTCGTGGCCGAGAGCCCCTTGGCGTTCTCGCCCAACAGCGCCGCCAGGGCCTCGCTGAAGTCGCCCGTGCTAACACCTTTCAGGTACAGCCAGGGAATCAATTCCTCGATGCGCTTCGTCTTTCGCAAGTAAGGCGGCAGGATCTTCGAGCTGAATTTCTCGGCCTCGTCGACCGGCCGGCGATCGCGCACCCGCGGCTGCGTGACGGCGACCTCGCCGACGCCCGTGGTGATCTTCCGCTCGGGCAAATAACCGTTGCGGACGACCTGCCGGCGTCCCCGCTCGTCACAGAGTTCGGCCCGCTCGGCGATCCAAACCTCCACTTCTTCCTGGATTGCCTGGACCAACATCCGCTGCGCTCCCTTGCGAAGGATCTCCGTCATCACGTCTTGGCTGCTGAGCTCTGGAAATGTCAACGAGGCTGTGGTACTCTCGGCCATGGTGGCGTGCTCCCGGGAAATGGGGTTTCTCTACAATTACCATTCACCCAAAGTACGCCGCCCTTTTCAAGCTGCTGTACACAACTCTTGATAATATCTCAGCGACAGATCTTACGAAGTAGGCGAAACGGTTTCCGCCGGGTGCCACTACTGGCTTGTCCAGCAGTGCTGCGTGGGGGCAGAATCAGGGGGCAGGGAACGGGACCAGCCATGCCGGCAGCGAGTTCGGCATTTCCCCGATCCGGGGCACTACCACGAATTAGCATTGTTGTACTATCGTCGGCCTCCACGTTTCACGAACGATCTCTGGTGGGAAACACTTACCCGGAGTGTCGACCGGGAAATGGCCCCGGCCAAGGCTGCCGGTGGAGTTCTGCCCGGTAGACGATGGAGACTCCACTGAGCGCTGCTGGACAAGCTAGCAGCGGCATCCGGCGAAGGTCAGAAGTCTATCACCACAACGAATTGACATGACGTATACTCATACTCACGAAGATCTAAAATCCCTCATTCTGAATCCTCGTGAATGCTTGACCATAGAGATCAAGCAATGGATTGACCCATCGACGCTGGAGGGAATCGCAAAGATTGCCAAGGCATGTATTGCTCTCTACAACAACGATGGAGGGTGTTTTATTGTCGGTTTTACAGACACGGGCATTCCCGATTTGACAAATGTGCCCAAGGATGTCCGTACTCGCTTTCATGCTGATACGATTCAGCGGATTGTCTCGAAATACGCATCTTTTCCATTCGAGGTCAAGGTTGAGTTCGTCGAACGAGATGGTATTGAATACCCGGTCATCTGCGTTCCTCGCGGAGTGAAGTATCCTGTCGCCGCCAAAGCCGATCTTCTGGACAGCAACGGAAGATTCCTAATAAAGGTAGAAGTTGTATATGTCCGGTCCTTGAATGCGAACAACATCGCCAGTTCGACAGCAGCCCGTCGAGGTGATTGGCCGCGAGTGGCCCAGATCTGTTGTCGCAACTACGAAGTCGATGTCGGCGCATTCCTTTCTAAGAGGCTATCCGGAAAGGGGTGTTTGTTGTAAGTAGTGAGGCTGCATAGAATTACACCTCCAAATTCAAGGAAAGGTAATTGCTATGCAGACGATTACGCGAAAGCGATATACGACCGATTTGACCGATGAACAATGGGCAATCCTGGAGCCGCTGATTCCACCCGCGAAGCGGGGAGGACGACACCGCACGGTGAACCTGCGGGAGGTGATCAACACGATCCTGTACCTCAATCGCACGGGCTGCCAATGGGACATGCTGCCCCATGACTTGTTGCCCAAAAGCACGGTGTACGACTATTTTGCCCGCTGGCGCGATGACGGCACGTGGCAACGGATGATGGATGCCCTGCGAGCCCGGGTCCGGACGGCGGTCGGCCGAGAGCCGACGCCCAGTGCCGCAGTGATCGACAGCCAGACGGTCAAGACCACGGAGGCTGGCGGGGAACGCGGATACGACCCCGGCAAGAAGACCACCGGCCGAAAACGCCATTTTCTCGTGGATACGCTGGGCTTGCTGCTGGTTGTCGTGGTGACCAGCGCGGCCTGGGATGATGCCTGGGCGGTCCCGTCGGTGTTGGGACAGATGCGTCGGCGTGACTATCCGCGATTGCGCACGATCTTTGCGGACCAGAAGTACCACAACCATGACTTGGAAGCCTGGATGGCACAATCCCACCAACCCTGGAAGCTGGAAGTCGTCCCGCGACGGGAGACGCCTGGCCGGTTCGAGTTGCAGCCCAAACGCTGGGTGGTGGAACGCACCTATGCGTGGAACGGACGGTATCGTCGGCACAACAAAGACCTGGAGCGGCGAACGGATTCGAGCGAGTCGATGATCCGCATCAGCACGATTCACTTGATACTCCGACGTCTGACCAAGCCCCATCCCGTTCCTGAGTTCCATTACCGTGCCGCGTGAAAAGCCTCAATTTCCCGGGGAATCTTCCCGGATAGCCTCTAAGTGCCTAAAGGGATCGGATCTAAATATTCTCGCAGACGCACTTGCAGCGACGCAAGTGGCTGAAGAGAACGAGCAGGTCCAGTATTTGGACCTACTTGAGGCGTTTTGCAGCCATGGTGAATGTCTCCCAGGCGAAGTGGTTGACGACCTAGATGAAGTCATTGACGAATTTTCCCATGCGCACACCTCGAAAGATGTCTTGGCGGCAAGTAAAGCACTACGTCAGGCAACTGCTTGCCTATTTGAATACCTAGACGCCCATATGCCTGCGAATTCGCCATTTCGTTCTGCGATGGTCGAACTTGCTTCGCTTATCGCGGCAATGGCGGAGTTTGGTTGTCACAAAGGGAACTCAGACCTATTCTGGACGTTGGGCAATCATTACGTTGTCAAAATGAATGAGTTACTGATAGCGAACGAAAAAAAGTGTTAGATGCGTAATACGTGGCTGGACAGCGGTACCCAGTACGGCGTTGTGGTACCAGCGAAGCAGAGCTTCGCGGAGGTGCGGTCCCAAGCTGGAGCTTGGGTCCGAGTAAATTGCCCGAGAACCAACCAACAGCAGCCGGCAAGACACCCATCCCACGGGGACCACCAATCATGAAAGCCATGATCCTAGAACAAATCGCCCCGATCGACAGCGCCCCGTTGAAGCTTGTCGAGCGGCCGTTGCCGGAGCCGGCCTCGGGGGAGGTGCGGTTGAAGGTCCATTGCTGTGCCATCTGCCGTACGGACCTGCACGTGATCGAAGGTGATTTGCCCGCGCAGAAGTTGCCGCTGGTGCCGGGCCATCAGGTGGTTGGTCAGGTCGACGCGCTGGGGCCCAACTGTCGGCGGCTGGCCGTCGGCGACCGTGTGGGCGTGGCCTGGCTTCGGCATACGTGCGGCGCGTGTGCGTATTGCGAGCGAGGTCGGGAGAACCTTTGCGAGGCGGCCGTGTTCACCGGCTATCACGCCGACGGTGGCTACGCGGAGTATGCGGTCGTGCCCGAGGATTTCGCCTACGCCATCCCGCCGGCGTTCGACGACGTCGAGGCGGCGCCGCTGCTTTGTGCGGGCATCATCGGCTATGCGGCCCTGCGTCGGGCCAATGTGCCCGACAGCGGCACGCTGGCCCTTTACGGTTTCGGTTCGTCGGCCCACGTGGTCATCCAGATCGCTCAACACCGCGGTTGCGACGTCTACGTGGTCACGCGAGGCGAGAAACATCGCGAGCTTGCCCGACGCATGGGCGCGGCTTGGGTGGGCAAGGCGGCCGAAGGTATGCCGGTGAAGACCGACAGCGCGATCATCTTCGCCCCGGCCGGCGAGTTGGTTCCTCCGGCACTGGCGTCGCTAAAAAAGGGCGGCACCCTGGCGCTGGCCGGCATCTACATGACCCCGCTGCCCGAGATGGACTACGAACGCTACGTGTTTTACGAGCGCGACATCCACTCGGTCACCTGCAACACCCGGCAAGACGGTCGCGAGCTATTGGCCGAAGCCGCCGAAATTCCGATTCGTCCCCACACGACCACCTACCCGCTGACTGACGCCAACCGCGCGCTGAACGACCTGAAGCAAGACCGCATCAACGGCACGGGCGTGCTGGTGATGCCGTAAGAAGGTCCGTCTTCGTTGTTGGGCTGCCTGAAGACGATTAAAGAGGTGTGAATTAACCCCCTCCGGCATTGCTGAATGGGGGTTTTGTTTCCAATCACCCCATAGAGGGCATCGGTGGCAAGGGCTCCAGGTCGTCGCCAAACTTGTAGTTGTTGTCACCGATGGATTCTGCGGCAGCCTTGGCAAAGGCCGACAATCCTTTTCCCTGCAACCGGGTTTGGCTACTTATCACTGCCCCGAAGGAACAAGCGAACGCCAATAAAAACCGCGGCAAAGCCGCTCCACTTTCTTCCTAACCACAGAAAAGAAGGACAACAGAATTTACAGAAAAAGGGTTGCTCGACCACATTGCCCTTCGGCTGCCAAGTGGGGTCTCTGCGCCCAGTACCCAAACACCCATTGCCGATTCCATTTTCTGATCGAAGGCCAAAACCCAGTCCGATTTGAGGCCCGAATCCTAATTCGGGATCGCAGGCGGCAACTGCGAAGCGGGGCTGGCGGGGTGTTTCCGGTAATCCATGTCCACCGGATAGGGTCCGCCGCTGCTTGCTGCGTCGTGATGTGCATCAGCGATCAGCCTCTTCGGCGCATGATAGACTTCGCGTTGAGAAGGAGTGTCACCACCAATGGTCAGCGTGTTCTTTTCCTATTCGCACCGCGATGAAACACTCCGCGATGAACTAGAGACACATCTCGCGATGCTTAAGAGACAAGGTGTAATCAACACGTGGCACGACCGGAGAATCGGAGCCGGAAAGGAACTCGACCAAGAGATCAACCGCTATCTTGAAGAGGCGGAAATCATCTTGTTGCTTGTGAGCCCCAACTTCTTGGCCTCCGATTACTGCTATGACGTGGAGATGTCTCGCGCCTTGGAACGACACGAAAGCGGTGATGCCCGAGTGATTCCAGTTATCCTTCGCCCCTGTGCCTGGCACGATGCGCCTTTCGGGAAGCTGATGGCGATACCAAACGACGGAAAACCGGTGACCAAGTACCCCGATCAAGATGATGCCTTCCTCGAAATCACTCGGGCGATCAAGGCTGCTGCGAATGAACTACGGCCTGCTGAACATACTGGGCCGCAGGTAACTTGTCCGCAGACTGCCACCCATAAAACCACTTCCCAGGTGCGTTCCAGCAATCTGCGTTTACGTAAGAAATTCACCGACGAAGACCATGACAACTTCCTGGAAGAAGCGTTCGAGTTAATCGCCAACGTCTTCGACGGGTCGCTGGCCGAACTGCAACAGCGAACCCGTGATGAGATATTATCAAGAGTTGTGTACAGCAGCTTGAAAAGGGCGGCGTACTTTGGGTGAATGGTAATTGTAGAGAAGCCCCATTTCCCGGGAGCACGCCACCATGGCCGAGAGTACCACAGCCTCGTTGACATTTCCAGAGTTCAGCAGCCGAGACGTGATGACGGAGATCCTTCGCAAGGGAGCGCAGCGGATGTTGGCCCAGGCAATCCAGGAAGAAGTGGAGGTTTGGATCGCCGAGCGGGCCGAACTCTGTGACGAGCGGGGACGCCGGCAGGTCGTCCGCAACGGTTATTTGCCCGAGCGGAAGATCACCACGGGCGTCGGCGAGGTCGCCGTCACGCAGCCGCGGGTGCGCGATCGCCGGCCGGCCGACGAGGCCGAGAAATTCAGCTCGAAGATCCGTATCCGCTTCATAAACCGCATTGGATTTCGCGGCGGGGTTTAGGGGGCTGAGGGATCAGCGGGACCAGGGGCGGTAGGCATTGGGGTTGGACTTCAGCCAGAGGTCGGGCAGTAGCGAGGTGAGGGTGGTCTGGGAATGGCCTTCGGTGTTGCGCAGCTCGGCCATCCGTTGAATGACGTCGCGGAGATAGGCGAACGGCTCTGCCTGATTGGCTTTGCAGCTTGCCGTGAAGCTGTAGAGGATCGCCGCGACCCGGCCGCCGTGATCGTTGCCCAGGAAGGTCCAATTCTTCCGCCCGATCGCGCATGCTCGCAACGTTCGTTCGGCCAGATTGTTGTCGATCGACAGTTCGCCCTCTTCGCAGTACCGCTTGAGGCCTTCCCAACGCGGCAGCACGTAACCGATTGCTTGGCCCATGGGACTCTTCGGCAACACGCGATGCCGGGCCCCTTCGAGCCACGCGTGAAACTGGTCGAGGATCGGCAGTGAACTTTCGCGACGCCTTTTCCATCGCAGGGCGTGCCAACGCTCGCGATCGGCCGGGTTGCCGAAGTCGAATTGTCCGGTGTGCTGTTTCACCTCGCGTTCGACGCGGTACAATCGTCCCACGTAAGCCAACGCCACTTGCGCCTCCTCCGGTTTGGAAGTCTGGGCGTCAAAGAATTTTCGCCGCGCATGCGCCCAGCAGAGCACTTGCCGTACCTGGCCGTCGGCATAGATCCCGTCGTAGCCGGAAAACGCATCTGCCTGAAGATAACCGCGATAGCTTTCCAGAAACCTGACCGGGCCGTCGCGTTTTCGGCTGGCCGTGTACTCGTAGATCGAGTACGGATTGCACCCGTCGCCGCAATAGACCCAGAACCGGCCCGTGCGACAGTGGGGCAATGCCGGATCGAGAACCTTCACCGGCGTGTCGTCGGTCCAAATCACGTGCGAGGATCGCACCCGTTCGACCATCAGGTCATACAGGGGCGAAAGCAACTCGGCGGTGGCGGCCGCCCAGCGGCAGAGCGTGCCCCGGGAGATTTCCGCGCCGTGCCGAAAAAACACGTCCTCCAGCCGATACAGCGAGAGGTGATCGGACCACTTGCCCACCACCAAGGCACTGAGCAGCCCGGGCCCGGCGGCGCTCTTGGGGATCGGCTTGGCCGGCGGCGGAGCGATTGACACGTGCTCCTGGCAGTGACAGCAGGCGTATTTGTAGCGGATGTGCTCGATCACCTTCAGCGACGCCGGCACGAACTCCCATTGCTCGCTCGTTTCGCTGCCGATTCGCTGCCGAACTTCCCCGCAGCAGGGACAGGGCTTTTCGTCTTCCGCCAGATCGTGTTCGACTTGTTCACGCGGCAGATCCGCAGGCAATGGCTTCCGCTTGCCGCGCCGACGCACGTGTCCCCTGGCGGGCGTTTCGCATGCCTCGCTTTGCTCGGGCACTTCTTGCCCGAGGTCGCCGCCGTCGAACAGCTCCAACTGGTTCGGGGCGCACTTCTCGCCACGCGGCCCGTAGCGGCTTCGCAGCAACTGGGCCGTATAGTGCCTTAGTTGTTCGAGCTCGCGCCGCAGCTCGATGATCGTGGCGTGTTGCTGCGAGGCAAGCTCCTTCAAGGTCGCCACGTCGTTCGGAAGAGAAGGGACATCCGTGCTCATGTTTCTCTAGACGTAGCGACTCGCAAAATGGTTCCCCGGGATTCTGCCGCAAGGGAGGGATTTTTCCGCAAGGGGATCGTGAAAACCACCACGTGCCAATCATGGCTCAGCCACGCCTCGATAGCGTCTTCGGCGCCTGACACTGGCCAGATCGATGCCTCCCAGCAGCAACGCCAGATCGGTGGGCGAAAGCCTGACCTGTTGCGTTGCTGCGTCGACGGCCGGCAATTGATAGGTTCCCTCTTCGAGCCGCTTGTACCAGATGGCCGGTCCGTCGGTGTCGAAGTAGAGCAGTTTGACGCGGTCGCGTCGCTTGTTGAGAAACACGTACAGCCCGCCGCGCAGCGGATCGCGCCCGAGATGTTCTTCGGCCATGCGAATCAGGCCGTCGAAGCTTCGCCGCATATCGGCCGACGGCACGCAGAGGTACACGTCCAACGGCAAGGAGAGACTCAACATGCGCGTCGTTCCAGATCGGCCACCAACGCGGCAACCCGGGGCAGGTCGGTTGTCGCCGGCAGACGCAACACGACACCGCTTGGCAAGACGAGTTCGATGGCGGCGGTCGCGGGCGGATCGGCGAGCGCCACCGGCACGAACGTCGGACGGGGCAAGGGCTCTGCAGCCCGGCGCGGTTCGCTCTCTTGGCGACGGAGTTTCAATTCGCGCCGCCAGGCGTAGAACGACGCCTCGCTAAGCCGTTTTTGCCGACAAAACTCCCGAACCGTCTCTCCGCTTCGCACCTGTTGACGCACCAACTCCCTCCACATCGTCTCCTTTCGCAGGTCCCTGCGATCCTTCCTCGCACTCATGACAAGTCTCCTGAAGTTCGGTAATCATGCCCGACTTCAGATTATCACACGCGCCAAGATGCGGTTTGTGGAACGGATACCGCACGTAGACGGGCTGCCCGGCGGCGTCCTTGATGGTGCTCGTCCAGCGGCACTAGGTCGACTGCGTCAGGCCGGACAGATCGGTCAGCCGGTCGTTGGTCGTCGGGCAGACGGCCTCGACGTTCTCCTCGCGGTCGCTGCACGTGCCGCACTGGGTGCGCAGCGAGACGGGGTTGACGAGCGTGTAGCTGTAGCTGCCCGCGGCGCCGGTGGCGTAGCCCCGGGCGGTGGCCACCGTGTTATGGACGTCGTCGTAGTTCGTTTAATACAATTTTTCCGTCTGTTTTTCCATTTCAATCGCGGCGATGATGTCATTTGGCAAGATGATTCCTTCCATGCGATTATTCTTGTAGTTCCAGGTAGATTTGATTTGGGAAAGTGTAAGCCCTTTACATTGCCAGTCATGTTTGTTGCCGAAATCAACATCCGTAATGACAGCGTCTTCAAAGTTGGCGTTGCTGAAATCGCATTGCAAGAATTCACAGCCAGTAAGATTCTGACGAGACAGATCGCAAGCTGTCAAGTTTATCCCAAAAAACCTTATGTTGGCAAGATCCCTTTCCTCATAATTCTTCGTCGAACAAAGCTGTTTCTTTGTAAGCGTAAAATCGAAAGAACACTCCGAAATTGTCGCGTTACTGAAATCGGCGTCTAGCGGACAACCACGAAAACCCGTTCCCGTAAGATCAATCCCAGAAAAGTCAACCTTGCCGTCAATAGCACAAGGACCGCGCATAAGAGTCTGATAGTTACCAAAATACATGTGGCGAAGCCTACGCTGCTTGTAATTGCACGTCGACGCAAGTTGCTCGAATGCAATCTTGGCACGGCACACTCTGATTTTTTCTATGCGAGCATCCGTGAAAATGCAGTCGCTGTAGTCTCCATCGAACAGCGCGGCACCGCTCATATCTGCATTTTGGAAATCGTATTTCACCAAATCTTTTGCTTCTTCATCTTGCGGGTATCGGGCGCATATTCTGCAGTCGCTGAGGTTCCTGCTCTTATAGGACTTTGTTGCTTTCAGTTGTTCCTCGGACATACGAGAGGAGGAGAGTTTACACCCATTAATGATCGCTTCCGTGAAATCGGCCTCGCTCAGACCACAGATCGCAATAGCTGCCCCGCTCAAACTGGCACCCTTGAAGGAGGCTCGTGTCAGATCACATTCAAGAAATCGCACTCCATCAAGGTCGCAACCGTCAAAGACAGCGTCCCTGAGGTTTTGACCGACAAACCGAGAACCTTTCAACTTCTTGCCGGTGGCATTCATCCTTGGTCCGACATTCAGGTTTCCTGTCCACGGTCCAAGCGTGACACTTGGCTCTTCGAAAATTGAGTACTTACTTGCCTTTTCCTGCGCCAGCAATTGTGGTGACAAAAGAAGGACGAGAAGCAACATTATTCTCGTTGTGACAATCCATCTCTGTTTTGGTGAAAATAGAATCATAAGACAATCTCCGTTTCTTTGAAAAGACTTGATACATTCCGGTTGGAATGACGTGGAACCTTTAGTCACTTTTTGCTAATGTCCATGTTGCTGAATATTACGCCACTTCCCCAGTGGGATTGAAGCTCAAGCGTGCTGAATGCGGTCAGCGTAACGTTTTCCGAGTAACACACGTTTGGGTCGTTGTCCAAATAGATATTGACAGTGTACGTGGTGCCACTAACATTGGTAACGTCTATATTCATGTGGGCGTTGGTGCGGCCTTCGTTATTTTCGAGAGTTGCATAGTACTCACCAGCAGAACTTGGTGGGGCGGTTGGGTAATTGGGATTGTCCGCCATCTTAGCATAGTCGCCAGCATATATGACGCCGGTCATTAGCCTTTTCAAAGGTTCTTCCACGTAGTCGTCGTCGGTATCGACAATGCCATCCGATTGGACGTAGCCGCCTTGCGACGGATCGAACTCATCGAGCCCGCCGCCGCGGTTAACCATAGCCCACTCATCGAGGATGGCGACCTCTTTACCACCAAACTTTACACCGCTATTGCCGACAAAACTGAGCTTGGTAGGTTGGGCGCCGTTGTTGTCGATTCTCACGTACCCGTTGATGCCATCTCCACGCGACCTTTCAAACGAATAATCAAACTCCATGGTAAATCCGGTACTATAGCTGCCCGTCGTCGTTGACAATCCTCCAGCCTTGGAGGCCCATGTCAGTTGAATTCCAGGAGTGGTGGGATCGTCCATGTCAGGATGTATCGTTTCGAGAATTCCTTTGCTGCCGGGTGCCGTAATATAGTTAATCAGTGCTTTGTCCATATACCACGCATCAGCAACCTCAAGGCCAACCCAGTCTGTAGTTGGGCGATCCTGCCAACTTTGGTATTTCTGTGTGGCAAATGGCCAGACCATCTTCTCGACGCTGATTCTAATCGTGTCTCGGGCGAGGATATGGTCGCCGTTTCTGAGTTGCCAACGGACGCGACGCGTACCGGTCTGCGTGCCTTCGACATAGAATGATCGAGGTTGATTCCCGAAGGTATCTGTGCCAATCGTCCACCAATAGACGTCGTCCGTGCTATCAGCCTCCGCACCCTCTGTACCGCTCGAACCGCCCGGAGGATTGTCGATATCCGCGAGAGCTGTTTTCAGACCGTCCGCCCAAACATTCAAACCGGGGTCTGCAATCAGATAAAGCTTGTAACCGGTCAGTGTGGCGAGTTCTTCTTGGGTTAAGTTGAAGACCAACTGGATTTCGGCGAAGTCGTTATCACTCACATCTGGATTCGGTCTGGTGTAGTCTGAGTGATCGTCGTCGCTGTCTGGTTCGCCATTCTTGTTGTCGTCGTCCTTGTTGACAAACACCCGCTTGCCGACGCTATCATCCTCCATGCCGTCTTCTTCGCTATCGTCGAAGTCAACAGCTCCATTGTTGTTGCTATCGGCATCTAGGTCAAGCGCTACGTTTACACGCACCGTGTCGGAAACGGCTACGTTGAAATCGTTTGTCGCCATCAAGATGATGTTGGTTGCATCTACGTCGACACCTTCCATATAGGCGGTCACGCCAGTTAACAGTTCCGCTTCGGTGATCGGTGTCGAATCGCTGATCGCACCTGGGGAAATCGAATTCCCGTCAGTTTCTGCATCGTACAACGCGATCGTCGAGTTGTCGAAAAGTAGCGAATACGCAACGTCGTTGAGGGCCGATGGTCCGTCGGCTTCGGCCTTCAGTACCACGGGTTGGCGTAGGCCGGAACCTACAGCCAGAATCTTGCCCGGCGCCTGCTCCTCGAAGGGGACCTGCGGCGTGTTCGGGTTGCCGTCGTGGTCGATAAGGCGGTCGTCGTTTTCGTCGATATCGCCGTCATTTTCGCTGTCGGTATCGATGTCCACATTCATCTGAATCACCGTCACTCGCACGATGTCTTCGCAAACGGCTTCCATCGAGCCACTCTCGGATGGATTAGGGTCGACCTCGACCTTGATGTCCAGGTCGGCAACGCTCGAACTGGCACGAACGGCTTCGACATAGAGTGTGACTTCTCCGGTTGTTGCGTCGAAACCAAGGTCGATCAAGTCGTCATAGGTCATCGACGGGACGTAATCTCCGCCATCGGTAACGCTGTTGAGGTTGCGTGCAACGTTGCCGTTCTTTGTCCAAATTCGAAGATGTCCGCCAGCGGGAACATAGGGATCTGCCTCTGTGCCAGTGCCGGTTACATCATTTGGATTGGAATCATCGTACGTGATCCGTAGGCTTGCCGTCGTTGGGTCGATGGCATCGGATAGCTCAATGACCAACGGCACAAAAGTCTCTCGCTCCGTTATGTTAGTCGTGCCGCCAAACTTGTTGAATCCGTCGGCGAAGTCCGGGACTCCGTCGCAGTCGTCATCGTTGTCGTTGACCAGGAGAATTTTTCCCGGTTTGTCGGGATCTCCCTCCTCGTTCTCGATCTCGTCTTCGTGGTCGGTGCGCGCGGGTTCATCAAATCCGTTGTTGTTGTCGGAATCGATGTCCAGGTCGACTTCGAGCGGCGCGAGTCGGACGTAGTCGCGGGCGATGGTGCGGGAGCCGCTGGCGACGACGAGGCCGTAGCTGTCCGGATCGGTTTTCCAGTTGAACGCCGCCGTAATGCCGCCCGAGGTGGTGAACAAATCGTTGGTAAGGATCCGGTATTGTTCTTCCATGCCACTGAGCGGTACGTCGATTGGGCCGGTGACACGTTGGCTCTGGGAGTCGTAAAGTGCGATGCCCAACCCGGAGATGCTGAAAGCCAACGTGCCGGCGCTAGTCAGACAGGGGTCGTCGCGTTGCAAGCCGCCTTGGTATTTTGTTCGAATCTGGACGTTGAGGATTTTGTAGTTGTCGTCGCAAGTAGAGGGAAAGTCCTCGCCCTCATACAGTGACGTAGGCAGAAATAACCCGCCGGTTTCCGTGGACTCCGATTGGTCCTCCGCTTGGCCGCGGTCGGTCGACTCTTCGGCGTAGGGCGGCCAGTGGTCGGCCTCGTGGCGCGGCGGTTGGGAGCTGTCGACGTCGATATCGATATCGGCCACCGATGCCAGAAATTCGGGCGTCTCGCCGCCGCTGCCCGACTTGTACAACTCGCCCCAGAAGCGAACGGACGCGCCCGAGTTGATGATCGTATTGGTAATATCCGCCTGGCCGGACTCCGTCTGAAAACCGTAGCCTCGCCAGTAATGCGCAACGGACGTGGCGGTAATCCGCTTCCAAATCGTGGTGCCGGACGGATCGACAACCTTCGAGGACTCGTCGCTGACGACGATCGACCACTCGTCGGGGGCCATCAGCGTCACCGACACTTCGTCGGTACCCTCCGGCATCAGGCCGAATGCTACGCCGATGTTTCGTTCCACATCGAGATACGCCTCGATGTCTTGATCGGCGGAAGCACACCGCAAGGTGCCATCCCATGTACTGCCGACGGCAACGATCGCGGCAACGATCATGAAGGTTGTCTGTGTTGAGCGTCTGTGACACATCGTCTAGCCTCACTGTTCGTGTTGTCGAGGTTCCTTCGCTTCGAAAAGTTTCCCGGTTTTACGGGAGGTTACCTGGTGAATTGCGGTGCAAGATTTTGTTCGATTGTCTTGGAGGTGGCGTTCCCCCTGTTCGACACCGGTGCATTCGTTTTCTGAAGTTTTGCCAAGAGTTTCTTTGCACCGCCTACAAAACGGGAATCCGGACGACCCTCCACGAATTCCGTTAATGTTTGCACCGCCTCCTCGGGACGGTCGCTCCATTGATAAGCGATGCCGATGTAGTACGCGCTTCGCCCTGCTTCGGGGCTGTTGGGGTAGAGGCGGATGAGGTCGCGCCAGCGGGCCACGGCGCGGTCGGCGTCGTGGCGGTGGTTCCATTCGATGTTGGCGGCCAAAAACAGCGCCTTGTCGGCCCAAGGGGCTTGCGGCGTGAGCTTGACGGCGGCCAGGTAGTCGACTAGCGCGGCGTCGACGTCCTGCGCCGCGCCGTCGAAGCTGTAGGCGTTTCGTCCGCGTCGGAACAGGGCCCAGGCTTTTTGTTCTTTGGTGGCGTGGGCCGTATCGTTGAGGATGCGGGTGCAGAGGTCCCACGATTGTTCGTATTGGCCGACCTCGTGGTAGATGTCGGCCAGCATGAGGATCAGCTTGGCGGTCGGGTCGCCGTCGAGCACCACCTGCGGCGTGAGCGTCTTGCCGCCCTTGACGACCTGGATCAGCCGCTCAATGCCGGTGGGGATCTCGCCCGCCACGACCACCAGGTCGCGCCGGCGGTCGAACTGGCGGGCCTTCTCGAACAGCCCGGTCGCCGCCTCGGGCCGCTCGTCGAGATACTCCAACAGTCCGGCACGGACGTAGATGTCGTAAGCGACCTCGCGAATCGCCCGGGCACCGGAAACCGACGTTGTGTTGGAAGCCGCCAGCCGTTTGGGGTCGATCCCCTCGAGCCACTCCAACGCGGCCGTGGCGTGCTCCTGGGCGGCCAATAGATCGAACTCGTGTTCGAGCTTCACGTCGACGAGCCGAACCTGGGTGTCGCCCGTGAAGGGACCGTCCGGATACTCTCGGGCCAGGCGCTCGAAGGCCTCGACGGCCTGGGGCCACTGGCCGCCCTCGCCGTAGAGAATGCCCGCGTGGTAGAGGGCCTCGGGCAGATGGGGGCTGGCCGGATGCCGCTCGACCAAGCGCGCCCAAAACGGCAACGCCTCCGCACGGGCCTTGGCCACCACCGCGGCACGTTGCTGCCGCGTCAACGGCTTCGACTCCTCTTGGCCCTTCTTGTTATTCTTCTGAACCTTCGCGGACTCCTGCGCGGCCAACTGCGCTTCGGCCTGTTGTTCGATCAACAGCCCCAGTTCGCGGAGCGTTTCTTGATGCCATTCGGCCGTGACGTATTCCTGGAGGCTGAGTTGGTAATTGCGTTTGGCCGCCTCGTACTCGCGGAGTCCCTGTTCGGCCCGGGCCTTGCCCAACGCGGCGAAGCTGCGGTGCGACCGGGACTTGGCCTTGGTCTGCCCCAGCAGCGGCAAATCGAAGAGGGCCTTCGCCCGATCGAACTGGCGGGCCAGGGTATAAAGATTGCCGACCGCCACGGCCAGTGAGGCGTCGCTCGTGCCGCTGCCCAGTTCGCCGGGCAAAAGACCGAGCCGCTTCTCGGCCGCCAGGATCAGGCGATCCAGGCCAACCGCCAGCGCCGCCGATCGGTTCGTCGCCGCTTGCTTCGCCTGCCGTAACGCCTCCGCCGCGTCGTCGTAACGTCGCTCGATGAGCGAGAGAATCCCCATCCGTAAAGAGAGATCGTAGGCCGCCTCCTGCCACGACGGCTCCATCACGCCGCTCGCGGCCGCCTGCTTCAAGACGGCACTGGCCGCTGCGGCATGCTTGGCGGCCGTGGCTAGATCGAGCTGCTTCTCCAAGGCCAGATCAACCAGCGCTACCTGGGCCTGGCCACGCCACGGGCCGGCCGGTTGCTCGTCGATAAAACCCTTCCAGTAGTCCAACGCCTGCCGGTAACGCTTCAAACCGACCAGGCAGCGACCGATCTGATAACCGGCCGCGGGACTCCAGGTACTCTTCGGGTACTCGTTGCGGATCTGCGTGAACAGCTTGCCAGCCTCGGTCCACTTCTCTTGCCCGGCGAGTTGTTGCGCCTGGGCGAAAAGCTTCTCGGCCTCCTCCGTCATCCGGCTGCGAAGCAGCGTCTCCAAGTAGCCGGTCTTGATATTCAGATAACGAAGCAATCGCAGCCCTTCGGCCACGACCTTCTCGGCCTTCTGCTTCTCGCCCCGCTGCAAATAGAGTCTGCCCAGCACGTCGGCCGCCTCGGCCGTCGAGGTGTAATTGGCCTTCTTCTTGACGAGGTTCTCCAGTGTACGAATCGCCGATTCTACATCGCCCTGAAGCGACTGAAGCCAGGCTGCGTAAACCTGCATCAATTGCCGGGCGTCCTCATCGAGCTGAACCCGCTGCATCATCAGCAGATACCGCTGGACTTCGTCTTGGCGCCCCAGACCAAGCAAGATGCGACCGTAGCGAAGCGACGCCGACACACGCTCTTCCACGTTCTTGCTGCGCAGCAGGGTGTCGGCCGCCCTCTTCGCTTCCGCATAGTTTTCCAATCCCACCGCCCGGTTCATCTCGGCCAACGACCGCTCACCGCCAGGTCCACCGCCAAAACACGGCCTAACCAACAGCGATGCCAAAATCACCCCAACCAACAACGGCCGCAGACGAAAACTCTCCATGATCATGCTCCTCGATTTCGTGTCCCAGGAAATAAACGGCCGCTAAACCAAAACACAACAACCGCCCACGCTCGCGATCCTCTATCCCTAAATGACTCCAAACAACCCAATGGTTCACAAGTTGTGGAATTTCTCGAATAAAATCCGAAAAACAGAAAACGCGCCAGTTCCGAAAAACTTTCCTGAGACTCGTGAACCATTCGGTCACCTCAAGACATTTACTGATAGAGGAACAATGGGCAGCAGAAATGCCAACTCCGGTTGCGTTGGCATCGTTGACGCAGCCAACGTCCATTGAGTGGGGTAATGTAGAGTTGCTGCCAGCTGCCTGCGAGTTGGACTGGAACACCAAGAGGAAAGCGAGATGTCGGTTACTCTGCACGAGAATTGGAAAATATCCGTAGTGGTTGTGATTGTGACTTGGTTGTTGCATGGAACAACCCAACCACCGGCGGCCGGGGCTTCCACCGGTAAGTTGGAGAATGTGGCGACGGACAACCAAGTGGTCACCATTCACGGAAGTTGGGCGGGGTTGGATTTGGGCAGATCCCTGATCCAAGAGTTTTCCAACGCGCATGGATTTCGTGGGGTTCGGTTCATGCCGTGTGACACCGAACAAATACCTCGACGGCTGGCCAAGGCCGAGTGCGACGTGGGCTTGGTCTTGGACTCGTTGACGCCTTCGATAGAATCCCCGCGTGACGACCGGTTCGAGTCCTATCCGCTAGGACGATTTGTCGTCTACGTGATCGTCAACGCCAAGAGCCCGGTGCGCAAGGTGACGCTTGAGGAACTTCGTAGCATCTATCGGGGGCAGGTGACGTCGTGGAAAGATGTAGCCAACTCGACAAGTGTGAGTGGAATTGAACTCTACTCTCCACTGTTAGCGAGAACGGAGAGCCATCTATTTCGCAAGAAGGCGATGCGCGGCGCGCGTTATGGCAAGCAACTGACCGACCGTTCTCGCCAGCCATCGCGACAGAAGTTGACGACGGACGGAGTGATTGGCGCGGTAATCGGTCAGCGTAACGCGATCGGTTTCTTCATGCTGGGCTATGAAAGCAAGTTGGATAAACGAGTACGCGTGCTTGGGCTGGCTAAAGACGAATCATCTCCTGTGGTCTTTCCGTCGGCCCGAACGATTCGCGACGGTTCTTACCCGCTTACGGACACCATGACACTCTACCTGGCTCCTGACGCGACACCTCAGGCCAGGGAGTTTTGCGAGTTCGCCGTGGGACCCCAAGGGGCTACTATTAGCAAAGCTTTCCGACTTTTTCCCGATTTCGAGTGGCAACAGTACCTGGGTGCGTTTCGGTTGAAGGAAATGAAGGCTGGGAAAGGGACACCAATTGTAGCGACCGGCATCCCGGCGGGAGCCGGGGTGATGAACGATCTGGCGGTGGAGTACACCAAGGCCAAGGCGACGGTACAGATGCGTTACCGGACGACGTCGCCGGTAATCGCTGTGCAGAGCTTTCTCCGGCATGGCGAACTGTTGCTAGTGAACCAACCGCTAACGGGGGTATTGGCGGGACGTCTCCAGCAACGCTGGGCGTCCGTTAGTCCACAGACCGTGCCGTTGGGGTCCGTAGCCGTGGGCATCGTCGTCCACCCGACCAATCCAACCGAAGCTCTTTCCCTTGACGAGCTTCGGGCGGTCTTTTCGGGGCAAATCAAACAGTGGTCGGCAAAACAATGGGCGAAAAGGCCGATTCACGTTTATGGTCTTTTGGGAACAGTTCCCCTCGATCCGTTCTTCCGGGAGAAACTTGGCGTAGACCGCATCAGTGCACCGATTATCCGCCGCGCGGAAACGGGCCAGATCATTTCGGCAGTGGCGAAAGACCCGGTGGCAATCGGCTTCGTTGATCTGAGTAGGGTTCCTGTCAACGAATCGTCCGTAAGACTAGTGAAGATCATTCCGCCGAACCAGCAGTCCGGGGTTCCCCCACGTGGCGACGGTTGTGAGCATTACCCGCTTGCCGATCAGTTAACACTTTACGTTTCCAAACGAGCCAGTGAAACAACGTATGACATGGTTAAGTTTATAACGTCCTCACGTTGTACGGAAATACTCGCGCGACACAGCCTTTGTACGCGGTAGTTTCCTGACACGGGGCGGCAGAGCCCTCAATCAAATCGGTGCTGCCGCCCCCTTACCAGGAACCCGCTCTCGTTGGTCGCTCAACTTTGAGGATCGACCGCAAAATAACTTGCCGGTTCGCCGGGCCGTGCTTCGCCACGGCCCTCGAGTTTGACCTTGAAAAACGGCAAGTTGTTTTTGGGGCCGTCCTACGAAAAGCTTCACCATCATCGCTCATAGTGGTACCGATCCCAAGCCCTGCGCCGTGCCCGATAGGCAGCAACAATCGGTCCCGTCAGGAGGAAGACGATGAACGACGACTTCGATCCTTACTACGTTTGGCTAGGTATTCCGCCAGCGGAGCAACCCCCGCATTTTTACCGGCTACTGGCGATTGAGCTCTTCGAGCAAAACCCCGATGCCATTGCGGCGGCAGCCGATCAGCGAATGTTGCATCTGCGAGCGCAGCAACTCGGGTGTCATGCCGCCCAGTCCCAGCGTCTGCTTGGCGAAATTGCCGCGGCGAGGGTGTGCCTGCTGGATCCGGAGAAAAAGGTAACCTATGACGAACTGCTGCGGAACCGTCTTGAGGCCGAGGCTTCAGCGAGCACCTATTCGGAGGTGAGTGACTCGGTAGCCTCCGGGCTTGTCCGACTGTTCCGCCGCACGACTCAAGACACCTCCCCTGTGGAGTCGCGGACGATAGCGATGAAGCGGCGTGCGATGCTGATGCATGCCATCGGTCCCGTGTTGACCGGCGTCGTATTGTTGGTGCTGTTCGCTCGAAGCGGCGGTTGGCATACGGACGCTCTCGTTGTTTTCGATACGGCCGATGTGCGACATCCGGGAACGGCGATCACGATTAACGGACAACCGATTGCTGTTCCTTCGAGTGGGCCGGTGAAGTACCGCTGTTGCCCAGGAACAATCCACATCGTCGCCACCCGGCCGGGGTTCACGCCGCTGAAGCAGACGGTGACGGTGGACGGCGGTTCCAAGACGGCCGTGCAAATGGTTTGGGAGAGACTGCCCAGCCCACCGCCGCCGACAAAAGACGTGTCCGTCAAACCGAAACAGGAAACGCCTGCCGTATCCAAGAAGGCGGATGTCGTCGCGGAAGTGAAGAACCCTTCGGAAGCCGTTGTTCGACAGCGTCTCCACAACTTTGCGGAGTTGATCTCTACCGACGATACCTCGGGATCTCCTGAAGAATCTTCACGCAGTGAGACGTCGTCCGGCCCCGTCTCCCGCGCCAACCTCCCGAAATTCCCTGCCCCCTCGGTGGCTAAGCGGCGGAAGATCGCCGAAAAAATGGCCGAAGCCTACGATTTCGCCGGTGCCGCAACCCCAAAGGACAAGCGGGAACTTGCACGCCGTTTGCTTCACGATGGACGCGGCTCGACGGCCCATCCCGACGAACAGTTCGCCTTGCTCGAAAAGGCGATGGAACTGGCGGGCGAAAGTGGCGATGTGGCGTTGATGCTTCAGGCGGTCGATGCCATCGGGAACCGGTTTTCGGTCGACGTATTGGGCGTCAAGGGTCATGCCTTGGTGCGGTTTTCCCAAAAGGCTGCCAGCTCGGACAGCATCGGCGAGTTTGTTAGGGGTTCAGGTGATGTCATCGGCGACGCCGTCTTGCAACAGCGTCACGAACTAGCGTTGAACCTCGCCACGGTGGCTGTCCGCCTGTGTCAGCGTTCGCAGGGCCGGGCGTTTCGCAAAGAGGTTCATGATCGGCGGATGCAGCTCCTGAAACTCTGTGAACAACAACGGCAGATTCAGCAGGCCCGGGAGGCCGTCGACGCGACCCCGGAAGACAGTAAGTTACGTCTTTCGCTCGGGTTATTGCTTTGTTTCACGCAAGGAGATTGGAAACAAGGATTGCCTCACCTCGCCAAAGGAAGCGACGATCAACTGCGAAAGCTGGCCGAGCGCGAATTAAAAGCATCATCGGTTGACGCGGAGGAGCAGATCGCGTTGGCCGACGCATGGTGGCAGTTGGCGCAGACCAGAGCGGGGGAAGAGAGAGACAAACTGATGCTCCACGCGGGCCACTGGTACAACCGAGCCCAGGCGAACGTGTCGTCGGCCCTCACCAGACGCAAGGTGGAAAATCGCCTGGCAGAAATCGCCAAGCTCGAACGTCCGGCGTCCGGCGGTCCGCGTGAAGGAGCACGTCCCACAAAAACCCCGTCGTTAGGTATCTGGACGGATGTGCTGTAACTGCCAAAAGAAGGAGCTGTAGATGTCACGACAATCGATTTTTGAAGCTAGTGTGAAGTACTTTCTGGAACCGATCGGGCCATTTCTAGAGGACGAATCGGTCACCGAAGTTATGGTCAACGGTTTCGATGACATCTACGTGGAACGGAAGGGGCGCCTGAACCATGTTGACGCACGCTTTGACGACGAGGACGCTTTGCTTTCCGCGGTTCATAACATCGCACAATGGATGAGGCGTCGAATCGATCAGCAGCACCCGGTACTCGACGCTCGACTGCCGAGCGGCTTTCGGGCTCACGCCGTCATTCCCCCGGCAGCCAGGGGCGGAACGTACCTGACCATCCGCAAATTCGCTCGCGAGAAGTGGACTCTGGATGACCTTGTCCGGTTTAGCGCGCTTTCGCGATCGGCGGCGGAACTGCTGGAGGATTGTGTTCGACGCCGGAAGAACATCCTCATTTCGGGTGGAACCGGCACGGGCAAGACGGTACTTCTGGGGGCGATGACCAGGGCCATTCCGGAAGAAGAGCGGATTGTCGTGATCGAGGACACCTCGGAGTTGCGGCTGATTCAGCAGCATTGCCTCTACTTAGAGGCAAGCCATGCCGACGACGCCGGGCGCGGCGCACTCAGCGTGCGACAGTTGTTCGTCAACGCGTTGCGCATGCGACCGGACCGAATCATCGTTGGAGAAGTACGTAGCGGCGAGGCACTGGACTTGATCCAGTCGATGATCAGCGGACATGCGGGTAGTCTGTCAACGATCCATGCCAACAGCGCTCGCGACGCACTGATCCGCCTGGAAACGCTTTCATTGATGTCCGACGTGAATCTTCCCGTTCACGTTGCGCGAACCCAGGTGGCCGCTGCGATTGACTTGGTCGTACAGATTGCACGGTTCACGGAAGACGGCTCTCGCAAGATTACCCAGATCACGGAAGTATGTGGCGCCGACAGCGACAATCAGTATCAAACACGGGACCTGTTGTCTTGACAGGACGGCAGAGGAACGCTCACCCGACAAGCATATCGTCGCGATATTCCGCGGCGCAACGGAAAGAAAGCAACTGACTATGGACGCACCCAAAAACAACATGCCATTTTCCAAGGCGCAACCCGCGGGCCGTCGCGAAGCACGGCTCGGCCAGTCGGCAAGTCATTGGCCGGCTGATCCTGGGAAGGCCGCTCGGAAACGACGAGCCGGTTTGGCAGCATTGGACTACGTGTTGGTTCTGGGGGTAGTACTGCCCCTGGTGACGTTCATCATGTGGGCCGGCCCGCGGATTATCCGCCTGGGATACGAAATGGTCTCCGTTCTCGTGGCGTGGCCGTTCATGTAGGTCTTCGCAAGCCGGCGTCATTCGTTGATGGCCAGGTCGTGTGGCCTGGTCCGTGAGTTCCCATTGATCTTTGCCTATTGAATGAACGCAGCGCAACCGCCGGGAGCCCGGTTCCAAGGCGTTTGGCCTTGGCCGACCGTTCAAAGACTAGGCAGACATCGAAGATTGCGAAAGGAGCGGACCCATGGAGAGACATGCGTTTCTCAGCCTTCTGAGGAAGGTGCATCACGACGAATTGGGGGCGGTCAGCCTGGAGACCGTGTTGATCATCGGCGCCATCGCGTTGCCGGTCTTGGTCTTCCTTATCAAGGTTGGTTGGCCCCGAATCAAGGGTTACTTTGTCGAAGGTTTGGCTGATCTGGAAGAAGGCGCCAGCCAAGGCGCCTCGTAAGCGAGTGTCCCATGGTTACTTCGATTTTCCTGCTGGGATTACTGTGCGTCGCTACGGCAACGGACGTCGCCCGGCACAAGATCTACAATGCGACGACGTACAGTGGCATTCTCGTCGCCTTCGTCGCGAATGGCGCCGGCACGGCCCTTTTGAACACGGAGATTTTGCCGTTGGACCAGTTGCAGGCCTGCGGTTGGATTGGGATAGCGACAAGCTTCCTCGGATTTCTGACCTGCGGTTTTCTGTTACTGGTCTGCTACGTGTTCTTCCAGGTTGGAGGTGGCGATGTGAAGCTGTTTGCCATGGTAGGCGCTTTTCTAGGACCCCAGCGGGGAATCGAAGCAGCGCTTTGGACGTTCGTCTTGGGCGCTTGCATGGGGCTGATCGTGTTGATTTGGCGTGTCGGGCCGTTTCGGTTGGCAGGGCAACTACTACGCCATGTCGTGTGGACGGTGCGATGCAGGTACCTTAACCCCTTAGGGCCAGAAGAGCGGGCACAACTCCAACCGCCGCTGTTTCTGGCACCAAGCGCCTTGGTAGCAACCGCGATTGTGCAATGGTCGCTGTATTGTTGAGCCTTACCTATTGAATGAACGGAGGGCGACCAGCGCGAGCCCGGTTTCAAGGCATTTGACCTTGGTCAACCGTTCAATTGAATATGCAAACATCAATAAGATTGGCGACCAGCGGAAGCAGATTGTACCCCAGACGCGGTAACACTAGGTTGGTTGGCGGCGAAAGCCGCCCTAGAGGATGTTGGAGGTGTCATCATGGACCGCGCTGTCCTACAGGCCTGCCTGCCTTGGCTGGTGTTGCTGGGAGTTCTGACAGGCTGTTTATGGTTATTGGTTCGGTGCAATTCGTGGCGATGGGCGCCCTGCCGGGTTTCACACCTCCACCGGGACCAGGACGGCAGTGCGCAGAGCTTGAGCTTCGTTTTGTCGCTGCCACTGTTTCTCATGATCATTCTCTTCATCGTACAGGTTAGTCAATTGATGATTGGCACAATCGTAGTTCACTACGCGGCGTTCGCCGCGGCGCGAAACGCCGTGGTCTGGATTCCGGCCCGCTTGGCGTCCGGCGAACTAGAAAACTGCGTCGGCCGTTATTATCTGGATCCCGATGAGCCGAACCAAGTGGAGCCCGTTGCGACAGGTCCGAGTGACGGCGGGAAGACATACCTTGTCGAGCCGGGCAGTCGAAAATACCAGAAGATTTCTACGGCCGCCGCCATGGCGTGCATGCCAATCAGCCCTTCACGCGACCTTGGCCTCAGCAGTGGCGAGCAGGTGGTCGCCGTGATTGCGAAAGCCTATCACCAGATGGTTCCCGGTTCCCGAGACAATGCACGGATCGCTCGGCGACTGGGGAACAAACTCGCCTATGCTCTGGAGCAGACAGCCATCGAAATCCAATTCCGCCACGAGAACGACGAGCCGCCGCTTGTCACGTACTACCAGGAAGATGATCTCGGCGAGTTCTATCCCGGTGAGATCGGTTGGCAGGACCAAATCACGGTAACGGTACACCATAATCTGGCGTTGCTGCCGGGGCCGGGTCGTTTGCTGGCACGTCTTGCCGGCAACCCCGACGGATCCCCGGACGTGGTGAGCCAGCGCGTTCAACAAGTTGATGGTGTTTATGTGTATCCCCTGACCGCATCCGCCACACTCGGCAATGAGGGTGAGAAATCGGTGATTCCTTATGTGCATTGATACTTCGCGAAAACTCGCCAGCATTCACCGCGACCAGCACGGAACGATCAGTATCGTGTCGGTGTTCGCCGTGCTGCTTTTGACAATTCTCCTGGGCATGGTGATCAACGTGGGGCGACACGCCGACGAGAAGATCAAGATGCAGAATGCTGCCGACGCCGCGGCCTACAGCGGCGGGTTGGTGCTCGCGCGGGGTATGAACACGCTAGCGTTTACCAATCACCTGTTGTTCGACGTATTCGCGGTGACAGCCTTTATGCGCGAGGCACGGGAGCGCAACAGTGAAACGTATGTCCCCGGTGTTCTCGGTGCCTGGAGGAGGGTGGGACCGGTGTTTTCGTCCTCGAAATTCCCCAAATTCGAGCAGTTGGGGGCGGCCATCATCGAAAAGGTTCCCCGGGAACAGGAAGTGGTTCAAACCTACAGCGAGTGGGCGGCGGCAAGCAGTGAGCGAATCCTGCCGCTGATGGAAGAGATTCTCAAGAAGGAATTGATTCCCGAATTTCAACGGGCGGTGGTGGAGGCATTTCCCGACATTGCTCAGACAGCAGCGATGGAAGTCGCCCGACGCAGCGGGGAATCCGACCACGATGATAGCGTGTTGCGTGGCGTGCTGTGGCGGACTTCTGTTGTCCCGGTGGGCGGCCAATCCAAAACGTTCGAGCGTACTTTACCTGTGATCGATCCCGTTACGGATTTCGTACCCAGCCAAGCGCAGTACCAAGCCGTTGCCCGTTACCAGCGTGAAGCGATGTCCCACCGGCACCTCGGCGAGTGGAACTACTATGCCATGTGGTTCTTCGATCGGGAGGCGAAGATGTGCCAGTTCGCCCGGTTGTGGCGGAATTTCACTTGTGGCCATTTGAATCAGCTCCTTACGCAAGAATATCCCACGACCAATCTGCCTTTCGTAATCCGTACTGAGAAGGATAACGTGACCGACATGACCACACACCTCGACCGAGATTTCACTTTTTTGGGCGTTGTCTATCGGCGTAAGAGGCCCGGGATCCTTCCGGGCTTGTTCTGCAACCCATTGGACTCCGATGCAATGGCCTATGCTGCCGTGCGACTATTCGTCCCTCGCAGACGCATCATGTGGTATCTTCCGCCGCCGCCGGTCATGATGGGTGGCGTTCCGGGAGAGTTCCCCGATCTACCTGGTGACGAAGAGGACAGTGACGGAGAGGAGGAAGAAGAGCCGGGCAACGGGCAACGGGAGTGGGTCATCACTCGCCAACCCCACACCTCCGACGAATGGGACCTTCTGAACCAGCACTGGACCGTCCAACTGGTGCCGGCCGTACAAGCGACGTTGCCTGACATCCTGCAGACGGTTCCACCTCTGCCAGAATTCCAGGATGCGGGAGTGCGTCTTCCCGATCTGAGTGGCCTAACGAAGGACGACATCTGCCAAATCAGCACCCATTAGCGTGGGAAGTTCCCACAAGGTGACACCTGATCACGAACCGGTAGAAGTTTGTTTTTCCAGCAGATTTTTCGAGCGACCAGTAGAAGGCGTTCTTTGACAAGGGTGCGGTAGCACCGTTTGGTTGGCGGCTCCGCCGCCCGCGTACGGGAACGACAAAGTGACGATTATGGATTCCACATCAAGAATTGCCGGAGGCAGGTGGCGCCAGGGGCTTTCCACCTTGGAACTGGTTCTCTGCCTGCCGATCTTGCTGTTGGTCATGGCGCTGATGATCAACTTCGGTACGGCGGCCTGCTGGAAGATCCGCAGTCTGTCCGTTGCTCGTCATGCCGTATGGTCAACGCGAAAGCCGCGTTCCGGACAACGCAATCCTCGCCCCGACTACTGGCCAAGCTCCGCCACCATGGAATCGGGTGGTGTGGGCAAGATGCCCGAACTGGACGACCCACGGGCCAACCTGCCGATTGTTCGAGGTTCGCTACCGTATGGCGCCAGCGTCAAGGAGAACCTGTTGAATCCAACGCGAGGTCCTCGCCGCGGCTCGGCGACAGTGCAACGCGATTTTCCTCTCCTGGCTCGGATGGGCAAATACGAGTTGACCGCCAAGCAGACGATTCTCGACGATACGTGGGAATTCAAGCGGATGGGGGTGTGGCACAACTGGGAGCGGCGGATCCCGTTTCTCTACGAACTGCCCACGGCCGACTCGGACTTGGTCGACGCGTATGTGCAGGCGGTCCTGGCGGTACTGTACGCGCCCTTTCGAGAGGCCCTGCAACCGCTGGACCAAGACGACGAGTTCATCGACTACTCGCTGCGCTTTGGCTGGGACGAGGATCCTCCAGACTTCCACCCGCGGCTCAGTTCATCCTGTACTCTAAGTCACGACACGATCGAAGAGCAGGTGGAGAACCTGATCGATCGGATTCAGGGCAAGGTTGAGACGGATGATGAGGGTCATGTCATTCGACGTATCCCCAGCGTTGCAGAGCACATGGCAAAAGATTTCGTCTCTCTTTACGACCGAGTAATACAGAACTTGGATGGCGGAGGCAATCAAGCGGAAATCGGCCAGCTTCAGACCAAAATCGATACCCTTACGCAGTTTATTCAAGGCCTTTGAGGATGATTTCTTTCGTGACCTCCGCAAACTTAGCGACACGCAGAGCAACCATCAAGGACCCGGCATCAAGGCCAAGCGGGGAGCCCATGGTATTGCTACGTTCACGAGGATCGTTTGCTGCGAAATGCGTTGCGACTGCCATGGTTTTGCTCACTGGGGTGACGTTCGGCCGTCAAGTGCTTTCCTGGTGGGGTGTCGAGGAACCCCCGGCCGCCGCGCCGCCGGCGTTCATCGCGGCTAGCCTGGGCGAGTCGTCCGAGCCGCACTGCCTGCAGTTCGGGGATCAGTCCTGGACGATCTATCGGAAATGCGTCGGGTCTCGGGAACTCGCCGCCCGAGCATTGCGGAGCGATTGTCGTCGACTGGTCCGCTCAAGCATTTCACCCGAAGGCCTTCCGGGCAAGGCGGAAGAAGGTTTCCTCGCCTTTCTCGCGGGGAGCAAACCGATTGAACAAGAGCCGGGAAACTGGCAACTGTACGAGTTGGACGCCGCGTTGCCAATGGTAGCCGGCACACACACCAGCGGCGAGCCCGGTGTGGTTCGCAGAGACAACGTCACTGCACCGGGCCGCCGCGTTACTACCTGGGGGATGGCCATCCCTGCAACGGAAAACCTCTGGACCGTCTACACGTTTCAGTCGGGCAGCACCGTGGGTGACCCGGCGCGGAGGATACTGCTTCCACCAGGCAGCCGCCGCACGCTTTCGGTCCAAACGGCGGAGGGATCCGAAATGATCGTTTTCACCGGCCACGCACGAATAAAAGCCTGGATGCAGCATTTCGATCGATGGTTTCAGCGGCGGGGTTGGACTGTCACGTCGGCCTGGCAACACACCGACGACCGTTGGAGTGCCCGATTCGGGCGGCCCAAGGGCGAAGATGCCGGTTCGGTTGATGTGCATTTTGCCCTAGATGATCCCAAGGCGGCAGGATCGCCGGCCGGCGCGGTGCTGCCGCCCCCGGGCAAGAACCCGCTCCCGTTGGCCGCGGAGCTTCGTGAAGGACCTCACAAACACCAGCAAATGCGCCACGACAAACTGGATGATCGCGATACATTGCGAGGAGTGCTGTTGTTTGACATTCATTAAGAACCCGTTCCGTAAAGCCGCAACACAACCGTAGAAGGTATATCGTTATGAAAGGCATCAAGGGACTCATTGTGGCGCTCGGCCTGGGAATCGCCGGGACGATGTTCAATTGGACCTACCTTGCCCGCAAGTCGCAAGATGTGGAAAAGATAGATTTCATTGGGATTGCATCGGAAGCAACCGTCGGTCAGGGAGAACGGTTGCTGGAGAAGAATCTTGTGCCCATCGGCGTCCCCAAGCACCACGTCGGCAACCTCGACGACTTCGCCGTACGTTACTCGGACCGCCAGACGGTCGTGGGGATGAACGTCTGGCGGCCGCTTTTTGGAGGGTCGTTATTGTTGCGCAAGCACCCTCTTGGCGACATCGAGATCGCGAACGACGCCTTGGAAGCTGACCACGCGTCGGACACTCAGCTCTGTTGCCCTGCGACCATTCTGGTCGTCGACGTGATGGACCACTACCTGGTCATCCGGCAGCAGGTCGCCAAGGCTCGTGGGGTTGTTTTCCGGAGGTGCTTCTCCATTAAAGGTAATTTCCAGCGTTTCGGGAACGGAAAGGATGAGTTGTTTGTCGTGATCCTCTCCTTCTTCGATTACGACCGTGAGTTGCCCCAGATCGGGCCGAACTGCGGCAACGTGTCCCTTGGTCACCTCGGGCCGTGAAGTAAAGATCTCGGTAATCTGCCGCCCGGCTTCGTCACGGACGATCTTCACGTTAGCCAAGTCACCTGGCTGAAGATCTCGTAGCAACCTTGCCGTATCGTTGATGAAGATGCGGTCGCGAGGTTTTACCGTGAGTTCCTTGGGACTGCCGTCTTCGCTGAGCTGAAGCACCAGTTTTTGTTCGTCTTGATAGATGGTGCGAACAACACCTTGCATGGGTCCGGGCAAGCGGGTCGCCCAGGCGATGCTCAACGACCTGGTCGCCAAGGTGGAACGCCAGAAGGCCGGCCTGGAAGACCCCGTCGACGAGGAGATGCAAAAGCCGATCGACACCCACTTGGCCGACTTCGAAAGCAGCCAGAAAGCCAAGAACAACTCAACGCGCTACGTGCTGGAAACCTTGGGCAAGATTCGCCGCTGTGTCGAGGCCTGCCGCTGGCGCCGCATCGCCCAGATCAAGGCCACCGACGTGCAGCGTTTTTTGGCCAACCTGCGCGACGAAGGGCTCAGCGTGCAGACGAGCAACCACTACCTGCGAGCGATCAAGTGTTTTACGCGCTGGCTGACGATCAACCGCCGCCTGCGCAGCAACCCGCTCGACGGCCTGGCGATGCTCAACGTCCGCGTCGATCGCCGCCACGACCGGCGGGCACTTTCCCGCGACGAATTCTGGCGACTGGTCGATGCGGCCAACTCGGGCCCGGTGGTCGAGTCGATCCCCGGCATCGATCGGGCCATGCTCTACGTGCTGGCCGCCTGGACCGGCCTGCGCAAAGGCGAGATCGGCAGTCTCACGCCGGCCAGTTTTCGGCTTGCGAGCAATCCACCCACCGTCACCGTCGCCGCCGCCTACAGCAAGCATCGCCGTGAAGACACCCAGGTATTGCATCCCGAGGTGGTCACGCGTCTGCGCGAGTGGCTAACGCTTCGCCAGCCGGCCGACGACGAAATCCTCTTCCCCATCTCGAAACGGACCTGCGGCCTCGACCGCAAGACGGCCAAGATGATGCGCGAGGACCTGGCCGCCGCCCGCCGCGTGTGGCTCGCCGAGACCGACGACCCGGCCGAGCGCCATCGCCGTCTGCAGAGCGACTTTTTGAAGTACAAAGACTCGCAAAACCGCTTCGCCGACTTCCACGCCAACCGCCACACCTTCATCACCAACCTCTGCCGCGCCGATGTCGCCCCCAAAACGGTCCAGACCCTCGCCCGCCACGGCGATATCCGCCTGACGATGAACCTCTACAGCCACGTCGACCTCGCCGACCAATCGGCCGCCATCGCCCGGCTGCCGGGGGTTGGTGGAAATGAAGCGATGCGCGGGGCGGGGTAGGGGGAACCGAAGTCTTCCGCGGTGCCATGGCTCACAGTGCGTTCCGCCAGCGGCCTTCGAAATCGATATCGAACAGGTAATCGAGCACCTTGCGGGTGTCGGTGTTGTTGTCGTCGGTTTTGGCCGTCGTTTGGGCGATGTCTTCCAGGACGTAGTCCAGGTTGTGCTCGGCCGAGAAGAAGCTCAGTTGGTGGCCGGTCGCCTCCAACGTGTCGGCGCCGTTGGAATCCTCCAACTCGAGCACGTCGGTGCCGCCGATCGATTTGGCGTACACCGTGTCGAACAGTTCGATCCGGTTGCGGAACGACGTGCCGAAGTGGTGGCCGTTGTCGGCACCGTAGATCGTCAGCGAGTTGGCGTCCAACAGCAGGTTGTCGTCGAACGTCGAATCGACCAGCGTCGCCTTGTCCGTGCCGCCGGCGGTGGCGTAGGCGTCGGTCCGCTCGAAGAACTTCGCCCGGTTGTACCAGCCGGCCGTCGTGTTCCACAACGCCGCTTGCACCGCGTCGCTGTAGTACTCGTCGTTGCCCGTCGAGTCGTAGAACGTGGCCGTGTCGTAGCCGGTGCCCGTGCTCGCGAAGGCGTGCACGCCGACGAAATCCTCCACGAAAACCGACGACGTGGTGTACTTGTTCACGCAGGTGAACGAGGCCTCGTGCTCGTCGGCCACGAAGGCGTCGTCGCCCGGGCCGTCGTAGAACTTCACGATGTCGGCGCCGCCGTGGCTGCTGACCGCGTACGACTCCTCGAAGAACTTCGAGCGGTTGAACACCCCTTGCTCGTAGTTCGGGCTCCACATGATGGCATACTCGTGGGTGCCGATCACCTGGTCGTCCAGCGCGGTGTCGGTGAAGTAGGCCTTGTCGACGCCGCCCAGGGTGGCATAGGCGTGAACACCCTGGAAGTCGTGGACCGTGATCGTCATCCCGCCGCCGGTCAGCACCGAGACGTCCGGGTCGCTGACGAAGACGTCGTCGCCCGCCGAGTCGTAAAGCTTCGCCTCGTCGATGCCGTCGCCAGCATAGGCCGTGACCTGCTCGAACTCGTAGCTCCGCAACTCGCCGGCGAAACCGGTCAGGTAACCGGCAAAGCCACGCCCGGCGACGAACTGGTTGCGACCGGCGTTGTCGTAGAACGTGATCGTGTCCTCGCCCGCCCGGCCGTAGACGGTCGAGTTCTCGACGTTCGTCGCAAACACGGCGTAGCCGCTACCGCTAAGCTCCGCAGCCGTCGCTTCGAGCACCGCCGTGTCGGCACCGGCGGTACCGATCAACGTCACCTGGTCGTTGCCGTCGAGGCCGTCGAAGAAGATCTGCTCGACCGTGTCGGGGAAGATCTGCTCGACACCGTTGACCTTCACAACCCAATCGGCCGCCGTCGCCCCGGCGGTGAACTCGAACGTGTCGTCGCCGTCGGTGCCGACGAAGTAGTATTCGGTTACCACGACATCCTGGTTTTCGTAGGCCCCGATGTCGACGAGCCAGTTGACCACCCGATCGAAGCCCTCGCCCCGGATGTCCCAGAGCAACGGGTTGCCATCGGCGTCGACGGCCAGCGCATTGCTGCCGGCATCGATGGCCGGGCTGTCGATCGAAAGCCGATAGTCGCCGGCCACATCGTCGTCGGTATGCCAGATACCGTCTTCTCCGGCGGAAGCGGCGGACACAAATTGCGGATCGACATCGGTTAGGTTGAACTGGCTTGTCGACGTAAGCGTGCCAGACACATTGGCGCCATTATCGGCCCTGTTGAGGGCGACGATCGAATTGAAAATGGAAAGGATGGAGTTGCTGTAGATTCCTCCGCCGTCGTTTTCCGCCGAGTTGCAGGCGATGGTCGAGCTGCCGACGGTCACGGTACCTGTCGCGAAGATTCCGCCGCCGCTGCCACCAGCCGAGTTGGCCGCGATCAGAGAATTGGCCACGGCCGTCATACCGAAATCGTCGTGAATCGCACCACCATCGGCACCGGCGACGTTACCCGAAAGGGTACAATCCGTCACCGTCAAAACACCAAAACGGTTATAAACCCCACCACCGTTGTTGGCGGCCACGTTATCCGACATCGTCGTACGGGCAATCGCCAGGGTACCATTGCTGTAGATACCGCCGCCGTCGTCCGCCTGGCCGCCCGTGATGGTCATTCCGCTCAGCGCGACCTCAGCCCCCGACTGCACGTAGAACACGCGATTCTCGCCCTGAGCGTCGAAGGTGAGCATGTCGGCGCCCGGGCCTTCGATGCTCAGCTTGCCGGCGATCGCCAGTTGTCCGCCGTCGACGGCTACGGTACCGGCAAGTCCGTCGGCGAATCGTATCGTGTCCAATTCGCTGCACGACCCGGCCGGCGCATCGCCGACCACGCGATTGGAGTTGGCGGCCTGAAACGCTTCGATAAACGTCAGCTGCCCGTCGTTCGCATCGATGACATTGGCCAGGCTGGTGACGATATAGATTTGGCCTTCTGTCAGCGTTGCCACGCCTTCGACCGCGCCGATGTCGACGATGCCGTTTTCGATCCGTGGATTGCCGGCAAGGTCGTCGGCAAGCGCGTGGCCTTGCTCGTCGACGGCCAAGGCATTGTCGCCGGCGTCGATGGCCGGGCTCTCGGACAGCAGGAGGTAACCCCAATGGCCGTTGTCGAATTGCGTGATGTCGCTCAACAGCGGATCGATGGGCGACTCGGCCGTTCCCACCATGTTGCCATCGACGCCGTCGACGAGACTGGTCTGTCCGGTACCGTCGCCAATCAGGTTATTCGCACCGGACAACTCTCCGCGAATGTTCGGACCGGCGTCGTGAGACGTGTTGCGGGCAACGATTGTGTTGTTCAGCGTTGCGGTGGAAGAAGCTGCCTTTACGTAGATTCCGCCTCCGTCGTTGGCCACATTGTGGGCGATTGTTGAATTGGTAACCGTAAACGATTGCCCATTGCTGTAAATTCCCCCGCCGGTCGCCTCAGCGGAATTTCCAGCCACGGTCGAATTGATGAGGTCCAGGGAAACGCCACTGCCGTAGACCCCACCGCCATTCTCGGCCGTGTTGTCGACAACAGTCGCATTGGTGAGCGTCACTGCAGAATACAATGCGTATACTCCGCCACCATTACTGCCCGTGTTTCCCGTGATGACGGTGTTTGTCATCGTGCATGTCGTTTCGAATACTGAAATACCCCCACCACCCGTTCCCGAATGGTTGTCGGAGATAACCGCGTCGGTCAGCACCAACGTGGTCCCATTAGCGGCACGAATGCCACCACCACTGCCGCTCGTCGAGTTCTTGGCAATCGTGCATGCTACGATTTCGACCGTAGCGCCATTGTCGGCATAAACTCCGCCGCCCCAGCCGGAGGCGACCCCACCGGTGATCGTCAACCCTTCAAGCTTCGCTTCTGAGCCGATGAAGGCGAAAACGCGACTGTTGCCGGCGGCGTCGATGGTCAGCAGATCGGCGCCGGGGCCCTCGATGGTTACCTTGCCATCGACCGAGGAATTCTTGGCGTCGTATTCCAGTTGCCCCAACGTGGCATCCAGAACAATCGTCCGGCTACCGTCGACAAACAAGTCGGGCGAAAACGTGATCACTTGATCGTAGGCGTAGGTGGCCGCCAGGGCCATGGCCTCGCGGAGACTCAAGTCGCCGTCCGAGTAATCACCGTCGTTTTCGTCGACCAGCGTGGAAACGACCAGTTCTGCAACAACCGCTCCCTCATAAGCCCCCATATCGACGGTTGCACCTACGATTCGTTCGTTCCCGGCCAGGTCGACCGGCAGCAACTCACTTGTATCGCCGTCGTTGTCCAGGTCGAACTCGTCGGCAGGCAGCAGCGAATTGTCGCCCGCATCGTTGGCCGGACTGCCCCCGCGGAGATGCAGGTCACCGTAGTCGTTGTTGGCCGACTCGTCCAGGTTGGGCGTGTTCGGATTGTCGCTCCACCCGTCGCCGCCGTCGGAGGGATTACGAACGAAGCTCGGGTCGACGCCGATGAGATTGAAGCCGCTACCAGTCTCCAGGGCTCCGGAAATGTTTGGGCCGGAAGGTGCTGTACTCAGAGCAATGATCGAGTTGGTCAGCGTCAGCGTGCCGCAGTCGTTGTAAATCCCGCCGCCGCTGTGCATGGCTGCGTTACCGGATAACGTAGAGCAGGTCACCGTCAACGTGCCGTCGTAGTTGTAAATTCCGCCGCCGTCATTCCCGGCCGAGTTACCCACGAGTGCGCAATCGGTCATCGTAAGCGTGCTGTACCGGCTGTTATCGACGCCGCCGCCGTCATTTCCAGCCGAGTTACCGGAGAGCGTGGAACCGGTCACTGTCAGTGTGCCGTAGTAGCCATAAATCCCGCCGCCACTGTACATGGCCGTGTTGCGGGAAAACGCGGAGCCGGTCACCGTTAGCGCGCCGGTGTTGAAAATCCCGCCGCCGTCCCACTTGGCCCAGTTGTCGGACAACGTGGAGCCGGTCACCGTCAGCGTGCCGGCGTTGGAAATCCCGCCGCCGTCGTACGTCTCAGCCGAGTTGCCGGAGATCGTGCAACCGGTTACCGTCAGTGTGCCAGAGTTGTAAATCCCGCCGCCGTACGCGGCCGAGCCGCCGGTAATCGTCAGGCCTGCGAGTTCTACCTCCTCGTCCGCGGCTGCTGCGATGCTCAGTACCCGGCTGTGCCGCGCTGCGTCGATCGTCAGCGAAGAAAGGGCGGAGGCGTCAATCACCATGGACTTGTCGATCCGCAGCGATGTTCCCTGCAGCGTAATGGTCGAATCGTCCAAGGCGGGATCAAAGGTGACCGTCGTGCCCACGCTGTCCGGGTCGGCGTACCAGATCGCCTCCCGTAGTGAAATCTGCTGGTCGTAAAGGTCGAAGGTGTCCTCCGTCGTGGTCACCGTCACCGAGGGCGTCTCACGGCCGGCTGCCATACCGCTTTGCAACTCGAAGGCCCCGCAGTCGACCGACGTGCCGTAGACACGGGGATTGCCGTCCAGGTCGTAGGGCAATGGTTCGCTCGTGTCACCGTCGTTGTCAACGTCGAGCGCGTCAGCCGGCAACAGCGCGTTATTGCCCGCATCGACAGCCGCACTATAAGCGGTCAGATGCAGATCGCCATAGTCGTCGTTGGCCGACTCGTCCACATCGGGCGTGTCCGGATTGTCGCCCCAGCCGTCACCACCGTCGGAGGGATTGCGAACGAAGCCCGGGTTGATGCCAACGACATTGGAGCCGCTGCCACTGCCCAGGGCTTCGGAAACATCCTCGTGTGAGAGTGCTTCATTCAGGGCAACGATTGAATTGGTCACCGTCAGCGTGCCGTTTTGGTTACAGATCCCACCGCCGTACCGCTCAGACGAGTTGCCCGCAACCGTAGAACTGGTCACCGTCAACGTACTTCCGTAGCGGTTGTAGATCCCGCCGCCGTAATACACAGCCGAGTTGCCCACAAGCGTGGAGCCGGTGACCGTCAGCGTGCCGGAGCTGTAAATCCCGCCGCCGTAACCATACTGTCCTGTGGCCGAGTTGCCTACCAGCGTGGAGCCGATCACCGTCAGTGTGCCCTCGCTGTAGATCCCGCCCCCGTCTTCGGCCGAACCACCGGTAATTGTCAGGCCATCAATCGTGGCGGTGACGTCTTCGCCGACATAAAACACGCGACTGCGTCCGTCGGCGTCGATGATCAAGAGTTCGGCCCCCGGCCCCTCGATCTCCAAGTCGTGCTCAATCCTTAGCTCACTACCACCAAGGCAGATTGTGGCAGGCCCCGAGGTGAATAACGTCGGAGCGAAATTGATCGCCGCATCCGGGCGTAACGCGGCCGCGAGCAGCCCTTCGCGCAAGGAGAGCGCCCCGTCGGCACCGATTGTGTCAGCGAGCGTCGTCACCGTCAGAGGGATCAAGTCCAGGCTGTCGCTGTAAATTTCGCTTTCGTTGCCCTCGGTGTCGCAATACTGAATCCAGACGGTAATGGGGCCACCGCCGGCTGCCTGAATCACGTCCTCGGACAAGGTGACGCCAAACGCACTGCTGGAATACGACTGCCAATTCCCCCACGCCTGCCCGTTGAGCCGATAGCGCATCTGGCTGACCGGACCACTCGCGTCGGAGGCCTGCGGATCGATGCGCAGCGATGGTGAGTCCAGCGTGTTCGGATTGCCGTCGAATTCCTTCGCGCCCGCGATCAACACCGAACCGGTCGGCGGGCTCAGTTGATACTCGTAGGCTCCAATGTCGACCGTGCCGTTGAAAATCCGCGGGCTGCCCCCTAGATCAAACGGTATGGGTTCACTGGTGTCGCCATCGTTGTCGAGATCAAGCGTGTCGGCCGGCAGTAGCGCGTTGTTACCCGTGTCCATCGCGGGGCTATCGCGAAGAATGCGGAGGTCTCCGTAGTCGTCGTTGGCCGATTCGTCCACGTGGGGCGTGTCCGGATTGTCGCCCCAGCCGTTGCCACCGTCGGAGGGGTTTCGGAGAAAACCCGGGTCGACATCCACGAGATTGAAGCCACTGTTACCATCCAGGTCGCCGGAAATATTCGGGCGCGAGGATGCGTCATTGAGGGAAACGATCGAGTTGGTCACCACCAGCGTGCAGCCCACGAAATTGTAAATCCCGCCGCCGGAACCAAATTGTCCTGTGGCCGAGTTGCCCGACAGCGTGGAGCCGGTCACCGTCAGCGTATCCCGGTTGTAGATCCCACCGCCGTCATTGCCAGCCGAGTTACCCGAAAGTGTGGAGCTGGTCACCGTCGATGTGCGGTAGTTGTAAATCCCGCCGCCCTTTTGCTCGGCCGAATTGCCCGAGAGTGTGGAGCTGGTCACCGTCAATGTGCGGTAGCTGCAAATCCCGCCGCCAGTCTCGGCCGAGTTGCCCGAGAGCATGGAGCCAATCACCGTTAGCATGCCCTCGTTGCAAATTCCACCGCCGTCCGACACGGCCGAGTTGCCCGAGAGCGTGGAGCCGATCACCGTTAGCGTGTCGTTTAGGGCGCTGTAGATCCCGCCGCCGGAACCAAGCTGTCCTGTGGCCGAGTTGCCCGACAGCGTGGAGCCGGTCACCGTTAGCGTGCCGGAGTTGTAGATCCCGCCGCCGTAATGCTCCGCCGAGTTGCCCGAAAACGCAGAACAGTTCAACGTCAGTGTGCCGTCGTTGCGAATCCCGCCGCCGGAACCAAACTGTCCTTTGGCCGAGTTGTCGGAAAACGTAGACTCTCTCACCGTCAGCGTGCTGTTCCGTTCGCCGTAAATCCCGCCGCCGTCCCACACGGCCGAGTTGCCCGAGAGCGTAGAGCCGATCACCGTAAGCGTGCCGGAGCTGTAAATCCCGCCGCCGTCACGCTCGGCCGAGTTGCCGGAGAACGTGCCACCGGTTACCGTCAGTGTGCCGTAGCTGTAAATCCCGCCGCCGTCACGCTCGGCCGAGTTGTCGGAGAACGTGCCACCGGTTACCGTCAGTGTGCCGGAGCTGTAAATCCCGCCGCCGTCCCACTCGGCCGAGTTGCCGGAGAACGTGCCACCGGTTACCGTCAGTGTGCCGTGGCTATAAATCCCGCCGCCCTCACGCTTGGCTGAGTTGCCCGAAAACGCGGAGCAGTTCAACGTCAGTGCGCCGTAGCTGCGAATCCCGCCGCCAGTCTTGGCCGAGTTGCCGGAAAAGGTAGACTCTCTCACCGTCAGCGTGCTGTTCCGTTCGCCGTAAATCCCGCCGCCGGAACCAAACTGCCCTGTGGCCGAGTTGCCCGACAGCGTGGAGCCGATTACCGTCAGGGCGCTTCTGTAGCCGTTGTTGATCCCGCCGCCGTACCTCTCGGCCGAGTTGCCCGAGAGCGTGGAGCCGATCACCGTTAGCGTGCCGGAGTTGTAGATCCCGCCGCCGTCGTACGTCTCAGCCGAGTTGCCGGAGATCGTGCAACCGGTTACCGTCAGTGTGCCAGAGTTGTAAATCCCGCCGCCGTACGCGGCCGAGCCGCCGGTAATCGTCAGGCCTGCGAGTTCTACCTCCTCGTCCGCGGCTGCCACGACACTCAGTACCCCGCTCTGTCCCGCTGCGTCGATCGTCAGGGAAGTGAGCGCAGAGGCGTCAATCACCATGGACTTGTCGATCCGCAGCGACGTTCCCTGCAGCGTAATGGTCGAATCGTCCAAGGCGGGATCAAAGGTGACCGTCGTGCCCACGCTGTCCGGGTCGGCGTACCAGATCGCCTCGCGTAGTGAGATCTGCTGGTCGTAGAGGTCGAAGGTGTCCTCCGTCGTGGTCACCGTCACCGAGGGCGTCTCACGGCCGGCTGCCATACCGCTTTGCAACTCGAAGGCCCCGCAGTCGACCGACGTGCCGTAGACACGGGGATTGCCGTCCAGGCCAAAAGGTATCGGTTCGCTCGTGTCACCGTCGTTGTCAAGATCGAGCGCGTCCGCCGGCAGCAGCGCGTTATTGCCCGCATCGACGGCCGCACTATAAGCGGTCAGATGCAGATTGCCGTAGTCGTCGTTGGCCGATTCGTCCACGTCGGGCGTGCCGGGGTCGTCGCCCCAGCCATCGCCGCCGTCGGAGGGATTGCGAACAAAGCCCGGGTCGACGCCTATCAGATTGAAACCGCTGCCAATGCGTAGGGCTCCGGAAACATCCTCGTGTGAGAGTGCTTCATTCAGAACAACGATTGAATTGGTCACCGTCAGCGAGCCGTTTTGCCTGCGGATCCCGCCGCCGTACCGCTCAGCCGAGTTGCCCGCGAACGTACAGCCGGTCACCGTCAGCATGCCGTTGTTGTAGATCCCGCCGCCGTCACTCACAGCCGAGTTGCCCGAGAACGTGCAACCAGTCACCGTCAGGACGCTGTTCAGGGCGCTGTAAATCCCGCCGCCGTAACCATACTGTCCTGTGGCCGAGTTGCCTACCAGCGTGGAGCTGACAACCGTCAGTGTACCCTCGCTGTAGATCCCGCCCCCCTCATCCGCCAAACCACCGGTGATCGTTAGGCCATCGATTGTTGCGGTAACGCTTTCGCCGACACTGAACACGCGACTTTGCTGGTTGGCGTCGATCGTAAGGAACTCCGCCCCGGGGCCACTTATCGTCACGTCACTGTCGAGCGTCAGTTCGGTTCCGTCGAGGGTGATCTTTGCCGAACCATCGGCAAATAGTGTTGCGTCGAAGGTGATCTCATCGGCGCCCGGGTAACTCGCCTCATCGGCTGCAAGGACCAACGCCTCGCGGAGGCTCAAGTCGCCAGCCGAGTAGTCGCCGTCGTTTTCGTCGAGAAGAGTCGAAACGACAAGCGGACTCTCGGTCGCAGTTTCCACGAACATAGGCATGTAGTCGGTCGGCGTGGCACCAATCGAAAGCATCCGCCGGTCTTCCAGCGGTTCAAACCGTGGGCGGAAGTGGTGTTGTCGACCAAACTGTTGACGGAGATTCGATGCAGGGCGTGTCGTGGTGGCAGCGCGTCGTTTCATGGACCTGATCTTCCTGTTCGTTGGGCGATTGTTCCTTGAAGGTGGATTTCTTTCGTCTTGGAAGACGCTGTCGGAAAAAAGAGAGGGATGGTACAAACCACGCTTGGGTCCGTGGCAGGACGACGTTCCCCCGAGTTCCCAACATCTGATGCAGAGGAAACCACGGGGAAGCCGCAGGAAAGACCTTCATCGGAGACACTTTCCAGCCTATATGAGGGAGACGAAAACCTCAAGAGGTGTCCACTCACTAAGAGCTAACAACGCCTCTAGCTGGTGGGGGATGCGCAGCGAAGGCGCGTCTCTGGTATCGTCACCTTCGAAAGGCGTCCGCAGAATCTGCACGAGCGGCGAAATCGGCTCACGCACCCGCGACACGGTGGCTATCATTCGCGTTTCGCGATCGCCCGGGTGCCACGACTGACAATACCCCCCCAGCAACAGATCCGCCTCACTGAGCAGTGGGCCGCCATCGCGGGGCTAAGCTAGTTGGCGAAAACATGAAATCGGGGTAGAGAAGGGAGCGGCATTTTCAGTTGACCAAGACCACCCAATTCGCCGGAGGGCTTCGAGAGACTGCCCGCCCCAGCGAACCCATCGCACACCTGGAATGTCCCCCAAGAATGCTTCCGGCGATGGTGCCGACTATGGTGCCGAGATTTTGCAGAAGGGTGCCGAAATGGGTGCCCGCGTAATGTCCGCCATCTGCATCGATCTGCCGTAATCTGCAACGAAAGGGGACTCAGGCGTGGGGAATTCGACCAGCCAGAGAGACGCCGCAAGGCTTTGGCAGATAGTGACTTGCGCAACGTAATCGCATAAGAGAAGGGCGTTTGCGTCGATGCGCAAACACCCTTATTAAAAGTACACCCCAGAGGGCTCGAACCTCTAACCTTCGGTTCCGTAGACCGATGCTCTGTATCTCTATCTTTCGACGTACCCAAGAGATACGGAGCGAGCAGAAAACGGGGTGCCGACAGTGGTGCCCGCAGGTTTGCTGCGTACAGGTATGATTTGCATCGATCTGCCGAGAAAATAGACATCTGCGGCCTTTCTTGAGACTCACATTCACCCGCACTGAGACGCCGTAGTGGGCCTGTTGTTTTGCGATGCGCGACCTGATTCGCGCCCATTGAGAAGCAACGCGACTGTCGCCACAGAATGATCGACACGTCGCAATACAACGTATCAACAAACGAGCAAAGCGGCCGTCGCAAGCCCAACGAAGACGCAGGACCGCGACACGCGATTCCTACCGCACCTGCTTTTCTCGCTTCGTCCTCTTGCCTTGCGATTCGGTCCAGGTGCGGATTCGCACGGTGAACGCGTGCATCGGATTGATCACGGTGAGTTGCTCGACATCTTTCACTTCCAATCCCACTTTGAACAGCGCAGAGAGGAACTGTTTGAAGATCATACAGTAGCCCTGAATCGATCCACCCCGCGGTTTGCCCACCTGGTAGCCGGATTCGTTGTGAGAAACGAGTACCCGTTCGAGCATGTCGCGGCTGTTGAGAAGCTGTACAAGACGAACATGCTGCGAGATGCTGTCGGACGCAACACCGTCGAACGAGACCCAGGCACCCCGTCTCGCCGCTTGCAGAATCAGCTTCACATTCGACTCGTCCTGGGCATGGGCCCAAACCCAGGCTTCGGGATGGACGCCTTCTTCTTCGAGAATAGCAAGCTGTTCGATGGCGGCAGGGCCGTCGGGAGTATCGGAGACGATAGTCAGGCCGGTTTCCAGATGAGCTCGGGCGGCTGCACGCACTAGTCGTTGTTCGATGGTCGACAAGGCCGTCGCGCCAACTCCGATCTTGATGAAACCGGGACGAATCTTCGTGTCGCCGATACCGTTTCGTGCCTCGGTTATCCAACGAGCAGCCAATTGGTCGACGGTTTCTTCGTAGACATGACGGGGTAAGAACTTGCCGTCCATGACTCCCGAGTAGCCCGTGTTGGTCAACACCAAGATGCCGGTTGCTCTTGAGAGTCTCGCCAATAATTCAGGATCGCGGCCTTGGTACGCTGGTGTACAGTCCACCAACGCTCGCCCGTTGCTTAGCCGGTAACGATCCAACACGTCGCGCATTCGCCCGAGCACTTGTTGGATCTCGTAGTGTCTTTCGTCGTTTCGGGCATCTTCGGTGCAATCGGTCAACACGTGTTCATGCGTCAACGTGGTATGCAGCTTCGTCGGCGCTATCGGGCCGGTGACCGTGTAGATTCTATTGGGAACCAGTCGCGTTGAATTGCCGCTTGGTGATAGATGAAGATTCGCCAGCGCATCACGCAGGAACGCCCGCAATTGCAGTGAGTCCCACATTTCACGAACGGGAATCTCGCGACTCCTCTGCAAAGCTTCATCGCAGGCCTGAGTAACAACGAAAAGGACCGAAACAAACCACACGGCCTGGGCCGTGGCGGCAATCATTCCGCCGAAAATGGCTGTGCTGATCGATCGCAAGGCGGCTCCGCCTGCCCCGCCCGCGATCATCAGTGGAACCATCGCCAGGGTCAAGACACAAGCGGTCATCAGGATTAGCGGATAACACTCCTGAACTGCATCGGTCGCTGCTTCCACTGCCAAACGTCCATCTGCCCGATACTGCTTGGCCAGGGTTAGGATATGAATCGAGCTACGGCAGGCAAGCCCTGCCAACAGTACAAATCCGGCGAACGTGTAGATGTCGGCGTCGTATGCTCGGATCCAAAGGGCCACGACGGCACCCAACAAGGCGATCGGCACCGATAGAATCACAACCAGCGGCAGAACCCAACTCCGCAAATCAACGACCAGTATCAGATAGACAACCGCCACGACAGCGGCAACGACCATGATCGCCCAGCGACTATCTTCGCGGTAGGTGGCGGCCGCGCCGGAAAAGGCGAAAGCGGTTGGTGTCGGAAGGCTGCGTTGTGCGGTTGCCTCGATGGCGTTAATGGCGTGTGCCAGCCCGAAGCTTGGGATCGGTTGCCCCGAAAGCGTAGCCGCACGACGGTTGTCATAACGATAGACGACACTCGGTCCCACGGTCTCGCGCACCTGCAGGATGACGCTGAGCGGAATACGACTACCGGTAGGGGTGACGAGGGAATACGTCTGAAGACACTCCATTCCGCCGGTTGTTGGGCATTCGGCTTGAAGTAGAAATGGCATTTGCCCATCCAAAACAACAAGGCTGTTCTCTTGAACCACCCCCAAGAACGCCTGCAATGTTTCGGTGAGGTTCGTAAGCGAGATGCCGAGTTTTTTCGCAGTTTGGCGATCCACCTGCAGATTGTACCGCGGCACGTCGGCTCGATAGTTGCATTGAACCTGTTCGAGGCCGGGTTGAACGTTGGCTAACTGGACCAAACCATCGCTTACCGTCTGAAGTCGAAGCGGTCCCACACCGCCGATGTCCTGCAAGTGTAGATCAAAACCCAGGACGTTACCCAGCCCACGCACGGGCGGTGCGACGTGTATCGAGCATTCGGCGTTCGTCAAGTCCGTCAATTGCATCTGCAATGCCCGTTTGATCGATGTCAACTGGGAGTTGGTCCCCCAACGTTCTTTCCAGGGCTTCAAGAGCACGTAAGAGGTGGCCTGATTCAACCGCATCGCCTTGTCGCAGTCCGAGTAACCCAGCACGGACACGACGTTGTTCACCGCCCACTGCCGCCGTACGACGCCCTCGACACGCTCGAGTGTCTTTTGCATTTCTTCCCGAGCGCAACCATCGGGCAACTGGGTATCAACGATCAAGTAACCGGGGTCTTCCTCTGGCAGCAACACACACGGCAATTGCACCAGTCCGATGGCAGTCACCGCCAGGAGCAAGCCAAACAGCGGCAACGCGACAAGCATACGTCGGCCCAGCATCGCTGCAAACACCCGATGAAGCGAGGCCGTCGCTCCAATCGTCCGATTCACCGCTCCCGCTACGCCGGCCGTCTCTTGCGACACGCCCTGCAGAACCGCCCCACAAAGTGCGGGAGTTACCGTGAAACATGCCAACCAGGAAAGCCCCGCAGCCGAGGCCAACGTAACTGCAAAGGGTTGCAGGAGCAGGCCTTGCACGCCAGACAACAGAAAACTCGAAAGGCACACACCCGCACACACCACGGCATTCACCGTCAGCGGTGCGGCCAACTCACGCAGGGCCTGCTCGGCGGCTTCGCCGGGCGGGAGAAGCTCTTCCTGTATTCCCTGCAACGTTCGACGGCTCACCGTACAAGCATCGTCCGCCACCAGCCCGACGGCCAACAACATCCCCAACAAGGTCATCGTGTTGATGGCGAAGCCGAAAACAAAAAGTACGACAAACGTGCCACACAGCACGACGGCGGTAGCCAGCAAGGGCGCAAGCATTGCTCTGACGTTTTGCCGGAAGACGAACACGACTAACAGCATCACAACCGTCACCAGACCCAATATACCCACCATTCTCCGTACGGCGGCTCGCGGTGCGGTGGTCGTATCGTACTTAATCGCGTAGTCGACATTCTCCACAAACTGTTGCGACACCTGTCGAAGGGCTACGCGGATTTGGCGGGCAACATCAATGGCATTTGCCCCGGCAACTTGATAAACGGCCAATCCGACGGTTGGCAACCGATTCACCGTTACCTCGCAGTCAGCCGGTTCAGTGCTCGGCTGAAGTTGTGCAACATCGCCCAGCCGAACGGCGTCACCCGATTCGCTGGTCTTCAGCACAAGGTCTTCGCAGGCGGACAACGTCGTCGAGCCATGGGGAATGCTCACCATGTACTGGCGTGCTAGCCCGTCGGTCGCCGATGCCATTTGCACACGGCCCACGGTCACCTCCGTAACGTGTTCCCGCAGCGTCTCGACCACACGGTCGGGCGTTAGGCCACAGGCGGCCAGCTTGGCCGTGTCCAATCGCACATTGGTACTTCGGTTGGTTGCTCCCCAGACGTCGACCATTGCCACACCCGGTACGGGTTTCACGGCATCGCGGAAACGTTCGATTACGACATGGTCGAGGCAACTGCCGTTGTGGCTGTCGCGAGGAAAGAACAGGTGGACCAAAAGCAAAATGTCGGTGGGACGCTGTTCTGTGCGGAAACCCTCGCGCCGAACCGGTTCGGGCAACTGCGACATAACGGCACCCAAATGGTTCTGTACGCGGGCAGTGGCCAACGGGAGTTCGGTGCCGTGCTGAAACGTCAAGGTCAGTTCGTACGCCCCTTCGTCGGTTGACTTCGACGACATGCTCACCAGACCTTCCAGACCTTCGAGCTGCGACTCAACGGCAGCGCCCACCGTTTGCGAGATCTGCTCCGCACCCGCGCCGGCGCAACGTGCGCTGACGATCAGCGTTGGCGGTGCGACGTCAGGCGTCTGTTCCACCGGTAGATGCACAACGGCGAGACTGCCCAGCCACACGACCAACAAGGCGACCGCGAAGACCCGAATGGGCTGCCGAACAGAGAAGCGGACAAGGCTATCGAACATGGCGCCGATTACCTCGTGGACGAAGATGTTGATGTGGTATTCGACGACGGCCGTTCGTCCAACGGCGATTCGCCATCCACGGCACGATCCGCCGACGACTCCTTCTGCTCAATCACTGGCTGTTCCGGTTGAACCTCGACGGGAATCACCGTTTGCCCGAATCGAGCTTTGCGAAGACCGTCAACGACATAGTGTTCTTCCGGATCGATCCCCTGGCCGATGTCTGCCTGGAACCGGTTTTGAATGACTTGCAGGCCTTCAACCACATCGCCCAAATCCACGTAGCGCTGCTGGACCTGACGATTACTGCCGATCACGAGCAAGTATTTTCCTCCCAGATCGGTATGTACTGCCCGAGGTTCCACGAGCAGCGCCTCATCGATCGTCTCCAAGGGAACACGAACACGAACGAAGAGCCCTGGTGTGAAGGTTCCCGACTTATTCGCCACCTTCGCCCGGACGCGTGCCGTGGCGGTGCTGGCGTTGATAGCCGGATCGATGAAGTCGATTACGCCTTGATGAGAATACTTTGGTTGCTCGGCGAAGCCCACGTCGACGGTCAGTCGTTTGCCAGATTGCGCATGATCGCGTTGCCAACGCCGCAACCGGAGAAACGCGCGCTGATCCACCTGAAAACCAACACATATGGGATCGATCGCTACGATGGTCGTCAGCAGTGTATTCGCGTCCGCTCCCACAAGATTGCCTGGTGAGACGAGCCGTTCGCCGATGGTGCCACTAATCGGCGCACGGATTTCGGTTTCGGCTAGGTGGATTTGCGATTCGGCCACCTGCACGGCGATTCGAGCTTCCTCGTAAGTGGCAGCAGCCACGCCCATTTCGCGAACGGCCGACGGACGTTTTTCGCCGTCCGCCTCGCTGCGCTCTTTGGCCAGATGGAAGTCCTGCTGCGCCAACTTCAGCTTGGCCTCGGCATGTTTTTTGGCAGCCTCGGCTGCACGAAGTCGAGCCTGAAAAGGAGCCTGTTCGATCACAAACAGAAGATCGCCCTGCTGCACCTGCGAACCTTCACGAAAATCGGCCTCTTGGCCTTTCGTGAACTGTTTCACGGATAGCAAACACCCCGGGATCTGCGCGCGGACCTCGATCGTTTGCGCGGCTTCCGTGCGGCCGCGAAGTTCGACGAACCTCTGAACGCTCTGCTGCACGGGCTGAGCTACGGTCACCTTAGCCGGAGTAACCGCCACCGGCTCGGCTGCCTGCCGATCACGACAACCCACCCAACCGCACACAGTCAACACGGAAAACAGCAGCATACTACGCGAAAAGACTCCCATCAGCGTGTCCAAAAGGCAGCCCACCGGCGAATGCCGATGCCCTGGTGACAAACACGATTCCACGCACTACCAGCGCTGCGGATACTTGGCAAGGAGAGAAGAGTCCGACTCAGCGGCAGAAGCCTAAACAACAGACGTCGCATCAAACAAACCAACACATGGCTTGTCACCACCGTTGTATGGCACTTCGCCCCTCGACTTCTTCAACCTACAACCCAAAGTCGCACGCGCGTACCACCCGCGTGAATGCGTGTACCTGGCCCGTCTGTCAGCGATCATTCTACGACAAACTATGGTTAACGAAAGACCGCGGAAGCAGTTTCAATGCAAGAAACGACAAACTAACCCTTCGCTAACAGAGCAGCCACGACGCCGCACAAATTTCACGCGCGACTTCCGCAAGGTACTCAAGTCGGAAGGCATAAAACCCGTCCGCATTGGACCTCGGCGGCCGAATCAAAACGCCGTCGCCGAAAGATACGTGGGCACGATAAAACGAGAATGCCTCGATCGATTCCTGGTCTTCGGCGAGGATCACCTGCGGAGCCAAATCGGCCGGTTCGTGGACTATTATCACCCGAAACGCTCGCACCGCGGTTTGGACGACTGCACACCACGACAGGTTGACACGGGTACGAAGACAGAGGCCATCCCGTTGCTCTCAAGAGGCGATCTGGTCCGCCGCGAATCGCTGGGCGGGGTGCTGAAGTGGTATGAGCGGAAGGTGGCATAGGGATTTCTCCACCACTTGCGTTCGCCCTCTTTTACTATCACGGACGTGGGCCATTTGCCATGCAGTCCGCCAGGAATTTAAAATGGTGGATTTGCACGTCGACCGAGGGCAAAGAAGTTGGGCATTTTCAGGATGTTGGCACTGTTTCTCCGGGCGATGCTCATCCCCCGAGCCCATTTGGCCGCCGAGAACTTGGCTCTGCGGCAACAACTGGCCGTCTGCCGGCAATCCGTCAAGCGTCCGAAACTGCGAACCCGCGATCGTATCTTCTGGGTTGGGCTCTCACAACTGTGGCCCCGCTGGCGATCTGCGCTGCCTATCGTTCAGCCCGAAATGGTCATCCGGTGGCATCGCCAGGGCTTCAGGCTGTATTGGCGTTGGCGATCCAATGCCGGCAGAACCGGACGTCCGCCCATGGGGCGCGAACTCCCTGACTTGATTCGCCGCATCTCCCGAGAGAACCCGACGTGGGGCGCGCCCAGAATCCAGTCGGAACTGCTCCTGCTGGGCCATGGAGTCGCCGAACAGACGGTGGCCAAGTACATGGTCCGCCTGCGGAAACCACCATCCCAGACTTGGCGGAACTTCCTAGACAATCACCTGCCCGACATCGCCGCCTGCGATTTCTTCATCGTGCCGACCGTGACCTTCCGTGTGCTGTACGTCTTCATCGTGCTTCGCCACGACCGCCGGCGGATCGTCCACTTCAATGTCACCGCGAATCCCCACGCCGAATAGGCCGCCCAGCAGATCGTCAACGCCTTCCCGTACGAGGAAGCTCCACGTTTTCTCATCCGCGACCGCGATGGTATCTACGGCAGCTACTTCCGGGAACGCATCAGAGGCATAGGCATCGAAGAAGTCCCGACCGCGCCGCATTCGCCTTGGCAGAATCCGTATTGCGAACGCGTCATCGGCTCGATACGCCGCGAGTGCCTTGACCACGTGATCGTGTTGAACGCCGCTCACTTGAAGCGAATTCTCACTTCCTACCTGCAATACTACCACGGCTCCCGAACTCATCTCTCGCTGGAACGCAACTCGCCAACGCCACGTGAGGTGGAACCGCCTTCGTTGGGCAAGGTCGTTTCCATTCCATAGGTCGTCGGATTGCATCATCGGTACACGCGGGCTGCGTAATCTTGGGTATCATCCTCTCGGCTGTGCCATCCTGCCGGTACGCGCGTAACGGCAAAATGGGTTGATTTGCACAGGATTTTGGACTTATCGTTGGCATCTTTACGACTGTTAGCTGATTCATGCGTAACCAAACGCTTGCCATTGTCACGGGACAGAGGAAGAGGCCGCCGCCGAAATCACGATTTGGACCTTGCGTCGGGAGACGGTTGGACTCCATGATTTGTCCTCCCAATAGGCTTTCGCCATCAGTATGTATTTTCCTGGTACGGTAGGAGCGGTCAGCGCGACATCATAGGTCATCTGCCCTAGCGGTGCGACCTTAAAAGGTCGCGGCGCGGCGGTCGTCTCTTGCTGGGTATCGTCCCGTTGCCACGACAACTCCAACTTGCCTCGGGCAGGCTGCTGTTCATCGTTGACCAACATCACTCGGTAGTAGCGTTCTTCGCCAGCGGGTAGTTCTGGCTGCCAGAAGTTGACGTAGACTCCCAGCGGCTTGAATGCCTCGCTCATGTAGTCGGCGAAGTGCGGCTCCAATTCAAGTTTCTGCACGTCACGGAAATTGTCGCAGGTGAAGCAATTGGGCAAGTCTCCGTCCAGATAAGCCAGATACAGGACACCCGCGTAATTGCGATATGCCCGCCAATATTCGGTCAGCCCGCCGAGCATATAGGCGTATTGCTCGAAACGCTCACGAGTCGTGGTCTGCGGGCCGAGCAAGCCGAGATTCCTGTAAACCGGAGCAGACAACACGGTGGGGGTGCCATCGCGGTGTAACCATAGCCAATCGTATTCATTAATGATTGCTGCATGGCCCGAGCAACTCTTTAGAGCGCCGCGTCTGGAACCAGACATCGTTTCCAGTCTAGTCATTCGAAAGCCGTCGTGTTTCTTGCCCCACAAATGGTCGCTGAATAAGTAGGGGTGATCTTCACAGGGGTCGTCGGCGCCTTGCGGAGGATTATAGCCGTTCTCCCAAGGCCGCTTCGACAAGTCCAGCCCGCGCACCGCGGGAATTACCTTGTCGCTAAGTAGGTTCCAGTGCGTCTCATTTGAAGCATCCCAGATCGCAACACTAGGGTGATTCCAGTTGTCGCGCATGAACTGCTTGAACTGGAAGATGATCTCATCTTCTCGGTACTGTTTGTAATACCACGGATCGCGGTCGCTCCAGACAGGAAACTCCCATTGGAGCAGCAGGCCCGCTTCGTCGGCAATATCGAGCCACTTCTGCGGGGCTGGGCCGATGCAGATACGGAAAGCGTTCCAGTGCATTTGGCGGGGGAGGTCAACTAAGAGTCGACGGACCCATGCTTCGTCCCACGGTTGACTTTCACACAGTGGATCGCCGAAGAAGCGGTGTAGCGTAATACTTGCCCCGCGCAGGAAGCAGATCTTGCCGTTTAGGTACGCACGACGAGTAGCGGTATCGAAGCGGAACTCGCGCATTCCGAATCGCGTCGCACAGTCGTCGCCGTCAGTACTCGTCTTGAGGACATAAAGGAAGGGGTTATCGGGGCTCCAGAGCGTGGCGTCGGAAATTGGCAGCGTCTGGATAACCGTCTTTTCTTCGCCAGCCGCCAACGACACCTCCAACCGGATCGGATCGCTCACCGCTTGCGGGTCTTTCCAGGTACTTACCTGTTGGACGAGTTCAGTCACGCAGGCCGCACCAGGATTCTTCAGCCGCGTTTGCAACACGATTTCCGAAGAGGCGATCCGCGGCGCTACTTGAACCGAGTCAATAACCGGTGGATCGGCCAGGATCAGTGACACGCTATCGTAGATACCGGGTGTCCAGACGACTTTTTCGCCATCGTTTCCCCACGGGGCCCATGGGGGCATCACTCCCGGATGTGCACCAATGCGCACAATCAGGCTGTTTTCCTCATTCCAGCGAATTGCCCGTGTCACGTCGAACCGTCCGGCGGTGAAACATCCCAGATGTTCGCCGACCTTTGTGCCATTAAGCCAAACGGTTGTACCGAACTGGGCCTTGCCAACTAACAGAGTTGCCGATTGTTTCGGCGCGGGGGCGGAAAAAGTCTTTTGATACCAGAAGTACTTCCGTTTCTGCCGAGTGCGACCCAGACCTTCGAAACGCTCGGATGGCGGAAGTACGCCAAACTTGATCATGGTGTTCACATAATCGCGGGTTTCGTAGTGGTCCACGTCGGGAAACGATGGCCTCGCTTGTCGGGTTAGGCCTGGTACGGGCACCGTATGCGGAAATGATACGGGAATCGCGTTCCCTTCGATGCCTTCCTCGACAGTCCATTGCCCATCCAACGAAACCGTGATTCGTTCGGCTTTGCTAGAAGACTGCACGGCGAGTAGTACGACACTAATACATAGGAATGAAGCATATTTCACGGCGTATCCCTTTGGGCTATCGCTACGGAAGCGTTCTACAGCCGGCAATCCATTGACGAGGTCTTGTTCATTAGCAGATGTACACATCTGGAACCGCATTTCAAAGGCCATTCTAAAGCGATATTACATACTCGATCAAGTCATCGATTTGTTGCTCACGCAACTCAACGGCGCCGGCATGGGCCAAACCATGGGCGCCGATATGGAATAGTCCCCTAAGTGTTGCATAACGCCCATCATGCAAATAGGGTGCGGTACGCCAGCATTCGACGAGCGATGGTGTGTCGAAGCAACTTTGATAATCGAAGGGGCCCTCGGTACCAACATCATGTTTTCGCTGGTCTGTGTAGAGTGGCGAGGGATGACAGTTTGCGCACCCAACACGCCTGTCGAAGAACAATTGTCGCCCTCGTTCGGCTGCTTTGCTTAGTTGACCTCCGACCAAGTGGGGACTTGGCCGTGGTTTAAGCGACCTCAGAAAAACGTCGACGCATGTGGCATCCTCTTCCGACACATCGGTAAACTGAATATGCGCAAACCCCGAACGTACGGCCAGTTCGGCGTCTGCCCGTACACCAGACCACATTGCCGGCGGTGTGCTGTGGGCCAAGAGCAACGATTTGGTGTTTTTGTGATTGTTCAAGCCATCGTTAAGAAGGTCCCAGTTTAAGGCATCGGTACGTCCATCGGGATGACAGGTCGCACAACTCTGCCATTGTTGGCGACAGACTCTACCATCGAAAAAGAGCATTTCGCCGCGGCGTGCGATGGTCGGTTTTGGGCATGGTCCTAGTCGAATGCTCCGTGTCGGCCGCTGATTCACCGCGTGTAGATCGACCACTGCCAAGTCGTCTGAAAAACATTGTGCTACGTACGCTCTATTTGCCACAATCGCTAAACCGCGAGGGCCCTCTCCAGGCAGGGCAATCCGCCGGCGCAAACCGTTCAAAAAGGTTACGTCGTCGGCAATTTCGGGGTTTGCCAGTTTGGCGTAGAGGCGAAGCAACTCATCCGGTGTATCAGGCTCACCTGCAAAGGAGTATAAACGCTCGCCCGGTTGAGATGTTGCTGTCGCGTCTCGTGGAACAGCGAGTTTGCGGACAAGTCCCTCAGCGTCGATCAGGCTCAACTCGTGGCTGCCCGCGTGTACTACGCAAATCTGCTCCTTCGTGTTGTTGTTGCCGGAAAGACACGCCACAGCCCATGGATTGGCTGCGCCGCGGTCCGGTTCGTCCAACAGCACGGTAGCCGTCAACGTTACGGTGTCCGTATCGACAATCGACAACGCATTCGTATTCATCCACCCAAGATCCACCTGTGCCGTGGGAAATTGATACCGGGCGCGCGTATGTACGATGTAGAGCCGTTTGCCGTCAGGCGAAATGCAAGCCCCCCGGAGTCCGGTACTGCCGTTTGTCAACCGAATGTGGCTTGCCGTGTTCGTCGACGTGTCGATCACCGTAACTGCTGCGGCAATCTCGTTGCCGTCCGACGGGCAGGCTGGCAGGTAGTTCAGCACGAACAATCGCTTGCCGTCTGGCGTCGAGACGGCCGCGCACGGCTCGCGCACTGTCTGAATACACGCCAACTCCGCGCGCGACTTGAGATCAAACACCGACACTGTGTTGTCGAAACGGTTGCAGACATAGAGACGCCGCCCGTCGGGATGGACAACCGGCGCGATCGGCGCGTGCCCCGCGATCAACGAGAAGTCGATCCTCCTTGTCGACAGATCAATTGCATGAACCGTACCGCGTGAACCGTCGCAACTGACGTAGAGAAACTTGCCATCGGAATCAACCGCTATGCCGGTGGGCACGGCACCGGTCGGGATCGAATCGACAACTTGATCTTGCCGCAGGTCGAACACATCGACACGCCGACCATCGACCTCGGCAATGAAGAGTAGGTTGCCGTTAGGGGCAAGAACCACTGCTTCTGGGCCGAGGGGGCCTCGTGGGGACGCGGCTAGTATCCGTTTTGCCGATATCCCGAAAACCGGAAATGCTTCGGACAGGCATATTATGGCGATCCAAAACGGCAATAGATGGCTCGTCATCGTAACACGACTTATGCGGGTTGAACGTTGGAGGGAATTATTGATGCTTGCATCGTAAATGATCCTCTTCGGAAAGCCGAACGCCTGGAAACCCAGGCTCCCGTTGGTCGCCTTCCGCTCATTAGCTATGCAAGTGTCAATAATTGATGGAAACGAACGAGGACTGCCCCACCGTCTCAAGGCGATTAGCACCTTTCCAGCTGAAAGACATTGTATTATGACAACCTGGGCAGTCCTCAATAACGAGCGGACCAGAATCAACTAATGATATCCACTTCCAGATGGAGCATCTCGCCGACTCTCCGCATTTGCTCGGTCCAGTCGCCGTAGACCCATTGCTGGTGATTGCCGTAGTCAAGCCGTTTTCGCAGGAACTCGTCGCACCGTCCTTCGGGCGGCCGGATCCTCGCTTCGACCGAACAGCCCACCAAGTCCTGGTTCCAACCCGTGGCACCCACCAATTCACCTCGCAGCACAAGTATCTTGTTCGCCTTGGGATTGAACCGGGCGACAGTGACTGCCTTCTCCTTATTGTCCATGAAATCGACCACGACCTTGGTTCCCCATCCCGACTCCACAAACCTTCCCAGTTGGAATGGCACGTCTGGCTGATCGAATCCGTTCATCTTCATGCTCGGAACGCTATGGTTGATGCGGAACGTTTCCTCCGGCCTCGGGTCGCAATTGCCCTGGTGGCACGACTTGCCCGATACCGACATCAACAACCGCATGGCCAACAGCGACCCGATGTCGCCTTCACACGACGAAGCATGTTCGGTGTTGCGCAACAGCGAGTGAATCAGACAAGGCGCAATTTTCCATTGTTCGGGCAACCGGCTGGAGCAGAACTCGAAACATTCGATCGTGAAGGCATTGCAACCGTGCCGTTGCATAAGGTTATTCACCGTTTGGTGAAACAGGAAGCTCTGGACGACGTATTTTCGATCCAGCATGGTTTTATTCGAACGGCGCAACAGATCATCGGTGCTTCGTTCGGCCCGTTCGATGCCGGCCTGATTCGCCATGGCGGCCGTCATCTCCTTGGTCATCTCCTTGAAGGGAATTTGCACGATGACGACCCCCAGCCGTTCCTTCACCTCGTCCAGGTCCCAGACGCTGCCCACCGAGCAGGAGGCCGGCAGGCCAGCGTCGGTGGGAAACAGCACGCGGGTTTGCTGAAACACCTTCCTCGCGCGGAGCAAGTTAACCCACTGGGCCAGATCCTCGTTGTCGGTCGCTGCATAAGCCTCCAAACCCTTGGACCTCGTGTAAGCGACAATATCCACTTGCCGACAACCGAGTCCTCGCATCACAATCGGCTTTTGGAATCGTTCGGCAATTTGGAATGCAGAAACCGAACTGCCGTAGGGGGCGACGTAAAAGGCATCGGTCGTCGCGATGTCCGCCGACAGTTTGCTGAACTCCGAATCGGGTATCACGAAGTCTTCTTTGAATGTGATCTGGGCAGGTTGAAGCACCCGTACTCCCTTCACCTTTCCCAATCCACCGGTCCGCAAATCCTGCGGCCAATGCAAAAAGCTTTCTCGAACCCGCTTGCGTTCCTCTCCGACGGTTACCCGATTCCAACGGCACGGACCTTCCCAGGTATCGGTGTGCAAAAGGCTCGTCATCACGGGTTTGATGTTGAGAACGACGTCGGCAGGCTCCGTCACCGCCGACCGTTTCTGTAGGACGGGCGAGCTGTTGCCCTGGTCGTTCGGGGCTTGTGCCAGGGCATTTCCCGTCACCACCGCCCCGCCAATGCCCGCCAAACTCGACTCCAAAAAATCTCGTCGGTTCATTGCTGTTCTCCTGTGGCTTCGTTGCCTTTATGTCGACAGTTCACTTCAACGTTGGCTTTGGGCGAGCGCCGTTCGCGATGGTGCGTAGCTACCGGCGCGATACGCAACATTTCTGCCAGCGCGGGCCGATAGCAGTTGCCAGATAACGATGGTGACGACGGCCGCCCCCGCGGCGATCTTCCGACTACCATAACGCGCGGGTTAACAAAGGCCAGCCATTTCCTTTGCGGATATCCACTATTTCTTTACGGATTTTGGTCGTCCCGTACGTAAACGCTCACTGTCGCGACAACGTCTGCGACCCAACGACCACGAACTTCCGGCTCGCCTCGCATCTGGTGCTATCGTGCTAGACATACACAACCGCAATAACTCCTGAAAGCCCTGCCCAACGGAAGCACGTGCTAAGCCGCAACACAGAGAAACGGCCACATAAGGATCGTTTCCTATCTGATCCGCTATGCAACGCCGAAAATGCGATACGGCACAGCGAAGAGGCAATCGAATGGCGTTATCAGAAGGTCCGTTCCTTACGGTACTTTCCCGGCGCAAGCCCCACAAATTGACGAAATGTCTCGTTAAGATGTTGGACCGTGCGGAATCCACAACGAAGGGCAACCTGCTTCAGCGGAAGCGAGGTCTCCACGAGCAAACGTTTGGCCTGTTCCATGCGAACGCGGCGAATTTCATCGTGGATCGTACGTCCAACGACTGCCTTAAAACGCCGATCCAATTGCGAACGTGAAAGTGCGACAGATCGGGCTACGTCGTGAACCATAAGTCCGTCGCAGGCACGAGCGTGGATTAAAGATAAGGCCGCTGCAATGTCTTCATCAGCCACAGCGATCATGTCGCTGGAACGTCGAACCACGATTCCCTCGGGCGGGAGCACCTGCTTTAGCTGTCGCGGTTTCCACCCCATCATCATCCGATCCAACAGCGTGGCAGCTCGAAACCCGATCAGTCGCGCCGCTTGTTCCACACTCGACAATGGAGGGTTGCTTAGTTGGCACAACATTTCATCGTTGTCAACTCCCACTACGGCAATTTCTTCGGGAACGCAGATACCGCTGGCCCGACATGCATCAAGCACAAATCGAGCGGCCTTGTCGTCGGCCGCCATCAAACCGAGCGGCTTAGGCAACGACTCCAACCAACCTCGAAGTCGGTATTGCAGCGGCTCCCAATTGCGGTGGTCTTTGTACGGCCCTAAGTGCGTCCACAACGGGCAACCAGCCGCGCGAACGCGCCGCCCAAAAGCCTCCACCCTTGCCGCGGAGAACCCAGTAACATGACCCTTGCGATACCCATAGAATGCGAACTGCCGGTACCCTCGCTCCAAGAAGTGGTCAGCCGCAAGTAAAGCCACGGAATGGTTGTCGCTGAAGAAGTATGGAATATTCGAAGCCGGATCATGCCAACCGAAACCGCTTCCGAAAGCGACCGTCGGAATTCCTGCATCCAGAACCTGGGATGCCACGCGCGGGTCGTCCAAATCCGCGAGAATACCGTTGCCGTGCCATTTATTTAACTTGGGAAGACGCTGCTGCTGCAAGGCATTCTCGGCGATGTAGATATTCCAGGGTATCTCGCTTTGCTGAAGATAAGCCGCCACACCGGACATAACTTTTACGTCGTACGGAAGTTTCGCATCGTAAATGAGCGCGACGCGAGGATTTCTCTTGAAGCGTGGCACTGTTGATAACCTTACTTCATTGATGTACTCGGGAAACACTGCAGGGCAAAGCGTGGGTTCGCCCTCCTAACGTTTCACCTCGAACGAAGCGACGAACTCTTCGCTAACGATCTTCACTGGAAAAGAATCGCCGCACTGCAAATGGCATGTTTGGTGTGGCCGCAGACAATCTGTAGCCATTCTATCACAAACAAAAGCGCCAGAGAAAACTGTTTATCTCGCCCTTACCGCCGACTTCCGCAAGATACTCAAGTCGGAAGGTATCAAGCCGGTCCGCATTGGGCCGCGGCGGCCTAATCAAAACGCTATCGCCGAAAGGTGTGCCGGCACGATAAAACGAGAATGCCTCGATCGATTCCTGGTTCTCGGCGAGGATCATCTGCGTTACCTCATCGCCGAATTCGTCGACTATTATCACACGAAACGGATGCACCGTGGCTTGGACTACTGCACGCCATGGCAGGTCGACACGGGCACGAAGACGGCAACCATCCCGCTGCTCTCAAGAGGCGATCTGTTCCGTCGCGAATCGCTGGAGGACGAGTTTTGGTGGTACTGTTACAATACTCACCATCAGGAATTTGGATCGTCATTAGGTCTATTGCAAATAAGAAATGTCAGTTCAAAGAAAAAGAGCGGGACGCTTTGCGAAATTTGGAGGTAGCCGTGCCCATCGGCTACAATAGCACTTCTGTTCCTGCGCGTTGGCGATACCGCATCCATCCCCCACTACGTTCTGTCAATAGTAAAAGGTCACGGCAGATGAAACGCTACTGGTTGCCCTTATTGTCCGTTACCGTTTTGTGCGCTCTGGCATGCCAGGCTTTGCCGGTGTTGGGAGAACAGCTCTCTTCAGCGACTTCGGACGAAAAGCTGTTTCCGTTTTCCCTTCCCGCCGAAGGTATTACCGAAGGAGTGACGGACCTATCGTTTCTCAACGCGAAACCAGCAGATGACCTGGTCAGCGTGCGAGACGGTCACTTCTATGCTGGCGGCAAACGTATTCGGTTTTGGACGGTGGTCATTCTCAGTTCTTCCTGCTTTCCCCCGCACGACGAAGCGGAGTTGGTTGCGCGACGTCTGGCCAATCGGGGTTTCAATCAGGTCCGACTCCACTTGTTCGACGGCCATTACGCACCCAATGGAATATTCGATCCGGCGCACCAGGGCGAGTTGCGCATCCTTCCGTCGCAACTCGACAAGCTCGATTACTTCATTGCCCAATTGAAAAAATATGGCATTTACGTGGAGTTACCCGTTCACGGCTACCACTGGCGGAACATCTCCGGGGCCAAAGGCTTTCCCGGAGTCGAACGGGAGAAGTTTGCCCCGTTTGCCAGCGGAGTGCCGCTGTGGAACCAGAAATACATTGCAGCCGAACAGCAGCTGGCCCGGGAATTGTTCGGCCACGTCAATCCGTATACCGGTAAAGCCTACACCGAGGAACCCGCCGTCGCTCTCATGGAAATCATCAACGAGAACGGAATCCTCTGCGCCTGGCGGGGCAATCATCTCCGTAAGTCGTGGCCTGAGTCGATGATCGCGGACCTGCAATCGCACTGGAACCGGTTCCTGAGGTCGCGATATTCGACAACCGACCGGCTGCGCGAGGCTTGGGCCGTTGGCGAAGTCCGGCCGTCGCGTCAGCCCATGTTGAAGAACGCCGACTTCGCCGGCGATGCCGCTCCGTGGGGACTTCAGGTAGTGAAACCATCCACGGCAACGATCGAGTCCATATCTTCCGGCGGTCCGACGGGTCGGTCGTGTCTGCTACTCGACAGCAATCGCGCAACGTCCGGCCGCGCGTTTGTCCTCCTTTTCCAAACCGGCTTGCACATCGAAAAAGGCGTCTTCTACAAGCTTTCCTTTTTGGCCAAGGCCGACACGCCGAAAGGCACCACCGTGCGGCTTGGCGCCAACGTGTCGATGAACCATGCCCCATGGACGACCGTGGGCTTGGCGACGGCCGCGGAGGTCGGCCCCGAGTGGCAGCCGGTCACTTTCTTCTTCGAAGGAACCCACGACGAATCGGCCGCCAAGTTGATGTTTTCGCCGCCGACCGGCGCCAGCCGCGTTTGGCTGACCGGCGTCTCGCTCGAAAAGGCCGACATCCTCGGTCTGTCGCCAGACGAGTCGCTCGAAGCCGCCAACGTCGACATGCCCCTGACACCAAACGATTGCGTCCGGCGCACCCCACAGTTGACGGTCGACTTTGTCGACTTCCTCTACGAGTTAGACCACCGCTACTTCACCTGCATGGTCGATTTCCTCAAAAATGAATTGGGATGCCGCCATCCGATCAAGGGCACGCAAGTCGACGAGTACAGCTCCTATTTCAGCCAATCCAAGTGCGACTTCATCGACGCGCACGGGTATTGGCAACATCCTCATTTCCCACGCAAGCCATGGGACAGAAACGACTGGACCATTGGCAACTCGCCCATGGTCAACGCCCGTGGTCAACAGGTGGTTTCCCTCGCTGGACGTCGTGTTTGGGGCAAACCGTACAACATCAGCGAATACAGTCATCCGGCGCCGAACACCTATTGTGCCGAGCAGATTCCAACCATCGCGTCGTTCGGAGCCCTGCAAGACTGGGACGGTATCGCGTTCCATTCGTGGCAGGAATGGTACTTCGATTGGCATCATCGCGAGGTTCGCAAGTACTCACTCGATCGGATCAGTAGCTACTTCAACATGGCGGACCACCCGGTCAAGTTGGTGACCGTTCCCTTTGGCACGCTCGCTTTCCGACGGGGCGACGTCGCGCCGGCACGCGAGAAGCTTGCCATCGGAGTCACGCTAGACGATGAAAAACGTTGGTTCGTCGATCTTCCGAAACGAATGCAGTGGTGGTTGTCGCCACGCATGGCGGAACTAAAGGGCGCAACATGGCTCGACGCGTTCACGCACCAAATCGGTTTGGAATTAAGCTCGACTCGCGTGACCAAGTTTGTCGATCCCGAGTCGACTCGGGCCGTCTCCGACACCGGCCAACTCGTTTACGATCTGACCAATCCAACTGCCGGCGCAATCACAGTCAACGCGCCGCGAGCGAAGGCGGTGATCGGTTTTGGTGCCGGCAAGACCTTTGAGCTTGGCGACGTGATCATCCAACCCGGCCCGACCATACAAAACGGCTTCTCGGTCATCACGGCTTCAGCCGTTCACGGTGACGACTTCCACTCGCCTGGCGCGCGAATCCTGGTGACTGCCACCGGCTACGTTGAGAACCAGGGCATGGTGTGGAACTCCGAACGAACCTCGGTTGGCGACCAGTGGGGTACTGGTCCTGTTCTCTGCGAAGGAATTCCCTTCCAGTTGACCGTGAAAACCTCCCGCGCCACCGCCTGGGCACTCGACGGACGCGGCCGCCGCGTCGCTCTTGTTCCGGGCCAAACTGATTCAGACAGTACACGATTTGCATTCGGCCCGCGCTACAAAACGCTATGGTACGAAGTCGCAACCGAGTGATCTGACACAGCCCCTCTCCTCTTCCGCGACGCGGAAGAGGGTAGCGGCGCAGTCTGACGCGCCCCGCGCCGGCAAGTGCAAGTATCGTAGCCATACAGAGCAAAAAGAGACGTTGGCGTTAGACCGCGGCTCCCAGCTTTGCCGCTTCAAGTAGTCCAGCAACTTTCGGCGGCTCTCTTGGGTTATACCGAAACCCCGCATCACCACGGCAAGACACCACACAGGACTTCACGATTGCCAACCAGGGGCAGCAGAAGCCAAATGCATCCGTCGCACCAATCACCGCGCAAGCCTGCTATAATAGCGAGCTTTCGGGCCACCGGTGAGCGACACCATGGGCGACGAACTCTGCGAACACGATCTGGAAGATTTACCGCTGCCGAAGGGCTGGGGCCAACACGTCCGCCACACGGTGTTGAACGTCATCGGCATCGTGCGGATCGCGATGCTTGCCGGTCGCGAGTTGCTCGTCGAGGAAGGCCACGTCCTTCAGGCGAGAATCCATCGGCTGGAAACGGAAGTTGCCGTGCTGCGTGAGCAGCTGCGGATCAACGGCGCGCGGATGCGACGCATTGATCCGCATCGTCGCCCGCAGTTTTCGCCGGTCGAACGGATGGCCATTCTCGAACTCCGCACGATGTGCGGCTGGAGCAAGGCCGAGACGGCTCGGCGGTTTTTTGTCTCGGATGCTACGATCCGGGCATGGCTTCGGCGCGCCGACGACGATTCGTTGCTTCGGACGAATGTGCCGGTGAATCGGTTTCCCGACTTGGTTCACTACGCGGTCCAGCGGATCAAACTGTTTTGTCCGACGCTGGGCAAAGTAAAAATCGCCCAAACGTTGGCTCGGGCCGGCATTCATCTCGGCCCCTCGACTGTGTGGCGGATTCTCAACGAGAAACCTAGGGTGAAACCAGGTCCGCCGGAAGGTGAATCGGACAAGCGGCGTCGCATCGTGGCCAAATACGCGGGCCACACGTGGCATGCCGACTTGACGGCCGTGCCGATCAGCGGCGGTTTTTGGACCTGTTGGGTTCCGCATGCCATCTGGCAACGATGGCCCGTTTGCTGGTGGCTGCTGAACTGCGTGGACCACTATTCCCGCCGTTCGATGGGCTTCGCGGTCTTCAAGTCAAAACCCTCGTCGGAAGAAGTGACCGCGGCCTTCGACCGCATCCTTCGCAAAGAAGGAACCAAACCAAAACACTTGATCGTCGACCAGGGCTCTCAATTCAAGTGCGAACACTTCGAGCATTGGTGCAAGACGGCAAACATCCTGCCGCGGTTCGGGGCCGTCGGCCGGCACGGCAGCGTCGCCGTCGTCGAACGTTTTCATCGGACCGCAAAAGGATTTCTTGCGATGATCACGGTGCCGGAGGACCAGACGCAGTTCGAGCGGGAGGTCGAACTGATTACCGATTGGTACAATGAACACCGGCCCCACGACACGCTCAACGGCCGCACGCCCAACGAGGTCTTCTTCTCACGTCCGGCGGCCAACGAGCAACCGCGTATCGAGCCACGCCCAGGCTGGCCGCGCAGCTCGCCTTGTGCAGCGCCACGCGTCGACATCGAAGGCGAACCAGGCGATCCGTTCGTCCTCACGATCGATCACCTTGCCGGCCGGCGCCATCTGCCCATTCTTCGCGTTTGCCGAGCAGCGTAAGTGCTACCTCTCGTCGGGAACGTGCGCTACCGGTCTGCGCGAAGGCCATTCCTCGCGTCTTTTTCGTTCAAGTTTCCAAAGATCGAACTCTTTCTCACAGCGTGTCATGCCCGTCCGACGACCTTCTGGCCCGCGATTTCGGTGCAAATGCGTTCACGGCGAAAGTCGGTGGTCCGTTTCACCACGGCGAAACGATGCCACTTGCCGTTATCGAATACCTAAGCACCGAGAAGTACCAAGTCGCTTCTCGCCGTGGTTCCGGTTGCGCAAGACCGTGGTTATTCGTAATCCGGTTGCTCGATGTAGCTTTTCCAACCATCAGGAAACCCAGAGGCAAGACGCCTTCCACCCTCTCACTTGCGAAACCCCCGCTTCAGGGGCTAATTCCGCCCCGCTTGTGCTTGTGGAGCCGGCGCTAGCACGATAAGCTGTTTACAACAAACGTCTTAAGTGTGTCCGGTTGGCAGGAAGGCGGGATTGGGGCCATTTTGTGGCCGATTGAGTGAGAATTGGAGAACGGAATCAACGAACATGGGGAAAAAGAAGGCTTCCGGCAGGAAAAAGTCGGCCACGGGCGGCAACGGTAATGGCAACGGCGCAAACCTCGGATTCGAGCAGAAGCTCTGGCTTGCCGCCGACAAGCTCCGCAATAACATGGACGCGGCGGAGTATAAGCACGTCGTCCTGGGGCTGGTCTTTCTCAGTTACATTTCCGACGCCTTCGGGGAAATGCACCAGCGACTGGTGGCCGAAGCCGACCAGGGGGCCGACGCCGAAGACCCCGACGAGTACCGCGCGGAAAACGTCTTCTGGGTACCACGGGAAGCCCGGTGGGCGTTTCTCCAGGGCAAGGCCAAGCAGCCCAACATCGGCAAGCTGGTCGACGATGCGATGGTCGCCATCGAGCGGGACAATACGCAACTCAAGGGCGTACTGCCGAAAGACTTCGCCCGACCGGCGCTCGACAAACACCGCCTCGGGGAGTTGGTCGACCTGATCGGCACCATCGGGCTGGGCGATGCCGAAAACCGCTCGAAAGACATCTTAGGCCGGGTCTACGAATACTTCCTCGGCCAGTTCGCCAGTGCCGAAGGCAAGAAGGGGGGCCAGTTCTATACGCCTCGCTGCATCGTCCAGGTGTTGGTCGAACTGCTGGCTCCGTACAAAGGCCGTGTCTACGACCCCTGCTGCGGCTCGGGCGGCATGTTCGTACAAAGCGAGAAGTTCGTCGAAACCCACGGCGGTCGGATTGGCGACATCGCGATCTACGGTCAAGAGTCGAACCCGACGACGCGACGGCTGGCAATGATGAACCTCGCCATTCGCGGCATCGAGGGCGATCTCGGCAAGGAACATGCCGACACGTTCCGCCGCGATCTGCACAAGGACCTGAAGGCCGACTACGTGTTGGCTAACCCGCCGTTTAACGATTCCGACTGGATCCGCAACGATGAGGATGTCCGCTGGAGCTACGGCACTCCGCCCAACGGCAACGCCAACTACGCCTGGGTTCAACACTTCATCCACCACCTTTCGCCCAAGGGCTACGCGGGCTTCGTGCTGGCCAACGGCTCAATGAGTTCCAACCAGTCGGGCGAAGGCGAGATCCGCAAAGCCATCGTCGAGGCCGACCTGGTTGATTGCATGGTGGCCATGCCGGGCCAGTTGTTCTACAGCACGCAAATCCCGGTTTGCCTCTGGTTCATCGCCCGCAACAAGAAGGAACCCAAGCGTCGAGACCGGCGCGGCGAAACCCTGTTCATCGACGCCCGCAAGCTGGGCGTAATGATCGACCGCGTACATCGGGAACTGACCGACGAAGAAATCCAGCGGCTCGCCGACACCTACCACGCGTGGCGCGGCGACCGCGGGCCGCGGGGGCAAAAGGGGCCGGGCAAATACGAAGACATCCCCGGCTTCTGCAAGTCGGCCATGCTGGACGAGATCCGGGAGCACGGTCACGTCCTCACGCCCGGCCGATACGTCGGCGCCGCCGAGGTTGAAGAAGACGATGAACCGTTCGACGAAAAGATGGGCCGCCTCGTTGCCGAACTCAACGAGCAATTCGCCCAGTCGCGGAAGCTGGAAAAGGCGATCAAGAAGAACCTCGAAGGGCTCGGTTACCCGCTGGGAGGGACAACCAAATGAGCGAAAACCTGCCTGCCCCCTCCGAAGGAAACTTCCTGTTTTATCAGGCTGAGGACGGCAAGACGCGGGTCAGCGTCCTGGTCGTCGACAACACCGTCTGGTTGAGCCAGCGGCTGATGGCCGAACTCTACGACACGACGGTGGCCAACATCAACATCCACCTTCGTAACATCTTTGAAGAAGGCGAGTTAGGGCAGGATTCAGTTATTAAGGAATACTTAATAACTGCCCAAGACGGCAAGAATTACCGCACCAAATGCTACAGTCTCGACGCCATCCTCGCCGTCGGCTACCGGGTCCGCAGTCCCCGCGGCACCCAGTTCCGTCGTTGGGCGACCGAAACCCTGCGAGAGTTCCTCATTAAGGGCTTCGTGCTCGACGACGAGCGGCTGAAGTCGGCCGAGACGACGTTCGGGCAAGACTACTTCGACGAGTTGCTCCAGCGGATCCGCGATATTCGCGCGTCCGAGCGGCGGTTCTACCAGAAGATCACCGACATCTACGCCACCAGCGTCGATTACGACGCCAACGCCCCGATCGCCCGCGAGTTTTTCGCCGTGGTTCAGAACAAGCTGGAATGGGCCATCACGGGCATGACGGCGGCCGAGATCATCGAAGCCCGCGCCGACGCCGGCCAGCCGAACATGGGCCTCACCACCTGGAAGAATGCGCCCCAGGGCAAGATTCGCAAGGCCGACGTGACGGTCGCCAAAAACTACCTCTCGGAGCAGGAGATTTCGGACCTGAACCGCATCGTGACGATGTACCTCGACTACGCCGAAGACCAAGCCCGGCGCCACCAGACGATGACCATGAGTGGGTGGGCCGCCAAGCTCGATGCCTTTCTCGAATTCAACGACCGCGGCGTTCTCACGCACGCGGGCAAGATCCAGAAGAAGGTGGCCGACGCCCTGGCGCTCGAACATTTCGAGCGATTCGACGCCGAACGTCGCCGCCTCGAAGCCGAACACCCGACCAGCGACTTCGACCACTTTGTCGAGGAGACGAAGAAACGACAGCGGCAACTCCCGCCGAAGGAGGACGGCGATGCGTAACCCGGCCGCGACCAATCGAATGGCGGTCGTGCTGTTGCCGACCGAAGCCTACCTCGCCTGGACGATGACCTGTCCCGGCGCGAGCCCGAACACGACGCTGGAGCGTCTGCGCGACGAGGCAAGCGTTTACCTGTTGCCGCAAACCGACGGCGACCTGGAGAAGCACGTCCGCCGCCATTTCAAGCCGATGTTGCTCGAAGAACTGTTTGCCTGGTGCACCGACGAGAGCTATTGGCCGCCTGACCTGTCGTATCGGACGTTCAAGAAGTTCTTCGACGTGCAGTTGGCCTCGCTCGTGTTCGATTTGGGAATCTGTTGCGATATGATGCACGGATTCGACTGGTCGCTTTGGATGACGGGTACGCCGGCCCAGCGTCTCGGTCTGCTGCCACCTGCACAGGAGCATATTCTTCAACAGGAAGACGGCAAGCCGCGATTCACCAAGGCGGTTACCGACTTGTCGCGGGCGTTTGCCCTTTGTGCGGCGCATGATGAGGCCATCCGTATCCGCGACGATCTCTCCTTCTTCCAGGCCGTGAAATCGGCTTTGACGAAAAGCGGCGGGCCGCGCCGAAGTCAGGAAGACCTTGACCATGCCGTGCGGCAGCTAATCTCCAAGGCGGTCACCGCCTCGGACGAAGTGATCGACGTCTTCACGGCGGCCGGGCTAGACAAGCCGGACATCTCCATCCTCTCGGATGAGTTCCTGGCAGAAGTGCGAGGACTGAAGCACAAAAACGTGGCTGCGGAGCTACTGGAAAAGCTGCTCAAGGACGAAATTCGCTGTCGCGCCCAACGAAACGTCGTCCAATCGAGGGCGTTTTCCGAGAGGCTCAAGGCAACGATGAACGCCTACCACAACCGCGCCATCGCCACCCATGAGATTATCGAGGAGTTGATCCAACTTGCCAAGGAAATGCGAGAGGCGGCCAAGCGGGGCGAAGACCTGGGCCTGGAAGACGATGAACTCGCCTTTTACGACGCCCTTGCCCAGAACGAGAGCGCCATTCAGGCGATGGGAATCGACGAACTGAAAGTGATCGCCGCCGAACTGGTGACGAAAGTACGGCAGAGCGTTTCCATCGACTGGACGGTGCGGGAAAGTGCCCGAGCCAAGATCCGCGTGATGGTGCGACGCATCCTCCGCAAACACGGCTACCCACCCGATTTGCAGGCGGAGGCAACGAAACTGGTGCTGGAGCAGGCGGAAACGCTCTGTGCGGATTGGGCGGGGTGAAGCCTTATCCGTTGTGATTTGCGGAGATTATTCATCACCTTCGCGACGCTCACGAGAACAAGGCCCAAAGTCCCGCTGGAGATCCACCATACTCCTTGGTTCGTCACCTGCCGCAAGGCGAGCTCGGGTCTGTTTGGCATCCTCGATGGTCGTTATTCCGAAAAGCGGTTTGAACTCATGACTGAACAGATGTTTGAGTCGCGTGGTCATGGCACCTGGCACGGAAGGTTGCCTTCTATTTGATTCGTTCGGTTTCTTGCCAGGCCATTCTGCGGGTGAGGGTGCGGTGTTTCAGAGGAGAGCGGCCGAAGTGGGCCTTGAAAGTCCGTGCGAAATGCTCTGGGGAATTGAAGCCTGACGAGGATGCTACGGCGGGAATGGCAAGGTCCGTTTCGGCAAGGAGCCGCTGGGCGCGTTCCAGGTGGACGCGGCGAATCTCCTGAGCTGGTGAGCGACCGAGGACTTTCTGGAACTCCTGCTCCAGTTGCCGGCGAGATAGTGGCACGCGGTGCAAAATGTCGGTGACACGTATCGGTTCAGCGGCGTGGGTACGGATAAAGGCAATGGCCTGGGCCAGCTGGGGATTGTCGATGGCCAGCGTATCGGTCGAACGGCGCAATACCAGCGAGGTTGGCTCGATCAGGATTGGTCGTTTGGGCGGCCGCTTGCCGCGCATCAACCGGTCGAGCAGGGCGGCCGCTTGGTATCCGCTCTGTTCCGAACTCGACGTAATGCCGGAAAGGGGTGGCAGGCAGGCGTTGCACAATAGCGGATCATCGTCACTGGCCAGCACGGCGACTTCTTCCGGCACGAGAATCTCGGCCTCCCGGCAGGCGTCGATGATGTCACGCCCGCAATCAACAAACCAGGTCAGCACGGCGATTGGCTTGGGAAGCAATCGTACCCACCGAATCAGATCGGTCTGTTGAGCACGCCAGGGCGAAAGCCCGGGCTGCTTGCGACCGGGGCGATAGGGAATGCAGACGCGGTCGGCTCCGCGTAAGGCCTCGGCGAATCCTTCATAGTGATTGCAGACCAGGGAACGTTGCCGTGGACCATAATAGCGGACCTGGGAGCGCTGGCGCGGGCCATAATACGCGAAGTTCTGGAAGCCACGATCGAGCAGGTGTTCGGCCGCGATGCGAGCGAGTTTCCGAAAGTCGGGCATGACGCGTGGGAACGTGGCTTCCGGAATGTCGATGGCGGAAATATTGACACACGGAAGCCCGGTACTTTGGATGTGGCGTGCCATTGTGCGCGTGGCAACACGTGCGATGATCCCTTGCCCTCGCCATCCTTCGGGAACATGCACTTCGGGCTGAAAGGTACTGGGTTCGATCCAGAGCGCCCAGGGCCCGCGCTGATGGGCATATTGGATGATGCCGCGAATCAGGCGTTGCCCCCAGCCTGTCGATGTGTTGATCAAGACGGCGATTCTCGGTGCTCGAGACGGCTGCATGTGGTGAACCTCGAAAGAACCGATGCATCTGCCCGGGGCCGGGCTGCGCAAAACGTTAGAATATCTGCGCGTTTCGTCATTGTCAACGTTTGGTTTTCCTTCCTATACTGGGCGCCATACAGGTGGGGCGTAATTGTCGCTGTTCGAACGACACCCGGAGGCCGCCACTCTGCCTCGATACCTGGCCCGCCGGAACCGAGCCCACGTGAACGCACTCCATCGCGGTGCCGGCCCACAGTCCACGACCACAACCGGAGCATGGGATGCCGTACAGAACGTCCAGGTCCCATTGTGTTGACCAACGATTTGGACAAGCAGAAGAGCCTACCAAATCAAACAACGTAGAATCAACGAGGTCGATATGACAACAAACTGCATCGAGATAAGACGAGTCGCTGTTTTGCTTGCGATCATTGCATGCGTACAGGCTCGTTCGGCAGAGCTTCATTCGGCTCAACAAGGTTCTGATGCGCAGATGACATCCTCGCCTGAGACACCGAATGCCGACATGCCTCCCAACACCCTCTCTGACGAGGAGAAGCAACTTGGCTGGAAGCTCCTCTTCGACGGGAAGAAGATCGAAGGTTGGCGCAGTTACCGGACCAACACCTTTCCGGAACGTGGATGGGTGGTGGAGAACGGCACGCTGCACAAGCAGGCGGACGAGAGGCCCGGCGGTATCATGACCGTTGACACCTATGTGGACTTCGAGCTCACCTGGGAGTGGAAGCTGATGGCCAAGGGAAACAACGGTGTGAAGTACTTCATCACCGAGAAACGCGGAGCGCCGGTGGGTCACGAATACCAGATGATCGACGACACGAGGGCGCTGAACGAATACACTACCAACGCATCCTTCTGTTTCGTCCTGAAACCTGCTGCCGACAAGCCCAACAAGCCGATGGGTCAGTGGAATCGCTCGCGCCTTGTCGTGCGAGGAAATCACGTCGAGCACTGGCTGAACGGTCGGAAGGTGCTCGAATACGAATGCGGCAGCCCGGAAGTCATGAATCGGGTGTCCAAGACCAGGTTCAAAGAGTATCCGGGCTTTGGCGAAAAGATTAGAGGGCACATCCTGCTGACTGACCACGAAGATCCTTGCTGGTATCGCAACCTGAAGATTCGAGTCCTTCACGGTGCGCCACGGCCAGACTCAAGAGGAGACTGAACATGAACAGCACGAGAACACGTTCCATAAATACAAACGCGCAGCTGTCCGGGCGAGGGACGACGCGGCGGCGGTTTCTGATTCGCTTGGGCCGGACGGCCGGCGTGGTCGCGGCGCCGCTGTTCGTACCGGCAGCCGCCTTGGGTCTCGACGGACATACTGCGCCCAGCGATCGCATCGGCATAGGCTTCATCGGAGTAGGCCGGCAGGCCATCCATGCAAACATGTCGGTCTTTATGCGGTCCGGCTATTGCCAGACCGTAGCGTTATGTGATGTCGATCGCTGGCGATTGCGTGTGGAGGAAGTTCCCAACATCGCGGCGGTGGCCAAAAAGAATCGTTGGGATGTGGGCCTTCTGAAAGACACGTTTCGCACGACCGATTTTCGCGAGTTGCTTGCCTGCAAGGACGTTGATGCCGTAATGATCAGCACTCCCGATCATTGGCATGTTCCGATGGCGCTGGCCGCGATCAAAGCCGGCAAGGATATTGCCCTCGAGAAACCGATTGGACTGGCGATTGCCCACGGCAGAGTGTTGGCTGACGCCGCGGCCAAGTCTAAGATTGTCTTCCGCACCGACAGCAATTGGCGATCCGAACCGGAGTTGTTTCGGGTCGCAAGCCTGGTTCGGACGGGCAAGATCGGTCAACTGAAGAAGATCCGTTTCGCCGTGCCCATCTATCCCGTTCCATCGCCCAATGAAGCGACGAGTCCCGTTCCCAAGACCTTGGACTACGAAATGTGGCAAGGCCCAGCCCAGCGGCGTCCCTACACGGAAGACCTCGTTCATCCCTGCGGGAAAATCGGGCGGCCCGGCTGGTACAACAATCGCCTCTATTGCGACGGGGCGATATGTAATTGGGGCCACCATCCAGCCGACCTTGTCCAATGGGCCAATGGCACCGAACGGTCCGGGCCGGTGGAAGTGGAAGGTCGCGGCGACCTTCCGCCGATTGACCAGCTTTACAACACGCTGGAGGAGTTCCACGTTCGTTACCGCTATGCGAACGGGGTCGAGGTCGACTATATCGGCCGCAACACGTATCCAGACGGCGAAGGATACGTACGGTTCGAGGGAACTAAAGGGTGGATTTGCGGCTGGCGCGGCCCCAATCGGATCGATGCGGAACCGAAGTCGATGCTCACCGCTGAGGTCAAGCACGAGGATTTCCCGTTTGCGTTGAGAAACGAGAAGACCGACTTCATCGAATGTGTGCGTTCGCGTTCCCAGACGCTCGAAGACGCCGAGGTGGGGCATCGGGCCAGCACCATGGTGCAACTCGGTTACATCGCCTGCCAACTAGGAAGAAGACTGACCTGGGACCCCGTCAAGGAAGAATTTCCCGGCGATGACGAAGCGAATCGACTGGTTCGCGGCCAACCCGGCTTGGCTCCTTGGACAATCACCTGATGTTTCGTGGTTCCGCCGTGTTGGCGGACACCCCGGCCAGCGGGAAGTGACTTCAAACCGCATATGGGGCGTGAAATGATTCTTCAAAGCCAAGTTCGTTCGTGACACCGGACGACAACCCCTGAGGCAGATACGCCACGCACTCTGCACACGTCGGGCTAACCGTCCTGTGCTATCTGCGATCAAATCGCCAATCTACTTCGGTCACATCGACCGACGTAAAATACTTTCCCGGACGACTCGAACGTTGAACGTTTTGTACCGTGTAATTTACTGGACAGTCTGCATATGGAATATGCTGTCCAGTAATCGGGCTAGCCGCTTGGCCCGCGCCGAATTAGGTGACGGCCGCGAGGATGGTTTTGAAGAGGCAGGATTCCGCCCTGCCAATAAGCAGGATGAATGATGAGATTCAGCGTCGCGGTACCGCACTCCAATCACGCGTCCAACCCGGCCGAACGCACCGTAACCTTTCAACCTTCTCCTCCGCACGACGTTCATAGCCGCCTTGCCCCAAGGCCGAGAGGTGCCGGGCGGTGGGGTAGGTGTGCCAGCGGTAGATGTAAGTGGGCTCCGAGGTGGGCGAAACGGGTTCGATGCCGGCGTGGCGGAAGCGGGCGGCTAGGGCCTGGTCTTGGCCGGACTGCATGGCGGGATAGCCATTGACTGCCAAAAACGCCTCGCGGGTGAAGCCCCAGGCGCCGTGGAAGAGGTGGTTGGTTTGTTTACGCTCCAGATGCGTGCGGCGGTCGATCCAGATCTGCTCGGGCAGCGACCAGGCGGCGCCGGACTCGAAGACGTGGGCCATTGCTTCGAGGTGATCGGGCAGATAGATATCGTCGTCGTCCCAGACGGCGTAGACGTCGGCGGAGACCGAGGCGTTGCGCTTTTCGCCCAACGTGCGGAAGCGTTTGGTCGTGGTGACCAGCTGCCAGCCGGGACCGCACTGCGGTTCGTATTGGCCGGCGTCGTCGAGGATGATCAGTTCCCGTTTGTCCAGCGGATAGGTTTGCCGCTCGAACGACTCGATCGCCTCGGCCAACTGCTCGGGGCGGTTGTAGGTGCAACAAATCGCGGCGATTTTCATAAAGATCACTCCCGAGAAGCGGATTGTTTTTGACAGGATGAACAGAATCGACAGGATTGACGAAAGGATGTTACTATTTGGCCAATCCCGTATATCCTGTTACCCCGTCAACAAATCGAATTCAGTAGTTCCAAAAAACGCGTTGTTTGGTACTTTGTCGCAAGTCGTTGGTAGGTTTCACGATCGATGCCTGGGTTTTGGTCGGCGTGGAGGAGGCGTTGGACGACTTGGGTGATCCACCAGAGCAGCATCTCTTCGAAGCGAAGCAACTCCAGGAACAGTTGGGGCTCCTCGCTCCACTTGCCTTTGGCGAGCCGAAAATGCATCCATACCCAGACATTCCGCAGCACCAGGGCAAGGCCGACGAACAGCAAACGCTGGACCGGGTCGCGCGTGCTGGTGCGAATCCGTGCCGCGTTCATCTGGCGGTAGCTGGTCTCGACGCTGAAACGCTTGCGATAGATTTCGCGAATCTCGGACGGCGTGCGATGCACTTTCCACACCACGTAGAGCAGTTTTTTGCGACCACGCTTGCCGCTGCTCGGGTGGGTGAAATTCTTGCTCGCCACGCAGATCGTCACCGGCGTGCGGCGCGGTTTGCCGTTGGGGTTGCCGCAGAGGGTGTGGCGGTAATAGCCGTTCTTCTTCTTGGACAGGGCTCGCAGGCCGTGGGCCCTGCGGGGCGTTTTCGGTTTGCGGCCCCGGGCCGTGGCCGGGATGATGAAGCCGTAGCCGGCACGTCTCAGGTAGGAAATCACCGCGACGCTGAAAAAACCCTTGTCCAGCAGGACCAATTTGATGGGAACGTGGCGACGCCGGACGACTCGCAGGAGCCGTTGCACGACGTCTTTCATCGCCTCGCGGTGTTCGACGCGCATCAATGCCAGGGTGTAGCGATGCCCCTTGTGCGCGACGACGGCGGTGGCGTAGGCATGAAAATGGGTGGTGCCCGACTTCGCCTTGCCGCGGTAAATCTCCTTCGCGTCGCGGGCCGGCTGGCCATGGTAGGGAATCAGCGTCAGGTCGATGGCCACGATTCGCCCCCTGCGCCGCAGGGCCTTGGGCAAACGCGTCGCCAAGGCCCGGTCCAAGCGTCGCTCCAACACGTCGATCTCCGGCAACGAGGCAGCCAGCGCGTTGCGGATCGTTTGGTCCGAAAACGCGTCGGCCAAGTCGCGGCAGGCGGCGAAAATCGAGACCACCCGCGCGGCGGCGATCAACAAGATTTGCAGCAACGTGCTGGCAGTGCATTTGGTGCCTTCATACTCCAGACGCAACGCGGCCGTCAGCCAAACGTTGGCCTCGCGGTACACTTCGTCCTTCGTAACGATATAATCCTGTCGTGAACGCATGGCTCTTCCTCCGAAAAATGACCTGAAGTTTTCGCCCAAGTCATTATTCGGGGAAGCCTTGCGTTCACCTATTAAATCTGAGCAAATTTGGAACTACTGGAATTACCATAAGCGGCTGCCAGAACACAAAACGCACCGCTGCTGTTACCGATTTTTACTCGCCACCCACCATCGCCAGCGGCTCCACCGGACTGCCCAGCGACGCAAACAGCTTCTGCCAGTGTCCCCAAAGAACATCCGGGCGGGCCAGTTCGTCGACGAGCCGTTGCCGGGCGGCGTGGACGATTTGCATTCGCAGCGGTTCGTCGTAGGCGAGCATCGCCGCAAAGTGGGCCAGTTCCTCGTCACCGTCGCCCAGGAAACCGGTCTCGCCGTGGACGATCATTTCCCGCCCAGCGCCCCGATCTGCTGCTGTGCGAGGCATACCGTGTTCTCGTGCCCGGCGGCGTGTTGGGCATCATGCACTGGAATTACGATCCCGCCACCCCACGCGGTCCGGCAATGGACATTCGTCCGCGCCCCGAGCAGTGCCGAGGGTGGGCTGAATCGGCAGGATTTCACGTGCTTGAGCCGGGAATCATTGATTTGTCGCCCTATCACTACGGTTTGGTTCTGCGGCGTCCTTGAATCTGGGTTGCTCTTGTCATTCGGCCCGAAGGGCTTCGATTGGCTCCATCGACGCCGCGCGGACGGCCGGATAAAGGCCGAAGATAACGCCAAGGGTGACGGAAAAGGCAAAGGCCACTGCGGCCGAGTCCCAGGAGACGATGGCGTCCCAGGCACCGTAGGCCGAGGCGGCCAGGGTTGTGACGACACCGACCAGCACGCCCGTTAGGCCGCCCAGGGCGGCCAGCATGGCGGATTCGAGGAGGAACTGGTTGCGGATGTCGCCGCGAGTGGCCCCGACGGCGCGGCGCAGCCCGATCTCGTGTACCCGTTCGCGGACCGAAATGAGCATCACGGCGAGAATGCCGACGCCGCCAACCACAAGCGAGATGCCGGCCACACTGCCGACCAGAAGTGTCATGGATTGGGCCGTCTCGCGTTCGCCGGCAATGAGGGTGGCCTGGTTCTGGATCGTGAAATCGTCGGGCTTGCCTTCCAGTCGATGGCGGCGGCGGAGCACGTCGCGGATTTCCTGCTCGGCCCGTTCCAGCAACTTGCTGTCCTTGGCCTGGACGTAGATCGTCTGGATATAGATCACGTTAGTCAGCCGCCTCATGGCCGCCCCTAACGGCACAACAATAACGTCGTCCTGGTCCAGGCCGTTGGGATCAACCCCTTTGGGTCGGGTAACGCCAATGACCTCAAATGGTACGCGACCGATGCGAATCGTCTGGCCCACGGGATCGGAGTTGCCGAAGAGGTTTTCGACCGCCGTGGGACCAAGCACGGCCACGCGACGAGACGCGCGGTCTTCGTCTGTGTCGAAGAGTCGCCCTGTCGCCAATGCCATGTCGCGGACGGCGAATCCCTCGGGTGTCATGCCCAACACGGTTGTGTTCGTGTTTTCGGTTTCCCAGCGAACAGCCAGCTTCTTGCCCGTGGCGGGCGCGACGGCCACGACCGAAGGACAGTTCTGGGCTATGGCCTGGGCGTCGGCCGGCATGAGCGTCGTGACGGTGGTCATCTGCCGCTGCCGCCCGGCGACAAGCCGGGTCTGGCCCGCGCTGACAGTGACGAGGTTCGTGCCCATTGCTCGAATCTGATCGAGAATCCGCTTTTCCGCCCCTTTGCCGATCGACACCATGACCACCACGGCGGCCACGCCCACGACGATGCCCAGTACGCTCAACGCCGTTCGCAGCTTGTGGGCCGCGAGGATTTCCAGCGAAAGTACGACGTTCTTCGAGAGCTTCATCGCAAGGCGTCAACGGGGCTGAGCCGGGCGGCGCGCCGGGCCGGCTGCACGCCGAAGAACGTGCCCACCAACAGCGCGAACAGGGCGGCCAGGGCGAACGGTTCCCACGACACGACCACGGGCATCGGCGAGACATTGGAGAGCACGACGGCAATACCCCAGCCGAGCAACGTGCCCAGGAACATGCCCAGGAATGTGACGGCCAGCGATTCGGTGAGAAACTGGAAGAACACGTCTCGACGTGTCGCGCCCACCGCGCGGCGCAGGCCAATCTCCTTGGTCCGCTCCGCCACCGAGATAAGCAGGATGTTCATCAAGACCACGCCGCCGACCAAGAGACTCAGAGCAGCAAGTGAGCCGAGTAGGAGCGTGAGCGTCCGTGAGGTGCCTCGCATCATGTTGGCAATGGCGGTCGCCGTGACGATCCTGAAATCATCTTCCTCCGGCGGGGTGATATGGTGGCGGTTATGGATCAAATCTCGAATCTGCTGGACCTGCCCATTCGGCCCAGGCATGAGAGCCGTATCCTTGCTGACGATTCGCACGGCTCCGACATAGTCCACGTTCATAATCCGCCGCATGGCCGTCGTGATTGGCACCACGATCCGGTTGTCGAAATCGGCCACGCCGCCCATGCCGCCGGTTCCCTTGTACTCCAGCACGCCCTTGACGGTCAAGGCTACCTTGTTTACATAGAGTGTTTGTCCCACCGGATCGGTTTCACCGAACAGGTCTCTCTTGACCGACGTGCCGATCACGCACACCCGAGCCATCGTGGCTGCGTCGTCGCTGGTGATGTTCTCGCCTTCGACGGCGTGCCAGTTCCACGCGGCGTGCCAGTCGGGTTCAACGCCCCAGACCACCGCTTGAATCTGATTCGTGCCATGTTTCAAATCCATGTTGAACCGCCACGCCTGGGGTGTGGCGATCTCCAAACCGTCGATCTGCTCACGGATCGCCTGGGCGTCTTCCAGCCGCAGCGTAGTGACGGTCATGTCGGGTGGAGGCAGGTCCTTGCCGCCACCGGCGATGAGCATCATCGCGCGGGGACCGAACAATTCAACCCGCTTCATCACCTTCGCCTCCGTCCCTTTGCCGATGGCCATGATGACTACCAATGCGGCGATGCCGATGATGGTGCCGGCCATCATAAAGAAGGTGCGGACCTTGTTGGCCACCAGAGATTCAGCCCCCTCGCCCGCGATGCGAAGCAGTCTCATTGGTCGTCCTCCCAACTTTCGAGCGAGCGGAGTTCTTCTTCGGCGTCCAGCGGCTCGGCAACGTTGATCTGTTCGGCGATGCGGCCGTCCTCCATAACGATGATTCGTTCGGCGTGTTCGGCCGTTTCGCGGTCGTGCGTGACGATGATAATCGTCCGCCCCTGCGTGTGCAACCGCTGGAAGATGGCCAGCACTTCGGCTCCGCTCTTGGAATCCAGATTCCCGGTCGGCTCGTCGGCTAGAATGATCGACGGGTCGTTGATGAGCGCCCTGGCGATGGCCACTCGTTGTTGTTGGCCACCAGACAGTTGTCTGGGCGAGTAATCTATTCGGTCGGCCAGCCCCACCGTCGAGAGCGCGTCGGCGGCCCGCTCCTCAGCGTCGGCTGGGTAGTGGTCGGCGTAGATCAACGGGAGCATCACGTTCCGCAGGGCTGTTGCCCGCTGGAGAAGGTGGAACTGCTGGAAGACAAACCCGATCTTGTGATTTCGCAGGTGCGATAGCTCATCGTCTTCCAGATTTACCATGTCGATGTCGTCGAGCCGATAATGACCAGCGGAGGGCTTGTCGAGGCAACCCAGGATGTTCATCAGCGTCGATTTGCCGGTGCCCGACGCGCCCATGATGGCCACGTATTGGCCCGGCTCGATACGAAACGACACGTCCCGCAGCACGGGCGTCAGCACATCGCCGCTCGTGTAGGTCTTTTCGATGGCTTCCAGTTCAATCATTCGGTTGTTCCTTCGGTTATGGTCCCACCGGCACATCGGCCGGGGCTTCGGCAAGAATGGTTTCTCCTTCTTCAAGGCCCGCGACGATCTCGATCCATGCTCCGTCCTTCCATCCAACCTTGACGTCGCGCGGCTGCGGTTGGCTGCCCTTGGCCACGTAGACCACCGTCTTGCCGCGTTCGCGTTTAACCGCCTTCGTGGGCACGGCCAGCACGTCCGTCTTCGCGTCGAGGAAGATGGTAACACTGGCCGTCATGTCCGGCCGGAGCACTTCGTCTTCGTTGCCTTCGATTTCCACCACCACGTCGTAGTAGACGACGTTTTCCAGCAGAATGGCCTTGGGATAGATCGCCACGACCTTGCCCGGGAACTCTCTGGCGGGAAACGCATCGACGGTGAACACGGCCTTCTGGCCCGTGTGGACCTTGCCGATATCCACTTCATCGACCATCGCATCGACTTGCAGACGTTTCAGGTCGATGATCGTCACGAACGTCGGCGAGTTCAGCCCGGCCGCGACGGTCTCACCCTCTTGCGTCGAGACCGATCCGATGACGCCCGAGATAGGCGCGGTCAGCGTGGCATAGGACCGTTGGACCTGAGCGTTGGCCAGGGCGGATTTCGTCCGGGCCACGTCAGCCAGGGCCTGACGCAGGTCTTCGTTGTACTTGGTCTTCGCCAAGTCAAGCGTCTTGCGTGCCAAAGCCACCTGGGCCTTGGCGACCTCGAACCGCTCGGAGGCTTCGTCGTAATTCTCCTGCGAGACGACATGCTGCTCGACAAGCTTCGACGCGCGGCCGAGATTCTGCTCGGTCAGCGTCAGCGTTGCCAACCAGCGGCGAAGATCGGCGTCGGCCTTCTCGATTTCTTTTGGCAGCAGCGACTTGACGGCGGCAAGGCGAGCCTCGGCAAGTTCCAGTTCGGCGTTTCGCTGCGCAACCGTGGCTTCGAGATCGGCTTTTTCCAGTTCGGCAATGATCTGCCCCACTTGCACCGAATCGCCGATGTTCGCGCGGAGTTTTTCCACTTTGCCGGAGATTCGGGCACCGACTCGGACCTCCGCGCCAATCTCCGGCTTGACGGCTCCTGTGGCCAGCACGGAGGAGGCGAAGTCACGTCGGGCAACCGTTGTGGTGGCTATGACCGGATCGGTTGTCTTCGTGGCCGTTGGAAACCATCCTTGCCATACGGCAACGCCGATGCCCGAGGAAACTACCAGAACGGCGAGCAACAAGAGTCTCCATCGGCGTCGGCTCTTGCGGCGTTTCGCCAGCCGGGCTGCAATCGCCTCGGAGTCCGCCGAGAACCCGTCCACTCTCGGCCGACTAGGCTTTCGCGCAGGCGGCAGGTCGGTCGGCGCGGCGGTCGTGCGAGTCTGCGACTTGGCTTGGCTGTCCATCATGCGTCCGTTACTCCCCTCCGCCCGTGCGAAGTGTTTGGCCAACCCCTCCCTCGACGCCTCGCCCAGGCACCAAGAGCGGCCCGTGGCGGTCGTAGCCGGACCGGCTGCGCAGCATCTCGAAAAGCTGTTTCTGCTGCCCAGGAGTGAGGATTTCTTTTTCGGCGGTCAATTGCCGGATCACCAGCGCCTGCATCTTCCGCTGGCCCGCGAAAACATCCTCTTGTTTGGCCTTCACCGCATCCATGTCCGTGTCTGTTGCCGCCAGCAAGTTGATGATTTCGGCCCGCGCACTTCGGATTTGCCGGCATATCTCGTCCGCCTCTGCCCGGAATGTCCGCAACAGAGGCTCGATCTGGCTCCATTGTTCGTCCGTAACGTTCAACTCGCGGTGCAATGGGCACCAGACCGATCCACTGTCGCCGGGCACGCAACGGCCCTGGTTGGAGTCCATCCGAGCCGCCGCCAGATGTGCCGCCCACACGCCCACGAACGCCACGTTCAGCGCGACCGACAGAACGACAAGCAAGACCTTTAGGTGTTTCCACATAGTTAGTCACCGTTATGATTCGAGGTCGTCGTGAGCGCCAGGTAGCTCTCGGCCAGCGACCCGTTGGGAGCATCGCTCATGGAGTCCATGGTATAGCCTGCCAGTGAATCGGCTTGACTTGTCTGTCGCGCACCGGCGGCATGGACCGACTGCCAGGTTTGCTGTCCCATCAGCACTCCAACAAAAAGCCCGGCAGCGAGAACGGCCGCTCGCGCCGCGTATTCACCCAGTGGAACCGAAACCCATCGCCAGCCAGCCCGTCGCCGCAAACGAGGTACCGGCCGACTCGCCTGTCTCTGTCGAGCCGCCGCCATCACGCGATCGCCGAAACCCTCCGGCAGATTGGGAGGTTCTCGGACATCCTCCAAGAGACTTGCCAGCCGCTCCTGTCGGGCCAAGTACGCTCGACAATCCGGGCACTCGCTCAGATGGCCTTCGATCGACGCGCGCAGACGAGGCGCAACCTCTTGCCGGGCAAAGCGATCGAGTTCTCGTCGGACGGTATTACAGCGCATGGAGCTTTCCTCTCACGAGAACAAACGCACGAAGCGGCCCAAACCCCCTCGGAATCTCACCTACTCCTCAAGAAACTGCCCCAGGCAGCTTTCCAGGGCCGTCCTCGCCCGGGCCAACAAGCGTTCGGCCCCCTTGACGGTGGTGTCCAGGGCGATGGCAATCTCGCGGTAGCCAAGACCCTCATAGTAGCGGAGGACTACGGCCATCTTCTGCGCCGGACGAAGTGAGTCGATCGCTTCGACCACGGCCGCCGCTCGCTCGCCGAGGACGGCCGTGTCCTCGGGCAACGGCCCGTGCGCGGCAACGTCGGCGAGTTGTCCATGCCGACACAGACGCTGCCGCCGGGAGAAATCGAAACACAATCGAGTGACCACCCGATACAGATACGTTCGGAAAGCGGCGGTGGGCCGATAGCGGTCGGCCGAATCAAGAATTCTGAGAAACGCTTCCTGGGCAACGTCCTCGGCGTCCGCCGCGTTGCCCAAGAAGCGATAGGCCGCATTCCAGGCCGAACGCTGGTGCCGTGCGACAAGCTGCCCAAAGGCGTCGAGGTCGCCCTCGGCCACGGCCGTCATCAGCACTTCGTCGCTCGGCGCGGACATAATTGCAACATGGTCGTTCGAGTCAGGACTTCTCGTCCCTCACGCATGGATGCTCTTTCTCACCACCGTGGCACTTCTCAACCTGCTCCGGCGGACATCCCGTGGGTTTGTCCTTCAACTGGTCCGGCCTCTGGCAGCCTTCTTTCTTCCGGCAGCAGCAACACATGGTCTCGCTCCTTTCGTTTCTTGGCACTCCTGGTGCTTCGGGTCCAACAGTCGGTCAATCGCTTTTCGCCATGTGGCGAGAGTCCCTTCATTCAGCCGGTAGTGGACAAAAAGCCCCCGCTTCTCGTCGATCACCAGCCCCGCATCCCGCATCACGCGCAGGTGCTGCGACACGGCTCCCTGTGTCACGTCCAACCGCGAGGCCAGCGCATTGACGCACAACGCGCGCCCCTTCAAGAGACACACGATGCGCACCCGCGTGTCCACCGCCAAGACTTTCAGGATTCGGGCAAGCTCTTTGGGATCGTCCATCATCGGCACCTCGATGGTAATAGTATCCGCTAATATACTAAATCTCCAATGGCGTGTCGAGGGCCTCTAGCCTGGATTCCGCTATTACGGCCCCAGATTGTCGGCCCGGGTTCCCAGGGACTAAACCCGACAGCCCCAAAGAGTGGGGTGGAATTGGAGCGAAATCAAAGGGCAGGACGCTACGTCATGGGCGCGGTGCAGCCGCCTGCATTATCGGATGTCAACTCACTGCCCAGGCGAGTTTACAGCAGCCCACATGGGCTTGCAGATCATCGCCGACAGAGGTATGGTTGTCGCAAAATGCATTGGTGGAGAAGCCACATCATGGCACGATACCGAGACCCCGATCCAATCGAGATAAAATGCGAGTCGTGTGGGTGCCTGTACACGCTGTATCAAACGTGGTACGAACCCGCCATCGCCCAGTCTATCGAATGCAGACAGTGCGGTCATGTCGTGTGGAGCAACATGGGTGGCCGCCGCCGAGACAGCATCACCGGACGGGAATACTCGGTTTCCGGGGAGTATCGAGGTTCACTCTTGCCCAGGAAAAGGATACTCGAATCGCTCCAGGAGAATTGTGAACATGAGTACCAGAAGGAGCGGATCATGGGCGCGCACACCGGCGATCGGGTATGCAGGAAGTGCGATCATATCCGGCATTCGCGCCCCGATTGAACGCTGATCGCAGTCACAGCCGGCACCCACTCGGCAGGGGCGTAAGTGCCGGTTATACTACTTGCGACGTTTATGCGGCTTTCGGCAGTACTTGACGAGCTTTGCAGCGTCATAGGACCGGTCTAAGCAAGCCCGGATGCTCTCTCCAAAAGGATTCGTGCCAAGGCGCAAAGAAAGAATACCCCAGCGTTCTTAGCGCCTTCGCACCTTTGCGAGATGATTCCTTGATCTTGACGATTACCGACCTTTACTCGCTATCCACCATTTGCAGCGGCTCCACCGGACTGCTCAGCGACGCAAACAACGCTCGCCAGCGTTCCCAAAGGACATCCGGGTTGGCCAACTCATTGACGAGCCGTTGCCGGGCGGCGTGAACGATTCGCATCCGTAGCGGTTCGTCGTAGGCCAGAATCGCCGCGAAGTGGGCCAGTTCCTCGTCGCCGTCGCCCAAGAAACCGGTCTCGCCGTGGACGATCATTTCTCGCCAGCCCCAGCGGTTTTGGGCCACCACGGGCACGCCGGCGGCGAAGGCTTCCAGACCGGCGCGGGGCCAGTTCTCCCGAGCACCGCCGTTGATCGGCAAAAGACAATGCAGCGAAGCGAAGAATTCTTGGGGGGTGATGGCCCTGGGGCGCAGGCAGTCGGCCCAGGCGGGCGGCGGGCCGAGCTTGCGATGGGTACGCTCGTCCATCCCCAGCATGAGCGCCCGGCGGTGGGCGTACTGGATACGACCGTAGATCGGCCAGGTGTTGCTCGACCACTTGTCGGCGTCGGGACGTGCCACGCGGCCGACGACGAAAGGGCGTTCGAAGAAGTGGTGGGGACGTTTCACCGATTCGTTGGGCTGCGAGCGGCGGGTGCCGCTGGCCAGCGACAAGCGGGTCGCCCAGGCGATGCTCAACGACCTGGTCGCCAAGGTGGAACGCCAGAAGGCCGGCCTGGAAGACCCCGTCGACGAGGAGATGCAAAAGCCGATCGACACCCACTTGGCCGACTTCGAAAGCAGCCAGAAAGCCAAGAACAACTCAACGCGCTACGTGCTGGAAACCTTGGGCAAGATTCGCCGCTGTGTCGAGGCCTGCCGCTGGCGCCGCATCGCCCAGATCAAGGCCACCGACGTGCAGCGTTTTTTGGCCAACCTGCGCGACGAAGGGCTCAGCGTGCAGACGAGCAACCACTACCTGCGAGCGATCAAGTGTTTTACGCGCTGGCTGACGATCAACCGCCGCCTGCGCAGCAACCCGCTCGACGGCCTGGCGATGCTCAACGTCCGCGTCGATCGCCGCCACGACCGGCGGGCACTTTCCCGCGACGAATTCTGGCGACTGGTCGATGCGGCCAACTCGGGCCCGGTGGTCGAGTCGATCCCCGGCATCGATCGGGCCATGCTCTACGTGCTGGCCGCCTGGACCGGCCTGCGCAAAGGCGAGATCGGCAGTCTCACGCCGGCCAGTTTTCGGCTTGCGAGCAATCCACCCACCGTCACCGTCGCCGCCGCCTACAGCAAGCATCGCCGTGAAGACACCCAGGTATTGCATCCCGAGGTGGTCACGCGTCTGCGCGAGTGGCTAACGCTTCGCCAGCCGGCCGACGACGAAATCCTCTTCCCCATCTCGAAACGGACCTGCGGCCTCGACCGCAAGACGGCCAAGATGATGCGCGAGGACCTGGCCGCCGCCCGCCGCGTGTGGCTCGCCGAGACCGACGACCCGGCCGAGCGCCATCGCCGTCTGCAGAGCGACTTTTTGAAGTACAAAGACTCGCAAAACCGCTTCGCCGACTTCCACGCCAACCGCCACACCTTCATCACCAACCTCTGCCGCGCCGATGTCGCCCCCAAAACGGTCCAGACCCTCGCCCGCCACGGCGATATCCGCCTGACGATGAACCTCTACAGCCACGTCGACCTCGCCGACCAATCGGCCGCCATCGCCCGGCTGCCGGGGGTTGGTGGAAATGAAGCGATGCGCGGGGCGGGGTAGGGGGAACCGAAGTCTTCCGCGGTGCCATGGCTCACAGTGCGTTCCGCCAGCGGCCTTCGAAATCGATATCGAACAGGTAATCGAGCACCTTGCGGGTGTCGGTGTTGTTGTCGTCGGTTTTGGCCGTCGTTTGGGCGATGTCTTCCAGGACGTAGTCCAGGTTGTGCTCGGCCGAGAAGAAGCTCAGTTGGTGGCCGGTCGCCTCCAACGTGTCGGCGCCGTTGGAATCCTCCAACTCGAGCACGTCGGTGCCGCCGATCGATTTGGCGTACACCGTGTCGAACAGTTCGATCCGGTTGCGGAACGACGTGCCGAAGTGGTGGCCGTTGTCGGCACCGTAGATCGTCAGCGAGTTGGCGTCCAACAGCAGGTTGTCGTCGAACGTCGAATCGACCAGCGTCGCCTTGTCCGTGCCGCCGGCGGTGGCGTAGGCGTCGGTCCGCTCGAAGAACTTCGCCCGGTTGTACCAGCCGGCCGTCGTGTTCCACAACGCCGCTTGCACCGCGTCGCTGTAGTACTCGTCGTTGCCCGTCGAGTCGTAGAACGTGGCCGTGTCGTAGCCGGTGCCCGTGCTCGCGAAGGCGTGCACGCCGACGAAATCCTCCACGAAAACCGACGACGTGGTGTACTTGTTCACGCAGGTGAACGAGGCCTCGTGCTCGTCGGCCACGAAGGCGTCGTCGCCCGGGCCGTCGTAGAACTTCACGATGTCGGCGCCGCCGTGGCTGCTGACCGCGTACGACTCCTCGAAGAACTTCGAGCGGTTGAACACCCCTTGCTCGTAGTTCGGGCTCCACATGATGGCATACTCGTGGGTGCCGATCACCTGGTCGTCCAGCGCGGTGTCGGTGAAGTAGGCCTTGTCGACGCCGCCCAGGGTGGCATAGGCGTGAACACCCTGGAAGTCGTGGACCGTGATCGTCATCCCGCCGCCGGTCAGCACCGAGACGTCCGGGTCGCTGACGAAGACGTCGTCGCCCGCCGAGTCGTAAAGCTTCGCCTCGTCGATGCCGTCGCCAGCATAGGCCGTGACCTGCTCGAACTCGTAGCTCCGCAACTCGCCGGCGAAACCGGTCAGGTAACCGGCAAAGCCACGCCCGGCGACGAACTGGTTGCGACCGGCGTTGTCGTAGAACGTGATCGTGTCCTCGCCCGCCCGGCCGTAGACGGTCGAGTTCTCGACGTTCGTCGCAAACACGGCGTAGCCGCTACCGCTAAGCTCCGCAGCCGTCGCTTCGAGCACCGCCGTGTCGGCACCGGCGGTACCGATCAACGTCACCTGGTCGTTGCCGTCGAGGCCGTCGAAGAAGATCTGCTCGACCGTGTCGGGGAAGATCTGCTCGACACCGTTGACCTTCACAACCCAATCGGCCGCCGTCGCCCCGGCGGTGAACTCGAACGTGTCGTCGCCGTCGGTGCCGACGAAGTAGTATTCGGTTACCACGACATCCTGGTTTTCGTAGGCCCCGATGTCGACGAGCCAGTTGACCACCCGATCGAAGCCCTCGCCCCGGATGTCCCAGAGCAACGGGTTGCCATCGGCGTCGACGGCCAGCGCATTGCTGCCGGCATCGATGGCCGGGCTGTCGATCGAAAGCCGATAGTCGCCGGCCACATCGTCGTCGGTATGCCAGATACCGTCTTCTCCGGCGGAAGCGGCGGACACAAATTGCGGATCGACATCGGTTAGGTTGAACTGGCTTGTCGACGTAAGCGTGCCAGACACATTGGCGCCATTATCGGCCCTGTTGAGGGCGACGATCGAATTGAAAATGGAAAGGATGGAGTTGCTGTAGATTCCTCCGCCGTCGTTTTCCGCCGAGTTGCAGGCGATGGTCGAGCTGCCGACGGTCACGGTACCTGTCGCGAAGATTCCGCCGCCGCTGCCACCAGCCGAGTTGGCCGCGATCAGAGAATTGGCCACGGCCGTCATACCGAAATCGTCGTGAATCGCACCACCATCGGCACCGGCGACGTTACCCGAAAGGGTACAATCCGTCACCGTCAAAACACCAAAACGGTTATAAACCCCACCACCGTTGTTGGCGGCCACGTTATCCGACATCGTCGTACGGGCAATCGCCAGGGTACCATTGCTGTAGATACCGCCGCCGTCGTCCGCCTGGCCGCCCGTGATGGTCATTCCGCTCAGCGCGACCTCAGCCCCCGACTGCACGTAGAACACGCGATTCTCGCCCTGAGCGTCGAAGGTGAGCATGTCGGCGCCCGGGCCTTCGATGCTCAGCTTGCCGGCGATCGCCAGTTGTCCGCCGTCGACGGCTACGGTACCGGCAAGTCCGTCGGCGAATCGTATCGTGTCCAATTCGCTGCACGACCCGGCCGGCGCATCGCCGACCACGCGATTGGAGTTGGCGGCCTGAAACGCTTCGATAAACGTCAGCTGCCCGTCGTTCGCATCGATGACATTGGCCAGGCTGGTGACGATATAGATTTGGCCTTCTGTCAGCGTTGCCACGCCTTCGACCGCGCCGATGTCGACGATGCCGTTTTCGATCCGTGGATTGCCGGCAAGGTCGTCGGCAAGCGCGTGGCCTTGCTCGTCGACGGCCAAGGCATTGTCGCCGGCGTCGATGGCCGGGCTCTCGGACAGCAGGAGGTAACCCCAATGGCCGTTGTCGAATTGCGTGATGTCGCTCAACAGCGGATCGATGGGCGACTCGGCCGTTCCCACCATGTTGCCATCGACGCCGTCGACGAGACTGGTCTGTCCGGTACCGTCGCCAATCAGGTTATTCGCACCGGACAACTCTCCGCGAATGTTCGGACCGGCGTCGTGAGACGTGTTGCGGGCAACGATTGTGTTGTTCAGCGTTGCGGTGGAAGAAGCTGCCTTTACGTAGATTCCGCCTCCGTCGTTGGCCACATTGTGGGCGATTGTTGAATTGGTAACCGTAAACGATTGCCCATTGCTGTAAATTCCCCCGCCGGTCGCCTCAGCGGAATTTCCAGCCACGGTCGAATTGATGAGGTCCAGGGAAACGCCACTGCCGTAGACCCCACCGCCATTCTCGGCCGTGTTGTCGACAACAGTCGCATTGGTGAGCGTCACTGCAGAATACAATGCGTATACTCCGCCACCATTACTGCCCGTGTTTCCCGTGATGACGGTGTTTGTCATCGTGCATGTCGTTTCGAATACTGAAATACCCCCACCACCCGTTCCCGAATGGTTGTCGGAGATAACCGCGTCGGTCAGCACCAACGTGGTCCCATTAGCGGCACGAATGCCACCACCACTGCCGCTCGTCGAGTTCTTGGCAATCGTGCATGCTACGATTTCGACCGTAGCGCCATTGTCGGCATAAACTCCGCCGCCCCAGCCGGAGGCGACCCCACCGGTGATCGTCAACCCTTCAAGCTTCGCTTCTGAGCCGATGAAGGCGAAAACGCGACTGTTGCCGGCGGCGTCGATGGTCAGCAGATCGGCGCCGGGGCCCTCGATGGTTACCTTGCCATCGACCGAGGAATTCTTGGCGTCGTATTCCAGTTGCCCCAACGTGGCATCCAGAACAATCGTCCGGCTACCGTCGACAAACAAGTCGGGCGAAAACGTGATCACTTGATCGTAGGCGTAGGTGGCCGCCAGGGCCATGGCCTCGCGGAGACTCAAGTCGCCGTCCGAGTAATCACCGTCGTTTTCGTCGACCAACGTGGAAACGACCAGTTCTGCAACAAGTTTCCTTTCGTAGGCACCAATGTCGACCGAGCCGTTAACGACGCGTGGGTTACCATCGAGATCGACTGGTAACGGCTCGGTCGCGTCGCCGTCGTTGTCGAGGTCGAACTCATCGGCAGGCAGCAAGGAGTTGTCGCCCGCGTCAACGGCCGGGCTGTCCAAGCGGAGATGCAAGTCGCCGTAGTCGTCGTTGGCCGACTCGTCCACATCAAGCGTGTCCGGATCGTCGCCCCAGCCGTCGCCGCCGTCGGAGGGATTGCGGACGAAGAGAGGGTCTTTGAAGAGATTGTTCAAACCAACGACATCACCATAGATACTTCCACCGTTGTTGGCCACGATCGCGTTGTTGAGCGTAATTTTCCGACAGAAGTATTCGTATTCGGCCGCGTAGATTGGCTCACCGTCGTTGCCAGCGATAGTCACATTCGTGAGTGTCACTGGGGAAGCCCACAAGTAGATCCCTCCACCATAGTCACCCACGTTGCCAACGATTACGGTATTGGTCAACGTCAGGGAAGAATGCAGATAACCGGCAAGGGCTCCACCGCAGTATGCCGTGTTTCCTCGGATTGTTGCATCTAGGATATGAACATTCGCCGATCGGTCAACCAAGATCCCGCCACCCATCTCTTCCATTCGACCGTTCGCGGCATCAACCAGTCCGCCGGAGATCGTTAGGCCGCGGAGCACAACGGTTGAACCCGTGAAATGGAATACGCGGCAAGCACCCTGGGCATCGATTGAAAGCCGCTCGGCTCCGGGCCCGTCGATCTCCAATACACCACGTGCGGCCACGTCATACTCAAGCTCACCGAGAGTGGGGTCCAGGCTGATTGTCTGTGCACCCCCATCAAACAGAGCTGAGTCGAAGGTGATTATCTCATTGCTCTTGCACGACGCTGCCAGCAACATGGCTTCGCGCAGACTGAGGTCACCGGCGCTGTAATCGCCATCGTTTTCGTCGACAAGCGTAGACACGACGAGTTGCCCGACGGATTCCCCTTCATATGCTCCCATATCGACGACGATGCCAATGACGCGTTCCTCTCCCGCTATGTCGACCGGCAATGCTTCGGTCGTGTCGCCGTCGTTGTCCAGGTCGTACGCGTCGGCGGGCAGCAGCGAATTGTCGCCCGCGTCAACGCCCGGGCTGTCCAAGCGGAGATGCAGGTCGCCGTAATCGTCGTTGGCCGATTCGTCGACGTTTGGAGTATCCGGGTCGTCGGCCCAACCGTCACCGCCGTCGGACGGGTTGCGGGAAAAGAGGGGATCGGTACCGACAATCCCGTTGCCTTCCCAAGAGCCGCCAACGTCCGGATCGCTCGCAGCCGTGTTCAACGCAACGATCGAGTTTTGCAGAACTAGTGAACCGTTGCGATTATAGACCCCGGCATTCGAGGAATACTCACCGTCGGCGGAATTGCCCGCGATCGTCGAATTGACTAACGCCGCGTCTCCTTGCTGGGTGTAAAGGGCCGCTCCACGGCTCCAATCTCCATTCGCCGTGTTGCCAGCAAGAATCGAATTGACAATGGTCACAGTACCACGGAAGTTCCCGACACCGGCGCCGTTGGCAAACATCCCGCTCGTCCAGTTACCGACCAGTGTTGAATTGGTCACCGTTAAGACACAATCCTCGTCGTTGTAGATGGCGCCTCCACTTCCCCCGCTATCCCCATCAGTCTGTCCTATCGCCCAGTTGGCAGACAGAGTTGAGTTCGAAATAGTCACCGTTGCTGCGTTATAAATGCCGCCGCCGTAGCCTTTGTTTGGTGCTGAATTTTCGCAAAGAAGCGAATCGACAATCGTCAGCTCGCCAAGGTTGTAGATACCACCTCCACCTTCTCTCCAGGTGCCAATCGCCGTGTTGTTCGAAATCGTCGAACCGTCGATCGTCAAAACGCCAAGATTGCGGATTCCGCCTCCCGCGTTGGCCGAACCACCGGTGATCGTCAGGCCATCGATTGTTACGGTAACGCTTTCGCTAACACTGAACACGCGACTTTGCCCGTCGGCATCGATGGCAAGAAGATTCACTCCCGGACCATCTATCGTCACATCACTGTCGAGTGTCAGTTCAGTTCCGTCGAGAGTGATCGTCGCCGGGCCGTCGGTGAACAGCGTTGCGTCGAAGGTAATTTCGTCGGCGCCCGGATAATTCGCCTCGTCGGCTGCAAGGGCCAATGCCTCGCGGAGGCTCAAGTCGCCGACGGAGTAGTCGCCATCGTTTTCGTCGACCAGGGTGGAGACAATGAGTTCTGTAACACACTTCCTTTCGTAGGCACCAATGTCGACCGAGCCGTTGATGATGCGTGGGTTACCATCGAAATCGACCGGTAACAGCTCGGCCGTGTCGCCGTCGTTGTCGAGGTCGAACTCATCGGCAGGCAGCAAGGAATTGTCGCCCGCGTCAACGCCCGGGCTGTCCACGCGGAGATGCAAATCGCCATAGTCGTCGTTGTCCGATTCGTCCACATCGGGCGTGTCCGGATCGTCGCCCCAGCCGTCGCCGCCGTCGGAGGGATTGCGGACGAAGCTCGGGTCGACGCCGATGAGATTGAAGCCGCTACCACTGCCCGGGGCTCCGGAGATATCCGCATTTAAGGATGCTTCATTCAGGGCAACGATCGAGTTAGTCGCAGTCAGTGTACTGTAGGAGTCGCTATGAATTCCGCCGCCGCGAGACACAGCCGCGTTACCTGAGATTGTGGAGCATGCCACCGTCGCCGTGCTGCTCCAGTTGTAAACGCCGCCGCCGTCACTCTCCGCCAAATTGCCCGCGAGCGTGGAACCGCTAATCGTCAGTGTGCTACTCCAGTCGAAAACCCCGCCGCCGTTTTTCGCTGCCGAGTTGCCCGAGAGGGTAGAACCGCTGATTGCCAGTGTACCGTTGTAAACATGAATCCCGCCGCCGTCATTCCCCGCGGAGTTGCCCGAAAGCGTGGAGTTGCTCACCGTCAGTGTGCTATACCGGCTGTGAATCCCGCCGCCGTCGTTCCCAGCCGAGTTGCCCGAGAGCATGCAACTGGTCATCGTCAGCGTGCCGCTGTAGTCGTCGATCCCGCCGCCGTCATTTCCCGCCGAGTTGTCCGAGAGCGTGGAACCGATCACCGTCAGTGTGCCACCGTTGCCAATCCCGCCGCCGGAATTCTCAGTTGAATTATCCACGAGCGTACAATCAGTCAACGTCAATGTGCCGCCGTTGCCAATCCCACCGCCATACTTGGCCAAGTTTCCCGATAACGTGGAACTGGTCACCGTCAGTGTGCCACCGTTGTAAATCCCGCCACCCGAACCGCTTTCTCCCGTTGCCGAGTTGCCCGAGAACGCGGAGCCGATCACCGTCAGTGTGCCGTAATTGTAAATCCCGCCGCCCGAACCACGTTCCCCTGTTGCCGAGTTGGCCGTGAGCGTGGAGTCGGTCAGTATCAGCGTGCCGTGGTTGCGAATCCCGGCGCCCTCTTCAGCCGAACCACCGGTGATCGTTAGACCCGCAAGTTCTACCTCCTCGCCTTTCGCCGCTACAACATCCAATACTCGGCTGTGCCCTGCTGCGTCGATCGTCAGCGCAATGAACGCCGAAGCATCGATTGCCAGGGATTTGTCGATCCACAGCGGTGTTCCCTGCAGGGTAATGGTGGAACCGTCCAGGGCGTCGGCGAAGGTGATGGTCGTGCCCACGGTGGCCGAGTTGGCGTACCAGATCGCCTCGCGGAGCGAGATCTGCTGGTCGTAGATATCGAACACGTCCTCAGCCGTGGTTACTATCACCGAGGGGACCTCGCGACCGGCCGCGATACCGCTCTGCAACTCGAAGGCCCCACAGTCGACCGACGTGCCGTAGACGCGCGGATTGCCATCCAGATCGTACGGCAACGGCTCGCTCGTGTCGCCATCGTTGTCCAGGTCGAGGGTGTCGGCCGGCAGCAGCGCGTTGTCACCCGCGTCGATCGCCGGACTGTAGGCAGTCAGACGCAGATCGCCATAGTCGTCGTTGGCCGACTCGTCCACATCGGGCGTGTCCGGATCGTCGCCCCAGCCATCGCCGCCGTCGGAGGGATTGCGGACGAAGCTCGGATCGATGCCGATGAAGAGACCGCTGCCACTGTCCAGGACGCCGTAAATATCCGGGGCTGAGGACGCGTCATTCAAGGCAACAATCGAATTGGTCACCATCAGCGTACCGGTGTAGTGGTATATCCCGCCTCCGTCGTTTCCAGCCAAATTGCCCGAGAGCGTGGTACTGGTTACCGTCAGGATTCCGCTGTTGCAAATCGCGCCGCCGTCGCCTACAGCTGAGTTACCCGAGAACGTGCAATCAATCACGGTCAGCGTACCGCCGTAGTGGTGGCGGTGTATCCCGCCGCCATCGCCTACAGCCATGTTGCCTGAGAGCGAACAACCGGACACCGTCAGCGTGCTGTACTCATCGCCGTAAATCCCGCCGCCGTCATCCCCAGCCGAATTTCCGACGAGCGTGGAATTAGTCACAGTCAGCGTGCCGGTGTGTTGGTAGATCCCGCCGCCGTACACCTCAGCCATGTTGCCCGAAAGCTCGCAATCAGTCACCGTCAGCGTGCTATGCCGATCGCCGTAAATTCCGCCGCCGCTAGACTTGGCCGAGTTGCTCAAGAGTGTGCAAGCGGTCACTATCAGTTCGCCGTTGATGTAAATCCCGCCACCGTACTCCTCAGCCCAGTTGCCCGAGAGCGTGGAACCGGTCACCGTCAGTTCAACGTTGTTGTAAATCCCACCGCCGTACTCCTCAGCCAAGTTGTCCGAAAGCGTGCAATCGGTCACCGTCAGCGTGCCATCCGAGCTGTGAACCCCGCCACCCCGCACGGCCAAATTACCCGAGAGCGTGGAGTCGCTGATCGTCAGCGTGCCCACATAGCCAATCCCGCCGCCCCACCACTTGGCCGAATTACCCGAGAGTGTGGAACCAGTCACCGTTAGTGTGCCGTTGTTATAGATCCCACCGCCGTGAGTTTCAGTCGAGTTGTCCGAGAGCGTGCAATCGGTCACGGTTAGCGTGCCGGTGTAGTTGCATATCGCGCCGCCTTCGCCCTCAGCCGAGTTGTTCGAAAGCGTGCAATCGGTCACCGTCAGCGTGCCATCCGAGCTGTGAACCCCGCCACCATCATCCCCGGCCGAATTGTCGGAGAACGTGGAACCGGCAACCGTCAGTTCGCCATCACTGCGAATCCCGCCGCCGACGCCCCATCGCGTCGAATTACCTGAAAACGTTGAATTGGTCACCGTCAGCATGCCAGAGTTTCGGACCCCGCCGCCCTCATTTCCAACCGAGTTGCCGAAAAAAGCAGAGTCGCTGATCGTCAGCGTGCCGTAGTTGTCAATCCCGCCGCCACAATGGGCCGAGTTTTCAGAGAACGTAGAGTCGGTTACCGTCAGGGCACCATGGCTGCAAATGCCACCACCGCCCCCACCCAAGTTACCTGAGAACGTGCAACCGGTCACCGACAGCACGCTGTTCAGGGCGCTGTAAATCCCGCCGCCGTAACCACGCTCTCCCGGTGCCGAGTTGCCCGAGAGTGTCGAGCCAATCACCGTCAGCGTACCGTTGTTGTAAATCCCGCCACCCTCTTCGGCCAAACCACCGGTGATCGTTAGGCCATCGATTGTTGCGGTAATGCTTTCGCTGACACCGAACACGCGACTTCGCCCGTCGGCATCGATGGCAAGAAGCTCCGCCCCCGGACCATCTATCGTCACGTCACTGTCGAGCGTCAGTTCGGTTCCGTCGAGGGTGATCGTTGCCGGACCATCGGCAAACAGCGACGCGTCGAACGTGATCTCATCGGTGCCCGGATAGCTCACTTCGTCTGCCGCCAGGGCCAACGCTTCGCGAAGACTCAAGTCCCTAATGGAGTAGTCGCCGTCGTTTTCGTCGACCAGAGTGGAGACAATGAATCTTGTAACACACTTCCCTTCGTAGGCACCGATGTCGACCGAGCCGTTGACGATGCGTGGGTTACCATCGAGATCGACCGGCAGCAGTTCGGCCGTGTCGCCGTCGTTGTCGAGGTCGAACTCATCGGCAGGCAGCAAGGAATTGTCGCCCGCGTCAACGCCCGGGCTGTCCACACGGAGGTGCAAGTCGCCGTAGTCGTCGTTGGCCGACTCGTCCACATCGGGCGTGTCCGGATCGTCGCCCCAGCCATCGTCGCCGTCAGACGGGTTGCGGTGGAAAAGCGGATCTAACGGCGCGTTTGACGTACCGACTAGATTATTGTTCTCGCCGTCGACGAGAGCTGTTTGGCCGGCACCATCGCCGATCAGATTGTTCGATCCAAAGAGCATACCGTGGGAATTACAGATATCCGGTTTCTCAATACCAGCGATGTTGGCAGCGATGATCGAATTCGTAAATGAAGCGTCAGACGAACTCGTATTCAGGTAGACCGCGCCATAGGTGCCAGCGGTGTTATCCGAGATGGTTGAACACGTTACCGCTAATACGCCCGAGCTAAGGATTCCGCTGCCATAGCTACTCGTTTCATTGGCACAAATTGCCGAATTGGCAACTGTCAACACTCCGCCCGCGTTGTCGATCCCACCACCACCACCTTTAGCCGAGTTGCCCAGGACCTCGCAGCTATTGACATTCAATTCTCCATAATTAAAGATTCCACCACCCCAGCCCTCAACAGAGTTGGCCGCAACAATTACACCTGCAAGCCCCAACGTTCCGAAGTTCCCAATACCGCCACCTTCCTTTTCAGCGTAACCGCCGGTAATAGTCACTCCGGCCAGAGTAACGTCAACGGTCGGTCGAATCGTCACCACCCGGCTTTGACTCTGGGCGTCAAAAGTCAGCAACCCTGCGCCTGGCCCTTCGATGCTCAAATCGCCAAAAACGTCGAGCGTCCCCTGGTCTAGATATACCGTTCCGATCAAGTCTGTCGAAAACCTGATCACATCTTTGTCATCAAACGAACCAGCCGGCGCATCGCCAACAACTTGATTGGAGTTGGCCGCCAAAAACGCTTCGACGAATGTCAGTTCTCCGTCACCTGGATCGGTCGTATTGGCGAGACTGGTGACTAGATAGGTCTGCGCGACCCCAGACGCGGTTGCACCTTCGATTGCGCCGATGTCGACCGTTTCGTTTTGAATACGTGTATACCCAGCCACATCTTGCTCAAGCGTTTGACCATGTACGTCAACTGCTAACGCATTGGAGCCCGCATCGAGAACAGGGCTGCCCGGCAATGGACAATATCCCCATTGGCCATTGTCGAGTTGGGTGAAGTCGCTTAACAATGGATCGACCGGCGATTCAGTCGTGCCCACGATATTCCCATTAACACCGTCAAACAAACCTCGTTGATACTTGCCATCGCCGATCAGGTTGTTTGACCCCAACAATGTGCCGGCTAAGAAATCGAAATCCGCCCCGATGGAGACTGCCGTATTGTTAGCGACGATTGTGTTATTCAATGTTGCGGTAGAAGAATCGCCATCGGCATAAAGGCCACCACCCGAGTAGGCCGAATTCGCACAGATCGTCGAATTCGCAATCTCTAGCGTACCGCTAACGTTAGAAACCCCACCACCTCTTGTGGCCACGTTCCCCCAAATCGTCGAATTGTTGACCGTCGCTACACCTGCGTAATTGTGAATTCCGCCGCCTGAATAGCATCGCCCGTTACCCCAGATCGACGTATTGGCGACTGTCAGCGTCCCAGTACTATTGGCAATGCCCGAGCCCCCATTTCCTGCAATCGTGCAGTCCATGATGTCTGCCGCATCCGGGCCACAGACAATCCCATCGCGAAAATTGTGCGAGACTGTGGAGGAAGCAATCGTGAGCGTGCCTGAGTCATAAATCCCCCCACCGCCATTATCTACGATGGTGGAATCGGTGATTATTGTCGTGGCAGAACAGACAATACCTGCACTATTAGATCCTTCAGTTAAATTACGAGATATCGTCGAACCGGAGATATCCAGCGTGCCACCGGCAAGAATGCCTCCGCCACTGCGATCGGCAAAGTTGTCCGATATCTGGGAATTCGAGATCGTTAAAGGGCTAAGTTCACAGTAGATTCCACCACCTTGGTATGCCGTATTGCCAGCAATCGTTGTGCCACTCACCGATACCGTGCCGTAGTTGCTGTAAATGCCACCACCATCGCCGGCTGAGTTCTCCGTAATCATCGAATCGCTGATTACCACCGTTCCCCAGTTGTTGTCGATAGCGCCGCCATTGCTGCACGAGTTGCCAGAAATAGTCGTATTGGCAACGGTCAGTTGGCCGGATCGATTACGAATTCCACCATTGGAATTATTGGAGATTGTAGAATCGGTCACCACGAGTGTGCCGGAGTTAGAAATCCCTACACCGGGGTTATCTGAAACGATACAATCCGTAAGAGTCAAGTGATCAGAATCATTGCGGATTGAGGCGAAGAGGGATGTGGCATCAGCTCCGGTAATCGTGAGGCCTAAGAGCCTTACATCAATCGGCCCTGTTTCAAGACCACCATTGATGAGAAAAACACCGCTTCGCCCATTGGCATCGACGGTCAAAGCCGAGAGTGCCGACGCATCGATGACCACTGAATCGCAGATGAACAACGCGTGCCCGTCAAGCGCAATTGTTCTGCCACTGAGTGCTACATCAAACGTGATCGTTCCGCTGCCCGCGCCAAGGTGGGAATAATAGACGGCTTCACGAAGCGAGATGTCACCATCATAAAGATCAAACACGTCGTCCGCGGTGGTGACCAGAAGTGCCGGAGTCTCCCGTTCGTCAGCCTGCACGCCCTGGTATTCGTAGGCCCCAATATCGACAGCGTTTTCGATAACGCGCGTACTGCCCCGTAAATCAACCGCGAGCGGCCACCCAGCGTCATCCACAGCAAGCAAGGCATTGCCTGCATTCACTGCTGCGGAAGTTGCTGTTAGTCGCAGGTCCCCCACATCATCGTCATCGGTACCCCATTTCTCATCCGCCCCTTCAGAAGGTATGCGCACGAAGCCTGGATCGACGCCAATTAGATTGTTTGAACCGCTGAAATGGCCGAGAATATCACCGTTGGAATTCAAGGCAGCAATCGTGTTGTTTAGTACTGCTTCGGCGGAACCGCCCTCGTAATCGTGCAAATAAAGACCATAACGGTCGTTGGCCGAAATCGTGGAGTTGGTGACTGCTAGTGCACCGCAATAGTTGTAAATTCCGCTGCCGGTGTTGCCCCAAACCTCAGAATTGATGACCGTTAGAGTGCCGTTATTGTTGATGACTCCCGCACCATAATCAGCCACATTCTTCGAGATCGTCGAACCAGTGACCGTAAGAATTCCGGAATCGTTAAGGAGGCCAGCGCCATCCAGGTAAGCTCCATTGCCCGAATTGCAGGTAATCGCACAATTGGTTACCTTCAGGTTGCCACGATTCCGAATTCCACCTCCTTCGCCATACCCCCCCGTGATCGTCAGTCCAGAAACCTCGGCCGTAGTGCCAGAATCGATGAGAAATATGCGGCTGGTTCCCCCCGCATCTATCGTCAACTGGTCGGCACCGGGACCTTGAATTGCGAGTCGGTCCACCACGACAAGTTCAGAACCATCCAGAAAAATGGAAGCTGGTTTCGGAGCATACAACGTGGGATCGAAAGCAATCGCGTCCGTTCCGCCTAGAACACCAGGAGGAGCGTCCCCCACCGCCGTATTGGTATTAGCTGCTGTGATTGCTTCGCGAAGTGTCACCATTCCGTCAACTTCGATATTGTCGGCAAGGCTTGTCACTAAATAAGCGGTACCGTCAGGCGGTTGAGTCACACCTTCAAACGCTCCAATGTCTACGACGCCATTCTGGACTCGTGGACTGCCCTGAATATCGGTGTTAAGCGGATTACCGTCGGCCCCGATCGCCAAGGCGTTGCTACCCGCATCGAGAGCCAGACTCTCTGGCGATAACCGGAAATCACCTGCCATATCATCATCGGAACCCCAGACACCATCGAACCCTGGAGTAACGGGAGATATGAAACCTGGGCAAGTGTCGATTAGGTTGAATCCACTTTCAGCGGTCAGGGAGCCAGAGAGGTTCGGGTTCCAGCTCGTGGAAACTCGATTGAGTGAAACAATCGAATTGGTGACGGTAAGGGCATTGCTGTATCCGAAAATCCCACCGCCATCATGTTCAGCGAAGTTCCCCGAAACCGTCGAATTCGCGACCATTAGCGTTCCGTAGTAGTCGGTATACACGCCCCCACCGTCGTACGAAGAATTTTGCGTGATCACGCAGTTTACGACGTTCACCGCACTTCCGGAACTGTAGACACCACCACCGCATTCACGAGCCAAGTTTCCCGAAATCGTGGAGTTAGACACGGTCAGCACAGCAGGAAAACGGTTGCCTATTCCGCCCCCAAAGCCAGCCGAATTTCCTTTGATTGTCGAATTTTCGACAGCTAGGGTTTCGGCATTGCATATTCCACCACCGTAATCATCGTCAACACTGCCGCCGGCAATCGTCAAGCCACTTAGCGTTACGTTGCAGGAGTTTGAGTATTCGCCATCATCGACGTTCAGAACTCGACTGCTCCCGTTTGCATCGATGGTCAACCGATCGGCTCCTGGGCCGATGATCGTCACGTTGCTGTCTATGGTTAGCTCGGTTTCGTCCAAGCTGATCGTCGCCGGACCGTCGGTGAACAGCGATGCGTCGAAGGTGATTTCATCGGCGCCCGGGTAACTCGCCTCATCGGCTGCAAGGACCAACGCCTCGCGGAGGCTCAAGTCGCCAGCCGAGTAGTCGCCGTCGTTTTCGTCGAGAAGAGTCGAAACGACAAGCGGACTCTCGGTCGCAGTTTCCACGAACATAGGCATGTAGTCGGTCGGCGTGGCACCAATCGAAAGCATCCGCCGGTCTTCCAGCGGTTCAAACCGTGGGCGGAAGTGGTGTTGTCGACCAAACTGTTGACGGAGATTCGATGCAGGGCGTGTCGTGGTGGCAGCGCGTCGTTTCATGGACCTGATCTTCCTGTTCGTTGGGCGATTGTTCCTTGAAGGTGGATTTCTTTCGTCTTGGAAGACGCTGTCGGAAAAAAGAGAGGGATGGTACAAACCACGCTTGGGTCCGTGGCAGGACGACGTTCCCCCGAGTTCCCAACATCTGATGCAGAGGAAACCACGGGGAAGCCGCAGGAAAGACCTTCATCGGAGACACTTTCCAGCCTATATGAGGGAGACGAAAACCTCAAGAGGTGTCCACTCACTAAGAGCTAACAACGCCTCTAGCTGGTGGGGGATGCGCAGCGAAGGCGCGTCTCTGGTATCGTCACCTTCGAAAGGCGTCCGCAGAATCTGCACGAGCGGCGAAATCGGCTCACGCACCCGCGACACGGTGGCTATCATTCGCGTTTCGCGATCGCCCGGGTGCCACGACTGACAATACCCCCCCAGCAACAGATCCGCCTCACTGAGCAGTGGGCCGCCATCGCGGGGCTAAGCTAGTTGGCGAAAACATGAAATCGGGGTAGAGAAGGGAGCGGCATTTTCAGTTGACCAAGACCACCCAATTCGCCGGAGGGCTTCGAGAGACTGCCCGCCCCAGCGAACCCATCGCACACCTGGAATGTCCCCCAAGAATGCTTCCGGCGATGGTGCCGACTATGGTGCCGAGATTTTGCAGAAGGGTGCCGAAATGGGTGCCCGCGTAATGTCCGCCCCTTCGGTTCCGTAGCCTGATTCTCTGTTTCTCTATCTTTCGACGCAGTCAAGAGATACGACGCAAGCAGAAAACGGGGTGCCGACAGTGGTGCCCGCAGGTTTGCCGCGTAGGGGTACGATCTGCATCGATTTGCCGCAAAAATCGGCGTTTGCGGTCTTTTTGAGATCTGAACTCATCTTGCGATGAGCCGTCGTGGCTTGGCGGTATTCTTGACCCGCGCGCCGCCGACTTGGCGACTTTGCCTGAGAAAAACAGGCCCCAACCGGTTGTCGTACCTCTCTGCCCGGTAGAGGGAAAGCAGACTTGGCCATGAGGCGCCACACGGCGGCCCGTGTCGCGAACGTGGGACGTGGCGACCAGGGTTGGCCGCCGTTCGGAGACTACGCAACAGTCGCCGCGTGTGAGGAGTAGGTGGTGCGATCGTGCTTTTCGGGCGAAAACGATCGACACCGGACTGTCGAAGCCAGGAACGCGTTTCTTCGAACCGGCCCGACGTTGTGAGTGGGGTACCATTCGACGTCACCCGTTGTTTTGCGACTAACGGTGAGGATTGTATATAAGTGAAGTGGCTCATGTACCCGCTGTTGGTTCTCGTCGCCAACACAACGGAGTCGGAACTGGCGAAGTACGTCGAGTATCTGAAGGTCGAGAACCAGGTCCTGCGGGACCGCTTGCCGACGAAGATCGACACGGCGGAAACCGAGCCGGCGAAAATTTCGAGCGTCGACAAACCCCCCGATTCGAAGACCAGAGGCCTGATCACCATCGTCACGCCCCACACTTTCCAGCGGTAGGTCGAGGCCAACCGTGAAGTACGTTTTTGACAGCCGAGGAACCAGCAACCAAAGTTTGTTATCGGCCAGCGTTTTTTGGGAGGGACGGTGCTATTCGAGCTCCAATCGAGCAGAGCATAAGCTCGCGAGTGCCTCAACAGGCAAAGGTCCTTTCTTCGTTTGCTTGAATCCAACCGAAGAAGCCGATTTGGTCCAGGTCGCTTCGCAATATTTCGATTTCGTCGGCTTTCAATGAATCGAGCGGAAGCCGATTGGGACCGCAGTCGATTCCAATTAGGTTCATTACGGCCTTGAAGCCCGGCTGACTGCGGTGTCTGTTGATCACGTCGATCATTCTCGCTGCAGCGGCCTGCCATCGTCGTGCTTCGGGCAAGTTGCCATCGGCAAACGCTTCGACAATTCGTCGATACACGGGAGCCGCGAAATTGTACGTGCTTCCAACTGCGCCGGTGGCTCCGGCACATAGACCGCTCAATAACATTTCATCGGTGCCAAAAAGGATCTCGAATCGTCCACGCTCGTGCTCGGCACACAACTGGAATTCGTGCACGGTGGGCTGGGTGTATTTGATGCCTGCCAACGAAGGAAGTCGCTCGCCGCCGTAACGAAGAAACTCAAGCATATCGAGATAAACGCCCGTCATGCGTGGAATGTGGTAGTAGTAAAACGACAGGTCAGGTGCACCGAGAGTGATTTGTTGCAGCGATTTCACCAGCAACTCGATCGATGCCGGTCGATCATACGAAGGTGGCGCTGCGGCAATGGCGTCAGCACCGATCTGCTGGGCATGGGCCGCCAGACGGCGCGATTCTTCGAGGCTGTTGTGCCCAACGTGAATGATGACCGGCACGCGTCCTCCTGCCGCGTCGACAAAGGCTTCGGCCGTCATGCGTCGCTCCTCACTGGTGAGCGAGGAGAACTCGCCCGTACTGCCGCAGACGAAAATTCCTCCCGCCTCGTTTCTTATCAGGTGTTCGACCAAGGGCGCAACCTGCCCGAGGTTCAACTTCCCGCCTGCCTGCATGGGCGTAAATGCCGCGGGAATGAGCCGTGCAACCCGAGTATCCGTCGGTGCCAATTCGAGTGGTTTGTACATGTTTGCCGTCGTAATGGTGATCGTGGGGTGGTGGAAGGAAAAAAGCGTAACAGGCTTATATCAAAGACGTTACAACACCAAAGAGCCAGTTTGCGTCGACAAGCCTCGCCTGACGGAAGCCCTCGCCATGTGGGTATCCACGGTGGCGACCACGGTGCTTATTATACAAAACAAAAAAACTTATTCAAATGCCTGAGAATATACTTGCTTTGCTTGATATCTTTCGATAAATTGAGGTCGTCATGAAAACACCACACATCAGCACACCGCGGATCATCGAGTTGGCCGACCAGATCGTGTCCGACATCCGCAACCGCAAGCTCAGTCCCGGCGATCCCTACCTGACCGCCGCGGAAACGGCGCGCATGCTCCGCGTCAGTTCGACGGCAGCCAATCGAGCATTGCAGTTGCTCTCCCAACGCAAGGTACTTCAGCGCCGCCAACGCAAGGGAACCTTCGTGCTGGATCTTCCCGAGACACACACATCGTCCGTCCTTCGCAGGGTCCACCTACTGGTGCATCAAAACTACCTGAAGACCGAAGGATTGATGGCCGACGGAATCATCGTCGGAATGCAGAGTGCGTTGCCCGGCGCGGAGGTCCACTTCAATTTCCTGCCACCGGTTGACGAGGTCGATTACGTCAATCAACTCATCGGCGAGACGATGCGGTCGTCCGACTCCGAAGGATTTGTCTTGGTTCGATCGTCACTCGCTGTTCAACGCCTGTTGCATTCGAGCGGTCTGCCGGTGGTAGTCAACGGAATGCTTCAGCCGTCGGTATCGGGCATCGCCTGGATCGACAAGGACTACCGTAACGTCGGCGAATTGCTTGCCGAGCACTTGTTGCGGAACGGCTTTCAAAAGATCGCGATTCTAATGCGAGAACGGATGTACCCGGGCGACTACCGCGTGTTGGATGCGGTACGCGATACGCTTGAGAAGGCTGGCTGCACGGCGGCGAGCCTCATCTTGCGATGCCTTCCACCAGACCGCGAGGCGATCAAGGCTGCCGCAGTGCAGTTGTTGGAGGAAACTCGAGAGCCGATCGGTATGCTGTGCCGTGCCGAACCTTGGGCAACGGGTGCCGCGGCTGCGGCCGAAGCCCTGAACCGCAAAGTGGGTATCGTTATCTCCGATATTTATCGAAAAAGCTTTGAGAATCCGCCACCTTATCCGTTTACGCGTTCGTTGTTACGTCCCGAGGAGATCGGCGCGCACATCGGCCGCATGTTGGCACAGCAGGCCCGAGGCGAAGCATCCGATCCCGACCACGAAATCATTCCCGTGAAACTTGAACTGCCGGAGTAGGACAATTGACGTTGTGGGCCACTTGCCAACGGTGTGAAACGAATGGTCGACCATGCCGAGGAACATGCCATGCGTATCCCTTTCCGTCGAAACGTTGGTTTGAAACGCATGTGTTGCCTTCGAGGGTTCACGTTGGTGGAGTTGCTTGTCGTCATCGCGATCATCGGCATCTTAATCGGTCTCTTGTTGCCGGCCGTCCAATCGGCACGAGAATCGGCACGGCGGCTTCAATGTAGCAACAATCTGAAACAATTAAGCCTTGCCACGTTGACCCATTTGGAGGCACAGGGATATTTTCCGGCCACTGGGTGGGGAACGCGATGGGCAACCGATCCAAAACAAGGGTTCGGCCTTGAGCAGCCCGGCGGTTGGATCGGCAATCTACTACCCTATATCGAACAAGGAAACGTCCGGATGGTTCGGTCCGGCGGAAATGAGATTGACGTCTTTAAGCAAATGCTTCAAACGTCGTTGCCCGGGCTGTATTGTCCCAGTCGGCGTCAAGCGAAGACCTATCTTTCGGGCGTGGAGATGAGAAACTACGGCGGCGTCACTGTGCAAATGGTCGGAAAGACCGATTACGCCCTCAATGGCGGCGATCGGCTGGAAAACGGCTGCGTGACCGGACCGCCAGATCTTGCCACGGGACTCAGTCCGTCCTTCAATTGGATGGGGCTGCTCGACGACTCGACGAACACGGGGCTCTCCGCCTTTCATCAACTCATCGGCATAGAAAAAATCCGTGACGGTACCAGCAATACGCTGATGATTGGCGAAAAGTATCTGGCCGCTGACCTTTACACCACGGGAACCGACGGCGGCGACAACCAGTCGGCATACCAGGGTCACGATGTCGACACCATCCGCTTCGTCGAGGCGAATTTCAGCGGTTCAACGCCCAGTCCGTTATACCGCCCCTGGATCCGGCAGGATACACAAGGTTGGCCGAACTACCACATCTTTGGCAGTCCACACCCGAGCGGTTGCCAGTTCGCCTTTTGCGATGGCTCGGTGCGGACCATCAATTTCACAATCGATTTCGAGACCCTTCGCCGTTTGGCCAATCGAAAAGACGGGCTCGTCGTTGACGACCGTACGTTTTGACCAACGAATTTCCATGTTTCTTCCTAATGTTTTCAAGGAGACACGCCATGAAATGGAACATACTCTTGTGTATTGGCTGCCTTGTTGCATATGGCGCCGACTCTCGCGCCGAACTGATCGCCAAGGATTCGATCACGTTCACACATTGCTACGAGGCGAATTCCGATCTGCCGACGGTTGAAGACCCCGGCTCCGGCTGGACTCTAACAGATAATCGCGGCGACAATGGCGACAAGTATGCCGTTTCGGATGGCGCACTCAGCTACTCGACTACGGAGGATACGGGCGGACGTTGGTACGAATCGCTGAGCCAGTGGGATGCCGAAGTGGGAACTGATACTTCCTGGACGGTTGAAGTACGTGCCAAGGTCACCGCTTCCTCGGGCAGCCAACCCGGCTTGCATGTTGCCGCTGGAAGCACGGCACATGGCATTTGGCTCGACATCGCCACCGACGCCATCCAAATCAACAGCACCTATGGCACCGTGGTCACAATAGACAGCCTGGACAATGCCACTGATTTTCATACGTATCGCCTGGCTTGCGACGAAACGACCGACGCTCTTTACGTGTGGCGCGACGGTGTTTCGCTGACCGACGGGATCACCGTGCCCAACAACACACGAGGACGATTGTTGTTTGGCGACGCATCGAGCAACGGTCACGGCGCCGCAGCAATCGACTATTTCCGCTGGGATACCGGTGCGTATTCTGTTCCGGAACCCGGCACTCTTGGTTTGATGCTTGTTGCCGTTGCTTCGAGCAGCCTGTTCTACACGCGACGACGACGTGCGGCCTGATCGATTTGGGTATCGTTCCCTTGCCCTAAAGCGCCAGCCAAACGGTGCTGCCGTAACCAATCGAGCCCCGCTCCCGTTGGTCGCTAATCCTCGTGAAACACACAACGGTCTTCGAGATCAGTAGTCCCTTGGAGCATCGCATGATTCCCTGTTGTGATGCGACCCTTCGTGGTTCGCAGTTTCCTAAGCGTTGCGGTCGTTGGAAATGCCCGACGGTATGGCGTGCGTTTGCCGGCGTTGTCGTGCTAGCGGCCCTGGGCAATTCGGCCTTTGGTTTAACGTTTACCGACAACTCACTCGACTTCGCCTATCGCTATGAGGCCAACGACCTGCCTAATGTCGAGACAACCGAAGGCTGGGATTTGGTGACGAATCCCGCCACTCTCACGGGTGACTCTTTCACCACTTCGGCAGGAATCCTGTCGTGGTCGAGTCCGTTGGCCGGCGGACGGTGGTGGCGACAAACCGATTCGACCGACGCATGGAATACGCAAATTCTGTCGAACACTTCGTACTCAATTGAATGTCGCGTGCGCGTGACCGAATCCGACGGCGCATTGCCAGGCTTGCACGTAGCAGCCGACAACGGGGTCTACGGCGGATGGTTTTCCGTCGGCACCAATGACATTCGCCTTGGCACGAGCACCTCGTACAACGTCCTTGCGTCGGGCCTAGACAACGCCTCGGACTATCATGTCTTTCGCTTCGACTATAACGCGACGGCGACCAGTTTCGATGTTTACCGCGACGATCAGTTGCTGGCCTCCAACCAACAAGCCACCGCGGCCGCGAGCAATCGCCTATATTTCGGCGATGCCAGCAGTAGCGGAAGCGGTACGGTCAACCTCGACTATTTCCGCTGGGATCCGGTCACCAGTCCCCCAGCCGATACGACGATCGTGACCTTCGGTGATTCGACGACCGCGCCGAGAACGGTCGATGGCCAACCGCTCTACATCTATTCGAATATTCTTCGCGACGAACTCCCGGGCAAAGGAGTCAATGCCGACGTGATCAACGCCGGAATCGGCGGCAATACGACGGCCGACGCCATCGCGCGACTCGATAGTGACGTCCGCTCCTACGACCCCGACGTGGTGGTCGTCCAGTTCGGCATTAATGATTCGAAAGTCGAGGTATCGCAAGGTGCCACGACCCCACGGGTTGATTTGGCCGACTATGTCGCTAATCTAACCACAATCGTCGAAACACTCAAAGCGGATGGCGTGCGCGTCATTCTGATGACGCCAAACGCCTTATCTTGGACCGACACTCTGCTTGAACGCTACGGACAACCACCCTACGATCCCAACGATCCGATGGGATTCAACGCGACGCTCACGGACTATGTCGAGGCGGTTCGCACGATTGCCGCCACTGAGGACGTAGAACTCGTCGACATCTACCAGACGTATCTCGACTACCAGAATGTGCCCGACCAGGATATCAACGACTTGCTGCTTGACGGGATTCACCCCAACGCCGTCGGTCATCGAATCGTTGCCGACCGTCTGTTGGCGACCATCCCGGAACCCAGCGCTGCCGCTCTGCTGATCTCGGTGCTCCTCTTGCTACCATGGGTCATTAAGTCGTATCACAGGCGTTAAGCGTTGCCTTATGGATCATACCGTTAATTGCAACTCTAAAAAGAAATAGAAACGACTCTTCCCATCGCGGAGTCGATGGGAAAACCCTTTTTGGGGACGAAGTGCCTTTTCCGCAGGAGGGGCGTGCAGCGCGGAGAGGGGCGCGGATTTCTCATCGAGGAAGGTCATTTCCTTCAGGCAAAGATCCACCGGCTGGAAACGGACGTCGCCGTGCTGCGTGAGGAACTGTGGCTCAACGGCGCACAGATGCGACGCATTGATCCGCATCGTCGCCCGCAGTTTTCGCCGGTCGAACGGATGGCCATTCTCGAACTCCGCACGATGTGCGGCTGGAGCAAGGCCGAGACGGCTCGGCGGTTTTTTGTCTCGGATGCTACGATCCGGGCATGGCTTCGGCGCGCCGACGACGATTCGTTGCTTCGGACGAATGTGCCGGTGAATCGGTTTCCCGACTTGGTTCACTACGCGGTCCAGCGGATCAAACTGTTTTGTCCGACGCTGGGCAAAGTAAAAATCGCCCAAACGTTGGCTCGGGCCGGCATTCATCTCGGCCCCTCGACTGTGTGGCGGATTCTCAACGAGAAACCTAGGGTGAAACCAGGTCCGCCGGAAGGTGAATCGGACAAGCGGCGTCGCATCGTGGCCAAATACGCGGGCCACACGTGGCATGCCGACTTGACGGCCGTGCCGATCAGCGGCGGTTTTTGGACCTGTTGGGTTCCGCATGCCATCTGGCAACGATGGCCCGTTTGCTGGTGGCTGCTGAACTGCGTGGACCACTATTCCCGCCGTTCGATGGGCTTCGCGGTCTTCAAGTCAAAACCCTCGTCGGAAGAAGTGACCGCGGCCTTCGACCGCATCCTTCGCAAAGAAGGAACCAAACCAAAACACTTGATCGTCGACCAGGGCTCTCAATTCAAGTGCGAACACTTCGTGCATTGGTGCAAGACGGCAAACATCCTGCCGCGGTTCGGGGCCGTCGGCCGGCACGGCAGCGTCGCCGTCGTCGAACGTTTTCATCGGACCGCAAAAGGATTTCTTGCGATGATCACGGTGCCGGAGGACCAGACGCAGTTCGAGCGGGAGGTCGAACTGATTACCGATTGGTACAATGAACACCGGCCCCACGACACGCTCAACGGCCGCACGCCCAACGAGGTCTTCTTCTCACGTCCGGCGGCCAACGAGCAACCGCGTATCGAGCCACGCCCAGGCTGGCCACGCGGCTCGCCGCGTGCGGCACCAAACGTCGACATCGACGGCAAACCGGGCGACCCGTTCGTCCTGAAAATCGATTACCTTGCGGGCCGACGTCATCTGCCCATCGTTCGAGTCCAGCGAGCAGCGTAAATGCTGTCTCTCGTCAGGCACGTGCGCTACCGGTCTGCGCGAAGGCCACTGCTCGCGTCTCTTTCGGTCAAGTTTTCAAAGATCGAGCCTCTACTCGCCGCGTGTCGAGTCCGTCCGAAGATCTTCTGGTCTGCGACTTCGGTGTAAATGCGTTCACGGCGAAAGTCGCTGGTCCAATTCAGAAAGGTCGTCTCGATCCTGCAGGTTGGCGGATTGCATCATCGGTACACGCGGGCTGCGCGATCTTATGGATCAGGTTGTTTGGCGGGTTCAGCGCTGCCGTTCTGCGCGTGACGGCAAAAAGGGGCCGATTGGCGAGGGAGTTTGCGTTACTTCCTGGGTATTTTCTCGGCCAACACCTGATTCATTGCGTGGGCAAACGCCTGCCATTATTGCCGGATGGAGTTTTGGGGAGGGACAACTACAAGACCGCCCCGGATTGGCTTTCGGCACTCCCGTTTGGCAAAGGATTGCGAGCAAAAAGGGGCCAAATCGCTTGACGGGCCCGTTGATATTATGTATAAGATTCTATAGTATTTCGTAGTCACTGGGGGCAAGTGCCGACGGATTTTCCGCGAAGGACTTGCGGAGCAGGGCAACAACGAACGGGGTTGCACAAACCTCATCTTGCTGCCCGGTCGGGAAGAGGACCGACAGGAGAGGAGGGTCGTCAAGAGAATTTGTTTGGCACTCAACGAGGTAATGTAACGGCGAAGCGACAACTCTTCGTTTATTGGCCCACTTCTGTTTCGAGGAGAATTACCATGTTGCAGGCGTTAGTCAGGTATTCTGTTGTGCTCACGTTCGTCCTGTCTGCAATTTCTTCCGCTGCGGCGGAAGTCGTCAGCTATGTGGACACGTGGACGGGCGTTGTTACGAATCCCCGGGGGGTCGAGGTTGACACGAGTGGGAATGTCTACGTGGCGGATTATGGCGCCAAACTCATTCGCAAGTTCAGTTCCACCGGTACGGCGGGACTGACAATGAGCACCACCAACGGGCCGATCGATCTTGCGATTTCTCCGGCGGATGGTTCTATCTTTGCGGTCGACGTCTCTTGGCCGGGGCTGGTGGAGAAACTCACAAGCAATGGTTCATCCCTCACCTCCTGGGCAAAAGCCTCTCCTTCCCTAGCGGTGGCAACGGACAGTTCTGGAAATGTGTATGTGGGAACAGACAATAATGTCATCACGAAATACGGTTCGACGGGCACGAAACTCGATGACTGGACAGGCCTCGATACCACAACCACAACAGCTTACCTATGCGGCCTTGCCCTGGACCCCACCGAAACGATCGCCTACTGGATTAACTGTGACCCTACGAGCAGCAGTTACTGCTATCTGATGGCAACAGACCTATCGACCGACACAACGACGGTTCTCTCAGCACTTCTCGATTCGAAGGGAAGTCGCGGGCAAGTGGCTGTCGACACCAGCACGGGCAACATTTACGTGGCCGAACGCAGCGCCAAAGTGGTCGAGGTGTTCGACAACACTGGATCGCGGATCGACTACTGGAACACCTGGGACACGGAAACCGGCGAGGTGTCTTACGCGGACACCGGCACTTTTGGCTCGATATTCGGCATTGCGGTCGATTCGAAAACCGACAGAGTGTACGTTGTCGATCAGGCGAGCAAAGTTTTTGTATTCAACGTCGTGCCAGAGCCTTCAACGTCGATCATGCTGGTTGCTGGGCTTATCGGTCTCGTGGTCTTGGAGAGACGAAGAGCGAAACAGATAGTAACGTCGGACTGACGGTTTCCGACCTGCCGGCCTATGTACCACGCATGGGAAGAAGAAATGTTTGTTCCAATTCGCCACACACCCGTTGCAACTCCGAAGGCCGGAGGTTTTACGCTTGTGGAACTCCTGGTCGTCATCGCGATTATCGGCATCCTGATTGCATTGCTGCTACCGGCGGTACAGTCGGCTCGCGAGGCGGCCAGAAGGCTGCAGTGCGCGAACCATCTCAAGCAGATTGGCTTGGCGTCTTTGAATCACGAACAAGCACACGGTTTTTTTCCTGCCGGCGGTTGGGGGTATTATTGGGTTGGCGACCCGGATCGTGGTTTCGATTGGAAGCAGCCCGGAGGATGGATCTATAACCTTTTGCCGTATCTGGAACAACAGGCCTTGCACGACGTGCAGTTGGGCCGATCAGGTACAGAACGTATGGATGCCGCTGCCCAAATGATCGCCACGCCGGTCAGAACAATGTATTGCCCCAGTCGGCGGGCGGTGGATGCGTATCCTTCGTGGCAAAGCAGCGATCCACCAAACAACTCTGATCCGTTCACGAAAGCAGCAAAATCGGATTACGCGGCCAATGGAGGTGATACGTACACGTGGGCCGGCTCGAACGGCAGCACCTTTGATGGTGGAGGGCCAAGCAGTTACGCGGATGCGGAATCGTCCCCGGGTAATTTCGCGAAGATCGCTGCCGTCGCTACCGGAATCGTGTATTGCGGCAGCCGGGTGACTGTGGCGCAAATCCGGGATGGCTGCAGCAACACCTACTTGGTCGGCGAAAAATACCTTTCGCCCGACTATTACACCACCGGCACCGACAACGGCGACAACGAAAACTGCTACATCGGCAGCAATATCGACATCTGTCGTTGGGGTGGAACCGACTATCCCCCGGCTCAAGACCAGTCGGGATATCCAAACTATTATGCGTTCGGAAGTGCTCACCCGGGAGGCTTTAATGTTGTCTTCTGTGATGGTTCCGTTCGGTCGATAGGCTATTCCGTCGATCTGGCCGTGCATAGCTATCTTGCCAACCGCACGGACGGGAAAGCGGTAGACGAAAGTCGGCTGTAGCGTGTTTTCCGGGATGGTGATCGTCAACGTGACATTTGTCTCCCCCGACGCAGGCAATGCAACAGCCGTGAGGCATTCTACGAAAAGAAAGAAAGGCGGGGATGGTTGACCAGCCAAGATCGAATCCGTAAAAGATTCTATAGGATCGACCGGGAGATAACTTGCCGAGTTGCCGGGCTGTGCTTCGCGACAGCGCTGGCGTCTTGCCTTGGAAAACAACAAGTTATTTTTCGGGCCGTCCGTCGTATTTCCTGGTGTTCATCCCCTTCGAGACTTTGACAATGTGTGCGAAGAAGAAATCCCTCCGCGAAACGGTCCGCGAAACACTCCTGGAACGAATCGGCAGCGGTGAATTGAGCCCCGGTGAACGGGTTATGGAAGCAACGCTGGCAGAACAGCTTGGTATCAGTTCGATTCCGGTTCGCGAAGCGATTCGAGAACTGGTAGCCATGGGAATGCTCGAATACGAGCGGAATCGGGGCGCCTGGGTTCGAAAGGTGAGCCTGACCGAGACGCTCGATGCGTTGAAAGTTCGGGCGGCGTTCGAGTCGCTGGCCGCACAAACTGCTGTCGGCCACCTGCAAGGAAATTGCACACGGCTGCGACAGGTGGTCCGCGCGATCGTCACCGCAGCACGCAAACGCGATTTCGTCGCGTTCCAACAGCACAATCAACAGTTTCACCGGATGATTGTCGAAGCGTCGGGAAATGGGGTGCTGTTACGACTATGGGATTCGCTGGCCTTTGAAGTGCGCACGCGCTTTGTATTGGAACATCTAACCTCGGTCGATCCACTTACGCTAGCCAAGGAACACGAGACCATTATCGAGGCGATAGAACAAGGGCAGGTCAAGAGAGCCGCGTCGCTCTTGAAGTCGCATTCACGCCACTTGGTGCGTTACCTGAAACAACAGGCGCGGGCCAAGCAGAAGCGGAAGATTCCTGCCCCGCACGCCCGGCATCACGGCAAACCCACGGCGAGACGCTCGCCGCAACGCGATCTTGAAAACGTGTAAGAAACCACATCAAAACCGGTGCCGAAGAAATTGTTCAGCGGATGGATGAATTCAGGGGCGAACTTACGGCATTACCACGTCATTGAATCTGGGTCATTTTCGGGAGGACTTCCTATGAGGCGTGTAACGAGGCAACCGAGAGTCGGGCGGAGACGGCAGTTCCGGCATATTGGCGAGGTGACGAATTCGAGAAACGCAGGAAACAGCAGGGCAAGATGGCGTGTGGACCTGCCGGTTTTTCTTTGCGTGTTGTTTATTTCTTTGATCCTGCCAACAACACTTCCCGCCGCGGAACGAGATACGGCGTTTGAACAATCGTCGGTCTTCACCGACGAGCGATGCACGGCCGACGAACGCCGAAAAATCGAAGAAGCGATTCCCGCGAAGGCGCCGGCCACGCCCGCCAAATCCCGCAAGCTTCTGATTTTCGACCTCAACGTCGGATATCCCGGTCCCCCGACCCGGTTCGCGAACCAGAAATATCCGACCCATGTCGATTCCCGCGGGCACATTTCTATTGCACACGCGAATCTGGCGTTTACGCTGCTGGGCCGCAAGACGGGCGCGTTTGAGACGGTCGTCAGTCACGATCCTTCGGTGTTCAAGCCCGAGAATCTGAAACAGTTCGACGCCGTCTGCTTCAACAACACCGTGGGCAATTTTTTCGACGACGCTACCTTGCGACGGAGCCTCATGGAATTCGTCTACGGCGGCGGTGGACTGATGGGTATACACGGGGCCTCGGTGGCCTTCTGCGACCTTTCCAAGGGGGGCGACACATGGCCGGAATTCGGCGAAATACTTGGTGCCCGCGGCGCCAACCACCGCCAGTACCATGAACCCATCTTCATCAAACTCGACGACCCCGTTCATCCGTTGAATCAGGTGTTCAATGGCAGAGGATTCGAATATTGCAGCGAATTCTTCCGCTTCCACCAACCGTACTCGAGGAACAGGCTGCGCGTGCTGTTGAGTATCGACACCGAGAAGACCGACCTGAGCAGCCGCAAACCCGAACGAGCGGACAACGATTACGCATTGGCCTGGGTCCGCAATCACGGTCGCGGAAAGGTGTTTTATTCGACCATCGGTCACGATGCCTATGTCTTCTGGAACCCGAAGATGCTTGAGTTTTACCTCGGCGCGATCCAGTTTGCCTTGGGCGACTTGCCGGCCCCGACCACCGCAAGCGCCAAACTGACGCCCGCGATACGTGCCCAGGAAAAACTCGGGTGGCGGTTGGGAGTAACAGCCTACACCTTCCACAAATACACGTTGTTCGAAACGATCGACAAAACGGCGGAGTTGGGTGTGCCGTACCTGGAAGGTCTGAGCTTCCAGAAGGTGAGCAAGGAGATTCCCAAGAATTTCGATCTGCGTCTCAGCGACGCCGAGTTACGGCAGATCCGGCAGAAGCTCGACGCGGCCGGCGTCCGTATGTTGACCTACTACTATCACCAAATCCCAGGCGACGAGGCCGGTTGCCGCAAGGTATTCGAGTTCGGCCGGAAACTGGGCATCGAGGCCTTCCTTTCCGAGCCTTCGCCGGAGTCGCTGGACACCATCGAACGTTTTTGCAACGAGTACGACATCAGCGTGGCACTGCACAACCACGACGCAAAAACTTCGCCGCACTATTGGCATCCCGAAAAGATTTTAGAGGCATGCCAAGGTCGGAGCCGGCGCATCGGCGCCTGCGGCGACATGGGCTACTGGATGCGTGCCGGAATTGATCCCATCGAAGCGGCCGGAATACTCAAGGACCGCCTGCTCACCATCCAGGTCCATGATCTCAACGATCGGGCCGGAGGGCATGACGTTCCCTGGGGTACCGGCGTGGGGCAAACCGGGCAGTTCCTCGAAGAGATTCACGCGTTGGGCATCAAGCCCATCGTATTCGGCCTGGAATACTCCTACGACTGGTTCGATTCGATGCCCGAGATGAGCGAGTGCGTCGATTTCTTCAATAAAACAAGTGTGCGGTTGGCAAAATGACCGGGCCTTTCCAAGGGAGACGACGATGCGAAGTGTCATAGCGTCCTGCACTGTTAATGGAACGAGGGCGACCAACGGGAGCGCGGCTTCCTGGGCACAGAACGTTACTGGCTGCTCCACAATCAACCACGGAACCAATAAACATCACGGTGCAAGCCGCCGAGCATTTCTAAAAACCACAGGCGCTGCGGCGCTGGCCCCCTGGGTCGTTCCCGCCTCGGCATTGGGTGCCGACGGGACTACGGCGCCGAGCAATCGCATTACGCTGGGGTTCATCGGCATAGGATTCATGGGCCAGCGGCACCACCTTTCGCGGTTCGTGAATTACCCGGAGGCCCAGGTGTTGGCGGTTTGCGACGTCGATCGGTGGCGGCGCGAACACGGCCAGACGACGGTCGAAACGGCCTACGCCGCCCGGCGGGCGAGTGGGACCTACCGGGGTTGCGCGGGATACAATGATTTCCGTGAACTCCTCGCCCGTGACGATATCGACGCCGTCCTCATTGCCACGGGTGATCGGTGGCACGGCCCGATCACGGTCATGGCGGCCGAAGCGGGCAAGGACATCTTCGTCGAAAAACCGATTTCTCTGACCATCGCCGAAGGGCGGGCGATGGTCGAGACAGTTCGCCGCTACGGGCGCGTGTGCCAGGTCGGTCTCTATCAACGCTCCGCGGCCGAATTCCAACTCGCATGCCAGTTGGTTCTCGACGGGGCTTTGGGTAAGATTCAACGGATTTACATCCAGAAGCCGGGCACCAGTTGCGAAGTCGCACTGCCGGCCGAACCTGTGCCGGACGGACTGGACTGGGACCTCTGGCTCGGTCCGTCGCCGTGGCGACCGTTCAACCACCGGTTTCACCGGTACGGAGAGTCGAAAGGCGTGGTGCCTTGGAGTTTTTGCAAGGACTTCGGAGCGGGGAGCCTCACCAGCCACACCGTGCATAACCTCGACGTGGTGCATTGGGTTTTGGGTCTCGACGAAGCCGGACCGGTGGAAATCCTACCACCTGGAACCAGCGAATATCCTGATTTGACCTACAAATATCCAGGCGGCGTGCCCGTTCACGTGGTGGAGAAACGGCTCGACGCACGGAAACATATCCTTCCGAAGGGATGGGACGAACTCATGTCGTTACAGGGTTTTGGCGCCGTGTTCGTCGGCGAGCGGGGATGGGTCCACGTCGGACGCAGCGGCTATCTCGTATCGAGTCCCCCGGAACTCGTCGAAAACGGTCCCGGCCCTTACAACCGTTTTATCGCGCTGATGCAGCACCAACGCAACTGGCTCGACGCCATCCGCACGCGCCGACGGCCGGCTTGCGACGTGGCCGTGGGTTGTCAGGCGACGATTGCTGCTCACTTAGGTTGCATTGCCACGTGGACCGGCAGGGCCCTGAAATGGGACCCGGTCCGGGAACAGTTCCTCGGAGACAACGAGGCCAACCGCATGCGACGACGCGCGATGCGTCAGCCGTGGCGAGTGTGAAGTGTGCGTTGATGACCACGATCCTGCCAGCCCCAAGCGAGAGGCCAACCATGTCCCACCTGAAGCTTTTTCCCGCCATCATCATCGCTGGAACACTGTTCGTGTGGGGGCCCGCCGGAACCTGGGCCCAAGAGAATTCGTCGGCGAGTCCCACCTCGACGGAAAAGGAACAGCTCACCGCCTTGCTTGCGTCCGACGGCTCGTATGCGGAGAAGCTTTCTGCCTGCAAGCGGCTTGCCCTGATTGGCGACAAGAGTTCAGTCGCTGCTCTTGCCGCATTGCTTGCCGACGAAAAGCTTTCGCTCGCCGCACGGATCGCCTTGGAAGCGATCCCCGATCCAGAGGCAGGCGATGCACTTCGCCATGCGCTGACCGAAGTGAAAGGAGAACTGCTGGTCGGGGTAATCAACTCGATCGGTGCGCGGGGCGATCGAAAGGCCGTGCCAGGGCTGAGGCAGCTTCTGGGCGATTCCGATCCACAAGTCGCATCGGCGGCGGCCGCCGCCTTAGGAAAAATTGCTACGCCAGAGGCGGTACAACTGTTGGAAAAGACGTTGCCTACGGCGACGCCGGCCGCACGTCCTGCAATCGGCCACGCTACTCTGGCCTGCGCCGAAGCCTTTTTTCGCCAAGGCAATCGGGACCTTGCGGTGACCGTTTACGACCACCTACTCAAGGCGACATTGCCAAAACAGATCCTGATAGCGGCAACACGCGGCGCGATTCTCGCTCGTGGGTCGGAAGGTGTGGCGTTGTTGGTTGGGGAGCTTGCGCCGGACGACGACGCCCGATTTGCGATGGCGATTGGCGTGAGTCGTGAGTTTTGCGATGCGACTGCAACCAAGGCATTACTCGGTTGTTTACCAAGACTTTCGCCCGATCGCCAGGCCTTGTTGATCACGGTACTCGGCGACCGGGGCGATGTGGAAGCTCGTCCCGCGGTTGTGGAGGCTGCCCGCAAATCTGCAAGACAAGTCCGCTTGGCGGCAATTCGCGCTTTGGCGACGCTGGGAGATGCGTCCGTCACTGCCGTACTGCTGGGGGCCGCCAATCAATCCGATCCGGAAATTGCCGCTGCCGCCGTCGACACTCTCGCCGCTTTGGCCGATCCGGAGGTCGATCTTGTCGTGGCGAAGATGATCGAAACGACCGATGGCAAGACGCGCCGCATCGTTGTTGAACTTGCCGGCCGGCGGCAGATGTCCTCGGCTGTGCCGGCGTTGCTGAAGGCCGCAGACAGCCCCGACGAGGAAACGCGACTGGCGGCGATTGCCGCGCTGGGGAAAACCATCGCCCCCGAGCAACTGCCCGTGCTGACCGAGCGGCTCGTGGCATCGACAAGCGCCAAGGAACTGGCGGTGGTCGAAATGGCCCTGAAAGTTGCCTGCCGGCGGTCGGTCGACAAGGAAGCCTGCGCCGGAAGCCTGGTGAAGTGCCTACCGCAGGCGTCGCAGCAGGTGCGATGTTTCGTGCTGGAGTTGTTGGGTTCTGTCGGCGGATCGACTGCGCTAACGGCCGTATCGGCCGCGGCGCTGGATCCGAACGAAGAGACTCAAGACGTTGCCACACGAGTTCTTGGGCAATGGCTGAGCCCCGATGCCGCCCCGGCCTTGCTGGAACTCACGAGGGAGTTACCTCAGGGCAAATACCAGATTCGTGCCCTTCGCGGCTGCATCCGGATCCTTCGGCAGATGGATGTGCCTTGCGAACAAAGACTTGTCATGTGTCGGGAAGCTATGCAACTGGCCCGACGCGATCAGGAACGCGCCCTGGTGCTGGAAGCTTTGGGACGCATCCCCTCACGCGAAGCCCTGGCCCTAGTCGTGCCCTATCTGCAATCACCAACGCTGAAGAAGATGGCCAATGTCGCAACGGTGTCGATTGCCGAAAAGATCGTGTCGGCGGAGCCGTTGGCCGTTTCTGAAGCCATGAAGAAGGTACTTCAAGCGACAACCGACAACGACTTGCATCGCCGCGCCAAGGAGCTAATGGTTCAGGCCGAGATGGATCCGGCCATCGGTCTTCAGGATTGAGGCGATTTCCTCAAGCCCTCGGTTCCGTGACCTGATTCTCTGTTTCTCCATCTTTCGACCTACCCAAAAGATACGACGCAAACAGAAAACGGGGTGCCGACAGTGGTGCCCGCAGGTCTGCCGCGTATAGGTACGATCTGGATCGATCTGCCGCAATACGCCCCAACCGGCTGTCGCACGCTTCCGACCGGTAGAGCGAAGGCAGGGTTGGCTACGAGACGCCACACGGCAGCCCGTGTCGCGAAGTGGGAACGCGCGGCCAGCACTAGCCGCCCTTTGAAAGCGACGCGACAGTCGCCGCGTGGCACGATGAATTCGTCCGGCGACGTTCCAGCCGCTCTCTTGTGATGCGCCGCCCCCCTTCGGTTCCGTAGCCTGATGCCCCGGTTCACTATCTCTTGACATATTCAAGAGATACGACGCAAGCAGAAAACGGGGTGCCGACAGTGGTGCCCGCAAGTCTTCCGCGTAGGGGTACAATCTGCATCGATCTGCCGCGAAAACAAGCGTCAGTGACCTTCTTGAGATCGAAACTCATCTTTCGCTGAGCTGTCGTGTCGGGCTTGTGTTCTTGCCCTGCGCGCCGCCGATTGCGCGCTTTCCTGCGAGAAAAACTGGCCCAAACCGGTTGTCGCATCTTTCCACCCGTTGAGGGGAAGGCACGCTTGGCCACGAGGCGCCACACGGCGGCCCGTGTCGCGGAGGTGAGACGTGGCGGCCAGGGTTGGCCGCCGTGCGGAAGCTACGCGACTGTCGCCGCGTGTGAAACGGTGGTGCGATCGTGCTATCCGGGAGAAAACAATCGACGCCGGACTGTTGAAGCCAGGGACGCGTTTCTTCGAACCGGCCCAACGCTTTGAGTGGGGTACCATTCGACGTCACCCGTTGTTTTACGACCGGCTGTGAGGATTGTATCAAAGTGAAGTGGTTCATGCACCCGCTGTTGGTTCTGATCCCTGCGGTACTACCACGGCTCCCGAACCCATCTCTCACTGGAACGCAACTCACCTGAGCCACGTGAGGTGGAGCCGCCTTCGCTGGGCAAGGTCGTTGCGATCCCGCAGGTCGGCGGATTGCATCACCGGTACACGCGGGCAGCGTGAGTTTACGAATCGGCTTGTTTCGCTGGTTCGTCGCTAACGGTCTGCGCATGACGGCAAAACGGGCTGATCTACGTGGGAATTCGCGTCTCTTCCTGAGCGTTTTCTCGGCCAACACCTGATTCAATGCGTGGCCAAACGACCACAATCATTGCCGGATGGAGTTTTTAGGAGGGACACCCTTTTCTCGGCCAGCAACTAACTCAATGCATGGCCCAAGCAACCGGCATTATTGCCGAATGGCGTTTTCGGCAGGGACGGACGCAGCGGGCGATCGCGCCACGGTTGGATCGCCGGCCGAAGGCGTAGTCGCATCCGTCGGGGGAGTGCTCGTCTGGGTTGCGCGTGGCCGCATCGCCAGCATGTACGAACGGCTTGCTTCGCCCGCGGCGATGTCTTGCGTAAAGATTTCGGCTCTGCCGTTCTGCTGATTGAACGCGATGACTGCCACGTTACCCGAGGCGGGAGCACCCTGGCCGGGCACGAATGTTGCTTCGCGGCTGCGGGCAATCAACTGGCCGCCGGAGTTCGGATCGGCCACCATTTGGACCATGACCCTCTGGTCATCCAGCGCCGCGTGGAGCGGGTTGGTCGAGGCCAGGAAGTTTTGACCGGAGAAGATCCGCCCTCGGACCTGGTTGGCGATCAGCCCGCCGGTCAGCGTGGCGGTGCCGTCCGGCAACAGCTTGCAGCCTACGTCCTGGCTATCGTCCGTCTTAACGACCAGGGCATCGGTGACGGTCACCGTCTTGAACGTTGGATTGGGATCGTTGCCGGCGAAGAACCACGCCCCCACCATCCCGCCGAACAGGCCGCAAGCAAACGAAAGAAGACAGATGCCCCCGATCAGTTTCTTGGAATCCATTTCGTTGCCATCCCTTTTCTTATTGCGGCGTTGATGGTGATCCTCTTTGTACGACACAATCCCACACAATCGTCGTAGTCGCCACATTTCCATGCATACTTGACTGAAATCACGTGCTGAAGGTGAATCATTGCACGACGCAAAAACTCCGCGTTATTGCCATAATCGCCACATCTTGACGCACCCTTCGAGGCACAGGGGTTTCGAGCTCGAATCACGGAAGGTTGTGGACGCAGAAGCACGGGCATTCTGCGTTATTTGGGGAAAGTGCGTACAGCAAAGACGGCAAGGCTGACATAACGGGAGTGATTACCCGATTGATAGAGATTAAGGGGTGGGGTATCTCCAATCATCCGATTTGCGTACGCCGCGGCCAACCATTCACCCTCGTTTCCGAACCCCGGTCAACCATGCCACCGAAGCCGAGTCGATTTCGCATGCGATTTTGGGGCATTCTTGTCCCCCTGCTCGGCATGGCTGCGCTTTTCCATGGCGATCGTGCCGGCGCCGCCACGTACAATGTCACCACGACCGCCGACACCGGGGCCGTCGGTTCGCTGCGTTGGGCCATCACGCAGGCCAATGCGTCGGCGGGAGTCGACGATACGATTCAGTTCCAGGCCGACCTGACCGGCACGATCACGCTGGGGAGTGAACTGCCGGTCATTGTCGACAGCGTCGATATTCAGGGACCCACGTCGGGGTCGGTTACGGTCAGCGGGGATGATACGTATCGGGTTCTGTTCGTTCATACGACGGATGCCGACGGAAACGTAGATCAAGACAAGACTGTCAGTATCAGCGATCTGACCATCGCCAACGGCCGTGCGAAGGGTGGAGACGGGGGATCCGGTGTAAGAGGTTCCGTGGGCGGCGGCGGGGGCGGCGCCGGACTCGGCGGCGGGTTGCTGGTCACGGCCGGAAAGGTCACGGTCACCGACGTCGTGTTTAACAACAATAACGCCACCGGGGGCGACGGCGGCATCTGCGATTACTATGCGCCGACCGGCGGAGGTGGCGGCGGAGGAGGGCTTGGAGGCGACGGCGCGGAAACCGAACACGGTCTTTCCGGCGGCGGAGGAGGAGGAGGTATCGGAGTCGACGCGGGCGGCGGTGCAGACGCCGGTACCGGAGGCGACGGAATACTGTCTACCGGGGACTCCGGCGGGAGTGCGCGGAATGGGGTCTCCGGCGGTTCCCAAGCAGGCGGAGGTGCAAGCAGTAACTTCACGTACGGTGGCGGATACACGCGTTATGGGGGAGGAGGAGGCGGTGACGGCGGAGCCGCGTCAACCGATAAGAACGGGGGCGACGGCGGATTCGGCGGCGGGGGAGGCGGGGCGGCCGCCGACGCTATCAGCCCAATCGGCGGCGACGGCGGTTTTGGCGGCGGCGGGGGCGGCGGGGGTTATGCCGACGGAGGAGACGGGGGGTTCGGCGGAGGAGGAGGAGGCGGAGGTTTAGGTGCCGGTGCCGGCGGCTTCGGCGCCGGTGACGGTCGGGCCGCCAGTAGCTATTACCGCGGCGGAGGCGGCCTCGGCGCCGGCGGCGCCGTATTCGTCCGCGACGGCGCCTCGCTCACCGTCAACTACACCGGGGACGCCACGGCGATTCAAAACAGCAGCGTCACGCGGGGCGAGAGCGGCGGCTCTGGTGCCGATCCCGGCCAGGCACTCGGCGCCGGCATGTTTCTCGGTCAAGACGTCACGTTCAACGTCGACGAGGGGTACACGGCCACGGTTGCCGACGACATCGGCGGCGCCACCTACGACGCTGAAACCGACGGCGGTGTCATCAAAAGCGGCGACGGAACGCTCGTCCTCTCCGGTACGAACACCTACGTCGGCGGAACGACCATCTCCGGCGGGAAGCTCTCCGTCAGCGCCGACGAACAACTGGGCGATACGTCCGGCGGCGTTACGTTCGACGGCGGGGCGCTCCAGTACGGCGCGGCCTTTGCCTTAGACTCCGGGCGGACCCTCACGATCAGCGACGGCGGGGGCGGTATCGACACGGCCGGCCAAGACATCACCCTCTCCCACGTACTCTCGCACGACGCGGGCGGCGCGGCGACCGACGGCGGGTTCACCAAGTCGGGTAACGGTACGCTCATCCTCTCCGGTGCCAACACGTACACCGGCGGCACGACCGTCTCCGGCGGAACGCTACAACTCGATGGCGGCGACAATCGATTGGCAACGACCGGCGACGTTGCGGTCAGCAGTGGCGCCGCTCTCGATCTCAACGACCGCAACCAGCAGGTCGCTGCGCTCATTGGGGCGGGCAGCGTGTTGCTCGGCGACGGGGGCGAGGCCCTGACCGTCGGCAGCGGTAGCTTCTCCGGCGTGCTCAGCGAGGACGGCGCGCTCGTCAAGGCGGGGACCGGAACGCTGGTCCTCTCCGGGGCGAACACCTTTACCGGCGGGACGACCGTTTCCGGCGGAACCCTTGCCGGCAACACGTCGAGCTTGCAGGGCAGTATCGCGAACAACGCCAACGTGGAGTTCAACCAGACCGCCGACGGCACCTACGCGGGCACGATGGAAGGAACCGGCTCGCTGGCCAAGACCGGCGCGGCTAAGCTGACTCTTTCCGGTACGAACACCTATGGTGGCGGAACAACCGTTTCCGGCGGAACCCTTGCCGGCAACACGTCGAGCTTGCAGGGCAGTATCGCGAACAACGCCAACGTGGAGTTCAACCAGACCGCCGACGGCACCTACGCGGGCACGATGGAAGGAACCGGCTCGCTGGCCAAGACCGGCGCGGCTAAGCTGACTCTTTCCGGTACGAACACCTATGGTGGCGGAACAACCGTTTCCGCCGGAACTCTTGCCGGCAACACGTCGAGCTTGCAGGGCAGTATCGCGAACAACGCCAACGTGGAGTTCAACCAGACCGCCGACGGCACCTACGCGGGCGCGATGGAAGGAACCGGCTCGCTGGCCAAGACCGGCGCGGCTAAGCTGACTCTTTCCGGTACGAACACCTATGGTGGCGGAACAACCGTTTCCGCCGGAACTCTTGCCGGCAACACGTCGAGCTTGCAGGGCAGTATCGCGAACAACGCCAACGTGGAGTTCAACCAGACCGCCGACGGCACCTACGCGGGCGCGATGGAAGGAACCGGCTCGCTGGCCAAGACCGGCGCGGCTAAGCTGACTCTTTCCGGTACGAACACCTATGGTGGCGGAACAACCGTTTCCGCCGGAACCCTCGCCGGCAATACATCGAGCCTGCAGGGCGATATCGTCAACAACGCCATTGTCGAATTCAACCAAGCATCTACGGGAACCTACACCGGACAGATGAGCGGAACCGGCTCGTTGGTCAAAACCGGCTCCGGCACGCTTACGCTCCGAGGCTCGATTGGGCACAACGGTGGAACGACTATCTCCGCCGGAACACTGGCCGTGGATACCAACTTCTCGTCGACCGGGCTGTCGATGGCCAACGGTAGTGAACTCCAGGTTGTGGGGGGCACCACTACCTGGAACGCCGGGGACCTCCAAACCGGACAAACCCTGACGGTCGACGGCGGTACGCTCGACCTGAACCAGGATTTTAATCGCACGGGCACGCCTGCCGGTACGTTCAATTTCCATAGCGGTACGATCGAGGTCTCCGGCGGAACAACCCAGTGGAACGACGTGGCGGTGACCAACGGCAAGACGGTCACCGTGGACGGCGGAACCTGGAACACGAACACCCTATCATTTACCCAGGGCAACGCAGGCACGGTCAATCTTCAGAGCGGCACGTTGACGGTCGCCGGCGATGCCGATTTCTCCGACGGCACTTTTACGTTCACCGGCGGCACGCTCAACGTGGGCGGGACACTCGTGGGAGTCACGACCGTGGCCGCCGGACAGACCGTCAACCTCACCGCGGCCTCCGGCCAATGGAGCCAGGCCAATCTCGTCGTCGATGGAGACCTGGGCGTTGGGGCCGACGGCACGCTGAATCTCACCGGCGCATTGACGGCCAACGGAAACGTCGAGGTGGCCGGCGACGCCACCGTGGGCGGCCTGGCCATTGGAAACAGCGGCGCATTGACGCTCAGTGGCGGTACGTTGACACTCACCGGCGACACCGACTTCTCCGCCCAGGCCGGAACCTTCACGCATACGGCCGGCGAGATCGAAGTCACCGACGGAACCACCACGTGGAACGCTGGCTCGGATGGTCTTTCCGCCACGAAACGACTCACGCTCGACGGTGGTACCCTTGAGATTGTTGGCGTCGACTTCGACACGACACAGAACGGTTTCACCGCCACTAGCGGCTGTTTCGAGGTCGACGGCGGCGGGACGTTGACGGGAAACACCTCCACGCTGAACGACCTGAATATCGCCAACCGTGGCGTCGTCGCCATGGACCAGGGCACCGACGGCACCTACACCGGCGAGATCAGCGGCGACGGTTCCCTGACGAAAACCGGCAGCGGCCGGCTGACCCTTTCGGGCGACAACTCCTACAGCGGCGGTACGACCGTTTCCGCCGGAACCCTCGTAGGCAACACAACGAGCTTGCAGGGCGATATCGTCAACAACGCGATCGTCGAATTCAATCAGATCGTGGACGGCACCTACACCGGAGACATGTCCGGTAGCGGCTCGTTGCTCAAGACGGGCGACGGCACCCTCTCTTGGTCGGGGAACCTTACCTGCTTGGGCACCACCGAAATCAGCGCCGGCTTCCTGCTCCTCAACGGAAACCTGTCGAGTAACTGTACCATTGACTCTGGGGCTCGACTCGGCGGCAACGGAACGGTCGGGGACCTCAACAACCAGGGCATCGTCGCGCCCGGCAACTCCATCGGAACAACCACCGTCACCGGCGACTATGCCCACAATGCGTCGGCCACCTATGAAGTGGAAATCAACGACGCCGGCCAATCCGACCTGATCGACGTCGCCGGAACGGCTACCATCCACGGGGGAACGGTTGACGTGCAACCCGAGGCGGGCACCTACACGCCTGGTATGAGCTACACCATCCTAGAAGCCGATGGCGGCGTCACCGGAATGTTCGACTCACTCACCGGCAGCGTAATCGGCTCGCGGCTCCAGTTGATCTATAATCCAAAGGACGTCCAACTGTACCTCGCACCCTTGTATATAGGAGTTGCCCAGACGTCGAACCAGCAAGTGGTGGCCATCGTGCTCGAACAGATGGCTCTTGCCCCCACCGGCGACGTCGCCGCCGTCCTCGGCCAACTCGACACCGTCATTAACAACCCGGGTGGGGCGGCCTACCTCGGCCAGTTCGGCGGGGAGGTCTTCGGCTCGGCGGCCTCGGTGGGAATCCAGAACACCAGTCTGTTTTTCGGCGCGATCAGCCGGCGGCTGCGGACGATGGACGCCTTTCTCGCCACCGGAAAAAGTCGACCACGCACGGCGACACGCTCCACCGTCATCCGCGGCCAGTCGCCCTCGTGGCTCGCGTCGACCACAGCAACCTGGCGCCCTTGGTACCAGGGCTACGGCGTCTCGGGCAACGCCAACGGCGATGGCAACGCCGCGGGCTTCCACTATTCGATTGGCGGGACCACCGTCGCCGTTGACCGGGCATTGGACGACCATACGCGATTCGGCCTCGTCGGCGGTTACAGCAACAGCAATATCCGGCTCAGCGGCCCGAACCAACGCACCTTGGTCGACAGCGGCCAGTTCGCCCTCTACCTGCAACGGTACTGCTGCTGCCGATATACAACCGGCATCTTTTCCTATGGCCATAACGACTACGATTCGTCACGTCAACTGGCCTTCGGCAATATCAACCGCACGGCGTCGGCCGATCACCACGGCGACGAGTTCGCGTTCTATGTCGAACACGGCCGCCTGTTTCGTTTGGGCGGATTCCAATTCCAGCCGTACGGCGCCCTGCAATACATCAACCTGCACCAGTCGCCGTTCTCCGAAACCGGCGCCGACTCGATGAATCTGGCGGTCGAGGGACTCCAGGCCCATTCGTTCACCGGCCAACTCGGCGGCCGCCTCACCTGGTACAAAAAACTCGGCGGTGGCCGGACCCTCGCCCCCGAACTGCGTGCCCTGTGGCGTCACGAGTTCCTCAACGAAAACCGGTTGGTCAACGCCAGCTTCGCCGGCGCCCCGGGCAGTTCGTTCGCCGTCTCTGGTGCGGACCTCGGGCGCGACGCAGCCATCCTCGGCACCGGCTGCAACATCTATCTCGGCAACCGAATCAGCCTCTTCGCCAACTACGACCTGCTGATGAACAACGCCCAAGTCGCCCACGCCGGCACCGGTGGCCTGCAGGTCCTCTGGTAACGGAAACCGTCGGACCGGCCCACGTGCCCGACGGCCATGTCCACTGAGGTTGCCCACCGACTTTCACCATGAACACATTGATACCACATCCACACGTCAAAGGCATCGAGCGTGAGCTTTTATCGGTGGCATGCTGCTACAATGGCCGCTTTGCCATCGACGACCGTCGAGCGACACCATGGGCGACGAACACCGCGAAACTGACCTTGGGGCCTTGCCGCTGCCGAAAGGCTGGACCACTACTGCTGCCCTTCGATGGGCTTCGCGGTCTTCAGGTCGAAGCCATCGTCGGAAGAAGTGACCGCGGCCTTCGACCGCATCCTTCGCAAGGAAGGAGCCAAACCAAAGCATCTGATCGTCGATCAAGGCTCTCAATTTAAGTGCGAGCACTTCGAGAAATGGTGCGAGGCGATGAACATCCTGCCACGGTTCGGGGCCGTCGGCCGGCACGGCAGCGTCGCCGTCGTCGAACGTCTTCATCGGACCGCCAAAGAACTGTTGGCGATGATCACGGTGCCGGAAGACCAACCGCAGTTCGAGCGCGAGGTCGAACTGATTATCGAATGGTACAATGAGCACCGTCCCCACGACACACTCGGTGGCCGCACGCCCGATGAGGTCTTCTTCTCACGTCCGCCAGCCAACGAGCAACCGCGTATCGAGCTACGTCCGCGTTGGCCGCGCAGCTCGCCTTGTGCAGCGCCGCACGTCGACATCGACGGTGAACCAGGCGATCCGTTCGTCCTCACGATCGATCACCTTGCCGGCCGGCGCCATCTGCCCATCATTCGCGTTCGCCGAGCAGCATAAGCACTGATTCTCGTCGGGAACGTGCGCCACCGGTCTGCGCGAAGGCCATTCCTCGCGTCTTTTTCGTTCAAGTTTCCAAAGATCGAACTCTTTCTCGCAGCGTGTCATGCCCGTCCGAAAACCTTCTGGCCTGCGGCTTCGGTGTAAATGTGTTCACGGCGAAAGTCGGTGGACCACTTCAGGTCCGTTTCACCCGGTTTGGCCGATCCGTCAACGGTTGACTATATCTCTAGTTGCAACTAGCATGATTGTATGGGGAATAAATAGGCTTTGTCATCCGACGCCCAAATGAAGCGCAATTCGTTCCAAGCCGTTGCTATAGCACTCCTTGCTTTGCAGGGCGCGATCACGTTTTTTGGCAACGCCGGATTGCACATCATTTGTGGATGCAACCATCTTCACGGCCACGAGTCGTGTTCACGGACGACAGTTGCGGAAGGCCCTCGCCATCTCCACTGTTTCTTTCGCGCGGCCGGTCTTTCCGATAAGTCCGATGGGCATCATCACGACTCTCAGCGTTGCCCTATCTGTCGTTCGTGGTATACGCTGGGACAATCGGTTGTCGCATCCCAACCGGCAGCATGCGTAGGCACACAGCTCTTGACGGAAACCGTTGGAGAGGTTGTTCTCTTCGTGCCGAGCATGAGTTGTCACGAGTGTTTTCCCCGTGGTCCTCCTGCTCTTCAACTCGCCTAATCAATGTCTGCCTGTTCCTTCAACGGACGCCCTTGATCCGTGACGTGGTGTCTCATGATGTTGCTTCAGGGACGAGATTGCCGTTTTGTCGTGAGGCAGAACGCCACTCATGAAACACCGACATCACGGCGCCACGTCGTCCCGTCGCGACGGGCGGTCTATTAGGCAGTTCCATTCACGTTTTCACCGTCGTTCGCCGCCGTTTGCCGTAGCGCAGCTTGCGGTCTGTTGGGCGGTATGCGCGGTCTTCGAGCAAACTTTTCGTGCACGGTCTTCAAATCAACTCTTCGTGCGCGATCTTATGGCGAACTCTTGTTGACATGGCTGCGTAGTAGATGCTTGGTACATTTACCCCGCGTTCCTTGAACCAAGGGTGACCGACGCGACCCCGAGCGTTTTTCGGGGGGCAGTCGCATGATGTATTGTTCTTCCACAAACATCTGAAAGATGAACATGAGAGATTTGGACGACAAGACGCCGACCAGTCTGAGAAACGTCACCGAGGAGAAACACCCTGGTCATCGAGGGCTGCTATGGACGGCGACCGCCATAACGACCGCCGCTGCCACGGTCGTCGGAACGTACGGGCTGAAAAACAATCTTCCCGCTCTGAAGGCTTTGGCGGTCGAGTGCTTCACCGGAGCGGCTGCGTGCTGGCTGACGTTGCACGCCATCCGACTTCGTCGTCAACTCGCCCAGATGCACGAGCTTCTCGCCGATCGCACGTCATCCGGCGTCGCGTCGCGCAGCTTCTTCAGCAGCGACCGCCCCGATGTCGATGACATCCACGACGAGGACGACGAAGAATATCGAGACCATGCGCTGATCGCGATCGAACAAGATCAACGGCTGCACTTGATACTCTTGTTCCTATCGACAATCACCGTCGCGACCGTTGCGGCGTTGTTGTTTCGACAAGGGATCGGCACGCTGGCCCCGCTTTCGCCGGGAGCAGCCACGACACTGGGCGTGTTGTGTTTGGTTCTGTCGTGCCTTTGTTTGGTTCTGGCAAGACCGTTCGCCACGATGGCGAACGACGAATTGCCCGAGGCCGGAGCGTTGGCCGTGATTTTCCGCGAAATGCAGTGGGCGAGCGGTTTGATCGCCACGGCCGTCTTCATCAGCCAATTCTGGACGCCCGCTGGTTCGTGGTGCGGCAGGTTGCTCTTGCTCTGGGTATTCCTGCTGGCGTTGGAACAACTTGTCTGGATCGTGCAATCCTGGCGGCGCAAAGACAAACACGCCGGGTTCATTTCGCCATTGCGGCTTGGAATCCGCGAGGCCTTGTTCGTCCGCGGCAACCCGGTCACCGGTATCTTCGACACAATCGAAACGCAATGGGGAATCAGTTTCCGTTCGTCTTGGGCGATTCGTTTCGTCCGTCGCGCCGCTCTGCCAGTCGTATGCCTGGCGGGCTTCTTGCTCTGGGGCATGAGCAGCTTGTCGTTGGTCGGGCTTCATGAAATGGGAATCCGTGAGAGCTTCGGACGCATGAACGGCGAGCCGCTCGGGCCGGGCTTGCAGTGGAAACTTCCCTGGCCATTCGGGCGCGTTTTGCGATACCCGGTCAAGCAAGTAACAACGAAGCCGGTAGGGTTCAACGTCGGAGCCAAGCAGCCGATCGCCTATCTGTGGACCAAGGCGCACTCGAAGGAAGAGTTCGCGTTGGTTCTGGGTAACGGCAATGAGGCGGTTGCCGTTAACGCCATGGTCTACTACAAGATCCGCGAGGACCGCGAAGGGTTTTTGGATTATGCCCTCGGTTTCCAAAATCCCGACGTCGCTCTTGAGGCGTACGCTTATCGCGTTCTCATGGAGCAGACGCGGAACAGCACGTTGCGGGAGGTCCTTTCAGCGAAGCGCGACGCATTCGCCGAACATCTTCGCGATTCATTGCGGGAATATGCCGACGAAAACCGCCTTGGCATCGACGTCGTCGAAGTGGCGCTCTTGAATCTGCATCCGCCGATCGAAGCGGCGGCCGACTACCTGGCGGTCATTAGCGCGAAAATCGACGCGAACCGCAATCAGGTCGAAGCGAACGCCGACAAGCTCGTCAAATTGCAGACGTCGGAAAAAGAACGCGGTGCCGCGGTCGCCCAGGCCAAGATCGACGCGGAACGACGCGTCGGATTGGCCGCCGAGGAATCGGCCACGTTCGCCGCCATCGGCGGAGCGTTTTCCGTCGCTCCCGAGTCCTTCAAATTGCGGTCATGGTTTGAAACCTTCGAAGACATTCTCGGCAGCAAGCCGTTGATGCTTATCGACAAGACATTTACGACCGGGTCTGGTGAAATCCTGCTCGACCTTCGGCCGAACAACACCCAGAACAAGGACGTTTTCACACCGAAAGGCATAAAATAAGAAATGACCACAACGAACGACAACATTCAAGATGTGGAACAAGCTCCCAAACGGAGCGTTGGACGTTTTCTCTGGCGAGTCGGTTCCGCCCTGTCCATCGTGGCGCTACTCGCGGCGTACAGCGCGACCGTGCAAGTTCCGGAGGGTTTCAACGCGGTCGTCACTCGATTCGGTCGGCCTATCGAAGATCGCATCGCCACCGAGGCCGGACTGCATTGGAAATTGCCCTATCCGATCGAGCAATCCCATCCGATCGACATGCGGCGACGGATCTTCAACACGCCGTTTACGGCCACGTTCACCCGCGACAGGAAAAACGTCATTCTGCTCGACTACGTCGTTTGGCGAGTCGAGAAACCGCTGCTCTTTCTGCAAGCGATCGGAACGCCTGAGGCCGCCGAGCAGAAATTGACGGGAATGGTCGCCAACAAGAAGAACTATCACATGGGCAATTACGACCTCTCGGCGCTGGTGTCGACCGACTCGTCTACAATCAAGACCGAGGAAATCGAGGGCCTGATCCTTCGCGACATTCAAGGCCCGGCGTTGGAGAAGTACGGCATTCGCGTCGAGCAGGTCGGCATAAAACGCATCGCCTATCCCGAGGAAAACATGTCCGCCGTGCTCGATCAAATGCGGGCCGAGCGGAAATCGGAGGCGGGTGAACTGCGGGCAATGGGCGAAAAAGAAGCTCAGCGCATCCGTGACGAGGCGTCTGTCAAAAGCGAGGAAATCCTCCGGCAAGGGCGCGAGGAGGCCGGCAGAATCATCGGTCGCGCCGAAAAAGACGCTGCGGAAATTTATGCCCAAGCGCATCGCCTCGACCCCGATTTCTATGCGTTTTGGCGATCGCTGCAAGCGATCCGAAAGACACTCGGCTCGAAGGCGACCGTGATTTTGCGAAACGACGAAGGGCCGTTCAAGGCGTTGTTCGAACTACCAGAGTTCAAGAGCAAGAGAGAGCCGACGCAACAAGGCAGCGCAGCGCTCGACGCCCATGCCGCCGAAGGGAGCCAACGATGAGGCGAGACAAGTCGACATCAGAAATCTTCCGGGGGATCGGGGCCGGGCTGCGGCTGTTTCGTTGGGTCGTGTTGTTGCTGGCGGTCTTATTTCTCGCGTCCGGCGTCCAAAAAGTCGAACCGGGCAACGTCGGCTTGCTGCTGCGGTTCGGGCGGTTGGTCGGCGCGACGCCGGCCGACCAGGTCCATCAGCCCGGGCTCGTGACTGCCATGCCCTATCCGATCGACCGCTTGATTCAAGTCCCGGTAAAACAAGAGGGTGAGATCATCATCAACGAGGTGTGGAAAGGCCTCGACAAGACGGCTACGACGAAAACCATCGATCCGCTGACCGAAGGCTATTGTCTGACCGGCGACGACAACGTTGTGCAGTCCCAGGTCGCCGTGAAGTACAAAATATCCGACCCCATCGCGTTTCAACTTTGGATGGCCAATCCCGAAACGATTTTGCACGACACGGTTCTCAGTTCGCTGACCCAAACCATGGCCGGTTGGCGAGTGAACGACGCTTTGCGTCTGCAACGCACCACGGACGATAATTTAGGAACCAACGAAAGCCTAGCAACGACGGTTTGGACAAAGGCGCAGAAACGGCTCGACGCCCTGCAATGCGGATTGACCATTTCCGCGCTCGAATTCAAAGAAACGCACCCGCCGCGGCACGTGGTCGGCGAGTTTCAACGAGTTCAAAGTGCTCGGATCGAAATGGAAACCGCGAAACGCGAGGCCGAGGGGTTTGCCGCTCGCGAGGTGCCGAAAGCCCAGGCCGAGAACAACCGGCTGGTTCAAGCCGCGTTGGCTCACGAAAATACAGTAAAAGCGAAGGCAGCGGCCGAGTGCTCCGTTTTCGAGCAACTCTACGGTGAATACCGAAAAAATCCGACTTTGCTCCGACAACGCATCTATATGGAAACGCTCGAACAAGTTCTTATGAACGTTGGCAAACTGCGGTTCGTTTCGCCCGAAGCCCGCATTCTCATTTCCGATGGGGAGATACAACCATGAATGAGTTTTCGGCGCCGGCTTCGGCCCGCCTTCATCAATCGCTCGACGTTCCGCTGACACTGGGGGAACGCGCGCGGATTATTATCCAGCTCGGTTCGGCCATGTTGGCCTCGGCACTGCTGGCCGTCGGTTGGATTCAACACCGATATGGCCCGCCCGAATTACGCAACATTGCCGAATTGATTATGGCGATCGCGGGATGCGTCGTCTTGATCCCAATTTTGACAGTGGCCGTTCGCGGCGTCTTGCGTCAAGATCCGGGCACGATGACCGAGCAACTCGTGGCATTGGCCTCGTTGGCAGCGTTAGCGACCGGCGATTTCACGACCGCCGCGCTTGTACCAATTATCATGAATTTGGGCCATTTCCTCGAAGAGCGGAGCATTCTCGGAGCCCAGGCCGCCATCGAAGGGTTGCGGCATTTGCATGTCGAGGAGGCAACAATCGTCGGGCCCGACGGCGAGCGGGAAATCAGTCTCTCGGCTTTGAAACCGGGGGATACGCTTCTGGTGCGTCCGGGTGACGTCATCGCCGCCGACGGCGAGGTCATCGACGGCGAATCGGCCGTTGATCAATCGCCCGTCACCGGCGAATCGACTCCCGAGGACGTGCAACCGAACAGCCCGGTTTATGCCGGATCGATCAATTTGGTCGGCGTTCTGAAGATTCGCGTTACGCGAATCGGCAGTCAAACCGCGTTGGGGCGGGTCGTCGAATTGCTGCGCGACGCGGAACAATCGAAAACACCGGTCCTCAAACTCATCGAACAATATGCATGTTACTACGTGCCGGTCATTCTCACGGTCGTCGCCGTGGTGCTCTTCGTCACCCGCGACGTATCGCGAGCCGTAGCCGTGTTGGTCGTCGGCTGTCCCGGCGCGTTCGTGCTGGCCGGCCCCACGGCAATGATTGCCGCGTTGGCCGTCGGTTCGCGGCTCGGAATCCTCATAAAAAACACCCGGTTTCTCGAATCGCTAGCCGACGTTGACACGGTCGTTCTCGACAAGACGGGCACGGTCACGCTCGGCCAACTGCAACTCGTTTCGGTCATGTCCTTTGGCGAAAGAAGCGAGTCGGACGTGCTTGAGCTTGCCGCTCGTTGCGCGGTCGGATCGCGGCACCCCGTCTCGCGCGCGATCGCGCTGGCCGCGAAGAAACAGGGGCTTGCGGAGAACTGCGGCAACGACCAAGGCCACATATCCGAATTGTCGGGCAAAGGGGTCGTTTGGACCCATGATGGCGAAAAGATCATGCTCGGACGTCGCACATGGATCGAAAAGGCAGGGGGCGTGTTGCCGCCACCCGATCCGGACCATGCCGGCTCCATCACGTGGTTGGCTGCCACCAGCCGGCACGACGGTCAGGCCAACGGCGAGGCGATCGGTTGTCTCCTCTTGGCAGATATGCCCCGTCCCGAGGCGAAGCAGTCGCTAGCCGATTTACGAAAGTTGGGCGTCGCCGAAACGATTCTTCTAACGGGCGACCGCCGCCAGGTGGCCGAAAAGATCGGACAGGTTCTGAACGTGGATAACGTCATTGCCGAGGTGTTGCCCGAGCAGAAATTGGCCGTCGTGAACGATTGCCGGGCGGCCGGGAAAACCGTCATGGTCGTCGGCGACGGAATCAACGACGCTTTGGCTTTGGCCAGCGGCGACGTTGGGGTGGCCCTCGGCGCCGTGGCGTCGGACGTTGCCCTGCGCAGCGCCGACGTGGCCCTGATGAACAACAACCTTTCGCGTCTTCCGGTGGCCGTGCGGTTGGCTCGGCGTACACGTTTCACCATCCATTGGAACGTCGTGGCCGGACTGGGCATCGCGTTGTTTTTCGTCGGACTGGCCTCGGCCGGCGTTGTGACCCCGATCCTCGGCGCGGTCTTACACAATGTTGGTGAATTGTTCGTTATAGGCAACAGCGCTCGTTTGTTGGGATTCGATTCGCAATGAAGAAACATGCGCGTTTCATGAATCAAGGAAGTGTGCACCGCCGCGCGGTGTTGGCGACGTCGCTTCTGTCGGCGACGCTCCTTTTTCTATCCGGTTGCGACACGGCGAATCCAAACAACGCCGTGAACCCAGAAGCCGGACAACACGTTTCGACCGACGGCAAATGCCGCGAACGGATCGAGTTCGAACAGGCCACGCTCGAGTGGCGCGGCGTCGTCGGAAAACTGATGGACTTGAACGTCGAGTGCCGCGTCGCGAACGCAACGAACGCCGACGAGCGGAAGCGGCAATACGATGAACTTGTCACGCGGGGAAACGAACTGCAAGAACGGATGATCTCTTCCGCTCTGGTCGCCTACGCCCGACGTCCGGCTGACAACAGGGATCTAGTGCCTCTCTTGGCCAATATCGCCAGCATGGAGGTCGCCAGAGACCAATACGAGCCCGGGCTCAAGATCATGCAAACGCTGATCGACAACGGCGTCGAGACACCAGCCCTGTTCAACGCGACTATCCAAACGGCGATCAACGCGAACGAGTTCGAGTTGGCCGCCGAGTTGTTAGAACTGCAAAAGAAGAAAGGACTCGCCGACACTGGCGGAATGTCCGACAAGCTGCGTCGGCAAGTCGCCTTGTATCAGCGACTATGGTCGCCAGAAAAGAACTTTCGCGAAGCGGAGCAGGCGGCCGACGACCTGCCGAGGGTTAAGTTGCGGACGAACAAAGGCGAGATCGAACTGGAACTGTTCGAAAACGAGGCCCCTAACACGGTCGCCAACTTCATCTCTCTGGTGGAAAAGGGGTTTTACAACGGGCTGGATTTTTATCGCGTCGAGGCGAGGAAGTATGCCTGCGTCGGTTGCCCGAACGGCGACGGAACCGGCGGCCCCGGCTATCGCATCAAAAACGAACTGCTTGGCCAAGAAGGGCGGGCCCATTTTCGCGGGTCGGTCAGTTTGAACAATACGGGCGCCGCTCCAGGTGGTTCACAATTGACGTTTTGCCTTGCCCCGCAGGCCGCCTTGAACGGACGACACACCGTTTTCGGCCGCGTCGTGCGGGGCCTGGACGTCCTTTCGAATCTGCAACGCCGCGTCCCTCGCGACAAAGTGAGCAAAAGCATCAATCCGCACGCCAATGTCGTGATTCCGCCTGCCGACCGGATCATTTCGACAACGGTCGTGCGAAAACGCCAACATCCGTATCAACCCGTAGTTGTGAAGTAGCGTTCACTAGTACGTCATCCAGCAAGTTTCTTCCGGTATAGTTCCGGGAACACTCGGCGGGCGTCGTTGTTATTGAAGGTCCAGTCGATTATGACTTTGCGGCGATTTCGGTCGCGGGCCCAAGTCGCCGCATGACGTTGAACTTCTTCGATTGTAGGAATCCGTCGCCCGAGGCATTGCTTGGTCAACACGGAGATTTCAATTTCTGCCATGTTCAGCCAACTGGCGTGCTTGGGTGTGTAGTGCCATACGATGCGTCGCAGAGATTGCTTCGCTTTCGTGGCGTCAAACGTTTCGATGAGGGACTTTTCGTTGTGCGTGTTGAGGTTGTCGAGAACCAAATGAATCCGACGAGCCTTGGGATAACGCTGAAGCAGATCACGCACGAATCGTGCGAAATCGGCCCGTTTGCGATGACGCCGAGCCTGGACGAAGCGTTTGCCACCATTCGGCTCAACGGCGACAAAGATACTGCACGTGCCGCAACGACGATACTCGTAGTCCTGCTTAGCCGCCTTGCCTGGTACGGCAGGCTTGAAGGGACACGTATCGTCCAGGAGTTGATACGGCTGCTCGTCCATGCAAATCAACGGTTCTCTCGGGTTGAACGCCTTTTCATACTGGTCGAGGACGTCCTCCATTCTGTCGCGAAACTCTTCGGTGAGTCTCGGAATGCACCATGTTTTTTTCGCCATGGCTTCATGTCGTGCTCTTTCAGCCACAACGCAACCTCGCTCTTGCTGATCGAATCGACGAAGCCTCGTTTCACGGCGTGCACGCAGAGTAGTTCCAGCGTCCAGCGGACGCGGCCCTCCGGCGGATCGCTGCAAGCCAACGCCACGACTTGCTGCTTCTGCCGTGGCGTAAACGTGGGCGGAGCACCGGATCGAGGGGCGTCGTACAACGCTTCCTCTAAACTCCCGGTACAGAACCGTTTACGCATACTGCGAACAGTTCGATCCGTGCAACCAACGTGTTCGGCAATCTCCTCATCCGTGAATCCTTCATCTGATTTCAGCAGAATCAAGGCACGCCGAACCACACGCACGGATCGCGTGCCGGTATGCACCAACTCCTGCAAATGCTGTCGGGCCTCGTCCTTGAGGCGTACAATGTGTTCCTTCATGCCGGTGCTTATACCACCGGAAACAATTTCATGGAAGGCGTACTAGCGCCTTATCCATCCATATTGTCTTTCTGGCGAACTATGAAATACTCACCGAGCGACTATTTGTACAACGTGCCATGCAAATGCGGAAAGAAACTACCTGTGCGAATTACCCAGGCGGGCGATACGGTGCGCTGCGAATGTGGCGAAGAAATCCTCGTACCCTCTCGGCGGAAAATCCAGTGCCTCGAATGTTTCATCCCGAAAAAGAAGGAACCATCCGATAAAAGAATCGGTTGGACGGTGCGCCGCCGCCGCCGCATTTTTGTCGGGTGCGTCATTTGTTGCACGTCGCTCGCATTGTTTGCGATATGTCGTTCACGGCAACCTCGTATGATCGATGTAAAAAACGCGCCGATCGAGACCACGTGGGTATATTGGCAGCAACTGCGTCAAGGGCTCGATCGCTACACGCCCTCGGGCGAGCGGACTTTTGTTGAAAGAACGAACCAAGCACGAATTTCTCAAGCCATTTTGCTGACTTTCGCGGGCCTGGGATTTTTGCTAGCCATAGTGTCGTTCGTACGACGTGACCCTGGCCATCGGATGAAACGTAAACGCCCCGCTGAAGTGGTCCACCGACTTTCACCATGAACGCATTTATACCAAATTCACACGTCAAAGCCCTTGAGCGCGAGGCCCTGCCAATGGCAAGCTGCTATAATGGAATGGCCGCTTTGCCATCGACCATCATTGTGCGACACCATGGGCGACGAACTCTGCGAACACGATCTGGAAGATTTACCGCTGCCGAAGGGCTGGGGCCAACACGTCCGCCACACGGTGTTGAACGTCATCGGCATCGTGCGGATCGCGATGCTTGCCGGTCGCGAGTTGCTCGTCGAGGAAGGCCACGTCCTTCAGGCGAGAATCCATCGGCTGGAAACGGAAGTTGCCGTGCTGCGTGAGCAGCTGCGGATCAACGGCGCGCGGATGCGACGCATTGATCCGCATCGTCGCCCGCAGTTTTCGCCGGTCGAACGGATGGCCATTCTCGAACTCCGCACGATGTGCGGCTGGAGCAAGGCCGAGACGGCTCGGCGGTTTTTTGTCTCGGATGCTACGATCCGGGCATGGCTTCGGCGCGCCGACGACGATTCGTTGCTTCGGACGAATGTGCCGGTGAATCGGTTTCCCGACTTGGTTCACTACGCGGTCCAGCGGATCAAACTGTTTTGTCCGACGCTGGGCAAAGTAAAAATCGCCCAAACGTTGGCTCGGGCCGGCATTCATCTCGGCCCCTCGACTGTGTGGCGGATTCTCAACGAGAAACCTAGGGTGAAACCAGGTCCGCCGGAAGGTGAATCGGACAAGCGGCGTCGCATCGTGGCCAAATACGCGGGCCACACGTGGCATGCCGACTTGACGGCCGTGCCGATCAGCGGCGGTTTTTGGACCTGTTGGGTTCCGCATGCCATCTGGCAACGATGGCCCGTTTGCTGGTGGCTGCTGAACTGCGTGGACCACTATTCCCGCCGTTCGATGGGCTTCGCGGTCTTCAAGTCAAAACCCTCGTCGGAAGAAGTGACCGCGGCCTTCGACCGCATCCTTCGCAAAGAAGGAACCAAACCAAAACACTTGATCGTCGACCAGGGCTCTCAATTCAAGTGCGAACACTTCGAGCATTGGTGCAAGACGGCAAACATCCTGCCGCGGTTCGGGGCCGTCGGCCGGCACGGCAGCGTCGCCGTCGTCGAACGTTTTCATCGGACCGCAAAAGGATTTCTTGCGATGATCACGGTGCCGGAGGACCAGACGCAGTTCGAGCGGGAGGTCGAACTGATTACCGATTGGTACAATGAACACCGGCCCCACGACACGCTCAACGGCCGCACGCCCAACGAGGTCTTCTTCTCACGTCCGGCGGCCAACGAGCAACGTATCCGCTTCATAAACCGCATTGGATTTCGCGGCGGGGTTGAGGGGGCTGAGGGATCAGCGGGACCAGGGGCGGTAGGCATTGGGGTTGGACTTCAGCCAGAGGTCGGGCAGTAGCGGGGTGAGGGTGGTCTGGGAATGGCCTTCGGTGTTGCGCAACTCGGCCATCCGTTGAATGACGTCGCGGAGATAGGCGAACGGCTCTGCCTGATTGGCTTTGCAGCTTGCCGTGAAGCTGTAGAGGATCGCCGCGACCCGGCCGCCGTGATCGTTGCCCAGGAAGGTCCAATTCTTCCGCCCGATCGCGCATGCTCGCAACGTTCGTTCGGCCAGATTGTTGTCGATCGACAGTTCGCCCTCTTCGCAGTACCGCTTGAGGCCTTCCCAACGCGGCAGCACGTAACCGATTGCTTGGCCCATGGGACTCTTCGGCAACACGCGATGCCGGGCCCCTTCGAGCCACGCGTGAAACTGGTCGAGGATCGGCAGTGAACTTTCGCGACGCCTTTTCCATCGCAGGGCGTGCCAACGCTCGCGATCGGCCGGGTTGCCGAAGTCGAATTGTCCGGTGTGCTGTTTCACCTCGCGTTCGACGCGGTACAATCGTCCCACGTAAGCCAACGCCACTTGCGCCTCCTCCGGTTTGGAAGTCTGGGCGTCAAAGAATTTTCGCCGCGCATGCGCCCAGCAGAGCACTTGCCGTACCTGGCCGTCGGCATAGATCCCGTCGTAGCCGGAAAACGCATCTGCCTGAAGATAACCGCGATAGCTTTCCAGAAACCTGACCGGGCCGTCGCGTTTTCGGCTGGCCGTGTACTCGTAGATCGAGTACGGATTGCACCCGTCGCCGCAATAGACCCAGAACCGGCCCGTGCGACAGTGGGGCAATGCCGGATCGAGAACCTTCACCGGCGTGTCGTCGGTCCAAATCACGTGCGAGGATCGCACCCGTTCGACCATCAGGTCATACAGGGGCGAAAGCAACTCGGCGGTGGCGGCCGCCCAGCGGCAGAGCGTGCCCCGGGAGATTTCCGCGCCGTGCCGAAAAAACACGTCCTCCAGCCGATACAGCGAGAGGTGATCGGACCACTTGCCCACCACCAAGGCACTGAGCAGCCCGGGCCCGGCGGCGCTCTTGGGGATCGGCTTGGCCGGCGGCGGAGCGATTGACACGTGCTCCTGGCAGTGACAGCAGGCGTATTTGTAGCGGATGTGCTCGATCACCTTCAGCGACGCCGGCACGAACTCCCATTGCTCGCTCGTTTCGCTGCCGATTCGCTGCCGAACTTCCCCGCAGCAGGGACAGGGCTTTTCGTCTTCCGCCAGATCGTGTTCGACTTGTTCACGCGGCAGATCCGCAGGCAATGGCTTCCGCTTGCCGCGCCGACGCACGTGTCCCCTGGCGGGCGTTTCGCATGCCTCGCTTTGCTCGGGCACTTCTTGCCCGAGGTCGCCGCCGTCGAACAGCTCCAACTGGTTCGGGGCGCACTTCTCGCCACGCGGCCCGTAGCGGCTTCGCAGCAACTGGGCCGTATAGTGCCTTAGTTGTTCGAGCTCGCGCCGCAGCTCGATGATCGTGGCGTGTTGCTGCGAGGCAAGCTCCTTCAAGGTCGCCACGTCGTTCGGAAGAGAAGGGACATCCGTGCTCATGTTTCTCTAGACGTAGCGACTCGCAAAATGGTTCCCCGGGATTCTGCCGCAAGGGAGGGATTTTTCCGCAAGGGGATCGTGAAAACCACCACGTGCCAATCATGGCTCAGCCACGCCTCGATAGCGTCTTCGGCGCCTGACACTGGCCAGATCGATGCCTCCCAGCAGCAACGCCAGATCGGTGGGCGAAAGCCTGACCTGTTGCGTTGCTGCGTCGACGGCCGGCAATTGATAGGTTCCCTCTTCGAGCCGCTTGTACCAGATGGCCGGTCCGTCGGTGTCGAAGTAGAGCAGTTTGACGCGGTCGCGTCGCTTGTTGAGAAACACGTACAGCCCGCCGCGCAGCGGATCGCGCCCGAGATGTTCTTCGGCCATGCGAATCAGGCCGTCGAAGCTTCGCCGCATATCGGCCGACGGCACGCAGAGGTACACGTCCAACGGCAAGGAGAGACTCAACATGCGCGTCGTTCCAGATCGGCCACCAACGCGGCAACCCGGGGCAGGTCGGTTGTCGCCGGCAGACGCAACACGACACCGCTTGGCAAGACGAGTTCGATGGCGGCGGTCGCGGGCGGATCGGCGAGCGCCACCGGCACGAACGTCGGACGGGGCAAGGGCTCTGCAGCCCGGCGCGGTTCGCTCTCTTGGCGACGGAGTTTCAATTCGCGCCGCCAGGCGTAGAACGACGCCTCGCTAAGCCGTTTTTGCCGACAAAACTCCCGAACCGTCTCTCCGCTTCGCACCTGTTGACGCACCAACTCCCTCCACATCGTCTCCTTTCGCAGGTCCCTGCGATCCTTCCTCGCACTCATGACAAGTCTCCTGAAGTTCGGTAATCATGCCCGACTTCAGATTATCACACGCGCCAAGATGCGGTTTGTGGAACGGATACGAAGATCCTGCCGCCTTACTTGCGAAAGACGAAGCGCATCGAGGAATTGATTCCCTGGCTGTACCTGAAAGGTGTTAGCACGGGCGACTTCAGCGAGGCCCTGGCGGCGCTGTTGGGCGAGAACGCCAAGGGGCTCTCGGCCACGACCGTCACGCGGCTGAAGAAGGTCTGGGAAGACGAGTACCGCGCATGGAGCAAACGCTCGTTGGCCGAAAAGCAGTACGTCTACGTGTGGGCCGACGGCGTGCATTTCAACATCCGCTTGGAGGAAGATCGGCAATGCATTCTGGTGTTGCTGGGTGCCACGAAAGACGGGAAGAAGGAGCTGATCGCCATCGTCGACGGTTTTCGCGAGAGCGAGCAATCGTGGAAGACGCTGCTGTTGGAAGTGAAAGCCCGCGGCCTTGCCGTCGATCCGAAACTGGCCATCGGCGACGGGGCGTTGGGCTTTTGGAAAGCGCTGAAACAAGTGTTCCCGAAAACCCGCGAGCAACGCTGCTGGGTCCACAAGACGGCCAACGTGCTGGACAATATGCCCAAGCGTTTGCAGCCTCAGGCCAAGGCGATGCTGTACGAGATCTGGATGACCGACACGCGAGAACACGCCCACCGGGCGTTCGACCTGTTTGCGGCGACATACGAAGCGAAGTATCCCAAGGCGGTCGAGTGCTTGACGAAAGATCGTGAGGTCCTGTTGACGTTCTACGACTTCCCGGCCGAGCACTGGATTCACCTGCGAACGACGAACCCGATCGAGTCGACCTTTGCCACGGTCCGCCTGCGAACGAAACGCACCAAGGGAAGTGGCTCGCGACTCGCTTGCCTGACGATGGTCTTCAAGCTGATGCAATCTGCCCAGAAACGATGGAGAACCCTCAACGGCTCCGAACGGATCCCGGACGTAATCCAAGGAACTCCCCTTTATCAACGGAGTCAAGCAGCCCAAAGAAGCCGCCTGAGGAAACCTTCCGCCAAGCTGCTGTACACAACTCTTGATAATATCTCACCCGTGATATCAGAACAAAGTTCAGGCGAATTGACGCAAATCACTTCACCGCAGCGATCTACCGCAATGGAAATGCGGAGAGTCAATGTAAGACTTGTTTGGCTGCCAGGGATCACTTCGGGGACAACATCCACTTTTCCTCCGACCTCTCGACCAGTGACAACAGCTACTGTGAAGCACTATCTGTCGAAAACGACGGATATTCGATGTTTCTGACGCCAATGATGGGAGGGATGTTTAGTGGCAACCAAGAAAGGTCGCTTGTCATTCGAAGGAGCGGTAGAGCATCTGTGGGAGATTCTAATAGGCCCGTTACAGTAAGTTTTCTCGAAGGGGGAACAAAATGGTTGTGTTCTTGTTGAAATGTCAGATGTGTGGGAATCGATTTGAAGCGGAAGCGATTGACCCGGAAGACCCAAAAGAACGCAGTAGGTCCGGACCCCCGGTGCGGTGTCCAGAGTGCGGCAGTCCACGCACGGAGATACGTCGTATGTTGCGACGATTGCGGCCAGCAGGTTAGGTGTCACAGTTGGTAACGTGAATCAGGAAGGGGGAGTAGGGCGGGCGTGAAATTGGGGACCATCTGATTGCTAAAAAGGCCCCGGAGGCTGGGCGACTAACCACTCCAATGGAGCCAGTCAGAAAGGTTCAACACCAACTCAACACCATACCCTCAGTGTCAGGTATTTCGAGAATTACCGATAAACCGATTTCCTGGGCCGCAGATCATCTCCGAAACTCGCCCCTCGAACTCGCTCTCTGGCCCGACAACACTCCCCTCGACAATTGCGTTCTGGACGAGTGCCTTCTCCATAATGATCGAGTCCGAAACGCGAGAATCCCGTATCCGGGCATTTGGGCCAACGTAAACATTTGGTCCTACTACGGAATTCACTATGGTGCAACTGGGGCTCAACTGGACAGGGTCCTTTAATTCAGAATGTGAAACATTTCCACGGTGTGAATTTACGAGATAGTGCATATTCGCGGCTAGAAGCTTCTCCCGTGTTCCTATGTCGAACCAAGGCGACTTGAATCGATACCCAGAGATCGGATGGCCGTTCTCGGTTAACCAGAGAAGAAAGCCGCCAAGGCTATCTGGGTTATGTCCAGACCCAATGTAGCGTGTGACAAGCTCAAGTTGCGCATTTCGAAACAGGTAGCAGGCAGTGCTAACATCTCGGTACGTTGGGACCATTGCCTTTTCGCGAAAATCCAAAAATTCATCGTTGGGGCCGAGATGAGCGACACCGTATTCGCTTGCATCCTCGTACGAGGGAAAACTGTAAACAGCATTGGAACTGCCATGACGGCGGCTGGCGAAAGCAAGGAAATCGTCGATGGCAAATTCAAATAGGTTGTCGCCGCCAATCACCAAGAGGTCGCGATAATCACCTCGACTTAAGATATTCTGTATTGCGCCGATTGGTCCCGCCTTCTCTCCTGGTTCAGTCTGCGGGTCGGTAATGGAGTCGATGAGCTTTGCCGAATCCGGGAAGCGATGCGTGACTAAGGAACTGACTTGCCCCGAATACTTCTCGTTGACCGATAAGACTATTCTGTCAATTCTCTTGGACTGTTGCACGAGTGCGATTACCCGCGCAAGGACAGGCTGCCCGCCAATCGGCAAGGTAACTTTGGAGATGTCATAGGTAAGTGGCCGAAGGCGTTCCGCGTAGCCGCCACAGAGAATTACGCACGCCACATAGTCAATGGCGGCGACCGGTGCGTAGGCATTTGCTGCAAATTCTGCCAAGTATCTCCCGAGGCTTGCCGCGATCTTGTATGCGACATCGCGGGGTGATGTGAAAGTGTCGCACACCAGTTCAGCACGAATCTTTTCCTTAAAGGCGCGGAGTTTTGAAGCACCCGGTTCTTGCTCTATCATCTTTGGAGACCATGGGTGGTCTTCATGGATGAGGAAGCAAAAACGTGGCTTGCCTTTTGCTTTGGCGTGGTCGAACTCCGCTTCCGTTATCGATACATCGGAGCCATCCGGCACGAAGCCATATCGATGGGCGTATATGCCGACGAACAGGTCGCAGTCGTCAATGTCTGCAAGACATGTTTCACATGGTTCCGCTGGCCGTGCCCCGAATACTTCCATGCGACCAACCTGATAACCTAACCTCTCGATAGCCTCTTTGGCCGCCTTGCGATGCTTTCTAAGATCAAGGTACGTGGAACTGAGAAATGCTTTCATGCTAACATGCTTCTAGAAGGAACAGTCTTTCACCTCCAGATCGCAACTTCGCGGCCTAAGAGGCTATCCGGGAAGATTCCCCGGGAAATTGAGGCTTTTCACGCGGCACGGTAATGGAACTCAGGAACGGGATGGGGCTTGGTCAGACGTCGGAGTATCAAGTGAATCGTGCTGATGCGGATCATCGACTCGCTCGAATCCGTTCGCCGCTCCAGGTCTTTGTTGTGCCGACGATACCGTCCGTTCCACGCATAGGTGCGTTCCACCACCCAGCGTTTGGGCTGCAACTCGAACCGGCCAGGCGTCTCCCGTCGCGGGACGACTTCCAGCTTCCAGGGTTGGTGGGATTGTGCCATCCAGGCTTCCAAGTCATGGTTGTGGTACTTCTGGTCCGCAAAGATCGTGTGCAATCGCGGATAGTCACGCCGACGCATCTGTCCCAACACCGACGGGACCGCCCAGGCATCATCCCAGGCCGCGCTGGTCACCACGACAACCAGCAGCAAGCCCAGCGTATCCACGAGAAAATGGCGTTTTCGGCCGGTGGTCTTCTTGCCGGGGTCGTATCCGCGTTCCCCGCCAGCCTCCGTGGTCTTGACCGTCTGGCTGTCGATCACTGCGGCACTGGGCGTCGGCTCTCGGCCGACCGCCGTCCGGACCCGGGCTCGCAGGGCATCCATCATCCGTTGCCACGTGCCGTCATCGCGCCAGCGGGCAAAATAGTCGTACACCGTGCTTTTGGGCAACAAGTCATGGGGCAGCATGTCCCATTGGCAGCCCGTGCGATTGAGGTACAGGATCGTGTTGATCACCTCCCGCAGGTTCACCGTGCGGTGTCGTCCTCCCCGCTTCGCGGGTGGAATCAGCGGCTCCAGGATTGCCCATTGTTCATCGGTCAAATCGGTCGTATATCGCTTTCGCGTAATCGTCTGCATAGCAATTACCTTTCCTTGAATTTGGAGGTGTAATTCTATGCAGCCTCACTACTTACAACAAACACCCCTTTCCGGATAGCCTCTAACACTCAGGCGGCCGGTTTCAGAAGCCAACTCCTGCTCGGTAGTCGCTGTGTTGTTGTGGAGTTCCGTGGCGACACATGCGAACCGATGATTCAAAACCGGAACGACCGCCGCAGATTGAGGTCTCATTCACCCCTGCTAGAATGTTGCTACCATCTTTGGGTGCGCCACACTCGGTCTACTAGCCAATGTTAGACTTGCTCGATTATGAGTTTCTTTGCGCAGCACTTGAGTTGCTTATGCATCGGCCAGTGAGGTCCATTGATCAAAGACCAAGGCCCATCATTGGCAAAGTAAAACTCGCAATTTGCATAAGTCTCATTGATGCTGAATTCCCTAGAAAGTTGGCCATGATATTGACCATTTGAGTCGATCGTCTCTCTGAAGTTGACCGCCTGTGGCCCCACACCAAACCGACCGAATAACTTCACGGTGGCAAGTCCAGCCCAGCCTTCCATGATTATTCGCCCACCCATTGCGTAATGACCGGGTGAACGAAAAACATCGGCGTCGAACAAGAAATACTCCCACGTAGCGCGATACTTCCCTGCGGCAAGTGTCATGTATGGCCCCATACATGTCCAGCCGTGCATACTTCCGCCGGAATCGTACCACCAATCGGGATTCAACTGCGGAATGGCTTCGCCCTTTGAATGCGTGATATTACCATGGGTAGCAGGGAATTCCCACGGACCATCGTCTTCGAGAACGAGTGACTGAATTCCATCAGGTAATTCCGTATTCTTGCTTTTGTCATCGAATGGCTGTGGTTCTACCGCGACCTTCAGTTCGCTAGTTTCTTCTGTCATGATCTGTCATCTCGTTGCTGAAGTGTGGGTACAAGGAATTGGTCAACTCGGTTATAGGAGGTTTCCGTCTCTCAACCGTGTGAGGCGTATCTACAAACCAACGCCCACGTAGCCGGTTTCATCAGTCAACTTCTACTCGATAGTTGTTGTTGTGGTTTTGTTTTGGGCTCTGGGCTTTGGCTTAGGCTTCCTGTGTACCGTTGTCAGCTAAGAACCAAGTTTTGCCGTTGCCCTCGCTTGCGTACGGAATATCAGTAGTGGACTCACCAAATAACGAAGAACCTTTGCTTTGGTTTGACCGCTGAATCGCTGAGAATGCAACGCAAAACCCGAGTTAACAACCCTGGATCAGCCACACCCCGACAGGTTTCTATCACACCTCAGCTAGCATGGTCAACCACCCGAAAGAACGGGCATTCTTGCCTAAAGCATGAAAACACCATGGGCGCAAAAAGAAGCCCAGGCGAAAACCTGGGGCAGGTGAGAGTGCGCGTGCTGGATCGCCTTCCAGTGGATCGGCCCAGTGGGCATGGTCGGCAACGGTGCGGGCGCTCCAAGGACGCCCTCGACAAGGGCGAACTCTTCGTTTCTCATCAATACTCTCCCGGCAGCATCATGGTCCCGTCGCAGACGTAGAATCGGATCTCGTCTAACGGGAAGTCGGTGAAAGGAATCTCTTGGGTGATGGTCGGCGGCTGATCGAAGTCGGCCCGCATGGTAAGAACGCCCTTGCTCTCGTGGACGCTCAGGGTCCAAAGTTGGAATTTCAGGCTCGGTTGCACAAAAGAAAACCCGCCAGACACCGGAAGCAGGCGTCTGGCGGGAAGAAGTAAGGAGTGTTAACACCCTAGGTGTCGCAACGGCCTTCGCTGGCTCACGAGACACTGAGAGAGTGTTTACACGTTGCAGCGTGGCATCGGTGTTAGTCGTGGTGTTTCAGGTCGTCAATCGCAGCTTGCAGTTCGTTCAACGCCAGCGCCCATTCGTGAAGATACCGCTTCAGCAGGTCGATGTTTTTGGTGGAAGTGTTGCCAAGACGAATGCGTTCTGCCTCACGCTTGACGGCGGCGGTCAGTTCCAGAAATGTCCTAACTCGTTTTTGAAAAGAGGCGATCTTCGTGCGTCTCTCCAGAGAGACGTTTCTAGGTGGTTTTACGCGCAGCAGTGGTTTCCATTGTTTCTCGATTTCGTCCATTTGCTCCACAATGACGGTCGCCTCATCCCTGATGCCGGCCTGTGTGATTGCTCCAGTTGTCAGATAGAAGACAGCGCACGCCGCAACCAGTCCGACACGAATGCATATAATTCTCCTACTCACCATGGCTTAACTTCCTCGATAGGGTGGGTTTTTCCTCTGCTGGCGAAGCCACCATGCAGAAGTATAGCACACTACCCGGACGTTCTAACGCAAAAGAAACCCGCCAGACGGCGGTTTGCGTCTGGCGGGTGGGAACGTCGGAGCTACCAAGCCGCTCCGCAGGCATCATCCTAGGTGCCACAGCAGTCTGCGCTGGCTCACGAGAATCTGTGACCGTTTACACACTCTCGGTGCGTGAGCATACGTCTCAACTGCTCCAGGCCGTCCGCCAATCGTCGCTTGCAGGTTGCCAGGGAGACACCCAACCGGCTAGCGGTCTCGGCCAGCGTGTAACTGTCGAAATAGCGCAGGCGAATGGCTTGCTCGTTTTGGCGCGGCAACACTGCTAGCACCTCGCGGACTACGGCGGCCGTGTCGCGTTGCTCTACGTCGCTATCGGGCGGCAGCGTGGGGCTGAGGAGGGTGGAGGATAACCACCACGCTTCGCTATGTCTATTACCGCAACCTCACCGAGGCGATACCTGTCGTGGAGGTGGCCTTAGGAGGGCAGTGGACCAACGGCACGTTGAGCGTGGCGGCTGGCTACGAGGTGTCGGTTTGGTGCAGCGCAATGGCCGAATCGTTGAACCAAGTCGACACCACGAGAAATCTGGTTCTCGACGGCTTCTTTGTCAAAGCCGGGGTGGATTGGTGAACCGGTGCCCGGGCGCCCTCTATGACCTGTCCTCCACTGGAAGGATAAACCATGAAAGCATGGCTCAAACAACAGATCGGCATTTTGACTGACTGGTAGGAACACCCCGAACCCGATAAAATCCTCTGTGCAGATGTCGCGTCGATCATTCGAGAAGCCGCCTGCCGCGCGGCGGGCGCTGGCCTCTCGATAGCGCAACATTATGTGATGGCTCACCACCTTACGCCGTCGCAGGGCTTGGCGTTCCTGCGCGGCCTCTTGGATAGTCTGCCGTGTGAGAAACCATCCGATGCTCCGTTGACCGTCGCGGAGGCATCCGAGCACAGCGGCATACCACAACGGACACTATACGATCTGTGCAAGACTGAGCAACTGGCTCATTTCCGCGTGGGCACGGGCCGTGGCAGCATCAGGATTAGGCCGTCTGACCTTGTCCGCTATCTGCAACAATGTCGGGTTGATCCAACACCAACGGAGGATTTTTTATTCGGTTAGCAGCCTGAAGTAAGACATCGGGAGCCTGGTTGATGTGGCCGTATCGCTCTTCCAACATCCGCCCGCTTGTGTGACCCATAAGCGCGCTGACCAAGTGCGAATCAGATCCTTCTCGCAGTTGGTGATGTGCCCAACTATGCCTTAATACGGTTGCGCAAAGTTTGGGTTCATTGAGTTTCTTTTTCAGACGTTGAAAACGCCAAGTCACGGCGTTCTTGGTCCACGGCTCCCCTTTGGAATTGCGGAAGATAGGGCCACTGGTGTAGTGACCTGTCAACCGTTCGACAATCTGGTAAGCCTCGTCCGGCAAATAGACTGCTCGTGGTCGTCGCTTGCCTTTGGATTCACTTGCGGGAAAGACAATCCGCCTGAATTCCTTGTCGAAGTGCCGTGCTTCCATTCGTCGCATCTCTTGCGGTCGAGCACCCGTCATGACCATCACTGCAACGTAATCGCGGAAGGCCTCGTCTTTAATGGCTTTGATCAATTCGGGCCACCTGGCCGCCGGTAACACGCATTCCCGCATGTTCGGGCGCGGCTTGGGCATTTGGGCAATGGGGTTCCTCTCGATGTACTGATACTGGCCGGCCCAATTAAGTGCGGCTTGGACTTCGACAATCGCAATGTTTTGCGTGGTGGGAGATCGCCCTCGAAAGCTTTGATCGACCCACCGTTGCACATGGTAGGCTCGTAATTCAGATACCTTCAACCTCTTGCCGACGTAGCGTCCGAACGACCTTAGAAAGGGCAGTTTCTTCTTCTTGAACGTGCTTTCTGCTCGATGATCGCGTGCCCAAGCGAGGTAGCGATTCAAAACGTTCGCCACCGTGTCGTCGGCCTGCACCTCTCCCTTCAGATAACTCTCCATCAATCGATGGTATTTCTTCCAAACTTTTGTTTCATCCTTGCCGAGATTAGTTTGTTTCTTGCCAAATTGGACATACCAAGACTGAGTCTGTTTGCGGAAAAAGGGTTTTGGCTGACGCATCTCGCTGACCTCCCAGTGTGTGTTGAAGTGTGGCTCACATTGGGAGGTTTTTTTCTGCACAAATCTCTGCATTCGTGCAGAGTTGCGCAAAGGATGTCACAAAAAAGCCCCTGCAAGTCGTTGACCTGCAAGGGCTTAGGATTAGTGGGCGATGAGGGACTCGAACCCCCGACATCCACGGTGTAAACGTGGCGCTCTAGCCAACTGAGCTAATCGCCCGGAAGTTCCATATGGTAGCGCTACCGGGGCGAGTTGTCAATCGGCAATGTAACGCGGCGTCACGGCGTGTTCGGCGGGCCACGTGGCACGGTACTCGTCTTCGTACAGCCCGATCTCGTTGAAGGGAATTGGGCGGAAGCCGAACCGGTCGTACACCGGGCTGTCGTCGCGAAGGGTGAAGTCGCGGTGTGCCAGGTCGGCGATGCCTGCGTCGGGGCCGAACGTGTGGTTGTCCAGCAGTTCGTTGACGCCACGGTCGCGTATCGCGAATCGCTCGCAGGCGACCGCCGCGTTGCGCCAGAGAAAGTTGCGGTCGGCGTTTTCGTGCATGTGAGCCAGGTCGGGATAACGCGTGCTGTGCGGTGGCTGGGTTATGTCGATCCCACCTTGGGCCACGCGCGCCTTGGTTCCGGCCGAGTCGATTTGTTCGAGCCAGCGTTTCTCGCCCCACGCGCTGAAGCTGAAAGCCTGTTTGCAATCGACGAAGAGGTTGTTGTCGGCGATATTGTCCTTGCCACCGTGGATTTGGATACCGCCGAAGTGCCCGCCCGCACAACGGTAGAAGACGTTGCCATACATCAAGACGGCGCTGATGTAGTCGTCGAGACGGATACCAGCCTGGCCCGCCACATCGCGCCCGCTACCGATGTGGTGCCAGAAGTTGTAGCGCATTACGTGTCCCCGTAGTGCAGGATTGCCCCACATGTCGATGCCCGACTGATCGTCGGACTCGTAGACCACGCTGTGGACTTCGTTTAGCTCGACCAAATGTTCGTAGCCTTCCATGCGAATTGCCTGATGCGGCGAGTCGTGCAGCAGGTTATGGGCGATGCGAATGCCGACGCCGTCGAGATGCACAGCAGGAGCGTACGCGCGATCGACGCGGGTAAAATCGTGGATGTGGCAGTTTTCGACGAAGTGGCCGGCGGGCGTCAACGTGGCTTTGTCGCCACCTGTCACGCGCACACCGCCGCCGCCGAGGATGTACATGTCGCAACCGAGCACGCCGTTGGCTCGACCGCCGGCAATCGCCACGGCCCAAGTACCGAGCCGCCGAAAGGTACAACCGGCCAGCACGACGTTTTCGCAGTCGGTCATGTGCGCGCCCAGGCCGCAACCCAGCTCGAACGTCAGCCCACGAAACAACACGTGGTTCGCATTCTGCATTTTAACGAACGGCCGTGAAAGCACCGGCATTTGCACGTTGGCCTTCGCCAAGTCGGCCGGCGGCCAGAAGTGAAGCGTATTGGTCTTGCGGTCGAGATACCATTCGCTCGGCCGATCGAGTTCCTCCAACAAATTGATGGCGTAGTAGGGGTAGCCTTCGCGATAGTCGTAGCCGCCGCTGGGTTCCATCTCGACGCGACGGTTCTGGGTGTCGATGCGTTTGATCTTGCGCGAGTCGATCGCCCAAAGGTGCGCCCAGTAGCCGAACAGCCAAGCGTCGTCCACATTGGCCCAACGTTCGTGGCGCGAGTCGGCGTATTCGAAGATGCCGGGCGAACCGTCGTGTTTCTTCCAGACGTAGGCCCCTTGATGGACCTTGCCCATCTCGACGAACCCGTCGTTGGGCCATCGGGCCAATTGCTGGGGGTGACCGTCGACGTATAGATCAACCCAGGGTGTTGCCATGGGCGAATTGTGTCCGTAGCCGCGGCGTCCCATGGGCGGAACCTGCTCTACGCCGTGTTGTTTCAGGTCGAGCACAAGCACCTTGCCGCGAGCTTCTTCCGGTAGCCGGGCAAGCGCCGCCGGATCGGCGAGTTGGACGAAGCCGTCGAGTTTCACGCCTCCGGTGAAGACGGGCATTTCGCCGGGCATCGCTCGATAAACGATCGGCACTTCGGCCGTGCCTGAATCGACCGCTTCGAGCTCGAAAGTCTCGCGAACCGGATAGACGCCACCTCGAACAAAGACTACCACACCGCCCGAGGGCAGGCCGCCGCCGTTTTTCAACGCGCGGATCGCATCCCGGGCGCGTCTCAGCGTGGCAAAAGGCTGCTGTTGGGTGCCCGGTTGGGTGTCGTCGCCATCGACTGCCACGTAATAAGTGACTGCCGGCTGGGGTAACGAAGGTAGTTCCACGCGGCTGTCCGCTGGATCGCGTGCCGGAAGTCCTTGAGCCAGTCGCTGCATTTCTTGCTTGCGCGAGGCGGCCTCCCAACGGTGGTGTGGCGGAATACCCTCAGTCTGCGCTACCTTGTCGAACGCCGATGCAGCGGCTTCGAAATCTTTCGCCCGATAGTCGCTGTGGCCGATGCAAAGCAGGGCCGTGCTTCGCACTTCAGGCGGTGCCGCGTTGTCGGCAGCGATTTTTTCGTAAGCCGATCGGGCCGCGGCGTAGTCTTGAGCGTTCAGGAACGTATGGGCGTGCTGAAGTCGGAGGTTCCATAACTCGCGCTGCGGCAACTCGGGCTGCTGCAACAACAATTCATACTCGTGCCTTGCCGCCTCGGGCTGCTTCTCGCGGAGGAAACACTCGGCCAAACAGAGCCGCACCTTGAAACGTTCGGACGGGCTGAGTTCAACATGTTCCAGCAGGTATTGATAGACGCCGCGCGACCCTAGCAGTTCCGTGCTGCCATGTTCAGTGCCCAGGCAGCGACGGGCGGCGATTTCGCGCAAGTTCAGCGCAACACCGGTCGTCTCGAATACGGCCACGCGCTGCTGAACGGCCGCGGCCACTTGTTTTCGTTTTTCGAGTGTTTGGGCTAGGCCAAGTCGGGCCAACGCGCGGTGATCGGTCGCGACGCCGTCGTGCGAGGCGATCTTTTCGTAATGCTTGCTGGCCGTTTCCCAGTCGTCTTGGGCCACGGCGTCGGCGGCCGCGGCAAACTGCTGGGCAACCGCTTCAGGAAGATCGAGTTGACATTGGGCGTGACGCAAAATCTCGACGGGCGAAAGGGCCCGGCCGTAGACGGCCATTTCGTCGACATCCATCTGCAGCGAACCGATGCCGGCTCCTGCATAACCGATTTTCAGCGGTTCGGTCGTAGTGGTTACTTCGCCCTGGTAGTTTTTCACGCCAACCAGCAGGCCGTTGAGATAAACCCGCATCTGGCGGCCGTCCCAAGTCGCCGCGAGGTGATTCCACACGCCGTCGGGCGCAGGTTCGCCCGACGCCGCCGAGATCGCGTGGTCGGGTTGCGGTTTGCCGATCTCGAACGACAGCCGTTTGCCGGGATAGTCCGTGTGGAGGCGAAACCCGTTCCAATAACCGTTGCCCTGGGCCAGCAGCATTCCGTTGGGATGCCCTTTGCCCTGTATCGCACCGGGGCCCTGCTTGCGAAATACGATTTCCAGGGTAAACGCTCTGTCGGCCGTTTCGATTGGTTTTGCGTTGAAGTGTCCTCGGTCGAGGCGAACGGCCTGCTTACCCGCCCAGCGCCCGGGCACCAATACCAGCGGCTCCTGTCCGACGTACTTCGTCGAAACGGCCTCGCCGGCAACACTTTCGGCCACGGGATTCTCCGGTGTCACTGCCTCGAAGGTGTAGTAGCGCAATAGGCCGGGGCACTGTTTCACCGTGTCGCGATGTTTCGGCCAAGTGTCGGCCTCTACGGTCGAGGCGTCCTGAGCGTCGGGCGCGCTCGACGCCGTGCGACATGCGGTTGCCGCACCAATGGCGAGCAAGGTCAACAAGATCAATCGGCAGCCGGGCGACACTGCAATGCGGAAGATGCAAGTGAGTCGTTCAATCGTACGTCGATAGACGTTGCACAGCGCGGCGGGGAGACTCATGGGAGGGACTCGGCGTGTTTGAGGGCGAGACATCCAACAGGACGGCATCATACCCCACGGTGTCGCCGGGTGTCAAAAATCAGAGCCAGCCGTAGCGGTGGTTTGTCAAACATGGCCCGCATTTCTGTTTCACCACGGAGGCACGGAGGTCACGGAATCTCGGGGAATCAAACAAAGGATGAAGTATGAACTCGCCCGTCATACTTCATTCTTTCGAATCCATCCATGTGTGCGTTCCGTTCCAGCTCCGTGGTGGATTCAGCGGCGAGAAATCGCCGGCTAGTCGGCCGGTGTGATTTGGGTGGGGAGGCGGTCGGCGCGAAAACCTGCATCGCCGCCGTCGCTGGCGGCACGCAAGGCTGCGTTCTCGCCGGTGTCGCCCTGTGGCAAGAGATAGTCGGCCGCCTCGTGCGAATTCAACGGAAGGTCTTTGGCGACCTGCCGGGAAAACTCAGCACGATTGACCTCGGGCAGGTTCTCGTTTTCGGCACCCCAATAGGTCTGCCACTGGTCGAATGTCATCGAGACCAACGGTTCTTCCTGGCCTGGAGTTCGCACGACCCAAAAAACGTCGATATCTTCATAGAAGTTGCGGTCGCCGTTGAATAACAGCATCCGCTGAATGTCTTCAACGGCCCCAGTTCCAACCTGCTCGATCAACGGCACCCCCGGCGATCCCACCACAATGCTGTCGATACAACGAAGGTGCGCATTTAGTGGAAACGGTGTTTCCCGAATGACGCAAAGGCCGCGTGGAGCAACGATCGTCATATGGCGAAGGTCTACCTGCAACAGGACGCCGGCATGCTCAGGCGCATCGCCACCTCCGGCAACAAGCAACGGATCGCTGAGGATCAGCAAGCCATTGTCCCAATCGACATGAACAGGTTGGGCACCTTGATTTCGCAACAAGGCCGCTTCGCCGCGGGCCATGCAATCGACAAACTCCAACGTTGCCGGCGGTGTGACAGTCGCATCGTAATCCAGCGTCAGATTGGCTGCCGGAGAGCGTTTGGTCCGAAAGAAGGCCACTTCCTCGTGGTACGCAGCCAGCGAGTCGGACGCGTTCTTGATCGTCAACACACACTGCTGTAGCCGAATGTTTTGCCCGCCCTGGGTTTCGAACATCGACCAGCGGTCGACCGGCACCGTGCGGGGAATTTCCAGTTCGATGGTCAAGCCGATCAACGTCAGACGCCCGGCGGTTGTGCTGAACATGGCGTGAGGATACTTCACCGGGTCGACTGCATCTTTGCCCGGCCGAAAAGTGAGCACGGGCCGATAACCTTCGCCCGAGCGAATCGTAACCTTCAGGTTGGCAAGCTTCACGGGCTGTTCGACTCGGCGACCATCGTAGCGGAGTTCGATCACGTCGCCGTTGGTCGCCGCTGCGCAGGCCGCAGCCAACGAGGCATACTGGTTTTCGCCCTCTACTCGTTCGTTGACGATCAGCAACCCGGCGCGAGATTCCGCGGTTCCCGTAGGCAGTGTTCCCTCCGCCGTGGGACGAACGTCCACAGGCTTCGCCGACGGCCCAGTGGTCGTGTTTTTGGTGGGGAGCGTTTCGGTTGTCGATTTTCCCTCAATGCCGGGGCTGGGGATAGAAGTTGTAGAGGCTGCCGAGGCACCCGAGCCAGGAAATCGCGAAACTGCTTCGGCAGGCCCGGTTTGGGGAGTTGCCGGTCGAACGGCTGGACTTTCAGCAACCTTCGACGGCTGTGTTGCGGGCAAACGAGCTGGAGCTTGTTTCCCACCATTCGGCAAGGATGGTTGCAGGTCACCAACTGTCGCTTCGCCAGCCGGTTCCTCAGCAAGCGACGGCAGTGTGGTGCCGGGCGTAGCCTGCCCCTGACCGCTTTCCGCGGTATCCATCGCTGGCAGAGGCTTGGGCACAGTACCCGAGTAGGGCAAGGCCGTTTCTACCGCCGGAGCACCGTTTGGCCCGTCGCCGGGGAGCGTCGACTGTTGATCGCGGCGGGCCAGATAATCGAGCACGAACACAATGCAGACCAACGCTGCCATGGGGGCGAGCCATGGCAAGTGCCGTCGCATAGCCGAAGTCTTTGGTGCCCTGGGCACCACCAGCACCCGGCTACTGAAGCCCGTTGGCTGAAGCCCCACGTGTTCGGCCAACCCCAACAGGTCGCGCACCAACTCGGTAGGATTTGCGTAACGCCGGTCGGGCTCCTTGGCCAACATCTTTCGAACGATGCGCGCGGCTTCCTCGGGCAACTCGGGGCGGAATTGGCGAATGTCGGGCGGTTCGTCGGCCTGGTGCCTGAGCAGCTTCTGCAGCACCGTACCCTCGGGAAACGGTGGCCGGCCCGCCAGCATGTAGAAGAAGGTGCAGCCAAGTGAATAGATGTCGCTTCGCACGTCGGCCGTGCGCGGATCACGTGCCTGCTCGGGCGATATGTAGTCGAAGGTTCCCAAGGTAACGCCGGTGGCCGTTAAATCGGCGGTCAAGGGATTTTCCTTTTGCATCCGGGCAAGGCCCATGTCAATGAGCTTGACCTTCCCATCGGGAGCGATCAGCACGTTGGAGGGCTTGACGTCGCGATGCACTACATCGCGACTGGCCGCATGGTGCAGCGCTTCGGCGACCTGCAGCGTGTAACTGACGGCCTCGGCCAGCGACAACGATCCTTTCTGGTCGATCAGGGCACGCAGATTGACGCCGTCGACATACTCAAAAGCGATGTAGTGCAGCCCTCGGTCTTCGCCCACATAATACGCGCGGGCGATATTCTCGTGGTCAAGCCGGGCAGCAGAGCGGGCCTCGTTGTGGAATCGCAGCAGGGTTTCGCCATCGGCAGCCTGCTCCGGCGAAAGCACCTTCAAGGCCACTTGGCGTCCGAGCCGGGTGTCGATCGCGCGAAACACCCGTCCCATCCCCCCGCCACCGATGTATTGCACCAACTCGAAGTGCTCCAGATGATCGCCCGGTAGAATTCTTCCCTGGAGAATTCGATGGGCCGAATCGGAAATCGAAGGTGCCGGTACCGGTGGCTGATTGGAGATGATCGTGGGCTGGTCATCGCCCAACGGATAGGGATGATTCACAGTTGGCGGCGTCATATCCGCTTGCGACGACGGTTCGGGCGCACCGTGAACCGGCGAGGGTATGGGCGTTCGGCTACTCGGTGCAGATTCACTCATATCGGACTTCGCCCGGCGGTTCCGGAAACACCTGGCAGACCTTCCTCCTCTTCAGTGCAATCCGACTGTCCCGAGTGCTGGAAGACCCCGCGAACTGGGGCCAAATTGATGAGCGGCCAGCCATCCAAGAGAAAAGACCGAGGGGACAGGTCAGTCCACTATTTTAATTGGTTTGCTGGAAATCGTCAATTTGTGGGGCTGAGCCGATCGACGTTGGATCCGTCCGGTAGTCCTCTGACGCAACCTTTGTGCAGCAAACTGGTTAAATACCTGGTGTGGGCCAATCAAGTGGCCCTGCTTTGCACCAAACTGTCGGGATGGGTAAAATACCAAGATTACACCACTTATTCCTGGCGGCCCACTCTCGGTGCATTGGCAAACTGGACTAACTCAAGGAGGCAAGTATGACAAGTAAGATCGGCCGACGAGACTTTCTCAAGGTCTCCGGGGCAACTGCAACGGGACTCGCTTTGGCTGGCTGGCAGTCGGCCGTCGTGGCGGAAGACGTAGCAAAACTGGCCAACGGAGCTCCCCACGCCGAGAAACTCGGCTGGCGCTTGGGTTGCCAGGCCTATAGTTTCAACCGCTTCACGTTCTACGAGGCTGTCGACAAGACGGCCGCCGTGGGCCTGAAATGCATCGAGGCTTACCCCGGCCAGCGTCTGAGCAAGGAGCAGCCCGACGTGCGGTTCGGTCCCGGCATGCCGGCCAGTGCCCGTAAAGAAGCCAAGGCGAAACTCGCGGAGGCCGGCGTCCAACTGGTCAATTTCGGTGTTACGGGCGCCAATCGGGGGACGTTCGAGTTCGCCAAGGACATGGGCATCGAAACGATCGTAAGCGAACCCTCGCTGGACGCCTTTGATGAGCTAGAGAAACTCTGTGACGAGTTCGAAATCAATTTGGCCGTCCACAACCACCCCAAACCGTCGCGGTATTGGAACCCGGACACCGTTTTGGAGGTCTGCAAAGGCCGCAGCCAGCGAATCGGGGCCTGCGCCGACACGGGCCATTGGCCTCGGTCGGGGCTGAATCCCGTGGAAGCCGTCAAAAAGCTCCAAGGGCGGATCGTCTCGTTCCACTTCAAGGACCTCGACAAATACGGCAAGGGAGCACACGATGTTCCCTGGGGAACTGGCGTGTGCGATGTCGAGGCCATCCTCACGGAACTGCGGCGACAAGGCTTCCAGGGGGTGTTCTCTATTGAGTACGAATATCACTGGGACAACTCGTTGCCGGAAATCGCTCAGTGCGTGAAGTACTTTGATCAGGTGGCCGCCAAGCTGACGCAGCAGGCCTAGGGCTTTGTCAAAACGGAAAATTGCGGTGCCCCATGCCCACTCTGGCGTGGGCACGCGAAAGCAACTTCAGGCGAGACCTCGTTCGTCAACGGAGTCTCGCCTCTTCTCTTTTCCCCTCGTTCGCTGAATGGCCTGTGACCCTTCTCACGGCCCCGGCAAGACGCGGCCAGCAGGCACCTAAACGCGACTGGCCGACCAGCGGCGATCCCGCGATCGATTGGCGCCCGCCAAGTAACCAAACTTCTCTTTATCGGCAGACCGCGGTGGACACTTTGGGGAATGCGACTCCCGTGCGTGCTTAGAAATTAAGCATCACGCTTGGTGCCTGCAATTAAGGCACAGCAGCCTGTTTTTGTCGCACGTTGCAAGCAATGCCGTAAATGCTTGCAGTGCAATGACTTCGGCGCAAGGGTTGACTTTCCTGGAAGATTTATCGGATCGTCGCCATGGAGGTTGACGGCCGTAGGACTCCGTTATTACGCCCGAGAGGAGATCGGTATGACAACCGCCGAAGTACAGGAAAAACAAGCACAGATCCAGCGCTCCGCTGAAACCCTTTTCGGTCAAAAGGTGGATTGGGTTACCTTTTACCGCGAAATTCTGGGACTTCACGGAATCGCCCGCCAACTTTTCCCCACACAGGAACAGTTGCGGCAATTCGAGCAAACCGAGGCCTATCGAGACGTCCTCCAAATGCTCGCGCGGCTTCGGGCGAAGGGTCCGCAGGCCAACGAGGAAGAAGAGCCCACGCGGGTGATCACCGTGCGGCTGCCCAAGAGCCTCCATGAATCACTCCGGGTGGAAGCCCACGAGCACCACACCAGCATGAACAAGCTTTGCATCTCCAAGCTTTTGCAGTTCATCGACAACGAGAAGATCCCCGCGGAATAGCGGAGCGATTATAGATAGGGTTTGGAGCGGGCCTGTAAGCCGGGTCCTGTACCTCGACCGACACGATGTCGGCCGGGTGATGGCCATTTATCTAGGACGTCGATTACTCGACGCCTCAAGCAGTCTACCCGGAAGTCGATAGCGGACCGGACCGACCCACGACAACGCCGGCCGAACGGAGTCGGCCAGCGATTGTACTGCTCCCTGTTTGACCTTGCTCCAGGTGGGGTTTACCTAGCCAAGCCGGTCACCCGGCCTGCTGGTGAGCTCTTACCTCACCGTTTCACCCTTACCCGACGGGCGGAACCCCTCGGGCGGTTTACTTTCTGCTGCACTTTCCCTGGCCTCGCGGCCGGTGGGCGTTACCCATCACCTTGTCCTACGGAGCCCGGACTTTCCTCCCGCCGAATCCCACAATAGGCCGATATGGCGGCTCGCGAGGCTTCGACCGGCGGCCATCCGGCCCACTCCAAACACTGCCGTTAACCATACCCCACGCGGGCGCTCGCGTGAAGGGCACGGGGCGAGAACGATACGCCCGAGCCAGCCGGCATGCGTTGCGAAGCCGCAAAGCGGCGACACCTGTCATTCAGTCATTCAATGCCCGAACGACGAGGTTGTCCACATAGACCGGATATCCGGCCCCCCGGTGACGTAACCCAAGGCCCTTCGCTTCGCCCTGCGAGCCGCGAAACAGCCCACCGCTTTCGAACTGTGTACCGCCTTCGCCCGTGTAGTAGTCGAATACCCGGCCGGCAACATCCACCACGAATCGGGCATGGTTCCATTGCCCTCGTTTCCAAAGAGCGAATCGGGTCCACTGCTCCTGCTTGGTGAAGTAGTTGATATGGGGACCACGCCAGTGAATGTAGGGCCCGATGTTGCCCGAGTAGTAGGAGGTTCTGCGGCGTGCAGGATTCGCCCTGTCGAAATCGCCCAACGTGACCAGCAGAAGGCTCTCGCGTTTCTCCGCCGTGTAGTAATCGAATTCCACCTCCAGCCGACCTTTGACAGGCTGGTCGAACATCACCAACGCGTAGTCCTGGGCCTTCAGCCGTAAAATCTGGTTACCTTTGGCCGGCGAAGCCGCCGCGCTGCCGATGTGGCTGGCGATTACCTCGGGCGCACCGTCGCCAAGCTCCCACTTCTCGGGCAGCCCTCCCAAGGCAACCGTCTGAAAATCTTCCGTCAGCAGTTCGGTTTTCTGCTTGGCCGGGGCCACCTGCCGATCGCGACGGACGAGTTTTGGGGTTCTGTAGACCTCCAACTCGGGAAGCTGCGGTGGCTTCGGGCGATCCAGGTCCTCTTTTTTGCGATACACTCGCACCCAATCGACCGCCATGCTTACTCCCTGCATCGTCTCGATATCGACTTTGTCCCGCTCCAACTGCCGGGTCATGATTACGGTGCTCAATCGAACGTCGGCCGGGGCGTGGCAGTTGGGATTAGCCAGTCGCCGGACGGGCGTGCCGTCGAAGTACCAGATCAACTCTTTTTCGTTCCACTCGACGGCGTAGATGTGGAAATCCTCGTCGAGATCCATCGGGGCGTCCCATCGCTTGCCGGTCGAATATCGTTCCTCCTCGTCCGTACCTTCTGGCTGAACGAAGAAGTGCAACGTCATGGCCAACTCGCGCGGCGTATGACCCTCGTTAACATCGATCTCAAAATGTGGCGGCTCGGGAAAACGTTTCCCTGGCGGACGAAACAACCAGAAGGCGTTATTCAGATACTTCCCATACCGCAGCTTGGCCTCGAAGTAGCCGTATTGCTGGCGAAAGGTGCGCGTCATGATATGGGCCGTCGACCACACTCGATCGCCACGCGGCGGGCTTTCCTTCTTGGTAACCTGATAGAGAACGCCCTCTTCGACCAAGTTATTCTCCGGCCAGCGTCCCTCGGGTTTGGTTCTTCCACGTGGTCCCGCCTGCGACTCCCAAACATCCCAATCCACCGCGTCGCCGTCGAACTCGTCGCGAAACGTCATTTCCCACGTCGCGTGCGTCGGCGGTTCGGCCCAAGCGTGGGTTGCCGCCAGCAACCCGACGGTCGCCGTAATGACCGACGGCACCAAAGCGGAAAAACAAGCGGATACGGTACGCATTTCTTCTGCACTCTTCTGGGAATCGAACACAAGAGAGCTGGCTACGAGGCCGAAAAAACGGGAGCCGGACTTCAAGGCCTTTGAACTTTGGCCAACCGTTCAATGAATACGTAAACATCAATAACACACTTCGCAGCATCGCCCCTGCCTGGTATTGCGGCGCCGCATTTCGGCTTCGATGGCGTTGCGCACCGCCGTTTTGTCGGCGCACCACGCCGGTCCCAGCAAATACTCCGGCGGCGCGTCGCCGCTGAGCCGATCGACAACACACATCGGTGGCAGCAACTCCAGGAAGCCGACGACCATGGCTACGTACTCCGGAAGCGTCGGCAGCACAACCTCGCCGCGGGCGGCCATCTCGGCCAACGGGGTGTTGCGAACCACATGGATATTATGCACCTTCACCGAGTCGATGTGCAAATCGGCCAGCGCCCGGGCGGTGGCCAGCATGTCGTCGCCCGATTCGCCGGGCAGCCCTAGGATGACGTGGGCCCCAATATCGAACCCTCGCCCTCGGCTCCGCGTCACGGCATCGACGAACGCCGCGTAATCGTGCCCGCGTCTTAGCCAGGTCAATGTGCGGTCGTGAATCGTCTGCAATCCATACTCTACCGAGAGCCACGTGTGACGGGCCAAACGTTCGAGCAAGTCGAGCACTTCCGGGCCAACGCAATCGGGACGCGTGCCGACGATCAATCCGACGATCTGGGGATGTCGCAAGGCTTCTTCGTAGGCGGCCTCAAGTCGCTCGACTTCGGCATACGTATTAGTTGCCGGCTGGAAATAGGCGAGAAACCTGCCGACTTTCCGCCGCCGAACCAAGCGGGCAATGGCCGTGTCGATCTGTTCGGTGATCGATCGGCCCGCCAACCGGCGGCTCGGACTGAAGCTCGCCGGGTCGCAAAACACGCACCCGGTGGTGCCGCAAGTCCCATCCCGATTGGGACAGCAGAAGCCTCCATCGACGCTGATACGCCAAGCCCGTTCGCCGAACTGTCGACGATTAAAGAAGTTGCGACTGTAGTACAACAGCCCGGCAGCCCGCCAGTCCGCCAAACTGGGTAGATCGGATTGTCGGTCTGTTGACTCCATGGAACAACCAGCCTAGACTTTAACTTTAGACATTGCTTCATCTTACGTTTTCTAGCTACAGGGCTCAAGCATATGGATCCAGTGAAGGGGTGCGGCGAATTGGTGCCGGTGGGAGGGGGCGACCCTATCCCGTTGTTGAAACGAAACCTGCTGGTCGGGCGGCGCGAAAGCTGCGATATCGTCCTGCGGTTTTCCAATGTTTCGGCACACCATTGCCAGTTGACCGTTACCGGCGGATACTGGTACGTTCGCGATATGAAGAGCCGCAACGGCGTGAAGGTCAACGGTCTTCGCGTGACCGAAAAGCGAATCGACCCGGGCGACATCCTCTCGATCGCCAAGCACAAGTACGAGATGAAGTATTCGCCCGTCGAGTTGGGCGCCGTCGGCCCCCCGCCACCCGACGATCGGGACAACGACATCTTCAACACGTCGTTGCTCGAACGGGCAGGACTGGATCGCGGCCGCGCCTCGAAAATCCGCGCACACTTCGAGCAGGACGAGCCAAGAAGCTACGAGGTCACCAAGGACGAGCCGGACCCGTTGCGCGGGTACCGCTTGACGAGACGACCCAAGAAGTAGTCTGAGGTCGCGCGAGAACAAGCGTCTATATGGCAAAGAAGCAACGGAAGATCCGTACCGAGTTCCGCAAGAACCGTAGTGTGCGAACGCGCCGCACCGACTGGAAACGCCAGTTCGACGAACACGGCTTCGAGGAGGAAACTCCCCAGCAAACCGAGCGCATCAGCGGCAAGGGCGAACTCACCCGCAAACGCACCGTGATCGGCGGCGAAGTCGATGGCGACGAGCCGGGTTTCGCCGTGCAAATCGAAGTCGACGAATCGGCCTGCCTCCGCGGGCGCGTGCTCGCCGTGCGTGGGCTGATCAGCATGGTCCAAGACGACGAGGGCAGGCAGCACCAGTGCGTCACCCGTCGGCTGCTGAAGACCATTGCCACCGACCAGCGACACGTCGTTGTGGCCGGCGACCGCGTACTCTTTCGCCCCGAGCCCAACAGCGACCCGGCCGAGGGCATCATCGAGCGCGTCGAACCTCGCCACGGCTCCATCTGCCGGACCAGCCGATCCCGGCAGCATATCATCGTCACCAATGTCGACCAATTGTTGATCGTCTCCAGCGCCGCCGAACCGGTGCTGAAACCCAACCTCATCGACCGCCTGCTGGTGGCCGGCGAGAAGGGACGTGTCAAACCGGTTATCTGCATCAACAAAATCGACCTGGTCGAACCGGCGTCGCTGCAGCCGTTGGTGGGCGTCTACAGCCAGATGGGCTACGAGGTGTTGCTACTCAGCGCCAAGACGGGCTTTGGAATCGAGCGTCTCACCCGAGCGTTACGCGGCCGCGAGAGTGTGTTGGCCGGGCAAAGCGGCGTGGGCAAGTCGTCGTTGCTCAACGCCATCGACCCCGACCTGCGACTGCGTGTAGCGGCCGTCAGTTCCGACAACCAAAAAGGGCGCCACACCACGACCACGGCCGAACTATTGCCGCTGTGCTGCGGCGGCTATGTGGTCGACACGCCGGGCATCCGCCAGTTTGCCCTTTGGGACGTCATCCCCGAAGAGATCCCCGGCTTCTTCCGCGATCTTCGCCCCTACGTCAACCTCTGCCGGTATCCCGACTGTACCCACACGCACGAAGACGAATGTGCAGTGAAAGACGCAGTAGCCGACGGCCACCTCGATGAACGCCGCTACGACAGCTACTGCCATATGATCCTCGACGGCGAATAGCCCCCCCTACGATTTCTGATTGGGGATTTCGGATTTCTGATTTGGGGTGATTGCCGGCCGCATGGTAACGGCCCTCGGCCAAGAGGCCGTTTGCGTCGTCTCGGTGCCACGGGCCTGCTTGCCAACCCGTGCCGAACCAAAGCGAATGAGCCGCTTGCGCTGGGCATCCGCAACGTCGCCGCCCCCCCTCGAAAAACTATCTTTTCTTGCCCAAGTTGATCACTGCCCAGACTTGGACTTGGGCCCCAGTGTTCAATAAGTGCCCGTCGCGTTACCTCTTTGCTTTCAACGACTTACGCCGCCGTCGCGAATCGCCGTTTTTGAGCGAGTTAACCACTGTTCAACAAGTTCGCCGATTTGTCGCGTAAGTAGTTTCTGTAAAACAACTTGCGCCACCGGCCAGAAACTGGTATTTGCACAAACCTGCGCACCAAGGAAAACGGCGCTGGTGTTTTCGTAAGTTGTTTTTTCTCATCGACTTAATCAGACGCCACCCGCTAGATGGATCGCCGACCAGCCCGGCCAACGATCGAGCTTGACGCAGGAGAAGAGAGGCTAGGGGGGAGGTGGAACGTTGGTGATTGTGTTTGCCCGTCCCGACTTCTGGCCTAAAAGCTCCGTGAGTGGTTCGCCCCTATGACGCTCCTTTCGTTGCCGCAGGTCCTATCCCGGGCACCCAAACCATTGTTCCCCTGAAACTTATGCCGTACGATTGCATGCACAGGTGGTGTACTATCGGAAAGCGAATGCCGTTTACCGCTTAATTCCCTGATTTCATCTGTTTTGGCTGAGGCATTCAACAGGAAGGTCTGAAATGAAACAGCACTTGCTCAACCTTCGCGTTCGCCCTGCTAGGCTGGCGATCTTGATTAATGAAGTCGCGGATATATCAGAGTAACGTAGGGTGGGTCGAGCAAAGCGAGCCCCACCGATTTCTTGTTTCGCTGCCAACCGATCGCGGTTCCACACGATGCCTGGCTATTAAGGGTTTCATTGACATTGGCGTATTCGACGGTCGAACCAAAGCCGAGATTGGTGGGGCTCGCTGCGCTCGACCCACCCTACAGCTTGGCATATCTTGTTGCAGGAGTTATCGTGATGCCTCTCTATTCAATCTTCTCCGTTCGAATCAGTCTTTTGTGTCTCTTGTTCGTAGGGACTACCGGAGAAGTGTCTGGTTTCGCAGACTCTGGAGTATGCGTTGCGCCCCCTGACGGTTTGCTGCCGTGGCTTGGAGTCGTTCAACGTGATGGATTCGAGCTTCTCGTGGCAAAGAGGCAAGGCAACTGGTATTTCGCCGTATTCGAGACATCCGATGGCAAACTGGCAATCTGCCGTAAGCCTGTTGATATCACACAACAATATTCAGTGCATAGGGTGAACACGGATGTGACGGACTCTCGCGGGAAAGACGCCATGGACTTCAAGGCCAAGATTATCCCTCTTGGACGCGAGATTGTCTGGCAGGAGGATGGGGAGTCGAATGTTGTGTCAAAAGCAATAGTCCCCGATGGTTATGTAATTGCTCTCAAACCTAACCTTCAAACGGTAACTGTCAACATTACGCTGATTTTTAAGGATGACGGCAAAGGTGCCCGGAAGTTGGTTTTTCAAGAAGAGATTGAGCTTTTGACAAAACACCCCGAGAAGACGTTGACACGGCAGAGTGGCACTGACCAAAGGGACTGAGGTTATGTGTCACGGGCTTTGCCAGTGCCGTGTTGGGACTGGCTTTCTGGTGCGTTGTGTGGGAGAAATGGGGAGACGGCACATTGACGGTTCATCCCCAAGCCACCCCCTGCAAGAGAAGGCTCGTATGGCTGTTGGTCCCAAGGGAGCACTGGCGGAGCCAGTGGCACACTCCGGCAGGACCATCCGGCCGGTTTCCCGTTTTTTGTGTTTTTTGTGGCGATTGTTGCCACGAAACCACAAAGAGGTACGAAGATGTTGTGTGGCTTAACGGCTCCGTGACCCCGACGAAAAAGCTGCAAACCGAGTGCCACTGGCTTTGCCAGTGCTGGGGTGCCGTTGGCTCTCGGGTGCGTTGTGGGCAAGGCTTGGGGTAAACGTATACGTTGACGATTCATCCTTGAGCCATGCCTTGCAAGGAAGGGCTCGTGTGACCGTCGATTCAAGGGAGCACTGGCAGAGCCAGTGGCACACTTTTGAATTGCCGTTTTGCCCGTCGCCTACTGCTTTCTTCATGGCCTTCATGGTTTTTTACCACCTAACCGGCTGACAACCGCCGGTTACTCTAAAAGGCATTGGCTGACGAGCACTCCGTGGCACCCAAAATGCCGGCGGCGGGCGGTTGCTTTTTTGGGGTTTCGACGATAGGATTGCTTTGATAATCCGATTGACGTGCGTGGCGTCAAGTTGTTGCTTCGCGGGAAATTGCGACCCCGGGCCTTCGGGCCCTTGTAGCAGAAGCAGGAACTTGGACCGCGCTCCCCGTATGGGAGCGTCGGCCAAGTGCCGTTCTGCTAGCCCCTGTCGCAAGGGTCCCGCGAGCGGCCTTGGTTTGGCGTTCCCTTTTTTCATGCGCGGGGGAAAAACACCATGTTTACCGACCTTGAAGCGATCATGATTGCCGAGTACGAACAGCTACGACGCACCTACGATCACTTGGAGCAGGTAGTCGCGTGGATGGAAGGCCAGTTGGTCCAATTCGAATGGCTCTTGCCCGAGGCCTACGCCTTCCCTGGCGACTCACCACCGCAACCGTGGCCGTAGGCTGTGCTTCAGCACGGCGAACGGAGCCATACGGACGAAAAGGTTGTGTCGCAGAGCGCCACGGGCTTCGCCAGCGTCAATAACCCCAAAGACCGTTAAGTTTTTGACAACCATTAGCGACCAGTGGGAGCAGGTTCTTGCCTGGGTGCGGTAGCACCGTTTGGTTGGCGGCCCTGCCGCCCTGCGTTTTTTCGGTGCCGCGGGGCCTGTGGCTCGTCGTTACAACCGGCAAACCTTCACTAACCTGTATTTTTAAGTGCCCCCATCGCGAAGTACGACTCTTGGAGTCGATAAACAAGATGGCTGTGTAGATAGCGCCTTGGGGGCATGTTTGCCACCGGGGAGCGCGCTGTAAACGGGGCGTTTGCTGATAAGCCATTAAGACGTCGAGCAAAGGTGCGCAGCATGAGCCAAGTCGCCGCACAAACGACGGCCGTTGGGGCTTTGGCCAGTTGGGCAAACGGAGTTGCCAGCAAGGTCGACAGTACCACGGCCGGTTCCGCCGAAGAACAACAGTCGGCCGCGAAGACAACGGCCGACGTTGTCGACATTTCCAGCGAAGCATGGGCGTTCTACCGTGCCACGCCGGTCAGTGACGATTCCAATCTCGAACTGGCAGAAAACTCGACCACCATCAAGACGCCAGTGCTCGAAACGGTCGCCGAGACCGAGACTTCGGAGCGTGTGTCGAAGCACACGGATCTCACGGCCTGGATCTTTGGGCTTTCGGAGATGTCGGACACCAGCAGCACGGATACGGATCACGACTCGGCTATACGAAGAATCCGCCAAATGCACGCCATCGTGCAAGCGGAAGAAGAACGACTCGACACGAAGGTCGGCGCGATCCTCAAACAACTCGGTGTCGAACTGGCGGAAGACGAGACGCTTGAAATCAAGATCGACATGGAGGACCGGCGGATTGTCGTCGAGGGCATCGCCGACGAAAAGACCGCCGCGCGCATCGAAGAGGCATTGAACGACGCCCCGAAGCTGGTCGACGAAATGCTTGTACAGTGGGCCCGAAAGAACGTCTGCGATCAGCAACTCACGCGAGGAGAGCATCTGAAAGAAGAAGACTTCACGCCGCTTGCCGAGGTCGATTCGCGGGTGTGGGAGATCCTTTACGACGACCTGTTGCAGCGCGAGGCGGGCGCCTCGCTCGACGCGATTACGTTCGATTCCGACGGCAACCTGGCTACCGACAACTCGGAGCTTGCCGCCCTGTTGAGCGAGGAATGGGCGCTGAGCAGCGGGATCGAAGGCGTTCTCACGACCGAGCACGACGAGCCGCTCGAGGTGTCGTTCGCCTTCAAAAACGACACACTGATCGACCAGGAGGCCCTCGGCGAAGAAGACCTGGGTTACCGCATCGACGAGTTTCAGAACGGGATCGAGATGATCTGGTTCGAGTACTGTGTCGATCCCATATTGGAAATGGGGCCGGCGTCGATCGACGAGTTCAAGGTAACGCTCGGATCGTTTGGTCGGTTCCACGGCGTCGAGGCCACGGCCGACGAGTCGCTCACTTCCGACGAAAAGGAAATGATCGAAAGCTGGTTCGACGGTACCTGGGCGAACGAGATATCACCGTGGCGAATGCAGAAGCTCAGCGATGCCGCGGACGGGGATTCGTCGGCACGAAACGAATTGCTTGGCAAATTGGCGGAGTCCGGATCGCAGCGGGCAGCCGATATGTTGAGCGAAAACGACGGCGAGCTGACGCCCCAAGAATGGCAGCAGCTCAACACGGAAATCCACACGGCCGTCATGGAATCCCAGCAGCGTCGGGCCGAGATGAACGAGTTGCGGCAGGACGTCGTGATGCACGATATCCTCCGTCTCCACGAGTTCGAGGACGGCGACACCGACGAATACGCCCATGAGGTGGAGTTTACGTTCGACTATCGCGGAGAGTCGAGCTACGTGGTCCTTTCCGAAGAGGCCGATGCCGCCATTCAGCAAGAGATCAGCGGCATGACCGAAGCCGTGGCGGAAGGGCTCGACGACTACTTCCGCGGCGAGGGCATCGACACGTCCGACGGTTTGTTCGTACAATTCGACGAGACCGGAAAAATCACGTGCGATCTGGCCGACGGCGATCCCCACAAGCAGGACGTTCAGAAGGCCGTCGACAAGCTGAACGAAGCGATCGAGCAAGGGGTGCCGATCGGCACGCTTGGCGAAACGTTTGGCATGTTGTTGGAGGTTCGCGACCTGTTGGCCGACCTCCACGACCCGGTGAACAACGCCCAAGGATACGTCGTCGGCGGTCGGCCGGGGCAGGAACTGGGGTTGAATATTGCGCTGGGCGAGGGCGTCAACGTCCGCGTTCCGCTGGGGCGTAAGTCGTGAGCGTATTCTCTCCCACAGGACGGGAGAGGATGTGGCAGCGGTGAAGGCGTTGGTTGCGGGAAGATCCCGGCACCGACAAGACGCATACCACCGCCGCTTTGGGCGTTGGCGGGATGGCATTGCCCAAAGGGACTGAGGTTATGTGCCACTGGCACACTTCAGACAACGCCACACAGCCGATCTTCTCGTTGCCATGGGCAACACCGACGGTTTTGCGGTTGGCTGCGAAGCAAGCCTTCCGTCTGCTCCACAAAATCATCGCTGCCAATAGCCATTGCGCCGTTCGTGCGTTAGGATGATTGTTGCGAAGCTAAGCACGGCCCGGCGAACCGGCAGGTTGTTTATCGGTTGATCCTTAACTGTTGCGTCGTACATGCGTGAGGTCCCCCCCATGGTCAGGCCGAACGGTGAAGATTCGTCGATCGAGGCTCATCAACCGGTGGCGCCCGTGCTGCCGTATTTGCCACGCGATCCGGTGTCGTATCGGCCAAACATCGGGCTGATCGGTTGTGGTGGTATTACGAAAGACCATCTGACCGCCTATCGTACCGCGGGCTACCACGTCGTTGCCCTGTGCGATATCGAAACCGGTCGGGCACGCAAACGCAAGGCCGAGTTCTTTCCCGAGGCCAAAGTCTATCGCGATTATCGCGACCTGCTGCGCCGCGACGACATCGCGGTGGTCGACATCGCCACGCATCCGCGCGAACGTCCGTCGATTATCGAAGCCGCGCTGCTGGCCGATAAACACGTACTCAGCCAGAAACCGTTTGTGCTGGATTTGGACGTGGGCCAGCAACTGGTCGAACTGGCGGAGCGTCGCGGACTGAAGTTGGCAGTCAACCAGAACGGTCGCTGGGCGCCGCATTTCAGCTACATGCGCGAGGCCATTGCGGCTGGATTGATCGGGCGTCCGATGGCTGCCCATTTCGATGTTCACTGGAGCCATCACTGGCTTGAAGGCACCGAGTTCGAGAAGGTCGACCAACTGATCCTCTACGATTTTGCCATTCACTGGTTCGATATCGTGGGCTGTTTCTTCCCGGGAAAAACGCCACGACGAGTGTATGCCTCGCGAACGGCGAGTCCCACGCAACGGATGGCTCCTCCGCTGCTCGCCCAGGTGTTGATCGAGTACACCGGGGCCCAGGCCTCGATGGTTTTCGATGCCCATACGCTCTACGGCATGGAAGAACGGGCCATTGTGGTGGGAACTGAAGGAACGATCCGCAGCGACGGGCCCGATTCGCGTCATCAGGTCGTCACGCTAGTGACGGCCGAAGGCCAGATGGTGCCGGCGCTCGAGGGCTGCTGGTTTCCCGACGCCTTTCGCGGTACGATGGGCGAGTTGCTTTGCGCAATCGAAGAAGATCGTGAGCCCAGCCACAGTGCGCGGCTGAACCTCGACAGCCTGGCCCTCTGCTTCGCCGCCGTGGCCAGTAGCCTGCGGCACGAAGCGATCGTGCCCGGAACGATTCGCAAGCTGCCATAAGACTGCAACGGGCGCATCTGCAAAAAAGCTTTCCCTCTCCCGCTCGGCGGGAGAGCGGGGCGGCGCAGCCGCCGGGTGAGGGCGGTTTGCAGCGGTGAAGGTGTTGCCTGTGGTAAAGATGTTGCCTATGGGTGGGAAAACGCCTGTTGCGAGAATCCCCTCACCCCCGGCCCCTCTCCCTCAAGGGAGAGGGGAGGCGTCTTCAAAACACCTCTTATCCACTACCTACTTCTCTCCTCTATCCACTTCGTCTACCGCGGCTTTTCGTCTAGTTGGCCGGCCATGACGAAGTCTTCTCGGGCTTTGATGTGATCGCCCTGGTCCCAGTAGGCCAGACCGCGATTGGCATAGGCGGCGCCGAAGGCGGGAGCCAAGCGGATGGCTTCGGAGAAGTCGTCGATCGCCTCGGCGAAAAGACTGTCGTGCAGAGGTGTTTTTTCTTGGGATGTGACGGTGCAGAAATTGGGATCGAGCGTGGCAGCCACGGTGAAATCGGCCACGGCGTCCTTCAACTGCCCTTGCGACTCGTGAAGTTGCCCACGCGTGGCGTAAGCCGCGGCCATCTCGGAATCCAGGCGAATGGCTTCGTCGAGGTCGGCGAATGCCCGACGAAAGTCGTCCGGCGAATCGTTCGTGTCGGCGCGAAACGCGTAGACCGTGCCACGATTGAAATGCGCCACCGCGTCGTCGGGACGCAGGCGAAGCACTTCGTCGAAATCGACCAGGGCATGGTCGTAGTCATCCGTGTTGTTGTCGAGGTCTCCGCGACGCTGGAAGACGCACCCTCGGTTGTTATAGGCCGCCGCATCTTCGGGATTCTCGGCGAGGTGTTTCGACAGTTCGGCCAACACTTCGCACGCTTGACGGTAGGGCGTTCGTTTGTCGACATCCACAACGTCATCTGCCCTAAGCTGAGCAATGGTTTTGTCGTCGGCCATTGTGGGACTTAGATGTAAAGAGCGTTGGCGTACGGAAATCTCGACATTGCGGCCAGGAAAAAGGTCGCGAAGCTCTTGGGCAACGTCGTCGTAATGTGCCGAGTGTGACAGACAACCCGAGGCCTGCTGTTGCCGGGCCTGGTGATATCGGGCGACACCGCGCTGGTAGTATGCTTCGGCAAAGTTCGGCTTCAGACGGATGGCTTCGGTGAAGTATTCGATCGCCGTGGCGTGGCGTCCATCTTTCGAACAGGCCAGTCCTTGCTGAAAGACGTCGTCGGCCGGTCGGCCGCATCCCGGCATGCTGAGCACACAACACGTTCCGCAGGTTAGGGTCGCCAGCAGGAAAAACTGGCGCAATAGGTATTCCGGTCGAGTGCCATCACGCAGTAAATTCACCCCAAAACCCCTTTAGTTCAACTCAAGGCGGCCAAAGGCAACAGGTTTTCGGCACGATGCCGGAAAGCCATTGTCCCTAGACCTTCGTTTCCATCTCTAGAAAAATCCGTTTCCTCAAAACTCCAAACGCCGAAAGGCACGGAATCCCATTTGCAGCGGCAAGATGGTGGCCAGTAGCCCGAGCACTACGCACCCGGCATTGCCTACCCAAAGCCACACCTGTAACCACCAAAGCAGGGCCGTTTCGTCGGCATTGGGGAGGATGCGCGCAGCGGTCGAACTCTCGGCGGCCAGGTAGAAGTGATAAGGCAGCGCGGTCAACAGTACCACGATAAGGATATACAGGGTGCTGACCACTAGATTCAGCGTTCCCCCGAATCCGGCCGCGATCCGCGCCGGCGACGTTTCTCGCAAGTTGGGCAGCCGTGCGCCCAGCCCCACAGCGATGCCCGCCAACCCGACACACAGGATGACACACGTCAGTTGATGGCTAAGCATAACCGTTGTATTGACGTGCAGCATGACATCGCTCAGCATGATCAACAGCGAGCAGGGAATGATAGAGCCTCCGGCGGCAAACAAAAACTTACTCCAAAGGATCGTTTCGCGACGTACGGGCAAAAGCCCTAGCAGCCAGAACCGCTGACTCTCCAGGCTGATCATCGGGAAAACGAATCGGGTGGTGAAGGTCGACATCAGCAGGCCCACGACCGAGAGGTTCAAGAAGCTGATCATGTTGACCCAACCGATGTAACGGTCGTTGTAGTCGAACTGCCGGATATTCACAAAATACAGGGCCAACAGACCGAAGAAAATAAGGAACTGAGACCACTGCACGGGATCGCGACGGAAGAGACGGAAGTCTTTGGTCAACAGCAGCCGAATCTGATGCGGAAAGGGGCTGACTGCCCAACGAGCGAATCGTTCGACCCAGGCCGTTCGATCGACACGACGCCCAACCGGCCGCCCGTAGAGTACGTTGTAGGCCTTACGGTAATAACACCCAGCGATCCAAATGGCCAACTGGCGAATGAACAGGGCGTTGGCGACCAGCAAGGTGAGAAAGAGTACGGCATCGGACCATACCTCACGGGCGGCTTGAAGGAGTCCGGAGCTTATCCACCAGCTTGGCAGCAATCGTTGTTCGGAGAATTTGAGCCGGGCGAGCATGTCGCGGAACCAACTGGGGGTTAAAATGTCGCTTTCCGGGCCGGTAATGGTCGTCCAGGTGTACCAGACGGCGACTATCAACAACAACGCGCCGGCAATCACCACGGCCTTGAGCCGATATTGCGGCACATGACGCACAATGGTGAGACAGAGAATGGCGCCCAATCCCGCGGGAATATACACGAAGGCCACCAGGAAAGCCGGCATAATGGGGTAATAGTACCACGGTGCTTCGGTCGAGATTCCGAACGCCAGCAGCATGGGACTTCCCAGCAGCAGAAATCCCCAACTGCTTAGCAGTACGGCTTCCTGGAATTTATGCAAAAACACGCGCTGCGTGCGCACGGGACTGCTAAGCAAAAACGCGATCTCCCGCGACCTAAATAGCGAGCCGTAAAGGATAATGCCTGAAGAAAAAATCAGCATCACCATCAGTGCGCCAAAGAACATGCAAAAGACGATGCGCACCATGTCGTCGTGAGTTCGTTGGTCCTGGATGCCGGTTTTCAGGAAATCGAACCCGTGGCAGAACATGACGAACAGACCGATCCACAGAAAGAGCCCCAACACGGTGACCAACCCGATGCGAAAGCGCATCTGAACCAGCGCCTGCCGAATGGTTGCCACGGCCAGGCGACGCCGGACGCGCCAAAAAGCCCGGGCCTCGGCTTCCATCGAGAGAAGATCCTCGGCCGGCGCGGCGGAGGAGTCTCCGGCGTACAGTCCAAGGGGCGGGGTCGACGACAGTTCTTGGCTCACGATTCGCTTGTGCCGTCAAGCGGCAGTTTAGGGCGTGTAGGAGTCTTCGCTTTCTGCGTTGTCTTCTTCGGCTTCTTCGGTCAGTTGCAGGAAGAGGGCCTCGAGCGAGGTGTGGTGAGAGGCCAACTCTTGCTGTAACTGTTGAACGGTGCCCAGAAAATGGAGCTGTCCGTGGTTGACAATGCCAATGCGATCGGCGATTTCTTCGGCCACCGACAGCGTATGGGTCGACATGAAAACGATCGTGCCGCACTTGGCACGCTGTTGCAGGAGATCTTTCACAAGGCGGACGGTGCGCGGGTCGAGGCCGACCATGGGTTCGTCGATGACCAGCACCGCCGGGTGATGCAACAGGGCCGAAGCAAACACGAGTCGCTGCTTCATGCCGTGAGAATAAGTTTCGGCCAGATCGTTGATAAACGCTTCGAGATGAAAATTTTCCGTTTGTTCGGCGATTCGCTCTTCGATGGTGTCGCGGTCCAATCCCCGAATTTCCGCGACAAATTCGAGGAACTCTCGCCCGGTAAGTTTGTCGTAGAGGAACGGCTGATCGGGCACGTAACCAATGCAGCGTGTCGCCAGGCGGGGAGTGCGAACCAGATTGTGTCCACAAACACGGACTTCGCCCGCGTCGGGACGTAGCAGGCCGACCAGCATCTTGATCGTCGTGGTCTTGCCTGCTCCGTTGGGGCCCAGCAGGGCGAACAGTTCACCCGGTTGGACCGTGAGTTGCAGGCCGTCGACAGCGACTTTGGTCCCGTAGCTCCGGGTGACTTTTTGAAATTCAATCATGCGACCGCCAACCGGTAACGCAACGTTCCGGTGCTTGGCGAAGACCGTCAAGGCCGCAGCCCGAGTGTCTTCGCCAAGTTCCGAGTTGCGGAGATTGCCTATCTCTGTTTTTCCAATGCCTGCGAAACGCAACCGCCTGACCTCAGAGAGTCGCTATGCAGACATCAATGGGTGCCAGTAGTACGAACGCAATTGTAGACGAACTTGCCCGCTTCGAACGTCATGGCGCATCATCTGCCGCTTATTCTGTAATGGTCGCTTTCGCGATTGCCGGTGTTCCTGGCTCGACCGGCTCGTCGGTTTCTTGTTCCTGTTCGGCTTGTTCGCGCTGTTCTTCAATAATAGCTTTAACCCAAGGGGTCTCGGCTTTGGGCCAGGGGGGCAACTGCTCGATGCCGTCCCTCCAACGGCGACGGCCACGCCAACCGGGGTGATGCCGGCGAGGGCCTCGCGGAAAGCCACCTCGCCAGTGCTCGCGTCCCGGCTCTCGGCGGTAGCGGTCGGAATCGATCTGCTGCATCACGGCAACCGCTTTTTCGTCCGAAAGTCGCTCAAACGACATGACGGAATCGAGGAGCATCACTTCCTGTCGCAAGACGGTGCCGTCGGGTCGCACCCAAAGGCGGCCACGCGGTTGGTCGTCCTTGCCCAGACGAAAACCGGGATCGGTACGATAAACGACCAACCAGACATCTTCCGCGGTGCCCTCGAAAACAATGGTATCCAACTCCTCCACGGCGGCGTGAAGCACCTCCATCGGGTGGTTTGGCGGGCGCAGGGGGCTATAGACGGGCACGGTCCAGGTTTGGCCCTTCCGCAGCCCAGGTAACCTCGGCTGAGGCGAAAGGGCGTCGGACAAGAGGGCGTCGGGCGGCAGATAGGCTTCCGTGGTGTAGGAAAAGCCGCCGGACCGGACTGCCAAGCTCAATTGGGTGTCTTCGACCGTTCCCCGCAGGCGAATCACGTTATTGAACTTATCCACCTGAACCGCCGAGTCGAATCGCACGAGTCGGCCGAGCGAGTCGATCGTCAGCGTGCTGTTGACGTCCATCTGCATGTCGGGAATGGGAAGTTGGATCAGTCTCCCCAGTCCCCCGGTGAGGTCCTGTAGCGGGATTTCGTCGAAATGCACGCGGCTGCGGACCTCGGTCAGATGGTTGGCCATGGGCACCGTGCGGCTCAACGCCCAGCCCAAGGAACGCCCGTTGAAGGTCATCTGCCATCCCACCGGCAGATCACGCTGTTTTGTCTCGATAATTGTGCTGTAGCTTGGCGGTTCGCCCACCAGTAGTGAGGGCAGTACCTTGGCGACAACCAGCCAGGTCATCGTCGACAACCACAACCCTACCACCGCGATGTTAAACCAGCGACTGTACATTTACCCAACCAACGCAAGAATTGTATTGCAGGCAGCGAAGACGCAAGCCATTACCATTGTTGGGGTTCCAGGTGACAATTTGATGTCTGGGCATTAATTGGAGCGGCCGTGCTGAGCCGGGCAAATGATTTTCCGAGCTCCCGTTAGTCGCCCCGTTCTGCTCGCTATGCCAATAATGAAGGATTGCCAGAGAAACCACCGAAAGAGCGTTTTTCCTCGGGGGGGGGAAACCTTTGGGGCCCCTCACTGGGATCTCGGCACTAATAGTATGGAACAAACAACGAGTCCGTGAGTTCCGCTACGAACCATTATCAAGTGTTTGGGCGATGCCACTCCCGGGCAGCCCGTACTTCGCTTATTTCCATTGATACCGCGATTGCCGATGGCGGGTAGTGCCCCCCCCCGGTAAATGGCGGCGACTAGGTTCCGGGCTAGCCGTCGACTGATTGAAAATCGGTTGCCCGATGATCAGATATTCTAACAACGAGTTCCGTCTAATGGAAACACTCTGCCCCCCAATTTTCACCGTCTTGCAGAGATGTAACAGAAACGAGGTTGCACGAAACGGCCATTCTGCGGAAGATACGCAACACGGGGGCTGACATTTTTGACCTGAAAAAGTTTGTCCAGACGCACTTCGGCCGGTGGTCGATGGGGCGCAGGTGCGTTTTCGGAAGCTTGGAAACAAAACTTGGAGGCACGACAGTGAAGGTCTATCGACGGGGGTTTACGGCGGCACTGGTCCTTGGGGTTATCACTCTGGTGCTGGGTTGCGGAGGGCAAACCCAGGACGATTCACCGAAAACGCCAGCAGACGTTGAGCAAGGCGGAGCGGAACAGTCGACCGCGGCGCCCGATTCCGACGCGTCTACATCGGCCGCCGCCCAGCCGGCTGGCGATCCTTTGCACCCTCAGGTCGCGTTGGAAACCAGCATGGGGAATATCACGATCAAACTCGATAGCGAGAACGCGCCGTTGACCGTGGAGAACTTCCTCGACTATGTCGATGCCGGCCACTACGACGGCACGATTTTCCACGAAGTGATTCAGGACGCACCGAAGTTGATCATCGGCGGCGGCTACACGGACGACATGACAGAGAAGCCGGCCCGCACTCCCATTCGCAATGAAGCCCACAATGGCCTAAGCAATGTGCGAGGCACCGTGGCCATGGCACGCAAGGCGGAAGCCATCGACAGTGCGACGTGTGTGTTCTTCATCAACGTCAACGACAATTCCAAGGCCCTCGACCACACCGACCGAACCCTGGGCGGCTACGGCTACTGCGTGTTCGGCGAAGTGACTCAAGGGATGGACGTGGTCGACCGAATTGCCGGTGTGAAAACCCACGATACCGAGCAGTTTGAGAATTTGCCGGAGCAAACGGTACTGATCCGCAAGGCCACTCGCGTGAAATAGCCGGTGGGGTCACATGATCCTGAAGCGACCATGCCTTGATCGCCTAGCTCCCGCTCCCAACCTCCAACGCCTTTGCAGCCTGTTTGTAGCTCTTCTGAAGCCGTTTCAGGAGCATGTCGGCCGTGTAAATTCGGCCGGTTGGCTTGTTGAAGTCGGCGGCGCCGCGCGACTTCGAAAGTTGACGTCCCATCTTGGCGCCGTCCTTGGTGTCGGCGAAGTAGGTAATCACGTCTGCCCCCTTAGGGCCGCGACCGATCAATGTTGCGACCGTTTGTTTGCCGCGGGGGAGATGGGTCATTCGCTCCAAGCGATCGTAGGCATGGGGAGTTCCGGAAATCTCGCGCATGAACTTCAGCCCCTCGGGCGTACGAAGTTGTTGCACGATGAAATCGCTTTCCGTGGGCACACTCTCCAAGATCTCCTTGGCATCGGTTACCGTCCAGCCTTGGTGTGCTAATAGCTGGAAAACTGGAGCGACTTCACCTTGCGTGAGCAGATCGCCCGGTTCGTAGCCACGCATGCCGGCGAAATGTTTTAGCACTGTTTTTTTGACTTCGGCGAAAGATAGCAACGCGGTTGCGCCATCCTTCGAGGTGACCGGCTGCGCGGCTGTCTGCACTGGCTGATCGGCCGACGCCGGAGTTTCGCTACCGGAGATGACTTCCGACGCGGCGAAGCAACAGATTGCCGTCAGGGTAACCAGGCCGGTTAATAGCAGTTGGATCAAGATGTGTTTCATGAGATAGCCGATGGACATCCGATTGGCTGCGGTTCCGGCACTCGTGGGACGATTGGGCCGATAGCGGGCACCAACGGTGCGTACGGAAGGCCGAAGCGTGGTTTGGGGTGAGTTTGGCATCCGAGAGATCTCCCTCGTGCTTGATCCAGTTTGCGACCACGCATCTCGTGAACAAGCACGTGCGTGATTTCCTGGGAGACAATCACGCAGCAACGCGCAGTCGGGGGTGGGGACTGGTATTCGGTGGGTGGATCGACCGGCGGCTTACCGCAGCAAAACGTGTGCGGTTACCGTTTATCATCGGCCATGGTCCATGTGCCACGGCACTGAAAGTATAGGTTGCCCCCGGCGCGCGCCGAGTGCGGAGAAGCTGCTTACCCGGACGCAAAGGCGACCTGCGGAGTGGCGGCTGCGTAATGCGTCGTAAATGCAATAACAGCAGTGGGTTGCGATGTCTGTGCGAGGCGGCTTTTTGGCGCCGGCATCCTCGATTTGCCGGACGAACGGTTTCTACCACATTCGGCTATCGAGAAATGCCTACGGGCAGAGGCAAACACTGGCTGGGCGCTCGCACGCCGAAAACCCCCTGTATTGCGTTGCCCCTGTGTTTTAATATCCCCTCGTTGGCTGCGCTGTCTATGCAGCCCTCCAGATGCCGGGGTGAAAGATAATATCCATGGTTGACATATTCCCATTCTCCGCTACCATATGCGAGTATTGACGGATGGTCGCTTGGTTGCAGGAGGTGCCGCGATGTCGAACTCCACTTACTTCTGTCAGGTATGCCCTACGTGTGGACGGCGGCTTCAGATTCGCGTGGAGTATCTGGGCAAGCGGGTCGTCTGCCAGCACTGCCAGGGGCAGTTCGTGGCGACCGATCCGGCGACACAGCGTTACGACACCGTTCACGGTGCCAGTAGCGATATCATGCGCCGTGCAGAAGAGCTGCTGCAGACGGTGACGGAACGTAAGCCGGAATCGCGAACGCCGTATCCTCGCTGATGTCTCTTTCAGCGCTACCCATTGCGGGTACAAGCTTTCTCGGAACGACGCGTTGGAAGTGCGCGCTGTACTGCCAGCTTTTATGATCGTTGTTTTTTTGACAACGATTAGCGACCAACGGAAGCGGGGTTTTGTCAAGGATGCGGTAGTACCCGTTTGTTGGCGCCCTGTGCGCTAACGCAAGCCGACTGCTGCCGAACTTCACAGCCTCTTGTGGTCCGCCAATCGTGGATTGGTGAATCGGATGCCAGTGGCGGCTTGTCCGCCACAGTCCAAGCAAGGGCAGGCAAGCTGCCCATGGCACCCGGCTTGGGTGATTGCTACCCGGCTTCTTTGCGAACCATCGGCGCCTCGACCGGCGTGACCGCGAAGTGCGGCGCCGGAATCACGCGCCGACGCGGTACACCCATTGGTCCCACCGGGCCGTCGACCGAATCGTCCCAGGCGTGGGTGTGGATTTTAGCGAGAATCTCTTCGGCTACCACCAGCGCATCGCGGCCGGCAGCGCCCGAGACGCGAGGCGCACGTGGCGAGAGAATGGCGTCGACAAAGTCTTCGGCCTCCAGGGCCAAGGCGTCGACGGCTTCGAACTGTTCGGTCTCAAGCGGTAAATGCTCTTCGGTCAGGTGTTGTTTGTAGTACTCGACTTCGTCGGGCGACAGCGAATCGACGTCGAACTTCCGCCGCAGCAGGGTTTCGCTCGGTTGCACCACGTTGGTCGTACGGCTGGCGAAGTCGATGCCCGCGAACGCTCGCGTCGACCAGACGTGCATTCGCCGGCTGGGGTCGTAGCTAACGCGCGAGGCGCTCAGCGTGGCGATACAACCCGACTCGAACTCCAAGCGGGCGTTGGCAACGTCTTCGTGACCGCCGAGTACCGAGAGCCCTAACGCTTCGACTCGCCTTAGTGGCGAACGAACCAGCGACAGGACAAGGTCGATGTCGTGGATCATCAGGTCGAGGACCACACCGACATCGGTCGAACGAAAGGTGAAGCCGCTGCTCCGAACGGCCTCGATGTATTTCGGGCTTGGCGTGTGGGCCGTGGCCTTGACAAACGCGGGATTGAATCGTTCCACATGGCCCACTTGCAACACCAAGCCTTTGCGCTCCGCCAAGTCGACCAGGTCGTTGGCTTCCGCTCGGGTGGTGCAGATGGGCTTCTCGACCATCACGTGTACGCCTTCGCCGAGCAGGTCGCTCGCGATGGCGTGATGGAGTTTTGTGGGAGCGGCCACGACGGCCGCGTCGAGGGCTCGCTGTTCGAGCAGTTTTCGGTAGTCGGGCAGCGATTGGGTGTTGCACTGTTGGGCAACCCGATCTCGCTGTGCCGAATCGGGATCGACCACGGCAACCAGTTCCACCCGTTGATTGGCAGCGAGCTTTTGGGCGTGAAATCCCCCAAGACGTCCTGCTCCAACGACGGCAATTCGCAAAGGTTTCATATGGTCGCTCTCTCGCGTTTTCGATCGGGTCGAGGGGAGAACCTGCAGGGGAGCTCAGGCTGCCATGCGGCGTTCGCGTCCCCGACCGTGGGAACCTTCGTACTGGTGTTGCAGGAAGGTGAGTAATTGGTTGACCTGGGGCAGCATGAGGCCCTTGTTGCGCAGGATATCCCAGGCGTTATCCAAGCCCACCTTCGAGCGGAACAGCAAGCGATGGGCATCGGCCAGGGCGGAGATCACATCGGCCGGGAAATCATTCCGTCGCAGTCCAACGGCGTTGATGCACCGTGGTCGGGCGGGTACGCCTTCGGCGAGCATAAACGGGGGCACATCCTGCCGGACTCCGCTTAACCCGCCCACGAACGCGTAACTGCCGATGGTCGAATAGTGATGTACCGCTACGTTGCCGGAAAGCGATGCGTAGTCGTGCACATGAACATGGCCGCCGAGCAGCGTGTTGTTGGCGATGACAATGTGGCTGCCCAACTTGCAGTCGTGGGCTACGTGACAGCAGGCCATCAGGAAATTGTGATCGCCAAGCCGCGTGACGCCGTTTTCCTTTTCCGACGCACGGTTGATCGTTACTCCTTCGCGAATCACGTTGTTGTCGCCCAGGATTACCCTGGTCTTCGCGCCGGCGTAGGTCACGTCTTGCGGGGCGCCGCCAATCACCACGTTGGGATAGATTTCGTTGTCGCAGCCCAGGGCAACATCGCCCATCAAGGTAACGTTGTTGTGCAGGACCGTGTTTTGCCCGATCTTAGCGCGAGGGCCAACAACGCAAAACGGCCCAACCTCGACGCCATCGTCGAGTTGGGCTCGGGGATCTACGGATGCGGTGGCGGCAACATGGGTTGCCATGAGACAGTTCCTCCGATTGCAGGTGGCGCTGTTGGCCACGCGAATTCATTATTGTGCCTTACCTAGTGAATGAATGGAGGGCGGCACCGATTCAAGCACAACGCTTCAGACTTCTTTCGTTTTCGGCGTCGGCGAGCAAGGTGCGGATCAATGCGGCATTCAACCGGTGGCCGCTTCGATAGGCTGTGAAACGACCGACCAGATCGCAACCGGCCAACGCCAGATCGCCGACCATGTCGAGCATTTTGTGTCGGACGCACTCATCGGGGAAGCGAAGGGAATTGTCGATGGGGCCTTGCGGGCCAAACACCAGCAGATCCTGGCAGGTAACCCGAAGTCCCATTCCCTGTGCGCGAAGCGCATCGGCCTCGTGTTCCAGTAGAAACGTGCGGCTGGGAGCCAAGCTCTTGTGGAAAAACTTCGGCGACAGCGCTACTTCCAGCGTTTGTCGTCCGATCGGGTTCCCGACGCCGTAATCGAGCTCGTATTGGAGAATCGTCTTGCCCGAGCAGCACGGTCGGGCTTCGACCCAGCATTCGTCGGTGCCCATGCGGATCACACGCGGAACGACGAACTGACGACGAACGGCCGGCTGGATAGTCGTTCCTGCGTTGTTGATCGCTTCGACAAAGGGAAGGCTGGATCCGTCGCAGCCAGGCATTTCCTCTTGATCCACCCAGATCTCGCAGTTGTCGACTTGCAGGCCGGCCAGCGCGGCCATGATGTGCTCGACCATCTCCACATTGGCGACCCCCACATTGAGGCTCGTACGCAGGGGAGTGTTGGTGCGATGCACGGCGCTGGCCGGGATTCGCGGACAACCGTCAAGATCGCGGCGAACGAAAACAATCCCGGTATCGGGTTCGGCTGGGCGAAACTCAACTTGCACGTCACGCCCAGTCCAGTAGCCAAACCCGGTGACCACTGCTGCCGATGCAATCGTTCGCTGATTTCGGGTGGAAAACATTCAGTTAACGCCTGTCGTCCATGACATCAAAAAAACACCCTGGGGTAGCTATCCCGCCATCCTTGACGGGCATGCAACAGCGATGCACGACTCACCTGGGCTGAACGCCGGGGCGTGTTGTACCCCCGCCAAAGCCGCTAACCCGCGGTTGAGGCTGCGCGGAAAAGCTACGAGACTCCAGCGACTTCAGCACGATGGGCGTGATGTCGAGGTGGCGGCCGTAATAAACCACCGGCTTGTTGATGTCGCGAAGAACCTCTTGGGGGTTCTCCACGTCGGCGGCGTCGCCGTTGAAACGCAGGACCAGCGAAATGTTGTTGCTGGCGGCATAGTACTCTACTTCCTGCTGAATTTCCTGGTACACGGCGTGGTAGATCTTGGCTTCGCGCTGTAGGAATTCACGCTTCTGCATTTGCACGCGAACAGCCATGTCGGCCTGACGCTTGGCAATGTCTTCTTCGATGGCCTTGTAGTCGGGCGAACCCTTGTGGTACTGCTCCAGCCGCTCGGCAAGCATGCGGATCGATTCCCGCTCATTCTTCACGGCGGTTTCCGCTCGCTCGACATCGGCCTTCATGTCGTCCATCATCTGCTTGAAGCGGGGATGTTTCTTGAAAATGTAAGCGACGTCGATCAGCGCCAGCGGCGAAGCACCAGCAACACCGGTCCTGGCGGGTTGGCGTGCCATTTGGGCAAGAGCGGACGAGCCCAACAGGCTTGTCGACAAAACCGTCAACGCCAAAATGGCCAAAAGATGGGTCTTCCTCACGTTCAGCACTCCTTGCTGTTGCAGTCGGTCTTCCATGCTTCGGCGTCCGCTTCCCATGCAAGGACGCCTCACCGACTTGGGCGACTGTGTAGACTGAAAATGGCTCCCAGGGTGGCGGTATTCTGCCCACAAGGCCCGTTTGGGTAAAGATCAGATCTTGCGGCAGGGCCTCTTTTGCCGTAACTGCTTGCTGCAAGAGCAGTTGCGGTTGCAGGAATCGCGCCGTGCTAGCACTGACTGCAAACGCGCAGGCTGGACAGATTTCCGATTGCCACGGTTTTATCGGTTATTTGGGCGTGGCGGCGCCAGCCTTTGCCCCGATTGGCGGGAAATTGGATGCCGGTCAATGTGGGGGATCGAGCGTGATCTGGAAGTCCACGTTTTGCCCGTCGCGCAGCACAACCACGCGAACCGTATCGCCGGCTTTGTACTTTCGCAGCGCACTGTCTATGTCCTCTAGTCCACCGATTTTGCTGTCGCCAAACTGGACGATCGAATCGCCGCCTTGCAGGCCGGCGCGTTCGGCGGGGCCACCCTTAGCAACGCCACTGATCGCGTAACCGGGTTTTTCGTTGCCGAAGTCGGGAATCGTGCCCAAGTAGGGTCGCGTGCCGCCGCTTCGTTTCGGCATGGCCACGGCCACGTAGTCGGGCCGTTGGTCGACGTTGGCCAGAACCTCCGTCATCGCGGCGACAAACGACGTTACGCGGCGCATGCCCGGCACGTTGAGCTTTTCGAAGTCGTCGCTCGGGCGGTGGTAGTCTTTGTGTGTGCCGGTGAAAAAATGTAGCACGGGAATTTTTCTGGCGTAGAACGAAGTCTGATCGCTCGGGCTGAATCCACCCTTGCGCTTCACCAGCGTAAGATTTTGCTTCTCGTTGATCTTGTCCAGCAGATCAACAAACGCGGTCGATGTGTCGGTGCCGGTAACAATCAATTTGTCGTCGCGTAGGCGGCCGACCATGTCCATGTTGAGCATGGCAACGGTCTTTTCCAGCGGGAAGAGCGGATGGTGCACATAATGAGCGCTTCCCAGCAGGCCGCGCTCTTCGCCAGTGAATGCAACAAACATCACGCTACGGCGAAGCTTCTCCGGTTGGGCCGCCAGTTGGCGGGCGACCTCGATCAGCACGGCTACGCCCGAAGCGTTGTCGTCGGCGCCGTTGTGTACTTCGTGCTTCTGGGGCACCAGCGAGCCATGGCCGCCGAAGCCAAGGTGATCGTAGTGGGCACCGACAACCACTACTTCGTCGGCCAGTGGGCCTTTGCCCGGCAGAACTCCCACAACGTTCTTGGCTTCCACCTGCTTGCGAATCACGTCGATTCGGCCGGTGACCCGCCAGCCGGGAAGTTCGCGACTTTGCGGCGAGGGTCCTTCGTCGATCTGTTTTTCGAGTGTGGCTAGATCCGTGTCGCATGCCGCACGGAGCATTCGATCGATTATCTCGCGGCGGCAGTGAACGATCGGGAAGCCGTCGCGCGGGTTGCTCGGGCCGGTGGCAAGAAAGGGTAGGACCGGATCGGCCTCGGCTCGCAGGTTTTCGGTGGCCTCTTGCGCCCGTTCGATCAGCTCTTCGATCTTCTGGGCATGCTCGGCAATCTTACTGGGCAAGGGGTTTTTCAGGGCCTCGAACGCTTCGCCGGCTTTGCACAGTTCGTCGAAGGCCGTGCGCCACTGCTTTTTGCGGATTGCCAGTTTCTTGTCGATCTCGAAGGCGTCGGTGCAGAAAATGACGGCTGCCGCCGAGTGCTCGAAGGCGTTGGCGATTTTGCGGCTTAGCGGGGCGTGTGCCGAGTGTTCTGTACCATTGAACTTGCTGTGGGGATTGTCTTGCTGGGGCTCGTGTCGCAGGATAATCACCGCCTTGCCTTTGACGTCGATGCCCGCGTAGTCGTCGTAACCTTGGTCTGGCGCGGTAATCCCGTAGCCGACGAAGACCACCGGCAGGTCGAGCGTGCCCGTTCCGCTGGCGGCCATGGGCGTGAAATCTTCGCCCGGCTTGAGCGTGGTCAGGCGAGCGGAAGCCCCTTCGGCCTCTGGCGGCCCTTGCAGGGTTAGTTCGTTGCTAGGGCCGATTTTTACCGTCGTCGTTACCGTGAAGGTCTGGTACGCCGAGCCTTCGAAAAGTGCCGTTTGCAGGCCGATGGTTTGAAACTCGTTGGCGATGTGTTCGGCCGCAAGATCGATGCCCTTGGTACCCAGTCCGCGGCCTTCCAGTTCGTCGGAGGCTAGGTGCCGCGCATCGGCCGCCAAGCGTCGCTCGATGGCCAGGGCGTCGTCGGCCGTGGCCGCTTGGGGGCCAAGTGTTGCAATGATGGCAGCCACCAGCAGTGTGGCCCGCTGCCATCGGCGTCGCGGTGGAGCGAGGGCACGAACCGCCAGGTGGGTGGGTGCCGGTTGGTTTGCGAGCGGGGTTCTTTTGGTCATGGGTGGCCACGGGGACTTCGGCATGCGGGAAAACGGCAAGTCAGGTGTCAAAAATTCATTGTTCGCTGGTGGAAAAGGACCGTCAAGCTGCAACTCGCTTTGACAGAAAGGCACCGGATCGCTATGCTTCCGCCCCACCATACCACATACCATCCCACCTCGCTGGACAAGGATGTTCGGCGAACCCACACCACGGAGGGTGAAACCTTGGACGAGCCTCGCAGCGTGTTGATCGTTGATCAATCCGAGGAAACCCGAGAAGTGCTGCAAACCGCGTTGGAACGCCGTGGTTTGCGTACCTTTGCGACCGGCCGCGCGGCCCCCGGCTTGCAGCTTGCCCGACAGCACCATCCGGACCTGATCGTCTTGGATCTTGAGCTTGACGATCGTGTGCTGGATGACATCCCGGCCGAGTTTGCCGCCCATGGCGACATGGGCTCTCAACCGATGATTGTGTTGGGTTCGGTGCGGCGCGACAGCCTCCCCGACGCGGAATTCGTGAGCAAGCCCTATCACTTCGGGCCCTTGATTCGTAAAATCGAGGAAATCCTGGCGGCTCGCGTCAAGGAAAATCGCTAGTGCTCGGTCAGACCTAGGTAGCGGGTCATATTGAGGGACCGTATCATCTTTGGCTGGAGTTGTGTGCCACTGGCTCTGCCAGTGCCTTTGACCGCAGGCATTTCCACACTGGCAAAGCCAGTGGCACCCACGGAATAACGTCCCGTTTGAGTGACGCACCAAGCTGGCCGCAAGCCGAATTGAACCCCGCGTGCAGGGAGTAACGTTCGTGGCGTCGTTGTTCGTTATCCGTGGGAACGACCAGGGAACCCGCTATGAGCTGGAGGAGGCCATGCTCCGGCTGGGGCGGGATGCCTCGAATGCTATTCAGGTTCACGATACCGAGGTCTCTCGCCAGCACGCCGAACTGCGTCACTCCGACGAGGGTTTCGTCGTTTCCGATCTCGGCAGCTCCAACGGCACGTACGTCAACGGCCAACGCATTCAACGTCACCTGCTCTCCAGCGGCGACCAACTGCAGTTGGGCAAAACGTTGATGCTCTACACGGCCACCGGGGAGCAGTCGGAAGAGGATCTCTCGGAGTCGGTCAACATTGCTTCGGCCGAGGCGATGGACGACCAGTCGCAGATTATCCGCTCGATCCCGCAGAAGGAAGGCAGCCAGATCTTCGATTTCGAAGGCCGGCTGCCGCAAACCTCGTGGCTTGCTCGGGCGCGAAGCAATCTGCAGGTGATGTACCGCACGGCGCTGGCGGTGAGCCATACCCAGGACATCGACCAACTGCTGCAGCGGATCATGGAATTGATCTTCGAATGGGTCGAGGCCGATCGTGGCTGTATCATGCTTTTGGACTCCGACGGCAAGCACCTGCAGCCCAAAGTACGGCGCACTCGCAAGGGCGTCCGTGGCGACGAAACCATTAACATCAGCAAGACGATCCTCGATTACGTGATCGAGCACAATGAGGGCGTGTTGACCAGCGACGCCCGGGAGGACGACCGCTTCAGTCCCGCGGCCAGTATTGTGAAGCTTGGCGTGCGGGAGGCCATTTGCGTTCCCATGCAGGGACGCTACGACGTGGTCGGCGTGATCTATATCGACACACACACATCGCCCCAGGAAATCATCCAAAAGGGAACTACCAACAAGTTCACCGAGGACCACCTGAAGCTGATGGTAGCCATCGGGCACCAAGCCGCGTTGGCCGTGGAAGACACCCGCTATTACTCGGCCATGGTTCAAGCCGAGCGTTTGGCTGCCATCGGGCAAACCATCGCCACGCTGTCGCATCACATCAAAAACATTCTCCAAGGCATACGCGGTGGAAGCTATCTGATCGAGATGGGGCTTTCCGAGCACGACGAAAGCGTGGTCGGCAAGGGGTGGAAGATCGTCGAAAAGAACCAGAACAAGATCTCGGCCCTGGTGATGGACATGCTCACCTTCAGCAAGGAGCGTGAGCCCGATCTGCAAACGGCGAACGTCAATCAGGTGGTGGCCGACGTACTGGAATTGATGGAAACCCGGGCGAAAGATTTCGAGGTCGAACTGACGAGCAGCCTTGAAGAGTCGATGCCCGACATGGTGTTCGATCCCGAAGGCATTCACCGCGCCGCGCTTAACGTGATAACCAACGCCATCGACGCGGCCGACGAATGCGAAACCTCGGGCCAGGTGCGAGTGAAAACCGAATACCGTGCCGAGCAGTCGGTCGTGAATATTATCGTGGAAGACAACGGGCCCGGCATTCCTCGCGAGCAGATGGACCAGCTTTTCAGCCCCTTCGTTTCGTCGAAAAAGGGACGGGGAACCGGCCTGGGGTTGCCGGTGAGTCAGAAGATTCTCAACGAACACGGCGGCAATATCCACGTCCACAGCGCACCCGGTCGAGGCAGCCGTTTCACACTGGCCTTACCGGCAAACCTAGCCGTGGGCGACTCGCATACGGTCGAACACACACGGCCGGATGAATAACCGTCGTGTGGCCAATGCGTTGTCAACCATCACCCTGGCACGAGGGTACACCCATGGCGGATCCCGTCTATAAGAAAATCGTCCTGGTCGGTACGTCGCAGGAATCGTTCAGTGAAGCCACGGCCAACGCGATTGCCAAAGCGTCGCAGTCGGAAGAGCGGATGAGTTGGTTCGAGGTGATCGAACAGCGCGGAGCGATTGCCGACGGCAAGATTGCGCAATATCAAGTGACCGTGGCGATTGGTGTTCGGATAAGTTGAGGGCAGCGGGAAACGTTTTCGCAATCGTCCGACACCTTGCCGGAAATGCCGCTGCTTGGTACGATTCCCAACACCCCCCCCCGTTTGTTGATGTCTGCGTGTTCCTTGAACGGTAGGCCAAGTTCAAACGCCTTGAAACCGGGCTCCCGATGGTCGCCCTCTGCTCATCAAATACGCGAGACACAGTAGTTAAGGAGTCCGGGATGCCTACATACCAGGTTGCGATTGTCAAACGCCCCAAAGGCTGGGAGCCCGAGTGTCTCGACGACACCCCCTTGGAGCTGGAAGGGCCGCTGGAAATCCGTTCCGAGAACGACGATCTGTTCGCGACCGTGCGCGAGGCCATCGCCTTCAACCAGCAACCGGAGTCGAAGGCGGCTCAACGCTGGGCGGTAGTCGTAGAACCCGGCTGCCTGGGACGGATCTGGCCGGCAGCCCGGGTTTGTACGCCTATTAACTACAAGGTTACCGCCATCTGGTGGCCCGAAGGTTGGGAGCCCAACTCCCCGCTGGACGTGCCCAACTGCATCTGGCACACCCAGGGTCGCGTGGGCAACGAGTGGATGACCTACGATCAGGCCGAAAAGACCATCGCCGCCCTGAACCGCCAGTGCATCGATAGCCCGGGCACCACGTGGCACGTGATCGTGGGGGTCGAAAACGAGTCGGTCTCCAAAACGGTTTCCTACGATCCCACCGGAACGGAAACCACGGTCGAGGTCCGCCGCATTCACGTGATTCGGCCCGAGAAGGGCGGCACCGGCGATTGCTCGCATTGCCCGGCCCACGATTTCAGTTGTGCCAAAGCCGAGTGGTCGAGCCGGATGGAAACTCTCGCTTCCCGCCACAGCAGGCTCTACCACACCGAGGCTGAGGCCCACGACGTCGAGCCGTGAGCTTATCACAGAAGGAAGCCGCGGATGAACACAGATACACGCAGATAAAGAAAACGACTTAGGACAGCCCGAATAACAACTTACCGTTTTCCAAGGCAAAACCCGAGGGCCATCGCAAAGCACGCCCGGCAAATCGACAAGTTGTTTCTCGGTCGATCCTTAGAAACGTGGGCATCTGGCGGATCACGCTGTAAAGACGACGCTTTGAATAGCCTATCACACCAGACAGTCCGTTCAATGCCGGGACCCTTTCTATCTGCGTTTTTCTGCGTTCATCTGCGGCTCCACCGTCAGAGTCCTTTTCAGTTTGAATTATTGGCAGCCCGCTGGGAAAGTGGTTGTGGGCAATTCGGGCGCCACTGGTTGCTTGCCGGCGAGTGTTTTCGGACCATCCTCAATCGCGAATCTGCCCCTGCTGGCGATAGGCTGTGGGGGCGACGCCCACCTCTTCGCGAAACACAAAGGCCAAACGCTGGGGGCTTGAGAAACCCGATCGGGCAGCCACGATGGGCATCGGCAGGTCGGTGCCGACCAGCAGGTCCTTTGCCCGTTCGATCCGCACTCGCCGAATTTCCTGCAACACAGTGCGGTCGAGTAGCGTCTGAAACTTGCGTTCCAGCACGCGGCGGCTGACGCCCACGTGATTGGCCACCTTCTGCACACCAATGGCGTCTACCGCACGTTCGGCAATAAAGCCTAGGGCGGCCGCCACCGTGACATCGTCGATGGCCATCGTGTCGGTCGACTGGCGAGTGACGATTCCCAGCGGGGCGAAAAGTCGAGGACGTTTGGGCGACTTCTTGCCGGCCATCAGGCGGTCGAGCAGCCGGGCTGCTTCGTAGCCGATCTGTTCGCCGGGCAAGGCCACACTCGACAGCGGCGGCTTGGTGAGCCCACATTCCAACTCGTCGTTGTCGACGCCCAGCAAAGCCACCGTGTCGGGCACCCGGAGCCCGAGCTGCCGGCAGGCCTCGGCAAGGTAGCGTGCCGGTGGATCGTTGCAGGCGAGAATGCCTACGGGCTTGGGAAGGTCGCGCAGCCATTGGTAGACATTGTCGTCGACGCTTCGCCAGTCGGCGGTTACCAACAGACGCGGGAGATACTCGGCATAGCACGACGACACCCGATAGCCCTGCTTGGCCAATCGGTCGGAAAAACCGGCCTTTCGCACCTTCGAGGAATGGGCCCAGGTGCTGCCGAAGAATCCGAAATTGGTGAATCGCCGTTCGAGAAAGTGTTCGGCCGCCAGACGCCCGATCGCTTGATGATCGACCTCGACCAACGGCGCCTCCAGCTTCTCCACGTTACTGGTCGTGTTGACCGTCGGTATGCCGAGTTGCACTACGCGCTGCGCGATTTCCGGCTCGAAAAGGTGGGCAATGATGGCGTCGGGCTGCCATTTTCGCAGTGAGTCGACGATTTGCAGCACGGGAGGGCTGTCGTGTAACACCCAACCCTGCTTCTGCATGGCATAAGTTTGCACACCGCGCAGCAGCTTGCGGCAATGACCTTGATCCTGGGCCAGCAGAAGGGCAATTCGCTTAGGTTCCATCGCCGTTATTCGTTTTTTCCAGGTGCGTTTTTCCGGGTGCGTTGTCCCGCGTGCCAGCAAAACGAGAGCGTGTTCCGCCCATTATAGCCCAATCGGCCGCCCATGGCCCCCCGTTGCACATGTAGCGACTCGCGCCGAGTTTTCCACTGGTCGCTGTACACGAAATTCCGTGCCGCGGATGTCGCATTTTCGCATAAGTTTTGCGCGTTTTATTCTTGTGCTGGCGGCCGTTTCCAGAAGACAATGAAGGTGGTCTGCGAGAGGTCTTTTCCTAGGAGCCACCGTGTCTTTGTGACGCGCCCGCGTGGCTCGACCGTGGCGACTTCAGTGGCGGTTCGAGGGGCGGCAGTTCGACACAAGCGACATTGCGGTGCGACGCCCTTGGACTTGTGAACGGTTGCCCAACGAGGACATAACCATGCACGAGACGGTTTCATCTTTTTCTTCCCAAGCGGCATGGCACAAGGTCAGGTCGGCGAGGACTCTTCGACAGGGTTTCACACTCGTCGAGCTTCTCGTGGTGATTGCCATCATTGGCATCCTGATCGCATTGTTGCTTCCTGCCGTGCAGTCGGCTCGCGAAGCCGCGCGGAGGATGCAGTGCTGCAACCAGCTCAAGCAAATCGGTCTGGCCTTGCACAACTACCACTCGACTCATAGCGTATTTCCCCCGGGCGGTATTACCGAATTACCTGAAAGCACGTGCCTCCTGGCGGGTAGCTCGGGAAGCGACGCGGGCGCACCCTGGTCGGTGCTCATTCTCCCCTATCTAGAGGAAATGTCCCGCTACAAGGAATACGATTTCTCCAAGTCGTTTGCCACGATGTTCTGGCTACAGGAATCGAGCAGCGCCGGTAACCGCGACGTGCAGTTCAAGCCCAATTCCAAGTTTCAATGCCCATCTGACCCCAACTCGGGTTCCGAATTCTGCAACACGAACTATTACGCTTGCCAAGGTGGCGGGACAACGCCGCTATGCAGCGCAAAAGCGTCGAGTGATCGCGCGTTTTTTCAAAACGGCATCTTTCACAACAATTCCCATGTAAAAATCGCTCGCGTAACCGACGGAACAAGCAATGTGTTTCTGGTAGGCGAAACCAAGTATTGCCCTCATGAGTTGGGACACGCGCAGGGTGCCTACGCCAGTTGGGACAGTGCCCTGCGAGTGCATTCGGAGGACTATGCCTTTCCTTCCGGCCTGTGTGCCACGATGAATGCCATCAATTCGTCGCAGGCGAATCCGGCACAGACCTTCACGGCCGGCGTGGCGACGACGACCTTCGGCAGCAACCACCCGGGCGGGTGTCATTTCTGCATGGCCGATGGCTCCGTCCACTTCGTTCCCGAGGTGATCGACATCAACCTGTATCGCAGCCTGGGGATCCGCAACGACGGCCTACCGCTCGGCGGCCTGCCCGAGGAGTAATCTCTGCGCGGCACCGTCGGAGGCCCGTTTGAGCTTTGGGTTGCGGGTAATCGACTATTGCAGACGGCCCTGCGGCGATTTATACTACGGGTTTGACCTGCCACGCTGGGCCTTCCCGGAGCCGGTCGGAGTGTAGCACACTCCGCTGGCCAAACCGCTTGCCCAGCGGGATTCGCACGCTGCGAGTCCTTTGCAACAGCTATCCACTACTCCGTGCCGATATTGGCAAGGGTCGTTAACTTTTTGACAAAGGTTGGCGGCCAACGGAAGCCGGTTCGTGCCTGAAAGCAGTAGCACCGGCTTGGTTTGCGGCCCTACCACCCTGTGCGATGGTGTTGTTTTGGGAAGGGACGTGTGAAGTTCCCTTTTGTCGATTCGTCTGGTGTCAACACAACAATACGTCAACCTACCGCGTCCAATCCGTCACTGGCTTAAGCTCTTTGCGCTGGCTAGTTTGGTGGGCGTTGTCGCTGGACTTTCGGCTGCGGCCATGGAGTGGAGCCTGCACCACGGCATGGCCTTGCTGGTCAGTCGGGTAGCGGCGTTCTCGTCGGCCGATGTTTTTCGCTTCCATTACGGCCTGCTGGTATTACCAACCGTGGGTGGTTTGGCGTCGGGCATAGTGGCTGCCGTGCTGTGTCCAAATTTCGTTGGGCCGGGCACCGAGTTGATGACCCGGGCGTTTCACCGTCGCGGCGGGGCCTTGGAACTGCGGGGACCGGCCGTGAAAGTTGCGGCAGCCATTGGGGTAATCTCCTGTGGCGGATCTGCCGGCCCCGAGGGTCCCATCGCCGCTTTGGGAGCTGCCTGGGGCTCGACTTTCGGCCGTCTGTTCAATCTCTCCGCAGCGCAACGGCGAATCTTGCTGATTGCCGGTTGCGCGGCTGGCGTTGGCGCCATGTTCCGCTGTCCCTTGGGCGGAACCCTGTTTGCCGTGAGCGTGCTCTACAGCGAACCGGAGTACGAATCGGACGCGATTGTGCCTTCGCTCGTGGCCTCGGTGGCCAGCTATTCGGTGGTCGTAGCCTTCTGGGGACACACCGAGTACTTGGTGTTGGGGGCGAAAAAACTGGCTTTCAATTCGCCCTGGGAACTGGTGCCGTTTATCGTTCTGGGGCCGCTTTGTGGGTTGATGACCATTTGGTTTGGAACCTGTTTCCGCATGGTTCATGCCGTAAAAGCACGGCTGCACCGTATGCCCGTGTGGATGGTGCCCGCGCTGGGTGGACTGGTCACCGGGGGCATTGCGTGCCTGTTGCCGCAGGTGATGGACGCGCGTTACGAGTTCGTCAAAGCCAGCATGGACGGGAGTCTCTTTGCCACCGGCGGAGACGGATGGTGGTGGGTTGGACTGTTCGGCATGCTGGCCTTGCTGAAGTGCTTGGCCACGGGCTGCACCATCGGTAGCGGGGCCGCCGGGGGAGTGCTGGGGCCGTCGCTGGCTATCGGTGCGGCCACCGGCGCCATGCTCGGTGCCTTGTGCCAGGCACTCTTTCCCGACATGTTTCCCGAAACGCTGCGACAAGCCCTGATTCCCGTGGGCATGGGAGGCGTGTTGGCCGCTTCAATGCGCGTGCCCATGGCCGCCATCATCATGATCGCCGAAATGACCGGCAGCTACGGGTTGATCGTGCCGATCATGGTCGTTTGTGTGACTTCCTACGTCGTCGGGCGGCACTGGGGATTGAATTCCGAACAGGTACCCACCGCGTCCGAGTCGCCAGTCCACGCGGCCGACTCCGTGTTGCGGCTTTTGCAGACTACGCCCGTGGCCGATTTAACCGACTACGACTGGCGTCTGGTAATTTCACCGCACGACACGCTTGGCGACATCGGCAAACTGATCGAGCCGGGTGAACGCCCGACGTTTATGGTGGTCGACGACGGCCGGCTTGCCGGCGTTATTTCCTTGCCCGACGTCGACCGCGTTCTGCTGGAACCCCATCCCAACCTGGGACGCGTGGTCATTGCCGACGACATCATGACCGAACGGGTAACCACACTACAGCCCGACCACAACCTGTACTACGCGCTGGAAATATTCCGCAACGAAAACCACGACGTTTTGCCTGTGGTCTCGAAAGCGGTCCCGCACCGATTTCTGGGTGTGCTTACGCGGCGCCGGGTGTTCGATGCCATGTTGTCGCGCGTAAGTGGGCTGAAAGAATTCATCGTACAGGAGCACAAGGGGCTGTTGGCTTTCGACGAGGAGGCCCAGTTGGACCACCTTCTGATGCCTGTTGGGCCAAGCAATCGACCCGCAGTGCGCCGGTTGATGGTTCCGCTTTCGGTCGTGGGCCAATCGATCCGTCATGCCCAGTTTCGCAACCGCTTTGGGTTGCAGATCGTGGCTATTGAGCAACCCGACGGCTCGGTGCAATGTCCTCCTGACCTCGACGAGCCGCTCGACGTGGGCCATCGCCTGTTGGTAATTGCCAATGGTCATGGCAAACGCCCTGACGCGGCCGCGACGCCCTCGTCGGCAAGTGCCGCGTCGGCCGCGGTGGCTTCTACGAGCCGTGAAGAAACTTGAGCGTTGCTGTTTGGGTGCGCTGCCATTCGGGAACGTTGGGACGCAGGCTTCGCGACCGCAACGGTTCGAGAAATCGTCAGGAAAACCCCACTCCCGGTTGCCTGAAGTCTTTCAAAAACCGATAATCTAAGGACGTGTTCTGGCGACAGGCCAACGCCCCGCTGGCCAATGTTGCCCAAGCGGGTAGTTTTACCTACGTAGACTACGGCACGTGGATACGCTTCCCGCAGTATCCTACTGGGGGGCGTTACGATATTGGGCCGTTACGTCCTCCGCGGAGGAGCCCGTCGGCCAGTGACTCGGGCATGCGTAACCGGTTGTCATCAAACACCTTGCGAGAGTGGCGGAATTGGCAGACGCGCTAGATTTAGGATCTAGTGGGTAAAACCCATGGGGGTTCGAGTCCCCCCTCTCGCACTTGGCTTTGCGCTATTGGGCCCTGCATCGGTGTGATGCAGGGCCCTTTTTTCTTCCCTTGCGGTGCCAGCTCGTCTGTGGGCCAAAATATGAGAGCAGGTAACCCAACAGGAAGGCTAGGCGATTCCTGGGGATAGTCGAGGGGGCTTCGGGGGAAGGGAGCCGCCTGTGGTGGTCGTCTTTTGCCCGGTCTCGGAGTTTCTTATTGACGCAAGGCGGTGCCAAGTCGATGTAGCTGCTTGACCGAAGTGGGGGCCATTTTTCCCTGCTGGTAGATTCCCACGTTGAATGTCATCGGGGCCATGTGCTTGTTGCATGCCCGAACGAAGGTGGCGATCTGCTCATCGGAATACAGTGGTTCGGGGATGGGGGTGTCGATCTTGGAGTGAACCCATCGCCGGTCGTCGAGGCATGTCCAGCCGAACCACTGGAGGCCGTTGTCGAGATAACGCGATTTGGCCGGCGTTTCGAGGTTGACCATCTCGCCAGACCAGTAGTCTTGGTGCTTCGTGTAGAGATAGGTCTGGTTTACGCCGGCGTTGTAGGTTACCAGCCGTGCCGGGTAGCCCGATTTGGCGGCGGCAGTAAATTGCTCCCAGGGAAATCGAAAGCCGGTCATATCGGTCGTCACGCTGTTGTGCGGACCGCTGGGGTCGAGCGAGTAGGAACTGTCGAACCACCAGGCCTTTACCCGGGCACCGTAGCGCTCGGCCATATGGCCGACAATGTTCATCAAGTTGTCGGCCAGCCGATTTTTGTCGGAGACATGATAGCCGACGGCCTGCTCCCACGCTGGATCGTTTTTGTGGTTGCAGGAGTGGTTGTAGTAGACGAGCAGATGTTTGCCCTTGGTGGCCAGCGCATCGGCCAGTTCGCCGAGCAAGTCGCGTTTGCAGGTGCGGCCCGCAAGGATTTTGTCGACGACTGGATTCGGTGCGGGCAACATCTGTAGCGCATGGGTGGCCGTGAAGAGAACGTAGCCTGCGCCCGAATACTCAATGGCGCTGACGAATCCGTCGAGGTCGAATTGGTCGACCGCCTTTTGGAACGGCAACGGAGTTCCTCGCTCGGGCACAGTTTGGGCCGTCCAGTGAACGCCGACGCCGCAACGACACTGCGCTAGCCAATCGGTCGAAGCGCGAACGTAGGGCGTGTCGGGGCCAAGTGCCTGGTCGTCGGCCCAAAGACGACGGCCCACAAGGCAGGTCGCAGCGCCCGTTGCCGTTGTACGCAGGAAGTCTCGCCTGGCGATCTTATTGATGCTTGTATTGAAAATGCTCCGCTTCGGAAAGCCGAGCGTCTGGAACCCCAAGCTCTCGTTGGTCGCCTTTCGCTCATTAGCTATACGGGCGTCAATAGGCACGATTTTCTCCTCACAGTCTGTGCCACGGCTTGAGATTCTCGGACCGCCATTCTACACCACGGGGCACCATGTGGAAAAATCCGTTGATTTGTGCGTTTTTCTGAAGCGGCGGGCAATGCTTGAGGACGTGGAAATCGGCGTTGCTGGTCGCGCTCGGCATTTGAGCCGGTCGAAAGTGATCTTGCCGCTACCGGCTGACTGGGATACACTCCTGCCCCCCGTCTCGGGGAAGAAGTAAGAGTGGTTTTCTAGGAAAGAAGTGACTCCCTTGAGAGGGCTGGCCGGGGTGTGTCAGCGTGCGAAAGTGGATTTCTGGAGATCGTCAGGCATGGTACAGGTGATCGAAAAGCCTTCGAACGTTTCCGATTCGCGGTCGCTGCCGTTGCGAAGGCGTGCTGGCAACGCCACGGATACTCAAACGCATGTCGTAAACCAAGAGAAAGAGAAACCGTCTCTCTTTGCCCGAGTACGTACGTTTCTGCTTGGCGAGAAGGGGGTAGTGCTCCTCACGCAATTGTTGGTGATGATCCCGGCGCTAACGCTGTTTCTTGTGCTGATCGGCGACTATTGGGGCGGATCGCGTAACATCCCGCAAAGCGTGTTTCGCGCCACACACTTAGTGGTGCGTGCCACGATGGCCGGCACGACGTTTCTCTTTTTCCATGGGCTATTCCGCCTGACTTGGACACGGCGTATCCTCAGCGCGGCTTACCTCACGGTCTATGGGGCCGTGATTCTGGTGATACTCAACTACCACAACTATTTCGGTTTCTTTCCCGACATTCGCCAGTTTCTCATCGGTGGCAAATCCACGGCCTACCAGGCAACGTTCCTCGGTGAATTGGTCCTTTATCTGTTGGTCGACTGGAAGAACATTCTGATTCTTGCTAGTCTGTTTCTTGGCTTCGTGGTTTCGCTGCGGTTGGGGGCCGCGGCGTGGCGGTGGCGCCGGTATCAATTCGCCATCGTCACCGTGGTCGGACTGGCCATGCTGGGGCTTCAATTCGCACGTCACGGTACGGTCGCTCGAGGTATGAAACACTCGGGTCCTCAGGGCACGTACATGGCCTTCGGGCTAATCCCGACGTACTGCGGTATGATGAACGAGTACCTCGAATATGTCCAGCGCCCGTCGGTTCCGCTGGGCGCCTATCCGGGTCCGATCCTCGAAGCCGACGCTGGTGGCGACGTTTTGCCGAGCAAGCCTTCGCCGAACGGAGCAATCCCCAAGCCGGTCGTGCGCCTGGACAATCCCAACGTGTTCCTTATCCAGGTGGAATCGCTCGACGAGCGCTTGGTCGACATGCAAGTGGCTGGTCGGCCGGTGATGCCGTTTCTGGCCGGGCTGAAGAAAGAGTCGCATTACTGCTCGAACTGTCTGGCCATGCATTTTGGCGGCGGCACCAGCGACGCCGAATTGTGCGTGAACCTTTCGCTGTTGCCGTTGCTGAGCCATGCCGGACTTTGGACGGCCAAGTTCGACCAGATCGTCACGCTGCCGGAGGTGCTGAAGGAGCGAGGCTACACGACCGTAGCATGTCACCCCAACAGCGGATTGTTCTACGGCCGTAACGTTTTCATTCCGCGCATGGAATACACGCACTTCTGGGACGCCAACGAGTATGAGGGCGACGCTTCGGGCTGGTACGCTCGCGACGAACGGTTTCTCGTCGAAACGCTCGCAAAGCTCGAGCAGCTCGACGATTCGTCGCCGCTGTTGGCTTACTTGATCACCATCCAGAGCCACGACCCGTTTCGCAACGTGCTGCCCGGTGCGATCGAGACGTGGGATTTCTCGCAAGATTCATTCAATGTACGACAGAAGTACTGTATCGCCAGTTTTCACGAAGTCGATCGGGCGTTGCAGTCGTTTTTCGAGAAACTTCGCGAGAGCCGCTTCGCCGACAACTCTGTGGTCGTGCTTTACGGCGACCACGGCAGCAACGTCTGGAACGTACCGGGCATCGTGAAGTCGAACAAGGTGCCGCTGCTGATTTGGGCTCCGGGTATCGAACCACGAACCGACGCCCGGGCGTGCTCGTTGATCGACGTAGCCCCGACCGTTCTCGACCTGCTTGGTGTCGACGGGCGGTCGACCACTTGGCTTGGTTCTTCGCTCCTGAAGCCGGGAAAGCGTTTCTGCCTTTTCCCCGATCGCACGCGAATCACGGTCGACGCAGAGGGCGAAATGCAGGTGGAGCAAGCCTGCCAGGATCCTGCCTACACGACGTATCTCGAATTCAGTCGCAGTGCTCTACTGAAATAGCCCAACTCTGCATGCCCGTGTCGGGTTAAGCGGAGTTCATCTCAACCGAACCCGACTGCGGTACTTCTGCGGACTCAACCCGGTTTGGGATTTGAACACGTAGCTGAGATACTCCCGGGAACCGAAGCCGGAGGCGGTCGCCACCTCGGGGACGGGCATATCGGTTTCTGCCAGCAATTGCTTGGCTCGCTCGAAGTGAACGCGACGAATCTCTTCCGAAGGCGTTCGCCCTAGAACTTCCCGGAAACGTTGCTCCAGCCGAGTGCGCGACACGGGCACTTCTCGCAAGATGTCTTTTACCTGGATGGGCTCGGCGGCGTGGCGCCAGATGAAGGCCACGGCATTGGCCACGTCGATGTCGTCGATGGCCAGCGTGTCGGTCGACTGTCGAGTGACCACGCCCGCCGGTTCGATGAGGGTTGGCTCTTCTGGCGGCTGCTGCCCCTGCATCAGGCGGTCCAACAAGTTGGCCGCTTCGTAACCGATGCGTTCGGAGGTCAGGGCGATGCCCGACAAGGGCGGGTTGCACATTTCGCACAACAACTCGTCTTCGTCGGAGGCCAGTACGGCGACCTGCTCCGGCACCAGCAACTTTCCGCGACGGCAGGCCTGGATGACTTGGTGCCCACACTTGGTGGTCCAGGTCAATACGGCCACCGGCTTGGGCAACGGTTGTAGCCAGCGAATCAGGTCGCGCTGTTGGATATGCACCGCGGTGCGCGGTCCTCGTCGGTAGCCTGGGTGAAAGACGTCGCAGGAGAAACCGGCTTCGCCCAACACCTTGGCGAAACCTCGGCGGTGATACTCGGTGTACGACCACCACTCGATTCCGCAATAGGCGAAGTTCCGAAATCCGCGGTCCAGCAGATACTCGGCCGCCATACGAGCCGAGGCTTGCAGGTCGGTTATCACGCTGGGCAGTTGCACGCCTTTGAGTTGCACAGCCGAGACGTTGACCACCGGAACCCCGGCCGTCGCGACGTGCCGGGCAGTGGCCAGATCGGGTACCCTCGCGATGATGCCGCTCCCGTGCCAAAAAGCAGGCAAGCGAAGCGCTGCGTGCTGGTCGCGAGTCTCGATCCAGATGTCCCACGGCCCATGCTTGCGGACGTAACGACCGATGCCGCGAACCACCCGGCGTCCCCAGCCGGTGGCCGTATCGACCAACACGGCGACATGCGGAGTTTCGCTGTTGCTCATCGTTGGTTCCTGTGCGAGGGCTTTGACGCGAGTTTTCCTAGTATACATCCTTAGAGGGCCTTGTCGCAAGATATCTTACATCTTTTGAGTTTTTTCTTCATTGACGCCATTGCACATCGTGCTTAGAACCGACGTTGGTGCGGGCAAGCCACACACTTTTTAGGAGAATACCAGCCTTCAGGTAATCTCTCCGGAGAAGTCCCGAGGGCCCTGAGAATCTGTGACTCACTTTTTTCTTTTTGGAAAGGGAATCTGCTATGAGTCGAATCATGGGGAAGCGAGTGGTGTGCCTTACGGCGGTTTTGGTGGCTGTCGGTTGCGCGATGGCTGGGCAACACGCCGGCGCAGAAACAATGGCCATCCAGGACTGGTCGGTGGCGTCCAGCCACTACGCGGTACGTACCAGCGTTAACCTTGGGTACGAGTTCACCGTTGGAACTGACTCGATTACCGTCACCAAGCTGGGGGTCTTCGACTACGGCGCCGGCAACGACGGCGACACATTTGGGTCCCACGAGGTGGGTATCTGGGAGGTCACGGGCGACCACGAATTAGTGGCCTTCGCCACGGTGACGGATAGCTCTCCACTCGAGGGAACGACGATCGATGACGCTGGCCAGTTTAGGTTCGAGGAGCTCTCCTCCACAGTGGAATTGAGCGCCAATGCTACCTATCGGATCGCTGCATACTATGGCTCTACTAATAGCGACGCTGCGACACTCGGCGACACCGGCGATTTCCTGTTGTCGACTGCCGATGAAATCGCCTACGTTGCTCCCTATTACGGGTATACAGGTGGGCTAGCTTATCCCAACGATTTGTCTGGACGGCCAGCCTCTTACTTCGGCCCAAACTTCCAGTTCGTGCCTGAGCCGGGTACGCTGGGCCTGCTGCTTAGCGTGGGGGTGGTTGCATTAGTCGTGCTCGTGCAGCGCCGTCGGTCGCGCTGAGAAGGTGCCGTGTGTCCATGTATCTGCAAACACCGAAGGGATAAATGATGTCGAACACGCTCTCCAGGCGACGGTTTCTCAAATCCACGTCTCGCACAGCAGCCCTAGGCGTGGCGGCTTCCTATTGGGCTACCGATGCACCAGCGCGAGCGGCCTATTTCCAGGCCAAGAACGATCGTCCGTTCGTCGCGGCAATCGGGGTCGGCGGGCGGGGGTTGCCCGTTACCAAGCAAGCCGCCCAGTTTGGCGATGTCGTGGCCGTTTGCGATACGGACCTGGCCTACGCCGAGCGAGCCAACGCCGCACTTGGCGGCAAGGCTGCCGTGTTCCAAGACTACCGCAAGATGCTTGACGCTTGCCCGGAAATCGACGTGATCATCAACGGCACGCCCGACCACTGGCACACGGCGATCAACGTCGCGGCGTGTCGGGCGGGCAAGGACATCTACACGGAAAAGCCGCTGACCCTCACGATCGAAGAGGGGCAAATCCTTCGGCGCGTCGTCAGCCAGACAGACCGGATCGTTCAGGTCGGCACGCAGCAACGGAGCCAGCCCCACTTCCGCACAGCTTGCGAGCTGGTGCGCAACGGACGCATTGGCAAGCTTCAGCAGGTCGTCGTGCTTCTTCCGCTTTACTCGTACAAGGGCGGGCCATTCAGCCCGCAGCCGGTCCCGCCGCAAGTCGACTGGGATTTGTTTCAAGGCCAGGCGCCCGAGCGGCCGTTTTGTCCGCAACGGTTCCATTTCAGCTTCCGCTTCTGGTCGGAGTACGGCGGTGGCAAGATTACCGACTGGGGGCAGCACCACATGGACATCGCCCACTGGGGTATGAACGTGGAAGACTCCGGCCCGTTGGAAGTCGAGGCGAAAGGCTTTTTCCCGAACCGCGGCAAACCGAACTGCTACGACAACGCCGACCGGTTCGTCGCCCGAATGAAGTATCCCGGCGATATTGACCTGCTCTTCATGGTCGTGCGCGACAAGAAGTATCTCAAGAGCATGGCCGACGGCGACATGACCTCGGCCGAGGACGCCGAATTATTCGCCGGTGTTCCGGATTGCTGGAAGGCCGAGCAGCGCGACGGGGTCATGTTCGTCGGCGACAAGGGACGCCTGTTCGTCAACCGGGGTAAGGCGTATGGCAAGCCCGTAGAAGAACTGGCCGACAATCCGCTGCCTTCGGACGCCATCCGGCTTTACCAGAGCAACAACCACATGGGCAATTTCTTCGATTGCGTCAAGAGCCGCAAGCAGCCGATTAGCACGGTCGACGTGGCGCACCGTGCGATCACGGCCTGCCATCTGGGAAACGTGTCCATGCATTTGAAACGGAAGATTCATTGGGATCCGCAGACGGAGCAGATCGTCGGCGACGCGGAGGCGAGCCAGTCGATGTATGTCCGCCGCGAGCAACGCAAGCCGTACACGATTCCAGGGTGAAGCATTGAGGTTATTCAACCCAATCACGATCCAATCTCGCGCATGACGGCAACGCACCACAAGATATCTTACATTTTTTGAGTGTTTCTTTATTGTCGCCACTTCGGAGGGCGCGCAGAATCAGCCTCAGGGCTATATGTTTCCACCCTTTTTGGGAGATGCGCCATGAAACGACTGGCAGTTCTTTTTGTTGCCTTGGGAGCGGCGATATTCTGCTGCGGAATATCGCAAGCGGCGTTGATCAACGTCGATTTCGGGACCGGAGGTGGTTATTCTGGTCTTGCAATGTACGCTGGCGGCGCAACCAGTGACACATGGAACGTCGCCACGACATCGAGCGTGACCGAGGCCAATGCCCTCTCGTTGGTCGACGCCGCCAACCAATCAACGGGAGTCGCGATGTACTACGGTGGAGCCGCGGGGATCTACAATTGGTCTGGTACCACCAATTTGCTGATGAAGGACTACCTTTACACCGACAATCCTGTGGGCAACTCCCTTTCGGTGTATCTGACCGGTCTTGCTGAGGGAACGTACGACCTCTACGTGTATTCTCAAGGTGACAGCGGTTGCGGATACAGGACAACGACGTTCACGGCTGGCGGCCAGACTCTGTCGGTTGGGCCTACGGCCTACAATTATGCCGAGTTCAACGAAGGCGAAAACTCGGGCGTGTTGCAGGGCGTTACGGTCGGCAACGACGGCCTGTTAACGATTACCGCAACAAATGCCAGTACAGGCAGCAATCCCCGCGGAATGCTTAACGGTTTCCAACTCACGGAAGTCCCCGAGCCCGGGAGTATCGTTTTGGCGGTGGTCGGCATGGTCGTCCTCGTGGTCTTGCCTGGCTGTCGGCGCTACCTTGGGCAGTTGTCGTGTTAGAGGGAGGCATCGCCTCGCGGACGTGCGGTATCGAGGCAAGGCGGCACTCGCAAGAGGGGCGGGTCCGCCGGCAAAACGTTTGACATAAATCTCTTCTTGCGTGATACTGATGGCGCTTGTCGCGTCATCTCGTCTCAAGTCGAAATCGACGTTTTCCGTCAGGAAAGGAGAAAGCTCATGCGCCCACGGTGCAGAGGTTTCACCTTAGTTGAGCTCTTGGTGGTGATTGCCATCATTGGGATCCTCATCGCGCTGTTGCTTCCCGCGGTGCAATCGGCGCGTGAAGCCGCTCGGCGGCTACAATGCACTAACAAGATGAAGCAACTCGGGCTGGCGCTGCACAGCTACCACAGCACCCACGGTAGCTTCGCCCCGGGCTACATCTCGAAGAAGGCCGCAACCGGCTCGAGCTGGTGCTACGGAGAGTCGGACTGCACGAAGCACGGCGCTCCCTGGTCCGTGTTGATCCTGCCCTACCTTGAGCAGACGGCCCTCTACGAGCGGTTCGACTTCAGCAAGGACTTTACCTCCACATCGCACTGTCCTTCCGAGGGTAGCTACACGAGCAACAACCATTTGGTATGGGATACGCCGCTGAGTCTTTACCAGTGCCCGTCCGATCCGGGTTCCCAACCCAATGTAAACAACACCAACTACCTCGGCGTGCAAGGTGGCGGTGACTTCACTGACGCTGCGTGCAGGCACAGCACGCGGGTGTTTTTTCTCAACGGAGTGTTGTATCATAATTCAAAAACTCGTATCGGGCATATTACCGACGGCTCATCTCACGTCTTCCTGTTGGGTGAAACAAAATATATTCCCACGCCACCGCACCGCGACGGCAGGACCTACGGCGGCTGGGCCTCGGGTCCCCGAATGGATACCTCTGGCACCAACCCTTACATGATGGCGGCCGCCACGGTGCAGATCAATGCGATAGCGAACACTGGAGGAGAAGTCAGGCCCTCGCCCGCCGACGATCTGTTCCCTCGGATGTCGACGCTCTTCGGCAGTTTTCATATGGGCGGGTGCAACTTCACGATGTGCGACGGCTCGGTCCGCTTCGTCAGCGAAACGATCGATTTAACAACCTATCAGGCAACAGCCGTTCGCAACGACGGCCTGCCGTTGGGAGGATTGCCCGAATGAACGTTAGCCGAATGGTACGACAACCGTGGCCGTTGCCAAGCATGCTTATCTTGTGCGTCGCAACGATCGTATCCATCGCCGGATGCGGTAAAAGTGACGGCCCTCAACGCTACGACCTGCACGGTACGGTTACTTTTCGAGGTCAACCCGTACCTGCCGGCACGATCAACTTCACTCCCAATACTACGCAAGGCAACTCCGGCCCAGGCGCGTTTGCGCAGATTCGCGACGGTCACTATGAAACGTCAAGCGGCAAGGGTATCGTCGGTGGGCCGCATCGCGTGATGATCTTCGGATTTCCCAAGTCGATGGGAAGCGAAGGCAGCGAGGAGTCAGTCCCCGAGTTATTTCCACCTTATCAAGCCGAAGTCGAATTGCCCCGGGAAGACGGCAGTGTTGACTTCGAGGTTCCCGCAACCGGCAAACGCTAGTGTGGTGCGTCCTAGTTGAGGGATCGTATCTTTGGCTGGATTTGTGTGCCATTGGCGTTACCAGCGCCTTTGGTTGTAGGCATTTCCGCACTGGCGAAGCCAGGGGCACGCACGCGTTTTGACTTCACGGGCGTGCCATGCAGAGCACGCAAGAAGAAATAAATCTCGCTAAGACGCGAAGAAGCCAAGGACGGGGAAAACTCGTCTCCTTTCTCTTTGCGTCTCAGTGCCATTGCGGGATCTATTCTTTTCTCGTAGCCCACCGTTGCCGCCCGGCTTGCGAAGCAGAGCTTCGCGGAAGTGGGTTTCCAAGCCATGGCTTGGGAACCAGCAATAACGCAGGGCTTTGCGGAAGTTGTTTCCCAGGCAGGAGTTTGGGAGCGGAAGCTAAAGTCTTTACCCCCGTGGTGTGCGATGTAAAAAGTCTTACATCTTTTGCGAGCCTTTTCATTGACGCCATTTTGCACAGATGAGACAATTGTGTCTGCTGGGGGTAACTCATCATGCCCTTTCTGAGAGGCAAGACATGAAACCATCCGTGATTTTCGGTGTCCTGGCTTTAGCTTTCATCATCACGGGCGTAACCCGGGCCGACGTGATCTACACGGAGGATTTTGGTGAGGGTCAGGTGGGTGGGGTCCAAACTTCGATGTATTCGGAAGGTTGGGGTGGTTGGTACGGCAGTACTGCAACAGATTGCAGCACAAGTTCCACCACCGGTGTATACCTTTATCCGGGTACTTCGACGTCGGACGGCCGCTACGTTTACACAGCAACGAATGCCCTTATCGCGACCGATGAAGTGCCAGTAGTCAGTACAAGCGATCTTCAGTCGATATCTTTCCTAGCCAACCACAACAGTACGAGTGCAACGGCGCGGATGGGGGTAATGATTGAAAGCAACTACTACGTGACCGACGAAACATTTTCCATGAAGGACGCAGGTAGCTCGAGTGACTGGGGCCTAGCCGAGACGCACACGTTTACTTGGACGAATGCTGCTTCCGCATGGCGGGTGCTGGATTTTGTGCCCGGTTCTACACTTGCCGTCGGCGACTTGGTTACCTCAGACTTAAGCGGGGACGTTGTGGCATTTGGCGTGTTTTTCAGCTCGAACGCCATGCGAATCGACAACTTCACCGTCAGTGCCGTGCCGGAGCCGGGAACTTTGCTGTTGGTATTTGCGGGTTTGGTTCCCCTGCTGGTTTGGCCCCGTCTGCGTCGCCGGTCGACGTAGGTGTGAAGGAAACAAAGGTCTTCATGGCCTTCCTAACAATCGTTCGTGCTGGAGTTGGCTTATCAGTTCCTTTTCTGGGAGGCAAAGCATGAAATCCGCAGCGATTTGTAGTTTTTTGGCGTTGGTTTTTATCATCACGAGCGTTGCCCGGACCGAGGTGATCTACACAGAAGATTTTGATTCGGGCACGGGCGACACCGTGTCGCTGTCCTCCCAAGGCTGGGGAGGCTGGAATACCATCAGTGCAACCGATAAGAGCACTAGTACTGCGGACCAAATTTGCGTTTTCGTGGGTACCTCGCCGGCGAACGGGAAGAGCGGGTCAGATGGTCGCTACTTCATGGTGCGGAATGCCTCGACCCCGGCCCTTATCACGACCGCCGAAGTAGGATCGGTCGCCACGAGCGAGCTTCAGTCGGTCTCTTTCGTAGCCAACCACAGCAGCACCAGTAGTGTTGCGAGGGTCGTGGCCAAGATCGGAGACAACTGGTATGCCACCAGCGACACATTTTCCATGTTGTCAGCGGGTGACCCCTATGACTGGGACAACAAGGCAGATCTCGACACGTTCACGTGGACCAACGCGGCCTCAGCGTGGCGGGCGCTGAATTTCACGCCAGCGAGCACCCTCACACTCGGCGATACGATTACCTCGGATCTCAGCGGGGATGTCACGGAATTTGGGGTGTATTTCGCGGGAGGCAGCGACATGCGGATCGACGACTTCAAAGTCAGCACCGTGCCGGAGCCAGCAACCGCGCTACTGGCGATTGTCGGGCTCGTTCCCTTGCTGGTTGGAGCCCGTTTGCGCCGCCGGTTGGCGAGGCGTTGAATCGATAAGCTGACGGTGGACAACGGGGAGTAGCTTTCTTCAATAATCGTACTCGGGAGGTTAACGGACGATGCGACGAACAACAGCATTTTTGGGAACCTTCGTAGTACTGGTCCTGGTCGTGGGCAAATCGGTTTCGGCCGACGTGATTGCCGCCGACGGGTTCGTCGTGGGTGACGGTGGGTATACCACGACCGGAAATATTACGGGGCAGAACCCAACGGTAACGGGGTTCACCGGAGCTTGGAGTACGAACACTGCGACAATCGGGGTCGTCGCCACTGGGCTGGAGTACCCGGGCGTAAATTGCGAGGGGGGCACGGCCCGATTTACGCATACCGGCGACCTTCCCGATAACCCCCGGCAGGCTTATCGCTCCCTCGGCAGTTACGACGACACGCAAGACGCCTACTATTTCTCCGGGCTGATGTCGTTCGATGCCAACTTTGCGACCGATGTCGACAGTTACGCTCGAATGGGGTTCGTTAGCGGAACGAGCGACATCGACGCATATTCTGTTTTTGGCGTTCAGTGGGGTTTCCAGGGCAACGGCGACGGTGGGGTCGACGCTTTCGTCCGTGTTCGAAATTATCTGAACGGTACGGCGATGAACGAATACAAAATCGCCGAGGATGTTGCAGCAGGAACCCACCTGTTCGTCGTCAAACTGCAACCGAATTCGTCTGGAGGGAACGATGCCATGTCGATCTGGCTCGATCCGGCGGATGTCTCTTCCGAGGCGGCAGCGGGTGGCGCCACTTGGAGCCAGAGTACCTTGGCCTGGGTGCCTAGCGACGATCCTGGTTTTTCGACAGGGTATCTCGTCGACATGCTTGTGCTCAAGAGCTTCTCTGTAGGCGCCAACGCAGTGGTCGGCTACGACGAGGCCCGCATGGGAACTGCATGGGACGATGGCGTGTCTGTGCCGGAGCCAGGAAGCATGATATTGGGCCTCGTTGGGTTGGTTTCCGTGCTGGTGTGGCCGCGATTACGCCGACGGTTGGTGTGAAAAAGGAATGCGAGTTGTCCTTGTCTTGGGTCGCGTGCAGGGCAAGTGTGCAAGATCTGTAGCAGTAGCAGCCAGAGTATAAGAGATTGCAGATGAGCAGAAGTTCTTCAATGTATTGTGCTACTCGTTTTTTAGCGATTGGGATACTACCGTGGTGCCTGCCGTTGAGCGTGTTTTCTTCGGAAAGGGAGGGGGCGGCGCCCTCGCCTGTTTTCGACACGAATGCGCAAACAGGCACGAGGAGCGAGGAGTCACTGAGCAAGCCGGGCTGGACGTTGACCTTCCAGGACGAGTTCGACAGTGACACATTGAACGAGGATCTCTGGAATCTCGGCCGCACCAAGCACAAAGTCAAGCATAAAGAGAGTACGCTACGGGAAATCTACCCCTATGAACTGAACGGCGGCGTGTTGAAGCTTCGGGTGGAAAGACGCAAAAAGCCCGATGCGAGCAGAGCCAAGGAGTTCGGTCCCGGGAATTTCGCTCCCTACACGGCAGGCGCGATTGCCACCTACACGGCCCCAGCCATTGCCACCTGGGGCAAGTTTACCCAGGCGTACGGTTGGTTCGAGGCTCGCTGCAAGATGCCCAAGGCATTGGGGATCTGGGAGGGGTTTTGGCTTATTCCAGAAAAACCTAGACCGGAAGCGTGTGAAATCGATATTTTCGAATCGCTCACTCGATGGAACGACGAGATCTCTTTGGCAATCCACCCAAAACTGAAAGGGGTGAAGTCTTGGGGGAAGGGTAAGGTTGCTGTGCCGGGATTGTCCGATGATTTTCACGTGTACGCCGTGAATTGGGAGCCTGGCAAGGTGACTTATTACGTCGACGGTAAGCCGGTCGGCGAGTATTCGGGCAAGGGAGTGCCCTCGGCGCCGTTGTACATCATCGTGAGCTGCAGGACCGGTGGTTGGGCAGGCGACGCAGTTGACGAGGGCGCCTTGCCCGATGACTTCGAGATCGACTACGTGAGGGTGTACCGGAAGGAGACAGAATAGTCGTCGACCTGAGATTCCGTCGACGTGTAGGCTGTGCTTCAGCACGGCTCACGTCGCGCTGCTATGCCAAGCAGTCGCCGTGTGTGTTTCAGGGTAGTGCGGTGCTAGCGAAACATTGCCTATTTGCTGGGGGCCGAGCCGATGGAGGTTGGAGATGACTCGCCGACGTGCTAACGGGTTCACCCTGGTCGAACTTCTGGTGGTAATCGCCATTATTGGGATCCTCATTGCGTTGTTGCTGCCGGCCGTGCAATCGGCGCGGGAAGCGGCGCGGCGGATGCAGTGCTCGAACAATCTCAAGCAGATTGGCTTGGCAATTCACAGCTACATGACTTCGAACCGAGAGTACTTTCCGCCTGGCAGCCCGGGCAGAGCCAAACATGGGCTGTTCTCGTATCTGCTGACTTATCTCGAACAGACCGCGCTTTACGACCAGCTCGATCTCGACGGTGATACGTTCGCCGAGCCCGACCAGTACCGGCATATGGCGATTGCCGCTTACATCTGCCCCAGTTATGCATCGCCAGCAGTGATCGAAGATTACAGCGACTTCCGGCACGGTGCCTTAACGACTTACCAAGGCGTCGGCGGGGCGCTGACCGATACGATATCCGCGAATTTTCCCCACAATGGCATTTTTGACTGGGAAGAGGTCCGGTCGGTCGCCCAAGTGCGCGACGGTCTGAGCAACACGTTGGCCGTTGGCGAATTCGTGCAACGCGACGCTACCGGTAGCTACTCGGAGCCGCCGGGTAACGTCCGTCCGTGGATCTTGGGCGCCTACAGCGAAAGCGACTCGAGTTATGCCTTTCGTGTTGTGGATTACACGATCAATGCGAAAGTTCATCGCGCGGACGATCCGGTTAACTTCAACCATCTGCCCATGGGCAGCCATCACATCGGCGGAGCCCATTTTCTTCTGGCCGACGGAAGCGTGCGGTTTCTTAGTGAGACGATCGAAATGGAAAACTACCGCGCACTGGCCACGTGCGACGGCCGAGAAATCGTGAACCTACCAGATTGACCCTGGTCGACATCACTTCGCGTGGATCTCGCCAAGGCGCCAAGACGCTAAGAGAAAGGAACGCTCCGCTCTTAGTGTTTTGGCGCCTTTGCGAGATCTTTTTTCTTGGGTTTGCAGCAAACAAAATATCTTACATTTAATTCGATATATTTCATTGACGTGGGAGCCCACGTTTCGTAATCTCGAATTAGACCTCAAAAGGAATCTGAAACATGGAAAAGATCGTAGCCCCGCTGTGCGTGATGGGTTTGGGATTGTGCTTCTCGCTGTGGGGGGCCATCAGTGTGAAACTGATTCCGCGACTGGGCATTGACAAAGGCCAGTTCGGCACTCTCATTTCCCTGTTCATGGGCTCCTGCCTGTTGCTGTCGCTGGTCATGGGCGTGGTCCTCGACACGGTGGGCTACATGCCGGTGGCCGTGTTCGGCTTCGCCATGACTTCCTTCTGCCTATTCCTGCTCGCCTACGCCGGGTCGTTTCCCGTGGTGCTTGTGGCTTGTGTGCTGCTGGGCGCTGGGGCCATGGCGTTGAACGCGGCCGGGAACACGCTGGCCACGATCGTCTTCTTCGATGGGAAGAATCCAGCGGCCGCGAGCAACCTCACCAACGTCTTTTTCGGAGGGGGCATCTTGCTGACGCCCTTGGCCGTGAGCTTTCTGTTTCGGAAGACGACCTACGAACGGACCCTTTCCGTCCTGGCGATCGTTGTCTTGTTGCCCGTTGCGGCGGCCGTTGCGGCGACCTATCCGAAGAGCAACGCTGCCTTTGACTTTTACGACGCGGTGGGCCTGCTGGGTGAGCCGGGCGTTTGGATGGGCGGCGTGGTTCTGTTCTGCTGTTTCAGCTTGGACACGACGCTGAAGAGTTGGTTGCCGTCGCTCGGCAAAGAAGTGATTGTCCAAGCAGATCCTGATCGGGACGTGGGTGCGGTTGATGCGTCGGCCATGCGCCTGCTTGTCTGGTTCGCCGCCGGAATGATGCTCAGCCGGTTCCTTGCGAGCAATGTTCCGTTTATCACCGACTACGGCGCGTGGTTCGTTTCCGCGGCGGGCGTGGCTTCCGGAATCGTCATTCTGACGATGATCAAGACAACCAGCCCCGCCCAGGTGATCGTTTTGGCGGCTATGGCCGGGTTCATCTTCGGGCTCTCCTTTCCAACCACCTTGGGCGTTACCTTCGCCAAGTTCCCCAAGGAGGTTCGCGGCAGCGTCTTCGGAATCATCTTTGCCATCGGCCTGCTCGGCTCCGTGATCATGCCGAAAGCCATCGGAAACATCGCCAAGGGCTCCACGGTCCAGAAGAGCCTGAAACTGCTGCTGCCGCTGTGTGTGCTCCAGGTCATTTTAGCAGTCGTACTCGGCGGGATGTGATTCGAAAGGGAGACAACTTATGGCACGACCGGTAACCCTCGTCTCAGGACAATGGTCCGATCTGTCGCTCGATGAATTGGCCGAAAAGGCCGCCGGCTTCGGCTACGATGGCCTGGAGTTGGCCTGCCGGAAGCATTTTCTCGATGTGGACCGGGCTGCCGTCGAGCCGGATTACTGCCAGGAGCGACTCGACTTGCTCGCCAGGCACAATATCCGCGTGTGGGCCATCAGTGCGCATGCGGCCGGGCAGTTGGTTTGTGATCCGAACGACGACAGGCGTACCGATCCGTTCGCCCCGCCCGAATGTGCCGGAGACGCCGAGAAGAAACGTCGCTGGGCAGTTGAGACCATGAAAAACGCTGCCCGGGCGGCGAAGAACCTCGGCATTAAGGTCGTCACCGGCTTCACCGGCTCATCGATTTGGCACCTGCTTTATCGGTTTCCGCCGGTGACCGAAGAGACGATCAACGAGGGCTACGCCTATTTCGCCCAGATGTGGAATCCGATTCTCGACGTGTTCGACGAGTGCGGCGTGCGTTTCGCTTTCGAGGTACACCCGACGGAAATCGCCTTCGACATCGTGACCGCCCGGCGTGCGTTGGAGGCGATTGGCCACCGCGAAGGCTTCGGGTTCAACTTCGATCCGAGCCACTTGATTTGGCAGATGATCGACCCGGTGTGCTTTCTGAAGGAGTTTTCGGATCGCATTTACCACGTCCACATGAAGGACGCGGCGCTGACGCTCGACGGCCGCTCGGGCATTTTGGGCTCGTACCTTGGCTTCGGCCACCCGGAGCGTGGCTGGGACTTCCGCTCGCTGGGCCACGGCGACGTGAAGTTCGAGGAAATCATCCGTGTGCTAAACCAAATCGGCTACCAGGGGCCGTTGTCGGTCGAATGGGAAGACTCGGGCATGGATCGCGAGCACGGCGCACGCGAAGCGTGCGAGTTTGTCCGGAAAGTGGATTTTCCGTCGTCGACGATTGCCTTCGATGCGGCGTTCGCCGCGAAATGAAATCATCAATATTCCCTCACTACCACCAGGGAGGTTCCACGAACATGAACGACAGGATTAGAGCAACTCAAGTGGGAAAGACCTCGCGTCGTCACTTCCTTCGGGAGTCGGGGGGAATTGTCGCGGCATCGGCCATGGCGGGCACACTCGGCATCGCCCGGGGCGCACACGCGGCAGGTGACGATACGCTCAAGGTTGCCCTGATCGGTTGTGGTGGCCGAGGGACCGGCGCCGTCGTGCAGGCATTGAGCACCCAGGGGTCCGTAAAACTGTGGGCGATGGCCGACCTGTTCGAGGAAAAGATCGAACGGAGCCTCGAAACGTTGCTCAAAGCAGAGAAGGGCCGATACGATCGCCAGTCGCACGAAAGTCTGGCCGGCCAAATCGACGTCCCGTCGGAGCGGCGCTTCGTGGGTTTTGATGCGTATCAAAAAGCGATCGACTCGGGCGTTGACGTAGTGATCCTTACCACGCAACCCCATTTCCGTCCGCTTCAGTTCGAATACGCCGTTCAGCAAGGCAAGCACGTCTTCATGGAAAAGCCGGTGGCGACGGATGCGCCGGGAATTCGCCGCGTTTTGGCGGCAGCCGAATTGGCCAAGCAGAAAAATCTGAAGGTTGGCGTCGGCTTCCAACGTCATCACGACGCCCGGTATGTCGAGACCGTCCAGCGTTTACGTGACGGAGCCATTGGCGATATCCAGTTGCTGCGCTGTTACTGGAACTCGTCCGGTGCGCGGCAGCCGTTTGTGCGCGAGCCGGGCATGACCGAGATGCAATACCAGTTGCGCAACGTTTACTATTTCACCTGGCTAAGCGGTGACCACATCGTCGAGCAGCACGTTCACAACATCGACGTCTGCAACTGGATCAAGGGAACGCATCCCATTTCGGCCCAGGGACAAGGGGGACGCCAAGTCCGCGTCGGCCCGCTGTATGGCGATATCTACGACCATCATTGTGTTGAGTATACCTACGCCGATGGCACAACAATGTTCGGCCAATGCCGTCATATTCCAGGCTGTTGGAACGAAGTCGCCGAATATGCGACCGGGGTAAAGGGCAGCGCGAATGTCGGCAGCGGGCGGATCGAAACCGGCGACGATCGTTGGCGCTACCGTGGTCCTCAGGAAAACCCCTACCAGATCGAACACGATGTGTTATTCGATGCCATTCGCAACGATCGGCCTCACAACGAGGCTGAAGCTGGCGCCATTACCACGATGACGACCATCCTGGGCCGAATGGCGACCTACTCGGGGCAAGTCGTCAAATGGGACGATGCGATCCAGTCCACCGTTTCCTTGGCACCGAGCCGCTACGCGTGGGACGGCACGCCCTCGGTTTTGCCCGGCGAGGATGGACTCTACCCGTGTGCCATTCCGGGCGTGACCAAGGTCTTGTAGTCCGCGTAAAACCGTTTACATGTCAGAGGAAGCTAGTGTAGTGTCTCACACAGATGGTTACTTATGCGGCATTGGGTGCCACTACTGGCTTGTCCAGCAGTGTTGCCCACAGGGACACTTCCGCACTGCCGGCATCCAATGCGTTACCCGATCGCACAAATTTTGCAACGTAAGGAGCTTCGCAAACCATGAATAACATCGCACGAACCGCCACGACGGAAAAAACCTCGCGTCGCCATTTCCTTCAGAAATCGGGGGGACTTGTTGCGGCGTCGACGATGGTCGGCACGCTTGGTATTGCGCGGGGCGCTCATGCGGCGGGCGACGATACGCTTCGTGTCGGCCTGATCGGGTGCGGCGGACGTGGTACGGGCGCGGTTGTCAATGCCCTGAACGCCGACAAAAACGCCAAGCTGACTGCCATGGCCGATCTCTTTCCCGAGAAGCTCCAGGGAAGCTTGGAACGGCTAACGAAGATCAAAAAAGACCAAGTAGACGTCGCCGACGATCACCAGTTCGTAGGCTTCGAGGCCGGCAAGCAGTTGATCGGCACCGACGTGGACGTAGTCCTGCTGGCCGCGCCGCCGCACTTCCGCCCAATGCACCTAAAGGCTTGCGTAGACGCCGGAAAACACGTGTTCGCCGAGAAACCCGTAGCTGTAGACGCGCCCGGCGTACGCAGTGTTTTGGCGAGTTGCGAAGAGGCGAAGAAAAAGGGGCTCAATATCGTCTCCGGGCTTTGTTATCGTCACGAGCCAGTCGTGGTCGAGACCATGAAACGCGTGCAAGACGGTGCCATTGGCGACATCGTGGCCATCCAGGAAACCTGGAACATGGGCCTGGCCTCCGCCTTTCGCAGCGGCAATCCCGGCGCGACCGAAATGGAACGCCAGATGCGCAACTGGTACTTCTTTACCTGGCTCTCCGGTGATCACAATGTCGAGCAACACGTTCACAGCCTGGACAAAGCTAGCTGGGCGATGGGCGACGTGCCGCCGGCGAAGGCCTGGGGACTCGGCGGGCGGCAGGTGCGTGTGGAGCCGAAGTTCGGCAACATCTTCGACCATCATGCCGTGGTCTACGAATACGACAACGGCGTGCGCCTGTATTCGTTCTGTCGGCAGCAAGGTGGCTGTTACAACGACGTGTCCGACATCTTCCTGGGCACCAAGGGACAATGCAACCTGATGACGGGCAAGATCGAAGGCGAAACCAACTGGCGCTATCGTGGTCCCAAGGGAAATCGCTACGACATCGAACACGAAGTGCTCTTTGGCGCCATCCGCAGCGGCCAGCCGGTGAACAACGGGCTCTACATGGCCCAAAGCACGATGATCGGAATCCTCGGGCGGATGGCCGACTATACGGGTAAACGGATCGCGTGGGACGAGGCCATCGGGTCGGAGCAGAACTTGGCCCCGTCGAGTTACTCGTTCGACGCCGATCCGCCGATCGCGCCTCTCGAAAATGGCTACTATCCGATCGCGCTTCCCGGCGTGACGAAATTCGTTTGATCGGCGACTGTTGACAACTGATAAGGGCGGAAGACAGAAGACACCAGAGCATTCGAGAAAGAAAGCCACCTGTTCGGGGAGCCGTACCATGAAAAACAGAATCGACCGACGCAGCTTTCTGAAGACCAGTGGCATCTTGGCCGCCGGGGTCGTCCAGGCGGGCTTGGGCAATACGAGGTTGTTGGCTGCCGAACTGGCCAACGGTGCTCCTCATGCCGAGAAACTTGGTTGGCGCCTCGGGTCCTTGTATCGAATCGGGAAGCCGTATAACAAGTCCAGTCAGCTCACCTTCTACAGGGCCATCGACCAAGTTGCCTCGCTGGGCCTGCACTACATCGAGGGAAGCGCACGACCAGCACTCAGCAAGAACAGCCCGGGCATCCATATCGACCCGTCAATGTCGGAAGAGGCCCGCAAGAAATTGAAGCTCCGCCTGGCCGACGCCCGAGTGAAGCTTGCCAGCTATTATTCCACCAAACTCACCGGAGACGAAGAGAAGTGTCGCGAGGAGTTCGCACTTGCCAAGGACATGGGAATCGAGACTTTGGTTGGTGAACCTCCACTCGATTCCTTTGATCTGATCGAGGAACTCTGCGAGCAATACCAGATTAACGTGGCCATTCACAACCATGCAACGCCGTCCCGCTACTGGAACCCCGAAACCGTGTTGAAGGTTTGCCAAGGCCGAAGCAGGCGGATCGGCGTATGTGGCGACACCGGGCACTGGGTGCGTTCGGGCATCAATCCGGTGGACGCGATCAGAAAGCTGGGAGACCGTATCATCTCCTTCCACTTCAAGGACATGAACGCGTTCGGTCGCCTGGATGCCCATGATGTGCCTTGGGGTGCCGGCAAAGGAAACGTCAAGGGGATGATGGAGGAGGTTCACCGCCAGGGCATCAAACCCTTGTTCATCATCGAGTATGAGCACACCGCGACGCTGGCCGACATCGTCCAGTGTGTTGCGTACTTCGACAAAGTCGCCGCGGAGTTGGCTGCCGGAACGTGAGACCGCCCGGCACAACACGGCCGATGCCTGAAGCGATCTGCTGCTTCGGGCTCTGCCGCCTACCCAAACCAAGCAGGAAGAAGTTCCCGTGTCATCCTCAATCTCAACCGCCGACCGTCGGCGTTATCGGTCTGGGTACTCGTGGAATGAGCATGGCCAAGCCGGCCACTAGGTTCGGCGAGATCGTACCTAATTGTGTAGTATCAACGTAACACGGATATCCGATGGGAGTTCAGTCATTATGAAATTGTTTCTCGATACAGCGTTTGTTGAACAGATCGAAGAAGCCCAAAGTTGGGGAATTCTCGACGGCGTGACCACCAATCCTACGCACGTTTCGCACACGGGCCGGCCCGCACGCGACGTATACGAGGAAATCTGCGAACTGGTCGACGGACCAGTGAGCCTCGAATGCATCGCACTGGATGCCGAAGGGATTGTGACCGAAGCCCGGGAGTTGGCGGCCATTGCCGAGAATGTGGTCATCAAAGTACCCATCATGCGCGAGGGGCTGAAGGCTGTTAAACAACTTACGGCCGAGGGGATCAAGACGAACGTCACGGTCAATTTTTCTGCCATGCAGGCCATGTTGGCGGCCAAGTGCGGCGCGACGTATATCAGCCCCTTCGTTGGCCGTCTCGATCTGATCGGGCATTGCGGCATGGATTTGGTTCGCCAGATCAAAACGATCTACGACAATTACGGCTATTCGACCCAGATCCTGGCCGCCGCATTGCGCAACCCGGGCCACGTCATGGAATCGGCGATGATCGGTGCCCACGTGGCCACGATGCCGCTGGACATCATGCGGCAACTGTATGAACACCCGATGACTGACGCTGCCATCGAGCAGTTTCTTGAAGACTGGAAAAAAGTACCGTCGATGGCGACGGTTAACTAATAACTTACTCAAACTGAAAGACAGAAGGAAGTCGCAGATAAATATAGATACACGCAGATGACGAAAACGACTTGAAAACGTGGATTGTTCGGATGGATCATGCTGTGAAGACGATGCTTCTCAATAGTCTCTCATACCAGATAGTCCGTTCGATGCTGGAGCCCCTGCTATCTGCGTTTATTTGCGTCTATCTGCGGCTCCAAGGTCAGAATTCTTTTCAGTTTGAGTAACTAAGGTGTAGGAGCAACTATGAGCAAGCTACGTGTGGGATACGCCTGTCTGGCTCGATTGAGTTTCGACGGCGAATACGCCAAACAACTGATGCAGCGGTCGCTTAAGGCTCTGGCCGAGATGGACATCGAAGTGGTGCACTTCGACGATCTGACCGTAACCGAACAAGACGCGGAAGCACTGGCCGCGCGCTTTATCGACGAACGAGTCGATGTGGCTGTCATCCAGTACGGCACCTTTTCGCTAGGGACGCTGATGCCTCTATTGGCCGACCGTCTCACGGTGCCGCTGGTCCTCTGGGGCGTGCCTGAGCCGTCGCTCGACGGCGGGCGTTTGCGATCGAACTCGTTCTGCGGGATCAACATGAACGCCCATACGCTGATGCGTCTGGGCCGAAAGTACGAAGCCGTCTTCTGCTCGCCGGAAGACGCGCCGCGCGAGTTCGGCGAACTGTTTCGCGTGCTGCATTGCCTCCGGCGGCTACGGCACGTGCGGCTGGGACTGGTGGGTTATCGCGTGCCCGGCTTTTATACGTCGAACTGCGACGAGATGGAAATGCGTCGTCGCCTGGGCGTGGAGTTGCACCACATCACGCTTGCCGAAGTGTTCGCCGAGGCGGCCAAAACCGATCCGTCCATCCGAAAGCAACTTGTCGAAGCGGCTTGCGCGAAAGCCAACACGATTGAGGTCGACACGGAAGAATTTGATAAGGCCGTCGCATTGTACTTGGGCTTGAAAAACCTTGCGGCGAAATACAACTTGGACACCATGGCCGTGAAGTGCTGGCCCGAGTTTCCCGAGAGCTACGGTGTTGCCGCCTGTTGGGCGCTGAGTCGGCTCAATGACGACGGTTTTCTCGCTAGTTGCGAAGGCGACGTCTACGGTGCGGTGACCATGCTGATCGAAAACTACCTGACGGGCAAAACTCCCATGTTTGCCGATTTTGTGGCGATCGATGAAGAGAAGAACATCGGCATCGGTTGGCATTGCGGCGCGGCTCCTACGTGCCTGGCCGGCGACGGCAACTGCGTGGCCGTCTGCAAGCATCCGAGCGTCGGCGGTGGCGGCAAGACAGGCGTTACGGTCAGTTTTTCCGTCGCCGGCGGCTCACCGGCCACAATGGCCCGACTAAGCGTTGGCCCTCAAGGACTGCGGCTGTTCTTCGCGGGCGGCGAAGCCGTAGACACTGGTCCGATCCTTCGCGGCAACCCGGCCGGTATCCGATTCGACACGCCGGTGCGCCGCCTCATGCAAATCATCTTGGATGAAGGCATGGAACATCACTATGTGCTGGTACACGCCGATATCCGCCCGGAACTGCGCAAACTGGCCAAGTGGATCGACTTGCCGATGATCGATGTCGACGCGAAGTAGATGCCGATGCGGCAATCCGTTACTAGAGAAATGAGTTTTTGACAGGATGACAGGATTAACAGGATGATGGATTAGCATGCCCACGCTTTTCGTGGGCATGGCACCCAGCGTCGAAAATCTCAACGTGACGAAGGGCAGATATCCATCCTGTTATCCTGTCAAAAGACGTCGTAGAAGAAGTACTTTTAAGGAACACTGATGAACTATAAACACAACTGGACTCCCAACCCCGGGCTGAGTGAGATCGTCAAGCCGGGTGATGCCGGGCTCCAGCAAATCGGTTTTGCGATGCTTTGCCTCAAGGCCGGTGAAAGTTTCACCGCGCCGGCCGAAGGCCAGGAGACGGCCCTGATTGTGCTTAGCGGCACGTGTGCCGTGTGGGGCGAGGGATTTGCTTTCGACAAGGTCGGACAGCGCAAAAACGTTTTCGACGGCAAGCCGGCCACCGTGTATCTGCCTGCTGGCAACGGCTACACCGTCGACGCCGTGACCGACGTCGAGGTGGCCGTATGCCGCGCGGCTTCCGACCGTAACGGCACGCCGCAATTCATCGCGCCGGACGCCGTCAAGGACGTAACCATCGGCCGGGACAACTGGACACGAACGGCCTACCTGATCGTCGGCGACGATGTACCGGCTCATTGCCTCTTTATTGGCGAGGCCATCGTGCCGCCCGGTAATTGGGCCAGCTTCCCGCCGCATCGCCACGATGAAGACGCGCTACCCGACGAAGTCGACATGGAGGAGATTTACTTCTTCCGTTTCGATCGGCCGGGCGGTTTCGGCATCCAGAAGATCTACACCGACGACCGCTCGATCGACGAAACCATCACGTTCGAGGAGAACGACACGCTGTTGATACCCGAGGGCTATCATCCGGTGGTCGCCGCCCCGGGCTACATGATGTATTACCTTTGGATCATGGCCGGCACGGTGAATCGCAAGTTTCTTTCCCGACAAGATCCGGCCCATCGCTGGGTGGCGGAAGAGTGCTAAGAACGGCCCGAAAAATAACTTACCGTTTTCGAGGCGTAACGCGAGGGCCGTCGCGAAGCACGGCCCGGTAAATCGGGAAGTTATCCATCGGCCTGTCTTAAACCACAAGAAAGTCGCTATGAGTGAGTTGCTTCTAGGAATTGATGTCGGCACGAGCGGCTGCAAGGTTACGGCAATCGATCGGCACGGGCAGGTAGTCGACGAGGGTTTCGGCGAGTACCAAACGTTTCACCCGCACCCGGGCTGGGCGGAGCAGGAACCGGAAGACTGGTACGCGGTCGTGTGTCGGTTGTTAAAGGCCCTGTTCGCGCGGGGAACGTGTCGGGCAGAGCAGATCGCCGCGTTGAGTCTCGACGGCTCCACCCATAACGCGGTGTTGGCCGACGCGGATTTTCGGCCGCTGCGCCGGGCCATTATGTGGACCGACCAGCGAAGCGTCGCCCAGGCCGCCCGATTGGAAGAGCAAGCCGGGCAGCAAATATTTGAGACGGCTTACCAGAAACCGTCGCCCACCTGGACGTTACCGCAGATTCTTTGGGTCAAGGAAAACGAACCCGAAGTGCTAGGGCAGACCTTCCATGTGTTATTCACCAAGGACTACGTGCGGTATCGACTAACCGGCACCTGGGAGACCGACTACATCGAGGCCCAAGGCAGCCTGTTCTACGACATGGGCGAGGGCAAATGGTCGGCACCGCTTTGTGCATTGGCCGGACTGTCCGTGGAGACGCTTCCGCCGCTGGTCAAGCCGACCGACGTGGTAGGGTCAGTCACTCGGACAGCCGCCGAAGCGACGGGCCTCCGCGAGGGTACGCCGGTCGTGGCCGGGTGTTCCGACTCGGCGGTCGAAGGCTACGCGGCCGGCGCTATTGCGCCGGGACAGATGATTCTGAAGCTGGCAACCGCGGGCAACGTAAACGTAATGACCGCCGCGCCGCACCCACACCCTAAGACGTTGACCTACTCGCACGTTATCCCGGGGCTTTGGTACACGGTGGTGGCCACCAACACGGCGGCCTCGGCCGAGCGTTGGTTCCGCGACCTGTTTTGCAGCGAAGAAATCGCCAAAGCGAACGGGCAAGGCACCAGCCCTTACGTCCTGATGCACCAGCAGGCAGCCAGCGTGGCGCCGGGAGCCGACGGGATGTTTTTTCATCCCTACCTGCTGGGCGAACGGGCGCCGTACTGGGATGCAAACTTACGAGGCAGCTTCGTCGGTGCCACGATGCGGCACAGCAAGGCCCATTTCCTCCGGGCGCTGCTCGAAGGCGTCGCCTACTCGCTCCGCGACTGTTTCCGGACGATCTTGGAGATGAACCTTGCCGTCGACGAAATCCGGCTGATCGGCGGTGGCGCCAAGAGTACGCTTTGGAGCCAGATCATTGCCGACGTCTTCGCACGTCCCGTGATCCGCCCGGCCGGCTGTGATGCCTCGTTCGGCGCCGCGCTGTTGGCGGGCGTTGGCACGGGCCTGTTTGCCGACGAAGCCGATGCCGTGCGACGTTGCACGCAGGTGCGAGACGTTATCGAACCCAACCCCACAAATTCAGACACCTATGCCCGACTCTTCCCGCTGTACTGCCAGATTCACGACAACTTGGCAGCGACCTACACCGAAGTGGCAGCAGCGGTAGGATAATCAGATCAACAATTCTCCCGCACCGGGAGCAAGGAGAAAATGCGGATGCGAGTATCAGCCGATAGTTACCTTCATGAGATGATCTTCAGCGAGTTGGCCGACGTCGTCGGGCCGGAAAACATCTCGACCAGCGAGTCCGACAAGATTGCCTGTTCGTGCGACTACTACTGGACGGCCGAAATGTGGGTCGACCGGGGTTGCAAGAGCCCTACGGCCGACTTCATTGTTCATCCGCGTTCGACGGAAGAGGTGTCGCGGATCTGCCGTATCGCCAACAATCATCGCACCCCAGTAACTACCTGGGGCGGCGGTTCCGGTTCCCAGGGCGGGGCCTTGCCGATGTACGGCGGAATCCTGTTGGACACGAAGAAGATGGATCGGCTGGTCGAGATCGACACGCAGTCGCTCACCGTAACGGCCGAGACGGGCATCAACATGCAACATCTCGAATGGGCCTTGGAAAAGCAGGGCTACTCCACAATGCATGTGCCCGCTTCGATTGGTTGCGCCACCCTGGGTGGCTTCCTGGCCCATCGGGGAACCGGCGTGCTGTCGACGAAGTACGGCAAGATCGAAGACATGATCATGTCGTTGGAAACGGTCCTGCCCGACGGCACGATCATCGACACGTTGCCCGTGCCCCGACACGCCTCGGGCCCCGACCTGAACCAGTTGTTCATCGGTTCCGAAGGCACGTTGGGCGTAATGACCAAAGCGACGTTGAAGATTCATCCGCTGCCGGAAACGCGGCGGTTCCACGCCTTTGTCTTCGAAAACCTACACGCTGCGATGACGGCTGGCCGCAACATTATGGCCGCACGGCTTCGCCCGTGTGTCATCCGACTCTACGACGAGGCCGAAACGCAGCGGCTTATCAAACGGGTGCTCGGTATCGATCGCGAAGGGTCGTACTTGGTCTTCGGTTTCGACGGCGACAAGGAGATGGTCGACCTGGAAATGCAAAAGGCCTTGGAGATTTGCCGTAGCCAACAGCATGAGGACTTGGGCCAGGAGCCGGGCGAAAGTTGGTGGGAGCACCGCTATGACTTCTTCTTCCCCAACCACATGTTCCGGCTGCCGCAGGCGTTCGGCACGTTGGACACCGTGGCCACGTTTGCCAATATCGAGAACGTGTATTGGGCGATGAAACGCGTCGTCGAGGAAAACTTCCCCATGGCCCGTTATATCGGACATTTTTCCCACTGGTACGAATGGGGGTGTATGCTCTATGCACGCTTCATCATCGAACAAGCGCCGGAAGATCCGCACGAAGCCGCGCAGCTTTACAACCACATCTGGGACATGTGCTTGCGGGCAGCCCTGCAAAACGGCGGGGTGCTCAATGAACACCACGGTATCGGCCTGAAACTGGGACGGTTGATGAAAGAATTACACGGTCCGGCCTTCGACGTAATCCAAAAAATCAAGGACGTGCTCGACCCAAACAACATCATGAACCCTGGAAAAATGGGACTGAGGGGATTTTAACGCGGTAGGGACTTCGCCTATCGTCCCTCGCCTCTCACCCCTCGTCGCTGTCCTCTGACCCCTATTGCCATTCAGGGCAACAACTACTAAAGGCTTAACCTACCAATGCTTGTTGAAAAACAATTCGAGACTATCGACGCTTGTCGATTCTGTTTTATGTGCCGCCATGTGTGTACCGTCGGGATGGCGAGCGGTTGGGAGTCGGATACCCCGCGCGGCAAGGCGCTGCTGCTATTCAAGGTTCTCCGGGGACACGCCGAGTACAACGACGACCTCGTGCGCACCATCTATCGTTGCTGCCTGTGCGGCATGTGCCAAAGCTGGTGTAAGGGCGATTACACGCTGCCGGAGGCTGTGCTTCTAGCACGCGGCGACATCGTCTCCCAGGGCAAGGAGCCCGAAGCCGCTCGGCAGATCAAGCAACACCTCCTCCAGACGGGCAACCCCTTCGGCCTGCCGGCCGGTGAGCGTTTCCAGTCGATCGAATACACCGGGAAACCAGGCACCCAAGAGCCGCAGCAAACGGCCGAGGTGCTCTACTACGTCGGCTGCGACACGGCCTACCAGCGGCCGGAGATTGCCAACGCGTTTATTCGCATTCTCTCGCATAGCGGGGTCAACTTTACGTTGCTCAGCGACGAGACATCCACCGGTAAGCCACTCACGGCACTGGGGTATCGTGACGAGGCGAAGCAGGTTGCTGAAACGCTTGCGGCGAAGATCAAAGCCACCGGTTGCCGGGTGCTGGTAACCACGTGCCCCAGTTCGTTCGACGCGCTGAAAAACGATTACCCGGCCATCGGCGTCGATCTAGGCGGTGTCGAAGTGTTGCACGCCTCGCAGTACCTTGAACGGCTCGTCGCCGAAGGCAAACTAGCGCCGCAAAATCGGATTGAGCGAATGGTCACGGTCCACGACAGCGACCGTCTCGGCCGATTCAACGCCATTTACGACGCCCCACGCCAGGTGTTACAAGCGATCCCAGGCGTGGAACTGACAGAGATGTCGTGGACCCGCGACACGGCACATTCCTGTGGTGAAACGGCCGGGGTGCTGCGACTGCTCAATCCCGAACTGAGCCGAACCCTGGCCGAACGGCTCCTAGCTGAAGCCAACAGCACGGGCGCCCAGGTGTTGGCCACTTCGTGTCCCGTCACCAAGCAAACGTTGGTGGAAGCCAACGGTGCCGACATCGAAATTCGGGATGTCGTCGAGCTGGTCGCCGAGTCGTTGACGTAAGATAAGTACGGTGGCAGTGTAGCTGTCGGGTGGGCCGAGCAAAGCGAGCCCCACCGGCGGGCATGATTGCGGTGGGGCTCGCTTTGCTCGGCCCACCCGACGAGCTTATCGTGATTTTTTCTTCTGGCGGTTTTTTCGGCGAAAATTGACGTTTCGCTCCTCGGCGGACATACTGGCAATACGATTGGTTGTCGAATCGAAGCCGCCCGCAGGAGACTCCACCATGCAATGTCTTTTCGTCCGAGTGTTTGCCCGCCGCTCTCATTCATCGAGCCGGTTAGAGGTTCACAGAGCAGCCGTCCTTATGTTGCTCGCGATGGCAGCTTGGGCAGCGGTTGCTACCGAAAACCGGGGTTTCGCCCAGGACAACGGTGGTCGTCCCAATATCATTTACGTGCTGGCCGACGACCTGGGCTACGGCGATTTGGGATGCTACGGGCAGAAGACGATCAAGACACCGCATCTCGACCGGATGGCCGCCGAGGGAATTCGGTTTACGCAGCACTACGCCGGATCAACCGTTTGCGCTCCGTCGCGTTGCGTGTTGATGACGGGGTTGAACACAGGCCACTGCCAGGTGCGCGGCAACGCCATGGGCGAGGCCCAATCGCTGACGCCTCGCGATCGGACCGTCGCCCAGGTGCTGAAAGCGGCCGGCTACAAGACGGCGTTGATCGGAAAATGGGGACTCGGCGACGACCTAGACGGTGCCCGGCAGGGGCATCCCAACCGCCAAGGGTTCGACTACTTCTTCGGCTATCTCAATCAGGTTCACGCCCACAACTATTATCCGGAGTTTCTCTGGCGAAACAACGAGAAGGTGCCGCTCGTCAATGAGGTAAAGCTGGCGCCGCGGGGCTACGCCGGATTCCACGGCGGCGCGGCGACCAAGCGTGTCACCTACTCACACGATCTGTTCATGACCGAAGCGTTGAAGTGGGTCGAAGGAAATCGAGCCAACCCATTTTTCCTTTATCTGGCCGTGACCATTCCGCACGCGAACAACGAGGCCACGCGGTTGTTCAAAGATGGGGCCGAGGTGCCCGACTACGGCATCTACGCTGACAAAGACTGGCCCAATCCCGACAAGGGCCAAGCGGCCATGATTACCCGACTGGATGCCGGCATTGGCCAACTGCTGGCCAAGCTTGCCGCGTTGGGCATCGACAAGAACACGCTCGTGATGTTTTCGTCGGACAATGGTCCACACGACGAGTCGAACCACAACCTGGAACGCTTCACCCCGGCCGGGCCTTTGCGTGGCATGAAGCGAGACCTTTACGAAGGCGGTATCCGCGTGCCGTTGATCGCTTGGTGGCCGGGCACGGTGAAGCCGGGCCAGGTGTCGGACCACATCTCGGCCTTTCAGGACATGATGCCGACGTTTGCCGATCTGGCCGGCGTGGCCACGCCCAAGACCGACGGTCTTTCGATGGCTCCCCTGCTTCGCGGCCAGGGCGAACAGAAGAAGCACATCGCCCTCTACTGGGAATTTTACGAACACGGAGGCAAGCAGACCGTGCGGTTCGGCAAGTGGAAGGGCGTGCGCCTTGGCGTGAAGAAAGACCGCCAGGCGCCGATCGAACTTTACGACGTGACGACCGACATTGGCGAACAGACCAACGTGGCAGAAAAATACCCGGAGGTGGTCAAGCTCATCGACAAGATCATGACGATCGAGCACACGGATTCGCCGTATTTTTCGTTTGAGTAATTGGCGGATTCCGGCGGGGGGCGGTTGGCTTTGCTCGTCCCAGGGGATGCAACCCCTGGGCTTGGGATGGTTGGAGAACGATTGCGGTGAGACTCGTTGCGATTGGCACTCTCGCCCCTAGCTCCTGCCCTGGCACATCGCCTCGAAGTCGTCTTCGCTAAGCACTGGTACGCCGAGCGATTGGGCCTTGGCCAGTTTGCTGCCGGCCTTTTCGCCGGCCACGACGTAGTCGGTCTTCTTCGACACGCTGGAAGACGGCCGACCGCCGAGGCGTTCGATTAGCTCGTGGATTTCATCCCGAGTGTATTTTACCAGCGAGCCCGTAACGACGAACGTCTTGCCTTCAAACGGTCGCTCGCCTTCGGCACCGCCGGTTGCCGGGGTGGTCGATTGCATGGCCATGCCCAATTGGCGCAGGTCGTCGATCGTCTGACCGCCGAAGTCGCTGTGGAGAAAGCCGTAGACGCTTTCGGCGATGATCGGGCCGATTTCGTTGATGCCGCTGAGTTGTTCGACGTCGGCGGCCATGAGTTCGTCGATCGACGCGAAATTCTCGGCCAGCACCGAGGCCACTCTGGCGCCGACGTGGCGAATCGACAGGGCGTTAAGCAATCGGGCAAGGCCACGTTCTTTGCTGGCTTCAACCCCGGCCAGCAGATTTTCGGCCGACTTTTTGCCCATCCGCTCCAGGCCGACGAGTTGTTCAAGTGTAAGCCGGTACAAGTCGCCGTAGCTTTGGACCAATTGCTGACCAACGAGTTGGTCGACGAGCTTATCGCCTAGCCCTTCAATGTCCATGGCGTTACGGCTGGCGAAGAAGCGTAGGCGCTCTTTGAGTTGGGCGGGACACTGGAGGTTGGGGCAACGGATATAAACTCCGCCCTCGTCGCGAACCACGGCCGTGCCGCACTCGGGACATGCGGTGGGAAAATCGAACTTAGGTGGCTCCTTCTCCCGCAGGTGTTTTTCCACGCGGACCACATGCGGGATGATCTTGCCCGCCTTTTCGACCACGACCATGTCGCCCGGGCGGACGTCTTTGCGTTCGATCTCGTCGGCATTGTGCAGGCTGGCCCGACTGACCGTGGTGCCTGCGATTTCGACCGGGTCTAATTCGGCCACCGGCGTAATCGCCCCCGTCTTGCCTACTTGAACACGAATCTCTTTCACCCGGGTTGTAGCTTCGTACTTCTCGAACTTGTAGGCGATCACCCAGCGAGGACTTTTGGTTGTAGAACCAAGCCGCTCGCGCTGGTCGAAGCGGTTGACCTTCAGCACAAGCCCGTCGATCTCGAAATCGAGTTCGTGGAGCCGTTCAATCAGCTCTTCACAATGAGTCACGGCCGCCTCGAACGACGCGAAGCACTCCACGTGGGGCGTGGCCGGCAGGCCGTATTCGCGGAGTTCGTCGAGAAACTCCATGTGCGTTTGAGCCTTCAAACCCTCGACGTAACCCACGCCGTGGCAAAACACCCGAAGGCGCCGCTGGGCACAAATCCGCGGGTCGAGCTGCCGCACGCTACCGGCCGTTACATTGCGGGTGTTGGCAAACGGCGGCTTGCCCTCCTTTTCCTGCTGCTCGTTGAGCCGCACCAGGTCGGAATTGGTCATGTAGATCTCGCCGCGCACTTCCAGCACGGGCGGCACATGATTGCGAGCCAACCGCAGGGGTACGTCGACCACGGTGCGCATGTTGTGGGTGATGTCGTCGCCCACGCGGCCGTTTCCCCGGGTGACACCGCGGACGAATTGGCCGTCTTCGTAGAGCAGCGAGACGGCTACGCCGTCGATCTTCAGTTCCACGACCCATTCGATCGACTCGCCCGGCAGAAGCTTGGCTGTGCGTTCGCCGTATTTGCGCAGCTCGTCGAGGCTGTAGGTATTGTCGATCGAGAGCATCGGCACGCGATGCGCCACCTCGACCAGGCCCTCGACCGGTTGATCGCCGACGCGCTGGGTAGGGCTGTCGGGTGTGACAAGCTCGGGGTGTGTCGCTTCGAGCTTTTTGAGCCCTTCGATAAGCCGGTCGTACTCGATGTCGGTAATCTCCGGCGCAGCCTCGACGTAGTACTTGCGATCGTGGCGGCGGATATCTTCGCGAAGCTTGTCGATCGCGCGAGCGGGATCCGAGGGCATGACACATTCCCTTTGGTGTCGTGACTATTGCAACGTCAAGCTCTGGGTGCCACGGGCAGCTTGTATGCCCGTGTTAAACACTGGCGGACAAGCAGCCAGTGGCACCCAACCAGTCCAGAGTTTGAAGTAGCATTACTCGAAGCGGTTTCAAAACCCGGTTTTGGCTTCGTAACCCCGCCGAACGAATGACTCTGCCACTAGTTTTGAAACGGCTTCTAGTTGCAACCGCAGGCCACGGTGCAGGGGCCGTTCATGTCGCGCAACGGATGCGGGATCAAGCAGAGAAACTTCAGTGGGCCGTTGCCCGTGTTGCGGAACTGGTGTGCCTGATTCGGCGGCACAAAGATAATCGTACCGGCCTGCAACGCGTGTTCTTTGGTACCCTCCAGCACCACGCCCGAACCCTCCAACACAAAAACCTCATGCTCATGGGCATGCTGATGGTGGGGCGTGTGTCCGCCGGGAGCCACCTCGAACTGACGCATCGAAAAGCTCGGCGCGTTGTCTTCCGGACCGATCAGGCATCGAATCTGACAGCCCGCGGCTCCTTCTTGCTGGACGGGCGTTTGCTGAACTTGCTGGAGGTTGACCACTTTCATGCGAACATCTCTCGGTTGAGTCAAAATCGATTCACCCACTTGCGGAAAATGCCAATCGTTCAATTATAGCAGAGCGGCACGCGTGCTTACACCCGGCATCGGCGCAGCAAAAAACCCCGAGGCAACGACTCCCAGCGCCGCGAGGCTTCCCCCAAGGAATCCTCACAGCCGTCGGCCTCGAGGTTCGTGCATAAAATATACCCGAAGGTTTCATGCACTATATTCTTCTATAGCAGTGGACGAAGTTCTGTCAATAGGCAAGGCACGGGATGGCGGTCGTTTGGCGCCGCTGTTCGCATCCATGGTCACTCTGGATGTGTTGCATCGGTTTCGCACTGGCGTTTCACTCGTTCGGCCAATTGGGTCACCAGTTCGACAAACCGCGCACCACGGTGGCGGAAATGCAAAAACTGATCGGTACTGGCGCAGCCGGGCGAAAGGACAATCGCTTCGCCCGGTCGGCTGTGTACCCAACACCACTGAACCGCTTCGTCGAGCGTTTCCGCGGCCACGAGGGGAAGGTGTGGTGCTGTGTTCCGGGTCTTCTCCAGGAGTTCGTTACGTACCGTGCCAAAAAAGGCAACTCCTCGGGCGTTTTGCGCGATAGAGTCTGCCATGTTCGAAAGATCGATACCCTTGTTTCGTCCCCCGGCCAGAAGCCAGACGGGTTCGTCGATCGCCTCAAGGGCGGCGATGGTCGACTCGGGCGTCGTGGCCGTCGAATCGTTGTAAAACGAACGCCCATCGACTACCGCAAACAGTTCCAGGCGTTGCGGCAACCCGCGGTAGCCAGACAGCCCTTTGCGGATGGCATCTTCCGTGCAACCGACCGCTAGGGCGGCGGCCGTCGCTAGTCGCGCGTCGAGACGGTTGTGCTCACCGGGCAATCGCAACGGTGGGATATTCTGATCGTCGGGCAGCGCTACAAGGCGGCCTGCGACGAACTCGGCCCATGAGGCCACCTCCGGGTTGAACGTGTTGAGCACGGCCACGTCGTCGGCAGTCTGTCCACGGAGTATCCGCTGCTTGGCTGCTGCGTAATGCGGGAAGCTTCCGTGCCAGTCGAGATGGTTCGGCGTGCAACTGGTCACAACAGCCGCGTGCGGCATGGGGGCGTCGTCGGCCAGATGCCAAAGCTGAAAGCTGCTGATTTCCAGCACGACCCAATCGTCAGCCTGGATCTGATCGAGTTGATCCAACAGACTACCGCCCAGGTTGCCGCCGAGCCATACGCGGCGCGTGGCTTCCGTGGCGGTGGCCGCGCGGAGGATGGCCGCGCGGAGGATGGCCGCGATCATGGCCGCCGTGGTCGATTTGCCGTTGGAACCGGTGACACCGATGACCTTCGCCGAACATTCCCGCAGAAAAAGTTCCATTTCGCTGGTCAGCGTGGCCCCGGCGTCTCGGGCGAGCTGAAGCAATGGATTTTCGGGCCGAACCGCGGGATTGACCACGACCAAGTCGGCGTGGCGGAAGTCGTCCGGCCGGTGGCCTCCCAGGTGGTAGGTGGCAATCGGCTCGCCGCGCAACTCGGTCAGCGATTCGGCGAGCGAGGCCTCTTCGGCCAGATCGGTCACGGTAACCAGGGCCCCCTGTCGGGTGAGCCAACGCGCGGCGGCCACTCCACCGCCGAAGCGACCAAGGCCCATGACGGTCGCCCGTTTGGCGTGCCAGACCGATTGGGCTATCTTTGGTTTCCCTCTTGAGGGTGGTTTTGCGTATTCGGATGGGGTTTTCACAAAAACCTGACCACTTCAGTGTTAATCCCACGCACGGCAGGTGCAATTACTATTCGCGGGGCTACTTGTCTAGACCGATCTGGCCCAATTGTCTCACTGGGGAGGGAAAACCTATGTTCCTGCGATCTATTATTGCATCCGTTACAGTGGTTGGAATCCTCGTTGGTTTGGCCGTTCCGGCCTCGGCCGAGTTCACCGATCCGACGAGCATTTCCGGGCTGATGCTCTGGCTCGATGCCCAGGACATCCAAGCCGATGGCACGGCGACAACCGCCGGCACGACCGTCTCGACTTGGAAAGACAAATCGGGCAACGGAAAGGATGCCACCGCAACGGGCGATCCCATGACCGCGGTCTTCAGCGACGGGACGCTGGGCAACCAGGGCGTGGTCGGCTTCGACGGCGACGACTTTTTTACCGCCCCGGTTGATATCTCCGCGGGCACCACTCCCCAGGCAACGGTCATCGCGGTCTACAAGTGGCTAGGCGACGACACTTCGGGCCTCTGGGGAAACGACAATGGTATTTGGGATCGCTTCGTGTTGCTGAACCACTCGGCCGGCGAGGGAGTGAGCAAGGGTAGCGGAATGCAAGTGATCGACGAGTTGAACGATTCCTCACGCGGTTTTGGAATTCTCAGCGTGGCATATAACAAGGATGTTGCCAACGGATCGCGCGCATTGCTCGACGGCGCCAAACCGGCGGCCTGGACTTCCTCGGCCTTTACCGAAACGACCAATGGCGACTATGGCAATTCAACCCTTACTATTGGCGCGATTAATGGCAGCCCCAATAGCCCGGCTGAAGTCGACATCGCGGAACTGCTCGTCTACAACAAAGTGCTCACCCTGGCCGAAGAAAACCAAGTGGGCTACTACCTGCAGGAGAAGTACTCGCTGACTGGCGATTACGTGCCCGAGCCGGGTTCAATCGTGTTGTTTGTCATCGCGGCCATCGCGCTACTCGGTTGGCGTTGGCGTTCGATTCGACCGTAGACTCAACGTTCGTCGATCGGCACGTAGTCGGTCTTCTGCTCGCCGATGTACACCTGTCGCGGCCGGAAAATACGGCTGTTGGGGTCGTCGTGTTGTTCTTTCCATTGGGCGATCCATCCCGGCAGACGTCCGATGGCAAAGCAAACCGTAAACATGTTCGTGGGAATACCCATCGATCGCAGCAGGATACCGCTGTAAAAATCGACGTTCGGGTAAAGTTTCCGGTCGACGAAGTAGGGGTCTTTCAGGGCGAGTTCTTCGAGCTTTCGGGCGATGTCCAATAGCGGGTCGGGCTGCTTTAATTGCGCGAACACCCGATCGCACGCCTGCTTGAGAATCTTCGCTCGCGGATCGTAGTTCCGATACACCCGATGTCCGAAGCCGTACAACCGAAACGGCTTTTCTTTGTCCTTGGCGTCGCGGATGCACTGCTCGGGCGAAATTCCTCCCTTGTGGATCTGTTCGAGCATTTCGACCACTTCCACGTTGGCCCCGCCGTGCAGCGATCCCCACAGGGCACACACGCCTGCGGCGCACGAGGCGAACAGGTTAGCCCGCGAGGAACCCACCACGCGCACCGTCGAGGTGCTGCAATTCTGCTCGTGGTCGGCGTGGAGGATGAAGATCAGGTTCAGCGCATCTTCGATTTCCGGCGTCACGATGTATTGCTTGTACGGCAACGAAAACATCATGTGCAGGAAATTGGCACAGTAGCGCAGATTGGGATCGGGATAGATAAACGGAAGTCCCTGCGAACGTCGGTAAGCGTAGGCGGCAATCGTTCGGACCTTGCTGATCAGCTTGGCAGCCACCTCGACGAACGACTCCCGGTCTTCGATATCGAGAAATTCCTGGTAATAGTAGGAGAGATTGCTCAGCGTGGCCGAAAGGATGGCCATCGGTGGGGCGTCGACCGGAATGTGTTGATATTGGTGCCGGAGGCCTTCGTGCAACAGTTCCCGCTCGGTCAACATGTTGCTGAATTCGCTCAGTTCGTCGCGGCGAGGTAGGTGACCAAACATCAACAGCCAGGCGGCCTCAACGAAGTTGGGATTCTCGGTGAACTGTTCGATAGGGATTCCCCGATAGCGCAGGATGCCCTTCTCGCCGTCGATAAACGTGATGGCGCTTCGGCAGGCGGCCGTGTTGCCCAGGGCCGGGTCGTAGGTCGTTAGTCCGGTGTCTTGCCTTAGCCGGGTGATGTCGATAGCACGTTCCCCTTCAGAACCGATAATCACCGGCAGCTCGATTTTTTGATCGCCAACAACCAAGGTCGCAGTTGACCGGTTTTCTTTCGCGTTCACTTGTACACCCTTCAGGTAAGAGAGAGACCCAACAGAAGACATAGATTACGCTTTCCCGGTTCGCGTGCAAGTGGTGGGTGGTCGGTGCCAGAAAAGAAAAAAGGGGGCCATGGGGGCCTGACTTTGGGGGCCGAACGAAGGATATCCTCCCATTTCGCGACGGCCCAGGAGACGTTTTGCCCCGTTTGTTCGCCCGAAAACGGCCAGAGGCCAGCCAATGGAGGCCGAGCGTGTGTTCTGGCTGGCAACACGTTCGTGCTGGGGCACCCAATACGTGGCCTAACCATCCACTACCGCTGGCCGGTCACGCGGTGGCCGCCGTTTTTCCTCACCCGTTTCTCCTTCCGATGGCCGATTTGCGGTACCACCGGCACCGGGGTATTATGGAACCGACTTGTCGTTAGACATCAGGGCGTTCGGACGCAGTGGTCGTGCCGGTGCCGTGTGGTTGCAGACATCTATGGCCAGAAGCGGAGGTTCCCATGTTACGGTATCTGTCCGAGTTCTTCGTCTTCGTAGTACTCTTTGCTACCTTGCTGGTTTCAGCCGAGCGTCCGGCGTTGGCCGACGACAAACTCCCCAACATCGTAATCGTTTTCACCGACGACCAGGGCTACCAGGACGTGGGCTGTTTCGGTTCGCCCGACATTGAAACTCCCAACCTCGACCGCATTGCCGACGAGGGAATGCGGTTTACGAACTTCTACGTCTCGCAGGCCGTGTGCTCGGCATCGCGGGCGTCGCTGATGACCGGTTGCTACAATGTACGGATTGGCATTCTTGGAGCCCTGTCGCCCAAGTCGAACCACGGCATCAACGCCGACGAAATGACCCTGGCCGAACTGGTCAAGCAAAAGGGCTACGCCACGGCCATCTACGGCAAGTGGCACCTGGGCCATCACCCCAAGTTCCTGCCGACCAACCATGGGTTCGACGAGTATTTCGGGCTGCCTTACTCCAATGACATGTGGCCCTATCACCCGCGCTACGCCGGGCTTCCGATCGATGCGCCCGAACGGCGGAAGGTCTATCCCGACCTGCCGCTGATTGAAAACACGAAGGTTTGGCGGAGGCCCGTTACGCCGGAGGACCAAACGCACCTGACCACCTGGTATACCGAACGAGCGGTCGGCTTCATCGACAAAAACAAAGATCGGCCGTTTCTGCTCTACGTGCCGCAAAGCATGCCTCACGCGCCGCTCTACGTTTCCGAGAAGTTCAAGGGCAAGTCGAAACGTGGGCTCTATGGCGACGTGATCATGGAAATCGATTGGTCAGTCGGCCAGATCCTCGGGGCGCTTAAGCGTAACGGCCTGGACGACAACACCCTGGTCATCTTCACCTCGGACAACGGCCCATGGCTTTCCTACGGCGATCATGGCGGCTGTGCGCTGCCGTTGCGCGAGGGCAAGGGCACGATGTTCGACGGCGGCTGCCGCGAGGCCTGCATTATGCGGTGGCCGGGGCATATTCCGTCGGGCAAGGTCTGTGATGAAGTGGCGGCCACAATCGACATCCTCCCGACAGTTGCCGAAATCACCGCCACGAAACTGCCCGAGCACGCGATCGACGGGCGCAGCATTCTTCCACTGATGCTCGGCGAGCCGGGGGCCAAAAGTCCGCACGAGGCGTACTATATGTACTACGGTGCCGAACTGCAGGCCGTGCGTAGTGGACGTTGGAAGTTGCACTTCCCCCATGGTTACCGTACGCTCGACGGGCGCCCTGGCGGCACCGGTGGGTTGCCGGTACCCTATAGCTATAAGAAGACTGGTTTGGAGCTCTACGACTTGCAGAACGACATTGGCGAAACGACCAACGTGGCCGATAAACACCCGGAGGTCGTCAAAAAACTGCAAGCCTACGCCGAGGTCGCGCGGGCGGATCTTGGCGACTCGCGCACGAAACGCAAGGGAAGCGGAGTCCGCCAGCCGGGCCACCTGCAACCGGGAGACCCTATGGCGCCGTAGTACGATTGCCCCCTGGTTCCCAAGCTCCAACTTGGGACCGAGTAGAATTGCTCAACGTAACCCGAACACATTCCATGTCTCACAACACGATCAACTCGCCCGATATCGACCGCTGCACGAATGCCGACTTCGAGGCGATCTTCGATATCGTCAATCAGGCGGCCGACGCTTATCGGGAGGTGATCCCGGAAGATCGCTGGAAAGAACCTTACATGCCGCGTGAGGAACTGCGGCACGAAATCGATGCCGGCGTCGTCTTCTGGGGATATCGGGTCGACGGTCAACTCGTCGGCATTATGGGAATCCAGGACGTGAAGGACGTAACGCTCATCCGCCATGCCTACGTCCGCACGTCGCAGCAGAAGTCGGGCATCGGCGGCATGCTTATCGGCCACCTGTGTGCCGAAGCGCAACGTCCCATGTTGGTGGGTACGTGGGCCGATGCCACCTGGGCCGTTCGCTTCTACCAGAAACACGGCTTCCGCTTGGTTCCTGTTGACACAAAGAATCGGTTGCTGAAGACCTACTGGGACATCCCCGAGCGACAGGTGGAGACCTCCGTGGTCCTGGCCGACGCCCGCTGGTTGGCCGAGAATCCCGGCGCCGTGTGATCGGCGAGTTCGGGTTTTCTTCGTTCCCACGCTGTAGCGTGGGAATCAGGGGATTTTTCCTGCCCAACCCTACGGCCGGGCGTCTGGATTCGCCACGCACGGAATGCTACCATGCAGGGCATTGTTCACTTCGCAGTTAGCGGCAACCGGGAGTCGGAATAATGGCTGACAGGCGTGCGGCGGTGGTTACCGGAGGATCTCGTGGGATCGGGCGAGCGATTTGTCTTCAACTGGCACAACTCGACTACGGCGTGGTGGTCAACTATGCCACCCGACCTGACGCTGCGGAAGAAGTCGTCGCGCAAATCCAAGAGGCCGGTGGTCAGGCTGTGGCGGCCAAGTGCAATGTGGGCGTGGCCGACGACCGCCGTTCGTTGATCGAAACGGCGCTAAACACTTTCGGCCGACTCGACGTGTTGGTCAACAACGCGGGCATCACTTCGCAAGGTCGCAAAGACGTGCTCGATGCCACCGAAGAGAGTTGGGACGTGGTCTTCGATACGAACCTCAAAGGTCCCTTCTTCCTTTCACAAATGGCGGCCAACGAGATGCTTCGCGAGATTAGTCAGGGCGTTATCCCGGACGCGAAGATCGTGATCGTCTCATCGATTTCGGCCTATGCCGTGTCGACCAATCGGGCCGACTACTGCATGACGAAGGCCGCTTTGGAGATGATGACCAAGCTGTTCGCCACCCGACTGGGGAACGAGAAGATTGGCGTGTTCGAGGTTTGCCCCGGCGTGATTGCCAGCGACATGACAGCGCCCGTCCAGGAAAAGTACGATCGTCTGATCGCCGACGGCCTCTGGCCCATTCGACGTTGGGGGCAGCCGGAAGACATCGCCAAGGCGATCGCGGCCATTGTGTCCGACTACTTTTCCTTCACCACAGGTAGCCGCTTCGACATCGACGGCGGATTCCACATCCGGACGCTCTGAGGCGGGTTTAAGCAAAGGCATATCGTCTCCCGCTCGGCGGGAGAGGGTGGCGGCGCAGCCGCCGGGTGAGGGCCGTTTGTGGCAGTAAAGATGTTTTTCGGCAGGAAAACGCTTGCTGTGACAGGTCCATGTTCACGCTTGCGTGGCATACTGGAAACGCTAGTGAACATGCCCACGCAAGCGTGACCATGGCACCCAGCATTGCCTAGCTTCCCGCTTCTTCTCGACAAACCGGCGGAAAGTCCGACTGCGCAAAGTTTGCCGATTATTCTAATTATCCGGTTCTCCGCCCGCCGATCCTATCAGAGAAGGAACGTCCTCGGCGTGTCGACATTTGCGCCTTCGGGCGGGCGGTATCTTGGTGCACAAGACGGCTTTCGTCGTCAACCAAACGGTGCTGCCGTATCCCGGCAAGACCCCGCTTCCGTTGGTCGCTAATCTTTGTCGAAAAGTCGACGGTCCTTGATGTTGGTTGTGCCAAAAGAGGGGGGAGGCAATCGTGGTCAGACGGAAATACCGCTGGCTTTCGGGGGCAACGCTTGGCTGCGGCATGCTCCTGCTGGCCGTGATCGGTTGCATGGTGCCAGTCACCGGAGTACCTGTCACCGGAGTTCGGGCTGCCAATAATGGCCCGATCGTTCATTCTCGCAATCGCAACTCCTTCGACCATGATGGCATGGTTGAGGCTGTTGCTGTTGAGGAGGTTCGCGAGCCGGCCGAACTACAAGCCATGGACGAGCCTGCCGCGACGGTCGATTGTCCGTCCGTGGCAAGTGTGGCCAACGAGACGACCGTGGTTTGCGAGTCGGAGCACCCTCCGCTCTTTTCGGGAGCGTTGCTTTGTCGTTTACGAGGATGTCTTGGTGGGGGGCAGATGCGACGTCAACGCTTGGAGCGTGCCGCCATCGAACCGGTCGACACGGGATACTATCGCTTCCCACGGCTTCATCCGGTGCCAACGGCTCCCGTTTTTTCCTCTCGTGAGGGTTTGGCCCCCTTGGTGGGGCCCAATGCCGTGCCGTTGGTCGGCCAACCTCGGGCCATGCCGATCGGCGGTACGCCGATTGGCAGTGCGATGGAACCCGGCGGAGCGGAAACGGGAACTTCCCGCCTGCAAGGCCCGTCGCCGAGTTCGCCCCCCATTCCACCACCGATACCCGAAGAAATTCCGGCTCCGGCGGCAGAACGGCCCATGGAGACGCCCGACCAAGCCGCGATCGAGCCGCGACGACTCGACGAGGATCAACAGTCGCCGAAGAGCTGGATCTTCACGGTCGAGGCGCCACTTGTCGCCACGGCGTCGTCCAACGGCAGCGAGGCCGATGTTGCTGTTGCCAAACCGATCGCTCCCATGCCACCGCAACATACTGCACGGCGGTAACGTTGTTTCTGTACTACGAATACCAAAGATCGTCAACTTTTTGACAAAGATTAGCGACCAACGGGAGCGGGTTCTTGGTTGGGTGCGGAAGCACCGTTTGGATGGCGGCCCTGCCGCCCTGGGTGACAAGTAATACGGGCTAAGCTAAGCCTCCGCGTCGCCCAAGCTGTGCTGGCTACCCAAGGTTACTGGTAGCTGGCAAACTAGGAAGGATATTCGGGTGGTGACCCCTGCGGTCAAGGTGCCGGGCAAATACGGCCGATCTATCAAGGGTGAAATCGTACCACGTGGGCAACCGCGTCCACGTTATCGTAGCCATCCACCGCGAGTGGCAAGTTCTCCGCCCCATAGCTCTGTCATACCGCCCATGCCAGATCGAGCCGCGCGCGTCCGCCGAATTGTGTTCAGGGTGTCTTCGGCCGCCCTGCTGACCGGCATTCTCCTGGCAGCACTCTGCCCATGGGGGAATGCCTCCGAGTTGCGTCGCACGCCGATAGTACGTGCGGTGCAGCAGGCCCGGCCCTCGGTGGTGAATATCCGCGGGGAGAAGACCGTCAGCACCCAAGGTGCGGCCGCCGCCAAGGGTGATGCCGGACGTCGGGTCAACGGGATGGGTACCGGGGTGGTCATTGATCCACGGGGATACGTCTTGACGAATTTCCATGTGGTCGACGGTGTCCGCGAAATCCAGATCACCACGGCCGACCAGCAAAACTATGTGGCGCGTCTTATCGCCCGCGACATGGAAACCGATCTGGCTGTAATCAAGATCGATCCGCAAGAGTCGCTTCCCGTCATCACCTTGGGAACCTCTTCCGATCTGATGCCCGGCGAACCGGTTATCGCGGTGGGCAACGCCTATGGCTACGAACATACCGTGACACGAGGGATCGTCAGTGCGTTGCATCGGGCCGTTCAGGTTAGCGATGCCCAATTCTATGACGACCTGATCCAAACCGATGCCAGTATCAATCCGGGTAACTCGGGTGGTCCGTTGTTGAACATCGACGGCGAGATGATCGGCATCAACGTGGCCGTTCGTGCCGGGGCTCAGGGCATTGGGTTTGCCATTCCGTCGGACAAGGCCCTGGGCGTTGCCGCCACACTGATGGCGAGAGCCACGACCAAGAAGACCTGGCACGGCGTGGCGCTGTTGAACGACTCGAAGCCTTCGGATAAAGGAGTGCCGGTCGTTGCGATCGAAGCGAAGAGTCCCGCGGCCGAGGCCGGACTTGAGGTCGGCGATGTTATCTCCCAAATCGGAAATATCAAGATCCAACGCCCCGTGGATTTCCAACGGGCGATGCTCGAACGCCAAGTCGGCGACGAGGTGGAAGTCGTTTTCGAGCGTGGGGAGGAAAAGCAGACGGTTCAACTGAAGCTCGCGGGCGCCCTTTCGCCGGCTCGCGAGCCGGGCCATCCCGCCTGGACGGTGCTCGGCTTGCAGCTTTCGACGATTACGCCGGAAACGTTCCAGCAACGCTACGGCGCCCGCTATCGCGGCGGTCTGACAGTTACCGCCGTACGGCCCGATAGTCCGGCTTCCGAACAGGGTATTCAGCCGGGCGACGTGCTGGTGGGAATGCACGTTTGGGAGACGATTTCGCTGGAGAATGTTACCTACATTATGCGACGCCCCGATTTCTCCAGCCTTAGCCCCGTGAAGTTCTTCATTCTGCGAGGCAGTGAAACCCTGTACGGCTATCTGCCGGTCATCGCCAAAACGGTCCGACGGTAACTTCCGATCGGGCAATCTATATTCGCGGGGGCCCCGGTATTTTCCGGGGTCTTTGTGTTTCTTGGGCGACGGCTGAAGAACCGCTTCTGGATCATGGAATTACTCGCGTCGGGATGCTATGCTGCCGGATTGTGGATTTGTTTGATTGTAGAACGGATTGGTTCTCTTGTCCCCGGGGTTGCAATCTCGGGGCTTGGTGATGGCTTGCGATTGGCCGCGGAGTCAATGTCCCCTGTCCCCTGATCTCTGTCCCCATTCATGGAACGCAACCTGATTGCTTGGCTTCGCGACCGCTTGCCTGACCATCCGCTGCTGAAGTTGGGCTTGGGCGACGACGCGGCTGTGCTCGACATGGCCCAGACCGATGGATGTGTGGTTACAGTCGATCTGCTGACCGACCACGTCGACTTCGAGCTGGCCGAGGTTGATCCCCGCCGGGTTGGCCGGAAGGCGTTAGCGGCCAATCTGAGCGATCTGGCGGCCATGGCAGCGGAGCCGCTGGCGGTGGTCGTTGCGTTGGTCCTGCCGCGGCAGGACGGACACCGGCTAGCTCGGTCGCTCTACGAAGGCATGATCCCGCTGGCCGAGCAGTACAACGTAGCTATTGCCGGGGGCGACACCAACAGTTGGGACGGCCCGTTGGCCATCAGCATTACGGCCCTTGGACGAACGACCTCGCGAGGCCCACTGCGGCGCGGCGGCGCGCGTCCTGGCGATCAGATTGTGGTTACCGGCAACTTCGGAGGAAGCATCCTGGGCCGGCACTTCGACTTCGAACCCCGCGTGCGCGAAGCTCTGCTATTGAACGAGCGTTACGAATTGCATGCCGGCGTCGACGTGAGCGACGGGCTTTCGATCGATCTGGCCCATTTGCTCGAAGAAAGCCACTGCGGGGCCGAAGTGTATCTGGATCGCATTCCCGTGGCTGCCGACGCCGAGCGATTGGCCGCCCAACGAGCCGACGCCGTCTCGCCGCTCGAGCACGCGTTGAGCGATGGCGAGGACTTCGAACTGATTCTGGCAGTCCCGCCGGACGAGGCCCAACGGATGCTCGACCAACGGCCGCTGGACATCCCCTTGACGGTGATCGGCCAATTCGTCGAAGATGAATCGCTATGGCAGATCGACTCCGCGGGCCAACGTTCGAAACTTGTCCCGCGCGGTTGGGAACACCGGCTGCAATAGTCCCCACGGAAGGCCACGACACAAACGCCCATGTCGCATTTCACGTTTGACGCTCGAAACGAAGACGATACGGCCGCTTTCGGCGCCGCCCTAGCCGAGATTCTTCCCAACGGAACGGCTGTGGCCCTATGCGGTACGCTGGGGGCCGGCAAAACGCGGTTGGTGCAGGCAATGGCCGAAGCAAGCGGCGTTGATCGGCGCAACGTGGTCAGCCCTACGTTCGTGCTGGTCCAAGAGCATCACGGCCGACGAACGATCTATCACATCGACGCCTACCGGCTGCGTGACGAAGATGAGTTCGACGAACTGGGACCCGACGAATTCTTCGACAGCGACGGCATCACACTGGTCGAATGGGCCGACAGGGTGGAAGCCTGTCTGCCACGGCAACGCGTCGAGATACACCTATCGGTCGTCGGCCCAACGGCACGACGATTCGAGGTCCACGCGGTGGGGACACGGTATGAGGAAGTGATCGAGCGGCTGAACGCTTGGGCACGAGAAAAGGCACCGAAGCCATAACGGTTAATCAAACGAGTCCCGCAACCGCCGGGCTTCGGCCTGCAACGAAACGGGCAACGGGGCGTAGGTGCTCAGGGCGGCCGAACGCCGCTTCTGCTCGCGCACCTGAGGAGAGTTGCCCGTGACTCGCTCCGCCTGCACGCGATCTTTTTGGCGCTGAACGCGCTGCAACGTGTTGCGAGCGGTCTGGACGTTTTGCACCTCGCGCTGGTAGACCGCCTGAAGCTGTTGACGCTGCCGCTCGATGCCGCCTGCTTTGCCGCGCAGGTTGACCATCTGCCGCTCTCGGTCGGCCAATACCTCCAGGTGTGTATCCCGGACGATTCGCCAATGGGCGGCCTCATTACGCAGGCGATGCCGCCGGACAGGGTCTTCTTCTCCGTCGACCAAATCGAGTAGCGTGAGCATCTGGGTGTCGGCGTGTCGGGCTTTGCGTCGGGTGTCAATCGTATCGGCCTCGACATGCCGCATCTCCACCGCCAGTTGCTGGTAGTGTTTGTCGAGTTCCGAAATTACGGACGAGACTTCCTCCTCGACCTTTTGCCTATTCTCCTCGGCCGTGGCCACTTGCCGTTCGGCATCCACCGCCTGTTGTTCTGCCTGCTTGAGCAATTGCTCCTTGCGCAACTGGGCGGCCGCTTCGGCTGTGGCCGTTGCTTGATCGATGTCATCACCCGACGCGGCAAAGTCATCCAGGACCGTCTTGCGTGCATCCTCGAAGGTAGTCCAGAGAGTTTCGCCGAGTTCGGCGGCCATTTGTCGTTGCGCGCCACTCAGCGCGGCATTGAATTCCGCGGGCGACGAGGTAGCCTCCGCGTAGCCATAAATGCGCCCCAGCAGTGCCGCGACGTCGGCCGGTTGGGTGCCGGCGGTTCGGGTTGGTCGACGGTGTTGTCCTTGTGTCTGTCGACCTTGCGTTTGTCGCCGACAAGTTGAGCAAGTTGCATCGATTCGTCGGCAACGCGGTCGTATTGCTTCTGAAGTGCGGAAAGCCACACCTTGAGCATCCAGGCCGCGCGATGGTCCTTATCGGCAGCAACAACCTCGTCGAGCAACCGCTGGGCATCGCGGTGTTTTAGCTGTTGTAGCTGGATCAGGGCGTAGGCGTAAGTTATCCGGATGTCGCCGGGGGCCTTTGCCCGCAAACGCGAATACTCGACGGCCGCCGCTTCCCTCGCTGTTCGGGTGCGAGGCCAACCGGTTCGCAAGAGGTTTTCGATGTCGGCTTTGAGGACAGCTTCGGCCACAGCGCCGGAAGCCGACGTTGGAGCTTGCGCCCACCCGACTTCGACTGTCGTTCCAATTCCGGCGGCGCCAAGGAGCAGTCCCGCTGCACAACTCACCATGCGCGACATGATCGACCTCCCCGCTATTCGGGTTGTGTCTGGCCCAGGGAATCTCATCGACACGGCGACAAGATTCACCTTCCTTTATCCTAACAGGGCAGCGTGGATTATCAAACCACCGTCGTCACCACGGTGATGCCGAGGGCCGCGAAATGTGAGGTTTCGTTCAGCCGGCGATGGCCGACGAAGGCAATATGGCCAGGGCCACTCGCATGTAGATTACGATGCCGATCACGTCGATTAACCCGGCGACGAAAGGGTTGCTCATCAAGGCCGGGTCCAACCCGAGACGGCGGAACAGCAGCGGCAGCGACGATCCCAGCAGCGTGCCACACATGACGACTAGAAGCAGCGTCACCGGCAAGACCAGGGCATTATAGAAGCGGGGTTCCGGGGCGGCTGCCAGGGCGCAGAAATAACCGGCCGCCGCCAGGCAACTGCCCAGGATCAATCCCATGGCTATCTCGCGGCGAATAACGCGCCACCAGTCGCTGATTTTCACGTCGCCGGTCGACATGGCGGTAATGATGAGTGTTCCCGACTGGCTGCCCGTGTTTCCACCGGTAGAAATCACCAAGGGAATGAACAGCACGAGCCAACCGAACTGTGCGATGGTTTCATCGAAGGTTCCCAGGGCGGCGGCCGTGAACAGGGCCCCAAAAAAGAGCACCGTAAGCCAGATTCCGCGTTTCCACGAAAGGGTGAATACGCCCGTATTCATGTAGCTTTCCTGCAACGGGGCCACAGCCGCGATCATCTGGGCGTCTTCGGTGGCCTCTTCTTGCATGACGTCGATCACGTCGTCGTGAGTGATGATGCCCACCATCCGGTATTCATCGTCGACCACGGGAATGGCCAGCAAGTCGAAGTGGGCCACCTTTTTGGCGACCTCTTCCTGGTCATCGGCCACATTGACGGTGACCAGGTCGCGCTCCATCAAGTCGCCAACGCGGGCGCCGGGATCGCCCATCACCACTTGGCGGTAGGAGAGCAATCCGCGCAGATGGTCTTCTTCGTCGACGACGTACAGGTAGTAGATGGTTTCCAACTCCTCGGCCTGTTGCCGAACGACGTTGCGCACCTCCGGCACCGGAAGGTCCTCGCTGAGCCGGGCGAACTCGGTGGTCATGATCGCCCCGGCCGTTCCCTCCGGGTAACGACTCAACCGCTGAATGTCGCGACGTTCGTCGGTCGGGATCAGCGGCATCAACTCTCCGACGATCCACGGACGCACTTCGTTGATCAAGTCCACTCGGTCGTCGGGCGGTAGTTCGCCGATGAATTTGGCGATATCTTCCCGGTCCATGGTCTCGATCATTTCGATCTGCTTGATCGGATCGAAGAACCCGAAAATCTCAACCCGCATCGGCATGTCGGCATGCTGCAGTACCGCCCAGGCCTCTTTTGCGGATAGACCTTCCATGAACTCCGCCGTGCGCGCGGGGTGCAGCGCCGTACAGAAGTCGGCCAACTCGGTATGGTTTTCGGCCGCCAGCATTTCGCGTAGTTCCGGCAAGTAGAGGGTATTCGTCATGGCAGGCAGCAACTCTTTCTCGTGGACTGGCTGGCCAAGGGGACACCGCCATCGGAAGCCGTCCGGCGGCTCAAAGACACGGCATCATGCACCGGTCTTGCGGTAGTCCACGTGTCGACCGATGCCGTCAAACCAGGGCGATGGCGCGGACTGGTGAACCGTCGAGCCCGGCCAATCGTAACGGCAAGACCACCAGGGTGAAGTGCCGCGGAAGTAAGGCGAGGTTGGCCAACGATTCGACGATTACTATCGGTTGCGGTGTTTCCAACAGAATCCGATGCACCGGTTCTGCGTCTTCCGCAGGACTGGGAACATCAAAGCCTACCAGCGCCACCCCCCTCTCGACAAGCCACCGGGCGGCCGAAACCGAAAGTCCGGGATGTCCCCGGTAGAACTTTTCGGTTCCGAAGTGCACGTCCCAGCCCGAGCGAAACACCACCCGACAGCCGGGGCGCAGGGCGTTGCCCACCTCATCGCCCACCTCGTCGAGCAGGGCCGGTTCGATCATCGCGCCAGGAGTGCCGGGCACGTCGACCACTACGGCTGGCCCGACCAACGTCTCCAGCGGTAACCGATCGACGGTGGCGGCCTCGGCCAGAAGGTGGGCCGGGGCGTCGACGTGCGTTCCCAGGTGGGTTCCCAGCGTTAATTCGGTCACTCGCCACCCAGTGGTCGCAAGCGTTGAGTGTGTCCGTTGACGAAACGCAGGATCGCCCGGATACACTGCAACGCCCGGCTGCAAAGGGTGAGTCAGGTCGATGAGGCGGGAGCCGGAGAGGTCGGGCAACGTCATGGGAAGATTTCACCACGGTTTCACAAGAACTCGGGCTATCGTTTCAGGACAATAAACCGGTTGCCGCTGCGAGTACGAACCAGCAGGAGGATGCCGTCGTCGAGCGATTGTCCTTTTAACGCCGTTTTGAAGTCGGTCACCGATTTCACGGCCGTCTTGCCTACCCGTAGAACCAGCATCCCTTCGCGAATCCCCATTGCGGCGGCGACTCCGTTGGGTGCGACATCCGACACGACCACCCCCGAAAGGCCTTCGTAGCCCAACTGTTTAGCCAAGGCGTCGGTCATTTCGGTAACTTTCAGACCAAGATCTTCGCTGTCGAACGCCTCACGCGGCGGTTGCTGTTCGCGTTGGTGTTCCGCTGGCGCCCGGGTGCTTCCAAACTCCTTGGGCAATGGTTTGACTACCACTTGAAGCGATTTGGCCGCGCCGTTGCGAAGAATGTCGGCCCGTTGACGCGAGCCGGCCGACGACCGCTCGACAATCTCTTGGAGTTGGCGAGGAGCGTTGACCGGTTGGCCTGCGTAAGCAACGATCACGTCGCCCGCCTCAAAACCGGCCTCGGCGGCAGGCGTCCCGTTGAAGACCTCGGTGACTAGGACACCTCGCCCGGCTGGCACACGGAGCTTCCTGGCCACTTCGCCAGTGACCTCGGAGATGCCCACGCCCAGGTAGGCTCGCTCGACATTTCCGCGCGTTACCAGTTGTCCGGTAATCCACTTCACCAAGTTGGCAGGAATGGCGAAGCCTACACCCTGGTAGCCCCCGCTACTGGAGGCGATGGCCGTGTTGATACCGACCACCTCGCCGTTAAGGTTTACCAGCGGTCCGCCCGAGTTGCCCGGGTTGATGGCGGCGTCGGTCTGAAGAAATTGCGCTCGCTTGCTCGACGGCAACACCCGACCTTTGCCGCTGATGATCCCGGCACTTACCGTTAGCTCCAGTTCAAAGGGGTTTCCCACAGCGATTACCCAATCGCCAATCTCCATTTTGCTGCTATCGCCGAGTGTTGCCGCGGGGAGTGTTTTTTTGGCGTCGATCCGCAATACGGCCAGATCCGAGTCGCTATCGGTCTTGATGTCCGTGGCTGTGAACTGTTGGCCATCGGAGAGTTCGACGAGTACCTCGTCGGCCCCTTCGACCACATGGTTGTTGGTAACGATGATTCCACGAGGATCGATGATTACGCCGGAACCGAGGCCCTGTCGGCGGGGCGTCGGCATCCGAGGATCGATACCAAAGCCGGGTAGCTGGTCGTCGAAGAATTCCTCAAAAGGTGTTCCCTTGAAAGGGTTTTCACGAAGCATTTCACCGTTGCCGGGGGTGCCCGCCTTGGGCTTGGTGGTCGTCTTGATCTTAACCACCGTGGGAATCACCTTTTTCGCGGCCGCGCGAAACACTCGCGAAAGACTTTCCGCCCGGGCAACCCCGTTGTGCTCCCCGTTGGCTGTATCTTGGGTGTCGGCTTCCTGGGCATCGGCTTGGGGGATACTTGCCAGGGGAATGCCGGCCGCCATCCAGAGTCCCAGCGCCATGGCCCACACGACGGGCGCCATTATCCACCGCTTTGTCCCAATGCGGTGCGACCGCAACCGAAGAGGAGGCGCCGACTTGTGGACGGCCTGTTCCTGTTGGTCGCTGACATGCGCGCACCGTGCGCGAAAGTTGCAGTGTACGACTTTGGTTAGCATCTTGCGTTCCTTAGCTTGGTTCTTATTGAGAGATTTTGCCTAACGTCAGTCCACGTATGCCGCAGAATCTTGATCAACATGAATAGTTGCCGCTGGGACAATTTTCTTCCGGTATGTGCGGTCCGACAACCCCGTTTCCAGGTTGCCCTGAGAAAAGACACCCCTCTGGGGGAAGACCCGATTGACAAAAACGTGTATCCACTGCTAAGGTTACGACAATAGTTTGAGTTGTGTAAGGGGCCGCAGACGCTCATCTTCGTGTGGCAATATGGGTTTGGCGCGGCCCCACGCCCCGGCTCAGGGCTCCGGCTCCGGTGCTCGGGAGCGATCTGTCTAACCTTCCCAATGTGAGGGAGTCTGCCGGATGTCCATGGATGATCAACTCAATTCCGATGAGGACTTAAACGTCCTGATGCAACGATGCCAGGAACGCATTGAGTACACCTTTTCGGATCCCTTGCTGCTGCGTGCCGCCTTGACGCACGCCTCCGGAGCAGAGCACCGTCTGGCCTCCAACGAGCGGTTGGAATTTCTCGGCGACGCGATTCTTGGCGCCGTCGTTTGCGAGATGCTCTTTCGGCAGTATCCAGAATATCTGGAAGGCGACCTTACCAAGATCAAGTCGGTGGTAGTCAGCCGGCAAACCTGCACCCGAATCAGCGAAGGGTTGGGAATGCAGGAGTTCCTAATCCTGGGCAAGGGAATGACGACTCATCCCAGTGTGCCGCCCTCGTTGTTGGCCGACGTCTTTGAGTCGCTCGTCGCGGCCATCTACCTCGATGGTGGTGATGAAGCGGCTCGGGAGTTCATTATGCGCCACGTCGGTTCCGAGATTGAATCAGCAGTCGACGGCGAGACGGGCGGCAACTACAAGTCGCAGCTTCAACAGCTTGCCCAACGCGAGTATGGTACGACGCCCACGTACCAACTACTCGATGAAAAGGGGCCCGACCACAGCAAGTGCTTCAAGATTGCAGCCCAGGTGGGAAAAAGCCGTTATCAAGCGGCCTGGGGACGCAACAAGAAAGAAGCCGAGCAACGCGCCGCCCGTAATGCCCTCAATCAACTCGATGGGGGACCGGCTCCCTTTCCTGCCGAATAATCCTCATGCGTTTCGCATTTCGGTGCGTGGCCACAGACGCCGTCTCCTCTTCGGTTGTTGCTGGAAATCTTGTCCTTTTCGCGACAAGCTCAATCGGTCGACCGCCCATTTCCCGTTGTCATCCGGAGCCCTATGACTTCTCCTCGCGCCGTTGCCCTGTTTTCCGGTGGCCTCGACAGCATGTTGGCCGTGCGGATCCTTCAGTTGCAGGGTTTTGAGATCGAGGCCCTCAATGTTCGCACGACTTTCAGCTGTTGTCGGGCGATGGCCACTGAAGCTGCCACGCGGCTGAACGTTCGTCTCACCGCGGTCGAGGTCGACGACGATTACCTCGACGTGATCCGCAATCCCATGTACGGCTACGGCAAGGGCGCCAACCCGTGCATCGACTGCCGAATCTACATGTGCCGCATGGCAAAGCAATTTGCCGACCGGATCGGGGCCGCGGTCGTAGTCACCGGGGAAATCGCCGGCCAACGCCCCATGAGCCAGAAGAAACACCATTTGGAGATCGTTGCACGTCGTTCGGGCCTGGAGGGACGCCTGTTGCGGCCACTCTCGGCCAAACTGCTCGATCCGACCGACGCGGAACGCTCTGGCCTAGTGGATCGAGAACAGCTTTACGCTTTCCACGGTCGGGCGCGGCGGCCTCTGCTGGATCTCGCGCAGCGTTTGGGGATTGCTGAGGTACACGCCGACCAACTCCCGTCGCCATCGACCGGATGCGCGTTGACTGAGTCGTTGTTCGCTCCCCGCGTGCACGACCTGTTGCAATACGACTACGACGCACAGCGTTGGAGTTTTGAACTGCTCAACCACGGTCGCCATATCCGCCTCAACGCCCAAACGAAACTGGTCGTCGGCCGCAATGCCGACGAGAATGCCACGCTTTGCCGGTTTGCCGAACGCCAAGACGCCCCCGATCCAACCCTACTCGATCCGGAGAACTTCCGTGGTCCCCACGTGCTGGTCGTTGGCGAAGCAAGTGACGATGCCCTGCGAACGGCTGCCGCACTGATGGTCCGCTACGCCCGGCCTGAAGAACGGCAGAACGCACGAGTGAGGGTAATTCGCGCCGGCCGACAACATCATCTCTTGGCCGCCCTGCCGTGTGAGAAGATCGACCAACTCGACACGCTTTGAGTTGGGCCGTACCCTCGTGCTGCATCGTGTTTATTGATTCCGTGGTCGATCGCGGAACACTTCGTTACGTTTCAGTTCAGGGAAGCCGGCTCCCGTTGGTCGTCGTCTGCTCATTAGCTATGCAAGTGTCAATAGAGACGAGTGTTGTCGGGTCCGCTTTGCATTCTCTGGCCTCCCATCACTCGCCTGAAAACTCCTCGTACGCCTTTTAGGTTGACCGGCAAATCTTCGCCGGTTCGCCGGGCCGTGCAGGTTCGCTGTGCAGGTTCTTGGTGGAGCAGTGCCAGATGCGTTTGTCCGCAGTCCGTCGCGTGCCGTGGGCAAATAGGATCGGGATGGCGAACGAAAGTCGGGGGGACGCGGTTTGCTGATCTTACCCGACGAGTTGGTTGGCAATCCGGCGTAACCCCATTAGGAACAAACGATTATGGCAGGTGAACGCCAGAGCGGTCGGGCCATTTTCGCGAAAGTGACCCCCCGTGGAGTGGGGGCATGCGGGCAGAAGCCGCTCAAGAAACTAGAAACGCCCGGTCAGCCGTGCCGGGCGTCTCTTTCTCGTCGTAGCATCGTCAAGCAGAAGAAAAAGAGTATCGCGAGAAGCGATCCGCCGGATGGCGGAAAATAGGCCAAAGCCTACTTCTTCTTCTTGGCCACGCGTTTCTTGGCCACCTTCTTCTTCGCGGTAGCTTTCTTGGCCACTTTCTTCTTCGTGGCCTTCTTGGCTACCTTCTTTTTGGCGACCTTCTTCTTCGCGACCTTCTTTTTCGCGACCTTCTTCTTGGTAGCTTTCTTGGCTACCTTCTTCTTGGCCACCTTCTTCTTGGCGACCTTCTTGCGAGTTGCCTTTTTCTTGGCCACCGTACGTCCTCCTAACTAGTGCCTTGGGCGATTTCTGTGTTAACCATCAGGCTGGGGCCAAAGGTTTCACCGTTATCGCCCCGGAAACAAGACAACGAACTTTCTCGACCTCCTGCCTTCAGTACTCAAAGCACTGAAACAAGCCGCCGTTCGTTTCCACCTTGTATTTGAAATTCCTTTCTTCGCCAGGAACTTCAAGGTAACCGGGATTTCCCAAACCCCGATTTTCCATGATGGTACCTATTTTAAAGATCATTGCAAGTACAATTCGTAGTTTCTCGCGCAATTTCTTTAGACGAAGTTGTCGCGCTGCGCTGCACAAAGGCCTGTCTTCAAGCATCGATGAACGTTGCCTTGTTGTGCGCGAACGTTCTCTTGCACTTTGAACGTTGGCTTCACGATTGGCGTTTGGAACTAGGGTTAACCAACGCCGCATTAAGGTCGCGAAGCGCGCTGAAAATGGTGTGTTGATGTTCATCTCTACCGACGCGCGCGGCATGCCGCGCGCGATTGATCAATGACATTATCTAAGCGCTGGTTTAGTCGCATAAGCCAAGTTACCTGGTCGCGTGGAAGCCCTCATGCGGTGTTGCGACGGCGACCTGGTGATGTTGTCGCAACTCATTGAAATATCGCAGGTTACGTTCGGTTCGTGCCAGCAGTTCCGCCTCTTGAACGGCTGCGAGATCGTCTGTTGACGAGCTTCAAACCAAGGCCTTTTCCGCGTTGTGGCAACAAAGTAACACCGGCTCTTCAGCAGCCTCGCGATATCGTATTTCGAACAGCATAAGCTCCGTTTGAAGGTCGCACTCAACGCGATCGAAAAGCGCCGTGTCGATTACATGTTGAGTTGTGAATCGTCTCTCTCAACGCGTGTGTCGAAGGCCTTCAACCAACAGCGCAGCGCCTTCGTGGAATGTTCGTTCGCACCTCGTTTCACCATAGCGATTGACTCTGAAAAATTTTTCAAAAAATTGGACGACTTCTTGTCAAAAAATCCCACCGCCGAAGTACTCGTTACTTTCGTCGATGAGACATTTGCCCACGCGATGTCGCTTCAACAGGCAACCATGATCCAGTGTCGACCATGTTCTTCGTTACCAAATCGACCGTTGTGGATGGTAGATCGAGGTCATGGAACACCGAGCGATCCAAAGCGGATTCACTTGTTATCGATCCATACGAAGTGGCGAAGTGCGTTGGCGTGTCGAACCGCGCATTACCCAACGCCAACCGGCACACGTTTTCGTTGGGTGAGCACGTGTTCGCTAGATGAGCACGGGGCAACACCCGGTTCACAGCAAGTTTTCGACGTCCTGTGCCCTTGCTCACGTTGCCGAAAGGGAAAACCAGTTGTTCTTGTCGGTTGCTCATCTTTCATCGCTTCCCATGGCCTCGCGGTGAACCCGATCGCGACAACCTTGTCGAATGAATGACGGTTGTCGGGCAGCGCTTCTGCTAGTCAACCACGGTAGGTATTTCGTACACTGACACAACAGAATTTGACCGGGGCGACCTGCCAGGTATTGCCGGTTTTTGCATAACTCCGTTTCCTAGTCTATCGAGCCATTCCGAGTTGCCTGTCATGAAAGAACCTATTGCCACGAAACGACTTCTGATTTGTCTGGGCAGCCTGATCGTGAGCGTCGGATGCGGTACAGCACCGTCGTTCGAGGCCTCCAAATCCGATGAGAGCGTCGATTCCACGTCGGTGAAGCCCAATGCAAATGCCGACCAACAGCCGACCCTTGCCAAAGACAATGACAAGCTCAAGCCAGGGGCACAAACAACGGATGCTCTGGCTGGCTCATCTCCCGAATTTCTTGGCGAACCATTGAGCCATTGGTGCCAGTCAGACCGGGTAACCGAGGCTCCCGATGCGCGACGCCGCACGATCGAGGCCCTTGCCCAAGCCATCGCAACCGACACGCCTTCGACGATCGTTACGGCCACCGATGCATTGGCCGCATTTGGCGCCGAGGCCCAACCGGTTGCCCCGTTGTTGATCGATCGGATGTCGCATCCACAGCCCTGGGTTCGCGTTTCGGCCATGGAGTGCTTGGAAGAGATGGGCGGTGCGGCTGTCGGCGAACTCTGTAGGGCTTTGCGCAGCGACAGTTGGCTCGTTCAGGTTCGAGCGCTGATGGTGCTTACCGCGATTGGTCCAGAGGCCAAAGAAGCATCGCCCTTGTTGGAGCAACTAGCGAAAGACAAGCATCCACTGGTTGCCCAACGCGCCGCCGAGACGCTTGCCGCGATTGAACCGTCGGCCGATCGCGACAATTCGGTAGCGTCGCGTGCTTCGGCAACCACGATGGCGTCGACATCGTCCACACCCACCGCCTTGTCCGACGGTGCGAAGGCGCACAGCACCGATTGGCCCGAGTTCCATGGGCCGCGCCGCGGCTCGATCTGTACGGAAACCGGGCTGCTGAAGCATTGGCCCGAGGAAGGTCCCCCCTTGTTGTGGACGATCGAAGGGTTGGGACGTGGTTACTCGACGGTTTCGATTGCCGGTACCACGTTGTACACCATGGGTGATCGGCTTGGGCCTGCGGGAACGGACGAAGAGGTTCAGCAGGTCATCGCCTTCGACTTGCCCTCGCGTCGCGAGCTTTGGGCGACACCGATCGGCCCGCCGCACAAAGACGGCCCTCGCTGTACACCTACCATCGACGGCGATCGACTCTACGCTTTGGGAACCGAGGGAAACCTGGTTTGTCTCGACGCGATCACCGGAGATATCCGTTGGCAGAAACACCTAGCCGCCGATTTCGGTGGTCGAGTAATGTCGATTTGGAAATTTAGCGAATCCCCATTGGTCGACGGGCCTCGCGTGGTATGTACTCCCGGCGGGTCCGAGGCACTGCTCGTCGCGCTCGACAAGCGAACCGGCGCCGTGCTCTGGAAGTGCACGGCGGAACAACTAGGGCCACAAGGGGGCGATGGGGCCGGGTACTCCTCGGTCGTGGTGGCCGAAATCGACGGAGTGCGACAATACGTGCAATTCCTCGGTCGGGGACTTATCGCAACGAAGGCCGACACCGGAAAACTCCTGTGGAGCTATAACGACATCGCCAACAACACGGCCAACGTTACCTCGCCGGTCGTGTGCGGCAATCGCGTGTTTGCCACGGCCGCCTATGGCTCGGGCAGCGCATTGGTCGAGGTCACCCTGGATAACCAAGACGGTCAACAAGACGCTCCAACCTTCAAGGTCAACGAGGTCTACCACGTCCGTGCCAACCAGTTTCAAAACCACCATGGCGGCGTGGTGCTGCTCGGTGACTACATCTTCGGTGGGCATGGCCAGAATCGTGGCAACTTGGTCTGTTTGAACTTCCTCACCGGCGAGACGATGTGGAACCAGAAGGCCTTGGAACGCGGCTCGGCCGCCGTGTTGTATGCCGATGGCCACCTGATCGTCCGTTACGATCGCGGTTTGGTCGCACTGGTCGAGGCCACGCCCGATCAATTCCGACTCAAGGGCAGCTTCACCCCGGTTACTGGCGATGGTCCTGCCTGGGCTCATCCGGTGATCCACGACCGCAGACTACTACTGCGTCATGGCGATGTTCTGGCGTGCTACGACCTGCGCGCTGGCGAGTAGCATGGTGTCACGCAAGAACCATGGCGGCCCGGCTGCCCTGTGCTCACCGGCTGGGACGTACATCGTCTTCCCACGCGGTTAACAGGCTTTTCAGCCGGGTGAGTTGCTCGGGTTGGGCCTTGCCGAGGTCGTTTTTCTCGCCCTGATCGGCCTTCAAGTCGAAAAGGTGCTCCTGAAGTTGGTCACCTTGCTGCTTGGAGACGTATTTCAGGTGTCCGTCACGTACGGCCCGCCAAGTGCGATCCCCGCGGCGGCAACGCCAGAACATGGTGCGAGAGACGTCGGGCTTGTTGGCCGCCACGTGGGCCAGGATGTCGATTCCGTCGGAGGGTAGCGATTCGGGCGCCTGGGTGCCGACCGCCTGCAAGATCGACCGTGTCAGATCGACTGTCATGCACGGTTGCCGACTGATGCTGCCCGGCGTCAAAATTCCGGGCCACCTGACGATGCACGGCACGCGAATGCCTCCTTCAAAGCACGTTCCCTTATGGCCGGAAAGCGGCGCATTTCGGGCGAGCTTCGTGCCGCCGTTGTCGCTGAAGAAGATCACCAGCGTGTTGTCGGCAAGGTTTTGCTGTTCGAGTTCGTCGAGCACCAAGCCGATGCTCTTATCAAGCCGCTCGACCATGGCGACATATACTTCGCGCGTGCCCTGGTTCCAGTTCTCTTGCGTCCTTGGCTGCGACGGTTTGACCGCAGGGTCTTGGATCGGCGTGTGCGGCGCCGTGTACGGCAAGTACAGACAAAACGGCCGGTCGCCGCGCTGACGTTGCAGAAAACCTACGGCATGATCGGTAATCAGGTCGGTCAGATAGCCCTCGCGACGAATGATTTTGTCGTCCTTGTACAGCGCGTAGGTTCCTTCCCATTCGCAGTGATAGAAATAATCGACGCCGCCACCGATTGGGCCGAAGTACGTGCTCAGCCCGTGCCGCAGCGGATGGAATTGCGGTTCGTAGCCCAGGTGCCACTTACCAAAACCGCCGATCACATAACCGGCCTGTCGCAGCGAGTTCATCAACACGTTCTGTGCAGTGGGCAAACCAAGCTCATGCGCTTCACAGAGCCGAATCGCGTCGTCGTAGCGTCCGACGTTCCCGGTACCAATCGCGCATTCCAACCCACCGACACGCTGTTGGTAGCGGCCGGTCATCAGGGCAGTTCGCGTCGGTGTGCATTCCGGACCGTTGGCATAAAAATCGGTGAAGCGAACGCCCTGCTTGGCAAGTTTGTCGATTACCGGACTTTTAATGTCGGTACAACCGTAACAAGGGAGATCGCCGTAGCCGAGGTCATCGGCCACGATCAAAACGAGGTTCGGTCGCTCGGCGGCGGTCGCGAACGTTGTGGCAATCAGGGTGAGTAGTACTGCAACCGTGGCGGCAAACGTTCGACAGGTTCGATACGGCCAAGTTCGATGCGACATGATAGGCGATCTCCCGATGGGGTGGTTCATTGATGTCTGCATTGAGAATATTCGTTCCTGGCAGCCGAAAGCCCGAAAATCCAGGTTCCCGTTGGTTGCCTTCCACTCATTGGCTATGCAGCTCTTGATGTGGTTCTCGTCTAAACCGCATTGTAGTCCCCTCTCTTGGGGCGATGCAAATTGGAGTGCCCGGCGGAAAAAAAGAAAAAGGAAAGCGGATTGCTGGGTGCTGAAGCCCCCAGCCCTCAAGGCTTCGCGCATATCGTTTCCGATACCTACCTTGTCACTCCGAACTCCTCACTCCTAACCCCCGACTCTCCTCTCCCCTCCTTGTTGCTTTGGGCAACTTGCGGTAGTTTCGCAATATTCTTGTACTTTCCCCGGTCGAGAAGGGGAAATCGCCAAAATCTTTGCTCGTCGCGAAACGCGCGCCGGCCGTTGGTCGTCTTACTGAGTGAACAATGACTTCGCCGTCTGTACCGAATGGATCTGCCGAGACACCGGGTGACGAGTCGGCCGGGCGACTCGAAGAGGCCTTTGCGCAATCGCAGGCCGAGTTGCTCGGGACGCTTTACCACCAGTTGGGCAACCTGGAAGATGCGCGCGACGCACTGCAAGACGCCTTCGTCAAGTGTTGGCGTGTGCGCGATCAGGTTGCCGAGGTGCGGAACCTTCGGGCGTGGATATTTCGCATCGTATTGAACACAGGCCGTGATCTGCGGAAAACGGCATGGCGTCGTCGCCGTCAACCGTTAGCCGACGGGGAGGCAACCTTGATCGATCAAAGCAACCAACCAGAGGTCGACGCCCAACGTCGCGAACAGCTTGCGCTCGTGCGTGGCGCCTTGCAGCAGCTTCGTCCCGAGGAGCAAGAGGTGTTTCTCATGCGGCAAAACGGCCAACAGACCTACGAAGAAATCGCCCAGGCGATGGAAATTCCCATCGGCACCGTCAAAACCCGCATGCGGCTTGCCCTAAGCAAACTCCGCGGGGCGTTAGAGACGTAGAAAGATTTATTATTCAAACTGAAAATGATTATTGGAGCCGCAGATGGACGCAAATGAACGCAGATAGCAGGCACTCGCATCGAACGGACTATCTGGCGTGAGAGGCTTTGGGAAAACATCGTCTTCACGGCGTGATCTACCAGATAATCCACGTTTCCAAGTCGTTTTCATCATCTGCGTGTATCTGTATTACTAACCTCAAAGATCGTTAAGTTTTTCACGAAGATTAGCGACCAACGGGAGCGGGTTCCTGCCTGGGTGCGGCAGCACCGGTTTGGTTGGCGGCCCTGCCGCTCTGGGTTCATCTGCGGCTTCCTACTGTTTCCAGTTTGAGTTTATTACCATTCAGTCATCGGAAGTGAATGTGCAATAAGGAAAAATGGGAAAGAGGGGAATGGGGGAATCCCGTCGTCGTGACTGTCTTGTATTTCACGAGTGACGAGATGGCGCGGAAACGGCTCTGATCAGATCTTTGATCGGAAACTGTTCTTTCCCTGTTTTTCCTTTTCCCCTCTTTCCTTCTTACACAAAAACCGACTGCGCCGGATGATTCTTTGACACGTGGCCGAAGGGGCAACGAAATCAGTTGATCCCTTCGTTTAAAAGTTGACGTAACACGACGCGTTCCAACAAAGGAACCGATTTATGAAACCCGACCCGGATATCCAACAGCGCCTGCTCGAACTGGTCTACGGCCTGTTGCCCGACGACGAAGCGGCCGAGTTGCGCCGCCAGATTGCCGATGACGAAGCGTTGGCCAAGGCCTACGAGGAAGCCCAAGCGACGGCCCGTTTGTTTGCCGAAGCGTCGGCCGTAACCGAGCCGAAAGTTCCGTTGTCGCGGCCAGAAACGCCGTCGACACCGGCATCGCCCCGAAGCCGCATGTCTTCGGCGGCGAAAACCCCGGCTGCAGGTTCCCCGACGGCCAAATCGCCGAAAAAGGCCGCGGCCTCTTCGCCCTCGCTGCACAGCAAAGGCAGCCACCGCAATCCTTGGGCTCGCAGCGCCAACTGGACCGTAGCGATCGTGGCTGTTCTGCTACTGATGGTTTCGGTGGGCAGTTACATCTACCATCGCGAGCAACTCAACGTAATCGCCGCCGAGCATTTGCGCGTGTTGGTGGCCGGACCGGCCCAAATCCAGAAGGGAATCGACAACACGTTCACGATCGACACGATGACGATCGACGGGAAACCCGCCTCGGCCGACGTGGAATTCGCCTTGCTCACGCCCGACGGCCATCGCCTGCTGGGCCACAACGAATCGACCGACAAGAACGGACGTTTGCAGGTGGTCGTACCGGCCGACATGGAATTGCCCGGGGCGGCCGTGCTTAAGGTGGTGACCACGCAGGAAGATCGCCAACAGGCGTTCGAGGCCCAGGTGGAGGTTGCCCCGGAGCGATACGACACGCAGCTTGCCGTCGACAAACCGCTGTATCGACCCGGCGAAACCGTCTATTACCGCTCGCTCACGTTGTCGCGTTTCGGCATGACGGCCGACCGCGCCGCGGCCCTTCGTTACGAAATACTCGATCCCAGCGGCGCGGCAGTGCCCGACTCCCAACTCGAAGGCGTAACCGAGCGGGGCGTGGGCAATGGTTCTTTTGTCATCGGCGATCAAATGGCCGGCGGCGAGTATGTGCTGGTCGCTCGCAGCGTCGACGACTCGTTTCCCGAGGCCCGGCGTCCGTTCTTCGTACGACGTTATCGCCTGCCGCGTTTGAAGAAGGAACTGGAGTTCGCCCGCGACAGTTACGGCCCCGGCGACGAGGTGGTGGCTGATTTTCTGGCGAATAGGGCCGAGGGCGGGCCGGCCGCCGACGCCAAGTTGCGAATTCTCGCCTCGGTCGACGGCCAAAACGTGCTGCAAAAAGAAACGAAGGCCGACGACAACGGCGGCTTCCAGGTGAAATTCACCCTGCCGAAGCAGATCGAACGCGGCGACGGTCAGTTGGCCGTCGTGGTCGACGACGGCGGCACCCGGGAGACCATCGCCAAAACGATTCCCATTAACCTGGGCACCGTCGACGTGGCGTTTTATCCCGAGGGCGGCGATCTGGTACCCAGCCTGGAAAACCGCGTGTACTTCGTCGCCCGAGACCCGTTGGGCGAGCCGGTGCATATCGAGGGGGTGGTTGTCAATAGCGACGACGCGGAAGTGGCACTGGTCGAGACGACCCATGAAGGCATGGGCCGGTTCAGCTTCATTCCCCGGGCGGAGAAAACCTATCGCCTGCGAATTACCAGTCCAGCCGACGTTGGGGCAGAGCCCGAGTTACCGAAGGTTTCCGCCACGCAACAGGTTACGCTCAACACAGGAACGGGCGTATTTGCGGCCAACGAGCCGTTGGAATTCAACCTTCGATCGGCCAAGGCCGACTTGCCACTGGTTGTGTCGGCTTGGTGTCGCGGGGTACTGGTGGGCCAGCAGGCACTGGTTACCTTGAGCAAAGGCAACGGGGCCAACTCGGTCGCCATCGCCCTGGCCGAAGGCGTCGGTGGCGTGATTCGGCTTACGGTCCACGACTTCAGTGCCGACCCGCCGCGACCGATCGCCGAACGACTGGTCTACCGCCGCCTGAACCGAAAGCTCAAGGTGGAAGCCACCACGGGCCAGAAACAGTATGCCCCGGGCGACAAGGTGGAGATCTCGCTTCGGGTAACCGACGAAGAGGGACGGCCCGTGCCGGCCACCCTGGGAGTGTCGGTTGTGGACGATGCCCTGCTGAATCTGGCCGACGACGACACGGCCTCGATGCCGACCCAATTTCTGCTGACTTCCGAAATTGAAAAGCCCGAGGATTTGGAGGACGCCGATTTCTACCTTTCCGACGACCCCGAAGCGGCGAGGGCCTTGGACCTTTTGTTGGGTACCCAAGGTTGGCGACGGTTCGCCGAGGTGACCGCCGAGGAGTTCGTGGCTCAAAACGCCCAGGGCGCGGGTGCCGAACGGGGCAAGGCTGAAGAGGGCCGTGCTGAAGACGCCAGTGCAATAGACACCGAAGAGCAACTCGCCCGACTCGTCGCTACCGTAGGCCCCGGCGGACCGCCGCTGGTGTTCGACAACCTGGGCGAACTGCGCACGCAATACGACGACAGTCTGGCTGAGTACGAGGCCCAACGCTCTCGGGCGCTCGATACGTTGATCACCGTCAGCTTCTTCGGCGGGCTGGGGCTCGTGTTGCTGGTCGCCATGCTCGGGCTGTTGAAGATCGTCACGGGTGTTCAACTGTGGATGCCGGCCGTGGGGGTAACCGTGTGTTGCCTGATCATCGGCGCCATCCTGATGGATCCCAGTCGTTTGAGCCCCGGCACGGGCACTGCTGTGGCGTTTCTCTCGCTTGAGACGGCTGAGGACGAGGAAGCGGATGAAGCGGGCGACCGGTCGGGACTGGCTGACGATGCAGCGAAGGAAATGGTCGGCGAAAAGGACGAGAAGCTGAGGGAAGAGCGTAAAAAGATGCCCGAGGGCGGAGAGGTCGTCTTGGGCGAAGCCGAGGCGAAGCCGGAGGGATGGAATCGGGTGGCCCAGGAAAAACCAACGCCCCCAGCCAAACCGATGCCCGTGGTAATGGAGCCGGCACCGGAACTTGCAAAGGAAGAGATCGCCAACGAACGATTGGCCGATGGGAAAGGGGCCTTCCGACGCGACATGAAGCTGGATGCACTACTGCGTGTGGAAAAACAACTGGCCGACCGAGAGGACTTGGACTTCTACGGTCGGGCCGAATTCCGCAAACGGCTGGCCGATTATCGTTTCACCGTTCGCCAATATGCTCATACCCATCGGGCGGGACCTCCCGGCGTGCGAACCGACTTCGCCGAAACCTTGTTCTGGCACCCGTTGTTGATCGCCGACGCCGACGGCACGGCCAAGGTAAACTTCGAGCTTTCCGACTCGATCACCACCTTCCGCCTGAAGGCCGACGCCCACGTTTCGACGGCGCAGGGAGCAACCGGCCAAGGCACGACCGGTTCGAGCTTCGGACGCTTGGGAACCGGCACGGCCGAGATCGTCTCGCGGATACCGTTCAACATGGAACCGAAATTGCCGTTGGAGGTTACGGCTGGCGACCGCATCGAATTGCCGCTGGCGGTGGTGAACGACTCGCTGAAGAAGTTGCCCGTGGAAGTGCGGCTGCAACATGGCGACCTGGTCGCATTGGACGGTGCCGCCAAGCGTCGGCTGGAGATGGCTGCCGGCAAGCGGGTACGCGAGTACTTTGCATTGGATGTTACCGGCCAGAAGGGTGAATGTGCGCTAACGTTTGAGGGAACGGCCGGCAACTTGGCCGACGCCGTCAGTCGGAAGTTGCGCGTCGTGCCGCCGGGATTCCCGAAGCAGGAGTCGTATAGCGGCCAATTGGACGGCGAACGGCAGATTGTCGTCGAGTTGCCCGAGCGTTGGGTTGAAGGTTCGTTGGAGGTAACCCTGAGCGCCTTCCCCTCGACGTTGGCCGACTTGCAGCAGGGCATGGACAGTATCCTCCGCGAGCCGTGCGGCTGTTTCGAGCAGGCTTCGACCTCCAACTATCCCAACGCCTTGACGTTGAAATACCTCGAAGAACACGAGGTGGCCGCGCCGGCCGTCACACGTCGGGCAAAAGACCTTTTGAAGAAGGGCTATACGAAGCTGGTCGGCTACGAGTCGCCCAAGCAGGGCTACGAGTGGTTCGGCGGCGACCCGGGCCACGAAGCCCTCACGGCCTACGGCCTGATGGAATTCCGCGATATGGCCGATGTTTACGATGTCGATCCCGAGATGCTCAACCGTACGGCCCAATGGTTGCTCGAACGTCGCGACGGCAAGGGCGGATTCCAACGCAACCCCCGAGCACTGGATAGCTTCGGCCAGGCGACCAAGGAAATCACCGACGCCTACATCGTTTGGGCCTTAAGCGAATCGAAGCAAGAGGGCATCGACAAGGAAGTCGACTATGCGGTGGCGTTGGCCGACAAGTCGGACGACCCGTACCTGATCGCGCTGGTTGCCTCGGCCGCGGCTACTAATGCTGACAAGAAGCCGCAGGCTGAAAAGTTGCTTGAAAAACTGGCCAAGGCCCAGGACGACGACGGCCACTTGGAGGGTCGCAACGGTTCGATTACCCGAAGCGGCGGGCAGTCGTTGAAGGTCGAAACCACGGCCCTGGCCGCCTTGGCATGGCTCAAAATGCCCTCGTTCGGAAAACAGGCCAACAAAGCCGTCGAGTGGATCATTCAAAGCCGCAGCGGTGCCGGAGGATTCGGGTCAACCCAGGCAACGATCCTCGCGCTGAAGGCCCTAACCGAACACGCCAAGGCCAACCGCCGAACGGTTTCCGAGGGCAAGCTGATCGTGCGCCGCGACGACGTGACCCTCGACGAGCATCCCTTCGGTGCTGGGCAGCAAGAGACCATCGTGATCGAAGGGTTGGAGGCCAATCTTCGCTCGGGCGAAAACCGGTTGACCGTCGATCTGACGGGCGACAACCATATGCCGTACGCCCTAGACGTGAGCTATCGAACGGAAAAGCCGCCCAGCGACGCGGATTGTCCCGTGCGGCTGACCACCAAGCTCGAAACCGAAAAGGTCAAAGCGGGCGAAACCGTGGCGCTCGACGCAAAACTCACCAACACTAGCGACAACGGCCAGCCGATGACCGTGGCCATTTTGGGTCTTCCAGCCGGGTTGGAACCTCGGGCCGAACAGCTTCAGGAACTCAAGAAGGCCGGCACGATCGACTACTACGAAACGCGTGCCCGGGAGGTAATCTGCTACTGGCGTTCGCTGGCCCCCAAGAAAGAGGTCACTGTTAAGCTCGACCTGATCGCCGCCGTGCCGGGCAAGTACACGGCCCCGGCCTCGCGGGCGTATCTCTACTACACGGCCGAACAAAAACAATGGGTCGAACCGCTGAAGGTGGAGATCGTGCGATAACGTCTTTCGGCAAAATGTCCATTGCGGGAGGCCATGCCCACGCTCGTCGTGGGCATGTTTCATTTTGGGGCCGGAAAGCCAGAGACGACGGCTTTCGTACCCCGGCAGGCCGCAAAATCGTGTGGTATGCTTTCTCGGGCTTGTGATACCTGTCGGGCCGTTCCACTTCTTCTTCTCCCCTTGCCCCTTCGGGGAGAGGGGTCGGGGGTGAGGGGGATTGCGCCATATGTGTTGTCCCTTACGGTTCCGACGGTAGACTTGTATAAAGGAGAAATCGCGTGGAACCGTTTGTGTGGACGATTGTCGCCGTTGGGGCCATCTTGAGCCTGTTGTTTGGCGGGGAACTGTTGCGCCGCTGGCGTCGGCAGCGGCTGATGGATCGGCCGTTTCCGCCCGCGTGGGAAGAGATTCTCCACGAGCATGTAGCCCTGTATCGCCATCTGCCGGCGCCGCTGAAGGAGCAGTTGCATGCCGACATTCATGTGTTTCTCGACGAGAAACGATTCGAGGGCTGCGGGGGGCTGAAGTTGACCGACGAGATGCGGGTGGTTATCGCCGGTGAGGCCTGCATGTTGCTGTTGAACCGCAAGTCGCATTTCTTCCGCAAGCTGAAGACGATTCTCGTATATCCCACGGCCTACGAGGCCAAGAGCTACACGGCCGTGGGCACCGGCTATATCGAAGGAACCAGTGCCCGGCTCGGAGAGTCGTCGGTGGGCGGCACCCTGGTGTTGGCCTGGGACCACGCCGAAGCCGACGCAGAAAACGGCGCCGATGGTCACAATGTGGTGCTGCACGAGTTCGCCCATCAACTGGATCAGGAAGACGGCACGGCCAACGGCGCCCCGATCCTGGCTTCGCGCACGCGCTACGCCGACTGGGCCCGGGTGTTGGGCCACGAATACGCGGAACTTTGCGACCAGTTGGAGCATCACCGCCGCACCGTGTTGGATCCCTACGGCGCGACCAACCCGGCCGAGTTCTTTGCCGTGGCCACGGAAACCTTCTTCGAGAAGCCTGAAAAACTGCGACGCAAAGAGCCCGAGTTGTACGACCAACTGGCTCAATACTATCAGGTAGACCCGGCCGAGTGGCTATAGGTGCTCGTCCCCCGGCCACTCCTCGTTCCCAAGCTCCGGCTTGGGAACGCACCTCCGGGAAGCTTTGCTTCCCTAGCCCTGCTCTGTGCGTCACGGTTGATGAATGATCGTCGATCTTTCGGGTGCGGCGAGCGTCCCTGCCTCGGGGATGACTGGTGCAATGTTTAGAATAGGGGGGCCATGGCCACGAAAAGGCGTGGCGATGTTCGCCGACGTTTTGCCATGCCCACGCAAGCGTGGGCATGGCACCCCGCCCCCCTGTTTCCGAAGCCGACAGGGCACCAGAACGGTTACCGGCCATTCGGCGAAGCGGAGCTTCGCTGAGGTGGGTTCCCAAGCTGGAGCTTGGGAACCAGTAGGCTTGAGAGTCAACGGCGAACGTACAGCGAAGTCACTTCAACCACTCGCCGAGGAATTCAAACGTTCCAACGCCGTTGATCTTGTGTCCGCCGACGAACCACTCGATGCGGCAGCGGTTGCCCAGGCCCAGCCGTGCTTGGTAGAGATTGCGGACCTTCGCGAATTCGGCCGCCACGCGGTCGTCGGGCGCGACGCCGTCGAAGTGCCCTCGTTCGACCATGAACGGTCGCGGGGCAATCAGAGCGGCCATCTCGGCGTAGTTGAAGGTGTTGCCCAGGTTGAATTCGAAGATTTCGTATTCACCGTGCCACACGTAGCTGTACCGCTGGTGGGTGCAAGTTGAGGTTGTCTTCCACACCCAATCGTTGAAGTCGCCCGAGCAAATCGACAGGCAGTAATTCTCGACCAACGGCGGCACGCGCATGGCCGTCTTGCCGCCGTACGACAGCCCGTAGAAAGCGATATGCTGGCCGTCGACAAACGGCAGCGTCTTCAGCCAGTCGGTAATCTGTTGGTGTTGCGGAACGATGATCGAAAAGAGCGTTTTTCCCAGCGGATTGGCCTTGCGCTGAAGCGTGCGGAAGCGATCTTTGAAGAGGTAAGGGTTCTGCGGAGCGAAGACCACATAGCCTCGCTCAACGAGGCGGTTGGCGAATCCGCTGTAGGCGTCTTTGCCTCCTTGAAGGCAATCGGTCGGTCGTCCCTCCAGGCCGTGCTGACAAACGACTACCGGCCGCCGTTGTCCCGGTGCGATGTCCTTCGGGATCAACAACAGGCCGTAAGCGATGACGTCGGGAAAGACGTCGAACACGACCTCGTAGCCGGTCCACGTCGGCTCGTCGTAGGCCTTGCGACTTCGGACGTTTGGCGACATCAACTCTCGGTCGAAGCGGCCGATCACGTCGTTGTAGAAATACTCGCGATACCACTGGGCTGATTTTTCAAAAGCTTGTGGCGAACTCGTGTCGAGCTTCTGAAAAAACTCCTTGCGCACGTACGGGCTGTCGGCAAGTAACCGCTGCGTATGGCGATCGAGTTGCTCCACCAGGGCCTGTTGCCGTACGGTGGGATCGAACGAATGTCGTAGATGCTCCGGCGACGGCCCGAGCGGCGCCAGTTTGCCGCCTTGCGTCAATCCCGAGAGAAAGGCCTCGATTGCGGCGGCTGAACCAAACGTGTCAGCACCCTTGTCGGGCTCGATCAATTCAGCGGTCCAGGTGGGCAGCGCGGAATGCATCGCAATCGCCACGGCTCGCTTTAGCTCGCCGTTCACGGCGTCGATGGTCGGCGTAACAAGTCGACCGGGAGCACCGCCCGTGCCGGGAGGAATTTCGACCGCCGGAAACTGTGCCGCTTCGATCACCAGACGCCTCGGCGCCACCATGGCGGCCAACTCCGCGCCGCCGAACCGTTGTAACAGGCCAAAGACGTTGCGGTCGGCCGGTTCTTGCCACGTATCTTCACGCGGACCGAAAAACCCGCTGACGCATACCGCGTCGATTCGTGTGTCGAGCGCTGCGGCATACAGGGCCGTTGCACCGCCCTCGCCGTAGCCGATGATGCCCAGTCGTGGATCTTGTCCGGCCGCATCACACTGGAAGAAATCGACCGCCGCCAACACCTGCTGCACTTCGTAACCGATAACGTGCCGTCCTAACTCGAAGGCCGCTCGATAGATGTACTCGCGGTTGGTCAGTTGTGCGCTAACTCGCTTCTGGACCTTACGGCTAATCAACTGCGGCACGAGCACGCGGCAACCGCTTTCGGCCAAACGTCGCGCGAACTGCGACTCGGGAGGAATTCCCTCGACGAGGCCGACAATCTGCTCGGGCGTTTGGTCGGCGTCGGCGATGGCAATCACTTGGGCAACCGGTTCCCGCCCAGTGGGCACCAGCAGCAGCCCCTCGGCGGAAACCTGATCGAACACCGGCCAGCGCACGGCGAATACGTCGAACCCCTTCCCACGCCCGACCAAAGCCGGTTGTTTCGTGTTACCGACGAACTCTAACGCCTCGACCTTCGTGCGAGCATCTCGCACTCCCAAAATCTCAGCCAGCCGCTGACGGTCGGCTTCGAGCATCCGGGCGGATGCGTCGGCCGGTGTCGTGTCGGAGGGCCAGAAACAGCTTCGCCGCGTGACCGACTCTTCGGTTTCACGAAGCAGAAATCGATCAATGCCGTCGACCATCGCCGCGGCGATGTCGCCCGAGAGAGTCAGCGGTTGGGTGTTGGGCAACGGAGCGTCCGCAACGCGGCGGTCTTCGGCTTTTGCGCCGGTGACCGTAAGAAGAACCACTGCCGCTGTAGCCACCGATTGACGAAGACATTTCATGGCGAGATCCTCGACATCGAGAACACCGACACCACCGACGACACGACGATTGGCCTTTACTCGGCCATTTTGATCGCGATGTCCTTAAAGAGAATGTGCATCAGGTTGCCGGAGTGCATTTGCAGGGCGAAGTGACCTTGGGGGCGGCTGGTGTCGTTCTTCAAGTCAGCCGTTTGGGTGCCGTTGACATACACCTGGATGTTGCCGCCCTTGGCCGTAATAACCATGTCGTTCCAGTCGCCGTCTTTGAGCAGTTTCTTCTGGAGTTCGTCGCTCGGTTTGTCGATCCAGCCGCGGCCGTAGCTCTCGTAGATGCCACCGGTTCCGCTGCCGACCAATCCCACCTGCACCTGGTTGCCATGGGCCTGGTCGGGCTGCTTGAAGACCGTGCGAATGTAAAACCCGCTGTCGCCGGCCAAACACTTGAACTTCAACCGCACAGTGAAGTCCTGATATTCGTCGTCGCTGAACAGCAGGCCGTAGAGTTTGTCACTATCGGCACGCCCCACAATGGCACCGTTTTCGACGGTCCACTTTCCCCCGCCCACGGCATGCCAACCTTTGAGCGTCTTGCCGTCGAACAGCGGCTTCCACGACTCGGCCAACGCTTGCTGTTGACACAAGGAAAAACCGGCCAGAAGAAGGCACCCGAAGATCCATGTTGCCCGAACGTGCATGACTCGCTCCCCGTAAGTTGCTTATGCCGATTTTGTGTAACGTCAAGACAGCCTCAGCGTACCCCGGTGGGGGAGCCGGGTCAAGAAATCGCGAGAAACGGTGCTCTTGGACGGTAGCCGGGATTTCTCACCACTGAATAACTCAAAATGAAAATAGAGGTAAGCCGCAGATGAACACAAATACACGCAGATGACGAGAACAATTCGAGTACATGGATCATTCTGTGAAGACGATACCCTTCCAAAAGTCTCTCACACCGCATAATCTGTCCGGCGCCGGAGTCCCTTCTATCTGCGTTTATTTGCGTCCATCTGCGGCTCCGAAGTCAGGATCATTTTCAGCTTGAGTGAATGAACCACGAAGATCACGAAGGACACGAAGAAACAAAAAGGAGAACTCAGCAAATACAGTTCTTGGCAGACAGTAGCTTTTCCTTCGTGTCCTTCGTGGTAAATCGGTAGCTCATCCCTCGACAAACGGTTTGATCGCTTTGCGAGATCGCACAGTCGAAATACGAAGGAAAAGACCATTTGCCGGGCTTTTCAACGTCATCTGACGATTGTAGGATCTAGTGACGATTTACCCTGAATCACGTATACGGCATTACCCGTCATGACAAACGCCCTTTGCATTACCCAAACATTATCCGTTTCGATCGGCATCGTCATCTCTTGCTTGGCAGGGTCGGGCTGTTCGTCGTCCGATCCGGTTTGGCCGGATGCGGCGGGAGAGACGGCTTCCGGTACTCAGGTTGCCATGCCGCAGGAAGTTGTCGAAGTCCACCCGACGGACGATTCTTTCGACGACCTGCCGCCGGTTGAGCCTGGTCCAGGCGACTGGCCCTGGTGGCTGGGGCCCACGCGAGACAACGTGGCCGCCGCCGATCAGAATCCGCCCGTTCGTTGGAGTGCGACGGAAAACGTCGTATGGCGGACCGATGTGCCGGGGCGAGGGCACGGTTCGCCGTGTATCTGGGGTGATCGCATCTTCCTGCCCACCGCCGAACAAAAGTCTGGTGACGGCCAGCCGCCTGCCCAGTACTTGCTCTGCTACGATCGCGGCACCGGTCGCCAACTCTGGCAAACGGAAATCCACCGCGACGGGTTCATGCACACCCATCGCAAAAACACCCAGGCATCGAGCACTGCGGCGTGCGACGGCCAACGAGTGTTCGTCCCCTTCATGGTCCAGGGCGGCATCTGGCTTACGGCGGTCGACCTGCAGGGCAAGATTGTCTGGCAAGTGCCGCTTGGACGCTTCAAGTCGTACCACGGTTACGCTCCGTCGCCGGTCATCTACAAGTCGTTGGTAATCGTGGTGGCCGACACGCCGGGCGGATCGTTTATGGTGGCCTTGCACCGCGCCTCAGGCGAGGTTGTTTGGCGCATCCCTCGCACCAACTACCAGAGCTTCGGCAGCGCCAACGTGGGCCACGTTGCCGGACGCGACCAGCTTGTGGTTGTCGGCCCCCATCAGGTAACCAGTTACGACCCCAACTCCGGCAACGAACTCTGGGTGTGCGACGGCCCGACAAAGGAGGCGGCGACCACACCAGTCTTTAGCGACACGCTGGTCTACGCCACGGCCGGCTATCCTAAACGCATTCTCTTGGCGATTCGAGCGGACGGTAGCGGCAACGTCACCAAATCGCACATTGCGTGGCGCGTGGCTCGCAAAGCAGGCTACGTGCCCACGCCGCTGCTTTACGATGGGTTGCTCTACCTGCTAACCGATGAAGGATTGCTCCGCTGCTTCGATGCCACGACAGGCGACGAGCATTGGCAGGAGCAACTCCGCGGCGGCTACAGCGCGTCGCCCGTGGCGGTAGCCGGTCGCGTCTACGTAGTCAACGAAGACGGCCTGACGTACGTCCTGGCAGCCGGCTGGGAGTTCAAGATCCTGGCCGAAAACAACCTAACCAACGGCGGCTTCGCCACACCCGTCCTCTGCAATGGGCGAATTTACCTCCGCACGCTAGACCACCTGTATTGCCTGGGGGAGTAGCGGAACGAGTCCTGTTGCAACGCTCAGGCGTTCACGTTCCGTACGCGTGTTACTTTCGGCTCTTTGTATACGCGATGGCCTTGGCCAACAACGAGGCGGTGAAGTTCTCGAAGCTCAATTCGGCCGATGGCTCGCGGAAATATCCCTTAGCTCCGCGAGCAGAATTTGAGAGTAACAGACAAGTTCCATCGTAGAGACGTTCGCGAAGCAACTTCTGGCAAAGGATTTCGTAGCGTTTTGCGTAAGATGCCCCCTGGAATTCATTGAAAACCGGGAAATGGGGCTCACGTACCTTGACGGGCGACATGGAACGGGGCGCTTCCTCCAATAGCATCACATAACCAAGCCACGGCCGTAACGACGCCTGAAACGCTCCCTCGCGATATGCCGCCCATAAATCGGTAGCACTACCGAGTGCCTCTTCTGTCCGATTGTTGTAGTTGTTGCCGAAAGAAGGCCCCACTTGGGATTTAAACTCGATACTTGCGAGAAGATTACCGTCGATCACGACCAGCAAGTCCCACTGCTTTTCCGGCCTGAAGAATCCGGGAAGTTCGATGTGTTTGTCAAGATAACAAACGGTTTCAGACAAACCGGCTTCTTCGATGAGCAAATCGCGCACAAGATGGACGAATCCATCCATCTGCTTGCCGCCGGTTACGGCCGTTCGTCTTCCGGCATCTCGCGTTCCTGATTGACTGCCTTGTCTACTTGCCTGTTGTTGACGCGTGTGCCAGAAATGCCGCACAGCCTGTCGGAGTCGGTTCTTGATCTGCATCGGTGCCATCACTTGAAATCGTACTGGACCTTGAGAGTCGCCTCGTTAAAGAGTCCCGAGGTCGCCTCTTTCAAGCGTTTCTCGGCATAGGCAAGATACGAATCGTCCACTTCGTAGCCGATACTGTTGCGTCCCCACTTAACCGCGGCAACACTCGTTGTACCGGTTCCTACAAAAGGATCGAGAACCGTATCGCCGACAAAGCTGAACATTCGAATGAGCCGTTCAGCAAGCTCGGCGGGGTACGGGGCTGGGTGTTTGCGTGTGGAAGCGCCGGTCAACCCCGTCCAGATTTGCTGAAACCATTTTCGGTGGTTCGTTTCCGAGATGAGGCTCAAAACGCGAGTAGACAGATCGGGTTTCCGGTAACCACCCGGTTTTCGCTGCATTAAAACAAACTCGATATCGTTCTTGATTACCGCATTTGGTTCATACGGTTTGCCAAGAAAGCCGGAGCCACCGTCCACTTCGTACACGGCGTTTGCGATCTTATGCCAGATGATTGGCGCTAGGTTGTCGTAGCCGATGGCCGCGCACCGCTGCTGAATGGCCGCGTGCAATGGAACTACCGTGTGGCGTCCGTTGTTTTTGCGCCGTGATAGGCATACATCGCCAACCACGCATATTAGCCGCCCACCAGGAACCAAGGCATCGAAACACTGTTGCCAGACCCTATCGATTTCATCCAAGAAGCACTCGTAATCGGAGACGTGTCCCAGTTGCCCTTGGCAATCGCGATACTGCTTGAGTGTCCAATAAGGGGGCGAGGTCAGAACCAAGTGAACACTGCGGGGTTTCAGTAGTTTCATCGACCGCGCGTCGCCATGAACGAGACTATGCTGGGTAGGCACCTCTTGCACGGCAGCTTCAATGGCCTTCATCGCCTGAGGATCTTTGGCGATTCTGGGCAAATCGCTCTGGGGATTTGGCAAGTTTTGAATTGCTGAGGGCAAATAGGCTGCCAGCCGGTCATCGGCGGCAGACGTATCAGGTTGTCTTCGGGTTACATCCGTTTCTACCGGCATAAGTTTTTTCTCAATCCTTGAGCATCAGTTACCCGACGCGTTTGCTTTTACGAAATATGTATCGCGAAAAAACAGCAATCTCATCAACCTTGTTTTTACCACGCTGGTGCTCTTTTGTATAGGTAACCGCCTTTTTGGGAGCCGAGGGGATTCGGGATTGTGAAAAAACGTTGCCATTTGGGGCTCAAATTGCTACCCTTCACCAAGAGGGCCAGTGAGTTCGTCCGGAGGCTTCACGGAACAGAAGGAGGTCTTGCGATGACTACGCTTTGGCTCGTGGCTGCGCTGTTGATGCAATCTTCGGCCGACTCAGTACCCCCGGCATCCGAGCCGCCGTCGGACGCCGTGCAGGCTCCGGTGATCGAACCCCGCTCGGGTGTTGTTCTACGTGATGCCGTGCGAGACGCCTTGCGTCGTTGGGCTCGGCCTGAGCCCGAAGGTGAACAGGCCGAGGTGGCCGCCCGGGAGTTTCTCGTGCTCTTCGAAGAACTCCAGCAAGACGACCAGCTTGCCAAGTCGGTGCGGGAACCGCTGTCGAGTAAGGTGCGTGGCCGGCTGATGCAATTGGCTGCCCAAATCGAAAAGCAAACGGCCATCGCCCGGCGACTGGCCGACGAAAACCGACCGCCCGACATCCAACGCGATCGGGCCGACGACATACTGCCCCAAATCGGTGGTTTTGGTCGAGGTGGTTTGGGACACGGCTTTGGGCAGCCCGGCTTCGGCGGCGGATTCCAGGGCGGTGGTATGATGGGCGGTCCGATGTTTGGCGGCGGGATGATGCCCGGCGGCCGTCAAGCGATGCCCACCGACAACGGTCCCCAGCTTGTGGAACTGATCCATCGGACCATCTCCCCACCGAGTTGGGACGTCAACGGAGGCCCCGGCACAATTTACTACTGGCAGCCGGGCCGCGCGATGGTTGTTCGTCAGACGCAAGAAATCCACGAGAAGATGGAAAACCTCATTGAACAGCTCAATCGGGCCGGACAATGATTGTCCGTTGCCGTAGTACGGGTGCCACGTTCGCGTGGGCACGCTGGATTTCCGTGGGCGGGCGTGCAACAATACATGGTTTGCCACTTAACCTTCCTCCTTGTGTGAAAAACCATGCACGCGGAAATCCTGGCCATCGGCGACGAAATCACCAGCGGTCAACTTCTCGACACCAACACCCAATGGCTTAGCCAACGGCTCGAAGAGTTTGGCATTCGCACATTGTATCACACGACGGTGGGCGATGAATTGGAGCCGTGCGCGGCCGTGTTTCGCCAGGCGATGGACCGGTCCGATATTGTTATCTGCACCGGTGGTCTGGGGCCTACGGCCGACGACCTCACGCGTGAGGCCCTTGCCCGGGCGGTTGGTGTGCCGTTGGTCTGCAACGACAAGGCCCTGGAGCACATCCGCAGACTCTTCGCCCGACGCCAACGCGAGATGCCCGCTCGAAACGAGTGCCAAGCACTGTTTCCCGAGGGCGCGGACATGATTCACAACCCCAACGGCACGGCTCCCGGCGTGGCGTTGGAAATCGCTCGGGGTGATCATGGGCCGTGCCACTTTTTCGCCTTGCCCGGCGTACCGGCCGAGATGAAAGAGATGTGGGCCGACTCGCTTGGCACGACTATCCGCCGTCTTTCGGGCGGGAATCATGTGGTGGTGCGTCGGGTGATCAAATGCTTCGGCGCGGGCGAAAGCCAGATCGAAGCCATGCTGCCCGACTTGATTCGTCGCGGCCGGCAACCCACTGTAGGCATCAACGCCAGCAAGACCACGATCATTCTCCGCATCAAGGCCGAAGGTCCCACGGAGGAAGCCTGCCGCGAGGCCATCGATCCAACCGTGGCCACGATCCATCAATGCCTGGGCAACCTGGTTTATGGCGAGGGCGACGACGAACTGCAAGATGCCGTACTTCGGCTGCTCAGTCAACGAAAGAAGACTCTGGCCACGGCCGAATGGGGAACCACCGGCATGGTCGCCGAAGCGTTAGACAACGCCGCCAACGCCACGAGTTTATACCGCGGTGGTCTGGTAGTTGCCGATCGCTCGGTCCTTGGTCCGATGTTGGACGTTTCCAACGACTTGCTCGCTGAACACCCGCCGACCAGCGCCGAACTAGTCCGAGCCATGGCCATCGGCTGCCACAAACGCTTTGCCACCGACTATGCCCTGGCCGTAGGGCAATTTCCCGAGTTCGACCCAACTGCGTCCAAGCCGGGCATGGCCCATTGTGCCCTGGCCACCGCGGACGGCGTCGAGGTCTTCTCCCGCCCTTACGCCGGACATCCCGCCATTCTCAAAATCCTGGCCACCAAGATGGCCTTAAACGCCGTCCGCCTGACGCTTCTGGAAAAACCCTAGTGTGTCAGTCAAACGCGGGTGGCAGCGATGATTTTGCGGAGCAGGCAACGCCATTTCAAGTGCCAACACGAACGACGGAAAAACATTGGGCTACCCGCGCATGGTTAGCCCCGGCAAACGTCAGGCTGCCTGATGCTCGTCGTCGGCTTCGTCTTGCGACTCGGCTTCCGCTTCGGCCAGCCGTTGCGGGTTGATGTGGCCGTCTTCGCTTACGTCTTCGAAGCGGACGGAGACCTGTTTCGAGATGCCCGACTCCTGCATCGTTACGCCGTAGATCGTGTTGGCGCAGGTCATCGTCTTCTTTGAATGGGTGACGATGATGAACTGTGTCCACGTCAGGAAGTCTTGCAGTACCTTGGTGAAGCGATCGATGTTGGCCTCGTCCAACGCGGCGTCGACCTCGTCGAGCACACAGAAGGGGCTCGGCCGGCTGCGGAAGATGGCCAACAGCAGGGCCACGCAGGTGAGCGTCTTTTCGCCACCGCTCAAGAGCGAGATGCTGCGGGGTTCTTTGCCGGGTGGTCGGGCAACGATTTCGATGCCACTTTCCAGGATGTCGATATCTTCGTCGAGGATGATATCGCCCTGGCCGCCGCCGAACAGGTCGCGGAAGAGTTGCTGGAAATGTCCACGCACGGTGGCCAGTGTTTCGGAGAACAATCGCCGGCTATCGGCGTTGATCTTCTCAATAATCTTCACCAGCGAATTCTTCGCGTCAACCAGGTCGTGATACTGGCCGGCAAGGCTCTCGTGCCGGGTTTCGAGTTCTTCGAGTTCGGCCAACGCTTCGAGGTTCACATTGCCGATGTTGCTGATTTTGCGCCGCAACTCGTCGATCTCTTGCTGAACCTGGTCTCGCTGTTGTTGTTCTTCCTCGGTCGGGTCGTGTTCCAATTCGGCCAGTTCAATGTTGTAGTCATCGCGGAGGCGGCTGGCCAGGCTGTTGCGCTCGTAACGGACCTCGTTGGCGGCCAGATCGGCCTTGTGGATTTTGTCTTCGAGCTTGCGAATCATGCTGCGAAGCTGCTGCACTTCGGCCGTTAGTTCGGTTCGCTGCTGATGGCAGGTCTCGCGCTGGTTGATCAGCGCGACGGTCTCCCGGGCGAAGGTTTCTTTGTGTAGATACAGCTCGGCGACTTCCGACTCGGCCGTGAGAATGTTCCACTGCGAACGTTTGGCTCGATCGGCACATTCGGCCAGTCGCTGGTGTCCTTCGGCGAGTGCCCGATGGTGTTCCTCGCGACCCTGCTCGTACTGGCGCATTTGGGTGCGAAGGTTTCGCAAACGTTCCTCGCTCTTGGCCAGTTCGACTTTGATTTCGGTTGTTTCACGGTCGCAGCGATGGCGCTGATCTTCCAGATGACCAAGTTGTTGGTTGAGATTTTCCAGCCGGGTTTCCATGTCGGCCAGTCGGGTGTCGAATTCGGTGCGGCGCTGGCGGACTTCGGCCAACTGCTCTTCGGCGGCCGCGTGTTGCGTCTCGGCCGCTTTCAGCTCCGTCTGCAAAACTTCGCGTTGCTGGGTAAGCTGGCCGCGACGGCCTTCGGTGGCCGTGATCTGAAAACGCTGCTCGGCCAGCCGATCGATTGCCTGGCGATGCGCAGTCGTTTTGGTGTCGACCTGCTCGCGCTGTTGCGTGATTTGGTCGGTCAGACTTTTGACAGTCGTTTCAAGTTGGCCGATGCGCGTGCCGAGTTCGCCCAGTTGGGTCTGCAGCGCGCGAAGCTGACTCTGCCGCGATACCAGTCCCGTGGAAACATTCGGCGGCCCGACGATCAACGTGCCGTCGACCCCAAGCCATTCGCCGGCCAGGGTGACGTAGCTCAATCGCGAGTCGACCGTAGCTTTAAGTGCCAGTGCGTGGGCGAGTTTCTCGACGATCCACGTGCGTCCCAGCAGGCGCTGAGCCAATGCCACGTAGGTTGGGTCGGTCTCGACGAACCGATCAGCACGTCCCAGCACGCCCGGCTTTCCTTTCAGATCGACATCGGTGGGCTCGGAAACGTCGGCCGCTAGGTCGAGACGTACGAATCCCACTCGACCGGGAAGCTGGGGAGCATTGGCTTTCAGATGGGCCAGCAGTTCGTCGCCTTCGGCCAGCACCACGTGATGGGCGGCGGCGCCGAGGGCCACGTCGACCAAGGGGGCAATCTCCACGCTTACCCGAAACAGATCGGCGACCAATCCGCACACCGAGCGAAACGGCCCGTCGTCGCCGGCCTGGGCGGCTGCCAACACTTGTTTCACGCCGGCGCTGAGTCCTTCGCGTTTGCGGTGCAACTCTTCGAGTACGGCCACGCGTTCGGCCGTGGCACTGCGACGCTGCCGCAGTTCGGCCAACTCTTCCTGGCGGGCGGCCAACTGTTGTTCGTAGTGCAGCAGTTGGGTTTTGGCCGCTTCGAGCCGTTGGTTACGGTCGTCGACCTCGCGTGTGAGTTCTCGGGCGTCGGTGCGCAGTTGCTCGATTTCGGTGGCCAGCTCTTCGAGTTGCCGGTCCAGCTCCACCAGACGTTTTCCAGCCCGATCGCGAACGGCATCGCAGCCCGTAACCTGGCTTTTCAGGGCGCTGATTTCGTTGCCCAGCTCGGCAGCCAGACGCATCTGCTCCAGGTAGGCGGCACGACGTTGTTCGTTTTCACCACGGAGTTGGTCCATGCTGTCGATTACGCCGGTCAATGCCCGTTCGCGATCGACGAGTCGCACACTAATTTCGCGGTGGTGTTGTTCGGCCTGTTCGACTTCCGTCTCGGTTACGCGAAGCTCTTCGCGCAAGTCGCACTCGCGGGCGTTCATGGCAGCCAGTTTTTGCCGACGCCGAGTGACCTCGGTTGCCAAGTCGACGCTGCGGGTCCGTTCGTGCTCGATGGTCGACTCGCAGGCGGCGATTCGCTCGCGGTTGGCGGCAATTCGCGTTTCCGACCGGCGAATGGCGTCGTTGACTTCGTCTACCTGGCCGTCGATCTCCAGCAGTCCCGTCTCAGCGGCCTCGGCCCGAGCGGCTGCGGCATCTCGCTGATCGCGATGGCTTTGCAGTTCCGCTTCGAACTGTTCGAGCCGGTCGGTCAGGTGTCGCCAATCGACCAATCCGACCTGGGTACGCAGTTCCTGAAGCCGGTCGGTATATTCTTTGTAGCGCCGGGCCTTTCCGGCCTGAAGACGGACACTCCGCAGGCGGCTTTCCACCTCGTCGACGATGTCGCTTAGCCGCAGCAGGTTCTGTTCCACACGATCGAGCCGTCGGAGCGATTCGAGCTTTCGGGCCTTGAACCGGCTGATGCCGGCGGCTTCCTCGAAGATCACCCGGCGTTCTTGGGCCGACGACTGCAACAGCACATCGACCTTACCCTGCTCGATCACGCTGTAGGCATGGGTGCCCATGCCCGTGCCGGAGAGCAGGTCGCGGATGTCGCGCAAGCGGCTGGGCGCCCGATTGATTAGATACTCGCCCTCGCCGCTACGATAGACACGGCGCGTGATGTGAACCTCGGGCGAGTCGGTGTCGAGCAAGCGTTTGGAGTTGTCGAACGTGAGCGTGATTTCGGCCGAGTTCATTCCTCGCCGTGTGCCGGAGCCGTTGAAGATGACGTCGGCCATCTCCTTGCCCCGCAGGCTCTTGACGCTCTGCTCTCCGAGGACCCACTTGATCGCGTCGACGATGTTCGACTTGCCCGAACCGTTAGGCCCCACCACCACGGTGATCCCGGGTGGAAACTCGAAGCGAGTTTTGTCGGCAAAACTCTTAAAACCGACGAGTTCGAGGGCCTTGAGCATGGGGAAATGGGGAGCAGGAGGATGGCGAACGCGGGAGTGTGGCTAATGCCGCGTCAAATCGCCGGTAACGGGTGCCGGGGGCAGAAAAGCCTGCCGCCGGTTCGGCAAGGGCGGGCAAGCCGCCCATGGCACCCGACCTGTAACCTCGATAGGACAGACCACTAGTCACGACCCATTATTCTAGCAAGGAAACCACGCTTCGGGTGGGGGGACTCTGGGGATTCACTCCCTGATTCAGGCGACCCACCCGAAAGGCTGGTGTCGCTTGCGTCTTGGGGTTCAGCCTCGTCGCCTCGATCGTCCGACTGGGCAGCCGCTTCGCCGTCACCCGAGCGATTGAAGGTTCTTCCACCCTTCGGGAGGGAGTCGACTGCCAAGTGGCTCGTCAAAGCGCCGGTCGCTTTAGCCTCCTGCAGTGCTTGGACAACATCCGGGTAGGTGCCGTCAAGCTCGACGATGGCTCGAACCACGTCGTCGAGTTTCGAGGAAACCACGCGTCGTTCGTCGGGTTTGTTGGTCGCGAAACGAGCAATCGAAACCTCGTCGGGCCCCGTCGCGGTAATCATGATCTGCGTGCCGGCGTTAACCGCCAGCGGCGTCTGAAAACGTTGCTCGCGTCCGAAGAGCACCAACTCAGGCCGCCGGCTGTGGGTCAGGTGGACCATGGCCGGGCCGGACGTGTCGAGCACGTGGTAGCTGAACTCGCCACCAAGTCGCTCGCCCATCACGAGCGGTTCGTGGGGGTTCATCAGCCACAGGGAACGAAACGCTCCGTATCGGGTTTCTGCACTGGAAACCGAAAGCAGGTCGCGAAGTTCGTCGTAAGCGTGGAAGTCGCCCAACGTGCTGAGGGCCGCTAGGGCAAAGACACGGAAGGCCGGTTCGTTGCGGGCTGCTTCCCCCAGCGTTTTGGCCGCTTCGCTGCGTTCGAGATAGGCCAAGGCTTCGGCGGCGAAGAATCGGGTTTCGATGGTGGGACCCTTGAGACCTTCAAGCAACACATCGACGCCCTCGACGCCCATCGATTCCAATTCCAGGGCCGCCTGCGAGGCAGTAACCGGATCGAGCAGACGATGCCCTAGCTCTTCGAGCCGTTCGGCACGCTCGGCCGTGTTCTCTCGCAAGGCCACCGCACGGACAACATTCACGTAACGCTCGATGTTGTTTTGGTAACGGGGGTGGATCTTCAGGTCGACCAACTTGTCGGTTTGGGCATTCGCCACCCCCACCTTGATTCCGCGATCGAAGGTATGGAATCGCCGGTTAACGGCCGTGGCGATACGGGCACTGTTGACCACGTTTTGGTGGTCGGGCTTGAGGACCAACATCATCGGCCGTGATTTCAGGCAGATGCCGCCGCCGAGAACCATCCCGCGTCCCAGGCGAATGCGGTCCTTTTGGTCGGTGGCTGAAGGATCGACGAGGATCGGCCCTTCGGCGATACCCAAAGCGTGACCCTTGTGGATTTGGTTTTCCAGCACGGCCAACTCACGCAGTCGAGTTGGCAGCAGGTGCCCACCGCGAAGGCTGGTTGTCTCGCTCCGCGACGGAATGCGGACTTCGATGTCGAAGTGGTCTCCCTTGCGAATTCCTGCCCGCAGAACGCCGCGCACGACGACCATTGCCGTGTCTTTCGATCGCAAAATGGTGTTCGGCTTATCGACCCCCCGCGCCTTCATCTCGGAGATCAGCAAATTTCGCTGGGGCGAGGGTGCCGGATCGCTTCCGGTTCCGTTGAGGCCGGTAACCAGCCCTACGGCTTCGACTTGCACGGGATACATACCAAAGGGCACCGCCATGTCGCCGACCAGTTGCGGTCGAGGACGAGACTGCCTCGCCTCCTCGGAATCCGGGCTTTGGGAGCGTACACCGTTCCAACATGAGCAACCGCTCAGCAGAACAATGCCGCAACACAACCACGCATACCGGTGGCCGGCCTGAAGCAGCGATTGCGGCGGAAAGCCAGCGCGTGCGGCAAAAAGACGCGTGCGCAGTGGTGTACGGCCTGGGATCGGGGTGGGCACAAGGCGAGATTTCATGCTTCCATGCACTCCCAAAACGTTGGTCAAGGCAGACAAACGCCCGCCGGCAGCGACGTGTCGAAGCCCAGCGAATGTCGAGGGAAACCGACCGGACGGCCGTGACGGACCAACGCATACGGATAAGTTCAACCGGCATCCTTGCCGGCCTGAGGAAAAGGTAGTTGGCCGGAACGATAGTGATTTCCCCACACAGAGTCAAGGCGAACTATCCCCCCGCGCGATCTGAACGATTTGGCGTTGCCGGGCTTGGAACGAGCAAGAAAAATCGATGCAGAAGGTGATAGTGCGCCGCCGCACCATTTCTGCGGGTGCTTGGGCCTCCCGCAGAGCAAAACCCTGGCCGGTCGAGTGGCACTACGGCGGATCGTACCCCCCAGGATGAAATGGGTGGCAACGTAGAATCCGCCCGATGCCGCGAAGCGATCCGCGAATTGCTCCGTATTTCCGCACGGCCAAGATGAAATACGTGCTACACGACGGATAAAACCGGCAGTGGCGCCCCAGCATTGGGCTGAGGAACAACTGGTAGCCGCGCACCAGGGCAATCAGCACCCAACCTGGCAAGTGTACGGCCGCGCTCCACACGGTGGAACAGAAGCCATCAGACTGCGAGTTGGGTTTCACGTTGAAGGTCTCAGCGGGGGTGTTTTTGGGGCCTATTGCGTCCGGCATTGCTTGTCGAATGAGGGCGACCAGCGGGAGCCCGGTTTTCCGGGCCGAACGCAATGAAGTGTCCCATAATCAAACCAGGAACCAAATGCTTTGCCAGCTTTTAATTTTGATTTGAGGGTGTCACGGGCAGCTTGTATGCCCGTGTTCGGCACTGGCTGACAAGCAGCCCGTGACACCCCGTTGTCCAGGGCACCTTGCTGTCGAGGGCACCCGTCACTTCGGGTTCGACGTAGCACCAAGAGAACGTCGCTCTCGCCGCCGGTCTCTCCCAAGACGTTCTCTCCCAAGACGTTGCGACACCTGTTGCGCCAATCGGACCAGCGAATCTTGCAGAGGTAGTAGTTGCGGCTCGACACCCGGCCGCGGGATTACTACCAAGTCGACTCCCTCGGGAAGCCGCAGCCGGGTGGTTCGGAACGCTTCGCGCAGCAAGCGTTTCCACCGGTTGCGGACCACGGCCCCGCCTATCTTCCGCGAAACCGACAGCCCCAAACGGGGGTGCGGTAAGTCGTTGTAGCAGCCGAATACCAGGAGCAAACCATCGCCCGCCCGACAACGTCGCGCATAGGCCCGCTGAAAATCGGCGTGGCGACGGATGTGGTACTCGGGCCGAAAACGCTGGTCGCCCATCAATTTACCACCGAAGGTCGGAACGGGGATCCTGGGGATGGCGCTCGGCGATCTCCGCAATCGCCTTCTGCTCGGCGTCGTCTAGTCCCTCGGGCAACACGATCTGGACCTCGGCCAACAGGTCGCCCGCCGTGCCGCTTTTCGGATGTACGCCGTGTCCCTTCACCCGAAGTTTTGTCCCGCTCGAAGTACCGGCCGGCACACGCAGGGCCACGGTGCCCTTGGGGGTAGGGATGTCGACTTTAGCCCCCAGTGCGGCCTCGGCCAGCGTGACGGGCACCTTCAGGTGCAAATGGTTGCCGCGGCGTTGGAACACCGGATGGGGAGCTACTCGGATGGTGATGATGATGTCGCCGGGGGTTCCCCGTCGTTGGCCGGGTTCTCCTTGGCCGCGCAACCGAATTTTTTTGCCGTCTTCAATACCGGCCGGGATTTTCACCGAGATCGTTTCGGTCTTGCCCGACTGGCGTTGCACGGCCAATTGGACTTCGCCGCCGGAAATGGCCGTGTTGAAGGGAATGTGGACCTCGTGATGCAGGTCCGCGCCTCGCCGGGGTGGTGCCGATCGGGTTGGGCCCCCGCCGGTTGCTTGGCCAGGACCGGGACGGAACTGGCGGAAGAAATCGGCGAAAGCTCCCCCAGGCGGTTGCCCGTAGCGTTCGCCAAAGAACTGACTGAGGTCGACATCCTCGAACTGAGGACCGCCGGGGCCTCCCCCCCAGTTGGCGCCACCGTAAGGCCCGCCCGCCGAAGCTGTCTCGAACGAACTTCCGTAGCGGTCGTACATTTCCCGCTTTTCCGGGTCGTTTAGTACATCGAAGGCCTTCTGCACTTCCTGGAACTTTTTCTTGGCCGTTTTGTCATCCGGGTTCATGTCGGGGTGATACTTTCGCGCCAAATCGCGATAGGCCTTTTGAATTTCGGCCTGCGACGCATCACGGCGAATGCCCAACGTCTTGTAGTAGTCCTCAGCCATATGGATTCGATATCACTGCTATTGGGAACGAGGCGGCGCAAAACCGCAACGCCGACCATTTTACGACCGTTGCCCCCGATCCTTCAACCCTAGCTTGCACCGGACCTCAAGCTTCAGGGCCTTTATTGCCTACGATCGGTATAACCGGCCGGATCTCCACCTTCCTTGCCGGTGGCGAGTAGCCAGCGTCTATCGGGCCATCGCCGTGGCTGCCCGGCTACCTCGGCCCGACTGCCTGCGTGCTACGGTTGAACAGGCAGCGGTTTCCCGTGGAAAACAGAGAAACGACGATGATCTTCGACGCCAAACACCGGGTAGCCTCGATAGCTCCGCTATCGGGGTGCCGAAGGCACAAGAGGCAATGCGATGTGTTGTCTGAAGCCTCTTGCGGCTGCGCCGCCCCGATAGCGGAGCTATCGGGGCTACCCGCCGACCCACCCGTAGCGCGACTTCCCAGGGCGCTTCATTCGCCGGGCCGAATCCTTGCGATGGTGCTTCTAGGATTCACAACGCCGTGGCTCGGGTTGCTAGGGTCCACCACCGCATGGGCGGGCGGGGGGCAGTTGGAACTGACGGTCGTCGACCGCGATACGGGCAAGCCGGTCGCCTGTCGGATGCATCTGTTCAACGCCGCCGGCAAACCGCGCAAGCCCAAAAAAGTGCCCTTCTACAACGACCACTTCGTCGTGCCCGGCAAGATCACCTTGAAACTCCCGGTGGGTACCTACACCTTCCGATTGGAGCGTGGCCCGGAGTATCTCTGGCGCGAAGGCAACTTCCGCATCGATAACTTCGCCGACGACAGCAAGCAGGTTGATCTGAAGCGGTTCGTCGATATGTCGGAACACGGCTGGTACTCGGGCGATCTCCAGGTAATTCGCCCCGCCGAAGACATCGAACTGCTGATGGAGGCCGACGATCTCCACGTCGCCGAGGTTGTTACCTGGAACGAGCGAAAAACCCTTCAGGTAAAACCGCCTGCGGCGGATTCGGTTCTCGTACGATTCGACAAGAACCGCTACTACCACCTGATGGCTGGTTCTTTGCACCGCGCCGGTACGGAACTACTTCTGCTGAACCTGCCAGAGCCGTTGACGCTTCGCGGCGACAACGACGAATATCCGCCGTCGATCGAGTATATACAGCAAGCCCGAGAGCACGACGGCGTTTGGGTCGACTTGACCAAGCCCTTCTGGTGGGATCTTCCGATGCTGGTGGCCCTGGGGCAAATCGACTCGATTCAGGTGGCCCATAGCCACGTTGCCCGAGAATCGGTCGAGTGCAACGAAGGCGACGGCCGCCCCCGCGATCGCCATCGTTTTCCCGCGCCCATGGGCAACGCCCAATGGTCGCACGAAGTCTACTTCCGCTTGCTCGAGTGTGGACTGCGTATTCCACCCAGCGCCGGCAGCGGCTCGGGCGAAGCGCCTAACCCAGTGGGTTACAATCGCGTGTACGTCCATGTCGACGATCCGTTCGACTACGACACCTGGTGGCAGAATTTCCGTGCCGGTCGTGTGGTGGTCACCAACGGCCCGCTGTTGCGGCCGACGGTCCACGGGCAACTGCCCGGCCACGTGTTCCAGGCCGACGAAGGCGCCAAGGTGGAACTCGAAGTGGGCCTGACGCTCTCCACTCGCGAACCGATTAGCTACCTGGAGATTATCAAAAACGGTCGCGTCGAGGAGTCGATCCGTTTCGAGGACTACGCCAAGTCGGGTAAGCTTCCGAAGGTTCGGTTCAACGAAAGCGGCTGGTTCGTGCTTCGGGCCGTAACCGACTTGCCCAAAACCTACCGCTTCGCAATGACCGCGCCGTACTTCGTCGAAATCGGCTACCAACGACGCATCAGCAAACAGGCAGCCCAATTCTTTCTCGACTGGGTCTACGACCGCGCCCGGCAAGTCGCCCAAATCTCCGACGAGCAACAGCGAACCGCCGTGCTAGGCTACCATCGCAAAGCACGGGATTTCTGGCAGGACCTCGTCGACCGGGCAAATGCGGAGTAGGGCGTGCGAGGGCGACTCCGCCACTCCAAAGCGGCGCGACGGTACCGCTCCTCCTGGATTGATTTGAGGCACGTCTTCGTCGTAAGTCGGTTTGCGCGGGTGCGAAAGGGGAGGGATCTGCCGGGATTCGACCCCCTCTAGGGTAACCGCTAAGCGGGCTGGATTTCCCCCCCTCCTGGCGTTGCGCGACTTTCAGCAAAAACCTTGTGGTGGTCGTTGTGCATCAATACAATAGGAAGACGTAGGGGAAGAGGTGGAGCAACACATTCTTCCTTGCTGAAAGAATGCGCTGGGTTGCCGCCGATGGCGAAATTCCGGCGCTGTTTGGCGAAAGCCTCCCACTGGGGGCAAGTGACAAAGGGGCTGATTATGAAGTGCTTTTCCGCCTTAAACGGCATTCTCACGCTGACGCTGGCATGCGGGCTAATCGGCAGTGTCGCGCGGGCCGAGACGATCGCCTATTGGCAGTTCGACGACGGTACGCCTTCGGCCACGGCGACCACGCTGGTAAGCCAGGCCAATTCACCCACGCTCGACGGCACGGGCACGAAGTACGGGAGCGGAAGTAATCCGACGTTCAATGCCGATCGGCCCGGCGCGATGATCGCCGACGGCGTGGGCGGGCCGATTCTCAATGCGTCGAACGCCACGTCGCTCGAATTCGCCAACGCCTTCACTCCCGATGAAACGAACTCGCAAGACGGCAGCGCCGTTGTCGTTGCCGATCCGGGCGGAGCCGATTCGTTGCTGAAACCGGCCAGCTTCACCGCCGAGGCGTTTGTCAAGTTCGACGATCTGGTCGAGTATTGCGCGATCGTGTCGAAGAGCCGCGCCGACGGGGGTGGATCGAGCTGGATGATCGACACCACAAGCACCGGGAAGATCCGAGCTCGATTCGACACGCAACCAATTGGAGCATCCAGCGGTAGTGGGTTCAATCAGTCTTTCAGCACCACGGCCGACATGTTCGACGATCAGTGGCACCATGTGGCACTCACCTACGATGGCACGACGCGTGCGGCGAAGCTCTATGTCGACTACGCTCTGGAGGGTTCCGCTACGGTTACTTTTGACTTGGTCTACGACGACAGCATGCTGCGTATTGGCCAGGGCGGCGGTGGGCGGGCGTTCGACGGCTGGATCGACGAGGTCCGGCTTTCGGACACAGTCCTTACGTCCGACCAGTTCCTCGCGGTCGTGCCCGAGCCGGCAAGTTGGACGCTTGCCGCCCTGGGATTGCTCGGCCTGACGTTCTACGGCTGGCGACGTCGCTGACGCGGTTGGTTTCCGATCGGCGAGACGGAACATCGACTCAAAACACAAAGGCCCCGTCCGGTGAACTGGCGGGGTCTTCTGTTGCGCTTAGGGATGACTCAAGAATGACCTCCCCCTTCGGCGGTCGATGAAAGACGCACCCGATGGCATGTTGAATGTACGGTGGGGGGGACAGAACAGGAGTCAACAGAGATAACGGAGACCTCTCACTCGGTTGCCTCCGTTCTCTCCTGTTCCATCTATTGGCTTCCGCTCCCAATGGCCAAACGAGGAAGTTATTCCTGAGTCGTTCCATAGCGCGTGACTTCCGTTTCCCTCTTTCTTGCCGTCCGAGTTGCTTGGGCACGTAGGCAGTTCGACGAAAGGCAAACGTTGGCCCAGCCAGCCATTCGGTGAACCCGGATTGGTCGAAGTGTGTCACCGGTCACGGTGGCAGGGCGACGCTGTTTTCGTTATGCTGGCCCGTTGATCGCGTTCCGTGTGTTTGTCGGCTATGTAGGCACCAATAGAAAGACCGAGAACGTGGACAGAAACGGAGAAAATGGACAATGTCGCTCGAATTCCTACTGCTTTACGTGACCACGGTTTTTGTGGCTTCGATCATTCCCGGTCCCAGTATGCTTCTGGCCCTGACGCACGGGATGAAATATGGGGCGCGGCGGACGGTGGCCAGCGCGGCGGGGAATGTCACAGCCTCGCTGCTGCAAGCGGGCGTTTCGATCGCCGGGTTGGGAGCCATCTTGTTGGCTTCGGAGAGCGTGTTTTGGGTGGTGAAATGGGTTGGCGCCGTGTACTTGGTCTATTTGGGCGTAAGCATGTGGCGATCGGCCGAAACGAACCTTGACCTACAAAACGGTGCAAAACGCAACGCCTCGATCTCGCTTGCCCGAATGTTTTCGCAGGCATTTCTCGTGGCTGCGGGCAACCCCAAGGCGATTGTGTTTTTCACGGCCCTGTTTCCCCAGTTTCTCGATCCGAGCGCGGCGCAGATCTCCCAGGCCATCGTTCTATTGACCACGCTGGCGGCAATCGCCTTCGTTTGCTTCATGATCTACGCAACGGGCGGCGAGAAAGTGATCGCCGTTTTGTCGGGCCGTCGGGCAGGAAAATACCTCAACAGAATCATCGGTGGCACTTTCATCGGTGCCGGCGTGGGACTGGCGGTAAGCAAACGCTGAACGCGTGCTACAGGGGAGTGAAGAGGCGAGCAAGTTGAACCGTCCGTTTTACCGTGGAAGTTCGCCACGAACCGGGCGGTCCTTGATGTTGAGGAACCTTTCCAGTTCCTGTTCGACGTAGAGCGCCTGTTCGGCTTCGATCAAGCCAGCCAGAAGCTTCTCGCGATGGTTGCCCTGCAAGATGGCGTACACCGTGTAGCGGTACTGGCTTCCATTGTCGTTGCGACTGACGGCTTCCTGGCAGTAGATCTGCTCGATCTCGTGCGAGGGCAAGCTTCGGTTGCCCAGCCAGGGGAGCGGACCATGGCGAACTTCAAGTTGCCCGTGCCCCACGCGGATGATCGTGCGATTGACAAACCCGGCCACGGTGGCGTAAGCCAGGCCGACGCCCACGGCCGTGTGCAACAACCCGAAGAGCGACATGAGCCAAGCCCCGCTCGCCAGGGCCATGCCGTGCCAGACGAGCATGAAACCGTTCCAAAATATGCAGAAGAAGATCAGGGCAAAATACATCGGGTGGAACCACCGACGGCTGATCTCCAGCACGTTGCCGTAGTTCTGCACCTGGAAGCCGCGCGGCATGGGCACGTCGATCCGTGGTCCCGCCGCCGCGTCGGACGAGTCGCTCGGTGTCGGCGTACTCCAACCCTCGATGCCGAACACGGCATCGCAATGCGAGCACCGGGCCATCGCCAAGCGTTCGACGATATCCTCGGGCCGCAACAGGGCCCCACAACTTTTGCAGCGTAGTTCAACCAGTTCGATCAAGTCTGACACTCCCACGACGGCCTTGGTAACAGCCTTCCGCAAACGGTCCGCAGCAAGAAAGCCGGAAGACAGCCCCTAAGCCTGGATCTTTTGGGGTGCGGGGCGGCGGAGCCGGACATCTTCTGAGCAAATACTGCGAGACTCCAAATGTCTATGGTAACCTCGCCGAGGCGAATTCCGAATCCCCCCCAACATCAGTAGGGTTTTGGCCGAGATGGTTGAAGTTGTCCCCTCCTCATTTGTGCTCCTGCTGGCCAAAGGCCGAAAAACTCGACAATCTCCCGGCCGAACATTAAACTGACGTTTTTCCGGGCCCAATCAGACAGGTAGGAAATCACTTCCGCGAGAATACGACACCCTATGAGGAGAGAAGTCGTGGCAGAAAAAAACAACCAGAATCGACGTGCGTTTCTCCAGACCGCCGGCCTTGGGGCTGCGGCGTTGCTGACAGCCGGCGGCTCGCAGGTCGTGGCCGACGACGCGCCGGCCTGCACGAAAAAGAAGAGCAAAGCCCTTTTTAAGCTCGGGCTGGCTTCCTACACGACCCGCAAGTTCGACCTCGACCAAACGTTGGCCATGAGCAAGCGGTTGGGCCTGAACCAAGTCTGCCTCAAGTCGTTTCACCTGCCGCTGGATGCTTCGGCCGAGCAAATTGCCGATGCGGTTACCAAGGTTAAGAAGGCCGACATGGTGCTTTACGGCGGCGGCGTGATCTACATGCGAAACGAAAAGGAACTGAAGCAAGCGTTCGACTATGCCAAGGCCGCGGGCATGACCACGATCGTCGGCGTACCGGTGCCCGAGGTCCTTCCGCTGACCAACGAACTCGTCAAGCAATACGACATCCAGGTAGCCATCCACAACCATGGCCCTGGCGACAAGGTCTATCCGTTGCCGCAGTCGGCCTACGAGAAGATCAAAGACCTCGACAAGCGGATCGGGTTGTGCATCGACATCGGACATGTCATTCGCTACGGAAACGATCCGGTCGAGGCCATTAAGGAAACCTACGATCGCGTGCTCGATATTCACTTGAAAGACGTTACGGCCGCCACGCCCAAAGGCAGCGCGACCGTGGGTGGCCGTGGCGTGATCGACCTGCCGGCCGTGTTGAAGACGCTCGTCGACTTGAAGTACGACCGGGTGGCCTCATTCGAATTCGAAGCCGACGGTGACGACCCCTTGCCCGGCCTGGCCGAAACGGCTGGCTACGTGCGCGGTATCCTGGCGGTGATTTGATGAGGGGCTAGAGGCTGGGGACTAGGGATTAGGTACCAGGAGGCAGGGGTTAGAGACGCTGGGTGTCTGCGTGCCACTGGCTGCTTGTCAGCCAGTGCGGTGTCGGCGCTTCAGCATGCCCAGGCAAGCCTGGGCATGGCATCCGAGTTGTTCCGCTGAACGATTTCTCCAAAAATCGCCAGTTCATTGCTAATGAAGCGGTGGACCGGCGCCATTACTTCTCTGGACGTTATGCGTGGTCGTTCGACTTCTGGGCGAACACGCACGCTGGATGAGACATCTTTTGATGGTGAGGAGAAGCCATGTCGGACTTGTCGTTGTTTGATCTTTCGGGCAAGAAGGCCCTGGTGACGGGGGCGGCGGTGGGGATTGGACGTGGGTATGCGCTCGCCCTGGCGCAGGCCGGTGCCGATGTGGCGGTCGTTGACCTGGACGACAAGACGGGTCCCAAGACGGCTGCCGAGATCGAGGCCTTGGGACGTGACTCGCTGTTTGTCCGGTGCGATGTGACCAGCCAGCAGCAAGTTCAGGATATGGTTGCCCAGGTGGTCGAGCGGTTTGGCCGCTTGGACATCGGCGTGAACAACGCGGGCATCGGCATCCTGGGTGCCGATGAAGACTTCTCCCAGCAGGCGTGGGACAAGGTGATCGCCGTCAATTTGACCGGCACCTATTTGTGTGCCCAGGCCGAGTGCCGGCAGATGCTTCGTCAGCAGCCGGTCGAGGGAAAGATCATCAATACGGCCTCGATGTCGGCCACGATCTGCAACTGTAATGCGTCGTACAACGCCTCGAAGGCCGGCGTTGTGCAAATGACCCGGATGTTGGCGGCCGAATGGGGGCAGTACAATATCAACGTCAACTGCATCAGCCCCAGCTACATTCTCAGCCCGATGCACGCCTCGACGCCGGTGGAAGTGCGGCAGCGGATTCGCGAGTTGACCCCGCTGGGCTACGTTCAACGGCCCGAGGATCTCTACGGTGCTGTGGTGTTCCTGGCCTCGGCCGCTTCGGACTTCGTGACTGGCCACGACCTGGTGGTCGACGGCGGCCACACACTCAACGCCTGGCTAACGCCCTTGGGCCGCAGCGTTCCGCCCCGCGTGAGTCCTGAGCAGGAGGTTCGGCAATTGAAGCACGACCTCGACGCGATGGGGCTGACATACGACCAAGACGGCATCAACGCCGAACTGCACCCCGAAATCGCCGAGGCTTTCAAGGCGGCGTTTGGATTGGAGAAGGAGAAACCATGAAGCTCAACGTATCGCAGATTGCCCGAATGATGGATCTCAGCGCCGTGCGGACGGAAGTCGACGCGGCTGAGTTGAAGAAACTGGCTGAGACGGCCAAAAAGTACAACTGCATTTGTGCCTTCGCCATGCCTTGTGCGGTGAGCGAACTCCGCGACCTGCTGGCTGATGCGCCCGAGGTTGGCGTTGGCGGTGTCGTGGGTTTTCCCTCCGGCGCCCACGCGACGGCGACCAAGGTGGCCGAAGCCCGGCAGGTGCTCGCCGACGGGGCAGTCGAGGTCGATATGGTGATCAACGTCGGCTGGCTCCGCTCGGACCGTTACGACCAAGTGCGGGAGGATATCCGCCAAGTGGTCGCTGCGGTTGGGCAAACGCCGCTGAAAGTGATCTTGGAGTGCCACTTCTTGACCGACGATCAGATCCGCCGCGGGGCCGAGCTTTGCGTCGAGGCCGGGGCGGCGTTCGTCAAGACGGGCACCGGCTGGGCCCCGTCGGGCGCGACGCTGCACAACATCGCGCTGATCAAATCAGTCGTCGGCGATACCGCCCAAGTCAAAGCGGCCGGCGGCGTTCGCGACCTGGAAACGCTGGTTGAGATGGTCCGCCGCGGAGCCACGCGCTTCGGCAACGGCATCGCCTCCGGCACCGCCATCCTCGAACAATGTGCCGCATTGCCCGGCGGCGAGATCGAGTTCTGAGAACTCAGCGTCCCTCTCCCGCCGAGCGGGAGAGGGTGGCGGCACAGCCGCCGGGTGAGGGCGGTTTGCAGCGGCGAACGCGTTGCGTTCAGGGCAGTCCACGCTCCGCGCTGCTTCGGCAAGGCAGTTGATAATGCAAAAACCCCTCACCCCCGGCCCCTCTCCCCGGAGGGGAGAGGGGAGGATGTATTGGAAACACGTTTCAAGTGAGTGACACTTCTCATGCCTCCAACAATCCTCGCCCACGATCTTGGCACGGGCGGCAATAAGGCGTCGCTCTACGATGTCGAAGGCCGCTGCCTCGATGCGGTCTTCGTACCCTACGAAACGCTCTATCCACAAGCCGGCTGGCACGAGCAACGTCCGACGGACTGGTGGGACGCCGTCGTTCAAAGCACGAGGCGTTTGCTCGCCCAGGGCGCGGCGCCCGCGGAATCGGTGGCGTGCCTGGCCGTCTCCGGACACAGCCTGGGGTGTGTACCCCTCGACGCTCATAGAAACCTGCTGCGTGAAAGCACACCCATCTGGTCCGACAAACGGGCGACCGTCGAGGCCGACGCGTTCTTCGAGAACGTCGATCCGACGCACTGGTACCGCATCACCGGCAACGGCTTTCCGCCGGCCCACTACACGGCCTTCAAGATGGCCTGGTACCGCGACAACGAGCCGGAGCTTTTCGCTAAGCTCGACAAGGTGATCGGCACCAAGGATTACATCAACTACAAGCTCACTGGCGAGATCTGCACCGACTACTCCTACGCCTCCGGCTCGGGTGTTTACGACCTGCTGGCGTGGGACTACAGCGAGCCGTTGCTCGCGGCGGCGGGACTCGACCGGAGGCTATTTCCGCGGATCGTTCCTTCGACGCAGATCCTTGGCGAACTGACCCCGGAGGCCGCCGAGCAGTTGGGCCTGCCACGCAGCGTGAAAGTGGCCAGCGGCGGGGTCGACAACTCGTGCATGGCCTTGGGGGCGGGCGCTATCGCCGAAGGTCGGGTGTACACGTCGCTCGGCTCCTCGGCTTGGATCGCCGTTTCCTCGGATCGACCATTGCTGGACGATGCCGCGAAGCCCTACGTCTTCACCCACGTGATCCCCGGCATGTTCGCCTCGGCCGTGGCGATTTTTTCCTCGGGCACGTCGTTCCGTTGGGTCCGCGACCAGTGCTGCGCGAACCTCGTGGCCGAGGCCGAGAAACAAGGGATCGACCCTTATGAACTGATGACAATCCGGGCGGCCCAGTCGCCGGTGGGAGCCAATAAACTTCTCTTCAACCCGAGCCTGGCGGGCGGGTCGTCGCTCGACGCCAGCGCCCACATCCGGGGAGCCTTCTTGGGTCTGACGCTTGGCCATACGCAGGCCGATTTGATCCGTTCGGCCATGGAGGGCATCGCGTTGAACCTTCGGCTGGTGCTCGACTGCCTACGAGGGCTTTGCCCGATGTGCGAGGAGATGGTCGCCGTCGGTGGCAGCAGCCGGAGCGAACTGTGGCGCCAGATCTTCGCCGACGCCTGGAACATCCGGCTGCTGAAGACCAATGTTGGGCAACAGGCCGGATCGCTCGGCGCCGCCGCGGTAGCCGCCGTCGGCGCGGGACTATGGGATGATTTCACGAAAATCGACGCAGTTCACCAATGCGAGCACGTAGCCCAACCGGTAGCGAAACACGTAGCGATCTACGAAAAGCTCCTCCCCGTGTTCCGCGAAGCCAGCCAACAACAAAGCCGCTTGGGCGACGCACTGGCTGCGCTGGACTGAGGCTTGTGGCGAACCTGGATTTTTCACATCCAGACTAACCACGGAGGCACGGAGGACACGGAGTTTTGGAAAAAACGAAGGATGAAGTATGAATGATGAAGTATAAACTTGGCCTTTATACTTCACCCTTTGCTCAAACTGAAAACGATTCTGACGGTCACAGCCGCAGATGGACGCAAATTAACGCACATAGAAGGACGTGCTGGCATCGAACGACCTAGCCGGCGCTTTTGTTTTCCGTTTGAGCCCTTTAGAATTCATCCTTTCTTCGTTTCGACTTCCGATCTCCGATTTCCGACTTACCAACTCCGTGGCCTCTGTGTCTCCGTGGTGAAAAATCTGGACTAACCCTTGTCAGACCAGGCCGAAATCGCCGAGTGGGGCTGCGCCGAAGTCGACGCTCATGTCGGGAATCCGACTCCAGTCCGGCTCGTAGTCGGGGTTCTCGCGTTGGCGTTCCAGTTCGCGTTGGGCTTCGACACACACCGTGGTGTACGGCAAAGCACGCAAACGCTCCAGCGGAATGGATTTGCCCGTGACCTCACACACACCGTAGGTGCCATCGTACATCCGTTCGAGCGCCTTTTCGATTTGCTCCAGCTCGCGGCTTTCCATTTCGGCCAGTTGAGAGCTCATTTCCAGGTGGGCCGAGTCGAGGGCGAAATCGACCTCGTCGCCTCCACCTTGGTCACGGAAGTCAGTCAGGGCACTCAGATCGCCGGCCAGGGCCTTGCGGAGTGCGTCGCGGCGCTTCAGGAGCACCGCCTTGAGCCTTTGGATCTCTGTTTTCCGACTCATCATGGGACCTCCAGCGGCGCACCGTCCACCAGGTTCCTGGGTAAATCGCAGGGAACACTCGCGGATATGCGTAGCCGCAATCTCAAAGGGTGTTATCTCGAAATGCGAGCGGTCACGCCGGCAGCGCGGTAGAAAAGATGAGTGGAAACCGCAGCTCGGCCAGAATCAAGTATAGCTCACGGATTGCCTGCCCTTGGGCAATCTAGGACGAACTACTTCTCGCGACAAGCGGTCTGGGACCGTTACAAGCGAAACAACCGTCCGCGGGGACTACGTCGCCCATGATCGGGGACTTCGCGTAGTCGGGCGGATTTGCTTCGCACGCCGCTTGCTGCCTGTTCTTCTCTCCCGGACGGCGCCGACGAACCGTCGCCGCGCATGGGTTACGTGGCTGGTGGGCCAGTGGTTCACAGAATTCGGGCGAGAAATTCCCCATTGGGAGGCCGCGCATCCGAGGGGAAAAAATGCCTGCCGTCGCGGATTTCACCGATAGCTTTTCTGCAGGGGGTGTTGTTTGCTCCGCAGAGTGGTGTCGTCTTGCGTGTTGGGCGATCACCCGCTACAATTTAATAACATTGGGCTAATTGATCGCGTTTACTGTCTTGAGAGGTAACGTGCGCGGGAGGGAGCGGCGTGCGAGCGATCGGCATCTTAATCCGGTATCTCCTATTCGGTTACGGTCGTGCTGCGTAGGGGAAACGTCCGAGGAGTACAGCAAACATGCGAATTGCGGTGGGAAGTGACCATCGCGGTCGGGAAATGCGCTCGAAGTTGGCGGAATTGCTCACCCAACTCGGGCAAGAAGTAGTCGACGTCGGTACGAACGATTCCGAAGAGTGCGACTACCCCGATATTGCCGCCGTGGTTGCCCAAAAAGTCGGCAGTCATGAAGTCGACCGTGGAATCCTTGTGTGCGAGACAGGGCTCGGGATGTGTATCGTCGCCAACAAGGTTCCCGGGGTGCGCGCTGCTCCCTGCTACGACGAACTGACCGCCGAATTGAGTCGCCGTCATAACGATCTAAACGTACTCTGCCTGCCAGGCGAAGTACTGGCCGAACGGCTGGTGGATCGTTTGGTCGATATCTGGCTCAACACCGAATTTGAGGGTGGCCGTCACGCCCGGCGACTCGACAAAATCTCCACGTTCGAGCACAACGGCAACGGGAAGATATAACGCGGCGGGAGTGAGTTTTGGTCAACCGCTCGGTTATTCGCCGGCAGAGGCCACCACCGAGTCGAACACCCGAACCGCCGCCCAATTGCCCTGATACAGGTCGACGTACTCGACGTGGCTGGGGTGGGTGAGGTATGCTTCCATCCCCTCCTGGTTCTCGAAGACCACGTGCAAGGCGACGTCGAAGTGGCGATCGTTGACCGGACGCTCCATCGGCGCCCGGGTGCCAGCAGCATAAAAGACGACGCCCGGAATCGGCGCCAACAGCCGGTGGCTGTCGTCGACCATTTGCTTCACGGCGTCTTCGCTTCTGTCTTTCAGCAAAAAATAGACGTTATGCGCTAGCATGTCCTATCTCTCCGTGGTTTGCTGGTCCGTTGTTGTCGGTTGCTGCCGTTATGATCGACCGTAACGCAAAGGAAGGATTACCGGATTTCTTGTCACGGAGTCGCCAAAACGCAAACACGGCCGGAAGCAGGCAATTCAGGTTGGTCGTTCAAGGCTACGAATCGGACGATTTCGGTGGGAGGGAATCAGACGCCGAGTCGGCCGTCGGCTCGTTTTCCGTCTTTGCCGGACGAATCGCTTTGCCGCCCTCGCCGTTGTTGCCCGAAAGCGTTGTTTCAACGTCGCCGGCTGCGGGGCCCAGCATGTCCTCGATGTCGTCTTCGTCGATCGTTTCGTCGGCCTGCAAAGCGTCGGCAAGTTGATCGAGTTTGTGGCGGTTTTCCTTAAGCATCCGCGTGGCCTTGTGCGAGGCGTCGTTGAGGATCTGTAGTACCTCTTCGTCGATCACCTGGGCCGTATGCTCGCTGAACCGCCGCGGTTCGGCCATCTCTTTTCCCAAAAACGGATGGTCTTCGCCATCGCGGAAGGCGACCGGTCCGAGCCGATCACTCATTCCCCAGTGAGTTACCATGCGCCGGGCGATTTCGGTGGCTCGCTTCAAGTCGTTTTCGGCGCCGGCACTGTATTCGTCGAAGACCAGCTTTTCGGCTGCCCGACCACCCAGGGCGATCAGCAGTTGCGTGCGCAGACGACTTTCGCCCATGTAAAGGCGGTCTTCTTCCGGCAGCAATTGGGTGGCCCCCAGCGTTCGGCCGCGCGGAATGATCGATACCTTGTGGACTCGATCGGCCTTGGGATCGAGCCAAGCCAACAGGGCGTGGCCCGCTTCGTGGTAGGCGGTCATCTTCTTTTCTTCGCCCGAGAGGACCTCCTCGCGTTTGGCCCCCATGAGGACCTTATCCCGAGCGTAGTCGAAATCGGCCATGTCGACATAATCTTTGTTGTGCCGGCTCGCCCAGAGTGCAGCTTCGTTGACCAGATTGCGGATGTCGGCGCCGGTGAGTCCCACGGTGCCGGCGGCCAAGCGTTCCAGGTTGACGTCGTCGGCCAGGGGGACGTCGCGAACGTGTACCTGGAAGATCGCCAATCGGCCCTTATAGTTTGGCCGATCGACAATAATATGACGGTCGAATCGCCCCGGGCGCAACAGGGCCGGGTCGAGTACGTCGGGACGGTTGGTGGCCGCCATGACGATGACCGATTCGGTTTGGGCGAAGCCATCCATCTCGCTGAGAATCTGGTTGAGCGTTTGCTCCCGTTCGTCGTTTCCGCCGCCCAGGCCGGCACCCCGGTGTCGGCCGACGGCATCGATTTCGTCGACGAACAGGATCGAGGGAGCGTTTTCCTTGGCGGTGGTAAACATGTCGCGCACGCGGCTGGCGCCCACGCCGACGAACATCTGGATAAACTCCGAGCCGTTGATCGAGTAAAACGGCACGTTGGCTTCCCCGGCGACCGCCCGGCCAAGCAGCGTTTTGCCCGTTCCCGGAGGACCCATCAGCAAAACGCCTTTGGGAACCCGCCCGCCAAGTCGCTGAAACTTCTTGGGGTTTTTGAGGAACTCGACGATCTCCTCCAACTCGTGTTTGACGCCTTCGAGTCCGGCAACGTCGTCGAAGGTAATCGGTTGGGTTCCCGAGTCGTAGCGCTTGGCCGGACTTTTGCCGAAACCGGCCAGCATTCCCCCGCCCATGAACTGATCGCGCGCACGGCGAAACATGAACCAAACGCCGGCGAACAGGCCTACGGTGACCAACAGGTAGACCATCAAGATCATGCCCGTGTTGTCGGGCGTGGGAGTCGACTTGTAGGTTTTCTTCACCTTGGCCAGCATCTGCTGATCCAATTCGGCATCGACGTAAACCGGTGGCAGCGACGTTTTGAATTTCTTTTTGAGTTTCTTCGGTTCTCCGTCTCGCGTTCGCTCCGTCGGATGGTTGGGTGCCTTGACGAATTCGCCGAGCACCGATTGCTCGTGGATATCGACCGCCTGAACGTTGCCGGCAGCCAGTTGGTCGCGGAAAAACCCGTAGGTGATTTCGTCGCGGTCGCTGCTACTGCTGCTGTACCACAAGAACAGAAGTACCGCCCCCAAGACGAGCAAGAGCCACAATGTCGATACGCTCGAGCGGGGCTTCAGCCCGGGCTGAGTGGGTGGCGACGTCGGGGTCTTGTGGGGATCGCTTGCCATGAGTGTTCTTTCTTATTGATGGCTACGTTGAATACCACCGTATTCTACACAGTTAGGCCGATGTTTTCGACCGGCCCCAGAGTGGCGAGAACACGCGGCAAACGGGACGGGACGTGTGTGGCACTCAAAAGGGCACAACGCCGCTCCAGGAAAGCCGCTCAGGAAAAGGCCACCCGTGAAAAGGCGTCCTGGAGGAAGTAGGGGTGCCATGCCCACGCTCGCGTGGGCATGTTTGTCCGAGTCTCCCGAATGCCCACGCAAGCGTGGACATCGCATCCAGAGCGAGGCCGGCGGGTGGCACGGGCAGCTTATCTGCACGTGGTTGGCGTCTGGCTGGCAAGCAGCCCGTGGCGCTCAACTCGCCATCTCGAACCTCACGCAGTACTACGCCAGATCACGGTCCTCGAAGAAGATCAGGGCGAGAAACATGGCGACCGCGCTGTATAGCACGCAATAGACGCCGGCCATCCCCACATAGCTCCAGGGGACCTCCTGGCCGGTAGAAATGGCGGCATAAATGTTGAAGTGGTCCAGCACCGGCAGTACCGTGGCAAAAAACAGGCCCACGAACTGCACGATGCCATATGCTCCTTTGGCTGAATTTACCAACAGCGGCACCAAGTGCCCCAGCACATAGATCGAAAAACAGATAATCAGGTTCGGGAGCATGGGAAGCCGCGTGGAAATGGCCACGCTGATGGACGTCAGTACCACCGTCTCCAGAAATGCCAGGACCAGGCCGGGGACAATCTGCACCATCTCATCCTGGCAGTCCTGCCGGGTGGGGGCTTCTTGGGCCGTTTCCCGGGCGTCGTACACCACCTTGTATGACACGGTGGCCAGAAACAGCGACCCGAGCAGAACGAACAAAATAGCCACCGCCCCCACAATTCCCAGGAATTTACCCAGCATGAACGAGCGGCGATTGATTGGCTTCGACAACAGGGTCAGCGCCGTGCGGCCTTCGATTTCCTCGGCAATCGACACACTTGCCGTCCACAAGGCGAGCACCATCGAGAGGATCATGATCAACGTCAATCCTTGATCCTTCACCATCTTCAGGTCTTCGCCAAACGTGTTGTACGGCATCACGGTGAACAGCAGCAGCAAAAAGACGCCCACCGCCAGAATCACGTAGAACAAGGGCTGCGAGATGGCTTCCTTGGCGGTCGTCCAGGCGATCGCAGCCATCTTGGGCAATACCAAGCGCAGGAACTGATAAATCGCCGCCACGACGAGCAGGGCTCCCACCAAACCTACAGCCACCATCCACAGCGGGTTGAGCCAAGTCATCAACGTACCGCCAAACAAAAACAGGTTACACACCGGCAGATCCATCATGGCCCTCGTAATTATCCCGGTTCAATTCAGAGATTGTCAGACTTTCTTCAGCATCATCGGACACCGGCCGCCAGTATAGACCCTTAGCGCGGACGATGACGGTCATCAAACGTGATACGCAGTCCCCGGGCGTTTGGTTCGCCGACTCGGCAAAAAATTGGAGCAACTATCGGGCCCATCTTGTGGGTGGGGGTGTTTTCCGGCGGGCCATGTCGCGACCCAGGCTACCTCGGATGGTCGTCATTCCCCATTCCCCGGTGGCCATTAATCCCGGTGGCTATTAAAACCGGATGTCAAACCCGCGAAACTCTCCGGTGGCGGGAAACTCCTGCTGCTGGACATTGCGAATGTAGTTCTTCATGGTGGATTGAATTTCCCTCATTAGAATCGCGAGTTCATTCGATGTGCCTTCGGCGACCAACTGAACCCGGCCATCGGGCAGATTGCGGACAAAACCCGTCACCTCGCGTTTGCTCGCAATCTGAAGCACTGTGTACCGGAACCCAACGCCCTGCACCCGGCCGGAATAATGGATTTCGCGACGTAACTGGACGTTTGTGTCGGGCACCCAAAACCTCCCCTTACCCGTAGGCTGGGTCGCGGAAGGCTAGGCCGCGACCCGGGCTACGGACGGTTTTGTGCAAACTAATACACTCAAACCGAAAACAATGATCCGAGTCTTCGCTCTAAAGGGACGAGAGACGAGGGGTTAGGGGCGAGCATGGTCCGTTTTGGCCTGCATTTTCTCGTCCCTCGTCCCTAATCTCTTGGCATGGCTTTAGTTAACGCTATGCGCTTCGCCAGACGCTTTTAGTTTTGTAATATAGGTGACTCCGGTTTGTGGGGCTAGCAGGTCGGCTGTCAGAACGGGGGGGCAGGAATGCTGGGACGCGGCCTTCGCATGCTGCCCATCTTATATTGACCGCGGAGGGTCGATTGCCTACCCTCCGCGGCAGGATGCGAATCTATCGGCGCCTCTATGGCCCATGAGCGGAAAGCGGCCGACGGGAGCCTGGATTTGCGGGTTTTCGGTTCTCAGAAGCGATCATTTTTTCAATGCAGACATCAATAAGATCCTTCATCCACCATGGCCTGTGCATCAGCCTTGCCCTGGCGACCGTCTGCCTGGCAAGCGGCATGCTATTAGCTGCCCCGCCCGATGGTCCCGAGGCGGAGCAAACCGCCATGCTGGTTTTGCGCAACGGCCAGACTCTGCGGGGGCGGATTCTGCAGGCAGGCGATATTTACTATGTCGTATTTCCCGACGGAGAAATCCGTCTGAAGGCAAGCGAAGTGGACTTCGCCTGTCGCGACATCGAAGAGGCCTTTCGGATCAAGCAAGCGGCCGTGCAAGCGGATAATGCAGAAGACCACCTTCGGTTGGCCTATTGGTGCCTGCGGCAGAAACTCTACGGCCATGCGTCTCGCAAACTGGCCGACGCGATGGACGTCGACCCAACACATCCGGCCATCGCCGTGTTGCGCAGGCACCTATTGGCCGAAATGCAGGAGCCTGTCGCCCGGGAGACCAGCGAGCCGACGCCCAGCAAGAGCCCCTACCTGCCCGACGCCGAATTGACGCGATTCGCCCGCGAGTTGCCCGCCGATGCGGTCGAGAAGTTTACCGACACCATTCAACCGCTGCTGGTTAACAGTTGTTCGACCGCAGGCTGCCATGGGCCGGCGAGCAAGAGCGAGTATCATTTGCTTCGTCCCGCGTCGGGTGGGGTGGCCAGCCGCCGGCTAACGCTCACCAATCTTCACGCCACACTCGCCTGGATCAACCGCGAGGAACCTCAGACGAGCCGCCTGTTGACCGCGATTGCCGAACCCCACGGCGACGCGCAGTCGGCCGTGTTTCGCGCCCATCAGCAGTCGCAATACAATGAGCTGGCCGTTTGGGCCCATCAGATCAGCGGGAAGATGTCTCTGCGAAGTGTCGGCTTACCGGCTCCGTCGTCGGAGTCGACTACGAAGAAGCCCGGTTTTTTCTTCCCAGAGGATCCTCAGCCGGTGTCGCCTCAGAAGACCGCTGTATCGGACGCCGACGGTTCGTCGAACAACGCGACCGCCGGTTCGTCGGGCAATACACTGGCCGATGGTTCGGGCGTAGAACCGGCGAGCTTCGAATCGTCCGATTCGTCGCATCCGGCCGTTGCCTCCGAAGCCGATAAATTACTGCCGGTACGTCCCAAGCTGCAACGCGGCGCGAAGATCAAGCAGTTTGTGCCCAAAGATCCCTTCGACCCGGCGATTTTCAATCGGCGGTATCACAAGCACCAGTAGCGTTCGCTTGCTATCGGTGAACGGTTTCTGTCGTTCCCAAGTTCCAGCTTGACGGCACACGCCCAGGAAGCTGTACTTTGGCCTGCCGTTTCACTTGTGTGCCACTGGCTTTGCCAGTGCGTTTAGCCACGGACGTTTCTACACTCGCAAAGCCAGTGGCACACTCGTCCTAATTATCGATTTCCAACCGTGTCTCGATATCACGCCGAAAAGGCATGTCAACGGACTCGCGGACGGTCACCTCGATTACGTTCGATTTGGCCTCGACGATTACTGGATCTTCCTTGCCTACAACAACGCTTCTTCGCACAGCGATAGTGTACGTTCCTGGGAGACTGAGATCGAAGTGTCTGCTTAGAGCAAAGTTGACGATACTTTCTTCGCTTGGCCGTAGGACTCGGCGACTCATCGAGCCGTCTTTCCAGTTCTCGGTGGCTTGTTTCCCATAGAGCGTCAAGGGCGCTTCTTTCCCACTGGGAAGTACGACGGTTAACGTGTACATCAGTAAGGGCATGGCTTCGATGAAATGTACATCGGCTTGCCCGATGTTCTTGACGACCACGTTCAGGGTAATTGCCTCTTCTGGCGAATAGGTGGATTTATTCGTTGCGATGGAGACGGCTTGCCCATCGACTGCGGTTCCCCACTCTCTTCTACATTCCTCTGTCTTTTCAGACGTATCGTTCGCCTGAGCAGATGAGAAGCCTGCTGCCACAAATGCGCAAGCCAATTGGGCAACGGCCCCTACATAAATAGCGTGGCTCACCGTGATTTCTCCTGTTTTGCCGGCCAACTTTGGATTTGCTCAAAAGGTTCATCCAACCAAAGCATAGGGCTGTACCCAACTCGTCACACTGAACCTGCCGCAGCCATCCCCGTCACAGCGGCAGGTCGATCTGCCCTCGGGCGCACAGTTCCAGAAACTCGCGGTTGCTGGGCAGAAGCTTCTCTTGAGCCGCCATTTCAGCCGGCGTGAACCAGTGGACCGAGTGAACCTCGGCCGGGTTGGGTGTGGGCTGCTCGTCGGGTTCTAGCTCCGCCAGCCACCAGGCCAACCAGACCTTCCAGGGTGTCACCGACTGCCAGATCCGCCGCACCGGGCGCACGGTTACCGCGATTTCCTCCTGGAATTCGCGAACGAGGGTCTCCTCCTCGGTTTCGTTCTTCTCGATGCCGCCGCCCGGAAAGCAATACGCCAACGGAGCCACAACATGCCGCGACCGACGGATCACCAGCATCCGACTGTCGCGAATGCAAACGGCTACCGCACCACGGCGGCCAGGATCGTCGGGAATGGCATCCATGCGAGGGTTCACCTTATTGATTCACTCTACTGCTTTGTCAATTGGGAACCACAGGCAGAAAAGTATGCCCGTGTTCAGCACTGGCTGACAAGCAGCCAGTGGCACCCAACCCGTCATTCGAGAGACTATTGGTTTCTGGTTTGATTGTCGAACACTTCATTGCGTTCCGGCCCGGAAAACCGGGCTCCCGCTGGTCTCGCCCTTGTTCCACAAGCAATGCAGGACGCAATAATAGGGCTCTAGACAATCAGCATCGCATCGCCGTAGCTGAAGAAGCGGTACTCTTCGCGGATGGCCTCTTCGTAGGCACGGCGCAAAAGCGCATCGCCGCCGAACGTGCGTATCAGGACCAAGAGTGTGGTTCGCGGTAGGTGAAAGTTGGTCATCAAGGTATCGACGATGTGGAATTGGTAGCCGGGCCGTACGTACAGGTCGGTATAGCCACGAAACGGTTGCAGGGTGCCGGAACTGGCCGCCGTTTCCAGCACCCGCAGCGAGGTGCTTCCGACGGCCACCACCCGACCACCTCGCTCGCGACAAGCGGCAATCGTCTCTGCAACGTCGGCCGGGAGTTCTCCCCACTCGCTATGCATCGGATGCTCGTCGAGTCGCTCGACGCTGATCGGTCGGAAGGTCCCCAGCCCTACGTGGAGTGTAAGCCGACAGACCGTGGTGCCCTGCTGTTTGAGCCGATCGATCAGGCTGGTTGTGAAGTGCAGTCCGGCGGTCGGCGCCGCCACCGAGCCGGGTCGCTCGGCGAAGATCGTCTGATAGTGTTCCCGATCGGCCGGAATCATCTCGCCCTTGCGGATATATGGTGGCAAAGGCACACGCCCGACACGCTCCAGGAGAGCAAAGGTTTCTTCCTCCGACTCGGCATGAACTACCCAGGAGCCGTCGGGCTGTTTGGCGTCGCACCGCAAACGAATATCTTCTTTGCCCTGAGCGTTGACCAGCGTAATCGTCTCACCGGCGACGAGCTTCCCTCGCGTTTTTCCCAACACGCGCCACAGACCGTGTGTGTTGACCTCCAGGAAGAGCCCCTCCCAATGGCCGCCGGTGGCCGTGCGGTAGCCAAGCAACCGCGCCGGTACTACCCGAGTGTTATTGAGCACTAGGCAATCGTCGGCCTTCAGAAGTTCGGGCAGATCGCGAACATGGCGATGCTGAATCGACTGTTGGACGCGGTCAACCACCATCAGCCGAGCGTCGACCCGGTTGGCTGCCGGCTGTTGGGCAATTAAGTGCTTCGGAAGCTCGTAATCGTACTGGGTCAGTTCAGACATGCGGAGACCGTCGTGATGGTAAGCTAGACTTTACGGAGGTTCAGCCCCGCAGTATAAGGATGCAGCGCATTGGCGGACAAGCCCATCCACCACGCAAAGCGCAGTTGTTCCGCCTCTGGCTCTGATTCCTGTCCCCTAATCTCTGTAACAACCCGTGGCCGCCGTCGAATTAGCCCTTGCAATTACCGACCTTGACCTCGGCGGCGCCGAACGCTGCTTGGCGCAACTGGCGGTACGCATCGATCGTCGGCGGTTTCGGCCGGTCGTCTATTGCCTGGGGCCTCGCCCGGGTGACGATGAAGCCTCATGCGTGCCCATGTTGGAAGCTGCCGGCATTGACGTCCACTGCCTGGGGGGCCGTGGAGCGTGGGATTTTCCTCGGGTAACACGTCGGCTGACCGAGCATCTCCGTACGCAGCGCCCCCAGCTATTGCAGACGATGCTGTTTCACGCCAACTTTGTCGGTCGTATTGCGGCACGCCGCGCCGAGGTTCCTCGCGTGGTTTCGGGCATCCGTGTGGCCGAACGCCACAGCCGTTGGCACCTCTGGCTCGACCGCCTCAGCCGCCAAATGGTCGATCGTTACGTGTGCGTCAGCCAGTCGGTGGCGCGATTCAGCCGCGAAACGGGACATCTACCCGGCGAACTGCTTGAGGTCATCCCCAACGGTGTCGATTTCGACCGATTTCCGGCCTCCAAGCCGGCCGACCTGACGGTGTTTGGCTCGCCGGCGGGACAACGGGCGGTCACCTTTGTCGGACGTCTGACGCCCCAGAAGGGCCTTGCCTGGCTGTTGAAAACGGCCGACCGCTGGCTCGGCCGAGTGCCCGACTGCGACTTGCTGCTGGTGGGCCACGGCCCGGAGCGAAAGAGACTCGAGCGATTAGCCGGACGGTTGGGCCTTACCCCACGGGTTCACTTCGCCGGCTGGCAACCCCAGGTGTCCGAGATCCTGGCCGCAAGCGCCCTGCTTGTGTTGCCTTCGGCGTGGGAAGGGATGCCCAACGTGGTGCTGGAGGCTATGGCCAGCAGGTTGCCGGTGGTCGCCAGCCGGGTGGAGGGGGTCGAGGAATTACTCGGCCCGGAATCTCCCCGCCAGACAGTCTCTTTCGGCGACGAGGCGGCACTGCCCGAGCGGATTACCAATTTCCTGCAAAACACGCCCCTGGCTGAGGAGGTGGGTGCCAGGAACCGGCGACGGGTGGAAGAAAGCTTCAGCCTCAACCGCATGGCCGAGGCCTACCAGCAGCTCTGGACCTCGCTGCTGTAAGCCCAATGGCCTCACCCAGGCGGCTGGGGCACTCTTCTGTAGGGAATACGGGTGGGAAACCTAGTCTTTGTTCACTCATCCGAATCACCCCACGCTGAATATCCATCGGCAGAAGATTTTTTTGGGCCAATTTTCCGCAGACCGGTTTTCTCAAGTCTAATCACAGTGCGAAGCTACGTATTGCCGGACGGTTGCGGCTCGGCCCTTTTTCCACGAAAGCCGCATTGACGAAATCGCCATTCCGGATATGCTTGGGGGGAAGTTTGGGGCTCTGTGGTGAAATGTGGGAAGCCATGCTAACAGGAACCTTTAGCCGCTCGATGGACGATAAGCTTCGGGTGGCAATTCCCAAGCGGCTTCGCTCTGCCATGGGACCAATCGAGGGAGGCGGATTGTTTGTTGCCCCGGGAACCGATGGTTCCTTGGCTCTCTACACGGAGGATGCGTTCGAGCAGATTGCCCGACGGCTTTCCGGCGCCTCTCCGACCCGCCAAGACGTCAGGGCATTCACCCGACTTTTCTACGCCCGAGCCCAACGGGTGGAACTCGATTCGCAGGGTCGCGTACGAATTCCGCCCGAGCTAGCCCAGCTTGCCGGAATCCAAGGCACGGTGGTGTTGGTCGGCGTGGGTGATCACCTCGAGCTCTGGGCTACTTCGCAATGGGAAGCCTACCTCGGCGAAAAACAAACGCACTACGATGAAATCGCCGAAACGGCATTTGGCGATTTACCTTTGCCCGACCGAAAGAATTCCTAGCGTCAGGAGACCTCACAGCCCTTCAATACAAAGACGGGTGAATTCAGCCTGTTTTTTTATGGAAATACTAGGTGTTGTCCGTCCGTTCTCGCCTTGCGTGGGAATACCTGCACCGGCACTCGGCCACCGGCCGGTGCAGCCGCCTGACTAGTGCCACGTTGGGCCCTTTCTCACGAGCTAACAGAGCAGGACGCTCTGTTGGCTGCGAGCCGCGGAAGATCTCGTCGTCTTCGCCGACGAATTCACCGCGAGCACTCAACCTCACATGGACACAAGGATGTGTCTGAGGTGGGGTGTTTTTTGCGCACTCGGCGCAACGCAACATTGTGGCCTTTCTCGATCGAGTGCCGGGTTGCCTGGGGGCCTGTAAGAAATCTCGTGTCAGCCAGCAGAAACGGGTAGTTTTTGACAACCTTTTTCTGGATAGGAGACACGCGCACGGACGCTTCTTTGCAGGCACGGGCGGAACCGCACTAATTCCACGCGACGCAGCGGCAACCGCCATGGGAATCCGCGAAGCGAAACTCGCCTCGCTCGTCTTTCGGGCGGGTTTGACGTGCATCTTGGTGGGCATTCCAATTGAGGGCACCCGGCGGGCGCAAAAACTCCTGGCTACAGTTGGCCTTGCGAAGAAAAACGCTTGGCAGTGTAGGCCGCAAATCGGCGGCTTACAGGCGATGGACGGAAACTTCCTAACATCAAGTTTGGACTAAACTTGCATGTCTCTACCAGCCTCCCACGTACAACTCGTTCGATCGGCAATCGGCATGTTGCTTGAGCGTTTGGAAACGTACTTGCAGGCGTGTCCAACGGAGCCCGTTAAGGGCTCGACCGTCGCACAAGAATTGGCCACTTCCTGTCGACCAGAATCCATTGCGACTGCACTCTCTTTCGGTGATCTTGCTGTTGAGTTCGCAGGCGATCATTTGTCGTCTTACAACAAAATCATCTCCGAGCCAATCGAGACCTTGGCGTGTTTCACCTGCATACGATCAATGCTGGAAACAACCGCTTTTGCAGCTTGGGTTCTTGACCCAATGATTTCGTCATCTGACCGAATCGCTCGTGTTTTCTCGGTAAGGTTTGACGCAATAAACCAGCAACTCAAATTTGGAAGGTGCATTCGAAGGCCGGCTCAGGAAATTCAAGATCTCGAAACACGACTCAATGCGGTCGAAGCAGACGCACTCACACTGGGTTACCCACCATTTAGAAATGCCAGGAATGCGATCTATGCCATCGGCGTTGTAAGGCCAAACGCGACCGAAATGATACGGGATGTCCTGGGCAACGAGTGGCTCTACCGCTTACTTTCCGCCGTCGCGCATGGGCATAACTGGGCCATCGCCCGGCTAGGGTTTCAGGATGCAACGCCGCAAAATGGCGCCATGTGTTTCTCTGGGATCAGCGTTACGCCGATCGCAAAGAAAGTGAACGTTGATGGAATCGTACTACTAGGTTTGCATGGATTTCTCGCTCTTGCTCGGCTGATATGGAACAGGTCCCAATACAATGGATGGGACTTATTTCGTTTAGAAGAGATCTTCGAGGAAGTTGCCGACAAAATCCGAGCAAACTCAAATGTTAGATTTTGGCGTAGTACTGCATAGGTCCGAACAATCGTCGGGTGCCGCTGCGGCTTGTCCAGCAGTGCTGGGTGGGTGTAGGATGACGAGGCACGAGGCGGAGCCAACCACATCGCAGGCGAGTTCGAGATTTCAACGGTCGACACTGTTCACTTGAATCCGGCTCGACGAGATCTTTGCAGGGCAGTCACCGATTGGCGATGGTTCAGCACGAAAACTACACGTCGGAGGAAGCCCCAACGATCCACTGCTGCCGGTGGTCCATGGGCTACCGGTGGAGTTCTCCCTGACAGTTAATTGAATCTCCGCTCAGCATTGCTGGGCAAGCCAGCATTGGCCGCCGGCGTTGGGACACGAGAGGAATGATCTATGCCGAACGGACGACCAGGTGATCACCCGCTGACCGACATGCTCATGCACAATCTGCATCCCTTCCCTCCTGAAATGGAGGCGATGCTCCGCGAGATTCTCGAACTCGATTCCGATTTCCCAGACGGCAAGCGTGCCTACCTCGACCAACTGGAATGGGGCAAACGGTTTTCTGACTGGTGTCGGGGCAAGAATCTCGATGAAGGCAAAAGAGCCATGTCTGAAGTGTTGATGGAACTCAGAAGAAAAAAGGACTGACTGGTCCACCAACGAAGTGCATCCTATTGACAACCCACGGCAGGGTGGCACTGACGAAAAGGCTGATGTTGTGTGCCACTGGCTTTGCCAGTGCCGGGCCAGGATTAACGTCGCCCGCTCTTTTACGCGACAAATAGACGAAGCAGCGGCATATCGATAATTCACTCCTCAGTCATGCCTTGCCGGAAATGTTCGTATTCTTGCCGAGCCCATACGAGCACTGGCGGAGCCAGTGGCACACTCTATTGGGTTCTGCATTGTTTGTGGAACGAGTGCGACCAACGGGCGCCCGGATTGCGGGGACAGAACGTAACGAAGTGTTCCACAATCAACCACGGGACCAATAATCATGCAACACAGCCGGCTTCGGCCGCAACAAGGATAACGCTGTTTCCGCAAACCACCGTTGCCACCCGTGTACCATCCACCGTTTTCGTGCCTTTTCGTGTTTTTTGTGGCCATCTTTGCCACGAAAATCGCAAAAACACACGAAAAACGGTGCACCACAAAGCGTGGAACGGAATGAATGAAGGCCGTAGGATGCGTTACGGCTATTCCGGCAACGCCTGCAAAAATGCCTCGCAGCGGGATTTGGTTTCCGACATCAGCAGTCCGACCCGTTCGGCGAAGTAGTGCAGGTCGGCCTCCGAAATGTGGTAGTCGGGCTTGTAGCGGGCGCCGATGTAGGCGTAGTCGAAGTTTTTGAAGCGGTCTTCGGCCTCTTTGGTTTCACGAGGAAAAAAGTGGGGCAAGTCCGAGATGGCCTCGTGGATCGCGTTGTCGAACCAATCGAGATGGTGGTTGTACGGTGTGTAGTTGGTATAGACCAGCAACAAGGCCTTGTAAGCACACTCGGCTGTCTGTTGAAGATTGAACGCGGCCGCTTTCAGGTCGCCACCGCTCATGTAGAAGTTGTAACCGTTGTGAAACGATGTCGCCCAATCGTACCAATGGGTGAAATGCTCTTGGGCCGCCGCTCGTCGTTCTTCCGGCGTAAGCTTCTCGCGTACCTTCGGCACAAACACGCCCGAGTCGAACAAGACAACGCCCTCGACGAAGATATCGTTGAAAAAGTAGTGCTTCTGACCTAAAGCTTTGGCGAGAAACCAGCGGTCGTGGACGATCACCCGGGGATAGGCGGAAAGTTTGAGGGCCCGAAGCCGCTGGTCGACCTTCGTCCAGAGGTGACCGTTTCTCACTGTGTCTTTTTCGGTCGTGACGACCAGGATATCGTAATCGGACGCCGCGCCGGACTTGCGGTCCGGGTCGAGGTCGGCCTCTTCCTTGTAATCGCCCCGCGCATAGGAGCCGTAGAGAACGATCATTTCGACGTCGTCGCACGTCTCACGGATCACGTCGGTCAGGCGGCGCAGGTCGTCGCGTTTGCGCTCGGGCAAGTGTTCCAATGAGTCTTTCATAATGATATTTGCTCCTGACATCGCGGGCCTCGTAAAAGGGGACAGCCTCACAAAAAGGGACATTCCACTTTTCTTTAATAAGTGGAATGTCCCCTTTTTGCCCGCGCAATAGCCGACGTATGACAAACAGTACCAGGTACAACGCGCACGACCCAAATGAGACAATGTAGAGGTCGATACAAAAGTGCAACAAGAAGAACCCAACCAAAAGCTCGGGCGTGTCGAAGTGGCCTTGCAGGATCGCCCAGCCTAGGAATGAAAGACACGGCGCTACCAAGTACAGCACCACGATTCGTCGTGGGACATGAAGCCAGTCCTGAAACACGCCGATCAACCCCATCACCAATACGCCGCCGATGCACTGCATTATACACGAGAGGAAAACTGGCGATGGGGGTGGAACAAACTGGGTAGCCCACAGCCCGGCCAACCCTGCGTAGCCAACAATTAACATCCGATCACCGTGCCAGTTGCCAAGCCATACATTGCACCACAAAACGAGAATCGCGGCCAGCCATATTGACGGAAGCCAACATGCATGAAACCATCGGCTGTGCGCGTACGCGACAGACGCACGGAAATTGTGAATAGTGGATGAACACATCGTGGTATTACCCGGTTTTCGATTTTGTGGACCGTTTGTGGGTAGCCCCGATGTTTTTCCGTCATTCGCGTGGCACTTCAAACGGCATCACCGGGAAAACGTCGGGGTGACGCAGTCACGAGAGGATACAACTGCGGGGCGTGTCGACCCCAAGCAATCCTCTCGTTGCCAACGGCAACACCGACGATTTTGCGGGCCTGTCCCAAGCAAGGCCATCGTCAACTCCGCAAAATCATCGCTGCCACCCAATCACAATCGAACCCAACGCTGGCACTAGCTGACAAGCAGCAACGGCACCCGGCGGATCAGAAGGGAAGCTTGTGTCGCGACGATCCCCTCACCCCCGGCCCCTCTCCCCAAAGGGGTGAGGGGAGAAAACTTGAGTATTCCGACTTTCGCCCTTCTCAAATACTTTCAATATGCAGCCCGCGACGGCGGCGTTCGTCGCGGCGGACGTCGTCGATTAGGCCGGCTATTTGTTTGACGTCGTCGATCCCCAACAGGCTCAACTCCGGATGCGTGCGGTCGGACGAGGTAATGCGGATCGTCCCCACGCCGACGAATCGCTCGAACAGGCCTTGCTCGAAGGTAATGTCGTCGATGTCGATCAATTCGATGCGGTCGGTCACCCGGCGTAGAATGCCCGTCTCGTGAATGAAACGTTGCGAGGTGAGGTAGTAGTGAAAGTTCCAGCGTCGGTAGAACAGGCGGACGATCTGGTAGAGCCACAGCAACAGAAGGCCTACGGCGAGCGCGGTCCAGGCAATCCAGTTGCGGACCCAAACGATCCACCCGGCCAGCAACACAATAGTGATAAGCGCTGAAATCGCCCAGGCGCCAACCATCGCCTTGGGCGAGAAGCCGCCTTCCCAAAGCTCCTCTTCGGGGTCGCGGCCGTTGTCTGCCCTCGCTCGGGCAGCCGCCTTGAGCCTGTCGGCCGGCAGCTGCGAACCGGCCTCGTCGTTGTGCTCAACGTCTGCATCGTCCGACGTTTCAGACCGGTTCGATTCAAGCGGACCAAACTGGTCCGACGTCATGTCGACCCGTTCTCCACACTTGTGGCAGTAAACGGCCTGTTGGATTACCTCGGCACCACACGCGGGACATTTCATAGCCCAACTCCTATGCTGGTGGCTTATGTTGGTCGCTCAAACAACTATGTCCACGCTTTTCGTAGACACCGCGTCAAACACTGTATCTCCCGATTGCAACCTGTAGAAGTTTGTTTTTCTGCAAAAATTTCAGCGACCATCGAGAGCGGTCTTCTGCCTCGGTGCGGCAGCACCGGTTTGGTTGGCGGTCCTGCCGCCCCGTGAATTGTATTCGTAGATTGCCGCCCATGCTTGTTACCCATTATAGAAGGACGTGCCATGGAGACAAAAGGGGGGAATACGTTGCGTACGGCCGCCGTCTGGTCGGTATGTTGCTAAGGGCGGCCCGAAAAACAACTTTCCCTTTACCAAGGTGGAAACCGAGGGACGTTGCATAGCACGGCCCGGTAAATCGGCAAGTTATTTTCGGTCGATCCTAACACACCATCCGCAGCAGTTTTTCTGTTTTCTTTAAATACCCCTCCCCGAGAATCGGTTTTGAGGTATAAAAGGTGTGCCTCTCGGCGTCCTCCACAATCGTTCCCACGACGGAATTCGCGATGAAGTGTCCATTCTGCCAGAAGGAAAACGACCGCGTGATCGATTCGCGGGCTATCCAGGATGGCTACGCGATTCGTCGCCGCCGGGAATGTCTGTCCTGCAAGCGTCGTTACACCACCTACGAACGCATCGAAGGCACCACGGTCAAAATCGTCAAGAAAGACGGCACCCGCGAACCGTTCGACCATAGCAAGATCAAACGGGGACTGGAAAAGGCCTGCTGGAAACGGCCGATAAGCGACTCGCAGCTCGAAGCCGTCATCGCCGGCGTAGAAAACGACCTGGAAGCCAACTTTGAGTCGGAGGTGGAAAGCCGCCATATCGGAGCCTTGGTGATGCAGCGTTTACGGGAGTTGGACCAAGTGGCCTACGTGCGCTTTGCGAGCGTCTATCGACAGTTCAAAGACGTACACGACTTCGTCAGCGAGTTGCGCCCCATGCTCGACGAAAAACGGCCGGAAACGTAGGGCTTTGTCAACTTTTAAACCAGGGGTTGTGGGTGCCATGTCCACGCTTGCGTGGACATGCTGGAATCCCGAGGAACATGCCCACGCAAGCGTGGGCATGGCACCTCATTTTTTAGGTTTGACAAGCAGCCAGTGGCACTTGTCCAACGCAAGTCGCCCGAGCACCAGAGCCGCGTCAAATCCAGGCTGGAGCCCCTCATGCCCATCGAATTGCAGTGGAAGGCCAGTCGGTCGGCCGCTTGCCTGTATGCTATCGACGCCGTTCGCCAAGGTCGGGTATTGAGAAACTCGGCGCTGGCCGCCGCGTTGGCCGAACCGGGCGAGGCCTTGCTTCGCGAACTTCGAGTAAACCACATCGCGCCCGAGCAAATCATGGGGCATCTCGTCCCGCAGGCCGCGAGGATCGACAACAACCGTCAATTGGCCGAATTCGTGTTGCGCAAGCTATTCGGCTCCGTGGGCATGATACCAGACACGGCTGTGCGACTTGGCGGCCGGATTGCCGACGTAGAAAACTCGGTCGCCGAGGCCGTGCCCGATCTGCTCGACGAATTGGCCAATCTGGCCGACCCGCTGCAGCGCACGTGGGAACTTCACGGTCCCCTATTGCTGGGATACGTGGGCCGGCTTACCGACGAGCGATTGATCGCCGACACGGCGGAGGTGCTCGTCGTGCCGGCGACTACGACCGGCGGTGGAGCGGCCTACTTGGCCTACAACTGCGTGAGCATCGAGCCTGTGGCCTCGAATCCTGTGGCCGATTTGCCAGAGATCGTCCGACTGGCGTGGCTGGTCGCGCAACTGCAGATCGATCTACCGATGTTCAGCGAAAACATCTTGGCTGCGCGGCGGCCGCTGGTTGCCGCGTTGGCGATGCTTCCTCCGGTGCTCGCGGCGGCCGAACGTTCTCGTCTGGCCCATTGCGATACGGTAACCATGCAACAGGCCGTCGAACACTGGGGAATCGCTACGCCCAACGGCATCGACCCGGTCGACGTGACCGAGCGATGGTGGAACATCTATTGCGAATCGCACCCACCGGTAGAAGTCGCCCTGGCGGCACTCGACCGGATGCTCGGGGAAGAAGGGTAACCTCCGGTGGTACGATGGCCAAGCTGATGTAGGCTGTGGGCCATGCTGGCGACGCGCACAAAGCTAACGATGCGCACAAACATGCCCACGCAAGCGTGGGCATGGCACGCGAGGTTTGGCTTGGGAACGAGAAAGACTACTTGTTGCGGTTGATCACGAAGTCGGTTAGCCCGGTGAGGCTTTCTCGAAGCTGACTGTTCGGCAGACCATCAAGCTGTTGGACGGCCGCCTGGGTGTGCTCGATGGCCTTCTCCCGGGCGTATTCGATCGCACCAAAACGACTGAACCACGGCTGCAGGGCTTCGCGGTGGTGATTCGTCTGGTTGTCGAGAATCGCCAGGACCTCAGCCCGAGCGTTGTCTTCCAGTTGGGACAACAGATAGATAACCGGCAACGTGGGTTTTTGTTTGATCAAGTCCGTTCCCAACGATTTGCCGGCAGTGGCTTCGTCGCCCAATACGTCGAGCAGATCGTCGGCAATCTGGAAGGCAATCCCCAACTCGCGTCCGAAGGTTGCCAATGCCTCGACCGTCGAATCGCTAGCCCCGGCGTAATGAGCCCCGACTTGGCAGCACACGGCTGTCAGCGCGGCCGTTTTGTGGGCAATAATGTCGAAATACTCGGCTTCGGTCAGTTCGTAATTACCCCGGGTGCCGACCTGCCGCAATTCCCCTTCGCACACGGCCTTGGCTGCTTCGCCGATCACCCGCGACGCGTAGGGATCGTCCAGCGCGTTGACCATGCAAATCGCCTGCGCAAAGAGAAAATCGCCCAAAAGGATGCTGGTTTCGTTATTCCATCGGGCGTTGACCGTATCGAGATGGCGCCGGATTGTGGCTTCATCGAGCACGTCGTCGTGGATCAGCGTGGCCGTGTGAATCATTTCCACCGCGGCCGCCAACACGGGATGCATGGGCTGAAGTTCTCCGGCCGCTTTGCCGCTGAGCAGGACCAGGGCCGGGCGCAATCGCTTACCACCCAAACGAAAACCGTGCTGCGCCAGTCGATCGACAAACGCATGTTCACTGCGGAGATGTCCTCGCAGCACCTCTTCGGCCTCGGCGAGTTCTTCCCGAATGGGCGCGTAAAGCGTGCGTAGCCGGTCGGAGGTGCTCGCTCGGTCCTTGGCCAACTGATCCATGAAGGTCAATCCCTGTCTGAAGTAACATTGGGCTGGGCCGCCCCCGGAACGTCGCTGCGGGACGTTCGCACAAAATGGCCACTTCGACCGCCCGACTTCTCCTCCAATTGCACGCGTTCGATCACCATCGTGCGATCGATCGCTTTGCACATGTCGTAGATCGTCAGGGCAGCCGTACTAACGGCCACGAGAGCTTCCATCTCTACGCCGGTTCGGGTGGTGGCACGCACCTCCGCCTCGATGGCAAGAGTCTCGTCGTCAGGAAAACTGAACGAGACGGTTACCGCGTCCAATGGCAACGGATGGCATAGCGGCACCAGATCCGCAGTTCGCTTGGTCCCCATCACACCCGCCAAACGTGCCACTTCCAGCACGTCGCCCTTGGTGATCCGACGATCGCGAATCGCGGCTACGGTTTCGGTTGCCATTCGCACCCGTCCACTTGCCCTCGCCCGACGTACCGTAATCTCTTTGTCGCCTACATCAACCATGCGGCTCGCCCCTTGGGCGTCGAAGTGGCTGAGTCGGTTCATCGCCGTGGATTGGATCGTGCGGGACATAGGTGGGTAATCAAACAATTCTAATCGAATGTGGCTCTCCGTCGAGGGGTAATCCGCGATCCCCCCCACGTCAGCACCACTCCAGACCCCGAGCTTGCCAGTTATTACCGTTTTGCGGCCACCCGGCCCGGGGGACCATCGAACTGAACCAGCCGAGCCACCCATTGACCGGCCAATTGCCGCTCTTCAACCACGCGTCCGTACTTAAAAACCCAGCCGATTTGTCCGAGATTCGCACGACGACGATAGACCACCATATAACGACAGTCGGCAAGCGAATCGGCCCTAGCCGGGTCCCATCCAACAACCGACACCTGGGCAGCCCCGAGTGCCGGCGACGCACTGGCCACGGCCGGGGCCTGAAACAGAGCCAAATTGGGCGCCAAAAGAACCGGGCGTCTCCCGCATCTGGCTGCTGCCTCGGCCAGAATCGGTTCGCGTACGCTGTCGCCCCAGTAGGTCACCTCGAAGCCCAGGCTCGTCGCTCCCCGTAGCCCCCCCACCAGCAGATTGTAGTAGCTCAACTGCAACGGATGATAGCGCACCACCGCGATAGTCGGCCATAACAGGATGAGCACCAACAAAGCAATCCTCGCTGGCCGTCCCACCGGTGGCCAAACTGCCCGGTCGACCAGAAATCGCGCCCCCACGCCCACCGCCACGGCCGCCAAGGGAAACACCATCAGGAAGAGCCGTACGCCGTCGTAGACGGGCGTACCCGGCCAACTGAAGACCACCATGACCAACAGCCCGGCGAACCCCAGCAGGGCATAGTCCGCATCCATCTGCCACCCGAACAGTCGCACATCTTGTCTGTCGGGATTGGCTTTGAACGCAGCCCCGCACACGACATCGCGCACGGCGGGGGATGCTGCCTTGTCACCCGCCTTGTTGGGCAGCCCCCTGCTTGGCCCCTTCCGTTTACCTCGGCCCGTCCGTTTTGGAGCGTCGATTCTTTGGGCGTTGATCGGTGGCGAGGTCGCGGCAGACGTTGGTGTTTGCGGATCGGCAATTCGTCGCGGCCAGCACGCCCAGGCTCCTACGGCCGCCAAAACCAGCAATGCCACAGGCATCGTCACCAGGAACATCACCCAGGGATAGTGCCACGGCACATCGCGATCGGCCCAAACCGTACCGAAGTAAAACACCTGCACCGGATCGCGAGCCGTTCCCGAAACGAAATACTGCCACAGGTGCCCAACGGGATCGATCCAGAGCCAGGGCCACCCAAGGAAGAACACCAACGTGCCGGTCGTCAGCCAGCAAACCAGTGGCGTCACGGCTCGCCGTCGCGATCGGAGAATCAGCCAGGCAACGATCGGTGGCACCAACAGCAGTGCGTGTAGCCGCACCAATAGAGCCAATCCCCAGACGGCGCCTACCGCGCAAAACGCCCACCACGTATCGCGCCGCGCCGCTCGGCAAACGGCCAGCAAAGCCGCCATGAAAAACAATGTGGTGATCGTATCGAGTGCGGCCAGATGGGCGTGGGCGAAAACTCTGGGCGTCAAGGCCACCGCGGCGGCCGCCACGGTGCCGGCCAACGCGTCTTCTTTCGACGTCGTCCACACCCCCACGAGCAAAACCAGCATGCCGAAGCAGATTGCCGGTGCAAATCGGGCCGCTACTAACGAAAGGTAACTGGGATTGTCCGGCTCCGGGTCGAAGAGGTGGTGAAACGCTCCTAAGATCCAGTGCCCCAACGGGGCCTGCACAGGCGGGCCGTCGGCGGTCCACGGGAAGTTGCGCCGCGCATTGCCGGCCGAGAAAAAGGCCAACCCCTGCCACCGCCACGCCGTGACGAGCTGTTTGCCCTCGAAAACGTGGTACGCCTCGTCACAGGTAACACCCGGCCCGGTAGTATCTGGCGGCAAGGTAACCACCACAGCCAGGGTGGCGACGATGGCCACCGCAATCGATCCCATCGCGCCTCGCATCGGTCCGTTTGTCGAAATTCCAGAAGTCGCCATTTTCCGGGAAATTCTACGCTACGTTAGACGGTGGTTGTGCAAGATGCAACAAAACGCCACGTCCCAGGGTAGTTTAGGAGCAGCCTAAAGACAACTTCCCTGCTTACTTATCAGAAACAGGGAGTGCAAACAGGCCCGAGAAAACGCTGGGCACGAGGAGCAGGGCCACCGACCAAAACAGTACGCCCGCACCGAGGCCGAAACCAGCGGGGATTGGCCAAGAAAAAAATTATCCGTCGCGGGGGTCTAGCCGCGACGGTTTAGATGAAACGGCGACGTGTTCGCTATCGCGTCCGAGTCAAGTCCACAAAGGGCTGCTGGTGTCAGTAGGCCAGCAGCCCGGGGCGTGCGGTTCCGCCCTCCTGCTCGGTTGAACCACAAAACATAACGACCGAAACGAATTCGGTCGCAAGCTTACACGAGTTCTTTTTTCGCACCGATCAACGTGCGAAGTCGCTCGGCCAACAAAGCGGCGTCGAACGGCTTCTTGAACGTTTCGTTGATACTGGAACGATCGAAGCTCGTGGAACTTCCGTCGTCGGGCAGCAAAGCAATCAGAATTACGTCGGCAAACTCGTTGTTGCGACGCAAATTCTGACAGATTTGGAGCGCTTCGGTGCGACCGATCGAGAAGTCGACAATAATACAGTCGGGATGGAAGCTTTCGGCTTGAATCCCGGCATCGAATCCGCTTGCCGCAACCGCTACCTTAAAGGAGCGTTCCGGCGGAAGCTCGCGCTTCATGTTTTCAACCAGGACTTGGTCCTGGGCCACAATGAGGACCTTAGCCATGGCCTCATCTTCGAGATCGCCCAAGGGCATCCCATGTTCCTTAAGGAACTTGATCAGGTACTCGCGGGGGATACGGCGGTCCTGGGAACCGGGGATCCGGTAACCTTTCAGGCGGCCCGAATCGAACCATTTACTAACGGTGCGGGGGGCCACCTTGCAGATCTTGGCGACCTGACCAGTTGTGAAGACCTTCATCGCAGGCTCTCCAATAATCTTTTCACGTTGGTTTAACTGCACTCCGGCCAGAAGCGGTCTTCCTGCCGAAGCCATTTTCGCCCCCTGTTTACGGAACTTGTCAGTCGCTCCGTCGCGTGCCTGCCGTCACTCCGGCTGGCGGCCCGTAAACATCTGGGTCGGGGCATTCCGTCATTCGCTTCCAATGGCTCTGGCTCAGCTCCCTCTGATCCGCGCCGTAGCTATCACATCGGCAACCAGGGCATCCGGAAGCCAGTGAAAATCCGTAAAATAGAGAAGGTGCGATTTAACCAACCCATTACGCATTCACCTGACTCCCGGCGCAACACTCCGGCGAAACATAAGCGCAACAGGGAGGACTTGCAGACGGACCGCCACAAACGTTCTGCGACGGACCACTAAGGCGTGGCCTTCTTTGGCAGGCTCCCCCCTGCAGCTCGTTTCCCACCGCTCCCCGGTCCAGGGGCACAACTCGGCGTGAAAACAAGCCTTCCGATGTTTAACTTCGCCTCAGACGACCGTGTTTCTTTAGAAACTTTCTCGGGTCGTAACGACTGGTAGGATGTTACGGCCGTTGGCGACCCTATCGTCCGTCCCGGTTATATCGGCAAAAAGACGCTCCGATCTTCGCCTGACAGGCTTTTCTGGCGAAAACCAGAGCACGCGAATCGGTAGAATCGCGTCGCCACAAACCCGGGCTGCATGGCTCCATATTCCATATTCCGAGCCGGCAGAAGTCTGTTGTTTTGAGAAAACTTCCTGCAACCAACGGGAGCGGATTTTTGCCTCAGAGGCTATCCGGAAAGGGGTGTTTGTTGTAAGTAGTGAGGCTGCATAGAATTACACCTCCAAATTCAAGGAAAGGTAATTGCTATGCAGACGATTACGCGAAAGCGATATACGACCGATTTGACCGATGAACAATGGGCAATCCTGGAGCCGCTGATTCCACCCGCGAAGCGGGGAGGACGACACCGCACGGTGAACCTGCGGGAGGTGATCAACACGATCCTGTACCTCAATCGCACGGGCTGCCAATGGGACATGCTGCCCCATGACTTGTTGCCCAAAAGCACGGTGTACGACTATTTTGCCCGCTGGCGCGATGACGGCACGTGGCAACGGATGATGGATGCCCTGCGAGCCCGGGTCCGGACGGCGGTCGGCCGAGAGCCGACGCCCAGTGCCGCAGTGATCGACAGCCAGACGGTCAAGACCACGGAGGCTGGCGGGGAACGCGGATACGACCCCGGCAAGAAGACCACCGGCCGAAAACGCCATTTTCTCGTGGATACGCTGGGCTTGCTGCTGGTTGTCGTGGTGACCAGCGCGGCCTGGGATGATGCCTGGGCGGTCCCGTCGGTGTTGGGACAGATGCGTCGGCGTGACTATCCGCGATTGCGCACGATCTTTGCGGACCAGAAGTACCACAACCATGACTTGGAAGCCTGGATGGCACAATCCCACCAACCCTGGAAGCTGGAAGTCGTCCCGCGACGGGAGACGCCTGGCCGGTTCGAGTTGCAGCCCAAACGCTGGGTGGTGGAACGCACCTATGCGTGGAACGGACGGTATCGTCGGCACAACAAAGACCTGGAGCGGCGAACGGATTCGAGCGAGTCGATGATCCGCATCAGCACGATTCACTTGATACTCCGACGTCTGACCAAGCCCCATCCCGTTCCTGAGTTCCATTACCGTGCCGCGTGAAAAGCCTCAATTTCCCGGGGAATCTTCCCGGATAGCCTCTCAGTGCGGCAACACCGGTTTGGTTGGTGGCCCAATCGTCCGGTAGCCCAGTCGCCCGGTGTCCCGCATGGCTATGTGGTTAGCCCCATGGTGAGAAATCGTGATGAGAAATCCAGGCTATTTCCGCACGACGAAGAAACAGTTGAACACGTCGTGTTCCAGCCGGTGGATGTCGATCTGCGTAAAACCCGCGTCGCGGAGCATCTCCTCGGCCAATTCCACCCCCCAGCACGTACCTAAACCCTGGCCGCCCTGGGCAAGCGAAACGGTCATGCAGTGCATGCACGAGATGGTGTACAAGAACGTGCCCAACGGGTGTTCCAGGTTTTTGTGCAAGTGGCTGGAACTGTCGATATCCTGCATGAGAAACGTGCCGTCGGACTGCAACGCCCGGTAAATACCACGTAGCACCGCGGCCGGATTGGCCTGATCGTGAATGGCGTCGAACGCCGTAATCAGGCCGTATGCTTGCTCTTCGTTCAAACCGCTCACATCGCGCACTTCGAAGTGGACATTTGGGATCGCATGGTTCTCGGCGTCCTTCCGCGCCATGGCAATTGCGTCTTCGCAAAGATCTAAACCCGTGAAGTGACTTTGCGGGAAAGCTTCGGCCATGCGCAAAAGGGCGCGCCCCGCGCCACAGCCGATATCGAGCACCTCGATCCCCTCGCGCAGCCGGTCACTGAGTTGATGCACCAACGGCAAAATATGCTCCAACAGAGTGGCCACCACGGTTTGAACGCTTTCGTCGCGCATCACCTCGTGAAAACGATGGAACGCCTCATAGGGGACACCACCGCCCTCTCGAAAGGCCGTGACAATCTGGTCTTCGACGCGGCCCAACACGGCGATCCACTGCATTGTCACCGCGAAGTTTTCCGGCGTGGCCGCTCGTGTTAGCAACGCCGCATGCTCACCCGGCAACCGGTAGGTCTTCCGCTTCGGGTCGTATTCGATCACTCCGGCCGTGACCATCGCACCGAGCCATTCCCGAACATACCGTTCCTTGAGGCTCGCATGTTCTGCGATTTGCGAGCTTGTCGCGGGAACCATTTCGGCCATCAAATCGAAGAGCCGAGTGCGGTGCCCAATCGAAATCATCATCGCCAGGCCGGCAGAATTCAGCGTCGCAATAAGCTGGTCGGCAAACTGCTCTCGCTTTTCCGCGGCAAACGTCTCCCTCGATGCGGTTGTCGTGCCAATATCCATGTGAAACTCCAAGCTTCCTACGCCGTCCAGTTCGAAACAGCGAGGCGGAAAACACGCGTGGTTTTCCCAGACGCCATATAACCGCTGCGCCGGGTGTGGATCGGCATCAATGGGGTTTGCGTAACAAATAGGTGGGCATCCAGCGTCGGACCGCAGAAAATCGAGCTACGGTTGGCCGCCCTCCGCGCGTTGGTTCGCCCAAGGCACGACAGCAGGGCAACGTGACGCTGGATCCCCGCGCAACAGCGAATAGTACGCACATCACCAGGGGCTAGGCCAGTAACCCGGTAGCCAAAACGACACATTGCACTTGTCCCCCTCGCAAAAGTGCCACGCCGAAACCCAATAGCACGTACCAGTTCGGGCAACGCCGCCAGCACCACAAGCGCGAGAAAACTCCGGCTTCCTTGCGTTTTACTGCACGCCGGCCAGTTGACCATAAGCGACACTTATGATAAGTTGGCCTTATGAACATCGAAACTCTCCGCATATTTTGCGATGTTGTTCAGCACCAAAGCTTCTCGCGCGGTGCGGCGGTAAACGACGTCAGCCAGTCGGCGGCCACGCAATCGGTCCACCGGTTGGAGCGGCACTTTGGTGTCCAACTCGTCGACCGCAGCAAGCGACCGTTTGTGCTCACGCCCGAGGGCCAAACCTGCTACGACGGCTTTCGCGAGGTCCTCGAACTGTACGACTCCGTCGAAGCCCAGGTGCGGTCTCTGCGCATGGAGATTGGCGGCATGGTGCGCGTGGTGGCGATCTATTCGGTCGGGCTGCACGTGATGAGCCTGAGCATGCAGGGATTCATGCGAAAGTACCCTAAGGCCAAGGTTCGCCTGGAGTTTCAGCACCCCAGCAAGGTGGTCAACGCGGTACTCAATTCGGAGGTCGATCTGGGAATCGTCTCATACCCCACCCCGACGCCCGACCTGAGCGTGATTCCGCTGCGTTCGGAACGAATGATGCTGGTGTGCCACCCCGACCACAAATTGGCCCGCCAAAAAGCCGTTACGGCGGAGCACCTGCATGGCGAGAACTTCGTTGCCTTTGATCGCGATTTGAGCATCCGAAAAGAGATCGACCGCTATCTGCGACAGCGCTCGGTTAATAGCCGGATCGTGATGGAGTTCGACAACATCGAAACCATCAAGCAGGCCGTTGAAATCGGGGCAGGAATCAGCATCCTTCCCGAACCAACCGTCCAGGGTGAGCTCCGCAGCAACACGCTGGCCGCCGTGCGTTTGATCGCGCCCGAGCTCTATCGGCCGATCGGAATCATCCACCGTCAGCGCAAGGTATTTACCCCTACGGTGGCGCGATTTGTCGAAATGCTTCAAGAACAGCAGGGCGACCACCAACCCCAAGGCACCACGCAAGACCAACCGGTGGCTACGGGGACGTAAAGAAGTGAACAGGATTCTCCCATGCGTGAAACGGAAGTGCGCGTCTCGTTTCAGCCGTCGGGCCGCACGGTCTATGTTCTTCCGGGCACCCGGCTGATGGAAGCGGCCGCCGGGGCCGGGATCGTGGTAAACCAACCGTGTGGCGGTGAAGGAGTCTGTGGAAAGTGTCGCGTGTTGGTCGCTCAAGGTGCGTGCGCGGCCACCGACCAAGAAGCCCGCATCTTCACCGCCAAAGAACTGGCCGACGGCTGGCGACTGGCTTGCCAGACGACCGTTTGTAGCCCGGCCATCGTCGAGATCCCGGCAAGCTCCACGCTTGACGCTCACCAGCAGATCCTCACCCAAACCAACCAGACCACGCCGCGTACGATCGACCCTCCGGTTCGCAAGCGTTACGTTGAACTCAGCTCGCCAGGCAGGGGAAACGACGCTCCCGACCTGGTCCGTTTGCAGGAAGCCCTCGGACCGTTTCGCGTGGACATTTCGTTGCTGCGTGTTCTGCCAACGACGTTGCGCGAGCAGAAATTTCGAGGAACGGCCGTGCTTGCCGACGGAGAACTCCTCGATTTCGAGCCCGACAACACCGAACAGCAGATTCTAGCCGTGGCGCTCGACTTGGGTACCACCACGTTAGTCGCTGCGTTGCTCGACATGGTTTCAGGCGAAGAACTCGCGGTGGCCTCGCGACAGAACCCTCAGACGCGTTTCGGCGACGACGTGCTTTCGCGAATCGTTTACGCCCGGCGAGGCCCCGAGGGCTTGAGCGAGTTGCACGAAACGATCTTCGAAGCGATCGACGCCATGATTGGTGAATTGGTCGAACAGGCCGGCGTCGCCCGACAGCGTATCTACGTGCTCTCCGTCGCCGGCAATCCAACGATGCAGCAGTTGTTCTGCCGCATCGACCCGCGCTGGCTCGGCGAGGTCCCTTTCGTCTCGGCCACCGGCCCGGGTTTGCATGTGCCCGTCGCCAAACTCGGCGTGGCACTTCATCCGCGAGCGATCGCCTACGTCTTCCCGGTAATCGGTGGATTCGTCGGCGGCGACGCGGTGGCCGGCACGCTGGCCACCCAGTTGACTGAGCAAGGTCGGCCGACGCTACTGGTCGACATCGGCACCAACGGCGAAATCGTGCTTTGGACGGGCGAAAAGCTACTGGCGGCGTCGACCGCAGCCGGCCCGGCCTTCGAGGGGGCACGCATTTCTCACGGCATGCGCGGCAGCAGCGGGGCCATCGAAAAGGTAGTGGTCGACGGCCGGCTGCGCATCAATGTGATTGGCGATACGCCGCCGGTAGGTATTTGTGGCTCAGGCCTGATCGATTTGGCGGCCGAACTGCTACGTCACGGGGTGATTTGCTCGACCGGCCGCATCCAAACGCCCGACCAACTCGCCGACACCGTGCCCGACGACCTTCGCCGACGGATCGTTGTCGACGACAACAACCAGTTGGCCTTCCTTGTGGCCGACGAGTCGGAAACCGGCACGGGCAAGCCGATCTTTCTCGCGCAACGCGACGTGCGCGAGCTGCAGTTGGCCGCCGGCGCCGTGAGGGCAGGCACGTTGTTGCTACTTCAACGCGCCGGCCTGGAGCCCGACGACCTGGAAGCAGTGCTCATCGCCGGTGGGTTTGGCAACTTCGTACGCCGAAAAAATGCCCAACGGATCGGCCTGCTGCCAGCCGGCATTCCGCGCACGCGAATCCGTTTCCAGGGCAACACCTCGCTGGCTGGTGCCCGACTGGCCGCCACCTCGTGTGCCGCGCGCGACAAGGCCGAACGGCTCGCCCGGGAAGCCGAGCATGTGGACCTCTCGACCGACCCGGCCTTCCAGGAAGCCTTCGCCGAGGCCATGGTGTTTCCTGAGGCCATGTAATCGGGAGCAGGAAACGGATCGGCAACGAATACAGTCTTCAACGGTTTCTTGGGGGTTCCAATACGTCTGTGGTATCATAGTCGTGGTGAATGGGACAACTCCTGTCTTCTCAAGGATATGGAACCATCCAGATGAATCAGACTATATCTTCAACGATGAGTTCTTTGGGAAAAATTGGAAAGCCGGGTTGTTGGTTACTTCTGTTGTGTTCCGCGCTATGGATTATTGGCGAATGGCCTGCCGTCGAAGCCATGGCTGCCGATTCCCAAGCAACGGCCGCACCGAAAGCGATAACACAACTCAGCGAACACGTATTCATTTATCACGGGCCGATCAACGTGGGTATCGTCCGCGATGGCAATCGGGCCCTGTTGATCGACTGCGGTGATGGCCGCGTCACCGCGGCCTTGCCGAAGCTGGGAATCACAAAGGTTGAAAAACTTTGCTTCACGCATCACCATCGTGATCAGGCTTGCGGTGCCCAGCAATTCGCTGCCGGCGGAACGAAGATCGTCGTCCCCATCGAGGAACGGGAGTTCTTCGCCAACCCAGCGAAGTATTGGAAAGACGATAACCTATTTCGCGTCTACCGCGATTTTCGACAGCAGCGATTGATGCTTGTCGCTCCTGTCAATGTCGACACCACACTGAATGACGGCGATACAATCGACTTTGGGCAGGCGACAATCCGGGCGATCGCCACACCGGGCCATACCGATGGCTCGCTGAGCTATCATGTGGAAGTCGACGGTCGTCGCTTGGTGTTTTGCGGCGATTGCCTCTACGACGAAGGCAAGCTCTGGGACCTCTTTAGCCTGCAACATGGTTTTGCAAAGGGTGAGCGTCGAATCGGCGGATATCACGGATTCATGGGTGATCGTTGGCGACTCATCGAGAGCCTGAGGCAAATCAAGCAACTCCAGCCTGAAGTGTTGGTCCCGTCGCACGGCAGATTGATGGATCATCCTGCCCAGGCCATCGACCGATTGGCCCAACAGTTGGAAAGGTGTTATGAAAATTATGTTGCCATCAGCGCGCTACGGCATTACTTTCCAGAGCTGTTCACCGAGTACGCCGGTCGATCGGGACAAATGCCGATCCGCCAAGGCATTGAACCTCCCGCCTGCTTACGCCACTTCAGCACCACTTGGGTGCTCATTTCCAAGACGGGAGCAGCGTTGGTGATGGACGTCGGCAATCCGGGCGTGGTCGAAAACTTGAAAAAAATGCTCGCCCGCAACGAAATCCAACGTATTGAAGGACTTTGGGTTACACACTACCACTTCGATCACACCGAAGGTATTCCCGAGTTTCAACGCCAGTTTGACTGTCCTTGTTTCGCCGAGAAACGGTTGGCTGAGATACTCATCAATCCCCGGCCATGGCGATTGCCGTGTTTGGCGGCCGAACCGATCCGTGTTCAACACCCGCTGGAAGATGGCCACACCTGGCAGTGGCACGAATTCAAGTTGACAGCCTTCTTTTTTCCGGGACAGACGCTTTACCACGACGCCTTATTTGTCGAAGGCAACGGCCTGCGAATGCTTTTCGTGGGCGATTCGTTCACCATGGCGGGGATCGACGACTACTGCACGTTCAATCGCAATTGGCTCGGACGCAGCGTGGGGTTCCAGTATTGCCTGTCGCTTGTCGAGAAATTAAGACCTACACACATTTTTAACTGCCACGTGGACGACGCCTTCACCTTTACGTCTGAAGAAGTTCAGTTCATGCGGGAAAATCTTGACCGCAGAGAGAAACTATTTGGCGAATTGATGCCGTGGGACCATGCCAACTTTGGGCTAGACCCATCGTGGGTACGATGCCATCCGTACCAGCAAAAGGTTCACCCCGGCGCGAAAGCCCGCGTGGAAGTTGTCATAACGAACCACTCGCCGAAACCGCAACGTGTTCGTTGCCGGCCTGTCGTACCACAGACTTTCGGTCGGTGTGATCTTGCTTGGCAGGAAGTCGAAGTGCCGCCCAAGAAGGAAGGCCGTTGTGCGCTGCAATGCGCAATCCCCACGGAGACTGCTCCCGGTCGTTACGCGGTACCCGTCGATGTGTTGTTGGGTACGCGCGAACTACCCCAGTTCGCCGAAATGATCGTCGACGTTGCCGAATAGCCGGCCTTTTCCCTTTCCTGCGTCACATTTTCCACAACCCAGCGTCGAGGGTATACGGACCGCCCCGGCCTTCCAAGATGCCTTTACTGAGGCCATGGTGTTTCCCGACGCCAGATAGCTGCCGAGTGGCGACACACTCCACCTGATTCGGTGGGCACGGCTTGCCGCAGTTGCGTCGATTTTTGCGTACAACGGTTTACATAAATTCCCATTGGATGCATTATAAGGATAATTACATGGAGATTTTGCGTCCATTTGCCCCCTTGGCGAGTTGGCCCGACAACGGAGTTTGACCCGGTGAACGCACCGCAGTGCGCTTTCCGTGAAGGAGCAGGTCTATGATCCAACCAACATCAGCCGGCAAACCGCGTCCCACGTTCGCCATTCTGCTGGCGGCTGGCCTGGGCGTTCTTTGTGTCGCGTCGACCGCTGTGGCCGACATCGCAGGTACCTATGCTACCTCGACATCGATTACTGCCAACGACAGTTGGGCCAGTGGAAGCATCACGATCGAGGACGGCATAACGCTGACAGTGAATCCCGGTGTAACAATCACCTACGACTCCACGTCCAACCGCAACCTTGTCGGTCCCGGAACGTTCATCAACGAGGGTACTCTTAACCACACGTTCGGCGGCGGCGCGGACAACATCGAGTTGACCAACGGTGCGTCGTTTCAAAACGACGGCGTTTTCGACTTCCAGTCGAAAGGCGACGTGAGTCTGTACGACGGTACGTCGTTCGTCAACAACGGCACACTGCAAAAGACCGGCGTGGCTGCTACGGAAGACGATCCGTCGTACTTCTTCCGCGGCGGCACCTTTACGAACGCCGCCGGTGCGACGGTTCTTTCGGAGTCGGGTGTGCTCGATATCGCGGTAGGAAACAGCGTCAGCGACGCGGCCAGCACGTGGACCGCCAACGGTGGACAAATTCAACTCGGTAGCGAGTCCGGCGGTTCCTGGTCGGGCACCTTCAACGGCGCCGGCACCCACGCCGTCTTCGTCGGCAACAACGGCAACGATACAGTCAAAGACGACTTCCGCGTGGGCGTCTCGGGCGTGACTGTCAACTTCACCGGCACCGGCGGCTTCGAACACCGCAGCAACGCCATCGACACCAACGGCAATACCTTTACCAACACGGGCCTCTTCAAGTTCACCACGGCCAATACCAAGACAATCGCGGGCACCGGAATCCTGGCCAACGCGGCTGGCGGTACGATGCAATGGACCGACGGCGTCATTTCACTGGGCAGTACGGCGAAGCTCGCTAACAGCGGTAGTTTCATCGCCAGCGGCACGACGGCCAAATCGTTGCAGGGCACCGGCACTTTCCAGTGGCTTGCCGGAACGATCACCATTAACGACAGCGACCTGACAAACGAAGCCAAATTCACCTTTGCCGGCAGCGACACCAAAACGTTGCAGGGCGCTAATGATCTGGTCAATGCCGCCAACGGCACTATGGATTTGCAGGGCGGCAACATCAACCTCAATGGTACCAATCTCGTAAATAACGGCACCTTCAAATACACCAACACCTCGACCAATCAGGCGTTGGCCGGCAACGGCACCTTCACGAACAACGGTACCTTCCTGCACGAGGCTAGCGGCAGCGGCGACAATCTCGACGGCTCCGACACCGGCTCGTTTGTGAACAACGGCCTTTATCACTTCACCGGCGAAGGGGATTTTCAGATCACCGCCGGCTACACGTTCACCAACAACGCGAGCGGAACCATTCGCCAGAGCGCCAACACCGGTGAAAACCTCTTCTTCGCTTTTGCCTCGGCCAGTGGCGCGGGAACCCTGGACAACCAGGGCACCGTCGAAGTCGTCAACGGGATTCTCAGCGTCAACACGAGCGCATCGAGCACCACCACCTTGTTCGCCGACATCAATCTCGTTCAATACAACGCCGCGACCAAGGCGCTGACCGGAGGCACCTGGATCGTCGATGCCACGGCCGACGGCAGCGCAACGTTCAATCTCGAACCGGCCAACGACGGCATTGAAATCCTTGGCGAAAACGCGGTAGTGAGGTTGACTGCAGCCGGATCGAACTTCGTCCAACTGGAGAACCACCTCCAACAGGTCGACGGCCAACTGTTCGTCAACGGCACGCGGACGTTCGCCGTCGCTGGCCCTGGACCGCTTGCCATTGGGGCCACCGGCACGCTGGGTGGCGACGGGACGATCGACGGTAGTCTGACCGTGGCCGCCGGCGGCACGCTAACGCCCGGCGCAAGTGCAGGTACTCTCACAGTGCTCGGCGACCTGACACTCGCCGACGGTGCCCTGCTCGACTTCGAACTGGCGAGCCCAACGGCAAGCGACCTGGTCGACGTATCGAGCGGCACGTTGTCGTATACCGACCTGCAGTTCGACGATTTCGCGTTCACTGCTCTGGCCGACTTCGCTCCCGGCACTTACGTGCTCTTCGATGCCGCCACGCTCAGTGGTTCCTTGGGAACGAATCTCAGTGGAACCATCGACGGTTACGCCGCCACGCTCAGTGCCGACACGGCCAACAACGACCTGGTGCTGACCGTCGTCCCCGAGCCCGGCACGTTGGTGCTCATCCTGGCAGGAAGTGCGGCATTGCTGTTGTGGCACCGTCGCCGGCAGGCTGCCCGTCGGGGATAGGGATTCGCTCACTTGCAGTCGTCTGGGCTCCGGGCAAAGGCCCAGTCCCATCAGACTCAATAGGCAACGGCGCAGACGACCGACACCAGGATCAGCAGCAACGCGGTCGTCGTGCCGCAGCCGGCTTTCTGTGCCGGCAGCAAATCGGGGTGTTCCTTCCGTAGTTCCCGGATGATGGTCTCGACGAAGTCTTTCGACTCCTTCAATCCTTCGCCCGTGGCTTCCCGATACACCTTGATCGCATCAATCTTCCTTTGCTGAAGCAAGAGTTCGAGGATTTGCTCGCGTTGCTCTTCGGTAAGCTTTTCTGGCATGTGCGCGACCTTTCGGAAACGGGAAGCGATTGTTTATCGTCTTAATTCACCCCTCGTTCCGACACTGCAACGTCGGGGCCAGGGTAACACGCTCATTCTGCACAACTTTGGCCACTAACGGTACCCCCCCGAAAAACCGACCGTCAACCATCGTTCTGCGACAGGCGGAAATTTGAGGTTTTCGCCGCCGTTCGTTAGACTGACATGCCTCAGCACCAAAAGAGCAAGCCCTTGGGCACTTTCGACTTGCCCGAAGGCGTAACAAGCGATCCACGCCTAACGACAGAAGAAACAGGCGGATTGTGTTGCCCGTTCGCCTGCGGTCGACATTGCCCTGCGGGAGTCTCGTGTCTGTGGATGCGCACAAAGTACCAATTCTTGCGCAGCCGGTACAAGAAATCGACCAACCGGTACGATAGCCTAATGACCGGGAGCAACGAAGGCAATCTTTCTGTTTTTGTCGGTTTTTTCCGCGCGTCGGCGGCTGATTTCCTACCCGCGCGACAATCCACCTAATAGGGCCTTTTCCGAAAGGTCATCCCATCTCGAATCGTGTCCCACCCCCAAACCAGTTGGAGAAAGCTCGCATGACCCACCGTAACTGGACCCGCCGCAGTATGCTTCGTGCAGCCGGAGCAACTTTCGCCGCACCGCTGTTGGTGCCTTCTTCTGTGCTTGGTGCACCAGGAAAGCCGGGCGCCAACGACAAAGTGACCATCGGCATCATCGGCCTCGGCGGCCGTGCCCGAGGTATCGGCAACGACTGTAAACGGATTCCCGAGATGCAGGTGGCAGCCGTGTGCGATTGCTTCGAGCCGCGTTGCGCCAGTTATCTCGAAACCGTGGGCAAAGACCAGAATTGGAAGGCCTACACCTGCTTCCGCGAGATGATCGACAAAGAAAATCTCGACGGCGTGATGATCGAAACCACGACCCACGCCCGGGCGTGGATTGCCGTTCAAGCCATGCAAGCCGGCATGGATGCCTACATTGAAAAGCCCATGTGCCTGACCATCTCGGAAGGCCGCCAGATGGTCAAAGCCGCGCGGAAATACAACCGCGTAACCCAGGTCGGCACCCAGCAGCGTTCGATGCCGATCAACAATTGGGCCAGCGACCTAGTGAAAAATGGGGCCATTGGCAAGATCCACACCGTGATCGCCCCGAACTTCATTGGCCCCGAGGTGTGGCAATCGGGCGAGTCGGAACCCATGCCCGACGGTGGCGGAGCCAAGTGGTGGGACGTATGGACCAACCAGGCCGAGATGCGACCCTATCATCGTAAGTTGCACTACGGCTGGGAACACTGGTTGGCCTACGACGGCGGCGGACGCTGCTTCGGCGTGACCGGCTGGGGTACCCACTCCTACGATCAGATCCAACGTGCGTTGGGTACCGACGAGACGGGTCCCGTGGAAATCTGCCTGGAAGAGCCTGTGAAGGTTGGCCCGGCCGGAACGCAGGAACGTCCCAAGGAAGTCGATCAAACGAGCCTCGACTACCTGTTGCGACTGGCCAAACCGGTTGTCGGTCCCCGCGCCAAGGTGCGCATGAAATATGCCAACGGCACCGAACTGCGTTTGCATCTCGACGGCAACTGGGGCCCGGGCTTGGGCGCCATTTTCGTTGGCGACGACGGCAAAATCGAAATCAACCGCAACAAGATCGCCGGCAACCCGAAGGAACTGATCAACTCGCCGGAAAACCCCGGCCCGATCAAGAAGCCCGAGAACCAGTACCACATCGAAAACTGGGTCGACTGCATCAAAACCCGACAGAAATGCAACGCCGACATCGAATACGGTCTGCGCAGCACGTCGCTTTGTTACCTGGTCAACATCGCCCGGGAAATCGGCGAAGTGGGTACGACCCTGAACTGGAACCCCGACACCGAGCAATTCACCAACTGCGACAAGGCCAACGCGTCGAGCTACATTGCGCGTCCGCGTCGCAAGGGCTATGAACTGCCCGAGCTGACGTAGTGATCTAATCACATTTTTGTAGGTGCCATGGGCGGCTTGCCCGCCCATGCTAAACCAGCGGTGTACAAGCAGCCCGTGGCACCCGCCCCATTTCTCTGGGACACAGGGTATTTCACCCCTCGTTCCCACGCTTCGCGTGGGAACGTACGTTTTCGACGCTTCGCGTCGTGCTGGGCCAAGAAAGCATCGGCTCGCATTTCAAGGACGCGAAGCGTCCGGCGCTTGGTTTCTCAAGCAGCAGCGCGGGAAACAGGGTGAACTCTCGCAAAGGCGCGAAGACGCAAAGACAACCGTGTTTTTCACGTCTCTTTGCGTCTTCGCGGCTTTGCGAGATATCTTTTTCGTAGGGAATTTTGGCAATATGGCCCATTCCGCGGTATGATGTTCGAAGTCGTTTGACTCTCGATCGTAGTCCTTCCCGCCCAAATGCGTTGCACCAGCGCACTTCCTCCCCCTGCTCACCCCACCTCGGGAACCCACCATGAAGATGCACGTCGTTTCCGTTGCCGTATTGGCTGCCGTAGCATTCGGCAGTTATGCACAGGCCGAGTCCGACAAGCCAAAGCTTCCCCCACATCCGCGGCTGTTGCTCAACCAGGAGGGTGTCGCCCGGCTGAAGCAGCGCGTCGCCGAGCAGCCTTGGGCGGTGAGTTGGTGGAAGGGGTTGGTGCATCGGGCCGATGCAGGGTTGAAGAAGCCGGTCGAGTTGCCGCCGCGCGGAGGCAATTGGTGGCACTGGTACGTTTGTCCCGACGACGGCACGCCGCTGAAACTCGGCCGAAAGTTGGACACGTGGCAGTGGGAGCATCGATGTCCTCTCTGCGAGAAGGTCTTCACGGGCGGCGATCCATCGAATCCCTCGCGTGACTTCGACGGCTGCCAGATCCGCGGCGTTCACTTCGGCTACGCCGACGCCGTGCGCGATTGCGGCCTCGCTTGGCAAGTTACCGGCGAGCCGAAGTATCGCGACCGGGCGCGAGAGATCCTGCTGGCCTACGCCGACCGCTACCTCACCTACCCGTTGCACAAAAACGGCGGTGGTAGCGGCATCGGCGGCAGCCGCGTGGGATCGCAAACCTTGACCGAAGCCTGTTGGTTAATCCTTATGGCCCAAGGCGCCGACTTCATCTGGCCGGACTTGAGCGACACGGACCGCCAGCAGATTGCCGACAAGCTGTTTCAACCGGCCGCTCGCGACGTCATCCTCGTCCACAAGATCGGAATCCACAACATCCAATGCTGGAAAAACTCGGCCGTGGGGCTCGTGGGATTGCTCTTGGATGACCAGGAACTGATCGACGAAGCCATCGACAACCCGAAACGCGGCTACCGCGTGCAAATGCAAGAAGGCGTAACCCCTGACGGAAGCTGGTACGAGGGCGCCTGGGGTTATCACTTCTACACCATCCGAGGAACATGGTCGCTGTGCGAAGCCGCTCGGAATTGCGGCATCGACCTCTACGGTGAACAGTTGCGTTCGATGTTCGACGGTCCGATCCGTGTCATGAGCCCCACTGGCGTGTTGCCCGCGTTCAACGACTCGGGACCCGTTTCCGTGGCAGGCCAAGCGCCGTTCTATGAACTCGCCTACGCGCGGTTCAACAATCCCGCCTACCTGCCGCTGCTGGCCAGCCGAAAGCGCGGTGAGATGGCCGTGCTGTGCGGTGTCGACGAGTTGCCCGACGCTACCGAGGTGCCGGCCGCCCGATCGGCCAACTACACCGACGCCGGTTTTGCGATTCTCACGCGGGGCGAAGGTCGCGAAGCCACATGGCTGTGTCTCGACTACGGGCCGCACGGCGGCGGCCACGGCCATCCCGACAAACTCGGCTTCGTGCTCTTCGCCCGGGATGAGGAACTGGCCGTCGACCCCGGCACGGCTCGCTATGGTACGCCACTGCAAAAAAGCTGGTTTCGCACCACACTCGCCCACAATACATTGGTGGTCGACGAGAAGTCGCAGAAGAAGACCACCGGCAGCTGCCCGGCGTTTGGCTCGGCCGACGGAACCGACTACCTGGTCGCGCAAGCCGAACCGTACGACGGCGTCACCTTCGTTCGCGCCGTGGTCCTGCTCGACGAAAACACCCTGGTTTTCCTCGACAAAATCGACGGTACCAAAGACGGCATCACGCTCGACCTGGCCTACCACCAACGCGGCCAATGGGGTGAGCTACCAGCCGGCAAACCATGGACACCGGCGAACAAGCCGGGCTACGAACACCTTCGCGACGCGACGATTCGCCAGATCGACCAACCGGTCCACCTCCCGTTGCCCCACAAGGCCGCCCCGGAAGCTGCCATCGTCCTGGCCGGCAACACGCCCACGCAGGTCATCACCGGCACGGGCATCGGGCGAGGGCTGGCCGATCGGGTCCCAATGGTCATCTTTCGTCGAAACACCTCGGCCGAGCCGTTCGCCTGGGCAATCTCGCTCGATGGGCACGTTCGCGACCTGCAAGTCACGGCGACCGACGCCGGATATGATGTGACCGTCGGCCAACCCGACAACGCCCGACGGATACTCCACTGGACACTTGCACCGGAAGCGACCTCGCTGCGCGTTGACTGACGTTTATTGGCTCCGTGGTTGATTGTGGAACACTTTATTGCGTTCTATCCCGGGAAACCGGGCCCCGTTGGTCGCCCCCGTTCCGTAGTCAATGCAGGATCCAATCGTTGCCCCAGAAGCCGCGGCTGGTGGTCGCGCCGGACACCATCAATTGAGTAATTCACTGCCATCCAACACGAATTGGCAGGCAATCGTCGCCCTTCGGCCGATGCAAGAAAGATTCTCGCATAATGAACCAACATTTGACATCGAAATGCGATAAGCAACAAACTCGCCGAAAGTTTTTGCGCGATGCGACTCTGCTAGCAGTTGGGGGAAGCCTGGCGGCGGTTCCCTTGCATGCCTACGCTCAGGCACCACTTCTCACTTCCATTGACCAAGCCCACCTTGAAATCTGGCGCAATCGTGTCGACAAATATGGCATCATTCATGACTATGTTGGAGAGATCCCCACTCCCGAGGATTGCTCACTGGGAAAGCCCAATGCCATTGGTTGGTGGAGCCCCATTGAAAACGGGCCCATGTTCACGGGCTTGTATCTTCCGGCAGCCTGTGAACGTGCCCGCCGTAACAGAGATGCCATCGACAGAGCGAACGCACAGCGTTTGGCAATGGGACTGCTGAAATGTGCGTCCGTCTCGGATGTCTCCGGCTTCATCGCCAGGGGCGTGGGCACCGACGGAAGGTGCCATTATCCCCTGGGGTCCGATGATCAGACGCATCCATGGTTCTACGGACTACACGCGTACATGATGAGCGGCCTTCCTACTGCTGAGGAACGTGAACAGATCGTGGGTAAGATGAAGGAAGTCGCCGACGTCCTTGAATCTGTTGCCTGGAAGTGTCCCTGCGATGGAGCATTCAAAGGACAATTTCGAGGTGCTTTCAAGGGACATTTGTTTCGCGACGCCGCTCGCTACCTCTTCATGCTTAGAGCGATGTTCGACGTAACAGATGAGCCAATCTGGCTTGCACGTTACAGAAAGGCCCTGGTCGAGTGTCCGGCCAACTGCGATAGGACGCGAGTCGAAATTTGCGCTACCGGTTACGCTGCTGACCGCGAGGCCATTAAAAACATCGATACAAACCAACTGTGGATCTATGTCGGGTCGCAAGGCTCACTGGCAAGACTCATTGGTATGGAGACTGATGAGTCGCTCCGATCACAATACCGCGCCGGCCTGATCGCCAACGCCAAGAACGCTTTCGCATCGATCGAGGCGTATAAGACCTTCGACAACAATGACACGAAAGTCTTTGGAAACGCTAACTGGCGAGAAGTCTACGCTACCTGGTATCCTCAGGCTACACAGGCTGACGCCGAAAGACTCTCTAGAATCGCAGACAAGACCAAACGAGGTGAACGAAAGCACTATGAGTGTTACTACATGAGGAATCCCCTTGCGGCCGCGTCAATTGTAGCTCTTACGGGAGACGGTGGGAGACGTGAGGCCGTCGAACGCGCAATTCGGCATTACGATTACTCGAAGCTCAATATGTCGGAGTTCTTTTTCGCTGAATGCGCATATTACGCGTTGCCGGCCGCGAAGCAGGTCTTCTAGATCGCGTTTCGCGTAAGTGTGACGTTTGGTTCGCCTGGAGAATTAGACTCAACACTACCCGTACACGCGACAGTTAGGTGCGACACACACTAGACACTGCTCTGCCAAGCCGGAGCCTGGCAGAGCGAGACATCCAAACCAAAAGGGACGCTGCTCTTCGCTTTCGAGCAGCGTCCCTTTTCTGATTTGTCGTCTTCGACTTTTCGTTGGGCAACGATTCGTGTGGTTCAGTGACCACCGCAACCGGGGCAGCCGCCGCCCTGGGGGGCGTTGGGGTTTTCGATCGCAAAGCCACGACCCATCGGGCCGTCCTGGAAGTCGATCGTTGTGCCGTCCAGATGCAGAGCCATCTTTTTGCGGGTGACCAGCGCCACGCCGTGTTGCTCATACTTGGCGTCGAGTTGCGGATCGTAGTCGGTCTGAAACCCGAGGCTGTACTGCAACCCCGAGCAACCGCCCCCGGCCACGCCCATGCGGAGCACGGTTCCCTCTTCCACCTGTTGGGCTTCCATGAAGCGTTTCACTTCTCCCGCTGCCGTTTCCGTCAGTGTGATCGCCATCGGTTCGTTGATCTCCTGCGAGTAAATGTGTCTTTTTCGCGCCGAACACTCAATCATATCCCGCCGATTGCCTGGAGCCAACCCAGGGTAAGGAGAGCTTGCCGGCGGCCCACCCCCGACTAAGCCGACCAGCCCCCACTAAACCGGACTACCTAGGCTGCGCAACCGCTTGACCGCCTCGGCGATAACGTCGACGGCGAAGTCGATTTCCTCTTCGGTGCTGAAACGACCAATGCCGAAGCGGACACTGCTGCGGGCGGCCTCTTCGCTGAGCCCCAATGCCCGCAACACGTGGCTCGGCCCCGATTCGGCCGACGAACAGGCGCTGCCGCTGCTGAGTGCCAGGTCGGTCGTGGTCGCCAACAACGTTTGCCCGTCGACCCGGTCAAACCGCACGTTCAGATTGCCCGGCAGCCGGTGCTGCGGTGGGTCGAGCGCTGGGCCGTTTAGTTCCACCTCGGGCAACGCGGCCAATAGTCCTTGGAACAACCGATCGCGCAGCGCGGACACACGCAGGGCCTCCTCCGGCATTTCGTCCAGACAAAGTTCCAACGCTCGGGCGAAACCCACAATGCCGGGCACGTTGAGCGTGCCGCTGCGCAGTCCGAACTCCTGGCCGCCGCCGTCGATCTGCGACGCCAATCTCACCCGGCGACCACGCCGGCGCACGTACAACGCCCCGATGCCCTTGGGGCCGTAGATCTTGTGGGCCGAAAAACTCATCAGGTCGACCCCCAGGCGGTCGACATCCACCGGCAACTTGCCAATCGCCTGCGTGGCGTCGCAGTGCAGCAACACTCCCCGCTGCTGGCAGACCTGCCCGATGGCGGCCAGCGGCTGGATCGCGCCAATCTCGTTGTTGGCCAGCATCACGGAGACGAGAATCGTGTCGTCGCGAATGGCCTCGGCCACCTGCTCGGCTGCCAAAAGCCCGGCCTGATCGTCCGGCTCCGCTACGACAGGCAACAACGTGACCTCGAAACCACGGTCCGCCAGCTTCTCCAGCGGATCGAGCACCGAGCGGTGCTCCGTGGTCACGCTGACCAGATGGCGTCCTTTGCCGGCGTACTTTTCCGCAACGCCACGTAGAGCCAAGTTGTTGCTCTCGGTGGCCCCGTTCGTGAAAACCAGTTCCTTCGGCCGGCAACCGATGGCCGTGGCGATTTGTTCTCGCGACTGATCGACGTACTTCCTGGCCGCCCAGCCAAACGCGTGCGTCGCGCTTCCGGCGTTGCCGTAAACCTCGGTAAGAAGCGGCAGCATGGCGTCGACCACGCGAGGATCGACACGCGTAGTGGCCTGATTGTCGAGATAGACGGGCGTTTCGAACATACGACGGCCTGCATGACGCGACCCAGGGAATAAAACCCCTGGGCTTGGAGTCCGTACGACGGGCGCCACGGCCAGCTTATATGCCCGTGTTCACCACTGGCTGACAATCAGCCTGTGACACCCAAGTGAGAAACGTTCCAATACCCCGCTACTTTAAACTAACGCGGGAGCCGTGCCCCATTCTTCGGGCAAAAACCGTTTCCACCACCGCCAGTACGTAGCTTCGTCGATTCCCTCGCGTCTACACAACTCGTCCAGAGGCACGCCACACTGCATCCCAGCCCATAATATGCGGAGTATCTCGGTACGTTGCCATTTCTCACCCTCGGCGTGCGGAAGAGGGCAGCCCCGGACCAAGAGGCCGGTCCCCACACGGCTAACCAATGCGATGCAATGCTTAATGATGTCCGCGCGTATCCCGAATCCTATTTCGGGGTACGCCAGCGCCCAGTTGACGATCTGTTGCGCAATCGACTCCTTCTCCGTCTCAATGAGCCGCACCTCAACCGCGTTAATCTCGTCCAATGCCTGACCAACACTCCCTTTCAAAATCAAGTGCCGGACGTAGCTATACCAATAGTCGGCGACCTCCGGCGCTAAGGACATCGCCCGCTTGAACTCTTCCACCGCTTCACCGTCTTTTTGCCAGTCGTTTGCGGCGCTTAGGCACCGCGCCAGAAGCTCACGATACATAGCCAACGTGGAGCGCTTTTCGACACCGCCAAACTGATAGAGATCCGCTTCGGGAACTTCGGGCAGGTACTCCTCGGCACGCTGTAGTAAAAGACGAATCTGTTGCTCGATTTTCGGCAACCGCCGAAAGAAGGTAGCGTTCCTTTTTCGCCAAATGTGCAGCCAATGATCAAGCTCGTTGTACCAAAGATCAAGTCGGTCTTCGAACTCCACCACCTCCAGCGACTCTGGCAAAGCTGGAATGGTGGGTATTGGTGCAACGTTCCAGGGCAGGTTGTTTCTAGATGCTTTTTCTCGCATAAGGCTCACCAAGCGCCCCTCACCCCTAGCCGAACAACGCCTTCAGGCAAATCTGCGACCAGGTTTCGAACCCATCGAGATCGGCAAGGACCTCGTCGATCGGACGGAAACCGCTTTCGATGATTTCGGTTTCGCGAGGTTTAACGGCCGGCTCATCCACGTCGAACACGTAGACCACACCCAGATGCACCGTGCCCACTTCGGTTTGGTCGTCGTTGATCAGGCCCACGCACTTGGCCGTATACGGCGTCTCGACGGCCACTTCTTCGTCCAACTCGCGGCGCATTCCTTCGTCGTAGGGGCTGCCGTCGCCGTTGGCCTCCGCGTCGATCGACGAAATATGTCCTCCGATACCCACGCTTCGCTTGCTGTGCAATCGGCTTTCGCCCTGGCCGGTTCCTCGGGTGTATTGGAACACGGTCTTCCGTCCGTCGCCGTCAGTATGCCGGAAGATCACATAGGGAATCAACTGTTTGAAGCTGGGGTCTTGCTCCACTTCCGCCCGGGGGCGGTAGCTGGTGTGCTCGGGACTGAGCAGTTCGTCGAGGTAACGATCCACCTCGCCACAAAAGCCTTGGAACAGGCCCAGGCGGTGGAACAGTGCGGTGGGCACGACCATAACGCGTTCAGTCTTAACGTCGGACACGAAGGCTCCTTCCTCTTGCTCAGGCGGGGTAGTCAATGGACGTTTGCTCGTCGGCAACACAAGCATCGCTAGCTCCAAGTATACGGGCCGGGAACCGGTCTGACGACCCGTCCCTGGGCGAATCGCGGAAAGCTTGAAATACGCCCATTTTTCGCCCTCGCGTTCGATTTTGGGTAAGATAGTCATTTCGTTTCTTCCCCGTATTCCCACGGCGAACAGGCCCAATTGCGGTTGCCAGTAAGCCGCGTGGTCTCCCACTCCCCCCGCACCGACAACGCGATTTTCAACCCACCGCAGGAATTCACAATGTTTCGCGTCTGCCGCTTCGTTCTCAATGCACATGCCTGCCTGATGTGCGTCTTTTTGGCCACGAATCTCGAAGCCAATGCGCGGGAGTGGTACGTCAACCCGGAAATTGGCAACGACGACGCTCCCGGCACCCAGCAAGCCCCCTACGCCACGGCCCAACGCGCTGTGGCCGCAGCACGCCCTGGCGACACGATCCACTTACTGCCCGAGCGAGCCATCTATCGGCAGACGATTCGCCTTGCCAACATCAAAGGTCTCGTCATCGAGGGTCACGGCGTAACCCTCACCGGGGCCGATCCGTTGCCGGCCGACGGATGGCAACAAGTGGGCGACCGGCTCTATCGCCGCCGTTTGCCCACACGGAGGTACGGCAAACAATCGAGGCAACTGCTGATTGTCGCCGGTCGGGCCGAACGAATGGGACGTTCGCCCACTGCGCACGCACCGTTCCCCAAGCCAGAAGCGTTGGCCGAAGGACAATTCACCTGGGAACCGATCAACGAGAAAGAGGGCTGGCTGTACATATGCGGTTCGACCGAAAACCTCGAATGGTCGGTACGCGACAACGGCTTGGCTACTACCTCCCGGGTGCGCGACGTGACCGTGCGCGATCTCAACGCGTGTTACGCGCTGAACGACGGCTTCAACATCCACGGTGACGCCCGAGCAATGCACTTCGAAAACATCACCGGCTACGACAACTTCGACGAAGGTTTCAGCGCCCACGATACGTGTGAGTGTTGGATCACCAACGGGCGTTTCTGGGGAAACGACAACGCCGCCTACGACATCAACACGGCCGACACCTACTACACCGATTGTGTGTTTCGCGACAGCGTGAGTGTCGAATGCGGGCTGCAAGGCGGCCAACACCGGCTGAAGAATTGCCGGATCGAAGCCCGGGCGGCAACGGCGTTTTCGCTAACCTCTGGCCGCGTGGGCAAAGACCACAAGGAATCGGCCGCGCGTTGCACACTCGACGGAGTAACTATCGTTATCGCAGATGGTCGTGCTCACAAAATTCACATTTTTCAAAAAACGGTACCAGTAACGCTCGAAATCAAGAACAGCCGATTCGAACACGTCACCTGGCAGCGCTCGGGCAACCCGACAATTGAAGGCATCACGCAGAGCGCGGACGGGACAAACGCAGGGCAAGCGGCCGACTCGCGTTAGCACAGGTTTCTGGGAAATGCGAAGAGGGTGCCACGGGCGCCTTGCATGCCCGTGTTCAGCACTGGCTGACAAGCAGCCAGTGGCACCTAAAACGGTTATTTCGAAGTTGGTACCAGGCGAATGCAGTGGCCGCCGCCGGGGGCCATTTTGGCTTCGATTACCGATTGGTTCGTCACCGTTTGTTGGCGAACCGTATAGGCTTCGCGGTTGTTCAGATAATGCGCGTCGGGCGCGTCTTCGTAGAGCGTCGCTTGATAGGTGCCTTCATCGAGGAAGGTCAACGGAATCTTCAGCGTTCGGGCTTCTTCGTTCGTGGCCGACGCAATCAGCACCGTGTCGCCCGAGCGTCGCATCATCGTAATGAATTGCCCGATCTTTCCGTCCAACGTTCGGCTTTCGTCCCAGGGCATCTTTTCGGCCGCGATGAAATCGAACAGTTGGCGATGCTTGCGATAGGAGTCGGCCGAGTCGGGGATTACGGTCAGCCCACTGAAGGTGATAAGCGTCCGCGCGGTTTCGGCCACAATCGTCGACGGGATTTCCTGAAACACCCGAGGGCGTTGGGTCTTGGAGTTCTTCAGGTCGAACATCCCGTTGTCCATATCCAACGGCCCGGCCACCATGTTGACGAAAACCGTGGTGACAAACGTTTTGGGCACAAACGACCGCATGCCGTCGGCCTGGGCGTGGCAGTACTCCCGAGTGATGAGGTTGGGCCAGGTTCGGGTTTCGCCCGAGGGCGGGATGGGCCCGTCGTGGAAGTCGACCAACAGTTTGTTTTCGGCACACAGCCGTACAACCGTTTGGGTACGTTGGACCTTGGCCTGACCGTCGACGTTTTTCATGAAGCCGTACTTCAAGCCCGCGGCTCCCCACTCGCCGAACGAGCGGATAATCCGGTCGAGTCCATACTCCCAGCCGGCGACGTCGTTGAGGTAGAGAATGATGCCCACGTTTTTCGACTTGGCGTACTTGATCAATGCGGGAATGTCGGTACCCGGCTTGGAGGTCAACGGGTTCGACTCCTTGCTGAACTCCTCGCCGTACCAGTTGGCGTCTAACAGCAGATAACGCACGCCCGATTCGGAGGCCAAGTCGATGAAGCGATGCCACGACTCGGTGTCCAACCCATAGGTGAAGCCGTCGGTCTGATGGCCCCAGGCACGCCAGTCCCAAAAGGCGATGCCCGGCTTGATCCACGAGGGATCATCAATGGCACATGGCGGGTTGAGGTTTTCCACCAAATCGGAATCGACCAAGTCGCCCGGCTTCTCGCCGACCATGATTACCCGCCAGGGCGTGGCAAACGGCGCGGTCACTTCGCTGGATTGGATACTCGTACGGCACACGCGGCTGCCGGGCTCGGTGGCGAGGGTCATCCAACTGAAGTCGTCGATGGCGGCTTCCAGGACGCAAAGAAATAGGTCGTCGGCTGCCTGCATCGTCATCGGGCAGCGAATCGGTCCCTTGGCGGCCGCGATCGTCTCAGGCCCTCGGTTGTGGTGCTCACCGTTGTAGCTCCAGAAGGTGTAGTCGCCGGCAAAGAAAAATTCGCTTAAATCGGCAGTCACCTTGAAACGGGCGTCGGCGGTCTCGGGAAACATGTAGCGGAAAGCCACTCCATCGTCGTACGCACGAAACACGAGATCAACGCGGCCGACTTTCGGATGGGTCACCTTGGTCTGAATGACAACCTCGCGATAGTGGTTGCGAACCTCCGCACGTTTACCCCAGACGGGCTTCCACGTTTCGTCCTGCACCGAAACCGAGTGGCCGAGTTCTTGCCAATCGGCCAACGGTGCGTCGTCGACTTGCAGCCCCAGTTTCGATTGCCGTACCAACTCGCGATCGGCCGAAGCAACGCTGTAGGTTACCGTGCCCGCGTCGAATCGGACCGATATTTCGATTTGGCCATCGGGTGACACGATGGCAACGGCTTCGGGCGCATCCTCCTCGGCGGCGTTGACCGACACGTTGCCCAAGAGCAGGAAAACGGCCAATACGGCAAGGATGACGTGGACTGCTGATTTATTGCTGATTTTGCCATGTGTAAACGCAGCACGGTTGACCTGCATCGGGATTTTCACGCCGTGCGTTTTGAGGTGCCGATCAGTTCTTGTGAAGGTTGTTGCCAAAGGGTAACTCATTATCATCCTCCGTTTGCTCTCATCGTGGTGCTTGTCGCTTAGGTTGCCGAAGGGATTGCCAACTGGCGATCTTTCGACAAGTTTTTTATTGTACACCGTTGTTCGATGAAACGCCTGCCTGTTTTTCTGTTGCGGATGTGGCAGCTCAGAAGATCTCAAAAATCGTCTCAACGGGCAGTGAGAGAAATCTCGCCGAGGCGCTAAGACGCGAAGACGAACGCGGGGAGGGTAAGATGGGGCCCGCGGGGTAGGCGGCGTCGGCGTGACCAACGGTCGCGGCCTTTTGAAACCATTCTCATCCCTAACCTCTGGCAGCCCCTGGCAAATGTCATCAAAGCCACGACGGAAATTATCAAGAATGCAAGTTGCAGCCCCCCACGGCAGAGGTAAAATATCCAATTTACCACCCAAATTGCGGTTAAATGAATGTTGGCTAAGCATGTTGCTCTTATCGCGACCTTGATGGCCCGGAGGAGCATATCCACACATCACGCCGGCGTAGCACCCCACTCGCGCAACCAAACACTAACTCTGGAGTAGCCATGAGCGCCCAACCGTTGTCCGACTTCTCACGGCTTTGCGTCCACACAATTACGACCACGCCCTGGTCGATCGAAGAGGCTACGGAGCACTACGCCGCGGCGGGGGCAAAGGGGGTCACGGTGTGGCGGCAGTGGCTCGACGGACGTGATATCGGCAAGGTCGGGGCCGACATCCGCTCGGCCGGCATGGAGGTCGTCTCGCTTTGCCGGGGCGGTTTCTTCCCGGCTGCCGATGCGGCGGGACTGCAACGGGCGATTGACGACAACCTCCGCGCGATCGACGAAGCGGCGGCTCTCGGGGCGCCACTGATCGTGCTGGTCTGCGGGGCTGAGCCTAGCCAACCGCTTGAGCAGTCACGCCAACAGATCCGCCAGGGTATCGAGGCCGTTTTGGATCGTGCGGCCGCGGCCAACATTCGTTTGGCCATCGAGCCGCTGCACCCGATGTACGCCGACTCGCGTTCGGCCGTCAACACGATTGCCCAGGCGAACGATATGTGCGACGCCATCGCTTCGCCACACGTCGGCGTGGCGGTCGACGTCTATCACCTCTGGTGGGACCCCATGCTGAAGGCCGAGATCGAGCGTTGCGGCGCCGCCGGGCGAATCTTCGCGTTCCACGTATGCGATTGGCGCGTGCCGACGGTAGACATGCTCAACGACCGCGGCCTGATGGGCGATGGCTGCATCGACATCCCCGAGATTCGCGGCTGGGTCGAAGACAACGGCTTCGACGGCTTCATCGAAGTCGAAGTCTTCTCCACTCGCTACTGGACCATACAGCAGTGCAAGTTTCTCGACATGATAAAGGATGCGTATTTGAAGTACACATGAGTTGGACGCGATCGGATGTCGGAATTACCAATGACCAATGGTTTTGTCCCGATTCGTCCTGGTTCCCAAGCTGAAGCTTGGGAACGAGTAACAGCAAACAAGAAATCATCAATCCCAAATCATAAATCTTAATCTGGAGCCAACCACCATGAAAACTCACAACGTCGGCGTCATCCTCAACGGCGTCACCGGGCGTATGGGTACCAATCAACATCTCGTGCGTTCGATTCTTGCCATTCGCAAGCAGGGGGGTGTGAAAATCAGCGCCGACGAAGTGATCATGCCCGAGCCGATTCTCGTCGGGCGAAACGAGAACAAACTCCGTAAGTTGGCCGAAACCCACGGTGTGGCGCAGTACACTACCGATCTGGACGCCGCGCTCGCCGACCCGGCCAATACGATCTACTTCGACTCGCTGTCGACGCAGTATCGGGCAATCGGTGTGCGCAAGGCCATCGCCGCCGGCAAACACATCTATGCCGAAAAGCCCACGGCCACCACCACAGCCGAGGCCTTGGCTCTTTATCAGGAAGCCAAGGCCGCGGGCGTGAAAAACGGTGTTGTCCAGGACAAGCTCTGGTTGCCCGGCTTGTTGAAGCTGAAGTATCTGCTCGACACCAACTTCTTCGGCCGCATCCTCTCTGTTCGCGGCAGCTTCGGCTATTGGGTGTTCGACGGCTTCGACCAACCGGCCCAACGTCCTAGCTGGAACTACCGCAAAGAAGACGGCGGAAGCCTGGTGATCGACATGTTCTGCCACTGGCGCTACGTAATCGATAACCTCTTCGGCGACATTGCCCGACTGGTGAACCTCAGCAAGATCGACCTCCCTCGCCGCATCGACGAAAGCGGTGTCGAGTACGAAGCCACGGCCGACGACTCGTCGTACGCCATCTTCGAGCTGAAAAACGGCGTGCCGCTGCATTTCGACTCGTCGTGGTGTACCCGGGTGCGGCGTGACGACTTATTGACGCTGAAGGTCGACGGCACCAAGGGCAGCGCGGTGGCCGGACTACGACGTTGTTGGACCCAACACGACTCGTTCACCCCGAAGCCGGTTTGGAACCCCGACATCGATCCGGTGATCGACTACTACGCCGACTGGCAGGAAGTGCCCAGCAACCAGCCGTACGACAACGCGTTCAAGGTCCAGTGGGAACTGTTCTTGAAGCACGTAGTGATCGACACGCCGTTTTGCTGGAGCCTATTGGAAGGCGCCAAGGGTGTGCAACTTGCCGAGTTGGGGCTGAAGTCGCACGAGGAGCAACGCTGGGTCGATGTGCCCGAGTTGGGGTAATTTGGGTTGCGGCGGAACAGCTTTCACCTCACATTCTCCTCTCGTTCCCACGCTCCAGCGTGGGAACCAGGGTGAGAACAAAACTTGCTTTCCCAGCACACGTGGGGTAAAGTGGCGTCTATTGAGGCCTGCATAGCCAATGAGCGGAAGGTCACCAACGGGAGCCTGGATTTCCAAGCGTTCGGCTTTCCGAAGCGATCATTATTAATGCAGGTATTAACAATTGACCGAACCGCTTCAGCGGTCCCCGCCCGCCAATCGACTGCCCATCCTCGTGTTACGGAAAACGACCCGATGCGCATCACACCTCAGCGCCTTGGCTTGGCAATCCTTGGATTTGTTGTCGAATTGTCCGTTGTCTTGGCCGCAACGTCCGATGCGATGTGTGCCGATTCGGACTCGAAGACCACGTGGCGCGAGGCGTTCGCTGCCAGCGCAGGCGATGGTTTTACTCAGGCTCTTGCCCAGGCAAAACGGCAGTTTCCCGACGACCGCCAGCAACTCGACATCGTGACCGACTGGCTCCGGCAGGATGGCCTGACTGACAAGACGATCGACAGCACGGCCGTTGCTCCGATAATCGGCGCTCTTCGCGCGAAAAACAACGACCTGGTTGGGCGTCTCGAAAAACTTCAAGCGGCCAACCCGCCGGCAGGTGATCCCGCGTGGGTTGGCTTGTATCTCGACGCGTGCGAAGCGCGGCGCAGGGCCCGATTGGCGCCGTGTCGCGAATTGCTTTCGCGGATTGTCTTTACCAAACACTACACTCTTGGCGGCTCGCACTACGCGTACACCGAGGGCCAATCCGACGCCCAGAAGGAACGCCACTTTCGGCCGGGGGCGTCGCTGTGCGCGCTCGCGATGGACGACCTCTATGGCCGCGAGCAAACGCTGCTCGAAGATGCGGCCGGAGTGATTCGCGATCCGGACGTTTCGTACGACGGGCGGCGAATTCTTTTCGCGTGGAAGAAATCGTTGGACGACGACGATTACCACCTTTACGAAATGACGCTCGACGATGGTCAGATTCGCCAGTTGACCTCCGGCAAGGGTTTCGCCGACTACGAAGGCGCGTATTTGCCCGACGGGCATATTGTGTTCAGCTCCACGCGTTGCGTGCAAACGGTCGACTGCTGGTGGACCGAAGTCAGCAACCTGTTTACCTGCGACGGCGACGGCCGATACCTGCGGCAACTCGGATACGACCAGGTTCACACGAGCTACCCGACGGTAACACACGACGGCCGCGTCATCTACACGCGGTGGGACTACAGCGACCGGGGGCAAATCTATCCGCAGGGCCTGTTCCAGATGAACCCCGACGGCACGGGCCAAACGGAGGTCTACGGCAACAACTCGTTTTTCCCGACCACGATTCTCCACGCCCGATCCATCCCGGGCACGAGCAAAGTGGTTGCCGTTTTCACGGGTCACCATACGCGTCAAAAAGGGAAGTTGGGCATTTTGGACCCGCGTCTTGGACGTCAGGAAAACCAAGGGGCGCAGCTTATCGCTCCCGTTCGCGACACACCGGCCGAACGCATCGACCAATATGGACAGCACGGCGACCAGTTCCAATATCCGTATCCGTTGAGCGAAGCGGATTTTTTGGTCACCTATCAACCCGAGGGTGCCAAACGTTTCGGCGTCTATTTCATGACCATCGACGGCCAGCGGGAATTGCTCGTCGACGACCCGAGCGTATCGTGTAGCCAGCCGTTGCCGCTTCGGCCACGGATTGCCCCGCCGCAACGCCCGCTGACGCCCGACTACGCCCAGGACACGGCGGCCGTCTACTTGCACGACATCTACACCGGCCCCGGGTTGGCGGGCATCGAGCGGGGTGCGATCAAGGCCCTGCGCATCGTCGCCCTGGAATTTCGGGCAGCCGGCGTTGGACAAAACGGCAACAGCGGACCGGCCGGTGGAGCCCTGGTGAGCACGCCCGTTTCGATCCAGGGAACCTGGGACGTGAAACGCGTGTTGGGAACCGCGAAGGTACACGACGACGGTTCGGCCTGTTTCGAGATTCCCGCCCGAACGCCGGTTTACTTCCAGGCACTTGACGGTCAGGGCCAGATGGTCCAGTCGATGCGAAGTTGGACGACGCTTCAGCCGGGCGAAGTCGCCTCGTGCGTCGGATGCCACGAGCATAAGAACACGGCCCCGCCGGTCACCGTGGCCACCCAGGCGATGCGACGCGGGCCGCAGCCTTTACAACCTTTTCACGACTCGCCCCGCGGTTTCAGCTTTGTGAGGGAGATCCAGCCGATACTCGATCAACACTGCGTCTGCTGCCACCATTTGGACCAACCGCCGTCGTATCTTGGCGGGAAAACTGCGGGGAGTCCGCCAAACCAACCGACACCCGAGAAACCAGAACAAGCGAAAACGGACTCGCAAGGCATCGTGGCCGCGTTCAGTCTCAAGGGAACGCAGCGGCTCGACGAAAAGGCCATGCGTAGCTGGAGCGATTCGTATCGGGCGTTAGCACATCGCCAGGTAGCCAACTGGATCAACATCCAGTCGGGACCCGCCATGTTGCCTCCCTACCACGCCGGGGCGTCGCAGAGCAAGTTGGTCGCCATGCTGCGCGACGGTTCGCACTACGACGCAAAGCTAGACCGGGCAGAACTCGACCGGATCGTCACCTGGATCGATCTACTCGTCCCCTACGCAGGCGACTACACAGAAGCCATGGCCGAAGAGGGTATCCCGCGATATACCCAATTCCTCGAAAAACGCCACCGCTGGCGTGAAACGGAGTCGCAGAACATTGCCGAGTTGCTGCAAACGCGGGAGTGAAGAAGGGGCTAGTACGTCATCCAGCAAGTTTCTTCCGGTATAGTTCCGGGAACACTCGGCGGGCGTCGTTGTTATTGAAGGTCCAGTCGATTATGGCTTTGCGGCGATTTCGGTCGCGGGCCCAAGTCGCCGCATGACGTTGAACTTCTTCGATTGTAGGAATCCGTCGCCCGAGGCATTGCTTGGTCAACACGGAGATTTCAATTTCTGCCATGTTCAGCCAACTGGCGTGCTTGGGTGTGTAGTGCCATACGATGCGTCGCAGAGATTGCTTCGCTTTCGTGGCGTCAAACGTTTCGATGAGGGACTTTTCGTTGTGCGTGTTGAGGTTGTCGAGAACCAAATGAATCCGACGAGCCTTGGGATAACGCTGAAGCAGATCACGCACGAATCGTGCGAAATCGGCCCGTTTGCGATGACGCCGAGCCTGGACGAAGCGTTTGCCACCATTCGGCTCAACGGCGACAAAGATACTGCACGTGCCGCAACGACGATACTCGTAGTCCTGCTTAGCCGCCTTGCCTGGTACGGCAGGCTTGAAGGGACACGTATCGTCCAGGAGTTGATACGGCTGCTCGTCCATGCAAATCAACGGTTCTCTCGGGTTGAACGCCTTTTCATACTGGTCGAGGACGTCCTCCATTCTGTCGCGAAACTCTTCGGTGAGTCTCGGAATGCACCATGTTTTTTTCGCCATGGCTTCATGTCGTGCTCTTTCAGCCACAACGCAACCTCGCTCTTGCTGATCGAATCGACGAAGCCTCGTTTCACGGCGTGCACGCAGAGTAGTTCCAGCGTCCAGCGGACGCGGCCCTCCGGCGGATCGCTGCAAGCCAACGCCACGACTTGCTGCTTCTGCCGTGGCGTAAACGTGGGCGGAGCACCGGATCGAGGGGCGTCGTACAACGCTTCCTCTAAACTCCCGGTACAGAACCGTTTACGCATACTGCGAACAGTTCGATCCGTGCAACCAACGTGTTCGGCAATCTCCTCATCCGTGAATCCTTCATCTGATTTCAGCAGAATCAAGGCACGCCGAACCACACGCACGGATCGCGTGCCGGTATGCACCAACTCCTGCAAATGCTGTCGGGCCTCGTCCTTGAGGCGTACAATGTGTTCCTTCATGCCGGTGCTTATACCACCGGAAACAATTTCATGGAAGGCGTACTAGGGGCGAGGGAATAGGGGGTGGTGTTGGCAAATCGCGTGCTTTCATGTAGCAGCGATTCCCGGTGGATCGTACCACAACTCCAAGCCCAGGGGTTGAATCCCCTGGGACAAACCACGCCGCAACGCGCCGACGGCGTTCAACCGCCGGCCGTCACCGGATCAGCCGAATGCACAAGGGGTATCGATAAGCGATGCCCTGACTGGCTTTAACGGCACCGATAATGGTGACCACGATGTGGAAGATAACCAGCACCAACGCCAGGAAGAAGCCGACGACCACGAAAACAAGTGGGATGCAGATCAACGCGTAGATCAGCACGCTGATCTGGAAATTCACTACCTCTTTGCCTTGGTCGTCGACAAACGGCATCTTGTCTTTGTAGAGGAGCCAAACGACCAGAGGGCCCACCAGGTTGGCCAGCGGCACGCCCGTGTAGGCCAGCAGGGCCAAAAGGTGGCACACCATGGCCCAGGTTTTTTCGTCTTGGCTGACCATGTCGGCGATGGGCGAAGCGTAAGGGTTGTCTGAATCCGGGGGAAAAGTGGACATGGCTGAGATCTCCATTTCAAGGTGAATTGCGTTTATCGAGAGATTGTCGTTGCCGCGTTGTATTCTTTCCGAAAGGGCAAACCCGACAAGGTTTTGTCGTGGCGGTCATTTGTACGAAAATCGCGAGTCGCATCGGCAATCGCGGGAAACGTTCCGCGGTTACCCGTGACGCGGCTGTTGTTTATTGATTCCGCGGTTGATTGTGGAACCCTGCGTTACGCCCCGCCCCCGCGAGCCGGGCTTCCGTTGGTCGCCCTCGTTCCATAAGCAATGCAGCCCCCAATAGATACATCGCCTTCAAGGAGTATTCGCCGAGAATGAGCGAATATTGCAATTCGATGCTACGCCCGATTTTTGCATTGACCATACTCGCCGCATCCGCCGGTGCTTCGGGGCAGGTGCCGGATCGTGTGCCGTTGCTTGACGACACACGCTTCGAGCATGGGCTGACCGTTTGGTCGCCTGTGCCCGGAAAACATGTGAAACAGGGCGAGTTGCGGCCGGCAGACGGATCGGGTGAGCCGGTCTGGGGACTTGCCCAATGGGACAGCCGGTTCACCCTCGCCCACGCGAAACCAGAACGATTGCCCTCTGGGGCGGTGAGGTTCTTCGACGGCGCCAAGTTCGTTGTATTCGGTACGCCGAGCAGTGATGAAGCAGACATCATCCTGGCACTGAACGGCCAAACCGAGTATCGCAACAAGATCCCATCGCCGGGCGATCCCTGGCCGCATCTGCTAGTCGAGCGACCCTTGCGACACCACCCGGCGTTGGTGGATCTCGCCGCCGTGCCATTTCAGATCCGCTATCGGGTGCTCTACAGCAAGGCTACCGAAGCCACAGGATGGGACGAACGGCTCCATACGGCTCAGTTCGTGTTTTACCTCACCGTGCAAAACCACAACCGCAACTCGCCGGGGGGCGGTGATTACCTTTGGGTCGGCATGATGCTCTACGACGGCCGCCACCGGTTGCCGGCAGCCTACGGCGCGCGCGACGCCGGTTCATCCAAGAAGCAGGGCACCGGCAAGTTCATTTACCGGCCGGCATTCAAACGGTTATCGAACAACAGCCCACACGATGGCGATTGGATCACCGTCGACGTCGATCTGCTGCCCATGTTGCGAGAAGCCTTACAGACGGCTTGGCAACGCGGCTACCTGACCGATTCGAACGAGGCGACCGATTACCGGCTTGGCGTAATGAATATGGGCTGGGAGATCACCGGCCCGATCGACGCCGCCGTGCAAGTGCGCGGCCTGAAGCTTGAAGCGATACTCAAACCATCAGGACTGTTCCGCGGTGAAAAACCGGGTTAATCCTTCTTCGGCTGCTTCTGCAACGATTCAATGAACTGCTTGGCCGCGGCGGCCTTTTTCATCAGCGGGGTGTTGCGGGAGTTGCGGGCGGCGACCAGCGCCAGGTCGGCCAGTTGGTTCGCCTTTTTCCACTGCTTGTCGTTGACTGCCTGTTCGCAGAGCTGCAAGGCGCCCTGGGCCAAATCACGCTGCGCGACCGTCGACTTGGCCGTGGCCACCATATGTTCGAGCGCCTTGAGCTTCATCGCTTCAGCGTCGACATTGAAATGCTTCGCCAACAGACCGATCGATTGGCCCACCAGTTCCGGATCGCCCGCCGCGATGGCCAAATCGCGCGCTTCCCGCAACAGCACGAAACGCAAATCGGCATCGTCGTTTGCCTTGGCCGCATGTTCCAGTAGCGCTTGGGCAAGCTCCAACTGTTTGGGTTTGGTCGTTGCTTCCTGGAATTGACGGGCAAACGTTTCACGGACCTCCCGTTCAATCTCTTTGCGGTGGTTGGGATCGGTGGGCGGCGCGGCCTTGGGTACTGCCGTGCCCTCGCCTCCGCCATAGTCGATTGCCAACTCTGGCAGGAGATCGTCGACGCGAATGCCTCCCTGGGCGGCGTCGTTCCAATACTGCCTCGCCTGGCGACGCTGCTCCGGTTTGCCGCCGCGATCGACGGCCAGGAACGTACCTAAGATGGCCTTGGTTGTGGCGTCTTTCGGGAATGTCAGATCGACAATGGCCAGCAATACCGGCCGGCGGATTTCGAAGAGACCCCAGTCGTACAGCTTTCCCGACGACTTGATCACTAGGTTGTTCGGAGTAGACTCGACGACGGCCACGCGGGTTTCGCCAATCTGTAGTTCGCTTCCCGACTGGATATTGCCCAGGCTCTTGCGAACACCGCTCCAAAACTCGTTGAGATATTCCGTCATGCGTGTCAGTCGAGCAACCTGGGCCTTTTCGTCGGACGTTTGGGCCAGATTGGCGGCCGTGTTCAAGTGGCGTTGGGCCAGGTCCAACTCGCGTTCGGCCATGGCATGCCGCAGGTTCGACGCCGCCTTGGCGAAAGCGGCCTGTTTCTTCGGATCGGCCTTCGAATCCGATTCCGTAACAGCGGCATTTTCCTCGTCTGGCCCGTCGTTTCTGGTCGGCCCTTGCGCCAACTCAGTTGCCGGCGGCTGTGATTGCGGCGGCTCAAGCTGCGCGGGTGGCTCATTCTGCTCGTTTTGCGGTTCGGATTGCAGCTCGGAGGGGTGCTTGCCGGGCTGGTCGGGCGTTTCGACGGGCGGTTGGGCCGAAACGTCGGCTTGTGGCGGGGTTGGCGGCGGCGTCTGCGGCGCGACGGGTGGTTGGACAGCCCGGGGCAATTGCGGAGCAGGCGTATCGGCCGAAGATGGCATCACGTCATCTGCGTCATCCTGGCCGTTGTCGACCGTCGCCACTGCTTGCGGCTGATTCTGGACCTTATAGACATACGCCCCGGCCAATCCCAGGAAAGCCACCACGAGCACCAACGTGCGCAGGAGCGCCCAGTTCACCGGCTTCTTCGCCGCCGTGGCGGTTCGCGATGCCGTTCGCGTGGCATCTGTTCCTTGGGGGATGGCAACCCCGGGCATCGTGCCGCTTGGGGCCATATTGGCCGATTGGTCTGGCATGGCCGACATTGTACCGGCGTAGGTTTCCCCCTCGGCCGCGGCCAGCATGCCCATGGGAATGCCCGAAGGAATCCCGCCCACGGGAATTCCCGCCATGGGCGTTCCTGCCACAGGAGTTCCAGATACGGGAATTCCTGTCACCGGCGTTTGCGGTGGATATCCCATTGCCGGTGGTGTGCCCAAGGTATCGAACGACTGGAGGGGTACTTCGGCGGGCGTCGGCGTGGATTGCCAGACAGCGCCGGTCGGTGGGGCCGTATTGTTGGGTTCGTAAGAGGCCGGCATTGCCCAGGGTGGGGCGGGCGTATCGTTCGAGTTGGCCGGCGGGGTTGCCAGCGTGGGATCGGCGGCCTGTTGTGGCGGTTGCGAATAGCCCACCGGAAACGGCACCCGGCTCGCCTGGTCGGCCGCGGGGCGACCGTCAAACGTGCCCGCGGGAGGTATTCCACCGCCTGGAGGCGACTGGAATTGCGGCGGCTGGGATTGGGGCAACGGTGCTCCTGGCGATTGGGGTGGATTAACGCCTGGAGGTGTTGCCATCGTCGGCGGCATCGCCACCGCAGGGGGGGTGGCTGTTGGCGGACTGACCAAGTTACCGGTTGCGGTAGCAGGAAGCGTGGCGTCGTAGGCGGCTTTGCTGGCCGGGTCGAGCAGGCAGACCTTGGCGGCCGACACTTGGTCGAGCAACCGTCCCCAATCGCCGAGACGCCCGCCGGGACGCACCTGACGGATTTGGGTCATCCGCGCGTCGGCTGCCCGGGAGATAGCCTCGGGATTACCCTCGCCAAACGGAAGCCCAAGCAGGCTGTAGTGATTCGGCGGCCTGTCTCCCGCGGGGATATCAAGCCATTCAAGATAGGGGTCGAACGCTTCTGACACGGTGGCACCTGACAGGTCGGTGTTCTGACTCGGCAATGGGCCACCGGCTCTGCGGCCGGCGGTTGCTTACTCGGGGGAAAGTGGCGGCAAGCGCTAGTTCCGGAAATCGCGCGGCTCGTAGCTTGGGTAAGGATTTCTGCCCAGCTCACGAGGATTTGACCACCAGACACGGGATTGTCGTTCCCGCCCCCGCAAACAGCGGGGTAGTCACGTCGCGTGGGGAATATTATTTAACTCATCTGAACGACTGAGGTTTCGTAGGCAAGGCTTCGCAGCACCCGCGAACGACTTAGTTTTCGTTCCGGACGCACTGGTTTACCGGCTCACAAACCCTCAAAAGATTGTTTTTCAAGCAAGAATTCTGACAACCAACGGGAGCAGGTTCCTGTCTCGGTGCGGTAGCACCGGTTTGGTTAGCGACCCTGCTGTCCCGTGCTACGATGAGTATCGCCAACGTCCGCCGCCGTAGACGCGACCCACCCATCCTTATCATTATGCTACAAACGCCCTGGGCGTCCATGGCCCTGGGGATGTGTTTTTTATTTGGCTTTTTTGGGAGCATCGCCTCGTACGGCGTCAGAGGAGGCAATGGGGTTTCAGCCGCCCCCCATCTGGCCAATAACGCCCGCATCGGGTTAAATCGAGAGCAACTCGGGAACTTGCCCAGGCCGTGTCGCGTCTCAAAAGCGTCGGTGTCGGTCGATAACGATGTCTTGCGACAATTCAGTCTCTAGGAGATCGTCATGAGTGCCGCCAGCTATTTCCTTGCGTTGTCGTTGCTTGCCCAGACGACTCCTTCGACGGTCGATGCGGGCAAAGGTGTCGATGCGAACGTCGAGGCTCGGCAGGGCGCCGAGGTGGCTGGGGGCACGAGCGATCAGGCCACGCAAGTCGACAAAGTGCAGGCGGTGATCGACGAGGTCGAAAAACGCTGTGCCGCGGGGCCGGTGTTCATGATCGGTCGCAAGAAGGCCGAACGCCTCGCCCAACTCGTCCGCGAGGCCAAACCGCAGTTGGTCGTCGAGTGCGGCACGGCCCTGGGATACTCGGGCTTGTGGATCGCCCGCGAGTTGAAACGCAGCGGCCGCGGCCGACTCGTCACGATGGAGATCGATCGCGATCGTGCCCAACAGGCCGAGGCCTATTTCCGCAAGGCGGGCTTGGCCGACGTCGTCACGGTGAAGGTGGGCGACGCTCGGCGGCTGGTCAAAGAGATCAAAGAACCGGTCGATTTCCTGTTTGTCGACTGTGGTTATCCAAACTATTACCCAATCCTTACGACCATCGAGAAACAGTTGCACGATGGCACGATCGTGGTGGCCGACAACGTGGGGGTTGGAAAGCGTGGCCTTTCGGATTATCTAAGGCACGTCCGCGAGAAATACCAAAGCCGTACGGAGTGGTTCGACGTGAACCTGCCCTGGGCGAAGCGAGACGCGATGGAGATTTCGGTAGTGGGCGATGGGAAATGATTTTGTGCAGTGAGAACCGAGCGGCGGCTCTGCCGCCCTGTGATACAGGAACGTAAAAACGCTTAGAGAAGGAAACCCAATGATGAAAACCAGCCAGTGGTTTTGTGCGGCGTTGATGACCGTTTGCACTGCGGCAAGTGCCGGCACTTGCCTGGGGGCCGAGGCTCCGCAGCAAACGCAGCGCAACCTGTTGCTGAAGGCTGAAAACGACGGCAACTACAAAGACGCCTACGAGGGGTTCCGCAAGTTGGCCCTGGATCCGAACGACGATCCCGCGAAAGTCGGCGACGATCTGCGTCACGCCGTCGAGGATCTGCAACGGCTGAATCGAGTCGACGAGATCGACGCCTTCCGCGAAGCGGTTATCGAAGTGCATGCCGCCAACTGGCGATTGCTCTGGGCCGCCGCCCAAAACTACATGGACATCCAGCACCAGGGCTTCATTGTCGCCGGGGAGTTCCAACGTGGCAACAAGCGGGGAGGCAAAGGAGGGAAGTTCGTCAACGCGATCGAGCGCGATCGGGTAAGGGCACTGCAACTGATGGTCCAGGCGTTGCCGTTGGCCATGAAAGACGAGAACCACTCCGCGGCGGGCAACTTCATGCTCGCGCTGGCCAACATGCTGTTGAACAACCGCGGTTATTCCGAAGCGTGGCGGCTGCAATATTTGACCGATCTGAGCGTATTGCCCGACTATGAGCCGGGCTACGGCTACTACCGCTCGTCGGACGCCGGCACCCCGGTCGACGAAGACGGCCAGCCCGTCTACCACCAGTTGCCCAAGTCGTTCGACACGTCGACGACCGACGGCCAACGCTGGCGCTGGTGCTTGGAACAAGCGGCCGAGTTGAATCCCTCGCAGATGAACTACGTGCGTCTGCAATTCGCCGACTTCCTCATGCAACAATTTGGCGTGCAGACCATGCAACGCTACGGCTGGGCCTTCGGCCGGATGCAGGTCGACGACACCAAGAAGGACGAAGCCAGCACCTACGAACTGCACACGCTCGGCGAGAACGAGACAATCGCCAACTTGGCTACCGGCGTCAAGCGGTTCGAACTGCCCGAGGAGTTCAACTTCATCAAAATTTACCAGAGTGTGGCCGACTCCGGCAAGTCGTATCAGGCCCAAGAGGCACTGGAGCGGCTCGCACAGATCTTCGAGAACCGCCGCCAGTATCCCAAGGCGGCCGAATGCTGGCGCCGTTTGCTCAAGGAAAAAGACGGAAATGTTCATCAGCGAAAAAACTGGAAGCAGCGGCTCGACCAGATCGTAAACAACTGGGGGCGTTTCGAGACGGTCCAAAGCCAACCGGCCGGCCAAGGGGCCACGGTCGAATATCGCTTCCGCAACGGCAAACAGGTGGACTTTACGGCACACGCCATCAAAATCGAACAACTCCTGGCCGACGTGAAGGCCTACATCCGTTCGCGCCCCAACCAGCTCGACTGGCAGAAAATCAACATCGGTAATATCGGCCACCAACTGGTCTACGAAAACGAAACCAAGTATTTAGGCGAACAGGTGGCCAAATGGCAGCTCGACGTGAAACCGCGGGCCGACCATTTCGACGCCCGCGTGACGGTGACCACGCCGCTGCAAAAAGCCGGTGCCTATCTGGTAAAGGCCCGGTTGGTCGACGGTAACGAGAGCTTCGTCATTCTCTGGCTCGACGACACGGCCATCGTCAAGAAACCGATCGACGGCAAAACCTACCTCTTCGTGGCCGACGCCGTTGACGGTCGTCCAATCGGCAAGGCCAAGCTCGATTTCTTCGGCTACCGGCAGCGTCACGTTCAATCACGGCAGTACGAGATTACCACGAAAGAGTTCGCCGAACACACCGGTGCCGATGGCCAGCTAACGGTCGACGCGCAGCAAGCGCCCCACGACATGCAATGGTTGATCACGGCGACCACGGCGGACGGTCGTTTCGCGTACCTCGGTTTCACCGGCGTGTGGTACTCGAATCGCTACGAGGCCGAGTATCGGGCCACCAAGGCGTTTGCCATCACCGACCGGCCCGTCTATCGGCCCGACCAAACGGTTCACTATAAGTTCTGGGTTCGCCACGCCCAGTACGACAAGGACAATACGTCGGACTTCGCAGGCAAAACAATTGGCCTGGAGATTTACGATCCCAAGGGTGAACGGCTCGAACAGAAAGAGATCAAGGCCGACACCTACGGCGGCATCGAAGGCGAGTTGAAACTGCCGGCCGACGCCACACTGGGCACCTACCGCATTCAGGTTGGCCAGTTCTACACCGACGCCGATGCAGCCAAGACGGGCCTGAAAACGATTCGCAACTTTCTCGCGCGAGGGACCATCGTCAAAGAGCCCAAGCAGCAGGGCAAGCGGCGGATGCGAGTCCACTACGGCAACGGCCACTTCCGTGTCGAGGAATACAAGAAGCCCGAGTTCGAAGTGACCGTCGACGCTCCCACCGAGCCGGTGATGTTGGGCGAGAAGATTACAGCCACGATTCGGGCAAAATACTACTTCGGCTCGCCTGTGACTCACGCCAAGGTTAAGTACAAAATCCTGCGGACCGATCTGAGCAAGACCTGGTACGCACCCATGCCCTGGGACTGGTTCTACGGTACCGGCTATTGGTGGTTCGGTTACGACTACGACTGGTACCCGGGCTTCCGCATTTGGGGTTGTCGCCGCCCAATGCCCATTTGGTGGCCGCGCGGCCATCAGCCACCGGAACTGGTTGCCGAGCGTGAAGTCGAAATCGGCGAAGACGGCACCGTAAAGGTCGAGATCGACACGGCCGTGGCCAAGGCCCTGCACCCGGATACGGATCACAAGTATTCGATCACCGCCGAGGTGGTCGACCAGTCGCGGCGCACGATTGTCGGCACCGGCGACGTGCAGGTCGCCCGAAAACCGTTTTCCGTGTACGCCTGGGTTGATCGCGGCTATTACCGCGTGGGCGATGTCATTCAGACGAATTACAAGGCAATCACGTTGGACAGCAAGCCGGTCGAAGGTGCCGGCAAAGTGACCCTCTATCGGATTGGCTACCGCGATGGCAAGCCGGTCGAAACCGAAGTGGCCAGCCGCGAATTGCCGACTAACTCGCAAGGCGCGGCCGAGTTGAAGTTTCGGGCTAGTCATGCCGGGCAGTATCGCCTTGCCTACGAGGTGACTGATACCAAGAAACACACGATTGAAGGCGGCTACGTCTTCACGATCATCGGCGAAGGTTTTGACAGTTCGGACTTCCGCTTCAACAGCCTGGAGCTAATCCCCGACAAACGCGAGTACGCCCCCGGCGAGACGGTTAAGCTGCAAATCAACACCGACCGCGTCGGCAGCACCGTGCTGCTGTTTGCCCGACCTTCAAACGGCGTGTACCTGCCACCCAAGGTGATCCACCTCGATGGCAAGAGCACGGTCGAAGAGATCGCCGTGGTGAAGAAAGACATGCCCAACTTCTTCGTCGAGGCGGTTACCGTGGCCGACGGTAAAGTGTACACGGAAAGCAAAGAGATCGTCGTCCCGCCCGAGAAACGCGTGTTGAACGTCGATATCCGGCCGTCGAAAGAGGCCTACAAGCCGGGCGAGAAGGCCACGGTGGAACTGAAGCTAACCGACTTCTTCGGCGAAGCCTTCGAGGGCTCGGCTGTGGTGGCCATCTACGACAAGTCGGTCGAGTACATTTCAGGCGGGTCAAATGTCGGCGACATCCGAGAATTCTTCTGGAAATGGCGCCGCCAGCATCGTCCACGGACCGAATCGAATCTTGGAAAGTACTTCACGAATCTGATTCGCAAGGGGGCCGAGGGTATGTCGAATCTCGGCGTGTTTGGTGCCACGGTGGCCGACGACATGGACACCCTCGGGCGAAATGCTATGCCGACGAGTTCGATCAGTCGTGGTTATGGCATTGGTGGTATGGGCGGCGGTATGCCCTTGGCAAAATCCCGACGTATGGCGGCAGCCGACGGCATGGCTCTGTCCGAAGCTGCGGCTGCCCCAGCGGCAGCACCGATGGAGGTGGCCATGGACGCTGTCAAGGAGGAGAGCGAGGTTGGCGCCGATCGCGCGAATGCGGCAGGCGAAAGCGGCTCGATGGCCGAACCGACCGTGCGCAAATCGTTTGCCGACACGGCCCTTTGGGTCGGCTCGCTGACGACCAAGAAAGACGGCACGGCCGAAGTCCAACTCGACATGCCCGAGAACCTTACCACTTGGCGAATCAAAGTCTGGGGGATGGGCCATGGGACGAAGGTGGGCGAAGGCACGACCGACGTGGTCACTCGCAAGGACTTCATCCTCCGGCTGCAAGCACCGCGGTTCTTCGTGCAGACCGACGAAGTGGTTCTTTCGGCGGTGGTTCACAATTATCTGAAGACGAAGAAGACGGCGCAAGTGGCCCTGGAAGTCGACAAGAAATTGCTCGAACCGCTGGACGAGTTGGTCAAGTCGGTCGAGATCGAGGCAGGCGGCGAAGCCCGAGTGAACTGGCGCGTGAAAGTGCTCGACGAGGGCGAAGCCACAATCCGCATGAAGGCCCTAACCGACGAAGAGTCGGACGCCATGGAGCAGAAGTTCCCCTGCTACATCCACGGCATGCTCAAGACGGACAGTTACTCGGGCGCGATCCGGCCGAAGGACACCGAAGGACGGTTCACCGTGAATGTGCCGGCCGAACGACGTGTCGAACAAACCCGGCTCGAGGTGCGCTACTCGCCGACGCTGGCCGGTGCCATGGTCGACGCGCTGCCGTATCTGGTCGACTACCCGTACGGCTGCACCGAGCAAACGCTCAACCGCTTCCTGCCGACGGTCATTACCCAAAAAATTCTTCTCAACATGGGCTTGAACCTGGAGGAGATCGAAAAGAAGCGAACCAACCTGAACGCTCAGGAGATCGGCGACGATCGGCAACGGGCCGAGCAGTGGCAGCGATTCGACCGCAACCCGGTGTTCGACGAGGCCGAAGTCGGCAAGATGGTCAAGGAGGGCGTCAACCGCCTGGCCGAAATGCAGCTTAGCGACGGCGGCTGGGGGTGGTTCTCCGGCTGGGGCGAGAAGTCGTATCCGCACACCACGGCCCTGGTCGTTCACGGCCTGCAGATCGCCCAGCAGAACGACGTGGCTCTGCCCGGCGACATGCTCCAGCGCGGCATCGATTGGCTGACACGTTACCAAGACGAGCAAGTCAAGCTGCTTCAAAACGGCGATAAGATCCGTGCGGCCAAGGACGACAAGCAACGTGAAGCGTTGATCAAGAAGTTCAAGCACCGGCGCGATTCGTGCTCGAACGAGGACGCCTTCGTCTACATGGTGCTCGTCGATAGCTGTGTGAAGAATCAGGCCATGATGGACTACCTCTACCGCGATCGTACGAAGCTGGCCGTGTACGGCAACGCCATGTACGGCATCGCACTGCACAAGCAAAACGAGCAGGACAAACTGGCCATGATCCTCAAGAACATCAGCCAGTTTCTGGTTGAAGACGACGAAAACCAAACAGCCTACCTCAAGCTGGCCGACGGCTACTGGTGGCATTGGTACGGTAGCGAATACGAGGCCCACGCCTACTACCTGAAGCTGCTGGCGTTGACCGACCCCAAGGGCGAAGTCGCGCCGCGGCTGGTCAAGTATCTGCTGAACAACCGCAAGCACGCCACGTACTGGAACTCGACTCGCGATACGGCCCTGTGCATCGAGGCCATGGCCGATTTTCTCAAGGCAAGCGGCGAAGACCGGCCGGACATGACGGTGGAACTTTGGGTCGACGGCAAGCTGCAAAAGGCCGTCGAGATTACGCCCAAGAACCTGTTCATGTTCGACAACAAGCTGGTCATCGAAGGCGAAAAACTCCTGCCCGGTCCGCACACGGTAGAGCTCAAAAAGAAGGGCACCGGTCCGCTCTACTACAACGGTTACATGACCAACTTCACACTTGAAGATTTCATCACTAAGGCCGGGCTGGAGATTAAGGTCGAGCGGAAGTACTACAAGCTGGTCCGCGTTGACGCATCGGTCAAAGTGTCGGGCTCGCGTGGACAGGCACTCGACCAGAAGGTCGAGAAGTATGAACGCGTCGAGCTACCTAACTGGTCGACCCTCCGCAGCGGCGACTTGGTGGAGATCGAACTGAAGATCGACAGCAAGAACGACTACGAATATCTGGTCTTCGAAGACATGAAGCCGGCCGGGTTCGAGGCGGTCGACGTTCGTAGCGGTTACACGGGCAACGAACTGGGGGCCTACGTGGAATTTCGCGACAACCGCGTGGTGTTCTTCTGCCGTGCGTTGCCTCGCGGCACCAGTAGTGTCTCGTACCGGATGCGTGCGGAAATTCCCGGCAAGTTCAGCGCGTTGCCCACCCGGGCGGCGGCCATGTATGCTCCGGAACTGAAGGCCAACAGCGATGAACTCAAACTGCAAGTGGAGGATTAATCGCGGCCTCAACCCGCATTTCTCACCACGGAGGCACGGAGGACACGGAGTCGTTTGCACGGAACAACTTATGACAAAGGTTGTCCGACAGTCCATCAGCAGTCAGACGGATATCACTCCGCGGCAAATCTTCGCTTCTCCGCGACCTCCGTGTCTCCGTGGTTGATCTGGTTGTGAGAAATCCAGGTTAACCGTTTACGGACAGGAAAACGCACCGTCGGATTCGCTCGCGAAGGCGCCAAGACGCAACGAACGGGAGGTTTTTTCCCCGTTTTTGATCGCGAAGACGCGAAAGGGCGAAACAGAAGGAGAGAGGATCGTAATGTTTCCGCGATTTCGCCCCTTCGCCCTTTCGCGATCTCCGTATCGGTTTGCCGATTCCGGGCCCCCCCGGGCATGGTTCACCCTTGACCTCTACCCAAAGATAATGACAGGGAGGAGGACGTCTTGTAGACGAGGTTGAACATCAGCAGTCTCGGGTGCGTAGAGAGGACTAGTCATGGCCTACTACGACTATGAATGCGATCACTGTGGCACGAAATTCACGGAAAAGGAGACGTTCGCCGAGCATGCACGACACAGGCCGGTGAAGTGTCCCAAGTGTGCGAGTCATCGGGTGCGGCGTGTCATTGGCGGTGTTTTCGCCGTGACATCGAAGAAGTCGTGAGCCACGTTGGCTGTGCGATTAGCAGCGAACTCGGGCTGAGCCGCGCGGGGTCGGAATATACGAGAGGCCGGTTTCAGCAGGGGCCGAGGCAGGTAAGGGCGAAAAATGCTCGTTTGCCGATGGAGCTTCGCGGGTATTCGCGAGCGACCGTTAAAAACGGCCGCAATCCTTGCAAGAAAGCGAGAAACCCGCGTCGTTTCCGAGCGGGTTTCCCTAGCTTAAGTGCTTTGGATTTTGTGCGGGAGGGCCGGTACGTCGTACTCTGGTAGGCCACCTTTCAGGAAGCGGTCGAACCCGGCGTATCACTCCTCCTATTTCTTCACACGTCGTCCTTCGCACTCAAACCACAAATAATTATCGCACCGATTGCCCGAAGGCAACTGCCCCGATTGGATCCCACGTGGATTGGCCGGTTGACTCCAATGGGAACCGTCCGGCGGCAGAAAAGGAACGGGGAGAGGAGAATTGCACCGGCCGGAAAAGGTCGCGTGTAATTTCTCAAGAATGATCTCAGGAAAAAGGAAAAACCAGGAAGAAAGCGGCTGGAATAGTCTCTTCCGGCCGGTTGTCCATTCTCAGCTTTCTCCCCACGCCGAGAAAAATGCGACTAATCGTCTTGCCGCCCGTGGACACTTGGGTCTGCGAGACTCTCGACCGGCTGGCGTGCCGTTTCCTGGGCGAACAACCGCTAGGCCGGGGGGGCGTTTTGTCTTTCTGGGCATCGCTGGCTGGCGGACCAACCACCCTCTGTCATAATTAAGTCGCCGTGGGCTCAACAGAACCGCTTCTACCGCTATAATCTTCAAGGTTCCCACCCTACCGACGAAGTATAGTTGTGTTGGGCGCTAGGCTTGCGCCGCGCGTGTTGCCTGGGGGCCCAAGATTGCCAGAACATCAGGTACGCTACTCAGACGGTGGGGGCACCTCGTCTTTTTTGACTGCTTCATAAAGGAGGTATTCGATGACGCGTTGGACGGTTACTTGCTGGATTTTGGGCCTGACGTTACTCGTAACCGGTTGGGCCTATGCGGAGAACAAGTCGGACAAAGCCGACGGCAATTCCGGCGCGGTCGCGGTTGCCGAGCAGACGGACGCCGCCGATGATGCCTCGCAAGAAGTGAAGACCAAGAACAAGGACTCCGAGAAGAATGCGGTCGAGAAGAAGGCCGACGCGAAGCCGAAGAAGGATTCGGAGACCAAGTCGAAAGCGAAGAAGTCGTCGACCGATTCGCAACCCAAGAAAGCCAAGGCCGAGAAGACGGCATCAAAGAAGGAAGACGGATCGAAAAAGGCGGAAAAGTCCGTTGAAAAACGCACGGCCAAAAAGGAAAAGAAGCAGGAGAAACCTGCGGCGAAGAAGGCCGAACCCAAGGTCCTCACTGTCGTGCAGCTTACGGTCAAGGGCGCATTGCCCGAGGGGCCGCAGCCGGTCGAAATGTTCGCCGAGCGGCAGACCTCGCTGAACACGATGATTTCGCGTATCGAAAACGCCGCCGAAGACGACGACGTGGCCGCCCTCTGGCTACGCATCGAAGGGCTGCAAACCGGACGTGGCAAACTCAACGAACTGCGACAAGCGGTCGCCCAATTCCGCAAGTCGGGCAAACCGGTCTACGCTGAACTGGCCGCCGGAACGACGGTCGACTACCTGTTGGCCTCCGCCTGCGATCAGGTCGTCATGCCGCCCTCGGGCATGCTGCTGATGCCGGGCGTTCGCGCCGAGATGACTTTCTACAAGGGCTTGCTCGACAAGTTGGGCGTGAAGTTCGAGGCCCTGCAAATGGGCAAATACAAAGGCGCTGCCGAGCCTTATACCCGAAGTTCCTTGAGCGAACCACTGCGTGAAAGCATGGAAGCCATCGTCGACGACGTGTACGACGACATCGTCACGACCATCGCCAGCGATCGGAAACTCGAGGACTACGAGGTCAAAACCCTTTTTGATCGAGCGTTGTTCACGGCCAAGTCGGCCAAGAACGCCGGTCTGATCGATCACGTGCTCTACGCCGATCAGTTCGAAGGTACGCTCCGCAAGCAACTCAAGGCCGACGAGATCAAACTGGTGGCCGGCTATAAGAAAAAGCAGGTCGACACAAACTTCTCGGGCGTCTCTGGTCTGGTCAAGTTGATGGAGATCTTCAGCGGGTCGAAGAAGCCGCAGACGAAGACCTCGGGCAAAAAGGTCGCCGTGATCTATGCCGTCGGCCCGATCATGACCGGCAAGAGTGAATCGGGATTGTTCGGCGAGCGCACGTTGGGTTCCACTACACTGATCAAGGCCCTCAACGATGCGGCCGAGGACGACAACGTGGTGGCCATTGTCTTGCGAATCAACAGTCCCGGCGGTTCGGCCGTGGCCAGCGACCTGATCTGGCGAGAAACCGTACGGATCAAAAAGCCCATCATTGCCAGCATGGGCGACGTGGCCGGCAGCGGTGGGTATTACATCGCCATGGGCTGCAATAAAATTTTCGCTGAACCGGCGACGATTACCGGTTCGATCGGCGTGATCGGCGGCAAGCTCACGGTGCGCGGCTTGTACGACAAGATCGGCCTGACCACGGAAGTGATCACCCGAGGTAAGCGGACGGGCGTGTTCTCGATGACGGAACCGTTCAGCGACGGTGAACGCGAGGCCTGGACCCGGCTGCTTCGGGAAACCTACCGGCAGTTCGTCAGCAAGGCCGCCGAGGGACGCGCGATGTCGTATGCCGAACTCGACAAGGTTGCCCAGGGACGAATCTACACGGGCCGGATGGCCAAGGGGCTCGGGCTGATCGACGAAGTGGGCACGCTGAACGACGCAGTGGCCGCCGCTAAAACGGCCGCCGGTGTGAAGGCCGACGAAAAGGTTGAATTGATGATCTTGCCGAAGCCCAAGACGCTGTTCGAACAGCTCTTCGGCGATCCTTCGGCCACTACGGACCTCGACGCCGCCGTCGGAAATCCGCTCGCCGACGTGATGACGCCAGAACTGCTCGAAGCGGCACGCCAAGCGTCGTTCTTCCGCCAGTTGTTTGTCGAACCGGCCGTACTGTGGATGCCCTACGGCGTGCAGATTAAGTAATTGACGATTTGGCGTGTCGTGCTCTCCTGGTGTCGGGAAATGTACGACAGAGCGAACCCGTCTCCAACACAAAACGGCCGAGCCGCACCAGAGCGACTTGGCCGTTTCTTTTTGGAATTTACAGCGTTTACTGAGTCCCGTATTGATTTTGATTATGCAACTGATGGGTTTCCCGACCCAGGGGACGCAGCCCCTGGGCTTGGGGGCGCTATGCAATCAATCAATAAACGCCGTGCGTGCCTACTGTCCGTCGCGGTCCGTCACCCACTTCTTCCAGCCGACCGGTTGGCACCAGGCGCGTTGGTAGCTCGGGTAGTTCAGCAACACATACTTCATCGGCTTGTCGGAGACGACCACGGCACGCACATAGAGCTCGTTGCCGGTCATTTTGTAGACAGCCTTGGTGCCCTTGACCTCGGCGAGAATTTGGCCAACGTCGTCGCTGTATTGGATTGTTGGTCGCTGCTTCACTTCCTTGTAATCAGGGACCTCGACGGTCTTGGTTGTGCGGTCGTAATCCTTCATGGTGCCGTAAAAGTAGACGGTGTAGTTCACGCCGTCTTCCGGCACCACTTCCACGGTGTAGGTTCCCTTGGCGGCATCGTAGTCTAGGTCGCGAAGTTCGATGCCAGTCGATGCGTAGAAATCGCCCGCCTGAAGGGCCGCGAGAATGGCCGGCGTGGAGAGTTCTTCCGCGCGAACGACAATCCACCCGCGGCCGACGATGCCGTCGCCCGACGTAGTGTAGTAGTGGTGGGTGTCGTCGGTAGCCACGCCGAAATAGGGCGCCGTCTTCATGGTGCCCACACGCAGCGTGTTGGCGATGTCCCACGTCTTGTCGGTATCGCCGAACAGTTTGTCGCCGGCCAGCCGCGAGCCGTGGTTGGTGTTCGACACCTCGTAGCACACGCCCCCTTCGACGGCGGCCAGATCCTCCGGCCGAATGTCGTAATACGGCCAGCCGGGGTGGTTGATGTGCGTGAAGATCGGACGCCCGAGCCGTTGGGCCTGCTCGTTAACCACGGCGAGGTCCTTGTTGAGCGTATCGACGATATCCTGGCCCTCTTGCGGAAGAATCGTTTCAGCCAGATTGATGGCGTTGACATGCACCTGGTGCGAGCCGCACTTACCGGTGATTTCTTCGGCTTCGATCATCAGAAACTCGCCGGGTTCTTCTACCAACTGGCGGATTTCAGCCAAGCTCTTCAGGCGGATTTGCTGGCGGTCGCCTTCACCGCGAAGTTCCACGGCGTTCGGACCGAACAGGCGGTGCGCTTCGTCGAGCACCTGCGGTTTGACCGGCCGTTTGCCCTGCATATCGCGCCAGCGTTCTCCCCGCATCAACACGTTGTGATCCGACATCGTGACGAAGTCGTAGCCCAGGCTTTTGTAGCGCTGGGCAACTAGCTCGGGTAGGGTGTCTCCGTCGCTCCAGAACGAGTGGCAGTGGGTCTGGCCCTTGTACCACTCAGCCGCGCAAAGGAGGCCGCCGGTAACCGTAACAAGCGTAACGACCAAAACAAATGGCGCGATTCGGTGAAACTGCCACATACGAAGGTCTCCAGTTCTGCGGGGAATACGGTGGAGCATTACATAAACAGCCATAATTGTAGAGAATGAATGGTTGGCCCGCAAACTTTGGCTGTCGAGCCCTTGTTGACTACCTCGAATTCACGAGCCAATCTATAATGGCGGCAACGCGGTGGACGAAAGACGCAGTGAAACTCGGAGCGAATCCCACGCCTCTCTTCTGGGACATTCGCCTGGACATCCAGACCGGCATGGAGAATGATGCCATGCGACGAGCAACGTTTCTTGTTTGCTTGACCCTCTCGCTGGCAATCGTTCTTGGCGCGATTTTTTTGGGCCCCCGCTGTAGCTTGGCACAACATCTACCGGTTGCCGAATCGTGGGACTATGTGCCCTCGATGAAGGAAGTGGCCGCACGCTTCCAGGGCAAGACGGGTACGGTGTTGCATGTGGGCGACTCGATTACCTACGCCAATCCCTACGGTCAGTGGGCCCGTTTTGGCAAGGGCCAATCAAACGACGACAAGGCCGTGTTGCAGTGGATGCACACCGGGGCCGACAACGACACCGACGGTTGGTATCTGGCCCGATTCGATCATCCCGGCGGTGGCCGTTCCTACACGGCTTGTAGCGGAATTCGGGCCGATGAGATGTTGGCCGGTGGCAAGCGGGGAATGCCTTCGTTGGCCGACCTCTTGGTCCAATATCGGCCCCAGATGGTAGTGCTGATGTTCGGGACCAACGATGCCTCGGCCAACCGTCCGGTAAAGACCTATCGGGCCGACATGCAGAAAGCCGTCGACACGATCCTCGGCCAGGGCGCCATTTGTATCCTCTCCACCATTCCCCCCCATCCCCGTCACGGAGAACTTGCCGGCGCTTATAACAAGGCCCTGCGCGAGATTGCCCGACAAAAAGGGCTTCCGCTGATTGACTACGAACAAGAGATTCTCCGCCGCCGTCCCAAGGATTTCAACGGTACCCTGCTCGGTGCTGGCGACGTCCACCCTTCGGCCAATTTTCGCGGCACGACCCCGGCCAGCGCACCCACGCCGGAAAATCTCCGCAACAGCGGTTACCTGCTTCGTGGGTGGCTTTCGGTCAAGAAGATTGGTGAAGTCAAACGAACGGTGCTCGACGGATTACCCCGCCCGGCGACACCCGAGGTGTCGCGAAACGAGCCAAGTGATTCTCCGTCGCCTGGTCACGTTAGCAGCCGAGCACCGTCGCTTCCCATCAAAAATGCAGTTCCCTCGGGCGAAGCCGTGCGGGTAGAAATCACGCGAGACGCCTGGTTTTCCGACGTCGGACACGAGGCCGACTGTAATACGGGCGGAGCGCCGCGGCTGAAGGTCAAGTCGTATCAGGAAATGTCGCTGCTGGATTTCGATCCCGAGCGTCTCAAGGGTCGCGTGATCAACGGAGTGACGCTCCACGTCGGTTTGGCATCCGACGAACTGCTGAGGCGAATCACCGTGGGCAGTTTTGGTTCGCCTTGGGTGGAAGGTACGTCGGTAAGCTATGCACCGGAAATCGGCAGTTCGTCGTTCAACCGCCAGCAACACCCCGATCTGCTCTGGGCCTTTGCGGGTAGCGACTTGACGGCCGTAATGCTTGGCTCGGGAGGCACGTTATGGCGCATGGCCGACGCCCGACCGAACGACCATCGCCCGGCCGACGGCGAACAGCAGATTCCGGTCGATCCGGCGGTCCTGGCGGCTCGCGTCGCGGGCATCAGCCATGGGCTGTTGGTGTTCGACGACACGGGCTCGGAGTGGACTCGTCGTGGCGAGCAGTTCGAATTTCGGCATATGCCAAACCGGTTTTTCTACAGCCGCCAGCAGCGCGGTCGGGCCGTGCCCTACTTGACGGTCTACCTGGGCAAACCCGACAGACAACCGCCGACCGCCCCGACTCGTTTGGCGGCGAATATTGCCGAACTACCGGCTGGCGAGGCGTTGGTGAGTTGGGAAACGCCGGCCGATCAGGGACCAGCCGGCACGCTGGGATTCTTCGTCGAACTTGGCGGCAAGCCGGTGCCCCGTTACCTGATCCCACTGGCAGGGCCGATCGGCCAGCGCGTGTCGATGCGATTGCGCGATTTGGAGCTTACGCCGGGGGCCGTGGCAAAGCTGGCCGTTCGTGCGGTCGACGCGGCCGGTAACCAGGGCCCAGCGGCAACTCTGACGTTTCGAGTGTCGGATCGTCCGCAGTTTGACCTGCCCGGCACTCCACCTCAGGCGTTCAGCAAAGAAAATGCGTTGCCGGCCCTGGGCGAGGCAACGGTCGCCATCCTCGATCCTCTGGACAAAGTCCACCCGATCACCGGCCAAATGATTCCGCCGCAACCCGATGGCTACCCGGCGGCGAACCACCTCTGGTCGGCCAAGGTTGGGCAAATCCGACTTGCTGCCGCGCGGAACGAATTCGTTGCATTTCAGATTGCCTTGGAAGGAAACGTCGAAGGGCTGACACCGTCGTTGGTGTTTGCCGCGTCGGGCGACAAACCGCAGGTAGAGTTTGGGAAGTATTGCTACGTACAGTCGAAACAAGGACCGTTGCCCGACCCGATTGTTCCGTTGCGAGGAACTTTCGACCTGCCCGACGCGACCGCCAAGCTCGACGGCCAACGCCACGGGAGCCTCTTGTGCGAAGTTTATGTGCCGCACAACGCGGCCTCGGGCGGACACACCGGCACGCTTCGGTTGGCGGCCAACGGGACAATCGTCGAGGTTCCCGTGCTCTTGTGGGTGTGGGACTTCACTTTGCCCGACTACTTGAGCTTTCTACCCGAGATGAACTGCTACGGGCTGCCGGAAAACGAGGGCGACTACTACCGACTGGCCCATCGGCATCGCACGGTGTTGAATCGGTTGCCCTATTCGCAGAACGGCTCGATTCACTCGGGCTGTGCGCCGCAATGGGACGGGCAGCATCTGGATTTTTCGGCCTGGGATCGGCGGTTCGGGCCGTTTTTGGACGGCCACGCATTCGACGACTTGCCGCGCAAAGGTGTGCCCCTGGAAGTCTTCTACCTGCCGCTACACGAAAATTGGCCCAGCGAGATCGACGCCTACTACAACGACAGCTATTGGGCCGATCGGGCCTTTCGGCCGGGCTACCGCGAGGCCTTCGTGGCGGCTTCCGGCCAGATGGCCGAACATTTCGAGGCCCGCGGGTGGCACGACACGATCTTCCAGTGTTACCTAAACAACAAAAACAACTACAAACGCAAGGGTTGGTCGCGCGGGAGTTCTCCCTGGCTGTTGGACGAGCCGGCCAACTTCCAGGATTTTTGGGCCCTGCGCTATTTCGGCGAGGCGTTTCACGAGGGAGTACACAACGCACTGGGCACCTCGGGCAACGCGAGGCTTTGCTACCGCTGCGATATTTCGCGTCCCCAGTGGCAGCGAAACACGCTCGATCACGTGTTGGACTACAACGTGGTCGGCGGGGCGGCCTTCAGCAAGTACCACCGCATGGTTGTCGACCGCAAACGGGCGTTCGGGCAAATCGTAGTTCCCTACGGCACGAACAACGCCATCGAGGATAGCAACATGCAGGCCGTCGGCTGGTGCCTCGACAGTTGGACCGAAGAGGGCGACGGCGTGTTGCCCTGGCAAACCATCGGTCGCCCGGAGTCGTGGCAAGAGGCCGATCAATTGTCGCTTTTCTATCCTGGTGAACCGGTGGGACTGAAGGTGCCCGTGCCTTCGATTCGACTCAAGGCCTACCGGCGTGGGCAGCAGGACGTTGAATACTTGACGCTATTGACCCAGCAGCTTCGCCAACCGCGTTGGGCCGTTGGCCAAGCCGTGCGCCGTGCGCTACAGTTGGATGCCGAACACCTGGGCACTGGCCACACGGACGACGAGGACGCCGGCGCGGTCCACTACGCCACGCTGCGACCTCAGGACGTTTGGGCAGTGCGCATTCGGATCGCTCAGGTGCTTTCCCGATCACATCCGGAGCCGCGGCGACGTTTGGTCGCGTTGCGTACTCCGCCGCGCAACCCCAAGGCCGGGGCCGAGGCCTACGTGCAAGGACAGGCGGCCGTTGTTACGGCGGCCCAGGCAACCTCGGCGCCCGCTGCTCCGCCTTCGGCCTTCCGCGTTTTGCAGGGACGCGAGGTGGTGCGCGACGCTATTATCGATCCGAAACTTCCCGACCAACCGGTTGGCAATGAAGCCCGGGACAACCGCCTCCGCCGCACGGACGCCAGCGGCGCTCTGCTCGTACGGTTCGACCTAAGCAAGCTACGCCTGCCGCGAAACGCCAAAGTGCGCCGTGCGGTGGTGAGCTTCTACGTGTGGGACCCTAGCAGTCGAGGAAACTCGAAGGTTTGCGCGTTTGGCGTGAAATCGCTCTGGGACGAAGGCAGCGTGACATGGCGCCACCCCCGAAAGGACGGACGCTGGCGAGGAAGAAATGGGTTCGCCTTTGGGATCGACACGGGTCAGCCGAGCCGACACATCGTGGTGCCACCCGACGCCGGAACCGATACGGTCGACCCTCCGCTGGAGTACCAAATCGACGTCACCCGCTTGGTGCGCGACTGGCTTTCAGGCCGGATGCCAAACCATGGGCTGGCCATTGCGCCGGTGATCGATCCCGCGATCGACGAGGGCAACTGGACGCGGATGCAAATCCTGGCCTCCGAGGCAGAGCAAACGGAGTATACGCCCAAGCTGACCATCGAGCTGCAATAGTCTTCCGTTCAGCTGGAAGTTGCGGGCGCCAGGGACAGAGCTTGTTTGCCCCTGATTCGGCAAGGGCGGGCAAGCCGCCCATGGCACCCGACCGGTAGACTCGATATGGGCAGCCCACCAGTTTGGGTGCCGCCGCGTGTGCCGAGCCGAAGCGCACAGCAAAAGCCGGCAGACATTACCCCCCGGCTGTCTTCAGGAAGCACAGCGTAGGGATATTGTCGGCCGGCTGTGTGCGGTAAGCTCGTAACCGCTACGCAACGCCGGTGCTACTCACCGATGTAGGGCATCAGGCCCATGAATCGTGCCCGCTTAATCGCGGCCGCTACGGCATGTTGGCTCACGGCCGTGCAACCGCTCTTGCGGCGCCCGATGATCTTGCCCTGCCGGTTGGTGAGTTTCTTGAGCAGTTCGACGTCCTTGTAGTCGACATACATCGGCCGCGGCCGTTGGCCATCTACGAAGATGGGATCCTTTTTCTTGCCGCGGGTTTTAGTGGTCTTCGAGCGACGTCGACTCGGTCTGTTAACTTGGAGTCGCCTTGCCATACGTGGGTCCTGTCAGATTGCCGTTTAGTCGTTGGTGATCGTATTTACAGGGGAGGCACGCCGTTGACTTACGCGTGCATACCCACCCCGGTACAGGGTTGGTCAGGTAAACACGTAAGTTTATCAAAAATCGTCTCTTGTACAACCCGGAGAATAGTTTGTTGTGATTAATCTTGGAAAAACCACCCGCCAGTGGGGGGTGGTACGAAAGACTGCATTTTGGGCCACTTGGAGGCAAATCGCCGCTTTTCGATTTTCCAGCAAGCTCACGACTCCCAAGAGGCACCCTATCATGACGGAACACTTCCACCCCATGGGTGCCAGCCTTTCGGTTTTTTGTTAGACTAACGGGACAATAATCAGGCTGCTTAAGGGGCTGAGCCGATGTCGTGGACACAAACCGTCGAGACCAACCGCCTAACGCTACGAGATCGTTTTCGCACGACGCGTGCGGCCAGTGTGGCCATGTGCGAGCCGTTGGCGGCCGAGGACTACCGGATTCAGCCCATCGCCGAGGTGAGCCCCCCTTGGTGGAATTTGGGGCACACCAGTTGGTTCTTCGCCCGAAATGTGCTGGCCGGTTTCGGTGGCCAGCGCACCCCGGAAGACGACCAACTGGAATACCTGCTGAACTCCTACTATGCGTCGTTCGGACCACGGATCGAGCGATTTCGGCGCGGGCTTGTCACCCGACCGACGACTGACGAAATCTATGCCTACCGTCGGAGCGTCGATCGGCGGATGGAACATCTGCTGGAAACCGCCGCTGACGAGCATTGGGCCGATTTGGCGTTCGTCACCGAGGTGGGTATCCAGCACGAGCAGCAGCACCAGGAGCTTTTTTACAGCGAAATCAAATGTATCCTGGCTCAAAATCCTGTCGATTTGCGGCCTGCGTATCGCGAGGCAACGACGTCGGCCCAAGTGTCGCATGGCCCGGCCAATTGCCAATTCGTCGAAGTTCAAGGCGGACTAGTCGAATTTGGCAACCTCCAGGGGGGCTGGTGCTGGGACAACGAACTGCCTGTCCATCGAGCGTACCTGCCCGATTTTGCCATCGAAAACCGCCTGATCACCTGCGGCGACTTCCTGGAGTTCATCGACGACGGCGGCTATCAACGGCAGTTGCTTTGGCTGGACAACGGTTGGGCCGCAGTTCAGCAAGCCGCTGCTCAGCAAGAGGCCCAGCACAAGGCATGGAACGCTCCGTTGTACTGGGAGCATCGCGACGAGCAGTGGTGGCTATGGACGCTTGGCGGGATGCGTCCGGTCGATCCGGCAGAGCCGGTTTGTCATGTGAGCTTCTACGAGGCCGACGCCTTTGCTCGATGGCGCTCGGAAACATTCGACGACTACCGTGGCGTCCGCTTGCCCACGGAGCAGGAGTGGGAGCATGCCGCCCGTTATTGCTCGGAGCAAGCGGTTGAAAAGGGACCGGCGGCGGTCAACTTCCTCGACACGGGCCGTTTGCATCCGGAGCCTGCGTCGAGGAGCCGAGGGGGTGTACAGCAGATGTTGGGTGACGTCTGGGAGTGGACCTCCAGCTACTACGCGCCGTATCCCGGCTATCAGCCGTTTCCCGGGGCGTTGGCCGAATACAACGGGAAATTCATGGACAACCAACGCGTGCTGCGGGGCGGATCGTGCGTGAGCGAACGAGACCATCTGCGGCTAAGCTATCGTAATTTTTGGGCAGCGGCAACGCGGTTCCAATTCACCGGCTTCCGCCTGGCCCGCGATGCGTAAGCGGAGTAAGATAAATCTCCCCCAAGCCAACCTCTTAAATCCCCGCAATCGCATGCATGCTACGCTCGACGTATTGCCGACCCAAACCGAGAAGCAGGCGGCGGCTGCGTTTGCCCGCGACGTGCTCAAGGGGTTGTCACGCAATCCCAAGTCGATTCCAGCCCGATACTTCTACGACGATTGCGGCAGCAAGCTGTTTCAGCAGATCACCGAGTTGGTCGAATACTATCCCACGCGATGCGAAGGAGAGATTCTTTGCCGTCACAAGGAAGAAATTGCCCAACTCGTGGCCGATCGCCCGTTTCAGCTTATCGAACTCGGGCCCGGCGACGGCACCAAGACCGAGACGTTGCTGCGCGAGTTCATCGGGCGCGACTTGCCGTTTAGCTACGCACCGATCGACATTTCCAGCCAGGCACTCCGCGAGTTGACCCAATCGTTGCGGCGGCGGCTGGGCGACAGTTCGTTGGCGGTTCACGGGATCGTGGCCGAGTATTTCGACGCCCTGGCACTGCTGAAGGCCCATCGCGCCGAACGCAAGGTGGCGCTCTTTCTCGGCTCGAACATCGGCAACCTCGACCAGTGCGAAACCCGGCAGTTTCTTGCCAATCTGCGCCACGCGCTGGCACGCGACGACCTGGCGATCATCGGTTTCGACCTGAAAAAGGACCTGGAAGTTCTCCGGCTGGCCTACAACGATCCGCAAGGCGTAACCGCCCGATTCAATCTCAACCTGCTTGACCGCATCAATCGTGAATTGGGCGGAAATTTTGACCGCGACCGCTTCATCCATTATGGTCCATACAATGCGGGGCGGGGGCGGATGGAAAGCTGGCTGCTGAGTACCGACTCGCAGGAAGTGACTGTGGAGGCCGTTGGCCGCACATTCACCTTCGCTCCTTGGGAAGGCATTCACACCGAGAGTTCCTACAAGTACGACATTCCCCAGATCGAAGCCATGGCCGCCGAAGGTGGATTTCGGATCGAACGTCATCTGTTCGACTCGAAACGCTACTTCGTCGATTCCATCTGGCGAGCCGTGTGATAGTTTCCGTCAGATTGTCTATGCCTTCTGGTTGATGAGTTCACCTTGCTGTATTTGCAGCATGCCCACTCAAGCGTGGGCATGGCACCCAGTACGTTCGTTAAGAGCACCTTGCCATTGGGAGTGACTTGCCATGCGATGCCAAGTGTTGTGCTGTCTTGTCCTGCTATCGAGCATTGTCTTCGTCCAACAGACCTCCGTGGCCATCGCCGCCGAACAGAAGACGGTGCGCGATTTCGGTGCGGTCGGCGATGGAAAAGCCGATGACACGGCCGCCCTGCAGAAAGCGGTCGACGCCGGCCTTGGCGCCGTCCGGTTCACCAAGGGCGTGTACCGTATTACCCAGCCCGTGGTGGTAGATCTCGACAAGGTGGGCTTCACGTCGATCCTCGGCGACGGCACCGCCCGAATCGTGATGGCAGGTCCCGGCCCGGCCCTGCGACTGGTGGGAACCCACGGTGGCTCGGCCGATCCTCGCACGGTGAAACCCAACGTGTGGGCTCGGCAGCGAATGCCCCTGGTCGATGGTCTGGAAATCGTCGGCAATCACGAACAGGCCGTGGCCATTGAAGCGCTGGGCACAATGCAACTGACAATCACCCGCGTCAACATCCGCGAATGCCTGCACGGAATTCACCTCGTCCGGCGCAATCGCAATATCATCATCTCGAATTGTCACGTCTACAAAAACCGCGGCATCGGGATTTATCTCGACGAGTTGAACCTGCACCAAATCAACATCACGGGCACGCATGTGAGCTACAACGCCGGCGGAGGCATCGTTGTGCGCGGCGGTGATGTGCGAAACATCCATATCGCCGGGTGCGACATCGAAGGCAATATGTTCAAAGACGGGCCGGAGACGGCCAACGTGCTGATCGACAGTCGTGGCAGCACGGGCGCTGGGGTCGCCGAGGTGGCCATCACCGGTTGCACCATCCAGCACACCCGAACCGGTCCCGAGTCGGCCAACATTCGAGTGATCGGGCCCGACGCCCACGACCGAACCTGGGGACACGTAACCATCGCCAGTAACGTACTCAGCGACACGCAATACAACATCGACTTGCTGAAAGCGCGCGGCGTGACGATTGTCGGCAACACCGTATGGACTGGCCTGAAGTACAGCCTTCGCGTACGCGACTGTAGCAACGTGATCATCGGCGTGAACAACTTCGACCGCAATCCGGGCTATTACCGTGAGGAAGACAAGTCGACCAATGCCATGCTCCTGCAAGGCTGCTGCGACTCGACCATCAACGGCCTGCACATCAACGGCGTGCGCGAAGCCCCAGCCGGCCTAGTGATGGAGAACTGCCGTCGGTGCAACGTTACCGGCTGCACGATCCTCGACTGCGATAACACCGGGCTGCTACTGAAGGACGTGACGAACTGTCGCGTGAGCAATTGCCTGATCGACCGTGCCGACACGAAGGACGGCAATTCCAAAGACTTGGACTGGAAACCGTTACTCGTGGAAGGCGGCGGCCGAAACGTGATCGACGACAACATTACCAGCGGGCAGCGGACGCCGTAGCCGACAGCCCTCGGGGTTCCAGGCGGCTGGCTTGCCGTTGCTGCGTCCATTGCAAGCCATGCCAAAAGATTAGAGGCGAGAGACGAGGAAATGCAGGTCAAAACGGACTATGCTCGCCCCTACCCCCTCGTCTCTCGCCCCTTTATTGATACCTGCATTAATAATGCTCGCTTCGGAAAGCCGAACGCCTGGAAATCCAGGCTCCCGTTGGTCGCCTTCCGCTCATTGGCTATGCATGCCTCAATAGAGCACAGGCTCGCATTATCGTTTTCGGTTTGAGTTATTAGCCGCCGCCGAGGGCCGGGAAAATTCCCAATTGTTCGCCGCCTTGCAGTGGGTCGTCTAGTTCGGCGGCGCGACTGTCGCGAAAGATGATCTGCGTCTGTTCGACCGGCACGCCCAACTCATCGAGCACCTGGCGAATTGTTGTACCAGATACAATCTCCAGGTCGACCGACGGCGCACCGCTGACGTACTGTCGCAGGGTCGCAAACAGGTTGACTTGCACGCAGGGCATCAAGCAATACTCTCCAGGGTGGCAGGGCCGCCAACCAGACCGGTGCTGCCGCACCCGGGGAAGAACCCGCTTCCGTTGGGCGCTGATCGTTGGCGAAAACTTCACAACCATCGCCAACAGTAGCCCAGGGTGGGCTAATCCGCGAAGTCGAACACCTTGTCGAGTTCTTCGTCGGGCACGGCAAACGTGACGTCGTGGGGCGGTAGCTTCTCTTTCTGGAAGAAGCCGGGCAAACGATCGTCTTCCGCAGTAAAGCCGGCCCGGCGGTTGAAATCTCGTTCGCGACGCAACGTCTCCCGGCCCATGGCCAGGAAATTGTCGGCCGTGTAATCTCGGCCATATAGGCCGGCGAACATCTCGCAAAGGCCTTGCATGGTGTTTGGATCGTCGAGCAACGGAAAAGCGATAAACAGGCACTCGCCGGCAGCGTCGACGGCTGCGGTAGCGATCTGCAGGTTGCGGCTTACTTCAACTTGTCCGTCGGGTTTCAGGGGATCGACCTTGCCACCCACGCCCAACACGTTGGGCGCGACGGCGTAGCCGGCCGTATGATCGGCGCCCTGGGTCGACGTGGCGTAGGTTACGCCCATTCCCATTACCGCCCGGGGATCGTAAGCCGGCATCGACTGGCCCTTGACCGTGGGGATTCGTTCTATGCCGTAGGCCTTGCCAAGGACGTCTGCGCCGGAAGCAAGCAGGTGGCCCAGGGGAGTTCCTTTGCCGATTTCCTCGACCAGTGCGATAGCCCCCTTGGCATCGCCAAACGGGAGGATACCGGCCTCCATGGCCACGGCAATCGTGGCCCCGATTTCAATCGTATCTACCCCAAAGTCGTCTTCGAGCCGATCCATTTGGGCAATGGCGTCAAGGTCGTCGATTTCACAATTGGGGCCGTGCGCCCAGACGGTTTCGTACTCGGGCCCTTTTGTCAGGTAGTTACCGTCCTTGTCGACATAGATTCGCGAACACTTGATGGTACAGCCGCGGTGGCAGGCGTGGGCGATCTGGCCGCCGCGTTCAACAATCACATCGTGCTGCCGCTCGCCACCGATGGCTTCGGTTTCTTCGAACTGGCCTCGGCTGAAATTTCGAGTGGGCAGTGCGCCGGCCGCGTTGATCACATTGGCCAAAGAGTTCGTGCCGTACTTGGGCAGCCCTTCACCTGTAAGCGGGTTGGTCTTCAGGGCGGTATTAAACATCTGCGCCCCTTGTTTGAAGCGTGGCAGGTCGACCGGTTTCGGACGCTTATTCACGTCGGCCCTCAGCACAATTACTTTCACGCCCTTGCTACCCATCACGGCCCCCAGGCCACCGCGTCCGCAGTGGCGCGTGGGACGGTGTTCGACATCGGTTACCGCGATGCTGGCCGCCAACGCTCGCATCTCGCCGGCCTGACCGATGCTCAGGCACGTGATCTTGTCGCCGAATTCCTCGTACTGTCGGGCGACCGTGTCGTAGTTACCCAGGCCAGCGAGGTCGTCGGCCGGCTCGACTTTCACGCCGTTGCCGTCGATCACCAATCGATAGAGCTTACCCGTTTCGGGCTTACCCTCGATGATCAATGCCTTGATACCCAATGCGGCCAAAGCAACGGGGGCCTGACCGCCCGAGTTGCTTTCTTTGATGGTGCCGGTCAAAGGGCTTTTGCCGCCAGCCGAAAGACGGCCCGAGCAAGGCGCCCCGGTTCCGGTAAGGATGCCGGGAGCCAGCACCAGTTTGTTGTCGTCCGACAGCGGATGACAGGTCGGTGGGACCTCGTCGGCCACAATCGCCGAGGTGAGCGCACGTCCGCCAATCTCGCGATACGCCTCTTGCGGTTCCTCCGTTGTTACCGAAAGATCCGACATGTTGACTCGATAGATCAGGGCCATCGCGATTCCTCCGGTAAAGAGGGGAACGGAGAACAAGACAGAGTAGGCTGCTGGTGCGTCATTCGACGAATTGGGCTTCGCTCGATAGGCTACGGAGGGGGCCCGATTCTGTCAACCCGCGGTTATCGTGGCAAGCCGTGCCGTTTGCGATTTGGCGCGGGTTTTGCGAAGCTGCGAGCGGCGGTTGTATCGCTTCCCCGATCCGAAATACAAAATCCTCTATCTGAAATCCCCCATCTGAAGCCCTTTCTCCCCCTGCCTGCCTATGGGATTCCGCCGAACTCCGCTATACTACCCAGCATGCTCAAGTTCATTCACGCTGCCGACATTCATCTCGATAGTCCACTGAAAGGGCTCGAACGTTACGAGGGGGCTCCGGTCGAGGAGGTTCGCCAGGCCACCCGGCGGGCGATGGAAAACCTGGTGCAATTGGCTATCGACCAAGCGGCCGCGTTCGTGCTCATCGCCGGCGACCTCTACGACGGCGACTGGCGGGACCAACGCACAGGGTTGTTCTTCGTCGCCCAAATGGCCAAGTTGCGCGAGGCCGGAATTCGCGTGTTCGTAATCGCCGGCAACCACGACGCCGCGAACAAGATGACCCGCACGTTACCGCTGCCCGACAACGTCCACATGTTCTCGCACCGCAAACCGGAAACGGTCGTGCTCGACGAGTTGGGCATCGCGGTCCACGGCCAGAGCTTCGCTCGGGCGGCAGTTACCACGGATCTTTCGGCCAACTATCCGGCCGCCGTAACGGGCATGTTCAATGTCGGTCTGCTGCACACCAGCGCCACGGGTCGCGAGGGGCACGAAAACTACTCCCCCTGCACACTCGACGGCCTTCGCGCCAAACAATACGACTACTGGGCCTTGGGCCACGTGCACGCCCGGGAGGTTCTCTGCGAAGAACCATGGGTAGTCTTCCCCGGCAACGTGCAGGGACGCCACATCCGCGAGACGGGCCCCAAAGGCTGCACGCTGGTTACGGTCGACGACCGCAGCCACGCCACGCTTGAACCATACCATTTAGACGTCCTCCGTTGGCAGACCTGTGCGGTCGACGTGACCGGTGCGGAAACGTCCGACGAAGTGCTCGACCAGGTGCGACACGAACTGAGCTGCTTGGCATCGGCCGCCGATGGCCTGCCGCTGGCCGTTCGTGTCGAGCTTCGTGGAGCGTGTGCCGCGCATCGGCAGATTGCCGCCGCGCCACGGCAGTTTGTCGACGACGTTCGAGCCACGGCGTTGGACGTCGGCGGTGACGTCTGGATCGAAAAGGTAAAGCGACATACCGCGTCGCCGGTAGACTTGGCCGCAATGGCCGTGGCCGACGGGCCGTTGGGAGAACTCGTCGAGTTGATCGAGCAATTGAAAACGTCGCCCGACGAATTGCAGGCGATACTCGGCTCCGACCTCAAAACGCTTAACAAGAAGCTGCCCGCCGAACTTACCGAGCAGAGCGACCTGCTGAACGTCGCCGAACAGCAAAGTGGCGAACAGTCGGCCGACTTATTGGAAGAAGTAGGGCAAATGCTCGTACGGCGTCTTTCCGCCCGGGAGGACGCCTCGTGAAGATCCTTCATCTTCAGCTCAAAGCGTTTGGTCCGTTCACCGACGTTATGCTTGACCTATCGGCGGGCGAGCAGGGATTGCACGTGGTCTACGGTCCCAACGAGGCGGGCAAGAGTTCGGCATTACGTGGGTTGCGGCAGTTGCTGTTCGGTATACCCGAGCGAACGGCCGACGCCTTTTTGCATCCCGGTCCCAAACTTCGCCTCGGGGCTACGTTGGCTAATGCCGACGGCCGCCAACTGGAGTTCTGGCGACGAAAGGGCCGCAAAAACACCCTGCTGGCGGCCGACGGCAAGACGTCGCTCGATGAAACCACCTTGCGCGGTTGGCTGGCCGGACTCGACGAGGCTCAATTTACCACCGCCTTCGGCATCGACCACGCCGCGCTGATCGAAGGGGGCGAGAAGATCGTCCAGGGCCACGGCGAGTTGGGCACCACGCTGTTCGCCGCCGGCACCGGTATCGCCAATCTGCGGGAAGTGCTAGGCGGCCTGGAAAGCGAAGCCGACGCGCTGTTCAAACCCAGCGGAACGAAACCGGCCATCAACGCACGGCTTTCGGAATTAAAGGAAGCCAAACGGGCGATGCGCGACGCCCAACTCCCCAGCGCCCAATGGCAGCAACACGAAAACACCCTGCGAGAAGCCACCGAACGGTTGGCCGAGGTCGACGCCCGGCTGCACGATCTCTCGCGCGAGAAAACCCGGTTGACACGTATCCACGATGCACTGCCGCTGATTGGGCGGCGGCAACAGCTTCGCGAGAAGCTGGCGGCCGTCGACGACGTGCCGCTGCTGCGCGACGGGTTCTCGGAAGAACGCAGCGAAGCGGTCAGTCATTTATTGGCTGCACAAAAAACTCGGGAAGACGCCCAAACGGCGATCAAAGAAATCGACGCGAAAATTGCGGACCTTTCCGTCCCCGAGCCATTGCTGGCCGAATCCGAGTCCATCGAGCGACTGCACAAGGGATTGAGCATCCACGGCAAGGCCCGAGCCGATCGGTCGTCGCTGGTCGCCCAACGCGATCAGTTGCTTGCCGATGCCCGGCAACAACTGGCCGAATTGCGCCCCGAGCTTTCGCTGGACGACGTCGAACAACTTCGGCTTACACGCGTCGAGCAGTTGGAGATCCAGAACCTGGGTAACCGAAGCGAGGCCTTGCAGAAGGAACGCAAAACGGCCAAACGTACGGTCGAAACGTTGCAGCAAACGGCCCGCGATTGCCAAAACCGTTTGGCCGAACTGATCGTCCCTCCGGACGTTGCCCCCTTGAAAGACGCACTGCGCCGCATTCAGGCAGCCGGCGATCTTGAAGCCCAACGCGCGGAAGCCGCCGCATTGCTGAACCGGTTGCAGCAGCAGGCCGACGTCGATCTGCGGAAACTCGGGATGTGCGAAGCTGGTCTCAAGGACGTCGAACGGTTGAGCGTGCCAGCGGTCGAGACGGTTGACCGCTTTGAGGAGCAGTTTGCACAGGTCGAACAGCGACGATCGCTTGCGGCCGAGCGTCGTACGAAGCTGGCGGCCGACGCGGACGACATTGTCAAAGAAATTTCCCGACTCGATGAACAGGGCGAGGTTCCGCACGAGCACGAACTAAAACGTGCCCGGGAGTTGCGCGACCTGGGCTGGCAGTTGGTCCGCGAGAAGCTGCTGGGGCGTTCGGTCGACTCGGGCCGCGAGTACCAGTTCCGCCAGCATTTCGACACGGCCCTGTCGCTGGATGCGGCCTATGAGCAAGCGGTACGCCGTGCCGACGAATTGGCAGACCGACTGTTCAAATCGGCCGAAAAGGTCGCCCGTAAGACGCACCTCTGCTCGCAACAAGTCTCGTTGCGACGCCAACTCGCTACGGCCGACGACGACTTCAATACTGTCGAGCAACAACAAGAAGAATTCGAGGAATCTTGGGCTGCCGTGTGGCAGTCGACCGACATCAAGCCGCTGCCGCCGCGGGAAATGAGGGCGTGGCTCACCCGACATCAACGGCTTGTTGAACAAGCCGAGACGATTCGCAAGCAACAAAGCGCCTGCGAAAACATCCAATCGCGCATCGCCACACATCGCGAAGAACTGCATCGGCAGTTGGCTGCCATCAGTTCGATTGCGATGGAGGAGGACATTTCGCTGGCGGCACTCGTCGCTCAGGCTGCCGACGAAGCGGCCCGGCTCGACGACCTCACCCTACAGCGCACGCAGTTGGCTGAAAGGCAAACGCAAGCCCAACGCGATTTGGACGAGGCACAACGACAGGCCTCCACGGCCGACGAAGAACTGGCGACTTGGCTGAGCCAATGGGAAAAAGCTGTGAGGCCGCTGGGACTCGATGCCACGGCTACCCCGGCAGCGACCAATGAACTGCTTCGCCAAACCGAAGAACTCTTCGACCGGCTGAACGACGCCGAAAAGTTGGCATTGCGTATCGACGGCATCGACCGCGACGCGGAAGGTTTCCAGCAGGAAGTGGCCGATGTGGCGCGGCGTCTCGATGTTGCGACCGAAGGCCAATCGTGGCAACAGTTGGCTGAGGATTTGGTCGGTCGGCTACGTCGCGCCACGGCTGACCAACAGCGACACGAAACCCTGCTCGAACAGCGCACACAACGTGAAAAGGTCGCGATGGCGGCCACACAGACGATCGACGCCACCAACGCACTGCTGGCCACGCTCTGCCAGGAGGCCGGCTGCGACGGGGGCGACAAGCTTCCCGAAGTAGAGCGAGTCTCGCGCACCAAGGCCCAACTGCGCAACGATCTGGCCACCTGCGAGGGAGACCTGTTGCGTTACGCGGCGGGCGCGGCGCTGGAAGAATTCGTCGGCGAGGCCTTGGCCGTCGATGCCGACGAGCTACCGCAACAGCTTGACACATTGACCGAAGAGATTCAGCAACTCGACGCCGAGCGTCAACAGTTGCGAGAAACGATCGGTGGCGAAAAACGCGAAAAAGCCCGAATGGACACGGCGGCCATCGCGGCCGAGTGTGCCGAAAAGACCGAACGCTTGGTTGCCGAACTGGAACCTGATGTGCAGCAGTACCTGCGGCTGCGACTGGCGGCCACCGTGTTGCGCGAAGGCATCGAGCGGTATCGCAAGAAAAACGAGGGGCCCGTGCTCAGTCGGGCGAACGAGCTGTTTGCACAATTAACGCTAGAGTCGTTCATCGGGCTAAGGGTCGATGTGGACGCCAAAGGCGAACACTCGCTGGTGGGCGTTCGCCCCAATGGCGCGACGGTCGACCCGGCCGGCATGAGCGACGGCACGTGCGACCAACTCTACCTGGCCCTGCGACTGGCCAGTCTGGAAACCTGGCTCGACCGCAACCCGGCTGTTCCGTTTTTGGTCGACGACGTGTTGATCAGTTTCGACAACGAGCGCACGGCCGCTACCCTCGGTGTGCTGGCCGCCCTCTCGCGCCGCACCCAAGTGATCCTCTTCACGCATCACCGCCACTTAGTTGAACTGGCCCAACGCGAGTTGGACGACGAACTGCTGTTCGTGCAGGAGTTGGCCCGCGAAAGGTGATGCGTTTCGTCGCTTTCCTCCCCTCTCCCCTGCGGGGAGAGGGGCCGGGGGTGAGGGGTTTTTTCGTTGCACGTTTTCCTGAAGGCAACGTCGCCGCTACAAACCACCCTCACCCGGCGGCTCTGCCGCCACCCTCTCCCGTTCGACGGGAGAGGGTAAGCATGATCGCTCCGTTTTGCGACAATCATTCGCCGTTTTGCGACAGCGAGGCTGTTTTGATGTCGTTCACGCCTGAACGAATTTGTTCTCCGTCGTCACCCGGCTTATACTCGTTGGAAAAGTCAATCGATCGCCGTGCAGTGCGGCGCCGAGGTCTATCGACGGAGAACGCGACCGATGTGTGCAAACCTTGCCGTGTGGTGTGTGTTGGCGGGCGCTGTGTTGGGTGCCGACGTGGTGGGTGCTGATGCCGAACAGATAACGCCCTGGGTCTACCTGCCGCTCGACGGTTCCCTGCAACCAGCGATCGGCCAGGACGCGGTGGACGCCGTGTCGACCGTGCCAAGCCTCGCCTACCGCGACGGTCGCCGCGGCCAGTCGGCCCGTCTGGCAAGCGACTGCCGGCTTTTGCGTCGGGCGTCTTTTCCGCGTAAGGCGGGCACGGTGGCGTTCTGGATACGTCCGCAATGGTCCGGCACGGACGCCAAATCGCACTGCCTGTTTAGTCTTTACGGCGACCGCGCGCTGCAACAGTCGTGGTTTCAGAATCGTTGGACGATCGTTGCCGGCGGGGGCCGACTCTGCTACTGGGTACGTGGCCAGGGAAAAAACGACCATGTATCGCTGGCTGCTTCGATCGCCACCTGGCAACCGGGCCAGTGGCACCACGTGGCTGTCACTTGGGCCGGCGTCAACAATGATCAACCCGAGGCCGAGTTCCGTCTCTACGTCGACGGTCGAGTTGTCGATCACCGGGAAGGGGTGCGTTTCAACGTCGGAGAGGTGAATGACCTGATCGACATTGGGCGCGACTCCGACGGTTCGCCCGACTATGCCGAAGCCGACTTCGACGAGTTTTTCGTCTACCGCAATGCTCTTTCGAACGACGACATCCGGCAGGCCGTGGCAACATTCGACACGCCCGAATCGTTGCCGGCCGAGGGGATCGCTGACAACGTGGCATCAGCGGTCGACGCGGGCAGCGAGTGGCGACCGGGCTGGGGACCGTCGAATCGGGCCTATCGTTGCCGTGTGGTGGTCGGTCCGAAGCTTCCGACCACCGACGGGACGACGGCCTGTCTCTTATGGGATGCCGACCGTGAGTTGGCCGAATTGGGGATTTCCACCGCTATCGACATGGCGAGCGTAACGGTGGTGGCGTGCAATGAGGCCGACGATACGTGCGGCAAGCAGGGCGGCGCGTTGCCTTGTGTCGTTCAGGACGGGGCCGTTTACTGGCCCGTGCCCTCGGGCGTTAGCCGCCAGCAACCCTACGCGGTGTATGTGTACTTCGACGTGGTCGAGTTCGACACCCGACGGCCGCTCTTCGTAGAGAAAAGAATTCGGCACTGGAATCAACCGAAGAAGTCGACGTGGAACGTGTCGGACTACGCCCGGGATACCTACGACGACGCTTGGGACTTCGACGAAGGCGATTTTGAAGCAATCGACGGCTGGGGTGGTCCTGCCAAGTCGATCCCAACGCGAGAAGTTCGCGACGGCGCCTTGCGGCTAGAGGTTTCCGGCGATCCGTATTTCATCTGGGGCGCCATGTGGAACCCTCGTCAGAAGACCAAGCGCCCTGTGGCCATCGACCTTTCGAAATACGGCATGCTGGAGATGAAGATTCGCCAAAGTTGCCCTCGAGCGAATTGGGAGTTGTATGCCCGGGACCAAGAGGGCGACATGTTGCGTCACGAGTTCGAGGTACGCGGCGATCAGTGGCAAATCGTGCGCATGTCGTTGACCGACGAGTTGCGTTGGCACGGCATGCTCACCGCTTTGCGGATCGACCCGACCGACGGAAATTTCGCACGCCGAGGTGGCCATCGATTGGGTCCGCCTGGGTAACTTGGTCGTCGCCGAGCGCGAGGGCGTTGAGATGTTGGGGTACCCCGAGCGGCGTGGCGTCGGCGATCGAGTTGCAGGTGCCGCAACGGCAGACGCTGGTCGGTTCGCAGGCAGGCCCGTCTCGCTGCGAGTGGTCGATGCTCAGGGTGTGCCCGTGGTCGGCCAGGCCGTAAGTGTTCGGCTCGCCGAAACGGCCAACGGGCGTCTGGAGGGGGCGGCGCCGTATCGCTGCCTGGCCGCTGGCGAGCGATTGCGCCGGGGGCTGACTGACGCCGACGGCCGCTTGCAGGTGACGTTGGTTGCCAGTCGTCGTGCGGGCCCAAAGACCGACATTATCGAAGCCCGGGCCGATTTCGCTCATGCCGATCTTAACAGCTATGTGGTTGCCCAATCAGCGATCGATACGCAACCCGGCCCGCGCCGCATCATTACCAAATCGCACCCCAGTACACGACGTGCCCCAAGCCGGCGCGAAACGCCGATCGAGGTGACCACCCCAATTGACCGATGCCGACAACAACCCGCTGGCGTTGGCCGGGCGTCGAGTGACGCTCACCGTCGCCGGGCTCGTGCCGAACGAGCCGCAGTCGGCCACTACCGACGCGCACGGTCGGGCGACGTTCGTGCTTCGCGCCGATCCGGCCAAGTGTTCGGTCTACAGTCTGGAAGCCCAAGACGACACGGGATGCAGCGGCGGGCCAACGCGGTTGACGGTCGTCTCGACGGCCCAGAAGGCCGCACCCATTCGTTTGCTGCCCAACGGTTACTTCGCTCGGGCCGACGGCCGGGCCTTCGTTCCCCTGGGCGGTTTCTACACGAATTGGACGCAAGAGGAAACGCCCGACGGCGAGTGGGGCCGGCTGATGCCGTTTACCGACGCGACGGACGAGCAACGCCGGCAGTGGATGAAGTTTTTGCACGACAACGGCGTCAACTCCATGCGATTCATGCTCCGCACGCACCGCCGCGAAGGCATGGAGCCGATGGACGTCGGCGGCCGGGTGAATCAGAAGCTGCTGGCCGAAGCGTTGCATTACCTCGACCTGGCACGCGAGTTCGACTTACAGTTTCAGTTGGTGATTCACGAGGACTACGTCAAGCCGGTCTACTGCAACCGAAAACATCTGGAAACCTACGCCTTGCCGGCATTTGCGGGCGAAGATCTCGACAAGCTTACGCCCGAGCAACGACGTTTTCTTCGCGATTTCGACATCATCACTCCGTACACGGCCAAGTACACCGATCCCGATGCGCGAGCCTGTCAGGATCGCTACGTGCGCGAGCTAATCCCCGCGTTGCGGGGAAATCCGCTGGTGTTTGCCTACGAGTTGGAAAACGAAATGATCGACTGCACGGCCGATTGGGCGAACCACGCTGTGGACGCGCTGCGAGCGGAGGATCCGGACACTTTGGTTTGTGCCAGCCACGGCGGCGGGGGCCTGTTCACGGCCGACCCGCTCTGGTGGCATCGCAGCGTGAAACTCGATTTCTACACCTATCACCTTTATCCGCACTCGTGCGCCACCAACGAGCAGTTCGACTACGGGGCGGCGATCGACGTGCTCACTCGCTACGGGCGGATGTGTGGGCCGTCGTTCTTAGGTGAGTCGTCGGGCGATCAGTTCCGGCATCATCCGCGGGTGGATACGCGGCGCTGGGTGATGCGCGACATCATCTGGCTTGCCCTTACCAACGGCAACCCGGGCGTGTTCTTCTGGAACGCGAGGGGACCGGAAGTGGCCGAGTTCAAGCTTGCCCGGGCGGCGATCGAACAACTCGACCTAACGAGCCTCAAACGGCGGCAGCCGGAGATCGGCGTCGATGTGCGCCATCCGTTGGACGACGACCGGTGGTTCCGAACGCCCGAGGGTCGCGCGGCCTACGAGATGATGGGCCGCTACACCCAGCACTACCTGTCGCAGGGAGTCGACTTCGATTTCACGTTGCAGCCGGAGCGTTACTCGCGATCGTGCAACCTCGACGAGTTCGCCCCGCCACAGGCCACCCGGCGCTGGTTCGAAACGGGGCCCGGCTGGCAGCTAACGTATCTCGCCCGGGAAGATTTCAGCGAAGTGCTCGTCTACGTGCGGAACTACGCGGGCACGGACGAATGGGTGAACGAACGAGGCAACGGCCGCCGCTGGACGCAGTTTTTGCGGAAACGCAGCCCGGCCGCGCTGAAGATTGCCCTCGACCTGCCGGAAAACGGCTACCGGGTGCAGGTGATGGATCTCGATGAGAAGATGTCGACCACGTGGGAGTGCGGCGCGAAAGACGCGATTGATCTGGGCGTCAGCGAGCATGACTTTGGGTTGGTGATTACTCTGGCGCCGACGGCCCTCACCCCCGGCCCCTCTCCCTGAGGGAGAGGGGAGATTGCCCTGGCAGACTGGAGCTTGGGAACGAGGGGAAGTGGAATGCGCGGTTTTCTGGGGGAATCGCGATGCCGATTTCGTTTTCTGCATCAAGCCGCAGTTGGGCGAGGGCCGCGCCGCGAGGGTCGATCACTCGGATCGACTCCGCCGTGCGTTCCACCCGCCAGTCGTCCAAAGCGGCCGGTGTGTCGAGCACGATCGCGTGGGCGGTGAGTCGGGTGGTTTGGGGCTCGCGCTCGTGCCAGCGGAACAACCACCCGCTACCCGGGTGGCCTTCACCCTGCTGGCCCGGCAACGGATGGTAGGCGTCGTGAACGTAGCCGAACACCGGGCCGTGCAGCGCGGCATCGCCGACGTGGACTAACCGCATGGCAGCCTGGCCGCGACGCGCCGTTATTTGATCGGATTGCCAGCAAACGTTCAGCTTTCCGTCGCGGTTGTTCAGCAGCCAGTTCCACGTGGTGCGGATTGGCCGAGCGGCCCTAATCGAGTCGACGACGAACAACACGTGCGGGCCGACCATCAACCAGAATCGGGCGAACTGCTCAAGCGGCGGGCCATAGAGGGCTGCCGCTTCCGACCCGACCACGGTCAAGCTGCCCTCGCGCGTGGCCAGCAATCGCCGCGCGCCGCGGTCGAACGGCGGTTCAAGGGTGCCATCGGGCGCGAAACTGCGCATCGCACGCCGTTCTTGCTGCAACACCCGAGGCAGGAGCAGTTCTTCCTGCCGCAGCTTTTCGCGTTGCTCGTCGGTTGCGAACGTACACGTGTTATGGGTAAGCGTGGAACCTTCCAACTCGTGGATCAGGTTGCGGTAGCAACTGTGGCCCGGGTCGACGAGTAGTCGTTCGTCGTTGTGCGTGAGGATGAAGCTGTTTAGATCGCCGTGGACATGACCCGGGCCATGGAGCAAATCACCGCCGCCGCGAATCGCCAGCACGGTGCGAGCGGGTTGGGTGTTTCGAACGATGACGTCGCCGTTGCCAAACGTTTGCAGCGTTGAAATGCCGGCTTCTTGCGGCGTGATTGCTTCGGCGGCTTGCGTCAACAGCGGCAAGGTCAACATGCCGAAATGGTTGACGAACCCGAAGCTCATTCGGTCGAAGGGACCTTGCTCGGGATGGGCCAGGTAATGGGTGTCGAACAGCCATCGGGCGAGGCCCGCTTCGGTCGGCATTTCGCGGGCTGCCCGAGCGGCCACGTGCAACAACAAGTCGCCACTAGGACGGAAAATGGCGGCCGAGTCGTTGAAGTTCACCGCCCGAGCGATTGGCTTATCACCCCAGCCGGAAAGCGGCTTGCAGTAGAGATGACTGGCAGCGAACCAGTGGATCAGCCGCGCGTAAGGGGCCAGCGGCAGTCGCTCGGCCAACGAGGCATCGTAGCGGACGAGCGCCTCGTAGGCCACGGTCAACGCGGAGGCCGCATAGTTGCCGTACTGCATCGACTCGGCGTAGCTTCCGTCGGGCTGGAAGATTTCGCCGCAGAGCCGGAACTCCTCGACGGCACGCTCCACGCTCGGCCGATCGTCGAGCACGGCCGCGGCGACGGCCACGCCGGCTGTCATGACGCAGCGCCAATTGGCCAAGTGACGGTTAACCTCGAACCAACCGAGACACAGCGGTATTGCCCGATTGCGTAGTACTGCACGCAGTTCCTCGCGTTCGTCGTCGGCAAAGATATCGCCGGCCAGATCGAGCACGCTGGACACCGCCCAACTGAGATGAGCCGTTTCCAGGTGGCCAATCGGCGGCGTGGTTCGTTCGCGATACGGCGGGCCGATCCAGTCCCGTTCGGGACGTCGCGCGATCGCCAGTGTGACGTCGCGCAACCATGCCTCAACGTTCGCCGAGGGCAGCAGCGCACAGACCATGGCCGCGTCAGTCAGGTATTCAGCCGCCACGTGCCACCAGTCGCACGTGGTCTCGCGGTCGCACAAGCCGGGCGAAGCGGCACGATATTCCACCCGTTGCACCAGCGCACCGTAGAAACGCCCCATCGGATCGCGGTGACGCTGTTGTTCAATCTGGCGGCGTTCGTCGTCGGTGAGAAACAGTGGCATAGTGAAACTAGACAAACACGTTGGCCTGATGCAACGACATGCCGTTGAGCTGGTAGGGGCCCTCGTAGCCCGTGTCGCCCAGCATATGGGAAATCAACGCGATCGACAACGGGTAGAACCACGAACCGAGCATGATGTGCGTACGGTTCGGGTCGTCGTCTCGCAGTTCTTCGTCGGCACGCGAACCGGCCGACCGCCAGATGAAGTGCGGACGAGGTCGCCAGTCGGCCGGCGTGCTGTCGCGACGGTGCAAGAGCCAGCCGCAGCCGTCGGGGTCTTCGTGCATCAACGCATGTTGCAGATAGGCCCGAGCGGCCTGTTCGAGGTCTTCGCGACGATAGCCGGTCATTTCGGCCAGATTGGCCATCATATAGGCGCCGTCGAAGTCGGGGCAGTCGGAACCGCCGGGCCAGAACGAACCGTCGGGCAGTTGGCATTCGAGCGTCGAGTCGACGTTCCGCTCGACCGCCCTCAGCGGCCAACCTTGGGCGAAGTAGATCGGCGTGATGTGGATCGTTCCAAACTGGCCGTTTGCCAGATCGGCGCCAAGTTGGGTACCCCAGTAACCGGTCTTCTCGTCGAGAAGTTCTTCCAACGCCGGATACATGCCTTTTTCCATCAGGGCGTCGATCTCGCCGTGGCCGAACCAGTCTCGCATGGCAAACAGGGCCGTGGCACAGGCCAACACCTGGTTGCCGGCCGCCCAGGGATTGCTCCAGTCGTAGTGTCGCACCCAACGATACAGGGCGTCGGCCTCCAGTAGCGGTTCCATGAATTGCAGATCGACCTGCGGGCGACGTCCCAGCACGCGCAAGGCCCAAAGACACCCGCGTGTACAGTGCCAGTAGGGCTCCATATCGGCAATGGAACGCGGCGTTTGCAGGTCTTCCGTTCGATTGGAGAAATGGCCTGTGGTACATTGCTTCTGCTGGAAAAACTCGGCCCAGGTGTCGAGATCATCGTCAGAGAATTTGGCGAGTTCACCGAACAGATCGAGAATATGGGCGGCATGGTACGAGCCGTAAAGGCTCACGCTTTCGCCCCGTTCTTTGCGATAGGCGCCCGGCCGATCGCCGATTTTCATGGCCTCGACGTAGTTCAGGCTAACCCGCTTGATGCGACGGTAACCGTCGGTTTCGAAGTCGGAAAACGTCATCGTGATTGTTCGCCTCGGGTAATCTCGATCAAGGATACGGCATTGCAGGGTAACTGCATGCGTAATGTGTAGTCTGCCGCGATCTTCTTGCGACGTGGTTTGTCGAGCGTTTCCAGGTCCATCCGCTCGCGAATGGCCGCAATTTGCTCGGGCGATGGCTTTCGGGGGCTGCCCAACTTGCGGAATATCGTGTAGGCGTTGCTGTGGTTTTCGTCGATTCGCCAATGGGTGACCGTTGCGTCCGTCAGCTTTGTCCAAGGCATGGCAACGTTCAATTCGACCGGAATCGGCGGCGCGAGGTTTTTGATTTCTTCACCTTCGAAACGGCTGATCAGCATTGTAACGCGGCGATCGCCGTCTCGAGCGGCGATGGCGGTGACCGTCGGAGTTTCGCCATCGACACGACTTTCTACCAGTTGGCGGCACTGTTTGGCCAGCAGCTTGTAGCCGCAGAGCAGAGGTTTGTGAAAACCGTTGAGCGTATGAACGGTGCGTTTGCCCTCGAAGTCGTATTTTTGAGCGATCTCGTAGCCGGAGATGCAGAGGAACAAGTCGCCAATGTTCGGGTTATCGGTTTGCCGCCACTGGAGATGCCTGGCGACTAGCGTCGTGAGAAACGCGGCGGAATACTGAGAGTTTCGCACCTCGGCAATGGGTTGCTGGGCCATCGTCTTCCCGCCGCCGGACGTAACACCCCATTCGGCAACGATTATCGGAACGTCTTTCAGTTGTGAGAATTCGTTGCGAATCTCGACCAGTTTTCGCTGTTGGGCGAGGATGTAGTCCACGCACGGGTAGGGCGAGAAGGAGCCGCCGGCGCCACCGTGGCCACCGTAAGTGTGAACTGAGAGATAATCGATCGGCGTGCCTCGCTCGCCGGTGGCGTGGTTCGTACCCGACGCAACGTGCTTGAGGAAGACACGCCAAGGTTCCACGTTATGGAAGGTTTTGCCACTGGAAAACGACGGCCCACCGATGCGGATCTTCGGGTTCACCCCTTTCACGCCGGCAGCGAAAAAGTCGTACACCTTTTGATATTCAACGGTATCGGTTGAATGCCAAAATCCCCGCAGGTCCGGCTCATTCCAGCAGGTGAAGTACCAGGAGGTAACCTCCGGCTCGCCGTAGCGATCGAGGACGTGCCGGGTGAAATCGGCGCACATGGTTTGCCAAAGCCGGTAGTCTTTGGGCACCCCGGTATAGATCCGTTTGCCATTGAGGAAAGGACGTTTGCGACTTTTTTTCGGATCGGCAACAATTGGCTCGGGCATCGAAAAGAAAGCCACGACCGGTTTAATGCCGTGTTTCAACAGCAAGTCGGCACGGCGATCGAAATGGTCCCAGTGGTAGCTGATCGTTCCATCGTCGGCCACCACGACGGCGTCTTCAGGCTGGTTGTACAGCCGCATGTAACGCTGAACGGCACCGGTTTCGGCAAGCAGGGCTACCAAGTCGTGGCCCCACTCGCCGTCGAGGAACTCGGTCGGATGAAAGACCATGTTGGCCCAAAACGGTTCGTTCGGGCCGAGCAGCTTCCGCGTATCGACCTGAACACGGACCGGCACAACGTCGTCGGGTTGGCCGGCCGCGGCCGGCGCAGTATCGGCGTTTCCGTCGGCATACGCGACCGACGTCGGCAACCACGCAGCGATTAGCAGCACACCGAGCGTGCCCAAATGAACGACCCCCATACGACGTCGGCGTGTATCGGCCAGCTTGAAGTATACCATGAGGGCTCCCCCCTTTGCTCAACGAAACCGCAAGGTAAACGTTGTAACCTCACCGTTCGCGGCGACGTCTGCAGGATGCGTCAGAAGCGATAGTCGTTTACTTCTTGAAGAACTCGAACGACTCGAAGCTTATTTCGTGAACCACCACGTACTCGGGCAGGCTGAGCACGAAGCGGATGGCGGCCACGACGTCGTCGACAGCCAGAAACTTCTCGCGCGGCACGGGCCGGTCGCCCCAGAAGTTGGTGTTGGTGGGGCCGGGACAAAGGGTGGTCACCCGCACGTTCTTCTCCTTGGCCTGAAGTGCAAAGCCTTGCGAGAACATGGCCACGGCGGCCTTGGCCGTGCAGTAGACCGGTGCGTTGGGGTTTGCCCGTTTGGCGGCCATCGACGCGAAATTCACCACCACGCCGCCCGTCGCGCCGTCGACCTGCTGGAGAAAGTGTTTCGAGCAAAGGAAGGTTCCCTTGACGTTGACGTCGATTACCTTGTCGTAGGCGTCGGCCGACATCTCGGCGATGGGGCCGACGATACTCAGCCCGGGCACGTTGAGCAAAACGTCGACCTTGCCAAACCGCTGCTTGGCCACATCAAACAGCGCGGCGACCTGGTCTTCCTGGGTGATGTCGCAAACCGAGGCCACTACCTGGGCACCCTTTTCGGCGAGTTCGTTTTCGGTAGCAGCCAAGTTGTCGCTATCGACGTCGGCGATGGCCAGATTGGCTCCTTCGGCGGCGAGCATCAAGGCAATCGCTCGGCCCATGCCACTGGCTGCACCGGGGATGAGATACGTCTTGTTACCAAGTTCCGTCATAGGTGAAAATCCTTTGTTTGTTCTGCAAAACTCAAGCCGAAAATAATGATCCGAGTCGTCGCTCCCAAGGGGGCGAGAGACGAGGGGTTAGGGGCGAGCACGGTCCATTTTGGTTTGCTTCTCCTCGTCCCTCGCCCCTAGCCTTTTGACCTTCGTCAGAAATACCCGCCGCGACGGACCACTTCGGTGGCCGAGACGCCATCGTCGATCCACTGCTTGTAGACCTGTTCGTCCTTCTCAATGCCTTCGGCTCGCAGCAGCACTTCGCAAGCGATTTGGCGTGGGATGACCAATACGCCGTCGATATCACCAAAAACCACGTCGCCGGGCGTAATCGACACGCCGCCGATCTGGACAGGAATTTGGTAGTCGATCATGCGGAAGCGGCCCAACATGCCGTTGGAGGTTCGATAACGACAGAAGACGGGGAAGTGTTGGTCGAGCACTTTTTGGGTATCGCGCACGCCGCCGTCGACAATGGCGCCCCGGCACCCGGCGCGGATGGCGGCCTTGGTCATCACTTCGCCCCACTGGGCCGACTCGTCGTCGCCCGTGGTGTCCCACACCACCACGGAGTCCTGGTGCAGGGCCTCGAGCATTTCCGCACGTTGCTCCATTTCACCTTCGACTGTAAGGTTCTTTGCCCCTTTCACCGTGAATGCAATACCGGCCACGCTCATTCCTTCGCGCAGAGGAAGAATCGCAGGAGGCAACGTTTGATGCAGCAAGCCGTATTCACGCAACACGTCGTTGACGGCACCGGTGTAGAGCTTCTCGTACCGCTGACAAAGCTCGTCGTCGGCAATCGCCATCGGCAGTACGTTGGGGGCATGTTCGGCATCAATCCGCTGGTCTTGTTTCACAGTCTCACTCTCCCTCCGCGGGTGATTTTTTGCGTATTTGGCCGTTCGGGTGGCAGTGTTCGAAGGATGGCGAGGGCTGGTACACAGCCGCAACAGTCTCCCGCGTGGCGATCCAACCAGAAAATCTCTGGCCGGCGAGCCGTTCTTCGAGGATATCCCCACTTTAGGCACGCAAAAAGCGAGCGCCCATGGACGAATAGCCTATCTTTTGTCTGGTCCGTCTAAACACTTGGGTTCGAGACCTAAGTTGTGGTACAATCTTGTCTTGGGGTTTGCCGATCGGGATGACGAAGGGCATCTCGTGGCGACGGTTTTCGGGCACATTTTTTGTTGGCCTTGGTGTCGCTTCAGCGGATTGAATGAGTCCTATGGCAGCAGAACCGAACACGAGCCTCCCGTTTTCCACTCTAGGGGAACACGATCCCTACGATGCTCTGGTGGGGGAAATCAGTTTCGTACGGCACCGCAAGCCCGACCCGGCTTGGGCAATTAACGAAATCGTCAACCGCCGGTACTATATTCTCGGGTTTGCCGCCTCGGGCAAGGCCCAATATGAGTGTGGCGATCAGCGGTTTTCCGTGGGCAAGGGGCATTTGCTTTTCTTCCCGCGGGGAATGCCCCACTCGGGGGCCAGCGATCCGAAGGCGCCCTGGTCGTTCTACTCGACCGCGTTCGAGTTGCAGTTTCCCGGCGAAATGCAGGCATCGGCCTTTGGGTCGCTGCCCAACCATGCGGTGACCAAGAACCAATTGGAAGTTACCTCGCTGTTCAGCGAACTGGAGCGACTCTGGATCGCCCGGGAACCCGGCTTTTTGCTGCGCTGCCGTAGCGTTCTGTTTCAACTGTTGCACGTTTACGTCCGCTGCAGCACAGGCCCGGTGACGTCGGTACCCCATGCACGGCGAATTCTTCCCATCGTCCGTTTGCTTCAGGAAAATCTAGCCGAGTCCTACACCGTCGAGGAATTGGCCGAACAGGCCGATCTGAGCCCTTCGAGGTTTCGAGTGCTCTTCAAGCAACTTTCCGGCCACCCGGTGGTTCGCTATCAGAACTGGCTTCGTGTGAACAAGGCGAAAGACCTGCTGCTAAGCGGCGAATATTCCGTCACCGAAGCTGCCCGACAGGTTGGCTTCGACGACGTTTACTATTTCAGCCGCCTGTTCAAGAAGCTCACCGGGTTTAATCCGTCGTACTACCGCAACCGCTAGGGCGATACCTTCGTCTGGAGATGGCCGCCAATCCAGGCCGCTTCGGCGATCACCACGACCGAGTCGTAAACCGGCAGTTGGGCGAAGACCGTGCCGTCGTCGTTTCGTTTCCAAAGTGTTTTGTCGATGTCGTACACTCGCCCACTGAGCAAGTCGACCCAAACCGGATTGCTGAACTGGAGACCGGGAAGCGATAGCCGCAATCGCTCCATTTCCGGATTTGTGCCGGGCCGGTCACCGCTGCGCCAGACAGTGATCACCGATGTGCCGTCGTCCGCGCGGTAGCCGAACGCCGTATACTTGTTGGCAGCGAGGCTACCGGTGATTTCGGCGTCGAAATCCGTGATCCGTTCCACAGTGGCGTCGAACAATGCGGTAAGGTTCTGGATGGCCCCGTAGGCCAGCTTCACATGGTGAACGGTTTTGTCGTCGTTGATGGCCAGCAAACCCTTATAATTCGTGCGGCTGGGATACTGCATATCGCAAATCGAAAAATACGACGAAGGGATGTCGCGCCCTAGATCGCCGAGCATGCGGCGCAACGCCCATTTGGCCTGCCGTTGCTCGTTCCAATCGTATTTGGCGATCGCCCCGTAGGAACCGCCTTGCGAGGGTGCGCCGTTCTCGCCTTGTCGTAGAGTGATCTTCTCGGAGTACGATTTGACAAGCGACCGCAATTTTTCAACGCCTCGGTAAGAACCGTCGGGGTTGTACGAGTAGGGATGGTAACTCACCTGGTCGATCAGCCCGACGGCATCGCGCTGCTTGAGTTGCTCGAACACCAAATGGACCCAATCGCCGTGGGTACCGCAGCCCGATGTGGCGAAGGCGATTACCTGGCCCTGGGGTTGCTCGCGGCGGATCACGGTGGCAGTGCGCACGAGCAAGTCGGTGTAGATCTCGACATAGTTGGGCCGCCCGAGCGACAGTTCCGCCTCGTTCCAAACTTCCCACTCATCGACGTGTTTCTTATAACGGTTCACTACCGCCGCGACGTAACGCTGCCAGGCTTCGGCGTCTTGTTGCGATTCCGGCGAGTCGAGGTTTTTGGTTTTCGGGTAATGGGAATAGAGCGGATTGCCGTAGCACAGGCAGATCCACGGTTCGACGCCTTGCGCGACCATGTCCTCAACGATTTCGTCGAGCCAAGCGAAGTCGTACTGGCCCTTTTGCTTTTCTGTTTTAGCCCAACCCGACTGGATTCGGGCCTTTTTCACGCCCAACGGGCCGAGATATTTCTTCCAGTTCTTGTAGACCGTGTAGTCCCGGTCCATCGTCTCCGCGCCCACCGACCAATTCGAGGCCTTGATGTCTTGAGCCGTGCGATGACGGATTGTGCCGAGGAGATTGAAGCGTGCGCCGGGCGTGGCCACCACGAGCGATTCAGGCTGCGAGGCCGGTTGCTCGGCAGCATGCGCGGCAATGAGACCGACGCCGTAGAGGTTTGCCAACGCCAATGCGTACGCCCAGAAACGTCGTGACCTAACCAAGCCGGAAATGCAGAACAAGATGTTTTTCACGATTATTCTCCTGTGATTACTTGTTCCCAAGCTCTAGCTTGGGAACGCACCTCCACGAAGCTCTGCTTCATTAGCAACATGATTCGCGTTGGTTTCCGCAACGCCTGAAACGAACCGGTCAGTAGCGGAATGCCTTTCCTGCATTCCTCGAAGCAGAGCTTCTGGAAATTAGGTTCCCAAGCCGGATCTTGGGAACCAGCGGAAATGGAGCTTGGAAACCGGGAAGGCTGGGTGTGGGTATGGCACGTGGCCGTTAGGTTGGTTGGCAGGTGTTACGCTGTCCGTCGCCGGCGCCACCCGAGCAGTCCTGCGGCACCTACGAGCAGCATCACAATGGTCGACGGCTCGGGCACACTTAGCGGCGAGCCGCCGTCGGCCAAGATCTGAACATCCGACTCGGGCAAGGCAACGCTCCAGATCGAAACGTCGTCGATGCTGCCTTGGAAGTAATATTCACCAGACCTTAGGTCACCGATCAACCAATTCTTGTTGGGAATGATGGACGAAGTGGTTGCGTCCGTAGTATCGGTGTCTTGCAGCACGCCATCGACATACAGCGCCATCCCGCCGCCGCCCGCGACAAACGTAGCGGCCACGTGGTGCCAATCGGTGTCTGGGTTGCCGGCGACGGCGTCTTTCCTGTTGTAGCCGTTGTCGACGTCGAAACGGTAACCCGCTTGCTGAATGATGTCGAAATACTGGTCAGCGCTTGTGCTACCGGCCGCTCCCACCGCGACGATCCCCTGCGTGCCCGAAGTGCTGCCGAATTTCACCCAGGCCGAAATCGTCCCGGCCTCGAACTCCGTGCATTCGAGCTTGTTGATCGTTACCACATCGTTGCCGTCAAACGCGAGGGCCGAATTGGCATTGCCATCGCGATCGGTGGTTGCCGTGGTACCGGTGAGCACGCCGTCGTAGTCGCCTACGAGCGCGTCGGCATCGCCGTCGAGTGCGGAATACCACTCCAACCCGAGCGGCGCGGCCAGCGCGGGCGAGGCGAGAGCCGCAAGTGTGGCAACAGCCAACGCAAGGTTCCGCCACGAACGGGAACCACGAAACCCTTGCTGACGAACTCGGCAACAGGCGAATTGGCACATCGTTTTACTCCGTTGATTGCGGGTGATTGTCTTCGCGGCCTATCGAGTTGCCCTTCGTCGCAAAAGCGGCCAAACCATCGCGGCAACTAGCGTTAGCAGGACCGCCGAGCCAGGCTCAGGTACCGCCAGCAGATCGCTTTGTGGCACAACACCACCGGAAAATCGCACTTCGTCGATGATGCCCAAGAAGGAATTCAGGCCGTTGCCCACGCGAAGCGAGGCTGTTGAGTTGTGGAGCGTCTCAACATCGTGCCCTACGCTAGCGGTGGTCATCGTATCCGTATCGAGATCGAGGACGTAGAAGATGACTTCACGTTCGGCCGCAGTTGAAGCCTGATGAAAGGAGGCTGCCACGAAGTAGTCGTGTCCCACTGCGATGTCGATACCGGAAACGACGACTTTGCTTTCGCCACCGGTTTCGCTTACCAAAAGGAACAGGTCGTTTGCCGATCCGGAAATGCCCGCGACAGTGCCGGTACCACCGACCCCGAAAGCCCAACCACGTTGATTGCTGCCACTATCCCACTGCCCGGCGATATACTGCGTCCCACTCGTCTGTGTCTGCTTGTTGATGTAAGCTTCCATCGTGAAATCGCCGACCGCGAACAGAGAGTCGTCGGAGTGGCCGAAAAACTGATCGGTGCCGCAAGTGGCCGCCTGGGTGTTGACCAGCCCGTTTTGCGGAACGGGATTGTCGAACAACGCTCCCGCCCCGCTAGCCGGCAAGGTGTAAGGCGTGGGGGCCGTTGTCGTCATGCTAAGTGTCAAACCGTTGCCGCTGGAGTCGGAAACGAAGCCGGTGGCGTCCCCCTCGAAACGCCAGTAGCCGATCGTCTCAGCGGTGGCCGAGGATGACCAAGCGGCTACAGTCAGGCCGAACAGCAACAGACACACGATGGTCCGTCGCCGTCGAACGGCCATCATGCCCAGCACTGCAGTGACCAGCATAATCCAAGTACTGGGCTCAGGAACTTCGGCGATACCCATACACATCGGGTCCCATTGCCCGTTGCCGCTGAACGACACACCAGCAACGTTTTGCAGCACTGTTGTGTCGCCGGCGTCGGTGGAGAAGTCATCCAAGCTGAAAACCACTCCGCCGGGCGTCGAGTTGCTGTTGAAGGGCAAGTCGATATTCACGATTTTCGAACCGTAATCGGCGGCAGCGAGACTCAGGCTCCAATTGCCTATTCGGTTTCCGGCGGCATCCAGTGGATGGACTGTTGTACCGTCGTTGCTGCCGATTTCGAACGAGAAAAACACCCAAGGATCGCCAACGTTGACCAACTGCAAACCGCTCTGGTCGTCACCGGCCGTGTTGTAGAACATGCAGTTGACACTGCCGACGTTTCCCAGGCCGTTCGACATCAGAGTTCCCGTAACCAAAACGTCTCGGTCGGGATCTTGGGCCGCGACCGCCGCTTGCGCGTCAGCCGTCGTTCCTCCACCGGCAATCACGGCATTATAGGCGGCTCGGGCGTCGATGCCATATTGACTATTGGTTGCATAGAAGAGGGGACTGCCCCCGCTAACAACATCCGACGTGGCGCCGATTATCCGGGTACTGGTGACAGTGGTCGTACCGTTGGAAGCCGTGAGGCCCGTCAGTTCGGTGTCGTAGGAATAGACGTGGCTGGAGGGTGCCGTTTCGGTCACGTTGCCTGTGCCACCACTCACAAAAAACGTGGCACTCGTAACCGGCAGCACCTCGGCCGACGCCGTTGCACCCACGACGAACGGCAGAATGCCGGCAGCCGCAATGACCCAGCTCGAAATTGTCGTAGTCCGTTTCATTGGAGTTTTCCTTTTATTGACGTTTGCATATTTCTTGAACGGTCGGCTAAGGTCAAACGCCTTGAAGCCGGACTCCCGATAGTCGCCGTCTCAATATGCAACGCCCAATAGGACGAGACGATATGAAGTACCTTTAGCTTTACGCCACGACACGCAACGAGAGCAAACGATCTGTGTTTCCTCTAGAACTGAACTGCATCGCCACCGAAACCAGCACCTCGACTAACGTGCCCACTTTCGCCGCCAAAACAATACCCCAGGCAGCAAGATCAACCCGAGCATAACCATTGCCGACGGCTCGGGCACAACGTACGTACCGGCCAAAATGGGATCCCAGGTGGTGGTCCCTTGGTCGTCGATGAACCGAAGCCCCGCGATACCGGTTAGCTCTCCCGTACCTCCGGTGAAATCGTCGACCGAAAAGACCACGCCACCGGGAAAGATATCGGTACTGCTGCCGGCTACGTCGAATTGTCCGAGATACGCACCGTAGTCGCTGCTGTTGATCAGCAGCGACCACGTGGAGATCAGGCTGCCGTTGGTGTCCAAGGGTTTCACGGTCACGGCGTCGGCCGAGGCCGACGTGCCGGCTTTCGTGATTTCGAACATGAAAAACCCAACGTTGTCGGCGGCATTGACGGTTTGTGCCAACGTGAAGTCGACGCTGCTGACATTGGCCACGGCATCGGTTACCGAAAGCCCACTCAGGGCGGCAGCATGACTTCCCGAATCGGTGCCGTTGGCCGCGTAAAATCGAGCGCTTCCCCCGACAACGTCGCTAGCCGTCGCTCCATTAATGTCGGAATACGTCGCACCATCGATGGTGAAGCCGGTCAGGGCAGTTGGGTCGGGCTCGGGCGTGGCGTCGGGTGTGGGGGTGAAAATCGCTGCATCAATACCGAGCACCGTTGCCGATGCGAACGTCGCTGTACCAAACACCACCAATCCGCAGATAGCCATTGCGTTTACCCAAATTATCCGATCATGGCACCGCCGTGTCATTACGCTCTCCTTTGGGTAGGTGTTGTCTTCGGACACGAATGTCCTGCAAGAAAAGGAGTATTTCGCCTCGCCTTCGATTTTCTCGCAACACGCCGATTAATCAACGAAATGTCGATGTTGGAGAACAAGATTGTGAAAAGTCGTAGGCGCATTGTCCAAAAGGTGCGGCTTTGTTACGGGGTTGTGGGCAGCTTCCACCCAAACGACTGGTTTTCGTCGAGGAAAAGGGCGTTTTTCGACGTCAGTCAGCGTGTGCAAAAAGTTGTTGAATTGTCCATTCCACTACGCCATGGGCGTTGCCCGATGACACAACTGGAACGCCAGGCCCCAGGGGTCACGCAGCATGGCCAAGGTGTCGCCGACCGACGTCGTGACGGGATCGCTCGCGCTGGTTGCCCCGGCTTCAAGTAAACGCGCGCGTTCGGTTGCCACGTCGTCGGCCGCAAACGCCAAGTGCAGTACCAACGGATCCATGGCAACGTAGTCGGGTACCTGCGCCTTGGAGTTGTTGTAAATCTCCAGCATCATCTGCTCGGCGCTGTCGACGAGAAAGTGCGTATGCGGGCCGCTGTCCATCTTTCGCGCGATGCGAAATCCCAAGTGTTCGCAATACCAGGCGGCAACCGCTGCGGGATCTTCAACCATGTAGCCAAAGTGTTCGATTTTCATGGAAGTAACCATGGCCGCTGAAGCGACCACGCCTCGTTGTGGTTCTTGCGACTGACGTTTCTCGCCCCTTGCCCCTATCCCCTCGCCCCTTCCCTCACACCTGCGTCAGCCAATAGAAACCGCCGATCATCGCGGCCACCAGTAGCCAACCTACCAGGAAGCCAATAATCGTGGTTAGCGACGGCACAGGCAGCTCGATACTCTTCAACGGAAGCAGATTGCGGCGTGGGGCAGGTTCGGTGCCCTCGGGCAGGCAACAAGGTTCGGTGAGCACTTCACCCGGCACGACCGGCGTACGGACCAACGCAAAGAAGCGGTCGAGTTGTGCCTCGTTGACTGGCTTGCTCACCAAGCTGACGACGATTCCCACCACCGCAGCCAACGACAGGTAAGAAAGCATTTGCCACGGTAAGCTCATGGCCATGGCATGGCCGACGCTGTCGGTCGTAGGAACAGTCACAAGGGCAAGGTGTTCGTTGATCGGCTGCTTGGCCAGCCATTCTACGAAGCGCGACTGCGAAGTCAGCCCCAACACGGCAAACCCGGTAAGCACGGCCGCCCAGGCTCCGGCCACGGTCATCCGCCGCCAGAAGAACCCGAGCCAGAAGGCCACGCCGACCATGGGGACGATCTTCCAAAGCAATTCAATGCCCTTGACCACGCTGGGCAACCAGAAGGCTACCAGTAGTCCGCCGCCGACTACACTTGCCGCTGCGATCCGTCCTACCCACACGTAATGGCGCTGCGACTCTTGCGGCCGCAACCGTTTGTAGACGTTCTCGGTGAGCAGGGCCGAGCAGTTGATCATAAACGAGTCGCAAGTGCTGGTCACCGCGGCTAGCAGGGCCGCGAGAAAGAGCCCTAACGCGCCGGGAAGAATCGACGGTAAAAACTCTCGGGCCATGCGGCCGTAGATTTCGTCCGGATGGACTTCCTGGCCCGCGTAATACGCCACGGCAGCCAGTCCGGTTAAGCACCAAGCCATTGTGCAAATGCGTTTTACGAAGTTGCCGCCCATCATGCCGACGCGGCTGTCCAGTTCGGTCTTACTGGAACCGCAGACACCCATCATGTTGGGCATTACTATGCAGCCGATCAGCACATTCAATGAGATTACCGAAACATAGAACACGCTGATGTCGCCAGGAGCCACGAGCGAAAACATCTCGGGCTGGTTGATCTTCGCGTGCAAGCCACTCAGTCCTCCCACCGCATCGAGCACATAGGGCAATAGCAGGAAGGAGAAAAAGATGGTGAGCATGCCTTGAATGAAGTCCGTTACGATGGCGGCGGCCAAACCACCGCTGCAGCCATAGATGACGAACAATATGGTCATCAGCGCGATGGCCCACTCGGCCGAGATCACACCGCCGCAAGTGGCCGACACCACTTCGCTGGAACCTTTAAGCATCAAGCCCATGGCTACGGTCAGATGTAACACGGCCACGCACGTGTAGAGCAGCGAGACGGAACGATCGAATCGTGCTTCTACCATGTCGGCAATGGTGATCGCCCGCGTGCGACGCAAGACGACGGCCACCATCCAGTAAAACGGGGTGACAAACAACCAGAGCCATTGATACCAGATGCCCGACAGCCCGCTGGTGTAGCTCTTCGAGGCCACGATCACCGCCTGATCGCTATGGGTGGCGGTGCCGAACGAGTGCATGATGAGCATCGCCTTGCCGAAGCGGCGGGGCATGAAGAAGTCGCCCATGTTTTTCACGCGGCGTGCGAGCCACACACCCAACGCCGTGGTCACCACGAGATACAACACGATCACAGCCAAGTCGATAGAACCTAACCCCGCCATATTGCCCTCGTCGAAAACGTGTTGGGAGTGACTTCGTCGGCAGTGCTGCTTGTGTTGAGCCGCTGCGTGAATTGGGTTGTGGATGGCGACGGGCGATAGGTCGCCGGCCATTCGCATGTGCCTCGCGGCGGGGCCCACCGGTCCTTGAGCTACCGGGCGCCACGGCCGACCGTACATGAGCATACTGTTTGGGAGAGTCCTCACGCCAGTTCAGCACACCCCATTCGTCGAAAGCCAAAAGCGGATTGTGCAACTTGGCCCGCTTTTGTCCAAAGGGTAAGGACGGCCCGAAAAATAACTGACCGTTTTCCAGGGCGAAACCCGAGGCCCGTCGCGAAGCACGGCTCGGCGAAGCGGCAAGAAATTCATCGGTCGATCCTAATCACCAAGTCTTTGTTCGTTCGCACGCGAAGCGGCAGAACTAGAGGAACTCCCGTTTCCAGCCATTGGTTCACCACCGGCAGAGTGGTACCTCTGTTTCTCACGTTCCACCCGACCACCGCCGACGGGCCGACGATTTGGCCTACGCGCGGGGGATACGGGCCGGTATTCTGCAGCTTCTGACGGTTTACGTCCCCGGAGAATTCTTCGCAGAAGAATGGCAGCGCGGAGGCACTGATGCCTGCGATCTATGAATACCACCATACGGTGACCGAAGCCGAAATCGACGGTCAAGGACACGCAAACAACGTGGTTTACGTGGCGTGGATGCAGTCGGCGGCGATCGCCCATTCGACCGCCCAAGGCTTCAGCGCGGAGGCCTATCAGCGGTTGGGCCACGGCTGGGTCGTTCGTTCGCATCAGATCGACTATCACCATCCGGTCGTGGAAAATGAACAAATCGTCGTGCGCACCTGGGTGGCGACGATGCAACGGGTGACGTCGGTGCGCCGTTACCGGATCCACCGCCGTGCGGATGACCGCCTCTTGGCTACGGCCGAGACGAAATGGGCATTCGTCGATCTCGCAACCGGTCAACCGGTTCGCATCCCGCCGGAAATCGCACAGGCATTTGAGCTGGTCGGTTCGCAATCCGGTGTCTGATCAGAGTTTGCATCTCGGCATACACCGAGCGCATGTCCGAAAAAGCCGTCGGAAAAAAACAGCGTTTGCCCCGTCGCTGAACTTAACCGAGGTGTCGAGAAGCCATTGAAATCTCGGGGTTGACCACCTGCCAGAGCCGGGTAGGGTCTCATGCCCACGGCCTTGCTAAGGCTTGCCGTTGCGCGACAAAAATGTCGCATTCGAAAGCGGCAAACCGGGTGAAAACACATTGCTCGTCCCAGGGCGCGCAACTAGGCGGAAGCGTTCTGATGGCTCATATTTTCCAGTGAAAACACGATTTATTCGCGGTAGTCCTTCCACGGAAGCTGGTTTACTAACATGGCGGAGAGAAAACCGATCGTTCCCCCTGAAAGTTGTATGCCTAGCGATAAGCCACCAGTTCGGCGGGTTTGCATTCTCGCGATAATTCCTGTTTTTCCGACCCACCGGCGAGTAGTGTTCCGCCATCCCCGCGTTTGCCAAGTCTCGGGCTGAAGGTTATCATCAATAACACCCGAAAAAAAACCTGATGCGGTTACTACGGTAGTCCAAAGGTGGGGGGTAGGCAGCACAGGGCAAGGCAATATGGTGGAACCTACGGTTAGTGCCGCTGGCATGCGCGTCGTCAAGCTATTAGTTGGACGTCCGCCGCAGACTGTGGCCGATTTGATTGACGCAACGGGGGTAACCCGGACTGCGGTAACAGAGCAACTTAACGAACTGGTGGCGGCCGGCTTTGTCGAACGCGACACGGAACGTTTGCCTGGTCGTGGCCGTCCGCGGCATCTCTACACGGCGACCAACGCCGCGTTGTTGCTTCTATTTACCAATCTACAGCGACTCGTTGTGCCGGCCATTTGGAGGGCGCTCGACGAGATCGGGGGCGAAGGGCTCACGCACGACGTGTTGCACCGGGTGGCCATGACATTGGCCGACCACTACCGGGCGCGAATCACGGCCACCGAACCCGCCGTACGTCTGAAGGAACTCACCGACCTGCTTGAACAAGAGGGTGGGTTGGTGGAAGTGGTCGAAGAGAACGGCGAGCTTACCCTCAGGAAGCGAAGCTGCCCCTTCATCAGCATGTATGAAGGCTCCGAATCGGTTTGCTCGGTAGACGTCGAGATGCTCAGCGCGGTGGTAGGATGCCGGGTGGTGCGCACCGCCTGCCGGCACCATGGCGACCCCTGCTGTAGTTTTGCGCTTGCCAGCGACTAAGAACGGCCCGAAAAATAACTTTCCGTTTTTCAACGCGAAACCCGAGGACCGTAGCGAAGCACGGCCCGGCGAAGCGGCAAGTTATTTTTCGGTCGATCCTTATAGGTTAGCAAAAGTCTCGTGCGAAGATCGCTTTTCCATCCCGGTTTTCGGTGAAGCGAAGCCCTGGCCGACGGTGTATACTGTAAATTGTCTGGGGCCGGTTGCTGTGCGCTGCTAGCTCGGTTTCCTTCACCATCCTCCGCCCACCGCTGTTCTATCGCACGATGCTTCGCCGTGTCCTCCTCGTATTGTCGCTGCTGCTCGCGTTGGGTGGAGCGTATGTACTGTTCGACTGGTGGTGGGCCGTGCCCAGCGACGCGGTGGCTACTTACGTGGGCAGCCAAGAGTGCCGGCGCTGTCACGAGCCGGAGTTCGACCTGTGGCACGGTTCCGATCACGATCGGGCCATGGAACCGGCCACGCCGGAAACGGTTTTGGGCAATTTCGACGATCAAGAGTTCACCCATTTCGGGCAGACGTCGAAGTTCTTCCGCCGCGACGATAAGTTCTTCGTCACTACCGACAACGCCGACGGTAAGCAGGAAACCTTCGAGGTCAAGTACACGTTTGGCTACCGGCCGTTGCAGCAATACCTGGTCGAGTTTCCCGACGGTCGCTTGCAGTGTCTTCCCTTGACATGGGACACCGAAGCTAAGCGTTGGTATCATCTTTATCCCAATGAAGCGATTCCCGCCGGCGACGAACTCCACTGGACCGGCCCGTTGCAAAACTGGAACTACATGTGTGCGGCCTGTCACTCGACCAATCTTCAAAAGAACTACGACTTGGCGAGCAACACCTACCACACCACCTGGTCGGAAATCGATGTAAGCTGCGAAACGTGCCACGGGCCGGGCAGCATTCACGTGCAGTTGTCTGACGCGAGCAGCTTCTTCTGGGATCGCCGCGTGGGCTTCGGTTTGCCGAACCTCAAGAGCGACGACCCGCACGTCGAAATCGAAACCTGTGCGCCATGTCACAGTCGGCGACGGATCGTGTATCCAGGGTTTCAAGCGGGCGACCGGTTTCTCGACTACTATTACCCGGAATTGCTCAACTCGAACCTGTACTACGCCGACGGCCAGATCCTCGAAGAAGACTACGTCTACGGTTCCTTCATCCAAAGCAAGATGTACGCCAAGGGAGTGCGCTGCAGCGATTGCCACGATCCGCACAGCATGCGTATCAAAGACCGCGACCCGGACGCTCCCTGGTGGAAAATAACCAACAACAAGGTCTGCACCGATTGCCACATGGGCCAACATCCCGCGGGCAAATACGACACGCCGACCCATCACCACCATCCCGATTCGTCGAAACCGGGTACGCTTTGCGTGGAGTGTCACGCGCCGGAGACGAGCTACATGGTGGTCGATCCGCGGCGCGATCACAGTTTCCGCAATCCGCGTCCCGACTTAACCGTTAGCCTCGACATTCCCAACGCTTGCACAGGCTGCCACCACGACGAGTCGAAGGGCGAAACGGCCGAGTGGGCCGAGGAGAAGCTTCGCGAGTGGTACGGACCGCGCAAGGGGCCAAAACACTTCGCCTATGCGATTGCCGCCGGTCGCGAGGTTAAGCCCGAGGGCGAACCGCTGCTGGAGGCCGTGCTGCGGCGAACCGACATCAGCGGCTCGGTGCGTGCCAGTTGCCTGTTGCTGCTGGCTCGCTACCCGAGCGCGGTAGTGCGACCCGAGTTTATCGAAGCTCTGAAGCATCCCGATGCCCTGGTCCGCACGGCGGCCGTGCGGGCGCTGGGTGAAGCTATCGTGCCGGATACGGGCGAGGGACGTGCCGAACTGGCTCGTTGGCTGGGGCCGATGGTCGGCGATTCGATCCGCAGCGTACGCACCGAGGCCGCTCGGGTGCTGGCAGTCGTGCCGAAAGAAATGCTCGCGGCGGACGACCGTGAAGCGTTCGACCGTGCGCTTGAGGAGTACATCCTCGGGCAAAAAAGCGTCGGCGATCAGGCGGCGGCCCATTTGAATCTGGCCGTTTTGTATATGAACCTCGGCCGGATTAAGGAGGCTGAAAAGCAATACACCACGGCACTGCGACTCGACTCGAAATTCGTGCCCGCGAGGATCAACTTGGCCATGCTCTACGATCAGCAGGGCAAGAAGGACGAGGCCGCCCGGCTCTTCCGCGAGGTCATTGAATTGCGTCCCGATATGGCCGAGGCCTACTATTCGTTGGGCCTTTTGATGGCCGAAAAGAAAGACCAGTTGGAGGAAGCCGCCAAGCTGCTGGGCAAAGCGGCCGCGTTGGCACCGGACCGCGCACGGATTCACTACAACTACGGCCTGGCACTACAGCAACTCGACCGACCCGAGGAGGCCGAGCAGCAACTAAAAACGGCCTACGAGTTGGAGCCCGAGACCCCCGACTTCCTCCACGCCCTGACGATCTTCTACTCGCAACAAAAACGTTGGCCCCGGGCGATCGCCTGTGCGGAAGAACTCGTGCGACGCTTTCCGCAAAATCCCCAGATGCATTCGCTGCTGGAGTACGTTCGCCAACAGGCCGGCGAGTGAAAAAAGCCGCTCGCGGCGTCGCCCTTTCCGCCTTAAGCCAACTCGCCGCCAAGCTCCGGCCGGGCAGCGCACTTCCCAGAAGCCATGTTCGCAGAGCCTACAATGAAGCATCCACCGGCGTCAACGACACGTACTTGAGCGCCGCATTAGGTGTGGTCGGCGGTGGGAAAAGCACCACGGCTGCCTTCTTGCAGTCTTCGGGCGATTCGATGACCAGTGTGGTCTTGCCTGCCGACAACGGAACGCTCAACCGTGGTGGGTGATGTTCGTCCGCAGGGAACCAGGCAATGGCCACGTTGGCCTCGGCCCCATCGCACCATTCGACTGTTAGGCAGTATTTCGTGCCCGGCTTCACGATCACGCGTTCACTACACCATCCCGGCTGCGGCTTGTCATCGACGGATGTTGGAGGGATACAACGCTGCTGCCACCAGCCGTCGGGAAACGTCGAAGAGCGCCAACATACGCTGAAATCGCTGAAGCGTAGAAGATTGCCCGCCGGACTGGTGGTTGTCAGCTCAACGTCTTGCGATGTTGGGCGATTGGCTTCCACCGTAACCGTCGCCTTCGCGGGCAGAAAACCCGGGCGAACGACTGCCATCTCGTATTGGCCCGGCGGAAGATTTCGGAAGGCGTACTCGCCTTGGGGGTTGGAAAGCGTGGAGTAGCGGGTACCCAGCAGCATGATCTTGGCGACCATCGAGGGATCGGCCGCCGCCGTGGTGCCAGTGATCGTGCCTTTGAGGCTGCCATGGTCTGCCAGCGGCTTAAGTCCGACGACGCTCAACGTGTGCAACACATCGGCCACCGCACGAGCGCACTCCAAGGCACATTCCAATTCAAGCGGTTCCATGGCCGCCCGATCGTCTTTCTCGGCAAGCGGTTCGAGTTGCTTTGCACGGGGAATGGAAAATTCGCGGAGTTGCTGCATTCGTTGAATGTAGCCGGCTAACGCTTCGTCCTCGGTACTGCCTAGCAGACGAGGTTGGTAACCGGGGATTTTAATCTGTTTGGCATCGACATAGTTCTCCAGCCGGCCATGGTATGGTCCAAGGTTTCGTAATGCGTGCGGTGGGGCGCCTGTGTCTTCGGTCAAATGGATAAGAGAGCCCAACCATCCCAGAGCATTCGTGGGAGTCTCGGTTTGCAGGGCTTGTACCGTTCGGCGAAAGATGGGCTCGTACGCCCTTGTGACCTCGGGGTAACAATGTCCCACGCTAGGGACGCCCGGCATGAATACGAAATCGCGGGCCCAGCATCGTGAATCGCCGATACGAATGATCTCGTCGTTCCACGTCTGGTCTGGCATCCAGGAGCAGGTACTTAGGGTGCCAAGATCGTTACCGATAAACTGCAATACCGGTTCGTCCGCCGGCAAGATTTCTGCCCCGGCTCGGGTGATCCGCGGGTGAGGCCCCCAGGCCAACGCAGACGACACCGTAGAGGTTGCCATAAGGACAAACAACGTCAGCCTGGCGATTTGCAGGAAAGTCATTTTTCGCGACATGCGTTCCCCTTCATTCAATTGTAGTACCACGTGCCTCGGCCTGGTTCGCCAGTCACACGAGCAACGATCAACTATTGGGTTCTGCATTGCTTGTGGAACGAGGGCAACCAACCGAAGCCCGGCTTCCCGGGACAGAACGTAACGAAGTGTTCCCCAATCAACCAAGGAATCAATAAACCGCGATGAACGTGTCGCACGGTGACGACGTACCCGGTTTTTGCCAGTGCACGGCGAGAACCATTTTCACTCGTCCGCCAAGCAATCACCAGTAGTCTACCACAAGGACGGCAGAAGTGTTAATCAGACGTGTCGGGGCTGAAGTTCGGCAGCGGACATTTTGGTGCTTTGTCAAACCACAAAATGGGGTGCCATGGCCATGCCGACGATTTTGCGGTCGGGAGCCAAGTAAGACTTTCGTCAATACCGGATAATTATCGCTGCCACCCGCGTTGACTAATTGTCTTGATCGTCGGCCGTGAGAGCCTTCGGCTCGGTGTTCCGTCGTGCGATGCCGTATCTTTCGATAAGGCTCAGAACGCTACCGTATTGCACTTTCCAAGCATCCTTGCTGTAGCCGCCGCCTAAGGTTATGACGACGGGAACCTGTCGTTTGACGCAGAAGTCGACTACCTGCGCATCCCGAGCGACGATTCCTTGCGGCGTTAATGCCAAGCTGGCCAAGGGATCGCCCTGCAACGGATCGCAGCCTGCCTGGAGAAACACGATATCGGGCTTGGCCTGAGCGAATGCCTGAGGGAGTTGGCCGCGAAGTGTGCGGAGGTACGTCTCGTCGTTTGTGCCGGATTCGAGTTCGATATCCAAATCGCCCTTCTCCTTGGGCATCGGATAGATGTTGCCCTGATGCATGGAGAAGGTGAAAACCTTGTCGTCGTTGCGGCAGCAGACGATTGTGCCGTTGCCCCGGTGGACGTCGAGGTCGACCACCAACGCCCGAGCGATGGCCTTTTCCGACTGCAATACGCGAATCGCAATCGGCATGTCGGCGTAGATGCAGAATCCTTCGCCGCGGTCGGGTTTGGCGTGGTGATAGCCACCGCCCAGGTTCACCGCGATGCCGTGCTTTGGCGCCAGGCGTGCCGCGAGAATCGTTCCGCCCGAGGCGTAGCGGAAGGCACGTAACATTCCGAGGTCTAACACCTGGGCAGGCAAGAGAGCGGCTGTGGGTGCTTCCAGGTAGCCGGCAACCTTTTGCGGATCCTTGAGGTTTTCGAGATAAGCAGGCGTGTGTACGCGAAGGATATCGGCCGGTTGTAGCTCGGTTGGCTTGTGGAAATCGTCCAACTCGACCACCTTCTGCTGCACCAACTCGGCTGCGATTTTCGAGTACTTGTGAATATCGAACGGATGCGCCCGCTCGAGACCACCAAGATTGATATCGTATTGCTTCGCGTAGACCAGGGCAATCGACGGTTTGACGTTGCGAGGCGAGGTCGAATCGTTTTCCGCTGCGGCTGATAGTACGGGCATCGCAGCTATTGCGGCCACGATGAGATTCAACGCAGCGCGAATCGCAAGATTTGAGATCATCGAAGCCTCTTCTTCGTTGGATAACGAACGGCAACGGGTGGCCCCAATGTTTTCCTGCTATTCGCGTTGGGACTTCAGGTGATGCGACCTGGAAAACGTCGGGGTGACGTAGTCACTGGAGGATACAGCTAATGGACGTCTTGCTTTTAGTGTAATCGTCTCGTTGCCGATGGCAACACCGACGATTTTGCGGTTCAGGTCAAAACAAGAGTTATCGTCTACTCCGCAAATTCATCGCAGCCACCCACGAAAGGCACTGGCTGACGAGCAGCCAGCGGCACCCAATATGCTCGCTTCTCTACGAGATTTCGGCCTTACTTTTCCGCGGTTGTTTCCAACTCCATTCTTCCCGCAACAGGCTCATAAGCCAAGCGTCGTGAAGGGTGCCGGCGAATTGCAGCATTTTGCGCAATACGCCGTCGCGGGAAAAATCCAGGCTGTGATAGCAACGGTAAGCGTGGTAGTCGAAACCGTGAAATAGGACTTCAACCCGCTGAAATTTTTGGCGGCCGAAGGCCTCTTGCAGCACGGCCGTGAGCATGGCCCGGCTTAGCTTGCCACGGTCCGATGCTTCGGGGGCGATCACCGCCCGGGTGATGAGCGCCGTGCGGAGTTGAGGGTCGACGACCTGCAACTCCACATAGCCCACGAAGCAGTCGTCTTCGTCTGCGTCGACTGCCATGAAGGCTTGCCGGGTGGGATTTTCGCCTTGCATGGACTCGAGGTGCTGCTGAAGCTGTGCGTGGTCGAGCGGGTAGGTGAAGGAGTCGACATGCCAGAGGTCGAACAACTGCTCGGGCTGCATCCAAGCGATCAGCGCGTCGAAGTGCGACTCGTTGAACGGCACCAGAGTGACGTTCGGCGTGCGTGACGTGTGGTTCCCGGCAATTCGGTTCTGGAAGAGAAACACCCCGGCGGCCAGCGTGCCGGCCATCCAGCCGAAAACCGGCCCGACGGGAAGGCAACACACAAGACTCCCGACAAGTTCCAGAAGTCGTTCTTCACTCAGGTCGGTGGGATCGTCCGAGAACAGGACGGCCAGGAAAACAACTACGGGGAAGAGCAATGTGCCCACCAACACCGACGCTTGCCGCGGTTTTCGGCCGCCGAACAGCAGGATCTGTCCTACGGTGACACCGGCTAGCAGCGTGCCCGTGACAAACATCGCCTGAGGGCTCCGCGTTATGCTGCTAATCATCGCAAACAGTATGGCGTAGACGGTGACCAGCATCATCATCTCGCCGATGCCAAACCGCCGCGGTACACCAACGGTTGTCGGAGGCGATGATCCCAGCGGATAGGTCGTGATGCCAAGCAGTTCGGGCATGGGAAGCAGTTGTCAGAAGTCTGTTGTTAGTAGGTAGCTATAGAGCCGCTAGCGGCTTCGCCTCTGTGCCTTTATTGATTCCGAGGTTGATTGTGGAACACTTCGTTGCGTTCTGCCCCCGCAATCCGGGCTCCCGTTGGTCGCCCTCGTTCCACAAGCAATGCAGGATCCAATAGTCTTCCGCTTTCCGCTCTCAGCTTTCCGCTTTGTTTTCAGCTTTCTTCCAACTCCTCTTTCCACCGCTGAATCTCCTGCATCGCCTCGATAGGCGTGATGTTGTTCAGGTCGAACTTGCGGATTTCGTCTAACAATGGGTGGTCGGCCGGGCCGAACAGGGTGAGTTGGACCTGGCCGGCTTTCTTCTTCTCCACCGGTCGGGCGATCTTGGCATTGCCGGCCGCGTCGAGGTGTTCTTCCTCGAGTTGTGCCAGGATGTCCTTGCTGCGGTCGATTACCTCGCGCGGAACGCCAGCCAGTCGGGCGACATGAATACCATAGCTCTTGTCGGCCGCCCCGTCGACGATTTTGTGCAGGAAGATCACGTCGTCTTGCCACTCGCGGACTGCTACGTTGAGATTCTTCACGTCGTCAAGCGAATGGGCCAAGTCGGTCAGTTCGTGGTAATGGGTAGCGAACAACGTGCGGCAACCGATGTGGTCGTGCAAATACTCGACCACGGCCCAGGCCAACGACATGCCGTCGTAGGTGCTCGTGCCTCGGCCGATCTCGTCGAGAATCACCAGGCTCCGCTCCGTGGCCGTGTTGAGAATCCGCGCCGTTTCGGTCATTTCGACCATAAACGTACTTTGCCCTCGGGTAAGCTCGTCGCTGGCACCCACTCGGGCAAAAATGCGGTCGGCAATTCCAATTGTCGCTTCCCGGGCAGGCACAAAGCCGCCCATTTGGGCCATGAGCGTCAACAACGCTACTTGACGAATGTACGTACTTTTTCCGGCCATGTTGGGGCCGGTGATCAACATGATTTTACCCTGCGGCCCGGCACTGCTGTCGGTCCCTGTGTCACCACCAGTCGTAGCACCGCCGCCTGCGATAGTATCGTTGGGCACGAAGGTACCGTCCGGCTCAATGATGTCGAGCACCGGATGCTTGCCGTCGATAATCCGCAGCACCGGATGCTGGACGACCTCGGGCCGGCAGTAGTTGCGCTCGCGGGCCAATTCGGCCAAGGCGGCCAAGGTGTCGATCTGGGCCAGCACGGCGGCCGTTGCCTGCATTCGTTGACGAGCCGCACTCACCACATCGCGAAGCGTTGTGAATAGGTCGTACTCGATGTCTTTTGCCCGATCGTCGGCCGTGAGGACCTTTTCTTCGTATTCTTTGAGTTCCGGGGTGATGTAGCGTTCGGCGTTTTTGAGCGTTTGCTTGCGAATGTAATCTTCGGGAATCTTGTCTTTGTGGGCGTTGGTCACTTCGAGGTAGTAGCCGAAGACCTTGTTGAAGCCGACCTTGAGATTGGTAATGCCCGACCGCTCGGTCTCCCGGGCCTGGTATTGGGCAATCCACTGCTTGCCACCCCGGGTGAGTTCGCGGAACTCATCGAGTTGTTCGTGATAGCCGGGGCGAATGAACCCGCCGTCGCGACTACTCAACGGGCAGTCGTCGACCAATGCCGCATCGAGCTGCGCACGTACCTCTTCGCAAAGGTCGATTTTGCCCTCCAAGCGATTCAGTAATGCACTGCGACGCGCGGTTACCTTGGCTTTCAACTCGGGCAGGCAGCGGAGCGTGCGGCCGAGAAAGCTCAAGTCGCGTGGGCTGGCCCGACCTGTGGCCACCCGGGCGAGTAGCCGCTCGACGTCGTATACCTTCTTCAACGCCTCGCGCAGATCGCTGCAAAGGGCCGGCTCGGCCACGAGTTCCTCGACGGCGTCGTGCCGCGCACGAATCGCGGACAGATCGGTCAACGGATTGTTAACCCAATCGGACATCAGCCGCGAACCCATGGCGGTCACCGTGCGATCGAGCACCCCCAGCAGCGAGCCCTGGCGGCGACCGTCGCGAATCGTGCGCGAGATTTCCAGGCTGCGGCGGCTGGCTTCGTCGATCTCCAGCGTGCCGGAGGTGCGGTAGGGCGTGAGCCGGTCGATGTGCTCGAGCGAGACTTTTTGGGTCTCGGTGAGGTAGTCCAACACGGCGCCGGCAGCGCGGATGGCCGGCACGTCGTCGCCTGCCACGTCGGACGCCTCCCAGCCGAAGCCGTCGAGCGTCGCCGTGCCAAAATGCTTGGCCAGTGTTTCGCGGGCCGACTTATGCGAGAAGGCCCAGTCGGGACGCCGGGTAACCATCATCTTTTCGTCGAGCGAAGGCGGCAGCGGGGCTGCGTCTTCGGCGATGAGGCATTCGGCGGGCGAAATGCGAGCGAGCTGATCGGCCAGATCCTTGGCCAAAAACGTGGCCGCTACGAAGCGTCCCGTGGAAAGATCGACCCAGGCGACACCTATTTTCGCGCCAGCATCGGCCGGCAGGGCGGCACCGTTGGCCGCGGCCGGCGACGAACCGCTGCCGGTGACCACGGCCGCCAGGTAGTTGCTTTCACGCGGGTCGAGTAGGGCTTCGTCGGTAACCGTGCCGGGCGAAACAATTCGGGTGACCTCGCGGCGCACCAGTCCCTTGGCCTGCTTTGGGTCTTCGACCTGTTCGCAAACGGCCACGCGCAAACCGGCGGTGATCAGCTTGCCAAGGTAGCTGTCTAACTGGTGATGTGGGAAGCCAGCCATGGGCGTGGCGTTCTCGCCTTTGTCGCGGCTGGTCAGCGCCAAGTTGAGCGTGGCGGCGGCCGTTTTGGCGTCGTCGTTAAACAGTTCGTAGAAGTCGCCCATGCGAAACAACAACAGCGCACCGGAACACGCCTGTTTCGCTTCCTCATACTGTCGCATCATGGGGGTAGTAGCCATAACGTCATGCTAGCAAATCGCTGGTATTGCGCGGAGGGAGCCAGCCGACGAGGGGGACGCGGCACGCGATACTATTGGCGCTTGCATGGCTAATGAGCCGAAGGCGACCAGCGGGAGCCTGGATTTCCAGGTATTCGGTTTCCTGAAGCGATCATTTTCGATGCAAACATCAATAAGATCCAACGATTGCGCAAAAAGCCACGACCGGTGCTTCGCCGATTTCAGATTCACGGAAAGAGTGCCATGCTCACGCTTGCCTGGGCATGCTGGGACCCCGACCAACATGGCCACGCCTGCGTGACCATATGGGCACCCGCACATTTGTTGGCTAAGGAAGCACGAGCACTTCAGCACACAATCGGCGATTCGAGGCGCGACCACCGGCCACGGCTTTTTGCTCAATTTTTAGCGTTTTTCTTCTTGCACGCACGAGAGCGTTACGAAAAGCGCCACCGTCGCGTAGTTTGACAAAAATGTCGCCGTGGCGAGCCGAGAGAATTCGGATCATGACAATTTCGACGATTTTTCTACGGTTGGAGGGTCAAAACAGCCGAAGCGGTTGGCGTCCAGCGGTAGAAACAGGTCGCCCACTCTGATTGGTCGTGGACCAACCAGCCCGAAGTTTGTGGATCTGTGGCCGCGCTTGTGCGGTCAGCCGTTTCGGCAAGATATTCCGTTGGCGGTCCTTGCGAAAAAGCGAGGCAATCGGTAAGTTGGGTGGCTGAATAATTCTTGCCCGGGCTCCGGAAGGTCGCTGGTGCCCGCGGAAAAAAGGAGAGCGGGCAGCGGCGTTGCTAGAACGGGCAGGGAAACAACTCTGCAGTGGGTCCCGAAAGGGAACGCTTGCGGATAATCTCTCGACGGATCGAGCGAATTCTTGCCGATTCAGGGAGGATGTCCTTCGCACGAACGTGCTGGTCCGCCATCCCGCCATGACTCGGTTGGACGTTGGGTGGAATCGAGACACGTCAGCACTTCGGACGCCGATTGGTGTTCGCCGGTTCGCCCGAGCGGAGATGGCTTCGTTCTCATTGGGATTGCGTGATTCTGGGAGGATTGTGGCGGCCCAGAGCCGCCTGCCGAAGGGTAGTGGCGGATTCGAATATTCCCAAGATCGTGCAACTCTATTTTGCTTTCTATTTGTAAAACCTCTTATTACCAGTATCTGCCGAGGGAAAAAACTCGGACGAACTGACAAAAATACTTCGCGCCCCGGTACCGGTTCAGGCTTCGACCTGCAGAAGGTACGTCGTGGGAGCCGTTCGGAGAGATCGTGAAGTTTCTCACCATCTTGAACGTTAGTAGCACATTCTCAACCGGATTAGTTTTTCAGGAGACCTCTCGTGGATAACAAACGCGTTGTGACCGTCGACGGCAATGAAGCGACGGCCAATATCGCCCACCTTTGTAACGAGGTAGCGGCGATCTATCCGATTACGCCTTCCTCGGGCTTGGGCGAAATGCCCGACGCCTGGGCGGCGGCCGGTCGTAAAAACATCTTCGGCACCGTGCCGCACGTGGTGGAAATGCAGAGCGAAGCGGGCGCCGCCGGTGCGGTGCACGGCTCGCTGCAAGGTGGTGCGATCACCACGACGTTTACCGCCTCGCAAGGCCTGTTGCTGATGATCCCGAACATGTTCAAGATTGCCGGCGAACTGACGTCGACGGTCTTCCATGTGACGGCTCGAACCGTGGCTACCCACGCCCTGTCAATTTTCGGCGACCACGGCGACGTGATGGCCTGCCGCAGTACTGGTTGGGCCATGCTGGCCTCGGGTTCCGTGCAGGAAGCCCAGGACATGGCCTTGATTTCGCAGGCGGCCACGCTGGAAACTCGCGTGCCGTTTGTCCACTTCTACGATGGGTTCCGTATCTCGCACGAAGTCAACAAGATCGAACAGCTTTCGGAAGACGATTGTCGCGCGATGATCAACATGGACCTGGTTCATGCCCATCGCGAGCGGGCGATGAGTCCCGAAAAGCCCGTTGTGCGCGGTACGGCCCAGAACCCGGACCACTTCTTCCAAGCCCGCGAAGCCTGCAACCCGTTTTACGACAAGGTGCCCGCCATCGTCCAGAAGACGATGGACCAGTTCGGCAAGATTACTGGCCGGCAGTACCATCTGTTCGACTACCTGGGTGCGCCCGATGCCGAGCGCGTGATCGTGGTGATGACCTCTGGTTGCGGTATCGTTGAGGAAACGGTCGACAAGCTGGTGGCCGACGGCGAGAAGGTCGGCATGATCAAGGTGCGGCTCTTCCGTCCGTTCGATGGCAAGGCTTTCGTCGCGGCACTTCCGAAGAGCGTGAAGGCCATCGCCGTCTTGGATCGGACGAAGGAGCCCGGCTGTGCCGGTGAGCCGCTCTACCAGGACATGTTGACCGCTCTGTTCGAGTTTGGCTCGGGCACGCTGCCGAAGGTTGTCGGCGGGCGTTACGGCCTGTCGTCGAAGGAATTCACTCCGGCGATGGTCAAACCGATCTTCGACGAGTTGGCCAAGGACCAGCCGAAGAACCACTTCACCGTGGGCATCAACGACGATGTAACCCACACCAACCTGCCCATCGACCATTCGTTCAATACCGAAGCCGACGACGTCACCCGGGCGGTGTTCTTCGGGCTTGGCAGCGACGGCACGGTGGGTTCGGTCCGCAACACGTGCAAGATCGTGGGCGAAAACACCCCGTTGCACGCCCAGGCTTACTTTGTTTACGACTCCCGCAAGGCCGGTTCGTTGACCACCTCGCACCTGCGAATCAGCCCCCGACCGATCAAGGGTTCGTATCTGGTTCACAACGCCAACTTCGTGGCTTGCCACCAGGCGCACTTCCCCGAGAAGCTCGACATGCTGGCGCTTGCCGACCCCGGGGCCACGTTCCTGCTGTGCAGCCCCTACAGCGCCGACGAAGTGTGGGACACGCTGCCGGTGGAAATGCAGAAGCAGATCATCGAAAAGAAGCTGAAGTTCTACGTGGTCGACGCTTACCGTGTGGCTCGCGAAGCCGAAATGGGCGTGCGAATCAACACGGTCATGCAGGCCTGCTTCTTCAAGCTGTCGGGCATTCTGCCCGAGGATGAAGCGATCGCCCGGATCAAGGACGCGATCAAGAAGACCTACGGCAAGCGTGGCGAGACCGTGTTGCAGCGTAACTACGCGGCGGTCGACGGTGCGGTGGGAGCCCTTCAAGAGGTTAAGGTACCCGTTTCGGCCACTTCGACACACAAGCGTTTGGCAGCCGTGCCGGATGACGCCCCCGAGTTCGTGAAAAACGTTCTCGGCAAGATCATTTCCGCTCATGGCGACGAGATTCCGGTCAGCGCGTTTCCGGTCGACGGCACTTTCCCCCTGGGCACGACCAAGTACGAGAAGCGAAGCATCGCCCAGGACATTCCGATTTGGGACGCCGGGGTCTGCATCCAGTGCGGTCAGTGCTCGCTGGTTTGCCCTCACGCCTGCCTCCGCATGAAGGCTTTCGACCCGGCCGACGCCAAGGGCGCTCCCGAGGACTTCGAGGTCGTCGACTACAAGGGCAAGGAGTATCCTGGTTGGAAATACCGTCTGCAGATCGCTCCCGACGATTGTACCGGTTGCGGTGTGTGTGTCGACGTCTGCCCGGCCAAGAACAAAGAGGTGGCCGGCCGCAAGGCGATCAACATGGAGTACAAGCTCGATCATCTCGACAAGGAACGAGCCAACTGGGACTTCTTCGAAACGCTCCCCTATGTGGACCGTACGAAGGTCAATGCCGACACGATCAAGGGTTCGCAGCTCTTGCAGCCACTGTTTGAGTTCTCCGGCGCTTGTGCCGGCTGCGGCGAAACTCCCTACGTGAAGTTGATCACGCAGTTCGTCGGTGACCGGATGATGATTGCCAACGCCACGGGCTGCTCGTCGATCTATGGCGGTAACCTGCCCTGCACGCCGTATACGACGGACGACGCCGGGCGTGGCCCTGCTTGGTCGAACTCCTTGTTCGAAGACGCGGCGGAATTCGGCTTCGGCTTCCGCTTGGCGGTCGATCAACAGATCGACTACGCCGAAACGCTGTTGAAGCAGCTTTCCTCCACGGTTGGCGACGAAATCGTCACCAAGCTGCTTGGCAACAAGCAGGAAACCGAGGAAGAAATCGCGCAGCAACGAGTGTTGGTCGCCGAGTTGAAGAAGAAACTGGCCGCCAGCAACGATCCGGAGGCCAAAAACCTGTTGGCCTCGTCCGACTTCCTCATCCGCCGTAGTACCTGGAGCTTCGGTGGTGACGGCTGGGCGTACGACATCGGTTTCGGCGGGTTGGATCATGTGTTGGCCTCCGGCCGCGACATGAACATCCTCGTGCTCGACTCCGAGGTTTACTCCAACACGGGCGGGCAAGCCAGCAAGGCGACCCCGCGGGGCGCGGTGGCCAAGTTCGCCGCCGGTGGTAAGCCGGGTCGGAAGAAGGACATGGGGTTGATCGCCATGTCGTACGGCAACGTCTTCGTGGGTTCGATTTCGTTGGGTGCCAATCCCATGCACGCCCTGAAGACGATCCGCGCAGCCGAATCCTATCGTGGCACCTCGTTGATTCTCGCCATGTCGACCTGCGTCGGCTGGGGAATCGACCTGCGGACCTCGATGACTCAACAAAAGGAATTGGTAACTGCCGGTTACTGGCCGCTGTATAGCTTCGATCCTCGCGAGGATGCCAAGCCGTTCAAGTTGGTCAGCAAGGTGCCCCAGGGCGATATTAAGGAACTGGCGTTGCGTCAAGGACGTTTCGCCATTCTCTCCCGCAGTAAGCCGGAGCAGTCTCAGCGGTTGCTTGATTCGCTTCAGAGCGACATCCTGCAACGATACAAGATGTACGAGCAAATGGCCTCGATGGACTACAGTTCGGCGACTGCCACGGCTGCCCAGGCAACCGAAGGCAACGGCTCAGACTCGGCGAAAGCCTAGAGGAGGAAAAACCATGAGTATTGATCTCAGTACGAAATATCTTGGGCTTCAACTGAAGAACCCCCTGGTAATCGCCGCTTGTCCTTTGACGCAGCAGGTCGACTCGCTGAAGCGTCTAGAAGACGCCGGCGCCGCGGCGGCAGTGCTCCCTTCGCTGTTCGAGGAGCAGATTGTGCATGAGGACGTCGCCCTGAGCGAGGTCCAGGACTTCGGCACGGAAAGCTTTGCCGAGGCGCTAACCTACTTCCCCGACCCGGGTGACTACCGCACGGGTCCCGATGCTTACCTGGAAAAAATCACGGCCGCCAAAAAGGCCGTGTCCATCCCGGTCATCGCCAGTATCAACGGTACCAGCAAGGGTGGGTGGACTCGCTACGCCAAGTTGATGCAAGATGCCGGTGCCGATGCCATCGAGTTGAACATCTACTCGGTAGCGACCGACCTGGAGACTTCCGGGGCCGATGTCGAGGCCCAGTACCTCGACCTGGTGGCCGCCGTTAAAGCGTCGGTCTCTGTGCCGTTGGCCGTGAAAGTGGGGCCCTACTTCTCGGCGATGGCCAACATGGCCAAGCGGCTCGACGACGCGGGCGCCGATGGCTTGGTGTTGTTCAACCGCTTCATCCAGCCCGACATCGATCTGGAGGAGTTGGAAACCTCGACGAAACTGGTCCTCAGTTCCGACTACGAACTGCTGTTGCCGGTTCGTTGGGTGGCCATCCTGCGGGGCAAAATCGCTGCCTCGTTGGCCATCACCAGCGGCATCCACGACGCCGCCGGGATGATGAAGTCGCTGTTGGTGGGTGCCGACGTCGGCATGATCGCCACGGCCATCTACAAGCAGGGTTTCGGTGTGGTCGACAGGATGCTCGCCGAAATGCAGGCCTGGATGGAGAGCAAAGAGTACGCTTCGGTCGAGCAACTCAAAGGCAGCATGAGCCGCGAGAAGTGCCCCGATCCGAACGCCTTTGCTCGCGGCAACTACATGAAGGCCCTGACCTCGTTCAGCGGTACGCCCATCTAGTTGCGGTGCAGGCCGTGCAAACGGTCGCGTGAAAATCCCAAAGGGCCCCTCGGCATAAGTCGAGGGGCCCTTTGTTTTTGCTGACTGACGAACCGGTAAGTTATTTGCCGGTCGATCCTAAGTAATCTTGTTCGGCGAGAAACTCGTCCATGGCCTGGACGGTCTTCTCGAACATGCCCGGACTACGCCCCCGGTTGAAAAAGCCGTGGCCTTGGCCTTCGTAGACGACTACCCGGCATGAATTGCCAGCCGCTTTCATCAACCGGCAGAAGCGTTCGACGTTCTCCAACGGAACCGTTTTGTCGGCCTCCCCGTGCAAAATGAGCGTTGGCGGCAAACCCTCGACAACATGATGGGCCGGTGAGATTTCGGTCTCACGCCCTTTCACCTTGCCGGCGCCGTAGCCTGCCTTGGTCGTGTCGATCACGGGATTGAAGAGCACCAGGGCATTGGGCTTGGAACTGATCGAAAGATCTTCTCCCTTGGCTTCGTGGCCTGAGATGACTGCTGTCGAAGCGGCCACGTGGCCTCCGGCCGAACCACCGCCGGCCGCGATTCGTTTCGGATCGATTCCCAACTCAGCAGCATGAGCACGGATCCAACGAACAGCCGACTTGCCGTCTTCGACGCATTCAAACGGCGTGGTTTGATGACGGCTCTTCACCCGGTACTCGGCCGACATGGCCACCATCCCACGGCTTGCCAGGTGTTGGCAGTGGTCGAAAAACTGGCGAGGAGTACCGCCTACCCAACCGCCGCCGAAGAAAAACACGATGGCCAGACGCGATTGTTTGGCGCCGTGGGCCGGGGGTTCAAACACATGCAGCAAGAGTTCGACATCGCCGACCGTTTTGTAGACCACGGTCCGCTGTTGAAAAGGAACGTCGGCGGCCGCGAAACCGTTGGAATGCATTCCGGCCGACAACCAGATCAGAATGGCCAAAGCAAGGCATGGCAGCCGCGACATGGTGAATCTCCTCTTGTATTGCAGACCTGCGGAAGTTTGTTTTTCCTGTGCCACTAACCGCGAAGATCGTTAAGTTTTTGGCAAAGATTAGCGACCAGCGGGAGCGGCTTCTCGACTGGGTGCGGGAGCACCGGTTTGGTTGGCGGCCCTGCCGCCTTGCGTCCAGTGGTTTCAGGTGGCCGGGTTTCGGACCAATCCATTGTAGTCCCACGCAAACCGTCGCCGCAAATCGGCAGACCGCGGCAGTTCGGTCGCCGTGTTCCCGTGGATTTGGGTGGCACGGCAGGCCACGATCCGTCGCTGGAGGGTCAGAAATTTCCCGCGGAAACACGACAAAGCGCTTTAATGCCCAGGGCGGATCAATTAGAGTAGTAGGGGTTAGATCGAACGGTGAGGAGCCTTGGTGGGCTGGTAAAAAAGAGGGGGGAAGTTGTCGTGCCAATCGAAGCGAAATGTTCGGGCTGCAATAGGCGTGTGCGTGTAGCCGACAAGTACGCCGGCAAGAAGATCAAATGTCCTGCATGCAAAGGGATCATTTTGCTTCCCACGCTTGAGAACGACTCGGCCGAGACGGAGTCGTCCGAGGCCGTCGTCGCAAAGGCCGAAGCATCGAAACCCAAGTCGGCGAAGGGCGAAGCTTCGAAGCCAGAAGGCTCCAAGGCCGATTCTTCAAAGGTCGTGGTAGCCAAGCAGGAAGTGGCCAAAGCCGCGGCAAAAACTGGTGCAAAGCCTACAGCGAAAAAGCCTACAGCGAAAAAGCCGGCAGCAAAAAAACCGGCTCCCAAACCGGCCGAAGACAAGTGGTATCTGCAGACCGAAGAGGGCGAGCAATACGGGCCGGTGGATCGGGCGGAGATCGAAGCCTGGTTGGCCGACGGCCGCATCGACGACACGTGCCAACTGTTGAAAGACGGTTGGGAGCAGTGGAAGTGGGCCGAAGAGGTCTTTCCCGAGGTAACCAACGCCGCCGAGCAGCCCGAGAGCGACAACGGTGACGAGGCCGACGAGGACAATCCCTTTGCCGGCCTCGGCATCTCCGATTCAGATTCCAGCGGCAGCGGCGAGATCAACCCCTTTGAGTCGCCTGCGGTCAGCACCGAGGTCGAGTCGTCTTCGGAAACCAACACCGAGGAAACACCCACCGGCGGCATCACGCCCGCGATGGAAAAACTCTTCGGCGAAACGCGACCTTGGGTATCTTTCCTGGCGATCATCGGCCTGATCTACGGGGGACTTGCCGCGCTGGGCTGCTTGGGCGGCCTGGTGGGCGCGGTGATCGTGATGCTCGGAAACGTCGGGGCCGGACTAGTCCTCCTGCTGGTGATGCTCGTGTATGCCGTCCTGACGGGCATTTTCCTCTACGTTTCCTTCTCGTTGTTGACCTATGCGTCGCAGGTCACCAAATACCTGCGATCCAAGACCCCGGCCGATCTGGAAAAGGGATTGGCCGCGCAAAAGACGGTTTTCATGATGACGGCCATCATGGTGGCCGCCTCGATCTTATTACCCATCTTACTGCCCATCCTGGCGTTCTTGATGGGTTGATGGCCGTCGGCGACCGTGTTTTGCCGGCCGTGAGTACGCGGCGGGGACGCCTTCGACCCACATGCGATTTTGGAGACTTGCGACGATTGGCCATCGCCCCCGGCCACTCTCCCGTAGCGGGAGAAGCGGGGAGGCTGTGAAAAAATGGGATTAGCTCCCGGCCAGTTGCCAGGAAAACCCGACGAATACCTCTCTCGCGAGGGTGCCCGTCGCGATTTTTTCACAGTCCGGCAACGACCGACATTTCGCCATCCCGGCGGCGGTTGCCACCGTCGCCCCCCCCGGATTGTCCGCGCAGATTGCGTAACCGGCCCTGAGGCGCGGCAGGAAGACGGTTTCTTGTGACCGACGGTCTGGAAAACGGCTGCGGCCAATTACACTCGAACTCTAGTCTCCCCTTCGGTTTGTCTGTCGCCGGAAGGTATTCCGTGCTGCCCCCTCTGGTTAGTGCGGTGCTGGCAATCGAGGTGGGATGACCCTATAATCGCAGCTACGGGCCTTGCATCGTTCGAGAGTGATTCACCATGACGAACAACGTTTTCCGTCGGATGTCCCACCTTGCACTGTTTCACAAGTTGCCACAGTCTGGCAAGTCGGCACTATCTCGCAAGTCCACTAATCCATCGGCGCGCTCGTTTCGGCGAACGCTTCTTGAACCGCTCGAAGAGCGGCAGATGCTCAATGTGGCTCCCACATTGGTCGATCTGGACGACGTGACCGTCTACGCCGGCACCACGCTGCACATTGCCTTGGACGGCTACGATGCCGATGCCGACGACCTCAGCTACACCGTCACTTCGACCAACAGCAATCTCTCGGCCGAAGTGCTCGACGGCAACCAAAGCCTGAAGATGACGGTCGAGGGCTACGGCGACATGATCTTCGAACTGTTCGAAGACGAAGCCCCAGAAACGACCGCCCGAATTATCGAGCTCGTCGAATCGGGTTTCTACGATGGCCTGACGTTCCATCGGATCATCGAGAGTTTCATGATCCAGGGTGGCGATCCCGACGGCAACGGTACGGGCGGCTCGGGTGTGGACTTCGACGACGAATTTAATGCCGACCTGCTGCACACCAGCTCGGGCATTTTATCGATGGCCAAGTCGTACGACGACACGAACGATTCGCAGTTCTTCATCACGTCGGACGAAACCCGAGGGCTTGACTTCCAACACAGCGTGTTTGGCTTCCTGACCGATGGTGAAGACGTTCGCGTTGCCGTCGCGGCGGTCGATGTGGAAACACAAGACAGTAGCACCGAGGTTTCCAAGCCGGTCGACGACGTGGTCATCGAGTCGATGGAAGTCTTCGTCGACAACGAAAACGGCACATTGCGGCTCAAAGTACCCGAGGGCGTCACCGGCGAAGCCGATGTGACGGTGACCGTTAGCGATGGCAACGGGGGCACGGTCGAGAAGACGTTTCACGTGACGATCGAGGAAGACTACGTCAACGAAAACCCAATTCTCATTTCTCCGGAAGACCCTATCCAGATCACTTCGGGAGGAACGGCGACTTACCAGATCGAGGGTTGGGATCGCGAAGGCGACGAGATGTATTACCATGCCTACGCGATCGCCGACTGGGGCGGCGTTGCTATCGAGGGGTTGGATGTCGACATCAACGCGGAGACCGGCCTGGTAACGATCACCGCCGATGAAGATCTGGCTGGCGTCTACGGGATTGTCGTCGGCGTCAATCCGATCAGTCCGGACACATTTGACCAAGACTACACCGAGTATGATCCCCACGGATTCAGCAGCGATTTCATCCGCTACTGGGACTTCCAATTCATCCCCGTCTACATCACCCCCGACGCCCCGACGGACGTCGATCTGGTGACCAGTTCCGACACGGGCGGCAACACGTCGGACAACCTTACGACCAATGACAACCTCGGCAACGACGTCCTCGAGTTCCGCGTCTCTGGCGTAACCCCCGGCGCCACGGTGTTTATCTATGCCGACGGTCAAAAGATCGGCTCGGCGTTGGCTCAAACCGACACGGTCGTCGTTCAAAGCACTGGTGCATATGAACTGACAAACGGGTCGCACCAAATCACCGCCCGCCAGGTTCTTGCGGACGTTGCCGACACTATCGGTACCCGCGATACGACGGCCACCCTCAGTAGCGACTACTCCACGGCACTCGCGATCACTGTCGACGACGAGGCGCCCGAGTTTACCTCGACACCGGTTACCGGAGCCTCAGGCGGAATCGTCTATACATACGACGCGAACACCGACGAAGAAGAGGCAGGCGGTACGGTCACGTACAGTCTGACCCAGTCGCCCGCAGGCATGATTATCAATGCGGAAACTGGCGTGATAACCTGGACGCCAGCGGCAGGGGTGTCGACTTCGGGAACCGTGAAAGTCAAGGCGGCCGATGCGGCGGGCAACGAAGTCGTTCAGCAATTCGAAATCACGGTCAACGAGGCGCCCACCATCGACAAGATCGATCGCCAAGTGGTTACGGAAGACGAGCTGCTCGAGTTCGACGTCGTCGGGCACGACGATGACGAGCCGTTGACCTACAGCTTGGCCGACGACGCACCCGCTGGCGCGACCATCGATTCGGAGACCGGCAAGTTTCAGTGGACGCCCACTGAAGAGCAGGCCCCGGCCGAATACCAGGTGAAAATCTACGTGACCGACTCCACGGGCTTGGCCACCAGTACGACGGTGGCCATCCAGGTCAAAGAGCAGAACATCCCGCCGGTTCTCGAAGAGCTCGATGATTTGATGGCGGATGAGGGCGAGATGATCGAATTTGTGGCCGCGGCCTCCGACGCCGACATTCCGGCCGACCCGTTGACGTTCAGCCTCGACCACGGAGCACCGGCTGGGGCCCAGATCGACCCGACTACGGGCCGCTTCACCTTCACGCCCAACGAATCCCAAGGTGGCGGAACTTACGAGGTCACGATCCGCGTGACCGACTCCAAGGGCGACAGCGACGCGTGCAGTTTCACCGTCACCGTGACCGAAGTGGACGAAGCGCCCGTATTCGTGCCGGTCGAACCGCAAACAGTTGCTTTGGGGCAAGAGCTGTCGGTGCAGCTTGAAGCGGCCGATCCGGATCAACCGACCAATGCGGTTGAGTACTCATTAGAGCCCGGGGCTCCGGACGGCGTCGCGGTCGATCCGTCCTCCGGCGAGCTTACTTGGAGTGTGCCGGAGGACTACCCGACCGGAACGCTCCAGCTAAAGGTTCGGGCCACGGAGCTAATCGACGGCGAACCAACCGGTCTAAGCAGCGTGATCGCCGTCGAGATTCGGGTGTACGACATTCAGGCCCTGTTGGCTTCGATCGCGCTGTCGTCGCTCGACGACGATCGCGTCGCATCTACGCCGGAGAACGATATTTCGCAGGCGCTGCTCGCCGGGCTTGTCGACGATGCCAACGGTTCTGGCTCAACGAGGTCGGGCAACGCGCCCAGCACGGCGGCCGGGTTGGTTACCTCGAACACCGACAACCAACTCTTTGGCAGCCTTTTCGGATTCGACTTCAGACGCGGCCACAACGGTCCGCCTACCGAGGGCAAGACCGAAGCGAAGGAAGACGGCGAGAAGGAGAGCACGCCCGAGGCCTCGCGAAACGACACGGTGGAAGAAGAGGAGCAGGTTCAGCGCTAAGGAGAATTCCGTAATTGGAAAAGTCTATGTCGCGTTAATCATGTTTGCTTTCGCGAGAGGTGACTATGCTCCTTAACGTCCCACAGTGCCGAGTCCCTGGCCCCTGATCTAAAGAATAAACTTGCTTAGGTCCTCATCCTCCGAAACCTCGCTGAGACGCTGTTTGACGTAGGCGGCGTTGATTTCTACCCGGCCCATCTTCATCTCGGGGGCCTCGAAGCTAAGTTCTTCCAGCAGGCGTTCCATGATCGTGTAAAGCCGTCGGGCACCAATATTCTGTGTCGACTGGTTTACCCGAAACGCGAAATCGGCCAGCGTGTCGATGGCGTCTTCGGTGAACACTAGTTTCACGCCTTCCACATCGAGCAGGGCCGTGTATTGCTTGGTAAGCGAACCCCTCGGTTCGGTGAGGATCTGAACGAAATCATCCTTCGTCAGGTCGTTTAGCTCGACGCGGATCGGAAACCGGCCCTGAAGTTCCGGCATCAAGTCGCTCGGCTTGGCCGTATGGAAGGCTCCGGCCGCAACGAACAAGATATGATCGGTTCGAACGTAGCCGTACCGGGTTTGCACGGTGGTCCCCTCGACGATCGGCAACAGGTCGCGCTGCACGCCCTGACGCGAGACGTCGGCTCCGTGGCCTTTCTCGCTGGCCACGATTTTATCAACCTCGTCGACGAAGATAATGCCCGTGTTTTCGGCCAAATCGATCGCCGCGGCTTGCACTTTTTCCTGGTTGATCAGTGAGTCGCATTCCTGCTCGAAAAGGACCTCGCGCGCTTCGGCCACGGTCATTTCATGACGCGAGCTGCTCTTCGGAAGGATCTTTTCGAACATCCCCTGTAGGTCGACATCCATTTGCTCCATACCCATGCCGGTAAACATCATGGGCACGTTCTTCTGCTCGAGCTGGATTTCCACGCGGCGTTGGTCCAACTCGCCGGCCACAAGCATCGCGCGCATTTTCTCGCGAGTCCGCTGATAGCGTTCGGCCGAGTCGGGGCTGTCGGTCGAGGTGTCGAAGGTCGGCGGCGGGGGTACCAGCAGGTCGAGCAACCGGTCGCCCACGCGGCGCCGCGCTTCGTCTTCTACGTTGGTTCGCTCCTGCTCGCGTACCAGGCCGATAGCATTTTCGACCAACTCGCGGATCATACTTTCTACGTCGCGGCCGTAGTAACCCACCTCGGTGTACTTACTGGCTTCCACTTTGATGAACGGGGCGCCGGTCAACTTGGCCAGACGTCGGGCGATTTCTGTTTTTCCGACGCCGGTGGGACCGATCATGAGGATGTTTTTCGGCGCCACCTCCTGCCGCATTTCTTCGCTGAGTTGCTGACGCCGCCAACGATTACGAATGGCGATGGCCACCGAACGCTTGGCGTCGTCCTGGCCCACGATGTAGCGCTGCAGCTCTTCGACAATCTGCCGGGGTGTCAAATCTCGCACGGCATTTCCTCCACCACGATGTTGTCATTTGTGTAGATGTCGATCCCAGCGGCAATCTGAAGTGCCGTACGCACGATATCGGCCGATCCGAGACTGCTATGGGCGACCAACGCCCGGGCGGCTGCCACCGCATAGTTCCCGCCCGAGCCGATCCCCAGTACCCCGTCGGTGGGCTGGATGACGTCGCCGTTACCGGTGACCAGCAGCGTATGCTTCGTGTCGACCACGGCCAGCAGGGCTTCGAGCCGCCGCAGTACGCGGTCGGTTCGCCATTCTTTGGCCAACTCGGTGGCCGCCCGAGGTGTGTTGGCCGGGTAGTCCTTCAGCTTGGCTTCGAAGCGTTCGAGCAGGGCGAAGGCGTCGGCCGCACTGCCTGCAAATCCAGTAATCACGCGGCCGTCGGCCAGGGGACGAATCTTCCGCGAGTCGGCCTTCATGATCGAATCACCGACGGTCACCTGACCGTCGCCGCCAATGGCTACCGTACCCCGGTGTCGGACGGTGAGGATCGTTGTGGAGCGAGTTCTCATGGATTTCTTACCTGAAAGCGACCAGAAAAGCGGCGAATCGGTTCCGAGCGACGTTCGTACGGTACGTGAAGGGCGAGACATGCCCCTCGCGACGCCACGAAAGGCACACCTGGGCGAACACGAGAGAATCTCCCTCGTTGACCGATCCCCCTCTTCACTAGAAGCCGTTTCAAAACTGGTATCGAGGTCATTCGTTCGGCGAATATACGAACCCGAAGCCGGGTTTTGAAACCGCCTCTACTAATATCAAAGGTCGTCGACTTTTTGACAAAGACTAGCGACCAACGGAAGCGAGTTCTTGCCTGGGTGCAGGAGCACCGTTTGGTGGGCGACCGTGCCGCCCTTTGGAAACTAGAAAGTGTACCAAGGGTGAGACGCGTTCGGTAGTGGACCGCCGGTTTGCGCGGCGAGTCGCGCCGCATTCGGGCAGTGCTTCAACCCCTCTGCAGTGCTGTTCGAGGTGCGAGAAACGCGTGCCACACCCGGAAGTTCCACAAAATGGTTGCATAGCGAGGGCGAGGGGATTAGTTTAGACATTTGTTCCGTTGGCATTGGTATGGTTCCGTTGCCAGTTGGTTTCGAGGTTGTCGGCAAGGGGAAAAGACCTTGCAATGAAGGCCTCGACGGGTGATGAGAACTCGGGAGACGACGGTCGACGGGGCGTGTGAGAGTTGGGTTATTGCAATGCCTTGCTCTCGATGAGCTGTTGTAACAAAAACGAGGGAAACTGGGGCAATTTGGTAGCGGGCCGTCGGTCGTCTTGCCAGAGGCCTTTTGGGGGCCTTCCCACCTTGGCTCGACGACAATCTCGGTCCGAACGTCGGCACTCGCATCGAATCGGGTTGTATGACGCAACCACCTGACGCGACAGGGCCGCAACTTGCTTGGGCTTTCTCAACGTGGCGAGGCCGCCAACCCGGCGGATGTCACCTCACACCAAACAGTAATCTCACCTTCAGCAGGCAACCATCTCGGAATGCAGTCACTACGGTAGGATCGTGACGTACCTCACAATCCTCGGCAACAGTAGTTTAGGAGGACGTTCGAATGAAACGACGTTTAGTTTTGACATGTGCGATTCTGGTCGTAGCGTTGTTCGTTGCGACAGAAGCGGCACAGGCGTGTAAAATCCTCGACGGTTTCTACGGCCGTTGCTGTCCACGTCGTTGTGCTGCACCTCGTTGCGATGTGCAGCCGATGTGCTGTGAGCCGGCGCCGAAGTGTTGTGGCCCGGTGGTATGTGAGCCAACGGCATGTGGCCCGGTTAGCGGGTTAAGCGCTACGGCCTCTGAAGAGGCTGGATTGGAGGAACCACCGGAATCGCCGATGCCAAGTGACATTCCCGAGGCACCGCCGGAAGAACCGGTTGAGATGTCCGCTCCGGCCCCGGCTGAAGAGCCCGCCGAAACACCCGCTCCGGCCCCGGCTGAAGAGCCCGCAGAAGCACCCGCTCCTGCCCCGGCTGAGATGCCCGCCGAAGCACCTGCTCCGGCCCCGGCTGAAGAGCCCGCCGAAGCACCCGCTCCTGCCCCGGCTGAGATGCCCGCCGAAGCACCTGCTCCGGCCCCGGCTGAAGAGCCCGCCGAAGCACCCGCTCCTGCCCCGGCCGAAGTGCCCGCCGAAGCACCTGCTCCGGCCCCGGCTGAGATGCCCGCCGAAGCACCCGCTCCCGCCCCGGCTGAAGAGCCTGCCGAAGCACCCGCTCCCGCCCCGGCTGAAGAGCCTGCTGAAACACCCGCTCCTGCCGAGATGCCTGCTCCGGCACCGGCAGAGGAGCCGGCCGAAGCGGCGATGCCCGCCATTGAGCCGCCTGCCGTTGCAGAACCGGCCCCCGTTGAGCCGACCGAGGTCGATCCGTTCGCTCCGCCTGCCGAGCCGTCGATGCCCGCCGAGCCCGCTGCAACCGAGCCGACCGAAGAACCGGCCGCCCCTGCGGAACCGACCGAAGTCGATCCGTTTGCTCCGCCTGCCGAGCCGTCGATGCCCGCCGAGCCCGCCGCAACCGAGCCGACCGAAGAACCGGCCGCCCCTGCGGAACCGACCGAAGTCGATCCGTTTGCTCCGCCTGCCGAGCCGTCGATGCCCGCCGAGCCCGCCGCAACCGAGCCGACCGAAGAACCGGCCGCCCCTGCGGAACCGACCGAAGTCGATCCGTTTGCCCCGCCTGCGGAGCCTACTGCTCCGGCCGAGCCGACCGAGGTTGATCCGTTTGCTCCGCCCGCCGAACCGGCCGCGCCCGCGAAACCGGCCGAGGTCGATCCGTTTAGCCAAAACGAGGTCAAGCCGTATCGGCTTTGGAGCGACGCCTCGGGCACGTACCAGATCGAAGCCCGATTCGTTGGCGTGCTCGATGGTGGCATGATCCGTCTGCAGAAGGCCGACGGCCGCTACGTGCGGATCCAGAGAAACCTGCTTTCGGTGGCCGATCGCGAGTTCGTCCGCCGTTACATCGAGTCGTTGGCCACCGCTTGGTAAGGCAATCGTCGCGAGTCGATAGACATCGAACGTCCGAACTCCGGCGCGGGAACTCCCCGTGCCGGAGTTTTTTTGGTCGTGTGTTTCCACACCAGTGCCGGCGTTCGTTTTGCGGCCGTTCACGGAAGTTTGCTTTTTTGCAGGATGGACAAAATGGCCTATGGCGGCCGATCTGATCCGTCCGAATGGCATTTCGTTAGCGCCACAAACACGGTATGTTTGTGGCTATTCAAGACGGCAAAGGCGCAATAAGGAAGAACATGATGAGCGAAAGCAACGCTCTTTCCCGCAGTCCGGAATTGATGAACCGCACCGACACGGCGCTGTTGGTGGTCGACGTGCAAGAGAAGCTTATCACAGCGATCAAGGGGCACCAGAACGTGGTGTTCAACGTTCGCCGGCTGATCGACGGGGCTAAGATCTTGGGTTTGCCGGTGGAGGCTACCGAGCAGTATCCCAAGGGACTTGGCCACACCGTCGAGTCTTTGGCCGAGCGGCTCGATGAGAACATTCCTGCGAAGCTCACGTTTAGTTGCGGCGGATGCCCGACCGTGTTCGAGCAACTGCGTGCCCAAGGAACGAATAAGATCCTGGTTTGTGGCATCGAAGCCCACGTGTGCGTGCAGCAAACGGTGCTCGATCTGCTGGCCAACGGTTGGCGCGTGTTCGTGGCGGTCGATGCGGTCGGCTCGCGTTTCGGTCTCGACTACGAAACGGCCTTGCGTCGGATGGAGTCGTCGGGCGCCGTGCTCACGACCACCGAAGCGGCCTTGTTCGAGTGGTGCGAAGAGGCGGGCACGCCGGAGTTCAAAAAGATCAGCCGCCTGGTGCGGGAAGAAAGAACGTCGAACGTAGGATTTCGAACGTAGGATTTCAGAGGAACGCCCCGGCCGCTCGCGGCTTCGCCTTTACGTTTGAACCAAGCGAGTCCAAGGCGGTGAACGAGATCAACCCCTACGAAGCGCCGCAAGTTGAGGATGCTTCGGCCGCGGCGCCGGAAGAGACGGTCGAATCGCCGACGGAGAAGACGAAGACGCAGCCGACATTCCACCAGACGCTGGTCACCAGTTTTGCGTGGCAATGTTTGGTATTTTTACTCACCGCGTTAATTCTTGACGGAGGTACCAGTAACCGTTTGGCGATCATCGCTGCTATCGGATATTGGATCACAGTGGGATTGATCATGGTTAGGCGGTCAGGTCGTACCACGGTGGGCGATATGCTATTCGCTCGCTACGGGTACGTCTTGTGCCTTGCGGTGGCTTGCCTATCGCGGTTCGTGCTAAATCGGCTAGCTTAGTGCCTTGACTTAGCGCGGCATAGTCGCAGTCAGATCGGCGAAAGTATCTTCCTCACCCGGCCGCAGAAGCGACTTTCCGAAGACCGGCCGGACACAGATGATCTCCGACGACTGCCATCACTTGACTCGCGGCGGCGGCCAGGGGCAATCGTGCTACGACGCCCAACTCCGCCAGCGCGGAATCTTCGGTCGAAGTGCCATTCTCTTCGAGCAGAACAATGGGCGTATCCTGCGTGAGTATGTGCGAGGCAAAACGGCGGAGCACCAACCTTACGCGAGGGTCGCTCGACGAGCCGACAATCACGATCGCATCCGGTGCGTTGTCTAGTGCCAGCCAGTAGCCCTGCTCGGGCGAGAACGCCCGAAGTACGGCCATCCCTTGGCTTCGCAGTTGAAGCGTAATGCCATGAGGGTCGTCGGCCTCGGCGGCAATGCACAGGACGGTAAGACGCGGACCGTGCCTGGAAAAACGTAGACCGCGGCGGTGCGGGGAACTCGCCAACGCCATGTTTCTGCCCTTTATCGGTTCGCTGCTTTGGCTGCGAACCTGATGCGAGGTGGTCCGTCGAGCGGCTCACGGCGAGCCTCTCCGGACGATTGTGGTACCAATCCCAACACGAAACGGCGCACTGCCGCGTGCTTGCCGTGGTGGCGAATCACGCTCGTTTGCACCGGCCGTTGCGTAGTTTCCAACGAGAAAGTGTTTTGAGAATCCCGTTGCGTTAGAAGTCCCCAGGAGACCACGCACCACACGACTACGGAAGGTTAGGGCACGGTTAGCGTTGTGGCAAACCGCATTTTGCGTGTGGCTTGCCCTCGACTCCGCCGTGTTTGCACCGGCCAGAGATTGTGCCAGACGGGATTGTCACAAAGGTGGGCTGATAGCAGTGGTAACGCTTGGAGGGGTATCGGGATTCATCCTTGCATCTCGACCCGAATTCCCTCAGCCAGCCGGCACACGGCCTCCCGGTCCAACCGGCAGGCCAATTGGTCGCCCAGGTTCACCGTGGCGGCTGCGATGCCGTAGCGCACCGCGTCGACCATCTCGTGGCCTTCGCCGACCGCCCAGGCCACGGCGGCTGCCATCGCGTCGCCGCAGCCAATCGGGTTAACGACCTTCGCGACCTCAGGCGGAAACAGCCGATAGACGCGATCGGTCGAACTCAGCCACACGGGCTTCTTGCCTTGCGTGATAATCACCCATTGGGCACCGCGCTGGTTGAGCGACTGCATGGCCTCGACCAACTCGGCGTCGGACTCCAACGACTGCCCCACCGTGGCGGCCAACTCCTCGCGGTTGGGTTTGACGACCAGCGGCTTCAGGTCGAGAAGTCCCAACAACTCTTCGCCGCGAAAATCGAGCACCGCAGGACACGGCGTCACTTGCAGCAATTCCCGGTAGAACGACTTCGGCGTGCCCTGCGGCAAGGAGCCGATCAGGATGGCCACCTTGGCGTTCGAGACCTCCTCGGCATAGGCTTCCCGAAATCGGACAAGTTCCTCCTCCAACAACGGGCGGCCGTTCTCGACCAGTTCGGTCACCTCGCCCGTGGCTCGGTCGAGAATCGTCATACATACCCGGGTGGCCGACCGGCTTTCGATCCACCGCCGCGGAATACCGAACTCGGCGAACTGGCGGTCGATTTGGGCGAGCGGATCGCCACCCAGGGTGGCCAGCACCTTGACCGTTCCACCCAAGTGATGCACGCCCACCGCCGCATTGAGCACCTTGCCGGAGCCGTACCAGCAGACTTCTCGCGCGCGGTTGACTTCACCAACGTGAAAGCCGTCGAAGACCATCAAGCCCTGCCAGGCGGGAGTGAGTCCAGAAGCCAAAATCAAAACAAATCCTCCAGGATGGCGGTCAACTCGTCGTCGGAGATTTCGCGCGGGTTAGCGCTCATGCTGCTTCCGCGCGAGTCTTTCACAATGGCCGGAATCTGCTCAGCCGTCACACCCACTTCGGAAAGCCGCCGCGGCACGCCCACTCGATCGCACAGACGTTCGATTTCCTCGATTAGGGCTTCGACGGCTTCTTCCGGAGAAGTCGACGGCCCGCGGCCAACCAGGGCGTGAGCCAGTCGTGCAAGTTCCTTCTGACGCACCGCGCGATTGGCCTTCAGCGCCGATGGCAACAATAGTGCACAGGCCACGCCATGCGGCACGCGGCAATGCGTGCCCAGCGCTGGGGCAACGCCGTGGGCTAACCCTAAGCCAGAATTGGCCAACGCCATGCCCGAGAGCAAGGCGGCATGCGACATGGCCTCGCGTGCCGGCCGCGAATCGCCCTGTTCGACGGCCTCGGCAATCGCGGGAAGCGCCATCCGCAATCCCTGCACACACAACGCTTGCGGAATCGGTTTCGCTCGGGCCGAGATGTAGCTTTCCAGCAATTGGGTGATGGCGTCCATCCCGCTGGCTGCCGTGACGTTCGGCGGAACACTTACGGTAAGCTCCGGATCGACCAGCGCGATCTGCGGCATCAGACGACCGTCGCGCAGGCTTTTCTTAAACGGCGGATCGTACGACGAGATGACCGCGTTTTTCGTCGCTTCCGCGCCCGTGCCTGCGGTGCTGGGCATGGTTAACACGGGCAACGGTGGCTCGGTGATCGCCAGGTCGCGGCCCACGTTTTCCAGATAATCTTTTACTGTGGGACTCTGGCGATTGGTGGCCATGGCGGCCACGGCTTTGGCCAGATCGATCGCAGCACCGCCGCCGACGGCCAACATCAGATCGCCCGGGCCGGGGTTTTGTTGACGCAACTCGGCGGCCGTGCGATCGACGTCGTCGACCTCCGGTTCGTGGTCAATGGCTTCGGCTACGATCACCTCGATCGCTTCGGCTCGCAACGAGTCGACGATCTCGGGCAGCAGGCGAGGGCCCACGTCGGGCGGGAGCCCCGAAATGAGGAACGCCCGACGACCGAGCGTCTTCGCCAGCACGCCCACCTCGCGGCGACGCCCCCAGCCGAAGACGATCTGCCGAGGGCAAAGAAAATCGTAGTTGATCGGCATCTCGGCTTTCATGGCAAAAGCTCCTCGGTATTGGCGGAAATGGCTCTCCGTCCGAATGTATAACGTTGCACGCCGAATTGCGAGGGGTGCCCAACATACGGAATGAATCGCCACGACCCCAAAAAGCCGCGATCGGTGGTCGCGCCGGCACCAGTGGTAATGATCGCATCAATGGGGCTGCCGGCGCGACCACCGGTCGCGGCTTTATGAGATGCTGGATGGCGGGCCAGTTGCCCCGGGCTTGCTAGTTCACCTATAATGGCAACCCTAACTTAATCCGCTCCCTACGAAACGAGATTCGTTCGGGTAGTCATCATGCAACAGAAATTGTTGATCTTCCTCTGGTTAATCGTGGGTACCACAGCAAGTCTTGCTTGCGCGGCCGACGACGTTGCTTCGTTGCTCAACGACTTGCGCAGCGTCGGCCCGAAGAGCGAGGGCCAAGCGAAAGCTGCCCAAGCTTGGGAAGAACTAGCCAAATCCGATGCCACGGCCTTGCCACAGATTTTCTCTGCACTCGATGGAGCTAATTCGCTGGCGGCCAACTGGATTCTCACGGCCACCGATGCCGTGGCCGAGCGAACGCTCAACACCAGCGGGGAGTTGCCCGTCGAGCGACTGCAACAGTATCTGGCCGATGTACAGCACGACTCGCGAGGCCGCCGCCGAGTGTACGAATGGCTTTGCCGTCTCGATCCCAAAACGCCTGGGCGGCTATTACCCCAGATGCTCGACGACCCCAGCGTGGAGTTGCGCCGCGACGCGGTGACTCGCCTGATCGACGAAGCAGAGCAGGCCGAGAAAGGTAGCGAGCCAGCCAATGCCGTGCCGGTCTATCGCCGTGCGTTATTGGCCGCTCGCGATCTCGACCAGGTGCGGCTGCTGGCCGATCGACTGAAAAAAGCCGGCGAAGAGGTCGACCTGGCGCGGCACTTCGGTTTCATCCGCCGTTGGCACGTCATTGGTCCCTTCGACAATACGGACGAGAAGGGTTACGACGTGGCCTACCCGCCCGAGGAGAAGATCGACCTGAAGGCTTCCTGCGAAGGAAAGCATGGCGACGTTTCGTGGAAAGATTACGTTTCTGACGAGGCCTATGGTCTGGTCGACTTGAACAAGGCGTTGGGCGAAGAAAAAGAAGTGGCCGGCTATGCGACGACGATCTTCCTGGCCGAGAAGCCGATGACCGTGCAGTTTCGCACCACCACGTTCGACGCAGTGAAACTCTGGCTCAACGGCCGTTTGATCGACGAGCACAACGTTTACCACGGCGGTTCCGAGTTCGACCAGTATGTTGCGGAAGCGGAGTTGCGTGCCGGGCCGAATGTCCTTTTGATGAAAGTATGCCAGAACGCCCAAACGCAAAGCTGGGCCAAGCACTGGAGCTTCAAACTCCGGGTGTGCGACCGTAGCGGCACGGCCATCCTCTCGGCCGATCGACGGTAATTTCCAGATTCGCAGACTATTCAGCCATCTGTAGCAGAAAGTCGGAAATCCGTAACACTTCAGCCAAATGAAGAGCGAGCGGCAAAGGAACCACCAAAACGAATTCAATAGCATCGCGAAAACACGAAAGGGCGAAGAAAAGCAGGAACTGCGATTACCCTTTCGCGTTTTCGAGCTTTCGCGATCAAAAATCAAAACTTTTCGATCATCTGAAGTAGAAGGACGTGAATTTGAATATTCCCTGACTTCTTGCACATTACTCCATTTGGTTGAAGTGTCACCTAAACTCACACTACATAATTCACGATGACTGCAATCTCGATCCTTTTGACCGCAACGCTACTTCTCGCAGCAGAGCCGGGCGACTGGCCGCAGTTTCGTGGGCCAGACAATCGTAGCGTGTCGGATGCCACAAACTTGCCGGATCGGGTTGTTGAGCAAGGAACCGACGCCGCACCGGCCAACGTTGCCTGGAAGGCTCCCCTGCCGGGCGGAGGACCGTCGAGCCCGATTGTCGTGGGACAAAAGGTGTTCGTTACGGCGGCCAGCGGCGTACGCAACGATCGACTGCACGTGCTGGCCTTCGACGCGGAGACTGGCCGACAGCTTTGGCACCGCCAGCTTTGGGCCACCGGCCACACGTTGATCCACAACTTCGGCGGCGTGGCCGCTCCCACACCGGCCAGCGACGGGCAGCGTGTGTTCGCGTTCTTCTCTAGCAACGACCTTGCCTGTTTCGATCTCGACGGCCACCTGCTGTGGCTGCGTGGCCTGGCCTACGAAAATCCCACGACGCGCAATGATGTGGGCATGTCGTCCTCGCCGCTGGTCGTGGGCGACGTGGTGATCGTGCAGCTCGAAAACCAGGGCGAATCGTTCGCCGCCGGCATTGATGCGGCCACCGGCGAAACGCGATGGCGTCACGAGCGGGAGAAGGACGCGATGTGGACGTCGCCCACGGTATTGCGAGGCGAAACCCGGACCGACGATTTGGTGCTCATGCAGTCGCGCAACAAGCTGACGGCGCATCGTGCGTTGACTGGCCAGCCGGTTTGGCAGTATGAGGCGTCGTCGAATACGATCGCTTCGGTCACGGTCGACGGTCACCATGTTTACCTGCCGGCGCTGGGACTTCACTCGCTTCGGTACAGCCCGACCGATAAGGCCGTGAAACTGCTGTGGCACGAAAACCGTCTGCGCAGCGGCAACGCTTCGCCCGTGGTGTTTGGCGGTCGGACGTACACGCTGAAACCGCCGGGCATTCTGGTGTGTGGCGACGCGGCCGACGGTTCAGTCCTATGGCAGTTGCGACTGACCGGCCCATTTTGGGCCACTCCCGTGGCGGCCGATGGCCGGCTCTATTGCATCAGCCATCGCGGACTCTTGCAGGTGGTCACGCTTAGCGACCAGCGCCCGGACAAGCCCGTGGAAAGCCAAATCGACGCCGGAATACTCGCTTCGCCGGCCGTAACCACTGGGGCGATCTACCTGCGCAGCAACGAACATCTGTGGAAGGTTGTGAAGCCGTAGGAAAGCAGGAATGAATGGAAGGATAAAGTATGGCGTACGACCGTAGCCTTCATACTTCATCCTTCAGAATTCATCCTTTCTAACCACCGTCAACCACGTTACTCAAAAACAAACTCTACCACGCTACGCTCCCCCATGCCTGACTCCATCGAAATCCAACCCACCGGGCCGGTTCACGGTTCGATCCGTCCGCCCGGCTCGAAGAGTATCACCAATCGGGCGCTGGTCTGCGCGGCTTTGGCCGAAGGGACTTCGACGCTCACGGGGGCGTTGGACAGTGAAGACACCCGGGTGATGGTCGATGCGATTAGGCAACTCGGCCTGGACATCGATCATCAGCCCGAGACGGCCACGATTCGTGTCACCGGTTGCGGCGGCCGAATGCCCTCGAGCGGTGGTGATTTGTTTGTGGCCAACAGCGGCACCACGGTGCGGTTTCTCACGGCCCTGGTTACCTTGGGGCAGGGAACGTTTCGGCTCGACGGCATCGCTCGAATGTGCGAGCGCCCGATCGCCGACTTGCTGGATGCCTTGAATCAACTCGGTGCCGACGCCCGAAGCGAGCAGGACACCGGTTGTCCGCCAGTCGTGGTTCGCGCGGCCGGGTTACCGGGCGGTCGGGCGAAGATTGCCGGCGACATTTCCAGCCAGTTCCTCAGCGGGCTGCTGATGGCCGCGCCGGGGGCTAAGCAAACCGTGGAACTAGTGGTCGATGGCGAGTTGGTCTCGAAGCCGTATGTGACGATGACCGTGGCCGTCATGGAGGCCTTCGGTGCCAAGGTCGAGGCCGAGGGGTTTCGGCGGTTTGTCATCGAGTCAGCCGTCTACCGGGGGCGCGAGTACGACATTGAGCCCGACGCCTCGGCGGCCAGCTATTTCTTTGCCGCAGCGGCGATTACCGGAGGTCGGGTGACGGTCGAAGGCCTTTCCCGGACGAGTCTGCAAGGCGATGTGGCCTTCTGCGAATGTCTGGAAAAAATGGGAGCACGAGTGGAGTACGGCGCCGACCATATCACGGTCTCCGGCGGCGAATTGCGGGGAATCGACGTGGACATGAACGCCATCAGCGACACGGTGCAAACGCTCGGCGCGGTAGCCCTGCTTGCCGACGGGGCGACTACCGTGACCGGGGTACCTCATATTCGCCACAAAGAGACCGATCGAATTGCTGCCCTGGCCACCGAGCTGCGCAAGCTAGGGGCTACGGTCGACGAATACGACGACGGGCTGCGCATCCATCCAGGCACGCGCCGCAGTGCCCAGATCGACACCTACAACGACCACCGAATGGCCATGAGCCTTGCCCTTGTGGGCTGTCCACGCCGGGCGTGGTCATCCGCGACCCCGGCTGTACGGCGAAGACCTATCCGCGGTTTTTCGAGGATCTGCGGAAGGTGTGCGAAAGCGGAAAGCGGAAAGCTGAAAGCTGAAAAAGGCCGGGGGAGACGGAGGGCGGGGCGGCGACTGCGAAACCGCGAGCGGCAGGTTTTTTTCTATTCCTAGCCTCTAGCCCCTAATCCCTCATCTGCCATTGCATTTCTTCCCTGTCAGACGTTCAGTTCCCCGATAGCACTTCGCTTCTATAATTCCTCCAGTAACCGGATCTTGTCTTAGTCTTAGACGTATTCTCGTTCTCGGTTAAGGAGGTTCGTCATGCCAGCGCAACGTTTGAAGCGATTTCTGGAAGAGAACCGAATCCCGTACATTTCGATTCCCCACGACTCCACCTTCACGGCGCAGGAGACGGCTGCGTCGGCCCATGTCCGTGGTCAGGAACTGGCCAAAACGGTCATGGTGCGGCTCGACGATCGGATCGTGATGGCCGTATTGCCCTCCACGGCGATGCTTGATCTGGAATCCTTGCGCAAAGCCACCGGCACGAAACATGCCATGCTGGCTACCGAGCAGCAATTCCAGGATCGGTTTCCCGACTGCGAGGTGGGAGCCATGCCGCCGTTTGGCAATCTGTACGATCTGCCGGTCTATGTCGATAGTTCGCTCCGCGAGGACGAACACATCGCGTTCAATGCCGGCAGACACAACGAGTTGGTACAGATTTCCTACGCCGATTTTGAGCGGCTGGTGCGGCCGAAGATCGTTACTTTGGTTTACGGGGCGCACACCCACGCTTGAGACGGTCCGCGGGGCGGTGTTTCGGTGAAGCGGCAGATGGCGTGTCGTCTGGACGTGACGACGCTGCCGCGTAGAATGTCTTTGTCTTTCTCGACTGAACAGACCCGCTCCACTTGGTTTTGATGCCGCAATAATGGAACAAAAACATACGTTTTCTGCCGAAGACATGCTCTTCGATGCAAATCTTCAGGAGTTCGCCCATCGCATCGGCATCATTTGCGGTTTGGAGTCGGGAGGTCAATTGCCGCCCGACCAAGCATACCGGCAGATCAAAAACCTTTGGAAGCAACTCAAACGGAGCAGGAAAAACCTGGGGATCGGCCAGCCGCCCGACGATTCGGAAGATTTGGGCGGCGATTTCGCCGAATAGTTGCTACTGTGCAGGGGTGCCGCCGACGCGCAGAATCGCCTCCACATAGCTTTGGGCTTGCAGGGCGATACCGGGGCACTGGCTCTCGCGAGGACCCGCCACATTGAGCACGGCCACTTGGTTGGCCGCTAACCAATGGCTAACATCTTCCGGTGGGTCGGGATGGTCGAGGTCGACGACCAACAGCGGCCGATCGTATCGCTCGGCCAGTCGCAACGTTAGTTCGGTACCGCCGGAAATCCGGTGGCGAAAGAGAATGAGCGTGGCGTCGCTGTCGCGCACATTCCGCTCAGTCCGTGCCGGATAGTCCGAAGAACTGGTTTCGCGCAACGCATAGCGAGCGGCTATCCGACCATCCTCGGCCAGTCGGCCGCGTGGGCACCAGCCGCCATGCTCTACACCGATGGCCAACGCGGCGTCGAGTGCGCCGCGATCGACGCCCGTTTGTCCGCCCGAGACAATCTTCATCGCTACCCCCGGGCTTATCGCCGGTAGGTGGACGAATCGCCTGGCGTTCGGGTGAGGGTTTCGGTAGGTTCGTCTTCCGGCAAGACAAGCTGCATGCCGGGAGCCAGCAGATGGTAGTCTTTGCCGATCACATCGCGATTCATGTCGTAGATTTCGGCCCAACGCGAGGCTTGGCCAAGTTCATACCGGGCGATGTCGTAGAGGGTGTCGCCCTCTTCCACCGTGTACTTCCGCCCACCGTAGCCGGCCCGGGTGCTAACCGTTTGCATGCGGTTGATCATGGCATCGCGATGATCGGCCTTGGGGCACAAGCCAGGGTAGTCTTTCTCCAACTCTTCGCGGTTGGGAGCCGACAGCGTGGCACCCACTTCAAGACGGTTCTGTTGCGGAAAGCGTTCGCGGTTGTGTTCGGCCAGGGCCTTGAAATACGCACCGCAGCCGTAGAGCCGTTCGGAAATCTTCCAGTAGCTGTCGTTGGGTTGGATGACGTATTGGCCGTCTTCCGTGCGAACGTCGTCCACGGTGATCGGTGCGGGTGCGACTCGGGCTGCCGTCGGCGTTGCGTCGATTTGCCGAAGAGCATTTTCCGAGCGGCCGGTTCGAACTGGGTAGTCGGGAATGGTTGTTCGACGCGATGCACCGCCAGGATATCGGTCCGAGGCATAGGCCGACGGCGGCGCATAGGCGCTCGAAGAGGAGGGGCGCGTATCCGACGCCCGCGAATAGGCGCTCGACCGGTAGCTGTTGGTCGAGGGCAAGCTGGTGGCACCCGGCCGTGCATTCTGGGCGAAGTCGTGGCGGTTGGAACTTGCTACATCGCGGTAGCCGGCCGATGAATCGTCTGGCACGTGCCGACGCATGGAAGCGTCCTGACGTGCGTCGGCGCTTCCCGTGGAGTCTGGCGAGCTGGGGATCGATAGTTGGAGTTGAGTCTGCGGATCGTAGTTTTGCGGCGATCGTGAGTCGACGCCAGACGGATCCGGGTCGGTCGGATTCCACGGTCGTACTGCCGTCGGCGCGTTTTGCTGGCTTCCATACCGGCTATACGGGTCGGCGGCCTTTGGCCGGGGCGGAGCGGGCATGTAGGAAGGTTGCAGGTCGAGCTGCGGCGGTGCCTGAGGAACCTTGGGGACGCTGGTCCGGTCGGTTGCCATGCTCCACTGGGGAGTGCCGGTGCTTGAGGCGGCAGACGGCTTGCTTGTCGAGGCGGCGGCCTTCAAAACGGTAGGCTTGGTGATTGTATTTGGTGCCACAGACGACGCAGCCATGGCGTTTTTCTCCGTGGCCGGCTTCTGGACGTGGTGGGCGTGGCCGTTGGGGGCCAAGCCGTCGGCCTTCGTGCCCTGAGGCGACTGTTCTGCAGCGGCCGCTTCGATAAGCGTTTCCTCACCACCGCGAAGGCGCAGATACAACACGGCTCCGAAAACCATGAGCAAAACAGCGATAACTCCGATTCCGATTTTGGCTTCTTTGGCCATCGTCCGCCTCCTTGCGTGCGCGATAGGCAACAGGCTGAGATTCTTTGTTTTATTGGATGGTTTTAGCGATCGATCGAAAAATAACTTGCCGATTCAGTGGGCCGTACTTCGCGATTCGAATCCGCTCCATCGTTGTGGTTGCGATTCCCTGACGATTCAGTCGCATGCAGTAAGCGACAGGTCATCGTCTCTCCGCAATCCGAAGCTTGGCACTGCGGGCTCGCGGGTTGCGAGTCACTTCGTCGTCGCTGGGTCGAATGGGTCGATTGGTTAGAACGTTTAGCCGTTCGTCGTTGCGAAATGCTTCCTTAACAGGCCGATCTTCCAGGGAATGAAAACTGATGATTGCCAAACGCCCGCCCGGCCGAAGGCAGTCGGGCATCCGTCGCAACGCAATCTCCAGGGATTTCAACTCTTCGTTCACGGCGATTCGTAAAGCCTGAAAAGTTCGTGTTGCGGGATCAATTCGTTGCGGCCCGCGCCGCGGTATGCAACGCCGAACCAACTCGGCCAACTCTTGCGAGGTTTCGATGGGTTTGCTGCGCCGCCGCTCGACAATCTTTCGAGCGATTCGGCGACTGTAGCGTTCTTCTCCGTATTGGTAGATCAAGTCGGCCAGGTGCTCGGCACTGAGCCGGTTGACCAACTGGGCTGCCGATTTTCCTTGAGTTGGATCGAATCGCAGGTCCAAAGGGCCTTCGGTCGAAAAACTGAAGCCGCGTGTCCTATCCTCCAACTGATCGCTGGAGAGCCCCAGGTCGAGCAGAATGCCGTCGACCGCCTCGATCTCCATCTGTTCGAGTATTTCCGGTAAGTCGCAGTAGTTGCTGTGGACGAGGTTCACCGGCATGCCAGCCAAACTCACTTCGGCGGCGTCGAGGGCCTTCGGATCGCGATCCATCGCGATAATCAGCCCCTCGGGACCAACACGTTCGGCCAGTGCTCGCGTATGTCCTCCACCACCCAGTGTTCCGTCGGCGAAAATGCTACCCGGCTGAGGGGCAAGCCATTCGACGATTTCGTCCAGGCACACGGGGACATGAATCGTCGGCTCGTCGCTCATAAGTTGTTGTCTTGCAAACGCTTGTAAGTGATCCGCCAGCCAACGGGTTGTCGTTCGGTTCAGCCCACGCCAACCACGGCTTGTCGAAAATGACGCGGGATTGTGCCAAGGATTGCCGCATCGGACAAGGCCAAAATGGCCTGGGGGAGGGGAGGGGCTGCAAGAAAGGAGGTTTGGGTGAAGGATTGCCGTCTGGATGACAAGATTAGGGCTGTGGTGAAGGATCTGGCTCGGGAGCATCAGCGGGAATTGGCGGAGGCGGGGAGGCTCGTCGATTTCGAGGAGTTGACCTACCAGATCGGTGACGAGATCGCTCGACAGCTTTGCCAACACGTACTGCTCGGACGGGCCGAGCGAGCCCTCAAGGGGGAATTCGGCGACTGCCCGGAGTGCGGCGAGCCCGGAATGGTCTGCGAGCCGGAGCCCACCGTGCTTGCCGGCTTGCGAGGCGAACTGGCCTACCGCCAACCGCATTACTATTGTCCACGTTGTCGGCGCTCTTTTTTCCCGATGGCCGCCTCGTTGGGCGTGTCGGCACGCAGCCACGTCACGCCGATCGTCCTGCGGAAGATGGTCTGGGCGGGAAGCAGTCTCGGTAGTTTTGCGGTGGCCGAGGAGGCGTTGGACGAACTGGCCGGATTGTCGATCTCCTCGCGGCGCATTCGTTGTGCCGTCGAACGGATCGGTACCGAACGTGTGAGCAAACGCATCGAGGCCGTCGAACGGTTCCTGAGGTGCCCTATCGATGGTGGACACGGGCCGTTTGGCCTCGAAGGGTCGCTGGTGGCTACGGGTGTAGAAGTTGGCCTGATTGCTGGACTGGCCGCCACCGTCTGGCGACGCGGTGTGAAGGCCGCTCGCTATGAAAACGCCGCCGTCACTTCTTTCACTTCGACCGAAACGACAATCCTCCCGGGCGAAGCAGTTGTGCCGGCCGAGACAGTCGTGGTCCGTTTGGCCGACGAAGACGATCACGCCTTCGATGGCAACGAAACGACCCGCGACAATCACACCGCTGACGACAGTCCTGCAACCGGCCTCGAAGACCAAGCGACAGATCTTACGAAGTAGGCGAAACGGTTTCCGCTTCGGTCGCTGCTGCCTGCTGCTGGATGATTTCGTCGAACCGCACGAGCGTTTCCCGGGCGGTCAAGCATGTGTGCCGGAATATCTCGGGACGTAAAACACTGCGGAGCCGCAGCACCGGTTTGTCCTGGTGTTTGAAGATCAGGTCGCCCGAGTGAAGCCATGCCTGACCTGGCTGAACGTCGATTTCAATCGAGTCGAACTCATCCAAGGTGATCACTTCTTCGGTTTGCGGGTTGGCCAATCCTCGTTGGATGAGAATCTGTCGGTCGGTTAGCTTGTAGCGACGACAAACAAAGGGCATCAGTTGCCAGCCGTAGATGGTCAGGCTGACAGGGATGGTCAGCAGGGCCATAAGGTTTCCGACCGTCAACGGCCCAACGCCAATCGGAATTGCTCCGAGTTGCCCCACCACCCGGCCTAGGGCGTGGGCGCCGATGGTGGGCCAAACGGTCGTCATTTCTCGTTCTTCGAGATTTCTCGGAAGCTTGTCGGCAACCGTTTCTTCCATCGATCTATTGTCCTGCGTTCTTTTCTTGAGCGTTCTGTCGGGCCAACGATGGCTGGCAAGTCGGTGGGTGATTCGTTCCTCTTGGGATTGAATAACATCCAAACAGCCAGAGGGACCTGATCATGGTCGAAGTTGCGAGCTACGTCAACCTGGAGCCGTGCGTCAACTTGGGGGCCGGGAAAAAGCACTTCCTACGTGCAGGTTATGATCTGTGGCGGCGATTGAGCCGCGACGGCCGTGGCATGTGCTGGAAAATCAGTCGCATACGACGGAAAACCCGTCTCTGGCGACGGGTTGCGCCAATCTTTGACTCGTGGCCTGGTTGTTTAGGTAACGCAGCTAAAGACGTCCGCTGGTTTGTAGTGGAATTTCGCGATATTTCGGCAATGGCACACTCTTTGCGATCCGCATGGCCTATTAGCAACGTCGGGCTGCGGCATATCGGAGAGGGGCCAACGTCCGACGATCGGTTTTCAACGAAAAGTTCAAGCCAAATCTGGATTACCCTCAAACGGAGATCAACACGGATGATTCACGACATTTCCATTCTCGGCGGCCACGGCAAGTTGGGCCAGCCCGACTGCGTGGCCCGCATCGACTTTCAGATGGGCGACGTGGTGAGCATTGTCGGGCCAACTGGCTCTGGCAAAACCACCTTGATCAATGATATCGAGCTGTTTGCCAACGGCAACACACCAACTGGCCGGCGTGTGTTGATCAACGGCCAACTTCCGCCGGAAGAGTATCGCAACGATCCGTCCACCCATCCCATTGCTTTGATCACCCAGCATACCAGCTTTCTTTCCGACCTGCCTGTAGGAGAGTTCCTCAAAACCCACGCACGAATCCGCACTAGGGATCATTCGCAGATCGCCAACATGATTTCGCGAACTTTGGAGTTTGCCAACGACCTGACGGGCGAGCCCGTCGTGTTGACCAGCCGGATGACCGAGCTTTCGGGAGGACAAACTCGGGCGTTGCTGATTGCCGATGCCACGGTCGTCTGCAACACGCCCATCGTACTGTTGGACGAAGTGGAAAACGCCGGTATCCATCGCACCAGAGCATTGGAGTTGTTGCGTGAACACCGGAAGATCTTCATTTTTGTGACGCACGACCCGCGGATTGCCCTATTGTCGGACTACCGCATTGTCATGCAGGGGGGCGTGATTACCAAATTGCTGCATACCGACGCCCATGAACGTACGTGTTCGGCGACCGTAGGCCGGATGGACGATTTTCTCTCGCAACTGCGCGAGAAAATCCGCCTCGGCGAACGTCTTGGTCCACAAACCATGAAGGTGCCCGCATGAAGATTGCCATTTGTGCCGGGCCGGCAACTTCCGGAAAAACGGCGGTACTTCGCCACATCGTTGCCAAGCTGCTTGCCGCCGACCAGCGGGTTGCATTTTTGAAAATCGATGTGCAGTATGCCGAGGAAGACGAGATATTTGCCGCGGAATTCGACATTCCGACGCGAAAAGTCTATTCCGGCGAACTCTGTCCCGATCACTGCAACGTCATGGTACTCGGCGATGCCCTGCAATGGGCAGAGAAAGAAAAAGCTGAGGTGTTGCTGGTTGAAACGGCCGGCCTGTGCTTGCGGTGTTCGCCGTATGTCGACGGCGGCCTGGGCCTGGTCGTGCTGGAAGCCACCAGTGGGATGAATTTGCCGCTGAAAGTGGGGCCCATGCTCTCGCTGGCCGACGTGGCTGTGGTAACCAAGATCGATCGGGTATCGCAGGCAGAACGCGAAGTGTTTCGTGCCCGAATTCAGGAGGTAGCGCCCGAGGTCGGCATCCGCGAGGTCAACGCCCTGCACGGCATTGGCATCGATCCGCTGGTCGATCGTGTCCTGGCGACTCCGGACGCTGGCGAGCATCTGTTGTTGCGTGGCAACCCACCAGTAGGTACCTGCACGATCTGCGTCGGCAAGCGGGATGTGGGCTGGCAGTCACATTTCGGCGTGGTCCGTCCCCTGGAAAACCAGGTTTTCTATCGGGGCGAGTGACTCGACCATTTACGTAAACAACAACGGTAGCAAGAAAAAACAAACCATTAAGGATATGGCCATGAGGGAAGAGACTTCTGTCGAACTACCAGGGCTGGATTGCGGGCTCTGTGGATACCGTACTTGCGAAGAATTGTCTGCGCGACTCGCGGACGAACCTGATTTGATCCGCCGGTGTATCCATCTGACTGGTAATCAGATGCCGGGACTCCAGACTGCGAGAGGCAGTTGTCGACCGACGGCTTCCAGCAGCTCGGAATGCTTTGAAGGCGGGACCACGGCATGTGCGGCCTGTGCAGGTGTGGCGACGCGCCCCCAGCCGGAACTTACGTGGCGCGACAGCCTCGATCGGCAAATCGATTTCTATCTGGAACATTTTCCCGAGGACCCAGGGCCTCGCGAGATCATCATTCCGCACAATCCGATGCTGACGCGTGAGTTGGACATTCAGGTGGGAGATACGTTGATCGGCCGACCGCTGGGGATGTCGTGTGGGTGTCCGATCACGCATTGTGGCGTGGCGATTGAAGTGGACCAGCGGACCGGTGTCATCGTTTGGTGCGTGACCGGACCGCTCGGGCCGCGCCAACACGGCTACAAGGACCTGGGCTATTACATTGCCGAAGGGTACGAAGGGCTGGTACAGCATTCCCAGTGCGAAATCAAAATCGGCATGAGGTATTTCTTCCAGCCGCGAATGTGCATGTTGCAATGGCGCCACAGCGGATTGGTGAATTACGTCAACCGGCTCGACAACGCCATCCAACTACGGCTGGAAGGGTTGTGGATCGGGTGACGGGCGGGGGAGGTATTTATTTCGGGGCGACCGACCAGACCAAGTGAGAACGACAGCGACGCACGTTTTCCTGCCGCTGCGTGCCTCGTCACAAAACGGGAAATAGACCGGGCGCACGGCCGTCACGCCTCCGACGGTCATGCGTCCGCGAAGTGCCGCGACCAACGCTCGCAACACGGGCAGGGGCAACGTTGCCACGGCCTTTTCGAAACCCGAAAAGGACGTCCTGCCGACGTTTTCGCTTCGGACAACAGGCCAAGTAAAAGACCCGGGCTGCCGCAAACTTCTCGGGCAAGCTGTCGCAGTAGCAGTCGCTGGCCAGCAAAGGGACGTAGGGCAGCGGATGCAAGTTCCCGCAAGGGTACTGCGTTACCGGCTAACCACGAGCATCATGCCCGACATCTCCGGTGAGGCCACCGGTGTGAACACTACCGAGCGATGCCGCCGATCGGTCTGGTTTATGGAACGGCAGGCCAGGTAGGCCATCGTCCAGCCGAGGCAGACTTGCGACAGGTAATGGGCGTTGTCGTTGATGCGCGAGTAGCCGGTAAGTGTCGAGCAGAGATAGAACGTGGCCTTGTTCCATGGGTTGTCGGTCATCATCGCCAGAGTGATGAAGGGCACGGCGCCGATGAAGGCGTGGCCGCTGACGGCGTTATTGTCGTCGAACGGTTTCCACTGCGACTCGTGCGAGGTTTCGCCCGGCCGGGAGCCGCCCAAGCAATACTGCATCAGCAGCATCGGTGGAGCGCCCACCAGATACGCCCGGGTCGCCCGAGCGCCGAACCCACCTGCGTCGGCCAACAACGGCCAGTCGTCGAAGTACGCGCCGGCCAGGGCCAAGCAGGCCACCGACGGAATAATGAGATGGCCTTCGCCGAACGTCTTCCAGAACGACGCCAGGTCGTCGGTCCCAGGGCTTCGCATGTCGCGTTGATACCAGCCCTGAAAATTGTCGTCCATCGACGTGTTGGCCAGTACCGCACCGAAGGCCAGCACCAGCCCGAAGTCGGCCGCCGTTTGCCAATGGTAGTAGTTGTGGTAGTCGCAGCAGACATCGGCGAAAAATCCCTGCCGGCGGCCCTGTTCGCCGCACGGAATGTCTGCGCCGGCTGGCGAAAGGCTGCACCAATCGGCAGCATCTGTTGCCGGCATCTCGTCGGCCGCGAAAGCCGGGCTGTCCGAGTAAGGGCAGGCCAAGTGGCTCGCCGCGAGCACGCGGGTATCGATCGGCGGCAGACGCAGTGGCTCGTCGAGCGACCGCTCGAGATGCATCGCAGGCGTAAAGGTTGGCTCGACCGATGGCCGTGACGGTATCAACGGCGATGCGCACTGCCAGGAGGTGGCCACTACCGGCGCCGGCTGACACGCCCGATCGATGGGCACCGCGTAGTCGGCCGTCGTGTGCTTCGTGTCGTCGTGCTTGACCATGCCATGCGCGGCTTCGACCTGTCTGCTACTGAGGCGTTTGGGGGCCAGGTGCTCGGGGTCGACGTTTGCGGCGTTGATGCTCGACTGGCCGAGCAGCGGCTCGTGCGACGCAAGCTGCCACGGTTGACTACAGCCGGCCGTGGCGGCCATCAGAGTGCCGGCAAGCAGCGCTCGGAACGTCGCCCGTAGCGTCGCCAGTAGCAGGAGTTCCCCCAAAACAAACCTCCAGCCCACCAAGCCGCAACCGGCCAAGTAGAAAGTCCCCGTGGGCGCGCACGCCGAGCGCAAGCACCATTCGGGAGCAGAAAACCACGAGACGAGAATCTGGGTCGATGAAACGAACCGGTCCGGCGTGCGAGTTCCAGAGGAGCGAGGCTCCGAGGAGGCCGCCGTGCACGGTTACGAAAAGTCATCGGAGCTTGCCTGGCGGGAGCATTAGGTACCACCGTTGCAGGAGGAAGAGTCGGCCGGACCGGAATGACCGTTAAAATCGGAGGGGTCTCCCCAAATCCACCAGGTTAACGCACCTGCCATGCATCACCGCAAGCACTGCATCCACTCGTGGAGGGTGCCGGAGATGATCCCAGCCAGGAGAACAGGTGAGGCGTCCAAAGCGAAATTGGCGCAAAAAGAACGCCCGGAAGTCGCCAAAATCGACGACTTCCGGGCCATTGCATGAGTAGCGGCGCAGGGACTCGAACCCCGGACACGCGGATTATGATTCCGCTGCTCTAACCAACTGAGCTACGCCGCCGTGTTGTGTAAGTGCTTGATTTGCAGTGCTTTACGCGGTGTGCTTTAGTCAAGGGTCGAGGCGACGACAACCACTTCGACACCACTACACCCGCTACTACACCTCCTACACCCGATGCACCAATGCCGAAGCCCGAAAAACCTCGACCTGATTTTCCACTCTTCGCCCATGCTACAGAACAGTGGGCAAAGAAGGTACGAAGGCAAGTTTTACTACTTCGGCCCTTGGGATGCTCCTGAATCGGCCGAAGCCCGCTTCCAACTTTGGGAAAAAGCCGGACGCCCGGCCGAAGTTCCCAAGCTCTTTAATCTAGCATCTGAGGGGTCGGGTGCCAAGTCACCCAAACGTCGGAAGGGGTTCCCCCTATGGGCTCACCCCAACGGCCAATGGGCCAAAAAGATCGGCGGCAAAGTCCACTACTTCGGTCCCTGGGATGCTCCCGACCAAGCACTGGACGAATACCATGCCTTGCTCCGGAAGCTACACGACCCGATTGAGGAGGGGACACCACTGGAATTGGAGAACTTAGTCAACCTCTTCCTGAATGCGAAGAAGCTGGCGGTACCTCGGGAGATGACTGACCGCACGTGGGGAGAATACAAGGCGACTGGTGAACAATTGATTAGTATTCTCGGCCGTGGCTTTCGAGTGGACAAGCTGAGCCCGAATGATTTTGGCCGGGTGCGGGCCGAAATGGCAAAAGGCATCGCACCAACCACGCTGTTTAGTCGCATTGGGCGGGCACGGGCGATCTTCAACTGGGCCTACAAGACCGAACTCATTAAGGCACCCCGAGTAAGGAAAAGGTGCCAGGAACCGATGTTTTCCCTGGGCCACCGACTACCCTACGGCTGTCGATTTCGCTCTTCAAGAAGGTCCTGGTGGCGTTGTACTGAAACAGGAAGTACCTTGATCTTCACTGATACGATCACCTGATGCCTACAATGAGTTTGAGGTTCTGCGTATGGGACCGGTTGAAGGCGCAACTCCAATTATCCTATAAGCCAATGAACGTAGAAGAACTCCTAGATCTCTTGCGTCGCTATGAGGCCACTGGCTGTCTTGTTGATGTGGTTCAAAATGCAATTGCACGATTAGAATCATCGACTTCCGTGCAGGTCGTCGTTGGGGAACAACAATCTCATGATAAGTTACTGAACATTTATGAAGGCCGTCTCCGTCGGACGAAGATGCGTGGAATAGAGATTCCCGGATTAGTCGAGACAGTTGCATCGTTCAATCGCGTCAAAGGAACGCTTCGTGGCGGATATGCCCAAACCGATGGTGGCCTCATCTATTTTTGGATCGACGATGTAGGTAAAATGGCGGGTTGTGTATTGAAGCCATCAGGTACGGACTTGGAGCCAGATCTTGACACGTGACATCGTGCAATAAAAATGGCCAGATGTCATGTCCACGTCGGCACGAATGAGTCGACGATCGTGTTACTGATAGTCGGCGCCGTGCTTGCGCTGACTATCAGGCGATCGAAAAAGAAGCGAGTTCTACGCCACGTCACTCTCGGATCGTTGGCCAAGCCTCACTGACATGGGTGGCGGCCGCGTTTCCGTGGAATGGGGGTTGCTGAGGCGACTTGGGCATCGCTATTTGCCGTTGGTCGCGCCCCATTGGCGGCGTTGGCGCGAGCTGGGGATGTTCATTGCTTTGCGGTACTTCGTTACCGTGCGGCGGGCGACGGTGATGCCGGCGTCGGCCAGGTCTTTGACCAGTTGCTCGTCGCTTTTCGGATGCTGCTTGTCTTCGTTGTCGACTAGCTCTTGCAGCTTGATGCGCACCGTGTCCCAGGCTACTTCTTCGCCGTCGGCGCTGACGGTGCCGCCGACGAAAAACCGCTTCAGCGGGAAGATTCCGCGGGGCGTTTGGATCCACTTGTCGTCGACCGCCCGGCTGACCGTGGTCACGTGGACGCCCACCTTGTCGGCGATCTGCTGCATCTTCAGCGGCTCGATCGATTCCGGACCCTTGTTGAGAAATTCGACCTGATGATCGACGATGGCTTGCGACACCCGGGTGAGCGTGCTGCGGCGCTGTTCGATCGAGTCGATCAGCCACTGCGCTGAGTTGATCTTTCGTTTGATGTAATCGCGGGTTTCGTCGTTCGTGTCGCCGCGTTGGAAGAGTTTGCGGTAGTAAGGGCTGATGTAAAGATCGGGCGTGTCGCCGTCTTCCAAGCGAACCGAGTAGCGACCGTCTTCCGCCTGGTCGACGAACACGTCGGGCGTTACCGGCGGGGCTACCGATTCGGCAAACTCGGCGCCTGGGTTGAGGTTCAGGTGGCGGAGTTCCTGGATAGCTTCCTGGATCAACTCGATAGAGAAACCCGTCGCACGGCTGATGGCCGGCAGGCGGTTGTGCTCGAGGTCTTCCAGGTGAGCGCTGATGAGCGTTTGCAGTTGCTCGTAGTAGGGCATTCCCGGCGTGAGCTGCAGCAGCAGACACTCGCGCAGGTCGCGCGCCCCGACGCCGGGCGGGTCGAGCTTTTGGATCAACGCCAGGGCCTCTTGGGCCAGGGCGAGATCGGTTTGCGAGGCGCCGGCCCCCAGCAGGTCTTCCAGCCGGCTGGGCAGGCGGCCCGAGGCGTCGAGGTTATAGATGATGCGGTCGCACATCGCCCGAAGCTCGGGCGCCAAGTCGAACCAACCCAACTGATCGTGGAGATAGTCGTGCAGCGTTTGCGGCCGGGCCTCCATGTTGGCCATGGCGTCGAGCTTCCGCTCGCCGGCTTCCTCGGTTTGGTTGCGCGAGGGACGCGAGCGCTCTTCGAAGTGGTCGGGCCACTCCTCGTCCATCTTCATCAGACGCTCGAAGTCGTCCTCGTTGTTTTTGGTCTCGTCGATGACCAATTCGCGCTCTTCGTCGGTGGGCGCGTCGGGCGATTCTTGCTGTTCCGGTTCCGCGGTGTCGACGGACAACTCGGGGTCTTGTTCCTGCAACTCCAATACGGGATTTTCCTCCATCTCTTGCTCGATTCGCTCTTGCAGGGCGAGGATCGGAAGCTGGAGGATCTCCATCGATTGGATCATCCGCGGTGCCAGCACCTGCTTCTGAACCATCTGGAGGTTTTGACCGAAAGAAAGTCGCATGGATACAGATTGCCTAGGGAGTTATTCGAGTTTGCCAGTTGTGGTGGCCGTCGCTGCTCGAGCAGTCAAACGGTTGCCGTTGTTCCGGACCACGCTCGCCACCCGCCGCTGAAGCGGCCTGGTAAATTATACGTTACAGCGGTCGCTGTGGATCGATCGGCTCGCCCATTGCAGTTGTCATCGGTCGGAAGTTATCCCCCCGGGCGGCAAGTCGGATTGTCGGATTACAGCGTTTCGGCCTTTTCGTGTCGTCACACGGGGGGGACTAGCTTCAGAGAAACTCCTGACGGCCGGAAAGCGCGTCGGCAAGAATCTCCTTATTGGCAAACTCCAGCACGCTGCCGGTGGTGATACCGCGGGCCAATCGGGTGATGCGGACGGGCATCTCGGCCAAAAGGTTCGATATGTGTAACGCCGTACCGTCGCCTTCCAGGGTCGGATTGGTCGCCATGATCACTTCGGTATACGTGCCGGTGCGCACCCGGTCGACCAGTGCGTCGATTGTCAACTGCTCGGGGCCAATTCCCTCCAGCGGCGCGATCCGCCCCAGCAACACGTGATACAAGCCACGATAGGTGCCTGCCTGCTCTAGGGCAATCAGGTCGCGCGGTTGTTCGACCACGCACAACAGGCTTCCGTCGCGGCGTGGATCACGGCAGATCGAGCAGAGTTCTTCTTCCGCCAGGTTGTAACACTGGCGGCAATATCGCACGTTTTCCTTGACCGCGCGAATGGCGTCGGCCAAGGCCAACGCTTCGTTGCTGTGCATGCGCAGGATGAAGTACGCCAAACGCTCGGCCGATTTTTTACCGATACCGGGCAGCTTGGCGAACTGGTCGATCAGGTTGTTGACCGATTGGGTGACTTCGGACATGGTGATTTGTTCAAATACGAAATCCAAATGTCGAAACCCGAAATAACTTCAAAATGAGAAAAACCAAAGGCTCAAAAAAATGCGAGGCAGACACCTCCGCGTAGCAACGGAATCCGTACGCTGGATTCTCATGTGGTTCTGAACCTATTTTCATTCCTCACGGTTTTGTCATTACCATTTGGGTGATTTGAAGTTGTTTCGTATTTCGTGCTTCGGATTTATCCAGCTTGTTTTCTCGCGGATCCTAAACGTCTTTCTCGGGCTTGGTCGGCTCGTCGGCGTCGTCTTCCGGCGTTGGGGTGTCGCTGGTTGAAGTGTCGCTGCCTTCGGGATTCATGAACTTGGCCAGCGTGTCCTGCAAGCCGGGAAGCTCCAGGCCGCCGGTCAATTCTTTCATGACCTCGGCATGAAGCTGTTTTCCATTTTGGATCGCCTGATTCACTGCGGCGGCTACCAAGTCTTCGAGCATCTCGTGGTCGCCCTGCTTGACCAACTGTTCGTCGATCGTGCAGCGCAGCACTTCCATCAGGCCGTTAACTTCGATTTCGACCATGCCACCGCCGGCGCTGCCAACCGCCCGCTTTTTCTTGAGCTCCTCGGTGAGCCCTTGCATTTGCGTACCGATTTGTTGAGCGCTCTTCAGCAGCGATCCAATATTCGAGAGTCCTTTGAACATGATTTCGAGTCTTTGTTCTATTGGCGCTTGTCGCGGGGAGGGATGACGTCTTGCACTTCCGCACCGAACAAGTCCATTGCCCGTTGCACCAGGGGATGTTCTTCTGCCTCCCGGCGCAATTCGTGAGACGAAAGTGCGCGGGCGGCTCCCGCTGATTGGCCTTGCGGCTTCTCCTCATCCGGCTCGCGATCCTCGCCGAGAACAAAATGGACGCGAAGCCGTTGTCCCGTGACGTCGCACAGTGCTTGTTCAAACTTGGCCACTTGTTCGGGCCGTTCACACGTCGACTTCGCCAAAGCATACCGCGGCTTGAGGGTGATGACCAGACGGTTTGGCGATTCCAGCGCAACGCGTTCGAACTCTTTGGCCTGTTCGGCCACCAAGCCGGAGAGTTGCGACAAGGCCGACATCCAGATTTGGGCGGCGTTCTCCGCAGCGATTTCCACCCTCGCGGCGCCCTCCGTTGGGTGGGCAAGCTCTTCCGGTTCTTCGGTTTCCTCGGCCGACGCTACCGGTTCAAACTTTTTTTTTGCGCCCTCTTCCCGCGCACGAAGGGCTGCCGACAGACTTTCGGGAGCCGAGGTGGCCGACGTGGCGGTTGCCCCGGGCCGCGCGGCAGCGGCTCGCGACGGCGGAGTTCCCGCCATCGAGGAAGGCGATGCGGCCACGCCGCTTTGCAGTTGGGCGATCAGCTTCGGCAACTCGTCGAGGTCTTCCAGGGCACAGATCCGCACCAGGGACAGTTCCGCCAGGATGCGTCCTTGGGTGCTTTGCCGCATGCGCGACAGGGTTTGGTCGAGAATCTGCATGATGGCCAGAATCGTTTGCAGCCCCAGCCGTTTGCCCGCCTCGGCCACTTGTTGCTGGCCGCCGGGCGAGGTGTAGAGGAACGACTCGGCCGTACAACCCACAGCGGCGACCATGCAGTCGCGGAAGTAGCCCAGCAGTTGTTCGAGCAGTTGGGCCACGTCGACGCCGGCCGTGGCGGCCGTGTCCAATTCGGTCAGGGCCGCACCGGCGTTGCGCTCGATGAGGTGTCCGACCAGTGTACCCATCCGCTCGTCACTCGCCGTGCCCAACATGCCGTGGACACTGTCGACCGTGATGCGGCCCGAGGAAAAGGCCAACAACTGCTCGAGCAACGACTGACTGTCGCGCATCGAGCCGGCCGCACGTCGAGCGAGAAGTTGCAGGGCATCGTCGTCGGCCTCAACTCCTTCGGCGCCGACGATGTGGCGCAGACGCTCGGCGATCGACTTGGTCCGGATTCCCGCAAAGTCGAACCGCTGGCATCGCGAGAGGATCGTGATCGGGATCTTGTTCGGTTCGGTCGTGCAGAAGATGAACTTCACATGCTCGGGCGGCTCTTCGAGCGTTTTCAGCAAGGCGTTAAAGGCCTCGCGGGTGAGCATGTGGACTTCGTCGATAATGTAGATTTTGAACCGAGCGCGGCTGGGCCGCACGTTGACGTTTTGCCGCAGTTGGCGGATTTCGTCGATTCCGCGGTTGCTGGCGCCGTCGATTTCCAGCACGTCGACATCATCGCCGCCACTGATGCTCTGGCAGATGTCGCACTGGTTGCAGGGAGTGGCCGTCGGGCCGTCGACGCAGTTGAGCGCCTTGGCCAGAATCCGAGCCGACGAGGTCTTGCCAACCCCACGAGCCCCGGTGAACAGGTAGGCGTGGCCCACGCGGTTCGTGGCAATCGCGTTGGAAAGCGCCTGGGAGATGTGCTCCTGGCCGACTAGATCGTTGAACGTTTGCGGCCGGTAACGCCGGGCGACGACCACATACTGCTGGCCGGTCGACGGGTTTTCGGTACTGGCAGCCGTCTCAGACATGTCGTTGATCTGCCTTGGTTACGTGACACACAAACGCTCGTCCCAAGCCTCCAGTCCCTAGCCCCTAGCTTGGCGACACAGCCGCGAAGCAACAACGGCCTCGCCACCGGCGATGGCCGACGAGAGGCCCACCGCGCCTGGAGATGACTGCTTATGGCTGCTGGTGTTACCCCCTGACCAGGTTCGCAGGTCCCCATCGCGGGGGCCCCTCATCGGATACCGACGATGACGAGGCCTTCAACCTTTATTTGTATGCTCCCCAGTCCGATTCGTCAAAGGGGGGTGCCGTGACGTTCGGGAGCGGTTTTTTACCGAGGTACGCGGCACCTATTGGCTGCGGCTTTGCCGTGCTATGTTGGTGGGATTGTCACCTCCCCCGTTTACTGAGGAGAACCAAAGTGATTGACCTCAAAGAACGACTTCGTCAGCAATTAGACCTGATTCGGGGCATTAGCGAACAAACGCTTTCGGTCTTCGAAACGCCCGAGGAGTGGACTCATCAGGTGCATCCCAAGGCAAATCATGCCCTGTGGTTTGCGGGGCACGTGGGCATTGTCGACAATTTCATGCTCTCTCGGATTTCGCCCGAAAAGGCTGCCGAGCCCGAGGGGTATCGGCAAAAGTTTGGCATGGGATCGCGTCCGACCTCGGATCCCTCTGATTACCCGCCGATTGAGGAGGTACTGGCGTTCATGCGCGAACGACGCCAAGTCGTGCTCGATGTGCTGGATGCTCTCGGAGACGACGAGTTGACGATGCCCACGCCTGAGGGGACGCCGGAGTTTATTACCGACGTGGCATCTGTCTTCCAGACGGCCGTGTGGCACGAAGCACTGCACTTGGGCCAAGTGACCGTTGCCCGGCGTGCTCTGGGCTTCGCCCCGTTGGTCGATGCGCCGCCGACGTAGATATTGGGAACCAGGAATATCCCCCTAATCTCAAATTCGCAGCATGACCACATCTACCCCGACCAGCGATTTCCTGAATGTGGCCGCGCGGTTGCCTCGTATGGCTGATGCCATGCCAGACGCCGTGGCGGTGGCCGAACCCCTGGGCTACGATGTCGACCGACAGCGGCAATATCGCCAAGTGACTTTTCGCGAGATAGACCAGGATAGCGACCGCGTTGCCCGAGGGTTGCGTGAATTGGGCGTGGTCAAGGGAACCCGATTGGCGCTGCTCGTTCGCCCGGGAATCGACTTCGTCTCGTTGGTCTTCGCCCTGTACAAGGCGGGGGCCGTGGTCATCCTTATCGACCCGGGCATGGGGCGTAGCAACCTGATTCGCTGTTTGCAGGACGCCGATCCTGAGGGCTTCGTGGCGATTCCGATGGTCCACGCCGTGCGAACCGTGTTGCGACGACGTTTTCCGAAGTCGCGGTTTCACGTGACCGTGGGCCGGCGGTGGTTCTGGAGTGGGGTAACTCTCGACGAGCTACGCGGCGGGCCGCATAGCGGTCCGGAAATGGCCGACACGACGGCCGACGATCCGGCGGCCATCATTTTCACCACCGGCAGTACGGGCCCGCCGAAGGGAGTGCGATTCAGCCACGGCAATTTCGACGCCCAGGTCGAACAGATTCGCGATTTCTATGGCATCCAGCCCGGTGAGATCGACCTGCCCGGCTTTCCGATGTTCGGACTGTTCAACTGTGCGATGGGCGTGACCACTGTCATCCCCGACATGGACCCCTCGCGCCCGGCGGCGGTCGATCCGGCCAAGATTGTCGAGGCGGCCTACGATTGGCACGTAACCCAATCATTTGGCTCACCGGCGATCTGGAACAAGGTGAGCCGTTACTGTGTAGAGAAAGACGTGCAACTGCTCACGTTACGGCGGGTGTTGTCGGCCGGGGCGCCGGTTCCGCCCGACGTTTTGGCACGAATGAAACGGAGCATTCATCCCGAGGGTGAAATGCACACCCCTTATGGTGCTACGGAGGCCTTGCCCGTGGCGTCGATCGCGGCTAGCGAAGTGCTCGAAGAAACGGCGGCAGCCACACGCGCGGGAGCCGGTGTGTGCGTGGGACGGAAATATCCTCAGATTCATTGGAAGGTCATTCGCATTGTTGACGGGCCGATCGGTTCGATCGACGAGGCCGAAGAACTCCCGCCGGGCGAGATCGGCGAACTGATTGTTCGCGGGCCACAAGTTACTCGGGAATATGTTACACGCGTCGAGACGAACCGCTTGGCTAAGATTGCCGACGGGCAGTCCGTTTGGCACCGGATGGGCGATTGTGGATATTTCGACCAGCAGCAGCGATTTTGGTTCTGCGGCCGTGTGGCTCATCGAGTGCTCGCGGCTGCTGGGCCGATGTATCCTGTGAGGTGCGAGGCCATCGTTAATCAACACGACGACATCTATCGCAGCGCCCTGGTGGGTGTGGGTACACCCTCCAAGCAGCGACCGGTGTTGGTGCTGGAGCCGATGGCCGGGCGGATGCCGCGTGGCGAAGCAGCGCGGCAGCGGCTGATCGACGAGGTTAGGGCTTTGGCCCAGCGTAACCCGTTGACCGAGGCGATCGACGACTTTTTGCTTCATCCTTCGCTTCCCGTTGACATTCGTCACAACGCGAAGATTTTTCGGGAGAAATTGGCCGTTTGGGCTGCAGAACAATTGGGGGGGCACCGGCCGTAGCGGCGTGGCGGTCGCTGGCCGATTCGCTAATTCGGCGCTAGCATTGGCGGTTGTGCCGCAGTAAACTGACGGGGGGGGGGAGTGCAAAGGTGGCAGCCCCGGTGCATGCATTACTGAACGAGGCTTAGTGATGTCGGCAGAGTGGTTCTGTGAGATGGCCGGCGAAGAACTGGGGCCGCTGACGGCGCATCAGTTGAAGTCGCTGGTAGCCGGTGGACGGCTGAAGCCTGAAGATCGTATCCGCAAGGGTACCCAGGGGAAATGGGTACCTGCTTCGCGGGTGAAAGGTCTTTTCCAGACGAATGCAGATCGGCCGAGCCAAGGCCAGGGCGATGGATCGTCGAAGGCGCCCGTCGTTCAAGGAGTTCCGCACGAGGCCGTGCAGCCTCCGGCGGCGCAACCGGTTGTCCCGCCGCCCGTGCCGCAGGCTCCGACGCCGGGAAGCGTTGTTCCCCAGGCCCAGGCAGCGCCCGTTCCACCCCAGGTTCCCTCGACGATACCTCCGGTCGATGTGGAGCCGGTAACGCCTGTCGCGGCGAATGCGGCCGTGCCTGGCGAACCGTTTGTTGTTGCGGCCAATCCGTCGATGGCGGGTGGACATCCCACATCGCACGTGCCGGCGGCTCCTCTCGATCCTGAGCGACGTAAGAAGCAAAACCAGAAGAAGGTCATTGCTTTGGTCGCCGTGTTTTTCACGTTAATTCTCGTGGCGTTGGTCCTGGTACTGGCCAACCCGTTCGGTGGAACGGGAGACAGTCAGACCGCGGCTCGTCCATCAGGCGATAACGCTTCCGCCGTGGCTGAGGATTTAGAAGGTTTTGATGTTAGCAACGCGTCGGAAGACGCGGCCGCGGCAAGCGATGCCGCACCGGCAGAACTGGTGGAAGAGCAGGGGACTGTCGAGTGGATCGACGCTTCGAAATCCGAAATCCATCGTCCGGCCGCCAAGGCGAAGGTGAGAATCGTTTCGGTCCAGTTGGGTAAACCGGAGTATCTGAAACGCTACAGGAATCCGCCGCCATTGCCCGACAGCCTGCTGGTTACGGTGGAAATTCGGAATCTCGACGAAACGAAGTTGTTGGATTATCGAAGTTTTTCCCAAACGCGGGGGCTGAGTCTGGTAGATTCGATTGGCAACGGGTATGCGTTGGAGGATCTCAATCCGCGGGCCCCGATCAAGGGCCAGGTTGCAAAAGAGTCGGTCTATCCCGATCGGCCCGTGCGGGATTTGCTCGTTTTCCAACGGCCGTTACCCAAAGCGCTTTACGCGTATATGATGTTGGAACTACCGGCTGCCGCGTTGGGAACTCCCGGCGAGCCCTTGCGTTTCAAGATTCCACGGACGATGATTACCCAAGTCGATGAGTCCGAGGATGGTGCGGATGACGCACTGGTTCGTGAAGATTCGTCGCGGGCGGCCGAAGTCTCGGGCGTGGAAGAGGTTGTCGGGTCTGGAGCGGTACCGGCGCCGGCTGCTGCTCCCGTTAAATCGCCTAAACAGCCGGAAGCAGAATCAGACGACGACCGTTTTGATGCACCGCGCCCTGTACCGGGCTTGGACGAGGAAGAAGATCAGAAGCAGGCTGCGGGCGATGACAAAACCTTACCGGGGCTGCATACTGTAAGGCGTATTGCCGGGTGACCTTCCGAGGGCAGAGGTTTCTGGAATTTTTCAAGAAGGTTAACGTGTCGGCTGATTTCGAACCTTACTCCCGTTGGCTGGGCATCCCACCCCATCAGTCACTGCGGCACCACTATGTGCTGCTCGGTTTGCCGCCGTTTGAGAGCAATCCGGCAACCATTCAACAGGCGGCCCACCAGCGGATGACCTACTTGCATGGTCCGGCCATGCAGGAGAATGCGGCCTGGGCGCAGCATCTGCTGAAGGAACTCGCAGCGGCCCAGTCTTGTTTGCTCAACCCGACGCAGAAGGTCGCGTACGACCAGTGGCTTGCTCAGACACTTGGGCTCGCAACGCCCTCTCAGAGTCAACCGGTGAGTGGCCAACCCGTAAGTGGACAACCGGTTTCGCCGGGTGCGATTCCGCCTGGCGCGATTCCAGCAATTCCATCGCACGGTAGTTCAGCCATTGCGGGGTATAGCGGCGCGGGACACAGCGGTGCGGCGCAAAATACCGCGGGACATAGCAATGCGGGGCATGGTGGTCCGGCCATTCGCGTGGCGGCCGAGCATAGTTCCCCGAGCCGTCGGGCGACACCCAGCCGAGGAGCTAACGGCTCGCGCCGCCGACAGAACAACACGATGATCGTAGTCGGCTCGCTGATCGCCCTCGTGGTCGTTGCAGCGGTTGCCGCGGTCTGGGGTCTTGCGGGCGACGAAACGGCCCAAGGCAAAGCAAGCAGTGCCTCGGCGGTCGCGCATCGCCGCCAAGTGGCCGAAGATCCTTCTCCCAGAAATCCTTCCCGAGCGGCCCAAGGCAGGTCGGCTGCCGAGAAGGAACCTGAAGGTCTTTCTTCCCGAAAACCTGCGACAAACAACCATTCGGCCGACGAAGCGGCTCAACGAACTTCCTCGGAGCAACCGGCGAAAAATCCTTTGGTGCCCGAGGGTCGCCCTTCGACCGACGAACCCGAAACGCCCGAGAAAGCGAAGCCGGTGGCCCCCATAACCGTCGGTCGCTGGGCCGACGCGCGGGTAACCGTCCGCTCAGTTCGGATTGGCGAAGTGAAGGGGGCGGGCATCGTCGGACAAAAGACCATGGAAGTGGTCGAGCAGATGGTCGACGCGCTGGTGGTTAACCTCACGATCGAGAACACCAGCACGAGTCAGCCTCTTCAGTACGTTAGCGTTCTTGACACGAAATCGTTCGACTCACCCCTGCAACTGCGCGACGATCGCGACAAATACTACCGCTCGCTGGCAACCGGTGAAACGGCCGACCCGATGGCCAACTTACCTCCGGCCAAGGTGATTGCACTTAACGAGCGCAACTTCAGCGGCAAGGTTTTCAAGGCAAAGCTGCCCGTGGTGGTGCAGTTTTATGCGAAATGGAGCGAATCGTGCCAGCAACTGAAGCCTACGATCGACTACCTCTCGCAAGCCTACGCCAAACGGGTGTTGGTGTGCCGTTTCGATGTTGGCGGTCAGGGAGACCCTCCCAAGTATCAACTCACGCCGACTCTGGAGAAGTTGAAGGTGAAGAGTGTGCCGGCCGTGATGGTTTTTCAAAACGGCAAGGAGGTGGCCCACCTCAAGGGCGTGGTGCCCTTGGGCGTATTGGAGGAAGGTCTCGACCAATTGGTGCCGAAGAAACAAGTGGTCGCCGGCAAGACGATTCCTCCGTCGCAGTCGATTCAGGAAGTGCTGGCTTTTGAACTGCCAAGTACGAAGGCCAACACATTGTTCCTCGACTTGCCCGCGGCGTCCGTCGCTGGGCAAGGGACCCTCGAATTCGTGTTGCCCATGGAAATGGTGCAAGGTCGCCAGCAGTAAATTTCTGGCCTACTGCGATTCTCAGCCTACCCCAAGTATTTATCCCGCCGTGAACACACGGCGGGGAAAGCCTCTCGCACCAAGCACGTTGCCCCAAACACCAAGGACGGACACAATGCAGGCACTGGTCACCGGGGGTGGCGGATTCCTTGGGCGATATATCGTCGAGCAGTTGATCGCCCGGGGTGATCGCGCCCGGGCGTTTTGTCGGGGCCACTATCCAGAACTGGATCGCTTGGGCGTGGAGACGATCCGCGCCGATCTGTGCGACCGTCAAGCAGTGGTTGATGCGTGCCGTGGCGTGGACGTCGTGTTCCACACGGCCGCACTGGCGGGAATCTCGGTCGATTGGGCCCCGTACTACGCCGTCAACACGCTGGGCACGCAACATGTCATCGAAGGATGCCGGCAACACGGCGTGGGCCGATTGGTGTTCACCAGCAGCCCGAGTGTAACGTTCGACGGCACGGACCAGTGTGGCGTCGACGAGTCGGCCGCGTATCCCACGCGATGGCTGGCCCATTATCCGCACACCAAGGCCCTGGCCGAGCAACTGGTGCTCGAGGCCAACGGCACCGATGGCCTGCTGACCTGTGCGCTTCGCCCTCATTTGATCTGGGGGCCGCGAGACCGGCACCTGATTCCGCGACTTCTCGACCGCGCCCGCAGTGGCCGGCTTCGTCGGGTGGGCGACGGCGACAACCTGGTCGACATGATCTACGTGGAAAATGCGGCCGAGGCCCATCTGCAAGCGGCCGACGCCCTAACGGCCGACTCGCCGGTTGCCGGTCGAGCATATTTCCTCAGCCAGGGTGAACCGGTGAACTGCTGGCAGTGGATCGACGAAATACTCGCCCTGGCCGATCTGCCGCCGGTCTGCAAGTCGATCTCGTTGAAAGCGGCATGGCGTGTCGGCGCGGTTTTCGAGGGCGTCTACAAGCTATTGCGGCTGAAGGGCGAACCGCCGATGTCTCGCTTCCTGGCGGCCCAATTGGCCACCTCCCACTACTTCGACATCCGCCGCGCCCGGGCCGACTTCGGCTACGCAGCCCGCGTGTCGACCGCCGAAGGGATGCGGCGGCTCGCACTCGAGCTTAAGTAGCTACGATCATCCTTCTCTTCTTTTGCCCTTTCGTGTTTTCGCGATCAAAAATTGAAAAACCGGGAGGGGACCTTTCGGCCACTTGGCTGAAGTGTTCCCGATTTTTCACAGCCTCGAATCGCGAGGTGAGGGGCAGGCCCCCCTCTCCTTGTTTCTTTGGCCTTCCCATGGCAGAATTAGCCGGTTTTGAAGTCTTGCGACGCAGTTGCCCCCGTTTTCCGCGGGTTGCCAACGGTCGCGAGCGAGTTAAATGCCCTACCATTTTTCAGCCTTCGCCACGGTGACCGCTTGAGGCGACCGCCGGCGGAGGCAATTCGGAAAGATTTTGTCTATGCGAACCGTGGATATTTCAGAACGTTGGTTGGACCTTGGCTTGCCGGATCAAATCATCGACGTGCTCCGACACTGCAAGTCACTCTGTTTTCCACGGAGCCGCGAAGACGTTTTTTCGCTGGCCATAGGTGGGCAGGATAGAGGCGTGTTCGAGGTGGCGTACGACGTTCCAGGACGGGGGCGGGTTGTCGAAGCGATGGTCACCAAGTGCACCAATGGTATCGCCGTCAACTACCCCGAGGCGTACATGCGACGCCGCGATCCCAATAGCGCCGTGATCGGCGACGCAAAGCCCACCGACAAACAGTCCTATCAGGATCGGTTCAGCCAGCCGTTCGAGCCGCTGAGGGACGAGACTTTCGAGTGGCTGAAAAGCCAAGACCTGGCCGTCTTCGGGTTCATCCTCGGCGGCTTCGATCGACGAACCGGGCGCGGGGCGCTGTTGATCGCGCCGAAGAACGCAGGTTTTTTCATCGGCGGCCTGGCCGACCTCCAGGAGATGTTGCTGCCGGATGAGGTGCCGGAGAACTTCCAGGTGCAGGCGGTGGTCTATGTGGCACCGCCATTTAGGCACACGCATTTCGCCGGCAAGCAGGTCGTCGTACATAACCGAACCGACGAGGTTCACGAGGTGTTTTCGTACAACCTTTACCCGGGGCCCAGTGCGAAGAAAGGAATCTACGGCGTGTTGCTTGCCATCGGCGAGGACGAAGAGTGGCTCACGCTCCACGCCTCGACCGTCCAGGTCGTCACGCCCTACGACAATATCACGACCATCATGCATGAAGGCGCCAGCGGCTCGGGTAAGAGCGAAATGCTCGAGTACGTGCACCGGCAAGAGGACGGCCGCCTTTTGCTAGGCAAAAACATCATCTCGGGCGAGGAAAGGCGACTGGTGCTTAACCAGGCTTGTGGGTTGTGTCCTGTTACCGACGACATGGCGATGTGCCATCCCGAGGTGCAGAACAGCGGCGGTTACCTGCGAGCGTACGACGCCGAACAGGCTTGGTTCATCCGTGTCGATCATATCCGCCACTATGGTACCGATCCCCACCTGGAAGAGCTCACCGTGCACTCTTCGGAGCCGCTGATCTTCCTGAATCTGCGGGGAGTACCCGACGCCACGTGCCTGATCTGGGAACACACGGAGGATGCCCCCGGCGTACCCTGCCCGAATCCGCGGGTGATTTTTCCCCGCCGCCTTGTGCCGGGCGTACTGAACGAGACCGTCGAGGTGATGATCCGCAACTTCGGCGTCCGCACTCCGCCCTGCACGGCCGAGAATCCTACGTATGGTATCGTCGGTTATCTGCACCTTTTGCCTCCGGCCTTGGCTTGGCTGTGGCGATTGGTGTCGCCGCGTGGCTACGCCAATCCCAGCATCACCGAGGTCGAAGGTCTGACCAGCGAAGGTGTGGGCTCGTATTGGCCGTTTGCCACCGGGCGATTCGTCGATCATGCCAACCTGTTGCTTCGCCAGATCCAGCAAACGCCGAAGGTGCGCTACTGTTTGACGCCCAACCAACATGTCGGCGCCTGGTCGGTGGGCTTCATGGCCGAATGGATCGCTCGCGAGTACCTGGGCCGTCGGGGAACGGCCAAGTTTCCGGTGAGCAAGCTTCGCCCAGCTCGTTGCCCCTTGTTGGGCTACACGCTGGACACGATGCAGGTCGAAGGGACCATCCTGCCACCGTTCTTACTTCGCGTTGATGAACAGCCAGAAGTGGGCGCGGAGGGTTACGATAAGGGAGCCGCCACGTTGAGCGAGTTCTTCCAATGCGAACTCCGCAACTTCCTCCAACCGGCCCTCGACGATTTGGGTCGCCAGATCATCGAGTGTTGCATCGACGGCGGCAGTGTCGAAGACTACGAAGCGATGCTACCGAGTGTTGATTTGACGCCGTAGCAACGCCCTTCTCCCGTCTCCCCGCCGGGGAAAGGGGCCGGGGGTGGGCAGCGATGCACGGGTAAACCGACCCGGGAGCCATGCACGCACCAGCATGGACATGCTCCGTTGAGAAAGCCTCAATGACCAAACCACAATGACCAAGGAAATCCGAATTCCCAGGCCTCAATCACCAATCTACGACCACGGGATGCCCCTGACGTTTGAGCATTCGAACCTGATACTTCCTTGGTCATTCGAGTTTGGACCTTGGTTATTCGCCACGTAATCGGCACTCCCACGCGAGTCGGGCCTGGCGCCCGGCCCTTGAAACCCGACTTTCATTCATTGCGCATGGTTATTCGCAATCAACACCTCCAAGCCGGGATGCATGCGCATGAAACGACACGCTTCATCTTCGGTAAGCATTCCTTTCCCAACGAGAAGAAACGTCAATTGCGGACACTTCGCCAAGGTCATGATACCCTTGGCCGTCGCTTTTGTGTCGACGATGTACAGTTTCTTTAACGCTGGCATTTGCGACACGTGTTGCAGGCCTTCATCATCGATCGCTGTTGCGTTGACGGACAGCCTTTCAAGGGCAGGCATAGAACGCAAAAGAGCCAAGCCATGTGAGGAAATCTGAGTCTTGTCCAAGTCGAGACTCCGTAGGCATGGCAGTTCAGCAATGTATCGCAGGCCACGGTCATCAACTCGTGTGTTTACAATGCTTAGGTTTGTCAAGCCACTCAAAACGGCGAGGTGACACATGCCTTGGTTACCGATTTGCGTGTCGTTCAAGGCCAAGCTATCCAGGCCCGAAAGTCGCCGTAGATGCTCAATTCCAACATCCGCAACGCACGTGCCATTCAAGCCGAGTCGCCGCAGTCCGCGGATGTCGCCTATGCATCGGACTCCCTCGTCATCAACAGGCGTGTTGTCCAGAAGTAAACACTCCAGTCGTGGAAAGTGCTTCAGGTGACGAAGTCCTTGAGAAACCACTGGTGCACCGTCAAGGCAAAGGAATTCGATGCTTTGGGCACTTTCCGTGGTCACCAAGTCCTTGAGGCTGCGTCCGGTTATCGCCGTCCCGCTAAGGAACAGAACATGTAGGTTCCGCAGCCGTGCCAAGCTACTGAGTCCCAAATCCGTTACGGGAGCATCGCTCAAGCTGATCTCTCGAAGTCTCGGCATCCGTGCGAGGTCTGGCGACAAGGTTACAAGCAACTCGTCGCACAGAGGCCCGCCGCTGAGGCTTACATGTTCCACGTCGGCAAAGAAATCGTTCCCAAGGAATGCCCTCAGCCAACGCGGTCCGGGGGCGTCGGCACCGGTACAGCGCCCTTGATCATCATACTCATAGTCGTATGTAACATTACCTCCGAGTTCTTGAATGGCGTTGACCGTTTCTCTCTGTTGGAACCCATCCATTGTTAGAAGTATTCCCGCACCGAAAAGCAACAAAATACTTGCCCCTGTCGTCAACAACATCATGCTGATGCCAAGCCGGAATCGAGTGGACTCTTGGATATTGCCGCCACACACGGGATTGCTACTTTCGTTGAAATGAGGGCTTTGGAGATACCGCTGCCGAGGTCAACTCTTCCAACTTGACACTTCTTGCCGCGGTGGCGCAAGGCGTTGGGCAACAACATCTTAGATATGTCATGCACATGTTTACTGCCTGCTCACCTGTCGCGCCGCGGCATGCCCTGCTTGACACTTGCCCCCTCCCGCAACGTCATGCAAGTTGGTTTCGCCATGAAGTCGTCGTGGTCTCTTTCCTGTCGGCAAGAACCCATCACGGTATCTTTGCTATCACCTGTCGCCCCTCGTCCGAAACGAAGTAGCCGTGCTTCAAAAATCGCAATGTATTTTCGCGCACCATGAGATCGTCCATGATAAACGTGTGCAGCCTGGGCACAACGAGGAAGTCGGCGGCGCCGGGCAGTCGGGTTTCTTCGACGGTTACGACGAAATCGTCGTCGCCCTTGAGCAGTGGGTTGTTTACGCCCTTGTCGCCACGTCCTCCGGCGACGATTCCGAACGGGCACGGTGGCGTGGCCAACTGTTGTTCGAGCTGGTCCCATTGGTCGGCCAACTGGTGGCCGCTCGTGCCTGCGATGATTCGAAACAGGTCGTTGTTCTTCAGCCGTTCGGCGATTGCCGCGCCCTGGTTCGGCGGGGCCAGCATGACGATTCGGCCCAGCGGAGGATGTTTTCGCCCGACGCGATCGGTGTCGGACGCAGACCGGGTGTCTGCCTCGCGGCGGGCCAAGTAACGGCGGATTACCAGGTTGCCCAGGCTGTGGGCCACGAAATGGATCTCCTCGGGCTGGTCGAGACCGTCGATCACTTCGGCCAACGCCCGGGCGTGCCCGTCGACCGAATCCCGCGTGCTGGCATACGAAACGTTAATCCAGGTGAACGGGCCATTATCGGCCAGATACTTCCCAATTCCGGCCATCGAACTGCGCGAACGGCCCAGGCCGTGTAGCGTGACCAACACCCTTCCACACACGGGCGGCAAGTCGAGTTCTTGGCGGAACTGCTCAAACTCGTTGCGGCAACCGTCGTAGGTTCCCCACGCCCGACGAACGTTCTTCGCGTCGAGCAAACGGTGATGCCCGGTGAGCACATTCCGCTGAATGCGCCAGCCGTTGTGGATGAACCGGTCGGTCCAGAACTGTTTTCCACCGGCCGTGGGACCGGCAAGGTTGAAGTTTGTCGACACCGGTTCCGTTTCCTCGGCACTGGCCGAAACGACACCGGCCCAACCGGCGGCGAAAGCCAACAGAATCGCGCAACTCCGAAGGTGACGTGTCCGTGTCATGACAATTGCTCCGTTGGTGATCTCGATTACGGTCTTTGCACCGTTGCGAAGTATTGCGAAGGCGTCATGAAGACGCAGCCTTGGGCTTTCAGGTAGTCGACGATTTTGACGAAGCCTTGCCAGCGCTCGTCGTTCCAGGCGTTGGGATGGCCTTGCAGGGCCAGACACTTCTTGTTTCGTGCCACTTGCTCGTATCGGGCTTTGAAACGGTCGAAATTGGGGTCGAAGATTGGGTTTTCCAGCGTTAACACGCGTTCGAACGCGAGCTTGCTCGAATTCTTCGGGCCATAGAACCACATGGTAAGCTCGGGGATGCGATCGAGCGCCTTGGCCGTGTCGGACGTTGTTCCGCTCCAGTGTGGCCCGAAGGCCTTCAGTTCGATTCCCAGCTTCTGTTGAGCCAGCTTCTGGGTTTTTGCCAAGGCTGCGTACTGCTCGTCGTACGAATCCTCGAACTCTCCGCGTTTGTCTTCGGCCTTTCGGTTCCGATAGCCGTGGTTCCAAAACTCGATGTCGCCGCGCTGGTGCAGATTTTTGATCCAGCTGAAATACGTCGGGTTGTCTTGCTCAAGCGAAAAACCGATGATCCCGAACGACGCCTTGAGGTTCGACTTTTCGACGAAGTCGGCCACCCGTTGCCACTGTGCCGACACGGGCCGATCGCCGTGTGCCCCATGCGAGGTCACGTCGTCGAGCTTTAAGATGATAACCTGGGGCGATTTTCGTTGGTTGTCGTCGGCGTGTACGACCGACTGAAGAGACGAACACACGAAGACCGCTACGATGGTTGAAAAAAGAAGCGTGACTCTTGCCATGGTTTTCTTCCTGTTGTTTGAGAATCATTCTCCCCTCGCCCGCCGAGTGGGAGAGGGTACGCTATTATAATGCCAAAATGGGCTGGGTCGCGAGTCAGGTTGCGGCGGACCACCGCCGGGCTGGTGACAACCGTTTTCTCACGCATCACCGTAAACCGACCGATTTCCAGAGGAGAATGGCTGCTGCTGCCCAGAAGAATAGGGTGAAACCGGCGACCACGCCGAAAAAGTCGCGCAAGGGGCGACGGCCGCCCGAGTAACGCCGCGCCGCCGGAACCGCCACCAACCACGAAGGCAGGAAGCCCAGCAGAAACATCCAGGCAATGGCCAGGCTCAGTCTGCGGCACACCAGATAAAACGCCAGGCACACGCCCACCAGCAGAGTCGTCGCCAGGGCCGATCGCCACATCGTCCACGTCGACATCGGGTTCTTCTGTCCTTGGACGACCGCCAATAGGCTCATCTGATGGGCGACAAACAGGCTAACAGGCCAAGTCAGCACGAATTCTCGACTGAAGTGATTCCCTAGCGGTGTGGCGACAAGTCCCAGTACAAACGCGGCGCACCAAAACACGGCGGCTGCGAATGTCACTTTTCGCTTCAGTCGGAGCCAATGGCCGATGGCCAACACCACCAACTGAAGCAACAACGCCGGGAGAAACGCTGCGGCCAGCGACCATGTGTACCATCGCGTGAATTCTTCGACGTCGGGTGCGTCCATGGCGTACGGCCGTTCGCCGCCAGCCAGCCGGTTCCAGTCCCACGAGTCGTCTTCGGCGATTTCCGAGGCCGCCTTCGAAGCTCTTAGCGTTGCGGCGTCGAGTTCGTTGTCGCTGCCCAAAAACACGCAAGCCGCTCGAGTGGGGCTGCGCAGGTAGAGACGTTTGTCGATCAATGCGGGCGCGGTCCAGCAGATTTCCCCGCTGAAAATCTTGCATCGGGCGAGTTCTTCGTAGCGTTGCGGCGTCGCCCGGGCGAGCAGCAATTCGCCCATGTCGTTGAACATTACGAGTTTGCCGTCGGCGGCGATGACCGTGGCGTGGCCGGGTTTCTCGGACGACCACTTCGTTTGTCCTGTGGCCAATTCGATGCAACGAAACGTCCCACGCGATGGCCGATGGACTTTCGCCTGAACATCGCGCAGGTCGAAACCGTAGATGTGGCCGTCGAGGAGAACGCTTGAGGCCGTGTCGTTCGACAATTCCTCGCTCGTCCACTTGGGTTCGAGCCGCAGCGTGTCGAGATCGGCCGCGTCGCCCTGGAGCTGGAAACAACGTGCTCCCCCGTGAAACGCGGAGGCGACCACGAGATACGGCTCCTCGTAGAGTGGAGCGGCCGCGTGTTCGTCGTACCCGCGGGAATAGCGTTCGTAGCAAAGCCTTCGGCCGGTGGCGATGTCGAAGAGCGTCATGGCGTTTTGCATTAAGGTGACGACCAACGCTCGGCCTTGGTAAGTGATCGGAATTGCCGAGCAGTAGCTGGCCGGTTCATTGCCCGAGGCCCAAACGACCGTGTTATCGTCGGTCGACAAGGCCACGACGCTTGCGCCTTTGCCGCCGACGGGCAAGATCACAACAGGCCGCCTCGCGCCGCTGTGGGCTACGACCGTGGGCGAGCAGGAGTAGCCGAAGTCGGCTCCTTTGGCGCTGAAGCGTTGGTTGATATCGAGTTGCCAGAGGGGCTTGCCAGTCGCAACGTCGAGACACGCGACGAGGCCTTCGGGGCTGGCAAAGTACAACCGGCTGTCGGCCAACGTGGGCGTTGACCGAGGACCAGGGTACATGCCACCGGGCTCGTAGGGCCAGGTGTACCGGTGCTGCCATAGCGTTTCGCCGGACAGACCGTCGAGGCAGAGAACCTGCTGTTCGGTAAGGGTTTGCGACTGGGTGTAGACACGACGTCCTACGCCCGTGATGCCCGAGTATCCACGCCCCACGTCGCGAATCCAGAGCACGCGAGGGCCTTGCGGTGGCCAGGATTCGGCCAAACCGGTGACGAGGGAGACGGCGTTGAAGGTGGGGCCCCGCCGGTGTGGCCAGCCCGGGCCGGTGGGTTGACCGGCGAATGTCGATTGGGCGGTCCGTTGTGGATCAGCCCAACCAGTCGGCAACGAGGAAACGACCTGGTGGATGAGAAACGCTACCAACGCGAGACAGCCGACGATGCCGGTTCGAAGCCCGATCTGGCGTTTCAGGTTAGTGGCGGCGATTTTCATGGGACTCTGATTTTAGCATTTCCCCGTTTTCGTGGGGGTCGTGGCCGCTGAAGCGGTCGCGCTTCGGCACAGGGGATTGAAATTATTGCTACTGCTAACCTCCTATCTCCTCGCTCCTTGTTCGTTCCCCCTCTTCTCTTTCTCTCCTCCCAGCCGGGATTGCAAAACCCCGGCGGGCGCGGTTTACTGGGAGTTTCGTTTGTCTGTCGCCATCCCCCTCGGGTGGGCCCCTCTCGGTGTCCGAGTAGTTACGCCATGTTTAAACCGGTTGCCAGTAACGTTTCCTTTCCCAAGCTCGAAGAGGCCATCGTTGAGTTTTGGCGCGATCGCCAGATCTACGAGAAGTCGTTGAAGGCCCGAAAAGACGCGCCGGCTTTCGTGTTCTACGAGGGGCCGCCGACGGCCAATGGGCTGCCCCACCCGGGCCACTGCCTTACTCGAGCGATTAAGGATCTGTTTCCCCGCTATCATACTATGCGCGGTTACCGCTGCGAGCGGAAGGCCGGTTGGGATACCCATGGGCTGCCGGTCGAGGTCGAGGTCTGCAAGGAACTAGGCATCCACAGCAAGGAAGAGATCGAAGAGTACGGCGTCGAGCCGTTTATCCGCAAGTGCGTCGAAAGCGTGTTCCGCTACACGCGGCAGTGGGAGCACCTGACCGAACGGCTCGGCTTCTGGATTCACCTGGACGAGGCCTATGTAACGTTCCACCAGAGCTACGTGGAGAGCGTCTGGTGGGCGTTGAAGACGTTGTTCGACCGAGGGCTGCTCTACCAGGGGCACAAGATCGTCTGGTGGTGGGCCCAGGGTGGCACGGCGTTGAGCAGCGGCGAGGTGGGCCAGGGCTACCGCGAGGTGGCCGACCCGAGCGTCTACGTGCGTTTCCCGTTGGTCGACGAACCGAAGAGCAGCGATCTGGCCGACACGGATCTGCTCGTCTGGACTACCACGCCGTGGACCTTGCCGAGCAACCAGTTTGCTGCCGTGAAGCCCGATCTGGAGTATTCGGTGGTCTCGGTCGAAGGCGACCCGCGTAAGCTGGTGATGGCCTCGGCGCTGGTCGAAACGATCGCCGCGAAGGTGAAGAAAGAGTTCACCGTCGAGAAGACCTTGTTGGGCGAGGCACTATTGGGCAAGCGTTATTTGCCGCCATTCGACTATTACTACAAGACACAGGGCACGACGGTTGGGCAGCTAAAGGACGGCGGCCGGCAACACGTTGCGTGGCGCGTCGTCGCGGCCGATTTCGTTACCACCGAGAGCGGCACCGGCCTGGTCCACCAGGCGCCTGCCTTTGGTGAGGTCGACTACGAAGTGCTGGCGGCCGAACAAGCCCGATTCGTCGACGGTGAAGGGCCCGAACTGATTTGTGCTGTGGAACCCAACGGCACGTTCAGCCCGATCGCCGACGTGTACGCCGGTCGCTGGGTTAAGGATGCCGACAAGGACATATGCCGCGATTTGCGCGGCCGAAACATCCTCTTCCACCTGGAACAGTACCTGCACGACTACCCGTTCTGCTGGCGAGCAGAGCAGGATCCGCTGATCCAATACCCGCGGCGTAGCTGGTTCATCCGCACGACGGCTTTCAAGGAGAAGATGCTGCAAAACAACCGGCAGATCAACTGGTTGCCGGAACACATTCGCGACGGCCGTTTTGGCAACTTCCTGGAGACCAACGTCGATTGGGCCTTGTCGCGCGAGCGTTACTGGGGCACCCCGCTGCCCGTCTGGGTGTGCGAGGAAACCGGCCACATGGAAGCGGTGGCTAATTACGAAGAGTTGCTTGCCAAGCCGGGCATCTCGGGCACCGAAGTATGGGAAAAGGCCAAGGTGGCCGATCCCGAGCTGACTGATGATCTGAAGGTCCACAAACCGTACATCGACGCGATTACCTACGATTCGCCCAAGGCGCCCGGCAAGCGGATGCGGCGCGTTACGGAAGTAATCGACTGCTGGTTCGATTCCGGAGCGATGCCGTTTGCCCAGTGGGGTTATCCCCACAAGCCGGGCTCGAAACAACGGTTCGAGCGTCAGTTTCCGGCCGACTTCATCAGCGAGGCCATCGACCAAACCCGGGGCTGGTTCTACAGTCTGTTGGCAATCAGCACGCTACTGTTCAGCGAAGACACCGAGGGCAACGGCGATGCGCCGGCCCATGCCGTGGGCTATCCCCACCCGTTCTGCAACTGCATCGTTTTGGGGCTGATGCTGGCCGAATGGTGGGACGCGGCCGAGAGCCGTAAGATCTTCTTGACCGAAGAGGATGCCAAAAAGGACTGTGGTCAGAAATACTCGCACAAAGTCGGCAAAATGTCGAAGAGTTTGCGGAACTATCGCGAGCCGAACGAAATCTTCGACCGCTACGGGGCCGACGCGCTGCGGTGGTACCTGTTCGCCAACCAGCCGCCATGGACCTCGATCCAGTACAGCGAAAGGGCCATCCGCGATGCCATTCCCGAGTTCCTTCTGACGCTCTGGAACGTGTACAGCTTTTTCGTAATTTACGCCAATATCGACGGTTTCGACCCGGGCAAGGCCCTTGCTGGCAACGCTGGGCAACTTGACACCCGCACGTTGGCCAAGGCCACCGGCTATCGTCCTGTCGGCAAACGCCGCGAGATCGACCGCTGGATCCTCAGCGAACTGCACGAAACGGCGGCCACCATTACCGACAGGATGGATGCCTACGACAACTATGGTGCCTGCGCTCGGCTCACCGAATTCACCGACGCGCTGAGCAACTGGTACGTGCGCGTGTGTCGTGATCGCTACTGGAGCGGCGAGCAGTCGGACGACAAGACCGACGCCTACTGGACCCTTTACGAGTGTTTGACGACCATGTGCAAGCTGATCGCTCCCTTTGTGCCCTTCTTGGCCGAAGAGATGTGGCAGAATCTGGCCGTGGCGTCCTTGGGCAATCGCACGGTGGAAAGCGTTCATCTTTGCGATTATCCCGAGGGCGAATCGAAGGTGATCGACGAAGAGCTTTCCGAACGGGTTGCGCTGATGCGAGAAATCGTCTCGCTGGGACGCAGCGCGCGTATGGGGGCCAAGCTGAAAGTGCGGCAGCCGTTGTCGTTGGTCGAGATCGTGCTGGCTGACGCCAAGCACCTCGACTGGCTCAAAGAGCACGCGGCCATGATTGCCGACGAGCTGAACGTCAAGCGCGTCGAGTTCACACAGAAAGCCGAGCAATACATCACCTATACCGTGTTGCCCGACCTGAAGCGTCTTGGCCCACGATTGGGCAAGCGACTGCCCGCGCTGCGGAAGTTGCTCAACGAGGCCGATGGTGGCCAACTGCTGGCGAGCATGGAAGCCGACGGCAAGTTGACCTTCGAACTGCCCGACGGTCCCGTGGACCTCGACGGCGATGACATCCAGGTGCGGTTGCAGGCCAAAGAGGGTTGGGCCGCCGCGCAGGGACGGCAGTGCGTGGTGGTGCTGGCCACTGAATTGACCGACGATCTGATCGCCGAGGGCATCGCCCGCGAGGTGGTCCGCGCCATTCAGGAACGCCGCAAGGAGATGGGCTGCGAATTCACCGACCGGATCGCCGTGGGCATTGTGACGGACGACGCGCCGTTGAACGACGCGGTCAAGCAGTTCATAGATTACATCCGCGGGGAAACGCTGGCCGTGGAACTTGGCCTCAAGGCGGTCGACGGCAGCGAGCCCGTCGAACTGAAGTTGGCCGGCTATGAAATTAAGCTCTACGTTAAAGTCGTGCCTCAAACGTAAAACGTCGGCTACTTGCGTGCCACTGGCTCTGCCAGTGCCTTTGGCCATAAACATCTCCGCACTGGCAGAGCCAGTGGCACGCAAGCGAAAGAATTCCCTAGCTCCCGTATCTCTAGCTCCCAACTCGCTTCATGTCCGAATCGAAGAATTCACCTTTGCCTGTGGCCGTATTGATTTCTGGCGGGGGAACTACGCTGCGAAATCTGCTGGAGTACATCGCGGCCGGCCGGCTCGATCTCGACATTCGGTTGGTGATCTCCAGCAGCGCGCAAGCCAAGGGAAGTCGCTACGCGGAAGAGGCCGGTATTCCGTACGAGGCGATCTGTCAGAAGGATTTCCCAGGTCAGGACGCGTTCAGCAAGGCCATATTCTCTCGGTGCCGGCAGGCAGGGGTCGAGTTGGTCGTGATGGGTGGTTTTTTGAAACGGGTGACCATCGCCGACGACTTCGCGAATCGCGTCACCAACATCCACCCTGGGCTTATCCCGGCCTTCTGTGGCGAAGGATTCTATGGGCATCATGTGCACGAAGCGGTCCTGGAATATGGGGCGAAGCTCAGCGGGTGTACCGTGCATTTTGCCGACAACCAATACGACCACGGCCCCGTGATTCTGCAGAAGGCCGTGCCCGTGCTCGACGACGACACCCCCGACACGCTGGCCGCCCGGGTGTTCGAGGCCGAATGCGAGGCCTATCCCGAGGCCCTGCAACTCATCGCCGAAGGCCGTGTGCGAGTGGAAGGCCGGCGGGTGCGGATTTTGCCGCGCTGACGTCGCTGCTTGGTCGCCCGTCAAACTCTCTTCATTTTGCCCTGCATTACAGTCGCTGTGCGTAAGTCGTTGCATGCATTGCTATTGCGACAGATTTCCGTCGCAAGCTAACCAAAATAAAACGCATTGAATACATTTTTCTGACAGCTTTCTTTCAGTATTTTGCGCGAATTTGGTTGCACATGGTCGCGTTATAGTGAATAATCGACGAAAGCTTCACGGGAAGAGGTATGAAAGATGACTATGCTGGCAGAAGAGCGACGCAGTCGGCTGTTGGAGCTGGTAAGGGTGAAGCGGTTCGCGTCCTTACCGGAGTTGGCCGAGCAGCTCGACGTATCGGAATCGACGCTGCGACGTGATTTGAAGCAGCTCGAGGAGGAGGGTGCTACACGCCGTATACATGGGGGGGTGCTCTATGCGGGCGTTTCTCCCAAGTTGCCGCATTTCGAGCTGCGTCAGGACGGGGCCTGGACAGAGAAGAAGGCCATCGCCGCGAAGACGGTCGAGATGATCGAGGATGGCGAAACGGTGTTGCTCGACGCCGGCAGCACCACGTATGAGGTCGCTCGGCAACTGGTGGGCCGCCCGCTGCACATCCTCACTAACTCATTGCCAGTAGCCAACCTTTTCGCCGCCGACGCCAATAGCGACCTAGTATTTATAGGTGGAAACATTTGCCCACGCTCCGGCGTGGCCCAGGGACCGTATGCCAATCGCATGCTGGGGATGGTCCGCGTGCGCAAGGCAATCCTTAGTGTGGCCGGTATCACCGAGGGAGGATTGTTCAACAACAACCTGCTGTTAGTCGAAACCGAGCAGGCCATGTTGGAAGCTGCCGACGAGGTGATTGTCGTGGCCGACAACAGCAAATTCGGACGCACGAGCCTAGGGCATATCTGCTCTTTGGAAGACGTAACCCACATGGTGGTCGACAGCGGCATATCCTCGGAGTGGCGAGAAAAAGTCGCCGCAGCCAAGGTCAACTTGGTCGTCGCTGAAGACGTACCGGAGCCGACGCTGTAGCGACATAGAACAGCTATTTGGGTGCCAATGGCTGTTTGTCAGCGAGTGGCGAACACGGGCATACAAGTTGCCCATGCTACCCGACCGTAGCGAGACAGCAAGCCGCAGAGCGTATAGGAAAATCGGGATAGGAAAACACCCCATGAGCATATCCAGCACGATCGATCGCAGTGTGGTCGAGCAGATCGTTCGCCAGTTGGTGTTGGCCCAAACAGGGCCGGCCGCCGAAAGCAAACCGGAATTGGTCGTCAGTGTTTCCGCACGGCACGTTCACCTGACCGACGAGCATGTGGAAACGCTTTTCGGCAAAGGCCACACGCTGACCGTGATGAAAGACCTTTACCAGGACGGCTACTACGCGGCCGAAGAAACGGTGATGGTGGTCGGTCCTCGCCGTCGGATGTTGCCTTCGGTTCGCATCCTCGGTCCCACGCGGCCGGATAGCCAAGTGGAGTTGGCCTTTACCGACGGCATTTCACTGGGAATCGACCTGCCGGTCCGGGCGAGCGGCCACGTGGAAGGCACGCCCGGTTGCGTGCTGGTCGGGCCCAAGGGAGTTGTCGAACTGAAGCAAGGAGTTATTCGGGCCGAGCGCCACGCCCACATGGGCCCCGCCGATGCCGAATGCTACGGCGTGAAAGACAAAGATCGCATGAACCTGCGGGTGCATGCCAACTCGTGTACAACCACCTTCGAAGACCTGTTGGTGCGTGTCGGCGAGAAGATCAAACTCGAAGTACACCTCGATACCGACGAGGGCAATGCGTGTGATCTGGATCACGCCACGAGCGTGGAACTGGTCAAACGGTAAGAAACTACAGCGTACCCTCGCCCGCCGGAGCGGGAGAGGGTGGCGGCGAAGCCGCCGGGTGAGGGCGGTTTGCAGCGGTGAAGACGTGATCTTCAGGGCAATCCCTGATGCAAAACCCCTCACCCCCGGCCCCTCTCTCCAACGGGGAGAGGGGAGAATGTTTCTTAAAAACCTTAACCTTTACAAGTATTCCTAACCTCTTGAGTTAGTCACTATTGGAGAACCTACCATGGCGAAAGCAATGGAAGCGTTGGGCATGATTGAAACCAAGGGTTTCACGGTCCTGGTGGAAGCTACCGACGCAATGATGAAGGCTGCCAATGTCGAGTTCCTCGGCTGGGACAAAGTTGGCGGCGGTATGGTAAGCGCGTTCGTTACCGGTGATGTTGCGGCCGTGAAGGCTGCTACCGACGCCGGTGCCGCCGCTGCTGGGCGGATTGGTGAAGTCGTCAGTGTGCAAGTCATTCCCCGTCCCCACGAGGACCTGGAACTGGTCTTGCCGCCGTCGATTGCCAAGAACGCGGACAAGTAAACGCCATCCACAACACGAAACATCTCAACAAAACAACAACGATATAAGGGATCTTGATCATGCAAGACGCCATTGGAATGATCGAAACCAAGGGCCTGATCGCGCTTGTTGAAGCGACCGACGCCATGGCCAAAGCCGCCAACGTGCAAATCGTCAAACGCGTTCAGATCGGTGGTGGCTTGGTCACCACGGTCGTGCGTGGCGACGTCGGTAGCGTGCGTGCCGCCGTGGAAGCTGGTGCGAATGCCGCCAGCCAGGTGGGCGAGTTGGTCGCCAGTCACATTATTCCGCGACCCGCGGAAGGTGTGATCGAAGCGTACCTCGCCTAACGCGACGTACCGGCTGCACTCCATCGATACGGTGACCGGCGAGGGCCGTGTTTTTGCCCTCTCGTTGTTTGTCGACGGTGGCACGCAGCCCGTTTGCCCCTTTACCCGCAACGACTTGGCCCTCAGCGACCGGCATGGAAGGGAGTACGGATACGATGAAAATCCTCGTCGCCAATCTGGGATCGACCAGTTTCAAGTATCGGCTATTGGATATGGCCGACGAAGGTCAGCTAGCGCGCGGTGGCATTGAACGGATCGGCTCGCCCGAAAGTCGCTGCTTCGTAGAAGTTGGCGGCCATCGGGAGGAAAAAACCCTGCAGGTGCCCGACCACGCCGAGGCCGTGCGGCAATGCTTGGCCCAATTGACGAACCCCGAATCGGGGTGCCTCGAAGAGGCTTCGGAAGTGTCGGCCATTGGGTTTAAGGCGGTCCACGGGGGACGAGTGTCCGGCGTACAGCGAGTTACTCCCGACGTGCTTGCCGCGATGGAAGAGATGAACGCTGTGGCCCCGGCCCACAACCCGCCGTATATCGCGGCCATGCGCCAACTTAACGAGCAGTTGCCCGAGATTCCGCTGGTGGCGGCCTTCGAGACCGATTTCCACCAGACGATCCCGGCCCGCAACACGGCTTACGCCATCCCGCAAGAGCTCACAGCCGACGGGCTTGTCCGCCGCTACGGCTTTCACGGTGCCAGTCACCGTTACATTGCCACGCGAACGGCCGAACTGCTGGGTCGCGACGATTTGCGGATCATCTCTTGCCACTTGGGCGGTTCCAGTTCGCTGTGTGCCATCCGCAACGGCAAGAGTGTGGCGGCCAGCATGGGATTCAGTGCCCAAAGCGGCTTGCCGCAGAACAACCGCGTGGGCGATCTCGATGTGTTCACTTTGCCGGTGATCCTCGAAAAGACGGGCCTCGCGCTGGATGAAGTGCTGGCCAAGATGGCTGACCAGGGCGGACTGTTGGGAATCAGCGGTGTCAGCGGCGACATGCGCGACCTGGAAGAAGCGGCTGCCGCAGGCAACGAGCGAGCACAACTCGCGCTGGACGTTTTCATCAGTAGTATCAGGCATTACCTGGGCGCGTACCTCGTGGAACTCGGCGGTGCCGATGTGATCGTGTTCACCGGCGGGATCGGCGAGAACCAAGTCGGCGTACGGCGAGACGTGTGTGCCAACCTCGAGTCGCTGGGCATCGTGCTCGATCCGGCAGCCAACGAATCGGCTCAAGACGAGTGCAAGATCAGTGCTGCGGAGAGTGCCGCGCAGGTTTGGATCGTACCGACGAACGAAGAGTTGATCGTTGCCCGATTGGCTGCTCAGTTGCTGGAGGGTTAGCCGCGCGGTGCGGCAAACAATACGGCAGGGGCGTCGCGAAGCACGCCCGGAAAATCGCCAAATAATTCCTGGACGAGTCCTAAAACCATGTTTATCGCCAAAGTTACCGGCTCGATGGTTGCCACACAGAAGGTCGATTCGATGGTCGGCCACAAACTGCTGGTGGTGGAGCCCTATCGGGTCGACCCGAACGATCGCGATCGCATGATCGGCTCCGGTCGTGGCCTAGTGGCCGTCGACACGGTGGGGGCCGGCGAGGGGGAGTTCGTGCTGATTACCCAGGGTTCCAGCGCCCGACTTACCCCGGAAACGAAAAATTTGCCGGTCGATACCGTGATTATCGGTATTGTCGACAGCGTTCACGTGGGGCATCAGTGTGTGTATTCCAAGGAAGGTGAACGGGAAACTCCCACGGAAAAGACAGAATAAGAGCCTTAACAAAGAAACGTCGCCATGCAAGTTGACGAAACTCTCATACGCAATGTTGTCGAACAGGTAATCTCGCGATTGGGCACCAACGGCGCGGCCGCCAACGGAGCGCCGATCGGCGGTGGTTACCAGGGCCGCTACGGCATGTTTACCTGTGTCGATGAAGCCGTGGCAGCCGCCAACGAATCCTTCGACCGTCTTTCTCACATGACGATCGAAGATCGCAAGCGAATCATCGGCCATATCCGCCGCATCTCGATCGACCAATCGGTCGAACTCGGGACGATGGAAATGGAAGAGACCAAGATCGGGCGGTTGGTCCACAAGATCGAAAAGCTTAAAACACTCGGCGAGCGAGCTCCCGGTGTGGAGTTCATGCGGAGCGAGGTCTTCAGCGGCGACCACGGGTTGGCGGTCATTGAGCACGCTCCGTTCGGCGTAATTGGTGCCATCACGCCGGTGACCCACTCGTTGCCCACCATTACGGGCAATGCGGTCAGCATGATCGCCTCGGGCAATACCGTGGTGATTAACCCGCATCCCAGCGGACGCCGCGTGGCTGCCGAGGGCGTGCGACGCTTCAACGAAGCCATCTACCGCGACCTGGGCATCGACAACCTGATCTGCTTAATCACCGAGCCGACGCTAGAGACGGCCGACGCCATTTTCACGCATCGCGACGTTCACATGCTGTGCGTTACGGGTGGACCGGCGGTCGCGCGAGCTGCACTGCGTCAGGAGAAGCGAGCGGTGGTGGCCGGGCCGGGCAACCCGCCCGTGGTCGTCGACGAAACGGCCGACCTGGACCGTGCCGCTCGTTGCATCATTCAAGGTGGTGCTTACGATAACAACCTCCTTTGCATCGCCGAAAAGCAGGTGTTCGTGGTTAACTCGGTGTTCGATCAGATGATGGCCGCGATGGAAAAGGCGGGTGCCGCGCGGCTGAACGCCTCGGAAATCGATGCCCTGACCAAGGTGGCGATTGCCACGGTCGGCGAAGGCGACAAGGCCCACGATGTGGCGGCCAAGGATTACATCGGCAAAGACGCGGCCGTGCTGGCTCGGGCTGCTGGAAAGACGATTCCCGACAACGTGGAAATGGTCTTCGGCGAGACCGACGAATCGAACCCCTTCGTGCCGGTCGAGCAGATGATGCCCTTTGTGCCGTTTGTTCGCGCTCGCGACGTGGACCATGCCATTGAGATGGCTCATCGCAGCGAGCATGGTTTCCGGCATACGGCTATCATTCACTCGCACAACGTGAACAACATGACCAAGATGGGCAAAAAGATGGACACGACGCTGTTCGTCAAGAATGGCCCATGCAGCGCCGGTCTTGGCCTCGGTGGCGAGGGTTACGTGTCGTTTTCCATCGCCACGCCCACGGGCGAAGGCCCCACGACCCCATTGACCTTCACCCGCGAACGCCGCTGCACGATGGTCGACAATTTGAGAATCCTGGGTAAGTAATTGCCCTATTGAATGGAAAGAGTGAGTAAAACCACAGAGGCACGGAGCAGTACGGTAACCAATTGGGTTGGTACTAGCACTGAGCACCTAGCCTCTAGCCCCGAGCACCTAGCCCCTAATGTACTACGGTCGCGTTGTCGGACATGCTACGGCCACGGTGAAGCATCCTTCGATGAAGGGGGCCAAGCTGTTGTTGGTTATGGCGCTGACGAAAGACGGCCAAGGCATCGAGGGCGACCCCGTGTTGGCCGTCGATAACCAGGGGGCCGGTAAGGGCGACATGGTCATTATTACCAGCGATGGCATTGGCACCCGGGAAGTGCTCGGCGACAAAACCTCGCCCGTGCGTTGGTCCGTAGTAGGAATTGTGGACAGATGACAGAGATTTCGGTACTAGTGGAACGAGTCGTCCGCGAAGTAATCGCGGAACTCGCCGCTGCGCCGAAAGAGGCGACGCCCGCGGCGGTGGCCGTTAGTCGAGCGGCGTCGGATACTACCAGCAATCCTCCGAATGAGCCACCGAAAAGCAGTGCCCGACCGTCCAACGAGTTGGTACTCGCCGGGCGCGTGATTACGCTGGCCGATCTGGACGACCGGCTCGAAGGTGTCCGCCGGTTGGTTGTACCACGCGGTGCGGTAGTTACACCGGCTGTGCGCGATGAGATTCAACGCCGCCGAATCACTCTGAGTTTTGCCGTTGCACAGGCCAAGGTCGTGGCGTCCTCGTTGAAGGTAACCCTGGTTACGTTGGGGCGTCGTTTCGACCCGGCCGGAATGATCGAGGCCATGCAAGGTCAGGGCGCGGCCGTCACGGCGCACAACACCGACTGTCTGGTCGAGGCGACGGATCGTCTTTCGGAGGCAATTGGCCAAGCCGATACTCTGGGAGTGCTGGTTACGAAATATCCGGACATTGGCGTTTGTCTGGCCAACCGTCATGCGGGCGTGCGGGCCATCGCGAGCGGCGATCCGGCAGGGCTCGATAAAGCGGCCGTTTCGTTGGGAGCCAATGTGTTGGTGCTCGATCCGAACCGGAGTAGTCCTTATTTGATCAAACGCCTCGCAGTAGATTTCTGCCGCGGCGGCGTGCGGGAGTGCCCCGAGGAGCTAAAGGGAAGACTGAGCTAAACTAAAGGAAAGACTGGAACAGTCCCATGCGTATTGGCGTTGTTATAGGAACCGTAACGCTCAGCCGCCGTCATCCAAGCCTGGACGGTGCCCGGTTTAAGCTGGCCGTGCCGCAGTCGTGGGACGACCTGCTGGGCACGGGGGCCCAGTCGCTGGACGAGATCGCCGTGTTCGACGAATTGGGCGCCGGCATCGGTTGCCAGATTGCCCTGAGCGAAGGTCGCGAGGCCGCCATGCCCTTTTACCCCGACGTGAAACCCATCGACGCCTACAACGCGGCGATCCTCGACACGCTCGATTTCGATCCTTCGGAGTCGTTCTCCGAGTAAACAGCGGTTGGTCAGGACTCCGCCCGATTAGCAAAACATCCATCACTTAAGCCGAGAGTTTTAACCATGATTAACGTTCACAAACTCAAGCAAGAAATCTGCGAGATTGGCGACCGCATCTACAAGAAGGGCTTCGCCGCTGCCAACGATGGCAACATCAGCTATCGGATCAGCGAAAAGGAAGTCCTCTGCACGCCGACACAAATCAGCAAAGGCTTTATGAAGCCCGACGACCTGTGCGTCGTCGATATGGATGCCAACCAGATCTCTGGCCGCCGCAAGAGCACGAGTGAGATCAAGTTGCATTTGGCCATCATGAAGGCCCGACCGGAAGTCAAGTCGATCGTGCATTGCCATCCGCCACACGCCACGGCCTTTGGCATTGCCCGGGAACCGATTCCCAGTTGCATCCTACCCGAGGTGGAAATCTTCCTCGGCGAGGTTCCCATCGCGAAATACGATACTCCGGGCAGCCAGGATTTTGCCGACACGATTTTGCCTTTCGTTCACAAGTCCAACGTGGTCATTTTGGCCAACCACGGCACGGTGAGCTGGGGCGAAACGGTCGAAAAGGCCTACTGGTGGACCGAGGTGCTGGATGCCTACTGCCGGATGCTGATGCTCGCCCGAGGTCTGGGCCGCATCAACTACTTCACCGAGCCCGAGGCCCAAGCCCTGCTCGATCTGAAGCAGCAGTGGGGCATGAAGGATCCGCGGCACGAGATGCAGAACTGCGATATCTGCGCGAACGACGTCTTCCGCAATAGCTGGAAGGAGACGGGCGTGGAGCAGTCGGCCTTCGAGCCACCGCGGTTCCAGCCGCAAGCGTCTAACGGCCAGGCCGCACAGCCGGCGAGCAAACCAGACGGTATGAGCCAGGAAGCTCTGATCCAGGCGATTACCGATCGCGTGATGGACGCGTTGAAGAAATAGCCTCCTCAGCAGAATTCCGAGGTGGTTCCAGGTCGGGCACGAAAATCCCAAGGCGGAAACGTTCATGAATAAGCCAATGCTTTTTGCCGTTATTGGATTGGCTGGAATGGTTGTTGCCGCTCGGGCAGATGAGCCGATCCTGATCGGGCATCGTGGCCTGTTGCATCAGATGCCGGAAAACACCCTTCCGGCCTTTGCGGGCTGCTTGGAACGCGGCTTTGGATTCGAGTTGGATATTCGTACCTCCAACGACGGTCATTTTTTTGTTCTGCACGATGATTCACTTCGCCGTACTACCGATGGTCCCGACCGGCCGGCACGCGACTTCTCCCTTGACGAGTTGAAGAAACTGGACGCCGGAGCGTGGTTTGATCCGAAGTTCACCGGCGTTCGGATTCCTTCCTTGGAAGAAGTGTTCGCGCTGATTAAACAGCGTAAACGCGGCCCGACGATTATCGCGTTGAATGTCAAGGACATCTCGGGCGACGGCGAAAAGGAACTCGTCAGCCTGGTCGAAGAGTACGGCCTGCTCGATGAGTCGTTTGCGTTTGACCAAAGTCCTGAATGCAGTCGGCGTTTTAAGCAATTCAGCGCCAAGTTCCGCATCGGGGGAAATGTTAGCAGGAAAACGCTAGCGGAACGCCTCGATGAAGGATTGTTCGACGTCTTTCTGCTCACTTTTGTCCCCACACCCGAAGAAACGGCCTTGTTGCATCGCCATGGTAAACAGGTCCTCTTCAATTTCAGCGGGGACGGACAGTCCCGACGCAATCCGACGGTATGGAATCAAGTGAAGGCGGCTGGGATCGACGGCCTCTTGACCGATTTTCCGATTGAATGCCAGCAATGTTGGCGGAAATAGCCCGGTGTCCTCCTGGTTCCCCTGAAGACTCCATTCGGCAACAATGAGGGGGCGATTGGTTACGCTCGCGTCGAGGCAGGTTTTCGGCCAAATCCTGTGGTCGCAACACTTAACCGTTTGCCAACGGCCAGCCGTCCAATGCATGCATTGCGTCGCCACGAGATTTTTGTATCCTATCGGCATACAACGCCGTAGCGGTTGGCCGAGGTGTGCGTCACCTCGTGTTTTGGGTCCCGATGCTGCGGTGCCCACCTGCGTCGAATCATTCATGGCCACGTGAATAATCCCGCCTGCCATTACCTTGGTTCTGCATCCCCCCCGATTCTACTGTTGTGGCCACCGCTTTTGCGGAGTTAGAATCGCGACTGGAGCAGTTGTTTGTGGGGCGCGGGTCTACGATTGCCAGCACTCAACCCATGCACTCGACAACGACCGATTCTCTACGATCGACGAAACGGCGAGCCGCGTTCGTGCGACGCGTCGCGGGGTTCGGGGTCGTCCCGCATCTGCTGGTGATCGGTGTGTTGACGTTGGCTGTCCGCCAGTGCCTGCCGACGGTAGCTTGTGATACACCCTGGGGATGGTGTGCACCGTTGATTGCCCTGGCGGTGTACTTCCTTGCGACGACGCCGCTACGAATGGTCGTTTTGCGACACCAGCGTCGGGCAGCGCGTTCGTTGGCCGCCGGCGATCTACTGGAGGCCATCGACGCCTTCAAGCATTCGTACGCCTTTTTCAGTCAGCACACATGGCTCGACAACTGGCGGCACGTACTCTTGTTCGGTTTCCGTCGCGCCGGCTTCCGCGAGCAGGCCCTTTGTGGCATTGGCTTCTGCTATGAACAGTTCGGTAACTTTGCCAGAGCGGAAGACTATTACGAGCGTACGCTGGAAGAATTTCCGGGGTCGGTGATTGCCACATCGAGTCTCCGGGCGTTGGCCGGAAAGGGTAAACGCCAGCGACGGCCGCCTTCGTAGGAAAAGAAAACAAGCAGGGCCGCGAGCGACACTTGTCACCCGCGGCCCTGTTTTGTTATTGCATCAAACGCAAGATTGCGCCAACGCCGTTTACACGTCGAGCGTGTATCCGTCGCGGTAAATCGGCTTGATGATTTCTTCGAGGCCTTCGACGTTCTTGGCCTTCATGTTCTTGGCATCCCACTCGACCTTCGGACCTTCGCCTTCGGCAGCAGCCCAAACGGCCAAGTTGCCCAGCAACACCATTTCGGTGAGCGGGCCGGCGTAATCCGGGAAGTTCGACATGGCGGGCTGGCCACCCTTGATCGCCCGAACCCATTCGGCGAAGTGACCGGGGGAACGCTCGAATTCGACCTCGGGTTCTTTGACGTCGCCGAAGATCTCGAAGCGGGCCCCGTAGTCGTGGGCCGAGTAGAGTTTGGCTTTGTCGCCAACAACCACGGCACCGCTACCGCCGGGGGTCTTGCCGTCGAGCAGTTCTTTGTCGGGACGCTTGCCGCCGTCGTACCAAACGAGCTTCACGGCCGGCCGCTTGTCGGTTGCCGCAAATTCATAGTTGATGATCGACCACTTCGGGTAGCTGTCCTTGTTGTGGCCCGAGCACACGGCTTGTACCGAAATCGGATCACGCAGGCCGAGAGCTGCATAGGGCATGTTCATCGTGTGACAAGCCATGTCGCCCAGGGCACCGGTGCCGAAGTCCCACCAACCTCGCCATGCGAAGGGGTGATAGCCCGTGCCGTAGGGACGTACCTTCGCGGGGCCGAGCCATTCATCCCACTTCAGCGATTCCGGCGGATCCTTGGGCTCGGGGCGTGGGCCACCTTGCGGCCAGATCGGTCGGTTGGTCCAGATATGCACCTCGGAAACCGTACCCAGCATGCCGGCTTGGATCAGTGCAGCCGCCTTACGCAAGCCGTCTTCCGCCGTGCCCTGGTTACCCATTTCGGTAGCCACGCCCTTTTCGCGAGCGACTTGGGCCATGAGACGCGCTTCGTAGATCGAATGAGTCAACGGCTTCTGGCAGAAGCAGTGCTTACCCATTCGCATGGCCATCAACGCTGCCGGAGCATGCGTATGGTCGGGCGTGCTCACGGTCACGGCGTCGATCTTGTCGCCCATCTCTTCGAGCATCTTTCGGAAGTCGGTGAACTGCTTCGCGCCGGGGAACCGCTTGCCGGCACCCTCGAGTCGCTTTTCGTCCACGTCGCAGATGGCGACCATGTCGCCGCTACGCCCGGCATCGGCCGAGTCGCTCGAACCCTTTCCGCCAATGCCCACGCTGGCCATGGCGATTTTTTCATTCGGCGAATTGCTTTCTTGCGCCATGGCACCGCCGGCTACCCAGTAGCCAGCGCCGATGGCCGCCGACGTCTGCAAAAACTGACGACGATTCGACTTGAAACCCATAATGACTCACTCCTTTAACGATGATCTGGAAGCGCAGAACGAGGTGCTATCCCATACGTGACGTGTGGACCTCGAAAGGTGGGATCAGCCAAAGGGGCGAACAGGTATGAAAAACAGCAACTCGGCCTACGAGCAACAGGCGAGGGCCGATGTCCCTTTGACCATCTAAACTATTACCATAATTTACTTGCCGGATTGATGCAAGTCTCTGCGGGTTGCGTAGTTTGCGTGATTGATCGTCTTGGCATCCAAAGGGAGCCGACTAATTTGTGTGAGGCGGATCAGCCCGAGGCACTTCGGAGAATACGTCGAGCCAGGAACCCCTCTTTGGTGGTGGTTGCGGGCTTTGCAGTCCTCCTGAGAAAGTGTCGTCGGGGTTTGCGTCTTCCGAGCCGGTCGAGTACGCTGAGGGCTTGTTTTGTGTCGCCGCCACGCATCAGGGACCGCGTGGTTTGCGGAAACGGCTCAGCGAGGGTGTTGGGAGCCAATCGCACCGCCCCCGATGTTATCTGCCGCAACCACCGGGTGTTTTTTCAGATCGCACAAGTTTGAGGAGAAGGAAAGAATGAAGTCGTGGACATTGGCAGCGTTGGCCCTTTCAATTCTCTGCTGGACAGGTTGTGTTCCTCCGGAACCTTCCACGGCGCCGGAAGCTACGCCTGAAGCCGAGAGCACCGAAACGGCACCGGCCCCCACCGAAACCCCCGCCGAAACTGAAATGCCAGCCGAGCAGCCATCGGAACCGGCGCAGCCGGAGGCAGCACCCGCCGACCCCCCCACGCCCGCTGAAGCAGCCGCACCGGCCGAGGCCGAGAGCAGTTCGGTTAGCGAAGAAATCCCGGCCAAGCCCGAGGAGCTTTCCGACGAGGCATTCTGCGAGCTTCTCAAGCAGCGAGCGCCGTTCGTCAAGGCCATCCTTCGCATCAAAGAACTCGACGGCAAATTGACTTTCGACGACACAGGAAAACTCGTCGGGATCGACTTGTTGGAGCGTCCTACTACGAACGATGATCTTGCCTTGATCGCCCAGCTCGACGGCCTGAAAACGCTGGAGGTTTGGGGTGCCGAGATCAACGACGATGGGCTTGAGCACCTTACAGCTTTGGTCGACCTGACCGACCTGACGTTGGAGAACACGGAACTGACCGACGCCGGCGTTGAAAAGCTGCTGGCTTTGAAAAACCTCAAGTCGTTGAATCTCCGACGTTCGAACTACATGACCGACGCCGCCTTGGGCTTCGTCAAACAGTTACCCAACCTTCAGTACCTTCACCTGCTTTACAACAACGTTACCGACGGCGGGCTGGCCGAATTGGCCGAGATGAAGCAGTTGAAGTTGCTCGACCTGCGTGGGTGCATGATGATTTCCGACGACGGTTTGTCGCACCTGAAGGGGTTGACCAACATGAAGGCCCTGAAGCTTCGCAACCCGGGCGTTACCGACCTGGGCATGGAGTATTTGGCCGACATGAAGAACCTGGTGTCGCTGTCGTTGGAAGACTCCAGCGTTGGCGACGAGGGCTTCTCGCAGGTGAAAAACTTCCCGAACATGTCCGACCTGAGCGTCTTCCGTTGCTATAGCATCACCGACGAGGGACTCGGGAACCTTAAAGGCCTCACGAAGCTCAAACAGCTTTCGGTGCGCGACACGCCGATCGACGGAAGTGGCCTGGTCAACATCAAGGGCGCCAAGGGACTTCGTAAACTCGACTTGAGCGAAACCAGCACCACCAACGAGGCCCTAGAGAATATCCAAGAGCTCGAAAACATCGCTTGGTTGAATCTTTGGCACACCCAGGTGACCGACGAAGGGCTCAAGACCATCGCCAAGCTGCCCAACCTGAAGTGGCTTAGCCTTGAGGATATTGTCGTCACCGATGCTGGCGTCGAGACGCTCGCCGAGATAGCTGGTTTGGAGACGCTCAACCTGAAGCAAACCCGAATTACGGATGCTGCCGTGGAGCAACTCACGAAGATGAAGAATCTGAAGAATCTCGACGTGAGCCAGACCGAGATTTCCGACGAAGCGTTCGGAAAGCTGAAGGAAGCGCTGCCGAACTGCAAAGTGGTTCGCTAGTTGGACCTGGCAGCAAACGTGTTAGCTCGATAGACGTCTGCCGGCGCTGCGATGCGTCGACAGACGTTTTTTTGTACGAGCGCGAGTGTTTGCGGATGTTGGGGTGCGACGCCGCAAGCGGCGGCTGCGCCGAAGACTTGCCAGCCGTCCGCCTTCAGCTCTCCGCTTTCAGCTTTCCTTCGCTCATTCCCCGCACATTTGTGCCAAGTCGCGAAGATAGTCGAGGGCTTCATCCAACTCGGGAACTTCTACCCCCACTTGGCGTCCGGCGTCGTCGCATTCGGCCAGAAGGACGAGTTCCTCGAAATCCTCCGAGGCCTCCAATCGCCGTCGTGCACGGGCACCGAGCGTGCCGTCGCGCAAGGCGTGGGCGTCCATGTGGTGTTCGATCAGCCAGCGAGTGCGAACTGAAGTAAAGCTCTCCAACGCCTCCAGGGATGCGGCTGTGTGGTGTTTCGGATCGATCGCCTTGCCAACGTCGTGCAGCAAGGCCGCCAGCAGAAACTCCTCGTCGTAAGGCAACTCCTGACGCCCCAACTCAAACACCTGAAGGCTGTGGTACAAGGCGTCGCCCTCAGGATGATAACGCCGGTCTTCCTTCACGTTTTCCAGCGGTAGCAACAGCATTTCGTACATCTGGAAGCGGTCGACGCGCTGTTCCGCTTCGAGCACGGCCTGTTCGATCGACACTTCCGAGTATTCGTGTTGCAGTAGCTGTTCGAGTTGGGCAATACTTGCTCGTTCGATCGCCTTGCCGGTGATCGAACTTTTGAAAACGTAATGTGCCTTGTTGGTCGGATAGATCGTCAGCTCGAATTCAAAACGGTCCCGGGCGTGGATGTGAACGAAGACCTGTTCCTCGCCGGCCTTCCGCACCCGTTTGCGCTCGACGACGTGTTCGATAGCTTCCGCCTCCAAAGCGGAAGCCACGGCTTCCACGCTGTTGGAGAACACATGGATGTCGATATCGGAGCCTTGGCGGACGTGGCCGGTAAGCGTGCTGCCGATCAAACGCGGCCGAAAGCTGGCGAGAATACGCATGATCCTTAGCGCGGCGAAACGCATGTCGCGCAGGTTCTCTTTGCGACGTTCGCCTTCGTGGAGGCGAGCGAGCGACTGGATTTGATCGCGGATTTCGCGATTGCTGGGTAGATCGCTCGGTTTGGGATCGCCGCGGAAGATTCGCCGGGCGGCTTTCATCTTGGCCCGAAAGTATTCCGCTTCTTCCCGGCTGTACATCAGTCGGGCAGCCTCAAACGCCACGCGGCGTCGCAGTTTTTCACTGGTCATCGGTTTATGCGCCGAAATCAGGCCCGTCAGTGCGGCGCGGGGCTCCGGAGGTATGTTACTCCGGACGCATCGCCCGGGCAACCAGGTCGCGGTCGAAGTAGTTGATCGACATGCCAGCGTCGACGACTACTCGCTGGGCATTGATGCCGCTCGAACGAGGGCTTAGCAGAAACGCGGCCGTATTGGCGGCTTCCTCGGTCTCAACAGCCTTGTGGCGGGGGATTACCTCTTCGGCGAAGAGATAGGCGTCGACATAGCCGGGTATTCCGGCCGAAGCCGAGGTCTTCAGCAACCCCGGCGCCACGGCATTGAAACGCACTTGCGAAAACTTGCTGAACGATTTGGCCAAGAAGGCCAACGAGGAATCTAAGGCCGCCTTGATCGGGGCCATGTAGCCGTAGCTTTCGCTAGCCATTCGCGTCGTGCTGATCGAGATGGTTACCACCGAAGCGTCCGGCGCGAGCAGGTCTTTCATCGCGTTGCACACGGTGACCAACGAGAAGCACGAAATATCGACCGCCTGCAAGAAGGCCTTTTTCGGTGTTTCGTGAAACGGTTTCATGCCTTCGGAAAAGTCGGCGAATGCAATCGAGTGGACCAGCCCGTGGAGTTTTTCCCCGCGTTCGCTCAGCGTTTGCCGAAGTTGCTCGATCTGGGCTTCGTCTTCGACGTTGCACGTGTACACATCGTGGCCGGCGAGTAGTTTTGCGGTGGCCCGTTTCACTTCGTCGTCTCGCACGACGAACACACAGCGTGCGCCGGCTTCCATCACCACCCGGGCGATCTGCCAAGCAACGCTTTTCCGATTGGCTACGCCGAGGATGAGAATCGTTCTGTCGGCAAGCTGAAGGAAGTCCATGCAGTCGTGATCCTATCGTTTCAAGACTCCGAGCCGGGTGCAGGGGCCAACGTACAAGCAAACTCAAATCGTACGGCCACCTTGCCCTGGCAGGTTACTTTAGCCTTCAGAAAGAAGGCATCGGCCAGTCGTTCGGTCAAGTCGATTTCAATGCGGATCGTGTCGCCCGGCCGAACCATGTTTTTGAAACGCACATCGTTCATGCGTGTGACCACGGGCACCTTGCCTTCGCCGCCATCGAGGTGCCGCGACAAAAAAACTGCCCCACACTGTAAGGCCGCTTCGCAGAGTAGCACGCCGGGCGTTAGCGGAAACCCGGGGTAGTGCCCCCGATAAAACTCCTCGTCGCCCGTGAATCGTTTTTCCCCGACGATCCGCGTATCGGTCCACTCGATGATCTCGTCGACCAGCAGAAACGGAGGGCGGTGCGGGATGGCGTCGTAGATTTGTTGTTGGCTCATGTCGACGCCGGAAATTGTGGAGGTTATTGTCATTGGCGTGGCGCGTTTGTTCGAGTCTCCACATGCCCACGCAAGCGTGGGCATGGCACCCAGTTGGTTAACCAGGTGGGGTAGCGGCCGTGCCACTTTGCGAAGCGTTGTTCAGCAGGAAGGCGTCGACGTCGTTGGCTACGATAACGCCGTAGTTCACGGCTCCCAACCAGCCCGACATGATAATGCCTACGCTGCCGGCGTGGTACAAACCGGGGATATGCTCAGACATCTCCCGACTGACGGCCAAGCCTTCGAACTTCGTGCCGAAGCTTGCGCCGAGCCAGTGTTTCGTGTATCGCTCGAAGGTCCGCGGCGTGGCGGCTTCTGTGTGGTCGAGCTTCTCGCGGGCGCCCGGCACATAACGGTCCAAATCGTCGATGGTTTCCTCGATCAGGTCGCGTTTGCTGGCCTCGTACTCTTCCTCGGATAACTTGGCCCAATCGTCGTAGTTGGCATTCGTGCTGGCCACTACCAGACAACGATCGTGGCCGGGTCGGGTTTTGGGGTAGTAGAACGAATAGGTCCGGCTCGTGATATCCCGGCTCAGCAGCATGTCAGTGCGGAAGGCCGGGGCTTTGGAACTGAATAGCAAGTCGCCGGTGCTCTCGTCGATGTGTTCTTCGGGTTTCAAGGCCAGATAGACCTGGGTGCTCGAGTTGTTCAGCCGCACGGCCCGAGCCTTTTCGACGAAGTCGGCCGGCCAACCCTCTTCGCCCACGAGGTCGAAGATCGTGCTTAGCAGGTTGCCGTTTGAGACTACCGCGCGGGTGCGAATCCGCCGTCCGTTGACCGTCACGCCGGTTACTCGCCCGCCGTCGACGTGGATCTTCTCGGCATCGCAACGCACGCGAATGTCGACGCCGTTGGCCGCCAATTGCTCGCGCATCAGCTTGATGAGCTTATCGGTTCCCCCTTCAAATGTATAAACGCCCTTCGACATGAAGTTGGAGAAGACGATGCCGTAGGTCAACGCGGGATCTTCGAGTGTCGAACCGTTGGCGTAGGTGATTGGCTCCATCAGCAGCCGGATGACGTCTTCGCGGCCGGGGAAAAAACGCTCGAACAGTTCACCCGTGGTCATCGCCTGTTCATCGGTGAACTGCATACTTCGGGCGGCATCGAAGAATTCGTGGACCGTGGCTTCTTCAATCTTGAATTGTTCGACCAGCAGCCGCGTGAAATCTTCGCGGTTGAACGTGGTGGTGAGCGAGAACATCGGGTTGTCAAAGCGGATGTTCTTCAGTTGGGTGATGGAGTCGGCGATTTCGCGGCTCCAGTAGCGCCGGCAACTTTTGATCATTCCCACGGGAAAGCCGTGCAGCGAGACGTCGAAGATATGGCCTCGTCCGCGACGGAACCATGTTGCCAGTCCGCCCAGCTTATAGTGATGTTCGAGCAGCAACACGCTGTGGCCAGCCCGGGCCAAAGTGTTGGCAGCCGTCAAACCGGCCAATCCACCGCCGACGACGATCACGTCGTAGGCATCGCGGCAGCCCTCAAGATAATCGATAGTCATAATGGCGTCGTCGATGAGACTACAAGTACAAGAAAGAAAAATCTGCCGGCTGGCGAGCGCTGCCGGTTGGGGTGTGCCCCAGCGTTACATTCGCAAGAGGTACTGGTTGGCGACGGTGATGCCGCTGATGATGGCGCCTACGATTCCGACCATTCCTTGGTCGGTACCGCACACGAAGAGATTTTGCAGATGGGTTCGGGCGTCGTAGTGTTTGCGGGGAGCGCCGTAGATGGCCCCGTTCACCCGGCCCGTGTAACGGCGGATCGTCGTTGGCGTGAACATGTCGGTCTGTACGACGGAGCTGCGGAAGTCGGGTACCACTCGGGCGGCCGAAGCGGCTATCTGATCGTAGGCCCGAAGCTTGGCCAACCGATAGCGGTCTTTGTCCAACGCGGCCCAGCGATCGTAGTCGGCCAGGGCCGTGATGCGAATCATGCCTTCGCCCGATGGCTCGTGGTAAGCGAAATTGTTGGGCGAGCAGATTACGCCGCTGTTTACGTCGACCAAGCGATCCGGGCTGTTATACCGAAAACGATCGCAGTGGCTGAAGAAGACGATCGTTCGATCGTGACCGAGTTGTTTCGGTTGCTTGTCGAGCACCGAGATCGATTCGACAAACGATACCCGGCCTGGCGTGGCCGAGGCGGCAACCTGCTCGTCGTCACACAATCGCATCGTCTCGGGCCAGCCGGCCGAGGAAACCACCTGCCGGGCCTGAATTTCCTGCCCGTTGTCGAGAACCACCTTCTCGACGGCCCCGTCCTTCGCGGCAATCTGTTTCACGCCGCACCGCAACCGCAATTCGCCGCCGAGTTGTTGGAACCTTTCCCGAAGTTTCTGGAGAATCAACCGAACGCCGTGCAGCGGTCGGGCAAAGCCTTCGAGAAAGATCGAACGAAACATGATGCTGAACTGGCCGAAATCGGTGTCGTGTTCCCGGGCACTTCCATAGAAAAGCACGGGACAAAACAACATGTCGACCAATTGGGGATCGTCGATATAGTTCGAAACGACTTCGCGTGCCGAAGTGGTGCTTCCCGCACGGCCCATGTCGTCGTAGTCGATCAGGTTGGCCACCAAGCGGCGCAGCTTATCGATCTGGCGGGGGAAGTACTTGCGCACTTCCGTTTCGAACAGTTCAAAGTCGTTGGAAAACTCAAGCGACACACCGGGAAACTTCACGGCCGAACCGACCTGGGGTACCAGGGCCAACTCGTCCCACGCCAAACGGAGCTGGCGAAGCAACCGCGCGAGCGGTCCGCGCCGGGCTCCCTTGGGGGTGTAGTTGGTCATGGCGTGCAGCCCGACGTCGAACTCGCGTCCTCCTTGCCGGTAGAACGAATTCAGCCCGCCGACCACGCTGTGGCGTTCGAGGATGCACACCCGCTGGTTAAAGTGTGCCAAACGGATCCCCGCCGCCAAGCCCGACATACCGGCGCCGATGATAATCGTGTCGTAGGTATCGTTGCTGGGGGTGGAGATCATGATTAAGCGACGTGCTTCGAAGACCTTCTCCCCTCTCCCTTTGGGGAGAGGGGCCGGGGGTGAGGCGACGCTGCCACGGCTACGTTTCCTCAGCTACACATGTGTGCCACGGGTAGACAAGTATGCCCGTGTTTGGCACTGGCTGACGAGCAGCCAGTGGCACCCTACAGTCAGCACTAGGCAACCTCAACGTCCTTCATCAGCGGTTCGAGGTACTTCACCGTGCTGGCCATGCTGATCAGTTCGGGGTAGTCCTCCTCGGGAATCTGGATCCGATAGCGTTTGCGGAGTTCCATCACGATATCGAGGAAATCCATGCTGTCCAGCTCGAGCTGGTCGCGGAAGGGGATGTCGTCTTTCAGATCGCTAAGATCTTCATCGGGAGCGATGTCGACCAGGATATCGGTGACTGCATCCTTGATTTCAGGAACGGTCATGCTGAACTCTCATCCTTTCGTACTTCTTGATGTTTGCGAGGAAACCTGCTCAGGCCATACTTCCGACGATGACCACGGAGTTGATTCCCAGCATCCCAAACGAGTTGTTCAGGATGTATCTCACTTTGCCGGTCCCGAGTTCTCGTGGCTGATTGGCCACCAATCCGGCGAGCGCACATTCGGGGTCCAGGTTGTCTAGATTGATCGTGGCGTGGCACACGCCGTCGTCGAAGGCCGGGATATTGCCCAACAGTTCCAAAGCCCCCGCCGCGCCCATGGCGTGGCCGATGAAACTCTTCGTGTTGTTAAACGCCACGCCGTTGGCCTCACCAAATACGGTTCGCAGGGCCAGACACTCCTGGGTGTCGCCCGTCGCCGTGCCCGTGGCATGGGTACTGACGATATCGATATCGTCCGCACGGAGTTGAGCGCTCTTCAACGCCAGTTGCATGCACTGGGCCTGTCGCTCGGGCAACGGATTCACGAAGTCGCTGGCGTCGCTGTTCATCGCATAGCCGACGATTTCCCCGTAGATCTTGGCCCCCCGGGCTTTTGCGTCGGTCAATCGTTCGAGGGTCACTACGCCACCGCCCTCGGAGACCACGATGCCGTTGCGATCGACGTCGAACGGCCGCGAGGCCTTGGTCGGATCGTCGTGCGTGGCCAGGGCCCCTTGGCTATGAAAACTGGCGAAAATACCAAACGTGTGAATGCTTTCCGAGACACCGCCCGTGAGGGCCACGTCGCATTCGCCCAACCGCAACATCTGCACGCCCTGGATTAATCCGGCGTTGCCCGCCGCACAGGCGGCTCCCAGCGTGTAATGCGGACCGGTGATGCCCATGTTCAGCGAGACTTCGCCGGCCGGGTTGTTGGCCACCGTACGTGGGTTGTGGTGATGCGACCAGTACTGAGTGTCGTAGTCGTATTGTTTGATCTGATAGATTTCGTTTTCGGTTTCGACGTTGCCGTGTTCCGTTACGCCGAGATAAATTCCCACTCGCGATTTGTCGACGTTGTCCCAGTCGAGAGCCGAATCGACGACGGCTTCGTGGCTGCAATAGATGGCGATGCTTCCCGCCCGGGTGCCACGGCGCACTTCCTTGCGGCGCTGGTGACGCAACTCGTCGAACGTACAAACACCGGCTACCGTTTTGCCGAAGTAGCGGATCTCGTAATCGCTTACGCCGCTACGGCCGTCGAGCAACGCTTGGCGGTACTCACCGAGCGAATTCCCGTTGGGCGAGGCAAGTCCGACACCGGTGATGACAATTCGTTCGTGATCCGGTCGTTTGGCCACCATATGTGTTGATCCTTGATGCGATACCGCTGCAAACTCATGAAATTAACGGTTTCTGAAGCGATTGGCAAGGCATCGGGGCGTATCCAGGTGGGCATTGTCGCAAGGCCGTTTTGGTCCCCCCCGGGTGTTGAGCCTGGAAGGTGTCGCCGTGGCCAAGGCGAGTTGGTTGCTCCGGCAGTCTGTCCACCCGAGTTCGGCACTGGCTTGCGAGCAGCCAGTAGCACCTGTTGCCGCTGTAAACCAAGTATCAGGCTGACTGGTACTGGCCTTTCCCCTCCCTGGGGAGTAAACTTTGGTGCGCGCTTGGGCTGAATCCAAGATGCGGTCTTTGACGGGTGGAACGGCTACGCACGTGGCCGTTTTGGTGTGGATAAGCCACTTTTTCACCGTCCCCCCAAAATTAGCGTGTAGACTTCGATAGACGTCTAGCGGAAAGAAAAAAAGGAGTACCTCATGAGCTACGCGGAAAACCCTTATCAGTCACCGTCGTTTGCGATCGCCGCTCAGGCTGCCGATAACGAACGGGCAGATTTCATCTCGAAAACCTACGCCCATCTGGCAGGGGCCATCGGGGCCTTCGTGCTTCTGGAGGCCATTCTGCTGAATCTGCCGGGCATCGACGGTCTGGTCGGCATGATGGTGGGCGCCCAGTACAGTTGGTTGGTCGTGCTGGGGCTGTTTATGGTCGTTAGCTGGGTGGCCCGAAGTTGGGCCGAATCGGCGGATGTCTCGCCGACGAAGGCCTATATGGGCCTGGGGCTCTACGTGGTGGCCGAGGCCATTATCTTCACGCCCATCCTTTGGCTAGCCCAACGCATGGATCCGTCGATCATTCCCACGGCCGGTTTGGCCACGCTGTTGTTGTTTGGTGCCTTGACGGCGGTTGTCTTCATTACCCGCAAGGATTTTTCGTTCCTCCGCTCGGCGTTGATGTTCGGCGGCATTGCCGCAGTCGGGCTGATCGTCGCGGCGATATACTTTCAGTTCGCCCTGGGCCCGATTTTCACCGTGGTGATGATCGCCCTGGCCTGCGGCTATATCCTCTACGACACATCGAACATCCTGCACCACTATCGTATCGGCCAGCACGTGGCGGCCTCGCTGGCCCTGTTCGCTTCGGTGGCCCTGCTGTTTTGGTACATCTTGCGGCTGTTCATGGCCGCCCGCGACTGACAAGGACCGGCACATGTTTGCCACGGGCTCTGCCAGTACAGAGACGTTTGTAACCAAAGCAGGGATGCCATGCTCACGTTTACGTGGGTGTGTTTGTCGGGATTTCAGCATGCCCACGCAAGCGTGGGCATGGCACCCGACTTGACATTCACCCAATTCGACGGAAGAACTGCCGCGGCGCGCGCCTTACTTTTTCGCTTCGTGGGCGAGAATGCCCATGACGATGGCCCGCAGCTTTGGTTCCGCTCCGGCAGCGGTGGCGAGAATGCCTCGATCTCGGCGGGTTTCAGCGCGTCGGGCAGGCACAGGTCGGTAATGATCGACAGCCCCAACACACGCATGCCGGCGTGTACTGCTACGAGCACTTCCGGCACGGTCGACATGCCGACCACGTCGGCGCCGATCATGCGCAGAAAACGGTATTCCGCCCGGGTTTCCAGGTTCGGCCCGGTGACGGCCACATAGACCCCCTTGTGGGCGGCGAAATTCTCGCGCCGGGCAATCTCCAACGCTTGGTCGATCAGCGCGGCGTCGTAGGGAGCACACATATCGGGGAAACGCGGCCCAAGGTCATCGTCGTTCACCCCGATCAGCGGGTTGCCGGTCATCAGGTTGATGTGGTCTTCGATGACCATGATATCGCCCTGCGAATGCTGCGGATTCATCCCGCCACAGGCGTTGGAAACGATCAGCAACTCAGCCCCCAACGCCTTCATCACGCGAACCGGAAAAGTAATCTGCTGGTAACTGTAGCCCTCGTAGGCGTGGAAACGTCCTTCCATGGCCACGACGGTCACCCCATTGAGCCGCCCGCAAACGAGCTGGCCGGTGTGGCTGACGGCTGTTGAACGGGGGAAATGGGGGATGTCTTCGTAATCGAGAGTGGCTTCCGGCTCGATCTGGCTGGCGACGCTACCCAGGCCGGTGCCCAGGATAATACCGACCGTGGGTTCGCCGGACCAGTGTTGCCGAATGGCCTCGGTGGCTTCGCGGACTTCCGTGGCAAGGTTCTTCAAGATTCAGGCCTCCGTGGCGTTGTTCCTGGGCAGTTAGAAATAGCTAAGGGCAGACCGATAAATAACTCAAACTGAAAACGACGGTTCCAGTTTCAGGGCAAAAGAGGCGAGGGATTAGGGACGAGCGTTTTCGGTTCGTCCTTAGTCGTCGACGTCGTCGCTGACGGTTTCTTCGATGTCTTCGTCTACATCATCGTCGAATTCATCATCGTCGTCGCTGAAATCGGCCGATTCATCGTCGAAGTCTTCGCGTTCGAACTCGTCATCGTCGAACCCATCGTCGTCGAGTCCACTTTCGAAATCTTCGTCGAAATCTTCGTCGAAGTCGTCGTCGAAATCGTCGTCGAAATCATCATCAAAATCGTCGAAGTCGTCGTCCGCGTCGAAACCATCGTCGAGCGTGGCGACGCAGTATCCGGGGGTTTCCGGATATTGCAGTGGCAAGATGCCCGGATTGGCACCAAAGTGCTCGGGCAAAAGGGATTCGCGTTCCATTTCAAGCAACATCGTGTTGTCCTCAATGGGGGCGCCAAGACGCGGCCGATTGATTCACTGGTAACTTTTGGGACGTAGAGGGTTGTCGCAGGCCTCGGCGGTCTGCGGGGGCGTTTATGGGGCAAGCTTTCGCGGCCCCAGCTTTTGCAGATTGGGAAAAACCACACAGAAGAAACAAATTATCGGAGGGATTTCCGGCTGCCAAGCGGAAATAACGGAGAAACGGCGACCAGGTCGCCTCCCGACGTCTTGGTTGGATTTCCCGGGGCCAGGCCCCATCAATCGTGGACAAGTTGGCCCATAAGCCAACGATGACCAGAGACGATTTGTATTATCGAAAGAAAAGCGTTTTGTCAACCAGAAAGCTTTGCCGGTTTTTTGCGTCGCAGGGGACCTTCTTGGGGGTTTCCTGTAACCTGGGTTTGGTATGGTGACGCGTCTCCGCGGCAACACCATGCGACGGCAGGTTTGTGCTGCGGTGCCGGTGTTCGGGGCGGCGCGTGATGCGCATAAAAAATGGGCAGGGTCAGATTGCCGGGTTGACCCTGCCCAATCACGGGGGTGAGAAAGCCTTTGTTGGGTGGGAGCAGCCGTCCAAGTTCAGACAACTGCACTCGCACTGAACAATACCCTCCGAACGACTTGGGTCAATTTAGCCAGACAATTCTTCCTGTGGTAAACCACAAGCTCCTGGCTCCTGTGTCGCTTGGCGCGTGAATTGAACGAGTGCTGCGGATTGTGCCGGCACGGAGGCGTGGTCACAATCGTCTGCGGCGCCCAGAACACCCGCAGGGGGGCGCTAAGGTGTGGCTTTGCCGTTCAGAACTCGATCGGGTTCTTAGTCGGATTAGCCCTCGTCGGAATCTGCCGACGTGAACTGGCTGATGATCGGGGCTTGGGCGTCGACGGGCATGGTGATCGGCTGGCTCGTGTCGACACGCAAGTGACGCTCGGTGACAGGCGGCATGCCAGTACTTCGCAAGGCGTTTAGGTAGGTGTTTACTTCCGTGTTGTGGGGTTCCAGGCAGAGCCACTGTTCGAGCACCGGATGCGCTTCCTCGACACAACCGTTGGAAAGCAGCGTTACCGAGAGCCAGCGTAAGCACAACGGATCGTGGCAGCCAGCCACGTAGGCACTTTGCAGGTACCCAAGGGCGGGTGTCCAGCGGTGGGCCGTTGCTTCGCATGCCCCGCGAACCACGTCGCTTAGTAGTTTGCGTTCTTGCGACTCGAGCGGAAGACGCTCCACGAGTTCCAACGCTTCGTCGAGTTGTTGGTGCTTAATCCGCAGTTCAAGCAGCCGGCGAATGAGGCGTTGCGAGTGTGGATGATGGGCGAGCGAGTTGTCGAGGATTTCGGCCGCCTGGATGTCGTTGCCCAGGAGTTGGCGTGTCAGGCTAAGGCAATCGGTGGCCAATTCCGACAAATCGGACAAATGCCATGTCTCTAGGTCGACCTGACCGTATTGAACGGCTAGCTCAAAGGAGCGGGCGGCCAGGTCGAGACGCCCTTGGGCTCGCATGTAGTTGCCCATCGCCAAGAGCAACTGGGCATCGAACGGGTAGACCTCCAGGGCTTCGAGGCACGTGGTCGTGGCCCGGCCGAAGTCGGTTGTTCCCGAGTCGGCCGTCCATGAATCGCAGGTGGTCAATAGTCCGTAATAGCCTTCCAGCATGGCCGTGGAGCCATGCTCGGCCGCTTCGATCGCCCGTTGATATGCCTGAATAGCCTCGGATAACTCGCCGAGATCGGCATGAGCATCGCCCATGACAAGATGCAGACGGGCGGGTAGAGGCCCTTCGGTTTCGGTGGTCTCCATGCGGGCTAACTCGATGTTTCGCTGGGCGATGGCGGCCTTGCAGGCCGGATCGTGGTGCCGCGGGTGACGTTGAATCGTGGCATCAAGGGTGTCGATATTCAGCCCGGCTTCGGCGAGCGAACTGGCCAATGTCTCGCGAACGCGCCCAGCGTACTGGAGTGTCGAGATATTCGGAAGAAGGCGAAGTTGGGCAACTTGTTCTCCGGAGGCACCTAGCAGCGCGGGCGGGATTCGGACCATCAGCATGTAGGCCCGTGAGGCATCGGCCTGGGTGTCGACAAACTCGCGCAGCGATTGGGCGGCCTTGATATCGAGCGACTCGCCCGCATCAAGCCATAGAATCCAATCTCCTGTGGCACGGCGGAGGCCACGGTTTCGTGCGGCCGAGAAGTTGTGGTTCCATGGGCAATGGATGACTTCGGCCTTGGCGTTTCGGGCAAGATCTACAGTTCGGTCGGTGGAGCCCGTGTCGACGACGATCAACTCGTCGGCAATCTCTTGGGCGCTCGTCAGAGAAGTCTCCAGGACCTCTTCCTCGTTGCAGACGATCATCACCACCGAGAGGCGGCGCGGAATTGGGCGAATATCGGCTTGGCTCATGGGTCATCCCTGACGCTGGTAGGTTGAAAACCTAATCGGGGGCGAAGTTTACCGTTGCTTGCGTCGCGACGGAAGGCCGATTTGGCGTGGTTGGCCCGAGCGAGGGGGTCGCGAGGTGTGTAGGTTTCCCGGGACGCAAATGCTGTGAATTTTCCCCGGTTGCGTCTTCTCGCTTACAATGGTGGTGGAATGCCCGAAGCTCGGAGAATCTCGGTGGCACCAATCAAGCCGGTGTCGCTGTAGCCAAGTAGGAAACGTCGCAGGCAAGTCTCTTATTTCTCAAACTGAAAGCGTCTGGCGAAGCACACAGCGTTAACTAAAGCCATACCAAGAGATGAGAGGCGAGAGACGAGGGACGAGAAAATGCAGGTCAAAAACGGACCCTGCTCGCCCCTAACCCCTCCTCTCACGCCTCTTTAGAGCGCAGGCTCGAGCCATTGTTTTCGGTCTGAGTTTATTATTGATGCATGCATTTCATTGAGTGGTCGGCCGAGGCCATAAGCCTTGAAGCCGGGTCCCCATTGGCCGCCCTTCGTTCATTCCATAGGCAAAGGACAACGAAGAGACTGTCGAAGAAATGAACTTCTGTCGGTTTGCACAACATAGGGGTAAAAATACGAGTCATTCCGACTCCAGGGGAATAGGCTTCGCGGCGTATTGCGATTTGGATATAAGGGGTGGGTGTTACCTTGAATCATCAGGAGATCGATTCGATGGGCGGACACCTTCTAAGCACGACTTTTCGAGTTAGCGCGCCATTTATGGTCTCGATGGTGGTGCATCTGATTGTTCTCTTGACGCTGGCGATGTGGCTGATGCCGGAGGCAATCACGAAGGCACTTCCCGTGTTGGTGATCGATCCTTCGGACATTGCCGAGGAGTTGGAAACCGTTGAACTCGAGGAATCGACCGAGGCGGCCACACAACTGAATTTCGCTGCTTCATCGGCGGCTTCTATGGTTTCCGACGCCACGCAACCTACCGATCCAACCTTGGATCAGGAGGTAATGGCTCAAGATCCATCGACCTCGGAGGTGAGCGTCGACGGCATTCTCGACATCGGACCGAGCCGCGAGCGGATGCTAGCGGAAGTACCCCACGGCACGCTCGGCACGGCGCGCTCCGTTGTGGATGGCTACGGGCAGGCCATGGACCGGATTACCCGAGAAATCATGTGGAATCTCTCCGAATCGAAGGTGCTAGTCATTTGGTGCTTCGATCAGTCGGAGAGTATGAAGGACGATCAGCAAGAGATTCGGGCACGGATCGACCGCGTTTATCAGGAGTTGGGATTGTCGAACGTCTCGAAGAACGACGCGCTGACCACGGCTGTGGCCAGCTACGGCAAGGAGTTTCAGCTCAACACACCCAAACCGACCAACGATCCTTCTGAGATCAGCGAGGCTATCGACTCGGTGCCTATCGATACGTCGGGCGAGGAGATTATGTGCCAAGCGGTGGGGCGAGCAATTAGTGCGTATCGCACGTATGCCAACCGCACCCGGCGCCGCATGATGCTGGTCTTGGTTACCGACGAGAGCGGAAATCGCGAAGACAATTTCCAGTATTTGGAGCCCGCGATTGCCCAGGCAAAGGCCGCTCGGTGCAAAATCTACGTGCTGGGACGGGAAGCCGTGTTCGGCTATCCTTATGCGCTCATGCGGTGGCGGCATCCGCAAACCGAGCGAATTCACTGGCTGCGGATCGATCGTGGTCCGGAGACGGCCTTTGTCGAACAGGTGCAGACAAACGGCTTCTGTCGGCGTCGCGATGCTTTTCCTTGTGGCTACGGGTCGTACGAACAGTCGCGATTGGCCCAGCAGACCGGTGGTATCTTCTTTCTGTTGCCCAGTCTGGAAACGAACCTCGTACGCGGTGAGAAACGTCGCTACCAATTGGAGGCGATGCGCGGCTACCGGCCCGACCTTCGTGCGCGGCAAGAGATTTTTGCAGACCGCGACAAAAGTCCTCTACAGATGTTGATTTGGGGGATCATCAACGACCTGAGCCCTTACAACAAGGAGGCTGCCAAAGTCACCGAGTTGCGCATCCACTTTTCGCGGGAAGCGAGCGAATTCGTGCAACAGGTTCCCAAGGAACTGGCCAAGATCAATCCTTACACGGCCTATCTCACACAGGCTGCCAAACTGTTGGAGAAGAATCGCCGCCTGCGAGAGGACGAATCCTCGTTGCGCTGGCAGGCCAACTACGATCTGCTGAACGCCCAGCTATTGGCTTACAAAGTGCGTGCCTACGAGTACGCCGCTTGTTTGCAGGACTTCGCAAAAACACCCAGGGCGGTTCCCTTGTTTAAAAAACCGGGAAAATACCTGATTCGCTGGGACATCACCACGCAAAGCGAAACACGCACCGGCGACTTGGTCAAAGCCGACATTGAACGAGCCAGCCGACTATTTGCCGCCGTGATCGAGGCCCATCCGGGCACGCCCTGGGCGGCTCGGGCCGAGAGCGAACTGGCGCGAGGCTACGGCGTAAAGCTGTATCCCTTCTACGACCGCAAGTACAAGGAAGTCAGCAACCCGATTCCTATCCCCAAGCTCTAAGGCCTTGGGGCGCGGGATGAGGATCTCGCCGATTCGCTCGCTCCTGGGGCGTGTTGGTGGTCGCGGATTCTTGGCCCCCCTGATGTGACTGTTTGTCGGTGGGAGGCTCTCGTTTTTCTGGAAACACGGCGCAAAGCGCTTGCATCGATTTCTGCTATCACTATACTGATGTTATAGCATTCATGTTGCGTGCCTAGAGTATACGGCTTCATGTACGTCGGATTTCCGGCCAACCAGCACTTGTCGGCAGGGCGTGTTTTCGTAAGGAGCCTTGGATATGAGATCTCAACGATGCGTAGTTCTCGCTGCTGCGGCGATCGTATGCACCATGGCAGTCGGACGCTCGCGTGCCGACCTGATTGGCAACGCCGTGGCCTACTGGAGCTTTGAAGAAGGGGCAGGGCAGGCAGCGGCCGATTCATCGGCTGGCGGAATCGACCTGCAGATGGGAAGTACGTCGGGCGTTGACAGCGGCGATCCAACTTGGATTACCGAGGGCGCCGTGGGCCGAGCTTTGTCTTTCGGCTCGGGTGATTTCCTCACCACCGGCACCGACAACGACGCGCTCGATTTCGACGCCGACGAAGCCTTTTCGGTCGCGTTCTGGGTGAACTCCACCGCTTCGGGAGTTCAGTGGGCGCTGAGCAAAATGCAGGGCAGCGGCGATTACCGAGGTTGGGGAGTACAGACGCGGCCGGGTGACAAGTACTGCGCGTTCTGGCTTCGCCATTCGAACAGCACCGGTGAATATCTGGGGGTGCAAACGGCCGTTACCGATTGGTCCGACTGGATTCACGTGGCGGCTACTTACGACGGTTCGGGCGATGCTAGCGGAGTACGGCTCTGCATTAACGGCGTGGCGGCAACCATTGGCGGAGTGGCAAACAACCTAGGCGATGAGCCATCCGACCTCGTCACAAGCAACGATAGCCCTTTCAACGTGGCAGGGCGAAACAACGCGGGAATTTTCAACGGGGCCATCGACGAGGTGGGCGTTTGGAGCTACCAACTCGCCGCCGACGAGGTTGCCAGCCTCGTGCCTGAACCGTCTTCGTTGACACTGATGCTCGTTGCGTTGGTTGGGTTAGGAAATGTGATTTGGCGAAGAACCCGAACTTGCTAGCGGCCGTTCCAAAACGGGGTTTTGGGTTCATAAACCGGCCGAACGATAGTAGTTTTGAAACGGCTTCCAGGCAACAACCCCGCCTTTGCGTGCAAGTCGAAAAGGTCATCTTTTTCATCAAGAACTGGAGGATAACGGCATGTTCAGGACGTTCGGATATCGCATGGGTTCGTCGGCGTCGACGACAAAAATTCCCTGGGTTGTCGCCGTTTTGGTGGCTGCAATGGTGGCCGTCTGCATCGGCAGTCAGAGTGCCGCGGACACCATAACACTCGATGCCACGGCCGATGCATCGCTTTACCAAGGTCGTTCCGATTGGAACTACGGTGGTCAAACCTACAGCGTGGTGGGGAGCGGAGGGTGGCATACTGCGGTGAAGTTCGACCTCTCCGGACTCGATGCGGCTGTCAGCGACGGCGAATTGAAGCTTACATTCTACTACGACACTGAGTTCGACGGCTACGACATCGCCGTGTCTGAAATGCCGTTGAGCAACACCGATTGGGAAGAAGGTACCAGCACTGGTGGAACTGGTACGGGCGCCACGTGGGACTATAAGAGCGGTGCCAGCGAGTCTTCGGTCGCCTGGGTGGGAGACAGCCACAGCGACTCAGTCACCTACCTTGCTTCGAGCACTTTTGCGACTGGTGACACGACCATGACGATCGCCATTAGCCAAACCAAGCTCAACGAGTGGATCACACGCGGCGGTGAAGTGAGTCTGTTGCTCACAAGCCCGTTGGCTGAGAGCGGAGGCGGCGGGCAGCACCTGACTCGAATTTACACCAAAGAGAAAGGGTCGGAGGCACCAGCGCAACTGAGCTTTACGACGGTGCCCGAGCCGTCTTCGTTGTTGCTGGTCGTCGCCGGACTGGTTGGAATCGCCGTTTTTGCGTGGCGTGGTGGGAGGAAGAGCATATGAAGTGGTACTGCCTGTCGGTTGTATGCGTTGTCGTCTGGCTCGGCGCATTCGCGGTGGGCGTAGCGGCCGAACCGGTGTCGCTCGACTCGCGAACGCAAATCTTCGTCGACGACCAACTCGTCGCACTGAAGTCGGGCGTCACGCGGCGTGTACATGCCTGCCAGAAACTTCCTGCCCCGGTTCTGGTTCCCGAGGAACCTTGGGAGTCGAAGGGTATCGACCAGCGAGTCTATATCTACGGCACGGTGCTCTACGATCCCGCGACGAAGCAGTTTCGCATGTGGTACAACCGCGGCGCCAAGTTGTTGTTCGCCACCAGCGACGACGGTATCAACTGGGAACGGCCGAAGCTGGGGCTGGTGAATTTCGCGGGCTCCACCGACAACAACCTGTTGCCGATCTCGATCAACATGCCGAGCCTGGTTTTCGACGAGCAGGAAACCGATCCGGCTAAGCGTTACAAGATGTTTGGCTACTTGCCGGGCGAGCAGCGCGGTTATCGGGTGGCCTATTCGGCCGACGGCCTGCGATGGCACTTGTACCCCAAAAATCCCGTGTTTACTACGGGCAACGACACGTGCACGTTGGCTCAGGACCCTAAAACGGGCGAATTTCTTGCCTTCCACAAGCTCGATCGGACCGTGCGAGGCCACGGGCGACGCTTGGTCTACTTGGCCACCAGCCGCGATATGCAAGACTGGTCCGAGTCGCGTTTGGTGATGGCGCCCGACGAAATCGACGACCGGCAGACCCAGGCCGAAGGCGGACGTTTTTCGCAGTTTTACGACATGTCGGCGTTCCCCTATGCCGGACAGTGGCTGGGGTTAGTTACCCATTTCCGTTATACCGGCCCGCCCAAGCAGCGCGGTCCCGGCCAAAGCGGTTGCGACGGCCCAATCGACGTGCAGCTCGTCCACAGCCGCGACGGCCGCACCTGGCACCGTCTGGCAGATCGCTCGCCGGTCATTCCCAACGGGCCGTACGACTACGACGCGGGCTGCATCTTGGGTATGGCCAATGCGCCGGTGGTTGTTGACGACGAACTCTGGCTCTACTACACGGCCATCAACACCACGCACGGCGGTTTCCTGCCGGAGAAGAAGATCACGATCGCGTTAGCCAAGTGGCGGTTGGACGGCCTCGTGTCGCTGGAAGCGAAAGCGGAGCCGGGCGTCGTCGAGACCGTGTCGCTGCTTCCGGTCGGAAATCGTTTGATTATTAATGCCGACGCCTCCGGCGGACGCATTGCGGTCGAGGTGCTCGACGTCAAAGGCAAACCGATTCCAGGCTACACCCAAGAGGATTGTGTTGCGGTGGACGGTGACAGCGTACGTCATCGCATCCAGTGGAAACAGCACTCGCTGTTGCCGGCCGGGCGGCCGGTTCGGCTTCGGTTTCATCTACAAGACGCCAATCTGTATGGGTATCGAATCGAGAGCGGCGCGGAAGGGGGCCAGTAGGCGTATTCCTAGTGGGCGGAGCCGTTGCGGGATACACCAGGCGGTCCGTTGACGTCCCACACCGTTATCAAAACCCGGCTCCACGGGGCGACGGGAGGTCTACACAACGACAGCATTCCTATCTACGTCTGCAATTCGGAAACGAAGGCACGGAGAGGCTGTGAAAAAACGGGACTGGCTCCCGCCCAGTTGCAGAGAAAACCCGCGAATATCGCTCCCGCAAGGGTGGCCTCTCCCGATTTTTTCACACTCGGAGCTAAGTTTGTGTGTGAGGGGATGTGATTCCCGGCTTTTCGATCGGGCTAGCATGGCTACGAATACCCCATGCGTTGGGGTTCAGGCGATATGCCGGCAGCCGGGCGTTGGCTGTGCAAAGTCCTTGCGTTGTGAAGGAGTTTGTGATATTTTAGGGTGATATATCACACATCCCGCGTGTGCCGTTTCGAGATGGCGGTCGTCCTGTGGCGGCCGAGCATCCGACATTCGGCAGGCGGTCTCCCGACATGTTTCGGAGGTACGAGGATGAAGACGAGAACCACACATGGTTTCACGCTCGTCGAGCTGCTGGTGGTGATAGCCATTATTGGCATTCTGATTGCCCTGTTGTTGCCGGCCGTGCAATCGGCGCGAGAAGCCGCCCGGCGTTTGCAGTGCAGCAACAACCTTAAGCAACTGGGGCTCGCACTGCACAACTATCATACGGCCCTTCAAACATTCCCATCTGGTGGCATTTCCTCCAATGGGCTCAGCTACCTCGTCTTGCTCTTGCCATATCTGGAGCAACGGCCTTTGTACGACCAGTTCAGCTTCAAAGCCGGCGATTATCGTGCGGCCAACAAAAGCGAATTTTCCCTTCACGCCATCCAAGGTTTTCTTTGCCCGAGTGGTTCCATTGTCAAGTCTCAGCTCTCCGTCGGGGACCCCAACAATGTGACCGAGCACTGGCCCATGACATCCGCCGGCGACAACACCTTTACAACACATTACTACGGCGTAATGGGGCCCCTAGGAACAAACCCTAGGACAGGAAACGACTACGGGATTGCTTTCCAGGAATGGTGTGGGCCCGTGGCAACCCAAGGCGTACTTTATCGCGACAGTCACGTGGGCTTTCGCGATATCACCGACGGGGCCTCGAACACGTTCGCCGTGGGCGAAACCGCTTGGAACGGCTACAAGACGTATCGCACCTGGGTGCGTGGTGCGACCCTCAACAGCAAGTCGGGCACTCCGGTCATCACGGGTGTCTGCGTAGGTAGCACCAAAAACCTTCGGCTTCCGATCAATGCGGGCGTGAACGCCTCGTACTTCAACGACGGCGTCTTCGGCAGCGAACACCCGGGCGGAACCCATTTCCTGATGGCCGACGGCTCGGTCCATTTCGTCTCCGAGTCGATCGACGACAGCGTCTATCGGGCGACCGCCAGCCGCAACGGGGCCGAGAGAGATACGGCCGTAAGTCAGGGCGGCAATTGATGCGTTGTCCAAGTGCTTCGCGGTGCTGCGGCCTGCGGGATGAACCTGTGGAAATCGGCCGTTTTGCAGGTTGCTGGGGCGGCCAACGGGAGCGGTTTTACGGCATGGCAGCACCGGTTTGGTTGGCGGTCCTGTCACCCTGTGGTACAGTAGCGGCTATCGGGTGGCGGTTGTGCCGTTGTCGAACAGCATTGGTCTGGTCCCGGAGGATGATATGGTCTTGCAACGTAGCACGCAACTAAGAGGCTTGGTGATCGTCGGCGCCCTGGTTCTGGCAATCATGGCGGTGGGGTGTGGCGGTGACACTGGGCCGACAAGATACGACGTGTCGGGAAGCGTGACGTTCGACGGGCAACCGGTACCCATGGGCCGGATTCTCTTCCAGCCCGACACCAGCAAAGGAAACCGCGGACCGGCTGGAGTCGCCGAGATCAAAGATGGCCATTACGACACGGCCGACGGCGGCAAAGGAACCGTGGGCGGCCCTCACATCGCCATCGTCTCAGGCTATGACGGGCAGAGCAAGCCCGAGCAGGAGATGCCCTACGGCCGAGCGCTGTTCAGCGACCACAATCTGCCGGTCGATCTGCCCAAGGAAGACACCACCCAGGATATCGAGGTTCCCAAGGGTCAGTAGTGGTTTGGCCACTTTGATTTCACGGGTGCCATGGGCGGCTGGCCCGCCCTTGCCAAATCAGGGGCAGACAAGCTGCCCCTGGCACCCGACCTGTAACCTCGATATGGCCGGACCAGGGCTATCGTGGCAACACACGATCGCGTCGGGCGGGACGAGCCTTGGCGAAACGGGCACTGCCGTTGCGCAACGCAAGGGCTTCTTCTAGTGGCGGTGGATCCTTCAGCGGACTGCCATCGGCAGCTACGCCGACTCGGTAGCCACCGGTGACTTTGAGCATTTCGTGGAACCAGCGAGGGTCGAACAATTGCCCGTCCGCCGAGTCGTCGCGAATGTTGGCCAACACCACTTCCGCTTCGGCTTGAAGTCGGTCGCCGACACAACTGGTGGCGCTGACCATGGCCGCTTCGTCCTTGATGTATTCGACGGTGGTGGCGTAGGTCAACGTGTCGCCCGGCAATGCGTCGAAATAGACATCAAGCTTAGGGAATCGTGCCAGCACGGTGTTTTCCGTGAACTGGTTATATTCGCAGAAGAGCATACCGCCCATTTGAGCGAACCCTTCGGCGATGAGCGAAGCCGGCATGACTGCCGCGCCCGGGAAGTGGTCGTGCATGTGTTCGCTTGCCAGGGAAATGTGCTTCACGGCCTTGGCGTGTGAACCACTCTGAAACTCGATGAAACGATCGATCCAGTACCAACGCATAGGAGGTTCCCTTTTCCCGCATCGTTAGGTTTGTGCCACATCGTGCGCGGCCGTGGTGGACTGTCCGTTTGCCCTCTCTGCCGGACAACGGGCTCACCAGGACTGGCGGTTTTATTGCCGGCTTAGCTGACGGGCGCGGCTGGCGACGGTACGGTCACCGGCTGGGCCTGCTCGACCGCCCGCGGCTCGGGCCGGTAGAGCGTGTTGAACAGCTCTCGCAGGTGAGCAATCGTCACCTGATCGGCCTCGCTGCGTTGCGGAGCGAGGTCGGCCCAATTGTAGCTTCTGAGCACCAGTCGGGCACTCACGGCGACGATGCCGTTGACGACGCCTCGGGCCTTGAACGTGGTTTCGTTGCCGTTTTGTTTGACGAGTTGCGACGTCACGTAAAGCGTTTGGCCGGGCTCGATGAATCTGCCGTACTTGACGTTGCGGGCCGACTTGAGCACGACCATGCTGTGAGCAAAATCGTCAGTAACACGAACCAGCCATGCGGAAGCTTGGGTCATGGCCTCGAGCATCAAGACCCCTGGCATGACGGGGAAGTTGGGGAAGTGGTCGGCCAGATACTCTTCGGCCATGCTCAGAGATTTCAGGGTTACGATCCGGGCGCCCGGATCGAGTTCGGCGATCCGGTCAGTCAGGCAAAATCTCATGATTAAGTTGATGGGGTTGTTGGTTGGGGGCTCGCGGGATACAGAGCCCTCGGGAGTCGTTTGGGGCAGATGTGCCAAGCGGACGTGAGGCGAGGGCGGGAGGATTACGGCGGGTGGTAAACACTCCGCAGCGTCGGCGCCGCCTGTTGCCGACGACGATTCACCACGAAGGGGCTAGGTATGACGCCTGATGCCTAACAAACGCGGTCGTTGGCTAAATTCTCTTCGTCGTTTCAGTTTCCGTAAACACTCCGAGTAGGGCCGCACGAAAATCCAGCTGCACACTGCAAGTTTCGTTTATTATAATTGGCCCACTTTCTCAACGAAACCGTTACGCTGTGGGGAACCACACAAATCCATAAAAAATCACACGAGTCAGATGAGGAGGTTCGTGTCGATTGCGCCGGCAAGGAGGTTTTGGATGACTTTGTCGGCGATTAGGAGCTTGCGCTGGTAGCAACACATGTCGGGCAAAGCGAAAATTATGGTCCAAAGGGACTGGTGTCTACACCCTCGTGAGTCGGGGTTTGTGCAGTTTTGAGGCCAAGTGAATGGTGTGTTGCTTGGCGGAAGAGAATCTGATTCGCCAAATCGCCGAGTTGTCTGCCGGCGGATTTTACTGCGAAAACGGCTCGAACAGACGAGACCTTCGAGGCAGACACTTTGGGTATCGTCCAATGGGGCCATGGCGAGAAGAAATGGCCCGTCTATGCACGTGCCGTGCGGCGCTTAATGTGGGGGGGCTAAGTTTCACACTTATGGTTGGTGAAGTTGCCACGGATGATTTCAAGCGGCGTCAGCGCAAGGATGTAGAGATCCAACCACAACGACCAGCACTGCGTGTAATGCAGGTCGCACTCCAGCCGGCGTCGAATGGAAGTGGCTCCACGCCATCCGTTGACCTGAGCCCAACCGGTGATGCCCGGTGGCACGCTGTGCCGCAGTGTGTAGTCGGGCAGGGCTTGCGAAAGCTGTTCGACAAAGCACGGGCGTTCCGGCCGAGGGCCGACCAGGCTCATCTCGCCGCGCAACACATTGAGCAATTGCGGCAACTCATCAAGTCCCAGTCGTCGCAGCAGGCCGCCAATCGGTGTTTCGCGTGGGTCGTTCACGACGGCCCAGACCGGACCGGTCGCAGCTTCCGCGTCGACACGCATCGTGCGAAACTTACAGATCGCAAACTTCTTGCCTCGTAACCCGACTCGTTGCTGCACGTAGAGCGCCGGCCCGCGACTGGTCAGCTTCACCAGCACGAGAATCAACAGCATGGGCACGGCCATAATGACCAAGAGGACCAATGCAGCAACCACGTCGAACGCTCGCTTCACCCGGGCGGCGGTGGGGTGCGATGGGTCGGGCCAGGGCAGCGTCGGCGACACTGGGATAGGCGATACCCGACGCACTCGATCGACCGCCGATTGTTTGACGGCAGTCGCTGATGATGTGGCTTGACGCGAGTCGTAGGTTTGAGGGACGTCCATGTCCGAACACTTTCCGACGTTTTTGGGCGACGACCTTCCTGGTCGTCCTGGGGATTGGTTCCCCGCTGTCGTGGGGCCGTAGACGGCCGTATCGTCGCAAGGTATCTAATACAGGCCGACAATGTCAATGCCAGTCGGAATGCACTGCCAGCAATGGATGCAACTGCCTGCAACGAAGGGCCGTGCCACGTGAAACCGAGTAATAATTACTCTGCAAAACTGCTGTTGTTCGATATCGACGGAACGCTACTGAAGACCCACGGTGCAGCCCTGCGGGCGTTGAACCGTGCCGCGCGACGGCTTTTCGGCGAAGAATTCGACATCCAGGCCGTCGACCGCAACGGGCGGTTGGATCCCGATATCTTCGCGGCCGGATTAAGGCACCACGGTATTGAGGTCAGTCAGGACAATCTCGACCGGCTTGCCCAGGAGTATCTTGCGGAGTTGCCGCGGGAGATGCACACCGTCAGGGCATTGCCTGGGGCGGTGGAATTGGTCGAACAGTTGCGTCCCGTACCCCATGTGACGATGGGGTTGGTGACCGGCAACCTGACCGAAGCAGCCCAAATAAAACTCGGCGCCGTCGACATTGCTTGGGATTGGTTTGTGGCCAACGGTTTCGGCGAGCAGGAACCCACCCGGGCGGCCCTCGTGCAACGCGCGTGGCGGGTGGCCGAGACGCGGTTGGCGCGTTCGATGCCGGCCGAGCGCGTCATCGTCATTGGCGATACGCCGCGCGATGTAGAATGTGCCCGGGCCAACGGCTGTTTCATGTACGCCGTGGCCTCGGGCAACTATACGATCGAAGAACTGGCCGACGCAGGGGCCGACATCGTGATGCCCGACCTGACCAACCCGGAGCCGCTCTGGCAACTAGTGCATGCTGGACGTGGTGGGTAAGTCTCAAGGCCCAAACCTCAATGACCAATGAAACCCCAATGCCCAAACCGCAATCGCTGGTTTCGCATTACTGGACATTGGGTAGCATTTGGTTATTTGCGATTGATGCTTCCTTGGGCATTGTGGCTTGGTCCTTAATCGCTTGCGTGTGAATGGCGCCCAGTGGTGAATTCTGCTTCTGAATGGGTCTTATTTGTCGCTCTTTTCGAGCAATCCCAGGTTGCCCAGCCATTCCTGGCAGGCTTCGGGCCACAGGGAGGTACCGGGCACGTTGTGGGCAAGGCCCCGTCCATGGCTTCCCTTACGGAACACATGCATCTCGGCGGGCACCTTGTGTTTGCGCAAGGCGAGGAAGAACACAATGCTGTTCTCGACCGGAACGCCGCGGTCTTCGTCGGTGTGGAACAGGAAGGTCGGGGGAGTCTGGTCCGTGACCTGCTTCTCGCTCGACATGCTTTCGACCAATTCGGCCGGGGCGTCTTTGCCGAGCAGGTTGTATTGCGAGCCACGATGGGTGAACGGTGCGTCGAAGGCAATCACCGGATAGCAGAGAATCATGAAGTCGGGCCGGCAGCTTACGCGTTGGATCGGATCGGCGGCGTCGGCCTTGCCGGCGTCGAAATGGGTTCCGGCACTGGAAGCCAAATGCCCACCGGCCGAGAAGCCCATGATGCCGATTTTCGACGGGTCGATTCCAAACTCTGCGGCTCGGGCGCGGACCGTACGGATTGCCCGTTGGGCGTCTTGAAGCGGTGCCGGATGACCGTAGCCGCGTCCCCGGTGGCGGTATTCGAGGATGAAGGCTGCGATGCCCATGTTGTTGAACCACTCGGCGATTTGCTTACCTTCATGGTCGACAGCCAAGCCGCCGTAGCCTCCGCCAGGGCAGACGACAACCGCCGCCTTGGTGGCTTTGTCCTTCGGCGGAAGGCAGATCGTGAGCGTAGGTTTGTCGTTGGGAGTATCACCCTTAGCGTCGGGAGCACCGTCCGGCCAGAGCAGTTCGCGTTTGGATTCGTCGGCCGAAACGAGCGAGGCCGACAGAAGAAGTGTCAATGCAAAAGAAACGACGAAAAGCGAGGTGCGGACGGTTTGGATTCCGGTGCTTCGGGCTACGGTGCGACGAGCCAAATAGGATGCGAGCATGGTGAGGGTCTCTCGTGCGTGGTTCGGTGTTGCGTGGCAAGTAGTGGACTTGCCGGGAAAGCTCTACGTGAAAATGTCTATTGCGCCCTGCATTGCTTGTGGAACGAGGGCGACCAGCGGGAGGCCGGTTTTCCGGGCCGGAACGCAGTGGAGTGTTCCACAATCAAACCAGGAACCAATAATCTAGGGGAGCGACGCTGGAGCGTCAAGAAGTTGGCAAGAGACCGGCATCAGAGGATAGGGGGAGTGACGTGGTCCTCGAAAACTCTCGGTCCCACCCCAAAGTCCAAATCATGTGTCGCAAGAAACCGAAAAAGCCCCGTCGTGTTGGGCACGGCCGGGGCTTTTGGTTAGGTGAGCCCAAGGTGTGAGTCGGCGTGTTACGACCGACCGGGGAATCGTAGGCGAGAAAATGCGACGATTGGATTCACCTGCCACCGAATGGTGGTTGTGGTAAGGACTAAAACGAAGAAAGGAGAGACGTGATGTTATTCGACTGAGAGTCGCAATTGGCGTGCCAGAAACGGTCGGCACGTGGCACCATGTCGCGGCTCGTGTTGTAAGTTGTCCAGTGATCAGTGGTTGAGACGTTAGCCCTCGTTGCGACCTCTAAAAACTTGTCCGCGAGGCGGTAGCGAATTGACCTCGCCGTTGGTCTGCGTGTTGCGAAAAGTAAACGTCGAACGATGTTGTGTTGGGCCTAGCGACCGACAATGTCTTCGTTTTCAAGTGATCGTCGATTCCGGATGGGGTTGTTCGTTAGTTGTTGGCACCACGGCGGAAGTCGGCATGGAAAAGGTCTTCGACAATCGCTCCAGTCCGGATCGTTGATAGAAAATCACACGGCGTTGACTACGGCGAACAGTTACCGGCAGGACAAACGCCCGATCGGCCCCCCAAGGTTCATGCGGCACGCGGAAGTAGCATGCCGCGATTTTCTGCTCTGTATGTTCATCTGGACATTCTTTAGCCGAGACGATCATCCAATCGATTTGGCCGTTGTCCAGCACGTGGTCGAGATGCTTAACACCGCGCGTTCTCATCTACGTAGCCTCCTGTTCTGCACCAGTGCGAGCAGTCCTGCGGGCGAAGTCGTCGTGTTTGCCTGTCCCCCGAAACGCAAGCGAACGACCCACTGGCGAAGCGTAAATGTAATGTGGTACCGACGTTTGTTCTCAAATCAGTTGAAGGAAGTTCCGTTCACTCCAACTTTTTGCGGGCGTGGGCGTCCGTCGCTGGTTTACCCTCGCTCGTCGATTAACAGGCTCTCAACCCTGTTGATGAGCAGTTTGCCGAAAAAATGCGCCCGAAAGGCGAACTCTCGTGAGGCCGTTGACGGCAGACCCGAGAAAAGCACGTTACGTGCCAACTCAATGGAGAAATGGCGCAACCCGTTAAAAGGTAAGGGGTTACGGTGTGGCGGAGGTGGGGCAGGGGAGGGCGGTGTCGAGAAATATCATCGAACGGCGTCTGTTCGTGTTGCACGAAGACACCATAGCTATGGCCTTTGTGTGGTTAACGGTCCCCGCAGTGGGACGGCTTCTTTCGGCGTGGGAGACTGGCCAAGGCTGTGTCAGAATCCGAATGACGGGTTGGGTGCCACGGGTTGCTTGTCGGCTAACGTCGACCACGGGCATACAAGCTGCCCGTGACACCCGGCGGAGCGAGCCTGGGGACAGGATTTTCTCTAGCCCCAAGCCCCTGATCCTCCGTTCCTGCAGTTACCAGAAGACCGCGTACAGCACGAGGGTGACGACCACGACTGCAATGCCACACGCCTTGGCACCGCGGGACGACTCCAGGGCGATCTTCGTGTTTACGGGTAGTTCAATCGATTTTTCCAGCGGGCGGATTAGGGTCATCATGCCCATGGCCAGCAACACGCTAGCGAACGTAATCGCCATGCGGTCGAGGAAGGCCAAGTCTGGCAAGGCGAATTTCAATGTGCCGTAGACCACCGGGCTGAGCACCAAGCCCACCACGCCGCACATCCGCGGCGCCCGTTTTACGAAGAGGCCAAAGATGAACACGCCCAGGATTCCCGGCGAGATGAAGCCCTGGAATTCCTGAATGTAGGTGAATATACCACCGAATCTGGGGTCGTCGAGCCAGGGCGAGATGAAGCACCCGATGGCCACGAAGATCAGCACACAAATGCGGCCCACAGAGACGAGCGTCTTTTGCGAGGCCGACTTGTTGATGTACTGCTGGTAGATATCTAACGTGAAGATGGTCGACGCAGCGTTGAGCATCGAGGCCAGCGAGCTGATGACCGCTCCCAAGATGGCCGCCAGCATGAATCCACGTAAGCCCGGAGGAATTAGCTTCTTGATCAGCAGCCCAAAGGCCGAGTCGTATTTGTAGCCGATGAGTTGTTTCTGTACCGCGATTTGCTCGGTTGCGGGAAGGTCCTTGTTGTTCTTACGGATGCTGCTAAGCAAAGTCTTGTTGGCTTCCGCAAGATTTGCGGCATCCGGCACTGCCACACCGGCCACGGCCGCATTGAAGGCCAGAAGCTCTTGGCTGACCTCGGGGTAGTTCGCCTCGAAGTCGTGATTGAACTCAAAGGCCATCTGGGCTTGGGCCCCTTGGGCCTTGTTCTGGTCAAAGACGTCGAGCGTTTCCTTGTTCGTCGTGGAGTAGGCGTCGGCCTTCATGTCTTCGCTGTAGAGGTTAAATGCGATAATGCCAGGGAAGACGACGATGAACGGAATGATCAGTTTCAGTCCCGCGGCAAACACCGTTCCCTTTTGGCCCTCGGCGAGCGATTTGGAACCTAAGGTCCGCTGGATGATGTACTGGTTGAGTCCCCAGTAGTAGAAGTTGGGGATCCAGAGGCCAATGACCAGGGCCGTCCAGGGAACGTACTGGTCGGAGGCTGGCAGTACCATGTGTAATTTGTCGGAGTTGAGTGCGTGGAAACGCTGAAGCCCACCGGCGTTGGCCATCTCGGGCGAAAGGCCAATTGCTGTCGGATCGGCCGCACCGAGGGCGTTCATGGCTAGAACTACGACAATCGCTCCTCCGATAATCAAGGCAGAGCCCTGCAAGAGGTCGGCCCAGGCACAAGCCTTCAGACCACCGGCCGCCACGTAGACGGCCGCCAAGATGCCGATGATCCAGGAGGCGGTCGTTACATTGATCGACATGCCCAAAATGGTTTGCCCACTGAAAAACACGTCGGCCGTCTTGGCGCCGGAGTAAATCACCGCCGCGATGGTGACCGCCACGTAGGTGATCATCATCAGGATCGACATGATGGTTCGCGAGGCGTGGTTGTAGCGGCACTCGAGGAACTCGGGCATCGTGTAAATGCCGCTGCGGAGGAAGGTCGGCAGGAAGAAAAAGGCGACGACCACCAAGGTGATCGCAGCCATCCATTCATAGCTGGCAATGGCTAATCCCAGGTAGTCGGCCGCCTGGCCCGACATGCCGACAAACTGTTCGGTAGAGATGTTGGCGGCGATCAGCGAAAACCCGATCAGCCACCAACTCAGTCCCCGGCCGGCGAGGAAATACGATTCGCTGTCGCCTTCGTGCCGACTCATTAGGATGCCGACGGAAACGACCGCTGCGATGAAACCCACGAATACGACGGCGTCGAGAATGAGATAAGCGTCGAGTTGCATGAGGTTTTTTCCTTTGTGTAACTTTTATCTCGCTGCCAAGCTCCGGCTTGGGAACCAGTTGAAAAAATCACTAACCTTCTGGACGACGTATCACGCAAGCTCCTTGAGCCGGACGCGAAGCAAAAATCGTGGGCGCGATGCCCGTCTTCGCTTCGTACTTTTCCTGGATCTGCCGGGTGACGTCGGCCACGGCCTCACTGCGGACCAGGCTGACGGTACATCCACCGAACCCACCGCCGGTCATCCGCGAGCCGATTATTCCGCTGTCGTTGCCCAACGACTGGGAAATTTCTACCAGCAGATCGAGTTCGGTGCAACTCACCTCGTAATCGTCTCGCAGCGAGGCGTGGCTGGCATACATCAATTCGCCGAGCCAATCCCAATTGCCCTGTCGCATGGCCAGGGCGGCTTCCACCGTGCGTTCGATTTCGGTGACAACGTGTCGGGCACGACGGAATTCGACCTCGTCGAGCTTGCCTTGGTGTGCCTGGAGTTGCTCGATCGTGGCGTCGCGCAGGGCCGGGATACTCAGCACCTCGGCCGCACGATGGCATTGTGCCCGGCGTTGCGGGTATTCGCTGCCGGTCAGCTCGTGTTTGACGTTGCTGTTGGTGATCAGCACGGTCAGCTCGGGCGACTCGAGCGGCACCATTTCGGCTGCCTGGGCGCGGCAATCAAGCAACATCAAGTGGTTCTGCTGGCCCATGACCGAGCTGAACTGGTCCATGATTCCGCAGGGCATCCCGGCGAAATCGTGTTCGGCCTTCTGGCAAAGCAGGACCTTTTCAACTGGATCGAGCGAACGGCCGACCATGGTTTCGATCAGCGTGGCCGTGGCGACTTCCAGCGCGGCGCTGCTGGAGAGTCCGCCACCGAGCGGGACGTCCGAAAAAACGACGGCCTCGAACGGCCCCGGCTGGAGTCCCGCGGCGAGGCATCCGGCGATCACGCCCTGCACGTAACTGGTCCAGCCACATTGGCCGGGCTGGATGTCGCCTTCTACCGCGAGGGTTGCCCTTTCGTCGAGGCCCGTGCTGTAAACGGTAGCTCCATTTGGTCCGGGGTTCGACGCATCGGCTGCCGGACGATCGGCGGCAATGACCACGCGACGTTCGATGGCCATCGGAAAGACGAAGCCATCGTTGTAGTCGGTGTGTTCGCCGATCAGATTGACGCGGCCGGGAGCGGCCACGAGCCAACGCGGTTTACGTCCGAATTGTTTTTCAAAGGCGGCTTCGGCCGCTTTGGTTTGCTCAAGGATTGGTTGAGGGCCCATACTTTTTCATCGGGGTTGAACGTTACGGCAGATACGCAAGGCGCTAGGCCCCGCTACATGTGGAACTATGGTGCGTGCGAAACTGTGGGAAAAGGCCCCAAGGCGTGGCCGTTTCAGCGGCCATGAACCGACGGCGAAGAATACCTCTGCCTCAGATCAGAAGGGCGCCATCGCCAGCGATTGGCGATCCCCTCGATTGTAAACGATTCGTGACGATTGTCTGTATGAAGTCGGGTCAGTGGTTGCAGGAATCCGGTCAGGTGGATAGTATGGAGCGTCGGGAAGTGCCGGCTGCGTTGGCCGTAGCGGATACCTCAGTGGCAGGAATCAGGTCGTGGGGTTAGGCTGGGCAGATCGGGTGAGCAACCCGAAGAGAGCTTCGGTGTCCGTGGCCAGCCGCTCGATAAATCGTTTACACATCGCATCGTTTCCACATCTCGCGGTTCAACAACCCACCATCGGCGAGAGCTGCCATGGCTCGAAAAAAGTCGCGTCGTCTGAGAGTGGCGCTGATTGTGGAGACTTCCCTGGGTTCGGGCCGTGATATCCTTCGCGGTATTGCCCGTTATGCGCGCGAACACGGGCCGTGGTCGATCTACCATGAACCGCGAAGCCTCGAAGAGGCGGTTCCTCAGTGGCTTGGCAACTGGCAGGGCGACGGAATCATTGCCCGTGTGCAGAATCGGCCGATTGCCGAAGCCGTGGTGGCCACCGGTTTGCCCGTGGTCGATGTGCTGGGATTGGTTCCCGACGCCGGCTTGCCACTGGTGCACGTCGACGACGCATCGATCGCCCGACTGGCGGCCGAGCACCTTTTGGAGCGGGGATTCCGCCATTTTGGTTTTTGTGCCATTACCGGCGCGCCCTGGTCGGAAAAGCGGCAAAGCGTGTTCACAAAGATCGTGGCGGAGTTGGGCTGCGAGTGTTCGATCTGCGAACTTCCGCCCGACACGCGCCAGCAGTCGTCCTGGGAGACGCAGCAGAACAAGCTTACCAAGTGGGTGCGATCGTTGCCGCGGCCGGTCGGGGTGATGGTCTGCAACGATCCGCGGGGACAGCTTGTGTTGGAGGCGTGCCGCCGAGCCGGAGTGGCGGTGCCCGAGGAAGTGGCGGTCGTGGGTGTCGACAACGACGAGCCGTTGTGCGAGATATGCAATCCACCGCTATCGAGCGTTGTGCCCGACCATCGCCGCGTCGGCTACGAAGGTGCCGCTTTGCTTGATCGGTTGATGCAGGGCGAGCCCGTGCCGGAGACTTCCGTCTATGTACCGCCGACGGGCCTGGCCACGCGGATGTCGACCGATGTGCTGGCGATCGACGACGCGCACGTCGCGGCCGCCGTACGTTTCATCCGCGAGTACGCTTGCGACGGGATCGACATCGACGACGTGGTGCAGCACGTGCCTTTGTCGCGCAGCACGCTGCAACGACGATTCCGCAAAGTACTGGGCCGAACGCTGCACGACGAGATACTTCGCGTGCGGTTACGCCGGGCGCAGCAACTCTTGGAGGAGACCGACTTGCCGATCGAACAGGTGGCCGACAAGTCGGGCTTCGCCCATCGGCAATACTTGGGCGAGGTTTTCAAGGCAAAGTTCGGCGAAACCCTGGCCGCCTACCGCAACAAGGTGCAGACGTAATGCGGAAAAGAGCTTGGGTGCCATGTCCACGCTTTCAACGGGTTCCCAAACTCCGGCTTGGGAACCCCCATCCGCGAAACTCTGCTTCGCCGACGCCACAAATGGACATCGGATACAAGAAGTCATCGAAGCAGAACTTCTGGGAAAGTACGCTGCCAAGCTGGAGCTTGGGAACGAGATATAAAGCACCTACTTGGGTTCAACGAGGTCGACCACGCCGACGTCGATGTATTGACCGCCCATCGTTTGGTGGCAGTGTACGGCCATCGTGTAGCGTCCCGGCGGCAGGTCGTTGTTTAACGTCACATGGATGTAGTCGGTCGTGTAGTTGCCGTCTTGGAACACAAGCTTGCCGTTGAGGTACACCTCCACGTCTTCGTCGTGATGCAACTGCAACCCCGGTTTGCCTTCGAGCGGCTTGTCGATCTCAAACGTTCGCCGTAGCCAGATGTCGGGCGTGTTCCATTTAGTGCGAACAACGGCTCCCGGGGTGTTTTCCAAACCGAAACCACCCTGGCCTTCTTGCCAGGCGGAGTCGTCGAAGTCGGGCTGCTGCCAGCCGTCGGCCGGTTGCGTCGTGGTGTAGTGCCACGATTGGGGTCGCTGCTGCGAGGTGGCAATCACGGTCTTGGCTACCGGCGGCGGCAGCGGCAGGCACTGATGTGCTTCGCACAGCTTGTCCTCATCGAACTTGAGCACCTCTCGGTCGTAGGTCATCATGCCGTTGACTTCGCCCTCGACGTCGGTCGTCTGCGTGTAGACGGCTGCCGAAAGGCCGGCGTCGATCAGCGGACGCAACCGCTGCATGAGCGAGAGGTACGCCCGATTAAGGTCCTCGGTCGAACGGAAGTTGCGGTACCCCCAGTTTTTCTTATTCCACCAGAGGTGGCCTTCAATGGGCAAGCCCAGTCCGCCGAATTCGCCGAGCACGACGGCCCGATCTTCTTCCACTTTCGGCATGCCGGGCCCAGGGTAACGGTGCATGTCGTTCACGTCGCCCACGCCGCGATCGGTCCAACCGCTGGCGTTGTTGACCACGCGCGTCGGGTCGTATTTCTTGGTCCAATCGACGATTCTCGCCGTGTCGAACTGGCCCCAGCCCTCGTTGAACGGCACCCACATGACGATGCACGGGTGGACGCGGAAGGCGTCGATCATGGCCTTCAGTTCACGTTCGTAAATGGCGGCCGACTCGGGCGTGCGCTTTAGATCGGGTTGATCGCCGTGGATGCCGCGGTCGCCGCTGGGCATGTCTTGCCAGACGAGCAGGCCGAGCTTGTCGCACCAGTAGTAAAGCCGCTGCGGTTCCACCTTCACGTGCTTGCGGAGCATGTTGCAGCCAAGGCGTTTGAGCACTTCCAGGTCGTAGCGCAACGCTTCGTCGGTCGGCGCGGTGTACAGCCCATCGGGCCACCAGCCCTGGTCCAAAGGACCGTACTGGAAGACGAACTTGTTGTTGAGCATCAACCGCGTGATGCCCTTATCGTCCTTGCCCAGCGACGTTTTCCGCATGCCAAAATAGCTTTGCACCTTGTCGACCGGCTTGCCGCCGTCGAGCAGTTCGACTTTCAGGTCGTAGAGAAACGGACTCTCGGGCCACCAGAGCTTGGCGTCGGCGATTTTCAGCACCACCGGCTTACCGACCGGCGCGGTCGCTTCGGCTACCGGCTTGCCGTCGGCCAAGGCCGTGACACGTACAGCGTCGTCGGGGTTGGCGCCACTGGTCTTTACATTGATCGTTACTTGCTCGGTGTCGATATCGGGCACAGGTTCAACCACCGCAATCGATGCCGCGGGCACCGGCTCCAGCCACACGGTCTGCCAGATGCCGGTGACGGGCGTGTAGTAAATGCCCGAGGGATTCTTTACCTGCTTACCTCGCGGTTGAGGACCGTCGTTGGTCGGGTCCCAGACCGAGAGGACTAACTCTTGTGGGCCGCCGGGCTTCAGCGCCTTGGTGATGTCGAACGTGAACGGATCGAAGCCCCCCTTATGCGTGCCCAACTTCGTGCCGTTGAGCCAGACAGTGGTTTCCCAGTCGACGGCCCCAAAATGCAGCAGGATTCGCTGGCCGGACCAATCGCCGGGCACGTCGAATGCGCGGCGGTACCACAGGCGATTATCTTTGCCGACGGGTTTCATCACGCCCGACAGGGCCGACTCGACGGGAAACGGCACCAAAATGTCGCCCGCCCAACTTTTGGGCTCCGCGTCGTCGCGGGGTTGAATCTGGTAGTCCCACAGCCCGTTGAGGTTCTGCCACGCCTGACGCACCATCTGCGGCCGCGGATACTCGGGCAGGACGTTTTCCGGCGATACCTGCTTGGCCCAACGAGTCATTAGCGGTCCCTCGGCCGGCTTCCATTCGGCGTGGGACGACGCGGCAACCGCTAGAGCCAACAACGCGGCAAGGCATATCGAGAAGTGTTTCATCATGCAAGTCCTCCAGGTGGGCGCTAGGCGCAGGTGGGTGAGAAGAATGACTATTTACGCTTGCATAGCTAATGAGCGGAAGGCGACCAACGGGAGCCTGGGTTTCCAGGCGTTCGGCTTTCCGAAGCGGATTATTTTCAATGCAAGCATCAATAAACGTCACTCGACGGCTCCATCATTCTAGCCGCGCCGGACGGGACGTGCAGCGTATTTCTCGGGAGGATGTGCCCGGTATTCGGTCGGGTTTTGCAGGAAATGGGTCAGCGTAAAACCGGCATCAAAGCATGATGGTCACGCGTTGGGCAGGAACGCTCCGTTGGACTTCAGCCGTCGCTGTAAGTCGGGCACGTTCACCCGGTGGGTGGAAATGCCTTGTGCGGCAGCCATGGCGGCGGCCGTGCCGGCGGCCTGGCCGGTGATGAAACAGCCGGGCATTACGCGAAGCGAACCGTGTACGTAGCGGTCGGTGCTTACGCAGCGCCCGGCCGTGAGCACGTTGTCCAGGCCACGAGGCGTAAGCACGCGATACGGAATGCCGTAGCTCTCGCCCTTGCCGTAGTGAAGCTCGGCGTCGAACTGCTGGCGGTGTGTCTCGTAGGCCTGTTTGCCGGGCACGTTGGGATGCAGGTCGACCGGGAAACAGTAGCGACCGATTTCGTCGTCGAATACGGCACGACGCTTGAAGTCGTCGACCACAAGCACGTAATCGCCCAAGATCCGCCGCGTTTCACGGATTCCCAACAAGGAACCGGTGCCCACCAGCGACATGCTTTCGAACCCCTTGAGATACTCCTTGTAGTAACGCTCGTACTGTGTAAGGCTCTTGCGTCCGTCGACGAGGCCCTTGGTCAGCGATTGCTCGTTGGTAGCGTCGACGCCAAAGATGTGGCCAATGTTGCCACCAGCCAAGTGATCGCCCTGTCGAGTCATACCGGTCAGATGATAGTCGGGCACCGTGAACAGGCCGTCGGCAATCGCCTGTTCGAGCATGTGACCTTCCGGCTGCGATCCCTTGGGGCGGTTGGCTCGCCAAGTGTCCCAATCGACACCCACCCATTGACTACACAGCGTGGCCGGCATGAGGCGACCGTTTTCGTCACCCTTGTCAAACGGAGCGCCAGCCCAGGCTGCCAGATCGCCGTTGCCCGTGGCGTCGATAAACACCTTGGCCTTCACGGCGAACAACCCGCTGGGCGCGGCGCACAGGGCATACTTCACGCATTGTTTCTCGGTTTCGACACCGATCAGATGGGTGTGAAACGTGAATGCGGCGTTCGACTCCGCCATCAGGTCGTCGTAGACACGTTTCAGCGCTTCGGCGTGGATGGCGTTACCACGTAGTTCGGGACACTCCTGTTTGAGCCGCTCTCGAATGGTTCGCCCAACGCCGTCGGCCAGGAAGCTGACACCGTCGCCAAATGTCATAAACACCGGCACGAGGCCGGCGGTACCCATGCCGCCGAAGCACGAATGGCCTTCGGCCAAGTAGACACTCGCTCCCTGGTTTCGAGCGGCCAGTGCGGCGGCCACACCGGCCGGACCGCCGCCGGCGATGAACACGTCGACATCGCGGCGGACGGGCAGTGTGCGTTCGATCGAAATCTTGGGGCCCGGGTGAGTTGGTTGCTTCGGCGACGCTTCCTTCTCTTCCGCCAACGCGGCTGCAAAAAAGGCTTGGTTGCCGGCAAGGGCTCCACCACCAAGCCCCAACGCCTTGAGCCAATTGCGACGTGTTAGCTTCCAACTCATAACGGGCTCCTTTTGCTCTTTCCCAAGCTGGAGCTTGGGAACCAGGGAATCACCGGGGCAATTCGTGGCATTCGCGAATTGGTCCGCCATTATAGCGAAACGTCGCGTTGTTGTCCAAATTCCAGTTGTACCGGTCCGAGGAGGCCCGAGGTTTCCAGCGGGTCGGTCGAGCCGAAGCCCTGGAAGACCCGCAACGTGCGTTTGCCCTTTTGCAGGGCAACGTTCGTTTTGGTGAACCGTTTTTCCGGCGGCAGGTCGGCGTCGCCGATCAGGCGGTTTACCCAAAGGTTAGTCACCTCGACTTCGAGGTCATTTTTGCCCGAGTTGACCAAGCCGGTGAGATCGACCGTCCACGGCGCGGTCCACACGACGCCCAAGTCTTTGCCGTTGAGCCGTACGCGAACGATGTTTTTCGCTTGGCCCAATTGCAGCCGAACGAGACCAGCGGCTTGTTTCGAGTCGAGATCGAACGACCTGCGGTAAACGGCCGTGCCGGAGTAGTACTTGATTGCCGGATCCGGATGCTCGTTCCAGGCAACCAACTGATCGAAGACGGTCGACTCGGGCGCTCCCATTCCCGAGAGGAAGTCTACGTTCCACGGCCCGGAGAGCGTCTGAGGCTTGGGCAACTCGGCCACGTCGATGGGCAACTGCTTCTTCTGCGACGTGGTCAACACGTAGCGGCCTGGCTGCCAGAAGCGAACTTGCGCGGTCGCGTCCGTCTGGTCGACGATTTCCATGCCAGCGGCAGGCCCTTCGATGGCGATCAAGTGCGGCTGCCGGATCGGGTTGCGGAAGACGACAAACACCGAGCCGTTCTCAGGCAACGAGAGCGGGACAATCGTGCGGCCGTCGTCGGTCGTGCGGTAATGCACAGCCGCTCGCTGCTGGCCGGTTGTCGCGTCCCAAAGCTCGGGCTGCTTGCCGGCTGTGCGGAAAGTGCATTCCGCGTCGCCGGTGCCGGAGAGGAAATAGGCATCGAAATCATCGCCGTGGCGGTGGATGTAGTCGAAGGGGCCGTCGCAATCGGGCAGGATATGCTCGGCTTGCAGTACGTCGGCCATCGCAGTGCCCGCAATCACCTTGCCGCGACCGAAGTTGCGGGTCGACGGTTGTTGGGTTTGCTCGCCCCAAAGTTTTGTTGCCAGTCGGGCCAGGTTATCGTCGGCGGCAGGGAAATCGGTCAAGCCGGGCGCTCGCGTCGGCCGACGTGGTCCGAGCACTACGGTTGCCCCGGCTTCGGCAAGCTCGATGATCTTTGCGATCGCCTGCGGCGGAATGATTTCTTCTTCCAGGTCGACAACCAACAGGCGATAACGCATGCCGTCGGGCAGAACGAGATCGCCGTCGTCGACCGAGAGACGATTGAGCAGGACCTCGGTGTTCAGCAGGTCGTAGGTGTAGCCCTTGGGCAATTCGAGCGAAGTCTTCTCCCCCCATTTCTCGTCGCGGCCCCAGTTCTTCCGGTTGCGGTCGCTCGTGTAACAGCACACATCGGCCACGAATTTTCCCTGCCGCAGCATATGCTGGCAACGGGTAAGGTAATCGAGAAACGGTCGGGCCTTGTCCCACCAGGTGATGTTTGGATTCAAGTGGGTGCCGGCGAAGTAAACAATGCCCGGCTTTCCGAATTCCTTGGGCGAGGCCGAAGAGGTGTGCCAGACGAATTGGTTCATGCCGTCGCAGAAGGCGGCGTCGCCGAACGGTTTTAGCGACGCCGGGTAAGCCGACCAGTGTGCCCGCATGTGCGTGAAGGCTTCGATCGAAACGATCGGCTTGCCGTAGATGTGGGCGGCCATGGCCGTGCGTCGGGCGTTGGTGTGGGTTTTCGAGGGCCACCAGAACTCGCCCTGCGGCATGTCGTTGACACCCCAGAAGGCGAACTGGTCGCCGTGCGAGAACAAGGGGTAACGGAACAACCAAGGGCCGCCCGACTCGGCATGCCACCGCACGCCCGCCTCATGGCACAGTTCGGTGAACTTCTGGTAGCAGTTGTGCCGGAAGCAATCAGAGAGCGTGCGACAGTAATCGCCTTGAAACCGTTCGGAGACGTCGCGATTGTCGACCACCATGCCGGCGAGAATCGGCAGATAAGGACGAACGTTGTAGCCGCGATACTTGAGGAAATCTTGTTCGAAGCCGGGCGTCCACGAAGGGGCCGTTCCTTCCCAACTGACGTTGTAGAAATGGGTCAGCGTTTTGCCGGCGAGCGGCCCAGCGTCTTTGAGGATAGTTTTGGCCATGCGGTCGAAGTGGTCCTCGACGGCTTCGGTGTTGAGGATGTCGACATCCTTGTCGCGTCCGCTGATCGGTTCACAGCCGAAGCGGAGCAGGGTCCATTTTCCTTTAGGTACATCCCAAGTGAGTTGTCCGGCGGCGTCGACTTTTGCGGTCAGGTCGATGACCTCGTTGACCAACGTCGCATCTTTCGGGAGGACGAGCGACGCGGCGCGGTGCCCCGTCTTGAAGATCGGTGTCCAGGCATCCGGCATGGTCACTGGGTTGGACGCGGCTGCTGGGTTGTCGGTCGCTGTCTGTTTGGGTGAATCGGCATGTCGAGCAGCCACCACGGCGACGGGCCAGAAGAACTCGGATTCGGGCTTTTTAAGGCGGCAGGTTACTCGGGTTGGTCCAGTGACGTCGATCGAGGTGAAGATCAGTTGCTTTGGCGAATGCTCGCCCATGCTCCATGGGGCTTGCAATGCACCGCCGCAGGTACTCAGGTTCATGCTCATCTGAAGCCCCAGCCGATCGGCTTCCTGCATGGCGAAGTGAACCAGCTCGCGCCACTCGGGGCTCATGAAGTCGATGTGTCGCTCGGGCGGCGGTACCAACTCGTGGCCGTAGGCCGTGACGTCGAACAGCAAAAAGCCGCCAAGGCCCTTGGCTTTCATGCCTTCGAGTTCGTGAGTGATCGATTCTTTGGTCACGTTGGCATTGAGCCACCACCAGTAGGCCCAGGGCTTGCTCGTTTCCGGCGGGGTGAGGAATGAATCGGCCAGTGGGTTGTTCGCGGTTGTGGTCGCCGGTAGCTGTCCCGACGGTCCAGGCGTATCGGCAGCAAACACGCGTGTTGGGCCGCAGGCCAAAAAAGTCAGCAGGAAAAGGGCCAGCATCAAACGCGTGGAGGCAAATCTGACGTGTCGCATGGAAATCTCCTTTGGCCGGTTGAGGTGGGAATGGGGTGATGTGAACACACGAACTTCAGTAAGGCGGGAACGATCCCGAAAGTTCGTAGTGTTAGTGTACCCCGGTTGCCTGCATGTAGGTAGCTTTTCACGGTGGCGTTTTGCGACAAAACTATGCCCCTTTGCGACAGCCCGAAATGCGAGATGCAGTGTTTCCCGTAATTATTGCATAACCGGTCGGGAAGCAGCGCGAAAACCAGTTGCAATGCTCAGCAAGCGAGGATATGTGTTAGGGTAATCGGATTGCGAACGCGCAACTGCGGCAAGTAAGATTTCGATAGAGTGAACAGAATCAGTAGGAGCGGGTGTGGTCAGGAAGGATGAATTCGTCCTTGTGTGTGCTTCGACTTCCGGACTCCATTCGCCTTTTTCTAGTTAACAACGGTAAATCGTATGAGCGCACTGAATACCATCGACTGGTCGATCTTCATCGTCTACTTGGTCGTGGTGTTTCTTCTCGGTTTGTGGTTTGCCCGACGACAGCATTCCAACGAAGACTACTTCGTCGGCGGGCGGGCGATGTACTGGTTCGCCGTGGGGATGTCGCTATTCGCCACGGGTTTCAGCTCAGTATCGTTTCTCGCCCTGCCACGCGAGGCGGCCTTCGAAGACTATCATTTTTTCCTCACACTGTTGTTGATCCCGCTGATTATCACGCCCATCTTGTGGTGGTTGGTGGTGCCGGTGCTGTTGGAACTGAAGGTGACGAGTCTCTACGAGTATTTGGAAATTCGTTTTAACCACCCTTTGCGACGGTTGGGAACCCTGCTGTTTGCCGGTTACGCGATCGGTTGGATGGGCAGCGCACTGTATGCCACGGGCCTGATTTTGCAGAGTATGTTGGGTCTCAGCGATATGCAATTGAATCTGGTGCTCGTGGGCCTGGGAGCGTTTGCTGTTTTCTACACGGCGATCGGCGGCGTGCAGGCGGTGATCTGGACCGACGTGTTGCAGGGCTGCACGCTGGCCGGCGGCATGCTGATTTTGCTGCTGTTGGCCGTTAGTCAAGTCGACGGCGGTTGGCGGGCCATTTGGCAATTGGGTTGCGAACACGACAAGTTCGACATGTTCAATATGACGTTGGATCTGAACGAGCGACGCAGCTTTCAGGCCGCACTGGGGTTTGCGCTATGTATGTACCTGCCCGGCTATGCGGCCTCGCAAGTGACGGTGCAGCGTTATCTGTGTGTGGGCAGCCTGCGCGAAGCGCGGCGTGCCTTGGCTCTCAACGCGGTCGCCACGCCCGTGATCGGGTTGATGTTTTTCGTGGTAGGTACCACGCTTTTTACATTTTACCATCAGACGCCCGGTGGGAGCTTTCCGGAATTGGCACGACAGGATCAAATCCTGCCGCACTTCGTCGCCACGGAGTTGCCGAAAATCGGGCTCAGTGGGCTGCTTTTGGCCGGTTTGTTCGCCGCCGCGATGAGTACCGTCGACAGCGGGATCAACAGTCTGACCGCCGTGGTCGTCTACGATTGGCTTTCCGGCCGCAGATTACCCGTTGGGTGGAGCCGGCTGTTGTCGGTCGCCTTTGGCGCGGCGGTTATCGTTGCGGCACTAATAGCGCCATACCTAGGCGATCATGTGATCGAGATTATCACTAAGATTGCCGGCATATTCCTGGGGCTTTTGCTTGGTGTGTTTTTGCTGGGGATGCTGGTTCCTCGCGCGAATGGCGGCGGCGCACTGGTTGGCTTGGCAGCGGCCGTCGCGTGCTTGGCCGTGGCATGGAGCCTGAACAGTATTCCGCTTTGGTGGTATGGAGCGGTAACAACGTTGCCCACGTTTTTCGTGGGGTGGGTTGCCAGCTACGCCTTCGCGGCGCCGGGACCCGAACAGCGGCGCGGTTTGGCATTGTGGTATCAACGTTAAGAAATGGCGTACCCGCTCCCGCTGAGCGGGAGCGGGTGGCGGCGCAGCCGCCGGGTGAGGGTGGGGTGCAGCGATGAAGATGGGTTATGGCAAGAAAACCCCTAACGCGAGAATTCCCTCACCCCCGGCCCCTCTCCCCACGAGGGAGAGGGGAGAAGACGTTTTGAGAAACGACACGTAGGCGGCGTCCTGAACGCCACATCATTGAGAGACGACAACGAGGAAACGGAATGGCACAGGTTTGCTATACAGAGACCCCCGTCATGAGAGTACCACGACGCAAAGCACGAACCGCCCGAGTTGGCGTGTTTGGTGTGGGACACTACCACTATTGGCCGCAGTTTGAGGGCCTTTTAGACGAAATGCACAGGAAGCTTGAGGTGTTCGTCGAAAAGGTTCAAGCCCACGAGGTCGAGGTAGTCAACTTCGGGTTGGTCGACGATGCCCGAGGTGCCTACAATCTGCTACCGAGACTCAAAGGCGCTGGACTGGACGTGATCTTCTGCGATATGGTCACCTATGCGACCAGTTCGACGTTCGGCATCCTGATTCGGGAACTCGACGTGCCGGTAGTCCTCGTGGCCCTGCAACCGCGTACGGCCTTGGACTACGACAACGCTTCGACGTACATGCAGTTGTGCAACGACGATTTTTGCTCCGTGCCGGAGTTCACCGGTGTGGCCGTCCGGATGGGCAAGACACCGCCGCCGGTAATCCTCGGCACCCTCGAAGGCGACGCCGAGGCCGACGCCGAAATCGCCGAGTGGTGTAACATCGCCAAGGTGCTGCATGACTTGAAGGGCGCGCGCATCGGACACTTCGGCCACGTGCTTGAGTCGATGCTCGACATGCACAGCGACCCGACGGCCTTCACCGCGGCGTTCGGCTGTCACATCGTGCAAACCGAGGCCGAGGACTTGCTGCGGCTGCAACGCACGGTGACGGACGACGAGATCGAGGTCAAACGAACGGCCATTCTCGAAATGTTTGACACGCCCGACCCGGTTTCCGACCCCATCACGCGAAAACTCACCAACGGGGACCTCGATGTAGCGGCCCGGGCGGCCGTGGCGTTGGACAAGTTCATCGACGAGCACGATCTCGACGGTCTGGCCTACTACTACGAGGGCGAACCGGGAAGCGAAATGCGGAAGTTGGTCAGCAACCTGATCGTGGGCAATTCACTGTTGACCGCGGCCGGGTTCCCGATGTGCGGCGAGTCGGACTTGAAGACGTGCATCGCCATGTTCATCGAAGACCGGCTCGATATCGGAGGTAGTTTTGCCGAGTTCCACCCGATCGATTTCGACGCCGGCTTCGTTCTGGTGGGGCACGACGGGCCGCACCACATTAACATCGCGGACCGCAAACCCGTGTTGCGGAGCTTGGACCGATACCACGGCAAGCCGGGCAACGGGGCCAGCGTGGAATTCAAGATCAAGGAAGGTCCGATTACGATGTTGAGTATCAGCTCGACCTACGAGGGCAAATTCAAATTCGTTTTGGCCGAGGGAGAGTCGGTTGCCGGACCGGTTCCGCCGACGGGTAATACCAACACGCGAGGATATTTCCAGCCCAACGTGCGAACGTTCCTGAAACGTTGGGTCGCCGAAGGGCCAACGCACCATTTTGCCCTGGGTATTGGAAACCACGCCCAAACGATCCAGAAAATCGCCGAAACGCTTAACATCGAATGTGTGATTGTGACGGACAGAGACTAGGGGCGAGAGAAGGGCAAGCATCATTCAACCCGCCTCGTGTATTTATTCCGTCGTGAATACATGGCGGGGACGGGTGAAGCAACGTCAACTCCAATGCCCACAACGCCAATACGTAACGTCACCCCAAACCCCACGGTACGAACCATATACGCCCCCGCTGTCGCTTGTATGGTTGTCGCCTGTTTGACGGTTTTTCGCTGATGCGGTTACAATGCTGGTCTGCCTTCTCTCGCTCGACGGAAGTAAGCGGTTCGGGCGATAGAGACGGCGTGACTTGAGCGGGGATATCCTTATCGCAAAGCCCCCTCACCCCCGGCCCCTCTCCCCAAAGGGAGAGGGGGGAAGATCTTTATGACATGTTCTCGGAGGAATGCCGCATGTCGCCAGGAGGCGAAGACTATTTCCGCTACTTGCCGGTCAGTCGTCGTGCTACGCAGTGGGGGCTTTATGTCACAGGCGCGGGATGTGCGCACTGGGCGCCGCAGAGCAAGTCGCCGCAGAGCGTTCATCCGGAACTCTATCAGTTTACCTGGGAACGCGGCCGCGTGTTGCCGGAGTATCAGGTCATTTACTTGACTTCCGGGAGCGGGGTGTTCGAGTCGGGACCGACCGGCGTGTGCGAACTGACCGCCGGCGACGTGGTCGTGCTCTTTCCGGGCGTGTGGCATCGTTACCGGCCCTGTGCGGAAACGGGTTGGGAAACTTATTGGATCGGGCTCAACGGCAGCTACCTGCATTACCTGTTGGAAGAGAGCTTCATCACGCCCGATGAACCGGTTTTTCCAGCAGGCTTGGTTCCCGCATTGCAGAAGCCCTACGAGGACATCCTCGCACAGATCCATGTGGAGGCGTTGGGCAACCCGCTGTTGTTGGCTGCCAAGGCAATGGAAATTCTCGCCCAGGTGGTGGCTCCCGTAGCGGGCGAACCGGCAGAGGCTTCGACACAGGCCTTTTCCGATATCGTCGAAGACCGCATGGTGGCCGAGGCCGTGCGCTACATCTGGAATCATAGCCACAGACCGATGACGGTGACCGACGTGGTATCGTCTCTGCCCGTCACGCGGCGCTCTCTGGAACGTCGTTTTCACAAGGCCGTGGGCCACACGATTCTCGACGAGATCACCCGTTGCCGCATCGAACGCGTGAAACGGATGCTCGAAGAGACCGATTTGCCTATCAAGCGAATCGCGGCCACCGTAGGCTTTTCGAACCCTCAGCGGATGACCAAAGTGTTTCATCGTCTTGAGGGTGTTTCTCCTACCACCTACCGGCAGCAATGCCGGCCGTCGTAGACGTGCATCACGGTGGTCATTCTCTTCGGATTGCAGGTGCCGCGATGAGCCGGTGGCGGTTGCGCTAGCGCTGGCGGCCGCGTATGCGTGCCAAACGAAATCGGCATTCGCTCTCTCGACCACGTGCTGGGATGACACTCCCCTGTTGGGGTGTCGTGTGACGGCACAAAACTGTCGCAAAAAGGCAAGTGAAAAGCGCGCGTTTCACACGGTCCGGCGAGTAAGATGAAAAAACGACAGGTGTCCGGGGTCTATTCAGACTACGGCACAAAGGCAACCACCATGCCTAGCCGGGGCAGATGGCAAGTTGGAAAGTCACCAAGTCACGTAGTCTGTACGGGAGGTGTTCGAATGAAACCCATTGTCTTGACAGTTGCGGTGCTGTTGCTCAGCCCCCAGTTCGTTTCAGCCGAAACCGTGCTGTTCGATTCGCAGGGGTTCGAGAACTATTCATTGGGCGCGATGACCAACGGCCAGGAAGGCTGGACGTTTCTCAATCCAGCCACTTTCGTCTCGCAGATCGAAGATCTCGGTGACGGAACCTATGAAAAGGTGATGCACGTTTACAACGGCGATGATGGTAAGACCGGCGGGGAATACCAAGTTTTCGACGAACAGACCACGGGCGAGCTAACTATCAGCTTCGACATGAAAGCTTCGACCGTGGCGGGACGAACTCTGGTCCTTCAGATAGGCAATGGTCTCACGTTGGGTTCCACCTCCGACGGCTTGGCGGCATACGTTTGTTGGGGCCAGGAAAGCGGCGAAATCCGCTACCTGAAGTCGCCGACGGCCATGTGGACCGATCTGATGACCATCGACACGCAATGGCATCATGTCGACATGGTCTTCGACCTGGACAACAAGATCTACGATTTCAACCTCGACGGCGGCAGCGTCGAACTCGACGACGCGGCCTGGTTTTCGTCGGCGGCCAGTCTTACGTCGATCGATCGAGTGATGCTCACCGCTTGGGGAAATAGCGCTACGGATGCCGACTTCATGGTCGACAACCTGGTGATTAGCCAAGTGCCGGAACCCTCGACGCTCGTATTGCTCGGCGTGGCTTTTGGTGGGCTGGGGCTGGTGTGGCGGCGCCGGCGGGGTTAGTGCGGAGCGAAGTCGCTAAAAGGAGTGGCGCGTTCTCGACGAAAGACGAGTCACTTGCCTCGTGCACAATATGTCGACGTCAGCACCGAAATACATCGCGAGTGAAGTGATACGAAAGGACCAAGCATGAAGACACGCAGCGTGGTGTTGTTGGTCACGCTGGTGGCAGCCTTTGGGACAGGCAGTGCCGTGGTCCTGGCAGCGGAGGGCGGTAATTACGTTCCCGAACCGCAGCCCGTGAAGAGCGCGATCGAAATCACCGCGCTTTACTATCCGGGTACGGAACAGATGGCCGAATGGGATCAGGTGGCGCAGACCCTGCCCGGCATCAAGCCGCTGTTGGGGTGGTACGACGAAGGCAACCCCGAGGTCATTGACTGGCAGATCAAGTGGGCGGTCGAACACGGGATATCGAGTTTCTGCGTGGACTGGTACTGGAACCAGGGTGTCCAGCGGCTCGACCACTGGGTCAAGGGCTACTACAAGGCCCGCTGGCGCACGTACTTGAAGTGGTACATGATGTACGCGAACCACAACGAGCCGGGCGCGCACTCCACGGAGGACCAGATCCGCGTGACGCAGTTCTGGATCGACAACTATTTCAAGACGCCCGAATACTACACGATTGACGGGAAACCAGTCGTCGTGTACTGGGACTACAACAATCTCGACCGCGACTTCATCGACGAGGCGGCGAAGAAAGGCGAAACGCTGAAACCCGGCGAAGGCGTGAAGCGGGCGCTCGCCATCACGGAAAAGCTCGTCAAGGAGGCTGGGCTGCCGGGCGTTTACTTCATCGACATGTACCACGGCTGGAAATACGATCCGTCAAAGATCGACCGCGCAAAAGCGGCCGGCTATGAAGCGCAGATGATCTACAATTTTGGCACGATCTCCTGGTTCACGGCACCAGAGGCCCGCAAGCCGGGCGACCTGCAGAACCGTTTCTCCTACGACACCGTGATGGCTGCTGTGCCGAAATGGTGGGAGATGACCTCGCGCGATCCGAAATTCCCGCTGTGGCCGATCATCCCCACGGGCTGGAACGACATCCCCCGTTCGTTTCAGGTCGCGCGCGTCATTTACGGCCGCACGCCGGAGAAGTTCAAGAAGGTGTGCGAGGACTGCCGCCGGTTCTGCGAGACGAAGGGCTTCGACCGCGTCGTCATCGCGCCGCTGAACGAATGGCAGGAAGGCAGCTACATCGAGCCGAACAAGGAATTCGGCTTCGGGATGTACGATGCCCTGCGCGACGCGTTCTGCGAAAAGCCGGTGGGCGGTTGGCCGAAGAACCTCATCCCGTCCGACGTCGGGCTCGGTCCCTACGACTACCCGCCGATGACGCACCTTGCGCTGACGAGCTGGGATTTTTCGAAGGGCGTGCAGGGCTGGTACCGCAATCCCTACGGAACGGCACACCTGAGAACCGTCGACGGCGCGATGCGTTTCTTCCGCTCCGGCGGAGGAAAGAAGCCCGCGATCCGCACGCGCGTCCAGCCGTTCGATGCCGCGAAATTCAAGGGCTTCACGGTGCGGATGCGCGTGACACCTTCGTTCCGCGTGCCCGCGAAAGGCGGCGAGCGGATGAAGCTTCTCTGGGGCACGGAGACGGTGCCGATATTCTCGAAGGATTTTGTGCTGACCGAAGCGAACACGACCGCGCTTCCGATCCGGACGGACGGCGAATGGCACACGTATTCCGTTTCCCTTGCCGACAACCCGAACTGGAAGGGACAGGTGGTCGAAATCTGGTTTGATCCGGTGAACCTCGATGCCGCGTACGTGGATATCACGTGGATGCGCTTCGAGGAGCGGACGGCAGCGGCGGAAAGGGCAGGACGCTGACATTACCATTTACAAATATCCGTGTGTATTCGCCTGCCTGTGCCGAGCACGGCAGACAGGTGTCTATTCGTGTTTCCGAAATTGGGTTGTGGGCTATGCCCGCATTGGCTTGTGCGGCACTAAAGGATCAACCGAAAGGGGGGGGCGGCAAATGAGAAAGATCGTGTTGTTGGGGGTGTTGGCGGCGGTGTTGGGCGCGCGCGCGGTGGCGCTGGAGGACGGGTTCCGGACGTGCCGGTCAAAGACCGTCCGTGGGCGTACTGGTGGTGGCTGAACGGGCATGTGGATAAGGAGACGATCACCAGCGACATGGAGGCCATGCGGCGCGTGGGGTTCGGCGGGCTGCTGATGTTCGACGCGCGCGGGTATCATGACGACACACGGCATGTGGTGATGCCGCCGCCGGCCATGGATTTCATGAGCGAGGAGTGGCTCGCCATGCTCAAGCCAATCGGTGCCATTCGTTAAGGGGAGGGTTGTCCGACGATGAAGTCGATCGTAGCGGTGCCACGGCCCAAGCGTGGGGCATTTACCTTGGTCGAGTTGCTGGTGGTGATCGCCATCATTGGAATCTTGATCGCCCTGCTGCTACCGGCTGTGCAGTCGGCCCGCGAGGCCGCTCGGCGTGCCCAATGTGCCAATCATCTCAAGCAGATTGGGCTGGCGATTCACAATTTCCACACCGCTCAAGGTGGTTTGCCGCCGAGTCGGATGCCCTATAACCACGGGTCGTGGGCCGTGGCCTTGTTGCCGTATCTTGAACAGAAAGCACTGTACGACTCCTGGGGCGAGTTAGGCTATTACGATTTGCCCGACGATATTGCCCAAACGCAAGTTGCCGGGTTCTATTGCCCTTCGCGGCGCGGGCCGGGGCAACTCAGCAAGAGCGGCGATTCTATGGAAGGCAACAGCAGCGCGGTTCACAAGCCGGGAGCGTTGGGCGACTACGCGGCCAACATCGGCGATCATGCCAACGCGCGAGTCGACTGGGCACTGCGCGGCGCTACCGACAAGGAACCGAACGGACCGTTTCAGCATGGTGGCCCCTTCGCGGCAGACGGTATGCCCTACACCGGCGGGTTGTTCAAACGGCTGGAATTGCCCGTCCGCTTCGCCAACATCCGCGACGGGCTGAGCAACACGATCTTTATTGGTGAACGCCACGTTCCGCCGGATCTGTTCGGCGAACTGGCCGGCTACGATACGTCGATCTACAACGCCGACCGGCTACTCTCCTGCTGCGGTCGCTATGGAGGGCCGGGCTACGGTTTGGCCCGATCGGCCAACGACGATCCTCGCGCGGTCTTTGGAAGCTACCACCCGGGCGTGTGCCAGTTTGTAATGGGCGACGGAAGCGTCTGTTCGTTGAACGTTTCGATGAGCGAAACAACGCTGGGGTATTTGTGCGTAATCAACGACGGTCAGATCATCCCCGGCGGCACATTTCAGTAGAAAAGGGTGCCTCCCCATTTCTTTCTCACAATCCATCCAAGCCCAGGGGTTGCATCCCCTGGGTCAGAAAATAAGTCATCACACGATGAAACAACAGAACGCATTCATACTTGCCATTCTTCCGTTACTGTCTCTGATCGCTGTTGCGCGTGGCGCAACCGTGGACGAGGAGATTTACCAGTATCAATCGTCGGTAACCAAGGATGCCAACGGTTCGCTGGATCTCAAGGCCGAATTGAACTACGACAACACTGTCAACGGCGCGCCAATTTCCGTGGTGATGCATGGATACGGCATGACCTCGGGCGTATACGAACGCTACCGCCCCAATGCCCAACGGCTTCGCGACGCCGGTTTCTTCGTGCTCACCGTGCCGATGCGTTCGAGCGAGGGTTCCGACGGCGTTACCGACTCGGGCGGCGTTGAGATCTACGACATTTACGACGCCGTGGAGTCGGTAAAAGCCGACTCGCGGTTCCAAGGTCTCGTCGACCCGACCACCGTGTATATCACCGGTTATTCCGGTGGGGGTGGAAACACGATGTCCGCCTTGACGAAGTTTCCCGACTACTTCCGCGCTGGTGCGGCATTCTTCGGAATGTCGGACTACGGCTACGACAAGACGACCGGCTGGTACTTCAACGGGGCCGACGCCCTGGCTCCCGATACCGATTTTCGCAACAGCCTGAAGGCACGGATCGGCGATCCGACGTTGGGCGATCCGAACGTTGAAGACCGCTACATGGCCCGGGCGTCGAACTTGGCCGCGAAGAACAATCCCTATAGCGAGATCCACCTGTTCGTGAATAAAGCGGAGGGAACAGCCAGTCCGGAGATCATTTGCCCGCCGAGCCACAGCACGAGCTATCGGGATAAAGCGGTGGCGGCTGCGTCGTTTGCCGGCGAGTTCGATAACATCACGGTTCACTTGGGCGAAAGCGGTACTTACGAAGACTTCGACGGCGATGGGGTAAACGATTTGGACGAGCAGCAATGGTGGCCTCATACGCGACCTTCGGCCGAGCAGCAGAACGCCGCCGAAGCCTGGTTCCTCGAACGACTGCTCGACGGCTCCATTCCGGAGCCCCAACTCAATGCCAACGATGAACTGTTTGTGGCCGGCTACGTGAAGACAAAACCCTTCCGGCTCTGGTTGGGCGACGGCCAAAACGCGGCTGCCGAACTGACCTATAGCCTCTCAGAAACCGACAAGATGTTCGCCCTGGAGATCGCCAGTAACGACAAGACGGTGACCGGGCAGCTCGACGTCGAAACGGCCGATATGGCGGGCCGAAACGTTCGGGTGGTTCTCAACGGGGAAGAGGTGGCGCAGTTCGTCGGGGGCGAAACCTATCAATACACCGGCCTGGCCGACGGCGACGTGCTGCGGTTGGTTGCCGCGCCCGAGCCCGAGACGTGTGTTTTGCTGGCAGTGGGGGCCATTTGCTGGCTGGCCACGAGAATGACTGGGCGGCGTGTGGTGGGTTCAATGTCCCCACTAAGGGTGTCGCCGGGCGGCAGGAAAGTGTCGCAAAAAGGCAAGTGAAAATTGGGCACTTCGGGGTGTTAACCTGTTAGCATAAACGATACTAGGCGCAAGCTCTTAGGACACCATCGGGGCAATTCTGCCTCAGAGCAGCGACTTGTCGATCAGCTTTTCTTCAATGTGGCAATGCGTGTTTGGAAAGGGAGGAAACTCATGTTCAGGTCTTCTCTTCACGTAATGACTATCGCAGTGGGAGTGGTCTTGTTGGCGCTGATCGCTCGTCCAACGCACGCAGCCGTTTTGCCCGTTACGGCGGCCACATTTGTTAACGATGCGGGCGATCCGGTCACAGGAGAGCAGTTTAACAATACGTACGTCGACAGCCTGACGTCAGGCGGAGTCGTGTACTCAGCTCTGACGGGCGCCACGGTGACGACCATGTCGGCCGAAGGCACAGTCTTTCACCCGGAAAACGAACCGCTGCCGACGCCCAGCGAGGCCCTTTCCGGCTTGAATTTGGGCAACTCGGTGGCCAACGTCGATTTCGTGAATTTCAGCCTCGGTACGGTAGTAAACGCTGGGGCTGACTTTCGATTCTTCATGTTTGAGCTTCAACCGAGTGATAGCATCACCGTTACGCCTTTGGATCTGAACGGCGACGCGATTGATGGGTGGACGTTGGCCCTTGAACAAACGGATTACGGGCCGTTGGTTCTTACCGTGGATGTGAAGATGAACAATGGCCTGTTGGAGTCCGATGCGCTAATCGCCGGCGTAACCTTCGGACTGGACGATTTCACCGGCGGAACGGGCCAGTTGACGGGCGTGGCCGGTTTGGGTTTCAGTGGCAACACCGGCTGGGATCCGGCCGGTGTGGGATTGGCTGCGGTACCGGAGCCATCGACTGGATGGTTGTCATTGTTGGTCAGTGTCGGAGTAGTTTCGGCCTGGCGACGCGGCAACTCACGCGGACTACTGCATCGGTGACGTTGAACGGGGCACGCTTCTTCCTGTTTCAAACAAAACGCGTTTTGGGCAAGGCAATACAAGATCGTTGCCGTCAAGCGATTTTCACATCGGGAGGTGTGTTGTGAGACTACAACTTCTGCCAATGATCGTTCCCGGATTGTTGTGGCTTGGACTGACGCCGGCGACTGTGCAGGCGGAGATTATCTTCAGCGAGGACTTCGAGGCCACGAACGTTGACGATGGCACGGCGCCTACGTGGGTGGGCACGGAGACAGACCCGGCGTTTGTTCCGACGGGTGGGAGTAGTCACTTGATGAACATTGCAGGGAAGACGTGGATTAATCCCGTTCCCGAAGAAATAGGCAAGATTGTCGCCGTGATGTTCAGCGGAGGAACCCGAACCGTCGACCTCACCGACACCTATGCGGCGAACACTACTTACGCCCTGAGTTTCCTCCAGGGATACCGTAGCGGCCTGAGTGGCGCAGGGGTTACCGTCTCAATCGGGTTGAATGGCGCCACGCTGGCCAGCGATACCTTCGACGCGGTTTCAAGCGGAGATTTTCTGACGCGGGAATTGACTTACACCACGGGATCGAGCGATGCGGCGATCGGTGAAACAATCCGGTTTTCCATCGTGTGCCATTCGACCGGAAGCAGCGAGCAAGTCGTGCTCGACAACTTCCAGTTGGACGCTACCGCGGTGCCCGAGCCGTCGGCCATGGTACTGATTTCCCTTGGCCTGTTGGGGTTGGCCTCCTACGGCTGGCGGCGGAAGAAGGCGTAGTGGTTGTCGGCGCGGCGCGTTAATCAGACAGGGAAAGGACGGCCAGAAATAACTTGCGGTTTACCAACGCTAAACGCGAGGGCCGTCGCGAAGCACGGCCCGGAAAACCGGCAAGTTGTTTTTCGGCCGATCCTAAAAAGGAGGTGCTTGAATGAAAACGATGGTTCTGACGGTTGTGGTGCTTCTGGTAAGTGCTCAATTCGCATCGGCCGAGACTGTGCTGTTCGATTCGCAGGGATTTGAAAACGACCCGCCCTATACCGTTGGGAAAATGGCTGACCTGACGGATAAAGACGGCTGGACGTTGATCGCGAGTGCAAGCACTTACACGGAGATCGAATCCGGTGTGCCCGACTACGGCACGGTAATGCATATGTACAACAACGCGCATGGGGCAGTCTATCAAAGCGTCGATGTTCAGTCCGGGTTACTTACCGTGAGTTTCGATGTCAAATCGTTGACAAGTGAATCGCGAACATTGATTCTCGAAGTCGGTAACAACGTCACGGCAGGGAATACTTCGCCCGGAGATCTGGCTTCCTATGTCGGGTGGGGAGCTTCGGCGAACAGGCTGAGCTACCTCGGGGCAAACGGCGGTGGTTGGACAACACTCATGGATGGCGCCGGTAGTACGACGCCATGGACACTCGATACGAACTGGCATCACGTCGAGGTTGTCTATGACCTGGAAAACAAGACCTACGACTTGAATCTCGACGGCGGCACGGTTGAGCTTGCTGACCAGGGATGGTATTCGGCGTTCGATCCGAGTACCAAACCCATCAATCGAGTGATGTTCATGGCATGGGGTACTGGAGTCGAGGAAGTTGGCTTCATGGTCGACAACGTCGTGATCAGCCAAGTGCCCGAGCCGTCGACCTTGGCACTGATGTCCCTTGGCTTGTTGGGGTTGGCTGCCTATGGCTGGCGCCGAAAGAAATCGTAATCGTCGTAGGCTATGCTTCAGCATGGCACGGCGTAGGCGGCTACCTCGGCACCTGCCGTGGCAGGTGCCGAACCTCGTCTGTGTGTTCCGCGAAGCAGTGCTTCGTTTACGGTGGGTTTTCAAGCGCGAGCTTGGGAACCAGAAAAGAATCGCCATTCCCGCTCGGTCCGATTCGTTAGGGAGGAATTTCTAACCATGAAGGCGATCGGAAAGAAGCTGGCGAAAGGTCGCAGTGCTTTTACCCTTGTCGAACTTCTGGTAGTGATCGCCATTATCGGAATTCTCATCGCGCTGTTGCTGCCGGCCGTACAGTCGGCTCGCGAAGCGGCTCGACGGTTGCAGTGTGCGAATCACCTCAAGCAGATCGGCCTGGCCATTCAGAACCACGTGGCGGCCACCGAGCGGTTTCCGACGAACGGCTGGGGTTACGCGTGGATCGGTGATCCCGATAAGGGAAACGATTGGCGCCAGCCCGGCGGGTGGATGTTCAATATTCTGCCCTATCTCGAACAGCAGACGGTTTACGATCTTCAGTCGGGAAAGAGTAGTTCGTCGTCGCCGACAAAGACCGCGGCCGCCTCGCAGATGTTGCAGACTCCGCTGGAAGTGATGCATTGTCCTTCGCGCCGGCCGGCCCAACTCTTTCCCACCCAAAACAGTCTTCCCCATTTCAGATCGCCGAAATACGCCGACGAGACGGTCGAAATCGCTCGGGCTGACTACGCGGCCAACGGGGGCGACGTGATGACCTCGCCAAGCTCCAATAGCTCGGGCATTTCCGATGCCGGCCCGAGTGATTACACGGTAGGCAGTTCGGCTGTTACGCGCGGGGCTTATCAGAAGGTGGCGGCGCTGGCCACGGGGATTATTTATGCCGCAAGCGAAATCAAAATGCGGGACGTTACCGACGGCACCAGCTACACGTATGTGGCCGGCGAGAAATACCTCGACCCGGACCACTACCTCGACGGCACCGGAGCAGGCGACAACGAAAACATGTACATGGGCGACAACGGCGACATCGTTCGCTGGACGACATTCACCAGCGCGAACGATAATTTTCAGCCCCGGCAAGATAAGAGCGGGGCGAATATCTATCAACCGTTCGGCAGCGCCCACGCCGGCGGTTTCAACATGGTTTTCTGCGACGGTTCGGTGCGCACGATCAACTACACCATCGATCGCGAAACCCATCGCCGACTAGGCAACCGCCACGACGGCGAGGTGATTGACAGCAGCAAGCTGTAATCTGGCGATGATCCGCCACGACGATGCCACCGGCATTCACGCCACTACCATCGGCAAGATTCGCGCGAACGGCGCCGAGGTGATTCTCATGGTGTTGCACCAAGTTGCCACGTCGCGTTTGGATGTGTCTTGGCAGCGTTGAACCATTTCATGATTAGGACACGTGAGGCACGGTTGCGCAAGTCCGGCCACAGCGCCCGTTAGGCTCTCCCGGGAAATCCGCGCTAGAGGCAGAAACGGCGGCTTGCACTGCGTTGGATACGATCGCGCTGGAGGAAAAGGCCGTACTGGCGAAGCTGCCTGGCAATAAGGACAGAAATGCCAGGTAAAACTGGCGCGAGAGTTTGTGGGAAAATCTTTTTGTGATCTTGAGAATCAGTATCACTATCGTTATGCTGAGGCTTACGCTGGTTTGCTGGCAAACATGTCGGCCTGATTGCTTCGACTCGGTTGACTCCTAGTTCACACCAAACCGTTTTGCCCCCATGCCTTTACTTGACCGGAAATTTGCCGCTTGGCTGCTGATTGCGCTATTCGCGACCGCTTCCGGTTTGGGCGAGGGTTTTCATTTTGTTCCCGGTTGTGGGCACTACATAGCATTGCCCCGGGGATATTTTGGGTTGGGGGTGGCAGGATTTCCGGTGTCGTGGGCGGACCGGACTGGGGCGGAAGTTGCGCCGGCTCGCGACAAAACAATCCTGATTCTCGACGAAGATGAATGTGCTATCTGCAGCTTCGCGGGCCACGCGAAGCAATGGTCGACCGCGCTGAACTTCGCGCCAGTCTTCGACGTGGTCGACGAAACGCCTTTGCCCGACTATTGCGAGCCGATCATTTCGATCGTCTGGACTCGTCACGTCAGGGCACCTCCTCTCGCCTGACTGCCATTCTCTGCCGCTTGGTAGTCGCTTCTGTCTTGTTTGCGCTTATTGATATTCGCAAAAGTAGTGAATTGGCCACGTAGCGGATTTTCCCGCGTTTGTCGGGCTCCCGTTGGTCGCCCTTGTGTCACCACTTTATATGCGACGCTCAATAGCAGCCATTCGCTGCGAGTCGGTTTGCGCGTCCGGCCCCCGGGCTGACGTTTGCTCACGGATTGCTCGCCGAATGGGACGCATCGGCTGCAAATGTCAACGCTTCGGGCTTCCTCTGCGCGGAACGCATTGGGGGTAATGCCCGATCACTGAAAAGCTGTATGGCATCTTTGCGCTGCCGCGCAGTCATGTTCGATACGCCAGCGCTCCGGTTCGACTGGCTATTTTGACGTTCGGTACAACGGCGTTTTTTCATTCAGTATTCAACTTCAAAAGGAGAGAAACAATGTTTCCGAAAAAAGCAATTGTGTCATGGTTTTTGGCTGCGGTCGTGATCGGCCTGACGGCTTGGCCCGTTAAGGCCGAGTTGGTCGTTGAGGCGTGGAATTGGGACAACAGCGTGGCCGATTGCTCGAGCTGCCTGCAGAACTACGCGAGCGCGGCGTTGGAGTCGAGCACGCATTGGTGGTTGACCGGGGCACCCGACGCCGACAGCACTCACGATTATGTGGCCGGCTGGCGTTCCAGCGCGCCGAACGAATACATCACGATGTATTGGGATACGGGAATTGCCGATGTCGCGGGAAACGACTTGGCGATTCGTCTTTATGGTGGGCCCAAGGCTTCGGCCGTGGTTTGGGCCAGTACTGACGGTAACGAATTCACCCAAATCGGTACCATTGGCAGCGGAGCGACGGGCGTTTTTCAAGCAGAGTATTTCGACTTCGCCGGAGCCTTTTCGGGCAACGTGTCGTACGTGAAGGTAACTCGTGGCGCCGACGGCGCGGGAACGGGAATGTTTTTCGACGCCTTTGGGGCGGCGCCAGCGCCCGAACCGAGCACCATCGCGATTCTGGCGACCGGTGTGGTTGCCTTGATGGTGTTGCGACGCCGATGGCGGGCGTCGAGATCTTGTTGACTCTTACTCAGTTTTCGGGAGGACGACGTTGTTTGCTCGCGAACAGGCAGGTCCTTTGTCGACCGCCCTTTCTTCATTCAATAGCCAAGACTCAGTAGCTCTGTATGGCTTCAAAACGATCCATCGCCACCTGCGCGGCGTCGGCTGGAGATGCGCCATTTCGGTGTCCAGTCAGACGCCGCCCATCCGCTAGGATGAGCGCCATGCGTTATTCGAGGTATCTCGCTGTCGTGCGACAGAACGTCCGTTGTTGTTCTTTCACCGATTTTCGTGATGCTCTGTGGCAATTCGGAAGTCGCAGGGGCATAGCAGTACGTTCGTCGGGCGACTGTGGTTCACGGTCGATTCACAGGACATCGGTCTGTCGCGGTAGTTGGCCAGTTGAACTCCAGTCCTGTGGGTTTACATTGGTCGAATTGTTGGTTGTGATCGCTATTATCGGCATCCTGATCGCTCTATTGCTTCCCGCGGTGCAGGCCGCGAGAGAGGCGTCACGACGAATGAGTTGTCAAAATAATCTCAAACAGCTGGGTCTGGCGCTGCACGGCCATGCCACGGCATGGGGCAAGTTTCCTGGGCTTGGCAAGACGCCGCAAACCAGTTTTTCGGTACACGCGATGATCTTGCCGTATTTGGAAGGACAATCACTCCATAAGAACATCGATCTGGAAGAGCCTTTGATGCTGGGAGGCGAAGGAAGCGGTACCGTCAACCCGGTGCAGGCAAACGCGGCGCAGACGGTGGTTTCGGTTTTCCTGTGTCCCAGCGATAACGCCGACCCGCGATTTTCCGATTTTCTAAACTTCGCTTCGTCCGGTGCAACATCCGGTGGAACCAACTACATGATCTGCGGCGGTTCCGGCACAGAAACCTATTACGATTTGCGTTATCCAAGTGACGGCACGTTTTGGCGAAACTCGTCGGTGCGTTTCGGTGACATTCAAGACGGAACGAGCCACACGATGGTGTTTTCCGAATCGCTCTTGGGAAACGGTTGTGACATGAACGGCCCAGCGCCCGAAGACCCTAGACGCCAAATGGCCAGCATGTGTAACCAGCACTCGTTGAATTCTGGGGAGCCGGGGTTGTCCGGGGTTGTTAATCCCAACGTGGAGTCGATTGTCGCCGGCGCAACCTATTGGCGCGGCTGCCGCGGAGCCACTTGGATCTGGGGGCGGCAGCAGGTCAACACCTTTTCGGCGTACATGCCACCCAATACGTCGGTCCCTGACATGGCTGCCCGAGGAATGGGTTTCTTCGCGGCGCGGAGTAATCATCCAGGTGGCGTGAATGCCGTGTTCGCTGATGGAAGCGTGCGCTTCATCAACGAGAGCATCCCGCTCGAAATCTGGCGAGCTTCGAGCACCCGGGCGTCAGGCGAGATTATCTCGGGCGAACAACTGTAGGGCGAGGCAGGGCGACATTGCCAAAGTGTCCTCGCCGCGCAGGCGGTGGCGGTGCGCCCTTCGTGGTCTCTTGTTAAGGGAAACGGGACCGCGCCGTGTTTTCCCAACCTGCTCATTCATCCTGATCGGGAGCGGTGTGTTAGTGTCACGTTAGGGGTTGGTTAGTAGGCAATAAAAGTGTTATGGAAGTGCTAGGGATGTTAGGATACTATTGGCTGGTAGCGTGGATCGCCCGAAGTGGGCGGGCCAGCCAAGGAGGTGATGAGTTTAATGCAATAGTGGCGGTCTTCGTCGATTGAGGGCTGCGAGGAAGGTCGAGCGTCCGTGTTGTGGCCGGTAATGATGAATTCTGAATCAACCACAAAACGTTCGTTTTGCTGACTGCGTGATCCTCAATACGGAAGCCATCGTAGAAAGCGGGTAGAACGATGGAACGCTTCGTGATCGACAGTGCAGGGATTCCCGGAAGTGAACTGCTGATCGGCTACTTCTGGTACCTGACGATTCGCATCTTTGTGAATCACGAGAAGTTTCGCGTTTGGTAGTATCGCGTTCGGTGTTGCCGATGTTTGGGTGGGCAACGCTGCACTGCGAACACCATGGCTCGTCAACTCCGTTCACAAAGATTATGTTAGACCGATAAATAACTTTCCGATTTGCCGGGCCGTGCTTCGCGATGGCCCGCGATTTACGCCTTGAAAACGGCAAGTTGTTTTCGGTCACCCTTTAGCGACCAACAGAAGCTGGTTATCGCTTGGGTGCGGTAGCACCGTTTGGTGGGTAGCCTTGCCGCCTTACCAGGCCTTGGTGACACCGGGGATTGCGCAGGCGTAGAGGCCGTCGGGGCCCGGTTGCAGTGGCATGGGAGCGTCCCACGCAAAACTCTTTGGGGCCAGGTCGAGTGAGGAATTCAAGGCTTCGTCCCACTTGACGATCTTGCCGCTGTAGGTGGCCATGCGGCCGAGGATGGCGGTCATTGTGCTGTTGGCGGCCCAGTCGGCTTCGTTGTAAGTCGCTCCGTTCTTCAACGCGGCGAACAGGTCGTCATGCTCGATTTGGTGGCCGTCTGCTCCGCGTCGCCACCGCTGTGGCTGCTGGCCGTCGATCTCCAAAGAACTGTTGCCGTGTCCTTGGATGTTGGCACAACCTTGGGTGCCATGGGCGTGTTCAGAAAAGGCGCCCCAGGTGCCAGGAATGTGGCGGCACTGGCTGAACATCTTCGTTCCGTCGGCGTAGGTGTATTCCACACAGTGGTGATCGAAAATCTCACCAAAGTCTTTGCCGATGCGAACCTGGCGGCCGCCCATGCCGTTGGCTTCCACCGGATGTTCGTCCTTCATCATCCAGTTGCAGACGTCGAGATCGTGGACGTGTTGCTCGACGATATGGTCGCCGCTGAGCCAGGTGAAGTAATACCAGTTGCGCACCTGGTACTGTATTTCCGTTTGCTCGGGCTGGCGGGGTCGAACCCAGACGCCGTAGGAGTTGAAGTAAGCTCTCATGTATTTCAACTGCCCAATGGCGCCCTGGTGGATCTGTTCGATCAATTGGCGGTGTTTGTCTTCATGGCGAAGGTGATGGCCGACCGCCACCAGCAAACCCTTTCGTTTGGCCTCTTCATTGGCCGCCAGGATGCGCCGTACGCCGGGGGCATCGGTGGCCAGCGGTTTCTCCATGAATACATGCTTGCCAGCCTTGACCGCCGCTTCGAACTGCATGGGACGAAAACCTGGGGGCGTGCAAAGCAGCACCATGTCGACCCCGGTGGCGATGGCCTTTTCGTGGCAGTCGAGGTCGACGAATTTGCGGTCCTCGGGCACGTCGATTTTGGACTTGTCGTCGATCTGCGATGTGATGGTCGCCAGGCAATTGTCTACGCGATCCTTGAAGGCGTCGGCCATGGTCACCAGCCTCACGTTGGGCATCGCCTTGTTGCGCAATGCCTGGACGGCCGCCCCGGTGCCTCGCCCGCCGCAGCCGATCAGGGCAAGGCGAATGACATCGCTTCCCTGGGCGTGGGCGCTTCGGGCGATGGATAAACCACCGGTTAACGCGGCGCCTGTAACACCGATGCCCGTGTGTTTGAGAAATTCACGCCGAGAAGTATTGGCCGATTGTATTGGCGATGAGGGGCGTTTCATGGCTTGAATTCTCCGCATGGGGTGGGGGTGATGGAGTTGGAACTGGGAGGGCCCCGTCTGGCCGTTCACGGTGCAGTCTGTCGCTTGGGGCAACTCCGACGATCGTAACGTATCCAGCCTGCGAAGATCTTGTAGATCCTGCGCACGGTTTGGTAGTATGTGCGCGTCGGGCAGGGATCTGGGATCTGGGATCAGGGGGCAGGGATCTGGGGACAGGGATCCGAGGAATAGGACTATTGATGTTTGCATTGAAAATGATCGCTTCAGGAAACCGAATACCTGGAAATCCAGGCTCCCGTTGGTCGCCTTCGGCTCATTAGCCATGCAATCGCCAATAGAGGGGTGCCTTGAGGACGAAAAATGCTCTTTCTGGCTCCGTGTTCCCCGATCCCTTTTCCACCTTCCTGCCCCAGCGGTCGCCCTTTATAATGCGGCAAATCTACGGAGCACGAGTGAATGAAGCGTTTCTCGCGGCGGCCCCTCAGTTGGCCCGATCTGGTCGGTCTTGCGAAGTCGTTTTTTCGGCCAAATGTATGCGCCGGCCTTGTGCTGATAAGCGTTCTTGGGGCGGCATCGGCCACCTCGGCGCGCACCTGGACCCACTGCGGCGGCGAATTCACTGTTGAGGCGACCTTGCTTGACTACGACGGCCAGAAGCTGTGGCTGCGGCGACACGATGGTCGGGTGTTCGTTGTTTTGGCCAGAGAACTTGTGCCGGCCGATCGGCAGTTCGCCGGCGAGGAGATCAAGCGCTGGCAGGCGCAATTCCGAACGGAAGCCCCGTCGGGCCATCCGACGGTCGTCTACGCCAAACCGCGATTGCTTGCTCAACTGGCAAACGAGGCGATCGGTGAAAGCAGCGGTATGGCCTGTTCGCGGCGCTATCCCGGTGTGTTCTGGACGCACAACGACTCAGGCGACGATGCTCGGCTGTATGCCTTCAACACCAAGGGCCAGGATCTCGGATCGTGTTTGATCGAGGGTGTGACGGCCAACGATTTCGAAGACATCGCGTCGTTGTCGCTGACTGGCAAGAGCTTTTTGTTGGTGGGCGACACGGGCAACAACGGGTTGGGCAAGGCGGTTCACACGCTCTATCTGATCGAAGAGCCGCAGATCGACCCGAGTCGCGGTGTCCTTCAGAAACAGGTTCCGGTAGTTCTGGCAATTCATTTCAGCTACGACAATGGCCACCACAACTGCGAGGCGTTGGCCGTCGACCCGGTCGGCCGATCGATCGTTCTGGTGACCAAGCAGCACAAGGACGAGTGTTGCGTGTATCAAATGCCCTGGCCGGAGGGCGACTTACCAAAAGAAGGCCGCCCGCTGAATAATCTGACAGCGAGGAAGATTGCCATCCTTAGACTTCCGCCCGTGACGGCCCTGGACATTTCGCCCGACGGACGCCGCGCGGTGGTGCTTACCTATCACGACGCCTACGAGTTCTATCGAGCACCAGACGAGACCTGGGCTGATGCCTTTGGGCGGCCAGCCCGGCTTATCCCTATGCCGCAACGCCAGCAGGGCGAGTCGATCTGCTACGGCCGCGATGGAAAAACGCTTTATTTAACGAGCGAAAAACGGCCGACACCGCTGTGGGAAGTCGCAGAAAGCGGAAAGCCCGTGGCGGAAAGCGGAAGATGATCGGGCTGGAGCGAGGTGGTTGAATTCGAAATACGAAACAGGCTCGAATCACCAAAACCGAAAATGATCGAAACGGTCAAATGCAACGGTTTGGAACAGTCGCTTCTTTGAGTTTTTGATTTGTTTCGTATTTCGATATTCGTGCTTCGAATTTCATCCTCGTCCGCTATTCTTCACGAAACCTCTTGAGGGCTTTCGGTCGCGGAATCCTCGTGGTTTTTGTTCGGCACAAACGCCCAGAGGTAGGCCGTTGACAGCACCAGGATCAGGCACGCGGAGGCGAGAATCAGTCCGGAGGTGAACGTGTTGAACGAGACCTCCTGCGATGCGGTCAACGTCGAGATGATGTTGTTTGTGGCGTGGCAGATCATGGCGGGGCGGATGCTGCCGGATCGTTCGGTGAGGTAGCCAAGGAAAAGGCCCATGAAGAAAGCGAAGGCCATATGGACCGGGTCCATGTGCATCAGGCCAAAAAGCAGCGAGGTTACGAAGATACCCACGCCGGCTCCCCAGCGTTGGGTCAGTCGGGTTTGGATGTAGCCGCGAAACAGCAACTCCTCGGCGATGCCCGGGGCCACGCCGATCGTCAATACGGCCCCGATCAGCGAAAAGCCGGTCATCGAACCGATGATTCGCGACAATTCGCTCAGCACGGGCGAGTCTGGCAAGAGGTCCAGCAGCGAGAGGCCATCGAACGCGAGGCTGATCGAAAGGGTTCCACAAATCGCTGTCGCCATGCCGAAAGGCGAAATCGAAGGCTTGGTGAGCCGCAACCGATTGACCAATGCGATGGGCGAGGCCCAGCCGGTCAGTATCGCTCCGCCCGCGAAGATGGTCATCGTGCACAAGGTGGAACCTAAGATACCGATGTTGCTCTGAGCAACTTCTTCCAGGTTGTGTACGATACCGTTGACGCCATGCATGATTATCGTCAAAACGATCAGAAAGACGATGATGACGGGAACCTGCAGGACGAACGCCACTACAAACACCACGAAGGGCGTCCACACCCGGGGCTTGGGCAGAGACTCTGGGACGACATTGGCGTCAATCGAGTCGTCAGCAAAGGACTCTGGTGGCCTGTAGGGATCAGATGTGTCCATGCTTCTCGCGCGGCTGTGCGTTTCTTGGTACTGATTCCAGATGAAGAACACCTCGTCAGTGGGCAACTATGGCCCGCTATTGTAGCGGCTACGACCGGTTTGGCAACGAGTGGTCGAGCAATCGGCTGGTCTTGCCGCGTAGCGACCGGCGGTAATCGCCAAGCCAGAATGTGAGTAACCCTGTCCTGCCGCGAGGCGGCAGGGCCGCCAACCAAACCGGTGCTTCCGCACCCAGCCAGAAACCCGCTCCCGTTGGTCGCTGAAATTCTTGTTAGAAAAACAGACTGTTACGGATTTTTGCAGTACGACGAAACCCGCCGCGAAGAAGATGTTCGGCAAGTCGGACTTTTCAAAAGACGGATTGACCGGCAGAGTCGTTTGACTCAATAGCCGTTCGCGCGCGTTGTGACCATGACCTTCCGAGGGCGGATGCCTTTCCTACTCGGCTGATTCGACATTTACCGTAATCGTACACTGGCTCTGCTTACCTCGCTCGACCACCAAAACACCCTTGCCGACCGGCTTGCCCTTGTGGGTTACCGTTATCTGATAGTCGCCCAGGAAGCCGCGGAATTGGGCAATCCCCTGGTCGTTTGTGGGCTGTGAGGTGCGTGTCCACCATCGATCCTTGATGAGTTCCTTCAACGCGGTGAAAGCCGGCTTGGGCGACATGTCGGCCCGGATCAGTCCGGCCGGCGCGCTTTTCCAGGCGTGGCGGTCGGAAAAATCCCACCAGGTGACGGCTTCCACGGCCGGGTGAGAGAAGAGCATCGTATAGAACCGTGTCACTTCCTTGGCCTGCCACTGTTCACGCTCGGGCGTGTTGGGCCAGTCGTCGCGCTTCTGCCAGCCTGGTTCTCCGGAAAGGATCGTTGTTTCGGTGAAGTGCAGTGGCACGCCGAAATGTGCGTACCGCTCGCACACTTCCCATATCTTACGGTTCGTCCACGTGCCGCCGTGTTGATGACTTTGGATGCCAATCACGTCGTAGAGCGGCTTGCCTTGCTGGTCGACGAGTTGCTCGATCACTTTTTCGTACGGTGGATCGACGCGATAGTCGTTAATCAACAGCGTTGCCTGGGGATTGGCCTGCCGGGCGTGCTGGAAGCACTGCTTGGTGAAATCGATCTGTCCGACCTGCTGCCACATTCGGCTGTGCTTCGGAGCCCTTCGCTGTACGAAATCCTCGCGATCGAAGTGAGTGACCTCATTGACCACGTCCCAGGTGTCGATCAGGCCCTTGAATCGAGCTACGCAATCGTCGATCCGGGCCATTTGCAGGCGACGGATTTCTTCCGAGTCGTCGGGCAACCAACGCGGATCGGCGTGGTTCCATGCCAGTGGGTGGCCTTTGGTGCGGATGCCGTGTTGGCCGCACCATTGGGCAACGCGTTCGGTATAGTCGTGGTTGGGTTCTCCGCGTTGGCGTTCGTAACTTTGCCAATAGAACGGCAGCGTGGCGAAATTCAGCAACTCGGCAAACCGTTCGCGGTATTTCTGTTGAAGCTCGGCGGTCTCTTGGCTCGCAGACCGCTGACGTTCGGCCGGTCCCCAGGCGAAGATATTGCAGCCGAAGAGAAAGGCGTGCTGCGTTTGCTCGATCTCGACCGTGGCATCCGAAACCGGCTTGCCAGAGGCATCGACCACGCGGATCGTGGCGTCGGCCTTGCGATGCTTTTCGATGCGGTCGTTCGCTCCCGCCCAAAGTGCGTCGTCGTTGGGTAGTTCCGCCGCCGAACTGAGTTGACTTGCGAAAACTACAAAGGCAGCTACCAGGAAAGCGAGTAGTGATGTCGACTGAATGTACTGTGATACATAGCACCTAGACATGGCGAGGACTCCCTTGGGTAAGGTATGAGGTGGGTGTCGGAGGTGGGTACGATCTTCGCCCCGGGGACGAAAAGGGGCTTCGACGGGTTTTCTTGGTAGTTGGCGACGAATGCGTTATACTGGAGCTATCCTACCTCAGCACCCTTCCACCCTGCAAATTTCGGAAAAGGAACTTCCGACCATGCGTGCCCGCCTCCCGCTCTGTTGCTCACTGTCATGGTTGCTCACCGTTTCGACGGCAATCGTCGCGCTTCCGACACCCGACCATGTGGCAGCCGGTACAGAAGAAAAGGCGTCGGCAAATCCGCCAGCAGATCCGCCTGCGTACCAGCCCGGGCCCATGCTTTCCAAATTCCTCGCCGGTCCAATGAAGGACGTCGACGAGATCATCTTCGCGGTGCGCGTGCCGGGTCGTGACCACTGGTACGTGACCTTTGGCAACTATGCTGATCGATCAAAAGAGCCGAGCGACCGGGCCTACAAAGACGAAGACGGTGTTCTCTGGGGTTACGGCGAAGGCGGTCGGCTCTGCCGCTTCAACCTCCGCACGGGCGAGTTGAAGGTCATCCTCGAAGATCCCACCGGCGGCATCCGCGACCCGCAGATGCACTACGACGGCCAGAAGATCCTCTTCTCGTATCGCAAGGGTGGAACGCACGTGTTCCATCTCTACGAGATCAACATCGACGGCAGCGGTTTGCGGCAGTTGACCGACGGACCGGACGACGACATTGAGCCCACCTACTGTCCCGACGGCAGCATTGTGTTCTGTTCGTCGCGGTGCCGACGTTTTGTTAATTGTTGGTACACCCGCGTGGCCACACTCTATCGCTGCAATGCCGACGGCGGCAACATCCGGCTGATTTCCAGCAACAACGACCACGACAACACCCCGTGGATGCTGCCCGACGGACGGATCGTCTATATGCGTTGGGAATATGTCGACCGCAGTCAGGTCCACTACCACCACCTTTGGACGACCAATCCCGATGGCACGGGCCAGATGACCTACTACGGCAATATGCACCCGGGCATCGCCATGCTCGACGCCAAGCCGATCCCGGGGACCAACAAGGTGGTGGCCTCGTTTTCGCCGGGGCACGGTCGATTCGAACACTGTGGGCATGTAACGATTGTCGACGTGAAGAAAGGGCCCGACGACTTGGACTCTGCCAAGCGAATCTCGCCGGGCGCCGACTGGAAAGACCCTTACGCGTTTTCCGAAGACTGCTTTCTTGTGGCCCATCGCAAGGGTATCCATGTGATGGACGAGCAGGGCCAGTGCGAGTTGATCTATGCACTGCCCGAGGAAGAACAGAAGCAATTCGAGTGTAGCGAACCTCGCCCGTTGCGTGGCAGGCCGCGGGAGCGGATCATTCCCGACCGGACCGACGTGGGCGTGCCCACCGGCCGGCTGGTGCTCGAAGACATCTACCAAGGTCGGGCGATGGACAGTGTCGAGCGGGGCACGATTGACAAGCTCCTCGTGCTCAAGCAGCTTCCCAAACCGGTGAATTTCTCGGGCGGGATGCAGCCGCTGACGATAGGCGGCTCGTTCACCTTGGCCGAAATCGTCGGCACGGTGCCGGTCGAAGAAGACGGCTCGGCCTACATGGAACTGCCGGCGCTGCAGTCGCTGTTCTTCGTGGCGCTCGACAAGCAAGACCGTCCGGTGAAGCGGATGCATAGCTTTCTGATCCTTCAGCCGGGCGAGACGACCAGTTGCGTGGGCTGCCACGAGCAGCGCGTGAAGACGCCGCATCCGATTCGCACCGACCTGATCGCGATGCGCAAGTCGCCCCGTGCGGTCAAACCGATCGAGGACGTGCCGCAGGTGATCGACTTCTGCCGCGACATCCAGCCGATTCTCGATCGGCACTGTGTCGAATGCCACAACCCAGACCGCCGCGAGGGACGTGTAGACCTTTGCGGCGATCAGACGCGGACCTACACGATCAGCTATCTGACGATGAACCACCGCCGGCTGATTTCCGACGCCCGAAACCAGCCCACCAGCAACTACGTACCCTATAGCTACGGCAGCGTGGTCAGCCCGTTGATGAAACTGATCGACGGCAGCCACTACGACGCGAAGCTCTCGCCGGTCGAGGCGAAGACCGTTCGGCTTTGGATCGAGACGAGCGCCACGTTTACCGGCACCTACGCGGCGCTGGGGTGCGGTTCGTATGGCGTGTGGCTTCCTCTCGGTACGATCAAAGAGCGATGTGGAAGCTGTCATGGCAAGGAGATGACCAGTCGCGAGGGCAAGAAGTACTGGGAAAACTTTTTCCCGGGCGGAAGCGACCGGAACACCCAGACGGTCTGCAATCTCTCGCGGCCCGAGAAGTCGACCATCTTGCGAGGACCGTTGGCCAAAGAGGCGGGCGGCTTGCAGGCGTGCAAGGAAGTGGTCTTCAAAGACACCAACGACCCGCTCTATCAGAAGATGTTGGCAGGAATCAAGAGCGCGCAGCAGCGGCTTAACGAGGGCAAACGCTTCAACATGCCCGGCTTCCGCCCCAACGAGCACTACATCCGCGAGATGCAGCGATTCGGCTTCCTCCCGGCCGACCTGAAACCCGACGACCCGATCGACGTCTACGCGGTGGACCGGGCCTACTGGGACTCGTTCCTGCACACGCCATCGTCGGAAACAAAGTAACCGTCCTCCCCTCGCCCGTTCACGGGAGAGGGGCCGAGGGTGAGGGTGACTTGGCGAAAGGCGATCCATCCCAAGAACCGCCCGCCATGGCCTTCTAGCCGGCTCCCACGGACCGCTCCCCAGGGAAGCGCGGGCGGCGAAAAAATTTCTTTTTCCGCCGTTGTTGATCACTGCGCACACTTGGACTTGGGGGTATTTGTTCAACTTCCCCCCATCGCGTTAGTTCTTTTGCCGCAACGACTTGCGCCACCGCGCCCGGCTCCGTTTTTTGTCCGATCAAATCGCTGTTCAACAAGTTCGGGCATTTTCTTTGTAAGATCTTGGTACCAAACAACTTACGTTGCCGGCCAAAAATTGGTATCTGCGCGAAGTGCGCGCAACGAGAAAACGGCCTTCCCGTTTCCGTAAGTGTTGTGTTTCCAATCACTTAACTAACCACCACCCATTCGGTCGATCACCGACCAACCCGGCCCTGCGATTCGTCTTGACCCACCGCCAAGCAGGGTGTCAGGTGCCACTGCTAGCTTGTCCAGCAGTGTCGGGCTGGGGTAGGATTAGGGGGTATGAGACGGAACCAGCCACATCGAAAACGAGTTCGGCATTTCAACGATCCGGGTCACTTACACGAACTGACGTTTTCATGCTATCGTCGGCTTCCGTTACTGACCAACGATGACTGGCGGGGCGAACTCAGCCGAAGTGTCGACCGGGCCATGGCCGGGCAAGGCTACCGGTTGGTCGCCTTCGTCTACATGCCCGAGCATGTCCACCTGATTGTCTACCCGTTGGCCGAGGCGAAGGGAATCGACCGTTTGCTCCGAGCGATCAAACGGCCTTACTCCTATCGAGTCAAGCAACGATTGATTGCCTCCGGGGCCGATCTGCTCCGACGACTGACGATCCGTCAGCGGCCGGGCGTCGAGACGTTTCGGTATTGGCAGGAAGGTCCCGGCTACGACCGGAACCTGACCGAGGCGAAAACGGTGCTTTCGGCGATCGACTACGTTCACTTGAATCCCGTTCGACGAGGTCTTTGCACGACAGCCACCGATTGGTGATGGTCCAGTGCGAAGCACCACACGTCGGAGAAAGCTCCGGACGACCCTCTGCTGCCGGTGGTTCATGGACTACCGGTGGAGTTCTACCCGGTATACGATTGAGGCTCCATTGAGCACTGCTGGACAAGCCAGCAGTGGCACCCGGCGAAGCAACTCATCGAAATGGAACAAAACGCCTTGGAAAAATGGGGTCAAGGAGATCCGTCAGGTTTCCTCGATATATCGTCCAAGGACGTCGTCTATTTCGACCCCGCTTTGGAGTGGAGACTGGATGGGCACCAGGCGTTAACAAAATACTATGAGGCCGCTCGCGGCAAAATCCTTACTGATAAATATGAGTTGTTGAATCCCAAGGTACAAGCTGCAAATGACATGGCCGTGCTGACCTTCAATTTCATCTCAAGCTCTGGCCAGAAGACGAGTCGATGGAATTGTACGGAGGTGTATCAGCTAGAGAGTGATGGAAAATGGAGAATCATCCAAACACATTGGTCGTATACGCAACCAACATTAAAATAGACGTTGTTGATGTTTGCAAAAGCAGCGGACATGCCATGGGGCGTCTTATGGCCCACTCACCGGGCAGAGCGTTGTCGCCGGGTGCCACTGCTGGCTTGTCCAGCAGTGCTCAGTGGAGCCTCAATCGTCTACCGAGTAGAACTTCCCCGATAGCTTTGGCGAGCCCTTTCCCGGTCGACACTCCGGCTGAGTTTTCCTCGCCAGACGTCGTTAGTCAGCAACGAAACCGACCGTAGCACGAAAACGTTAATTCGGGGAAGTAGCCTGTAACGTTGAAGTGCCGAACTCGCTTCCGATGTGGCCGGTTCCGTTTCATGCCTCATCATCCTACACGTACCCAGCACTGCTGGACAAGCCAGCAGCGGCACCCTACATGGTTCTCAACCGTACGCCTTTTGTATTCCTCTCGCCAAGACGCAAAGCCGCAAAGGAAAGGACTTGACGTGGACGGGGGGCATGGTAAGATGCAGATGCTAAAGCGTCTCTTACGTACTACAGAACAATGCTAAACCTATCTACAGAAGAAAGAGCGTCTCCCCGTGGAGGTGTCGGGTGCGCCGTAAGGACCCCGAGGCTGTTCTGTAGCAGCCTAGCAGCGCCTTTACGGGGAGACGCTTTCTTTGCGCGCCGCCACGCTGGCGGCGCGGGGAGGTTTCACAATGGCAATGGCCGCGTCGCAACCCCGGGTGTCCGCACATCGCTTGTTGGCTGAGGCCGAAGGATCGTTTCACGCAGGCTTCTACCTGGCGGCGGCGATGGCCAGCCGGGCAGCCGTCGAATCCGCTCTCTGGCGACTCACCAAGGATGACCCTACGATGGCGGTCGACGATGAGCCGGGCATCGCGGTATTCATCGGCCGTCTTCGCGAGGCCGGTCTTTTGACTTCTCAGCAGTGCGACCGGCTCAAACGGGCCGTCAAACATGGTAGCCGCGCCGCCCACGGCAAGCCGGTCAGCCGTAACGAGGCGGCCAGCATCTTGCAGGTCGCCCGGGTAGTGGTCGGCGGCGAACTCGACATCGACGACTATTCGTTGCGAATCGCCCAGGTCACCAACCCGCCGACAATCCGCGGGCTACTCCGCGCCAAGTGGCGCCGCGCCATGCTGGCGATTGCCTGATCGATTCTGTCCGCGGCGCGACTTGGTATGTCCAGGGAGGGGTGTGGATAACCACGTCCTGGTAATGTCATTCAAATTCTGTTAGATTTCTGGCAATACCGGTCTGATTGGCGGTGGTTTCCGTGGAAGCCTCCTCCTTCATGGCAAGCACATCGTCGGGCGGCGGCTCCCCGACGTGCGGCGGGATTTCCTCCGTTGTTCGTCTGCGTCGTCTCCCGGCGCCTTCGCGGTTTGGCGGTTCTCGTTCAGGTCGCTTGGCCTCGCCGGGCGGCCCCAACACCATGGGAGAGTGCGCATGACGGACGGCAAGGTGATGAATCGGTGGCTCGTGGTTCTCGGGGCAATCCTTATCCAACTCTGTCTGGGGGCGATCTACGCTTGGAGTGTGTTTACCAAGCAGATTACCATCCCGATCGAAGACGGGGGGCTCTACGGGTTTTCTGCCCAAAAGGCGGCTTGGATCTTTTCGGCCGGGTTGGCGACCTTTGCTGTGGTGATGGTCCTCGCCGGCAAGCTCCAGGCACACTTCGGCCCTCGACCAATCGCCGCCCTGGGCGGGGTGGTGCTGGGCGTGGGATACATTCTCGGCGGGTTTCTCGGAAAAACCTTTTCGGGTCAACTCATTTGTATTGGAGTGATCGGCGGGGCGGGAATCGGCTTGGCCTACGTCGTGCCCATTGCCGTCGGTGTGAAGTGGTTTCCCGACCGCAAGGGCATGATCACGGGGTTGGCCGTCGCCGGCTTTGGGTTTGGCGCTACTCTGTGGGTAAAACTCGCCGGAAGCTGGTTCGGCGGGCTGCTTAACACCACGTCCATTTTTGGGTTGCCTGGCGTCCAAAGCGTGTTCGTTATTTACGGCGCCGTGTTTCTGCTTTGCGTGTTGTTGGGTAGCGTGGTGATGGTGAATCCCCCGGCCGGCTATAAGCCCGAGGGCTGGCAACCGCCAGAAGCGGGCACGAAGGCGGCAGCCACCGGAAGCGTGAATCTCACCAGCGCCGAAATGTTGCGCACGCCGCAGTTTTTCATGCTTTGGCTGATGTTCGTCGGTTCGGCCTTGGCCGGGCTGATGGTGATTTACTGCATCCGGCTGTTCGGCATCGACGCCCTGCAAGCCAGCGGTGCCGTGAGCGGTGGTGTGGGCGATGCGGCCCAAGCGGCAGGAAAAATTGCCGGCACGGCCATGGCTTCCTATGCCATCCTCAACGGGCTTGGCCGCATCGTGTGGGGAACGGTTTCCGACAAGATCGGGCGTCGCAACGCGCTGTTCCTCATGTGCCTGTTCCAAGGCGGCATCATGCTGGTGTTCTACCGAATGGGAGCGACGTCCTGGGGGTTGATCGTTGGGGCCAGTATCATCGGGTTCAATTTCGGCGGCAACTTCGCGCTGTTTCCCGCCGCCACGGCCGACTTCTTCGGCAATAAGAACGTCGGCACGAACTACGGTTGGGTGTTCTTGGCCTACGGTGTTGCTGGTATCGCGGGGCCTCAAGTGGCGGGCTACTTCAAGGACGCAGCCGTCGCGGCGGCCAAAGCGTCGGGCGGAACCCCGGATCCCACAGCCTGGATTACTCCCTTCATGATCGCCGGCATCGCCTGCCTGATTGCCGCCGGTCTGGCCCTGGCACTGCGACCGCCGAAGCATACGTGATGCGCGCGGCCATTTTCTTGGCACCGAGCATCATCGTGCGTAATCGTCTACGTGACATGCCCACGCTTGCGTGGGCATGTTGGCATTCCGCGGGTGGCAGCGATGATTTTGCGATCACGCGTTTTCCGAGCGCACACTCCTCTCCGCAAAATCATCGCTGCCACCCGCATTGCCACAGTTACGCTGGCATGACCACGGCATTTTTTGCCATGCCCGACGAGTCCTGCTACAATCACGGTGTTCGCATGGGCATCCTTCCCCCCTCCACCATTCCTTCCAGGAGCCTCGCCATGCAAGACCGCCGAGTGTCGTTCTGTTTTGTCTCTCGGCTGCTGGCAGCCGTTTTGTGCGGTGCTGGCATAGTTGCCTTCTCGGCAAATCTCGAGGCGGCCGGGACTGCCGACATCGATCCAGCGGTGCTCGCCGACTGGATCGAGCAAGACCAAGTTCGGTTGTCGCCGCCGTGGAATACGGTGGGCAAGAACAAAGCGATTGCAGAAGCGATCACGGACGACGCCCGATTTCCGTTGGCTCATACCCAAGAGATTGTCGCTCGGGCAAAGCGATTGCTCGATCGGCTTTCGCCCAGTGTGCCTGGCGACGACCTCAATGCGTTGCGGCAAAGGCTCGATGCGTTGGATTCTCGACGGCAGGCTCTGCAATCGGCGGCCGGCACGGTACCGCCCGACGTTGTGTCGCTCAAGGAACGGCGGGCAATATACCTTGACGCCCGGGCGGCACTTCGCGAGATCGCGTTCCGCAATCCAATGTTGCAGCAGATCGACAAACTGTTGTTTATTACGCGGCACGACCCCACCGGCCCGTTTCATATGTGCGACCAGTATTACGGATGCAACGCGGTGCCGGGCGGAGGGTTGTACATTCTGAGAAATCCGTTTGGGCCGAAACCGACATTGGTCGACGTTATGGCAAACTCGTATGTCGAAAACGGACGGCTTCAAGGCCGAAAGCTTCAGGGCGGTTCGTTTCTTTCGCCCGAGCTTTCCTACGACGGACGAACCATCCTGTTCGCCTATAGCGAGGCAAAGGCTACGGATACTTACACGTGGACGCCCGAGTGCTGTTACCATCTTTTTCGGGTAAACGTCGACGGCAGTGGCCTGGTGCAGTTGACCGACGGCGCGACCGACGACTTCGATCCGTGTTTTCTGCCCAGCGGGCGGATTGCTTTTGTGTCGATGCGCCGGGGTGGATACCTGCGTTGTGGGCGGCATTGTCCGGTTTACACGTTGCATTCGATGCAGTCGGACGGAAGCGACGTGATTTGTCTGAGCTACCACGAAACCCACGAGTGGCATCCGAGCGTGAACCACGAGGGGATGATCGTCTATACGCGGTGGGACTATGTGGACCGCGACACGAACGCGGCGCATCACATCTGGACCTGTTACCCCGACGGGCGCGATCCTCGGAGCTTCCACGGCAACTATCCCGAGCGTCGCGAGAGTCGGCCGTGGATGGAGATGAACATCCGTGCCGTACCAGGGTCGCACAAGTACGTGGCGGTGGCCGCCGCGCATCATGGGCATGAGTTTGGCTCCCTGGTGTTGATCGATCCTCGGCAGGAAGACGACGGTGCGATGTCGCAACTCGAACGGCTTACGCCCGAGGTCCCGTTTCCCGAGGCCGAACGCAAACCGACCGAACCGACGATGGTTTACGGAACGCCGTGGCCGTTGAGCGAGGACGACTATTTTTGTGTGTACGGCGCCGACGCGAAGCACCGTGGCGTGTACTGGATCGATCGCGACGGGAACAAGGAGTTGATCTATCGCGATCCGGCCATTTCCTGCCTCAGTCCGATTCCCGTCGGGGCGCGACGTTGCCCGCCGAGGATTCCCACTCGGACGATGCAAGCGACGGTAGCTCAAACGGCCGTTTCAGCCAAGATGGTGGACATGGCGTCGCAAGCCACAACTTCATCACGAACCGCCGCGTCGTCGGAAGGTGAGGGTACCGTGGCGGTGATGAACATCTACGACAGTGATTTTACTTGGCCGGAAGACACGAAGATCGCGGCGCTTCGGGTAATCCAGGTGTTGCCTAAGTCGACGGCTCCGCCCAACGAACCCCGGGTGGGCGTGGCCAACCAGACCAACGCCCGGGCCGTGCTGGGAACCGTGCCGGTCGAGTCGGACGGGAGTGTCTTTTTCGAGGCTCCTGTGGGCATGCCGATCTATTTCCAGGCACTCGACGAGCAGGGCAGGGCGGTGCAGTCGATGCGTTCGGCTACGTATCTCCACCCGGGCGAACGGCTCACGTGCCAAGGTTGCCACGAACACAAGCATCGGCTGCCGCCGAATCCTGAGGTTACGCCGTTGGCCTTGGGGCGTCCGGCGTCGGAGATTGTGGCCGACGCGGAGGGCTCGAATCCGTTCAACTATCCTCGCCTCGTGCAACCGGTGCTCGACCGTCACTGTGTTGGTTGCCACCAGGAAAAGAACGCGGTGGACTTAACCGGTGCGATCGACGGCCAGTTTACGCGGTCGTACAACAACCTGGCCAAGAAGTACGGGTTCTTCTTCGACGTGGGCAACGGCTCGATCAAGGCCGGCATACACGGCGGCAGTCGCACCACGGCCGGGCGGTTTGGCGCTCAGGCGGCCCCCTTGGCGAAATACCTCACGGCGGATCACTACGGCGTGGCACTGTCGGCCGAGGAACTTCACCGGATAACACTCTGGCTGGACTGCAATTCGGAGTTTCTCGGTGCGTACGAGCAGCCCGAGGCGCAAGTGCGAGGCGAGTTGGTGCAGCCCGCGCTGCAATAGAGGCAATTATGTTCGTAGGTAACCGTTCGTAGCGGTTGTTTTTTGACGGGATAACAGGATGGACAGGATCAGCAAAACAGCGATCAGAATCGTCCTGTCGAGCTTTTGTCCGTTATGGATTTCTCACAAACAAATTAACCACGGAGTCACGGAGGTCACTGAGAAGAGACGCCACTGAGAAGAATTGCCCCGGAACAGTCTTTCTTTATAGGTTGTTCGGTGCAAACAACTCAGTGCTCTGCATGGCCCCGTGGTGATCCCCGTGGTGAAGGTGCCGGGCTACCCCCAGTTCCAAACCAGATCGAAGCCGGCGGTTTCCAGTTCGGTAGCCACTTCGTGTACGGGGCGTTCGTCGCACACAGGGAATTGGGCGCCGCACGATCGGTCTTCTTCTGCGCGGTAGCCGCCGGGGATGGTCGAGCTGCCGGCGCTCATCTGTGTGATGCAGATCTTCGCTAACCGTCTGCGCAACACGGGCGATTCTCGCGTCGACAGGACCAGTTCGGCCGTGGGAAAGGCAAGCCGCAACGCGCAGAACATGCGGACGAACTGCTCGTCGTCGACCAGGTGGGGGGCGTGGAAATCTTCGGGCGCCTCGCGGATGCGCGGCAGGTTGAATGCCACGATTCGGTCGGGAAACCGCGTTTGTAGATATTGGGCGTGACGCACCATGGCCAACAGCTCACGCCGCGGGTTGTCGAGGCCCAGCAGGGCGCCCAGGCCCAAGTGTCCCATACCCGCTTCGGCCGCCCGTTCGAGCCCTTCGAGCCGCCAATCGTAGATCGCCTTGGTGCCTCGCGGATGGTACGTCGTGTAGAGCGCCTCGTTGTAGGTCTCCTGAAAGAGCGTCAGTCCACAGGCACCGGCTTTGACCATTTCGGCGTACGAAGCCACCGACTGCGGGGCGATTTCCAGCGATGGATGGACCCCACGGTCGCATAGCTCGGCGATTACCTCGCAGTAATAGGCAGTCGACGTAAGCTTGGGAAAGTCTCCCCCTACCAGGAGAATCTGGTGAAGCTTGCGTTTCAGGAGAATCTCGGCCTGGGCGATCGCCTCGTCGAGCTGCAAATGACGCCGTGGGATTTGGTTCGGGTATCGAAACCCGCAGTAAAGGCAATAATTCACGCAATGGCTCGAAAGATACAGCGGCGCGTAAAGCCGCATCCGCCGCTTGCCCGTGGTGGGGGAAAGGAAATGCTCGTCGGTAAGCTGCTTCGCCTGGCGGGCAAGTTCGTCGAGCGATACGGCCGGATCGAGGGCCGCCGCGGTACGCGAAACCGGATCGTCAAACGAGGCATCGGGCTCGGCGGCGGTCACTTCAGCCAGGGCCGCCCGCAAACGACGTGGTGCCCGTTCGGGGCGCTCGGCCAGACTGTTGGCCGCCAAGTCCAACGCCTCGGCCAGCCCGAGTTCCTCGGGCCCCAGCGATCCGGCCATCTCGGTAAGGTGCTGATAGCGCCATTGTTCCAGCTTTTCGGCCAGATCGAGCTTTTCGGCCGTAGTGGTCTTCCTGCGGCCCTCGAGTATTTGTTCGGCTTGTTCCAGCAGAGCCAGACGGTGTTCTACATGATGCTCGCTACGGCGAAGCCACGCGGCGAAATCTTCCAACGGTGGCTGAATCTCAGTACTCATTGTCTTCCTGTATGTCGTACGACCGTAACCGAATTAGGGGGGACTTCCAACTCAGGAGTCTCCCGATGCCTAGTAAATACAGCTATTTTGCGAAGAATTCGGTCGTAATCTTTTATGATAACGGTTTCATAGCACAGGGAAAACCGGGGTATTGTTCGACAGAAAGGCGGGGTGGGAAACAAACGTTGTGGAAAGCACTGCCGGCCGGGCCGATCTTCTGGTCGTGCCTTCTTGCCTCCTCGGGGCGGGTATACGATACTTCGAGCAGCGCGCCTTCTGCCGCTTCGGGCGGCAATTGCTGGCGATCACCGAACCGGAAAAGTCGAGGAGAGAGATATGTCTGCCATCCTGCGTCGAAATCGCTGGATATCGGCGATCGGGTTGCTGGTGCTGCTCGTCGTGGGGACCCGTGAAACGAGTGCTCAAACGAGGCTGCAAGCGAGGCTGCGGGGTACCGCGCCGTTGCGAATCAACGCCGAAGCCGCCGCCGGGCCGCGGTTCGGGGTCGGGCGGATTACCGTTTCGCTGCCGAAACAGTTGGAGCCGACACCCCTGGGGCTCGACGGCCTACGCATCGACGCCGAAGACGGACGCGTGCTCTATCCGGCTATCGACAACCCGGCGTTTCGCGAGGTGGCCAAAAAAATCATCGAGGGTTCGCCCTTGACCACAGGAGGGCCAATCCGAGAACAGATTGGCGGCCTGTTGCGCGATATTCTCGATACACCGCCATCGGTGACCGTCTTCTTCCTGTTCACCGGCGAGGAGCCCTTGAATCTCACGCTGCATTCCCAGGTTCCCCATCGAGTGGTGGTGCAGCCGCAACACGACGAGTACGCGTATCGCCGCCTGTTGGACGGTTGGTGGCGGGCGTACGCTCCACCTCCGCGGCTTCTGCAACCGGCGCCCGACTATCCCCCGCTGGTCGCCCATTACCTGCGCTCGATGTTGGCGCTGCGGCTGAATCTGCGTTTGCCCGAGCGACATCAGAGCGAGACGTGGCAGGATCAGCTTCGCGACGAACTTGGTTTGATGCTCGGCACCGAGGAAGTTCGTGTGGGAATGCTTCAGGACCGCGTGCTTGGTCTGAACAATCTGGCGTTGCCGGCCGACCAGCCGCTTCCCAATCCCATTACCCCGCCGGTGATTCATTTTGCCGACGTCGATCCCGACGTGGAGATCGAGCCGATTGCGATGCGCGTGCCGGCCGAGTGTTTTTACGTTCGCTACGGCAGCTTCTCGAATTTCCTTTGGGCCCAAGATACGATGGCCCTGTGGAACGACGACCTGCAAAACCTTTACGCAACGCGGGGATTGAACTATCGGCTCAGCCAGCACATGCAAGACCGGCTGGTGCTTAAGCAAAACGCGCTTTCGCGATTGTTGGGCGATACGGCCGTGGCCGACGTGGCCTTGATCGGCACGGACCTTTTCTTCCGTGAAGGGGCGGCCATCGGCCTGTTGTTCTACGCCCGAAACGGAGGATTCCTGGCCGCCGACATCAAACGGCAGCGTCTCGAACGAGTCAACGCGGGTGGCGTTTCGGAAGAGAAATTCGAGATCGACGGCCAGCCGGTTTCGTTTCTTTCCTCACCCGACGGCGCCGTCCGCTCGTTCTACGTGGCCAGCGGCGATTACCACTTCGTCACCAGTTCGCGAACGTTGGCACGCCGTTTTATCGAGACGAGTTCGGGCAGAGGGGCGTTGGGCGCTTCGGAAGACTTCCGCCACGCACGTACCCAGATGCCCTTGTCGCGGAAAGACACGATGTTCGTCTATTTCTCGGATGCGTTTTTCCGAAACTTCACCGGGCCGCAATATCGGGTCGAAATGATTCGCCGCCTGGAGGCCGCGGCCGATATCGACTTGGTGCAACTTGCCCGATTGGCGGCTGCGACCGAAGGCGTGCCGGCCTCGTCGATCGACGAACTGATCGCGGCGCACACGTTGCCCGAGAGTTTTGGCCCTCGCCCGGACGGCAGCCGCACGGTGATGGACGGCGACGTGGTGTACGACTCGATGCGTGGGCAACGAGGTAATTTCATCCCGGTGCCCGACGTGGTCGTCGACAACGTTACCTCGGCCGAAACGACGGCCTATCAGAAGTTTGCCGATTTTTACTCGCAGCAGTGGGGCCACCTTGATCCAACGATCATCGCCTTGCGGCGGCATGGGCTTGCCGATCGGCAAGAACGTGTGGTTATCGACGTACGGCTGAGTCCTTTCGCGGCGAAACATTATGAGTTGCTCACGCAGTTCCTCGGGCCGGCCGACCAGAAAAAATTGGCGCCCATTCGCGGCAACATCGCCGAGGGCGAGGCCGTTTTGAACAATCAGCGGGTGTTGGCAGGGGTGGCCGACTTCGGGTCGTCGGTGCAATACCTGCCGGGCAAGTTGTTCCCCCTGGGGTTGGTTCGCGACATGCTGGTCGGTTACATCGGCACCACGGGACCGGCCGGGCTGCTGGCCTTTCTCGACGAGAAGATCGCCCGCGAAACCAACGAGATAGGCATTGCCGGTTCCGACGTGGGCCTCTGGCGGCGAAAGTATGGCGAGTTCACCGTGTTTTCGCTGCAGCGCGGCGTGCTCGACGTCGTGCCGCCGCAACTTCATTTTGTCGAAGCTGAGCGACCGGCCCAAGTTCGGCTACACGTGAACGATCCGTCTGAAGCACGGATGACGCCTTTTTTGAACAGCATTAGCTACCTTCGTACGCGGGAGACGTCGTTGGGAAATCTGCGATTGTTGCGCGATTTGGATCAACAATTTCGGGTGCCGGCGAAGGGCGCCCTGAAAACCGCCGAATTTCTCCTGGATGCCAAACTGATGTGCCCACTGGGTGGTAAGTATGTTTTGACCAGCAGCAACAACAACGACAACGGCGGTAGCAACGAGGAGTTCTGGACTTCCACGGCGCTTTTCGACCCAAGCGGCCGCCGGCTTTCGGATACCGAGGCGCCGCCCGACTACGTGGGGCCGCCGATGAGTTGGTTCCGAGGCTTGGATTTCGATGCCGTCATGGACCACAAGAACCTTTCGGCCCGGGTAGAGGTCATCATGCAGACGCCGTCGAAGCAGTAGTTTTCCGCTCGTGGTTCCTCGTCCCCAAGCTGGAGCTTGGGAACCAGTGAAGCATGCCCACGCGAGCGTGGGCATGGCACCCAAGGGTTCGGTTCAAAAGGCGTAGCGCTACTGAATCTTCCATTCGAGAATCCCGCTGGATAGCTCGGGTTTCAGTTGCACTTGAAGTCGCAGGCCCGTTGTTTCGACCGGCTTGAAGGTTACGCGGTTGAATTGGTCGAGTGCGGTGCCGTAAGCCGAGGCGTCTTCGACGGGTTTCCACTGGTCGCCGTCGCGATAAAGCAGTTCCCACGATTCAGGCGCCCGGCAGCGGCCCTTCTGCTTCTCGTCGTCGAACCAGTAGACCTCGGCGGCCGAAAGCTTGCGCGGTTCGGCCAGATCGTATTGCACCCATTCGGTCGTGCCACGCTTCGGCCACCACGTGAATCGGGGTTTGCTGAAAGAGCTTTGGGGCTGGTCTGCGTCGCTCAGGGCGCAAACCGTGTCGCCTTCAAAGCAATGCGACGCACTCGGAGTGATGAGATCCATCAACGATAGCGGCTCCGAAGGGCCCAGCGTCGAGGGATCGAGCGTTCGGTACAGGATACCCGTCCAACTCGGGTCGTCCGTGGCCGGGTTTTTCGATTTGCCGTCCTGATAAACCCACACGGCCATCAGGCCCGGTTCACGGTGGTCCCAGGCGTAGTAGGGAATGGCCGTGATTTCGTGGCCCAGGCGGTCAACGCCCTTGATAACCGTGATGCCACCCAGCAGATCGTCGGCGCGTTCGGCGACAAACTTCGGATCGCGAGCCAGCACTAGCCGGGCAACGTTCGGCCCGTTGTCGACACTTTCGAAACAGTAGACCAACGGACCACGCTGAACGGCCACGCGCCCGCGGTCGTCGACCACGTTGGGGTTGGCTTCAATTCGCTCGATGGGCATCGGCAGATTGAGTTCGACCACGTCGCCCGGCTTCCAGGTACGCGTGACTCGTGCGTAACCTTTTTGGATATTGAGATCCTCGACGGGCTGCCCTGCTACGGTCATCGTGGCGCCATGGCACCAGCCGGGGATTCGTACGTGCAAGGTGAATTCGGCCGGTTTCTCCGGCGTTACCGTGAGTTTTACCTGGCCGTCCCAGGGGTACTGGGTTTGCTGCTCAATGGCGACCGGTTGCTTCCAGTCGAGTTTCGACGTGCCGGCCACGAACAGGTTGACGTAAATTCCGTCGTCGCCGGTGGCGTACACGTAGCCGGGCACGGAGGGGATTAGCCGCACGATGTTCGTTGGGCAGCACGCACAGCCGTAGAAAGGTTGGCGGTGATGCGACCCGACAGAGGCCAACGGGTTGACGTAGAAGAACTTCTTGCCGTCGAGCGCCACGCCCGAAAGAACACCGTTGTAGAGCGCCCTTTCGAGTACGTCGGCGTATTGGGCGTCGGCGTGCATCAGGTTCAAACGATGGGCCCAAAGGGCCAACCCGATGGCGGCACACGTCTCGCAATAGGCCGACGTGTTGGGCAACTCGTAAGCATCGCCAAACGCTTCGCCCTGGTGCCGGGCACCCACGCCGCCGGTGACATAGAGCTTCTGCCGAACGATATCGTTCCAGATGCGGTCCATGGCGGCGATCAACTCTTTGTCGCCCGTATAGGCGGCCACGTCGGCCACGCCGGCATAGAGATACATCGCGCGAACCGCATGGCCGACCACTTCGCTTTGCTCGCGGACCGGAAGATGGGCCTGGGCATATGCACCTTTCTGGCCACCTTGGCTGGCATCGCCACGAACGTTGACGAACTGTTTGGCTAGGTCGAAGTATTTGGCGTTGCCGGTTGTTTCGTAGAGCTTGACCAGGGCCAGTTCGATTTCCTCGTGGCCCGGCTCGCAGAACGGTTTGTTTGGAAACTGGTTGCCGGGGCCGAAGCGTTCGTCGATCAGGTCGGCAAACTTGCAGGCCACGTCAAGCAGAGTCCGCTTGCCGGTCGCCCGATAATGGGCCACGGCCGCTTCCATCATGTGACCGGCGCAGTAGAGCTCGTGCTTGCTGCGGTTAGTCCATTTTTTGTCGGGACAGACGAGTGTAAAATAGGTGTTCAGATAACCGTTTTCCTCTTGGGCGGCGGCCACCTTGGCGATGATGTCGTCGACCGTCTTTTCGACATCCGGATCTCGCCGGTCGGCCAACGAGTAGGCGGCCCCTTCGAGTACCTTGTAGAGGTCGGAGTCGTTGAAGTAGATGCCCTCAAACTTGCCAGGCATCTGGCCGGCGGCCTTCGCGAAGTTGCTGATGCGGCCCGTCTGTTCGCACCACTGGAAATTATGCGGCAGGCACTGGTCGCGGTTGGTTTGGATGCGGGGTGCCCAAAAGGCGTCGGAAAATTTCACTTCGGTGAAGGGAATCGCTTTGAGACGACGGTGTTTCGGTGTGTCGTTTGCGTTGGCTGTCTGGGGTTGGCTGAAACAGAAACATGCGACAAGACCGAGCAAGAATGACAGTGAACGCGTTGTCTTCTTGGCGTGACGAGGCCGTAGCCAACAGGTATTGCTGTCGCGAGGTTCGAGACCCGTCGCGTTGGTGGCCGACTCTGAAGACGATGGCTCAATCTTGAAGACGAATGGCATGGTGAAACCCTCGAAATGTTGTGCGTTGGTGGGACGGTGGTTGACGGTTACGTGCCTTATTGAGCCTTGCATACTGGATGAACAGAGGGCGACCATCGGGAGCCCGGTTTCAAGGCGTTTGACCTTAACCGTTCAATGAATAGGCAAGCATCAATACAAATGGTCGCTTCGGAAAGCCGAACGCTTGGCAATCCAGGCTCCCGTTGGTCGCTAACATGCGCGCGCCGTGCGCGGAAGTTGCAGTGTAAGACTCTAAGATGTATCTCCCGGAGAGCGGCAAAATTCCTCACCGAAACCGGAAGAAACTTTCCTGGCGAGCGTAACCCTTGCGGAGAGAGGACCTTAGGTCGACGACAAAACCAAGCGAGGAGCTGCCGATCATCTTTGCCACGAGGTTCTGGCATGGCCCCCGATCCGCGGTATACGCGTCGACAAAACACTAGATCGCGTAGGGAAAAAACGTACGGAGATACTTGGCGTGGGCCTGGTAGTCGGGCAGCAGACCGTTGGGCTTGGCCGCTTCGATGATGATCCACCCTCGATAGTCGATCGCGTCGATCGCCTTGCGGACGTCGCGGAAGTCGATGCGTCCTTTGCCCAGCATGTGAGGGCCGTCTTTGGCATGGAACTGGCAGATTCGATCGCCGAGTTGGCGGATTTCTTTGTAGATGTCGTAGCCCTTGTCGGTCGAGTTGCCCACGTCGTAGTAAACCTTGACGGCTGGCGAACCGACACGCTCGATGATTTTCAGGTTGTCGGTCGCACTGAGATAGTTTTCCAGTCCGATGACTACGCCGGCCTTCTCGGCCTTCGGGGCAACATCTTTAAGCACGCCCACCACGTGGTCGATTTCCTGGGTGTTGGCCATGTCGAGATTGCCACGGCCGAAGCAGGCAGGCATGGTGATGTCGAGTCCCAATGCACGGCAGACGTCGACGCTCTCGTCGAGCCACTTGGCCGCACGCGGATCACTCTTCAACGGCACGCGGTTCATTTCGCCGATCGCCAGCGAGGCCATGCCTTGTTCGGTGCGTTTGGCGGCGTCGAGATACGCTTGTTGGACCTCGGGCTTGCGGAGTTGCATGTCGTTGGCCACCGTGCCCATGCTTACTTGCACACCGTCGAGCCCGATTTGGCGGGCGACGTCGAACGCCTTGGTGTTGCACATCTGGCCGATCGACCAATCGCAGGCGCCGATTTGGAATGCCCTGGACTCGGACGCGGCGAACAAGGGACGTAGTTCGGCGGATAACGCGACAATGGCCGCCGTGTGAAATCCCTTCGCGAGGAACTTGCGACGGGCGAACACGCGAGGGTTATTCGTCATGAAAATCTCCTTCGGGGGATCGTGTTATGGGGCATGTTCACTCGGAGGCCATTCTAATGATCGTAGCGTGCGGCAAGAAAGCGAATCTTGTAGATCCTGCGCAAAATCTGGTACTATGTGCGCATTCGCTTTGGTTCCCGCGCTACAGCGTGGGAATCCGGTTTTGAACGCTTCGCGTCCTTTGCAGTGCGAGCGAACGTCTTCTTGACCCGTCGCGGAGTGGAGTGGCGGGTCGTGCGTTCCCACGCGAAACGTGGGCACGAGGAAGGCGAGAATTCGGGTTGGGCGCTGGCGAAAAGGGCGTCTTCTGCGTGCAGTTTTTCGATCATGCGACCCCGTTCTCCGAACAGAAAAACTGTGTAGAATAAAGGCAATACCGGCCGCACATGCTGGCTGCCGAACAGCGACGTTCGGTTCCAGGGTGGAACCGGTTGCGGCGGTGGAACCGTTGGGCCGTTTTCCGGGGGAACTTCGATTTGAACCCGCGCACACGTCAGCGTTTCGACGCCTTGTTGGACGAGGTATTAGCCGAACTCCCCGACTGGGTCCTGGAGTTGTTCGAGCAGGTGCCGCTGCATGTGGAGGATTATCCGTCGGACGAAGTCATGGCGGAATTGGGCGTGCGGTATCCGGATCAATTGTGTGGGCTGTACACGGGCGTGCCGCTGACCGACAAGAGTGTGAACCATGGCCCGAGTATGCCCGACGTGGTCACCATCTACCGGCGTGGCATTCTGGCGGCCGCCCGGGGACACGATGGCCGCGTCCGCACGGAGCGACTCCGCCGCGAAATCCGCATTACGGTGCTCCACGAACTGGCACATCACCACGGTATCGACGAAGACGAGTTGGGAAGCCTGGGTTACGGTTGATTACGCCATCGTGCAGTTCTGCATCGATCTCTTGGAAGAATCATAGGACCAATAGGGCCATTTCCATCGCAGCCGGCGAACAGCATATGCGCGACCACAAAGAAACCGAAAACGATCCGCGGTTGTTGCGGTTGTCGCCGCACGACAATGTCGCGGCCGTTACCTCGACGATTGAGCCGGGGGAGTCGATGGTGATCGACGGCGCCGCGGTGGAAGTGACGAGTCGCATCCCGACAGGCCACAAGGTTGCCATGCGGGCAATCGCTCAAGGCGATAAGGTGCTGAAATACGGTACCCCCATCGGTTCGGCGACTCGCGATATCCAACCCGGGGAATATGTACACACGCACAACCTGCAAAGCGACTATCTACCGACCCATACCCTCGACCCGCAATAGTCTCGTCTCATGCTTGGATACGAACGATCCGACGGCCGCAAAGGCATTCGCAACGTGGTGGTGGTCGCCTACTTGGTCGAATGCGCACACCACGTCGCGCGGGAGATCGCCTTGCCGTTGCGCGACCGGGGAGTCCATCTCATCGGGTTTCCCGGCTGCTATCCAAATGATTACGCGGCTCGGGTGATGACCCAACTCGTCACGCATCCGAACGTGGGCGGCGTGTTGCTCGTGTCGCTCGGTTGCGAGAGTTTCGACCGCTACGTTTTGGGCGCGGCCGTTGAAGCCTCGGGCCGGCCCGTTCACACGCTGGTGATTCAGAAGTCGGGCGGTACGGCAACCTCGATCGCTGCCGGTCGCGCGTGGGTCGAAGAAACACTCGAAAAGCTTTGCCACACGCCTCGCGTGCCCATGGGGATCGAAGAACTGGTGGTGGGAACAATCTGTGGCGGATCGGATGCCACCAGCGGTCTGACGGCCAACCCGGCGATCGGTCGTGCGTTCGACTTGCTCATCGAACAAGGGGCGACCACCATTTTTGAAGAGACCGGCGAATTGATCGGTTGCGAACAATTCATGGCACAACGCGCGGCCTCTGCCGAGTTGGGCCAAGCAATCGTCGATTCGGTGGCCAAAGCCGCACGATACTACGAAGTGCTTGGCCACGGTAGTTTCGCGCCGGGCAATGCAGCCGGTGGGTTGACCACGATAGAGGAAAAGTCGCTCGGTGCTTACTGTAAGAGCGGGAATTCGACGATCGCGGGCCTGATCAAACCGGGCGACGTGCCGCCGCGCGGCGGGCTTTACCTGCTCGACGTTGTACCGGACGGCCCCGTGCGTTTTGGTTTTCCGAACATCGTCGACAACGCCGAAATCGTCGAACTGATCGCCTGCGGATCGCATCTGATTCTGTTTTCGACGGGTCGCGGATCGGTTGTGGGATCGGCGATCTCGCCCGTGGTTAAGATCTGTGCCAATCCAGAAACCTATCGCGCGATGCGCGACGATATGGATATCGACGCCGGGCGGATTCTTGAAGGACGCGCGACGTTGGACGAAGTGGGCCGCGAAGTGGTCGCGCTCGTGCAACGTGTGGCCGCCGGCGAAGCCACTCGCTCCGAACGACTCGGTCATCAGGAGTTTGTCTTGACGTATAAGTCGTTTGAGCCACTTGGCCCCGCGTGTTTATCTGGCCGTTAACCGTGTTTGCCTGGACGTTGAAAACGTCGGCCAAACGGCCTGCGGCGGATGACCGACAGCGGTCGCGAGACACTTATTGATTCCGCGGTTAATTGTGGAACATTTCGTTACGTTTTGTCCCCGCGAACCGGGCTCCCGTTGGTCGCCCTCGTTCCGCAAGCAATGCAGACCCCAATAGGCAACCACGGATCGACTCCGATTGGCAGTTCTTTTGTGGTTGCGAATTCGGCCGGTTATTGCCGCGTTTTTGTCGCAATGAAAGACGTCGCGCTAAAGTGGAAAACACCGGCGCGACGGCCGGCAATATCCCCCCCGGGAAATGCCAGCCGGGCACTCAGGTACTCGCCGGGTGACGGCGTTCGGCGAGCAAGTTGTGGTGGGGTAAAGACTTGCGCTGCTGGCCGTTGCGACGGGTTTTCTTCGCTACGAGATAGCGGTCTCGTCTGTCGGCCGTTTCGAGTAATTGCACGGCGCGAGCCGCCTGCTAGTTGCGCGTTAGCTCGCGTGTTGGCCAGCGCTGCCACGGGAGCTGGAATCCAAAAAAATGGAAGAACAATCCAAGTTGGATTTGCTTTTTTGATCGCGCCTCGATATGCTGTAGGGGTGTGATGTCGGCGGTATTGACGTCTGCACAGGCGGAAGGTGAAAAAACGGGAATCTGAGTTTTCAGGTTTTCGGTTTTGAGAAGAGCAATCGCCTTCCGTGCAGGCACCAAGAGAATCGGCATCGCATCCCACCTGCAATAATCCCACCAAAGTTATGCGAATCTACATTCAGCCGTCCGTGTTGTTTGTAGGTGAAGTATCCTGCCGAACAATCGGGAATGGTTGCACTCGACGCCCGTCGATGTGCAAAGGAACAGAGAACTTTCCCACCGAGAACATGGTCCAAGGGTAGAACGTGTTGTGCAACGCGTAGCGCTATTGTTGCGCTGCGTGTGGTTGCGGTCGACTGTGGGCATGTGACGACGTTGGCCAACTCCGAATGGCGTTGCGCTCGTTGGTCAAGCCGGCACGCAACAGTGATACAGAACGCGAGGAGAATATAGGGCAAAACGTGGGTGTGTTTGGCACTGGCCATTATCGCACCATACGTTCGCGGAGGCAGACCCTTTTTCAGAGAGAGGTTGAAACCATGATCAACAACCTACAGGACAAAACGTCTCGTGCGACCCATGCCGGTGTTATGTCAACGGCAACTGCGGAATCACCACGTGGCGGTGTGCTTCGTTTTTCCGGACAGCCGGCCGATGAGTTGTTTCCCGAACGCCCGTCGCCCCTGGCGCCCCCTTCGGCACCGCGTCGTGCGCGACCTCACACGCCGGCCTTGCGTCCCATTCCGGTGAAGCCGACCTCGGAAGCCCCCGCAGTTCAAACTCAACCGGCGGTGGTGGTCGAAACGGTTGTTGCACCCCAGGTCGACGTCGACGCACCGCGGGTATCCGCGGCAACGGCGCCGCCAACGACACCAGCGCCCGCGACACCAGTGCCCACGATGCCAACTCTCACGACACCGGCGCCCACGAAGCCCCAACCACGTGTTGCTTCGAAGAAGCGGCAGATCCCCCGCATTGTATCTGCGGGACGCCGTCCAAGCTTCTTGTTCGCGCTGGTTGCGACGTTGGCCGCGTGCAACGTAATAGCATTGCTCTTCGGCAACCCGATCACGGCCGGCTTGGTGTTTTTCCTGTCGATCACGGCGCTGAACGGATATCGCGTTGGTGCACGGCGGTTGGTGGCCATGATTTTGGCGCTGCTGGTTGGCGGTTTGATTGGTGCGCCGCTGGGGGGCGTTTGCGACGGCTTGGTTTCGATGGCCTCCGATGTCACAGGTCTGGTGGCCAAGGTTCTGGCGATCTTGATTGTTGTGCCGTTGCTCACCGTGGTTGCTTACCCGGCCTTCTGCTGGGCCTTGCGTCGATTGATGAATCGTTACTCGTGGATTGCGAAGGTTGACCGGCCGGCCGGTACAGCGCTTGGCTTGTCGATGGGCGTTGGCCTGGGGGCATTGATCGTGTGGGGCACCCTGGCCTTGGAGCCGTTGGCCGCCGATCGCTTGGCGCTTTATCCCGACGCCCCGTCGGCCGAAACGGCCAAGCGGGTGATTTCCTGTGCCGAAATGATTCGCGGCAGTGCTATTGGGCCGGTGGCCGAGAAGGCCAACCCGATCAGCGGGATGCGTGTCGTCTCGTTGCCTGGCAAGTGTGTGAAGGTGCTTAACCGGCCGCAGGCGCTGGGTGTGTTCGTCAACCATCCGGCGATCGGCCGTATCCAGGAGAGTCCCGCATTTCAGCGAGCGGTGAAGACGTTGAAGGATGATCCGGAAATCTGCGACCGGCTGGGTGCCGACGAACACATGACGCTTCCCGACGTGGTGGCCATTCTGTGCAGCCCGAAGGTATCGGCCATCCTGGAGGATCGCGAGTTGATCGAGGAAGCGACCGCCATGGTCGGCGACTTGGAAGAAGCGATCGACGAAGCGCTTGCCAAGTCGGAAAACATGGACGCTTCCTGCGTGGTTGTTGCTCCCGGCGTGATTACCGACGTTCCGGCGACAGCGCCTCTGCCGCCGAAACAAAACAACAAGGGTGCGAAGAAGAAGGACGCCAGCGCGAAGGAAAACAAGGCGTCGAAAGCCAACAGCAAGGCAAAGCGATCCGCGAAGGATTCGTTGAAGGGCAATACCGCGGCAGGGAAGAAGGCGACGGTGAAGAAGAGCAAGGCCGCGAAAGCCAAAGCGCCGAAAAAGGGCAAGGCACCGCAGCCGACTACCAACGTGTAGTGCATCGCTGCTCGGTTGCCGTAACACGAACGGTGCCGTAACAAGAACGGAAGGTCGAGATTACCCTCGTTCCCACGCTTTGCGTGGGAACGGACGCTCCGACGCTTTCGTGACTGGCAAGGAAAGCGTCGGTTGGCGGTTCAGAGACGCAAGCGTCCAACTCTTGGCTTCCCCACGCTGTCGTCCTCCTGCGACTGATGTGCGGCAAGTTGCGACGACATATCGCATCGCCTATATTGGTGTCGGGCGATTAAGTCCGTCCTCATCCCGCACCACCGTTCGCAGAGGCTTCCGATGAGTCGATCTTCGCAACGTTCGATTGCCGTTTTGTTGTTCTTGATCGTCGGCGTTGCGACTCTCTGTGTCGCAAGCAACACGTGCGTGGCCGACGAAGGTTCGGGCATTGCCAAACCGCCGGTTGGCCACCACATCCAGCGGACGATGTCGCTGTTGGCTAACGCTACGCCGGAGCATCGCACCCCGGTGCGAATCTTGCTCTACGGCCAGTCGATCGTGCGGCAAGATTACATCCGCAAAACGCTTGCACCCGAACTAGCGCGTCGATATCCCAACGCAGAGATAACCATTGAGAATCGGGCAATCGGCGGCTACACGGCTCCCGCGCTGCAGTACACTGCCATGCAGGATTTGTACCCGTTCTACCCGGATCTAGTCATCTTTCACGTCTACGGCGGCGAGCGGGGCGAGTTCGAGGGCATTCTTCGCAGTATTCGCGAGAAGACCACGGCCGAGATCCTTACTTGGCCACACCACGTCGACGCGGGCGACGAGAACCGTACAGCCCGAATCGAAGAAGGTTCGGAGTTGCGGCGCCAACTCGCCCGAAATTACGAGTGCGAACTGGTCGAACTGCGCGATGCCTGGAAGAAACACCTCAAGGACAACAATCTTCAGCCGAGTGATTTGCTGGTCGACCTGGTCCACCTGAATCGGCGCGGCGGTGAGTTGATGGGCCGGCTTGTGGTGGAACACTTCGTCGAACCGAAGAATCCACCGAAGAACTGGGCACCGATGGTGCAGTCGTTCGACGCTCGGGATGTGAGCGACGCGAGCGATGCGGACACCAGTTCGCTTAGTTTTTCGGGCAAGCCGTGGCGTCGCGACGGCAACGCCCTGGTTGGCGATTCGCCCGACAGCGCACTGACGCTCCGTTTCCACGGCAACCGTGTGGTGGCCACGGCGCATCGAATGACTGGCCCGTTGGGAACCGCCCGAATTTTCGTCGACGGAAAACCCGTTTCCGCGCATCCGGAGTGTTACGCTGCCACGTTGCCCACGCCCACGCCGATTGACTACCGCCCGGCACTGAAGCTGGTCGAACTTGGCGACGATCCTCAGGCGGAAGACTGGACGCTTACAGCCCACATCGATAGCGACAATGGCCGAGAGTTTCACTTCACGGTCGTAGGGTCGGTCACCGGCGAGGACGGCCAAGGCGACCATACGAAACCGTTCGTTTCCAAGTCGGGACGGCTACAGATTCAGCCGAGAATGTTCAGCTTTGCCGAGGCAGTTGGCATCCGCAAGAAACCGTTGCCTGAGTCGTTTGATATTCAGTGGAAAGTCTATTTGCTGGGCGTCGATGTCTGGAGGCCGAAGCTTCGCGAAGAATCGGGCGTGATCGATCAGGCCACGCTGGTGCAGGGGCTATCGAATGGTCCTCACGTGCTGACGATCGTCCCCAATGGCGACGGTCCGGTGCCGCTGCAATCGCTCACCGTGTACCGGCCGCCGCTGGAGTCGGCTGCCAATTAACGTTTTTTATGACGGAGTGTATGATGCAACTTGAAGGAAAGATCGCGTTGGTAACCGGAGGGACCAAGGGCATTGGTGCGGCTACGGCCATTGCGCTGGCGCAAGGCGGGGCCGACGTGGCAATCAACGGACGTTACGACGACGAAGCGGCTGCCGAAACCAAACGGGCGATCGAGCAGTTGGGGCGGCGTTGCGTGGTGGTCGTAGCCGACATGGCTAAGGCCGACGAGGCAACGCGCTGTGTTTCCGAAACGGCCGAAAAGCTGGGTCCGCCCGACGTCTTGGTGCATTCCGCCGGTGGCGTGGTGTTGGGCGACATCCTCGACATCTCGCCGGAAGACTGGCACGCCGCGTTCGATGTGCATGTGCATGCGATCTTCTACATGTGTCGGGCGGCCGTGCCGATGATGCAGAAAAAATCGGAAGCGGCCATCGTGCTGGTCTCGTCGGTGGCCGGTATTCGCGGCATCCCGATGAACATTGCGTATCAAACGGTCAAAGGAGTTCTTCCGCAGTTTACCCGAGGGCTGGCCCTGAAACTGGCCGCCGACAACATCCGCGTGAACTGCGTGGCCCCGGGCATCATCCGCACACGATTTCACGACTACATGACGCCCGAGCAACAGAAACACAACCTGGACAATCGCATTCCGTTGCACCGCGAGGGCACACCGGAGCAAGTGGCCAGCCTGATTGTCGAGATGGCCACGAACGACTACATCACGGGCGAGACCTTTTCGATCGATGGCGGGTTGTCGATGCGCGTGGCGTAGTGATGGTGTATATTCTCGTTCCCAAGCTCCGGCTTGGGAACGCAATGTTCCTGAAGCTCTGCTTCGAATTCGGCGAAGCGGAGCTTCGCGGAAGTGGTTTCCCAAGTTGGAGCTTGGGAAACAGTATCAGCCAGTGTCCGAAACGAAATGATGGGAGTATGAAGCGATGAAAAACACCAACGTCTTTGCGTCAATCGTCGTGGCCGTCGCTTGCTACGGCGTGAGTTCCGCCGCTGAGCCGGCTGACCAACTGCCGTCGCCGCCCGAGGGGAAAGCCTGGAAGCTCGTTTGGCAGGATGAGTTCAATGGCACGCAACTCGACGAGTCGAAATGGGAATGCCCACAGTACAAACGTCGCGACGGTTATTGGAGACGCGAGGGCATTGCGTTGGACGGCAAGGGCAACCTGTTGCTGCGGGTGTTCGAGGATGACGGCAAGTTCATCGACGGCTGCGCCCGAACGCGAGGTAAGTTTGAGCATGCCTTTGGTTATTTCGTCGCAAGGATGAAATTTCAGAAACAACCGGGCCACTGGTCGGCGTTTTGGCTGTTCCATCCTGCGGTGAACAAGACCGACGAAGAAGGCCGCAACGGCACGGAAATCGACATTGTCGAAAAGTTCTCGCTCGACGAGCAATGTCAACATGCCATGCACTGGGACGGATATGGCGAACACCACAAGTCGAGCCACAAAAAATTCGAGGTTCCCGGCATCATGGACGGCTACCATACATTTGCAGTGTGGTGGACGCCCGAGCAATACGTCTTCTATGTCGACGGCAAGGAAACGTGGCGCACCAAGGACGGCGGGGTGTGCCAGGTGCCGTTGTTCATCAAGCTAAGCGACGAAATCGGCTCCTGGGCGGGCGACATCCGCAAGGCCAAGCTGCCCGATGCGGCGCTGGTCGACTACGTACGCGTCTACGACCTGGTGGAAAAACCGTAAGACGTTCGTCAAGGCGTGGCCGCTTTAGCAGCCATGAGCGGCTGCGCACGTAACCGATCTCGCAATATCAACCGATCAACAGCTTCAGCGCCAGCGCGGCCAGCGCGATGTGGAAGATAATGCGAATCAATCGCTCTCCCTTGCGCACGGCGAAGTGCGAGCCGACCCAGCCGCCGGTCGAGTTGCCCACGGCGAGAATCAGGCCGGCGATCCAGTTAACGTGTCCCCGGGCGGCGAATATGGCTAGTGCCACCAAAGTGTAGACGCCGACGATGAACACCTTGTGCATGTTCACCCGCACCAGATCCAACCCCAGTACACGGTGCAACACGGCCATCAGCAGAAAACCAACGCCGGCCTGAATGAATCCGCCGTAGAATCCGACGCCGAGCATCAAGACGTGGCCGAGCACGAACCGCCGTGTGCCGACTGCCACTTGGGCATCCTCACCGGTGTCCTTCTTCTTTTTCCGCAGCATCAAGAGCATTACGCCGACCATCACGGCCGCCAACGTACGGTTGAACCAGACGCCGTCGAGCCGTGTGCCCAACAGAGCGCCGGCGACCGTGCCGGGCAACGCACAGAGTGTCAGCGAGAGGCTCAATCGCAAGTCGGAAAACCCCTGGCGACGGAATCCGGCCGTGGCCGCCACGTTTTGTGCCAAGAGGGCCACGCGATTGGTGCCATTGGCCAACGGGCCGGGCATGCCCATCAGCCGCAGCACGGGCAACGCCAGCAACGAGCCGCCGCCGGCCATCACGTTGAGAAAGCCGGCCAGGCACCCCACGGCCGCCAGCATCAATGCCTGCCAGATTTCCATGCACCGTTCCTTTGAGTGTAGTCTCGGGGCAACCCAGCCCCGTTTTTGCCAAGTCTGTTGGTTGTGAGTATACCCGATGAGGCTGGAGCGTTGGAATGTGAGGCGACGGCAACCGAGGATGGTAGCGGTTTGGTTGTGGCCCGGCCGCACGGTGAATCATTATCCGTGGCGTTCGCGATTTGGACGATCTGTTGCCGACTGTTCGCCATCGGACTGGCCGGTCGGATGCGGAAGACGGATCGATTTGCGAGAATAAGCTGAGCGGCCCGGCCGCGTTCCCGAATCGATTGGCATTTGTCGACTTCTTGGTTGATTGTGGAACACTTCGTTGCGTTGCAGGAAGCCGGGCTTTCATTGGTCGCCCTCGTTCCCCAAGCAATGCAGAACCCAATAAAAGGAGCATCATCCCATGAAGGCTGCGTTTTACGATGGCCCCAAAACATTGCGTGTCGCCGAAACGACGGCCGACGACCCCGGCCCCGGTCAGGTCCAACTGCAGGTGGCCTACTGTGGCATCTGCGGAACCGATATGCACATTTTCCACGGCCACATGGACCATCGGGTGAAGATGCCTCAAGTGATCGGCCATGAGGCCTCGGGCGTCATCGTGAAGGTGGGCGAAGGAGTCGACGGTTTTCAGTCCGGCGACCACGTGACCGTCATGCCGTTGGATCCCGACGGCGATACGCCGGCCTGTCGACTTGGCTACAGCCACATCTGCGAAAAGCTCAACTTCATCGGCATCGACAGTTCTGGGGCGTTTCAACAATTTTGGAACGTGCCGGCTTTCACGCTTCACAAACTCCCGGGCGATCTTTCGCTGAAACTGGCCGCACTGATCGAACCGCTGGCCGTGGCCTGCCACGATGTGCGGCTGGCGGAAGTCCAGCCGGGCGAGTTCGTCGTGGTGATCGGCGGTGGGCCGATCGGGATGCTTGTCGCACTGGTGGCCCAAGCCGCGGGCGCCCGGGTTGTCCTGTCGGAACTCGATCCGTTCCGGCTCAAGCTGGCCGAAGAACTCGGCCTGAAAACCGTCAACCCGGCTGCCGGCGACCTGGTGAAATACGTTTTCGAGCAAACCGAAGGCGCCGGCGCGGACGTGGTGTTCGAGGTCAGCGGCGCCGCGGCGGCCGCCGAAATGATGACCGAGTTGCCCCGTGTTCGCGGACGCATGGTGGTCGTAGCGATCTACAACAAACCGGTGCCGGTGAATCTGTTCAAGTTTTTCTGGCGCGAGCTGAGACTGATCGGCTGCCGCGTGTACGAAAGTCAGGATTTCGATCGGGCGATCGAAGTGGCCCAATCCGGCAGCCTGCCGCTGGATCGGTTGATCAGCGGGACCTACTCGCTGGACAATATCGCCGAGGCCTTCGCTCGGGCCGACGGGGGCGGTGACGTCATGAAAGTGCTCGTCGAGTGTGCCGGTGGGTAGGCGTCTTAGAACGTGTTTGGAGCGTAGCGTACCCTCTCCCGCCGTGCGGGAGAGGGTGGCGGCGAAGCCGCCGGGTGAGGGCGGTTTGCAGCGGTGTAGGTGTTTTTTTGCGCGAAACCCTTGCCGCACCAATCACCCCTCACCCCCGGCCCCTCTCCCCAAGGGGGCGAGGGGAGCAAGCTTTGTGGATCCAGTGTCAACTCACCCAAAAGGAATACGCATCAATGTCCGTACTCGAACAATTCCGACTCGACGGCAAAATCGCCCTGGTTTCCGGCTGCAAGCGTGGAATCGGTCGAGCGATGGCCGTAGCTCTGGCCGAGGCAGGCGCCGACATCGTGGGCGTAAGTGCCAGTCTCGAAAGCCGGGGTAGCGAAGTGGGCCGCGCGGTCGAAGCCTTAGGGCGGAAGTTCTCCGGCTACGCCTGCGATTTCAGTGACCGTACGGCGCTCTACGCTTTCATCGAGAAGCTCAACACCGAACAGCCGACGATCGATATCCTGGTGAACAACGCAGGTACGATCCTCCGCAAATCGGCCGCCGAGCATCCCGACGAGTATTGGGACAAGGTCGTGGAAGTAAACCTCAACGCCCAATTTGTCATTACTCGCGAGTTGGGCAAGCGAATGCTCGAGCGCGGCCGGGGGAAGGTCATCTTCACGGCCTCGCTGCTGACTTATCAAGGCGGCATCACCGTGCCCGGCTACGCGGCCAGCAAGGGAGGCGTCGGCCAGTTGACCAAGGCGTTTGCCAACGAATGGGCCGGCAAGGGGGTAAACGTCAACGCCATCGCGCCCGGCTACATCGCTACCGACAACACCGAAGCGTTGCGCAACGACGCGGTCCGCAGCCAGCAGATCCTTGCCCGAATACCGGCTGGCCGTTGGGGAACTCCCGAAGATTTCGCCGGACCGGTTGTGTTCCTGGCCTCGGCAGCTTCCGATTACATGCACGGAACGATCGTCGATGTCGATGGCGGTTGGATGGCACGTTAGACGTGTTCAAAGAAGATGGCGAGGATGTTGCCTAACCAGAAAACCCATGCCGCACCAACACCCCCTCACCCCCGGCCCCTCTCCCCACGGGGGCGAGGGAAGGAAACGGAGCGAGGGCCAAGGATGGCCCTCACTCCGTGTTCCTGCCCAAGATTGTATCTTTATTACTCAAACTGAAAGCGTCTGGCGAAGCACACAGCGTTAACTGAAGCCATGCCAAGAGATTAGAGGCGAGAGACGAGAAAATGCAGGTCAAAAACGGACTATGCTTGCCCCTGACCCCTCGTCTCTCGCCCCTTTAGAGCGGAGACTCGGATCATTGTTTTCGGTTTGAGTCTTTAGCGTCGTCGTCGCCAAACGAACCACGAGGCCACGGCACACAACAGCAGTACCAGCGACGCTGGTTCGGGGATCACACCGGTCACGTCGCCGTAGGCGTTGGAGCCGTTGCTGAGGGTGATCAGGTCGACGATGCTCGCGGCGGTAGTGTCTCCCTGGTAGGTTTCTACCCCCAACTGACCGATGCTCGCATCGGTAATCCAGTTCTTATCTGTAACGGTAAGCGTTGCGGTACCGAGGTTCTCTACGTCGGGGTTAACCCACGCCGTGAACCAGTCGTTGCCGGAAACGTCAGCGTCGATTTCTACCTTGCCGAGCACCAGAGCAGTTTGCCCTACGGTAAATGGGCTGGTGGTGCCATGGACCACGTTGTTCAGGAATACACGAAATTGCGTGCCGACGGCGAGGATTCTTGATCCGTCGAGGTCGATTCCACCACGCCCCGAAGTCGTAGGGGTGAGGAGAAACGAAAACCACACCGTATCGGTCAGGGCAGTGGTGAGGTTCCGGCTGGCCTTGCCAGCGCTCGAATCGCCAGTTCCCTGAAGGCTCTGCGCGGTGCCCGACTGCGTTAGCGCGAAATTGGTGCTCGATGGTGCGGAAAGGTCGCCGGCAATCACGTCGACTTGCACCGGTGCCGTCCACGTTGCCGCCAATCCAGTCCCGCCCGCCTGGCCGTTAACATCGCCGGCAGCGAGATCGTTGAAGTCGGCGCTGACCAGCGTTGCCGACGCGGATGCGGTCCCCAGCAGTATTGCCACACCAACAAGACCGAGTTGGATGAGTTTGGCTCGCACGGCTCACTCCTTTTGCGATGCCCGGCAAACGGTAACGCGTTGTCGGTTATGGGTTTGCGATACACGTTTTTCCGCAGGAACCGTTCCACGTTGTGTTCCTGCCCGATTCATTACATTACGACGTTCAGCGGCGACGTCGCCAAACGAACCACGAAGCCATGCCGACCAAGAGAAGCACGAAGGAAGCTGGCTCAGGCACCACGCCCGTTACGTCGCCGTAGGCGTTGGGGCCGTCGCTGAGGGTGACCAGATCGACAATTCCTTCGTTGCCCGCGGTGCCTCCACTTCGATAGCTCTCGAGGCCTAGACGCTGGATACCGTCGTTAAGCGTGTCGAAGTTTCGGTCGGCTACCTGAAACGTTGGCGTCCCCAGGTCGGTAACATCAGGATTGATCCAAAAAGAGAAGACGTCGTTGCCACTGGTGTTGATTTCTACGTTGCCGACGATCAGCGACGCCTCGGTGGTCGACAAGGTGGCATTGGATGCGGTGCTGCCGGTGGATCCGTTATGGACGTATAGCTTGTTGCCGATGGTGATAACGCGAACGCCGCCCGTGGCAGTTCCGGTTCCGGGGTCGAGTTCAAACCCGCTCCGGGCGACATCACTGGGTTTCACAAGGAACGAGAACCACACGGTGCCGTTCAATGCAGTTGCCAGATTTCGTTGCACGGCGGCGTCTGCAAAATCGGCGCTGGCGCCTTGCAGGCTCTGTGAGGTGCCTGATTGGGTCAGCGCGAAGTTGGTGGAGACGGGCGCAGCAAGATCGCCGGCGACGACATCGGCGTTCGTGCTGCCGGCCCAGTCTTCCGCGACAAAACCCGTGCTGCCCTGTTGCCCCGCGAGGTCACCCGTCGCCAGGTCGTTGAAATCAATCTGAACCAGCGTCGCGTCGGCGATGCCCGGACAAATCAGCAGTGTGAGCAAAACGAACAAACCGGTGAACAGACGCATCGGACATCTTCCGGGTTAAGGGGCATTTCCGCGCAGCGTTATTTTCGTACAGTCCGCCGCCACAACACCAGGCTTATCGCACCGAAAGCCAACAGCACTAATGAAGCTGGCTCGGGAGTCACACCGGTCACGTCGCCGTAGGCGTTGGGGCCGTCGCTAAGGGTAATCAGGTCGACGATGCCTTCGTCTCCTCCGCTGCCGCCACTGCGGTAACTTTCAACAGTCAAGCTAGGAACACTGCTACTGACCCAGTCTTTGTCGGTGAGAGAAAGAGTCGGCGTCCCCAGACTCAACACGTCAGGATTTACCCAAACGGACAGGTAATCTTCCGAGGCAGCGCCAGCGTTGATCTCCAGTTTGCCCAACACAAGCGCCGGAGTGTCTGCGGAAAAGACTCCGGAACCGTGGAGATCCGCGCCACCCGCGATCAACCGCAACTCTGAGCCGACAGCAATGATTCGGCCCCCGGCAATCTTGATACCACCTCGGGCCGCGGCGGTCGATTGTACGAGATAGGAAAACCACACGGTTCCGCTCAGCGGCGTGGTGAAGCTTCGGAAAACCTCGCTGGCTCCTGAAGTGCTTGCGGCCTGAGCTTGCTGTGCGGTTCCCGACTGGGTCAGGGCAAAATTCGTGCTTACCGGCGCAACGAGGTCGCCTTCAATGACGGCAAGAGACGTATTGACCGGATCTTGCGAATTGCTCCAGGTTCCGGCGAGGCCGTCGCCTCCGGCTTGGGAAACGAGTGGGCCGGTGCTCACGTCGTTGAAGTCGACTTGGACCAACGTGGCCGATGCAACCGGAACGTTAATCGTGGCAACCAGTGTTACAAACGTCCAGCAAAGTAATCTGGTTCGCATTGAATCACCTCAATTCTGCCTCTTCAGGCCACGATCGCTTTCGATAGGCTATCCGCAGCAGTCAATGTGCGTACCAGCGACGAAACAAAGCCAAACCAACCACGGCAAGCAGTCCCAACGCCCAGGTCGACGGCTCGGGCACGACCACCACGTCGTCGACGACGAACGAACCGTTGCCGTACAACGTCGGGAAGGTGACGGCATCGATCCCGGCTCCAAGTGGTGTGGAGGCGGCGTTTTGGAAGGCCGTTAGCCCCAAAACGGAATGCGAAAACGTCGTCGAGTTGGCATCCGAAAGGTAAACGTCGTATTCCGCACTGCTCGTGCCGAAGTCACGACCTTCCAGACGCATGTGGTGGACGTTCAGCGTATCGCCGGCGCTACTGAAGTCGCCGCTGCTGTCGTCATCGACCGACGCCTGAACAATACCATCCAGCGTGGTAAGCGTTTGCCATCCGCTACCAGATTCAGCGGGGATGCCATTGTAAAGTTGAATACGGCCCGCGGAATTCACGACCACATGGATGTAGGGGTCGCTCGGCATTTGGATGTTCAGATCCAGTCCACGATCCGTACCAAATTCGGTGGCGAAGTAGAAATCCACGACCCACTGCGGCCCGAGTGTGTCAAACGATTGGCCCAGGGTGCCGTTGGTCGCACTGTCGACATAAGCGGCCGTCGTCGAGCCGGGGGCGATTCCCGTGTGTTGGCTCGTGGAACTGCTGCTGTTCGACCAGCCGGTGGGAAACGTGCCGCTGGTGTCCTCGAAATCTCCGTTGACGAGGATGTTCTCGGCCGAGACCGGCGCAATGAGCCCAAATACGGCGACAACAACCAAAAAACCAACAGCGTAGTATGGTAATCGCATGACGTGAAACTCCGTTCTACCGGTTAAGTCTCTGGTGCCGACAACCGGCGGGCGGCAATCGTGTCTTCCGGAGATGGTGTTATTGTATCGCATACGCCGTTATCGCTTTCGACGCACGCGGAGCAGTGCAAGCCCAGCCAGAGCGATCATGCCCAGCACCCAGGTTGCCGGCTCCGGCACCACGACGCTGAGTTCGAGTTGTGGGCGGTAATCGACCGTGCCGTATTCCGACGATGCGATTCGCAGCACTTGCGTGCCTTCCTGGGTTTTCATGGCAATCATGAGCGTCACGGTACCGTCGCTTTGCAGGAAGTCGCTCAAGTTGGGCAGAACGGCGAAAAGCGTTTTGCCCAGGTCGGTCGAGTCGTTGGCCTCGAAGTCGATGGTACCCAATGAGGTGACGTCCAAGGCGTCGAATCCGGCTTGGGTTTCGGTGTTCGCTGGAGCGTTGTCCCAAATCAGATCGCCTTCGGCCCAATCGAAACCGAGTTCATCGACGCCTGTGATCAGCCCGTCGCCCGCGACGAATCCAGAGTTCAGGGCAAAGATCTCCAGCGTGCCGCTGTCGATCCCTTCGCCCGTGTATTCGACCGGCGTGAATTTGAAGATTGCCTCGGCGTTTGGATCGTAGGTTTCCCCGTTAAGATCGAACTTCACGTAGGCCTTCCGGGTGTAGTCGTTCGACTCGATGCCGTGTTTCAGTTCCAAGGTGGTGTTGGAGCCGTAGTTGTTGTCTCGGTCGGCTCCGAGATTGCCGGTCGCCACGTGTGCGTCTTCCATGGCAACCAAGTTCGTGGCCGCGTCGAACGTGTAGAGACCGTGGTAATAGGTGCCGTCGGCGCCGGCCATGGCATCGCCGAACGCGGCCCCACCAGAGAGATCGACGGAGGCCAACGGGTCGGAACTGCCGGCAGTCAGCGCGTCGGCATACACGGCCACGCGTCCGCCACTGCCACCACCACCAGTGCGGGAGTTTTGCTGGACGGCACCGCCGTCGCCACCGCTGACGTCGACCACGCCGTTGAGCGTGACCCAGTCGGCTGCCAGGATGACGCCACCTCCGCTACCGCCCCCGCCGCCGGTCGTGCTGACGTTGGTGCCACTGCCCCCGTTACCGCCGTAGAGTGAAAGATCGGCACCAACGATGAGCCGGTTCGACGCGACGAGTTCCAACGCCCCGCCACCGCCACCGCCGCCGGTCGTCAAATCCAGCATACTTTGGCGTTGGCTTCCGCCGCCGCCGCTACCGCCGTAGAGTTCGGTTAGTGCCGCATCGCCGTATTCCACGCCGCCGTCGCCACCGTTGTTGGGTGCGTCGCCACCAATGCCGCCGTAAGCGCCACCGCCACCGCCACGTTCGGTACCTTCGATACCCGTGCCGAGCGGGACGCCTCCGCCGCCGTAGCCGACGCCTGCGGTTGCACCCACACCGCCTGTGAAGTCGACCGAAATGGCACCGTTGCCGCCGTTGCCTCGGGTGCTTCCCGGCGGGTTGCTGGCATAGGATGTTTGCGCTACACCGCCTTCGGCTCCGGAGCCGCCGAGACCGGCGACACCGTTGGTGCTGCCACTGCTGCCAGCCAACCCAGCGATTGACGCGCTGAGTGTAAAGTCTGCCTGCGAAGCGAGCACTAAGCCGCGGTTGCCGGTAACGCTGACCGAAGCCCCGGTGCCGATGTCAATCGAGTTGAATGTGAACACCGAAAGCTCGACACCACCGCCGCTGGAATTGGCGGCTGCTCCGTTGCTGAAGCTGACGGCCGAGCCACCGATGGTGCCCGTGATTTGCAGCGTGTCGGTGTTGAAGGTAATCGAGTCACCGGCACCCATCGTCAGCCCCGTGCCCGAGTCCAGGGCCGTGAAGTCGGTCGGGTCGAAGACGGAGTTGTAGGTTACCGCGTGTGCCGATCCCACAAGCAACGTGAACGCGGCGACAATGCTGAGCAGCCGCATTGTTAGGAGAGTCGGTACGGAACTCCGTATCCATAATTTGAAGCGGCGCTTCATCAGACGACTCCTTTGGATGAGCGAATAAAAGGCATTGGGGTGAATGCCCGATTTAGTACGGCCAAAAATGGGTGTAACACTCCGAGGTGTAATTTCCGTCCTGGCACGGCGGCAGTCGCCTTATTCTGGCGGAAAAAACGGAACCTACTCCTAGGTGTTAGCCTATTCGGGTTAAACAACGGTGTCAATAAGATAATGCGCAATGAATCTTAGGAAATGCGCACAACGTTCCGGCGGGCCGGACCATAAAACACGGTTCGACGTGCAACGCCCGTTCGTCGGACAAAACGCTCGTTAAAACCCACAAATCGCCGGTCGGACGCTTGCCGCTTCCACAATCGCTATCGGGGCTGCGCCGCCGGCAAACTTTACCCGTCAAGATATCGCGAAACGCCAGAATCGTCAAAGATACTACGCGATATTATTCTTAGATATTGCGTCATCCGCGAGCGGGGCGCCCGGGTGGTCGGGGCCGTAGCAACTCACCTCGAACAGGGCAGCCGGCACGTTGGCCAGCGGGTGCGAAAGCTCGATCACCAGACGCTCGGTTACTACCGGTTGCGGCAGCCGGATGACGTTGCGCGTCTGGTGGTTGTCGCGACACTCATGCAGCGTGTTGCCGTGTCCATCGCACACGCGATACTCCCGCACGCAAAACGGCATGACTTGCTCTGGGTGTTGCATGAGTACCGACTCCAATGGGTGGTCGGCATCGGTGTCGAAGGTCAACTCGATTCGGGCGATGGTTTGCGGCTGTGGCCAACTCAGCGTAAGCGACGGCGCCGGATCGTCCAGCGTGGCAACCCACGCATTTGGGCCATCGGTCGGTCGCCCAATACCGTTCGTCACGTTAGCGGCTTTGAATACGTCCAGCGCGGGGGAGACCGCCACGGCAAGATTTTGCCCCTGGGGGCGGCGCTGGGGTAGCCAAAATTCAAAGGTGTCGATACCGATTCCTTCCGGCGGTCGTTGCACGTTACTGGTCGCCACGGCACCGTTGAACCGGTGGTTGGCGGCCAACACACCGGTCAGCCGTTGTTGGCTGAGTCGCACGGCCACGTTGCGGTTGCCCATCAAGCAGACAAACGCGTACTGCGACCGTTCGAGTGTCGTGTGAAAGTCGATGGTCACGTCTTGTTTTTCGCCCGAGGGAAGGGGGATTTCGCGTGTGGCGAGTGTTACATCAGGCGTGAAGTTGCCCGAGCGGCTGCTAGTGCGAAGTTCGGCGCGAAGTGTGGTCGTTTCTGCTACATCGAGTTGAAACGTGAACTGCGGGACCGGACCGAGCGAAAGCGGCATGAGCATCGCCCAGGAAGCCTCCAGCGGTCGCATTAGGCCGTCGGGCGGCAAACGGTCGAGCCGCAGGCAACTCGACGCGGTTATCGTGGCCGCTTGGGCCAGGTCGTCGGGGTCATCGCGCCGGTGGCCGGGGATGTATTGCCCGGTGCGCATCAACTCGCGCTGCAATTCGCCAATGTGTTGCGACGAGGCCAAGGCGGCCGGCTGCTGGCCGTTGCGCCGGCAGATTGCCGCGGCGACGCCAACCGCTTGCGCAGCGTGGGCACAGGTGGCCATCACACGCGACGAGCCGAAAGCCACGTGCGAGGCGCTGATGATCCGCCCGGCGAGGAAGAGGTTTTTGATGTTGCGGCTGTACAGGCAGCGGTACGGAATCTGATAGACGCCCTTGCTGTGCCATTGATTGCAGCTTGGTTTTTCGCTGAAAACGCCGTCGGCCGGGTGCAGGTCTACGGCCCAGCCGCCGTACGACACGGCGTCGTCGTGCTCGCGTTGTTCGATGAGGTCGTGCTGAGTGAGCATATAGTCGCCTTCGAACCGGCGGCTTTCGCGTTTGCCGGGCACTTGGCCAACCCATTCGAGCGTCATCGTTTCGGCCTCGGGGAACTCTCCTGAGTTTTTGATGTAGTCCCAGACGCCGTAGATGACCCTCCACAGTTCCCACTTAATGGCTTCACTCTGGTGAACCGTGTCGAGACGGCCACCGTATTCGATCCACCAAAGCTGGCAGCCGTGTTCCTGGGTGTTAAAGCGGCGATAGCGTGGGATTTGGGTGATGTCTTTCAGGGCGTAGTCGGGTGCGACGAACCGGACCGGCTTGCCTGTGTCTTTCGTGTAGAAGTAGAGCGAATGGCCAAGCAGTTCGCCGTATTCCGCCGTCGGGGCGAATTTTTCTCCGAATTCTTCACACGATTCGGCGCCCATGCGAAATGCGGCACCGGCAAGAAACCCGAGGGCTCCGTCGCCCGAGGCGTCGCAGAACAGCGGGGCCTCGATTTCGTACATCGTGGAATTCTGGCTGCAGAACGCCCGGACCGAGGCGATTGTCTCGGCGTCGGCTTTCGTGCAGTCGATCATGGCCGTATTCAGCAGCAAGGTGATGTTCGACTCGCAGGCGACTTTTTCCAGCAAGACCGTGTCGAGGATTAGCGGGTTGCCTTCGCGGTTGCGGAAGGTGTTTTCCAAGAGGATTTCATCGATGACGCCACCCTCGCGGGCCCAACGGTTGTTGTTGCCCATGTGGGACGTGGCGCCCAGTGCCCAGAGACGAACTTCGCTCGACGCGTTGCCGCCGAGCACGGGCCGGTCTTGAATGAGCGTCACCCGAAGGCCAGCCCGGGCGGCAGTGATCGCGCAGCAAGTACCGGCCAAACCGCCGCCGACCACGACCAAGTCGCACGCGGTTCGCTCCGTTCGGAATTGTCGGCCTGCTGCCGGCCCCTCACGATACATCATCGATAAGCCCCTTCAACGACGCAGCGTCGTTGTTCCGATTCCATGTTGTTTTAGTGCAACGATTGACGGCCATTGTTTTTTGACAGGATAACAGGATCGACTGGATCAACAGAGTAGAAGCCGTTTCAAAACTGGTATCGAGGACGTTCGCTCGACGGATATATGAACCCGAAGCCGGGTTTTGAAATCGCCTCTAGTAGTTTTTGTTGCCTCTTTTCTTGTGTAGATTTCTCACAATACTTCACGTTTCATTCAGTCGATCCTGTTATCCTGTCAAAAAAACGAATCCTCGCAAACGGTTATCGATTTTCATTGTGTCCTTTCGTCCGCCCAGCGGCCCAGGCGATGGTGGCGCTGATGGCAAACAGCGCCACGGCAAAGCCCAGCAAAATGTGCCACTGTTCACGGTCGAACAGGGCCAACGCAGCCATCACCATACCGCACACTCCAATGCTCCAAGCGACCATCAACGCCGGCAACCGCGATGCCACCCGGGCGGGTACCTGCGACTGCGTGGCCGCCAAGTCGGCTACGCGTTGATACCCGGGATGTGCGGTTCGACTGGTCATTTGAATAATCGTGAGGATGCCGACCGGAACAATAACGCCCACGACGATTTCCATCGAACGCAAATGACTTTGCAGCCATTGCGACACGCCGGCCAACGACTCGTAGTTGGCAAACCAACCCTGCGGGGCGAAACCAAACTTCAACAGTATTCCTAGCGAAAAACTCACGGCCGCGGTGGGCCATATGCAACTCGCTCCCACGCGGCGACTGAACAGGCCCCAAATCGTCGGCGCCAACAGCGGTGTTACCAGCAGGCTGGTCACGCTGAGCACGACACGTTCGGCCCCGCCAAGCAACGGAACGGCCAACGCAATGGCAATCAGAATCGTGCCGAGCACGGCCGTCATCAGGCGGCCGACGGTTACCAGATGTCGTTCCGACGCCGCGGGGTGGAAAAGTCCGCGATAGAAGTCGCTCGTCAACACGCCGGCGAAAACGTTCAACTGCGAACTGACCATGCTGGCGGTCGCCGAAAACATGGCGGCCAACATAAGCCCTACCATGCCTGGCGGAAGCACGCTGCGACAGGCCAGGATATAGGCTTCTTCCGAGTTGGCGTCGGGCGCCATCGCGCGATAAAGCATCGGCGGCAGCAGCCAAAGTATCGGGCTGACAAGGTACAGAATGCCAAACAGATAGGCCGACTTCCGGGCGTCGGACTGCGTCGGCACGCAGAGAAACCGCTGGGCAAAGGCCCATTCCGCACCAACCATGAAGAAATGGATGGCACACCATCCGGCCAGGAAAATCCAAGGGAACTCGGGCGTCGTAGGGATGAAAAAGCCAGGCGGGGCCGAGGCTACAAAACTACCCAGACCGCCGACTTTCAACAAGCACAAAGGCACGACGAACAACACGGCCAGGTTCAACACGATGAATTGCAGCACGTCGGTCATCAACACGGCCCAAAGACCGCCGATCATCGTGTAGACGACCACGATCAGCCCGAACAACAACACGGCCCAATGCAGTGCCAGGTTTCCGGTGGCCGGATCGCGCAGCGGATTGCCTTCGCTGAGCGGCATCAGGGCGACCAGCAGCACGGCTAGCGAGTACAGAGCCACGCCCACGCCCACCATTCGGTAGATCATCATCGTCCAGGTATAGAAATGGATGGCCGCCTTGCCGAACCTCAGTTGCACGTATTCGGCCGGGGTGCGCACGCCCAATCGCCGCCAATGACCGGCTACGAAGTAGCCGACCAGCAGAGCGGCCACGCCGTAGCACATGTTGATGCTCACGGCGACCATACCCCACTTGAACGCGATACTTCCCCACACGACGAACGTGCCGGCCGAGAACATCGTCATGAACGAGCTCAAGCCCGACGTCCACCAGGGCGACTGGCCGCCGGCGGCGAACATATCGGTCGAGTCCTTGATTTTTGTGCTGAAAATGCCACCGACGGCAAAAATGCCGGCGACGTAGATCAGCAGCACGATGTAGTCGAGGGTTTCCACGAAGATAGGTCCGGGTGTCGTCGGTCAGCCAATCAGTCAAAAAAGGATACGTATTTCATGGTAGACATACGAAAGGAATAAATCTCGCCAAGACGCAAAGAAAAATTCTTTTTTACCTTTGCGTCTTGGCGCCTTGGCGAGATACCTTTCATTAGTTTTTCGGAATCATTGCCTGATGAAGTACTTGCGGGTACTTGCATTTTTATGGCTAACCGAATTTTCACTCCTCGACTGTCTTCAACGGAATATGCACGTTCAACGATTGCGTTGGTTGCTTGCCTTCGATCTGGTCGGATGCGCAGAACAAGACCGCCGGCTGGCCGCCATCGAGCCAGAGTTGAGGGCGTTCCAGGTGGGACATGGGCTGTATACCGTCGACCCAGGCAATTTGCGTTTTGCTGGCCAATACATGCTTGGCCGGCTTCCAGTCGATACCGTCCAGCGAAGTGAACAATGCCAGTGAGCGTCCTTTGACGCCGGTGAACGCGCCGGTTTGATCCTTGACGATTGCGTAGTAACGCTCCCGTTGAGCGTCGTACCAGATGAACGGGTCTTCCGCCGGGAAGGCGACACCGGGCACGGTGAACACCGTGCCTTCGTGCTTGGTGAACGGGCCCGTGGGATTGACCGACGTGGCCACGCAATGAACGACCGGGCCGCCGAACGGCATTTTTGTTTTCTTTCCAACGGCCTTGTAGACCATCAAAAAACTGCCGTCGGGACGTCGGGTGATCGACGGATTGCTGGTCATCAGGGCGTCGGGCGCGTTGTCGTCGGGGCTGACGTCGATCACTGGTCGATCGAATCGCCGCCAAGGCCCATCGGGATGATCGGCCACGGCCACGCCGATTCGCTGGTTGTTGCGGTGCGTCCAATTCAGCCCCTTGGTAACCTGGCCGTCGCCCGTGTTGCCCATGTAGTAGAGGTAATACTTACCGTCGACCTCCAGTACCGTCGGGTTATGGGTGCAGAGGCCGTCCCAGTATTGCTGGCCACGCGGCGACAGGGCCGTATCGACGTACCGATATGGCCCCAGCGGCGTGTCGGCCACGGCATGGGCGATTTCCGAATGGGTCACCCAGGCGGAGAAGCCCAAGTCGTGTCGCCAGCGGGAATACAGCAGATGGCACTTGCCGTCCGCTGTGCGCACCATACTGCCACCCCAGGTGAAGTATTCGTCGTCGATCAGTTGGGCCGTTTTCGGCACCGGCTGCATTAGTGCCTGGAAATCGAGCGTATCGCTGGCCTCTCGGGCGAGACGATCTTTTCGCTGGTAAACGCGTACATAGTCGATGTCCATGTTCGTGCCGTCGATGGCATCCGTTACCTCGCCCGCCCATTTGATGATGGCCGAACTCAACCGAAGGGGCGACGGGCCGTGGCAAATCGTGTTTTCTTCGCGACGGATTTCCTTGCCGTCGTAGTACCAGATCAACTCCTTTTCGTTCCACAACAGGCCGTAAACGTGAAACTCTCGGGCGTGATCGGCGCCGTCGACTACCACGTGTTTGTGGGCAGCCCAATGCTTGCCGTGGTGGTTGTGGATGTTCATGTTGATTTCGTTCGGGTAGTGCCCTTCGTTGATGTCGATCTCGAAACACCCCGGCACTTCCTTGTTGCGACGCGCCATCAACCAGAACGAGTTGTTCAATCCGGTCGTGGCTCCGTAGCGATAGCGGCACTCGAAATATCCGTACTTGAACTCGCGCCGCGACCAGATATTGCCGGAGGTCCAGTCTTGTCCCGCCCGAGTCTCCTTCTTGTTGAGCAAACGGCAAAGGCCGTTTTCGACCGTCACGTTTTCGCGCCAACGGCTGCAAAGAATATGGCCGGCAGGTCTGTTTTGCGACACCCACGCGGCGTCGAGATCTTCATTCGTTCCGTTGAAATCTTCCGAAAAGACAAGTTGCCAATCGTCCGAAGAGGGTGGATCGGCTTGAGCGGCGTGCGACATGGCAACAACGAGCAATAGTCCGCCGAGGGCACATAACGTGCGGGCAGTAGTTCGCATTGCGGAAATCCTTCGGTGCAAATAGTGTCTACGTGAACAATACAGCGGGCGCCGTTTTTGAATGTCCTCGGAAAGAGTCCCGAGAACACGTCCCGCAAATCTATCATAGACACAACGAAGGAGCCTGGTAAAGGGCTTACAGGCCGCCGGGAGAGCGGGTGGCACGCCCGTTGGAGCAATACCTAAGATAACGCGACTGGGACCTTAGATAAGGCGTCGTTGCGCGATGGAAAACGACGTTTTTCGGTCGCCGGGCGGTACCTGTCGGACATTGCTGCTACTCGGAGAAACCGCCGAGCGGCAAACCGTCGTTGCGGATGCCCAGGCTGCGGTAGAGGTTGATGTCGATCGTTTCGGTTACGAAGTGCACCGAGCCGTCGGCCATGCAGAAATTGCATCCGCCCTGGTGATAGCTGCCGAAGGTCGAGGCGGCTACGTTACCGCTGAAGAACTCGCTCGGATTGTAAAGCGACCAATCGGCCGAGTTGATCGCTTCCATCGTGGCGCAGAGCCCCTGCGGAAAGGCATAGCTGCCCTCTGGATAGACTCGCAATGCACTATCCCAACTGGCGTAGGCAGTTCCGCTACCACTGCTGTTGGGCATGGGGCAGTACTTAGTCTCGCCGATGAGGAAGACGTTCGACGTGCCGTCGCGGACCTGGGCGATCTTCACTTCGGAGTTGTTGTGAAAAATACCGTTGTGGAAGAAAGGCCGCATAGGGGCCGAGGACGCAACGCATAGCGGCGTCGTCCCTCCGCCCTGGCAACCGAAGTAGTTCGTCGCGCAACTGTCGCCGCCAGAAGTTGGATCAGACGGGCATTGGAATTGAGCATTGGGGCGAAACTGCACGTCATGATTCGGCGTCGAAGTCCAATGCATGGAGGAGAAGGGCTCACTGAAGTCGTACTGCTCGTACTGGGCGGTGCCTTCCAGGTAGGGCAGAATCATGACCGTCCACGGAGCGCCTCCTTCGGTCGACTCACTACCTTTCAGCAGACATTCCGTTCGCGGGCGTTTTGTAATACCGCCCGGCGGAAACACGCCGTGTGCCGTGTGGTAATTGTGCAGTGCCAGGCCGAGTTGCCTGAGTTGGTTCGAACACTGCATCCGCCGAGCCGCTTCGCGTGCCGATTGAACCGCGGGCAACAACAGGCCGATCAGAATTCCAATAATCGCGATCACCACCAGCAGTTCGACAAGCGTAAAACCGCGTAGGGACCGGCGAAAGGAGAACGTTTTCGGTAGGCTATGCTTCAGCATGGCTCGGTTCTCAGGTTTTCCAAACTGCACTGTTACTCGTTCCGAAACTCCTGCTTCGGAACGCATTTCGGCGAAGCTCCGCTTCGCAAGCGTCACGCCGTCGCGTCGGTTTCGGTTATGTGTGGTGCAGCCATGTCTGACGTAATCACGAAAACGGCTACAGGACGTCTCTTCTCCGTTCCTCGAAGCAGAGCTTCTGGGAATTGGGTTCGCAAGCCGGAGCTTGGGAACCAGGAAGAGTTTATTGGTGTATTTCGTTTTTTGGGCAACTGCGTACCGACCAAAACGCCAGCCCGGCGGCGGCCAACAAGCACATCGCCCAGGTAGTCGGTTCCGGGACTGCTACCGTTGCATTAAGTACTACGTTGTCAAAACGATCGATCGATCCCGCGGTGTTGGCATCGTCAAGGAACGAAAACCGAAAAGTAACGGACGTCAGGCCTTGGAACTTGGCGTCGGTCAAGTCGATCGACACGCCCGGATTCGTCATCTCAGGACTGCCACCCACACCGGCGATCGTCGAGGAGGCTTGGCCGACAACAGGATTGGAGGAACCGAAACCGTCGACGCTCGACTGGACAAATATCGTATTATTGAAACCGCTATCGAGGGCGGCGCTTCCGCCCAAGTCGAATACGAGCGATTCCAGGTTCAAGACGTTACCGCTAGTCGCGGTGACGGTGAAGCTGAAGTAATCGTCGTCGTCCAGGGCATCGGTTTCCGTCGACCCCGTGGCGTCCGTTCGGAGGTACGCCATATGGGAACTGGAAGAGATGCCCGCATCGGCTTCCGGACTACCTTCGTTGGTTGTGTTGTGGGTGGTAAACGCCAGGGCATCGCTGTCGGCATTGACATCCGTCGAGGCCGACGAACCGCTGGAAAACGCGTACTGGGCGATAATCTCGCCATGCGCCAGTGATGGTGTTGTCACCGCAAACAACGCCATCCAGGCAGCAACCAGGCATACAGTTCCAGCGGCCAAGGTTTTCGTTGGCAACATGTTACGGATCATGGTGGGGTTCTCCCTTGGTTCCCATGTGGCCGACGCCGATAAACACAACGTCGGCTAGGTGATTTGATTGTGCAACGCCTCAAAACGCGGCTAAGGTTGTCATGGTAACGAGTTCAACGCCGTCCTCGGTACAGCAGGATTCCCGCGGCGGCCAGCAGACACATCGCCCAGGTAGCCGGTTCGGGGACTGCTTCCGTGAAGAACTGGATTTCGCTGACCCCGACGTAGTTGGCGTTATTAACATCGGAATCGCCCGTGCCGTAGTGATCGATGATGTCGAAGGCCACCCATCGGGCTGTTGTGCTGCCCAGTTCAACCTGTTGCGAGAAATCGATCCCGTTTTGACCCGGTGCCATGTTGAATACCTGATCGTCCAACAACAGCGTCCATTCGGTGGTATTCGTGAAATCGAAGCCTGGTGTCTCGACCAGCGAGACATAGACATCGGCCGTCTTCAGGCCGCGCTGTGGTCTGGCGAGATCTCCCTGGTAGTTCCAGAACAGCAAGTGGCCCAAGGTGTATTGGGCTCCCAGGTTGACAGCCAGATAGCCGGTGGTCTCGCCATAGGCCGAAAGCCAGACATCGTTTGCCCCATTAACGCCCGTGGTATAAGTCCCGTCGGCGGAAAGTCCCGAACCGTCGACAGCCCGGGGTGGGTAGCGACCGCTGGAACCGATCTCACTGTCGGCCACAGCCGTCACTGTGCCGTCGTAGCCGTTGGCCCCATCGTTGCCGATGGCTCCTGGAATCATTTCTCCCAAAGCCACGCCGGGGAGAAAAACGAACAAACACCCCAGGATAACGATGAAGCGATTCCGCGTGTCCATTGCTGATGCCTTTCCTGTTAGGAGGTTAGAAGTAGCGTCTAAGCCCCTTTATCGTTTGGAACGTGTACATGCTTGTCGAAACGGTTGGCCATGCCCTTGTGCCGAAGCATGGGAGGACCGACATCGACGATGTTGTTCAAATCTTCCGGATGGTTTCCGCATGCCTACGCGAGCGGAGGTACGGCACCCAAGTATTCAGGTGTCGACCAACCGCTAGGGCGTCTCTTCTGCTCCCAAAACAACGTTGTCCAAGCCAACGATATCTTCTCCAAAATAAAATTCTCCCGGTACGACGACGCGCCGAAGGTCTTTTAGCACAGCCTTCAAGTCGTCTTGTCGGGCGGGCGGTGCGCCGGACAGATCCAAGCGAACCCATCGCTGGTCGTTGCGAAGTGGCACGACGCGGTGTGTCCACGTGTCGTCGGTCGGCGGCGGTTGCACCGGGAAACCCAACACCATGTCAGCCCCGTGAAGTTCGCAATATCGGACCTTGGGTTCCCGCTCACCGTTGCGCACCCGCAAGTCGAAGGCCAAGGCCTTGCCGTAGGCCTTCTCGTGATTACCCCAGAACGGCGAGGGCGCGATGAACGAAAAGTAGATCTGCTCACTTTTCAAGCGACCCCTTTTGCGTTTCCACTCGTCGTAGGTTTCCAGGTAGCTGTCTTGTCCGGGGACATCCGATTTCAGGTAGGCCGGAGAGTGGCCGTCCATGGTGACCGACCAACCTTCGGTGCTTTTGTCGAATTGACTCGCCGCATAGCCCCCGCCGGGGCCGCCGGGCAATTGGCGTCGAAACGCCGCTCGATCGGCACCCGTCGTTTGGGTGGCGTACGTGGTGCCGTTGGAAACCAGTTCCACGGCCTGCCCTGCCGTAATGGTCATTTCCGACAGTCCCTCGACCACGGGCTTAACTTGCACCGTGCCCTCGAATACGTGAACGGACGTTGGGCCACCGAGGTCGACACCCACGCCAAACGCCGTACCTTGGTCAATCGCATCGGCCCAGGGCGTATGCACCGTAAACCCGACGGCACGCGGCGGGGCCTCGGCCGCGACACGTCCCGATTCAATACGAATGGCGTCGGCCGAGATCACGCGAAATACCACGGGACCTTCGAGCACGCATCGGGCCTGATGGCCGAAGACCAACTTCACCAGCCCGCTGGCCAACTCGAATCGTTTGCCCAACGGAGCCACCTTGCCGGCTTCGAGCACGGGGCTCCCCTTAGCCCATTCGCATTCGGCCGTGCCTGCCACGAGGGCGGCGATCAAGGGTGCCGCCGCCGACGGGGAATCTTCTTTCTCGGCAACGCCGCGGAAACTGGTCGGCAAGTGCACGATTGCCATCACGCACAAGCCCACCACCACGGCACATGCCGCGACCGTCAACGAAACATAAAGCGGACGTCGCGCTGTGCCGGCCACGTTTTCGCGAACGGTCGAACTGAGTAGACCGCTCGGCTCTTCGGAAGAGTCAACGGCCGCTTCGGGACTTATCGCAAGATCAACCGGTCCGGCAAGTATGGGGTCTTTTTCCTGCGGCTGGTCTGCTTGTAGTTCGTCGGCCGCCTCGTCGGCGTCGGGCACGACAATCGGCTCACGTTGTTGGGTGGCGGAACCCTCAGAGGCGGCGGATTTCGCAATGCATGCCGTGTCCCACGACAACGTGCCGTGCAGGTCCATGTAGGTCAGGTAAAACTGCCTCGCTTGAGGATCGTCGGCGAGCAATTCATTCAGTCGGACCTTCTCCGCGTCGGTGGTTGTGCCTTCGCACACGTTTTCCAACAGTTCGAGTAGGTCGGCCGGAATGTCGAAAGAGCCCGTCATCGGAGGTCTCCTTCTGCGCTCTCGAGCGCCAACCGGCGGTTGACGCATTCGTATAACGACCGGCGAATGCGTCCGAGCGACTTGTAGACCGAGTTGGCAGGTCGACCGAGGACGGCCGCCAGCGATTTGCCCGAGGCCCCCGGGGCATAGCGCTGTTGGATGAGATGGCGGTCGTTGGTTCTCAGCTTGGTCAGGCACCAATTCAAGGCCTGACGCCGCCGATCGAGGGTGTCGTTCAACTCGACGGCCTCCTCGGCCAGCTTCTCGATCACGTGCGTATCAAGCAACGTGGAGCGATTCGACAGCCGCTCGCGATACTTGAGCACTTCGTAGTAGGCAACCTGGGCTGCCCAGGCGTAGAAATTGGTGCCGCGCTGCCACTGGTCGAATTTTCGCCAGAGGATGAGGTTGGTCTCTTGCAGGAGATCTTCCGCGTCGACCGGGTCGCAGATCAGGGCAAGAATGAAGAGATACAGTCGGCGCTGATGCCGAGCGTAGAGGGTCATAAACTCCTCTTCCGGTGCAGCATCCGCCGAGTTGGGTAAACGTTCGGGATTCAAGATATGCCCCTTTGGGGGAGTGTCGGTGTGTGCGTCCACACCGACATCGCATAAAACATACTCCTACTACCATCTATAACCCGGCCGGTTTTCGGAGTGTGTGTCGAAAAACACGAAAGAAGCGGCGCTTTTCGAAAAAAAGCCGACTTCGCGTCGGAATTACCGGACAAGAATCGCGGGAAGGCTGTGGCTGTGGCGTTGCAAGTCGTTGTGAGCAAAGAGATTTTGGCGATGAGCTGTCGGTTTCAGCCAGACCTGACGTAGGCACGGAAACGGCCAAGGGGCGTCTGCTCGCCGTTTTTTTTTGAAGCAGAGCTTCTGGGAAGTGGATGCCCAAGCCGGAGCTTGGGAACCAGTAAAACGACGAAAGATGAGGTTGGCGTTCAGCGAGGCACGTCGAAGTCCATTTGCGACGCTTCCGCGGGCAGGGTCACTTCGAGTTCGTACGGCGGAAACAGCGGGCTGCCCTGCGAGGACGTTCCTTCTCCGGGAATTTCGATCGGCCGACCACCGTAGCCGTGGACGCGAACGCGATACGCTCCGCCGACAACGCCCTTGCCCGGTTGGGTTTGGTAACGGCCGTCGCGGATCGTTGCCACGCTGGCTGGGCCTGAGTTTCCGGCTTGGGCGTCGGGAGTGAAAATGATTTGCCCAACAGGCACTGGCTGGTTGCCATGCGTGACTTGCCCTTGGATATCGTAGCGGGGCAACTCGTCTCGATCCGACGAACATCCAGTCGACATACTGGCGGCCGGTACGGCAACGAGCAGAATCGTCGCCATGTTGAGTAGCTTGGAGGTCACTCTGTCCACCCTCCTACAGGCTTCGAGTCGTTGCGAACGGCCAACTGCTGGTAGATCGACTGGTCGACCGTTTCGGGCATGAAATGGACCGAACCGTCGGCAAACGCGAACTGGCATCCCCCGGGATGGAAGCTGCCGAAGGTTGCCGAGGTGTAGTCGTAGCCCGCATCGTCGGCGTCGATGGAATTGATCGGCAGGTAAGCCGCCGCGAGCATGAATGGCAGTGCCCAAGCGGTAGTTTTATGGCTGCTTGCCCAGGTCATGCCGTTGCCCGTGTAACACGATTCGCCGATCAGGAAAACGTTCGACGTGCCGTCGCGAATCTCGGCAAACCGCGTTGCCGAATTGTGGTAGAGAGTTCCGTTGAGGTAGAGAACGCGGTAGGGTTTTTCCGCGCCTCCGCCACAGGCGGGCGTGTCGCCACCGCCCTGCACCCCGCGATAGCTGGCTCCGCTCGTACCGGCGACGTTCACATCGGAGGGGCACTGCAAGGCAACCAGCGGCTGCTTTGAAATCGTGCTGTTGGGTTCTTCCGGCAAATAAGCGTTGTCTTGTGCGGAAAAGGGCTTGTCGAAATCGAAGCGATCGTAGATGGTCGTTTGCTCGATAAACGGTAGGATTGCCACCGACCAGGGTGGACCACGGAAGTCGGTGTTGGGTAAGCACCAGCTTGAGTTGCTGGTTTGGGATTTCAAACCGGAAAGGTGTCCGGCGGGAAAGGTTCCATACGAACTGGCGTAGTTGTGCACCGCCAACGAGAGTTGCTTCAGGTTGTTGGCGCACTGCATCCGCCTTGCTGCTTCCCGGGCAGATTGCACGGCCGGCAACAGCAGCGCGATGAGTATGCCGATGATCGCGATGACCACCAGAAGTTCGACAAGGGTAAAAGCGTGACGCCTTGTTCGCATATCCTTCCCTCATGAAGACTCGGAGCATAGTAGGCTATGCTTCAGCATGGCACGGGATGCCGCTTGTCACTCCGCAAGACGTGTAAGAAGGGAAACGGGGAAATTGGAAAACAGGGAAAGAATAACTTACTCAGATGAATTGGCAGCCTGCCCTCACTTTCAAAAAACACCATGAAGAGCATGAAGAACACGAAGAGATGAACACGTGGCCTTTTTCATGTTATTCATGATCGCTTTGTCTGTTTCACTGGTTCCCAAGCCGGAGCTTGGGAACCAGGAAACACGAAGACGGCGGCAGCTACGCTTGCCGATGCCGTCGACCCAGGGCGATCATGCCGGCCAGCCCAAGGATCATTAGCACCCACGTCGATGGCTCGGGCACCACGTTGTCGGTCGTGATGGTCATGTTGCCAGGGCCGACAAAGCGCGAAGCCGAGAGAACCCAGAGGCTGTCCAGCGAGGTGAGCGACGGGGCCGCCGCGTCGAGCAAGTGCATGTTGTCTACGGTCACCGTATTGGCATCGTTCACGTACAACACGGCCGAGCCGTCGCCGCCATTGGCCGTGGTGTTGATTTCCAGACGCAGGTTGTAGGCGCCATCTGCCACGATGGTGCCGGCCGTGGTGCGCAGTTCGCCGCCCGCGCCGTCATAGTTCCAAACGTGATAGGCATCGCTGCCATCGAAGTCGGTTCCGATGCGAAACAAGGTGTTGGAACCAGACGCCAGGCCAACTTCCATCCAGTTGCCATTGACGCGAGCGTCGAACTCGAACGTCAGCAGCGTCGTATCCGCGGGCGCACTGTAAGCGAAGTCGGCATCGTTGGGGCGAATGATGATGTCACCGCCAGAGACGTCGGCATCATCCGTATTGCGCAGGTAGGTGACCCCAAAAGCAGACTGCGCAACCCAGTCTTCCACACTACTGCCCGTCCAGGCTGAATCGTTGGCTAGGGCCGAACCGTGGCCGCCGATTTGCGTTGTCACGTCGTAGGTATACGTGATCGGATTGGCGTTGGCGCTTTCGGTTGCGGCCAACGCGAACACGAACATCGCGATCACCAGCAGTGCGGTACCGCCGGTTTGCCAAGCGGCTTGCAGGTCGACAGAATACCGGATACGCAATGGGTTTTCGGACATGTTCATACTCCTTGTCTCATTTTCTCGAAGCAAGGCTTCTGTGAGGTGGGTATCTGGGAATTAAAAAAAACACGAGGAGGCGGCTACGCCTACCGATGCCATCGCCTCAGGGTGATCAGGCCGGCAAGTCCCAGAACCATCAGCATCCAGGTTGAAGGCTCGGGAACAGCGTTGACGGTGATGCTCATGTCGCCGGGGCCGACATAGCGCGAAGCCGAGTAGACCCAAAGGCTGTCCAACGCCGTAATCGCTGGGGCCGCCCCATCTAGCAGGTGCATGTTGCCGACGGTTACCGTGCTTCCTTCGTTGACGTACAACACGGCCGAGCCGTCGCCGCCGTTGGTCGTGGTATCGATTTCCAGACGAAAGTTGTGAAGGCTGTCTGCGACGTGAGCCCCGCCCGTCGTGCGCAGTTCGCCGCCCGTGCCATCGTACGTCCAGACGTGGTAGCCATTGTTATCTCCGAAGTCAGAGCCGACGCGAAACAAGGTGTTGGAGCCAGACGACAGGCCAACTTCCATGAAATTGCTGCCGAGGTAAGGAACGCGAGCCTGGAATTCGAAGGTGAGAAGTGTCGTATTCCCGGGCACGCTGAAAGCGAAATTCGTGTCGTTAGGGCGAATGATGAGTTCATCACCCGAAACGCTGTCCGGTTCATCACCATTGCGCAGGTAGAGAGCCCCATCACCAGATGGGATGCTTCCCAAAAACCAAGCGTCCAGGTTGTTGCCCGTCCAAGCCGTATCGTTCACGATGTAGGCGCCACTACCGCCGATTTGCTCGGTCACGTCGTAAGTATACGTGATGGTATCCGCATAGACGCTCATTGCTGCGGTCCATGTGAACACGAACGCAGCGATTACCGAAAGGGTGGTGCCAGCGGTTCGCCGGATGGCGCGGAAATGATAAAAATACAGAGAGCGAAAACGGATTTCGGACATGTTCGTACTCCTGCTGGGAAGCCGGTATCTGCCTTGTTATTGGTCGGGGGTATGATACTTGCCGTCGGGACGGTCGTTTTGTCTCTCGCCGTTGTGATTTGTATCTGTATTTGCAGTCGTTGCGACGACGCTCATCGTGCCGGGGCCGACGAACTTCGAACTGCTGTACACCCAAAGCGTATCCAGCGCGGTGAGCGGCGGCGCCGCGGGATCCAACAGGTGCATGTTGTCCACGACGACGGTTGCCTGCTTGTCGACAAACAGCACGGCCGAGCCGTTGCCCCCATGGGCCGTGGTGTCGATTACAATGCGAAAATGTTGTGCGGCGTCGGTCGGTAGAGTGCCGCCGGTGGTGCGCACTTCGCCGCCCGACCCGTCAAAGCTCGAAACGTGGTATTGGTTGTTGCCGTCGGCGTCGATGCCGACGCGGAAAAGGGTGTTGTTCCCGGCGGCCAAGCCGACTTCCATGAAGTTGGCGTTGACGCGTGCATTGAACGCAAAGGTCAACCTCGTGGTATCTGGTGGCACGTCGAAACCGAAAAGTCGATCGTTGCGGCGGCGGATGGTGCAGTCGACGTCGTTCTGATTCCGCAAGTAGGACGTTCCATTGAAGTCCATGGTGACCCAGCCATTGGTGTCTCCCGACCACGCGGGATCGACCGACAACGGCGTGTTGCCGTGGCCGATTTGCGAGGCGACATCGTAGTGAAGGCCGTTCTCGGGCGAATTGTTCATTCGAAGCAGACGCGACGCATGGCGAACGAAATGCTCGAAGTCGGCCGTGTTGTTGGCCGTCGGATGCAATTCGCCGGAGGAATCGATTTCAACATGTTCTCCGGCCAGCAGCACGGTAGATGTGGTTTCGGAGTGTGACGCAGCGGTTGGGTGCGATTTTACCTGAACCTCACCTGATAGAACGGCCACTTGAACGCTCCCGTCGGCCAACACCTGCGCACCAAATTCGGTACCCAAGTCGGTGATAGTCCCCGAGGGCGTGCTGACGACAAATCCCCTTGCCTTTTGGGGTACACGCGCGACGAGGCGTCCGCGACGCAGGTCGCTGGCGTTGCGGCCGCTGACGACGAGCGTTGCCGGGCCTTCGACGATCACCGAACTGCCCGAGTGGTAGGTGATTTCCAACAGCCCGGCGGCGATCTCCACATGTTCGCCCAAGTAAAGGTCGGTCGCCGGCTCGACAGACTTGTTCTGCGAGACCCAGCGGCATTCGTGTTGGCCGGTGATGCGTGCGACCGTGTCGACAACGGTTGGCGGTGCTTGCGCGACCTCGGGCTGGGGGCCTCGATCGCCGACCAGGAACACCAAACCGGCCAAAAACATGGCCGTCAGCGCGGTTACCGTTGCCCAAAACGCAACGCGCGGGCGATGGCGATCGCTCAGGTATTGCGCCAAGCGGCTGAAGGGCATCGTCGCGGTGTGTTCCGTTGACGTGTAACTGGCGAAGGCGGCTGTGCGGTCTTGTGGGCCGTCGGGACCATGGTCGGCCGAGGAACTGCGATGCCAGCTCAACTCGGCGTGCAGATTCATATATTCGATAAACGCCGTGCTTAGCGCCCGATCGGCGTCGAGCAGCCCAACAAGTTCGTGACGCCCGGTGTCGTCGAGCGTGTCGCACAGATGGGCCTCGATTAATTTCTCGAACCGTGAATGGTCGGGCTGCGCTTGGGTCATGAGAGCACCTCGCGGGCCAGGTGCCGTTGGATGCAACTCATTAACGTTCGCCGAATGCGACCGAGCGACTTGTAGACCGCGTTGACGGGCCGCCCCAGTTCTTCGGCTACTTTGTTGCTAGTTGCACCGGAGGCATAACAGCGACTCACCAGGTCGCGATCCCGCGGACGCAGCTTTTCCATGCAGCCGGCCAACGCCTCACGCCGGCTGTCGAGCGACTTGTCCATCGAGAGCCAATGGTCGGAGAGCGCCACGAGTTGCTCCTCGCTCAACGGCAGCATGGCATGTTGGTTCTGCCGCGAGAATTTCAGCATCTCCAGGCGCGCAATCCCGCATGCCCAAGCAAGAAAACTACGTTCGGTGTCGAACTGGTCGAACTTGCGCCAAAGGACGATGCTCGTTTCCTGGAGCACCTCGTCGACATCGGCCGGATTGCGCAGGAAGGTGCCCAGGTAGGCGTGGATTTGACGCTGGTGGTGCGAATAGAGCCGCAGAAACAGCTCATTTCGCTCGAGCGCCGCCTGGTTGTCGCTGCTAGTGGCCATTAGACCTGGTCGAACGGGTCGAGATCGGTGGGTTGCTGGAACATCTCCCACCGTCTATCGCGCGCGACGCGTCAAAACCTGTGCGTAAAAGTTGAAAGAATGTTGCGGCGGGGAGGAGGAGTGTCGCTTAAGTCTATTGTATTCAAAGGACTTAGGACTTTTTCGGGAAACGCAAGTGGGCGGCCCGTTTTGGGTCCGACGGCGGGCGGATTAGGCGGCTTATTGCGGCCGTAGTGGCAAAGGGGAGGGGAGGGCGGTTGGCTACGATGGTGGGAGGACAGCAAAGCGGAGAGGCTGTGGAAAAATGGGACTGGGTTCCGACCGGCTGCAAAGAAAACCCGACGAACATCTCTCCGGCGAGGGTGCCGGTCCCGATTTTTTCGCAGCCGCGGAGCTTGGTTGCCCCCTCGTTACGGAGCTCTGCTTCGTCGGCATTACGCCGCCGCGCTGGTTTCAGCCAAGCCTCATGTAGAAACGGCGATGGGCAGTCTTCGCTAGATTCCTCGAAGCGGCGCTTCTGGGAACCAGGAAAGGCGAAGGCCGTTCTGCCATGGCCGCTTCAACGCTTCCGCAAAACGAATTCCGTTTGACTCGCTCCGTTGTCGTCGACGACAACTTCGAAGGGTGTTGTCGCCGCGTTGCCGTACTCGTCTGCAACGACCAACTCGCGGCCCAGGTAGGTTTTGTGGACTTCGAAGATGACCTTGTAGGTGCCGGCGATGGCTCCGTCGCCGGGCTGGACCGTGGTGAGCTCGAATGAACCGTTCGTCGGGGCGATTTGTCCGGAGGCCACCTTGCTGATCTTCTGGTTGCCGCTCTTGACGGGTTCAAAATGGACCGTGGCGACCTCGCCGGTGGGAATTGAACCGTCGTCAAACTTCACGCTACCACGCACGGGGATTGTCTCGATTTCTGAACCGCTTCCGCAGCCAATGACGAACGACAACGACACGGCCATGAATAACCACGACAACCGTCTCAAAGAATCTGCCATAGGAAGCCTCGCTCAGTTCTTTGCGTGTGGGTTGCCTACAGCTTCGAACGATCGACTGGCAAGCCGTCGGCGCTGCAGATGATTCGATCCCAAACGCTTCCGAAGCCGCTGCTGGTTTCCACGAAGTTACTCACGAAATGGACGCTTCCGTCGGCGAACGCCAGGTGAACGCCACCGTTGTGGAGGCTTCGCGTGGTTGCCTGCCATGCCCCTTGGCTGGTGGCGCATGGCATACACTCGCGCAAGAGCGTCTCAAGGCCAGGGTCTGTTTCTCGTAGATAATTGCCGGTTTTCAGGTCGTCCGAGTTTTCGCCACAATGATTGGGGCCGTTGGCGTCGCCGTTCGAACCATAGGCGAACAGTGCGCTAGCGCCGGCGTTGCCCATCGCCCAGGTGCCCCGTGAGTCGTATTGGTTCACTCCCGCGCGGACCTCGCCCAGGAGAATCGTGTTGGTGGTGCCGTCGCGAATCTGGGCCACGGACACCGACACGTTGGGTCCCATTATGCCGCGATACTCAGGATCTTTCCAGCCGGGAGAGGTTGGCCCGCAGATCGCGTCAGGACGGCTGTCCCACCAGGAGGTCGACAGCATGTATCCACGACCGCCGTTGGCCGCATAGTTTCCCCGTGCCCAATTGTCTCCTTCCTCGCGGCCAGGTGCCCCCGCGTATTTCACGCGATTGTTCGGGTCAGTCGGGCATTGCATGAACGAGAGTTCCATGCCCCGGGCATCGCGGTTCGCCGAATCGGAAAGCGGCAGATCCATCCGAAAGGAGTCATACAGTGATTGTTGCTCGACGTAGGGAAGTATCAATACGACCCAATTAGGGCGAAACTCGTCGGTCCAGGCCGGATCATCGCCTTCGTCGTACTGCAAACACGGCGGGAACGCGCCCATCTGCGATTCATAGTTTAGGACGGCCAAGGCGAGTTGCTTCAGGTTGCTACTGCACTGTAACCGTCGTGCCGCTTCGCGAGCCGATTGTACGGCCGGCAGCAGCAGGCCGATCAAAATGCCAATGATCGCGATTACCACCAGTAGCTCGACTAGGGTAAAACCACGAGATTGCGTTCGCATATCCTTCCCCCATCAAGTTCCTGTGTTAAGTAGGCTATGCTTCAGTATGGCTCGTTTCTTCGGTCTTCAAGTTTCCCACTTGGAAGAGGGCGTAACGCTAATTCCGACGCTGCAGGACAAGTGCCCCAGTCAAACCGCCGACCAGCAACAGCACAGGCGTCGAGGGTTCCGGGATGGCGGCAAAGTGCTGCTGAACGTCTGAACTCGATAACGCACGGTCGTAGAACACGGCCTCGTCAATCAGTCCATAGTAGCTTTCAGGACCAGCGATGCTATCCACCTCGAAGTCAATGGTTGTGGCATTGGTGCCTGCGAGAACACCATTAATATACAGACTCATCTGCGTATCGCCGTTAACGAACACCAAGTGAGCGAATGGCGCGGGCAACACGTCGCTACCGGGCGAGGTAGGTGTGAAAAGGTAATCCTTGACCCCGTACTCTGTATAACCCACTCGCCCTGTGTCTTCCCATTGTTCCGTTTTCAATGTCATGCTGCCAGATCTTCCGGCCACACTATGCGAATAACTTGGATTAGATGTTTGCAGGATGAATTCCGCTGTCCAAGGGCCCGTAATCGTGGTTAACGAATTCAAAGACACTCGATTCCCTGCGAACTGAGCAGCCTTGCCGACCAGTCCTTCTTGTCCTAACGTGACGCTGTCGGTGTAGGTGCCGTTGTTGCCGCCAGAACCGGAATCGGCCGCCGTCGTGCCGCCTTCCTCCTCGAAACGATACCAACTCAGCGGGTTCTCGGACGAGATCGTGCTGATCCAATCGGCATAAACAGCGGCCGTTGTGCCAAAAAATATCATCGGTACCAGCAACAAAAGCGAACCGCGGATGCAAACGCTTCTTTGTTGTCTAGCCATTTGATTGTCCCTGGATTGTGGATTTGAATTAGAATCCGGCCGCTTGTCAGTGTACGTTTTGTAGTAGGCTATGCTTCAGCATGGCTCGTTTCTCTGGTTTCCAAACTTGCCACTTGGGGAGAGGACGAAAACAAGTAAGTGCCCTGTCTCGTCAGGAACCGTCTTTCCGTTTTTGCGTGGTGTTTTAGCGTTAAATGGCTGTGGGTGGGCCGCGCTAGGCTGAAGCATAACCTACGGTTTTTGATGTATTCGAGAGAAATTACCGGCGGCGCCGGCCAGCAAAAATGGCTATTCCCAAGGCCATCGTCATGGCAAGCAGAAAAGTGCTCGGCTCCGGTACTGCGACAAGGGAGACCTCAAGGTTGTCATAGATTCCATCTCCTGTAGCATTACCGCTACGAAGTACGCCAATTGTGCTGCCCAGAGAGCCTGTGTTGGTGAACGAGGCCGAATACACGTTATTCGGATCATTGCCATCGGTAACCGTTATTTGGTGCAATCCGTCAGAATCAACGACCACTTCCATATGATGGAGGGTGCCAGTAGCGGGCACGAAGCCCATATCCTGGTTGCCGAAACCGCCGGTGCCCCCAACGCGAAACACGCCGTCCATGCCTTGCCAGTTCGCCAGACCCGGATGAAAAATCAGCGTGTTTTCGCCGAGCACTAATCCAACATTGAAGCTGCCCGGCTGCGTTGTAATAGCACCAATATCTACCGAAATCTTGAGTAACTCACCAACTGCCGGTGCGGCAAAGGTGGTCGTGGTTTTCATGTCCTGGTTGTCCCCGTTCTCGGGATTTGGCACTAAGTGAGCGATACCTTCCACGACCGTAGCATCACCGTTGGAGAGACTCAAGGAGAAGTCCGGGTATGTGGCGGCAAATGCCGTTGCGTTGGCGACATCGGTATCGAATGTCTCGGAAAAGAGAATTTCGGCGCAACTCATTTGGACAACACCAAACATGGTGGTTGTACAGATCAGACATTGAATCAATAGCTTCATTTCATACATCTCCGTGGAATAAGGCGAGCCCTGAGGATAAAAGGGCGCGCGTCGATGAGACTTCTAACGTTGAACTCCGTAGCTTCTAGAGGCGATAACAAAATCCTGCTTCTGGTCTATGCATCCGCCGAACGAACCACCTCGGCAACGGTCTTGATAGGGTTTCTTAATTCTTCAAATTCGGACGATATATTTCCTGCACCTCGCGTGCGCTCAAGGGGCGATCGTACAATAGCAACTCGTCAGCCAATCCAGCCCAAGGTTCTGAACCAGAAAACGCGCCTATACGAATCGCTTGGGGGGAGGAGGCTCGCACTAGATCGAAATGGTCGCGCACTCCTAGCAAGGTGGTGTCAACGGATTGACCATCGAGATAGAGCGTAATCGGACGACCCGGCTCGACCACCGCGGCGACATGAGTCCAACGACGGGGTGCTACGGCGGGAACCGAATAGACATCGACTTGACCATAAAGCGTGAACATCAATCGCCGGTGTCCCTGGCCGGCGACAACATCTTCTGCATCGACCGCCAAGCCGATTCCACAGGTCGTGCCATCGTTGGTGCTGCCGCAGTTGGCCATTAATCGTCGGACGCCGGTCGACATTTGCGGCACCCACACCCAGGCGGCCACGCTGAACCCTTTTTCCAGGTCCAGCATTTCGGTGTCGTCGAGAACCACGTGCGCGCCTTGGCCGTCGAACTTGACGGCCCGGTCGTCATCGTGGCCCGAGACACCGTGCCAACCGTTGGAAACCATGCCCTCGATCCGGCCGAACGCTTCCTTACTGCCCAAGACTTCCAAACTTCGGGCCTCAGCCGGTTCGTCGAAGGGCAGGTATAGCAGCGGTTTGGTGGCCAGAATACGCGTTTTACGCACGCCTTGAAGGATTTCGCGGGAGAATTCGACCGATTCGGCGGGTATCCGTTGGACCAACGTGTCAAACTGTGCGATGCGTGCCGCCTGGCCTGCGGTCAAACGTTCGGTGACCTGCGAAGATCGAGCGGTAGCGCCGCCGACCACGTCGACCTCGCCTTGGAAAACGGCTACGGACGTCACCCCGTCGGCTGTGACCTCCACGCCAAATTCCGTCCCCCGGTCCGTGATGGTGGCCGAAGGCGTCTCGACACAAAAACCGACAGCCCTCGTCGGCACCCGCGCGGCCAGTTTGCCAAGTCCCAACGCCCCAGCGTTTCGGTCGTCGACGCGGTACTTTGCCGGGCCTTCGAGGATCAGCCGCGTGCCCGTGTCGTAGGTGATCTCCACCAGCCCGGCGGTTAAGTGCAAATCACAATCTCGACGAAGATGGCCCGACGGTTGAGGGCGCCAACTGTCTTTAGCCCAACGGCATTCGTGCTGCCCGGTGATGCGAGCAACGATCGGTGGCAGCGGCTCCGATGCCGATTGAGCCGTTTCAGAGTGCGGCCAACGACGTCCGACCAGCAATACCAAAGCGGCCAGAAAGACGACGGTTAACGAGGTGACGGCTACCCAAAAGGCAACACGAGGATGGCTGCGGTCGCGGAGATGGCGGGCCAAATGGCTCAGTTCCTCGACGTTGCCCACCACAAGTTCTTCGCGAAACCGGGCGTCGCCCAATAGGACGTCGCGAAACTGGCGATGCAGGTAGACTTCGCGTACGAAATGTTTCACGTGCGCGTCGTCGCCTTCCAGCCAGTTTTCAAGCCGATCGACGTCGGCGTCGCAGAGCACTCCGTCGAGGTAATCGGTTACCATGGCGAGGCCGTTGTCGCTCATCGTCCGACCTCCCCGGCCAGACGCCGCTCAATACAATCGCGCACCTTCACCCGCGTGCGGTGCAACAGGGTGCGGACCGCGCCGTCGCCGATCTCCAGCCTTTCAGCGATCGTCGGTGGGCTCAGGTCGTCGACGTACCGCAACTCCAACGCGCGCCGGGCGCGGCCGTGGACGAACTTCAAGCATTCGCGAAGCAACTGCCGCCGGGGACTAAGCTCGACCGCCATGCGTTCGCAGGTAGCCTCGATGCGTTCGACAATCTGTTCGGAAAAGACATGGCGGTCAATCGCTTTGGTACGCCGTGCCTTGAGGACTTCGTATTTGGCGATCCCGAGCACCCAGGGGACAAACGGCTGGTCGGCGTCGTAATCGTCGAACTTGCGAACCAACACCACGGCCACGCGGCCGAGGATGTCCTCGGTCTGGTGGAAGTCGGGCACCAGCGAAGCGATGAAGGCAGCCACGGTGGGTTGGGCCTCCGTCCAAAGCTGGGCGAGTCGTTCGGATTGGTCCAGTGCGGTCATGGGGCTCAGGAGCGAGCGCAAATGAGTTCAGGAAAACAAGAATGGTCCTAGTTTCGATAGTACTCTCCATGCCCCGGGGCTCTTGTTACAGAAAAACCGGGAAATGCTGGAAATCGGTTCGTAGAGACGGGTTCAGGACGGGTTTTCTCGGTTTTGGCGGCGGCCGAAAACCGGCAGAACTACGCTGTGCCCCGCCGAAGTGACTAGCGATCCGTCAGGCATTGTCTGACCGACCGGGTGCCACTGGCTGCTTGTCAACCAGTGTGGGTCAGAGTGAGAGGTGAATGGCCTGACGACGGAAATTTCACGGGATTACGACGAGTTGGCCCTTGTTGTTCCCCGACATTCTCCCGTTATTGTCGTCCGAGGTTTTGGCAGTTTGTGGAGAGGTTTTCCGTTAAGGTGATGGATCCTGCATTCACTGGCTGACAAGCGGCCAGTGGCACCCGGCGTGGAAGAAACTCTCCCCTCTCCCCTCCGGGGAGAGGGGCAGTGGGTGAGGGGTAAATGTGTTAGGGTATATTTCAACAGCCACATCCGCACCGCTTCAATCCGCCCTCACCCGACGGCTTCGCCGTCACCCTCCCCCGCTTGGCAGGAGTGGGTGCCCGATTGCGAACGTTGATGACGCCGTGCGCGGTATTGTGCCGGTGTTGAGCCCGTCTGGCGGCGGAAGACGGTCGTTAGATATTGCACATAGCTGAAGCCCGTGCGACGTGCAATCTGCTGGATCGACAGCGAACTAGTGTCGAGGAGCCGTTTGACCTGTTCGATTTGCACACGTTGAATCTCGGCGTGAATCGTGCGTCCGAGGACGGTGCGAAAACGTTTTTCGAGCGTCGAACAAGAAACGGCCACTTGGTCGAGTACATCGCGGAGTTGGATGCCTTCGCAGGCGTGTTGACGGATGAAACGCAACGCGGCAGCGATGTCGGCGTCGTCGACGGCCAGTACATCGGTCGACTGTCGAGCTACCAGACCCAACGGCGGGATGAGATACTGCAACTGCCGCGATTTCTTGCGCGACATCATGCGGTCCAGCAGGGCTGCCGCTTCGTAACCCATCTGAAAGGTCCCCTGTTCGACACTGCTTAGCGGCGGTTGGGTCAACTCGCACATGATTTCGTCGTTGTCGACGCCGATCAGCGCCACGTCGTCGGGCACTGAAAGGTCTAGTGTACGGCACGCTTCCAGCACATGGCGTGCTCGGGCGTCGTTGCAGGCCATCAGCCCCAACGGGAATTCGAGCGAGGAGAGCCATTCGACGAGGCCTCGTTGCAGATCGCGCCAATGTTGGGCCGTGGCATGGCTGCCCACATAAACGCTGCACGGGTAACCGCGCTGATTGACGTATTGCTTGAACACTTCAGCTCGTTCGGCCGACCAACCGTTGACACGGGTGCGGGGATAGCCGCAGTAGGCGAAGCGTGTCAGGCCGCAGTCGATCAGATGTTCGGCCGCCAGGGTGGCCATCGTTGTGTTGTCGGTTACGAAGTAAGGGGCCTTGGACGCGGAATCGTACCAGCCGTAGCCGCCGCCGATTCCGACCACCGGCAGCTTCACTCCCTTCAACGCCGCGGCCACTTTGTGGTCGTCGAAGTCGACGATCAGGCCATCGCCTTTCCAGGTCTTCAAGTCGGGCAACTTCTGAATGGGATCTTCTTCGGCATAAAGACTCCAGTTGCCCACTTCGTGCATGTAGTGGGCGATGCCGCGGATGATGCCGCGGTCGTACGGCCGCACCAGGTTGATGATTACGGCGACTTGACGGGTCTTCACAGTGCAACTCCCTGCCTAAACCGAAAACAATGATCCGAGTATTCGCTCTCAAGGGGCGAGCATTGTCGGTCTCGGCCAACATTGTCTCGTCCCCCGTCAATCTCTTTGCATGCCATTAGTTGACGCTTCGCGCCTCTTCGAGCGTCTTTCGTTTGAGTCCCAATTGTTTGCGCGGCGACCTACCAGATCGGAGTGCCGTTGGCTCTGTCAGTGCTTTGGGCTGTAGACTGCTCCACACTGGCAGAGCCAGTGGCACACACGCGGTCGCGGCTTTTTACGATACGGGTGTCACCCCCAAAACTCTAGCTTCTAGTTCCCGGGCCCCAGCCCCTATCGGAAAGTATAAACGAATTGCAGAAAGTTGTCATTGACGATCGTCAGTCGACGAGCGATGTTGAAGAGGTACGGTAACGCGGTACTCGTGGCGTGGCCTTGCGACGATCAGTCCACGCGTTCGGTGACCGTCAGCGGTTGGGAATGCCTTACCTTCGTAAAACAATAGGAGACAAGCCTTGGGAAACATCTTCCTAGGAATGAATTTGGAGGCCACCCGGCATCATGACAAGCCGTTTGAATGGGGCGTGGAACGTGCCGCGGAGATCGGCTACGAGTACATTGAGCCGATGGTCCACTTCGGCCGCGAACTGATGAGCGAGGCCGGTTACTTCCACACTGTGTCGCTCTTCGACGATCCGCATCGACTGCGTTGTGCTGCGGAACGAAACGGCCTGAAAATCTCGGGTCTACAGGCTCATGGACCCTTGGGCCGACCCGACTACCATGGCGAGTACCTCAAGCTGGCCATTCGTTGTGCGGCCGAATGTGGTGCGCCGGTGGTAAACACCGACGAAGGCATCAAGGCCCCGTGGACGACCGAAGAAGAAGACCATGTGTTGATGCGGTACACGCTGCAAGAGGCCGCCTTTGTTGCCGAGCGGCGTAATGTGCTGATTGGCCTGGAATGCCACGCTCAGTACTCGAAGACGCCCGAGGGACTTGACCGGATCTACCATCTGGTCGACTCGCCGTCGATTGGCATCAACCTCGACACGGGCAACGCCTATTTGGCGGGACAAGACCCGTACGCCTGGCTGGAACGCGTGGTCGACCGGCTCGTGCATCTACATGCCAAGGACATCACGGTGGAGCACTCCGATTCCGAACGCGGAAAAGTTACCGGCACGCCCGTCGGTTGTGCCTGCGGCGACGGCGTAATCGACTGGGCCCGGGTGATCGACATTTGCCGCAAATGCCCTCGCGATTTGGTCTTCTCGGTCGAATGCGGTACGATCGATCAAGCGAAGCGAAGTTATGAGCACCTTAGTTCGTTGTTGTAATTTGCGTGCAGGTTTGCCGGGTGCCATGCCCACGCTTGCGTGGGCATGCAAAAAACCGTTGCGTCGAAGCATGCCCACGCAAGCGTGGGCATGGCACCCTGACACGTCACAACAACAATGAGAAGGAGGAGTCTAATGGCTATTCTTCGTCGAGTTGTGCTGACATTGAGCGTCTTCTTCCTGTTTCTCGCCAGTGCACCGGGGATGGTCTCGGCCGCGTCGGCCACAGAGCTTCTGATCGGTACGGCCACGACCGACATTACACCCGACAGACCGGTGGCATTGGCCGGGCAGTTTCATCCTCGCGTTACCACGACGGTGGAAACGCCTGTGACGGCGAACATCGTGGCGTTGGAGTCATGCGAGGGCGAAAAGACGGTCGAGCAGACGATTTTCGTTTCCTGCGACTTGATTGGCGTGGCACGCGACTTGTTGACGACCATCCGAAAGCAAGTTGCGGCAAAGGAGCCGGGGATTGATGTCAGCAAGATCGTCGTTAACGGTACCCATACGCACACGGCGCCCGAGTGTCGCGAAGGGAAATTCTCGCTTCCCGACGACATCATGCAGCCGAAGGACTACATACAGTTCGCCGCACCGCGGATTGCTGCGGCGATTGTCCAGGCCTGGAAAGACCGCAAGCAGGGCGGGGTTACCTGGGGTCTGTCCCATGCGGTGGTCGGGCTGAACCGCCGCGCCGTTTACGCCAATGGCAAGGCACAGATGTACGGCAAGACGGATGTGCCGGAATTCCGCCAACTCGAAGGCTACGAAGACCACGCCATCGAGTCGTTGTTCTTTTTCGATGGCTTGGGCAAGCTCACGGCCGTTGCGATTAACGTGGTGTGTCCTTCCCAGGAAGTAGAAAGTCGCCGGGCGATCAACGCCGACTTTTGGCACGAAGTGCGACAGATGCTGCACGAGCGCTACGGCGATGAGATCGTTGTACTCGGGTGGACTGGTGCGGCCGGCGACCAGTCGCCCCATTTGATGTACCGCAAAGCGGCCGAAGAACGCATGCGGCAGCTCCGCGATCTCACGCGACTGCAAGAGATCGCCCGACGAATCGTCCGCGCTGTGGACGACACGTACGATGTCGTCGAAAAGGATATTCATGGCGATGTCGTCCTAAGGCATCGGGTCAAGCAACTGACACTCCCGGCACGCATTGTCACCGACGAGGAATACAAAGAGGCCACGCGAGCATGCCGAGACCTGGAAGCGGATCCCGCGCGGTACGAGAAGAACCGTCGTCGTTGGCTGTGGTATCAGGCCACCATAAAACGCTACGAAGCCCAAAAGGAGGGCAAGCCGGAGTTCACGACGGAAGTACACGCGATTCGCTTGGGCGACGTGGCCGTTTGTACCAATCCGTTTGAACTGTTTGTCGATTTCGGCATACGGATCAAGACGCGAAGTCGAGCGGTACAGACGTTTATTATTCAACTGTCGGGCAACCCGTGCGAAAACCTATACGGAGGAGGCGGCTATTTGCCGACCCAACGTGCCGTCGAAGGTGGCCATTACAGCGCGGTAGTTCACAGTTGTGCGGTGGGGCCCGAGGGTGGGCAAGTGTTGGTCGATCGAACTGTGGAATTGATCAATTCGCTGTGGGCGGAGGCCGACAAGTGAGTAGGCATGTTCTTGCTGTGACGTTGACTACAGCGATTTTGGGTTCGCTGTCGAGCGCGGAGTGGCTCGCGGCTGAACCTTCCTTGCCACGTTCGCGGGCGGAAGTCGAAGACGTGTTGGCTCGTGCTCCTAAGCCGCCGTCGACCGAGGAATTTCATACGTTGAATATTCTCCTTCTGGCAGATGTGAAGGATCATGGCCCCGGCGAACATGATTATCCACTTTGGCAAGAGCAGTGGCAGACGTTGCTGGCCACGCATGCGTCGAAGGTCGAAGTGGCTACGGCTCGTCGGTGGCCTACTGAGCAGCAATTGGCCAAGGCTGATCTGCTGGTGATGTACTGCTATCCGGGAACGCCTAAAGGAAGGACGTTCAGTCATTCGCAAATCGAACAACTTGAAGCGTTTATTTCGGGCGGTGACGGGTATGTGCAGGTGCATTCGGCGACCTATACCGTTTGCGATTTGGCACAAGGGGATGGTAAAAAACTCTGCTCGGTGGCCGGGGTGATGTTTGGGAATTCGATGCATTGGAGGCATGGCCCAGTCGAGTTGAAGATCGTTGACGCCTTGCATCCGATCTGCCTGGGTCTGCCAGAAACGATGCGTTTTGTCGACGAACCCTATTGGCCGCCGACCGGCGACTTGGGTACGGTACAGGTATTGGCCACGTCCGATGAGAGCGTTCCGCCGGGGGCGGGAAGAAAAACACCCCAGCCCCAGTTGTGGACGCATACCTATGGCAAAGGACGGGTCGTTGGTTGTGCGCTGGGACATTATTCAACAACGTTCGACGATCCGTACTTTCGTATCTTACTTTTGCGTAGCATGGCATGGGCAGCCGGCGAGTGTCCTTTTCGATTCGACCCGCTGGTTCTTGTTAAGTCCTTGCCCCATGGCCCTCGGGAAGACATTCGCTCGAATGCAGTCGAGTAGCGGTTCACCATTTTTCGTTACGGGATAACCTCATGAACGATAGCATTCACTACAAAAAGAAACGCAATGCCGGCGTTTCGCGGCGGCGTTTTGTTGCCGGCACGTTGGCCGCCGTTGCCGCCCCAGGGATTGTCCCCGCGTCGGCGCTGGGACTCAACAACCAATTGCCGCCCAGCGAGCGAATTACCATTGCCATGTTCGGTGTGGGCAATCGCGGCAGCAGTTCGCTTGGAGCAATGCGACCGTTGCCGGACCATCAGGTTGTGGCCATCGCCGATTGCCGGCGGCAACGCGCCGAACGGGCCCAGAAGCAGGTGGAGAGCTTCTATACGGAACGCCTCGGAAAAGAGTCGTACCAGGGCTGCGTGATTTACAATGATTTTCGCGAGGTACTTGCCCGGGACGATATCGACGCCGTTTGGGGTTGTGCGCCGGACCATTGGCACGGCGTGCTCTATAGCCGGGTGATCGAGTCGGGAAAGGATCTTTATGGTGAGAAGCCTGTTACGCGTTGGATCGCCGAAGGAATCCGCGTGCGCGAGGCCGTGCGCCGCTACGGTTGCGTATTTCAGACCGGCACCCAGCAACGCAGCGATCCGAAGTTTCGCCAAGCCTGCGAGTTGGCACGCAATGGCTACCTGGGCGAGGTCCACACGATCGAAGTGGGGGCGCCCGGAGGTCGAGCCTATCCGGCGGCCGCGCCGTGTGATCCACCCGAAGGATTCGACTATGACATGTGGACCGGTCCCGCACCGTATATCCCGTTCGACAACAAGCGGTGCGAATGGTTGGCGATGTACATGATTTCGCACTATTGCGCCGGTTTCATCACCAACTGGGGTGTCCATCATCTCGACATCGCCGGTTGGGGATGTCCCGAGGTGTTCGACGCGTCGTTCAGCATCGAAGGCACCGGCGTGCTGCCTACGGAAGGCATGACCGACACCTGGATCTCGTGGCAAACCGACCTCGAGTGGTCCAGCGGGTTGAAGATGCGCTACACGAACTCGGGCAATCCTTGCCAACAGGGCTGCAAGTTCCTCGGGTCAGAAGGTTGGGTTCATGTGAACCGCCGGGGTATTTCGGCGGAACCTGCGTCGTTGCTGTCCGTGAAACTGAAACCGTCGGACGTTCCTCTGCATGTTAGTCCCCCGCACGGCAATCCGTATACGGCCCATACAGCCGACTTTTTTCGTAGTATCCGCACGCGTCAAGATCCGGTCGCTCCGGTCGAGACGGGCCATGCCGCCAGCACATTGGGCAACGTTGCCGACATCGCCCTGCGACTGGGGCGGAAGCTCACCTGGAACCCGACGAAAGACCAGTTCGTCGATGACGACGAGGCCAACACGATGTTATCCCGGGCAACTCGCAGCCCGTGGACGATCTAGGATTTTCTCCCCTCTCCCGTGTCGGGAGAGGGGCCGGGGGTGAGGGCGGTCGTGAAGAGACCGCAAACCTGATGTTACTGCCGACCACGAAAAGATCGACGGTTCGAGAGCAATGGGCATAAGCCGCGGATAAGTACAAATACACGCAGATGAAGAGAACAACTTGAGAACCTGAGATGTCTGATGTGCCTGACTGCCGAAAAAATCGATTTGGAAACCCATTATGCCGGATAGCCTATTCGATGCCGGAATCCCTTCCTGTCTGCGTTCATTGGTGTCCATTTGCGGCTCCACCGTCAGAAGCGTTTTTAGTTTGAGCTAGTAATAATGTGAAACTGCTTCCATTCAGAACGGACGATCAATGGAGTGAACGCCCCTCACCCCCGGCCCCTCTCCCCAAGGGGGAGAGGGGAGGAAACGTTCGAATCCCCAGAACCCTTTCCTTTGGTTACCTACCATGAACACATTCCTTCGACTTCCTGCCCTAGTGCTAAGTCTTCTGGCATTGTGCGTCGTAATGCGAAGCGCCGATGCCGCAGACGCGATGTCGGCAGACGACGCTTGGGCGTCGCTTCCGCAGTACGAATACGGTCAAGACATGGCTCCGCTTCTGGCGATCGATCGCGTGGTGATCGAAGCCATGGCCGATCCGAGCGTCCGAGCGGCGTGTGCTGCCCGGCTTGCAGGCCTGCTGGAAAAACCGCAAACGACGTTGGCCGCCAAGAAATACGTGTGTTTCCAACTCCGGCAAATCGGCACACCCGCCGAGGTGCCAATGCTTGCGCGGTTGCTGGTCGAGAAAAACACGTCGGAAATGGCCCGATACGCGCTTCAGGCGATTGCCGGGGAGGCATCGCTTGTGGCCTTGCGCGAGGGATTGAAGACGCTGCGGGGGAAGGAACTGGCTGGCGTGGTGCAGTCAGTCGCCGTGCGGGGTGATGAACAATCGGTACCAGCCTTGAAAAAACTGGCCGACGCCGATGATCCCGCGGTAGCTGCCGCTGCCGTTTCGGCGTTGGGAAACCTCGGTGGCGAGCAAGCCACGGCATTCCTGCTCTCCCGAATGGACATCACGAGCAAGCCCGCTGCTCGCGAGCTTGCCGTAGCCTTATTGCGGTGTGCGGTATCGCTGGAAAAAGCGGACAGCAAACAGCAGGCGGTCGCCATTTTCGAGCGGTTAAGCAAGCCTGGTGAAGCAGTTGGCGTCCGCCGTGCCGCCTTGGAAAGCCTGCTGCGGCAAAAGGGTGATGCCATGAATGCGACGGTTGTGGCATGGCTCACTCAGGGCGACGATGCGCAGCGCCGCCTGGCGGCCGGACATATTCAGGACCTCTCCGACAAACAACTCGAAGAGCTGGTCACTGGCCGAAGCGATTTGGACGAGCAGACCAGATCGCTTGTGCTACAAACGCTTGCCGCCCGTCAGGGCAGCGACGTGTTGCCGCAGGTACTAGAGCTCGTCAACAGCAGCGACCGGCAAATCAAGCTGTCGGGAATCCGCCTTCTCGGAACCTTGGGCGACGCGACGACGATCCCGCTCCTGGTGAAAATGCTCGACGCGGAACAAGACATTGCGGAGGCCGCCGGCCAAGCCCTTTTGCAGTTGCCTGCCCGAGAAGAAGTCGGCAAGGCGCTGTTGGACGCCTTGCGGGATCGGCCGCAAACTCGCGATCGAGCGATCGACGTTCTGGTGCGGCTGAAGTATTACCCGGCCATCGACCCGTTGATCGCCTTGGCTGCAAGCGATGACCCGGCGGTGTATGGTCCGGCGCTCGATGGCTTGCGTGGCATCGCTGATCCCGATTCGTCGGACATTCCACGCTTGGTGCGGCTGTACCTGCGAACACCGCCAGGAAAACGACGCGATGAGGTCGAAAAAACGATCCTGATTGTGTGCGATAAGGCGTCCGCCGACATCGATCGAGCGGGGCTCGTATTGAAGGCTCTGGGTGACACCTCGGGCATCGACGCCGCCGACTACCTACCGTTGCTGGGACGTTTGGGTGGACCGGCAGTGAAGCAACGTGTCGAGGCTGCGTTGGCTGCCAGCGATCCGGCCATCCGGGAGGCCGCCCTTCGTGCGCTGTGTAACTGGCCCAATGCCGAAGTGGCCGACCAACTGTTAAAGATTGCTACCAGCGACGACAATCGTACCCATCAGCGTTGGGCCTTGCGGGCGTACATCCGCGTGGTCAGCCTGCCATGCGACCGGGCACCGTCCGACACGTTAGCGATGCTTCAGAAGGCCATGCAATTGGCCGAGAACGTCGACGACCGCCGCCTGGTGATTCGGCGTGCCGCCGCGGTACGGACGATGGCCTCGGTCGATTGGATTGCACAATACCTGGATCAACAAGAGCTAGCTCAAGCTGCGTGCGCGGCGATTGTCGAATTGGCCCATCATCGTTTCTTGCGACATCCCAACCTGAAACGCTTCGACCCGATTCTGCGGCGCGTCGCCGAGATCAGTACCGATGCAAACATCGCTGAACGTGCTAACCGTTATCGTCTGGGGTTGTAGTAGCTGACGCTTCACACACGGATGACACATTGTTTTCGACATGAGGATTGGACCAAACGCGCAGGAAGCAACTCAAGCAACTATTGATTCCGAGGTTAATTGTGGAACATTTCGTTACGTTTTGTCCCCGCGAACCGGGCTCCCGTTGGTCGCCCTCGTTCCGCAAGCAATGCAGGCCCCAATAGAAGAAGAGAGAACGCCATGTCCAAAGTAACTCGACGCAACTTCCTGGCCCGCAGCGCTGCCGGGGGAGCAGTAGCCGCTTTGACCGGGTTTAATGGTTTCCACGCCCACGCGGCCGAGCCGTTAATCAAGGCAACGCCCAACGCGACGAAAATCGGTTGGCGGGTGGGATTTTCTGCCTATTCGTTTCGGAACGGTACCCTGTTTGAATCGCTCGACAAAATCACGGCTACGGGTTTGCACCATACCGAACTGTTTGCCTGGCAGAAGCTCAGTCCAAAACACCCGGAGGCGCAGTCCGGTCCTGGGTTGTCGAAGACACTGCGAAGCGATCTCAAAAAGAAGGCGTCCGATTGCGGTGTCCGCCTGCTTGGCTGCTATGCCAGCGCGGGCAATGCCGACGCGGCCAAGGCCCTGTTCGAGTTCGCCGCCGAAATGGGCATCGAGTTTATCGTCGGCGAACCGTCGGAGGAAATGCTCGACGTGTTCGAGCCGCTGACCGAACAATACAAGGTCGATTTCGCCTTGCACAACCACCCGAAACCGTCGCAATACTGGAATCCGGATATCGGTTTGGCTGCCCTTGAAGGCCGCTCCGAGAGGATGGGCTTCTGTTGCGATACGGGACATTGGTGCCGATCGGGCCTTGAACCGGTCGAAATGCTCCGGAAGATCGGCCCGAGAGTGAAAACCTTCCACCTGAAGGACCTCGACGATTTCGGCGTGCGAGGCGCGAAGGACGTGATTTGGGGCCAAGGCAAGGGACGGATTGCCGACATTTTGGCCGAAGTCAAAAAGCAGGGCATAGCGCATCCCTATTTCGGCATCGAATGGGAACGCAACCCCAATGAGCCGATCGAGACGCATGCCGAATCGGTTGCGTTCTTCGAGCAGGTAGCCGGGCAACTGGCTGGCAAATAGCCGTCGACGAGGCGGTGTGCCGGGTGGGAGGCAGTCCAGGATGGTTGACTACTCGCCGAACCCGCCCAGTGGCAAGCCGTCGTTGCGAACGCCCATGCTGCGATAGGCGTTGATGTCGATCGTTTCGGCCACGAAATGGACCGAGCCGTCGGCCAAGGCGAAATGGCAGCCGCCCGGGTGGTGGCTGCCGAACGTCGATGCCGCCACGTCGCCACTGAAATGGGCGGCCGGATTGTAGGCTTCCCAGTTGGCCGAGTTGATGGCGTTCATCGTGGCGCAAAGGCCCAACGGGAACGCGTACGCTGCGTCCTCATGAATCCGCAACCCGCTGTCCCAACTGGCGTAGGCGCCCTCGGGTTCACCGTCGGGATGAGGGCAATACTTTGTTTCGCCAACGAGGAAGACGTTCGACGTGCCGTCGCGAACGTGCGCGATCTTCACCTCGGAATTGTTGTGGAAGATGCCGTTGTGGAAGAACGCTCGGTTACTGCCACCCGTGGTGGCGTGGCACAACGGCGTGGCACCGCCGCCCTGACAAGCGAAATAGTTCGACACGCAGACATCAGAACTGGAATTTGGGTCGGAAGGGCAGTGGAACTGGGTGTTCGGGTGGAATTGCATCTTTCGGTTGGGCGTCGATATCCAATACAGGGCGGAAAACGGCTGGTCGAAGTCGTACTGATCGTATTGGGCGTTGCCTTCCAGATAGGGAAGAATCAATACGGTCCACGGTGCGCCGGTGTCGGTCGAGCGATTTCCATCAATTAAAAGGTAACAAGTCGTTCGAGGAGCCTTCGTGATGCCGCCGGGCGGGAAGACTCCGTGTGCCGTGTGGTAGTTGTGCAACGCCAGGCCGAGTTGCTTGAGCTTGTTCGAACACTGCATCCGCCGAGCGGCTTCCCGAGCGCTTTGCACCGCCGGCAACAGCAGTGCGATCAGGATACCGATGATGGCGATCACCACCAAGAGTTCCACAAGGGTGAAAGCACGCTTGCGATAAGCATTCATTTGAAAAACCTTCTCCCCTCTCCCTTCGGGGAGAGGGGCCGGGGGTGAGGGGACGTCGCGGCTTGTAGGGTCGCCAAGCCACTCGTTCCTTTCAACGTGCGTAGGTTATGCTTCAGCGTGGCGATGCAGTATGGAGCGTTTTTTACCGTGGCGCGTTAGGACCAAAGTCTGCGGCCCTGCCACGCTATGCCGTTTATTGCCAGGAATGAAACAATCTCTTCAAAACAAGCGACCAACGCGAGCGGTTTCTTGCCTAGGTGCGGTAGCACCAATTGGTTGCGGCCCTGCCGCGCTAAAGCATAGCCTACATGGTTAATGCACCTCCTACTGTCCGTAAACGCGGATTTCGCAAATGCGAGCTTCATCTGTTTCTGTTGCACCGGCTTTAAGAAGAAGTCGTAGTTTTGACGCTCGAATCTCGTCGAATCGGTTGATGCGGCGGCGCTGGGTGTTACCTTCGGCCGTACACACCGTCTGCCAGTTACGGCCGTCGCCGGCGACCAGGTCGTAGGCTTCGGCCGCCATCTCCGGCAGTTGGAAGTTGACGTGGACTTCGTCAAACGCGACCGGGCGACCGAAATCGAGTTCAATCCATCGGGTGCCGGATTGCTTTTTGCCGGGCGCCCAGGAGTTTGGTTCGCCATGAACGGCCCGATTCCAGCCGTTCACAACGTTGTCGGGTACCAGCGTAACCGTGACGCCGTCGGCCTTGGGCTTGCGCGGATCGGCGATCGTTGCGTAACTTGATGCCGTTACGGTGGCCTTCAGCGCCAAGTCGCTGGGGTCTTCATTCTTCACGCCCATCAGGTAACAACCGTCGCGAAGCAAAGTTTGCTGAAGCTCGCCAATGTGTTCGCGATAGATGCCACGTGGCGTGGTGGCATAGCGGTTTGCCATTCCCGCGGCCGTGCCGACGACCTGTCCCATCATGCACGTAATTCGTTGAACACGAACGCCGTTGAACGCAATGTGGGTTGCCGAAACGTTCCGGCCGGCCATCAGCAGGTTGTCGATGTTTTTCGAGTAGAGAATCCGATAGGGAACACTGACCTTGAAGTGGTAGAGCCGGAATGCCTGCGGACCGGTAGTCCAAAAGCCCTGGGGATGGTGTGGGTCGACATTGTATCCGGCGTAGGCCACGGTGTCGGGATGGATGGTTCGCTCCATGTAGTCCCGTTGGCTGAGAATGTAGTCGCCTTCGATGCGGCGCGACTCGCGTTTGCCAGCGATATGGCTGGTCCAGACAAACTCGCGATGGCGGTTCAACTCGCGAAACGTCGGGCAATGGTTCTTCACGTGATCCCACAGCCCGAGCTTGATCCGTAACAGATCGTCGCGGATGCGTTCAGCGTCGGCGATCGTGTCTTGTGTGCCGCCGCTCTCCAGCCACCACGTGCCACAGCCGGGGCTGGGCGTGTCGGGATGTCGGCCGGTGCTCATTTTGCGTGTGTGCCAACCTTCCGGGGGCAGGTCGCCGCGCGAATGGACCGTTTTCTTTGGCGATGGGTCGAAGTCGTCGCACGATTTCCACTTCGGACACCACGGCGGGGCGGTGAATTCGACCGGTTCATCGCGCGGAACGATTCGCGACATGTTCAGCGAGGTGCTCAACGAGTAGTTGTCAGCCTTTTCGGGGGCGGCCGGTTCGCCGAACTCCGATTTTGCTTCGCGTCCCTGGCGGTAGGCTGCGCCGGCCCAATAGCCAACCCAACCGTCGCCCGTGCAGTCGATGAAGTATTTTCCGCGAAACTCGTAGCGCTGGCCAGTTTGCACGTCGATGGCTTCGACGGCCGCAATCGTTGCGTCGTCGGCTTTTACTGCGCCGGTCGCGCGGGTGTTGAGGAAAAGACCGACTCCCGGCTGGCTTCGAACTACGGTTTCGTAACGCCGGGACGGGTCGCCGCGGACTCCTAACGGGTGAAGCTCTTCGATGATGCCCGTCTCCATGGGATCCAAGGGCTCGTGCGACGTATCGCCGCTGACGGCCACGCGGATTTCGGACGACGCATTGCCGCCCAATATGGGACGATCCTGGACGAAAGCCACGGAACAACCATGCCGCGCGGCGGCGATCGCTGCCGAACAGCCGGCCAAACCGCCACCGACGACAACCACATCGTAGGGGCCTTTGGGCTCGACCGTGGCACTTGTGCCGCCGTGGCGCTGTCGTTGTTTCGCGAGTTGGTCGAGTTGGTTGCTTGGTTGGGCTCCGGTTGTTAAGACCACCGCATCACAACGACCCCACCAACCGGTCAGGTCGTGCAATCGAACCTCGGCTTCGCCTGCGGGCAAGGCGAATGAGCCGCCGTCGATCCATTGCCACGCGTCGTTGGAAGCGACACCAAAGGTCGTTTTCGACGGCACACCGTTGACCACCACCTGGAACTTGCCGGGCGAATGCTCAGGTCGCCAATCGCGGCAACGCACCCAGAGACGGTAGTCGGCCTTTCGCGGCACGGTTGCCGTGGTGACGGCGTCGTCGGCCGGCTTGCCCAGGGCGTTGGCCAACAGATAGGGCGAACCCATGATGTCGACGAATTGTTGGTCGTTGACCCAACCGCCCGGCTCCGCGAATTGCTCGGCTTCGATCCAGACAACAGCCTCTTTTGGCGTTTGGCCAAAGGTTGGTGTTACGATACCCAGTAGTAATGTAGCGAGAAAGGCGTGTTTCATGGGGGTGTCACTGGCTGCTTGTGCTACGCGTAAGTTAAAAGGTGTTTATCGTCGCCGGACAGCAATCAGTGCCGCGCCGATGGCGAACAGGCTCAACAGCCAGGTTGACGGTTCAGGCACCGCCTCGAAAAATTGGATTTCGTTGATGCCGGTGTAGCCAAGATCGCCGTAGTTCGAGAGGATGTCGAACGCCACCCATTGGGCGCTGGTTCCACTCAGGTTTATCTGCTGAGAGTAGTCGTTGGTCGTTGTCCCGGGAGCTTGTGCGAGCACTTGGTCGTCGATCAGCAACGTCCATTGGCTGTTGTTGGCGAAGTCGTAATTGCTCGGAGTGTCGACGGTCGAAACATAGATGTCGGCCGATTGGACGCCACGGCTCGTGAGGATAGTGCCTCCGTCGTTGCTGTATTGGAAGTTCCAGAACTTGAGGTAATCCAACGCATAGGCTTCGCCCAAGTCGGCGACGAAGTAGCCTGCGGTATCCCCTGATGCCGATTCCCACGCGACGTTGTAACCCCACGAGGGTGCCGAATGGAGACCGTCGGCCGCAAGTCCAGCACCGTTAACGGCGGCCGCCGGTACACGGCCGTTCGAACCAATCGAGGTGTAGGCAAACGCGGAAATACTGCCGTCGAAGCCGTTGGCCCCGTCGTTGCCAATGGCCCCGGGCATCATTTCGCCGCTGGCAACGGTCGCCCAGCAGGCGAGTAGGCAGAACGCGACGAACATTCCGATTTTGGGAGGTGTCATTTTTGCAGTCCTTTTTTGAACACAACGACTAATTCGCTCTGGTATTCTTCACCGTAGTCGGCCGACGATGAGTGCCGCACCGATAGCGAATAAGCTCAACAGCCAAGTGGACGGCTCGGGCACCACGGCCCCGAAGAACTGGACCTCGCTGAGGCCGGTGAAACCGCCGCCGTAGTTCGACTGGATGTCGAATCCGACCCAGCGGGCGTTGGTATCCAACAGATCGACGATTTGGGAGAAGTCAATATCCTCTCGCTCGGGGGCTTCGGTGAACGTCTGGTTGTCGATCAGCAGCGTCCACTCGCTGTTGTTGGCGAAGTCGTAGTTGGCGGGGGTTGCAAATGTCGAAACATAGATGTCGGCCGTCTTGATACCCCGGTTGGATCGGGCAAGGCCCTGGAAATTCCAGAATTGTAGATGATCCAGCTCGTACGCGCCGCCCAGGTTGACGGCGAAATAGCCCGTAAGGTCTGACGAACTGGAGAGCCAGGATACCTCATTGCCATACTCTGGCGCGGTGTGAGCGCCATCGATCGAAAGTCCGGCGCCGTTGATCGCGGCAGGACCATCGCGACCGCTGGCCGGCTCGACGACCGACGAGACTACGACGGAAATGCTGCCGTCGAAGCCGTTCGCTCCATCGTTGCCAATAGCCCCGGGCATCATCTCCGCGCGGGCATCGGCAGCGACGACGAACAGGAAGAACGCAAGGAGCATGCCAATTCTGGGGAGTGACATTTTCGCTGTCCTTTCGACCATTAGGGGTTTTGTGTGTTTTTATCTTCCGCTTTTTCTCGTGCGTAGCGCATTATTGTGGCCGATCGCTGACTGCTTCGTCTGAGGCAGCTTCAACTCCCAGCACAACATTGTCCAACCCGGCCGTTTCGACGCCGTAGTAGAACTCGCCGGGAATCAAGATGCGACGCAAATCGCCCAAGACAGCTTTCAGGTCCTTGGCGTCCGCTGGCGGTGTGTCGGCGAGGTCGAGGCGTACCCAGCCACGGTCGGCCTCAAGCGGGATCTCATAGTGTGTCCAAGAGTTGTCGTTCGGTGCGGTTTTAATCGGAAAGCCCAGCACCATTTCGGCGCCGTGCAGTTGGCACATTCTGGGCGTTTTAACGGACCCGCCACCTCCGTGGATCCGCAAGTCGAACGCCAAGTGCGTGCCGTAAGCCGCGCGATGGTTTCCCAGGAAAGGAAGCGGAGCCACGAAGGAGAAAAACATGGGGTCGTGTCGTATGCGCTCGGGCAATCGTTGCCAATTGTCGAATGCCTCGAAATAGCCACCATGTGGCCCTGCTTCCGTCTTGTGTTCCGGCGGCATGTGCGCGTCGAGTGTTACGCGCCATCCTTCGGTGTCGGCGTCGAAGTGGCTTTCCGCGTAGCCGCCGCCGGGACCGATTGGGAGTTGCGACACAAAGTCGCGACGATCGGCGGGCACCGTTGCCGTTGTAAGGAGCGTGCCGTTCGCCTTCAATTCGACGGCCTGACCCGCCACCAGGGTCAATTCGGAAAGCCCCTCGACCAAAGGCGAAATCCGTACGCTTCCTTTGAACACGTGGACTGCCGTTTGTTTGCTCGGCTCAACCGCTATCCCGAACTCCGTACCCAGGTCGGTGACGTCGGCGCAAGGCGTGTGAACTCGAAAGCCCACGGCAGCCGTTGGAACGCTGGCGGCCAGCCGTCCCGATTCGATGCGGATGGCGTTGTCTGCCGTTACACGGAACGCCACCGGCCCTTCGAGCAGGCAACGGGTTTGGTTGTCGTAAACGAGTTTCAACAGGCCTTTGGTCAGTTCGAAACGCTGGTCGGCCGGTACGAGTTGGCCGGACTGCAGGGCGGGGCTTTTCGGGGCCCATTGGCAATCGACCGTTCCGCCCACGAGAACTACAATGTTTGCGGCCGCAGTTTCTTCGGTGGGAGAACTTCCCAACTGCCGATGCCGCTGGGGTAAATGGGAGATGGCCAAGACGCTGAGAACGACCACCACGGCACACGCCGCCACAGCCATTGACACACCAAACGGATGGTGTGCCGAAGCGGTTTTGGTTTTGTCGATAACTGTGGAAAAGTAACCACTCGGCTGCTCAATCAGGCAGTCGCAAGCCACAGAGTTCTCTTTCGCCTGAAGATCCAAGGGGTCGGCGAGTGTACCACGAGCACCTTGTCGTTCGACTTCGGCAACTGTTTGGACATAAACGGTGAAGGTGCGGCGCAGTTCCGAAGTGTCGAGAAGTAGTTGGTCGAGCCGTTTGAGACCGTCGCCGTCGAGCGACCCATCGCAGTAGGCGTCGGCCAGGTCGTACATTTCGTCGAGCAGGCGGGAGGCGGTCATAGGGCGTGCTCCTCCTGGGCCAAAGTTCGTTCAACACAGGCGGCCAATGCTCGGCGAATACGTTTCAGGGCGTTGTAGATCGTCGTCGGCGGACGATTCAACATCGTGGCAATCTTGGGGACCGGGCTGCCGCCGACGTATCGATAACGAATGATCTCGCGATCGCGGTCGGAGAGTTTGGTCAAGCACCCTTCCAGAGCGGTGCCGACACCGTTTGCCGGAGAAGACGGCGAAGTGGCCTCCTCGGCCAGGGCATCGATCAACGGCTGGCTGAACCGCAGCCGGTCTCGCCCTTGCTTCTTGAGGTAGTCCTTGGCCTGATATCTCGCAATGGTTAGCGCCCAAGCGACGAAATCGCTGCCCGGTTTGAAATGGTCGAACTTGCGCCACAGAACGGACGCCGTGTTCTGAAACACATCTTCGGCATCCGCGCGGTTGGGCACGAGCAGGCGAATCAGACCGTAGATTCGCCCTTCGTGTCGAAGCAGTAAGCGACCGAAGTCGTGCGACAGATCATCGGAACTCGTTGTCATGCCCGTTTGGTGTCCGTCTGGATCGGCATTTGTGTGCTTGTGCGCCTTCCGTAACATATTTCGCCCTTGTTATGGCCGGCGCCGACTGTTGCGGACCATGCCTGGGGCGATAAGTAAATCGCGATTTGCGATGGCCGACTGCCGGATGGCTAAAAAGGGGGGGCGATGCGATAAATTGGCCCTCCAATAAACAAATGGACGCGCCTCGGCCAAACTACCAAAGAAAAAAGCCGATTTCGTGAAATATCGACTCCGCATCCCCCTATTGCTGGGAGATTGACGCAATCTGCCGGAGAGGGACGGCGGATTATGTTAGTGAGCGTCGCACAAAGTGACACGAGGGCGACCAACGGGAGCCCGGCAATTGCGGGAAAACCCGCTGCGTAGCCAATTCACTACTTTTACGAGTAGCAAAAATATCGCGAGGTGTTGCAGGCGTGTAGTCTTGTGGAGGGGGGCTTGTTGAAGTGCGGGGCGTACGGACGCCACGCTCGATCAGCCGTTTTATTCGACGCTACCGTTGATTTGGCGGCAAAATGTCCGGACAATGGGGCAACGGATGGTTCTGCCTTGTGCAATGAACTGTTGATGTCCCACCGTGCAACGAAGAGTTCCCGCCGATGATGAAGCTCCACCTTTCTTCCGTTTCCTTGGCTGTTTTGGTCCTGTCCGCGTTTCACTTTGCTGGCGGCCCTTGTCGGGCCCAGGTGCGTGCGGAAGAGACAAATACCCCAAAGACTAAACCGTGTGTCGCTTGCTGCCTTCAACCGTTTGTCGATAGCCACACATTGGCCGGCGCGGTGACGTTGGTTGCTTCGGACGAGGGAATGCTTAACCTGGAGTCGGTTGGCTACGCAGATGTCGGCACGCAAAAGCCGATGCAAACGGATAACCTCTTCTGGATCGCCTCGATGTCGAAACCAATGACCGGCACGGCGCTGATGATGCTGGTCGACGAAGGCAAAGTGAACGTCGACGATCCCGTCGAAAAGTATCTGCCCGAGTTCAAAGGCCAGATGCTCGTCGTGGAGCAAGACGCGGAGCATGTACTGCTGAAGAAGCCGGCCCGACCTATCAAGGTGAAGGACATTCTTTCTCACACCAGTGGACTTCCGTTTGTGTCGCGAGTGGAGCAGAAGATCGACGCGCGCCCGCTTCGCGAGGCGGTGGTCAGCTACGCTTTGACGCCCTTGATCTTCGAGCCGGGCAGCAAGTATCAGTATAGCAATGCCGGGATCAATACGGCGGGTCGCATTATCGAAGTGGTAAGTGGCACCCCGTTTGCCGAATTCATGCAGAAGCGTTTGTTCGATCCGCTGGGTATGAACGACACCACGTTCTGGCCCAACGAAGAGCAATTGCAGCGTCTTGCCAAGTCGTATAAACCGAATGCTGACAACAACGGCTTAGAAGAAATTCAGGTTGGCCAGCTCAGTTATCCGCTCGTTGGCAGCCAACGTTATGCCTGCCCGGCCGGTGGGCTGTTTTCCACGGCGACCGACGTGGCGCTGTTCTGTCGCATGATCCTCTGCGGCGGGACGTACCAAGGCAGACGTTATCTTTCCGAGGCAGCCGTACGCCGGATGACCTCGACCCAAACGGGAAGTCTACTCAACGACGGTCGACACGAAGGCGGATACGGCTTTGGCTGGTCGACCACTCGCATGATGCACGGCGAATCCGACCCGGCAATCGTCGGAGGCTGTGGCCACGGCGGGGCCTATTCCACGAATATGTGGGTTGACCCACGAAGCCGGCTCGTCACGGTCTTCATGGTTCAGCACGCCGGTTACCCTGGCCCCGACGGCGGCAAAATCTTGCCCACCTTCCACGAAGCGTCGCGGAAGGCGTTTGCGAAGTGACGTTGAAACACACTGGCTGTGAAGACAGTCTGTTCCGAACGGCCCTACTTGCTCAATACGGCGATGGCCACGTCGGCGTTGAGGTTGGGATCGTCGGTTACCCGACGGCCGGCATGGGTGTCCAGCGCGACGATCTCGTGGATCTGAATGCCCTGTTCGCGGCAGAATTGTTCGAAGTCGGTGATTGAGAGGAAGCGTACGCTGGGGGCATTGTACCAGCGGTAGCCTTGGCCGGCGTCGACCTGGGGTGCTTGTCCCAGGTCGGCCAACTGCTGCCGGTAGACGTGGTAACCGAGGTTCGGAAAGCTGACGATACCCCGGCGTCCTACGCGAAGCATTTCGCAGATGACGCGCTGCACGTCGTTGATGCTTTGCAGGGTTTGCGAGAGGGCAACAAAGTCGAACTGTTCGTCGACAAACGACGCTAGGCCCTGGTTGAGGTCGGCGTGGACGACGTCCAACCCGCGGCGCACGCACGTGACAATGGCCTGCTCGTCGAGTTCCAATCCCACGAGCCGCTCGTGCCCTCGCTGCTTCAGCCGGCTGAGCAATCCGCCGCGGCCGCAGCCCAAGTCGAGTACGCTGGCGCCCTGGGGGATGAGTTCGACGATGGTGTCGTAGTCGAGCCGTCGGTTGTGATTGAAAATGCTTGTGGGACTGGAGGCGATGGCGGTTCCGTCCGACATTTCCGTGCCGTTGTCGAGCGTGGTCACCATCGGCTCGCCGGCAAGGTTGTGCAGGAATGCTTCGAGCAACCCGCCGTAGGTGGCCAATTCGTGTTGCAGCAGGAAGGCGTCGTGGCCACAGTTGCTTTGCACGTTGCAGTAGCTCACCGGTTTGTCGGTAGCCACCAGGGCGTCGACAATCTCCTGTGACTGAAACTGCGGAAACAACCAGTCGCTACTGAAGCTGGCCAGCAACCAGCGGCAGGTGGAGTTTTGCAGTTTCTCGGCCAATGCCGCGGGCGTTTCTCCTAAATCGAACAGGTCGATCGCCATGGTGAGCGTCAGGTAGCTATTGGCGTCGAATCGTTCCACGAAACGATCGCCCTGGTAGGCCAAATACGAGCCGACGGCGAATCGTGTTTCGAACTGACTGGGGACGTCGCGACCTTGGAAACGTTCGGCGCCGAACTTCTCTTTCATCGCTTCGCGCGACAAGTAGGTAATGTGGCCCAGCATGCGTGCCAGGGCCAATCCGACCGCGGGGCCGGAACCTTTGTCGTAGTAGCGTCCGGCGTGATAGTCGGGATCGCGGATGATCGCGTTGCGGCTAACGACGTCGAACGCCAACGCTTGGCTGGTCAGTCGGGCCGACGTGGCGAGGCAAGCGACTCCCTCCGTACGTTCCGGGTAGCGGGTGGCCCAGGTCAGTGCGGCAAATCCACCCAACGATCCACCCACCACGGCCAACAACCGTTCGATTTCCAGGTAATCGATCAATAGCCGCTGGACCTCGACGATGTCGCCGATGGTGACCAGGGGAAAGTCGGTGCCATAGGGTTTGCCCGTCTCGGGATTGGTGCTGTTCGGGCCTGTGGTGCCGCGACAGCCGCCGAGGATATTCGGACAGATGACGAAGTAGCGGTCCGTGTCGATGGCCTTGCCGGGGCCCACGACAAGATCCCACCATCCGGGATCGTCTTCGTCGTCATGGTTGGCGACGTGCGAGTCGCCCGACAGGGCGTGGCAAATCAACACCGCGTTGTCGCCACGTTCGTTTAGTTGGCCGTAAGTCTCGTACGCCACGGTAACCGACGACAGCCGGCCTCCCATCTCCAGGTCCAGAGGTTCGTCGAACGTAACGAATTGCCCGAACTTCAGCGCCCGGGCGTGACGCACACTATCGCTGCTTTCAAAGAGGTTGGACGACATGGAGAGGAGCTAGGGGCTGGAGACTAGAGGCTAGGGATTTTTGATTTGGGATTTATGATGGAGAATATTCTGAGGTTTGGCCGCTTCAGCGGCCATGGATTCACCGCAAAGGTCTCCAATTAAGCCTGCGACGCTTTCAGCGCCTGGTCCAGATCGGCCAAAATATCTTCGGCGTCTTCCAGTCCAACGCTCATGCGGATGTAGTCGTCGGAAATTCCGGCCGACACGAGTTCCTCGGCCGTTTGCTGGCTGTGAGTGGTCGAGGCGGGATGAATTACCAGAGTTTTCGCGTCGCCGATGTTGGCCAAGTGGGAAGCCAGTTTCACCGATTCGATGAACCGCTGGCCTGCCTCACGACCGCCCTGGATTCCAAAGCCCAGGATGGCCCCGCAGCCCTTGGTGAGATACTGCTTCGCCCGCTCGTGGCACGGATGCGACGCAAGCCCGGGATAATTCACCCAAGTGACCAGCGGATGGGCTTCGAGGAATTCGGCCACCCGTTGGGCGTTCTCGCAGTGGCGCGGCATCCGCAGGTGGAGCGTTTCCAGGCCTTGCAGGAACAAGAAGGCGTTGAAGGGGCTCATCGCGCCGCCCATGTCGCGCAGCCAGTTCGTGCGGCAGGTGATCATATAGCACAACGGCCCGACCGCCTCGTGGAACACCACACCGTGGTAGGCCGGATCGGGCTTGGTGAACTGCGGCCATTTGTCGGGCTCGGCGGTCCAGTCGAAACGTCCGCTGTCGACGATCGCTCCGCCGATGCTCGTACCGTGGCCGCCGATGAACTTCGTTACGCTATACACGCTGATGTCGATGCCGTGCTCAAAGGGCCTGAAGAGCATGGGCGTCATTACCGTGTTGTCGCACACCACGGGCAAGCCGGCGGCATGGGCTACGTCCGCGATTGCCTGATAGTCGAGCACGTCGTTTTTCGGGTTGGCCAATGTTTCGATATACACCGCACGTGTGTTGGGTTTGATCGCGGCGGCGATGTTTTTCGCGTCGGTGGCGTCGACGAACGTGACGTTAATCCCCAAACGCTTGAAGGTTTGTCCTAGTAGAGTGATGGTGCCACCGTAGAGTGCCGCGGCGGCGACGATGTGTTGACCTGCTTGAGCCAGGTTCAAAAGCGCCACGGTAATGGCTTGCTGTCCGCTGGACAGCGCCAGCCCGGCGACGCCGCCTTCGAGTGCGGCCATGCGTTGCTCGAAGACGTCGGTCGTGGGATTCATTAGCCGCGTGTAGATCCAGCCCATCTCCTTCAACGCGAACAGATCAGCGGCGTGTTGTGTGTCGCGGAAACTGTAGCTGGTGGTTTGGTGAATGGGTACGGCCCGAGACCCGGTCGACGGATCGGGGTCTTGTCCGGCGTGTAGTGCCAACGTACCTAACCCCTGAAAGCCAAATTCGCGGGGATCCATGAGTATCGGTCCTTATGGTGTTGTGGGCCAATGGGCAGGGGTGCGAGTTGCCGTGATGCAGGGGCACTATCAGAACGCCAGGTGTTCCGTCCCGCGTCTGAAGTACGCTATCGAGAATGTCCTACCTGCGGAAGATCGGCGGTGTAGGCGCGATTACGTATTACACCAGCCGGCGCGAAGGCTGTCAACGGGACGCGATTTATCGCCGGAGAAGGCCCTTATTTGGGCAATTTTCGCCACTTACCCCCGCGTTCCGACGCTTCGCGTTGCAACGGGCCCAAAAAGCGTCGGCTTGCACTGCGAAGGGCGCAAAACATCCGACCTTGGGGCCTCACGCGAAGCGTGGGTGCCAACAAAAGTCGGGAGGCTAGGTCATCATTTTCTCTATCAAGCGGCTTCGACCGAGTCGTCGTCTTCCTCGTCTTCGTCGGAGTCTTCTTCGTACTCGTCGGACTCCTCCCATTCGTATTCGTCGTCTTCCTCGTCTTCGTACTCCTCTTCATCCTCGTCGACGAGGTTGTCTTCCAACTCCTCTTCTTCACCTTCCTCTTCATCGAAGAGCCCTTCCTCGTCATCGTCGACATCCTCGTCCTCATCGACTTCGTCGGGTTCTTCTTCGTCTTCCTCTTCGTACTCGTCGTCGACTTCCTCCCATTCGTCGTCTTCCTCGGCGTCTTCCTCCTCCTCGTAATCTTCTTCCTCTTCCTCGTACGCCTCTTCGGCGAGGGGTTCTTCTAGTTCCTCTTCGTCGACGGTGTCTTCGACCGGTGGCTCCTCGGGTTCTTCAACGACCGGTTCGGGCTGTTTGGCCTTGGCGGCGCGTTTGCCGCCGCTGCCGCCCTGCAAGACGACTGCCGGCAACGGCGTTTCCGTGTTTCGTGGCAACGTGGCTGCCGGAACCTTCAACGACTTGAATAACTTGAGAATGTGTTCGTGGCAGGTGAAGATCAGCAGTTGGTGGCCTTCGGCTGCAAAATCGCGCAGCACTCGCGCGGCCGCCTTGGCACGATGAGCGTCGAAGTTTACCAGGACGTCGTCCAACACCAAGGGCAACACGGCGCCACGCCGGGAATACTGCGATACTAAGGCCAGACGCAGGGCCAAGAAAAGCTGCTCCCGCGTGCCGCGACTGAGCACCTCGACCGCCAGGGAGTTGCCCTCGGCGTCGTCGACCTTCAACACATTTTCGCCCAGCGGCGTCCACACGCGGACGTAGCGGCCCGCGGTCAACTGATCGAGATAGGTCGAGGCCTCACGCAACGTCTCGGGCTGACGTTCCCGTTCGTACATCTCGCGGATTTCGTCGAGCGTCGCAGTAACCAACGCTCGGACTTGCCACTGCGCCAGGGCCTCTTCGATTTGCTGGTCGACGGTGGCCAACTCAAGTTGTTTGCGAGGCAACTGTCGATCGTCGGCCAGGGCCTTCATTTGGGCGGCCAGCGTGCCACGGTTTTCCAGACGCTCGCGAAGCTGCTGCTGAAGGTTTTCCAGGCGGCTTTGCAGTTGTTCCCACCGCGATTCCAAGGCCTCGGGCGAGTTGGCCTTGAGCTGTTCGTCGACGAGTTGTTCGGAGCAATGTCCTCCAATAGCGGCTGCAATCTCGCGGCCTAGCGTTTCGCGTTCGTGACGAACGACCTCGGCCCGGGCGGCTTGCACCGCGCGCCGGCGGAATTCGTCTTCGTCGCGAACGGCGGCCCGATGGAACAGGTCGCGCCGCTTGCGCTTCAAACGCATGAGCATCTGTTCGTGCTTGGCTCGTTTGCGACGGAGCGTGCGATATTGACGCTTTAGCAGGTCGCGCCGTGCGACGTGGGCTTCCTGGTTGCGAAGTGCCTCGCGGAGTTGGTGAATTTGACCGACCGGATCGTGGTCGCGGGTGGTCAGGTGGGCGTCGGCCACGAGCTGTTTCAGCCGATCGGTCAACGCACGTAGTTCGCGCTCGCGGCGCTGGCGTTCTTCCTGGCGGTCGCCGAGCCGGCGGTCGATTTGTTCGATATCCTCGCAGCGCCCCACGAGGCGACGGATTTGTTTCGGCGCGAGGTTGCCTGGCAGTCCCATTGCCAGCAGCGATTCGCGCCAGCGGCGTCGCGCTTGAGTGTGGTCGCTTTCTGCCAGATTCACCCGGGCGGATGCGGCGTGGATCTCCTGCTCGGACGACTTGCGCTGGGTGTCCAACGGTACGAGAGCTTCCAAAGCGGCTAAGTCTTCTTCGGCCGCTTGCAGGCGAACGGCTGGCGATCCAGAGCCGTCGGGTAGCTGCTTGTCGAGAGCCTCGCGCTCCTCCTGGGCTTGTTCAAGCTGCAATCCCAGCATGGTGAGTTGTTTCTGGCACGCTTCGAGTTGCCGGGCGTTGGAACGTTCGAGCATGAACTTGGCGACGACCGAAATCACCATCGTCACCACACCCAACAAGGCCACCGGCCAACCGACCGAGCCAAGGAAAGAGTTGGGCATGAACAGGCCGAGCAGAAACATTCCGGCCAAGCCACCGCCGATGGCGAAGATCAGTGCCAAACCGCCCAAGACGCGAACCGGCAGAATTTGGCGTTCGACCAGTTTCCGGCTTTGCTGCTGCAACTCGGTTTGGTAGCGGTCCATTTCTTCGAGGCGCTCGTCGAGCTGCACACGACGCCGCAATTGGCCCGCGTGCGCGCCGATGCGGTCGAGCGCCGCGGACAGGTCCGACTCGCCCCGGGCAGCTAGTGCCGATTCGACCTGTTGTTTCTGCGACGCGGCCGTTTGTTTGGCCTGTTCCACCTCGCGGCGCGCCTCTTCCACACGCTCTCGCGTTTGCCGAAGCTGCCGGGCAGGCATTTGCAGGGTGCGAATACGATCGCGCGAGACGATGGGCACTTTCGAGCCATCGTCGTTTTGGCCGAGGCCCAGTTGTTTGTATTCGGTGCCCAGGCGATTGGTGAGTTGGGCGATTTCAGTATCGAGTTCGTTCAACTCACTCTGCAACGAGCGGATCCACGACTCTTGTTCGGCGAAGGCTTCGATCCTCGCGGCCTGACGCCAGAGAGATTCGTTCAGCGGCAGTTCGTCGGCTTCTTCCTTGACTTGTTCGCGTTGAAAGTCGAGTTCGTCGAGCTGCGATTGGCGCTGCTTCAGTCGAGTTTTCAGTTCGTCCAACTGCTCGATGGCATCCAGCGGCAAATCGACGGCCGTGCCCAACGTGACCAATTCTTCGTCGAGCTGCGCACGCCGCTGCCATTTTTCGCGAAGGTTAACGGCCAGTTCGACAACCCGGGTGTCGTGTTCCGCGCGGTTGGTGTCTTCTTCGAGGCGAACGACATCGCGGTCGAGTTGGCTGCGGTCGGCGGCCAGACGGCCGTAGCGGCGTGTGTGGGCGCTGAGTTGCTCGATGTCTTGCCGGAGTTTTTCCCGTTTGTCGAATAAATTGGCGACCAAACAGGCATTGCCGTGCTGGTCGAGGATGCGGTTGCGCGAGGTTTCGAGTTCGTGGAGGACTTCGACCAACGAAACGCGGTCCAGTCCGGCGGTGAGGCTGTAGAGTAAATCGGCCGCTTCGGTGTCGCCGAGAGTTCCCAACTCTTGGATTTCGTGTAGCCCGACGGCGAACACGTTGTTGTAAACGGCCTCGTCCAACTCACCTAAGAGCGACTTGACGAAGTGTTCGCCTTGGCGGGTTCCGTCGGCGGCGGTGAGCACGATCAATTCGTCGTGCTGCTCGCCCTTGGGGTCGTCGTGACGTTCGAGGTGGAAATGCCCGTCGGTGGTGATCAGGTCGACTGCCCCGCCGGGACGTCCGCCGCGCACGGGCGGGAAGTAGCGGCGCCGGGCGGGCGAGAAGCCGTAGAGGGCGGAGCGAACGAACTGCAAGAGTGTGGTCTTGCCGGCTTCGTTGGGGCCGTAGAGCACATTGAGACCTTCGCCCAACCCTTGGAGTTTCAGGCCGCTCCAGACACCGTAGCCGTCGATCTTCAAGCCGTCGATTTTCACGACTCGGTCTCCTCTCCCGTTAACAGGTCGACTCCCAATTGGCTCGCCTCGCGCAGAATGCGCCGCCGCTGGGTTTCGTTGTCGGGTTCCAGACGCTCGCTGAGCAGGCCGGCCAGATGTTGCTCGGCCACGAACTGCTGCAAGTTCCAAGGCACATCCGGATTCATCTCCAGTTGGCGAATCGCGCACAGGAAATCACCGCGGATCGACTCCTGTTCGTACCACTGGTCGGGCAACTGGGCGGGTGGGTCGACTCGCAGGCCAACACTCCAGGCAGCCGGCGGCCCGAAACCGTATTGCTTACGCAGCCCGTCGAGCAACTCGCGAGCAAGGCCGCCACGACGCAGTTGCTCGAACAACGGCCCATCGCCTGTGACCGACCACGACACGAGCAGGTCGATCGAAGGGGCCGTTTCGATCAGTGATTGCATTTGCTCGTCGAGCATGGCCTGAAGGGCGTCACGCGTGGTGGTTTCGTCGACGGCCAACGACGCGTCGAACCACCGCATGCCGTCGGTGGCGATCGGGGTGGTTCGGACGTGGGTCTGATCGTCGACTTGGACTAAGGTGCAGCCGTGTTGGCCTTGCTGCTGGGGATTTCTTCCCTGTGAGCTGCCCGAGTAGTGGGCAACGTGCGGAGCGCTGAACAGCGTATCACGCTGTGGCCGACCGCCTAACGCCCAGTAATGGACGCCCGTGGCCCGCAACGACTCGGCCTCGAACGTGCCATGAGCAGCCACGACGGTGAACAGCCCACTGAGGTCGGCTTCGATACCCATTTCGCGAGGCAGACCCTGCCGAGGTCCACTGGCGCAGATCAAACGCACCAGCGGCAGGCTATCGCGGTGGTGAACGAATTCTTCGGTACGGCCCGCTGGGATCAGATGCACGTTGCGCGGAAGATTATAGGATGCAGGCCAGAAATCGGTGCCCTCGGCCGTGCCAGCGATCCAATAGACAGGGATGTTGCGTTCATCGAGCCGGCGGAACTGCTCGACGAGAAAGAGCGGACCACGCGGCCCCGTTTGTTGGGCATCGAGGACATTGCCGGAAAGGACCAGCAACTCGGCGTCTTCGGCAAGTACGGTTTCAAAAACCCGTTCGGCGGCCCAGTAGGGCGACTCGATGAAGAGTTCCTGCAGGTGGTCCGGCACTTCGCTCACGCCGGACGGTGGACGTTCCAAGTGAAAGTCGCTGGCGTGAACGAAACGGAACGGTCGGTTCGACATGAACGCCTCCGTACGAGAACAGGCGGTCAAGCCGCCGGTCAAATAAACCCACTCATTTGCGTAGTTTATCTTGAATCGCAGGGCGTGGCTACAGAGGTTTCTACCGTTTGCGTAGGCTGGGGGATTCCATGGCGGCTAGGGAAGGGTGGCTGGGTGGTTTGCGGTGAATGGCGAGGTGTTCGAGTGGCGCGAAGTCGCTCGGATCGCGCAGAAAGCGAGAAGATCGATCCCTCGAGGAGGCGTGGCCGTTTCAGCAGCCACGAAGAACTTAGGCACACAGTCTCGTCGCCGCATCACGACGTTACGAGAAGACCATCCCTACGGCGGCCCGTGGCGCCGCGGCTTGTTGCCCGGTCTTGTCGCCGGTTTAGCCGACGAGCGCTGTGCGGCCGACTGCGGTTTGTCTGCCGGTCGCCGCGGTGCCACGGTCGCCGAACCATGGTGTTGGGGGGGCGACGCCGGTTTGTGCTTCTTCTTCGACCGACGCGGCTGACCCCGTTTGGCAGCCAGGTAGTTGGGGTTGTCGGCCTGGCCGGTCACTTCGTAGAGGAAGCGGCTGGGGATCGTCTCTCGCGGCTTTCCCCACTTTCGGCGGCTCAGGGCCAGCGTAAGCGTCAGGCGCCGTTGCGCCCGAGTGACGCCGACGTAGCACAGTCGCCGTTCCTCGTCGATGGCTTCGCCGTCGACGGCCACGGAGCGCCGGTGCGGTAACAACCCTTCTTCCATGCCCACCATGTAGACCTCGGGGAATTCGAGCCCCTTGGCGGCGTGCAGGGTCATCAGGACCACAGCGTCGCGTTCCAGTTGCTGCTCTTTGTCGCGATCGGCGTCGGGACCATTCAGTGCGATCTCTTGCAGAAAGCCGCCGAGCGTGGGTTTTTTCGCGCGCTGCGAGTAGTTACCGGCCGCGTTGACGACTTCCTCGACCGCCGCCCAACGCGCTTCCTGGTCGTCGGCGTTGGGGTAAAGGCGGACCAACTCCTGGCGATAGTTCACTTCATTGATCAGATCGCGAACCAGTTCTTCCGTGGAGGCTGTGTCTTGGACCGGGCCGTACATTTCGACGAGGCGCCGAAGTTGCCGCACTCCCTTTCGAGCCGTGGTAGTAATGCTTCCCTCTTGCGCCGCTCGGCATACGGTTTCCCAAAGCGGCATGCCCTGGGCAACGGCCGTTTCCATGAGCCGTTTGACCGTGCCCTGACCGATTCCCCGGGCGGGCGTGTTGATGATTCGCAGCAGCGAGACTTCGTCGTGCGGATTGAGGATGAATTTCAGGTAGGCCATGATGTCGCGGACCTCTTTGCGGTCGTAAAACGACATCCCGCCCACCAAAATGTAGGGGACGTTGGCACGCCGCAACTCCATTTCGAACGCCCGGGGCTGCTCGTTCGTGCGGCAGAGGATGGCGAAGTCGCGAGGGCGGCGATTTTCCTTGGTTTTGATACGCAGCGCGATTTCCTCGACAACCGTCTTGGCCTCCAGGTTTTCGTCTTCCAGTTGGAGGATCCGCGGTTTTTCGCCGCTGCAGGTCGCTTGGAGCGTTTTGGCGTGACGCACCGTGTTGAACGCGATCAGGGTGTTGGCCCAGTCGACGATTTCCCGGGTGCTGCGGTAATTCACTTCGAGACGGACGACTTTGGCTTCCGCCCAATCGTGCTTGAAGCGAAGGATGTGAGTGACTTCGGCTCCCCGCCAACCGTAGATCGACTGGTCGTCGTCGCCCACCACGCACAGGTTGCGATGCGGGGCGGCCAGGGCCTTGACGATCCGGTATTGGCTCCCGTTGGTGTCCTGATACTCGTCGACCAGCAGGTGGTCGAACCGTTGGGCCTCGGCTTGGCGGACCTCGGGAAAGCGTTCGAACAACTCTTCCGTGCAGAGCAACAGGTCGTCGAAATCGACGGCACCGGCTGCCTTGAGGGCGTTTTGGTAGCGGCGATAGGCGGCCGCGGCCAAGTGCTCTTTGTCGGTTTGGGCAACGGCAGCCGCTTCCGAAGGGCGGACGCAGGCCGTCTTCCAACGGCTGATGAAGTAAAGCAGGTCGCCGGGACGCAGCACGGCGTCGGGCACCCGAATTTCGCGCAACGCACTTCGGGCAAGACTTTCCTGGTCGCCGCGGTCGTAGATAGCGAACGCGGCCGGGTAGCCCAAATGGGTGATGTGCCGGCGAAGAACTCGCACGCAGAGGGAGTGGAACGTGGAAATTTCGGGCTTAAGCTTCGTCCGTCGGCCGAGTAGGGCCCCGGCCCGATCCTGCATTTCCTTGGCCGCTTTGTTCGTGAAAGTGACCGCCAGGATCCGATTTGCTCGAATACCGTTGCGTATGAGTTCGGCAATCCGATACGTGACCACTCGGGTTTTACCCGTGCCTGCCCCGGCCAACACCAGCAGTGGGCCCGAAAGCGTGTTGACGGCGTCGTATTGAGCGGGATTCAAATCCATTTGATTTCCGTCGAAGCAGCAGACATCTCGACCGTGCTGGGCGAACCGGGGCTGGGCAAACCAGGGCCGAGCAAACCAGGATCGTACGTTGTCGGGGAGTTTCGGGGAAGGGGAGGGCACGGCGCCCCACCGGCGTATTGTACGTCGGGGGCCCGCCCGATGCGTGTGGCACGTGTCGAGACGGAATTGCGGAAGCGGCCGACCTTGACGCCTTGCGCCCAACTGCCCTATACTCCACGGTTTAAGACAATTCGTACGCCTCGTTGCTGTGCCGGCTTGAGGTGGTCCGCCTGCCTTGGTTGGGGACCATCGCTCGTCAGTGTACGGCGGCGCTGTTCGGGCGGCGGCTGCCTTGCCGTCGTTGTATTCGAGTCGAGTGTATTTGAACTGGGAAATACCGATATGAAAAGTGAGCGACGGCACGAACTAGAACACAATCAACTGGCCGACTGGCTGAACAAGCAGATCGAGACCGTGAAGCCTTACCAAAACCTCGTTTTGGGCGGGATTCTTCTGGTCGTCGTTTTGGTGGGAGCCTACGCCTGGTACACGCGACAAGCCAATGCCCGGCTGGCGACCGGATGGAACGATTTCTACGCGGCCTTTTCGAAACGTAATCCATATCCGGGCGACTTCGCCGACATCGCCGCCAATTATCCCAATACCCATTTGGGGTTCTGGTCCCATGTGGTTGCGGGCGATTTACATTTGGCCCAGGGCTGCAACCAGCGTTTTGTCAGTCGGGTGGGTGGCAATCAGGAACTTCAGCAGGCCTTGGATAATTACACGCCAGTGCTGCAGAATATTCGCGGCAACGACATGCTTCGCGAACGGGCCATGTTTGGCGCGGCCCGGGCCTACGAGTCGTTGACCGACGTCGACAAGGCGCTGCAACATTACGAGAATGTAGTGCGCATCTGGCCTGACGGTACGTATGCTGCGGTGGCCCAGCGTCGGATCGACGCGCTGAAGCTGCCGTCGGTCGACGAAATGTACAAAAAATTCGCCCAGTTCGATCCCAAGCCGGCCTACAGCGACGAGCCGGGAACACCGGGCGAGAAGCCGGAGTTCAACCTCGACAGTCTTCCCGACGAGAGCACGTTGTTCCAGCCGCAGATCGACCTGAACTTGGAAGAGAAGGGCGAACGGAAGGACGACGATGCGGCTCCCGCCGCTCCCAAGACTGAACCGGCGCCGGAGAGTGCCGAGTAGCGTGGCAAGATCCATGCCCCAGAAGCAACTCTCATCGGAGCCCGTCGAACTAGTGGTTGACGCTGGCGAGTCGGGCGTCCGGCTCGATGTTTTCCTTGCGCACCACTTTCCCGAATACAGTCGGGTACACTTGCGTCGGGCGATTACGGCCGGGGGCGTGACGATCGGCGAGCGGGGTGGCAAGCCCTCGTATCGGCTCAAGCCGGGCGAGCGCGTTCGCATCGTGCTGCCCGAGATTCCTCGCGAGGCGCCACGCCCGGAAGAAATTCCGCTGGACGTTCTCTATGTCGACGAGCATCTGGTGGTGGTCAACAAGCCGCCGGGTATGGTGGTGCATCCCGCGCGGGGGCATTGGTCGGGAACCTTGGCCAGTGCGCTGCAATTTCATTTTGGATCGAGCCTCAGCAGCAGCGGTGGGCCCACCCGGCCGGGAATCGTGCATCGTTTGGATCGCGATACGAGCGGCGCGATTCTCGTCGCGCGAAACGATCAGGTGCATTCGCAGCTAGGCATTCAATTCCAGTCACGCACGATCGAAAAGGAATACTTCGCGATAACGGCCGGTGTTCCGAACCGCGATCGGGATGTGATCGATAGGGCAATTGGTGCCCATCCGCATATTCGCGAGATGATGGCCATCCGCACCGATGGCTCGACCACGCGCGAAGCACAGACGTTTTACGAGGTGGCCGAGCGTTTCGACGGATTTGCGGCCGTCAGGGCACATCCGAAGACGGGGCGCACGCATCAGATTCGCGTGCATCTTTGCCATATTGGCTGTCCGGTGCTTTGCGATCGGCAATACGGTGGCCGCTCACAGATCACCCGGGGAGAGATTCGTCGGCAGGCGGACGATCACGAGGTTCTGCTGGATCGTCAGGCCTTGCACGCCATGCGGTTGAAGTTCACCCATCCGGCCACGGGTAAGCCAATGGAAATCGAGGCCCCCTTGCCCGACGACATGCAGGCGGTGCTTACCGAATTGCGAGAACACCGCGCCGGTTAGCGTTGCCGATTGCCCCATGCTTTCTGGTTCCCACCTTTCGAGCAGGAACCAGAAAAAAGTCGCGATTTACCCCGCCAACTCACGATTTACCCCTTACCCCGAGACCAGGCCCACCGGCTGCAACCGGTGGGTCGGAAATTCATTTCCGCACGGGAGTATTCCACGCGTGCTGCCCGAGGCGTTATTGGTTCCGTGGTTGATTGTGGAACACTTCCTTGCGTCCTGCCCCGGGAAACCGGGCTCCCGTTGGTCGCCCTCGTTCCACAAGCAATGCAGGGCCCAATAAAACCCAAGATCCGCTCAGGAGGCCCTCAGGGCCTCCAAATGAGACTACCTTTTGGCACCTTCAGCAGGGTTTTCGTGCGGTTTTCTTGGCTTCCCTGGTGTGTCGAGCACAAAGCATAACCCCTTGTAAAGTCTGACCTTAAAGTGGGCTGTTGCTCGCCGTCTTACCGGGGTTCGTTGGTTGTGGTTCGGCTGCTTCAATCAACTGCGTTACGCCGTCACGTGGTCCGTATTCCGTTACGGAGGTTCTGGAAATCCGTCCCTGTTCTCTTTCTAAGGTGGTACGACCGCAACCGAATAGGGGAAGCCGACTTATGAACGATCCACTCCCGTTGGTCGCTGACATACGCGCACCGTGCACGAAAGTCGCCGTGTAAGACACTTGCCGGCCGATTTCTGTTGCCCCCTCATCCTTCGCGCCCGGGTGGGTTCCGTCTACAATGAGCGATTCCGATTTTTCGAGGATCATTCCAGCGTGGGAGATAGAGCGTGCTACGGACTCACACCTGCGGAGAACTGCGCAAAGAACACGTAGGCCAGGAGGTCACACTGAGCGGTTGGGTCGACACGTACCGCGATCACAGCGGCGTGTTGTTCGTCGACCTGCGGGATCGCTACGGCAAGACGCAGGTCGTCTTCGCTCCCGAAAGTGGCGACGAGACGCTCAAGGCGGCCAAAACGCTGCGGAGTGAATTCGTCATCCAGGTGGTCGGCAGCGTGGCTCCGCGGCCGGAAGGAACCGTGAACCCCAAGCTGGCCACCGGAGAAATCGAGATTCGGGTGCGTCACTTGGTGATCCTCAACACGAGTCAGACGCCGCCGTTTCAACCTTCGCAGGTGGATTTGCCGGGCGAAGACTTGCGTTTGAAGCATCGCTACCTGGATCTGCGCCGTGCCGACATGCAGCGGAGCCTGCTCTTGCGGCATCGGATGATCAAAATCATGCGAGATTATTGCGATGAGTTGGGCTTCATCGACATAGAAACGCCCGTCCTAGGACGCAGCACGCCGGAGGGTGCCCGCGACTACCTGGTGCCCAGTCGCGTCGTCGAAGGGGCGTTCTACGCCCTGCCGCAGTCGCCCCAGTTGTATAAGCAAATTCTGATGATTGCCGGCTACGACCGCTACGTGCAGGTAGCCCGGTGCTTCCGCGATGAAGACCTTCGAGCAGACCGTCAGCCAGAGTTCACGCAGTTGGACCTGGAAATGTCGTTCGTCGAGATGGACGACGTAACCGGTTTGATCGACGGTATGGTGGCCCGACTGGCCAAGGAAGTATTGGGGTTGGATCTGAAGCTGCCGCTGCCGCGGATGAGCTACGACGAGGCCATGGAGCGATTCGGCCACGACGCGCCCGACCTGCGTTTCGGGATGGAATTGATCGATCTGACCGATCTTGCCCGGGAAGCCGAGTTCCGCGTGTTCCGTGGCACGGCCGATTCGGGAGGCCGGGTGCGGGGGATTAACGCCAAGGGCGCCGCCGACAATTACTCGCGTAAGGGTATCGACGAACTTACGGCCTACATCCAGGAAGACTTCGGTGCCAAGGGCCTTGCCTGGTTTAAGGTGGGCGAAGGGCGACGCTTGGCCTCGCCGATCGCCAAAAACTTCAGCGACGAACTGGCCGCCAAAATTGCCGAACGCATGGGCGCCGAACCGGGCGACCTGCTGTTGTTCGTGGCCGACTCATTCGAGGTTACCTGCAAGGCACTTTACGCGTTGCGGAAACGTTTGGGAGCCGAATTGAAGCTCTACGATCCGAAAGAGATGAACTTCTCGTGGATCGTCGAGTTTCCGATGTTCGAGTACGACGAAGAGAATGGCGGTTGGTCGGCCATGCACCATCCGTTTACCGCCCCTCGCCCGCAGGATCGCGAGCTTCTGGCGACCGATCCGGCCAAGTGTCGGGCGGTGGCCTACGACTTGGTGATCAACGGTTCAGAAGCCGGCGGCGGCACGATTCGTATCCACGACCAGAAGCTCCAGCAGCAGGTGTTCGGGCTGTTGGGAATCGACGCCGACACGGCCCGCGAACGTTTTGGTTTCCTTTTGGACGCATTGCAGTTTGGAGCCCCACCCCACGGCGGCATTGCCCTGGGTATCGACCGGCTGGTGATGCTATTCGGTGGGCTGGACAGCATCCGCGATACGATTGCCTTCCCCAAGACCCAACGAGCAACCGACCTGATGACCGGCGCACCCGGCACCGTCGATGCTCACCAACTCCGCGAACTGCGAATCAAGACCACTCGGCACCCAAGTTAACGACCGTGCGAAGCTGCGATACCTCGGTGCCCGCGTGGCTGCAATGGTGTCCCTGTTGACGTGCCACCCGAGCGATGGGAAACTAGCGTAGCGAGTCCTGATTGAGGGATCGTGTCGTTGGCCAGAGTTGTGTGCCACTAGCTCTGTCAGTGTGACGGATGGCACGGGCAGCTTGTTTGCCCGTGTTTTACTCTGGCTGACGAGCAGCCGGTGTCACCCTACTTGCCAGCGCGGCGATGTCCGCGGCCAAAAAACACTGGCGAAGCCAGTGGCACGCAGATCACCACTCAGTGTGAAACCAAAATGTCGTCGGTTGTAAGCTGGCAATTGCAGTGATACCCGTCGACAATAGGGCAGTTAACAGTTCAGAAAGGAGTCGGTTCGATGCGGAGTATCAGTCGATTTTGGATGATTGCGGCGTTACTCGCAGGATGTGCGCTGTGGGTAGGATGCCAGCCGACGGCCGAGAAACCTGGCGATGGCGATGCGACAGAGTCGGGCAATTCGGGCGAAGCCGCAAACGGCAATGATGACGGCGCGACAATGACAGATGCGGCGGCCCAAACCGTCGAACCGGAAGAGCCACCCAAGCCCACGATGCCCGTGGTGGAGCTTACCGAGCAACTCGAAGATACCTGCCTGGTGAAGGTCGCCGACGCGTTTCCCGAGGGCAAGCTGGCCGATGTCTCGGGCGGCGAACATGCCTTGAGCGACCTGCGGGGAGAGAAGCTTACGGTGGTCTACTTCTGGAATTCAGGCGACACGCCGTATGCCAAGATGTCGGCTGAAGATCAGTTGGAGTACCTCGGAAAAGATATTGCCGAGCCGATGGCCGACAAGGGCGTGAAAGTGGTCGGTATTAATGAGGGTGACTCGGCCGAAAACGCGAAGGCCCCGTTTGATGCCGTAGAAGTGGCCTTCCCCAACTTGGTCGACCCCGAAGGCGCGTTTTTCGGCCAAGTGGCCAAGGAGAAACTCCCCCGCGTTTACCTGCTGGATGCCGATGGCAAGATCCTCTGGTTCGACGTGGAATTGTCGAACTCCACCCGCGAACGGCTCGAACAGGCAATCGAGGTGACATTGGGACAGCAGGAGTGAAGACGTTGTTATCCGATTCCCAACCAACCGGTCGACGGACTACAGGCAGCGGTACGCCCCGTGTGCTCCGTACGGCGATGGCCCAGGTTTCGCCCGTGCTGGGCGATGTCGAACGCAATGTGGCGGTCCACGTAGAGTGTATTGAAGAGGCCCGGCGTCAAGGGGCCGATTTGATCGTCTTCCCCGAGTTGTCGCTCACCGGCTATTTTCTCCGCGACATGGTTCCCGAGGTGGCGATAACGGCCGATGGTCCGGAGATGGGCCAGTTGCTCGATGCGGCCGGGCCGTGTGCGGTGGTGTGCGGTTTCGTCGAGGAATCGCCCCGGCATCGCTATTACAACGCGGCCCTGTTTGCCGAGGCGGGCCAAGTGGTGGCCGTGCATCGCAAGGTGTACTTGCCCACGTATGGGTTGTTCGACGAACGTCGCTACTTCGCGGCCGGCCAGCGGTTTGTGGCCTTCGACACGGCCCGGTTTGGTCGCGTGGGCATTCTCATTTGCGAAGATTTTTGGCACCTTTCGGCCGTGGGGATCATGCAGGCCGAAGAGGTCGACCTGCTGATCTGCATAGCCAACAGTCCCGCGCGGGGTGTCGATGGCCCACAGATTCGTACCGCCGAAACCTATGAGCAGCTTGCCAAGGCCTATGCCCAATTGCTTGGTGCGGTGGTGGTCGTGGTCAATCGGGTGGGCTACGAAGACGGATTGTGTTTCTGGGGGCACAGTACGGCCGTGGGGCCCGATGGGCAACTCATCGCCGAAGGTCCGCTGTTGGACGAAGCCGTTACGGTCGCCAACTTCGACCTGGCCGAACTGCGTCGCCAACGGCTCATTTCGCCCCTGGCCCGCGACGAACGGCTGTTGGTTACCCTCGAAGAACTCAAACGGATTAAACGGGAACGCTACGGGTAGAGCAGGGGACAGGGAGCAGGGGCGGGGGACGGAGAGTGGAGTCCCCTCGTTTCCTGGTTCCCAAGCTCCGGCTTGGGAACCCAATTCCCAGAAGCTCTGCCTCGAGGCCCCCAGGGAAGGCGCCCTGTAGCCAATGCGGGCACAACTGAAACCAATGCGAAACGTGGCACCAACGAAGCGGAGCTTCGTGGAAGTGCGTTCCCAAGCGGGAGCTTGGGAACGAGTACAGCCTGTCGTTGCCCAGCGAGGTCGCCAACTATGTCGGAAATAAGCAAAACAAACGTCGACCTCTCGATCAACTCCGAGCTGGTTACTGAGATCCTTTGCGGATTCATCCGCAATGAGATCCATCGGGCCGGATTCGAGCATGCCGTGTTCGGCCTTAGCGGTGGCATCGACTCGAGCGTGGTGGCCTATCTGGTCGCTCGGGCGCTGGGGCCGAAAAACGTGCTGGCCGTGACCATGCCCTACAAAACGTCGAGCACAGCCACCCGCAGCGATAGCCAAACGGTGGTCGATGCGTTGGGTGTGCAGACCGTCGATGTGCCGATTACTGGCCAGATCGACGCCTACTTTGCCATGTTTCCCGACGCGGCGCAAATGCGACTGGCCAACAAGTGTGCCCGAGAGCGGATGACTGTGCTTTACGACCAGAGCGCGGCTTTTTCGGGCCTGGTGGTCGGCACGAGCAATAAGAGCGAGTTGTTGTTGGGCTACGGCACGCAATACGGCGACATGGCCTCGGCCATTAATCCGATTGGCGACCTGTACAAGACGCAGCTTTATCAACTGGCCGAACACCTGGGTGTGCCGGAGAGCATCCGCACAAAAAAACCGACCGGCGATCTCTGGATCGGTCAGACCGACGAGGGCGAACTGGGCTTCAGCTACGCCGAAGTCGACCAGTTGCTCATGCTGCTGGTCGATCGCCGCTGGCGTCGGGCCGAATTGATCGACGCCGGCTTCGCTCCGGCCTTCGTCGACCGCGTGATAGAAATGGTTCGCCGCAACCACTACAAGCGCCGCATGCCCGTAATCGCTAAGCTGACCAGCCGTACGATGGACCGCGACTTCCGTTACGCCCGAGATTGGGGGACGTAAACGACCACGCGCCCTCCAGAATAGAGCACCCTACTGGATGAACTGTTCTTCTTCTTCGTCGGAGTGGGTGGTGATTTCGCCGGCATCTTCCAGGCGGCGGATGATATCGACGATTTGCTGCTGCGTTTGCTCCACATTGCTCAATCGCACCGGGCCGAGGTATTCCATCTCTTCCTGCAGCAACTCGGATGCCCGGCTCGACATGTTGTTGAGGATCTTGTCTTTGAGTTCCTCGCTGGCACCCTTCAACGCCATGGCCCACTGCGAGCTCTCGACGTTCTTCAGCAACGTCTGGATGTCGCGGTCGGTGAGCTTGTTGATGTCTTCGAAGACGAACATCAAGCGTCGGATTTCCTCGACCAGATCGGGGTCTTCCTGGGCGAGATTTTCCAGCAGACTCCGCTCCGTGGCGCGATCGATCACGTTGAGCATTTCGGCCACACTGGCCACGCCGCCGGCGTTTTCGAACTGCTGACTCATCACGCTCGCCATGCGGTTTTCCAGGCCTTTTTCCACTTCGTGGATGATTTCCGGACTGGTCTGGCTCATCGTGGCAATGCGACGCACCACCGAGAGCTGGCGTTCGGCCGGCAGACCGCTGAGGATATCGGAGGCCTGCTGTGGCGGCACGTGACAGAGAATCAGGGCGATCGTCTGCGGGTGTTCGTCGATGATAAACGTCAGCAGGTTCTGGCTATCGACCTTTTGGAGGAAGCCGAAGGGCAACGCCTCAATCGATTGCCGCACATTATCCAGCGTGGCGTTGGCCCCCTTGCCCAGGGCCTTCTCGACCAGCGTCTTGGCCACGTCCAATCCGCCCGCACTTCCCACCAGCGCATTCGGGTTGGCGTTGGCGAAGTCGCGGATTGCCGCTTCTTGGTCTTCCCCGGTGATCAAACCCACCCGGGCAATCTCGATCGAGACGGCTTCGACTTGCTTGGGTTCTAGCTTGGCCAGCAACTGAGCGGCCTGATCTTGCGGCAGGCTCATCAGCAGCACGGCGGCCTTGCGGATATCGGGACCAGGCATGTGCTATTGACCCTTGCTTATTGAATGAACGCAACGCGACCAACGGGCGCCTGGTTTCACGGCACTCACTCGTCGCCAATCGTTCAAGGAAAACGCAAACATCAATAATTCCGTTGTCGAAGCCAGCGCGAAATCACCCCCAAAACGGCCTCGGGCTCCTCGCGCGAGGCCAACCGAAGCCGTTCCACCGCCGTCCGGGCGAATTCGGTACTCTCGTCGCTTCGCGACGTTGGCCGACCGGTCTTGGCGACGATCGGCGAAAAACGAAAAAAGGCATGGTGGTATGTCACGCTCGTTACAAGCCTCGCCAAAACTTACGAAACGCCATTTGCACGGACATCGTCTCTTGCTGTTCCGGAAACAGGCGGATCTGCCACCACTTCAGTGGGGTAGCTCGCAACGGATTGCACCGCCTCAGTCCGCAACGCCCTGCTTGAGATCCACAAGGAAAACGGCCAATCTCCCGTTGTCTGCTTCGAAAATGCCGGCAGCTTTGTGTCTGGGAACGCGGGGGCGATTTCGTTGACGATCTTCAGTAGGGCTAGACTGGTTGCGAGCAATTTATCGGCAATATCGACAGGCGACTTTAACGATTTCGCCGACGCGGCAGTTTGAGCGGTGTGGGGCGGCTTGGTCGCGCCGACGCAGGCTGCTTGAAAGATCTTCGTGCTGACGACCGACCGGGCTTCGGATTTCTTCCCCTGCGACGTTCGGTGGCATCTGGCGGAAAGAAACGGCGGAAGGAAGAAGGCAATGAGGGCTTAGGTGTTGGCCGGTTCACGCACCGGAGCCAAGCCGACTTCCAACGCCAACGGTCCCCATTCGGTGGTGAAGGGTACGATGATCGGCGTCACGTTGGAAGGAAAGCGGACTTCGTGATTGCGACCCGTGATAACATTTGGGAGGCTCACCTGCATCTCGTACTCTTCCAACTCGGCCTTGGCCGCACCGGCTACCATGTTGGTCAGCTCGCCAACAGCATCGACCACATCGGCATTGATTTCGGTGGTCTCGCTCAACAGCAAAATGGAGGTGGCCTTCAGTGCCAGTTCTCCGGAAAGGCTCAGCACGACGGTCCCGATGGCTTTGCCCGAGAGGCCAATAATACCGCTGATTTCATACTGAGGTGTCGAGTCGTCTTTCAGCGAAATGCTTCCCCGCGCAACCTCACAACCCAGCATGGTCAAAAAGGCATTGTTGAGTGAGGTAATGAACGGGTTAATGTATTCAACTTGCATCACTGAAATCCTTACCCGACTTGCTGTTCCTTGTATGCATTAAAACATTAACTCGTTTTCGGCGATGAGCATGGCCACGTGAAGTGGGCTCCAGCTAGGCATTCTGGCGTCAGGCCATCGCAAGGCTGGAACCCGGGACGTTTGACCGACCGGCGGCTATGCATTCTGCCCAAGGGATGGAGTCGCTGGCCCGTGCTGCAGGGCTACAGAAACTTAGGTTTTGCAATTCGCGGGTCAAATCCGGTAGCGTGGTTTGTGCACCTGTTCCCCGTTTTACCGCTGCGGGTGTTGCGGATTCTACGGACCAGGGACCCCGTGGCGCTGAAAAAGAGCAGGCACGGGGCGTCGCTGATCGACAGGGTGTCTAACCGACAAATAGTTCGCAGGAAGCAGAATATCCACGACATTCGTAAAGCTGTAGGCAAATCCGCTCGGGCCGACATTCTGCTTGTTCGGTTAATCGCTTCTGGAGCGATTGTGCCAAATATTGAGCCAATAGCTCGGTCGTCGTGCTGGGTAGCGGCAGCAACCGGCAGTCTTCGCCGGGAAACACCCAACGCTGTCCCCCGCAACGAACCTCGACTTCCTCTTCGTCCACGGAGAACGTCAGATGGGGGTGGTTGGTCGGCAGCAATACCCGATGGTCCAACTCAGCCAGCAGTTCCCGTAAAATCGCCTGGAGTTGGAGAAAATCCAACACAAAATGGGAAGGTCCCAGCGGCGCTTGAACCTCGGCCGCCACACGGTAGTCGTGGCCGTGTAAGCGTTCGCGCTGGCCGGGGGCAAAGGCTAGGAAATGGGCAGCGCTGAATGCCAGGTCATCCTGTTCAACGCGAATCGAAAAGCGTTTCATGGCTAAGCCTTCTCGTCGCCGATCGGGTCAATCGGCAGGGAGTTCGGGGGAAGTTCCTGCAGGATCGGGCGTGCTGCGAGATACGGGATGGGTCGCGAAAAACTCGCGGAGCACGGGTACGATCTCTTCGTAGGCGTCTTCGATAACGTAGTGCCCAGCGTCCTGGAAACGATGTACCTCGGCCCGAGGGAAAAACTCGATGAACCGGTCGAGAAACGCTGGGGAAAAACACCAATCACGCATGCCCCAGATCAGACACACGGGCTGGTCCTGAAACCGCGGTAATCCGGCCTCGATGGTTTCCAGCGTCGTGTAGCTTGGGTGCCGTGGATGCAAAGGAATATCGGCCACAAACTGATAGACGGCCGTTCGATGCGACCAACAGTCGTAGGGGGCCAGCAGGCCGGCTCTCACCGCAGGAGTCATCCGCTCTCGACGATTGGGCGCCATGCGGAGCGCCGCCCGGGCAAACAGGTTCAACCCCTGCACACCCCAACGTCCCAGCCACGGCAGCCGACACGCGCGAATCCGCCAGGGACACTTCTGTGAACGAAACGCACCGGTATTGAACAGTACGAAACGGGCGAAATGCTCGGGCCGGGCAACAGCCGCCCCCATGCCGATCGCTCCGCCCCAGTCGTGCCCTAGCAGGGTGATGTTGCGCAAGTCGAGCGTTTCGATCAATGCCACCAGGTCATCGATCCGGCGCGAGAGCCGATAGGGATACTCTCGGGCACTGGGTTTGTCCGACAGCCCACAACCAATGTGGTCGGGCACGATTAGCCGGAATTGTCCTCGCAAGGCCCGAACGATCTCTCGCCAATAAAACGACCAGGTGGGATTACCGTGGACCAGCAGCAGCACGGGGCCCGTTCCCTCGTCGAGGTAGTGGTAGCGATGGCCGTCGAGTATCAACTCGTGCGACTCATACGGATACAAAGATTGCCACACGGGAACGTCGGCCATGTTATCTCGGTTTTGAGGGTCGGAAACATACAAACTCTTTACTCAAACTGAAAGCGTCTGGCGAAGCGCACAGGGCGGCGGGGCCGCCAACCAAACGGTGCTACCGTCCCCGATCGAGAACCCGCTCCCGTTGGTCGCTAATCTTTGTCAAAAACTTAACAATCTTTGAGGTTAGTGGCACAGCGCTAACTTAAGCCACGCCAAGAGGTAGAGGCGAGGAACGAGAAAATGCAGGTCAAAAACGGACCATGCTCGCCCCTAACCCCTCGTCTCTCGCTCCTTTAGAGCGCAGGCTCGGACCATTGTTTTTGGTTTGAGTCTTTAGTATACCCCCCGAACCATCCCCTGGACAGAACCCTGCTGGGGTGCGTGGCGGCAGGAGAGCGACCGTCGTCGGCCACCGGCTTCCGATGTCTCTCCAGATATGCGATAATTACCTCCTACTCCGGGCAACGAATCCGTTCAGCCAAATGTCGTACAATGACTGACAGGCGAGTACGACCGAGCCAATCCGATTTTCGGCCCCACGGCCTGCGAATCGCGTTTACGCTAGTCGAGCTTCTGGTCGTAATTGCCATTATTGGCACCCTCATGGCACTGCTGGTGCCGGCGGTACAAATGGCCCGGGAAGCGGCCCGACGGGCACAGTGCGCCAACAACCTCCGGCAGCTCGCCCTGGCGGCGCACAACTACCACACGTTGCACCGCAGCTTTCCGCCCGGCTTGAACCAGTTTGAACACTACTACTCACCCCGGTACCGGGGCACGTCGCTGTTTGCGTTTCTGCTGCCGCATTTTGAACAGGAACCGTTGGCCGCGCGGTGGAACTACGAGACGCCGTTGGAAAACGTCCAGGGCGGGGCGGCTGCGGCCGCGGCGACGGTGATTGCGTCGCTGGTTTGTCCCGCGGACCGAATCACCGAAAACCCGGCCGTACAGTCCGACGGCAAGTATCTGGGCATTACCAGCTACGGTGGCAACGGGGGCACCCGCTCGTACTTCCCCACCGCCGCCACGACCGACGGCATCTTCCACACCACCGGACCGGCCTCGCTGCCAAGTCCGAACCAGGGTACAATCCGCCTTCGCGATGTGACCGATGGAGCCACCCATACCTTGCTCTTCGGCGAGCGCAATCACATGGACGCCCATTTCGAGAGTTTCGCCGAGGTTCGCTGGGTCGATTCCTTACAGCAGGTGGGCTCCTGGGCAGCCATTGGAGGCCGAAAACGGATTCGCGACGTGACAATGAGCGGACACTCGCCAATCAACTACCAGCTCCCCTTCGACCAATCGCAACGCGAACTGGCCGAACCGCCGTTGATTCTCTCCTGGGATTTTGCATACTACGAGGACTTACGATTTTGTGCCTGGGGGAGTGGCCACCCGGGCGGGGCCAATTTCGCACTGGCCGACGGTTCGGTCCGTTTCCTCAACGAGACCCTGCCGTCGATTACCTTGCAGGCCCTGAGTACCCGGGCTGGCGGCGAAACCGATCTGCAAGACCTCCAGCGGTAGCCCAGCGATTCTACGAAGCCAGGGTGGAGTTGTGGTCCTATTGAGTTTTGCATATTGACTGAACGGCAGCGCGACCATCGAGAGCCCAGTTTCAAGGCGTTTGGCCATGGCCGAAGCAGGAATTTCGGCCTCCAACGGTGAACCACGCTTGGTACCTGAATCGACAATGACCGTTTCTCGGATCGGCAACCTCGAAGCCCAGGCTTCTGTTGGTTGCCTTCCGTTCATTGACGATGGCAGGTGTCGAAAGGGAGCAACAGGATGTGCTTTTCTGGTGGATGGCGGATGCTTTGGAGCCGACGCACGACGATGGACACCCTTCTGGCCATCGGTGTTCTGATTCCCTTGGCCGGCTGCAATTCACAGACCCATCTGGTGGAAGTCGAAGGTACCGTATTGCGCGATGGTGAACCTTTGCGCGACGTGCTTGTGGTTTTTCTGCCCGATCCCAAACGCGGTACCAGCGGACCGCGATCGTGTGCCGCAACCGACGAACGGGGCCGGTTCCGGCTGACGTGCGACGACCAACGCCGAGGCGCGGTGGCCGGTTGGCATCGTGTGATTCTGGAAGACCTCAGCTACTACAAGCTTCCGCGCAACGAGGAACCCGCTGAGCCCGTGCCGCCGGCCGTTTCTCGTGTCCCGCACGAATACCGTGCGGCCGCAACGACACCGCTGGAGATTCAGGTAACCGCCGAACGCCCGGCTGTAGACCTGAGGCTTTGATGCCAGTCTCAGTCTGAACCTGGTCCGAAGAAGTGAGCGTGTCCCGAAGACATCGGGGTCGATTCGTCGGCTTAGGAGACGATGGTCTTGGGGCCACGCAAGGCCGTCGTTCGTAGTGTGGCCACCGCCCACCAGACGCTGGCCCCCAGCGCGATGCCAACCAGGTTCTGCAGCCCGTCGAAGACGTCGGGATGGCGGCCGGGTACGGCCATTTGCAGGAATTCTGTTGCCACTCCACCCAACACAAGCAGCAAGAGTATTGCTGGACGCGGCAGGGACCAACGCGACCACAATGCCAAGAAGGTGACTGTGGTGAAGCACAGGAAGTGCCCCAAGACAAGCACCGTGGAAAACGGCTCGGCCACCTGCTGCGGACGTGGGAACACCCGGGGAGGAATCGATGACAACAGCAGCCAAGCCAGCACAAGCAGCGAAACAACGCTGAGCAGCTTCAGGGCAACACGGGTATGGGGTATTCGGTTTTCAAGCATCGCCAGACCCAAGTGGGAAAAGGAATGTCTTCTATCTGTGATAGCCTCTCGCCAGCCAGTCGTCAAACGGCCCCATCTAATCCAACCCCCTCGCAGGCTGGGGGTTGCTTGAATTTCCCGGGGGTCACCGGTACCATCACCAGTTCGTTTAGCGTTTGGCGACTGCCGAGCCGGTTTCGCCCAGATGTCAAAACGTGCCCAAGACTTGGCTGCTTAGGTGGCCAGGAATCCCTCCGTCAGATTTCCCGCCATTCGGATTACGCCGCTCCTTGGTCTACGTTTACCAGCCAGCAAAAGGTTTCGGTGCCATGACAAACTCTCGCCCCCATTGCCCCCGGACATTCCGCATTTTCCGCAGTATGTGTCTGCTGGCCGCCGTTGCGATAAGCGTTTGGCCGTCTGCCATGACCCAGGCCGCCGAGACTGTGGCGACCTATCAGGCCGTGCTCGACAACACGATGATCAAGCCCGAGGCCGACTCGACCGAGCCGCTGCACAGCAACGGAGCGGGAAACTTCTTCTCCGCAGGACTCACAAAACTGGGGACCAGCGGCAAGACCCATCGCGGGCTGTTGCAGTTCGATCTCAGCGAGATTCCCTCCGGGGCGATCATCAAACAGGCGGCATTGAAGCTCTACGTAGTGGAGGTGGCGAAGCGTGGCTATCAGTACGATCGCTCGTTCTGGCTTGCCCGCGTCCCAGACTTAGGCGCGGTAGGATGGGGTGAAGGCACCTCGAACGCCGACATCTTCACCAAAGGCCAAGGCGACGGACTCGATGCGACCGCGGGCGATGCCACCTGGCTCGACAAGCAGTATCCCAGCGTCCCTTGGCCGACCGGCATGGAGGGGGTGCTCGGCGACGACCCGGCCACCTTCGACCCGGCCGACGCTGCCGGTATCGTGCCGGGCTATACCGACCCGGCCTCCACGCCCGTATTGCTCGACTGGCAACATGACGATCCGGCGCACGCGATGCTTGCCGATATCCAAGCGTGGGTCGACGGTGCCTCGAATTTCGGCTGGGTGCTGGTGGGCGAAGAAGCCTTTGTTAACCCCGACGGCGAAGACAACTCCAGCAAACGAAGCTTCGCCTCTCGCGAGTACGTCGACGACGCCGGCAGCAGCACCTTCTACGGCCCGGTGCTCACGGTCACCTATGAAGTCGTCCCCGAACCGGCCACCATAGGCCTGTTGCTCAGTGGACTACTGGCCGCCGCCGGCGTCATCGTCCTGCGACGCAGACGCCTGCAAAGTTCGTGTGACTGAACACCCGTCACGACCTTCGCGGGGCGGCGGCGACAAGGCTGTCGCCCCTCTCGACGCTGCCGAATCCCCCGAAAAACCTAACGATCTTCAAGATTGGCCCGCTGGCAGCCGGCGGGATCTTCCCGCGACCCAGGCCCCGTCCAAGCCCCCGGCGAACCGGCCGAGCGTGCGGCCTCCGGCGGCCGTTGGCGGCGGACCCTGGCGGCGATCTTCCTGGCGGTCAGTTGCCTCTTCCTGTTCCGCGGCCTGTCGACGTCGCCGCCCGACCCGACCGGGCCACCGCCCACGACGATGGCCGCTGCCACGTCGCAGCCGGAATATGTCACCTCGAATATCGAGGACCTGCGGGTTGGCGATACGGTGCTTGCCTTCAATCCCGACACCAGCCAGGCGGAGCCGCGGCGGATTGTCGATGCGTTCGACCGCACCACGTATCGTTTGCGGGTGCTCGAAATCCACAGCCGCGACGGGACAAGCCAGACGATTCGCACGACCGACGAACACCCGTTCTGGGTCGTCGACCAGCAGGACTTCAAGCCGGCCGGCGAACTCGAAGTCGGCCAGGAACTGCTCGGCCCTCGCGGGGAAGTGCAAACGCTGGCCACCACCTGGGCGGAAGAACACCCCGAAGGCGTGACCGTCTACAACTTCGAGGTCGAAGGCGCCCACACCTACTTCGTTTGTGCCGGTGACTTGTCCGAGACGCCCGTCCTGGTGCATAATGCGATGGGTGGGGAGTGCTTTAGGAAGCTCGGGAAAGCCCTAAAGGGCATAAAACTTGCTTCTGAGCATTTCCCTCAGATCCGGCCAGGCACAAAAGCCTGGAAGCAAGCAGTCAAGCAGTTGTCGGGACTAGGAAAGGGGAAACTCAACTTACGAGTCAGAACAGCGACCGAGGCAAAACAACTCTTGCAAGAAGCTCGTGGGAACATGAATCGCTTTAAGCAGTATACGCGAGATGGACGAGGCCCGCACAGGAACTATCCAAAAGGATACGAAGTACACAACAATCTGAACTCACGAGAGAAGAGTGTTGGCAACGATCTCCGTCATATCAAATGGAACGATGGTGAAAGCTCAGGGCACATTTACTATGACACCCCCAACTGAGAAACCAACGTATAGAATTGAAGATCTTGAGTTTGATGCTTTGAAGGAATCCTATTTTGGAGGCCTGTTAGTTGACAACAACATGAACATTGAAACACTCAGGGACTCGATTCGTGTGCTGTCCGAGCTGTCAGCGAGCATCATTTGGACAGTGACCTTCGGGGCAGCCAACAGCAAAGCCGCAATTGCCGAATCCAATTGGACATCCCATCTCACTTGGGAATCGTGTGGAGATTGGCTTCCTTACTACAACAAGGCGGACAGCGAACCAGTTGAACAACAACTGCGACAATCCTTTAATTGGTCAGAAGAACAAGCGGTTCTGTTTATCAAGGGACCACTTGACTGCATACTTACTGATTGGGGCACATTTGTCCGAAATTGGTTGACGTTCGTTGAGTACGACGACGATGGCCCATTCTTGGTTCCCATTAATATGGAAGACGTTTTGAGAATAAGCCCCATCGGTACATTCTTGAAAGGAGTGACATAGGTTGGGTCGAGCGAAGTTTTTCTTGAAGTCTTCCTTGAAACTCGTCGCGTACGATCGTGGCTCCATTTGTGTAGGGTATAGGTCCGTTCGGCATTCGGGGGCGATAGACCAGAGCCAGCGTTGGTGGGGCTCGCTTCGCTCGACCCACCCTACATCACTGAACAAGTCAGCGGTTGGCCCCCGGCGTGTCCCGAAGGGGCACCGGTTCGCCCAGCGAAGGGCGCAGCCCTGGCAAGCGAATTCGCAACGGTCTCTTCCGGCCGGCCCAACGGGCCAACCGTTCGTCTGCCTCGACTGGTCGAACGAAAACGGTTGGCCCGTTGGGCCGAGCGGGGATCGAGACGGGAGAAACGGGATTTCGCTTGGGCGTGCCCCGATTACCAGGGCGTTGCCCTTCGCTGGGCGATAGTCTGGGCCTTCGGCCCGTGTGTTGCCCGAACGGCGGGCCTGGTTCGCCAGTCCAAAGCCAGCGTTGGCGGGGCTCGCTTCGCTCGGCCCACCCTACATGACTACATGACTGGACAAACCGGCAGTTGGGGCACCCGACGCATGTGACGGTCGGTGAGGTGCCATTACATCGAATCCATTCGAGCCACAGACGCCAATGCCCGACCGCGCTGTCGACACCTTCGCTCCTGTGCTCTCCGTGTGGCGTCCTCGGGAAGAGAAGCCCGTGTTTCTGCTGCGGTGGCTGGTGACCGAATGGTGCAACTATCGGTGCGGCTACTGCCCGCAGTCGCACGATCGCTTCGCGCGGCGAGGGCATTTCACGGCACACGCCTTCGACAACTTTCCGCTTCGGCGGTGGCTCGCCGCCTTTGAGCGGCATTTCGCCGAGCGGCGTCTCTCGTTGGTGATGACCGGCGGAGAACCGATGGTGGACGGCCAGAATATGCGGGGCGCATTCGTGAACTCAGACTGAAGCGTTAATGCACTGCCTGTCCGTCGGGCACGCCAACTCGAAGGCGGCACTGGTTAAGCCAGTGGTACTCACTTTTCGGCCTTCTGAATGTGCCATGCCGCCTAGAATAATCTTCGATCCTGGGGTGTTCGTATCTATTGCAATCGAGATATGAATTGGGGTATAATCCGGACAGTCGAATAAAGGGCTGTCTGCCTTGCGGAACAGGAAGGGCAGCCCGAGCGTGCCCAGGTTGGCGGAAAGACATTCCCCTATTACTGGAGCCAGGTTGCCGTTTTAGTCGGGTAACCAACCAAAACTCACGTTCGTGAGCGGTTGGTGTTGCTCGGCAGTGAACGCGAGCACCGGTAAGGGAGTGTCGTGTTAACCAGTCGACGGTGCTATGGCCGCTTGGGGCATTCGTCTTGTCTTATTGGGCCTTGTATATTGAATGAACGGAGGGCGACCGGCGGGAGCCCGGTTTCCAGACGCTTGCCCTTGCCCAACTGTTCAATGAATATGCGAGTGTCAGTAAACGTCCGGCGACCATCGCGTTTTCGCTCCGGGTGTAGACTCTCATCGCAAGAACGACTGTCGCAGCGCTGCGCGACAGTGAAATGCCTTTCCCTGTGAATCGTGGCTTGTGTGCCTCGGGGACACGGTGTGGCGTGATGGTAGGCGCGACCCGGCGTGGGCAACCGTCTTCGGCGTTCCGGCGAAGCCCGGCTTTCACGTGTTGCTGCCGCCGGATGGGCAATGTCGCCACGGCATCCGCGTCTTTTGTGCCTTGTATCGCTTTGCTCGGGCGAGCAGTCATTTCGATGCTGATTTCTTGTAGGACAGGTGGACGGTACCCCGGCGCGTTCGCACCGGGATGTTCCACCGGAAAGGAGATCTGCGATGAACGACTCCCAAGTTTCTCCTCCCACCGGCGATGAAACGCCTGCACCGAACCCGCAACCGAAGGATCCTACCTATATCGACCCGACGGTCGAGTTGAGAAACCTCCTCCGATTTATCTACACCAACAATCCCTTCTACGTGATCAGCGCTGGCCTGACGCTGTGGGGATTATACCAGTCGTTCGACACGTCGGTATTGATTCAATCCAACGCGTTGATGGCCTGCATGGCTGGCTACATTCTGTTGCTGGCCGTTTCCTCCGTCCTGCTTATTCGCGTCGGCCAGGTGTGGGACGACGTGCGGACCATGTTGCTCCTGGTGGTTTTGTTGCTGTTGGCCGTGTCGCTTTCGTTCGACAAGGCGCTCAGCACGAATCCAGACGTAGGGCAATACTACTTTTACGGTGGGCTTGTGTTTGCCGTGGTGATTAGCGAAGCGGTGCTGCATGGCACGCGACTCTCGTTGCCTATGTTGTTTCGCCTGCCGTATCACTCGATTCTGGGGGTGTTTTTCCTTTATCCAGTTGCCATACGGCATTGGATCCACAACCCGAAGGATCCCGTTCTTCAATGGGCCTTGTTCGGTTTTTCGTCGGTGGCAGCCGTGGCGTTTCTCACGTTGCTACCGGCAATTCGTCGTGGTGCGACTTTCATTCGCCTCAACGGCAGCCCCTGGCGATGGCCGTGGTACCCCTGGACGCTGTTCGGCGTGTTGGCGTTTGGCGTCGCGATGCGGTCGTATTGCCTGTGCGTGTCGTTTCATCCGGTCAAGGGAATGAGCACGATGTTTGCGCCCTACTTCCTTGTGCCGTTTCTGCTAGTCTTATGCCTTCTGATTTTGGAAATCGGACTGAAGGCGAAACACCGCGCCGCGATTCGCTTCGCGCTGGTGGCCCCCCTCGTGATAATTCCGCTGGCGATCGTCGGAACCCAGGCAGGCGATTTCGGATTCCGCCAAATGCTAACCAACACACTGGGCGGTTCTCCGCTGTTCTTCACCGCCTTGGGGGTTGCGGGCTTTCACGGTTACGCCCTATTGCGACGTGCCACGTATGCGGCCGAAGCCCTTACGGCCTCGTTGGCCTTGCTCTGCGTGTGTGGACGGCAAACCGAAGGCGTGGAAACGCTGGTCGTGCCGCAACTCGTCCCCCTGTTGTTGATCGCCGTTCTGCAGGGTTGGCTGACCGTGTGGCACCGCAGTTCGCTACGATGTCTCGCTGCCGCCGGATGTCTGTTGACTGCGATTGCCCTGCATACGTCGCTTGGATCCTTGGCCGGTTATCGGGCGGTGGCCGCGGGTCACGGCCTGCTGTTTGTCGCCCTGCTGATCGGCTTAGGTTTTCACGACCGGTTTGCACGGTTCCTGCAATATGCGGGCGCTCTGACGATGGTGATTTTCAGTCAGGCGTCGAACGCCGTTGATACCAACGTTTTGGGAGGATTGCCCGAGTGGCTGCCGGCCGTGTATCCCGCGTTGATGGGGACGCTTGCACTCGGCTACGGCTACGTGGCGGGCAATAAATGGTTTTACGCCGCCGCCGGCCTGACGCTCGTCGGTTGGTTTGTCACGGTCGTTTGGCAATACTATCCGGCCGCACGACGTTGGGTACCCGGCCTCGACTATATCCTGCTCGGCATGGCCTTCTTCGCGCTGGCCTTGGCCGTAAGCCTGCTGAAGACGGGACTACCCCAGCGACTACTTACGCGGTTTACGGGAGAATCGTAAGTTGGTCGGGCGGTGGGTTATTTGAAATCGCCTTCCTTTTGCGTCACGATCGCGTGTTTCCCGTGGCAGTCGGTGCACACCGAGTCTTCGGTGACCCAACGGCCATTTTCGCGGCGTTTGCTGTTCCACTGAGCCAGGAACTCTTTAACTTTGGAGAGGTCTTTGTGTTTCGGATGGCATTGCTTGCAGAACGGCATCATTTCGGCTCGTCCCCAGATAACGTCGGGGCGGATAATGTTGTACTCGTCGGCTCGGTGGACTTCCGAGTCGCCATGGCAGGCCATGCAGGTCATGCCGGCCTCCATGTGGATCGAGGAAATCTGTTCCATGGCGAAATCGGCGTGACAGACCATGCAAGAGGAATTGTCCTCTTCGTAGCCGGAGTCGAACAGCACGGGGGCCTTGGTGTTGAAAATCGAGTTTTTCACGGAAGGAATTTGCTTGACACCCCAGTGTTTGCGCGAGCCGGAAAACGCGTACGCCTCACTGGGTAGTTCCCCTTTTTCTTGCGGGTCGTCTTCCGCGGTCGGGTCGTTTGGGGTGTTTGAGCCGTCTGCCGTGGCATCGTCTGCCGTGACATCGACTGCTGCTTTGGCGTTGTTGTCGGGGACTTGGGGTGAGGGTGTGTCGCTTTCTGTGGATTGGGCGGCAGGTGCCGCGTTTTTGGTCGGTTCGGAAGCGTCGGCCGGCGAGGTGTCGGACAACGGTGGTACGGTGGTGCTAGTGGGTGTGGTCGTGGCCGAGAGCCCGTTGCCCGACACGGGCGGCGTACATCCGGCGACAAGCAACAGCACGCAGCTACAGAAGAACGCGATCATCAAGGGCGCCGTCCGCATGGTTGTCTCACTCCTGAGGTAGAAAGAATGCTGTCGCCTGGATGCACCTATGTCGGGCAGGGCATCCCAAGGCGAGAGATGATCTGGTAGGCCGTCGATGGCTCGGGGAGGTCGGCAACGCATGGGGTGTTATACCCATTCCCAGTTGCGGAGCCATCGGTAGTTGGTGGGCAGATTGTTGCGCATCTCCGTGGCGATTTCTTCGAATCGGCTGATCTCGGCAGTGTCGAACTCACGGCGGTCGGTGACGGCCTTGCAGGCGTTGGCTACTTGGTCGACGGTGACGAGTCCCGGAATGGCGCATGTAAGTTCTTCGCAGGAGAAGACGTATCGCAGTACCATGCGCGCCCGTTCATCGTCTTCGGCTTTGTTGGGCGAATCGGGTTTGCCACGCGACTTGAACACGGACCCGCTGGCAAACGGCTTGATGCCGACAAAGCCGATGTCGTGTTGGCGGAGGGCGTCGAACATGCTGCCTTTCGGGGCTTTTTTGCTGAATGCCGTGTAAGGCGTCACGACGGCTTCGATCTGCTCGGGATATTCGTCGACGATTCCGGTGAGCCACTTGCGGTCGTGGGTGGAGAAGCCGGTGTGTCGCGCGAGACCTTCCTTTTTGGCCCACGCGAGAGCCTCCATGGCATTCTCGATTTCCTTTTGCGTATTGCGGCGACTGGTTTGTTCGTGGAACATGATTCGCCAGAGGTCGACGTACTGCAGGCCCACCTCTTTCAGGCCGCCCGCAAAACCTTCTTTGAGTTTGTCTGCCGTCTCGGCCCAATTCTTGAAACGCACTTCGCGGCGGTCATAGGAATAGCTGATGTAGATTTCCTCGCGGCGTTTGCCGAGCACCTTGGGATAGGTGGCCACTTCCTGGGCGGTGCAGGCATCGACGAAATTCACGCCGCGATCCATGCAAGCGTTGATCACCTCGGCGCGGTTCTTGTAGAAATCGTCGGTGCCGTAGCCGTGAGCGACCTTCTTCCAGTGTCCACCAAGGCTGACGATCGAGACCATCAAGTCGGTCTTACCCAACCGGCGGTACTCCATGTTTTCGTTGTAGCTGCGCGTCTTGGTGACATCGGCGGCAGCGGCAACCGCCTGAGACGCCGTGTCGCCGACAGCTCCCGCGAGACTGGCTCCGGCAACGGCGGCTGTGCTGTTTTGTAGGAAATGGCGTCGGTTAAGGGTCGGGCTTATCATGATATTTCTCCTCGTCGTGGTATTGAGCCGCGAAAGATGTGGAGGTATCGGCAGAAGGTAATTTGGCGATATGTTGGTTACACAGACTATTTACTGATGTTGCGCAACATTACCTAAAACTCGCGATTAGTAACAATTCCAGGTTGCGGCATCGGATAATTGCCATTGGCATCGGGCATGATGGGCGCCGGTCCGTCGAACGTGAGCTTGTCCACGTTGGGCGCAAACTCATGGTCACTGTTGAGCATTTCATCGAATGTGACCGTTCGGCCGACGTGTGCTGCCATGCGGCCCATTGAGGTTGCCACGCTGGCTTCCACGCCGCGTTTCGCTTCGTTGAAGGGTTTGTCGTTGCGGACAGCGTCCACCAAATCATTCCACTCATTTTGATAGGGACTCCGCTCGGCCGGATCAATCTTGGATTCCCAAATCATATCCGAACTCTCAGGAAGCTGCCCCTTGTATATTCGGGACGGAGCACCGCAATCGCCGGCTTTGGAAAGGATCGCGCTGCCCTTCGTACCGTGTGCGTAACTATGGTAAATATTCTCGCACCCCGACATAGAGCGTCCGTCCATGACAAGCTTCGTGCCATCGGGGAACGTGTATTCCACGGAGTAGACGTCGAAATTCGGGTCGATGGACTTCCCGCGATAATGGCGACCACCTAACCCCATCGCTTTGACCGGCCAAGCATTCTTCATCCAGCAGCAATGATCGATGATGTGGATGTACAGTTCGTTGAAGGTGCCGCCGCCGGTCCACAGGAATGATTTGAACCTGCGAATCTGGAACTCGACTTCAGTCATGTCCTTCGGCTTGGGGCCACAGAAACCGAACGAACCGTGCATTCGGTAGCCTCGCATGAAAAGTATATCACCGATTTCACCGTTATGAATGCGGTCGGCCACTTCCTGAAGGGCCCGACTGTGACGGGACATCAAACCAACGCCCACCTTGAGGTTTTTCGCAACCGACTCTTCCGCGAGCTTCAGCATTCGGCGGGATGTTGGGCCGTCGGCCGTCACCGGCTTCTCCATGAAGACATTCAGCCCTTTTTTGATTGCGTAGTCAAAATGCACCCCGCGAAACGCCAACGGTGTCGCGAATATCGCGATGTCGCCCGGCCTCAGACAATCCATTGCTTTTCGGTAGGCATCGAGGCCGACGAATTGGCGGTCGTCGGGCACGTCCACCTTGTCACCAAATTGTCTAAGATGCTCATAGCTGCCGTCAAGACGATTCTGAAAGGCGTCAGCCATGGCGACGAGTTTGATGGGACCGTATTTGGCGCTTGTGGCCAGCGCGTTGGCCACGGCGCCGGTACCTCGACCGCCGCAGCCAATCAAGGCAACCTGAAGGGTGTTGTCTTCAGCGGCGTGGACATGTGGAAGTCCTACTTCCGCCAAAGCGGAGACTGCAGCAACTCGGCCAGTATTTTTCAGAAAGTTACGGCGCGTGTTTTGGGACATCTCTTGGTTCATCTTGACTTTCGTAAGCTGGTGGGGAAGGGTTGGGGTTTCATGTCAACGCCCAGCGGCCCAATGGATGCCGTTAAGCAATAGGGTTTTGAAGGCCGGTGCCCGCCAAGCGTTGTCGCCGTGGCCGAGCATGAAGAAGAACACCGGGGTCTTGCCGTACTTGTGTGTCCACGCGATAGCCGGCCCGCCGCCCAAGGAATTTGAAGTCAATAGCACATTCACATCCGGTGCCGTGAAGCAATGGATATACATCTCGTCATGGACCTGGAAGTCGTCGACCCCCTTGGTAATAGGGTGCGTCCTGTCGGCCACTGTCACGGAGATGTCGCCGAACTTGACACTCGAAACCCCGAACGGCTTGTCGTCGTTTGTATAATTCCATGTCTTGGAGAAGACATACTTTCCACCGACGATATCGACGAATTCCTCCCAGTCGCGATGAGCACAAAGGTTGTGGTGCAACGACACAACACCGATCCCGCCGTCCTTCAGCAAATTCGCGAACGCAGCCTGTTGCGACTGGCTGATACCTCGAACCATGTCGTACATGACAATGACATCATAATCCTTCCCCAAACCCGGCTTCAGCAGACCAGCCGATTCGGGGAGCGTCATCTGCGTGCATGCGACGTTCGGGGCATCATCCAGTATTTTCCCCAGACTCTTTGGAGGATCGCCATGACCGCCGTACGTCAATAAAACCCGGATTGTGTTGTTCGACGCTTTCGCGGACGACTCGGAATCTTCTCCACGAACAGCGGCCGGTACAATACAAAGAGCGAAAGCGAGAAGCGGTAACCAGCAACGGCCTGCAACGAATCGGACATGCATGCCAAGTGTCCTTTCGATGAGATTACCACCGCTGCGCTATGTGGAGCGACACGCGGCAGTACCAGAGGGGGGAGGGAAGGTGGGGAACTTCATCTGATTGACTCTATCATCATTTTCGATCAATAACCATATACGGTCAATGAGATTTTGGGCGTTTCCTTGTAGGATTCTAGCATCGCAGCGACCTTCCCAACGTTTTCGTTTTCATGTCTTGATGGTTACAATTGGCTGCCATCAATGGCCTCGCCGTCCTTGCGATTGCCAAGGCAACGATGGGTCTCGGCGTCTATCGAATAACTGATCGAGCGGACTGAGCCATCGCAAAACACGAAGTTGCATCCGGCGGCATGCACGCTGCCGAATCGAGTACGGGCAGACACGCCAGGGGTATCCCGTAGAGGCACATAGTAGGTCGTACGTCCGACATCATCCTGGATGCCGCTATACATGCTCCAGTCGTCGCCATAATCTTGCCCGTCCGTGTAGTGATCTGCATCAATCGAACGTTCGCCCACCAAGTACGTATTGCTGGCGCCGTCGCAGAGGTTGGCAAAAGTAACCGTGCTGCGCAGAAAAGAAACCCCGGTGAAATCCGTAACGTCGGGCCACGTGTAACTCGACGAATCACCGGCAGCTAGCGAACTGGGACCGGCGCAATCGCTGCCGGAGAGTTGTGCTCGAGCCGGGTCGCCATAGTTGACGGCATAATCGGACCTCGCAAACTCCGAAGTGAAATTTGCATTGCGGCAAGTATACCCGCGATTCGGATACGGAATTGCCGACCGTCGCGAGGGGCAAATCATGACCGATAAAGGGGTCTTTAGAACTTGGGCCATATGTGCCTTTTGTTGGGAGGAAACCACGTCGGGTTGACCATCGGCGGGAAGTTGATAAAGGGCGCTCTGCTCCAGGAATAGCAAGATGTTGTACACCCATCCGCCCGGCTGTTTGGCACCGAATCCTCGATCGGGGTCGCCCACCCAATTTCCGCCCCAGCCGCACGTCGGAAAATGCTCCTGCTGATGTTCATGATTCAGACACGCCAAACCGATCTGTTTCAGGTTGTTGGCGCATTGCAGCCGTCTGGCTGTCTCCCGAGCGGTCTGCACGGCGGGAAGCAGCAGAGCAATTAAGATTCCGATGATCGCGATCACCACCAAAAGCTCCACCAAGGTAAAACCAGATCTGCGGTGTGATATGGTATTCCCTTGGCACATCGATTTACTCGCAACTTGATGAAGTTCGTTGCCCGCAGTCTCTAAGGGAAATGCCCGCGTGCGCAGGAATAGCGATGCGATTCTTGCCACCCAACCGACCAACATTCTGCGAAACGGTGGCTCGTTGCGTGAACTATGCAAACCCACAAGGCGATGCAGGAAACGGGATGGCCTGGTATCTTTGGCAGGGTACGTCTTCTATCTGTGTCTCCGCCATGTGTAAGCGAGCAAACCGAGAAGCCCGAGAGACAAGAGTGTCATGGAAGAAGGTTCAGGGACGACATAACCGGTCAGCGCCACTTCGCTGTGTTGTGTACAGTAGTTAACGCCGCGTTTCGAGGTAACTAACAATCGATAACTCGAATAAGCAGTTGAATTGGCAATCGACACGGACTCACCCCACTGTTTCCGTCCCGGATCGGTATCCAGGCCACTCGTTCCCGAATAGAGCAACGTCCAACTGCTTCCTAAGGTCAAATCATCGCCCGTGGCATTCGAGCCTTCAATCGTGATCGTCAGTGGATCACGTTGGGAGACATCATTGGCTGTGGCAATCTGAACTCCAGTCAAGACGGTTGTGCTTTTCGATGGGGTGACATAGAAGCCGGTGTTTTCACCCGCAACCAGCGAGCTATAGGAGGGATTGTAGCCGACGTCGGTGTTCAAATACTTTGTGTCGACAGATCCGTCAATCGCCTTTTCGGGCCCACACCCTGGATAGTAATTTCCCGCACCTGATCCCTCAGTTGAAGTAGTACTGTCGCCACCGGCAACCGTATTCCAAATCGCGTAGATCTGATCGCCGGTCACCGTGAGGACTTCGGCCCTCGATGCAGTGGCCGACAACGCGATGACCACGCCAACCACCCATGCGGAACATTTCATTTTTCCACACAACATAACTCGTCCTCCTCGAAAAATAACAAGAAAAAGCAAGCCGCCATCGGCACGTCCATGCTACTTCAGGCCATTATGCGATGCCGAGCGCGGCGCTGCTAAACGGTTTTTGGAGTCAACGCTACGCGATTTTTTGCAGATCAGATTCTTTGCGATAAGTCGCGGTCTTCGTGTTCAGCTTCACCGAGACCTTTATGCATTGTTGTCTCGCGCTATTGGGCACGTCAAACAAGTAGTCTGTAGGTTTTGGGCATATTTACGGAGGTTTTTGCCCGCAATGGGGCGATTCGGTTACAGCACGCCACCATCATCCAATTGCTATGCCAATGTCTCTTTCGGTGCTTTGACTAAAAGTCATAGCATTGTCAACTTGCATGGTGAGATCCTTTGTATTGCTACGATGCGTTTGCGTCAAGCAAATGTTCTATAGGGTTTCAACACTTCCTTGTAGAAATCCACCGCACCTTTCTCATGCCTTGGCGACATCGCCGTCGGCACCTGTTGCAAGGATGTGCGCGAAATACGTTTCCCAATGTACTACGCACGAGTCCCAAGGCATGCATCTGGCAACTACTTCTCCCTTTTTCCGAGGACGTTGGCCGGCAAGGCGTTGCGCCGATTTGGCACATCGTCTCACCGTAACACCGGTCAACATTGTCCTTCCCGCACAGAGGGGCAATTGCGATAGTTATTGGATGCCGGGACATTTTGCCATACGGTGCGTTACCTTTGTTCTTGCGTCGGGCGCGTAAATCCTAGACAATTGTCTGTAGGTTTTGGGCGGAAGGGTTGAGGTGGCCGACCGTGGTGTCTACGATGAGCAAATGGCACCGCCCAACGCGACTGTTGGATCGCTTGGTGAATTTGGCCGCCTCCCGTCAGAACCGGGGTCCCGTGACGAGGAGGTAACAAACGTGGCGCGACGCAGGAAGAAGACGTTGGTAGGTGATCAACCCCATGTGGCCCTGATTGTAGAGACTTCGCTGATCTCGGGACGCGAGATTCTTCGAGGGATTTCGGCGTTCGTGCGCGAGCACGGGCCGTGGTCGATTTACCACGAACCTCGCGATCTGGAAGCATCGGTGCCGAAGTGGCTGAAGAAATGGCACGGTGATGGAATTATTGTTCGGCTTCAAAATGAACGAATTGCCGCGGCCGTGTTGGGTACGGGCCTGCCGGCCGTGGATGTTCTGGGCGTCAGTCCTAACCCGCGAGTCCCGCTGGTGCATGTGGACAACCCGGCCATTGGTAAGATGGCGGCCGAGCATCTGCTCGAGCGAGGATTCGAACACTTCGGTTGGTGTGGGTTGGACGCAATGAACTGGTCGATGGAACGCCGCGATGCCTTTTTGCGAGAAGTGGAGGCGGCCGGCTACCAGGGCGAGGTATATGCGTTGCCAGCGAAGACACGTAGCGATTCCTCGTGGGAGACGCAGCAGGAGCGTTTGTCGCAATGGGTGGCGGCGTTGCCCAAGCCGGCTGGCGTAATGGCCGGCTATGATCCCGTTGGGCAAAAGGTGCTGGAGGCGTGCCGGCGAGCGGGGGTTTCCGTGCCCGAAGAACTTGCCGTCGTGGGAGTCGATAACGACGAGACCGTTTGCGAAGTATGCGACCCGGCGCTGTCGAGTGTCGTTGCCAATCATTACCGAGTGGGTTATCGGGCGGCAGAATTGCTGGATGCGATGATGAAAGGTAAATCGGCGCCGAAAGGGCCTACCTACGTTGAACCCACGGAGGTGGTCGCGCGTTTGTCGACCGATGCGTTGGCGGTCGAAGATGGCGATGTCGCCGCAGCGTTGCGTTTCATCCGCGAGAAGGGCTGCCAGGGAATTAGCGTGTCGGATGTGGTTCGACACGTGGCCATTTCGCATACGGCGTTGAAGGACCGTTTTCGGAATCTCCTAGGACGGTCTATCCATGACGAAATTGTCCGCGTGCGAATCCGGCGTGCGAAAGAACTACTAGCCCACACGGATGTTCCCATTCGAGTGGTTTCGACTAAGGCAGGGTTTCGTCACCAGGAGTATATGGGTGTGGTGTTTCGTCAGAAGGTGGGCACCACGCCAGGGCAATTTCGCAAGGAGGCCCAATCGTGAAAGAGCCATTTGAACATTAAGGGTAGCATCGTGAAAGCGCGACTGGTTCCTCTGTATTTCGATCCGGGGCGAAATGGGGATTTCGACAAGCAGCTCGGGAATCTTGGGAATCTTCTGGCATCGCAGGCGGAATTGCTCGCGCCGGTTCCGTTGGGGGCAGCATTGCCCGAGGAAGCCGATGCGGTTGTCTTTCCCCAACTGTTGGGAACCGCTTATCGACGCGTTGAAGACTTCAAAACGCTCGACCGGCCGATTCTTGTGGTGACCTCCGAATTTGGGACACTTTCCAGTTGGGATTGGGAGATTATCAGCTACCTGAGTCCTTTCGGGGTGAAAATGATTGCACCCTACAACTTGGAACAAACCAAGAAGGTTTGCGATGCGTTGTGCGTAAAACGCGAGCTTCGGCAGGCCCAGTTTCTCGTCTACCAAGACCGGCCTGGCGAAGGTGGCTTCCAGGATGCCATCTTCAAGCGTTTTTATTGGTGGGAAGATGAATGCACGCAACGGATGTTCGACAAGTTCGGGGTTCGTGTCATCAAGAAGAGCTTTCGCGAGCTAGGGCAGCGTGCCAAAGAAATTCCCGACGAAGCAGCCGACGAAGTGTGTCGAAGTCGTCAGTTGGCGGCCGAAGGACTTACAAATGGCGCCTTGCGCAGCGCGGTGAAACTCTACCTGGCCGTGAAGCACGATTTGCAGCAAGACAACACGATCTGCGGCGTGGGCATCAACTGCCTCAACGAATCGCACTGCTCGGATACGACGCCGTGTCTCGCGTGGAGTATGCTATATGAAGAGTGCCAGTTGATCTGGGGATGTGAAGGTGACACGATGTCGATGCTCACCGAACATCTCCTGCACCGGTCGTTGGGCACTGCGATGATGATGACCAACCTTTATCCGTTCTTATTGGGTGACGCTGCCCTGAAGCATGAAAAAATCGACGGATATCCCGAGATCCTCGCGGCACCGGAGAACCATGTCTTGGTTGCGCATTGTGGTTATATGGGTGTCATCCCGAAAGCGTTTTCCTCCCAGTGGACCCTTCGACCGAGAGTGCTGGAGATCGTCGACGAAAACGCACTAGCCGTCGACGCCCGGCTGCCGACGGGCCCCATTACGCTGGCCAAGGTGCATCCGACAATGAACCGCATCACGGTGGTCGAGGGTAATCTGAAAGGATACGTTCAATATCCGGGTTCCGACTGCCGCAACGGCGGAGTGATCGAGGTTCGCGATGGCCATGCGCTGATGAACTCGCTGGCGTCGCACCACTATATCCTTTTGACGGGCCACTGCCTGAAAGATATTCGCCTGATCGCGAAGATCTTCGAACTCGAAGTCGAGGAGATTGATTGAGTTGTAGGTAGTGTGTGAAACAGGCCGACTACCCGGAGCCCGGGCAATCCTCGATCAGGGGTAACATGGCCATTCCACTTCCTGCGGAGACATCACGAAAAGGACGAACCATGAAGATCGGCATCGATAGTTACTGCTACCACCGATACTTTGGCGACATCTATCCCGACCAGCAAGACCCGGGGGCTCGCTGGACTTTCCAGGACTTCGTTTGCCGTGCCGTGGAACTGGACGTCGACGGTGTTTCGCTTGAGTCGTGCTTCTTCGACAGCCTGGAGGCGGGTTATCTCTCTGACATCAAGGCTGCGCTCGACGAGCATCAGCTCGAACGCGTGCTGGCCTGGGGACATCCCGACGGCTTGGAAGCCGGCCGGAACGAGGAGGCTTGGCGTGAGATGAATTCGCTGATCCCCAAGGCCCAGTTCATGGGGGCAGACATCATGCGGATCGTCATTTCGTCGCTGATGTTCCGCTTCGAGCCCCACGAGCCGCAAATCGAGGCAATCGTGAAGATGCTCAAAGAGAGCGTGAAGATTGCTGAGGACAACGGTGTCATGCTGGCTATCGAAAACCACATCGACTATACGTCGCAGGAGATTTGCCAGATCCTCGAACGGGTGGGCTCGGAGGCTTTGAAGGTGAATTTTGACACGGGCAACGCGCTTCGCATGATGGAGGACCCCGTGGCCGCCGCACGACGTCTGGCACCCTACACGGTCGCCACGCACACGAAAGACCTCGACGCCTGTCGTCACGTGCGACCAGAGGAGTGGTACTTTTTTTCGTCGGTGCCCGTGGGCACGGGTTTGATTGATATGCCGGGCGTCGTGCGGGCGTTGAAAGAAGGTGGATTCGATGGCGTGTTGGCCGTAGAGACCGATCATCACAAGGACCACCAAGACGAAGACAAACTGGTTGAACAAAGCATTGCATATCTGAAAAAGTTGTTGCCGGAAATCGACTGAAATTCTCCTGGGAGTCAATGCAATGAAAGCGAGATATCTGCAGATCGTATCAATTAACATTGGAATGTGCTTCGGAATGGCCGCCCTGGCTACGGCACCGCTTCGAGCGGCCGATGTGGCGGAGCCGAAAAGTATTTTCGCCAAAGACAACCTCGTGGCCTGGTGTATTGTTCCTTTCGATGCGAAGAATCGTGGGCCGGAAGAACGGGCGGAGATGCTCAACCGGTTGGGGATTACCAAGGTCGCTTACGACTGGCGGCAACAACACATTCCGACCTTTGAGGAAGAGATCCTCCAGTATAAGAAGCACAACCTCGAGTTCTTTGCGTTCTGGGGTTGGCATCCGTCGATGACGCCCTTGGTAAAAAAGCATGGGATTAAACCGCAGATTTGGAGCACCATGCCCAGCCCGAGCCAGGGCACTCAGGCTGAAAAGGTGGAAGCGGCGGCCCGGGTAATGCTTCCGTTGGTCGAGAAAGCCCGACAACTCGACTGCCAGCTGGGATTGTATAACCACGGTGGATGGGGTGGTGAGCCCGAGAACCTGGTGGCGGTAACCCAATGGCTTCGTGAGAATGCCAAGGCAGACCATGTGGGCATCGTCTACAATTTCCATCACGGTCACACCCACTTGGCACGAATGCCGGAAGCTTTTGATGCAATGGTTCCCTATCTGATGTGTGTGAATCTTAACGGCCTTACGGTGGGTGGGCCGAAGATTCTTCCGCTGGGCCAAGGCAAGGAAGACCTGCGCGAGCTGAGGATTATCCGCGATTCGGGCTACAAGGGACCCATTGGTATCCTCGATCACCGCGATCGTATTGATGCCGAACAAAGTCTGAAGGAAAACCTCTGCGGTCTGAAAGGCTTACTCAAGGAACTGGGCGACGAAGCGGCACTTCGCACTTTTTGATATATGTCGCTGGAACCACACCTCGTCAAGCTGAACGAGACCAAGGAGATATTCCTGTGACGCGCAAACTGAATGTTGCCCTGATCGGTTACAAATTCATGGGCAAGGCTCATAGTTATGCCTTGCTGGCCACGCCGTTTTTCTTCAAGACGGGCATCGAACCGATTCGCAGAGTAATTTGCGGTCGCAGCGAAACGCCGCTTAGGCAGGCTGCGGAAAACTTCGGTTGGGAGGAGATATCTACCGACTGGCGCGAAGTCGTCAACCGGTCGGACATCGACGTGGTCGACATCGCCAGTCCCCCGAGCACCCACGCCGAAATCGCGATCGAAGCCGCCAAGGCAGGCAAGCATATCTTCTGTGAGAAGCCGTTCACGGTGACCGTCGACGAGGCCCAACAGGCACTCGCTGCTGTGAATCAAGCAGGGGTGAAGCATATGCTGGGCTTCAACTATCGGCGCGTCCCGGCCATTGCCCTCGCCAAGCAGATGATCGAGTCGGGCCGCCTGGGAAAAATCTATCACTTTCGGGCCGTCTACCTGCAAGACTGGATCATGGACCCGGAGTTCCCGCGAATTTGGAAACTCGACAAGGCCATCGCCGGTTCAGGCGCCCATCATGAATTGAACAGCCACATTGTCGACTTGGCGCTGCACTTGGTCGGGCCCATTCAGCGCGTTGTCGGAATGGAGCAAACGTTCGTCAAGCAGCGCCCGGCGGTGGCTGCCGGCGAGCAGCTTTCCACGATGCTTACCGCCGAGCGTGGCGCGCAAATGGAAGAGGTCGACGTGGATGACACCACCTTGTTCCTTGCTCAGTTCGAGAACGAAGCGGTGGGCACTTTCGAGGCCACGCGGTTTGCCTCGGGCCGGCGGAATCACAACCGTATTGAGGTCAACGGTTCCAAGGGATCGCTGGTGTTCGATCTGGAGAACATGAACCGCCTGGAATACTACAACGCCGAAGATCCCGAAGACGTGCCGGGGTTCAAGTCGATCATGGTCACCGAAGAATGCCATCCCTACATCAAACACTGGTGGCCGCCGGGGCACCTGGTGGGATACCAGAACGCATTCGTGAACCAGTTTGCCGACTTCTTCTCGGCCATCGCCAACGATACCCGGCCCGAACCGGGGTTTGAGGTGGGCTTGGAAAACCAGAAGATGCTCGAAGCCGTTACGTGCTCGATTGCGAACAAGGGTTGGATCGAGGTGGGCGCAAAGGGTTGCTGAGCGGGAGTCTTCATAGCGAGCGCAACAACGGAATTCAACCACGGAGCCACGGAGGGCACTGAGCCAGGTGGATTTGCTTGACCGATGACATCAAGTCCCAGGCGACGAGAGTTTGTGGGGCTACCGTTTCAGCCGGATCGAGTACTTGTAGTGTTCTGGGTTGTAGACGCCGCGAACGAATTCGACCGGTCGGTTGCCACGCGTATAAGAGACACGTTCCATCACGAGCACCGCGGAGCCCGGACGAAGTCCAAGTTGCTGAGCTTCATACTCAGTGGCCGCGGCCGCGCGGATTTCTTCCTGCCCCCACTCGATCGGAATGCCGTGTTCGTCTTCCAGGAGAGAATAGAGCGAGCCGTCGAAATTTTCGTCAACGCGAATACCCAGCGACTCTGCAACCACCGACTTGAGCAACACGACCGGGAAAAACTCGCTGGTTCCGCGAAGTCGTCGAATAGAAATTACCTTTTCAGAGGGCCTCAGCGAGAGTTTCTCGGCAATCTCCGGCGATGGCTTCTCGCACTCGACCCCCAGAACCTGCGTGCTGATCACCAGACCCTTCTGCACCATTTCCTCGGTGTAGCTGGTTAGTCGGGCGAGGTCTTCGGTGATTTCCTGACGGATCACCCGGGTACCCAGGGCACGACGGCGCTCGATCATCCCTTTGGCCACGAGGTTGTTGTACGCGTTCTTCACCGTGGCACGGCTGACGCCGAAAATCTGCATCAATTCCTTCTCGGTAGGCAACATTCGCCCGACCGCATCGCGTTTCGTAATGCGATCCAAGATGATCTGTTCCATCTGGTAATACAACGGCACGGGCGAGTTGGAATCGAGCACGAATCGTTCTTCGGGTCGGAGCAAAGGACTAGCGTCAGGTTCGTTATATTGGTTTGAATCAGTCAATCGTCTCTCCAGTGGCGGCAAACGCCATCGCCATGGCGATAGCCTCGATGTCCAACACGTTTATTCGGTTGCGGTCGTACCGCATTCGGTAGAATGAACGGCCATTATGACCTTATACCCCTATGCTATACCGTAGCTCGCCATAGCGTCAAGCGACCACGCACCGGACGTAAACCCCTACCGCGACATGCCTTACGCCATAACGCCTCTTTTGCAGACGCCGAAGCAAAGGTGCCGATCCGTGCGCGGCACGCACACCGCCAACTGCCGAGGCGCCGTTTTCAGTTTGGCCCGCATTTCGCCCACGTCGAGCGTGTTGAAACAAAACATGCCGAAGTGATGGGGAATCATGCAGGGAATCGATGCCTCGCGGCACAGCGACACGGCTTCGTCCCACGTCATGTTGCCCGGTACACCGTGGCTGCGGCGATACGCGTCGCGACCGTTGACCGGCAGCATCGCAATATCCACGGAGGCGTTTTTCAACTGCTCGGCTAAGCCAGGATAGGGCACGCAGTCGCCGGCGTGGTAAACGACCAACGCATCTGTCGCTAGCAGGAAGCCGAGGAATCGGTGGTATCCGCGCTCGTCGACTTCCAACGTTTCGTGGGCCGATGGGATGACTTTCAGCCGAAGGCCCTCGACCAACGGGAGTTCCTCGCCCGCATCTACTGCAGAAAGCCGCTCGTCCGGCAGTCCAAGGCGTAACACATGGTCGTGTTCCGCTCGGGGAACGACAAAACGACATGCCGGATTGTTCTGCGCCAGCGTGGGCAAAGTCTCGGGGTCCATGTGATCGCTATGGCGATGCGAACAAATTACCCAGTCGAGCCCCCGCACGTGCTCAGGTAGAATCGGCGACGGCATCATTCGCCGATGGGCGAACTGCTGGCCGCGGTATTTCTTGGCCAAATGATCGGAGAGATACGGATCGATCAGCAATCGCATGTCGCCGTAGCGAACGGCGAACCCTGCCTGACCGAGCCACGCCAATCCCAGGCCACCAAGCGGGAAGACAGCCCAAAGCAACGTTTCGACGCCACCCTTTCGATCGGTGTATTGAAGCGTGCTTTTCATCCGTCTCCCGCTTGCCTACGCGAGTGTTTCCACACGGAATAATCAGCAACCGGTCACGTCGGCCGCTATCCGAAGGGCTTCTTGGCAACGCTGGCGGATCGCCGCCCAGTTGCCGTCGGCCAAGTCGTTCTGCTTGGCAATCCAGGTGCCGCCGACCGCCAATACCGCAGGGAGGCAGAGGTAAGTAGCCAAGTTTTCGATGTTCACTCCGCCGGTCGGCATAAACCTAACGCCCAAATGGCCGTATGGCGCCGCCAGCGCTTTGATCATTGCTACACCGCCGCTAACTTCGGCTGGAAAGAACTTCAGCGCCGTGAAGCCCAGGCTTAGGCCGCGCTCGACGTCGCTGGGAGTACAGACGCCGGGTAAGAAGGGCATGTTCATCTCGCCGGCTTTTTCGAGAATTTCCGGATTCAGCCCTGGTGATACGCAGAACTTGGCCCCGCAGGCTTGGGCCGCTTCAAGGTTGTTTCGGGTAACGACGGTGCCCGCCCCCACCAGCAATTCCGGCCGCTTTTCGGCCAGCATGCTGATAACGTCGGCCGCCGCGGCCGTGCGGAAGGTGACCTCAACGACGGGCAGCCCGCCTTCTAGCAGCGCATCAGCCAGCGGCAGTGCCGCCTCAGCGGATTCGATGGCCACGACGGGGACGATACGAGTACGTTCGATGTTCTCTAACACAGCGTTGTTCGACATGTTCTATCCTACGTTTTCCAACTGTTTAAGGTGATCGAGGAGATTATCCACGGCACTCTCCATCGCTCGATCTACACTCTCCACAGTATAACCGCCAATGTGCGGCGTGCCGATGATCCGGTCGTTTTCCATCAGCCGCCGATCTTGTGGGGGCTCGGTATCGAAAACGTCGAATGCCGCGCCGGCGAGCCGACCGGTCGCAATTGCCGCGAGCAGGGCTTCGGTGTCGACCAACCCCGCCCGGGCCGTGTTGACCAGAAACACGCCCGGTTTCAGTTGTCCAAGACGCTCGGCGCTGAGCACCGGAGTGCCATCTTCAGGCATGGGGCAGTGCAACGTGAGGAAGTCGGCCGCGGCCAGGAGTTCTTCCAGCGATGCAAAACGAAGGGTCTCTGTTGGCGTTGCTAACGGCTCCGAAGGAAACGGATCGTAAGCATACACTTTCATGCCGAGCCCGATGGCCAACTCGGCCACGATCCGTCCGATCTTTCCAAAACCGACGATGCCCAGCGTCTTGCCATCGAGTTCCAAGCCTTTGCGACGGTGCCACCCACCCAGCCTGATCGCACGATCCGATGAGGGAATCGACCGGGCAAGGTCAAACATCAGGGCGATAGTCAATTCGGCCACACCTCGGGCGTTAGCACCCTGCGCACGGCACACACGAATGCCGAAACGTTGTGCCGCTTCCAGGTCGACATTGTCCACGCCCGTGCCGTTGCGGCTGATCACCTGCAAATCGGTAGCCGCCGCAAGGATTGCTGCGTCGATCTTTTCGACGCCGGCCAAATAGCCGACACAGCCGGGCAGGAGTTCGCGCAGTTGGTCTTCCGTCGGTTGTTGACCGGCCGGGCCGAAGACGATCTGGTAGCCGGCGTCGGTCAGCTTCTTCAGCGCCGGGTGATTTCCTTCGGCGGTGACCGAACGTGGCGTGACCAGGACTTTGTTGGGCATCAGTGTGGCTCCAGAAACGGCAATCGCCTACGAAATCACAACGTGGTTATCGCGATAGAACACTCGGCTGGGGAATCCTTCGGTTGCGATGTCGCCGTAGTTGTGCCCAGCTTCGGCCGGGTACACGCAAAACGAAATCAACGGTTCATCGCCCGTGTTGATTGAACGATGAGCCCAATGCGGCGGCACGTAGACCATGCGGTTGCGTACCATGGGTTCCGCCACGCACCTTCCGTCGGTTGTCTTCATCAGCATGTAGCCTTCACCACGAATACAGAGATACACTTCGGCCGTTCCGCCGATCGTATGGTAATGGCCCTTGGTCATGAAGAACTCATCACCCACTCGACCCGGTTGCAGCTTGCTGATGCACAACAGCAGGTGTCCTTGCTGCTCGGGTATGTCTTTTTCGAAGACCTCGTAGTGCAACGGGTCGCCTTGGTCGACGATGAGCTTTGCTAAGGCCGACTTCTCGGCATAGTAGCCGTGCATGTCCGAGGCCTTGCGCACCAAATGCCGATCGGGTTGCGCCATCGTGCCTTCGGCCAGATCAATATCAACACCGAACGGTTGCATCACTTCGGTCGTATACACGCAATGGTCCTTTCTTGCTGGCAAAGCTCAACGGCTACGTGTTTCCGCGGCAATACGCGACAGGTCGTCGAACGTTGGGCCGCTGGTCGGGATATCGATGTCGAATACCTCGGCGATTACCCGAGTCCAGCCGTGAATGAAGTAGATCCAGCCATCTTCGACGGTCAGGTTCTGTTTTTCCCGTTGTGCGCGAGCCTGATTGAGAAACACCAAGTCTCCACGATAGTTGAAATCCCAGACAAAACCGTTTTCGGGAAAGCGGACTGCGTCGGTCAACGGCGAACCGGGACCGTCCTTGCCGAGTCCCGTCGCGTTGATCACCAGCGAAGAGGGCTTCAACGTGTTGACCTGCGAGTCGTTGTCCTCAGGCTCCGGGGCGTGGTGATACTTCACTTCAATCCCGCAGGCGAGCTTGTCGTGGATCTCGATCATTTCCTGAAGCCGAGGAACGCTGCGGTTGGTTACCACAATACGCGACGGTCGATTTTTCCCGTGTCTTTCGTCTAGCAGATAGGAGGTGACCGCGAGCGACGAGCCGCCTGCCCCCAGCACTAAGGCTTCAGCCCCAGTTCGCTCCCAATGTCGCTCAGGCAGAAAGGCTTCGAGAGACAACCCGCTGGTAATTGGGTCCTTGGCATGGCCGACGAGTTTACCGTCGCGTTTCGAGATGCTACTGATTTCGCCCATCAGTTGGGCGTACGGATCGAGCACCGCGAACCGGTCGCGGCAAGCCTTCAGCAGATCGATCTTGTGGGTAGTAACCAGGGCACCCAGCGAGAACTCGTCCTGGTGGATGAAGTCGACCACGCGGCGGTACACGTCCGGATCGTCGTGCCATCGGCAGTCGATACCGCGAATTACGGCGTCGTCGAGGCCCAAATATTCCGCCCAGCGAGGAAAAACCTTCATGATCGACGATTGGGCCGTGGTCACGCCGATGAAGTACATCGTCGGTTGCGTGGCCGGGGCGAACTCGGTGGTGGTAGTGGCTTGAACGGCGGTCGACATTCACAATGCTCCGTACGAGAGATTACGGCTCTTTATTGACGTTTGCATAGCTAATGAACGGAAGGCGACCAACGGGAGCCTGGGTTTCCAGGCGTTCGGCTTTCCGAAGCAGATCATTTTCAATGCAAGCATCAATAGTCTCAGGAAAGTCTGTTCAGGATGTCTTCATAGCGTGCCAGTCGCTCGGCGTAGAGTGTCGCCAGGCGGCGTTTTGGTCGGGTCGACTCTTCTAATGGTATCCATTGCCGTGTGGCCTCCGGCAGATTTGTCAACATCCCAACACCCCAGCCGGCCAACAACGCCGCGCCCAACGGCGCACTCTCCGAGCGAACCACACGCCGAAATGGCCTCTGAATCACGTTGGCCTTGATCGAATTCCACAGAGCGCTTTGCTCGCCGCCGCCGGTCACGCGGATCTCTTTGACCTTCAGTTGGCGATGAAGTCCAGACAGCACCTTCTGATAGATACCGTATTCCAGGGCAACGCTTTCTAGTATCGCGCGATAGAGATGCGCCGTCGTGTGGTTCCATGTCAGGCCAACCCAGGCACCGCGAAGCTGCGGCTGGGCCGGGCAAACACGCCCGGCGAGATGTGGTACGAAAAGCGGCAAATCATTACGGGGGGGCACCGTAGCTGCTAGGGTGTCGAGTTCCTTCAGAGAGACATTGTTGCCGTTCACGCCATCGGTTGACGCGAAATTATCGCGAAACCATTGCAGATTCATGCCGCCGCCGTTGATGTACGCGTAGGTGTGCCACAGCCCGGGCACTGCCGACTGGCCGCAAACCAACGTACGGTGTTTGCGGTCGGCCTTGAAACGCGACGTGGTCATCGCGAATACCGACGCCGTGCCTGCCACGTCGACACCGATTCCTTCGGCCGTCGCACCGGCAGCCAAAAAACTGGCCGTTGTATCACCGCAGCCGGCAACCACCGGCACACCCGCTGCTAGTCCGCAGCGCCGGGCAGCAGACGCCGTCACCTGGCCGATTACCTGGTGCGAAGATACGATGCGTGGCAGAACCTCTTGGTCGAGGTGAAACTGTCGGCAAAGTTCCGTGTCCCAGCAGGCCTTTTGGTTGTCGGCGAATCCGGAGAAGTGAAGGTAGCTTTTGTCGATGAACGCTTCGTCGGCTCCAAGGCCACACAGTCGCATGGCCACGTAACCACCGGGCTGCACGAATGCGGCAATCCGACGAAACGTCTGTTTGCGTTGCCGCTGCCACCAAAGAATCTTTGGACCGTGGTTGAAACTGGGTGGGCCGCCGGTTTTGGCCAGGATTTCGTCGCCGGCCGTGCGGTCCATCTCTTCGATATAACGGCTACATCGCGTGTCGAGCCAGGAATCGTAGGGCGTTACATGGCGTCCGTCGTACCCGATACCCAGGATTCCCGCCATTTGACCGTCGAGTCCGATTCCCTCCACGGACCTCCTGTCGACATTCGCCGTCTTGAGGCACTCTCGGATCGTTGTGCAAACCGAGGTGAATTGCACCTCGGGATCTTCCTCAACCACGCCCGGCTTGGGGCGATGCAGCTTCGATGAGCAGAAGGCCTGGCCAAGGCACTTCCCGGCTTCGTCGAATGCGGCAGCCTTCGTTCCCTGGGTTCCGACATCGACGCCAACGAGCACTTTCACGGCTTTGCTCCGTCATTCGGTCCCGGTGGAAACACTACAGCCGACGCAGGCCGCTTGGTGCGAAGGCGTGGGGCGTTGTCGCCGCAACACGACCTTCATCGTTTCGCCGTTGAGCGCAACGTTGAAGGCCTTGTCCATTTCATCCTGAGCAAACTGATGCGAGATGATCGCTCGCAGGTCGATGCGGCCCGAGGCCACCAGGGCCAGGGCCGTGCGGAAGTCGCGCGGCGAGCCGCCGGTGGTGCCGGTCAGCAGCAGGTTTTTGTAGTGTACAACGTTCGTGTCGATCGGAATATTGGAACCGTCCTTCGGCAGTCCGGCGAAGAAGCATAATCGACCAAATGGAGCAAGCATCGCCAACGCCTGATTCTGTACCGCGGCCACGGAGCACGCGGTGATGACGACGTCGACCCCGCGGCCCTGCGTTTCATGCATTGCACGGCCGTTGGCATCTTCCTGTTCCGAGTTGACCACCACGGCGGCTCCCAGTTGTCGGGCTTTTTCCAGGCGGTCGTCGCGAACGTCGATCACGATTACCTTGGATGCTCCACACAGGTTGGCCAACATCAAGTGCATTAAACCAATCGGCCCGGCGCCGAATACCACCACCACGTCGCCCATTTCGATTCGTGCTGCCTGGTTGCCGTTGACCACGCAAGAAAGGGGTTCGAGCAACGCGGCTTCTTCAGGCGGTAATTGTTCTGGCAGGACAATCACGCTCGACTGGGCCATGGCCGCCTGAGGAACTCGCACGTACTCGGCGTGAGCGCCGTCGAAGGTGATGCCAAATGCGGTATAATCGGGGCACATGTTGGGTAGCCCCCTAGCACACATCGTACACTGCCCACAACCGAGGTTGGGTGCAATTCCTACATATTGGCCCGGGTGATAGGCTTTGACTCGTGCACCGACCCGTTCGATGGTGCCGGCCAGTTCGTGCCCCAGGACGAGTTTTTGGCCGTCGACCAGCTTGCGGTGGCCGTTGCGGATGATTCGCATGTCGGTGCCGCAAATGCTCGAGGCCTCGACCCTGACGAGCAGTTCCTCGTCGCCGATCTCAGGCATCGGAACGTCTTCAATGCGGAATCCGGTTTTGTCTTGGGTGTAGGTTGCTGCAATCATGAAACACCACTGGAGGCGAGTTCGACGGGCGCCCGGTCGCAGAGCGATTGATTGGCCGCCAGGACCATCTCGACGGCCTTTAGTCCGTCCGTCCCGGTGACCTTTGGTCGCCTGTCTTCGCGTACGCAAGCGACGAAGTGTTCCATCTCGGCCAAATAGGCATCGCGGAATAGAAACCGCCAGCTTTCCACCGCACGTCCGACCACGGTGCCGTCGACCGTAACCTGCGTGCAGCCCTTTTGTTCCACGGTTCCCACGAAAAGTACTCCCTTTTCGCAGAGAATTTCAACGCGAGCGTCGTAGCCATAGTGACAGGGGCACGTGCCGTCGACCTCGCCGATCGCGCCGTTGTCGAAGCAAAACATCACGAGGATATTGTCGTAGAAGTCGGGAAAGTCTGCCTTGGCGTGATCGCACTTGAAGTTGCCGGCCTCGGCATACGCCCGCTCGATCTCGGCGCCGGTGAACCAGCGGAGCGAGTCCATGTCGTGGCTGTTCACTTCGGCCACGATGCCGTTGCTCTTTTTGAGGTCGAACATCCAGGGCGAGGGCAAGCCGGGGCCGCGTCCGGTCGACTTGATTTTCATCACACGGCCCATTTCGCCCGAGTCGAGGATGTCTTTCGTCCGCAGAAACCCCTCGTCGAAACGCCGCATGAAGCCGATCTGCAGTTTCACACCTGCTCGCTCGACCGCCGCCATGATGTCACGGCACTCTTCGGTAGTGACCGCCATGGGTTTTTCGAGGAACACGTGCTTGCCGTTTTCGGCCGCCGCACAGGCGATATCGCGGTGGAGGAATGTGGGCGTAACGATCACTACGGCGTCGATGCCATCATCGGCGACGGCCTCTTGGTAATCGGTGTAGCATCGGGTGACACCGAGTTCGTCGGCCGTTTGTTTTGCGGAATCCGGATTCGCGTCACACACGGCGACCAGTTCGGCCGTGGGAATACGTTGGGAAAGATTGCGGGCATGAATCATGCCCGCGCGGCCAGTTCCTATGACACAGAATCGAAGGGGCATCGCTGTGGACCTCGCCTGGCTGATGTTCGTTGGGTACCGCACGCGACCGCAAGGCCGTCGTGTGGCGGCTGTCCCGAAGAGTCCTTTGTACGATCATTAGGACAATAGTTTAGCGAGGCGCAGCGTGTCTCGCAAGTGGTTTTGTGGAAAAAGTGAGTTGATAGTGCGCAAGTTGATTTTGGTAAACGGCTTGCGAAAAATCTAATTCCGGGGATGAGCTCGGATTCGGCAGCGGCCGATCCGGGGAGAAAAGTGGCCGCGGCGGTCAGACTGCCGCTGGTGATGCCAATGACCTATGGCGTGTGACGGCCAAACGGACGGCCGACGCCGGTTGCCTGTCGGAACTCGACGAGGCGCGAAGAAGTTCTCGGTCGGGTAGTTCAATAGGGTTAACGGCGTCGCGTGGTACGCAATGTCGGAACCTCAAACGTTAGGTGGCGACTGCGAATCCCTGCATCCTTCTCGGAGCCGCTTGCTGGGTGTGGCCTGTGCGTGAATTTTGCCACCCGATAGGAACCATCGCAAAACACGTACCCGGGTCGACCACTGCTGCATCCGTGGCGGAAGCCCCAGCGACGCTTTGGCAGTGGCGAGGGCATCCTCGAGCAGGGCGTCGTGCAAAGGCCGAATAACCAGCAGCCACGACAGCGTTGTCCGGCCGTGAGTAGTCATCTCGATGGTATGCCGTAGCTTTGCGGTATCGCCAGACGGCGCAATGACCTCGAAGCGATGAATCCCATCGAAGCCCTTGGGCTTGGCAAAGCGAAACGTGATGGATTGCCCTGGTGTGTATTGCTCGACAGCGTATCCGATCGGGCCATGTCCGCCCGCGGCACCGATGCCAAGGGGGCGATCAAATTCCATCGGTGGCCAAGAGTGTTTTGGCCACAACGCATCGTCTTTCGATGCCAGGGTATCGATGAGCCGGCCGACTCGCTCAGCGGTTGCCGGAAACTCGCGTTCGTGGATGTTGACGACTTTCATTATTTTTTGCCGGGCAGTTGCGAAACAAACCAGTAATCACCTGCCGGCAGATCGACCACGACCCGATTGCCCTGTACACCGCGTTGGCGTACCGCAGCGGCCTCGGCTAGCGGTTTGCCCGACTCGCGGACGCTCGACACCTCGGCGGTTGGCAGGTAGACGGTGGCTGTGGTGTTGGCTGGCACCACGACGTGCAGGCGGAGCGAACCGTCATCGTCGCGCCGCCAATCACAGGCGATTCGGCCGTAGGGCGACGGATAGTCGGCCTTCACCCAGTTCAGGTCGCCGACCACCTCTGGGCGCACGATGAAATGCTTGAGCCCAGGCACATCCGGATCGAGTTGGATTCCGGCCAGGCCCTCGAAGAACCATTGGGCCATGGCCCCGAAGGCGAAGTGGTTGCGGGAATTCATCTCAGGACCCATCTGGTCGGTGTTCCAGCGTTCCCAGATCGTTGTAGCACCCTTTTTGACCATGTAACCCAACGACGGATATTCGTCGCTGCTGGCGATCCGCCAGGCGGCTTCGGCGTGGCCATATTTGGCGAGCATCGGCAGGATGACGGGCGTTCCCAAAAAACCGGTCGTGTGGTGGTAGCCATGCTCAGCCACATCGCGGGCGACGCTGTCGGCTACCGCTTGTTGAAACTCGGGCGGAACCATGCCGAAGGCCAACGGCAGCAGGTTCGACGTTTGCGTGCCAGTCACATAGTTGGCCGTCTCGGGATGGTAATACTTCGCGTGAAACGCCTTGGCCTGGCGTTTGGCCAACGCTTCGTACTCTTCGGCCTCATCCTGTTTGCCCAAGGCGTCGGCCATTTGGGCGAGGAGCTTCGTGGAGTAGAAACCGTAACAAGCGCTGACCGGCAACTCGGGCGTAGTGACCACCGGCACCCAATCACCCCAGGTGGGTTTCTCGTAGAGGTCGTTCTGAAGGTTTGCACGGATGTACTCGACCCATTTCTTCACGCCTTCGTAGTTTTCTTCGAGCACGCGGCGGTCGCCGTAGTATTCGTAGATTCGCCAGGGGACGACACTCACGGCGTCGGCCCAAGCGGCACGGCCGGCACCGTCGACGACGATCCGTGGGCAAACCCCGGTCGTGGCCCCATTGGGGTGTTGCGAGTCGAGGATATCGCGCATCCACTTCGTGTAGAACAACGCCATATTCATGTTCCAGATCGACGTAGGGGCGAAAGCTTGGGCATCGCCCATCCAGCCAAGCCGCTCGTCGCGCTGTGGGCAGTCGGTGGGCACCGAGTGCATGTTCGATCGCTGGCCCCAAAGCACGTTTTTCACAATCCGGTTGACTAGCCGGTTGGAACAGGTGAACTTCCCGGCCGGTGGGGCCGCCGTGTGTACGACCTGGGAGACGATCGTGTCGGCCGTCGGTTTCTCGGGCAAGCCCGTTACCTGGGCATAGCGGAAACCGCGGTAGGTGAACTTCGGCTGCCACACTTCGGTGCCGGTGCCTTTGCAGATGTAGGTGTCGGTTACGCGGGCCGAACGGTAGTTGACGCTGTCGATCAGCCCGTCGGGCCGAAGGATTTCGGCGTGTTGGATCTTGATTGTTGTGCCGGCCGGAGCGTTGACGGTCAGCTTCGGGCGCCCAGGATGATTCTGGCCGAAGTCGAGCACATAAACGCCCGGTTTCGGTTCGGTAATCTTTGCCGGTTTCAACTGGCCGGTGATCCGCAGCGGGGGTGCCTTCTGCACGCACATGATGGCCGGACGATACTCGACCGGTTTGGCCGGCTTCCACTGATCGGCCGCCGAGAAATCGGCCGTGTCCCAACCGGGCTGTTCGAGCCGCGCGTCGTAGGTTTCGCCGTGATAGAGTGTGTCTTCGAGGATGGGAGAAACGTGTGACGCCCACGTGCCGTCGGTCAAGATGGTGTGTTGCGAGCCATCGGCGCATTGCACTTCGAGTTGGAGAAGAAATCGCAGGTTTTCGCCCGGCTTGGCGTGGCGCTCATGTCCTCCGGCCCAGCCGAGACCACTGGACCACCAACCGTTGCCCAGTAGAGCGCCCACGGCGTTCTCGCCTTGGTGAAGTTGCTTCGTAACGTCGTATACCTGGTACTGGCATCGTTTTTCGTAGAGGGTCCATCCTGGGGTAAACTCGTCGTGGCCGATGCGACGGCCGTTGAGTCGTAGCCGGTAGTATCCCAATCCACTAACGTACGCCCGGGCTTGGGTCACGTCGGCTGGCAATTGGAATTGCTTACGGAGCATATTGGAACGTCGCGGGCCGTCGTAGGTTTGGGTGATCGGGCCCCAGGGCGCATCGCCCGGTTGGCGATCGCCTTGGCCGCGACCCAATCCTTGGGTTGGAAGTCGGGCTTGAACCAGTTGTCGGCCGGCCGATCGGAGCAGCGCCACTCGCTGGGCTGCAGCTCGATGATCTCGCCGCCGTAGAACGTCTGGCGGACTGCCATCGTCAGGCCGGCCGGACCGTCGGCGTTTTGCACTTTGACGGCGATCACGTTTCGCCCACGGTGCAAGTTGGCGCCTCCCCAAAGGTAATGCCATTCGGCCTTGGGAAAGTCGCCGTCGGCGGCGACTCGAACACCGTTGACGTACAACTCGTAATGGTTGTCGGCCGTGATGGCGGCAATCGCATGGTGCGGTGATGGGCGGTCGTCGCCGTAGGTGATCTCCGTGCGGAAATAGACCGTGGTGTTATCGCCCTGGACTGTTGGATGCCAATACCAGGGGCTGAGCTTGATCGGCCGGTTCACGATTTCCAACTCGGCCGGCTCGACCCATTGGGCCTTCCAGTCTTCGGCCGATAGCAATGCCATTTCCCAATGGGCTGCTTCCGAGAAAGGCGAGACGGCACCGTCTTGGTCCCAGGTGCGGACTTTCCAGAAACATCGTTGTCGGCTCGTCAGCGGTGTGCCGGCGTATTCGACGTGGACCGATTGGTCGGAGGCAACACGGCCGCTGTCCCAGAGGTCGCCTTGGTTGTTCGTGAGCATCTCGGGCGTAGAGGCCACCAACACCTGGTAGGCCGTTTGCCGGGCGCCGCGCCGGGCGTCGTTTACCTGCCACGACAGACGCGGTTTCGCCATGTCGAGCCCCAGCGGATTCGTTTGGTATTCACACTGCAAGTTGGACGGTGCCTGCAACGTCGAACGTGCCTCGGCCGTTTCGGCCGGGGCAGGGCAGGGGCCGTGAAGCCAGGCGAATGCCGCCGTGAGTACGAGGAGGTAGAAGTCGGAGCGAAGGTGGCGTCTCATGATGTGGTTCCTTCTGAAACCGTGTTGCTGTTGACGGAGTGTGGGAATGATTTTGCAGGAAGGAATGTTGGCCGGGGCGTGTGCGATGTAGACGGTCCGATAACGCGTACTCCTCGTCCCTAACCCCTAGCCCCTAATCCCTCCTGCTGCTGCTTGCGGAAAACGCGGGGAGCCACGCCCTTGTGTTGGCGAAACACGCGACCCATGGCGTCGGCACTGGTGAAACCGGCGGCGGAGGCCACCTTGCTGATCGACATCTCGGTGCTTTGCAGCAGCCGTGCGGCTCGTTCCAGGCGGCAAAGCGTGATTTCTTCGTGAATGGTATGGCCCAGGGCGTTTTGAAAGCGGCGTTCCAGCGACCGCCGCGTGAGCGGCAACGGGCGAACGATCTCGGGCACGCTGATCGTGCCCAGGCTGGCCTTCCAGATTCGCTGCAACGCTTCGGCGACAATCCGGTCCTCGACGGTCCGCACGCGTCGCGGTCCCTGGCTGACCAACTCGGCCGACTCCTGCGCACTACAAACGGCCATCGTGGCCAAAAGTCGAATCACGTCGGCAGCCAACAACTGGGGAAATCCGGTTGCTTCGCCACGCAAGTGATCTAGCAACGACTGGTAGACCCGGAGAATTTCGGACTTCGACTCGACTTTCAGCAGTGCTTGTTCCGGTGTGGCAAGACTTTCGGTAACCAGACGTTGGGCGAAGTCGCCTGCGAAACTCACCCAGTATTCTTCCCAACCGGTGGCGGCCGAGGGGCGATAGCGGTGCCACACGCCCGGGTGAAGGACAAAAAGGGTCCCTGCTTCTAGCGGCTGTCGGCCGGTGGGAGCCGACTCGAACTCTCCTTTGCCTTGGGTGATAAAGAGAATCTGGTACTCGGCCAGGGTGCGGCCACGTTGCCAGGTGAAAACGTAAGGCTCGGGATGATCCTGGGGAGGGTAAGGGCTATCGGCGGATATCGAGGCGTGGCCGGCGCCGGTGACATAAAAACCCCATCGTACATCACGTTCGCGAATGGGGACGTACCGGAAGAAACCGTTGCTCGTGGCGGTCATGGGACCCTCCGCGCCGACTGATCAGCCCCAGTCAAACCCTATTGATGTTTGCATATTCACTGAATGGTTCGCCAGGGCCAAACGCCTTGAAGCAGGGCTCCCGACGGTCGCGCTGCCGTTCATTCAGTATGCAAGATTCAATAAGATAATGAATTCTCCCGACATCGTAACGTAGCGCGTTGGGGCTTCTCAATCCCGCGAGTAGGGGGGGTGTCGCAAAGTGGCGTGTGTCTGCCGCAATGACCGCGATAGGGAGCGATCCTTTGGCATGAAATGTCAGAAAAGCACGAAACGGCGCGATCGCGCGATTCCCCGGCGTGAACGCCGGGGTTAAGAAAGCAAGGTTCCGGCAGAATCTTCTTGCCGCCACGTTGAACACGTACGCAGCGTCGGAGCGAGGAGAGCGTGGCAGCGACGGAAGGGTCCTTAGGGACGGCGCAAGAACAACGCCCGGGTTTGTGTTCGTGTCATTCTGAGCAAAGCGAAGAATCTTCTGAACCGCAGGGCAGGTCCTTCGCTTCGCTCAGGATGACAAGCCCGGGAACGCGGAACTTATTTCTGCGTCGTCCGATAGACTTTTCCGCGGAACCTCCGTCGCAGTCCGGCGGCAACGGCAGCAAGTAGCAAGAGTGTTATCGCGCTGGGTTCAGGCGCTGCAAACGTGCTGATGTGAGTCAGCGCCATTTGCTGGCCAAGCTGAACCAGACTGGCATCGGTGAGGTGCCAGGCGTCGGTGCGGGTGTAGCCTCGCGTGTCGGCCTGCGAGCCGTTGAGAGCTTCAGCCATGCCGAATTGAACGGACCGCATCTTTTCGATGTCGGCACGAGTTCGGCCGCCGATATTGGCTGGGACGTCATAATAAACGTCGGGATTGGCGTCGATCACGGCGAGCGTGAAGTTGATCGGTTCTGTCAGGCCGAGATCGCTGCGGAGCGTATCGAGCATTCCGGAGAACCGGGCGCTGTACGCGTCCATTGCGATGTCGGAGCCGGTATCCCCTTCGCCTTGAAACCAGAAGAAGCCGCGGATGACGTAATCGTCGCCGTTGGCTTCGATGGCGCGCAATTGCGTTTCGAGGTAGCCTGTGCCGGAGGCGTTGAAAAAATCGGTCTCGTAATGGTCCTGCGGCGCATCGGTGTACCAGCTTTGGAGCCAGCTTCCCGGATGATACTGATGCAGCACTAGCGGGTTCTGGCAACTGGAATCCGCTTGAAGCGTGGACTGGATTGCGTTGGCCCAAACGGGTTTGGCGTTCGACTGCCCGTCGGCGAAGAAGATGTCGAAGGTTTCCGCATTGCTCCGACTTACCGAAAGCGCCATGGCGGCCAGCGCCAAGGCGAACACGACTCGTTGCGTACTCATTTGCCTGTTGTTTCCGATAGAGTCTGCCCAGTCTCTACTGGCGCGTATTATTGATACCTGCATTAATAATGATCGCTTCGGAAAGCCGAACGCCTGGAAAACCAGGCTCCCGTTGGTAGCCTTCCACTCTTTGGCTATGCAGGCCTCAATAGGATCGACCGATAAATAACTAGCCGGTTCGCCGGGCCGTGTTTCGCGACCGCCCTCGGGTTTCGCTTTGAGAAACGGCAAGTAATTTTTCGGGCCGTCCTTAGTTGACTACATGATACAACACGCGCAGAGCGTGGCCAAGGCTTTGAGGGGCCTTTTCGGGGCTGATCCGCAGTCGCAACGTGTGTTTGCCCGGCGGCAGATCGGTTTCGAACATCACCGTGCGAGGGTAATGCAACCCCTTGCTGTAGGCATGCAGAAGGTTGATTTGCTTATAGGGAGCACCATCGACGCTCGTTTCGACAATCCCGGCGTCGGGCCCTGCCAGGATAAAGGCACCGATGGCCGTTCCTTCGAAATCGAGCGAATAAGCGGCGCCCGGTTTCTCGCCGCAGAGCAACTTCTCTTGCGAAAAACGCGAACGGCAACTGCCTTTGAGCTTCGACCAATTGGGCACTTGCACGCTCATCCCGTCATCCAGTTTCGCTCCATCAGGCGCGATTAACCGGCCACGGAAGTAGCTGTTCGCGTCCATCACTTCGGGTAACGGATGATTGGCCATAGTGGCTTCGGCCGGCTGTGGTGTGCTCCAGCAGAGCGTCATCAGCCGGTCGATCATCGCCGCACAGATGGCGTTGCCATGCGGCGCCGGGTGGGTGCCGCCGAACTGCTTCCAGGTGAGTTTGCCGGCTGTGATCTGGTCGGCCGTTTCCTGGGCCAAGTTGATCGTCGGAATCTGGTAGTGCTCGGCCACTTCGCGATGGGCGGCGATGCTCAGCGGCGTTTTGCCGGCCTGGCACGTTGCGAGCATCTCGGGATTAACGAAATAGGTGATCACGATATCCGACTTGGGATTGTGTAGCCGCGTGGCACGAACGATGCCCTCCATGCCGCGGATGCACTCGCGCCGGGCGTGGTGGGCGTCCTGGTCGTCGTTCACGGCGAACTCGACGAAAAACAGATCGACCGGCCCGTGCCGCAGCACCTGATCCCGCAAGCGAAACGCGCCAGTGGTTGAACAGGTCGATGCGATACCGGCATCGGTAAAGGTGAATTCCGTTTCGGGAAACCGTCGTTGGAGAATCTCCATGACCATCGGCCGGTATCCGTTCATCTCGGTGATCGAACCGCCGATGAAGGCCACGTGACCTTTCTTCCCCTTCTCGAACCGGAGTCGGGCGTTTTGAAACGCGCCGCGCGGGTGGATGTTGGTGTCGGACATCGGCCCGGGCGCGGCCGGTTGTTGCGGGCCGGTTTGGGCCGGGGCATTCGCGACGGTAACGAGCAGTAGAACGACGGCAGGGAACAGGGCAGGACGGCTACGATAGGTGAGCATCGGCGGAGAGTCTCCTGGATTGGGCAAACAAATGGCATAAAACGCCATTATATTCGGATTACCAAGCGGTTGCCAGAATTGGCAGGGAGTAGGGAGGAGGGGCGCAATGCTGTCGAGGACGCAGTGACGACGGGCATACGCGACGGCAAGGCATATGGCCGCGCATGGATAGCCGTTACAACGGACTCTCTGCAGGATCATCTCGTTTTCGGTGCAACCACCACGTTGTACATGCAGTAGGTCCCGCCGTTCATTCTTCGAAATACGGGATCTTCACCCATTGCTTTGGACAGGTTCCCATTGAGCGTGATCTGACCTGCCGGAAACTCCCGGGCAAAGAGGGTGAAGATTCCCTTGAGTGTCGACGCGTTGGAGTCCTTGCGTGTGACTTTCCACCGAGTGTCTTCGTATTGCTTCAGCCAATTGGGCAGAACTCGCATCTTGTCGGCATACACGACGTACACCGTTACCGGAAGATTGACGTGGAAGGAGAAGCACGGCGAGTTTTCGTCGATGTGCTTATCGTTGCCTGCCGTCAGAATCTTGGTTTGACCTTTGAGGAATTCCGGTAGGTAGTCGAACAGGTAGTCGCGATCGATATACTGTTTTGTACCACGGGTGAAGCCACCGTAGTCGATAACGTAAGGCCTTCCAGACGCTGCCTTCAATTCGGAGATTACCAGCTTGCTCTCTTCCCCGCGTGCTGAGTCAGCAAGACCGTATAGCACGGCGCCAACGCCGATTGCAGTACAACTCCTGGCCATCAATTCTCTGCGTGTCAGGTATTCCGACATGTGTTGGGCCTCCACGGGGAATTTTCTTCGCCGGGAGGTGAGTTTGGCTGCGGGATGTGCGCGTGTCAAACTTGTCGTGTTGCCTGGTTCCCATGCTTCGCATGGGAACGGGCGTCCTGGCGCTTTGCGTCGCGAATTGGCACGCGAAGCATCGGCTCGCACTCCATGGACGCGAAGCGTCCGACGTTCCGGTTCCCACGCGAAGCATGGGAACCAGGGCAAGCGTGGGGATCAGGGGCCGACCCAGGCCAAACCATCAATCATAAATCCCAAATCAAAAATCACTCTAACTCTGGCGGCACATTTCCGTATGTCCAACCGGTGCCTTTGAAAGGTGGAAGCTTTGCACGCTCGGGCACGCGACCGGGCTTCATCCGCTTGGTCAGAGCGATGCCCGTGTCGGCGATCTTGCGCCCGGCCGATGGCACCAAGTTGCTGTAGGCCGTCAACCGTGTTTCATAGCCGCCGCCGTGTTCGCCCAACGCCTCCTCGGTGGGAACGTAGCCTACGCAGCCGTTGGCCAACGAGACGGGAAAAGTGAACAGAAACGAGCTGCCCTTTTTGATGTCGAGACCGAATTGGCAGAAATACTCAGCCGGGCTGCTGACGAACACCGCCGGTCCCATCTGGATCGCCTGCACTTCGACCGTTCGCGTAGGGTTTTTCTTCAGGTCGACGTCCAAGAGCACGATCTCCTTGGCAAACGTCCACTCGGTCGAGCCGACCTCTTTGGGGCCTTGTTTGACCAACTGCCGGCATTGTTCCACACGTGCGGGGTTGGGAATGCGACGTTGGCTTTCAAAGACGGTATCTTGGAAGTCGAGCGGGGCGAGCGAACCTCGGTCCAAGCTCAGAAGAACCTTGACCGCTTCAGCTCCTACGCGACCACCGACAAACTGGGCAACCTCTTCACGCGAACGTCCAACGTGGAGGTCGAGGTTATCGACCTGGGTTACGTCGCCGCTACAGCCTGCGAGGAAGACGACCACGGCATCGGGGCCCATCGCTCCGCGAATCACTTGTTCCATGTAGTAGATCCAATTGGCAGATATCCCCCCAGGGCTTGTCGTGGCGTGGCAGGCATAGTTTACCACGCAACCGAGCAGCTTGCCCTCGCTGTTCCACACGCCAATCACTCCGACTTCCGGGTCGGTAGGGCCGGCCACTTCGACGATATCCGGATTGCCGGGCCGGGGATGGGTGTTCGTTTGCCCGTTCTTCATGCGAAAGCGGCGATTGAACGCTACCTTGTCCTCAATCCCGCTGCCCACGCCGCACGCAGCTTCCGCTCTTTTTTCGTTGGCATCGGCCACGGCGTCGACGATGGCCGTTACGACCTTTTCCAGGTAGCCGGCGTCGGCCATGCTCGACTTTTTATAAGCCAACTCTTGTATCTCCGGCGAGGCGTGGTCGAATTCACCGGGCAGCACCATGCAAGTAGGGCCCGAGCTGTGCGAGTGCGAGGCACCGATCAACACGGCTTCCGGCTCGATACCGCACCGCTGCTGGATGGCCTTGCGCGCGGCAGTCACCTGGGGACGATGAATGGCCAGGGCATCGACGCCAACCAGGGCGACGCGCTTCTGGCCGTCGTCGAACACTACAGCTCGTACTTTGCACGGATCGTGAAACGTGCGGTGATACGACTTGCCGTAGCCGCCCGGCTGTTCCATGCCAATGTCGGGCGTAATGTCGCGTTCGGCGAATCCGACTTTCAACGGCGGCGGCGTCGTTTCTTCTTCAGCGTGGGCTGGCATGCAGAACGATGTAGCCAATAGGATGCCTCCGATCAACAGGACGAGCGTTGGATTGTGGGAGCAACACATATTCGGCCTCCTTTGCATTGGTTACGATGGCTGGAAATGTCTCGACCGCATTGTTGTGCGCCGAGTGGCGGTCGGCAAGCTTTTCGTGGTGTTTTTGTTCGAAAAAAATTGTTTTTGGGACGAACGCCCCCGCCGCCGGGTCGGCACGGCGCCAGATTTCTATTAGTTGCGATCAGAAAATGAACAGCCGAAAGTCCTGGTTGTGGATGGGCGGCGTCGGGCACGGCTGGCGTTCTGGAACAGAATAAAAATTGGCAACAGCTTCTTTTCCCTTGTTCTCATGTATTTCGTTTGGCTGAAGTGATACAAGGTTCTTCGATCGCGAAAATGCGAAACCGCAAAAGAAAGAGAACACGAGAATCGTGAGTTCCTTTTTTTGTTCTTTTGCGCTTTCGCAATTCCATTCGAGCAATTCGAGTTCTTCCTTGCCTCTGCGACATTTGGCTGAAGGGTTGCCACCGCGCAGTCCTGCGAATCGGTCAAGAAGCGGTGGTTATCGACGAATAACCCATATCGGCCATGGCATCCTCGCTCGACGATGCTGCGCGAGGGTGATGGTTGCGGATGGCTTGGGTCGGAAGGGGCGAGCGATTGGCATGGGGGAAAACGGTTGCGGCCGGCAAAGCTTCGGCAGACGGCCTGTTTTGCCGACTGCGAGGGCAATAGCGGATGCGCCGGCCTGCTGCTTGGCGTTTTCGCGGCATGTTGTATACTCATGGGGGGACGATGCCCCGTGCTTGCTCACATCGTTGACAGGTTCAAGAAAAACACCGACGGGAACCCGTCGCCATTGAAAACGGGATTCCTCTGAACTTACCCCGGAGGCTTTAGTTATGTTCAAGGCAATTGGCCGTTATTTTCGGGCGCTCGGTTATTTGCTCACCGGGAAGATCGATTCCGCCCGGTCGACGCTGACGACCCATCCGGCGGTTGTGCAGGCGACGTTCGATCACGTCATCGAAGAGAAGCGGAAGCGGATTCAGCAGTACAAAGATGCCATCGCGGCATTGATCGCCCAGGAAGAAAAAAAGACGGCCGATCTGAAGAAGCAAACCGAGGAGGTCACCCGCCTGGAGCAACTCAAGGAGGGCGCCGCGGCGATGGCACGCAAGGTGGTCGAAAAGTTGCAGGGCGATATCGAGACCGTCAAGGCCGATCCGGAATATCTCAAGTGCCAGGCGGCGTTCAAAGATTTCCGTTCGACGCTGGACGAGAAGGAAGGCCGCTGTGCCGAACTGGAAACCGATATCAACACCATCCACGAATCGATTGCCAATCACAAGATCCAACTGCAATCGCTGCTGCGAGAGTTTGAGAAGATCCAGCAGGAGAAACACGAGACGGTGGCCGACCTGATTACCGCCAAGGAGGAAAAAGAACTGGCCGATATGATGGCCGGCATCAGCGACGATCAGGCATCCCAGGAGCTTCAGGAACTGCGAGATTTGCGAACGAAGGCCAAGGCCACCGCCCGGGTGTCGCGCGAGTTGGCCGGCACCGACACGAAGCATCTCGAAGAGCAGTTCTTACAATATGCGACGAAGGCCACCGTCGACAACGAGTTCGACGCCCTGATCGGTTTGACCAAAAAGGCCGAAGACCGCGGCGACGAGCAGAGAGACAAAACGCGAATTCCGGAGGAGTGAGTTTTTTGGCGCAGTTATCAGTTTCCAAGAGTAATTTCCGAGCACACTCCTGGAGTGAGTAACCGATTGCTGCCGGCTGACCAACCGATCCACCAACTGTTGACCACTATTCGCTGATAACTGAATACGGATAACTACTCCGATGCCCGTGCCCAGCTATCCGTTCTTCTCGAAGCTTGCCAAGATCCTCAATTCGGATCAGGCGCGGAGCATTATTCTTTGTGGCAACGTTTACGATTTGTTTCACGACGGGGAAGATTACGTTCCGCTGATTCCCTTTCTGTGCAAGAGGTCGCAAACCAAGGGCGTGATCCGCGTCGTCTACGAGCTCAACGGCCCGGTTCGGGTGCTCGACGAACGCGAGAAGCTCAAGAACTCCTGGATCGCCTGGAAAACGGGCGTCGATGTCGACACGCTCATCATCCAGGGCCTGCGGCGCAAAGGGCCTTCGGAGGCCGAACGCTTGGGCGACGAGTTCGAGCAACTGCTGCTGGACGCCATCGGCAACCCGACGTTGGCGTTGGAGCTACTACGCCAGTTGACCGTCTGCTCGCGCACGTCGAATCTTCCGCACGACCTGCTGATCTTCATCGAAGCGGCCGACATGCTTCTACCAGCGGGCAACGGTGACATCGCTTCGTTGAACGATCGCCAGTTGCACCGCATCAGTATCGTGCAAGATTGGTTTGCCGACCCGGCCTTTCTCGCAGGCGGAGATTCCGTATGCCTGATCGCCGAATCGCGGAGCCTGATCCACCCGCGGATTTCGCGACTACCGCAGGTGTTGCCGGTCGAAATCCCCACGCCGTCGACCGAACAGCGTCTGCATTTTATCGAAACCTATTGCAGCTCTGTGCGGCAGAAGCCGAAGCTTTGGTCGAATGCGGAAGACCTGGCGAAGATGACGGCCGGATTGTCGTTGCACGCCGTGCGGCAACTGTTGGCCGGAGCGGCCTACGATTCCGACCCGCTGAAACCGGCCGACGTGGTCGAGAAGGTCGAAGAATTCGTCCAAGGCCAAATTGGCGACGAGGTGATCGAGTTCAAAAAGCCCTCGCACACGTTGAACGACGTGGTGGGCTTTTCGAAGCTTAAAACGTTTCTTCGCGACGAATTGCTGCCGCGTTTTCGTGCTACTGGAGACAAGGCACTCTCGGGCGCGGCCGTGGCCGGGCCGATCGGCGGCGGCAAGACGTTTATCTTCGAGGCCGTGGCCGCCGAACTCGATGTGCCCGTGCTGGTGTTGAAAAACATTCGCAGCCAATGGTTCGGCCAAACCGACGTCATCTTCGAGCGTTTGCGGCGGCTGCTGGAAGCGTTGGAGAAAGTCGTGATTTTCGTGGACGAAGCCGACACACAGTTTGGCGGTGTCGACACCGATTCGCACGCCACCGAGCGGCGGCTGACAGGCAAGATCCAAGCGATGATGTCGGATACGCGGCTGCGGGGGCGTGTGCTGTGGTTGTTGATGACTGCGCGGATTCACCGTCTGTCGCCCGACCTGCGGCGCCCGGGCCGCGTTGGCGACCTAATCATTCCCGTGCTGGATCCCGAGGGCGACGACCGCCGTGAATTCCTCGGCTGGGTACTCGGGGCCGCGTTGCCGGTGCCCGACGACAGCGCGATCGAACAACTCGATCTCTTGACGGTTGGCTACTCGGCGGCGGCGTTCGCTTCGTTGCGCTCGCACCTGAAGGTCGTCGAGCCGCAGGGGATCGACGAGGTCGTGGCGATCGTTCGCGACCACATCCCCCCGGCGATCGGCCAGACACGGCGATACCAAACGCTGCAAGCCTTGCTCAACTGCACTCGCCGCTCGCTGCTGCCGGTACCTCACGTGAACGAAGAAGACCGCGAAGCCTGGGAAACCGAACTCCGGGAATTGGAGACTTTGGGGATACGGTAGCGTACTGCTGCAAAGCCGCGACCAGTGGTCGCGGGTGTAGCGAGGGGACGGCCGACGCTACCACTGGTCGCGGCTTTGCACGGGGCCGACGCTACCAGTCCCTTGGGGTCACCTGGCCGTCTTTGCGGTTACCCAAATTGCTGTGGACCGCCAACTCGATGGAATATCCAATGGCCTCGACGTGACCGTCGCAGAAGGCCATATAGAACGCTCCGTTGTGGGCACTGCCGAAGCAGTAGGCGTCTTCTTCACCGAGCCGATCTTGCCGCGGTCGATACTTGTCCGTGTTGTAGGTCCAACGCGTGGTATCGAGGTCGTAGGCAACATCCCAACCCTGGTCGTTGCCGCTCGAGCTGGTATCCTCGTAGCGATCGGGGTCGAGATACCGCTCGCCTATGAGATAGGTGTTGCTGGTGCCGTCGCGGATGTGTGCCGTCTCGACGGTGCTGCGCCGGTAGATGACGCCGTTGGGATCACCGCCGGGCAAGCCCTCCTGCGCGTCCCAATCAGCGGCGCTCATTGAATCTCCGTCGGCAAGTGTTGCGGGGCCTTGCCAGATGCTGCCAACCGAGATTGCCCCGCCGTTGGCCGCGTAGTCGCTACGCCCCAGCTTCTCCGGGCGGTCGATGTTGAAGAAGGGGCTGCTGTGTGTATACTTCACCGACACGGGACTCCGCCGGGACGGACAGGTGAAGGCCGGCAATGAAGTTTCTGCGCGGCGACGACCTTCGGTCGCGTTGCCGCCACTTCCCAGGTCGTGCAGCGTTTGTTGCTCGATGAAGGGCAAGACGTTGAAGTGCCATCCGCCGGGCTGGCGAGCGTCGAAACCACGGTCTGGATCGCCTGCCCAACGCCAACCCCAGCCGCCGGTCGGATAGAAGCCGTGGGCCGACTCGTGCTCCAGGCAAGCCAGCGCCAGTTGTTTGAGGTTGTTCTGACACTGCAACCGGCGAGCCGTTTCGCGAGCCGTCTGCACGGCGGGCAGGAGCAGGCCGATCAAAATCCCGATGATGGCGATTACCACCAGCAGTTCCACCAGGGTGAACGCTGGACGAGACCTCCTGTCTCGTTGGGCTAGGGTGAGTTGGTCCACGTCAGAGGTCCTTTCCGAGGGTGTCGTGTCTCCTTAATTCTGGACAATCCAGGCCTTGCCTCTTCGGCCGTTCTCTCACCTTGCTACGATGTGGGTAAACTCGAAAAACGCGACGTCGCAGTATGCTTGGGCATGTCACGCAGCGTACCCTCTCCCGTTCGGCGGGAGAGGGTGGCGGTGCAGCCGTCGGGCGAGGGCAGTTTGCAGCGGCGAGGGCGTTGACTTCCGGACAATCCGCGCTGCGACAGCCCCCTCACCCCCGTCCCCTCTTCCCATGGGAAGAGGGGAGAAGGTTTCAAAACATGTTCTAAGCACTGTGCCGTCGCCAAGCTCGCATCGCCACGCCCAGTAGGCCAAGGCACAACAACGCAAGTGTCGACGGTTCGGGTACGGACTGCAGCCGAACACCGTCTAATTCGTCGGCCGTGAGTGTTGCGTCGTAAAGCCGCACGTCGGCAAAGTCGCCCGGCATGTTGTTGACGTGCCATTCATTGAGTGCCGCACCGACGGCGAAACGTTCCGGGGCACTTGTGGTACTGGTTGCCAGGCCCGTGAGGGTGAAAACCGGACCGGCATCGATCCCCAGCGACTCCGAACCTACGTAAATATTGCCCGTACCGTTGTCGAGCGTGAAGGCCATAAATTGCCACGTTCCGACACGGTTGTCCCAGGTGTTGCTGCCGGTCACGTGGTCGCCCGTATCACGATAGTCGAAGCTATGGCCGTTGCGATTGATCCAAAGGTCGGGCGTGTCCGTCCCGTTGAGACGCTTCATGCCGTAAAAGGCGTGCATGTTATTGTCGTTCTCATTCGTGGCTGCATCCACCGACAGCTCCACGTTCATCCTTACCCACATCGTGACGGTATAGTTGGCAAGGTTGTCGAGCGAGTCGCCGACGACAGCGGCTGGCAGCAGAATGCCGTCTTGATAGGTTGAGCTGTCATGGGTGGTACCAAACGAGATCGCGTTCAAGCTGCCAGGGCCGTCGCCGAGCTTCCATGTCAGGCCGTCTTCGATTGTTGCTTCGCCTCCCAGTGTGCCGGCGTTCGCGGTCGTGGTTCCCGAGCCTTCGGTCATTTGCAGATGAATGAGCATTTCGGCATTTGCTGCCGAGAGGCTCACCGGCAACAGGCAGGCCACCGCCATGCCAAGCCGAATCGAGACAAACATGCCAGGGCTCCGTTTTCGTCGAATAAACGACCACGGCCAGAGGCCGTGGTTTTAGGAAGGCCCCTCCGAAGGGGCCGAGAGCGTAGGGAAGGCCCCGCTGGGGCCGCTAGGGTTAATTGTTACTCGAAATCGAACTCGCGCTGGTCCAGGTTACGATCGCGCTGCTCTTGCTCGCGCACATAACGGCGGATCTGTTCCTCGTCCAGCCCGATGGTACTCACACAATAGCCGTCTGCCCAAAAGTGCAGGCCTGTCATTCGGCGATGTCGGAGCAATTCTCGATGAACACGCACCGCACTCTTCCCCTTGAGAAACCCGATCGTGTTGGAAACGCTGTATTTAGGCGGAATACTCAACACCATGTGGATATGATCCGGCATCGCGTGGCCCTCCAGCAGGTTGATTCCCCGCTGACGGCAAAGCTCACGGAGGATTTCACCAATCTTGCCACGCATCCTTCCGAAGAACACCTTCTTGCGGTATTTTGGAATGATCACCACGTGGTACTTGCACTCCCACCTGACGTGCGACAAACTTCTCCAGTCTTGCATGACTCTCTCTCCTTGCCCCAACGGGATTTCCCCAGGAGGGAGAGTCTACACCATAATAAACCCCCTTCACCACGGATCGGTCCGAACCTCTTTGGGTCCACGGCCAGAGGCCGTGGTTTTACGAGATAATAATATGGAAGATGATGGGTTGGGGGTGGAAAATACGTCGATTTAGACGGTCACGGTCGCGAACGTTAGCTGGCACTACGTCGCCGAGCGCCGAATCCGGCCAACCCCACAGCTCCCATTGCCAACAACAACCAGGTTGACGGCTCGGGAACCGCTGCGATGGCTTCCTCAGCCGTGGTGGCAAAAGCCACATTCGAAAATTCCCAACGGTTATTGCTGGCGTCCGACACGAATGCAAATAGATCGAACGAAGCGTCGCCGCTGGCGGTCTTCTTGTGTTCGGTTGTGTGATACGGTGTGCTTCCGGTAATAGTCACCGCATCGTTTGAACTCGCGTTGAAGTCGATATGAACCAGAAAGGTCATCGGCAGGTTCGGGCTCACGTCGATCCGGTTGCTGAGGTCGGCATTACCGGTCAGCGCGCCGAAAATGCTGTATGCATGGGCCGCCACGTTGTCGCCCACGCCGAGAACCTCGGTCGTGTCGCGGCTGATCAGACCGCCACCCCGGGCACCGCTGGGGCTTGTTAGGCCACCAACCGCACCTGGGGGATCGGGCATGTAGGTTGCACCGCCTTCGCGGTCGAGGGGTCGGGCGATAAAAGCGTAGTAAAGGTCGCCGTCGATCGTTCCGCCTCCGACCGTACTGGAGGTTGCGTCCCATAGGCCCGCGGTCGTGAAAGCTGCCGTATCGAGGGTAAGGTCAATACGATCTTCACTACCCAGCGGTGTAGTTATTCCGCCAGGGCCTACTTGAATCAGCTCGGCGTTGGCTGTTGCCCAGGAGAAAGCAATCCAAGCGAAGCCAGTGGTCACGGTTAGGACTTTGTTCATCGTGGTATCTCCCCTTTCGGACTCGTTCGTGTGCTTGCGATAAGAGCACGTCTTGATAGATTTCAGCAGCGTACGCCGAGTACGCGACTGTTCGTGTTGGTTGTTGGGCATGCTTGTTCTCGTAGCGTATGTGGTTTGTCCATTTCGTGTGGTCGTGTTCGGGGGCAAACCTTGTTATCGTTTGTCTGCCTGTTCGATGGGCGGAGGCAATACGGATTCGGCTGTCAGCCCGATACGCAACTCGTCCCAGCTCATCGCCGGGATGTCGGAAGCGAGACGGATGCGATCAAAAACAAAGTCACCCACGTCATCCAAGACGGCGTCGGGCGTAACCGACCGCAGGCTTCTGTCGTCAAGCGGCGGATTCACGTACAACGACGCTCGTTCGTTCGACTCCGCAGCGCCCTTGCCGAATTCGATTCGCACGACTAACAGGGCGCATTCCGTGGTGCTTATACGACTATGAACGTCTCCGCCTGGTTTGGCTTCCAAGGCCCAGGTATCTTCGCCAAACGCCCGATCGCCGATGAAGAAGACCTCTCGGGGGCCGTCGAAAAGGGAAAGCCCTCCCCATCGTCCTTCCTGGCTGGTGCGTTGTCCGATTACCGAAAGCCAGACTTCCTGACCCTCCGCTCCGATCTTGTTTTCGGTTTTGCTGCTCAACAAAGCAGGTGGCACAACGCGGGTTACGTTGATCGAGCGATACGATGCCGGAAGGTCACTGCCCGTTTGCAGACGACCGCCTGCGGAACGCAGTATTTCGGTCTCTCGCTGATACGAAAGTCCTGGCTCCAGGACGTCGTTAGCGCCTTGCCAGGGGCCGAGCCATCCGTAGCCGCCGTTGAACGTGTGCAAAACCCTGCGGCCTGGAGGGTAATTGAAGTTTTCTACGGCGATTTGTTCAGGATGTTCTGGGACGCTCTGTGTCGAGGGAGGGACGATGCCGTGCGAAAACCCATCGAGCGAACTGGCGAATCTTTGCGGAGCAACAAGTGAGTTCACCACGCGAAGGGCCTCGTCGGCATTCAACAGAAACTGCTGTGGCTCGGCCGTATTTGACGGGACTTGCACTTCGACAAGACCTTCGAAAACGTGAATTTCCGTAGTGCCGTTGCTATCGACATCGATTCCAAATCGCGTGCCAAGGTCCGAGACCGTGACCGTGGGCGTTTCCACCGCGAAACCCGTGGCCTTTTCCGGCACCGTGGCTACCAGCTTGCCGACGTCGAGTTGCCCGGCGTTCTCGGCGGCCAGAATGAAGGTTGCCGGTCCCTCCAAAATCAGGCGGGCGCCCGACTGGTAGGTGATTTCCAGCAAGCCCGACTGCACTTCGAGCCGTTGGCCCTCGACAAGATGCATCGGCTCGGCAGGTTTTTTGGCGTCGTTTGCCCAGACACAATTCTGTGTAGCCGTCAGTGACGCAACCACATTGGCGGCCGTGTTGGCATTGACGGAGTGAGACGCCGTTTGACTTGAATCGGGAGCAATCCATTGGTAGAAACCGAGCCAGAAAAGAAGCGTCAATGCGGAAGCCACCACGAAGAAACGCCCGGGATGCTTCCGCCAGTGAATCGACTCCGCCAGCCGCGCGACCGAGGCGAAGACGGTCGCCGTAGACTGTGTCTGTTGCTCGGCGGACGGCGGCTCGGTGGGCGCAGGATGTTTGACTGGTCCGGCCGCCTGCCCCAGGTCGGCCAGATGACAGGAGTCCAAATGGCTGTGATGTCGTTCGGCAGGATCCTGTTCGACCGAGTGGGATTGCGGCAACGGCAGACTCTGCGGAGCAAAGGTCCATTCCAAGGCCGTGTGGACGCTGAGCATTCTGCGGTAGAGAACCCGGGCTTCGAGGCTATCGCTGAGGAGTTGCGTAAGCTCATCGCGTTGGGGTTGGTTCAAACCGTTGTCGAACAATTCCTTGAGCAACGGCTTCAATCGTTCTTCGATTTGGTGGGACTTCATCAGGCAGGCCCTTCCGCGGCAAGGCTCTTTTCGATGCAGCGCATCAGAGTGGAGCGAATGCGATACAGGGCCTGGGAAATCGCTCCCGTCGAGCGTCCCACTTCTTCGGCGATGCGGCCCGGTTTGAGGCCGCCGGCGTAGCGTTTTTCCAGCAGGGTTCGGTCTTTGGCCGAGAGTTTCTCCAGGCAGTTGCCCAATGCCCGAAGCGGCTGGTCTTCGGCGTCGAGAATTTCGCTGCCTTCTTCGGCAAGCTGTTCGACGAGCGAGTCGTTCAGATATAGGCGGTCGCGCTGTTGACGCTTACGGTGGGCCAGCACTTCGAAGTAGGCAATGCGAGCCGCCCAAGCGCCGAAATTCCCGCTCGGATCGTACTCTCCCTGTTTTTCCAGCAACACCACATTGGCCTGCTGCAAGACATCCTTGGCCTCTGCCGTGGAGGGCAGCAACGAAAGGATGTACGTATACAGCGGTCGCTGTACGTCCACGAGCTTTCGGACGAATTCCTGCTGCTGGTCCATTGGGTGTATGGCGACTAGCCTTGAAGAGGGTGCTTGAGCGGAGGCAGAGGGAATGCACAGCGCATCTCCCTCTATTATTCAGCGCGGAAGACACGTTTCTCAGGGCAAGAATGGAGAAAAAAGAGAGAAAAGGAGGGGAGAGGCAGGACGGCGGGAGATCCAAGCCGCGAAATACCCTAATGCGTGACAGTACGACCGCAATCGAATAGGGGATACCGACTTTTGAACGGCCCGCTCTCGTTGCTCGCATGCTAGCGAGCAACGAGAGCGGAAATTGCAGAGTAAGACACTAAAACGTGGTGTGACGAGGATAAGGCGGCTGCGCAGCCAACCGGCGTGCAGATAGACAGCGGCGAATTCCGACGCGTGAGGTCTGGAACGCCACCAGCCACAAGGCATATGGCAAGCACCCTGTCGGTAGCCAAGCGACGGCACCAATCCCCGAGTTGCCACCCATCGCGGGGCAAAAATTACTTCCCCTTTTGCATACGCGTCATCCTGAGCGAAGCGAAGGATCTGCCCGAAATTCAAAGAACATTCTTCACTTCACTTTACTTCACTTCCAATGACAAACCCGGAAGAAATTTTTGCGTCGTTCCTATGGAGAAGGCGAGAGCTAGCGCGACGACAGTGCGAAGTTGGCATCGTTTTGGCTGCCGTCGATATTCATTTGCAGCGAACTGGCGACGTTGTGTTTCTCCGGTACGATCGGTTCATGGATTTCGACCAAAGGGCTCGTTGGAACCGGTTTTCTCGTAGTGACGCTTTTCTGGGATTTTGAATCCATGAATCTCAACCCGTCGGGAACCCGATGGCCTCCCTCAACACGAGTGACCTTTGGCAACGCGACAATAAACGGAAATTCAACGTTTGTGTGTTGGTGTCGATCTGGCGGATCAGGTTGGTGTGTGTTAAATCGGGCTGGTACGATCTGCTTGTTGACGTTGACCAAAGGACTGGTAGGATCGTTGGGGATCGTGTGCTCCTGGCCTGTTTTGCGGTATCCTTGAATACTTACAGACTTTGTTCCGGGATAGGTCTTCACCCAATATCGCCCGCCGTTGATGATGGTTCCAGCTGTGGGCCCTGAACCCTCGGCTGGAGAGAAGTTGATCGTACCCGTTTCGATCGGTTTACCGTCGAGTGTAACTTCGCCCTGGATCTCCAGTAAACCGCCAGAACAACCATTCAGGAACAACAAATACCCTATGATACCTAGCCAGCAGTGCATGCGCCCGGTTGAAATTGTCATGGCAAGTTTCGTGTTTCGGGTAAAAGATTGGACAAATGACGATATGGATGTTGCCATCATCAGATGGGGGTTTCGCCATCAGTGTAACCGGGTTCTCTGTGCTGGCCCATGATTCAAGGCCCTGTCTTGTCAGAGTTGGATGTCGATGACCTCGTGGCCCCGCGTCGAGCCTAATGCCTTCCATGTAACAAGGTCGATCGAGTCGTTGATGAAGTGAACCGAGCCGTCGCCAAACAGCACATTGACCCCGCCTGGGTGATGGCTCCGCGCCTGCAGATAGGTTTTATTTCCGAGTTGGCATGGCGCGGGCTGCTGAGCATTGACACATCGAGTCGAGTCGACCCCGGAATTGGGTGTGAAAAGGGTCATGTACTGGGCCGCTGACTGGTCGTCATTCATTACATCGCCGCGAAAGTCGAAGGCTTCGTCCGCGAGTGCCTTGAGCGTCTCCGACATAAACATCGTGTTTGAAATGCCGTCGCGGATGTCGGTGAGTTGATACTGCTTGTTCATGCTGAACGGGGCACCTTTGAAATCGGATTCTGTTTGGCGAAAGCTGCCGTTACCCCAATTCACCAGATAGTTGCCGCGTTGGCGATAATATCTATCGGCTTTCCAAATTCCCTGAATGTCGCTGGGACAGTTGTAGAGCGCAACGCCAGCAACAACACAGGAACGGTTTTCATCGTTAAAAAAATTGTAGTCGAAATCGTACTGATTGTAGAGCGCCTGTTGCTCAATATAAGGCCACAGTGCAATGATCCAGGTTTGCCGTCGACTGGCCCCCGGGCCGCCGACGTTAGCACTGGCCGGTACACTTCTGCCAGGACGATCACCCGTTCCCAGAATCGCGGATCCGGAAAGTGTGCCATAGGGAAAATACCTAAAGTTGTTCTCGTAGAGCTGCATTCCCAAGCCCCATTGCTTGAGATTATTGCTGCACTGTAGGCATCGCGCAGCCTCTCGGGCGGACTGCACTGCTGGCAACAATAAAGCAATTAGGATACCGATGATCGCTATCACGACCAGAAGTTCCACCAAGGTAAAACCGAGACGTCCTTTACACATGGCATCCCTTTCACTTTTGGAAATCAACCGGCGTCGAGCCAATGGCTGGGCTAGACAAACACACACGGCGACAGAGCCGTCGGTAAAGAAGGCCTAGCCCCACCAACGCAACGCTCACCATGGTCCAAACGTGTGGTTCAGGTACCACATTGTCCCACGTAACGTCGTACTTCTGGTTCAAGTAGGCGCCAACTTCGTCCAGTTCAGTGGAGTTCAGAGACTTCTGAAACAGGAGAATCTCTGCGATATCGCCTCTCCAATATTCGGAACCGGAGCGTGCCGCGCCGACGACGATGCCTTCGTTGTAAGCCTGTGGTGTTCCAGTGATCAAGTCCGCGTTGCCGGTAAGCGTACCATTGAGATACCAAGTCCAATCGGATTCGCTTACCGACGGAATCACATAGGCATGTGCATGCCAACCCGTGTCAAGAGAGTTGGCTTCGCCAAAAGTACTGTATTGGTTCGGTGCCCATGCCCAAAACGACGATGCGGAAGTGCCATAGCTTGTGCCGGTTCCCTGTTGTCCGAATGCGATCTTGCTATCCCCTCCACCGAACCAACCACGGATGCTTGCCGCGTCACTACTTTTGACCACGCTGAAGATCGTAAAACCCAGTGCGGGGTTGTAGCTAGCGTTGATTAGGTTTTCCGCACCGGAAAACCGCAATGCTGGCTGGCCATTGACGACACTCGTCACGTAGTCGGGCATCTTGCTGCTCATCGTCTGGGTGACGTTATGCGAATTGCCGCTTTGATCCTGCCACGTGGCGATTTCCGTAGCATCGAAGCCGGTTTCACCGGGAGCCCTGCCCGAGCTGTCGAGCACGCCTACATCGGCTTTGAGCCAGAGTTGAAGAGTCGGATCAGCTAAAATGTCAGCAAATGCTGGGACTGCCAAGCCTGGGAAGAAGGCCACCAAGACAAATCCGAACACCCAGTTACCACAACTCATAACAATTCTCCTTCTCAAAAAGACGCCGCTGACGGCTCCCTGGGGCCACCCGAGGAATTCGTTCGCTCAACGGCACAATTGGCGTTAGTGTCTGGCACTCTACGTGTTGGTAGGAATCCGAGGCACGGTGAACTATACGGCTATTACAGTTCATCCGACGTCGTATTACCTATACCGTGTCAGATGGCAACTTATCATATATGTTACAGACTTCTTCCGCCCTGTCAATCGATTGCGCGGGTTTTTGGGGACAATCGGGCAGAAATATCAGGCGGCCCGGCAGAGGGGCGTCAGGCCGAGCCGGCGAAACTCGAGGCTTCGCCCAAGCCTTCCGAACCCAGGCCCTTGTAGCCCCCGTCGACCATCAGCTCGGCCGCCGTGATGAAGCTTGCGTCGTCGCTTAACAGAAAGGCCACCGGGCCGGCGACTTCCTCCACGTGCCCCAAACGCCGAAGCATGTGAAACTTGCCCCAGATGGGGTCCCATTTGTCCCGGTCGCCTGCAGCCGCCTTGTCGACCTCCCGGGTCCAAATCCAACCGGGACTGACCGTGTTCACGCGGATGTGGTGGGGGGCCAGATCGAGGGCCATGCAGCGGGTCAACTGATTGACGGCCCCCTTCGCGGCGTTGTACGTCCAGCGGTCGGGCTGGGCGATATGGGCCGAGATGCTTGATAGGTTGACAACTGCTCCACCGCCCTGCTCACGCATTGGTCCCAGCGACGCCTGGGCCATCGTGGCGTAGCCGATCGGTCCCACGGTCATCATCCGCAGCCAATCCTCGCGCGTGGCCTCGGTCCCTTTGGCGATAAACGAGAAGGCATTGTTCACCAGGAAGTTCAGCTTGCCCCATCGCTTCACCGCCTCGGAAACCAGGTGCCGGCAAAACTCCTGGTCGGCCATGTCGCCGCGGACAAAATGGACGGGAAGCCCCAGGGCGATACACTCCTTTTCGGTTGCGGTTCCCCCGTCGCTGATACCGCTGAAGGTAACCGAAACACCCTCGCGGCAAAGACGCTCGACGATGGCTCGTCCGATTCCCGTCGACCCGCCCGTTACGATTACAGCTTTACCTTGAAGTCCTCGCATGGTGGGGCTCCCAATGAAAGGCGAGTCGAGGCGTATACTGGTACACATGGTCGCTGAAGCGACCACACCTTCGGTGGTTGCATACCAAGTGCTACTTCACGTTGTTAAGCGATAGAAGCCGATAGCGTTGTCGCGGAAGAGTTTTTTGCGTTCGCTGTCGGAGCATCCGTCGATGGCCCAGCTTAGGGTGTTAACCCAACGGGGATAATCGGTTGCCAGCGAGGCTACCGGCCAATCGCCGCCGTACATCACCCGATCGAAGCCAAACTGCTCCAACACCAGATCAATATACGGTTTGAGGTCTTCCTTTGTCCAGTTCTGGTGATCGGCTTCGTTAGCCAAGCCCGACATTTTGCACCACACGTTGGGCAACGTCGCCAGTTGCTTCAAGTGAGTAGTATACGGCTCGAACACCTGGTTCTTAATGTCGGGCTTGCCGATGTGGTCCAGGATGAAACGCACGTCAGGGCACCGCTTCACCAGTTGAAGCGTATTTTCCATGTGGCAATGCGTAATGCAAAGCTCGAAGTGCAACTCGAAATTAGCCAGAAGCTGTACACCACGAACGAAGTCGGCACGCAGGCAGAACGCCGGGTCCGGTTCGAACTGGATGATGCGGCGAATGCCTTTGACCAGCGGGTTGGCGGCCAAAGCGGCCAATTCGTCGCCGACGGAATCGCCCTTTTCCAGCGGTGCCCAGGGCACGATTCCTTGAATGCGAGCATCGTGCCGGGCGAGTTCGGTTACCCACTGCGATTCCTGTTCGTACTGAGAAAAGTCACATTCGCATTGCACAAAGACCATCTTGTCGACGCGAACCGGACCGCATGCCCGGTTGTAATCATCGAGCAGATGTGGCCGATTCAAAGAAGGGAGGTCGTCGAGCCACGGATAACGCAGATGCTGGGGATTCCAGACGTGTAGATGCGTGTCGACCAGCGGGAAGTCAATCACGGCGATGCTCCTTCTGCGCTATCGGCATCAATGATCGCAACACCTCTCGCAAAGGCGCTATTGACGCTTGCATAGCTAATGAGCGGAAGGCGACCAACGGGAGCCTGGGTTTCCAGACGTTCGGCTTTCCGAAGCGGATCATTTTCAATTCAAGCATCAATAAGATGCAAAGGACGGGAAAGTTCTTTTTCTTTGCGTCTTAGCGTCTTTGCGAGATATGTTCTCTTTGCGTTTTCTGATTACCATAAGCTTTTTGGTTACAGCGACGCCGCGCTAGGTTACCAAACTCAAAAACTGTCGGCTTTTTCACGAAGAACTTTTTCTCGGGGATTGGCGACTAATGGGAGCGGTAACCGTTCACACCGTTGTTTTTTGACTGGATAACAGGATGGACAGGATTAGCAGTACGTCGAATCGCCTGTCGATCCTTTTCCGTTATGAATTTGTCACAACCAAGTTAACCACGGAGTCACGGAGAACACTGAGAAGAAATGCCGAGGAACAGTCTCTACCAGTTGTTCCGTGCAAGCATTTCCGTGACCTCAGTGGTGAAAAAGTTGCGGTAATCACGCGGTGTCCTGCGGATTGACCAGATCGATCGCAGCAGGCCCTCTCTGTCTATCTTGTCGATCCAGTTATCCCGTCAAGAAAAGAACGAATTGACGTGAACGGTTATCGGGAGCGGGTTCCTACTTGGGTGCGGTAGCACCGGTCTGGTTAGCCGCCTTCAGTCGCCAGACTGCTGGAGATCTTCGCCGGCCAGTCCCAGGTGGTAGTGCATCGCTTCGTGGGCGGCTTGGCTATCGCCTTGGCGAATGGCTTCCAGTACGGCAAGGTGTCCGATCAATGCACGTTCGTTACCGGTTCGCGATATGGTAGTTCGCCGCGAACGGCGCATCAAGTCGGCCAGGGTACCTAGCAGAAGCTGGAAGACCGGATTGCCCGTGGCCTCGGCAAGAGCATTGTGGAACTGGACGTCGGCGTTAACTCGTTGTTCGAGTGTTTTGGCCCGACGCTGTTCGGCGATCACCTTTTCCAAGGCCTCGATATGAGCCGGAGTTGCGTGTTGAGCGGCCAAGGCGGCGATTTCGGTTTCCAGGGGCCGTCGCACTTCGAGCAATTGCAGTAGCGAAGGACCTGCACGATGGATAAACGTGCTGAGCGTTTCCACCACGTGTTGCAGGTCCAGGGGGCGAACGCGAGGGGCGCGTCCCTGGGAGATCTCGACGAGACCTTGCGCACTGAGGATCTTCATGGCCTCGCGAATCACTGTTCGCGAGACACCGAAGGCCTCGCCCAGTTGGCCCTCGGGCGGCAGAGCTTCGCCGACGGCAAAACGCCCACTGAGAATTTCGTCGCACAGTTGGGCGACGACTTCTTCGACGAGGTTCACGCGGCGCAACGGTGTTAACCCACTGGTTCCGGTCTTACCCGAATGAGGGGGGGCGGGAAGGGTTGTCGTGCTAGCGGATTTGCGTCCGGAGTGGCGTCGTGTCCGTTTTGGTTGTATCGAGGGAGCCATTTCTGTGCCACTTTTGGCAAGGATCGTGGGTTTTTACAAAGTCTAGCGACCAGCGGGGTCTTGCTTGGGTGCGGTAGCACCGGTTTGGCTGGCGGCCCTGCCGCCCTGTGATGATATCATATAAGTTTGTGAATGCCAAACGGTAGTTTTCCCTCGATAGACGCTCCGAGGAAGCGACGACGACAAAATCTTGGGTGATTGCCGCCACGCATCTGTAATGATATCATACAAGTCGTTTGGCCGCCAGGGGCCGTGGTGTCGGAGTGCCGACCGCGGCTGGTTTCCTTGTTCAGGAGGGTTCAGCGATGGCTATCGACTTCTCGTCAAGGTTTGTTGCGTCAATGCTTGGGCTCACGGTTTTGGCGTTCGGCTCGTTCTCGGGGGCCGCATCCTCAGCAGCACTTACGCCAGACTCGCTTCGCTGCGAGTACCGTGTTGACCCGTTGGGTGTCGACGTGACCTGTCCGCGGTTGTTCTGGAAACTACAGTCCGACGAGCGTGGCCAACGGCAAACGGCCTATCGGGTGTTGGTGGCCAGCACGCCGGAGAAACTGGCGGCCGACGAGGGCGACCTTTGGGACAGCGGACGGGTGGAGTCGGACGAGACCATTCACATCGAATACCAGGGCAAACCGCTGAGATCGCGGATGCGGTGTTACTGGAAGGTCCGCGTGTGGGATAAGGACCAACAGCCCTCGGCATGGAGCCAACCGGTATTCTGGACGATGGGACTTCTCGATCCGTCCGACTGGCAGGCGAAGTGGATCACCGATCCGAATGCCGCCAAGCGTACTGACGCACAAAAGCCGGCGGTCACCGTGCGTAAGCAGTTCGAAGTTGAATCGCCCGTCCGTCGGGCCACGATCTATGCGACTGCTTTGGGTCTCTACGAACTGCGGCTCAACGGGCAGCGCGTGGGCGACCATATCCTGGCGCCCGAGTGGACCGACTACCGTCAGAAGATTCAGGTACAGACCTACGACGTTACAGATCTGGTGCGTCAGGGCGCCAATGCGATGGGAGCGTTTGTCGGAGACGGTTGGTATTCGGGTCGCATCGGCTTGGCACCCGCACCGGGACGAAACCTCTACGGCACGCATCCGAAGGTTCTGGTCCAACTGGAGATTGAGCGGACCGATGGCAGTCGACAAGTCGTCGCTACCGACGAAAGCTGGCGAAGCACCGAAGATGGACCGATCCGCTACAGCGATATTCTCGACGGCGAAATTTACGATGCGCGTCGTGAACTTCTCGGTTGGGATCAACCGGGCTTCGACGATGCGAAATGGAACGCTGTCGAGGTAACCGATCGCGACGATCGCCGGTTGGTCTGGCAGCCGAACGAGCCGATCCGCGTGGTTAAGCAGTTGCAGCCGATTGGGCTGACCGAGCCAAAGCCCGGGGTGTTTGTCTTCGACCTGGGCCAGAACATGGTCGGTTGGATTCGCGCGACATTTCGTGGTCCAAGCGGTACGGAAGTCGTGATGCAATACGCCGAACGGCTCAACCCGGACGGAACCGTTTACACGGCCAATCTTCGCAGGGCCCCGCAGCGCGATACCTGTTTGCTTGCCGGCGAAGAGACGCTGTTTGAGCCGCATTTCACGTATCACGGTTTTCGCTACGTGCAAATAACCGGCTTGTCGCAGAAGCCCAACGTGGACGACCTGACAGGCTGCGTGTTTCACAGCGCTGCGCCCGATGTGGGCGGCTTCGTGTGTAGCAACCCGATGATTGACCAGTTGATGAAGAACATCGTATGGGTCCAACGAGCCAACCTACACAGCTCGCCGACCGACTGTCCCCAGCGCGACGAGCGGCTGGGGTGGATGGGCGACATTCAGGCCTTCTCCCAAACGGCCATCTTCAACATGGACATGGCCGCGTTCTTCACCAAATGGCTTCCCGACGTTCGCGAAGCCCAGTACGACGACGGCCGCTTTCCCGACTTCGCTCCGCAACCGTTCAAACCGCAGTCGGATCGGTTTTTCGGCGTACCGGCGTGGGGTGACGCGGGCGTCGTCGTTCCCTGGCGAATGTGGCAGAACTACGCCGATCGCCGCGCGGTTGAGCAACAGTTCGCGGCCGTCACCCGTTGGATCGAGTACGTCCGCTCAAACAACCCCAACTTGCTTTGGCTCAAAGGACGCAACAACGACTACGGCGATTGGCTCAACGGCGACACACTGAAGCTCGACGGCTACCCTCATGGCAGTAACCAAGTGCCCAAGGAGGTGTTTGCCACGATGTTTTTTGCCCACAGTACCCAATTGGCCGCCAAGATGGCCGGTGTACTGGGCCGCGACGAGGAGGCCGGCAAGTATTACGAACTGTTCGAACGCATTAAAGCGGCCTTTAGTGAGGCGTTCGTCGACACCGAAGGCCGAATCAAGGGAAATACCCAGGCCGGATACGCGCTGGCGCTGCACTTCGACCTGTTAGACGAATCCCTGCGCCCGAAAGCCGTCGAGCATCTGCTCGAAGCCATTCGACAGTACAAGGATCATCCGTCGACCGGCATCCAATCGACTCACCGGATGATGCTCGAACTTTCGCGGCGTGGGCAACACGACGAAGCCTGCCGGCTGGTCAACCTCCGCGACGTGCCGAGTTGGGGATACATGATCGAGATGGGAGCTACGACGATCTGGGAGCGTTGGGACGGCTATGTTGCTGGCCGTGGGTTCCAGAATCCAGGTATGAACTCGTTCAACCACTGGGCCTTTGGTTCGGTAGGCGAGTGGATTTGGCGAGACATCGCCGGGATCAATTCCGACGATGCACAGCCCGGCTATAAACACATCATCATCCATCCCCGCCCGAACGCGAATTTTACCTGGGCTCGTGGCGAGTACGACTCGATTCGCGGCCGAATCGTCAGCGACTGGCGTATCGACAACGGCCGTTTTTGGCTCGCCGTAGCAGTGCCGCCGGGAAGCACTGCCACAGTGGTTCTGGAGGATGTCGATACGAGTCGCATCAGCGAGGGCGATGTCGGCGTTGATCGTGCCAAGGGTGCCAAAATGATCCGTGCCGAAGACGGTGACGCGGTGCTTGCCGTTGAATCGGGCGAATACCATTTTTCGGCTCCGCGGTTGGGCAAATGAAAGCGCCGCGGCAATGGGGCAGGCAGCATTCCCTGGCGAAATAAATCGTCATGTCTATGGTGTGTGACTATTCACTGAACGGTTGGCTGAGGCAAAACGCCTTGACGCTGGGCTCTCGATGATCGTACCGCGTTAATTCGATATGTGGAGTCCAACAGCCATTGTGCCCCCGCCCGGTTTGACTTGTTGCCATACATAAGGAGCTTCGGCGTGATCCACCACCTCGTGCGCTGGCTCATCGTCAGCGTTTCCATCTTCGGTATGTCCCACTGGTTGTCGGCCGGCGAACTCCGTCCAAGGCGATTGCGCTGCGAATATCTCGTCGATCCGCTGGGCATCGACGTGATCAATCCTCGATTGTCTTGGGAGCTTCAGTCGAGCGAGCGAGGGCAACGGCAAACGGCCTATCAAGTGTTGGTGGCTAGTACGCCGGAAAAACTGGCGGCCGATGAGGGCGACCTTTGGGACAGTGGGCGCGTCGAGTCGAACGAGACCATTCACGTCGAATACCAGGGCAAGCCGCTGGGGTCGCGGATGCGGTGCCACTGGAAGGTCCGCGCGTGGGATAAGGACCAACAGTCTTCGGCCTGGAGCCAGCCGGCCTTCTGGACCATGGGGCTTATGGATCCGTCGGACTGGCAGGCGAAGTGGATGGGCGAAAAGCAGGTGTCGACAGACGAAAAGCAACCGCACGGGTGTAACTCGCCCTGGTTGCGGAAAACGTTTCATCTCGACGGAACACCGCGCCGCGCGACCGTGTATGTCTCGTCAATTGGGTACCACGAGTTGTACGTTAACGGTCGAAAAGTCGGCGACGACGTGCTCAGTCCGGCCGTTTCCGACTATAACCACCGAGTGTTGTACGTTACGCACGATGTAACGAACCTGTTGCACGAGGGCGAAAACTGCATCGCCCTGTGGTTGGGCCGTGGTTGGGCGGCGTGGCCATTGTACCGAGTACCCCGTTGTCCGTTGGGAATCGCACAGCTTGAAATAGAGGCGGCTGACGCGGCCGCCCGGGTGATCGCAACCGACAGCACCTGGCGCATTCATCGCAGCCCCGTGACGACGATCGGACCGTTTCGCTACGGTGACTATGGCGGCGAACGATACGACGCCACGGCGGAACTGGCCGGTTGGAACACCGTGGGCGTGGATGATTCGTCTTGGCCGGCGGCAACGGTCTATAATTCCGGCCTACCGCAGTTGCAGGCCCAGCTTGTGCAGCCCAATCGAAAGATCGAGACAATCCGTCCGATCGCCGTCCTGCAGGTGAAGCCGGGTGTCTATCGGGTGGACATGGGCCGGAATTTCAACGGTTGGGTCGAAGTCGGGCTTCACGCCTCGCGAGGGCAAAAAATCGAGTTGGACTACTCCGAACGAGCGAACGAGCCGCGTTCGTTTGGCCAGCACGACGAGTACATTTGTAGCGGCGACGGCGACGTCTTCTGTAGCCGATTCAACTACCGTACGTTTCGCTGGTTGACAATTACGGGCGTGGAGGAGCCGCCCGTGCCAAACGACATCCGCGGCTGGATGATCCACACCGACTACTCTCGGCAGACCGATTTCGAGTGCTCCAACGAACTGCTCAATCGCATTTACCAGACCGTCGTGTGGACGTATCGTTGCTTGAGCCTGGGCGGCTACGTTGTTGATTGCTCTCATCGCGAGCGGCTTGGCTACGGCGCCGAAGGGCAGGCCACCATGGAGTGCGGGGCGTTCAATAGCGATGCGGCCGCCATGTTTACGAAGTGGTTGGCCGACTGGCGCGATGTTCAGAATTTGAGCAACGGCCGGCTTTCCAATACGGCGCCGAATTACGCGGGAGGCGGTGGACCGATGTGGGGAGCGATTGTCGTGACGCTTCCTTGGCAGTGTTACCAACACTACGGCGACCGTCGCGTTTTGCAGGAAAACTATTCGGCGATGCAGAAGTGGCTAGCGTGGATCGAGAGTCAGTCGAAGAACGATGTGATTACGGTTTACGACGAAACGCAATACGGCTACATCGGCGATTGGGTTTCGGCACTAGAGATCGATCCACCGAAGAAACGAGGCGACATTCCGCATCGAGCGCGGCAGTTCTTCAATAATTGTTACTGGGTTTACGTGCTCGAAATGGCAGGCGATATTGCCCAAACGATCGGCAAAGAGGAGGACGCTGAAGGCTATCGCCGCAAGGCGGAGGCGGTCCGCAATGCCGTGCACCGCGAGTTTTTCGATCCCGAGGGCAGGGCGTACGGGCTCCCGGAGCAAACCTACCTGGCCGTGCCGTTATTGGTCGACCTGCCTCCGAAGGAATTGCGAGGCGACCTTTTTGACCGACTGGCGAATAACATCCTTCACAAGTGGAAGGGGCACATCAGCTCGGGCGTGTTGGGTACCTATCTGCAGTTGAAGCTGCTAACGCAGAATCAGCGTAGCGACTTAATCTTCACGATGGCCAACCAACGGGAATATCCCGGTTGGGGATACATGCTCGATCAGGGCGCCACGACCATCTGGGAGTATTGGGACGGACGGAAATCGCGCAACCACACGTCGTTTCTGTCGATCGGTTCCTGGTTCATCGAAGGGTTGGCCGGTATCCAATCCGATTCTGCGGCACCGGGCTTCAAGCAAATCGTCATTCGTCCGGCGATTGTCGGCGATTTGACGTTTGCCAGGGCAAAGTACCACTCGATCCACGGACCCATCGAAAGCCATTGGCGGCTTGACGGCGGCAATCTGACACTGAACGTTTCCATTCCGCCGAACACCACGGCCATGGTGTTTCTGCCTACGCGCAACGCTACCGGTGTCCAGGAATCTGGACAACCGGTTGCAGAAGCCAAAGGCGTGCGCCTTTTCCGAACGGTCGACTGTCGTTGGGCGGTTTTTCGAGTCGAGTCGGGCCGGTACCAGTTCCATACGCCCTACGGGGACCTTTAGGAAAATGCCAGGCCGCTTGCGCCTATTCGGGCAACGGTTTTCCCTTGGTCTCCGGGGCAAACCAAATGAGGACCATGCCTACGAGGTAGACCGAGATGATCGTCGCACAGGCCAACGGATAACTGCCGTGGTAAACGACAATTAGCGTGCCGGTCAGCCAGGCACCACCCGCGGCGAAGATTCTCGCGAAGTTGAAGGCCACGCCCTGTCCGGTAGCTCGGACGCGAGTTGGGAACAACTCAGGCAGGTACAGCGGCAACCAGCCGTAGAACGACGCCGAGACAAGCCCTGCGACGGCGGTGACGGCCAGGAACGTAAAATTGTACTCGCGAAGAAAACCAAACAGATAGCCGCACGACACAAGTGATGTGAGGCAAAGAATGAAGTAGGCCGGTCGGCGTCCCAACCAATTGGCCAACAAGGGACCCACGAAACAGCCGAGGATCGCTCCGATCGAGAGCAAAGCTTGTACCCTGGACTTGGCTTTGGGATCCTTAAACTCCAGCGTTCCCAGACTCCAGGTCAGTTTGCCGGAGGCAACGTCGAACGATACCTCGCCCTGCTGAGGTTTTTCAATTTGGACCGAAGCGGCATCGAGTCGGTCTATTGGCAACATATCGGTGATGGTTATTCCCGTACCTTCGCTGGTTCCACGGTTGGTTACGGTCAGGTGATAGGTTACCTCTTCGCCGGCCTTAGCGTCGGCCTCTAATGTGTGGGTTTTTTTCAGTTGGTAATTCGGTTTGGAGACGACGGTGTCCGTTGTGGCCGCCGCAGCGTTGTCTGCCGAGGTGTCGCTTACTTGAACGTCTTTGACGGACTCAAGCGTCAGCAGATCCAAGCCTTCTTCCGCATAGGAAGGAACGTTCGCGGTGATTTTGATCGAGCGTTCGCCACCGGCCAACTGATCTGTCCAAACGGGCAGAAAACCCGAGACCGCACCCCAAGTGGCGATCAAAGCTACGGAGGCAAAGGCAATCCCTAACAACGTGGGTTGGACGAGCCGCGTGCCGAAGATTTCGCGAAGCGGCTTGGATCTCTCTTTTTGCACCGATTCCTTCCATCGTTGCGACTCGGGGATGAAAGAAATTACGAAGATAGCCAACAGGCCTGGTGCGGCACCGGCCAACATCATCCAACGCCATGAATCTTCATCGACCTGAAAGAAAACCCCCAGAAGCGAAATGGCGAGGAAGCCGACATTTGCCGCGGCTCCGATGACGCCGGCCAGGATCGGACGATATTTCTCCGGCCAGCACTCCATGACGAGCGCCACGCCGAGCGCCCATTCGCCGCCCATCCCCAATGCCGCCAGAAAGCGAAATACGCCGAGTTGCCAGGGGGCATTGGCGAAATAGACGCAGCCAGTGAAGACGGAATAGAAAGCGATCGACAGGGCCATCGTCCGGACGCGGCCGATGCGGTCGCCCAACCAACCGAACAGCAGCCCTCCGGTAGCCGCTCCCAGCAGAAACAGCGAAACCAGCGAGCTATACCACGCGCCCACGATGGCTTCGGCAGGAAATACCCGTTCGCCCGTGGTGGTAACGGTGGCCAGGATGTCGCGCAATGCGGGCCGGGCTGCCAGGGGATAGAGCCCCATCTCCAGGCCGTCGAACATCCAGCCGAGAAAGGCGGCAATCAAAACCAGCCACAAGGTAACTTTCGACGGTTTGCTTTCGCTCGTCATGCTCTCACTCATAGTGCTTTCCCTTTTCGGTCAACCGGAAGTTGGAAAACACCTCGCCGGTGGGTCAGTGAGGCCGGGTTCTTGAAATCGGACATTACGCGCTGTAGTGCCGCCACGGATACCAACGCGCGCCGATCCTTGGTGTACAAAGCGTGTTGCTACACGGTTGTTCCTCTTCGGCTTGGGGCAACGTGAGATGTTGCCGCAAGTCCATAAAAAAACACCCCGAACGGGACCCACCCGGTATTTCGGATGCCATGGCCCATGCGGAGCGCCCTGTAATGCTGGCAGTGCCGCTACGGATGCCGGCGAGCGTTCAAATTGTCCAATACGGGTGTTGTCCCCGATTGTGGTGGATTATATCGCAATTCTTCGCGATTGCAAGTAGCGATGCCGTGCGTGAAGAAGTTAGGTTCCTGGTTCCCACGCGAAGCGTGGGAACCAGGTCTTACGACGTGCAAGGCAACTGCTATTTCACTAGCGTCAGCGCGATCGACTTGAGATTCATCACACCACCGCCGACCTTGTTCTTCGCCTTCACGGCAAGGGTGATCTTCCCTGCGGTGGATAGTTCAAGGGCACCCAATTCAAACGTTTTGAATTTCGTCCAACTGCCGGTCGCCTCGACCTTGGCGCCCAGCGAGCGATCGCCGCTTTGCACGACGAACTCACTCCCCCCGGGCGCCGTGCATGCGTAGGTGGCCGAAACCGAGAATTTGCCTGGCGTGTCGAGCTTGACGTTCCAACTCGCCCAATCGTTGGCATTGGTCCAGAAGCCAATGTTGTCCTTGCCGTGGCCCGACTCGTAACGGATTTCGTTGCCGTGCAGCGTAGCCGTTGAGGCACTAAGCGTCACGTTGCCGTTTTTCGCTTGCAGGTTAACCGGTTCGACGGTCGCTACTTCGCCTTCGACATTGACCACGACAACCGAGGCGATTGGGTCGGGTGCTTCGCCGGGCAACTGAATGGTCGTCCGGTCGTCGGATTGTTCGACGGGCAAGGATTTCTTTTGTGGGTCCGTCAGCAAGTAGGCCTTAGTGACTTTGTTCGTCAGTCCCGGCACGAGCAACTGACCGTCGGTGGGCCAATCAAATACGTGCAGATAAAGCTTGCCCGGTTTCTGCGTGCAGCGTCCCCAGGGCAACCGCGGGAAGGGGCTGGCTGTGGTGTCGTAGATGGCTTCGCCGTTCGCGTCGAGCCACTTGCCCACGGCCGCGAGCCGTTCGACACTCGGCTCGGGAATAACACCTTCGGCCGTGGGACCTACGTTTAGCAGGAAGTTGCCGCCCTTGCTGACGATGTCGATCAGCTTGTGAAGGATGTCCGCGGTCGACTTCCAGTGGTGGTCGTTCTTCTTAAAACCCCAGGTGTCGTTCATTGTCATGCAGGTTTCCCAGTCCCAACCGGGCATACCGGTGGCCGGAATGGTCTGCTCCGGCGTGCCGAAGTCGCCGGGGAACCGCTTACGTTTGCCGACGCGGTTGTTCACGATCAGATTGGGCTGGAGGTTGCGTAGAAACTTTTCGAGGTTTACACCTTGCTCATCGTTCCATTCGCCGATCCACTCACCGTCGAACCAAAGCACGCCGATATCGCCGTACTTGGTCAACAGTTCTTTGAGCTGACCTTTGAGGTGCTCGACATACTTCGGGAAATCCTTGCCTTTGGCGTTGGGCTGATACCAGTCCATGATCGAGTGATACCAACAGATTTTGATTCCCTGTTTGTGGCATTCGTCGGCCAGTTCTTTCATGATGTCGCGTTGAAAGGGCGTGCCCATGATATCGTAGTCGGTTAGCGCCGAATCAAACAAACAGAAGCCGTCGTGATGCTTACTAGTGATCACGATGTATTTCATGCCAGCCTTCTTGGCCAGCGCGACCCACTGTCTCGCGTTGAACTTAACCGGGTTGAATTGCTTTTGTAGCGGGGCGTATTCTTCCTTGGGAATCTTGCCATGGTGCATGATCCACTCGCCGATTCCCGGCACGGGTTTGCCCTTCCACTCGCCTGCGGGTATCGCGTAGAGCCCCCAGTGGATGAACATCCCGAATTTGGCCTCGCGCCACCAAGCCATTCGCTTGTCCATCTGTTCCGGGGTTTCGTCGGGCAACCGTGCTTCGGCGGCGCGCAACGAAAAAAGCATGCTGCCGACGAAGCAGCCCAGTAGTGCGATAATCAAGTGTCGTTTGTTGTAGTACTTCACTGCATTCTCCTCCGATGGACCTCGAAAAGGTGGGGGATACTCATCTCCGTTACCGCCGTGTGTGTCGCTCAGGACAAGGGTTGTGAACGACGTCACGACGATGTGCGCAAACGTGCCCGGGAGGCTTGGCCTGGGTGTCGTGGCCTCGGGGGCGTCGCGACCCTGCCTTATGAGTATAACAGATGGGCGTTCGTTGGGGAAAGAATGCGAGCCGCCTGGCAGTGGGCGGTGTCTACCGCGTTATTCCGAGGCGAGATTACTCCTCGCGAAACCCGCCAAGAGGTAGGCCGTCGTTGCGGATGCCCAGGCTGCGGTACGTGTTGATGTCGATCGTCTCAGGCGTGAAGTGGACGGAGCCGTCGGCCATGCAGAAATGGCATCCACCGGGATGATTGCTGCCGAAGGTTGACGAGGCGATTGTACCGCTGAATACGTCGGCGTCGGCCGGATTGACATCGGAAGAGTTAATGCCATTCATGGCGGCGCACAAGCCGGAGGGAAACGTGAAGCTCTCGTTCGTGTGAACCCGCAACGCGCTATCCCAACCGGCGTAAGCCCCGTCGGCATCATGTCCTAAGGGGTGCGGGCAATACTTGGTTTCTCCAACGAGAAACACGTTGCTTGTGCCGTCAGAAATGTGGGCGATTTTTATGTGAGAGTTGTTATGGAAGATACCGTTTTGGAAGAAGGCACGACCGACGTTGGCCGTGCCGTTGCAGAGCGGGGTTGCTCCGCCACCTTGGCAGGCGTAGTAGTTGGTGTTGCAGATCTCAGAGCCTGAGTTAGGGTCGGACGGGCACTGGAACTTGGAGTTTGGCTTGAATTGTACGTCTCGGTTGCCCGCACCACCCGATTCGCTTTCCCAAAACAGCGTGGCAAACGATTGGGAGAAGTCGTATTGTTCGTAACGATTCATGTCTTCCAAGAACGGCAGAATGAACACCGACCATGGCGCTCCTGCATCGGATGACGAATTGCCTACCAAGAGACACGTGCTCTCGGCGAATTTCGTAATGCCTCCGGGAGGGAATACTCCGTGGGCCGTGTGGTAGTTGTGCAATGCCAAGCCGAGCTGCTTGAGGCGATTGGAACATTGCATCCGCCGAGCCGCTTCCCGCGCCGATTGTACGGCGGGCAGCAGCAAGGCGATCAGGATGCCAATGATGGCAATTACCACGAGGAGTTCCACCAGGGTGAAACCCGGCAGAGCGGGCCTACCCGAACGGGCGTTTGACCACGCTGGTCCCCGAAGTACACAGCCGGACGAAGACGAACACACCGTGTTATTCATGGCTATCTCCTCGTTTGGCACCCTTTTCCAGCCCCGAAGCTTTGCACGACTGCCCCTCACTGGCGAGCCGTTTCGCCACGGTCCTCGGGTTCCGCCTTGAAAACGGATAACCGTTGACGGCCGTTGTTTTTTGACAGGATAACAGGATCGACAGGATGACTAGAGCAGCATCACGAGTCATTTTGTCGCTCCTTCTTTTCGGGATTGTTTTGGGGCGACTAATCAGCTAACTGCTCAAACGGAAAACCGATGGAAGCCACAGATGCACACAGGGCGGCAGGGCCGCCAACTAAACCGGTGCTGCCGCACCCAGCCAGGAACCCGCTCCCGTTGGTCGCTAGTCTCCGTGAAAAACTTCACGATCTTCGAAGTTGGTAGTACAGATACACGCAAATGAAGGAAGTGCCTTGAAAACCTGGGACATCTGGCGGACCACGCCGTGAAAAGTAATGCTTTAAAAAACCTATCGCACAGATAGCCCGTTCGACACCAGAAACCTTCCAATCTGTGTCTAGCAGTGCCCATTTGCGGCTCCACCGTCAGAATCGTTTCCAGTTTGAGTAACTGGCGCCGAGGTTCGTCAATCCGCATACTCTGCAACTTCCAGATGTGAGAACGAAAAAAGGGAAAGGGTGAAAAGGAAGAAATCCGCCGGCAACTTCTCGCCCCTTGCTATCCTGTTGATCCTGTTATCCTGTCGAAAAAACGAATCGCCGTGAACGGCGATGAAAACGGTAAGTTATTCTTCGGGGCATCCTTGGTCGTCATCCTGCCATCGATGCCACCGGACGTAGATAACAAAACCGGCCGTAATTGCCAGCAGGCTTGCGGAAAAGGTTGCTAATACACGCCATTGCTCTTGGTCGAGCACTGCCAGAATTGCCATTACGCTTCCCAGGATTCCCATGCTCCAGGCGACCATTCGTGCCGGCAAGGTCGACGATCGTGGTGCAACCACATGGCGTTGGCTGTCGATCTGTGCTGTCATCCGAATCCAGCCGCGGTCGACACCGCTTCCGAGCAGTTCTAGGGCGACTAGCACGAGCAACGGCACCACCACGGTAGCCAGCGTTTCCACGCTACGGACGTGGTGTTGTACCCAACCGGTTAACCACGCGAGGCTTTCGCTACCCTCGCACCAGCCGCCTTGGGCAAGCCCAAACTTGATGAACCCACTGGCTGCGAAGCTTATTGCAACGGTTAGCCACACGGCGCGTGAACCGATGCGTCGAGAAAAGAGGCCCCAGATGGTTGGCAACATGAGCGGACCGATCAGCAACGCGGCGATTCCCAACGCCGTTTGTTCCGCACCACCAATCCAGGGAACGGCCAATGTGCCGGCAATCAGTACTCCGCCCAAGAGAATCGCAATCACACGCCCGACAAATACAAGATGTTCTTCGGTCGACTCGGGACGTAGCAAGCGGTGGTAGAAGTCGCGGGTAAGAACACCGGCGAAGACGTTCAACTGTGAATCGACCATGCTGGCGGTGGCCGAGAACATGGCGGCCACCATCAGCCCCACCATGCCCGAGGGCAACACGGCCTCGCACGCCAGGATATAGGCTTGCTCGGGATCGGCCTCGGGGTTGACGACGCGGTAAAGCATTGGCGGCGCCATCCAAATGAACGGACTAACGAGGTAGAGAAGTCCGAACAGATAGGCCCCTTTCTTCGCATCCCGGGCGGTCGGCACACAGAGAAAACGCTGTACAAAGGCCCATTCGCCCCCGACGCTGGCAAACTGGATTGCCACCCAGCCGATGAGAAACCACCAGGTAAATTCGCCGGCAACCGGGGCGAAGAACCGTGGCGGTGCCGTTTCGATAACCCCGCGCATCCCTCCGGTTTGGCCAAACGCGAGCGGAACGACGATTAAGACGCACAACGTGAGAACCAGGAATTGCAGCACGTCGGTCATCAATACGGCCCAAAGTCCGCCGGCCACGGTGTAGGCCACCACAATCGTACCGCAAAGGACGATCGCCCAACTGACGCTGAGATGCCCAGTCGCGGCATCGCGAAACGGGGCGCCTTCGGGCAATGGACTTAGGGCACAAATCAACACGGCGATCGAGTAGAGGGCCACGGCGATGGCCACCATTTTGTAGATCACGTTGAACACCGTGTAGAAGCGGACGGCCGCCTCGCCGAATCGCAGTTCGAAGTATTCGGCGGCCGTGGTCACTCCCAACCGTCGCCAATGGCCGGCCAGGAAGTAGCCGGCCAGCAACACACCGATGCCGTTGCCGAGGCAAATGCTGATTCCCACCAGTCCCAGTCGATAGGAAATGCCACCCCACACGACGAACGTGCCGGCCGAGAACATCGTCATGAAGCCCGACAACCCGGATACCCACCAGGGCGATTGCCCTCCGGCAACAAACATGTCGGATGAATCCTTGATCTTGGCGGTGAAAACTCCACCGACAACCAACAGACCCAAGCCGTAGCCTAGGATGACGAGATAGTCGAGCAATGTCACGAGGTTGAGAACAGGGGCTAGAGGAGAGGGAACAGGGATAAGCGACCAGGGATAAGCGACCAGGGATTAGCGCCCACCCATCGAGGCGCGGCCGCTTCGGCGGCCATATCTTACGCCTTACCGAAGAAAAATGGTTTCGCATCGAAACGGCGACGTCACTTCGCCTCCGTGGCCTTGCCCTCTTCACGTGGCGGACCCGGGTAGGGCGAAAGTGTTATACCGGAAATAGACGACATGGCCGAACGTCGCCCTCGTCGGTCCACGGCCACAACGCCATAGTAATAGGTTTGTCCCGGCTCGACCGACGAATCGACCCAAAGTTGCCGCGCAAGCTTCTCCGGCTTGTCGATGATCTGGATGCGATGCGTTTCGTCGGGCGGAAAGTCGGCCTGTTCGGCTCGGAAAATCTCGTATGCTGCCATATCGCTTTCCCGGTTTGATTTCCAAGTGACGATTACGCGTTGCCAATTGCGTTCCATCGCCACCAGATCGTCGACCGCCGATGGCGGTGATATGTCTTCGACTTGTGTGGTGGCCGATACCTCGTCGCTGGGCTCCCCGGCCAGATTGCCGGGCGCAACGGCCTGAACACGGTAGTAGTAGGTTGTGTCGAGATTGAGCCAGTCGTCGACCCATTCCGTGTGGGCGGTTTGAGCCACGAGACTATCGAGCACGGCCTTTTCGCCCGCAGCGGGCAGCCGGTACACGTAGTAACATGCGGCACCTTCGACCTCAGGCCACGCGAGTCGTACGGCCTTGTCGCTCAGCGTTTGGCAGGTAACACCGCCAACCTTGCCAGGCACTCGGCCCGAGGACACCAGACGGATCGTCTGCACCTCGTTGGGGCCCAGTGTGACGGTGAAGCCGTGGCCGTCAGCGTCCAGCGCAATTGGCGCTTCGTCGTCTTCCACCAGATTGCATCGCACGGCCTGGGCCGCCGTCAAATGTGGCAGCCGTACGTGGACGTCGGTACGTTGTTGGCCGTCGGTTTCCAGCAGCCGGACAATGAACCCGCGTCCCGGCACGGCACTAGGTTTGAATACCAGCAAGCGGGCGTTGGGCCGATCCACTTCGATAAACGACTGTCGGGCGGTCAAGTCGCCCTGTTGATCGGCCGCCACGACAACGGCCGAAAGAGGCTGGAAGCGTTCGTCACCGTACGTGTTGGCCGTAGCGGCCCAATTGCCATCGTGGGTGGTCAACGAATAGTGCAGGTCCGCGTTGCATCGATCCGGATGGTGCCAGACCAGCCCGGCCATGCGGTTGCTCATCGCATAACTATAAAGCCAGGGCTTCGCCGGTTTGTAGTCGCAGGCAAAACGGTTATAGCGGATCTCACCAAAGTGGACCACCGGTGCCTCGCGGCAGGTCCACGTGACGCCGAAGTCGTCGTTCGAGCAGTCGACGAAGCGGTGTACGCTCAGGTAGTCGTGCGTGCCGAAACGTAGTTGGTCGTCGTAGGGACGCACGGTGCCGATGCTGTAATCGCCACGAATGGTCGCCTCCGGTACGCAAAGTGGAAAGGCCACGAACATGTTATTCTTGTAACGATTGCCGATCTTGCCCCATTTTGTTCCCATGAGCCGCTCGTCGTCCCACATCTTGTCGACCGAGTGAAGTTGATCGCAAATGTCGATCCGCGGCAGGTCGCGATACAAGGTGATGCGCTGAATGATTGTCGCTCCCGACTCCGGCTCCTCCGTTTCCACTCGCATGACGGCCATCACCGGCCCGGCTTCTTCCACCGCGATGGTTGCCCTTTGCGGCACGCGGAAATACCCGGGCGTGTTTTTTTTGTGGCCTTCGTCGACGTGCTGATAAATCACCTGATTGAAACGATTCGGCGCCGAGGCGTCGACCAACTCGCGCTGGAACCGCTTGTCGAAGATGCTCTTAATCGTTCCGTCGGCCGGGTCGAACTGAACGCGGTAGAAGCGATTTTCCATTTCGCCCGGCTCGATCTTCAGGGCGGCTTCGTCCGTCGTGTGTGCCGATGACGTTTCAGCCAGATCTTCGGCGCGCTCCTTGGTTGGCACGAGCGTGTACGTTGCGTAGCCGAATGCCGGGACATCCTGGGCAACGAAAATCGCCCGATCTTCGGTTTGTTGAACCGGCGCGGTTTTGCCGGTGGTCCGATCCTTTGCCAAAAGACGTCCGGAACTCTGCGGTATGTCGACTGCGACCAGATCGCTTCGCAGTTGCGCCGTGGGATTGAACACCACGACCGAGCCTGCCTGGGCAGTGATCTTCGACGCGATAGCCTTCGCCGCCCGGGCGTACTGTTGCTCGGCGTTTTGGGCAATGTATTGCGCATTGCGGGTTTTGAACAGCCGAAAATTAGCTTCCATGAAATCCTGCGGCGCAGGCCCGGTGGGCCAACAGTGTTCGGTATATTCACACAGTCGCCAGAAATGCTTCTCGAACAAGTTGTCGGCCGTGTCAAACGTTGGGTCCAGCAATCGGGCGGTTGTGACGAGGCTTTGTGCCGCGGCAAGTCGAATCGCACCGACGCGTTTCTTGCCGAAGTTGTCGCTGTTGATCGCCGCGTAATCGGCCGAGTAATTGTTCATGTCGCCGGAAAGCGTGGGAATTTGGTTGTCATAGCGACGTTCGATGTCGACCATGAACGTGACCGGATCGCCATATTGCAGGTGCGGGTAGCGCCACTGAGAATTCCATTGAGCCACGTGCTCGACTTCTTCGCGATCGGGTGCCAAGTGATCGCGGTAAAGAAACATCAGGTACATGTCGTACGGATAATCACCGCGGCCGTCGCCCGACTGCAATCGTGTGAGCCAGGGCAGCAATCGTTTCTCGAAGGCCGTGCAACTCTCTTTCAGCGGTGGTTGCCAGCGGTAGCCGTAGCCCAGCGAATAGGCAAACAGTACCTTGTGTTTCGCGTCGGGGCCGGTCCACCAGAAGATGGGTGGCGTTCGATGTTGCTGAAATTGGTGATCGTTTCCGCCGGTCCGCCATCCCTGCCGGCAATCGATCACATAACGTCCGCCCGCCTGGGCCCAAAGCTGCGCTACGGGCCAAGCCACGCTGGGGTTGTCGACGATCAAATACAACGGCAACTCCAACCCCAGTTGATCCTTGGTATGTCGCCGCGCGAAGTACATCGATCGGGCAAGCTCCTCGGTGTCCTGCCAGTGGGAATGCACCCCACAAACCGCACCCGTTACGGCCGCTTCGCCTTGCTTGATCTGCTCGACCAACTCACGATACCACGACCAGGGCCGCACGCCCAACATCTCATGGAGCCAGAAGAGATGCTCCACGGTCCAAAGGTACTTGCCGCCATCGGGATCGGTGGGCAATTCGGCACGAATCTTCCGAGCCTCTTCGATATAGCGAGCCAGATGTTCCTGCTTGTGGAACCACGTGCCCTCGTAGCCGATGTCGGTATGGGCCGAACGAACGAGGTAACAGGTCCAATGTCGTTGGGGTTGCCACGACGTTTCATACTTGGCAACCACACGACCTTGCCGGTCGACCAACTCGATCCGCAAGGAACGAGGACTGTCGATGTCGGGCACCAGAATGTCGTGGACCGATTCGCCCAACGGTACGGACTCCAAGCTTCGTTCGCGGCTTGCGCAACCCTCCATGACGATTCTTGCCAGCCAGGAACCAGGTTCGTCCGTTTGGTTAGAGACCGTCAGCCGTGCGAGTTGCAGGAGCGATTCGCCACGGGGAAACAAAATGGTTGGTTGGAGCTTGACGACCGCTACAGGGCTTTTACTCTGGTCGGCCGCCAACGTTGTCGTGGGTGTCCGGGCAGCGAGCGTTGTGAGCAGAAGAAGCAATCGCATGACTGTATATCCTTCCGAAACGATCGAGTTTTATTTACTCAAACTGAAATGGTTCCAACATTGGAGCCGCAGATGGACGCAAATGAACGCAGATAGCATCGCACTAGTACGTCATCCAGCAAGTTTCTTCCGGTATAGTTCCGGGAACACTCGGCGGGCGTCGTTGTTATTGAAGGTCCAGTCGATTATGGCTTTGCGGCGATTTCGGTCGCGGGCCCAAGTCGCCGCATGACGTTGAACTTCTTCGATTGTAGGAATCCGTCGCCCGAGGCATTGCTTGGTCAACACGGAGATTTCAATTTCTGCCATGTTCAGCCAACTGGCGTGCTTGGGTGTGTAGTGCCATACGATGCGTCGCAGAGATTGCTTCGCTTTCGTGGCGTCAAACGTTTCGATGAGGGACTTTTCGTTGTGCGTGTTGAGGTTGTCGAGAACCAAATGAATCCGACGAGCCTTGGGATAACGCTGAAGCAGATCACGCACGAATCGTGCGAAATCGGCCCGTTTGCGATGACGCCGAGCCTGGACGAAGCGTTTGCCACCTTTCGGCTCAACGGCGACAAAGATACTGCACGTGCCGCAACGACGATACTCGTAGTCCTGCTTAGCCGCCTTGCCTGGTACGGCAGGCTTGAAGGGACACGTATCGTCCAGGAGTTGATACGGCTGCTCGTCCATGCAAATCAACGGTTCTCTCGGGTTGAACGCCTTTTCATACTGGTCGAGGACGTCCTCCATTCTGTCGCGAAACTCTTCGGTGAGTCTCGGAATGCACCATGTTTTTTTCGCCATGGCTTCATGTCGTGCTCTTTCAGCCACAACGCAACCTCGCTCTTGCTGATCGAATCGACGAAGCCTCGTTTCACGGCGTGCACGCAGAGTAGTTCCAGCGTCCAGCGGACGCGGCCCTCCGGCGGATCGCTGCAAGCCAACGCCACGACTTGCTGCTTCTGCCGTGGCGTAAACGTGGGCGGAGCACCGGATCGAGGGGCGTCGTACAACGCTTCCTCTAAACTCCCGGTACAGAACCGTTTACGCATACTGCGAACAGTTCGATCCGTGCAACCAACGTGTTCGGCAATCTCCTCATCCGTGAATCCTTCATCTGATTTCAGCAGAATCAAGGCACGCCGAACCACACGCACGGATCGCGTGCCGGTATGCACCAACTCCTGCAAATGCTGTCGGGCCTCGTCCTTGAGGCGTACAATGTGTTCCTTCATGCCGGTGCTTATACCACCGGAAACAATTTCATGGAAGGCGTACTAGCATCTAACGGACTATCTGGCGTGAGGGGCTTATGGGAAGCGTTGTCTTCACGGCGTGATCTGCCAGATAATCCACGTTTCCAAGTCGTTTTCGTCATCTGCGTGTATCTGTACTACTAACCTCAAAGATCGTTAAGTTTTTGACAAAGACTAGCGACCAGCGGGAGCGGCTTCTTGCCTGGGTGCGGCAGCACCGTTTGGTTGGCGGCCCTGCCGCCCTGGGTTCATCTGCGGCTTCCTTCTGTTTTCAGTTTGAGTTATTTATTGTACACGCGAATTTCATACACCCGAGCACCATAACGCTCGTACTCCCACACGTTGCCAACTACTAACCGGATCTGCTCGGCGGTAATCTGCTCGAATCGATGGACGCGGAGGCGATGGTAATTGTCGGCGACCGACGCGATGGTTTGCCATCGGTTGCCGGTTTGGGCTTCCAGTCGATAGTCCTTCACACACATGCCGGCTGCCCGGGGACCGTAGTTGTGCGGCATGTCGTGGTAGTCGTCGTAGAGCGTGTCGAAGACTAACTGCACGGTGTTCAGCGCGACTGGAAGGTCGAACCGTAACGTCAGGTCTTGGGGCAACGGTTCACCAAGTCGCGAAATCCACATGTTGGTTGGTGCCGTGGAAAAACGCCGCGAGAAGCCGTTGATCACACTGGTTGCCTCGCCCAGCAGTGGTGCGGGGTCGAGTTTGAGCATCAGTTGCGGGCCAGGCGGGAGACATTTTGGCGGCGCATGCGGATCGGGATAGTCGACGGTTGTCTTCTCGTCTGCTTCACGCGACATAACGTGCCAATGGCAGTCGGCCGATTGACGTTCGACGCTCTGAGCGATTTCACACGGCCGTGCGGCAACGGCCCACGACACGCCGTTACACGGTGCCAACGAAAACAACAACCGATCTTCCTCGTTCGTGACATCCTTCGAGTGCAGCGAAAAACCGTTTGGCACATCGAAAGCCAACCAGCCTTCGGATTGGGCTGCCACCTCGTCGGACATTGAAAGAACTTGCTCGAATCGTTCGGTGCGCAGGTCGCGCCACCGCCACCGGGTGAATTCCTCGTGAGTCTTCCAGGAACGCTCAAAACGTGTTTTTGAAACGGTCAACACGATCGGCTGTGGCACGTCGGTTTTGTTGCGTAGATACAGTTCGATGCGGTGGGGATGCGTTGGCCAATCGTAGACGATCAATCCCCGGTAACGGTCCAACGGCATCCATTGCTCTGGGGTTTGGTCGTTGAACGTTTGCTGGCTGCTGGCTTCCACTCGGGCGTTGCGTGCCAGGTCCGTGTCGTCCCGGTTGGGTACGCCGAGGATCGTGGCGTCGGCTTTCAGCAACCGTTGCTGGAGTGTGGCGACGTGGTGTCCAGCAAGTTGCCGCGGTGTACACTGCCGTTCGACACAGAGTGCCGCGGCCATGCCGACCGCCTGGCCGATCACGGCGCCGGTGCGCATCACCCGCGTGCTGCCATGGGCCATGTGTGTAGCACTAATCAAACGACCGGCCAGCAACAGGTTTTCCACGTCGCACGAATACAGACAACCCAAGGGAATCGAGTACAACGGCGGCAGACTGTAGGAAACGATGTCGGCCGTGTTGCCGACCGGTTCGTGGATGTCGATATCGAAACCACCATAGGCCACGGCGTTGGGAAAACGACGGGGGGCCTCGATATCGGTCTGTGTAAGCGTGTAATCACCCTGCAGACGACGGCTTTCGCGTTTGCCCGCCTTGGGACTGATCCACAGCAAATCCCACGTAGCTGCTTCTTTGGCATGAGGGCCGTTCTTGATGTGGTCCCACTCGGCCCAAAGCTGTCCGAGCAAGTCTTCATAGATCGCTCGGTCGTCGCGGATTGTATCGCGATTGCCGCCCGTCTCGGTTACGTAGAGAAAGAGCAGGTCGCGGTCGGCCCGGAAGGTTCGTTCATGCCAGCCGTCGCCGGGTGCGTGAAACCAGAGTCGCGGTTCGTAGGGGGGTAGGTTCGGAGGAGGTACGAAGTGTACTGGTCGATGGGTGTTTTGCGCGATGGCCATCAGACTGGTACCCTGTACGAGTTGGTCGGCCACCTCGGGCGCGCTCCGTTCGCCGTATTCGCTCTGAGCCTCGCGGCCAAAACGATAACCGGCGCCGGCTTGCGCACCGATTTCTCCATCGCCCGAGGCTTCGACGACTACGTGTCGCACATCAATCCGTTTGGTCCGAAAGGCGGCCAAGTCTTCGGCGATCACTGCCGCGATGCGTTGGCCGTCGACAATCGGGCGTCGAGCATAATGTTGCTTAAGCACGCGTACGCCCGCTTGCTGCAGGGCCGTTTGCACGATCGCCTCGAAGCGGCGCGAGATGTTGCAGTTGAGCGTGCCGGGCGAAACCTGGGTTTGGGCACAGCACCAAGCCTGTTCTTCGGAAAGCTCGGCGATGATGCCCGTTTCGGTTGAAAAATGGTGGTAGCGATCGGCGCCCGCGATATGCACACCCACATTCGGTCCGGCGTTGCCCCCGAGCACGAAGTCTTTTTCCAGTAGGATTACCTCGCAGCCGGTCCTGGCTGCCTGGATGGCCGCACAATAGCCCGACACACCGGCACCGATCACCAGGACGTCGGTCTGGAGGATTTCGTCGAACTCGCTCGAACTGGGGCTAGCATCGTTCTGCATCACTTGCCTGTGGCTACTGCCTCGTTACCGTTGCCCAAATGGGCGCCGGGACCTCTTGTCCGCCGTTGAAACAGAACGACCGACAAGCTGTCACGGTACCCAATCACAAAAAAACAACGCAGTGAGATGCTATGGCCGGCGCCGTCGGGTACCCACCGACAATATCGCAACACCCAGTATCCCTAATAGCGTCCAGGTGCTGGGTTCAGGTACCGCGTTGGGCAAAAACTGGTCGGGCGTAAGTGCCACGTTGGAGATGCGCACTTCGTCGAGCCCTCCGCTAAATGAAGAACCCCCGCCGGCTGTTTGAGCCCCGAGCACAATCGGATACGAACCCGGGCCGTAAGCGATGGTCGTATTGAAGGTGTCTGTGGCGGAGTCTTCGACCCCGTTGATATACAGTCGAATCGCTTTGTCACCGCTTTCGGTGCCGTCCCAGGTAGCTGCTACGTGAACCCACTGACCTGTGGCAATCGTGGTCGTCGAAATGGGCGACGCCTGGGTATAGGTTCCCATCGAGTTGTCTGGGTTGACTTCCTGGTGCCCTAGAAACAGTCGCAGCTTGTTGCCCTCGACCGCGAAAATGAACGCACGTTGTGGGGTGTCGCCCCAACGCGAGGCAATCACTTTGCGGCCGCCCGTGTTGGTGTAGTTAACGAAGGCTTCGATCGTGATGGCGTTTTCGGCATGCAGTGCGCTGTCGTCGGTCACCTGAACGGTGGTGCTTGTGCCCGAAAAACTCAACGATGCCGCGCCGGTGCGTCCGAACGCGTCGTCTCCGTAGACGAGATTGCTCGCAGTGCCGGCAACCTGGCCGTGATGAGCATTGCCCGACGAATCGACCATTTCGTCGGCCGTACCCGTCGGGCTGGTTCCCGCAGTGCCTTCATCGAATCGCCACCAAGCAAGGGTTTCGGCCTGCGCGGTCGCAGTGCCCAGTAGACAAAACAGGCCGACGGTGACAACGATCCACACGCATCTTCTCGTACGGTTCATGGGATTCTCCCTTCGCAGAGTGTTGGCCTTTCGGGTAGCCATGGGAAGGTCGAGATGGTTGCCGTGTTCGCGGAGAGATTTACCGGCTACGGTCCACCTTCCTCCCGGGTCTTCTACCCAGCCCTCGATCGAGTAACGCCCAATGGCACCAATGCCGGCCGCATTCACCACCGGTGGCCGATGGCGGCCTTCATCTTCACTTCCAGTCTTTCCTCCGTGTCCCCCCATACACAACAACTTTTTGCGCAAAACCTGTGTTGTTTTGCGTCGCGCATAACGCGAACCTCGACGCCCCGGGCAAAAAAGTCGACCCGCGCATCGTATTTCAAACAACGAGATCGCAGAGGTGAATGGTCAAAAACCGCGGGGCCTCCTGACGACGTTTCGGCAACGATGCCCGTCGTCAGGTTCCCTCGGTTTTTCATATTCTGCCACGACGAGACCGTACGCCACAAGAAGCAAATGCGTAAATCTTGTGTTGTTTTGCGTCGCGCGGGTGAGACTCGTAAAACGGCCAGGTAATCGCCTCGGGCACCCACAAGAAGATGGGGCGGCTCTTGAGCCTTTTTGGGCGCAAATCGACTCGCGTCGATTGGTTTAGTGATCTGGTTTGGTGAAGGTCGATTGGCAACGACCACCGGTGCGCTATTTCACCAACACCACGCCGTCGGCTTCCAGTGTGAGCGGCATGGGCTTGCCGTGCCAGAACAGGGTCACCGCTTGCTTCTCGCGGGTTGCGTTGGCAAGCACCACGGCTTCGCTACCGTCTGGTGCGCGGAAAGCGTTGTGGAAGACGGCCGGCACTTGGCGGTCGCGATAGGTAATCGTTTCGCACTGCAGTTTCGGCGGATGCAGCAGCCGCCCGTGTTGCAGCCAGCGACGCCCTTCGCCGTGATAGAGTGTGACCCAGCGCTGCATGAATCTCGCATCGGACGACTGCCCGGTGTATCGCACGGTTTTTACGCTGCCGTCGGGCGACACCTCTTCCAGTGTCATATCGTCGACCCAGGCCTTGGCCGGTCCGTTGAGGTGGATCATGATGCGTAGCGTCTCGGCGCCGTCGGGCACGGTGAAGTCGGCCGACACTCGCTTCCAGCCCGCCGCTTCAGCCGGAAACCGCAGTCGACCACCGACGCCAAGCGAGGTCATGCCCGGTCCGAAAAGGGCGAAATTGACACCGTTGGATTGCTCCATGTGCTCGTTCTTAAGCCAGGCGCTGAGACGGTATTTTCCTCCAACGGCAAAGCCGCGGTCATCGACGGTCGCGTTTTGCGACACCTGCACGATGTCGTTGGGCTTGGCGTTTTCCAGCCGCAAGCTCGATGTGCCGCTGTGCTTTTCGTTCGTGTCGGTAAAGGCTTTCCCTGTCCACGCTACGCCCTGGTATCCGTGGACCTGATTCCAACCGGCCAACGCATCGCCACCGGCGAGACGCGGTTCGAACTCGCCGTTGACCAGCACCATGTCCGCCAGATCGCGACCTGAGGGAACGAGGTGCGGCATCTGCCCATCGGCAGCACAGTGGGCGTTCATCACTCGATCGTTTCCGCGCGGATTACTCTGAAACGGCGGCAGGAACTCGTGGTAGAGATAATTGAAGACCGAAGCCCATTCGCCCGACCTCTCGCAGTTGCGATAATCTTGAATACCCACGAGATGGTTAAACCATTCGTTTGGCTCCTCGAAGCAGACGACCGCATCGGGCTCGATCTTGCGCATCGTGGCCAACATGGTGCGCAGTTGCTCGGCAAAGACTTGGGTCATCCAAAGACCGCGACCCTTCGGATGTGGATGGTCCGAGGCGTAGCACGCTGGAAAATTGCCACCGACTACCTGATCGACCTGGATCATCTCACAGCCGCGCTTAGCCAGCGGGACGCAAATCTCCTCATTCCACCAGCGGATGGTCCACGGATCACCACCGCAAAGGCAGGCCGTATTGCCTCCTCGCAACCAGCTTGGCGTACGTAGATACAGTTGGCCGTCGCGGTTGTGTACGGCATGTGCCCGGGCGACCTTGTCGAAGCGTTGGCGGTCGTCCCACTCGAAGGTTCCATCTTCGCGCTTTTGGTAAGTCAGCGTCCAGTGATAACCCGACGGCCACGGGAAAGCGTGGCACCCGAGTTTTCTCGAACGGGCCACCAATTGCGTGAATTGCTCGTCTGACGGGAAGACCGGGAAGTAGTCGGGCGTTACCCAACTGGCGTGCTTTTCCCATCCCCAATAGGCCGTGATGAGCGGTGTCTCGGGAAATCGCTTCTTCCAGTACTCGGTAAGCCAGCGTTCAATGCGCGACGGATCGGCCAGCCAGTTTCGACCGAAACGCACCATGGCGGGGCCTTCCTTCAACCATGCCGGCAGGTCGGCGCGCTGGAAAAAGGGTGTCGCGCACCACGGTTGGGTCAATGCCCAAGTTTTGTACAGGTCGGCCGCATCGCGCCAGTCGGCGGGCGCACCGTTGGTGCCGTCGAAGGTGGACATTACCACATCGTATTTTTGCGTCACTGTTCCGGTTGAGAAACAGGGGCGGTACCAGCTGTACACGACCTCTTCGCCGCCACGCCGGAGACGCAAGTGTTTCGGGTACCCTTGGCCATCCAAGGCGGCCGTATAGAACCCCGCCCGACTGTCGTAGTAACAACCGAACTGGGCCGCCATGTTGCCTGGCTGGCGAATGGAGGTACATGCCCCGGGCTTCATGGTATGTGGACGGATCACGCCTCCCTTGGTGGCCCCCATCACCGCGGCGTCATCCTCCGCATCCACACCCAAAGGCGTTCGGAGCGTTACCATCGGATACTCCACCGACTCCAGCACCCACTGCTCGGGCACCTCGACCGCGATACCCCAACGCACCATCGGATCGTCGGGTTTCACCTGGGCCGTACAAACCACGCGAGCGGCTTGATCGCGAAACCCTTCGTAGGTCAACGTTGCGAGTTGTCCGTTCTTATCGTTCTGCAAAGCGGCGTTGAAGCGGCCGGCGTCATTGTTGGACAACGTAAACGTCCTGCCGGGCGTCTCGGCTTTTTCGGAGAAGGTCAGTACAAACAACCGCGATTTGGGTTGCGCGGCAATGAACTCGACGCCCGTAGGCGTTTTCAGCGACACGATTCCGCCGCGGTCTGCCTGCGAAAGCTGCAGTACGATCCGGTCGTTGCGCAACTCGAGCGGCTCGACTGGCTGTCCTTCAACGGGCGTTACGTGACCGAGGCCCCAAACCAACCCCAATGCAAGGAGCGAGCGAAGGATGCGTCTGACCCGCGGGTTCGTTTGGTTCTGTCCGTGGTTTCCAGTCGTTGGCCGTTGCATGGCAGTCGTCTTCCTAGGTGAGTGTCCCTACTTGGCAACATCGGAGTCTGGCGATATGGCGTTCCGGCTCGATTGGGGGAACTCGCCTATACCAGCATCCCACAGCGCGGACCAGATCGCAAATTTTGACGCTACCACGGCGTTTTTGCACCGCGCCGCCGTCCAGTCGAACGATACCCGTTGGCCGCAACGGACGTTCGTGCCGAGATTCGTGAAGACACCGTCAACCGGGCTGAGCCGAATCCTATGAAGTTTGGACCGCAATCTCATTGACGCGATTTTGCAGTTCCAATCAAACTGGAACGGAGGGATTGTGCGACTTTGTGTCGCATGACCGAAGGAGCCAAGAGTCGAACGCCGTTACGAAGGTATAGTCGGTTTCCCTGATGAGCGGAGTATCCGAACGACTGAGCCAAACTTGACGCAGATTGGGCCAGTGTTTCATTGACGTATTTTCGAAAACGAATGATATTATTGATACCCGCAATGGAAACGATCGCTTCTGAAAACTGAAAGCCCGGAAATCCGAACGCCCGTTGGTTGCCTTCCGTTGATGAGTTTATCAAGCGTCAATAGGCGAATGCAATCACCAGCCTCATCTTTTCGTGCTCAGGAGGTTCATCTCGTGTTCAAATACATTGCTCTCGCGTTAAGTGTCTTCGCTGTCCTGGCAACGTGTGCCCAAGCGGAAATCCTGATTGACTTTAATGACTCCGCTACGAATCCCAGTTCTGGTGGAACCTGGAATACATTCGGCGCGCTACCGATCACAGCGTATGGTCTAGTCGACTCGTCTGGAACCGCCACTTCGGTTACCATGGTTTTTACAGTGCCAGCCGCCGACTCGATTAGTACCGACGACGGTTGGTCCGACGCGAGCATCCCCTGGGTTGTGCAAGATGCCACGCGTGACTTCTTTTGGTTTGACAGTTCGCATGGCACTGTTACACTCGAGTTCGATGGTCTCGATGACAATAAGACTTACGTTGTCGAACTTGTCGCTTCTCGCAATACGACTTCCGACGTTGCGTGTAATTATCAGGTCCAGGGTAACTATACGACCAACTCCGAAGGTTTCGACTGTTACGCCGACGGTTACCTGGGACACGAAGTTATGGCCTGGGAAAGTGTGGCCCCGACCGGTGGCAAGATCACACTCACGGCCGGCCTGGCTACCGGCAATACATACGGCTATCTGAATGCACTTCGTTTGGAAGAGGTTCCCGAGCCGTCGACATTCGTGCTGTTGGGGCTCGCGGCTGTCAGCGGTGGCCTTTTCTGGCAAAGGCGCCGATGTTGTTGAGCACGACGATTGTCCGATGAAGTCAGGCCGAATGTCATCGAACCTATTTGCAACAGAAGCTGCCGTAAACCGGCAGGCTACCACTCCAAAAAATCCCACCTGCGAAATGATTGCGGTACAATAAGACGGTAGTGGCGACCGAGAAATGCCAGTCGGCCCGGTCGTGCCGCGTGAGGGGGCGTGCAGTCCCGATTTGTACCGTTCTCCTGTCTGCCGCTTTCCACGAGGAGACCGAGTGATGCTTATCTTGTTAGCCCGTGGTGGCAGCCTTTGGCTGGCGATTCTTGTAGCGTTGTGTTGCTCAACCGGCCTCGGAAATGCTCGCGCCGAGCAAACGTCAGCTTCATCCCCCGTCGACGCAAACATGCCGGAGGCGGCGCAAAAAACGGCCGATTTCGAGCAGTTCACCACGCCAATCGTTTTGACGCCATCGGCCGAGAAAGTCGCCGGCGTGGTCAGCCCTTCCATGTCGCTTTCAGGCACGTGGCAATTTCACGCTTCACCGCCGGCGAACTTCTTCGCTCGCCAATTCGACACGGCAGACTGGAAGGCAATCGAGGTGCCGGGCGAATGGTTCATGCAGGGCTTCGACGTGCCCGCCAACACGGCAGCCGGTTACCGCCGCACGTTTCGGGTGCCCGACGATTATAAAGGGAAGCGTATCAAGCTACGATTCGACGCTGTTTACAGCGATGCTACCGTGTGGGTTAATGGGCATGAGGTCGGACGCCACGTCGGCGGGCTAACGCCTTTTGAATTCGACGTCACGGAATTCGTTGGCCTGGGCACGGAAAACACGTTGGCATTGGCCGTTCGACGGGAATCGGTTGCCGATCTGAAGATGACCACCTTTGGAACCGCCTACATTCGTACTCCGTTGGGAGGAATTCCCCGCAAGGTAACGCTTTTCACCGTTCCGGAAGTCCACCTCGAATCGCTTCACGTAGCAACCACATTCGACCGCGACTACCACGACGCCACGTTGGCGTTGACGCTCTCGGTTGTCAACGAGGGTAGTCAACCGATCGACCGTGGCGAACTGATTTTTGCGCTGGTCGATCCTCAGGGCAAGCAAGTTGACGTCGCTCCAAAACGTCTTTCGTTACCGGCTATCGAACCCGGCGCTCAAATGCGCCAACAGGTGGACATCCCAGTAGTCCACCCCAGAAAATGGGACAGTGAGCATCCGAACCTCTACGTGCTCACGTGCGAAGCGCTAACAGACGGCAAAACGCTGCAAGTCGTTCGGCGGCGAGTCGGCTTCCGCCAGGTCGAGGTTCGCGGGCGTCAGCTATTCGTGAACAACTGCCCCGTGAAACTCCGGGGAGTGTGTCGCCACGAACGCCAAGCGACGCTCGGGCGGAGCCTTACGCCCGAGTTGTGGCGCAAGGACATCGAGCTGTTTCGCAACGCCAATATCAACCTGATTCGTACGTCACATTATCCACCGCCCGAGGGACTTTTGGATGTGTGTGACGAGCTTGGCATGTTTGTTGAATCGGAAGCCCCGTTTCATCATGCCCAATACATTCTCGATCCCGAGTACCGTCGCCTCACACTACAACAGACGGCCGAGATGATCGAGCAACATCGCGATCATCCGTCGGTGATCATCTGGTCGCTGGGAAACGAATCGCTTTGGAGTCCTAATTTCGAAGCGTCGGCCGAGATGGTTCGACATCTCGATCCCACTCGACCGCGTCTGATTGCCGGAGGTTCGCCGCACTATTTCAGCAAATACAAAGACAAGCCAATGCCAATCTACAATGGGCTGGAGATTGGCACGTGGCACTATCCAGGCTTACAGAAAATCGATTCCCTTCTCGATGCAGCCAAACGTCCGCTGCTATTCGATGAGTATTGTCATTTGAACTGCTACAATCTGCGGGAGCAGGCGACCGACCCGGGCATTCGCGACGACTGGGGACATCGGCTGGTCGACATCTGGGAGAAGATGTACGCCCACGAAGCCTGCCTGGGCGGGGCCCTTTGGGGCGGCATCGATGAAATCGTTTTTCCGCCCTCGGGACCACCGGCCGGCTGGGGTGCCTGGGGCCTGATCGACTCCTGGCATCGAGTCAAACCGGAATACTGGCATGCGAAAAAGGCCTATTCGCCGGTCCGCATTACGGCAACGCAGCTGCCGTTGCCAGCCAAGGGCGAAGCGATCCGCATCCCGGTCGCCAATCGTCACGATTTTACCAAAATCAACGAACTGGAGATTGCCTGGAGGCTCGGCGACGAGTCGGGCGAAACGTCGGCCGACATTCAACCACGCGCAGCCGGGGAACTCCTTGTAAGACCTTCGCAACCGCCGCGCGACGGCGATGTTCTACAGTTGACGTTTCACAGTCCTCGAGGGTTTCTTGTCGACACATATCGCCTCACGTTCGGAAACGCTACGGCACCACAGTTGCTTGCTCCCTCGCCGGAAGTCAAGCAGAGACTTCACTTGGTTCGCGGCGAGGACGCCGTCGTCGCGGCGAACGATCGCTTCACCTGGAAGTGGGACGCAAAGACCGGGCTGCTGCGTGAAGCAACGCTCGACGGTCACGCTGTCCTTGCGGGCGGCCCCCATCTGATGTTGCTGCCGCGCAAGCGTGAGAATTATCGCCAGACGATCCTCGACGAGAAAAAATACGAACCGTTCACCGCCACCTGCACGGAGTGGCAATCCAAGTCGGTCGACATCAAAGAAACCGAAGAAGGGGTGCAGCTTCACGTCGAAGGGCAGTACCACGACGCCAAGGGGAGTTACCATATCGACGTCGATTCCTCTGGCCAAATGGTCGTCCAGTATCGTTATGAGATACTCGAAGAAATCGATCCTCGGCAAATCGGCCTGGTGTTGGATCTTCCGCGATCTTTCGACTCGCTGTCGTGGCGGCGAAACGGGCTTTGGACGGTTTACCCCGAGGATCACATCGGTCGACCGCAAGGGTGTGCCCATGCCACGCGTGGCGACGATTGGCCGGCAATCGATGCCCGGGAATATCCGTCTTGGCCGTGGTCTTTGGATAGCACGGCTTTGGGTACAAATGATTTCCGCGCTACGCGAACCTCGGTGCTCTGGGCAGCACTTCGTAATCCGACGGGGCAGGGCGTTCTCGTCGATGGTGGCGGTCGACAAGCCGTTCGCACGTGGATCGATGACCAACGCGTCCACCTGTTAGTGGCCGATTACAGCACCGGAAGCGGCGAAATATTCCTCGTTACGCGATCGTTCTGGCAGCCCAATCTTCTGAAGAAAGGTGCTGTTGTTAAAGGGTGTGTTCGTGTACGTCTTACGGACGAACCGCGGGACATTGCTTCTCCTTCCTCCCAACTCCCACGGTCTTCCTGCCCATGAGTCGATTTCCGATAGGCTGCGTTGCGATGTTTCGCAGCATTTGGCGCCGACTGTTGCTGGTTACGATGGCTCTTCTGATCGGCTTTGCTTGGCCATTGGCGGACGCTTGCTGTGCTGACACGGTAACCATTGTTCGTGCAACCAAACCCCAGCGTGGCGTGGAATTGCTCGATGGTCTGGGACGGCCGTGGCTCACCGGTGCATGTTGTGCCGTTCAACTCGCTGAGGACAGTAACCTTCGCAGCAATGATCCACGTTACCAGTTGGCCACGCGAACGCAAGATAATCGGACAACGCTTCGCCTGACCGACATCCGCAAGCAACTCGACCAGACGTGGACCATCACGGCGTTGGACGACCGTTGCTTTACGTTTGTCTTGACTGTCACAAACACCGGCGATAAGCCACTGACCCTGAAGCAGATCTGCCCGTTGGAGGGCACATTCGTCGAGAAGCATGATCCCAGCAAACGGCATATTCTGCTTAACGGCACGAGCATGAGTGGGCCGCGGCCGACGGCCCTTCGTCCCAAAGCCAAAAAACTCGAAAGCTGGGACACGATTGCGTTGGAGTCGCCGGCCTTGGCTGCCGGGTTTCTCACGGGCAAGTACAACTTCAACCACTTCACGGTTACCGAACCCGACGAGAATCCGGCGTTTCGGGCATTCGGTGACTGCGACGGCTGTCGGCTGTTGCCCGGCACGTCGCGACAGACCGATACGCTGTTTGTCTCGCTTCACGACAACCCGCTTGAACAACTCGAACGCTACGCCGATCTAGCAGGCAAGATCAACCAGGCAAGGATCTGGCTGCCGCGAGTCGCATGGTGTTCGTGGTATGCTGGCTGGATGCGGAAGAAAATGGCGACCTACAAAAACGGCCTGGAAAAGGGCGTCGAAGAAAATATTGGCTATGTAAACAAGTATTTCGCCAGTCGCGGCGGCCGCACGATGCGCATCTGTGATGACTTCAACATGTATGGCGACTGGCTTAACCACACGCAAGCCATTCCCGGCGGGTTTGATCGCCTCGCCCGGCGGATCACCGACGCGGGTCTCACCGCCGGTGTGTGGTATGCGCCCTATTGGGCGTCGACCGAGTCGGAGGTTTTCAAGACGCACCGCGAGTGGTTTGCTCAAAACGACGACGGTTCAATCTATCTCGTCAAGGATTGGCAGCCGGGCTCGCGTGGGGCGCCGGCGTTTGCCATCTTCGACACATCGCGAGCCGACGTGCAACAGTACTTCGAACACCTTGCTCGCACATGGCGAGAGCGTGGTTTTAAGTACGTTACCACTGACTTTTTGGCCTACGCACATCGCCCAGCGAAGTTCTACGATCCGACGATGACTAAGGCCGAGGTGTTGCGTCACGGACTTGAGGCAATACGTCGGGGCTTGGGAAAGGATGTTTTCTATCGCACCATCGGTGCTCCCATCGGAGTGTGTATGGGGCTGACAAACGACTTGCGTATCAGCGGGGATTCGCACGGCGACAACCCCTCGGCCTACTTCCGCACGGCCCAGGTGTGGTTCTACCATCGCCGGCTTTGGCTCAACGACCCCAGCGCAGTCGTCTGTGCTCGGTACGGCGAATTGAAACCGATCGAATGGAATCGGATGTGGATGTCGTGGATCGCATTGAGCGGCACGGTGATGACCTACGGCGAGGTGCTCGACGAATTGCCCGAGCAGTACATTGCCATGTATCAACGACTCTTCCCGCCGCTACCAGTGGCGGGACGACCGTTGGATCTCTGGGAGAACGCGCCCTATATGCTCTGGGGTATGAACCCCGGCGAGGCCGATGGGCCATATGTGTTGTTCGGTGTGTTCGATGTCAAAGGCAATGGGTCGCGGCAAGTGCGGCTGAATCTCGACGAGGTAGCAGCCCGCTGCCGCGGGTGGGACAAGCCGAAAACCGTACCGCACGACTACCTGCTCTGGGACTTCTGGCAACAGAAACTGGTCAGATCGCAGTGCGAAAGGCTGGAACTGCCAGTGGCGGCCAAGTCGTGCCACCTGTTCGCATTGCGCCCGAAGTTGGGGCGTCCGCAATTACTCGGCACCAGCGGGCACTTCAGCCAAGGTGCGATCGAGACCAGCGACATCGTTTGGAATGCCGAAAAGGGGCAACTCCGCGGCAACGTACAAGGAAACGGCGGCGACCCCTCGACGCTGTTCTTTCACCTGCCCGAGGCAATGCAACTCAGCCGAGCGACCCTCAACGGCACGGTGGTCAATACTCGGCAGCCGGAAGCCAATGTTCTGGCCGTCGAAATTCCTTCCCTCGCCAAGCCGGTGCCGTTGGTGCTGTCCTTCTTGGGTAGCCCGGGCGAAACGAAGCCCCGACCGTTCGTTCCCGGCCATGTTGCTGTCGTTTCGAGCGAACAGTAGCTGCCGGGCGAAAGTCGTCTGAGCCCCGACAACACCGGATGGCGGTCTTTCTCCGTTTCATCCAGGAAGCTTTCCGGGTGGCACCGCGATCACGATGCCCACTCTTTGGGGGGGGTGCGGGGAGGTGGTGGCGAAAGCAGCGGGACGTATTGGGCGCGAGGCGGCCCACTTGGTTTCGTTGCGGTTCCCGCTATTTGCCCTATCTTCACAACTGGACGCGTTCAACAGCGTTTCAATGCGGGAAATCGGGAGAGAAGGAGAATTTGCCGATCTTTTCGGTTGTGCGGATTATGCTCGATATGCCGATACCACTAGTGGTCTGACCACTTTGGCTTTTCGGGTGCCTAGGGCAGAAAAGTCTGGCCTTGATTTGGCAAGCTGCGCATGGCACCCCGGCCCGCAGCTTTTACGATTGACGCAGCACGAGCTTCCTTTCTGGCAAACGGTCAATCGTTCAGGGGGCCAAGCCTGGCGGGCGCATATGCGAATCAGCGTTACTGGAGATGCAAAAAACATGCCTGCCCGTCGGTTGCACCGATCCTGTGTTCTGTTGGCCTTGACCATTTTTCTCTCGGGCGGATGTACGCCGATCCGGGAGTATGTGGCCAATGGATTCAAGGTGGGACCGAATTATTGCCCACCAGAGGCGATGGTTGCCAACGATTGGATCGACGCTGGCGACGTCCAGGTACACTCCAGCCCGGCCGAGTTGGGTTGCTGGTGGTCGGTCTTTCGCGATCCCATACTCGATGAGTTGGTCGGCGAGGCCCTCCAGCAGAATCTCAGTTTGCGTGAGGCAGGCTACCGCGTGCTCCAGGCTCGGGCGGCTCGGGCTACCGTGGTTGGCACCCTGTTTCCGCAGCAGCAGGAGATGGCCGGTGGTTTCTCTCGCAATGCGATGAGCAAGAACACGGCCAACATGGAGTTGCTCGGCAAACAGTTCTACGACGAGTGGAACGTCGGCTTCGGTTTGGGATGGGAACTCGACTTCTGGGGGCGATTCCGTCGGGCAATCGAGGCGGCCGATGCCGATCTCGACGCCTCGGTAGCGAATTACGACCAAGTGATGGTTACCTTACTCGCCGACGTCGCGGCAACCTACACCGAAATCCGAACGTTGCAGAAGCGAATCCTGCTAGCACGTGAAAACGCAAGCCTCCAGCATGAGACCTACACCATTGCCAATGCTCGCTTCCGTGGCGGTCAGGTAAGCGAGCTGGACGTCAGTCAGGCGGAAAGCACGTTTGCCCAAACCGAGGCACTCGTTCCGCAGCTTGAATTACAGCTCCGGCAGGCGGAGAATCGTCTTTGCATTTTACTCGGGAGTCCGCCAATCGATCTGACCTCCGATGAATTCGGACGCGGCTCCATTCCGACGGCTCCCGCCGAATTGGTCGTAGGCATTCCGGCCAATTTGCTGCGGAATCGGCCCGATGTTCGTCGTGCCGAACGAGAAATAGCCGCACAAAGCGCACGCGTGGGAGTAGCAACCGCAGAACTCTATCCGCACATCGGTATCACAGGCACGATTGGCTATTCGGCCGAGCAGTTCACGGATTTGACGAAGAGCGCATCGCTGGCGGGTGGCGTCGGTCCGTCGTTTCAGTGGAATGTGCTCAACTACGGTCGGCTGTTGAACAACATCCGATTTCAGGATGCCAAACTCGCCGAGTTGATTGTGGCGTACCAGAATACGGTTCTAACGGCCAACGCCGAAGCGGAAGACGCGATCGCCCAGTTTTTGCGTGGACGGCAGCGCACAGAATGGCTTGCCCGAAGTGTTGCCGCGTCGGAAAACGCTGCCAAAGTGGCGATGGCTCAATACCGTGGTGGCCTTATCAACTACAACTGGGTGACGTTGGTGCAGCAGAATCTCGTCAACCAGCAGGAACTGTTGGCCCAGGCACAAGGCGAAACGGTTTTGGGGGTAATCGAAACCTACCGCGCGTTAGGAGGAGGTTGGCGAATTTCCAGACGCCGTTCGACTGCTCCGACGGAAACGAGACCGCAGGAAGCTTCGGCACCGGAGGGCCGGGACATCGCCAGCATGCCTACATCGCGGCAGCCCATTGGTGTGCCAGTGCCATCGGACTTGCCGCCAACACTCGGGGTACCCGTAGGACCCCAGTTGCCCGACAACGCGTTGAAACTGACTTCTCCGGCGATCGATCGGGCAAGCAGTGACCTCGGTAGGCGATAGCCAACCGTAGCATCTCGCGCCGTTGCCTTCGTACTACGGTGTTGTACTCTTTTCGTGCACGGAAGAATCACCATCGCGATGTCTAAACCGCAATAGCACGTAGAAGAAGATCGGTGTCAGGAAGATACCGAAGATCGTGACGCCCAGCATGCCGCTGAAAACGGCGGTGCCCAGCGAATGTCGCATCTCCGCTCCCGCTCCGGAGCCCACTAACAGGGGCACCACGCCCAAAATAAAGGCAAACGAAGTCATCACGATCGGCCGCAGGCGCAGCCGGGCAGCTTCGACGGTTGCTTCGGCGAGCGGTTTGCCTTCGTCGTGCAATTGCTTGGCGAATTCCACGATCAAAATCGCATTTTTGGCCGCCAATCCGACTAGCACCAGGAAACCGATCTGTACGAAAATGTCGACCGGCATCGAAGCAATGAGCATACCGGTTACGGCACTCAGCAAGCACATGGGCACGACCAGAATCACGGCCAGCGGAAGCTTCCAACTCTCATACTTGGCGGCGAGCACCAGAAAGACGAGCGCCGAACCAACCGCAAAAACGTAGATGGCGACGTTTCCGGCAAGGATCTGCAGATACATGATCTCGGTCCATTCATAGTTCACCTGGTTTTCGTCGGCCAGGCTCTGCATGATCTTGATCACCTCGCCCGAACTCGTACCGGGGGCCGGGTTGCCGATGACCGGGGCAGATGTGTACATGTTGTACCGCATCACCATCACCGGCCCGCCGATATTCTCGCTGCTGAGCAAAGTGGCCAACGGCACCATCTCGCCCAACTCATTGCGCACCTTGATCTGACGCAGCTTGGCGACCGACGTACGGTAGTCGGGTTCCGCCAGCACGTTGACCTGCCATGTACGCCCAAAATCGTTGAACAGATTGACGAAGTACCCGCCCATGTAAACCTGCAAGGTATTGAACACGTCTTGCATGGGCACACGAAGCGACTCGCATTTCGTCCGGTCGATATCGAGATAGATTTGTGGCGTGTCGGCACGAAACATCGTGAAGACGCCGTCCAGGCGAGGATCTTCGTTGGCGGCGTCGACCAATCTATCGGTTTGCTCCTGGAGTTCGTCCAGATCGACGTAACCTCGTTGTTCGACTTGCAGTTTGAAACCGCCGCCACTACCAAGGCCTTGGATTGGCGGCGCGCGAAATACCTGAAGCTCGGCGCCGTCGATTTCGTTGGCAAAGCGTGCCCTGAGTTTGTCGGCGATTACCGCATCGTAGCGATCGTGTTCGTGGCGTTTCTCAAAGGGGGCCAAAATGACGAAACAACTTCCGAAGTTCGATCCATTGGCATTGAGCAGGAGGGATTGGCCCGCAACCGACAGCGTGTGGGCAACGCCTGGAATTCCTGGGGATTTGTCCGGTGCGTTGGGATTACCCAGGGCGATGCGTTGCACCTTCTCCATTATCGCCTGTGTGCGTTCTACGGAGGCCGAGTCGGGCAGTTGCACGTTGACCAGCAGATACCCTTGGTCTTGTTCGGGAATGAAGGCCTGGGGAGCCGTGGTCATCGTGTGGTAAGTCAGAAACAGCAGTCCTGCGTAGACGAGCAGCACCATGGCGCTCAGTCGTACCATGCGCGCGATCGCCCGGCCGTACAAATCGCTGATACGGTCGAACAGCCGGTTGAACTTTCCGAAGAACCAAGCGAGCGTTGCGTTGACCGGGCGGATCACTATCCGGCCGAGCAAGCCGCCGCCGAGCAAGCCGGGCGTCATCAAGGCGAGATACATCGGCCACGACAGTTTGGCGCCTTCTAATTCGCCGTCGGTAGGCAAACCGAGCTGCGCGGCGAAGAAATGTTTGGCCGCCCACACCGACGCGAATCCGCCAATAATAGCAAAAATCCACCAGGGCAAGGCCTCGTGGAGTGGGTGCCCATTTTTGTCGAGACGTTGTTTGTTGAAGATGGCCACCGCTCGCGAGGGCGTCAGCGTCATGGCGTTGATGGCCGAGATAATCATCGCGGAGGCGATGGTCAGGGCAAACTGGCGGAAAAATTGGCCCGTAACGCCGGGTACAAACGCGCTCGGCAGGAACACCGAACTAAGCACGAGCGTAATAGCAACGATCGGTCCAGTGATTTCCGACATGGCTTTGATCGTTGCGCTCTTGGCATCCAACCCATAGGATATTTGCCGTTCGACGTTTTCAAGAACGACAATCGCATCGTCCACCACAATACCAATGGCCAATACCATGCCGAACAACGTAAGGTTATTGAGGCTGAAGCCCATCACCGTCATCACGGCGAACGTACCGACGAGTGAAACGGGAACGTCGATCATCGGCAGAATCATTGCCCGCCAGTCTTGCAGGAAGAGCAACACGACAATTGCCACCAAGATTATCGCGTCGCGCAGGGTTTTGAAAACCTCCTCGACGGATTCTTCGATGAAGGGCGTCGTGTCGTAGTCGATTCGGTATTCGACTCCCTCGGGAAACTGCTCGCTGAGTTCCCGCATCTTGGCCTTGATCTGTTCGGCAACATCCAACGCGTTTGAGCCGGGCAATTGGAAGATGGCCAAGGCAACGGCCGGTTGGCCGTCGGCCTGGCAAATCTGGTCGTAGAGTTGTGCGCCCATCTCCACGCGGCCCACGTCGCGCAAGCGGACCACCTGGTTCGAGGTGTTCGCGTCTTTGGGATCGCTGCCGCCCGTCTTGATGATGATGTCACCAAACTGCGATGGATCGGTCAAACGTCCCAGCGTGCTCATGGTGAACTGGAACATCTGGTGCGACGGCACGGGAGGTCGGCCAATTTGTCCGGCGGCCACCTGAACGTTTTGGTTCTCGACCGCCCGGATTATATCGAGTGTCGACAGGTTGCGGCTGGCCATCTTTTCAGGGTCGAGCCATACCCGCATGCTATAGTCACGTTGGCCCAGATAGACGACATCGCCGACGCCGTTGATTCGCGACAATTCGTCCTTGATTTGGATCGTGGCGTAGTTCGACAAATAGAGGTCATCGTAGCGCCCGTCGGGCGAAAGCAGGTTCACCGCCAGCAAGATACTGGGCGACTTCTTCTTGGTGCTGACCCCCTGAACTTGCACCTCTCGCGGCAACTGCGGCATCGCCAGCGACACCCGGTTTTGCACGAGAACCTGGGCCATGTTCAGGTCGGTTCCCAAGTCGAAGGTAACGGTCAGGTTGTAGACGCCGTCGTTCGTGCATTGCGACGACATGTAGAGCATCTGCTCGACGCCGTTGACTTGCTGCTCAATCGGAGCCGCAACGCTTTCGGCCACCACTTGGGCGTTGGCGCCAGGATAGGTCGCCATTACCTGAACCGTGGGTGGCGTGATGTCGGGATACTGCGCAATCGGCAGCATGAACGACGCCACCCCGCCAATCAACAGGATAACGATCGACACTACCCACGCCAAAATGGGACGCTCAATGAAGAACCTGGAAAACATATTACTTGCGCTTCTGGGAGGGTAACCGTTATGGCGAAGAGCCACCGGTGCGGACGATAACGGAGGGGACCGCTTAGCGGTCATCGGCGGATTGCGATGAGGTCTCGCGATCCGCGGGGTGGGTATCGGATGGGGATTGAGTGTCGGACGGTGACTTCGACGAAATCTCGACCATGTTTGCTTGTACCTTTATGCCCGGTCGCACACGTTGCACGCCGGCAACGATCACCCGGTCGTCGGCTTTCAGACTTGCGACCGTATCCTTGTTTGGCAAACCTTCAGCCTTGGCGGGCGCAAGGCCTTTGGGGGTGTGCACCATGTTTACCGGCAATACCACTTGCAGTCCGCCGGGTTGTTCCGGTCCTAAGGTAATCGGCCGATATTCGACAGTGTTTTTGGCGTTGACAACCAGCAGGTATTTCTTGCCCTGGTCGTTGCAGATCGCTGCCTGCGGAACAAGCAATGTTTTGTAGGGATCGCCAATCGGCAAGCGGATGCGCACGAACATACCGGGGCTGAGCAACCTCAGTTTCTTTTTTTCGGCATTCAACTTGGGGTTCGCGAACACACCGCGGATCTGCAGTGTTCCGGTTGTTGGATCGATGCGGTTGTTGATGAAGTCGATGGTACCCTCGTGTGGATATTTCTCGCCCTCGTCGGCCAAGCCCATTTCCACCGGAATCTCCCGTCCTTCGCGCACGGCGGTAATCTTGCCTTCCTGCAACAGACGTTCGACTTGAAGCATGGTGTGCTCATCGATGTCGAAGTAGGCATAGATCGGGTCCTGCGACACGACGGTAGTCAATAGAGTCTCGTCCTGTTTGATCAGGTTGCCGATGGTCAGCAGGTTGCGCCCGACGACCCCATCGATGGGCGAAGTGATTTTTGTGAACTCAACGTTGAGCTTCGCCGACTCCGCATTGGCTTTTTCGGCGGCGACCGCGGCTTGCGCTTCATTTCTCTGCGCCACGTATTTGTCGATATCTTGTTGGCTGATTGCGCCGGGTGTCTTTGCAACCTCCATCGCGCGCGCCACGTCGGCCACAGCCAACTCGAATCGCGCCTTGGCAAGATTGACTTGTTGTTCCGCGCGGTCCAAGGCAGCCTGATACGGCCGTGGGTCGATCAGGAAGAGGCGTTCGCCCTTTTTCACTTCGGCGCCGGCTTCGAAATCGATAGAGACCAGATAACCTGTCACCCGGGCTTGCACGTTGACCGATTCGATGGCGTCAGTACGACCTGTGAAAAAGGCATAGTCCGTCACCGACCGCACGAGAGGCCGCGCAGCCTGGACTCTTGGGCCGGTCTCTTGTTTTGTCGATTCTGCCGCGTCGTGGCAGCCACAAAGCGAGCCGAGGACAACGATCAGAACCAGCCGGTGCAGTGATAACGCCCGAGAGTTTGGCATGATAGTGCTTATTGATGTTTGCGCAGAGGGTGAGTTAGTCGCGTTGAGCCGGTTTCACGGTTTGCCGGACTTCTATCGATCCTCAACCCCCACTGCTAGCCGAATTGTTCTTGTTAGTTCGTTTTCCGTAGGCCGGTAAAATACCAACCTGCTGTAATATAGGTTCCCATTTGGGGTTTCCACTGGTGTGGGATCCTCCCGTGGACCACGTTACGAATTCGGGCAACTTGTCGGTTCGATGACGTGTCCGGCCCAGCCTTCTACCCATCGCGACACCCAGATACCCGTAACCGTCGACCAAACGGCCAGCCCGCCGAGCACTCCCCAGGCCCGCCAGTCAAGTCGGGCGAGCCCGAAGAAGTTGTTTACTTCTGGGCAGTAGATGATGAACAATTGCAGCACGCCGGCCAGCAACAACGAGAACACGATCCACGGATTGGCCCAGAAGCCGATGCCGTCGAAATCGCGGATAATGGCAATTCGCACGAAGGCATAGACCACCACGCCGGTGAAGGCCATCGTCTGAGCATATTGCAGATCGTGCGAACTGAACCAGTAGTAGCCGATAAGGAACACGAGGAAGTTTTCGATACCCTTTTTCAAGCCGATGATCACGGTGGTCCAGACCAGCCCCCTGTTGAGGATGTTCTCGTCGCGCTTTCGCGGCTTGCGTTTCATGATGCCCGGGTTGGCCGGGTCGACACCCAACGCCACGGCCGGCGCCACGTCGGTCAGCAGGTTGATCCACAGGACCATGATGGCCGTTAGCGGTTGCAGGCCGAACAAGGCTCCCAGCAGCACCGTGAGCACCTCGCCCACGTTACAGGTCAACAGGTAGTTGACGAACTTACGGATGTTGTCGAAGATGCGGCGGCCCTGTTCTACGGCGGCCACAATGGTGCCGTAGTTGTCGTCCAGCAGAACTAGGCCCGAGGCATCTTTCGCGGCGTCGGTACCGCGCAGCCCCATAGCCACGCCCACGTCGGCTTGTTTCAATGCGGGCGAATCGTTTACGCCGTCGCCCGTCATCGACGCGAAGTGGCCGGTGCGCTGCAACGATTCGAGAACGCGAACCTTTGTCAGCGGTGTGGCTCGGGCGACAATGTCGAGCTGCGGCACGCGGCGATCAAGTTCCTCGTCGCTGATGCCATCCAATTCTTTGCCGGTTGCCGAGTTCTGGCCCATTCCTAGACGTTTGGCGATGGCTTTGGCAGTAAGGGCGTGGTCGCCCGTAATCATTACTGTGCGGATGCCGGCCTGGTGTGCTTCGGCCACCGCCTTGCGCACCTCGGGTCGTGGCGGGTCGATCATTCCGATCAGCCCAAGCAACGTGAAATTGTCTTCGGCGACGGCCGCGTCGAGCGTATCCGGATCGGTGTCTCCCGGCAATGTTTGCTCTGCGATAGCCAAGACACGCAGGGCTTGGCTTTCGAACGTTTCGAGCATCTGCTGGATGGCCTTTTGCTGCTCGGCATCGAAGGGTTTCGTCTCCCCTCGAATTGATACCTGAGTACACTTTTCGAGGATGTAGTCGGGTGCGCCCTTCGACAGACAAATGACATTGCCCTCGTACCGATTGATGGTGGTCATCATCTTTCGGTCGCTGGTGAAGGGTATTTCATTCAAACGCGGGCACTTGGTGTCGATCTCGTCGAGATTCCATCCGTCTTTTTCAGCCACGACGAGCAGGGCGATTTCGGTAGGGTCGCCCAGGTATTCGGCCTTGCCGTCCTTTTCGATTTTTCGCGCGTTGTTGCACGCCGCGGCGGCAGCCACCAACAGGTCCAAGCGGCGGTTCTTTTCGGCGTGCCGAAACTGAATGGCTCCGATGCTCGGATCGTATCCTTCGCCGGTGACGAAATACGGGTCGTAGCCGGGCACGAAAAGGGCCTGGACGGTCATTTCGTTTTTCGTCAGCGTTCCCGTCTTATCGGTGCAGATGGTATCGACCGATCCGAGCGATTCGACGACCGATAGCCGTCGGGCCAACGCCCGGCGAAGGGCCATCTGTTGGGCACCAACCGCCAATGCAAACGAAAGCACGACCGGCAGGCTTTCTGGAATCGCTCCCACGCCCAAGCTCAGCGAGAAAATGGCGATCTCGGCAAACGACATCGCGTGTTTCACTGCCAGCAGAACGGCCACCGCGATCACCATCAAAATGATGACCAGGGTAATCTGTTTCGAGAGATGGTCGACTTCCAATTCAAACGCGGTGCGTGGCGTCTTGGCTTCGCGCAGTGCTTGGGCCACCTTGCCCAACTCGGTTCGCATACCGGTTTCGGCGACTACCGCTCGGCCCGTGCCACGAACGACAGTCGTGCCGGCGTAGATGACGCTTGTGCGGTCGGCCAGATCGGCCTCCGGGCTAGTCTCGTTCAACTCTTTTTCAGCCGGTACCGACTCACCGGTGAGCATGGCTTCGTCGATAGCCAAGGCATGTTCTTCTATTACGCGAGCATCGGCCGGCACCCGCATTCCTTCTTCGAGCAAGACGATGTCGCCCGGGACGAGTTCGGTTACCGCCAGTTCGGCCGGTTGATCGTCGCGCAAAACAGTGACCGCCTCGACCAGGTAACTCTTCAGCGATGCCATCATCCGCGACGCTTTGTACTCCTGCATAAACGAGAGCACCGTGTTGACCACGAGAATGGCAGCAATAAACGTTGCGTCAGTCCATTGGTCCGTAAACAGCGCCACCCCGAAGGCAACGTAGAGGACTAGGTTGAAAAAGCCGTGAAGCTGATTCCACAGAATGGTCCAGGCAGAGACCGACTTTTCCTCCTCGATCTTGTTTGGACCGAACTGGGATAGCCGTTTTTGCGCTTCGCTGTTGCTAAGCCCTTGGGGCGAACTTTTCAACTCTGCTAACGCTTGATCCACCGGCATGGCATGCCACGCCTTCGCGCCGTTGTCCGTTGCCACGATGTTACCCCTGTTGATTTGATTAGTGCGCGTCGATTGGGGCAGCGATCAAAGTACCCAAGACGTTGAGTCCGGATTGACTTCGGAACGAGCAGTCGGACGCATCCCGAGAATTGCAGCCCGGGCTTCACGTCGCTGCAGGAATCAACCGAGGACCCAAAATAGTAAGCGCTGGGAGTCGGACAAGTGGTGTGGGTCCGACGGCGCTTGCGGTAGGTACAGGCTTGAGCATTTACCCCAGGGCGGCAGGGCCGCCAGCCAAACGGTGCTACCGCACCCAGGCAGAACCCCGCTCCCGTTGGTCGCTATTCTTGTCAAAAACCTTAACGATCTTCGAGGTTGGTAGTCCAGAGGTTTTCCAGACACTAGAACTATACCTCACGATGGGAAAGCTACCCCCAGTATCGCCGCACATTCGTTAAGTAACTGGTAGACAGATAGTTACAGCCAGGCTTTCGGGTCAAGATGGGCGGGTGGCCCGCTATGTTCCGCTCTTGCCCGCAACGAGAAATCGTGCAAGGACGCTGACCAAGTTGTCGACGGCCTTGGCGTCGGGAAACGCGACCGTAAGCCGATGCGCCCCCGATTCGTCAAGTTGGAAACACTGCGGGAGTCCATCACGCACTTGTTCGACGAATCCTTCCGGAGTCGGTTGCGCCAGGGGCCGCAGTCGCCGAGTGAGGGTGGTTCGCATCGGTGGAGATGTTTCTGTCAGGAAAGCCCCTGCCGCGAACCCCCCTCTTTTTCAGAGTGAGAGGGAAGAAGATTTTACAAAAGGTTCTTAGGGTAACTCAGAAATAATTTCGGCATTTGCGTCGTCCCTCAGTTCGACTTTCGCACTTTATCCGGCTGCTGCGACCGTGTTTTCCAGGGTTTGCAGGATTTTTCGGCTACCCGGGCCGGAGAGGCCGAGTGACAAAACGTACTGGCGGACGCACATCCTTCGCAGGGTGCCGAGCATGTCGGCGAAGGAAGCGTGGGGTTGCTGAGGAAACCAAGGCCGTGGAAGCGGCCGGTAGTGAGCATGACCATTCTCGACAAACCACAACACGATCAGGCTGTAAAGCAGCATCGTCGTAGGCGCGGTTCGTTCGACGGCTTGGCGGGTCCAGCCTTGCGGCTCTTCGAAGCCCAGGTGTTGTTTGCTGTCCCGGAAGGCGACCTCGATGGACCAGCGCATGGCATACCAAGTGAGGATGTCTTCGGCCGTCGCCTCGTGGCGGGTGGAGTAGAAGGCTTCCTGGCCGCGACCGCCGCGGACGGCTTCAACGGCCACCACGCGCAACGGCCGATCGGGCACCGCATGCACTCTTGCCTCGGCGTCGGCCAGCCGCGTGGTTTCGGTCCGCCCGTAAATGGCGAGCGCGACATGCCGGCAGCGTTCGCCAAGCATCTGCTGGGGAGTCGGCAGGCGTTGCCCGCGTTTGCGTGGTCGACCTTTGCGGCCCGGCTTGGAGGCGGCAGGGGCGTCGTAAAGTCGCGCGTTCTTCAGCAAGCGACTCGTCAGGTGGCAGTTGTCGGGCAGGTGGGCCAGCATGCTTTTACCCCCATAGGCCGAGTCGCCCACCACGTGAAAACATCGCTCGGGAAAGCGTCGGCAAAGCAAGCGGATCATTTCCACTGCCAATTCGGGCCGCGTACGATAGGTGCGTCGATGTTTCCGTGCCTTGGCCTTATTCAAGTAGAGCCGAAAGAGGATCGGCAGGCAGAAAGGACGCTCCGGCCACCACGGAAAGCGAACCACGACTCCCAGCACGACCCAACTGTGACCCCAGTTGGTGATCGTCTTGCTACGGCTGGAGAGCAAGGGGTCGTGGTGCATGCCGCACCCGAACATCTTCCGCCCCCGCTTCCGCGCCAAGGTGTCGTCGATTCCCAGCAATACTTGTTCGTTCGGTACCCAGGGGATCAGCCGGAAGACGGCCAATCCCAACTCGTCTCGCGACCAACGGGCCTGGGCGAAGAGGCGATGGAAGGTCGAGTGGTGTTTCGTGCCCACGGCGCCGGCGGCGAGGATCATGCCCGTCACGGTGCGCCGACCGGCAAAAGTCCAGCCCGCCAGCAAGGTCATGAAATTCGCGAACGAAGGCACGGTCATCACCACGGCCAGGGGTTGCAACAAGACACAAAACGAAGTAACAAGACTCATGTGAGCCTCCTTTGGGTGAACGGAAGTGGTTGGTACCCCCGTCCATCTTGAGCGAGGCTCACGCCATAAATCAAGGCTGCTATCAGTTGCAGCAGCGATAGTGCGAAAAGTGCGAAAGTTGAACTAAGAGGCTATCCGGAAAGGGGTGTTTGTTGTAAGTAGTGAGGCTGCATAGAATTACACCTCCAAATTCAAGGAAAGGTAATTGCTATGCAGACGATTACGCGAAAGCGATATACGACCGATTTGACCGATGAACAATGGGCAATCCTGGAGCCGCTGATTCCACCCGCGAAGCGGGGAGGACGACACCGCACGGTGAACCTGCGGGAGGTGATCAACACGATCCTGTACCTCAATCGCACGGGCTGCCAATGGGACATGCTGCCCCATGACTTGTTGCCCAAAAGCACGGTGTACGACTATTTTGCCCGCTGGCGCGATGACGGCACGTGGCAACGGATGATGGATGCCCTGCGAGCCCGGGTCCGGACGGCGGTCGGCCGAGAGCCGACGCCCAGTGCCGCAGTGATCGACAGCCAGACGGTCAAGACCACGGAGGCTGGCGGGGAACGCGGATACGACCCCGGCAAGAAGACCACCGGCCGAAAACGCCATTTTCTCGTGGATACGCTGGGCTTGCTGCTGGTTGTCGTGGTGACCAGCGCGGCCTGGGATGATGCCTGGGCGGTCCCGTCGGTGTTGGGACAGATGCGTCGGCGTGACTATCCGCGATTGCACACGATCTTTGCGGACCAGAAGTACCACAACCATGACTTGGAAGCCTGGATGGCACAATCCCACCAACCCTGGAAGCTGGAAGTCGTCCCGCGACGGGAGACGCCTGGCCGGTTCGAGTTGCAGCCCAAACGCTGGGTGGTGGAACGCACCTATGCGTGGAACGGACGGTATCGTCGGCACAACAAAGACCTGGAGCGGCGAACGGATTCGAGCGAGTCGATGATCCGCATCAGCACGATTCACTTGATACTCCGACGTCTGACCAAGCCCCATCCCGTTCCTGAGTTCCATTACCGTGCCGCGTGAAAAGCCTCAATTTCCCGGGGAATCTTCCCGGATAGCCTCTAAGGCCGGCCGTCTTACCCCGAGAACGGTCGGCCCAAGAACTCCCACCTTTCTCTCTGGCTCGATGCCGAGCCCAAGCGGCCGTTGTCGAATTCGACGGGCCAATTTCTGTGGCGTGAGAAAAATGTCCAGGCCGGGTACTGCTTTCGGCGAAGAATTCCCGGCGACCGGCTCGCCGTGCGGCAAGTTGCCCACAAGACAGATTTCCCTGTCACAAATCGAAAAGAACGCGATTTCACGCGGTTTTCTTGAGCAAGAGGCTTCCGAGGCATCTCCAGTCGAGCGCAAAAGGCACTTGACCGTCAACACTCCCGCATGCTACGCTCGAGCCTTGTTGTAATTGCGTCTCATTATCAGCTTCGGCCCCACAGGCTTGCCTTCTCCCCAATGCCCCCATCTCAGAACCCACCTCCCGAGCCAGCGAAGGACGACGCGGCGGCACGGCACTCGTCGCCTCCTTGGACCGTTCGTTCCGAGGATCTGCTTCTCGGTGGCCGAGAACTACAAATTCTGCATGGCGGGGAGACCTATCGCCTCATTCTCACCCGCAACAACCGGCTAATTCTTCAGAAGTAAGGACGGTCCAAAGGACTGCTACCTATTCCGCAAGGGCATCGGTAGCTTCTGCAAAAGGCCGGGATGTCGATCCGTAATCTCCGGTGCCGGAGCGTCTTCCGCCAAATGCGATGGCCTCATGCAAACGACCGGGGAAACATTGTCGATTCCTTGGTTGATTGTGGAACACTTCGTTATGTTCTCTCCCGGAACCCGGGCTCCCTTTGGTCGCTCTCGTTCCACAAGCAACGCAGAACCCAGCGATTTCGCAACGGCCTTTCGTCCCCGCCGAGAATTTTTCGGAAATTGCCGCAAACCCTCTTGACGGCCGAAGGGCGTGAGTTAAACTGAAACCTGCAATTGAGACTCAGTCTCATTGCTTGCTAGCCAACGACGAGCCTACTCGTCTCTCGCCAGCCCGCGTGTGTTGACTTCCTGTCGGCCTACGACAGTCGATCGACACAATTATGCCAGCCTGCGGTCCTACTGGCCTTACGCAGCCAATTCACGAAGAGCGTCCTAAGTGGAAGCGTCGATTCGTGAATCCAACACCCGATACTTCGGTGTTCGTTAGGTAAGCGCCAATTGGTTGCCGCCAGCCAGCTTCTTCGCCCCAGTCGGCAGTGAACTGTTGACGGCCAACCCGCATTATTGCCTGCCTGGGCATGCTGTCCCGAACGCCGCTGGGCACGGAATCGCCCGGTCGCCGCTGTGGTTTCGAACGACGGTTGAAGCTGGCAACTCAGATCAGCTTTTGGGTGCCGTTTGAGCACGGGCCTCAAAAGCACTACCAGCAACTTCGTTTCACTTCGCAGAGAGAGGAGCATCGGGATGCGACGAGTCACCCCGGAGCAACGGAGTATTGACTACGGCACAGAAAAGGCGACGCAGTCGATACCTTGCATTGCGGCAAAGAGAGGTTGTGGCCATGAAGGCTTCACCCTAGTGGAGTTGCTCGTGGTCATTTCGATCATCGGCCTTCTGGTCGGGCTACTATTGCCCGCGGTTCAGGCAGCACGCGAGTCGGCGCGAACACTGCAATGCAAGAGCAACCTTTACCAGATTTGGATCAACACGGAAAACTACCGCAGCAAATACCGCGGCGCAATGCCCACGGCCGAGATTCTCGGCAACTACCCGTATCGCATGGCGCCAGGCAAGAAAGACTCTCGCGACCCCCGGTCGCTACCAGAGACGTACGGTCTGCAAGCGCTGTTCGAGCAGGAAGTAGGTACGGGTTCAACGACCGGAATTTTCCTTTGCCCTTGCGCGCCGGAATGGATGCGGGAACACGGCAACACGTATGCTTTCAGCATCGCAGCCAACCTCGACTCTCCAATTGCCAAAGGCGCACCGTTTTCGCGCCAGATTTGGGTTTGGGACAACATCAACCTGTACCCAGGGACGCCTGGATGGAACGGCCCTTTTGGCCCTGGATATGCCATCCCCGTCGAGCTTCGGGTGTATCCGCATGCGACATTCTTCGGCGGTGAAGGTTACAACACGTTGTATCGCGACGGGCATGTAGAGTACCACTCGATCGGCGGCTGACGCATGAAGGACACACACCACAGTCAACACGGAGCGGCAGGGCCGCCAACCAAACCGGTGCTATCGCGCGGAGCCAAGAAACCGCTCCCATTGGTCGCTCGACTTCGTGAAGAAGTTGACGGTCCTCGAAGTTCGTACGGACGTTTTCAAACACAGACATTCTCGATCGTGTGCTAGGGGGACGAATTCGTGGAAATTCGTGCATCGCAGTGCCTCGGCGCGATACTTGCCCTGCTGTTCGGGCTGGGATGGATTGCCGTTTGCCAGTCGATGGACTGGTCTCTGTGCAGTTATGGCGGCATTATCGTCGGAGGCGTTGTCGGCCTTGGTTGCTGCCTTGGCAACCGTGCCGTTCCTAGTTTCTTCTACGCCGTAGCCGCCTCAGTGCTGACTCTCGTATTGTTGCTTGCGGCCAACGACTTCTTGTCGCGGCAACAAAAAACTGAAGCGTTGGAGGAAATCCAGTCGGAGGAGTCCTACATCCTTGCCGTAGCCGAACAAATACTGCTTCAGCGATTCGTTCAGGGAAAGAAAACAAGCGATGTCCAACAAACGAACGGCCCTGCGCCTGGCGTTGCTTTCCTGACAACCCGTGACGAAATACCGCACGACGTATGGAACGAAGCCACCACCCGATGGAATGCTCTCAGAGAACAAGACAAGAACCTATTGCGCAAGCAGCGGTTGTCACGGATCGAGGCCTCGCACGGCAAAAACCTTGAGCACTTCGATGACAAGGCGCCTTGGTTCACAACATTGGTTGTGTACACGTTGGCTACCGGCGCAACGTTTCTCTTGGCGGCAATTCCCGCCATCAGTGAGTTTATGCGGTATTCCAATGGCTATTAATGGCGGTGTTGAAAGCGATCGATTCCGGGTGCCACCCGTCTACAAGTTCAAGCTTCGGATGGTCGCCCTTCGAGCGTTTGATTTACAACGACAAACGAAAAAGAGATGCCGGCTTTGTATCAGCTTCAGTGACCCGAGTTCTCGTCGATAACCGCTCACGCAACGTCGTTGGGGACGTGCAATTTGGCGGCATTCGATTGGGGACGCGAAACCCAGGAGGTTTTCCCATGTTTCAGTTCTTAGGACGGCAACCGTTGGTGGTCGCCGGGATGTTGTTTTTGCTGGGCGCGATAGCAGGGTTTCCAGCCCTCGAGCGCGCTCACGCAGTGGAAATACCAGGAATGTCGGTCATCGTTTCCGACGACGTCCTCATCGATCCAACCTATGGCGGTGTAATTGGTGGTTATACCTACGATACTGCCAACGACGCCTATTACGTAACCGTTTACGGATCTTCGCAAGGGCTACGCAAGGTCACACACACCGGACCGGGTGGCACCTGGGAGGCCGACACCTATGCGGGCGTCAGCTTCGAGTCGTACCCTTCTGACATGATGCGATTCGCGCGCTCGTCAGACGTTGCCGGGGGCGTTACGGACCCGAGTGCGAGTGCCTTTTCGATGATGGCCGGAATACTGTTGAATCCGACAACCGTCACCCGGACGGTTAAAGCTCCAGAGAATTACGTTTACGACGCCAACAACCCACTGATGAACTACGGGCCGGTCGACGCGGATGGCAACATCACCATCACCTATGCCCCCGGGACGCTGGCATACATTGTCGACGGTGGCTACGACGAATCGAGCGGATCGCGACTCGATTCCAAAAAGATCTTCACTTGGGACCTGCGGCAAATCGGTACGCCAACCGACTCGCAACTTGACTACAACACGGGAACCAGTGGAAGCACCACCAATCCTAATCCCGGTGGCCTCTTCGGAGCCTACGGCCAAGCCGACTGGAACGACGTTTTCTCCGTCGTAATGACCGAGCAACAACTCCGCAACGCCTACACCGCGCATCAGACGGCCAATCCCAGCCTCGGCATACCGGATCTGCCCGACAGCAGTGTCGACAACTTCGGACGCCAGTTTGCTTGGTCGACCGACGGACAATCGCTCTATTGCGTCGATAAGGGTTACGACATCGGAGGCGTTTACAAAGTGAACGCTTCGACCGGTGAAGCCGAAATGCTTCACGCCGAGATGAGCAATAGCATGTATTCGGAGCCTTCGGTGGTTGCCACGTCGGCGCTGGACTTCGGTTCTGGGGCCGGGGCGGGCGATCAGGTTATCTTTAACGGCACGGCCTACACGGGCAACCCGGGCGGATTGAGCTACGTCGTCGACACCGGATCGGGCGCAAGCGGAGCGAAGACTCTGGTCCACGGTGACATGCTCCAGACCCAGCTTGGCACCACCGCGTCGGGAACCATCACCTACACGGCGGCCGACTCCGACGGCGACGTCTACTTCTGGAACAGCAGTGCCGGAGCACTCTTCCGTCGCGACGCCTACGGACGTGTCTCGAAGGTCGTCAGCAAGGCCGAAGCCTACGAACTGGCCTACGAGCACGACGGCACCCGAGGCAACGGCGGCGGCCTTCTGCGACTGCAAACCCGAGAGGACGAGACCGGAACCCACGTAACTTTCCGCGGCGACAACTCCTATATCGGCGCCGTTCAGATCTTCGACCCGGCCGACTTGAACAAGGACGGGAGCGTAACGCAGGAAGACCGCGATCAGTTCATCGCGCAACGGCGTGCCGCCATGCTGGGCGACGTGCCTTCGGCTTCGAGCGATCCGGACGGATACGCCGACTACCTGGCAGCCGATATCAGCGGCGATCTGGCTGTCGATTCCGATGGCGTGATCGAACGCGGTAGCGTCGACAACATGGATACGCTGCTTTACTTCCAGCACATCAACGAAAAGCCGGGTGACCTGAACCTCGATGGCACGGTGTCGGCGGCCGAGGTTGCCATGGTCGAGGCCAATATCGGCGTCTCGGGTTCCTGGTTCCAGGGCGACTTCGATCGCGACGGTATCGTGACTCAGAAGGACGTCGACATGATGGCCGCGGCCGGCACCACCTACGACATCACGGCCGTCGAACCGACGGCCAGCTACACAGGTGGCGCCAACGGGACGTGGGCCGACGTCAAAAAACCGTCGGGCATCGAAGCCGATGCCGATTCGCTCATCACACTCGCTCGCGATGGCGGCGCCACGGTGGTCGGAGCGAGTGGGCGTACGCTCGCAGGATTCCTGACCGTCGGCAGCGTCAACGAAACCTATACCGGCGCGACCGAACTGCAATTGGCTGCCGGTAGCCAACTCGACGTGGCCCTGGGCATGGTCGTTACCGGCAAGGGAGTGCTCGACGGCAGCGCCACCGGAGCTGGCATCAAGCTCGGGCTGCCCGGCTACGGTGCGACTCTCATCGTGGAAGACGGCGGCCAACTTCAAGGCAGTTTCACGCTTGAAGGTTCCTTGCGACTGAACACGTCGACGAGCCAAGACCTGTACGCCACCGTCACCGACACGGATGTGGCGTCGTTCCTTGCCAAGAACGGCTCGGGTACGTTGACGGTGTACTCGACAAACTCCTACACCGGCGAAACCCGGATTGAAGGCGGCACGCTCGTCGTTGGAACGGCGGGAGCCATCCCCGCAGTCAGCTCGCTCTACGTCGGCTCGGACGCCACACTGGACCTCAACGGATATGACGTTACGGTCGGGGGAATGGACAGCGACGACAGCGACTTCTCCGTTCCTCAAATCCTGCTCGGCGCCAAAACGCTGACCTACGACAGCGACGACGACGGTTCCTTTGTCGGCGATATCAGCGGGACTGGCGATATCGTGAAAAACGGAGCCGGCCAGTTTTCGCTCAATGCCCAAACGTCGTTCACTGGCGGCGTTACTGTCAACGAAGGAACCCTGCGACTCTACGCCGACAATGCACTGGTAACCACCAGCGAAGTAACCGTTAACGAAGACGGCGTTCTCGGTCTATATCGGGCCGACCAAGAGCTCACCGCACTTCACGGCACCGGCGAAGTCACCAACACTTACACCGGCACCTCCTCGTCGTCGGCCTACGACACGAACCTGACGCTAAACACGGCCGACGGCACGACCAACACGTTCGACGGCCGCATCACCAGCGCCCGTATGGCCGTCGAGAAGAAGGGCCTCGGCACACTCATGCTCAACGGCCAAAATACGTTCGGCAATGGATTGACTATTGCCGAAGGCACCGTCGAAGTGTCGAGCAACGGAAACCTCGGCGCCGAGGGCGGCGAGGTAACAGTTGCCGAAAACGCCACATTGGTTGCCTCCGGCAACATTCTCGGTCGGCATGTCGGTGGCGTTCGCGGCTCAACGCTCACTGCCAAAGGCGCCCTGTTGATCGGCGATGCGTCGAGCACCACCGGTTTCGACTTCGGCGGCGTGGTGAACGTGGGCAACCATCTGGTTGGCCTCATCGACGCCGACCAGGCCGAGTTACACGGGGCGACTATTGCCGGCGGTACGCTGTCGAGCCTGACGTCGATCCAGATGGCCATGACCGACACGAGCGACATTAACACGGCCCTGACCGGCTACGGTACGGTCAACGGCAAGTTCACCGCAGGCGCCAGCGGGCAGTCCGGTGCGGCGTTCGTCATCGGTGATGCCAGCAACGGCGGAATCACGATGACTGGCACGGTCAACGGAAACGGTGTGTGGCAGAACGTCACCCAGGCGGGGTTGTTCACCGCCGGTTTCAGTCCCGGCTATAACCTTTTCGGTGAAAACAGTTCGCTGAATGCCACGATCGTCGAAATCGGCGGCGACCAGGCAGCCGTCTTCAACGGTGCCGCAACCACACCCGGCGACTACGACCAGGGCTACGTCTATGGCATGGCCGATGGGTCGAGCGTAGCCTACGACGGCTTTCAACTGCTCGGCAAAATGACTATCCAACTGATCGACAGCTTTTTACCCGAGTTGGGTGACGAGTTCCTGTTGTTCGAAACCGGTGAATTCGACGTGTTCGGTACGCATTACGGCACGGGCGAAATCGTCTACGGCGAAGCCTTCGACCTGGATCTTTCCAATGCCGTGCTTGCCGACGGTCTCGCGTGGCATGTCGACGCGACCTCGGAACACCTGATGCTCAGCGTGCAGGCGGTGCCCGAACCGGGCACGATTGTCATGCTGCTCGGTTGTGCCGTTGCGGCAGGTGTGTATTGCCAACGCAAACGCCGCGCACGGGCCGTGTAAAAACACGGCGTTTGGTTTCTGCAGTGGCCGCCACCAACGGCGGCCACTGCCACTGCTTGTCGATTTTCCGTAGCCGTTTACGGGAAGGAAAGACGGCTGCAAACGGCGAGGCGCCTACAGGTGAACACGGAACTGCTCAGAAGATGCCCCTCGCCAAGGCGTGAAGGCGCAAAAAACACCTCGCGTCCTTGACGCCTTGCCGAGATGATTCCATGAAACCCAATCGACGGTGGAAAACGAAGTCCGCAGAAAAGATGGCCACCCAAAGCACCATAAGCCACGCAAATGCCATCCGTGTGGCCGTCGTTTGCCTGGTTGCCGGGTGTTGCCTGCTGTTTGGCGAGATGTCCAGCGCCAACGAACCCGACGTTAGCCCATCGCCGTCAAGGGCGAAAGCCCCCGACTTCGACTTGCCCTCCTCCGACAAGGACGGTGGAAAACGCAGCGATTTGCCGCCATGGTCAAAGCTGACAAAAGAGCTATGCCCACGTTTACGCGACGAATACTCACGTCCGCCAAACGAATGGCCAGCCCCTATCGTCGACAACGCGGTGAAGTGGGAAGAGTTGGGAATCGTCCCTCCGGTCGCCCATCCTCCGAGCAATCCGTTTTGCGAGAAGAAGGTCGAGTTGGGACAAACGTTGTTCTTCGATCGTCGGCTTTCTCGGGCGGGCGACATTGCGTGTGCCACGTGCCACAATCCCCAGCGCGGTTGGGCCAATGCCCACGCAAGTCGTAGTGACAACTCTCTTTGGCCTATGCGCCGTGATCCACCCAGCCTGCGGAACGTCGGCCATCGCCGTACGCTGCATTGGGACGGTGCGGCCGACTCGCTCGAACAACAGGCAGTCATGGCGTTACAGGCACCCGACCAGATGGATAGTACGCCTGAGCATGTCCTGCGACGCCTACGACAGACACCCGATTATGTTAAACGTTTCGCGGCGGCGTTTGGCCAGGACGGAGTCACGTTGAAAAACGTTTCCAAGGCACTCGCGGCTTACCAACGCACCTGCACCGGAATCGCCAGCTACTTCGACGATTTTCTGCGAGGCAACCAGATGGCCCTATCCGACGAGGCCCTTTACGGGCTGCATATCTTCCGTACCAACGGCCGCTGCATCAATTGCCATCATGGCCCCAACCTAACCGATGAAAAGTTCCATGACGTCGGGCTGTCCTATTACCGTCGCGAATACGAAGACCTGGGTCGTTACTACGTCACACGTAGGCCGGGCGATAGCGGACGTTTTCGCACGCCCTCGCTGCGCAACGTGAGTCGCACCGGACCCTACATGCACCGCGGCACCTTTTCGCTCGACGGTGTGTTGAACATGCTCAACCACGGCATGCCTACGCTTCCACGCGACAAGAGCCAACCACCCGATCCGTTGTTTCCCCAGAAATCACCATTGTTTCATCGCCTGGACTTAACCCAGGCGGAGTTGGCTTATATCAAGTGTTTTCTTGAATCCTTGGCGGAGAAAGACACGCCGGATCGGGAGGAAGAAGCGTTTTGAGTGCGACGATTCCCTGGCTCCCAAACTCCATTTCCCCTGGTTCCCAAGCTGGAGCTTGGGAACGAGTAGAGTGTTAGCGATTCGGAACCAATAGATTCTTATTCCCAACATTACAGGAGAAACCCATGAAGAGAACTGATGTCGCTATGTTTGTTGTCGCGTTGTCGTTGGCACCGCTACCGTCGACGTTGTGTCGTGCAGAAACTTCGGAAACCACCGTAGCAAAGCAAGACGTATCGGCTGCCGCTGAATTGGGCGTCGCCGAGTTTGCGCGCGGCCAACACCTACTTACCAAAGGCAAATACACTGAGGCCCTCAAGGCATTCGATGCCGCGGTTCAAGCCGCTCCGCTGAATCAGAAGTACGTCCAGCAGGCGGCCACCGTGCGTAAAGTCGCTGCGCTCCGCGAACGTTTGAAAGCGGAAAAGGATCTGGAACAATGGGTTCGCATCGCGAGGGCGTTGCACCTTTTCTACCACCAGCACGCCTTGTACAGCGAATGCGTGGTGGTCGACCGCCAGATTCACGACAAACTCGGCAACGCACTCTCCGCCGCGTTGTTAGCCCAGACCTTGATGGCGCAAAAAAACAATGTCGAGGCAGCGACCTTGCTCTGTGATCTCCCGCAGGACGAACGCACCTTCGGCTCGCAGGTAATGGCCGTCATCGCATTTGCTCGATCAGGCCAAAAGGAAAAGGCCATCGAAACCGCCGACGCGGTCGTTCGGCCCGAACACCTTTGTGCTGGAAAGGCCTACCTCCTCGCGCGGATGTACGCCGCCGTCGACGCGAAACCCGAAGCCGCCGCCCTGCTCCGCCAAGCCTTCGCCGATTCGCCGGAGGCTCGGCTGCCGGCATTCAAGGCCAAGGCCGCCCGTTGCCCGGAATTCGCCACGTTGCTTGCCGATCCAAAATTTGCTTCTGTGATGGAAACGAAATCGGAGGCCCACGAAGAAGACCACGACCACTCGCACGGCCCCGGTGGTCACTGTGTCGACTGCCCGAGCCAGGACCGCACGCAGGATATCCCCGCCGCGGAAAAGGCGGGCGCCGCCACGGCAACCACACCGGCCAAGAGTCTGGTCATCAAAGCCCCGGCATGCGACAAGTCCTCGCCTTGCGACTCGTGCTCGCAGCGGGGTTCGTGTCAGAAGCAGAGCGGCACGTGCGATAAGGACTCCGACGAACAGGGCGGCTGTTGTGGGAACAACGACTCGTGTGAGTCGGACGATGGCTGCGAGAAGTGCGACTCGCCGACAGCCGGCCAATCGCCAAAGGACAAATGATCCGACTCGTGCTAACCATTTGGAGATACCAACCGACGATGTGTACCCAGGTATTTCGGAAGACATTCCGCGTCTTGGAATTCGCCCTGGCAAGCGCAACCCTGCTCGTGGCGGCCATGGCATCGGGCCAAGAAGCCCCGCTGCTAGCCGACGCAACTCTCCTGCGCGAAGCCCTCGACGCGGACTGGATTCAGTCGAACGTGGTGTGGGGACGTCTCCAACTCTCCACACCGCGTTCGGGCATCGTCGAATACGACCGCGCGGTCGACGGGCGCAATGAGTCGATTCGCATGTGCGCCTGCGACCGCTCCGTCAGACTCACCTACGAACGGGTGTGCGTGCAAGGTCGATTGTCACTCGAAGTAACGAACGACGGTCGAGTGACCATTGGCCACGAGGCCACGTGCAACGGTGAAACTCTCGTCGTAGCCTTCCAACAACCGGCAACTGGACCAATATCGCTACGGTTGCGGTGCGGTCCGGAAGACCAGACGTACACGGCGCCAACGCTCTGGCATCTCTGGTTGGCTCAGCCGGAACAGTGTCGTCAACATCTCGGACCAATGCTTGAATTGCTGGGTGTCAAGCAACTGGTGTCGGACAAAGCGATGAACATCGAGCGCGAGTTATTCGAGATGGCCGAGACCGGGTCGACACCATGCCAGCGACATTTCGCGGCCTGGGTGGAGCAACTGGCCCACGACGACTACACCGAACGCGAGGTGGCCGATGCGGCTCTGCGTCGGTCGGGCACCGCCGTTTTGTGGTATCTCGTTCCCGCCCGGGCCGAATGGGACGCGGAACAACGACACCGCATCCTGCGCATTTATCAAACGTTAGCCCGTCGTCCGGCCGACGACACACCGATAAACGCAGCCCGCTGGTTAGCTGGCGACCCACGTGTATGGAAAACACTAATGCTGCGATCCGAGTCCGAACTACAAGAAATGGCTCGTGAGGCGTTGCAGCGTTTGACAAACGGCCAAGCGTTGGCCCAGTCGACTGCTTCCCATTTCGAAGCTCGACCTTAGTTTTTTACGGTCGTGGCAGGTTCAGCCGCCTCAACCCGCTCAAGCCACGCTTCTCGCCAGAGGTGATTGCAGTTTCGTGGACAGCATCGCTGGTCGATACCACTGCACGTAGCGCCTTCCAAAGCCACGGTATTGCGAATCTCACGGAGTTCGCCCGACCATTCGACGACGAGTCGTTCCACGCGTTTTGCCACCCGAAAGGTTTTGCCGCAGAATCTTAACATGTCGGGCGCAAAGGCCAAACCGCGGTTCCGGCTATCGGAGTCGAGTGTAGCTTGAATTTCTGCGCGACTTTTCACCGTCGCGAACTCGCCAGGTTGAAGGTTCAGGTGGACTTCAGGCGTGTGTCCCGCCGCACCCCGAAGTGTACCCAGCGGCCGGCGGCCAAACTGCCACCGAACTCGATTGACAACCACGCGAAACGCCATCCGCATCAATTCGATCAGGCTCCGTTCACCGCCGAAGCAATCTTGCATGTATTGGCGCACGTCCCACGGTGCTACCGGACGGGAGGCGTTCGCAATGTACACCGCTTGGCAGCACGACTTGAACTCGACACCCATCGGCGGGTTGTTTTTTGACTCCCCGTTTGATCCCAACACAGCGCCGAGCCCAGGGGTTGCCTCCTCTGCGTCAGGGCAACCACTCCGTCCCACAATCACCCCCGAACTCAATACTTGCAGAGAACGCTGATCCGCGTTGGCCGACTCCAGTTCGTCGGTCTCATGGGCCGGCTTGAGCCAGGCTTCCTTCCACAGCAAAAGACAGCCCATCTGGCATTTGTCGTGCATATTGCCGTTGCAGTATGCATTTACGAGTAAGACCGTATCGGCTATTCTCGCCACGTAATGGTGTTTGTCGAGATAGACCTTTCCCACCCGCCGGTAAACGTGAAAACGACGACCACAATATCGCGCCATTTCCCGGGTAAACGGCAAACCGTCGAGCTTCTGTTCCGCATCGAGCGTGGCCAAGATTTCCGACGGCTGGCGGACCTCGACAAGGTCGCCGCGTTTGTAGCGCCGAGCCCGAGGTTTACGATCGACCGACAAATTACTTGCCATCTTGTCGGGCCGTGCTTCGCACCGCCCCTCGGATTTCGCCTCGTTCAAGGGCAAGTTGATTTTCGGTCCGTCCTTAGGCTCGGTTTTCGACATCGAATACACCGAATGGCAAACGTTCACGATTGAACGGCTATATCGACGCATGGCTTGTCTAACGACGCTGCCACCTCGTCGAGGGCCGAGAACAGTTCATTGGGCTGAATCGGTTTTGAAACGCAACCATCCATGCCCGCGTCACGGCAACGCGTGATGACACCCGCCAGGGCGTGAGCAGTCATGGCGATAATGGGAGTCCGATGGTCCGGCTTTTCCTCGTCGCGAATAATTCGCGTTGCCGTTAGGCCGTCCATCTCTGGCATTTCAATGTCCATCAGAACGACATCGAATTGCTTCTGCCGCATCAGTTCGACCGCTTCCACGCCGCTTGTGGCAACTTCCGCGCAATGTTCCTGGATCTCGAGAAGCCCCACGGCAACCTCCCGGTTGACGGGACTATCGTCGACGACCAGAATCTTGAGCGCGCGTTGCTGCCGGCTTTTCGGATCGTTCTGCTGGTCCACCTGTTGCGTTGCCGGCTCGCAGACCAACGCCGCTGTCGTCTGCAACAGTTCGGACTCCATCACCGGTTTCGTTAGACCATGTTCGATTTCCAGTTGACGACACCGCTCGCCCGCATCTATGTTGCCAGCCGGAGTCATCATCACGATTGGCCCGCTGAAAATGTCGTCGCGGATCACACTATCCACAAGATCATAGGCCTGTTCGCCAAAATCCACATCGACGATGAACACATCCGGCGGGGTGCCGGCCGTCGTGGCGTTGCCCAGTTCGGTCTTCGTCTCATCGGCGTCGGCCTTCGTGACTACCTCGTACCCCTGTTCGTTGAGAATTTCAGCGTAGGCTTCTCGGGCGTGGTCGTTTCGGCAGAACACGAGAACGCGCCCCTGCTGTTTGATCGCATTCGACGCTGACGTTTCGTCGGAGTGCATCGGGCATGGCATGGGCACGGTAACGTGGAATGTGCTACCTTTGCCCAACTCGCTTTCTACCCACACCCGCCCCTTCATCAAATTGGCCAACTGCGATGAAATCGCCAGCCCCAGGCCCGTTCCGCCAAACTGCCGGGTGGTCGAGTCGTTGCTCTGACGGAAAGCTTCGAAGATCCGCTCTTGCTTGTCGGCCGGAATTCCGATGCCCGTGTCTTCAACTGCCAAGTGCAGTACGACTTCGGTGTCTTCCGCGCGTTCCACCCAAACATTTACGTAGACTTCCCCCTCGCTGGTGAACTTCACCGCGTTGCCAATCAGGTTGATGATGATCTGGCGAAGTCGAGTGGGGTCGCCGACGAGCAGGTGCGGCACCTCGGGCGCAATGCGGCAAATAAGTTCCAAACCTTTCTGCGAAGCGGCCACGGCCATCAGCCGGCTAGCGTCGCCGACCACCTGACGAAGCTCGAAAGGAATGCACTCCAGGTCCATTCGACCGGCTTCAACTTTCGAGAGGTCCAACAGGTCGTTCAACAGAGCGAGCAGCACCTGAGCCGACTGTTTGGCGACACTCAAGTAGTTGCGCTGCTGCGAATTCAATTTCGTGGCCAGCGCAAGCTCGGTCATTCCGAGCACACCATTCATTGGGGTTCGTATCTCGTGGCTCATGGTCGCGAGGAAGCGGCTCTTGGCTTCATTGGCCGCTTCGGCCGCTTGTTTGGCCACTCGAAGGTCGTCCTCGGCTTCTCGCAATTCCTGCGCAGTCCGTTCCAGTTCTTCGTTCGACAGCGCAAGCTCTCGCGCACGCGCCTCGGCGGCCGCCGTTCGCTCGGCAACACGTCGTTCGAGTGTCACGTTGAGGTTCTGTAACTCGGCAAAACCTTCGGCATTCTCCAGAGCCGCCCCGGCAATCGTGGCGATGAAGTCGGCCAGACGTTCTTCGTCTTCGCCGAATAGATGCCGCACGTGCTCGTGGGTAACGTACAGACAGGCGACCGGTTGGCCACGAACATACATTGCCCGGCAAAGGGCGGAACGTTCACCGGAGCTGGCCGCCAGATCGCTGACGCTGTCGCCCGTGTCGTCGGCAAACACCACGGTCCGGCGAGTCTCCAGCGATCGTTGGACCATCGTACGATTAATCCGTGCGGCAAGTTGTCCGGCAAATACGATGGGATGAAAGCTCCCTACTCCACGGACTTCCTCTTCGTCAATTTGGATGATCGCGCAGTGTTCCCCTCGTAGAAGGTGCAGGGCTGCATTACGGACCTCCTCGTAGATGGCCGAGGGCCAAAGCGCGGCGGCGATCCCCCGCCCGGATTCAAGTACCGTGTCGAACCGGTCGACAAGCGACAAACTGGCCGATCCTTCGACACCAGCTGGCGAAGTGTCTCCGTCCCCAAATAGACGAGGGGCTTCCATGGAAGCTCCGCCTTCGGCCAACTCGCATTTGATTTCCGGCCAACCGAGTTCGGCACCGACCTTCTCGCGAGCAAGAAGCGTTGCCGCAATTTGGTACGTTTGCCCGAGCTCGAGGGCGACAGCAAGGCTCTTGTCAAAAGAACGTCGAGCTTGCGGAGCACAACCGAGCATCGCACTGGTAAGGGCGTGTTCCCGTAGCGACTGTGCGAGGTCGTTTCGGCAGAGTCGGGCAGCGCGGATGGCGCGTCGCGCCGAGCGCCTTGCCATGAGCAAGAGTTCTCGCCGCCGTTTCGGCGTGTAATCGTTGGTCGTTTCGGCTTGGCGTCGCAGGGCCACCGCTTCCCACGCCAAGCTCGGCAACGTGTAGGCATTTCGGATTCCGTCGCCTTGAGCGACAAGGTATGCCTCTTTGAACACTTGTGCGGCTTTTTCCGCATCATCGGCACCGAGTAACTGCACACCCCGGGCAAGAAGCACCTGGGAAGAGCCTTGGGCGTCGGGAAGGGTTCGCCCGGCTTCGTTTTGCAGCACATCTGGCGGCAGGTTACCGTTGCTCGCCCGAGCCCATACGTCGAGGACGATCCCCGAGGCCTGTTCGTCGCCGAGTTCAAGGCCCGACCGATGGTTCAAACGAGCTTCCTCGACCGCCGAGCGAAAATCGCCAAGGTGATAAAGCGAAGCGGCGATCTGGTACCGCGCCATGTGGACTTTCCAATAGTCGCCCGCGTGTTCCAGCAGCCGAATGGCTTCGCGGCAACGGTCAATACATTCCGTGTAGCGCGATGCCGCGTAAAGCGCAATACCGTAGTAAACCAGCGACTGGCCCAGCCCCCAGAGATCGTTGTCGGCTTCGCGAATACGGAGCGACTTTTCGGCATACGTCAGCGCTCGGCGGAACAGGGGAACCAAGGTCATCGCCGGCGCATGCTCCGAATAGGCTTGTGCCATTTCGGGCGTGGGCCGATAGCGTTCCGTAATGTTTAGCCCTCTCAGGTGTGCCCACATTCCCAGCAGGGGGCTACGGCAATACCAACATCCATGGGCCAGGTTGCTGAAGAGTCGCAGTCGGAGGCGTTCCGCCGCATCGGGAAGCCGCCTGCGCCGGTGAACTAGTAGCGACGGAAAGTGGGTGTGCAGCAGTTGGATGCCCCCTTCCCACAAAAGCTTGACGACCACGATCGGATTGTTGCGCGGCACCCAGGTGCCGAGCATTCGTAGCGCCTCTTCGAAATCGGCCACGGCAAGGCGTTTGTCGCCGCGAGCGAAGACGAGTTCTCCCTGTTTACCCAGGATGTGCGCACGGTCGTAGGACGTTTCTGCAAGCCGGGCTGCATGGCGAAACAACTCCTCGGCTTCGTCATACTGCCCCCGCAACATCAGGACGTCGCCAAGGCCTTCGGCCACGCGAAATTGTGTGCGTTCGTCAGCCGTGTTGGCACCATTCCGCGCAATCCGATATTGTTGCTCGGCGATCTCCAACGCGTGTTGCGCACGGGCTTGCTCGGCCGCACTCATCGCGTAGGGCAAGGCCGTCGCACTTTCGCCTGCCGCATCAAAGTGGTACGCCAACTCCGGCATGGAATTTGGCGCGCGTTGCTGCAAATAATGCGCGATACGCCGATGCAGTGCCCTGCGTTTTTCGCCCGACATCCGTTCGAGCAACGCCTCGCGGATCTTGTCGTGTACAAATACACAACGGCTACCGTCGGGCCGCGACCACACGAGGTGCCGCTGCCGTGCTTCATCGAGCACGGCAATCGCTTCGGCCGGGGCAAGCGCCGCCAGATGTGCCGCGATGTCGATCCCGAATTCCTTGCCAAGAAGTGCTCCGTTCGAGAGCAAATCGATCGTTTCGGCGGGCAACAGGTCCAAACGGCGCATAAGAAATGCTGCCGCACGGCGCGAGGAACCGATGTCTTTCATCGCCGCAACATCGATCTGCCATCCCGTGGCGCTGGCCACCAGTGCGTCTGCCTCAACAAGCCCACGCAGCACGACCGAAGCCATGAAAGGACTTCCCTCGGCCGACACCACAATAGTGTCGATGGCATCCGCAGGCAACGGACCCGCCATCGACTCGACAAGTTTCTGTACTTCGTCTTTCGAGAGTGGGGCAAGATTCAGCCACAACGAGGCGGGAATCTTTCGCAACAGGTGTTTCTCTCCAACCTCTTCCGTTCGAAACGCGACAAACACAAACACGTGGCGTTTCGGGTCGCTCTGGTTGGCATCGAGCGCCTGCCAACGCCGGATGAGTTTCACGGTAAGTTCGTCGGCCCATTGAAAATCGTCGAGCATCACGATTGCCGGCCGCTCGGCGGACCCTAGCGTGTCGAGAAAACGTGCGAGGGCCTCGATCGTGCGTGTTTCGCCGAACGCTTCCGGGGCAATCCGCGCGACCTTGCTCTCGCCCAACACGCTCCGCAGTTCGGGAATCGCCGCACAGACAGCCTCACGGTAGTCGCCGAGTCGACGGATGCTCGTTTCCGTGAAGTCGGGTGCCGACTTCGCTCGTCTCACGAAGGCTTCGACGATACCGTCGAGCAATCGAAATGGCCGTTGTGCAACTTCGCTTGTGCCGTGGCCACGCAAAACCCAGAGACCGTGGCTGGCCGCTCTCCGCGCCGTCTCGGCCATCACCCAGCTTTTTCCGCTGCCTGATTCACCCTCCAACAATGCAATGCTTCCTTTGCCTTCACTTGCACGTTGGATTTGCTCGTCGAGTTTCGCCAGTTCGGCGTGACGTGCGACGAACGCCGGCTCCGCGAGGCTGGTGCGCCGATCGCTAGCGCCAATGACGATCGCTGGGTCTTTATGCCCCGCTTCCATTGCGCTCCTGATGGCACGAACATCGGCAAGCACCGCTTCGGCCGACTGATAACGATCCCGTGGCTCCTTCTGGAGAAGCCGGCCGATTAGCTCGTCCAACACGCGCGGCACACCAAGGCCTAAGCTGCGTAGCTCCGGAGCATGTGCCGTCACATGGGCGAAAAGAATCTCACCGATCGTGTCGCCTTGAAATGGTGGATGGCCGGCGAGGCAGTGATAGAGAATCACGCCTGCCGAGTAGAGGTCAGACGCCTCGGTGATGTCGCAATCGATCGTTCCCGCTTGTTCGGGCGATGCATAAATCGCCACATGGAGAGACTTGTCGGTCTGGTTGGCGTCGGCGACTACCGCTCGCGCAGGGCTAAAATCGACCAAGGTTGCCCGTTCCAGCGAATGGCCCTCGTTGACGATGAACGTCGTCGTGCGGATACTTCGGTGGAGCACCCGCACGGCATGGAGATCGCGTAACGGCGAAAAAAGGGCTTCGGCAACAAGAAGCGTCTCGCGAAGCGAAAGCGCGCCGCGTTGCAGACGCTCGTCGAGTGTAATCCCCGGCACATACTTAGTTACGAGAATGATTTCATCGCGCTGTCGACCGCAGAACAACAGAGGAGCTATCCAATGGCTGCTAAGACTCTGAAGCAGCGTGGCCTCGTGCTCCAGACGCATCAATGCGCCGGTCGTAAGCGAGTCGGCTCGAATCGTCTTGATTAAGACATCTTCGCCGGTGGTCAATTGCCGGCCAAAAAAAGTAGACGTGCGTGCCCCTTCGCGCAAGAGTTTGCGCACAAGATAATCCTCGCCAACAATCCGCTCAGCGATACCTTCAGGGGCTGCCTTGTCGGTGTTGGACAAACGCTCGCGATTCTGTCTTTGGTGTCGCGAATGCGCCATATTTGGTTGTGGCTCGCTACGCAGGCTACGGCAAACGCATTGCTTCGAAGCAAACGTCAATTGGTGGTCAAGCGAATCCATGCACGCGTCTATGGTACCTGTCAAATTTAGCTTGTTATGACAGTCCACACCCCCAGAAAAGGCAACATTTTTCCGCTCGGAGACCACAGATTTCCGGGGGGCATCCGCCTGGATCGGCCGTTTCGGCGATGATCAGAAGCCGGGGGGGTACGAAAAGACTCCCGGTCTGCTTCGCCGAGGCCCCATTTCGCCGCAAGGCTCCGCCAGATTCGATACAAACCGAAGAAAACCTCAGCACCAAGGAAGTCTCCGAGACTCTTTGGAAGATTTCCTCGTAATCGCCAGCGGGGGGATTGATGCCTACTCGCATGCGAAGGAGCTTCGTGTCAGCGCAAGGGATGATGACTTTACGCTAGATACCATTTGGGGCGATATTCCCGCATTGTCGGATCGCGTGAAATCTCTTCTTTTCGCCATGGGGGTGTGCCAGCGAAATTCGTAGGATGCAGCCGGTGGTGCATCGCGCTGGTGGAAATTTCTCAGGCAACTCTTTGTTTTCTTTGGGGCAAAATGTTGACCTCTTTCCTAGCTCAAGCATAATGGGCAAGATGGCGGGGGTACCTGCCCTCGTGCGGACTGTCGGTTCGCGCGACGCTCCCGAATCCCATTGACATTGAAACTCTTCTTTCAGTACGGGAAGCGGCACCTTTTCTATTCGCCGAACCGAATCCTTCAACGTACGGAGCGAAACACGATGCATCGTCGAATCGATCTTGAGCACCCGAAGCTCCTCTTCGAAGTACCCTGGGAACAGGATTGCCAGTTTCGCACGAATCCTGCTGTCCTGACTTCCCTGCTTCAGGAACAGGTACCCGTTCTCAGTTTCGTCGAGTGGGAAGTAACCAACGTGGAACCGGGTCGGGCAGAATCCCTGTTGCCACTCAACGCTCAGTCGACCAATCAGCATTTCACGCACCAAGCTGCACTCCTATTATTGGCCGCCGACTACACCGGCGGTGTCGCACTGGGATCGCTGATGACGGGGTGGCCGGTCGTCGGGGTGCATCCAATTACCTCCTCGCAGTCGATTTCGCTTTGGCTCCTCAAGGGCGAAATCAAATACATGCGACCCAGCGTAGGTGATTTGACTATCTCAGCCGAAGTCGATCACGGGCGACGTGACCGGATCGGCAAGCGGTTTCTCCGCGGAAGACCAGTTATCGAATCGCTCCAGATACACTTCCGGAACGGGGATATCGACGTTGCCGAGGCCACACTAACGTACTTTGCCCAACAGTCGGAATCGCTTCGCAGTGACGGAAGCGATCCCGACAAGGTCAACACCTTGTACGAACTGAAGCTCACCTCGTCGGCCGAACTGATCGCGGGCGTACGTGCGCAGGAGAGTGGCGAACATTTCGACGACCCTTATGCCGCCCAGATGGCCGGGCAACATGGCTTGGCGCTTGCCAAGCGTTTTTGCGAACGTTCGCCACAACTTGCCGGCATGGTCGCGGCAAGGACCCGCCACCTCGATCAGGAGATAATGCGTTTTATCCAGCAGGGTGGCCGCGACCTGGTGATCCTTGGCGTCGGTTGGGACATGCGTCCTTTCCGGCTCGACATTCCAGAAGGAATGCGGGTTTACGAGCTCGACTTCCCCACAACGCTGCGCGAAAGGCGCCGCCGCATTGCCGATCTGGCGATCCAGGATCGCGACGGCGTGCAACGCATCGAGGTGCCGATCGATCTGCGCACGAAAGATCTGGAATGTGTATTACAGCCGTATCTCGACTGCAGCAAGCCGATGTTTGTGGCCTGGGAAGGGATGAGTATGTACTTCCAGGACGAAGAGGTGGCGGCAATGCTGCAAGGAATGCAGCCGCTGTTCACCCACCCCGAGAGCCGGCTTTGGGTCGATCTCGTCGACAAAAAGGCCGTTGACCATCCCGAAGAGTTCCCCGAGGAAGTTCAAGCGTTTATGCGGGGAATGCAAATTTTGGGCGAACCGTTTACGTTCGGTACCAATTCGGCAAAGGAGTTGATGGAAGCCAACGGTTTTTATTGCTGCCAAGCCGTCCCCTCCGATACGTTTTTGCAGGGAAAGACCGATCCGATCTATTCCGTTTACAACTTCTGCGTCGCTAGCGCCAAACGCCTCGCTCCCGAGTCGCGTGGCGACTTCGCGGAACTCCACCCGAGCGAGGAACTACCCGAGCCGATTTCGCGGAGGATTCGTTCTGCGGAAAAACACACAGGGAACTAAGGACAGCCCGAAAACAACTGACCGCTTTCAAGGCAGAACCCCCGAGGGCCGTTGCGAAGCACGGCCCGGCGAACCGGCAAGTTTTTTATCGGTCGATCCTAAAACGCCACGCAATCAATCCGGCACCCAATAAGACCCGCGTGACACAAAAAGGGGGACGGACATCGTGTTCGACACGGCGTCAGTCCCCCTTTGGCTTTGCGACTTTGTGTTGGGTTAGAAGCCGTTTCAAAACTACCAATAGAGACATTCGTTCGACGGGTTTGTGAAGCCGAAACCGGGTTTTGAAACCGCCTCTAGTACATCCGCGTCAGGCTCACCCCGATAGCATGAGTCTGCGCCCTGTGGGTGCTGTTGTTGAAATCGCCACCAACGATACTGCTCGTTCCCACTTCTTCTGTCGGCCCGAACGAGTACATGTAGGCGAGGTCCATGTTCCAACGCCCGTGGAGCGGACCACCGTAGCCGACCGAAAACGCATGGTCGAGTATCCCTTGGATATAGGGGGTGAGCGTCTCGTTTGGGATTGGATTGCGGTGATAGACATAGCCGAATCGGAGCGTGTGATTCGTGGCGAACTTGCGCTCATATCCAAGGCGCAGTGAAACGGAATCGCGCCAGTTGAGGGGAAGCTGATCGGTGAGTTCTGGAAAGCCAGCGGCCGAGGGCTCGGTAAGACGGATGCCGAAGTCGTCGAAGGCAGCCGCCCAGTTGTACCAGACGACGTCGACGGCCACGATGCGGTGTGGACACAACTCGTGTCGCATGCCGATTCCCAAGGAACGGGGATACGTCATATCGACGCCCGTCTTGTATGAACACAGCCCCATGCCAGGGATGTCAATTCGCGTTTCCCCGTCGAGTTTGAATCGGCTTTCGCTTTGGTAGCAGACACCAAGGGTCGTGGCGTCGGAGATCTCATACTGCAAGCCAACGGACCAAACCATCGTTGCGCCGGTGGCCTGGAGGTCGAGCATCAAGGGCGTTCCCATCAAGGCACCGGTCTGAACGAAGTAGGGACCTTCGAGTTCCGTGTGGTTGATGCCAACGCCCAATGTGGCTCCCACGGAAAGGCGATCATTAACGCGATAGCTCACACCCGGCAAGACCTTCGCAAGGGCGCCGAACGACATATAATGCCGGTTGCCCGTTAGCGGAGCCGGACCTTCCATGTCCCAACTTTCGTTGAACCCGGCCGGCGTGAACAGGCCGATACCGTAAGCCCAATCACCCGAGTCGCTTTTGCGAATGAAGGAAATTTGCGGAAGAGGAACGGCGCCGACACTCGCCCGAGTGGCATTCGTCGCATCGCCATAGTCGAAGTCGGTGAGCATGACATCGACGCCGAATTCGTCGAGCCCTTGCCCGGGCAGATTGACCATGGCCGCGGGGTTGTCGAACAATACCCCACCGTTGTCGGCAAATCCGAGGTTGGTTCCGCCACGTCCGATCGAACGCGGCGTGACCCCGTCGAGGATAATCCCGTCGGCGAACAACTCGCCGGTGCCCACCAAAAGAAGCCCCAGTGACATCAATGCCAAATACTTGTGCCGCATGGCGCACCCTCTATCGCGGGGGAAATAACGCAGGTAATCAACGGACTAATGACGCTTGCATAGCTAATGAGCGGAAGGCGACCAACGGGAGCCTGGATTTCCAGGTGTTCGCCTTCCCGAAGCGATCATTTCCAATGCCAACATCAATAACCGTCGGATCGGCGTTTTCCAAGGCCACAGATGAGTGGTTTGCGACAACGCTTTAAGCGTGACGTGAGGGTCGGGCCGCTTGTAGCGATTAGAGAGACCACACGGGTTGTGGTGCTGCCGTGGCGAAGTCGACCACCGGGGCAACATCGCAACTGGAAAGGTCCGTCTCGGCCTCGCCGCCAGGAAATTGGTCGTGGATTGCCACGAATTCGACTTCCCGTCGGACAAACGCCTCGACGATATCCGGATCGAATTGCTTCCCGCGTTCATCGAGGATGATCGACTTGGCCGTCTCGTGGGTGAACTCAGGTTTGTAGATCCGTTTGGTCGTCAGGGCGTCGTAAACGTCGGCCAACGCGACAACACGCCCACAAAGTGGAATTTCCTCACCGGATCTCCCCTCCGGATAGCCTTGCCCGTCAAACCGCTCGTGATGGGTTAGCGCGATGTCGCAGGCGTAGGCGAGAAACTTCGCCTCGGGATGGGCGGCGGCAGCCGCTTCAAGCGTCTTCGCGCCGATCGTCGTATGCTCTTGCATCACAGCGAATTCTTCCGGCGTAAGCTTGCCCGGCTTCAGCAAAACCTTGTCGGGAATACCGACTTTGCCAATGTCGTGCAGCGGACTCGTGAGAAAGACCAGTTGAGAGAATTCGCCGTCGACAATGTCGCGATATTTGTCCCACTGGGAAAGCTCACTCGTAAGAACGCGACAGTAGTGACGGATGCGTTCGAGATGGGCTCCGGTGTCCGTATCGCGCGACTCGGCAAGCTTCGCCAGTGCGAAGATCGTCAGATCGCGGGCTTCCAGCGACAAAACTCGTTCGCCCGTTCGCATCCGCATCCGGAGCTCATCTGGGTTGAACGGTTTGGAGATGAAATCATCGGCTCCAGCGTTCAAACCGCGCACAATACTGTCGACGCCACTGTGCGACGTGAGTAGGATTACGTAGATATATTTGCACCACTGGCGGCTTCGAATCTGCCGGCAAAGTTCCACGCCGTTCATTTCGGGCATCTCCCAGTCGGAGACTACCAACTGAAACTGGCCGGTGCGCACAAAATCGAACGCTTCGAGTCCGTTGCGTGCAACGGTTACCTCGTACCCGTATTCCCGAAGGCATTCGGACAGTATGTCGACGGAACAATGATCGTCGTCAGCAACGAGTACACGCATGATGACCTCTGGCAACGGTGGTAATGCCCCTAGATTCCGTAAACATCGTCACGAAGTCAAGCAAACCAACGGCAGGATTTTTTGTAGCGGCTAGACCCTTTTATTGTTCTGTTCAAAAAGCACGAAGCGGTCACTCGAAAGACGCCAAATCGGTAAGTACATCCACAAATCGTGCTCGTTCGCGTCGCAGGTCGTGCATCAGCGGGTTGGCATTCTCTAGATTCCCCTGCCGAGCCAAGACTTCCACGGCGGCAGCCTTACTCTGCAAACTTCGCGCCGCAACGTTGGATGAGGAGCCCTTCAGACGGTGAGCGACTCTGGCAACCTCTTCCGCGTCGCCAGAAACTAACGCTTCCTCAAGTCTGTCGAGTTCTTCATCCAAGGACGTGTGATAGGTTTTAAGGAGTCGCTCGACTAGGTCGATTTTCCCCAGGCATCGCGCCATCAATTCGTCTTGATCGAAGACTTCGGTCGTTTGCTCATTCATCGTCACGTCGTTCATGTATTTGCCCCTGACTCAGTCGACGAGAAGTTAACACCGATTACTCGCTGGGCACAACCCCAACGGTATGTGGCAGCCCACGAGCGGGTCGCCTATCCTCATTTGGAGTGTAGGTCAGGCAGGTGGGGCCGTCAATAAACTCCTAACAATCACCACGAATAACCATCGCACACCGCAACCCCTATAATCGACAAGATGCATCCTCATGGAATACGGCAGTGGATGTGGAAGAAGTTGAGTAGAAGCCGTTTCGAAACCGGTGCCGAGGTCCTTCGTTCAGCGGACGTGCGAACCCGAAGCCGAGTTTTGAAACCGTCTGTAGGAAACGGGCGGACGTCATAAGAGCGCCTGGCAAGTGCGACGGCAAATGATCGCACCCGGTCGTGGCCAAGGTTTGGAGGATGGCCGGAGACGCCGGTCGAATCGATTCTCGTAGTCGTAGCGGAAGAGTTGGTTTGGCGCCGGTCTGAATGCACGCAATGTCATGCGAAGCTTCTCTTGCCGTTTTTCCACGTGAGATCGTGTTGCTGAGGTACTTACCAAAATCACCCTGGCACTCAATGATATCGCGGCCGGTGAGACAACACCGTCACGGCACCCGACAAACTCGCGACATTTCCTTGCCCGTTGGGCGGGGGGACGGCCGCGATGCTATCATGGCGACTATCCCGAACTTTCCTTGCTTCACCCCCTCCACGACCGAAAGAATGTCGTTATTCGACGGGTAAAAGAGAAAACTGGGAAAAAAATGTCCACGATCCGAGAGGTTCGTGGCGTCTATTGACGCCTGAAGCCAAGCGATCGTTTCCAACGCAGGCACCAAGAGTGTTCCATGGACAAAGGCAATTCACAAGATCGTGTTCTCAAGGCGGCGTTTGCCTGTCAACCGGCACTGGTTAGTTATGCGCACGCATTGTTGCAGGACTACGCGGCGGCCGAAGATGTCGTGCAGAACGCTTTGCTCGTCGTGATCAAGAAACACAACGAGTTTCAGGAAGGCACATCGATGCTCGGCTGGTGTCGGGCGATCGTGCGGCTGGAAGTGCTACGACAACTGCGGCAACGGCAGCGAGAACGGCCGATCGAAGATCGGATTCTCCACGACGCCGTCGATACGGCTTTTGAAGAATTCCAGTCCGACAAGGAGTGTGTGAAACACGCGCAACTGCGGAAGTGTCTGGCTCGGTTGCCCAAGCGAGGACGTGAAACGCTGCAACTACGCTACGCGGAAGACATGGGTTACGAAGCGATCGGAAACACTTTGGGAATGACAATCGAAGCGGTTCGCAAAGCACTATTCCGATTGAAACGCCAGCTTCGCAGTTGCCTGGAAAGGAACGCGGAGGCCCTGGGATGAGCGAACATGAACGCCTGGATGATCTCGTCGAGCGACATCTTCGCAACGAACTTTCCGGCGAGGAGAAGCAGCAACTTGCCGCACTGCTCGATAGCGATGCCGAAGCGACACAATAGTTCGTCCAACGCGTGGAGCTTGTGTCTGCTTTGGCGTCGGTACTTCGCCATACGGACGCAGAAGAACAAGACTCGGGAATGCCAGCGCTGCGTATTCGCTTGCCGATTGTGTTGCCCTGGACGATCGCAACTGTTTTCTGCATCGCCGCGGCAACTGCCTGGCTGCCGCTACTTTTCGAACGAAAGCCGAGTATCGACATGCCGGCACAAGAGCGGATCACGGCGTTGTTGGTCGATGAGGCCGACGCCTCGTTCGCCTCGGATCGTGATCCGGCAGAAGTGAAGTTTGGACCGGGGACCTACGAACTGCAAAGCGGCGCGATTCACCTGCGTTTTGCCAATGGAGCCGATATGGTGTTGGCGGCGCCGGCAAAACTCGATATCCGGGATGCATTCCATACGCGTCTGCATTATGGAAAAGTCCGAGCCATGGTACCGTCCACCGCGCACGGGTTTACGATTGCAGCCCATGACGTGGACTACGAGGACATCGGCACCGAATTCGGCCTAAGCGTCGATCCGTCGACCGGCAACAGCGATCTTCACGTGTTCGACGGCCAGGTGAATGTTCGTCGCGGCGATTCCTCCGAGTTGCTATCGAGCGTTTTGCAGGGTCATTCAGTCCGCTATGTCGACGGCCAGGCCACTGCAACCCAGGACATTCAGCCAGACGAATACCTGACGCCGGGAGCAATCGGCTTTTTGCGTTGGAAAACGTGGAAGCAAGAACTGTTGAAAGATCCGAGCTTGATCGGCTACTTCCCCTTCGCCGAACAAGACGATATCTCGATACTTGCCAATCTGAAAACCGACTCGGGTGTTACCGACGGGAATATTTCTGGTGCGCGCTGGGTTTCAGGGCGTTGGCCAGGCAAGCGAGCGCTGTTGTTCGATCGCGACTCAGACTTTGTCGAACTGACGATTCCTGGCGAACATCAGGAATTGACCATCGCCGTGTGGCTTCAGATGGATCGTTTCGACAACGCGCTGAATGCCATTTTCAATTCCAACGACTGGGACGACGGCGATATTCACTTTCAACTAACCCGACAAGGTTTACCCTATGGAGACGTTAACGGCAGCAGCGTGGCGCTGTCGAATCGAACGTGGTTGGGCAATCCGATTCCGACTGCAAAGTGGACGCACGTAGTTTCCGTCATGTCGGAGAACGAGCGAGCCTGCCGACTTTACATCAACGGCCGTCTCGTGCTCCGCTGCCCGTTCCGACAACAAGGCGAACTCCGGCCCGGGGTTTGCCGCTTGGGGAATTGGAAACCGCTTCCCGGTTTCGAACCGGTACGTTCCTTGCAGGGTCGTATTGATGAACTGGCGATCTGGGAACGTGCTTTGTCGGAGGAAGAAGTGAAACAACTGATGGAAAAGGGACGCCCGAATTTCTTCTGGTCGCCGGAAAATCCGGAACGGCAGACCAGCTATTGAACCGAGTTGCGGCTACATTGAAAACAACCGGGAAGCAGGAACACCATGCAACGACTTCTATTGATCGGCGCCGTCATCGGTGCGTTTGTTTCCGCGACTTCGCACGCTGCGGGCTCGCAAAACATGATCGGCCGCCAGAGTCATAATATCGGCATGTCGGTTCTTCCCGCACTTGGGCCGGTCACGGTCGACGGAAACCTCGACGACTGGGACCTGTCGGGACAAATCTGGTCGTTCGCCGACGTATCGGTGCGCGATCGGTTTTCGGTGAAATCGGCCACGATGTGGGATGACAAATTCCTGTATCTCTGCTGCCTGTGGAAAGACCCGATGCCGTTGAACAGCACGATCGATCCGCTTTTCAACCCGAGCAAGGGTTGGATCGCCGATGCCGTTCAATTGCGTATTCTGGCCGACAAACAACCGCTATGGGTAACGACCTGGTTTTTCGCCAACCGCAAGGAGGCGGTGTGCCATTTTTCCTACTGGAAGAATCCAAATCGGGACAAGGATGGGCAGGAAGAGATTCTTCTGCGGAGCAAGCCCGGCGATGCGGAACTTGGACACGGCGTCGCGCTGGCCTATAAAGCGCTGCCCAAGGCCGACGGTTTTATCCAGGAGATGCGGATTCCCTGGAAAATGGTCTACAAAAGGCCTCACACGCCTGCCGCCGGTCAGGTGTTTCGGATGGGTATAGAGTTCCTCTGGGGCGATCCGACGGGCCGGACGTGGCCCGTGCATCGTTATGCCGACAACCTCTATCCGGGCCACACATCGCGTGAGTTCTTCTGGACGGCCAAGAACGCCTGGGGAGAACTCAAACTGCTGGACCGAGGTGGTGTAGAAAAGCGCAGATACGTGGTCGCCGGAGCGAAAATTGCCGGAACGGTTCCCGTACGCGCCGACATTCCCCTGTTGGCCAAGCGATTTACCCTCGTAATTGAAAATAACAACGGACATCGCATTCGGAATCTCGGCGGCGACTTATCGCCCGACGACTACGAAATCGCTCAGCAGGGCGACCGGCGCACGGTTGAAGTCTTTTGGGACTGCCTCGACGACGCCGGCAACCTGGTGAAAGCCAGCACGTACCGTGTTCGGGGACTCACCCACAGCGGACTTAGTTCGACTTTCGCACTTTATCCGGCTGCTGCGACCGTGTTTTCCAGGGTTTGCAGGATTTTTCGGCTACCCGGGCCGGAGAGGCCGAGTGACAAAACGTACTGGCGGACGCACATCCTTCGCAGGGTGCCGAGCATGTCGGCGAAGGAAGCGTGGGGTTGCTGAGGAAACCAAGGCCGTGGAAGCGGCCGGTAGTGAGCATGACCATTCTCGACAAACCACAACACGATCAGGCTGTAAAGCAGCATCGTCGTAGGCGCGGTTCGTTCGACGGCTTGGCGGGTCCAGCCTTGCGGCTCTTCGAAGCCCAGGTGTTGTTTGCTGTCCCGGAAGGCGACCTCGATGGACCAGCGCATGGCATACCAAGTGAGGATGTCTTCGGCCGTCGCCTCGTGGCGGGTGGAGTAGAAGGCTTCCTGGCCGCGACCGCCGCGGACGGCTTCAACGGCCACCACGCGCAACGGCCGATCGGGCACCGCATGCACTCTTGCCTCGGCGTCGGCCAGCCGCGTGGTTTCGGTCCGCCCGTAAATGGCGAGCGCGACATGCCGGCAGCGTTCGCCAAGCATCTGCTGGGGAGTCGGCAGGCGTTGCCCGCGTTTGCGTGGTCGACCTTTGCGGCCCGGCTTGGAGGCGGCAGGGGCGTCGTAAAGTCGCGCGTTCTTCAGCAAGCGACTCGTCAGGTGGCAGTTGTCGGGCAGGTGGGCCAGCATGCTTTTACCCCCATAGGCCGAGTCGCCCACCACGTGAAAACATCGCTCGGGAAAGCGTCGGCAAAGCAAGCGGATCATTTCCACTGCCAATTCGGGCCGCGTACGATAGGTGCGTCGATGTTTCCGTGCCTTGGCCTTATTCAAGTAGAGCCGAAAGAGGATCGGCAGGCAGAAAGGACGCTCCGGCCACCACGGAAAGCGAACCACGACTCCCAGCACGACCCAACTGTGACCCCAGTTGGTGATCGTCTTGCTACGGCTGGAGAGCAAGGGGTCGTGGTGCATGCCGCACCCGAACATCTTCCGCCCCCGCTTCCGCGCCAAGGTGTCGTCGATTCCCAGCAATACTTGTTCGTTCGGTACCCAGGGGATCAGCCGGAAGACGGCCAATCCCAACTCGTCTCGCGACCAACGGGCCTGGGCGAAGAGGCGATGGAAGGTCGAGTGGTGTTTCGTGCCCACGGCGCCGGCGGCGAGGATCATGCCCGTCACGGTGCGCCGACCGGCAAAAGTCCAGCCCGCCAGCAAGGTCATGAAATTCGCGAACGAAGGCACGGTCATCACCACGGCCAGGGGTTGCAACAAGACACAAAACGAAGTAACAAGACTCATGTGAGCCTCCTTTGGGTGAACGGAAGTGGTTGGTACCCCCGTCCATCTTGAGCGAGGCTCACGCCATAAATCAAGGCTGCTATCAGTTGCAGCAGCGATAGTGCGAAAAGTGCGAAAGTTGAACTAAGCAGCAGGAACGGGATTTGCGCGGTCGCGATAATACCACTTCGGCCAAATGAAGTTCGTGTAGGATCCACGTGCCAACGCGGTGGAAGTAACGCCGATGCTTCACTTGATTAGCCGCGTTGGGCGCGACTAGTACGCCTTCCATGAAATTGTTTCCGGTGGTATAAGCACCGGCATGAAGGAACACATTGTACGCCTCAAGGACGAGGCCCGACAGCATTTGCAGGAGTTGGTGCATACCGGCACGCGATCCGTGCGTGTGGTTCGGCGTGCCTTGATTCTGCTGAAATCAGATGAAGGATTCACGGATGAGGAGATTGCCGAACACGTTGGTTGCACGGATCGAACTGTTCGCAGTATGCGTAAACGGTTCTGTACCGGGAGTTTAGAGGAAGCGTTGTACGACGCCCCTCGATCCGGTGCTCCGCCCACGTTTACGCCACGGCAGAAGCAGCAAGTCGTGGCGTTGGCTTGCAGCGATCCGCCGGAGGGCCGCGTCCGCTGGACGCTGGAACTACTCTGCGTGCACGCCGTGAAACGAGGCTTCGTCGATTCGATCAGCAAGAGCGAGGTTGCGTTGTGGCTGAAAGAGCACGACATGAAGCCATGGCGAAAAAAACATGGTGCATTCCGAGACTCACCGAAGAGTTTCGCGACAGAATGGAGGACGTCCTCGACCAGTATGAAAAGGCGTTCAACCCGAGAGAACCGTTGATTTGCATGGACGAGCAGCCGTATCAACTCCTGGACGATACGTGTCCCTTCAAGCCTGCCGTACCAGGCAAGGCGGCTAAGCAGGACTACGAGTATCGTCGTTGCGGCACGTGCAGTATCTTTGTCGCCGTTGAGCCGAAAGGTGGCAAACGCTTCGTCCAGGCTCGGCGTCATCGCAAACGGGCCGATTTCGCACGATTCGTGCGTGATCTGCTTCAGCGTTATCCCAAGGCTCGTCGGATTCATTTGGTTCTCGACAACCTCAACACGCACAACGAAAAGTCCCTCATCGAAACGTTTGACGCCACGAAAGCGAAGCAATCTCTGCGACGCATCGTATGGCACTACACACCCAAGCACGCCAGTTGGCTGAACATGGCAGAAATTGAAATCTCCGTGTTGACCAAGCAATGCCTCGGGCGACGGATTCCTACAATCGAAGAAGTTCAACGTCATGCGGCGACTTGGGCCCGCGACCGAAATCGCCGCAAAGCCATAATCGACTGGACCTTCAATAACAACGACGCCCGCCGAGTGTTCCCGGAACTATACCGGAAGAAACTTGCTGGATGACGTACTAGCGGTCGTGGCCTTTCGAAACACAGGGTAGTATTCCTCCCGTGCCCCGAATCCTGGTCCCAGGCCTATCGATCCTCCTTCCGCTCTGGGATGCCCAGCGCTCGGAGGCGTTTCGCCACATCGACTCCGTACGCCGCCACGTCCACCTCTTTGTCGATCTCCAGAATTCGGCCGTCGGTACCGATGTAGAAGGTCCAACGCTGCGGCCAGCGGCGGATGGTGCCAATCACACCGTAGGCGGTTGCCACCTTGCCGTCGGGATCGGAGAGGATAGGATAGTCGGCTGCGAGCGACTCGGCGAACTTGCGGTTGGTTTCCACCGTGTCGCAGCTTGCGGTGAAGTAAGCGACGTCGAATTTTTTCAGCGATTCGCCGTCGGCCCGAAACGATGTGCATTGTTTCGTGCATCCGGGGGTGAACGCCTTAGGGAACCAAGCCAGCACGACCGCCTGTTTGCCGCGATAATCGGCCAGTCGGTAGGTTTCGCCGTCACTGCCCACGAGGGTGAAATCGGGCGCCATATCGCCCGGCTTCAACTCGGCCGCTACCGCTTGGGTACCGACAAGCGACGCGACCATGGCCATCACCGGTTTCGACTTGAAAAGTGCCATTGTGTTTACTCCAAGATTATTGGGGCTTGCATTGCCTATGGAACTAGGGCGACCAACGGGGCCCGGTTTCCCGGGACAGGACGCAATCAAGTGTTTCACAAACAACCACGGAACCAATGGGAATTGCTTCTACGGAATTCTCGCCACAATTCTACGCATTCCCCGGTCGGCAGCTCGAATAGGCCTGTTTTTTGCGGAAGAACGCCCTGTTTGGGCGAAAGAAGGCTTTGTGGACAGTTTTTTGGACTGGCCAAAGTGCGGAACGCACGAGTGACCGGGATGTTGCAATTTTCGGTCACGCCCTACTTGATCAGGTCCAAAACTTGAATATCTTCGTGGCGCAACGCGGTGAGCCGCTGCACGGCGGCGATGTTTTCTAGATAACGTGGCTGCAGCGGCGGAGGGCTTAGAACTCGTCGGAAGAGTAGCTGTTTGATAATCGGCACCTGGTCGGTTGCGATCTTGCCCACCAGCAGCGGCTCCATTTCGCCGCCGTGTCCCAGGTAGTTGAGGATCTGACGAAGGCCGCGGAGGTATACGGCGTCTTTCGTGAATCCACCGCCGCGGTACACGCGCATGGTGGTTTTGAACGCACTTTGTTGCGGCAGGCCGAAGGTGAAATGTAACGCTCGGAAGGTCTCCACAAACGACGCTCCCTCTATCAACCGACGGACTGCAACCACTCGGGCGGCCAACTGACGCATGCGCGAATGGTCGAGGCCACCGACCAAATATTCGGCCAGCACGGCAAGCCCTTCCTGCAACGCATCATATCGTGCCAGCCCGGAGTAGAGTTGCCGAAACGGCTGCGCTCGGCCGTTGAAGTAGGTAAGCAGGTGCGTGCCGACCTCGTGCTGCAAAAGCGCTTCGACACGCGACTCGGGAATCGTTGTATTGCGATTGATCAGTAGTCTTGCTCGCGAAACCATGATGCCTGCAACGCGGCCGGTGACTTCGGCTTTGGGGGTGAAGTCGGGCCACTTGGCGCGGTAATAGTCGAACTCGGTCCTTGCCCGTTCTGCGAACAATTCCGCATTGACTTGTGGTTCCTTGGTTTTTCCGTCCAGGCTTGGCGGTAACCGGTCGAGCAGTCGGGTTGCGAGTTCAAAAAGGTCGTCTTCCACGCCGCCATGAAGTTGCAGGCTTCCGTACAGAAATCGCGGCGTATCTCGCTCGCCGAGCATGGTGATCTTGCGGTCCAACTCGTTTTGTTTCTCCTGGAACACGTGTTGCAGTACGGGGTCTTCTACCCGTTCGATGGGAATTTGGTACAACTGCCGTTTCAGCAACGAAGGATCGAAGGGCGTAGGGCGGTAATGGAACTCGGGAATCCGCTCGAAACCGGATTTTTTGAACTCCAGCCACGCTTCATCTGCGTTGACGGGCGTAAGTTGTAGCAGAAAATCGAAGGCACTGCTGACTTTGTTCAGTTGCTCGTCGATTTTCCACACCACTTTGACGACCGCTCGCCGTCCCAGTTCGTGATAATGCGGCGGTTTGTGGGTGGTTTGCGAGAGCGTGAATTGGTAGAAGGCTTGCCGCAACGCGGGTCCCAAACTTCGGCGAAAATGCCGCATCAGGACGGGGAATTCGGTACCCGTCTTTGCATTACGATAGACGGGAGGGACGACCAGGCCGATGTTGGAGATATTTAAACCGGTTGCGTCCTCGCGGTCGACCAACGGTAGCATGCCGGGCGGCACTGGCGGCCGGTCATCGACAACCTCTACTTCAACCGCTTGCTTGAGTACCTTGATGCGTCGCAGACGTCGCGTTAGCACGTCGACGGTCTTTGCCAGTGCTGACGATGGTGGAGCCACGACCTCGAAAGTAGGGGGGACAGAGGGTACTGAAGGGTCGGCGGATTTGCTCCCATCGGGGCCCGCCCAAACCTCTACAATCAGGAAGGCACCAAACTCCGCCACCATCGTGCGCGCGAGGCTGGTGACGAGCTTGGATATGGCCGCGCGATGCTCCGGCGCTGCCGAAGCGATCAGGTACGCCGCTTCACCCTTGACTAGGTCCGTGCCCAAATCGTGCGTGTCGGATGGGCGGCGGTAGACATACAAAAAAGGCAACTGACGGTCGACATGCAGCCGTCCCCTATCCGGAAGCGTGCGTCGAACTCGCTTGTTTTGAGACAAGCGGCGACAAATCGTCGTGATGAGTGCTGGGGAGATCTGGCTTCTTGAGCTGCCCGCGCTTTTCGCTGCCATGGGGGATGTTTGATCCTGCTTGAATTGTCTTCACTTGGAGTTATCGAAGGTGGTTAATAATCTCATGTTTGGGCACCAGACGTTTTCCCTCTTCGCGTTCGATGCCGCACGCAGCCAGCCATCGGCGGCGAAGCTCCTGTTGCCACTGTTCGTTGGTAGACGAATCGCGGTGTACGCAGGGAATCTTACCGCCCGCGCGGTGCATGTGGCCGCCGCCGCTTCCGATTCCGTCAAGTGTGGTTTGCAACAGTTCGGCGGCGTCGTCACAGTCCGAATCGGTTCGGGCCGAGACGAATAGATCTTCGCCGACAACGGCGGCGCATAACACACGGTGGATTCCCCGGCACCGAATGAGCAAGTCGGCCATTTCTCCAACGATTTCCGCCCCCTCGGCCTGTGGAAGCACACAGAGTCCGGTTTCGTTGAAAAGAAACGTGTTTTGCAGGGCGAGAACGAGGTCGGTGTAGTATTCGGGATTCAAAGGAGCGCTCTCGATCTCAGCCAACAAGATCGGGTCCGCTCGTTCGGTGAGCCACGTTAAAATCGACCGGTCGAGGGGCGAGAAATAAAACTCTTCTCCCCGCGTTTCCGTTCGCATTGCGAACCACATGGCGGTAGCCAATTTGGGGCTCGGTTCGATCTCCTGCTCGCGAAGGTAGCTGGCCACTATGGTCACCGAGGCCACGGTTTCCGGGCGAACGTCGCGAAAACGTACGGCGACCTGTTCACCCTGGGTGGGATGATGGTCGATGACCGCGACCGGCTCGAGCCCCTGGCGTGTCATCAACTGATTGGTCGCGCCGGCCTTACAGTCGACCAGGATCGTAGCTGCCGTTGGGGATGATTCGACTGAGGTGACCAGCCGAATCGGGGGGCCAAGGAGATCCACCATGTGGCGATTTTCCGCTCGAACGATTCCCCCGCCGCCGACCAGTTCCGCGGGCTTGCCCAACTTCTGCTCGATCAGGAAAGCCAGGGCCCAACCGGTCGCAATGGCATCGGGGTCGGGCGTGTCGTGCGTTATAATCAGACACCGCTCATATTCGGCCAGGATGTCGAGCAATTGCTGGGAGCGAGTTTCTGGTTTGTCGTGGGCTGGTGGTTGTGACACAAGACACCCCAATTCGCAATAGTGACACAAGGCCGCAGGGCCAGGTAGGGGCTAGAGATTAGGGACTGGGGGCTAGGGAACGATGGCGTCCGACATTCGCAAAAAACCGCGACCGTCGGTCGCGCCCGATGCCGCCAAATCGGAGAACCTCCAGGACAACCCCAACCGGCTCAAGTCTAACATTACAACTTCCGCGCAGGTTCGCGATAAACGAGAGACGGGCCGTCCATAAGTTGGCGTCCCCTATTCGGTTGCTGTACCACATTCGGACAAGTGTTATCGGTTCAGCGAACTAGACATCAAGCTCTTCTGACAAATTACACGGAAAACCAATGGTCTCCTCAGTCTAGACAAAGTTGAATAATTCGGGGAGTATCCCCAGCCGTCGCCTTTATTGATGTTTGCATTGAAAATGATCGCTTCAGGAAACTGAATACCTGGAAATCCAGGCTCCCGTTGGTCGCCTTCGGCTCATTAGCCATGTAAGCACCAATAAGAAAGGACTCGAAATTGCAGGAGGCTCGAATGACCCGCTCTTCGGAATCAGAGCGTTCGATCGGGTTGCTAGGGGCAACCAGCATTGGCGTGGGGGCCATCGTCGGCGGTGGCATCTTGGCTTTGGCCGGGGCCGCCTTTGCGGTCACTGGGCCGAGCGCCGTAGTTGCGTTCACGCTCAACGGCCTGATCGCATTGCTCACCGCACTGAGCTTCGCCGAGCTTTCTGCTGCCTTTCCGCAGTCGGGCGGGACCTACACGTTTGCCAAAAAGGTCCTTTCGGTCGAGGCGGCGTTTGCGGTGGGTTGGGTGGTTTGGTTCGCCTCGATTGCCGCTGGGGCACTCTATGCGCTGGGCTTCGGTTACTTCGCGGCTACAGCCCTGGCCCCCTGTTGGCAGCAGTTCACCGGTCAGTCGCCCGCGTATCTTACCGGCCCGACCGCTGTTACATTGATCGGCCTGGCGGCGGTCGGCTTCTACACCCTACGGCTGACCCTCAAGACGGGCGGAGGGGCTGGGCACTGGGAAAACGTTGGCAAACTGGCCGTTTTCGCCATTCTCATCGCCTCGGGGTTGTGGGCGTTGACGGGTCGGGCGCCCAGTTCCATTCAGAGCAGTCTGACGCCCTTCTTCTCGTCCGGGGCCTTCGGATTGCTTCAAGCGATGGGGTTCACCTTCATCGCCTTGCAGGGTTTCGACCTGATTGCGGCCGCGGGCGGTGAAATTCGCGACCCGACTCGCAATATCCCTCGCTCGATGTTTCTGTCGCTTCTGATTGCCCTGGCGATTTACATCCCGCTACTGCTGGTGATTTCGACCGCCGGAGTCGAGCCTGGCAGTTCGATTGTCGCTGCGAGCAAGGAAAACCCCGAGGGGATCGTCGCGGTTGCTGCCAAGCATTTCATGGGGCCGTTTGGGTATTGGCTCGTCGTCGCGGCGGCGATTCTCTCGATGCTCTCGGCGTTGCGTGCCAACTTGTACGCTGCCTCGCGCGTGGCAGCGGCGATGGCTCGCGACCGAACGATGCCCCATGCATTAAGTGTCTTGCATCCGCAACGCCACACGCCGGTCACAGCCGTTTTGGTCACGTCGGCTGTCGTGGCGACCATGGTCGTGGCGATTCCCAACGTCGCGGCGGCCGGAGCGGCTTCCAGTTTGATCTTTCTGGTGACCTTTGCGTTGGCCCATTGGATTGCCATTCTGGCCCGGCGGCGGAGTCCCGGCCGGCCACCCCCGTTTCGGACACCCTGGTTTCCGCTGGTTCCGGTGGCGGGGACCGTCGCTTGTTTCGCCTTGGCGGCGTATCAGGGGGTGATGGTGCCTTCGGCCGGCTTCATTACCAGCGTGTGGCTGGGGCTGGGTGGCCTGCTCTTCTTGGGACTTTTTGCCCGGCCTGCGCGAGTCATGGACGCTTCGACCGAAGCCCTCGACCCCGATGTCATTCGGTTGCGAGGTCGCAGCCCACTGGTGCTGGTGCCGGTCGCCAATCCACACAACGTCGAAGCGATGGTCACCGTGGCCGACGCGTTGGCTCCGCCACAGGTGGGACGCGTATTGGTGCTTTCGGTCGCAGTTCCACCGAAAGACTGGCAGCCGGGCAAGACGTTGCTTCCCCTCCGGCATACCCAGATGATCTTGGGCGACACGATGAACGTGTCGGTCCGCGCGGGCGCCCTGTCCACCGTTGCTACGAATCCGTGGCAGGAAATCCGTCGCATTGCTCGCGAACACCGCTGCGAAAGTATTCTTGTTGGGCTAAGCGATTTTCGCCAGAATGCCACGTCCACTCCACTGGCCGAACTGCTGGCCAGTGCTCCGTGCGACATTGTGGTATTGCGTGCCAGCCCTGGTTGGCAGCTCTCGCAGGTTCAGAAGATCCTTGTGCCGGTGGGCGGCCGTGGCTGGCACGACCAGCTTCGTGCCCGGCTGCTCGGCAGTCTGCTGCGAACCGGCCAGCGCGAGATCACCTTCTTGCGAGTTCTGTCCGAAAGTACCCCGCAGCAGGTGTATACCCGGGCGATACGCGAACTGGCAAGGGTTGCTCGCGACGAGGCTTCCGGCCACTCTCGCGTCGAAGTCGTGAAAAACGACGACCCGGGCCGTGTCATCGTAGACCATGCGGCAACCAGCGACATGGTGGTCCTCGGCGTGCAGCGGCTTGGCCCTCGGCGGAAGGCGTTTGGCCACATCGCAATGCGCATCGCCCAAGAGACGACCTGCCCGATTCTGATGATCAGCCACCGTGGATGACGCCAAATCGGAACGTGGAGCACCGCGATCCGGCATGGTGCGCGTGGCGAAGCTCAGCCATTTCCGGGCTTCTGCAGATCGAAGTCGAGAAGTTGCACCTGGTGCCGTTCTTTCGCGGCGTATCGCTGCACGGCTTCATCGAGAAGCGCGGCCTGCCATTCGGCTGTCAATTCGGAGGAACCACCCAAACGCCGAAACAGACTTTGCGCCCGCTGCGATGCCGTGATGGCAACGGCTCGCGGACATCCCTGCTGCTGTAACCGCATGAAGACTTCCGAGAGCAGAAGTTGACCTTGCTGAGAATCCTGGTGGTTTTCTCCGATCACAAATCCACCGATCTTCCACGTGTTGGGACTTCCCGGGACTTCGGTCAGATGGAGCTTGCCGATGACAACCCCGCGGTGGCGCAACAGGAACGTCTGCGGCAACAAACGTTCGAGTTCCGACCGGTCGAGCGGCTTTACATAGGGTGTCCCCGACGGACTGATATAGCGTTGGGACTCGATGTGCAAACGCTCGATTTCGTCTAAATCCTCGGGCTCGGCGTAGTCGACGTGGTGGCTCTGGCGACGTTCGATCATCGTGCCGACGCCGGTTCGCGTGAGCACTTCGTCGAGCAGTCGTGAGTAAGAAACGAGGTGAACCTGGTTCACGCCCCCGGCAACGGCACGGATCGAGGCATGAACCTTGGGCAACACCTCGCCCGACACGATAACCTCGCCGGCGGGAGTCGTTCGCTGCAACAGGCAAAGAAGTCCTTCGAGATCTGCGAAGCTCAACGGGCGTTTGATCCCTTTGCGATCGGCGACGGTGATACCATCGGCGTGCATCAGAAAAAGCAGCTTTTGTGCGTCGAGTTCAACGGCCAGATCGGCGGCCAGCGATACGGACGGAACGTGAAGAAAACGCCCGCGCCCGTCCTCGCCGCCAAAACCAAGGATTACAAGCTTCTGCTCATTCAAGGCGACCTGAATGGCTTGCGTTTTCACCTCGGTAACGACGCCGGTGCTGCCATGGGCAATGCGGCGTTCGACGCGTATTGTCGACTCTGGGAGCACGCACGACGGGATGTCGTTGGTCTCGCACAATTCTTCGACTACGCGCAAGATTCTGTTGCGTTCTTCTCGAATGCGAGTTAGCGCCGTCTCGGGCAGGACAAGACGATTGGTTTCGGGATGGGGCCGGGCACCGAAGCTCGTGCGAAGCTCGTCTTCAAACTCCGTACCCTTGCCGAAGACGAGCAACACCCGAATGCCGTGGGCAAGCAGGTCGCTCGCGCCACGAAGGATCGCAAGGGTCGTCGTTGGGTTTTCGACCGCCTCGTCTTCCGCCTGAATGACGAAGGTCGCGCCCTTGAACTCGGAATAATAGCGGCCAGAAATCGTCACTCAAGTTCTCCAGTTCCAAACCGCCGCCGAAAGACCATTCGCGGCAAACCCCTTGCCGGGTGTTCCCGCGTTGAATAGGCGAGTCGCCGGTGCAGGTTTTGGGACTACCATCCTGCCGGCCAACGCGGCAGCACCAAACCTACCATTTTACTCGAAGGAGATCGATTCCTTAAGCCCCTCCACTCCAACCTGGAATTCCCCAGCGAAGGCGCTATCTGTACTAACCTCAAAGATCGTTAAGTTTTTCACGAAGATCAGCGACCAACGGGAGTGGGTTCCTGACTGGGTGCGGCAGCACCGTTTGGTTGGCGGCCTTGCCGCCCTGTGGACGACGGGGCTGCCCGCGCCGCCCTCAAATTCCCCTTCCATGAGGGCGGCCCCGGTTTCCCAAGGGAGTGGCTGTTGTGTGAAGGGTGATCGGTGCGGAGGGCGGCGGAAAGTGGCACTATTCCACGGCAATTTCACCCCAGAGTTTCGGGTGAAGCATGATTTCGCCCGGGATGTCGTCGACGAGCATCGTGGCGGGGTTGGCCCAGTAGCAACGGAGTTGGGTCTCCCTGCCCTCGGGATCGCCAAAGGTCACACCGAAATCGGCCCGATAGGGTTGTCCTGGTTCGACTCGCAGACCAAGCTCACTCAGCGGAATCCTGGCTTCGACGATATAGCTTGAGCCGGCCGTTTTGACCGCGACCTCCGTCTCGGCAAGCTGGCGGACATCGTCGACCTTCTCGCCACGCCAGGGCGAAGTGAACTCGATCGGGTTCTTACCGCCGGGCTTGCGATGTTCAAACAGGACGGCAATCGGCTTGCCTTCGTACGGAGCTACCATTAGCCGCTTGTCACCAACGACCGGTTGATTTCGATTCGGGTCGGCCTTCGGGTTGGTTCCTATCTGTAGATCGACGGTGTCGCCGGTGGCAAAAAGCGTGGTCCAGTCGCGGCCGTTGTTGATCCAGGGCGATGCATCTTGAACCTGATAGCCGAGGTAAAGGTTCTCGTCGTCGAAGCCTGTGTGAAGGCTGACACGGAACTTGCCGTTTTGGTCCCACGTAAGTGTCGGTTGCTTGGGCCAATCGTTCAGGTTGCCGTCGATTTTCGCTGGTTCGCTTAGCGTGGAAATAGTGATCTTGTGCTCGGCCGCGTTGACTTGTGATTCGGAGACGGTGACCTTGCCCTCGATTCGTTTCGCTTCGGCAATGCCGGTTACCTCATAGATGCGGTAAGGGCCGTGGCCGATTTGGGTGTAATACTTGCCATCTGCCCGATCGAAGGTTCCGCCAAAAATCTCGCCGCCGAGCCGGTACGCGTCGTTGAGATAACTGACCCGTACGTCGCGAAACATTTCGTCCAGGTAAAGGCCGTCGGACGTCAACAGAAAGCACCGCCCGTGGTTGCCGTTGAGCATGAAGACATCGGCCCGATCGTCGAAGGGGGCGATTCCGAGAATTCCTAGAGTTCCCTGCATCACGCCCGTCTCCGGCAACGGGGCTCGATGTGAACCATGAACGTTACTCCACTAATTTGGATACGACCAAAGGTGCTTTCCGTCGGGTCCGTAGGCGTTCATTTCCGGATCGGAGTTGAATAGGAAACGGCCGAAGCGATCGCGTCCCGTTGCGACGTTGTTTCGCGCGTAGCCCGGCTGAAGGTCGACGGTGGTCCCTTCGGCAATGGCTTCGGCAAGCGTTGGGTAATCGGGAACACCGTTGGGAAGAAAGCCCTTGGGCGCGATGGCGACGACTCTCGTTTGGCCGTCGACGACCGCCGGCATGTAGAAAGTCAACGACATCTGACGGTGTCCCAGGAGAAATGCAAAGTCTATTTTGCCAACCAAGGGGTGGGCTGGGTCGTAGAAACGGAAGGCCGTGGCGGAGTTGCGGCGGGAGTTTCCTACGTTTCAAGGAGGGCCGTATCGTGGTCGCATCGTCGTTGAGTCAGTTGGAGGCGGTATTCTCAAAGGTTTCGGATCCACGCGACCCCAGGGGGGTGAGGCATCCGTTCTCCGGCATCGTTTCCTTGGTGTTTCTCGGCTTGTTGGGGCGGATTACCGAGATGGCCGTGGTGGTACGTTGGGCGAATGCGAATTGGGAGGAACTCAAGGAACCACGGGGATTTACACGCGACAAATCCCCGTGCGGCTCGACCATTTCCAGGGCATTGGCCGGGCTCAGTCTGGACGAGTTTCGCGAGGCGTTCGCCCTATGGCTGAACACGGCCCTGGCCGATCAGGAGGGCCGTTGGGCTGCGGCGGTCGACGGCAAGATGTGTCGCCAAGGACTTGGCGCCGATGGCTCGCCCGTGCAGATGCTCAATGTTTTCCTGCAACGGGTCAAGTTGACGCTGGACCAATGGTCGATCGGCGGCGACAAAACCAACGAGCCTGGGAGTCTCAAAGTGCATCTGGCTGAGTTGCTCGAGGCCTATCCTGCCCTGCAACTGCTCACCGGCGATGCGATCTACGCCCAGCGGCCGTTGCTCGAACTTCTCCAAGCCCACGGCTGCGACTACCTGTTCCAAGTCAAGGCGAACCAGCCCGACATGCTGGACGCCTTGGAAACCTGCTTTTTCCAGGAGACGGCCACCGAGCCGGCCCATGAAGTCATCGAAAAAAGGGGCTGAATCGGGAAACGCGTCGGCTTTGGGTCAACCTCGACGACGCCGAGCATATCCGCGAGCATCTGAACGTTCCCGGCTGCCGGATCGGCATTCGGGTTGATCGCTTAGTGCGCTCGGCGGAGGGCACGCTCCTTTCCTGCGAAAGCCGGTACTTCATCACCAGTCTGGAGCCCGATTCGGTCACGCCGCGTGAACTCCAGGCCACCATTCGTGACCACTGGCAGGTGGAAAACTGCCTTCATTTCGTCAAGGACCGCTGGTGGGACAAAGATCGCCACTACACCAAGCGGCCCGGCCTGGCCGAGGCGTTCGCTTCGCTGACCAACGCCGCTCTGGCCGTCCTCCGCCTGATCCACCCTCCAGGCGAACCCCTTCGGGCAACCGCCGAACGAATCCAATGGCGGCCCCGCTCCACCCTCTCCCGCCTCGGATTCAACCCGCCCAGGTGACTTTGCATTTCTCCTGGACGGTGTCCCCAAGCACCGCCACCGAACTCATAGCCTTTGGGGCCGAAATCAAACTCTTCCTTTTGTGGCTTGCCGTCGCCATTGCGATCTACCCAGAGAACGCCGGTTTGCTGACGCTGCGCATAGGGTTTGCCCTGATTTCCCTTGCCGCCGGGCCATTCCTTCTCACGCAGCTCGGGCCAGAGTTCGTAGAAAGCATCGATGTACGATTGCGGCGGCTTCCAGTTGCAGCCGTAGCTGAACTGCTCGGTATTCGAGACAGCCGCAAGATCGCGAATCGTGCCGTCTTCGAAGAGTTTGCTGATCAATGCGATCTTTCCTCGCGTGGCAAGAAACGTTCGGCCTTTCTCGTAGAAGAACGAATAGCTGTCCGGATGATAGTATCGGAAATGGCCTTCCTCTTGGGCCAGAACGTGCGTCGGCCGTGCTTGGTGTGTTTCAAAATCGACATCCCAAAGACAACCGAGTCCAATCCAGCGACGGTGATTTTCCGTGTCGAATCCGGAACCGCTACCGCCGTAGTGCGGCATGCCGAACTTCTCGTAAACAACTTCGCTCTTCGTGAGATCCCAGGCAAGAATACGTTTTGGATTCCATCGTTCTTCGGTAACCCAAAGCTTGCCGTCGGGGCCGAAGGTGATGCCCGCGGGGTTCACCATGCGCGTTCGATCGTAAACGCCCGCATACGGCCCACCGGGTGTCCCGATCGTGGCTAACCGACGACCGCTGGGACCGTAGCAATAGATCTGATGCGATTTTCGGTCGCTCACGAGGATATCGCCGGACGGGGCGACCGTGATGCCCGACAGTTCCATCTCGCGTGCTTCGATCAACAACTTCCGGTCGCTTAGGCGAACAACACCACGGTCGGTCGCCGCAAGCACGTCGCTCGGCGTGGCGGCAAGATGGCGTGGACACTGGACGGGAATCGCGTGGAGTTGTTTCCCGGTTTCTGCATCGAACACCAGGACCGCGTTTTGCCGACGTGAGCCCACGTAGAGCTTTCCGTCGAGAAGGGCAAGCCCTGCGAGGTTGTACTGGCGTAAATCCTTATGGGCCGAGCCGGGGCCGACATCCATCGTGTCGGCCTCGAACGCGCGCTGCCGGCCGGGAAACTCGACAACTTTGCCGGTTTCGATGTCGTACCGTGCGACGGTCAGCTTCCAGGCCGAAGTCCAAGCGTCGCTGCCGAAGTCGATGCCGCGTGTGCCACCCCAGCCAAAACCATCCTGCGCGCAGTAGAGATATTGAGCGTCGGCAGCGATCGCGTTGTGGCCAATGCCGAAACCTTGCTGGTGTTCGTAACCCTGTACCAACTTTCCGTCGGCATCCAGAGAGAGCAAGGCCCAACCGCCCTCGGTCACCGGAGCAGCGAAGAAGACGAGTTGGCCATTGGTTGTCGCATCGTGGAGTACACCGTGATTTGGTCCCCAAGGCCTGATGGTCTCTTCACCGCCGTTGGCGAAGTTCATCAAGTAATGGGGCTCGATGCCGGGGTGGGTGATGCCCCGCCAGTGATAGTTGCCCGGCGACACCAGCCGACCTTTCTCGTCGAGTCCGTCCCAACGCACCCGATGATTTCCGGCGGTAAACGACCGGCCGGAGACCAGGTTACGGATACGCGTGCCGTCTTGGCCTTCGATGACGATCGTGGCCTTGCCGTCGACCGGCTGCTGGAATTCGATCCATATCTGTTGCTTACGTTCGGCGACAAGCTGACGGTAATTGGCCAGATCGAACGGGGCCCAATCTGCTGTGTTCTCCGAAAAAGGGCGGTGAATCGCTCGGTGGTCCAGGTGGGCGAGACGTTCGTGGCGATCGGTGTTCTTCGGCCAAGCCAAGGCCGCGGCCAGTCGCAGGTTCGACCAGTCGTGACCAGGAAGGTAGAAATCGAATCCGCGCGCACTGATGTGCGCGTTATCGTTCGTAAGGATGAATGCGCGATTTCCACCGGCCACGCCGAGGCGGATTGTCGGGACCGGTGTCACCTCGGTTCGCACTAAGAGGCTATCCGGAAAGGGGTGTTTGTTGTAAGTAGTGAGGCTGCATAGAATTACACCTCCAAATTCAAGGAAAGGTAATTGCTATGCAGACGATTACGCGAAAGCGATATACGACCGATTTGACCGATGAACAATGGGCAATCCTGGAGCCGCTGATTCCACCCGCGAAGCGGGGAGGACGACACCGCACGGTGAACCTGCGGGAGGTGATCAACACGATCCTGTACCTCAATCGCACGGGCTGCCAATGGGACATGCTGCCCCATGACTTGTTGCCCAAAAGCACGGTGTACGACTATTTTGCCCCGCTGGGCGCGATGACGGCACGTGGCAACGGATGATGGATGCCCTGCGAGCCCGGGTCCGGACGGCGGTCGGCCGAGAGCCGACGCCCAGTGCCGCAGTGATCGACAGCCAGACGGTCAAGACCACGGAGGCTGGCGGGGAACGCGGATACGACCCCGGCAAGAAGACCACCGGCCGAAAACGCCATTTTCTCGTGGATACGCTGGGCTTGCTGCTGGTTGTCGTGGTGACCAGCGCGGCCTGGGATGATGCCTGGGCGGTCCCGTCGGTGTTGGGACAGATGCGTCGGCGTGACTATCCGCGATTGCGCACGATCTTTGCGGACCAGAAGTACCACAACCATGACTTGGAAGCCTGGATGGCACAATCCCACCAACCCTGGAAGCTGGAAGTCGTCCCGCGACGGGAGACGCCTGGCCGGTTCGAGTTGCAGCCCAAACGCTGGGTGGTGGAACGCACCTATGCGTGGAACGGACGGTATCGTCGGCACAACAAAGACCTGGAGCGGCGAACGGATTCGAGCGAGTCGATGATCCGCATCAGCACGATTCACTTGATACTCCGACGTCTGACCAAGCCCCATCCCGTTCCTGAGTTCCATTACCGTGCCGCGTGAAAAGCCTCAATTTCCCGGGGAATCTTCCCGGATAGCCTCTAAGAATTGGAGTGCCCTGCCCACGCTTGCGTGGGCGTGTTCCCGGCAATTTCGGCATGCCCACGAAAGCGTGGGCATGGCACCCGATCTCTGGTATAAGAGTTGACGAAGCGCTAGGTGACGCACTGCTCACCCAACAAGGATTCCCACCACGATGAAGCCAACTGCCGTTGCGATTGTCCTCTGTTTCGCCGCCTTCGTTGGTTGCGCCGTCTCCGTTCACGCTGCCGAACTCCGTTTTGCGGGCGTCCTGGGAAACTCGGGAGAATCGGGCGACACCCTGGTTGCCTTTTCCGAACGGCAAGCCAGTGGAATCGGGCCTGTAATCGATGACGAACAGACTCTCTGGGAACGGGCCGGCGCAGGTCGCCTGAATCGCTACGCGTTGGATGGCCGTCTGCTGGCTTCCTTCGCGATCCCTACCAGCACCAGTCACAGCGACCAAATGACACGCGCCGACGATCGCTTGGTCCTGCTGCTCGGTAAGACCGCCTACTGGCTTTCGCTCACATCCCAACCAGACTCGAAGCCTGTTCGGATCGACGACAATGTCGATCGGATGTCATCCAACGCCAAGGATGGCCAGGTCGTCATCGTCGATGGGGATCAGCTTTTCTGGCTGGATGTTACCTCGGCCAAGCGCACCTTGATCCGCAAGATTGCCTTCCGCGTCGCCGGATTGCATATTGGGTCGGATGATACGCTCTACGTCTTCGGCGACGGCAACGTTTATGCTTGGCAAAATGGCGAGCCGGTCGAAGGCTTTCCCAAGCCGTTTCACGCCGAA